>OY969768.1:0-5320686 GCA_963702875.1 uncultured Solirubrobacterales bacterium
TCGGATACCACGCTGCTGCTGCTCGCGCCGTGGCCGGAGACCGTGTGGGCCTTCCGTCGCATCTGGCGTCAAGTGGCAGGGCTCGGCCGGGTGGTCGCCATCGACCTGCCCGGATTCGGACATTCCGACCAGTCGCGTCCAGAACTGATTGCCCCGGACACCGCAGGGGCCTTCCTGGAGCGTCTGATCGACGAATGGGGGTTGGGTGCTCCGCACATCGTCGGCCCTGACGTTGGGACAGCCGCGGCGCTTTTCCTGGCGGCAAGGGCTCCGGAGCGCGTTAGGAGCCTGACCATCGGCGGCGGCGCGGTCCGCTTTCCGATCGACGCGGGTGGCGCCCTCAAGGACGTCATCGAGGCGCCCAGCCTGGACGTCGTGCGCGCGTTGGACGCGAGAACAAACATCGGTTACGCAGTTGAGGCGGGTGCCGACAGCAACAGCGAGCCCGAAGTCCACGAGGACTACGTGAGCGCCTACGATCTCGGACGGTTCGCTGAATCCGCCAGGTTCGTTCGGCACTACCCGGAGCAGAATCCTGTGTTGCGCGACCTGTTGCCGACAGTCAGCACCCCTACCCAAATCGTGGCTGGGCGCGACGACGATCTCGTGCCCTGGTCGAACAACGAGTACCTCAATGAGCTTCTCCCAAACAGCGAGCTCCATGGCCTCGATGCCGGTCACTTCGCGTGGGAGCAGGCCGCGGAGGAATACGGCCGCCTCATCGTCAACTGGGTCAGCGGCGGGTATCTGCGTGTCGGAGCGGCGGAGTCGCCGGACCATGTCGGAGAGATCACGCGATGACCCGATGCGGCCACCATTCGGGCGAAGCAGCTTGCGCCCCCTGACCGGGCTACATCTGATCGTCCTCCCCGGCGGCGGCTACGCCCAACACGTCGCCCACGAGGGCGAGCCGATCGTCGGCTGGCTGAACGGGCTGGGCGTCCGGGCGAGCGTGTTTCGCTACCCGCTGCAGGTGCGCCATCCCGAACCGCTGAACGCTTTGCGGACTGAGATTCGGCGACTGAGGGACGACGGCGCAGAGCGGATCGGGTTGATCGGGTTCTCGGCAGGCGGACACCTAGCCGGCCTGGCTGCGCTCGCGCCGGGCGATTTGAGCGAAGCGGTTGATTTCGCGGTGCTCGGCTACGCGATCACGTCGATGGAGACCGAGACCTATCAACCGGCGCGCCTGATCCTGTTGGGCGAGGACGCCACTCCCGAACTTCGCCGATCGACCTCCCTGGACGCGTTGGTGAGCGACTCCTCGCCGCCGTTCTTCATCTGGCACACGGCCGAGGACGCCTACGTCCCGCCCGAGCACACCTATCGGCTGGCCAGATCGCTCGCCGCCAATCGCGTTCCCCACACTGTGCATGTGTTCGCTCACGGCCCCCACAGCCTCGGCCTGGCGCAGGACGGTGGCGACGCGGCGGCCTGGACGACGCTCGCGGCGGCCTGGATTGCTGAACAGAAGCAGGTTCGATCGACATTGCGAGCGTAGGCCCCCGGCTCGTGATCCTGATCTGCTACGACGGCTCCACGGATGCCAAGGAGGCGATCGCGTGCGGCGCTCGGATGTTGCGAGGGCAGCGGGCGACGGTCCTCACGGTGTGGAGCCCGTTCGACACGGCGGTGCTGGGACTCGCTGGGGGTGTCGAGGACATGCAGGAGAGCGACGAGGCCGGCCGGTTGCACGCCGAGCACCAGGCTGAGGCGGGTGCCCGGCTGGCGATCGAGTTGGGCTTCGACGCCGAATCGCGGACTGTCGACAGGCGCACGACTATCGCCGACGCGATACTCGGCGAGGCCGACGCGATCGAGGCCACGGCGATCCTCATGGGCTCGCGGGGGCTGACCGGCGTGAAGTCCATGTTGTTGGGGAGCGTCTCGCACGCGGTCATCCAGCACGCCGACCGGCCGGTGATCCTCGTCCCCTCGCCGGAAGTGGCCGCTGCCCGCGCGCGCGAGCGCCCGACTGAGGGTTAGATGTCGTCGCTGACCCCCTCCCGGGAGCCGCAGGCCCGGCCGGTCCTGGGTTTTCTGCCACGAGGAATCAGCTTCTGGCTGCTCGCGGTGGTGCTTGGGCTACTGGTGTTCGCGTCGAGCGCTCCCTCGCCGCTGTACGGCGTCTATCAGCAGAAGTGGCAATTCTCGGCCACCACGCTGACCGCGATTTTCGGCGTTTACGCGCTGGCACTGATCGCGACCCTGCTCGTGGTGGGCGCGCTGTCTGACTACGTCGGCAGGCGACCGGTGATCGTGGGAGCGCTCGTGATCGAGATCGGAGCGATGTCGCTGTTCCTCGCCGCCACCGGTGTCGGGTGGCTCTACGCGGCTCGCGTTCTACAAGGGTGCGCGGTCGGGGCGGCCACCAGCGCGCTGAGCGCGGCACTGATCGACCTGCAGCCACAGGGCAGCACTCGCGCACCGGTCGTGAACAGCTTCACCCCTGGGTTTGGATTGGCCCTCGGGGCGCTGGTCAGCAGCGCGCTGGTCCAGTACGCCCCGGCGCCTACCCACCTGATCTGGTGGCTGCTGCTGGGCGGGTTCGCGCTCGCCATCCCGGCGGTTCTCGCGGTACCGGAGTCGGTGGGGCGTCGTCCGGGCGCGCTGCGTTCGCTGCGCCCACGGCTTGGAGTACCTCGCCCCTGTATTGGTGCGTTCGTCGCAGGATTGCCGGGGATGGTCGCCTTGTGGGCGCTCGGTGGTTTCTATCTCTCGCTCGGTCCGTTGCTGGCGGGATCGATCACGGGGTCACGAAACCTGCTCTGGGGCGGAGTCATGATCGTCCTCCTCACGGGGGTGGGCAGCCTGTCCTCGCTGCTGTTTCGCAACTCGGCCCCCGCCGCCGCCGTGCTTTGGGGAGCGGTCGCGCTGCTGGCCGGGGTTGGCGTGACCGTGGGCGGGATCGAGGCGCCGTCCGTCGCGCTGCTGCTGGTCGGCACCGCCGTGGCCGGTATCGGATTCGGCGTTGCCTTTCTGGGCTCCTTCCGCATCCTCTCCGCGCTGGCCCCCCCGACGGAGCGGGCTCGGCTGGTGGCCGCCATCTACGTCGTGTGTTACCTGTCGTTCAGCTTGCCGGCGATCGCCGCCGGGGTGGCCGTGACCCGGTCGAATCTCCACGACGCCTCGCTCGGGTACGCCGCCTTCGTCGGTGGCCTGAGCGCCATCGCCGTCGCCAGTGCCGTCGCCCGCCGCTCGAGCCACCGGGGCACCGTCGGACGGGTAGGCACGCACGAGCTGCCGCCGACTCCCTGCACCGCTCCGATGACCGAGATTCCGGCGATCGATCGCGGAGCCGCCGCGGCGCCAAGCTCGTCGAGCTGACGCCCCTTTACAGATCACGCGTCCGTGTCATGACGAGACCCAGGGGTGGCGGCACTCTCCTGGTGCCTGGCAGCTGACGAACGCAAAGGAGAAGAGGTGCCCGAGACCCCGGTAGCCGCCACGTACGTGGACGCTGAGAATCAGATGCTCAGCGCCTCCAACGGCGTTAGCTACGCCTACCGCGCCACGGGCGACAGCGATGCGGCTCCTCTCGTGATGTTGCAGCACTTTCGCGGCAACCTCGACAACTGGGATCCGGCGCTAATCGACGCGCTCACGCACGGGCGGCGAGTGATCACCTTCGACAACCGCGGAGTCGCGGCGTCAAGCGGGACGACACCGAACACGATCGCGCAGATGGCGCTCGACGCGATTGACTTCATCGACGCGCTCCAAGTCGGGGAGGTCGATCTGCTCGGATTCTCGATCGGCAGCTTCGTCGCTCAGGAGATCGCTCTCATCCGTCCTTCGACCGTGCGCAAGGTCGTGCTCGCTTCCTCGGCCCCGCAGGGAGCGAGCGGAATGCACGGTTGGGCGCCTGAGGTGATCGGCGCCGTCGGGAAGCCGGAGACTTCTGGCGAGGAATACCTGAGCGTCTTCTTCACCAGCTCGGACGCGAGCCGTGCAGCCGGACAAGAAGTGCTCGGCCGGATCTACGGAGCGCGCACAGCCGACCGCGACGCGCCGACCGACTGGCAAACCCGGCTGGCGCAATACGACGCCGTCTGCACCTGGGGGCAGCCAAACCACTCCCTGCTCGAGCGAGTCTCGGCGATCGACAAGCCCGCGTTCGTCGCCGGCGGCGACAGCGACCCGATGATCCTGCCGCGCTACTCCTATCTGCTGGCCGGCCTGATCCCCGGGGCGCGTCTGAGGATCTACCCGGACTCGGCGCACGGCTTCCTCTTCCAACGCCACGCCGAGTTCGCCGCCGACGTGGACGCCTTCCTGACCGGCGCATGAGCGAGATCGCGATCGCTGAGAACTCCGCAGCCCTGCTCGATGCCGCGCTCAATGCGGCGGGCGGTCTCGAGCGCTGGCGGGAGCACAGCTTCCTCTCAGCTCACCTCTCACAAGGCGGAGGCTTGTGGGGGATGAAGGGCCAGGCCGGGGTGCTGGACGACGTGAGGATCGACGTGGCCCTGCACCAGGAGTGGGTGTCGCATCATCCCTTCGGCGCACCTGAGCTGCGCAGCTCTTTCACTCCCCGCCGGGTCGAGATCCGAGACCGGGACGGGACGGCTGTCGAGGCCCTCGACGATCCCCGGAGCTCGTTCGCCGGACACGCGTTCGACGCTCCGTGGACGCGCCTACAGCTTGCGTACTTCGTGGGAACCGCGATGTGGACATACCTCACCCAGCCGTTCTGCCTGAGCCTTCCCGGGTTCCGGGTCAAGGAGCTCTCACCGTGGGAAGACGACGGAAAGGTCCTGCGGCGACTGCATGTGGAATGGCCCAACCATCTGGCGAGCCATAGCTCGACCCAGACGCTCTACTTCGACACCGCGGGCCGCTTGGCTCGTCACGACTACGAAGTGGAGATCGTCGCGGGAGCCCCGGCGGCCCATCTGTTCGACGCTTCCGTGTCCGTAGACGGCATCACCATGCCCACCCGGCATCGCATCCATGCGAGGGACGCAGCCGGCCGCATCGACACCAGCAACGTGATCGTGGCGATCGACATCGACGATATCGCGTTCACGCAGCTGTGACCGGAGCAATGGACGTGGCTGTGGAGCGTGTTCGCGAGCGACGACATTGACGCTGCGGTCCCGACCGTTCGGGAACACCTCCGGCTGACCTGGCGCCCGCGTTGCACTCCACGACCCACGATCCCTGGCTGCACCCACCGTTCCGCAACCGCCAAGCACCACGGGAGGGTCACATGAAGAACACCACAGACCCCAGTACAACGCTCACCTACGAGGTCTTCGTCAACGAGGCGCCGCGGCAGGACAACGGTCTGCTTCCGAACGGAGAGCCGAAGCTGTTCTCACCCCTCGCCAGCACACTCATCTACGGCGCTAGAGATGCGGTGCTCACCGACCCCGGAATGACCGTGGACCAAGCCCGCATCCTCGGCGATTGGACCCTCGCCAAGGGTCGAAACCTCACCGACATCTTCATCACCCACGGCCACGGCGATCACTGGTTCGCGGCCGGCGTCCTCGCGAAGCGGTTCGGAGCGCGCGTCGTTGCCACAGAGGGAACGATCGAGCAGATGCAGGCCAACATCGCCGCCCGGCCCTACGTCTGGGACCAGGTGTACCCAGGCATCCCGCCGACCACCGAGACAGCCGAGACCGTGCCGGGCGGACGGCTCACACTCGAGGGACACGACCTCCAGATCATCGACGTCGGACACACCGACACAGACCAGACGAGCATCCTGCACGTCCCGGACCTCGACTTGGTTGTGGCCGGCGACGTGATCTATAACGGCGTCCACATGTATCTCGGCGAAAGCGTCACCGTCGGAGGTTTCGGCCCCTGGCGCCGAGCCATCGACCAACTGGAGGCCCTGAACCCGCGCCACGTCGTCGCCGGCCACCAAAACCAGCGACTCGACGATGACGGCAAGCGCATCATCGCCGAGACTCGCCAATACATCGACGATGCCGTCGAGCTCCTAGAAACGGAGCAGACAGCGCTGGAGTTCTTCAACGCCAAGATCGATCGGTACCCAGACCATCTCGGCCGCACGGTCCTGTGGGTGACCGCCACCATCCTCTACGACGTCCGGGAAAACCCCGACGGCGACATAGCGCAGATCATCGGAGCCGCGTGGCTTTGAGCGGCAGCCAGGAACCCGCTCGTCGCTGTCTGAACCGCCAATGATGACGGCGATCGCGGCTTCGTGACAAGGCGGCCGCCTCGATCAGACGCCGCAGCGGCCCGCGGCCAGAGAGGAGCTCAGCGAAGGCCTCTGCGCGAAGCGGTCACCGGGTCGCGCGAACCGTAGGCGCGTAACGGGGCAGTTCTCTCGACTCCGATCTGGCCGTGCTCCGAGCGGGTTGGAGGAGAGCCGCTGAAGTCCTGCTTCGTGGTGGCGACGAGTACGTCGGCCACCCGGAACTCAGACGCGCTCCGCGCGGGTTGCGCAACTGGCGATTTGCGAGACCGCGTCGCGGCAGCGGCGTTTGCCCCGCTTTGACGCTTGGCCTCAACCGGTCTGTGCACCACCCCTGACGGTCCGGATCGTGTCATTCCGTCCGGGCGCTGTCGAGCGAAGGCCGTAGGCCGAAGCGAGATCAGCGCTCGGACGGGTCCGTGTGGTGGAGTCCGTCGATCAGTTCTGTGAGTTTCTCGGCGGGTGTCCGGAACCCGAGCGTTTGGCGGGGTCGGTGGTTGAGTTTGCGGGCGACGTCGTCGAGCTCTGCCTGACTCACGCCGGCGAGGCTCTTGCCTTTCGGGAAGTACTGGCGAAGGAGGCCGTTTGTGTTCCCGTTGGACCCTCGCTGCCACGGGCTGCGGGGATCGCAGAAGTAGACCTCGACGCCGGTCTGGATGCTGAACCGTCGGTGCTGTGCCATCTCCTTTCCCTGATCCCAGGTCAGCGAGCGGCGCAGCTGGACGGGCAGCGTCACGATGCACTCCTTGAGCGCTTCGCAGACCGGTTCCGCGTTGGTCCCTTCGGGCAGCGCGACGAGCTGGCAATAGCGGGTCTGGCGCTCGACCAGGGTCGCGATCGCCGTGTCACGAGTTCCCATCAGCAAGTCGCCCTCCCAGTGCCCGGGCACCGCTCGGTCGGCAACCTCTGGTGGACGCTCGGAGATCATCACCATCCCGGCGATGCAGCCGGGGCCCTGACCGCGATTGGAGTGCGTCCGTGCGTAGCGCTTCTGACGCCGGGTTCTGAGATGCCGGGTAAGTTCGCGTCGCAGCGACCCGCGCGCCTGGACGTAGAGCGCGCGGTAGATCGTCTCGTGCGAGACCTGCATCTGCTCATTGTCGGGGTATGAGAGCCTGAGCCACCCCGAGATCTGCTGCGGGGAGTGATCCTCCTCGAGCCGCTGGATCACAAGCTCACGCAGCTCGCTACACAGCTGCAGCTTCGACGGCCGCGGGCGCTTGGCCCGACCCCAGGCAGTCTGCTCAGCTGCGTGAGCGCGATAGCGCCCGCGGCCACCGCAACGGTTGATCTCGCGCGAGACGGTGGTGTGGGACCGGCCGAGAGTGCGACCGATCGCGCGGGCCGATTCACCTCGAGCGATCCCACGCGAGATCTCCTCACGCTCAGCCAGCGTCAGGCAGCACACAGCCCGACGACGCGGCCTCGGGCGGATCCCTCCCATCCTCTGCAGGTACTTACTCACCGTCCGCTTCATCACGAGCCGGCGGGCGATCTCCGCCTCGCTCACCCCCTCTGCCCGCAGCTTCCAAATCGCATCCTTCACAGCCTCGGCCAGATAGTGACCCTTCGGCATCTCCGCACCTCACCTCGTTGGTCAGCGAATCACTGACTCTCCCGGGTGGTGCGGCGACCGCCTGAGACCGCCCGGTGGCGCGCGCATTCTGGCGTGGGAGTGTCCTAGGAAGTGTGTAGGCATGAGCGAAAGGAATGTTCATGCTTTCGACAACTTCAGAGAAAGAGATAGCTCTCGAGCGAGCGAGGGTCTCTAACCGGTATGGCGCCGGCGACTCGCCGTTAGGCGAGGCGCCGGCGTCCTCGCCTGGGATCCTTGAAGGGTTGCCGGACGAGATGCGTGAGAAGCTGCCGGACGAGCTCGTGGACGAGTTGCTGGCCGGCGCTAGGACCGAGGAGGAGATCTTCGGGCGGGGCGGCCTTTTCGGCCGGTTGACTAAGCGGTTGGTGGAGCGGGCGATGGAGGTCGAGCTGACCGATCATCTCGGCTACGAGCCGCATCAGGAGCCGCCGGGCGGGGCCGCGAACACGCGTAATGGGAAGGGCAGAGCGAAGACGCTTGTGACCGAGCACGGCCCGGTCGGGATCCAGGCTCCGCGGGATCGTGATGGTTCGTTTGAGCCGAAGATCGTGCGCAAGCGCCAGCGGCGCTTCGAAGGGTTCGACGAGAAAATCCTGGCGCTCTACAGCCGCGGCATGTCAACCCGGGACATCGAGGCGCACCTGCGCGAGATCTACGGCGTGAGCGTCGGCCGCGACCTGATCAGCCGCGTGACCGATGCGGTGATGGAGGACGCTCGGGCGTGGCAGACCAGGCCGCTGGATGATGTCTACCCGGTGCTGTTCCTCGACGCGCTGGTGCTGAAGATCCGCGACGGCGGATCGGTCCAACGCCGCGCCTGTTATCTGGCGCTAGCGATCGGGATCGACGGCGAGCGCGAGGTGCTCGGGATGTGGTTCCAAGCCAACGAGGGCGCGAAGTTCTGGATGCAGGTCCTGACCGAGCTCAAACAGCGCGGCGTGCAAGACATTCTGATCTGCTGCGTCGACGGGCTCAAAGGGTTCCCCGAGGCGATCGAGGCCGTGTTCCCTCAGACCACGGTGCAGACGTGCATCGTGCATCTGATCCGGCACTCGCTCAAGTACGTGCCGCGCCGTCAATACGACCAAGTGGTCAAGGATCTGAAGCCGATCTACACCGCGATCGACGCAGACCACGCCCTCCAGGCGCTCGAGGCGTTCGAGCAGAAATGGGGAGCGCAGCTGCCGGTCATCGGCCAAGCCTGGCGTGACGCCTGGGAGTACGTGACCCCGTTCCTGGCCTTCGAGCCCGAGGTCCGCCGGGTGATCTACACGACCAACGCGATCGAGGCGCTGAACCGACAACTACGAAAGGCGGTGAAGACCAAGGGCCACTTCCCGACCGAGGACGCGGCCCGCAAACTGATCTACCTAGCGATCCAGAACGCCGTCCCGCAATGGACCCGCACCCGCGGGTGGACGAAAGCGCTACTGGCGTTCAAGATCCAATTCGGAGACCGACTACCCGACTAACACCAACCAACCCCGCCTACACACTTAAACGGACACCCCTCGCCACCATCGATCGCTACCGCTTCGTTGAGCGGCGCAAAGGAAAGCAGCAGTTCGTTAGTCCCGGCGGCCTTTTGGGTCGTTCTTTCGTGGGTTGACGAGGCTCGAACCGGGACGGAGCGGACGGATCCTTTGGTTCAAGCGATGACCGCGGTGCGCACGGCGAAGACGTTGATCAGCCGCGACGAACCGTGTCCGCGCGATTCGGAGAGGCTCGAGGTGCGGGAGAGCACCCTCAGCGGGCCTCTGGTAGCGCCGAGTGGTAGCGCCGGCCCCAAACCCGTCGGCCATGGCCGCATCCGGGCAGAGAAAAACCCCGCCTGAGGGGCTGTTGCGCAAAGGTCGCCGGAAGGCGATCTTTGTCGTTGAGGATGGGGATTGTGCGGCGGGTTGGCGGATGCCGCGGACCGGTTCGGGTCTGGTCAGGCGGCGGTTATTGCGGTGTGGAGCTTCCGGAGGTTGTGGGTGGCCGCGATGAGGCGCCACTCCGCCCTGCAGGCGGCTAACCCGCGTCTGTGGAACCGGCGGATCCCGCGGTTGAACTTCGTGTTCGCAAAGACTGTCTCGATCATGTGCTGGCGGTGGGTGTAGAGCGCCTTCCCTTCCGGCGTGTCTAAGAGCCGGTCGATCCGCTCGGCCTCCGGCCCCTGTTTCGGGGACAGTTTCCTGGCCTTGGTTCTGGATGCTGAGCGGGTCGGAACGATCACCTGCATCCCTTCGTCACCGAGCGCGACGATGTGCGCGTTGTTCCAGTAGCCGCCATCGGCGAGCACCGTTCCGATCTGCTCTGGGCAGCCGGCCGCAGCGATTATCTCGACCGCCTGTCGGATCATCGGTTCAAGCTGCCCGGAGTCGTTGGACTGCTGCGTGATATCCGCAGCCACAATGATCTGGTTGCCAGTGGCGACGGCCTGAGCGTTGTAGCCCTGCACCGGCTGGCGTGTTTCGCGGGCGATCACTCTGGAGTCGGGGTCAGTCACGTTGATCGTGCGCTTGCCCAAACCGTCAGGGTCTGGTGCGAACGGCTTGCGGCCGCCGAGCTTGCGGCCATGCTCGGCCTCCCATTCAGCCCGCCACCGCAGGTTCTCTTGATAGGCGGCCTGCGCCTTGGCCTGCTCGGCCTCGAGCTCGTCACGGCAACGGCGCAACCGCGCAAGCCTGGAGCGGCGATCGATCAGCTCGGTCGGCAGCTCGTCACCGCGCGCCTCGCCATAGAGCTCGTCCTCGCGGGCGTCGACCTCCGCCGCCTCTCCGAGCATCCGCTCGACCTCCTGGCGGATCGAGTCGTGCGACCGGGTCGCCTCGCGTGAAGCGTCAGCGCTGATCGCAGTGCCATCAAGCGCGACGACCCCGACAGACACAAGACCCGCCCGGGCACACAGCCGAAGGAACTGGGTAAACAACCCGGCAAGCGCCGGCTCGTGCCGGCCCCGGAACCTCGCGACCGTAGTGTGATCAGGCACCCGATTCGCGCAGATCACCCGGGTCAGAACATCCTCCCGGCAACGCCGCTCGATCACCCACGCTGACCGCTCCCCGCACGCATAGCTGTAGAGGAGAAGCGCGACCATCATCGCCGGATCGTGAGCAGCCCGCCCGTGCCCATCAGCGCGATAAGCGCCATAGAACTCCGATAGATCCATCGTCTCCACCGCATCCAGCACAAACCACACCACGTGATCCTCGCCAAGCCACTCACGCAAACCCGGCGGCAACAACAGCTCCTGCTCGCGATCACACAACAAGAAGCTCTGAGCCATACCGGCAAGTCTTAACCCCGCCCCGGACACAACAAAGCCCGCTTCCGCGGACTTCGCGCAACAGCCCCATTAGCAGGGCTTTCCTGACAAGCGGCTGAAGGGACTCGAACCCTCGACCTTCTGCATGGCAAGCAGACGCTCTAGCCAACTGAGCTACAGCCGCGAGGTCGCCGAGTATAACCCGGCTAGACCGGGCCCTCGATCCGGGTCAAGGGAGCCCAGCTGGGGCGTCGGCCCGGCGGACGGGACAGTGAGTGGTCGACGAAGCCCAGCCGGGGCGTCCCCGGCGACGGCCACAAGCTGGCGCTCATCCACCGCGCTCGGCCAGGGGGCGTCCGGTCCCCCCGGCGTTGACGAAGCCGCCGACTGCGGTGCAGACGGACGGCCCGACGCACGACACGCCCGACAGTGAGGCGCTGATCGCGCCCGGCGGCGAGGGCGTCGGATCGACCGACCAGCCGGCGGCGGTGCGGCGCTCGACCAACGGCCGCGACAGGGTGGTCTCGTCCCCGAACGATCCGACCGCCGTGCAGGTGCTGGCGGACCGGCATGAGACGGCGTTGAACTGCACGCCGGTGGCTCCTGACGGGTACCGGGCTTTCTCGATCGACCAGTGGGCGTCGCGGTGGCGCTCGGCGAGCATGATCTCCATCCCCGTGACGATGTCGAACAGGCCGACGGCGACGCAGGTCGCGGGCGCGGCGCAGGATATGCCAGCGAGTTGGGCGCCGGTGGCGGCCGCGGGCGTCGGCGTGCGCTCGATCGACCAGCGGGTGCCGTTCCACCGCTCCGCCAGGGTCAGCCCGACGCCGCTACGCGTGATCAGCGACCCGCTCGCGCCGCAGGCTCCGCGCCGCGGGCATGAGACGCCGGCCAGGAAGCTGACCTTCGCGCCGGCAGGTGCCGGCGTGCGCTGGATCGTCCATCGCGCGCCGTCCCACTGCTCGGCCAGCGTTGCTCCCCGCGTCCCGGCACGGTTGCCGGAATGGCCAACGGCGGTGCACGAAGTCCTCGACGGGCACGACACGGCCGCGAGGTAGCTGAGGCTTCCGCGCGTGAGGTGGGCTGGGATCGCCGCGTGCTCGATCCGCCATCGCGCCCCGCTCCAGCGCTCGATCAGCGGCGTACCCCCGCCCGAGCGCTCGGACGTGCTCCCGACGGCCGTGCAGGCAGTCCCCGACGAGCACGAAACTCCGAACAGCAGCGCGCCGTCGGCGCCAGCGGGTCTGGCGATCGGCTCGATCGACCAGCGGATGCCGTTCCACCGCTGCGCAATGCCGATCGCGGCTCCGTCGCGCGCAGTGCCGTGGCCCACGGCGATGCACCCGGTCGGCGACCAGCACGACACGTCGGCCAGGGTGCTGAAACTCGCGCCCGACGGCCTGGGCGTCGGCTGAATCGACCAGCTGCCGGTCGATGCCGACGCCGAGTGGGGGAGGGGGATGATCAGCGCGAGCGCCAGCGCGAGCGAGACGCTCGCGAGGCGCGAGCCGCACCGGCGAGAGCTCAGAGGCGCGATCACGACCCGCACCTCAGCGAGCCGCCACGAGCTCGATCAGGCTGTCACCCGCGCGCGGCTCCGAACGCGACCGGCCGGACGCCGCGCGGATCGCACCGTCCAGGCCGACCACGAACAGCAGCGCGCGGCCCGAGTGCGGCCGCTGCGCGCCATTGCTCCCGACCGGCGTTCGGACAATCCGCGCTCCATCGCGAAGCCTGTGCGTGATCTCCGCGAGTGTCAGATCCTGCGAGCCGATGATGTCGCCGTCATCGGGTGGTACCCATAGGTCAGGCTCGTCGCGGTCTGGGGCGATGCGATACACGTGCCCGTGGCCGAGCTCTCCGCGGAGCTCGGAGGCAGCGAGCGCGTTGAAGTCGTCGCTTTGCGAGAGCAGGAGCGCGTCGGTCACATCCTCGAGCTCGGTCTCGCGAGCGATCGAGTCGCCCAGCATGCGGCCCTGGTCGGCGTCGAGCCCGGCAGCGTGAGCGGCTGGCTGGCTGGTCGGGCCTGCCCAGAGGCGCACTCCGACGCCGGCCTCCTTCAGCGCGGCGCCGACCCCGCGAGCGAGCTCGTGTCCGCCGACGATCAGCACGAATGCTCCTTCGGCGCCCGTCAGCCCGAGCCGGCGAGCGACCACCCCTCCCGTCAACCCGTAGACGACGACGGTGCCGAAGATCGCGACGAACACGATCGGAAGGACCTTGTTGGCCCCGTGGACCCCGGACGACGCGAGCTGCAGCCCGAACGCCGACGCGGTCGCGCCGGCGACGATCCCGCGCGGCGCCATCCACGCGACGAACGCCCGCTCGTGCCGGTCGAGGTTCGTCCTCCAGGTGGCGATCGCGACCATCGCGGGACGGATCACGAGGACCATCAGCGCGAGCAGCGCGAGCGAGCCGCCGAGGACCTGGTTGACATCGCTCGGGGATACCGACGCCGCGATCATCACGAACAGAACGCCGATCAGCAGCTGCACGAGCGTCTCGTGAAACTCGACCGCCGGGGTCACGTCGATCGTGCGCTGATTGGCGAGGAACACGCCCATCATCAGGGTGGCGACGTAGCCGGCGTCGTCGCGGATCAGGTCGGCTGCGACGAGCGCCGCGACCGCGAATGCGAGTGTCGCCGGCACGACATGTCGTGGCGCGAGACGCTGAACGCGCCGCAGCAGCAGCCACAGCAAACCGGCGCCGATCGCCCCGACGGCCGCGCCGACGAACAGGCTCGCGAACAACTCGCCGGGACGCCAGCCGTGCGAGCCGCCCGTCTGCACGATCTGGAAGACGATCACCGCGAGCAGCGCCCCGAGCGGGTCGATCAGCACACCCTCCCATTTCAAGACGGCGCGTACGTCCCTGATCGGCCGGATGTAGGCGAGCAGCGGTAGCACGACGGTTGGTCCCGACACGACCAGGATCGCTCCGATCAGAAACGGCAGCTCGTCGCTGAGTCCCTCGAACAACAAGGCGACCGCGCCCGAGACGGCCACCCAGGTGAGCAGCAACCCGAGCGACACAAGTCGAATGACGGCTGGTCGGATCCGCGGCGTGACGTCGCGGAACGAGAGCCTCAGCCCAGCCTCGAACAAGATGATCCCGACCGCGACCGACACGAACGGCTGATACAGCGGCCCGAGCAGGTCGGCAGGCCGTGCGTCCTTGGTCAGGATGCCGGCGACGAACCCGACTGGCAGCAGGATGACGATCGCGGGTAGCCGCAGCGTCTGTGCGAGCAGCTGCGAACCGACCGCGAGCGCAAGCACGAGTCCGAGGCCGAGCAGCAGATCGTTGGTCGAAAGCACGCTGGTCACGGCGCAGAAGTGTCTCAGCGGCGGCGGCTCGGTGACCGGCCGTCGCGGCGGGCATCTCCGTCGCCTTGACGGCTGAGCCGCCGCTAACTCGGCGCGCGCGAACTCACGACTGCGCCCGCGCGACAGTCGGGCCCTACCAGAGCGTGTGCCGATCGTCGTCCTGCTGTCGCTGTCCCCAACGCCACACTCCACCCAGCAGGATCGCCAGCGCCCCGGTGATCGCGCCACCGACGTAGCTGCCGCTCGCCAGCAATGCGCCGCAAACGACCGCAATTGCGAAGGCGATCAACGGAGCTGGCGAGCCGTACTCCATCTCAGCCCAGATCCGGCACGTTCTCGCATTGGAGCTTCAGCTCGACGCGCATCTCGGCAGGCAGATGGGCGAACCACCATGGCTTGATCAATGCGATGTTGAACGAGATGTTGCGGATCGTCCGCTCGCGCGCGCTCGGGAAGATGTAACCGGTGGGGTGGGTCGACTTCCATCTCATCGCGACTGCGGTCAGACGGAAGCCCTCGGGGCATCGCATCTGCTTCTCGCCGAAGTCATAGATGGGGCGCTCGGGGGGAGCCGTCGGTCGCGTGAACGGCAGCGTGCCGATCGGGAAGAAGGCAAAGCTGTCGGCGGGCCACTTCTTGCGCGAGGAGTCGATCAGGGACTGCTGGATCGCGAGCGCTCGCTGGCGCTCGGACCTCGCCGCCAACTTGTCGGCGATCAGCTCGGCTCCCGTGTCGAATCGCTTGGCGCGCACGTCGAACGAATCCGCTGGGAGCTTCCATACCTGGACCTCGGTCAGGCCGCCCTTGAAGCAGTGATCGGTGAAGTGATGCTGTTGGAGCTCCTGTGCGTTGATCCGCAGGTCCCAGTCGGGCTTCGCATGCTGGCTGAGCCACAGCGCTGAACACGCCACGTCGAGCTGCCCGTACCGCACCTTCTTGAGCATCGAGGGCTCGAACCTGGCGCCAGCGCGCAGCGCCCGGGTGACATCGGCGATCGACGCTCCAGGCGCGGCCTCCCGCAGGAGCGCGGCCGCGCCCGACACCATCGCTGCCGCAAACGAAGTTCCGCTCGCCGAACGGTAGGTGGGCGTCGGCACCTCGTGCGTCGCCAGACCCTCGATCGGTCGCGTGGCAACCGGGACGTCGACCCCCGGCGCGGTGAGATCGACGGCCGAGTCGCCGGTCCCGCTTCCGTCCGCGATCGTCGGCGACATCGAGGAGCTCGAAGTCACACAGATCAGGTTGAGCTGACGGAAGTTGACGCCCGGGACATGGAAGTCGCGCAGCCTCGTACCGACCTCGACGCTCGCACCGAGCGACGGCAGCATCCGCAGGCCGCACGGCGCCTGGACCGCGTCGGCCGCGCCCGCGCGCAGCGCCGCGTTGCGGCGAAGCCCCCCGAAGCCGTACTGCCGGTTCTGCCCAGCCGCCGCGACTCCCAGCGTCTTGCCGTCGGCGAACACGCGCCCCATCGCCTCGACGACGGCGGGGCTCGAGACGATCACCGGTTGCACCTCGTTTCCGCCGATCTCCTGACGCGGTCCCTGCGAGAACAGCTGTGAACCCCAGCTCATGTTGAGGACCGGCAGCTGCAGCGCCTTGGCGATCGCCAGCTGCTGGACGAGCGTTGCGTCGGTGACCCTGACCTTGTAGTGCTTGGCGTCGTCGAGCGCGATCGTGGGGGTCGTCTTCAGGGCACGCTGGCCGTCGTAGTTGGCGTAGGGCCGGATCGCGACCAGGGGAACGTTCCAGCCAACGCCGGCGATCCCCTGTTCGTTGCCCGCCGTTGCGGCGGCGACCGATGCAACCTCGGTGCCGTGTCCATCGCAGCCGGTTGGCAGCTGCTCGAACCCGGCGAGCGACCCGAGGTCGTCCTCGGTGACGAGCCTTGGATGCGACTCGAGCCTCGCTCTCACACTCGTGATGTCGAGCGCGTTCCTCGGGTTGAGCGCGTCGTCGACACGCTGGAAGTCGTCGAGCCGCTCGCCGTCCTGGTAGGCGAGGCTGAAGGTGTCACGAGCACCGATCTTCGGGTTGCCGACGCTGAACAGATCGGCCACCTGCGGTGCGAGATCGGGAGCGTCCGAGATGCCGGTGTCCCAGACCGCGATCGCCGAGCGTCTCAGGTCGCCGTCGGTCCAGACGACCTTGCCGCCGTCGAGACCCGACTTGCCGATCGTTCGATCCGGTCCCAGCGCATTCCAGACCGGGAGCACGTCGATCGAGGAGTCCGCAGCTGTTGACAGCGCCTGCTCGGCCTCGGGATCGGACGGCAGTCGCTGCTCGGGGGTGAGCGGGTTGATCCCGGGGAGGTTCCAGACCCCCAGAGGGTCGCGCAGGTCGTGGCCGAGAGGCCAAAGGCTCGACTGCGAGAGCGAGGACTGGTCACCCCCGCAGCGATTGGGGTTGGCGAACTTCGAGGGCCAGTAGTAAGGGTCGTTCGGCCAGAACGATTTCTCAGAGGGAGACGAGTCGAGCTCGACGCGGGCGATGTAGTTCGGCTGAATCCACCGGATCTGGGGCAGCTCCCGGTTCTTGAAGTCGACATCGACCAGTGTGTTGATGTCCGTCTTGACGTCGCCAGGAACCTCGATCTGCCAGGCGTGGGGGATCACCGGCAGGGCACCGACGAGCTCCCCGCCAACGGAGTCGCGAACAAGCCTGTTGATTGCCTCGGTGTTGCCCGAATCGAAGGCGACGAGGATCCGCCCGGCCTGCCAGCGTCCGCCGCCATCGTCGAGCGCGCGGGCGCTGTTCGGCAGCGTTGCCGCGACCAGCATCAGCATCATTAACGCGGGCGCGACTCCGGCCCGCAACAGCTTGATCAATGACGGTATCCGTACCCCTATCGATGTGTGTGGCCCCGACTCAGCCGGGAGCATGCCAGCGTTCCTTCTCTCGCGCAACCCCTCGCCGAGTACAGGCCTATGCGGTAGCCTGGCCCGTCACTGGTCACGAGGGGCAAAAGGAATGGAGCTTGAGTCCAGTGGTCGCCCGGGCGCTTACGCTCGCCGCATTCATCTTCGGTCTGCTTGCCGTGGGCTCGGCCAGCGGAAAGGCCGTGCTCGACGGCGGTCCCGGGGGTCGGAGCTGGGATCCCGGGATGGTGCTGGTGCGCTTCCGCGATGCCACGACCGCGCGCCAGCGCGCACATGTCGCGGATGCCGACGGCCTGCGAATCCTCGAGCACCTGCCGCTCGTGCCCGAGCTGTACCGGCTCGAGGTGCCGCCGGGCAAGCGGGTTGAGAGCGCAATTGGGAGGCTGGCGAAGAACCCGCTCGTGCTGTACGCCCAGCCGGACTCGTTCGCATCCGACAAGACCTTCACGACCGGTCCGCGCGACAAGGCCTACTGGCCGAGCGATCCGGCCTTCTGGTCGCAGAAGTTCGGAAACCCGAACGGCTGCGAGCGGTTTCAGAGCCGGCTGGCGCAGTGGTATCTGTGGCCGCTGGGCACGAACCTGTCCGACGCGCTGAGCCCCGTCAACGTGCTCGGCGGCCCCAACCCGTTGCCAGACGGGCAGCGCGCCCTGCGCACCGAGGGCTACGACAGCTACTACCAGTACTACTCGATCAACGTGCTGCCGGTATGGGCCCTCCTGCGGGATGCCGGGCGGCTCACCGACCGCAAGCTGGCGCGCACGCCCGCGGACCAGCCGGCATGGTCAGAGAATGAGCTGAGCGACTTCGGCATCGGCGTGGTCGACACCGGCCTGTCCGACAACACCGACATCAAATCGCAGGTCGCGGCACTGTTCAGCACCGCCACGCTCGAGCCATCCTCCGACACGCAGGGCCCGAGCCAGGAGCTCGTCCGCGAGGTCTATCGAGATAACCCGGCCCGGCCCGACATCGAAACGATCAAGACCAACGGCTCGTTCAGCGTGCAGGACGCAAACCGGCCGCTGTTCGCGCTCGATGACACGAACGTCCTCGCGCCCGACGAATGGAAGCCCAAGGGTCCGCTTGGCGGATTGCAGCTTCCTGGCGGATGCGACGGTCACGGCACCGGCGTCGCGTCGGCTGCGGCCGCCACCACCGGCAACGGCGAGGGCCTCGCCGGAGTGGCCTACGACGCTCCACTCGTCGGCGTCCGCGTCGGCGAGCCGTGGGATGCACCGGGGGTGGACTACGCGCGCGACGACCGCCTCTCGCAGGCGATGGAAGCGTGGAAGCAGCAGTGGAAGTCCCGCGCGCGCGGGACCGACGAGGACATGATCAAGCGGCTGGCGATCCTGCGCGCCCTCAAGATCCCGGTGGTCAACGCCAGCATGGGGCGCAAGATGTTCTTTGGCGTGCAGGGGCCCGGGAACGGACTTGTGCCAGAGGTCACCGACCCGGCGCTGGTCGAGGCGTGGGCGGATCTGTTCACGTCTGGCAGCACGCTCGGGGTGGTCGCCGCCGGCAACGACAAGGAGCGCTACGGGACGGGCCCGAGCGCGACCGGCGCGGAGCTGTACCTCAACTCGTCCGCGCACCCGGTCGATCTGCCCTGCGGCCTCCCGCTGCTGCGAACGCGCCGGACTTTCGTCGAGGAGGACGGGCGGCCGAAGCCATACCTTCCGGACATCGCGTGGAACCGGCTCGCGTTGCTGTGCGTCGCTGCGACGACGAGCAACGACTCGCAGCTGGCGTCTTACAGCGGCTGGGGCACGAGCTCGGTCGAGATCGCGGCGCCGGGTAGCGACATCGTCGCCGCCTCGCGTCCGCGGGCCCGGAACTCGGGTGGGGTAGACCCCAATGTGTACGCAAACACGAGCGGTACCTCGCTCGCCGCGCCGCTGGTCGCCGGGGCCGCCTCGCTGCTGCGCCAGGCGGCGCCGGCGGCGCCGATCAGGGAGATTACGGCGGCGCTACGCAACGGCGCGCGGCCGGTGCTGCCGCTGCTCGGCAAGGTCGGTTACGGGCAGCTGGATGTCGCGTGCTCACTCGACTGGCTCGCGCGCGAGGCGCGCCGACGCGGGGCCGATTGGGGCATCGTCGACGTGAATTCCAATCCCGACTTCGTGGCGGCGACCAAGACGTGCGCCGTCAAACTGCCGCGGGCGGTCACCGCGACACACGAAATCGCCAAGACCAAGCTGTTCGCGGCGGACAACCGGCACGCGAGCTTCGAGGCGCTGCTCGCGTCCAAGGGCCTGAGCAGCACGGACACCTCCAAGTCTCTGGCGTGGCAGAACGCCCTGCTCAGAGGCCAGGATCTGTCCGGGCGCCAGACCAGGGTGATCTTCGCGATCGGCAGCCAACGCGCCGAGGTCCCCAGCGGCGGTAGCGCGATCTACGACGGCGGCACCTTGCAGCTCGCCTGCCCGCAGGAGGGCTTCAGACTGACGCGGCTGAGGGTCGACTTCGGCAACTCATTACATCCCGACGGCTGGTCCTACCCGACCGATCTGGCGCCACCGCCAAGGGGGGTCGAATTCGGGATAGGGATCAAGAAGCCATGGTTTTCGGGGGTCCTTCCGTCCGTGATCAAGGTCACGGCGAGGGGAGTCTGCGAGTACCTCCCGAACCTGGGTTAACGCGCCCGCTGGACGGCCCGGCCTCCCGAACCTGGGTTAGCGCGCCCGCTTCAGCTACCCGGTCAGGAAGCGGCCGAAGTCCCAGCCCTGCTGCAGGGGCTTACCGCCACAGGTATCGAACTTCAGGGCCGCCCCCGCGGCCGGATGCTGTGGTACCTCCAAGCACAGATTGATCCCGGCGGGCTTCACCCTCCCGTTGATCAACTCGAAGGTCTTTGTGGACTCGAGCGTCGGGCGGTTCTCACACGGCAGGATGATCGCGGCGTTGCCGCGGCCCGGTCGATCGTCGGGCGTGACGCACTGGGTGTCGGTGATGTGCAGCCGACCGTCGGCACTGGTCTTGAACGTCGGGTTCGTGGTCGACCCGTCGCAGCGGACGAGCACGAGCTGCGTGAACGAGCCTGTGCTGCCGTCCTTTCCGCCCGCACACCATGAGCTGGAAACCAGTCGGAGCGACCCGGACATCGCCCACCGCTGGCTGGCCGAGTCGTCGCAGGTCCTCATCGCCAAATCGACACTGGGGGACGTGTCGGCCCCCGGGGCATCCAGGCAGCGATCATGGAGCCCGATGATTCGCCCCTTGAAGTCGATGCGCCACCGCTGGTTGGGGTTGTTGGGAATGCAGTGCAGGATGTAGACGCCGCTGCCGTTGTTGTCCAGACACACGCCGCGGTTGGCCTCACGGATGTTGCCGCTGGCGTTGAGCAGCCAACGCTGTGCGAGGCGCCACTCGCGAGGAACATTGCCGTCCTTAGACGCGTCGTGGCAGTTGATCACCTTCACCACGGTGCCGTCGCGTGTGTCGCCGTTCGTCACGTCGACGCACTTGTGCGACGCGACGCCCGTGATCACGCCCTCGTTGCTGATCGGAGGCGGAATGTACTGTCCGATCCCGGCGGCGTACTGCGAGGGCTTGACCGAATACTTGATCCCGAGGAATGACCCTGTCACCTCGCCGGTGTCCTTGTTGACGTGAACCTCGGTGAGCGTGCTGCAGCCGATGTTGAACGGGTCGCATACGCGCAGCGAGAACGCCTTCAGGTCGGTCGTCAGATGGAAGCCGCCGCTCGGCGTCCACGCGAGCGACCCGGTCATGTCGCCGGCGACCTTCAGGATCACGACGCCGGCGTTGAACGTGGAGCCCTGTGGCGAGGCGATCGTGAACGGGATCTCGATCCTGCTGAGGTCCCAGACCTTCTCGATGTGGCCGCGGTCGACGCCCCACAGCGACCAGCCTCCGTTGACAGATAGCTTCAGCGTCTCCGGTTGGCGCGCGTAGAAGACGCCGAAGGCTCCGTTCGCCTTTGCCGGCCCCAGAGACACCTCGGCGCTCGCCTTGAAGTCGAGCGCCTGCAGGCCGCCCTTCGAGCTGTCGTATTTAAGTGTCTTGACGTCGACATCGGTCTTGAAGATCTTCAGATCCGCGCGCAGCCTGCCGCTGAAGTCCGCCGTCGTCTGGGCATCCGAGGTGGCGCCAACCGCGCTCTCGAAGTGGAGCTCCATCTTGCCGTCGAACTTCGCGCCGAGCAACGAGGCGTTCAGGCTCGAGGTGGCGTCGATCTTCGTCTTGCGCGAGGTACCCGCGCCCGACGAATGGATCGCCGCATCGATTTCGAAGCGACCGCTGCCGATCGCGATCGAGGTCTTGAGCTGAAGGGCTGTGGTGCTCGTGTCGGGGTCGGCGAGGAAGCGGATGTGCGTGTCACCGAACTTCAGCGGCCCGAGGCTCGACGGGCCCGTGTTCTGGGTGAGGTCAACCTTCAGCCCTGTCGGCCGGCGCTCGAGCTTGAGGTCGATCGAGGTCGGCGTCGAGAACAGCTTGCCCTTGAAGGCGACCGAGATGCCGGCCGGGAGCGGCGGCCCGCCGTCCGGAAGCTCGCAGCCGGTCGGCGCAATCCGCAGCGCGGCCTGGTCGGCGATGATCGCGCCCTTGCGGAACAGGTCAAGCGCCGGCTTGCTCGTGTTCACCTGCGACATACCCAGGTTCAGGCACGGCGCCGTCGCTGAGATCTTGAAGCCGATCACGAACGAGGCGTTCTCGGCGCCCAGCTCGGTTCCCCATTTCGAGGGCAAGGTGAACTTGGCGCTGACGCCGATTCCGAAGCCGCTTGCCCCGATCGTCCCGCCGAGTCCCAGCTGGCAGATGTTGAAGCCGTCCTGGTCGAAGGCTTTGTGGATCACCGCATCGCCGGCGGTACACGGCTTGGTCGCGTCGCTGGTCCCGAGCTCAGCCGCGAACGTCAGCTGCGGGTTGGGGGCGATCACGACCGACGCGCCGAGCTTGACCGGCGCGTGTGACGGCGCCGTATCGGCGCCGCCGCTCGCTGCCGTCGGCGCCGGCAACCGCACCTCGCCCCTGGCGTCGAGCCCGAGACCGAGCCCGTTGCTCTTCGTCGCCCACACCTTGAACTCCAGGCTCCTGAAGCCGAGCGCCGCCTTTGTCTTGTCCTCGCCGTTGAGAAGCCAGTGAACCTGGTTCTCCAGGTCGTACTTGGCGCGGCCCGTGAACCCGTCGTCGGTGAGCGTCAGCTCGACGGTGCCGGTGCCTTGCGCGAGCGTGCCGAGCCTGTCTCGGGCTGCCTTGGGGAGGCAGAACCGGCCGCTGAACGTGCCCGCCTTGGCCACGCTCGAGTAGTCGAAGCGAAGCTTCTGCAGCGCCGGCGCGTCCGCGCTCTTGCAGCTAGCCGTCTCCGGGGCCTTGACGCCTTCTGTTCGAAGCGAGTCCGAGTTGCCCGAAGGCAGGTCCGCAGCGCCGATGCTGGCACCGAAGCAGTACTGCGGGGTCTCGCCGGCGAGGTACGCGCCCGTGACGTCGACGGGCAGACCTCGGACCGTGGCGCTCGCCGTGAATCCGTACGAGAGCCCACCGGCGGCCGCCACCTTCGCGCCGGTCTCGCAGCTCGCCGCCGGCGGGGTGTCGTTGGTGGCGAACAGGCGGACGTGCTCGAGCTTGAACTCCGATGGTCCGAACTTCGTCCCCGCCGGGATCTCGCCGCTGACCTCGAACTTCAGCGTGCTGAAATCGAGCCTCAGCGCGCCAGTCACCGTGAGCGGTGCGCCGGATCCGGGCACCTTCAGCTCCAAGTCGGCCTTGACCAGCAGACAGACGCGCCGGTTCGAGCCCGTCGCAGGTTGCTCGCCCTCGCGCTGACATGCGGTCGTGAACTGGACCTCGGCCGACTTTACGTGGACGCCGTCGATGCCCTTGATGTTGGCTGCCTCACCCTTCAGCGAGATGTTGACGTCGCCGCCCTTTCGCTGGAGCTCGCCGGTCAGCTTCTTCAGCGTCAGCACCGCGGGATTACCGATCGGAAGCCCCTGGTCCCCGGCGGACAGTTCGGCGTAGAGCAGCCAGTTGTTGGCGTCCTCGTAGCTGCCCGTGACCGACGCCTCGACGTTGGTCCCACCATGGACGGCCGTCACCAGCTTGGCGCCGAGCTCCAGCGCGCCATGCGAGGACCACGAGACGCGCCCGGACAGCTTGACGTTCTTGACCGGCTCGTAGTTGTTGATCTCGGCGCCGACCTCGACGTCGACCACCGGGAAGAAGCTGCTGCCGTTCGAGTCCGACCGACGCCCCGGGAGCATCGTCAGCGTGCCGTGCGCGGTCAACGTCGTCTGCTGACCTCCGGCCGACTCGAACACCGCGAGGTTGCTGCCGACGACGCTCACGCTCACGACGCCGTCGAACGTGAGCACCCCGTACAGCGACAGCGCGCCTCCGGAAGGACCGTTCGCGGTCGCCTCGAGCACGAACTGCCTGGCAGCGGGAACGACCGAGAGCCTGATCTTCTGCAGGCTCCAGGCATCGCCGCCGTTGCCGGGGAGCGCGCTCCCGATCGGGAACTTCGACAGGAACGACTTGTCGATCGCGACCTCGCCGCTGAGGTCGCCGAAGCCGCCCCCGCTCAGCGGGATCCCCAAGCCGACGCTGATGTCCGGGCTCTGTGGGATCGCGAAGTCGATCCGCGGTCCGCCGCCGGCCTCGGCGGCTGAGCCGCGCAGTGGACCGTGCATGACCTGGACACCCTTGGTGTCGGCGCTGCTGAGCGGCTGCTCGCCCCAGAACTTGGGCGCCGTCAGCGCGCCCTTCTCGATCACGAGGCCGCGCTCGAGCGTGATCTTGCCGCTCAGAGCCTCGAGACCGAAGGACCCAAGCTCCGTGTGACCGCCGTGCACGTCGAGCGTCTCCGTGCCCGAGCATTGGTCCGCGTTTCCGGCCGGACGATCGGCCTTGGCGGCGAACGTTCCGCCGGACGGCATCGAGATCGAGATCTCGCCTGACTTGCGGGCCTCCCGGACAAGCGCGCAGAAGGCGTGCTTCTCGGGGGTCGACACCTCGGCCGCCGCGGCGCGCGCCGTGACCGCGGGCCGCACCTCGACGATCTCCTCGCGCGTGAACCTGTCCTGCTGCGTGAACGCGGTCATCCGCACGGCATAAGTGCCGGGCGTCGCGGGAGCGTGGAACTCGAGCGTGGTCCGCGATCGCTTCGCGCCCGCGAGCATCGTGTGGGGCCCGTCCGCGGCGTGCCACTCGGTCCCTGTCAGACGCTGCCCGGAGACCTTTGCCACGAGGCGCACGAGCCCGTGCGTGGCCACGTCGGTCACGCCGTTGCCGTTGATGCTGACGGCTGCCCGGTCCGCACCTGTCAGGGGGACGGCCGTGACCGGCTTCGCGGCGCTTCTCACGACCTTGCCGCCGAGGGCCACGCTTCCCAGGCGCGGGTTGATTCGGTCGATCGCGTCCGGCAGGACCCGGACCGAGACGACGCGCCGGACGGTGCCGCGCGGGTCCGACGCGCTCAGCGCGAATCGGAGCCTCGCAACGCGCTTGACCTGCGGCGCGGTCCACCCGGCGATCGGCTGCTCGCCGGCCACCAGCAGCCCGCGCGTGGGCGTCGTCCACTTCACCCGCGGGCACGACCGGCCTGTGCACAGCTGGCGCCACGCGAACCGGATCGGCTCATCTGTCCTGCGACCGACCGTTCCTTTCAGGATCGTGATCGGCGAGGCGACGCCGCTGATGTGATCGATCACGGTCGGATACGTGGCGTGAACGCCGACCGTCAGCGGCGGCCGCATCGTGAGCGCGAGCTGCGCGGTCGAGTCCCGGGCGAGCGTGCCACCGGTGATCCCGGGCTGACGCCAGGATGCGCGCACGCGGATCGCCGCTGGGCCGTAGGAAACCCGCCGCCCCGGTCGGCCGGGGACGACGTCGACTGCGATCGGCCTCAGCGAGCTCGCGGCCTTGGCTCCTGACGGCAGACGGCACCAGACGCGTCGGCCGCGTCCCAGCACCGTGCATCGCCAGCCGGCGCCAGCGCGGACGCTTCGCGCTCGCGCGGGACCGGAGAGCTCGACGGCGGCGGTTACGCGGCTGACTGCGACCCGTCCCGCCGTGACATCCGCGAGCGTTACGGTCGCGATGCCGTCGCCGTCGTGTGCGAGGGGGAGGTCAGGCGAGACCGTCGCCGCCAGGACTCCGGCGTCCGGACCGGTGCTCAGCCCCTGCTGGCTTGTCGCGCTTGCGCGTCGCTCCACGTGGCCAGCAGCCCGGGGGCTCGCGAGCGAAACCGCCGCCGCGATCACGACCAGCGACGCGAGCAGCGCCGCAACACCGGCTCGCGCCGACCTAGGTAACTCTCTGGCCCGCTTCACCGCCCCCGAACCTTCCTCGTGCGACCGCACATCAGCAAAGCGACATCCTCACCTCGGCCACCTATCCTCCACGGTCCTCCTGACGTCGCGGGATTGTACGCGCCGCCGGGGTCAGGAGTCCAGACCTCTCACGAATCTGGGAGATCTACTGGTAATGCTGTGGAGCGTGCAGGCGCTCTGCCCAGTTCGCCGGGTCGTGCCCGAAGACGATCAGCGCCTCGCTGTCCTGCGCGAGACGACGAAGGCGCTCCAATGATCGGGTCGCCTGATCGCGAGAGAAGAGCGCACGCAGCGGAGCCGAGCGATCCCATTGAGCGGCGTTATCAGCCGCGTCGGCGGTGAGCAGCACGTGCCCGGCGCCGTCCAGCCGCACCAGCACCGACATGTGGCCGGCGGAGTGCCCGGGCGTCTCGAGCAGCCGGACGGTGCCGTCGCCGAACAGGTCGAGCTCCGCGTCGACGAGCTTCCAAGGGATGTCTGGGCTTGCATAATCCCGCGGCAGGTAGCCGGAGGCAACGGGCGGATCCGCGGCTCGGGCGGCCTCGAGCTCGCGCGCGTGGACGAGGACGGTCGCCTTGGGAAAGTGACCCAGGGCACCCGTGTGATCGATGTGCAGGTGCGTCTGCACCACGTATCGAACCGAGTCGGGCTGCACACCGAGCTGTCGAAGCTGGGCGGCGCAGTGCTGCGCTTCCGACATCTGGACGGCCCACTTGTCGGCCAGCGGCCCCCAATGACCTCGGGCGTCACGCGCGATCGCCAACGGCATGCCGCCGTCGATCACCACGTCTCCCTCCGGGTGGCGGATGAGGAAGAACGGGACTTGCACCCGCACCCCGGCGAGCGCGAGCGTGCCGCCGTCGAACAGGTAGAGCTGGGGATTGCCGGCCACCGGCCCCGTATCGTCCCAGGCCGCTCAGTGCACGGTCAGCTCCTCGAGGATCGGGGTCGTCGGCGGCGGGTTCTGGTTGTTCTTCGTCGGCTTGATCGGGGGCACGCTCCGCGTTGTCAGCCGGAGCCGGAGGTACCGCGCGCTCGTCGGGCGGATCAGCAGCGTGTCGGTCGTTCGCCCGGAGGTGGTCCGAACGGTGGCGACGGTGCGCCAGCTGTGGCCGTTGGTGCTCGCCTGGATGGTGTAGGCGTCGGCCCGGAGGGTCTTAACGGGGCCCGGATTCGGGTGGACGTTCGGCTGCGTGACCCCGGGCCACAGCCGACCCCACAAGACCACGATGTGGGTGATCGTCCGCCGGCGGGTGAGCGACGTCGTGAATGTCGCCGGCAGGCCGAGCGGCTGCCACCCGGTGGCGGGGCTGCCGTCGACTGCGGCGAGCGGCACCGCGCCGGCCTCGTTGCTGGTGGCCGTCGGGTTCCTGCAGCGGACCGCGTCGGTCGTGGGCGCCGCATCGGGGCGGGCGGTCTCGACGGTGATCGAGCGCGTGACCGTCCGCCCATTGACGGTCAGTGGGGGTCCGCTCTGGAGGGTGAGGGTCGTCGTCCGCGGTCCGATCGCGATCGTGAAGACGCGGCCGCGATAGCTCACATCGTGGAGCGTGATGCCGCCGATCTGGCGGGTCAGGCTCGGCGCGAGGCGGATCCCGGATGGCTGCCAGCGCAGCCCTGGATAACCGTACAGGTACTCCTGGAGGAAGCCGCCGATGCCAGTCATGAAGGTAAAGGCGCCGCCATACCGGGTCTCCGAGAACTGGTCGAAGACGTCCCGGATGAACGGCTGCACGCTGCGCTCTGTGTAGACGTAGCTTGCGCACCCCGGCAGGTTGAGTGCCGAGGTATCGATCTCGTTGACGGCATCGCTCATCGACGGGCCGCCCGGGTCGGTACGCGGGACGTAGTAGTTCAGATCGCCCGTCGCCAGCGCCTTCGACATCGGGACGCGCCACGGGTACTGGAGCAGCGTCACATCGGCCTGTTTGACGAGCTGCCCGCCGTAGCCGGCGAACTCCGGGTGGATGCGGGCCTGGCCGACGGTGCCCTCGGGGACTGCGAGGTGAGCGGCGATCTGCGCCCACGCGGCGGAGGGCTCGACGCCGAGAGCGTGAGCGGCCGCGACGGCGTCCTGCAGCGTCGCCCTCGCCCCCGCGTTTGTATACGCCTCGTCATCGACGTTCGGGTTCTCCTCGTCCGGGCCGGTGACGTGGTCGATGTGGTAGGCACCGTTCGGTCCGCGACTCGCCTTCGAGGCCCAGAAGTCGGCCGCCTGCGACAGGACCGGGTAGCCCCGCGTGGCGAGCCAGTGACGGTCCCCCGTCACGAGGTAGTACTGCCACTGTGCGAGCGCGATGTCGGCGGTGATGTGCATCTCGTAGAGGCCCTCGGAGTTGACCGAGACAGGCGGCGGGATCTGCTCGGTCCCGTCCAGTGCGCTCTCCCACGGGAAGCGCGCACCCTTGTACCCGGTCTGCTGCGCGTGCTGTTCGGCGGCGGCGAGCCGGTTGAAGCGGTAGTTGTTCATCTCGAGCGCGAGGTCGGGGTGTTGGGCTAGCAGCGACGGGTACATCCAGGTCTCGGCGTCCCAGAAGATGTGGCCGTCGTAGCCGTTGGAGGACAGCCCCGCGGGCGAGATGCTCCACGGCACGCCATCCCGTGTGTTCGACCACAGGTAGAACTCGCTGGCGTTGACGTCGGTCGCGAGCGAGGGGTTGCCGGCGATGTCGATCCGGCCGTTCCACAGCTGCGCCCAGGCCTGGTCGTTGGCCCGCGTGATCCTGTCCAGGCCGGTCTGGGCCGCTTGCGCGGCCTCCGAGGCGGCGGTGGGGAGCGGCGCGGGTGTGTCATGAGAGTCGTCGATCCCGACGAACTTGGTGATCGTGTACGTCTTCCCCGCTGTGACCGGGAAGGTGATCTGCTGGCCGATGCTCTGCGCGTTCGTCGCATCCACCTCGGTCGGCGCGGTCGCCTGGACATCGCCGCTCGTCACGAGACGGCTGACGATCGCGGCGTCGATGCCCGTTGTCTGGGTCGCGACCTCGTCGGAGATCTGGCGGGTGGCCGAATCGCGGGCCTTCGTCACGAGGTTCGTGAGCGTGGCCGGAGTGCCGTCGATCTCGTCACTGACGGTGGCCGAGCCCGTGTAGCGCGGGATCAGCGTCAGGCTAGTGACGCCGACGTGCCCGTCGGCGCGGTCCGTGAAGACCCGGTACCTGAAGCTAAAGCGGTGCCCGTCTGCGGCGGTCCAGATGCCCGAGGTCGTGATGACCCCGGTGCGGAGGTCGAGCGACTGCTGCCAGCCGGTCGTCGCTGGGCCGGTCGTCGAGTACGTGTGCGCGCCATCCCCGAACAGGAGCGTCGACCACGTCGGGATGTTCGCCCGCTGCTGGACGGCGTCCGAAACCGTCTGCGGATGCGTCGGCTTGGCGTAGAAGCCCGCGAGCTCGGACTGGGCCGGCACCGTTCCGCTCGCGTATCCCTCGCCCGACGGCGGCACCCGCACCCCGATCAGCCCATTGCCGGTGAACGTCGGCGCATACGTGCTCGCCGTGAACGAGCGCGCCGTCAGCACGTAGCTCCCGCTCGCCTGCGCCGCGGGCGCCGACGCGCCTCCCACCGCGGCAACCGCCGCGACCGTTGTGATCAGGCCAGTCCAGCGCATCCTCTACCTCCGCGTCTATCGACTAGCCAGGGCGTACCCGGGTGGGCATCGACCAAACCGCCTCGGCGGAGAACGAGGTCACCGCTCACTGACGATGTTCGGACGGCGGTTCTGCGCGATGGAGTGTCAGGTAATGCTTGTCAGCCCGGGCGACTCGACAGGACCGGTTCCCGCGCGACTTGACTATCTCGTTCGGCGGGCCAGCGTAACGTCGCACCCGAAGCGCCGGCCCCAACCGCCTCGGCAAACGTGACTATTTGGCGAGTGTTCGCCGCGGGAATGGCTGCCCGGGACCAGTGGCCGCGGGCATCTGTGGCGCGGCGGCGTCGAGCGCCCGCATCTCAGCGTCGGTCAGCTCGAGCTCCGCCGCCTGCAGGTTCTCCTCGAAATGCTTGATCGAGCTCGTGCCGGGGATCGGCACCGCGGCCGCCGAGTGCTGCAGAAGCCATGCCAGTGCGACCTGTGTTGGTGTGGCATCGTGCGCCGCCGCGATCTCACTCAGGATGCCGCCCGGCTCGGCCAGATCCCCGGTCATCAACGGGTAATAGGGCAGAAACGCCAGCCCGTCCTGTTGGCAGCGCTCCAGTACGTCTTCGCTCTGGCGATGGACCAGGTTGTAGTGATTCTGGATCGAGACGATGTCGGCGATCTTCTGCGCTCGCTCGACTCCCTCGACGGTCACGTTGCAGAGGCCGATGTGGCGGATCTTGCCCTCCTGCTGAAGCTCCGCGAGCGCGGCCACAGAGTCCTCGATCGGCACCTCCGGGTCCACCCAGTGCAGGTGATAGATGTCGATCTGCTCGAGCTTGAGCCGCCGCAGCGAGTCCTCACAGCAGCGTCTTAGTCGTTCGGGCCGAGCGCTGCGCACCCACTCGTCAGGATTCGGATGGGTCAGCCCGCCCTTGCTCGCGATCACCAGATCCTCGGGATATGGATACAGCGCTTCGGCGATCATGTTCTCGGACACGTTGGGCCCGTAACAGTCGGCCGTGTCCAGCAGATTCACGCCCGCCTCGACGACACGCCTGAGCAGCGCGCGGGACTGGGAGGCATCCGGCGGCGGACCCCAGACATCGGGACCCGTGACGCGCATAGCCCCATAGGCCAGACGTCGAACCTGTAGATCGCCTCCGATTGTGATCGTTTCTGGACTGGCCATCGCGCACCGCCTGCTGACAAGGACGTAGCCGAGGCTCAGTCATACCATGCTTCCGCCCCGAGCCGCTTGTTGCCTGGTACGGTGCGAGGCGCGATCAGCGGACCGGCCCGTTGGAGCGTTGTGCGCGCGGGGCAGTTCCTGGACGGAGCGGGGTCAGATGAACCGGGCAGTTGTTGTGGCGGCGACGATCGCATCTATCGGTTGCGGGTCATCTCAGGCAAGGCCGTTCCCCGCGCGGGTGGAGCACGTGGCGGTCCCGCTCAGGCTCGTTCAAGGACCGAACGGGACGTTCCTGGTTGCTCGCGTCGCCGTTGGCGGCGGGAAATCGGTCCCCGTGATCGTGGACACGGGCTCCGGCCAGCTCATGATCATGCGTAAGGCGGTTGGTCGGCGGGCGAAGATCTCGCCGAGGCTTCGCGTCCTGGGGGGTTTCGGTGTCTCGGGCAAAGTCACCGGAAGCACAGCTACCGGGTCGTTCACGATCCACGGGGTATCGAGCGCGACGACGGCGAAGCCGATTTCGTTCGGGGCGGTCAAGTCGTTTGGCGGCACCATGGTGCTGCTGAGCTCGACCGGAACGCAGGGGATCATGGGCATCGGCCAACTCCCACCGAACACACAGGCGGGGTTCTCGCCGCTGCTGTCCCTGCCAGCCCCGCTTTGGAAGGGCTACACGGTCGCGCTGCGGCGGCCTGGTGGGCCGAAGCTGATCCTTGGCACACCGACCACGAGGGCGTCGAGCGTCTCCGTCGCTCTGCTCGGCCCGCGCGTTCGAGTGGGTCCGTTCGGCGGGCCGCACACGCCGAAGAGATATCCGAGCGGCACTCCCGCCTACCAGGGTCTGTTCAAGCTCTGCTGGAACATCGCCGGGCAGAAGGCCTGCGCGCCGACCGTGGCGGACACCGGCAACACGTTCGGATTTGTCGGCAGCGGCCTGCTCCCGAACGTCCCGAACACGAGCGGGTTCGTAGCGCCTGGCCTCCAGATCTCGATCTCGACGCCGCCGCCAAGCAGTCGAGTTGTGCGCGCCTATCGCACCAATGCCCAAGTGGCCGACAAGCTCCCGCTCTACCTCACCACGGCGCCGTTCACCCGGATGTTCTCAACCGGGATCGGGCTCTACTACGCCAACACGGTCGGATACGACCTGATCAACGGACAGGCGATCATCACACCCATCCATTCGGGCTGATCCAGCCTCCCCGTTCCGATCCGCGGATCGCTCAGCACCTGGGCCGGTCACGCCAACTGGCGATCGTGTAGCCACGGGCCGCCCCGAGCCGCTCGTTGACTGGCCGGAACCGGACCGCGACCGGCATACTCATCTCGACTCTCGATTGCGCGGCGTTGTGCCGCGTCCGGCATTCGGCAGACGAGGCGAATCCTTGAGCCGCACAGAGGCATCCAAGACGGACGTGACCAAGCTCGAGGCCCCGGCTGAGATCACTGTCTACACGCTGTCGTGGTGCGTGCACTGCGGTCGAGCGAAGGCGCTTCTGCGAAGGCGCGGCCTTGCGTTCAGCGAGATTGACGGGACCGGAGTCCCCGGCTTCCGGCAGCGCGTCGCCGAACGCACCGGTGGATTCACGGTTCCGCAGGTATTGATCGACGGTGAGCCGATCGGTGGTGCCGATCGGCTCGCGGCGCTCGATCGACACGGTGTCCTGAACGCGATCGCGAACAATGAGCAGTTCCCGATCAGCCGCGAGATCCGGCGGGTGTCCCCGGGCTCGCTTACTCGGTGGGCGATCGCGCGGGTACGAGGCCGAACTGACGTCTCAGCGATCCGGCGGACGCAGGTGAGGATCGACCGAGCGGGCCGGGTAATCAGCACCGGCGGTGCGCCCTCATCGGAGGCCGCAGCGGAATAACACGATGGCGACGGCGTGGGCTGTGCCATAGGCGGATCTTGATTCGCGGGTGCGCAGGCGCCTGAGCATGGGTCAGAAGAGTCGCCCTGCGAACAGCGCCCACGGCCCAGCGCGCACCTCGCTATGTACCGGACGGGCTGCGGGCCCCCCGCGTGCGCAGGCGCCGAGCGCGGCAAAGATTGGGGTGAGTCCCCGATGCGAACGGACTGCGTACCTGCGAGGTTGCACGCGATGCGAGCGCGCTCCGCCGCCATCGTCGCGGCTCTCAGGTTGCACGCGATGCGAGCTGGCTCCGTCGCCATCGTTGCGGCTCTCATGCTCCTCGCCGCCCCGCCGGCCGGCGCGGACGGCCGGCTGACGATCGGCTGCTCGCCGTCCTGTGCCGTAGCGGCCGGCTCGGCTGTCACCTTCACTGCCACCCTCACGCAGGGCGGCGGAAAGGTCGGCAAGGCCTCCTGGGACTTCAATGGCGACGGGCTCTACGACCAGGCCACGGGCAATCCGGTGAATTGGCAGTTCGCCAAGCCTGGCCGCTATCTGGTCGAGGCTCGCTTGCTGGTCAGTTGCACCAAGACGTGTGTCTACGACACGGGCAGTCAGGAGGTGACGGCGGCGGCCAAGGCTCCGGTGGGTCCCAGCGTCCTCAGCACGTTCGACGGCCTCAAGCCGGGAAGCCCGCTGCACGGCCTCCCCAGCGGAGTCCACTTCCCCGATGCTCCGCGGATCGTCTCCCCAGTTCACACCTGGCCGTCTTCGTTCCCCTCGGTCCTCAGTGCCGCGGGCGCACCGGGCGCGGGCGGCTGCTCGAGCGGGCGCATCCTGCGCATGCGCTTCGACCATCCGGCCGTGAGCGTGAGCCTGCGGGCCGGGACCGATGACCGCGCCCCGGAGGCAGGGACTTGGGGCGTGCTGCGGGCTTTCAGTTCCGCGGGGACGCTGCTCGTGTCAAGCCCGGACATCGAGATTGCCGCGCCCGGACAGTACGGGCCGTTCAGCACACTGATGTCGGTAAGCGATCCGGGCGGTCGGATCGCCTCCGCACAGGTGTCGGTCGGCTGCGGCACGGCTGCCCACAACACGGGTGCCGGCGCGGCGCAGATCGACGATCTCACCGTTGTCTTGAATGCGGCCAACCTCAGCACCCCGAGCGTCCACTTCAGCTACCCGACCGACGGGTCGGACCTCAACGGACCGCCGGGTGACTTCACTGGGACCTATGGCGCGCTATCCGGCGTGCAGAACTTCTGCGTGCTGACCGGTGAGCACGGCCTCAGTGCTCCTGATTGGTCGACCTGCTATTACCCCCGATTGCCCGGTGGCAGCGAGACGCTTTCGCTCCATGACGGCCGGTTCAGTCTCCCTGCCCCGGCGCTTACCTACGGCCACTACCCGGTCACCGTCTGGCTGCGCGACAACCGCGGGCAGGTGGCCCACGACACGGTGACGATCACGCGCACGGCGCGCCTGCCGACCTACGGCGGAGTGATCCGGGCCGTGGACATAACGCAGGCGACGCAGCAGCTTACGCTCACGGCGCTCTCGAGTACGGCAACCGCCCCGGGCATCAGCGGTCCGTTTCAGCTCGGCAGCTACAGCGGCGTTGACCTGGTGCGGGACGGCAAGACGATCGTGAGGGTTTTCGCCGACCTGACCGGAGATCCCATCGTGTCAGCGCCGGTCGACGCGCAGCTGTTCGGTTTCTCAGAGCGGACGGGACGGCTCGTGTCGCTCGGCCCGCCGCTGGCTTCGACAGAGGGCCCGCGGATGCTGTCGTGGAACTACGTCCGCTCCGTCGCGGATGAAAGAGCCGACGAGAACGGCGGCTTCACCTTCGTGCTGCCCAACTCATGGACCCACGGCCCACTCGAGGTCGTCGCCCGGCTGATCGTGCCCTCGGTGACGGGCGCCCGCAACGTCACCGATCCCGGCGTTGCCACCGCGGCGGTTGCGAACATCCCCTTCATCCGGACCTACAACTGGTCCATCACCCCGATCGCCCTGAACTCCACCTACACGCCTGGCCACATCGTGCCGAGTGACGTGACCTCCGACTTCGACGCGATCCAGAACCTGTTCCCGCTCGGTACCGGGCAGCTCGACGTCCTCCCGCAGCAGGGACCGGTGGATGTGACGGCGATCGAACGCTGCGATGCCCACGACCAGAGCGCCGGGGCGTGCACGTCATGGACCACGCCAGGCGAGCGGTACTGGCAGATCCAGGACGATCTGCTCTCCGCCGTAGCTCGATGGGCATCGCAGAACCCGATGCCCGGGCAGCCCTACGGTCTGACCAACGGCTGGGGCTCGGGCGCGCAGAGTGGGCTCTACGCCCACGACGACGGCGGGCTTCCAATCGGCGGCGTGGCCCATGAGGCCGGGCACCTCCTCGGCCTGCCCCATGCCTCGGCAGCTTGTGGAGGTGGTGGTGAGGACTGGCCGCCGGACCAGATCGGAGCGCTGAATGGGGTCGGATTTGATCGCACCGAGGGATCGGGTTCTGGCGGGCACGGCTATCGCGTGCTCTATCAGGGGCTGGCACCGATCGCCGTCACGCGCTTCTACGACCTCATGTCCTACTGCAGCGGCGGCCCCGACCCCGGCGCCGGCTGCTACGACGCGTGCAGCTGGGTTTCCCCTCGCAACTGGACCCAGATGCTCGGCATGCTTCGAGACGACCGCGCGCCGACGGTGCTGGGGGTCGGCTACCCGCCCCTATCGGCCCTTGCTCGCGACCTCAGCCCCTCGGGAAGCCAGCGCGGCTCGCTGGGGGTCTCGGCCACGATCGAGCCTGGGGGCGTGGTGCGCATCCTGAGTGTCGAGCATGACGCGACGCCACCGACCGCGCCGGCATCCAATGCGAACGCTCACCTTCTCGCGCGGGCAACCGACGGCACGATCGTCGCCGATCTGCCTGTACAGGCCACGCCGATTTGGCTTCCGCACAGAGTTCACCGCCCGCCTGCGCTGTTCATCCGGGCGCAGCTGCCGGCGATCGGAGCAGCCTCGGTCGAGCTGCGCGAGGGGGCGCAGTTGCTGGCCCGTCGTGTTCGCAGCCGTCATGCCCCGAAGGTCAGGCTGATCTCGCCTCGGCGTGGGCGGCTCCCGTCGAAGGGCAAGATCGCCGTACGCTGGTCCGCCCGTGACCCGGACGGGGGCGGCCTCACGGCCAGCGTGTCGTTCTCGAGCAACGGAGGGCGGAGCTATCGCACGTTGACCGTCGGCCAGGAGGAGCACAGGATCCTGTTGCCGACCGCCGACTTCTCCCGCACGCGCAACGGGCGGTTGCGGATCGACATCAACGACGGGTTCAACGATGCTACGGCCACGTCGGGTCGCTTGATCGCGGCCGGTCACGCGCCCGAGGTCACGATCCTCGACCCGTCGCGTCGCACGCGACAATCAAGCCGGGCGCGGCTCTATCTGGCCGGAGCGGCCTTTGACGACGCCGGGGCGGCGATCTCCGGTGCCCGCCTGAGCTGGTTCGCAGGCGGCAAGCTGCTCGGACACGGCCGCACCTTGAGCGTCCATGTCCCGTCCTTGCGCGCGAGGACGATCACACTGCGGGCGCGTGACTCGCATGGTCGCGTGGGCTCGGCGCGGGTCCGGATTAGCCTGTTTGCCCCGCGCCGGCTCAAGGGACATCTTCGCCGGCGTCGTTAGCGAGCGCCAACGGCCGGCCAGCCGCCGGCGGGCGGCGGTGGCCCGGGGGCGATCGGGACAAAAACACAACCCACGGATTCGTCGGCCGAACAACTGTTCTAGGGATCAGCAAGCCCCCAAAACGGCCCCGAGGCGACGCTGACCGCTCCGGGGTGCTCAGTGGTGCGTGCGTTTTGCTTGTGTCGCGGTGAGCGTGATCGTCTTGGTGGTGGCCGGGGTTCTCGCGCCGGTGGGTGTGAGGGTGAGCTTGGCGGAGAGCTTGTGGAGTTTGGCGAGGAGGTGCTTGCCGGTCTTGTTGAGCGTGATCTTGAGCGTTTTGCTCGTGCCGGTGAGGGCGTAGCTGGTGCTGGCGAGCGTGACGGTCTTGGTTGTCTTCTTCGGCTTGCTGGCGGTGATGGCGGTGATCGTGTGTCCGGTCAAGTGCTCGAGCGCGCTCAGCTTTAGCGTGCCGCTGCACTTGTGGCCGGCTGATCTGTGGCAGGAGAGGGTCAGGGTAATCAGCGAGCCATCGGTCTTGATCAGGCTGATGCGCGCCGGTGGTGCGGGGCGGACAGCGATCGAGAGCGATGCGCTCGCGTGCTGGACTGGCGGTCCGGGATCGCTGACGCTGATGGTGAAGCTTGATCTCCCGATTGCGTGCGGCACTCCGGAGATCACGCCGGTTGAAGCGTTCAGGCGCAACCCGGCCGGCAGTGATCCTGAGCGGAGCGACCAGGTGCCGTCGCCCGCCCCGCCCGTGGATGAAAGCCGCGCGCTATAAGCCGAACCGTCCGCCCCGGAAGGCAAGCTCGACGTCCCCACCCCGAGCGCGGCGACCGAACTCACAACCATCGCCTGGGTGCTACCCGTCGTGTCCTTGTAGAAGCCGGCGGCGGCGCAGTACCCCGCGCTCGCGCACACGACCGAGTTCATTTGGGCGTTCTGGTCCCCGGTGGTCGTGGTCGCGCTGCTCGGCAGGGTCAGCTCGCTCGCGTGCCACGCCCCACCGGCCGACTGCGTCGCGACCAGCGCCTGGGCGCTGCCCGCCTTGTCTTCATAGAAGCCGGCGGCGGCGCAGGTGCCCGCGCTCGGGCACGCCACCGTTCTTAGCTGGGCGGCCTGGTCGCCGGCGTGGGTGTCCGCGTTGCCCGGCAGCATCAGCTCGCTCGCGTGCCACGCGCCACCGGCCGACTGCGTCGCGACCAGCGCCTGTCCGTTCCCCGCAGTGTCTGTGTAGGACCCGGCGGCGGCGCAGGTGCCTGCGCTCGGGCACACCACCGAACTCAGGTAGGCGTTCTGGGCGCCGGCGGTCGTGGCCGCGTTCGCGGGCAGGGTCAGCTCGCTCGCGTGCCACGCGCCACCGGCCGACTGCGTCGCGACCAACGCCTGAACGCCACCTGTCGTGTCTGTGTAGTAGCCGGTGGCGGCGCAGTGGCCCGCGCTCGGGCACACCACCGAGGCCAGGCCGGCGTTCTGGACGCCGGCGGTCGTGGTCGCGTTGCTCGGCAGGGTCAGCTCGCTCGCGTGCCACGCCCCACCAGCCGACTGGGTCGCGACCACCGCCTGGAAGCTATCCGTCATGTCGACATAGTGGCCGGTGGCGACGCAGTTGCCCGCGCTCGTGCACACCACCGAGCTCAGGACGGCGTCCTGGTCGTCGGCGGTCGTGGTCGCGCTGCTCGGCAGGGTCAGCTCGCTCGCGTGCCACGCCCCACCAGCCGACTGCGTCGCGACCATCAAGTCTTCGCTATCCGTCGTGTTTATGTAGTGGCCGGTGGCGACGCAGTGGCCCGCGCTCGGGCACACCACCGAGTTCAGATCGGCGCTCTGGTGGGCAGCGGTCGTGTCCGCGTTCGCGGGCAGGGTCAGCTCGCTCGCGTGCCACGCCCCACCGGCCGACTGCGTCGCGACCAGCGCCTGGGTGCTAAGCGTCGTGTCCCTGTAGTGGCCGGCGGCGACGCAGTTGCCCGCGCTCGGACACACCACCGAGTTCAGATCGGCGCTCTGGTGGGCGGCGGTCGTGTCCGCGTTCGCGGGCAGGGTCAGCTCGCTCGCGTGCCACGCCCCACCGGCCGACTGCGTCGCGATCACCGCCTGGGTGCCACCCGTCGTGTCCTTGTAGTCGCCGATTCCGACGCAGTGGCCCGCGCTCGGACACACCACCGAGTTCAGATCGGCGTTCTGGACGCCGGCGGTCGTGTTCGCGTTCGTCGGCAGAGCCAACTCGCTCGCGCCCGGCCACACCGCAACGGGCGTCGCGGCAAACACCACCGACGCGAGCACAAGCACCACGCCCGAACCCAGCAAGCCTCCACACAACAGCAGTCGCCGCATCCCTCAAGCCCCCAAACGCAATCGTGTCGCTAGCAACAGGCCCGCCGACCGTAACACAGACCCAACCCCACACCACACCAGCCCAGCGGAGCCTCGCAACAGAACCCACGAACGCACGCCCCCAACCCGACAGCGGCGGCGCAATAGGACCGTCGCGGGTCGCAGCCGCTTTCAATGCAGCCGAGTCCCCGCCTCCCTATCGGACGGCGCTGCCCCGATCGACGAGCGGACGCGCACCTCCGCTTGGCGTTTGCAAAGCAGCGATGTCACGCGTGATTCGATGTCGAGAACCGTCGGGCGGCTCCGCTCACCAGCTGACGGGCCTCGACAGGCTCGGCTCAGACACCAGCAGACCCCGGAGGACTTCATGAAGCACATACGACGTTTCGACCACGTTGGCATCACCGTCGCGGACCTTGACACGGTGACGGCGTTTTTCGTTGGGCTGGGTCTCGAGGTCGAGGACCGGACGTTCATCGAGGGCGAGTTCGTGGACACCGTCATCGGCATTCCCGGCTCCCGCAGTCGCATCGTCATGCTGCGGCCGCCCGGGGGAGGTGCTGGGCTGGAGCTGTCGAGCTTCGTCCAGCCCGAACACGAGCCAGGGTCGCCCGGCTCTATGGCCAACGAACTGGGTCTGCGCAACGTGTCCTTCGAGGTCGACGACCTGCAGGCTACGGTCGAGGAGCTGGCTGCGGATGGCTACGGCCTGGTCGGCGGCGTCGGTCAATACGAGAACATCTGGCGTATGGCGTACGTGCGCGGGCCAGAGGGGATCATCGTTTCCCTCGCTGAGCGGATCGGGTGACATGCGCCGACGCCGCAGGCTGAGGAGCGATGCCCAGGTTGCAACCCGAGCCGAGCCACCGGTGCCCCATGACCGACGTCCTTAGGTCGCCGCCCTTCCAGCGCCGAACGGGCACGGCGCCGCGGTCGCGGTCAAGATCACTCTCCTGCTGAGCCAGCGCCTCGCTGATCCGCAGCCCCGAACGCCGCATCAGCATGCTTCGCGTCGCGCCTGTCACAGACAGGGGGCGAAGCGCAAGCTTAAGGGTGTGGAGCGTCTTGACCAGCTCAGTGATGAGGACCTGTTGGTTGCAACCGCGGCAGGGTCCCCGGGCGCGTTTGGGATGTTCTACGAGCGGCAGGTCGCCGTAGTGCTCGCTGTGCTTCGGCAGAGGACCGGCTCTGCTGAGTTGGCGGCCGACTTGGCGGGCGAGACGTTTGCCGCTGCGCTCTTGAGCTGTGGGCGGTTTCGGCCTGATGGGCCGTCTGCCACGTCGTGGCTGCTTGGCATCGCTCAGAACAAGCTGCGCGAGAGCGCTCGCCGAGATCGTGTCGAGACGCGCGTTCGTGAGCGGTTGGGCATACCGCGGCTTGCGTTCCGCGACGAGGATCTCGAGCGCATCGAGCAGCTGGCTGACGAAGGCCAAGATGCGCTTGCGCTGCTCGATCAGCTCCCACCAGCACAACGTGAGGCAGTTCGCGGCCGCGTGGTCGACGAGCGCGAATACCGCGAGCTCGCCGAGCAGCTCAGCTGTTCTGAGCAGCTCGTTCGCCAGAACGTCAGCCGTGGCTTGCGCCGACTCAAAGCTGGCCTGAAGGAGGCCCCCAATGACCGACTACATCACTGATCTTCGAGACGCTCTTGATGACGCAGCCGCTCGCGAATACAGTGCGGCACGGGCCCCACGCCCATCGCGTTCGCGAACCCGCGGCTCGCCTCGTGTCCTCACCCGGGCCCGACCCACTGCCTTGGCCGGAATCCTTCTGCTGGCCGCCGTCGCGGCGACGACGGTGGTGCTCGTGCTCGGGGGCACGACCACTACCCAACCGGCCTACGCGCTGGTCCAGCATCCCGACGGCTCCGTCACCGTCACCGTGCATAACTTGCAGACCGCAGAGAGACCCCTCAACGCGCGTCTGGCCGCTCTGGGCATCAATGAGCGAATCATTCCCATCAGCGACACTTGCCCGGGCTCTAACTTGGCGTTCGTGTACGCCGTCAAGCGTTCTCAGTTTCCCCAGCTGCGGTGGACCTTCACGCCACGCGAGATCCGCAGGTACCTAGAGACTGGGGACTGGGGTTACATCGGAATAGGCCGTAGCGACAGCGGTCAGCTGCTCCTCGCCCAGGGGGCGATGAAGCCGCCGCTTCCGTCCTGCTTCAACAGCGCTCTCGGCCAGTTCGCTACGCCGACGCCCTGAGGTTCGCCACAGCCGGGTCAGCTCGGCGATGCCTGCGCCGTCCCGGCTTTCCTCCTTGCCGCGAGCACTACCGCTGGGCGGTCCGTCGAGAGGGGCGCCGCGGCGTCGAGCAGGTGCCGGACGGCTATCGCGATCGTGACGGCCGACGAGTTCGGAGCGACGATCGCGTATCCGCCAACTCGGCACGGCTCCCAAGGCACGTTTGCGATCGTCATCCACGGCGAGGTGGAACACGGGCTGTCGCGTTAGCCCGCCAGAACCTCATCACGAAGCATCTCGTTTGTCGCAGCTGACCCGGTGAGCGCGAGGAGTGCTTGGTCACGCCTCGCTGACGCCGCGCTACCGGCCTGAGCCGGCAGCCCAGATCCGGCGGAGCAGGTACAAATCAAAGAGCAGGGGGACGACGAAGACCAGGCCCCACCAACGCCCAGTGGCGCATAGCACCACCACGACGACAGCGATCCAAACGGCCAGCAGCAGCCGGATCACGAGCGCTGTCTTCCGGTGTCGCAGATCCCAGTTCATCGTTTCCGCACCGACCCGGGATGGCTTCGGGTGGCGTGTGATTTCATCCTGATCGGATGAAGCCGCTCAGCTCAGGGCGGTTTAGCGTAGCAATGCCCTCCTCGGGTCGGACCCGAAACGCAAGGTCTGCAAGCTCAGCGAGGTCACGTTGACTGTTGATCGAAGTCATGCGATGGATCACGTCGTGCTCGTGCTGTTCGAGAACCGTTCGTTCGACAACGTGCTCGGTCATCTGTACGGGCCGCAGGACGGCAAGACGTTCGAGGGCGTGATCGGCAGGGCCCTGAGCAATCCGATCCCGGAGTGGGCCGAGCATGGAGCCGACCGCAAGACCGTGCCCTACACCGTCGCGACGGACATGGACGCACCGAACCCCGACTCGGGCGAGGAATACTTTCACACCAACACCCAGCTCTACAACACGCTGGATGAGCACAACCGTTTCAAGATCGGCGAGGCGGTGAGCGCGCCGTGGAACGTCCCGCCTCCGGGGACGGAACCGACGATGAGCGGGTTCGTGACCGATTACATCGACACGTTCACAGGCGAGGTCGGCCGCCAACCGACCTATGAGGAGTATGCGCAGATCATGACCGGCTACACGCCGGAGCAGGTGCCGGTGCTCAACGGGATCGCGAGGGCGTTCGGGGTGTTTGACCACTGGTTCTCCGAGGTTCCATCGCAGACGTTCATGAACCGTTCCTTCTGGATGGCCGGGAGCTCGTCAGGGTTCGTGACCAACTCTCCGGCGCTCAAATGGACGACCGAGAACACCGCCGAGACGCTGTTTGACCGGTTGGAAGCGCACGGGCGCTCCTGGAAGGTGTACGTCCTGGAACCCGCCCGGATCTCGTTCACCGGGTGGATCCACATGCCACGACTCAAGGACCGCCTGAGGACCCACTTCGTGCCGTTCTCGGAGTTCGAGCGCGACGCGGCGAACGGGACGCTGCCGGACTTCTGCTTGATCGAGCCGCACCTGGTCGCCGGGCACGGCGACTACCACCCCGCGGAGGGGCGATCGCTGATCGGCCACGACTACAACATCGCGATCGATCCGCCGTCCTCAATTCTCGCCGGCGAGCACTTCCTTGACCGGATCTACCGAGCGGTCAAGACCGCCAAATCCAGCGAGGGCTCAAACGCTTACAACACAACGTTCTTCATCGGCTGGGACGAGCCCGGCGGCACCTACGACCATGTGGCGCCCGGACCCGTGCCACCACCAGACCCCAACGCGCCAGCAGGGCAATGCGACTTCAGGTTCGACCGCTCCGGCTACCGCGTCCCGGCGATTATCGTCTCCCCCTGGGTCGAGGAAGGCACCGTGATCAACGACGAGTACCGCCACACCTCGTTGCTCGCGACGCTGCGCAAGGTTTGGGACCTCGGCGACGCCTTCACCGACCGCGATGCCGCCGCCCGCACTTTCGACCACCTCCTCTCCCGCGACACGCCGCGCGACCCCGCCACCTGGCCCGACTTCAAGCCGCGGCCGGTGCCGGAATGGCAGCTGACCAAAGTACAGCTGGGCGAGGTGCTCAGCAACCTCGGCAAGGCGATCGGCCCCGGGCTCCTCGAGCACGCCAAACAGTCCGGACTCCCGATCCCGGCGCCGCTCGCCGACCCCGAACACCCACCGACGCCAACCCAGCTCGTCGACTTCATCTTCGGGATCGCCGCCGAATACTTCCCTCGGCTGGTCCCGGAAGACACCAAACAAGCGACGACCTACCGATAGGACAACATCGAGCGCCGAAGGTCACGGACGCCGAGTGACATCGTCGGCGCCGATCGAAACGCGCAGCACTGAGCGAGCGGGCTAAGGACCCGCCGGGGACGTCCGTCGCTGAAGTGCGAGCTGCGCACAGACGAATGCTTCGCGATGTGGGGGCCGGAGCCCGCTCAGCGTGAACCGCGGCAGTCAAGCGGCTGCGTTCGGGGTCGCAGTGCCAACAAACGTTCTAGGGGTCAGCGAAACCCTCAAAACTGCCCTAAAGGCGACGACCGGAATCGAACCGGTGCTCTCGCCGAGTCGACCCGTGTCGGCGGTTTCGCTTGATTTCTGGGGAAGGGAGGTTGACGAGCGGGGGCTTTAGGTGGCCTCCGCCGCGGATTCTGTCTGCCCGGATTGCTACCGGTCCCGGTGGGGGAGAGGGCGGTGCAAGCGGCGTGACTGTCCCGGCTACGCGGCGACGTACCTACGCGATCAGGCGGAGCGGCTGAAGGTCAACCTCGCGGCCTGGGATGGCAAGACGTGTCTGGTGACGCTCACGACTCCGGGGAGGGACGTGCTGCCGTGGGACACGAGCAAGTGCCGGCCAGGTCGGCATCGTTGTTCAGGCAAGCGTGGGTGCCGAGTTCATTGGCTACCATCCGCGGTCTGGGCTTCTGATCTCACGGTGCGGCTGGGCAGCCTGCTCAAGGTGGCCCGCGAACGGACGCGACGCAAGCATGGTCGCAACGCCGTGGTGGCCGTCCTGGGCTACGTCTGTGAGGCTCAGCAACGGGGGGTGTTCCATCCGCACATCGTTCTCGGGTACAGAACCGCGGCTGACCGGGCAGCGCTCGATACCTTCAGGGGGGCTCTGGCCGAGAAGCGCGGTGCTTACGGGTTCGGCACCGGGGAGGGGTCGTTCGATGCCGGTATGCCAGATCGCTTTAGTGCGAGCGATGCTGCGCGCTACGTCAGCAAGTACCTGCGACCGGATGGGGCGAAGACCTCGTTCGTTCCGCTGCTCAAGGCGGTCAATCAGATCACGCCACGCGATCCCGAGACTGGTCGCTTGAAGTACTTGCTGAGGCCGGTGTACGTGTCGCCGACGCTCACGAAGCTGACGGGGGTGACGATGGGCTTTCTGCGCTTCCGGCGCTGGGCATGGTGGGCGTGGGAGGCAAGCATCGCGGATGACGAGCTGGTGGTCGCGTATCGGCTGCATCGGCTGTTTGGAGCGGTTCCGATTCGGAGCTGATAGGCCCGCTGGGCGCCGCGGCTAACCGGAGAGCAGCCGAGCCGGAGCGCCGGCGGACGGACGGACGGGCGGTCGGACCCAGCGCGCCAGCGCGGGACCGCCCGCGCGGCCGCCCGCCGGCGCCGCACCGCCTAGCGCCATCCCGCCGGACCACTCGGCGCCGGCGGACATCCTCAGCCTCAAACTGCCGTTCTCGAAGCAGCTCGTCCCACGGTTCGCCCACACCCTCCCCTCGTTGCCCGCCGTTCGCCGCCCGAACGGGCGGCGCTTGGTCTTTGTAAAGCAGTGAGGACACGCTGCTGCTATTAAGCCCCGAACAGGAGGCGCCAACGCCAGTCCTTGCTTCTGGGTTCCGATCTTTGGGGCGCCTGCCGGGGAGCTGGAGCTGCTGTCGCAGATCGTCCAAGGCGAGCATCGTGCCTGCGGTCGGGCCCCGGGAATGTCTGGAGGCAGCACCCCTCCGGTGCCACGACCTACGCTGACGCAGTGCGCGCAATCGGCCGTGTGTGGGCCTGATTGAGCACGCGTATCCGCCCCGCAAGAGCTACGTAGATCTACCTATTGTTGATCATCCTGCGGTCGTGTATCGTGACCTTTGCAGTGTTCGGGGCCATCCGTGGGCGGCAGTACAAGGTCGTTCTTCTAGCGATCGCGTGCGCGGGCGCTTTTCTCGGAGTCGAGACCGCGCCGGGCGGCGCTGCCAGTTCGCGTACTGCCGCGGCGAGCCCGCCAGGCTGCGCCCCGCAAGGGTGCTACTTAACGACTCCGGGGAGCTACACGGTCGTAGTACCGAGCGGGAAGAGCGAGATGACGGTCGCTGCCTGGGGCGGCGGGGGCGGGGTGAACGGGGCCGAGATTCTGGACGACAGGTGCCACGCTGAGGGCGCCGGTGGCATGGAACAGGCGACATTCCACGTGACGCCGGGCCAGACGTTGCACGTCACGGTCGCCGGGAAGGGCGGGGACGGCACTTTCTTTCACGGCCCCTCGCCGTACGTGCCGGGTTATGGCGGCCCCGGCGGCTATGGCGGCGGTGGCAACGGAGGCACGACCCAAGGACTTGTCGGCCAAGACGGCGTTGGTTTCGAAGCCGGCGGTGGCGGCGGTGGCGCGTCCAGCGTCTCGATCGCCGGCAGCCCATTGCTCGTCGCCGCCGGCGGCGGCGGCTGCGGAGGGAACGCTGGTTCAGGTAACTACAGCGATGGTGGCAACGACGGTTCTTCAGGCACGAACGGGGCCGGGCAGTACGGAGCGCAGGGCGGCGGGCCCGGAACGCGGAACGCCGGAGGTGGGGGCGGGCAGTACGCTGGCCGGGACGGGGCCCGAGGTCAGGGTGGTGCTGGCGGCGGCGGCGGCTACGACGGTGGCGGCGGCGGTGGCGGAGGCTATTACGGTGGCGGTGGCGGTGGCGGCAGTCAGGGCCAATACGGCGGGGCTGGTAGCCCCGCCGCTACCAGGGCCCCGGGCGGCGGTGGCGGTGGCGGCAGCGATTTCATAGCCCCGAGTGGGTCAGCCGTGACCAGTAGCCCTGGCTCCTGGGACGCCAGTGGTCGAGTCAACATCCTCTGGGCGTTTCACGTGGCGCTGTCGCTGAATCCGGACACGGTCAACGTGTGCAGCACGACATCGTGTCCAACAAAGGTGACCGCGACGGCGACTGTCACGGGGTCGACCGGGCAGCCAGTTCCGGGCGAGAGCGTATCGTTTTCAAGCTCCAATCCGGGTGTCAAGATCGGTCCGGTCACCGATCACGGCGATGGTACATACACCACGTCGCTTGAGCCCTCCGCGGATCCGGGTGATGTGACGATCACCGCGACAGATGACAGCCAGAGCCCCCCGGTGACTGGGACGGCAACGCTGCATCAGGACTGTCAGCCACCGGGGCCCGCCACGGACGCTGGCGGTGCCTCGGCTGCGTCGGTCACGCCACCCAAGCATTGCACGAAGACTCAGATGCGTTGTGTTCAGCAGATCGTAGACAGGCTGCCTGAAGGCCAGTGTGTGGTGTCTGTCATCGACAGATGGCCTCGTCATCCAACCGCGCCGACGGGGACCGTGATAATCAGGGTCACCGGCGCAATCGTGCCGCTACCCCAGAACTTCCACAGTGGGCCTGTTCATTTCCCAACGGCGATAACCAGCTATTCCACGTGCCGGTTACACAGGGTCGATGTTGCCAGGAGTCTGTGCATTTGGCAGTTCGGGAGCTCCAGCGAGACGGCTTTGCCGTTCGCCATGAGTCCGAGGATCGCCAGAGCGTTTTACCCTGGTGATGCCACGCATGACGTGAGCCAGAGCAGTCCCGTTCCAGTCCCGACCGTTCCGGTGATCGTTCCGCACTTCTGGAGCACGCCGACGGGTCAGAGCATCCTGAAGACTTGGGCGATTGCTCAGGGAGGCGGCGCGTTGACAGTGGACGCTGTGCTTGGTACAGCGAAGGCGATCAAGGATGGTGAAGCGGCCGGCGGGCTCGCGGCCGTGACCAACGCGTCGAAGTTCATTGCCGGCAAAGCCAACCCATACCTGACGGCGATCAGCTACGGCCTGAAGGGCGGTGCGTTGCTCGACACGATCTATGCCTTGGCCGCCGATCCCTTCGATCCTCACTACAAGGTCCTCGCCGTGCCACATCCGCTGGCGGCGCCTCGGATAGCGGTCAGCGATCCGGCGGGTAGGCGACTGGTGCGCTCATACCTGAGCAACATCGAGCTACAGGCTGCGGTGGCTCGAACTCTCGACACCACGATCAACCGAGCCTCGAGCGCGACCACTCGGCACGATCCCGCGGCCCACAAGCTTCAGGCTGAGGCGGCGCGCAAATACTTCCGTGAGCTGGCTGGCCTGGCCGGAAAGCAGCTGGCCTTACAGCAACAGATCGCCAAGCTCCTGGGCCGATTGCTGGCCAAAGCCCACCTCGAGCACAAACTCTCGCTGGCCCACGTATCCGTGGCCGCGATCGAGGGAGAGCTCAGTAAACGCCCCGTGGCAGGCAAGCAGGCAAGCTTCCTGCGGGGGATCGGTGCCTCCGCGAGCTACCTAGCTCTTTACCAGAACGCAACCGCCACCATCATATCGTCGCCCAGGCCGTTCAATCTACCCGCGATCATCAGCAACCCCGCGCTGACCAAGCTCGAGCTCAAGGTTGCATCCGTTCTGCAGGCCGACGCAGCACGCCTTCACTAAGCCAGCCGTCCCTTCATGATCCGACGTGAGCGGTGTCAGTGGGCCGACACGCGCAAAGATCATCCTCAACCATTTGCCAAAGGCGCGCTAGGCCCGCAACCCCACCCCAGATAGCACGACCGATAGCTCCCAGCCGCTCGCGGCTTCTTAGATCCGCCCAGCTCGGTAGCGAAAATGGCTCGAATCGAGGCGGCTGCTCTTCGGTCCGCCGTAGTCGCTAATCTGAGACTACGATGAGTGACGAGAAGGATTACCGCTCCGATCGGATGGAGTCGCCGGAAGGGCGGGGCATCGCTCGCCGTGGCTGGGAGGCGTACGCGACTACGGTCCGGCGTGCCAGCAGCCCGTGTGCGCGCAGGGTCGCGGCTCCGATCGGTGTCGACCTGATGGGCTTTTGGTTGACCTGGCACCTGGAGGGTGGCTTTGAGGGCCTGCAGCGGCTCGGGATGAGCCGTTCGAGCATCTACCGGCGTGTCAAGGCATTCCGGAAGTACACGGGCCAGCACCCCGACGAGTTCGCAATGCCCGGGGTCAAGCTCGACATTAAGGCGTATCTCCACGCTGGGAGTGTGGCGGCGAGGATCGTAGGCTAGTCCCGGATTTGGGATTCCGTCCGCGACTCCGGTAGAGTCTCGGATATGAGACTACGACCGACGCCAGCGACATGAGGCCTAGGGCGTTCAGGTTCTACGACGCGCGCGACCGGTTCGTCGCGGACAAGCGGCGCTACCGCGGTTTTGCCGTGACCTCGGAGGTCGCCTATCGCCGGACGCTTGGGCTCCTGGCGGATGAGGTGCGGAACGCGCACCCGTCGACAGTGGATCGGGCCGATTGCATGCGCGTCCTGGAGCAATGGTCGGGCAGCACGCTCAGGACGAACCGGGCGCATCTCGTCTCGTTCTTCAAGTGGGCGATGGAGGAAGGACTTGCCGAGACGAACCCGGCGGCGGCGACTCCTTCGGTCCGCGCGAAGTCTCAGCCTCGCTATCGGCTGAGCTACACGGAGATGGAGGCCATGCTCCGCTCGGTCGAGACTCTGTTGGAGTGGAGGGCGATCGGGCTCGGGTTGCTCGGGGGCTTCCGCAGCCGGGAACTTCGTGGATTGCGGGGTCGGCACTTCCGCCGCGAGGGGCTAATCGAGGTCACGCCCGATATCGGCAAGGGCGGGAAGTCGCGCTGGGTCGCGGTTCCACCCGGCCTGGTCGCGGTCGTGGCCGAGATCCGGGAGAACGTCGCGCCCGATCACTTCGTGCTTCCGGCGCAGCGGTTCCGTGATGTCGGGCGGAACACCCAACGGATGGATCTGCGGACCCGCGGGCTGTCTCAGCAGGCGCTGGGCGCGCTGGTCAAGGCGGTCGCGGCGCGGGCGAACGTCGCTGGCCATGTCACGGCGCATTGCCTCCTCCATGCGAACGCTCAGGTGATGGCCGAGTTCGCCGGCGTCTACATGGCGTCAGCGCAGCTGGGCCATGCGGATCTCAGGACGACCCAGGCGTACCTGGCCACCGCGACACCAGATCAGTTAATGGAGGCCGTTCGAAGCTTGGCGCTGCGAACGTCCGTTCTGTTCGGACTCCCTGTCCCCAGAGAGGCGACGACCGGAATCGAACCGGTGTAGACGGCTTTGCAGCGCGGCATACACGGGTCATCGCAGTTAGAAGCGCCGGGTTTCCAGTCTTGTCAGTTCTGTCGGGTGCTCCTCGAAGCTGCCGGAACTCGTGAGTTTGGGGACCTTTTTGGGGATCCATTGCCGGCCATGTTTGGCCCTGCGGGCTGGCCGGCTGAGGTTCGTCAGCTCGGGCGACGACTCGATCGGGCGAGCAATCTCGGTCGGGTACCCGCTCGCCGTGGTCATTGTGGCCCCTGTCGTGGTCGTCGCGCTGACCGTTCACCAGATCCGACGGTGGGCCCCAGCCGAACCTCCTCGCGTCGGCCCGCGCGTTGGCTCGAGCGACTTCCCAAGCATCCAAAGCCCGCGCCAAACGCGCTTGCCGAGGTCTGCTCAGGGTCGCAATAACGCCCCAAGATCGCCCAGCTCGGGCTCGGCTCGAGCGCCGACGACCATCGCCGCGTGCTGGCGGTGGTCCGCCTCCTTGCCTCCTGAGCTTCTCGGCTACTGGGCGAACGAGCAGCTGTAGCTGCCCGGCTCAAAATGATTGGAGGAGTCCCGCATCACGGTGAGGGGGTCCATGCCGAGCCCGCCCTTGTCCCAGGTGTCGCCGGTGGGCCCGAACATCCGGTCCATGAGCGGCTGCGACGGGTAGTACCAGGTGGCGCCGCTGCGGATCATCAGGTACACGTGTGATTTCGGCGGCTTGCCGTAGTTGACGGAGTCCAGGCCGGACGCATAGGCGTCGGGCGGCGCGTTTCGGAACGGCGACGAGGTCCCAGTGCAGTAGTAGTTGGCGTAAGGGTTGCTCGGGTCCTCCGTGACGCCGGTGTCCCACGTCGGCCAGACCTGAGTCACGAGGGTCTTGTAGAGCGTCCTGGCCATTGCCCGCAGCGAAACGTTCGTCAGGTCGGCGATCTCCGGCCCCGTGGCGGCGTACTGGTTCATGCCCGGTGCGCAGCCGCCCGGTACGTTCGGCCGGCAGAACGCGTTGTCTCCGACCACTTCGAGCTTTTCCGGGTCACTGACGAGCACATTGCCGATTTGGGTGTAGGCGGCCGTCGCGGCCTGGGCCTTGAGCTCCAGGTGCGCGGCGAGCTCGTCCGCCTGTACGCCGGGGTCCACGTCCGGCCCGCCATCGGCGGCCCGCTCGATCCCGTCGCTGGCAAGTTCGAACGTCGCCGCGGTGGCTTCGACGGCGGCGGTGACCTTCTCAGCATCCTTGATCGTCGTGCCGATGCCGGGCGCGATCAGATCCAACAGCGACTCGGCGATCCCCAGCGCGTCCGCTGTCACCACGTTCCCTGACTGCTCGTCTGAGAGCTCCTTCTTCAGCTGGTCGCCGAGCGTGAGCGCCTGCCCCCAGATGGCGTCGCCTTGCGCCGCCTCGGGTGTCGAGAGGGCTTTGAGGTACTCGCGGACCTTGGCGACCCGGCCGAGCTCTTTGGACAGCTGCTCCTGTGCGGTTTGGAAATCCGCGTCCGTTGGCTTGCACTCAAGCCCCGTGTCGGGTACGGGGGCGAGCTGGTCACGATTTAGGGTGTCGACGTTCGACTGCAGCGAGCTCGCCTCGGCCGGGGTGATCAGGTTCGTGTAGTCGTCGCGGATGTCGATGCCGACGTGGAGCGCCGCGCCGATGCACTGGATGGCCGCCCCCGGACCGGTGCTGGCGTTCGGGTATTTCCAATCCGTCGCGGTCGGCGCAACGACAAACTGATTGATGCCCTCCGCGGGCGGCCCGACGCTGCTGACATTGGCAGGACGCAAGGCGGATTGATTGTTCGGGGCCAGGGCGCCGCGTAGCCGCGCCGACACATCGTCTCCGCCGGCCTCAGAGCCGTTGCCCTCGCCCGCGCCCGCCCAGCCGACGAGCGTGTATTCCGAGCTCGGGCTCGAGGCGGTGTGCAGGAACCCGTTCTTGGTACCTCCGAACGAGGCGATCAGGTTGGTGATGCCGTCCCATGACCCGGAAGGGGTTCCAACCAGCATGCTCCCTGTCGGCATGCCGGGAGTGCGCATCGATGTGATCGAGACGATGCTGCCGTCGTTCTTCAGCGTCTGCAGCGCAGCCAACATGTGCTGTGTTCCATCGGCGCTGGCCGCGTTGTCGGCATCAATCACCTGGAACGTCGAGCTGCGCAGCGCCAGCGTCACCGGATCCCATCCGGAGATGAGGTACCCGCCTTCCCCACGCGGGGCTGTCCCGGTCACCTTGTTACCCCCGAATGTCTGCGTGACCGTGCAGGAGCTGGCGCTACACGTCGTGCTGCTACGGGTATCGAACTCCGGCCGGAAGTTCGACAGGAAGTGGTACTGATAGTTTTGGTCGTCGGTGAGGTACCCTGGCAGCTTGCCGTCCGCACGAGCCGAGACGTCGCCCTCCCCCCAGGTCATGCCCGGCACCCCGATGAAGGAGGTCGGCTGACGGATCGCGCGCGGAGGCCCGGTGGGACGGGTGGGCCAGAAGCCCACATGGTCGAGAATCGCGTCATAGCTCTCTGGCGTCCCCGCATAGGTTTCCGTGCCCAGCGTCCTGCCGATGATCAGCGCTCCTGGAGTGCCGTCCTTCGGCGCCTCCCGCACGATCTCGTCGTTCGGGTCGACCCGCATCGGAACATACGACGAGCCCGGTTGCGGGTTGTCGGGCGAACGGCAATATTTCCAGGTGTTGACGTTCGTTCCGTTAGGCACCTGGCAGTATCCATACGTGCGGTTCCAGAGCGGCTGGAGCGTCGTGCGACTGAGGGCGAGCACCTGCCACATGGCGTAGAACTGGCCGGCGCTGCAGCAGGGACCCGACGAGTCGTAGATACCCCTGCCGTTCTCGTAGCCGAGGTATGGCATGCGATACGTGTTGGCGCCGACTCTGATCCCCGGCTGCGCGACTCCCGTCGAGGAGCTCGCCGCCGCGACCTGAGTGTCGAGGGGGACGAGCGGGTTCGCGGGGATGGCATCGATCTCGACGTTGCTGACCTCCGCGTTCGTGCCGCTTCCTGCGGTCAGCTGGAGCTTGTAGCTGCCGATCCGGTCGGGCTTGAACCATGGACGCAGCGGGCTGTAGAGCACCGCGCTTCCGTCGCCAGCCCGCGCCGCCCGCGCCCCGGGCTTAAGCGCAGGAGGTGTGGTGATCGTACGGTCGTGGCTCCCGCGTGGCTCCTGCAGCACGCGCCAGTGCACGCCGGGCGCCAGACTGCGATCACCGGCCGAGCGCCTGATCAGGCCGTCCAACTCGACGGGCATCCCAACGACGACCCTCTGGTCACGGCCAGCCCCCACCAGCGGCCGACGACTCGTTACCGTGAACGCCACGGTTGCGCTACGCACGCGAACGCTGTCGCCGCGGCGCGCGCGGACCTTCAATACATTGCGGCCGGTTCGAAGACCGTAGCTGTCGTCCGCGACGAGCGTCCGCAACCCGTCTCGCTGCCACGAGAACTCCCCACCGATCTGGAGGCCGTTCAAGCTGACGCTGAGGTCGCCGTATTGGTCGCCCGCGTCAACGACGATCTTTGTCGTGTCGCTCTCTAAACGCTGCCCCGGCTTCGGCGAGAGGACGGGCGACCCCGTCGACTGCGTCGGCGCCGCGGAGGCAGCGGGGACAACGACGGTTGTGCCGACGAGAGCGACGGCCGCTGCGACGGCGGCCTGCCGCCGACTCAGGCGGCGGATCGGACGCGTAAGGCGGCAGCCGGGCATCGCTTGAGTCTACGCGGGCAGCTCGTCGATGCCGACGGCTCGGCGACGCCGAACTCGATCACCAAGCGGTGCAGCTCAACCCGGGAGAAGCGCGAGAGCGGCAGCTAGTGGGTGCGCGGCAGCTCGCAGGCGATCGCCTTGACCTCGGCGACCTGCTCGAGGGAAACGACGCGGGCGACCCGACCGCGCTTGATCCTCAAGCCCATCCAGCCGCTCGGCCAAGAAGCGCGATCTTCGCCTCGCCACACTGCCACGCGCTTGGGTTGCGTTTCGCTTGACGGCGTGACCTGCGACGGGCCTAAGCAGCAATACGCAGCTCGTGAATGCGTCTAGTTGTCCGGGCAGCAGCTGTATTTGGGGCATGACCAACGCCGCAATCAGGACTGAACAGGCGAACCTCACTGCCTCCCGCGGGAGCTAGGCCGTCGGACGCGGCTAAACACCACCGGTAGATTCGGTGATTGGGCGCGTTAACAACTGACGGTCCGGCGTCTGTGCCAAAGCGAGCCGAGCGTCCCCAGGCGGCGCGCCGTCCGGGCTCGGCCGTCGCCTTCGTGACGAAGACCGTACAAGCCTTGTGATCGCTCAGGCGACAACCGACCGCTAGCGTCCGCTTAGGTGTAGACGACTTTGTGCGCCGCCTACAGATCGGCGACACTTGCTCCCACAACAGGCTGGGATTTGCAGGCGACTCAGAGGCGACGACCGGAATCGAACCGGTGTAGACGGCTTTGCAGGCCGCTGCGTAGCCACTCCGCCACGTCGCCGGGCTGCCTAGGGTAGCGGGAGCGGGTGCCGGCGAGCGCGCGCCGGCGGCATCGTCAGGCGCCCGTGGCCGCCGTCAGACGCGCGGCATTTCCGGATGGATCGCGCACGACGACGCCGCCGTCGTCGGGGACCGGCTCGAGGCCGGCCGCTTGGACCGCCTTGAGCGCGTGGTCGAGCGCGTCCGCATTCGGAAGCACGACGTCGAACGAGCGCAGCCCGACCGAGCCGGGGCGTGGGGGGGATGCGCCGGCGCTGTTCCAGGTGTTGAGACCCAGGTGGTGGTGATAGCCGCCGGCCGACACGAACAGCGCACCGGGATAGCCGCGCACGATCACGTCAAAACCGAGGATGCCGCTGTAGAACGCCTCGGCCTCGCCGAGGTCAGCGACCTGGAGGTGAACGTGACCGATCGTCGTTTCGGGAGGCACCGATGACCGACGCTCCTCGGACTCGAGCTCGCCCATCAGATTGCGCAAGTCGAGTGGCAGCGTCGCCATCTGGATGCGACCGTCTGTGCGCGGCCACTGGTCGCGCGGGCGGTCGCGGTAGATCTCGATCCCGTTGCCGTCGGGATCGGACAGGTACAGCGCCTCGCTGACGAGGTGATCCGAGGCGCCGTCGAGCGGCCAGCGTGACTGCGCGAGGCGGCCGAGGGCCAGCGCGAGGTCGCGCCGCGTCGGCAGCAGCACCGCGAGGTGGAACAGTCCGGTCGCGTGACGGTCGAGCGCCGGCGCGTTGCTATCGCCGTGCAGCTCGACGAGCGGATGCTCGCGATCGGAGCCGAACGCCAGCGTGCCGTTGTCTTGGTCGATCGGCGCGAGCCCGAGCACCTGCTCGTAGAAGGCTCGCGAACGCGTGAGGTCCGCGACCGTCAGGCGGACCGCGCCGATGCTCGTCGCTGGATCGATCGAGGTCCTCTGCGCGGGATCACTGTGCGCTGTCATCGCCATCTCAGCTTACGCCGCCTGGGCGAGGGGTTGGGCCTCGTTGCTGAGCGAAACGAGGATCTCGGTGAGACGGTCGCGCAGCTCGAGGTCGGTGAGCACGCCGTCCTGGTCAAAGCGCTCGTGCGCCTTGGCGACCGGCAGCTCGACGTCGAGGACGCGGGAGCCGGCGATCCCGAGCGCCTTGCGGAGCTGGTCCTGGGCCCAGATCGCGCCGTAATCGGTGACGCTCGCGCCGATCACCGCGATCGGCTTGCCCCAAAGGCTGGACTCGCGGCCGTGCGGACGCGAGCCCCAGTCGACCACGTGCTTGAGCTGTCCGGGGATGCCGCCGTTGTACTCGGGGGTGGCGATCAGGACCGCATCGGCGGCTCGGATCCGGGCGCGCAGCTCGTCGACCTCAGCGGGGGACCCGTCGATGTCGCGATCTTCGTTGTAGGGGGGCAGCGACTCGAGGCCGTCATAGAGCTCGAGCTCGACGCCGTCGGGCGCGAGTTCGGCGGCGGCGCGCAGCAGCGCCGTGTTGTACGACGCTGCGCGCAGGCTGCCGGAGATGGCGAGGATCCTCACCGGTCACGCCTCCTTGACGGCCGAGACGCTGACCAGGAGCTTGACCTGGTTGGAGACGAGCAGGTTGCCGTTCGGGAGGGTCTGGTTCCACTTCAGGTCGAACTCTCGACGGTCGATAACGCCCTCGACCTCGAACCCGATCCGCTCGTTGCCCCACGGATCCGTGCCGCCCTCGGCGGCGGTTCCACTGAGCTCAATCGGCTTGGTCGTGCCCTTGATCGTGATCTCGCCGGCAAGGCGGACGGTGTCGTCATCGGCGCTGTCGATCGCGGTCGTGTGGAAGCTGATCGACGGATGGCGCTCGGTGTCGAAGAACTCGGGCGACTTCAGGTGGCCGTCGCGGTTCTCGTCGCCGGTGTCGATGCTGTCGACGTCGACCTCGCCCTTCAGGATCGGGGTCTCGCCGCTGGTGTCGATCGTGCCCTCGAAGCTGCGGAACGCTCCCCGCACGGTCGCAATGCCCATGTGGCGGACCTCGAAACCGACGCTCGAATGCGACGGGTCGACCTTGTAGGTCCCGGCCGCGATCCGGTCGGTGTGCAGAGTGGTGGCTGACATCTGGTTGGCTCCTTGAAGAGGTAGTTGACTCTGCAAGCATCATAGCAGTTTTGTTTGCGTAGTCAAGTATTGAGAGATCAAGGATCTGCGGGTCGCGGGGGAGGGTGGCTCCGAGGGTCGGCGGAGCACGCGAGGGCTGCTCGAGGGCTTCACCTGACTCCGCGAAGGAGTTCAGCTGACTCCGCGAGGGACTTCAGCTGTTAGAAGAGAGCCCGCAGCGGCTCGCGCCTGCAGCGACCGACGTGCGTGGGCTGAACGCCTACTCGACGCTGCACTGGCCCGCGCGGCTGGCGCCGGGCAGGCGGCTCAGAAGCGATGCGAGCTGATCGAGCTCCTCGGCGCTGAAGTGCTCGATGAACAGGCGGCGGATGCCCGCGATGTGCGTGCAACCCGCGTCGCGGAGTTTTTCGTAGCCGACGTCGGTCAGGCGGGCGTACGACACTCGCGCGTCGGCGGTGCAGGAGACGCGCTCGATCAGGCCGCCCTCCACCAGCCCGTCAACCAGCCGCGTGATCCCGGATCGGGTCAGCATCGTGCTCTCCGCGAGCGCCGACATCGGCAGCTTGCGCTCGGGTGCCTGGGCGAGGTAGAGAAGCACCTCGTAGTCACGCGCGGTCATCCCCTGTTCGGCGACGAGCTCGGCGTCGAGCACGCGCAGAATCGACGCGTGGCTCTGCAGATAGCTGCGCCACACGTCGAGCGCGACGCCGTCGAGTCGGGATTGAGTGGTGGTGGCCATGCCTTAAATTCTAGTTGACGAGTCAATCGGAACGTGATATGCGATAGCGATGAGCGGGCGCGTTCCGGCACCGGCGGGGTCATGAGAGAGCTGGCTCCCGGGTTGTGGCACTGGACTGCACGTCACGACCACATCCAGATCCAGGTCAGCTCGTACTACCTGCTCGCGGAGCGGGTGCTGCTCGACCCGATGGTGCCAGCTGAAGGGCTCGCGTGGTTCGAGGAGCACGGCCCGCCGGATCACGTCGTCCTGTCGAACCGCCACCACGACCGCGGCGCATGGCAGTTCCGTGAGGCGTTCGGGTGCACCGTGCACTGCATCAGCAACGGTCTGTACGAGCTCGAGGGGCGCGGCCCCGTCGAGTCCTTCGAGTTCGGTGACGAGCTCCCCGGCGGGATCGTCGTCTATGAGGTCGACGCGATCTGCCCCGACGAGACGGCGCTGCACATCCTGGCACACCGCGCGCTCGCCTGCGCGGACGGAGCGACCCGCTTTGGCGGCGACGATCAGCTCGGCTTTGTGCCGGACCGTCTGATGGACAATCCCGAGCAGACCAAGCGAGGGTTGCGAGACGCCTACCGGCGACTGCTCGAGCTCGACTTCGACGTCCTGCTGCTTGCCCACGGCGAGCCGCTCGCGACCCGCGGCAAGCAGGCGCTGCGGGCACTGGTCGGATAACGGCGCCAACCCGTCGCCGGCACTCGCAAACCTCGGACCGCGCTCGACCCCGCCGCTAGGCTCGACGCCGGCGCGCCTCAGGCCGTCAGCCGGAACTCGATGGTCTGGGTGACGCCGGACTTCCCGCCCGCGGTTGGTGTGGCGCTGATGCGATATGCGCCGGCGGCCAGGCGGTGGCCGCCGACCTGCCCATCGAACTGAAGCGTGTTGGCGCCGGCGGGGCCGGCCTGGCCGATCGAGCCGTGGAGCGCGACCAGCCGGACACAGTGCTTTTGCGCGCGGTTGGCATGCGTCCTCGCGGCGCAGACACCGCCCACCAGCCGCCCGGTCGTTGCATGCTTGATCGTGAACGCGACGGTGGCCGCGAGATTCAGGTCATAGGAGATCGTCAGCTTGACGGGCCGCCTGCAGTGCTGCTTGCCGCGGTTGGCGTGGGCGAGCGGCTCGCACGTCCCGCTGACGCGCCGGCCAGTGAGGGCGAACGTGTGGGGCGAGATCCGCAGCCTCGTCAGCTTCGGCGTCGGCACGGCGGCGACGGTGACAGCGGCGCTGCTCGCAGAGGCGGTGATCAGGAACGGGATCGGATAGGTCGCCGTGACCTGGCAGCTGAGCGCGTGCCCGATCTGCGAGGTCGTGGGCGTGTAGATGACCGCGCGTTGTCCGGCGAGCGGGGAGCCGTCGAGCAGCCACTGGTAGTGATCAAAGCCGAACAGGCTGCTGGACGGCGCCAGCGAGTCCCAGCTCGACCAGTGCGCGGCGCAGGTCTGCTGTGAACCGGCCTCCCCGGAGCCGATGATGGTCGCTGCCGAGGACTCGGCCGCGGGTTCGCCGGTTCCGATCCTGCCGATCGCGGAAGTGCCGCGCCGACCGCCGAGTCCGTTGTCGGTGAACCACAGATTGCCGTCGCTACCGGCCGCGATCTCCTCGGGCGAGGCGCCTGTCGCCAGTCCAGTCTTGTACTCGCGCACCTGGCCCTCAAGCGTCATCTTCCCAACGGCGAAGTTGGTGCCGGCGTCGGTGAACCACATGTCCCCGTTCTGGCCCGCGACGATCCCCTGGGGAAGCTCGGCCGGCTGCTTCGCGAAGCGGCTCGGCCCCGGCGTCGAGCCGAGTCCGGTGGTCGGCTCGGTGATCACGCCCTGGGGAGTCACCTGCCCGATCGTGACCGTGGTCCCCTGATCGGTGAACCACATATTGCCGTTCGGCCCGGGTGCGATCTCGGTCGGGACGGCGCCGTCGTTCAGCGTGCTCGTGTAGATGCTGATCTGCCCTCCGGGGGTGATCTTTCCGATCGCCGCAGCGCCGCCGCTCCCGTATGCGGTGAACCACATGTTCCCGTCGGCGCCGCGCGCGATGAACCGGGGCACAAGGCCGCCCAGCCCCTGCTTGAACATGTGGATCGATCCGCTCGGCCTGATCCGTCCGATCCCCGGCGTTTGGCCCTGGTCGACGAACCAGACGTTGCCGTCGGCCCCGGGCGCGATCCCCATCAGCTGGGCCCCCGAATTGAGACCCGTCTGGAACTCGCTGATCTGGCCGCTGGGGGTGACCCGGCCAACTGCCTGCGGGCCACCCAAGTCGGTGAACCACATGTTGCCGTCCGGGCCGAGGGCGATGTAGCCCGGTTCTGTTCCCGCGAGCAGACCGCCTGCGGATTCGGTGATCTGGCCGCCGGGGGTGATCTTGCCGATTTCCGGCGTCTCGCCGATGTCGGTGAACCACATGTTGCCGTCGGCTCCCTGCGCGATCGCGAACGGCGCGGAGCCGGATTGCAGCCCGCCCGTGAACTCGTGGATCTGGCCAAGCGTGATCGCGCGGGCCGGGGTTGCGAAGGCGCACAGCACCGCCACGACCAAGGTCGCGAGCGTCCACAGGCGGAACCCCTCAGGAGCTCCGGCTGCGCCGAGCCGGGTGCGCCGCTCCATCGCGGCGCATTCTTCCATCGACCCGCGGGAGACGTCAAGTGGACGATCCCTAGCCGCGCCTCAGCCCGAGGGTCCGAGTCGACCCCCGGCGCCGGTGGACGCCCGGCGCCGGGGGTGCGCCCGGCGCCGGGCGGCAGCTGTTGCCCGCGGGCTTGCGATCAGCTGCTCGAGTTGGAGCTGGTCGTGGTCCCCCCCGGAGGCGGAGGGAACAGCAGCCTCGCGCAGGAGCGGCTTGCGGTCCGGAACTTGGCGTCGGTTCGCACGCTGGCGGGGAACACGGGACCGTTGCCCGAGAAGTTCGGGCTCGGCATCTTGTACCCGTGCTGGCGAACGCAAGCGACGAACTTCTCGATCGCCTGGTGGGTGAGGGCGAAACGACGGCGCGGGAAGCGGGCGCCACCGCAGGCCTTGAACGCGGCCGCGAACTTCGGGTTGTTGCGCAACCGGGCAGCTCCGCCACCACCGTCGCCACCCAAGAAGAAGCCGCCACCGGCGGGCGGTCCACCCGGGCCGTTGCCGGAGCCGCCGCCGGGGCGGCGCGCGGGGAGGTTCACGCCATGCTGGCGCAGGCAGGTTCGAAACGCCGCGCGCGTGGCGGTCCCGGCCGTGCCCGTGGTAGCGGCCGCGGATGAGCTCGTCGAGCTGCTCGAGCTGCTGCCGCACGCGGCGATCAGACAGCCGCTGGCCAGCACGGCGATCAGGAGCGGCAGACGCCGACTTGGATTCTTCATTGGCACAACCTGGGTCCTTTCTGGTTCAACATCGGTCAATCCCCTCCACGAGGGTCAAGGTCAGCCCCTCCACCGGGGTCAAGGTCAGTCCCCTCCACGAGGGTCAAGGTCAGCCCCTCCAACGGGTCAAGGATCAGTCCCATCCATCGGTCAGCCCCCGCCACCGGAGCCCCCGCCGCCGGAGCCGCCTCCACCGGAGCCGAACAGCGAGTTGATCGCCGAGCTGGCGCTCCCGCTGCCGCCACCGCCGCTGCCACCGCTCGAGCTCGCGCCGCCACCGCCACCGCCACCGCCAAACGCCGTGCTTCGCGGGCCACTGTCGCTGACCGACGCGGCCTCGATCGTGCCCCCGGAGCCCTTCAGGCCCTGAACGATGAGCGTGTCTCCCGGCCGTACCTCGCTCTTGGAGACGCTCTTGTTCTTCGTGACCTTGGTTGCAGAGGACAGGCGGACCTTGACGGTGTTGCCGGAGATATCGGTCAGATAGATCGTGTTGCCCTTGACCGAGCTGACCGACCCGAACGTGGCGCCCGAGCCGCCGGCGCCGCCGGCGAGAGCGCGGCCAAAGCCGCCCGCCTCGCTGCGCGCCGAGCCGCCGGCACCCGTCCCAGCGGCGGCGCCCGCTCCGGCCCCGGTGCGACCGGCCAGGCGCGAGGCGATCGCGCTGCTGACGGTGCCGGCCGAGTTGCTGAGCTGGCCCTTTTCGACACGAATGCCGATGTAGAAGCCGACGACCCCGACAAGCAACGCGAGCAGCACGGCGCTGCCTGGACCCCAGAAGCGACGTCGGGGACGCCCCGGAAGCTCGATCTCGTGCTCCTCGGTCGGATCCCAGTCCTGTTCCGGCGTGTCATATGGAATGGCGTTCATCTCGGTTCCTCTGACTGGTGGGTCGCTCATTCGAAGCGCAGCGCCTCGATCGGTCTGAGCGCGGCGGCGCGCCCGGCGGGATAGGTCCCGAAGAACAGCCCCGTGAGCACGGCGGCGCCGAACGCCAGCCCGATCGAGTAGGGCGCGATCACCGGCTCGACGCCGGCGATCTTGAACTGACTGCCGATCACTCCGGCGGCGACACCGGCGAGACCGCCGAACAGCGAGACCAGCACCGCCTCGACCAGGAACTGGATCATGATGTCGCTGCGTCGCGCGCCGACGGCCTTGCGGATCCCGATCTCGCGCGTGCGCTCGGTGACCGACACCAACATGATGTTCATCACGCCGATGCCGCCGACCAGCAGCGAGATCGCCGCGACCTCGCCGAGCAGGGTCGTGAACACCTTGCTCGAGGCCGTCGAGGTCTGAAGGATCGAGCTCTGGTTGATGACGTTGAAGTTGCTCGTGTCCGACCCGGGCGAGGGCGGGTCGACCTGGTCGAGGATCTGGGTGACCTCGGCCTGCGCCGCGTTCAGCTGGTTGCGTGATTTGGCCTGGACGACGATCTGGCTGATGCCCTGATAGCCCGTCAGCGTGTCCTGCACGGCGGTCAGCGGCGCGACCGCGACGTCGTCCTGGTTGCTGCTGCCGTTGGACCCCTTGGACTCGGTTACGCCGATCACCTGGAAGTTGGTGCCGTTGACCTCGACGGTGTCGCCGACCGGGTCCTGACCGCCGAACAGCTCCGAGACGACGGTCGGCCCGACGACGAGAACCCGCTTGTGGTCACGCTCTTCAGCGGCCGTGAACCAGCTGCCCTCGGCCATCGTGTAGCTACGGGCCTGCTGGTAGCTCGGCGTCGTGCCGACGAACGAGCTCGGCGAGTAGGTCGTGTCGTTGCTCGCGAGGGTGACGCTGCCGGCGCTCAGGACGGGAGAGACGCTCTGCACGTCGGGGGCCTCGAAGCGGTTCTGAAGAGCGCTCACGTCCTGCAGCGTGAGCTGGGTGTTGAGCGCCTCGACGCGCCGCAAGCCGCCGAGGATCGGGCCCGAGGTGACGAGCAGCACGTTGCTTCCGAGCGAGTCGATCTGATTCTCGACGGCCGTCGAGGAGCCGGTTCCGACTGCGATCAGGACGATCACCGAGCCGACGCCGATCATCAGCCCGAGGATCGTCAGACCCGAGCGAAGCTTGTTCGCGGCGAGACCCGCGAGCGCTACCTGAACTGTCTCGATCATGGCGCCGGCTCCGGCGCGCCCGTCGGCTCGTCCGACACCACGAGCCCGTCGCGCAGCCGAATCTGCCGGCGGGCATGAGCGGCGATCGTCGGCTCGTGAGTGATCAGGATGACCGTGCGGCCCTGCCGGTTGAGCGCCGCGAACAGCTTCATGACCTCCTCCGAGGAGGACGTGTCGAGCGCTCCGGTCGGCTCGTCGGCGAGGATCATCGCCGGATTCGTGACGAGCGCCCGAGCGATCGCGACACGCTGCTGCTGACCTCCAGAGAGCTCGGAGGGGAGATGGGCGATCCGATCGGACAGTCCGACCTGGCGTAGCGCCGCCAGCGCGCGGCGGTGGCGGTCTGCGCGATCGACACCGGCGTACGAGAGCGGCAGCTCGACGTTTGCCAGCGCCCGCGTGCGGGGGATCAGGTTGAAGCTCTGAAAGACGAACCCAACCTCGCGGTTGCGGATATCCGACAGCGTGTCCTCGTCCATCCCGCGGACGTCGATTCCGTTCAGGCGGTAGCGCCCGGCGGTCGGGTGATCGAGGCAGCCGATGATGTTCATCAGCGTCGACTTGCCGCTGCCCGAGGCGCCGACGATCGCGACGTACTCGCCGCGCTGGATGCGCAGCGTGATCCCACGCAGCGCCGGCACCGTGATGTCGCCGAGCGCGTACGTCTTGTGCACGGCGTCGAGGTCGATTACCGGGTGCTGGGCGCGCCGCGGGGGCCTGCGGCCCGCATCGGGGGCCGCGACCGGCTGCGCCCGCCGCACCGGCTTGGCCGTGCGCGAGCCAAGCACCCGCTGGGCCCGCAGCCGGGCTCGTCGTCGTGAGTTGCCGTCTGGGCGCTGCATCAGCCGCCTCCTGCGCCGAGCCCGCCGCCTCCGACGCCACCGCCGTTCAGGAAGAAACCGCCGCCGCCGCCGCCGAAGCCGCCACCACCTCCGAGCCGGGCTCCGAGGCCACCGAAGCGGCCGCTTCCGGCGGCTCCGCCGAGACCGCTCGAAGTCGAGCCCGAGCTCAACGACGGCAGCGCGATCGTGATCACGACCTGTTGGCCGGTGTTCAAGCCGTGGACGATCTGTGTCCGGGTGTCGCCGCGAAGCCCCACGATCACCTGCTGCGGGACCGTCTTGCCGTCCTTGACGACGTCGACGGTGCCGAGCGTGCCGGTACCGGTCAACGCCTGGTTGGGGACGGTCACGCCCTGCGCCTGAGCGACGATCACCGACGCCGAAGCGCTCATCCCAGGCTTGATCCGCGAATCAGTCTGGTCGAGCGTCAGTGTCGCGTCGTAACTGACGACGCCACTGCTCGAGGTTCCGACCGTCGCGATCGAGCTGATGTGGGCCGCGAGCTCGAGCCCGCTGATCGCGTCCATCGTCACCGTGGCCGCCTGCCCGACCTTGATCTGGCTGATGTCGGACTCACTGAACGCGACCGTCATCGTCATCGAGCTCGCGTCGACGATCTCGGCGAACGGTGAGCTCGAGCTGCCGTTGCCCGCGGAGGACGAGGACGACGAGGAGGAGCTCCCGAGGCTGCCCGCGGCGGCGCTCGCGCCGCTCCCAGTCGAGCCTGCAGAGCTGCTCGACGACGAGCTCGAAGCTGCGCTGCCGGTAGACGCGGCGGAGATCGAGTCGCCCGTCGTGAGGTTCGCGAGCGACACGATCGTGCCGCTGATCGGCGCATAAAGCTTGGTCTTGGCGAGCGTGTTCTCGGCGCTCTGGACGGCCGCCTGTGCGCTGTAGACCGACGCCTGGGCCGACGCGATCGCGGCCGGCGACGGTGTGCTCGAGGTCGTGGTCGCTGTCGTCGAGGTCGGTGCCGCCGTACCCGAGGTTCGGGCGGGTGCCGCGCTCGCCGAGCTCGAGGGGGTCGTGCTCGTAGTCGGGCGGGAGGCGGGCTGCTTGTGCTTGCGCTTGTGCTTCTTCTTCTTGCTGCCGGTGGGCTGCTGTGAGCCTGGCGTGTAGGAGACGAACTCGGTCGCGGGCGTCGGCGACAGGCTCGTCGAGGTCGAGCTGGTGCCGCCGCTCGAGCTCCCGCCGCCGGTCGAGGTCGAGGTCCCGTTCTCGGCATTGGTCAGCTGATCCTCAGCGGCGGTCAGGCTCGACTCGGCCTGGGAGACGGCGAGCTGCGCCGAGGTCGGGTCGAGCTCCGCCAGGAGCTGGCCCTTGGTGACGTGCTGATCGGCTGAGACGTAGACCTCGGCGAGGGTGCCGCTGGTCTGGAAGTTGACGTCTACGTCGCTGCCCGCCTCGACGTTTCCCGACCCGGTCACGGTTGACTGAACGACCCCGTCCGCGGCGGTTACGACCTCGCGGGCGGTTCGCGCCGAGGAGGTCGGCGGGCCGATCTGTGTGACGGCCAGCACCGCGACGCCGATCGCGAGCACCCCGAGCACGGCCAGGTGCCATGCCCGCGACGGCCGGTGAGAGGAACGACGTCTCACCTCAGCCTCGAGTAACCCAACCAGGACACGGGCTCAGCGTGGCAGCGCAAGTGCAAAATTCCGTAAGAAGGTCTCAGGCGATTTCGGGGCGAGGGACTGCTGGTGCGCCGGCTCGGGGGCGCCGGGCACCAGCCCCGATTCCAGCCGCGCAGCATGAGCGCGCCTAAGCGCTGATGAAGAAGACTCTAAGAGCTTGCTTAGGAGGTGGACGCCCGGCGGCCGGGCAGTCCGATCGGCCGAGCCCGGAGGCTGGCGACCCACGCCAGCGCGATCAGCACCGCCCCGCCTGCGAACACCAGCCATGACCACGGATCAGCGGATCCCGATCGCCCGCCGGCAACCGCCGCGGGCACCGTTAGCGGATGGCCTGAGGCGGTCGCCAGACGCTGGACGGCCGTCAGCGCTGCGGCTCCGAGTGCCGGCCCGGGCGCCGGCAGGCGCTCGAGCGCCGCCCGTTGCGCCGCGCTGGTCAGGTGGTAGCTGCCGTACCCGTTCGGCATCACTACCACCAGCGGTCCGCGGTAGACCGACGCGAGCTCTTGGCCGAGGAAGCTCGCGTAGTTTTGGGGCTGGCGCCACAGCGCGGTGACGGAGCCGAGGTCGGTGGCGGAGGCGACGAGCGCGATCCGCATCGGCACCCCGGCGCCGTGCGCGGCGGCGAGCAGGGCACCGAGCTGCGCCTGCTGGCCGACGGTGATGGCCGCGTCCTGTGCGACGAAGGCCGGCTGGGACGCGAGCACGTCGCTGGCGGGGTCGCCATCGCCCCATGCGGGCGAGGCGAGAACCAGGATCGCGATCGCGGTGAGCGCGAGGAGCCGTGCGCGCGAGAAACTATGAGATATGCGTCTCCGGCTGACCACCACTCGGCAGCAGTTTATGAAGAGAGCGCTTCGAGCGCTGGTCGCGGCCGTCCTGATCGCGCCGTGGTTGCTGCCCGCCACCGCCCAGGCGCATGGCCCCGTCGCGCCGATCGCCACCAGCTACCTGGCTCGGATCGGCATCCGACCCGCCGGTGTGAGCGCCAAGGTGATCGACGGCGACCAGCGCATGTGGTTGCAGGTGCCGGCGGCGCAGTCGGTGACCGTGCTCGACTATCGCGGCGCGCCGTACCTGCGGTACTCGCGCTCCGGCGTCGCCGTCAACCAGAACTCGGCGATGTACTACCTCAACCAGGTTCCGACCGAGGTCCCTCCCGCCGGCCTTCGGCCGACGACCCCGCCGAAGTGGTCGTCGGTCAGCAGCGGCCATGCGCTCAGCTGGCACGACGGCCGGCTGCATGCGCTCGCCACCGTCGCGATCGCGCCCGGCAGCTCGTACGTGGGGCGGTGGACGATTCCGCTGCGCGTCAACGGTCATGCGGCGGTGATCGCCGGCGGCCTGTGGCATGCCGACGGTCCCTCGATCGCCTGGTTCTGGCCGATCGTCGTGCTGATCGCGTGCACGCTGGCGGCGCGGCGCGTCCGACGCCCGGAGCTCGACGCACGCGTGGCACGGTTGCTCGCGGTGCCGATGCTCGTTGCGATCGCCGTCGCCGGAATCGGTCGCGAGCTCCACGGCCGCCCGACGGTGTCGGTCACGCAGCTGATCACGCTCGCGGTGATCGTTGTGTTCGTCGCGTGGGGGTTACGGCAGGTACTGCTCCGAGCGCCGACCTATTTCACCTACTTCCCGGTTGCGCTTGTGGCGCTGTGGGAGGGGCTCAATCTGCTCGCCACGCTGCTCGACGGGTTCGTGCTGGCGGCCGTGCCGGCGTTCCTCGCCCGCACCGCTGCGGTTCTCTGCCTCGGCGGCGGCATCTCACTCCTGATCGTCTCCTCGCGCCTCGGCAGCGGGGACGAGCAGCCAGAGGGCCTGGACGAGCCCTACGAGGACGAGGTGCGAGAGTCATACGCCTGAGCGTCAACGCGCTCGCCGCCGCTTCGGTCGCAGCCGCCATGGCGCTCGCCGCGTGTGGTGGGAGCGGACGGCCGCAGCCCGAGTCCGGGATCCCGAGAGCGCTCGTGCTCGAGGCTCGCCCGATCGGTCGCGGGCCCCGCTTTCACCCGCCCGCGACGGGTCCGGTCGCGGGCACTTGCGCACACCGGCTCGGTCCGAGGCTCGGCGCCCACCTGGAAGTGTTCGCGGAGAACCGGGTCGTGCTCGTCGCAGCGGGGATCGGCACGCGCCCGCCTCGTAGCTATTCGGCCGGGCGGATCTCGGCAGCCGCGTGCTACGGCGATCTGGTCACGCTCGAGCCAACCGGCGTCGTGCTCGCGCGGCCGGGGCGGCAGCTGACGGTCGGCGACTTGTTTGTCTCATGGGGACAGCCGCTCGGTCCTCGGCGTCTGGCGGGTTTCGCGGCGGCGCCCGGCACCCGGGTTCGCGCCTACGTCGACGGCGTGCCGTGGCGCCGAGCGCCGGCGTTGATCGCGCTGCGGCGCCACGCGGAGATCGTGCTCGAGGTCGGACCATACGTGCCGCCGCACCGCTCCTACACGTTCCCGCCCGGGGCGTAGCTGGCCGCCCGGGGCGTAGCGGCCTGCCCGGTACGAGCGGCGTGCCCGGTGTGAGCGGCCTGCTATTCGGTCCCGATCATCACGTCCGATGCCTTGATGATCGCGACCACCGGGGCGCCTTCGGCCAGCCCCAGCTCATCGACTGCCTCGACCGTGATCGACGCGACCAGACGCTGTCCGGCTACGTCGAGAACGACGTTGGCAATCGCCTCGCCCTTGTGAATGCTGCTGACGGTCCCCGACAACTTGTTACGGGCGCTGAGCTTCATCGTGATGTCCTCTCGGTTGGATGTGCATATGCAATGCTGTGGCAGGATGTCGGTCCATGGGGCCGTACGGAACGGGAGAGCACATGAAGCGTTGGTTGACGGCCGCGATTGGGACGATCATCCTTGCCCTCGCGGGGTGTGGTGGTAGCAGTAGCAATAGCAGCAGTGGCTCGGGCAAGCCGAGCCTGACGGTTTCGGCCGCGGCCTCGCTTCAGGAGGCATTCACCAACTATGCCAAGCAGTTCTCGGCGGCCAACGTCCACTACTCGTTCGCGGGATCGGACGTGCTCGCGGCCCAGATCGAGCAGGGGCTGAAGCCCGACGTGTTCGCGTCGGCCAACACCAAGCTCCCGGACATGCTGTACGCCAAGGGACTCGTCTCCAAGCCGGTCACGTTCGCCGCCAACCGGCTCGTGATCGCGGTTCCGGCCAACTCGACCAAGGTCAACAGCCTCAGCGATCTGGAGAAGCCAGGCGTGACGATCGCGATCGGTTCCTCAACCGTCCCGATCGGCTCCTACACGCGCACCGTGCTGGCCAAGGCCGGGCCGGCCGCGAGCGCCAAGGTCCTCGCCAACGTCCGCTCCGACGAACCCGACGTGACCGGCATCGTCGGCAAGCTCACCCAGGGAGCCGTCGACGCGGGCTTCACCTACGTCACCGACGTGAAGGCGACCAAGGGCGCGCTCAAGGCGATCCCACTGCCAGATTCGCTCGAACCCGTCGTCGCGTACGGTGCCGCCGTCGTCAAGGGTGCCCCGCACCCCGCGCAGGCACAGCAGTTCATCTCCGGGCTGCTGAGCGGCGCGGGCAAGGAGGATCTGTTGCAGGCCGGCTTCCTGCCGCCACCAGCGCAGTGATCAAGCGTGCCTGGTTCCCGCTGCTGCTGGGAGCCGCGCTCGCGGTGGCGCTCGCGTTCCTGGTTGTGCCAGTGGTCGCGATCTTCACACGCACGGCGCCGTCGGAGCTGATCGACAGCCTCAGCGATCCGGTGTCGACCGACGCGCTGAAGCTGAGCCTCGAGACCTCGCTGATCGCAGTCGCGCTGATCACCCTGGTCGGGACGCCGGCCGCCTACCTGCTCGCGACGCGATCGTTCGCCGGCCGCTCTGTCGTGATCACGCTCGTCGAGCTGCCGCTGGTGCTGCCTCCGGCGGTCGCGGGAATCGCGCTACTGGCCTCGCTCGGCCCGAATGGGCTGCTCGGCGGGATCGTCGGTCAGAGCCTGTCGCTGAATACCGCGGCGGTCGTGATCGCGCTGACGTTCGTGTCAGCGCCGTTCTACCTGCGACAGGCCCAGGCCGCCTTCCAGGCGGTCGACCGATCGCTGCTCGAGGCGTCCCGCACGCTCGGCTCGAGCGAGGCGGCGAGCTTCGCCCGCGTCGCGATTCCGGTCGCGGTCCCGGGGCTGGTGACCGGTCTGGCGCTGGCCTGGGGACGCGCGCTCGGTGAGTTCGGCGCGACCCTGATGTTCGCCGGGTCGTTTCGAGGCATCACGCAGACGGTGCCGCTCGCGATCTATGCCCAGTTCACGACCAACTTCCCGGCGGCACTGGCGCTGTCGGCGATCCTCGTCGCGGTCTCGGGTGGGTTGCTGCTGGCCGTCAAGCTCGTCCCCGGACAGGCCGCGCTCGGCGGTGCTCCGCGCTGAGCTAGCCCACGCCGTCGGCGGCATCGAGCTCAACCTCCAGTTCGATGTGGCGGCGGGCGAATGTCTGGCGCTCGCCGGTGCCTCGGGCGCCGGCAAGACGACCGTGCTGCGATTGGTCGCGGGGATCGTCGCGCCCGACCGAGGCCGCATCACCCACAACCAGGACGTCTGGGTAGACACCTCGACCGGCGCCTGGTGGCCGCCCGAGCGCCGTGTGTGCGGCTACGTGTTCCAGCACTACGCCCTGTTCCCCCATCTGAGCGCGTGGCGAAACGTCGCCTATGGCCTTCGCTCGAAGCCGGCGCGCGAGCGCAAGCGAACGGCGCTGACCCTGCTCGACCAGTTCGGGCTCGCCGACCGCGCGGACGCGAAGCCGGCGACGTTATCGGGCGGCGAGCGACAGCGGGTCGCGCTCGCGCGGGCGGTGGCCCCGCGCCCGAAGGTGCTCCTGCTCGACGAGCCGCTGTCGGCGCTCGATGCCCGCACCCGGGCGCGCGCCAGCCGCGAGCTGTCGGACACGCTCCATTCGCTCGAGGTGCCGGTCCTGCTGGTGACGCACGAGTTCAACGAAGCCGCAATGCTCGGCGACGCGATCGGGGTGATCGACAACGGCGTGATCATCCAGCGCGGCACCGCCAGCGAGCTCGCATCGGCGCCCGCGACCGCGTTCGTCGCCGACTTCACCGGCGCGGTCGTGCTGACCGGGACCGTGCGATCAGTCGACGGCGAGCTGACGACCGTCGAGCTCGACGGCGGAGGCATCGCCTACACGACCGATCGCGGCCACGGGCGGGTCGCGCTCAGTGTCTATCCGTGGGAGATCACGATCAGCCATGCCCCCGGGCCAGTCGACGAGTCGGCTCAGAACCGGCTGACCGCCGAGATAACGTCTGTCACCGCCGTCGGGAATCGGGTCCGGCTCGGCCTCGCCGCCGGCCAGCCGCTGGTCGCCGAGGTCACGGACCAGGCCGTACGGGGGCTGGAGCTGACCGTCGGCAGCGAGGTCACGGCTGCCTGGAAGGCGACTGCTACGCGGTTGGTCGACCTCTAGGTGGTTGGTTCCACGACCCCCACACGGCCGCGGAATCAACTGACTAAGGCTGCCAGCGCGCGGGGCGCCAGCGACACATGACCTCGGTCAGCGCCTCGAATGGCAGCGGGGCCGGTTCCAGCGGCGTCGCCGGCCCGCCGCCTGCGCGCATGCCGTCGATCAGGAGCGCGAGGAAGCGCCGCCACAACTCACCGCACTCCGGCGTCGTCACCTCCGCGACGGCTCCCAGCATCAGCTGCATGAGCGGCAGGTCCGAGGCGGAGAAGTCCTCGCGCAGCTCGCCGGCCTCCTGGGCGTGGCGGATCAGCTGCTCGGCGCGCGGGCGCAGCTGCTCGCGGATCCGTGCGACGCGCTCGCGGCCTTCGGTCGTGCCCAGCATCACCTCTTTGAGGCCGCGGTCGGCGGCCTGGTGCGCGACCAGGCTCTCGAGGAACGTGGTCAGTCCCTGCCACGGGTCCTCGAGCGCGAGTGCCTCGTCGGCCAGCGCGACGAGTTCACCGACACGCTCCTCGAACAGCGCGTCGATCAGCTGATCGCGCGAGCTGAAGCGCCTGTATACGGTCCCGACACCGAGCCCGGCGTGGTCGGCGACATCGTCGAGCGTGACCGCGAGGCCGCGTTCGGCGAACAGGGTGTGGGCGGACGCGAGGATCCGCTGGCGATTGAGCTCGGCGTCGCGCCGGAGGGGCCTGCCCAGCGCTGAGAGGTCGTTGTCGACCGTTGACATGGCATTCACTCTAGCCTAAGCGGAGGCGCCTGCTCCGCCTGTGCTACGGTTTCGAGGAAAGTTGAGATCATTCCTCCGTTTATTGGGAGCTTGCCGATGAACAATCCGCACCACGAACGCCGCTGGCTGGTGCTGGCGATTCTCGGAATCGCGCAGCTAATGGTCGTGCTCGACGCGACAATCGTCAACATTGCACTGCCGTCGGCGCAGAAAGCGCTTGGCTTCACCAACGCCGAGCGCCAGTGGGTGGTGACGGCATACGCACTCGCGTTCGGCTCGCTGCTGCTGTTGGGCGGACGGCTCTCCGACCTGTTCGGGCGCAAGTGGACTTTCGTCGGTGGTCTGATGGGGTTCGCGATCGCCTCTGCGATCGGCGGTACAGCGCAATCGTTCGGCGTGCTGATCACGGCGCGTGCGGTCCAGGGAATGTTCGGCGCGATCCTCGCTCCCGCGGCGCTGTCGCTGCTCGCGACGACCTTCACAGAGCCCGGTGAACGCGCGAAGGCGTTCGGGATCTTCGGCGCGCTCGCGGGGAGCGGCGCCGCCGTCGGGCTGCTGCTCGGGGGCATCCTGACCGAGTACCTGTCATGGCGCTGGTGCCTGTACGTGAACCTCCTGTTCGCGGGGGTCGGGATCTTCGGCGCGCTCACGCTGCTGCACAACGTCCGCCCCGAGCATCGCCCGCCCGTGGACCTGCCGGGCACGCTGCTCGCCTCCAGTGGGCTGTTCTCGCTCGTGTTCGGGTTCTCGCACGCGAGCACGACGAGCTGGACCAACGGCGTCACGGTCGCGCTGTTCGTGGCCGCGGTTGTGCTCCTGAGCGCGTTCGTGCTCGTCGAGGCGCGGGTCAAGCATCCGCTGCTGCCCCTTCACATCGTGCTGGACCGCGACCGCGGCGGCTCGTATGTGGCGGTCGCGCTGTCGGCGATCGCGATCTTCGCGGTGTTCCTGTTCCTCACCTACTACCTGCAGCAGAACCTCGGCTTCTCGCCGATCGTCGCGGGCCTCGCGTTCCTGCCGATGGTCGCCTGCATCATGGTCTCCTCGATCACCGCCAACGTCCGCCTGGTCCCGAGGCTCGGGGCGAGGCCGCTGATCCCGACCGGGATGGTGCTCGGCTGCCTGGGAATGCTGTACCTCACCGGGCTCGGTCCGCACGCCAGCTACGCGGCCGACATCCTGCCGTCCTTGCTGGTGATGGGCTTCGGCTTCGGCTTGATCTTCGCGCCCGCGATCGCGACCGCGACCCTCAGGGTCGAGCCCTCCGACATGGGCGTCGCCTCGGCGATGGTGAACGTCTCCCAGCAGGTCGGCGGCTCGATCGGGACCGCGATGCTGTCGACGATCGCGGTGACCGCGACGGCCAGCTTCATCGCGACCCACCAGCCGGCGCAGGGACTCGTCGCACAGGCCGCCGTCCACGGGTACACGACCGCGTTCGTGTGGTCTGCGGTGATCTTCGGACTCGCGGCGGTCGTCTGCGCGCTGCTGCTGAGGCCCCGCTCGAAAGTGCCTGTCCAGGTTGGCGAGCCGGTCCTCGGCGGCGTCTGAGGTGGCCGTGACCGGCCCGTAGCGGCACCCGTCGGCGGTGCGGATCGCGGCTGTCGACGCGTCCGACCGGCTTTCCCGCCGGGGGTGTTTGGTAGCTTCGCGGGCCGCGGTGCCCGAATCGATGATCCCAGCGCGAGCGAGCTCCCAGCCGCTGGCGGGCGGGGATGGCGGACGCTGGTCGGGCCGGTTCGCGCCGCTGCTCGGGCATCCAGGCTGGCTCGCTGCCGGCGCCGTGGTGCTGGTCGCGATCCTGTTCGTGGTGCTGACGGGGATGCGCCCCGAGTACGACGCCTACGGCTGGCTCGTATGGGGCCGTCAGGCGTTGCATTGGGATCTCGACACCAACGGCGCCCCGTCGTGGAAGCCGCTGACGTTCCTGTTCACGTTTCCGTACGCGCTGTTCGGGCGGGCGCAGCCGTGGCTGTGGATGGTGACGGCCGTCGCCGCGGCACTCGGCGGGTCGGTGTTCGCCGGGCGGATCGCCTACCGGCTGACGGGTCCGACCGCCGGTCGGGGATACGCCCGGGTCGCGGCGGCCGTGTTCGCCGGTCTGGGCGTGATCGGGATCGAGGGCTACTGGCACCTGATCCTGATCTCGAACTCCGACCCGATGGTGGTGACGCTGTGCCTGGCGGCGATCGACGCCCACCTGTGCGGGCGCCCGCGGCTGGCGTTCCTGATGCTGGTCCTGGCGTCGCTCGGCCGTCCCGAGGCGTGGGTGTTCGCCGGCCTGTACGGGGTCTGGCTGGCGAGACGTCAGCCGCGCATGTGGATCCCCGTGATCGTCGCGTTCGTCGCGATCGGCGCGCTGTGGTTCGGCGTCGCGGGGTTGACTTCGCACAGCTGGCTGCGCCCCGGCCAGCTCGCGCTGAACTCGCCGCGGGCCGTGCAAGGCAACAAGGTCACGGGCGTGATCGGCAGGTTCCTGGGACTCTACGAGCTACCGATGCAAATCGCCGTCGGCGGCGCGCTGGTGCTGGCGGTTGTTCGCCGCGACCGGGTGTCGCTGTTCCTCGCCGGCGCCGCGTTTCTGTGGGTCGCGATCGAGATCGTGTTCGCGCTGCACGGGTGGTCGGCCGTCCCGCGGCTGCTGATCGAGCCCGCGGCGGTGATGATCGCGCTCGCCGGCGCCGCCGTCGGCCGCGTGTTGTCGAGCGGTCCGTCGACGAGGACCGTCGTCCGCTGGGCGGGGCCGATCGCCGTGCTGGCGCTCGTGATCGCGCTGATCCCGGTCGCGCGGACGCGCGCGCGCACGCTCCACACCGAGATCCATCTCCGGCGCCGAGCCGCGAAGGAGATCGATCGCCTCCACGAGGTGATCAAGCGCGACGGCGGCGCCGCGAAGATCCTCGCCTGCGGACAGCCGGTGACGGTTGTCGGATTCCAGAGCACGCTCGCGTGGGAGGTGGGGCTCAACGTCGGCGACGTCGGCTACAAGCCGGGCCGCTCGATCGATCACGGCGATCCGATCGTGCTGTTCAAGCCCCACGAGCTCGGCTGGCAGGTGCGACCGATCCACACGCTGCCCGAGAAGCGGGCGGCGTGCGCGCGGCTTCGGGCCGACACAGCGACCGGGTAGCGTCCGGGCGCAGCGCCGCCCGCTCAAGCGAGCGCGAGGAAGTGCGATGACCAGGCGTCGAGACCGACGTACAAGCCGGTTTCGGCGAGCTCGTCGCCTGCGCGCTCGAACACCTGGCCGCCGAGCCGGTCACTGAGACGCCAGCTGCGCCCGCGCAGTTCCTCCCAGGGCAGCTGCACGCGCGCCTGCGCGGGAGCGTCGGAGAGGTTGACGACGACCAGGTTGCGCTGGCGCGGGGTCGACCAGCACCAGGCGACGAGCCGGCGGTGGGAGTCGTTGTCGGGCCAACCGGTGGTCTCGCACAGCCGCCACTCGCCGTGGCGGAGCTCGGCGTCCGCGACGGCCCTGCACAGACGCGCGTAGAACGAGCTGAGGGCCTCGTCGGGGGCCTCGTCCGGACCCCGCGCGAGGAACACCGGGATGTGTGTGCGGTGCCCGTCGAGCTGGCCGTCGTGGTAGAGGCGCGCGCCCTGCAGCGTCGAGATCACAACCGCCGCGGCGCGCGCCTGTGCGGGCTCGAAGGTCGCCGCCGCGCGCGGCTCGTCGTGGTTCTCGATGAACCGGATCAGCCGCTCCTGATAGTCCGCATCCGCCTCGAGATGCGCCCGCACCGACTCAGCCGGATCGTGGGCCAGCCGGTCGTAGAGGCGCTTGTCGTAGCAGAGGTCGAAGCCCTGCTGCGCAAGCGCCCACTCCATGTCCCAGTAGGCCTCGGCGATGAACAGGAGATCGGGATGCGTCCGCTTGACGAGCGCGATCAGCGTCGGCCAGTAGTCGGCGTCGGGTGCCGGCCCGGCCCGATCGCCCCAGGTCCGCGCGAACACCTCGTTGGTCATCAACATCGCCATGTCGCACCGCACGCCGTCGCACTGCTCGCCGATCGCCAGCAACGTCTCCCCGACGGCGTCGCGCAGCACCGGCGAGAAGGCGTTGAGCTGGACGACGTCGGGCCACGGCGCGAAGTACGGGTCGCGGCCGTTGGCCACGATCCCGCCGGGGGTGCGGACGAACGCGTCCGCGTGCTCGGCGAGCTCCGCGTCGCTGCCGTGCAGGAAGCACGCGGGTCGGTCGCTCAGCCAGGGATGGTCAGGGGCGACGTGGTTTGGCACGTAGTCGAGGATCAGGGCCAGGCCCCGGTCGCGCAACTGCCGCCGGGCGTGCGCAAGTCCTTGCGGGCCACCGAAGCGCTCGTCGACGACGTAGTCGCGCACGCAGTACGGCGAGCCGATCACGTCCTCGTCGCGCAGGTCGGGGAGCGCCGCGCGGTTGCCGGCCTGAATCTGAGGATTGGCGAGCGCGATCGCCAGCCCGGCGGCGCTTCGCTGCCACACGCCCATCAGCCACACCGCGTCGACCGGCAGCCTCGCGATCGCGTCCCACGCCTCGGCGGGGACCTCGGCGAGCGACAGCGGGCCTCCTCGCTCGCGCCCCAGCCGCTGCAGCCATACGGCGGTGTTGAGCTCGTAGACCGTCGGGCGGGGAGGCCAGGGCATCGGCGCCGTCAGTCGCCAAGCGCCGGGATCTCGCCCGGCTCCGCGTTCAGCTCGGCGCCGAGCAGGAACAGCAGCGCGACGGTCCCGGTCCAGCCGGTCTGGTGGCTGGCGCCGATCCCGGCGCCGTTGTCGCCGTGGAAGTACTCGTGGAACAGCACCAGGTCGTGCCAGTGGGGATCGGTCTGGAACTTCTCGATCCCGCCGAACACGGGCCGGCGCCCGTTGTCGTCGTCGGTAAAGGTCGAGGCCAATCGCCTGCCGATCTCGGCCGCGATCTCGAGCAGGTTCAGCTCGCGCCCCGAGCCGGTTGGGCACTCGACCTTGAGCCGGTCGCCGTAGTAGCGGTGAAGCTGCATCAACGCCCGCAGGACCACGAGATTCATCGGGAACCAGACCGGTCCGCGCCAGTTGGAGTTGCCGCCGAACATGCCGCTGTCGGACTCGGCAGGCAGGTAGCGGACCTCGTAACGCTGGCCGTCCCACTCGAACACGCAGGGATGGTCGAGGTGGTGGCGCGAAATCGCTCGGATCCCGTGGGGGCCGAGGAACTCCTGCTCGTCGAGCATGATCGTGAGGATCCGGCGCAGCCGCTGCTCGTCGACGAGCGCGGTCATCCGGCGCCCTTCGGGGCTGGGGCCGGGGAGCTGGGCCAGCTGCGGGATCGAGTCCGAGAAGCGCGAGGCGAACTCGGCGAGGCGCGCTAGCAGGTCGGGACGGCGCTCGGTCAGGTCCCCTTCGAACACGGTCGCCGCGCACAGCGGCAGCAGCCCGACCAGCGAGCGGACCTTGAGCGGAATCAGGTTGCCGTCGGGCATCCGCATCACGTCGTAGTAGAAGCCGTCCTCGTCGTCCCACAGCCCTTCGTGCCCGCCGGGCGGATTCATCGCGATCGAGATCCACACGAAGTGCGCCAGGAACTTGAGCGCAGCGTCGACGTAGACGGGGTCGTGCCGCGCGAGCTCGGCGGCGATCTGGAGCATCCACTGGCAGTAGAGCGCCATCCAGGCGGTGCCGTCAGCCTGCTCGAGCGTGCCGCCGCCAGGGAGCGGCGCCGAGCGGTCGAAGATGCCGATGTTGTCCAGACCGAGGAAGCCGCCCTGGAACAGGTTGCGGTCGTCGGGGTCCTTGCGGTTGACCCACCATGTGAAGTTCGTCAGCAGCCGGTTGAAGACGCGGGCGAGGAACTCGCGGTCGCCCTCGCCGCGGATCTCGGCCTCGCGCTCGTACACGTACAGCGCCGCCCAAACGGTCACCGGCGCATTGACGTCGCTGAAGTTCCACTCGTACGCGGGTATCTGGCCGTTTGGATGCATGTAGCGCGTCAGCAGCAGGACCTCGACCTGCTCCTTGGCGAAGTCGACGTCGACCAGCGACAGCGGCGCGCAGTGGAACGCCAGATCCCACGCGGCGAACCATGGGTACTCCCACTTGTCGGGCATCGAGATGATGTCGCCGGCGACCATGTGAAACCACGGTGCGTTGCGGGCGGGGCTTGCGGGGGCGTTCGGATCCCAGGGGTCGACGCCGTGCTCGCGAAGCCAGCGGTGCACGTCGTACTCGTAGTACTGCTTGCTCCACAGCAGACCGGCGAGCGCCTGGCGCATCACCATCGCCTGGTCGGCTCCGAGCGCCGGCGGGATCACGGTTGCGTAGAAGTCATCGGCCTCCTTGCGCCGGGCGTCCAGGACGCGGTCAAAGCCTGCGCCAAGGGGCTTGCTCGCGCGGGACCCCCGCCGCTTGGAGCTGTCCGGTCCCGTCAGGCGCAGCCGGATCGAGGCGCTCTGACCCGGTCCGACATCGAGGAGGTGATGGGCGGCGAGCTTGGTCCCTGTCTGCTCGGGGTTGACCGCGTCGTGGTTGCCGCCGACGATGAAGTCGTTGATCCCGTCCTTCACGTACGGCGAGGCATTGGCGGTCCCGAACAGCCGCTGGTGGTTGGTCTCGTTCTCGCAGAACAGCAGCTGCGCCGATTTCTCGGTGCTGAAGGTCCATTCGCCGAGCTCGTCGTGAGTGGCGCGGGCCGCCGCGGTATCGGCCGTGCCGGGGGCGACGTCGATCGCCGGCCGCGGCGCTGCATCTCCCCACGACCACGTGTTGCGGAACCACAGCGTAGGCAGCACGTGCAGCGGCGCTGCTTCGGGCCCGCGGTTGTGCGCGGTGACCACCATCAGGATGTCGTCGGCGGCCGCCTTCGCGTACTCGATGACCACGTCGAAATACCGGTCCTCGTCGAAGATGCCGGTGTCGAGCAGCTCGTACTCCATCTCCTGCTTGCCGCGTCGGCCGTTGGTCGCGACGAGGTCCAAGTACGGAAACGCCAGCTGCGGGTACTTGTAGTGGCACTTCAGATAGGAGTGGGTTGGCGTGCTGTCGAGGTAGAACCAGTACTCCTTGACGTCCTCGCCATGATTGCCCTCGCCGTTCGAGAGCCCGAACATGCGCTCCTTCAGAATCGGATCGGCGCCGTTCCACAGCGCCAGCGCCAGGCACAAGCGCTGGCGCTCGTCGCAGATCCCGGCGATCCCGTCCTCGCCCCAGCGGTAGGCACGCGAGCGCGACTGGTCGTGGGTGAAGTAGTTCCACGCGTCGCCGTTCTGGCTGTAGTCCTCGCGCACGGTGCCCCACTGGCGCTCGCTCAGATACGGACCCCATGCCTTCCACCGCACCTCGCCCGTGCGGGCCTGCTCGAGGCGCCCGTGCTCGGGCGTGTTCGCGTGCGCTGACATCGGCAGGCGACGATGGTCACCGAAAAGCGCGCTCACGGCAATGGAAATCGGGCACAAGTCACAGGATCAACACACCTTGCGGGCGGTCCCCGTGCGCAAGCGTCGGTTCCCGGGGGCCGGGCCGCGGGCTCCCAGACTGGGCTGGAACTCACGTTAGGTAGGCTGGCGCGGCAGCAGATCGGTTCATGTCAACTGCCCGAGAATCCACGTGCCAGCAGGGTCAGCTCCGGCGATGACGGTGGACCTCGGCCCGCTGTTCTCCGCGTCTCCGCAGGAGCTGGCGTATGACCTGTACCGCGAGCTGCGAGACAACGCGCCGGTCTTGAGGGTCCCCGGGATGCGCACGTGGCTGATCAGCACGTACGCCGACGTCCGCGCGATCGTGCGCGACCCCGGTACCTGGTCAAGCCGCGACCCGGAGCGCTTCAGCCTCGGCATGGCCGAGATCAGTGGCCCGGGCGCACGGACCGAGGCTGTGCTCGCGAAGGGCTATCCGTGGGTGCCGACGCTGCTGTTTCAGGATGGCCCCGAGCACCGCCGCCACCGGTCGGCCGTGCAGCGGGCGATCAACCCGTCGTGGGTCCGCGGCCTGGAGGGCACGATCGCCGAGATCGCCCACGCTCTCGTCGACGGCTTTCCGACCCAGGGCAAGTTGATGTTCGTCCGCGACTTCGCAATGCCGCTGCCCCACTCGGTGTTCGCGGCGGCGTACGGCGTCGACCGCGACGACGGCTGCCGTTTCATGCGCTGGTCGGAGAGCATCGTCGACCTCGGCGCGGCGAGCGATGAGGAACGAAACGTCGCGATCGCCGAGGATTACGTCGAGTTCCAGCACTACGTGGTCGAGCGGATCCACGATCGCCGCGGCAGACCGGGCGACGACCTGCTCTCCCGGCTGACCGACTCGGCGCTGCAGGCGAACGGTGAGCGGGAGCTGAGCCTGCCCGAGTTGGTGGGGATCAGCGGCTTGCTGCTGGCAGCGGGCACCGAGCCGACAACCGGAGCACTGAGCTCGCTGCTGTACCGCATGGTCGACGATCCAGAGTTGATGGCAACACTGCGAGCTGACCCCTCACTGATCCCGGCGGCGATCGACGAGGCGTTGCGGCTCGATTCGCCGGTTGCAATGTTCCAGCGAAAGGCAACGCGCGACACCGAGATCCGCGGCCGGCAGATCAGGCAAGGCGACGTCGCGATCGTGATCTACGCGTCGGCGAATCGCGATCCCGAGCAGTGGGAGGATCCGGACGATTTCCGGCTCGGCCGCCCGAACATCAACGACCACCTCGCCTTCACCCATGGGCCGCATCACTGCGCCGGCGCGGTGCTGGCGCGCACGACGGTGCGGATCGCGATCGAGATCCTGCTCGAGCGGGTGCGGAGCATCGAGCTCGACCGCAGCCAGCCGCTCGAGTTGCTGCCCGAGCTGATGACTCGGGCCTACAGGGAGCTGCCGTTGATCGTGTCCAAGCCCGAGGAGCACTCGCCGTGAGCTCGCCGCCGTTGGCGTTTGCGCCCCACCTCGGTGCGCATCTGATCTCCGAGGACGAGGTTCTGCTGCTGTCCGAGCGCGATCGCTTCGCTCTCGGCGGCCGGGTGCACGCGGCGCTGGTGCCACTGCTCGACGGCTCGAGGTCGGCGGATGAGATCGCCGCCGAGCTCGTCGGCGAGCACTCACCGCACCTGGTTCACCTGGCGTTGATCCGCCTCCAGCAGCGGGGCCACGTCGTCGACGCCGGGCGCGCGCGTGCCGGCGCCGGCGCCGGCGACGGCCGGGTGCCCCCGCCGTCGCTTCCTCCGCCGTCGCTTCCTCCGCCGTTACTTACAGGAGCCCGTGAGCCGCACGTTGTCGTGCCGGCGTGCGCCTGGCGGGGGGTGGTCGAGGTCGTCGGGCTGCCGGCGTCCTGGGGGCGGAGCCTGGAGGAGGCTGTCGGCGACGCCGCCGAGAACGGCGGGTCCGGACCAGGGCTGACCGCGTGCCTCGTCGATGACTACCTCCGCCCGCAGCTCGGGGCGATCACCGTCGCCGCGCTGCAACGGGGAGATGCGCTGCTGCCGATCCGCCCCGTGGGCCGATGGCTGTGGTTCGGGCCGCTGCTGCGCGGACGCGCGTCGAGGCCGACCTGGGAGCTGTTCGACGAGCGCCTGCGGATGAACCGCTTCGCGGACCTGGTGGCGCTGGCGCGCGGCGCCGAGCTTCCGTTGTTCCCCGATGATCGCGTCGCCGCCACCGCCGAGCTGGCGATCTCGATCGCGGCCGCCCTGCTCGCACGGATCGTCGAAGGCGTGCCCCCGCCGGAGCTGAGCGACGCGATGCTGACCTACGACACCCTCGAGGGGCGCTTCGAGCACCACGTGCTCGCGCGGATCGCGCCGCGCCGCGTCGATCCGGCCCCGGAGTTCGGCGACCCGACCGCGCCGATCGAGCTGCGCGATGCGCCCACCTGCGTCGGACACGACGGCGGTCACCGAACCTGCCCAGCATCCGAGACGCTGGCCCGGCTCGATCGCTTCGTCAGTCCGATCACGGGGATCATCTCGGGGGTCGAGCCGCTGCCCGGGCTCGGCGGGATGCATGTGTTCTCGGCGGTTCACGTGCAGGCACCGCACGCTACGCAAGCCGAGGGCAGAGCGGCGGGGCGCAAGGGTGGTGCCAACGGCAAGGGCTCGCGCGAGGATCAGGCACGAGCGAGCTGCCTGGCTGAGGCGATCGAGCGATATTCCGGGGGGTTCTTCGGCGACGAGCCCCGGCGCCGCGGTCGTCTCGCTGAGATCGCGGAGATCGCGTTCGCTCCTGAACAGCTGCTCCTGTTCAGCGAAGCGCAGTACGCGGACGCAGGCAAAGCGATCGATCCACAGGCCGCCGAAGCGGTGCCGGCCCGCTTCGACGCTGCGCAGGCGATCGAATGGGCCCCGCTCAGTTCGCTGATCACCGGCGAGACCCGCTGGCTGCCGGCTGCTTACTGTTACTACGGCTACGGCACATCGAACGCCGGCGGCTACCGTGGGCAGCCGTACTGCGTCGCGGACTCGAATGGATGCGCATCGGGGAACACGCTCGAGGAAGCGATCCTCCAGGGGCTGATGGAGCTGATCGAGCGGGATGCCTGCGGGCTCGCCTGGTACAACCGGGCCCGGCGCCCGGAGATCGATCTCGACAGCTTCGCAGGCGAGCCATTCGCGCCCGTGCGCGAGGCACTCGCGGGGCGGGGGAGGGAGCTGCACGTGCTGGACCTGCGCACCGACACGCAGGTTGCCGTCGCGCTGGCGGTCGCCTGGAACGGCACCGATGGCCTGGCCGCCAGGTTTGCGCTCGGGTGTCACCTCGATCCGCGAATCGCGGTGTCGAGGGCGCTGTCAGAGCTCGCGCAGCTCGAGCAGCCCGAGGCGCAAGGGGCGCCTGGCGCCGAGCCGTTCGCGTCCTCCTCGATCCACGATCAGCCAAACCTGATTCCACTCGACCGCCCGCCCGTCCAGGCCTGCGAGCTGCCCAACCTCGCCAGGGCCGACATCAAGGAAGAGCTCCACTGGTGCTGCGCGATGCTCGCGGAGATCGGGCTCGACGTGCTGATCCTCGACCAGACGCGCCCCGAGGTCGGCTTTCCGACGGTCCGGGTCGTGATTCCCGGCCTGCGACATTTCTGGCGCCGGCTCGCGCCGGGGCGCCTGTACGACGCCCCGGTCAAGCTCGGATGGGTGCAGCGCGCGCTGGCAGAGGAACAGCTGAATCCGCTGTCGGTCTTGATCTGATGAGCGGCCCAACGAGCGAGCCGCCCGCCTACACGCCGCTGGTGCTGAGCTGGAGGGCGCGCCCCGGCGTCGAGATCGTCCGCCGCGCAGAAACCGAGCTGCAGGTGACCGTCGACGATGGCACCGCGGCTGTGCTCAGGCCCGGCAGCCCGATCGTCGCCGCGACACTGGCTCGATTCGGCGAGGACCCGGGTCTGACCGAGGAGGCGCTCATCCAGAGCGCAACCAATGACATCGCCGCGCTCGCCCGCCTGTACTTCGCGCTGCGCAAGTTCATCTCGAACGGCCTGCTCGTGTGCGAGGTCTCGTCCACTGCAAGGCGGTTGGCGACCCTCGTTCCGCGCCGCCGTGACTTCGCGATCCAGCCTCCGACCCGTGGGGTCGAGGCGATCCTGTCGCGGTTCGCGTACCTCAGACGCGTGGACGATGCTGTCGTCCTCGCGTGCCCCGGCGCCGCCTGTGAACTGGAGCTCCACGGCGCCGAGCCCGCCGGCTGGCTCGCCGCCGCCGCCCAACCCGTTGCGGTCTGCGATCTCGGCCAAGCGCCCGATGAGCGAGCCGCTCTTCTGAGCCTCGCTGTCTCGCATGGACTGCTCGAGCGCGCCGGCGTCCCCGAGCCCCCGGAGCGGGCTGCGTGGGAGTTCCACGACCGACTGTTCCACCAGTCCTCGCGCTCGTTCGACGACCTGATCATGCGCGGCGGGACGTTTCGTTTCGGCGACAGCTTCCCGTCGCCGCCCGCGATCCGCCCGACGCACCCGGGCCAGGACATCGCGCTCGAGGCAGTCGAGCCCGGCGACAGTGACTCGTTGAGCGCGGTCATGAACCGGCGCCGTTCACGCCGGGAGATGAGCGACCGGCCCGTGGCTCGCGCGGTGGTCGCCGAGCTGATGTACCGGGTCGCCAGGGTGACAGGCGGCGCGCGTACAGGTCCCCAGGAAACGATCCGGCGGCCGTACCCGTCCGGTGGCTCGCTGCATGAGCTCGAGTTCTACCTCGCGGTTGGCGCCAGCGACGGACTCGACCCAGGCTTCTACCACTACCGCGGCGACGCGCATCGCCTGACGATGCTCCCCGGCGCGGGCGATGCGGCCGAGGCGATGTTGAACCTCACGGCACGCGGCTGGGACCAGCCCGGCCGTCCCCCACAGGTGCTCGTCGTGATCTCCTCCCGTCTGCCGCGAATCGCGTGGAAATATGCCGGCATCGCGTACCGCGCGAGCCTGCTCAACGCCGGGGTGGCGATTCAGACGCTGTACCTGGTCGCCACCGACATGGGGCTCGCCGGCTGCGCGGTCGGATCCGGCGACCCGGGGCTGTTCGCCCGGGCGACCGGCTGCGACCCTCTGGAGGAGACGAGCATCGCCGAGTTCGGCTTCGGCGTGCCGGCCGGCGGCTGATGGCCGGCGCGATGCTGGACGCGCTTGAGGCGTCCGCGCGTCCCGCCGTCGCGCAGGCGGCCACCGAGCGGCAGCTCGTCGACGCTCTGGCGCAGGAGATGCTCGGCGATGTTCGCGCCCGAGCGCGCTCCGACATGCGCCGACTCGGCGCCACGCCCGCCGCGGCGGCCGGGATCGGATCGCATTTCCTCGACGCCCTGTGGTGGCTGCTCGGCCCTCACGTTCGCGATCAGGCCAGGATCTGGCAGGCGGGTCGCCTCGGACTGGGAGATGCCTGGGCCCACGCCGAAGCCGTGCGCAGCGGCGCCTTCGCGGCCCACATGCAGGCCGAGGGATGGGCGGCGCTGTTGGATCGCCTGCCGTCGCTCGAGGCGCTCCTGTCGAGGATCGTCGAGCTCGAGACCGAGGCGGCCGAGGTGATGCTGTCCCGGGCCGCGGCCGACGTCGAGCAGCTCGCTCGGCGCTTCGGCGCGGAACACGACGCCGGCGGGCTCACCGGCGCGTCGCTCGGGCTCTCGGACCCCCACAACGGCCGCAGGACGGTCGCGGCGCTGGCGTTCGCCGGGGGAATGCGAGTGATCTACAAGCCACGCCCGGTGGCGATGGAGCAGGGCCTGTGCTCGATCCTTGACTGGATGCGCCGCCGGGCGGGGCTTGACCTGCCGCGCGGACCGGAGGTCCTCGAGCGCGACGGATACGGATGGTGCGAGCTCGTGCAGTCGAACCCGTGCGCTCACCGCGAGGAGGTCGGCCGCTACTTCTGGCGACTCGGCGCGTTGGCCGCGGTGCTCGCGTCGCTGGCTGCCACCGATTGCCACGCGGACAACTTCATCGCTCGCGGGTCGGATCCGATCCTGGTCGACGCCGAGACGCTGCTGCATCCGCGGCTGCTGGCCTCGCCGGACTTCTCAGTGCTGGAGACCGAGATCATCCCCAGCCAGGTGCAGGGGCCGGGCGGGCAGCTGATCGACTACGCCGGATTCGACGCGCTCGCATGCGATCGCGGTGCCCCGCCGAATCTGCCCGAATGGGCGGGACGGTCCCATCGCCTGCGCGATCATCGCCCGGCATTCGAGCAGGGCCTCGACGCGACGCGCGACGCCCTGCGCGGCCTCGGCTCTGAGCTGACCGGCGCCGACGGCCCCGTTCGGGCCATGTCCGATCGTCAGGCGCGCGTGGTCCTGCGGCCAACCTCCGTGTACGCGGCGCTGCTCGCTCACACGATCAGCGCGTCCGCGCTCGGCAGCCGCGACGGCGGGCTGGCCCGGGTCGAGCGCGAGCTCGTCCGCTACCAGGATCCGGGACTGGCGAGCAACGTATGGAATGCCGTCCGGCGGGCGGAGATCGATGCGCTCACCCGCGGCGACATTCCGTACTTCCTCGCCGATACGACGACCGGCGATCTTCATACCGTCGACGGCGGACTGCTCGGCGCCGGGGCGCTGGATCCAGTCCTGCCTGAGCTCGGAGCGATCCTCAGCAGGATCGCGGCCGGGTCGCCCGGAGGATGACCGCCTTCGGATATCGTCAGCCCCGAGATGTCGAGCTCGCCGGGCGATTTCCACGAACGTGTGATCGAGGAATTCCGCGCAAACGACGGCAAGGTCGGAGGCGCCTTGGACGGCAAGCCGCTGCTGCTGCTCCACCACCTCGGCGCCAAGTCGGGCGCGAGCCGCGTCAATCCGGTCGCGTACCTGCGCGACGGGGATCGCTACGTCGTATTCGGGTTGGCGATCGGATCGCCGACCAACCCCGCCTGGTACCACAACCTGATTGCGAATCCCCGCACGACGGTCGAGGTCGGGACCGACACGATCGCGGTGGTCGCGAGCGAGGCGGTTGGAGAGGAGCGCGAGCGCCTCGTGCGCGCAAGCGCCACGGTAGACGCGCAGATCATCGCGTACGTCGCACAAAGCGATCGGCAGATCCCGGTGATCGTGCTGACGCCGACCTGAACCTAGTGTGCGTCGAGCAGCAGTCTCGCGGCCACGATCGCGCCGTCGGTACGGATCGTGCCGGCGACCGCGGTCGCTCGTGCGCGGGTTTCGGGCGTTAGCGCAGTCCTGAGTGCGCCCGACAGCGATTCGGTGGTCGGAGTCGGGCCGTCGTGTGCCGCGCCGATGCCCAGCGCGGCCACGCGGCCGGCCCAGTACGGCTGGTCGACGATCTGGGGCACCACCACCTGAGGCGCGCCGGCCAGGGCGGCCGTCATCGTCGTGCCCGCGCCGCCGTGGTGCACGACGGCGGCCACCCGGCCGAACATCGCCTGCTGGTTGATCGCGCCGACGACGAAGCAGTCGTCCCGGTCGTCGATCAGCGCGAGATCGGCCCAGCCGTGCTCGACGAGTGCGCGGCGACCCTGCGCGCGGATCGCCTCGATCGCGACCCGGGCGGTGTCCTTCGGGACGGGCATGCTGCCGAAGCCGACGTAGACCGGCGGTGTGCCGGCGTCCAGAAAGGCCAGCAGCTCGGGCGGGAGCGGGCGTTCGTCGGGCAGGATCCAGGCGCCGGTCTGCACGACATCGATGTCCGTCGGCTCCCGCCAAGGGTCGAGCGTCGGGTCCGTCGCCAACCACGGGTGGTCCGTGAACATGTGGTCGAGGACGTCGTCGACCGGCGGCAGGCCGACCGACGCGCGGTGGGGGTTGAGCGCCGGGCCGAAGACCGCGTTGTAGCTGTGGGCGTTGAGGTGCCACAGCAGCCGGTTGTCGGTCACATTCGGTGGGAACGGCCTTCCCGGCAGCGGGTATGGCCGCTGATGCGGCGACGGCAGCACGATCGGACAGACAGTCGCGTAGATGTAGGGGATGCCGAGTTTGTCGGCCACCGACCGCGACGCGAAATGCGCCAGGCCGCTCGCGAGCAGCGCGTCACATCCCGCGGCTGCCTCAGCGACCGTGTCGAACTGCGTGGCGACGAACTCCGCTGCGCGCCGGGGCAGGTCCGCCGCCGAGGACGGCGCGGCGATCGAGCGGATCGGCGCGCCGACCGGCACCAGCTGCATGCCGACACGGGCCAACAGCTCGGCGTGGTCCGCGTCCGGCGGCGCGCATACCCGCACCTCCGCGCCGAGGTCGCGCAGCGCCACCGCGAGTGCTACCAACGGTTGCACATCCCCGCGCGACCCATATACCGACAACAGCACACGCATCTGTTAGTCCCGCTCGCGTAGGCCCCGGTCAGGTGATGAACGGGTCCGGATTGAGCTCCGCTTCGAGCAGCGGCTGCGCCACCCACCCGAGCTCGAACGGGACGTCATACAGGCGACCCGGCGCCAGGCGCGGCAGCAGCGGACGCAGCCCCGGCACGACCACGCGCACCGCCGGCAGTCCGATATCGAGCCGAGTGGTGTCGAGTACCAGCACCTCGTGGCCAATGCGCGCGAGCATCCGCACGCACCAGTCGATCCCCTCGCCGGTGGCGCTGGTGGCCAGGTTCGGCAGCTCGTCGACCGAAACCGGCGCTGAGGAGAGCGGGAGCAGATTGGGCCGCTGCCCGACGGTCGCCGGCGGCGCCTCGGTCGGGCTGGCGACCGCGGCGACCTGCGAAAGCTCGGCAAGGGCGTGCTCGACGGCACGGGCGGGATCGAGATGACAACCGCGGCCGATCGGCAGCAGCGTCCCGCGCTCGCGGGCCCAGGCGACCGCCGCGACGACCGTGACCTCGGTGTCGGCGCGCAGGTCGAGCAGCGCGAGCTCGCGTCCGAGCGCCGCGTTGGCCTCTCGGACTGAGGAGAGGCGGGCATTGCCGATGCTGTCAAGGTCGATCGCGGGCCGCGCCGCGCGGCTGTACCACCACAATGCGCACGCGTCGCGTTCAATCAGCTCGAGCAGCCCCTGAAGGATCGCCTCCTCCCGGGAGACGCCGACCGCGCATCCGTTCGCGTTGGCGGTCGCGAACATCGGCCCATGGTGCTCGGGGTCCTCGTAGCCGAAGTAGCAATACGCAGCGGGTAGCCAGCGGGTCTCGCCGTTGGTCAGCGACATCGACGGAACCCATTCGATCGCGTGACGCTCGTCGAACCGTGGCGGGATGCCGTCCCACGACGGGGGCGCCGCGTGCGCCTGCGCCCGGGCGTACTGATCGTCGCTGACCAGAAGCAGCTCGCGCGGGTGGATCGCGAGCTCCGCGATCTGATCCCAGCGGGCGCGCCGGCGCGGCTCCTCGCCGGTGAAGCGCGTGGACGCGAGCTCGAGCGCTTCTCCGACACAACTGGCCCTTGCCTGGGCGTCGGTCAGCCCCTTTCCGAGCGCGCCGTGGCGGAACACCGGCCGCGACCCGCCGCCGGCTCGATCCGGCCAGTCGAGCGTCCCGGCGGTGGCGTATACGTGCGTGCCCTCGAGGGCCGGGACCCGCTCCAGACCGGCAATGACGCCGGTGATCGGGCTGATCAGCGGCGCGACCCGCTTCAGCATCGGTCCGGTCGGCGCGGCAGCTGAGATCGGGTGCTCGGTCAAGCCGCCTTCGCGGCGATCGCGCACTATCAGCCCGTCGAGTATCGGTTCTGTCGGCTCACCACGAGCGGCCGCAGCAATCAGATTGCTCGCGTAGGCGATCTCGTCTTCGTCGGTCTCGCCCGCCGGCTCGTCGTAAAGCGGGAACGTGGCTCCCCGCTCGAGCGCCTGCAGGTCAGCGCGCCGGTGCTCGCCGAGGCGGTGGCGGAACAGGCGCCACATCGGCACGGCTGCCGCGCCGTCGCAATACGGACCGAACCACCACTCGGTTGCGGAGATCCGGATCGGCAGTAGCGCGGAGTCATGCTGTTGGCACCGTACGGCCAGCCCGTGCAGCTCGGGGCGCAGGTAGTCGTCGAGGAGCGCGACCGTCAGACCGCGCCGCGCACCGCGCGCGCCGGCGCTCGCACCGCGCGCGCCGGCCGGCAGACCGCGGGCGCCGGCCGGCAGACCGCGCGCGCCGGCGGTGATCGAAGCGCGCAGGCGTGAGATGACGGTGTCATCCGTGCCGATGCCGATCCAGCGAAGCTCGCCGGGTGCGGGCAGCTCGAGGCTGCCGACGATGCCGTCGGGCGGGGGATGAACCCGCGATCGTTGGGGCGGCGTCCGCGGCGCGACGTAGACGATCAGGTCCCGGGCGGCCAGGCGTGTCAGCACCAGCCGAACGATCGCGGCCGGCAGCTCGTGCGCCAGCGCGGCGACGATCTCCTCCTCCGACGTGCGCCCGTCGATCAGCGGCGCGACGAGCGCGTGGGCATGCCCGCGCAACGCAACGTGCGGCTCGGTGCCTGTGATGAGTGCCTCGTCTTCGGAGAGCACGTGGACCCGGCACCCCGGTGCCAGCGCCGGCACCCGAGGACCGGACAATGGCCGAGGAGCCCCCTCCCCGGCCATCGATTCGGGCTTCTGAACGACAGCGCTCAGGTCTTCCAGGTGACCTTCGTGGTGCCCCCGGCAACCTGCTCGAGCGCGTCCTCGGACAGCTCGCCCTCGGCGGGGGGTGCAGGGAGCACGATGTGACGCACCTGCGCTGTGTCTTCGACGACCTGGATATCGGCGTCGTCGTCGAGGATGACACCAGCCTCCTCGAGCGCCGCCCTCGGGTCGGCGATCAGGCGCGCCTTGTAGTCCGGGTCGCTCCACGCCTGGGCGACGACCTTGCTGAACATCGCGTTGAAGTCGCTACCGGCTTCCATATATAGATACCTCCCGTAGGGCATGGCGGGGGGATTCACCCCCCGATCGATTCATTCAACTTACAGAAAAGCTGAGTCCGCCGCTAGGCCTTTGCTGGGCCCCGCTTACACGGGGGATACATCCGCGGGCGCATGCATCGCGACGTACAGCTTCGACGGCGCGAATCCATCCGCAACCGCTGTCAGTTTGACGTGGTTGAGCCGCACGCTGCCGCCGTTCACACCCCCGGCTCGTCGGAGCTCGTCGGCAGCGTCGACCCGGTCTCGGTCCGCCAGGCCCGACGCGACGAGGGCCTCGAGCAGCCCGCTCCATCCCGACGGGTCACCGGCGTAGAGCTCCATCCCAACGGCATCGGAACCCCGTGGGCCGAGATCCAGGGCCAAGCACAGATCGCTCAGCTGGGGCGCAAGCCTGGTTGCAAGGGGCGTCAGCAGTGCACCGGCGCTGCGATGGCCGAGGCTGCTGAGTAGCCCTTGGAGCTCACTGGCACGCAATCCTCGGATGGCAATCCGCGGCGCCGAGGAGGTCGGGCGCGAGAGCATCACGCCGGCCGCAAACAGCTCGGCGCGCCGGGGCAGCAGACCCAGCAACCGCCGTAGGGCGGCGTTGACGGCAGGATCGGGCCGGCACCCGGCGAGCTCCGCCAGCGCGATCACCAGTCCCTGCGGATCGCGGTGAAACGCATTGCGCGTGGAGTCGATGTCCGCGTCCGCGCCGCGCGCTATCCGCGGGATCAGAAAGACGCTCGGGGGTGGCAGCGAATCGCCGACCCGCCGACTCGCGTCGACCTCCAGCAGCACAAGCTTGCACGAGCGGGCGAACCAGCCGACGCCCTGCCGCCACTGCGAGAACGCCGAGCGGAGCCGGGTTCCTGCCGGCCCGCCGGGGAACTCGGCAAGCGACTCGTCGAGGAGCGGTCCGTCGCGGCCGGTCGGCAGGGCGGCGAGGAACAGGTCGCCCTGCGCGCGTCCTTGGAGCCGCAGCTCGAGCCCCACATTTCGTCGGGCGAGTACTTCGGGAAGCCGTCCGGCGGCTACCAGCAGATCGACCCTCGCCTCGGGTTCGAGCAGGGCGCGCGGCACGTCCTCCAACAGCCGCTCGAGTACCGACTGCAACTGTTCGCCTCCCGAGATTGACGCCCCGCCCGAGCATAACAACCACCACTCCTGAGAATTGGCGACTTGGTCACGTGCGAGAATCGCCGCGGTGATCAGGGCATGGTGGTCTCGAGGCGCGGTCGTGACACTCGCGTTCGTCGTCGCGTCGGCGCTCTCGGCCTGCGGCGGCTCGGGCTCACAGCCCACCAAGCAGCTGAACGTCGGCGCGCTCCTTGCGCTCACCGGCGAGGCGGCGCCGATCGGCGTCGAGCAGCTGCGGGCGATGCGGCTGGCTGTCGATCAGACCAATGCCGCAGGCGGCATCGACGGGACCAAGCTCAATCTGATGGTCGCGGACACCCACTCGGATCCGTCTCGCGGCGCGGTCGAGATGCGGCGGCTGATCGGCGAGGGGGTCACGGCCGTGCTGGGCCCGACGCTATCGATCGAGGCGGTCCGCGCCGACCCGGTGGCGAATCAGCTCCAGACGCCGGTGTTGTCCGTCAGCAACACGGCCCCTCGCATCGTCGGTAACTGCCCGTACCCGTGTCAGTGGATCTGGCGCGACAGCCTCGGCGGGAACCGGACGGTCGCCGCAAACGTCGCGAGCCTCCTGCAGGAGGGCACCGTCTCGAGCGTGGCGCTCGTGCATTCAGCGTCGGACTACCTGGCGGCCAGCGAAACGCAGATCGCGCAGGCGGCGTTCGAGGCGGCCGGCGTCAGGATTACGGCCAACGTTCAGCTGCCGCCTCCGGGCTCCGGCCGGCGGGCGGTCAATCGCGACATCGCCCGAGCCCTGAAGAGCCGTCCCTCGGTGTTGTTCGTCACCTCCAGCGATGGCGAGGAGGCCGCAGTGGCGATCCGGTTGGCTCGCGCGGACGGGTTCCGTGGGAACATCCTGGCAGGCGACTCGCTCAACTCGGCCGGCGCGACCCAGGCTCTGAAGCGGGCGGGCCAGGGGGTGCGCACCGGCGCCGCATGGTACGGGCGCAACGACTTCCCGGCCAACATCAACTTCGTGCGGGCCTTCATCAATGCCTTTCACGCCGAGCCCGACCAGTTCGCCGCCCAGGCGTACACCGGGATCCAGATCCTCGCCCAGGCGATCGGCCGCGGTGGCGCAAGGGCCGGTGATCTGACGCTCGCGCAGCGCCGCAGCGCGATCGGAACCGGCCTCGGTCAGGTCGCGTTGACGACCCCACTCGGCCCGTTTCGCTTCACGTCGACCCACGACGTCAGCCAGATCGTCTGGATCCTCGAGGGCGATGGCCGCGGCGGTCACACATTGGCTCAGTTCTGCAACCCGGGGTGCTGATCGAGATGCCCGCTCCCGCACTATTCCGTCAACGCGCGCTCGAGCGGATCGGCTCCCCGGACGAGTTCGATCGGCTTGTACGCGTGACCTCCCCGCGCTACTGGATCGGGCTCACCGGGCTGCTCACCGTGGTCGTCGTGGCGGTGCTGTGGGCGTTCTTCACGACGATCCCGACGACCGAGACCGGCGTTGGTTTCTACCTGCCGGAGGGTGGCCTGCGGACGATCCAAGCCCCGGTCGAGGGCGAGCTCGAGACGTTGCCAATCCTTCAGAACGAGCACGTTATCGCCGGCGAGCGCGTTGGTGAGGTGCACGAGACCGGCGGCGGCCTGGTCCCGATCCGGTCAGCCGGAACCGGGGTGGTGACCGAGATCAACGTCCAGCAGGGCACGCACGTCAACCCGGGCGATCAGCTGGCGCTGGTCAAGCCGATCGGGTGGCCGTCGGTCATCTACAGCTACATCCCGTCGGTGGCCGTCAGCGACGTCAAGCCCGGCACCAAGGCGAGGGTTCGGTTCGCGGGCGGCATCGGCGCCACCTACGGCGACGCGCTCGGAACGGTCCAGAGCGTTGCCAGGTTCCCGACATCGCCGCAGCGCCTGGAGTCGATCCTGCACGGCGGGGCCGCGGCCGCGCAGTTCGCGAGCGGGCCGAAGAGTGAGGTCGTGATCGTGCTCGATCAGTCGGCGAGCACGCCGAGCGGTCTGGTGTGGGCAGCGGGTTCGGGGCCCCCCGGGGTCCCGCTGGGGCTTCCGGCGGGCGTTCAGCTGATCATCGGCTCCCGGCACCCGATCGACGACGTGTTCTAGCGGCAATGGCGACCACCGCCCCCTCTGGAGAGCGCTCCCGAGACGGTCGCGGGCCCGCAGCGGCCCCGACTGGGAACGCCCGCTCGCGGGTCCATACGCCAACCGTGCTCCAGATGGAAGTTGCCGAGTGTGGAGCCGCGGCACTCGGGATCGTGCTCGCCTACTACGGCCGCTGGGTGCCGCTCGAGAAGCTGCGGACCGAGTGCGGGGTGTCGCGCGACGGGTCGAAGGCCAGCAACGTTGTCAAGGCGGCGCGCGCCTACGGGATGGATGCGAAGGGAATGCGCATCTCGCCCAAGTGGCTCGCCGAGCTGCCACTTCCGCTGATCGTCTTCTGGGAGTTCAACCACTTCTTGGTCGTCGAGGGGATCTCGCCCAAGGGCGTCTATGTGAACGACCCCGCTCGCGGCCCTTACATGGTCTCGTGGGAGGAGTTCGACGCGTCCTTCACCGGGATTGCGCTGACGATGGTGCCGGGGGAGGAGTTCGAGCGCAGAGGCGCTGCTCCGTCCGTTATCGGGGGCCTGCGCAGGCGCGCGGCCGGGGCTCGCGCGGCGATCACCCTTTGCTTGCTCGCGGGCGTGGGCCTGCTGGTGCCGGGGGTCGCGGTGCCGGCTGCCGTGCGGATCTTCGTCAATCAGTACCTGGGGGAGGCCCAGCAGAGCTGGCTGCTGATCGTCGCGGTCGGCGTGGCCGTCGCGGGGGTGGCCCAGATCGCGCTCACGTGGTTGCAGCAGATCACGCTGCTGCGGCTCTCGACCAAGCTCGCGATCTCGATGTCCACCCGCTTCTTCGAGCACCTGTTGAAGCTGCCGATCGCCTTCTTCGGCCAGCGCTTCGCGGGACTGATCGTGACCCGCGTGCAGACCAACGACGAGCTCGCGAGCCTGCTCTCGAGCCAGCTCGCCGCTGCGCTCCTCGGTCTCGTGACGGCGATTCTCTATCTGGTCCTGATAGCGGTCTATGCCTGGTCGCTCGCGCTGATCGCGCTCGTCTTCTCGATCGGCAACGTCGTTGCGCTGCGCTACGTGGCGCGCCGTCAGCGCGATGCCAATCGGCTGCTCGTGCAGGACCTCGGCAAGCTGACCTCGACGGCGGCGTCGGGGCTGGCCGACATCGAGACGCTCAAGGCGACCAGCCAGGAGGACACGTTCTTCGCCCGGTTCGTCGGACAGCAGGCCCGATCCGTCAGCTCGGCGCAGACGCTCGGTGCGCCGAGCGCGGCGCTCGCGAGCGTGCCGACGTTGCTCGGTGGCCTGAGCGCGGTCGGCGTGCTTGCGGTCGCGGCCTGGCAGGTCATGGACGGGACCCTGTCACTCGGCACGTTCGCCGCGGTCCAGGTCCTGGTGGCGGGCTACAACGCGCCACTCGCACTCGTGGTCGGGTTCGGTTCGACCCTCCAGCAGACCGCGGGCAATCTCGCCAGCGTCGATGACGTGCTCAACTACCCCGTCGACCAGCCGGTGCACGCGGCACCACCGGTCCTCAGCTCCGACCTTCCCGGACGCCTGTCGGGAGCGCTCGAGCTCTCGGACGTGACGTTCGGCTACGCCCCGCTTCAGCCGCCCCTGCTCGACGGGCTGACGCTGCGGCTCGAGCCCGGGCAGCGGATCGCGATCGTCGGCCCGACGGGCAGCGGCAAGTCGACGGTGTCGCGCCTCGCCGCGGGCCTCTACCAGCAGTGGTCCGGGGAGGTGCTGCTCGACGGACGCCCACGCCACGCGATCCCGCCGGCCGTGGTCGCCGCCACCGTGGCGCTCGTCGATCAGGACATCAGGCTGTTCGAGGGCACCGTGCGCGAGAACCTCACGCTCTGGGACGAGACGATCAGCGAGGAGGCGGTATGGCGCGCCGCGAAGGACGCCTGCATCCACGACGACATCATGCGTCGCGAGGGCGGCTATGACCGCGTGCTCGAGGCCGGCGGAGCCGACTGGAGCGGCGGTCAGCGTCAGCGGCTCGAGATCGCCCGCGCGCTGGCCGGCGATCCGGCACTGTTGATCCTCGATGAGGCGACCAGCGCGCTCGATCCACTGGTCGAGCACCAGATCGACCTCAACCTGCGGGCTCGCGGATGCGCATGCCTCCTGGTCGCACACCGACTTTCGACGATCCGCGATTGCTCGGAGATCATCGTTCTGGACGCCGGCCACGTCGGCGAGCGCGGGACCCACGACGAGCTCGTCGCCCTCGGTGGCACGTACGCGCAGCTGGTGGCGGACTGACCGTGGCGGCGCCGGCCCACCAGACCCTGGATGGCACCGTCACGCTGTGGCTCGACGATCCCGCGTGCGCGTGGCGGGTCGAGCAGGGCGCCGTGCAGGTGTTCGCCGCCGCCTGGGAGAACGGCCGCCCGGCCGGACGGCGACATCCGCTGTTCGTGGTGGGGACGGGCGACGTGATGATGGCGACCCCGCGTGGGGCCGCGCTCGGCCTTGTCGCGGTCGGGCTCGAGCCCGACACGACTGTCGTCCAGATCTCGCCCGAGGGAGGGACCGCGACGGCGCGATGGCTGTCCGCGCTCGTGCTCGCTCTGGTGGCCCCGACAGCTGAGCAAGAGGAGCTTCTCGAGCGCGCGCAGGCATTTGACGACGAGCGGGCCTCACGGGCGGCGATCGATGCGCTTCAGACCGAGTTGCTCAGCAGGCTCGAGCGCCAGCTGGCGGGGAGCGACGCCGCGCTGGTGCAGACGCTCGAGCATCGCGCCGAGCGAGAGCGCGACCTCCGCGACGCCACCTATACGGGCCTGGGAGCGCTGCTCGGGGCCGGACGAGCGAGGGAGCTCGCTCCCGTACGGGTGGCGGACCCCGTCGTCGCGGCGATCGAGCTCGTCGCCGGTCAGCTCGGCGTCCAGGTCGTCGCGCCGAAGACGAGCGGGCAATCGGAGCTCGAGCGGATCCAGTCGATCGCCCGCGCGAGCGGCCTCCGCGCGTGCGATGCCCGTCTGACACGGAGCTGGTGGCGCGAGGACTGCGGGCCGCTGCTCGGGAGGATGGGCGAGGACGGGCGCCCCGTCGCGCTGCTGCAACGCCGTCCCGGCCGCTACGAGCTCGTCGATCCCGCTGTCGGAGCGCCGGTGGCCGTCGATGCCGACGTCGCGGCGACGCTCGCCCCAGAAGCGACGACCTTCTACCGCCCGCTCCCCGACGGCACGCTATCTGGCCGCGACGTGCTGCGGTACGTGCTCGGCGGCGCAGTCAGGGGCGACGCCGTGCGGCTCGGCGCATATGCCGTGGCCGCCGGGGTGCTTTCGCTTGCGACCCCGCTGGCTACGGAGCTCGTGTTCACGACGATCGTGCCCGAGCAGCAGCGGGCCGACCTGATCTGGATCAGCGTCCTGCTCGCGGCGTTTGCGTTCGCCGGCGTCAGCTTCGCGATCGCCCAGCAGCTGTCTCTGCTGCGACTCGAGGGCCGCGTGAGCAGCGGGCTTCAGGCAGCGCTGTGGGACCGTCTGCTCCGCATGCCGACGGGGTTCTTCCGAGCCTTTTCGCCCGGTGATCTAACGATGCGGGTGATGGGCATCGAAGAGATTGGCAAGGCCGCCACGACCGCGGTCGGCGTGTCGGTGGTTGCGATTCCGATCGGCATCGCGAACCTCGTGCTCGCGTTCGTGTTATCCCCGGCGCTGGCGCTGTTCGCCTCGATCGCGATCGTCGGGACAGTGCTCGCCGTGTACCTGATGGTGCGCTACCAGACCGTCCGCGAGCACCGTCTCCAGCGGGCGCAGCGGAAACTGTTTCAGCGCGCGCTGGAGACAGTCGACGCGATCGGCAAGCTGCGCGTGGCCAACGCCACCGACCGCGCGTTCGTGCGGTGGGCGTCACAGTTCGGCGTCGTCAAGGCGACCTTCTTCGACGCACAGATCGGCTTCGTGCGGCTGACGTCGGTACTCGCGGCAGCGACTGCGTTCGCGACCGCGTTGATGTTCGTGGGCGCGGCGACAATCGGTCCTTACGGGATCTCGGGGGCCACCTTCGTGGCCTTCAACGCCGCCTTCATCCAGGCGCTCGTCGCGGCCACTGGATTGAGTGCCTTGGGGACCTTCGTCGCGGTCGCGGTGCCGTTCTTCGACAACGCCCTTCCGATCCTCACGACCGAGCCGGAGAGTTCGGCAGGGGATGGCGAGTCGCTGACCCTGCGCGGCGAGATCGAGGTCAGCCACGTCAGCATGCGCTACGGCGAGAAGGAGCCGCTCGTCCTCAAGGACGTGAACGTGCGCGTCGGCCCGGGGGAGATGGTCGCGGTGGTCGGGCCCTCGGGCTCCGGCAAGTCTTCGCTGATGCGCGTGCTGCTGGGATTCGAGATCCCGGAGGTCGGAAGCGTCCGTTTCGACGGCCATGACCTCGCGAGCCTCGATGTCCGTGGTCTGCGGCGTCAGATGGGCGTGGTGATGCAGAGCTCCGGTCTGTTGACCGGCGACATCCTGATGAACATCGTCGGCGCCCGGGACCTGACCGTTGATGATGCCTGGGAGGCGGCACGGGTCGCGGGGATCGAGCGCTACATCCGGACGCTGCCGATGGGGATGCAGACGATCGTCGGTGAGGGTGCGAGCACATTTTCGGGCGGCCAGCGCCAGCGGTTGTTGATCGCCCGCGCCGTCGCGGGGCGACCGAAGGTCCTGATCTTCGACGAGGCGACGAGCGCGCTCGACAACCAGACCCAAGCGGAGGTCGCGGACGCGATCGCCAGCCTCCGCGCGACCCGGATCGTGATCGCCCATCGCCTCTCGACCGTCCGCCGGGCGGACCGGATCGTCGTGATCGTCGATGGGGAGGTCGTCCAGGTCGGCAGCTTCGAGGCGCTGATGGCGGTCGAGGGGCCGTTCAAGCAGCTCGCGAGTCGGCAGCTGTTGTGAGGGGGAGGTCGGGCTGGGGGCACACCAATCGATCAGCCCGGCGCGGGTCGCTAGGGCCCTTCCTCGCGCCGCGCGGCGGACGGGTAAGCGAGAAATGTGACAAAAGCGAGCGCGGCCGCGACGGCGAGTGGCAGCACCAAGCTTGTCTTCAGCAGCAGCGCCCCGGCGAGCGCACCTAGCAGCATCGCCAGCACGGCCGCCGTTCGTCGTGTCGTGCCCTTTCCGGAGCCGCCGAACAGCTGCGAGTCGGCGGCCAGGCCGGTCAACGTCATCGTCAGTACCGTCGTTGTCAGATCGGGCACCGACACGCGCCGGATCGTCGCATTGCGCACGCCCATCGCGAACGCCAGCAGCGCGATCACGAGGTCGCCGGAGATCGTATTCGGACGAATGTTGATCGCCGCCGCGAGGATCGCCGCGAGTGCGACCAGCAGCACCTCGATCAAGAGCGCCCAGGCCAGGTGCTGGGGGTGGCGCTGCCCGAGCCGTGACGCGAGCACGCCGCCGCTGCCCGCACCGGCCAGGAACGCCGCCAGCGATACCAGCGGTGCGACGACCGGCAGCCCGGCGCCGCCGGCGATCCCGAAACCCAGGAACACGATGTTCCCGGTCATGTTCGCGGCGAACACGTGACCGATCCCGAGGTAGCTCGCCGCGTCCACCAAGCCGGTTGTGAACGTCAGCACGAGCAGTGTCCGCGACAACGGGTGGCGGATCGTGCTCGCGGCTCGTTGCGCCAAGGGCGCCCGGTGCTCAGCGGCCGACGGCGTCGCGCCGATTGCGCTCATGTACCACCTCCAGGACTGGCTTTGTCAGGTGGGCAGCCATGATCGCAGTGGTGCGGCATCCCGGCGAGGGGTCCCGGCGATCATGCGTTTGGGGTGATGAGGTGGCCGCGCCGGTCGCGCACGATGCTCGGATGCTGAGCGGAGGACAAGCGAGATGCTGCGGCGGATAGGCGTGATGATCACCGTGGGGCTTGCGGACTCGCTGAATCCGAGCACGGTCGGTCCGGCGTTGTACCTGGCCACCGTGCGCAAGGCGGTGTGGCGAGTGACCCAGTTCACGGTCGGCGTGTTCGCCGTGAACTTCGTCGCAGGGGTGGTGCTGACGATTGGTCCGGGGAGGTTGCTGCTGGGGCTGGTACCGCATCCACGGGGAACGGTCAGGCACGTGATCGAGCTGATCGCCGGTCTCGCGCTGCTTGGCGTAGCGGTTGCTTTGTGGTTCGGGCGGCGGAGCTTGACGCGCCGTGAGCTCCCGATGCGGAGCGGCGGTGGCGGGTCGGCGCTGATCACCGGAGCGTCGCTTGCGGCGGTCGAGCTACCGACCGCAGCGCCTTATTTCGCGGTCATCGCCGGGATCGTCGGCTCGAACGCGAGTGTTCCGCAGGAGATCGTGCTGCTCGTCCTCTACAACGTTGCGTTCGTGCTGCCACTGCTTGCGATCATCGTGCTCGTGCTGTTCGCAGGCGAGCGCGCCGATCCGTGGCTCCAGAAGGGCGGAGCGTGGCTGCAACGCCGCTGGCCGGTGGTACTCGCAAGCCTTCTGTTGTTCGTCGGCAGCGTCCTGACCGTGCTCGGTGGCACGGGTCTCGTCAAGCAGTAGCGGCGCTCCGCGGGCGGCGGGCGGCCCGGGAGCTGCGGTGCTCCGGGAACTGCGGTGCTCCGGGAACTGCGGCGCTCCGGGAACTGCACGCGCTCATGCCGCTGCTTTACCGCCGGGATGGGGCGCCCCGCGGGTGCGGTGGTCTGGTGCGGGGACGCTCTCCATCACGGGGAGGTGGTCGGTGTGATGTGACTCGTACCAGCGGGCGTAACGGTTGGCCAGTGGCGCTGCTGTGATTCCGTGCGCGAGCACCGACAGGCCGATCGTCATATAGGTCGTGAGCAGGATTGTCTGCGCCCCGGGTAGGTGGGCCTCCTCGACGACGATCACGGCGAACACGATCGATGCGAGACCGCGTGGGCCAAACCAGCCGAGAAACCCGACGGTTGGCATGCTGGCGCCGGTCCGGATCATCGCGATCGCGACGGGCAGCATCCGGACCACCGTCAGGCTGAGCACGGCGTACAACACGATCTGCCAGCTCATGTGCTTGAGCGACGGGCCGAGTAGCACCGCGCCGAAGACCAGGAACGTGACTCCTCCCAACAACCCTCCGAGCTCCTCATTCAGGCGCGAGGCGTCCTCGGACTCCTGGCTGACGAGCGCGCCGAAGATCGCTCCCGCCACGAACGCGGCGATGAATCCCGAGCCGCCGAGCGCGGCTGCGACCCCGTACGCGAGTCCCGCGCCCGCGACCGGAATGACCTGCAGCCAAGTTCCTGTGATCAGGTTGCCGCGATAACAGACCACGATCACGAAGACGGCGGCCAGCCCCGCGGCCACGCCTCCGAGGATCCCGTAGCCGATCTCCTCGGCCACGATGCTGAGTGCGTGATGGCCGCTGGCCGATTTGTCCTCGACGTCCGCCGCGGCGAGTGCGATCAGCAAGAGGGGTACGCAGATGCCGTCGTTGAGCCCGCTCTCGACGTTGAGTCCCTGCCGGATCCGTGACGGCAGTCGAGGCTCGGTAACGACCGCTTCGCCGAGGGCGGCATCGGTCGGCGCCAACAGGATCGCCAGCACGAGCGCCTCGGTCGCATTGAGCTCGTGGAAGATGAGCGCCGCGAGCAGCGCACCCAGGGCGATCGTCAGCGGCAGGCCGATCCCGAGTAGCCGCAGCGGAACGGCGTACTCGCGTTTCAGAACTCGAGGCTTGATCCGGGAGGCGTCCGCGAACAGCACGATTGCCAGCGTCGCCTCGGCAAGCGTCCTCACCGTCGAGCCTTTCGGGGCGGCGGTCACCTCGTCGATCACCAGCGGTCCCACGAGCACCCCGACCACCACGAACACCATCGCCGGCGTGACCGACGTGCCCGTCAGTCGCCGCGACACCGCAGCCACCGAGAGCACGGACGCCGCAATGATTGCGAGCTCCCATTTCATCGTCTTGTCTGCCTCGGTTTGCGGATGCCACCCGCTACCGGCGTGGCCGGGTCAGCGCTCATCGAACTTCCGATCGTCGATCGGGCCCGCTCGTGCGGGCGTTCCAACGTTGTTCCCGATAATCGCGCATAACGTTGGAATCGACAGTTGGGAGAGGCTGCGGGTAAACGGGCGAACGATTGATTAGCCGGCAGAACGTGGTCTACGCGCGCGCCTTGAACAGTTGCGTGTGGGTCCACTGGGACTATGTGATACTGGCCCGGGCTCACAACAAACGGGGAGGACCGGATGAGGGGTATTACGAGCAAACGACGGGACCGCATCGCGCTCGCAGTCGGGCTGGTGGCGGTTGCGTCGGTTCCGCTCGCGGGCGCGCAAGCGGCCGCGAGGCACTGCACGCAGGCAAAGACGCTGGCGGTCGATAGCTACGCACGTGTCTATGGCAAGCCGAGCGACAAGGCGTTCGTGTGCGTCAAGTCGACCGGCCTGACCAGGCGGCTGAAGGGCGCCTCGGCGTCCGGAGATCATTTCGCGCTGGCCGGAAAGTGGGTTGCGTGGACCTCGAGCGCGTCGAGCACGCCTCACTCGGTAGTCAACGTCATACATATCCCTGACGGCGCGATTCCCCGCTCGTTCCCGTTCAACACGAACGACGACGTCAACAAGGTCGTGGTCAAGAGCGATGGCGCGTCGGCGTGGGCAGCTACGCCTTCGGACTATCCCAACACGTTCCGTTACGTGCAGGGGATGGACCGCCGCAATCACCCACCTGACCAGTTCTCGGACGACACCAAAGACGTCAGATCTGGTTCGCTGCGGTCACTCAGCGGTCACAAGATCCGCTGGCGCTACACGGACGGAAGCATCGGCACCGCCAGCCTGTTCTGAGGCTGCCCCCTTCACGGGGGCATTTCGAGAGAGCGGGCGATTCTGGGCTCGAACCGTCCTGACGGCCGCCGCGTCGACGGCTTCATCTCCGGCGTTTGGTCGACAGGGGGTTCGGCGCCCGCCTGGCCCTGCGCCATCACACAGTCGCGGAACCCTGGCGCGAAGCGCTCGATCTGCGACTCGATCGCGTCGCGGGATCTGAAGCGCTCAAGCTGTGGAAGCTGACAGCACGTCGAGCTCGGAGCCCGCCAGCTCCAGCGTCGCGGCCGGCAGGATCTGCTCGAGCTGCTCGGTGGTGCGGGCGCTTGCGATCGGGGCGACGATCCGCGGCTGGGCGCGCAGCCAGGCGAGCGCCACGGCGGCGACCGTGGTGCCGTGGGTGGCGGCGACCTCGTCGAGCGCCGCGAGTACCGCAGTCCCGTGCTTGTCGAGGTATGCGCGAGCCCCGTCGGCGCGCGGAGAGTCCACGGCATCGCCACCCGGCCGGTACTTGCCGGTCAGGAATCCCATCGCGAGCGCGTAGTACGGCAGCACCGCGAGGTCCCAGTCCTCGGCGATCGGGAGGAACTTGCGCTCGAAATCACGCTCGACGAGGTTGTAGTGCGGCTGCAGGACCGTGAACTCGGCCAAGTGGCGTTCGCGCTGGATCGCGAGCGCCGCGCTCAGCCGCTCGGGCGAGTAGTTAGAGGCGCCGAGGTGGCGCACAGTCCCGGCTTGCACGAGTGCATCGAAAGCCTCGAGCGACTCCTCGAGCGGAGTCGACTCGTCGTCGAAATGCGCGTAGTAAAGGTCGATCCGGTCGGTCTGGAGCCGCTCGAGCGAGGCCTGCGCCTCGCTCTGGATCGTCTCCGCACGCAGGTTGCGGACGGCGCCACGGCCTCCGCCGACCTTGGTCGCTAGCACGATCTGGTCGCGGTTTCCCCGCTCGACCATCCAGCGCCCGATGATCGTCTCCGAGCGCCCGTGCTCGACCAGGTATGAGTTCGCGGTGTCGATGAAGTTGCCGCCTGCTGCGATGTACGAATCGAGAACCGCCCGCGAGTCCGCCTCGTCTGCGGTCCACCCGAACACGTTTCCGCCCAGGCAGATTCCGAAAACATCGAGATCAGTGCGTCCGAGCGTGGTCATCGGCGCTATGTGGGTCGCACCGTCGAGGTGGATAGCACGTGAAACCTGCTGTCGAGCGCCTGCACCTGGACATAGGACGCTCGACGGATCGTGATCGAGGTCTCGAAGCGGAGCTTCTTCGTGGTCAGCACCGATTTCAGGCTAGTAGAACTCGAGCCTGCTCGCACCCGCCAGTTGGCGACGCTGGTGGATCCGTTCCAACTTACCCACAGCTCTGTCTTGCTGCCCTTGTTGGCCGCGGCCAGCGCAGGCTGGGTGTGGGGATAGCCGTTCCAGTGGAACCGGAAAGCGGTGTAGCTGGCGGTGGGTACGTTGAACCGGGCGTCGAACAGCTCCTGCCCGCGGCTGTTGTACTCGCTGAAGTAAGGCTGCTGTCCCCAGCCGACGAACGTGTCGCCGTTGTAGAGCTGCTCGACATCGCCTTCGTACTGAGCCGACAGCGCCGGAGAGTGCTCGATCTGGCGGACCTTCTTGTACGTGCGGTTTCCGATCGCGAGCTGCACCCACAGTGCCCGCGACTGGGAATGAGGCTGGCCCAGGCCCGGACCGCCATTGCCGTTGTCGAACACCGAGACGACATCGTTGTGGCGGATCACGGCGTCGTGCTGGAAGGCCGGCGAAGCCCCCGAGGCAGGCCTGAAGCTCGATTTCTTTCCCCCCAAGGTCCACAGGATCCGGCCGTCGCTGCGCCTGACCCGGTAGACGGCGGAGACGGTGCGGCCCGAGATGATGAAAGCACCGTTGCCGTCCTCGTCGACCGAGTTCAGGTGGAAGTAGTCGAACGGCCCGTTGTGGGGGCGGTTGTAGGTCTCCTTGACCGGCACGTGGTCGAGGCTGTCCCACTGGAACAGGACGTTGCCGGTGGGGATGTCGATCTCCTGCACGACTCCGTCGAAGGTCACATACGACTTCGGGCCACCGATCGACGACAGGTTCCAATGCACCGGAAACTCGCATACGACCAGTGCCGTGTTCTGCTTGGTGATCAAGAACGCGTGCAGATCGGCATGCAGACCGTTGGCGCAGTTGACCACGTGAGTCACCGTGTAGCTGTCGTCGTTGATGATGTCCGACCCCGAGCCGAAGCCCGAGCTCATCGTGCCCTGCCAGTATGTGAGGACGGGCTTGCCGTACAGCTTCTGTACGCGGACGTTGGTGGCCGATTCGGGAGGCGGAAGCGACTTGAACCACACCAGGCCCCCGTTGGAGTCCAGCACCATCGGACCGCGCTGGACGGGACCGTTCTGAGGCGCGACGAAGATGTAGCCGTGCGCGGTGTTGGTGGGGAACCGATTGACGTGGATCCCGACCGGATGCAGGTCAGGCCGGGAGTGGAAGTTGTAGACGTCGCCGCGGGCGCGCGCGGCAGGCGGCAACGCCCCACCACCGACCCGTCCCTTCCAGGGCCTGGCCACCCAGAAGCGGAACTTGCCGTGGTAGTCGTGGACGATGCGCAGGTGGGTCGTCACCGTGACCCGCTCGCCCGGCCTGAATGGCTTGTTCGGGTAGAAGCTCGCGCCGCGACCATCCGAGTCGGCCTTGAGCTTGCCGCCGTGGAGCCCGCTCTTCGAGCCTCTGACGGTGATCCGGCCGATCTGGTTGGCAGAGATGCCGCGGAACGCGATCTGAGCGCGCGGGGACACGACCCGGCTCCCGGCGATCGGGTAGACGCTGACCGGTCGGGTCGCGGCCGAGCCGCGCGCCCGGCCCTCCACGGCGACGAGCGCCAGCACAGCTCCAACGAACACCACCCACGCCGCCAATCGACGCGGCCACGGATATGTCGACATCACACTCTTCCCGAACCGGTTGCAGTCTTCACGTGCGTCCCGCCGCTGGCCGGCAGACGCAGACAGTGCCAAGCGTCGCCCGCACGGACTCCACAGAATGTAACGGCGAACGCGGTCCGGATTGGCCGACGGCGGCGTTTGCACGCCGACTTGCGATCGGCGTGAGAGGCCAACCTGGAGGGCGGCACCGGTTCTCCGTGGAATCCGATCGCGATCTTCTGACGCGTCACGCCAGGCGAGGCGCCGAGCTCAGTAATCGCTCTTGAAGGCGAAGTAGGAACCGCGAATCGTGCCGCCCAGCTTCGACTTCTGGCGCGCGAACTTGAACCGCGGGGCGAGCTCCGCGGCCGCACCCGGCGAGGACTCAAGGCCGACTGTCGAGACATCGTTGAAATCGACGGAGTAGGGCATGACCCACTCTCGTGCGATCTTGGTTGGATGTCGATCGGTCTACCCGCCGCGACCCAGGCCCAGGCCGTGACGGTCGCGGATTGTGGCGTAGTTCTCCGCAGTCCGCGTACGGGAGGGCCCCGATGTGCACCGCCCGGACGTGCGTGAGAGTGCGACGCCTGATGATGGACCGTCGCCTAGAGGAGCTTCCGGGTGCCTGACCGACGCGATCTCACCAGACGCGGCTTCGTCGTCGCCGCCGGCGGCGCCGCGGCCGGATCTATGGCCGCGGCCAGCTTTGGTGGCGCGCCGGCCCGGGCGGCTGTCCCCGCGGTGACCGATCCGGCTTTTGCGAGGGCGCTCGGCGCGGGTGGGCGGCCGACTGCCGACGCCACGCTCGCGAGGCTTGCGCGCGAGCACGGGCGTGGCGAGCCGATCATGTTCGTCGACCTGGCCGCCGTCGACCACAACGCGCAGATCGTCCTCGAGTTCGCGCGCGCCAACCGGTGGGCGGTGCGGCCGGCGCTGAAGGTGTTTCAGTCCCCGCGTCTGTGCGCCTACATCCTGCACCTGCTGCCCGAGCCGCGCGGCCTCGTGTTCCATCTGCGCACCGTCGATCAGATCATGAGCGCTGCTCCCGAGGGCACCGACCTGCTGATGGGCTACCCGCCGACGGTCGGCGAGCTGCGCGCCTACATGCAATCGGCTCCGCCTCGGGGGCAGCGGCGTCACCGCCTGACGCTGCTGGCCAGCTCGATCCAGATCCTGGAGGAGATGGCGCGGTTGGCGGGCACCACGCGCCGGCCCGTGCCGCTGCACGTCGGACTCGAGTTCGACTCGGGCGAGGGTCGCGGCGGCTTCATCCATACGTCCGAGATCAGCGCCGCGATCAAGCTGCTGCGCAAGCACCGGGATGTCCTGCGGCTGCGAGCGGTGCTCTGCTACGACGGGCACGCCACGCTGACTCCGGAGGAGAGCTGGCGCCATTTCGTGGCGCAGCAGGCAAGCACTAACTTCGCCCGCTACCTCGACCAGCTCCGTGCCGAGGGCAGCGACCTGTACGACGCCGGGGCGCTGATTCGCAACGGTCCTGGAAGCGCCAACTACCACAACTGGGCGGGCAAGCACATGATCAACGAGATCAGCCCGGGGTCGGCGTTCGTGTACGCGGGCTACCTCAGCGCCGGCTATGACCAGCAGGGACTGGCGCGGGCGCTGACGCAGGCGGCTCCGGTACTGAAGGACGTTGGTCCGTACCCGTCGACCGAGTTCACCAAGATTCCGATCCCGCCGATCACCGGCGAGGAGTATTTCCTGAAAGGCTCGACCTGGCCCGACCAGGCGGGAGTCGAGCCGGCCTTCGTGTATCCGCGGGGCGTGAAGGACGACGACCGCGAGGGCGGCCGCTGCATGGTCTACGCCCCGCGTGGCGAGCTGACGACGTCCGACTACGTGCTGTGCTGGCCCAATCAGGGCGGGGACGGGATCGACTACTTCGGCTCGGTGAGCGCCGTGCGGTCAGAGCGGGTGGTCGACGTGTGGCCGACGTTCACCCGCTGGGGTACGGTGCCGTCGTGAATGTATAGAGGTCGAGCTCGGTCGTCTCGCCGGCCGGAGCGATGGTCACGGGGCCAGGGGGTGAGCTCGCCGACTACTTACCGTCAATCACGCGCCAGTGGTTCCGCCTCCCGCGCGAAAGGGGGCCGGGCCGAGGTCTTGTCCGGGCTCGAGGTTCACTTCGCGAGAAGCCGCCGCCAGAGGGCGGCGAGCGCGGCGATCGCGTCCTGACGGGTTTCCGGCGTGTCGTTGCCGCTGCCGAATTTGTCGAGCAGGTATGCCCGGTGGGTTGCCATCAGTAAAAGCGCGAACTCGCGTGGGTTGGGCGGCGGGTCCGGTGCGTCGGCGACGAGCGTCTCCAACAGCCAGCGTGGACCGACGAGGGCGCGATCCAGCGCGGCAGCGACGTCTGGGTCCGCTGCGGCGGCGTCGATTGCGCGAAGCCACCTGCCATTGTCCGCATACAGCCCGACTAGGCCGGTGATCATGGTGTCTATTAGGTCTTCAGGAGAGCCGCGGAGGACTTGGTCGACGAGCGGGTCGTCGGCATCGGGGAGCAGCTCGGGGGCTAGCTGCGGCAGCCCCTCGAAGTGTCGGTAGAAGACGGTACGTGTGAGCCCCGCTCGGGCCATCACGTCGCCAACCGTCAGTGCGGCGAACGGACGGTCGAGCAGTAGTTCACGCGCCGCGGCCAGGATTCGGTGCCGGGCTTCGTTGGCTGGGACGCGCGGAGCTCGTTGCGACATTCTGTCGCAGACTATGCAATTATCTTGCGACATAGTGTCGCAATCAGAGACGAGCTCTGAGATCGCGCTGCCAGACGGCCGCAATCTCTCCTACGTGCAAGCTGGCGCCGACGCCGGACCGGTGGTCACCGTTCTCGACGGTCCCTGCTCTCGTGGTCTCGGATGGGCTCTCGCGCCGACGGCGCGTGAGCTCGGCATCCGCCTGCTGATCCCGGACCGTCCGGGGATCCACGGCAGCGCCGCTAAGCCTGGGCGCACGATCGCTGACTGGCCAGCTGACCAGCTTGCGCTACTCGACGCACTTGACATCGAGCGGACCGGGGTCGTGACCCAATCAGGAGGTACGGGGTACGGCGTCGCAGTTGCGGCGTCGGCGCCGCGGCGGTCGACTGGGCTCGCGCTGCTGGGCGGACTCGCCCCGATGACCAGCCGGGAGGCTCGAATGGACGCCGGCAAGCAGCTCAGGACTGCTGTCTTTCTCGCGCGCAAGGCGCCGTTCGTGCTGAAAGCCGGCCTGAGGCGGACCTTCAAGAAGCTGCCGGACTCCGCGATCGCGCAGGTGCCCGCCGCCGATCGCCCGTTTCTCGGCGACCCGTTGATTCGCGACATCCACCTCCGCACGATGCGCGAGTTCTTGGGCAATCCCGACGCAGCGATCGAGGAGATCCGCCTCCTAGCCAGACCGTGGGGCATCGCCCCACCGCCAGCCGGCCTGATACCGACCGCATTGTGGACGGGCGAACTGGACGAGGCGCACCCGCCGGCTCACGCCCGCCGCGTGGCCGAACTGCTGGGCGGGGATCCACCGGTAACCGTCGTCCCGGGCGTCGGTACCTTCGGGCTCGGCCGAGTCTTCCCGGACGTGTTGCGGCTCGCTGTCGGTCGCTGACCGACCAGACCGCATCTCGGCGAACAGCAGGTGCGCGCACGACCGCGACGAGAGATGTGCTTAGGTCTGAGCGCGGTACTCGAGCCGGTCGGTGGCCAGCCCGGGGTACGTCGTTCGGCGCTGTGCCCTTGCTCCGTTGCGCTCGAGTCCTCTCGGGCTTCAGCCGCTATTGCTGGACGAGGTCCACAATCGGCATGATCGTAGGCGGCTGCGCCAGCTGGATGCCCAGCTCCTCCATGACCGGCCCGAGGTACGTCAGGAACTCATCGAACGCCTCCTGGCTCTCCCAGACATCGAAGACCTGAAGCTGGCCATCTTCACCGAAACATGAGTGGAGCTTCATCGCACTTTCAGGTGCCCCAGCCTCACGGAGACGGGCGCGCCCTTCCCTGTGCTGCTCAACCGTCATGTTCTTGGTGACGATGTAGATCGCGATCACGGGAAGTGAACTCCTTGTCGGTTGGCTTCGGTGCAATGCTCGGCATTGAGCTCCTCGGCGCCTGCACGGCCTACGACGATTTGGAGCCTCGCTTCGATCGGCGCGTCCGGATCGAGGACCCCGACGGCTTGGCGATCGAAGGTATCGAACACACCACCGTTCGCGCCCCCAGGCCCTCCACCGGCCGGGCTTTCTCAGGTAAGTGCATCATGCCTGCGGCGATATGACCCGCACCGACGAGCAACACGGGACGAGGCGAACGCCGACCGCCCCGAGGCGCCGGCGAGGAAGATCTGCACTCAGGCGCCGAGGTGAAGCGCCATAAAGAAGACCGTCAACACGATGATCAGCAGCAAGATCGATCCGACGATCAGTACCAGCTTGTTCAGTGCCTCGTATTCGGCGCTCCATGTGACCTCGGCATCTGGGGCGGTCTCGGCGACGTCACGTGCGGCGAGCTTCGCCAGCTTGCCCTCACGCGTCCCGAGGAAGCCACCGCCAACCCCGCCGATGATGACGACCGCGCCCAACCCCCACTGCACGTAGAACTTGCTCCACTGATGCTCGTGGGAGGCCAGATAGATGCCGGCGATGAGAATCACCCCCAGCCCGGGAGCAACCAGGTAGCGGCCAAACAGCTCCTGCATCCGGTGATACCAGGGCATCGCGCGGCGGTCCGTCTTGGACGCGACCAGGGAGACGATGGGGTACGCGAAAAGCACCCCGAAGCCGATCACCGCGGCGAGGATGTGAATCGCGAGGATCGCGTCGGAGAAACTGCCGGCTAGGGGGATCATCAGAACGCCGAGACCGCCGAATGCCGATTCAGTTCCGAACAAATCATTAGCCCACCGCCAATGGGATCAGCCTCGGGATGGCCCGCGATAGGCTCGACCGTACATCGCAAACCAGGAGATGCAATGAGCGAGAAACCGGCGACTGACGGCACGACCGCCCAGGATTTGATCTTCAGCCAAGACGGCATTGTCCTAGACGGTCCCAAACTACTCCGGGTCGCAGTCGCAAGCATGACTGCGATAACCAGTCAGAACTTCACTGAAGGGGAGCCGGATCCCGCATTGCCGTGCTCTTTCAGCGAGGATCTCATGACAACAAGTTCTTCGCCGGCCTCTGGGGTTGCCAGCCCGGAGTGCTCCGGTGGGCGCCAGACGCCGACACCACCGCGTACATACTTGAGGGAGAAGCCGAGATCGAGCTCGACAGTGGTGAGGTGATCCGCATCGAACCAGGAGACGTAATTGCGACCCCTAAAGGGACGTGGTCGACGTGGCGATTTCAATCACCGTTCAAGGAATTCGTTGTGTGTGGCGGCTAGTGCGGGTTTCGTTCATCTCGCCCAGCGAACTGTCAATGTTGCGTCGCGCTCGGTTCGCTCGTCTCCGCGCCGGGGACGATTGAGTCCGGAATTCACTCTCGCCCCGGCGGCAGAGTGGTGGCTTGATCGACTACCGCCAGTCTCGCGCGCAATCGCCGCGAGGACGTTCCGATCGCGCGAATGCGCTGCTGTCTTGCAACCCAGGCCAGCGGGGTTCCTGGTGTTCTGAGCTCTAGCGTGCGGCGGTGAAGAAATCCCCGTCGCGGCGGTCTCTGAGATACGCTGCGGATTCCACCCCCAAAGGAGGCTGCGATGCCGAGCTTGACTCGCAAGAGCTTCGATAACCCGGACGAGACGAGGCCGTTTGAAGGCGGCATGGGTCAGGTGGAGGTCATCAACACCGACGGTGGAGTCGTCGGTCGAGCCACCTTCGAACCGGGGTGGCAATGGTCCAAGCACGTCAAGCCGATCGCGGGGACCGACAGCTGTCAGGCTGCGCACACCGGCTACGTCGTGTCGGGCCGGATGAAGGTCGTGATGGACGATGGCGAAGAAATGGAGTACGGCCCCGGTGACTTCGCCACGATGGCGCCCGGCCATGACGCTTGGATCGTCGGCGACGAGACGTGCGTCGTCATCGATTGGCAGGGTTTCGGCGACTACGCCAAGCGCTGATCCTGCCCGGCGCGCGCCTACCGCCCTGGCGACCCGGCTGCCCGGCGCGTGAGTGTGGCCGCGATCGCTCGAGATCATGCCGTCGAGACAGAGGTCGTCTAGCCTTCAATCGATCGCTGAGATAGCGCCCGCCTCGGGTCGCCGCCATATCCGCTCGAGGACGATGCCCGCGAAGATCAACGCGCCGCCGGCGATCTCAAGCGGATATACCCGCTCGGACAGCAGCACGACGGCGAACGCGGCGGCGCAGAACGGTTCGAAGTTGGCGAACAGCGCCGCTCGCGCTGGGCCGACGCGGGCAATCGCGGTGAACCACAGCACGTTGGTCAAGAACAGCGGTCCGATCGCCGCGTATGCCATCCCGACCCATACGAGCCATCCGAATGAGAAGTGCTGAGCCGCGACGTGTGGTGCCCCTGCGATCGCGAGCGGTATCCAACCTATACCCAGCACGAGCGTGCTGATGCGAAACGGCGAGTAGCGGCGCATCAGGGGCGTGATCGTGACCGTGTACGCGCTCCACGTCATGACCAGGCCGAGCCCGAGCAATACGCCGGCGGTGCTCGCGTCCGCGGACCCAGAGGCGAGCGCCACGAGCGCGACCCCGGCGGTAGTGATTAGCGCGCCGAGCCAGAAGGAGCGGCCCAGCCGCTCGAGTCCGATTGCTGCCGAGATCGCACCGATGAACATTGGCAACGCACCGAGCAGCAGCGCCACCGTCGACGCTGTCGTGAGCTTCAGCCCGAACACGAAGCAGAGCTGGTTGCAGCAGATCAGAGCGCCCGCCAGGAGCACCAGCTTGACATCGCGGCGCTCGATCGCGAACGAACGCTCGCGGTGATACGTGTAAGCCGCAAAGCCGATGATCGCAATCAGGTAGCGGATCGCGGCGTATGCCAAAGGCGACCAGCCCTGTTCGATCACATACTTGGTGACCGTGATGTTCAGCGCCCACAGCATCACGGTCCCGACCAGCATCGCGTCCACCCCTCGCGAGCCGCGCGCGTAGCCGGGCGCGATGAGCTGTTCGGAGCGCGTCGCCATCAACTCACGTCGGCAAGCACAGGGGAGTCCAATTTGGTCAGCACAAGGTTGGGCATCGGCGGTCGCACCCCGCGACGATGATAAGGACGCAGCCGCGCCAAACAGGCGCGAGAGAACACGCGCGAGCCGTCGCGGGCCGCCGATGCCCAATGGCTCGCCGCCGCGATCTTCGATCTCCCGGCTCAGCGCGACCGAAGGATCGCCAGAGATTCCAAGGACGCTTACCCGGTGGGCCGGATCGTCAGTGTCTACTTCAGTGGGCGATACTGGGCTCGAACCAGTGACCTCCGCCTTGTCGAGACGGCGCTCTCCCAGCTGAGCTAATCGCCCGGGAGGGTCTGTAAATGTAGCGTGGGGGAGGGGTAGACTGGCTTCGATGTCTTGGAAGGCCCGCTGGGCGATGTTGGTTGGGGGGATTTCGGTCGTGATGCTCGTCGGGGTGGCGCAGGCCGCGGCTGCTCGGATCACGGTTCGGCCGGCGCACGGGTTCCCGACGACCGAGTTCGCGATCGGCTTCCGCGCCCCCGATGCGTCGGGGATCAACGGCTCGATGCGCCACCAGTATGCGGTCAGCGTCACCGGTCCGAGCCGGGGCCGGCGGTGCGCCGGGTCGGCCTCGTCGAGCCCCTCGGCGTCGAAGGCCGGGATCCGGGTGCACGTGCTGCTGAATGCCGGCAAGCCCTGGTGCGTGGGCACCTTCGAGGGCAACGTCAAGGAGTACGAGGCGCCGGTCTGCCCGCCCCGCGTGGCGTGTCCGCTGTTCATCCTCGTGCGCCAAATCGGGCACTTCAGCTTCCGCGTGCGGCGGCCCGGCGCGAGCGGGGACACGACCCCGCCGACGTTCTCGGGCCTGGAGTCTGCACATGCGTGCACGCCCGGGGCGCAACGCCCGGGCGAGACCACTCCATTCACGCTGAGCTGGAAGCCGGCAACCGACAACGTCACGCCGAGCAGCCAGATCGTCTACGACGTGTTCGAGTCGCCGAACAGGGGCGGGGAGGACTTCGCCCAGCCGACCTGGACGACGCCGCCAGGTGTGAGCAGCTTCAGGACCCCGGGACTGCCGTCGCACGGCACCTTCTTCTTCGTCGTCCGGGCCCGCGATCGGGCCGGCAATGAGGACCGGAACAAGGTCGAGCGCGAAGGCGTCGATCCCTGCCTGTGAGCCCGGGAGGGGCGGCGCGACGGCGGCCGCTGGATGCGTGATTGCGCGACCTCGCGCCCGCCGCGGCCGCCGAATCAACCATCTAGGATCAGCCCCACCATGGAGTTCGCGCTTCCAGACGGGCTGATCCTGAGCCTCCCCGACGGTGCCACCGGAGCCGACGCGGCCGGCGCGATCGGCGCCGGACTTGCTCGCGCCGCGCTGGCCGTGAAGGTCGACGGCGAGGTCCGAGACCTGGCGCGGCCGCTGCCCGAGCACCCCGGTCCGCCGCGGCGGCTCGAGATCGTCACCGACCGCAGTGGCACGGACGCGCTCGAGCTGATCCGCCACGACGCCGCCCACGTGCTTGCGACGGCCGTGATGGAGCTGTATCCCGGCGTCAAGATCTCGATCGGCCCGCCGATCGAGAACGGCTTCTACTACGACTTCGACTTCCCGGACGGCGTCAGCCTAAGCGACGCCGACTTCGAGCGGATCGAGGCGAAGATGCGCGAGCACATCGCGGCGGACGAGCCGTTCGTCCGCGACGAGATCAGCGCCGGAGACGCGCTCGAGCGGTTCGTCAAGGAGGGCCAGGACTACAAGGTCGAGCTGATCGAGGACCTCGTCCGCGACCAGGGGGTCGAGACCGTCTCGCTCTATACCAACGGGCCGTTCACCGATCTGTGCCGCGGCCCGCACGCGCCGAGCACCAAGCGGATCAAGGCCTTCAAGCTCCAGTCGGTCGCGGGTGCGTACTGGCGCGGGGACTCGAGCAAGCCGATGCTCACGCGCGTGTACGGAACCGCCTTCTTCTCCGCCAAGGATCTGCAGCAGTACCTGGAGATGCTCGAGCGCGCACGGGCCAACGACCACCGCCGCCTCGGTCCGCAGCTGGGGCTGTTCACCTTCTCGGAAGTCTCGCCTGGCGCGGCGTTCTGGCTCCCCGCGGGAACCGAGGTGTTCAACTCGCTGATCGACTTGAGCCGCGAGATGGGGCGCGACCGCGGCTACACCGAGGTGAAGACACCGCTGCTGTATGACCGGGCGCTGTGGGAGACCTCAGGCCACTGGGAGAAGTACGCGGACAACATGTTCGTGACCGAATACGAGGACCGGGCGATGGCGCTGAAGCCGATGAACTGCCCCGGGCACGCGCAGCTGTACAGCCTCGAACGACACTCCTACCGTGACCTCCCCGTCCGTTACTCCGAACCGGGCCTGCTGCATCGACGCGAGCCGAGCGGGACGCTTCACGGGCTGCTGCGGGTGCGTCATTTCGCCCAGGACGATGCTCACATCTTCTGCACCGAGGACCAGGTGCAGCAGGAGGTCGGAGCGTGCATGGACTTCGCGCTGGCGACGTACGCGATCTTCGGGCTCGACGTTCGGCTCGAGCTCTCGACGCGCCCCGACCAGCGAATCGGCTCCGATGAGCTCTGGGACCGCAGCGAAGCGGCGCTCAAGCAATGGCTCGAGAACCGCGGGCTCGAGTACGACCTGAACGCGGGTGACGGCGCGTTCTACGGCGCCAAGATCGACATGCACATGACCGACTCGCTCGGCCGCTCATGGCAGCTGGGAACGGTCCAGGTCGACTACAACATGCCCGACCGGTTCGGTCTCTCCTACACAGGCGCCGACAACGCCGAGCACCAGCCGGTGATGATCCACCGCGCGCTGATGGGGTCCTACGAGCGCTTCATCGGGATTCTGCTCGAGCACCTGTCCGGCGAGCTGCCGGTCTGGCTCTCACCGGTGCAGGCAATCGTGCTGCCGATCGCAGATCGTCATCTCGAGTACGGCGCGGTGGTCCGCGACCGGATCCGAGCGGCCGGGGTGCGGGCCGAACTCGACGAGCGCAGCGAATCAGTCGCCCGCAAGATCCGTGACGCCGAGCTGCGCAAGATTCCGTACATGCTCGTGGTCGGCGATCGCGAGCAGCGCTCCGACGAGCTGGGGCTGCGCGAGCACGGACGCGGAGATGCAGGAACCGTGGGCGTCGACGCGTTCATCGAGCGTCTGCGGGATGAAGTCAAAAGTCGTGCCACAAGGTAGATCCGCCGCTATACTCGGCATTGTTGATCCAAGTGCTTCATCACACACGGCCCGGCGCCGCTTGACGTTACGCCGGCTCAGTAGCTAGTGCCGGTCCCTCGTAGGTTTGACCGGCGCCCGCCAGAGCGGGACCAGACTCGGACCAATGATCGGATCCGCGTACCCGAGGTCCGGCTTGTCGGCGAGGACGGTAAGCAAATCGGAGTCGTCAAGACCTCCGAGGCGCTCGCGTACGCCCAGGATCGCGATCTCGACCTGGTCGAGGTGGCCCCCGACGCCCGGCCGCCGGTCTGCCGGGTGCTCGACTATTCCAAGTACAAGTACGAGCAGGCCCAGAAGCAGAAGGCTGCGCGCAAGCATCAGCAGCAGATCACGGTCCGCGAGATCAAGTTCCGGCCGAAGATCGCGCAGAACGACTACGACACCAAGAAGGGCCACGTCGCGCGCTTCCTGAAGGGCAAGGACCGCGTCAAGATCACGATCATGTTCCGCGGCCGCGAGGTCACCCACCCCGAGCGGGGCATGTCGCTGCTGCAGCGGCTCGCCGACGAGCTGTCGGAGATTGGCGTCGTCGAGCAGTCGCCGGTGCAGGACGGCCGCAACATGACGATGATGCTCGCGCCCTCGAAGGCCGTTCTGGCCGAGGGCGGCAAGCCTCCCGAGCCGGACGCCAAGCCGGAGGCACCGGCGGACGCCGACAGCTCGCACGACGCCGAAGGCTCGGACGACGCCGGCAGCTCGCACGACGCCGGCGACGCCTCGCACGATGCCGGCGGCTCGAACAACGCCATCGGCGCCTCGAACGACGCCGGCGGTGGCGAACGCCAGCCGGCCGCGCCCGCTTCGAGCGACGCCGCCGCCTAGAGCAGCGGCTCGCGGACGGCGGGTGCAATACCCGTCTGCTTTACTCTCGAAGCCGATGCCCAAGATGAAGACCCACTCCGGCGCAAAGAAGCGCTTCCGGCTGACGGCGACCGGCAAGCCGCGCGGACGGCGGGCGTTCTCGAGCCACATCCTCGAGAAGAAGTCGCCCAAGCGCAAGCGGCGGATGGCGCGGCCGGTCGAGATCTCAAAGGCCGACACGCCGCGGGTCAAGACGCTGCTCGGAGCCAAGAAGTCGTGACGCGGGTCAAGCGCTCAACGCACGCACGCAAGAAGCGCCGGGCCACACTCGAGCTGGCCAAGGGCTATCGCGGCGACGCTAGCCGGCATTACCGCACCGCCAAGGAGGCGGTGCTGAAGGCCGACCAGTATCGGTATCGCGATCGGCGTAACCGCAAGCGCGACTTCCGTCGCCTGTGGATCACGCGGATCAACGCTGCCGCGCGGCAGCACGGGATGTCCTACTCCCAGTTCATGCACGGCCTGCAGCTGGCGGGCGTCGAGGTCGACCGCAAGATCCTTGCCGACATCGCCGTTCGTGACGCCGACACCTTCCGACGCTTTGCCGACCGCGCCCGTGAGGCGCTGGCGGCCGGCTGAGCACCAGCAAGGCACCAGCACCGCCAACCGGGCGCCGCTCCGCAGGGAGGGCGCCTTTTTTCGTTCATGACCCCTATCACCAGCTCACACAACAGCAGGCTCAAGGAGATTCGCAAGCTGCGGATGCGCCGGCGCGCGCGCGAGCAGGCCGGCCGGTTCGTCGCCGAAGGCGAAGATCTGCTGGCGGCCGCCGACGCCGCTGGGTGGGAGCCGACTGAGCGCTACTGCGCGGCCGGCAGCGGGCTCGCGGGAACCGAGGTCGAGCCGAAACTGCTCGCGCAGGCCTCCGGTCTCGCCTCGGGCACGCGAGCGCTGGCCGTCTATGCGGAGCGCTGGGCGCCGGCGGCCACCGGCCCCACCTGCGTCTGCCTGCACGGCGTCAGGGACCCGGGCAACGTCGGCGCGATCCTTCGCTCTGCGCAGGCATTCGGGGCCGGCTCGGTCGCGATTGGTCCCGGCAGCGCCGATCCGTTCGGGCTCAAGGCGGTCCGCGCGAGCATGGGCGCGGTGTTCGCGGTGCCCCTCGCGCGCGTGCACGAGATCGCCGAGTTGCCGGGCCGGCGGATCGCGCTGGTGCCGGGTCAGGGTGACGAACTTGGCGACGCGCTACCGGAGCACGGTCAGGTGACGCTCCTGATCGGCGGCGAGCGCGAGGGCCTTCCACCCGAGCTCGTCGCGGCCGCCGACACGACGGCCCACATCCCGACGGCGATCGATTCGCTGAATGCCGCAATGGCGGCAACAGTTGCGCTGTATCAGGTAACTAGGATGGCGCGCGCAAGATGAGCGACCGGGTTGCACAGATCAGGCTCGAGGCCGAGCAGGCGATCGCCGCTTCGACGAGCACAGCCGCGCTCGAACAGGCGCGGATCCGCTACCTCGGCCGTAAGGCCGAGCTCCCCAACCTGCTGCGCAGCGTCGCCCAGCTCCCGCCCGAGCAGCGCGCCGCGACCGGCAAAGCCGCCAACCAGGCGCGCCAGGCGCTCGAGGCCGCGATCGAGCAGCGCGGCCGCGAGCTGGCGGCAGCCGAGCTCGAGCAACGCCTGACCGAGGACCGCGTCGACGTCACGCTGCCGGCCGACCCGCTGCCCGCGATCGGTCGGCTGCACCTGATCACCAAGACCCGTCGCGAGATCGAGGACGTATTCATCGGACTCGGCTTCAACATCGCCGAGGGACCCGAGGTCGAGACCGTCTATTACAACTTCGACGCGCTCAACCACGCCGCCACACACCCGTCGCGGCTGATGACCGACACGTTCTACCTCAAGCCGACGGCGGACATCTTCGATCCGAGCTCACGACTGCTGCGCGTCCACACCTCGCCGGTCCAGATCCGGGCGATGGAGAACCAGCCGCCTCCGATCTACATCGTTGTGCCGGGCCGCGTTTACCGGCCAGACTCCGACGCCACCCACACGCCGCAGTTTCATCAGATCGAGGGCCTTGCCGTCGACACCGACATCACGCTCGGCGACCTGCAGGGGACGCTTCTGACGTTCGCGCGGGCGATCTTCGGCGAGGAGCGCCAGGTGCGGCTGCGCCCCCACTTCTTCCCCTTCACCGAGCCGAGCGTCGAGGTCGACGTGTCCTGCTTCAACTGCGTCGACGGGTACCTGGCCGACGGTACGCGGTGCCCGCTGTGCAAGGGAACGGCCTGGATCGAGATCCTCGGCGCTGGGATGGTCGACCCGAACGTGTTCGGATACGTCCGCGACCGCGGCTACGACCCCGAGCAGATCCAGGGGTTCGCATTCGGGATGGGAATCGAGCGGATCGCGATGCTCAAGCACGGCGTCCCTGACCTGCGGCTGCTGTACGACAACGACGTGCGGTTCCTGGAGCAGTTCGGATGAGGGTCCCGCTGAGCTGGCTGCACGAGTACTGCGCGCCCGAGCTGAGCGCCGCAGCGCTGGCCGAGCGGTTGGCGATGACCGGGACCGAGGTGGAGCGGGTCGAGCATCACGGCGTCGGGGCACTGCAGCAGTTCGTCGTTGGCAAGGTGCTCGAGGCCAGGCGCCACCCCGATGCCGATCGTCTGAGCGTCTGTCTCGTCGACACCGGCGACGGCGCCCCCTCGCAGATCGTTTGCGGTGCGCCCAACGTCGCCGCCGGCCAGACGGTCGCGGTCGCCAAGCCGGGAGCCGTGATGCCCGACGGCACCGTGCTGGGCAAGGCCACGCTACGAGGCATCGAATCGAACGGCATGATCCTCGCCGAGGACGAGCTCGCGCTCGGCACCATCCACGCCGAGACGATCGTCCTCGCCGACGACGGGCTGGCGCCCGGGATGCCACTCGCCGGGGTGCTGCCGATCTCGACCGACGTGCTCGTCCTCGAGGTGACCCCCAACCGCCCCGACTGTCTCGGCATGTACGGCGTCGCGCGCGAGGTCCATGCCGCCACCGGCGCGCCGCTGGGCGCCGCGCCATGGGTCGATGACCGGGGCAGCGATGGCGAGATCGAAGCCGAGATCGCGATCACGGTGCAGTGCCCCGACCTGTGCCCGCGCTTCACCGCGCGCTTGTTCGAGGACGTCGAGATCGGACCCAGTCCGCTGTGGCTGAAGGCGCGGCTGATGGCCGCCGGTCAGCGCCCGATCTCGAACGTCGTCGACATCACCAACTACGTGATGCTGTTGACCGGGCAGCCGCTGCACGCGTTCGACCTGGACCGGGTTGCCGGTGGGCAGCTGACGGTCAGGCGAGCCGCGGCCGGCGAGCAGCTGCAGACGCTCGATGGGCAGACGCGGACGCTCGACGACGAGATGGTCCTGATCGCGGATGCGGACGGGCCGACGTCGATCGCCGGCGTGATGGGCGGCTCGCGCTCGGAGGTGCAGGACACGACGACCCGGGTCCTGATGGAGGCGGCCAACTGGAACGGCGCGAACATCCACCGCACGTCGCTGAAGCTTGGCCTCCGCAGCGAGGCCTCGTCGCGATTCGAGAAGCAGCTCCAACCCGAGCAGGCGATCGAGGCCCAGGCGGTCGCCGCCCAGCTTATGGTCGAGCTGTGCGCCGCGCGGCTGCGGCCGGGGACGATCGACGTCGGCGGCGAAGGGCCCGAGCCGATCACGATCCGGCTGCGCGACGCGCGGATCGAGAGCCTGCTGGGGGCACCGATCCCCCGCGAACGCTGTGAGCGGATCCTCGGCGCGCTCGGGTTCGGCACCGTCCCCGCCGAGGATGGGCTCGACGTCACCGTGCCCACCTTCCGGCGCGCCGACATTACGCGCGAGGCCGACCTGATCGAGGAGGTCGCGCGACTCGACGGGCTCGAACGGCTGCCGGCGACGCTGCCGAGCCGCCATGGCGCGTCGGCCCGGCTGACCCCGCAGCAGCGGCTGCGCCGCGGCGCCGCGGACGCACTTGTCGCCCAGGGGCTTCACGAGATCGTCGGCTGGAGCTTCGTCAGCGAGCAGCTGTACGACCGGCTGAGGGTCTCGCAGCACAGCTCGCTGGAGCTCGAGAATCCGATGTCGGCCGAGCAGTCGCGGCTGCGCACGACGCTGCTCGGATCGCTGCTCGACGTTGCCGGTTACAACCGGGCGCGCGGGGCTGAGACGTTGAGGTTGTTCGAGCTCGGGGCCGTGTACCTGCCCGACGGCGATGCGACGCTGCCGCACGAGCCGCTTCACGTCGGCGCGCTGCTCAGCGGCCCGGTCCGCCAACCGACCTGGCGCGAGCCGCAGCCCCCTGGCGCCGACTTCTTCGCCGCCAAGGGGGCGCTCGCAGCGTTGCTCGCGGCGGTCCGGGTGCCGTGGGAGGTCCGCGAGGAGAGCCGGCCGTTCCTGCATCCCGGTCGTGCGGCGGCGATCGTGATCGCCGGTGAGAACGCGGGCTGGCTGGGCGAGATCCATCCGCTGGTCGCGGGCGAGTGGGGGCTCGATCAGCCGGTGGCGGCATTCGAACTCGATCTCGACGTGGCGAGCGACAATGCCGCCGAGTCGACGATCTACGAGGACGTGACGAGCTTCCCCGAGGTCCGCGAGGACTTGGCGGTGACCGTCAGCGAGACCGTGTCCGCCGCCAGCGTGCTGGACACGGTCAGGCGTGCGGGGGCGCCGCTGCTCCGACATGTCGAGGTATTCGACGTCTATCGCGACGCCGAGCGGCTGGGCGAGGAAAACGTCTCGCTGGCGCTGTCGCTCTCCTACCGCGCGCCTGACCGGACGCTGACCGACGAGGAGGTCGCCGATCGCCGCAGCGCGATCGTCGCGGCGCTCTCGCGGGAGCTCGGAGGGCGGATCCGTGGCTCCTAGCGTGTCGGTGTTCGGCGCCGCCGGCTACACGGGCGCACTCGCGGCCCGGCTCGTGTACCGCCATCCGCAATTCCAGCTGGCCGCGGTCACGGCGCGCTCGGATGTCGGAACCAGGCTCGACCGAATCTACCCCCACCACCGCGTACCGCTCGTGCTCGAGGAGCTCGACCTCGATCGCCACGCCGAGGTCGACGCGGCGATCGTCGCCTACCCGCATGGCTCCTCCGCGCCGCTGGTCGCCGCGCTCCGCGAGCGCGGCGTGCGGGTCGTCGACCTGAGCGCGGATTTCCGCCTACGCGACCCCGCCGTCTACGAGGAGTGGTACGTCGAGCATCCCGCGACGGAGCTGCTCGACGGCGCCGTCTACGGGCTGCCGGAGCGCTATCGGGAGCAGATCGCCGGCGCCGACCTGGTCGCGAATCCCGGGTGCTATCCGACCGCCACGCTGCTGGCGCTGGCGCCGCTCGCCAGGGCCGGGCGGCTCGCCGACGTCGTGATCGACGCCAAGTCGGGCGTATCCGGCGCGGGGCGGGGCGCGACCGATAAGACCCACTTCGTGACCGTCGACGAGAACGTCAACGCCTACGGCGTGCCGCGCCACCGCCACACGCCCGAGATCGAGCAGGAGCTCGCCGAGCTCGGCGCGGCGATCCGGGTCACGTTCACTGCGCACCTGCTCCCGCTCGACCAGGGCGAGCTCGTGTCCTGCTACGTGACGCTCGAGCCGGGCGCCGAGCTTGACCTGGCCCGGCTGTACGAGGACGCCTATCGCGACGAGCCATTCGTGGAGCTCGCGACCGATCCGCCCGGCGTCCGCTCGGTACGCGAGACCAACATCTGCCGGATCTCGGTGCACACCGACGATCGCACCGGCCGCGTGATCGCGTTCGGGGCGATCGACAACCTCTGGAAGGGCGCCGCCTCGCAGGCGATCCAGAACCTGAACCTGATGTTCGACCGGCCCGAGGGGGAGGGGATCTCGTGAGCGGCTTGTTCAGCTCGCGCTGGGTCGACGCTCCCGAGCAGGCGTCCGAAGCCCCCGGCGGCCTGCCCGCCGGCTTCCGTGCCGGCGGCGCCGCCTGCGGAATCAAGCCAAGCGGCGAGCTCGATATCGGGATCGTCGTCTCCGATGCCCCGGCGACGACGAGCGCGGCGCGCTTCACCAGATCCGGGACGCTGGCGGCGCCGGTCCTGCTGACGATGGAGCGCTGCCGCCTGGACGCGATCCGCGCGGTCGTCGTGAACTCGGGCAACGCCAACGCCGCCACCGGTCAACGCGGTCTCGACGACGCCGCCAAGATGCAGGGCGCTGCCGCGCTCGCAGCCGGAGTCGGCGATGAGGGGTCCGTCGCCGTCGCCTCGACCGGCGTGATCGGGGTTCCGCTGCCGATGGACGCCGTCGTGCGCGGAATCGCGGAGGTTTCCGGGCGTCTGCGCGCCGACGGCGAGCAGGACTTCGCACAGGCGATCAGGACGACCGATGCGTTCATCAAGAGCGGCTGCCTCGACGTCCGCCTCGGCAGCGGGACCGTCCGGCTGACCGCGCAGGCGAAGGGCGCGGGGATGATCTCGCCCGGGTTCGCGACGCTGCTCGTGTTCGTCCAGACGGACGCCATGATGTCAGCGGAGACCTGCGAGCTGCTGCTCGGGGTGACGGTCAAGCGCTCATTCGAGCGCATCAGCGTCGACGGCCAGCTGTCGACCAGCGACACGGTGATCCTCCAGAGCAGCGGCCGGTCCGGAGTCGAGATCGAGCCAGAGACCGAGGACGAGCTGCGCTTCGGCGAGACGCTCGACGCGCTGCTGCGGCAGCTCGCGCTGAACGTAGTCCGCGACGGCGAGGGGGCACGCCGGGTCGGCCGCGTGGTCGTGCGCGGAGGCGATCCGGAGACGGTGAACCGCGTCGCACGCGCCGTGGCCGACTCTTCGCTCGTCAAGACCGCTCTGTACGGAGGCGACCCGAACTGGGGCCGGATCGCGCAGGCAGTCGGGATGGCGACCCCGGGGATGGCGCCGCTCGCGCTCGAGATCGCGATCGAGGGCGTACAGGTCTGCTCGCGGGGAGCGTACGTTCCGCACGACGCCGATGCACTGGCCGTAGCGGTCGCGCGCGAGGAGGTCGAGTACGAGATCGGGCTACCTGGCGAGGGCGTCGAAGCCGAGCTCTACTTCTCAGACCTCGGACACGAGTACGTGACGATCAACGCCGACTACACGACCTGATGGATGCCGCCGGCCACGCATACGAGACCACCGCGATCAGCACGCTGCTCGAGGCGCTGCCCTACATCCGCGAGTTTCACGGCAAGACCGTCGTGATCAAGTACGGCGGCGCGGCGATGACCGACGACGCGCTCAAGTCCGAGTTCGCGCGCGATGTCGTCCTGCTGAAGTACGTCGGCATGAACCCGGTGATCGTCCACGGCGGCGGCCCGGAGATCACCAATTACATGAAGCGGCTCGACCTGCCGGTGCGGTTCGTCGACGGTCTGCGGGTGTCCGATCCGGAGACCGTCGAGGTCGCACGGATGGTGCTGGTCGGCAAGATCAACAAGGACATCGTGCTCCTGATCAACCGCCATGGCCAGCCGGCGGTCGGGCTCTCGGGCGACGATGGGCTGCTGTTTCGCACCTCGCGGCAGGTCTCGCCGAGCGGCCAGGACATCGGCTTCGTCGGCAAGATCGACCGGGTCGACGTCGATCTGCTCAACCACATCGCGCAGGACTACATCCCGGTCGTCGCGAGCGTCGGCGCCGACCGCGAGGGCAACTCCTACAACGTCAACGCCGACGAGGCCGCGGGCGCGGTCGCTGCCGCGCTGTCCGCCTACAAGATCGTCTTCTTGACCGACGTTCCGGGCTGGCTGCGCGACCCCGGCGATCCTTCGAGCGTGATCTCTCAGGCGACCGTCGAGGATGTCACCGAGCAGATGCCGGCGATCGCCGGCGGCATGCGCCCGAAGCTCGCCGCCTGCCTCGACGCGATCCACGGCGGCGTCTCGTATGCCCACATCGTCGATGGCCGGGTCCCGCACTCGCTGCTGCTCGAGCTGTTCACGGATGCCGGGCAGGGCACCAGGATCGGGCCGCAGTCATGAGCCTGGCGGAGCTGCAGGCACTCGAGCGCGACCACGTGATCGCCACATACGTGCGCAACCCGGTCGAGTTCGTCCGGGGCGAAGGTTGCCGACTGTGGGACTCCGCCGACAACGAGTACCTCGACTTCCTCGCCGGTATCTCGGTGCTGAACGTCGGCCACTGCCATCCGCGCGTGGTGCAGGCCGTCCGCGAGCAGGTCGGGCGTCTGACCCACGTCACCAACCTCTACTACACCGAGCCGGCGATGCGGCTCTCGGCGGCGCTCGCGCGGAGCTCCCTCGGGGGCAAGGTGTTCCTCACCAACTCGGGCGCCGAGGCCAACGAAGCGGCGATCAAGCTGATGCGCCGCGCGCGTCCCGGCGGCAGCATCGTGGTCGCCGAGGGCGGCTTCCACGGCCGCACCTACGGGGCGCTGTCGGCGACGCCGCAGGAATCCAAGCAGGCCCCGTTCGCGCCGCTGGTCCCGGGGTTCGTCGTCGTCGCAAAGGATCCCGAGGCGCTCGACCGTGCTGTCGGCGAGGACACCGCGGGCGTGCTGATCGAGCCGATCCAGGGCGAGACGGGGATCAACGTGCTGAGCGATGAGCTTCTGCACGCTGCCCGCGAGGCATGCGATCGGACCGGTGCGGCGCTCGTCTTCGACGAGATCCAGACAGGCCTCGGGCGGACCGGCACGCTGTGGGCGTACGAGCAGACAGGCGTCGTGCCCGACGCGCTGACATCGGCCAAGGCGCTCGGCGGCGGTCTGCCGATCGGGGCGCTGGTGACCGGGCCGAGGCTTGCCGACGTGTTCCAGCCGGGCGATCACGGGTCGACCTTCGCGGGTGGGCCGCTGGCCTGCAGCGCCGCGTTGGTCGCGCTCGAGATCTGTTCTGAGGCCGAGCTGTTGCGCGGCGTCCGGGAGCGGGGTGAACGGCTCGCCTCCGGGCTCGCGAATCTGCCGTTTGTGAGCACCGTCCGCGGCCGTGGACTGATGCTGGCGATCGACCTCGAGCCCGGTCGAGACGCGCCCGAGCTCGCGCGGCGGCTGCTGCTCGAGCAGCGGCTCGTCGTAAACGCTACCGGGCCTGCGACGATCCGCTTGGAGCCGCCGCTGATCGTGACCGTGGACGAGATCGATCAAGCGCTCGAGCGGCTCGCGGCCGTCGACAAATGACCGATCTGCTTGTACCCGACACAATGACGCTGACGGGCGCCGGCCAGGCGCTGGCCCATCACCTGACGATCAGCGATCGGGGCGCCAGCGAGGTCGACCGCAGCTACTACGACACGTTCGACGGCCTGCTCTACGAGCGCGAGCTCTCGTGCGTGCACGAGGCGGGACAGCTGGCGCTGGTCGAGCGCGCGACCGGGCACACCGTGGCGTCGACCAGAGCCCCGCTTCCGACGCAGCCGCTGCTCGCGACGGAGCTGGCGGCGGGCGCGCTTCGCGACGCGATCGCCCCGATCATCGAACCTCGCGCGCTGCTGCCGGTCGTCCACGTCCACGCACGTGTGGGCGTGCTGAGCGTGCTCGACGGCGCGCAGAAGACGGTCGTGCGAGTTACGCTCGAGCAGCCGCTGGTGGTGTCCGACGGGGACGTGCAGCGGCCGCTGCGTCCTCGCGCACGGCTGACGGCGGTCCGCGGTTACGAGGACGAGCTCGGCGCCGTCGAGCACACGCTCGAGCACGAGCTCGGCTTCAGGCCCGCCGATCAGCCGCTCGTCGACGAGGCGGTGCGCGCGGCCGGAGGGCGCCTCGGCGGCGTCTCGGCGAAGATCGACGTTCCGCTGTCAGCAGACGAGCGCGCCGACGTGGCGACCGCCGCCGTGCTGGTGCGGTTGCACGAGGTGATCGAGGCCAACTTCGACGGCACGATCGCCGACATCGACAGCGAGTTCCTGCACGACCTGCGGGTTGCGGTCCGGCGCACCCGCTCGGTGCTGCGCGAGTGCAGGAGCGTGTTCCCACCACACGAGCTGACCTACTACCGCACCGAGTTCCGCTGGCTTCAGCAGGCGACCGGCGACGTCCGCGATCTCGACGTGTACGTGCTCGAGTTCGACCGGTACCGCTCGATGCTGCCGGCTGACATGCACTCCGACCTTGATCCGCTGCTCGACGTGCTGCAACTGCGGCGGCGGCGGGCCCGGGCGCAGATGACCGCGGCCCTGCACTCGGGGCGCGCCTCGACGCTGCTGAGCGGGTGGGGGCCATTCCTCGATCGGCTCGCCACCGCACCAGACCAGAACGGCCCCGGCGCAGCGCGGCCGATCGTGTCGCTCGCCGGCGAGCGGATCTCGAAGGTGTACCGCCGGATGGTCAAGATGGGGAGCGCGATCGACGAATCGAGTCCGCCGGCCGAGTACCACGAGCTCCGCAAGAAGGGCAAGGAGCTCCGCTACCTGCTCGAGCTGTTCGGCACGCCGCTGTATCCGCACGAGGTCGTCAAACCGATGATTAAGGCACTCAAGGCGCTGCAGGACGTCCTCGGTCGCCACCAGGACCGCGAGGTTCAGGTCGGGATGCTCCGGGCGCTGCGCGATGAGCTGCTCGGGCGGCCGGGGGGAGCGGCCGCGCTGATGGCGATGGGCGTGCTCGTCGACCGGCTCGGCGAGGACGAACGAGCGGCGCGCGCCGACTTTGCCGAGAACTTCGACGAGTTCGCCGGCCACGAGCAGCGCGACGCGGTCAAGGAGACGTTCGCTTGAGCAAGGTGCTCGCCACATACAACATCAAGGGCGGCGTCGGCAAAACCTCGGCGGCGGTCAACCTTGCCTACATCGCCGCGCGCGACGGGTTCCCGACGCTCGTCTGGGATCTCGATCCGCAGGGCGCCGCCACGTTCTTGTTCCGGGTCCGGCCGAAAGTGCGCGGCGGCGGGCGCAAGCTGATCCGCCTGCGCAGCGATGTCCGGGGGCTGATCAAGGGAACCGATCACCCGGGACTCGACCTGCTGCCGTCGGACTTCTCCTACCGCCACATGGACCTCGCCCTGAACCGCTTCAAGCGGCCGACGACGCGGCTCTCGCGAGTGCTCGAGCCCCTCGCCGACGAGTACGAGTACGTCATCCTCGACTGCCCACCGAGCATCTCGCTGGTGTCCGAGAGCGTGTTCAGGACCGCCGATGCCCTGCTCGTCCCGATCATCCCCGCGACCCTCTCGGCACGAACTTACGAGCAGCTCGCCGAGCTCGTCAAGGGTGGTCCACAGGTGCTCGCGTTCTTCTCGATGCTCGACATCCAAAAGTCGCTCCACCGCGACCTGATGGCCGAGCTTCGTACGCTGCACCGGTTCACGATGCTCGGCGCCGGGATCCCGTCCTCCGACGAGGTCGAGCGGATGGGGGTGGAGCGCGACGCGGTCGGCGCATTCGCGCCCAACTCGGTAGCCGCGCGCTCCTACGAGGCGCTGTGGTGGGACATCAGCCGGCGGCTCGACGGCGACTGAGACCAATACGCTTGCGGACAGTGCACGACCCGAACCTGAGACCGACCGCCTCCTACGAGGCCCATCCCGATGATGTCCACCGCGTCCTGCTGCTCTACAGCGGCGGGCTCGACACGAGCGTGATGCTCAAGTGGATCCAGGACGAGTACCGCGCGGAGGTCGTGGCACTGACCGTCAACCTCGGCCAGCCCGGCGAGGACTATGAGGTGATCCGCGGCAAGGCGCGCCAGCTCGGTGCGCTCGAGTCGCACGTCGTCGACGCACGCGAGGAATTCGCGCGTGAGTACGTCGTGCCCGCGATCAAGGCGAACGCCAACTACGGTCGCGGCTATCCGCTGTTCACGGCGCTCGGCCGGCCTCTGATCGCCAAGCTCGCGGTCGATCACGCTCGCGAGACCGGCTGTGACACGATCGCTCACGGTTGCACCGGCAAGGGCAACGATCAGGTCCGGATCGAGGCCACAATCGCGACGCTGGCACCGGAGCTGAAGGTGATCGCGCCGGTCCGCTCGTGGCGGATGGGACGCGAGCAGGAGATCGCCTACGCGCGCGAGCACGGGATCCCGGTCAAGGGCGGGACCGAGATCTCGCCCTACTCGATCGACGACAACCTCTGGGGGCGCTCGAGCGAGGGGCGGTGGATCGAGGACCTCACGCACCCGCCTGCCGACGACGTCTTCCAGCTCGTGACCAGGCCCGAGGAGGCGCCCGACGAGCCGGCGGTCGTGACGATCGGGTTCGAGTCAGGGGTTCCCGTCGAGCTCGACGGGGAGCGTCTCGGGCTGGTCGAGCTGATCGAGCGCGCGGGCGAGATCGGAGCGCGTCACGGAATCGGGATCGTCGACCACATCGAGGACCGGATCGTCGGTTTGAAGGTCCGCGACATCTACGAGGTGCCCGCCGCGTCGATCCTGCTGCTCGCCCATCACGAGCTCGAGGCGCTGACCGGGACGATCCACCAGCACCAGCTGAAGCCGACGCTCGACCAGAAGTGGGCATATCTCGTCTACGCGGGGCTGTGGCTCGAGCCTCTTCGCACCGACCTCGACGCGTTCATGAATGCCGCCAACGAGCAGGTCACCGGCACGATCGGGATCAAGCTCTATAAGGGCTCCGCGCGCGTCGTCACGCGCGAATCGCCGAACGCGGTCTACGACGCGGGCCTGGCGACGTTTCACGAGTCGGGCGGGACGTTCTCCCAGGATGCGGCGCCGGGTTTCGTCGAGCTGTGGTCGCTGCAATCACGGATGGCGTGGCGGGTCAAGCACCGCGACGGCGGTTAGGATCCGAGCCGATGGCGTACAAGCTCCTCGGCTTGATCGTGTGGCGGCGCCGCGTGATGCGCTTCCGCCGCAAGCTCCACCGGCTCAAGCGGCTTGCCGCGATCGCGACGCTCGCGGCGCTGGTGATCGGCGGCGTGCTCGCCGCGCAGCGGCGGCCGCCGTCCGAGTGATCTGACGGCGCTGAATAACCGGAATGTGGCGCCGCGGCGCCATTGCAGATAACGTTTCGCCCGCGTATGGATGCGCAAGGAGCCGAGTACCCACTTGAGGTCGAGTCGGTCGAGACCTCACCATTGGACGAGCGCCGGATCATGGTGCAGGTCAACTGCCGCTGGCGTGGTCGCAGGCGTCGTCACGCCGACGACGCGCTCCTGGTCGTCGAGAAGGACGGCCGCCGCCACCGCTTCGCCGTGATCCCCTCGCCGCGGCGCGCGAAGCTGCGCCGTAGCGAGTCGTGGTGCGGCTGCTTCGCGCTGCCGTCGCGGCTGGCGCCGAGGCTCGAGGGAAACACCGCGCTGATGCTCGGAGATCTGAGCATCCCGCTGCCGCCGGGCTCGTTCCCGACGATGTCCGAGGGGGAACAGCAGGCCGCCGAGCTGGCGGTCGAGCTGTCGCCGGGCGATGGGCCGCTCGCGGCACCGGTCGTGGTGCCGCCGATGCCCGACGGCGAGTCGATCCTGGTGACCGAGGCCGAGCCCGCGATTTCGGAGCTGCTCGGCGACGAGACCGCCGCCGCACTGCGCGCCGAGCTGCAGCGGCGGACCGGCGCCGAGGCGGCGCTGCGTGGCAAGCTGACCGACGTGCAGGCCGAGCTCGACGCCCGCGCCGCCAACCAGGACCGGCTCGAGCGCGCCCACCGCGAGCTTGGCCGCGAGCTCGAGACCCTCCGATCGGTCGTCGCGGAGCGCGACGAGCTGCTCGCTGAGTGCGACCGGCTGACCGGCGATCTGACGCGTCTTCGCAGCGGGTTCGCCGCGAGCGAGGCCTCGCGGGAGTCGGCGCTGAGCGAGGTGCGGGCACTGCGCAAGGAGCTCGAGCGACTTGGCGCCGAGCTTGCCGCCGCGCGTGCTGCGAGTGGCGCCCGTGACGACGTCGCCGAAGCGCAGGAGCTGCTGCGCCAGGCTCGCGAGCTGCGGATGCGGATGCGCGTGCGCGAGCCGGCCGACGCCGATTCGGTAGCACCCTCGTCGCAGCCCTAGCCCGATCTACGCGCGTCCGTCCGCGCTGCCACTTACCGTCGCGGCATGAGCGAACCCCCGGGGCTGTCGTCTGCGCTGGGCATCGAGGCCGTGGAGTGGTTACCCCAGGGCGCCGACAGCCTCACGGTCCGCGTCGGCGGGCGCTGGCGCCGGAGGCGTCCAAGCTTCACCGGACCGCCCCTGCTCGTGCTCGAGACCGGCGGCACCAGGCAGCGGTTCCCGGCGATGCCCGAGCCACCCGGGCTGACCGGGGCGGCCCCCGGCACATGGCAGATGAGCTTCTCGGTGCCCGCGGCGCTGGCCAACCGCCCCGGGACTCGTGCCTGGCTCCAGCTCGGCTCGATCGTCGTACCGCTGCCGGTCCCGGTCGGAGCGACCGAGCCCGGCGTCGCCGATGAGGAGACGCTCGCCCAGCGACGGATCAGAGCGGCCGAGCTGGCCGCCGAGTCGGCCGCGCACCGAGCGGCGGAGGCCGGCGCGCAGGTGCAGCGCCTGCACGAGACCGTTGCCGAGCTCGAGCGCGAGCTCGAGCGACAGCAGCAGCTGACGCGCGCTGGCGAGACCGCGAGGCGGTCCGCCGAGCAGCGCGCACACGCCGAGCAGGCGGCCCGCATCGAGCTCGAGGAGCTGCTCGCGGCTGACCCCGCCGGCGAGCCGGCGGACGATCCGACCGACCACCAGATCCGAATCGAAGAGCTCGAGCACGAGGTCGAGCGGCTGCGCCGCGCGGTCGACGAGGCAGACCAGGCGGCGCGTGCCGCGCTCGCGGGCCGCCGCTGCGCCGAGGAGCAGCTGATCGCGGCACGCAGCAGCGCTCGGCCGCCGGCGGGACGGCTGCGTGCCGAGCTGGCGCTCGCGCAGGAGCTGCCGCCCGCGCCGGCCGTCCGCTTCGAGCGGCGATCGGTGCCGGAGGACTCCTCGCGCCTGCGACGCGAGCAGGAGCTGATCGCCTCCCACTGTTGCGCGGGGCCTTCGGACTCGGGCGAGGCGGAGGAGGCCGTCCTTGCGCTCCGCCGCGAGCTCGATCTCCGCTCGCACGAGGAGGCGGCGCTGCGGGCGGAGCTGGCAGCGCTCCAGGGCAGCCTGCGGGAGCGTCCCGACCCGGCCCCGGAGCTGCAGTCGACGCTCGCGACCCTGCGCGAGGAGCTCGCGAGCCTGCGCGAAGCTACCGAGCGCGAGACGGCAGCGCGCCGGCGGGCCGAGTTGCGCGTGGACGAGCTCGAGCGTGAGCTGCACGCGCGGTCCGAGCGCTCCGAGCTGGCGTTGCGCGCGATCGCCGCGATGCGCGAGCAGCTCGCCGAGCTGCGAGCCGCCGCGCCGCCCCCGCCCGCGCCCGCGCCGGAGCCTCCGCCCGAGCCCGAGCCCGAGCCCGAGCAGGTGCTCGAGCGCGAACCCGGCCCCGAGCCCGAGCCCGAACCCGAGCAGGAGGCGCCGCCTGCCGGCGCGGCAGCGCGAGCACCGGTCGAGGCCGAGCGACTGGCGGCGGCACTGCTGCGGCTGCGGGAGTCGACGCCCGTCGCCGAGCCGCTGTCGGTGCCGTCGCCCGCGCCGACGCTTCCCGCGAGCACGAGGGCACCACGTGCGAGCAGGTGGCTGCGGCGTCCGCTGCGGCGGCTCGCGCGGCGCGACCCCGACAGTGCCGCGAGGCTGCTCGGGGCGCTGCTCGCGGGGGCTCCGGAGGAGGCCCGGGACGGCGTCGGGCTGCTCGCGCTCGGACCCGTTCGCCGCGGGCTGCGGCTCGGCTTTGCGCGGGCGCGCGGTCGCCGCGAGCGCTTCGCGGCCGTTCAGCAGCTGGTCCGCACACCGACGACGGTGACCGAGATCCGGCTCGAACCGGTCCTCGCCTTCACGCTGGTCGCGGCGATGGTCGAGCCCGCGTGGACGAAGGGGGAGCGGTTCACGATCGCCCACGACGCCGGCCCGTACCTCCATGTCCGCGACGGCAGCCCCGCCTCGGTGACCGCCGAGGCGCTGCTGGTGCCGGTCACGACCACGGTCGTCTGCGCGCCGGGCCTGCTGCTCGCGGTGCTCAGCGGCGCGCGAGGGCCAGAGGTCGAGATCCGCGGACAGGGCCGGCCGCTCGAGCTCGTCCAGGCGTGGCTAGAGCGCGCACAGAGCGGCTGAAACCTGCCGCGGCGCTCGCGTGCGGGCGGAAAATGTCCGCGGCGGAGCCTATGCTCGGAGGTCCGAGATGACTCACGCCTGCGCTCACCTCCACGTCCATTCCGAGTACTCGCTGCTCGACGGGGCGTGCAAGATCGAGGACCTCGCGGCGCGAGCTGCGGCGTTCGGCCAACCCGCCCTCGGACTCACCGATCACGGCGTCATGAACGGCGCCGTCGAGCTCTCCAGCGCCTGCAAGAAGCACGGTGTCAAGCCGATCCTCGGCTGCGAGGCGTACGTCGTCGAGGACCACGCCCGCCGCGCGCCGGGCAAGCTCGACCGCTTTCACCTGACACTGCTCGCCGCGACGGCGACCGGGTACCGGAACCTCGTCAAGCTGTCGTCCGCGGGATTCCTCGAGGGCTACCAGCGCGGCAAGCCGTCGGTCGACCTCGCGCAGATCGCGTCACACGCCGAGGGCGTGATCGCGCTCACGGGTTGCCTGCAATCGCGCTTCTGCCAGCACCTGCTGGACGGCCGGACGCACGAGGCCCGCGAGCATGCCGACCAGCTGCTCGGCGTGTTCGGAGCCGAGAACGTCTACTTCGAGGTCCAGAAGAACGGCCTCGCCGCCCAGGACCAGGCCAACGAGGGGATCGTCCGGATCGCCCGCGAGCTCGGCCGGCCGCTGGTCGGCACCGGTGACGTCCACTATCTGCGCCGCGAGGACTATCACCACCACGCCGCGCTGCTGTGCGTGCAAACGAAGTCGACGCTGAGCCAGCCGAAGATCAGCTTCGAGACCAACGAGTTCTACCTCCGCTCCAACGAGGAGATGGCGGCGTCGTTCGCCGAGTGGCCCGACGCGCTCGCCTCGACGCTCGAGATCGCCGAGCGCTGCGACGTCGAGCTCGAGCTCGACCGCCAGCTGATCCCGCGCTACCCGACTCCCGACGCGAGCTCCGAGAGCGACTACGTGCGCGCGCTCGTGCAGGAGGGTCTGCGCCGGCGTTACGGCGATCCGGCGCCCGCCGAGGCGATCGAGCGTGCCGACTACGAGCTCGGAGTGATCGAGCGGATGGGCTTCAGCGGCTATTTCCTGATCGTCTGGGACTTCGTCAAGTACGCCAAGGACAGCGGCATCGCCGTCGGCCCTGGCCGCGGCTCGGCGGCCGGCTCGATCGTCGCGTACTCGCTGCAGATCACCGACGTCGACCCGCTCCGCTACGACCTCCTGTTCGAGCGGTTCCTGAACCCCGAGCGGGTGTCGATGCCCGACATCGACATCGACTTCTCGGTCCGCGGCCGCGACCGCGTGATCAAGTACGTGACCGAGAAGTACGGCAAGGCCTCGGTCGCCCAGATCGTCACCTTCGGCAAGATGTTCCCGCGCGCGGCGACACGGGACGCGGCCCGCGTGCTCGGCCACGAGTACGGCGTCGGCGACCGGCTCGCGAAGCTGATCCCGGATCCGATCATGGGCCGTCCGCCGAGCTTCGAGGACTGCCTGAAGCTCGGCGAGCCGCTGCGCGCGGAGGTCGACCGCGACCAGACGGCGCGGCAGATCGTCGATGTCGCCCAGGGACTCGAGGGAATCGTCCGGAACTCGTCGATCCACGCCGCCGCGGTCGTGATCGCCGACCGCCCGCTGACCGACATCGTTCCGCTGCAGATCGCCGACGCCGGGTCGGACGAGAACGGCGACCGCGTGTTCAGGACGGTGACGCAGTTCTCGATGAAGCCGATTGAGCAGATCGGCCTGTTGAAGATGGACTTCCTCGGCCTGCGCAATCTCGATGTGATCGAGGACGCGCTCGACATCGTCGCGCGCTCGACCGGCGAGCGACCTGACATGACGACGCTTCCGCTCGACGACGTCAAGACCTATGAGATGCTCGCCAGGGGCGACTCCGTCGGCGTGTTCCAGTTCGAGTCCGAGGGCATGCGAGAGGCGCTCAAGAAGGTGCGCCCGACCGAGTTCGACGACCTCGTCGCGCTCAACGCGCTGTACCGCCCCGGAGCGATGGACCAGATCCCCACCTACGCGCGTGGCAAGCACAACTCCGACGCGATCTCCTATCCCGACGAGCGGCTGCGTCCGATCCTCGAGGCGACCAAGGGCGTGATCCTCTACCAGGAGCAGGCGATGCGGATCGCCAAGGAGCTCGCCGGATTCAGCGGCGCCAAGGCCGATGACCTGCGCAAGGCGATCGGCAAGAAGAACCGCGAGGCGATGGCGAAGCTGAAGCCCGAGTTCGTCGTCGGCTGCCGCGCCTCGGGCACCAGCGAGCAGGTGATCGAATGGCTGTGGGCGACCAACGAGCGCTCGGCCGACTACAGCTTCAACCGATCGCATGCAGCCTGTTATGGGCTGATCTCCTATCGCACCGCGTGGCTGCGCGCCAACTATCCGGCCGAGTACATGGCGGCGCTGATCTCATCGGTGATGGACACAAAGGACAAGGTCCCGTTCTTCGTGGCTCAGGCTGAGCAGATGGGCATCCAGATCCTGCCCCCCGACGTCAACCTGTCCGACCACGAGTTCGTCGTCGTCGACTGCAACATCCGCTTCGGGCTCGACGCCGTCAAGGGCGTCGGCTTCGCTGCGGTCGAGGCGATCAAGCGCGCTCGCGAGGAGGGCGGCGCGTTCCGTGACCTGTGGGACTTCTGCTCGCGGGTCGACGGACGGGCCGTCAACAAGAAGGCGATCGAAGCGCTGATCAAGTGCGGCGCGTTCGGCTCGACCGGCGACTCGCGCAAGGGCATGCTGTCGGTGCTCGAGCAGGCCCAGGGGGCCGGACAGAAGGCCCAACAGGACGCGCTGATCGGCCAGGGCTCGATCTTCGACCTCGGACCCGCGAGTGGCGGCGCCGGCGAGGCGGCCGCGGCGTTCGCGTCGCCGAGCCACGCGCCGATCCCACCCGAGGAATTCGATCGCGCCGAGCTGCTCGCCGCCGAGAAGGAGGCGATCGGCCTGTTCATCTCCGCGCATCCGCTCAAGGAGGTCGGGCCGGCGCTACGGACCAAGGTCGACTGCGCACTGTCCGAGCTCGCGAACAAACGCGATGGCGACTGGGTGACGGTCGGCGGCATGCTCACCGCCGCGAAGCGGATCCGGACCAAGAAAGGTGACCCGATGATGTTCGCGACGCTCGACGATCTCGACGCGTCGGTCGAGATCGTCGTTTTCGGCAAGACGCTCGAGGCCTGCGGCGAGGCCCTCGCGCCCGACTCGATCGTGATCGTCCGCGGTCGCGTCGACCACAAGGACCGTGACAAGACCTGCGTGATCGCCCAGCAGGTCGATCGCTTCGAGCCCAGCGACGGCGAGGTTCAGGCCGCCGTCGCGCGCGAGGCCAAGGCCTCGCGGGGCCCCGAGGCCCTGCGCCTGCGCCTCGACGCGAGCGCGCTGCCGGCGACGATGCTGAATGAGCTGAAGGAGCTGCTCGCCGGGTTCCCGGGGGAGTGCGATGTCGTGATCGAGCTCAGCACCGGCGCGGGGCCGCGCCGCCTGCGCCTCGGCGCCGGCTTCAGGGTCGCGCGCACCGCGTCGCTGCGGGCCGAGCTCGACGCTCTGCTCGGCGAGGCGATCGTGCGTGCGGCGCCCGAAGCCGTCGCAGCTACGGCCTGAGCGACGGCTCGCGGCGTTGGCTCACCGCTTGGCCTGAGCCCCCACTGAGCCCGCCGTCTGCCCGGGGCCGTAGTTGCCGAGCCATGGCCCGTGCCAGCCGCCGAACCCGGCGACGAGCTTCTCCCCCTGGGGCGGGCCCCACGTGTGCTTCTCATACGTGTGGACCGGGCCGGGGTTGTCGAGCAGCGGCTGCACGATCCGCCAGGTCGCATCGACGCTGTCCTGGCGCGTGAAGTGGGTCCGGTCGCCGATCAGGGCTGCGTGCAGCAGCACCTCATACGGCGTCGCGCCCTCGCCACCCTCCTGGGAGAATTCCATGTCGAGCGTGATCTCCCCTGCGCCCTGCTCGTCCGCGCGCTGCGCGTCGAGGATCATCCGGATGCCGGTCGATGGATCGATCCGGAACACGATCTGATTGGGCTGGGGCCGACGGTGGCTGGAATCGACGAAGTGGACCTTCGGCGGATGCTTGAACAGCAGGCGCACCTCGGTCTGCCGTTCCGGGAGCTGCTTGCCGGTGCGGATGAAGAACGGCACCCCGGCCCAGCGCCAATTGTCGACCTCGAGACGCAGCGCCGCGTAGGTCTCGGTGCTCGACCCGGGCGCAACTCCGTCGATCTCACGGTAGCCCTGATACTGGCCGCGGACGTAGTGGCTCGGATCGGCATCCGGGATCGCGCGGAAGACCGCAAGCTTGGCGTCGCTGAGCGTCTCCGGATCGCCGCCTGCAGGCGGCTCCATCGCGGCCATCGCAAGTAGCTGCAGGAGGTGGTTGACGACGACGTCGCGCAGCGCGCCGACGGGATCGTAGAAGTGCCCGCGATCCTCGACGCCATAGGTCTCGGCCATCGTGATCTGCACGCAGGCGAGGTAGTTGCGGTTCCAGATCGGCTCGAGCATGGTGTTGGCGAACCGCAGGTACAGGATCTCCTGAAGTCCCATCTTGCCCAGGAAATGGTCGATCCGGTATACCTGAGACTCATCCACGTAGCGGTGCAGGTCGGCCGCGAGGGCGCGAGCCGAGCGGATATCGTGGCCGAACGGCTTCTCGACCACGACGCGCTGCCCGTTGTTGAGCAGCTCGGCCTTGGCCAGACCCTCGACCACTGTCCCGAACAGCGACGGCGGGATCTCGAGGTAGAAGGCCGGATCGCGGATGTCGCCCAGCGCCTGCGCGAGCCGCGTGTAGGTCTGCTGCTCGGCGAAGTCGCCGCTGACGTAGTGAAAGCGCCCGGCGAACCGCTTGAACACGTCCTCGTCGATCTGCTCGCCGGTGCCCTCGATCGCCTTGCGGGCGTGGTCGCGAAGCTGCGCGTGCGACCAATCGTCGACCGCCACGCCGAACACGGGGCAGTCGAGCAATCCCCGGCAGTCGAGGCGGTACAGCGAGCGGAAGGTCATCTTTTTGGCGAGGTCGCCAGTGATCCCGAAAACGACCAGCCCATCTGCTTTCTGAGTGTTCATAGGCCCCTCAACCTACCTTGCGTCGCCGGCGCTGTGGTTGCGAGCTCTGTTTGCGGGCGCTCGAGCGCGAGCGCGAGGCCTTGCCGCGACGGCGCAGCTTGAACGCGAGAGCCACGTCGTCGGCGCTCGGACCGCCGCGATCGGTGCCGGTCTCGAGCACGCACGGCAGCGAATCGAACCGCGGCTCGGACAGGAACGCGGCGATCCCACGCTCCGCCAGCTCGCCCTTGCCGAGCACGGCGTGCCGATCGCGGTTTGACCCGAGTGGCGTCTGCGAGTCGTTGCAGTGCAGCGACTGCAGCCGTCCGAGCCCGACCGCCCGGTCGAACTCGTCGAGCGTGTCGCTCACGCCGGCGGCGGTGCTGACGTCATAGCCGGAGGCGAGCAGATGGCACGAGTCCAGGCAGATTCCCAGGCGTGGCCCACCACCCGCCGCCTCGATCAGATCGGCGAGCTCCTCGAACGAGCGTCCGAGCGTGCCGCCGGCACCCGCCGTGTCCTCGAGGTGAAGCGGGCAGTGATCCGACGCCGACAAAGCTTCCCCGATCAACTTGCCGGCGCGCTTGATCGCCTTGCCGACGTCGCCTGCCTTGGCGGATCCGGGATGGAGCACGACGCCACACGCGCCGATCCCGGCGCCGACCGTCAGCGACTGGATCAGCGAGGCCCTCGACTTGGTGCGGATCTCACGGTCCTCGGAGGCGCAGTTGAGCAGGTAGACGGCGTGGATCAGCACGGCCTCGATCCCGCTCGCCGCGATCGCGTCGCGGAACTCGGAGAAGTCGTCCTCGGTGTAGGCCGTGGGGCGCCACATGCGCGGCGACTGGTTGAAGATCTGGATCGCCTCGCAGCCTCGCTCGGCCCCTCGCCCGACCGCCTTCGCGAGCCCGCCCGACTGGGAAATGTGGGCGCCGATTAGCATGGGATCAGTTCAGTCATGCGCGTTCGCTTCGCCCCATCCCCGACCGGAGCGCTCCACATCGGTGGCGCTCGCACCGCGCTGTACAACTGGCTGCTGGCCCGGGGTCAGGGTGGGACGTTCCTGCTGCGGATCGAAGATACCGACCGCGAGCGATCGACTCCGGAAAACGTCGAGCAGATCTTCGACGCGCTGCGGTGGCTCGAGCTCGACTGGGACGAGGAGCCCGTGTTCCAGTCCCGGCGTGCCGGGCGCCACCGCGAGGTGCTGGAGCAGCTGCTCGACAGCGGCCACGCGTACCGCTGCACCGCGACCACCGACGACGTCAAGGCCTTCAAGGTTCGCCACGGCGCCGATCGCGGCTTCCGCGGCGAACCCGCCGATGCCGGCGCGATCCGCCTGCACGTGCCCGACACCGGCGAAACGGTCGTCGACGACATCGTGATCGGGCGAACCAGCTTCCCCAACGCCGCGATGGACGAACCGGTGATCGCGCGCGCCGACGGCTCGCCGGTCTACAACTTCGCGGTCGCGGTCGACGACCTCGACGCCGGCATCACGCACGTCGTCCGGGGTGCGGATCACCTCTCGAACACGCCCAAGCAGCTGCTCGTGGTCGACGCGCTCGGTCAGTCTCCACCGCGCTACGCCCACCTGCCGCTGCTGCTCGGCCCTGATGGGAAGAAGTTGTCCAAGCGCCACGGCGCGGCGTCGGTCCAGGAGCTCCGCGCCGCCGGCTACCTGCCCGAGGCCGTTGACAACTACATCGCGCTGTTGGGGGCCGGGTTCGCCTCCGACGAGGAGCACTTCAGCCTGCGCGAGCTCGCCGAGCGCTTCCGGCTCGAGCGCGTGTCCAAGAACCCGGCCGTGTTCGACGAGCGCAAGCTCCGCCACATCAACGGACTGTGGCTTCGCGAGCTCGGCCTCGACGACCTGGTCGGGCGCATCGAGCGGTTCACCGGCCACGAGAAGCTTCGCGGCGCGGTCGAGATCGCCGCCGAGAAGATCCAGACACTGGCCGACTTCTGGCCGCTCGTCGGGTTCGTCTACGACGGACCGGCTGACGATCCGGCCGCGTTTCGCAAGACGATCGAGAAGGACGGCGGCGTCGAGGCGCTGCGCGAAGCTCGCGAGGCGCTGGCTGCGACCGAGCCGTTCACCGTCGCCGAGGTCGAGGCGGCGCTGCGGCAGGTGGTGCAGCGGCGCAAGGCCAAGCCCGGGGCGGTGTTCCAGCCGGTGCGAGTGGCGATCGCGGGCACGACCGTTTCTCCGGGCATTTTCGAGAGCGTCGCGCTGCTCGGGCGCGACGAGACGCTTGCGCGGATCGATCGAGCACTTGCGCGAGCGTCCACTTAAGCGCTTAATAGGCATCGAACATTTGCCGATAACGGGGCTACGGGCAGGGAGCCTCACGGAGAAGCCGTTCTGTCCGATCTCCCAACACGCAACAGCGAGCCGCAAGTGGCATCACTCGCACCCCTGAAGACAATCCCCACCGACCCGTACGCGTCCCGCGAACGGCATCACAACGAGGGTCACGGACGCAGGCTGACCGCCGCGTTCGAGGCACTCGAAGCATTTCCGGTGCTGGTCGAGTCGCGCAACCGAGTGATGCGGTTGTTCGAGGCGGGCGACCCGGCGACCGCCGATGTCGTCGCCGCGGTCGAGGCCGACGTTGCGCTCTCGGTCGCCGTGCTGCGCCTCGCCAATCAGCTCGACGGGCGCTCGCGCGGCCGCGTCGAGAGTGCGGTCAAGGCGGTCGAGGTGCTGTCCCCGAACACCGTCCACTCGATCGCCAGCCGCGCACGGACATTCGACTTCTTCGAGCGAACCGCCGTCTGGCAGGGGATTCCCGAGCGCTTCCGCTTGCACGCCGTCGCCACCCAGCGGGCCGCCGACCGGCTGGCGCGCGAGCTCGGCTATGAGGCGCGTGACCGGCTGATGGTCACCGCGCTGCTGCACGACATCGGCAAGCTCGTGCTCGTTCACGCCTACCCCGGGTATCCACGGCAGATCCACGCCGACGCGCGCACGCCGGAGGAGCGGATCCAGCGCGAGCGCCGCGAGCTCGGGGTCGACCACGCGCTCGTCGGCGGCGTGCTCGCCCGGCGCTGGGGGCTGCCGAAGTCGATCGCAAGTGTGATCGAGCGCCATCACGCCGAGGACTGCGACGGCGAAACCGCGATCGTGCGCCTGGCCGACATGCTCGCTCACTACGTGTTCGGCGGCTCGGTCTCGCCCTCGGAGCTATTGACCGTGGCGCGGATCGTCGGGGTCACTCCGGCCGAGCTGCGGACCGTCATGTACGACCTGCCGCTGCCCAGCTCGGGCGGCCGTCCGCGCCAGATCGATCCGTGCCCGATGTCGGCGCGCGAGATCGACGTTCTGCGCCGGCTCGCGCGGGGGATGGTGTACAAGCAGATCGCGAGCGAGCTCGGCCTGTCGACGAGCACGGTGCGCACCCACCTGCACAACGTCTACGGCAAGCTCGGCGCGATGGACCGAGCCCAGGCGGTGCTGATCGCAACCGAGCGAGGTTGGATCTAGCGGCGTCGCGCCCTGCGGGTGGCTACGATCGCTCCCGCAGATGATCTCGATCACGTCGAAGTCGCCGTACGCGGTGCGCGCCCTGTCAGAGCTGTACCTGCAGGGCGATGTCGGCCCGGTGCCGATCGCCGAGCTGGCCCGGCGCGGGGACATTCCGGTCCAGTTTCTCGAGCAGCTGTTCGCGACTCTCCGCCGGGCTGGGATCCTGCGCTCGCAGCGGGGCGTCAAGGGCGGCTACAGCTTTGCCCGGGCGCCCGACGAGGTGACGGTGCTCGAGCTGGTCGACCTGCTCGACGGACCCGTCGGCCGTGGGGCGAACGGGATTTTCGCGCAGGCGGCGCAGGCCGCGCGTGACGTGCTGGCGCAGTCGACCGTTGCGGACATCGCCGAGGCCCAGGCGAAGGCCAGTGGTGCGCCGATGTACCACATCTGATTGCAGCCGTGGCCGCCGCGATGTTCTACTGTTGCCCCGAGCATGCACGGATTGCAGCTCCCGCGCCGCTGGCGCTCCTCGCTTCTTGTCCTGATGGTGAGCGTGATCGCGACGATCGCGGCGCCCGTTGCTGCCCACGCGCGCGTGCCTCGTGGCTTCGTCGGCATGATGGTCGACGGCCCGCTGTGGCCGACGACCAATCCAAGCGTCGACCTCGCCAAGCAACTCGACAGGATGGTCGCCGACGGCGTGCAGACGATCCGCGTTGTGTTCGACTGGTCCGCGGCGCAGCCGTACAAGAACTGGAGCGAGGTTCCGTCCCCCGAGGCCAGCCAGTTCGTCGACGTCGACGGGGTCCCGACGCGCTTCGGCCCGCTCGACCAGATCGTTTCGCTCGCTGCCGCGCGGCGTCTGACGATTCTCCCGGTCGTGATCTACGCACCGCCCTGGGACGCCGCGCCGCACTCCTCAACCCAGTACCCGTCCCCCGCACGGTACGGGCCCTACGGGAAGTTCATCGCCGCCCTCGTCAAGCGCTACGGACGCAACGGCAGCTTCTGGGCCGCCAACCACCCGAAGGTGCCGATCACGATGTGGGAGGTCTGGAACGAGCCGAACATCAAGGTGTTCTGGAACAGGGAGCCGTACGTCTCGACCTATGTCTCGCTGCTGCGGACCGCGCACGCCGCGATCAAGGCAGCCGACCCAAAGGCCAAGGTCGTGCTCGCCGGCATGCCGAACTATTCCTGGAAGCGGCTGTCGCAGATCTACCAGATACACGGCGCGCGCAAGTTGTTCGACATCGTCGGCGTGCACCCGTACACGACGAAACCGGACGGCGTGATCACGATCATCTCGAAGATCCGCTCGGTGATGGACAAGGCGGGCGACAGCCGCAAACCGATCCTTGCCGACGAGGTCAGCTGGCCCTCGTCGCAGGGTAAGTCTCACGCCCTGTTCTTGATCGGCACGACCGAGAAGGGGCAGGCGAAGCGGCTGGCTGCGCTGCTGCCGATGCTCGGGAGCGACCGCAGGCGGCTGGGGCTGATCGGCTTCGACTACTACACCTGGGCAAGCCAGGAGATGCCGGGCGGCAACGCATTCAGTTTCTCCGGGCTGTGGCGGTTCGCGAACGGTAGGTTCTATGCAAAGCCGGCGCTGTCGAGCTTCCGCAAGGCGGTGCTGAAGCTGGAGGACTGCAAGCAGAAGGGGCCGATCGCGACCCAGTGCCTTCGGACGGGCTAGGACGGGCGCCTTTCTCGTAGGGTTCGGGGCCGCTCGTGGCCCGGATCCCGACCAACATCGCCGAGCACGTCGGTAACACCCCGATGGTGCAGCTTGCGCGGATGACTGCCGACCCCGACGTTCAGCTGTTCGCGAAGCTCGAGGCGCTGAACCCTGGTGGGAGCGTCAAGGACCGGATCGGCGTGGCGATGATCGAGGCCGCGGAGCGTGAGGGGCGGATCGAGCCCGGCGAGACCACGATCGTCGAAGCAACCAGCGGCAATACCGGGATCGCGCTGGCATTCGTCTGCGCCGCCAAGGGCTACAAGCTCGTGCTGACGATGCCGCAGGGTATGAGCCGCGAACGCGAGGCGCTGCTACGCCTGTACGGCGCCGAGGTGGAGGTGACCGAGTCGCTGGGGGGCATGGATGAGGCGGTCGACGCCGCGAGGGCGATGGCGTCGGGCAGCGATGTATTCCTCCCCGACCAGTTCTCCAACCCGGCCAACCCCGAGATCCATCGGCGCAGCACCGGACCCGAGATCTGGGATGCGCTCGACGGTCGCGTCGACGCATTCGTCGCCGGCGTCGGCACGGGCGGCACGATCACCGGCGTCGGCGAGGTCCTGAAGGCGCACAATCCCCGCTGCCGCGTCGTTGCGGTCGAGCCTCGCAGCTCGGCGGTGCTGTCCGGAGGGCGCGCGGGACCACACAAGATCCAAGGGATAGGCGCCGGCTTCGTGCCCGACGTGCTCAACCGCGAGGTGCTCGACGAGGTGATCGCGGTCGACGACGAGGATGCGATCGCGACCGCTCGCGAGCTCAGCCGGCGCGAGGGCGTGCTGGCCGGGATCTCGGCCGGCGCCGCGGTCTGGGCCGCGCTCGAGCTCGCCCGGCGACCCGGTCTGCGAGGAGCCCGGATCGTGACGATCCTGCCCGACTCCGGCGAGCGCTACGTCTCGACCCCGTTCTTTGCGCCCTGAGGCGCTCTGTACGCTGTGATCGATGCGCGCGCTTGGGCTGATTGCGCGAACGGTTGCGGAGATCCGGCGCGATGTCGCGGCGGCGCACAGTCGCGACCCGGCAGCGCGGGGGGTCGGGTCGCTCGAGATCCTCGCGACCTGGCCCGGCGTCCATGCGCTGCTCGCCCATCGCGTCGCCCATGCGCTGTACGGCGTGGGAGTGCCGTTGCTGCCCCGCATGATCGCTTTGACCGCGCGGGCGGTGACGGGGATCGAGATCCATCCCGCGGCGGAGATCGGCAATGGCTTCTTCATCGATCACGGGATGGGGGTCGTGATCGGCGAGACGGCGGAGATCGGCGACGACGTGACTCTGTATCAGGGGGTGACGTTGGGCGGCACCGGGTTCGCGACCGGTAAGCGCCATCCGACCGTGCAGGACAACGTCACGATCGGGTCGGGCGCCAAGCTGCTCGGTCCGATCACCGTCGGCCACGGCTCCAAGATCGGCGCCAACAGCGTCGTGATCCACGATGTCCCGCCCAATTCGACCGTCGTCGGCAACCCGGGCCACCCGGTTCGGGTCGAGGGTCGGCGCCCCGAGGGACCGGACGCCGACTGGGTCCATCTGCCCGACCCGATCGCCGACGCGCTGAAGAGCCTGTCGGGCCGGATCGCCGCGCTCGAGGAGGAGGCGGGCGACGGCGGGAGCGGGGGAGACGTGCGCCCGCTGCGAGCGGCCGAAGGGCTCGACGCCGACGATCGTCCGAACCGGGCGATCGGACCCAACCCGGCTGGCGGTTAGACGGATAATTCCACGCCCGCGTGGGCTAGGGCTCGAGCGGGTCTGCGTCGGAGCCCACCGACACGGGCGGCTCGACGTCGGGGTCGACGAAGTTCTTGCGCGCCTTGACCAGATACAGCGGTCGGCCCTTGACCTCGTCGTAGATCCGGCCGACGTACTCGCCGATGATCCCGATCGTGATCAGCTGGATCCCGCCCAGCAGCAGCACCGTGATCGTGATCGCGCCGAATCCGGGCAGGTAGGAGCCGAGGATCCGCAGCACGACGACGATCGGGATCGCGACGAACGCCAGCGTTGAGATCAGGAAGCCGAGGAGCGTCGCGAGCTGGAGCGGGCGGTCGGAGAACGATGCGATCGCGTCGAGCGAGAACCGCAGCATCTTCGACAGCGTGTACTTGGTCTCTCCGGCGTGGCGGGGATCGCGGCGGTAGGGGACGGCCGCTTGCGTGTAGCCGACCCAGACGGTCATCCCGCGCAGGAACCGATTGCGCTCGCGCATCGACAGCAGCGCATCGAGCGCGCGGCGGTCGAGCAGGCGGAAGTCGCCCGAGTTGTGCTGGAGCTCGACCTGCGCGAGCCGGTCGAACAGCGAATAGAACCACCGCGCGGTCGCCAGCTTGAAGCGCGACTCTCCCTCGCGCTCCTCGCGCACGGCATACACGACATCGACGCCGCTGCGCCAGTGATCGAGCATCTGCACGATCAGCTCTGGGGGGTCCTGCAGGTCGGCGTCCATCATCACGACGGCGTCGCCCTTGGCGTGGTCGAGCCCCGCCGTCAGCGCTGTCTGGTGTCCGAAGTTGCGCGACAGGAACACGACCCGAACGCGCGGGTCGGTCGCCGCGAGGTGCTCGAGCATCGCCGCCGACGCGTCGGTCGAGCCATCGTCGACCAGAACCAGCTCGAAGCGCAGGCCGTCAAGTGCGCTGCAGACGCGCGAATAGAACTCGTCGACGAGCGCCTCTTCGTTGTACACGGGAGCGACGACACTGAGCAGCTCGAACTCTCTGAGGCCGGTCCCGTTGCTGCTTTCCGAGCCGTTCACAGTGTCCATGGTAGGGCGCGATTGCTCCGTTCTACCTCTGAGCGCCCCTACAAGACGCCGTGAGGGATGTAGCCGAGCATCTGGATACCGAGCACGACACCGGTCATCACGACCGCCGTGCGCCACAACCGACGGTCGCTCGCCAGCGCCGCCAGCGGCAGCAACCAGTCGACGTACCACGGCAGCATCGCGCTCGCGGTCAGGAGCAGGCCGGCGGCGGTCCAGGCGGCACCGTCGATCCAGTCGAGCTCGCCCCGCCAGACGCGGCGCAACAGCCACAGGAACAGGCCTGCGAACGCCACCGCCAGCAGCAGGCTCGTCACGTGGCCGAGGCCGGGAAGGCCGAGCCGCGTGCTGATCACCCCGGGGATGCTGTGCCAATCGCCTTCGCTCTGACCCTGCTGGACGTTGGAGAGCAGGTGCAGCTGTCCGCTGCCGAACATCGCGAACCCGAGCGCGGCGACAGCGGTCGCTGCGACCGCTGCCCCGAGGATCACGTCTTTGCGCCGTTGCCGGTTGCGCGGTCCGCCGGCACCGGCGATCGCGAACGGCAGGAACAGGACCGCCGTCAGCTTGATCGCCGCGCCGAGGATGATCGAGGCCCCGCCCATCCGTTCGCGATGCTGGAGCAGCAGATAGACCCCGCCGATCAGCGCCGTCAGCATCAGCAGATCGTTGTGCCCACCGCCGACCCCGTAGACGACGATCAGCGGGTTCAGTCCGACGAGCGCGGCGGAGCGGACCGGATCGAGGCCGCGCAGACGCGCCGCATTCCATACGATCGCGATCAGCGCCAGGCTCGAGAGCGCTGCGATCGCCTTGTACGCGAGCGCACTGGCAGCGATCGACAGCGGCGCCAGCACGTAGCTGAGCGTCGTGAACAGCGGTCCGTACGCGGTCGGCGTGGTGACCCACTTCGCGCCGATGAACGGGTAGATCGGATCGAGCGCGATCGCATGCGGGCCGAGCACGTACGGGTTGGCGCTGTAGATCGAGCCCATCCGTGCGTATGCCTGGTAGCTGAACACGTCCGTGGACAGCAGCGGCGGTGCGAGCAGCACAAGCGCGTGCAGCGCCGCGATCGTCATCAGTACCGCCCGGCCCGAGAGGCGGTCCGCCGCGCGTGCCGCGAGCGCGTAGGAGACGAACATCAGCGTCAGGACGAGCAGCAGCGGCGCGACGCCTAGTCCAAATCCGGTCGCCCCGAACGGACCCGCAAGCCACGCCGGGACCGGACGCACCGACTCGGGCAGCAGCGAATCCGTGTTCGCCGCAGCGATCGAGACCAACAGCCCGGTGACGATCAGCCCGACCAGCCCGAGCTGGCCCAGTCGCGTGCGCGAGGAGGTGCCGCGCCTCCGCGAGTCGAGCGCGCGTGCTCTGAGGTCGAAGGCGCCGCTTTCCGGGGTCGCGCCGAGCGGGCTGCGAATACTCATCGATTCAAGGATGCCCGCCAAGCCATCGGGGGCGGTAGGGTCGACGTTGAGATTACGTTAGGGGACGGTCGGAGGTTACGGCGCGCCGACCGCCTCGCGTCGGCGCGACGCGCTCGAGATCGCCGTGCGCGCGCTGCGGCGAAGCCGCGGCACGAGCCACATCGCCTCGAGCGCGATCCGGCTCGACATCTTGCTCGACCCAACCGTGCGATCGCAGAACACGATCGGGATCTCGCGCACCTTGAACCCCGCGAGCAGCGCGCGGTAGGTGACCTCGATCTGGAACACGTACCCTTCGGCGCGGACGCTCGGGAGATCGATCGCCTCGAGCACGGTCCGGCGAATGCACTTGAATCCGCCGGTGAGGTCCTGCACGTCGACCCCGAGGATCGTCCGCGCGTACAGGCCGCCGCCGCGACTGATCAGGCGTCGCAGAAGCCCCCAGTCGCGGACGCCGCCGCCGGCAACGTACCTCGAGCCCAGCACCAGGTCCGCGTCCTTGGAGGCCTCGAGCAGGTCCGCCAGGTAGCGGGGGTCGTGCGAGAAGTCCGCGTCCATCTCGATCACGAACTGCGCGCCTCCGCTCAGCGCCCTGGAGAACCCGGCGAGGTACGCATGCCCGAGCCCGTCCTTTGCCGAACGGTGGAGCACCTCGACCGTCTCGAGCTCGCCGGCCAGCCGGTCGGCGATCGCGCCGGTGCCGTCGGGTGAGTTGTCGTCGACGACCAGCAGACGATGCTGGCCGGGCACGGAGCGCTCGAGCTGATCGAGGACGGCGCGCACGATCGGCTCAACATTTTCGGCCTCGTTGTAGGTGGGAATCACGACCCAGACGGCGGGCTGCATGGCCACGGAGCGTAATGGGCTGCGGATCCGGCCGACGCCCATCGGGGTTCGCGGACGGGTTTCCGCGGGTCCGTCTGCTTGACTGCACACGACCGGGGCACTCGGCATCATGCTTCGGCGACACCGGATGGACGACGGAGCCAGTGCATTTCGCAACAGGGCGCGGCCGCGACCGGCTAGCCGCGCGCGCCGGTCCCTGCCGTCGAACGGACGGGTTCAGATCCAGCACCGGCGACGGCGGGCGATGGCGCTCGCAGGCGTCGCGCTGATCGCGCTCGTGCTGGGCATGAGCGCCGGTGCCGGCGGTGGTGTTGGACCCTCGCACGCCCACGTTGTCGCCGCGCGCCCCGCATACTTCACGCGGCTCCGGGTGCTCGGCGGCGTCGGCCCGGGTTCGTTCGCGTTCGAGGAGCGCACGGCCGAGAACGCCGCGATCACCCGCACCCTCGCCCGCACGCCATACGTCAGCATCGCCGGCTCGCAGCACAAAGAGGTCGCGCTGACCTTCGACGACGGACCGGGACCCTACACGCCACAGGTCCTCGCGATCCTGAAGCGCGAGAACGTCCCGGGGACGTTCTTCGAGGTGGGGGAGTCCGACCAGTACTTCCACGCCTCGACGACTCAGATCGCGCAGGACGGCTATCCGATCGGCGATCACACCGAGACGCACCCCCCGATGTCGCAGCTCAGCCGGCAGGACCAGCAGTCCCAGCTGCTTCAACAGGCCGCGACGATCGGGCGCTATGGAGCGCCGTTCCCGCGGCTGTTCCGCCCGCCGTACGGGCTCTGGAACGGCACCACTCTGAGCCTCCTTCGCAAGTACAAGATGTTGATGATCCTGTGGACGGTCGACACCAACGACTACCTTCGCCCCGGCGTCGACGCGATCGTCCACACGGCCACCTCCGGAGCCCGCCCGGGCGCGATCATCCTGATGCACGACGCCGGCGGCGACCGCACCGAGACGGTCGCGGCGCTGCCGAGGATCATCTCGATCCTGCGCCACCGCGGCTACAAGCTGGTCACCGTCCCGCGGCTGCTGCTCGACAACCCGGCTCCGTCGGATCAGCAGGCCGCCTCGGGCGCCGGATAGCGCCCGGACCACCGGGCGTCGGAGAGCGGCGTCGGCGTCGGATAGCCGAGGGACCACCGGGAATCGGATGACCGAGCGGCGTCGGGCGGCAGTCTCAGGCGGCCCGGCGCGCGCGGGGCCGGTCAGCGGCGAACGTACGCGACGCGATTCCAGCTCGGCTCGGGCGCGAGCTGGATCGGCTCGCCGCCACGGTCGGGCTGGATGTAGAGAAAGGCGTTGGTGTCCTCGTCGAAGGACACGTCAAGCTCGCCCTCCTTGACCCGCTGATCGAGCCACGCGCTTCGGAAGATCAGCCGTCGCAACCAGTGAACGAGCGAGCGCTCGGACGGCCCGACGAGCTCGGGCCAGCAGTCGTTTACATGCTCTCCGAGCGCCGAGGCGGGGTCGGTCACCTCGCCGTTGACGACGAGGTTGATCAGGTCCTCGGCCTCGTCCTCCTCGACCGAGTCGGCCAGGAAGCCGAGCTTGCGGGCCGCCTGCTCGCAGCGCTCGCGGAAGTCGCGCTCGTTGAACGTGAACCGAAGCTCACCGTATTCGAGCACGAAGTCCTCCCCGGAGCTGTAGTTCCCGCGTCGGTACATAACGGCGTCGGGATCATATTTAGGAATCCTCCCCCGCCGCAGCGCCTGAATGTGATGTTGCAGGCAGAGGGTGCCCGAGTGGCCACCTTTCGAGAATCCTCGTCCGCAGGGGGGTGGACCTCGGTCTCCGCGCGCTCTAACCAGTATGGACGCCGGATCGCCAGTCATCCTGATCGTCGAGGATCACCGTCCCACCCGCAAGTTCCTGGCTGACAATCTCGCCGCCGACGGCTATGAGCTGATCGAAGCCGAGTCCGCCGCCGATGCGCGCCGGCTGATCGAGACCGCGTTTCCCGATCTGGCGATCGTCGACCTCGGCCTGCCCGACGCCGACGGGCTGGAGCTGGTCAGCGAGGTCAGGAGGGACGACCGGGTCGGCGGGCGCCTGGACCCTGAGTTGCCATTGCTGATCATGTCCGGCCGCGCAGCCGAGCTCGACCGAATCCGGGGCTTCGAGCGAGGTTGCGACGACTACGTGACCAAGCCGTTCAGTTACACAGAGCTCCGGGCCCGGGTCGCAGCGCTGCTCAGGCGCACCCAGCGACGGCCGAGCGGTCGGCGGCTGCGAATCGGCGAACTCGAGCTCGACACCGTCGCTCGCCAGGTGTGGCTTCACGGCGAGCCGTTGCGCCTCTCCAACAAGGAGTTCGGCCTGCTGCGGGCGCTTGCGTCCGAGCCGACGCGGGTGTTCACGCGCGAGGAGCTGCTTCGCGGCGTCTGGGGCTTCAGGGTCCTCGGCACGACACGCACGCTCGACTCCCACGCGTCCCGGTTACGCAAGAAGCTGAGCGCCAAGGGCGATCGGCTCGTGGTCAACGTCTGGGGGGTGGGCTACCGGCTGCTCGACGGGAGCCCGGATTGATGCTGGGCATCGGAGGCTGGCTGGCGGCGTGTGCGGCGACCGCGCTCGCTGCGCTGGCGTGGCGGACGCTGGGGGTGAGGATGGAAGCTGTCACTAGGGCCTGCCACGAGCTCCGGGGCCCGATCACCGCGGCGCGGCTCGGGTTGGAGCTCGGCGCCCGCTCGGGCGAGCTGTCGCCCGACAGGCTCAGGGCCCTCGACCTCGAGCTCGATCGCGCCGGTCTCGCGCTCGAGGATCTGAGCGCGGTGCCCGCCCGGCCAATGCTCGGCGGTCGCGTGGGGCCGGGGCGCGCCGTCGGGGCGATCGACCTCGCCGCGCTCCTGAGACAGTCGGTCGAGGCCTGGGAGCCGGTCGCCCGCGCCCGCGGCGCCGAGCTGGCCGTGAGCTGGAGCGGGCCGGCGGCGTTCGTGATCGGAGATCGGGTCCGGATCGCTCAGGCGAGCGGGAACCTGATCGCCAACGCGATCGAGCACGGCGGCCGGCGGATCCATGTCCGCGGCCGGGCGGTCGCGGGGACGGCGACGGTCGAGGTCCTCGACGACGGGCCAGGCCTCCCAGCGACGCTGGCCGAGCTCACGCGCGGGGCACGGAGCGGACACGGATCGCGCCCCCGCAGCGGGCACAGATTCGGCGCCCGGAACGGAGATGGCTCGGGCCGGATCGAGCGAGTGGGGAGGGGGCGCGGCCTCGCGATCACAACCGGCATCGCCCGCGATCACGGCGGGCGGCTGTCAGCCGCTGCGAGCGAACACGGTGCTCGTCTGGTGCTCGAGCTGCCAATGGCACCGGCGCGAGGCGGGGCGGAGGCGGGCCCGCGAGGCGGGGCGGAGGCGGGCCCGCGAGGCGGGGCGGAGGCGGGCCCGCGAGGCGGCACAACCTCAAAAACGCGGCGTCACGAGCGCGGCTTGCGAGTTTAAGTCGGTCTACGAGACCCGATCCGCCATTCCCGGTGTGGCACGTCCGACTCTTTGAGGTTTCTCACGCCTCGCCGCCCTCGGACCGGACCGCACGCGCCTGAACCGGTCCCACCGAGGGCCCGCGAGGCGGCACAACCTCAAAAACGCGGCGTCACGAGCGCGGCTTGAGCGTCTAAGTCGGTCTACCGGAGCCCGGCCCGCCCGCGGTCGGGGTCTACCGGAACCCCCGGGCCGCCCGCGAACCACACCGCCCGGACGGAAACCGCCCGGCTCTGCAAGCCGTTCACCAGCAGCGCGGTTTGCATCCGATCCTGCACCCGCGCATGTCCCCGCGCCGCCCCGCCCAGGGACACCGATCCCGAGCCGCGACGGTGGTTTGAGCCGATCGTGGCCCGCAAGAAGGGGGAAGTGGGAGGGGGCGTGGGAGATGGGTTGCATTGTGGGGGAAAGTGGGATAAGGTGGGCCACGCATGCGGAACCCGGGTGGCAGGGCTCCTCCCACCCAGCCACCCGGGTTCGAAATTCGGTCAGCCGAATGAGAACCCTTGATCTTCCGCGGAACCTTCGAACACGCGCTCGACGCGAAGCACCGGCTGACGGTCCCCGCCAAGTTCCGCGCGGCTCTGGCCGGCGGGGTCGTGCTGGCGGCCTCGCCCGAGACGAACGCGGACGCACCCCGGTCGATCGCGATCTGGACGCCCGAGACCTACGAGTCATACGCCGGGGCGGTGTTGGCCGGCCTCAACCCGCTGTCACCGAAGTACCGCGACCTCGAGCGATTCTTCTTCAACTTCTCCCATGACACCGAACTGGACTCGGCCAACCGCGTGATGATCCCGACGATGCTGATCGAGTACGCCGGCCTCGGCAAAGAGGTCATCGTCACGGGCTCTGGCAAGTGCCTCGAGATCTTCGATCGCGCCAAGTACGACGGCTACAGCGAAGACGTTCTGATCCGTGCTCCCGACATCGCAGCGAGCCTTGGCGACACTACTTGACATGACGTACACGCACACCCCGGTCCTTGCCGGCGAGCTGATCGAGCTGACCGATCCGCGGCCGGGCGAGGTCGTGGTCGATTGCACGTTCGGTGGCGGCGGGCATGCGCGGCTGATCGCCGACAGGATCGGCCCGTCCGGCGTCCTGATCGGGATCGACCGCGATCCGATCGCCGAGGAGCGCTTCGCGGAGCTGGCCGCCGAGGTGAGCTGCCATACGCGGTTCATCCGCGCCGACTTTGCATCGGCGCTCGAGCAGCTGCGGGAGGAGCGGCTCGAGGCCGACCTGATCTACGTCGATCTCGGCATGTCCTCGATGCAGGTCGACACCTGGACCCGGGGCTTCTCCTACTCGTATGACGCCCCGCTCGACATGCGAATGGATCCCGAGCAGGAGCTCACCGCGCGCGAGATCGTCAACACATGGGACGAGCGGCGCCTCGCGCGGCTGCTGCGCGAATACGGCGAGGAGCGCTACGCATCTCAGATCGCGCGCGGGATCGCGCGCGCACGCCGCCGCTCGGAGCTGACCTCGACGCAGGCGCTGGTCGACGCGATCAAGAGCGCGATTCCGGTCCCCGCCCAGTTCGCGGGCGGGCACCCGGCGAGGCGGACGTTCCAGGCGCTGAGGATCGCGGTCAACGACGAGCTCGGCCAGCTCGACGCGGCGCTGCCGATCGCCTGGGATCTGCTGCGACCCGGTGGCCGCCTCGCCGCGATCTCGTTCCACTCGCTCGAGGATCGGCGCGTCAAGCGGTTCCTCGCCGATCGCGCGCGGGGCTGCATCTGCCCGCCGGAGCTTCCGATCTGCGTCTGTGGCCGCGAGCCCGAGGCCGAGCTCTTGACCCGCCGTGCCGTCGCGCCCACACCGGGGGAGGTTGCGGCGAATCCCAGATCCAAATCCGCCCACCTGCGAGGCGCCCGCAAGCTGGAGGCCACCACGCCATGACACCCCCCGCGATCACACCCGCCGGCCGCAGCACGACCAAGCGCACGCCCGATGGCGCCAAGAAGGCGAGCAACGGAGGCTCGCCGCGTCCGGTCAGGGCGCCCGGCCCAGAGTCGCCCGCGCCGCCGGGTCACCGGCGCACGCTCCGTCAGGACTCGGGCCCCCGGATCTCACGACGCGTGTCGGGCCCCGCCACCGCCCGCAAGCCAGCGGCCCCGGCATCGGGCAGAGGCGCCAGCACCGCCCGCAAGGCAGCGGCCCCGGCATCGGGCAGAGGCCCCGCCACCGCCCGCAAGGCAGCGGCCACAGCGCGCACTGCCGCCGCTAACGCACGCAGTGCCGTCCCCAGCGCCCGGACCGCGGCCGGCAGGACGGCATCGGCCGCGTCGGTAACCACGCGATCGCGCACGACCACCCGTCGTTCCCGCAGAGCATCGCGCAGCCGACAGATCACGCTGCCGGCGTTGTCGTGGCCGCGGCGCCTATCCGGACCCGCTCGCTCGGCTCGCCAGGGATCCGCGCGCGACCGGTTCGTGGCAGCGGTCCGGGCGGTCCCGGACCACCCGCTGCTCGATCGGATTGTCCGTGGCCGGGCGTGGATCCCGCTGCTCGGAGTGATGCTCGCCGGGATCGTCGCGATGCAGGTCGAGGTGCTCAAGCTCGGCGCCACCATGGGTCGCGCGCTGGACAAGGAGAGCACGCTCCAGAGCCGCAACGAGCTGTTGCGGGCAAGCGTCGCCTCGCTCGCCGACGACCAGCGGATCGAGCGGCTGGCCGCGGCCCAGGGCATGGTCATGCCCGCGCCCGACGCCGTCGGCTTCCTCAGCGCCCACCGCAGCGATGCGCGCCGCGCGGCGGCCGATATCCACGCTCCCGACACGGGCGCCTTCCTCTCGAACCTGACGTCCAATGGGACGGTGGCGACTACGCCGGCCCCGATCGTCCCGGTGACCTCCTCGAGCTCGTCGCAGACGGGCACGGGGACGCAATCCACCACCGGCTCGACCTCGGCGACCACGAGTGGCGGATAGGCCATGGGCGTGATCGATCGCCGCATCGGCGTGCTGTTCCTGGCGTTCATCGCGCTACTGGGAATCGCCGTGATGCGGGCGACGTATCTCGGGGCGATCCGCGCCGGGTCGCTGCAGCAGGCGGCCGCGACCCAGCAGGTGACCTCGCTGCCCGTCCCGGCGGCGCGGGGAACGATCACCGACCGCAACGGGGTGCAGCTCGCGATCAGCGAGTCGGCCGACGACATTGTCGCCGACCCGTTCCTGATCAAGAACAACGCCGCGCGCGACGCGCAGCTCCTGGCCCCGCTGCTGGGCAAGCCCGAGTCGACCGTTCTGGCCGCGCTGACGAAGCCGCACACCGGATTCGTTTACCTCGCGCATCTGGTCCCGGCCGCCCAGGCCACCGCGATCCAGAAGCTTCACATCGACGGCCTGTCGATGATCCCCGAGATGACGCGGGTGTATCCGCGCTCGTGGGCCGCCTCGCAGGTACTCGGCAGCGTCCACCTCAATGGGCACGGCTACAGCGGGCTGGAGTACCGCTACGACAACGTCCTCGACGGCCAGAACGGACTGCGGCGGATCGTCAACGACGCGATCGGGCAGCCGATCTCGATCGACGACGTCAAGCCGACGGTGCCGGGCAAGACGGTGCAGCTGACGCTCGACGCTGCCCTTCAGGACGAGGTCGAGCAGGTGCTGGCCGGGGTCGGCGCGCAGTACTCGCCGCGGGGCGCCACGGCAATCGTGATGAACCCGAACACGGGGGCGATCCTGGCCCTCGCGAACTGGCCGCGAGTCAATGCCAACGACGTTCAGGGCGCCCCCGCGTACGCGACCGACGATCGCGCGGTCACGTTCAACTACGAGCCCGGCTCGACGTTCAAGGCGATCACCGTCGCCGGTGCGCTGCAGGACCGCGCGGTGACGCCGAACACGGAGTTCAACATCCCCTCGCAGCTGCAGGTCGCCGACCGGACGATCCACGACGCCGAGGCTCACGGCGACGAGCAACTGTCGGTCGCGAGCATCCTCCGGGTCTCGAGCAACATCGGCGCGGACGAGATCGGGATGAAGCTCGGCGCCAAGCGCTTCGACTACTGGGTCCACCGCTTCGGCTTCGGCGCCCCGACCGGGGTCGACCTGCCCGGCGAGGAGCACGGCATCGTCCTTCACTGGTGGCGGTACTCGGGCTCCTCGATGGGGAACCTGCCGATGGGTCAGGGCGAGTCGGTCACGCCGATTCAGATGGCGGCCGCATACGCGGCGATCGCCAACGGCGGCGTGTTGCGCGCGCCGCACATCGTCGAATCGGTCGGCGGCAAGCACGTTGCCCTCCCGCGGGGGCGCAGGGTGATCTCGCAGGGATCGGCCGCCGAGCTGCGCGACATGCTCCGCGGCGTGTTCGCCGACGGTGGCACCGCCTCAGGCGCCGCGATCCCGGGATATGACCTGGCGGGGAAGACCGGTACGGCGAACGAAGTCGTCAACGGCCGCTACTCGGACTCGGCGTACGCGGCATCGTTCATCGGGTTCGTGCCCGCAAGCCGCCCGAAGCTGCTGGTCGCGGTGATGGTCGATCGCCCACAGGGGTCGATCTACGGAGGCTCGGTCGCGGCGCCGGCGTTCCAGAAGATCGTCGGCTGGGCTGTGCCGTACTTCGGAATCGCGCCAAACCCGGCGCACGTGCCCGACATCACCTCCGCGACCGGGGGCTGACCCTCGGTCGGGCAGCGACCGGGCAGCGACCGGGCGGGCTGTCCTCGGTCGAACCGGGCGCGACCGGATCAGGCGCGCGGGGCCCGGCCGGCCTCGAGTTGGTCGCTGAGCCCGGCGAGGCGGTCGTCCCACTCGGCGCCGACCGCGGTCATCCAGGAGACGGCGTCCGACAGCGGCTCGGGGGTGAGGTGGTAGTGGACCTCGCGCCCCGCGCGCTCGCGGTCGAGCAGCCCGGCGTCGGCGAGCGCGCCCAGATGCTTGAGCACGGCCTGGCGCGAGATCGGCAGCTCGGCGGCAAGCTCCGTGGCGGTGACCTCGGGGCGAGTCGCGACCGCGGCCAGCAGCGAGCGCCGGGTCGGGTCCGCCAGAGCGCCGAAGACGGCGTCCGCGCGATCGATCTCGGGTGTCATCTCAGGCCGCGACCAGGGCGGGACCGAACGTCTGGCCGCTGGTGCCCGGAAGTGGCGTGCCGACCAGGTCGAGCAGATCGAGCGGGCGCGACTCGACGACACGGATCCGGGTCATCTCGCCCTCGACCGCGACGTTGAGCTCGACGCGCGTCGCCGGCTCGCCGTCGATCGCCCACCAGAAGGCGAGTCGCTGGGGGGCGTGGATCTCCTCGACCCAGCCGACCTTCGTCTCGGCCGCCGAGCGGAACACGGCATCGCCGCCGGGGCGAAGCTCGAGCTCGACCTCGTCCGCCAGCCAGCCGTCGCCCGTGATCGCCTCCCAAACCTCCTCAGGAGAGGCCTCGAGCATCAGTTCGCGTTCGATCCGTCCGTTCATCCCCGAACCTCCAGAAATCAGATGCGCAACCTTTGGGTTGCGCATCTGCTATGTTGAGCCGCAACCAATCGGTTGCACTTTAGCACCCAGAGGAGGTCTCATGCCACTGGTCCCCATGGTCGTCGAGCAAACCGCGCGCGGCGAGCGCTCGTTCGACATCTACTCGCGTCTGCTCAACGACCGCGTCGTGTTCCTCGGCGGACAGGTTGACGAGGAGACCGCCAACCTGATCGTCGCTCAGCTCGTGCACCTCGAGTCCGACGACCCCGACAAGGACATCTCCCTGTACATCAACTCGCCAGGGGGCTCGATCTACGCCGGGATGGCGATCTACGACACGATGCAGTTCATCCGCCCCGATGTGCAGACGATTTGCTACGGGATCGCGATGTCGATGGGATCGCTGCTGCTGGCGGGGGGAGCGGCCGGCAAGCGGATGGCGCTGCCAAACAGCCGGATCCTGATCCACCAGCCGTCGGGCGGCTTCGAGGGGCCGTCGAGTGACATCGAGATCCACGCACGCGAGGTGCTCGCGTTGCGCTCTCGGGTCGATGAGATCTACGCCAAGCACACCGATCAGTCGATCGAGCGCGTCCACGCCGACATGGAGCGCGACCGCTACTTCACCGGCGAGGAGGCCGTCGCCTACGGCCTCGTCGACCGCGTGATCGCGCGCCGCGAGCTCGCAGGACGGGCACGCGGCTTTGCCACCAATTCGGGCTGATCGAGATTCGGCACCTCACGGAGCCGCGGCGATGTTGCGGTTCCGTGACCAGCCGCGGCCTGGCTGCTGCCCAGCCGTGTCGTTCGCGCCGCCGGGTGCCGATTCCGGCTGATCTGAGCATTACACTCGGGCCCCGATGCGGCTGCACGAGGTGATGCCCGGGGCCCCGGCCGGGGGAACCGCAGATTCGCGCGCGATCCCGGCGCACCCAGACGCCTCCGCGACCGCCTCGGGTCCCGATCGGCGCGGCGAGCCCGATCCGGAGATCACGGCGCTCGCCTATGACAATCGCGCGGTGACGCCGGGCACGCTGTTCTTCTGCGTGACAGGCTTCAGCCGCGACGGGCACGACTACGCGGCCGACGCGATCGCGAACGGTGCCGTCGCGCTGGTGGTCGAACGCCCGCTGCACCTCGGCGTGCCCGAGATCCAGGTGCGGAGCGTACGCGAGGCGATGGCGCCCGCCGCCGCCCGGTTCTATGGCGATCCGACCGCCGCGCTGCAGACTGTCGGCGTGACCGGCACCAACGGCAAGACGACGACCGCGTTCCTGGTCCGGGCGTTGCTCGAAGCCGACGGCCGCACGACCGGCCTGCTCGGAACCGTCAAGAGCGTGATCGGCGGTGTCGAGCACGAGGTCCAGCGCACGACACCAGAGGCGATCGACCTGCAACGGACGTTCAAGGCGATGCTCGAGGCCGGCGACGTGGCGTGCGCGATGGAGGTCTCCTCGCACGCGCTCGAGCTCCATCGCGCCGACGCGATCCACTTCGCCGCAGCGATCTTCACCAACCTGACGCAGGACCATCTCGACTTCCATCCGACGATGGAGGACTACTTCGCCGCCAAGCGCAGGCTGTTCACCGCGCGCCCCGGTGCCGCGGTCATCAACGTCGACGATCGATACGGCGCCCGGCTCGCCGCCGAGCTGCCCGAGGCGGTCACGTTCGCGCTGCAGGCGCCTGCGACCTACACCGCACGCGAGGTCCGTACCGACCTGACCGGGTCGAGCTTCACCGTCGCCGGCCGCGATCGCGAGCTCGAGCTGCAGTCGCCGCTACGCGGCCGCTTCAACGTCTACAACGTGCTTGGCGCGTATGCCGCCGCCCGCGAGCTCGGCGTTCCGTCGACCACGGCCGCGGCCGCGATCGCGACCGCCGGCCAGGTGCCCGGGCGATTCGAAACTGTCGACGAGGGCCAGGATTTCGCGGTTCTGGTCGACTACGCCCACACGCCCGACTCGCTCGAGAACGTGCTCGTCGCTGCCCGTGGCCTGGCCGACGGCAGGCTGCACGTCGTGTTCGGGTGCGGCGGCGACCGCGACCGCGGCAAGCGCCCGCTGATGGGCGAGATCGCCAGGCGGCTGGCCGACCGGGTGATCGTGACCTCGGACAACCCGCGCTCGGAGGATCCCGAGGCGATCATCAGGGAGATCCTCGTCGGCACCGGCGAGGACGTCGGCTGGGAGGTCGACCGCCACGCTGCGATCGCGGACGCGATCGCCGGGGCCGAGCACGGCGACGTGGTCGTGATCGCCGGCAAGGGGCACGAGCAGGGTCAGGAGTTCGCCGGCGGGCACAAGGTGCCGTTCGACGACGTCGCGGTCGCCCGCGAAGCGCTCGGGAACGCGGCGCTGACCCGATGAAGATCTGGACACCCGAGCGACTAGCCGAGGCGGCCGGTGCACGGATACTCGACCCGTCTGCGGCCGGGTCAGGACCCGAGCGCGTGACGATCGACTCGCGCAAGGCGGGTCCGGGGACGCTGTTCGTCGGCCTCCAGGGCAGCTCAGGCGACGGCGGTCGATTCGCCGCCCAGGCGCTTGCGGCCGGAGCGTGGGGCGTGCTGACGCGGCCAGAGTTCGCACCCGAGCCGCCCACCGGCTCGCCCGGCGTGTGGTTGACGGCGGCCGACCCCCTGGCAGCGCTGCAGCGGCTGGCGACGCGCTGGCGGCGCGAGCTCGGCGCGACCGTGATCGGCGTCACCGGCTCGACCGGCAAGACATCGACCAAGGACCTGCTGCTGGCGCTGCTCGCAGGCCATCGCCGCACGGTCGCCTCGCGCGCGAACTTCAACACCGAGATTGGCGTGCCAATCGAGATCCTCGGCGCGCCCGCGGGCACCGAGGTGCTGGTGCTGGAGATGGCGATGCGCGGCACCGGCCAGATCCGCGAGCTGGCCGAGATCGCCGAGCCCGACGTCGGGGTGATCGTCAGCATCGGGCCGGTCCACCTCGAGCTGCTGGGCACCGTCGAGGCGATCGCCGCCGCCAAGGCCGAGCTGATCGCCGAGCTGCGCCCGGGCGCGACCGCGGTGATCCCAGCCGCAGAGCACCTGCTCGAGCCCCACCTGCGCGCCGACCTCGAGATCGTCACGTTCGGCGAAGGAGGCGATGTCACGCTGCGATCGGCGCGCGGCGAGCATGTCCAGATCGACCACCGCGGGGTGCCGATCGAGCTCGAGGTGCCATTCACCCAGGCACACATGCGCCGCAACCTGCTGGCGGCAGCGGCAGCCGCGTGCGCGGCCGGCGTCACCCCCGACGGGCGTGTCGAGCTCGTGCTGTCGCCCGGTCGCGGCCAGCGCGTGGCGCTGCCCGGCGAGGTCACGCTGATCGATGACTGCTACAACGCCAACCCGATGTCGATGCGAGCCGCTCTCGACGATCTCGCCGCAACCGCGGCGGCACGCGATGCCCGCACGGTCGCGGTCCTCGGCGACATGCTCGAGCTCGGCCCGGACGAGCGGCGCTACCACGCTGAGATCGGATCCCATGCATCGACGCTCGCAACCGACGTGCTCGTGACCGTCGGGCCGCTGGCGCAGGCGATGGCCGACGGGTTCGCCGGAGAGGTGCATGCCGCGGCCGACGCCGCGGGCGCTGCATCGTTGGTTCCGGGACTGCTCCGTCACGGCGACGTGGTGCTCGTGAAGGCGTCGCGCGGGGTCGGTCTCGAGCTGGTCTGCCAGGCGCTCGCCGCGGGAGTTGCTTGCTGATGGGCCCCGTCTCGTCAGGACGCGTGCTGATCGCCGGGACCGCGTCGCTGCTCATCTGCCTGTTCCTGAGCCCGAAGTTCATCGATTTCCTGCGCCGGCGCGAGTTCGGGCAGAACATCCGTGAGGAGGGGCCCGAGGGCCACCAGACGAAGGCCGGCACGCCGACAATGGGCGGGATCATCATCTTCGTCGCGTTCGTGCTGCCGTTCGTGATCCTGTCGGGCCGGGGATGGCAGTCGCTCGGCGTGCTCGGCGTCGCAGTCGCGTGCGCGCTGCTCGGGTTCGCTGACGACTACACGAAGATCGTCAGGCGCCGGTCGCTTGGGCTGAGGGCGCGGACGAAGCTGGTCGTGACGATCGCGATCTCGCTCGCGCTGTGGTGGGTGGCGACCCAGAAGGCGGGCCTGTCCTCGGAGGTTCAGCTCAGATTCGTCGACGTGAGCATCGATCTGGGACCGCTGTACCCCGTCTTCATCTACCTGGTTGTGGCCGGCACCACCAGCGGCGTCAACCTGACCGACGGGCTCGACGGACTGGCGGCCGGCTGCGCGGCGATTGTGCTGCTCGCGTACATCGGGATCACGTTCATCAGTGGTCAGCGCGACCTGACGATGCTCGCGGGGTGCCTCGTCGGGTCCTGCATCGGCTTCTTGTGGTTCAACAGCTTCCCGGCCAGCATCTTCATGGGTGACACCGGCTCGCTGGGGCTCGGCGGCGCGATCGCAGGACTGGCGGTGATGACCAACACCACCGTCCTGCTGCTGCTGCTCGGCGGGATCTTCGTGATCGAGGCGCTGTCGGTCGTGATCCAGGTCTTCTGGTTCCAGACGTTCCGAAAACGCGTGTTCCTGATGGCCCCGATCCACCACCACTTCGAGCTCCAGGCGTGGTCGGAGACGAAGATCATTCTCCGCTTCTGGATCGTGGCGGCGGCCTGCGGCGCGATCGGCTTCGTCGTGTACCAGCTCAGCATCCGTGGCTAGCGCCAAGCCGCGGCCGCCGCTGCCACCCGGTCCATACCTGATCATCGGCCTTGCCCGCTCCGGCGCGGCCGCATCGCTGGCCCTGCGCGCCCGCGGAGAGGAGGTGATCGGATGCGATGCGGGCGCGGGCAATGGACTGCAAGACACAGCTGAAAGGCTTTCGCGAGCCGGCGTCGAAGTCCACCTGGATGCGTCAGGCGACGTCTTTGCCGCCCGCGCCGGGACGCTCATCAAGAGCCCCGGCGTACCCCAGAACGCCCCCGCGGTCGTGGCCGCTCGCGCGCGCAACCTGCCGGTCATCGGCGAACTCGAGCTTGCCTGGCGGCTGCTCGAGAACGAGTTCATCGCGGTGACCGGAACCAACGGGAAGACGACCACGACCGAGTGGATCGGCCACATCCATCGTGAGGCCGGCGCCCCGGTCGAGGTAGCCGGCAACGTCGGCACCCCGCTCGCCTCGCTGATCGGGGCCGTGGCGCCGAACGCGACGGTCGTCTGCGAAGCATCCTCGTTCCAGCTCGAGGACACGCTCGCGTTCTCGCCCGAGGCCGCCGTCCTGCTCAACCTGTCGCCGGACCACCTCGACCGTCACGGCACCTACGCGGCGTACGTCGCCGCCAAGCTGCGGATCTTCGCCAACCAGGGCAACGACGACCTCGCGATCGTGCCGACCGGACTCGAGATCGAGGACCTCGGCGGCTGCGCGCGGCGGGTCTGCTTCGGAGCCGGGCCCGAGGCCGAGGTGGCCGACCGCGCCGGCTATCTGTGGTGGGACGAGCAGCCCCTGATAGCGGTCTCGGAGATCGCCCTCCCCGGCGCACACAACCGCCAGAACGCGATGGCCGCCGCCGGCGCGTGCCTCGCGCGCGGGCTCGATCCGGAGGCCGTCGTCGCCGGGCTGCGCTCGTTCAACGGCGTGGCCCACCGGCTCGAGCTGATCGAGGTGCTCGATGGCGTCGCCTACGTCAACGACTCCAAGGCCACCAACGTCGCGAGCACGCTGATGGCGCTGCGGGCATACGACGGTGGCGTGCACCTGATCGCGGGCGGGCGCGGCAAGCAGCAGGACTTCACACCGCTGGCGCCGCTTGTCGCCGAGCGGTGCAAGGGCGCCTACCTGATCGGCGAGGCGGCCGGCGATCTGGCCGCCGCGCTGGACGGCACCAGTGTCCCGCTCGAGCGCTCCGGGGACCTCGAGACCGCGCTCACCCAGGCCCGCGCGGCCGCCCGCCCGGGAGACATCGTCCTGCTCTCGCCGGCATGCGCGAGCTATGACCAGTACCGGGACTTCGAGGCTCGCGGCGAGCACTTCCGCTCGCTTGTCACCGGCGGGGGTGCCTGATGGCGGCCGCCGCCGGCGCCCGCTCGACCCGCGCATCGGCGGCCGCTGCGAGCGGCAAGCGCTCGCGCGCGCGGGCCCAGGCCAAGCGTGTGCCGCCGCCGCTCGAGCACCGGATCCTGATGACGGCGACGCTGTGCCTGCTCGCGTTCGGGGCGGTGATGGTCTACAGCGCGTCCTCGCCGCTCGGCGTCCTCAAGGGACAGGGCAACGGGACCGGTGAGTTCCTCCGCTATCTGATCTTCGGCGGCATCGGGCTGGCCGCGATGTACGGCCTCGAGCGCCGCGGGCTGGCGCTGCTCGACCAACGGCTGGTCGGGCTGCTGCTCGCCGGCTCGTTCGCGCTGCTCGTGCTCGTGCTCGTTCCGGGCTTCGGGGTGCAGGTCAACGGCGCTCGCCGTTGGTTCGCGGTGGGTCCGATCCAGTTCCAGCCGTCGGAGCTGATGAAGCTCGCGATCGTCCTGTACGTCACGCGATACCTGGCCGATCATCCGCGGCGGATGCGCGGCTTCCGCCAGGCGATGGCACCGATCGCGGTGTTGGCCGGCCCGGCGATGCTGCTGGTCGTGGTCGAACCCGACCTCGGGACGACGCTGGTGATCGCGTTCACGATCACGGCACTGATGGTGGCGGCCGGGATACCGCTGCGCTATCTCGGGCTGTTGGGACTGATCGCAACCGCCGCGGTGATGCTGCTGGTGCTCGCCCAGCCCTACCAGCAGGCCCGGCTGACGTCGTTCCTGCACCCGTGGTCGTCGAAGTCGACGGCAGGCTTCCAGGCTGTCCAGGGCCAGATCGCGCTCGGGTCGGGCGGCGTGCTCGGCGTCGGCCTCGGCCGCTCGGTGCAGAAGATCTTCTACCTGCCCGAGGCCCAGACGGACTTCATCCTCGCGGTCATCGGCGAGGAGCTGGGGGTGCTCGGTATCTGCGGCGTCGTCTGCCTGTACGGGATGATCGCCTACGCGGGGTTGCGCACCGCGCGCCGGGCCTCGGGGCGGTATGCCAAGCTGCTGGCGACCGGCCTGACGTCGCTGATTCTGTGCCAAGGCATCCTCAACATCTTCGTCGTGCTCGGGCTGGCGCCTCTGACCGGGGTTCCGCTTCCGTTCATCTCCTACGCGCCGACGAACCTGTGCGTGATGCTCGTCGCGATCGGGCTGTTGCTGAACATCTCCCGACCCGGCGCCCGGCGGCTGAAGGTGATCGATGCCCCCGAGCGTGAGGACGCCGCGGATCGTGATCGGCGCCGGCGGGACCGCAGGGCACGTCGTGCCGGCGTTGGCGGTGGCCGACGCGCTGCGCGCTGAGGGAGCACAGGTCATCTTCGTCGGCGGTCAGCGGGCCGAGCGCGAGCTCGTCCCGGACGCCGGCTACGAGCTGCGAACAATCAAGGTCGTGCCGCTCGATCGCAAGCGGATCACCGGCGCGGCGCGCGCGGTGGCGATCGACGGCAGTTCGCTGCTGCACGCGCGCCGGCTGCTGTCCGAGCTGCGGCCCGCGGCCGTGCTCGGCGCCGGTGGCTACGTCGCGGGACCGGTCGGCCTCGCGGCGGCGCTGCACCGGCGGCCGCTGGTGCTGATGGAGGCCGACAGCCATATCGGACTGACCAATCGCCTGCTCGCCCCGGCGGCGCGCCGCGTGTGCCTCGCGTTTCCTGTAGACGGTCGCGACGGGCGTCGCTACCGATTGACGGGGCGCCCCGTGCCGGCGCCGGCGCGCGACCGGGGGGCGGCGCGCAGGCGCTTCGGGATCGCGCCCGACGAGACGTGCGTGCTCATATTCGGAGGCTCCCAGGGCGCCCGATCGATCAACCGGGCGGCCGTCGAGGCGTTCGCGGGAGCCGGCTTTCACGTACTCCACGCCGCCGGCGAGCGCGACCTCGACGAGCTGCACGCACCGGGGCCCCACTACGACATTCGCGGCTACATCAGCAACTTCGGCGAGGCACTCGCCGCCAGCGATCTGGTGGTGGCGAGATCGGGGGGCTCGATCTTCGAGATCGCGGCGGCGGGACGGCCGGCGGTCCTGATCCCATACCCGTACGCGACCGCCGATCACCAGACCGCCAACGCCCGCTACATGCAGCAGGCGGGCGCGGCGACGGTGATCCCGGACGCCGAGCTGAGCGCCCCGCGCCTCGCCCAGGAGGTCGGCGAGCTGCTGGCGGACCGGGGCCGGCTGGCCGCGATGGCGCGGGCCTCGGCGGAGCTTGCGCGCCCCCACGCCGCCCGGGACATCGCGCGCGAGGTGCTGGAGGCCGCCGGCGCTCAGTAGGGACGGCTTGGATATCCCGACCCGAGCTGACCGTTGGCGCGCGACGCCAGCCCGATCGCGCGGGCGGGCCAGAACGTCCCCGAGGACGGGCCGCCGTTGCAGTGACCGCTGCTGTTGCCCGGGACGTGGGTCCACATGAACGCGTCGACGTAGGAGAACCCGGCGGCGGTGTCCAAAAGCGGGCCGAGCCCCCGTCCCGGGGGGTTGCAGAGGTCATTGGTGCCCTGCGTACCGGGATGGGGGTTCTTCTTCGGGCCGCGGCCGTTCTGCGCGGTGTTGACGATGAAGTGGGCACCGCCCGTCATCCTCGAGATCTTCTGGGCCCACCGGACCTCGTTGATCGTCCAGTTGGTGTGGGTGTCGTTCGTGAAAAAGCCGCGGATGTGGCGAACGCCGGCCTTGTTCAGCGCGCGAGCGGTGTAGCCGGCCGAGTGGGAGTCCGAGTAACCGGCCTCGGCGTAGACGACCGCGTGCGGCAGGGAGCCGACTTTCTCGATCTCGTACCGGAACAGCGACAGGTAGTCGCCGAGGTCGCCCCGCTGTGCCATGCAGCTCGACGAGCCGATCGCGTCGAGCTCGAGCAGATAGACGACCGGCCGCCGGCCGGTGGCGGCGACGATTTCGTTGATGCTGCGTTCGAACTTCGGCCGCGCCGCCGCGATCTCGGCCGGTGACGGGCAGCTGCCACCGACGTCCGGGTGCAGGAAATAGGTCGAGACGATCGGGATCGACCCCGGATCCGCGGTCATGTTGTGGCAGAAGATCTTGATCGCCATGTCCCAGGCGGCGGCGCGGCCGCCGCCGAACGAGGCGGCGCTGAACCGCTGCGCCTCAGGCTGGTCGGCGATCTTCTCGAGCATCCGGACCTTCCACGCGATGCCTGGGTGGTGCTCGAGCTTGCTGTGCAACCGCCCGTGCTCGAGCTTGTCCTTGAATCGCGCCCACGAGTAGTCATCGGGGTAGCGCGTGGGGTTGACGCCCAGCAGCCGCGCGATCGCCCCGGCGGCATCGCCGTGGCGGGGGCCGTCGACGAAGAACCTGGCGCCATTGAGTGGGTCGGACCCGGGCGGGGTCCGCAGCATCAGCGGGTTATTGGGATCGCGCTTGGCCGGGTAGGGGTCAGGACAGGCCCGCCACAAGGCCGAATGGCGGATTCCGGCGCGGGCGTTGAGCGGCCCCGCGGACGCGGCCACGACAAGCAGCAGCGCGCCGCCGGCGAGCCAGGCAACGGCCCTTCCCAACTTCGATCCCGATGTCATCCGTGCGCCTAGTACCCATCTGGGTCGTGCCACTACCCGGCAAAGTGATGCCCCATTTCTTGGAGCACGAGCACGGCCAGGAGATTTGATTCACGTTCGCCGCGGCAAACCTGCGCCAGTCGGTTGCCGGTAGGCTCGTCCGCAGGTCCAACACACGGCGAAAGAGGTCGATGCTGCGATGCTGTTCGGTCAGGAGCACGTAAGGCGCTACGTAGAGACGGACGGGGCCGAGGGTCACGACTGGCAGGGCGCGAGCGTGCTGATCCTCACGACCGTGGGGCGCAAGACGGCCGAAGCACGCAGCACTCCGCTGATCTACGCGAGATGGGGAGACCGCTACCTGGTGGTCGCCTCCCGGGGCGGCGCGCCGACTCATCCCGGGTGGTACCTGAATCTCGAGGAGCACCCCGAGGTCGACGTCCAGGTACGCGCGGAGCGATTCTCGGCGCGGGCGCGGACGGCGACCGAGGACGAGCGGCCCGAGCTGTGGCAGCTTGTGACCGCGGGCTGGCCCGCGTACAACGAGTACCAGGCCAAGACCGATCGCGAGATCCCGGTCGTGGTGCTCGAGCGCACCTAGGTGTCGCGGCAGCGGGACGATTGGTCGGGCCGGCGCCTGCATTTCGTCGGTATCGGAGGCGCTGGTATGAGCGGGCTGGCGCTGATCGCCGCTTCGCTCGGCGCCGCGGTGACGGGCTCTGACCGCGCCGAGTCCTCCTACACGGCGCGGCTGCGCGAGCACGGGATCGAGCCGATCATCGGGCACAGCGCGGCCAACGTTCCCACGGGAGCCGAGGTCGTGTACTCGACCGCCGTGCCGCCGTCCAATCCCGAGCGCCAGGTTTCCGGCGGGCGCGAACTGCACCGGGCCGAGCTGCTGGCTCAGATCGCCTCACTGCGGCACTGCCTGGCCGTCACCGGAACCCACGGGAAGACGACGACCTCGGCGATGGTCGTCCACGCGCTGCGCGGCTGCGGCCTCGATCCGTCCTACGTGATCGGGGGCGAGCTGCGGAGCACCGGATCGAACGCCGGATGGGGCGGCGGTGACTGGGTCGTGATCGAGGCGGACGAGTCCGACCGCTCGCTGCTCAAGCTCGACCCGGAGATCGCGCTGCTGACCAACGCAGAGCTCGATCACCACTCCACGTACGCCTCGCAGCTCGAGCTCGAGGAGACCTTTCGGACCTTCATGGCGCGCGCGGGTGATCGCGCGGTCGTCTGGGACCGGCCGCGTCTCCGCGCGTTGTGCCCGGCGGGGGCCGTCGCCTATGACGCGGTCGATCCGCGGCTTGATCCGAGCGGGTCCTCGTTCCAGTGGCGCGGGGTCCAGGTCTCGCTGTCGGTCCCGGGGGCGCACAACGCCGTCAATGCCGCCGGGGCGCTGGCTGCCTGCGAGCTGGCCGGAGCTGACCTCGCGCGTGCCGCCGCCGCGTTGGCCGACTTCCAGGGCGCCCGCCGCCGGTTCGAGCTGCTCGGGCGATCGCCGGCCGGGGCTAGCGTGTACGACGACTACGCCCACCATCCGACCGAGCTGGCGGCGGTGATCGCCGCCGCGCGAACGCTGCGCCCTCGCCGGCTGGTGGCGGTCTTCCAGCCGCACCTGTACTCGCGCACACAGGCGCTGGCGGAGCGATTCGGGCGAGCGCTGGCGGCGGCGGACGTGTGCGGGGTGCTCGCGATCTATCCGGCGCGCGAGCGCGCCGAGGACTATCCAGGGGTCGAGGGCCTGCTCGTCGCCCAGGCCGCGGCCGACGCCGGTGGTGGGCGGCGAGTCGCGTGGCTGCCGCGCTTCGGTGATGCCAGGGAATTCCTCGACGGCTGCCTCAGAGAGGGCGATCTGTGCCTGATGATGGGGGCCGGCGACATCGACTCGCTGGCACGATCGCTGACGGTCTGAGCCCCGCCACGGCGGTCTGACCAACCGGCCCGGCATCTACCCTGCTGCAGATGCCGAGCCCGCCACCAGCGATCCAGCACGACTATCCGCTCGCGCGACTGAGCACGATCCGCACCGGCGGATCAGCCGAGCTGTTTGCCCGTGTCGGCACCCTGCCCGAGCTCGAGCGGCTGCTCGCCTGGGCCGCGGATCAGCAGCTCGAGGTAGGGGTCATCGGCTCAGGGTCGAACCTCCTGATAGCGGACGCCGGCGTCCGTGGATTAGTCGTGAAATTGGACAAGGAGCTGAGCAAGATCGAGCTGGACGGAACCAGGGTGCACTGCGGCGCCGGAGCCCGCCTGCCGTCGGTCTCGGCCCAGGCGGCCAAAGCGGGGCTGACGGGCATCGAGTTCGGGGTCAACATCCCCGGGACCGTCGGCGGCGCGATCAGGATGAATGCCAACGCCTACGACGGCGACCTCGCCAGCGTGCTCGAGTGGGTCGACGTCGTCACCGCCGGGATCACCGAGCGACGCGCTCCGGACACGCTCGGCTTCTCCTACCGCCGCTCGAACCTGAAGCGCGGCCAGGTCGTCGCCCGCGCCTCGTTCGCGCTCACCGAGGCGCCGAGCGAGGAGGTCAAGGCGACGCTGGCGGACATGCGCCGCCGGCGCAAGGCGGCCCAGCCGTCGGGGATCAAGACGTTCGGCTCGACCTTCAAGAACCCCGACGACCCACGCGCCGGCGAGCGCACCGCCGGCCAGCTGCTCGAGGAGGCCGGCTGCCACGGGCTTGAGGTCGGCGGCGCCAGCTTCTCGCGCAAGCACGCCAACTTCGTCGAGAACCGCGGCGACGCGACCACCGCCGACGTGATCTCGCTGATGGCCGAGGGACGGCGCCGGGTCAAGGACCAGTTCGGCGTCGAGCTCGAGCCCGAGGTGCAGGCGCTCGGACCGGTCGAGTTCCCCGACGACTGGGCAACGCGATGATCGAGGGCAGCTGGCTGCACCGCCTCGGACGCCGCGGGCCGAGGGGTCTGGTCGCTCGCGGGCGCGGCGGCCTGCTGAGCCGCGACGGCGAGGACCGGCGGATCCGGATCTCGCTGCCGAGCGTCCGCGTCGTGCTCGCGCTGGTTGCGGTGCTGGCACTGCTGGGAGGCGCGTGGCTGTGGCTGCGGGACTCATCTCTGGTGGCCGTCAAGCGCGTGACTGTGACCGGAGCGACCGGCCCCGATGCCGGCCAGATCCGCGCGGCTCTGCGCTCCGCCGCGCGCAACATGACGACGCTCGACGTGCAGATGAAGACGCTCAACCTCGCGGTCGCGCCCTACCCGATCGTCAAGGGCCTGCAGGTGAGCACCCAGTTCCCGCACGGGATCAAGATCCACGTGCTCGAGGAGGTCCCCGTCGGGGCGATCCTGTTCGACGGACGCCGGATCGCGGTCGCCGGTGACGGCACCTTGCTCCACGACATCCGCGCCGGCGCGCTGCTTCCGAACATCCCGATGCGAGTGCTCCCGGGCGGATCGAGGGTCAGCGACCCCGAAGCCTCCCAGGCCGTCGCGGTGCTCGCCGCCGCTCCATCCGCGCTGCTCGACCGCGTCAGCGAGGTGATCACGACGTCCGCCCACGGCGTCGTCGCGCAGCTTCGCAACGGGCCGAGCGTCTACTTCGGGACGACCTCGCGGCTCGCCTCGAAATGGGCGGCCGCCGCCGCCGTGCTGGCGAACCCGGGCTCGGACGGCGCGCTCTACGTCGACGTCACCGATCCTGGCCGTCCGGCAGCCGGGAGCAGCAGCAGCTCGGGGATCTCGAGCTCGAGCGCGAGTGGCTCTGGCGGATCTGCGTCCGCCTCGGCCGGCACCAGCAGCACCAGCGCGAGCGGCGGCTCTGCGAGCACCGGCGGCGCGTCGACTTCGTCCACCGGAGGAGGATAGACCTCAACTGGAGGGTTAGGGCAAGAAAGCCGCAACTCTCGGGTCCTGATCGAGAATTGGGCGATCTGCAACAACCGTTGCGTACGTCGTCTGTGCGTTGACGGCGAACATCGCTGGGCATAACGTGCAAAACTCCCGCAACCAGCGCGCGAGTGCGAAACACTCAACGCTAACTCGAGGGTCGGACGATATACATGGAAAGCGGCAGTTACCTGGCAGTCATAAAAGTCGTCGGAGTCGGCGGCGGCGGTACCAATGCGGTCAACCGGATGGTCGACGCCGGCCTGCGCGGGGTCGAGTTCGTCGCCTGCAACACCGACGCCCAGGCGCTCGCGATGTGCGATGCGGATATCAAGCTCAACATTGGCCACGAGCTGACCAAGGGGCTCGGAGCCGGCGCCAATCCCGACATCGGACAGGGCGCCGCGGCCGAGTCGCGCGACGACATCAAGGAGGCGCTGAAGGGCGCGGACATGGTGTTCGTCACAGCCGGCGAGGGCGGCGGTACCGGCACCGGCGCGGCGCCGGTGATCGCCGACATCGCCAAAAACGAGATCGGCGCCCTCACGGTCGGCGTCGTCACGCGGCCGTTTTCATTCGAGGGCTCGCAGCGGGCGCGCCAGGCACAGGACGGGATCCAGAGGCTGCGCGAAAACGTCGACACGCTGATCGTGATCCCGAACGAGAAGCTGCTCGCGATCGTCGAGCGGCGGACCACGATCCTCGACGCCTTCCGCGAAGCCGACAACGTCCTGCGCCAGGGCGTCCAGGGCATCACCGACCTGATCACGATCCCGGGGCTGATCAACCTGGACTTCGCCGATGTCCGCACGATCATGCACGACGCCGGCACGGCGCTGATGGGGATCGGGAACGCGAGCGGCGAGAGCCGTTCCTCCGAGGCGGCCAAGATCGCGATCTCCTCGCCGCTGCTCGAGGAGTCGGTCGAGGGCGCGATGGGGATCCTGCTGAACATCACCGGCGGCCACGATCTCGGTCTGTTCGAGGTCAACGAGGCGGCGGAGATCGTCCAGAGCGCGGCGGACGCCAACTCCAACATCATCTTCGGCGCCGTGATCGACGACTCGATGGGCGACGAGGTCCGCGTCACCGTGATCGCGACCGGGTTCGACCACGGTCATGCGAGCCCGAGCATGGCGCGCGAGTCGACCAGGCGAGCGCGCCGCGACCGCGACGTGACGATGGACGATCGTCAGCGCTCCTCGCTGGAAATCGGCGACGACGAGATCGACATCCCGTCGTTCCTGAAGGACCGCTGACGCCTGCCACATAAGGATCGCCGCGCTCGCTCGCCGGGGCTTGTACTAGCCTGGGATCGTGACCTCGGCCGCCGAGACCGCGCTTCGCAGAACGGCCTTGTATGACCGTCACCGGGCGGCTGGGGCGAAGCTCGTCCCGTTCGCCGGCTGGGAGATGCCGGTCCAGTACGGCGGGATCCGCGAGGAGCATCTGGCGGTGCGCCGGTCGGTCGGAATCTTCGACGTCTCGCACATGGGTCAGATCGAGACGCGTGGGCCACAGGCGCTCGCGTTCCTACAGCGGCTGCTGTCCAATGATCTGCGACGGCTGCCGGAGGGCGGTGCCCAGTACAGCGTCATGTGCCGCGAGGACGGTGGCGTCCTCGACGACCTGTTCACCTACCGGCTCGCCGAGACGCATTACCTGACCGTCACCAATGCCGCCAACCACGACCGCGACTTCGCGTGGATGCAGTCGCTCGCAGAGGACTTCGACGTCGATGTGATCGACCGGCAGGCCGAGTTCGCGATGCTGGCCGTGCAGGGCCCTCGGGCACGCTCGGTGGTCGCGGACCTGTCCGATGGCCAACTGCCGCCGCGGATGCACTGCTGCCAGCGCTCGGTCGCGGGCGCCGCAATGCTCGTATGCGGCACCGGCTACACGGGCGAGGACGGCGTCGAACTGCTGCTGAGCCCGAACGACGCGCCTGCCACCTGGGATGCGCTGGTCGACCGGGGTGCGGCGCCGATCGGTCTCGGAGCCCGCGACACGCTCCGCCTCGAGGTGTGCTTTCACCTGTACGGAAACGACCTCAGCGAGGACCGCAGCCCGATCGAGTCGGGGCTCGGCTGGTGCTGCAGGGAGGACACCGGCTTCATCGGCGCCGAGGCGATCGCCCGCCGTCGCGCCGAGCCGCCGCCTGAGAAGCTCGTCCCGTTCGTGATCACCGGCAAGGGAATTGCGCGTCAGGGCAATCCGGTGATCGGAGGAGGCGTCGTCACCAGCGGTACCTTCTCGCCCTGCCTGGAACGGGGGATCGGGATGGCGTACGTTCCCAGCGAACGGGCCGGGCGCGGAACGGCGATCGAGATCGACGTTCGCGGTAGCACTCGCTCCGCGACGGTCGAACGCAAGCCTCTCTACGAACCAGATCGAAAGGCACCTTGAATATGGCGCAGCCAAGCTATCCGGAGGACCTCATGTACCACGCTGAGCACGATTGGGCTCGCGTGGACGGCGAAAGCGCGACGTTCGGAATCACCTGGTACGCCCAGGACGCGCTCGGCGAGGTCGTGTTCTTCGAGGCGCCAGAGGTCGGGGCTCAGGTCAAGAAGGACGAGCCGTACACCGAGGTCGAGTCGGTCAAGGCGGTCTCCGACGTGGTCGCGCCACTGAGCGGCGAGGTGATCGAGGTCAACCCGGCGCTGTCCGAGAAGCCCGAGACGATCAACGACGATCCCTACGGCCAGGGGTGGCTCGTCAAGGTCAAGCTCGCCGACCCCGCCGAGACGGGGTCGCTGATGGACGCCGCCGCGTATGAGGCGACGCTGACGTGAGCCGCTACACGTCGGTCACAGCCGAAGATCGCCAGGAGATGATGGCGACGATCGGGGTCGACTCGATCGAGGAGCTGTTCGCCGACGTCCCGGAGCGGCTGCGACTGAAACAGCCGCTGGCGCTCGGCGAGGGCCTCGCCGAGCAGGAGGTGTTCGCGGAGCTGCGTGCGCTCGCGGCGCGCAACGTGTCGACCGAGGACGAGCTCTCGTTCCTCGGTGCCGGCATGTACGACCACTACATCCCGTCGCTGATCGATTCGATCATCCTGCGTTCGGAGTTCCTGACGCCGTACACGCCGTACCAGCCCGAGATCTCCCAGGGCACGCTGCAGGCGATGTTCGAGTACCAGACCGCGATCTCCGAGCTGACCGGCCTGCCCGTCTCGAACGCCTCCGTGTACGAGGGCCCGAGCGCCGTCGCCGCGGCCGGCTATGTCGCCAAGCTGACGAACGGCCGCGGGCGGTTCGTGATCTCGCGCGGCGTGCATCCCCACTCACGCGAGGCGCTGCGGACGCTGGCGCACGGCTGGGGGATGGAGGTCGACGAGGCGCCTCTGCACGACGGGATCACGGCGCTGCCCGCGCTCGATGACGGTGTCAGCGCGGTGATCGTCCAGCAGCCGAACTTCCTCGGCGCGGTCGAGGATGTCGCGCCGATCGCGCAGGCGGCCCACGACGCCGGCGCGCTCTGCATCTGCGCCTGTGACCCGCTACCGCTGGCGCTGCTGAAGCCTCCAGGCGAGTGCGGCGTCGACATCGCCGTCGGCGAGGGACAGACGCTCGGCAACAGGCTCGACTTCGGCGGTCCGTCGTTTGGTTTCTTCGCCGCCACCCAAGCGCTCGTGCGCCGGATGCCGGGGCGGATCGCCGGCGAGACGAAGGACGTCGACGGGCGCCGCGGGTTCGTGCTGACCCTCCAGACCCGCGAGCAGCACATCCGCCGCGAGAAGGCGACCTCGAACATCTGCACGGCACAGGCGCTGAACGCGCTCGCCGGTGTCATCTACCTGAGCTGGCTTGGACGATCCGGGATCGTCCAGCTGAGCGAGCTGATGCTGCAGCGCACGGCCTACGCGCGCGAGCGCCTGCAGCAGATCCCGGGCGTCTCGCTGCTCCACGACCACCCGGTCGTGCGCGAGTTCGCGGTCAAGCTCGACGTCCCGGTCGCGCGCGTGATCGCGCGCTGCCGCGAGCAGGGGGTGAACCCGGGATACGCGCTGGGGCGCGACTATCCAGAGCTCGAGGACGGACTGCTGGTGGCGATCACCGAGCAGCGCACGAGGGCCGACATAGACCGGCTCGCCGAGGTGCTGGCGGCGGCGGTCGAGCTCGCCCGCCAGCCGTACGAGGAGGTCGGGGCGTGATCCGCGAGGCCGACGACGAGCTGACGATCTACGAGCGCTCGAAGCGCGGGCGCCGCGCGTTCACGGCCCCCGCGCTCGACGTTCCGGAGCGCCCGCTCGACGAGCTGCTGCCGGCGCACCTTCGGCGCAGCGAGCCACCTGCGCTGCCGGAAGTCTCAGAGCCGGAGATCGTGCGCCACTACAACCGCCTGTCGAAGCGCAACTTCGACCTCGACACCGGCTTCTATCCGCTCGGCTCGTGCACGATGAAGCACAACCCGAAGCTGCATGAGCGGGTCGCGGCGCTCCCGGGCCATGCGAAGTTGCACCCGCTCCAGGAACCCGAGCATGCGCAGGGCGCGCTCGAGCTGATGTGGCGCCTGCAGGACGCGCTCGGCGAGATCGCGGGACTGCCGCACGTGTCGCTGCAGCCGTCGGCCGGATCGCACGGCGAGCTCGCCGGCGTGCTGCTGACGCGGGCCTACCACGAGGACCGCGGCGAGCGCCGCACCAAGGTCCTGACGCCCGACACCGCCCACGGCACCAATCCTGCGACCGTGACGATGGCCGGCTACGAGGTTGTCAAAGTCGGAACCGACGCGCACGGCAACGTCGACCTCGATGACCTCTCCGAGAAGGCGACCGAGGACGTCGCCTGCCTGATGCTGACCAATCCCTCGACCCTCGGGCTGTTCGAGACGGGGATCGAGGAGATCGAGCAGATCGTCCACTCGGTCGGCGCGACGCTCTATTACGACGGCGCCAACCTCAACGCGATCATGGGCATCTGCCGCCCTGGCGACATGGGGTTCGACATCGTCCACTTCAACCTCCACAAGTCGTTCACGCAGCCGCACGGCGGCGGCGGGCCCGGCGCCGGGCCGATCGCCGTTGCGGAGCGGATCGAGCCGTACCTGCCGCGGCCGCAGGTCGTCCGCCGGACCGCCACCGGCAACGGTTCCGAGCCGCGCTACGACCTCGATTACGACCGCCCCAAGTCGATCGGCCGGCTTCGCGGCTTCCAGGGCAACTACGGGGTGTTCGTGCGCTCCTACGCGTACATCCGCTCGCTCGGAGCGGCGGGGCTGCGGGAGGTGTCCGAGGTCGCGGTCCTGAACGCCAACTACCTGCTAGCGAGGCTGCGCCGCGAAGGCGTGCTCGAGTACCTGCCCGAGGCGTACGAGCGGCTGTGCATGCACGAGTTCGTGCTGTCGGGCGCCGCGATGAAGCGCGAGCTCGGGATCAAGACGCTCGATCTCGCCAAGCGCCTGCTCGACTACGGCGTGCACCCACCGACCGTCTACTTCCCGCTGATCGTCGACGAGGCGCTGCTGATCGAGCCGACCGAGACCGAGACGCGGGAGACACTCGAGCGCTTCGCCCAGGTCGTCGAACAGATCCTCCGCGAGGCGCGCGACGATCCTGAAAAAGCGCTGGCCGCGCCGTACACGACTCCCGTCCGCCGGCTCGACGAAGCGGCGGCGGCGCGCCACCCCGTGGTTAGGCAGGGACCCTAAAGGATCATCAGCTTTAGGCCGATAGCGGCTCTACATAGAGAGGCCGTAACCGTGTTCGAGACGTTTTGGGGGCAAGGACAACTTGACGTCGGAGCTAACACGGTCGGGACGACGCTGACGTGAGCCGTCTGCGCGCGGGTCTGACCGTGACATTGCCGACAGATGAGCGCGCGCTGGCGGGCGTGTTCAGCGGCTGGCTCTACTGGGTCGGCGCGCTCACGGTCGGGCTGTTCGCAATCCTGCCGGGCGTCTCGCACGCGCACCGCGGAGTGCTGCTGGCGATCGGAACGCTCGCGCTGCTGTGGGGCACGCTGCTGATCTCGGCCGTCAACTGGGAGAAGGCGCCCGGCTGGCTGATCCACGTCTCGGCGACGCTGGGGTTCGCGATGATCGCGCTGGCAATCGCGTCATCGGGCGGCGCCGAGTCGCCCGCCTGGGTCTACCTGTTCTTCGTCGGCGTGTTCTCGGCGAACTTCTTCTCGGCGAAGGTCGCGCTCGCCTACCTGGTCGGATGCGTCGTGACGAGCGCGCTGCCGCTGCTGTACGACCCGCGGGCGCTGCACGGCACGTTCGTCGCCGAGCTCGCGATCGCGGCCCCCGCGTTCATGCTGGTCGGCGTCGCGATCATCGCCGCCCGCCGGCGGAATTCGAAGCTGCGGGCCCGGGCCGAGCGCCTCGCCGCCGAGCAGGGGGCGCTGCGGCGGGTCGCGACTGCCGTCGTCGGGGGTGAGACGCCCGAGCGGATCTACGAGCTCGTCGCCTACGAGGCGGCCGCGTTGCTCGAGGGTGGCGCGGCCGGGATCCTTCGCCTGCGCGACCCGACGCGCGCGATCGTCACCGGCTCCTGGGCCGATCGCCCCGGTGGCCGCTACGAGCCGGGCACCGAGGTTCCGGTCAGGCCGGGCGGCGACGTTGCGCAGGCGCTCGAAACCGGCCGGCCGGTCCGGATCGACAACCACCTGCCCGGGAGTCCGGTCTCGCGGCTCGGCTACGCCGCGAGCATCGTCGCGCCGATTCGGGTCGCCGGCACGACCTGGGGGGCGCTGGCCGTGACCGGCGAGCAGCCCGGAGTGTTCGGGCCCGCGGACGAGCAGCGATTGATGGAGTTCGGCGATCTGCTGGCGACGGCGATCGCCAGCATCGAGGACCGCGCGAAGCTCGCCGCACAGGCGGCCACCGATCCACTGACCGGCCTCGCCAACCATCGCGCGCTGCAGCAGCGGCTGGCGGCCGAGGCCGCGCGCGCCGCGCGCCACGGCACCGCGCTGTCTGTCGCGGTGATCGACGTCGACCACTTCAAGCAGATCAACGACAGCGGCGGGCACGAGACCGGCGACGAGGTGCTCGTCCGGATCGCGCGTCGACTGTTGAGCCTCGCGCGGACCGAGGACACGCTCGGGCGCGTCGGTGGCGACGAGTTCGCATGGGTACTGCCCGACGCCAACCGCGAGCAGGCGCTGCTCGCGGTCGAGCGTGCGCGCCGCGAGATCTCGCTGGCGATGGCCCACCCGTACGGGATCACCGTGTCGGCCGGAATCTGCGACGTCACCGTCACCCACGACCCGACGCAGCTGCTGCACCTGGCCGACGGCGCCCTGTACTGGAGCAAGGCCCATGGGCGCGACCGCTGCTGGATCTACGACCCGGAGGTGATCGACGAGCTGTCGGCGGGCGAGCGGGCGCAGCGCCTGGAGCGCTCCCGCGCGCTGGTCGGGCTGCGGGCGCTGGCGCGGGCGATCGACGCCAAGGACCCGGCCACCAGCCGGCACTCCGAGCGGGTCTCGGAGCTGGCGGGCAAGCTCGCTCGCGCCGTCGGGTGGTCAGCCGAGCGCGCCCAGCTGCTGAGCGAGGCCGCGCTCGTGCACGACGTCGGCAAGATCGGGATCCCTGACCAGCTGCTGCGCAAGGCCGGCGAGCTGACCGAAGGCGAGCGCGAGCAGATCCAGAGCCATGCCGAGCTCGCGGCGAGGATCGTCGAGGACGTGCTCGCCCCCGAGCAGGTCGAGTGGATTCGCACCCATCACGAACGGCCCGACGGGCATGGCTATCCGCGCGGTCTGCGCGGCCCCGAGATCCCCGAGGGCGGTGCGCTGCTGGCAGCCGCCGAAGCGTGGGACGCGATGACCGCGAGCCGCACCTACGGCCATCCGATCGACAAGGACTCCGCGCTGGCGGAGTTCGAGCGGCTCGTCGGGCGCCAGTTCACCAAGACGGCGGTCGCCGCGCTGATGCGGCTCGACGACGCCGGAGAGCTGTCAGGCGGCGATCCGTTCGAGCCGCCAGTCACCGCGGCGCAAGCCTGAATAGGCTGATGGGGTGGACCCCGTGGTCGCCCAGACGGCTGGCGAGATCGCGCTTCGCGCCGAGCGCGAGCTCGAGGCGCTGGTCGCGGTCTCATCCCCGTCGGGGGACATTCCCGGCGCCGAGGAGGCGCTCGCGGTGTGCGCGGCTCTGCTGCCTTCGGAGGCCACGATCGAGCGCGTGCCGTGCTCCACCAGCGGCAGCGCACAGGACCTGGTGGCGCGGATCGCCGGCACGGGGTCCGCTCGTCTGATGCTGCTCGGCCACGTCGACACGGTCATCGACCATGCCTCGCACGGGCCGCTGCGCCGCGACGGCGACCGGTTGTACGGACCTGGGACAGCGGACATGAAGGGGGGCGTGATCCTCTCACTGGGCGTCGCCCGTGCCCTCGCAGCGCGACCGCAGGCCTTCGCCGAGCTCAGCGTCGTGCTGGTGACCGACGAGGAATGGCGAACACAGCCATTCGTCCACGCCCCACGGTTCGCCGGCTACGACGCGTGCCTGTGCTTCGAGGCGGGCGAGCGGACCGCCGGCGCGGAGGAGGGCGTCGTCGTCCGCCGCAAGGCCGCCGGGACGCTTCGTGTCCGTGCAGCCGGGCGGGCCGCGCACTCCGGGAGCGCTCCGGATGCCGGTCGCAACGCGCTGCTGGCTTTGGCCCACACAGCTATCTCGGTGTCCGGGAACCACGACCCGCGCGGCGCCGACAAGCTCAGCGTCGTGCCGACCGTGGTGCGCTCGGGCGATGCGTTCAACGTCGTCCCAGCCGCCGGCGAGCTGATCTTCGACCTGCGCTCAGAACGGCTCGATGCGTTCGCCGCGGTCCGCGACTCGGTGCCCGCGGAGCTCGACGGGGTGACGCTGAGCGCCGCGATGGAGCGCGTGTGGCCGGGGATGGACTCGATCGAGGCGACGGCGCCGCTGCTGGCGGGTGCGAGCGAGCGGCTCGGCCGGGCGATCGTCGGCGTCCCGCGCGGCGGCGCCAGCGACGCGAGCCACTTCGCATCGACGATCCCGCTGACCGTCGACGGACTCGGGCCGCGTGGCGGCGGCGCCCACACCCCGGGTGAGTTCGTGCTGCGCGAGTCGCTGCACGAGCGCGCCGAGGTGGCGATGGCGCTGGCGCTCGAGGCCCTCGGCCCGTACGCCTGAGGGCCTACCATCCGTCTTGCATGAGTAGCCAGTCACCCGTCAGGCGCACGCCCGGCCTCAGCGGACAGCTGAGCGCCACCGGCAAGCCACGCAGTCCGGTGAGGGATCGCCAGCTCGGCGGGATCGAGGCCGTGCTTGGCCTGGTGGTCGTGATGTGGATCGTCGAGCTGATCAACACGCTCGACGGGAACGCGCTCGACACGGACGGCATCTACGCGCGCAACGCCGGCCGGCTGTGGGGGATCCTGACCTCCCCGTTCATCCACGAGAGCTTCGCCCACCTGATCTCGAACACGATCCCGTTCCTGTTCCTGGGCGTGATCATCGCGCTCGAGGGTGCCGTCCGGGTGCTGCAGGTGACGCTGATCGTGATCGTGCTCGGCGGGCTCGGGACGTGGCTGATCTCGCCGGCGAACGCGAGCACGATCGGCGCCAGCGGCGTCGTCTTCGGCTACGCCGGCTACCTGCTCGCGCGCGGCGCTTTCAACCGCAGCGTGCTCGAGCTGCTGACCGGCCTGGTCGTGGCCGTGATCTGGGGCGGCGCGCTGCTGACGAGCCTGATCCCCCGCTATGGCGTGTCCTGGCAGGGCCACCTGTGCGGGGCGATCGCCGGTGTGATCGCGGCCTGGCTGCTGTCGCGAGACCGTCGGGCGAGCGGTCGCACGGGCGCCGGGACGCTGCCGGGATAGCCCGGCTCGCTACCCTGGCCCACTCGATGCGCATCTTCTCGGGTATCCAGCCCACGGGTCGCAAGCACCTGGGCAACTACATCGGCGCGATCACCCAGTACGTCGCCGGGCAGGACCGCGGCGAGGCGATCTACTGCATCGTCGATCTCCATGCGATCACCGTCTCCTACGAGCCGGCGGGGTTGCGCGAGTCGGTCTACGACACGGCCGCGACGCTGCTGGCCGCCGGCCTCGATCCTGAACGCTGCGTCTTCTTTCGCCAGAGCGACGTGGTCGAGCATCCGGAGCTGTGCTGGCTGCTGTCGAGCGTGACCGCGTTCGGCGACCTCAACCGCATGCACCAGTTCAAGGAGAAGTCCGGCGCTCAGCGCGACCTAGTCTCCGCCGGCCTGTTCTGCTACCCGGTGCTCCAGGCCGCGGACGTGCTCGCCTACAACGCGCACGAGGTCCCGGTCGGAGAGGACCAGCGCCAGCACGTCGAGCTGATGCGTGACGTCGCCGTGCGGTTCAACTCGCGGTTCGGCGAGGTCTTCGTCGTCCCCGAGGTACGGGTACCGGCCGTCGGGGCGCGGATCATGGACCTGCAGGCACCGGATCGGAAGATGTCGACGACTTCTGGCACTCCGCAGGGGACGGTGCACGTCCTCGACGAGCCCGACGTGATCGTCAAGAAGCTCCGCAGCGCCGTCACCGACTCGGGCAGCGAGGTCGTGCGCGCGCCCGACAAGGCCGGGATCTCGAACCTGATCGAGATCCTGGCAGCAGTCCGAGGAACGGCCCCGGAGGAGATCGAGCGCGAGTATGCGGGGTCGGGCTACGGCGCCTTCAAGCAGGCGGTCGCCGACGCCGTCGTCGGCTACCTGGCGCCGGTCCGCGAGCGCTACCAGGAGCTGAGGGCCGACGAACAGACGCTCGAGCGCGTTCTCGCCGTCGGCGCCGAGAGGGCCCGCACGATCGCCGCGGCGACCCTGATCGAGGTGCGCGAGGCGATGGGCGTCGGGCCAGTCCGGTAGCGCCGGTAACTTCTCGTCCATGCGGCTGATCGACCTCGAGCTCGACCTCGACGTGTTCGCGGGCCCGTTCGATCTGCTGTTGACGCTGATCCTGCGCGAGGAGGTCGATCTGCTCGAGGTCGACCTGGCCGAGATCGTGATCGCCTACATCGACCACCTCGAGCGGCGCGGCGAGCTCGATCTCGAGGCGGCGACCGAGTTTCTGGTCCTGATCGCGGCGCTGCTCGAGCTCAAGTCGCGGCTGATGCTCCCCGGCGAGGAGATCGAGGAGATCGACCTCGACCCTGGCGAGGCCGCCGAGGAGCTGCTCGCCCGGCTGCTCGACGCCCACCGCTACCGTGGCGCCGCGCGCGAGCTGCAGGAGCGACTTGCCGCCGAGCAGGGCTACCGATTCCGCTCGGCGCCGCTGCCGCCGGCGCTGCGCCGCGCGTCGCTGCGGGATGCGAGTGCCGTTTATGACCCGGCGCGACTGGCGACCGCGATCGGCGATCTGCTGCGGGTGCCCGAGCCGGTCGACATCCGCCACATCACGATCCCCCAGGTGACGGTCGCCGAGCGCCTCACGCACCTCCGCGAGCTGCTGCGCCGCGGCACCTTCAAGTTCGACGAGGCGGTCGCACGCGCCGATCGGATGACGGTCGCGGTGACCTTGTTCGCCGTGCTCGAGCTCTATAAGCAGGGCGAGCTCACCTGGAATCAGGAGGAGCCGTTCGGCGAGATCACGATCGAGGCGACCGGCGACGCGGCCGTGTCGCGGTTGAGCGCATGAGCGTCGTCGGCACCGAGCTCGAGCGGACCGTCGAGTCGCTGCTGTTCCTGTCCAGCGACCCGGTCACCGCAGCGGCGCTCGCCGACGCGACCGGCGCCGAGCTGCACGAGGTGATCACCGCGCTGGAGCGGCTGCGCGAGCACTACGAGTTCGAGCGACGTGGCCTCGTCCTGCGCGAGCTCGCGGGCGGATACGTCCTGTCCTCGCATCCGGACGCCGAGCCGGCGGCGCGCCGCCTGCTTGCCCGTCCGCGAACCCCGCCGCTGACCCCGGCCCAGGCCGAGACGCTTGCGATCGTCGCCTACCTGCAGCCTGTCTCGCGCCCGGAGATCGCGCGGATCCGCGGCGTCAACGCCGAGTCGGCGGCTGCCACGCTGCTCGAGCGCGGCATCATCGAGGAGGCCGGCCGCTCGCAGTTCGGCGCGGTGCTGTACCGGACGACCGATCTGTTCCTACGACTGTTCGGCCTGGCGGCGCTCGACGAGCTGCCGCAGATCGCGGCCTTCGACCCTTCGCCAGAGCTCGAGGAGGAGTTGCGAGAGCGACTGTTGCGGGCCGGCGAGGCGCGCGCCGGCGCCTGACGGGTCAGGCGCGGGCGCTGGCGACGATCGCGCTGGCGGGCACCTCGAGGCTGCCGTCGGCGATGCCGAACTGGCCGATCGCCCTGCGGACGGCTTCACGGAGCTCGGCGATCACGGGCTGATCGAGCGACGCGAGCAGCGCCGCGATCGGAGCCGACATGTCGACGATCGTCTCCCAGTAGCGGTCGAAGCTCGGATAGCGCTGCACGAACTCGACCCGCCCGGACTCGATCTGACCGAAGCCGGCGCCGGCGAGCAACGTGGCAACCTGCTCGGGGTCGGCCAGTGCGAACGGCCCGGGCGCGCTCGGATCGGGCCTCTCGAGGAGTCCGCGGGCGACCAGCTGCATGCCCGGGATCGCCATCCACAGGTTGCGCTGAGGCGTGTCCCAAGTCGCCAGCGCGACGACGCCGCCGGGTCGCAGCGCGGCGCGGATTCCGCGCAGCGCCGCCTGCTGGTCGGCCATCAGCATCACCCCCCAACGGCACAGCACGGCGTCGACTCCGCCTGGCTGGCCGCCGAGCCGCTGCGCGTCGAGCACCTCGAAGCGGACGTTCGTCAGCCCGAGCTCCGCCGCTCGCCGACGCGCGACCTCGACCATTTCGGGCGACTGGTCGCTGGTGATCAGCGTCCCCGCCTCTCCCAGCAGGGGTGCGGCCAGGAAGCCGGTCTCGCCCGGTCCGGCGGCCAGCTCGAGAACCGTCTGGCCGGGCTGCGGGTCGACCGCCGCGATCAGCCACTCCGACACCGCCCGCGTCGACTCGCGCAGCTCGGCCTGATGGCGCTCCCATCCGACCGCGGCCCGTCGCCACGTGTCCTGATTGCTCAGGTCGAGCTCGTCGTGCTCGCTCATATCATCCTCCCATCACTTGGCGGCGAGCTGCCCGCACGCGGCGTCGATGTCGCGGCCCCTTGTGAGGCGTACGGTCGCGCCGACGCCGCGGCGGTCGAGCTCTGACCTGAAGGCTTCGATCGCCTTCGGAGTCGAGCCGACGTACTCCGAGCCCGTCGGGTTGTACGGAATCAGGTTGACCTTGAAGATCCTCGGGTCGAGCAGCTCGGCGAGCTGCACGGCCTGCTGGTGCGAGTCGTTGACTCCGCCGAGCATGACGTATTCGATGAACACCCGCCGCCGCTTGCGCTCGTAGTAGTCGCGGCAGGCCGCGATCACCGCTTCGAGCGGGTAGCGGTCGTTGACCGGCATCAGCTCTGAGCGAAGGGCCGGATCGGCGGCGTGCAGCGACAGCGCCAGGCGGATCGGCATGTCCTGGGCTCGCAGCCGCTCGATCCCGGGCACCCAGCCGACCGTCGAGATCGCCGTCCGGCGGTGGGTGATGCCGATGTCGGGCAGCTTGCGGCAGGCCGCCAGCGCGTTGTCGAGGTTCAGCATCGGCTCGCCCATCCCCATGAACACGGCATGATCGACCCGCTCGAACCGGCGGAAGTGGAGCGCCTGATCGAGGATCTCCCAAGCGGTCAGGTTGCGGGCGAACTTCATCTGGCCGGTCGCGCAGAACGTGCACGTCAGCGGGCACCCCGACTGTGATGACAGGCACAGAGAGCGGCGCCCGTCGCGATAGCGCATCAGCACCGCCTCGACCGGGCGGCCGTCGTGGGTGTGGAACAGGATCTTGATCGTGCCATCGCGAGCGCGGGCCTCGCGCTGAACCGACAGCGTCGAGAACGGGACCGACTCGACGAGCTCCTGGCGCAGCGGCCGCGGCAGGTCGGTCATCGCGTCGAACACGTCAGCCCCCTGCGCCGCCCACTTCCAGATCTGGCGCGCGCGGTACGGAGGCTGGTCGAGCTCCCGCAGCCGGTCCTCGAGCAGGTTCATATCCATGCGGACTATGGTGGCAGGCCGATGCGACTGGCCAAGTACCTGGCGACTGCCGGCGTGGCATCGCGCCGCGCCGCCGAGGACATGATCCGTGCCGGTCGCGTGACCGTCGGGGGCGAGCGCGAGCTCGATCCTGCCCGCGCGGTCGAACCCGGCGACGTCGTCGAGCTCGATCGCCGGGTGATCGCCGCCGCCCCCGAGCGTGTCGTCTACGCGGTCAACAAGCCGGCCGGTGTGATCAGCACGGCGCGCGACCCCCAGGGCCGTCCGACGGTCGTCTCGCTCGTCCCCAGCGAGCTGCGGCTTTATCCGGTCGGGCGTCTCGATCTCGACACCACCGGGCTGATCCTGCTGACCAACGACGGCGAGCTTGCGCACCGGCTGACGCACCCCAGCTTCGAGGTCGAGAAGAGCTACCTGGCGGTGCTCGATGGCGGTGTCATCTCGGAGCGGGCGCTGACCGCGCTCCGAACCGGCGTCGAGCTCGAGGACGGTCTGACCGCGCCGGCGCAGGCGCGACGCGTCTGCGCCGACACGATCGAGCTGACGATCCACGAGGGTCGCAAGCGCCAGGTCAAGCGGATGTGCGAGCACGTCGGCCATCCGGTGCGGCGGCTGTCCCGGATCAGGTTCGGCGAGCTCGAGCTGGGCGAGCTCGCGCCGGGCGAGTACCGGCAGCTCGACCGCGAGCAGGTCCAGCGGCTCATCGCCGCTGGATCAGCAGCTCGTCCTTGCGCAGCGTCGTCGCGCTCAGCGCCGCCGCGATCTCGCTCCGCGTGACGGTGACCGGTCGCGGCGCGAGCAGCCGCATGATCGTGAACTGGTAGGCGTGGCGAACCCAAAGCTCGTGCATGCCCCGCAGCGGGTAGGAGCTCTGCATCTGCGACGGCGTCAGGTTGCACGCCGCGCCCCACCAGCACAGCTTGACCCTGGGGGCGCTGATCGAGACGACATCGAGCTCTGAGACCTTCTGGGAGCTGCCGCTGCGCCAGAACTTGAGGCCCGGCAGATACAGCGACAGCGGCAGCAGATCTCGGTAGTGCTGGACGAGGATCACGCGGTCGGTCTGGGGCTGCGCGCCGAGCACGCGCGCGACGCCGCGCCAGTCGGGGCGCTGGAGGTTGCGATCGGCGGCGACTCCGATCGCGGTGGCGACGCCGGTGCCGCACAGCACGATCGCCGCCAGCAGGCCGATCACCCCGGCGCGGCGCGCGCCGAGACCGGCCGCGACCATCAACGCCGCCGGCAGCCACAGGGCGAGCACGTTGCGCGTGATCAGGTCGTCGATCCCGACCGCGACCAGCAGCAGGTTCAGCACCAGGCCGCCGATCGCAATGGCGCCCATCGCGAGCCCCATCCGGCGCTCGAGCGGATCGGCGCGGAACGCCAGCAGCGCGAACGACACCACCACCATCGCGGCGGCGAGCGGCTCGAGCACGTTGCCCGCCGGCGCGCCGGTACCGATCAGCGACTGGGGAATCAGCTGGCCGAGGCGGGGCACGAGCGGGATCGGCGCGATCCAGCTCGCGTGTCCGGTCGCATTCTGGTTCAGCGCGAGCGGCACCAGCGCGATCCCGCACAGGCCGACGACGCCGATCGCGACCTGCACCGCGCGCCGGTGCCAGTGCTCGGCGAGCAACCAGATCGCCTCCGGCACGATCGCGAGCAGCGCGTAGTAGTGGGTCGCCAGCGCGAGCGCGGCCGCGATCACCCAGACCGCCAGCAGCCGGGGCGAGGGCGTCGCGCGGGCGTACGCGAACGCCAGGAGCGAGACGCCCGTCAGCAGCACCAGCATCGAGTACGAGCGCGCCTCCTGCGAGTACCAGATCAGCAGCGGGTTGCAGGCCGTCAGCGCCGCTGCGACAAGCCCCGCGCGCCGCGAGATCAGCTTCGCGGCGGCCGCATAGGCGACCGGAACCGTCAGCACCCCGGCGATGGCTGAGAGCGAGCGCAGCCCCGCCTCGCCGAACCCGAAGATCCGCGCCCACACCCACGCCACGCAGTAGTACAGCGGCGGCGTCGACTCGGTCTGCGGGATCAGGCCGAGCATCTTGCCCGGCGAGAGGTGGATCAGCAGCACGGTGTTGCCCTCGTCGAACCAGAACCCCTGGTGCCCGATCCCGAGGAACCGCAGCACCGCCGCGAGGATCGTCGAGTCCGCCGACACCGAGCACAACGGGGCCGCCGAGCGCGTGCGCGCGCGTCGCCGGCGGGCCAAACTCGCGGGACAGCGCGCCGACGCTCACGCGTGCGGATGTTAGGGGCGGGACAGGTTCCGGTCGGGCCGAGCGGGGCCGGCTCATCTACGCTGCTTAACGCAATCACAATGTGAGCTTGCAACCACTCTTACGCGGCACCGGGCATATTTCAGACTGATGCGACCTGACTCGAGCCAGCTTGACAGTCGGGCGCTGCTTGCTTCTGGCCCCGTTGCCGGGATCGGAGCGGCCCCGGCGGACGGCACCGTTGCGCTGCCGCGGTTCGGCTGGCTCGGCGCCAGGTTCAACGTCTCGCGGCTGCGGGTGGCGGCCAGCCCACGCGCCGTTCGGATCGCGCTCGCGACGCTGATCGTCGGCGCGCTGGTGGTCGTCGTGTTCGCCACCTCGGGGCCGACGTCGCTGGTCCCGCGCAGCGGTCAGGTGTTCCCGCAGTGGGAGGCGGGTCCGCTGCATGGGCTGTTCGGGCAGCTTCCCAACAGCTCGAAGGGACTGAGCATCGGCTTCAGCGTCGTGATGGTGATGATGCTGGGCGCCTACTTCGTGATCCTCGCCGGGGTGCAGGACGCTGTCGATGCGGACGATCGTGCTGTGCGTGCTGGCGCTCCACGCGATCCTGCTGCTGGGCCCGCCGCTGCAGCTGACCGACCTGTTCAACTACCTCGGCTACGCGCGGCTGGGCGGGCTGCACCAGCTCAATCCGTACACGCATGTGATCGCGCGGAGATGCACGACCCGATCTACCGGTTCGCCACCTGGCATCACCTCGAAGCCCGTACGGCCCGCTGTTCACCGCGCTCAGCTATCCGGTCGCGTGCGCTGCCGCTCGGTCTCGCGTACTGGACGCTCAAGCTCGCCGCCGTCCTGGGAAGCCTCGCGTTCATCGCGCTGGTGTGGAAGTGCGCGCGCCTGCTCGGCCGTGATCCGCGGTTCGCGGTCCTGTTCGTGGCCGCCAACCCCGATCTACCTGATGTATGCGGTCGCCGGTTTCCACAACGACTTCTTCATGCTGGTCCCGTCGACCGCAGCGATCGCGCTGCTACTGGCGCGCCGCGACCGCTCCGCCGGCGCCGCGGTGATGATCGCCGTCGCGGTCAAGTTCACCGCGATCCTGCTGCTCCCGTTCCTGCTCGTCGCGGCGCGCCACCTCGCAGCGACGCAAGCGCGTGCTCGTCGGCGCCGCCCTCGCCTCGGTTCCGCTGGTCGCGCTCGACCTCGCTCTGTTCGGGTTCTCGCTGCCCAACCTCGCCGACCAGAGCACGCTCCTGACCCCGTGCAGCGCTCCGAACATGGTCGGCACGATCATCGGTCTCGGCGGCGGCACGCCAGGCATTCTGCGGCTCGCGAATGTCGGGTTGATCGTCGTGATCGCGCTGATCCTGCGGCGCAGGGGAGAGTGGCTGACCGGCGCCGGCTGGTCGACGCTGGTGCTGATCGCGGCCTCGCGTGGCTGGTGCCCTGGTACGTGATCTGGCTGCTGCCGCTTGCGGCGCTGGCGTCGAGCCTGCGGCTGCGCCGCGCGACGCTGATCGTTGACGGTGTACTCGCATTCGCGTTCATGCCGACCACCGGCATGCTGCTCTGATCGCTCGGCATCAACCTGATGGGCGGCTCTGCCGGGCAAGGCGTCTCGGACCCTGCAGAAGCAAGCTCGAGCAGTAGCGCCCGGCAGCGTGCGGCGGGCCGCGGCTCGCGGCGTTCACCGTAACCGAGCCGATCTAGTTGTTAGTTTCAGATCAGATGCGCGTCGAAGTCGGGACACCATCGCCGGCTTCCCGGCGCAAGGCCGTGGAGACCGGGAAACCGCCTCGCAAGCTCGATCGCCTCGAGCTCGCGCGTGCTCGGGGTGTTCGCCGCCGTGTCGCTGTGGGTGCTCGGACTCGACCTCTGGCAGGAGATCGTGCATGGGCGTGTCTGGACCGGGACCGACGGCGTCTACATCGTCGACCAGATGCAGTACCTCGCGTGGATACGCAGCGCCTCGCAGCACCTGCTCGTCGTCGAACCTGTTCGTGCTTCGCGGCGACGCCCGCGGACTACTTCCAACCGGCGGTCACGATCTCCGGTGCGCTGTCTGCACTCGGGCTCGCGCCGACGGTGTCGCTGCTGCTGTGGAAGCCGGTCGCGGTGCTCGGCGCGTTCGGCGCCGTGCGCGCCTACGCATACGGCAGCGTCACCGGGCGCTGGCAGCGCCTCGCGGTGATCGTGCTGGCGCTGTTCTTCGGTTCGTTCACCGTGATCTACGGCTCGTTCGGCGTGCTCGGCGACCTGTTCCCGGGATTCCTCTCGTGGGGCTACACGTTCGGGCTGCTCGCGCTCGCGGCGATGGCGTACGCGCTGGTCTGCTACGACCGTGCCAACCGGGCCGCTCGAACGAGCTGGGTTCCCGGCCTGATCGGCGCCGCTGCGAGCCTCCTGCATCCGTGGCACGGCGAGCTGCTGATCCTGACCGTGATCGTCGCCGAAGCGTTGCTGCTCGCGTTCGGGGCGAAGCTGACCAGACAGCGTCTGATCCTGTTCGGCCAGACGATGCTGCTGACCGGGCTGCCGCTCGTCTACTACCTGCTGCTCGGCCGGCTCGACCTGTCCTGGAAGCTGGCGCGCGAGGCGAGCAAGCACTCGTTCGCGCTGTCGTCGATCGTGCTCGCGCTGCTGCCGTTGCTGATCCCCGCTGCGCTCTCGTACTTCCGCAAGCCCGACGGGTTCCTGGCGGCGGCCACCCGCTCGTGGCTGCTGGCGGCGCTGATCGTGTTCCTGCTGTCGGCCTCGGGTCTCAGCGCGACGCCGCTGCACGCGTTCCAGGGCATCACGATTCCGCTCGGCGTGCTCGCGGTCCAGGGCGTGGCTCGGTTTGACTGGCACCGTGTCCGGCACCGCCGGGCGCTGGCCTGGACCGCGATTGCGCTGGTGACGATTCCCGCCACCGCCTACGAGCTCTACAACGCGCGCCGCCTGGCATCGCCGACCGCCGGCAACGCGAACTTCATCACGCGCGACGAACGGGCCGCGCTCGACTACCTGGCCGACGATCGCGACCCCGGTGGTGTCCTGACCCGCGCCTACCTCGGTGCGGCCGTCCCGGGCAAGACCGGGCGCCGCACGCTGGTGGGCGATTGCCTGTGGTCTGAGCCGTACTGCAAGCAGCGGGGCCAGGTGACCGAAGCGCTGTTCGGCGGGCGGCTGTCGCGCGCCGTCGCACGGCGGTTCGTGCACGCGACCGGCGCGCGGTTCGTGCTCGCCGACTGCCACACGAAGATCAGCATGACGCGACTGCTCGCGCCTTTGGTCGTCTCGGTTCACCGCTTCGGGTGCGCGAGCGTGCTCGAGCTGAACGCGTCGGGCGCCCCAGCGGATCCTCTGGCAGAATCGGGCGAGAATGCAGCGGCTCTTCGCGCTCCGGGGCGCCAATAGCGTCGAGCGCAACGAAGCCGACGCGATTCTGGCGGCCACAGACCAGCTCATGCGTGAGCTGCTGGCGCGCAATGCGCTCACGCCCGAGGCGCTCGTCAGCTGCATCTTCACCCTGACCGCGGACCTCGACGCCGAGTTTCCGGCGGTCGCCGCGCGCCGTCTCGGGCTCGACCGGGTGCCGCTGCTGTGCGCGCGCGAGGTCCCGGTTCCGGGGTCGATGCCGCGCGTGATCCGAACGCTGGTCCACTACTACGCCGACGAGCAGCATTCGCCCCAGCACGTGTACCTCGGCGAGGCCCGCGGCCTGCGCGCCGACCTCGAGCAGGCACAATAGGAGCCATGGCCCTCGAATTCGCACAGCGCATCCGCCGCATCCCCGTCTATCCCGTCGCTTCCGGCTACGACCTCGGGTCCGACATCGCGATGATGGCCTCGAACGAGTCGTGCTTCGCGCCACTGCCGGCGGTCGCTCAGGCCGCGGCATCGGTACTCGACGGCACCCACCGCTACCCGGACCCGTCCTACTTGCCGCTGCGGACCGCACTCGCTGCGCGGTACGGGATCCCGGCCGAGCGGATCGCGCTTGGCAACGGCTCCTGCGACATCCTGCTGTCGGCCGGTGAGGCCCTGCTCGAGCCCGGCGCCGAGGTTGTGTACGCGTGGCCCGCCTTCAGCGTCTATCCCCACCTCGCGGCTGCCGCCGGGGCGCGGGCGATCGAGGTGCCGCTCGACGCCGAGGACCGCCATGATCTGGACGCGATCGCGGCCGAGATCACCGTCGCGACCCGCCTGGTGCTGGTCTGCAACCCCAACAACCCGACTTCGACCGCCCACGGGCTCGATGCGATCGAGGACTTCCTCGAGCGGGTCCCGCCGCAGGTCTGCGTGATCCTCGACGAGGCCTACTGCGAATTCGCCCTGTCGCTCGGTGACACGTACGCGTCGCTCGAGCTGCTGGCGCGCTTCCCGAACCTGGTGCTGCTGCGAACGTTCTCGAAGGTCTATGGCCTCGCCGGGCTGCGGGTCGGCTACGGGCTGTGCGGTTCCGAGGAGTTTCGCGTCGCGGTCGACCAGGTCCGCCAGCCCTTCTATCTGAACTCGGCCGCCCAGGCCGCCGCCGTCGAGGCGCTGCGCCACCAGGACGCGGTCGAGCGCCGGGTCGTGCAGACGATCTCTCTGCGCACGACGCTGGTCGAGGGCGTTGAGCGCCTCGGCCTGTGGGTGGCCGATTCAGACGCCAACTTCATCTGGCTGCACCTCGGTGACGAGGTCGACGCCGACGGCGAGCGCGAGGTCGTCGCCGGCCTGCGCGAGCGGGGCGTTCTGGTCCGCGCCGGAGCATCGCTCGGGCGCCCTGGAGCGCTGCGCGTGACGGTCGGCACCGAGCCCGAGAACGCCAGGTTCCTGGCGGCGATCGGGGAGCTCGTCTAGGCCGGCCGCTTGGCGGAATCGGTCGCGTCTGCTACAACACCGCTGACGCGTATGCCCGACCACGCCCACATCTCGCTCTCCGGCTGGTCCTTTTACGCGCGCTTCTACGCCTGGCGATTTAGCTAGGCGCTCGGCCACCGCCTCCTTCCCGCGCGGACAGCGGGAACCACACGAAAGGTCGAGCGCCGTAACTACTTAGCCCCCTGAGGGCGATCGACTCTCGTACAGTTTCCAAGCGTAGAAAGGACCAGAAATGATGATCGTGATGAAGACGACGGCCACCGAACAGGAGGTTCAGGCCGTCATCGATCGAGTGCAGAGCGTCGGCGCGCGGGCCCACCCCAGCCGCGGTGAGGAGCTGACGGTGATCGGCGCGATCGGCGACCGTGAGCACATCGCCCGGCTCGAGCTCGAGGGGGCGCCCGGTGTCGACCGCGTGGTCCCGATCATGAAGCCATACAAGCTCGCCTCGAGTCAGATAAAGCATGGCGAGCGGACGGTGCTCGACATCGCCGGCCGCAAGGTCGGGGGTAGCAACTTCGCGATGATCGCGGGGCCGTGCACGGTCGAATCGCGTGAGCAGACGCTCGAGACGGCGCGGATCGTCCGCGACGCCGGCGGCACGCTGTTCCGTGGCGGGGCGTACAAGCCGCGCACTTCGCCGTATGCCTTCCAGGGGCTCGGGCAGGAGGGGTTGCGGCTGCTCCGCGAGGCCAAGGAGGAGACGGGGCTGCCGATCGTCACCGAGGTGATGGACGTGCGCGATATCGAGCAGGTCGTCGACGTCGCCGACGTGATCCAGATCGGCGCGCGCAACATGCAGAACTACTCGCTGCTGGCCGAGATCGGCCGCTCGGGGATTCCAGCGCTGCTCAAGCGCGGGCTGTCGAGCACGCTCGAGGAGCTGCTGATGGCCGCCGAGTACATCCTCAAGGAGGGCAACGAAGCGGTGATGCTTTGCGAGCGTGGGATCCGGACGTTCGAGACGGCCTACCGGTTCACGCTCGACCTGATGGCGGTGCCGGTGCTGAAGGAGCTCAGCCACCTACCGGTGATCGTCGACCCTAGCCACGCCGCCGGGCGTCGCGACCTCGTCGGGCCGCTGTCGCTGGCGGCGGCCGCGGTCGGCGCCGATGGCATCATCGTCGAGATCCACCCGCGTCCAAACGAGGCGATCTGCGACGGCCCGCAGGCGCTCGTCGCCGACGAGTTCCCGGAGTACATGGAACGCGTCCAGGCTGCCGCCGCGGTCGCCGGTAAGGCGCTGTCGCCCGTTTGAGCACGCGGATCGCCGTTATCGGCGTTGGTCTGATCGGCGGCTCGGTCGCGCTGGCTGCGCGTGAGCGGCTCGGCGCGTCGGTGGCCGGCTACGACGAGTCCGAGGCGGCGTTGGCAGACGCCGTGGACAGAGGCGCGCTGGACCTCGCCTGCGACTCGCTCGCGGCCGCGGTCGACGGGGCCGAGGTGGTGTTCGTCGCGGTCCCGGTCGGCACGATCGAGGCCACGGTCGGCGCCGTCCTTCAGACGGCGGGGCGCGACTGCGTCGTGACCGACGTCGGCTCGACCAAGCGAGCCGTGGTCGCGGCGTACGACGATCCGCGGTTGGTCGGCGGGCATCCGCTGGCGGGCGCGGAGAACGCCGGCGTCCAGCACGCGCGCGCTGACCTGTTCGAGGAGGCGACCTGGTACCTGACGCCGTCACCGACGACCAGCGGAGTCCTGTATGAGCGCCTTCACCGGCTGCTCCACGGCATCGGGGCTCGGCCCGCGGCAATCGAGGCCGAGACCCACGACAAGATCCTCGCCACGGTCTCGCACCTTCCGCACGTGCTCGCCAACGTGCTCGTCTCGCAGGCGGCGCGGACCCTCAGTGAGGGCGGCGAACGGCTGCCCGCGACCGGCCCCAGCTTCCGCGACGCGACTCGGGTGGCCGGGGCCCCGAGCGCGATCTGGACTGACATCTACCTGTCCAATCGCGATGCGCTGCTCGCCGGGATCGACGACACGATCGTGCGCCTGCAGGACGTCCGCGAGGCGCTCGCGGACGGCAGCGGCGAGTGGCTCGCGCGCTGGAACGATGCGGCGGCGGATGACCGCCGCCGGCTGCTCGAGGCCCAGCTCGCTGGGGGTGAGCTGTTCCAGCTGCGGATCTCGGTTCCCAACCGGCCCGGCGTGATCGCACAGCTCGCGCTCGAGCTCGGCCGAGCCGGGGTCAACATCACCGACCTTGCGCTGTACCCGGCGCCGGACATGAGCGAGGGCGTCGTCGCGTTGTGGATCGCCGGCGAGCAGCTGGCAGCGCGTGCGCAGCAGCTGATCGGCGAGCTCGGGTTCCCGGTGAGTCGCGCGTGAACGTCCGGTTCGAGCCCTCCGGCCCGCTGCGAGGGCGCCTGGCGCCCCCGGCCGATAAGTCGATCTCGCATCGCGCCGCGCTGTTCGCGGCGATGGCCTCCGAGCCGGTGCGGATCACGAACTACCTCGACGCGGCCGACACCCAGTCGACGCTCGCCGCAGTTCGCGAGCTCGGTGCGATCGTCGAGCAGCGTGCTGAGGAGATCGTGATCCGCGGCTGCGGGCTGCGCAACGCCCAGCCCCCGGAACGGCCGATCGACGTCGGCAACGCCGGCACGCTGATGCGGCTGCTGCCGGGGTGGCTCGCGTTCCAGGACGGCGCCGCGTTCACGATCGACGGCGACGACTCGATTCGCCAGCGCCCCGTGGACCGCGTCGCGCGGCCACTCGAGCTGATGGGGGCACGGATCGAGGCTCGCGACGGTCGCTATCCGCCGTTCACGGTCCACGGCGCCTCGCTCGCCGGAATCGAGTACGAGCTGCCGGTGGCAAGCGCGCAGGTCAAGTCGTGCGTGCTGATCGCCGGTCTCGTCACCGACGGCACGACCGTGATCGAGCCGGTCCCCGCGCGCGATCACACCGAGCGGATGATGCTGCGCGCCGGTGCCGCGCTGCGGCGATCTCCGAACCGCTCTGGTGGCTACAGCACGACCGTCGGCAACGCCGACGAGCTCGAGCTCGACACGCTCCACGTCCCGGCCGACCTGTCCTCGGCTGCCTTCCTGATCGCTGCCGGCGTGCTCGTCGCGGGCTCGCGCCTGGTACTCGAGGGCGTCGGTGTCAACTGGACGCGTACCGGCTTCCTGCGAATCCTCGAGCGGATGGGGGCGATCGTGCTCGGCGAGTGCGAGCCGGTCGGCGCCTTCGCGGAGCTCGAGCCGGTCGCCGACCTCGACGTGACCGGGGCGCCGATCGAGGCGACGACCGTCGAGCCCGACGAGGTGCCGCTCGCGATCGACGAGCTCCCGCTGATCGCGCTCCTCGGCTGCTTCGCCGAGGGGGAGACGGTCGTCCGCGGGGCGGCCGAGCTGCGGGTCAAGGAATCGGACCGGATCGCGACCGTGGTCGACGGGCTGCGCGGCCTCGGCGCCGACATCGAGGCAGCGCCGGACGGGTTCGTCGTGCGTGGCACCGGCGGACTGCGCGGCGGCCGGATCGACGCGCATGGCGACCATCGCCTGGCACTGCTGGGAGCGGTTGCGGGGCTCGCCTCCGCCGAGGGCGTCGAGGTGATCGGGATGGAGGCCTCGGGAGTCTCCTACCCGCGCTTCGAGCAGGACATCGCGGAGCTCGCCGGTTAGATGGTGATCGCGATCGACGGCCCCGCCGGGGCCGGCAAGTCGAGCGTCGCGCGCGCCGTCGCGAACCGCCTCGGGTTCACCTACCTGGACTCCGGGGCGATGTACCGCTGCGTCGCGCTGGCGGCGCTGGAGCGTGGCGTCGAGCCGCGCGAGATCGCGAGTGCGATCGAGATCGAGCTCGGTCGCGGCGTGATCCTCGACGGCCGTGACGTGAGCGCGGAGATCCGCACGCCGGAGGTGTCGCAGGCGGCCTCGGAGGCAGCGGCCGACCCGGTCGTGCGGACGGCCATGGCCGGCGAACAGCGGCGCTTGTTGAGCCGCGGAGACTGGGTTGCCGAAGGGCGCGACATCGGTACCGTCGTCGCGCCCGGAGCCGAGCTCAAGGTGTTCCTTACCGCCAGCCCGCAGGAGCGGGCCCGCCGTCGCGCCGCTGAGCTTGGCGCCGACGTCAACGCCGTTCTCGCCGAGCAGGTGATCCGCGATCAGCGCGACCTCTCGCGCGAGCACTCGCCGATGGTCCCCGCGGCCGATGCGGTCCTGCTCGACACCACCGGGCTAACGCTCGAGCAGGTCGTCGATCGGGTCGCCGAACTCGCGCACGGCCGACCCTGAGTGCTCACAAGCTAGCCTCGGGTGCGCCATGAAGGTTGCAATCGTCGGCTATCCAAACGTCGGGAAGTCCTCGCTGGTCAACCGGCTCACGCAGTCGCGTGAGGCGGTCGTCCACGAGCTGCCCGGCGTCACGCGCGACCGCAACGAGCTGCACACCGACTGGAACGGCCGCTTGCTGACGCTGATCGACACGGGCGGCGTCGATCTCGACGACCGAGCCGAGATCGCCCGCCAGATCCAGGCGCAGGCGCGCGCGGCGCTCGCCGACGCCGATGTCGCCGTGCTCGTGGTCGATGCCAAGGCCGGCCTGCGTCCGGGCGACTCGGAGCTGGCCGACCTCCTTCGCCGCCAGCAGCTGCCGGTGCTGGTCGCCGCCAACAAGGTCGACACCGTCCGCGATGTCCCGCTGGCAGCCGAGTTCCACTCGCTCGGGCTCGGCGATCCGATCGCGGTATCCGCCGCGCAGGGCCTCGGGACGGGTGATCTGCTCGACCGGATCGTCGTCGTCGGACCGCCCGAGGAGGAACGAACCGACGCCCCGGATCCGATCAGGCTCGCCGTGATCGGGCGCCCGAACGTCGGCAAGTCCTCGCTCGTGAACCGCTTCCTGGGCGCCGAGCGCGTGATCGTCTCCGAGATCGCCGGGACCACGCGCGATGCGGTCGACCTGCCACTGCGCTTCGAGGACCGACCGATCGTTCTGATCGACACCGCCGGCCTGCGCCGGCAGGCCAAGGTCGGCGAGTCGCTCGAGTACTTCACCGCGCTGCGCTCGCGGCGCGCGGCCGAGCGCGCCGACGTCGCGCTGGTCGTGTGCGACGCGACCGACGGCCTTACCACCCAGGATCTGAGGATCGCCGAGCTCGCGATGAAGAGCGGCTGCGCAACCGCGCTGGTGCTCAACAAATGGGACATCGCCGACGCCGTCGACCTTGATCACGAGCGAGCCCGCGCCCATCAGAAGCTGCGGCTGCGACCGCGCGTGCTGACCGCTAGCGCCAAGACCGGCCGTCACATCCATCGGCTGCTGGTCGAGGCGATCGGCCTCGCCGATCGCAGCCGCGAGCGGATCCAGACCGCTGCGCTCAACCGCTTCCTGGCCGAGGCGGTTGCCGCCCGGCAGCCGCCGGCCGGCAACGTCGCCGGCCCGCGTGGCCACCGGCTGAAGCTGCTGTTCATGACCCAGACCGGCGAGCGTCCGCCGCGCTTTTCGATTCAGGTCAACTCGCGCGCCCGGGTCACGCGGGACTACGCCTACTACCTCGAGAACCGGATGCGCGAGCGATTCGGGCTCGGCGGGATCCCACTCGTCATCGACTTCGTCGAGCGCGACGAGCGCCGGTCGTTCGGGCGACGCGGCGAGCGCGGAGCGCAGAGCACCCGCGATTGAATTTGAAGTGGCGCGCGCGGCAACGCGGCGTGGTTAATTGGTGCGCGTGTCCAGCTCGTTGCAGGGGCTTGTGCAGCTGCGTGCTCCCGCTCCGCCTGTCACTCGTCGAGTGCAGCGGGTGCGGGCGGTGCGCCGCCGCCGGATGCTCGCGTTGCTCGGCATCGCAACGGTTGCGATCGCGGCGCTGCTCGCGGTCGTGGCGATCGCTCCAGGAGGCGAGACGCCCCCCGCGACGGGTGCCGCGGCGCTTGTCCCCGCCGACGCGCTCGCATATCTGAACGTGTCGATCGACCCGGGTAGAGCGGCGGTCAAGCGCGGCGCAGCGCTCGGGGCCCGGTTCCCCGGCTACGCGCGTGTCCTGAACGCGATCGACGATCGGATCGGGGCGATTGCCTCCGGTGGCACCCCGGTTCAGTTCGGCAGCGAGATTCGGCCGTGGCTCGGCAACGAGGCCGCCCTAGCGATCCTCGACACGAGCGGCACCGCCGCCGGCTCGCTCGTCGTCCTCGACGTCTCAGACCGCACGCGGGCACACGCGTTCTTGACTCACTTCGGCGCCAAGGCCGCCGGCTCATACCGTGGAATCCAGCTGCTCGCGTATCCGACCGGGACCGAGCTGGCGTTCGTCGGCCACTACCTGATCTTCGGCCAAGACGCCAGCGTCCGCGCCGGGATCGACGCCGATACGGGCGCCGCGCCGTCATTGCGCAGCGACCAGGCCTACGAGCAGGCGGTCGCCGGAGAACCGGTCGGTCGAGTGCTCGACGCCTACGCGTCGGGTACCGGCGTGCACCGCTTGCTGGCGCCGGTTTCCGGCATCATCGGCGCGGTCGGCACGCTGTTGGACCAGCCGGCCCTTGGCGGGGTGGCGATCTCGTTGACGCCGGCGTCGGATGGCGCCCAGGTCCGCGTGCACAGCGTCCTTGATCCGGAGCTGGCGAGTCCCGAGCACACGGTCGCGCCGGGATTCGTGCCGTCGCTGCAGTCCGTGCTTCCCGCCGGGTCGGCGCTGCTCCTGGACACCAACCAGCTCGCCAAGCTGGCCCCGAGGCTACTGCGGATGGCGGCCGCCGCCGGGGCGATCGGCCGCGCCGCTCCGATGCTGCAGAGGCTCGGCGGGGCGCTCGCCACCGAGGGCGTCAACGTACCGGCGCTGCTCTCGATCTTCAGCCACGAGACCGCCGTCGCGATCTCGCCGCCCGCCGACGCGCTGCACGCCCCCGCGCTGACGATCCTCACCAGGACCGCCCGGCCGCTTCAGGTCAACGAGCAGCTTGCCGGGCTTGAAGGACCGCTCGCGCAGCTGTTGCCGTCGCCCGGGACGGGGCCCGGGGAGACGCCGCTGTTCAACGACGTGCCGGTCGCTGGGATCACCGCCCACCGCCTCTCGCTCGGCTCCGGGCTCGGTCTCGATTACGCCGTGTTCGATGGTCTCGTGGTCCTGTCCACGAGTACCGATGGGATCGCCGATGTCGTCAGGCGGACGCATTCGCTGGCGAGCGAGCCCGCCTTCCGCGCGACCGTCGGCGCCCACCAACAGCCCGTTGGGTCGCTAGTCTTTCTCGACTTCAGCCAGCTCCTGCGCTTGGCCGAGCAGACGGGCCTGTTCAGCAGCGCACGCTTCGGGACGCTGTCACCGGATCTTCAGAGGATCTCGGCGGTGGGCCTAAGCTCAGCCAGCAGGGAGAACGACACGACCGCGGAGCTGTTCCTCCAGATCCCATGACAATGCTTTCCGACAACGAATTCCTGTTTACCTCCGAGTCCGTCACCGAGGGGCACCCGGACAAGATCGCCGATCAGATCTCCGATGGCGTGCTCGATGCGGTCCTGACAGACGATCCGGGGGGACGGGTCGCGTGCGAGACGTTGGTGAACACGGGGTTGGTGGTGGTCTCAGGCGAGATCACGACGTCGACGTACGTCGACATTCAAGAGATCGCCCGGGAAACGGTGCGTCGGATTGGCTACACGAATGCCGAATATGGGTTCGACTACAACACCTGTGCGGTGATCAACGCGATTGACAAGCAGTCGCCCGATATCGCCCAGGGCGTTGATCAGGCCTTCGAGGCGCGAACGGATCCTGGCGACGATGACCTCCTGGATCTGGCCGGAGCCGGGGACCAGGGGATGATGTTCGGGTATGCGTCGGATGAGACAGAGGAGCTGATGCCGTTGCCGATCTCGCTGGCGCATAAGCTGGCGAAGCGGTTGGCGGACGTGCGCAAGGCGGAGATCGTTCCGTACCTTCGCCCGGATGGGAAGACGCAGGTGACCGTGCGCTACGTCGACGGGCGGCCGGTCGAGATCGTCAAGGTGTTGATCTCGACGCAGCACCGGGATGGGGCGGAGTCGCTGATCAAGGACGATCTGTGGGAGCACGTGGTCGAAAAGGTGCTTCCCGCTGGGCTGTATGACCCGGCGCTGTTGCACAAGGAGCTGCTGGTCAACCCGACCGGCCGGTTCGTGATCGGCGGACCGATGGGGGACTGCGGGCTGACAGGCCGCAAGATCATCGTCGATACATACGGGGGGATGGCGCGTCACGGTGGCGGGGCGTTCTCGGGGAAGGATCCCTCTAAGGTCGATCGCTCGGCGGCATACGCGGCCCGCTACGTGGCCAAGAACGTCGTCGCCGCGGGGTTGGCATCGCGGTGCGAGGTGCAGGTCGCGTACGCAATCGGCGTGGCGCATCCGGTGTCGGTGATGGTCGAGACGTTCGGGACCGAGAAGATCGGCCGCGGCCGCATCCTCGAGCTGATCTCAGAGCACTTCGACCTGCGCCCCGGTGCGTTCCGCGAGTACCTGCGGCTGCACCGCCCGATCTACCAGAAGACCGCGGCGTACGGCCACTTCGGCCGCGAGGACCACGACTTCACCTGGGAGCGCACCGACAAAGCCGACATCCTCCGCACCGCGGCAGGTCTCGGCGAGGCGGCCGTCCAGGCGTAGGCCGACCGACGGCCGGCGGCTAAACCCCGTCGGCCGGCGCTCGCAGCCCGTGGATCACGCGGTCGATCGTGCGGACGATCTCCTGCGGATCGGCGACGCCGATGAACTTGAAGTCGTAGCCGGATTCGGCGGCGGTGTCGAAGTCGACGGTTCCCACCCGGAGCATCCGCTCCATCACCGACTGGCGCACGTTGACGTTCTGGATCCGCTCGATGCGCGTCTCGTGCGTCTCGCGCGAGAGGATGCCGAGCTGGATCGTCAGTCGCTGGCTGCTGATCGTGTAGGTCGTCGCGATCCGCTTGACCAGGCCGAGGATCACGACCGCGACGAATGCGACGACCACGGCCGGGATCACCCACCCGACCTGGACGTGTTTGGAGGATATGCGCGTGACGATCCCGGCGATCACCCCAATCGCGATTGCGATCAGCAGGCCCTTGAGGTAGAAGGCGAGCATCGCCCTCCACGACGGGTGGCCTTGGAAGAAGACCTGTTCGCCGGGCTCGGGGTCCACGTCGATCAGCCTAACGTGCCGTGGCCCGGGGTGGGCGGCTCAGAGCACGGCGGTCAGCACCGAGAGCGCTGCAGCGGCGCACGCGGACAGCGCCAGCAGCCCTGCCAGCGGCGCGGGCTCGGGCAGCCGCTCGCCCTCGCCGCCATAGATCGTGAATGTCGCGACCGCGGGGCTCCCGACGATCGCGCACCACCACACCCAGTCGCTGCGCCCGGCGCGCTCGGCGGCGATCGTCCCGAGCACCCGCGCGAAGCAGTCGAGCGCGATCGCGAACGCGAGCAGCACGTGGCCGGCGCCGAGGGCGAACCCGGCAACGCCGAAGTACAGCTCGGCGAACAGCATTGCGATCAGCGCCAGCCCGGCGAGCAGGTTGGGCACGCTGAGCGACTGGCGTCGGGCCGGCTTGCGCGCCTGCGGTTGGCGCGCCTGCGGTTGGCGCGCCTGCGGTTGGCGCGCCGAGGTCGCCTGCACGGGGCGCGGTGCCGCGGCCGCGATCGGACCCAGCTCGGCCACCGCGTCCTGCACCGGAGCCTGATCGGACCACAGCCGCTTCGGAGGCTTGGCGGTCTCGCGCGCGGCGTCAGCGGGCTCGACGCTCGAGGCCTTGGTTCTCGCCGCCTCGTCGGCCGCCTGCGGCTGCTGCGCTCGCGGCCGGGTCGTGGTCTGGCGTGAGGCGACGAAGCGGGCGCCGCGCGCGGTCGCGGCCGCGCGAGACTCGCCAACCGGAGGCCGCGGGGCCAGCTGCACGGCCGGCTGGGGAAGTAGCGAGGCCGGACGCGCGGGCGCACGGTCGCGGATCGGGAGCTCGCCCGAGGGTCGCTGCACCGCGGGCAGCTCGGCGATCCGGCGCGCGAGCATCGCGTTCAGAGCCGTTGGATCCTCCGGCGCCTGGGCGGCGACGATCTCGAGTAGCCGCAGCCCGTGCGCGGGGATCAGCTCCGAGCACAGCCGCGCTTCGGCTGGGGTCCGCTCGGTACAGAGGACCACAAGCCGGTTGCCCGGGTAGTAGACGTCGACCGCGATCCATGGCGTCGTTTCAGTCGCCGGCGCCTGCAGCCAGCCGAACACGTGATCCCGGCGCCCGATCTCGCCCAGAAGTCGGTCGCAGGCGACGAGGATCGCCACCGCCTCGGTCGTCATCCTGAGCTCACTCTACCCTCCGAGAACCCGATGAATACGCCCGATCCGTTGCCAGAGACAAGGTGATTGCCCGCGTCGAGCCGCTGACGCGAACGCGCGCGGTGAAGGGCCCGTTCGACTATCGGCTGCGGGCCGACCAGGCGGACGTGGAGGTCGGGTCGCTGCTGCAGGTGCCGTTCGGCAACCGTCGCTCGCTCGGCGTCGTGGTCGCGCTCAGCGACTCGACCGAGCTTGACCCGGACCGGCTGGTCGAGCCCGAGGCGGTGCTGCCGACGGGGCTGCCCGCCGATCTGGTCGCGCTCGCGCACTGGATGGCGCACGAGTACTGCTCGACACCGGCGCGAGCGCTCGGGCTGCTGCTCGCGCCGGGCTCGGCCGCTGGCACCCGGGTCCGTGAGGTGCTCGTCGCACGGGCCACGCAGGCCGGCATCGACGCGCTCGCGGGGACCGAGCGGCTGACCGAGCGCCAGCGGGCGATCCTGACCAAGCTGGCCGGGTCTGGGGAGTGCCGCGCGACGCCGCTGGGGCTCGACAGCCTTCGCCGTCTCGCGCGCCGGGAACTGGTCGAGCTGGCCTCGCGGTCGAGCAGGCGACGGCCACCGGTGCACCGGATCGGGGCAGCGAGTGCCGCCGCGCCGCCGCTGACCGGCGATCAGCGAGAGGCGCTGCAGCCGATCCTGGCCGCGCTGCGCTCGGGCGAGGGCGGGGCGTTTCTGCTTCACGGCGTGACCGGGTCGGGGAAGACCGAGGTCTACCTGCGAGCCGTCGAGGCGGCGCTGGCGAGCGGTCGCAGCGCGATCGTGCTGGTGCCCGAGATCGCCCTGACCCCGCAGACGATGTCGCGATTCGAGGCCCGGTTCGGGGATGTCGTCGCGGTGATGCACTCGGCGCTGGGCCAGGGCGAGCGCTACGACGAGTGGCTGGCGATGCGCAGCGGCGAGGCGCGGGTCTGCGTCGGGCCGCGTTCGGCGGTGTTCGCGCCGCTTGCCGAGATCGGGTTGATCGTCGTCGACGAGGAGCACGAGGGCTCCTACAAGCACGAGGGCGACCCCCGCTACGACGCGCGCGCCGTGGCTCGGCAGCGAGCGTTCGATCACGGCGCCGTACTTCTCGCCGGGAGCGCAACGCCGCGCCCCGAGAGCGTCGTCTCGCTTGCGCGGCTGCGGTTGCCGGCCCGCGTCGACGGCAGGCCGCTGCCCGCTGTCGAGGTCCTCGACATGCGGGGCTCGCACCATCCGCTGCACCCGGCGGCGCGGATGGCGCTGTCGGACTTGAGGCGGGAGGGCGGCAAGGCGATCCTGCTCGTCAACCGCCGCGGATGGTCGAACTTCCTCTCGTGCCGGTCCTGCGGCGAGGTCTGGATGTGCCCGAACTGCGAAGTCGCGCTCGTGCTGCACCGCAGCGGGAGCTTCATCGCCTGCCATCACTGCGGGCATCGCGAGCCGGTCCCGGGCCGCTGCCGTAAGTGCGCGTCGGTAGCGCTCGCGCGACACGGCGCGGGCACCGAGCGGATCGAGCACGAGCTCGCCGCGGCGCTCGGCGGCGACGAGGACTTCGAGGTGCTGCGGCTCGACGCCGACTCGGCCAGCCTCGGCGCGCGGGCGCGGACGCTGCGCCGATTCGAGGCGGCGCGATCGGCGATCCTGGTCGGGACGCAGATGGTGGCCAAGGGCCACGACTTCCCCGACGTCGGCCTCGGTATCGTGCTCGACGCCGACCAGACGCTTCGCTTTCCCGACTTTCGCGCAGAGGAGCGCACCTTCTCGCTGATCACCCAGCTCGCCGGCAGAACCGGCCGCGGCGCCGATGCCGGCTTGGGGATCGCGCCGCGCGCTCGGGGGCGGGTGCTGGTGCAGACGCTCGCGCCCGAGGCCCGTTCGATCGTGTTCGCCTCGCGCCACGACGCCGACGGCTTCCTCGCCGACGAGCTCACCAGACGCAAGGCGTTGTCATACCCGCCGTACTCCTCGCTGATCAGGATCATCTGCTCGGCCGGCGATCCGGCCGAGGTGCAGGCGACTGCGAGCGCACTGCACGAGCGGATCCGGCCGCCGCGCGCGATCGTGCTCGGGCCGGCGCCGCTGTTCCGCCTGCGCGGCCGGTCGCGCGCGCAGCTGGTGATCAAGGCGACCGATCGCGAGGCGGCGATCGCCTCGGTCGGGGCGGCCGTCGATGCGGTCGCACCGTCGTCGGCGCGGCGAGGTGTTAGCGTGAGCGTGGACGTCGATCCGCAGTAACGCGCTCTTGCCAGAAACGACAAGTAGGCCGGGGGCCAGCCGGTGAGCACACTCGCTTCACGCGACGAGATCGAGCACAGCCGCCGGCGGTTGGCGCACGAGCTCGGCTTCGCGCATGACCTGACGGTGATCAGAGCGCCAGGAGACTGGAGCGACGAGCTCAGCTGGGCCGGGGCGCAGGCGCTGCTGAGCGAGGCGATCTACCGGGAGGTCGACCTCGAGTCGCTGTGCGCGGCCGGCGGCCACACCGCACTGCTGCTGGCGGCCGGGGACTCGTTCTGCCGGCCGGTGGATGAGCTGATCGCGCGCGTGCTGGCGATCGCCGAGCTGCGATTCGAGCGCGTGATCGTGCTTCCCGCGAGCTTCGATCCCTCAGACGATGTCGTCCGCGACGCGCTCAGCGCCAGCGGCGCGACCGTGTTCGCACGCGAGCCCGCGTCGTTTGAACGGATCGCGCCGCTGTGCGACGCACGCCTCGCGCACGACTGCGCCTTCTTCGGCGAGCTTGTCTGCGCCGGCGGCGGCGGCCGCGGCACGCTCGAGCTCACGGACGAGCAGCGGGCGGGCGACGGCCTCGACCGGCAGCTCGAGCAAATCGCGGCGCACGAGCTGATCCGGACCGACCGAGCGGGCGTGGTGATCGCGGCAGCGCTGCTCGGGAGACGCGTCGCGATTGCGGCCGGCGCCGATCCGAGCCTCGCGTCGCTCGCGCGTTATACGCTCGCCGAGCGCGACGTCGAGGTCGAGCCGTCGCCCGCGCCGGCGCGGATCGGCCCGCCTCGAGCCCCCATCGCCGAGCCGGCCCGAGTGACGGCTGTCGTGCTGACGCGCGACCGCCCCGAGCGCGCGCTGAAGGCGGTCGACTCGGTCGCTCACGGCTCCCTCGCCGACACGCTCGTGCTCGACAACAACTCGGCTCCCCGCGCCGCGGCGCGGCTGCAGGAGGGCTGCGCCCCGCGCGACCGCGTGACCCTGCGGCGCTCTGACCGGAACCTCGGATGCGCCGGCGGCCGGCGACTCGCGATCGAGGAGACCGACACCGAGCTGATCCTGTTTCTCGACGACGACGCCGAGCTCGAGCCGGGCGCTTTGGAGCTGCTGGTCGCGGAGCTCGACTCCCACCCCGAGGCCGGCGCTGTGACCGCGACCGTGGCCTTTCCAGACGGGACGATCCATCACTCGGGCGGGTGGCTGTCGATCGAGCAGCGAGCGGTCGGATTCGCGCTGATCGGGGCCGGCGAGCGGAGCCCGGACCCGCTGCCGCCGACCGGCCCGGCCGGATGGGTGCCGGGGACGGCCGTCCTGATCCGGCGCTCGCTGCTACAGGAGTTCCCGATCGATGGCCGGATGCGGTCCTATTTCGAGGACAACGAATGGTGCTACCGGGTCGAGACAGCGCGCCCGGGAAGCTTTCGCCGGTCGCGAGAGGCACGGGCGGTGCACCACTTCACCGACAGGCACGGTCCGGGCGTTGACTTCAGGACGCGGTCGGTCGCGGTCGGGCTGCTGAGCGCCCACGCGCGCTTCTACGAGCGACACGGCAAGCTGCTCGACCTGTCGCTGTTCGACCTCGTTCCCGAGCTTCGCGTCGATCGCACCGGTCGTGACGCGGCGGCCGCGCGTCTGCTGATGGAGCTGCTCTGCAGCCGCGGCAGCGACTGGACATTGATGGCGTGGATGAACGGCGACCTCGATCCGCTGCTGCGGCGCGGCCGGCGGATCCGCGAGCTGCGCGCCGAGCGCGACCGAGCGATCGCCGATCATCGAGCCCAGCAGGAGCAACTCGCGTTCCTGATGCGGCGTCACGAGACGCTCCAGCAGGTCGAAACCGGAGGCTGGTGGCGGTTGCGTACGCGATTGCTGCCGGCGCTCGAGCTCGGTCGGCGGCTGCGGACGGCCGCCAGGCGATGACCGGGCACGAGATCGAGTTCGAGCCACTACGGATCGACGCGGGAGAGGTCGCGTTCAGCTGGAGCGTGGCGCCGGCGACATCGCTGTATCAGCGGACGAGCTTTTACCTGCGCTTCCCCGAATCCGTCGACCCCAGCATCGTCCCGGACGAGCTATGGTGGCGGATCGGGCTGCTGTGCCTGCATCCGCACTGGGTGCTGCTGCGACCTTGCCGGATCCGGCTGCCGGTCTGTCTGCCCGCGGCCGAGCAGGAGCTGTGGCTGCGTCTGACCGACGCCGCGGTCGCAAGCCTCGAGGCGCAGAGCGGCGGCGACGACACCGCGCGGACGATCGAGCTGCTCGGCTCAGGGCCGCTGCTCGGTCCGCCGCGAGCCGCCTCCGGCGACGCCTCGCGGGCCTCGCAGACGGACCGGTCTGGGATCGTCAGCTGCTTCAGCGGAGGTCGCGACAGCCTCACCCAGGCGGCGATGCTGGTCGAGCTCGGCGAGTCGCCGCTGCTCGTCGCCGTCACCTCGCCGGTCGCCTGGAGCCCCGAGCACGAGACTCCGCGCCGCGGCGAGGTGATCGCCGAGATCGGCTGCCGCCGGGGCCTGGAACTCGTCGAGGTGCACAGCGACCTGCGCGGCAACGTCGAGAACACGTTCGCCGCCGGGCGGTATCGGGTCGGCGTCAACGAATGCTCCGACGCGCTGCTGTATCTGGCGGCGGCGATCGCCGTCGCGGCCGCGCGCGGGGCACGGCTGGTGGCGATGGCGTCTGAATCGGAGGTGCAGGCGAACGTCCGCCGCGGCGGCATGGTCGTGCAGGCGCGTCATTTCATGTACTCGGCCGCGACGCATCGCGCGATCGCCGCGATGCTCGGGCCCAGCGGTATCGGCGTCGCGTCATTGACCAACTCGCTGCGGCAGTTCCAGGTCCAGCGACTGCTGGCCGAGCGCTACGCGGATCTGCGCGACCTGCAGTACTCGTGTTGGGAGCTGTCGCGGACCGAGACCGCCTGCAGTCGCTGCCTCGAGTGCCGCCGGATCGCGCTCAACCTGCTCGCCCAGGGCGTTGCCCCCGACGAGGCCGGGATCGACACGGTCACGCTGCTGCTGTCGCTGGCCGACTGGGAGCCCGGCGGCCGCTATCTGGCCGGTGGGTCCGGCAATGGCAGCTCGCCGCGCGAGCTGACCGGGCGCGCGCTCGAGATGCAGGAGCTCCGGTGCCTTGCGACGGCCACGCGAGCCGAGCTGGAGACGTTGCTCGACGGCCACGGGAGCGGGGCCGCGCGCGACCGCGCCCTGTCGATCTACGATCGCCTCAGGGAGCGCGCGCTGACCCACGACCTCGAGCCCGAGCCCGGCTACTGGGACGGTTATCTGGAGCTGCTCGACGAACGTCTGCGCGAGCCGGTGCGTGCGCTGATCGCGGAGCAGTTCAGCCCGGCGCCGGTGAGCTCGTACGAGCGCACGCTGGCGAACACACGGACCCTGTCGGACTGGATCATCGAGCCGCTGCGACGCCGGGCACGGCCCGCATCCCCAGCAGCGCAGCCGCTCGCGCCGCCGGCGATCCCCGATCCCGAACCGCCGCTCGAGCACCCGCCCGGCGGGCGCTTGCTGCGGGTCGCCGCGCCCGAGCTCGACGGCAACGAGCGAGCCTATGTCGAGGCGTGCCTGAGCGAGAACTGGATCTCTTCGGCGGGACAGTTCGTGACCCGGCTCGAGGAGTCGTTCGCCGCGGCCGTCGGCTGCCGCTACGGGATCGCGTGCTCGAGCGGTACGGCGGCACTTCACCTCGCGCTCGCCGCGTCCGGGATCGGCCCGGGGGACGAGGTGCTGATGCCGGCCTTCACGATGATCGCGACGGCGAGCGCCGCCCTGTATGTCGGCGCCGCGCCCGTGCTGGTCGACGCCGACCCCGATACCTGGAACCTCGACCCGAGCCGGTTGGCGGACAAGCTCAGCCGGCGGACCCGCGCGGTGATCCCCGTCCACGTCTACGGGCAACCGGCGGCGATGGCGGAGATCCTCGAGTTCGCGGCTCGCAACCGGCTGGTCGTGATCGAGGATGCCGCCGAGGCGCACGGCGCGAGATACGGCGGGCGCCCGGTCGGGAGCCTCGGCGAGGTGGCGGCCTTCTCCCTGTACGCCAACAAGATTGTGACCTCGGGCGAGGGCGGGATGGTGACGACCAACGACGCTCGAATCGCTGCCCTGGCGCGCGAGCTGCGCGACCACGCGTTCTCGCGCGAGCGGCACTTCTGGCACCGGCGGCTCGGCTTCAACTACAGGATGACCAACCTCCAGGCCGCCGTCGGGCTGGCCCAGGTCGAGCGGCTCGACCTGCTGATCGGGCGCCGGCGTGAGAACGCACGCCGCTACCGCGAGGCGCTGGCCGGGATCGAGGGGCTGGCGCTGGCGCCGACGCTCGAGGGGGGCGTTGACTGGATGTTCGGGGTCACGATCGCTCCCGAGTTCGGCGTCAGCCGCGACGAGCTCCGGCGCCGGCTGGCGGCACGGGGCGTCGAGACTCGAACCTTCTTCGTGCCGCTTCACCTGCAGCCGGTCCATCGCCGCCGGTTCGCCGGCCAGCGCTACCCGGTCGCGGAGGGACTGTGCGCCACGGGTCTGTACCTCCCGTCGTCGTCCGCACTGACCGAGGCGGACATCGGCTATGTGGCAAGCGCGATCCGCGCGAGCCGGGCGGCGCCCGGAGTCGTGGCCCATTCGCCGAATTCGTGAATCGCGACACTAAACTTAAGGGCGTGTCCGAATCGACGCACCAGACGACTGAGCTCGAGCGACCGGGCGATGAGGAGGCCACGGCCGAGGAGCTCCAGGCCGAGGAGGCCGAGCCGCAGCTCGACCCCGAGGTGGCCGCGCGCCGCGACGCGGCGCTCGCCAACGTGCGCAAGTTCGGCGACCCGGTGCTGCGCACCAAGGCTCGCCCGGTGCAGGCGGTCGATGACGCTCTCCGTTCGGAGATTGAGCGGATGGGCGAGCTGATGATCGATGCACTCGGGGTGGGGCTGGCCGCGACCCAGATCGGCGTCCTTCACCGCGTGCTCGTCTATCGCGTTCAACAGCAGGCGCCCGTCAACGCGCTGATCAATCCCGAGATCGAGTGGCGCGGAGACGAGCAGGAGATCGCCGAGGAGGGGTGCCTGAGCCTGCCGGCGGTAGCGGTCGATGTCGAGCGCCCGGTCCATGTCCGCGTCAGGGCGCTCAACGAGCAGGGCGAGAAGATCGTGATCGAGGCGACCGGGCTCGAGGCGCGCGTGATCCAGCACGAGGTCGACCATCTCGACGGCGTCCTGATCCTCGACCGGACCGCGCGCGATCAGCGCAAAGAGGCGATGCGCGCGCTGCGCGAAGCCCAGCAGGCCGCCTGAGCCCGCCGCGTGCGGACGGTCTTCCTCGGCACATCCGACTTCGCCGCGGGGATCCTGCGCCGGCTGGCGCAGTCGCCTCACCGGCCGGTGCTGGTCGTGACTCGGCCCGACCGTCCGCGCGGCCGCGGCCGTCGGCTCGCCTCGCCGCCGGTCGCCGACACGGCGCGGGAGCTCGGCCTCGAGCTCGATCAGCCCGCCTCGATCAATGACCAGAGCGCGCGTGCGCGGATCGCCGCGATCGCGCCGGAGGTGATCTGCGTGTGCGCGTTCGGCGCCCTGATCAAGGAGCCGCTGCTGTCGGAGCACGTGATGCTGAACGTCCACCCGTCGCTGCTGCCGCGTTGGCGCGGCGCTGCCCCGATCGAGCGCGCGATGATCGCCGGCGATCCCGAGACCGGCGTGTCGATCATGCGCGTCACCGCCGCCCTCGACAGCGGACCGGTGTGCGCGCAGGCGCGCGAGCCGATCACCGTCAGCGACACCTACGGCACCCTGTCGTCCCGGCTCGCGGGCATCGGTTCTGAGCTGCTGGTGCAGACACTCGATCGGAAGCCCGAGTGCCGCGAGCAGGACGAGCAGCTCGCCACCTACGCCGAGAAGATCTCCGCTGAGGACCGCCGCCTCGATCCCTCGCGCCCGGCGGTCGAGCTCGCGCGGATCGTGCGTGCGCTGACGCCCCACGTCGGCGCGCACGTCGAGCTCGACGACGGATCCTGGCTCGGGGTTCGCGAGGTCGTGGTCGTCCCCAACGGCGGCCCGCCGCAGGGGGTCGTCTCGTTGCACGGGGTCGTGCCGGTGCTCGGCTGTGCCCGCGGCGCGCTCGAGCTGACCGTCGTGCAGCCGCCCGGCCGGAGAGCGATGAGCGGCGAGGACTTCCTGCGCGGACATCGGAGATGAGCCCCGCGGGCGCTGTGTCCGGAGCCCGCGACTGCGCGTTCGCCGTGATCCGCCGGGTGTTCGAGGAGGGCGCCTACGCCGACCGGGCGCTGCAGTCGGAGGCGGAAGGGTTGGACCCGCGCGACCGGGCACTCGCGATGACGATGGCCTACGGCACCGTCCAGCGCAAGGCAACACTCGACTACCTCGCCACCCAGTTGAGCTCGCGCCCGCCCGACAGGCTCGACCCGCCGGTGCTTGCGGCGCTCAGGCTTGGCCTGTTCCAGATCGTGTTTCTCGGCGGCATCGCCGATCACGCCGCCGTCAACGAGACGGTCGAGCTCGTCAAGCGGGTCGGCCGCGGCGGTGACACGCTGGTCAATGCGGTCCTTCGGCGCGCCGTTCGGGAGGGTGCGGCGATCGTCGGCCGGCTCGATGACGCAGACCCTGAGGGCGCGGCGCTGCTGCACTCGGTCCCGCAGTGGATCGCCGAGCAGTGGTGGGACGAGCTCGGCGCCGAGCCGGCCCGCCGCCTGCTGCGGTCAGTCAATCGGCCGGCCGAGTCGGCGCTGCGGGTCAACACGCTGGTGACTACGCCCGAGCAGGTGCTCGCCGAGCTGCCCGCGGGGACCGTGCCGGCGCCCGGGGTCGCCGACGGCCTGGTGCTCGGCGGCCCCTTCGACGTCCACGGATCGGCGCTGTTCGAGCGCGGAGCCGTGCACGCGCAATCGCGGGCGTCGATGCTGGTGGCGTGGCTGCTAGCGCCCGTCCCCGGGCAGCGGGTGCTTGACCTGTGCGCCGCGCCCGGCGGCAAGACCACCCACCTGGCCGCGCTGATGCGCGATCGGGGGGAGATCCTCGCGATCGAGCGCCATCCCGGCAGAGCCGATGCACTGCGCCGTACGGCCCGGCGGCTCCACGCGAGCTGCGTGACGGTGCAGACGGGCGATGCGCGCGAGCGGCGACCCGAGCCGCGGTTCGACCGCGTGCTCGTCGATCCGCCCTGCAGCGGGCTCGGAACACTCCAGTCGCGGCCCGATCTGCGCTGGCGTGTGCGTCCGCATGCTCCGGCCGAGCTGTCCGCGATCCAGGGGCAGATCCTGGCCGCCGCAGGCGCCGCGACGGCGCCTGGAGGGCTCCTGGTGTACTCGGTCTGCACGATCTCCAGGGCCGAGGGAGAAGTGGTTATCGAGGCCTTCCTGGCCGGCAATCGTGAGTTTGCAGCCGACGACCTCGGGGCCGAGTACCCGCCCTTGGCGGACGACCGCGACGGCCGCAATCTGCAGCTGCTCCCCGATCGTGACGGCACCGACGGTTTCTTCATCGCCCGGCTGCGCCGATCGTGACGGTCAGCCGGCGCCGTTACCCTTCAACGAGAGCGTGACTGACCCTTCGATCAAGCTCGGTCCCGAGTGCCCCAACTGCGGCGAGCCGTGGCTGCGGCCAACGGCGGTGCCCGGCCGCTACCGCTGCGTCTACTGCCTGCAGCGCTACGAGCTCGTTTCGGTGTGCCCGAACTGTGGCGAGCATTCGACGATCGTGAGGATGTCGAGCACGGCGATCGTCGCCTGCAACCACTGTCACGGCAGCATGCTGAGGGCCGTCTAGGCGATGGCGCCGCCTCCGGGGCTGGCGGGCGTGCGGATCGCTCCGTCGATCCTGTCGGCGGACTTCGCGCGCCTCGGCGCGCAGGTGGACGAGGTGCTCGCCGTCGGCGCGCGCGTGATCCACGTCGATGTGATGGACGGCCACTTCGTCCCACCGATCACGTTCGGGGCGCTGATCGTCGGCGCGCTTGCCGATCGGGTCCACGCCGCCGGCGCGATCATCGACGTGCACCTGATGATCGAGCGCCCGGAGCGCCAGGTCAGGGAGTTCGCGCGGGCCGGGGCCGACAGCATCACCGTGCACGTCGAGGCGACGCCGCACCTGCACTACGCACTCGCCGAGATCCGCGACGCAGGGTGCACGGCCGGAGCCGCAATCTGCCCGGCGACGCCCGCCGGCGCCCTGTCGGAGGTCGCGCAGGGATCGCTCGATCTCGCCCTGTGCATGAGCGTCAACCCGGGCTGGGGCTCGCAGAAGTTCATCCCGGCATCGCTGCAGAAGCTGGCGCGGATGCGCGCGGCGCTGCCGGACCACGTGGCGCTCGAGGTCGACGGCGGCGTCCACGAAGCGACGGCGCCGGAGTGCGTCAAGGCCGGAGCCAACCTGCTGGTGACCGGCTCGGGCGTGTTCGGCGCTGATGACCCGGCTGCCGCCTATAGCTCGATCGCCGCAGCGGCCGCGGCCGGCTGAGACCCGGTCCGGCGCTTCCGGTAGGGTCCGGCGCATGTTAATTCGACATAAATCCAGGATTGTTGCCGTGGCCTCGGTCACGGTATTGCTGGCAGGGTGTGGGGGATCCAGCAGCTCCTCGTCGCAGGTCACTCCGGCGGCATACGTGAAGGCGATCTGCGGCGCCGTCGGCCCATTCGAGCGGGACGTTCAGAGCCGGTCGAGCGCGCTCAACCTGTCCTCGATCAGCAACGCGACGCAGGGTAAGCAGGCGCTCCAGAACTTCCTCACCGCCGTCGTCTCGGACACCGATCAGGCCGTTGCCAAGCTGAAGGCCGCGGGCACGCCGAACGTCACCAACGGCGAGAAGATCTCGGCCGCGCTGGTCGGTGCGTTCACACGGCTGCGGGCCGCGTTGCACACGGCGGCGACAAACGCCGGCTCGCTGCCGACAGGCAGCCCGGCGGCGTTCAAGACCGCCGCGGACACGCTCGGCAAGTCGGTCCAGACGTCGATGGCTTCGATCGGATCGAGCCTCAACGGCCTGCAGAGCTCAGAGCTCCAGAAGGCCGCGGCGAGCGACCCGACCTGCAAGAGCCTGGCGTCTGGCTGAGATCAGGCGCCGGCCGGCACCGGCGGGGCCTTGCCTGACACAGGGCCCCGCCGGTACACCAGCCACAGCAGGCCGAACAGCACCGCGGTCGCGATGAAATAGCCGACCTCGACGCGCGTGACCTCCGACGAGATCGTCGGAGTCGCGACCAGCACCACGAACAGCACCGCAGCAGCGAGCCACGCGCTTGACGCCATCGCGGCGCGCCCGCGCGCGAGCGCGGCCTGGTTGAGCGTGCCGGAGGCCAAGTGCAGCCCCATCCCGAGCCCGACGATCGCGAGCCCGAACCGGCCGTAGTGAAAGCCCTTGTTGCCGAGCAGCGCCGTCATCACAAACGGACCGATCGCCAGCAGCCCGAGTGCGACCGCCCCGGCGAACGCCGCGATCGCGCGGAGCGTGAGCCGGATCGCGCGGTGGAACTCCGCGGCACTCGAACGGACCTCGAGACCGGCCAGGTGGGGGAGGATCGAGGTCTGGATCGCCTGGAACAGCTGCAGCGGCGCGCGGACGATCAGCAGCACGTTGAACACGAATCCAGCCAGCACGCGGCCGGACGTGTGGTTGACGATCAGCACGGACGCGTTCATCAGCGTCTGCTCGGCCAGCATGATCCCGACCACGGCGATCGCGAACCCGCTGCCGTGCTTCAGCGACAGGTCCAGCGAGGCCTCCTCGACGGCGGCGTGAGCGGGTCCCTCGCGGGCGGCGTCGGCGATCTCGATCTCCGCCGGTCCGCGGTCGCGGACGCGCGAGAACGCGAACGGGATCACCAGCAGCGACACGAACGGCGCCACCGCCATCCCGGCCGCGACCATGTTCTGGCTGGTGCCGATCCCGATCGCGGCGGCGAGCGCGAACAGAAAGCGCGAGGTCGATTCGAGGAAGACGAGCGCGCCGTACAGCGCGAAGCGCTGGTGGCCCGCGAGCCAGCCGCGGGCGAAGTAGCTGGCGGCGTATGCCAGCACGCCGATCACGAGGATCCAGTAGAGGGCGCTGGAGCCGTCGAACAGGTTGTTCTCGATGCGGGGCCGCAGGATCAGCGCCGCGACCAGGAACAGCAGCGCGAAGCTGGCCTGGATCAGCGCCGGTACCCGCAGCGCGTGGCCCTCGAGCCCGCGTGCCCGGCGGTCGGCGATCGTGCGCGAGAGCAGCTGCTCGATCGGCCGGTAGATGACCGACAGGATCACGAACATCACCGCCCAGCACAGCGACACGCGGCCGTAGGCCTGGCTGCTCAGCACGTGGCTGGCGGTCGCCAGGTATGCGAACGTGAAGATCCCGGTCGAGGCGATGCCGATCGACAGGACCCGCGCGCCCGATGCGTACGTGCCGGTCTTCTTGGGCCCGGGTTCCGGGGCGCCGCCGCCTGGCTCCTCGATCCGACGGTCGGGCGGCGCCTTCACTTCTCCCGGCATCACCCGACCGCTACCAGCAGCATCGTCCAGGGGAACGGGGACCTGACCTGCAACACCTCGCCGTGGCGGGCGAGCAGCGAGACGAACTGTCGCTTGGAGAAGTGGTTGACGTGGCCGGGCGTGTTTCCGAGCTCGCGCACGTACTTGCCCCGCGCGACGTTGAGGCCTCGCCACAGCGGCTCGCGCGGGACCGACACCAGCAGGTGCGCCCGCGCCACCCGCGCCATCTCGGCGACGGTGTGCTCGGGGTCGGGGACGTGCTCGAGCACCTCGATCGCGGCGGCGAGATCGAACTCGTCGTCGGTGAACGGCAGGTTCTCGGCGCGCATCGACTGAAACTCGAGGTTGGGCAGCTGGCGGCGTGCCCAGTGCGCGCGAAGCTTCGGATCCTCGAGGTCGATCCCGACCACGCGCCCGCGATCGAGCCGCTTCGCCCAGCGAGCGGTCAGCACACCCTCGCCGCAGCCGACGTCGAGCACCGAGCCGGGGGCGGCCTGTTCGAAGCACTCGTCGAGCGTCGCCTCGAACGTCCCCATCAGCCGGCGGACGACCGGGTTCGTCGATCCGTACTTGTCGAACGTATTGCCGGTCGGGACGGCCTCGGTCGACGAGGTCATACCCCCAGCGCCTCGCGATCTTCGCCGGTCCCGGCAGCCTTGCCGGCCTGCGCGCCGGGCCCGGCCGGCCCCGGTGCCGAGGGCTGTGCGGGCCCGGAGGGCTGTGCGGGCTTGCGGTTGGCCGGCGCTCCCGGCTCGTAGTGCGACGGCTCGACCCCCAGCTGAAGCTCGATCCGGCGGACGCGCTCGAACGTCCGCTGCGACAGCGTCCGCTGTGCGTCGAGCAGGTCGCCGATCACTCCCAGCGCGCCGAGCAGCATCGCCGCGATGAACAGGACAGCGCCCGCGATCAACGACTGAACGTGGCCCGTCGCGGTATGCGGGTCGGTGATGAAGTAGATCAGGAAGCGGATGAACAGCACCAGTGCCGGCAGGCCAAACACCACGGCGGCGCCCCAGAAGACCTTCAGCGGCTCGTACTGGGAGTAGATCCGGAAGATCGACAGCGCGTTGCGGCGCACGTACGCGGCGGTGGACGGGAACAGCCGGGACTCCCGCGTCTTTGGATTGGTGCGAATCGGGACGTGATCGACGGCGACCAGCAGCTTGCCCGCCTGGATGATCGTCTCGAGCGTGTAGGTGAACTTCGAGACTGCCTGCATCTGCAGCGCGGCCTCGCGGTTGTAGGCCCGGAAGCCCGAGGTCGTGTCGGGGATCTCGGTTGATGACGCCTGGCGCACGACCCACGAACCGAGTCGCTGGAGCAGCTTCTTGGGGCCCGAGAAGTGCTCGATCGTCTCGACCTGTCGGTCGCCGACGACCATGTCCGCCTCACCGCGGAGAATCGGTTCCACGAGCCTTGGGATGTCTCCGCCCTCATATTGGTTGTCGGCATCGGTGTTGACGATCACATCCGCACCGAGCTTCAGCCCCGCGTCGAGCCCCGCCTGGAAGGCCGTCGCCAGCCCCTTGTTGTTGGTCAGACGCACGACGTGGTCGACGCCGTGCTCGCGCGCGACCTCGACCGTCCGGTCGGTCGAACCGTCGTCGATGATCAGCCACTCGACCTCGTCGAAGCCGGGCACCTCGCTCGGGAGGTCGCCCAGCGTCGAGGGTAATTGCGCTTCCTCGTTGAAACAGGGAATCTGGATGATCAGCTTCATGGCGAGCACCCCAACGGTATCGAGGACATCCGATGCCGCGGCGCAAGCGACGGCACATCGTGACAGCGCGGTAGGGATACTGGACGGCTAGCGATGGATACGGCGACGCTGACGCGACCCAGCGGCCGGCCAGGACCGGCCACCGAGCCCGCCGTCCCCGGCGGCCCGCAACCGAGCCCCGTTCGTCGGGCTCGGCGCCGCGACCTGTACCGGCCCGCCCTGGCGGTGCTGCTACTCGCCACCTTCCTGCTGCGGCTGTGGGGAATCAAGCAGGGCCTTCCGTACAGCTACAACGTCGACGAGGCCACCCATTTCGTCCCCAAGGCGATCGGGTTCTTCTCGCACGACCTCAATCCGCACTACTTCCCGAACCCTCCGGGCTACTCGTACCTGCTGTACATCGTGTTCGAGCTGTGGTTCGGCAGCTCCGATGCGGTCATGCGCGCGTACTCGTCGGACCCGACGACCGTGTTCGTCGTCGCGCGCGTGGTCGCGGCGGTGCTCGGGACGGCGTCGGTCTGGCTCACCTACATGGCCGGTGCCCGCTTTTTCAACAGAACCGTCGGACTGCTTGCCGCCGCAATGCTCGGGGTCGCGTTCCTGCCGGTCTTCTACAGCCATCTGGCCCTCAACGACGTCCCGACGCTGGCCCCGGTCGCGCTGTCGCTGTATGGGATCGCAGGCGTCATGCGCCGGGGTCGCACCCGCGATTACGTCGTCGCCGGCATCGGAATCGGACTCGCCGCGGCGACCAAGTACACCGGTGGGATCACGCTGCTGTGCCTGCTGGCGGCGTTCTTTTGTGACGCCGCGGCCGAACGGTTCTGGCCGGCGGCGCGCCGGCTCGCCGTCGGGCTTGTGCTCGCGCTGGCGGCGTTCGTTCTCGCCAACCCGTACTCGGTGCTCGACTTCTCGGCGTTCCAGGCCGGGCTCTCCTCGCAGGCGTCGATCGCGGCCGGCCAGGACCCGGTCAAGCTCGGAACCACGCCGGGAAGCGGCATCGCCTACTACCTGTGGACGTTCACCTGGGGCCTCGGATGGGGTCCGACGCTCGCGTCGGTCGGCGGCTCGGTGCTGCTGCTCTTCCGCCGCAGGTTGGCGATGTTCCTGGTGCTGGTCCCGGCGCCGATCGCATTCATCATCTTCATGGGCGATCAGCAGCGGTTCTTCGGGCGCTGGCTGATGCCGATCCTCCCGATCGTCGTGCTGCTGGCGGCCTATGCGGCGGTCGAGCTGACGCGCTGGCTGGCGCGCGTCAGCCGCCTGCCGCGACCGCTGTGCGGAGGGCTGATCGCGGTGCTGCTGCTGGCGCAGAGCCTAGTCGCTGTGATCCACAACGACCTCGTCCTGTCGCGTCCGAACACGCTCAACCTGACACGAGCATGGCTCGTCGCCCACGTCCCGGCAGGCGCGAAGATCGTGGTCGAGCCGCTGGTCCCGAGCAACTGGGCCTACGACATCGGCCGCGCGCTCCCGTCGACGCCTACGGGCGCCCGCTGGTCGCTGTACAACACCTCGATCTCCAACGTCGACGACAACGGCAATCCGCTGCCGGCGGGCCAGCACCGATATGTCCTCGTAGATCAGTACGAGCGGACGCTGCGCCCGGCCCTGCTCGACGGCTACGTCGAGCAGGGCTACTGCTGGGTGGTGATCGGCTCGCTGCAGGCCGGCCGGGCGTTCGCCGAGCCGCAGGCGGCGCCCTCCGCGGTCCGCTACTACGCGGCGCTCGCCGAGCGCGGCAGGCTGCTGTACCACGTCACCCCGTTCGCGCTCGGGGCTCACCCGGTCCCGTTCAGCTTCGACTGGTCGATCGACTACTACCCCCGCCAGTTCCGGCTACCGGGGCCTGAGATGAGCGTGTACCACCTGAGCGGCGGTTCCTGCAGCAAGTAGGCGTGCGCCGAGAGTAGGACCGAGGCGCGCGCTCTGACCGTAGGACCGGCGCGCGCTCTGACCGTAGGCCCGGCGCGCGCTCTGACCGTAGACCCCGGGGCGATCCGACACCGGCTCGCCCCGCCCGTCCTATCCTTCGAGTTAGCCGCCATGTCACCGAGGACCGACACCGATCGCCGCCATCTCGCCCGCGCGATCGAGCTTGCCGAACAGGGGCGGGGTCGCGTCAGCCCGAACCCTCTCGTCGGGGCTGTGATCGCGCGCAATGGCGAGATGATCGCCGAGGGATTCCACCGCGCCGTCGGGTCACCGCACGCCGAGGTCGAAGCGATCCACGCCGCCGGCGACGAGGATCTCGCGGGCACGACGCTTTACGTGTCGCTCGAGCCGTGCTGCCACCATGGCCGTACGCCGCCGTGCACCGACGCGATCCGCAATGCCGGGATCGAGCGGGTCGTGGTCGCGTCTGAAGATCCGAGCCTGCACGCCTCAGGTCGAGGGCTCGGCATCTTGCGCGATGACGGGATCAACGTCGTGATGGCCGATGGCGACCTCGCGTCGAGGGCGCGGCTTTTGAACCAGCCGTTCCGCAAGCACGCACGCACCGGCCGCCCGTGGGTGCTGTTCAAGTCCGCGATGACGCTCGACGGCAAGGTCGCCACCCGCAGCGGCGACTCGAAGTGGATCTCGAGCACCAAGAGCCGCTACCGCGCCCACCACTGGCGCGCCGAATGCGACGCGGTCGCGGTCGGGATCGGCACCGCAACCGCCGACGATCCGCAGCTGACGGCGCGGGTCGACGGCGTCGAGCGCCAGCCGCGCAGGATCGTGTTCGATTCACTCGCGCGCCTGTCGCTGCGGGCAAAGCTCGTCCGAGACGCTCACAAGATCCCGCTGACCGTCGTCGTCTCGCGGGCGGCGCCGCGGACGGCCACCGACGCGCTCCAGGTCCACGGCGTCGAGGTGATCGTCGCGACCGGCGAGAACGAGACAGCGCGGGTGCGCTCGGCGCTCGACCAACTCGGCGCGGCGGGCATCACCTCGATCCTGCTCGAGGGCGGTCCCCACCTCGCCGGGGCGTTCCTCGACGCCGGCGAGATCGACGAGATTCGGCTGTTCCTGGCGCCGATCGTGTTGGGCGGCAAGACCGCCCGCGACCCACTCGAGGGCGAGGGGGTCGACAGCATCGCCGAAGCCGTCCGTGCGCTGACGCTCGAATGTGAGTCGGTTTCCGACGACCTGCTGATCTCAGCGCGACTGAAGGAGTGGTGAGTGTTCACGGGGCTGGTTGCCGACCGGGGCACCGTCGCCGGCGCTGAGCGCTCGGACGACGGCGTCGAGCTGAGGATCGAGACCGCACTCGCGGGGGAGCTCGCCGAGGGTGACTCGGTGGCGGTCAACGGCGTCTGTCTGACCGCGACCGAGGTCGGCGCAGGAGCGTTCGTCGCCGAGGTCATGAACGAGACGCTCACCCGCAGCTCGCTCGCCACCGTCGTTCCGGGCGCGAACGTAAACCTCGAGCTGCCGCTGCGAGCAAGCGACCGGCTCGGCGGTCACATCGTCCAAGGCCACGTCGACGGGCTTGGAACCGTCGCCTCGGTCACGGACGATGGGTTCGCGCGGCGCGTTCGGGTGTCGGTACCCGGGCAGCTCGCGCGATACATCGTCGAGAAGGGCTCGATCGCCGTCGACGGCGTCTCGCTGACCGTCGCCGAGCTCGATAGCGAATCCTTTACCGTCTCCCTGATACCTGAGACGTTGCAACGAACCAATCTCGGGACGATCGAACCCGGGAGCACAGTGAACCTGGAGGTCGACGTGCTGGCCAAATACGTGGAGCGTTTGATCGGGAGGGCGGCATGAGCAGCGTGCAAGCGCCGTTCTCGACGATCGAGGAGGCGATCGAGGACATCCGTCAGGGCAAGATGGTGGTCGTCGTCGATGACGAGAATCGCGAGAACGAGGGCGATCTGACGATCGCCGCGCAGTTCGTGACCCCGGAGACCGTCAACTTCATGGCGAAGGAGGGGCGGGGGCTGATCTGCCTGGCGCTGACGCCGGAGCGGTGCGAGGGGCTCGGCCTGGACCTGATGGCTGCCAAGAACGAGTCTCCGTTCGAGACCGCGTTCACGGTCTCGATTGAGGCTCGCACGGGCGTCAGCACCGGGATCTCGGCGGCCGACCGGGCGCGCACGATCCAGGTCGCGATCGACCCGGGCGCAAGCCCGCGCGATCTCGTGCAGCCGGGCCACGTGTTCCCGCTGAAGGCCAAGGAGGGGGGCGTGCTCGAGCGCGTCGGGCAGACCGAGGCGTCAGTCGATCTCGCGCGCCTCGCGGGCCTGATCCCGGCCGGCGTGATCTGCGAGATCATGAACGACGACGGGACGATGGCGCGGGTCGGCGATCTCGGTCCCTATTGCCAGCGCCACGGGCTGAAGATGGTGACGGTCGAGGAGCTGGTCGCCTACCGCCGCCGGACCGAGAAGCTGGTCGAGCGCGTCGTCTCGACCAAGCTTCCGACCGGCTTCGGCGAGTTCGTCGCCGTCGGCTATCGCTCGCTGATCGACCACAAGCACCACGTCGCGCTCGTCAAGGGCGATGTCGAGGGCGCCGAGGATGTGCTCGTTCGCGTGCACTCCGAATGCCTGACAGGCGACGTCTTCCACTCGCTGCGCTGCGACTGCGGGGAGCAGCTCGAGTCGGCGCTGGCGATGATCGAGGCGGAGGGTCGCGGGGTGCTCCTGTACCTCAGCCAGGAGGGCCGCGGCATCGGCCTGCTCAACAAGCTCCGCGCCTACAAGCTGCAGGAGGAGGGGCTCGACACGGTCGACGCCAACCTGCGGCTCGGGCTGCCGGCTGACCTGCGCGACTACGGCATCGGCGCCCAGATCCTGGTCGACCTCGGGCTCAGCTCGATCCGGATCCTGACCAACAACCCGAAGAAGATCTCGGGGCTGGCGGGGTACGGGCTGTCGGTCGCCGACCAGATCCCGATCCAGCACCTTCCCAACCCTCACAACGAGGCGTATCTGCGCGCCAAGCGAGACCGACTCGGCCACACCCTGCACCATCAGGGCCTGGCGCTGGACGAGGAGATGATCGCGCTCGAGCACGAGGACGACCGTCGGCGCGATGAGCTCTGACCGACGCGTCGCGCTGTGCGTGGCGCGGTTCTACACCGAGCTGGCCGAAAAGCTCGAAGAGGGCGCCCGCGCCGCGCTCGCCGAGGCCTCGATCGAGGAGGTCGACCGGTTCGACGTACCGGGGGCCTTCGAACTGCCGCTGATCGCGCGCTACGCCGCCGAGTCGGCCCGTTATGACGCTGTCATCTGCCTCGGCGCGGTGATCCGGGGCGAGACCGACCACTACGACTATGTCTGCGGCGAGTCAGCGCGTGGGATCCAGCAGGTGCAGCTGTTGACGGGCATTCCCTGCGGATTCGGCGTGCTCACCGTCGACAGCATGGAGCAGGCGCTCGATCGCGTCGCCGGAGGGTCCAAGCGCGACACCGGCCGCCATGCCGTCGAGGCCGCGCTGGCCTCGCTCGCCGTGCGCGAGGAGCTCACGGCGCGACGCGGGCCCGCCGGGTTCGCGGCCGAGAACTAGTCGCTGTGTCGTTGGCGCCGGCCGGGGCCGTGGTCCGTTGCGGCCGCCTCGTGGGATCGACCATCTAATGGCGATTGTGGGCGGCGGGGCCGCCGTGGCTCTGGCCGGGCGGGGCCGGTGGTGCGCCCGGGCCGCGCGGGTGCGCTCCCGCCGGACCGGCACCGGCCGCCTGTAGGGCGAGCCGCAGCTCGGCCCGGACGACGCCGGTCTGGTTGGGAATCTGCAACCGCCGGTACAGGATCGGGATCGCGGCCCCCGGATCGCCCGCGAGCCGCAGTGAGCGCCCAAGGTCGAACAGGGCGTAGGCATAGGTGAGGCTCGACGGACTGGCCGCCGCGAGCGCGCGGCGTAGCACCGGGATCGCCGACTGGTAGTCACCTGCGAGCATCAGCTGGTGACCGCGCGCCTGCAGCGTGGCGGCGGTGGGCGGGGTCGAGGTCTGGGCGGCACGCGTCGTCGCGCCGGTCGGCGTCGCGGTCGACGTCGCGCTCAGCGGCTTCGAGCGGTGATGGCGGTGTGGTCGTGGGCGCACCGTCGGGGCCAGGCTGAAGGTCCCGGCGGTTGGCGCGTACCTGGCCGGTTGGCTGTGGTCGGCGCCGGCCGCGATCCCGGCCGCGAACGCGACCGCGCCGAGAGCGGCGATCGCCAGGCTGCGGCGCGGCACGCGCGCGGCGACGGCGGCGATTGGGTTGGCACTGGGCGGTCGTCTGCGCGGGGGCACGGTCCCGGCTGCCCTCCGGCGGGGCGGAAGCGGGGCTGAGTTCGTGGGGGGCGGGGGCGGGGCTGCGGCCGCGTTTGTGCGGGGCGGGGATCCGAGGGCGCGATCGACCGCGCCAGCGAACTCCGTTGCCGTTGGCCACCGCTGTTCGGGCTGCTTGGCCATCCCACGCGCAAGCACGGCGTCGAGCCCAGGGGGGAGAGCTGGATTGCGCTCGCTTGCGCGCGGGCGGGGCGCGTCGATGTGGGCGCGGGCCTGCGCGGCCAGGTGATCGGCGGTGAATGGCCGCCGTCCGACGAGCAGCTCGAACGCCGCGACCGCCAGCGCATAGCGATCGCTGGCGGTGCTCGCCGGCTTTCCGAGGGCGCGTTCGGGTGCGAGGTAGGCGGCCGTGCCAAGTACATAGCCGCTCGCCGTGATTGCGTGCTCGGTGCCCAGATGCGCGATCCCGAAGTCGGCCACGTGCAGCCTGCGGGAGCCGTCGAGCAGGAAGTTCGCGGGCTTGATGTCGCGATGGATCACCCCGCGAGCGTGCGCATAGTCGAGCGCCGATGCGGCCTCCCGGAGCCAGCGAGCCGCCTCCTCACGCCGGATCGCCCCGGCGCGAAGGGCTTCGGCAACCGTGCCGCCCGCGAGGTACTCCATCACGAGGAACGCCCGCGGAGCGTCGTCCTCGCGCGCCTTCGCCTCGGCCACGTCGTAGATCGTCACGACGTTCGAGTGCCCGGACAGCCGCGCTGCGGCGCGGGCCTCGCGCTTGAACCGCGCGAGCGCCTCCTCGCTGTGCGAATACGGGGCCGCCAGCAGCTTGATCGCGACCTGGCGCCCGAGCACCAGGTCCTCGACGCACCACACCGTCGCCATGCCTCCGCGGGCGATCCGGCGCACCGGGCGGTAGCGCTCGGGGAGCTCGATCGTCGCGAGTGAGGGCATGCCAAGATTGGCTGTCTCAGCCATTGGGGCCCTTCACTACCCACCAGACAAGATCCCAACCGGGATCTGAGCGGGTGCTCCGCAGCGACGGGACGAGCCGCTGCGGCACCGGGTCCGCGGGACGGGCGAGCGGAGCCGACAGGGACGGGACGAGCCGCTGCGTCGCCTGAAGCTATACTCGCCCGCCATGTCCAAGGTGTGCCATGTATGTGCAAAGGGTCCGGCGTTCGGACACAGCCGCAGCCGCTCGATGGTGGCGACCAAGCGGCGGTTCGAGCCCAACCTCCAGCGCGTCCGTATCGACGACGGCGGGACGCCGCGTCGCGTCTACGTGTGCACGCGCTGCCTGAAGGCAGGCAAGGTCGTCAAAGCCCGCTAGCCGTGTCCACGGCCCCCCGGAGCAGCCCCGACCGAGTTCTTTAGCGGCGGTGTCCGACCCCAGCATCGTTCGCTTCCGCGCGGTTGTGGAAGCTGGTCTTGCCGCCCTCGAGGCCAGGCGCGCCGAGGTCAACGACCTCAACGTATTCCCGGTCGCCGACGGCGACACCGGCGACAACATGGTGCTGACGCTTCGCTCGGTGCTGCAGGAGCTCGATCGGCTCTCGACCGCCTCCGAGGAGCGCACGATCGACGACATCGGGCGCGACGAGATCGTCGGGTCGGTCGCCCGCGCGGCGCTGCTCGGCGCGCGTGGTAACTCTGGTGTGATCCTCTCGCAGTTGATCCGCGGCGCCGCTGAAGAGCTCGCGAGCCGCCCGGGCGAGTTGGTCGACCCGGTGCTGATCGGGGCGGCACTGGCCCGCGCGGCCGATCAGGCGTACGGCTCGGTTCGCGAGCCGGCCGAGGGCACGATCCTCACCGTCGCACGGGAGATGGCCCACCGCGTCGCATCTGACCTGGCCCACATGCCCGAGGCGCGGCTCGAGGAGGGCGCCGACTCCGATCGGCAGAACGCGGTCATCGCCGAGGTGATCGAACGCGCGCTCGACGCCGGCAAGGACTCGGTGGAGCGCGGTCCCGAGATGCTCCCCGTACTGCGCGAGGCCGGCGTCGTCGACGCCGGCGGCTACGGCTTGACCGTGCTGCTGACCGGGATCGTCGGAGCCCTGCGCGGGACCGAGCCGCCGCCGCTCGACCACCAGGCCGCTGCCCGCGTGACGCACCCGCAGCACGCCTCCTCGACGTATCGCTACTGCACGAACTTCGCCGTCAGCGGCAAGGACCTCGAGGCGCGACATTTCGTGACCCCGCTCGAGCAACTCGGCGACTCGGTGCTGGTCGTCGGCGACCAGACGACGCTCAAGGTCCACATCCACACCGACGATCCGAACGCCGCGACCGCGGTGTTCGCCGACGCCGGCAACGTCTCCCACCTTGATGTCGCTGACATGCGCGAGCAGGTACAGCAGCGCGATCAGCGCCTGACGGCGCCCCAGCAGCCCGCCGTCTGCGGCGCGCTCGCGGTCGTCAGCGGCAGTGGCATGGGTGAGCTGTTCGAGGGCCTCGGCGTCCGCGTGCTCGACGGCGGCCCGACCCTGAACCCGTCGACCTACGACCTGCTGGCCGCAATCCACGCAATTGCCGCGGAGCAGGTCGTCGTGCTGCCCAACAGCCCCAACGTCGTGATGGCGGCGGAACGAGCCGCCGAGCTGTCCGACAAGACCGTCAGCGTCGTCCCGTCGCGATCGCCGCAGGCCGGGCTGGCGGCGGCCGTCAGCCTCGACCCAACGCGCAGCGCGCAGGACAACGCTGAGGGGATGCACCAGACGCTCAACCGCGTGCGCACCGGCGCCGTCGCGCCCGCGGCCCGCGACGATGTGCAGGGGCGATTCCGAGAGGGCGACGCGGTCGGGTTCGTCGAGGAGAAGATCGTCGCTTGGGGACAGCCCCGGGACACGCTTCGAGGCGTGCTCGAGCGACTCGCCGAGAACGCCGAGCTGATCACGTGCCTGCGCGGTGTCGAGGCGCCGCTGGACGACGCGACGGTCCAGGCGCTGGCCGCGGGCGAGGTCGAGTTCGAGCTCAGCGACGGCGGCCAGCGAAGCTACTGGTGGCTGCTGTCGGCTGAGTGAGTCGCGGCGCTCACGGCCCCGGAGGCGATGCGCCGGCGTCCCGCCGGGAGCCGAGTCATCATGGCTCGCCGTACATGACCGCGACCGTGTTCGCCTCCTCACACGAGCTTGAGCCCGATCAGCTCCGGGCCGCCCCGGTGCGGTATCCGCGCCCCTCGCGCCTGGCCGAGCCATTGGCCCTGTCTGGCACGAAGATGCAGCGGGCGGCGGAGTCGCTCGGTTTGGCGACGGTTGCCGACCTGCTGTTGCACCTGCCGCGCGATCGCCGGGAGGCGCGGGCGGTGGCGGAGCTCGTGCCCGGTGAGAACGCGACCGTGGTCGTCGAGGTTCGTGCGATCAGCTCACGCTCGGTGCGCCGGCGCGGCATGCGCCCGCTGGTCGAGGCGACCGTCGCCGACGAAACCGGCCCGATGAAGGCGACGTTCTTCAACCAGCCGTGGCTCGTCCAGCGGTATCCGGTCGGAACCCGGCTCGTCCTGCACGGCCGCTACCAGGCCCGCAACCGCTTCAGCGTCCAGGCCCACGCGCCGACGGGCGAGGCCACGACCGGCGGCGGTGCGGTCGCGCACTACCCGGCGACCGACGGCCTGTCCTCGACCCAGATCCTCGCGATGGTGCAGGCGAATGCCGCGGCGATCGGCGACGTGCTCGAGCCGTTGCCCGCGCGTGTGCGGGTCCTCGAGAGGCTCGCCGACCGCCCGGCGGCGCTGGCCGCGTGTCACTTTCCGGTCAACCAGGGCGACCAGGAGCTGGCCCGCCGCCGGCTCGCGTTCGACGAGCTGCTGATGGTCCAGCTCGCACTCCTGCGGCGCCGGCGGCTGCGCCGCGCGTCGGCCCGTGCGCCGGTGTTGGACGGCCCGCGGGAGCTGACCGCGCGGTGGCTGAAGGCGCTGCTGCCGTTCCCGCTGACCGGCGATCAGCAGGCGGCGCTGGCGGCGATCGACGATGACCTGGCCGAGCCGCGGCCGATGCAGCGGCTACTGATGGGTGAGGTCGGATCGGGCAAGACGGTGGTCGCGCTGTACACACTGCTGCGAGCCGTCGAACAGGGCTACCAGGGCGCGATCATGGCTCCGACCGAGACGCTCGCCGAGCAGCACTTCGCGACGATTCAGGCGCTGCTGCCGGGCGAGCTCGTCCCGGTCGGTCTGTTGACGGGCTCGACGCCCGCGCGCCGCAGGGCCGATCTGCACTCGAAGCTCGCGACCGGCGAGCTGTCGCTCGCGGTCGGCACCCATGCGCTGATCGAGGAGTCGGTGCGGTTCGCGCGGCTCGGCGTGGTCGTGATCGATGAGCAGCACCGCTTCGGCGTGCGACAGCGCGCTGCGCTCGACGCGCGCGCGGCCGGCGCCGACAGCCCGCATGCGCTGCATATGACGGCGACGCCGATCCCGCGCACGCTCGCGCTCGCGGGCTACGGGGACCTCGACTTCACGCTCCTGCGCGAGCTGCCACGCGGCCGGCAGCCGATCTCGACCCATGTCTGCTCGAGCGACGCCGAACGCGCCCGCTCATACGAGCGCATCCGCGAGGAGCTGCGAGCCGGGCGCCAGGCGTTCGTCGTGTGTCCGCTCGTCGAGGAGTCAGACGCGCTCCAGGCGCGCGCGGCGACAGCCGAGTTCGAGCGCCTGCGCACCGGCGAGTTCGGGGATTTCTCGGTCGTGCTGCTGCACGGACAGATGCGATCTGCGGAGAAACAGGCCGCGATGGCCGCATTCACCTCGGGCGCAGCCGCGGTGCTCGTCGCGACGTCGGTGATCGAGGTCGGGATCGACGTCCCCAACGCGACCGTGATGCTGGTCGAGGACGCGGAGCGCTACGGGATCTCGCAGCTGCATCAGCTGCGGGGTCGGATCGGGCGCGGAGCCCACGCCTCGCTGTGCCTGCTGTTCGGGGCCAAGGAGTCCGTGCGCCTGCGAGCGCTGGCCGGGCACAGCGACGGTTTCAAGCTGGCCGAGATCGATCTTCAGCTCCGAGGCGAGGGCGAGCTGATCGGCACCCGGCAGCACGGGCTCGCGACGCTGGTTCTCGCCGAGCTGCCGCGAGACGCAGAGCTGCTCGAGCGCGCGCGGGCGACCGCCGAGCGGCTTCTGGGCGACGATCCGGAGCTCGAGCACGCCGACAACGCCTTGCTCGGCGACGAGCTCGTGCGGACCTTCGGGGCCGAGGCTCGCGCCCCGATCCGCGCGTGAGGGTGATCGGCGGGCGCCTGCGCGGCCATCCGCTGGTCGCGCCCCGTGGCGCCGCGACCCGCCCGACCGCGGATCGCGTCCGCGAGGCGCTGTTCTCGATCCTCGGTTCGGCCGATGCGGTGACCGACGCCCGGGTGCTCGACCTGTTCGCCGGGTCGGGCGCGCTCGGGATCGAGGCGCTTTCGCGGGGGGCCGCCGAGGCCGTGTTCGTCGACTCCTCGACGGCGGCGATCGGTGCGATCAAGCGCAACCTGGCGGCACTCGGGCTCAGCGCCGAGGTCAGGCGCCAGCGCGCACTCGTTTATCTCCAGGCCGCACGAGGGCGGCGCCGTCAATACGATCTTGTCTTTCTAGACCCCCCATACGGCCACGCGAGCGACCTCGCAGGGGAGCTCTCGGCCGCGCTTGCACCGGTCCTTGCGCCGGATGCATGCGTGGTCGGCGAGAGCGACCGGCGCGCGCCGCTCGAGCTCGACCTCCCGCTGAGGGACGAGCGCCGTTACGGAGACACATCGATACGCATCCATGGCCCCCGATAACCGAATCGCGATTTGCCCCGGCTCCTACGACCCCATCACCAATGGGCACATCGACGTGATCACACGCGCCGCGGCGATGTTCGACCACGTGATCGTCGCGGTCGTCAACCTCCCGATCCGCAAGGGCACGACGCTGTTCACCGCCGAGGAGCGAGTCGCGTTCGTCCAGAACGCGATCCGTGAGCTCGGGAACGTGACCGTCGAGCCGTTCGCCAACCTCGTCGTCGAGTTCGCGCACGAGCGCGGCGCGAAGGCGATCGTCAAGGGACTGCGCGCGATCTCCGACTTCGAGTACGAGCTCGAGATGAACCAGCTCAACCACCGTCAGGCACCAGATATCGAATCTGTGTACCTAATGGCCTCCGCGAAGTACAGTTTCATTAGATCGAGCGGCGTAAAGGAGCTGGCTACGTTCGGCGGCAGAGTCGGGGACATGGTGCCCGACGAGGTTGCCGTAGCGTTGAAGGAACGGTTAGGCCGCTGACGAAACAGAGGTTCTGCGATGGACGTCCTGGTACTGATCGACAAGCTTGACGATCTAGTTCACAACGCTAAGCCGGTGCCGCTGACCGATCAGGTCCGCGTCGACAAAGAGGAGATCTACGACATCCTCGATCAGATGCGCGCCACGATCCCCGAGGAGATCAAGCAGGCACGGTGGATCGTCAAGGAGCGGCAGGAGATGCTGGCCGAGGCCAAGCGCGAGGCCGAGCGGATCGTCAAGGAGGCGCGCGAGCGCCAGGAACGCCTGATCTCCGAGGAGGAGATCACCAAGCAGGCCGAGCGCGCCGCCGAGGACATCATCGAGGACGCCCGCGCCCGCGAGCGCGAGATCCGGCTCGGCGCCGAGGACTACGCCGACGAGATCCTCAACACGCTCGAGGTCAACCTGACGAAGTTCATCGCCGCCGTCCAGCGGGGCCGCGATCGGCTCGCCGGCAAGGACGAGCCCGCCGAAGTTTCGTAGGGCCGCGACGGTTGGGCGAGCGCGGCCCAAAGCCGGATGTTGGGCGGGCTGGATGCCCGCCCGTGGTGACTGCCGCGCGAGCGGAGCGGTTTCCCGGAACCAGGTAGCGGAGCGAGCGCGGCCCAAAGCCGGATGCGGTTACCGCGACGGTTGGGTGACGCGCGGCCCAAAGCCGGATGCGGTTACCGTGACCGTGTGATCGAGGTCCTCGACACCGACATCACCACCTTGGAGGTCGATGCGATCTCCAACGCGGCGAACACGCAGCTGATGCACGGGGGCGGTGTGGCCGCCGCGATCGCTCGGGCCGGAGGTCCGGTGCTGATCTCCGAGAGCCACGATCGCGCCCCGATCGACCTCGGCTCGGCCGTCGCCACCTCCGGCGGCGAGATGCCATGCCGATGGGTGATCCACGCCGCCACGATGGAGCTCGGCGGCCCGACCTCGGCAGACGTGATCCGGCGCGCGACTGCCTCCACGCTCCAGTTGGCCTCCGAGCTCGGCGCGCGATCGCTCGCACTGGTCGCGTTCGGGACCGGCGTCGGCGGCTTCCCCCTAGACCAGGCGGCGAGGATCGAGGTCGAGGAGGTGCGTCGGTTCCTGCAGCGGACGCCGGCGGGGAGTGGGTCCGATGGGCCGTCGCGGGGCGGGCGGCTCGAGCGGGTCGTGTTCGCGGTCCGCGGCCCCGCGGCTCGCGAGGCGTTCGAGGCGGCGCTGGGATAGGGCCCGGCTGGGCGCGCCCGTCGCGGCGCGTCGGCCGCCCTCACCAAATGTCGAAGCTGCGCAGACCCTCGACCGGCTCGTCCGACACGTCAACGCGCTGCACCCGTGCATGGCGGGGGCCGGTCTCGCAGAAGCGGATCACCTGAGCGACGGCGTCCGCGGGACCCTCGAGGACTGCCTCGACGGTGCCATCGGCGCGGTTCGCGGCCCAGCCCGCGACCGACTGCGCGTCGGCCTGCTGGCGCAGGGAATGGCGGAAGTAGACGCCCTGAACGTGGCCGTGGATGACCACCCGCCGGCGGACGAGATCGGGGGGCATGCACCGATTCTTGCAACCCCCTGGTTCCGTCCGCCCGTGGCGCCATGCTCGGAACGCGATGACTGCACTGTGGCTCCTGATCGGTCTTTTCGTCGGCGCGGCGGTGGTTGCGCTGGCCGTCCGGGCGCGGCTGCGCACGCTGGCCGATGAGGCCGCGAGGGCGGGCGAGCTCGAGCGCGAGCTCGTGCGCGCACAGGCCGACCTCGAGCACGAGCGAGAGCTGGCGGGTGAGCGGCTGCGTACCGTCAGCGACGCCCAGACGCGGCTGTCGGAGTCGTTCAAGGCGCTCTCCGCCGAGGCGCTGCAGTCGAGCATGGCGCAGCTGGCCGAGATGGCACGGGCGCAGCTGCAGGCCGCCCAGGTGCAGGCCAAGGGCGATCTCGACAAGCGCCAGGTCGCGGTCGAGCAGCTCGTCGCGCCGATCAAGGAGCAGCTCGGACGCGTCGACCAGCAGCTGCTTGCGCTCGACCAGGAACGCAGGGAGTCACGCGGCCGGCTCGAGGCGCAGCTGCGGACGCTGAACGAGACCGGCGAGAAGCTCCGGACTGAGACCGGCGCGCTCGTGACCGCGCTGCGCAAGCCGAACGCCCGCGGGCAGTGGGGCCAGATGCAGCTGCGCAACGTCGTCGAGCTCGCCGGCATGGTGCGGCATTGCGACTTCGTCGAGCAGAGCTCGTTCGGCGGCGACGAGTCGACGCTGAGGCCCGACCTGATCGTCCAGATGCCGGGCGGCAAGCACGTCGTCGTCGATGCCAAGGCGCCGCTGCAGGGCGTGCTCGACGCCTACGAAGCACGGGACGAGGAGGAGCGCCAGCGTCATCTGCGCGACCACGCACGGCTGCTGCGCAAGCACGTCAAGTCGCTCGCCGACAAGGCGTACTGGGACGAGCTCGAGTCGACGCCCGACTTCGTCGTCCTGTTCCTCCCGGGCGAGCACCTGTACGGCGCCGCGCTCGAGGCGGACCCGGCCCTGATCGAGGACGCGATGGCGCGGCGTGTGCTGATCGCGACGCCGACGACGCTGCTCGCGATGCTGCGCGCGGTCTCATATGGATGGCAGCAGGAGCGCGTCGCCGAGTCCGCCCAGGCCGTGTCAGAGCTGGGGCGCGAGCTCCACGCGAGGCTCGTCAAGCTCTCCTCACTGCTGTCGACGCTCGGCCGGCGCCTGAACAGCACGGTCGCGGCCTACAACGACGCGATCGGGTCCTACGAGGCCCGTGTGATCCCCGGCGCTCGGCGTTTTGCCGAGCACGGCGCCGTCTCCGAGGGTGTCGAGATCCCGCAGCTCGAGCCGGTCACGACGAGCCCACGCGCGGTGCACGAGACCGACGCGACCGGCGAGGACCCGGGCGAGAACGAGATCACCGCCCGGCGCCTGCGCGCCGCCGAGTAGTGGTGCGCGCCGCCGAGTAGTGGGGCCGCGCCGCCGACGGGCCCGGGGGAGCCCTTGCCGACGGGCCCGGGGGAGCCCTTGCCGACGGGCCCGGGACCCCTCAGTAGCGCTCCGGGCCGCTCACTCGAGATCAGTTGCCTGCTGGCGGAGCTCCCACCAGCGACGCAGGTCCTCGCGCTGGTGGGGGAGCGGGTCGGCGGTCGGCTTGCGCTCCTGCACTAGCTCCAGCGCGGCGTCGATGTCGAGCTGGTTGCGGACCGCGATCACGCCGGCCGCGACAGCTGCCGAGCGCTGCCAGCCGGCGCGGCAGTGGACGTAGCTGAGCGTGCCCTGCTCTAGCCAGCTCGCCACCTCCTGGACCGCCGCCTCGAGCTCGGGGGCGGGGAGGCCGCCGTAGTCCGTCAGACCGAGGCGGTACTCCTCGATCCCGGCCGCGGCGAGCGCCGCCTCGACCGCCTCGCGCTCGCCGCTGCGGTACTCGTCGTCCTTGACCAGGTTCAGTACGCGGCGGACGCCAAGCCATTCGAGCATGTCGACGTCGGCGGCATCGAGCGGATACGCGCCGATCACGAGATGGTCGTCGACATCGGTAAAGCCGTAGGTGCGAAACCACGAAGACACACTTCAAATCATGGCTTACGAGCCCCAAAGCCACGCTAAAGCCGACGCTAAGCTGGGGAACATGTCCCTCCGGACGGATACTTTCGACCTCGGGGGGTTGCATCTCAGCGCCGGCGAGGCCCGCCGGCTCGAGCTCGCTGTCGCGATCGAGCCATACGTTCTCGGTGGCGAGCGGTATCCCGTCGCGCCTTCACTGGTGCAGGTGCGCCTCGACGTCTCGCGCACGACCGGTGAGGGCTATGCGCTGCGGCTGCGCTTCGACGCCACGCTCGACGGGCCGTGCATGCGCTGCCTGCAACCGGCCACGCCAACCTTCACAGTCGACGCCCGCGAGGTATCGCTGCCGGGCGAAGGTGACGAGCTTGCCTCGCCGTACGTCGAACGCGGCGTTCTCGACCTCCACGGATGGGCACGCGACGCGCTCGCGCTGGCGCTGCCGACGAAGGTGCTGTGCCGGCCCGACTGCGCGGGCCTGTGTCCGGTGTGCGGCGCAGATCTGAACAGCGTGGAGGGCGAGCACGCCCACGACCCTGAGCCTGATCCACGCTGGGCGAAGCTCTCAGAATTGCGGTTCGAGTAACCTCCAAGCGATGGCCGTCCCCAAGCAGAAGCAGTCCCACGCGCGCACGACCCAGCGTCGCGCGCAGCACAAGATCAGCGCGCCGACATACAACGCGTGCCCGCAATGCCACAGCCCGCGCATGCCGCATCGCGTGTGCCCCGTCTGCGGCAGCTATAAGGGCCGCGAAGTGATCACGCCGGACGCCGACGAACCGTCGATCTGACACCCGCGCGATGATCACGGTCGCCGTGGACGCGGGCGGGGCCGATCTCGGGCCCCGAGAGGTCGCCGAGGGTGCCGCACGTGCTGCCGCGCTCGGAATTGGCGTGCTGCTGTTCGGTCCGGCGGCGGAGATCGGAGCGACCCCTGAGGGCGTCGCGGTGGTCGACGCGCCGATCTCGATTGCGAAGGCGACCGATCCGGCGTTCGCGGTCCGGTCGACTCCGGACGCCTCGATCGTCCAGGCCGCACGCGCCGTCGCCGAGGGCAAGGCACAGGCACTCGTGTCCGGCGGCTCGACCGGGTCTGCGCTCGCCGCTGGCCTGTTCAACCTCAGGCGCGACCGCGGCATCTACCGCCCGGCGCTCGCGCTGCCGGTGCCCGTCCCCGGTGCCGACCCGGTGCTGCTGCTCGACGTCGGCGCCAACGTCACCTGCAGGCCCGAGCACCTTGTCCAGTTCGCCCACATGGGATCGGCTTTCGCCCAGGCCGTACTGCGGATCGGCTCGCCGCGAGTCGCGCTGCTGTCCAACGGCGAGGAGCCGGCCAAGGGCACGTCGGAGCTCGTCGCAGTGCACGAGCAGCTCGCCGGCGCCAGCGGCACCGGACTGAACTTCGTCGGGAACATCGAGGGGACCAAGGTGATGGACAGCGTCGCCGATGTGATCGTGATGGACGGCTTCACCGGCAACATCACGCTGAAGCTGATCGAGGGTGTCTCGGGCCGGACGATGCGCGCGATTCGCGACGCCGCGACCAGCTCGGCGAGGGCCAAGCTCGGCGGTTGGCTGCTGGCGCCGGCGGTGCGCGCCCTGCGCGAGGAGATCGACCCCGAGGGACCCGGCGGCGCCTACATGCTCGGGCTTCGCCAGCTCGGGGTGATCGCCCACGGTCGGTTCACGCGACGCGGGTTCGCGCGCGCGATCGAGGTCGCGGCGCGAGGCGTCCAGGAGGACGTGATCGGGCGTACGCGCGCCGCGCTGCTCGAGGCAGGAGCGCTGCGGTCGGGCGATGCAGCTGCCGGCGATGCCCCGTCCGAACCGACGGCTACGGTGTCAGGCCGATGAATCGCGAGCAGGTCTTTACGCTGATCCGTACGCACCTGGCCGATGAGCTCGAGGTGAGTCCCGACCGGATCCATGAGTCGACGCGCTTCAAGGAGGATCTGGAGGCCGACTCACTGGACCTGTACACCCTGGTTCAGGAGCTCGAGGACAGCTACGGGGTGAAGATCTCCGACGAGGAGGCGGCCAGGATCCTGACCGTCGGTCAGGCCGTCGAATTTGTGCTCGCGAGCAGCGCTGGTGGTGGAGCGGCGTCAGCGGCAGCGAGCCAAGGCCCTGAGACTGAGTGAGCGACACGCGCATTGGCTCCGGCGCGCTTCGCGGCACTCCCGCGGCGAAGCTCGCGGACCTGATGGAGCAACTGCCCGACGACCTTGCGACCTCGGTGCTGATGCATTCCTCGTGGACGACGCGTCGCGCCGACTCCTACGAGCGCCTCGCGTTCCTCGGCGACAGCGTGCTTGCGCTCGCGGTGACCGCGCATCTGTACCCGCGGCTCGAGGCCGAGCGGTTCGGCGCCGGACGGCTGACCAAGATCCGTGCCCAGGCCGTCTCGGGGCGCTCCTGCCGAGCGGTGGCCGAGCGGCTCGGACTGCACGAGCGGATGCGTGCGGCGGCCCCCGACGGCGCCGCCGCGACGGTCGATGCGCTGATCTCGACAGAGCGGGTGCTCGCCTCGGTGATCGAGGCTGTGATCGGCGGCTGCTATCTGGCGTTCGGCTACGAGACCACGGCCGACGCGGTCGTCGAGGCGTTCGAGCCGGAGATCGACGGTGCGCTCGAGCATCCAGTCGACTTCAAGTCGGCGCTGCAGGAGCGGCTCGCGCGACGAGGGGCGCTGGTCAGCTATTCGGTGGTCGACGAGCAGGGGCCCCCGCACAACCGCCTGTTCTCGATCAGCGCGACGATCGACGGCGTCGAGGTTGGCCGCGGCACCGGCCGCAGCAAGAAGGACGCCGAACAGGAGGCAGCCCAGACGGCGCTCGATGCGCTCGAGGGTTGAGGGGCTGATGCCATGTACCTGAAGTCGATCACGCTCAAGGGGTTCAAGTCCTTCCCCGACCGGACGAAGCTCGAGTTCGGCCCCGGCGTCAGTGTGATCGTCGGGCCCAACGGCTCCGGCAAGTCCAACGTCACCGACGCGGTGCTGTGGGCACTCGGTGAACAGTCGCCTGTCGCCGTTCGTGGCCAGTCGATGCAGGATGTGATCTTCGGAGGCGCGCCCGGGCGCCAGGCGGGCAAGGCGGCCGAGGTCGAGCTCGTGCTCGATGACAGCGATGGGACGCTCGGGCTTGAGATCCCGGAGATCTCGATCGTCCGGCGGCTCGACCGAAGCGGCGACGGCGAGTATCGCCTCGCGGGCGCCCGCTGCCGGCTGATCGACGTGATCGAGCTGCTGTCCGACACGGGGCTCGGCAAGGAGATGCACTCGGTCATCTCGCAGGGCAGGGTCGAGGCGATCGTGACCTCGAAGCCCCGCGACCGGCGGATGCTGATCGAAGAGGCCGCCGGGCTGGGCAAGCATCGCAAGCGCCGGCGCCGGTCGCAGCTGAAGCTCGCCCGCACGCAGGACAACCTCGACCGCGCGCTCGATGTCGAACGCGAGGCCCGCTCGCGGCTGCGCCCGCTCAAGCGCCAGGCGGAGGCCGCCGAGCTGCACGCCCGTCTCGAGCGCCAGTCGCTCGAGACGAGCTGGGAGCTGGCCCGCGACGAGCTGCGGGCGCGGCGCGCCGAGCGCTCGCAGGCAGAGGCGTCGGCCGCCACGGCACGCGCGCGCCGCGAGCAGGTGGAGTTGCGGCTGACCGAGGTGGCCAAGCGGCGCGAGGGAGCCGAGGAGGCGCTCGCCCGGCGCAGCGCCGAGCGCGAGGAGCTTTCGCGGCGGTGCTTCGTTGCCGGCTCGGCGCTCGAGCGCATCGGGTACCGCCGCGACGCAGCTCGCGCCGCGGCTGCGACCATCGAGAGTCGGAGCTCGCGGGCCCGCTCCGCGCTCGAGGTGCTGGCCGCCGAGGAGGTGGCCGACCAACCAGATCCCGAGCTGCAGGCGCGGATCGCGGCGCTCGAATCCTCGCTGCAGGCGCTCGACCGCGACCGCGAGGCCGAGCTCGCGCGCCAGCTCGCCGAGCTCGAGCAGGAGCTGCGTGAGGCCGGCTCGGAGCGCGCCGGTCGTGCCGAGCTGGTGCAGGCCGCCGAGCGCGAGCGCGAGGGCGCTGAGGCGCGAGTCGATCGCGCCCGCGGAGAGCTGCGCGGGGCCGAACGCGAGGTCGAGGTGGCCCGGCGCGAGGCGGCGCGGGTCGGTGGTGAGCTCGCGGCCGTCAACCAGTTCCTGCGAAGCCAGGCCGCGCTGCCCGGCGCGGCGGCAACGCTCGCCGATCAGCTCGAGGTCGACGCCGGATACGAGCTGGCCCTGGCCGCGGCGCTCGACGGCCGCCTACGCGCGGCGGTCGTGCCCGATCGTGCTGCGGCGGCGACCCTGCTCGACCGTGCCGGACCCGACGGCGGCCGCGCGCTCGTGCTCGGGGCCGCCGCGTCCGAGCGCCCGAGCGCGCCGTCGTCGTCGGCCGAGCATCTCGCCGACCATCTCCGCGGTCGCGAGGACGCCGTGCTGCTGGCGCGTGCGCTGCTCCGCGACACGTGGGTGGTGCAGTCGCTCGAGGATCTGCCGGGCGGCTTCACCGGCGTCGCCGTGACGCGGGCCGGCAGGGTCTGGTCCTCCCGCTCGCGCGAGGTCTGGCAGGCGCCGGCGGCTGGTGAGGAGCGTGTTCTCGCCCAGCGCAACCGGCGCGAGGGGCTCGTTCGCGCGAGCGAGGCCGCGGCCGGCGTCGAGCTCGCGGCGGCTGCCGGGCTCGAGCGCGCCACCGCGGCGATGTCCGAGATCGAGACCGAGCGCGAGCAGCTGATCTCCGCACATCGGCAGGCGTTGAGCGCGCGCGACGAGGCGGCCGAGGCCGAGCGTCGGATCGGCGCCCAGATCGAGCGCCGCCGCGCTGCGCCCGACGAGGGCCCAGGTGCCGACCGCCGCGCCCAGGTCGTCGCGCAGCTGGCCGCCGAGGGCGCGATCGTCGAGCGGGCGCAACGAGAGCTGCGCGAACGTCGCGAGCGGATCGAGCGGTTGCAGACCCAGCTCAGCCGCGACGAGGCCCTGCTGCCGGCCGTGAGCGGCGTGATCGAGGCGCTCGGGGCGGTCGGTGACGCGATCACCGAGCAGCGGACCGCATTCGAGGCGGCGCTCGCCGCCGACCGCGAGGCCGGCGAGCATGTCGCGGCGGAGCTCCGTGCCTGCGCCCAGGAGGAGGCAAACCTCCATACCGAGCTTCATCGCGAGAACGAGGCGCTGACCGAGACCGAGGTCCGCCTGCAACGGGTGCGCGATCAACTCGACGAGTCGGAGCACGAGCTGCGCCGCCTGGCCACGCGGCTCGAGCTCGAGGCCGAGCCCGCGACCGAGCCGCTGGCCGAGGAGGAGCGCGACGCGCTCCGAGCCAGACTCGAGCGTCTCAGCCGACGGCGCGAGCAACTCGGTCCGGTCAACCCGCTGGCGCAGGAGGAGTACGCCGAAGCGGTCGAGCACGTCGAGGAGCTCGAGCGCCAGCGCGCTGACCTCGAGACGGCCCTGCGCGAGCTCGAGAAGCTGATCGCCGACACCGATCGCCAGATCCGCGAGACGTTCGAGCAGACCTTCAACGCGGCTGCCGCCAACTTCGAGGAGCTGGTCGAGCACCTGTTCCCGGGCGGCCGGGGGCGGCTCCGGCTGGTGACCGAGAAGGAGGGCGCGCCGCGCGTGCTCGGGGGCCAGGAGCCGCCGATCGACGGCGATGGCGAAGGCGCCTCGGGCGACGAGGAGCCCGACGGCCTGCAGGAGCCAGAGGAGGATCTGCTCGGGGTCGAGATCGAGATCACGCCCGCCGGCAAGGAGATGAAGCGCCTGACGCTGCTGTCGGGCGGCGAGAAGTCGATGACCGCGCTCGCGTTCCTGTTCTCGGTGTTTCTCGCACGGCCGTGCCCGTTCTACATCCTCGACGAGGTCGAGGCGGCGCTCGACGACCTCAACATCGACCGGTTCCTCGAGCTGCTGCGGCGCTACGCGCAGCGCGCGCAGTTCATCGTCGTCACCCATCAGAAGCGGACAATGGAGGCCGCCGACTCGCTCTACGGCGTGTCGATGGGCGGCGACGGGATCTCGAAGGTGATCTCGAGACGGCTGCCGGAGGAGGAGGCGGCCTAGCGGATTGCTAACGTCGCCGGCCGCGATGGCCCGCGACTGGCAAGACCTGTTCATCGTCGATGGCGCTCCGGTAGCCGTGCAGGCGGCTGAGTCCGCCACGGAGGAGCGCCGCATCGGTCGCTTTCGCAGGCTCCGCGAGAACCTTCGCAAGACGCGTCAGGCGCTCACCTCCGAGATCCAGGCGACGCTGTTCGAGGACTTGAGCGACGAGACCTGGGAGCGGCTCGAGGAGGCCCTGATCTACGCCGACGTCGGCGCCCGGACGACGGCGCAGGTCGTCGAGCAGCTCGAGCGCGAGGCGACCGGGGGCGAGATCTCGGGGGGCGAGGCCCTGACCAAGCGGTTGACCGAGTTGCTGGCCGAGATCGCCGACACCGGCGACGATCGCATCGACCTCACCCCGGCGCCGACGGTGATCCTCGTAGCCGGCGTCAACGGCACCGGCAAGACGACGACGATCGGCAAGCTCGCGTGGCATCTGCGCAGGGAGCTCGGCCGCTCGGTCGTCCTCGGTGCCGGCGACACGTTCCGCGCGGCCGGGGTCGAGCAGCTCGAGCTGTGGGCGGAGCGGGCGGGCGTCGGGTTCGTCAAGGGCTCGGCCGGCGCCGACCCCGGGTCGGTCGCGTTCGACACGATCGCGACCGCGCGGCGCGACGGCGCCGACGTCGCGATCATCGACACCGCCGGTCGTCTGCACACCCAGGACGATCTGATGGCGGAGCTCGCCAAGGTCCGCCGCGTGATCTCCAAGCAGATCCCCGAAGCGCCGCATGAGACGCTGCTGACGGTCGACGCCACGACCGGTCAGAACGGCCTGCGCCAGGCGCGGATGTTCTCGGAGTCCGTCGATGTGACGGGGCTTGTGCTGACCAAGCTCGACGGCACCGCCAAGGGCGGGATCGCGCTCGCGATCGCCCACGAGCTGGGAATCCCGGTGAAGCTGATCGGGGTCGGCGAGAAGCTCGAGGACCTGCGCCCGTTCGAACCGCGGGAGTTCGCCCAGGCCCTGGTCACCGCTTGAGTCGGTAAGCTCGCGTCGAGATGTCCGGATGGGTGCTGTGGGTAATTGCGGCTTGCGTATTTGGCGTGGGCGAGATGCTCACGACCTCGTTCTTTCTCGCACCGTTCTCGGTGGGGGCACTCGGTGCGGCGGTGGTGGACGTCGCCGGTGCCTCCGAGCTCGCCGCGTGGCTGGTGTTCGTGCTCATCTCGCTGCTGATGCTGGTCGTCGTCCGGCCGATCGCGAAGTCGCACATGAACGTACCCCCGCGGATCCGGACTGGCACCGCGGCTCTGGTTGGGCACCAGGCGATCGTGCTCGAACGGATCGCCAACAACGAGGGGGTCGGGTGCGTGAGAATCGACGGCGAGGTCTGGACCGCGCGAGCGCTTGACGATGATCAGGTGATCGAGGCCGGCAGTCGCGTCCAAGTCGTTCAGATCAAGGGCGCCACGGCGCTCGTAACCGAATAGAGGAAGGGTCGGGGCATGGCTGGAATCATCGTCGCGGTCGTAGTAGTCGTGTTTCTGCTGATCGCGTTCGCGCGAACGGTCCGCATCATCCCGCAGGCCAAGGCGGGCATCGTCGAGCGTCTCGGGCGCTACAGCCGGACGCTCACCCCGGGGCTGGCGATCCTGGTGCCGTTCATGGACCGGCTCAAGCCACTGATCGACCTGCGTGAGCAGGTCGTGTCGTTCCCACCGCAGCCCGTGATCACCGAGGACAATGTCGTCGTTCAGATCGACACGGTGCTGTACTTCACCGTCACCGACGCGAAGTCGGCCACATACGAGATCGCCAACCCGCTGCAGGGAATCGAGCAGATCACGGTCACGACCCTCCGAAACGTGGTCGGGGGCATGACGCTCGAGACCGCGCTGACCAGCCGCGACCACGTCAACGCCCAGCTCCGCGGCGTCCTCGATGACGCGACCGGCAAGTGGGGGATCCGCGTCAACAGAGTCGAGATCAAGTCGATCGATCCCCCGGGCTCGATCCAGGAGGCGATGGAGAAGCAGATGCGCGCCGAGCGTGACCGCCGCGCCGCGATCCTCAACGCCGAGGGGGTCAAGCAGTCCCAGATCCTCACCGCCGAGGGTCAGAAGCAGGCCGCGGTGCTGACCGCCGAGGGCCAGAAGCAGTCCGAGATCCTGAAGGCCGAGGGTCAGGCCAAGGCGATCGAGACGGTCTTCACCGCGATCCACGCGGGCAAGCCCGACCGCCAGCTGCTGAGCTACCAGTACCTGCAGATGCTGCCCCAGCTCGCGCAGGGCGACGCCAACAAGGTGTTCGTGATCCCGTCGGAGTTCGCCGATGCGTTCGGCGGCATCGCCAAGGCGTTCTCCGAGGGCACGGTCGGCGAGAACTCCCGCGTTGGCGAGCTTCCTGCCCGCTAGCCTCATGGGCCGGTAGGCCGCATGTTCGATTCGCTCGCAGAGAAGCTCCAGGCCACGCTCGCCGACGTTCGCGGGCGCGGCACCCTGACCGAAGACGACGTCAACGCAGCGATGCGCGAGATCCGGCTCGCGCTGCTCGAGGCCGACGTCAACTTCAAGGTCGTCAAGAGCTTCACCGGCGCGGTCAAGGAGCGCGCGCTCGGTGCCGACGTGATCGGGCAGCTCAACCCCGGGCAGCAGGTCGTGAAGATCGTCAGCGACGAGCTGACCGAGCTGATGGGCGGCGCCGCTCGCGAGTTGTCTTTCTCGCCGCGGCCACCGACAGTCGTGCTGATGGCCGGGCTGCAGGGCTCCGGCAAGACGACTGCGACCGCCAAACTGGCGCGTTACCTGCGCGAGCAACACGGGTCCTCGGTCGCGGTCGCCGCCTGCGACGTGTACCGGCCCGCCGCCGTGCAGCAGCTGATCAAGGTCGGCGCCCAGGCGGGCGCCGACGTCTACGAGCAGGGCACCGATCGTGACCCGGTCAAGATCGCCGCCTGGGCGCGTGACCGCGCGATCTCCGAGGGCAAGGACGTGCTGATCATCGACACGAGCGGTCGCCTGCACGTCGACCAGGAGCTGATGAAGGAGCTCGCCGACATCCGCAAGGCGGTCAACCCCCACGACATCCTGCTCGTCGTCGATGCGATGACCGGTCAGGACGCGGTCAATGTCGCCGAGCAGTTCGCTGAAGTCGTCCAGTTCGACGGCGTCGTCATGACCAAGCTCGATGGCGATGCGCGCGGCGGCGCGGCACTGTCGGTCAAGGCGGTCACCGGCAAGCCGATCATGTTCGCCTCGACGGGCGAGAAGCTCGATCAGTTCGAGCGCTTCCACCCGGACCGGATGGCCCAGCGAATCCTCGGCATGGGCGACGTGATGACGCTGATCGAGAAGGCGGAGTCCGCCTATGACGAGGATCAGGCGGCCGAGCTCGAACGCAAGTTCCGCAAGCAGGAGTTCGGGCTCGACGACTTCCTCGATCAGCTTCGCCAGGTTCGCCAGCTCGGCCCGCTGCAGTCGCTGCTGGGGATGATCCCGGGCCTCGGCAAGGAGCTGCGCGGGGTCAAGGTGGACGAGCGCGAGTTCGACCGGATCCAGGCGATCATCCTCTCGATGACGCCCCAGGAGCGCCGCCACCCGGAGCTGATCAAGGGCTCGCGCCGGCTTCGGATCGCCCGTGGCTCGGGCACCAACGTCCAGGCCGTAAAGCAGCTGATCAAGCAGTTCGAGCAGATGCGCAAGGTGATGCGACAGGTCGCCTCGGGGCGGATGCCGGACCTCGGCGCGCTGATGCGCCAGGCGCGTTGAGCAGCGGCACGCTAACCTCGTCCACTCAGATGGCAGTAAGACTTCGACTAACACGCATCGGCGGCCGCAAGAACCCGATCTGGCGGGTGGTGGTCGCGGATCAGCGGTCCAAGCGCGATGGGCGCGTGATCGAGACCGTCGGGCACTACAACGCCCAGACCGACCCCTCGACGATCGTGCTCGACGAGGAGCGGATCCGCGACTGGCTCTCGCGCGGGGCGCAACCGACCGACACGGTCCGCAAGCTGCTGCACACCCAAGGCATCCGGTAGCCGCATCACATCCGTGAAGGATCTACTCGAGTACCTCGCGCGGGGATTGGTGGAGAACCCCGACGAGGTGCGTATCTCCGAGGTGCAGGAGGAGGACGGATCGATCGTGCTCGAGCTGTCGGTCGCGGACGACGACTACGGCAACGTGATCGGCCGTGGCGGCCGCACCGCATCAGCGCTTCGCACGGTCATCAAGTCCGCCGCCGTCAAGGACCGGCGCCGGGTGTTCGTGGACATCGTCGACTCGTAGGCCTCGGGGTGGAGCGATCCGCCGGATGGCTGCGCGCCGGCCGGGTGGGAAGTCCCCATGGCCTCGACGGGAGCTTTCACGTCGTGCAGCCGCGTCCCGAACTGCTGCGCCACGGACTGCCCGTCAGGGTCGGAGGCCGGGCCGCTGAAATCAGCCGTCGCGCCGGCACCGACCGGCGCCCGCTGCTGCGGATCGAAGGCTGCGAGGACCGCAGCGCCGCCGAGGCGCTGCGCGGCGAGGAGCTGCTGGTGGCCCGCGAGCACGCGCCCGAGCTCGGCCCTGACGAGTGGTGGGCCGAGGACCTCGAGGGCTGCTCCGTCCGAGACGGTGCGGCCGAGGTCGGGATCGTCAAGCGGCTGCTGGCGCTTCCCTCGTGCGAGGTGCTCGAGGTCAGGCGCGCCGGTGCCGGCGATCTGCTGGTGCCGCTGATCGCCGACGCGGTCCGCAGCGTCGACGTGGAACGGGGCGAGATCGACGTCGATCTGCGGTTCCTCGGGGAGGCGTGATGGAGATAGAGGTCGATCGGCGGTCCCTGGGGGAGGCGTGATGGAGATCGACGTGTTCACCCTGTTCCCCGACGCGTTCGCGTGGTTTCAGTCCCAGCGGCACGTCGCCAACGCGCTCGCGGCCGGGCTCGCGCTCGGCTACGTCAACTACCGCGATCACACCCCGCTTGCCGCCGGGCAGGTCGACGACACGCCGTTCGGGGGCGGGGCGGGCATGGTGCTGCGCGTCGATGTGGTCGAGGCGGCGCTCAGAGCCCGCTACGGCCGCGATCCGGTGCAACTGTGCCGCGAGCGCCGCGTGCTCGCGCTGACGCCGTCCGGGCGCCTGCTCGACGAGGCGCTCGTCGCGGAGCTCGCCGCCGAGCCCGCGCTGACGCTGCTTTCGGGGCGTTACGAGGGTTTCGACGAGCGAATCCTCGAGCACTTCGCGACCGACCGGATCTCGATCGGGCGCTACGTCCTCGCCGGCGGCGAGCTCGCCGCGATGGTGCTCTGCGATGCGGTCATCCGCAAGCTGCCCGGCGCGCTCGGGCATGCCGACTCGGCGGTCGAGGAGTCCTTCAGCGAGGCGTTGGAGGGCGCGCCCGAGTACCCGCACTACACGCGCCCCGCGGATCATCGCGGCTGGCCGGTCCCGGACGTGCTGCTGTCCGGGCACCATGCGCGGATCCGCGAATGGCGCCTGGCGCAGAGCCGCGCGCGCCGCGAGCCCTGAGGCCGGCGCGCAGTCGCGGGTCCGCTACCATAGGCCGCTCGCGTGGGCGGGGCCTGCGCGTGTTCTCAACGGCCCACCGACCGGCAACGCGCCTGGCCCGCGAGCGCTTGCACTTGCAATGAGCACCGTGATCGACAGCCTGGAGCGTGCACAGCTCCGCCGCATACCGACGTTCGACGCCGGTGACCGCCTGCGCGTTCACTTCCAGGTGATCGAGGGGACGCGGCGCCGCACGCAGGTGTTCGAGGGCGTCGTGCTCAAGCGCCAGGGCCACGGTGCTCGCGAGACCTTCACGGTGCGCAAGCAATCGTTCGGCGTCGGCGTCGAGCGAACGTTCCCGCTGCACTCGCCGAAGATCGAGCGGATCGAGGTGGCGGCGCGCGGCGATGTCCGCCGGGCCAAGCTGTACTACCTGCGCGGTCGCGTCGGCAAGCGGGCCCGGGTCCGCGAGCGTCGCGCGTTCCGCCCCGAGGAGGTCGTTGAGCGGGAGTTGCTGCATGCCGCGGAGCCCGACGAGCCGGAGGCCGAGGAGGCCCCAACCGAGCTCGAGGCTTCGCCGGAGGTGGCCGAGGGTGCTGGGGCGCCCGAGGCGGCTGAGGTTGCAGAGGGCGCCGAGCCCTCTGAGGCTGCCGCGGTGGAGGCTCCCGAAGCCGCCACTGCGGAGGCTGAGCCTGAGGCGGTCGCAGACGAGCCGCAAGCCGCCGAGCAGCCCGAGGCCTCAGGCGAGGCCGCCGCGGGCAACGAGTAGGTGTGACCAAGCCCAAGAAGTCGTTCGCGAGCTCAGCCATCGAGCTCGTGATCATCGTCGCGATCGCGATTGGTTTGGCGCTCGGCATCCAGGCGTTCCTGGTCAAGCCCTACCGGATCCCGAGCGGCTCGATGCTGCCGACGCTGCATATCAACCAGCGGGTGCTGGTCGACCGGATCGGGATGCACTTCAGCTCGCCGGGGATCGGCGACATCGTCGTGTTCCATCCGCCCAAGAACTACGCCGCGGGCTGCGCCGACCCCAACGAGGGAGCCAACCAATCGGGCGAGGACGGCTCCAAGCCGTGCGGTGTCCCGCAGAAGCAGGAGTCCTCGGAGACCTTCATCAAGCGCGTCGTCGGGCTCCCGGGCGACCGCATCTCGATCCGCAACGGACACGTAATCCGCAACGGCGTACGCGAGAAGGACGCCTACACGATCCCCTGTGACGCCAGCGGGACCTGCAACTTCCCCGGGACGATCACGATTCCACGCGGCTACTACTTCATGATGGGAGACAACCGCCCCGACTCGGAGGACAGCCGCTTCTGGGGACCCGTGCCGAAGTCGTGGCTGATCGGCGAGGCGTTCCTGACCTACTGGCCGCCCGATCGGATCGGTTTCCTGTAGGAACCGACGATGGCCCGATCCGGTAGCAAATCGAAGTCGACCGCAAAGTCTCTGCTCGAGCTTGTGGTCACGATCGCGGTCGCGGTCGGGCTGGCACTGCTGATCCAGGCGTTCGTCGTCAAGCCCTACCGGATCCCGAGCGGGTCGATGGAGCCGACGCTCGACATCGGCCAGCGGGTCCTCACCAACCGGCTCACCACCCATCCCAGCCTCAGCGACGTCGTCGTCTTCCACCCGCCCAAGGGGGCCGACCCGGACACGCCCGTGTGCGGCAACGGCAACCAGGGAGCGGGCCACCCGCAGGCGTGTGATCAGCCGACGCCGCAGGAGTCCAGCCAGACGTTCATCAAGCGCGTCGTCGGGCTGCCGGGAGACCGCATCTCGATCATCAACGGGCACGTGATCCGCAACGGAGTCCGCGAGAAGGACAGCTACACGCTGCCCTGCGGGGCCAATCCTGATTGCACTTTCCGGACTCCGATCGTGATTCCGCCCGGCCATTACTTCATGATGGGCGACAACCGTGGCGACTCAGAGGACAGCCGTTTCTGGGGACCGATCCCCGACAGCTGGGTCATCGGCGTTGCGTTCTTCACCTACTGGCCGCCGGACCGCATCGGCTTCCTCTAGGCGACCGGCCAAGCGCGCCGCGCGCCGCCTGTTCGCGTTCGACCGGGCGCTCGGGTTTCGGTTCGTGGCGGGCGCCGATGAGGCCGGCAGAGGGTGTCTCGCGGGGCCGCTGGTCGCGGCCGCGGTTCTGTTCGACCTCGACCGGATCGGCCCCGGGGACGTCCGCGCGCTCGGCGCGCTGAATGACTCAAAGCAGCAGACACACGAGGCGCGGGCCGAGCTCTACCCAGTGATCCTGAGGCTCGCGGCGAAGGTCGCGGTCGTGACCAGGTGCGCGCCCGGGATCGACGCCCGAGGGCTGCATGTGACCAATCTCGCGGCGCTCCGCGACGCCCTGCAGCAGGTGGCATGTCCCGAGTGCTTGTGCCTCAGCGACGGTTTCCCCGTGGCCCGTCTCGCATACGAGCAGCGCGCCGTGGTCGGCGGCGACGCCAAGAGCGCGGCGATCGCGGCCGCCTCGGTGATCGCCAAGGAGACGCGAGATCGCTACATGCGCCGCGCCGATCTCGCCCATCCGGGCTGGGAGTTCGCCCAGCACGTCGGCTACTCGACACCCGAGCACCGCGAGGCGATCGAGCGACTCGGGATCTCCCCGCTTCACCGCATCTCATTTCAGTCCGCCGCCTACCAGCAGCTCGCGCTCGAGGCATAGCAGTTCGGGCGATGGGGGTAGACGGGCGACGGCCGCCCGGGGCGACGGCCGCCCGGGATCGCGGTTCAGAAAGCCCCCTCGAGATGCTCGATCGACACGAGCTCGCCTCCCGGATCGAAGGTGACGCCGATCGCGTCGAACCGCAGAACCTCGGCATACCGGCGACGGCTCCGCTCGATCAGCCACTGACCGGCCATCTTGCGCACGCGTGCCTGCTTGAGCGCGTTGACCGCTTCGAGCGGGTTGCCGTTGCCGGGGTGGAGGCAGCGCGTCTTGACCTCGCAGAAGGCGAGCGTCCGGCCGTCGAACGCGACAATGTCGAGCTCCCCCCACCGCGTGCGGTAGTTGCGTTGGAGGATCTCGAACCCCAGTCGGACCAGATGGTCGGCGGCGAGCTGCTCACCCAGCTGTCCGAGGCGGTGGCGGTGATCGCCGTTCATCGCTCGGACGCTACGCCGAATCGTGTAACCGATGGGTTGCGGATTGTCACGATTTAGCGCAAGCCCACGGCTCCGAGCTGCTGAGAGTTGGCACACCGCGTCACCCACGCGTCACGCGATCGGGCGTAGCGTCGAGGCATGCTCGCGCGGGTTGCCACGTTCGCCATCGACGGGGTCGATCCGCGTCAGGTGTGGGTCGAAGTCGACATCCGCTCGGGCCTGCCGGCGTTCACGATCGTCGGACTCGCCGACGTCGCGGTCAAGGAGTCGAGAGATCGCGTCCGAGCCGCGATCCAGAACTCCGGCTTCGAGTTCCCGCAGACGCGGATCACGGCCAACCTGGCGCCCGCCTTCCTCCGGAAGGTAGGGCCCGGGTTCGACGCGGCGCTGGCGCTCGCGGTGCTAGCCGCGAGCGGGCAGATCCCGGCGCATCGGCTGCGCTCGTGGGCAGTTTTCGGAGAGCTGTCGCTCGGCGGCGAGCTGCGGGACTCGCCGGGAGCGCTGGCGGTCGCCGAGGGCGCGAGCCGCGCTGGTCTGCGCAACCTGATCGTCCCTCGCGAGCGCGCCCGCGAGGCTGCGCTCGTCGAGGCGCTGCAGGTTGCGGGCGTCTCGACGCTCGCCGCGGCGGCGGCCGTGCTCGGCGGCGGCGAGCTGCCGCCGCTGCCCGAGCATCCCCCGGTCCCGGACGCGGGTCAGGAGCCGGATCTCGCCGATGTTCGCGGGCACCCCGCGCCGGTGCTGGCGCTCCAGATCGCCGCGGCCGGCGGCCACAACCTGCTGTTCGAGGGGCCACCCGGGACAGGCAAGACGATGCTCGCGCGGCGGCTGCCCTCGATTCTGCCGGCGATGTCGCGCGCAGAGGCAGTTGAGGTGACGCGGATCCATAGCGTCGCCGGGCTGCACGCCGACGGTCTGATCGACAGGCGACCGTTCCGCGCCCCCCACCACACGGTCTCTCCCGCCGGCCTCGTCGGCGGGGGTGCGCCGCCGCGGCCCGGAGAGGCGACGCTCGCCAACCACGGCGTCCTGTTCCTCGACGAGCTCTCCGAATTCCAGCGCCCGAGCCTCGAGGCGCTGCGCCAACCGCTCGAGGACGGCGCCGTGACGATCGTCCGCGGCCAGCGCGCACTCGTGTTCCCGACGCGGTTCATGCTCGTCGCGGCGACCAACCCGTGCCCGTGTGGGTTCGCCGGCGTTGGCGACCGCTGTGGCTGCGGCGAGGCGGAGATTCGCCGCCATCGCCGCAGGCTCAGCGGCCCGCTGCTCGATCGGATGGACCTGCTCGTCAACGTCGACCGGCCCGGAGAACGCGAGCTGCGCGCCGATCCCGAGATCGATTCCGAGCGGGCGCGCGAGCGGGTCGCCGAAGCCCGTGCCCGCCAGCAGGCAAGGCTCGCGGGAACGGCCGCGCGGTGCAACGGCGAGATGGACGGGCGGCTCGTGCGCCGCCACGTACGGCTCGAGGAAGCGGCCGACCGGGCGCTGTCCCGGGCGTACGACGCCGGCGTCCTGAGCGCGCGGGGGCGCCACCGGGTGCTCAGGGTTGCGCGGACGATCGCCGATCTCCACGGCCACGAGCCGGTCCGGGGCAACGACGTGCTCGCGGCTCTGAGCCTGCGCCAGCGCGGGCGCGCGGAGGAGGCGCTCGCGGCGTGAGCGCGGCGGTAGACGCTGCATGTGATGCGTGCCTCGCGCGCGCCTGGCTGATCTCGCGGCTGGCGGGTCATCTCGAGCACGCCCGCGGCCGGATCCAGGCCGTGCTCGCGCTCGATGACGGCGAGCTGATCGAGGCCGTCGCCGGCAGGCAGCGAGACGAGATCCGCCGCGAGTGGCGCGCGTTCGACGCCTCCGCCGCGCGCGAGCGCTGCCGGACGGCGGCGGTCGAGACGGTGTGCCGCTGCCGGGCCGTCTACCCGCCGCGACTGCGCGCGATCGCGAGCCCACCGGCGGTGCTGCACGTCGCCGGCGGGCTGCGCCGGTTCCTCGCGTTGGCGCAGGAGGAGCCGGTCGCGATCGTCGGCGCGCGGCGAGCCTCCGACTACGGCCTCGAGGTCGCCGACGCGCTCGGGCGTGGCCTGTCTGCGGCCGCCGTGACGGTCGTCAGCGGCATGGCGGCCGGAATCGACTCCGCGGCCCATCACGGGGCGCTCGACGGCGGCGGGCGTACGATCGCCGTCCTTCCCGGGCCGGTCGAGCGCCCGTACCCGGCGGGCAAGCGCGCGCTGCACGGCAGGATCCGGGCGCAGGCCGCCGCGGTCTCCGAGCTGCCGCCGGGAAGCGCCGTGTGGCGCTGGATGTTCCCGGCGCGCAATCGCGTGATCGCGGGCCTCGCGACGATGACGATCGTGGTCGAGGCAGGCGAGCGCTCCGGCGCGCTGCTGACGGCGGCGATTGCGAGGAGTCTCGACAGGCCGGTGGGGGCGGTGCCCGGTCGCGTCACAGCGCCGCTCGCAGCGGGTCCGAACCGGCTGCTGGCCTCGGGAGCGGACCTCGTCCGCGATGCGCAGGATGTCCTCGACGCCGTCTTCGGGGCAGGCGCCCGCAGCGCCAGGCCGCCCGAACGATCTCCGCTCGACCCCGACTCGGAGCGGCTGCTGCGCGCGATCTCCGAGCTCGACGACACGTCGGCCGCGCTGCACCGGGCCGGACTCGGGGTCGAGGAGGGGCTGACGTTGCTCGCCGGCCTCGAGCTGTCGGGCTACATCAGGCGCCGGGCCGGGGGGAGGTACGCGATCATGCCCTGAGTAAGCTCGCTGCCGTGTGCACCCAGCGGATCCCATGCGTCCTCTCGATCGCGGGCTCTGACTCGGGCGGTGGCGCCGGAATCCAGGCCGATCTGAAGGCGTTTGCCGCCGCCGGCGTCCATGGGATGACCGCGATCACCGCGATCACGGCCCAGAACACGGTCGGCGTCACCGCGATCCACCAGATCCCTGCGGATGTGATCGTCGAGCAGGTCCGTGCCGTCAGCTCCGACATCGGGGTCGATGCCGTCAAGATCGGCATGCTCGGGACGGCCGAGACGATCGAGGCGGTCGCGGCCGCGCTCGACGAGCTCCCTTCCGCCACGCCGGTCGTGCTCGATCCGGTGATGATCTCGGAATCAGGCGCCCGGCTGCTCGAGCCGGCGGCGCAATCGGCGCTCGTCTCGCTGCTGCTGCCGCGCGCGACCGTGGCGACGCCCAACGTCCCCGAGGCGGTTGCTCTGGTCGGCCGCGAGGACGCGGGCGGCGATGCCGAGGCGCTCGTCCGCGCCGTCCACGACCTCGGGCCGACGGTCGTCGTCCTCACCGGCGGCCACCGCGAGCTCGCCGTCGACCTGTTCTACGACGGCCGGCAGCTGGTCGAGATCCCGGGTGAGCGCCATCCGAACAGCGCCGCCCACGGCTCGGGCTGCACGCACTCCTCGGTCCTCGCCGCCCGCCTCGCCCTGGGGGACGATCCGCTGCAGGCGGCCAGAGTCGCCAAGGAGCTCGCGTCGCGGGCCGTGGCCCGAGGACTCGCCGGGGTTGGTGCCGGCCCAGGGCCGGTCAACGTGCTCGACCTCGGGGGTTGAGCCGGGCCCCCGCTCGCGGGGCTGACGGCCCGGTCGCCGTTTCCCAGGCGGCGCCCGCCCCGCGGGCCTGACGGCCCGGTCGCCGTTTCCCAGGCCGCCGCGACCGCCGCTGCCCACGCGCTCCCGCCGCGGCCACCCTTTGACATAATCAAAACGTGCGCTTCCTGCGAATGAAGCCAGGGCATGGTGAGGTGCTGATCGCAGAGGGCGATGTCGACCTCGCCGAGGATGAGCGACGGCTGATCGAGGAATTTCGCCGGCAGCTCGACACGGGGATGTGGGCCGCCGTGCCGACGACGGGAGAGGCTGGACGGCGCGAGGCTCGGATGGCGCGTGCCTTTGAGGATGTCCCGAGGGACGCTGACCGCGTGATCTTCTTTCCGCGGGCGGCGGGCGGCCGTTAGGTCGCCGGCGGCGCGGTGCTGCTAGCTCTCGCAGCGACTGCGCTGGTGGCGCTAGCGCTCGTCTCGGAGCTGGTGGTGCCGAAGATCGAGGAGGCGTTCGAGCGCCATCGCGCGCGGCGCAAGCGCACCGACATCGAGCCCTACGATCCCGGCCGCGACCGGCGGGCCGAGCAACGCGCCCGCACACTGCTGCGCTCGTGCGTCAACGAGGAGGAGTGGGCGATGTACCGCGATCTGGGCTTCATTCGCGTGTGGGGAGCCCAGACCAACGGCCCGAACGAGCTCGCCGATGCCGGCGCAGCGCCGTATGCATATCTGATCTATCCGCACCGCCCGATCCTCGCCTACGTCCCCCAGACGCACCGGCTGCTGAACGAATACTGCGTCGCCTTCCCGGACGACACGCGGCCGTACGGGAGCGCGAGGTTGCCCGATTCCGACGACGTGCTCGCCAAGTGGATGGCGCTGACCGGCGACGAGCGGCGATTGATCTCGACCGCGAACATGCACCTTCCCGGCCGCCAGCTCGACCCCGCCACCGTCAAGCGCGACCTGTGGCGCCTGTCGCAGTGGGAGCGGGCGCGGATGCGCGACGCGGCCGCGCGTTCGGCCTCCGAGCAGATCGACACCGCCGGATAGCCCGGCCTCAAGCCCGCCGTCGGCAGGCAGGAGCTGGGAGCTTGACCTTGAAAAACCGCATGTAAAGCTCCCGCCGGGAGCTCGAAACCTTGCACAGCCATCCGAGCCGCTAGCATTTCGGACCTAGGAGAGACTTAGTGGCGCGCGCTTCTTACCTACGACCGCCGGCTCCGCCTCGTCGGACGGCCGCCAATCGTGACACCCGAGGTGCCGCGCGATCGACTTCGCCTCGGCGAGGCCGGTACGTCGGCGGCGGCGTGATCCTACTCGTGGTCCTGCTCGCAGGTGGCGCTGCCCTGGCACTGAGCCAGGCGAACGCGAGCCTGGGCCCGGACTCGACGGCGCTGGCCAAGGTCAGCATGCCGCTCGGTGGCGGCAAGATCGAGAGTGTCAGCGTCGTGACTGGCCCGCACGCCAAGCCCGTCCCCGTTTACGTGCACGGCGACCAGATCTGGCCCCGCCACCTGCTACGCGCCCATCAACGCGTAACGATCGACGTCGTCGTCAAGCGGCCGGGGAGCGTCTCGTGGTTGACCGGGAGCTCCCAGAAGCTCGCGCTGACGATGACGACGCCGGTCGCCAGCCTGCGTGAGCACTATCTGACGCTCCACTCGGGCGAGCCACTGGCATTGAACTTCAAGGCACCGATCCGGGTCATCTCATTCGGCGAGTCCGGCCACCTCGTGCGGCATGTTCTCGACTCACCGCTGACTGAGATCAAGCTGCGGCGTACGGCGCCCGCGGGGACGCTTATGGTCGCCGCGGCGCCACGCAGCTGGGAAACCTCGTCGGCTTCGGTCGTGAGCTGGTTCCCGGCCGGTTCCTCGTCGGCGAGCGCCGTCGCGAGCCCCTCGCCGGGGAACTCGATCCTGCCGCACTCGAAGATCACCCTGACCTTCTCCAAGCCGGTCCAGGACGCGCTCGGCAACCACCGGCCGCCGGTGGAGCCGATCACGCCGGGAACGTGGCACACGCTCAACAGCCACACGATCCAGTTCCAGCCGACCGGCTACGGCTACGGCCTCGGCGCGCACGTCTCGGTCGCGCTGCCCAAGGACGTGCAGCTCGTCGGCGGGCAGCAGGCCGCGAGCTCGGTGACCGCAGGCTGGACCGTTCCCGGCGGCTCGCCGCTGCGGATGCAGCAGCTGCTCGCGGAGCTCCACTATCTGCCGCTCAACTTCAACGGCAACCACGTCGGCTCAACGCCGGAGGCGCAGGAGAACGCTGCCGTCAAGCCACCGCCGGGATCGTTCACCTGGCGCTATCCGAACGTGCCGTCTGGGCTGCGCAGCGAGTGGAAGCCCGGCGCCGCCGGCCCGATGACGCAGGGCGCGTTGATGGCGTTCGAGAGCGACCACGGCCTGACGACGACCACCAGCGGCTCGCCCGTCGACCCGAGCGTGTGGAAGGCCCTGTTCGCTGCGGCGGCCGCGGGCAAGGTCTCGACGTTCGGCTACACCTACGTCAACGTCAGCGAGGGGAGCCCCGAGACGCTGACGCTGTGGCACAGCGGCAAGGTCGTGATGACCGCCCCGGTCAACACCGGCATCCCGTCGGCGCCGACCGCGCTCGGGACCTACCCCGTGTTCGAGCATCTGCCGGTGACGACGATGAGCGGGACCAACCCCGACGGCAGCCACTATTCCGACCCCGGCATCCAGTGGGTCAGCTACTTCAACGGCGGCGACGCGCTGCACTCGTTCACGCGCGCTCAGTACGGATTCCCGCAGAGCCTCGGCTGCGTCGAGATGCAGCTGGCCGACGCCGCTCGCGTCTACCCGTACACGCCGATCGGGACGCTCGTCCACGTCGAATAGCGGGCGCGCCCGGAGCGCCTGGGAAGGTCTGCAGGGGCCGGGCGCCGAATAGCGATGCGCCATGTCCATCGCGACCGAGACGAGCGCGGACCGACTGACGCCTGCGTGGCGCTCCGCGCTCGATGCGTTCGATCGCGATCTGCGCCGGCGTGCGGTCGCAGAGAAGACGGTCCGGGCGTACACGATCGATGCCGTACAGTTCGCGTGCTGGGCCAGCGCGGGGGGCCTCGAGCCCGAGTCGGTTGAGCTGCGGGCGCTGCGCCGCTACGCCGCGAGCCTGACCGAGAGCGGCAACGCGGCAACCACGGTCGCGCGCAAGCTGGCCGCGCTGCGGGCGCTGTTCCGGGTGTTGGTCGAGGCCGGGGTCCGCGCCGAGAACCCAGCCGAGCTGCTGACCTCTCCTAAGCGCGCCCAGCGGCTCCCGCGCGTGCTCAAGCCGGCGGAGGTGGCAATCCTGCTCGACCGGATCCCGGCGACAACGCCACTCGAGTTGCGCGACCGGGCATTGTTCGAGCTCGCCTACGCATCTGGTCTGCGCGCCGAGGAGCTCGTCTCGCTCGAGCTCGAGGCGGTCGACTTCGACGCCGAGACGGTGCGGGTCGAGGGCAAGGGGGGGAAGACCAGGATCGTCCCGACCGGGGAGCACGCGCTGCGAGCGCTCGAGCGCTATCTCGCCCGCGGGCGCCCGGCGCTGATCGCGGCGGCGCCCGAGCGTGCCCTGTTCCTGTCGAAGTCGGGTCGCAGGCTCAGCACCTCCGACGTACGCCGGCGCCTGCGGAGCTGGGCGCGCCAGGCCGCGGCGCAATCTCCGGCGCTCGCCGGAACGCATCCGCACGCGCTGCGCCACTCGTTCGCGACCCACCTGCTCGAGGGTGGCGCCGACCTCCGTGCGATCCAGGAGCTGCTTGGTCACGCAACGATCTCGACGACGCAGGTCTACACTCGGGTAGAGTCGGCGAGGCTGCGGTCAGCCTATGCTCGAGCCCATCCTCGAGCGTGACGACACCGGGGGTTGAGAACTGGAAACGAACGTCAAAGCGATCGAGCTTCAGGATCTGTGGCGGCGGTACAAGACCTCCGGCGATGAACGCGCCCGTGAGCGCCTCGTCGTTGCCTACTCGCCACTGGTCAAGTACGTCGCCGGACGGATGGGGTCCGGCTTGCCGGCGCACGTCGAGGAAGCCGATCTGATCTCTTACGGGCTCGGCGGTTTGATCTCAGCGATCGAGCGGTTCGACCTCAGCAGGGAGATCAAATTCGAGACGTATGCGATCACCCGGATCCGCGGGGCGATCATCGACGAGCTGCGGACACTCGACTGGGTGCCGCGGTCGGTCCGCGCCCGCGCGCGTGAGTTCGAGCGCGTCAACATGAAGCTCGAGGCGCGGCTGCAGCGCGCGCCGACCGACGAGGAGATGGCAGCCGAGTTGCAGATCAGCCTCGAGGACTTCCAGGATGCGCTGCTGCAGATCTCCAACTCAACGATCGTCGCGCTCGACGAGCTGTGGAATGTGTCGGACTCGACCGGCGATCAGGTATCGCTGCTCGACACGCTCCCCGACCGCGGGGCACCCGACCCGCAGGCGCTCGTCGACCAGTCGGAGCTGCGCGACCGGATCGCCGACGCGATCGCGGCGCTGCCGGAGCGCGAGAAGCTGGTGGTCGCGCTCTATTACTACGAGAACCTGACCCTGCGCGAGATCGGCGAGGTCCTCGGCGTGACCGAGTCGCGCGTCTCGCAGCTGCACACGAAGGCCGTCCTGCGGCTGCGCTCGAAGCTTTCGGGCGAGGTCGACTAGAGATACCGCCTGAGGTCCTCGGCGACCGCAGCCGGGGTCTCAGTGAGCTGTCGCCAGGTGTACCGAAGGACGACGTAGCCCGCGCTGCGCAGCACGAGATCGCGCTGATGGTCGCGCTCGAGCTGCGCGCGCGTCCGGTGCCCTTGCCAGCCGTCGACCTCGACGACGACGCATCGCTGCGGCCACAGCGCATCGACGAGGTAGCCGTCGATCAGGACGTCCGTCTCCGGCATCGGAAGGCCGTAGCGCTGGCACACCTCGAGCAACACGATCTCGAGCTCGCTGCGCGTGTGCGCGAGCTGGGGTAGGTGGATCTCGAGTGCTTCGTTGATCGCCGCGCTGCCGGCGAACCCACGGCCGGTAAGGGCGTTGATCGCGTCGAGGTCCAGGAGGTCGTGGTAGTCGGCGCTGGCGAGCGCGAACCGAAGCAGGTTCCGGGGCGGTGCGGTGGCCGCGAAGTCGACCAGGGCCTGCGAGATCGTCGTGGTCGGGAGACCGCGGTGCCAGCGGCGCTCTCGCCGGCGCTCGCGCCGCACGAGGATTTCGCCGAGGTCACCGACCCTGCGCGGAGTTGCGACGAAGATGCGATCCGGCGGGTACTTGAGCAACCCCCGCCACCACAGTGCAGTGCCGGCGCCGAGCGCGGCGCCGGGCCCGGCGTAGAGAAGCGCCGCCGAGTGGTCGGCGTCGATGCTGCCGCCCGGGTGCCCGACGGCATAGACGCGTGGGAGAACGCGGTGGAGGTAGCCGCTGTCGCACCAGCGCCGGGCCGTCGTGTCACTGACACCCGCTGCCCGGAGCTGATCACACCGTATGCGCCCGAACTGCCGCGCCGCCACCTCGGCCACGCGAACTTTCGCATTTACCCGCCACCCCCCGGCGGTGAATTGCGGTTCATCATCGGGGTGCGGGTTTGGTCTGGCCATGACTGGCAGCATGCGGCCGGACCGCGTGGCGAAACAAGACACTTTCGTGGCGAGTGTGTGTCAATTGACGACGGCCGGGCCGCATGCGGCCCGGCCCCGGGCGGTGCATGCACCGCCCGGCGGGGGCGCGCATGCGCGCCCCCGTACCCAGTCCGGGCCGGCAGTCCTGCCGGCCCGGGTCACGCGACCTTCGATAAGGTCGCTCCTTCGGCACCCGAGAGAGAGGAGATCGGCATGCACAAGCCCGCGGACCGCATCCGTAACGTGGCGCTCGTCGGCCATCGCGGCAGTGGCAAGACTTCGTTGCACGAGGCGCTGCTGTTCTCCGCCGGGGCCGTCAACCGGCTCGGGTCCGTCGTCGACGGCAGCACCATGTCCGACGCCGACCCCGACGAGAAGACGCGCCAGATGTCGATCTCGGCGGCGCTCGCGCAGTTCGAGTGGCAGGACCGCAAGGTCAACCTGATCGACACGCCCGGCGACTCGAGCTTCGTCGCCGACGCGCTTGGCGCGCTGCGCGTGTGCGAGGCGGCTGTGTTCGTGATCAACGCGGTGATGGGTGTCGAGGTCCACGCCACCCGCCTGTGGCAGCGCGCGGCCGAGCTCGACCTCGCGCGGCTCGTGTTCGTCAACATGCTCGACCGCGAGCGCGCCGACTTCTTCCGCACGCTCGACTCGCTGAAGTCCTCGTTCGGAGCGCACGTCGTCGCGACCGAGATCCCGATCGGTTCCGAGCACGAGGTCAGCGGTGTGATCGACCTGATCGACATGAAGGCCTACAACTACGACGGCGCCGGCCGCGAGAACTGCACCGAGATCCCGATTCCGGACGAGCTCCAAGCTCAGGCCGAGGAGTACCGGGAGAAGCTGATGGACGAGGTCTCGGAGTCCTCCGACGCGCTGATGGAGCGCTACCTGGAAGGCGAGGAGATCTCCCACGAGGAGATCGTCACGGCGCTCAAGGACGGCACCAACCACGGCGCGCTGTTTCCCGTCACGTGCGGGATCGCGACCCGCAACCTCGGCACCAACCGCCTGCTCGACGCGATCGTCGAGGACCTTCCATCGCCGGTCAAGCACGGCGGCCTCGAGGTCGGCGAGCTGACACTCGAGCCGGTCGAGGACAAGGAGCTGTTCGCGTACGTCTTCAAGACGCGCGCCGACCCGTTCGCCGGCCGGATCAACATGTTCCGCGTCTACCAGGGCGTGCTCAAGCACGACACCCAGGTGCTCAATACCCGCACCCACAACAAGGAGCGGATCGGGCAGCTGGTCACGTTCGAGGGGACGAGCACCGGCCACACGACCGAGTTCGGCCCTGGTGACATCGGCGCCGTCGCCAAGCTCAAGGAGACCAAGGCCGGCGACTGGCTCGCCTCGCGCGATGAGCCGATCGCGATGCCGAGCATCAAGCTCCCGGCGCCGGTGATGGCGTTCGCGGTCGAGCCGAAGAGCAAGGGTGACGAGGACAAGGTGTTCACCGCGCTGCGTCGTCTGCAGGAGGAGGACCCGACGATCGATCTCCACCGCGATCCGCAGACCGGCGAGCAGATCGTCGCCGGACTGTCCCAGGTGCACGTCGAGGTGATCGTCGAGCGGCTCAAGGCACGGTTCGGAGCCGAGGTCAACCTGAAGCCGCCGCGGGTGCCCTACCAGGAGACGATCCGGCGCTCGGCGAAAGCCCACGGCCGGCATAAGAAGCAGACCGGCGGGCGGGGCCAGTTCGGCGACTGCCACATCGAGATCGAGCCGCGCGAGACGGGCGAGGGGTTCGAGTTCGTCAACGCGATCAAGGGCGGCGTGATCCCGACCGGGTTCATCCCCGCGGTCGAGAAGGGCGTCCTCGAAGCGATGCAGGAGGGCGTCGTCGCGGGCTACCCGGTCAAGGACGTCAAGGTGCGCCTGTACGACGGCTCCTACCACACGGTCGACTCCTCCGAGATGGCCTTCAAGGTCGCCGGCTCGCAGGCGATGAAGCAGGCGCTCGAGCAGGCGGGGCCGGTGCTGCTCGAGCCGATCATGCTCGTCACCGTGTCCGTCCCGGAGGACGCGGTCGGTGACGTGATCGGCGACCTCAACTCGCGTCGCGGTCGCCCGCTTGGAATGGAGCCCGCGGGCGGCGGCATGACCGACGTCAAGGCCGAGGTACCGATGGCCGAGATGCTCTCCTACGCCCCCGACCTGCGATCGATCACCGGCGGCCAGGGCGAGTTCACGATGGAGTTCCTCCGCTACGAGGAAGTCCCGGGTCACCTCGCCTCGAAGGTAGTCGACGATGCCCGCGCCGAGAAGGAGGCGGTCAAGGCGTAGGGAGGCCGCCGGTGCTCGTCTGACAGCCGCTATGCGCCGGTGGCGCGGCCCGTTGGTACGCTCGGAGCGGTGAGCACCAAGGACATCCGGACTTCGGACCCGCATACGGTCTGCGACGTCTGCGGCCGGACGCTACTGCGCGGCGAGCGCGCCGAGACCTATGTCCACGGCGGCGAGCGGCGGTCGGTCTGCGAGCTGTGCAAGTCACGGGCGCTCCACGAGGGCTGGGTACGCGAGGGGACCGTGCCCGCCTACGACGACGGGCGCGCCCGGTCTGACCGGCGGCGCTCGCTGCTCAGCCGGTTCCGCAACCGGCGCGACACCGCGCCGCAGTTCGAGCCCGAGTACCTGCCCGATGAGGACGAGTTCGACCCTCCGCCCCCGGACTCCGAGCTCGACCCCGATCCAGAGCTGCCGCCGAAGTCCGCGCGACCGGCCCGCCAGCTGCCGCGCCCCGCCGCCGGCTCGCGCCGCCGCGAGCGTGTGCGCGAGCCTCGTCACGTCCGCGCGGTCCCGACCAGCGCCGAGCAGCGGACCGTCTCGGCGATAGACGTCTTCAACACCTCCGAGCACACTCGCACGGTCGCCGGCGTCGCACGCTCGCTGGGGCTTCCATGGGTGTCGGTGCTGCCGTCTGAGAAAGCGTCGAGCGTCGTCAACCTCGTCGTCTCCTGGGAGCTCTGCTGGTACCGCTACGAGGTCGACCTGTCCGAGGAGGACCCCGCAGTCAGGCTGGCGGGCCAGGGCTACGAGCTCGAGGAGCTCGAGCCGCCGGAGCGTCAGGCCAACGCGGTCGCCGACGACACGGGCACGCTCGCGCTCGCTGGCTGAGCTCGGGTGGACATAAGTTCGATGCCGGAGCCGGCGGCGGTTCAATAGCATCTCGGCGAGATGATCTACTGCGTCGTCCCCGAGGTGATGGCCGATGAGCTGTTCGACAAGCTCACGAGCTACTACGCCGATGACCCGAACGTGACCGTGATCGTCGATCGTCGCAAGGCCTCGCGCCGTGACTGGGCGTCGAGTGCCGGCGGCCAGCGCGCGACTCGCGACCGCCGCCGTGCCCGCGTGCCCGGAGAGCTCCCCGAGCTGGCAAGCGATTGACCGGCGCGGCTGCGCCGGGCCGCAGGCTCGTGGTCCACGTCGATGGGGGAGCCCGCGGGAATCCCGGGCCCGCCGCTGTCGGCGTCGTGATCTCGCAACCCGGCGGCGAGGTGATCGACGAGCTCGCCGAGACGATCGGGGTCGCGACCAACAACGTCGCCGAGTATCGGGCGCTGCTGCGCGGGGTGCAGCGGGCCGCCGAGCTCGGGGCCCGCGAGCTCGAGCTGATCAATGACTCCGAGCTCGTTGCCCGGCAACTGACCGGCCAGTACAAGGTCCGGCACCCGGCGATGCGACCGTTGTACGAGCAGGCGATCGCCGCGCTGCGCGAATTCGACCACTGGCGCATCCGCAGCGTCCCGCGCGCCGACAACGCGCGCGCCGACGAGCTCGTGAACGCCGCACTCGACGGCTGAGCGCCGCTCGTGAACGCTGCGCTCGGCGGTTGAGCGCGGCTCGCGAACGGTGCGCTCGACGGTTGACCGAGCCGGCCAATCAGTGGTTTCCGTTCCGCCTCGCAAGGGCAGAAGGTGGTTGTGCGCGCAATGAAGGTGCTATGATTGCGGGCGCAACCATTTGTCGATCCAGGGAGGTTGGACGTTGAATCTCGGTCTGTTGATATTGCGGTTGGTGGTCGGGCTTCTGTTCGTCGGCCACGGCGCGCAGAAGCTGTTCGGGATCTGGGGCGGCCATGGCCTGAAGGGGACGGCAGGCTTCTTCGAGGGCATCGGGCTGCGGCCCGGCCGCGTCCACGCTGCCGCGGCAGGCGTGATGGAGTTCGGCGGCGGCGCGCTGCTGGCGCTCGGGTTGCTGACGCCGGTGGCAAGCCTGGCCCTGATCGCGGTCATGACCGCGGCCGTGATCAGCGTCCACTTCTCCAAGGGCCTGTGGGCCACGGGCGGCGGCTACGAGTACAACCTCGTGCTCGCCGCCGTGGCCTTCGCGGTCGCCGCGATCGGGCCTGGAAGCTGGTCGGTCGACCATGCTCTGTCGCTCTCGATGCACGGCGTCCTATGGGGCATCGGTGCCCTCGTGATCGGCCTGATCGGCGGTGCTGGAGCGGTGCTGAGCGGGCGCTCGCAGCGGTGGCGCCCGGCCTCGACCACGACCCATACGCCGACCCCGGCGTAACCCACGCATAACGTTGGTGGCGGCGATCATTCCCCGGCGGATCGCCGCCCGCGCTACTCTGATCGCGTGACCGATGCCCTGATCGAGCTCAGCGAGCGGTTGCAGGAGACGGCTCAACGGCTCCGTGCCGGCGAGCTCGACCCCGACGCAACCCTTGCTCTGATCGAAGAATGCGCACACCTGGCGACCGAGGCGAGCGCCGAAGTGGACGAGCGAACGCGCGCAGCCCTGGAGCCGCTCCCGGACCTTCCCGGGCAGCTTCCGCTGCCGGCCGCCTAGCCCGGCTGTGGCGACCGCCGGGCTGGCGCCGACGTACCCTGAGCACCTTCGTGCCGAGATCGAGGGCTACCTCGACGCGTTGCGCTTCTCGGCCGACGGCGCCAGCGCCGGGCTCGAGCAGGCGATGCGCTATTCGCTGCTCGCCCGGGGCAAGCGAATCCGCCCTGTGTTGGCGCTTGCGACCGCCGAGGCGATCGGCCGCGAGCCCGCCTCGGTGCTTGCGCTCGCCGCCGCGATCGAGCTGATTCACACCTACTCGCTGATCCACGACGACCTGCCGGCGATGGACGACGACGATCTCCGGCGCGGGCGGCCGACGTGTCACCGGGTGTTCGGCGAGGACGTCGCGATCCTGGCGGGCGACGCGCTCTACGCCGAGGCGTTCCGGCTGCTGCTCTCAGACCAGCGCGGCGAGCCACAGAATGTGCTCGCTGCCGCCGCGCGGCTCGCCGCCGCGACCGGCGTCGACGGAATGGTCGGCGGTCAGTACGTCGACGTCGCGGGCACCAGCCCCCAGGGTCCAGATGGGCTGCGCCGGCTGCACGAGCTGAAGACCGGACGCCTGATCGCCGCGAGCGTCGAGTGCGTACTGATCATCGAGGGTATGCACAAACATGACACAATCCATGAGTTCCGCGCCTTCGCGAGCGAGCTCGGCGTGCTCTTCCAGATCGTTGACGACATCCTCGACGTAACTGGGTCGCCTGAGACGCTCGGTAAGCCGCAGGGCAGCGACGAACGGCTGGGTAAGCGCACCTACGTCACCGAGTTCGGTCTCGACGGAGCGCGTAGTCTCGCCCGCGAATCGCACCGCCGCGCACGGGCCGCACTCTCCCAGGCCACGCGTGACGGGGCCGAGCAGCTCGCGCAGATCACCGACTTCATCGCCAACCGGACCTACTGATGTCAGATCTCTTGCAGAACATCGACAAGCCCCAGGACCTGCACGGCCTCAGCGACGAGGAGCTGCAGGTGCTCGCGCAGGAGGTCCGCGAGCACATCATCGACACGGTCGGCGAGATCGGCGGCCACTTCGGCGCGAATCTCGGTGCCTGCGAGATCGCCGTCACACTGCACTCGCTGCTCGACTCCCCGCGCGACAAGGTCCTCTGGGATGTCGGTCATCAGGCGTATCCGCACAAGGTGCTGACCGGCCGCCGCGACCAGCTCCAGACAATCCGCAAGTACGGGGGCTTGGCTCCGTTCTGCTCGATCAACGAATCCGAGCACGACGTGATGGGAGCCGGGCACGCCTCGACCTCGATCGGGTATGCCGTCGGGATCAAGGAGGCGATGCGCCGCGGCCACGGCGAGGACGGACATGTCGTCGCGGTCGTCGGCGACGGCGCGATGACCGGCGGCGTCGCGTTCGAGGCCGTCCACCAGGCGGGCGGCGAGGGCACACCGATCGTCGTGCTGCTCAACGACAACGGGATGTCGATCGCCCCGAACGTCGGCGCGCTCTCGCGCTACTTCAACCGGATCCGTCTCAATCCCAAGCTGTGGCATGCGCGCGAGGGCGTCGAGGGGGGCCTGACCAAGCTTCCGGTCGGAATCGGAGCCGCGTTCGAGCGGTTCGGACCACACGTGAAGGAGTCGATCAAGGCGTTCTGGGCACCGGGCCTGTGGTGGGAGGAGCTCGATTTCGCCTACATGGGCGTGATCAACGGGCACGACGTCCGCGCCCTTCGACGCGCGCTGCGAGAGGCGCTGGCCGCCGAGCGGCCGGTCGTCGTCCATTGCGCGACCGTCAAGGGCAAGGGCTTCGCGCCCGCCGAGGAGGGCGGGCTCGAGGGGATGGAGAAGTGGCACGCCGCCAAGCCCCATTCGATCTCCAACGGGGCGCCTGCGCCCCCGGTCAAGACGGCCGCGCCGGCACGCCCTGCGGCGCCCCAATACACCCAGGTGTTCGGCAACGCGCTCCTCGAAGAGTGCCGCCGCGACGAGCGGGTGATCGGGATCACCGCCGCGATGAACTCGGGGACCGGGCTGAACATCCTCCAGCGCGCGCTTCCCGACCGCTACTACGACGTCGGCATCGCCGAACAGCAGGCGATCCTGTTCGCCGCCGGCCTCGCGCTCCAGGGGTGCAAGCCGGTCGCCGCGATCTACTCGACCTTCCTGCAGCGCGCGTATGACCAGATCGTTCACGACGTCTGCCTGCAGAGCCTCAACGTCGTGTTCGCGATGGACCGCGCCGGGCTCGTCGGCGATGACGGGCCGACGCACCACGGGGTGTTCGACATCGCCTATCTGCGGTGCCTGCCGAACATCGTGCTGATGGCCCCGCGCGATGAGGCGATGCTCGTCCACATGCTGCGCACCGCGCTCAACCACGACGATGGCCCGATCGCGCTGCGCTATCCGCGCGGTGAGGGGGTTGGCGTCGAGCTCCCGGCCAAGCCCGTGCCAATCGAGATCGGGACCGGCGAGATCCTCCGCGAGGGGGAGCGCATCGCGCTGCTCGGGTATGGCAGCGGGGTCGGAAAATCGCTCGAGGCCGCGGCGATCCTCGCCGACCGCGGGATCTCGGTGACGGTCGCCGATGCCCGCTTCGCGAAGCCGATCGACGCCGGCCTCGCGGCCCAGCTCGCGGCCGAGCACGACCTGCTCGTGACGATCGAGGAGGGGGTGCTCGCGGGCGGTTTCGGCTCGGCCGTGTGGGAGACCCTGTCGGATGCCGGCCTCGCCCCGCGGATCCTGCGCGTCGGCCTGCCCGACCGCTACGTGACCCATGGCTCGCCCAAGCTCCTGCACGAGGAAGTCGGCTTCACCGGCGAGCGAATCGCAGAGCGGATCGAAGCGGCGGCCTCCGAGCGCAGCCGCGTCGCCTAGCCGGTAAGAGAAACGGCCCGCCGAGGCGGGCCGTTTCGGGAGGAGAGATGTATCTGCGTTTGATCGCTGGGAGGAAGTTTCAGCTGCTGTAGCGGGTGGCGAGGTTCAGCACGGCGAGGACGATCACGATCGCGGCGAGGAACACTGCCGCGACCCCGTGGCCGGCGATCGCCAGTGCGCATGCGGCCAAGGCTGTGACTGGGGCGAAGACGTGATCGAAGGCGCCGTGCCACGCCAGCTCGCTGTCGTGCGGGTGGGCGCTCAGGATCAGGCCCATGCCCGCGACGACGGCGCCGAGGCAGGCCGAGACGACGAGTCCGGCCGAGCCGAAGCCGAGGATCGCGGGAGCGGCCAGCATCACCAGCCCCGTCAGGAACTCGATCAGGCCGTGTACCGGCAAATCAAGACGTCTGCTGATCGTCATCGCACAATCCATGTTCCCCCCGGACCAGGTCGATCAGTGTGATCTCGGTCACTGACGGTCGGAGCCGCCGGTTCACGTACCTTTCTGCACCAGTGAAGCGTGTTCGCCTCGACACATTGCTCTCCGAGCGGGGGCTGTTCGCCTCGCGCTCGCAGGCGGCCGCCTCGGTGATCGCGGGCGACGTGATGCTGCTGCCCGATCGCCGGCGAGCCGAGAAGCCGGGGCTGCTCGTCCCTGACAACGTCGAGCTCGAGGTCGCCTCGGCGCCGCAGTACGTGTCGCGCGGCGGGATCAAGCTGACCAATGCGCTCGACGCGCTCGGGCCGGCGGTCGCCGAGCGCCGCGCGCTCGATATCGGCGCCGCGACCGGCGGTTTCACCGACTGCCTGCTCAAACGGGGCGCCGCGCACGTGGTCGCCGTCGATGTCGCCTATGGTGAGCTCGACTGGCGGCTGCGCTCCGACCCCCGGGTCACGGTGATCGAGCGCAAGAACGCGCGTTCGCTGGCGCGCGAGGAGCTTCCTTACGCGCCCGAGCTGATCGTGATTGACGTGTCCTTCATCTCGCTGACGAAGATCCTGCCGGCTGCGCTCGCCTGCGCCGCCGCCCGTTTCGACTGCCTGGCGATGGTCAAGCCGCAGTTCGAGGTCGGCCGCGAGCACATCGGCAAGGGCGGCGTCGTCCGCGACGCCGGCCAGCGCCGCCGCGCGCTGGTCGAAGTCGGGCGGGCCGCGCGCGAGCTCGGCGCCGAGGTGCTCGGCTACGCGAGCTCCGGCCTCCCCGGTCCGAAGGGGAACCTCGAGACGTTCGTGTGGATCGCCGAGCGCTCGCGCCCCGGCGGCATCGAGCTCGAGGCAGCCGCGCGCGAGGTCGAGCCATGAGCCCGATCCGGACGGCGACGCTGTTCACCCACCGGCGGCCGCGCGAGACGGCGTTCGCGGTCACGCTGCTGCTCGAGATCGCCCGCGCGGCCGGGGCGGTGCTGCGGCTCGACCCCGAGGAGACGCGCAAGCACCGGCTCGCGCCAGGCCCGGGTCTCGAGCTCGACGCCCGGATTGACACCGATGTCGACATCTGCTTCGCGCTCGGCGGCGACGGGACGATCCTCGGTGCGCTGCGAACCTATGCCGGTACCGGCGTCCCCGTGTTCGCGGTCAATTTCGGGGAGATCGGGTTCCTGGCGACGGTCGATCGCGAGCACGCCGAGTCGGGATTCCGGCGTGCGTTCGCGGGCGACTACGACGTGCTGGCGCTGCCGGCAATCGCGATCAGCGGCGAGCGCGGCAGCTGGCTGGGGATCAACGACATCTCGATGAACCGCCAGCCGGGAAAGCGCGTCGCCGATCTCGAGTACGCGGTCGGCAACGACGAGATCGGACGCGTGCGCTGCGACGGGCTCGTGGTCGCGACGCCGGCTGGCAGCACCGGCTACAACCTCGCCAACGGCGGTCCGGTGATGGCGTGGGGGGTGGAGGGGTTCGTGGTCTCGTTCATCGCGCCCCATTCGCTGACCGCGCGGGCGCTGGTGGTCGCTCCCCGGGATGTGCTGAGGGTCAGCAACCGCTCCCAGGAGGAACCGGTCGACGTGACCGTCGACGGCCGCCCGGTGTGCGTGCTCGGGGAGGGGCAGCAGCTCGAGGTCAGGTTCGTCCAGGACCAGGGGCGGCTCGCGCAGATCGCCGGCGCGACCTTCTACGACCGCGTGCGCCAGAAGTTCGGGCGACTCGCCGCGCCGCCGTAGCCCGACCGAGTCCGGCACCGCCACCCGGATCCGTGATCGACCGAGTCCGGCACCGCCACCCGGATCCGTCATCCCCGCCTGGTAAACCGAGAGCGTGCTGTACGAGCTACGCGTCGAGAACCTGCTGCTGATGGAACGGGCCGAGCTGCGCCTCGTTCCCGGCCTGAACGTGCTGACGGGCGAGACCGGCGCCGGGAAGACGCTGCTCGCCCATGCGCTCGACCTGCTGCTCGGCGGCCGCGCCCGCAGCGGGATCGTCCGGTCCGGCGCTTCGGAGGCGTACGTCGAGGGTGTGTTCGAGCGACCACCGGCGCTGCCGCCCGAGATCTCGGAGCGGATCGCCGAGGACGCCGAGGAGATCGTGCTCGCCCGGAGGGTGTGGCCCGACGGCCGCACTCGGGCGTATGTCTGCGGACGCTCGGCAACCCTGGCCGACCTGCGCGAGCTCGGCGGTCGGCTGCTGTCCTTCTACGGCCAGCACGAGCACCGCAAGTTGATGCTCGGCGCCGTCCAGCTCGAGATTCTCGATGCGCACTGCGGCCCGAAGCAGGCCGCGCGGCGCGCGGCGATGCGCGAAGGCCACGAGCGGGTCCGTGCGCTCGAGCAGCAGGCCGCGCAGCTGCGCGAGCTCGCCGGCGCCCGCGAGCGCGAGCTCGACCTGGTCGCATTCGAGCTCGATGAGATCGATGCGGTCGACCCCAGCGAGGAGGAACAGGCCGAGCTCGGCGCCGAGCGCGAGCGCCTGCGCCACCTCGAGCTGCTGCGGACGACATCGGCCGCGGCAGCGGATGCGCTGGCCCCCGACGGCGGCAGCGGCCTCGCCGAGGGCGTCGCCCAGGCCACGGGCCGGCTCGAGCAGGCCGCGTCTATCGATCCGGCCCTGGCACCGCTGTCGCAGCGACTGACCGCACTCGTCTACGAGGCCGAGGATCTCGCGAGCGAGCTGCGCCGCTACGGGCTCGCGATCGAGGCTCCCCCGGGGCGGCTCGAGGCGGTCGAGGAGCGGCTCGGGCAGTTCGCCCGGCTCGAGCGCAAGCACGGGGGCTCGATTTCCGAGGTCCTGCTCCACGCGGAGCGCTGCCGCGCCCGCCGCGCTGAGCTCGAGCATGCGGACGCCGCGCTCGAGGGCGTCGAGGCTGAGCTGCAGTCGGCGCGCGCAGAGCGCGAGCGGCTTGCACGTGAGCTGACCGGCGCCCGCCGGACGGCCGCGCCGAAGCTGGCGGCAGCGGTCCGCAAACGGCTCGGAGAGCTGGCGATGCCCGACGCGCGGTTCGAGGTCGTTCTCAGCGACCGCGAGGACGGCTGCGGACCGAGGGGCGCCGACGTTGTCGAGCTGACGATCGCGCCGAATCCGGGGATGCCTCCCGGTCCGCTGCGCGAGATCGCCTCGGGCGGCGAGCTGTCCCGCGTGATGCTCGCACTGCTGAGCGTCACCCACGGCCAGCGCTCAGCCCAGGACCACGGCTCGCTGCTGGTGTTCGACGAGATCGACGCGGGCATCGGTGGGCACACCGCACGCGCAGTCGGCGAGCATCTGCGCGAGCTCGCGGAGGGGCGTCAGATCCTGTGCATCACCCACCTGCCGCAGATCGCTGCGCTCGCGGCACGACACTTCACGATCGCCAAGGACGGGTCGGTCAGCCCGGCGCGGACGACCGTGAGCATGCTCGACGGCGACCAACTGGTCAGCGAGATCGTGCGGATGCTCGGCGCCGGGGAGGGCGACCGCGCCGCCAGCCAGCACGCCCGCCAGCTGCTCCGCGCGGCCTGACCCCGGTCACCGTACGGCTGTCTCCGTTCGTCCGCTTGCGGCGCTACGGTGAATGCGTCCACTACACTCAAGGATCAATCGATGGCCCAAGACCCGCGACGCGCCGTGCCTAGCTCCCAAGCGGAGACGCGCTTCATCTTCATCACCGGCGGCGTCGTCTCCTCGCTTGGTAAGGGCATCACCGCCGCATCGATTGGCCGGTTGCTCGTCGCTCGCGGGCTGAGCGTCCAGCTGCAGAAGTTCGATCCGTACATCAACGTCGATCCGGGGACGATGTCGCCGTACCAGCACGGCGAGGTCTTCGTGACCGAGGACGGGGCCGAGACCGACCTCGATCTTGGCCACTACGAGCGCTACACCGACGCCAACACCAACCGCGCCTCGAACGTGACCGCGGGCGGGATCTACAACACCGTGATCCGCCGCGAGCGCCGCGGCGACTACCTCGGGGCCACGGTCCAGGTTGTGCCTCACATCACCGACGAGATCAAGCAGCGGATCAAGCTGATGGCCGAGTCGAGCGATGTCGACTTCGTGATCACCGAGATCGGCGGCACCGTCGGCGACATCGAGTCACTGCCGTTCCTCGAGGCGATCCGCCAGTTCCCGGTCGATGTCGGACGCCGGCGCTGCATGTTCATCCACCTGACGCTGGTCCCGTACATCACCCACGCCGGCGAGCTCAAGACGAAGCCGACCCAGCACTCGGTCAACGAGCTGCGCCGGATCGGGATCGCGCCCGACATGATCGTGTGCCGCTCGGAGTCGGTGCTGTCGGCCGATATCCGGCGCAAGATCGCGCTGTTCGCGAGCCTTCCCGTCGAGGCGGTCGTGTCCGCCTACGACGTGCCCGACATCTACCAGGTGCCGCTGGGGTTCCACGAGGAGGGGGTCGACGACTTCATCCTCAGCGAGCACTTCGGGCTACAGACCGGCGAGCCCGATCTCACCGGTTGGGAGTTGATCACCCTCCGGGCGATCGAGGCGAGCCAGACCGTCCGGATCGCGCTGGTCGGCAAGTACGTTCAGCTCGAGGATGCCTATCTGTCGGTCGTCGAGGCGCTCCGCCATTCGGGCGTGCACCATGGCTGCAAGGTCGAGATCGATTGGGTCGACTCGGAGGCCGTCAGCGAGCCCGAGGTCAGCCGGCGGCTGCAGCACTCCGATGGGATCCTGATCCCGGGCGGGTTCGGCGGCCGCGGCTTCGAGGGCAAGATCCGCGCCGCGCAGATCGCGCGCGAGCAGCGGATCCCGTACCTCGGCATCTGCCTCGGCATGCACGTCGCCGTCAGTGAGTTCGCCCGTCACGTCGCCGGGATGGAAGGCGCCAACTCGACCGAGATGGATCCCGAGACGCCGTTCCCGGTGATCGACCTGCTCCCCGAGCAGAAGGAGATCGCCGACATGGGGGGGACGATGCGGCTCGGCGCCGATCCGGTCAAGCTGCACGACGACACGCTCGTGCGCGAGCTGTACGCCGAGGCGGTCGTGTATGAGCGACACCGCCATCGCTACGAGGTCAACAACCACCTGCGCCGTCGGCTCGAGGCGGTCGGCCTGATCTGCTCCGGGACGTCGCCCGACGAGCGACTGGTCGAGGTGATCGAGCTCGAGCGCAGCACACATCCCTTCTACGTGGCCTCGCAATACCACCCCGAGTTCAAATCGCGCCCCGAGCGCCCCGCACCACTGTTCCGCGAGTTCGTCGGCGCGGCCCTCGCCCACACCGTTGCGTCGACTACCGACGAGGCGGATGCGAAGCGCTTCCCGCGCGCCGTCGGCGAGTCGGCGGGGCAGCCGTCTGCTGCCTCGCCAAGCCCCAGTTCGTGAGGCGCACGACCGAGGCGCAGCGCGCGCGGCTGCACGACACGTTCGTCGAACTGTGCCGGATCGCGAGCCCGTCCGGCCACGAGCGCGGGTGCGCCGGATCGGTGCGGGCGCAGCTCGAGTCGCTCGGCCTCGAGGTCGAGGAGGATCGGGGCTATCGCGGCTCGGACGCCGGCAACCTGCTCGCCCGGATTGCCGGCCGCTCGGGCCGGAGCATCCTGCTATGCGCGCATCTGGACACCGTCCCGCTGGACGCGCCCGTCGAGCCGGTGCTCGTCGACGGCGGCTGGGAAAACGCCAATGAAGGGATCCTCGGGGCCGACAACAAGGCCGCCGTCGCGGTGATGCTCGAGCTCGCCCGGGCGGCCGTCTCGCGGCCGCCCGCCGGGGTCGGGCTCGAGCTGCTGTTCACCGTGTCCGAGGAGGACGGGCTGCACGGGGCGAAGGCGTTCGACCCGGCGAGGCTCCGCAGCGAGTTCGGCTATGTGCTCGACCACGCCTCGCAGATCGGCGAGATCGTGATCGCGTCGCCGACGTATATGCGGATCGTCGCCGAGGTTCGCGGCCGCGCCGCGCATGCGGGGATCCGGCCGCAGGACGGCCGCAGCGCGATCGTCGCCGTGTCCCGGGCGATTGCGGCGATGCGTCTCGGCCGGCTCGATCAGTCGACCACCGCCAACGTCGGAACGATCAGGGGTGGGACGGCGACCAACGTCGTGCCCGAGCGCTGCCGGATCGAGGCCGAGGTCCGCGGCGTCGACGAGCAGCGAGTCGAGTCGGTCGTGACCGAGACGATCGACCACCTCCAGGATGCCGTCAACGCCGAAGAGTGCGACCTCGACGTCACCACCGAGGTGATGTTCCGCGGCTACCGGACCAAGCCCCGGGCCCCGGAGATCGCGCTCGCCCAGAGCGCGCTGCGCAGCTGCGGCTACGAGCCCTCCCAGATCGTCACGGGCGGAGGCTCGGACGCCAACGCGCTGCAGGCGGCCGGGTTTGCGTGCGTCAACCTGGCCAACGGAACCGAGCGCAACCACCAACCGGACGAGCGCGTCAGCACCGATGCGCTCGAGGGCATGCTCGAGGTCACCAGCGCCCTGGTCGCGATCGCGGGGGCGCAGCCATGAGCGCGTTCGAGCCGATCGGCGAGGAGACCGCGTGGAGCGGCAACATCATCCGCGTCGGGACCGAGCGCTTTCGCCACGCCGACGGCGCGGAGGTAACTCGCGAGAAGGTCTGGCACCCCGGCGCGGTTGGAATCCTCGCGATCGACGACCAACACGTGTGGCTGACCCGGCAACCGCGCGAGGCCGTGATGGCGAGCGCATCGCTCGAGATCCCGGCCGGCAAGCTCGATGTGCCGGGCGAGGAGCCGCTCGCCACGGCCAAGCGCGAGCTCGCCGAGGAGATCGGCAAGGAGGCGTCGGACTGGACGGAGCTGTTCGCGTTCTACACCAGCCCCGGGTTCTCGGATGAGCGGGTGTGGCTGTTCCTCGCGACCGGCCTGACCGATGTGCGCGAGGCGGCCCACGGCGACGACGACGAACGGATCGAGATCGTCACCTGGCCGCTGCAACGCCTCGAGCACGCGGTCGCCGCGTGCGAGGATTCGAAATCGCTGATCGCGCTGCTGTGGCTGATGCTCGAGCGGCGTTGACCGATCGCCGCGCAGGAGCGGCCTGGGACGGAGCGAATACCGATGGATGGCCACGACCGAGGTTCTGGCTCCCGCCCGGCGGCTGACCGAGCTGACGCTCGACTTCCTCGCGTATCTCGAGCTCGAGCGCGGACTGTCGCGCAACACGCTCGAGGCGTACCGCTCCGATCTGCAGCAGTACGGCGAGTTCCTGGTCCGGATCGGGCGCGATCCGCTCGACGTGCAGCCCGCTGACCTCGCCCAGTTCATCTCCGAGCTCGCCGAGGGCCGGGACGGCAGGCCCCCGGTGGCGCCGGCGACGCTCCAGCGCAAGATCGCGTGCCTGCGCTCGTTTCACCGTCATCTGCGACGCGAGCAGCTGCTGGAGCACGACCCGACGACCGATCTGCGACCGCCCCGCTCGCGCGGACGGCTGCCCAAGGTCCTCAGCCGCGACGAGGTGCAGCGGCTGCTCGAGCAGCCGCGCGGGCGCTCGCCCGCGGCGCTCCGCGACCGCGCGCTGCTCGAGACGATGTATGCCTGCGGCCTGCGTGCGTCGGAGGCGACCGGCCTGCAGCTGTCCGAGGTCGACCTCGAGGCCGGAATCGTGCGGACCCACGGCAAAGGGTCCAAGGAGCGGATCGTGCCGATCGGGAGCAAGGCGATCGACACGCTCAAGGAGTACCTGCAGCAGGCGCGACCGCGGTTGGTCGGGCTGCGCGACGAGCCGCGCGTGTTCGTGAACATGCGCGGTGGCGGCCTCTCGCGCCAGGGGCTCTACAAGATCGTCCAGCGGCACGCCCGTACGGCCGGCCTCGCGGATCGCATGAGCCCACATACGCTGCGGCACACGTTCGCGACGCACCTGCTCGCCGGGGGGTGCGACCTGCGCTCGCTGCAGGAGATGCTCGGCCATGCCGACATCGGAACGACCCAGATCTACACGCACCTGTCGGCCGACCGGCTGCGCGATGTGTACTTCGACGCGCACCCGCGGGCGCAGATCCAGCGGCGATCGGATTAGGACGGGGGGTCGACGGGTCGCGTTCGCCGTGCCGGTAGCTGCGAAAATCGTGGCGGTGCTGGTGCGGACTTTGCGAACGCGGACGCTCTCCCGGGGCTCGTGAGGCGGGCCTTCGTCGTCGTGCTCGACGCCTGCGGTGCCGGCGCCCTTCCGGACGCCGACGAGTACGGCGACGCCGGCACGAACACGCTTGGCCACCTCGCCACCGCGGCCGGAGGGCTCGAGCTGCCGACGCTCGGGCAGCTCGGCCTCGGCTCGATCATCAAACTGCTCGGGGTGGCGCCCGCGACGGCGCCGGTGCTCCATGGGAGGCTGCATCCGCTGGGGCCCGGGAAGGACTCGGCCGCCGGTCACTGGGAGCTGATGGGAGTTGTCAGCCGTGAGCCGCCGCCGACGTATCCCGACGGGTTCCCGCCCCCGGTGATCGAGCTGGTCAGCCGGATCAGCGGCCGCGGGGTCCTATGCAACCGGCCGTTCAACGGGATCGGAGTGATCGAGGAGTTCGGCGAGCGGCACGTCGACAGCGGCGACCTGATCGTCTACACGAGCCAGGACTCGGTCATGCAGGTGGCGGCGCACGTAGATGTGCTCAGCACCGCCGAGCTGTACGAGATCTGCAGCCGGGTGCGGGCAGGGATGACCGGCGAGCACGCGATCGGGCGTGTGATCGCGCGGCCGTTCGAGGGCCGAGCCGGCGCGTTCGCCCGCACCGAGGGGCGCCGCGACTACACACTCGCGCCCCCGAGCCGGAGCTACCTCGAGGAGGTCCGACAACGCGGTCTCCCCGTCCACAGCGTCGGCAAGGTCGGCCAGCTGTTCGATGGCCTCGGGATCGACGAGCAGCATCCCGGCTCGACCAACGAGTCGGCGCTCGCGGAGACCGACAGGCTGCTCGGCACGCTCGAGCGCGGATTCGTGTTCACCAACCTGATCGAGACCGACCAGGTCTACGGCCACCGCCACGACATCGCCGGCTTTCACGGAGCGCTGCGGCGGGTCGACGCCGCGGTCGCAGGTTGGCTGCGCCGGCTGCGCCCGGGGGATCTCCTGATTCTGACCGCCGATCACGGTTGCGATGTGACCGCCGCCCACACCGAGCACACGCGTGAGTACGCACCGCTGCTGGCGAGCTTCGACGGTCACGGCTCGCGGCGCCACGACGGGCCGCTTGCCGATGTCGGTGCCAGCGTGCTGAAATGGCTGACCGGCGTCGATCGCGCCGGCCTGCCCGGCGATGCGTTCGTGTGAGGCGCAAACGAAAATGCCCGAGCTACCCGAAGTCGAGACGATCCGCCGGCAGCTCGCTCCCCACCTCGAGGGCCGCACGATCCTTCGCGCGACGATCCTCGACTGGCGCTGGACCCGCCCGGATCCGCCCGAGCCGGTCGAGCACGAGCTGCGCGGTGCGTTCGTGGAGCGGCTCGGCCGCTCGGGCAAGTACCTGATCTGGAAGCTCTCGGGCGAGCGCTTCCTGCTCGTGCACCTGCGGATGACCGGGGCGCTGCTGTTCGAGCCCGCCGGCGAGCCGCCGCATACGCGGGTGATCTTCGAGCTCGACAGCGGCGAGCGGGTGTTCTACACGGACCCCCGCCGCTTCGGAACCGGTCATCTGCTTCACGGCGCCGCCGCGCGCGACGCCTACCTGGCAGAGCGGATCGGAGTCGAGCCGTTCACCGAAGGCTTCACGACCGCCTATCTGCGACGCGCCGCCAAGGGCAGGCAGGCGCCAATCAAGTCGTTCGTGCTCGATCAACGCCGGATCGCAGGCGTCGGCAACATCTATGCCGACGAGGCGCTGTTCAGGGCCCGGATCCATCCACTGCGACCGGCGGGCAGCCTGACAGGGCCGCAGCTCGAGCGGCTGCGCGACGCGATCGAGGAGGCGCTGGCGGCTGGAATCGACGCCAAGGGCGCCTCGATCGACGACTTCCGCCACGTCGATGGTGCCCGAGGCTCGTTCCAGGACCGCTTCCTCGTCCATCGCCGTGCCGGTGAGCCATGCCCCAACTGCGGCCGCCCGATCAAGAAGATCGTCGTCGGCGGACGCGGCACGTACGTGTGCGAGCACTGCCAGCCCAAGCCACGCCTGCGGCGGCCACGACCGCCCGCGCTGTCGAAGCCCTCAGGCCCCTAGCAGCTGCCCCCAGGCCCCGAGCAGCTGGCCTCAGGCCGCTAGCAGCTGGCCGAGCCGCCCCTGGCGGTCAGCCGCAACGAGCGCATCGAAGCCTCCGAGGGGCTCGTCGCCGATCACGATCTGCGGGAACGTGATCATCCCGGTGCGGCGCGCGAGCTCCTCGCGACCGTCCGGGTCCTTTGCCAGATTGATCTCCTGGAACTCGATCCCCCGGCGCCCGAGCAACGCCTTGGCGCCGACGCACTTCGAGCAATGATCAGTCGTGTACAGAGTTACCGCTCGCATAACTTCAGAAAGTATAGCAACGATCTCTCCTAGCAGATGCCGGCGCCGCTGAGCACCGAGGCGATCGTGCTGCGGTCGATCCGGTATGGGGAGGCGGACCGGATCCTGCACCTCTACACGCCCCGCTACGGCAGGATCGGGGCGATTGCCAAAGGGGCGCGGCGCTCGCGCAGCCGCTTTGGGGCGCGGCTCGAGCCGTTCTTCCGCGTGCGGGTTCTCCTGCATCAGGGGCGCGGTGAGCTGTTCACGGTCTCGAGCGTCGACACGATCGCCGTCAACGGCGCCTTGCGCGACCGCGCAAGCACCTTGGACGCGGCTGCGCGAGCGTGCGATGCGGTCTCGCGGCTGTTCGAGACCTCCGAGCCCCACCCTGAGGTGTTCACGCTGCTCGCCAACCAGCTCACGCTGCTGTCCGCCGACGCCGCCCACGCCCACGCTGGCAACGGGCTCGCGTTCCGATTGAAGCTGCTGCTCGCGGCGGGATTCGTGCCGCAGCTGGGGTCGTGCGCCTCATGCGGCGAGTCCGAGCATCTGCGAGGGTTCTCGGCGGCAGCCGGCGGAGTTGTGTGCAGCTCGTGCGAGGCGGTCTCGTTCCCGCTCGACGAGGAGAGCTACGAATTCCTCGTCGGGGCGCTCGGACGGCCGCTGGCACAGGCCCCCGGCGCCTCCGATCGCGCCCTGCGACAGGCTGAGCGCGCGATCGGCGAGACGGCCGAACACCACGCGCACGTGCGACTGCGCCCGCTCGTGCGGTCCGCCTGAGAAGCGCTCAGCGCAGCGGCGTCGGCGCTGCCGGCCTGATCGACGACGGCGACGTGATCAGCGGCAGCTCGACGCTCGACGGGTACGCCGGCGAATGCTCGAGCCCGTAGATGCCGCCGATCAGGCCCAGCGCCTGAGTCGCGGTCGGGAGCGCGTGCGGGAAGTCCGAGGTCGCGACTGTGACCCGCAGGCGATGACCTGCTCGCAGCGTGTCGAAGGTCGGGAACACCTCGATCTGGTATCGGGTGACGGTTGACGGCGGCACCGGTGCCTGGGCCGCCTTCGTGTAGGGGTGGTAGGGGAGCAGCGGCCGCCCGTCCGGGGCGTACCAGCTCAGCGACCGGTTCACGGCGCGCTGGTTGCCCTCGAGCAGCCCCGAGGTCAGCGGCGTCGCGGTTCCGTTCGGGGCGACATCCGACAGCTGCACGACCCATTCGGTGTCGCGCGTCGTCGAGGTCGCGTACAGGGTCGCTCCGATCGGTCCGGCCAGGATCGTCGGCTTGGTGAACGGCGCCGTCGTGTAGCTCTGCGTGCCCGGCCCGAGCTGTGAGCCGATCGCGTTCTGCGTGCACGGGTCCTTGATCCCGAACAACGACAGCGCCAGCACGCCGAGCCCGGCCGCCCACTGCTCGGTCGAGGTCGTGCATGGGATCTCGGTGCCGGTGAACACGAGCGCGTCAGGCGTCGAGGGGCTCGACGGCGCGTGCGCGGTAAGCGCTCCGCCCGCCCGCAGGAAGTACGAGGTCGGCCTCGCCTGCGACAGCGGGTAGCGCGATGCCTCCATATAGCGACCGGTCGCGAGGTCCTCGAGGTGCAGCGGCGTGCTCGTGTGGGCGATGCCCGTGTCGTGGCCCTTGAGCCAGTGGTCGAACCAGGCCAGCTCGAGCCCGTCGAGATCGAGGCCGTGATAGCTGAGTCCCTGCCCGGCCGTGACGTGGTACCACGGGCCCTGGAGCAACTGGTAGCGCGGCGTCACATGCTGGTGGGCCAGCATCGGCGCCAGCACCGGGCGGTGGTCGTAGGCGTTCTGAAAGCCCGAGTAGTTGAGCAGCTCACCGCGCTGGAACAGGTCATACCAGCCGCCGACCAGGAACGCCGGGATCCGGTCGCGGACGATCCGCCGGAGGTACTGGACGGGGTTCCGCGCGCCCCAGTAGCTCTGATCGTATGCCGTGTCGCCGCCGGTCTCGACGTTGGCGAGGAGCCAGGTGTCAAAGGCCGTCAGGTCGTGGACGTGATCGATCAGAGCGGTCGCGAGATCGTCGTTGTGCTCCTCGGGCGGCCCGATCAGGTTGAGTCCGGCCGTCAGACCGAGGTAGAAGCTCGAGAACTCGATGTCGTTGAAGCCGCCGGCGAACGCCGTGTCGCGGTACAGGTCGTTGCCCGAGATGATCGGGAACATCGCCTTGACGTGCGACGGGCCGGCGATCGCCGCGGTCGCGAACTGGTTGATCCCGAGGTAGGAGGCGCCGAGCAGTCCGACCTTGCCGTCGGCGTGGGGGAGGCGGGCGGCCCACCTCACGAGCGTCGCCCCGTCACGGCCCTGGATTGGGTCGAACAGCCCCCATTCGCCCTGCGAACCGCCTGTCCCGCGCACGTCGACGACCGCGTCGATGTAGCCGCGCGAGACCAGATAGGCGCTGTCGCCGGCCTGCCCGCCGCCGGCGCCGGCGAGCGCGGCGCCGTTGTCCTTGCCGTACGGGGTCTGCGTCAGCAGCACCGGGAAGGTGCCCTTGGCCTCGGCGCCGGTGCGCGGATCGGTCGGGTAGTAGACGTTCGCCCGCAGGATCGTACCGTCACTCATCGTGATCGCGAGGTTGGTCTGCGAGCCGGTGCCGTAGCTGGCCGGCTCCGGCTGCCAGGCCGCGGCCGACGCGGCGAGCACTCCGCACCCGAGCAGCATGCCCGCCAGCGCTCCCACGACGCGAAACGGTGTCCGTGACATCGGCTTTCCTCCGCTGTTCCCGCGAACGATCGAGCTGACCGCGACCTGGATGAGCGCGATCCGGGCGGGAATCTAGCCGCGCGGCGCTGACGACGCGCCGGTTCGGGATTCGTGCAGCGCTGACGACGCGCCGGTTCGGCGCGGCGATTCAGGAGTCGAGCAGCGCGACGACCCGCGCCGGTGCGGCGCTGGCCCCGATCAGCCGTAGCGGGAAGCACGCGACCGTGAATCCCGTTGGTGGCAGCTGCGCGAGGTTCGCGAGCCGCTCGATCTGCGAGTACGCGAGACCTGCCTGGTGCGCCGCCCAGAAGATGCCCGGCCGGCCGGCTGCGAGCGCGTCCTGCGCCTCGAGGTGGAGCGGCCGATCCCATCCCCACGCGTCGATCCCCATCACCCGGATCCCGCGTTCGTACAGCCAACCGGTGGCCTCAGCGCTGACCCCCGGGCCGCGCGCCATGTAGTCGAGCTCGCCGTAGTGGCGGTCGCGGTCGGTGCGGATCAGGACGATGTCGCGCTCGGCGAGGGCATGGCCCGCGGCCTGCAGCGCAGACTCGAGGTCGGCGATCTCGACCGTCTCGCCGTCGGCTCGCTCGTGGAAGTCGAGCACGACCCCGGGGCGGAAGAACCAGTCGAGCGGGAGCTCGTCGATCGTCTGTGCCGGACGGCCGTCGATCGTTGAGTTGTAGTGGTACGGGGCGTCGACGTGAGTCGAGTTGTGGGTGCCGAAGCGCTTGAAGGTCTCGACCGCCCATCCCTCTCCGTCGCGCAGCAGCTCGGGCCCAACGCCGAACAGCGCATGGATCTGCGCGGCGCCGGCGGCGTGGTCGGCGTACTCGATATCGGTCCGTAGGAACTCCGGCAGCTCGCCGGGTCCGGACTCGATCGGTGCTGACAGGTCGACGATCTTCATCGAGCGTGGTCATCCTTGCACACCCCAGATTGCGACAACTTCGCAACGACCGAGCCGGCAGGCGGGCCGACGCTGTCAGAATCGGTGCGATGAGCGACGAAGGCGGTATCGCGATCCACGAGCACCCGACGGGGCCGGTTGCCTCCGCGTTCGCCGAGCGCATCCGAGCCCGCGAGGAGCGTGAGCTCTCGCCGCTGGCGACCCGCTCCTATCCGGCGCGCCGGCGCGTGCCTGAGGACGACTGCGGGCTGCGGACGCCGTTTCAGCGCGACCGCGACCGGATCGTCCATTGCAAGGCGTTCCGGCGGCTGAAGCACAAGACGCAGGTGTTCGTCGCCCCGACCGGGGACCACTACCGCACGCGGCTGACGCACACGCTCGAGGTCACGCAGGTGTCGCGCACCGTCGCGCGGGCGCTGGCGCTCAACGAGGACCTGGTCGAGGCGATCGGTCTCGGTCACGATCTCGGACATCCGCCGTTCGGGCATATCGGCGAGGACGCGCTTGATCGCTGCCTGTCGGAGCGGTTCGGGTCGCGTTTCCTGCACCACGAGCACTCACTCCGGGTCGTCGACACGCTCGAGCGCGACGGGCACGGGCTGAACCTGACCTTGCCGGTTCGCGACGGGATCGTCGGGCACTCGGGACGGGCGGCGCAGCCGACCACGCTCGAGGGCAAGATCGTCCGCCTGGTCGACCGGATTGCCTACATCAACCACGACATCGATGACGCCGTCCGCGCCGGCGTGATCGATCCCGCCGAGCTTCCGGCCGCCCCGATCTCGATCCTCGGCAACACCGGTTCGGCGCGGATCGACGCGCTCGTCCACGATCTCGTCGAGAACTCGGCGCGGGCCGGGGACATCGTCCAGAGCGAGGCCGCCGGCGAGGCGATGAGCGAGCTCCGCTCCTACATGTTCGACACCGTCTACCTCGGGCCCGAGGCGCGGCGCGAGGGGGAGAAGATCGAGCGGGTGCTGAGGGCGCTGTTCGAGCATTACTGCGCCAACCCGCAGGAGATACCCGACTCGAGCCCCGACGGCGAGCTCTCGCGACGCGTGACGGACTACCTCGCAGGCATGACCGACCGCTACTGCATCCGCATGTTCCAGGCGCTGAGCGTGCCCGTCTCGTTCGCTCCGTGACCCGCTACACCGCCGACTCTCGCGATCGCGTGTTCGAGGCCGTCGACATGCTGTCGCTGATCGGCGCCCGCGTCGACTTGCGCCGAGCGGGCGTCAACAGCTACTTCGGCCTGTGCCCGTTCCACGACGAGCGCAGCGGCTCGTTTCACGTCCGGCCCGACGAGAAGCACTACCACTGCTTCGGCTGCCAGGCGTCGGGCGACCCGTTCACGTTCGTGATGGAGACCGAGGGGCTCGACTTCAAGGCGGCGCTCGAGTCGCTCGCCGATCGCTTCGGCGTCACGCTCCAGACCGAGGATGAGGATCCCGCCGCCGCCTCGCGCAGGCTGGCGCGCGAGCGTCTGTACACACTGCTCGGCCGCGCCGCCAGCTATTACGCGCGTTGCCTGTGGGAATCGGCCGAAGCCGCAAAGGCACGCGAGTACCTGCTGCAACGCGGCCTCACCGTCGAGACGCTGCGCGAGTTCCGCGTCGGCTATGCCCCGAGCGCCTGGGACCGGATGCTGACGGCCTCGCGCTCGGCCGGCTTCAGCGAGCAGGAACTGCTGCAGGCGGGGCTCGCCCAGCGCTCGAAGAGCAACCCTGGTCAGGTCTACGACCGGTTTCGCGAGCGGATCATGTTCCCGGCCGCCGATGCGCGCGGTCGCGTGCGCGGCTTCGGTGCCCGCGCGATGCGCGAGAACCAGCGCCCGAAGTACCTCAACACCTCTGACAGCGACATCTACCACAAGCGGCGTCAGCTGTTCGGGATCGACCTTGCCCGTGCCCCGGCGGCGCGCGCGGGGAGGATGATCTTGGCCGAGGGCTACACCGACGTGCTCGCCCTGCACCAGGCCGGGATGCGCAATTCGGTCGGGATCATGGGCACCGCCCTGACCGAGGAACAGGTGCACGAGCTCGAGCGGGTAGTCAGGGTGCTCGATCTGTGCCTCGACGCCGATCGCGCCGGCCAGGATGCGATGCTCCGCGCCGCGCATCTGGCCGAGGCCCGCGACCCGCCGCTCGAGCTGCGCGTCGTGCCGCTGCCAGAGGGCACCGATCCCGCCGAGCTGGTCGAGCGCGAAGGGCCAGAGGCGCTCCAGGCCCGCGTCGAGAGCTCGATGCCGTTCGTCGTCTTCGACGTCGAGCGGATCCTCGATCGCGCCGACACGGGTAGCGCCGAGGGCCGCGACCGGGCCCTGGCCGAGCTGCGGCCGGTGCTCGCGGCGCTGCCGGCCAGCGTCCTGCGCGACGAGCTGATCCGCAAGGTCGCCGGCCGGCTCGAGCTGACCGAGGCCCGGCTCGGTTCGCTTGTCAACGGCGCCGGCGACACGCACACGGGCAACGGCGTCGGCGGGCCGCCCGCGCCCCCGACGGTCCCCGAGCTCGACCACTCGCTGCGAGCCGAGCGCGCCTTTCTGGCGTTGTGCATCGCGATGCCCGACGAGGGCGACGCCGCGCTCGCCGAGATCGATCCCGATCAGCTGTTGACGAGCGAGCTGTTCCGCCGCGCCGCCCGTCAGCTCGCGGGCCGAACCCATGCTCCGCTCGGCGATCTGCCGGCCGAAGACGAGGAGCTGTCGCGAGTCGTGGCCGATCTCGTCGCCCGCGCCGGGCGCTCGACCGACGCCAACCCGGCGCGTCTGGAGCACGCACGGCTGCTGCTCGAGCTGGGCCGCGTCGACCGCGCCGTAGCCCGCGCCCGCGCCGAGTCGGCCGGCGGCATCACCGAGCTCGCACGCGAGCGCCAGCAGATCCTGAGCGCGATCCACGCCGTCGTCACCCGCCTCGAGAGCACGGTTTAGCTGCGCTGGGGGCGGTATTGCGCGCGGCCGGGGGCTGAAGTCGAGGCCCGAAATCGCGACTGTTCCACGCTAGAGTGTCGGGTCCGGATCAGCAGTCCGGAGTAGCTCAATCCGGGGTAGCTCAATGGCAGAGCGTTCGGCTGTTAACCGAAATGTTGTGGGTTCGAGTCCCACCCCCGGAGCTTCGGGTCCGCCGCGGGCGTCTCGCTGCCCGCAAACCTGAAACGACGATCCACCCTCGGGAGGCCCCATGAAGCTCTATGTCTGCTACGGCACCTGGAAGCCGGCGCCGCGCCCTGGCGGCCATCCGTGCGGTGCCGCCTACCACGCGCTCAAGGACGCGGGGTACGACCCCGACGTGGTGCGCGCCTACGGCCTGGGGGTGCTGCCCGAGGCCCTGAACCGCACGCCCGGGCGTCAGGAGGTGAAGCGGCTCACCGGCAACATGTGGGTGCCGGTGCTGGTCAAGGACGATGGCTCCTACATCCAGGGCTCGGGCGAGATCGTCGCCTGGGCCGAGGCCAATCCGGCGGCCACGGCGGCCGCGGCCTAACGGGCAAGCGGACGGTGCCGGATCGGCCGACTGTTGGGCGGGACCGAGCGGGCGGCGGGCGGGCTGGGCGGGACCGCACGGGCGGCCGGCGGGCTGGGCGGGACCGCACGGGCGGCCCGAGGCGTTGATGACCGGTCCGACCCGCCCACGGTTGACGATCGAGGATCTTGTCCGCTGGCGCGATCACGGCGCCACCTGGCGGGTGCTGGATGTGTCCGAGACGCGCGCGGTCGTGGAGCTCTGCAGCTGCTCCGGCGAGGCCGTTGACACGCTCGAGAGCGACGTACCCGAGGTCATCGCGTTCGTGCGCGAGCATCGCGGCGACTGACGGCCAGCTGCTCGACCAGCTCGGCCGCACGCGAGGGACCGTCGTTGGCCGCGGCCCAGTTCGAGATCGCCCGTGCCCGCTGCTGCAGCGAGTGCTCGGACAGGGCGCGGCGGACGGCGAGGCGCAGCGTCGACGGGGTCAGCAGCCGCCACGGCAGGCGCACGCCGACCCCGGCCCAGTCGGCGCGGGCGGCGTTCTCGCCCATGTCGCCGCTGTGGGGGACGACCAGCACCGGGCACCCGCAGCTCAGCGCTCGCGCGAGCGTGCCGTGCCCACCGTGGCAGATCACCAGCGAGCAGCCCGGCATCGCGCGCGAATAGGAGACCCAGTCGACGAGCCGCGTGTTGCCCGGGACCGGGAGCGGCTCGCCCAGCGGCCTGCGGTTGGTCGCCGCGAGCACACGGACGGGCTCGCCCGCGAGCCCGAGCAACGCCGCCCGCAGCAGGCCGTGGTCAGGATCCTGCGCGGTCGACGGGGCGATCAGCACAAGCGGGTCAGAGCCGGGCGGGGGCTCGACCTCGTGATAGGGGGGCTCCCACATCAGCGGCCCGACGACATGGACCTCGGGTGGCCAGCGTCGCGGGTACTCGAGCTGGGGGAGGGTGCCGACGATGCACAGCTCCGCGCTCAGCCCTCCGTACAGCCGCTCCACTCGCGGCAGGCCGAGCTTGCGCCGTGTCTCGTTGAGCTCGCCGCGACCGCGCCGCACGCCCGCCAGCACCGGTCGCTCGAGCGCGCGCCACAGTTCGTGTCCGAACCTGGTGCGAGGGATCCGCGCGCCGAGTGCGTAGGGCGGTAGGCCGGGTGCGCCGACCGGGTACACGTGCGGTACGAGCGTCGCCGCCGGCACCCCCTCGAGCTCGGCCGCGAGCGCCGGCGCGAGCGTCAGGATGTCGTGGACGACGACGTCCGGGGCGGCTTCGCGTAGGGGCTCGCGCGTCTCCGCCGTCGCGAGCACGACGGCCTCGTAGGGCTTCAACGGTCGCTCGCGGGTCGGGAACACCGGGTACTCGGGCGCAGCGACGAACCGCATGCCGGCAGCCTCGACGTCTGCGCGCCATCGCGACCACGTCTCGAATGTGACCTCGTGCCCGCGCGCGGTCAGCCGCGAACCGAGCGCGAGCATCGGGAACGCGTGCCCGGGCTGCCCGAAGGCGCCGAGGAAGATTCGCAGCGGCGCCACGTCGCGACCGAGGCCTGGGGCTAGGTCAACCGGCGAGCTCGGCGATCGCGCGCAGCTGCGCGATCCGGTCCTCGGTCGTCCACGCCATCGGCGTCACCATCAGGGTCCCGACGCCGGCGTCGCGATAGGCGGCCAGTCGGTCGCGGACGACATCGCGCGGGCCGCACAGCGAGACCATGTCGATCAGCTCGTCGGGGATCGCGTCGCCGGCCTCGGCCTTCTTGCCGCCGAGGTACAGATCCTGGATCTCGGCCGCCGCCGACTCGAACCCGTAGCGCTGCACGAGCTGGTTGTAGAAGTTCTGCTTGCGCGATCCCATCCCGCCGATGTACAGCGCGAGAACCGGCCGCATCAGGTTGCGAGCCGTCTCGCGGTCGTCGGACACATACGCGTTGACGGTCGGCGCGATGTCGAACGCGTCGAGCGAGCGCCCCGATCTCGAGGCGCCCTCCTGCAGCGACTTGCGGAACTCGGACACGTACTCGGGCGAGAAGAAGGTGGGGATCCACCCGTCGGCGACCTCGCCCGCGAGGGCGGTGTTCTTCGGTCCGATCGCCGCGATGTAGATCGGGATCCGCTCCTGGACCGGGGTGATCATCAGCTTCAGCGCTTTGCCGGGACCGTCGGGAAGCGGCAGCTCCAGCGTCTCACCGTGGAACTCGACGCGCTCGCGGGCGAGCGCCATCCGCAGGACGGCGACGTACTCGCGGGTCCGCTGAAGCTGGCGCGCGAACCGCTGCCCGTGCCAGCCCTCGGCGACCTGGGGCCCCGAGGAGCCGATCCCGAGCACCATCCGGCCGCCCGACAGCTCATCGATCGTCGCGGCCGTCATCGCGGTCATCGCGGGGCTTCGCGCGGGCATCTGAAAGATCGCCGAGCCGAGCTTTATCTTGCTGGTGCCGGCGGCGAGCCAGGCGAGTACGGTCGCCGCGTCGGATCCGTACGCCTCCGCCGTCCAGACCGAATCGAACCCAAGGCGCTCGGCCTCCTGGACGACCTGCAGCTGGTCCTGAGGTCCCATGCCCAGACCCCAGTAGCCGACGTGAACTCCGAGCTTCATGTGCAAGCTTCCTTTCGCGCCGAGGAAATCGGTTGAGGCGCTCGACGGACGCCGCTAGATTGGCCGGGTCGGCCCCGGCAGGCGGTGAACCCTATGCGAACACGGCGCAACGCGACGATCACGGATTTACGGCTCGCCGTCGACTGCCTGCCGCGAGATACCAGGATCGCGATGCTCGAGGGCATCCGCTCCAATCCGATCATCGCGGGCGCGTACACCAGCGGGGACGGCATCTGCCCGATGCTCGCCGCCCACCGCGCGGGCGGGCGGACGAGCGTGATCGCATTCGCCAAGGCGTGGGACCGGTTCGCGTTCCGGGACGCCCGCTCCAAGCGAGCGCGGCGGGCGAGCGAACGCGAGCTGTTGATCCTGCGCTCGCAGCTCGAGGCGAGTCTGCTCGATGACGATCGGCCAAGCCCGCAGCTTGGTGCCGCGATCGCCGAGCACCGCGAGCTGATCTCCAGGGCGCAGAGCCGCCAGTCCGAGCGGCGCGAGCAGCGGCGGACCGCGCGCCGGCAGGGGAGGGCGCGCCCCGGAGATCCGGACCGCAGCGGTGAGCTTGGGCGGCGGCCGGGCTGGGGTTGGCTGCGGGTCGTGCGCCGCTACGACGACTGGCAGCGGGCGCTCGCGCGGATCCAAAGTCCGGGCGATCCGGCCGAGCGGCCCGATCGCGACCGCGCCTGCGTCTAAGGCGTGGGGGAGGTCCCGCAGACGGCCGCGGCAGCGACCGGGGCGGCCGAGCGCGCGGCGCAACCGGGGGACGCCACCGCCGCGGACCCGCAGGACGCGGCCCCCGAGGAGCACGCCGGGGAGCAGACCCCGCAGGAGCGGGGGACCGACCCGGTCGAGCTGTTCTGGGATCTCGTGTTCGTGTTCGCGATCACGCAGGTCACTTCGCTGCTCTATCACCACCCGACCTGGGCCGGTTTCGGCGAGGCGATGCTGGTGCTCGCGCTCGTCTGGTGGGCATGGTCGGCGTTCGTCTGGGCGGCCAACGCGCAGGCGACCGGCTCGGCGACGCTGCGCTTGTGCCTGCTGCTGGCGGCGATCTTCATCTTCATCACCGGCCTGGCGGTGCCACGGGCGTTCGGCAGCGAGGCGGTCCTGTTCGCGGTCACCTACGCGGTCGTGCGGTTCCTGCACCTCGCGATGTACGTCGACGCCTCGAGACGCGGCAATGCGTCGTGGTCGGCGATCGCCGGCTTCTCGGTCACCGTAGCGATCGGGATGGCTTTGCTGATCGCGGGCTCGCTTCTGTCGGGCACTGCCCGTGCTGTGCTGTGGTCAGCCGCCGTCGCGATCGACTACGCCGGGCCCGCGTGGCTGACCCGTGACCGGCTGCGCGGCCTTCAGCAGGTGGCCGTCGCCCACTTCGCCGAGCGCTACGGTCTGTTCGTGATCATCTGTCTCGGAGAGTCGATCATCGCGATCGGTGTCGGGGCGGCGAGCCGAATGCTCGACGCGGCGCTGATCGCCGCGGTCTCCCTGGGGCTGGCGATCACGATCGGGATGTGGTGGACCTACTTCGCACGGTTCGCGGCCGCGGCTGAGGCCCGCCTGCGCGAGCATCACGACCCCGTGATCGCGGCGGCCGACGCCTACAGCTACCTGCACCTGCTGCTTGTCGCCGGGATCATCATCTTCGCGGTCGGCGTCAGGTTCGTCGTGCGGTCCGCGAGCGACCCACTCGAGCAGGCCGCGAGCCTGGCGTTGTGCGGCGGTGTCGCGCTGTATCTGCTCGGCCAGATGGCCGTCCGCCGGCGGCTGCTCGGCTCCGGCGGATACGCGAACGCGATCGCGGCGGCGGGACTGGCCGCTCTGTACCTGCTCGGCGGCGGTCTCGCCGCATGGGCGATGACGGCGGTGATCGCGATCATCGTCACGATGCTGTGCGCGGCCGAGGCGTGGAGCGAGCGGTGAGCGCCTCAGGTGTCGCTTGCCGGTGGCTCGCGCGGGGTAGCTGCGCCGCGAGAGGATGGCCACGCGCACGCGACTAGAACTGCGGGCACCGATCGATGCCGGCTTTGAGGAGATCCTGACCGCGGACGCGCTCGAGTTCGTCGGCGCGCTCGAGCGCGAGTTCGGCGACCGGCGCCGAGCGCTGCTGAAGGACCGGGCGCGGCGTCGGGCGGAGCTCGCCGCCGGCGCGGCGCTGCATTTCCTCGCCGACACGCGCGAGATCCGCGAGTCGGATTGGGCGATCGAGCCGGAGCCCGCGGGGCTACAGCAGCGCTGGGTCGAGATCACCGGGCCGACCGATCGCAAGATGACGATCAACGCGCTCAACTCGGGCGCCGACGGGTTCATGGCCGATCTCGAGGACGCCAACTCTCCGACCTGGCGCAACATGGTGCAGGGCCAGATCAACCTGCGCGACGCGGTCGAGGGCCAGATCGCCTACGAGGGGTCGGACGGCCGCCGCTACGAGCTCGGCGAGGACCCAGCGACGCTGCTGGTCAGACCGCGCGGCTGGCATCTTCCCGAGCGCCACTTGCTGGTCGACGGCGAGCCGGTCGCGGGTGCGCTGTTCGACTTCGGGCTCTACTTCTTCCACTGCGCCCGGACTCTGCTTCGAAACGGCGCGGGCCCGTATTTCTATCTGCCCAAGCTCGAGTCACATCGCGAGGCGCGACTGTGGAACGACGTGTTCGCGAGGGCCGAGGACGCGCTCGCGCTCGAGCGCGGGACGATCAGGGCGACCGTCCTGATCGAGACACTGCCGGCAGCGTTCGAGATGGACGAGATCCTTTACGAGCTGCGCGAGCACTCGGCCGGCCTCAACGCCGGGCGCTGGGATTACATCTTCTCGGCGATCAAGTGCTTCGCCGAGCGGCCCAAGATGGTGCTGCCGGATCGCGGGGACGTGAAGATGACCGTACCGTTCATGAGGGCCTACGCGGAGCTGCTGGTCGCCACCTGTCACCGCCGTGGAGCCCACGCGATCGGCGGGATGGCGGCGCTGATCCCCTCGCGCCGCGACGAACTGGCGAACGCCCGCGCTCTCGACGGCGTCCGCGCCGACAAGCAGCGCGAGGTAGAGCAGGGCTACGACGGTACCTGGGTCGCACATCCCGACCTGGTTCCGGTCGCGCGCGAGGTGTTCGAGCTGGGGCTCGGAGGCCGCCCCAACCAGCTCGAGCGCCGGCGCGAGGACGTCGAGGTCAGTGCCACCGAGCTTCAGGACCTGGCCTCGACGCCCGGCGCGGTCACCGAACAGGGATTGCGCACGAACGTCAGCGTCGGCTTTCAGTACGTCTCGTTCTGGCTGACCGGACGCGGCGCGGCGGCGATCAACTCGTTGATGGAGGACGCCGCCACGGCGGAGATCTCGCGATCGCAGATCTGGCAGTGGGTGCATCACCGCGTCCGGCTGCAGGACGGCCGAATCGTCACGCCCGAGCTCGTGCGAGCGGTGCTGGACGAGGAGACGGCGAGGATCCGCGAGGCGGTTGGCGAGCAGACCTGGCAGGCGGGCCGGCCGGCGGAGACCCGAGAGGTCTTCGAGCAGGTGTCGTTGGCGCCCGAGTTGACGCCGTTCCTGACGCTGGTCGCCTACGACTACCTCGATTGAGGATCGCCGTCGGCGATGTAGCTGACGACGCGGTGGGCCAGTGCGCTCGCGGATCGCAGCTCCGGGGGACTTGGCGGAGGCGGCGCGAGCCGGTCGGCGGGGAACCGGATCGCTTCCGCGGGGGCGGTCGCGCGGACCGTCTCGGCCGCGATCTCCGCCGCGGCGTGGACGACCTCCGGGTCGAATGCCCACAGAACCTCGAACTTCCGTTCGCGGTCGATCGGCGCGACCGGCGCTGGACGCTCCCAGGCGGCGACACAGGCCTGGACGCCGACTGAGCTGACGATCAGTGTCCACTCTCGGGAGAGCGGATGGTCGCGCGCCACCGGCACCTCGGCGGGGATATCGGGCGAGGCGCGGAATGTCGCGAAGTCGGCGAGCGCCACGGTCAGCTCCGAGGATCTCCCGAGCTCGAGCCAGCGGCGCTCGGATTGGCGATAGAAGCGCTCGCGCTGAAATGACCCGATCACCAGCCCGGGGGTCGCGCTCGCGTAGTACTCGTCCTCGACCGCGTGGCTGAGGGCCAGCAGCGCATGCTTGCTCAGCAGCGCCGGCGCTAGCTCGGGGCGTCGCTGCCGCAGGGCGGCGAAGATCGACAGCGGCACAGCGCGATCCGCCTCGCGCACGCGGTCGATCGCGGCCGCCAGCGACAGGCCGTGCTCGCGCAGGCGCAGCACCGCCATCACCGCCGCGGCGGCCGAATCGTCATAGCGCCGGTGACCGCCGTCAGCTCGCGCCGGAACCGGGAAGCCGTGGCGCGCCTCCCACATTCGCAGGGTCCCCGCGGGCACGCCAGTCCGCGCGGCGAGCTGCGAGGTCGTCAGGCCGGATCGGGCGGGAGCCATGGATGAGAAACTCTACAGAGTGTGTGACAAATCTCAACACTATGTTATTGTCGTTGTGATGGTGAGAACGACTGGAGCGTGACCCGATGCGGGTCGTGATAACCGGAGCCACCGGGACGATCGGACGGTCCCTGGTGGAGGCCCTGCGGTCGCGAGGCGACGAGGTCGTCGCGCTGACGCGTGACGCCGACGCCGGACGCCGGACGCTCGGCTCCGAAGTCGAGCTCGCGGCGTGGGAGTCGCCGACGCTCGGCCCGCCGCCGGCCAGCGCACTCCGCGGTGCGGATGCCGTGGTCCATCTGCTCGGCGAGCCGGTCGCGCAGCGGTGGTCGGCGGAGGCGAAGGATCGGATCCGTGACTCGCGCGTGCTCAGCACCCGCTGGCTCGTTCAGGCGCTGCTGGCGCTCGAGGACTCAGAGCGTCCGCGGACGCTGATCTCGCAGTCGGCGACCGGTTACTACGGCGCCCGTGATGATCGTCGCCTCGACGAGAACTCGACCCCGGGGTCGGACTTCCTGGCCCAAGTCGTGATCGCCTGGGAGCACGAGGCGCTGGCGGCCGCCTCGAAGCTGCGGGTCGTGCTGACCCGAACCGGCGTCGTGCTGACCCCAAGCGGCGGCGCGCTGGACAAGATGCTGCCGTTCTTCCGAATCGGGCTGGGGGGTCCGGTTGCCGGCGGACACCAATACGTACCGTGGGTGCACCTCGCCGATGTGGTCGAGTCGGTGCTCTGGTGTCTGGCTGCAGAAAGCGCCTCCGGCGCGGTCAACATCACCGCGCCGGAGCCGGTAACCAATGCCGCCTTCTCGCGCGCGCTCGGCCGCGCGCTGCACCGCCCGGCGCTGGTGCCGGTGCCAGGCTTCGCGCTGGGTCTCCTGTACGGCGAGATGGCCGAGATCGTGACCACCGGCCAGCGCGCGCTGCCGACCGCGCTTCAGCGCCTGGGCTACCGCTTCCGCTATCCCGAGATCGATGGTGCGCTGCGCGACGTACTGAGTCGCGGATGACCGAGCGGTTGCGAATCGCCGGCTGATGACCTCGCTGTTGTGGTTGCGGCGCGACCTCCGCGTTCACGACCATCCGGCACTCGACGCGGCGCGCAAGCGCGGCGGCGATGTGATCCCGGTCTTCTGCCTCGACGATCGCCTGCTGCACGGGCGTCACGCCTCCGGCCCACGCACACAGTTTCTGCTCGAATGCCTGGCCGACCTCGACCGCTCGCTGCGCGCGCTGGGCAGCGGCCTGGTTGTGCGCAGAGGCATTCCCGAGCGCGAGCTGCCGGCGCTCGCGCGTGAGCTCGGTGCCGACCGCGCCGAGGTCACGGCCGATGCGGGACCGTTCGCGCGTCGGCGCGACGGTCGGGTCGCGGATGCGCTGCGTGAGACGGGCTGCGAGCTGCGTGCTCATCCGGGCGCGTTCGTGGTCGACGAGCTCGCCGCTGTCAGGACTGCGAGCGGTCGGCCCTACACCGTCTTCACGCCGTTTCACCGGGCATGGCGGCGCCAGCCCCGGCGGCGGGTGCTGGCGGCTCCCGACGAGCTTCCGGCACTCCCCAGGGGCCTCGATCAAGGGCACGTGCCGGAACTCCCGGAGCTGGGACTCCGCCAGGAGGTCGAGTGGCCGGCCAAGGGTGGGGAGCGCGCCGGGAGGACCGCCGCCGAGCGGTTCCTGCGGAGCGCGGTGACTCGCTACGCGCAGGAGCGCGACGCGGTTACCCAGGCGAGCGTCTCGCGGCTATCGCCGTATCTTCACTTCGGCGCCGTCTCCTCGCGCGAGCTCGAGTCCCGCCTCGAGCTCGACGACGGCCCGCAGGCGTTCGCGCGCCAGCTGTGCTGGCGGGACTTCTATGCAGCGGTGATGCTCGCCTCGCCGGGCAATGCCCGTCACGAGCATCAGGCCGCATATCGCGGCACGGTTGCCTGGAACGACTCGCCCGAGCGACTCGACGCGTGGTGCGAGGGGCGCACGGGCTTCCCGCTCGTCGACGCCGGCATGCGGCAGCTGCGGGCCGAGGGGTGGATGCACAACCGCGCTCGATTGGCCGCAGGCTCGTTCCTGACCAAGGACCTCGGGATCGACTGGCGGTGCGGAGAGCGGTGGTTCATGCGGCTGCTGATCGACGGCGACGAGTGCAGCAACAACGGCAACTGGCAGTGGATCGCGTCGGTCGGGGTCGACCCGCAGCCGCCGTTTCGCTCGATCTACAACCCCGCACGCCAGCAGCGGCGATTCGATCCGGACGGCGAATACGTACGGCGGTTCGTGCCCGAGCTGCGCGCGGCGCCGGACCGTTACCTGGCCGAGCCGTGGACGATGCCCGACGAGGTCCAGCGTCGGTCGGGCTGTGTGATCGGGCGCGACTACCCGGACCCGATCGTCGACCACGCGCTCGCCCGTCGGGACGCGCTCGCGCGTTACGCTGCGGCGCGTCGGGCGGGTGCCGCGGGACCGGGCCCGGCCCGGGTTAGTTGATCACCGTCCGGCGGGCCCGGCGGGCCCGGGTCAGTTGATCACGCGATAGCGGACGTGGGTGACCGCCGGCGAGCCAACCACCTCGACTGGCTCGAGCTCGGGGTCGCCGACGTTCTCGATGAGCCGCTCGCCGGCCCCGAGGATGATCGGCACGATGTGCAGGAACAGCTCGTCGAGCAGGCCGGCTGACAGGTACTGCTGGATCGTCTCGGCACCGCCCGCGATCGACACGTCCCGGTCGCCTGCGGCCACTCGTGCCTGCTCGAGGGCCGACTCGATCCCGTCGGTCACGAACGTGAACCTCGTTCCGCCCTGCATCTCCAGCGGTTCGCGAGCGTGGTTGGTGAGCACGAACACCGGGGTGCGGAACGGCGGATCCTCGCCCCACCAGCCTGTCCACGATCGATCCCAGGGGCCCGGCCCACCGCCGAACATGTTGCGGCCCATGACGTAGGCGCCGATGCCCTCGACCAGCCGCCGGGCGATCTCGGAGTCGGCTCCCTCGTGACCGCCGGCGAGTCCGTGGAGCTCGCGCCAGCCCGCTGCCTGAAAGGCCCACTCGTGCAGGCGCATGCCGCCCTCTCCGATCGGGTTCTCGGTGCTCTGGTTGGGCCCGGCGACGAACCCGTCGAGGGAGATGGATATGTGTGATGTGACGGAGTTCATGCTGCTTTGAGAACCCGCGGCACGCAAACTCATCCGTGCACGGCGCCCGGCCGTGCGCTCAGCGTGGCTTCGCGGGCCCGAACAGCAGCCGCCGCGGCAGCGGCACAGGCGAGAGCTTCTGCATGGCGTGCCCTGCGAGCAGGCGGGGCTCGACCCGCGCGATCAGGGTGGCGAGCTCCGCGCGCTCGGACTCGGACAGATTGCGCCGCCGGCCACGCCCGATCTTGATCAGCTCGAGTAGGCGCCGGCGCTCGCCGCGCTCGAGGCGCCCGAAGTGATCGAACGTCAACATCGCCAGCTCGGCGGCGGCGAGCAGTTTCAGCGCCGGAATCCGGCGCACGCCGGGAACACGCGTCGAGGCGTACAAGACCGAGCGGGTCAGCAGTCCGGAGCTCATGGTTTGAGTGTAGGAGCAAGACATGCCCGGCTGGGGCGAGCCGGGTTCTCGTGTGAAAACCCTCAGCCGAGTCTTATTTCGCGCTTACTGCATCCTGAGGCTGCGCTGTGGCGGTGACGATGTAATCGCACTATGAACAAGCATCCGAAACCGGTGTTCGCAGGGCCGATGCCACCCAGGCGGCTCGAGCCGATAGCCGAGAACGACATGCTCGAGTACGCGCCGATGCCGCGCTTCGCCGGCTGGCTCGATGGGGTCAGCAGGCAGCGTGCGGCGCTCCGTCGCCGCACGGCGGCCGAGCGCGCCCGCGTCCGCAGCGCACGTCCGCGTAGCTAGACCGCGCCGCGCCCACGCCAGCGTCGCCGCGCCGGGGCCGCCACGCCGGCGTCGCCGCGCCGCGCCGCGCCGGCGCGCTTGGCAGCATGGTCGCGATGGGCCACGTCGTCGTCTCCCGCCTCACCTACGCCCACCCCGGTGGCGAGGTTCTGTTCTCCGATGCGTCATTTCGCTTGGCTCCGGGGCAGCACGCTGGGCTCGTGGGAGCGAACGGGGTCGGGAAGAGCACGCTGTTCGGTGTCCTCGGCGGAGAGCTCGAGCCCGACGAGGGCGAGGTATCGGTCGGCGGGATCGCCGTCCACATGTCCCAGGACGTCGGCCTCGAGGACGACGAGCGGTCGGTCCGTGCGCTGCTGCTGTCGCTCGCGCCGCACGCGCTGCGTGTGGCGGGCGAGCGGATGCAGAGGCACGAGCTCGAGCTGGCCGCCGGCGACTCAGAGGCGGGAATCAAGCTTGGTGGCGCGATCGCCGACTGGTCCGCGCTCGGCGGCTACGAGCTCGAGGGGCAGTGGGACGCCGCGTGTCGGCGGATCGTCCGCGCGCCGTTCTCCGAGCTTGCCGACCGGGCTGCCGTGACGCTGTCAGGCGGCGAGCGAAAGCAGCTCGTTCTCGACGTGCTGTTCGGCTCGGATGCCGACGTGCTGCTGCTCGACGAGCCCGACAACTTCCTCGACGTCCCGGCCAAGCTCGCGCTCGAGCGGCGGATCCGCGAATCCAAGAAGACGGTGCTGCTGATCTCGCACGATCGCGACGTGCTGGCGGGTGCCGTCGACTCGATCGTGACCCTCGAGGGCAACGGCGCCTGGGTTCACGGCGGCTCGTATCTGACCTATCCGGCGGCGCGGGCCGACCGTCAGCGGCGGCTTGGCGACGCGGTCAAGCGCTGGCGCGAGGAGGAGCGCCGCCTCTATCGGCTGATGAAGACATTCAAGGAGAGGGCGAGGTACTCGGCCGATTGGGCGAAGAAGGCCGATGCCGCCGAGACACGTTGGCGGCGCTTCTCGGATGCCGGGCCGCCGCCGCCGCCCGTGACCGACACGCAGATAACGGTGCGGATGCGGGGCGGAGACTCGGCCCGGAGGGTGCTCGACATCCGTGCACTCGGGATCGAGGGGCTACTCGCGCCGTTCTCGGACGAGGTCCATTTCGGCGAGCGCCTCGGCCTGATCGGACCCAACGGATCCGGCAAGAGCGAGCTGATCCGGGTGCTGGCGGGCGCGCGCGATCCGGATCGCGGCGAGCTCGTGATCGGGCCGCGCGTGTCGACCGGCTGGTTCACGCAGCTTCAGCGGCGCCCGGACCTCCAGGGCAAGGTCGTGATCGACGTGGTCCTTGACCGCGTCCGCGGTGGTGGCCTGCAGGCCGCGATGGGCGCGCTCGCACGCTATGGGCTCGCCGATGCCGCGCGGCGCTCATACGAGGTGCTCAGCGGCGGTGAGAAAGCGAGGCTCGAGGTGCTCGTGCTCGAGCTCGAGGGTCACAACCTGCTGCTGCTCGACGAGCCGACCGACAACCTCGACATCGATTCCTCCGAGGCGCTCGAGCGCGCGCTCGAGGGGTTCAACGGCACGGTCGTTGCGGTCTCACACGACCGCGCCTTCCTGCGGACGATGGACCGCTATCTGATGGTGCTCCACGACGGCGGTGTGCTCGCGCTGCCGGCGTATGAGCAGGCGCTGGCGGCCCTGACCGACCCGGCCGGCGCCAGGGACGTTCGCCTGGCGAAGGTCCTGTAGCTGCCGCCCGGTCGTCGGCTGCGCTCAGGCGCCGAGCTCGACGTCGGGCGGGATCTCCACCTCTTGCGGTGGTCGTCCGATCTCCTCGTCCCATGCGGTGAAGGCCTCGCCGTCGCGCCCCTGGTGCTCGCCGGCGCCACCGAGCGCGAGCAGCAGCACCCGTTCGCGCTCGCGGTTGATCAGCTGGCGCTTGAGGTGTGGGGCGACGCGGACGAGCTCGCCCGGGCCTAGGCGGATCTCCTCGCCCTCGATCGACAGCGACAGCTCGCCCTCCAGCACCAGGTAGACCTCCTCCTGCCGTCCGTGGCGGTGGATCCGTCCGCGCTGCCCCGGCGCCAGGACCATCTGGTTGCACCCGAACGACGTGACGCCGAGCTGGCGCCGCAGCGGCACGAACCGCTCCGTGCTGTCGGGCTCGAGCCGCGCGCGTGTCACCCCATCCTGCATTCTGGATAAGTCTGTCACGCGCTCGCCCCGGGTGGGCGCAGGCCGACGGCGAGGAAGCGGTCGAGCATCGCGTTCACCTGCTCGGGCACGATCAACGGGCTGAAGTGCCCGGAGCCGATCGTTCGGCCCAGCAGCATCCCGGGCGCGAGCGTCTGCGCGCGGTCGAGGTCGGCATTCGGAGTCCCGGCATCGATGTACAGGAGCGGCGTCCGGCAGCGCGCCAGCGCCTCCGCGTCGTCCCATGCCGTGAGCGACTGCTCCCACACCGAGCTGCTGACGTGCGGTGGCGTCCGTACGGCCTGGTCGAGGATCCAGGCCATCGTCACGGGGTCGTCGTCGGGATCGAAGAAGGTCGAGTAGTACGCGCGCAGGGCATGCTCGGCGTCGCCGGTGCGAAGCGCCGCCACGAGCGTGTCGAGGAAGCCCTCGCGGTCTCCGGGCGGCATCATCACCGAGTCGATCAGCACCACCCCCGCGGCCCGGTCGGGCATCGCCGCCGCGGCCTCGAGCGCAACGAGGCCGCCGAGGCTGTGGCCGACCAGCACCGGACGGTCGATCCCCAGCTCGTCGCACATCCACCGAACGTCCTCGGCGAAGACCGGGACCGTGTAGGCCTGCTCGGGACTATCGCTGGCGCCGTGACCTCTGAGATCGGGGACAAGGACGCGGTGGCTCGAGGCGAAATGTTCGACCTGCGCGGGCCAGAAGTGGCGATTGCACGCCAGCCCGTGAACGAGCACGAGCGCCGGATCGCCGTCGCCGAGCAGGTCGTAGTGCAGCGCAACGCCGTCACGGATCAGTCTGGCCACGATCACAGTCTGACGTCGTCGACGCCCGCCGTGTGGCCAGCACTACGGCGCGCAGCTACTCGCGCTCGCCTTGCTACGGCAATCCTCGATCGACAACGCGCCGCGCTTGAACGCGACCAGCGCAGGCTTGGGAGTGATCCGTCCCGAGACGTACTTCAGCAGCCCGGCGAAGTCGAACGCATCCGGCGCCTTGCCGGGGCTCTCGTTGCCCATCCACGTGTACCAGTAGAACCCCATCAGCCCGAGCCGCGTCCGGTTGGCGGCGAGCATCGGGATGACCGCGGCGAGCCGTGCGGCCTGCTGGGCCTCGGTCGTGCTGACTCCGAACTGGGGCGGCGCCTTGCCCTCCGAGGAGGGCCATGTGATCTCGGTCGCGAGGATTGGCTTGGCGCGGTCACCGTAGCGGTCCATCACCGCTCTGGCGCGCTGCAGGATCGTGATCACGCCGCGCGGCTGCGCCGTGTAGGGATGAATCGCGACGATGTCGAACAGCCGTCTGGCGCCGGGTACCCGATAGATCTGGGCGAGGTACTGCCACGAGTAGTCGGCGAGTCCAGCGAGGACGACCTTCGCGCCCGGATCGGCCGACTTCACGGCGGCGTGCGCGGCCGCCAGCAGGCGCACGTAGCTCGGCGCGAACGGTTGCGTGGTCCAGTAGCTCGTGAAGTGCGGTTCGTTCCAGATCTGCCACATCCGGATCGGCATCTTCGCGATGCTCGGGTGGGCGCTCCAGAACGACCCATGTGGTCCGTAGCGCTTGATCAGCGCGGTCAGGAAGGCGGCGTAGGGCGCCGCCGATCGCGGTGGCGAGGCCGGGTTGCCGGGGCGCGTCGCGTCCCAACTCGGTGTGTACTCGACCACCGGAAGCACCGAGAGGCCGCGCTGCGCGGCCGCGCCGACGATCCGGTCGAGCACCGAGAACTGGGTCGGGACACCGCCGACTTCGGTGAACTGGCCGCGAACGGCACCCGGGACCTCGGACTCGCGCGCGTACGGCTGTAGAAACGACCAGTCGACTGCGACCCGGAGACTCTCGACGCCGCTCGTCACCGCGAGGCCCAGTTGCCGAGCGAGGTTGACACCGGGCGAGAGCACGGGTCCGTCGAACATCGTGCCGACCAGTTGGCCGGACACCGGCGTCGTCTGCGCTGAGCTCGTCGAGTGGCTCGAGGAGCCGCAGCCGGCGATCGCGACGCACACCAGGAGCACCGACCCGAGGACGGACAGCGTGTGCGTCGGGCGGCGCATCGGCGCCAGTGTAGGCGGCGGATCGTGGCGACGGGCGCTCGGCACCGCCTCGACGGGCCAACAGTCGGCGCCATAACGCGAGCGGCGTAATGTCTTACGCGACTCGTAACATAAGCGACAATTCCTAAAGCAACACCAGTTCGCAGCCGGCCGTTTCTCGACGACGGCGTCGATCTGCGCGGGTCGCGTTTTCCCGGCGACGCGTACTATGAGTGGGCCAAGGCCCCTGAACCACTGTTCATGCGAGTGCGAGCCATAAGTAACCGACCAAGGGAGATTCCTTGCGCACATTGATTCTCGGAGGAGACGGCTTCTGTGGCTGGCCCACGGCGCTTCACCTGTCAGCCTGCGGCCACGAGATCGCGATCGTGGACAACCTCGCTCGGCGCAACGCCGACAACGAGCTTGAGGCCGACTCGCTGACCCCGATCAAGCCGCTGGGCACGCGGCTGGCTGCGTGGCGCGAGCTCACGGGCCGCGAGATCCCCTTCCATCGCCTCGACGTGGCCACGGACTACCGCGAGCTGCTCGATCTGCTCGTCGAGTGGCAGCCCGACGCGGTCGTTCACTTCGCCGAGCAGCGCGCCGCGCCATACTCGATGAAGAGCTCCTGGCACAAGCGCTACACGGTCAGCAACAACGTCAACGCGACCCACAACCTCCTGGCTGCGCTGGTCGAGGCCGAGCTCGACACGCACGTCGTCCACCTCGGGACGATGGGCGTCTACGGCTACGGCACGGCCGGAGTCAAGATCCCCGAGGGCTACCTGCGCGTCCGCTTCGACAACGACGAGGGCGACGAGGTCGAGCAGGAGATCCTGTACCCGGTCAATCCGGGCAGCGTCTACCACATGACCAAGACCCAGGACCAGCTGCTGTTCGCGTTCTACAACAAGAACGACGGGACCCGTGTGACCGACCTGCACCAGGGAATCGTGTGGGGCACCCAGACCGCCGACACGCGGATCGACGAGCGTCTGATCAACCGCTTCGACTACGACGGCGATTACGGGACGGTGCTGAACCGCTTCCTGATGCAGGCGGCCGTCGGCTATCCGCTGACGGTCCACGGGACGGGCGGCCAGACGCGCGCGTTCATCCACATCCAGGACACGGTCCGCTGCATCGAGCTCGCAATCGAGAACGCGCCCGCGCCCGGCGAACGCGTCCGCGTCTTCAATCAGATGACCGAATGCCACCGTGTCGCCGACCTGGCGAAGCTTGTCGCGAGCCTCACCGGCGCGGAGATCGACTACGTCGAGAACCCCCGCAAGGAGGCGGCCGAGAACGAGCTGTACGTCGAGAACAGCCAGCTCGTCAACCTCGGCCTCGATCCGATTCGCCTCCAGGACGACCTGCTGAACGAGGTCACCGAGATCGCGCGAGGCTACGTCGATCGCTGCGACCGGAGCAAGATCCCGTGCCGCTCGAAATGGATCCAGCGCAGGCGTTCGGCCGTCCCGACCGCGTAGAGCTCTCGGCGTAGAGCCCTAGCGTCGCCGCCCGGCGGCGCGCGCCGGCCGCGCGCACCCGGGAAGGCGTCCGGGCTAGTAGTGCCCGCAGCCCCGGCCCTTGACGGGGTTGCCCTTCGTGTTGATCACGTACCAGCGTCCGCCGAACTTCTTGCAGTTCTGCTCGCTCGCGTAGCCGGAAGGGTCGGAGGTGCCGACGTAGACCGGGTGGTGGTTGTAGGTCACCTGCAGCTTGCTGCCGCGCTTGATCGTTCCGAACAGCTTCGAGTTCACGCCCGAGCCCTTCTTGGCCGCTTCCTTTCCGCTGGTCGGCAGCGGGCGGAAGGTCAGCGTGCAGTTGCCGGTGCACTTGCTCGCGCTGTTCGTGTCCTTCGTGAACACGTACAGCGGATGACCGTGCGAGTCGACCAGCACGACACCGGTGTCCGGCCCGTACTGGACCTTCTCGGCGTTGATCACCGTGGGTCGGGTGCTCGCGATCGCGAGCCCGGTGATGACGAGTAGTGCGGCGACGGCGACGAGGATCACTCGGCGACCGCGGGTCAGACGTCCTGTGCTGCCCATCGACTTGCTCCTTTCTCCGAGGTGCCGCGGCTATCGCCCCTGCCGCCCGGCGCTCCGCCCGGACCGGCCGCCCGGCCGTGCGCGCCGGCCGCGCGCACGCCGGGATGAGAGGGCTAGTAGCCCTGGCAGCCCGAGGCCTTGATGTCGTTGCCCTTGGTGTTGAGCAGGTACCAGCGACCGCCGAACTTCTTGCAGCCCTCCTCATAGGAGTAGCCAGACGGATCGGAGGTGCCGACGTAGACCGGGTGGTGGTTGTAGGTCACCTGCAGCTTGCTGCCGCGCTTGATCGTTCCGAACAGCTTCGAGTTCACGCCCGAGCCCTTCTTGGCCGCTTCCTTTCCGCTGGTCGGCAGCGGGCGGAAGGTCAGCGTGCAGTTGCCGGTGCACTTGCTCGCGCTCTTCGTGTCCTTGGTGAACATGTACAGCGGATGACCGTGCGAGTCGACCAGTGCAGTGGTCGACTTGCTGCCGTACCGCACCTTCTCGGCGTTGACCGTGGTCGGTCGGGTGCTCGCGATCGCGAGCCCGGTAATGGCAACGAGCGCCGCGATCGCAACGGCGATCACCCGACGACCACGGGTCAGACGTCTTGTTCTGCCCATCCATTTGCTCCTTTCTCCTGGTTGGCAGAGCAGGCTAGCGACCCCGGCCGCCGGACGAAAACCCGCCCACGGGAATGGCTGGCAGAGCGGGCTAGCGACCCCGGCCGCTAGACGAAAACCCGCCCACGGGAATGTTAGTTCGACGCGGCCGCTCGTGCACCCTGTGCACCGCGCGTTGCTCCTCGCCGCCCGAAAGCTCGCCCTCGACCGACGCGATCGCCTCAGCGACGCGTTCGCGGCCCTGCGCCATGCGGACCGCGAAGTAGTAGATCAGCAGGCTGAAGGCGGCGACGGCGACCAGATCCCACCAGAACGGGATCGTCTGCTTGGCGGTCAGGACGAGGCCGAACGCCCAGCCCGACTTCGGCGCCGAGCTCGGGAACTGGCCCAGGTAGGAGATGATCCCGAGACCGACCAGCCACGGGAGGATCCAGATCGCTGAGCGCGGATTCAACGGCAACTGCAGGCGACGGCGCGTCAGCGCCCGGTAGACAAAGAACAACGCGAAGCCGACGATGATGAACGCGTACAGCCAGAACAGCGTGTTCCACCCTGACCAGTAGACGACGAGGTTCGCGCACATGAACGACAGCGGCGCGAGCACCTTGGCGCCGGGCAATCGGTACGGGCGCCGTCGGTCGGGGTCGCTGCGCCGGAGCGCCGCCAACGACACCGGCGCCATCGCGTACATCAGCACGGTTGCCGAGGTGACGAGCGTCACCAGTCCGGCCCAGCTGGGGAACGGCAGCAGCACCAGCAGTCCGATCACAAAGCAGAACACGAGCGAAGCGAGCGGCACGCCGCGGCCGCTGACGCGGCCGAGCGACGCCGGCGCGTAGCCAGTCCGCCCGAGTCCATACGAGATGCGGGCCGAGGTCCCCGTGTAAACGAGTCCCGTGCCGCCGGGGGAGACGACGGCATCGATGTACAGGATCGTCGCCAGCCAGCCGACACCGGCCGAGGTCGCGAGCGTCGCGTACGGCCCGAACGAGCCCGCGCCGGGAATCGGCTCAGACCAGCCGTGGGCGAGGTTCTTCGGGTCCAGAGCGCCGATGAAGGCGACCTCGAGCAGCAGGTACAGCACGGTGCCGATCACCATCGAGACGATCACCGCGCGGTGGATGTCACGCTGCGGATCGCGTGACTCGCCGCCGACTTGGATCGCCTGCTCGAAGCCCTGGAGCGCGAACACGACCCCCAACGGCAGCGCCGCGAAGATCCCCTTCGCGCCGAACGGCGCGAAGCCGCCGCCGGCGGTGAAGTTATGGACGTGGAAGGAGACGATCAGCAGCACCACGACGGTCATCGTCGGCACGAGGATCTTCCAGACCATCGCGATCGAGTTCGACTCCGCGAGCCAGCGGACGCCGAGCACGTTGATCAGCGTGAACGCCGCCAGACAGACGGCGGCAGCGAGGATCCCGACCCCGGTCAGCGTTCCGTTGGCATGCTCGAGACCGAGCTGCGGGAAGCTCGATTGCAGGTAGCCGAGCGCCGCCTCGACCTCGATCGGGCCGATCGTCACCGCCTGGATCCAGGTCACCAGCGCACCCGTGAAGCCGCCGAGCGCGCCGAAGCTGAGAAACGGGAATCGCGCCGTGCCGCCCGACAGCGGGTAGGTCGATCCGAGCTCGGCATGCACCAGCGCCAGCGTCGCGAGGATCGTGCCGGCCAGGATCCACGACAACAGCGATGCGGGACCGGCCGCCTGCGATGCGCCGAGCGCCCCGAGCAGCCATCCGGAGCCGATGATCGATCCGAGCGAGATCAGCGTCAGGCCACGCAACCCGACCTGCCGGCGCAGCTCGCGATCCTCCCGCTCCCGCGCTTGGGGTCGGCTGACTGTCTCGGTCGCTGTGGCCATGCGGCGTCCCTCCTCGCTTGTGTCTCCCTCCAGCGACCTACCCGTCGGGAGGCGAGCGAAACTGGGCGCCGCGTCGCTCAGCTCGGGCCGGCGTTGGCTCCGAGGCTGTTCAGCCAGTCGCGCATCGAGCGGCCCGCGGGAGTGACCTGACCCTCCTCGTAGCCGGTCGTCGCGCGTGCGAGCGTGACCCCGTCCTTGGTCGACCAGCCGTATTCGATGTCGGTTCCGGTTCGAGCGAAGCGCGCGATCACGCCGCCCGCCGGCACGATGCCGACGGGAGCGATGTCGGTGATCTGCTCGGCGACGTACTGGATCTTGCCCGCATCGGGGCCGGTCAGGAGCTCGAAGTAGACCAGCGGCTGACCCTCGAACCAGTTGGGAATGACGGCGAGGATCTTGACCTTGCAGGGCGCGAGAATCGGCGCTCCGATCGGCATCGCGGCGTCGACGCCCTGGTCGGTGCGCTGCCAGTCGGTGACGAACCGGAGCGGGTCGATGTACTTGCCATTGGTCGCGTGGACGGCGACCAGCTCGAGCTGCAGCTCGCTCTTGACCACGGCCAGCGACGGCGCGTGGGCGTGGACATCCCCTACGGGCGGGTCGCCGCTGACCGTGATCGCCTGCTGGCCGGCGGTCGGCTCGACCGCCTGCGGCTTTGCCTTGGGAAGCGAGCTCGAGGTGGTGCCGCCGGCCGAGCCACTCGAAGCGGCATCGCCCGATGCGCTCGAGCCGCAGCCCGCGATTGCGAGCACGGCGAGGAGCGGCGCGGCGCGCCGCGGAATCGACATGTGACGCAGTCGTGTGAGCTTCACTTCAACCCTGGGCTCGGACGATCGAGCGAGTGATCTTGCCGCAGCCGTCCGGGCGGCGATCTCGACCCCAAAAGCTAACAGCCACGACTGTCGGGGGCGCCGATCTGCCGCCGCCACCGCGGTTCGGGGAGCGCTCGATCCGCGGGTCGCGAGCTCAACCTGCTAGAAGTGGAGACGTGAAGGCGGTGCGATTCGACCACTACGGCGGGGTCGAGGTGCTCGATGTTCGGGAGGTCGCGGACCCGATCGCAAGCCCCGGACGGGTGCTGGTCGCCGTCAAGGCGGCCGGGATCAATCCGGGCGAGATCTCAATCCGCGAGGGCCGGCTGCACGAACGCTGGCCGGCGACGTTCCCGTCGGGGGAGGGAACCGACCTCGCGGGAGTCGTGCAGGCGCTCGGCGACGGCGTCACCGGGTTCGGACCCGGAGACGAGGTGCTCGGCTGGACCGAGGAGCGGGCCAGTCAGGCTGAGCTCGTCGCGGTACCCGCGGAGCAGCTGACGGCGAAGCCGCCGTCGCTCTCGTGGGAGGTCGCCGGATCGCTGTTCGTCGTCGGCATGGCCGGGTACGCATCGGTCGACGCGGTCGTCCCAAAGGCCGGCGAGACCGTGGTCGTGTCAGCCGCGGCCGGCGGTGTCGGCTCGGTCGCCGCCCAGCTCGCACGGCTGACCGGAGCGACCGTGATCGGGCTCGCGAGCGAGCCCAATCACGACTGGCTGCGCCGCCACGGGATCGTGCCGGTGAGCTACGGAGACGGGCAGGCGGAGCGGATCCGCGCGGCGGCCGGCGACGGCGTCGACGCCCTGATCGACACCTTCGGCGGCGGCTACGTCGACCTCGGGATCGAGCTCGGCGTCGCGCCCGACCGGATCAACACGATCATCGACTACGACGCGATCAACCGCCTCGGCGTCCACGGTCAGGGCACGCACGCGATCGCGACCGCCCCGCTGCTGGCCGACCTGGCGCAGTTGGTGGTGGAGGGCAAGCTCGAGATTCCGATCGCGCGGACCTATCCCCTGGATCAGGTCCGCGAGGCGTTCCGCGAGCTTGCCGATCGCCACGCGCACGGCAAGATCGTGCTCCTTCCCTGACCCAGGCGAGGTCGGGGTTCAGCGACGCCCCGTTCGAGGGCCGCGGCTGCGTGCGCCTGCAGCCGCGGCCCTCCTGCGCCCTCACTCAGCTCGGACTGGTGCTGCCCGCGAGCCGCGATGCCTCGCGGGCAGCGTCGCGGACGGCGTCGCCATAAACCTGCTCCTGCCCGCGAAAGCGGGTCGTCGGCGCCGGCACGGAGATCGCGCCGGCGAGGCCGGCGGCATCGTAGACGGCCGCGCCGACAGCGGAGATCCCTTCGGTGTGCTCCTCGCGGTCGTAGGCAATCTGATCGCGCCGGATCCGGTCGAGCTCGGCGCCGAGCGCGTCGTGCGAGGTGATCGTGTTCGGCGTCAGCCGGGGCAGGTGCGCGGGGAGGCGGGCGCGAACGTCGATGTCGGGCAGCGCCGCCAACAGCGCCTTGCCGTTGGCCGTGCAGTGCAGGGGAAACTGGACGCCGACCGCCGATACGGCCCGCAGACGGTGCGAAGCTGGAAGCTGCTCGATGAAGCGGGCGGTCGAGCCGTCCAGCACGGCGAGGTCGACGGTCTCGTCGATCGCCGCCTGCAGCCGCTCGAGCGCGGGCAGGACGTCGGCAGCGAGGGATCGGCGCGAGGCGGCGCCAAGTCTGGCGAGGCCAGGACCCAACCTCAGCCGTCCGCTCGGTCCCGGTGCGATCAGGTCCTCGTCGATCAATGCGGTGACGATCCTGTGTGCCGTGGACTTCGGAAGCTCGGCCGCGGTGGCAAGCGCCGCGAGCTGCATTCCATCGGGTTCGCGCTCAAGCACGCGGAGCACCGTCGCGGCCCGAGCAATCGCTTGAACGCCTATTCGGTCCCGCATGACGGAACAAGGATACCGTATAGTGGGATCGTGAGCTACGCGGGGGACGTATTCGAGCGCGGGCAGGATGGATATGAGCGCGCGCGACGCGCCGCCTGTTGGAACGCCCGCACGCCCGAGCGCTACCCCGATGTGATCGTTCAGGCGCACACTGAGACCGACGTCGTAACCGCCGTCCGCGAGGCCAGGGATGCGGGGATCAAGATCGGCGTCCGCTCCGGCGGCCACAGCTGGTCCGGGAATCACGTACGCGACGGGGGCATGCTGCTCGATGTCTCGCGGCTGCGCGACGTCGAGATCGACGCGGCGGCGATGACGGCAACGGTTCAGACAGGCTGCCCGGGCGACGTGCTGCTGGCGGCGCTCGACGGGCAGGACCTGTTCTTCCCGGGCGGTCACTGCAATGGCGTTGCGGTCGGCGGCTATCTGCTCCAGGGCGGCTATGGCTGGAACGGTCGCGTCCATGGCCCGGCCTGCCTGAGCGTGCTCGCGATCGATCTGGTCACGGCCGACGGCGAGCTGGTTCGCGCCGACTCCGAGCAGAACTCAGATCTGTACTGGGCTGCGCGGGGGTCAGGCCCAGGCTTCTTCGGCGCCGTGACCCGCTTCCACGTGCGCCTGCACCCGAAGCCCAAGGTGATTGCGAACGGGGTCTACATGTATCCGGGCGAGCTGTTGGAGGAGCTCTTCACGTGGGCGTATGAGATCGGCCCGCAGGTCTCGCGCAAGATGGAGCTGATGCTGCTGATCCATCGGCCTGCCGAGGGCGAGCCCGAGGTCGTCGTCACCGGGCCGGTGCTCGCCGATAGCGAAGCCGAGGCGGCCGCCGCGCTGTCGCTGCTCGGGACCTGTCCCGTTGTGAGTCAGGCAAAGGTCGCCGCGCCCAACGTGCCGGCGACGATGCCCGATCTGTATGCAAACACGCACATCCTGTACCCGGACGGGCATCGCTACGCCGTCGACAACATGTGGACGCACGCGGACATCAAGGACCTGCTCCCAGGACTGCGCAGGATCGCTGACACGATGCCGCCCACGCCGTCGCACATGCTGTGGATGAACTGGCGGCCCGGGCAGGAACCTGGCCCGGCGCGTCCAGACATGGCCTACAGCCTCGAGGACGACACCTACATCGCTGCCTACGCCGGTTGGTCAGACCCGGCCGACGACGACGCCAGGATCGCGTGGGTGACCGAGCGGATGCGCGAGATGGAGCCCCATGCGACCGGGATTCAGCTCGCTGATGAGAACCTCGGAAGGCGTCCGGCCAGGTTTGTCACCGACGACAGCCTCGCGCGGCTTGATCAGATTCGTGCCGCGCGCGATCCTGACGGCCGCTTTCACCCGTGGATGGGGCGTCCCTGAGCTCGCTCGACGTCAGCCTCTATCTCGACCGGCCGTTCACGCCCCCGGATCCAGAAGTGATCGCGGCGATCGAGCACGGTCCGATCGATGCCTCGCTCGCGCTCCCGCTGGGCGAGGCCGAGCGGCTCCTCGATCCGATGCCGATCGAGCCCGAGAACGGCTGGTGCTGGCTAGCAGACCGCGTCGGCTACGTCGCCGTCACGACGGCGATGCCCGGCGTCACTGGCGAGATGCTCGACTGGTGGTTCGACTGGCATCCGGACGATCCGATCCGCTACCGGATCTGGCACCCGCTCGCCCACAAGGGCAACTCGATCGAACGCCCGTCGGGACCGCCGCGGGCCAAACCGCATTGGGACACCGTTCATCACCCGGTCGAGGACGTCGGCACGGGGGTCGCGCACGCTCGGATTTGCTGGCACGCGCCGTCCGAGATCGGGTTCTCGACGGACGGGCTCGACGATCCACGCGTCGCGGCGATGTTCTGCGCCTATGCCGGCGACGACACGCGCCACGTTCGTCACACGCCGATGTTCCACGTCGCGCTGCGGGCCGATGATGGCGTCGTGCTGCGTAGTCGCTTCTGGTTCGGCGCGGCTCTGCGTCCGTACGGCCCGCTCGGCGAGATCGGCGAGCGGGGGATGAACTTCGCCGCGGTCCGCAAGCGGTTGCTGCCCGCAGCGCTTCCCCACGCCCTCGCAAATCACTGCGCCGAGGAGTACGCCAACCTGGCCGCGCTGCTCCCCGAGCTCTACCCCCGCTTCGGCCCCCACGCGGGCGCTGGGTCGCGAGGCTAACGCTCGGGCCCGCGCCAGTGCGGTGGGACGATCGGGCCTCAGGAGGCTTCGACTGCGGGCCTCAGGAGGCTTCGACTGCGGACTTGATCCGCTGCGCGAAGTCGGGTGCGTCCTTGACTGCCGCCCTCAGCGCGAAGCCGACGATCAGCTTGCCGAAGCCATGGCCCTCGAGCGTGTTGTGAATCGTGACCTTGGTCTCCCCGTCACCGACCGCCTCGAGGTCGTAGCCCCCCTCGGGCACCGTGACCATGTTGTGCGAGCGCTCGGTCCAGCGGATCTTCGTCGGGGCGACGACCTCGGTCAGCTCGAAGCTGCGGCTGCTCTTCATGCCTGCGTCCTTGACCGTGCTCTCGAACACCGTGCCCACGCCCACCGGCCCGTCGGTCGTCTTGCGGATCTCCTGCACTCGGGGGCTGAACTTCGGATCGTTGGTCCCGTCCGCCAGGAAGCTGAACACCTCGTTGATGGGGCGATCGATGACGGCCGAGCCGCTGAACTGGTGTGCCATGCCACGGACTCCTCGGTCGACGACGTGAGTGCTCACCCTACACGCCGGGTGTGGCAAGGTTAGGGTCATGCGATTCTCGATCTCGATCCCACAGGCGGTCGGCGAGGACGGCTTCGACGACGCCGGACTGCGCGCGTATCTCGCGCGCGCCGAGGAGCTCGGGTTCGAGGGCGCGTGGGTCCAGGAGCAGGTCCTCGGGACGGCCCGCACGCTCGGCCCACTCGAGCTGCTGACGTACGCGGCTGCCTGCACCGAACGGCTGCGACTGGGCTGTGCCGTGTTCGTCAGCCCGCTGCACAGTCCCGTCCATCTTGCGAAGAGCATCGCGACGCTCGACTGTCTGAGCGGCGGTCGCGTTGAGGTCGGGCTCGGCACCGGCGGCCGTGGCCGCCCGTTCGCCGCCTTCGGCGTCGGTTCCGATCGCCTGGTGGCGCGCTTCAACGAGGGCCTTGCGCTGATGAAGGCCTGTTGGACGGAGCCGACGATCGTGTTCGACGGCGACTTCTGGCAGCTCGATGGCGCCGCGATGGAACCCAAGCCCGTCCAGCAGCCGCACCCTCCGGTGTGGATCGGCGGTAACCATCCCGCGGCGCTGGCCCGCGCAGTTCGTGCCGCCGACGGGTTTTTCGGCGCCGGCTCGCAGACGACCGCGCAGTTCGTCGAGCAGATGCGGGTGATCCGCGACGAGCTCTCCGAGCAGGGGCGGGACCCGGCCACGTTCCGGACCGCCAAGCGCGTCTACATCCACGTCGATGACGACGCCGAGCGCGGGCGAGAGCGGATCGAGCATGCGCTCGCCGTCCACTACGGACGCCCGGGATGGTCCGGCATCCCGGTCTCCGGGTCGCCGGAGGCATGCATTAGCGGCTTGCGCGAGGTCGCGGCCGCCGGTGCAGAGATGATCCTGCTGAACCCGATGGTTGACGAGGCAGAGCAGCTCGAACGGCTCGCCGCGGAGGTCGCGCCGCAGCTCGCGTGACCGGCTCGATCGGCGGTCCTCGCCGATCCGACTCTGCGCCGGTCAGCTGAAGTCGTCGTCGGCCACCTGCACGTAGAACTGGCGGGTCATATCGGGCTCGACCACCGCGTCGATCCGATCGTGTCGCCGCTGCTCCTGCGGTCCGATCCGCTGGAACTGAGCCTCGGCCTGGGCCTCGTCCAGCTCGCTGAGACCGATCGTCAGGACCTCGCGCTGATCGTCGACGCGCTGGGCGCTGAGAACCCGGGTCGGGAACCCGAAGCTCTGCTCGGGGAGCCAGGCTTCGCGGAAGTCCTCGTAGGTCTTGCCCTCGCGCAAGCGGCGAACGAGGACCGAGATCACGATCAAGATGGCCTCCTATGGTTGGTGGTCTGGGCGCGCCAGAGCCTACGATGCCGTGTCCGTCGGCGGTACGCTTAAGGAGATGAAGCGCCGGGGGCTGGCGATATGTGCGGGGGCGGTGGCTTGGCTGCTGATGTGGGTGCCGCTCGCCCTGGCTGCCGCCGGCGGCGGCTCCTCTGGCTTCAGTGGTGGCGGTGGGGGCGGAGGCGGCGGCTTCGGCGGCGGGGGAGGCTTCAGCGGCGGCGGCCCAAGCAGCAGTGGCGGCACGAAATTGACCGGCACAACCGCGGTGGTCGTGGTCGTGGTCCTCGTCATCTATGTCGTGCTCCGGTTCGTGCTCGGCCGCCGTTACGGCGCCGGTGCAGCCAACTGGCCGCTGGCGCTCGGAGCGCTGGTGTCCTCGCTGTTCGGACGCGCGCTCGGCAAGGCTTCCTCCCATAAGCTCGAGACACGCGAGCGCAGGGTCGAGCTCGCGGCCGTGGAGGCGGCCGAAGACGATCCTGCGTTTGCGCCCGACGCCGTGCGCGCGGCCGCCGCGAAGCTTTTCACCGACATCCAGGAAGCGTGGTCCGCTCAGGACCACGATCGTCTCCAGAGCCTCGTGGGGCAGGACCTGTTGACCGAATGGCTCCGCCGCCTGCACGATTTCAGGCGCAAGGGATGGCGCAACCAGGTCGACGTTCTCGAGGGTCCGCATGTCGACTACGTGGGCCTTCGCAACGTCGCCGAGGATCGCAACGATCGCGTTGTCGTGCTGATCGATGCGACCGTCCGGGACTACGTCATCGACGGCTTTGGCGATCACCTGCGACGGGTCGGAGCCACCAGCGAGAAGCAGCGGATGCGCGAGTTCTGGACGCTCAGCAAGCGGCGCGGACACTGGATCCTGCAATCGATCGAGCAGAGCCGGGAGGGCGATCACGCGCTCAGCGACGAGATCGTCGCCTCACCGTGGGCCGACGAGAAGTCCTTCCACGACGAGGCGCTGGTCCAAGAGGCCGTCTCGCAGGCGGCGCCATCGGTCGTCGAGGTCGCGGATCTCGACTACGACGGCGACGCCCGCAGCGCGGCGATGGACCTGTCGGTCGCCGACGGCCGGTTCGCGCCCGACGTACTCGAGGTCGCGGCGAGACGCGCCGTCGCCGCCTGGGCCGAGGCGATCGACGGCGCCGACGGCCCGCTGCTCGCAATCGCAGATCCGGACGTCGCCCGCGAGCTGCTGCACCCCGGGGACCCGAGCGCGCGGACCCGTCTCGTCGTCCGTGGCCTCAAGGTCCGGCAGATCCGGATCTTGGCGCTCGACGCCGGCGCCACGCCGGCGACGATGACGATCGAGGTGCACCTCGCGGGGCGGCGCTACGTCGAGAACCGTGACACCCTGGCGCTGGTTTCCGGCAGCCAGTCGCGCGTCACCAAGTTCACCGAGCGGTGGACGCTCGCGCTCGATGGGCCCTCCGAAGAGCCGTGGCGGATCGTCGCCGCCCGGCCGACCGCCACCGGCGTCTCGGCGCCGGTCTGACGGCCACGGTCAGCCGAGCCGCCACTCGATCGGCCCCAGGCCCGGGAAATGAAGCGCCTCGGCCGTCGCTCCGGTCAGGTCCCATTCGCGGCCGGCGATGTAGGGCCCGCGATCGATCACCGGCACGCGGACCGCGCGCTTGCCGTACACGAAGATCACCTCGGTGCCGCACGGCAGCGTCTTGTTCGCGACCCCGAGCTCGGGCACGTGGAGCACACCCCCGCATGCGACCGGGAGCCCGTAGTCGGTGTAGACCGACGCGATGCTGACGTTGTAGTGGCCGGGCGGGAGCTGCGAGGGATGCAGCAGCGCGCCCGCGAGGTTGAGTCGATCGAGGTGGTAGCGCGCGACGGCGGCCTGGAAGCGGGCGATCGCGTCACGTACCTGGGCGTCGGTAGGCGCGCCTTTGGCCGGTGCCTTGGTGATCGTCGCGGGACCGGTCGGCGGCTTCAGGCCGCCGCTCTGCGAGGGCTGCTGCGCGGGCAGCTGGGCGGTGGTGGTGGTGACGCCGGAGCCGGCCACCGGCTCGACCGCCTGCGGATGCGCCTGGGGAGTCGTCGCCGAGGTCGTCGTCGGGTCTGTAGGAGTCGACACCGACGTGCTCGACCCGCACCCCACGATCACCAGCGCGATCATCGCTGTCGCTGCTCTCAGCCTGATCCCGGGAACGGTAGCCGGGACGTGGGCGGATGGTCGGGTCGGTGCAACGTGGAATGCCGGCGCCGGCCGGCAATACATCCAGATGGTTGATTCCGCGCCCCCGTGGGTGATTCCGCGACTCCGTGGGTGATTCCGCGACTCGGTGGGTGATTCCGCGACTCCAGGTGCGCGGAATCAAAGCTCTAACCCGCCGAGCTGTCCTCGGTCAGGAAGATGCCGGCGCGCTCACGCAGGGCCCGCGCGATCCTGCCGCCGACGGCGCCGAGCAGGATCCCGATGATCGCTGTGACGACGATCAGCAGCGGTTTGAAGCTGCCGAGCGAGACCTTCGCCTGCGTACCCGTGAGCTGGTGCGCGATCAGCAACGCCGCGCCGTAGATCGCGCCTCCGACCATCCCGCGGTCGGCTCCGCCCCAGCCGTCGCGATGCTCGAACCCGGCCAGCAGGCCGCCGATCGCGGCGACGACGCCGACCGCCCAGTAGGCGGGGGCAGAGACGCCGACCATGATCCCGGCGAGTGCGCCGAGCGCCGCGGGCGCCAGGCCGCCGAGCGCGATCTGCGCGGGACGGGAGCGATCTCGGAAAAGCGGCAATTCGCGCATCGGGGCGCCGGGGCCTCGGAGCTACCGGCTAGGTGATGACGGTGTAGGACGCAAACGCGTGAGCCCTGGGCAGCGATTGGGGTGGAAGCCCGGTCAGGTATGCGCACGCGTGGCGCTTGCCGAGCACCTTCGCGGTGACGACTGCGCTCTTGGAGTAGGCGTTGACCACCTGCTTGTTGATGATCAGCTTCGCGCCGGAGACGCCGTGCTCGTGCGCCGCGCTCGCCGCGCAGGCCTTGCCTGCGAGGAACACCGTCAGGCGCGAAAGGTTCGCCGACTCGCCGCTTGCCGTGACCTTCAGCTGATGGCCGCGCTTGACCACACTGGGCACCTTCAGGCTGACTGTGTACGGCGCCATCGCAATCGCGACACCGCTCGAGGTAAGCACCAGCCCGATCACGGCGAGGGTCGCCGTCAGCCGAGCGCAATGCTTCTGAGCTGCACGGCTCACGGTCGCTGACGGTACTCCCGCCAAGCAGCGAAAGCAAGGCGTGTTCCGCCAACGCCGGAGCACGCGAGGCCGCGCGCGGCGGCCGGTTGGCGTAGAAATCACGGGATGGCAGCGTCCGATGCGACGATCGTCGATGCCGGCGGTCGCGAGCTGCGCGTCTCGAGTCCGGAACGCGTGATCTTCCCGGCGACCGAGCGTTCCGCCGCGCTGACGAAGCTCGACATCGTCAACTATTACCTGGCCGTCTGCGACGGGATCATGCGCGCGCTGGCGCGGCGGCCGACGACGCTCGAGCGATGGCCCAAGGGCGTCCATCCTGGCATCGTCCTGTCGACCCGCGAGCGGGGGGGTGGCGATGCCTTCTACCAGAAGCGGATCCCCCGCGGGGCGCCTGACTATGTCGAGACCGCGCGGATCGAGTTTCCATCGGGACGCAGTGCGGATGAAGTCTGCCCGACGGAGATCGCAGTCGTCGGATGGGCAGCACAGATGGGCACGATCACGTTTCACCCCTGGCCCGTTCGACGCGAGGACGTCGAGCATCCCGACGAGCTGCGGATCGACCTCGACCCTCAGCCGGGTACCGACTTCGCCGATGCGGTCCGTGTCGCGGCGCACGCGCGCGAGTTGCTCGCCGAGCACGGCTATACCGGATTCCCAAAGACCTCCGGTGGCCGCGGGCTTCACATCTACGTCCGGATCGAGCCTCACTGGAGCTTTACCGACGTCCGCCACGCGGCGATCGCGTTTGGCCGCGAGCTCGAGCGGCGCCTTCCGCGCGAGGTCACGACGAGCTGGTGGAAGGAGGAGCGCGGACAGCGCATCTTCATCGACTACAACCAAAACGCGCGCGACCGCACGATCGCATCCGCCTACAGCGTCAGGGCGAAGCCGGGCGCGCCCGTGTCGGCGCCGCTGCACTGGGAGGAGCTGACGGTCGTCGCGCCGGAGGATTTCACCGTCGCGACGATGCCGGCGCGGTTCGCCGAGGTCGGAGATCGGCACGCCGCGATCGACGACGTCGCGCACTCGCTGCAGCCGCTGCTGGACATGTACGAGCGCGACGCCGCAGGCGGGCTCACGGACATGCCGTATCCGCCCGACTATCCGAAGATGCCGGGCGAGCCCAAGCGGGTGCAGCCGTCGCGCGACCGCGATCGACCGCGGTGATCTGAGCCGGCCCCGCTGGGCCGCTACCCGCGGGCCTGCGGGAGCTTCTTGCTCGCCCCCCGCCGGGCGGCCGGAGCCGACGGCGGCGGGACGACGGGTCCGATGTCGCCGTCGGGGGCCTCGTCGAGGTCGACGATCACCGGCGCGTGGTCGCTCGGACCGGTGCCCTTGCGGGCCTGGCGGTCGACCCAGGCCGCCGCAACCCGGTCGGCCACGGGCGCGCCCGCGAGGATCAGGTCGATGCGCATCCCGAGGTCCTGATGGAACATCCCCGCGCGGTAATCCCAGTAGGTGAAGACGCGCTCCTGCGGCCAGCGGTCGCGCACGACGTCATGGAGGCCGAGTTGCTCGAGCGCCGCGATCGCCGCGCGCTCGGGCGCGGTCACGTGCGTTTGGCCGATGTACGCCTCGGGGTCGAACACATCCTCATCTGCTGGAGCGACGTTCATGTCGCCGCAGAGCACCGTGGCCGGTGGCCCCGCGGCGAGAAGATCGCGGAGCGCCGCCAGCCATTCGAGCTTGTAGCGGTAGTGCTCAGAACCGGGCTCGCGGCCGTTGGGCACGTACACCGACAGCACTCGGATCCCGCCGCAAGTGGCCGACAGCGCGCGCGCCTCCTCGTTGGGGAACCCGGGCGCGCCGGCGATCCCGCGCTCGACCTGCTCGAGGCCCGCACGCGACAGGATCGCGACGCCGTTCCAGGCAGCCTCGCCGTTCACGGCGACCTCGTAACCGCGATCGGCCAGCTGATCGCCGAACAGTTCGGTGAACGCGGCGTCGGTCAGCTTCGTCTCCTGCAGGCAGACAACGTCGGGCTGGCGCTGGTCGAGCCACGGCAACAGTCGCGGCAGGCGCTGCTTGACCGAGTTCACGTTCCAGGTCGAGATCCGCACCGTGGCTCACGGTAGCGGCATCGGTGCAGTAAGGACCTCAGGGCGGCAGCGCGTGCAGCACGTACGCGTTGATGACCGCATCCTTGCCCTTGACGTGGAGCCCGACGATCAGCTCAGCCAGGCCTGATCCGGACCTGGCCACGGGTGGTACGCTGGACGGCGCATGATCCTGCTCCGACCGTGACCCTCTAGCTGCCTTGGCCGAGCGCCGCCTCGGTCGCTGGTCCGTGGCCACTAGTCGTCCCGATAGGAGCATCGATTGACCGCCTTAGACGTATCGCATCTGACCAAGCAGTTCGGCCGCCGCCGCGGTGGGCGCCAGCCGATTGCGGCGCTCGACGACGTCTCGTTCACGGTCGCCCCTGGCGAGTGCGTGGCGGTGCTGGGACAGAACGGCTCGGGCAAGTCGACGCTGGTGCGGATCCTCTCGACGCTGTTGCTGCCCGACGGCGGCCGGGCGAGGGTGTTCGGCCACGACGTCGTGCGCGAGCCCCGCGCCGTCCAACGGCTCGTCAACCGCGTCTCGGTCGAGGCGTCGTTCTTCAAGCGCATGTCGGCCGCCGAGAACCTCTCATACGCGGCGCGGTTCTACGGGCTGACTCCACACGTCACGCGCGACCGGATCCCGGAGATCCTCGGGCGCGTCGGCTTCCCGGTGGCGCGAGCCGGCGAGCCGATGCAGGACCTCTCGCGCGGGATGCAGCAAAAGGTCGCGCTCGCGCGCGCGGTTCTGACCTCGCCGGTGCTGATGCTGCTCGATGAGCCGACGACCGGCCTGGACCCCCGGTCCAAGCGCGAAGTGCAGGCGTTCATCCGCGAGCTGCGAGCTGATCATGACACCACGGTTCTGCTCTGCACGCATGACTTGAGCGAGGCCGAGACGCTCGCTGAGCGCGTCGGGATTCTGCACCGCGGACGGCTGCTGGCACTCGAGCCGACCGAGGAGCTCACGGCTCGATTTGGAGCGGACACGCTCGAGGACGCGTTCTTTACCGCCACCGGCACCGAGCTCGAAGAAGACGAACAGGAGGTATCGGCATGACGACGGACGTCTCACGGCCACCCTGGGGACTGCGTCGCCAGCTGATCGGGCTCGGTGGCGTCGTCGAGCGCAACGCGTACCTGATCCGGCGCTACGGCTGGTGGGAGCTGGCGTTCTTCGTCTGGACCGTGGCGAACACGCTGACGATCGTGTTCATCGCCAAGGGCGTCGAGGCGACCGGCGGTCATCTGAACGTCGACCAGGTCACGACCTCGCTGCTGATCGGCGCGGTGATCTGGTCCTACCTGGGGATCATCTTCGAGATCTTGACCGAGACGGTCGCATGGGAGCGCTGGGAGGGAACGATCGAGTACACGTTCATGGCGCCGCTGGCGCGGGCGGTGCATCTCGGGGGCATGGGGCTGTTCGCCGTCCTCTACGGCGTGCTGCGGACGGCGCTGCTGTTCGCGGTCGTGGCGCTGTTCTTCGGGTTGCATTTCAGCAGCGCCGACTTCGGCGCGGCGCTGCTGCTGCTCGCCGTCGCGTCGGTGTCATTCGTCGGGGTCGGGATGGTGACGGCCGTGCTGCCGCTGATCTCGCCCGAGAAGGGCGCGCAGTTTGGGTTCATCGCTCAGGGCCTGCTGCTCGTCGTATCCGGCGTCTACTACCCGGTGTCGGTGCTGCCACAGTGGATGCAGTGGCTCTCGACGATCTCGCCCGCGACCTACGCGCTGCGCGGGATTCGCGCGGCAGTGCTGGACGGAGCCGGGATCGGCAGCCTGTGGGGAGACCTGTGGCCGCTGCTCGTGTTGGGAGTCATCTCGATCCCGCTCGGGCTGGGCGTGTTCCGAACCGGCGAGCGCTATGCGAAGCGTCACGGCAAGCTCAAGCGCTCGGGGTAGCGCAAATTACGTGACACGCGTCGACCGGCCTTGACCGTTCGCCGGTCAGCGGCAAGTCTTCATCCCAACGGGATGAGGACACGCCGCTGTCGGCGGTCGATCCTGTTCTCATAATCAGCCACGATCACAGAAAGGAGCGCCGATGAGCGAGCACGACACGCTGCTGGTTCTGGCCGCTTCCTACGACAACATGCTGGACGCCGAGGTCGACTACGAGGCGATTAAGCGGCTCTACTACGAGGTCCGCAGCTCGCACGACTTCGACGCGGCGGTCGTCGTCCGCGACGGTCTTGGCAAGCTCGACGTGGTCAAGAAACACGAGCAGCCGACTCGGCACGGCGCCGCCCACGGCCTGCGATGGGGGCTCGCGGTCGGCGTCGTCTCGGCGATCCTGCCCGGCGTCGGTCTGATCGGTGGACTAGCCGCGGGTGGCGGCGCCGGGGCTGCGATCGGCGCGGTCACCGGCCACATCAAGGGCGGCATGGACGACAATGACCTCAAGCGCGTCAGCGAGACGCTGGAGAAGGGCCAGGCGACGCTGATCGTCGTATATGAGACGAACATGGCCGATCAGATCGAGGCCAACATCAAGGCCGTCGACAAGTTCGTCTCCAAGGAGGTCGAGGCGCGGGCAGACGAGCTGGCGGCGCAGATGCGCAAAGCGCAGTCGGACGAGTAGCTACTTGCAGCCGAGCAGCTGTGCGCGCTCGAGCGGAAGCCCGTGGCGAGCGCCGGGGCGTGCGGCGAGCACTTGGTAGACGCCGATCTCACCCTCCTCGAACGCGAGCGCCGAACCGAGCATGTAGAGCCGCCAGACCCGCTCGCGCTGGAGCCCGACCTCGGCGATCGCCTCGGCGCGGTTGGTCGCGAGGTTGGCGACCCACCTGCGAAGCGTCAGCGCGTAATGCTCGCGCAGCGATTCGACGTCTCTGATCTCGAGGCCTGTCTCCTGCATCGCGGTGATGATGTCGCTGACCGGGTGCAGCTCGCCGTCGGGGAAGACATAGCGAGCGATGAACGGGTCGGGGCGTGGCGTGTGCGCGCGCAGCCGCGTGATCCCGTGGTTGAGGAACAGCCCTCCGGGCGCAAGCAGCTCGACGACCGCCCTCACGTAGCGCTCGAGCTCGCTGCGGCCGACGTGCTCGTACATGCCGACGCTCGCGATCTTTTCGAACGGGCCGTCGGCCACCTCGCGGTAGTCCTGTACTCGAATCTGCACGCGATCCTCGAGCCCGGCCTCGGCGACCCGCTCCCGCGCGAGCCGCGCCTGCGCCTCCGATAGCGTCACGCCGACCGCGCTGACACCGTAATGCGTCGCGGCGTGGATCGGCAGCGATCCCCAGCCGCAGCCGATATCGAGCAGCCGCTCGCCCTCGCGCAGCGCGAGCTTGCGGCAGATCAGGTCGAGCTTGCGCTCCTGCGCCTGCGCGAGCGTGTCGGCGGTGGTGGCGAAATAGGCGCACGAGTAGACCATCATCGGGCCGAGGACGAGCCGGTAAAAGCGATTGGAGACGTCGTAGTGGTGGCGAATCGCGTCGCGATCACGTGTCAGCGACTTGCGCCGTCCCGTCAGGCGCGCCTCGATCGCCGGGACCGGCGGTGGCGCGAGCAGGTCGGCCCCCGCGAGCTGGACGGCAGCGGCTGCGAGCCGCAGCCGGTCCGCCGCCGACAGCTCGACGTCTCGAAATGCATGTCGGCTCCGAAGCACGGTCTCGAGGTCGCCCTCGACATCGAGCGAGCCATCGACCCAGGCCCGCGCAAGCCCGAGCTGGCCCGGCGCGCGCAGCAGGTGCACGACCGCCGCCGGGCCGCCGACCACGATCGTCGTGTCGCCGTCCGCGCGCAGCTCGCTCCCGTCCCAGAACCGCACGCTGATCCCGGGCAGTGACAGCGCGCCGTCGGCGACTGCTTCGAGCGCGCGGGCGGTCAGGGCCGCGACGTCGTAGCTCGGCCGGACCGCGGCGGGTCTTCGAGTGCCCGCGCGTCGTGCCGATGCCCTTCGCGGAGCGGGCACTCTCCTCGTGCCCGCGTGTGACTCAGCTCTTGCTCGCTCGATCTCCATTTCCTCGTGGGGGACGGAAAACAACACGAGTAGCAGGAAGGATAGTCAGCTCGTTAGCGCGCGCTGCGATCTGTGGGCTGCTGCAGCCATCGAGCCCGTGCTGAGGTTGTCCATGCCTCGCTACCCGCTGCTCACGACGAGGCCGAGCGGCGCTCCTCGGGATCGCTCGGCTGATCGTTGGCTCCTGCCTCGATCATCCCGATCACCTGCGCTGCGCCGACCGCGATCTGCGACGTGATGCGGCCGTGCTCGACCAGCACAGCCATCGGCGTACCACCTGCGCCGAACGCGGTCGTTGCCTTGTTGTCGGGATCGAGCAGCACCGGCGATCGGAGCCCTTCGGCGCGCACCGCGTCGACATCGCCCGTGCTGAGCACGACCAGCGGCACGGGAGGGTCTCGCTCGAGCTCCTTGAGGTCGGGGAGCATCCTTTGGCAGAAGCTGCACCCCGGGTTCCAGAAGATCACCATCAGCCGTCCGGCGTAGAGGTCGGTCAGGGCGACGCGCTGGCCGTCGGTCGCGGTCAGCTCGAGCTCCGGTGCCGGGCTACCGACACGAGTGGCAGCTGGCGGCGCATGTGGCGGGGGTGGCGGATGGCCGTTGGCCGACGGAACCTGACGCACGGTCAACGCCGGCCGCGTTGCCTGCTGCACCAGTGCCGAGATCGCTTCCGAGCCGCCGACCGTGGGGCTCGCGATACGGCCGTCGCGCTCGATCACGAGCGCCATCGGGGTGCCGTACGCGTCGTACGCCTCGGACACCTCGCGCCCGGTCTGGAGCAGCATCCAGTCGATCGCGTGCGCGTCTGCCTTGGCGCGGTTGCGCCCCTCGTCCCCGCTCGCGATCAGCGCGATCCCGAGCTGCCCCGCGTACTCATCCCGCCAACGTGCGAGGTCGGGGAGCAGCGCATCGCACGAGCCGCATCCGGCCGAGGAGAACACGAGCAGCAGCCGCGTGCCGGGGGCCAGCAACGTCGCGAGCGAGTCACGTCCGCCGTCGACGCGGTCGAGCTCGAACGAAGGCGCCGGGGAGCCGACCGCAAGGCCGCCGCCGCGAAGCCCCTCACCAAGCCCGCCGGAACCACCGGCGGCGGTGTCCGTGGCGAGCGGCCGCTCCGACGCACCGGCGATCTCGTGCAGCGCCGCCTCGAGCGCCTCGAGCCGACGGATGGTGCGGCCGTTCTGCGACAGCAGCTGCAGCGAGAACCACGTCTGGAACGAGATCAGCGCGACGATCACGACTCCGGCGGCGATCGCCACGAGCCACGCTGCGCTCACAGTCGTCACCCAGTGGGTGGCGCTGACGCCGGCGTCGTGCCAGCCGGCGACCGCGACGAACAGGGCCACGCCGAGCAGCAGCAGGTTGCGCGCGAGCATGCTCACGCTGGCGGGGGCCGAGTGGACCTGGCCGAAGCAGTGACAATCGGGCGTGCGCCCGTGCGCGAGTGCATTGGCGATTGCGACCGAGAAGCACGACAGAAGCACTGCCGCGAGTAGCGCTCCGAAGCGAGCGGTGGCCAGTGGCACCAGCGCGACGGCGGCGGTGATCTCCGCCACTGGCACGATCACGCTCACCGGTCCGGCCAGTCGCTCGGGCACACCGAACTCCACCACGGCGCGCCGCGAGCCCGATCGATCCAAGAGCTTCGCCACACCAGCGCCCGCGAACACCCCGGCGAGGACGAGACGACACAGCAGCAGTACAGGCCCCACGCTTCCGATGCTACGCACGCGTGAGTTTGGCCGCAAGTGGCGCGACCCGCATGCTCACGACCTACTTCGCTTGATCGCGGAGCGTGCCGATTCCAAGCGAGCCCTCGCCGGGCCGACCAACCGGCGACGATGTGACGGCATCGCTGACGTCATCCGACCGCGCCGTGGTCAGGTCCTCGAGCAGGTCGCCCGAGGGCACGAAGAACAGGCTGCCGGTGACCGCGGTCGAGAAGTCCAGGATCCGATCCGTGTTGCCCGGCGGGTCGCCGATGAACATGTTGGTGAGCATCTGCTCGATCAGCTCCGAAGTGCGGGCGTAGGCGATGTAGTAGGTACCGAATTCCTCTGCTCCGACGCGACCGAACGGCATGTTGAAGCGCATGATCTGGCGTTCCTCGCCATCGGGTCCCGTGATCACGTTGAGCGCGAGATGGGAGTTCGCGGGCTTGACGTCGTCGGGCAACTCGAGGTCGGCGAGCTTGGTCCGGCCGATGATCAGCTCCTGATCCTCTGTCGACAGCGTGTCCCACGCGCGCAGATCGTGGAGGTACTTCTGGACAATCACGTAGCTGCCACCGGCGAACGCGGGGTCTTCCTCGCCGATCAATACCGCCTCAGCGGCGGCGCCACCCTCCGGGTTTTCGGTGCCATCGACGAAACCGAGTACGTCACGCTCATCGAACGAGCGGAAGCCGTGCACTTCGTCGACTACCCGGACGAGTCCACGGAGCCGTTCGGTCAGCCGTTGGGCCAGCTCGAAGCACAGGTCGAACCGGTGAGCTCTGATGTGCAGCAGCAGGTCACCCGGCGTCGCGACAGCGGTGTGCCGCTCACCTGCGAGCGCACGAAACGGGTGTAGCCCGGCCGGGCGAGGGCCGGCCGTCAGCCGATCCCACAGCGCCGCGCCGATCCCCACCACGCATGACAGCTCCGCCTCGGGTACCCGGAATCCGACCGAGCGCTTGATCGCCGGTACGTCGGGCAGCGCTTCGGCGATCCCCGCCTCGGATCCGGGCACCGCGATCAGCGTCAGGAAGATCGCCGCCTCGGTCGGGATGCTGAGGATTGGCTGGGGCTCTGGGACCGCCACGATCAGCTGCCAACATATTGGATCTCCGGCCGTGAGGACAGGGGGCCCAGCTGCGCACGAATGTCCCCTCGCGCCGACGGTCGAAGCTCACTCCGCCGGGTACTCGTCCTTTCGCCAGGAGCGCGGCTCCTCAGCACCCACGGTCGGGGTCCGCTTGAGCAGGGAGGAGTGATACGGGGCCACGAACGGGTCGGGCGCCATCACGGTGTAAGTGTGGTAGACGGTCCCGTTCTCGCGCGCGAACGCGATGAAGCCGGGGCCCTCGCGAAGCCCGTCCTCCAGCTTCGCACCAATCTGTCGCGCCCATTCCTGCAGCCATTCGGGCGGGCTCTCGAGGACCGCCTTGATCTCGTCCATCTCCTGCGCCTGCCCGGGCGTCAGGGCGAGCCCGAAATCGAACGGGAAGTCGGTCGCATGCGTCGAGACGTATGGAAACTGCCAGTCCATCCGGCGCTTGTATTCGATCAGCCGATCGATCGGGGCGCGAGAGAAGCAGACCAGCGTCACGTCGCGGTGGTTGAGATGGATCCGAGTCGCACCGAGCTCATCCACGAGGTTCGAGCAACCCGGGCACGCGCCGAGCTCGTAGTCGGGCCCGAACATGATGTTGTAGGCCAACAGCTGCGATCGCCCGTCGAACAGCTCGGCGAGCGTCTGCTTGCCGGTCTCGGTGTCGAACACGTACTCCTTCTCCACAGGCACCCACGGAAGCCGGCGACGCTGCTCTGTCACCTTCCGATCGAGCTCGGCCAGCTCGGCCTCGAGTCCGGCCAGCTCCGCGCGGGCCGCCTGCCAGTCTTCTCGGGTTCCAATCGCATGATCGGTCATCGTTGCCTCCTCTGCTCGCGGGCACTATCCGACTATGACCGATCGGCGCCGCCGAACTCATCGCGCGATCAGCCGTCGCCGTCACCCGTCGCAGAGTGCCGACTGGTCTGGGTCGCTGGGGTCGGCGAGGTGGGGCGTGACGACTGACGGATCTCCGACCTTGACCTCGAGCTCAGCCGCCTCGAAACCGCCGGAGCTCTGTCCGTCAAACGAGCGCACCGCTTCGATCGTCACGGGGATCGTCTGACGTCGAGCGGTACCGGCCGGCGATTTCCTGACCCTCTCGATCTCGACGATCACGCACGCCTGTCGTGTCGCTCGAGCGGTCGAGCTGTTTGCGTCCGTGATCGTCAGCGCGAGCAGTGCTTGGCCGCAGTCGCTCGATCGGACACCGTGCGCGACCGCAAGCGCGCTCGGGATCTTTATCCGGCACAGGTTCTTCTCCTTCAACCTGATCGCCTTGGCGGTGTGTGGCGTGGTCTGGTCAGCGGTACCGATCCGGCCAACCGGGATGTCAACGCCGCCCGCCGTGCCGCGGTAGGCCCTCGCGGTGATCTTCGGCTGCGTGCAGTCCACCTGCGTCGGCGTGCCGCCCTGATCGATGATCGCGAGCCCGTACGACGCCTGTAGGTGCAGCACTTCGAGGTTGGCCGACCGCGTTGCCGTGCCGGCTGGGAAGGCTGGCGTTCCAGGCGGAAATAGTGGCTGCAGGTTGGCGGTGTCGTCGAACTGCGGCGGACAGTTCGCGTGCGGCGCCGGGGTCTGCGCCGAGCTCCGTGAAGCGCCGTTTGTTCCGGCACAGACGATCGTGATTGATGCCGCGATCGCACCTGCGACCGCTGCCCGCGTCGCGCCGCGCCAAATGGCAGATGATGTTGAGACCCGCACTTCGCCCCCTTGTGAGTTCGCCTTCCTTGTACGGCCCGATCGTATCCGAACCACATGTAGCCAGGCGCGCACTGGGACTCGCCCGCTCCACGCGCCGCCGGTGTTCCGTAGTTGAAGGCATTCGAATTGCGGAACTCCCCGATGCGCCGGGCGTACGGGCGTGGTGATGTTCGCCCAGCGACAGAGACGCCGCCAATCGGCCCGCCATCGATACCTAGGAGGGCGCCGAGCCCTCGAAGCGACGCACGGAGCAAGGAGATTCCCATGGCCATCACGTTCCGAAGGGGCAAGGCCGAAGGAGCGAAGCCCTCTGAGCGCTCGGGAGGTTGGTACCCGGATCCATACGGCGCCGGAGCGCGGCGCTGGTTTGACAACGTCCTGGGATGGTCAGACCGGGTCCAGGAAGCGGGGCGAGCGCCGGATAGGACCGGCGTGATTCGAACGGATCAAGCTGCGTTGGCCGACCACCTGACCAGGAGCGTGGGCGCGGATGGCAGGCTGATACCGCTATCAAGGCCGGTTGATCCTCAATACCTGGCGAACGCGCGACCCGTTCGTTGAGGACGAACGTCGCTCTCTGGTCAGGCTCTCCAGCGTCCGCTACCCCGTGGTCGTGAAAGTCCGGTCCGTACCTCGGGTCGTGCCGGCCGAGTTGCTCGCCACGATTCGATAGTGGTACGTGGTCCGCGCTCGCAGGCCCGAGACGGCCGCCGAGACGGACCGGTTCGTGAAGTCAGACCCGGCTCCGGTGCTGGCGGTCGTGTGGCCGTACGCCGTCGACGTCCCGTACTCGAAGTGATACGACGTGGTTGACCCCCGCGGGTTTACCGTCCCGGTCAGCGCCGCCGACATCGTCCTGATCGTGTTCGCCGCCCCGGTCGACGCCGCGGGGGCTGCCGCCGGCGTGGTGAACGTCAGCTCGCGCCCGTAGACGACGCCGAACGTATTTCTCGCCACCAGGCGGAAGTGATAGGTCGTTGCCGGGTTGAGCCCGCTGAGGCCGGCCGACACGAAATGGAAAGCATCGTTGTCCACATAGTGGTTGGGCGTTTGTGAGCCGTAGCGGTCAGTCGTGCCGTACTGGTAGAAGTAACGTGCCTGATTGCCCTCGGCGTTGACGTAGCCGAAAAGAGTCGCCGTGCCGACGGCTCCGGATCTCCCCAACCTCGTGACGGCCACAGGCGTCAGCGAGAATCTGGTGACGAACGCTTCATTCCCGAACCCGCCGCCCGCAGGACCACCCCGGTTGGTTCGCTGATAGGCGTCGGCCGTGGTCGGGAAGTTGTCCGAACTGGTGGACCCCACGACGTAGGCGAGTCCCGCCGGCGGGTCGAGCGCGATCCCATGCGCTGAATCATCTTTGGCGCCGCCGAGATAGGTCGAGTACGCGAGCGCACCGCCGTCGGGCGAGAGCTTCGTCATGAAGCCGCCGCTCGTGCCACGGAGGCCCGTCTGATAGGCACCCGAAGTGGTCGGATAGTCAGGTGAATCCGTGCTGCCGGTGACGAACGCGGCGGGGCTTGGATCGACGGCGGTGCCGTCGTCGATTGCGATCGCGAGCGGGTAGGACGGGCCGAGGTAGGTGGAGTAGCCCAGGTTTCTCCCATTGGGGCCGAGCTTCGTCACAAATCCGTCTTGATTAGCGGTGGAGTGTGTCCGGAAAGCGCCCGGCGTAGTCGGGAAGTCACTCGACTGCGTGAAGCCCGTGACGAAAGCGTCCCCGGTGAAACGGTCTATGGCGATCGCGCTACCAAGATCCAGCTGTCCGCCGCCGAGATAGGTCGAGTACCACACGCTGGACCCGTCCTCGGCAAGTCTCGTCACGAACGCGTCGAGCTCGCCGCCCTGGAAATTCGGTTGGAAGGCATCTGGGGTGGTCGGGAAGAAGCTCGACTGGGTGTAGCCGGTGACGTAGGCGTTGTCCTGGTTGTCGAGCGCGATACCCGCGGCGCCGGATGACTTGCCTTTGCCCGAACCTCCGAGATAGGTCGAGTAGACGAGATGCATTCCGGCCTGGCCGAGCCTGGTGACGAAGCCGGCGCCGTCACCAGCCCTGTGAGTCTGAAACGCCCCCGGTGTGACCGGGAAGTCGCCCGAGTCTGTGGTTCCGCTGATGTAGGCATAGCCCCGGTCGACAGCGATCCCCGTGCCTGCATCATCGCCTCCGCCCCCCAGGAACGATGAGTAGATCAGACTGGTCCCAAGCGGGTCGAGCTTGGTCACGAATGCATCCGAGATGCCGCCGCCGTACCCGGTCTGGAATGCGCCGTCAGTGGTCGGGAAGTCGCCCGAGTCAGTCGATCCAACGACATACGCAAAACCGCGTGAGTCGATCGCAATACCCGTCGCTCCGTCTCCCTGGGTGCCACCGAGGTATGTCGAGTAGATCAGGCTCTTTCCGTCGGGAGCGAACTTGGTGACGAACGCGTCTGCTCCACCGCGGTTGCCACCCTGCACCGGGCCCACTCCACTGGGCCGATGCGGCGCCGTGGGGAAGTTGGTCGATGCCGTGCTGCCCGCGACGTACGCGGCTCCGTCGCCGTCAACAGCGACGGCAGACGCCCCGTCCTCACCGGTTCCGCCGAGGTAGGTCGAGTACTCGAGCGTCGGATCGATCGTCAGCGGCAGGGCGTGGTCATAGGCGCCAAGACGCAGGGTGACACGATCGCCGTGCAGGACGTACCGGACCGCGACAACGCGGCCGGCCTGATCAGCGTGCGGCGCCAGCTGTCGCACGACACCGCCGTGCAACGTGAGCACGAGATCGCCGCTCCGATCGATGCGGACGCGTCTCGCTCCGCTGAGCGCGAGACCAATTCGGCTCGGATCGGCACCGGCTGCGAGGTCGAAGTCGTACTCCAGACTCCCCTGGCGCCCATAGAACAGGGCGTCGATTCCGGGCCAGACATTTTCGTCACGCACCCGCGCATAAGTGGGGACATTCGTGCGCCACCGAGAGCGGTCGGCGCCGACCAGGTAGTTGACGCGGCCCGGCAGCACAGACCCCGCCGAGAGCCTCGCGTCCGGATTCGCGCCCGCCAGTGTGATCGAAGCCGTGGCCGCCCGACCGCTGGGGCCGATCGGGTCCCGCCTCGAGTTCTGCACGGCCAGGTTGAGCACAACGGAGCGTCTGGTGATCAACAGGCTGTACCCCGAGCCCCGAGCCACGTAGCTGAGATGCCGTTCAAACTGACCCAGATTGGGCTCAAACGCCAAAGGCAAGTGCGCATAGGCCACCCCCGCCTGCGCGCGGGAGGTCTGCGCAGCATGGGTTGCTTCCCCAACCCAAACAGGCGAAATCAGCGCGAGCGTCGCCAGCAGTGCGACGACGCTGGCCGCCACGATCCCGTTGCGGCTACCGATAACCACAGCTATCCCCATAGCCCCAGGATCCCGGCTCAGCCCACGCTCCGCATCAGGGAGCCACCCCAATCTTTCGAACCCGCGCTAGCTGTCCTGCCCACGGAGGTTGTGAACGCGGCTGATGGGTGGCCGGTTCGCGATTCCTGAGTGGGGTCTGGTGTGGTTGTAGTGCTTGAGCCAGTGTGGCAGCGCGTGGTCGCGGTGGTGGCTTGAGCGGTAGGTCATGCCGTAGGCCCATTCGCGGGCCATGGTCTGGTGGAAGCGCTCGACCTTGCCGTTGGTCTGCGGCCGATAGGCCTGGGTACGGAGATGTTTGATGCCGTGATCGACGAGCAGTTCGCGCAGTGACGTGTTGTGCGTGTAGCTCCAGGCGTTGTCGGTCATCAACCGCTTGGTCTGGATGCCGTGGGCTTCGAACCACGCGATCGCGCGGGCGACGAACGCGGTGACGGTGGCGGCTTTTTCATCGTCGAGCAGCTCGACGTACGCCAGCCGCGAGTGGTCGTCGACGATCGCGTGAGCGAAGTCGTAGCCGACTCGGGTGCCATCGGCCATCCAATTGCGGCTGCGTTGCGAGCGATCGCCTGTAGCGCGATGTCCGGGCCGCTCGAACCGTGCGTAGCGGGCGGTATCCATGTGCAGCAGATCACCGGGGCACGGCCACTCATACCGGCGGACAGCGTCACGTGGCTGGCGCGGTCGACGTGAGAGCCCGTGACGCCAGAGCACCTTCCAGACCGTTGAGTGCGGATGGCCGGTCACTCCAGCAACCAGCCTTGGGCCCCAGCCCGTCCGGTCTCGGGCCTCGCAGATCCGCTGCTGAGCGCCAGCGTCCATCAGGCGCGGGCTTCGATGCGGACGGCTCGAGCGATCCAGCAACCACACCCCCGACGCGAGCTCCTGGGCCGTAGCGTCCAACCGCCGATGCCACCATCGGTGCGCGGTCGCCGGCGACACGCAGAAGGCGGCCGCGGCCGCCCTCTGCGTCATCCCGTCCGCGATCGACTGAGTCAGCGCGAGCCGCCCCGCCGGTCCGAGCTTGGCATTACCGTGCACGATCATCCGGGCCCTCCTTTGAGCCGTGAGTCCTTGAGCAGACCCACAGCCTCAGGAGAGGCCCGGACGTATCTCAGACGTTCACAACGTCTATAGGCAGGTCAGCTAGCTAGCCTGCGAAAGCGCAGCCCGGATCTGTTGCCGTGAGCTGATCTGGAGCTTCTGGTACACGTGGCCGAGGTGAGCCTCGACGGTCTTTCGGGTCACGAACAGGCGCCGGGCGATCTCGGGATTCGATAGCCCTGTGGCTGCCAAGTCCGCCACGCGGCGCTCGCTGGCGGTCAGCGACTCAACCCCCGAGAGCAGCGCGTGACGTGGCCGGGCTCCGGTTGCCGCGAGCTCCTCCGTGCACCGAGCAGCCAGCGGAGCGGCGCCGCACCGATGGGCCATGTCGAGCGCGAAGCGCAGATGCCCGCGGGCCCGCGCGCGCTGGCCCGCGCGGCGCAGCGCAGCCCCCAGATCGAGCAGGGCATGGGCGTGCTCCAGCCGGCAGGGCGACGGGTCGAGCACGTCGAGCGCCTGGCCGAGCAGTTCGATGCCTCGTGGACCAGGGGTCACGGCGCCGGCGACCCGCAACGCCATCCCCAGTGCCCAGGGGGCACCGAACTCGCGGGCGCGGCGCACGGCAGGCGCGATCACGGCCTGCGCCTGATCGACGCGCCCGAGCGTCGCCAGCGCGGGTGAAAGTCGCGCGCGCCACGGAATGTAGGCCGGATTGCCGAAGCCGCGCGGCTCGAGCCAGGCACCGGCCTCACGCAGGATCTCCACGCCCTCCGCGGTGTGACCCTGCGCGATCGCAAGCTCACCACGGAGAACGATCGGCCAAGGGAAGATCACGACGGTGGGCGGCTGTTCCCCAAACCCCGTCTCCTCGAACAGCGCACGTACCTCCTCGAGCGCACCTCGGGCCATCAGGATCTCGATCAACGCAGCCGCCGACCACCAGTAGACGACGGCGGCTCCCTCGCCGACGGCACGCATGAGCTCCCAGCCGCTGCGCGCCGTCGTCTCAGCCTCGGGCAGCGCGCCCTGCCGAAACTTGGCGATCGCGAGGCAGCTCTGAGCAAAGCCGAGGTCAACCGTCCTGCCCTCCCTGACGCACTGCGGAATTGCCCGGTTCTCAAACAGATCGACTACGTCGGGGTCATCGCAGATGATCTGGACGAACGCGTCCGCGCCCTGGGTCACGTCACCCTCGCGTTCGATCCACTTGATCGGAGAGCGCCGTATCGAGCCGGCGAAATCGATCGCCTGGTGAGCCGAAACCGTCCCGGCCATCACGGCGGCAACCGCCGCGGCGCCCAGTACCTGGCGCTCACCGGCCGACTCCCCGGTCAGCTCGGCGGCTCGCTCCTGCACGAGCTGACGGCGCTCGGCACGGTTGGGTGCCTCGCCCCACCAGGCGGCGAAGAATTCGCGGGTCCCGGTCAGATGCAACGCCGTCTCTGAGTCCGCCGACGCCAGTTTGATCGCGCGGTCGTAGACAACCATGGCTTCCTCCAGCCGGCCCGCGAAGGACAGCGTGTAGGCCTGCCAGCGAAGTGCCAGCAGTCGGACGGAGAGCTCCGGGCTCTCGGCTGCTCTGGCAAGGCTTGCGGCGGCGCGAGCGCTATCGAGTCCGATCAGGGCGCGCCCTAGCTCGAGGCTCAGCTGCGGGCGCAGAACCGGCGGCGGTGGCTCCGCGATGGCGCGCTCGAGGTAGTGGGTGGCGGCGTCTGGGGCTCCCTCGAGCAACGCGGCGCTGGCCGCGCTTCGCAGCCAGCTCACGACCTGTGGATCGGCTGACGGCTCGCATGCCAGCGCGTGCACGGCGATCCTCTGGGGATCCGCGTGATCGCCGGCGAGCAGTTCAGCGGCGTTTCGATGGCCCTTCGTGCGCTCGCCGTGGGGCAGCTCGTTGTATACGGCCGTGCGGGCGATCGGGTGGATGAACTCGAGCGGCTGGCGCGATTGCAGGATCTCGCCGAGCGCGAGGGCGTCCCAAGCTTCGAGCGCCTCATCAGTCGCAAGCCCGGCGAGATCCGCGGCGTGGCGGAGCTCAGCGTCGGAGCCGAGGATCGCGGCTGCGTTGGCGAGCCGCCCAGCGCCGTTCCCGAGGCGCGCCAAGCGCACCAAGATCGAGCGTGCGATCCCCTTCGTCCCGAGATCCGGTACCAGCTTGGCGGTTGCAGCGGTGGGCTCAAGCTCGTCGCCAACCACGGCACGCAGCAGCTCGAGCAGGAAGAAGGGGTTGCCCCCCGTCGCCTGGTGGCAGGCGACCACAAACCGCTGATCGCCCGCGCGGCCAAGATGATCGCTTACCAGCTCGGCCACGGCGCCGACTCCCAACGGCTCGAGCTGGGTCGAGCTGACGCCCGGAGAGCCGGCGATCCGCGCCACCATCTCCTCACCGTCGGGATCGGCAGGACGGGCTGCGGCTAGGACGAGCACCGGCATCTCTTCCAGGCGGGTGGCGAGATACGCGAGCCAGCGAGCGGTTTGCGGATCGGACCAATGCAGGTCGTCGATCACCAGCAGCGTCGGGCTTCGATCGGCGAGGTTGGCCAGCAGTCGGTAGAGACCATGGATCACAGCCAGGGGATCAACGCCGCCGAGCGACTCGGTCGGGTCGAGCAGCGACCGGGCCGGCGCCGCCGCGCTGGCAAACACCGCGCTCCGCCGGGCTGCTGTCAGATCGCGGACGGTGCTCTCGAGCAGCTGGCGCACGACCCCAAACGGCATGTCGCGCTCGAGCTCGCCTCCGCGCGCCACCAGCACGCGCAAGCCGTAGTCGGACCCGAGGAGCACCGCCCGGTCAAGCAGCGCCGTCTTGCCAAGCCCGGCACCGGCGAGCACCAGACCAATCCGGCCGTGACCGGTGCGCGCGGCCGACAGCCACGCCGCGACAGCCTCCAGCTCATGCTCTCGCTCAAGCATCTCCTCCCGGACCAGGTTAACTCAGGGGAACCTCCCCAATGCGAACGGGGTCGCGACCAGCGATCCTGATCTCAGTGACGATCCGCATCGTGATCGAGCTTGACGGGCACGAGGACCCGATTGAGGGCCGACTGATCGAGCCCGAGCCGCAGGCCTCGGAGTTTCGCGGCTGGTTGGCGCTGACCACGCTGATCGAGAACATCCGCCTCGACGCCGCACAGCCACCCCCACACCGCGCCTGGCCTCACGATCGTGTCGCGACGTCGCGAACTATGCCGCCGCATACGTAATCATTGCGTAGGCAGAATTGGCGAGCGTCTGCCAGCTCTGAACGACGGGCCTATGATCGCCGCGAACCGCTGGCGCTCAGGGGTCGGTCCGGGAACATGCTTCTTGATCGTCACGGTCTGTCCCCGGCCGAGATGGTCGCGCTTTCCAGGGCGTTCCCATGGCCCGGGCAGGACTCGAACCTGCGCACGACGGATTATGAGTCCGCTGCTCTGACCACTGAGCTACCGGGCCGCGTGCGGCGACGCTAGCAGTCGCTGGGGCGGCTGGCGGCCGGCGCGCCGTCCGTTCGGCGCCCAGATGCGCGGGCGTCAACGTGCCCTTCGGCCCGCGTGCCGGCAGCCGCCAAACCGGGTAGCACACGCCAATGACCTCAACGCTGACGCTCGAAGTGCCCCAACCTGCTGAGCCGGCGACGCCGGCGGTGCCGGACGTTCCGGTCACGCCGGCGGTTCCGGATCCCGGCACGCCCGCTGCTCCCGAGGAACCGGCGACGGTCCCGAGCCCTGATGAACCCGCAACGCCCGTCGTGCCGGAGCCTGATTCCGACCCAATGCCGCAGCCCGATCAGAGCCCGGACCCGGCTCCCGACAGGGGACGGGGATAACCGCCACGGCAGCTGCGTTCCGGGCGATCCTCAGGTAGGCTCCAGTGTGATGCTCGTGCTCGCCGACCAGGCATTGGGCCAGACGATCGCGCTGCTGATCACGTTCATCGGGATCGGCATCGTGGTCAACATTCTGGTCGTCTACATCATCTTCCAGGTGATGGCCGAGCGGCGGCAGAACCAGGAACGCATGCAGCGCGCGAGCCACCAGCAGTAGCGGCGACACCGGACTGCCCGCGCAGTCCAGATCAAGGAACGATCAACGACTCTGAAGGAACGGTGGGAGGCGGCGTCGAATCAGACGCCTGCCGATGAAGCCATCACCGATCACGACCGCCACCGCCGAGACGCCACATGGCCACCAGGCCCTGTCCGCGTACATCCGCGCCCGCTTCGACGAGTTCTCCCGCTCGCAGAAGGATGTGGCGCAATACATCGTCGATCATCTCGACGAAGCAGCGTTCCAGACAGCAGAGGAGCTCGCGCGCCGAGCCAACACTTCGTCGAGCACCGTCGTACGGTTCTCGCAGGCGCTTGGGTTCGAGGGATTTCCCGAGCTCCAGCAGGCCGCCCGCGACGAGTATCGGCGCCGCCCCGCCGGCGAAGGCGACTCGCTTGGCGGCGCGACACCGCTGTTCTCACTCGATCACACCGAGTTCGAGGCGGCGCTCGCCGCCGACCATGTCAACGTCGAGGACACGGCGCACAAGCTCTCGCGCTCAGATGTCGAGGCGGCGATCGACGCGATCGTCTCGGCCGAGAAGGTGCTGATCGCTGGAACCGACCAAATGGCCTTCTTCGCGAGCTATCTGCGCCACCTGTTGATGCTGCTCGACCTCCGCGCTGAGATCGTCGCGAGCCCGAGTCAGGAAGCGCTCGGGCGGCTCAGCCGGATCGACGAGCAAACGCTTGTGATCGGTCTCTCCGCCGGTCGCCCACACCCGCTGATCACGAGGACGATGAAGCTCGCGCGCCACCGCAAGGCGCCGACGCTGGCGATCACCGACGCGACACTGTCGGAGGTGGCGAGGCTCGCCCGGATCCGCCTTTACTACTCGTCGAATACGCCCGCGTTCGTCCGTTCGCACGCCGCGCTGCTGTCGCTGATCCAGGCGCTCGCCTACGGCGTCTACGCCCGTGACGCCCAGCAGTACGACGTTCGCATCAAGGCCTTCCGCCTGAAGTAGCAGCTACCGCGCGGCGACCAGCAGCGCCTGGGTCGCGCGGCCAACTCGCCCGTGGCCGTCGTAGAGGATGCTCTCGGCGGTCCCGATCCCGTCCGCCGCGATCAGCGTTCGCGACTCGAGCGCGATCCATTCTCCGACCGGCTCGCGCTCGATGTACAGCGTCAGGTCCGGGTTGATGAACAGGTAGCGGTCCCATGGCAGCGCGGTGCTGATCCCGTTGCCGAAGTCGCCGGCGGCGGCGAGCTGCTGGAGTGGGGAGGGGGTCTCTCCGGCGAGGAGCGGACGCCGTAGGCGAAACCATGCGACCGTCGGCCCGTTGCCGTGGAAGGCGCCCTCGACGAACCTGATCTCGATCGCGTCGGGGGCGAACATCGGCCGGTGGGGGGCGATCAGGTCGCTTTCGCGTCCGCCCTTCGGCCCGGGCGGAACAGGCTCGGCGTCGGTGCGGGGTATGTCGCGGGCGGCGCGCAGCACCTGCAACGCGCGCGCGCGGACGACCTCCGTGCCGTCGGCTGCGCGGAGCGTCGCCTCGAGCAGCTGCACCCGCTTGCCGCCACGGGCGACGTGAGCGTCGAGCAGCAGCTCGCCGATCGGCACGGGACGCAGGAACTCATACGTCGCGCGCGCGAGCATCAACCCGTCGGCCGCCGGCAGCTGCTCGAACGCCCGCATCAGCAGGGCGGCCGGCGCGCCGCCGTGCTGGGCGCCGGGATCCCACGGCCCGCGCGCGAGCTCGGTCGCGACAAACCGTCCGTCCGAGCCCGTGAATATCGCCTCTGCGTACATCGCTGACACGCTACCGCCCGGCTACACTGGAGCGATGAGCGAGCACAACGGCACTCCCCGGGACGAGTCAACCTTCACGGTCAAGGCCGGCCTCGCGGAGATGCTCAAGGGCGGCGTGATCATGGACGTCGTCACGCCCGAGCAGGCGAAGATCGCCGAGGATGCCGGCGCAGCCGCTGTGATGGCGCTCGAGCGCGTCCCGGCCGACATCCGGCGGGACGGTGGTGTCGCGCGGATGAGCGATCCGGAGATGATCAAGGGGATCCAGGAGTCGGTGACGATTCCGGTGATGGCCAAGGCACGGATCGGGCATTTCGTCGAGGCGCAGGTGCTCGAGGCGCTCGACGTCGACTACGTCGACGAATCCGAGGTTCTGACTCCCGCTGACGAGGCCAACCACATCGACAAGTGGTCGTTCAAGATTCCGTTCGTGTGCGGTGCCACCAATCTCGGCGAGGCGCTGCGGCGGCTCGGTGAGGGCGCCGCGATGATCCGCTCGAAGGGCGAGGCCGGAACCGGAGACATCGTCGAGGCGGTTCGACACCTGCGCAAGATCGGCGGCGAGATCCGGCGCCTGACGATGCTCGACGACTCCGAGTTGGCAACGGCCGCCAAGGAGCTCGCCGCGCCGCTGCACCTGGTCCGCCAGGTCGCGGCCGACGGACGGCTGCCGGTCGTCCTGTTCTGCGCGGGCGGGATCGCGACGCCGGCTGACGCCGCGCTGGTCATGCAGCTCGGTGCCGAGGGCGTGTTCGTGGGCTCGGGGATCTTCAAGTCGTCCGATCCGGAGCGCCGCGCACGTGCGATCGTCGAGGCGACGACGCACTTCCAGGATCCCGCGCGGATCGCGGTCGTTTCGACCGGCCTCGGTCAGCCGATGGTCAGCCTCGAGACCTCCAAGCTCGAGGCCGAGCAGCTGCTCTCGCCGCGCGGCTGGTAGCCGGGGTGGCACAGCTCGTCGGCATCCTTGCTCTGCAGGGCGACTTCGAAGCGCACGCCAAGACCGTTCGCAGCCTCGGCGCCGATGTCCGCGAGGTGCGGGTGCCCGCCGACCTCGAGGGACTCGACGCGCTGATCATCCCCGGAGGGGAGTCGACGGTCATGTCGCTCGGGATCGAGCGCGAGGGCCTGGCCGAGCCGTTGCGGACGTTGGTCGCCGCGGGGACGCCGGTGATGGGGACCTGCGCGGGCATGATCATGCTCGACCGCGACCACCTCGGGCTGCTCGACATCAGCACCGAGCGAAATGCCTTCGGTCGCCAGCTGCGGTCCTTCGAAGCCGACCTCGACGTCGGCGGCGTCGCCGGCGGGCCTGTGCACGCCGTGTTCATCCGCGCGCCGTGGGTGACTGAGGCCGGCGATCAGGTGCAGGTGCTGGCGCGGGTCGACGAGCATCCGGTGGCGGTCAGACAGGGCAACCTGCTCGCGGTCGCATTCCATCCCGAGCTCGCGGGCGAGACGCGGCTGCACGAGCTGCTGCTGGCGATCGATGGGCGCGATCAGTCGACGCCCGCGGGCGAGCGCTCGGAGTAAGCGCGGAACTCCTGCTCGAACCGGGCCCAGTCGAACGTCGGGACACCGTCGGGCTCGGGTGGGGGCTGCTCGTCGACGGGTTCCTCGCCGTCGGGAGGGTCCTCGGAATCGGTTCCGCGCGAGAGCCAGGCGGCGAGCGCGCAGACGACGATCCCCGATGCGTACATGAAGGCGGCGAGGATCGAGTGGTGCGTGAGCGACGCGAGCCCGCCGACCCCGTAGAGGCACAGCGCCGAGATCACGAGCCGGCGAAGCTCAGAGCCGGGCACGGCTCGCTGCGGCGCGCGAGCGTACAGGCTCACGCAGATCGCGATCGCGAGCGCGATCGCCAACACTAACCTCCACGCATCTGAGGGCGACAGCACCATTCCTACGGGTCGATAATCGACCTCCGGCGCCAGGAAATCAACCCCTTCGGCGAAAATCTAGACGCGCGGAGCCCGGCGCTAGACGACGAGCCCGTGACGCATCGTGTTCTCGGTCGATGCCCGCGGCTCGACGAACTGGAGCAGATAATCGGGCCCGCCGGCCTTGGCGCCGGTGCCCGACAAGCGGTTGCCACCGAACGGCTGGCGCCCGACCATCGCCCCGGTGATCCCGCGATTGACGTACAGGTTCCCTACGGGGGTACGGTCGCGGACGTAGCGGACGGTGGTCGGGTCGCGTGCGAACAGACCACCGGTGAGCGCAAACCGAAGCCCATCGACGATGTCGCATGCGCGCGCGACATCGCGGACCCGCTCGATCGCGAGCACCGGTCCGAAGATCTCGTCCTCGAGCACCGGCGATCCCGGCTGCAGGTCGGCCGCGACCGTCGGGGCACAGAACCACCCGTTGTCCGGAACCGGTCCGCCCTGCGCGACGATCGTGCCGTCCTGCTCGGCTTGCGCGGCGTAGCGCTCGACGCGCGCTTGGGATGCGCGCTCGATCACAGGCGGGACATCGGTGCCGAGCTGGCCGGCCTGGCCGACGACGAGCACTTCGACGGCGCCGGCGACGCGCTCGATCAGCGTGTCGGCGATCGCCTCGTGGACGAGCACCCTGGCCGCCGCCGAGCACTTCTGCCCGGCATACACGAACGCCGAGGAGACGATCGCCGGCACGGCCTCGTCGAGGTCGGCGTCGGAGTCGACGATCACGCAGTTCTTTCCTCCCAGCTCGGCGATAACGCGCTTGATGTGCTTCTGCCTGGGTCCCGTCTCGGCTGCCGCCTTGACAATCTCGAGCCCGACTTGCTGCGAGCCGGTGAAGGCGATCGTGTTGACGCTCGGATGCCGGACCAGGGCGGCGCCGACGTCGCCCTCGCCGGGAAGCAGCGAGATCACATCGGCCGGCACGCCGCCCGCCCGCAGCGCTTGCACGAGCCGCAGTGCGCACCCCGGCGACTGCTCGGCGGGCTTCAGGATCACGGCATTTCCGGTCGCGAGCGCGGCCGCCGTCATTCCGCACGCGATCGCGAGCGGAAAGTTCCAGGGCGAGATCACGGCGACGATTCCGCGCGGCACGTAGCGCAGCTCGTTGTGTTCGCCCGGGACTTGCAGAAGCGGCCGGCCGGCGTCGAGCTCGATCGCCCCGCGGGCGTAGTACTCGAGGAAGTCGATCGCCTCGCAGACGTCTGCGTCGGCCTCGGGCCACGGCTTGGCGCATTCGCGGACCTCGAGCGCTGCCAGCTCGAGACGGCGCTCGCGCATCCAGGCGGCGGCGCCGACGAGCGCGGCGGCGCGCTCCCCCGCGGCCGTCTCGCGCCACTGTCGGTGACCCGCGGCGGCGGTCGCGGCTGCGGCCTCGACCTCGCCCTCGGTCGCGCGCGGGGCGCGTGCAACCAGACGCTGGGGGTCTCCCGGGTCAGTCGAGGAGAGCGACGCGCCGGCGCCGGTGCGCGCGTCGATGCCGATCAGTACCGGCACCGATAGGGGCAACCTGGTGTCGAGGCTCGCGAGTGCGTCGCCGAGCGCGCTGCGAACCGGCGATCGCCGGAGCTCGAGCACCGGCTCGTTGGCGAACGGTGGCAGCGGCGGTCTCGGCATCCGTAAAGCTTGACGGATGGGAGGCGCCGGCCGCCCGCCGTGCTCACAGCCCGCGCAGGCTGCCGACGTGCGAGAAGGTCCGTGCGAGGATCTTGATGTCGCTCCACAGCGACCAGTTGGCCGCGTACATGTAGTCGGTCTTCACCATCTCGCTGAGCGGCGGCCGCGACGGCCCGAGCACCTGCCACGGTCCGGTCATCCCGGGCGCGAGCTGAAGCCGATCGCGATGGCGGCCCTCGACCAGCCGGTCTTCGTCGACCACCAACGGCCGCGGGCCGACGAGGCTCATCTCGCCCCGCAACACGTTGATCAGCTGTGGCAGCTCGTCGATCGAGCTGCGTCGTAAACGCGCGCCGACGCGGGTCACCCGGGGGTCCGAACTGAGCTTGAACAGGCCGCTCGTCTCGTTGCGGGACTCGAGCGCCGCGCGCTGCGCCTCGGCGCCGTCGAACATGCTGCGGAACTTGATCATCTCGAACACGCGCCCGTCGCGGCCGACGCGCCGCTGTCTGAAGAACACCGGGCCCGGCGAATCGATCCTGATCGCGAGCGCGATCAGCAGCCCGAACGGGGCCAGCAGCAGCAGCCCGCAACCGGCGCCGACCGTGTCGACGGCGCGCTTGACGGCGCGAGAGGAACGTGTCAGACCTGGGCGGCGGACGCCGAGGACGGTTACGCCCCCGACGCTGTCGAACTCGACCGCCGATCCGACGACCTCGAACAGGCGCGGAACGATCGAGACCTTGACCCCGAGCGCGGTTGTCGCGCTGACCGCCTCGAGCATCGTCTCGTTGTCGGCGCTGGTCGGGATCAGGAACACGCGGTGGACGTCGAGCTCACGAACGACGGCGCCGAGGTCGGCGAACGTCAGCTGGCGGCGGCGGCGCGAGCGGGGGCCCCAGTCGCTCCCACCCCGGCGCTCGTCCTCGAGTGGAAGGAACCCCACGACGTCGACGCGCGCGCCCGGGTCGGAGGAGAGCGAGTGCGCGAGCTGGGTGCGCGCGGCTGCGCTGCCGACGATCAGCCCGCGCTCGGGTGGCGCCGACAGCTGGCCGAGGACGCGCGCCATCGAGCGCCCGGCGACCAGGAAGGCCGCGGTCGAGCCCCACAGGACAGCGATTCCCGATCCGCCGAGCTCGAGCCGGACGCCCGCCAGAAACGTGACCACCGACCACGCGAGCGCAAACCCGCCGGCCACGCTCAGCAGACGCGGGATCTCGTCGAGCGTCGACTTGCGAAGCACGAGCTCGTCGTGGTCGTAGCGACCGGTGACCTTGGCGATCAGCACGATCAACGGGACGGCCGCGTAGCCGGCGAGCGGGATGTGGTGCGGAGTCACGGACGACAGCACCGCCAGCCCGCCGGCACCGGCCGCGAGATCTGCGAGCGCAAGCAGGCGCCGGAATACGGCATCGCGCCACAGCGGCGTCCCCTCGACCGGCGCGCGCGAGCCGGCGATGCGCGCGCGACGCAGCGCCGGCGGGGCCGTCGCGCGTTTCAGAGCCGCGGTGGCGGGTGCATCGTCAATCGATTGACTCTCGTCACGCTCGTCACGCAACGACGCTTCAAGCGCTGATCCTCTGGGCAATCCCCTGTCTCCTGCGCGGATCGCCCCGGTCTCGCGGTCCGCGCCGTCTAGCCGTCCGGGGAGTCGACCTGGAGCGCTCCGCGTCCGGTGAAGTTAACAGCGGCGAGCCAACTTACCGACTACTGGAGTATTGCGCAACAGGGAACCGTCGGCCGCTACGGCGCCGCCAGCAGCACGTCCAGCGAGGCGCCACTCGCCTGCGCGTGCAGGAACGACTCGTTAGTGGTGTTGTCAGGTCACATCAATATGGATGACGCCGACATGCCTTGAGAAGTCCGCCACAGCCGCCACATCCGCTGTCGGGCGGTTCTTCTCGCCCGTAGCTGTCTGGACTGGACGCAGGTTCAGCGAACAGGATGGCCGGCCGCTCTGAAGTGGGACTCCGCCGCGCAGAACCAGGCGTCTCTTCGTGCGGTCGTGCGGGTGTGTCGATCAGCTCGAAGCATCGAGCGACAGCGCCTCGGACGCTTTGGGTGTCGAGTCGGAGGTCAATGAGTCCGTCGAACCCCCAGAAGACGCGCTGTGCCAGCAGGTAGATGGCCATCAACGTGCCTGCTTGATGTTGTCCCAGGAATGCGGCTGCGACGACTGCCGTGATCGGTCCGAGCTTCGCGAAACCGCCGGACCCTTGAAGGTTCAGGGCACGCAGCCAGCCGAGCCGGACCTCGGCTGCCATGACCCGCTCGGCCACGACGCGAAACCGTCCGGTTGCGTCGGGCTGCATTCGGGACGCGAGCTGTTGCGAGATTGTGGAGGTCATCGCCTCGAGTTCTTCCTGACGCTGCTGCCCGGCCGCTGCTGCGGGCGTCTGAACGCGTTTGGCAATCAGCCATGTTGCCGCAAGCGTGGGCAGCACAACGGCGATCGTCCAGGGCTCCAGGATCGCGAGCGTGACCAGCGCGCTGATGAACTCAACGATCTGCATCGCGCCGCGATCGAGGATCGAGAGCGTGATCAGCTCGAGCGTCTCTGCATCGGAGATGAAGCGCGAGGGTAGCCCGGCGCTCCGCTCAGTGCCGGCGCGACCGCGCAACGCCCCGGCGAACATCTGCATGCGGAGGTTGCGGTACAGACGGCTCGCGTTTCGCGCATACATGCCGTCTGAGGCGACATACGCGCTCGCCTCGAGCAGGACCGCCGACGCGACGACACCGACAAGCAGCGCCGCCTCGGACTGGGCGTTATGTTCCACCAGCGCGTTTATGAGCGCCCCCAGTACCAGCGGCGGGATGAGGCCAATCAGTACTCCGCTGACCGTCAGCCCCACCATCGCCGCAACCCCACGGCGCATCGGGCGAAGCAGCCCGACGACCCGGCTCCAGGGGATCGGAGCAGGATCAGCATTCATCGGGCTGAGAAGCTCTGCTGAATCACTCATCAGGCTCGATGCGCCGCCGCGTATATGTGCAGGTGACGATGACCCGACGCCTCGCGCGGCCAACATGCACCGCACCACGATCCCCCAGCGGATTGCAGCCAGCGCCGGCATCTTCCAATAGCCGGCGCGGCTGCAGATTCCGGCAACCAGGGCTAACGATCCCGCCGATCCTTCTTGCCGTCCTTCTTGACGTCCTTGCTGTTGTCCTTCTTGGCCATTGACTCTCACCTCCTTTCGAGGCGACTGGCTCGGGGTTCAAACCTCCGAACAGAAACCTTGAGTACATGTCGCCTAGCGTGAACCCCCCAAGCAAGGCCCAGGTAAGCCCGATTCCAGAGGCGCCTTACCCGCGCGGAACCCAGACGCAAAGCCTCACGCACGAGGCATCGACTCGCCGCACCCCGAAGTAGAGAGCCCCAGTTGACGCCACCGCGTCGGCAACAGAGGCGTTAGCTCACCGGTAAGCGGACATTGCCCCGGGACGGCGACACGGCAGGCGTAGTTGGGACGCTCGTGTGCCGTCAAGAGAAGCTGACGTCAGCGTCCAGCTTGACGGTCTGACGCTCGCGCCCGATGAGCGATCCACGCGGTGTCGTGCCGGGGGCAAACCGTCGTGGCCCGGGAGCGGTCCGCGGCGCGATCTCGTCGGTTCACCTTGTGTTGCGGCTATGGCGGGCGCGCTTCACGGTCGTGAGGGCGGTCCGTAGGTTGCCGCAACTTCGGGGTGTTATGCCACGGTTGGCGTTGGATGGCGGGAGCCCGATACTGAGGGTCGATGGGCAGCTTCAGGCCATGGTTGCGCCGTGGTGGTCTGCCGCGCCTGACGCGCGGGGCGAGCATCGCTGCGTCCGTGTTGGCGGTGACGCTCATTGCAGTCGTCGTGGCGCTTGCGCTCGGTGCGCGTAGCCCCGCGCCCGCTCGGTCCCCGTCGGTCTCGACTCTCTCGGTTGACGCGCGGGTTACGCTCGGAACTGGCTCGCCGGTGAAAGTCCCGAGCTCGTTTCTAGGGATCTCGACCGAGTACTTCACGATCCCGGCGTGGGCGCGGCAGCCGGCACTGCTAAGCCGGGTGTTCGCGATGCTCTCCCGGGACGGAGCATTGCGACTGCGGATCGGAGGTGACTCGGCCGACCACACGCTGTGGGCTCCCACCCAGGAACTGCCCGAGTGGGTGTTCGAGCTGACCCCGGCGTGGCTGCGGCAGACCAGCCAGATCGTCAGCGACACCCACGTCAAGCTGATCCTCGACCTCAATACTGTGACTGCCACCCCGGCGCTCGCGGCGCGCTGGGCCAGGGCCGCCTTCGCGGGGCTCCCGCACGGCAGCATCACGGCGTTCGAGATCGGCAACGAGCCCGACATCTACAGCCGCCGGTCCTGGAAACGCCTCACTGCCGGGCCGGGCGCACGGCCGCTGCCCCGTCGGATCACCGCGACGAGCTATGCGCGGTCGTTCGGCTCCTACGCGAACGCGCTCGCCAAGGCCGCTCCCGGCGTGCCGTTGCTGGCGCCGGCCATCGCCGAGCCGCAGAAGAACTACGGCTGGGTCACGAAGCTGCTTCAGGCCCCGCACCCCAGGCTCGCCGGGATCACCGCCCACCGCTACCCCTACAACGCCTGTGCGAAGCGCGGCACGCCAACATACCCGACCATCGCGCGGGTGCTGAGCGACAACGCGACGGTCAGCATGCGCCGCACCGCGCTGACCGTCGAGCACGTCAGCGACCGGGCGGGACTCCCGCTGTGGCTGACCGAGATCAACTCCGTCACCTGCGGCGGCACCAAGGGCGTGAGCGACACCTTCGCAACGGCGCTGTGGGCGCCTGACGCGCTGTTCGAGCTCGTCCGTGCCGGGGTCGAGTCAGCCAGCATCCACATCCGCCCTGGCACGGTCAACCTGGCGTTCTGGCTCACGCGCACCGGCCTCGTCACGCACCCCCTGTTCTACGGCATGGTCCTGTTCGCCCGCATGCTCGGCCCCGGCGCGCAGCTGATCCCTGTGCACCTGGCGGCGCCACCGGCGCTGCATCTCAAGGCCTGGACCGTGCGGCTGGGCAACGGCATAATGCACATCCTTCTACTCAACAAGGGCCCCCGCTCGGCGGACGTGCGCCTCGAGCTGCCGCTCACCGGCGCCGTCACCATCGAACGGCTGACCGCGCCGAAGCTGACCTCCACGACCGGCGTGACCCTCGCCAACCAGCACATCACCCACGCCGCCACATGGGCGGGAGCCCCGCGCTCCGAGACCGCCGCCCCGACCGCAAGCGGATACCTGATCAGCGTCCCACGCTACAGCGCGGCCCTAGTCACCGCGCGGTTGCGGGCCGGCTACTGACCGCGACGCGCCAGCCGGAGAATCACCGCCACCGGACGCAACCAAGTCGTATCTCGCGGTCAATTAGTAGCCCTCTGATGGCTGCCGGCATTGGACAACGACACGGCCGCAACCCAGCAGGGTCGCTGCAAACGCCCCTACGAGGCGTTCGTGTACTAAAGCCGAGACGGCAAGAAGATCCGCAAGTCATTCCCGACGCGACGCGCCAGCGATCGTGTGGCGCGCCCCGCTGCTGTTCGCGCCTAAGCGATCACTCACCAGCGCATAGCTTTGCGTTGGTCTCCTGGACGTTACACTTGATGCGCGCATGAGATATCTCCGTTCCGCGCTCGCCTTCATCAACCGGTACCTGACGCTCGCGGGTAAGAGCTGCTGCCATGGGCAGACGCAATGCCTGCGGAAGAGCATGGCGCGGCGGGCGGGCGAGTCTTCCTAGTACAGAGGTCCGCAAGTCCGATCCGGAATCGCTGAAGGGACCGGTCGGTAGTGTGAACGTTTCCTGTGCCCGGGCGAGGGGCAGCTCAACGACTCGCCCTCCCGGCCACCAACTCCGCTGACCCAGATGTACGCCACCAGATCCATCTTGCGCTCCGTTCCGTTGCTTACGGCGCCGCCAGCAGCACGTCCAGCGAGGCGCCGCTCGCCTGCGCGTGCAGGAACGACTCGTTGCTCGTGTTCTCGAGCAGGCGCCTGACCAGGTAGGCCATTCCGGCGACCAGGTCGCCGACCGGACAGTAGGTGCGCACGCGGAAGCCGCGACTCGCCAGCGCGTCCTGAAGCTCGTCGCCGAGACCCCGCAGGACCTGGAGCTCGAGGTCGCGGTCATCGCCCCCGGAGCGGCGGTTGACCGCGATCGCGTGCGCGACCGACCGGAGGTTGTGCGAGGCGATCGCGACCCGTACGGCAGGACGAGCGGCGATCAGCCGGCAGCTCAGTGCCTCGAAGTTGCGGTCGCAATCCGCCTTGACCTCGAATACCGGCGTCGGCCACCCGTGCTGGCGGGCCTGGACGAGCTCGTGGTCCCAGTAGGCACCCTTGACGAGCCGAATCTTCAACGGCACCGCGCGGTCGCCGAGGCCCGTCCAGCCGAGGACGTGGTCGAGCACCTGGGGTGAGTCCCGCAGGTAGGCCTGGATCACGATCCCGGCAGACGGGCCCTCGCGGAACTCGTCCTCGGACAGCAGCTCCAGCACGAGCTCGAGCACGGCCTCGCGCGAGTCCAGCGACTCCATGTCGATGTGGAGATGCGCGCCGAGGTCGCGCGCGCGACGCAGCAGCGGTCGCAGGCGGCCGGCGGCGTCGCGACGGCCGATCTCGGGCGCGTCTGCTCGCAGCAACGGCGTCAGTGCTGACACCTTGACCGAGACGTTGGTCCGCGGCAGCGCGCCATTGGCGTCGCGCTCGAGCATCTCACGCCCCGGCCAGCGTGCGGTCGCTTGAGCGATCTCCTGCAACGCGTCCGTGCAGCGACCGGCGTACCGGTCGGCCTCCGCAGCAGTCACGGTCGCCTCGCCGAGCAGGTCGACCGAGCTGGCGACCCCGTGCTCCCAAAGCCCCCGAAGGACGGCGAGCGCGGCCCGAGGGTTCTCGCCGACGATGAAGCGGTGGGCCATGTGCTTGACGCCACCGGCCGCCGCGGCACCCAACGCAGCTCGTCCCGCCTTCGTGTGGGCGATCCTCATCGCAGCCGACAGCGGCGGCGGCGTCTCCGGCACCTCCTCGAGAAAGCCGGTCAGGTGCTTGGCGAGATCGTCGAGCGAGCGGCAGGCGGGGACGACGTCGACGAACCGGAACAGCGCCGCGCGAAGCTCGCTATCGCTCGATGCGAGCTCCATCGCGCGCATATCGAGCGCTCGCACCGGATGCCGGGCAGACGACGGGAAGGCGGCGGCGAGCTCGATGCCGATCCGTCGGATGTCGGCCTCGAGTGGATCGGTGGGGCGCTGCTGCGGGTCGCCGTCGCTCACCCGGTCCGTGCACCTCCAGCGATCTCGACGAGAGCCTCGGGCGTCGCCCGCTCGATCGCCTCCCAGCTCGTGTCACGAGCCCGCCGTGCCTCGTCGGCGGCACCGCCGCCGCGGAGCCCGAACAGGCGCTTGGCGTACAGCAGATAGATGACGACGGCGATGTTGATGATGAACCCGATTACCTTCAGCACCGAAGCGCGGTCAGCGATTTCGTAGATCTCGAGAGGGAGCAGGATCGTGGTCGCGAGGAAGGTCAGGTACTCGGCCCACCGCTTCGTGAACCACAACCCGACCGCCTCGACGCCCTCGAGCAGGCCGTAGCCGAGCAGGGCGACCCCGACCACCCGTAACGTCCCCGAGCGCTCGGAGAACAGCTTGTCGAGCTCGTGCAGGATGCCGACGTGGCCGGTGCTCTGGACGGGGCCGCCGCCGACTCCGCGCTGGAGATCGGTCAGCACTCGGTAATAGGTATCGCGCAGCGATGCCTCGTTGCCCGCAAACACGATCACGGCGAGCCCAAGCAGCACCAGCACGGTGAAGTGAAAGGCCCGGTCGACGGCGATCAGGCGCAGCACCACCTTGTCGCGCAGCGCCTTGCCGCGCAGCGGGATCTTGATCTCGGAGCGGTCGGGCGGGGTGGCCCGCGTCGGCGTGGCGGGCGGCGGGAGTGCCAGCCAGCTGTCGCAACGCAGGCACCGGTACCAGCGAATCGCGCCCTGCTGGCGGGCGATCAGCCCGTCCTGCGGCCGTATCTCGGCGGCGTCGGTGCCGGCCAGCACGTGTCCGCGCCAGCCGCACGCGATCAGCTCCCAGTCGATCTTGCGCCGCGGTCGCGGCTGCGGATCGGTGCCGGGGGGGCGCGTATGCGACGCCGGCGAGCGCTCGGGATCGGAAGCGGACATGATCGAACCGTATCCTGCCGCAGCCGGCCTCAGCCGAGGATGTTGACCGCCCGCGCCACGACCAGCCCGATCGTGACCAGTGCTGTGAGCGCCTGGGCGCTCATCAGGCACTTGGCCGTCTGCGACAGCGGCATCGTGTCGGTCGGGCTGAACGCGGTCGCGTTCGTGAACGACACGTACAGGTAGTCGATCAGGCCGGGCTGCCACCCGCCCGGCGCGATCCAGCGCTCGCTCATCTGCGGAAACAGGAAGTCCGGCGTCCCGTCCGGGTCTTGCTTGCGCGCGACCGGTCCGCCACGGTCGAGCTCCCAGTACCACAGCCCGAACAGCAGCACGTTGGTCACCCACAGCACGATCCCGGCGAAGATCAGCTTCCGGCCGTTGGGGAGGTTGTGGTGAAACAGGAAGTGGCAGAGCAGCACCAACGAGACGATGTTGACCACGCTGACAAGCCCGATCAGCGACATCGCCACCTTGCGCCGCGCCCCCGAGTGGCGCAGGCGCGGGTTCGGGGCGGCGAGCACAAGCCCCAGCAGCAGCAGCGCCTCGACCCCCGGCAGTAGCCAGGTCGGTCCGATCGTCAGCGCCTCGGGGAGCGAAAGGTCGAGCAGGATCGCGAGCGCGACCACCACCTGAGGGCCCCAGTACGGATCGATCTCGCTCATGCGGCGCCGGACCGCGCCCAGACCCCGCGCGGCAGCGGGCTCGTCGGGCGTGGGCGTCGGCGGCGGCATCGCCGTGCAGGATCTCAGCCGTGGCGGCGCGAAACCCACGGCATGAGATCCGCCCTCCTCGGCTGTCTGTGCGCCGCGGGGCTGCTGCTCGCCGCCTGTGGCAGCTCGACCACCCAAACGCAGACGGTCACGAGCGTGGCAACCGTGACGCAGAGCCCGAACCCGCCGACGACGACCGCGACGAGCACCCCCACGACCGCGACGACATCGACCGTCTCGGGTCCGGGCCCGTGCGTCGCGGCGGACCTGGCTCTGTCGTACCTGGGGCAGCAGGGCGCCGCCGGCCACGGCCTGATCGGCTTCGCGCTGCGCAACAGCTCGAACCAGAGCTGCCGGACGTTCGGCTACCCAGGAGTTCTGTTTCTGAGCAAGACCTCGCAACCGCTACCGACATCCGCGACTCGGGTCACGCGCGATATCGCCGGGCCCGTGCCGGCGACCCCGCTCGTGCTCGCGCCCGGCTCGACCGCGTCGTTCCGGCTGGTCGTGACCCACGGGATGAGCTCGACGACCGGCTGCAGCACCGCGTATGGGCTCCAGGTGATTGCTCCCAGCGACACCGCCACGCTCCGCACCCAGATCCCCGGTGGGGCGTACGAGTGCCGGACCGCGACGCTGTCGCCGCTGCGGCCCGGGAACAGCGCCTACCCGTAGGGAGCCCTGCCCGGCGCGTCGATCTGCGGCGCCGCCGGCCACACCGGGCCGTTTGACAGCATCGCTGTGATCTGCGCCGCCGGGACCGGGCGCGAGAAGTAGAAGCCCTGGGCGAGGTGGCACCCGATCCGCTGGAGCTCATGCGCCTGCAGCTCGCTCTCGACGCCCTCGCCGATCACGTCAAGTGACAGCGCCTTCGACATCGCGACGATCGCCTCGGTGATCTTGGTGTCGCGGCGTTCGGTCCCGAGCCCGTCGACGAATGAGCGGTCGACCTTCAGCGCATCGAGCGGCAGGTGCGTCAGATACGCGAGCGACGAATAGCCGGTCCCGAAATCGTCGAGCACAATCCGCACGCCGAGCGCCTTGAGCTCGTGCAGGGGATCGTCGACCAGCTCGGGGTCCCGTAGGATCACGGTCTCGGTGATCTCAAGGCTGAGGCAGCACGGATCGATGCCGCTCAGCCGCAGCACGTCGGCGATCACCCGCGCCAGCCCCGGCTTGGCGAACTGGACCGCTGACAGGTTGACCGAGATCCCGATCGGCGCCGCGTCGGGGCGGGCCGCGTACCAACGTCCCGCCTGACGGCAGGCGTGCTCGAGCACCCAGCGCCCGATCGGCTCGATCAGGCCGTCCTCCTCGGCGACCGAGATGAACTCGTCGGGGCCGATCATCCCGCGGGTCGGGTGCTCCCAGCGGACGAGTGCCTCGACGCTGACGATCGAGCGATCCCGCAGCGAGACGACCGGCTGGTATTCGAGCCGCAGCTCGTCGCGCTCGAGCGCTCGCCGCAGATCGTTCTCGAGCCGCAGGCGCACCATTGCGCGGTCGCGCATCGCTTCGTCGAACACCTCGTAGCGGGCGCTGCCACGCTCCTTGGCGCGGTACATCGCAGTGTCGGCGTTGCGGATCAGCTCGTCGGCGAGCTCGCCACCGCGCGCCAGCGCGATCCCGATGCTGGTGGTCACGAAGTGCTCGCTGCCGGCGAGCACGAACGGGCGCGTGAATACGGCGGCGATCCGCTCGGCCATCTCGATCGCGGCGTGTTCGTCGGCGATGTCCTCGAGGAGGATGCCGAACTCGTCGCCGCCGAACCTCGCGACCGTGTCGCTCGCGCGAACGGCCTGCTTGAGCCGCGGCGCCGCGGCGGCCAGGAGCTCGTCCCCGACCTGATGACCGAGGCTGTCGTTGACGAGCTTGAAGCGGTCGAGATCGAGGAACAGGATCGCCGCGAGCGAGCGGTAGCGCGGGAGTCGTGAGAGCGCGTGCTCAAGCCGATCGAGGAACAGCGTGCGATTCGGCAGACCGGTGAGCGCGTCGTGCAGCGCGCGGTGACGGATGCTGTCCTCGGTCGCCTGCCGGTCGAGCGCGTCGGCGAGGACGTTTGCGAGCGCCTGCATGAAGTCGATGTCGCCGTCGTTGTAGTGCCGGGCCTGGGTCGACTGCACGCCGAGCACGCCGAACGGCCCGGATGGCCCCTCGATCGTCACGATCGCGCCGCTGCGCGCATCGATCTCCCGGGCCAGTGGCGGCTTGTCGAACCGGCGCTCGGTTCGCCAGTCTGAGACCACGACGGGGGTGCGGCTGAGGATCGCGTAGCCGGACTGCGATCCCCGCCCGAGCGGCGAGCGGTGTGCGTCGCTCACGCTCCACCCGACCGCGGCCCGGAGGACCAGACACTCCTCGTTCTCGAGCAACTCCATCACGCCGGCAGCTTCGACGTTCAGGATCTGGGCGGCGAAGCCGACCGCCTCCTGCATCAGCTCCGACGGTCGCGCTCCCTCAAGCGCATATTCGCCGAGCCGGGCGACGGCCGCCTGCTGTGCCGCCCGCCGCTCGAGCTGCTCCTCGGCCAGCTTCTGCTCGGTGATGTCCGACAGCACCCCGTGCCAGCGTTTGCGTCCCGCCGAGTCGCATACCAGCACGGCGTCGTCGCGGATCCAGATCACGCGTCCGCGGCGGTCGAGCATCCGGTATTCGCTCGGGCTGCTGCTCGGAGCGCCGATCGCGAGTGCAGCCTCCGAGGCGATCACACGGTCGCGGTCGTCTGGGTGCAACCGCGCTGACCACAGGTTCGGGTCAGACATCCACTCGCTGGGGGTGAATCCGAGGATCTCGTGGATTCGTGGGCTGACGTAGTGCCAGCGCCCATCGGCGCCGCAGTCGGCCACATACACGATCGCCGGCACGCGCGCGAGCAGGTCGACATAATCATGGGTGACTTCGGCGCGAGGCTTGCCGTGTCGGTTGGTTGCGAGGATGACTGGGCGCCTGACCCCAGGGCGTGCCATTGCGCGCACTATCGGCGAACGGGCGAGAAACTCGAGCGCACAGCGCCGCCCTGCACAGTTTTGGCGGCGCTAGTGATGCATCTCGAAACGCGCGACGCCACCGTCCTCGACCTCGGCGGCCTCGCCGTCGCGCACCAGCAGGTCGAGATGGCCCAGCACCTCGGACAGCGTCAGGTAGGCCTGTGTCACCGCGATGTTGCCCCACATCCGGACCGCGATCTCGAACGCGCTCAGCGGCCCGTCGGCGAGCATGCCGAGCACCTTGCGCGCCCGCCGGCGGTGCATCCGGAAGCGTTCGTCGATCACCGCCACGTGGTCGAAGATCGGATCGCCGTGACCGGTCAGGACAAGCTCCGCGGGAAGCTCTCGCGTCGCACGCATCGAATCGATGTAGTCGATCAGGGCGTGCGGGCGCTCGGCGGGCTGATCCCCGTTCAGCGGCCGCGAGATCAGCGGATTCGAGGAGATGTGCGCGAGCAGGTGATCGCCCGCGATCAGAAGTCGCCGCTGCTCGTCCCAGAAGATCGTGTCAGACGGGCTGTGGCCAGGGCGGTGGAAGATCTGGAAGCTGCGGTCGCGCAGCGCGAGTGTGTCGCCGTCGTGCAGCGGGCGCGTCACCCGGCCGCTGGAGCCGAATGCCCTGAAGGCCGCGCCGACCGACCCGAGCACCGTGACGAGGTCCTCGGGGACGCCGTGCCGGCGCATAATCCGTTGCGAGAAATCATCATCGGCGGTGGCGCTCGCGGAGAAGCTCTGGAGGTACGCGGACAGGCCATGGAAGGCCGCGACCTCGGCGCCGGAGCGGCGCGCGAGGATCTCGAGCAGGCCGAGGTGGTCCATGTGCTGATGGGTGAGGACGATCAGCTCGAGCTCCTCGATCGTGCGCCCGTGCCCGGCAAGCGCGCGTTCGAGCTCGTCCAGCGACTTGCCCGAGTTCGGGCCGGTGTCGACCAGCGTCAGTGGCTCGTCCTCGATCAGGTAGCAGTTGACGCGTCCGACCAGGAACGGCGTCGGCAGCGACAGCCGGTGGATCCCGGCCTGCGCGGCAAACGCGAATGGGTCTACGGCGGCTCCCGCCGGCTCCTGGCCGGTCGTCACGAGCGAATCACGCCGAGCACTTCGTCGCGGCGCTGCTGCATGTCCTGCGGCGAGCGCAGCGACTCGAGGCACAGCCGCAGCAGCGGCTCGGTGTTCGACGGGCGAACGTTGAAATGCCAATCGTCGTAGTCGACCGAGAGTCCGTCGAGCCGTTGCTGGCGACCATCCTCGTAGCGCTTGGCGAGCTCCTCGATCTTGGCGTGCTGATCTGATACCTCGGAGTTGATCTCGCCGGAGATGAAATAGCGCGACCGATAGGGCTCGACCAGCTCCGACAACCGCGCCCCGCGCTGGCTCAGGAGCTCGAGGATCAGCAACGCCGGGATCGTCCCCGAATCGGCGCAGTAGAAGTCGCGGAAGTAGTAGTGGCCGGACACCTCGCCGCCGAAGACCGCGTCCTCGTCGCGCATCCGGGTCTTGAAGAACGCATGCCCGACCCGGTTGACCAGTGCCCGGCCGCCACCGGCCTGCACCGTGTCCGCGACCGCTCGACTTGCCCTGACGTCGTACAGAATCGTCGCGCCGGGGTGCTTGGAAAGCATCGACTCGGACAGCAGCGTCGTCAGGAAGTCGCCGTCGATGAACGCTCCCTGCTCATCGATGAAGAAGCAGCGGTCGGCGTCGCCATCCCAGGCGATGCCGAGATCGGCCTGCTTTTCGACCACGGTCCGCATGATGAACTCGCGGTTGCGCTCGAGCATCGGATTGGGCTCGTGATCGGGAAAGTTGCCGTCGGGCTTCCAGTAGGCCTCGACCAGATCGAGGCCGAGCTGCTCGAGCAGCGGCCCGACCATCGGCCCGGCCATTCCGTTGCCGCCGTCGACGACCACGCGCAGCGGCTTGATCGAATCGGGGTGGATGAACTTCAGCGCGGCGCGCTGGAACTCGGCCGCGATCTCGACCGACTCCACGCGGCCGCCGCCGGGAGGATCGCCCATCCCGAACTCGATCCTCGACCGGACGTCACCGATCCCGGCATCGCCTGACAGGGCGATCGCGCCCCGCTTGACGAGCTTCGCCCCCGTGTACGGCTTCGGGTTGTGCGAGGCCGTGCACATTAGGCCGCCGTCGAGCTCTCGCGAGCCGACGAGGTAGTAGAGCATCTCGGTTGCGATCTGGCCGGCGTCGAGGACCGTCGCTCCCTCGCTGCTCATCCCATCGCGGTACTGGGCCGTGAGCTCGGGCGCGGTCAGTCGCATGTCGTGGCCGAGCGCGAGGCGCAGCTCCCCGGGGTCCTTGCCCTCGAGCTCGGCGATCACGCCGACGAACGCGCGCCCGATCGCATTCGCCACCTGACCGTCGATCTGATCGCCGTACAGCCCGCGGATATCGTAGGCCTTGAAGATCTCCGGGTCGGCGGTGATGTTCATTTGGTGACGACGATCGTCGCCTTCATGAACGGGTGAATCGAGCAGAAGTATTGAATCGTTCCGGCCTGGGTGAGATTGATCGAGAACGTCGCGCCCGGGTTCAGCAACCCCGAGGAGGTGAACTTCGGGCCGCTGACGTAGGTCACGTTGTGAGCCGGCGTGTCGTCGTTGGTCCACTTCACCGTCTGCCCGACCTTCGCGTGGATTGTCTTCGGATTGAACGCGAGGTTCTTCATCGTGACCTGGACGGTGCTCCCGGAGCCGGCGGCGGCGGCGCTCGAGGCGGAGGAGGTCGTCGACGAGGCGGAGGGGGTCGTCGACGAGGCGGAGCTGGAGCTGGAACTGGAGCTCGAACCGCAGGCGGCAAGCGTGAGCGACAGCAGGGCGGCGGTGAGCAGGGCGCGAAGGATCATCCACTGGAGGCTACCGGCGGGGGCACGGGCGCGTTCTCGCCGCCTGCCCGGAGCGGGGCGACACTAGACTGATCTTCATGTCCGGTCACTCGAAATGGCATTCGATCAAGCACAAGAAAGCCGTCGTCGACGCTCGCCGCGGGCAGCAGTTCACGAAGCTGGCGAGGGCGGTCACAGTCGCGGCCCGCGAGGGCGGCGGTGACCCCGAAGGCAATCCGGCGCTCGCCCTCGCGATTCAGAAGGCGCGGGACGCCTCGATGCCGAAGGACAACATCGAGCGGGCGATCGCCAAGGGCACCGGCGAGGGCGTCGATGCCGATCAGATCGAGACCGTGCTGTACGAAGGCTACGGCCCGGGCGGCGTCGCGTTGCTGATCGAGGCGCTGACCGATAATCGCAACCGCACCGGCGCCGACGTCCGGCACATGTTGTCCAAGAACGGGGGCAACCTCGGCGAGCCCGGCTCGGTCTCCTACCTGTTCGACAAGGCCGGAGTGATCGTGGTCGACGCCGGGCGCTATGACGAGGACGACCTGATCGTCGCGATCGACGCCGGCGCCCAGGACATCTCGCTCGACGATGACGTCTATGAAGTGATCACCGAGCCGGCCGACCTCGGACGGGTCCGGGACGCGCTGCGCCAGGCAGACGTCGAGATCGAGAGCGCGGATGTCAGCCAGCGACCGAAGTCGCGGGTGCCCGTGGACGAGGGCGACGCGGCCAGGCTGATCAAGTTGATCGACGCGCTCGAGGAGTCTGACGACGTCAGCGCGGTGCACGCCAACTTCGATGTCGACGCCTCCGTGCTCGAGCGGATCGCCTCCTAGACACCCGCCGGCGGCCAGGCTCGCTACTCTCTCGCGTTCGGATGACTCGACGTCTGCTCTTGACAGGGGTGATCGCGGTGCTGAGCACCGGCGTCGCCGCGTGCGGAAGCTCCAAGGCCCCCGGCGTCGTCCCGGCGCCAAGCGCCGGCTCGACCGAGGCCGCCGCCCCGGCGACCACCACGTCCGCGGCGACCACGACCTCGACCACCTCGAGCGCGGTCAGCACGCCCGCGGCGCTGTCGACCAAGCCGGTCGTCACGGCCCCGTCCGGGCCGCCGCCGAAGACGCTCGTGACCAAGGATCTGATCACCGGGACCGGCAAGACCGCGACCCCGGGGAGCACCGTCACCGTCAACTACGTCGGCGTGCTCTACAGCACCGGCAAGGAGTTCGATTCGTCCTGGAAGCGCCACCAGCCGTTCACGACCGCGCTCAGCACCGGCAACGTGATCGATGGCTGGGTCCGCGGCATCCCGGGGATGAAGGTCGGTGGCCGGCGCGAGCTGATCATCCCGCCGAGGCTCGGCTACGGCAAGGCCGGCAGCCCGCCGACGATCCCGCCTAACGCGACGCTCGTCTTCGTCGTCGATCTGCTGTCGGTCTCGTAGCGCCCTGCGACGCGTGCGAGGTGCCGAGCCGGCGCGCCCGGTGCAGCGCCAGCGGCTCCGCCACCCCCCTCAGTCGATGCCTGCCGGCGAACGACCACTCGAACTCGTCGGGCGCCGCATCGTGCACCTCCTGGGTGCAGAGGACGCTGCCGGCGCGGGCCACGCCGGTGACGCGGCTGGCGAGGTTGACCGAGTGGCCGTAGAAGTCGCCTGCGCGTTGGAACGCCGGTCCATAGGCGATCCCAGCCCGGAGCGCGGGCAGCTCGGCGGCTTGGACGGCCTCCACCAGCGACAGCGCCGCGGCGACGAGTGGCCCGACCTCGCGGCTGATGAACATCGCGGCGTCGCCGATCGTCTTGACCAGACGGACGGGGGCGACGGCGACCTCGCTCGCGAGCTCGGCGAGGTGCCCGACGACGGTGCCGAGCTCCTGCACCTCGATCTCGCCGCCTAGGCGCGTGAACCCGACCAGATCGGCGAAGCACACGGCGAACTCGCCGGCGCCCGCGAGCCGCCCGGACTCACGATCGGAGCGGCGGAGGATCCCGCGGCTGACGTTGTCGCGCAGATGCGATCGGAACGCCGCCGCCAGCACGGGCGTAAATGCGGGAGTCAGCTGCTGTGCGGTCGCGGCGAAGCGCAGCGCGACGTTGTCCTCGTCGTCGCCGGCCTCCAGGAACGCCTCGCCGAAAGCGAGCGCGATCGTTGCCGCCAGGCGCGACATCCCTTCGCCCAGCACGCGGCTGATCTGCACAATCGCGTCCTCGTCGAAGCCGCTCTCGAGGAACAGCTTGGTCGAGCGAAAGGCGGCGATGTCCTCGTCGCTGAAAACCTTGTCCGTCGCCGTCGCGTCGGGGAACCCCAGCGCCCGCTGGACGCGGACGACGACCGCCTCCGGGAGCCCTACGCGCTGCGCCACCTCAGCGGCGGTGTGGCGACCGCCGAGCGCGCGCTCGACCGGGAGTAGAGCAAGGCGCTCCTCCGCCACCGCTGCTTTGAGCTCCTCCAGCGCGACGCCATCCGTCGCGAGGTGCTCGAGCAGTCTTAGCCTCGCCTCGCGGTCCTCGCCGGTGAGGCCGTCGAGCAGACCGGCGCTCTCGAAGTCCATCCTGGCATCCTCCCCGAAATGAGGCACGCGTGCTGTCGATCCTGATGCCCGTCTACAACGAGCGCGAGCGGGTCGAGCAGGCGATCGTGCAGGTGCTCGATACGACCCTGCCGACCAACTTCGAGCTGCTCGTCGTCGACGACGGATCGACCGATGGGACCAGCGAGATCCTCCGCGGCCGCAGCTGGGACGAGCGCGTCAGGCTCTACGCACATGCGCACAATCGCGGTAAGGGAGCCGCTGTGCAGACCGCGCTGGAGCACGCCCACGGCGACCTCGCTGCGATCTTCGACGCTGATCTCGAATACGAGCCGGGGGATCTGCGGCTGCTGCTGCCACCATTGCTGGAGGGCCGTGCCAACGTGTGCTTCGGCGTGCGCGCGTTCGACGGCTACACGAGCCACTCGTTCCTGTACGTGATGGGCAACAAGGCGGTGACGCTGGCTTGCAACGTCCTGTTCAACGTGTATCTACACGACATCATGAGCTGCCAGAAGGTGATACGGACCGACCTGTTCCGCAGCCTGGCGCTGCGCTCGGCGGGGTTTTCGATCGAGCCGGAGATCACCGCGCGGCTGATCCAACGCAAGGAAAGGATCTTCGAGATTCCCGTGCAGTACCGCGCGCGAGCAACAGAGGAGGGCAAGAAGCTGACCGCGCTCGACGGCTTCAGGGTCCTCAGCACCCTGATCCGGTGCCGATTCGTGAGCGCCTGAGCCGGGGCGCCACCGCGGGTGTGCTCGCGTGCCTCGGGCTCGCCATCGCGTCTGTGTTCGTGCTGCCGTCCACGCCCAGTTACGACCCCTGGGCGTGGATCGTGTGGGGCCGCGAGCTCGCGTCCGCGACGTTCACGTTCGGAGCCGGCGGCGGCCCATCGTGGAAGCCGCTGCCGGTGATGTTCACGACCGTGTTCGGGCTGTTCGGCACAGCCGCGCCAACGCTGTGGCTGATCGCCGCTCGCGCGGGCGGACTGCTCGCACTGTTCGGGGCCTACCGCCTCGGCTCGCGGCTGGCGGGTCGGGTGGCCGGGACGATTGCGGTGCTCGCGCTGCTGCTTACCCAGGAGACGGTCGGCGGCATCACCCAGGACTGGATTCACTACATGTTCCGTGGCGTCTCGGAGCCGATGCTCGTCGCCTGCGTGCTGTGGGCGATCGATCGTCACCTCGAGGGACGGCGAGGGGCCGCGTTCGCGCTGGGCGTCGCGACCAGCCTGATCCGCCCCGAGGCGTGGCCGTTCCTCGGCCTTTATGTCCTGTGGCTGTGGCGCCGCGAGCCACGGCTGCGCCCGCCGATCGTCGGCGGGTTGGCGCTGATCCCGGTGATGTGGTTCGGGCCGCCCTGGATCTCGACCGGACACCCGCTTGCCGCCAGCACCCAGGCTCAGCAGTACAACGGCCACCTCGGGAGCGATCCGCTGATCACGACCCTCAGCCGCGGCGCCCACCTCACGATCGTGCCGGTGCTGGTCGCGGCCGCCGTCGCGGTGTTGCTCGCGATCAGGCGGCGCGAGCAGGTGACGTTGTGGCTCGCGGGGGGTGCCGCGGCCTGGGTCGCGCTGGTTGTGGCGATGGCCGTCGACGGATACCCGGGGCTCGGGCGGTTCATGTATCCGCCGGCCGCGATCGCGTGCGTGCTGGCGGGGGTCGGGGTCGTCGGCCTCGCCGAGCTGGCCGGTCCGGGTTGGCGGCGGTGGGGGGTGATCGCAGCCGTGCTCGCGGCCAGCGTGCCGTTCACGACCGGGCGCGTCAGCCTCGCGACGGGCGAGAAGCATCAGGCCGACCTGGCGGTGACCGCGACCGACCAGCTCAATGCCGCGGTCCGCGAGCTCGGCGGCCGGCGAGCGGTGCTGCCCTGCCCGACCAGTGTCGCCGCCGTCAACCACACGATGCAGACGGCGCTTGCGTGGACGCTCGGCGTCCACCTCTCACGCGTCAAGACGGTCGTGCACTCGCCGGGCGTCGACTTCGTCGGGCCTCACATCGCGACGATCGACGGCGCGGCTGCGCCGGTCCGCCTGCAACCGCACACGACCCGCGAGATCGCCCGGTCAGGGATCTGGCGGGTGCTGCAGGTCACGCGGTTGGGCGACCCCGACAGCTGCGTCGGAACGTAGGACGGCGCCCGCACCCCCGGGATCGTGCGCGGTGGCGGCCGCGTCAGGCCGGAGGGCTCTGGTCGCCGGCCGCGCAATGGGGGGTCGCCGAGGCGCCGTGGGCCGTGACCTCGAACACGTTCCACGGCGCTACGACGGCGATCGTGCGGATCGTTCGCGCCGATGCGTTCACGATCGGTGGGGTCGTCCCCGTAGCCTGGTTGCGCGGCGCGCTGAACACGAACCCGTAATCGCGCATCAACGGCCGGATCTTGTGCTCGGGCACCTGTAGCTTCCAGGCGAGCGCGCTCGCCATCGTGTGGTTGACCGCGACCTGGCTCGAGCGGCAGGGGAGCACGCGCGCGGCGGCGCCGACCCGATCGGCGGCCGTGAACAGCTTGTTCATGTAGAAGGCCGCCTGGTTGGCGTCCTTGCCCTGCTGCACGAGTGACTTCACGCGTGGGATCGACCACGGCAGCGTCGCCGCGAGCACGAGCACGCCGGCGACGATCGCGGCCCACCGCGAGGCCCGCTTGCCGGAGCGGTGCGAGAACCACCCGCCGACCAGCTCGGCGATGCACACGACCGCGTAGCCGGCCAGCAGGCACGCGATCATCGCGCCCGGCAGCAGGTAGCGGGGCAGCCCGTAGGCGACCTGCGTGATCACCGCCACCATCAGCGCCCAGGCGATCGCGCCGATCCCGAGCCACAGCAGCGTTCGCTGCCCGCGCCGCCAGGCGAACACGAACCCGATCGCCGCCAGCACCAGCGTTGGCCAGGTCATCAGACCGACGCTGCTCTTCAGCTCTGCGATCGCGGTGCCGGGCGAGCCCTTGCCGCCGAGCGCGGCGCTGCCCGCCTGGAAGGCGTTGCCGCTGATCTCCCACGGCGGCACGAACCACGCGATCGGGACGAGGATCAGAAGCGTCACCGCCAGCACCCGGCTGCGCGGGACCCGCAGCCATAGATACAGCGCGTACAGCGCCAGGAACGGAGAGAACTCCGGTCGGTTGAGTGTCGCCAGGAACGCGAGCACGTAGGCCACGCGTGGGGAACCGCTGAGATGGCGATCGATCGCCCACAGCGTCAGTGCGGCGACCACCGGCTCGGAGGCGCCGCGGGCCAGATAGAACAGCCAGTCCTGCATGAAGAACAGGGCGATCACCGCGATCACGCCCGCCACCGGCCCCGCGAACCGCCTGCCGAGGCGGAAGGCGGCCACGAACGCGAGCAGTCCGGCCGTGCGGGTGACCAGCAGCCACAGGTGCGGCGCGGCCGAGCCGAACAGGCCGAAGATCGACGTGAACACAACCGGGAACGGCTTCCAGGATGGGCCGCCGCCGAGACTCAGCGAGATCTTGGGCGATGCGATCTCCTGCCCCCAGTCGATCCACGCCCACGGATCGGAGCTCGGGACCCACGACAGCACCAGCACGCTGATCAGCGCGAGCACGAAGCAGACGCCGACGACCGGCGCCACGGATGAGTCGAGTGCGTCGCTCAGCGACCGCTTGCGCGGAGCGCTGGCGGCGGGATCCGGTGCGCTGGGCGGTTGCTTGACGGCGTGCTCAGAGCCGATCATGAGGGGGACACAGTACAGTCACTCCGTCCAGCCGAGCTTCGGCGGAACGCTCGTGTGCGGTTGGTAACCTCAGCCGTCGCCGGGCCTCACGCGAACTAGCGCCTGCTGTCGCCGGGCGCCGCTGGTGCGCCGGCGCGTTGTCTTCACGATGAACACCTACACCGACGACATGGTCTCCGAGTCGCAGGACTCGGGAGCCGAGCCCGATCGCCAGCGGGACGGCTACGTCGTGTCGATCGTGATGCCGTGCCTGAATGAGGCCGAATCGCTCGCGCCATGCATCGAGAAGGCGCGCGCGGCGATTGAAGCCGCGGGTGTTCCGGGCGAGGTCCTGATCGCCGACAACGGCAGCACCGATGGCTCGGTCGAGCTCGCGGAGTCGCTTGGTGCGCGCGTGGTCCATGTCAAGGCGCGAGGGTATGGAAGCGCCCTCAAGGGTGGCTTTGCGGCGGCTAAGGGCAAATACATCTTGATGGGGGACGCCGACGGCAGCTACGACTTCGGCCACCTGGACCGCTTCCTGCAGAAGCTCGACGCCGGCGCCGATCTGGTGATGGGCAACCGCTTCGGCGGTGGCATCGCCCCCGGCGCGATGCCACCGCTTCACCGCTACTTCGGCAACCCCGGGCTGAGCTGGATGGGACGGCTGTTCTTCGGCGCCCCGGTCAGCGACTTCTACTGCGGCCTGCGAGCCTTCCGCCGCGACGTCCTCTCAACGCTCAACCTCCAGAGCCCGGGCATGGAGCTCGGCGTCGAGATGGTCGCCAAGGCGGCGCTCTACGGTCTGAACGTCCAGGAGGTCCCGACGACCCTGTCGCCGGACCTCCGTAGCCGCCCGCCGCACCTGCGCACCTGGCGCGACGGCTGGCGGACTCTGCGCTTCTTCTTGCTGTTCAGCCCCCGCTGGCTGTTCTTCTACCCAGGGCTGATCCTGATCCTGGTCGGACTGGTGCTGTCGATCGCCGTCCTCCCGGGCCCGCTCAAGGTGATCGGCGCCCGGCTCGACGTCCACACGCTCCTGTACGCGGGAGCGGCGATCGTGATCGGCTTCCAGGCGGTCGTGTTCGCGGTGCTCGCCCGCGTCTACGCCGCTTCCGAGGGCTTCCTGCCCGACACGCCGATCGTCCGCCGCGCCAGACAGGTGTTCTCACTCGAGCTCGGCCTGCTCGTCGGCGGCCTGCTGATTCTGGCGGCGATCGTGCTGTCCGTGATCGCCTTCGTCGAATGGGACGACTCCTCCTTCCGCCACCTCAACTACCCCGACTCGCTGCGGATCGCGATCCCGGCCACGGTCGCCCTGATGCTCGGCGTCCAGACGATCCTGTCGAGCTTCTTCCTGAGCGTGCTGGGGATCAAGCACGCAGGTGGGGAGGAGTAGGGAGTCCTCGGCGGGTTCCGGGCGCCCGGCGCTGCCCCGGCACGCGATAGCCGCTGCCGCTAGCTCGCGACCAACCCCGCCTGGCGCTGCCCGTAGAGGTGGCCGATCAGGGCGGCCGTGACGGTCGGGTCGAACTGGGAGCCGGCGCAGCGAGTCAGCTCCTCGACGGCCTCGCTGTGCGAGCGGGCGGCGCGGTAGGGCCGGTTCGAGGTGATCGCGTGGTAGGTGTCGGCGGCGATGATGATCCGGCTGCCGACGGGGATCGCCTCGCCGGCGAGACCGTCCGGGTAGCCGCGTCCATCCCAGCGCTCGTGCTCGTGACGAACGATCCGCGCGACGGTGCCCAGCCCCGGCAGCACGCGCAGGATCCGCTCGCCGATCACGGGGTGCTCGCGCATCAGCTTCCATTCGGCGTCGGTCAGGGGGCCGGCCTTGTGCAGGATCTCGTCGGGGATCGCGACCTTGCCGATGTCGTGCAGAAGCGCGGCTGACTTGACGCGCTCGACCTCGACCGGGTTGAGCCCGAGGTTGCGGGCGACCGCCCCGGACATGTCGATCACGGCCTCCGAATGCTCGCCCGTGTAGCGGTCGCGCTCGAGCAGCGCCACCGCGAGCGCCTCGATCGCGTCCCGCTGGGCGCCCTGGGGTGCCTCGTCGATCACGGTGTCGGAGTCGAACGCGAGCACGGCGCGGCCGCCGCCGGTGCGCTGCGCGTGCTCGCACGCCATCCGTGCGCTCGCGAGCAGGACCTCGGCGCTCATCCCGCGCTCGAGCAGCGCCACGCCCATCGATGCGCCCGCGGCTCGGATCGATCCCTCGCCGACGACCTCGAGCTCGACCAGCAGCCGCTCGAGCGACGGCAGCGCGCCCTCGGCATTGGTGTCCGGCAGCAGCAGGCCGAACTCGGCCTGGCCGGTGCGGCCGATCAGATCGTGGGATCGCGTCGTCGTGCCGAGCCGCTTGGCGACGGCGACCAGCAACTGGTCACCCGCCTTGAAGCCATGGCGAAGCTCGAGCGAGCCGAAGTCGTCGATCGACACAACGACCATCGAAAGGGGCCGCTGATAGCGCCTGGCACGGTCGACCTCCTCCGACAGCCGACCGCGGAACGCGCGCGCGCTGAGCAGGCCCGTGACGCTGTCGAGACGGAGCCCGCGAGCCCTGTCAGCCTCGAGCTCGGCAACCCGGCCGCGGAGCCAGGCGACCTCGCGCAGCAGCTCATCTTGTTGCCCGCGTCGCAACATGCATCCCCGGTATCGGCATTTCCAGGAGTTATCTGGAGGCGTCCGGGCATCTGCGCAGAATCCATGCACGATGATCGTCCTCGGAATCGATCCGGGCACCGCCAGCACGGGCTATGGCGTGGTCGAGAGCTCGGGGTCGCGGCTGCGCGCGATCGACGACGGTGTGATTTCCACAGCAACCGGTGTCGCGCTCGAGCGGCGCTTGTCCGAGATCCACGAGCGGGTCGGCGCGCTGATCGACGAGCACGCCCCCGAGGCTCTGGCGGTCGAGGAGCTGTACTTCGGCGCCAACGTCCGCACCGCGTTCGCGGTCGGACAGGCGCGCGGGGTCGTCCTGCTCGCCGCCGGGCAGCGTGGGGTGCCGTCGCGGTCCTACACGCCGCAGCAGGTCAAGGCTGCGGTCTGCGGGCACGGCCGCGCCAGTAAGGACCAGGTCGGGAGGATGGTCGCGCGGCTGCTCGGCCTGGCCGCCGTCCCCACGCCCGATCATGCCGCCGACGCGCTGGCGGTGGCGATCTGCGAGCTCAACCGCGCGCCGCTGGCGCGGGCGGTGGCGCGGGCGTGATCGCGCTCGTATCGGGCACGGTCGCGGTCCGGCGGGCCGATCACGTAGTCGTCGACTGCGGTGGGGTCGGCTACCGGCTGGCGGTCTCGGCGGAGACGCTCAAACGCGTCCCCGCGGTCGGCTCGGAGGTCCTGCTGCACGCACATCTCGTCGTCCGCGACGACGCGCTCGCCCTGTACGGGTTCGCGACCGAGGACGAGCGCGAGCTGTTCCTGATGCTGCTCGGCGTCCAGTCGGTCGGCCCGAAGGTGGCGCTCGCCGTGCTGTCGGGCGGAACGCCGCGAGATCTGCTGGCCGCGCTGGCCGCCGGTGACTCGGCCCGCTTTCAGGCGGTGCCGGGGATCGGCAAGCGGACCGCTGAGCGGATCATCGTCGAGCTCCGCGAGAAGGTCGGCGCGACGCTTCCCGAGCAGGCGATCTCGATCACCCGCGCCGAGGACCCGCGGACCCTCGCGCGCGAGGGACTCGTGGGACTCGGGTACAGCCCGCAGGAGGCGGATGAGCTGCTCGACGGAGCCACCGGCGAGCGGCCCGAGGACCTGATCGCGCACGCACTGCGGAGCGCGCGCAGGTGACTCGGGGAGCGCGCCGATGAGCTCAGCCCGGATCCAGGCCCCGGAGGTGCTCCCCGACGACGACTTCGACGGGTCGCTGCGCCCCCGCCGGCTGCAGGACTTCATTGGCCAGGAGGCGCTCAAGGACCAGCTGGCGGTTTCGATCGCCGCCGCCGCGGCCCGCGAGGAGGCGCTCGACCACGTGCTGCTCGCCGGTCCGCCGGGTCTCGGCAAGACCTCGCTCGCGCAGATCGTCGCGGCCGAGCTCGATGTCCCGTTCGTGCAGACGGCGGGCCCGGCACTCGAACGCAAGGGCGACATCGCCGCGTTCCTGACGGCGCTCGAGCCGCGATCGGTGTTCTTCGTCGACGAGATCCACCGGCTGCCGCGAGCGCTCGAGGAGACCTTCTACCCGGCGATGGAGGACCGGGCGCTGCCGATCACGGTCGGCCAGGGCGCGGGCGCGCGGGTCGTGACGATCGACCTGCCGCCGTTCACGCTGATCGGCGCGACCACACGCGCGGGGCTGCTGACAACGCCGTTGCGCGATCGCTTTGGGATCCAGCAACGGCTCGAGCACTACCAGCCGTCGGATCTCGCGAGGATCGTGCGGCGCTCCGCGAAGCTGCTGGGCGTGACGATCGACGATGGCGGCGCGGTCGCGATCGCCGCGCGCAGCCGCGGCACCCCGCGCGTCGCCAACCGCCTGCTCAAGCGCGTTCGCGACTACGCGGAGGTCCGCGAGGGCGGCGTCGTCACGGCCACGATCGCCGCCGACGCACTCGACCTGCTGCAGGTCGACCACGAGGGCCTCGACCGCCTCGATCGCGAGATCCTGCGGACGATCTGCGAGAAGTTCGGGGGCGGACCCGTCGGCCTTTCGACGCTAGCCGTGTCCGTCGGGGAGGAGCAGGACACGATCGAGGACGTGTACGAGCCGTACCTGCTGCAGCGCGGCCTGATCGAGCGAACGCCTCGAGGCCGCGCAGCGACCCGCCGAGCGTACGAGCACCTGGGCCTCGAGGCTCCGGGGCCGATGACTCTTCTCTAACACTTCAGAACGCACGCGACAATGAGCGCCGTCAACCGGGACTCGATCCGGCCATCGGGACCCGGAGCCGGGGGCTTGGGTCCGCCAGGACGTCGGTGCGAAGTGCATCGGCGCAGCGGCGGACCCGAACTCTCCTGCTGAGCAGGGCCGCAGAAAGAGCCCAGTCATCGCCCTGGCTATCCTGACCCGACGCCATGTCCCACGAGCACTACTTCATCTGCCCCCACTGCGGCAATCGGTCGTTGGGGCTGAGCCGCAGCCAGGGGTTCCGCCAGGAGACCCGGGGCTGCGAGAAGTGCGGGTTCGCCTACCTGTTCGAGCTGCTCGACGATTACTACCCGGCCCCCAATGCCGCGTTCTTCGCGTGCGACGGCGAGGGTCGGATCGTCGATTGCGGTCGCGGCTCGTTCGAGCTGACCGGACTCAAGACCGAGCAGGCGATCGGGCGCCCCGTACAGGAGGTGCTGGGGCTTCAGTTCGAGGACGGTGGCGACCACGTCGGAACCGCGCTTGAATGGGAGGTCCGTGTCCAGGGCAAGAACGTCGAGGTCAACGCCGAGCACGATCTTCCGGCGAAGGCTGTCGCCGACCTGTTTCCGGCGTACGATGACGATGAAGGCGGGCTGCTGCTAGTGCTCACGCCTACCAACCACCACTAGCATCCCTACACCGAATGACTGACCGCCAGCGCCACGGCTTTGTCCTGCTCCTCGTGATCGGGCTGCTGGCGGCCTCGGCAGTCGTGATCGCGACCAAGCCGACGATCCTGGGCCTCGACCTGAAGGGCGGCGTCGAGCTCGTCTACCAGGGCTCGCCGACCGCCCAGACGCCGGTCGTCACCCAGGATGCGCTGTCGCGCGCGGTCGACATCATGCGCGAGCGCGTCGATGCCCTCGGCGTCACCGAGCCGGAGATTCAGACCTCGGGCGGCAACCAGATCACCGTCGGGTTGCCGGACATCAAGGATGTCGCGCGGGCCGAGAAACAGGTGGGCACGACCGCCCGCCTGGAGTTCTACGACTGGGAGGCGAACGCGCTCACGCCGAACGGCAAGACCGTCGCCAGCCAGCTCCAGACGCAGGATCAGCAGGCGCTCCAGATCAGTCAGGGAGGCTCGGGCGGACCCGGAAATCCTGGTGGCGGCAGCATGTCGCTGTACGACGCGGTCAAGCTCGCGTCCAAGCAGCCGCCCGAGAGGACCGCGAACCCGGCTCGGCTCGGCTCGCAGTACTACATGTTCGGGGCTCCTGGAAGCGCGGCCTGTGCCGCCGCCGCCAAGCAGAACGGCACCACCGTGGTGCCGGGGCAGCACTGCCTGCTGTCGGGTCCCGACACCAGCCAGTCGGATCTGCTCCAGGGGCTTCCGACCGGGGTGACTGCGGCTGAGGGCGAGCAGGTAGTCGTCCCGCCGGGCACCGTCGTCCTGCAGGCAGCCAACACGAGCGCCAACAACCAGATCCCGTTCAACAGCCCGGCGGCGCAGTTCTACGTCCTCAAGGACAACGTCGCGCTGTTCGGCAACCAGATCACCAACCCGCAGCAGTCGACTGACCAGAGCGGGTCGCCCGACGTGACGTTCGGCTTCACCTCCTCGGGCGGCAAAGCGTTCCAGGACGTGACGGCCCAGATCGCGCGGCGTGGCGAGCTCGACAGCATCGGCTCTCAACAGCTCAACCAGCATTTCGCGGTCGCGCTTGACAACCAGCTGATCACGGTCCCGCAGATCGACTTTCACCAGTACCCGGACGGGATCCTCGGCGACCAGGGCGCTGACATCACCGGCGGCTTCACGACTCAGTCGGCTCAGGACCTCGCGACCCAGCTGCGCCTCGGTGCGCTGCCGATCAGCCTGAAGCTGATCTCGGAGTCGCAGGTGTCGGCAACGCTCGGCCAGCAGGCGCTTCACCAGGGCCTGATCGCGGGCCTGATCGGGCTGCTGATCGTCGTCGTCTTCCTGCTCGTCTTCTACCGGGTGCTGGGCGTGATCGCGACCGCCGGGCTGATCGTCTACGGCGTCTACTTCTACGCGCTGATCAAGTTGATCCCGATCACGCTGACGCTGCCAGGGATCGCGGGCCTGATCCTGACGATCGGGGTGGCGGCCGACGCCAACATCGTCATCTTCGAGCGCGTCAAGGAGGAGATTCGCGCCGGCCGCTCGATCCGCCAGGGGATCGCGATCGGCTACCGCAAGGGCCTGACCGCGATCATCGACGCCAACGTCGTCACGATCATGACGGCCTTCATTCTGTTCGTGCTGGCGACGGCCGACGTCAAGGGATTCGCGTTCACGCTCGGGATCGGCACGATCGTGTCGCTGTTCACGGCCGTGATGGCGACTCAGGCGATCCTGATGACGATGGGGGACTCGCGGGTGATCTCGCGGCCCTCGGCGCTGGGCGCGGGCGGGAAGAAGCACGTCTGGAAGTTCGACTTCATGGGCGCCTCGCGTTACTTCTTCTCGATGTCGGGCGCGATTCTGCTGATTGGCGCGCTTGCGATCGGCGGCAAGGGCCTGAACCTCGGCATCGACTTCACCTCGGGCACGCGGATCACCGCGAGCCTCGAGCGGACGGCGACCGAAGCGCAGGTCAGCAGCGTCGTCTCCTCGGCCGGAGCACCCAATCCCGAGGTTCAGAAGGTGAGCAACAAAGCGCTGGGCCCGTACGTGTTCCAGGTCACCTCCAAGGAACTGCAGCCAGGCAAGGTCTCGTCGGTGCGCGCGAGCCTCGACAACAAGTACGGGCTCAGGTCGTTCGACTCGACCTCGGTCGGACCGACCTTCGGCAAGACGGTCGCGAACAGCGCCGTGGTCGCGATCATCGCCTCGTTGCTGGTGATCTCCGTGTACGTGGCATTGCGGTTCGAATGGAAGTTCGCGGTGCCGGTGCTGATCGCGCTGATGCACGACCTGCTGATCACGAGTGGCGTCTACGCCCTGACCGGCCGGGAGGTGAGCACAGCGACTGTGGCCGCGCTGCTGACGATCTTGGGCTACTCGCTCTACGACACGATCATCGTGTTCGACCGCGTGCGTGAGAACGTTCCGCGGATGCCGCGCGCTGCTTTCTCGCAGATCGTCAACCGGTCGATGTCGGAGGTGATGACGCGATCCTTGGCGACGACCTCATGCACGCTGATGCCGATCATCGCGCTGCTGCTGTTCGGCGGCTCGACTCTGAAGGACTTCGCGTTCGCGCTGCTGATCGGCGTCGCCTCGGGCGCGTACTCGTCGATCTTCATCGCCTCGCCGGTGCTCACGCACTGGAAGGAGCGCGAGCCGGGGTACCGCGCTCGCCGCAAGCGGATCGTCGAGGATCTCGGCGCCGTCCCGGCTTACGCCGGCGGAGCTGCCGACGTCGAGCCGGAGGTCAAGCGCGCGGGCCGCACCGGCCGACTCACGACCCCCGAGCCCGAGACCGTGTCGGCCGCCGAGTTCGAGCAGATGAAGCGCGACCTGGAGCTCGAGTCGGAGGCGTCCAAGCGGCAGACCTCGACCCTGACCAAGCGTCGGGCGCCGAGCCCCAAGGCCCCGCCCGCGAGCGCGCCCCCGCGCACCAGCCCCGCCGACGAGCTCCCGGCGCAACCGCCGGAGACGGCGCCGACAGCGGACGACGCCGCGACCCGGCCGGCCGATGGGGCGCCGCCGGCGCCCGCTCCCGACATTGCCGAGAACGAAGGTGTCGCGCCGGTCCAGAAGGCCAAGGGCGCGTCGAAGTCTTCGCGCAGCCGCCGGCACGGGAGGCGACGCTAGCGATGGGCATGCTCGCCTGGGTGATGATGGGCCTCGCGCTCTGGCATTTCACGATCTGGCTGCCCGACCGTTACTGGGGCGGGATCGTCGGCGCGTTCGTCGGCGCCCTGGTCGGCGCCGTCCTGTTCGGACTCGCGGTCAACGGCTTTCACATTCCCGGACGTCACGAGACGCACCTGTCGACCGCGCTGGAGGCGATCCCGGGCGCGCTGATCGGGATGGCGCTCGTGTACTTCGAGGGCGTTCGCCGCGAGCGCGCCGGCGAAGCCAGCGGCATCGGCCTGACCTGAGCTGACCGCGTCCGTCACGGCCTGCAACGGCACCGTCACGGACCTGCGCCGATTGTGTGAGCACGGGCGTCCGAGGCTCGGGATCCGTCGGGGGCGGCACATACCCTGCGCGGTGTGCCTGAAGCCGCCGTCCTTGCCACCGCGATCGCCGCCACGGCGCCGGCCGTCCCGAGCGGGGCGCCCGAGCCGCTGCGGGCGGTCCCGCGCCTCGAGGTCCCCGAGTACGACCTGAAGGCGGCGCTCGGCCTCGAGCAGGAGCTCGGCGTCAGCCACGCGCTCGCCCAGGTGCTGGTGCGCCGGGGCATCCGCGATCTCGTCGCGGCTCGGGCCTTCCTCGAGCCCGATGAGACACACGACCCGGCCGCGTTCGCCGCGATCGGCGAGGCCGTCGAATTGATCGCGCGTCACGTGAGGTCCGGCGGGCTGATCGTCGTTCACGGCGATTACGACGTCGACGGGGTCTGCGCGACCGCGGTGATGGTGCGTGCGCTCCGCTGCCTGGGTGCGCGCGTGAGCTGGTTCATCCCGGGCCGGATCGAGGACGGCTACGGGATCTCGGCGGCGACGATCGAGCGCCTCGCACAGCGCGGAACCGATCTGCTGGTGACGGTCGACTGCGGCATCACCGCCGTCGAGGAGATCGCAGCCGCGCGCGCGGCCGGGATCGACGTCGTCCTCACCGACCACCACGCGCCCCGCGCCGACGGGCTGCTGCCCGACTGCGCGATCGTCCACCCAGCCGTCTGCGGGTATCCGTTCCCCGACCTGTGCGGGACCGCGGTTGCCTACAAGCTCGCCCAGGCGCTCGGGGCAGACAGCGCCGAGCACGACCTCGAGCTCGTCGCGCTCGCGACGGTCGCCGATCTGATGCCGCTGCGGGGCGAGAACCGGCGCCTCGTCCGCCGCGGGCTCGAGGCGATGGCCAACACCGTCCGCCCGGGCCTGAGAGCGCTGATGACGGTCGCGAGCGCCGACCCGAGCGCACTCGATGCAGGCACGCTCGGGTTCCGGCTGGCGCCACGGATCAACGCCGCCGGCCGGCTCGGCCGCGCCGATGTGGGGCTCGAGCTGCTGCTGACCGACGACGCCGAGCGCGCCCGCGAGATCGCGACCGAGCTCGACGCGGTCAACGCCGAGCGGCGCGCGGTCGAGCAGCGGATCGTGTGGGAGGCCGAGGCGCTCGTCGCCGATTTCGGCCCGCGCAGCGCGTTTGTGCTCGCGGCCGAGGGGTGGCACCCCGGCGTGGTTGGGATCGTCGCATCGCGGATCGTCGAGCGATATCACCGACCCACGATTCTGATCGCGATCGACGACGACGGCGTCGGCCACGGCTCGGGTCGAAGCATTCCCGGCTTCGACCTGCTCGGGGCGCTGCACCGCGCGGCCCCGCACATGGAGCGCTACGGCGGCCACCGCGCCGCGGCAGGGATGACGGTCCGCCGCGAGCAGGTGCAGGCGTTGCGGGCAGCGATCGAAGCGCACGCCGACGAGCTGCTGACGCCCGAGCTGCTCGAACCGACCGAGCGGGTCGACGCGATCGTGTCCGGAGCCGGGCTCGGCTTGCCGCTGGCCGAGGAGCTCGAGCAGCTCGAGCCGTGCGGCATCGGCAATCCCAGCGCGCGGCTGCTGGTCCCGGGCGCGAGATTCGGCGAGCCCCATCCGATGGGGGAGGGGCGCCATCTGCGCTTCTCGGTCTCATCCGGAGGCGCGCTCGCGCGCGCGGTTGCGTTCGGTTGCGACGGCCGGCTCGCGGTCAAGCCGGGCCAGCCGGTCGACGCGAGCTTCAGGCTCGAGCGCAACGTCTGGAACGGCGCGGTCGAGCCGCGGCTGGTGCTGCGCCACGCGCAACCGTGCATGCCGGCGCCGATCGAGCCGCTCGGTGAGCCCGCCAGCTATCTCGACGCGGCGCTGGCCGAGCTCGCGCGGCCGCTCCAGCAGCCGGTCGTGTCGCACTCGGGTGAGCGTCAGGTGATCGACCGGCGGGGGGAGAGCCCGCTCAGCGTGCTCGCCGATGCCGTGGCCTGCGGGGGCGCGACGCTCGGAGTCTGCGCCGAAGTGTCGCGACGGCTGGGAGGTCTGCAGAGCAGGACCGGGGGGTTTGCCCTGAGCTCGCACCACGCGGTCGGGCTCGACCCCTCGCTGCTCGACGACTTCACCCACGTGGTGGTTCTCGACCCGCCGTCCTGCGCCACCGTGGAGCGGCTCATGTGCGCCGGCCCGGGGTTCACCCACCTGGCCTGGGGTCCAGCTGAGCTACGCTTTGCACAGCAGATGCACGAACTGGAGTACGGTCTTCGGACTCCGCTCGCCGATCTCTACCGGGCCCTGAGGGAGCGGCGGAGAGCGGACGGTGAGGAGCTCGAGCGGTTGCTTCGCGGTGATGGCCCCCACGGCCGTCCAGCCCGTCTGGCGGGGCGGTTGATCAGGGTCCTAGCGGAGCTGGAGCTCGTCAGCCTCAACCGGGATCTGCCGGCCCTGGAGATCGCAGGCGAAACGCGCACAGCGCTCGATCGCTCGCCTTCCTACAGGGCCTACACAGCGCTATATGAGGACGGACGAACATACCTGAGCAGCGCAAGACTCCTGCCAAGCCCGTGAGCGATGGATCGGGGCGCTCGGCTGAGCGCCCCGTGGACGACGGGAAGGGTGCTCGTCGCGCTCGCAACGGGCGGCGCCGCAGCTCGACGCTGATCGCCGAGCGTCCGCCGGTCGACCGGGTCGAGCACCCCGGCGGCCGCGAGGCGATCGAGCGGACCGAGCTGACAGCGGCCGAGCGCCGGCTGCTCGGCGACCTGTTCGCGATCGTCGAGGAGCACGCCGCCCACGCCGCGCTGGCGATCGACCGCGAGCGCGTCGAGGAGGCGTTTGTCTATGCCTGCGTGCATCACGCCGACCAGCTCCGCAAGTCGGGTGAGGACTTCATCATCCATCCGGTCGGCGTCGCCAAGATCTGCGCCGGCATGCGGCTCGACACCGAGACGCTGTGCGCGGCGCTGCTGCACGACACCGTCGAGGACACCTCGGCCTCACTCGAGGAGGTCCAGGAGGCGTTCGGCGACGAGATCGCCGGCCTGGTCGACGGCGTCACCAAGCTGACCGGGCTGACGTTCCAGTCGCGCGACGAGGCCCAGGCCGAGAACTACCGCAAGATGATGGTCGCGATGGCCACGGACATCCGGGTCATCCTGATCAAACTCGCCGACCGTCTGCACAACATGCGCACGATCTCGGCGATGCCCAAGCAGAAGCAGATCGAGAAGGCGCGCGAGACGCTCGACATCTACGCGCCGATCGCCCACCGGCTCGGTATCCATGCGATCAAGTGGGAGCTCGAGGACCTCGCCTTCCAGACCCTGCACCCGCGCAAGTACAACGACATCAAGGGTCTCGTCGCCCAGCAGCGGGCCGAGCGCGAGCGCTACGTGAACCAGGCCGGCGCGTATCTCGGCAAGGAGCTCGACGAGCTGGGGATCGAGGCCGAGATCTCCGGGCGCGCCAAGCACTTCTACTCGATCTACTCGAAGATGACCAAGAAGGGTCGCGAGTTCAACGAGATCTACGACCTCACCGCGATGCGCGTGATCGTCGGCTCGGTCAAGGACTGCTACGGCGCCGTCGGCGTGATCCATTCGCTGTGGAAGCCGCTCCCGGGCCGCTTCAAGGACTTCATCGCGATGCCGAAGTTCAACATGTACCAGTCGCTGCACACGACCGTGATCGGACCCGAAGGCCGTCCGCTCGAGATCCAGATCCGCACCCGCGAGATGCACGACATGGCCGAGTTCGGGATCGCCGCGCACTGGATGTACAAGGAGGTCCCGGCCAAGGGCTCGCGCTCGAGCGCGCCAGGGCTGGGCGAGTCCGGGGGCAAGCTCAAGTGGCTGCGCTCGCTGCTCGACTGGCAGCAGGACCTGTCCGATCCGCGCGAGTTCATGGAGACGCTGAAGGTCGACCTGTTCGAGGACGAGGTCTTCGTCTTCACCCCCAAGGGCGAGGTCAAGTCGCTCGCCGCCGGGGCCACGCCGTTGGACTTCGCCTACGAGATCCACACCGACGTCGGCCACCGCTGCGTCGGCGCCAAGGTCAACGGCAAGATCGTGCCGCTGTCCTACCAGCTGCGCTCGGGCGACATCGTCGAGGTGCTGACCTCAAAGCGCGAGCGCGGTCCCTCGCGCGACTGGCTGGCGCTCGTGAAGACGACCCGCGCGCGCAACAAGATCAAGGCCTGGTTCAAGGCGGAATCGCGCAAGGACACCGAGCACACCGGGCGCGAACTGCTCCAGGAGCATCTGAAGAAGCAAGGCCTCCCGGCTCAGAAGCTGGTCGGCTCGCCACTGCTCGCCGACGTGATCCGCGAGATGGGCTTCCGCAAGGGCGAGGACTTCTACATCGCGCTCGGCGGCGCCAAGATCTCGCCGAAGGTCGTCGTCAACAAGGTCATGCAGCGCCTCAAGCAGGGCGAGGCGGCCGAGTCTGAGCCGACCGCGACAGAAGACCTGCTCCAGACCCGCCGCCGCCGCTCGCGGCCGACGACTTCCTCGTCGCGGTACGGGATTCAGGTCGAGGGGATCGACGAGGTGATGCTGCGCCTGGCCAAGTGCTGCCGGCCGGTGCCGGGCGATCCGATCGTCGGCTACATCTCGCTCGGCCGCGGGATCACGATTCACCGCGAGGACTGCCCGAACGTCGCGGTCCTGAAGAAGGACCCTGACCGCTTCACGCCGGTCGCGTGGGATGGCGACGCCGAGACCGCGTTCCGGGTCGAGATCGAGGTCGACGGCTGGGATCGCCACCGTCTGCTCGAGGACATGTCGCGAACCTTCGCCGAGGCTGGGATCAACATTCTCGAGGCGCGCTGCACGGTCAACCACCCGATGGTCAAGAACCGCTTCGTGGTCGAGGTCGGCGACACACGCGCCCTCGATCAGGCGATCAACCGGCTGCGCAACATCGACGCCGTGTTCGACGCCTTCCGCGTGACCCCCGGCGCCTGACCCGGCCGGCCTTGGGCCCGCTCATCCCAGCTCGGGACCGCCGACCTCGCGGCGCGGCGGCGACACGTGCAGCGTCTGAACCCGCGCCCGTGGGAGCTTCGTGATCACCACGGCATCGCCGGTCCGCAGCCGCTTGATCTCATTCGGGTGGACCAGGAACCGCTCGACCGGCCGGCGGCTGCCGCGACCGGTCTCGTAGCTGCCGAGCAGGTTGCCGCCCAGCTGACGCGTCTCCTCGAAGCACTCGATCGTTCCCGCGAGCTCCGCGATCGTCCGGGCCGAGCCGGGAACGTCCTGGCGATGGGCGATCTTGACAGCCGTGTTGCCGAGTACCTGGTCGCGCAGGCCGGGGGCGGCGCGGTCGAGATCGGCCAGCTCCTGGGTCGCGAGCACCATGCCGATCCCCGCCTCGCGGCCGCGGGCGAACAGCGCGGCGACGCCGTCGGCCCCGATCGCCGAGAACTCGTCGATCGCGACGGTCGCCTGCTCTCCCGCTCGCGCCGGTCCGTGCTCGCTCAGGCGATGGCCCATGGTCGCGATCAGGTCCTGCACGACGAGCGTCCCGAGCTGCGCCGCCAGCTTGCCGTAGGTGCCCGCGTTGAGGCTGAACAGGACGATCTGCTCGCCGGCCAGCGCGCGGCGCAGGTCGATCGACTCGGCCGCGACCGGCGGCGACAGGAACGCGCCTGTGTGCGATTCGCTGACGATCGCCAATCGTGTCTGTAGTCCGCGGATCGCGCTCAGCTGGTCGGGGGTCAGCGTCGAGAGATAGTCGTGAAGGCGCTGCGCCCGGTCGCGCGGCAGCTCGCGGGCGACGCCGGCCAGCCGTCGCGGGTCCATCAGCCCGACGACCGCCTCGATCGTCGCCGGGCGATCGGGATCAACGAGCTCGAGCACCTGCAGCGTGGCCTGGAGGTAGCGCTCGGCGGCGCGCTGATAGTGCGGCTCGGTGAACCGCTCGGTGGCGATCAGCTTGTCCTTCAGCTCGGTCGCGTTGCCGTGCGCGAGCGGGTTCCAGTAGCCGGGGCCGTCAGGCGACCACACGCGCAGCTCGCGGCCGACGGCCGCGGCAGCGGCGGCCAGCTCGTCGCGGAACGCGGGTGAGCCCTTCAGGTCGATCGCCACAACCGGCCGTCCGCGGCGGATTTGATCGGTCAGCAGCGCCAGCATCGTCGTCGACTTGCCGGCGCCGCTGGCCCCGAGGATCAGCGTGTGAGCGGACAGCTGGCGGTCGCTGAGCGTCACCCGGTTGCCGTTTGCATCCGCGCCGAGGACGGTCGCGATGCCGGCCGGCTCCGGTTCCAGGGCGCGCCGGGATCGCGAGGCGAGTCCCCGCGCCCCCGGGACGACAATCGCAGCGAGGCCGGCGACGACGATCGCCACCGCCCCCCAGGCGGGTGGCGACAGCAGCAGGCCGGCGAACACGAGCAGCAGCCAGTAGCGCGGTCGGTGCGAGCTGGGGGAGGGACCGCTCACCGCTCCACCCCCGATGCCCGAGTCGCGCCCGCCACGCCCGTCGCGCGCGCCACTCCCGCCACGCCGCTCGAGATTGCCCGCCGCGGCACGCGTTCGGGCCCGCGTCCCCGTGCGCGCCCGTCGGTCGCGCCCCACACGACCTTCTGCACGTGAACCCTCGCCGAGACCCCGACCCGGCGGGCCGAGGCCTGGATCCCGGCGCCCACAGCGGGCCGGTCGACGAGGTACACGACGGCATCGATCCGTGGGTCGGCGGCGTAGGAGGAGAGGATCGCCTCGCGGTGCGAGGGCGTCTTTGACTTCAGCTCGAGCTCGATCGCGATGCGCCTGCCCTCGGGTGTGATCAGGAGCAGGTCCGGGTAATGCAGCCGCTCGCCGCCGCGCGCGCCGAGTCCCCAGCGCGGGATCCCCCACGCCGGCTGGTCGCGCTCGGCGCGGCGGTCCTCGGAGCGCATCCGCCGCTCCGAGACAACCTCGCGCATCTCGCCAAAGGTGCAGGCCCGTGCCGCCAGCCAAAGCCACGCCATCCCGACGTCGTGGTGGTAGGAGCCGAGGTAGGCGCGCGGGGGGCGGTAGCCGCTCCCGACGGCCGTCAGCCCCTTCGCGGTGATCCGGTGGCAGCTCGCCTGCCGGTGCAGCTGCTGTTCACCGGCCAGGAACCCGGCGGCTTGGAGCGCGTGCAGGCGCGAATACGCGGCTCCGTCCGAGACGCCGAGCCAGGCCTGCACCTGGGGGCGCAGGACGAGCCGATGCTCGGCTGCGAACTCGAGCAGCTCGAGGTCGCGCTGGGTGAGCTTGACGTTGCGTCGGCGCGCCACATGACTACAGAGGCGCCAGGCGCCCGCAGGCACCCCCTCGGTCGGGGCTCAGAGCCCTGGATGCGGCAGCGAGTGGGTCTCGACGACCTCGAAGTCGCGCCCCGTCAGCCGGTCGAGCAGATGCAGCGCGCTGTTGCTCCAATGCCGGTTCGGGGCGCCCGAGATGTACCAGGGGGAACCGTTGTCGGCGAGGATCAGCCCGTAGCGCTTCAACGCGACCGCGACGATCCGGGCCTGGTAGGGCAAGCCGGCGATGCTGACGCCGGCCTTGAGTCGGACGCGCAGGCCCATCGGCGGGTAGAAGCCGTGGCAACGCGACGCCTCGTGGCGGGCGGGGTAGACGTAGCGCGGGGCTGTGCACGGAGCCGTGAACCGCAGCGCGTGGTCGATCACGCCGCGCTCGACCTCGTCATAGCGCGCGAGCCCGGGGAGGATCGGCAGCCCAGCGGCGTCAGCCGAGGTCCAGCCGGCCGGGCGCAGGTGGTCGGAGCGAAGGTTGAAGATCGCGCCCGAGCCGGCGCTCCAGCGGCGGCCGCCGTCGTGGGGGTAGGCGGCGTACAGCTCGTAGTCCTTGCACGTGGCGCGGTCGACGACGATCACGTGGCGGTCGCCGCTCGAGTGGCGACCGCCCTCGATCGGCACGTTCGGCGGAATCGGATACGGCCCCTTGTCGGATTGGCTCGCGTAGTGGAAGCGAACCGGCACCCGCCGCGTGTGGCCCGAGACGACCGTGAACGGGATCCCGATCGGCTCGCCGTCGTAGCGGCCCGAGCCGAAGTCGGGGTGCACCGGATCGCTCAGGCCGATGCTCGCGATCATCCGTGCCGAGTTGGCGGCGACCGGGAGGCGGTCGACCCGCTGGTTCCAGGGGTTGTCGGCAGGGAAGATCGGGCAGCCCGGCGCGCCGGGCAGCGGGCGTGCGAAGCCGCTGCCGCCGAGCGCGAGCCACAGCAAACCGACGAGGAGGCCCGATGCCAGGCAGCAGCTCGGGAGGAGGCGGCGGATCACGCGAGCGATCATAGGCCTGATCGCCGGGCGCCTGGCTGCGGCTAGACGACTATCCAGGCGGGTCGCGGGCGGGGGGCGGCGAGCATCCTCGCCGGGCCCCCCGAGTGCTCAGGAGACGACCAGGATCCCCTTGGGCTTGACGCCGAAGGTCGCCTCCTGCGCCTCGCCGATGTAGTCCCCGTCGACCTGCAGCGGCAGCGGCCGCCCGTCGGCCGAGCGCACGCGGAGCTGCTGCACGCCGCTGAACGCGTGCACCTGACGGTGGTTGCTGACGCGCCCGCGCTTGGACAGCGCGCGCCAGATGATCGTCGGGATGTCGATCGCGCTCGCGCGCGTCAGCACGACGCCCGCGAGGTCGCCGCTGTCGAGCGTGGCGCCCTCGCCGATGTCGACCGGGCGATCGCCGAAATACGTGTAGGGCGCGGCGTTCTGGACGATCGCGGTGACACCGGCGACGGTCTCGCCGTCGAACTCGGAAACGAGCCGCAGCGGGCGCAGCAGATAGCGCCGGTTGAAGGTCCTGATCCCCGTCCACGTGTAGTACCACTCGCCGAGCCTGGCTTTCAGGTGTGGGTGGGCGTCGACCTGCTCGACGACGCTCGCATCGAGCCCGACGCCGGCCGAGAACAGGAAACTGCGCTCGTTGACGTAGCCGAGGTCGAGCCGCCGCGGGCGCCAGTCGTCGGCGATCTGCAACAGGTGCTCGGTCGCATCGACGACGTCGGTCGGGATTCCGAGCATCCGGCAGTAGACGTTGGTGCGGCCGCCAGGGAGGCAGCTGAGCGCGGTCTCGGAACCGGCGAGCCCGTTCGCGGCCTCGTTGACGGTGCCGTCGCCGCCGAACGCGACCACCACGTCGTAGCCGTCCTGCGCCGCCTCGCGGCACAGCTCGGTCGCGTGGTCACGAGACTCGGTGTCGATCGCATCGACCTGATAGCTGCCGCGCAGCGCGTACACGACGAGGTTCTTGAGCCGGTCCGAGACCGTGGTCGCATACGGATTGACGATGATCAGCATGCGCTTGCTCGGAGCGCTCCCCGGTTTGGACAGGCTCGCCTGCAGGCGCGCGAGCGGATCGATCGTGGTGGCGGCCATGCCGCAGACCCGAACACCGCGGCCGGGTCGTCGTTACGTTTGGCGCGGTCCGGCCGCCCCCGAACGCGTCCCTGACGCCGGTTCGGCCGCCCCGCGGACCCGTCCCTGACGCCGGTTCGGCCGCCCCGCGGACCTTTCCCACGGTTCGGCGCGGTTGCTCCGCGCTCGGCCGAGGTAGGACCGGGTGGGACCCGGCATAACCTCGCAAACTTGGGTCTGGCGCGAGGAGGATGGCGGTTGGGGTCTGGCAGGCAGACTTAAACTCGCCCGCCGCGCTCGTGGCGACGGCTTTGCGAGGTTATGCGGGGGTCGCGGCACCCGCCCGGCGGGTCGCGAGCAAAACCTCGCACCGCGCCCGCCGACACCCATTCTTGGCGCCGGGAACTGTGGGTATACTTGCGCCCACATAGCAGTACGCATCCAGAGGGGTGGAGGGAATGGCCCTACGAAGCCCCGGCAACCTCCCGCAAGGGAACGGTGCCAAGTCCATCAGGCTCCAATCAACAAGCCTGGGAGATGTGGCAAGGCGGTTTCATAGGCCTCCGACCACAGACCCCGGCGGAGGTTTTTCTACATATGCCGCCAGAGTCTCTTCGCTGCAAAGAATGCAGCACCACCTACCCGCTCGACGCACGCTACGTGTGCGAGCAGTGCTTCGGCCCGCTCGAGGTCGCGTACGCGCCTGCACGGGATCTCGATCTGGGCGAGCTGCGCCGCAAGATCCAGGCGGGCCCGCAGTCCCTGTGGCGCTACACCGACTTCCTGCCGGTGGGCGCGCAACCGCGAGGAACGCTGCCCGCCGGGTGGACGCCGCTGCTGCGCGCCGACCGGCTCGCCGAGCAGCTCGGCCTGCGCGAGCTGTGGATCAAGAACGACGCCGCTAACCCGACCCACTCGTTCAAGGACCGGGTCGTGTCGGTGGCACTCGCCCGCGCGCGCGAGCTCGGCTTCGAAACGATCGCCTGCGCGTCGACCGGCAACCTGGCCAACGCGGTCGCGGCCCACGCTGCGGCGGCGGGGCTCGAGTCCTACGTGTTCATCCCCTCCGATCTCGAGGAGCAGAAGGTGCTCGCGACCGGCGTGTACGGGACCAATCTGGTCGCCGTGCGGGGCAACTATGACGACGTCAACCGGCTCTGCACCGAGCTCTCGGGCGACCACGAGTGGGCGTTCGTGAACATCAACATGAGGCCGTACTACGCCGAGGGCTCAAAGACGCTCGCGTTCGAGATCGCCGAGCAGCTCGGATTCGAGCTGCCCGACCGTGTCGTCTGCCCGATCGCCTCGGGCTCGCTGTTCACGAAGGTCGCCCGCGGCTTCGACGAATGGCTCGAGCTGGGGCTGCTCGCGGGCGAGCTTCCAAAGTTCAACGGCGCCCAGGCGACCGGCTGCTCGCCGGTCGCTTCGGCGTTCCAGGCCGGGCAGGACTTCTGCCGCCCGGTCAAGCCGGACACGATCGCCAAGTCGCTCGCGATCGGCAACCCCGCCGACGGGCCCTACGCGCTCGATCTGGCGCGCAACTCGGGCGGTTCGATCGACGCGGTCACCGACGATGAGATCCGCGAAGGCATCAAGCTGCTGGCCCGCACCACCGGCATCTTCACCGAGACGGCGGGTGGCGTGACGACCGCGGTCCTGGCCAAGCTGGCGGAGCGCGGCGAGATCGATCCCGACGAGCGTGTGGTGGCGATCATCACCGGCGAGGGCCTGAAGACGCTCGACTGCGCGCGTGGCACATTCGAGGCCTGGGAGATCGACCCGACCGTCAAGTCATTCGAGGAAGCGAGCGATCGCGTCCGCGTCGCCGCTTGATATGACTATGGAACAGATGTCCGTCAGCGTGAAGATCCCCACCCAGCTGCGCGCGGCGACCGACGGAGATGCCACCGCCGAGGTGGAAGGCTCGACGGTCGGCGAGGTCCTCGACTCCCTGTACGAGCGCTATGGCGAGCTTCGCAGCCGGATCGCCGAGGACGGCGGCTTGCGCCGGTTCGTCAACGTCTATGTCGGCGGTGAGGACATCCGCTTCCTCGACGGTCTCGAGACCGAGGTCCACGACGGCGACGAGGTCACGATCCTGCCGGCGGTCGCCGGCGGCTGAGCTTGAAGGTCCGGGCGCATGCGCCCGGACCCCGGGCGGTGCATGCACCGCCCGGCGGGGGCGCGCATGCGCGCCCCCGACACAACAGTGAGCCCTAGCCGGCGGCCGAGGCGGCCGTCGCGACCCCAACCCCGATCGGGCAGCTGACGCCGGTGCCGCCGAGCCCGCAATAGCCCATCGGGTTCTTGTGGAGGTACTGCTGGTGGTAGTCCTCCGCGTAGTAGAACGGGCCTGCGAGCTCGATCTCGGTCGTGATCTCGGAATGCCCGGCTGCCCGCAGCCGCTCCGCGTAGGCATCGCGCGAGCGCTTCGCCGCCTCGAGCTGATGCTCATCGCTGGCGTAGATCGCTGAGCGGTACTGGGTGCCCACGTCGTTGCCCTGGCGCATGCCGTGCGTCGGGTTGTGGCCCTCCCAGAACAGGCGCAGCAACTCCTCGTATGAGGTTTTGGCGGGGTCGAACACGACCAGCACCGCCTCGGTGTGGCCGGTCCGCCCGCTGCAGACCTCCTCATAGGTGGGGTTGGGCGTGAAGCCGCCGGCATAGCCGACCGCCGTCGTATAGACACCCGGTGCCTGCCAGAACACCCGCTCGGCTCCCCAGAAGCAGCCGAGACCGAATACCGCGCGCTCGAGACCGGGCGGAAACGGCGGCTTCAGGGGCGTCCCTAGCACAGTGTGCAAAGCGGGAACCGGGACTTCGTACTCACGGCCGGGAAGCGCGTCCCCCGGCTCGACCATCGTTGTCTTCTGTCTCATTCCAAACATGTCCTACATGGTAGGGGCGATCGCTTACGCGCCGGGAAATTCGTGCCGCGACGGTCGGCAGCGGGAGCGCCGCCGGCCGCGTGGGCGCCGCGCCCCGTCGTTTGCGGCCAATTACCCCGGGTAGCCCCGATAAGAAGGCCAAAACGACAACAACGGAGGTGAGCGCCAGTGGCATCCGAGCTCAAGGGCAAGCGCGTTGCGTTCCTGTTCACCGAGGGCGTCGAGCAGGTCGAGTTGACCGAGCCGGTCGATGCCGTCCGGAAGGCCGGGGCGGACGTCGACCTCGTCTCGCTCGACGAGGGCGACGTGCAGATGTTCAACCACCTCGACAGGGGGAAGACGATCGCTGCCGACCGCGCCGCCGGCGACGCGGACGCGAGCGACTACGACGCGCTGGTGATCCCGGGAGGCGTCGCCAACCCCGACACGCTGCGCGCCGATCGCGATGCTGTGCAGTTAGTGCGCGATTTCTTCGAGCAGGACAAGCCGGTTGGGATGATCTGCCACGGGCCGTGGATGCTCGTCGAGGCGGGGGTCGCTCGCGGGCGGACCGTGACCTCGTGGCCGAGCCTGCAGACCGATCTGCGCAACGCCGGCGCCACCTGGGTCGACGAGCAGGTGGTGGTCGACAACGGACTGGTCACGAGCCGCAAGCCCGACGACCTGCCCGCATTCTGCGACAAGCTCGTCGAGGAGTTCTCCGAGGGCCGGCATGAGCAGCACGTTGGCGCGGGCGCCCGCGGCGCCTGACGACGACCGCGACGAGTCCTCGAGTGAGCGGCTCGACCGCAACACGGTCGAGCTGCTCAACGAGCTCCGCGTCGCCGCCGTCGGGATTCAGGTGCTGTTCGCGTTCCTGCTGATCGTTCCGTTCAACGTCGGCTTCCGGCGCGCGACCGCGTTCGATCGCTACGACTACTTCGTCACGCTGCTGTGCATCGCGATCGCCGCGTGCCTGCTGATCGCCCCGTCGATCCACCACCGGCTCCTGTTCCGCCGCCATCAGAAGGCATATTTGGTCGAGCTCGGTACCCGGCTGACGATCGTTGCCCTGATCTTCCTGAGCGCCGGTCTGACCGGGATCCTGATCCTGATCTCGAACTTCTTGTTCGGCTCGACGACGGCGATCGTGGTCGGGATCGGCGCCGCGGTCACGGTCAGCACCGTGTGGTTCGGGATACCGCTTTGCCGTCGGCGGCGGCTGCAGACCGACTAGAGCAGGCTCGCCCCCACCCAAGCTCTCCGGGCGAACTCGGCCCCGAGCGCGGGCTGTAGCTCGGCGACGGTCGCGGCCCCGCAGCGCTCCATCTCGGCCGCCAGGTCCGACCAGCCACGGGCGACCGTAGCGATGCGGGCGGTCGGTCCCCAGCCGCTCGCCTGCGAGAGCTCATCGGCCCGCGCCCGCACCTCGGGCAGCGTGAACTGCCCGAAGGGCTTGTAGCCGCCGGCCGCGTAGACGGGCGTCGCGAGCGGGTCGGTGCCGGTCACGGCAGACACCATTCGTCGGGCGGGGGACCGCACAGCTCGCAGCCAAAGATCAGTCGCGCCGGCATTGGCTCACCATCGTGGCCGATAGCCGCTGCGCAGCTCCTCGCCGGGACGGCGCCAGTCCGGCTCACGGTCGAAGTGACGGGCGATCGCCTGGTTGCGCAGCCGGCGCATCACCGGTCCGTAGGTGAAGCGCGCACCGGCCGCCGCCAGGCGACCGATGCCGCTGGCCTCCATGAACGGCATGAAGCGGTCGGGGAACGCGGGCATCGTGCATGCCATGCAGATACCGCCGACGTTGGGGCAGCCGCCGACACCACCGACCCACCCGCGGACCGGGACGTTGCACTTGACCACAGGTCCCTTGCATCCGAGCCTGACGAGGCAGCCGCGACGGTCGGCGGGGGTCGTTGCGAACTCGCCCTGCTCGGCGAAGCCGGCGCGGCCGCAGCCCTCCTGAACGGTCCGCTCGAACAACCAGCGGGGACGCCCCTGGTCATCGAGCGCGAGATCGGGCTCGCTGCCGGCGACCCACAGAGCGAGGTGCAGCAGCGTCTCGGTGATGTTGTCGGGCTGTACCGGGCAGCCGGGCAGGTTGACGATCGGAAGCCCGCCGCGCGAGCGCCACCCCGACCCGAGATAGTCACGCAGGCCCATCGCGCCGGTCGGATTGCCTCGCATCGCCGGGACCCCGCCGTAGGCGGCGCAGGTGCCGAGCGCGAGTACCGCCGCCGCTTGTGGCGCGAGCCGGTCGATCCAGGTGCAGGTCGGAATCGGCTGCCCCGTGTCGGGGTCGACGCCGAAACCCGCCCAGTGGCCCTCGCCGCTGATGTCCTCGTTGGGGACCGACCCCTCGAGCACCAGCACGAACGGGTGCAGCCGTCCAGCGGCTGCCTGACGGAACGCGTGCATGAACTGATCGCCGGATTCGTAGGCCAGCATCGGGTTGTAGATCGCCAGCCTCGGTATGCCGGGGATCACTCCCCTGAGCAGATCCTCGAGCGACGGCGCGGTGGCGGCCGTCATCGCGACCGAGTCGCCGTCGCAGCCGAGACCGCTCGTGAGCCACACGACATGGACGATCTGGCGTTCGGCGCGCGCCTGGCCCGGCGCGAATTCGAGTGTCTGGCTCACTGCGCCTTGACGGCTGCCGCGACCAGCTGCTGTACCCGCTCACGCTCGGGCTCGGTCATCGAAGCGAGCTGCTCTTGCAAGGTCCCGTGCAGGTGCCACTCGTCGCCGTGGCCGCTGATCAGGCCGGCCTGGGCGAGCCGCGCAAGCGCGTGCGACACCGATGGTCGCTCGGCCGACACGAGCCGCCCGAGCAGGTGATGGGTCAGCGGCACCGGGAGCCTGATGCCGCCGGGCTCGACCTTGCCCCACCGCGCCGCCAGGTGCCACAACAGCAGCGCCAGGCGCACATCGAGACGCGGCTGGGCGGCGATCGCCCGCTGCACGTTGAGCCTCCGCGTGCGCCGGCCGGCGCGGCGGAGCAGCGCCCCGTCGATCTGCGGCCACGGCTGCACGCGCTGTGCGAAGCCGATGTCGAGCAGCGCGAACCGCGCCGGCACGAGCGCGCGCCAGCCGAGGTCGCAGACGAGCAGCTCTTCCTCCTCGCCGTGCCACGGCTGCAGCAGGTCACCGGCGCCCACGAGCTCCGCCGCGTTGCGGTCACCGACGCGGACGTTGATCGCGAGGACGCCATCGAGCACGAGCACGCCGGCGCCGCCGCTGGCGGCCTGCAGCCACGAGGACATGTCGATCTCGCCTGGATCGACGTCGAATGTGATCGCGGTCACGGCGGGGCGGGCGACCATCCGCATGCGGACGTCGAGCTCCTCGGCGAGGTCGACGTCGAGGTCGAGCAGGTAGCGGAACGAGCTCGGGCGCTGGGCCGGCCGGCGGCGCCAGCGTGCGTGGACTGGATCGCGATGATCCGGCATCAGCTCGCCGTCGCCGTCCACGACATGGACTCTCCCTCGCCGGCACAACGTGTGCGAGGCGAAGTCTAGGGCGATATGCAATCACTCTCGCCGCCAGCTCGATCGGACCGAAAGGTTGGTAACCCGGATTACCGTCAGCTCGCTTACCCCCACCCGCGCGGGCCGGAGCCGGAGTGATATACCGCCTGCTGAGAGTTGCTAGGCCGGATCGCCCCAACCGGCCCAGACCTGCTTGGGGCACTCGCGACCGAGGAGCGGCGACAGCCCCATGTGCTTGGCGATTCCCGGACAGGTGGTGGAGCTGATCGACGCCACGAACCAGATCGCCAAGGTTGACGTCGTCGGTGTTCGCCGCAACATCAACGTCAGTCTGCTGGCCGACGAGGACGGTGGCGCCAAGCCGGGCGACTGGGTCCTGATCCACGTCGGGTTCGCGCTCTCCAAGGTCGACGAGGAGGAGGCTCACGCGACGCTGCGGCTGCTCGAGCAGATGGGCGCCGAGTACGAACAGGAGCTCGAGGAGCTGAAGGCGAGCGTGATCGAGTGAGCGAAGCGCAGGCAGCGCGCTGCCCGACGGGCGAGGCCCACTGCATCACCTGCGGTGACGAGGGGATCCCGATGCGGGTGCTGCAGCGCAGCGGTCAGGACGCCGTGTGCGTCGACGCGGAGCGGGCCACGCACACGGTCGCGCTCGACCTCGTTGCGTCGGCGCGGCCGGGCGACGAGCTGCTGGTCCACGCCGGCATCGCGATCGCCAACCTCGGGAGAGCGTCGTGAAGTTCGTCGACGAGTTCCGAGACGCCGAGCTCGGGCGCGTGCTCGCCGGCGAGATTCTCGGTGCGCTGGAGCCCGGACGCCACTACAAGGTGATGGAGGTCTGCGGTGGCCACACCCACTCGATCTACAAGTACGGGATCGACGACCTGCTGCCGGCCAACGTCGAGCTCGTCCACGGACCCGGCTGCCCCGTCTGCGTGATCCCGATGGGGCGCGTCGATGACGGGATCGCCGTCGCGCAACAGGACGGCGTGATCTTCACCTGCTTCGGAGACATGCTGAGGGTGCCGGGCTCGGAGTACACGCTGCTCGACGCCAAGGCTCAGGGAGCCGACGTCAGGATGGTGTACTCGCCGTTAGACGCGTTGCGGATCGCGCGCGAGAACCCCGACCGCGAGGTCGTGTTCTTCGCGATCGGGTTCGAGACGACGGCCCCGTCGACCGCGCTGACGCTCAAGCGGGCGAAGGCCGAGGGGCTGAGGAACTTCACGTGCGTCTGCAACCACGTGACGATCGTGCCGCCGCTGCGCGCGCTGCTCGAGTCGCCTGACCTGCGCCTCGACGGCTTCATCGGTCCCGGCCATGTCTGTACGGTCGTCGGCGCGCGGCCGTTCGAGTTCATTCCCGCGGACTACCAGCGGCCGGTCGTGATCTCAGGGTTCGAGCCGCTCGACATCCTGCAGTCGATCTTGATGATCCTTCGTCAGCTCGGGGACGGCCGCTGCGAGGTCGAGAACCAGTACACCCGGGTTGTGCCAAGGGAGGGGAACCTCAGGGCCCTCGAGGTGATGTCCGAAGTGTTCGAACTGCGCCCGCATTTCGAATGGCGAGGGCTTGGCTTCATCTCCCAGAGCGCCCTGAGGCTGTCGGACGCCTACCGGGACTTCGACGCCGAGGCTCGGTTCGAAGTCCCGGGCGTCCGGATCGCCGATCCCAAGGCATGCCAGTGCGGCGAGGTCCTCAAGGGCGTGATCAAGCCGTGGGAGTGCAAGGTGTTCGGCACCGCCTGCACGCCTGAGCATGCGATCGGGACATGCATGGTCTCGCCCGAGGGCGCGTGCGCCGCGTACTACAACTACGGTCGCTTCGCCCGGGACCGGGAGGTCGTGTGAGCGCCCCGGTCGGGCGTGAAGAGCGGGTGCTCGGGATCATCGATACCGCGCGTGCCAAGCGCGCGCGGTTTCGCGACAAGCACATCACGCTCGCCCACGGAGCCGGAGGCAAGGCGAGCCAGACGCTGATCGAGGGTCTGCTCGTGCCGGCGCTCGGCGGGGGGAGGGGAGCGCGCTGGCCGCGCTGGGCGACGCCGGAGCCGTCGACGCGCAGGGGACGCGGCTCGCGATGACATCCGACAGCTTCGTCGTCAAACCGCTGCGGTTCCCGGGTGGCTCGATCGGCGAGCTCGCGGTCAACGGCACCGTTAACGATCTCGCGATGTCCGGCGCGCAGCCGCTTGCCCTGACCGTCTCGCTGATCCTCGAGGAGGGGCTCGACGCCGACGTGCTGCGCGCCGAGGTCGAGGCGCTCGCGACCGCCGCGCGCGCCGCTGAAGTCGAGATCGTCGCGGGCGACACCAAGGTCGTCGAGCGCGGCGCGGCCGACCAGATGTACATCTGCACGACCGGCATCGGCCTCGTCGACCCTCGTGCAGGGCTCGCCACCGACGGGATCAGGCCGGGCGATCACGTGCTCGTGTCGGGCCCGATCGGCGAACATGGGACGGCGATCATGCTCGCCCGCGGCGAGTTCGACCTCGACGCCGAGCTGGAGTCCGACACCTGCCCCCTATGGCCCGCCGTCGATGCGCTGCTCGGCGCTGCCGGCGATCGACTCCACTGCCTACGCGACGCCACTCGCGGCGGCGTCGCATCGGTCCTCAACGAGCTGGCGCGCGCCTCCAAGGTCGCAATGCTGGTGCGCGAGGCCGACGTGCCCGTCGCTCCGGTCGTGGCAGCGGCCGCCGAGCTGCTCGGCATCGATCCGATGTACGTGGCCAACGAGGGACGGCTGGTTGCGTTCGTGGCTCCCGATGCCGTGGCGGCGGCGCTCGCGGCGCTGCGGCTGATACCGGGTTGCGAGCAGGCGGCGGCGATCGGCGAGGTCAAACGGGAGCCCCCCGGAATGGTGCTGGTGCAGACGAGCTTTGGCGGTAGGCGGGTGATGGATCAGCTGGTCGGAGATCCATTGCCGCGGATTTGTTGAACGGGCAGGAGAGGAGCGCCGATGGCGACAGGAATCGAGTACGCACCCCGGCAACACGACACCGAGCAGGTGACAGCGCACGTGCTGTGGATGACGATCGGGCTCTCCTGTGAGGGTGACTCGGTCGCGATGACGAGTGCCACCAACCCGAGTCTCGAGGACATCATCCAGGGCGTGATCCCGGGAATGCCGAGGGTCGTGATCCACAACCAGGTGATCGCGTTCGAGGTCGGCGCCGAGTACATCCAGGCGTGGTATGACGCCGAGCAGGGCAAGCTCGACCCGTTCGTGCTGGTGATCGAGGGATCGATCGGCAACGAGGAGATCAATGGCGAGGGCCACTGGACGGGATTCGGCGTCAATCCGGCCGACGGCCAGCCGATCACGCTCAACGCATGGATCGACCGGCTCGCGCCGAAGGCCGCCGCGGTCGTCGCGGTCGGCACCTGCGCCACCTACGGCGGGATCCCGGCGATGAAGAACAACCCGACCGGGGCGATGGGCGTCGCCGACTACCTGGGTTGGAAGTGGCGCTCGAAGGCCGGGCTGCCGATCATCAACATCCCCGGCTGCCCGGCGCAGCCGGACAACATGACCGAGACGTTGATGTATCTCGTCTTCCATCTCGCCGGGATGGCCCCCGCGCCCGAGCTCGACGAGCAGCTGCGGCCGAAGTGGCTGTTCGATCGAACCGTCCGCGAGGGCTGCAACCGGGCCGGGTTCACAGAGCAGGGCAACTTCGCGACCGAGTACGGGTCCGATCACCGCTGCCTCGTCAAGCTCGGCTGCAAGGGACCGGTGGTCAAGTGCAACGTCCCCGTCCGCGGCTGGGTCAATGGTGTCGGCGGCTGCCCCAACGTCGGCGGGATCTGCATGGCCTGCACGATGCCCGGGTTCCCCGACAAGTACATGCCGTTCATGGATCCGGACCCGTGGGGCAACGCCGGCGCGAACTTCCAGAAGTTCACCTACGGGCCGGTGTTCCGCTACTTCCGCAAGCGCAACATCGACACCAAGTTCGACGTCGAGCCCGAATGGCGGCGAAGGGGACCGGCGTTGAGCAGCGGATACCAGAAACGCTGGTAGCCAGCGACCCACGCACCGTATAAGAGCCTCGAGGCAGGAGAGGAAATGGCAACCACCGAAACGCCCCGGCAACAGAAGGTCGTCGTCAAGGAGATGTCGTGGGATCCGATCACCCGGATCGTCGGCAGCCTCGGGATCCACACCGAGATCGACTTCTCAAACCGCCAGGTTCTCAAGTGCTACAGCACGTCGATGATCTTCCGCGGATTCGACATCTTCATGAAGGGCATCGACCCGCGCGACGCTCACTTCATCACCAGCCGGATCTGCGGCATCTGCGGTGACAACCACTGCACGTGCTCGTGTCTGAACCAGAACATGGCCTACTCGGTCAAGCCGCCACCGCTCGGCGATCTGGCCTTCAACCTGGCCGAGTCGGCCGACTACATGTTCGATCACGCGATCTTCAACGACTGCATGGCGAACGTCGACTTCTGCGAGCAGATGGTCAAGGACACCAACCCGACACTGCTGGCCAAGGCCGAGAACACATCCGCGCCGCACAAGGACATCCACGGCTACGGGACGATCGCCGAGATCATGCGCGCGCTGAACCCGTTCACCGGGAGCTTCTACCTCGAGACGCTCCAGGTGGCCCGCTACACGCGCGAGATGTACTGCCTGTTCGGCGGGCGTCACACCCACCCGTCGACGATCATGCCCGGTGGCTGCAGCGCCGACATCACCCACCAGACGCTGACCGACTACTACGTGCGGCTGATGCGCTACATGGACTACGTCAAGCGGACCGTGCCGATGCACGACGACCTGTACGACTTCTTCCTGCAAGAGCTGCCGGGGTACGACATGGTCGGCTACCGCGACACGAATCTCGTCAACTGGGGCTGCTTCGACGACCCCGACTACGTCGACTACGACTATCGCCGGATGACCGAGTGGGGACGCAAGCGCTACATCACGCCGGGCGTCGCGATCAACGGTGAGCTGGTCAGCACCGATCTGGTCGAGATCAACCTGATGATCAGGATCCTGCTCGGGAGCTCGTATTTCGACGGATGGGAGAACGAGCCGACGTACGTCACCCAGGATCCGCTCGGCAACCCGGTCGACAAGAACCATCCGTGGAACAAGCAGACGCTGCCCAAGCCGCAGAAGCGCGACTTCGCCGACAAGTACAGCTGGGTGGTCTCGCCGCGGATCTACGACAAGCGCACGGATACGCACGTGTGCTGTGACACCGGTGGCGGGCCGTTCGCGCGGCAGTGGTGCACCGCCAAGGCGGGGCTGGTCGACTTCGGCTATCTCAAAGCGACCGGTCACTCGATTCAGATGGTGTTGCCGAAGTCAGCCGCGATGCCCGAGATGGAGCTCGAGTGGAACGTGCCCGAGAAGTCCAATGCGGTCGAGCGTGACCGGGCCCGGTCATATCACCAGGCGTATTCGGCGCTGGTCGCGCTGCACTGCCTCGAGCGAGCGCTGAAGGAGGTCCGTGCCGGGCGCACCAAGAGCTGGAAGGAGTTCAAGGTCCCCGAGCAGGCGGTCAGCTGCGGGTTCCACGAGGCCGCCCGCGGCGTGCTCTCGCACCACATGGTGATCCGCGACGGAAAGATCGCCAACTACCAGCCGTACCCACCGACCCCGTGGAACGCCAGCCCGCGCGACGTCTACGGCACTCCTGGCCCGTATGAGGACTCGGTTCAGAACACGCCGATCTTCGAGGAGAACGGCCCGGAGAACTTCAAGGGAATCGACATCATGCGGGCGGTCCGCAGCTTCGATCCGTGCCTGCCGTGCGGGGTCCACATGTACACGGGCAAGGGCCGCGTGCGCAAGGTGGTCCATACGCCGACAGGGCTGAGTTAGGTGCCCGATGGCTGCTGACGCGCTCCCCGGCGAACTGCTTGACCGGGTCAGCTCGCTGACCGCGGAGCTCGACGCCCTGCCGGATCCGTCCGCACGAGAGCTGGCGCAGGAGCTGGTCAGCGCGGTCGTCGCGATGTACGGCGACGGCCTGCGCCGGATCATCGAGGCGATCGAGTCATCGCGCGAGGCCGGCGCGACGATCCTCGACGAGCTCGCCCAGGACGGAGCCGTGGCCAGCTTGCTGCTGATCCACGACCTGTACCCGGTCCCGTTGCACGATCGGGTTCTCGAGGCGCTCGACACGGTCAGGCCATACATGGAATCCCACGGCGGCAACGTCGAGCTGCTGGGCGTCGAGGACGGGGTCGCGCGGCTCGCGTTGCAGGGGAGCTGCAACGGCTGCGCCGCGTCACGGGCGACGCTCGAGCTCGCGATCAAGCAGGCGCTGGAGGAGCACGCGCCCGACCTCCTCGGGATCGACGTCGAGGGGGTCGCGGACCCGCTCGCCGACAGGGGGTTCGAGCTGCCGATGGTTCACTCGGGTGTCGCGCCGGTGCCCGAGCCGCCGCCGATGCCCGCGCGGTGGATCCCGATCGACGGCGCCGGCGAGCTCGGACCCGGATCGATCCGCGCGCTGGACGCGGACGGCGTCGAGCTGTTGCTGGCTCGGGTCGACGATGCGCTGCTCGCCTACCGGGACGCGTGTGCGGCCTGCGGCGAGCCGCTCCACGCCGGCGAGCTGGCCGGGACGATGCTGCGCTGCGGCTCGTGCGGGGTCGAGTTCGATCTTCCGCGCGCCGGTCGGGCCGCCGGCGGTGAGCCGCTGCAGCTGACGCCCGTGCCACTGCTCGAGTCGGGTGGGATCAGGGTGGCCGTGTGAGCGAGCGCCTCGACGCGATCGTGGCGGCTCGCCGCCGGGCCGAAACGGTGGCTCGGATCCGGTCGATGGCCCGGACTGGCGCGGAGCGCCTCCCGAGCGCGGCGTCGGCGGTGCAGCGGTGCGATCTGTGCAACGCGACGATCCCGGACGACCACCGCCATCTGCTGCATCTGACCGAACGGCGGATCCTGTGCGCGTGCGAGGCGTGCTGGGCCCTGCGATCGGGCGATGCCGAGTACCGACCGTCTGGGATGCGGACCGTGTGGCTGGCCGAGTTCGACTGCGATCAGGAGATGTGGGGCCGCTTCCAGATCCCGATCGGCCTCGCGTTCTTCATGCGCTCGAGCACCAGCGAGTCGGTGCTCGCGTTCTATCCGAGTCCAGCCGGCGCGACCGAGTCAGAGCTCGACCTCGGCGCCTGGCAGGACCTTGTGCGACGCAACCCCGAGCTCGCCAACCTCGACCAGGATGCCGAGGCGCTGGTAGCCAATCGCCTCAGTGATCCCCACCAGTACGTGATCCTCCCGATCGACCAGTGCTACGCGCTGGTCGGGCTGATCAAATCCCGGTGGGAGGGAATCTCCGGTGGCAGTGCGCTCGATCAGGCGGTGCCGGCATTCTTCGAGCAGCTGCGGGCCGGGGTCGGAGCGGCGCGATGAGCGCCGCGGCCCAGTCCCAGCCGGCGACGCCGGTGACCCCGCAGCCCGAGTTCGCGGTCATCGGCGCGGCTCATCTGGCGTTCGCCGCCGCGCCGACGATGATCTTTTCGGCCACCGTGGTCGAGCGCTCTGAGCACGAGATCCAGTCGATCGCGCTCTCAATCCAGGTGCAGATCGACCCCGCGCGCCGGGGCTACGACACCGACACCCGCGAGCGGCTGGCGGAGCTGTTCGGGGCGCCCGCGAGCTGGACACCCTCGACGCAGGCACTGTCGTGGGCGCGGGTGGGTGCGGTCGTCCCCGCATTCGTCGGCTCGGCGCAGTTCGCGCTCGAGCTTCCCTGCACCTACGACCTCGAGGTGGCCGCGGCGAAGTACTTCTACGCCCTTCGCGATGGGTCGGTGCCGCTCAGCTTCCACTTCAACGGGACGGTCTTCTACCGTCAGCACGGGCGCCTTCAGATGGTCCCGGTCCCGTGGAGCGCGACCGCGCAGTTCGAGATGCCGATCGCAGCCTGGCGCGCGATGATCGCCGAGCACTACCCGGGCGGCGGCTGGATCCGGATCAGCGATGCGACGCTCGCACGTCTGAACGAGCTCCGCGGCGCCCGCGGCCTGCCGAGCTTCGACGCATGCGTGGTGGAGCTGCTCGATGCTTGATCAGCTGGTCTCGTCGCTGCTGTATGAGGGATACGCGCTGTACCCCTACACGCCTGAGGCGACCAAGAACGCGACTCCGACCCCGTTCGGGATCGTGTACCCGCCAGCCTACGCGGCCGAGTGCGACGGCGCCTTTGACCACGCGCGGCTCGAGTGCGTGGCGCAGGCGCCCGAGGGCGCGCAGCTGACCGCGACGTTGCGATATCTGGCCGCCAGCGGTGAGCGCCACCAGGCCCTCGCCCGGCGAATCGAGCTCGGTCCGGTCACGATCGGCGAGCGCAGCAGCACCGAGTTCGTCGGCGGCCGCTTCACGCTGCGCTCGCACGGCGGCGAAGGGGGCCAGGTCCAGGTCCGCGCCTGCGTCCACAACACGACCGAGGTGCAACCGGGACTGACCCGCGCCGCGGCGCTCGGCGACTCGCTGATCTCGACCCACATCGCCGTGCGGATCTCGCCGGGGCGTTTCATCTCGCCGCTCGAGGCCGACCACGACAGCGTCAACATCTGGCCGGTGCTCGCGACGCCGAGCGACGACACCGTGCTCGGCGCGGCGATCATCCTGCCCGACCACCCGCGGCTCGCGCCTGAGAGCCGCGGCAACCTGTTCGACAACACCGAGATCGAGGAAGCGCTGACACTGCACGTCCACACGCTGAGCGACGAGGAGCGCGCCGCGGCAGCCGAGCAGGACCCGGCGGTCCGCGAGATGCTCGAGCGCGCGCTCGCGACCACACCGGACGAGATCGTCAGCCTCCACGGCGGGATGAAGCCGGCGAGGAGCGCCGATGACAATCCCGGCGTGCCGCGGGCGCGGGTGGGGGAGCAACTGTTCGAGCGGGGGTGCAAGCTGACGCTGCGCCCAGGCACCGACCGCGACCCGTACGACCGGATGCTCGACGGCCGCCGTGCGACGCTCGAACGGATCTACGTCGACTACGACGACCGCGTCCATCTCGCGGTCACGGTCGACGACGACCCCGGCCAGGAGCTGATGCGCGAGACCGGGCGCTACCTGTTCTTCTTCGCACACGAGGTGCAGACGCCATGACTGAGATTGCAGCCGCGACCAAGCAGATCCTGGTCGCGGGGATCGGAAACGCCTGGCTGCGCGACGATGGCTTCGGCGGCGAGGTCGCGAAGCTGCTCGAGGAGCGCGATTTGCCCGCGGGCGTGCGCGTGATGGACTTCGGATCGGGCGGTCTGGATCTCGCCTACGAGGTGATGCGCGGCTACGACGCGCTGATCCTGATCGACGTCAGCCGCCAGGGCGGAGCTGCCGGCACCCTGTACGTGATGGAGGCCGATGCCGAGGACGTCGACGGGCAGATCGAGGACGGACAGATCCTCGACCCGCACGGGATGGATCCGCAGACCGTGCTGCGGTTCGTCAAGTACGTCGGCGGGTGGCCCGGTCGGGTCTTCGTCGTCGCGTGCGAACCGGAAGTCGTCGAGGAGGTCGGCCTCGGGCTGAGCCGGGCCGTCAGCGAATCGGTCGGCTCGGCGGCCGATCTCGTACTCGAGACGATTGCCGAGCTGCACCGCGATGCATGAGCTGTCGATCGCGACCGCCGTCCTGAACACGGCCCTCGCGCACGCTGAGCAGCGGCCCGTGAGCGTGGTCAGGATGCGGGCCGGGCGGCTGCGCCAGGTGGTTCCCGACTCGCTGCTGTTCTATTTCGAGATCGTCGCGCGCGGCACGGTCTGCGAAGCTGCCCGGCTCGAGCTGGACGAGATCGAGGTCCGGCTGCGCTGCTCTGACTGCGAGCACGAGTGGGAGCCGACGATCCCGGCGTTCCGGTGCCCGCGCTGCGAATCGGCCGCGGTCACGGTGATCGCCGGAGACGAGCTCGAGGTCCAGTACATCGAAGTCGACGAACAGGAGGCAGCATGCATCGCACGAGAGTGAGGGTCGTTGAAGACGCGCTCGACGCGAACAACACGATCGCGCGCGCCAACCGCGACGACTTCGATCGCCAGCAGGTGCGGGTCGTGAACCTGATGAGCGCACCCGGGGCGGGGAAGACGACGCTGCTCGAGCGCGCGCTCGCAGAACCGCTCGCCGATGTCCGCGTGGGCGTGCTCGAAGGGGACGTCCAGGGCTCGTTCGACGCCGACCGGCTGGCCGCGCTTCACGTCCCGGTGACGCAGCTGAACACCGGCTCGGGCTTCGGCGGCGAGTGCCACCTCGACGCCAACATGGTCCGCTCGGCGCTGCCCGCGGTGCCGCTTGCCGAGATCGACCTGCTCGTGATCGAAAACGTCGGAAACCTGGTCTGCCCGGCGGAGTTCCGCGTCGGCGAGGACGTGCGGGCGATGGTCTGCTCGGTCACCGAGGGCGAGGACAAGCCGCTCAAGTACCCGCTGATGTTCCGGACCTGCGAGCTCGTCGTGATCAACAAGATCGACCTGCTGCCCCACCTCGACTTCGATCTCGACAAGTTCCTCTACTACCTGGACCAGGTCAACCCGGGTGTCGAGCGGATGCTGGTGAGCGCCCGCAGCGGCGAGGGCGTCGCCGGATGGAGGGACTGGCTGCTCGGCGTCGCCCAACGGGAGCGCGTCCCAGCGTGAGCGAAGCCGCGCTCTCGGGTCTCCCCGGCGCCAGCGTGCAGGCGCTGCTCGCCGAGCGCACCGACGCCAACGCGCGGTTCTTCGAGACCGAGGCGCAGCGGCTGGCGCGGCTCTGTCACCTGATGGCGGAGCGGTTCGCGAGGGGGGGAAGGCTGGTCGCGTTCGGAAGCTCACCCGCCGCCCGCTCGGACGCCCGCCACGTGGCGGTGGAATTCGTCCATCCGGTGATCGTCGGCAAGCGGGCGCTCCCGGCGATCGCCGTCGCGCCCGACGACCTCGAGCTGCTCACCGGGGCCGACGACATCGTGATCGCGTACGGACCGCGATCGCACGAGAATGCGATCGCGGCCGTCCGCGCGGCCGGGGCGCTGACGATCGCGTTTGCTCCGATCGGCGCCGAATGGGAGTTCGACCCCGGCACCGCGGACCCGTTTGTCCGCCAGGAGCTGATCGAGACGCTGTATCACGTGCTGTGGGAGCTCGTGCACGTGTTCTTCGAGCATCGCGGGCTGTTGACCGGCCGTCAGGCCCGCCGCGGCCACGACTCGGGGGCCTCGAGCTTTCTCTACCCGTTCCTGGCCGAGCGCGAGGACAACCTCGAGCAGGTGCTCGACGACGTGCGGCGCTCGGTGCTGATGAAGGCGGAGGAGGTGGCGGAGCTGCGCGGCCAGACGCTCGGCGAGAACGCCGAGACGCTCGGCCGGGCCGCGGCGGAACTGCGCCTCGCGTTCGAGCACGGGGCGACGCTGTTCGCTGCCGGCAACGGCGGTTCGGCGACCGACGCGATGGACGTCGTCGCCGACTTCCGCGCCGCCGGCCGGCGCGCGGTCGACCTCGCCGAGGACCCGGCGATCCTGACCGCGATCGCGAACGACATCGGGATCGATGCCGTCTTCTCGCGCCAGCTGATCGCCTACGGGCGGGGTGGCGATGCGCTGCTCGCGCTGTCGACCTCGGGCAGCTCGACGAACGTGATCGAGGCGCTCTCGCAGGCGCGGCGCGGCGGTCTGCTGACGATCGCGATGGTCGGCTACGACGGCGGCAGGATCGCCTCCGAGCAGCTCGCGGATCACGTCGTCGTGACCCGTTCGCAGCACATCCCGCGGATCCAGGAGGCTCAGGCGAGCGCATATCACGTGCTGGCGGAGCTGATCGGATGAGCGCGACAGCGCCGAGCCGGTTGCGGACCCGCGCCCGCGTGCAGGGCACGGTCCAGGGCGTCGGCTTCCGGCCCTTCGTGTACCGGCTGGCGAGCGAGCTCGCGCTCGACGGCTACGTGCTCAACGACGCCCACGGGGTGCTGATCGAGATCCAGGGCGGTGAGCGATCGGTGGCGCAGTTCTTCGCGCGACTGGTCGGTCAGGCGCCGCCGATGGCCGTGCTCGAGCGCGTCACCCGCGTCGAACTGGACCCGACCGACGCCACCGGCTTCGAGATCCGCGAGAGTCCGAGGGGCGAGCTCCCCGACGCCCCCGTGGCGGTCGACACCGCGACCTGCGACGACTGCCTGCGCGAGCTGTTCGATCCCGAGGACCGCCGCCACCGCTACCCGTTCATCAACTGCACCAACTGCGGCCCGCGATTCACGATCGTCCGCGGGATTCCGTACGACCGCCCCCAGACGACGATGGCCGGCTTTCGGATGTGCCCGGATTGTCGTCGCGAGTACGAGGATCCGTCGCACCGTCGCTTCCACGCGCAGCCGAACGCCTGCCCGCGGTGCGGGCCGTCCGTATCGCTGCTCGACAGCGCCGGGCAACCGGTCGCGGGAGACGCGCTCGCGCTCGCGGCGCAGGCCCTCCGCGAGGGCCAGATCCTCGCCGTCAAGGGCATCGGCGGTTATCACCTCGCGTGCCGAGCCGACGAGGAAGCGGCCGTCGCCCGGCTGCGAGCGCGCAAGCACCGCGAGGACAAGCCGTTCGCGTTGATGGTCACCGACACGTCGGCCGCTGAGCTGCTGGTCGAGCTCGACCAGCGGTCGCGCGAGCTGCTCGAGAGCCCCGAGCGGCCGATTGTGCTCGCGCGGCGGCGGCCAGGCACAGCCGCCGTCGCCCCGTCGATCGCCCCGGGGGCGCCGGAGCTCGGCCTGATGCTTCCCTACTCGCCGCTTCACCATCTGCTCCTCGCCGGCGCCGGGACGACGCTGGTGATGACGAGCGGCAACCGCTCTGAGGAGCCGATCTGCTTCCGCGATGAGGACGCGCTCGATCGACTCGGGGCGATCGCCGACCTGTTCCTCGTTCACGATCGCCCGATCGAGACGCGGACCGACGACTCCGTCGTGCGTGTCGCGACGATCGGGTCGCGATCGCGATCGACGATCCTGCGGCGCTCGCGCGGGTACGTGCCGACGGCACTCCGGCTCCCGGGAGCCGGATCGCGGCTGCCACTGCTCGCCTGCGGCCCGGAGCTCAAGAACACGTTCTGCCTGGCCAAGGGGACGCGCGCGTGGGTCGGCCACCACATCGGCGATCTCACGGACGCCGGCACGCTGCGCTCGTTCACCGACGGGATCGCTCATTTCGAGCGGCTGTTCGCCGTCACCCCGGCGGTCGTCGCCTACGACCTCCACCCCGAATACCTCTCGACCAAATACGCGCTCGAGCGCCCCGATGTCGAGCTCGTCGGCGTCCAGCACCACCATGCGCACCTGGCAGCATGCCTCGGCGAGCACGGGGTGCAGGGGAAGGCACTCGGTGCGATCTTCGACGGCACCGGGTACGGCACCGACCAGACCGTGTGGGGCGGCGAGTTCCTGCTCGGCGACGCGTCCGGGTTCGAGCGGGTCGGCGCGCTGCGCGCGGTCTCGCTGCCGGGCGGCGCGCAGGCGATCAGACAGCCCTGGCGAATGGCGTGCTCGTGGCTGTCCGAGCTCGGAGCGGACGAGCCCGAGCTTCCCACCACGTTGGCGGGAAGGGTCGAGCCCGAGCGCTGGAGCCAGGTCGCGAGGCTCGCCCGCAGCGGGTTCGCGTCTCCCCAAACGACGAGCGTCGGCCGCCTGTTCGACGCGGTCGCGGCGCTCGCCGGGGTCCGCGCCGAGATCAACTACGAAGGTCAGGCGGCGATCGAGCTCGAGGCAAGCTGTGATCCGACCGAGTCCCGGGCCTACCCGATCGCACTCGCCGCCGGTCGGGGGATGCTGACACTCGATCCGCTGCCGACGTTCGACGCGATCGCCGCCGACGTCGCGGACCGGATCGGCGTCGGGGTGATCGCGAGCCGCTTCCACAACGCGCTCGCGGCCGGCACCGTCGACGCCTGCATGCGGCTCGCGTCCGACCATGGCATCGAGCTGGTCGTGCTGTCCGGCGGCGTGTTCAACAATCGCCGCCTGGCAGATCGGGTTGCAGCACCGCTCGAGCGTGCCGGCCTCCGGGTGCTGATGCCCGAACGACTGCCCGGCGGGGACGGCGGAATCTCCTACGGCCAGGCGGTCGTCGCGGCGCGGATGACGGCGCCGGACGACGCCTGACCGATCGGGTGCGCTTTCGGTGATCCAGCCACGCGCTCGGCACGTATGGCCCCCAGAAGAGAGAGTTGCTGCCGCGTGATCTCCATTACCACTCTGTTGCAGTTGCGGTCCGATCGCCATAGCGTTGATTCCGCGTGCGAGCACGGCCCGCGGCGAACGGCCGCGGAGAGGAGGTGCTGATGCAAACGTCGTCCGTATCGATGGCGCCCCGCTCGCGACTTGACCGGATCAGGTCATCGATGAGCCCCGCTGAGTGGCGCCGCGCCGGCGGGATGGCGGCGGTGATCGCCGGCCTGCACATCATCGGTTTCGGCCTGCTGATCCTGCTCGTCGCCCCGCATCACTTCAAGCTCGGAGCAGCCGGCACGTTCGCGATCGGAACAGGGATCACCGCGTACACGCTCGGCATGCGCCACGCGTTCGACGCCGATCACATCGCGGCGATCGACAACACCACCCGGAAGATGATGAGCGAGGGCAAGCGCCCGCTGAGCGTCGGGTTCTTCTTCTCGCTCGGCCACTCGAGCGTCGTCTTCGGGCTCGCGTTTCTGCTGTCGGTCGGCGTGCGTGCGCTCAGCGGCCCGGTCGCGCACGGCCAGTCGGTGTTGCACAAGGCGACCAACGTGATCGGCACGACCGTGTCGGGATCGTTCCTGTACCTGATCGCGATCCTCAACATCCTGATCCTCGTGAGCATCGTTCGGATCTTCTTCGACATGCGCCGCGGCGCCTACAACGAGCAGGAGCTCGAGCAGCAGCTGAACTCGAGGGGCCTGATGAACCGCTTCCTCGGCCGGCATGTCAACCGGATCCGCGAGCCATGGCAGATGTACCCGCTCGGCGTCCTGTTCGGCCTGGGATTCGACACCGCCACGGAGATCGCGTTGCTGGTACTCGCGGCCGGAGCAGGCGCGGCGGGACTGCCGTTCTACGCGATCCTGTGCCTGCCGATCCTGTTCGCCGCGGGAATGTCGCTGCTCGACACGATCGACGGGTCATTCATGAACTTCGCCTATGGCTGGGCGTTCTCGGAGCCGGTGCGAAAGGTCTACTACAACATCACGATCACGGGCCTGTCGGTCGCGGTCGCGCTGTTCATCGGCACGATCGAGCTCGTCGGCCTGTTGACCGACAAGCTCGGGCTGCACGGCACCGTCGCGGACTGGTTCGAGAACTTCAACGTCAACACCGCCGGCTTCATCATCGTCGGGATGTTCGTCGTGACCTGGACGCTCGCGGTCGCCGTCTGGCGGCTGGGCAGGATCGAGGAGAAGTGGACGGTCGGGATGGAGCTCGCGAGAGCCCGCTCGGCTGATCAGCTCGACGGCTGAGCCGCGGGCGCTGCGAAAGGGGTCCCGTCGAGCTCGGCCAGCAGCTCGGCGACCGACTCGAACACGGCGATGGCACCAGCTTCCCAGAGCTCATCGGCGCCGAACCCTCCGGTCCTGACGGCGATCGTCGGCACATCGGTCCTGCGGGCCGCGTGAATGTCCCACGGCGTGTCGCCGACCATCACGGCGTCCTGCGGATCGGCACCGACGCGATCCAGGGCAGCTTCGACGAGGTCGGGCTCGGGCTTGGTCGACTCGACGTCGGCCGAGCTCGTCCAGCCGTCAGCGAGCGCGCGCGCGTCGAGCAGGTCGAGATAGTGCTCGACCTCGTCGGCCTTGGCGGAGCTGGCCAGCACGACTCGGTGACCGCGCCGGCGAAGCTCCTCGATCAGCTCCCGAGAGCTATCCATCGGGGCGACCTCCGCGATCAGCTCCATGTAGCGACGGGTCTCGCTGTCGCGGATCTGGGCGCCGTGCTCGCGCTCGACGCCGTCGCCCGCCAGCGCGCCGACGAGCTGGTCCCCGCCCATCCCGATGTGACGATGGATGCGCCACAGCGGCAGCACGATGCCGTGCTCGCAGAATGCGCGGAACCACGCGATCGCGTGGTGATAGTTGGTGTCGACGAGGGTGCCGTCGATATCGAGGATCGCGAGGCCCATTACCAGTTCGCTACCCGCTCAGGCCCGATCCGACGCGCCCGCCAGTCGGACCGGCGTCCCGCTGGCGCTGTGGGGCGTCTGGCTCACCACGCTTGGTGGCCGCGGATGCGGGGGTGTCCGGCGCGCCGATCGTGCGCGCCGGACACCGCTCCGCTCCGAGCGCACGGTGGCGAGGCTCAGGTCTCGCGCTCGAGCTTCGAGACCTCGTCGGCCTTCTCGTCAGCCCGCTCCTGATCGCGAGCAAGCTCCTCCTTGGCCTCGCCCTTGCGCTCCTCCCGGCGCCCTTCCCGCCGCAGCGACGCGTCGTCGGTGAGGTCCCCAGCAGCTTTCTTGACGCGCCCGCTGATCTTGTCGGTGATGCCCATGGACTGCTCCTGTCTGTCGCTTGTAGAAGTGGCCTACCCGACCCTCGCACCGGCAAACGGTCCACTGGCCGAGCGCTGTCCTGTGGGCGCGGGGCGCGTTTCGGGTAGCTGCTAGCCGTGAGCGACACCGACCGATACCCGCCGATCGGCGACTACGCGCTGATCGGCGACTGCCACACGGCCGCGCTCGTCTCGCGCCGGGGATCGATCGACTGGTGCTGCCTGCCGCGGTTCGACTCCGGCAGCACGTTCGGCCGGATCCTCGATTCAGACAGCGGCGGGCACTGCTCGATCGCGCCAACCGACGGCGGCCCCTGGTCGTGCGAGCGCGAATACCTCGACGACACCCTCGTCCTGGCCTCGACGGTGCGGTCGCGATCGGGCCAGGTCCGGATCATCGACTGCTTCGCGAAGGGGGTAGGGACCACACCTGAACATGGCACGGGGGCGAAGACCACCCGCGACCACCAGAACGGGGCGAAGACCACCCGCGACCACCAGAACGGGGCGCAGACCTCCCCCGACCATCAGATCCTGCGCGTGATCGAGGGCGTGCGCGGAACCGTCGAGCTCGAGCTCGAGGTGGTGCCGCGGTTCGACTACGGCCAGGTGAGGCCCTGGATCCGCCGTCACGGCCACCACGTCCACACCGCACTCGGTGGCAACGACGCCCTGGTCGTGTGGTGCGAGCAGGAGCTGACCGAAGATGTCCAGCATCAGCTTGTCGGACGCTTCACCGTTGGCACCGGCGAGCGCGTGCGGATCTCGTTGAGCTACTGCGCGCCCGAGCTGATCGACGCCGCGGGGGTGCCCGAGCCAGACCGAGCGACGATCGACCGGGTGCTCGAGGAGACGATCGACTGGTGGCGCGCGTGGGCCGCGGGCGTCGCGCTCGACAGCCGTGACGAGGCGGCTGCGCGACGCTCGGCGATCGTGCTCAAGGCGCTTACCTACGAGCCGACCGGAGCCGTCGTCGCCGCTCCGACGACGTCGCTGCCGGAGACGATCGGAGGCGAGCGCAACTGGGACTATCGCTACGCCTGGGTCCGTGACTCGAGCTTCAGCTCGCGCGCGTTCGCCGAGCTTGGCTGCGTGCAGGAGGCCGATGCGTTTCGGGCGTTCATCATGCGCTCCGCGGCCGGACATGCCGAGGACCTCCAGGTGCTCTACGGCGTCGGCGGCGAGCGACGCACCCAAGGCGAGGTGCTCGGCGAGCTCGATGGCTACCGATCCGCCAGGCCGGTCCGGATCGGCAACGACGCGACCTCGCAACGCCAGCTCGATGCTTACGGCGAGCTCGTCAACCTGACATGGCGCTGGCACCGGCGCGGACACTCACCCGGCGATGACGACTGGCGGTTTCTGCTGTCGCTGATCGATCACGCGGCCGAGCAATGCGCTGCCCCCGATCGCGGGATCTGGGAATTCCCGGGAGAGCCCGAGCACTTCGTGCACTCAAAGGTGCTGTGCTGGTCCGCGCTCGACCGCGGCATCAGGCTCGCCGACGAGTGCATGCGGCGAGCGCCGGTCAGCCGCTGGAAGCGGGCGCGGGACAAGCTGCGCCGAGCGATCGAGCGCCGCGGCTACGACCGTGATCGCGGGATCTTCGTCGGTGTCTATGACCGTCCCGAGCTGATGCGGCGCTGTTGCTGCTGCCGACCGTCGAATTCGTCGACTGGCGCGACGAGCGGATGCTCCGCACGACGGAGGCGATCCGAGCCGAGCTCGGCGCCGGCGACGGCCTCGTCTACCGCTACCGCCGCGACGACGGCCTGCCCGGGCGGGAGGGCGCGTTCCTGTGCTGTTCGTTCTGGCTGGCGGAGTGCCTGACTCATCAGGGCGAGCTCGATGACGCTCGCACGGTGTTCGACAAGGCGCTCGCGCGAGCCAACGACCTCGGCCTGTTCTCGGAGGAGATCGACGCCGACGACGGTCAGCTGCTCGGCAACTTCCCTCAGGCTCTGACCCACCTCGCCCACATCGACGCCGCCGTCGCCCTCGCCCGCGTCAAGCCCGGGCCTGGCTCAGGTTGAGCGGCGGGCGATCGAGCGGCGGGCGATCGCGGTCACGGCCGCCGCAAGCGTCGCCGCTCCTGCGAGGCCGGCGGCGGCGCGGTGGCGGCTCAGCCACGCCTGCTGGCTGCGTACATGCGCCTGCTGGTCGAAGATCCCGTGCGGCCCTTCGTCGTGGTCGGAGTCGACCGGGTGATACAGGTTCGCCGCCTTGGTCCCGTCGAACGGTTGGTCGGTCTGCTGGCCCTTGACCGCCGTGCGGGCGAGGTAGCGCTCCGCGAGCCAGGGAGAGAGCTTGTTGCCGAGGATCGTGTAGACGGTCGGGAGACCGACGTACATCTCGCGGCGCCGGTGGTGGGCGGCCCAGTGCACCGACCGCGCCGCGACCTCGGGCTGGTAGACGGGGGGGACCGGCATCGGATGCCGCGGCATCTTGCTGAGGCAATGGTCGAACTGCGGCGTGTTCATCCCGGGCAGCTGCACCATCGTCACGTGGACGTTGCTACCGCGGTTGCGCAGCTCGCAGCGCAGCGACTCCTGGAAGCCCTTGATCGCGTGCTTGGCCCCGCAGTAAGGGGCCTGCAGCGGGATTCCTCGATACGCCAGGGCCGAGCCGACCTGGATGATCGTGCCGCGATCGCGGGGCAGCATCCGCTCGAGCGCGACCTTCGTACCCCACACGGTGCCGAGGTAGGTAACTCGGGTGGCACGCTCGTACTCGGCGGCGTCGATCTCGTCGAGGAACGCGAACACGGTCGTCATCGCGTTGTTGATCCAGACATCGATCGGCCCCAGCTGAGACGCGATCTCCTCGGCTGCCGCGCGCGTCGCGTCGAAGTCGCTGACGTCGGTCTCGCACGGCCACGCGATCCCGCCAAGGGCCGTGACCTCGCGGGCCGCGGCCTCGAGTCCGGCGGGGCCGCGTGCGATCAGTCCGACCGCCGCGCCATCGCGCGCGAACTCAGCGGCGATCGCCCGGCCGACGCCCCCCGACGCGCCGGTGATCGCCACGACCTCGCGGTGACCGGCGCCGCGGCCGGAGCGAGCCGGGCCGGCCGCCTGACTGGTTGGGGGGTACTCGGGCGCTCTCGCCGTGGTCGTCGACATCGCGCGTGAGGCCCTATCCGTGCAGGACCGGGATCCCGAAGCGCCGCTCGATATCGACGTCGTCGAGGTCGGCGCGGTACCCGTCTCGCCCGAACACGATGATCCGCTCGGCGTCGAACGTCTGCAACGCATCGTCGATTGCCTGAGCGGGATCGCTGTCGGTGCTTACCACGAGGACATGCATCTGTGGTTGCGGCTACCCGGCTGCCCGGCTCCCTACACGGCTTGGCCGGCGGTCGCGGGGGGTAGGCGCAAGCTGATGGCTCAAACGCTCCCCGATCCGCCGGGACCCCCGGCGCCCCCCGGCTCCGGACCCGGTGCCGCCCTCGCCAGGGCCGCAACCAGGGCCGCTGCCGCCGGACCCGAACCCGCGCCCGATAGGACACCGGGTTCCGGGGTCTACCGGTACATCGACTCGAACAAGTCGGCGTAGGTGTCGCTGACCACGTTGCGCTTGACCTTCAGCGTCGGCGTCAGATCACCGCTCTCGACCGACAGGTCGTGGTCGAGGATCGTGAACTTCTTGATCTGCTCGACCTGGGCATAGTTGGCGTTGGCGCGGTCGAGCTCCTTCTGGATCAGTGCACGCACCTCGTCGGTCTCGGCCAGCGCAGCGAGGTCCTCGGGCAGGCCGCGCTCCTTGGCCCACGGGGCGATCTCCTCGGGATCGAGCGTGATCAGCGCCACGGGATATGGCCTGCGGTCCCCGTACATCACCGCCTGGGAGATGAAGCGGCACTGCTTCAGGTCGTTCTCGATGTTCGAGGGCGTCAGGTTCTTGCCGCCCGCGGTGATGATGATGTCCTTCTTGCGGCCGGTGATCCGCAGGTAGCCCTCATCGTCGATCTCGCCGACGTCGCCGGTGTGCAGCCAGCCGTCGATGATCGTCTCCGCGGTCGCCTCAGGATTGCGCCAGTACTCGCGAAAGACGTTCGGGCCGCGCATCAGGATCTCGCCGTCCTCCTCCGCGATCCGCAGCTCGACCCCGGGCAGCGCCTTACCGACGGTCCCGAACTTGAACTCATCAAGCGTCCCGACTGTGCCTACCGCCGTCGTCTCGGTCATCCCCCAACCTTCGAGCACGGGTACCCCGGCCGCGTAGAAGAACTCGAGGATCTCTGGGGCGATCGGAGCTGCGCCGCTGACGGCCTGCCGCACATTGCCCCCGAATAGGCCTCGCACGCGCTCGAAGATCTGCGCATCGGCCTGGTCGAACGGCCGCTGCATCTCCTCGGGAACCGGCTCGCCGCGGCGCTGGCGACGGCGAACCTCGACGCCGAGCTTGACCGCCGCTTCGAATTGGCGCTGCTCCTCCTCGCTGAGCTGCTCCCGCAAGGCGGTCCCGGCCGCATACAGCTTCTCGAAGATCCGGGGCACCGAAGGGATGTACGTCGGGCCGGTCTCGATGATCTCGTTCAGGATCGCCCTGGTGTCGCCGCCGAAGTAGACGAGCGCGGTCCCCTGATCGAACGATGCGATCTGCGTGACCAGCGCGAACACGTGAGCGAGCGGGAGGTACAGGTAGATCGTGTCGTCGGGCTGGACGATATTGAGCTTCTCCACGATCTCGCACACGGTCATCGCGTTGCGGTGGCTCAGCACGACGCCCTTCGGCGGTCCGGTTGTTCCGGAGGTGTAGACAATCGTGTACGCGTCCTGGGAATCGACCTTGGCCTGGCGCGCGTCAAGCTCGTGGCGGTCGCGCCCGCGGCCGCGCTCGCGCAGCTCGGACAGCATCAGCTCGCCTGCGCCGGCGTCGATTCCGATCACGTGGCGGAGCTCGCCTAGCTTGTCACGGACCTGCTCGATCTTGGCTCGCTGACCCTCGTCCTCGCACACGACTGCCTTGGCGCCGGAGTTGCCCAGCACCCACTCGCACTCGCGCGGCGAGTTGGTCGGGTAGACCGGGACCGCGACGGCGCCCGCGGCAGAGATCCCGAAGCTCGCGAGCGTCCACTCCACTCGCGTGTTGGCGAGGATTCCGACCCGATCGCCGGGCTCGATTCCGAGCTCAATCAGGCCTAGCGCGATCTCGTCGATCGCGCGACCGGCCTCGCTGTATGTGAGCTCCTGCCACTGCTCGCCGACCCTGTGGCGCGCCGCGACCCGGTCGCCGAACCGCTTGGCGGCCGAGCCCGGCAGCGAGGCCACCGTCGAAGCGATCACGTTGGCGCTGCTCGTATCGGTCATGCCTCTCTCCTCGTTTCACCGCCATCACCCTTACGCCTCGCCGGCGCGCGGCCACAGGACGCACGACGGCCAGACATTCCGCCGCCAGAGTTGCCATCGTGCAACCCGTGCATCCGGAAGTTTGCCAGCGCATCGGCCACGGCGGCGCGAGCGCCCTGGCCCCGGCGAACAGCTTGGCCTCGTTCGACGCTGCGCTCGAGGTCGGGATCGACGTCGTCGAGTTCGACCTTCGGGCCTGGCGCGGCGAGCTTGTGCTCGCCCACACGATCCTCGATGCCCGGTACGGGCGCAACCTCAGGCTCGAGCAGGCGCTCCGCCATCTGTCTCAGCCACGGTTCCGCGACGTCGGGTTGAACGTGGATCTGAAGCACCTCGGTTGCGAGCCGCAGCTGCTCGACCGCCTGCACACCGCCGGACTGCTGAAGCGGACATTGATCTCCTGCCAGGTGCCGGCTGTGGTCGACCGCGTCCGATACCTCGACCCGCACGCGCGCGTGGGGATCTCGGTCGGAGGCCGGCTGGCGCGGCTGAGCCGCCGCTGGCGGGACTGGCGGTCCGAGGTGCTGGCGGGACTCGCGGCCAGGCGCTGGGACGCCCTGATGGCCCAGCACCGGCTGGTCGACGGCCATCTGCTCGAGGAGGTCGCAAATCGCGGGGCCCATCTCTACGCCTGGACGGTCAACGACCGCGCCGCGATTCACCACCTCCGCGCGATGGGCATCCACGGTATTGCGACCGCGGATCCACGGCTGTTCGCCTGAGCGCAGGTGGAGCATCGGGGATCCGGTGGTTGCCATCGCGCCGATCGGGTATGCCTGATGCTGAGGTGGACGGGTATCCGTCAGATCTCCTCCAGCTGGAGGTGCCATGTAACCGCGACGCCCCGTGCGTGGTGCGCGACGCGATCGACCAGCTCGACGAAGTCGCGCCGGTCAGACATGAGCTGAGGCTGCTCGCCAGCGAACTCGTGACCAACGCCGTGCTGCATTCGGCCTGCGGCGATGGTGCGACGATCCAAGTCGAGCTGAAGCTCAAGGAGGATTGCCTTGTGATCGCGGTCTGCGACCCGTCTGAAAGTGGCCGGACCGCTTCGATCCGCGTCGAGGAGGATCCGGCGCGCGGGAGATTCGGGCTCCAGATCGTCCAGCGGCTCTCCAGAGCATCGGGTTCCGAGCGCCCGGACGGCCAGCTCGTGTGGGCCGAGCTCGCGGTCGGCTGATCGCACGAACGCGGCGCGGCGATGGCGCGCTCGTAAACGGCGGAGTGACCCGTCGACCGCTGCTAAATTGATGCACTGCGAGCGACGCGCGAGCAACGAGCCCGTCGATCGCCGCATTGTTCCGTTGGCACGGGCCGGCTTATCGAGCCGGAAACGGGTCAACTAACCGATTCCTGACACAGCAGCCGTGACCGATCTTGCCCATTCTGAAGCCCCGATCCCCGGGCAGCTGGTGATCGACAGCCGGACCGAGGGCGACACGATCGTCGTGGCGCTCCACGGCGAGCTCGACCTGACCTCGGCGCCGGCGTTCGAGCGCGAGCTCCAGGAAGCCGCGGGATCGAAGCCGACGCGGATCGTGATCGATCTCAGCGGACTCGACTTCATGGACAGCACGGGCCTGCGGGCCCTGCTTCAGGCACGCGAACGCGCCAACGAGGACGGCCATCAGCTCAGCCTGCGCCGCGGACCCCACCAGGTCCAGCGTGTCCTTGAGCTGACCAAGACCGAGGAAGTCTTCACCTTCGAGGACTGAGGCGCCGCCCGCTGGCGGACTGCTGCGACCGCGATCCCGGGCCCGAGCTACCCGCTCTCGGACCGCTCGACCCGGATGCCGGCGACCACCGCGACCGTGAGCGATGTGGCGATGATCCCCTCGGCCCAGAAGAACGCCGCGTAATCCATCAGCGAACCGATCGGCGGCGATCCGGGCGCCGCGTTGCGGACGCTGATCAGCGCGAACATCGTCGCCGCCATCCAGGCAAACGCCGGCCACACGAGCCCCCGACGGCGCGACACCAGGATCCACGCCCCGCCGAGCACCGACAACGACAAGCCCCACATCGCGAGCATCATGAACCAGACCAGGATCAGCGTCCCGCGGGAGCGGCCGATACGAATCTGAAACACGACGACGTTGCCCTCGGTGAGATTCGCCGGCGCCTTCGTCACGAAGAACGGGTCGACGTCGCGCAGAGTCACGACGAGTGGTAGCGGCTCGCCCTTGGAGATCGCGACGAAGCCGAGCGCTCCGTCGTAGTGGTCGAGCGGGTAGTCCGAGAAGGTGCCGCTGTTCTGGAGGGAGCCCTTGACCACCTGGGTGGCGATCGGCTGCTTGGCGGGGTATGTGAGCAGTGGCGGATCCGCGGTGCCCATCTTGACGACGAAGCTCCGGCTCGGCGTATCGTCCTCGGGGCGTACCAGATTGCCGACCGGCGTTGCCAGCACGCGGAGCACCAGGTCGTCATTGGCGGGATCCACCTGCTGGACGGTCACCGCCAGATCGATCCGGTTGGGCGCGCCCCGGTTCCCGGCGATGTACGTGTGATGCCACGAGCTCCGCTCGTCGAAGTACAGCCCGATGCTGGCGCCCAGCGCCAGGACGAACAGCAGAACCGCGCCGATCACGCGTCCGCGCCGGCCCAGCCTGGGCCGTGAGCGAGCGCGCCCAGAGGGGGCAGAGGACACGCCGCAAGCCTAGCCACCGTGACGGCGCGATCTTCGCGAGTCCGGGTGCGATCGCGGGCGCCTCGGCGACGTCTCCGGGAACGTCCGCAGCGATATGGGGCGTTCGCCCCGCACCGGAGTGCGGGGCTTGGCTGTCAGCGCTGCGCGCCGGCCCGACGGCGGCTCGGCCGTCGGCGTGACCGTTGGCTCGGGCGACCGGCGTGCGGGGTGCCGGTCCGGAGCTCGGTGGCCTTGCTCGGGAGGCCGTGCTCGAGACCGAGCCCGGTTGCGAGCCGGCTGACATCGTGATGCTCGGTCGGCCCGACCAGCGTGATGCCGGTGCCCTTCGCGCCGGCGCGGCCCGTCCGGCCGATCCGGTGGACATAGGTCTCGCCGTCGGCCGGGGGGTCGAAATTGATGACGTGGGAGATTCCGCTGACGTCGAGACCGCGCGCCGCGACGTCGGTCGCGATCAGCGTGTCCACGGCGCCGGCTTCGAACCGTGCCAGTGCCTGCTCGCGCTGGCGCTGGGACTTGTTGCCATGCATCGCGACCGCCTCGACCCCGTATGCACGCAGCCGCTTGACGAGCCGGTCGGCGCCGCGCTTGGTTCGCACGAACACAAGCGTCAGCTCTCGGTCGCGCCGCAGCTCGCTCACGAGCGCATCGATGCGATGCTCATGCGCGACCTGGAGGAAGCGGTGCTCGATATCGGCGGCAGCGCGCCGGGCTGTCGGTCCACGTTCATGGATGACCGGGTCGCGGGTGTATTGCCGTGCCACACGGCCGGCGTCGCCGTCGAGCGTTGCTGAGAAGAACAGCGTCTGACGGGCCGCCGGGCACAGCGCGACGATCCGATCAACCGCCGGCCGGAAGCCCATGTCGAGCATCCGGTCGGCCTCGTCGAGGACCAGCATCCGAACGTTCTCGAGCGTGAATGCACCGCGCGCTAGAAGATCTTCGAGCCGCCCGGGCGTCGCGACCAGCACGTGCGAGCGGGCCGCATCTCGTGCCTGCTTTACGAGGCCGACGCCGCCGTACACGGCTGTCACCTTCAGCGCGCGGGAATGTCCGATCGCGTAGATGTCGTCCACGATCTGGGTGGCCAGCTCACGCGTGGGAGCGAGAACGAGGGCGGTCGGTCGCGGGTCGCTGGCTTCGATCCGCTCGACCAGCGGGATCCCAAAGGCGAGCGTCTTGCCCGAGCCGGTGGGGGACTTCGCGAGCACGTCGCGGCCATCGAGGACGCTGCCGATCACATCGCGCTGGATCGCGAACGGCTGTGCGATCCCCTGTTTGGATAGGGAGTCGACCACGGCGCGCGAAACGCCGAGATCGGCAAAGGACTGCGTAGACATAGAACTCCTTGGCGGCGCTGGGCCGCGAACGATTCGGGAGGCTATTGCTGACCCGAACCGCTGACTGCGGGACCCAAGCGAGCTGCCTCGCGGCCGACGGCGTCGACCGCTTTAGAGAACGTAGCAGCTTTGCGACTGCTCTCCGTCAGGTGTGGCGTCGTCAGCTTGGCCCGCGTGAGCGCTGCTCGCGCACGCGCAGCTCCGCGCCCGCCAGGCGCCGCTCGAGCTCCCGCAGCCGCGGCGTTGGCCTCAAACCCCACCTGTAGAGCTTGGCGCGCAGCAGGGCAACCCGGTCCCTGTAATAGCGCGCGTCGGCCTCGAGCAGCTCGATCTCGCTCGCCGAGTTCATGCGTCGAACTCGTGCACCGCGTACGCGCTCCAGCCCAAGACCTCGCAGCATCCGCCCGCAGGGTCGAGTTCCGGCCGACGCCAGATGACGAACGGCTGGCGCGGCCCCATGTCGAAGATCGCCAGGACGGTGCCGCCCCGGAGCGGATCGGGCCTGCCGACCTCGGTCATGCAGTCGACGCTGCCCCTGCGGGCCCACAGTTTCTCGATTCGGCTCGGGCGGGGAAGGCGACCCATGTCGAGCGCGAGGCGCCTGCGCATATCGCCGTAGGCAAGCTCGAGATCGCTGCCCTCGCCCTCGCCGGACACGCCCGGGATGAAGAACGCGGTCATCCGCGGCTACAGCCCACGCTCACGGGCGTTCCGATCCAGCGCGACGCTCAGTGCGGCCGGCTCGATCCGAGCCTCGAGCTCGGCGATCCGCCGCCCCTGTCGCGCCGATTCGCGGTGCACGGAGTCCTGAAGCGCCTCGACGAGCTGCTCGAGATGCTCGATTCGCGTCTGCAGACCCTGCAGCTCGGTCTCGTCGCTGCGCACGGGCCTTGACTTCGGCGTGGTCGGCATCTGGGCCGGGCCGCGGATCTGTCGTATCCGCGCAATCAGCCCCTCTCGCTCCCTCACACACTCACCCCTTTGCGGGTCGTTTGGGCTGGCGTGGCACCGGCGGGTAGCGCCGGCGTTCCTCGTCGGTCATCTGACGGATGACCAGCTGACCGGTCTCGACCTGCTCGCGAACGAGCTCGAGCTTCTCGAGGCGTTTCTCCTCGGCGCGCTCCCGTGCCGTCTTCATCGCGGCGCACCACGTTGCGCCGAGCCCGCCGCGCGGCGATCAGGGCACGTGCCGAACCGTTGTGTGTCGTGTACGGTCGCGAGGGCAGGCCCCCGCGCGCGATCGCGGTGGTCGGGCATTGCACTCCCTCCTTCGCCGGCGCTGTCACACATGTCGGAGATTCGCTGCGTCGGCACGGTGAACCTCGCAAGGCCGCAAGCGCGACCCGCCATCTTTCACCGTAGCAGGCGGATCCAGCCCTTCTTGCGGGGGTCAAGCGAAGCGAGTAATCTCGTCCGCGCGCCGACCCGCGGTCATTCCTGCAGCCCTGGGGCCCAGTCCATCAATGTGCGACCGCGCTGACGCGCGAGAGCAGCAACTCACGAAATTTCCTTGCACTGGGGTGGCCGTGCGGCGGCGCACGAACGGACCGCATGGAGCCCTCCCGCTCAGAGATCACAACGGAGATAACTCTCCTCGGTGGCGATCGCTACCGCGTTGAGGGGCCGCCCGAGGCGATCGAGCGCGCGATCCTCGACGCCGCCAGAGGGTCGATCATGGAGCTCGCGTGGATGGTCGAAGCGGACACCGGTGAGCGCATCGGGATCAATCCCGAGCACGTCGTCATGCTCCGAGTTCCGCGGGATTAGGACTTCCGCGGGATTAGGAGCTCCGCGGGATTAGGACTTCCCTCGGGGCGTGTCGCGCGCCGCGAGCTTGTGCCGTCTCAGAGCACCCAGAACGCGACGACCGAGTACTGCACCGCGGCGGCGACGACCACGAGCAGATGAAACACCTCGTGGTAGCCGAACACAGAAGGTGCCGGGTCGGGCCGCTTGAGCGCGTAAATCACCGCACCGGTGCTGTAGAGGACGCCGCCTAGCGCCAGCGCGGCGACCGCGAACAGACCGAGACGGTCGATCAGCTGCGGCAAGCCAATCGCAACGATCCAACCGGCTGCCACGTAGGTCCCAGCGACGAGCCAGCCGGGAGCGTCGATCCACAGCAGCTTGAACACCGCGCCCCCGATCGCGGTGCACCAGGCCACCGTCAGGATGATCAGACCAAGCGGGCCGTGCAGCACGAGCAGCCCGAACGGTGTGTAGCTGCCGGCGATCAGCACGAAGATCATCGTGTGGTCGAGTCTCCGCATCCGGCGCCGAGCACCAACCGTCCGCCAGTTGATCCGGTGATACAGCGCGCTGGTCCCGAACAGCGCGGCGACGCTGAAGGCGTAGATCGCGAGTGCGATCCGTGCGCGCGTCGAGCCGGCGTCGGCGACGAGCAGGACACCGGCGGCCAGCGCAGCGGCGAAAGCCCACTGGTGAAGGACACCGCGCAGACGCGGTTTGAGCACCGTCTCCTGCGCGGCCAGCGTCGACATCACCGTGAGGGCGCGCCGGTCGCTATGCGTCCTTCGGCGCCGGCGTCTCGACAGGGGCCTCCGGGCCGCTGGGTGCGCCGTGCTTGCGGGCGTCCTTCTTAGCCTGTTTATCGATTCGCCGCTCGCGAAGCTTGTGCTCCCGAGCGAGCTTGGCCATGGTCGTCTTCTTGTTGCGCTGCGCCATGCATGCCGTCCTTAGGTCTCGAGTTTGCTGGCGATCGGGTGCAGGGGCGCTCCACTCCCGCTGCGCGGGACCGAAATTCAGCCGTCCTGCGGCCGTGGGTGACGGAGCGCTTGCGGCTCCGTCACCGTTGGCAGATGGTTGCTACAGCGCTTGGACGTTGGCCGCGGAGGGACCCTTTTGTCCCTGCTCGGTGTCGTAGCTCACCTTCGCGCCCTCGGCCAGCGACTTGAAGCCGTTGCCCTGGATCGCGCTGTGGTGAACGAACACGTCCTTGCCCGAGTCATCGGGCGTAATGAACCCAAAGCCCTTGTCGTTGCTGAACCATTTGACGGTTCCTGTTGCCATCTTGCTTCCTCCGGTGACATGTGCCTAGCGAAACACGGAGGACGTTGCGCAGGCAACGACTGTGGAAACGCAGAACACTGTTTTGTCGAGCGGACTGCTCGACCACGATCAGTTTAGCTCCTCAGCGGCAGCCAAAGGTGATTTCTCTTCCTCCTGCAGTGCAAAGGCGCGCGCCCGCGGGGTAGGATCCAGCGGTTATCTGAAGCAGGCGCTCCGCCCTCGCACGGGAGCGGGGCGTCGTAGCCGAAGCATTCGCAGCACAAGTGAGCACAGCACAGGGCGAAGCAACCACAGGTGGAACGTGAGCTCCGGAGGTCCAGATCAGCGGGCGGAGCCGCTGCTGGTCGGCGGGCGGCTGCTCGCGGAGATCACCAACCGGATCGTCGCGTTCATGCGCGAGCACTACGGTCGTGGGCCGATCAAGGCCAAGACCTATGTGCTGGACAACCTGATCGTGTGCGTGCTCAGCGACGGTTTCACGGCGATCGAGCGGACGATGATGGAGGGCGGCGAACCGGACCGCGTACTGGAGATGCGCCGCGACTTCCAGCGGATGATGAAGGAGCGCTACTCCGCGATGATCGAGCAGCTAACCGGTCGCAAGGTGCTCGCGTTCCTCAGCCAGGCGCACGTCGAGCCCGACCTGACGATCGAGATCTTCCTGATGGACGGCCCGGTGCCCGGGTTCGGAGCGCTCGAGCTCGTCGATCCCCGGTCCGCGGACGATTAGGTGCGGATTGGAACTAGCGCGGCGAGTGCAATAGCGGTAAGCTGAATCTTTCTCGAGGCAATCCGGCGGGACAGCGATGTCCGGCTGGGGCCGCCTCGGCCTAAGAGAAGCTCGCGCTCGATGTGGTCTGACGGCGGCATGCGGGGGCGTTGCGCTCTGCAACGTTGATCTCTGCATCGGGGTAACCAATGTCGTCGAATCCATCGGTTGGTCGGCTCGGGCCTGAAAAACTCGCGAGCTACGCACGTCCCTCTGTGTGGCGAAGCGTCGTCGAGATCATGACCTCGGTAGTGCCATACCTGGCTTGCTCAGTCCTGATGTATCTGTCTCTCGACGTCTCGTATCTGCTGACGCTCTTGATCGCGATTCCGGCGGCCGGCTTTCTTGTCCGGACGTTCATCGTCTTTCACGATTGCGCGCACGGGTCGCTGCTGCCTTCCAAACGCGCCAACATCTACGTCGGCCGCTTCATGGGGCTGTTCGTGCTCTCGCCGTTCCAACGCTGGCGCCACGATCACGCCGTCCATCACGCCACCTCGGGCGACCTCGAGCGCCGCGGCGTCGGAGACATCATCACGCTGACCGTCGACGAGTACCAGGCGCGGGGCAGGCGGGGCCGTCTCGCCTACCGGCTGATTCGCAATCCGGTCGTGATGTTCGGGCTCGGCCCGGTGATCGCAATGGTTGTCGGCCCGCGGATCGCAACGCGCGCACAGCGCCCGCGCATGCGCCACAGCGTGCTCAGCACCGACGCCGTGCTGATCGCGTTGGTCGTCGGGCTGTGCTGGTTGATGGGCTGGCAGAGCTTCCTGCTCGTCTGGGCACCGCCGGCAATGCTGGCGGGCTCGATCGGGATCTGGCTGTTCTACGTGCAGCACCAGTTCGAGGACGCCTACTGGCAGAGCGGGGCTGAGTGGGACTACGCCGACGCGGCGCTGCGCGGCAGCTCCTACCTGAAGCTGCCGAAGGTGCTGCAGTTCTTCACCGGCAACATCGGACTCCATCACGTCCACCACCTGAACGCGCGGATCCCGAATTACAACCTCCAGCGCGCCCACGACGAGAACCCGATCTTCGATCGAGTGCCGACGCTGTCGCTGAGCGACGGCCTGCGGAGCGTCAGGCTCAAGCTGTGGGACGACCAGCGGGGGAAGCTCGTCACGTTCGCGCAGGCACGCGCGAGCGAGCGCCCCGTCGTGCTGAGCGCCGAGGCTGCCTGATCCGTAGGTAGACCGCCGCCTGCGCCGACCAAGCCATCAGGCTCGACGGTCTCCTGGACGGCACCAACCCTTGTGAGTAGGCTGGCCCTGGCGCGGGGGCGCCGCCAACGAAGGTCAGGAGGCCGCCATGCTGTTCGGAGTGCTCTATTCGACGCGCGCCAACGTCACCGAGGAGACGCAGAAGCGCGGGCTTCGGTTGTTCACCAATTGGTCCCCGCCGTTCGAGTTCAAGGCGAACTATTCGCGGGGTGATGGAAAGGGTGGCATCGCGATCGTCGAAACCGACTCGGCCGAGGCGATCATCGAGGGCATCAGCCCGTGGGCGCCATTCTTCGAGTTTGAGGTGACGCCGGTGATGGACCTCCAGGCGGCCGTGCCCGCGTTGCAGCGTGCGCAGGCCTGGCGTGATTCGGTGAGCTGAACCAGCGTTCGCTGCTTGTGCGCCCTCGCGGCAAAGTGCAACGGGGGCGCGCACGCTGATTTGGCCCTACAGCGCGGGTGGGCCAGCGTTGATCCGATCCAGGACCGGAGTCAGCCGATGGACGTCGTCGCTGGTCTCAAGCTGTCGTTCATCCCACCACGTGGCGCCCGCGTCGACCAGCGGTGCGATCACCGCGCCTGCCTGCTGCGGGTCACCGGGAGTCCTGCCGCCGAGCACGAAGTCGAACTGGCGCTCCTCGTGATCCTCGCGGTGTTGCCGGACATAGGCGACGAGGTCGCGCACCTGCTCGACTGGGGGGATGTGCCCGTGCAATGCCGTCAGGAACAGGGGTACCGCTCCATCAAAACGTGCGGCTCGACGCATGGGCGGGCGATGTGGCCAGAATCCGCCAATCCAGATCGGCGGATGCGGGCGCTGGACGGTCGCGGGCAGCAACGTCACGTCGTCGACCTGATAGTGCTGCCCACGATGGTTCACCGGCTCGCCAGACCAATAGCTCTTAAGGAGACCGAGGCCCTCGTCGAGTCGCTGCGCCAGCACCTTCGGGTCGGTCGTGTCGCCAAAGCTGCCGAACTCGTCCTCGATCGGCCCGCCGAGCCCGGCGGCGAAGATCATCCGTCCGCCGCTGAGCGAGTCGAGCGTGGCCACCTGGCGCGCGAGCTGCTCGGGCCTTCGCCTCGCGACCGGAGTGAGCAGGGTGCCGAGCCTCAGACGCGAGGTCGCTAACGCCGCGGCCGCCAGCAGGATCCACGGATCGCCGAACGACTGACCACGCCGCGCCTGCTTGTCGTGGACCACGTGGTCCCAGACGAACAGCCCGTCCCAGCCGGCTTGCTCTGCCTCGGTTGCGACTCGGGCCACGGCTTTGGGATCCGCAAAGTCCCCGAAGTTCGGGATGTTGATCGAGTAGCGCATCCGCTGGATCATCCTTCACGACGCAAGCGACCGCGCAGCGATGGCGTCACCGACGGTTCCGCGCGGAGCTCAGGGCGACAGCTCGATGTCGAGCTTGAGCTCGCACATATCGACCGAAGCGCGGGTACCTGGCGTCTCGCCGGGGTCCATAGCACTCAGCGCTTGGGCGCCGACTTCCAAGTCCTCCGCCGTCTCGAAGTACTGGAGGACCACCGCGGTGCCCTGGCGCTCGTCGAACAGCATCTTGAGACCCAGGGCGGGCACGCCGGGGGGCGGCCCATCGGCCTCCTCAATCTCGCGGGAAACCTTGTCGGCCCGTTCGGCGCTCACGTTTGTGAACCTGACGACACGTACATACACGGCAGCGACCTCCTCAGTCGGATTCAGATGACCCTACACCTGATCCGAGAGCGTGTGGGAGCCGTCGAGCTGTCGCTCCCGACCGAAGTTGACGGCGATCGACCGCCCGTCGACGACGCTCAGGCCTTGAGCTCGACCTCGACGAAGATTGCCGTACGCCCGCTGCGGTTGATGACGTTGTGCTCGGTGCCGATGCGCCCGAGATAAGTGCCCGCGGCGGTCTGGGTCAGCTCCCGCGTCGAGCCGTCCGCCTCCGTGATCTCGAAGGTGCCGCCGGTCACCGGCACGACAATGTAGTCGTACTCGTGCCGGTGGTGTCCGGTGTCCTCGCCGTCTTCGAAGCTCCACGTTGTGACACGCACCCGATCATCGTCGGCAACCTTGGTTGATCGCGCTGTCGGCATCGCCGCGAGTATGACGCCTTACGGGTGCGGTGCGTTGGAGCGGGTGACGCCGCTGGCTGGCCGTCGGGGCGACGCGCCGGGGCGGCGCGCTACGTGCCAGATGACAAGGCTGGACTTGCCATTTGACAAGTACCGGCTCAAGTCCATAGCGTGACGATGTTGAGTGATGCGGCGATCATCGAACGGGTCGAGATATATCGATACGGCCTGACGTTCGCCCACGGCACCTATGTGATGTCGGGGGGACGCGACATTGTGGAGCTGCCGAGTGTTGTGGTGCGCGTTGTGGCCGGCGACGGGCAGGACGGGTTCGGTGAGGTCTGCCCGCTGGGGTCGACTTATCTCCCAGCGTTCGGCGATGGCGCGATCGCTGCGCTCAAATTGCTGGCGCCGGCTGTCCTGGGTCAGGATGTTCGCCAAGCTGCGAACCTGGCCGCCGCTCTCGATGCCGGTCTCATGGGGCACGGGTACGCCAAGTCGGCGATTGACATCGCCTGCTGGGACCTGCGTGGCAAGCTCTACGGTCAGTCGGTCGGAACGCTGCTCGGTGGTCACATTGTCGATTCCGTCCCTCTTTACGTGGCCATTCCTCTGTCATCGCCGAGCGAGATGGTCGAGTACATCGCGCAGCGGCGCGCGGAGGGCGTCGCGCGATTTCAGCTGAAGGTGGGCGAGGACCCGAGGGAGGACGCGGACCGCGTGCGCCAGGTCGTCGAGGCCAGCGCGCCCGGGGAGATCTTCATCGTCGACGCGAACTGCGGTTGGACACTGCAACAGGCGGTCGTCGCCAGTCGCCTGCTCGAACCGCTGGACGGCGTCTTCCTCGAGCAACCTTGCCGAACGCTCGAGGAATGCCTCGTCGTCCGACAACGCACAACGCTACCGATGGTGCTCGACGAGGTGATCACGGATGTCCACTCGCTGCTGCGAGCCCACCGGCACGGTGCGATGGAAGCGATCAACTTGAAGATCAGCAAGGTCGGTGGTCTGACCAAGGCCAAGCTGATCCGCGACCTCTGCGAAGCCCTCGGGCTGGGGATGACGATCGAAGACACCTGGGGCGGGGATGTCTGCACGGCCGCGATCAGCCACCTCGCGGCGAGCACCCAGCCTGAGTCGCTGTTCACGACGTCGTTCATGAACGACTGGGTCAACGAGCACATCGCCGGCTACGCGCCGCGCTCACGCAATGGGGTCGGGAGCGCTCCCAGCGGGCCAGGATTGGGGATCTCCGTCGATCTCGACCTACTCGGGACCCCGGTGGCCGCATTCGAGGTTAGGCGCCACCCGGCTGAAACGCCCGACCCGTCGGTGCCTCGACGGGCTTTCGGCGATGACCCGCAAGAACCCTGACGCGAACAAACGACCCGAGCCCGGCGACGGTCGCGACGCGCTGCTCAACGCGGCTATCGCAATCGTTGCGCGCCGGGGATTGCGCGGGCTCACGTATCGCGCCGTCGCCGAGGAAGCCGGCGTGACGCATGCTTCCGTTACCCACCATTTCCAGTCACGAGACAGGTTGATCCTGGAGGCCCATGCGGCAGGCGTGCGTCCGCTTGGGTACATCTCGAACGACAGCGATCGGCTCCAGGACCTTGGGACAGATCTCGCCAGGATCGCCAATGAGAACGAGGAACTGTTCGCGTTCCAATATGAGCTCTTGCTCGAGGGGCGTCGGCGTCCCGAGTTGATGGAAGGTATCGAGCGCATGTACGACGACCTGCGGGCCGAGACCGCGGCTGCGCTCGAGCTGTTCGGCTGTGCAGACGAGGACGGCTCACTCGCGCGGTTCGTGCTCGCGGCGGTCGACGGCTGATCCTTCAGCAGCTCGTCCTCGAGGACCCGAGGGCGCCGGGATCAGTTCGGATCCTCCGGGAGCTCCTGGAGGGGCGCAGGGTCCAGACGCGCAAGCGCCGACGGACTACAAACTAGGTGCGACATCGCGCAAAATCATCGTGCACGTGGGCGCATGAGCATTGGCCAGCGCCCCGCTGGACGGTCCAGCTAGATCCCTGGCAGCTCACGCACGGCGGTCGCCCCGGCGGTTTGCATTGACGCGGCCATGCGCCGCCAGTCGGTCGGCGTCAATCCCACGCCTCGATGCTCCTGAGCTAGAGTCAATCGCTGGATGGACGAGTATCTGACCGTCGCCGAGGTCGCCGAGTTGCTCCGCGTCAACCAAGGGACCGTGCGCAAGTGGATACACCAGGGCGAACTGCCGGCGGTCCGGGTCGGCGCGCACCGGGTCCGTATCCGCCAATCGGCCCTTGACCAGTTCCTCGAGGACAGCTCAACGCAGTCGCCACCGGCCGGCGAGGACGGCTCGACACAGTCGCCACCGGCCAAGCACTTCGCGGTTCTCGTTGGTCCGTTCGAGTCGCGGGCGGTGGCTGAGGCGTGGCGTGACAAGCACGCCATCGACGCCTTGGACTGTCGGGCCGAGGTCGTGCCGTTCACAGCCGCGCCCGTCGCGAGCAAACCGCGTACGAGCGATCTTGCGCTGCTCGACGAGCTCGGCTCCCCGACGGCGCACGTCAACGCGAAGCGCACTACCGACGCCAAACTCAGGGGTGGGCCTGGCGCCGGCAACACGCCTTAGCGTTTCCCACGCTAGGGAAGTGCGGCTCGAACGGGCGCACGATGTTCGAGCCCCACGCTCCGGCCCCTAGGCCGGACACACCAGGTTAACACCGCAAGCCCCCCCCCGCTAGAACGTCCCAGCTAGCCCGCGGGAAGATTGCTGCCAGGCGCCGGAGAGGGACCTCGCGCCCGCCAGCAACTCCACCCTTCGCGGCCCCCAGCGGGCGCTAAGAAACCCGGCCGCAAAGAACCCGTCACACCAGCCCCCGGACCAAGCCCCCGCCATGCTCCGATCAGCGCCGCCAACCTTTCCACCACACGCGAGCCGCCAACATGGGGTCCAGACCTCATCTCCAGATCGCCGCCGGCCACCCCCTGAGAGTCTTTAGAGCCGTGGCAGCTCACGTCTGGGGCGTAGACCTCGGCGGTGGGGGCCATGCGGCTGAGACGTGGCACAACGATCACGCTCTGCCCGATGCAGTCGACGTCCGAGCCGAGGTCGTGCCGTTCGCGGACCCGTCAAAGTCCGGCTGACCAGACTGCTCCTATTCGATCATTCCGGCAGCGGCGCTGGCAAGCTGCTCGGCCTCCTTCGCAGAGATCCGGCGAGCCGGGGACAGATCAGGCGCAGACGGCAAGCGTCTTGAAGCTGCGGGTAGTGCTGCTTCGGTTGTAGACGTCCCCGTCCCAGGAGACCGCAACGTCACCGTCAACGGTGCCGGCCGTGGTCCCGGCCGCACTCAGCGGTCCACTCTCCTCGAACTGAAGGTCGGGGGTCGGCTTGCCAAGCACGAGGACCCCGCCGCCGAGCGCGCGCCGGCCCGCCGGGCAGCTCGAGGCGACCTCGACGCTGTCGTTGGGCGCGACCGGGACACGCGAGGCAACGATGCGCGGCCTCGCGCTCTTCGAACAGATGGCCAACGCCTGGAAGCTGCGTGCCACGCCGAAGCCGTTGTACGCCGCGACCTCCCAGGCACGAGGAGAGTCGCCCGTCGACGTCCCGCTGACGCTCATGCTCTTGGACAGCGGCCCGCTGCCCTCTTCGTATACGCCCGATATCGGCGAGGTCGCGATCCCGAGCCCGCCGCCGACGGCACGCTGGCCGCGCGGACACGAGACCACCATCGACTTCGTCCTGGACGGGGGGACGGAGAAGCTCGCGACCCGCACGCGAGCGTCCGTGGACGCCGAGCAGATCGCGAAGACCTTCATGTTCTCATCGCCGCCGATACCGCTGTACGCGAAGGCGTACCACGCGCGAGCGCGATCGCCGGTGCGCGTCCTGCCGGGAAGTTGGGTCTTGTTGACCGGGGCGCTCGTGTTGATGGCGACGTTCAGCGGCGGTGGGTCGACGGTGCCGAAGCCACCACCCGTAGCGGTCCTGCCAGGCGGGCAATAGGCGGTGGCGCCTCCATCGTTGTTGAAGCTGAGCGTGAAGTCCCCAGTTTGCACCGTGGCGTCGTTTGCCCGGCTTGCGCTCGCCACGCGCTGAGCAGTATTTCCTGTGAACGGGAAGGTGCTCGCCGTCGCCGTGAACGAGAACGGGGTCGCCGCCGCCAGCCCAGCAGCCGGGAAAGCACCAAGCGCGACCACGACCACCACAGCACACACACAAACTCGGACGACAACACCACCCCGCGACACAACCACCGTCCCCTCATCGACCGCCGCTGGCACCCTGACTCCCAAACCCAAACCCACCATTCTCGACCGCCGCTCGAACATCCCGCGAGCCGATCCGAACACCCGCAAGCTCACCGATCAGCGCGCAGTATCGCCCACAAGCCCCCCAAGCCGCAACCAACCCAAAGCCAGCCCAACGAGCCGCGACCCCCAAACAACCGACCCGCGTCAGAGTGACCTGCGGGGTCTACGAGCAACTGGCAGGCCTGAGACGCGACGAGACGGAGCTCGCCCTGTTCGCTGCTGACTTCCCCTGCTCGATCGACCCGACAGGCCGTTCCTGCTCGACGTTGGCACGGTCGGAGGGTTCGTCGGACGCCTGTCACCGGAATGCCGCGCGGACGTTCAGAACGACGGTTCATTAAGCTCCTCGGCGCGCACATCGTCTCGGCGAAAGCCGCGGACCCGATTGAGGAGTTCGGGATGGCTAAGGCGCTCGAGGGCGGGTTCCCTACGCTCGCGCGCATCGTCCACGCGCCCCCGGCGTTCGAGGCCGTGCTTGAGGCCGCCCGCGCCGCAGCCGGACAGCTGATCCATGGCTATCAACCGAGGAGGAAACATGAGCGAAACCGTCGAGCCACACCTCTCCGCGATCTGGGTGCCATCTGAGGCGCCGAGGGAGCTGGCGGCTGCGGTACGCGCGACAAGCGCGAGCGCGGCCTGGGACCACGATCCCGGCGGAGGTGTGGCGATCGGAGAGGATTGGGTCGGTCTGGACGCCGGCACCGTCAAGCTCGAGCTGATGACGCCCGAGGTCCTGGTCCGCATGGCGGGGCTTGAAGGCAGCATCGTGCTGGCGTTCAAGGTTCCCGACGTCAATGCGGCTCTCTCTGCTCGTGGTCTGCAGGCCGACGTGCAATCGGCGCCGTGGGGAAGGTACGCGGTCGTCAGGGCTTCGGCCGGTGTCCTGATCCAGCTGTTCGACGTGGCTTGAGCATCCAGCCAACATTAGGTCGGGTCTCGTCTCGACCGCCCGGTTCAATCGCACGTTCCTCGCGAGCGCCCGGAACCCGTTCGTCTACCTACCGCTTCCCACATCGAGCCGGCGATCCGGGCGCTTGGGGTTGGTGCGAGAAGGCGCTGATCCGGCAACGACGATCATCCATCGGGCAGCCATAGCTCAGGAGACGGGCAGCGTTCTCCGGTGACGAGAGACGATCACCAGCGCCGGCGCGGCGCCCGTGCGAGCGCGAAGATCGCAGGGGCGTGATCAGCGATCTTCCACACACCGCTGTCCGGGAGAATCGTCAGCGTCAGGTCCAGGTCAGCGAGATCACAGTTCGAAATCGTGTGCGAATGTCGCTCGCGGAACTCCTTGAGGATCTCGACAATGTCCCGTTCGTTCATCGCCAGAGCCTCGACCAGAACCCGGCCTTGCCGAGTGCGCGCTCCACCGCGACGTTCTTGGTTCGGCGTCCTACGTTGCCGGTCCGGGCCGCCCGACCTGTCGCGCTCACGCGGGCCGCTCGGTACAGGCTGCCGGTGAGAGTCCTGCGTGCCATTCAGTGCCCCTTCCGTCGTATTGAGGCGATCGGACGCCTGCGCGACGTGTGGGTGCGGAAGATTCCTAATCGAGCGGCGGTCCATTCGACACTCTGCCGGGTCGTGCGTGCCCATAGCGCGAGCGCTGGGAGCGGCGCCTGGAGGCAAGTTCTCGTCCGTTGAGCGCTTCGTCTGTTGCGGTGCCCGGTCGAAGGTGCGAGAGTCGCAGGGGCGGTTAAACCAACCGAGGGGAGCGACCGTGATCTTCATCACGACGTACCGCATCAAGCAGCTGAGCCGGGAGGACACGAAGCAGCTGATGGGTGTCTTTGCCGAACATGGCGTGGCGTCCGACGTCACGGCGCATTACGTTGCCGCTGACGGCAGCCACGGGGTGGTGATCTCGGAGGGCGATGATCTCCAGGAGGCCTATCGGAACATCCTGAACTACGGAGAGTGGATCGAGTACGACACCAAGCCGTATCTAACGATCGAGGAGGCTCTGCCCCACATAGCGGATTACGTCAGTTGACGTAGCCCAGCCTCACACTTCCAAGATTCGTTTGCGAGCCGCTGCCCGTGGAGCAAGCGGACGCACGGGTCACGCTGGTCGGCCGGCGCTGATGATCGAGGCTGGTGCGCTCTCATGCGAAACGGGCAGCAGACCGAATCGCCAAAGCGAGCAGTTCTCGGGCAACAAAAAAGCCCCGACCAGGGGCTGTTGCGCAAAGGTCGCGTGCGCGGGCTTTGTTGTGTCCGGACGGGGGTTGAGATTGCAGGTTTATGCCTCAGAACTTCATGCCGTGTGAGCGGGAGCAGGAGTTGTTGCTGCCGCCGAGTTTGCGGGCGGAGCGCTGGGCAAGCATGACGCGACAGCGCACCTCGGCCCCGATACCGACTTCTGTATTCTCGCCTTGCTTGCCCAGCCCGGACAGGCTTGTGGATCAATCAAGGAGTGAGGAATCATGCGCAAGCCAACGCTCGTGGCGCTGCCCGTTCGAATCGTGGTCAGCCTGGCCGTCGCCGTTACGGCCGCAGTCGGCGTCGCCGCCGCGGCGCAGCCGAAGCGAAACGGCGTCTACGCCGACAAGAAGCACAACGTGACGATGTTCATGCAGGGCACAAAGAGCATGTACGCCTTCGACGCCGGATGCACCGCCGCCAAGCACCCGAGGTTCAGTTTCAGCTACATCTGGGGCATCTCCGTCGACAAGCACGGCAAGTTCCACGCCGACCACAAGAACGCTGTCAACACGCCCAATGGTGGCACCCTGTTGAAGACCTCCCGGGTCACGATCTCGGGCCAGTTCGTGTCGAGCAAGGAGGCAAAGGGCACTTACCAGCTGCACAAGGGCAACTGCCCCAAGATCAAGTTCGACGCCAAGCTCTCATAGCGGGATCAGACCGGCCGGCCGGTCATGGCTCATTCGCGCCCGGCTTCGGGGACCGGCCCGCGCCAGGTCGAGATCCTCCTCGAGGAAGGTGTGGCACCCTAGAAGATCCACATCGAGCACACCGGCGGCAGTCCGTTGCCTGAGCGGTTGACGCCGCATAAGCTGCGGCACACGTTCGCGTCGCTGCTGGTCGCGCTCGGCGTCGACCCCGGCTCAGTGATGGACCAGCTGGGCCACACCGACCCGAGCTTCACGCTTCGGGTTTACCGGCACGGGATGCGCCGCGACGGGGCATCGAAGGAAGCGCTGCGTGTGCTGGTGGGCGGCGCTGATTGGGCAGCAGCGGGCAGCAATGGCGTTTCTGAGGCTGTCACGCTGCCGAGCGGGGGCAATTCGGGCGTAGAGGAAAGCGGCTCATTTGCAGCGCTTTCTAGGAGCGCGCCCGGCAGGATTTGAACCTGCGACCTTTCGCTCCGGAGGCGAACGCTCTATCCCCTGAGCTACGGGCGCGTTGGGGGTTCCGTGACGGGCACGGAACGCTCAGGAGCTTAGAGCAGCGTCGAGTGCCGGTGCGGGCCGTGCTGAACTGGAGCCGATGGAGCTCGCGATCATCTCCGACACGCACATGCCGCGCGGGGCGCGGCAGCTGCCGGCGGCGTGCGTCAAGCGGCTGCTTCGCGCCGACCTGATCGTTCACGCCGGCGATCTGATGCAGCTTTCGGTGCTGCGCCAGCTCGAGGTCTACGGCACCGTCGTCGCGGTGCAGGGCAACGTCGACGATCTCAGGCTCCGGCAGCTGTTGCCGCTGACTCGCACGATCGATCTCGAGGAGATCTCGATCGCCGTCGTCCACGACGCGGGTCCCGCTCAGGGGCGCGTGCAGCGGCTGCGACGCCGGTTTCCGGGAGCCGGAGCGGTCGTCTTCGGCCATTCCCACCTCCCGGCGCACGAGCGCGCCGCCGACGGCTTTCAGATCTTCAATCCTGGCAGCCCGACCGAGCGCCGCCGCTCACCTCATCACACGATGGGCGTCGCGCATGTGTCAGGCGCAGAGATCACGTTTCAACTGATCGCCCTCGACTGACAGACTGAGCTCGCGATGGATCTGTCGATCTTCTTTGTCGGCACCGCCGGATCGATCCCCACGGCCCGCCGGGGCCTGCCCGCCGTGCTGCTGCGACGCGGCGGCGATCGGATCCTGTTCGACTGCGGGGAGGGCACCCAGCGGCAGCTGGTGAGCTCGGTCGGCCTGGCCGATCTGGACGAGATCTACCTGACCCACTTCCACGCCGACCACTGGCTCGGCCTGCCCGGGCTGCTGAAGACGTTCGACCTCCGCGGCCGCGATCGCCCGCTGGCGATTCATGGCCCGCGGGGCCTGCGCGAGCTGATCACGTTCACGGGCAGGGCGGCGGGACGGGTGCGGTTCGAGCTCCAGATCGTCGAGCTGACGACCGGCGACGTGCTCGAGCGCGACGGCTACCGGATCGCCCCGGTGCCGGTGGCCCACCGTGGCCAGGCGTTCGGCTACGCGATCTATGAGGATGAGCGCCCGGGAGTGTTCGATCCCGATGCCGCCCAGCGGCTCGGGCTCGTCCCCGGCCCCGAGTTCGGGCTCGTTCAGCATGGGCAGACAGTCCGAGGTGTCAGCCCGGAGCAGGTGCTCGGGCCCCCGCGCCGCGGGCGCAAGGTCGTGCTTTCCGGCGACACGACGCCGTGCGAGACGATGCGAATCGCGGCCGACGGCGCTGACGTGCTCCTGCACGAGGCGACGTTTGCGCAGGACGAGCGCGACCGCGCCGCAGAGACGGGCCACTCGACCGCGGCGCAGGCCGCGACGCTCGCGCGCGAGGCCGGTGTATCGCTGCTCGCCCTGACGCACTTCTCGACCCGCTACCCGGTCGGCGTGCTGCGCGACGAGGCCCGGGCCGTGTTCGCCGCGACCGTGCTTCCGCGCGACTTCGACACGATCGAGATCCCGCTTCCCGAACGCGGTGCTCCCGAGCTGATCCGCTGGGCACAAGCCGCCGCCAGGCTCGATTACGCCGAGCAGTCCCCCGTGGAAAGCGCGACGTGACGCGATGGCCGTCGGCGACCGCGGAGCGATGAGCACACCACGCGATCGCGTCCTCAGCGATCGGTTGATCTGCGAGCGCCTGCGCTCCGAGCATGCGCTTGAGCTGATCGCCCACCTGCGTGATCCGCGCGTCGCCCGCTGGGTCTGGGCAAAGCCCGAGCTGCCGACCGAGCTTGAGATCATCGAAGGTCTGGCCGCGAAGGTCGCGCACTGGGAGCAGCACGGCTTCGGGCTCTGGCTGCTGCGCGACCGGGCAACCGGCGAGATGGTCGGCCGCGGCGGCCTGCAGCAAACCTTCGTGGCGAGCGTGCACGAGGTCGAGGTCGGTTGGTCGATCGTTCCCGAGCGGTGGGGTGAAGGGCTCGCGACGGAGCTCGCACTGACCTCGATCTCGGTCGCGTTCGACGACCTGCGGTTGCCCGAGGTGGTCGCGTTCACGCTGCCCGACAACATCGCCTCGCGGCGGGTGATGGAGAAGGCTTCGTTCACCTACGAGCGCGAGATCCAGCACGCCGGCCTGCCGCACGTGCTCTACCGGCGAGGGCCGGGCGCGGCCTAGGTACGCGGGCTGTGGGTCCCGCCGAGCCCACTGCTAGCCTGCAGGGAGTCGGTTCCTTTAACCAGGTCCTGAGAGGCCAGGAAGGATCACGTTGGAAGCCGCTTCGGTCGTGCTCGACCGCGATGATATGCGCCGCACGCTGGTGCGGATCGCCCACGAGATTGTTGAGAAGAACCCGGACGGGAACGTCGCGATCGTCGGGATCCATCGCCGTGGGGCTGTGCTCGCCCAGCGGCTGCACGCGCTGACGAGCGAGCTGCTCGAGCCGACGGTGCCGCTGGGGTTCGTCGACATCTCGTTCTACCGCGACGATCTGACGATCAGGCCGAGTGCGCCGATCGTGCATGCGACGCAGCTCGACTTCCCGGTCGATGCCAGGACGATCGTGATCGTCGACGACGTGCTCTACACGGGTCGCACGGTCAGGGCTGCGATCGATGAGATCTTCGATTACGGCCGCCCGGCGCGGGTGCAGCTCGCCGTCCTGATCGACCGTGGCCATCGCGAGCTGCCGATCCGCCCTGACTACGTCGGCAAGAACCTGCCGACCTCGCAGGACCAGCGCGTCAACGTGCGGGTCGACGAGGTCGACGGCTACGACGAGGTCGCGATCGGTCCAGCCAGCGAACCCAGGAAGGCCGCCGCATGAATACCCACGACCGTCTCGGACGCCACCTGATCTCGATCGACGACCTCGACCGCGCGGGAATCGAGCGGATCCTCGACCGGGCCGAGTCGTTCGCCGAGGTCTCGGGCCGCGAGATCAAGAAGGTCCCGGCGTTGCGCGGCCGGACCGTCGTCAACCTCTTCTACGAGGCGAGCACGCGGACCAGCTCGAGCTTCGAGCTCGCCGCCAAGCGACTGAGCGCCGATGTCGTCAGCGTCCGCTCGGCCGGCTCGAGCGTCGACAAGGGCGAGTCGCTGAAGGACACCGTGCAGACACTGTCGGCATACGACCCCGCGGCGATCGTGATCCGCTCGCCGTACGCCGGCGCCGCCCAACTCGTCGCCGGATGGACGCCCGCGAGCGTGATCAACGCGGGCGACGGCAAGCACGAGCATCCGACCCAGGCGCTGCTCGACGTGTTCACGCTGCGGCGGCGGCTCGGGAAGCTCGACGGCGCGCGGATCTGGATCGTCGGCGACGTGCTGCACTCGCGGGTGGCGCGTTCGAACATCCTCGCGTTCACGAGGATGGGCGCACAGGTGACGGTCGCGGGGCCGCCGACGCTGATCCCGCGCGAAATCGAACGGCTCGGCTGCGAGTCGAGCACGACTCTCGATCGGATCGAGGAGGCCGACGTGGTGTATGTGCTGCGAATGCAACAGGAGCGGATGCGCGAGTCCTACATCCCGTCGCTGCGCGAGTACGCGCAGCGCTACCAGGTCTCCAGCAACCGCTTGCAACCCGGGCAGCTGCTGATGCACCCCGGGCCCGTGAACCGCGGAATCGAGCTGTCGGCCGACGCGATCGACTCGCCGCAGGCGCTGATCGGCGAGCAGGTCAAGGCCGGTGTCGCGGTCAGGATGGCGGTCCTGTACGAGCTTTTGGCCGGCTCACCGGCGCTGGCGGCGGCGGCATGAGCGGCTCACGCCTGTTTCACCGCCCAGCGCCCGGCGCCGAGCTGCTGATCCGCGGCGCGCACGTGCTCGACCCGCGCACCGAGCTCGACGCGCCCCACGACGTGCTCGTTCGCAACGGTGAGATCGCGGAGATCGGCGAGCCGGGGGCGGTTGCGCCCGCCGAGACGACCGAGACGATCGAGGCCAAGGGCCAGCACCTGCTGCCCGCGTTCATCGACCCGCACGTGCACCTGCGCACGCCCGGTCAGGAATACAAGGAGACCCTCGAGACCGGCACGGCGGCCGCCGCGGCCGGCGGCTTCTGTGCCGTGATCGCGATGCCGAACACGGCCCCGGTCGTCGACGACGCGGCGGTGCTGGGATCGCTGATCGAGGCGGCTCGCCAGCAGGCGCGGGTCCCGGTCGGCTTCCTCGCGAGCATCACCCGCGGCCTGAACGGCGACGAGCTGACCGAGATGGCGGAGCTGCGCGACCTCGGCGCGCTCGGCTTCACCGACGACGGCAGGCCGGTCGTGTCCGGCGGGATGCTGCGCAAGGCACTGCAGTACCAGCGGCTATGCGGCGGCGTGATCTCGCTGCACGAGGAGGATCCGGCGCTCTCGGGCGATGGCGTGATGCACGAGGGCGCGGTCTCCGCTCGCCTCGGGATGGCAGGGATCCCGTCGGTGTCAGAGTCGACGATGGTCGCGCGCGACGGCGCGCTCGCCCTGTACGAGGACGCCCGCGTCCACTTCCAGCATCTCAGCGCGGTCGAGTCGGTGACCGCGCTGGAGCAGGCCAAAGCCGCCGGCGCGCGAGTCAGCGGCGAGGCGTGCCCGCACCACCTGACGCTCACCGACGAGCTCGTGCGGACGCTCGACAGCCGCTTCAAGATGAACCCGCCGCTACGGACCGAGCGCGATCGCCAGGCGCTGGTGCGCGCGCTCGAGCAGGGAGTGATCGACTGCGTCGCGACCGATCACGCCCCGCACGCCGCGCACGAGAAGGAGGTCCCCTTCGAGCAGGCACCGATGGGGACGACCGGGCTCGAGACGGCGTTCGCGGCGCTGTTCACCGAACTCGTCCTCCCCGGCGAGCTCGAGCTCGCGACGGTCGTTCACCGGATGACCGTCGGCGCCGAGCTGTACGAGCTAGCGACCCCGAGGATCGAGGTCGGTCAGACCGCGAACCTGTGCCTGGTCGACCTCGACGCCCGCTGGACGGTCGGCGAGGAGGGCTACGCCAGCCGCTCGAGCAACTGCAGCTTCCACGGCCGCACGCTACACGGCAGGGTCCAGCTGACTCTCGCCGCGGGGACGGTCGCCTACCGAGGGATGTTGGCGCAGGCGGGCGCGCTCGCCCGATGAGCACGTCTGCGAGCGCCTACGTCCTGCTCGAGGATGGCACACGTTTCGACGGAGTCGCGTGCGCCGCGGATACGCACGCAGTCGGCGAGATCGTGTTCACGACCTCGATGTCGGGCTACCAAGAGGCGATGAGCGACCCAAGCTACGCGGGTCAGCTGATCACCTTCACCTACCCCCACGTCGGCAACTACGGGGTCTGCGCCGAGGCGATGGAATCGGACCAGATCCACGCCCGAGGGGCGATCATGCGCGCGGCCGTCGACCGCGAGGACGCTCCTGGGGCCGAGGGCGGCTGGCTCGCATGGCTGACCGACTGCGGTGTTCCCGCGATCACCGAGCTCGACACCCGCGCCCTGGTGCGCCACATCCGCGACGAGGGCGCGATGCGCGGGGGCCTGTTCCCTGCCCGGATCGCGCAGGCACAGGCGCGCGAGCTGATCGACGCCGAGCCAGAGATGCGCGGCCGCGACCTGGCGCGCGAAGTGACGCCCGCGCAGGCCACGACGCTGAGCGGCAACGGGCCGCGGATCGCGATGATCGACACCGGCGTGAAGCTGTCGATCGTCCGCAACCTGCGCGAGCGTGGCGCGACTCTCGAGCTCCATCCATGCACGGCGACGGCAGCGGAACTGATCCGCAACGAGCCTGACGCGATCTTCCTCGCCAACGGCCCGGGGGACCCGGCGGCGCTCGACTACATCGTCGCGACCGTGCGCGAGCTGGTCGGCAAGCTCCCCGTGTACGGCATCTGCCTCGGCCATCAGCTCCTGTGCCGCGCGGTCGGACTCGAAACCTACAAGCTGCCGTTCGGCCACCACGGCGCCAACCATCCGGTCAAGGACCTGACCACCGGGCGCACGGAGATCACGAGCCAGAATCACGGCTTCGCGGTGCTCGGCCCGAGCGGCGCGAAGACGATCGACCGCGACGAGCCGGTGCGCTGGGAGACCGACTTCGGCGCCGCCGAGCTGACCCACATCAACCTCTATGACCGCACCGTCGAGGGGCTCGCGCTCAGAGACGTTCCGGGCGCGACCGTCCAGTACCACCCAGAGGCCGGGCCTGGGCCGCACGACTCCCTGTATCTGTTCGACCGCTTCGTCGACGAGATCCGCGATGCCGCGTAGGGAGGACCTCCACAAGATCCTGCTGATCGGCTCGGGGCCGATCGTGATCGGCCAGGCGGCCGAGTTCGACTACTCGGGAACGCAGGCGTGCCGGGTGCTGATGGAGGAGGGCTACGAGGTCGTGCTCGTCAACTCCAACCCGGCGACGATCATGACCGACCCCGAGGTCGCCTCCAGGACCTACATCGAGCCGCTGCTGCCTGGTCCGCTGGCGCAGGTGATCGAGCGCGAGAAGCCCGACGCGCTGCTGCCGACGCTCGGCGGGCAGACGGCGCTGAACCTGGCCAAGGCGCTGTACGAGGACGGGACACTCGACCGCCACGGCGTCGAGCTGATCGGCGCCAACTACGACGCGATCGATCGTGCCGAGGATCGCGAGCGGTTCCGCGAGACTATGACCGGCGCCGGGCTGCGGGTGCCCCACAGCGCGATCGCTCACACGCTGCAGGAAGCGCACGGCGCGGTCGCGACGATCGGGCTGCCGCTGATCGTCCGCCCCGCGTTCACGCTCGGCGGCAGCGGCGGCGGTGTGGTCCGCTCCGAGGCCGAGCTCGAGCGCGTCGTCGGGCGCGGGCTGGCGGCGTCGCCGATCACCCAGGTGCTGATCGAGGAGTCGGTGCTCGGCTGGGGCGAGTTCGAGCTCGAGGTGATGCGCGACCGCGCCGACAACGTTGTGATCGTCTGCTCGATCGAGAACCTCGACCCGATGGGCGTCCACACCGGCGACAGCGTGTGCGTCGCCCCCCAGCAGACGCTCACCGACCGCCAGTTCCAGGCGCTGCGTGACCAGGCGATAACCGTGATCCGCGCCGTCGGGGTCGAGACCGGTGGCTCCAACGTCCAGTTCGCGGTCAACCCGAGCACCGATGAGATCGTCGTGATCGAGATGAATCCGCGCGTCTCGCGCTCGAGCGCGCTGGCGAGCAAGGCGACCGGGTTCCCGATCGCCAAGATCGCGGCGCGGCTCGCGATCGGCTACACGCTCCAGGAGATCCCCAACGACATCACCCGAGCGACGCCCGCGAGCTTCGAGCCGACGATCGATTACTGCGTCGTCAAGTGGCCACGGTTCGCGTTCGAGAAATTCCCGGGAGCCGAGTCGGGGCTGACCACGCACATGAAGTCGGTCGGTGAGGTGATGGCGATCGGCCGCACCTTCCAGCAGGCGTTCGCGAAGGCGCTGCGTTCGCGCGAGCTCGACGTCAAACCCGGGTCGCCGGCGGATCGGGAAGCGCTGCTCGAGGTGGTCTCGCAGCCCGGGCCGGAGCGCTTCGATCACCTGCTCGAAGCGCTGCGCCGGGGTCACCGGATCGATGAGCTGCACCGGCGTACGAGCATCGATCCGTGGTTCCTTCACGAGCTGGCCGAGCTCGCGCAGGATCCCGAGCGGCCGTTCGCCGGCGAGCGCACGTTCAAGTCGGTCGACACCTGTGCCGCGGAGTTCCCGGCGCAGACCCCGTACTACTACTCGGGCTGGGAGCGGGCGCCGGCAGCCGGCGAAGTCCAGCGCGGCGAGCGTCCCAGCGTCGTGATCCTCGGCTCGGGACCGAACCGGATCGGACAGGGGATCGAGTTCGACTACTGCTGCGTCCACGCCGCCAAGACGGTCCGCGAGTCGGGCCGCGACGCGGTCATGATCAACTGCAACCCGGAGACCGTCTCGACCGATTACGACACCTCCGATCGGCTGTACTTCGAGCCGCTGACGCTCGAGGATGTGCTCGGCGTGTGCGAGGTCGAGCGCCCCGAGGGGGTCGTCGTCCAGTTCGGCGGCCAGACGCCACTGAAGCTCGCGGCCGGACTGCACGACGCCGGGATCAGGATCCTCGGCACCGATATCGACGCGATCGACCTGGCCGAGGACCGCTCGCGGTTCGGCCCGCTGCTCGACCGCCTCGGTTACAAGGCACCCGCTTACGCGACCGCCGAGTCCGAGCGCGACGCGCTCGAGCTCGCTCCCCGGGTCGGGTTCCCGCTGCTGGTGCGGCCGAGCTACGTGCTCGGCGGCCGGGCGATGGAGATCGTCTACAGCGTCGCGGGGCTGAAGGACTACCTCGACCGCGTCGGCGCCGAGTCGGGCCGCACGATCTACCTCGATCGCTTCCTCGAGGACTCAATCGAGGTCGACGTCGACGCCCTCTGCGACGGCACCGATGTGTGGATCGCCGGCGTCATGCAGCACGTCGAGGAGGCCGGCATCCACTCCGGCGACTCGGCCTGCGTGCTGCCGCCGCACACGCTCGGCGACGACATGCTGGCGCAGATCACCGCCCAGACGGCCGGAATCGCGAAGGCGCTCGGCGTCGTCGGCCTGCTCAACGTCCAGTTCGCGATCCACGGCGAGGAGGGTCTGCACGTGATCGAGGCCAACCCGCGGGCCTCGAGGACCGTCCCGTTCGTGTCCAAGGCGATCGGACTGCCGCTCGCCAAGCTGGCGTGCCGGATCGTGCTCGGCGAGCGCCTGTCAGAGCTCGAGCTGCCGACCCAGACCACCAACGGCCACGTGTGCGTCAAAGAGGTGGTGCTGCCGTTCAACCGCTTCGCCGGAGCCGATGCACTGCTCGGGCCGGAGATGCGGTCGACTGGTGAGGTGATGGGGATCGCTCGTGACTTCCCGACCGCGTTCGCCAAGGCCCAGGCCGCGGCCGGGGCGATGCTCCCGAGCTCCGGAACCGTGTTCATCACCGTCGCCGACGGCGACAAGCCGGCCGCGACCGGAATCGCGACACTGCTGCATGACCTCGGATTCCGGATCGTGGCGACGCATGGAACGGCGCAGGCGATCCGCAAGATGGGGATTCCGACCGACGTCCTGAACAAGATCGGCGAAGGCTCGCCCCACGTGGTCGACTGGATCGAGCGCGGCGAGATCGAGCTCGTGATCAACACGCCGGTCGGCACCGGCGCCCGGACCGACGGCTACGAGATCCGCTCCGCCGCCGTCGCCCGCGGCATCCCCTGCATCACGACGATGACCGGCGGGATGGCGGCCGCCCGCGCGATCTCGGCCGCGCGCCGCGGCGAGCCCGAGGTCGTGTCGCTACAAGAGGTCCACGCGGAGATCCTGAGCGAGGTTCGGTGACAGCTCCGGTCGGCCGTCGCAGCGCTCCGGTGATCACTCCGTTCGGCCGTCGCGGCGCTCCGGTGATCGCGCCGTTCGGCCGCCGCAGCGCTCCGGTGATCGCGCGCGAGCGATACGGCGCCTACACGGTGCTGCGCTGCGAAGACGCCGCCGGGCCTCCGCCGGCAGCGGGGCAGTTCTACATGCTCGCGGCGGCGGCGCGGTGGGGAGGGGGAGACGGCGAGCGCCCGTTCCTGCCGCGCGCCTTCAGCGTTCTGCGCAACGCCTCGCACCCGCCGGCGGCGGTCGAGCTCGAGTTCATGTTGCAGGACGTCGGCCCGGGGACCAGCAGGCTGTGCGAGCTCGCTGCAGGTGACGAGCTGCTGCTCGTCGGCCCGCTCGGCCAGGGGTTCACAGCACCGGGCCCGGAGCGGCGCGCGCTGCTCGTCGGCGGCGGCGTCGGGATCGCCCCGCTCGCGATCTGGCAGGACCAGCTCGGTCCGGCAGCGCGGGCGCTGCTCGGCTTCCGCGACCGCGAGCACGCGGCGGCCGCCGCCTTGATCGCGGATCCGCTGATCGCGACCGACGACGGGAGCGTCGGGTACCACGGGCTCGTGACCGAGCTGCTGGCCCGCGAGCTCGACGCCGACCCGCGCCCCTGCGTGTACGCGTGCGGCCCGCCGCCGATGCTCGAGGCCGTGCGGGCGCTGTGCGCCGAGCGCGAGGTCCCAGCGCAGCTAGCGCTCGAATCGGGGATGGCCTGTGGGTACGGCGCCTGCTTCGGCTGCGTCGTGCCGACGCGAGCCGGAATGATCCGCCTGTGTCTCGACGGGCCGGTGCTCGAAGCCGACCAGCTCGAGACCGCCGCCGTGCCAGGGGCGGGACATTGACGACGGTCTTCTGCGGCATCGAGCTCGAGCACCCGATCGTCAACGGGTCCGGGACGTTCGACGCGATCGCGGCGCGGCGGGTGTTCGGCGATCAGCTGCTCGAACGGTTCCCGTTCGCCGCGTTCGTCTCGAAGACCGTGACCGTCGAGCCGCGGCAGGGTAACCCGCCGCCGCGGCTGTGGGAGGTCGCGGGCGGGCTGATCAACTCGATTGGGCTCCCGAACAAGGGGCTGCGCGGCTACCTCGAGCACGACCTGCCGCAGCTCTCGGAGCTACCGGTGCCGCTGATCGTCAACGTGATGGGGTTCAGCCGCGAGGAGTTCGCGACGCTCGTCAGCTCGTTCGCGTCACGCGATCGGGTGGCAGCGATCGAGCTCAACGTCTCGTGCCCGAACGTCGAGACGGGGCTGCTGATGGGTGCCGATCCGGGCGAGGTCTCGGCGCTGCTCGAGCGCGTCCGCCCGCTGACCGACAAGCCGCTGATCGTCAAGCTGACGCCGAACGCCTCCGACGTGGTAGCGGTGGCGCTCGCCGCACAGGACGCCGGCGCGAGCGCGCTGTCGCTGATCAACACGATCCGCGGGATGGCGCTGGACCCGCGCACAGGCCGTCCGTGGCTGGGAGGGATCACCGGCGGCGTCTCGGGAGCGGCGGTTCGCGCCGTCGCGCTCGCGCAGGTTCATGCGGTCGCGGGCGCGGTTCAGATTCCGGTCGTTGGGATGGGCGGTGTCCAGAGCGGCCGCGATGCACTCGATCTGATCCGCTCCGGCGCAGGCTTGATCGCGGTCGGCACCGAGAGCTTCCGCGATCCAGCGGCGGGGTCGCGAATCGCGGCAGAGCTGTCCGAACTACTTCGTGCAAACTGCGAACAAAGGGTGCAGTTATCGACTGGCAGCGAGATTCCGGGGCATTAGTTGCGAACAGCACATAAAAGGCCCTGCAAACGCTGCCTATTCCCCCAACCATCCTCGACAATGCTCGACCTCAACCTGAGGTGTAGTCGAATTCGGGCCGTTTGCCTTGATCGCCTCGCCCCAAGATGTATAGTCGCCGCCCATGCCGCCGGTCAGTGAATCGCCCGCAAAGCCCGTGGCTGCGCCGGAACGCTCGCTAGTGCAGCGGATGGAGGCGCTGGCTCGAGCGAACAATATTCGCAGCCGCAGGGCCCAGCTGAAGCGCGACCTCAAGGCTGGCCGCCAGCCGATTCACGAGCTGCTGCTCGAGCCTCCCGAGTATCTGGAGACGGCCAAGGTGTTCGATCTGCTCCTCGCGGTGCCGAAGTACGGCCGCGTGAAGGTCAACAAGATCCTGTCGCAGTGCAGGATCTCTCCGAGCAAGACGATCGGCGGCCTGTCCGAGCGCCAGCGCCGTGAGCTGGTCGCGCTGATGCGGCGCCGCTGAGCGCCTCCGCGCCTCCCCAGTGGCCGAGGTCTTCGTGATCACCGGTCCCTCTGGGGTCGGCAAGGGCACGCTGATCCGCGGCCTGCTCGAGCGCGTTCCCGAGCTCGAGCTGTCGATCTCGGCGACGACCCGCTCGCCGCGGCCCGGCGAGCGCGACGGGGTCGACTATCACTTCCTGACGCGCGAGCAGTTCGCGGCGCACGCGGCCGCCGGCGACTTCGTCGAGCACGCGACCTACTCCGGCAACCGCTACGGGACGCTGCGCTCGGAGCTCCAACGGCGGCTTGCGGCCGGCGTCCCGGTCGTGCTCGAGATCGAGGTCCAGGGGGCCCGGCAGGTGCGCGAGGCAATGCCCGGGGCGGTGCCCGTGTTCATCGCGCCGCCGTCGCTCGACGCGCTGCGTGTGCGGCTCGTCGGTCGCGGGACCGACAGCTCAGAGCAGGTCGATGAACGCCTGCGCACGGCCGAGGGCGAGCTGCGGGCGCAGCCCGAGTTCGCGCACGTCGTCGTCAACGACCGCCTCGAGCAGGCAACCACCGAGCTGGAGGAAATCGTGCGCCGGTCGCTGACGGGCTAAGGGGCTACCGAAGGCCGCTAACCTTGGTGGCCCCCGACTGAACGGACTGAACCCTTGATCTCACCTCGAATCGACAAGCTTCTCGATCACGTCGACTCCGACTACGCGAGCGTGATCGTGGCTGCCAAGCGTGCCCGGCAGATCAACTCCTACTACCACAACCTCGGCGAGGGAACGTTCGACGAGTTTCCCCCTCCGATGGTCGACACGCGCTCGAAGAACTACCTGACGATCGCGCTCGAGGAAGTCGCTCAGGGCAAGCTGAAGTACCACTACAGGTAGGCGGCGACGCCGATGGCCCGGGTGCTCCTCGGAGTGAGCGGCGGGATCGCGGCTTACAAGGCGCTCGAGACCGCTCGGCTCGCGATCGGAGCTGGACACTCGGTCCGCGTGATCCAGACACCGACCAGCGAGCGCTTCGTCGGTCGGGCCTCGTTCGAGGCGATCACCGGCGCGCCGGTGCTGGTCGGCGAGTTCGATCCGGACCCGGCTCGCGGCGCCTACCCGGGTGAGCCGGTCCCCGAGCACGCTCCGATCAGCCACCTTGCGCTCGCCGAGCGCGCCGAGGTCTACCTGATCGCACCGGCGAGCGCCAACACGCTCGCCAAGCTCGCTCACGGACTCGCCGAGGACCTCGTGAGCACGGCAGCGCTGGCCGCGAGTTGCCCGGTCGCGGTCGCCCCCGCGATGAACAACCGGATGTATCTGAACCCGGCCACGCAGGAGAACCTGCGAACGCTCGCGGCCCGCGGGATCACCGTGATCGAGCCAGGCGAGGGGAGCCTCGCCTCGCACGGCGAACATGGGATCGGCCGGCTCGCCGAGCCGCCGGTCCTGCTCGAGGCATGCGAGTCGCTGTTGACGCCGCCGAGCTGGGCGGGTGTCAAGGTGCTCGTCACCGCAGGGGGTACGCGCGAGCCGATCGACTCGGTGCGCTTCATCGGCAACCGCTCCTCGGGACGGATGGGCATTGCGCTGGCGGCGCAGGCCGCGCGCCGGGGTGCCGAGGTGACGCTCGTCGCCGCCAATGTCGCGCTCCAGGCGCCGCCCCGCGTGGAGCTCGTGCCCGTCGAGACGGCCGCCGAGCTCGGCCACGCGTGCGAGCAGCGCTTCGCGCAGTGCGACGTGCTGCTGATGGCGGCCGCGGTCGCGGACTTCCGTCCCGCGCGCCCGTCGGCGACCAAGCTCAAGAAGGATCAGGGCGCGCCGGCGCTCGAGCTCGAGCCGACCGAGGACGTGCTCAGTGGACTCGTCGAACGCAGGCGCGAGGGCCAGGTGATCGTCGGTTTCGCGGCCGAGCACGGCGAGGATGCGATCGACTACGCACGTGCGAAGCTGGCGCGCAAGCGGCTCGACGCGATCGTCGTCAACGACATCTCGGTGATGGGGATCGGCTTCGACGCGATCGAGAACGAGGTCACGATTCTGAGCGCGGACGGCTCCGAGCGGCACGTGCCCCAAACGCGGAAGGTTGAGGTCGCGCAGGTCGTCCTCGAGGTAGTGGAGCGAATTCGGTTCGCACGTGAGGAGCGAGGTGGAGCCCGGAGAACAGACCCCCGTAGCGCCGCAGGAGTCTGAGACTTTCGCGGCGATCGCCCGGCGGATCGCGGACAACATCGCCAAGGCGGTCCAGATCCGTCAGGAGACGCTCGATCATCTGCTGGTCGCGCTGCTGGCCGAGGGCCACGTGCTCGTGGAGGACTACCCGGGTGTAGGCAAGACTGCCCTCGCGAGGGCGCTCGCGCGGTCGGTCGACTGCCAGTTCGCGCGCGTGCAGTGCACCTCGGACCTGCTCCCGGCTGACGTCGTCGGGACCAACGTCTATGACCAGCGCGAGCAGCGCTTCGAGTTCCGTCCAGGGCCGGTGTTCGCCAACGTCGTCCTGGTCGACGAGATCAACCGCGCCTCGCCCAAGACGCAGTCGGGCCTGCTCGAGTGCATGCAGGAGCGACGGGTCACGGTCGACGTCCAGTCGCACGAGCTCGCGCGCCCGTTCGTGGTGATCGCGACCCAGAACCCGATCGAGTACGAGGGCACCTATCCACTGCCCGAGGCCCAGGTCGACCGCTTCATGGTGCGCCTGTCGCTCGGCTATCCCGATCGGCGTGCAGAGGCCGGGATGCTCGCCGACCACCAGAGCGGGGACCGGGTGCTGACGCTCGGTCCCGTCGCGACCGCGGCCGAGGTTCTTGCTGCTCAGGACGCCGCCGCTCGGATCCGCGCCACCGAGCCGCTGCGCGACTACGTCGTGCAGCTGCTGTGGCGAACGCGCGAGGACCCCAGAGTCGACCTCGGCGCCAGCCCCCGGGCCGGACTGATGCTGCTCAGGGCGGCCAAGGCGCACGCAATGATGCACGGTCGCGACCACGCCCTGCCCGACGACGTCCAGGCGCTCGCCGGCCCGGTGCTGGCCCACCGGCTCGTGCTGACACCGGAGATGCCCCGCACCGCATCGGCCGATGTGATCGACGACGCGGTGTCCTCGATCCGGGCACTGTGATGAAAGCCGCGGTCTGGTGAGGCGCGCGGCGAGCGTTGCAGTGGCCGGGGGCGCGCTGGTGCTGCTCGCCTTCACCTTCGATGCGGCGCCGCTGTTCGTCGTCGGTGTCGCGTTCGTCGCGATCGGGCTCGGGCTGCCGGCGTGGGTGTGGCTGAGTGCCCGCTCCGCGACCGTCACGCGAGCGCTCGATCGCGACCACGTGGTCGAGGGCGAGCCGGTCGAGGCGACGGTAGAGATCACCCGCGGGCGCTGGGGACTGCCGGGCGCCGAGCTGCGCGACGAGCTAGCGCAGTCACCGGTAACGCTGAGCCTGCCCCTGTCCGCGATCCGTGGCGATCGCCGGGCGCGCGTGCGCGTCGTCACCCGCTTCGCCCGCCGGGGCCTGCGCCAGCTCGAGCCGCCGGCGGTCGCCGTTCACGACCCGCTCGGCCTCGCGAGCTGGACTTGCCGCGGCGCCGGGTCACGCCAGGAGCTGCTCGTGCTTCCAGCCACCGAGCCCGTGCGATGGGGCCCGCGGCGACGCTCGCAGCGATCGGACAGCGCCGGTGGCTCGGTCTCCGCCGAGCCGCTGGCGGCGGTCGACGTCGACGGCCTGCGGCCCTACCGGGTCGGGACTCCCGCCTCGCGGATCCACTGGGCGGCGCTCGCCCGCGGCGCGGGGCTGCTCGAGCGGCGCCTGCGCGCCGACGGTGACACGCGGCCGCTGGTCGTTCTCGACGCGCGCGGCCGCGGGCCGGAGGAGCACCTCGATGCCGCCGTCCGCGCGGCCGCGTCGCTGACGCTCGAGCTGGCCCGGCTCGGGGGCTGCCGGCTGTTGCTCCCAGGCGACCGGCGAGCGCTGACGCTCGAGCCCGATCTCGTCAGCTGGCCGCGGGCCCACATCAGGCTCGCTCTGATCGAGGGTGGGCGCTCCGCCCAGGCGCCGCTGCTCGAGGCAGGGGCCCGGCTGGGGGCGGTGCTGTACGTCGTCGCGCGACCGATCGATCAGCTGCCTGCGGTTCTCGCCGGCAACGCCCGCGGGGCGAGGGTCCTGGTGGTCCCGCGCGCGCTCCTCGGCGCGGGCCAATCGTCAAGCTTCGAGGTCGCGGGCTGCTGTGGCGTCGTCGTGCGCTCGCGCGTGACGCTCGCGGAGGCCGGATGAGCGCCAACGCCGCCGGAGGCCCGATGAGCGCCAACGCCGACATCGCCGTCCTCGTTCCCGCCGGCGGTCCCCGTGCCCGCGCGGTCCGCCAGGCGAGCGCGCCGATCGAACGGCCGCTGGTGCGGCTGGTCGCGTTCTCGGCGCTGGCGCTGTACGGGACGGTTCGCTGGGCGTCACTGCTGAGCCCGTCGCCCGGTTGGCGGCTGTTCGGCCTGCTGGCGCTCGCGGTGCTGCTCGCCGGTGCCGGGCGCGAACTGTACGCGCGCAGCCCGGCGGCCGTGATCGCGTTGAGCGTGCTCGCGGTCGCGCTGATGTTCCCGCTCGCAGGGGTACCGGTTCGGTGGGTCACGCACCTCCGTGTCGCGGTGACCGCGAACGGGATCGGCTCCGGCCTGTCGGCGCTGCCGAACGCGCTCGTGCCCTACAACGGCATCAACGATTGGCTGCGGACGGTGATCGTGCTCGGGGCCGGGGTGCTGCTGCTCGACGCGGCCGTGATGCTGGCGATCGCGCCACGGCCGCTGAGCGATCTTCGCCGCGCTGCGGCGGCGCTGCCGCTGGTCGCGCTGGCGACCGTCCCGTGCACGCTCGTGCGGCCCCAGCTTCCCTATCTCCAGGGCCTGCTGCTGTTCGCGCTGCTGGCGGCGTTCATGTGGGCCGAGCGGATCCGCGCCGGCGAGGCGCTGATGGCGGCCGGGCTCGCGACAATCGCCGTGGTTGCGGGAATGCTGGCCGCGCCCCGCCTCGACCCGCACTCGCCATGGCTCAACTACGAGGCGCTCGCGAGCAACCTCGCTCCCGCCCACATCGACAGCTTCAGCTGGGCACAGCGATACGGGCCGCTGCACTGGCCGCGGTCCAACACCGAGGTGCTCGATGTCAAGGCGGCGATCCCCGACTACTGGAAGGCGCAGGACCTCGACTCGTTCGACGGACACGGGTGGGTCGCGGCGAGCGTCGAGAGCTCGGACCCGACCCCGACGATCGCCCGCGCGAACCTCGCGCGATGGAGCCAGACGATCGGGGTCACGGTGCGGGCGATGAAGACCTTCAACGTGATCGCAGCCGGGGTCGCCGGTCCGCCGCTGCACCTCCCGGGCAACCTGATCGCCGGACCGAGCGAGGGAACCTGGACGACCAGCGCGCAGCTCGGTCCCGGGAACAGCTACACGGTCAACGTCTACACGCCTCACCCGACGGCGTCCGATCTCGAGCAGGCAGGCACCGACTACCCGCAGGCGCTGCTGCCTGCGTATCTGACGCTCAACGTGCCCGTCAAGAGCCCGGGGGTCCTGCCGCCGCTCAGCGCCCAACCGGTCCTGTTCCAGCCTTTCGGCGCGCCCCCGAGCGGTGCCTACGGGCCCACCACGGACGCTCCCGGACCGTCGATGGAGGCCTCGCCCTACGCCCGAGCCTACGCGCTCGCTCAGCAGCTCGTGCGCCGGTCAGCGACCCCGTATGACTACGTCATGGGCGTCCAGCACTACCTCGACTCCCCGCGTTTCCACTACAACGAGGACACCCCGGCCAGCACCTACCCACTCGAGACGTTCCTGTTCAAGACCAGGATCGGGTACTGCCAGCAGTTCGCCGGCGCGATGGCGCTGCTGCTGCGGATGGGCGGCGTGCCGGCGCGGGTCGCCGCCGGCTTCACGACCGGCAGCTACGACTCGACGACCAAGCAGTACGTGGTCACCGATCTCGACGCCCACGCATGGGTCGAGGCCTGGTTCCCGAGCTACGGCTGGGTCAGGTTCGACCCGACGCCGGCCGTCGCGCCGGCGCGTGGAGGCCACATCGCGCTGCCGGCGATCCAGGGCCACCAGAACAGTCCCGCCGCTCGGTCGGGACCATCGCCTCACGGGCTCGCGAGCAGCTCGATCGCGACCCCGACGGCCCACCAGAGCGGCGGCTCGAGCGGGCTGGTCGTGACGCTGGCGCTGACCGCGCTCGCGGCGATCGTGCTCGTCGTCGTCGTCGTGCGCGCGACGCTCGTCCTTCGCGAGCCCCAGCCCGAGGAGCTGCTCGCCGAGCTCGAGCGGGCGCTGCGGCGGTGCGGACGACCGATCGCGGGAGGAACGACGCTCGCCACGCTCGAGCAGCGCTTTCACGGTTCTTCGGAGGCGGCCGGTTATATCCGCGCGCTTCGGCTGGCGCGGTTTGGCAGCGCCTCCGAGCGCCCCTCGAGGGCCCAGCGCCGCGCCCTGCGAGCGCAGCTGCGGGCCGGTCTCGGGGTCCTCGGGATGGCCCGCGCGGTGTGGGCGCTGCCGCCGAAGCTGACCGTCCGGCGGACTGCTTCGAGCACGTCGGCGGGGGGCCTACACTCAGATTGATGAACGACGTGTACGAGCTCTTTCAGCGTGGTACCGAGCTGCTCGAGGCCGGGGACAACCATCAGGCGACGATTCCGCTGTCGCGGGCGCGCGACCTCGCACCCGACAAGGCCTCGATCCGCGAGGCGCTGGGCCGTGCGTTGTTCCACGCGCGCCGCTACGAGCAGGCCGCACAGGAGTTCCAGGCGGTGATCGACCGCACCCCGACGAACGACTACGCACAGTTCTGTCTGGGCCGCTCGCTGCAGATGCTGGGACGTCACGCCGAGGCCCGCAAGCCGCTCGCGCTCGCCGCCTGTCTACAGCCGGGAAGGCGCGACTACCGCATCTACCGCGACCGCGCTCGCGCCGCCGCTGCTCGATCCTGAAGCGGGATTCAGGGCCGCACGGCGGCGCCGTGCCGAGCGCCAGGCTGGTGCTACCCTGGTTTTCACAGTTTGTGCCGGGCGCTTCCCGGTGGTAGTACCCGGAAGTGGGCGCTGGCCCGCTTTTTTTATGACGTTGTTGATGACGGAGGACAATGTGAGTGCACTCCAGACAGAGATCGAGCAGCGGCTCGCGACAAGCGAGCCACAGGTCGAGGTGCTACTCGCCGAGGTCGTCTCTGGCACGACGCTCCGCCTGTTCATCGACCATCCCGACGGCGTTACGCTCGCCCTCTGCGAGCGCGTCACGGGACTGCTCGGTGACCTACGCGAGCGGTACGCGCTCGAGGTGTCCTCGCCTGGACAGGACCGTCCACTTACCAAGCCCCAGCATTACAGCCGCTTCCTCGGCAGGCATGCGCGCGTGCGATTGCGCGAGGCGAGGGACGGTCACAAGAGCTTGACCGGCGAGCTGGTCGGCGCCTCCGAGAAGGAAGTGACGATCGCAGCGGGGGAGGGGGTCGTGACGATCCCCTACGCGCAGATAGCCCGCTCCAACCTAGTGCCCGGAGACTGAGCCATGTCGAGAGAGATCGTGGAAGCCGTTCGCGGCTTGGCCGCGGAGAAGAACATCTCCCAGGAGAAGCTGATGGAAGCGCTGGAAGACGCGCTGCTGTCGGCCTACAAGAAGACGCCGGGATCGGCGCCCTACGCCAAGGTTGAGATGGATCGCGACAGCGGCGACTTCCGGGTCTGGGAGCTGAAGATCCCGCCGGAGCTCGAGGAGCAGCTGCTGATCGAAGCGACGACCGAGCAGCAGCCGACGGTCGACCCCGAGACGGGCGAGATGCGCGAGCCCGCCGAGCCCGAGATCGACCTCGAGAAGCTTCGCGAATACGAGGACCAGATCGAGACCGAGGACGTCACCCCGCACGACTTCGGGCGGATCGCCGCGCAAACGGCCAAGCAGGTGATCCTGCAGCGGATCCGCGAGGCCGAGCGCGACATGATGTTCGAGGAGTACCGAGACCGCGTCGGTGAGCTGATCACCGGCATCGTCCAGCAGTCAGATTCGCGCTACACGCTCGTGCAGTTGCGCGAGCGCGTCGAGGCGCTGCTGCCCAAGTCCGAGCAGGTCGACGGCGAGCGCTATGACCACTCGCAGCGAATCAAGGCCGTGATCAAGGACGTCTCGAACTCGACCAAGGGCCCGAGCATCATCGTCTCCCGTCGCGATCCCGAGCTGATCAAGTCGCTGTTCGAGCTCGAGGTGCCCGAGATCGCCGACGGCCTCGTCGAGATCACCGGCGTCGCGCGCGAGCCCGGCTACCGCTCGAAGATCGCGGTCGTCTCGCACGTCGATGGGGTTGACCCCGTTGGCGCGTGCGTCGGTCCCCGCGGCTCGCGCGTGCGAATGGTCGTGTCCGAGCTACGCGGCGAGAAGATCGACATCATCCCCTACAACGACGAGCCGGCCCGGTTCGTCGCCAAGGCGCTGTCGCCGGCCCGCGTGCGCGAGGTGCTCGTTGACGATGCCAACAAGCAGGCGACCGTGATCGTGCCCGACGATCAGCTCTCGCTGGCGATCGGGCGCGAGGGTCAGAACGCGCGTCTTGCCGCGCGCCTGACCGGCTGGCGGATCGACATCCGCTCCGAGACCGAGTTCGCCGCCGAGGAAGCCGAGCACGGCTACGAGGAAGAGGAGGCCCAGGGCCGGTGCGCGGCGATCCTCTCCAACGGCCGCCGCTGCCCCAACGCCGCGCTGCCAGGCTCGCGCTACTGCGGGATCGAGGCCCACCAGGCGCTCGCCGGCAAGGACACCGACCAAGTCGAGGCCGCGGCGCCGGACAACGGCGCTGACGCCGGGGCCGGCTCCGAGGCCGCCGCCGGCGAGGGCGCTGCTGCGCCCGAGGTCGACGCCGGCCCGCAGGCGGCCGAGGGCGCAAGCACATAGGCGATCTACACTGGAGCTAGATGAACAAACGCGTCCATGAGATTGCCAAGGAGCGTGGCCTCCCCGCGAAGGAGGTCCTCGAGAAGCTGCGCGCTGCCGGCCTGAACGTCAAGGCCGCGTCGTCGAGCGTCGACGAGGACGCCGCCCTGCGCGCGCTCGGCAACGGCGACAACGCCACAGCCGCCGAGGCACCGGCTCCGGCCGCCGCGCCGACGGACAGCAATGATCCGGCCGCCTCAGGCGGCGATCAGGGCGCGACCAACGGCGAGCGCCCTTCGGCCCGTGCCGAGCACAAGCGTCCGACCCGCGATTCACTCCAGGGTGAGCGCGCGCCCGGCACCGCCGGCGGGCGACGCCGCGTCGTGATCGACTCGCAGGCCTCGCGCCGCGCCGGCGGCAGCGCTCCGCCCGCTTCCAATCAGCCGCCCCGCCGCCAGCGTCGCGGCCGTCGCCGCCGCGGTGTCTACGACGAGGAGGCAGAGTCACGCCCCGCCTCGCGCACCGCCGTCGCCGAACCTGACGCGGTCCAGATCAACTCCGGATCGACGGTCAAGGATGTCGCCGAGTACCTCGACGTGCCGGTGCCCGAGGTGATGAAGAAGCTGATGGCGCTGGGCGAGCTCAAGACGCTGACGCAGACGTTGTCCGACGAGGCGATCCAGGTGCTTGCCACGGAGCTCGGCAAGGAGGTGCAGATCGTTCACTCCGAAGATGAGACGATCGTCGAGCCCGAGTACAAGGACTCCGACGAGGAGCTCGTCGAGCGCGCTCCGGTCGTGACGATCATGGGCCACGTCGACCACGGCAAGACCTCGCTGCTCGATGCGATCCGCGAGACGCAGGTGGCTGCCGGGGAGGCGGGCGGCATCACCCAGCACATTGGCGCGTACCAGGTTCGCCACGGCGACAAGTCGATCACCTTCCTCGACACGCCGGGCCACGAGGCGTTCACCGCGATGCGCGCCCGCGGCGCCAAGGTCACCGATATCGCCGTGATCGTGGTCGCCGCCGACGACGGCGTCAAGCCGCAGACCCAGGAGGCGGTCGACCACGCCAAGGAGGCGGGTGTACCGATCCTCGTTGCGGTCAACAAGATCGACAAGGAGGGCGCGCAGCCCGACCGCGTGCGCACGGAGATGACTCAGCTCGGGCTGCAGCCGGTCGAGTGGGGCGGCGACACCGAGTTCGTCAACGTATCCGCGAAGACCAAGGAGGGCCTCGAGGACCTGCTCGAGACGATCGTCGTGATGGCCGAGGTCGAGGAGCTTCGCGCCAATCCGGACGCACCTGCGTCTGGCACCGTGATCGAATCCAAGCTCGACCCCGGGCGCGGTCCCGTGGTCACGATCCTGATCGGGCGTGGCACGCTCGAGGTCGGCGACGCCGTCGTCGCCGGCGCACACTGGGGCCGGGTCAGGGCGATGAACGACTTCCTCGGCAACCGCGTCGGCGCGGCGCTTCCCGGCGAGCCGGTCGAGGTGCTCGGCTTCGACGGCGTGCCGCAGGCCGGTGAGCACGTGCGCGTGGTCGAGCACGAACGCCGCGCCCGACAGCTCGCCGGCGAGCGTGCCACCCGGCTCAAGACCGAATCGCTGGCGCGGCGCGCCGGCAAGAAGATCTCGCTCGAGGACATCTTCAAGGCCGGTCTGCAGGAGCTCAACCTCCTGCTGAAGGCCGACGTCGCCGGCTCGCTGGAGGCGATCGAGGACGAGATCGCGAAGCTGCCGCAGGACGAGGTGTCCGTCAACGTGATCCGCAGCGCCGTCGGCGCCGTGACCGAGTCCGACGTGATGCTCGCGTCCGCCTCGGGCGCGGTGATCCTGTCGTTCAACGTCCGCCCCGTCGGCGACGCCAGATCGGTGGCCGAGCGGGAGGGGGTCGAGATCCGCCATTACTCGGTGATCTATCGGGCGATCGACGACCTCCGCAGCGCGATGCAGGGCATGCTCGCTCCCGAGGAGGTCGAAGAGACGCTCGGCTCGGCCGAGGTCCGCCAGATCTTCCGTGCCTCGCGGGTCGGCACGATCGCGGGATCGCACGTCACCGAAGGCAAGATCACGCGCGGCTCGAAGGTGCGCCTGGTCCGCGACGGGACCGTCGTCTACGACGGCGAGATCGGGAGCCTGCGCCGGTTCAACGAGGACGTCCGCGAAGTCGCCACCGGTTTTGACTGCGGGATCGTCCTGCAGAACTACGCCGACATCAAAGAGGGCGACGTGCTCGAGACTTACGCGACGCGCCAGGTCGAGCGCGAGCTCGCCTGACGGTCCGATGGACAAGAGCGGCTTCGTCGCCGTGCTGGTGATCGACCTGCACCTTCCCGAGGCGGGCAGCCTCAAGGGCAAGCGCAAGGAGCTGTCCTCGATCAAGGCGCAGCTGCACGGGCGTCTCGGCGCCGCCGTGGCCGAGGTTGACCATCACGACCTGTGGCAGCGCTCGCGACTGACCGCGTCGCTGACCGGCGGCTCGCTCTCGACCCTGTCGGCAGCGGTCGACAATCTCGAGCGATGGCTTGACGCACGGTGCCCCGATGGCGTACATGTGCAGCGAACCGTGGTCTCGGTCGAGGATCTCAGCGACGTGGCACCACGAACCGCTTGGGACGGCTAGGATGGCGGCCGGTCGCATGCGCCGCGTCGACGAGACGGTGCGAGCGGTTCTCAGCGACGCAATCGCCAAGGATTTGCAGGATCCGCGCGTCGGATTTGTGACCGTGACCGGAGTCAAGACAAGCCCAGATCTACGCCACGCTCGGGTCTACGTGAGCGTCCTCGGCGACGAGCAGACCCGTGCCGCCAGCCTCGAGGGGCTGCGCTCGGCCCACGGCTTCCTGCAGAGCGCGATCGCCGCCCAGCTGTCGATCAAGCACACGCCGACGCTGACCTTCGAGTACGACGACTCGGTCGATCGCGGGATGCGGATCAGCCATCTGATCGACGAGCAGGCCGGTGGCTGAAAACGGAAGCCGATCGAGCCGCGAGGCGGTCCTCGCCGCGCTGCGGGCGGCCACGAAGCTGATCGTGGTCACGCACGAGAACCCCGACGGCGATGCCCTCGGATCGCTGATCGCGACGCAGGACATCCTGACCGCGCTCGGCAAGGACTGCGTGATGTACATCGACGCGGGCGAGTTCCCGCTGCCCCATGAGTACCGCTTCTTCCCGCTCTCGGGCCTGGTCAGCTCGCCGCCCGAGGATCTCGACGAGCGGACCACCGTGTTCCTCGACTGCGGCAATCTCGAGCGCAACCCCGCTGTCGCCCTGAGGCGCCCCGGAGCGCACATCCTCAACATCGACCACCATCACGACAACACCCGCTTCGGGACCGTCAACCTGGTCGTGCCCGAGGCCTCGTGCACCGCCGAGATCGTCTGGGATCTGATGCACGGGCTCGGCGTGCAGCCGACGCTGACGATCGCCGAGGCGCTGTACGTTGGGCTGATCACCGACACCGGCAGGTTCATGTACGAGAACACCGGCCCGCGCGCACACCTGATGGCCGCCGAGCTGATCGAAGCCGGCGTCGCCGTCGACGGCATCTACCGCCGGGTCTACGAGGGTGTCCCGTACGGCAAGCTCCTGCTGCTCGCCCGGGGCCTGGCCAAGGTCAAGCGCTACGACAACGGCCGGCTCACGATCACCGAGCTGAACGCGCTCGACTTCACCGAGTCCGATGCCGAGGAGAGCTACTCCGAGGGCGTCGTCGATCACCTCCGCGCGGTCGAGGGGACGGCCGTCGCGGCGCTCGTCCGCGACCGGATGAACAACGGTGACGCTGGCCTGCGCAAGGTATCGCTGCGGGCGACCGACGACCGCGTCGACGTCTCGCAGATCGCCCGCGTGGTCGGTGGCGGCGGCCACCGCGCGGCTGCCGGCTTCACGACCTCGATGGAGTGGGACGAGCTCGTCGAGTTTCTGCGTACCGAGCTCGCGCAGCAACTGTCGGCCGTTTAGTGCCGGCCGCGGGGCAACGATTGCCACCGGAAGCAGGCGTGATCCTGTACGACAAGCCGGCCGGGATCACGTCCCACGACGTCGTCGCGCGCGTGCGCCGGCGACTCGGCCGCGGCGTCAAGGTCGGTCACGCGGGGACACTCGATCCGTTCGCGACAGGGCTACTGCTGGTGCTCGTCGGACGCGCGACCCGCGTCCAGCGCTTCCTGATGGCGTTGCACAAGACCTACCTGGTCACGGCGCGGTTCGGGGCGGTCTCCGACACCGGCGACCGCGACGGCGAGATCACCGCCACCGGCGTCGTCCCGACCGGCGAGCTCGAGCTGCCGACCGGGGTCCTGCGCCAGCGGCCGCCCGCGTTCTCCGCCGTCAAGGTCGGCGGCCGTCGCGCATACGCGCTCGCGCGGGCCGGAGCCGAGGTCGAGCTCCCCGAGCGCGAGGTCGAGGTCGACCGCTTCGCCGAGCTCGAGCGCGACGGTGATCGCCGTAGCTTCCTGATCGAGTGCTCGTCGGGGACGTACGTGCGGAGCCTGATCGCCGATCTCGGAGATGCCTACTGCGAGTCGCTGCGACGCACCAGGATCGGGCCGTTTGCGGTGCAGGACGCCGATCCCGAGCGGCAGCTCGGACTGCTCGAGGTGCTCGGCTTCATGCCGGAGGTGAGGCTCACGGGCGACGACGCGCGGCGGGCCGGGCACGGGATCGCGGTGGCCGGGTCGGCCACCGGGACGGTTCGCCTGACCGACGATCAGGGACTGATCGCCCTCGCCGAGCCGGATCCGCGCGAGGGCGTTCTCAAGCCGATCGTCGGGCTCCGGGGCTGAGCCTCTAGGCTTCCGCGCCGATGCGGGTGACAATGCTCAGGGAGGCGCAGACGCGGCCCCGACGGATCGCCGTCGGCGAGTTCGACGGCGTGCACCTCGGCCACCGCGAGGTGATTGCGGGCAGCGACACGGTGCTCACGTTCGAGCCCCATCCGCTCCGCGTCGTCAGGCCCGAGGCGGCGCCCAAGCTGCTTACCAGCCTCGACGCCAAGGCTGAGCTGATCGAGCAGCTCGGCGTCGAGGAGCTGGTCGTGATCCCGTTCGACGACGGCCTCGCGCACCAGAGCCCGCAGGAGTTCATCGAGCACGTGCTCGTCCAGCAGCTCGATGCCAAGCGTGTGTCCGTCGGCGACAACTTCCGCTTCGGTCACATGGCGGCGGGCGATACGGCGCTGCTGGCCGCCGACTCGCGGTTCGAGACCCGCGTGGTGCCGCTGGTCGAGGTCGACGGCGAGGTCGTTTCCTCGAGCCACATCCGCGGGCTCGTGCTCGCCGGCGAGGTCGAGCAGGCGGGGCGCCTCCTCGGCTCGCCGTTCCAGCTGCGCGGAGAGGTGGTGTCGGGCGACAGGCGCGGGCGCACGCTCGGGTTCCCGACCGCGAACATCGTTCCCGACGAGGCGCTCGTGTGCCCCGGCCACGGCGTCTACGTCGCCCGCGCCGATGGCGACTGCGCCGCGGTCAGCGTAGGCGTGCGCCCGACCTTCGGCACCGGTCGGGCGGTGCTGGTAGAGGCCTACATCCTCGACCGCGACCTCGATCTGTACGGCAGGACGCTGAAGATCGACTTCATCGACCGGATTCGCGGTGAGCGCCGCTTCGACTCGGTCGATGCGTTGATCGCGCAGATGGATCTCGACATCGAACGTACGCGCGAGCTGTGCCGGTAGTCGTCTGCTAGCCTCAGCCGCCGCATGACGCTCACCAAAGAACGCAAGCAGCAGCTGACCGAGAAGTTCGGCGCGAGCCCCACCGACACCGGTAAGGCCGAGGTCCAGATCGCGATGCTGACCGAGCGGATCAACCAGCTCAACGACCACCTGCGCGCCCATCGCAAGGATCACCACTCGCGGCGCGGCCTGTTGATGCTCGTCGGACGCCGCCGCCGCTTCCTGAACTACCTGCAGCGCACCGATCTCGAGCGCTACCGCGCGCTGGTTCGCGAGCTCGGCCTGCGCAAGTAACACCGGAATCCGGGCGCAGGCGGAGGATCTCGAACGTGAGCAGCACCGAGGGGGTGCGCGACACGGTTATCGAGCCCGGTACCCCGGTCCCAGAGTTCACGCTGCGTCGCGCGGGCGGCGCCAAGTTCACCCGCGCCGACCTCGAGGGTCAGACGACGGTACTGGTCTTCTACCCGTTCGCGTTCAGCCCCGTCTGCACCGACCAGCTCAACCTCTACGAGGAGATGCTCGGTGAGCTCGGGGCGCGCGGCGCGACCCTGTACGGGGTCTCGTGCGATGCCCACTACTCGCAGACCGCTTTCCGAGACGCGCTCGGCGTGACGATCGAGCAGCTGTCGGACTTCGAGCCCAAGGGCGCCGCCTGCCGCGCCTTCGGCGTCTACCACCCGGCTGGCTTTCCGCAGCGAGCGCTGGTGATCGTCGGTCCCGACGGGGTCGTCAAGTGGTCCTACCAGGCGCCCTCGCCAAGCGATCTCCCCGGCGCCAACCTGATCTTCGACGGCCTCGACGCCTGAGCGTGCCCGCGTGAGCCGGTTCGGTTCCGCACCCGTGCCCGCCCCCGGACCGGGCGATCACGTCGGTGGCCCCGAGGTTGCGCCGGTCGTGATCGAATACGGCGACTTCGAATGCCCCTACTGCGCCGCGGTCAGCTCGCGCCTGGCGGCGCGTCCGGTGCGGCGCGTGTTCCGCCATTTCCCGGTGCGCTCGAGCCATCCGCGCGCCTGGCCCGCAGCCTGCGCCGCCGAGGCGGCGGCTCTCCAGGGACGTTTCTGGGACATGCACGACGCGCTGTTCGCCGACCAGGGCCGGCTCGAGGATCCCCATCTGTGGGACCGCGCGCGCAACCTCGGTCTCGACCTCGAGCGCTTCGATGCCGACCGGCGCGGCGAGCAGGTGCGCGCCCGCGTCCGGCGCGACTTCGAGTCCGGCGTCCGCGCCGGCGTCGTGTCGACGCCGACTCTGTTCTGCGAGGGCCGGATGGTGTCGGGCAACGTCGAGGAAGCGGTGCTGGACGGATTGGTCGCGGGCAGCCGCTGAGCCGGTCTCAGTGATGCAGCGCCGACGGCCGCAGTGCCGGCGCGGTGGCCTTGAAGTCCGGTAGCTGCAGGGCGAACACGGATCCGTGATCGCTGCTGGTCAACGTGCACCGCCCGCCGTGTCCCTTGGCGATCGCGTCGACGATCGCCAGCCCGAGCCCGACCCCGCCGGCGGTTCGCGTGCGTGCCGAGTCGGCACGGGCGAACCGGTCGAAGATCCGCTCGAGCGCGTCCGACGGCACGCCACAACCCTCGTCCTCGATCTCGATCAGGACCGAGCCGCCGCCGGCGTGCCGCGCCCGCAGCTCGATCGAGTCATGCTCGGTCGTGAACTTCAGCGCGTTCTCGAGCAGTGCGTCGAGCGCGGCGCGCAGCCGCTCGGCATCGACCATCAGCCGCCCGGCGGCAAGCGGGCCGAGCCGCCAGGCGCGAGGCGCGACATCCGACCAGCGCATGAACACGTCCTCGAGGAACGGCTCGAGATCGATCTCGACCAGCCGCAGGAAGTCGGGCTGCTCGACGGTCGCGAGCAGCAGCAGCCGCTCGATGATCGCGTCGATGCGACCGAGCTCGTCGAGCGCGACCTCGATCTCCGGGCTCGGCTCGCCGTGCCCGCGCGCGAGCTCGAGGTGTCCGCGCGCGATCGTCACCGGCGTGCGCAGCTCGTGTGAAGCGTCGTGGATGAAGCGCTCCTGGCGCTCGAGCAGCGAGCGGCGCTCCTCGGCGCGCTCCTCGGCGATCCGCAGCGCCTCGACGCGCCTGCGGGCGTGCCACACCATCGCCAGGAACATCGCCGCCATCAGCGGCACCTCGAACAGCTCGCCCCACAGCTGGATCCCCTCGAACGCGTCGAGCAGGATCGAGGCGCCCGTCGCCGCCATCACGCAGGCCAGCACGATCAGCGTGCCGCGCACTGGCCAGACCCGGAACCCGTACAGGAGCGTGAGGCTGATCCAGACGAAGTGGAACGGAATCGTCTCCCAGCTCGGCCACGCGATCATCGCGGCGTAGTTGGCCACGGCGAATGCGAGCCAGAGCAGTTCCACCTCGTAGAGCCGGCGCGTGCTACGCAGCTGCGCGATAACCGGCATTTCGGACCGTCTCGATGGGGGCTCCGGGGCCTAGGCGGCGCCGCAGCCGCCTCACGCAGACATCGACGACATTCGAGCGGGGGTCGAAGTCGTAGCCCCAGACCTCGGACAGTAGGCGCTCGCGACTGACTACTTGGCCGACGTGTTGCAGGAGAAAGTGCAGCAGCCGAAACTCCCGATCTGAGAGATCGGCCATAGCTTCGCCCACCCGCGCCTGCCGGGTAGCCAGGTTCAGCTCCAGCAGCCCGACCCGGACCACCGTCCCATCATCCGGAATCCGAGATCGACGCAGGTGAACTCGCGCGCGGGCCAACAGCTCGTCCAACGAGAACGGCTTGGCGACGTAGTCGACGGCACCCAGCTCGAAGCTCTGCAGCTTGATCGGCAGCGCGCTGCGCGCCGACAGGATCAGCACGGGGAGATCTGACTTCTCGCGGTGGAGTTCCCGGAGAGCCTCCAGGCCGCTGAGGCCAGGGAGCAGCAGATCCAGGATTACCAGGTCGTACTGGCCAGCCAGCGCGCGGGCAAGACCAAGTTCGCCGTCGGCTACCACGTCAACGGCGAATCCCTCGGCCTCGAACGCGCGGGCAAGGAATCCCCGAATCCGCGCCTCGTCCTCCACGATCAATATGCGCATCTGCTCTCTCGAGCCTACCTTGGGGCCGGGACAATACCTCTCATACGATGACCTGTAAATGAAGGCCGGTCGACAGCGTCGTGATCTTTGCCCCTGCCGCCGCGCGGAGGGTTTACCACCTCAGGCCTTGCGCGATGTGCGCGCACCGCGTTGCCCCACACACTGCTGGGCGGGGCTGCGATTCGGGACTACGATTCCGGCTGGCCCCTACGGCTTGCCGCTCTGCCTCCTCGCCTTGACGGTCCTGGGGCCATGGGCTATAAGTCCAAGGTCCCTCGGAGGCGTGGCAGCGGGTCGTCGCGTTCAAAGGCAAGGCGACGTCGGGCGGCCGAAATGAGAGGAACGTGTTCGCATCGTGAGCCCTAGCCCTTCGGCCACGCGTACCGCTTCGGGCGGCGCGCCGTGGACCATGCGGGGTCTGATGGCTTCCCACAGGGCCGCTTCACTGGCCGTAGCAGCCCTGTGCGCCATGACGGTGGCGGTCTTCGCGCTGGTCGCCCTCGGCCCGAAGGCCGGCGCAGTGACGGACAGCAGCACGTGCGCGCAGTGGAGCTCGACAAACGTGAACCGGCAGGACGCGTACGCGAGGCTGTACATCAGCGAGCACGGGTCTGTCTCCCCACGCTGGGGGCCTGCGCCGACAGGTGTGATCAACGCGATCAACGCCGGCTGCTATCAGGCGTTCGGTGAGGACGTCTCCGACACGGCGACCGTCGTTCAGGCGATCTCGCGCAGCTTCTGAGCGCACGATGCCGATCCGGGCGAGAGCGCACAGGGAGCTGGCGGGGCGTTCCGAAGCAGGTCGGTCCTATCGATCCAAAGATGACTTGCAAATGACAGCTTGATGACATTGCCGTCATGTACTCGCCCTGCCGCCGCCGCACAAGGTATAAAACCGCGCTTAGGAGACCGTGAGACGAATGCGCGCAGCTGGAAAACGAATCGCCATCATCACGATCGCCGCAGGACTCGTCTGCGTCGCGATCGGGCTCTACATCGGGCTCTACCTTGTCAACGTTTCCGGCTCGGTGGCGGCGGTGCAGACCTCTTCAGGGACGCAGCTGTATCTGGCGACCGTACCGGCCGCGGCGCTGAGTGATCCGCACAACAGCTGGGTCTCGTATTACGCGGTCGACGCCAACTCCGGCAACTGGCGCCACGAGACGACGTACACGCTGCCCGCCAACACGCTCGTGCACGTGACGATCTTCAACTACGACGGCGCCTCGGGACTGCGCAACCCGTGGTTCGGCCAGGCCAGCGGAACGGTTGGCGGCGGCGTGACGCTCGACGGCCAGCCGACGCAGGCGATCAATCCCGATGACGCCTCGCATGTATTCTCAGTCCCGCAGATGGGCCTGTCGGTGCCGCTCAAGGGGGTCGCGGACGACGCGAAGAACGCGTGCAGCAACGCGCCATGCAGCCTCTCGAACGCCCACACCACGACCTCGTTCACGTTCCGCACGCCCGGCAAGGGGCTGTATCGGTGGCAGTGCTTCGTGCCGTGCGCGGCTGGGTACATCGATGGCTTCGGTGGCCCGATGCAGACCGTCGGCTACATGGACGGCTTCATCAAGGTCGTATGAGCGCGCAGGAAGGACGCTGACCGTGGACGATACTCACCACTTCCGCAACGTCACGCTGCTGTGGGTGCTCGCGACTGTGATCATGACGCCGATCGTGGTATTCGTGATCGGCCCGGGGCTTCCGCCCGGCAACGGAACCGTTGAGGCGTCCGGGCAGGTCACCGATAACACGGTGCTGCTGGCTATTGCCACGCCGGTGGCGCTGGGGGTGCTGGTCTACATGGCGTATGCAATGTGGGCATTCCGCGAGCGCACCCCGGACGTCGTGGTCGATGGGCCGCCGATACGCGGCAACTCGAGCGTTCAGTTCTGGTGGCTGATCGTTACCACGACGCTCGTGTTGTTCCTGGCCGGCTACGGCACGGTCAGGTTGCTGGCCGATGGGTCGGGCGGCGGTCAGGGTCCGAGCCCGATCGCCCGTCCAGCGGTGCCCGCGGGCGGGAGGCTGCTGGTTGTGCAGGTGGTCGCGCAGCAGTGGCAGTTCAACTACCGCTTCCCGGGGTACGGTGGAGTTGAGACCCCGGCCATCGAGTTGCCCGAGAACACGCTAGTGCAGTTCAACGTGACCTCGCTCGACGTGATCCACTCGTGGTGGGCGTACGAGCTCGGCGTAAAGGCGGACGCGAACCCGGGCGTCAACAACGTTGCTTACGCGACGACGAAGGGACCGCTCACGTTCAACGTGCGCTGCGCCGAGCTATGCGGCGTGTGGCATGGGTACATGTTCGACCAAGGCCAGGTCGTTCCGAGAGCGCAGTTCGCCGGGTGGATCGCCCAGCAGCAGCTGAAGTACGCGCCGGCGACCAAGACCCTGCCGCCGTACTCGAAGACCTATTTCCCGCAGCCCTTGAGGAGGGCCGGATGAGCGCAATTGCAGTGTCGGCCACTGCCCCCCCGCGCACGGGCTGGCGAAAGCTGATCGGCTTCAACATGCTGACGGGGATCGTGCTGGGGATCGGAGGGTGGTACCTCGGCCACTTCATCGGCGGCCGCTTCACTGGTGCCGGCCTCGCGTACTACTCGGACGCCGGCCAGAACGACATTGCGATTTTCCTCGGCTATTTCCTCGGCGTGGTCGGCTTCCTCGTCGGGCTGGGCTTCGCCAACTACCCGCTGAAGCGGATGGTGGGACATCCACCGGCGCTGGCCGAGCACGAGTCTGAGGGAGAAGGGGTCTTCAGATACTTCACGATGTCCACCGATCACAAGGTCGTCGCCAAGCAGTACATGGTCGGGATCGGACTGTTCTTCTTTGTCGCCGGGCTGAACGCGATGCTGATCAGGACCGAGCTGCTTCAGCCAAACGTGCACGTGTTCGGCGCCAACCAGTACCTGACGCTGGTCGGCATGCACGGGTCGATGATGATGGGCACCATGACCTCGGGGCTGCTCGGGCCGTTTGCCCAATGGCTAGTGCCGTTGATGATCGGCTCCCGGCGGATGGCGTTCCCGCGGATCGAGGCGTTCACGTTCTGGCTGCTGATGGCCGGCGAGGTGATCTTGATCACGACGATCTTCTTCGGCGGCTTTCAGACCGGCTGGACGGGCTACCAGCCGTTGGGTGCCCAGGGGACCGCCGGCTACGACGCCTACATCGGCTTCTTCGCGCTGGTCGGGCTCTCGATGTGCCTGTTCGGGTTCAACCTGGTCGCGACCATCACCGCGATGCGCGGGCGGGGGATGACCTGGTCGCGGCTGCCGATCTTCGTGTGGGCGGCGTACGCGACTGCGTGGCTGATGCTGCTGGCGGCGCCGATGCTGATCGCCGCGTTGCTGATGGGCGCGATGGACCGGACCGTCCAGACCGCCTTCTATGTCCCCGGGCAGGGCGGCAGCGCCTACCTGTTCCAGAACCTGTTCTGGGTATTCGGCCACCCGGAGGTGTACATCCTGGCGCTGCCCGGGATGGGCATCGTGCTCGAGATCATGGTGGTGTTCAGCCGCAAGCCGTTATGGGGCTATCGGCTGGCGGTCGCGGGAATGCTCGGCATCTCGTTCCTTAGCTGGTTCGTCTGGCAGCACCACCTGTTCGTGTCGGGCATCAACGCCGACCTGCGGCCCTTCTACATGCTGTCCACCGAGCTGATCTCGCTACCCACGGGGTTCATCTTCCTGTGCGCGATGGGGACCCTCTGGCGCGGACGAATACGGTTCACGGTGCCGATGCTGTTCTGCCTGGCCTGGATGTTCAACTTCCTGTGGGGCGGGATCTCCGGAGTTTTCAACTCCGACGTCCCCAGCGACGTCACCACGCACGGCAGCTTCTTCGTTATGGCGCATTTCCATTACACGATCATGGGCGGGCTGATATTCGCGTTCTTCGCCGCGATCTACTACTGGGTGCCGAAGATGTACGGCTTCAAGTTCAACGAGCGGCTGGCCAAGATCCATTTCTGGACGCTGTTCATCGCTTTCAACTCGACCTTCGCGCCGCTGTTCGCGCTCGGGTTCATGGGGATGCCGCGCCGCGTGGTGACCTATAACCCGGCATGGCAGGGCCTGAATATCTGGGTGTCGGTCTCGGCCTACGTGATCGGTCTCTCGATGCTGGTGTTCCTGTTCAACGTGGTGTGGTCGCTGCTTATAAAGCGCGAGCCGGCCGAGGCCAACCCGTGGAACTCCAAGTCCATCGAGTGGCAGCTGCCCACGCCGGTGCCGGTGAACGACTTCGACAAGCTCCCTGTGTTCGACCCCGACCCGTACCCGTACGGGGTCGAGCCGGTCCCGGCCGGGGCGCCAGCTCTCGCTCCCGCCGGGGGGAGCGCGTAAGCCATGGAAGCCTCCGCCCCCGCAGGCCGTCACATCGAGCCCGAACCCCCGGAGTGGCAGCCCCGCGTGATCTGGCTCGGCGGGCGGCTTCTGTGCGGTGCGATCTCGTTCTTCTTCGCCTCGTTCGTGTTCGCCTTCTTCTACCTCAAGGCACTCGACGTCAACCACAACTGGAAGATCGGCAACGTCGTCCCGGACGGGGGCATCGGCGTCTCGATCGCTGCCTTGTTCCTGTTCAGCGCCGTGATCTACCGGCTGGCGGCGAGGCGCCAGGCCGGCGACGTGATGGCGGCCGGGATCCTCGCCATTTTCATGGGGATCGCTGCGGTTGTGCTCCAATTCATCGAATACATCGTCCTCGACTTCGGCGCGTCTCAAGGCGGCTATGCCGCGGTGTTCTTTGGATGGACGGCGACGTACGCGATCGTGGCGCTAATGGGTCTGTACTGGATCGAGATTCAGGTCGCCAGCCTGTGGCGGGTGCGGCGAGAGGGCAAGATGCGCGAGACCGAAGTGCCGACCAGTGAGGCCGCGCTGATCGAGACCGGCATCGAGGCCTCCTCGTTCTACTGGGCGTACTTCGTCGCGATCGGAGTGCTCGCCTACATCCTCCTTTACCTCGTCGCCTGACCATGTCCCTGACGGCCTGGTCGCTGGACCCGTCGCTGATATATGTCGCGATGGCCGGGGCGCTGTACATCCTCGGCAGCAGCGGGCGGGGCAGGCCGCAGCCCCTGCAGGCGCTCGCGTTCTTCGCGAGCCTGCTGACCATTGTGATCGCGCTCGACTCGCCGATCGACTACTACGCCGAGCAGCTCTTCTGGGTCCACATGGTGCAGCACATCCTGTTGCTCACCGTCGCCCCGCCGTTGTTTTTGCTCGGGAAGCCGTGGCCGCGAATGTGGCGTGCGCTGCCGCTCGAGCCGCGAACGAAGGTCGCGCGGACGATCGCTCTGTCCCGCCGCGCGGCGCCCGTGCGGGCGCTCGCGCGGCCGCTGCCGGCGTGGATCCTGTTCACCGCCACGTTCGTCGGCTGGCATATCCCCGCTGCCTATGACGCCACCCTGAGATCCGGGGCGGTCCACGAGTTGGAGCACGCGATGTTCTTCTTCATCGGGCTTCTGTTCTGGGCGCGCGTGATCGATCCAGGGCCGCTGCGCCCGCGCCTGGTCTGGCCGGCGCGGATCGCCTACACCGCTGGCGCGATGGTCGTGGGCTGGCTGCTGGCGATCGCGCTGGTCATGGCGCCGCACCCGATCTACGGCTACTACTCGGCCCTTCAGACCCGGCCCGGCGGGATCAGCGCCCTGACCGATCAGCAGATCGCAGCCGGCGTGATGTGGGTCCCCGGGTCCCTGGCATATGCGATCACGTTCATCATCGGCTTCTACCGGTGGCTCGAGCCGGACCGCTCGGCCGGCCCAGCCCCGGCGGCGTTCACGACCTGAGGAGACAACTTGCCATTCCTTCCCATCGCAGCCTTCATCGCCGGCGCGCTGCTCACGATCCTTCTGCCGGTCGCGCTGCTGATCGCGCTCGTGGTGTGGTATTGGATGGTCTCCGTGCGTGTGCCCAGCACGGCCGACGGGGCCGACCCTGGCACGGCGCCGACTGCTGCGAATCCGGCGCCGATTGTCGGGACCGAGACCAGCCCGCCATCTCACGAGGTGCAATAAATGCACGAGGGTGCGGGCACGCCGTGGCCCCCGCGGGCCGTGATCCTGCGCCCGGCCCGCATTTCCTGGCCTCTGCTCGTTCCGGCCGTTCTCGGGCTGGGCGTTGGATTCGGGGTGCACTGGCTCACGGCCAATACAGCCGCCAGAGGCAGGGGGGCCTGACGTGGCGGTCGGGGATCTGGTCGAGGGGCTGCCGGCACCCGTTGCGGTGCGGGTTGGTCGGGCAAGCCCGACGTGGCGCGACTACGTGACCCTGACCAAGCCCCGGATCATGTCTCTGCTGGTCCTCACCGCCGTGTGCGCGATGGTGGCCGCGGCCGGCGGCGCGCCCGCGCCGCTGCCGCTGGCCGCACTGTTGGTCGGAGGAGCCCTGGCCTGCGGCGGCGCCAGCGCCCTCAACCACGTCATCGACCGCGACATCGATCGCCTGATGGGTTCGCGGACGGCATCTCGGCCTGTCGCCGCTGGTCGGATTTCCCCCGTGCGCGCCACGACCTTCGCTATTGGATTGGCGGCGCTCTCCTTCCTAATCATGGCGACCTTCGACAACCTTTTGGCGGCCGTCCTCGCGTTCGCCGGCGGGACGTTCTATGTGTTGGTCTACACGATGTGGCTGAAGCGAACTACTTCGCAGAACATCGTCATCGGCGGTGCCGCCGGCGCCGTCCCAACGCTGGCGGGCTGGGCGGCAGCACACGGACACCTGGCGCTGGGGGCCGGATTCCTATTCCTGATCGTCCTGCTGTGGACGCCCCCACACTTCTGGGCTCTGGCACTCCTGCTCGCGCCGCAGTATGCCGCGGCGCATATCCCGATGCTGCCGGTCGTGAAAGGTCCACAGGCCACCTCGCTGCGGGTACTCGTGTATTCGGTCGGCCTCGTCCTGGTCACCCTCGTTCCCGGGCTGATCGGCACGTTCGGCGCGGTCTACCTGGCCGCGGCCGCGGGACTGGGCGTGATCTTGTGGGCCCTGGCAGCTCGACTATGGCGGACCCCCAACACGGCCCGTGCCGCGCTGCTGTTCCACTACTCATTGCTGTATCTCGCGCTGCTGTTCGCCGCGGTTGCGGTCGATGCGGGGGTCCGCTGAGAGCCGCGGCCCGGTCCTCACCTTGGGCTTGCGCGTCCTGGTGGCCGAGCCCGACGGTTGTCTGCGTCAGACAGTGTGCCGCGGCCTCCGGCGGGATGGCTTCCACGTCCGGGAGGCGAGCGGCGGACTCGATGCTCTGTCCCTTCTGCGTCGCGGCGGTGTCGACATCGCTCTGATCAGCAGTGCCTTGCCTGAAATCGACGGACTCGAAGTCGTTCGTCGTGCGCGCCGGGAGTCGGCCCTGCCAATCATTGTCCTTGGCTCCGAGGACCGCGAGATGCAACGGATCGCGGCCTTGGAGGCCGGCGCGGCCGACTACCTGGCCAAGCCAGTGTCGATGCCCGAACTGACGGCTCGTATCCAACTGCAGCTGCGACAGACTCGGGGTAGCGAGCGCTCTGTGCTCCGCGATGGAGTGATTGAGCTCGACCTCACCGCCCGCCGGTGCCTGATCGAAGGGCGAGATATAGGGCTGACGAGGCGAGAATTCGATGTGCTGAACGCGCTGCTCCGCTTTAGCGGGCGCATCCACAGCCGCCAACAGCTCCTGGAACTCGTGTGGGGCGGCGGCGGAGTGTCCCCAAGAACAGTCGATGCTCACGTGGGCTCGCTGCGGCGCAAGCTCGGACCGGCGGTGCACATCGCGACGTTGCGGGGGGTGGGCTACCGGCTCGACCCGATCGAGACCGAACCGGCCTACGGGGCGAACCCCGGTCGTCGCCGCGCGGACTGACGGCCTGGGCCGCCAATCCGTTAACTCGCGGCGAGTTCTCTCCACCTCGTGCTCTATATCGCGCGTGGCTTGTGTGGGCGCGGCCCCTCGCGGGCTCGCCGCGTGAGGAACGCGCGCTGCTCGCCCGCGAGGGTCGTTCGCCACGGCCCGCTATCCTCAGCAGCGTTCGGAACAAAAGCAGAGAAACGAAGCACTCCGCCGACCGAAGGGTGGAGCAGAAGGGAATTGAATATGTCTGACGCCGTTACGCGCGTGTCCGTCGAGATCGAGGGCAAGGAGATCTCGTTCGAGACCGGCAAACTGGCCAAACAGGCCTCCGGCGCCGTCGTCGTCCGTGCGGGCGACACCATGGTCCTTTGTACCGCCACCGCGGGCAACATCCGCGAGGTCGACTTCCTACCGCTGACGGTCGACGTGGAGGAGCGAATGTATGCGGCCGGGAAGATCCCCGGCTCTTTTTTCAAGCGCGAGGGGCGCGCCGGTGAGAAGGCGACCCTGTCGGCGCGATTGATCGACCGTCCGATCCGCCCCCTGTTCCCCAAGGGCTGGCGCTACGAGACGCAGCTGGTGGCGATCCCGATGTCGGTCGACCACGTCAACCCCTACGACATCCTCGCAATGAATGGCGCCTCGGCGGCGCTGATGGTCTCCCACATCCCGTTCCCGTCGCCTGTCGGCGCGGTCCGGATCGGCAAGATCGACGGCAATTTCGTCGTCAACCCGGCCGAGGAGGATCTCGTCGAGGGCACCGATCTCGACCTGATCGTCGCCGGCACCGAGGAGGCGATCCTGATGGTCGAGGCCGGGGCGAACGAGATCCCCGAGGCCGAGATCCTCGACGCGCTCGACATCGCCCACGGCGAGATTCGCAAGCTATGCCAGGCCCAGCGCGAGCTTGCCGAGCGGGCCGGAAAGGCCAAGATCGAGGTCGAGGTCCCCGAGGTCAGCCCGGATCTGTATGAGCAGATCAAGGCCTCCCACGGGGCGGCGCTCGGTCAGGCCACCCAGGTCGAGGACAAGCTCGAGCGTCAGGACGCGTGCAAGGCGGTCGAGGAGCAGGTCCTCATCCAGTATTCGGGAGATCCCGACGCCGAGACCTACGCCGAGTACCGGACCAACGCGCAGCGCGCGTTCGACAAGCTCGAGAAGACCCTGATCCGCGAGCGGATCGCGGTAGACAAGAAGCGTCCCGACGGCCGCAGCGCGGAGGAGATCCGACCGATCTCGATCGACGTCAGCGTCGCTCCGCGGACCCACGGCTCGGCGCTGTTCACGCGCGGTCAGACGCAGGCGTTCAGCGTCGTCGCGCTCGGCACCACGCGCGAGGAGATGCGGCTCGACACGCTCGGGCTGGAGACCGCCAAGCGCTACTTCCACCACTACAACTTCCCGCCGTTCTCGGTCGGGGAGGCCGGGTTCATGCGCGGCCCCAAGCGTCGCGACATCGGCCACGGAGCACTCGCCGAGCGCGCGCTCGTGCCGATGATCCCCAGCCAGGAGGAGTTCCCGTACACGATCCGCGTGGTCTCGGACATCTTCGAGTCCAACGGCTCGTCCTCGATGGCCTCGGTGTGCGGCTCGACCCTGTCCCTGATGGACGCGGGCGTGCCGATCAAGGAGCCGGTCGCCGGGATCGCGATGGGGCTGATCAAGGAAGGCGATGACTACATCGTCCTCACCGACATCGCCGGCGTCGAGGATCACCTCGGCGACATGGACTTCAAGGTCGCCGGCACCGAGGCCGGAATCACGGCGCTGCAGATGGACATCAAGATCACCGGCGTCACGTTCGAGATCATGCGCGACGCGCTGACCCAGGCCAAGACCGCGCGCCAGTTCATCCTCGGCGAGATGGCCAAGGTGATCGACGCGCCGCGGACCGAGCTGTCCAAGCACGCGCCGCGGATCTCCACGATCCAGATCGACCCGGAGAAGATCGGCCTGCTGATCGGCAAGGGCGGCGAGACGATTCGCTCGCTGCAGGAGGAGTTCGACGCCCAGATCGACGTCAACGACGAGGGTCAGGTGCTGGTCTACGCGTCCGACGGCGAGCGCGGCGACGCGCTGGTCGACCGCATCCGCACGATGACCAAGGAGGTCGAGGTCGGCGACGAGTTCACCGGCAAGGTCGTCAAGACGACGGCGTTCGGCGCCTTCATCGAGCTCTCGAAGGGCACCGACGGCCTGCTGCACATCTCCAACATCGCGCCCGGTCGCCGGATCGCCACCGTCGAGGAGGTCCTCAACAAGGGCGACGAGCTGGGCGTGCGCGTTGTCGAGGTCGACCGCGAGCGTGGCCGGATCGGCCTGCGCCTCGCCGATGACCCAGAGGTCGCCGGCAAGACCGTCGAGGAGCTGGCCGCGGTCGGAAGCGGCGACGGCGGTCCCCGCCGCGAGCGTGGTGATCGCAACGGCCGCGATCGCGACCGTGGTCGTGATCGCGACCGCGGACGTCCACGCGATCGGGACCGCGATCGAGATCGCGATCGGGTGCGCGACCGCGACCCCGACCGCCCAAGCTCGTAGCGCGGCTCGACCCCGCAGTGGCCCAGGAGCACCGACTGACGACGCTCGAATCGGGCGTCCGGATCGTGACGGAGGCGATGCCCTCCGTCCGATCCGTGTCGATCGGGTTCTGGATCGGAACCGGCTCGCGCAGCGAGAGCGAGGCCGAGGCCGGGCTCTCGCACCTGCTCGAGCACCTGCTGTTCAAGGGCTCCTCCAAGTACGGCTCGCTCGAGATCGACCAGATCTTCGACGGGATGGGCGCCGAGCTCAACGCCGGCACCGGCAAGGAGACCACCTCGGTCTACGCAAGGGTGATCGACCAGCATCTGCCCGAGGCGTTCGACGTGATGGCCGACATGGTGTTCCGCCCGTCGCTCAGCGACATCGAGTCCGAGCGCGCCGTGATCCTCGAGGAGATCGCGATGTACGAGGACGATCCCCAGGAGAAGGTGTTCGACGTCCTCGGTGAGGCCGTGTTCGGTGATCACCCGCTGGGCCGCGCGATCATCGGCCGCGCGCCGGTGATCGCGGGCACGCCGGCGGCTGAGATCGCCCATTTTCACGGGTCGCGCTACACCCCCGAGAACATCGTGATCGCGGCCGCCGGAGCCATCGACCACGACCAGCTCGTGTCGCTGAGCGCCGAGCGTGTCGCCCGCACCGATGCGAGGCAGCAGCCGACGCCGTCCGGCACGCCGGCGAGCGAGTCGCGCCGCCGGTTCGAGCGCAAGGACACCGAGCAGTACCACGTTTGCATCGGCGGGCCCGGGCTCTCGCGCCACGACGATCGACGCTTCGCGCTGCGGGTGCTCGACACGATCTTCGGCGGCACGTCCTCCTCGCGCCTGTTCCAGGCGGTTCGCGAGCTCCGCGGCCTCGCGTACGCCGTCTACTCGTTCACCAGCTCCTATCACGACACCGGCCAGGTCGGCCTGTACATCGGCACTCGTCCCGACAACCTCGCCGAGGCGCTCGCGGTCGTCGGCACCGAGCTTGGGCGCCTGCGCGACGAGCCGGCCACTCCCGAGGAGCTCGTGCGTGCGAAGGAGAACCTCAAGGGCCGCGTGGTGCTGGCGCTGGAGTCAACCGGCGCCCGCATGAACCGGCTCGGCTCCGAGATCCTCGCGGGCGCGCCGCTGCTGTCACTCGACGAGGTCGTCAGCCGGATCGATGCGGTCACGCACGAGGATCTGGCCGCGCTCGCCCACGAGCTGTGGGCACCCGAGCAGCTCTCGAGCGCCGGGATCGGGCCTGACGGCGCCGCCTTCGACGACGCGCTCGCGCCGATGGCGGCGGCGGGAGTGGCGTGATCCGAGTCGCCGTTGCCGGGGCGTCGGGGCGGATGGGGGCGACCGTCTGCGGTGCCGTCGAGGGCGCCGAGGACATGGTCCTGGCGGGACGGGCTGATCCAGAGCTCGGCAGCACCGTCGCGGATGTGCTGGGGCAGGCCGATGTGCTCGTCGACTTCACGGTTCCGAGCACGGTGCTCGACAACGCCCGGCAGGCGGTCGCCGCGGGGGTCCACGTCGTGATCGGGACGACCGGGTTCGACCTCGCGGAGCTCGACCGCCTCCAGGGGGCGAACATCTTCGTCGCTCCTAACTTCGCGATCGGCGCCGTCCTGATGATGCAGTTCGCCGCCGAGGCCGCCAAGCACATGGCCAAGGCCGAGATCATCGAGCTGCACCACGACCGCAAGGTCGATAAGCCGAGCGGGACCGCGGCACGGACCGCTGAGCTGATGGCGTCGGCGCTCGGCGCGGAGGTGCCGATCCATTCGGTTCGCCTGCCCGGACTGGTCGCCCACCAGGAAGTGATCCTCGGCGATGTCGGCCAGACCCTCACGATCCGCCACGACTCGATCGATCGCGAATCGTTCATGCCCGGCGTGTTGCTCGCGATCCGTCGCGTCGGGTCGCTTCAGAGCTCGCCGACCGTCGGGCTCGAGGCGCTGCTCTAGCGTCGCGGCCAGCAGCTGATTCACCCAGCTCACGTGAGCCCCAAGGGGCGCCCCTCGGTTGGGGGCGGCCCGACGCGCTTAAGCGAGCGCTCCTCGCGTCGTCCGCTCGCGCATCGCGGCGGTGACGGTCGCGCGAACGAGCGCGACGTACCAGTCGACGAGATCCTCGCGTGCCACCTGCGGATGGGCTAGCCACCAGTTGGCGAGCGACTCGCCGGCACCGACGATCGCGTGCGCGATTGCATCCGCGGCGAGCGGTGGCAGGGTCCCCTCGGCGCCGCCGACCGCGTCGATCATCCGCCGCACGGCCTCGGCGATCTGCCCGCGCAGCGTCGCGACCTCGTCGGCCAGCGGGCGGCTGGCGGACATCTCCCGGAACAGCACCGTCCAGCCGTCGCGGTGCTCCTCGACGAACGCGAGGAACTCGGCGATCCGCGCTCTGAGGCGAACCAGCTGGTCGGGCTCGTCCGGGGCGGCTCGAACGAGCCGCTCGAGCAGCTCCCGCCCGGTGCGGTCGATGTAGGCGACGTACAGCCCCTCCTTGGAGCCGAAGTACGTGTACAGCATCGGTTTCGAGACATCGGCCAGCGCCGCGATCTCATCCATCGAGGCCGAGTGGTAGTCGCCGCGGGCGAACACCTGGCCGGCGACGTCGAGAATCAATTGCTCACGCGCCTGCCGCGGCATGCCACGGGTGCCGGCCCTGCGTGCGGGCCGGGCCGTGAAGCTGTCCGCTGATGAGGCAGATCCTGACGCCAAGATTGTTAGGGATCGTACCCAGCTGGATATTACTCACCAGTAGATGCCGGAAAAAGGTGCACCGCCGAACGTCCATCCAGTCCAGCGTCGCGTCCTCAAGGCGCTCGGCGCGCTGAGCACGCCGCTGCTTCCCGACGACTACCTCGAGATGGTCAACCCGCTGTGGTCGACGCGGGAGCTGCGTGGCCGCGTCGAGGAGGTGAGGCACGAGACCGCGACGGCGGCGACGATCATGATCAAGCCCGGGCACCGCTGGCCCGGCCACCAGCCCGGTCAGTTCGTCCGGATCGGCGTCGACATCGACGGCGTCCGGCACTGGCGCGCGTACTCGCTGACCTCTGACCCCTACCGCGAGGACGGGCTGATCAGCATCACCCCGAAGAAGGTCGATGCCGGCGTCGTCTCGCCGTTTCTGGTCACACAGGCGGAGCCCGGCACGATCGTCTCGCTGAGCGCCATCGAGGGCGAGTTCGTACTACCCGAGCCGGTGCCCGGCAAGCTGCTGTTCATCAGCGCCGGCAGCGGCGTGACGCCGATCATGAGCATGCTGCGCCATCTCTCTCACCACGGCGAACTGCTCGACGCGGTCCTGCTGCACTCCGCACGCCAGGCCGATGAGGTGATCTTCGGTGCCGAGCTGCGCGATCTCGCCCGGCGCCACCCGGGGTTCACGCTCCACGAGCAGCTGACGGGCGACCACGGCCGCATCGGCCCCGCTGACCTCGACCGGTTGTGCTCGGACTGGCGTCAACGTGAGACATTTCTCTCCGGGCCGGCCGAGATGCTCGACGCGTTCGACGAGCACTGGGCACGGGCGGGCGACGGCGCGGCGCTGCACATGGAGCGCTTCCAGCCAAAGCTCGGCCTCAGCCGCGGCGAACAGGGCGAAGGCGGGTCGATCAGCTTCCTCGCCTCGGATCGCGACGCGCACTCCGACGGCACGATCCCGATCCTGCTCGCCGGCGAGGAGGCCGGCCTCGAGCTTCCCTACGGCTGCCGGGAGGGGATCTGCCACACGTGCGTCGGCGAGCTGCGCGCGGGCCGGATCCGGGATCTGCGCAACGGCAAGGTCTACGGCCAGGAGGGCGAGATGGTCCGGACCTGCATCAGCGCCCCCGAGGGGCCGATCGAGATCGACCTATAAAGCAACCGAGACGGAGGAGACAGCATGGCGACCGCCACCAAGACCGGTCATCGCAGTAACGGTCGCGTAGCGATCGAGGAGTCGGACAACCCGCTGCACCGGCTCACGCCCGAGCAGATCGAGCAGATCGGCCGCGAGTTCGAGGAGCTCCACGAACAGGTCAAGAACGATCTCGGCGAGCGCGACGCCAAATACATCCGCTCTGTGATCGCGCTCCAGCGCCGATTGGCGCTGATCGGGCGCCTCGAGATGATCGCCTCCAGGTGGCGAATCCCGTGGATGCTCGGCGCCGGGACGCTCGGCCTGGCCAAGATCCTCGAGAACATGGAGATCGGTCACAACGTCCTGCACGGCCAGTGGGACTGGATGAACGACCCGGTGATCAACTCGCACGCGTGGGACTGGGACACAGCCTCGACCGCCGAGGCCTGGCGCCACTCGCACAACTACATCCACCACACCTACACCAACATCCTCGGCAAGGACCGCGACCTCGGCTACGAGATCATGCGGATCGACCCGCAGCAGGGCTGGCATCCCGTCTACCTGCTCCAGCCGATCTACAACATCCTGCTGATGATGCTGTTCGAGTGGGGCGTGGCCGTTCACGATCTCGACTTCACCGCGATCCGCTCCGGCGAGAAGAGCCTGGAGCAGGTGCGCAAGGAGCTACGCGGAATCGCCGGCAAGGCCCGCACGCAGATCCAGAAGGACTACATCGCATGGCCGCTGATCAGCGGCCTCGTGATGACCGCGATCGAGGCCGCGATCTTCGCCACGCGGAGCCGCCCCGACGGGGGCAAGGTCCGTGTCCGTCGCGCCCTCGGCCGGCTCCGCCGGCGACCCGCCCGACGCGGCGAGGTCGTGCGCGAGCTTGTCGCCCGGCGGTCATTCAGGGAGCCGTTCCGGCGCACGCTGACCGCCAATCTGACCGCCAACGTGATCCGCAACGTGTGGTCGTACGCGATCATCTTCTGCGGCCACTTCCCCGACCAGACGTACACCTTCAGCCAGGAGGAGGTCGCCGAGGAGACGCGCGGCGGCTGGTACGTGCGGCAGCTCACCGGCGCCGCCAACATCGACGGCGGACCGCTGTTTCACCTGCTGAGCGGGAACCTCGGCTACCAGGTCGAGCACCACCTGTACCCCGATCTGCCGAGCACCCGCTATGGGGAGATCGCTCCGAAGGTCCGCGAGATCTGCGTCCGGCACGGCCTTCCGTACAACAGCGGCCCATTTCACCAGCAGTTGGGCATGGTCCAGCGCACGATCGCGCGGCTGGCGTTCCCGGGCGGCGCGCAGCGGCCCAAGCCCGGCGCGTATCACGGGCCACTGGTCCGGGGTAAGGGCGAGCGCGACGAGGCCGTCGCAGTGACGCCTTAGTGAACGCTAACATCCGGCGCGTTTACCGAGTGACGGCCGAGGTATGTTGTGCGCGTGTAGGCGCACCGCATCCTCTGGAGGGACCACATGAGCTGGAAGCGCAACGTGCTGGTCGTGGCCAACGTCACCGCAACGTCCGACGAGTTGCTCAGGACCTTGAGCGAGCGTGCTCGCGAGCGGCCGACCAGCTTCACGCTGCTGGTACCTGCGACCAGCTTCGGCGGCGGTCACGCGCGGGCGGCCGCGCAGCTGGAGGAGGCGGTCGGGCAGCTGGCGGCGGCCGGACTGCAGGTCCGGGGCGATGTCGGGCACCCCGATCCGATCGTCGCCGTGTCGGAGAGCTGGGACCCCAAGCGCTACGACGAGATCGTCGTCTCGACGCTGCCGATGCGGTTGTCGAAGTGGCTGCACGCCGGCCTGCCGGAGCGAATCGAGCGACTCACGGGCGCGCCGGTGACGCACGTAGTCTCTCGCCCACCGCCTCCTGCGGTCGCGATCGAGCCGCCGCCGCCACACCAGGATCGCGGTCCCGTGATGGGCCCGTTGTCGGTGCTCGCATGGGGCGGGCACAAGCAGCAGCCGTAGCGGCCCGGGCCCCTGCGATAATCACGGGCATGCCAGCCGAGCTCGGAGCGATCTTCACCGCGATGGTGACTCCGTTTGGCAACGGGGGAGAGCTCGACGAGCAGGCGATGGTGCGGCTGATGCACCATCTCGTCGAGCACGGATCCGATGGGCTGGTCGTATGCGGCACCACCGGCGAGGCGGCGACGTTGGCCGACGAGGAGCACCTCAGGGTGATCGAGCTCGCGGTCGGCGAGATGCGCGGACGCTGCACGATCATCGCCGGCGTCGGCTCCAATGACACCCGCCACGCCGTGTGGCTGACTGAGCGCGCGACCGAGCTCGGTCCCGACGCGCTGCTGTCGGTGAACCCGTACTACAACCGCCCTAACCGGCGCGGGATCATCCGCCATTATCAGGAGGTTGCGCGGGCCACGGACCTGCCGATCCTGCTCTACAACATTCCCCAGCGGACCGGGTCCGACCTGCCCAACGACCTGCTGGCCGAGCTGGCCCAGCTCGACAACATCGTCGGCGTCAAGCAGGCCAACCACGCCAACCTCGCGACGATCGACGGTCTTCAGATCTATGCGGGCAACGACGACATGCTGGCCGAGGTGCTCGACCTCGGCCAGCCCGGAGGGATCCTCACTGCCAGCCACATCTTCGGCGATGAGTTCCGGCGGATGGTCGACGAGCCCGAGCACCGGCACGAGATCGACGCCGCCCTGCGCGACGTCTATCGCGACATGGCGATCGCCCCGGCCGCCTGCACGAACAAGGCCGCGCTGAATCTGCTCGGCCTCGACGTCGGGATCCCGCGGCTTCCCTATGTGGATCTGGACGACAGCGAGCTTGCGACCGTCCGCGGGCTGCTCGAACGGCACGGCATGCTGACGACCGCCGCGTGAGCGGCGCACTGCGCGTCCTGCCGCTCGGCGGTCTGGGCGAGATCGGCAAGAACATGACGGTCGTCGAATACGAGGGACGGATCGTCGTGGTCGACACCGGCCTGCGGTTCCCGACTGCCGAGATGCTCGGGATCGACCTCGTGCTGCCCGACTTCGGCTATCTCAGGGAGCGCGCCGACGACATCGAGGCGATCGTCATCACTCACGGTCACGAGGATCACCTGGGGGCGCTGCCATGGGTTCTGCGCGAGCTGGGCGGCCGCAACGCGCCACCGGTCTACGGGGGCCGGCTGACCCTGGCGATGGCGCGCTCCAAGCTCGACGAGCACAACCTCCGCGACTGCGAGCTCGAGGACCTCGCGCCCGGCGACGAGCTGACTCTCGGACCGTTCTCGATCGAGCTCGTTCACATGACCCATTCGATCCCCGACTCGTGCGCCGTCGCGATCGGCACCGAGCTCGGGCGGATTCTGGTCACCGGCGACTACAAGTTCGATCAGACGCCGGTCGACGGCCCGCCGGCGGACGTGTCGCGGCTCGCCGAGCTCGGCCGCGAGGATCTGCTGTTGCTGTGCGGCGACTCGACCAACGCCGATCGCCCCGGGTTCTCCCCATCCGAGCGCGAGGTCGGCCCGCACCTCGAGGACGTGTTCTCGCGTGCCGAGGGCCGGATCATCGTGACCAGCTTCGCCTCGAACATCCATCGCGTCCAGCAGGTGATAGACGCCGCGGCAGCGCTTGGGCGCAAGGTCGCGCTGGTCGGCCGTTCGATGCGCAAGAACGTCAACATCGGTCGCTCGCTCGGCCACATCGACCTGCCCGAGGGGCTGCTGATCCAGCCTCAGGAGGTCGAGGACTGGCCCGAGCACCGGGTGGTGGTGATCTCGACCGGCTCCCAGGGCGAGCCGCTGTCGGCGCTGCGCCGGATGGCCCACAACGACCACCGGATGATCAAGCTGCACGAAGGCGACACGGTCGTCTTCTCGGCGACGCCGATCCCCGGCAACGAGCGGGCCGTGAACGAGACCGTCGACCGGCTCTACCACGTCGGCTGTGACGTGATCACCCCGCGCGACGCACCGATCCACGCCTCCGGCCACGGGTACGCCGAGGAGCTGAAGCTGATGCTCAATCTCGTCAAGCCGCGCTACGTGATGCCGGTCCACGGCGACTACAAGCGAATCCAGCTCCACGCCCAGCTCGCCGATGCGGTCGGGATCGATCCCGACCGGGTGTTCCGAGGCGAGAACGGGCTGCCGCTCGAGATCGACGGCGCCGGAGCGCGGTTCGCCGAGCGCGAGCAGTCGGGGATGATCTTCGTCGACGGCGTCGACATCGGCGACCCCGCCGACGTCGCCCTGCGCGACCGCAGGATGCTCTCGGCCGACGGGATCTTCATCGTCGTCGCGACCGTCGCGGAGCAGAGTGGCGAGTCGGTCGCACCACCCGAGGTGATCTTCCGCGGGGTCCCGTTCATCGAGCAGGCCGGCGAGCTGGTCGAGGAGATCCGCGCCGAGGTGGAGCGCTCGCTCGCGCATGCGGCAAGCGACGGCATCCACGAGATCGACGTCCTGCAGGAGAACCTGCACGACGACCTCGCGGCGTTCGTCTACGACCGGTTGCGCCGCCGCCCGATGGTGCTGCCGGTCGTCGTCGAGGTCTGAGCCTCGGCTCCGCGCTGCGTCCGCGCGGTCGCGGGCAGACGGACGACGAACCGGGTGCCGGTCCCCGCCTGGGGCGGCTCGAGCGAGACGCTGCCGTCGTGCGATTCGGCGACCGCGCGTACGATCGCCAGACCGAGCCCGGCGCCGCGCCCGCCGTCGCCGCCGCCGCGCACGAACCGCTCGAACACGCGCCGCTGCAGTGCGGTCGGAATCCCGGGCCCGTCGTCCTCGACGATCAGGATCGCGTGGTCCTCAGCCGCCATCGTGCTCGCGCTGACGTGCGTGCCGGGCGGCGTGTGGCGCAGCGCGTTCTCGAGCAGGTTGAGAACGAGCCGATGCAACTCGTCGCGCGCCCCCTCGACCGTCACGTGCGCGGCGTCGACCGTCAGGTCGTGATCGTCGGCCATCGGACCGAGCTCGGCCGCGGCTTCGGTCAGGACCTCGCCGAGGTCGGTCGTGCGCCGCGGTTGCACGCGCTTGGCGTCGGCGCGCGCGAGCAGCAGCAGGTCGCCGACCAGTCGCCGCATCCGGCGAGTCGAGCGCAGTGCCGCCTGGGCGGTGTCGGCCTGGTCGCCGTGGAGCTCCTCGGTCAGCAGCTCGAGGTTGGCCAGCACGCTCGTCAGCGGCGTTCGCAGCTCGTGCGAGGCATCGGCCACGAATTCGCGCTGGCGCATCAGCATCGCCTCGGCCTCGGCGCGCGAGGCGCCGAGCGACCCGAGCATCGCTTCGAGCGTTCGCGCCAGCTCCGCGACCTCGTCATCGGCCTCGGGCTGGGGCAGGCGGCGCGATGGGTCGCGCGTGCGCTCGATCTCGCGTGCCGCGTCGCTGAGCTCGGCGATCGGGCGCATCGCGCGCTGAGCCGTCGCCAGCCCGGCGGCCAGCGCCAGCACGGCGCCGCCGAGCACGCCCAGGATCAGGAACACGCGAACCCGGGCGAGCGTGTGCTCGAGCTCCGACAGCGGTCTGGCGTAGAGCAGCTTGAGCTCGCCGATCGGCTGAGCCTTGAGCTCGCGGACCGCGACGCGGTAGCCGTTATAGGTGAAGGTGCCGCCGCTCTGTGACGGGGCTGATGCGAACGGCTGTCCCTTCAGCTGCGGACGGGCGCCCTTGATCGCCGATTCTCCCTCCGTGCCCTGCTGGCACAGCAGGCCGCCGGTGTAGGCGTCGAAGATCCGGATCTGTGCCTGCTCGGCGCGCGCATAGTCGCTCAGGTTCACCTTGCGGTTGCAGTTGGTGAGGCCCTTCTCGCCGAACCGGAGCTTGCCGTTGAGCTCGCTCTGGAGCTGGTCAGCGGCGGAGTGGACCTCGTCGTTGAACTGCCCCCGGACCTGGTTGGTTGTGAGCACCCCGACGATCGCCGCGAACGATGCCAGGATCACGAACGTCAGCCCTGCGGATCCGCCGGCGAGCCGCCAGCGGATCGGCACCGTCCTATACGCGGAGAACGTAGCCCGCGCCGCGGATCGTGTGTAGGAGCCGAGGCTCGCCACCCGATTCCAACTTCCGTCTGAGGTTTGAGACGAACACCTCGATCGTGTTCGTCATCGAGAACGGGTCGTACCCCCATACCTCGTCGAGCAGCCGCTGACGCGAGATCACGATCCGCTCGTTGCGCATCAGGTATTCGAGCAGCTCGAACTCGCGCTGGGTCAGGTCGACCGTCCGCTCGCCACGGGTCACCTCGTGGGTGTCGGGGTTGAGCTTCAGATCACCGACCGACAACGCCGCCTGCCCGCGCGGGGGACGGCGGCGCAGCAGCGCCCGCAGCCGCGCCAGCAACTCCTGGCGCTCGAACGGCTTGACCAGGTAGTCGTCGGCGCCGGAGTCGAGTCCCTCGACCCTGGACTCGACGGCGTCGCGCGCGGTCAGCACCAGGATCGGAACGTCGTCGGTCTCGCGCAGCGTCTTCGCGACCTCGATTCCGTCGAGCCGGGGCAGACCGAGATCGAGGATCACGAGGTCGGGCAGGAACGCGTGCGCGAGGTCGAGCGCGCTGATCCCGTCGCCCGCGATCTTGACGTCGTAGCCCTCCATCCGCAGCGAGCGCTGCAGTACCTGAGCGATCGCGTCGTCGTCCTCGACCACGAGCACACGGGGTGGACGTTCGAAATCGGCCATTTGTCACAGATGGTACGGGCCTGGTTCCTGCGACCTGCGCATCTTTACTGACCCTTGATCCCGGGCAGGAGCCGGCGCGAGGCCGTCGAAGCCAGTTGGTCGGACGAGATGCCCACGAACCGCCGCCCCAAGGCCCGCAAGAAGCCGCCGCCCAAACGCGCACGGCGCTCGCTGATGGCGAGCCGCTCGATCGCGCTCCCACGGCCCCATCTGGAGCCTCATCACATCGACGTCGCCGGCCTCGCGTTGATCGCGGTCGGCCTATTTCTCGGAGGGGTCGCGTACCTGCACTGGGCGGGCGGAACGCTCGGCAACGGCGCCGTCACCGCAGCCAGATTCGTGTTCGGCGCGCTCGGCTACGCGGTTCCGGTGGCGCTGGTGCTCGGGGGCGCGCTGGTGCTCGCACGCGAGCTTCGACCGCCGGGACGGCCGCTGCGCACCGGCGCGCTGTGCCTGACCGCGGCGCTCACCCTGGCACTGGCGGCGGGGACACTGGGGATCGGTCCAGGGCCGCTGCACGGCACTGATTTCTGGCGCTCGAGCCAGTTCGAATCGCGCGGCGGGATCGTCGGCCAGGGCGAGTTCTGGGTCACTTCGCATCTGATCTCGACGCTCGGCGCCGACATCCTCGCCGTGTTCCTGTTCGCGGCCGGGTTGATCCTCGTCTCCGGCGCCACGCTCGCCTCGGTGATCCGCGCGACCGGCGCCGGAATGGCCGGCACCGGCCGCGCGCTGAAGCGCTCGACAGACGACGTCGCGGCGACGATGACCAAGCGCCCCTCGACTGCCGCCGGCCGCGCGCGTGTGAGCCCGCCGCTGCTCGACGATGAGGAGCTCGAGCCGTTGCTGCCGCCAGAGCTCGACACGGCCGAGCTGATCGTCCGGGCCACGCACGTCGAGGCACCGCCGATCGAGGCGCCCGAGGACTCGACCCCGCCACGATCGGACCGCGAGCCACCGGAGCCCGAGCCCGAGCCGCCCGAGCACGCGGTCGACTTCGGCCCCGAGGACCTGACGCCGCAGGGCCGCTACAGGGCGTCGGTCACCGAGGACCCGGAGTTCGTCTGGAGGGTGCCGGGCGCTCGCTTCCTGACCCGCTCGACCGGCGAGGCCGCCAAGCCCGACACCGAGGGGCAGGAGCAGGTGGCGAAGACCCTGCTCGAGACGCTCGGCCACTTCGGGATCGATGCGAAGGTGATCGGCCGCGTCACGGGCCCGCACATCACGCGCTACGAGCTGCGCCTGGCGCCCGGCACTAAAGTCGCAAAGGTCGCACAGCTGAAAGACGACCTCGCGTATGCGCTGGCGGCGACCGACATCCGGATCCTGGCTCCGATCCCCGGTAAGCAGGCCGTTGGCGTCGAGGTCCCGAATGCGCGGCGGCGGATCGTCCACCTCGGCGACGTCTTCCAGGATCCGCCCCCGGACTGGTCGCCGCTGACCGTCTGGCTCGGCAAGGACATCGCCGGTCGCGCGATCGGCGCCGACCTCTCGAAGATGCCGCATCTGCTCGTCGCCGGCACCACCGGCGCCGGGAAGTCAGCGTGCGTCAACGCGATGCTGTCCTCGATCCTGCTGCGGGCGACGCCGCACGAGGTCCGGCTGGTGCTGGTCGACCCCAAGCAGGTCGAGCTCAATCACTACGACTCGATCCCGCATCTGCTGACGCCGGTGATCACGAGCCCGCGGATGGCCGCCAATGCTCTCCAGAACCTGGTCAAGGAGATGGAGCAGCGCTACGGAACGATGTCGTTGGCCAGGACCCGGAACCTGCCGGAGCTCAACCGAGCACGCGCCAAGCGCGGCGAGCCGCCGCTGCCCTACATCCTGTGCGTGATCGATGAGCTCGCCGACCTGATGATGGTCGCGCCGGCCGACGTCGAGGACTCGATCATCCGGCTCGCGCAGAAGGCGCGAGCGGTCGGGATTCACCTGGTGCTGGCGACCCAGTCGCCGCGCGTCGACGTGATCACGGGAATGATCAAGGCGAACGTCCCGTCGCGGATCGCATTCGCTGTCTCGAGCCAGACCGACTCGCGCGTGATCCTGGACCAGAACGGCGCCGAGTCGCTGCTTGGGCAGGGCGACATGCTGTTCTCGCCGGTCGGCTCGAGCAAGATCCAGCGGATCCAGGGCGCCTATATCGACGAGGAGCAGATCGCCGAGCTGACCGAGAGCTGGCGTCGCCAGGGAGAGCCCGAGTTCCACGAAGAGCTGCTCGAGGAGGTCGAGTCCGAGAGCTCGTCTGACGGCTCCGACGATCCCGAGTTCCACCCCGACGAGGACCCTCTGCTGGAGGAGGCGATCTCGCTCGTCGCGCAGATGGGCACGGCCTCCACGTCGATGCTCCAGCGGCGCCTGCGGCTCGGATACACGCGTGCCGGCCGCCTGATCGACATGCTCGAGCGCCGCGGGATCATCTCCGGCTACGAGGGCTCCAAGCCCCGGCAGGTGCTGATCACCGAGGCGGACGTGCCACGGATCCTGTCGCATCTGGCCGAGGCCGAGGGCGCCGGCAGCGTCGCCGGCAGGGCCGACTCGGGCGACAGCGTCTGAGCGGCCGCACGGCCCGGCGCGCGGGCCCGGCATCGACTCGAGGCCGACGAGTTTCTCGACGTCGGTGATGCTGCGCGGGCGCTGGCGTGCACCGCGGTTTGAAGGCGCATCCCGTCGGTAGCCTTCCCGCGATGGCCGAGATCGGCTCCACCCTGCGGGAGGCGCGAATGCGCGCCCGGATCGACATCAACGAGGTCGAGACGCGGACCAAGATCCGCGCCAAGTACCTGCGCGCGATCGAGAACGAGGAATGGGACCTGCTTCCCGGCCCGGTCTACGCCAAGAGCTTCCTGCGCACCTACGGCGACTTCCTCGGGCTCGACAGCCGGATGCTTGTAGACGAGTTCCGCCGCCGCTACGAGCGGCCGAGCGACCATGACCTGCGACCGCTCGCCACGCTTGGGCGCGAGCGCGAGCGCTCCGCCCGCGGCCCGCTGCTGCCGCCGTGGGCGGTGATCGGGGTAGTCCTGATCGTGGTCGTCGTAGTGCTGTACGTGATCGGGAGTGGCAACAGCAGCCACAAGCCCCAGCCGCCGGCGGGCGTCCATGTGAACAAGCCCCAGCACCACAAGGCCAATCACAAGCCCGCCAAGCAGCTACCCGCGACGCCGACCAAGGCCAAGCTCCAGCTGGTGCCGACCGGACCGATCTACGTCTGTCTTGTCAGCGGGGCCGGGACGAAGCTGATCAACGAGCAGACGTTCTCGCCTGGCCAGACGATCCCGACCGAGACCGGGACCAAGCTGCTGCTGACACTAGGCAACAATTCCGTCCAGATGAAGGTCAACGGTCATTCGGTCACGGTCGCGCCATCCGCCGCCCCGATCCGGTACATGATCACGCCGGCCGGCCAGCATCTGATCTCGACCTCGACCAGTCCGACATGCCCGTGACCGAACCGAGCGCGACGAACGACGGCAGCCCCGGCCCGATCAAGCCACGCGCGGGCATCCTCGTGACCGGAACAGAGGTGCTGACCGGGATCATCTCCGACCGCAACGGCCCGTGGCTGTCCGAGCGCCTGCGCGAGCTCGGCGTCGAGCCGGTGATGATCGAGATCGTCGGCGATCGCCCGGAGGACCTGCTCGCAGCGCTGCAGTACATGGAGCGCGAGGGAATGGCGCTGATCGTCACGAGTGGCGGCCTCGGCCCGACCGCGGACGACCTAACGGCCGAGATCGTCGGCCGCTTCGCCGGGCGCGAGATGGTGCTCGACAGCCGCCTCGAGGAGCTGATCGCCGAGATCCTCAGACCGATGATGACGCGCTGGCCCGATCTCGACGCCGACGCGATCCGCGTGTCGAACCGCAAGCAGGCCGTGATTCCGGACGGGGCGACCGTGCTCGATCCGGTCGGCACCGCCCCGGGGCTGGTCGTGCCGCCCGCATCCGGCGCAGGGCCAACCGTGGTCGTTCTACCCGGACCGCCGCGCGAGCTGCAGCCGATGTGGGAGACGGCCTCCTCGACGCCGGCCTTCGCCGCCGCGATCGCAGGGGCGACCACCTACCGGCGGGGGATGCTCAGGCTGTTCGGGATCCCCGAATCCGAGATTGCGAACACGCTTCGCGCCGCGCAGGCCGCCGAGGTCTCGCTCGAGCGGCTGGAAATCACCACCTGCCTTCGCCGCGGCGAGATCGAGGTCGCGACCACCTACGAGCCCGCCGCCGAGCCCGATTACGACGCGCTCGTGCAGTTCATCGCCGATCGGCACGCCGACACACTGTTCTCGCTGGATGGATCGACCGTCGATCAGCAGGTGGCCGAGCTTCTAGACGGGCACCGGCTGGCGATCGCCGAATCGTGCACCGGCGGGATGCTCGCCGCGCGGATTACCGACCGCGCCGGCTCTTCGGCCTACTTCGTCGGCGGCGCCGTCGTCTACTCCGACGAGGCCAAGTCCGACCTCGTCGGCGTCGATCCGGCGCTGATCGCCCGCGTCGGTGCGGTCTCCCTCGAGGTCGCAGAGGCCCTCGCCGAGGGCGCCATCCGCCGCTTCGAGGCGGACATCAGCGTCGGTATCACCGGGGTCGCGGGTCCGGGTGGCGGCACCGAGGAGAAGCCGGTCGGACTCGTATGGTTCTCGATCTCCTCGCGCGACGGCAGCCGCATCACTCGCAGCGTTCGCCTGCCTGGCAACCGCGCCGACATCCGCGACCGATCGACGACCGTCGCGATGCACCTGCTTCGACGCCTGCTCCGTGAGCGCACACCCGCGGCCCGAGCGCTCTGAGCCCGGGGCTGAGCGCGCTCGCCTGTTCGTCGCACTCGAGCTGCCCGCGTCGATCCGCACGGCGCTGGAGAGTTGGCGCGCCGGCCTGGTCGCGACGATCCCAGACCTGCGGCCAATCGCCCCCGAGGCGCTGCATGTGACCCTCTGCTTCCTCGGGCTGCGCGCCGTCGCCGAGCTCGACGCGATCGCTTCCGCCTGCGTCGCGGTCGCCTCGATGCCCACCGCGCACCTGACTTTGACCGACGGGATCTGGCTGCCGCGACGCCGCCCCCGGGTGCTCGCCGTCGCGCTTGCCGACCCCTCGGGGCATCTCGCCAAGGCCCAGGCAACGATCTCGAGCGGGCTGCAAGCCGGCGGCTTCTACCAGTCCGAGCAGCGGCCATTCCTGGCCCACGTCACCGTCGCGCGTGTCGCCAAGGGCGGCCGCGTCGGCAAGAACCTGGTGCCCGATCCCCCCGAGCTGACCTTCGAAGGCTCGACCATCACCCTGTTCCGCTCCCACCTCTCTCCGCGAGGAGCACGCTACGAGCCGCTGACACGGGTGACCTTGGCTTCGTGAGGGGAGCGGACCTTGGCCCCGTCAGGGGAGCGGACCTTGGCCCCGTAAGGCGGAGATGTTGGCTTCGAGAGTGGGGGCGGGGCAGGTGGGGAATCCCCCAACTGTCCGCCCACCCGTTCACGATTGACACGAGCTCGTGCGAATCCCGTCACCGCTATGTCTTGTTCGGTTACAGGCACCCGATCTAGCTTGTGGTTCCGTCCGCCACCCGTCCTACCGTGGTGGGTTCAGAAGCGTGAGATAAGGAGCCTGAACGGAGATGAGCGAGCAAGAGAAGGCCGGGACGAAGTCCGGTCCGGCAACGGACACCAAGTCCGACGCCAAGCGTCAGGCCGCACTGCAGGGAGCGCTGACGCAGATCGAGCGGCAATTCGGCAAGGGAAGCGTCATGCGGATGGGGGATCCTGGCGCCCGCGTCGCCGTTGACGCGATTCCCACCGGCGCGCTCGCGCTCGATATCGCGCTCGGGATCGGCGGCGTGCCGCGCGGTCGGATCATCGAGATCTTCGGGCCGGAGAGCTCGGGTAAGACGACGCTCGTGTACCACATCCTCGCCGAGGCGCAGAAGCTCGGCGGAGTGTGCGCGTTCGTCGACGCCGAGCATGCGATGGACCCGCTGTACGCGCAGGAGATCGGCGTGGACATCGATGAGCTGCTCGTGTCCCAGCCCGACTACGGTGAGCAGGCGCTCGAGATCGTCGACATGCTGATCCGCTCCGGCGCGGTCGACGTGATCGCAGTCGACTCCGTCGCCGCGCTCACCCCGCGCTCCGAGCTCGAGGGCCAGATGGGCGATCAGACGGTCGGGGTTCAGGCGCGAATGATGTCCCAGGCGATGCGCAAGCTGGCGGGCAACCTGAACAGGACTCAGACGCTGTGCGTGTTCACCAACCAGATTCGCGAGAAGGTCGGCGTCATGTTCGGCTCGCCAGAGACGCAGCCGGGTGGGCGGGCGCTGAAGTTCTACTCCTCCCAGCGACTCGACATCCGCCGGATCGAGACGCTCAAGGATGGGACCGAAGCCGTCGGCAACCGCGTCCGCGTGAAGGTCGTCAAGAACAAGGTCGCAGCGCCGTTCAAGCAGGCGGAGTTCGACATCGAGTTCGGCAAGGGCATCTCGACGTCCGGATGCCTGATCGACTACGGCATCGAGCACAACATCATCACCAAGTCCGGTTCGTTCTTCTCCTACGGCGAGGAGCGACTGGGGCAGGGGCGCGGCAATGCCAAGGCGTTCCTGGACGAGCACCAGGATACGGCCAAGGAGATCGAGACCAAGATCTACGCGGCGCTCGGGCTCGGCCGCGATCTGGTCAAGGCGATCGAGCCCCATGAAGATGCGCCGCTCGCCTCGGTCGAGCCGGTCGAGGTCGGAGACCAAGCCGCCTAGATGGTTGGGTGCGGCAAATCGGAATCAACCATCTGAGACCGTGTCTGAGGATGACGACCGGCTCCAGCGCTCGCTCGAGCTCGCCTACAGCTATCTGAACCGTCGCGACCGCACGGTCAACGAGATGCGGCGGTATCTGTCCCAGCATGGAGGCGGTGGCGAGCCGACCGAGCAGGCGATCGAACTGCTCATCGAGCAGGGCTACCTCGACGACTCGCGCTATGCGAGCCTGTTCGCGCAGGACAAGCGCGAGCTCGAGCAGTGGGGCGGCAAGCGGATCAGGCGCGCGCTGCTCGAACGTGGCATCGATCGCGAGCTCGTCGACCAGGTGACTGCCCCCGGAGAGGCCGGCGGCGAGCTCGATCGAGCCCTGTCGCTGCTTCGCCGCCGGTTCCCAGAGCCACCTCGGGAGCGCCGTGAACGAGATCGTGCACTCGGGATGCTGTTGCGCAAGGGCTACGACGGCGAGCTGGCGCTCGACGCGCTGGCCGCATACGCCCGCGGTGACGCCGAGGCCAGCATTCGCTAGCCTGATGAGCGTTGGTGAGGACGGGACAAGGAGTGATCACTCGGTTTCGATCGATCCTCGTGGGCGCAACGCTGGTGGTTGTGTTGCTTGCGCTCGGCTCGACCGCGCTCGCGCACAAGCACAGGGTGCTCCCGCACCGTAGCTACCGCGGGCGAACCTCGCAGCGACAGATGATCACGTTCCGCGTCGTCGAAGGCACATCCCTGAGAAGGCTCGCGTACCGGATCGTCGACAAGTGTCCGAAGGGGAAGTCCCTGATCAACCACGACTACGGCTTCCCGACGATGCCGATCGTCCGCGAGCGGTTCGGCGGAACGTTTTTCGATCACGCCCATCACGGCCGCGCGCAGATCAAGGGCCACGTATACGGCAAGGTCGTCAAGGGCTCGCTGGTCGATCGGACCGAGAACGCGAAGACGCATCGGCTGTGCCGCGGCACGGCGTCGTTCCTCCTCCGTCCGCACCGATAGGGCATCCCGACTCCAGCAGATTGCGCCGAGACCCCGGCGGTACTACGATGCCGCTAGCGAACGAACGGCCCGACGGCCGCAAAACACCAGCAAATTTCGTAGATCTTGGATCCGGGACTTCAGCGTTGACGGCAAACCTCACCGGGTCGCCAGACCCGCCGAACAGCCAACCCAAAAACCGCCAGACAGCCGCTTCCTGAACGGCGACACAGCTCGTCTCCGCCCGGCATCCGTGCGTACCACACGGGCCGCTCGGTCGCTCCAAAAACCGAAGCAGTGAACCCTTCCCGGTTCGACCGGGAAGGTCAGGAGAGGAACGACCATGGACATCATCGGTGCCGCAGCACTGATCGCGGTGGGAATCGTGGCCGCAGCGGTCGGATACGCCCTGGTAAGCGGTCGTCATCAGCCGACAAACCCCGGCGCGGCGACGCCGGATCCAAACCCCGACCCGGCACCCTCCAACGACCTCCCGGAGCGGACCGCGGCGATCGCCAGGCGCGAGGACAAGCTCGCCCAGCGAGAGGCCGAGTTCGGCCAGGAGCGTGCTGCGCTCGCCGAGGATCGGCTCGAGCTCCAGCGCGAGCTCGAGCGCGTCTCGGGAATGTCGGCGTCGCGCGCCAAGCAGATCCTGCTCAAGGAGGTCGAGGACCAGGCCAAGCATGACGCGGCGCGGCGGATCCGGCAGATCGAGGAGGAGACCAAGCGGGAGGCAGAACGCCGGGTCCGCAACATCCTGTCGGTCTGCATGCAGCGGCTCGCGGCGGGCCACGCCGCCGAGACGACGGTCTCGGTCGTGCAGCTCTCGGCCGACGACATGAAGGGGCGGATCATCGGCCGGGAGGGCCGCAACATCCGCGCGCTCGAGAACCTGACAGGCGTCGACTTCATCATCGACGACACGCCGGGCGCGGTCGTGCTGTCGGGGTTCGACGGCGTCCGGCGCGAGATCGCGCGGTTGACGCTCGAGAAGCTCCTGCAGGACGGGCGGATCCATCCCGCGCGAATCGAGGAGATGTACTACCAGGCCAAGTCAGAGCTCGAGGGTCACATCGTCGAGCTCGGCGAAGAGGCGGTGTTCGAGGCGGGTGTCCAGGGCCTCGACCCCGATCTGATCAAGCTCCTCGGCCGCCTCAAGTTCCGCACCAGCTACGGCCAGAACGTGCTCGCGCACTCGATCGAGGTCTCGCAGCTTGCGGCGATGATGGCCGAGGAGCTCGGCGCGAGCCCGAAGACCGCGCGCCGCGCCGCCCTCCTGCACGACATCGGTAAGGCGGTGACCCATGAGATCGAGGGCCCGCACGCACTCGTCGGAGGCGAGCTCGCGCGCAAGCATGGAGAATCCGAGGCGGTCGCGCACGCGATGGAGGCCCACCACAACGAGGTCGAGCCCCAGACGATCGAGGCGGTCATCGTCCAGGCCGCCGATGCCCTGTCTGGTGCCCGCCCCGGAGCCCGCGGCGAGTCGCTCGAGCAGTACGTCAAGCGGCTGCGCGACCTCGAGCAGCTTGCGACGCGTCACAAGGGCGTCGACAAGGTTTACGCGATGCAGGCCGGCCGCGAGATCCGCGTGATGGTCGCCCCCGGTGCGATCGACGACGACGCCGCCACGCTGCTCTCATACGCGATCGCCCGCGAGATCGAGAAGGAGCTCGAGTATCCCGGCCAGATCAAGGTCACGGTGATTCGGGAGTCACGCGCCGTCGAGTACGCGCGCTAGCTGGTCGGCTCCGGCCGCGAATCAGTGATGGTGGTGATGCGGGATCGCGCCGGCCGCTGTCCACGAGGCGAAATCCGGAATCAGCACCAACGCCAGCACCAGCCCACCGACCAGCGCGCCGGCCATCGCCAGCGAGCGTCCACGCGCTCCGGGCGTGATCTGACCGGGTCCCGAGCCGCGCGGAACCGCGCGCAGCGCCGCCGGCATCCCGGGGAGGTGGCCGAGCACGTGAATCGCCGTGAACACGCCCCAGACGATGAAGCTGATCTTGTGAAGCTCGAGATACTGGTCGCGGCTGCTCGCGCCGCCGAACAGCAGCAGCAGCCCCGTGATGAACACCGCGACGGTGCTCAGCACGACGATCGGCGCGATCCCGCGCAGGATCGCCTCGGGCGGACCCTTCTCGTGATAAGTCTGCTCGCGCGTGTAGTAGCGGAAGAACCGGTACCCGGTACTCGCCATCTTCAGCAGCACCGGCCCGATCAGCAGCAGGCCGACGAACAGATGCACCGAGATCAGCTGCCTGACCCGGAGGATCGTGATCCCGATCACGGCCAGCAGCACGATCAGGATCACGCCGACGATCGCGGTCAGCTGCTCGTTTCCCTCGGTTCCGCCGCCCAGCAGCGCGAGCCGTGAGCGCGCGCTGGCCAGGCGGCCGTCGGCGCGCTTGCGAACCGGCGCCAGGGCGGGATCGCTCGTCGGCATCAGCACAGTCTTCCCCTGGCTTCTCAAGGACCCTTCAGCGGAAGATGAGAAACCTCTTGGGCGGGGTTGGAGACCGACCGCCAGCTTATGATCGGCCGATGCGCTGCGCCGTTCACAAGTCGATCGAACAACCGGTCGGGCATGGCTAGCCGGATCCTCGTGATCGAGGACGAGCCGGGGATCGTCGACTTCCTCGAGCGCGGGCTGGCGGCCCATGGCTTCGAGGTGATCTCCGCGCGTGACGGGGTCACCGGGACCGAGCGCGCGCTCGGTGAGGAGATCGATCTGGTCGTGCTCGACATGATGCTCCCGGGCCGCAGCGGGGTCGGGGTGCTGGCGGCGCTGCGCGACGTCAAGCCGGCACTACCGGTGATCGTCCTCACGGCCCGCAGCGAGATCGAGGACCGCGTCGCGGGGCTCGACGCCGGCGCCGTCGACTACCTGACCAAGCCGTTCTCGCTGAGCGAGCTCGCGGCTCGGATCCGCGCTCAGCTCCGCGTCGTCGCGCAGGCACCCACCACGACCCTCGAGGGCGGCGATATCGAGGTCAACCTGATCAGCCGCGAGGTCCACCAGGCGGGCGAGCTGGTTCGGCTCTCGACAACCGAGTTCGAGCTGCTCATCTATCTGGTTCGCAACCGCGGTCAGGTGCTCTCGCGTGAGCAGATTCTGCGAGCCGTATGGGGTTACGACTACGACCCTGGTACCAACGTGGTCGACGTGTACGTCGGGTATCTCCGCCGCAAGCTCAAGCACGGATCGAACCCGGCGCCGATCGTGACCGTGCGCTCGGTCGGCTATCGCTTCGATGCAGGCGATTAGATCGCGTCTGCCGTCGAGCCTGCGCTGGCGGCTGACGGCTTGGGTGGCGGGGGTGCTGCTGGTCGCCGCCGCGGTCGTGTTCGTCGTCGTTTACACGAGCACGGGCACCCAGCTGCGCAGCCAGATCGAGCGCGACATCGCAGGCGACACGGCGCAGCTCTCCTCCTATCTGCGGCCGTTTCATGGGCGGACGCCGGCGCGAATCGCGGCCGCCGCCCGGCGCTACATGCGCGACCAGCCGTACAGCTCATCATCGACGCTGCTGTTCGTGCTCGTCCCCGGCGCCGACCCGGTCAGCAACCATCCCGAGGTGTTCGGCAGCGCTCGCCCTGAGGACGGCGAGACGCCCGGCGAGCAGGCGCGCGAGAACGCCTCCGGGCGCCAGCTGCGAACCCCGCATCTGGGCTACTCGACCCAGCGTGTGCCGGACGTCGGACAGGTGCGGATCCTCCAGCGGCCGCTGGGGCTAGGCAGCGTCGTGGTCGTGGTCGGGGCGGGCGAGCCGCTGGCGCTGGTCGAGCGCGCCCAACACGGAATCGCCCGCGCGTTCATTCTCGCCGGCGCAGTGGTCCTCGCGCTGGCGCTGGTGGCGTCCTACCTGGCCGGCGCTCGCGTCACCGCGCCCCTGCGCCGGATGGCTGCTGTGGCGGCACAGGTCGACGGCGGCGACCTCGAGCCGCGGATGCACAGCTCGACCAGCGAAGGCGAGGAGGTGCGGGTCCTGGCGGACTCCTTCAATCACATGCTCGACCGGCTTGCGGAGGCATTCTCGAGCCAGCGCGAGTTCGTCGCCGATGCGTCGCACGAGCTGCGTACACCCCTGACCGTGATCCGCGGGCAACTCGAGGTCCTGGTCGCACAGGAGAACCCGCCCGAGGACGAGGTGCGGCGCGTCGAACAGCTCGTACAGGCCGAGATCACGCGGATCAGCCGTCTCGTCGATGACCTGCTGCTGCTCGTGCAATCGGAGCGGATCGACTTCCTGCGGACCGAGACGATCGAGCTGCAGCCGTTCGTCGAGACACTGTGGGATGGTCTCAGCCTGACGGCGCAGCGCCGCTTCGAGCTCGGGCCCGTCCCCGACGGCTCGCTCAAGGCCGACCCGGACCGCCTCGCACAGGCGCTGCGGAACCTCGCGCGCAACGCGATCGCTCACACCGAGGAGCCCGCCGGACTCGTGCGCCTCGAGCTGCAGCGCGTCGCGCCCGACAGGCTCAGATTCGCGGTCGTCGACGACGGCCCCGGAATCCCGGCCGCCGAGCGCGAGCGCGTGTTCGAGCGGTTTCACCGCGTCGACCCAGCTCGCTCGCGATCCGACGGCGGCGCCGGCCTCGGTCTGTCGATCGTCCAGGCGATCGCCGAGGCCCACGGCGGCACGGTCCGCGCGGTCGACCCGGCGAGCGGCAGAGGCGCGCAAGTCGAGCTCGTACTGCCCGGGTTCGCGCCCGGGCAATAGCCTCGGCGGACCGGGCCGCCACCACCCGGCAGCTACTCTTGCCGCAGATGAAGCGCTACCACGTCACGACCTTCGGCTGCCAGATGAACGAGCACGACTCGGAGCGGATGAAGGGGATGCTCGAGTCGCTCGGCTACAGCGAGGTTGCCAGCCGCACCGATGCAGACCTGATCCTGTTCAACACGTGCTCGATCCGCGAGAAGGCCGATGACCGCTTCGTCGCTCATCTGGGGGAGGCGAAACGGCTCAAGCGCGAGGACCCGAACCGGATCATCGGCGTCGGCGGCTGCTGGGCGCAATCGGTCAAGGAAGAGGTGTTCGCGCGGTTCCCGTTCGTCGACGTCGCGTTCGGCCCCGGGCAGGTGCACCGGCTCGCCGAGTTCCTGTGCAGCGACTCGCTGACCGCTCAGGGTTTCTTCGAGTTCGAGGGCTTCACCGGGCATCTGCCCGCCAAGCGTGAGCGCGAGTTCCAGGGATGGGTGCAGATCAGCGTCGGCTGCAACTGCGTGTGCTCGTACTGCATCGTGCCCTCGACCCGCGGGCGAGAGGTCAGTCGCGATCCGCGCGAGCTGATTGCCGAGGCGCAGGCGCTCGCCGACGATGGCGTGATCGAGGTGACGCTGCTCGGCCAGAACGTCAACTCCTACGGCCGCGATCTGCCGCGCGAGCACCGGACCACGTTCGCCCAGCTGCTCGGGCGGCTCGATCAGATCGACGGGATCGAGCGGATCCGGTACACCAGCCCCCACCCGAAGGACATGCGCGAGGACGTGATCCGCGCTCACGCCGAGCTGCAGTCGCTGTGCGAGCACATCCATCTTCCGGTCCAGTCGGGCTCGAGTGCGGTGCTCAAGCGGATGCGCCGCACCTACACGCGCGAGCGCTACCTCGACCGGGTCGCGCTGATCCGCGAGCACGTGCCCGACTGCTCGCTGACGACCGACATCATCGTCGGCTTTCCGGGCGAGTCAGACGCGGACTTCGAGCTGACACTCGACCTTGCCGAGGACGTTGGCTACGACGCCGCATTCACCTTCATCTACTCGCCTCGCCGTGGCACCGAGGCAGCCGAGCTCGAGGACCAGGTCCCGCACGAGCTCAAGGTGCAGCGGATGGAGCGCCTCGTCGAGGTCGTTCAACGCCGTGCGCGCGAGCGCGCCCAGCGGTTCGTGGGCCGGACCGTCGAGGTGCTCGTCGAGGGCCCATCGCGGACCGACCCGACCCGGCTGCGTGGCCGCTCGCGCCACAACAAGGTCGTGAACTTCAGCGGCACCGCGCGCCCCGGTGAGCTCGTCGATGTCGAGATCACCGCGGCTACGAGCCAGACGCTATCCGGGCTGCAGTCGCTGGTTCGCAGCACGGCGCGAGCTTGACGCGCACCCGCGCGACGGACACCTGGACGCCGTGATCGGACATTCGTCCAGCTGGGGCGCAAGGCCGGGTGTCCTCGACGCCGTCGCGCCGATCTGCGTCGGGTGGCGGTTGGACCGAGCAGCGGAGCGCGATGGCTGTAGCGAGCTCCATTGCCAGTGTTCCCGCGATCGCGCTGATCGGCGTGGCCGGAGCGGTGGAGCAATCGACCGAGCCATTCCGCGAGCGCTGCGGCCGGCGACTGCAGTCGCTTGCGCACGAGGAGCGGATCAAGAGCGTCCTGACCGGTGAGGTCGACCACACCGAGGCCGAGGTCGACGGCCTTGCGATCGCGGTCGAGGCGGTCAGCGACGCGAACGGAGCGCTCCACGCGGTCCTGACGCTCACGATCGATTCGCCCGACCCCGAGCAGCGACCGAGCTCGTTCCTGTCCGAGCGCTTCGACGACAGTCCGGCGCTGGTCTGGTTGAAGGACCTCGACGGCCGCTATCTCCACGTCAACAGCCGCTACGTCGAGCTGCTGTGCGGCTCCGAGGAGCTCGTGCTGGGCAAAACCGATCGCGAGCTCGCCCCACGCGTCGCCGTCGATGGACCGCGAGCTCACGGTCGGGAGCCGATCGACGAACCGCTCCAGCTCGAATACACGATCGGGCCGTTCGACGGCCGCCCCGGGTTCGCGGTGCTGCGCTTCGCCGTGCGTGATCGAGCCGGCGATCCGATCGGCGTCTGCGGAGTCGCCGCGCCGCTCCCGCAGGCGCAGCTGTCGCGCACCGAGTGTCTACGGCTGATGCAGCTCGAGCGCTTCGCCCGGCTCGATCACGATGCAGCCCGCCGCGAGCTGCTCGAGGAGTGGGGCATGGTGCACACGCGCACCCCTCCCGACGAGCCCCCGGACGCTCCAACGCCGCAACGCTCCGTGGCCGACAACCTCCGCGCCGAGCTGAGCAGCGAGCGCGAGCGCGCCGAGGAGGCCGAGGCCGAGCTCGAACGCGCGCAAGCCTCCCGGTCCGAGGCTGAGGCGGCGCTCGCCGACGCGAGGGGTCAGCTCGAGCGCGCCACGGGCGAGCTGCAGGCCGCCGCCGCCTCGCTGAGCGCCGAGCGACGGCTGACCGAGCGCCTCCGCGACGAGCTCGCCCTCGCGCAAGAGGCGGCCGTCACCACCCCCGAGCCAAGGCTCCCCGATCCGGCACCCGCGCCCCCGTCGGCACGGCGATGGACACCAACCGCCCAGCGCGCATTCGCCGCCGTCCTTGCGAGTGCCTCGGATTGGCGGACGGGCCTGAAGGACGCGGTCAAGGTGCTCGGGGCCGTCGGCGGTTGGGACTCGGTCACGGCCTGGTGCCCGGGGGAGACGGCCATGCTGCGATGCGCCGCGATGTGGGCGGATGCCGAGCATCTGGGTCTGTTCGAGACCCTGACGTGGCAGCGGGCCGAGCCGATCGAGGGGACCGAGCTCGGGCGCGCGCTGATGCAGACTCACGCCACGAGCGTGGCCGCGATTGGTGCTTCGCGAGATCCAAGGCTGCAGTCGGCGGCCGATGGAGGCATCCGCTCGGCGCTGCTGGTCCCGGTCCGCGACGGCGTTCATCCGGTGGCGGTGCTCGAGTTCCTGAGCCACGAGTCTGAAGCGGTCGACGCCGAGCTCGCGATCGCGCTCGAAGCGAATGGAGTCCAGCTCGGGCACTTCGCTCATCTGCTGCGCCTCGGCGCCAGGCCTCAGTGGCGGACAGGGCGGGTTTAGCGCACTCGACCGTCCGGCTCCCGGCAAGTTCAAGTCTTCTGCAGAGATCGTCTTGAGGCGAGCGGAAACGCCTTCCAAGCGACGCGTTCTGATCCAGCGACTCCCTTGCCCCGTGCAGCATCCACTCCCGATCTCGTGACGGCCTGGATGGCGTCGCCAGATCGACCATGGTGTCTTCAGCGCAATTCAGGGATCAATGACGTCGCCAGCGGGCGCCGGCCCCGCCACCGTCCACCGAGATCCGTCCCTCGTCCCGGAGAGCGTTCAGGACGAGTCGAATCGTGGCCGGACTGACACCTGCCATCGCGCGCTCGATATCGCGTCGGCGGAACTCCGGCGGCGCCTGCTCGACGATGTACTTGCGCACACGCTCCTGCTTAGTCCCTACGGCGTCTCGCGCGGCGGCGACGCTCGCCTCGAAGTCGTCGTATGCGACCGAGAGGACACTGGCGACGTACGAGACCCACGGCCAGATCGTGTGCTCGCCGCTGTGCCACCCCTGCTGAGAGTCGTACAGCCGCTGGTAGTACGTGTTCTTCGAGTCGTAAATGCGCTGTTCCAGGCTCACGTACCTGGCAACACCGTAGCCTTGGGCGAGTAGCTCGTGGGTGGTAACTAGGCGAGCAAGTCGGCCGTTGCCGTCGGCGACCGGATGGATCGCGAGAACGTCGAGGATGAGCGCGGCGATCAGAACGAGTGGATGCCCGACTTGATCGGCCTTGGCAGCGTTGTAGCGATCGAACGTCTCGCGCAGTAGAAACTCGGTCTCTCCGGGTGGGGGCGGCTCGAAGACGATTTCCCGATGCCCGCTGTCGTACGACACGATGTAGTTGGGATCGGTCTTGAGGTAGCCACCGCGACCTCCGGCGTGCTGGAACAGCTGCCGGTGGAGATGGAGCAGGAACGGCACGCTCAGCGGTTCGTAATGCTCGAGACGCATGAGCCCGTCGATGGCGTCGCGGTACCCGGCGAACTCCTTCTCGTTGCGGTTGCGAAATCGGGGCGCCCCTTCGGCGATCTTGATCGCTCGCTCACTTTCCACTGTCACGCCCTCGATTGCGTTCGAGGCCGTGATCGAGGCGATCCTGGCGTTTTCGGCGAGCTGGCGTCGCACTTGGGGGATCTGGTCGAGAAAGAGCTGCTGCCGACCGTGGCCAGTGTCGATGCGCGCCAGGACGGGCCCCAGCTCGCGCGGCTGGCCGGCGAATGTTGCGTCGAGATCGATGAAGCTACGCATCGTGCTAGTCAAGCGAAAATCATGCCAACGCCGTGGTCAATTAGCACGATTATGGCACCATTAGCACGATGGGGCCGCAGGGACCTGATACTCGTCCGGCTCCCGTGCGAACATATGTTCGATGCGATGGAGCAACCTTGCGATCGAGGAGGAGGGGACCGCGCGGCTGCCCGGCTACCGCGACCCGGCCGTCGTTCGCCATTACGAGGTACCAGGCTCGGTGCGCACCAGGTTCTACGAGGTCCGCGCCAAGTCGATCCTCAACCACGTGCCGGAGGCATCACAGATGCCGTTCAGGTGGACGATCAACCCGTACCGCGGGTGCACGCACGCGTGCGTGTTCTGCTTTGCCCGCCCGACGCACAAGTATCTGGACTTCGACGCCGGCCGCGACTTCGAGCGCGAGATCGTCGTCAAGGTCAACGCACCCGAGCTGGTGCGAGCCGAGCTCGCGCGCCGGTCATGGGTGGGGGAGCACGTTGCACTTGGCACGAACACCGATCCGTACCAGTGGGCCGAGGCTCGCTACAGGCTGATGCCGGGTATATGGGAGGCGATGCGTGACGCCGCCAACCCGTGCTCGATCCTGACGAAGTCGCCGTTGCTGCTCCGCGATCTGCCGCTGTTCAGGCAGATCGCGGAGCGGGCGGACTTCAGCGCGGCGGTCTCGGTCCCAACGATTGACGAGCGGGCGTGGAGGGCGACCGAGCCACACACGCCCAACCCGAGGGCACGGCTCGAGGCGGTCGCGGAGCTGACCCGGGCCGGGATCCGCACGGGCATCCTGGTCGCGCCGCTGATGCCCGGCGTCAACGACGATCCCGAGCAGGTGGCGAAGATCCTCGAGCTCGCGGCCGAGGTCGGGGCTGCTTATGTGACCGGGATCGCACTGCACCTCAGGGGGGATGTGAGAGGGTTGTTCTTCGAATGGCTGAAGACTCATAGACCCGATCTGATCCCGCGCTATCGCGAGCTGTACCGGAGCGGAGCCTACGCGCCGGTGGCTGAGCGACAGCGGCTTGCCGGTATGGTCAAAGGGCCAGACCTTGCGCCCGGCGAGCGAATGCGGGGTAGGACAGTCGCAGTGGTCGACGGCCCCGTGGTCAAGGCAAGAGAGGAGGAGCAGCAGCGACTCTTCTGAGCGCCGTGGCCGACGATTTACGACCGGGTGAAACCCGCCGGCGGCGCCGGTGGTAGGTAATGACAGCCGCGCCTGGAAAATGAACTCAAGCCAAGCATGAGAAACAGCCTCAAGAAGCGAAAAGACCTACATCTCGAGCGAATGTTCGAGACTCGGAGCGACGCCTGGGAGCGCGTTGGGCTCGCGATGGACGTCAGCGACGGCGCGGTCAAACGGGCCCGTCGCCAGGCGGCGATCCTGCTACCGCTGATCGTCGGCGTGCTGATCGTCTACGCCTATCGTGCGCAGTTGTTCGGACATAGCTGCGGGCGGCACGGCGGCAGCTGCCTGTCCTCGAATGTCGACACGGCGCTCCGGATCGGCACCGTGATCATCCTGGTGGTGCTGGGCTGGGCGCTCGCGCGCGATGTCGGCCGAGCGGCCGGACCCACGTTTTTCCGCCGGATGGACCCCAGCACGGCTGGCACGGTTGGCTTCCTGATGCGGTTGCTGACAATGGCGATCACGCTGATCGTCGCGCTGCGGATCGCCGGCGTTCACCCGACGACGCTGGTCGCCGGAAGCGCGTTCACCGCGGTGATCATCGGTTTGGCGGCGCAACAGACGCTCGGGAACCTGATCGCGGGAATGGTGCTGCTGAGTGCGCGACCGTTCCGGGTGGGCGAGCGCGTGCGTTTGCAGGCGGGCGCCGTCGGGGGGACGGTCGAGGGGATCGTGAGCTCGCTCGGGCTGCTCTACACGACGCTCGCGCGCGGCGAGGACCGGATCATGATCCCGAACAACGTCGTGCTGTCAGCCGCCGTGGTGCCGCTTCGCGAACCGGACTCGGTCGATGTCAAGGTCAGGCTCCGGTCCGGCGTGCGTCCAAGTCAGGTGCAGGCGATCCTCGATGAGAACATCGGCACCCCGACGCGCTCGCAGGCGAGCGTCCTGCTCGAGGAGATCGATGGCGACGAGGTCGTCGTCCGCGTCCAGGCGACCCCCGAGCGCGCCTCGGACGGCGCCCGCCTGGCCGATGAGATCATCGCGACGCTCGCGAGCGTCACCGACGAGCACTCGCTGACCCGCGAGTAGGAGGACCGCCCTCGCGGCGCCGCTAGCGCTTGTCGACCTGGGTGGCGGCGATCCCCGCAGCCAGCTTGTCGCTGCCCATTCGCCGGCTCGCGGTCGAGGCCGGGCCGGGCGCAACGGCGGCGAAGGCCGCGGCAATCCGGAGCGGCGCCGGAGCGACCTCGATCTCGGCGCGGTTGCGCTCGACGGCCCGGATCACGCCGGCGGCGACGTCCTCGGGCGTGCGCGTGCCGACGCCGCGGGGGAGGGTTACCCCCGAATCGGCGAACATGCCGGCGCCGCTGATGAAGCCCGGGAGCACCGCCGAGACGCCCACGTTGTGGGGGCTCAGATCCTCTCGCAGCGCGAGGGCGAAGCCGCGGATGCCGAACTTCGTCGCCGAGTAGATCGACGAGGCCGGCGAAACCGCCTTGCCGGACAGCGAGGAGATGAACACCATGTGGCCGCTGCGGCGGGCGACCATTGCGGGCGCGAGCACACGCGCGAGGGCGATCGGCGCGCGCAGGTTGACCTCGAGCATGCGGTCGATCTGCAGTTGGGTGAGCTCGGTCAGCAACCCGCTCGCGGGCAGCGCCGCGTTAGCGATCAGCACGTCGATCTCTCCGACCTCGCGTGCGAGGCGGTCGACGTCCTCGCGTGAGGAGAGGTCGGCGGCCAGCGCTCGCCCGCCGATCTCCGTTGCCAGCGGTTCGAGCACGTCGGCGCGCCGGCCGCTGACGATCACGCTTGCCCCGCGCGCGGCGAACGCGCGCGCGATCGCGTGGCCGAGTCCTCCCGTGGCGCCCGTCACGAGCACGCTGCCGCTTACCGTGGTCACGGCGGCGCAGTCTATCTGCACGATACTCACGCGATGGCGGCCGCCGAGACCATCGCCGTGTTCGGGCCGACTGGGGTCGGGAAGACCGGAGTCGCGATCGCGCTCGCACGCCGGCTGCGCGAGCACGGCGAGCAGCCCGTCGCTGTCTCGGCCGACGCTCTTCAGGTTTACAGCGGGCTTGAGCTCCTGACCGGCGCGGCGGCGCCGGCGGAGCGGGCGCAGCTCGAGCACCGGCTGCTGTCGTTCCTGCCCGTCAATGCGACCTTCAGCGCGGGCCAGTACGCCGAGCTCGCCCACGCCGAAATCGACGAGCTGCTCGCGGCCGGTATGCGCCCGATCGTGGTCGGCGGCACTGGGCTCTACCTGCGGGCCGCGCTGACCGCGCTCAGCCTTCGCCCGCCGCCGCTCGAGGGCGTGCGCGAGCACTGGGTGGCCGAGCTCGAACGCCACGGACCGCAGGCGCTGCACTCCCGCCTCGCCGAGCGAGCGGCGTGGGCCGCCGCCGAGATCGCCCCCGGCGATCGCCAGCGGATCGTCCGTGCGCTCGAGCTGCTCGACGCCGGCGAGCTCGAGCCACCCGAGGGCGAGTCGGAGCTGTGGACCGATCAGATGCGGCGATCGACGCTCCTGATCGGCCTCGTTCTCGAACGAGGCCGGCTGTACGCACAGATCGACGCCCGCGTCGAGGCGATGGTCGCGGCTGGGGCGCAGGACGAGGTCCGGCGCGCGAATGCAGCCGGCGCGTCGGTCACCGCGCGCAAGGCGCTCGGCTTCGATGAGTTGCTGAGCGGTGACATCGAGGCGATGAAGCGGCGCACTCGCAACTACGCTCGTCGCCAGCTGACATGGATGCGAAAGCTCGGCGGCGTCCGCGTGCTCGATGCGACCTGCCGGACCCAGGATCAGCTCGCCGCTGAGATCTGCGAACTGTGGCTCACGGAAGCGGAGTGAACGGGAACATCACCACGAGCGCGATGACCAGGGCGAGGACCCACACCGCGAGCAGCTTGCGCGGCGCAGGTGCGAGTAGACGTGCGAGGGCGATGTAGATCGCCGGCATCACAACCACCATGTAGTACAGGTAGCTGGTCCGGTTCCAGATCAGGCTCAGCAGCACGAACGGGATGAAGGTGCCGATGAACCACGCGACGCACAGCGCATCGACGCCGCCCGACGCCACGCCGACGGCGTCCGGCTCCGAGCGCCCGTCGACGCCGACACCGATCGAGACGACCTCCCAGCTGCGCCACATGGCGAGCACCAGCGCCGGCAGCGCGAGCAGCATGATCAGCGGGTTGATCATGCCCAGGAAATGAGCCGCGGGGTGAATGTGGTAGAGGCCCGGGGACGGCTGTGCGGGGTTGATGTTGAGGTACACGATCGGCTTGAGGTCGACGAGCCACTGCCACGGATACGAGGCGATGCCCGTCGGGCCCTGGGGGCTGGTCTGCGCCGCTCCGTAGGTGAGCATGTGGATCAGGTGCCCGAACGGGCCGCCGTTGACGGGCTTGCCCGCGGCGGCGTCGTAGGGGGGCGCGATCTGATCGAGGATCGCGAGCAGCGCAAAGAACACGACCACAGCCATTGCCGTGCAGCTCGCGAGCGGCCGCCATTTGAAGCTCGCACCGGTACCACGGCCGGCGATCCGCCGCAGCAGCTCGAGCACGACAAGCACGACCAGCACGTACGGGCCGACCAGCTTGAAGCAGGCCGCGACGGCGATCAGCGCGCCGGCCGCGAGTGGGTGCCCGCGTAAGTAGAACGCCGCCGCCCACAGCATCGGCGCGAGCACGTAGATGTCAAGCGTCGCGATCCGCCCGTGGACGAGCAGCAGGTTGTCGCAGACCATCAGCGCGCAGGCACCGAGCGCGAGCCGGTCGGAGCCTCCGGCCGCCCGCACCAGCACGAACAAGCCGAGCAACGCGAGTGTCCCGAACAGCACGCTTCCGATCCGCCACGCAAACGGCCCATCGCCGAATAGCTCGATCGAGCCGGCGATGATCAGCTTTGCGAGCTGCGGATGCTCGGCGTTGGGATCGTCCCCGGCCGGGGTTCCGGCATAGCGTGTGCCCGACGGCAGCTGCAGGCCGGCGATCACCCGCGCGGCGTTGACGTAGTAGGACTCATCGAAGATCAGGATGTGATCGCTTGCCGACCGGCACGGTGTCCGGCACGGTTCTCCGAGCAGCGCCACCCGAGTCGCGAGCGACACGACGACGAGCACCGCAAGCAGCGTCAGGGGCGAGAGCTGTCGCAGGCGCCGGGCCATCGCACGGCGACGGTACATAGACTGCGGCCGCGTGGACTTTGAGAAGTGGCACGCGCTCGGCAACGACTATGTGATCGTCGAGGAGACGGAGCTTCCGTTCGCGCTGACCGAGGCGCGGATCAGGGCGATCTGCGCCCCCGGCACCGGCGTCGGCTCCGACGGGATCCTGCTGCTCTCGCGGGCGAGCGAGCCAGGGTTCGTCGCGCGGCTGCGGATCTTCAACCCCGACGGGTCCGAGGCCGAGCTGTCGGGCAACGGCGCGCGCGAAGCGATCCTGTACCTGCGCCGTCATCGGTGGGCAGGCTCGGACACGTTCGCGATCGAGACGGCCGCCGGCCCGCTGCGGCCGACGATCACCTCCGAGACGACATGCACGGTCGCGATGGCGAGGGCGCGCACCCAAAGCCAGGACTACCCCTCCGGAGCCCGTGACGGCCGCGGCGAGCTCGAGGCCGGCGGCCGCCGTTGGCGCTTTCAGCACGTCCAGGTCGGCAATCCGCAGTGCGCGATCAGGCTCGACGACGAGCGCGAGCTCGCCGCGCTGGACCTGCCGGCCATCGGGCCGGAGATCGAGCGCCACGAACTATTCCCAAACCGGACCAATGTGTCCTGGTTCGTCGTCCGCGCGCCGGACCGGATTCGCGCACGGATCTTCGAGCGCGGGGCGGGCGAGACCTCCGCCAGCGGCACCGGCGCGACCGGCGCGGCGGTCGCCCATGTGCTCGACGGGGGAAGCTCACCTGTGACCGTTGAGCTCGACGGCGGCGAGCTCGAGGTCGAGGTGGGGGACGAGCTGAACATCAACCTGACCGGATGGGCGGTACCGGTGTACCGCGGACGCCTGACCGACGAATTCATAAAGGAGCTGCATGCGACCGAGTAGCCGGCTGGAGCAAATCCCCCCGTACCTGTTTGCGGAGCTCGAGCGGAAGGTCTCCGCCAAACGCGCGGCCGGCATCGACGTGATCAGCCTCGGGATCGGCGATCCCGATACCCCGACCTACGCGCCGATCGTCGCCGCCGCCCAGCGCGCCGTCGCCGATCCAAGTACCCACACGTACCCGACCAACCGGGGGCGCAGCGAGTTCCGCGAGGCGATCGCGGCGTTCTACGAGCGCCGCTTCGGCGTCGAGCTCGATCCCGAGACCGAGGTGATGCCGGCGATCGGCGCGAAGGAGTGCATCTTCAACCTCAACCTCGCGTTCCTCGATCCCGGTGAGGTCGCACTCGCGTCCGATCCGGGCTACCCGGTCTACACCGGCGGGCCGCTGCTGGCGGGTGCCGAAGTGGTGCTGATGCCGCTCGTCCCCGCGCTCGGGTTCGCGCCCGACCTCGACGCGATCAGCGACGCCGACCTCGAGCGCGCGCGGCTGATGTTCTTCAACTACCCCAACAACCCGACCGGCGCGATCGCTCCGGACGGCCTGTTCGAGCGAGTCGTCGAGCTTGCGCGCGCCCGCGACATTCTCGCGGTCCATGACAACGCCTACAGCGAGACTACCTACGACGGCTACGTGGCGCCGTCATTCCTCGCGACTCCCGGCGCCAAGGAGGTCGGCGTCGAGGTCTTCTCGCTGTCCAAGGGCTACAACATGACGGGCTGGCGGTGCGCCGCGATCGTCGGCAATGCCGACGCGATCGCCCAGTACTGGCGGCTGAAGTCGAACATCGACTCGGGCCTGTTCGAGGCGGTCCAGCTCGCCGGTGCCGCCGCGCTGTCACCCGAGATCGACGCCGAGGTCCGTGCGATGAACCAGGTCTACCAGCGGCGGCGTGACCTCGTCTGCGACGCGCTTGCGCAGGCGGGCGTCAACGTGACGCCGCCGAAGGGAACTATCTACATCTGGGCGCCGGTGCCGCCTGGATTCGAGTCGGCCGCCGCATACTGCGAGCACGTGCTCGAGCAGGCGGCCGTGGTGATCTCGCCCGGCGGCGCCTACGGGCGCAGCGGCGAGGGCTTCTTCAGGATCTCGCTGACGACACCGGAGGACCGCCTGATCGAGGCCGTGGAGCGGATCCGGCAGCTCTAGCACGGCTACCATCACGCTCGTGCAGCGAAGCCGTCACGGGCGCAGCAGACCGTCGTTCAGCGCCGATGGGCAGCGCCTGCCCGGACGCGCTCGCCAGCGGGCGTATCTCGTCGCCGCGCTTCGCGATGGCGACGACAGCCAGCTCGATGAGCTGCGCGAGCTCCTGCGCACGGCCGGGGTCGCCGACGTCGGGGAGCTGATCCAGCGCCGCGAGCGCCCGCATCCGAACACCTACATCGGCGCCGGCAAGCTCGACGAGCTGAAGGCCGAGGTGGCCGGCTCGGACGCCAACCTGGTCGCCTGCGACGACGAGCTGTCGCCGCGCCAGGAGCGCAATCTCGAGGCGGCGCTCGGAATCCCGGTGATCGACCGCACCGCAATCATCCTCGACATCTTCGCCGCCCACGCCCACACGGCCGAGGGCAAGCTCCAGGTCGAGCTGGCCCAGCTCGAGTACAACCTCGCGCGGATGCGAGGGCTGTGGTCACACCTCGAGCGCCTCGGCGGCGGGATCGGAACGCGCGGGCCGGGGGAGACCCAGATCGAGACCGACCGCCGTCTGGCTCGCGATCGGATCGCGGCCCTGAAGCGCAAGCTCGGCCAGGTCCGCTCGAGCCGATCGGTGATGCGCTCCGAGCGCGAGCGCGCCCACCTGCCCTCGATCGCGCTGGCGGGCTACACCAACGCGGGCAAGTCGACGCTGCTGAACGCGCTGACGGGAGCGTCGGTGGGTGTCGGCGACCGGCTGTTCCACACGCTCGACCCGACGACCCGGGTGCTCAACGCCGGCGGTCGCGACTACCTCGTGACCGACACCGTCGGCTTCATCCGCAAGCTTCCCCACCAGCTGGTGGAGGCCTTCGGCGCGACGCTCGAGGAGACGCGCCTGGCCGATCTGATCCTCCACGTCGTCGACGCGTCCGTGCCCGAGGAGGAGCTCATCGAGATGACGACCGCGGTCGAGGAGGTCCTTCACGAGATCGACGCCGAGGAGGCGCCGCGGGTCCTGGTCCTCGCCAAGGCCGACGAGATCGGGGATCAGCGCCGCCTCGAGCTCGAGCATCGCCACCCTGACGCGGTCCTGGTCTCAGCGCTCACCGGCGAGGGGCTACAGGCCCTCAGAGAGCGCATCGAGGAGGAGTTCGCGCGAACGTTTGAGGAGGTCGAGCTGCTGATCCCCTACGACGCCGGCGCGCGCCTGGCGGAACTGCACGAGATCGCAGGCGACCTCGAGCGCGACGACACCCCTGACGGAGTCCGCGTGATTGCACGCCTTTCACCGAGCGTCGCCGCGCGCTACTCGGCCTACGCGCTCGGCCGCCGCACGCAATGACGTTGCGCGTCCTGCGACTCGATCCGCGCGCGACGATTCCACGCCGCGCCTACCGCGGGGACGCCGGGCTCGACCTGCACGCGCTCGAGCGATGCGTGCTCGAGCCCGGCCAGCGCGCCCAGCTGCGCACCGGGATCGCGGTCGAGATCCCCGAGGGACAGGCCGGGCTGGTGCTTCCGCGCTCGGGACTGGCGGCGCGGCACGGGATCGCGCTGGTCAACGCCCCCGGACTGATCGACGCCGGCTACCGCGGCGAGGTCCAGATTCTGCTGCTCAACACCGATCGCCTCGATGCGTGCGAGATCGCGGCGGGCGACCGGATCGCGCAGCTCGTGCTGGTCCGGATCGAGACGCCGGAAGCGGTCGAGGTCGATGCGCTCGCGAGCAGTGCGCGCGGCGCCGGCGGGTTCGGGTCAAGCGGCAGCTGACGGCCGCCTCAGCGCGCCCTGTTACGCGAGCGGGACCAAGCCGTGGGCCTGGAGGAAGTGCTTGGCGACGACCGCCGGATCCTGGTGATAGACATCGACGGCCGCGTTCAACTGGCGCATCACCGGCGTGCTCAGCAGCGCCGTGACGCGGTCGATCGTGGCGGCGAACGCGGGACCCTCGGCCTGGAGCACGTGCTGAGGGACGACCGGAACCGCCTCGCCCCAACCGAACACGTTGTGCGGGTCGCGCAGCAGCGCATAGTTGCCACTCGCCAGCTCGCCGTCGGTCGTGCTCACGTCTGCAGCCTGAACCGCTCCCTGGTCGAGCGCCGTGTACTGCCCGCCGATCGCCAGCGGCTTGAACGCCGCCGGGACGAACCCATAGATCTGCTCGAGCGCCGGCATCCCGGTCGCGCTCTGCTGGAACTGGGGCGGCGCGCCCAGCGTCAGCGACGGCGCCACCTTGCGCAGATCGCCGATCGTCCGCAGCCCGTGCAGGGACCCGTAGCCGACCGTGACCGCAATCGCCCCGGTGTCGCTGAACGGCGTCGGCTCGAGCAGCTCGAGCCCGTGGGCGAGCGCGTACGCCCGCGCCGCCAGATAGGTCGCTCGCCGGCTGCGGAACTGATGGTTGATCCCCGCGATCGAGCTGTCCCAGGTGTCGAGGTACTCGGGATACATCGATAACCGGCCGCTGTACAGCGCCTGCATCGTGACCTCGGTCGGGCCGATGTCGCGGTTGAGGGTGACGGCGTAGCCCTTTGAGGTCAGCGCCTCGTCGTAGAGCTCGCCCAGCAGGAACTGCTCGGTGAAGTTCTTATCGCCGATCGTCACCGGCGGCTTGCCGGTGCCGGGCAGCGGTCGCCCTTCGCTGGCGCGATCCGCCGATACGGTGCTAGCCGACTGCGAGCCGCCGCAGCCACTGAGCGCGGCAACCGTCACGATCGCGGCGTAGGCGATCAGGGCAATGCGGCGACTGCGCGGCATCGGCGACCTACACGCCCGCGGCGCGCCGCGCCTCGGCGTGGGCGGCGGCCTCGAGCTCGTCGTCGAGTGGCTCCAGTGGCTCGGCCAGGCCGAGCGACGTCGCGATCAGCCAATCGGCGAACCAGGAGTTCTTTGGCAGCAGTGGCCCGTGCAGATAGGTACCGATCACGTTGCCCTCCGTGACCCCCTCGAAGCCGTCGGTGCCGTTGTTGCCGTGCCCCTTTAGCACCCGCCCCAGCGGTCGTGCGCCGGCGCCCAGATGCGTCCGGCCACCATGGTTCTCGAACCCCGCGAGCGTCCTCCGCGCACATGGTGCGAGCTCGACTTCGATCGCGATGTTGCCGATCAGCCTCGGCCCGTCGGCGCGAACCGTGTGCAGATCGACCAACCCGACGCCCGGAAGCTGCTCATCGCCTAGCTGGTAGGAGTGACCGAGCAGCTGGTAGCCGCCGCAGACGGCGAGGATCACCTTGCCGCACCTCGCCGCCTCGTGCAGCGCCTCGCGCTTGACGTCTGCCAGATCGAGCGCGCAAAGCTTCTGGTCGCGGTCCTGGCCGCCACCGATGTAGAACATGTCAGCCGCCCCAGGGTCGAGATCCTCGCCGAGGTCCGACGCGGTCAGCTCGAAGCCGAGCCCGCGCCACTCGCAGCGTCGCCGGAGCAGCAGCAGATTGCCGCGGTCCGCGTAGATGTTCATCAGCTCGGGATACAGGGCGCAAACGCGCAACCTGCCGTCTCGCTCAACCATCGAGTAGCACCACCTCGCTGCCCGCGTAATCGGCGGTCGCCGGGACCGACCTGACACCGAGCGCCGCGAAGCCCGCCTGCGCCCCCTCGCGCTCGAGCTGACCCGGGCTGAGGCGGTCGAGCCTGATCACGTCGAGCGCGACCGAGCGGCGACCCTTTCCGGTCACGATCTCGCGGCGGCGCTCGAGCACGAACCCTTCGCGATCGACCCGCACCGCGGTCGGTTGGCTCGAGTAAACGACGCCATCGAGCTCGCACATGTCGGGCAGCGGGGCGAGCGCCTGGTCGACGACCTCGTAGAGCTCGAGCGTCTGCGCGATCGCGATCGCGAGCACGCCGCCACCGCGCAGGTGCCGCCGCGCGCAACGCAGGAAGCGCCCGCGACCGGCGGGACCGCCGAGCAGCTGGACCGTCTGCATCGGTACCAGGCAGAGCGCGAACCGCTGTTCGAGCTCGAACTCGCGCGCGTCAGCGGCGACGGTCTCGACCTCGAGTCCGTCGGCGCGGCGCGCCAGCTCTTCGAGCAACGACTGATCGCGATCGAGCGCGGTCACGCGATGGCCGCGACGCGCGAGGTCGAGTGTGATCCGGCCGGTTCCGGCGCCGATGTCGAGGATCGGCGACCCGTGCCTGTCGGCGAGCTCACGCCACAGCTCGAGATCCTCGACGTAGCTTCCGCACTCGAGGTCGTGCCAGATCACGCTCACGCTGGGGCCTCCTCGCGCTCCCAGAACTGGGCGACATGGCCGCGTCCCGCGAGTAGCTCGCGGAGCTCGAGCAGCGCCGTGTAGGTCGGCAGCACGAACAGGCGGCGGCCCTCGGTGCCCGCAAGCGCCTGATCCAGCGCGCTGGGCAGCTCGGACACCACCTTCAGCCGCTCGGCTGGGATCCCCGCGTACTTCAGTCGCAGCGCGAGCTCGGCCGCACGCGTGCCGGCGCAGGTCACGCGCCGGACCCGATCGGCCAGCATCTCGAAGTCGGCGTCCCAGACCCACGAGATGTCGTGACCGTCGGCGGTCCGGTCGTTGAGCACGGCGAGCAGATCCAGCCCGGGATCCTCGAGCGCCAGCGTGCGTAGGATCTCGTTCGCCCCGGCTGGGTTCTTGACCAGCAGGATCGACGCCTCGGCGCCTTCGATCACGACCCTTTCGGCCCGGCCGAATGCGGCCGTGACCGCCTGCAGCCCGGCGACGACGTCGTCGAGCTCGACGCCGAGCGTGAGACACAGGGCCGCAGCGGCGAGCGCGTTGTAGACGTTGTAAAGACCCGGCAGCGGCAGCTCCACGGCCGCGGCGCCGCTCGGTGCGCGCAGCGTGAACGTGGCGCTGCGGGTGCCGTCGAAGCTGATCTGGTCGGCGCTGACGGCCGGCTCGGGCCGCTCCTGCCCGCAGTTCGGGCAGCGGTAGGTGCCGAGATGGCCGAGGTAGATCGCCTCGTACACATATGGCGCGCCGCAGCGCCGGCAGTGCTTGGAGTCCGACGCGTGCTGCATCTCGGCCAGGGCGACACTGCTGTCCTGGACGCCGAAATACGTCACGTGCGGGCTGTGGCGGCCGAGATCGGCGATCAATGGGTCATCGGCGTTGAGCGCCAGCCGCGCGCCTGCCGGCAGCGAGCTGACGACCGCGGCCCACCGATCGGCGATCGTCTCGAGCTCGCCGTAGCGGTCGAGCTGGTCGCGGAACAGGTTGCAGAGCAGGACCGCTCGCGGCTTCAGCTCGTCGGTGATCCGGTCGAGCCAGAACTCATCGACCTCGAACAGACCCAGCTCGCCCTCGATCCCCGCGTTCTGGCGAGCGGCTGCGAGCAGCGCCGAGGCAACGCCGCCCGCCATGTTCGCGCCGGCGCGATTGTGGACCAGCGAGATCCCAGCCCGCGACAGGATCGACGCGATCATCGCCGCCGTCGTCGTCTTCCCGTTCGTCGCCGAGACGACGACCGACCCGCGCGGCAGCCGCGCGGCCAGCTCCGCGATCGCATGCGGCTCAAGTCGCATCAGCACCTTGCCCGGGAGGCTGGTGCCGCCGCCCCGCCCGGCACGGCGAGCGAGCTCGCCGACGGCCCGGGCCGCCATGATCTTCGCCCCGAGCGCCGTCATGCTGGAACGAGCACGCGCATGGCATGGGGCAGCGCGCGCACGGTGGCCGGCAGCTGTGCGATCGGATCCCCGTCCGCGTACATCGTGAACGGGCGGCTGGCGCTGATCTCGACCTCGCCGGCACGCAGCACGTGCACGTTGGACTGGCGGACGTGCTCGCCCTTGAACACGGTCGGGAGGAAGCGCAGGAACCGGTGCTTTGGCACCTGCTCGACGATCACGACGTCGAGCAGCCCGTCCTCGAGCGATGCTTCGGGCGCCAGCAGCATCCCGCCACCGTACGCTTTCGAATTGGCGGCCGCGACCGAGTAGCCGGTGAACGCCCGCTTCGGCCCGCCGTCGAGACTGACCTCGAACGTCGCCGGTCGCCACGCGGCGAGCGCTCGCAGCGCCCCATAGACATACACGAGGTTGCCTCGGAAAACCCTCGTCTCGTTGGCGATCCGGTTGGCGTCGGAATCGAATCCGCAGCTTGCGATCCCAATGAACGTCGAGGACCCAACCGCGCCCAGGTCGAGCTCGCGAACGACGCCATGGGCCAGGACGTCGCACGCGGCGCCGGGCTCGAGCGGGATCCCGAGCACCCGGCCGAAGTCGTTGCCGCGACCGCCCGGGAGCACGCCAAGCACGCCGCCGGAGTCCCTCAATCCATCCGCGACGGCGCCGATCAGGCCATCGCCGCCCATCGCCGCCGCGATCTCCCCGGCCCGGGCCGCGGCTCGCGCGAGCTCGCGCGCATGGTCGAGGCTCTGAGTTCGCTCGATGTGGTGCTCGAGCCCGAGGCGCGTCAGCTCGCGCTGCACTTCGGGAAGCAGGCGGCTCGACCGCCCCGCCCCGGCCGACGGGTTGATGATCACCGAGACGCTCACGTCGAGAGCAGCAGCGCGTGGAGGTTCTCGGCGATTGCGATTGGCGCCGGCTCAGTCGCCGCCTCCGCCTCGGCGCGTGTCGTACTGCCTGTGAGCACGATCGCGCCGTCGAGCCCGGCGGCGGCCGCACCCGCCAGATCGGAGTCGAGCCGGTCACCGACGACGAGCGTCCGGCCTGGCGCGAGCCGATCGAGCGCCGTGTGGAAGATCTGCGCGGCGGGTTTGCCAACCGAGCTCGCCGTCCTGCCGGTCGCGTACTCGAGCGCGGCGACGACGGCGCCGGTCGCGGGCCACGGTCCGTCATCTGTCGGGAAGGTCCGGTCGCGACCGGCGACGATCATTTCGGCGCCGCCGAGCACCGCCTGGGTCGCGTCCTTGAGCTCGCTGTAGTGGAACTCGTTGTGGGCGGCGACGACCACGAACTCGGCCTTCGATGCCTGATCAGTGCCGTTGACGATCCGCTGGCCGGCGTCGGCGACGTGCCTGAAGATCGCGGAGGACCCGATCACGTAGGTGGGCGCGCGGCGTCCTCGTTCGGCGAGCACGTGCTGGATCGCCGCGCCGACCGTGACGACCTCCTCGAGTGAGGCCATCAGCCCCAGCGACCACAGCTTGCGGACGTAGTCCTCGGGCGAGCTGCGGCCATCGTTGGTCAGGAAGATCACCGATTTGCCAGCGGTGCGCAGCGCGGACACCGCCTCCGGCGCACCCGGCGTGCAAGTGTCACCGACCCAGACGCAGCCGTCGAGGTCGAGCACTACGTGGTCGTAGGAGTCGAGCAGAGGGGAGAGGGGCATGCTTGTGGGCGGCGACCGCCCCGCGGCGGTGATTATCCCGGGTCTGGTAGCTAGAACAGTGCGCTCTGAGCGCTCGGAACGGGGTCGGCGAGACACTCCGGCCCGTCGTAGCGCGCGTCGTTGACCGCGAGGCTGACCGGACGCAGCGCCGTCTCGGTGGGCGCCAGGCCGCCAAGGACGGCTCGAAGCTGCTCCCGCGAGCTGCCTGACGCGAGCCACATACGCTCGCTGTCGGGAGCCAGGATCACGGGCATCCGATCGTGCAGCGACGCGATCGCCGAGTTGGCAGCCGTTGTCAGGATCGTGCAGCTGCGAACCGTGCTCCCGTCGCCGGCGTGCCAGACCGACCACAGTCCCGCAAATGCGAAAGGCTCCCGGTCGGCGCGCGTGATGTGAAATGGCTGCTTCGGTCCGACGGGCTGGCGCTGCCACTCATAGAAGCCGTCGGCGATCAGCAGACAGCGGAAGCGCTCGAACGCACGCCTGAAGGCCGGTCGCTCGGCGACGGTCTCAACGCGCGCGTTGATCATCTTCAGCCCGGTGTCGGGGCTCTTGGCCCAGCTCGGAACCAGGCCCCATCGCAGCAGCTCGCCGCGCGGCTCGCCCTCGCGGCTGGTCGTGACGGCGAGCACGTCGTCGCCCGGGGCGACGTTGTACCTCGGCCGGATCTCGATCGACTCGCTGATCCCGAATCGCGCCCGGATGTCGGCTGGGTCCGGGATCGCGAGGCTGTAGCGACCGCACATCGCCGCGTCCGGGCGAGCTAACGGCCGCCGCTACGTGCCGCGACCTGCGCTGCGCGATCGGCCTGCGCGCGCTTCTGGCGCCTGCGACCGAAGTAGGCCAGCGCGCCGAGCGCGATCGCCACCAGGACGATGCCGTAGAAGATTCCGAGGTCGAGCGAGATCCCGCCGAATGGCAGCGCGATCAGGTTGACGATCCCGAACCCGATCAGGAGCACGGCCACGACCAGCACGATGATCAGCACGATCCCGCGGATCCGGGCGAGCAGCCCAGCGCTCTTCGGCGGCACCAGCAGCCCCATCAGCCACAGCCCGCGGAGCTGGCGCTTGGATGGCGCCTCGACGCCGAGGCGCTCGGTCGCCTTCCTGAGATCATCGGGTCGCCGCTCGGCAAGCGCCAGCGATGCGTCGGCCATCCGGCGCAGCTGCAGTCGCTCCTGCGGTCGCGCCGCCGCCAGCGCCCGCTGGAAGTGAGCGCGGGCCGCCTTGGCGTCGTAGCGCTCGGCTGCTCTCGCCCCGAGGATCGCCTGCGCCGCCGACTTGTAGCGGGTTTCGGCCTCGAGCTCCTCGTCGGAGCGGCCTTCGAGCTGCTGCATTGCGGCAAGCTGGCTGCGCTGCTCGACTCTCATCATGCGCTGCTGCTTCGGCATTGCCCTGGAGTCTAGCTTCGGCTCAGCGCTTGGGCTTGACCACGAACAAACGCTTACCGGTCAGGTACTGGCCGCCGTCGTTGGGGCTTGCCGGTGGCGAGCGGTAGACGTCGACGTGCAGCCCGTTGATCGCGCCTCCGGTGTCCTGCGCGACGAACCAACCGCCGTAGCCGTCATGTCGGTAGGCGGGGATGTAGACCTCGCTGCCGAGCGGGATCACGCTCGGGTCGACGGCGATCGACCGGTAGAAGTGAAGCGGCAGCGACGCTCCTCGCGCGAAGCTGACGCCGCGCAACGGCACGTACTTGACGCCGTCACCGGCCGACCACCCACCGGCGCTGAGCGGGAACGTGACACCGCCGTTGTGGCTGCGCCAGTAGCCGCCGGCGCGCCAGTACGGCGGACCCGCCGACCAGCCGTCGGACGGGGTGGTCGGGGTCCCATTACGCGTAACCCAGCCACCGTCCCCGAGCGCGTTGATGTGGTACATGCGCCCGTCGCTGCCGAGCCCCTGGCCTTCCATCGAGACCCCGGTCGCCGAGTACAGCCAGTCGATCCGGTGCTTGCCGCTCAACCCGGGTGCGCGCACGAGGCGCCCCACGAACCACTTCTCGGGCGCCGGCCAGTATTCGGTGATCGTGACCCCACTCAGCCACGTCCCGTGCGCGTGCCTGGAGGGCGGCTTCGGAACCTTGTGGCTGGTGTGATTCGGGTCCAGGCCGCCGAGCCCGGCGCCGCCGCTCGGCGGCGGGTTCGAACGATGACTCGCATCGGCGGCGCCAGGACCGATCCCGAGCGCGATCGCGGCGGCGAGCCCGAGCAAGGCGATCGCAGGCCGGCGCGCCAGGGCGATCGCGGTACGGCGCGGGCTCATTGCGGTGTCTTCTCCGACGTGGCCGCACGCCCTGCGGGTGATCGCGCTCTTGCGACGTACAGCGGAGCTGCGCGCGTCGCCCTCACCCGGTCACGAAGCTGACGATGACCTGGCCGTTGTCGGCAAAGCCGCTGCCGTCGTTGCCGGCCGTGTCGCTCGGAGTCGTGAAGTCGCTGGGCGCGCTCGTGGTCGAGGTGAAAGCGAAGCTGCCACCCGAGGCGCCGCCGCCCCCGGGGTCGCTGTCGCCGCCGCCACCACCACCGCCGCCGCCGCCCCAGCCGCCGCCGCCCGAGCCGCCGCCGCCGATCGGCTGAGCGGAACCGCGCCACTCGCCCTCGCCACCGGCGCCGTAGCTCGGCGAGTCCGACTGCGAGACCGGACACGGATCCGCGGTGGTCCCGTTGTTGCCCGCCTTGTAGATGCAATATCCGACGTTGTCCCACGGGACGGCCGCGCTCGGACCGCTCGACTCGTGCATCGCGCCGCCCATCCCGCCGGTGCCGCTGTTGGCATGGCCGCCGGTGACGTTGTTGACGCCGTCGCCGCCGCTGCCGCCGCCGTAGCCGGTGCCGAGGCTGCCGGCGTGTCCGCCGTTGCCGCCGGAGCAGCCACCGTCGCCGCCGTTGTTCCCGCCGGCGGTGGCAACCCCGCCGGTTCCGGCCACCGCGGTGCCGCCGTTTCCGCCACCACCGCCGTTGCAGGTCGCGCCCTCACCGCCGCCGCCGCCGCCCGCCGCCACCAGCAGGACAGTGGTGCTCGTGCATCCCGACTGGCTGTACTCGCCCGAGACTCCCGTGATGCAGGGCTGGACGAGCGTCTTCGCCGAGGTCGTGAGGTTGTCGGGCGAGACGATCGTGGAGGCGCCTCCGGTACCGCCGACGCCGCCGACGAAGATGTTGTTCGAGCCCGTGTACTTGCCACCGTGACCGAGGTAATAGAACAGGATCGGCAGCTTGTAGTTGGTTGTGTACGCGGCCACGGTGGTCGTCGTCTGCGCCTCGCCGCCGTTGCCGCCGCTGCCGGCGTCGCCGGCCGCGGACCGGTACCCGTTGGCGCCGTCCGCGCCGTAGGCCGTGATCACCATCGGCGTGCTGCCGGAGACGCTCGAGTTGACCGCCTGCGCCTCGGTGACCAGCGTCGTGAGCTCGAAGTAGGGCAGCGCCTCCACGTCCGGCAACACGCAGTCGACCTGGGTCGAGCTCTTCGCGGTGCAGGTCGCGGGTTCGGAGCTGGCGGAGCTCGTCGTGGTCGTGGCCGTGCTCGAGCTCACGTCGGCCGCGGTCGCCGTGGCGGGCGTCGTAGTGCTCGACGACGACGAACTCGAGCTCGATCCGCACGCGGCCAAACTGGCCGCGACCACGAGGCTCAAACCGAGGTGTGTTACCCAACGCTTCCGCACGGCGACATCCTTTCCGTCGCGACTATCAATCGGCTGCCCCGATGAAAAGCTGAAGATACCGATCGTTTCGTTCAGTCCAGCTCACTTTGCGAACACCGTCTTGAGTGCGTCCGGGTCGATCAAACCCCACCCGGAAGCGGTGTCGTAGCCGGCCTTCGCGGTGCAGCACACCGACGTGAAGGTCGTGTTGGCGCCCTTGACAATGTCGGTGACGCCGAGGGCTCGAGTCGCGCGCCTCCAGATCGCACCCGCGATGTCTCCCCACCGCTGCGCGACGTGATGCGGTCCGTACTCCTGCTCGAGCAGGACGCCCGTCGCTCCCATCACGGTGGCTCCCAGACTGGTGCCTCCGACGGCGCTCCAGACGCAGTCCGAGGCCGTCGCGCACACCGGGATGCTCCCGACGCCACCGGGAACCGAGTACGCCGACGCGTCCGGCACCCGGCGCATCCCGCCGCCCTGCCACTGCGGCGCCTGCACGACCTGACTGGTGCCGCCCCCGCCGCCGGCCGATTCGTGGTCGTTCCAGACCGCGAGGCCGGACGGCGCCGAGGCGCTCCCGGCGTATAAGGCGCCGCCGATCCCGGTCGTGAACGCCGACGACGCCGGATAGGTGACCGCCGGGCTCGTGCTCGGGTAACAGCCGCTCGAGCCCTTGTCACCGGCAGCGACGGCTGTCGTCGTTCCCGACGCAGCGAACGCGGCCAGCAGCCACTCCGAGAGCGCCAGCTCGGCGTGCGTCAGCTGCGTCTCGCAGTAGGCGACGGTGATGTCGAGCACGTTCGGAGGCGATCCACGCTCGAGCAGGTGGATCAGCGGGAACGCCAGTGCGGTCGAGGGATCGAACTGGGCGACGTGGACATGGGTTCCAGGCGCCAGCAGCGTCAGGACCAGCGAGTCGAGCGCGACCTCGGGGCCGCCGCCGGTGCTCGGCGTGTCCGGAACCACGCTCTGCGTGATTGCCGATGCCTTCAACGATGATCCAGTGCACCGGTTGAAGTTCGCGAACACGGCGGGCTCGAATCGGTGGATCGCGAGGATGTCGACACTCGTGCCGGCGCCGGTGACACCGCTCGCAACCGTCTTGTTGAAGCCGAACAGGTCCGCGACCGACGTTCGGGTCGGCATCTGCGCCGGACACGCCGGACTGGCGCTGCCACCGGTGACTGCATTGGGGAGCGAGATGCTCGCGTCGAGGCCGACAACCCCGGTCACGCCGGTCAGACCGCTCGGCACGCGCGCGGTGGTGTCGGCCGCGATCGTCCCGGACGACTCGACCAACGTCGTGCCGAAGTGCTGCTTGACCTGAGCCGCGGTCACGCTCCCCCAGAACGCCCCGTGTGTCGGGTCGAGTGTCAGCTTCAAACCGTCGGACGCGAGCACCTTCTCGTCGGACACGATCACGGCTTGGCTCGCGCCGTACCGGCTGGCGATCTCAGAGATCGTGCTGAAGTGCCGAAAGCTCCGATCGGCCGAGTCCGAGCTCGCGTCGGCGGCGCGGTCGAGCGCCGAGGCCTGGACCTCGAGTGGCAGTGCGACCAGCACCTTGGTGCCTGCCTGGGCGGCATTCTTCGGAGCGCTCCCGGAGCAGCCTCCGAGCGCGACCACGATCAGCCCTGCCGCAACGGCCCAGGTCCAGCCATGAGCGGCGGCACAGCGCATCGGGCCGCAATTTTTCCCGAACGAGCGGCGGCACTGAGCGAGCCGGGGGGAGAGGCGCGCGGCGATAAGCTGCGGGCGGTGGGACCGAACGACCGGGCGTCGGTGGACTGGAGGAATCGATGGCGGAGGGCAGGCAGGTAGGCGAGGGCGATCTCAAGGCGCTCGCGGTCGAAGCGTTCTTCTACGGGTTCCCGCTCGTGTTTGACCTACAGCAGGTCTCCCGCTTCGCACAAGAAGGCATCGGCGCCGTGCCGGCGACTCCCTACAACCGGTTCGGCCACGCCGACCGGCTTGCCGGCCCCGAGACGACGTTCGTGTCAGTCAACAACGACACCATGTACTCGATCGCGAACGTCGACGTCAGCGGCGGGCCGGTGCGGTTGGACGTCCCCGACACCGGGGGCCGCTACTACGTGCTCCAGTTCGTCGATGCCTGGACGAACAACTTCGCCTATGTCGGCCACCGTGCGACCGGCACCGAGGCCGCGTCGTTCCTGCTTGTCGCGCGCGACTGGCACGGCGAAGCCCCGAGCGGGACGCGCGTGATCCGGTTCCCGACCAGCATCGCGACGATCGTCGGGCGCTGGGCGGTCGACGGCGACGCCGACCTGCCGAACGTCGCCGCGTTGCAGCGCCAGCTGACGGTCACCCCGAGCGCCCCGGGCGACGGCCTGCCAAAGGCTGACCCGGGGGTGCCCGAGGACCTGGGCTTCTTCGAGCAGTTGCGGGCGTTGATCGCGGCGTTCCCGCCGTCAGAGCGCGATCAGGCCTACCAGCAGCGGTTCGCTGCGCTCGGTCTGCTCGAGCCGCAGTCGCCGTACGCCGACGGTGACAGCGAGCTCGCCCGGGCGCTGGGCGAGGCGACCGTGACCGCGAGGCAGAAGCTGGAGGAGGCGCTGAAGGGGAACTCGAGCCCCGTCAAGAACGGCTGGAGCCTGACCTACCACGTGTTCGACTACAACATCGATTTCTTCGAGATCGGCGCCCTCGACGAGGACGCCTGGAAGCTGGCCGACGGGCCCTCGCGTTATGTTCAGCGCGCGCTCGCTGCCCGCGCCGGTCTGTGGGGCAATCACGGCTACGAGGCCGCCTACGCGATGGTGTACCTCGACGGCGACGGCGATCCGCTGGACGGCAACCGTGCCTACGAGCTGCACTTCGACCGCGAGCCGCCGGTCCGCGCCTTCTGGTCGGTGACGATGTACGACAGCACCGACTTCTTCCTCGTCGCCAATCCGATCGACCGCTACTCGATTGGCGACCGCACGCCCGGGCTGACGCGGGACGCCGTCGGCGGCCTGACAATCGTGATGCAGCACGAGCAGCCCGCGGAGCCCGACCGGCGCGCCAACTGGCTGCCGACACCGGCGGGCCCGTTTCGGCCGATCCTGCGGATGTACGAGCCCGACCTCTCCGTGTTCGACGGCGGCTACGAGCTCCCGCCGATCCGCAAGCTCGGTTAAGAACCGGCAGAGGCCCTTGGATCGCTTGGAGCGCAGCGCTATTCTCGCTCGCGAGCATCTCCACGGAGCGTGGTGAGCCGATCGGGGAATCGTGGGTGGAAGGATGAACTCTCAAAGGCGCGCGGCCACTGGCCGCGTCCACGCTGTCGCCGGTGCCGCGGCGCTCGTGCTCGTCGGGGTGCTGCTCGCGAATATCACGGCCGTCGCTTCCGTCTACCGCACTCCTAACCCGCTGGCAACGAGCGCGTCAGCGGCACCGACGGACAAGCTGACCGCAACCTACTCGGGCTCCTGGGATGAAACGCAGAAAGGTCACCGCCGGGTCGGATTCACAGACCTACAGCCTGCACTTCACCTACTCGGAGACCGAGGTCGTCAATACGGCGACCGCGGGCAACCCGATCGTGTCCCAGCGGCTGACGGCGTCCGGATCTGAGAGCTTCAACAGCAACAACGCTCCGTCGGAGGACTGCAGCGCCACGCTCAGCGCAGCGCCCCCGGGCCCGGCTCCGATCTACTTCCGCAGACTCGAGGAGGACAACGGCAAGGTCATCGCGAGCCCGTACCTTCCGGGGACCGCAGACCTGGTCGCGCACGGGAGCGGGAGCTGCTCCGAGGCCGTTCCCGATGACGGGGACTACAGCCCCCAGTGGACCACCGCTGTGAACCCGACGCTTACCTTCGCTGCGAGCAAGGGCAGCGACACGGCGCCCTATCCAGTTCATTACTCAGGCACGCAGGGCGGGGGCAGCGCGACGGCGGCGATCACCGCCGACGCGACCAACACCCTGAAGGTCTCGCTGGGTGGGTGCGATGCCGGCGATGCAGCGGCATCGGCCAACGACGCCGGAGCCATCGCGGCGGGCTCCAACGGCTCCGTGCCGCCCGGCGGCTACGAGCTCCACGCGACGGACTACGGCGTCCCATTCGACGTCGACTTCGGCAACGAGCGAAAGACCGGCGACTTCTACGACCACGTCGAATTCAAGATCCCCGGCAAATGGAATGCCAAGATCGACGCCAGGGCCGCGATCGAGGTCAGAGAGCGGCGCGGAATCGGCAAATGGCAGTTCTACTACTCGCTGAAGCCCCCGAGCCTCCAGTGCCCGGCTCCGCCCGGGTTTGAGAGGTACGTCGAGGGCTGGAACAAGTTCGTCACCCACGTAGAGAACAAGGCCAACTCCAGCAAAGCTGCGTTCGACCACGATCTAGGCGATCGCTCGGCCACCGCGGCGAAGCAGACCGGGCATTCGCTGGCGAAGAACTTCGAGCAGTTCTGGACCAAGACGGTCGGACTGCCTTGGGGTCTCGGACCGCAATAACTCACCTGATCAAATGGGCTTGTCCGGAGCGTGGGTGTCACCCGCGGGACGCGGCTCGTCGCGGCCACGGGAGATCGGACCGGACACCGTCTCGCCTGAACCCAGCCACGCGACGCCAATCCGCCCCGGCGTCAAAGCGGTCGATCGACCCCCGCCCCCGGCGAGTCGTGGGAGTGGAACTGGCCGGCCTGGTGAGTCAGGCGAACGCAGGATCCTCTCGCGGCGTCATCTCGTACGAGAGGCGGTTGACAGAGTGCGGGCGCCTACGGAATAGTGTGTTCACGGCGGCGACCGGTCGCCGAGCCGCGGAGCGCCCGCCCCGGTCAGGGCTCCATCGGTGAAGGGGATTCGCCCTCTCGGTCGTTGATGTCACAGGCCATCTTCCAACGCCGCGTCACCGGGGGACGAAGGTGTGATGAGGAGGCTTGTCGATGACCAAGGACGCCAGCTTCAAGAGAGTCGTCCGGCGCCACGCCGAGGAGACTGGGCAGCGCTACACCGAGGCGCTGACGAATCTCGAGGCTCTCGGTTCGCGAATGGACTACGAGCCCGTTCCGGAGCGGCTTCTCGCCCATCTGCGAGATCGCTACGGCATCGATCCGGTCGCGGCGACCAGGCTCAGTGTGCACAAGACTTACGTCTTCCGTATCGATCGGAGGGACGGCGAGCCGTGGGTCGCGCGAGCCTTTCCGCCGGCTCGGCCGCGTGCCGGTGTTGAGGGCGACGCGGTGATTCTGCGGTTCCTTGAGCACCACGACTATCCCGCGGAGCGACTGGCGGTCGATGAGGCGGTATCTGATCTCGATGGCAGTGCGGTCCTGGTGACGCGATTCGTCGAGGGCGTCGGACTCCCCGACGGCGCGGAGAAGTTCGCGATCATGGGTGACCTTCTCGGGCGGCTGCACACGCTGCCCTACGACGAGTCGGTCGGCCGCCCGGGAGGAGCAAGTGGTGAGGACCCCAGCCGCGAGGGAACGCCGCGTCAGGACCTGCTGGCTGCTCTCGCGTTCCTCGACACGGTGGATACAAAGGTCGCGGCGGCCGAGCGCGAGCGATTCGAGCGGCTCCGCGACAAGGTGCGCTCGGCCGACGACGGGCAGGGCCTTCCCGAGGGGCTGCTCCACGGAAATCTCCTCCACGCCCCCGATCACGCCGTGCTGACCGAACAAGGGCCTGTTGCGATCAACTGGAAAGCGTCCGGGCGCGGACCGCGCCTCGCCGACTTCGCTTACCTGATCTGGGGCACGGGCTCGTGGAACCCCCGCCGGCCGAACCAGAAGCGGATCGACGCTGCCGTCAACGCCTACGCCCGACACGTCGAGCCAACCGACGACGAACTCCAGCGGCTCGAAGCGGTCATGTACATCCGGACGCTCTATCTCGTCTGCTTCGGCTACCGACGTGCTGTGATCGACGGCGTCAGCTTTCGCGAGTGGGGCTTCATCCATCCATCCGACTACTACAGCGCCACCGCAGCCGCGGTCAGTGCCGCGTTCGGGCGATAGGTCGCCGGCGCCGCTCGGGAACGACCGCGGCTCGTCAGCTTCACACCGGGCAGCTGATCCAAGCCCGCGCGTTGAAGTCCCGGAAGACATCGAACGGCGGCCCGGGCCGCAACTCGCCCGACTCCGACGGGAAGCTCAGCGTTTGCGGGAACTCCATGAGACGGAACCTCGCAACGACGCAAACAACCCGTAGCAAGCTAGTAAGACGCCGACACGGGTCCCGCATACGGCCAATTCCCGATGCTGGTTCACATAAGCCCGATTATCGAGCATTAATTGCAGGACGGGCGGGGTTTGCCAGCTAGTCCACCCTCGGCTTGAGTAAGGCGAACGCGCCGCCGATCATCACTAGATGGCAAAGGGCGACCGCAGTGCGATCCAGCTCGACGACGGCGATAACGGCCGACTCCACGCGATCTGGTCCAGATCAGGCAAACACCTGATCGTGACCGTGACGACGCAGCGGTGGGACAAGCTCATGCAGATAGAGCTTCGGCCCGACCAGGTCGAGGAACTAGTTGCGTTTCTGTCCGAGACAATCGCGCTGGAGCCAACCGAGCGCTAGTCCCTGGCCGTCAGAGGCCGGCCTGCTCAGAGACAGCCTCGGAGCCAGCGAGGGCCGTGTCCGGAGCGGCGCCGGCTGGCGCGGGCGTGCCCCGCCTCCGGCGCGCCGCCACGCGCGCACTCTGCCGCCGCATCTGCCGCCGCCACGCCGTTCCCCGCCGCAGGCGGGGGTTCCACAGCACGGTGACTTGCCGTGTGGAGCGCGCCCCTTTGACCCTTCCTAACGGACTTCCGACGCTTCGTGTCCCCGGCCACCTAGCGGCGGTCGTGGTGAGCCGCACAGCGGCGGGGACGCCACAGCGGCGGCCGGACGGCTGGAACGACGCGAGCCGGGCCGGACGGCCGCCCTCGCGGGCGCCCCGCCGTCTGACGCACTGCCTCGCCTGCCCCAGCCGAGCGGTGTCGCTCAGGTCCGCTGAGAGCGGACCTCCCTGCCCGATAGCGGGACCCGGATCGCTGTCCCCCGAGCCGTCGCCGGGATCAGCGAGGCCCAGTGATGACTGGGTCACGCTGGGTCTCGAACGTGATGCCGTTGGGATCCGAGATCACCAGCTCTCCCGCGACGCGACTGTCGTTACCGAACCTGACGATCGCGTTCCGGTACACCCACGACACCAGTCCAACGTCGCGCACGATCCTCGATGGCGCGCCCAAATGGCCGCACACGTACTGCGGATCAGCGCCCGCACTGGAGAAACCTAGGCCCGAACCCGACGAGCGCACCGTGATCAAGCCCTTGCAGCCAGCGGCTGGGTTGTGTGCCATTCCACCGCAACCGGCAACCGCCGCGACCAACACCCCGACCGGAATCAGACGTCTCATGAGCCTGGCGCAGGATCCCACATGGTGTGGCCGGCGTCGAGACCGCAGGCCGGCTCCCTGTTCCGTCAAGAGCCAGCTCACCTTCTTGGGAAACACGGCGCTTCACGAGCGCCAGACAGTGGACGGCCTAAGGGGCCCTCCGAGCGCGAGCGTGCTTTCTTCGCATAAGCCCCCTGCTCGCTTCTGCCTTACAGCGCCGTCGTGTGCATTGGAACCAAGCGTTGTATGGTCTCCCGGGCCATGGTTTGCTTGGCGTGATGATGGTCGAGGTCCAGCCAGAACGCGCGGACGCGAGGCGTGGCGAAGCTCTGAAGTTCGCGCTCATCAACCGAGGACCGGATCCATGCAGCTTCGGCGCTCGCTATGACCTCGAGCGCGACGTTCGCGGCAAGTGGAAGAATTGCAACGTCGAGCGCGCCTGGATCCAGATCCTCTGGGCCGTCCCACCTGGCAAGCGGCACGACTGGTTCGTCCAGATCCCAAAGCGCGCCCGTCACGGGCGCTACCGAGCTCGCAAGATCATCAACGGCCGCTCATCCGATCCGCAGGAACTCACGATCGAGATCAACGTCATCTGAAGCCGAACCAGAGTTTGCGGGCCCCCCGCTGCCCGGCTAGTAGACGTCGAAGCGGAAGTGGACGTGCGTCGTGCGGTCGGCGGGAGCGCGCACCGTCTTGCGCTGCATCACATGGCCATGCTCGCGCCTGCCGTCTCCGAGCAGCTCGAGCGTGTAGCGGCCTGGAACAAGATCGAGCTTGAACCTGGCATGGTGCAGCCGGACCGTCGCGACCCGACGTTCCTCCGCATCGATCGCAGCCACGCGGTCTGCCTTGACACAACCCTGGGACGACGTGCAGTAGCCGACGCCACTGACCCAACAGGGCGAACCGCACACCTGAACATCACCCCTCACCAGCGCGCTGCGACTGGCCTTCAAAGCGGCCTCAGAGCTGCCCGCGCTCAAACCGGCCGCGAGCGCCCCGCAGACAAGGACCGCAACAAACATGACCCGGATCGTCCGCGCCATCGATTAGCAGTGTATGGCCAACGGACCGCGTCGCGCTCGCATCGATCGAGACGCACCGCCTCGGAGGCAGCGCGATCGCCGCCAGCCGGTCCAAGAACGGCTTCCCACCCAGGCCGAATATGCCGCATGCGGGAACCAAATCGAGCGAAGTGCCCAAAGCGAGTGGCAACGATTCCGCGAAGCCTTCCCCAGCGAGGACGGCCCAGAGCGCCTCGCCCGCTGGCTGGTCTCCGAATACGGACGCCGCCTCGCCGAACACGACGAGCTCGGCTTGGCGTTCGGCATCCGGGCCGATGCAACCGTGCTCGCGGCTGCCTGACAGCCCGATTATCGAGCATTAAAGCGGGCGGAGACGGCCGGATCGAGTGTCGCCCCCGGGCCGTCAGGGCAGGTCGGTCATGGCGCGACGCGCACCTTCAGGACGGGACAACTTCCGAAGCGTGGGTCGTGCGCTGCGCAAAACCGTGTGTGGTGCGCGACCAGCGTCGTGGTACCGACCCTGGCGCCCATGTACGTGGCGGTCGCGCCCGAGTGGGACACAATCTCGACTGAGTCCGTCGTTGGTCGAGGCACCGGGAAGTCGAGCCTGCCGCTTTGCTCGTGCACGATTTCGACGGTGACTCGTCCCCCGCGCCGAATCGTGAGCTTTGGCGGCGCGGACGGCAGCATCCCGGCGCACGAGCCCGAGAGCACCGAAGCCTCGTTCGGCGCGGTGAAGGCGTAAGGAATGCCGCAGGTCGTCGACGCCGGCGTGGCGTTCTCGCTGCTGCCGCATCCTGCTATAGCGAAAGCGAGCACGACACTGATCATTGCGACTAGTCTCGCCATTCGGGCACGAACACTACGAATGACCGTCGGCTATGTCTCGCTTGCTTGATCTGCATGAGGGAATTTGTGACCCTCGGGTCGGCGCCTAGGTGATAAAGCGGTCGATGGCCTCGTTGGCGTGGTCCTGAAACGACGGGTTGGCCAGATCGGGGAAGATGTCTGCTTGGTCAACCAGGGGACCCTTGAGCTTGTTGGCCGCGCTGGCGTAGAACACGCCGCTGGACAGAGTCGGGTCGGTGACACCGTCGACCAGTCGCTTCGCGCCCACATCAAGTTTGTGGGAGATGCCTAGGGCGGGCATGACGTATTTGGCCGCTATACGCAGCGGTAGCGCAATGTCGTTGGAGGCTTGGGTGCCGGTGGTGGCGCCGGGGCTCACGGTGATGAAACGGCGGTCGGGGTAATGGCGGGCCAGGTAGGCCATCCACAGGGCCCCGATGTACTTGGTCTGCGCGAAGGCTAGGTTGAAATCCGCTTTTCCGACGGCGAAGTAGCTGCCGTCGATGACGGTGGCGAGCTCGTCGGCGGAGGTTGAGACGAACGATGGCCGCTTCATCCCCAACTTCGGAAGTCCCCTGGCCGCCTCGCTTCCGGCGAGGACGGCCACGTCTCCGAGTCGACCTTCGGCCAGGAGCCCTTCGAGGAGGACGGCGTGGCCAAGAACATTCGTCGCGAACACGGTGGTGACCCCGTCAGCGGTCAAGGCCATCGACTGCGGGCCGATGACACCAGCGTTCATCACCAACGCGTCGACGGATCCGCTGATGCCGGCCAGGCCGGCGCGAACCGAATCCAGATTGGCGACATCCATGACAACGATGTCGAAGATGCGCCGGCCGGTCGCGGCTTCGAGCTCGGCCTTTGCCGTAGTCGCCCGATCTCGGTTCCGGCACGCCAGGTAGATCCGGGACATATCCGGACGAAGAGCAAGTTGCCGGGCTACATCCTTGCCGATCCCGACATTGGCGCCCGTGATCAACACGGTCTTTTCTGCGGTGGTTTGCATTTGAGTGCTTGGCTCCTTTGGTAAAGACGTGGTCATTGGTGATCCGGGGTACGGCTGTTCAGACTTTTGCGTCTCGCCGACCTCATGCCGTGGGTGTTTGGCGAGGTCGCCATAGGTCAGCCCTCCCGGGTCACGGCAATGCGGCCACGCAGGTCGCCGGCCTCGGCACGCTGGTGGATTCCCGCAGCATCTGCCAGCAGCGCGCGCTCGCTGAAGTCCAAACGCAGCTCGCCGGGGTCGATCAGGCCTGCGATCTCCGCTACCGGCCCGCAACCCGGCGGCCTTGTCCGGTTGCGGTTGAGCACGATCGTGAGCCAGCAGCCGCGTGGCTTCGTCTCCGAACGTTGCCGAGAGTGGTGACGGGGATCATCTCCTCCCCTCTCAGATCGCGGTGCGGCCGCCGTCGACGTGGATGATCGCGCCGTTGATGTAGCCGGCCGACGGCGTCGCGAGGAACGTGATGACGTCGGACAGCTCGTCGACGTCAGCGACCCGGCCGAGCGGAATCGTCTTGGCGAACTCTTGGGCCATCGCCATCATCGGCTCTATGGCCGGGGTCCGCGTCGGACCGGGAGCGACCGCGTTGACGCGGATGTTCTGCGGCCCGTATTCGGCGGCCCACGCCTTGGTAAGCAGCTCGATCGCGGCGCGCGAGGCGCCGTAGGCAACCAAGCCTGGCTGGCCGTAGCTCGCGACCATCGTGGAGACGTTGATGATCGATCCGCCGCCGCGGGCGGCGATCTTCGGGGCGAGCGCGGCGACCAGGAAGAACGGCGCCTTGACGTTGATCTGGAACAGGCCATCGAACGCCGCCTCGTCGGTGTCAACCGTCGACGCCCGGGCGGCAAAGCCGGCACAGTTGACCAGAACATCGATCTCCCCTGCCGCGTCGGCGACGCGCGCCACCTCGGACATCTCCGAGAAATCAGCGGCGATGAACTGCGCATCGTGCCCACCCGCCCGGATCTTCTCCACGGTGCTCGCGCCGCGGGTCTCATCGCGGCCGGTGATGATCACCGCCACGCCCTTCTCGGCCATCGCCAGTGCGGTGGCGGAGCCCATCCCGGATGTGCCGCCGGTGATAAGGGCGGTCTTGCCTTGAAGTGACATGTATCGCGTTCTCCCTTTGACTGGTTGTCGCGACCCCGGAAATGGATCGTGCGTTCCACTCTAACACAGAATGGATGGCGCGATCCATTCTGCTGGTAGAATCTGCGATATGAACACGACTAGCCCCTCCTCTCTCCCGTTGACGCGCAAGGGCCAGGAGACCCGTCAGCGCATAGTCGACGCGGCGGCCGGGTTGATCTTTCGGCAAGGCGTCGCCCACACGACGATCGAGGACGTACGCGCGGCGGCGGGCGTCTCGAGCTCGCAGCTCTACCACTACTTCGACGACAAGCCGGCCCTGGTCCGGGCAGTCGTTGACCACCAGGCCGACACAATGGTCGGCGGGCAGGAGACCTTCGATTTCAGCACGCTGGATGGCCTCCGAGCCTGGCGCGACTTCGTGATCGCGGCCCAGCGCGAGCACGGCTGCAGCGGCGGCTGCCCAATCGGCTCTCTCGGAGGCCAGCTAGCCGAGACCGATCCCGACGCAAGAGCCCACGTCGCCGAGGGCTTCAAACGTTGGGAAGCCGAGATCCAGAGCGGTCTACGAGAGATGCAAGCACGAGGCGAGCTCGCGCCCGACACCGACCCCGACACCCTCGCCCTCGCGCTGCTAGCCGCCCTGCAGGGCGGCCTGCTCCTCACTCAGGTCAAACGCGACACCAAGCCGCTAGAGGCCGCGCTTGACGCAATGATCGAGCTGGTCGCCCGACTCAGCGGCGACAGCTGATATGGAGCGGGGTTTGTCAAGCGGGCGTGGGTGGTCGTGTCCAGTGGCTGAGTCTGCGGACCGGGCGGCGTGTCGTTCAGGAGGGCGGGGCGTCGGGCTCGGTGTCGGCGGTTCGTAGGGCCAAGCGTCCGGATCGGTCTCCACAGTAGTCCACTGGAGCTCATCGGCAAACTCGCCAAAGCATTCCTCGCAGATCCACCACTCGCCAGCTGGCCGCTCTGAGTCGCGGAGGTTGGTGTATCCGGCAACGGCGGAGATGTCGGGGTTGTCGCGCAACATCTTGACGTGGCTGGGCCCGTAATTCGGGTCGAGGAACTTCCGGAGGCAGAAGTCGCAATGTTCGTGCTCCCAGTTGGGTCTCCGCGGCTGGTAGCGCTTCCAAGTGAGCGTTGCGCCCAATAAGTAGCTCTCCTGCCCCATACGTCGCCAGTCGTCCGATGTCGGGCACACGTTGCCGGTATCGGTCTTCGCCCGCGTGTGCCCGAGTGGAGCGCACGACGGCGGCAGTGGCCGCTCGTGGCTTGGAGTCAGCCTCGGAGTCAGCGGGCGCCGTGTCCGGAGCGCCGCCGGCTTGCGCGGGCGTCCCCCGCCGCCGGCTCGCAACCACGAGCGCACTCTGCTGCCGCGACCCCATACCTCCGCGCGAGCTCCGTGAGCCGGACCCCACGCACGAAGGGCTCCCGGCCAACTGAGCCCACCGCTCCACGTCAAGCACGCCTCGCTCCCCGACCCGATCGACATCGACCACGCCAGGCTTAACCGACCCGCCGGACACCGCTACCCGAGCCCTAGAGGGGGTGCGTTTTCAACCGGCAGCGCGGAATGAGTTTTCCACCGGCGCCGACACTTCGATTACGTCGTCCGCTTGAATACGAGCGCCACAGCCCGGTACTCCCCATACGATCCGCCGCCGATAGTCGCGACTGATCGCACGCGACCTGCCGAGCGCTGGCAAGACGTACGCCGCAGTCATCGGGCTTCCATCCTTCGCTGCTCGGTGCTGATTTTGCCTACGCTGCGGCGCGTCCCATGCCGAGGCGTTGCCGCGCGGCCGCGCGATCGACGCCTAGTGCGGCGATCAGCTCGGCGCCGGGATCTGGCGGCTCGAGCTCGAGGACGGTTAGGAGCGCCTGTTGCGGGCCGTTGTGGTGACCACGGCGTATCTCTTTGTACGATTTCTCCAGCGCTGTCTTGGCTGCGGGTGTCATTGGCAAACGGTCCCGCAAGACGGCTTTGAGCGTCGGCCTGGACGGACGTTTGATCGGCTCGTCGATCGGTATCGGTGGTGCGTTGAACGCAGCATCGATACCGACTGCGGCGAGCGCATCGTGATCCATCGCGTCGAGCGCGTCGCGGGCTGTCTGTAGGTCGCATCCGAGGGCCTGCACAAGGACTGATTCCCTGAGCAGCCCGAGTATCAAGTGCTCGGTGCCGACCTTGCGGTCACCGCGGCGCCGGGCTTCCTCGCGAGCGTCGATGTACGTGCTCCAGGGGTGATACGCGTCGGCTCGTTTCGAATGCTTGGTCATGGCAGTCGCTTTCCGTATTTGGCGTGGACCGATTGGCGGGTAACGCCGAGCGCGTCACCGATCTGCTGCCAAGACCACCCCTGCTGGCGGGCCCTCGCGACGTGGTCCGCCTCGACCCGTTCCGCGAGCCGGTGCAGAGCTAGAGCGGCGCGGAGCCCCAGCGACGGGTCGTTGGACGCGATCGCGGAGGCGATGTCTTCGGCGTTCACGGCCGTCAGTTTAGATTGACAACAGCCGTCTGTCAACCCAAACTGACGCCGCGGGTGTCGGGGCGATTGGCATACAGTCCCGTGCATCGCGTGTCGCTCTCGCAGGGGCGTGGACGGGACGCGTGCGCCCGCATCGAGTCCGGCGACACGCTCCCAGGGGACGACGCAGTAGTCCAACGTCGAGCCCCGCCGTGCTGCACTTGCTCGCTCGGTAGCCTGGCTGCTCGTTTCGTCGCATTGGGAAAGGCAATACCGCCTTGGCGTCGGCTCGTCGTTGAATGGAAAGGAGCACGGCAAGCGGCTTCGTGTTCAGGCCTGATATGCGTGCTATAGGCCAACGGCAGGTGAGGAGATAACCGCGCCGCCCGTAGCCGCGTGTCTTACCGAGCGGGGAAGCCGGTAACGGAGCCACCGTAGTTGGCGACCCAGACATTCGTTCCGTCGGCCGCGACCGAGTCCGGGTTGCCGAACGCGTAGGCCGACCCCGAGATGACCTTGACCAGCGCCCCAGTCGACGCCGACAGCTCCGTCACCGTTCCACCGACATAGTTGACGACCCACACGTGAGTGCCGTCGGACGCGACCGCCTTCACGTCTTGGTCGAACTTGTAGGCCGAGCCGGAGATGACCTTGACCAGCGCCCCGGTCGAGGCCGACAGCTCCGTCACACTACCGCGGAGAGAGTTGGCGACCCACACGTGCGTGCGGTCGGCCGCGATCGCGTCCGGTTTGTCGAACTTGTAGGCCGAGCCGGAGATGACCTTGACCAGCGCCCCAGTCGAGGCCGACAGCTCCGTCACCGAGTCACCGAAGTTGCCCTCGCCGTTGAGTGCGTCAGCGACCCAGACATGCGTGCCGTCTGAGGAGATCGCGTCCGGGGCGTAGAACTTGAAGGCCGACCCGGAGATGACCTTGACCAGCGCCCCGGTCGACGCCGACAACTCCGTCACCGTGCTGTTGCCGGCGTTGGCGACCCACACGTGCTTGCCGTCGGAGGCAATCGCGACCGGGTTCGCGGCCGGGTGGAACTTGCTTGCGGCCGGGTCGGAGATGACCTTGACGAGCGCCCCGGTCGAGGCCGACAACTCCGTCACCGAGCCTGTGTTAGCTCCGTAGCTTTGGTTGGCGACCCAGACGTGGGTGCCGTCGGAGGAGATCGCGCCCGGGTTGAACTTGTAGGCCGAGCCGGAGATGACCTTGACCAGCGCCCCGGTCGACGCCGACAACTCAGTGACCGAGTCGTTGCCATAGTTGGCGACCCAGACGTGGGTGCGGTCGGACGCGACCGCGTCCGATTGGTCTAACTCGTAGCCGTAGCCGGAGATGACCTTGACCAGCGCCCCGGTCGAGGCCGACAACTCAGTGACGCCGTAGTAATTGGCGACCCACACATGGGTGCCGTGCGATTCGATCGCCTCCGGGGCGTTGAACTTGTAGGCCGAGCCGGAGATGACCTTGACCACGGCCCCGGTCGACGCTGACAACTCGGTCACCGAGCCTGGATTCTCCGCCTGGTAGCTGTTGGCGACCCAGACGTGGGTGCCGTCGGAGGAGATCGCGTCCGGGAAGTCGAACGGGTAGGGATAGCCGGAGATGACGTTGACCAGCGCCCCGGTCGACGCCGACAGCTCCGTCACCGAGTTACCGGCATCGTTGGCGACCCAGACGTGGGTGCGGTCTGAGGAGATCGCGTCCGGTCCGTTGAACTGGTAGGCCGAGCCGGAGATGACGTTGACCAGCGCCCCGGTCGAAGCCGACAGCTCCGTCACCGTGTTGCCGCCTGAATTGGCAACCCAGACGTGCGTGCCGTCGGAGGAGATCGCGCCCGGGCCGTTGAACTGGTAGGCCGAGCCGGAGATGACCTTGACCAGCGCCCCGGTCGACGCCGACAGCTCCGTCACCATGTCATCGAGACCGTTGGCGACCCAGACGTGGGTGCCGTCTGAGGAGATCGCGTCCGGGCTGTAGAGCTGGTAGGCCGAGCCGGAGATGACCTTGACCAGCGCCCCGGTCGACGCCGACAGCTCCGTCACCGTGCCGCTTTCAGAGTTGGCGACCCAGACGTGCGTGCCGTCTGAGGTGATCGCGCGCGCGTCGTCGAACTGGTAGGCCGAGCCGGAGATGACGTCGTCCAGCGCCCCGGTCGAGGCCGACAACTCCGCCACCGAGTCACCGAACCCGCTGGCGACCCAGACATGAGCGCTGTCGGACGCGACCGCCAAGCCAGGAATAAAGCCTGCGCCGAACACGCGCGGACCACTCAGCGGGCTCTCGCTCACGGCGCCGAACGCCGGCGCGCAAGCAACGAGAATCAGCGCCGTGACGAGACCAACAATCACACTCACGCGCCGCAAGCCCTGAACCGCCCACGGCGACCGCCGAGCGCTCATCGGGTGCGCCCCGCCTCGATCTCGACCGACCATGCATGCCCCTTCCCGGCCAGGCTTCCGTAGTCGGACCGATCGCAACCTCGCCAGCCTCCTTCAGGACGAGGCCGCCGTTTACCCCAACGGCGCGACGCTACACGGCCCCGCGAGACGGCGCATCCGCAATTACCCGCAGATCTCTAGCTCTCGCCCGGGGCCGGGAGCAGCCGTGAGCCTGACGCCGCACCTGCCTCTCTCTCCCCCCTAACGTCAAACCGGAAGCCGGCCGCCTAAGACGGTGGCCGTCCAGATGATCGAGCAGCAGCAGTCTCGGGTTAGCCAGCGTTCAGAACTATCCCTCGGTCAGCCCGACTGGGTTGCTGCTGCTATTTAGCCCGATCCGGCAGTGTCGAGATTGGCGAGGAGCGGGTCGATCGTCGCTCTGGCTCGCAGCTCTCCTTTCTTGTCTGGGTGCGCATCGCTCAGCCCGAGGTTGCCCCGGTCGCCGTGGAACTTCGGTGACGGCGGTCCGGGTTGTGATCGTTACATAGTGACTGCGATCGCGGCCTCTTGGCTGGGGACGGGGTTGGGCTGTTGAAGGTGGAGTCGTCGTTCGATCGCGACCGCGAGCTGCGGGAGCTGCGTGTAGCCGAGCACTCTGCGGAACTGTTTCTCGGCTTCGAGCATCCCGGCGGCGGTCCAGCGCAGTCCCATCTCCCCGGAGGACCAGTGCTTGACGTTGCGTTGCGTGGTGCGGACGGTGTCGATCATCGACTCGCACGGATTCGTGCTCTCGAGCGTGCGGCGGAGCTTGCCCTTGATCCCGAGCCTGATCACGGTCAGCGTCTCCTCTATGCCCTCCCTGAGCGAGCCGGCGGCGCCGGGGTGCGTGTGCTCGAGCTCGCCGGCGAGTACGCGGAGTTGTTCGAGCGCGCGCGGGTAATCGGTCTCCCGCCACGCGCGTCGCAACCGGGCCTTGATAGGTGGGCGGTCGCGCTCGGCGAGATGCTTGAGCACGTTTCTCTCCTTGTGCCAGATACAGCGCTGCACCGGGACCTCGCCGAACACCGAGCGCACAGCCTTGCGCAGCGCTTTGGAGCCGTCGAGCACGAACAGCATTCCCTGCTCGGGATCCAGGCCACGCTCGACGAGGTCCGATAGCAGCGCGGTCGCGACGGTCGCGTTCTCGGTCGATCCCTCCCACAGTCCGAGCGGGATCTTCTTGCCCTCCGTCGTGATCCCCAACGCGACGATCATCATCCGGCCCTTGAGCTCCAGCCCGTCGAGCATCATCACCGCGAGACGCAGATCCGCGAGTTGCCGGGCCATCAGCTCTGAGAGCGCTTCGCGGGTCCGCTCGATGAACGTTCTGGAGACCGCTGACTTCGACGTCGATCGCGCCCTGACCTCGATCTCCTCGCCGACCGGTTCCTGCGTGCGGCGATACCGGCGCGTGGACACGCCGGCAAGCATCCGCTCGAGCACGACCCGACCGAGCGGATCGCGATCAGCGAAATGCTCATACGTGCCCAGCGGCACCTCCGTCTCCCCGTCAGCCGTCCGCACCCGCGGCCGGCGCACCTCCAGACGGCGACCACCAAGCGTCACCCCACCGTCCTCGTGACCGTGCCTGACCGCCGTCCGCTCGGCGTTGTGCTCGCCCTTCAGGCCCACGACATCGTCGACCTCCTCTTCCATCAACTCGCTCAGCACACCGAGCCCAACGCCGACGCTCAACGCCAGCAACCCCTCCTTCGCTGCCCCGACCAACTCGCCCAACGCCTCCTGCACGCGCTCCGGGAGCACGGCCTCCTGCAAGATCGCCTGCGCGACCGGTACGTTGCCATTCACGGCGGTTCCTCCTTAGATCTTTGCGGGATCACCGCGAACGCTCCCAACACGAGCGGACGCGGCGGGGGGAACCGCCGTCACCTCAAAGTTCTACAAGCCCCGGGACAACCTCCTCAGCCCGGTTGTTGCTGCCAGGTCGAGGGAGACCAACCGCCGCGGAAAGGTCCGTCTGGGAGCGGCAGCGTGCGGACGCTAGGTTTCGGGTCGAAACGCCACGACCGGCAGTTCGGCCACCAGCCGCTGCCGCCCGGCCGGCGAGCCGTCGTAGTGCCATCCGACGAGCCGACTCAACACCAGCCGCAGCACCGGAGCTATCAGCCGATTCCGTCGCTCGTACGCAGCGAGCACGCTCGCCGCCTCCGAGACCTCAGGCTCGCGGTAAAGCGGACGAAACCGCTCGCGACCAACCGCTATTTCCAGCGCATGACCGGCTCGCACGTTTCGATACCACTGAGCCGATCGACCCAGACCAGCCATGACAAACACCTCGCCGATGGCACGATCCTCGCCGACGACCTCGAGCATCGTCTGGTAGACGCGCCCGGAGCGACGACCCTGGTGAGTGAGCCGCGCAAACCGCCGGCCCAGCACCCAGCCGGCGTCCCAGTCGTATACGTAGGTAGGCGCAGCGAGAAACCTGATCACCCATCGCGGAAGTGTGCGCGCGGCCATCACGGCATCCTCTCACCGCGACCGATCCTCCGCCGCGGCCAAGAAGACTCAGCACGGTGGACCGACTCGCAGCGCGGTCGCCATGCTTCGGCTCCCGGTCAGACCAGCAGCGAGAGACCCTCGCATCGACTGCGCCCTGGCCTTGGTCAACCGGGAGCGTCGCCGCGATGCGGGCAGAGTGTCGGGTTGCGCGGACGGATGAAAGTCAAGGGCCGTGCGACCAATTTGTGGGTCGATTCGGGGTGACTGTTTGCTTGTGGGTGCTCAGGGCCGGGTTGTCGGCGTGGGTATTGGGCGGTAGGTTGTGGTCGGGCGCGGGTGACTGACGTAGCGAAGCGCAGACGTCAGGAGCTTTGAGTCTGCCGCGCGGCTTTGCCCTTCGAGGGCCTTATTTATGCGCGCTCCGGTGTCGCGCTCGCGCCCACTTTCTTTGGTGCTGTGGCTTGCCAATCGCGGACCATCCGCACGTAGGAGGCCTCGGCTTGGCGGGCGAGCTGTTTCTCGGCTTCGCGCACGGCTCGGTTGGCGGTCCAGATCCCGGCGGCCGAGGCGTCAAAGCGCTTGGCGCCGGCGATCAGCTCGAGCTTGCGCAGCTTCTTGGCCGTCAGCGACGGCTGTGCGTGCGCGAAGTTCTCCTCGCGCGTGAGCAGGCACCAGAACAGGCACGCCAGCTTCCGGGCTGCGGCGACGGTCGCGACCTGATAGCCGCGCCGCGCGCGGATTCGCTGGTGAAACGCGCGCAGCGGCCCGGGCTGGAGAATGACGCTGTGGGTTGCCTCGACCAGCGCCCACCTTGCCCGTGGGGATCCCTGCTTGGAGATCCGCCCCAGAAGCGCGGCGTCTGATCCGGACTGGCGGACCTTCGGATCCAGACCGAGATAGGCGACCAACTGTCGGGAGGTCCTGAAGCGGCGGATATCACCGATCGCGGCCAGGAACGTTGCAGCGCACACGACGTTCACACCGGGGACGGTCAGCAGATGCCTGGCGTCGCCTGACCGGAGCGTCTGCTGCGCGATCAGCCGGTCGACATCGGCGATCTCGACGTCGAGGAACTCGATCTGGCGCATCGTCGACTCGACCGTCTCGCACTCCTCGACCGGCAACTCCAACGAGCGCAGCCACTCGCGGCCAGCCTTGCCGAACATGTCCGAGAACGGGCAGCGGCCCTTCAGCCGGCGCATCAGCACCGCGTGGATCTCGTTCTTGCACCGCGTTCGCGACCGCACCAGCTGCTCGCGGCGCGACAAGCGCCGGCGCAACACGCGCGTGTGCTCATCCGGCGTCCACACCCCGTCCAGCTCACCAACCCATAACAGCCGCGCCAGTGTCCGCGCGTCAAGCCGATCGGTCTTCGCGCGCGCGTGCGCGATTCCGGTATCGCCCGGACTGACGACGATCACCTTCGCGACGTGCGGCTCGAGAATCCTGACGATCTCCCACGAGGCGCCCATCACCTCCAACGCCACCCGGTCGGTCGGCAACAGACTCGCCGCCAACGCCACCAGCGCTTCAGGGTTAGTGTCCACCCGGCCAACGGAACGAACCTGCCCGTTCTCGCAGACCGCGACCTCGCAGAACTCCAGGTGCACGTCCAATCCGATCGCACGACCGACTGAGCTCACAACCACCTCCTCACGTTGGGCAACGATCAACTCGGAGAAGCAGCGGGCAAACGACACGGACGGATTCGCGCTCGCAGCGCAACCGGGCAAGTCGCAGGGGCGGCCATCGAAAGCACGGGCTCGCAGCCCACCGCGCAAAACGGCCTGCCCAAACTGCGTTCTCCCACAAGGCCCCTGTCCCAGTCACCCGACCCTAAGACCGAGCGCGGACAGCAACCTCAAACAGCATTTTCATCGCCCGAAAGCTCGCTTGTGATCAACGGTGTTTGCCCGCAGTCGGCGGGATGCCGAGATCGAGCTGCTCCAGACGCTCCGGATCGAGAAGGACATCGATCTGGGCGATCTTTCCGTTCGTAACGATGAAGGCCATCACCGAGAACGCGCGGCCGGGAGGCGCCACCACGGCCCCGGCGGCGCCGTTCACGAGCGCGGGTCTGACGAACGGGTAGAGCCTCGAGTAGGTGGCCGTGTGCGTAGCCACGGCGTCCGCGCCGTGCAGCACGACTGAGGCTTGTGCGCGCAGGACCCCGCCATCGATCCTCAGTTCTACGGCGGGGTCGAGCACCGCCAAGAGGGCACCGAAGTCGCCGTCGCGCGAAGCGGCGAAGAACGCATCGACGACACGTCTCTGCCGCGCCAGGTCACGGTCGGGCTCCGGCGAGTCGCGCACGCGCCGGCGGGCGCGGCTGGCGAGCTGCTGGGCGGCGGCTTCGGAGCGGTCGAGCGCGGTGGCGATGTCGGCGAACGGCACGCCGAATACGTCGTGCAGCACGAACGCGAGTCGCTCGGCGGGGGTTAGAGCGTCGAGTACCACGAGCAGCGCCAGACCTACTGACTCGGCCAGAAGCGCCTCGTGCTCGAGGTCATGCTCCTCGAAGCTGACCACGGGATCCGGGACGTACACCGAGAGCTCCTCGCGTCGCGCTCTGCGAGAGCGCAGTATGTTCAGAGCCACCCGACCTACGACCGTCGTCAGCCAGGCCCGCATGTCCTCGACGGTCGCTGGGTCCTGGTCGCGAATTCGCAGCCATGCCTCTTGCAGGGCATCGTCGGATTCGCTGACTGACCCGAGCATCCGGTAGGCGACCGCGCGGAGATGCGGTCTGTGCTGCTCGAACCGTTCGGTCAGCCACTCGCGCTCGTCCATCGTCAGTTCCCCGCTCCCGGGATCAAATCGGTCACCAGTGGTTGTGGTAGCCGACGCTGGTGGTCAGGGCTGCTGCCGCCAGGATCAAGAAGAACACGGCTCCTCCGATCTGGCGGTCGCGGACTCGTAGGTGGGCGGTCACAGCGCTTATGAAGTACAGGATGAGGCCGATCGCTGCGGCGGTCCCTAACGCCGGTACGGCAAAGCCCGTTAGAAGCCCGACGGCGCCGGAGGCCAACAGCGTGCCTAGCGGGACCATCCATCGTCGCGAGACCTTTACCCGGTCAGCGACGACCTTGACTGACTCGGCGCCGATGAAGTTCAGCGAAGCGGCGTAGCCGTTCGCGATCGCCGCCAGGATCGTGATAGCGAGATAGGTGACGTGCATACCTCATAGACACGCGGCACCCGAAGAACCTGACAGCCGACGATGCAGCTCCTGCCAGTACGACGATCATCGACCAGCTCGACCCTACCCATGGCACTCTCTACCTACCCGACGCTCCTGCTCTGCTCTCGCGACAGGGATCTCAAGACCTACCGCGGAGCCCTGCGGTCGCGCGGACAGCCGAGCAGCGGGCCGGTCGCGTCTTAGAACTGCTGTAAATACGCGGCGGGTGCTGTCGTAGTGACGGCGTAGGTTCCCTCATGTCCTGGCAGACGATGAAGGAGGCCTACGCCGTGAGACGCACCGTACCGCCGTCGGCGGAGATACAAGCTGAGATCGACAAGCTGCTCGGTCGCGGGATGGTCGAGGACCCGCAGAAGATGCTCGGCGAGCTCGCGAGGCTCGGCGCCCGGTTGATCATCCAGCGGGCGGTCGAGGACGAGTTCGATGAGTGGCTCGGTCGGGATCGCTACGAGCGCCGGCCCGAGCGCCAACGCGGCCTGCGCAACTACGACTCGGGACTACGGAACGGGTTCCGCCCGCGGCACGTGCAGACCGGGGAGGGTGAGCTGCGGATCGAGGATCGAGGTCCCGCAGGCCCGTGAGGCGGTGATGCCGTTTGTCTCGAAGCTGTTCCCGAAGTGGCACTGCAAACGGCTGCTGAGGACCGACCCGCTGAAGGCACTGGTGATCGGCGGGTTCGTCCGCGGGCTATCGATGCGCGATGTCGAGTCGCTGTGCGAGGAGGCGGGGCTCGGGAGGACGTCACGCTCGACGATCGCTCGGATCTGCGCGGAGCTGCACGAGCGCTTCGAGGCGTTCTGTCACCGCTCGCTCTACGAGGTCAAGCTGGTCGTGCTGTTCCTCGACGCGATCTATCTCCCGGTCCGTCCGAGCGGACCGAAGGAAGGTGTGGTCTGCGCCTGGGGAATCGACGAGGACGGTGCGAGACAGTTGGTCTCGGTGCGCCTCGGCGCCCGGGAGTCGAAGGAGGACTGGGTCGAGCTCGGCCGCGATCTGATCGCTCGCGGACTCGCCGCTCCTCGCCTGGTTGTCGCCGACGGCGCGCCCGGGCTGATCAGCGCGGTCGAGGAGCTGTGGCCACGCGCGGACCGTCAGCACTGTGCCGTTCACCGCCTCCGGAACCTGTTGGCGAAGGTGCCCAAGGAAGAGCACGACCGGATCCGGTTCAACTACTGGTCAGCACTCACCGACGCCACGAGCGTGAAGGACGGCAAGCTCCGCCTCCGAGTGCTCATCTCGGAGCTCGAGCATCGCGGCTACGAGTCCGCCGCGTGCTGCCTCGCCGATGACCTCGACGGGCTGGTCGTGCATCTGCGCTACCCGCTGCGGCACCGTGAGCGGTGGCGCAGCACAAACCTTCTCGAGCGATCGCTCGGTGAGGTCCGTCGGCGCACCAAGGTCATGGGCCGGTTCCCCGGTGAGACCAGCTGCCTGTCACTCGTCTGGGCGGTCCTCGACCTGTTCATCAGCCACGCCAGCAACGGCGCCACGTTCACCGACGTCGACCGCCAACGCCTCTACCGCATCAAGTACCAACAAGCCGACCCAGACACCCTCGACGAGGAGGTCACAGCCGCCTAGACTCAACCACGGGAACCGAAACTCGCGTCGGATTTACAGCACTCTTGAGACGCGACCGCGCTCAGCGCTGAGAGTCGCGCTTTGCGCGGTGGCCGTCGCATAAAGCCGGAGCGGCTCGAACGCGTCCGAATGTTTGGGGACCGATGCCCGCCGCGGTCGGTCGAGCCCCCGGCCGGCGGCCGGGGGCTTCGGTTAGCCCAGGTCGGTTGCTAATTGGTGGCGGTGGAGCTTTGTGAGGTTGTGAGTGAGCATCACGAGCCGCCACTCGGTTCTGACTAACGATCTGCCGCGGTAGTTGAACCTGTAGATCTTGCGGTTGTGCTTGGTGTGACCGAACACCGGCTCGATCGACTTCTGCCGTTTGCGGTAGAGCTGCTTGCCGAGCTCGGTCTGGAGCACAGCGCGCATGAACGAGTAACGACCGCCGGTCCAGCCGGGTCGTTCGCCCTGACGCTTGCCGCCGTCCGGGGGGATCAGGACCGGGATCCCGTGCTCGGCAACGACATGGTCGATGTGCTGCTCGTTCCAGTACTGCGCGTCGGCGACAACGACCTCCGGCTTGTAGGTGACACCGACTCGGTGGAGCTCGTCGATCGCGGTCTCGATCATCGGTCGTAGCTGTGACCAGTCGGTCGGGTTGGTCGTGATCTCGGCGGCGAGCACGATCTGATCTTCGTTGACGACCGCCTGCGCGTTGTAGCCCTGGATGTAGCGGCGGTTGCCTTTCATCCGCCTGGAGTCTGGGTCAGTCAGGTTCACCTCGCCGGCTGGGATCTCAGGCGGCGTGTAGGGCTTGGTCGGGCCGCCGAGCTTGCGTTTGTCATGCAGTCGGCGATGCTCGCGAAGGTCCTCATAGGCCTTGTTGCCGCGGCATTCCGCGTCCAGCTCGTCCTCCAGGCACCGGGCGCCGAGCCGCAACCGCTCTGCCCGAGAACGCGGGATCGGGTGCGCGGCCTGCCAGCGTCGGGCCTCGAGGTGGCGGTGCGCTTCCCGCAACCAGCCGCGCCTCCCGGTTCGGCCGATCCGCTCAGGATCGAACTCCCCAGCTGCATCCTCGTCCGCCGGAACGTTGTCACCCTCGGCGTGCTGACGAGCAAGCTCGCGCTCAAGCCATTCGCGCCGACCGGCCTCGGTCTGAAGCTCAGGCGGCAGCTCGTCACCGCGCGCGTCGCCATGCTGCTCGTCTTCGGCCTCGTCGGTCGCGATTGCCTCGGCGATGATCTCCCGCGCGATCCGGTCATAGTCAACGTTCGAGTCACTGCTGGCGTTCGCTGTCAACTTCGTGCCATCGACTGCGACCACTCCCGAGCTGACCAGCCCGGCTCTGGCGCACAGGCGAAGCACCGCGCCGAACAACTCGTTGAGCGCGTGTTGGTGACGAAGGATGAACCGCGCGATCGTCGCGTGATCAGGCACTTGGTTACCAGTGATCAGCCGGTACGCGATGTCCTGACGGCAGCGTCGCTCGATCCCGCGGGAGGACCGCTCATCCGTCGAATACGCGAACAAGACGAGGCTCACCATCATTGACGGCTCGTACGCGGCGCGGCCGTGCCCGTCCGCGCGGTACGCCGAGTAGAACGGCTGCAGATCGAGTCGGCGGACCGCGTCGATCACGAACCACGCCAAATGATCCTCCGCCAGCCAGTCCCGCAACGACGGCGGCATCAGAAACGCCTGCTCACGATCACAATCGATGAAGTTCTGAGGCATACCCGAATCCCACCGGGCCGCCCGGACGGAACCCTTTATGCGACGGCCACCGCGGCGAGCAGGAGGCTCGTCGGCCGGCCCGCCGCTAGCGACGGCGCCGATGGCGCTCGTGGCGAGAAGCACGTCGCTGGTGAAGGCCGGGCCGACACCCGCCTTCGTGCTCGCGCAGGTATTCGCCGCTGACGGCGCCGGCGTGGCTGCCTATGTCCGATACCGGTCACGCTCAGCGGCAGGTTGAGCGTCTAATGGGTGGCTGGTTTGGTGTGCACGCGACCGCGTTCATGGGAGCGTGCCGCGGATCCGGATCCGGATCCGGATCCGCGTGCGAGCAGTCCGTGATGCCGTTGAGACTGGTGGTCGTTGCCCGACGCGACGCCGATCGGTTCCGTTCCGCCTCGCCGTGACCAGCTGATTGGGCGTCACGCCTTCGCGTCGCCGGCGGACGCGCCGCGTGGCGCGCTCGGCCGCCGATTAGGGTGAACCGGCCGCGCAGTTACGTTAGTCGAATGAGGTCATCAGGTGGCGGTCGGCCTTGTGGCTGCCGGTCAGCTGCTTGTCGGCGATCCCGATCTCCTGCACCTCGTCGTGGCGGACCTTCAGCACCGCGGTCGCACCGCTGATCGGAGCGAGATACCAGTAGTTCAACCCGACCCGGAACAGATAGCCCTGCTTGAGCGCCTGCTCGGCGGCCGCGAGTGTCGCGCCCGCCCTGATCCCGTTGACCGCGTACCGCGCGTTGTCGGTCGACGCCCACACCACCCGGCCCGCGTACCTGCCACGCTCGCGCTTGGGCAACCCGTCCAGAAGCGTCGGGGACGCGAACCCGACTCGCACCCCGAACGGCGTCAGACAGAAGAAGTCCTTGTACTCAAAGCCGCGGGTGGTGCTGTGCGTGTACTCGTGCGTGACCTGCTTGCGCGTCATCCCTAGGCGGATCAACCCGAGCGTCGAACCCGACACGCTCCCGGTCGCCGCCGGGCACCGCGCCACCACCGGCACCGGCACCCTGACACCCGCGCTCGTCACCGGCTTCCCCGCGCCGGCGATGTCAGACGCCGTTACCGTGCACGTCAACGTCAGCCCCTCATCCGAGGTCTGGACCGTGTACCTGCTCTTCATGGCGCCCACGATTGGCGTCCCGTCGCGACTCCACTGGTAGCTGAAGCCGATCGGGCCGTTGCTCCAGCTGCCGTGCGAGCAACTCAGCGTGTCGCCCGGCCGCGCGGTCCCGGAGATCTTTGGCAACAACAGGTTGACCGGCGGTCCGATCACCGTGTAGTGCACCGTGATGGTGGTCGTGAGCGCGTCGCGGCTCGCGGCGGTGACCCTGAACGCGTGAGGGCCCGCTGTGCCCGTGTCGATCGAGGCGCCGTTGGTGACCGTGCCCTGGCAGCCGGCAGAGCCGGTCACTAGTCCTGGGCCGTCGTTGCCCTCCGCGCAGGAGTAGTCAGCCATGATCTTCGAACCCTGCGCATAGCTGTCCCCGTCGCCCGGAGCGGTGATCCGCACCAAGGGAGCAACCGGCTGCGTCTCGTACGCGCCCGCGTCGCAATCCCGCACCCCGGCCTCGGGCCGCGGAACGCCGCGCTGATCGCTGCCCGGGCACAGCGCCACCTGGGATCCGTTCAGAGTGACCATGGTCGTGTTCGGGATGATCTCGGCCGCCGGGCTGCCGCCACCAAGCGCGATCGTCTCCGTCGGTCCGCCGTTGTTGGCCAGCGACCTGAGATCCAGCGCTCCGAGCGAAGCTGCGTTCACATCGCCGGTGCCGCCGTTGAAGCAGCTCATACCAAACCCCACGTTGTACCCCCCGTCGAACCAGGTGCCGCCACTCTGCTGACAGTCGCTCGCGAAAACATCCCCAGCCACGAACACCTGGCCGGACCCGCCGTTGCGATTCGCCGTCAGATCCGGCCCCCCGTGGAGAGCGAAATTGCTGGAGAACGTCGAATCGCTGATCGTGACCGTGCCAGACCCGCCGTGATCGCCGTCGTCGATCGCGCCACCGTCGCCATCTGCGGCCGCGTTGCCGGCCAACGTCGAATCGCTGACCGTGACCGTTCCCGACCCGCTGTCATCGCCGTTGTCAATCGCCCCACCATCGCCCCCGGCAGTGTTGTCCGTGAATGTTGAATCGCTGACCCTGACCGTCCCGCCGGCATCGTTCTGAAGCCCACCGCCAAAGCTGTTAGAGGTGTTGTCCGCGTGCTGGATCATGACGTCCTTGATCACCAGGAACATGCTGTTGGCGACGGTCAACACCGGCCCATCGCAAGCGGTCGTGGTGCACCCCATCGCGCCGCCGTCGTTGCCATCCAGGCTCGCGTCGCTGACGCCGCTGCCGTCGATCGTCACCGGCGCTCCCGACGAAGTCCCGATCGCGCCGATCGACCAGTTGCCCACGTAGTTCGCGCCGCCCGCAGTCGCGCCCGGGGTCGCGAGCTCGACCGTGTCACCGGCAGCCGCCAGGCTCAGCGCGCGGCCAAGCGAGCACTGCTCGCCCGCGGTCGATGTCTGCGGGCAGCCCGAGCTGGTCGACGCCCCCGACGCATACGCATACAGCGTCGGCAGCTGCGTCTCGAACGCGCCCGCATCACACGCCGCCTTCCCCGTCCCCGGCCGCGGATCACCACGCTGATCGCTCCCGCTACCGTTGCACAACTCCACTTGCTGGGAGTTCAACGTGACCTGCGTCGGGCTCGGGACGATCCCGATCGCCTTGCTCCCGGACCCCAGCGCCAGCGTCTCCGTCGACCCGCCACCGGGAGCCAGCGACCCAAGATTCAGCGCCGCCGCCGACCCCGCATTCACATCCCCCGGACCGCTCTTGAAGCAGCTTGTGCCGGCGCCAGCGTTGTACCCCGCGTCAGTCCAGGTACCGCCGTCCTGCTGGCAGCCGGACGCGAACACGTCCCCGGACACGAACACGCTCCCCGAACCGCCGTTGCTACCCCCGGTGACATCCGGACCGGCGGCCGCCGCCGCCAGCGTCGATCCAGCAAGCACCAGCGTCCCGTCACTCGCATCGATCTCCCCCCCACCATCTCTTGCGCTGTCACCGCTAAACGTCGAATCGGTGATCGTGGCCGTGCCCGACCCGCCGAAGTCGCCGTTGTCGACCGCCCCGCCATATCCGGCGGTGTTGCCGGTGAACGTCGAGCCGGTGATCGTGACCGTGCCTGACCCCTCGTCGCCGTTGTCGACCGCCCCCCCGTCGAACGCGGCGGTGTTGCCAGCGAACGTCGAGCCGGTGATCGTGACCGTGCCCGACCCGCCGTTGTCGCCGTTGTCGACCGCCCCCCCGTCGCCGGTGGCGTTGCCGGCGAACGTCGAGCCGGTGATCGTGACCGTCCCGCCGTTGTCGTTCTGGATCCCACCCCCGACGCTGTTCGCGCTGTTATACCCGTTCTGGATCTTGAGATCCTTGATCACCAGGAACATGTCGTTCGAGACCGTCAGCACGGGGCCGTCGCACGAGGTGGTGGTACACCCGGTCGCGCTGCCCTTGTTGCCGTCCAGCGTCGCGTCGGCCACGTCGCTGCCGTCGATCGTGACCGGCGCTCCCGACGAGGTGCCCGACGTGCCGATCGACCAGTTCCCCACATAGTTGGAGCCGCCCGCGGTCGCGCCCGCGGTCGCGAGCATCACGGTGTCCGCGGCGGCCGCGGCCGACAGCGCCGTCGCCAGCGAGCACCCACTCGAGCTCGTGCTTTCCGTGGGGCACCCGGCCGGGGTGCCGGTCCCGTTCGCGTACGCGTACAGGGTCGCGGCCCGGGCATTCGCGACCCCGCAGAACAGGCCCAGCACACACACCGACGGCACAAGCCGCCTAATCACCGCTCGCCGCTTGAATCCGGAACCGGCCGGCCCCAGCGGCAGCTAGGTCACCGTCCATCTCAGAGACGAGCATACGATCCGGAAATGGCGAAAGCAAGTAGTAGACCCTGTCCGCCTAAAGCCCGACAAGGCTGTTCATCCGGGCCTCTGACGAAGCTCAGAATGGCGCGCGCCAAGCTGCGGACTCGTGCGCCCAGTCACGGCCGGCCCCGTTCCCGAACCCCAACAACACCATCCGTCCGCCCCAAACGTGAACATCACCAAGGGGCAAACGTGAAGACCTCACAAACAACGCCGACGCCCGGACTCGAACCGGGGACCCCTTCATTACGAGGCATGTGCAGGCGTTGATCGATGAGGGTCGAAGGTCGGGATCTGCAGGCGCTACGGGCGATTGCGGCTCTTCTGGATGATCATGAGGACCGAATCGAGCGAGCTGAGGCTTCCATCAGGCTTCCATAGTTCGACTGGTCGATCCGCGGCCTTGAGCGTCTCCGCGTTCCGGGCGAGCCGTTTCCTCCTGGTCAGTCTTTCCCTGCGTCAGTGCCTCGTTTTGAACCGGGGATCATCTGGCTGCGTTTTTGCGACGGCAGGATGCCGTCGTGAAAACGCAGGCGCTCGCGGCGGGCCAGCTGACGATGAGGTTCACCGGGACGATCGGGGCCGACGCGATAAGTAGTAGCCGGTCCGGATGAGAACTACTGTGACCTTCCGGAGCAGACCCACATCAGTCGTACCGCGTCATCGCGAGGTCGCCGAAGCGGTCGTGGCAGCGGGCGGAGCCGAGCTTCAAATCGATCGTCTTGAAGATGCTGTTGATTCGCGGGCCGTGTTGTACCCCGTCTCGGTGGCGTTCAGTGGGTCCGGTGGGCTGCTCGCGACCGCGAACTACAGCGGTAATTCGGTGTCGGTGTTCTCGGTCGCAGCAGACGGGGCACTGACCCCGGTGACCGGCTCGCCGTTTACGACCGGCAGCGGCAGCAACCCGAACTCCGTCGCGTTCAGCCCGTCGGGCGGGCTGCTCGCGACCGCCAACTTCAGCGGCAACTCGGTGTTGGTGTTCTCGGTCGGGCCTGGCGGGGCGCTGACCCCGGTGACCGGCTCGCCGTTTTCGACCGGCAGCGGCAGCAATCCGTACTCGGTGGCGTTCAGCCCGTCGGGCGGGCTGCTCGCAACTGCCAACATCGGCGACCACTCAGTATCGGTTTTGTCGGTGGCGGCGCCGTCGACGAGGATCGCCTCACCACCCTCAGGCGGCATATACACACTCGGGCAGGAAGTCGCGGCGAGCTTCAGTTGCACTGAGGCCAGCTATGGCCCGGGTATCAGCTCCTGTAAGGACTCAAACGGCTCGACCAGCCCCGCGACACTAACCACCAGCTCTCTCGGGCAGCACACCTACACGGTGACCGCTACCAGCCTCGACGGACAGAGCACGAGCACATCGATCACCTACACGGTGCGGCCACCGGTGCCGCGGTTGAGCGCTCTTACGCTCCGACCTCGGACATTCAAACCGGCGACCCACGGCCCGACGATCGCGCCCGGTAAGGGCGCCGGCACGACAATCAGCTACCGCGACACGCTCGCCGCGACCACAACCTTCCGAGTGCTGCGCTGCACAGCCAGACACCATCGATGCACCCGCCTGCGCACGGTCGGATCGTTCAGCAGGCGAGACCGCAGCGGCGTGAACCGCCTCAGGTTCACAGGCCGGTTGCACGGGAGCGCGCTCGCCACAGGCCGGTACGTGCTGCGCGCGACCGCGACCCTCAACAAGACGGCCAGTAAGCCGATCAGCGTCACGTTCACCACGCTCTAGCTAAGCCGGAAACATTTCGTCACCGAAGGTGGTCAGCCCCTCCGCGCAGCCTTATTGCTCGGACAGATAAACCGTGGTTCGATTTGGTAGGCGCAGCTTCCTCGTCAAACAGTCGCCAGCCCGCTTGACCGTTTGGCGCGGTCTTCGAGATAGGCCGTGCCCAATCGCCGGAGAACTCCTCGAAGAAAACGAGTCCTCCATCGACCGAGCCGACATCGGGATGCTCGTGAAACCACTCGATCTGCCTCAGTGCCTGTGTAGCTTTCGCCCAGTTCAGGCGATACTTCACCTCGACCGCAATCCGTCTGCCGTCGTCAAGCTCCACCAGACCATCGACCCGCAAGGCTCTCGCCCTCAGCACGGCACGAATGCTCAATTGCCCTTTGTGATCGAACAGGTAGCCAAAGACAGCGTGCTCAAAGACTGCCGGTTCATTGTTCCGACCGGACAGGTCATTGGGCGAGAAGGGTTCAAGTTCACCGCTACGCGTCGCGGCGGTCGGTCCTGACCACCCGTCGCTGTCGATCACAGCCGCAATAGTCTTGCCACCGTCACTCCCACCGTCCTTTGATCGGGCTGGTGACATGATGGGACCTCAACTCTCGCGTCGCAAAGAGTCGTATTCAGACAACTCTCGGTCGATCAGCTCCCGGATTGCGGGAAAGCCGTTTTCCAGCCACCACTGGACGCTGGCGTGCCCGGCCGACATACCCGTTCCGTTCTGGAACCGGGATAGGCCGACATCGAAAGACTCCTCCACGGCCGGCAGGCATTCCCAACCAGTGAGGTTCGTGATCGCATCCTTGACGAGCTGCAGCGCGATAGACGCATCGCGTGGGATTGGAACGCTGTAGAGCACCGCTCCGAGATAGCGCCAAAGCTCAGAGTCGCCTCTCAAGGCTGGCTGCGCCACAGAATCCGACTGACCTGGTGCGTCCTCGGGTGTGAACACATACTTGAAAGTCGGGAACGCCATCAGTCGCAACGCTACCAGCGGGCCTGCGCCAAGCCGGTGCGCGAGCCGACGCTGACGATTCCTTACGTCCGTCGGCTACAACAACGTCGTGATCGGATTGGCGACCTTGCGCTGCTCCGACTGCGCGACACACGAACCATTGCCAGGAACCCGCAATTGGCGAACAGGAGGGCCAGGCCGGCCGAGGGGTCGCGTCTCAAGAGTGCTGTAAATCCGACGCGAGTTTCGGTTCCCGTGGTTGAGTCTAGGCGGCTGTGACCTCCTCGTCGAGGGTGTCTGGGTCGGCTTGTTGGTACTTGATGCGGTAGAGGCGTTGGCGGTCGACGTCGGTGAACGTGGCGCCGTTGCTGGCGTGGCTGATGAACAGGTCGAGGACCGCCCAGACGAGTGACAGGCAGCTGGTCTCACCGGGGAACCGGCCCATGACCTTGGTGCGCCGACGGACCTCACCGAGCGATCGCTCGAGAAGGTTTGTGCTGCGCCACCGCTCACGGTGCCGCAGCGGGTAGCGCAGATGCACGACCAGCCCGTCGAGGTCATCGGCGAGGCAGCACGCGGCGGACTCGTAGCCGCGATGCTCGAGCTCCGAGATGAGCACTCGGAGGCGGAGCTTGCCGTCCTTCACGCTCGTGGCGTCGGTGAGTGCTGACCAGTAGTTGAACCGGATCCGGTCGTGCTCTTCCTTGGGCACCTTCGCCAACAGGTTCCGGAGGCGGTGAACGGCACAGTGCTGACGGTCCGCGCGTGGCCACAGCTCCTCGACCGCGCTGATCAGCCCGGGCGCGCCGTCGGCGACAACCAGGCGAGGAGCGGCGAGTCCGCGAGCGATCAGATCGCGGCCGAGCTCGACCCAGTCCTCCTTCGACTCCCGGGCGCCGAGGCGCACCGAGACCAACTGTCTCGCACCGTCCTCGTCGATTCCCCAGGCGCAGACCACACCTTCCTTCGGTCCGCTCGGACGGACCGGGAGATAGATCGCGTCGAGGAACAGCACGACCAGCTTGACCTCGTAGAGCGAGCGGTGACAGAACGCCTCGAAGCGCTCGTGCAGCTCCGCGCAGATCCGAGCGATCGTCGAGCGTGACGTCCTCCCGAGCCCCGCCTCCTCGCACAGCGACTCGACATCGCGCATCGATAGCCCGCGGACGAACCCGCCGATCACCAGTGCCTTCAGCGGGTCGGTCCTCAGCAGCCGTTTGCAGTGCCACTTCGGGAACAGCTTCGAGACAAACGGCATCACCGCCTCACGGGCCTGCGGGACCTCGATCCTCGATCCGCAGCTCACCCTCCCCGGTCTGCACGTGCCGCGGGCGGAACCCGTTCCGTAGTCCCGAGTCGTAGTTGCGCAGGCCGCGTTGGCGCTCGGGCCGGCGCTCGTAGCGATCCCGACCGAGCCACTCATCGAACTCGTCCTCGACCGCCCGCTGGATGATCAACCGGGCGCCGAGCCTCGCGAGCTCGCCGAGCATCTTCTGCGGGTCCTCGACCATCCCGCGACCGAGCAGCTTGTCGATCTCAGCTTGTATCTCCGCCGACGGCGGTACGGTGCGTCTCACGGCGTAGGCCTCCTTCATCGTCTGCCAGGACATGAGGGAACCTACGCCGTCACTACGACAGCACCCGCCGCGTATTTACAGCAGTTCTAAGACGCGACCGGCCGAGCGGCGGGGTCCTGCCTTCGTGTCTCCCCGGTAATCCGGTTCGCTGTCGGATTTAGCCCGGAGGAGCTGTCTGGGCGAGCCCTTTGCGACAGTGGCACGTCCTCCGAACTCTGAAGCTTCGCGCTCGTGCGGTTGGGTTCTGGGCGCTCGAAAGGCTTTGTGTGGGTTTGGTGTGGGTTGGCAGCTTCGTGGTATGGTCGCTCGTCGCCTGGGCGAGGAGCCCTGTGCGGACGCAGATCGGGGTCTGGTATGCGTAGAGCTTTGTTGGTCGTGTTTGTTGCGGGCGGTGTGCTGTTGGGTGGGTCGGCGTCGGCGTGGGCGACGGTGACGACCTCGAAGATCACGACTCCGGCGGATGGGACGCTGCTGCTCGACAACGAGGTGACCAGTCCGAATCCGACGTTCACGGTGTCGGGGACTTCCGACGGGAGCACGGGCGATTCGGTTGTCATCGGCTGCCCCGTTGGGACTCAGGGTGGCAATATTCTCTTTGGCACGCTGGCCGTCCGGGCGGACGGGAGCTTCTCCGGTTCCGTGCCGATGGAGGGTTTTGCCGGTGCCTGCGTGCTGGTGGCGGTGCCGAGCGGCAGTGCGACGTTTTCGGGAGCCTCTTACTCCGGTCCGCGGGTTGGCTTTGGTTACTTCCACATCGGAAAGATCCAAAGCGGGGCAAATGCCGGAAAGATTTGGGTGTTCGGCCTTGATTTCAGTACCATGGCGGCCCATTCGAGCGTGTCGTCGATCGATCTCTGCGGTCCGTTCACCCAGTTGGTGGGGCCGGCGGCGGCTGGGGACGGCTTGGGGTTCGACTGTGGGGGCAGCTTTTATAACTCCAGCGTATTTTACTCGCCGTTGGGCCCGCCCGACCTGACGCGGGCGGATCTGCAGGTGGATGGGCAGAACGCGTACGGGTCCTACTCGGCGGATCAGCTGTTCTCGGGGTCGGCTGCGCGGTCGGGGTTCCCGGGGGCGGTGGTGAGCCTGGATGGCTTTGATGCCGCGACGGGGGATGCGCAGGTGACCGATACCGAGCCGCTGGTGCGCTGCTCGCCCAACGACGTGTATGACCCAACGTCGACGGATTGCACGGCGTTTGTCTCCACCGGCGTCTCGATCACTCGGGTGACCCGGTGGACCCGGGCCGCCCGGGTGGCCACGGTAACCGACACCTACCGCAGCACCGATGGCAAGCAGCACAGCCTGGACCTGCTGTATGAGACTGACATCGACACGCCGGCGAGCTGGAAGCTCCCCGGCCAGAGCACTTTCACAACGCACAACACCGGAGATACGGCGGGGCCGCCGGCGAGTGCTCCGGGGACGATCTACATCGCTCATAACCCGGCCCAGCCGCCCAGCCTGACCAATCCGGTGGGGGCGATGACGTTCGGCACCCCGTATGCCTCGGTCCGCTTCGACAACACCCTGTTCAGCGGCACGGAAGACTCGGCGCTGATCGAGTACCGGCGCACCGTCCCGGCCGGCGGGTCAACCACGATCACCTGGAGCTACGCGACCGGCCAGACGCTGGCCGAGGCCCAGAGCGATGCCGTCCAGGCCGAGGACGCGATGGCGCCCCCGGCGATCAGCATCACCACCCCAGCCTCGGGCGGCACCACCGTCAAGACGCCGGTCAGCGTGACGGGCACGGCCAGCGCAGGATCCGGCATCGCCACAGTGACCGTCAACGGGGTAGCGGCGACGGTTTCCGGCGCCGGCTGGACCGCACACGTGCCCCTGTCGGCGGGGAAGAACACGCTCACCGCGACCGTCACCTCGATCGGGAGGGCCACCAAGACAACCTCGGAGGTCGTGACCCTGGCCGTGGCGAAGGTGAGCACCTCAGGCCGAGCGTCGGACAAGCATCAGGGCTCGACCGTGCTGGTGACCCCGGGCATGACCGTGTCCTGCCCGGCCGGCGGACACGCATGCACCGCGGCTGAGAGCGCGACCACGCTCGCACCCGCCGCAGCCGCCAGCGCCACCAAGAAGAAGTTCGTGATCGGCAAAGCCAGCTTCACCATCCCCTCGGGCAAGAAGACCAAACTCACGTTCGAGCTCAACCGCACCGGTCTGAAGCTGCTGCGCAAGCTCGGGCACCTGAAGGTCACGATCACCGTGGTCAGCCGCGACGATCACGGCACCCCGATCACGACCACCAAAACGATCACGATCAAACCACCGCGCAAGCATTAGCCACCCCAGGCGCCAGCGCAGCAAGCCGACCCGACAGCCGGTGCCCAGAAGAAGAGGCAGTTTCTTACCACGCTTGCCAGACCGCCCCTGTGATCGAGAAGGAGCACTCTCGGTCCGTGCCAGAGCGGCGCCGAAATGCTGATTTGCGACCCGGCCTGACGGGCCGTCGCGAAAGCGAGCGGTGGTCGGGGGTTACCGCCGGGAGATGCCCGATGCGCAAGCCTGGATCGCCAGCTTGTCATCCGACCCAGTCCCGGGATTTACGTCGACCATATATGAGCCCCTGACGATCCGGATCGGGTAGCCGGTCATGACCTTCGCGTTGGCCTCGGCCTCCGAGTGGGACTTGTAGAGCCACACGTTCCCGGCCACGCCGTGCAGCTGGTCGACGATCGGCTCCGTGGCCCCGTCAGCCACCGGGTGCCCGGAGGCCGAGAGCCCTGCCGCGGTTCTCCCAATGCAAGCGTTGAATTTCGCTGTCGGACCGCCGCCGCTGCTGGAATGCCCGCCGGAAGAGCCGCAGCCCACCAAACTGATCGCGCAGACTGCCGAAAGGACCGTCCAGTCCACTCTCTGCATCGTCTCTGCCCTCCTGAGTAAGGATGCTGACGCACAAAATATGGCGTCTCGCCGTCAGCCTGGAATTGCCAGCACACTGTCGCCTCGTTATTCCCCATCGGCCCGCTGACGACCCCGTCGGCCTGCACCGACCCTCGGAGCGTGAGGCGAGTCGGCCCCACCCAGACCTGCCCGGCGCGCTATGTCGCCCCGGCGCCACGAGCTGGCGCCGCCTCCTCTCCGCGGCGCCGACACCTTGCGAGGGTCCTTCGGGGCGGGCCGCTCGAACCTGGCTGGGGCGGCAGGCTCGCGGGCCCGTGACGAAAGCACCATTTTCGCCCCCAACCGAGACTGCTGCTCTTCGAGGCATGAAACTGCGGGTGTGAGGTTTGTCCGGCTCCGGACGTAGGTTCGGGTGATCCGGGACAGGGGCCTCATATTGGGAGAACGCAGACGGGTAGGCCGTAATTTGATCGATGGGTTTCGAGCCCGGGCTTTTCGTTCGGCCGCCCCTGCGACTTGCCTGGATTGAGCTTCGAGCTCGTATCGGTCTGTGTCGTTGTCCCGCTGGTTCTCCCGCACGACAACCGAGTGGAGGTGAGTGGTGGGTTTGCCGAGATGGGTCGGCCGTGCGGTCGGCTTGGATGTGCATCGCGAGTTCTGCGAGGTCGCGATCTGCGAGGACGGCGTCACTCGTTCGGCGGGGCGGGTGGCGAGCACGCCTGAGGGGATCGGGATGCTGGCGGAGAGCCTGCTTGTGTCCGATCGGGTCGCGCTTGAGGTGACGGGCAGCTGCTGGGAGGTCGCGCGGCTGCTCGAGCCTCACGTCAACCGGGTGATCGTGGTCAGTCCGGATGACACCGGTATCTCAAGCGCGCGGGCGAAGACGGACAAGCTCGACGCCCGCGCGTTGGCGAGTCTGCTCTGGAAGGGTGAGCTTGAGGCGGTGTGGATGCCAGATGAGCGCTGCCGGATCCTGCGCCGGCGATTGGCGCGCCGTGAGCAGCTGGTGCGGTCTCGCTCGCGCGCCAAGAACGAGATCCACGCATGCCTGCAGCGCCGGCTTCAGGCCAAGCCGCCGTGCTCGGATCTGTTCGGGGTCAAGGGCCGCGATTGGCTCGCCGCACTCGAGCTGCCGCTGGAGGAGCGCGAGTCCGTCGATGCCGGCATCCGCCACATCGAGTTCCTCGACACGGAGATCGCCGCGGCGGAGAAGCTGATCGCCCAGCAGGCGCTGTCGTGGCCGGAGATCCGCCGGCTGATGACGGTGCCGGGGGTGAACCTGATCTGCGCCGCATCGTTCATCGCCGCGGTCGGGAACCCGAACCGGTTCCTGACCAGCCGAAAGCTCGTCGCGTATCTCGGGCTGGACCCGCGGGTCAAACAATCCGGCGAGGGGCCGGCACGCAGGCCGGATCTCCAAACGCGGATCACCGTCGGCTCGCTGGGCGCTCGTCGAGGCCGCGTGGACGGCGGTGCTGCAGCCCGGACCGTTGCACGCCTTCTATGCCAGGACCAAGGCCCGCCGGGGTCACGGCAAAGCGATCGTCGCGACCGCCCGAAAACTCGCGGTGCTGTTCTGGTGCATGCTCACCCGGGGCGAGGACTACGCCCACCAACAACCCTCGCTGACCCGCAAGAAGCTCCGCCGCCTCGAGCTCACCGCCGGCGCGACGAAGAACACCCGCCAGGCCGCCGGGACCTGGTCGACCAACGACCTCATGCGGGTCGCCGAGCGCGAACTCGCCGAACAGGCCGAAGCGTCATACAAGCGGCTCGTCCAAGACCAGCAAGCCGGCCGCGCAGCAAGAAAAGCGGGCGCGAGCGTGACACTGGAGCGCGCATAGATTAAGTCGCTCAAAAGAGGACAAGCAGCGCGGCAGACCACAAGCTCCAGACGTCTGCGCTTCGCTACGTCATCGGCTCGCGCCCAACCACAACCTAGAACCCCGCCCGCCACCCGACAAGACGACCCGTAACCCCCACACCGCAAATAGCGACCGACTTGACTTTCATCGGTCGATCAAAGGGGAAGTCTTGTCACGGCACGTACAGCGGGCGAGAATGCAGGATCTGCGTGAAAGGAGCAGCGGCCTTCGCGTTATCCGCGCGCTCCAGATCCCTTGATTCCGCGCGTCGGCGCCGGTCCAAAACTGACCCCCATCAGCCAGGCGCGGACGCCGACATCTCGACTCGCTCGCCTACGGCTCGCTGCGCGAAAAGCCGGCCGATTTGACCCTCGACCGGCCTCGTTTTCGACCGGCGCAGTGGAGCATTTTTGGGGTCCTGGCCGATCGAAGCTACAGCTAACGTGGGACACATTTCGATCGGCCTTGACACGAGGCCGTCGCCGAGCCTCCTGGGCGCTGTGTTTTTGGAATGATGATCCGCGTGCGAACCTTCCGCGTTGCCGTCCCGGACGAGGAGATCCTTGACCTTCGGGAGCGACTGGCGCGAACCCGGTGGCCTGCGCGGCTGCCCGGTGAGGAGGCGTGGGCGCTCGGGGCTCCTCTGGATGAGCTGAAATCGCTTGTCGCCTACTGGCAGACGGCGTTTGACTGGCGCGCCTTCGAGGCGGAGATCAACGCGTATCCACAGTTCGTGACCACCGTCGACGGCAGCGAGATGCACGCTTTGCACGTTCGGTCTCCCGAGCCTCATGCTCTGCCCGTCGTGCTGTGTCATGGCTGGCCGGGCTCGGTCGTGGAATTTCTCGACGTCCTGCGGCCACTCAGCGATCCGCGCTCGCACGGCGGCGATCCCAGTCACGCGATGCACCTGGTGGTTCCCTCGCTGCCCGGTTTTGGATTCTCCGGGCCCACCCTTGAGGGCGGATGGAAGATCGAGCGGATGGCCGACGCAGTCGGTGAGCTCATGGCCAGGCTTGGGTATGACCATTATGGAGCGCAAGGTGGTGACTGGGGATCTGACGTCGCGCTTACGCTTGGCCGACGGCATGCGCAGCATGTCGTGGGCGTCCACGTCAACACCCTGTATTCCGCGGATGGTCAGTCCGAGGACGCGCGGGTCCGCGCCGCGGCTGTTCGCTACCGCGAGGAGCTCTCTGCCTACAGCATCGTCCAGGCTCAGCGTCCGGCGTCTGTGATGTACGCATTGACGGATTCGCCGGTGGGGCAGTTGGCCTGGATCATCGAGCGATTTCACGACTGGTCCGACCCCGCTACGCCCGTGCCTGTCGATCGGATACTCGCTGACGTCAGCACCTACTGGTTCACCCGGACCGCTGGCTCGGCTGCGCTCATCTATCACGAGACTCAGCTCCGCGGGATCCTCCCGACCTGTCGTGAGGTTCCGGTCGGCGTCGCGATCGCTCCGCGCGACATCGAATATGAAGCGCGCGCTGTCGCCGAGCAGCGGCTTCAGATCACCCGATGGACGGACCTCCCGCGCGGCGGTCATTTCGCCGCGCTCGAGGTTCCTACCTCCTCATCGCGGAGATCAGAGCCTTCTTCGCGTCGGTGTAGTCGCGACGAGAGAGAACCACATCCTCTCGGCCCCTACGCGCTGATTTATCGGCCGCTGGGAATGCCACACCCAGCAGGCGCCAGATCGATCTCGGCCTCGTCACGTCGCGGCGTCGGACCTGGACCTGAGTCCCTTGGAGGCGGCGCCCGCACCTCGGCGCGGGCCGGCTGTTCATGGTTAGGTTGGCCATCGCCTTCGCTCGTGCCAGTCCAGCCCTCCGGACAATCGGATTGCGACGTTCTGAGGCGCCGGCTTCGCCCTGAACCACGCTTCCACGTTGTCGCCAAACGGGCAGTGGGGGCGAGACTGCTCCTGCGGGCTTACTGGTCAAGCTTTGTTGGTCGGTGGATGCCGGGAGAGCGCCCGTTTTGGGCTTGCCCGTGCAGAGGGCCCGTTTTAGACCAGCGCCTCCCGGCATTCCGTCGAGGTGCCCGTTGAGCGGCAACAGGAGGTCGCGCCCAGAGCGCCATCAGTAAGCAACCGCCAGGGTATCTCGCGCCGACTGTGTCAACCACTGGTCGAAGGATGGTGAGGGTGATGAGTGAGCTGCGGTTCGCGGGTGTGGACTGGGCCAGCGAGGAACATGCCGTGTGCGTCGTGGACGAGCGTGGCCGGATCGTGGAGGGTCGCCGCTATCGGCACACGGAGACCGGGATCCGCGCGTTGTGCAGCCGGCTGGTCAGGTTGGATGTGAAGCTGGTCGGGATCGAGCGGCCGGACGGCCTTCTGATCGAGCGGCTGTTGGATGCCGGGTTGGCGGTGATTGCTGTGCATCCCAACCAGGTGAAGGCGAGTCGGCCGCGCTATAGCGTCGCGGGCGGCAAGTCCGATCGGTTTGACAGCTTCGTGCTCGCCGAGCTCGCTCGCACCGACGCTCATCGTTTCCGGGTGCTGGTCCGGATGGGGATGAGACGAAGGCGTTGCGGGCGATGACGCGGGCGCGCGACAGTCTGGTGCGCACCCGGGTGGGGTTGGGAACAGCTGCGTGATCAGCTCGCGACGTTTTGGCCCGGGGCGACAAGGTGTTCTGGAGTGTTGATGCGCAGATCGCGCTCGCTTTCCTCAAGCGCTATCCGACTCCGCTGGACGCGCGCGGGCTGGGTGAGCAACGCCTGGCGGCGTTTCTGAAGCGTCACGGCTATCCGGGCCGCAAACCCGCCGGCGAGCTGCTGGAGCGGTTGCGCGGCGCGGCCGAGGGTCGCACCGAGCCCCTGGAGATGGCCGCCCGCCGTCAGATCGTGCTCGCGCTCGTCTCCGCTCTGGAACCAATTGTCGCTCGGATCAGTGAGCTGACGATCCAGATCCGCCATGCCCTGGACGCGCACCCGGACGGTGCGACGTTCCGCTCGCTGTTCATCGCCCAGGACTCGTGGCTGTGCGCCGCGAGCATGCTCGCGGAGATCGGTGACTGCCGCGATCGGTACCCCAGCTACCGCGAGCTCGCTGCCGACGCGGACAGTGCCCCGTCGCGGTGGAGTCCGGCAAAGCGAAACGCGCGCAGTTCCGCTGGGCATGCGATCACCGGCTGCGCCAAGCGTTCGACGTCCTCTCAGACGCCAGCCGCCACCACAACCCATGGGCCCAGGACGTCTATGACCGGGCCCGTGCGCGCGGCGCCAGCCACGCCCACGCCAGCCGCATCCTCGGCCGCGCCTGGTGCCAAGTGATCTGGCGACTCTGGCAGGACCACGACACCTACGACCCCGAGCAGCACACCGCGCGGCAACGGCTGACCGCCGCCGCCTGACAACAGTCGGCCCCTCCCGGGGCCGACATCCCCGCCACACCAGCGACGGCTCGGCGCCGCCGTCACCGCAGGCTGCCCGCAGGGCAGAGCGCGCAGCGCTGACGGCAAACCGATCGTCGCTACCACCACCAACCAGGGTTGACACAGGGGGCTAAAAGCAACAGCGCACTGCTCCGGCCGTGATCGTGCTCACGACGGTCGCGCTTGAGACTGCTGCAACTCGATCAAACCGACACTCCCCCCGCCAGCAAACGAGGCTGCTGCTTTCCGAAGATCCGGCAGCGTCGCCTTCGGCCGGCACTACCAGACGAGCGCTAGCGACGAGAACGGGAGATCGTCAGGCAATGGCCGTCTGGGGTGCAGGCAAACTGGAAGGCTGGGCCTGGCTGTGAGCCGCTCACGGTATTGCGGACCAACAGGCGGGCATCGTAGGTGACGAGGTGATTGGGCTCGCCATCGCGCAGCCCTGGTGCATCTATGTTGAAAGCACCATTGGCACAGCGGTTGTCAAAGCGCTGGACCGGATAGCACCGATGCTCCCGGGAGCGGTGGTCGAATTTACCCCTGGTCCCGTGCTCGACCGTCGTCCCGTACTCGATGGAGAGAAATGTCTCACCAAATCTTGAGGCCATGAAGTTTGGTGAGAAACCGAACGACCAAGCGTATTTGGCGCCCTGTCCGAGGTGCCCAAATTGGACGATGTCCGCGTTGCGAGCGAGATCCGGAGCTGTGCGAAAGTGTTCGGCCCCGGTGCGGTAGTCCTGGAACCCATAGCCCAGCCCCCCGCGCGCTGAGTAGACGGTGTTCGGCGTTAGGTCGCTCATGTCGAAGCGCTTTTGCTGGTAGGAGTCGCTCACGTCCCCGGCACCAACGCGCTGGGTCGCGTGATAGCTGACGTCCGTTTTGCCTTTGCCCAACTCCGCCCACAACTGCCCCGGTCCGAGACACGGGAAGCTCTTGATGTAGTTCACGACGACCGTCACCGTGGTGGGCTTGACGTCCACCAAATCCACGCCCGTGCCGGGCGCAACACCATGCGAGTCAGTAGCGATCTGAAAACACGCAGGCCCGGTGCCGGCAAGCGCTGTGGGCGCCGTGAGCGCAGCGAGCAGCGCAGCCGCCACGGCTGCGAGCACAATTCTGGTCGATCGGCCAGGCACAGTCTTCCCTTCCTCGGTTCTCGAATAGCTCGTCACGTCACGGCATTAGTCATCTTTCGCCAACGACGCAGGTGAGCCGTCCTTCAGTCCCCTTCCGACCCTCGCTGATCGGACCTAGCGACTAACCCTGATCCGATCGTACATCATTCCGCATCCGTAGAAACCCGACGCGGCGAAGAGACACAGACCGCTGCATCGGGTGGCGAAACGAACATGCTGAGCGCCAGAGTTCTGCACCGAGGACAAGGACGACATGCATGAGCAGGAGCACCGGCCGACCTGGCTGCCGCATTCACACCGGCAAGAAGCAGCCTGATCGCCGAATTCAAGCGTGTCGCAGGGGGCTAAATCCGACAGCGACGCCCGGTGCGGTCCGGACCCGCTTTCACGGCCTGACAGGTCTCCTCTCTCCCGGCAGCGGGGCCCTGAGTTGCGCGGACTGCAGGGAATTCGGCGTCGTCGTGGCGCGCCAGGCCGGGCCCACGGGGCTCCTGCGCCTGAGGGCAACGAGCCGTAAGCTGAGTCGCATGGCACTTGCGGAGAGCGTGTCGGCGCCGTACCCACTGTCTTCGCCTCATGCCCGCGGGCGGCTGGATGTCAGCGACGGGCACAGCGTCTACTGGGAAGCGCGCGGCAACCCGAGCGGCAAGCCCGCGGTCATTCTTCACGGTGGGCCGGGGTCGGGCGCGAGCGCCAGCTGGACCGATGTGTTTGACCCCGCCGCGTACCGGGTGGTCCTGTTCGACCAGCGGGGATGCGGCCGCAGCACGCCCAACGCTGCACGGAGCGTGGACGCGCTGATCGCGAACACCACCCAACACCTGATTGCCGATATCGAGTCGCTGCGGGTCTACCTCGGGATCGACCGTTGGCTGGTGATGGGAGCGTCTTGGGGTTCGGTGCTCGGGCTCGCCTACGCCCAGGCCCACCCGCGGTCGGTCAGCGAGCTGGTGCTGTTCTCGATCGTGGAGGGCACGCAGCGCGAGGTCGATTGGGCCACGCGCCGAGCCGGGCGGTTCTACCCCGAGGAGTGGCAGCGCTTTCAGGCCGGCGTCCCGCCCTCCGAGCGTGACGGCGATCTCAGCGCCGCCTACTACCGGCTGCTGCTCGATCCCGACCCAGCCGTTCACGAGCCGGCGGCGCAGAACTGGTGCGACTGGGATGACCGACAGATGCGTGCGCCCGGCCAGCCGCCCTCCCCGCGCTACGAGGACCCGGAGTTCAGGTTGTGCTCGGCGCGACTGGTCACCCACTACTGGAGCCACGGCCATTTCATGGAGGATGGAGTCCTCACGAAGAACGCGGGCCGTTTGCGTGGGATCCCGGGTGTCCTGATCCGGGGCACTCTTGATCTCGGCCACCCGATCGACCTGCTCTGGCAACTCTCGCGCGACTGGCCCGAGAGCGAGCTCGTGCTCATCGATGATGACGGGCACCGCGGCGGGCGCGCCACCGACGCCGCCCTAGCCCGGGCCACAGACCGGTTCGCAAGGAGCTCGCCCTCGCCGACCCAGTAGGTGCTCGAGGCGACCCCATGCCGGCGCCATCGACCAGCGGTGCCGGAATCGCGACCGCTCGCCGCAGTACTGCTTTCCGGACACGACACATCTCTCGGTACAGTCGCGATCCCGTCCTGCTACGCGCGGTGGCCGTCGCATAAAGCCGGAGCGGCTCGAACGCGTCCGAATGTTTGGGGACCGATGCCCGCCGCGGTCGGTCGAGCCCCCGGCCGGCGGCCGGGGGCTTCGGTTAGCCCAGGTCGGTTGCTAATTGGTGGCGGTGGAGCTTTGTGAGGTTGTGAGTGAGCATCACGAGCCGCCACTCGGTTCTGACTAACGATCTGCCGCGGTAGTTGAACCTGTAGATCTTGCGGTTGTGCTTGGTGTGACCGAACACCGGCTCGATCGACTTCTGCCGTTTGCGGTAGAGCTGCTTGCCGAGCTCGGTCTGGAGCACAGCGCGCATGAACGAGTAACGACCGCCGGTCCAGCCGGGTCGTTCGCCCTGACGCTTGCCGCCGTCCGGGGGGATCAGGACCGGGATCCCGTGCTCGGCAACGACATGGTCGATGTGCTGCTCGTTCCAGTACTGCGCGTCGGCGACAACGACCTCCGGCTTGTAGGTGACACCGACTCGGTGGAGCTCGTCGATCGCGGTCTCGATCATCGGTCGTAGCTGTGACCAGTCGGTCGGGTTGGTCGTGATCTCGGCGGCGAGCACGATCTGATCTTCGTTGACGACCGCCTGCGCGTTGTAGCCCTGGATGTAGCGGCGGTTGCCTTTCATCCGCCTGGAGTCTGGGTCAGTCAGGTTCACCTCGCCGGCTGGGATCTCAGGCGGCGTGTAGGGCTTGGTCGGGCCGCCGAGCTTGCGTTTGTCATGCAGTCGGCGATGCTCGCGAAGGTCCTCATAGGCCTTGTTGCCGCGGCATTCCGCGTCCAGCTCGTCCTCCAGGCACCGGGCGCCGAGCCGCAACCGCTCTGCCCGAGAACGCGGGATCGGGTGCGCGGCCTGCCAGCGTCGGGCCTCGAGGTGGCGGTGCGCTTCCCGCAACCAGCCGCGCCTCCCGGTTCGGCCGATCCGCTCAGGATCGAACTCCCCAGCTGCATCCTCGTCCGCCGGAACGTTGTCACCCTCGGCGTGCTGACGAGCAAGCTCGCGCTCAAGCCATTCGCGCCGACCGGCCTCGGTCTGAAGCTCAGGCGGCAGCTCGTCACCGCGCGCGTCGCCATGCTGCTCGTCTTCGGCCTCGTCGGTCGCGATTGCCTCGGCGATGATCTCCCGCGCGATCCGGTCATAGTCAACGTTCGAGTCACTGCTGGCGTTCGCTGTCAACTTCGTGCCATCGACTGCGACCACTCCCGAGCTGACCAGCCCGGCTCTGGCGCACAGGCGAAGCACCGCGCCGAACAACTCGTTGAGCGCGTGTTGGTGACGAAGGATGAACCGCGCGATCGTCGCGTGATCAGGCACTTGGTTACCAGTGATCAGCCGGTACGCGATGTCCTGACGGCAGCGTCGCTCGATCCCGCGGGAGGACCGCTCATCCGTCGAATACGCGAACAAGACGAGGCTCACCATCATTGACGGCTCGTACGCGGCGCGGCCGTGCCCGTCCGCGCGGTACGCCGAGTAGAACGGCTGCAGATCGAGTCGGCGGACCGCGTCGATCACGAACCACGCCAAATGATCCTCCGCCAGCCAGTCCCGCAACGACGGCGGCATCAGAAACGCCTGCTCACGATCACAATCGATGAAGTTCTGAGGCATACCCGAATCCCACCGGGCCGCCCGGACGGAACCCTTTATGCGACGGCCACCGCGGAAGGGATGTCTAAGCGCAGACGGAGCTGACCAGGAGCTCGGCCTCGTGCCTTTCAGAGAAGCTGCCGGAGATCGTCGCGGTCGATCCCGGCGTCGCGGAGAATCCCGGCGAGCGTGCCGCGCTTGAGTTCGCGGTGAAGCGGGATGACGAGCGCAACTGCGCGCTCGTCGTGTTTGAGACGCACGTGGCTACCGCGCTGGCGAACGGCAACCCATCCGACCTTCTCGAGAGCGTCGATCAGCTGCTGGCCGGATAGAACCGGTAGCCGCTCGCTCACGCGGGCAGCGGCAGCGTACGCCGAACGATCCCCATCTCGAGCGAACGACCGTCCTCGCGCAGCCCCTCGACATAGAGCTCCAGCGCTTCGCGGGCGCTCTCGGTCGCTTCCTCAAGCGTGTCACCTTGGGTGTGGAGCCCGGGCAGCTCCGGCGCGTAGACGTGGTAGCCACCCTCCTGCTGGGGCTCGAAGACGAACTCGACCTCTTGTGCAGGTTCCATGCCCACAGGCTACCGGCAGGTCCAAGCTCGGGGACGGCCGTCTGAACAGGGACCGCGCCGAGGACGTCTACTCCGTTCGTCTCGCCGTGACGCTGCCGGGCTCAACAGTGGTCTCAGGTCGGCACACGGTGCCGCCTTGTTTCAAGCGCGCGTAGCAGCCAGCTCTTCCCGTCCCCGGGTCGGTCGGTTCGAATAGCAGCCACCATCACTCCAACCAAGGGAGGATTCATGGAACCCGTTCTGCTGGACGCCGCAGGGCATCGCCGCTCACCGGCGACGATGCCCGGCTATCACCGAGGTCGCCCGCCGCGCAACAAGGGCGACGAGTACCCGGCCGATCCGCCCACCGTCGAGGAGATCGTTGCCGTCATGCGCGCAGTTGGTGACCGTTCCGACGCTCACCGGCTCCGCGCGCTGATCGTCCTGCTGTGGCGCGCCGGGCTGCGGATCAGTGAAGCGCTTGCCCTCCAGAGACCGACCTGGACAGTGGCCGCGGCGCCGTGCTCGTGTGGCGCGGGAAGGGCGGCAAGCGCCGCGAGGTCGGGATGGACCGCTGGGCCTGGCAACAGCTCGACCCGTGGCTCGAGATCCGCCGCGAGCTCCCGCTCGGAGCGCTCCTGTGCGTGATCCACGGCCCGACCGCCGGCCGACGCTGGGAAGCATCGGCCGCACGCAAGCAGCTGCATCATGCAGCCGCCGCGGCGGGCGTCCGGCGCCGCTTCGCGCCACACCAACTGCGCCACGCACACACGGTCGAGATGGCGCACGAAGGCGTCCCGCTCGTGGTGATCCAGCGCCAGCTCGGGCACGCCAACCTCGGCATCACCAGCATCTACCTACAGGGCATCGACAGCAGCGAGATCATCAGCACCGTCCACGGACGGCCATCGCCGACGATCTCCGCCACCGCTGGGCTTCGCCTGACGCGATGACTGCAACGCGGCCGGGTCGACCCGCACCTGCCGGCCGGCCCGACCGCCGCACCCCCGGCTGGCGAGATGCGAGACGGACGTCGTCTACGGTGGCAAGACATGCGTTCGTGTCGGCGCGTGTATGCGGAGCCAGCGCCGTTGCCGTGACTCCCTCTGTCCGGGAGCGGCAGCCGTTGCGAGCCGTCGGCGCCCGAGGTCGTGGGTGCTTCGCACCAATTGCAGCCGCGTCGTCCCGTCCGGCCCGTGGAGTGGTTCCTAGCTCGCGAAGAATTGTTGGTAGAGCAGGAAGACGTTGAGGGCGCTGATGATGATCACGACCGTCCAGGCGATGATCGTGGTGGCGCGTTGGTTGACGTGGGTGCCCATGACGTCGCGGCGGCTGGTGAGCATGACGAGTGGTATGAGCGCGAACGGGATGCCGAAGGAGAGCACAACTTGACTAAGGACGAGTACGTTGGTGGGGCTCATGCCGGCGGCGAGGATCGCGATCGCGGGGGTCATGGTTATCGCGCGGCGTAGTAGGAGGGGGATGCGGATGTTGATGAAGCCGGCCATCACGACCTGTCCGGCGTAGGTGCCGACGCTCGAGGAGGAGGCGCCGGAGGCGAGCAGCGCGACGGCGAACGCGATCGCTGCCCCCCCGCCGACGAGGTGACCGAACTCGGCGTGTGCCTGCGGGATTGTGCTTAGGCCCGAGAGCGCGGGTGTGTGGAAGAGTTTTGCGGCGACGGCGAGCATTGCCATGTTGACGAGGCCGGCGAGGCCGAGGGCGATGATCACGTCGAGTCGTTCGAAGCGCAGCACGCGACTGCGCTCGCGGTCGTTTCGAACCTGCATCCGCCCGTTGGTCAGCGCCGAGTGCAGGTAGATCACGTGTGGCATCACGGTCGCGCCGATGATCCCGACAGCGAGATACAGAGAACCAGAGCCACGCAGGTCGGGCAGCAGTCCGCGCATCGACCCGTGGACGGAGGGCCCGATCCGCAGCGTCTCGTAGAGGAAGCCGGCGAAGATGATCCCGAGGAGCGCGCTGATCGCGAGTTCGAAGCGGCGGAAGCCGTGAGTCTGTAGTTCGAGGATCCCGAACGCGATCACGCCGGTGATCAGGCCGGCGGGGAGTAGCGGCACGCCGAATAGGAGGTTCAGCCCGATCGCGGCGCCGAGGAACTCGGCGATGTCGGTCGACATCGCCATGATCTCGGCCTGGATCCACATGCCCCAGGTGAACGCGCGCGGGAAACGTTCGCGCACGAGCTCGGGATAGTTGTGGTCGGTGATGATCCCGACCTTGGCTGAGAGGTACTGGATCAGCATCGCCATCAGGTTCGCGAGCAGCACGACCCATAGCAGCAGGTAGCCGAACTGCGCGCCGCCCTGGATGTTGGTCGCGAAGTTCCCCGGGTCGACGTACGCGATCGAGGCGACGAACGCGGGACCGAGCATCATCAGGGTCGCGCGTATTCGCCCGCGCGCTAGTAGACGCTCGAGCGCGCTTTCCTCGAGTACCTCGGATACCGGCAGTGTTTGGGGGGCGGCGCCCTCGAGCGCCGGAACTGGCGGGCCCGGCGGCGGGGTCACCGCTCGTCTCCGCCGGTCTCGATCCGCATCGCGCGTGCCAGCTCACCGCCGATCGGTTGCTCGCGCTCGCCGAAGCGCACGAACACCGGCCCGCCGAACGGCTGGCGATCTACCACCTCGAGTCGATCATCGAGCTTGATGCCGTGATCGGCGAGGTAGCGCAGCATCTCCGGATTGGAGTCAGACACGCGAACGAACCGGCCCGTGGCACCGACCGGCAGCTCGTCCAGGCTGCGTGTTGGGCGCTCGTCGATCTCGAACCGGGACGTGGGGATGGGATCGCCGTGCGGATCGACCGCCGGGTCACCAAGGCGTGCGGCAATCAACTCCTCGAGCTCCTCGGAGAGCACGTGCTCGAGCACCTCGGCCTCCGCGTGCACGCGGTCCCAGGGCATCCCCAACTCCCGCGCGAGAAATAACTCGAGCAGGCGGTGGTGGCGCAGTACCTCCAGCGCAACACGCCGGCCGTGGTTGGTCAGCCGCACGCCGTGATAGGGCTCGTGCTCGACGATCCCGACCTCGGTCAGCTTGCGCACCATCCCCGACACCGACGCGGGCGTCACCCCAAGCCGCGCCGCGAGATCGTTCGTCGACACCGCCGAACCGCGACGAGTCTCGAGCTCATACACCGCCTTTGCATAGTCCTGCACTGACGCCGAAAGTAATTGTTGGGTTATCACCACCCAAGATTATGGCATGCCTAATGAATGTTGTCCATGCGGCAAAACTAGCGCTCCTTTGACCCACCCTAGGTCTCGTCCGCCGCCTCAGCTAGCCCGCGCGACAGGCACACCTCTCAGCGCAACGTGCGTTAGGATGAGCGCGTGTCCGATGACCGCTGCGAGCTGCTGTGCCTCGACCTCCCACGCGCAGAGGACATCCGCCAGCACCTCAACGGGGCGGCGATCGCCGACGCGGCCACGCGCGCCAAGGCGCTTGGTGACCCGACGCGACTGACGATCGGCGTGGCGTTGCGCGAAGGCGGAGAGCTGTGCGTCTGTGACCTGGCGTGGATCACCGGCCGGGCGGAGAACCTCGTCTCTCACCACCTGCGCACGCTACGTGCAAACGGCCTCGCGACCTCGCGGCGCGAGCACAAGATCGTCTTCTACGCGCTGACCGAACTCGGCACGCGTCTGCTCGACGCGCACCTCACCCCGACCGCGGCCGGGCGATGAGCACCACCCGGATCGAGCTCCCGACCGCCCGCAGCACCTCGGTAGGTCAGCCGGAGCTCGCCGAGCGCGACCGGCTGATCCGCCGCGCCAAGGCGCTGTCCTGGCTATCGCTGGCCTACATGACCGCCGAGGGCGCGATCGCAATCACCGCGGCGATCCTCGCCGGCTCGGTCGCGCTGCTGGGCTTCGGCCTGGACTCCGCGATCGAAGCGCTCGCATCGGTGATCGTCATCTGGCGCTTCACCGGGTCGCGCCGACTCTCGCCAGACGCCGAACGACGCGCCCAACGTCTCGTCGCGATTAGCTTCTTCCTACTCGCCCCGTACATCGCCCAGGACGCGATCCGCGCCCTGATCGCCGGCGAGCGCCCGCACACCAGTTGGCTCGGAATCGGCCTCTCGATCTCCAGCATCATCGTCATGCCCCTCCTCGGCAACGCCAAGCACCGCCTTGGCGATCGCCTCGGCTCCGGTGCCACCATCGGCGAAGGCACCCAAAACCTGCTCTGCGCCTACCTCGCCGCCGGCGTGCTCGCAAGCCTCGCGCTCAACGCCACCCTCGGCGTGTGGTGGGCCGACCCCGCCGTCGCGCTCGGCATCGCCAGCCTCGCCGTCAGAGAAGGCCGCGAAACCTGGCGAAGCGGAGGCTGCTGCGCCACGTCGCCGATCCCTGGCAAGCGAAGCGCTTCCTGCGACAAGGACTGCTGTACCTAAACGCAGTGCGCCAGGCGATCAGGCTCCGAACCTTCGAGGCGCCCGCCTGCCGCCGAAGACGACCACGCCCGCGAACGCGACGACGTTGCCGCAATCGGTGCGACGCGGCCACGGCGCTGGCGTGGCTGCTTCAGGCGTGAAGCAGCCACGCTCGGCTCGGCACATTACGACCAGCCCCACACCCGCCTTCGTGTTCGAACGCGTATCTCGTCGCCCGCATCTCGAGTCCTGCTGAGCGCGGCCAGCGGGGAACAGAGCGCCGGGGTGCTCCAGCCACGCCGACCTCAGCGGGGGTCGGTGCGGTAGGCGATCGAGCGGTGGCGGATCGCGGCGACTCGGACGGTCTGCTCGTTCTCTGCCAGTTGGTAGATGATGCGATATGCGCCGACGCGGAGGGAGCGGAGGCCACTCAGTCGGCCGCGTAGGGCGTGTCCGCGGTGGGGGTCGCGCTCGAGGAGTCCAAGCGCGTCCTCGACGGCGTCGATGCGGGGCCAGTCGAGATCGAGCAGTTGTTGTCGGGCGCGTCGCGCGAGAACGACTTTGGCCACGCTTCAGCGGGTGGCGCGACGCTGAGCGAGGTCCTGGCGAAGATCGTCGAGCGTGACGGCCTCGCCTCGTGCGAGCTCGCCGAGGCCTGCTTCGATGGCCGCCAGCGTGTCCGAGTCCGAGAGGATTTCTGCGGTCTCTTCGAGCGCTTCATACTCGTCGATCGGGACGAGCGCGGCGGCGGGCTTGCCGTTGCGTGTGACGAGGACGTGATCCCGTCGGTCGGCCACGTCACTCAGCAGCTCGCTGAGCTTGGTTCTGAACTCCCGAGCCGGAACGATTTTCGCCACGTCGTAAGTGTACCTTATTGCGTACGCGGGCCGATGTGGATCATCGGCCTCCCACCTCTGACGAAGGCCGACCGGACTCCCGGTGCAGCGGTGGGTCGGTTCGAATAGCGGCACATCGTCAACCGCTCCACCAAGGAGGATCCATGGAATCTGTGGTGCTGGACGCTGCAGGCCATCGCCGCTCACCCGCGACCATGCCCGGCTATCACCGCGGCCGGCCGCCGCGCAACAAGGGAGAGCAGTATCCAGCCGATCCACCGACTGTCGAGGAGATCATGACTGTGATGCGCGCGATTGGGGACCGCGCCGACGAGTCTTCGGCTTTGCGCGCTGCTCGTGCTGCTGTGGCGCGCCGGACTGCGCATCAGCGAAGCGCTCGCTCTCCAGGAGATTGACCGCGGACGTGGCGCTGTGCTCATCCGCCGCAGGAGGGGCGGCAAGCGACGCGAAGTCGGGATGGACCGGTGGGCCTGGGAGCAAGTCCACCCATGGCTCGAGATCCGAAGCGAGCTTCCGGTCGGCGCGCTCCTGTGTGTCATCCACGGACCGACCGCGGGGCGGCGCTGGGAGGCCTCCGCGGCACGCAAGCAGCTCCACCACGCCGCCGCGGGTGTCAGGTGTCGGTTCGCGCCGCACCAGCTGCGGCACGCGCACGCGGTCGAGATGGCGCATGAAGGTGTTCCACTCGTCGTGATCCAGCGACAACTTGGCCACGTGAACCTTGGCATCACCAGCGTCTACCCGCAGGGCATCGACAGCAGCGAGATCATCAGCACCGTCCACGGACGACCATCACCGATGATCTCGGCCACCGCCGGGCTGCAGACCCGGCGGTAGACGAACAAGCCAGCGGGTCGGCCAGCGCCTACGACCGACCCGCCAGCCAGACCCTCGCCTGGCGAGGAGCAGGGCGGCGCTCTGCGCACGTCGTTCCAGTCCTGAATTCGTATCGCGGGGGTACTCCGCGCCCACGGGCGCGGCGTTCAGCCGCGTTGGCCGACGCACCCGAACCTGTAGGCGCTGCGCGAGCGCAGATAGCTTCGTGGGGCGCTTCCATTAGCCGGCAGGAGGCCGAGCTGACGAGCGACCTTCGCATTTTCATATCAAGCGCCGCCAGTGACTCTCCGAATATGCGCGACCCCGTAGGCAGACCTGCTTCGCAGCAGCCGGGCAGCCGCGGCGCCGCGCAGCTGGAACGGCTTACGGGCTGCGGCATAGAACAGGGTGATGATGGTTGCTGCGGACACCGATGCCGAGGTGATCACGAGCTCGCTCACAGAACCCGAGCGGTTTGAACTGATCTTCGACCGTCACGCTCCGAGCATCCACCGCTACCTGCGCCGGCGGCTCGGTGAGAGTGTCGCCGAGGAGCTGACGGCGGAGACGTTCACGCGCGCCTTTCGAGCCAGGGACGGCTTCGACACGACGCAGACGTCCGCGCTCCCGTGGCTGTTCGGCATCGCGGCAAACCTGATCAAGATGCAGCTGCGCTCCGACGAACGGCGCCGGAGGGCGTATGGACGCTTCGATCCCCGGGCGACCCAACCGGCCACGACGAACGAGGTCAACCAGCGGCTCGACGCGAGGGCGCTCGGACCGGCGCTCGCCGCCGCCCTCGCCGACCTGACGCATGATGAGCGTGAGGTTCTGTTGCTGAACGCCTGGGCCGGACTGTCGCCGGCCGAGATTGCGCAGGCGCTCTCCGTGTCCGGCGCGACGGTGCGTAAACGCCTGCACCGAGCGCGTACGAAGGCGGCTGAGTACCTCGAACACGCCTACCACGCAGAGGAAACACGATGACTGGACTCGAAGAGCTTCTCCGGGAGCGCGATCGCGCGGTCCCCAGCGGCGATGCTGTCGAGCGCGAGACGCTCGATCATGCCCGCCAAACACTGCGTGCGGCCATCGCCGCCGAGGCGCGGACGCGGGGACCCGTGGCACCTCGACCGCTGCTGCTCCGTCGCTGGCTGCAGCTTGCCGTTGCCGGGGGACTCTCGGCGGCGATCGCCGTCGCGCTGATCGCGCTGCTTCCCGGCCGCACCCACAACGACTTCGGCACCCTCGGCCCCGCGCCCGCGTCAGCGAAGGTGCTCCTGCTCCGGGCCGCAGCCCAGATCGAGCGCCAGCCGTGGCACCCGCTGCGGCCCGGCGAGTACTACTACGTCCGCACCGAGGGCCGCACGCCGTACGAGAACGGTCCCACTCCCGCCAGCACGAAGAGCGCCCGGCAGCTCCACGTGTCCGATACATGGATTGGGGCCGGCGGCTTCGGTCGCGTCGTACAGCGCGGCGACGAGGTGCTGCTGTTCCATGCGAGCCCGCGACGCATCGCGGCCGAGCACCAACTTCAGAAGCAGGGCGCCCACCTTCAGGTTCTGGCGTACTCACAGCCGTACCGCTTCGTCGATCGCGACTACGCGCAGCTCATCCGCCTGCCGGCGAAGCCAGCGGCGCTCCGGCGCTGGATCGAGCGCAACGCGATCGGCAGCGGCTCGCCCGAAAACAGAGCGGCGCTCTATGCCGGCGCCCTGCTCCAGCAAGGCGCTCCGCTGCCACCGGCGCTCACCGCGGCGTTCTATCGGGCAATCGCGAGCCTGCCCGCGATGCAACTCGTCGGTCGGACCCACGACCCGCTCGGGCGACCCGGGCTTGCCGTCAGGTTCCTCGGCGGCCGCGTTGGGGGGTACTGGGAGATGATCTTCAACTCCCGCACCGGCGCCCTGCTCAGCGATCGTTACACGCAGGCGAATGGACGGCTCTGGAGCTGGGACGCGATCGTGACCACTGCGATCGTCCACGGCGACCAGCAGCTCCCATGACTTTCACGCCGGTTCGTCGTGGTAGCGCATGTCTGTGAGCTCGCGCTGGACCACAGCCCGCAGGTGAGCGGGCAGAGGCGCGAGCAAGAGTCGCCGGTCCACCGCCTGACAGTGGGCCGGCGGGTCGAGCGGCAGCGCTGCAGGCCGGTGCCCGGGGTTGGCTGAGCCCGGCCGCGCAGAGATCGCGCAGCGTGAGTGCGGCACCAGCACTGCCGCTGCGGGCGTGACCCGGCAGCGTTTCGTCGATCGAGCAGGCAGGGCGCCACCGACGCGCGGCCCTGCTCTGCTTACGGCACGAGCATCTTGCTCCTCCGCCAACCCTCCCTGCAACGCGCGGAACGCGGAAACCGATGGTGCCGCCGTGATCGCCGAGCGACAGCGCTTGATCTTGCCGAAGGAGCACTGGCAGCCGGGTCCTCGGGTCGGGCGGTGATGCGGCCAGTCTCCGCATCTTCGTGAGGTCGGTCGTTCAGAATGGATTGATGCCCGTCGTGTTGGTTGAGTTGTCTGATGGTGAGGGCGTTGTCCGGCGCGACGATGGGGTAGTCGTGGTCAGCCGGGACGTCAGCGGCAAGGGAGGCCATCCGCTGCGCGACGACGATCTCCACCGTCCGGTCAAACTGTGGCTTGACGGTGGCCGTTCGCTTGTGGGGGGCCTATTGCCGCCCGGGGCACTGAGCGCCGAGGTTGTCGATGATCGGGGCGCGCGGGTGGCGGCCGAGATCGGCGGCGGTGCATATGTCGCGATTCTCGAGCAACCCAACGATGGCTACGAGCCGGTGGTCTGTTGTCGCGACGCTGCTGGCGCGCCGGTCCGCCGTCCGCTCCCGGCCGACTACCCATGCGCGCCGGTCGAGGACGCCGAAGAACCCTGTCCGGCTTGTGACGCCATCTCCTACGGGGAGTGCTTGCCGACCGAGAGTTGGCGCGGCGGTCAGGGGGGTCCGGATGGCGCGATCGTCCCCGGGCCGATTGTCGTCTGCCGCGTGTGTGGCCACGAGGAGTTCGGGGGCGCGATCATGCGGTATGCCCCCCTAGACGACGATGGGGACGAGACGGCGCGGGCTGAGCGGATCGCCCGCGCGCGGGCCGAGCAGCGAGTTCACCGGTGGTATGCGAACACGCTCACGCTGAGGGCGGTCACGTTCCCCGTCTACGCCGCCGAAGGGTGGCCAGCGCAGATCTGCGGCAGCGGCTCGCGCGGTGACGAGCTGACCGAGCTGACAATCGCTCACACCAGAAGCGCCGACGCCGACCTATTCGACGAACGGCCGTGGCTCGAGATCACGACCTCAACCGGCGAGCCGCATCACGACGAGCTCACTGTCGCTCGCCGCAAGCTCGAGCAGTGGGTGAACGACGAGATCGACCACCACCCCCGGTCACTCGACCTGTCTGATGCTGCGCTCACCCTGTGGTTCCATGCCGTCGATCGCCGCCGGCATGGCGCCGCGCTGGCTGCCACTCGCTCCGAAGCCCAGATCACCATCGACGGCGCCGCCAAGGCGTTCCTGACTCTCAGCACCGCCAGCGGACGATGGGTCGCCGTCCGCCGCCACGAGGACCTCACAATCACAATCGCCGCCCGCGACCTCGCCCCGAACGCGATCACGATCGAACCGATCCCTGACCCCGCCCGTCGACTGCTCGGCCCCGAACCCAAGACTCGGTGAGGCACGGCTCGGGCACGCCCGCTCCTAGCCGCGTCAGGATACTCCTTCACTCCTCCGCTCCCACGAAGGCCGAGGAGCCTCGCCCAGCAGTCCGGCTCGCGCAAGCGCTGCCGCTTGGCTCGAGGAGGGGCAGTCTCGGGTTAGCCAGCGTTCAGAAATGTCCCGCGGTCAGCCGACTTGGTTGCTGCTATTAGCCCGATCCATTCGTCGGCTAGAAGCCCCGCGAGACGTCTCCTCTAGCGGCAAACCAGCGACGCCTACGAGGCTGAGCGGATGCTGCCTCTGGCTCTTCAATGCGGCACGATTGGCGCTTGCGCATCCCGGCCAGGGCTTCAGGACACCAAGCCGGTCATGCCATTTCGGCGCTGGGTCGGCCGTCAGCTTGTCGGCGTTAATTTGGCAGTGGGGCAACTGGACGTGCGCACAGGCGGCGTCGGGCTGGTCCCAGGCGTAGACGGTTGGCTACGGTTGCGCGCGTGCAGCTGCAGCAGCGCATCGCCGACCGGGTGGGTGAGTTCTTGATTTTCGCGGTGACGCCACCGAGGCTGGCGACCGGACCGGAGCAGGCCAGGCAGATCGCCGAGGTCACGCTCGCGCGACTCCGGCCGGTGGGGATAGATGGCCTCGTTCTTTACGACATCGATGACGAGAGCGACCGTAATCCCAACGAACGTCCGTTCCCGTTCCTGCCTACGATGGACCCGGCCGAGTACCTCGCTCGTGATCTCGTCGGCTTGGACCTGCCTGCCATCGTTTACCGGGCCGTCAGCAAGCACGCCGAGGACGGCCTCCGTTTATGGCTCGACGACCAGGATCCGGCCCGAGCGCTGTCGGTCTTCGTCGGGGCCTCATCCCGCGAGAAGGCAGTTGCAACCTCGCTCTCGCGGGCATACGAGCTCCGGACCGAAGTCCGGCCGGACCTGCCGCTAGGCGGAGTCGCGATCCCCGAGCGTCACGCGCGCGGGGGCACTGAGCACCTCCGGCTCATCGCAAAACAGGCTGCAGGGTGCTCCTTCTTCGTCACCCAGGTCGTCTACGACGTCAATGCTGCGAAGGACTTGGTCTCCGACTATCGCTACGAGTGCGCCGCCCAGAACCTGGAGCCGGTGCCGATCGTCTTCACATTCTCAGTCTGCGGCTCATTGAAGACATTGCAGTTCCTCCAGTGGCTTGGTGTCGACGTGCCGCGCTGGATCGCGAACGATCTGCGCCATGCCGACGACACTCTCGACGCATCCTACGATCAAGCGGTCGCGACGGCGATCGAGCTGATCGCCTTCTGCCGGCGCGTCGGCGTTCCCTTCGGACTGAACGTCGAGAGCGTCTCGATACGCAGAGTCGAGATCGAGGCTTCCGTGCGGCTCGCTGTCCGGCTCAGAGCCGAGCTCCGCCGCTAGCGGGGCCGGAACGCGCGCGCCAGCGAAAGTGAACTGGGGAAGAAAGCCTTCTGGATCCGCGGCCGCACCCGCTTCGCCGCTAAAGCAGAAGCGGCCGACCGCGAGACAAGAGTGTCGCAACGATCGGGAATCGCGACAGCGCTCGCTCTAGCGCAGGCAGAAGTCACCCGAGTTGGGGAAGATTGGGGCTGTGAAGATCAAGCGGTGTCCGTTGTTTGTGATCTACAGCGACTCGCTTGAGCCAGATGAGATCTCCCGTCGGGTTGGCTTGGCCGCCGACGGCGTGGCGCTACGGGCATCGCCAACCAAAGGTCCACCCCATCCGGTGACGAACATTTGGAAGCTTCGGTCTGACGCACCAGGGCTGACGGTGGACGATCCGATCACGCTGCTGATTGAGCGCTTGGGGCCCGTTCAAGTCTGCGATTCGGGCCTTGGCCGATACTTACAACGGCGCCAAGACGCGTCTGGAAGTCGTCCGCCACTTCGGCGCAGAGGACGGAGAGGAGGAGATCATTGACATCGTCAATGGGCTCGAAAAGCTCGCCGGACAGCATCAACTACTTGGGCAGCGGGGCGGTACGACGTCGCAGGCCAGGCGTTCCGTGGCAAGCGCGCGCACGCGCTGCGGCCGGACGGCTGGGCGTCGACACGCGGCATGTGAGGCGTTTACGTTGGATTCACAAGGCACACGCTGTTCGGGGCAGCGGCGCGATCATCGGGTCGAATTTGCGGTTCGTGCTGCTCGACCCGGAACCGGACAATTTCACGTACCCGATCGCGAATGAGCCCGATCTAATCCGGTGGGTCGCATCAGTCTCTGGCTGTGGTGAGATCGTGGCCGAGCGGTGGTTGACCGAACCTGCGGCCGATGCTGTTCTCTTGAGCCGACTGCGCGCTGCGACGTCGGGGCGATGGCTATGGACAAAGCGCTTGCCCCCTTTCGGTCGTCGGCTGGGCTGGTATGCCTTGGCCCGTGCGTTTGCACCCTCGCTGGCTGTCGAGGTGGGCGTTCATGATGGCCTCGGATCGCTGCTGCTACTCCGCGCGCTGGAGCGAAACCAGGAAGAGGGCCGGCATGGACGACTGGTGTCCTTCGATGTCAACCCAACCGCTGGGTGGCTCGTTTCCGCTCATCCGCTGTGGGAGCTGCGAATCGAGTCCTCACATGACGGGCTGCCAAGGGTCCTGCAAGATGTGGGAACGCTCGACTACTTCGTCTATGACGGCTGGCACGCTTACGAGGATGAGCGGCATGACCTCGATCTGGTCATTGACCATCTGAGTCCTGCGGGGCTCGTGATTACCGATGATGCCCAGGTCACGCACGCGCTTCGCGACACCTGCGACGACCGTGGCTTCTCGTATGCCGAATTTCAAGAATTTCCCGACGGGCATTTTCATCCCGGCGTGGTCATAGCGGTAGGACGCCCTGCGAGCTAGTAACGGGCGCAGTTCAGTAGACCACGCCAAAGCAGCGCGACCGGTTCGTCCAGATCCCAAAGCACGCTCAACACGGCCGCTGTCGAGCCCGCAAGATCATCAACGGCGGCTCACGCAATGGGCAGGAACTCACGGTCGACATGAACATGATCTGGGCGCGGCATCCGTGACAAGCGGGAGCCGTGACGCCCGACGGTCGAGCGTAGATGCACGCCAAGGCGGCTGTATCCAGCGCCGCCTACGGGTGTATGGGCAGCAGATTGGCCGTGACATCGAGACGACACTTGTGGGCCGTTGCGTTAGGCCTTCCCATTCTCGCCGGCATGGTCAACTTCGCCGGGCACTCCCCCGGTACAGCCCGAAGCGAGCGAGCCGGCGGCGTGGCCGCCCATCAGCAATAGATAGTCGTAGAGCACACCGCGTCGCAGGCCGAGCCGTGCACGCGACGTGAAATGGACGCGGAAGACCGTATGGATGTCTCCACGCTCGGGTTGGATCGTCGGCTGCGGCGGCGCAGCGACCGAGCCAGCCCTGCCGAGCGATGCCCCTGAGCCCGACACGCACCCCACGAGGATGATCGCCGGCAACAACAGCGCGCGCCATCGGTAACTCACGCGGGCCAGCCTAACCCGGCGTCACCGCGCTGACAACGCTATGAGGCTCGAAGAGAGCCGGAGTGCGGCCGAGGGTACGCATGAGGACACTTCTCGGCACGAGACTCGCCGCGCTTATGCTGCTCCGTGGTGCCTGAAGACGTTCACGAGCGTCACGACGCCACCGACGAGCAAGCCGACCAGGCCGCCGGCGATCGTGGCTGGAATGCCGAGCTCGAACATCGCTGCCCAGGCGGTCCGTGGGTTGACGTTGAGGCCAACCACTAGCCCAGCGATCGCTCCCGGGACACCGGCCACGATCATTCCCACCAGCGCGCAACGTCCCGGCAGCGGCTGGGAGTGGAGGTGGCTCAGGAGCGCGCTCATCGGCTGTCGGACGCGATTATCGAGGCAGACGCTGCCCACCGGTCGTCCGAGCTGAGATCATTGTCGAGTTGAAGCCCGCCGCGAACGCCTTCGACTTCATCTACGGCCATTGGCGCGTGCACAACCGCAAGCTGCGTGACGTCACCGACCCGGCCTGCCGGGACTGGGTCGAGTTTGAAGCCACGAGCGAGGCATTCCCGATCCTGGATGGCATCGGGCATATCGACCGCATGTATGTGCCGCACCCCCCCGACGGTCCTCCGTTTGAAGGATTCACGCTCCGGCTATTCGACCCGATTGCGGAAACGTGGAGCATCTGGTGGAGCTCGACGCGCGCCCCTGGGCGCCTTGATCCCCCGGTTGTAGGCCATTTCGATGGTGATCATGGGGTCTTTGACGCCGATAACGTGCTGGCGGGACGGGCCGTCAAGGTCCGCTTCGAGTGGTTCGCGCACACGGAAGCCCCGGTCTGGCAACAATCGTTCTCCCTAGACGATGGCGGCTCCTGGAAGTTCAACTGGGTGATGAATCTCGAGCGCCGGGGCGCCGCGAACGGCTGAGGCTGAACGGCGACGGAAACGAGCGTGTGACGAAGGCTCGGAGCCGACGTAGTCTCCGACGAGGCCAGCCTTGAAGATTGCACGTCGAATGATTGGACTGGTCGTATTGGGCGCCGCGGCGATTACGGTGGCGGCGTGCGGCGGGACGGCTGCGCCGGTAAGCCTCACTTCCGGCACTGCCGCCAGCTGTGCCGGCTCATCGCACGCGCAGTAGTTCAAGGAGGTGCGCATCGTGTTGGTTGGCGTGATGCTGCCGGGTCGGCTCGTCGGTGTCGCCGATGACACACAGCTGAGCTCTCCCGCGCAGATCCGAGTGAGCCGCTATCTCAAGGGCACCGGCCCGTCGACTGTGCGCGTAGAAACAGCAGTCAGTCCCTCCGGCAAGGGCTATAGCTTCGCTGAGGACGGGATCCAGCCGCTGCCCGGGCAGCATTGGGAGATCTACAGCAGCTCCACGCACCGGCCGTACCCAACGTCTTTCTGCGGTGGCAGCAGGAAGGTTCGATAAGGCAAGAGTTCAGCCGCGCGACCCCACGAACCGCAGCAGCCCTCCACCCCTCACCCCTATCCCCCAAACACCCCCAGCCCACCAACCGCGCTTTCCGCCTCCCCACCGGGTATAAGACCGTCACAAGTTCGTCCGAGGAGGCGGGATGCATCGCATCGTGAAGCTGGTGCTTGGGGTACTGCTGTCGGGCGTGGCGCTGAGCGCGGCCGCGCTGGCGGCGTCATCGCCGTCGGTGTCGGGCGTGTTGGCGAGCTCGATCACGACCTCATCGGCCGTGTTGCACGGGAAGGTCAATCCCGAGGGTGCCAAAACCACCTACCAGTTCGAGTGGGGGCTGACGACCCAGTACGGAGAGGCGAGCACGACCAAGACGCTCGCCGGCTCGAACAAGACCGCCTCGGTCCAGACGACCACGGCCGGACTGCTACCGGGCACCGTCTACCACTTCCGCCTCGTCGCCCTGAACAAGTCGGGCGTCACGGTCGGCATCGACCACACGTTCCGAACCGGCGGCAATCCGCCCCCGAGCGCGGCCACGGGGCCGGCCACGGGGATCGGGACGACCTCGGCGACGGTGACTGGCGTGGTCAACCCGCACGGCGAGGCGACGATCTGGGCGGTCCAGTACGGCCTCACGACCGCCTATGGAGTGCAGACGTTCCCGAGGACGATCCCGGCCGGCAATACGCCGGTGGCGGTCTCGCAACCGCTCCCGGGCTTGGCCCCCGGTGCGGTGTTCCACTACCGGATCGTGGCGCTGCACAACGGCTCGGTCACCCAGGCTGGAGCCGATGCGAGCTTCATCACGCTCCCGAAGCCGCGCCCGGCCCCCGACATCAGCGCCAAGACGACGCCACACCACGACGGCTCGGCTCCGTTCGCGTTCACCACCTCCGGCAAGGTCCGCGGACCGTCGTTCATCCCCGCCGCGCTTGACTGCAAGGGCAATGTCCGCGTCGAGTTCCTGCTCGGCAAGCGGGCGGCCTCCTCGAAGGCCGTAACTCTGCAGCCGGACTGCAGCTACTCGGTCAGGACGACCTTCAAGAAACGCCTTGGCCACGGCCCCAAGGGTCGCCAGGTCAGCCTGCGGGTGCAGGTCCGCTTCGGGGGGAATTCGTACCTCGCGCCGGCCAGCGCGCGCGCAGCGACCGTGACAGCGGGCTGAGCGCTACGACGGGCGGTCGCGGAGCCGGTAGACGAACCGCAGCCCAGACCAGGTCTCGTCGATCGCGCAGACCTTGTTGTCGACGAGCCCGGCCGCAAGCCCGAGCTCGCGGACAAGGCCGTCGCTGAGATCAGTCGCGATGCCGGACGCGCGCTTGGGCCAGGCGAGCCATAAGCCTCCGTCGTGGGCAAGCGCGCGGCGGAGCGCGGGCAGCCTGCGCTCGAGCTCGGCGCCGCGAGCGCTGAACGCGACGATCACCTCGAGCGGGCCGCGCGCGCGACGGCGGACAGCAACCCCGTCAGGCAGCTCGCCGAGTGTCGCCTCGAAGCCGGCCGGAGCGCCGATCAGGCCAAGGCGGCAGCCGGGTTTGATCCCGAGCTTGCGCACCAGTGGGGTGCCGGAAACCAATGTCTTCGCCGAGGCGTTTGTCCGGGCGCTCGCCATGCTGGAGAGCGTACGGGCGCGCGGCGATGACCGCGAGCCCCTCCCCACTCAGGCTCCCCGGACCCGGTGGCGGTGGTGGACCCGGAGGTTCCCCGGACCCGGAGGCTCCCCGGACCCGGTGGCGGTGGCGGACCCGGTGGCGGCGGCGGACCCGGTGGCGGCGGCGGACCCGGTGGCGGTGGCGGCGTTCGTCACGCGCCGGAAAAGGGAGTACAGTCGCCGTAGGGCCGTTATCGGCCGCCATTGCTCGAATCTTTCGCGCAGGCCCCGCCGGGCAAGTCCTGCCTACCGCTGACCTCTCGGGCTGTTTCGTCCAAGAGCGCCAGAACGCCGTTACAAACAGGACCCGCCCCTATCAGCGGAGGTCTGAGAAGCGAGGACGACGATGGCAGTTCCAATTGAGACTCACGGCAGCGGCAGTCCGGCGAAGATCCGCAACCCGCTGGGCGTCGTTGGCCTGACGTTCGTCACCCTCGGGATCTACGGGATCTTCTGGTACTACTTCGTCAACAAAGAGATGGCCGAGTTTGGCCGCGCCAGGAACAGCAACGAGCTTGGCGACAGCCCCGGCAAGTCGGTCCTCGCGATCACACTGGGCGCGCTGATCATCGTCCCGCCGTTCATCTCGATCTACAACTCATGGAAGCGTCTGAATAGCGGCGAGCGGCTCACCGGGCGCACGGGGATGGAGGCCGGGCTCGGGCTGGTGCTGTGGATCTTCCTTTACCCGGTCGCGCAATACATCTTCCAGTCCAACTGGAACAAGGTGCTCGAGGCCCAGACGGATGTCGCTTCGGTTGAGGGTGTGCCGTCGGCCCAAGCACCGGTCACCGAGCCCACGCCGGCCGCAGTGGCAACAGACATAGGACTGACTTAGGCCAACCCTTCGTCGGGGCCACGGCTCGCCAACGCTCTACTCGATCCACTCGTGGTGCGCGCGCGATTGCCCGCGTTCCAGCCACGGCGTGGCGGCCACGGCGATGAACGCTGCGATCGCCTGCTCCCGCTCGTGTGCGCCTTCACCCACCTGAGCCGCCAACTTCGGCGAGCTGAGCGAAGCGTAGAGGGAGCTCAGCGGCGAATCAACTGTGCGCGCGCGCCGCCAGCTCGGCGATCACGCGCGAGAGCTGGCTGCCCTGCCAGGCGACCGGCGAGCGCCCGGGCTCGTCGAGGACGAGCTCCGCTCCGGGAATCGCCGCCGCATACGCCTCCCCCACCGCCTGTGGATGGCCGGGATCGGCCTCATCGGCGCTGGCCACCACGGTGACCGGCACGGAGATCTCGCCCAGCTCGGCGAGTGCATCGAACGGTCGCGAGCGCGGCACGGCGCTGAGCGCGTCGGCGACCGCCTCCGGGTGCTCGTGCAGCGACAGGCGCTGACGGATCACGGTCAGCACCGTGTCACGCATCTGGGGTGGCACGTCGGGCTCGCCGTAGGCCTCGAGGAACCCCTCCGCCCCCCCGCGCCGCAGTCCGTCGGCGAGCGCGTCCCAGCGATCGAGCCGTCCTGAATGAGCGTTGCGCCCGGGTTCGTATGCCGGTGTTATGAGCACCAGCCCCCCGACCATCTCCGGCCTCTGGAGTGCCAGCCACAGCGCCGTGTGGGCTCCCATCGAGGCACCGGCAAGGACGGGGCGCTGGAGCCCGAGCTGATCGAGCACAGCTTGCAGGTCGAAGCCGAGATCCGGATAGGTGTATGCGCTCGGATCGCGCGCCGGCGTCGATCGCCCGTGGCCGCGGGCGTCGTAGCCGATCACCCGATGGCCGCCGCGCTCGAGCGATCTCGACCCCATCACCACGTAGCGGCGGGTGGCGGTCAGTCCGTGCAGGAGAACAACTGGCGACCCCTCCCCCACGTCCTCGACCGCGAGCCGGACGCCGTCGCGTTCGATCGTTCTCTCCGTCATCCCCCGGGTTTGTAGCTGAAGCTGACGTAGACGGGAGATTGGCGGGTCCCCCGCTACCATCGGTGTCGATGGACGTCACCGAGACCAGCTTCCAATCCGCGGTCATCGACCGCTCCCACACGGTTCCGGTCGTCGTCGATTTCTGGGCCGATTGGTGCGGGCCGTGCCGCCAGCTCACGCCTGTGCTCGAGAAGGCGGTCGCAGCGCGCGCGGGCGAGGTCGAGCTCGCCAAGGTCGACGTCGACTCCAACCCGGGGTTGTCGCGGACGTTCGGCATCCAGGGGATCCCCGCAGTCAAGGCTTTCAAGGACGGTCAGGTCGTCAATGAGTTCACCGGCGCGCAGCCACCGGTGGCCGTGGAGCGGTTTGTCGACTCGCTGGTGCCATCCGAGGCGGATCTGCTGATCGAGCAGGGTGACGAGGAGTCGCTGCGCCGAGCGGTCGAGCTCGAGCCGGGGCGCGCCGACGCGCTCGTGCCACTCGCGCGGATGCTCCACCAGCAAGGCGAGAGCGAACAGGCCCTCGAGCTCCTGAAGCGGGTTGCGGCGAACTTCCCGGCCGACGGCCTCGCGGCGCGGATCAAGCTCGAGCAGGCGAGTGGTAACGGCACGCCTGATCTGACCGAGGCATTCACGGCGCTCGACGCCGGCGATCACGAGCGCGCGCTCAACCTGCTGCTCGATGCGCTGCCTTCGGCGGACGGCGCACGCGATGACATCCGCCGCGTCGTCGTCGGGATTCTCGACGAGCTTGGCGTCGACAGTCCGCTCGCGCGCGACTCGCGGCGCCGCCTCGCCTCGGCGCTGTACTAGACGGCCAGCGTCAGCTGTTCGTCACTGCGCTCGAGCACGGGCTGCAGGCCGGCGACGCGGACGCCGAGCAGCCGCACCGGCCGCGGCGCGGCGAATCGATCGAGCAGCTCGCGTGCGATCGGCCCGACCCGCTCGCACGAGCTCACCGGCTCGGCCAGGGTTCGAGCCCGCGTGTGGGTGGAGAAGTCGTCGAGGCGGACCTTGATCCCGATCGTACGCCCGCACCGCTGCTGCGCGACGAGCGCCGCGCACAGGCGCTCGACCAGCCCGGCCAGGATCTCCTGCAGGCGATCGGGGTCGGTGATGTCAAAGTCGAACGTCGTCTCGCGCGACTCGGATATCACCTTGCGCTCCTGAGTCACCGGGGCATCGTCCTCGAACCGTGCACGACGGCGAAGCTCGGCGGCTGACCTCGCGCCAAATCGCGCCGCCAGCGGCTCGAGCGGCGCCTGTGCGAGCGCTCCGAGCGTCGTCAGGCCGAGCGCACGCAGACGTTCGACGGTCTTCGGCCCGATGCCGGGGACGAGCCCACATGGGGCTTGGGCGAAGCGCTCGCACGCCCGCGCGCGTGTCAGCACGACGAACCCGCGCGGCTTCTCCGCATCGGAGGCGACCTTCGCCACCAGCTTGCTCGGGCCGATCCCGATCGAGCACCCGAGGCCGGTGGCGCGGTCGATCTCGGCGACGATCCGGCGCATCGCCGCATGCGGCGCAGGCAGCCCGGTGAGCTCGAGGTAGGCCTCGTCGAGCCCGACGATCTCGACCGTCTCGACGTGAGACCGCACAATCGCCATCACCTCGGCGGAGGCCTCGCGGTAGTAGGAGAAATCGGGCGCGAGGAAGATCCCGTCCGGGCACAGGCGCCGGGCTCGCGCGGCCGGCATCGCCGAGCCGACCCCGAAGCGCCGCGCCTCGTAGGAGGCGGTCGTCACAACCGACCGCGGGCTGGTCCCCGCCACGATCACCGGCAATCCGCGCAGTTCAGGGCGCCGGCGGAGCTCCACCGACACGTAGAAGGCGTCCATGTCGAGATGGGCGACGCAGCGATCGGCCATATCGATGGAGGGTATGACCCCCGCCAGACGCGCTCGGCGCCCGGCGGGGGACCCTACCGACGCGAGTGGCCGCCGGATCGGCGAACCACCCGAGCTATCAGCGGGAGGACCAGACCGTGCCGACGCCGCTGAAGCCCAACGCGGCTGCCGTGTTCTGGTTCAGATCCCACTCGCGGCCACCGACGTACGGACCGCGATCCTCGACCGTGGCCGTGACCGAGCGGCCGCCGTAGCGGAACGTCACCTTGGTGCCGCACGGCAGCACCTTGTTGGCGACGCCCATCGTCGCGTGGAAGCCGCAGGCGGTGGCGCCGGCGTCGTTGAACCACGATGCGAGGCTCTGCCGGAAGGCAGTCAGCGTCCCCGCATAGCGCCAGCTGCGCGCGTTCAGGCGGTCACCCTTGAAGCGAACGCGCAGGTGCTCGGTCCCCAGCGAGCTGGGGCTGTAGCGGATCCGGAAGCCACCGTGGCGACCGGTACGCGTCGAGGCGAGCCAATGCCAGCGGCGCCCGGAGCGACCCTCGAGCCGGACCTTGCGACCGCCGACCTCGGGCAGCAGCCGGCCACTGAGGGCGATCGGCTGCCCCGCCAGCACGTCGCGCGAACGGCTGTGGACGCGGAACTTCGACGCGACCACGACCGGCCGAGCGGCGCTCGGCGCGACCGCGGCTCCACCACGATCCGGAACCGTCTGCCCGGTACCGGAAGACGTCGAGACGGTGCGGATCAGCCCCGACCGCCTGAGCGGCGTGCGGAACTTGAAGCTCCCGTCAGTCTGGGCCCGGGTCGTGTCGATCCGCTGCCAGTTCTTGCTACCGGCGGGGGCGAACTCGAGCACGATGGCGCGATTCGCACCCTGCCTCGAAGCGTTTCCCTTGATCCGCACGTTCTCCCCGTAGGAGAGGTGGCGGGAGCTGATCGTCATCTGAATTGCGCCCTGGGCATCTGCTTGCCCGGCCGCGAGCGCGACGGCCGAACCGGGAATCACCAACGTCAGAGCGGCCAGCAGACCATGAGCCGGCCGCAAATTGCGCATTCTGCGCGTGGACCTCGTCAAGAGGACCTCCTTTTGCTCATCGACCCGTTGCCTACGGAGTTAGCTGTCGGGCTCGCGGCCGACGCCCCACGCGCCCGGGCGCGTGGTTTAGTCAGTCGCTACGGCCGCAGACGGCGATACGCCGCGCAGCCGATTCGCCCCGGCCGGGTGAAGAACTGAAACCCGGCAGTGGGTCCCCCGTTCGCCCCCGCATCGAGCAGGGGCAATTCGGCAGGTCGAAATACGACGTGGCGAGCATTGCACAGAGCAGCACGCGGTAGTGTGACCGATATCACACAGTCTGAGGCGTGCTGCGAGTGGAGGTCCTACACGTGCTTGGGCGACGATCCGGTCCGTCGGGCCGTCGCCCCGATCGATCTGTCCCGTTCAGACGGGACGGCCTACATCCCCGGCGAGTAAACGCCACAAATCGCTCCGACGCGCCGCTGAGGCGGTCTCGTCGCGGATCGCGACCGATCTACGGTCGAGCCCGCCCTCACCCGCATCGCGCCACGCCTGCGCGTCGGAGATGTTGATCGCGGCGAGCTCGGCGCCCGCATAGCCGAAGTCGTAGGACTCGATCGCCGCCTTGAGGAACCGGGCGGCCCTTGCCCTCCGCGAGAGGCGCTCGAGCGACTGGTTGTGGGAGGTGTCGAACTTGTCGGTGGCGTCGAGGTTCTGGATGGTGTTGATCTTGTTGGCTTCGTTGTTCATTTCCCTTCCTTCCTTCCAGTCTGTTTGCTTGCTGGGCAGATCATCCGTCCTGGGCGCGCCGGCGAACATCGTCTGCTCGGGCCAACCGGAGGACGACGAGTGCATCCTCCGATCGGGGGATGCGCCCGGGATCGAGCGGCCACGGCGCCGTAGCGCAGCGCGTGATCGAGCCTCCGCGCCGGCGAGGAGCGCCTGCAAGAATCCCGACCGTGCCGAACCCGGACAGGCTGACCGGACTCGACAGTTCGTTCCTGCACCTCGAGCGAGACGCAGCCCACATGCATGTGGCCGGCTGCATGGTCTTTCGCGGGTCGGCTCCGGACTACGAGGATCTGGTGGCGGAGATCGAGGGACGGCTGCACCTGGTGCCCCGCTACCGCCAGCGATTGGCGATGGTGCCGCTCAACCAGGGCCGGCCTGTGTGGGTCGACGACCCCCACTTCAATATCAGTTACCACGTGCGCCACACGGCGCTGCCGCGACCGGGCGGCGATGAGGAGCTTAAGCGGCTTGCAGGGCGTGTCTTCTCGCAGGCGCTCGATCGACGCCGGCCGCTGTGGGAGCTGTGGCTCGTGGAGGGGCTGGCCGACGACCGCTTCGCGATCCTTTCCAAGACCCATCACGCTCTCGTCGACGGAATCTCCGGCGTCGACATCGCGACGATCCTGTTCGACAGCTCACCCGATCCGATGCCGGTCGCGCCGCCGGATCACGAATGGGTGCCGCGCCCGCTGCCGACCGACGCCCAGCTGCTCGCCGATGCGCTGCTCGAGCGGGCGACGGTGCCGGGCGAGATCGCTCGCGGGTTTCGCGCGGTGTGGCGCGGCCCGCGTCATGTTGCCGGCCGGGCCGTGCATGCGATCTCCGGCGTCGGCGCGATGGCGTGGAGCGGGCTCAATGCTGCGCCGCCGAGCCCGTTCAACGTCCGCATCGGACCCCACCGCCGCTTCACCTGGGTGCGCAGCGATCTGTCCGAGTTCAAGGCGATCAAGAACGCGCTCGGGGGGACCGTCAACGACGTCGTCCTGGCGACGGTGGCCGGCGCGCTTGGCAGGTACATGCGCCTGCACGGCTACGGCACCGACGATCTCGTGCTGAAGGCGATGGTGCCCGTGTCGGTGCGAGCAGATGTCGAGCGCGGCGCGCTCGGCAACCAGGTCGCGGCGATGTGGGCGCCACTGCCGGTCGGGGTGCTCGATCCGGTGCAGCGACTGCTCGAGATCAGCCACGCGATGGAAGATCTGAAGGGCTCCGGCCAGGCCGTCGGGGCACAGGTCCTGACCGAGGTGTCGGGCTTCGCGCCCCCGACGATCCTCGCTCAGGCCGCGCGCCTGCAGGCGCGACAGCGGCTGTTCAACCTGGTCGTCACAAACGTCCCCGGGCCGCAGATGCCGCTGTACATGCTCGGCCGCGAGCTCGATGGGCTGTTCCCGATGGTGCCGCTGACCGAGAACACGGCGCTCGGGATCGCGATCATGAGCTACAACGGGCAGCTGAACTTCGGGCTGCTGGCCGATTACGACGGGCTCTCGGACGTCGAGGTGCTGGCCGAGGAGCTGCGCCTGACGATCGACGAGCTGGCGGCCGCAGCGGGTCCCGACGCGGAGCCTGCAAGCGCCGCCCGTTCGCGCCCGAGGGCCGTTCCCGCACCCGAGTGAAGCCCAAGCTCGCGCCCGCGGGCCGTTCCCGCACCCGAGCGAAGCTCAACGTCGCGCTCGAGCGGGGCGCGATCGTGATCGCGTCACTGCTCCTGTCGGTTGGCCTGATCGCTTTGCTATCCGGATTCTTCGCGCAGCGCGACCAGGCGAGCGTGTCCGGCCCCGCGAACACGCTCGGAACCCAGTTCCGCGACCTCGGCCACGCGCCGCTACGGCTGGGTCAGGTACCTCCTGCGTATGACTCGAACCCGCCGACCAGTGGGGCCCACGTCCCCGAGCCGGTGCTGCGCAACCGGGCGCGGTTGAACGACAACCAGCTGCTGACCGTGCTGCAGCTCGGCAACGTCGTGTTCATGTACGGCCACCACAAGCCCCCGCACGGTCTGGCGGCGCTCGCGCGCTCGATCGCCGGGCCGTTCAGCCCCGCGTTGGTGGCGGCGGGACAGGCGGTGATCCTCGCGCGCCGGCCGGGGACGGACGGGGTGATCGGACTTGCCTGGACTCACATGGTGCGAGTCAAGACCCCGGCGCAACCGGTGCTGCGCGAGTTCGCGAACTACCTGCTCGGTCGAGGAGCTTCAGGAAGCTGACCCGCGAACCCGCAACACGCAAGCGCCGGCCTCCCCACGTCCGTCCTGACTAGCGCGACTGGAACGTGAACATGCGCTCGGCGTCGATCCGTGCGTACACGGGGCCGGAGTCGAGGAACTGCACCCACTCGGGTCCGTACCGGGGGACGTAGACCTCGAGCAGCGTCTCGCGCAGCGCGCTCCCCTCGCGTACGTCGACCTCGCCGGCGCGCCCATGGACGGTGACCGCGAACTCCTCCGCCGGCAGGTGGGTCGCCGACACGTGCGGTCTGGCCCGGATGTGACGAAAGCGGACCGAGTTGGGCGAGCTCCCGAAGTGAAATGCGCCGCGGAAGAAGATCCCGTCGACCGGGCCGACGATCGGCCGGCCGTCGGCGGTGCTGGTCGCGAGCGCGAGCAGCGTCATCCCGGTCAGCCGCTCGCTCAGCTCGGCGGCTCCGACCCGTCGCGCCGGCGTGATGATGCTGCGCAGATGCGCGCCCGCGCCCGCGTAGCTGTCATCGAGCAGCCGCTGGAGTGCTCGCAGGTCCTCGACCGTCTCGTGCATCGCCGCCGCTCAGCCCGGCGGCAGCTCGCGGACCGCGATCGTGACCCGCGTCAGCGCACACAGGCGCCCGACGTCGTCGGCGATCTCGACCTCCCACACCCAGGTCGTGCGGCCGCGGTGGCGCGGCCGGGCCTCGGCGTACAGCGTTCCCTCGGTGACCGGGCGCAGGAAGCTCGTGTGATTGGCAAGACCCATCGCGAGCTTGCCCTCGGGCATCACGGCGACCGCGGTGCCGTAGGAGGCGAGGCTCTCGGCGACGGCGGCATACACGCCCCCGTGGACGAGCCCGGCTGGCTGCTTTAGCTCGTCGCGCACGGGGACGGTGCCGCTGACGACGTCGTCGGTGAGCTCGGTGACCTCGAGCCCATACAGGGCATCGAACCCTTGCGGCGGGCGATCGGGCATCGGGATCTCCATCGATCCCCACCTTATTCGTTTGCTCGATTGGATCATTCCGCGGTCTGCTTCTCTACGCTACGGCACGCGATGGCCCCGCTCGACAACCTTCCGCCTGACCAGCGGGCAGTGCTGCAGATGGTCCTTCAGCGCGGGCGCTCCTACGACCAGATCGCGCAACTGCTCTCGATCGACCGTGCCGCCGTCAGGCAGCGTGCGCTCGCCGCGCTGGACGCGCTCGGACCGGCGACGGCGGCGGCCCCCGAGCGCCGCGCGCTGATCACCGACTACCTGCTCGGTCAGCTCCCGCCGGCGGTGGCCGACTCGACCCGTCAGGGGCTCGCCGAGTCGCCGGCGGAGCGCGCATGGGCGAGGGTGATCGCTTCCGAGCTCGCACCGCTTGCGTCGGGGGGACTTCCTGAGATCCCGGCGAGCGGGGAGCCGGCTCGAGCCGAGCCGGTCGCGGCCGGCGCCGCAGCAAAGCCGGCCGCGACACCTGCGCCGGTGCGCTCGAGCGCCGAGCAGCAACCGGCGCGGCGAAGCTCTCGCAGAGGCGGCGCGCTGCTGCTGGGGGTGGTGGCGATCATCGTCGTGGCGGTGGCGGTGGTCCTGATCCTCAACAGCGGCTCGAGCTCGAGCAACAGCAACTCGACGAGTGCCGGCGTGACGTCGGCGAGCACAACCGCGGCGGTCAGCAGCGCGCCGGCGACCGGGACGACCTCGACGAGCACGACCTCGACCCCCTCGGCTCAGATCATCGCGCAGTTCAACCTGGCCCCACCGCTGACCAGCAGCAAGGCAAAGGGCGCCGCGTTCGTGGTCCGGCGCGGCACTGCCACTGCAATCGTGATCCAGGGCCAGAGCGTCCCGGCCAACACCACCCACGATGCCTACGCGGTGTGGCTCTACAACTCGCCGACCGACAGCCACATCCTCGGGTTCGTCAGCCCCGGGGTCGGCAGCAGCGGCCGCCTGTCGACCGCCGGGGAGCTGCCCACCAACGCCGCGCACTTCAAGCAGCTCCTGGTCACGCTCGAGACCCAGAAGGCGCCCAAGCAGCCGGGCAAGATCGTTCTCCAGGGCGAGCTGACGGGAGTCAGCTAGCGCGGCGAGATACGATCGCGACGATGGCGGACAACAGTCCGATTCGCGTCGTGGTCGGCGATGACCATCCCGTCTACCGCGAGGGGGTCGCTCGGGGCCTATCGGCCAGCGGCCGCGTGGTCGTGGTGGCGCAGGCCAAAGATGGCCGTGAGGCGTTGAGCGCAATCCAGGAGCACCTCCCGGACGTTGCGGTGCTCGATTACCGGATGCCGGAGCTCGACGGTGGCCAGGTCGCAAACGCGGTCCAGCGCGACGGCCTCCCGACCAAGGTGCTGGTCCTGTCGGCCTTCACCGACAGCGCGCTCGTTTACCGCGCAATCCAGCAGGGCGCAGCGGGATACCTACCGAAGGAGTCGCGGCAGACCGAGATCCTCGACGCCGTGCTCGCCTGCGCCCGTGGCGAGACTGTCGTCCCGCCATCTCTTGCCACCGGATTGGTGGACGAGATGCGCCGCGCCGCAGGCGGGCAGGGGCCGGTGCTGACCGAGCGCGAGAGCCAGGTCCTGGCGCTGATGGCGGAGGGCAAGAGCGTGCCGGCGATGGCAGCCGAGCTCGTCCTTGGGGCGACGACGGTCAAGACACATGTCGGGCACCTGTACGAGAAGCTCGGCGTTTCTGACCGCGCCGCCGCCGTCGCTGAGGCGATGCGGCGCGGCCTGATCGAATGAGCAGCAACTCGCAGCTCGAGAAGATCACGAGCGACTACGCCAGCCGCGCCGACCATGGGATCGCCTGGCTGCGCGTCAGCGCCGTCGTGCTGTTCGCCGCCGCCGAGCAGCTGCCGCCGCCCGGCGATCATTCGACCGCGTTCTTCACCGTGCTCGGCGTGTACGCCGTGTGGGCGCTGTCGCTCGCCTTCTACACGCGCGCGCACTCGCTCAGCCAATGGGGCGGGGTCGTCGTGATGGGGATCGACGTGCTCGTGATCACGGCGCTCGACAGCCTGTCTGGCGGTCCGTTCTCGCTGACCCGACTTGGCTACTTCTTCGTTCCCGTGGCGGCGGCGTTCCGCTACCGCTGGAGTTTCACGCTGCTCGTGACGGCGGTCGTCGTCACCGCCTACATGCTCGACCCACTGCTCGACATCGGCGGCGATAACGGCGACCTCGTGGGGTTCGTCGCGCTGCATGCGGCGATCCTGGCCTGGATCGGGATCGCGTGCGCGGCGCTGTCGGCGGCGATCGCGCAGCGCTCGGGACAGATCGCACACCTCGTCGACGACCGCGAGCGGCTGTTGACCGAGGTGCTGGCGGCGGAGTCGCGCGAGCGCAAGGCGCTGGCCGAAGGGCTGCACGATGGCCCGATTCAGTCGCTGCTCGCGGCCCGCCACGACATCGAAGAGACGGCCGCGCGGCTGCCCGGCGACAAAGCGCTCGAACGGGCGGATGACGCGATCCTGGAGGTCGTGCGCGAGCTCCGCTCGGCGATCTTCGAGCTGCACCCGCATGTGCTCGAGGAGGTCGGGCTTGAGGCAGCCCTCCAGCAAGTCGCGGAGGTAGCGGCGCTGCGCGGCGGTTTCAAGCTGTCGCTCGACCTCGACCCGCTGCCGCGGCGCACGACTCAGGATCGCCTGCTGTTCAGCGTCGCGCGCGAGCTGCTCTCGAACGTCGTGCGCCACGCGCACGCCGAGCGCGTATCGATCTCGCTGCACGAGTCAGACGGCGAGCGGGTCCTGCGCGTCATCGACGACGGCACCGGCATCGACGTCGACGCGCTCGCCGAGCGCCTCGGCCACGGGCACATCGGGCTCACCTCCCAGCGCGTCCGGCTCGAGACCGCGGGCGGCAGCCTCGAGATCAAAGCCGGGCCCGGCGGCGGGACGCTGGCGGCGGCACGCCTGCCGGTCTGACGGCGTCGACAGGCCCGCATCCTCCGATCGGAGGACCTTCGAATCGTCCGGTGCCTGGCCCGACCGGACGATGTTCACGCGCGCGTCGAGGACCGATCATGTCCCCATCAAGCAAGCGGAAAGAGACCGCAGAGGGACACACGAAATGACCGCCACAGCCTCAGCCATCAACCTCGACTCGGCTTACGCCCCGGGCTCCGATCATCGCTCACGCAAGGCAAGGGCCAGCCACTTCCTGCGCCGCATGATCGAATCCGTCGACTGTGGCTACGCGATCCCCGAGCTTGCGGCGATCGGCCCCTACTGCTCGGGGACAACGGGGCAGGGCTCAGCGGACCACTTGACAACTGGGGGTCCCACCGGTTCCCAGGGACGGGACCAGAAGGACCCAGGTGACGGCGCGACGGACCCGATCGTCATCTCCAGAGGGGGGCGCAGGGTGTTCTCAACGGATTGAGGACAGACCGACGGGTGAGCGTCGACGGACCGAACGAGCACCCAGCCGGGCGAGGACAGGGATCGATCGTCGCCCGCATGCCAGCCCGAGTGACGGCCCGACGGACCGGGCCGTCACTCACTTTTTTGATCCTCGGGCCCGCAGATCTGCGCGAGCCCGTCGAGCGCGGTGTCCAGGCGCCTGCCTGCAGCACGGCGCCACAGAATTCCGCCGGTGCGGGAGTAGCCACGGAGCTTCTGGCGCTGGGCGATCATCACGCGGGTGCCGCCCTCGTCGCGATCGAGCACGACCTCGGTGATCGACTCGGCGAGCACGCGTTCGAGCGGCCCGCCGATGATCTCCTGCTCCCACGCACGATGCCACGGCGGCTCTGACTGCAGCAGGCGGAAGTCCAGACGCACCGGCCGGCCGCGTTTGGTCGTGTAGACCTGCGTGAAGCGGTCGTTCTCGACGCCCTCCATCCGCTTGACCCCGGGCCACCACCGCGGCATGTGGTTCGGGTCCTCGATCACGTCCCAGATCGACTGCTGGCTGGCGGCAATCGTCCTCATGCGTCGCGCCGTCGCCATCGGCTATTCGCTGTCGTAGTCGATCAGCGCATAGGCCTCATGCGGCGCGAGCCGCTCGCGACCGCTGAGGAAGCTGAGCTCGACCAGGAACGAGCAGGCGACCACGTTTGCGCCGAGGCTGGTGACCAGCTCGCACAGCGCGCCTGCGGTACCGCCGGTCGCGAGCAGGTCGTCGTGGACGAGCACGCGGGTGCCGCCCGCGAGCGCGTCGGCGTGAACCTCGAGCGCGTCGATCCCGTACTCGAGCTCGTACTGGACGCTGATCGTCCGGTGGGGCAGCTTGCCGGGCTTGCGCGCCGGGACGAACCCCGCCTGGAGCTGGCGGGCCAGCGCACCGCCGAGGATGAACCCACGCGCCTCGGGAGCGACGACCAGATCGACGCCGAGCGGCTCGGCAAACGCCTCGAGCCCGGCAACGGCAGCGTCGAGCGCGATCGGATCGAGCAGCAGCGGCGTGATGTCCCGGAAGATGATCCCCGGGCGCGGGAAGTCCGGGATCTCTCGGATGTAGGAGCGCAGGTCGAGCGCCAAGCCGCCTCGATCCGTCAGGTCGCGATCTTGCGCAGATCGCGGATCAGCAGCAGATGCTTGAGGTGCGTGGTCACCGACGCGAGGTTCTCGAGCGCCTCGATCGCCTCCTTGCGGCGGTCCGGGTTGCGCGAGCGCAGCGCCGGCGCGAGGATGCTCTGCAAGAGCTGAGCCTCGCGGTCGGCGGAGCTCCGGAACACCCTGAGGTTGCGCCCGCCGACGCCGTATCTCGCAAGCTCTGACACCGCCCGCACGATCTCCCGCTCGGTCTCGTCGAAATACCGGGCGCCGCTGCGCTGCTCGCCTTTGATCACCCCGAACTCGACCAGCTCACGTACGAGCTTCGGGTCCGCGCCAGTCTCCTCGACGACGTCCTCGAGCGAGTACATCGCGCCGGCATCGCGCACCGTCACCGTCGCCCGGCGCAGCGAGCGGTTGTCGCCAGGAGGCGCGACCTCGCGTTCGCTGCGCCCGCCGGCCAGCTCTTGACGGATCACGCGCAGCGGCAGGAACTCGTCGCGCTGCAGCCGCAGGATTGTCCGCAACCGCTGGATGTCGTTCTGGGTGTAGAGGCGGTAACCGCCCTGGGTTCGGCGCGGCGAGACCAGCTTCTGATCCTCGAGGTAGCGAATCTTCGAGATCGAGATGTCGGGGAACTCCTGGTGCAGCGCCTTGCACACGGCGCCGATCGTGACCGCCTTCTGGCGCGGAGGGGCGGGCTCCTTCTCGGCCGGTTCGGGAAGCTCAACGTCGGGGTTACGGGTGTCGGGAACGGACATCAGCGGCTCAGGAACGCGAGTTTGTACTTGCCGACCTGCAGCTCATCGCCGTCGCTGAGCCGGTGCGACTCGATCCGGCTGCGATTCACGTACGTGCCGTTCAACGAGCCGCAGTCGTCGAGGTAGTAGTCGTTGCCGCGGCGTACGAGCAGCGCGTGATCGCGCGAGACGGTCACATCGTCGAGAAAGATGTCGGAGTCCGGGCGGCGGCCGATCGTCAGCCGGTCCTTCTCGAGCGGGAAGCTCTCCCCCGCCCGGCCGCCCCCCGCCCGGATCACGAGCGCGGCGCCGCGTGCGACCACATCCTCGAGCTCGACTTCCTCGATCTCTCCGGTCTCACCGACCCGGTAGGTCGCCGTGGTGGCGCCGGGCGGCGGATCGGATTGAGCGAGGAACGCTCCACACCGCTGGCAGTAGTTGGCGCCCTCGGCGTTGGCGAAGCCGCACTCTGGACAGTGCAGGGCCACGAGGTCCCGCCGCCGCCTAGTCGGCCTCCGCGGCCGGCACCCGCCCCGCGAGGATATCCGTCAGCTGCTGCACATCGGCGCCGGAGATCACAAGCTCGCCGCTCTCATCCTTCTTGCGCAGGCGGTTGACGAGCTCGGCACGGAGGATGTCGATCTTCCCGTGGAGGATCCTGCGCCTGTAGGAGATCTCCATCTCCTCCTCGGTCAGCTGCTTGATCAGGTCCTTGAGCTCCTGGTCACTCAGCGATCCGAGGTCGGGAAACGTATCCATACGATCAACTCCTCCCCTCCTGGGGGTCGGGGTGGCAACGCGAAGCGCGAGTATACCCCTGGTTCTCAGAGGGTCAAGCTGAGCTTGAGACTTTGCGCCTCTCGAGCTCGCGAAGACCGGTGCGAACGTACAGGAACGTCGCGAACAGCGAAAGTGCCATACCCACGTACAGCAGGATCAGAGCGAGCCACTGCAATCCCGCCATCGCGAAGAACGGCGCGCCCATCGTCGGCGCGACGCCGAGCCGCCCCGGCCAGTTGATCCGCAACTCGACGCCGCGGCGCATCCCGAAGCGACTGAGCACGAGCATGAACACCTCGCGGGCGACGATCACGGCGATCGCCCAGCGCGGCAGCAGCGTGAAGTTCCAGGCGATGACCATGCCGGAGATCACCAGCAGCCGGTCGACGACCGGGTCGAGCAATGCGCCGAGTCGGCTGTACTGACCGGTCGCTCGGGCGACGAATCCGTCGAGATAGTCGCCCCAGCCGATCACCGCGAACAGAACCACCGCGAGTGCGTCGTGGCCGTGCTCAGAGGACAGGGCGACCACGAGGAAGACCGGGATCAGCGCCAGCCGCGCGAAGCCAATCGCGTTCGGCAGCGTCCACGGGTTCAGCGGCTGGTCGGACCCCGTCTGGGGCGGCGGCGGGCCGGAGCGATCGATCCCGAACAGGCGCCGCTTGGTGATCGGCGACATCGCCCTGGCGCTCAGGGAAGCTCGCGCCACACGTCCGCGATCGCCGGCGCGGCCCCCTCCATCGGCAGCAACCTCGATTCGCGGCCGCGACGCACCTGCACCTCGACCTCGCCGGCGGCGAGCGTCCGCCGCCCGATCGTCACCCGGGCGGGACACCCCAGCAGCTCTGCATCGGCGAACTTCTCGCCCGGTCCGGCGTCGCGATCGTCGTAGAGGACATCGAGACCGAGCGCTCGCAGCTCGTCGTAGAGACGGTCGGCGGCAGCCGTCTCATCGCTGCCGGGACGCCCGAGCACGACCAGCTCGAGATCGAACGGTGCGATCGAGCGCGGCCACGAGATGCCCTGCTTGTCGGCGTACTGCTCGACCGCGGCGGCCGCGGCGCGAGCGGGGCCGAAGCCGTAGGAGCCCATCCACACCAGCCGCTCGGTGCCCGATTCGTCGAGGTACTTGGCGCCGAGCGGCTCTGAGTAGCGGACCCCGAGCTTGAAGATGTTCCCGACCTCGATCGCCGGCTCGATCCGGATCGCGGCGCCACCGACCGTGTCGCCGGCCACGACGTTGCGGACATCGACGGTCTCGAACGAGAAATCGCGGCCAGGCTCGACGCCGCGCAGGTGCTCGTCGGGTCGGTTGGCGCCGGTCACGTAGCCGCCGGGGGCGACCGCGGCGTCGAGCAGGATCGGCATCTGAGCTCCGACCGGCCCGATGAACCCGGGCGGCCCGAGCTGCTGCGCAACCTCATCTGGGCGCGCCGGGCGGAACGGCTCGCCGAGCGCAAGGCCTAGTTTGATCTCGTTGACCCGATGGTCGCCGCGAACCATCACGAGCTTCATCGTGCCCTCGTCGACGATCACCGGGAACGCCTTCAGCAGCGCACCCGATGCAACGCCGAGCTCGTGCGCGACCGCGTCGACGGTCACCATCCCCGGCGTCTGCACCGCCTCAGGAGCGGGCAGCGCCGGCGGCAGCTCGACCGGCTGGGCGTCCGCGCTTGCGACCTCGAGGTTGGCGGCGTAGCCGGGCGCCAGCGCGACGTCGTTCTCGCCGGCGGCGCACGGCGCCATGTACTCGTGCGCGCCGAGGCCGCCCATCATCCCGACATCGGCCTCGACTCGATACCACTCGAGTCCGCAGCGGTCGAGCATCCGGTCATAGGCGACGACGTGCTTCTGGTATTGCGCGTCGAGCCCCTCCTGATCGCGGTCGAAGGTATAGGAGTCCTTCATGATGAACTCGCGCGTGCGCAGCACCCCGGCACGAGGCCTTGGCTCGTCGCGCTCCTTGATCTGGAAGTGGTAGAGGATCAGCGGCAGATCTCTGTAGGAGCGGACCGCGGCCGCGACGTGGCCGGTGACGATCTCCTCGTGCGTCATCGCCAGCACCATGTCGGCGCCGCGACGGTCGGTGAGCTTGAACAGCTCGTCGATCACGTAGCGGCCGGTCCGCCGCCACGGGTCAGCGGGGTGCAGGACCGGCATCAGCATCTCCTGACCGCCGATCGCGTTCATCTCCTCGCGGACGATCTGGACGATCTTCTGGTGCACCCGCCAGCCGGCCGGAAGCCACGACCACAGGCCCGAGCCGATCTGGCGGATCAGCCCGGCTCGCACCATGAGCTTGTGCGAGATCGCCTCCGCGTCGGACGGCGGCTCGCGCTCGGTTGGTAGGAAGTAGCCGGAAAGCCGGGTCATTGCAGGACCGCGAAGCCTACTGGCGAGCCCGCGGACCTTGTCGCGAGTGGAGCTAGGAGTAGCGCTCGGCGAACTGGAGCTGAGCCCCGAACACTTCCCCGCGCTGCTGCCACCCGACGGCCATGCAGGCGCCACCGCGCGTGCATGAGACGCCGAACAGAGTGCCGCCGAAGCCGGGCGGGTCCTGCGTCGGCTGCACCGACCAGCCGCCCGCGGAGCGATGCTCGGCGAGCACGTAGCCGCGGAGCTGCCGATCGGCGGAGTCGCCGACGGCGCTGCACGACCCGCGAGCCGCGCAGCTGACGCCCTCGAGCCCGAACATCTTCGCCCGCCCCGCCGGCCCGGCGACCCACTCGCGGCGCCAGCGGCTGCCGTTCCAGTGCTCGGCGAGCCCGTAGAAGGTCCCCTGCGACGAGCGCGAGTAGTCCCCGACCGCCTCGCACCAGGACTTGCCGGCGCACGAGACGGCGTTCAGCTCGATCGAGTCGCCGGTCGGATCCGGCGGCCTGAGCGAGGTCCAGTGGCGTCCGTCCCACCGCTCCGCCAGCGCCCGCTCGCCGTGAGCGTCGGCGTAGTCGCCGACCGCGAGGCACGCACCCTGCCCCGTGCACGACACGCCCTTGAGCTCACCGCCGAACGAGCCTGACGGCAGTGGCACGGGCTCGTGCCGCCAGCGCGTTCCCGTCCAGCGCTCGGCCAGCGGCCGGCTGTTGATCGCCTCGGGGCCCGAGACGCCGACCGCCATGCACGCAGTGGCGCTCGAGCACGAGACCGCATGCAGCCAGCGAACCGGGCCGGATACGCTGGCCATCCGCCCGAACCGCCAGGTGCTGTCGCTGAGCCGGTCCGCCCACAGCGACGAGGAGCCGCCGACGGCCGTGCAGCTGCTCGCGGCCGGGCACGAGACGCCGCTGAAGCCCGCGTCGTGACGTGGATTCGGCGTCGTGCGAAGCGACCAGCTGACCCCGTTCCAGCGCTCGGCGAGGTTGTGGTCAGTCCCGCGGGCACCCGCGTAGGTCCCGGCGCCAAGGCAATCCGATGCACTCGCGCACGACACGGCGGCGAGCTCGCCGGCGGTTTGTCCCGCGACCGACGGCAGCGTCTGAAGACGCCATTGGCTCGCGGCCGCGGTCGGAGCGGCGACAGCGATCAGCGCGATCGTCGCCAGAGGAAGTCCCCACCGGCGCATCGGCTCAGTCCAATGCGCCGCGAACGGGCGGACGAGCATCAGCTCAGGAGAACCGCTCGGCGAGCTGGTGCGGTGGCGCGAACAGGTCGGGCGTCTGCTGGAAGCCAACCGCGACGCAGACGCCTCCCTTGGGGCACGAGACACCGTCGAGCGCGGCGCCGAGGCCCTTCGGCTGCGGAGTTGACTGAACCATCCAGCGTCCATTCGCCAGGCGCTCGGCGAGCGCGTAGCCGTGGAGCTGCTGGTCGGCCGAGTCTCCGACGGCCGTGCACTTGCCCTTGCCCACGCAGCTGATCGCCATCAGCTCGAACCTCGTCGAGCGCCCGCTCGGCGCCGCCGCATGAACGATCCGCCAGCGCTTGCCGTCCCAGTGCTCGACGAGCCCGAAGAACGTGCCGTCACCCGAGTTGGCGTAGTCGCCCACCGCCTCACACCACGACGAGGACGCACACGAGACGCCGTTCAGCTCGATCGAGTCGCCGTTCGGATTCGGCGCCTCGATCGGCTGCCAGCGCTTCCCGTTCCACCGCTCGGCGAGAACCACGGACCCGGCAGGTCCGCCGTCGTCACCGACCGCGATGCAGGCGCTCGCCCCGGTGCACGAGACCCCCTTCAACTCACCGCCGGAGTGGTTGGCGGCCAGCGGTACCCGTTGCAGCGACCAGCGGTGTCCGTTCCAGCGCTCGGCGAACGGGCGGCTGTCGGTCAACGGGCCCGACAGGCCGACCGCCATGCAGAAATTCGAGCTCGAGCACGAGACCGCGCGCAGCCACCGCTCCGGGCCGTGGACCTTCGGCAGCCGCTGGAAGTGCCAGCGACCGGAGGCGAGCCGGTCGGCCCACGATGACTTCACCCCGCCGACCGCGATGCAGCTCGTTGCGGTCGGGCACGAGATCGCGTTGAAGCCCGCGTCGCTGCGTGGGTTGGGCGTCGATTTGATCGACCAGTGCGAGCCGATCCAGCGCTCGGCGAGGTTGCGATCGGCCTGCGCGTGATTGATGTAGTCACCGACGGCAGTGCACGCCGAGTTGGTTGGACAGGCGACGCTGTTGAGTGACCCCTCCCTCTCGCCCGGAGGCTTCGGCGGCCGCTGCAACCGCCACGCGCGGGCGGATGCGTCGGTAGCGCTCGCGCCGAGCAGCGCGATGATCGTCAAGCCCAGTCCCCATCCTCTCATTGCTGGCCTCCAGCAAATAGGACACCCTCGTTGCCTGAAGTCTAAGCGGACGGACGTTTGGGCCTAGCGGCCATCTGATAGAACGAGACTTCCGCCGAAAAACCTTGTCTGCAAGGAGCTTGCAATGCCCTACGAGGTACCGCCCCTCCCCTACGACTACAACGCGCTCGAGCCGCACATCGACGAGGCGACGATGCGCGTCCACCACGATAAGCACCACCAGGCGTACGTCGACAAGGTCAACGCCGCGCTCGACGGCACCGAGTGGGCCGATCGGCCGATCGAGGACGTCCTTCGCAACCTTGGCCAGATCCCCGACGACAAGCGCACCGCGGTCCGCAACAACGGCGGCGGCCACTTCAACCACTCGCTGTTCTGGGAGTGGATGTCCCCCGATGGGGGCGGCGCGCCCGACGGCGCTCTGGCCGCGGCGATCGAGTCGGCGTTCGGCTCCTTCGACGATTTCAAGGCGAAGTTCAAGGATGCCGGCGTCAACCGGTTCGGGTCGGGCTGGTCGTGGCTCGTGCACGACGGCTCGGGCCTTGCGGTCGTCTCGTCGGCCAACCAGGACAACCCGGTCAGCGACGGCCAGACGCCGCTGCTCGGCGTCGACGTGTGGGAGCACGCCTACTACCTGAAGTACCAGAACCGTCGCCCGGACTACCTCGACGCGTGGTGGAACACCGTCAACTGGGCGAAGGTCGCCGAGGGCTTCTCCGCCGTCGGCTGAGCCTCAGACTCTCTAGCGAGTTTTCAAGGGGCCGCCCTTTGGGGCGGCCCTTTTTGTTGAGTCCGGCGTTCGCTGGATGATCAAGCAGATCGTCGGCGTCGACGCTCTCAGGCCCGGGTGAAGCGACGGCCGGCGACGGGCGAGACAGCCTCGTCGAGCCGCACCGCCTCCTCCTCGGCATTTGCCGCCTCCGCCTCCATCGCGGCCAGCCGTTCCGGTGTCAGCTCGTCCGCGTGCTCCGCCTCGATCTGGGCGAGGAACTCGGCGCCCTCGGCGGCCTCGGCAGCGTCGACATCGACACGGCGCGAGTTCACGTACTTGTCGATCTCGCTGAACAGCGTGTCGACGAGCTCGCCGGTCGGGACCTTGCGCAGCGCATGGCCCTGACTGAACACGACCCCGTAGTCCTTGGCGCCGGCGATCCCGAAGTCGGCGTGCGAGGCCTCTCCGATGCCGTTCACCGCGCAGCCGAGCACCGCGACCTCGATCGCGTCGTCGTAGGCCTCGAGCCGCCGCTCGATATCGGCGACGACGGTGTCCATGTCGAACTGCAGGCGCCCGCAGGTCGGGCACGCGATCAGCACCGGCCCGCGCTCGCGCAACTGCAGCGCCTTCAGGATCTCCCACGCGACCTTGACCTCCTCCTCGGCGTGGAAGGTCGAGAGCGAGATCCGGATTGTGTCGCCGATCCCGTCGGCCAGCAGCGTGCCGAGCCCGACCGCCGACTTCAGCGACCCGGACCACTTGGTCCCCGCCTCGGTGATCCCGAGATGCAGCGGGTACGGAATCCGCTGCGACAGCAGCCGGTTCGACGCGATCGTGTTGGGCACGTTGGTCGACTTGATCGAGACCTTGAAGTTCTGGAACTCGAGCCGCTCCATCAGCTCGACGAACTCGACCGCCGCGCTGACCAGCGCCTCGACCGGGTTCTCGCGCTCGAGCGCATGCAGGTGCTTGGGCAACGAGCCCGAGTTGACACCGATCCGCAGCGGCGTACCGAGCTCGGTCGCCCGGGCCGTGACCTGGGCGACCTTGTCGGGTCCGCCGATGTTGCCCGGGTTGAGCCGGACGCAATCGGCGCCGACATCGAGCGCCTTCAGTGCCAGGGTGTAATTGAAGTGGATGTCGGCGATCACCGGGATCGGCGACTGCTTAACGATCGAAGCCAGCGCCTCGGCGTCGCGGTCGCGCGGGACGGCGACGCGGACCACGTCGGCACCGGCCTCCGCCACACGGCGGATCTGAGCCATCGTCGCCTCGAGGTCGGCCGTCTCGGTCTTGGTCATCGTCTGCACGGCGACGGGGGCTCCGCCGCCGATCGGCACGTTGCCGACTCGAATCTGGCGCTCTGAGGGCATGGCTCCAGTGTAGAGCGGCGGCCTCAGCCGCTCGCCGGGGGACCGCCGCGGCGGCGCCGAATCGCGACCGCGCCAAGGGTCACGGCCGCGAGTGCCAGCAGCACCAGCACGACGATCAGCCAGGTCGGGAGAAACGAGCTGCCGGAACTGTTTCCGCTTCCCGATCCGCTCTCGTGGTTGCCGCCGACGTTGGCGAGCAGCGCGCGCTGGATGACATCTAAGCAGTCGGTGTACTCCTTGACGTCGGCCGGCATCGTGCTGAGCGCGTTGCGCAGCTGCGCCGTCGAGTACTGGCGGGTCAGCCGGCCGTGGGAGTTGCAGTCGGAGATCACGGCCGACCCCGAGGCAGCCGTCGCCGGCGCCGCCGCGATGGCGAGCAGCGCTACGAGCACGGCGAACACGGCGAACAGCCTGCGCACGGCCGCCAAGGTTATGCGGATGGGCGCTGAATCAGCACCGCGGCTCCCGGCACACTCGGGCCGAGCAGCATCCCCGCCCGCCGCGCGAGCTGCGCCGCTGTCAGTCGCTCCGGCGCGCTCAGCGCGAAGCGATCGGCCTTGTAACCGTCGACATCCCTGCTGCCGATCAGCCTCACGCCGGCAGGCAGCTTGCCGGGCCGACGCTGCCAGACGCTGCCGACGACGTCGATCTCGCCGACGCGGACCGGGCCGGAGGGCTGCGTCCACGGGATCCCGGGCATGTAGAACGTCAGCGGGTCCGCAGCGAAGCTGCCGTCGTAGGCGACGATCGCCCGTTCAGAGCTGGGCGTCCCCAGCGCCGCGGCGACGCCGCGCCAGTCCGGGCGCTGATACAGGCTGTGAGTGTCGATCCGGATCTGCGCGTACACGCACGCGGCCAGCAGCACTACCAGCAGAGCTCCGCCGGCATAGGCCACGCCAGGAGCGCGCGACCGGGGGATCGTGCAGGCCGCGCCGATCACGACCGCGAGTGGGATCCATGCCGGCATCAGACCGCGAGCGATGTAGTAGTCGCGCCCCAGCACCGCGAGCAGGAGCGGGAGCAGCAGCACGCACGCTGCCAGGGCCGCAGCGAGCCCCGCGCCACGCAGCTGCGCGGGGCCCGAACCGACCACCAGCAGCACGATCACAACCGCGGCGAGCACGGCCGCACCGGTCAGTCCGTAGTTGACGAGGCTGCTCTGATACAGGGTCCCGAGCCCGAACGCGACCGGCACCTGCTTGATCCGGATCGCGAGCGGAAGTGCGCCGATCCACTGGTGCGGGTGCCATGCATGGCCCAGGAAATGCGGAATCAGCGCCGCCTGCACGGCGACCAGCGCGCCGGCCGCGACCACGCTCGCTCGGCTCCGGATCCGGTACACGATCAGGATCGCCTCGGGCGCGACCAGGAACGCCGCGAAATAGTTCGTCGCCAGCGCCAGCGCCGAGAACACCGCCCACCAGACAAGGTTGCGCCGCGATCCGGCGCGCCGGCAGCGCGCGAAGTACAGCAGCGAGAGACCCGAGAGCGCGGCCAGCAGCATGTATTCGCGGGCCTCCTGGGAGTACCAGATCATGAACGGGCTGACCGCCGCGAGCAGCGCAGCGGCGAGGCCGGCGCGCTTGGACACGAGCTCGCGGCCGCACAGATAGGTGATCGGGATCACCGCGCACCCGAGCACGGCAGACAGCGACCGCAGACCGACCTCGGAGGTGCCGAAGATCTTCGCCCACACCCACCCGACGACGAAGAACAGCGGCGGGTTGGGCTCGCCCGAGCCGATCGCGCTGAGCATCGCTCCGAACGACAGGTGCAGCTCATGCGCCGCCTGGGCCTCGTCGACCCAGTAGCTCTGCGATCCGAGCATCGCGAACCGCAGTAACGCGGCGAGGGCGGTGATCGCGGCGAGAATCCAGATCTCGGCGGGAATGCTCGTCGTGCGTGCGGCCGAGTCGGTCGGGGCCAACGGGGCGCCGCCCGTGCGGGCCGGGATCAGCATCGCGCAGCGATTCTAAACGGCTCAGGTGCGGCGGTTATCCTGCTCCGCCTTGCCCCACCGCAGTCGCCACATCATCGCGATCGCGCTGGCAGCCGCGTTCGTCTCGATCCTCGCCGGCTGCGGCAGCAACGCGAGCACCGCCTCAGCCCCCCGCGGCCACGAGCTGATCTCGATCTTCGAGTCGGGGCCGCAGCTGCGCGCGAGCCCGGCCGCGACACTCGACCATCTGCGGCGACTGGGCGTCGACGTCGTGAAGGTGTTCGTCCCCTGGGAGGAGGTCGCGCCCGACCCCAATTCGCGAGTCCCCCCCGCCGGCTTCGATGCGACCAACCCGGCCGCCTACAGCGCGCTCGCGTGGGAGCCGTGGGACGCGATCGTCCGCGACGCGACGGCGCGCGGGCTCGCGGTCGACCTGACCGTCAGCAAGCCGCCGCTGTGGGCGGCCAGGGCCGGCGCCCCACCGGGCATCCATCCCCAGTGGAGGCCGTCGCCCCGTGACTTCGAGGCCTTCATGCGGGCGATCGGGACGCGCTACAGCGGCCACTACAAGCCGCCCGGCTCCTCGACTGCGATCCCGCGGGTCACCTACTGGTCGATCTGGAACGAGCCCAACTTCGGACCAAACCTCGCCCCCCAGGCGATCGATGGCAACACGGTCGAGGTCTCGCCGGCCGTCTACCGCCATCTCGCCGACGCCGAATGGACGGCGCTGCAGGCCACCGGCCACGGACACGACACGATCCTGCTCGGTGAGACGGCCCCCCGCGGAACGCTGCTCGCCGACAGCCCCGGCGACTTCGGCGGGATGGTGCCGCTGCGGTTCATCCGCGCGCTCTACTGCGTCGACGCGACGCTGCGCCCGCTGCGTGGTGTCGCGGCGACGGCCCGCCGTTGCCCGTCGACGGCGGCCGGCTCTCAGCGCTTCCAAGCCGCCAACCCGGTGCTGTTCGAGGCGACCGGGTTCGCCGATCACCCCTACGGGCAGGGGTACATACCCCCCAACGTGGTGACGCCGGAGGAGCCCGATTACGCCGATCTGCCGACGATCCCGCGGCTCACACGCATGCTGGATCGGATCTTCTCCGTGTACGGCTCCAGCCGCCGCCTGCCGATCTACTCGACCGAGTTCGGCTATCAGACCGACCCGCCGGAGCGAAACGCGGGCGCGACGGTTCCGAACACGGCGGCGCTGTACCTCAACTGGGCCGAGTACATCTCGTGGCGCAACCCGCGAATCGCATCGTTTGACCAGTACCAGCTGGTCGACCCCGCACGCGCCAACGCCGCCGGCGGGTTCGCGAGCGGGCTCGAGTACAAGAACGGGGTCCCGAAGGCGACGTACTTCGCCTACCGAATGCCGATCTTCCTGCCGTTGCAGTCGTTCTCGCACGGTCAATCGCTCGAGGTCTGGGGATGCGTGCGCCCGGCGCGGTTCGCCCGGCTGCAGACCGGTCGCGTGCAGCAGGTGCGGATCGAGTTCCGACCTGCCTCGGCCCAGCATTTCCGGGTCTTGCGGACGATCGATCTCGGCGGCCGCTATTTCGATACGCGCGTCAGCTTCCCCTCGAGCGGCACCGTCCGCACGGCCTGGACCTATCCCGACCGGATCACGATCCGCAGCCGCCCGGTCTCGGTCACGCTTCGCTAGGCTGCTCTCCCGGAGCCGACTCGCGGGAGCCCCGGCTCCGCAACTCTGGTCCCCGTCCCCTGTTAGGTCTGCCATGCGACTGAACCGTCTGCCTGTGCTCGTGCTCGCCGCCGTGATCAGCGTGATCGCAGCGGGCTCCGTCCCCTCCGCCGCGCTCGCATCCCACGATCAGTTCTCGATCATCTCCGACGGCGTCCACCTGGCGCAGAACCCCGACGGAACGCTGCAGACGTTCCGCAAGCTCGGCGCCGACACGGTCCGCGTGATCGTGCCCTGGGCGTACATCGCACCGCGCCCCGAGTCGGCCCACCGGCCCTCGTTCAACGCGACCGACCCGGGCGCATACCCGGCCTACAAGTGGACCCCGTGGGACAACATCATCCGCGACGCGAGCAAGTACGGGATCCAGGTCGACTTCACGGTCACCGGCGGCGCGCCCAGATGGGCCTGGGGCCACGGTGCACCGCACCACATCATCGGCAACTCGCAACGCGCCTGGCGGCCGTCGGCGAGCGATTTCGGCAAGTTCGTGCAGGCGCTCGGCAAGCGCTACGACGGCAGCTACCCCGACCCACAGCACCCAGGGTCCTCACTGCCCGCCGTTCATTTCTGGACGATCTGGAACGAGCCCAACTTCGGCGAGGACCTGGCGCCCCAGGCAACCAACGGCTCCTCGGTCGATGTCGCGCCGATGATGTACCGCAACCTCGTCGACGCCGCCTGGCGCGGTCTGGAGCGCACCGGACACAGCCACGACCACATCCTGATCGGCGGTCTCACCGCCCAGGGTCAGCGCAGCGGGCCGACGGCGGGTAATCACGACGGCCACCCGGGTGACTTCGCGCAGATGAAACCGCTCGAGTTCATCCGCCAGCTGTACTGCCTGGACAACTCGTTCCATGAGCTGCGTGGCTCGATCGCGAAGAAGGAGGACTGCCCGACGACGCGCTCGGCGTCGCGCAAGTTCCGCTCCGAGCACCCGCTGCTGTTCGCCGCCAGCGGCTTCGGCGAGCACCCCTACGGCCACAATGTGCCGCCGACCAAGGCCGATGGGAGCGACCCGGACTTCGTCAGCGTCGCGACCCTCCCGCGCGAGGAGCGCACGCTCGACCGGGCGACACGGACCTATGGCTCGGGAAAGCACTACTCGATCTACATCGACGAGTACGGGTACGTGACCAACCCGCCCAACCACGGCAACTTCGTCTCGCCCAATACCGCCGCCTACTACCTCAACTGGGCCGAGTACCTGTTCTGGCGCAGCCACCGGATCGGCTCAGACGAGCAGTTCCTTCTGTATGACCCTCCCAGTGGGCCTAAGTACAGCCAATTCGACAGCGGTCTGCTGTTCCACAACGGGCACCACAAGGCGACCTACGACGCGTATCGGCTGCCGCTCTACATGCCCCACACCTCGATCGGCAAGGGCCGCAAGGCTGAAGTCTGGGGATGCGCCCGCCCGGCGCCGTATGCAGCCAAGGACACCGGCTCCCCGCAGACCGCCGAGATCCAGTTCCAGCGAGACTCCCGCGGCTCGTTCAAGACACTGAAGACGGTCCAGATCACCAATTCGCGCGGCTACTTCGACGTTCGGATGTCGTTCCCGGCAAGCGGCACCGTGCGGCTGACGTGGAGCTATCCAGCGACCGACCCGTTCACGCCGCTCGACGCGCTTGGCGTCGCCGTCCACGGACGCCCGATCAAGATCACCGTCCGGTAGATCGTCTAGCGCTGACTGACGAGCGCCGGGTCGCTCGCCAGCGCGGAGGCGGCCGCGGCGCGGACGGTGATCGGGCGCGGCAGCACCGAGCGATAGTGCAGAACCGTGTACGTACTCGCGTAGGTGGCCCCGGTGAGGCGGAAGCCCGCCGGCGGCCGCTGTCCCGGGCGTGGCCGCGGTGGCGCTGAGAGCCCGGCGCCGGTCGCATGCGCCGGCAGCGCGACGACGTCCAGCTCGCGGGCGACGGTCGGGCCCCGCAGCGAGCTCAGCCCCGCCTGGTAGGCCGTCAGCGGGATTTGGCCCGAGCCCGGCGTGATCACCAGCACGCGTTCTCCGCTCGGTGCCCCGAGCGCGCCGCTCGCACCCCGCCAGTTGTCGCGCTGATAGCGCGGATGTGTGACGACGAGCGCGATCACTGCGGCGAAGATCAATGCCAGCGCCGCGGCCGCGAGCCCGCCCCACGGCCACGTGCGCTGCACCGCGAATCCGATCCCGAGCACGACGAACAGCGGTGGTAGCGCCGCCAGCAGGTTGCGGGTGTTCAGAAAGTCGATCCCGACCAGCGCCAGCACGATCGGGACGGCGACGGCGAACACACCGATCGCGAGCGGCGCCGCGGCCCGGCGGCGTGCCTCGAGGTCGCTCAGCAGCGGCCACAGCGCCCCGCACAGCACCAGCGCCGCCGCGAGCACGCCGGTCACGAGCTGACCGGGGCTCGCATAGCCGATCAGCAACTGCTTGGGCACCTGCGCGACGCGCGTGGCGAGGCTGCCCTGAGCGATGTAGTCGGCGTGACCCGAGCCCTCCTGCGAGACCGCCAGCGGCACCAGCGCGACCGTCACAGCGAGCACGGCCGCGAGCGCCGCGAGCACGCGCCGCTGGTCACGATCGCGCCACAGCAACCACAGTGCCTCGGGCGCAACCACGAACGCGACGAAATAGTGCGTCGCCAACCCGAGCGCCGCCGCCACCGCCCACAGCGCCAGCGAGCGCGATTTGCCGTCCACGAGGAAGCCGACAAAGCACAGAACTGTGGTCGCACTCAGCAGCGCCGCCAGGGCGTACGCGCGGGCCTCCTGCGAGTACCAGACCATCAACGGCGAGAGCGCCACCAGCGTCGCTGTGATCAGCGCAGCGCGGCGCCCAGCGAGCCGGTCGGCGATCGCGTAGACGACGAGCGTGCACGCGATTCCGGCGAGCGCCGACAGTGAGCGGATCGCGAACGCAGAGGATCCGAACGCATGCGTCCACACCCACGCGAGGACGTAATACAGCGGCGGCGTCGACTCGCTGCGCGAGACCCCCCGCAGCATCGCCCCGAACGACATCCTGACGAGGTGCTGGGTGTAGCCCTCGTCGAGCCACAGGCTCTGCTGAGCAAGCGTCGGAAGCCGCACTGCAGCGGCGAGCAGCACCGGACCGAGCGCGAACAGCAGCTCCGAGCCGACGGCGCGCCGCGGCAGCCGCCAGGTCTCACCAGCCGCGCGCCGCGCCGTCGTCACGCGCCTACGATAGCCCGCTGGGCGGGCGCTCCGCGCGAGCACCCGGGTCGATCGGGGATACTTCGCGCAATGGCATCCGGCGCTGACCTGGTGGATCGCCTGCAGGGGATCTGCGGCAACGAACACGTGCTGACGCACCCCGACGCGCTCGCCACGTACAGATCTGACGGTCTTGCCCAATACCGCATGCTGCCGCTCGCGGCCGCGCTCCCGGGTAGCGCCGCCGAGGTCAGGGCGATCGTCCAGGCATGCCACGATCTCCGCGTGCCGTGGGTCGCGCGCGGTGCCGGCACCGGTCTGTCGGGCGGCGCCCTGCCCGTCTCCGAGGGAGTGCTGATCGTCCTCTCTCGGATGCGCCGGATCCTCCGCGTCGATCTCGACGACGGCCTCGTCGAAGTGCAACCCGGCGTCACCAATCTCGCGATCTCGCACGCTGTCGCCCCTACCCACTTCTATCCACCCGATCCGTCGAGCCAGATCGTCTGCTCGATCGGAGGCAACGTCGCCGAGAATTCGGGCGGGGCGCACTGCTTCAAGTACGGCTTCACGACCAACTACGTGGTCGGGCTCGAAGTTGTGCTCAGCGATGGGTCGCTCGTCGAATTGCATCGCGACGCGCCGGGATATGACCTGCTCGGCGCGTTCGTCGGGTCCGAGGGAACGCTCGGCGTCGCGACGCGCGTGACCGTGCGAGTGATCCCGCGGCCCGAGGAGACGCGGACGCTCGTCGCCTTCTTCGCCGACACCGGCGCCGCCGGCGATGCGGTGACCGAGATCGTCAGCGCCGGGATCGTGCCGGGCGCGATCGAGATGATGGACCAGCTATCGATCAAGGCCGCCGAGGCGGCGACCGGCGCCGGCTACCGCCTCGATGCCGGCGCTGCGCTGCTGGTCGAGCTCGACGGCCCCGCCGAGGAGTGCAGATCGCGCTTCGAGCACCTGATGGAGCTGTGTCGGAGCGCCGGTGCGAGCCACGTTCGGGTCGCCGCCAGCGAGCAGGAGCGCGAGCTGCTGTGGAAGGCGCGCAAGGCGGCGTTCGCGGCGATGGGACGGATCGCGCCCTCCTACTACGTCCAGGACGGCGTCATCCCGCGCACACGCCTGGCCGACGTCCTGCGCCAGATCGACGAGCTCGCACGCGAGTACCGGCTCCAGGTCGCGAACGTATTCCACGCCGGCGACGGCAACCTGCATCCGCTCGTCTGCTACGACGCGGCGCGAGCGGGCGAGCCGGAGCGGGCCGAGGAGCTCGCAGGCCTGATCGTCAAGGCATGCGTCGACGCGGGCGGCTCGATCACCGGTGAGCACGGCGTCGGTGTCGACAAGAAGGGGTATATGCCGGCGATGTTCTCCGAGCCCGACCTCGAGGCGTTTCACCGCCTACGGTGCGCGTTCGATCCGCTCGGTCTCGCCAACCCCGGCAAGGTGATGCCGACCCCGCGCCTGTGCGGCGAGGTGCCGGGGCCGTACCGCGAGCATCCGCTCGAGCGCGCGGGCGTCGCGACCAGGTTCTAGATGGCGCGCGAGCTCGCACCTAACAGCTTCTCGGAGGCGGCCGGCGCGCTCGCCGAAGCCGCGCAGGCGCGGCAGGCGGTGAGGATCCGCGGCGCCGGCTCCAAGCTCGGCTGGGGAACGGTGGCCGGCGAGCCCGACCTCGAGCTGCGCAGCACCGCGCTCGATCGGGTCCTCGAGCACAATGCGGGTGATCTGACCGCCGTGCTGCAGGCCGGCGTCCCGATGGCCGCCGCCCAGGAGCGCTTCGCCCAGGCGGGACAGATGCTCGCGCTCGATCCGCCGCTCGGGCGCAGCTCCGAGGCGACGATCGGGGGCGTCGTCGCGACCGGGGACTCAGGCCCGCTGCGTCATCGCTACGGCGCGCCGCGCGACCTCGTCGTCGGGATGACGGTCGCGCTCAGCGACGGCACCGTCGCCCGCTCCGGCGGCAAGGTGATCAAGAACGTCGCCGGCTACGACCTCGCCAAGCTGTTCGCGGGCTCGTTCGGGACGCTGGGGATGATCCTCGCGGTCTGCGTCCGTCTTCACCCGGTCCCGGCACAGACCGCGACCGCGCTCGGGGCAAGCGAAGATCCGGACGCGCTGTCGCGCGGGGCGGGTGTGATTGCACGGGCTCCGCTCGAGCTCGAGGCGTTCGACATCGCCTGGCGCAGCGGGCGCGGCGGCGTGCTCGCGCGCGCGTGCGGCACGGAGGCCGGTAGTCGTGCGGTGCGTGTCGCCGAGCTGATGCGCGAAGCGGGGCTCGAGAACGTGAAGACGACGCACGACGACGAGCCGCTGTGGGGCCGCCAGCGGGCGGGTCAGCGTGCCAGCGACGGGCGCGCGCTGCTACGGGTCGCGGCCCCGCCGAGCGCCCTGCCGGCGGTGCTCCGCGCCTGCGAGGCGACCGGGGCCACGCTCGTCGGCCGAGCCGCGCTCGGGATCGGGTACGTCGAGCTCGAGCCAGACGCCGTCGCCGGCCTGCGCGACCGGCTGCCGGCGGGCGCCGTCTCGGTGTTGCTCGACGCGCCCGCGTCGCTGCGCGGGACGCTCGATCCATGGGGCGCGAGCGACGGCCCGGAGCTCGAGCTGATGCGCCGCGTCAAGCAGCGCTTTGACCCGGCCCGTGCGTGCAATCCCGGCGTGTTCGTGGGTGGGATCTGATGGAGGGACAGACGTCGCCGCAGGGACAGGCACCGGGTCAACCCGAGCCGGAGCAGGACCCGATCCGGGCGCTGCTGGACGACTGTGTCCACTGCGGCTTCTGTCTGGACTCGTGCCCGACCTACGTCCTCTGGGGCGAGGAGCCGGACTCTCCCCGCGGACGGATCGTGCTGATGGGCGAGGCGCACGCGTCCGGCGGCATGTCCGACGAGATGGTCACCCACTTCGATCGCTGCCTCGGTTGCATGGCGTGCGTCACGGCGTGCCCGTCGGGGGTCCGCTACGACCGCCTGATCGAGCACACCCGGGCGCAGGTGGAGCGCACGGTCCGCCGCACCCCCGGCGAGCAGGCGCTCCGCAGGCTTCTGTTCGAGACGCTTCCGCATCCGAAGCGGATGCGGCGCCTGGTCCCCGCGCTGGCGGCCGCCCGGAGGCTCGGCGCCGAGCGGCTTCCCGCGCCGCTCGGATCGCTGGCGAAGGTGGCGCCCCGGCTGCCGATCCGCTCGCTGCGCGGTTCGCAGCTACCGCCGCTGACCCCAGCGGTCGGCGAGCGCAGGGGACGCGTCGGTCTCCTGCTCGGATGCGTCCAGCGCGTGTTCTACGCCGACGTTCACCGGGCGACGATCGCGACCCTGGCGGCGGAGGGCTTCGATGTCTTGGCCCCGCCGGCGCCGGAATGCTGCGGCGCGCTCGAGCTCCACGCCGGCGCCGAGGACTCCGCGATCGCCAAAGCCACGGCGACCGTCGCGGCCTTCGACGCTCTCGGCGAGATCGACCACATCGTCGTCAATGCCGCCGGCTGCGGCGCCGCGATGAAGGAATACGGCGAGCTGATCGACACCGCCGCCGCGCGGCGCTTCGCCGCGCGCGTCCGAGATGTCTCTGAGCTGCTCGGCTCGGTATCTCCACGCGCCCGTCGCGGCCCGCTGCCGCTGCGGGTCGCCTACCACGACGCGTGCCACCTCCAGCACGCGCAGGGCATCCGCTCAGAGCCGCGCGAGCTGCTGCGCTCGATCCCCGAGCTCGAGCTGCTCGAGGTCGGTGCCGAGTCGGCGGTCTGCTGCGGGTCGGCAGGCGTCTACAACCTCCTGCAGCCGCAGGCTGCCGCCGACCTCGGCGCGCGCAAGGCGCGCCACCTGCTCGAGACCGGCGCCGAGGCGATCGCGGCCGGCAATCCGGGGTGCGCCGCGCAGCTCGACCTGCACCTTCGCGAGCTCGGCCACCCGCTCCCGATCCACCATCCGATCGAGCTGCTGTGGCGCTCGATCGCTAGCGCTTAGAGCTCAGCCGCCCGACCAGCAGCGCCACGGAGCGCTCGAGGTCGTCGAGCGAGGCCTGCTCGACGCTCGTGATCCCGAGCCTGCGGTTGAGCCAGGCGTTGACCTCGCGATGGCTGCTGCGGTCTCGCCGGGTCAGCTCGGACACGAGCCGGTGGCGCTCATCGCGCAACCGCGCCCGGCGCTCGAACGCGGGCAGCTCACGCGGGAGCTCGGGCGGCGGTGGCGCCGCTGCCGGCGCCGCCGGCGCCGGACCCCCGAACAACGTCATCTGCGGCGCCACATCGGCGCTCAGCGGGACGAACGCCGCCGCCTCGACCGGCTCACCGGTGGCGCGCTCGGGCTGGTCGAAGTCGATCTCGGCCTCCTCGCGCCTGAGCACCAGCCGCAGCTCCTGCTCGACGGCGGCGGCGTGGTCACGCAGGATGGGGTCGGCCGGGACGTAGAGCCAGCTCGGCTCGGCCGGTCGCGCCGGGATCGTGCGCACGAAGCGACCGACGATCTGGCGGAAGACGAGCGCCGTCTTGGCGGCGGTCGCGTACACGCCGACGCGCAGGCGCGGGATGTCGACCCCCTCCGAGACCATGTTGACCGCGACGATCCACGGATCGCGCGAGTCGGTGAACGCAGCAAGCTTGGCGGCGGCCCGCGACTCGGTGTGAAGGACGACCAGCGGCGCCCGCCCCGTCGCCTCCTTCAGCAGCGCTGCGATTCGGCGGGCATGGTCGGAGTCGGCGGCGATCACCAGCCCGCCGGCATCGCGGTGGGCGCCGCTGCGCAACGCACGCAGCTTCTCGTCGGCCTCGCGCAGGATTCGCGGCAGGCCGTCGGGCAGCTCGGTCGAGATCGCCGTGCGATAGCGACGGCTCGCCTCGCGCGCCGGTAGGACCGTCTCGAAGCTCGACTCGATCACATCGTCGCCGCTGCGCCACGACAGCGTGCCGTCGTATGCGACGAAGGACACTGGGCGACAGATGCCATCGCGGACCGAGTCGGCGTAGCTGTATGAGAAATCGGGCTCCGCCAGCCCGTCGTTGTCGTAGCTGACGCCGGGGATCGGCGTCGCGTCCGAGCGGAACGGCGTGCCCGACAGCAGCAGCCACCGTGAGCAGCTGCCGAACGCGGTCACGAACGCCTCTCCCCAGGCCAGATCCTCGCCGAGGTGGTGTGCCTCGTCGGCGACCACCAGCGTGCCGGCGCCCCCCGCCCTCCGCCACCGCGATGGAGACTTGGCGACCCGGGCGTAAGTGACCGCGACCCCGTGGAAGCCGGGCGGAGGCTTCGGCGAGCCGGCATCGGGAGCGAGCTCTATCCCGAGCTGGCTGGCGGCGCGCGCCCATTGCCGCGTCAGCGGCGCCGTCGGGCACGCGACCACGACCGACGCCGCCCTGCCCAAGCTCAGTTCACGTCGGGCCAGCTCGAGCGCAGGGCGAGTCTTACCCGCCCCCGGTGCGGCCGACAGCAGGAATCGGCCGGCATCCCAGCCGTCCATCCGCTCCAGCGCCCGGCGCTGCCAGGCGCGCAGTCCAGTTCCCCAGCCGTTGCAAGACACGAGCCGGGCATAGTGATGGTTCGGGCGGACGTTTTCGGGGGTCGGCGGCCCGAGGCCGCGCTAGCCCGCGTACATCGCCTCGATCGCCTCGTGGTACTTAGTGGCGATCGGTCGGCGCTTGAGCTTCATCGTCGGTGTCAGCTCATCGCCGCCGGGGAGCCAGTCGCCGGGGACGATCGTGAACTTCTTGATCTGCTCGACCCGAGCCAGGTGTGAGTTGGCCGCGTCGATCCCAGCCTGGACGGCTTCACGAATGGCCGGGTCGGAGGCGAGCTGCCCGAGCGCCCGGCCCTCGAGTCCGTTCTGGGCGGCCCACTGAGGAGCGTAGTCGGCGTCGAGCACGATCAGAGCCGTGTTGTAGGGCCGCGCGTCGCCGACGCAACACGCCTGCCCGATCAGCGGGCTGCCGGACTTGATCGCCGCCTCGATGTTGGCGGGCGACATGTTCTTGCCGGCTGCATTGATGATGATCTCCTTTTTGCGGTCGACGATCTTGAGGAAGCCCTCGTCATCGATCTGACCGATGTCACCGGTGTGCAACCAGCCGCCCGCATCGATCGCCTCGGCGGTCTTCTCGGGCTGGTTGCGATAGCCGAGCATCACGAAGTCGCCGCGCACGAGCAGCTCGCCGTCGTCAGCGAGCCGGAGCTCGACGCCGGGCGAGGCGGGCCCGACGGTCCCGATCTTGACCTCCCCCGGCCGGTTGCAGGTGCCGAAGCCGCACGTCTCGGACATTCCCCACAGCTCGGCCAGCTCGATGCCCATCGCGTGGAAGAACTCGAGCACTTCGACCGGTGTCGGCGCGGCGCCGACGTTGACCGCGACCGCCTGATCGAGCCCCAGCATCTCGCGCAGCTTGCAGAACATCTGCTCGTCGGCGCGGGCGACCGCAGCCTCGAGCTCACCCGGCACCGGCTCGCGTGCCTGCCGGAGCCTGACGCGCTTGATCGAGGCCTGCATCGCGCTCTGGACGGCGCTGCGCTGCTCCTCGGGCTGCGATGCCTGCATCGCCTCGAGCCCGGCCTTCAGCTTCTCCCAGATGCGCGGAACCGCGAAGAACCAGGTCGGACGTACCTGCGGAAGGTAGGACAGGATCTCGCGAGGGTTCGGGCAGCAGGTGATCGTGCCCGCGTAGATCACCGGGATGTAGTGGTGCGCCATCCGCTCGGCGATGTGGGCCGCTGGCAGCCACGAGATCACCCTGGCACCGGGCCCGAACGGGATGATCTCCTGAACCGCGTGGGCCGAAACCATGATGTTGTGGTGCGAGAGCTGGACGCCTTTCGGGGGCCCGGTCGTGCCCGACGTGTAGATCAGCGTGACGACGTCGTCCGGCGCGATCTCGCTGGCCGCCGCCCCGACGTCGAACTCGGGGTTTGAGGCCTCGACCTCACGAAGCGCGATCGTGCCCTCAGGGGCGTCGCCGTCGACCACGATCACGTGCTCGAGCCCGGGGAGCCGTTCGCGCGCCTCCAGCACGACCGGGAGGAACTCCTGCTCGACGATCGCAACGCGGGTCCCCGAGTCGGTGCACAGGTACTCGATCTCCTCGGCCGGGTAGGTCGTGTAGATCGAGAACGGCGTCGCGCCGAGCATCGCCGCAGCGAGATCGGCGATGTGGAACTCCGGCCGGTTGACGAGCATGATCGCGACCGCGTCCCCGCGCCCGACGCCGAGCCGCGCGAGACCGCCGGCGAGCGCGTCGACGCGCGCGAGCAGCTCCGACCAGCTCAGCGAGGTGCTGTCGTCGGGAGTGCGTACGGCAACGATGTCGGGGTTGTTGGCGGCCGTCCGGCGCAATGCCTCGGTCAGCGTCGGGGCGTCGACCGCGCGCCCTGCTGCCGGCGTGATCGTGCTGCTCTCCATGCTCTCCTCGCGTATGTCGTCGACCCTACGGAGGGCTAACGCTATCGCAGCGTTCGCCGCCGCAGGGCCGGCTGACGCCGGTCCGGAAGCTGTCGTCGGCGCCCCGGCGAGCGTCGCTAGTGGACGTTGAACCCTTTTCCGGTGAGTGTCGAGACGTCGTTGCTGAGCCCGATCACGAACAGGATCATGATCAGCGCGAACCCGACCAGCCCCGCGCGCTCCATCACTTGGAACGGGATCCGCTGCCCGCGGACCTTCTCGGCGATCGCCCAGAACACATGGCCGCCGTCGAGCGGCAGGAACGGGAACAGGTTGATCACGGCGAGCGACAGCGAGATCAGCGCGAGCACCTGCAAAGCGAGCGTGGTGCTGTGGGCGAACGACTCCTGGGTCACCGTGTAACCGCCGACGACGCCGTTGAGCTGCTTGCGCTCCTGTGGCTCGAAGATCCGCGCGACCACCGAGACCGTCTGCTTGGTCACGTTCCACATGCCCGTGACCGCGAGCGAGGCCGCGGGGATCGGGGCGATCGACCGCTGCGTCTGGCCGAACTCGAACCCGACCAGTGGTCGCTTCTCGGCGGCGTTGTAGCGGGGCCGCAGCTCGAACGTCAGCAGCTGTCCGTTGCGCCGCACCACGATCTTGGCCGGCGTCTGGGCGACGCAGCCGTTGACCTGAGTCCCGGCGCACCGGTGTGTCGCGAGCTGTGTGCGCATCGCGTCGGGACTGCCGGCGACGCCGTCGACCGACACCAGCTGGTCGCCCGGCCGGAGCGCCGTCGCGGCTGGGGTCGACTTCTCCACCAGCACGACCTTCTTCGAGGCGACCGTCTCGCCGTTGCTCATGAACAGTGCCCAGATGATCACGAACGCGACCAGCAGGTTGACCCCCGGCCCGGCGAGGATCACCGTGATCCGCTTCCACACCGGCTGGTTGTAGTAGGCGCGGTCGACCGCCTCGGGCGGGATCGGCTCGTTTGGGTTCATGCCGGTGATCCGAACGTAGCCTCCGAGCGGGATCGGGCCGATCCCGTACTCGGTCTCACCGCGCCGGAACTTCCACAGCATCGGGCCGAAGAACAGCGAGAACCGCTCCACTCGCATGCCGACAGCCTTCGCGGCGGCGAAGTGGCCCGCCTCGTGGAGGATGATCAGCGCGGCGAAACCTAGGAACGCGAGGACGTATGACATCGCCCTCCAGTGTGGCAGGCCCGGCTGAGCTGCTTCTTACGCGGGCGCCCGTTCCTCGACGAGCTCGGCAGCGAGGTGCCTGGCGCGCGCGTCGGCGGCGCCGAGCGAATCGAATGAGTGGACCGTCTGCGCGGGCAGTTGCTCGAGCGTCTGCTCGATAACGGCGGCGATCTCCAGGAACCGCAGGCGCCCGGCGAGGAACGCGTGGACCGCGATCTCGTTGGCGGCGTTCAGCGTGCAGGGGGCCGTCCCGCCCGCGCTCGCGGCTTCGCGGGCAAGCCGCAGGCATGCGAACGTGTCCTCGTCGGCGGGCTCGAACGTGAGCGCTCCGAGGGCGGCGAGGTCCAACGGCGCGACCGGCACATCGACCCGCTCGGGGTAGTGGAGGGCGTACGAGATCGGCACCCGCATGTCCGGATAGCCGAGGTGGGCCAGTGTTGCGCCATCGCACAGCTGGATCAGGCTGTGGATGATCGACTGGGGATGGACGACGACGTCGATCTGCTTGTACGGCGTGCCGAACAGGTGGTGGGCCTCGATCAGCTCGAGCCCCTTGTTCATCAGCGTCGCCGAGTCGATCGTGATCTTGCCGCCCATCGCCCACGTCGGGTGCGCCAGCGCCTGCTCGACCGTCACGTGCTCGAGCTCCGCCGTCGTGCGTCCGCGGAACGGTCCCCCAGACGCGGTCAGGATCAGCCGATCGACCGTCCCGGCCTGCTCGCCGGACAGGAGCTGGTGAAGCGCCGAGTGCTCGGAGTCGACCGGGATGATCGCGGCGCCGGTCGCCTCGGCCAGCTGCATCACGAGCTCGCCGCCGACGACCAGCGACTCCTTGTTCGCCAGCGCCAGGTCGATCCCCTCGCCAAGCGCTGCGACGGTCGGCACCAGCCCGGCCGAGCCGACGATCGCGTTCAGGACGAGGTCACAGTCGCCCTCGGTGATCAGCCTGACGAGCCCGTCGGGGCCGCTCAGCAGCTCACCGTCGGTCCATGCCTCCGCCCCCCTTGCGGCAGCGTGCTCGTCGGCGAGCGCGAGCCGCTCGACGCCGTGCGCGGCGGCCTGCTCGAGCAGCCTCTCCCAGTCGCGCCCGGCCGAGAGCCCGACGACCGCGAGCTCATCGGTCGCGCACCGCGAGACCACGTCGAGCGCCTGCACGCCGATTGACCCGGTGGATCCGAGGATGACCAGGCGTCGCGGCACCGGCTGGATTGTAGGAAGGCGGACGGTCTAGACAGCCGACGGGCGAGCCACGGTCGCCTGCGACGTGACCCGGACGGTGCCGCGCTCACGGAAGTGCAGAACGCCGATCAGGACGACAACGCTGACGCTGTCCGTTCCGGCGCCGAGCTTGAACTTGATCCGGGTCTGGCTTGGCTGATACGCGGCCGCCTGCCCGAACACCAGCACCTCGGACGCCTCGCCCGCGCTCGAGCCATCGAGCTCGAGCTCACCGCTCGACAGGTTGCGGACCAGCGTCCGCAGCGTGTCGGCGGTGACGGCGATATCGATCCGGAACAGGTTCTCGGCGACCAGCAACATCGCCCGCGCCCCGAGCTCGAGCTCCTTCGAGGACGAGAGGACGATGCCCTGGCGACCGTCCGTCAGTACGGGCCCGGCCGCGAGCTGACGGTGGGCGGGCGCCTCAGCCGCCCCCGTTCAGGAGCTGGCCGACGACCGAGACGCCATTCGGTCCCGGCTCACCGCTGATCGTCAGCGTCAGCACCTGGTTCAAGCCGGCCGTCGGGAAGGTCTGAAGGTGCAGCTGGCTCGACACGGTGCCGATCGTCGTCAGCGGCGTATCGCCTTTGGCGGCGATCGTGATCGGTTTAGATCCGCCGGCCTCTCCCAGGTCCTGGACGGCTGGGATCGCCTGGCTGGTGGCGTTGTGGATCAGCACCTGGATCGCACTGCCGCCGGCCGGAGCGGGCTGGCAGACGACGATGATTTCGCCGTTGGTTCCGGGTACTGTCACCAGGGTCTGGCGGGCGCTGCCGGCGTGGAGTCCGCTCAGGGCTCCTGTCGCAACGTTGCCGTTGCCCTGGATGAACCGGTCCGCCGGCAGCCCGCCGAGCTCGTTCGAATTGGCGACGCTCTCACCCTTGACGTAGAAGTCCTTGTTTGCCTTTTCGATCGACAGGAAGGTCGCATTGGCCTGCTGCTTGGTGTAGACCTTCTCGATCTTCGCGGTCAGCTGGGACAGCGAGCCACGGTCCTTGGCGTAGACGGTCCCAATCGCCCGCTCCAGGCCGGTCAGGTCACCCTGAAGCGCCGGCGAGAGCCCATTCAGGTTGAGCTTCGGGAGCCACTTGTCCGTGCGCGCGGTGGTCGAATGCGTCTCGCTCGGCGCGCGCGCGAACCCGGCTCTCGCGGTCAATCCTCCGAGCAGCGCCAAGAACGCCATCGAGACGCTCATCTTGGCCGCGCTCAAGCGGAACTTGATGTATCTGGCCATACCGTTCTTCCCCCGTTCGGTCCTGGTGATGTCGGCCGCTGAGGACAGTGTCCCTCACCACCGAAGGGCACACAAGTCTCGAATCAGTCTCGTTTAAGGACAGTCACGACCCATCCCTGGGGCTCGCGCCGCACCGTTTCGCGCAGACCGCGGGCCGCGTACGCGTCGAGTACGTCCGCGATTTGATCGGACCCGAAGCCGCTCAGCAGCGCGACCCTGGGCAACGGCTCCGGCAACCGCGGAGCCACGATCCGGTGCAGCTCGGCGGGGAAGTTTGCGGCCAGGCCGTCGGCCGCCGGCGGCGGCTCGGCCGCGAGGTCGCGCTGCAGGACCTCGAGTGAGACGGCGTTGCGCTCAGCGTTCGCGGCGGTCGCGGCAACGGCCTCGGGCCGGACATCGAGCGCGCTCACCGGCTCCCAGCCGAGCCGCACAGCGAGGATCGCCAGCACGCCGGTCCCGCAGCCGAGATCGGCGAATGATCCGGCGGCCTCGAGCTCGAGCAACAGCTCCAGACACGTCCGGGTCGTCGGATGCGCGCCGGCGCCAAAGGCGGCGCTCTCGCCCAGCGCAATCTCGATCGAGGCGCTCGAGGCGGGCGCCCAGTCCGGTGCTACCACCAGCCGGCCCCCGATCAGATCGGGGGCGTAGTCCCAGATCCGACGCTCGCGCCAGTCGTCGGGGACCTCACGCTCGGAGACAGTGTGCGGCCAGCGCCCTGCGGCCTTCGCGAGCGACCCGCGATCGGGAATCTCGGCGCCCCGCATGCGAAGCTCGGTCCTGCGTCCGGCCTGCACCTCTCGGACACCGCCTGGGACGATCGGAAGCAGGCGATCGAGGACATCCTCGACGGCTCGGCTCGGCACCGTTAGGGCGAGCTCACGCATCCGTCAGTGAATTACTCCGATCCAGATGTAGTAGCCCGCGACAACCGTGAACGTGACGGCATCGAGGCGGTCGAGCGCGCCGCCGTGCGCGCCGAACAGGCGGCCTGTGTCCTTGATGTCCGCATCGCGCTTGATCGAGGACTCGAACAGGTCGCCGAGCGGGCCCAGGACCGCGATCGCGGCGCCGAGCAGCAGCGCATCCCCTTGCGTCAGCCAGGTTTGGTAGAGACCTGCGGCGAACACCGCCAGGATCGCGACCAGCATCCCGCAGAACAGGCCCTCGACGGTCTTGTTCGGCGAGATCTCCGGCGCCAGCGGTCGGCGGCCGAACAGGCGCCCACCGATGTATGCCCCGGTATCGGCGAGGAAGGTGCCGACCAGGACGTCGATCAGCACGCCGTCGCCGTGCGTGAGCCTGCGCAGCAGCACCGCGTGCGCGAACGCGAACCCGAGCCAGTAGACCCCCAACAGCGTGCCGGCGATCGAGACCGTCACCATCCCGCGGCGAGGGCGGGAGATCGCGAACAGGAACAGCACCGGCAGCGTCGCGACGGCGACCTCGAGCACGACCCTCAGACTTCCGAAGCGCGCGCCGAGCACCATCGCCGCCAGCGCCGCGAACCCGACCAGCGGCAGCGGCCGCCACCGCGCCAGCGCCTGGTAGAGCTCGTGCATGCAGACGATCCCGATCGCGATCATGAACAGCGCGAATGCGAGGCCGCCAAGGTCGATGAAGACGACCGCGAGGATCGCAGCTGGGATCGCGACGACGATCCGGGCGAGGAGATCCGAGCCCTCCCGATCCCGCGAGCGCGACCGCGAGCGCGGCGCCTGCGAGCGCGTCCGCCCCGCGCCCTGACTGCGTTCGCGCTCCGGGCGAGCGCGCTCCTGCGATGAACTGCGGCGGCGCGATGGTGGGCGCGATCGCCTCGCCGGAGGCACCGCTACCTGCCCCCGAACCGGCGCTTGCGCGCCGCGTACTCCCGCAGGCTCTGCTCGAACGCAACCCGCGAGAAGTCGGGCCACAGTTCGTCGCGAAACACGAGCTCCGAGTAGGCGCCCTGCCACAGCAGGTAATTCGACAGGCGCTGCTCGCCGCTGGTGCGGATGATCAGATCGGGGTCGTGCATGTCAGGCGCGTAGAGGTGGTTGCGGAAGTCGGACTCGTCTGTCCCGGTAAAGGTTCGCGCTGCATCGACGATCTCCGCCCTGCCGCCGTAATTGAATGCGACGAACAGCGTGATCCGCTTGTTTTCCGCGGTCACGCCCTCGGCCCACTGCATCCGCTCGATCAGCGCCGGCGGCACCGGATCGGCGCGCCGGCCCACGAACCTCATGCGCACGCCCTCGCGGTGCAGCTCCGGAGTCTCGAGGTCGATTCGCCGCCCGAACATGTCCATCAGCGCCGCGACCTCGTCGGGCGAGCGCTTCCAGTTCTCGGTCGAGAACGAGTAGACGGTGAGCTCGTGGATGCCGAGCTCGACCGCGTCGCGCAGCCGCGCCTTGACCGTGTCGGCACCGGCTTCGTGACCGGCGAGAACCGGCAGCCGTCGCTGCTCGGCCCAGCGGCCGTTGCCGTCGGTGATGATCGCGACGTAGCGAGCGTTTGCCTCCGCCGCCGGCGCCGACTCCGACTCCGGGTTCGCGGAGTTCTCAACCCGCGGCACTAGACCTCCAGGATCTCTTCTTCCTTCTGTTTGAGCAGCTCATCGAGCTCGGTGATCCGGACGTCGGTGACCTTCTGGAGCTCGAGCTCGCCGCGATGCTCGTCGTCCGACCCCGCCTCGCCCGCCTCCTTGAGCTCGCGGAGGTCGTGCATCACGTCGCGGCGGATGTTGCGGATCGCGACCCGGCCCTCCTCCGCGATGTGGCGCACGACCTTGACAAGCTGCTTACGGCGCTCCTCGGTCAGCTCGGGAATTCCGAGCCGGATCAGGTTGCCATCGTTGTTCGGAGTCAGACCGACGTCGGACTCTAGGATCGCGCGCTCGATCGCTTTGATCGAGCTCTTGTCGTAGGGCTGGATCGTCAACAGCCGGGCCTCGGGGGCGCTGATCGTGGCGAGCTGCTTGAGCGGCGTCGAGGTCCCGTAGTAGTCGACCGCGATGCGATCCAGCAGCGCCGGGCTCGCACGCCCGGTCCGGACCGAGCCAAACTCGTGCCTCGTTGACTCCACCGACTTGCCCATCCGGTCACGGCCATCGGCGATCAGCTCATCGATCATCTCGCTCATGTCTTCACCACCGTCCCAACTCGCTGTCCCGAAACTATCTTGTCGATGTTGCTTCCGTCGGCCATGTTGAAGACGATGATCGGCAGATTGTTGTCCATGCACAGGGCGAATGCTGTCGAGTCCATCACCTGAAGACCGCGCGTGAGCGCATCCTTGTGGGTGATCTCGGGGATGAACGTGGCCGTCGGATCGGTGGCCGGATCGGCGCTGTACACGCCCTCCACCCCGTTCTTGGCCATCAGCACGACCTCCGCGTGCAGCTCGGCCGCACGCAGTGCCGCCGCCGTGTCGGTCGTGAAGAACGGATTGCCGGTGCCGGCGGCGAAGATCACGATCCGGCCCTTCTCGAGGTGGCGCATCGCGCGGCGCCGGATATAGGGCTCGGCCACCTCGGAGATCGTGATCGCCGACTGCACGCGGGTCGCGATCCCCTCCTTCTCGAGTGCGTCCTGGAGCGCGAGCGCGTTCAGAACGGTCGCCAACATGCCCATGTAGTCGCCGGTAGCGCGGTCCATGCCGGCGGCCGCCCCGGCCAGACCGCGGTAGATGTTGCCGCCACCGACGACGATCGCAACCTCAACGCCGCGGCGGTGGATCGCCGCCAGCTCGCAGGCGATCGTTCGCACCCGGTTGCGGTCGGTCCCGTAGTCGAGCTCGCCCATCAGCGCTTCACCGGAGAGCTTCAACAGCACTCGCTTGTAGACCGACGCGGTGCCTCCGTTGTCGCCCACTGGCCTAGCCGCCGACGGCGAACCGGGCGAAGCGGCGAATCACGACGTTCTCGCGCGTCTCGCTCGCCAGCTCGGCCCGCAGATCCTCGATCGTCTTGCCTCCGTGCTTGTCCTCGTTCACGTGCTTCTGGCGTAGCAGGACGACGTCGTCGAGCCATTTGTCGAGCTTGCCGGCGACGATCCGCTCGCGCACGTTCTCGGGTCGGTCGGATGCCTGCTCGATCGCGATCCGCTCCTCGCGCTCGCGATCCTCGACCGGCACCTCCTCCTCGGTCACCGCCAGCGGTGCCGCCGCGGCGATGTGCAGCGCGAGGTCGCGGGCGAACTCGATGAACTTCTCGTTGCGGGCGACGAAGTCCGTCTGACAGTCGACCTCGACCAGCACTCCGATCTTGTTGCCGGCATGGATGTAGCTCTGAACGACGCCCTCGGTGGCTTCGGCGCCCGCGCGCTTCGCGGCCTGAGCGGCACCGCTGGCGCGCAGCACCTCGATCGCCTTTTCGATGTCGCCGTCGGATTCGGTCAGGGCCTCTCTGCACGCGAGCACGCCCGCTCCCGTGCGATCGCGCAGAGCTTTCACGTCCTTCGCGGTGACCGCGCTCATGCTGACTGCTCCGGGGTCGTTGCTTGCGCGGGCGTCTCGGTGGCGGCCTCCAGCTCAGCCGCAGGCGGCTCCTCGGCGACCGGCTCGGGCGCGGCTTCGGGGGCCGCTTCGGCCGCAGCCGGCTCCTGGGCGACCGGCTCGGGCGCGGCTTCGGGGGCCGCTTCGGCCGCAGCCGGCTCTTGGGCGACTGGCTCCGGTGCCGGCGTCTCCTGGGCGACTGGCTCGGGCGGGGCCTTGGGAGCCCGGGCCGCGGGCGCTTCGGGCGCCGGCGCAGGGGCAGGGGCCGCGGGCGCTTCCGCAGCGGCCGCGGTCTCAGCCTCGGCAGCGGCCGCAGCGGCGGCGGCCTGCTCCGCCTCCTGCCGGGCACGCTCCTCAGCCTCAAGACGGGCGCGCTCCTCAGCCTCCTGACGAGCGCGCTCCTCAGCCTCCTGACGAGCGCGCTCCTCCGCCTCACGGCGCTCGCGTTCGAGCCGCGCCCGCTCCTCCTCAGCGCGGAACACCGCGTGACCACCGGAGACGACGTCGCCGATCGCCCGGGTGATCGCGGCGCATGAGCGGATCGCGTCGTCGTTGCCCGGGATCACGTAGTCGATCCCGTCGGGATCGCAGTTCGTGTCCACCAGGCCGATGATCGGGATCCGCAGCCGCTGTGCCTCGCGCACCGCGATCGCCTCGGTCTTGAGGTCGATCACGAACACTGCGTCGGGGACCCGCTGCATGTTCTTGACTCCGCCGAGGTTGGCGCGCAGCTTCTCCAGGTCCGCCTGCGCGGCCATTCGCTCACGCGTCGGCAGCAACTGCAGCTGCCCCTCGGTCTCGTAGCGCTCGAGATCGTGCAGGCGCTTGATCCGCGCCGAGATCGTCTGGAAGTTGGTCAACAGGCCACCCAGCCAGCGGTGGTTGACGAACGGCATCTCAGCCGCCTGCGCCGTGTCGCGAATCGCGTCGCGAGCCTGCTTCTTGGTCCCGACGAACAGAACCGTGCCGCCGCGCCGCGCGAGCTCCTCGGCGAACCGGCGCGCGTTCTCCAGCAGCTCCTCGGTCTGCAACAAGTCGATGATGTAGATGCCGTCCCGCTCTCCGAAGATGAAGCGGCGCATCTTGGGGTTCCAACGGCGCGTCTGGTGGCCAAAGTGAACGCCGGCCTCCAGCAGCTCCTGGATTCCTATCTGAGCCACTGCTGTACTCCCTTTTTGCTTTGTTTATGTGTCGCCACCCGTCGGTCTTCGCGAACCTCGGCCAGTCCGAGGCAGGGCGCGATCCGTGCAGGCGGGATCGGGGACAAAAAAGATTCCGGTAAAAAGTTTACGCAAGTATTGCCGACCCGGTACGTTTCAGTTGTAGCGGGCCATCACCTTCCCCTACCTCCGGTGATGACCCGCCGCGCGGGCCGAACCTCCCTTCCCCTACCTCCGGTGGCTCGGTTCGCAACGTGCGACGGGGCGGCTTTGGACGGGCCGCCCCGTCGTCTTTTCTGGCTGTTGCCTACCGCTCGGCCCGCTCGAGCGCCGCCAGCAGATCGTCCGGCAGCGGCGAGCGCACCTCGATCGGCGCGCCGCTCACCGGGTGGGGAAACGCAAGCAGCGCGGCATGCAGGAACTGCCTCGTCAGCCCAAACCGGCCGGCTGTCCCGTACAGCGGATCGCCCGACACTGGGTGGCCGATCGCCGCCATGTGCACCCGGATCTGGTGGGTACGTCCGGTCTCGAGCGTGACTCTGACGAGCGCCGCGTCGCTCAGCAGGCGCTCGATCTCGTAGTGGGTGCGCGCCTCGCGCGGGGCCTGGCTGTCGATCGACATCAGCAGCCGCTCGCGGCGGTGTCGCCCGATCGGGGCGTCGATCGTCCCCGACCGCGCCGGCGGGTGGCCGTCGACGAGGGCCAGGTACTCGCGATGGATCCGGCGGGCGCTCAGCTCGGCCTTCAGCGCGCGGTGCACCGCATCGCTGCGGGCGACGACGAGCAGACCCGAGGTATCGCGGTCGAGGCGGTGGACGATCCCCGCCCGCCCCGGCTCGTCGCCCCCGGCCGCGCGGCCTTCGAGCGCCTGCGCGAGCGTTCCCGTCCGGTGGCCGCGGGCTGGGTGTACGACGACACCGGCGGGTTTGTCGACGACGAGCAGATGCTCGTCCTCGTAGACAATCGTGAATGGGGCGTCCGTCACCTCGGCGGCCTGCGGCTGGGGGGCGTCGCCGATCTCCACCCGCTGACCAGGCTGGACGAGGTGGCGCTTGGGACGTACCCGGCCGTCGACGCGGACGAGCTGCGCGTCGATCAACCCCTGCGCCTTCGCCCGCGACCCGAGCGGCACGGCCAGGAAGCGGTCGAGCCGCATCCCGGCCGCCTCGGGTCCAACCACGAGCTCGCGCTCGTCAGCGGCCATCTCCGCGCCGACCCTCGAGCACCCACAGCAGCGCGAGCACCCCGAACGTGATGGACATGTCCGCGACGTTGAACGCCGGCCACGCCGGCAGCTTGATGAAGTCGGTCACCTGACCCTGGCCGACGCGGTCGATCAGGTTGCCGATCGCGCCGCCGACCAGCATCCCGGTGGGCAGCCACAGCCATGGGCGGGTCGGGCGCAGCGCGAAATACACGAGCAACGCCGCGAGCGCCGCCAGCGTGAACGCGAGCACGAGGATGCCGCCGCCCGAGAGGAAGCCGAACGCGACGCCCTTGTTGCGGACGTGGACGAACGTGATCCCGGGCAGGAACTTCTGGGAGTCCCCGATCGCGATCCCGGTCGCGATCGTGTGCTTCGTCAGCTGGTCGAGCCCGATCACGACCACCGTCACGATCGCCGCCCGGGCGAATGCCGCGGCGCGACTGGTGGGCGATTTGGTCGCCTCAGCCTGGGTCACCATCGGCAGCGTAGGTGGTCAGCCCGCGATCGCGCTGACAACGATCGTTTTCACGAAGTACAGGAGGATGATCGCGATCATCGGCGTGAGGTCGAACATCCCGATCGGCGGGATCAGGCGACGGAAGATCCGCAGGTATGGCTCGCAGACGTCGCGGAGGAAGCCGAGGATCGCATCCGTCCAGCGCGAGTACGGCATCCGTACGCCGAACGAGAACAGCAGGTTGAAGAGGATGTAGATGAAGATCAGCAGGATGTAGACCGTGAACAGCGCGTCGACGTAGTTCGAGATGTCGACGCGCGTGAGGGCGAACGCGACCATCATGGGTTGGCCCTCAGGATCGCGTCGCTGGCCGCCTGGAAGGCGTCACGCACGCCGGCCCGCTCGAGCGCGGCGAGCCCTCTGGCCGTGATCCCGCCGGGGGAGGTGACATCGCGCCGAACCTCGAGCGTGTCGTATCCACGTGCCGCCAGCAGCTCGGCGGTTCCGGCCATCGTCTCGACGACCAGGCGGCCGGCGAGCTCGGCGCTCAGCCCGTAGCGGACGCCGGCGTCGACCTGGGCCTCCACGAGCAGCGCCACGTACGCCGGCGCGACGCTGGCGGCGACCGAGGCCGGTCCCATCAGCCGTTCGGGGAGCCGCACGATCGTCGCGATGCGCTCGAACAGCTCGAGCACCTGCGCCTCGAGCGCGGCGTCGATCCCGTCGGCGGCGGCGTAGCAGACTACCCCGCGACGGACCTCGACCGGGGTGTTCGGCACCAGGCGAAAGACGGCGACGCCGGGGTACGCCGCCTGGAGCGCGTCGACCCGGGTGCCGGCGAGCACGGAGGCCACGGCCTTGACGTGGCCGGCGATCTCATCGGCGACCGTCTGCAGCTGAGCCGGCTTGTGCGCGAGCACGACCAGGTCGGCCCGCTCGGCCAGCTCGCGGTTGCTCGCGAGTGCCTCACCGCCGAGTTCCTCGACCAGTCCGAGGGCGCGACCGGAGCCGGCATCGGTGCACAGCACGGGATCACCCCAGCCTCGCGCCAGTGCGCGTGCCATGTTCCCAGCTCCAATCAACCCAACCCTCATAGTCCGAAATCTACCTGGGCGGGACCACGCGGCTGATGGCCGTCGTCGCGCGCGCCCTCACCGGCCCGCGATCGCAGACCGCCGGAGCACTCTAGGACTGGTTGAAGAAGCCCTTCTCGACCAGCCGTGCGCGTTCCTCGGCGGACACCTCGACGTTGCGCGGCGTCAGCAGGAAGACCTTGTCGGCGATCCGCTGCATGCCGCCGTCGAGGGCATAGGTGAGGCCGCTGGAGAAGTCGATCAGCCGCTTTGACAGGTCGGTGTCCGTTCCCTGGAGGTTGAGGATCACCGGGATCGTGTCCTTGAACTTGTCGGCCACGTCCTGGACGTCGTTGAAGCTCTTGGGGGCGACGAAGTGGACGCGGACGTCGCCGCCGCCGCCGCCGCCGCCCGACCGTTGCCCCGCCCGCCGACCGGACGTAGCGCGGTCGTGCGCCGCTCGCTGCCGGCGTCGTCGTCGCCGAAGATGTCATCGATCTCATCGCGGCGCCGCCTCCCGCTCAGCCGTCGGACGTTGGGGCGCTCGCGGTAAGTGTCCTGGACCTCGACCTCGGGTTCGGCGTAGGGCTCGATCTCCTCTTCGTACGCCTCGTCCTCAGCGAGTCCGAAGTAGACGAGCGTGCGGTGCCATGTGTCGCGGAAGGCCATGATCGTGGAGGGGTTCGCTTCGCCGGGAGATTTCCCTGCCGTGTGATTATGACGCGCTAGGACCCGGCCTCAAGCTCCGGCCCGATACAAGATAGTGCCAAGGCGCACAATTGTCGCGCCCTCCTGCACCGCGATCAAGTAGTCCTGGCTGGTTCCCATCGACAGATGAGCGAGCTCGTGGCGCTCGGCCAGCTCGCGCAGCGCGCGGAAATACGGCCTGCTCTCCTCGGGCGCTCGCGCCAGCGGCGGCATCGTCATCAGCCCGACGACCCTGACCGGGCAGCGCGCGATGAACGATGTCAGCTCGGCCGCCGGGATGCCGCCCTTGCCGTCCTCGCCGGAGAGGTTGACCTCGACCATCACCTCCGTCTCGGGCGTGCCGTGCCGCGCGAGCTGAGCGAGCGCGGAATCGCTCGCGAGCGAATGGATATAGCGGACGTACGGCAGGACCTGGCGGACCTTGCGGCTCTGGAGTGTGCCGATGAAATCCCACGTGAACACGCCCGGGTACGCCTCGGCCTTGGCCACCAGATCCTGGGCGCGGTTCTCGCCGAGCAGCGTCAGGCCCGCCTGCGCAAGCACCTCGAGCTCCTCGACCGGCACGTACTTGACGGCCGCAAGGATCTCGACCTCGCCCGCCCCAGGGCGAGCGGCCTGCGCGATCTCCGCGCGGATCCGCGCGAGGTTCGCCGCCACCACCTCGGGGCGGAGCCCGTGGATCAGCTCAACCACGCGACCCCCGCCTGGCGCCCGGTGGTGCCGCGATCGCGGCGATGTGAGAAGAACAGTGACTCCTCGGTGCAGATCGTGCACAGGCCGATGTCGTCGGCGCGCTGGACCCCCGCTCGCGCGAGCTCGTCGGCGGCGATCGCCTTGAGGTCGAGGTTGTGCCCACGGCGGATGGTCTCGCCGCGATCGGCGAACACCGAGTGAACCTCCTCGCCGACCTCGTAGCAGCAGGCGCCGGCGCCCGGCCCGATCGCGGCCACCAGCGGTCCGTCACACCCCAGTGCCCGGATTGCGCGGACGCCCTCGCCGATCACGCCGCCCGCCAGCCCGCGCCAGCCGGCATGGAGCATCGCGACCGCCCCGTCACCGGCGAGCGCGATCGGCAGGCAGTCGGCCGTCAGCACCATCGGCGCGACCCCGCGCAGCGCGGTCGCCTGCCCATCCGCCTGATCCGGAACCACGCCCTCGACGGGGGCGGACGTGACTCGTGTGACCGTGCTGCCGTGGACCTGGCGGCCGTAGGCGAGTACGGCTTCCGCCTGCTCGGCCACCAGCTCGCGGTTGCGCTCAACCGCTGCCGGCTCGTCGGCCGTCCAGCGGCCGAGGTTGAGCGTCGCGTAGGGACCGCCCGAAACGCCACCGCGCCGTGTCGTGAACAGCACGCGGGCGCCGCCGAGATCGATCGCAAAGTGCTCTCCGGCGAGGTAGAACGGGTCCGGCAGGCTCACGCCGTCAGCAGCTCGAGGTCGGGCACGGGCGTGCGCTGCGCGTATTCGAAGTGTGTGCGCCCGCTGGACACAAACGTCTCCCGGTGCGCCCAGCCACCAACCTGGCGGGCGCGCTCGTACAGGTGCAGCCGCATCGAAGCGGTCTCGCCGTTGTAGCAGTAGGCCAGTTCACCGTCGGGGTCGTGATAGGTGACGCCCGCCAGCAGGTCGCGGTCCGCGTCGATCTCGGCGATCAGCTTGCGCGAGCCGTCGACCGCCTCGAACCGCCAGCCGGTGAGCGCAAAGGTGCTGTCGTTGGCGAGCACGCGTGCGGGCGAGGTCGAGATGAAGTCCTCGCCGCCAACGCATCCGACGACCGGCGTGCTCGGCCCGACCTCGCGCCCGAAGCGCGAGACGAACACGGACACCGCGTCGACGAACGTCCCCGGCGCGGGCGCACCGTCGAGCGTTGTGAACTCGTTGCAGTGCACCCACGCCCACGACTGCGCGTGCTTGGTGCCCCACAGGTGGGCCTGGCCGCCATGAGCCCCAGCAAGCTCGAGCGTCTGTCCGTCGAAGCCGATCGTGCCGTCGATCGTCAGGTCGGCGTGCGGAAGTACCAGCACCGTCTGCGCGACCTTGGCGCGGCGCAGCAACGGATGGACGTGCTCGTAGTGCTTGGCGGACGGGGTCCAACGCAGATCCCAGCTCGCCCCCTCGAGCTCGCCGCTGACTCCGGCGTCGGTCAATCGCGCCCGTCCGATCCGCAGCTCGAACGGATCGCCGCGGGACGCCAGCTCCGACGCCGGCAGGGTCTCCTTGATCGCGAATGTACGCCGGCTGCGCGGATCCATCGCCGCCAGCCACAGCGAGCATGTGGCCTGCTCGCCGGTTGCGGCCGCCGGCGCAACCATCGTGTAGCGGATCCAGAAGCCGACCCCGCTTCGCGGATCGGTGACGGTCACGTAGTACACCTCGTAGTGCCCCGGTCGGCCGTCCCACTGCAGCGCATTTGGCATCGAAAGCATCCGCGAGCAGGCTATCCGGTGGCGCGCGCGGCCAGCAGAGCACAGACGAGCTCCTGCTCACGCGTGCTCACCTCGCCGTCGAGCTTGGCCGCAAGCGCTCCCCGCAGGCCGCGGCCGACGTCGGGCCCGGCCTGGACCCCGGCTTCGATCAGGTCGCGGCCACCAATCTCGAGCTGTACCTGGCGAAGCCGCGAGAGCCACTCCCGTGCCTCGGCCGCGGGGCCCAGCGCACCCGCGAACGCGACCGGCTCGGGACCCGCCGCGCCGACCGCGGCGGCGATCTCGGACGGGCGGCGCGCTCGCAGCAGCGCCTGCGAGAGCGCCGGTGCGAGATCGGCGACGGCGATGATCCGGTCTCGATCGTGGGCCTCGAAAGCGAGCCGGTCCAGCAGCTCGCCGAGCTCGCCGGCCGCGATCCCGTTGGCCGCCACTCCGAGCGCGAGCAGATCGCCGCGTCCGTCCGGCGGCAGCAGCGAGAAGGCGGATCGCGCCAGCTTGGGGTCGTCGAGGCCGAAGCCCGGGTGGATCGCCCGATCGAGCTTCAGCTCGGCCATCGCCCCGAGCGTCGCAACCGGGTCCGGCTCACGCACCGCCAGCCGCAGCTCGCTCCCGACCCGCGGGCCGCTGACCGTCTGCAGCGCGCCGCCCGCGATCGCCGCCTGGGCCAGCCCCCGCGTGCCGTCCTCGGGCGCGAACGCGAGCCGCGCGGCATAACGCGCGAGACGGAGCAGTCGGGTCGGATCGTCGCGAAAGCTGCCGGGGTGGAGCACCCTCAGCCGCCCGAGCGCGAGGTCATCCTCGGCGAGCGGCACCGCGATCAGCTCTCCTGGTCGCTCGCCGTCAAGCGCGATCGCGATCGCGTTGACCGTGAAGTCCCGGCGGCGGAGGTCCTCGCGGACGGTCGCGGGGGCTACGTCGGGTAACGCGCCGGGACGCGAGTAGCTCTCGCTCCGCGCCGTCGCGATGTCGTAGACGAAGCCCCCGGCGATCACCGTGCAGGTGCCGAAGCGATCGTGGACACGCGGCTCGCCGAGGCGGCTCGCGGTCGCCACAGCGTCTCCTTCGACGACCAGGTCGAGGTCGAGCGGCCGGCCGCCGAGCAGCAGATCGCGGACGGCGCCGCCGACCAGGTAGAGCCCGGGCGTCGATCCGAGGTGCTCGAACAACAGACCCGCGGCGGGGAGCGAGCGGACGCGCGCGAGCAGTTGCGCTGGGGGCGGATTCTCCATCGCCGCATCTTCCCGCCTGCTGCGGCGCGTGTGGGTCCGCGCCGGAATCAACCTTCTAGCATCCCCCAGATGCCGAGTCCCGGTCCGCGGCGTCTGTGGCGGCGGGCGCTCATCGTCGTGGCTGTCCTGCTGTTGCTGGCAGGAGGGGCCGCGGCGTTCGTCCTGCTGCACACTCCCGGCAACGTCTCCCATCCGAATCTGTCGTTCACGAACCCGACGACCACGACCACGACCTCGATCTCGCCGAAGAAGCGCCGGCGGATCATCAACAACTTCGTGTGGCCGTTCTACGGCTTCGAGCAGGCCCGCACGCGGTCGTTCCCCGGCGCCCACGGCCTGCACCCGCCATTGCATGTCGGCTGGCGGTTCAACGACTACGCGCTGCTCGAGTTCCCGCCGGTGATCTACCAGAACACGCTGTATGCGGTCGACGACGACGGCTCGGCGAAGGCGATCGACAAGCGCAACGGCCACAGGCTCTGGGAGCACAAGGTGGGAACACTGGCGGCGGCGTCGCCGGCCGTCGACGTCCGCGACAAGCTGATCATCGTCGTGATCCTCTCGACCCACGGCCACAGTCCCGGCAACGGCCGCGTCGTGGCGCTGTCGATGCGCAACGGGCATACGGTTTGGTCGCGTCCGCTCCCGGCTGGGAGCGAGTCCTCGCCGCTGGTGGACGGGACCTCGGTGTACTTCGGCGATCAGGGCGGGAGGGTGTATTCACTGCACGCCCGCAATGGCCGTCTGAACTGGACCTATCAAGCTTCCAGCGCGGTCAAGGGAGGCCCGGCGCAAGCGGGCGGGATCATCTACTTCGGCGACTACGCGGGCCGGGCTTATGCCCTCAGCGCCCGGACCGGGCACCAGATCTGGGCGGTCAGCACCGACGGCGCCCACTTCGGGTTCGGGTCGGGCAACTTCTACTCGACCCCGGCAGTCGCGTTCGGGCGCGTGTACATGGGCAACACGGACGGTCGCGTGTACTCGTTCGCCGCCCACACGGGCCAGCTCGCCTGGGCGACCGCCACCGGCGCCTACGTCTATGCCTCGGCCGCGGTCGATGACACCCCAGGGCTCGGTCCGACCGTGTACCTCGGCTCCTATGACGGCAACTTCTATGCCTTCGACGCTCGCTCAGGGGCGGTCCGGTGGTCGCATCCCTCGGGCGGGAAGATCTCGGGCTCGGCGACGATCGTCGATGGCGTCGTGTACTACTCGGTGCTTGGAACGCGCAGGACCCTCGGGCTCGACGCGCGCACCGGCCGTCAGGTCTTCTCCTTCCCCGACGGCGCCTTCAATCCGGTCGTCTCCGACTACGATGCGATCTATCTGAGCGGCTACTCGATGCTGTACCAGATGCTGCCCAAGCGGAGCCACTCCCACGGCTCCAGAGCCGCCAAAAAATCCCGCAAATAACCGCCCACGGAACGTGCGTTCGGGCGGGGTTGATATGCTTAAGCGTCTATGCGTTGTCGTAGTGGAAGTCATTGTCAGCAGCCGGCCTTGAAGGGCCGTCGGTTCTGCGCGGATCACGCGGCAGAGCTCGATCGCATGCGCGAAGAGCTCAAGGATGCCGCCGCGGCCCGCATCGGGCGGGGCCGGCCCAAGCGGTCGTCTACTTGCTGTCGCCCCGGCTGCTACGAGCCCCGCGTCCCGCCGGCCGCGTATTGCGATGCATGCGCTGCTGCGGGCTACGTGGAAGAGGCCGCCTAACCGCGGTCGACTCACAGCCGGGCACTAAATAGAACTGCATTCTCGCCGGACGGCGCCGGGATTTTCGCGGCGTGCCGAGCGCTGGGCCAAGGCCACCGGGTATCAGCCGGCGGCCTCGACTCGACCTGCCCCGACGCGGTCACACGCGCCGGACGGCCACCCCTGCGCGGGCCAGCTCCTCCTTCGCCTCGGCCACCGTGTGGTGGCCGTAATGGAAGATCGACGCGCACAGGACGGCGTCGGCACCGGCGTTGACCGCGTCGGTCAGGTCCGCGAGCTCTCCGGCGCCGCCCGAGGCGATCACCGGCACGGAGACCCCGTCGGCGACGGCGGCGGTCAGCGCGAGGTCGTAGCCCGCGTTGGTTCCGTCGCGGTCCATGCTCGTCAACAGGATCTCGCCAGCGCCGCGCTGCACGGCCTCAGCCGCCCAGGCGACGGCATCCCGCCCCGTCGGCTCGCGCCCACCGGCGAGATATGCCTCCCAGCCCCCCTCCGCGCGTGCCTTGGCATCGATCGCCAGCACCACGCACTGGGCCCCGAACTGCGCTGCCAGCTCGTCGACCAGCGCCGGCCGCGCGAGCGCCGCCGAGTTCACCGAGATCTTGTCGGCGCCCGCGTCGAGCACCGCCTGAGCGTCCGCGACCGAGCGGATGCCGCCGCCGATCGTGAACGGAATGAAGACGTCGTCGGCCGTCCGGCGCGCAAGCTCAACGACGGTCTCCCGCTTGTCCGAGGTGGCGGTGATGTCGAGGAACACAAGCTCGTCGGCGCCTGCCGCGTCGTAGCGGCAGGCAAGCTCGACCGGATCCCCGGCGTCGCGCAGATCGAGGAAGCCGACGCCCTTGACGACCCGCCCGCGATCGACGTCAAGGCACGGAATCACGCGCTTGTAGTGCATCAGCGATCGAGCGCGGCCTGACCGTCGGCGATCTTGAATCGATCCTCGTACAGCGCCTTTCCGACGATCACCCCGGCCAGGTTCACCTGGCGCAGCGCCGCCAGCGCGCGCAGGTCGTCGACCGTCGAGACGCCGCCGGAGTAGATGAAGCTTCCCCGCACGGCCGTCGCGACTCGCCGCGCGCCGTCCAGATCGGGCCCGCCGAGCACCCCGTCACGCTCGATGCTCGAGTACACGAACCGCCGCACGCCGCGGTGCCCGAGGCGTTCTACGACGGAGTCGACCGGGATCTCGGTCTGCTCGGTCCACCCCGAGGTCGCGAGCTTGCCGTTGCGGGCGTCGACGGATACGACGATTCGGTCCCCGTATCGCTCGATCGCCTCGTCGAGCAGGTCTACATCGGTGAACGCAGCGGTCCCGAGCACGACTCGAGCGGCGCCTGCCTGCACCGCGTCGCTGACGGCGTCGAGGCTTCGCAGGCCGCCGCCGAACTGAACCGGGACGTCGACCGCGCGCGCGATCCTGCCGAGGTGCTCGAGGTTCGCAAGTCGACCGGTGCGAGCACCGTCGAGATCGACGACGTGGAGCCCGCGGGCGCCGTCGGCGACCCACCGCTTGGCGGCGGTCAGCGGATCCTCGTCGTACACGGTCTTGGCGTCGAAGTCCCCCTGGAGCAGCCGGACCGCCTTGCCGTCGACGATGTCTATCGCCGGCAGCAGGATCATGCGCGGGCGATGGCGACCGGCTCGGCCGCCCCCTCGGCGCAAAGCGCTACGAAGTTCGCCAACAACCTCAGCCCGTGGATCGATGACTTCTCGGGGTGGAATTGGACGCCGAGCACCGACCCACGGCCGACGGCCGTCGCGAACCGCTCGCCGTACTCACAGCTCGCGAGGACGTCGCTCTCGCTGCGGGGGTGGGCCGCCAGCGAATGGACGTGGTAGAAGGGGCACCCACCCTCGGGCAGTCCCTCGAACAGCGGCGAGGAGCGCGTGAACCGCACCTCGTTCCAGCCGATGTGCGGGATCCGCAGGCCGCCGGTCGCGAGCCCGCGGACCTCGCCTCCGATCAATCCGAGGCCGGCGCTGACCCCGAGCTCCTGCGAGCTGTCGAACAGCACCTGCATCCCGAGACAGATTCCGAGCAGCGGCCTCCCCGCGGCCGCGTGCTCGCGGATCAGCTCGCTCAGGCCGAGCTCGCCGAGGTTTCGCATCGCGACCGGGAACGCGCCGACGCCCGGGACGACCAGGCCGTCTGCCGCGCGCAGCGCCGCGTGGTCGCGGCTGATCACCGCATCGGCGCCGACGTGCTCGAGCGCCTTCTGGACCGATCGCCGGTTCCCCATCCCGTAGTCGACGACCGCGATCCGGGTCCTGGCGCTCATACGAGCGTCCCCTTCGTGCTCGGGACGCCGCGTTCCGACGGGTCCAGCGCGACGGCATCCCGGAGCGCCCTCGCGAGCGCCTTGAAGCTCGCCTCGATCATGTGATGGGCGTTGGTCCCCGCCTCGATCGTCAGGTGCAGCGTCAGCTTGCCGTTGGCCGCCAGCGCCCGCATGAACTCCTCCGCCAGCTCGTGATCGAAATTGCCGATCGCGCCGGGTGGCAGCGCGGCATCGAACGCGAGCAGGCCGCGGCCGGAGATGTCGATCGCGCACGCGGCTCGCGACTCGTCCATCGGGACGGTCGCGTCCCCGTAGCGTCCGATCCCGGCACGGTCGCCGAGCGCCTGATCGAGCGCCTGGCCGATGCAGATGCCGACGTCTTCGACGGTGTGATGCGCCCCGGTTTGCAGGTCGCCGCTGGCGCTGACGGTCAGGTCGAGCCGACCGTGACGCGCCAGCAGATCGAGCATGTGGTCGAAGAAGCCGACGCCCGTCTCGCGTTCGCCGGCGCCCGTGCCATCAAGCGCCAGGGACACGTGGACCCGGGTCTCAGCGGTACTGCGATCGATTTCGGCGGCGCGACTCATCGAGTCTCATTGTCCCGAATTCGCACCTCCATCGACCGCGCGTGCAGCTCGAATCCCTCGGCCCTGGCAACCGGGGCGCCCGCCCGAGCCAGCTCGGTGCCGTCCTCGATCCGGACCTCGGTGAACGTCCGGCGGAAGTGAGCCGGGTTCAGCGACGAAGCGAACCGTGCGGCTCCGTTGGTCGGCAGGACATGGTTCGAGCCCGCGACGTAGTCGCCGAATGCCGTGCCCGACGCGGCGCCAACGAACACGCAGCCCGCGTGGGTGATCCTCGGCGCGAGCGCCTCGGCCTGCGCTCCGACGAGCTCGAGATGCTCGGGTGCGATCGCCTGCACGAGCGCCAGCGCCTGCTCGGCGCTCTGCACCTGCACCAGACGGGCCACCGCTTCGGTGTCGGGCCCCTGCTCGATTGGCGCCTGAAGCTTGCCCAGCAGCTCTGAGGAGCTCGACACCGCGACCACCAGCGTGCCCGGTCCGTGCTCTGCCTGCGCGAGCAGATCAAGCGCGATCGGCTCGTCGGGTGCACTCGCGTCGGCGATCACGACGAGGTCGCTGGGACCTGCGAAGCCGTCGATCCCGACCTGACCGAACACCTGTCGTTTCGCCTCCTGCACGTACAGGTTGCCCGGCCCGACGATCACATCGACCGCTGCCACCAGCTCGGTCCCGTACGCCAGCGCCGCGATCGCCTGCGCTCCGCCCATCCGGTAGACGGCGTTCGCCCCCACGATCTGGCACGCGGCCAGCACGACCGGGTCGACGTCGCCGTCTCGCCCGGGTGGCGTACACACGACCACCTCCGGCACGCCGGCCACCTGCGCGGTGATCACGCCCATCACGACCGTGCTCGGATACGGCGCGCGACCCCCGGGGACATAGATCGCGGCGCGGTCGAGCGGAACGCTCCGCAGCTCGACGACGTGGTGGTCGAACTGGACCCTGCGATGCTCCTCCTCGGCTGTCTGCCCGACCCGCCTGACGTTGTCGATCGCGCGCTCCAGTCCCGCCCGCACGGCCCCGTCGAGCTCGCGCGCGGCGTCGTGGAGCTCCTCCTCGGCGACGATCAGCGGCGCCGGCTCGGCTCCGGCGGTGTCGAACCGCCGTGTGTAGTCGCGCAGCGCCTCGTCACCGTGAGCGCGCACCTCGGCAACGATCTCGGCGACCGAGCTCTGCACCATCTCCGGCGCGGGGACGAGCGCCCGCAGCTGATCAGCCAGCGCGGCCGGGTCGCCCTCGAGCTGGATCAGCTCACACTGCACCGACCCGCTCCAGCAGCCCGTCGATCGCCTGCGCCTTCAGCTTGTGCGCGACCCGGTTGGCGATCAGCCTCGCCGTGCAGATCGCGATCTGCTCGCGCACGACGAGCCCGTTCTCGTTGAGCGTCGTGCCGGTCGCGGTGAGATCGACGATCCCCTCGACCAACCCCGTCAGCGGCGCCAGCTCGACCGAGCCCTTGACCTCGACGATCTCCGCCTGGCGTCCCGTGTCCAGAAAGTAGCGCGTCGCCAGCCGCGGATACTTGGTCGCGATCCGCATCACGCCGAGCCGGCGCAGCGCCTCGGCCGCCCGGTCCTCGCCGCTCTCGGTCGCCAGCACCATCGAGCAGCGACCGTAGCCGAGGTCGACCAGCTCGTACAGCTCGCGCTCGGACTGCTCCATCAGCACGTCCTTGCCGGTGATCCCCAGATCGGCCGCGCCCGCCTCGACGTACGTCGGGACATCGGATGGGCGCATCGTGATGATCCCGGCATCCTCGAACAGCAGCTTGCGGTCGTTCTCGCGCGTCTCCCGGGTGTCGATCCCGAGCCGGTCGAGCAGGTCGAGCGTGTCGTCGAACAGGGCGCCACGGGGGACGGCGATCCGCAAGCCAGTCATCGCGCCCGCCCCCGCTCCTCTCCGGCCAGCGCGATGTGCAGGCGCTCGACGTTGAGCGCGAATCCGACCGCCGGCAGCGGTCGGCCGAATTCGGCCAGCAGCTCGTCGTAGCGCCCGCCGCTTCCGACCGGCTGCCCGTGGGCCGGGTCGTATACCTGGAACACCGCGCCGGTGTAGTAGCCGAGGCTGCGAACGAGCCCGAGGTCGAAGATCACGCGCTCGGCGACCGCCGGCGCCAGCAGCGCGTGCACCTCGCGCATGCCGCCGACGGCGTCCTCGAGTACTCCCTCGATGCCTTCGAGCGTCTCCGGACCGCCGCGCAGGTGCGGCACGCGCAGCAGCAACTCGACGTCCTCGGGGCGTAGGTCGAGGCCCCGCACGGCGTTCTCGACACCGACGAAGTCGCCCGCCACCAGTTCCGTCAGGATCCGCTCGCGGAGCTCGGCCGGCACGCCGACGGCCTCGAGCAGCCCCGGGTATAGCGACGCGTCACCAACCCCGACGCGATAGTTCTCGAGCCCGGCGGCAGCGAGCGCATCGCACATCACGGTCAGCGCCTCGGCGGTTCCGTGCGGTGCGGGCGCACCGATCAGCTCAACCCCGGCCTGGAGGAACTCTCGTGACTGGCCCCGCTGCGGGCGCACGCCCCGGTAGGCGTGGGCCATGTAACAGAAGCGCAGCGGCAAATCGGCGTGCGTGTACCTGGTGGCCGCAAGCCGCGCGATTGGAATCGTCATGTCCGAGCGCAGCACCAGCACGTTGCCGTGGTCGTCGAACATCCGGTAGGCCGGCTGAGCGCCCGTGTGGCCGGCGCTGTCGGACGATCGCTCGTACTCGAGCGCGGGCGTGTACACCTCCCCGTAGCCGGCCCGCTCGAACACGGCGCGGATCCGGTCGGTCATCGCGCGCAGCTCGCGCATCTCGTCGGGCAGGACGTCGCGCGTTCCGCTGGGGATGCGATCGATCAACGGGACTCCGTAGCCGGGCGCCGACAGCCGTTCACGCCGGGACGGGCACGTCGTCGACGCGCGTGACCTGTGCGCCCAGCCCGCGCAGGCGCTCTTCGATCCGCTCGTAGCCGCGATCGATGTGCCTGATGTTGCCGATCTCGGTCGTACCCTCGGCGCACAGCGCCGCCACGAGCATCGCCATCCCCGCGCGGATATCGGGCGAGTCGACCCGCTGCCCGCGCAGCGACCGGGGGCCGACGACCATCGCTCGGTGCGGGTCGCAGATCGTGATCGCCGCGCCCATCATCACCAGCTTGTCGGTGAAGATCAGGCGGTTCTCGAACATCCACTCGTGGATCATCACCGTGCCCTCGGCCTGTGTCGCCAGCGCCACCGCGACGCTGGTCAAGTCGGCGGGGAACGCCGGCCACGGACCGTCCTGGACCTTCGGGATGTAGTCGCCGGCGTCGTTGCGGATCACCAGGCGCTGGTTGCCGGGGACGATCATGTCGAGCCCATGCACCTCGGTGCGCAGCCCAAGCCGCTCGAACACCAGCCGGATCATGCGGAGATCCTCGGGACGCGTGTCCTTGACGGTCAGCTCGCCCCCGGTCACCCCCGCGAGCGCCATGAACGAGCCGATCTCGATGTGGTCAGGAGCGATCGTGTGCGTGCACCCGTGCAGGCTGCCGAGCCCATGGACGGTCATCACGTTCGAGCCCTTGCCGTCGATCGTCGCGCCCATCGCCTCGAGCATCCGCGCCAAATCCTGGACGTGGGGCTCCGAGGCCGCATTGCGGATCACGGTCGGACCGCGCGTCAACGCGGCGGCCATCAGCGCGTTCTCGGTCGCCATGACCGACGGCTCGTCCATCAGGAAGTCGCACGGACTGAGGCCGAGCGGCGGCGCCGTCAGCAGAAGGTCCGTGCCCCGGTGCTCGACCAGGGCCCCGAGTGCCCGAAAGGCGTCGAGGTGGGGGTCCAGCCGCCGGCGCCCGATCACGTCGCCACCGGGGGGAGGCATGTGGGCGCGGCCGAACCGCGCCAGCAATGGCCCGGCGAGCAGGAACGAGGCGCGGATCAGCTCCGACAACTCGCGGTCGATCGTCGTCCGCGAGACGGGCGAGGCGTCGACTCGGACCTCTCCTGGCCCGAGCCAGTCGACCCGTGCCCCGAGCTCGCGGAGCAGGTGGATCATCGCCTCGACGTCCCGGATCCGCGGGACGTTGTGCAGGATGACCTCGTCTTCTGTCAGCAGCGACGCCGCCAGGATCGGCAGCGCGCCGTTCTTGTTACCTGCGGGGACGATCGTGCCGGAGAGCGGCGCGCCGCCTTCAATTACGAACTTCTCCATAGGTGCCTGCCCCCTCGCTTGGACGGAGGATGGGGGGGCCACCAGGGTAGCTGGTGACGGCGTAGCCGGTGGCCCGGGGCCTGTGTCCGCGGCGCGGACGACGATCCGCTCGCCGGATCCAGGCTCCGGCTCGGGCGGGAGGACGGACCGCTCGCAGGACGGTGGCTTTCCTCGCTCGGCGGACTCGGGCGCGTGGCCGGGTCCCGAGCGCTTAGCTAGGGTTGGAGCCATGCAGCAGGAGTTTTCGCGCCAGGAGGCCTGGGACCTCCTTTGCGAGTGGACCGAGTCGGACTCGCTGCGTCGCCACATGCTTGCGGTCGAGGCTGCGATGCGCGCCTACGCCCCCCGATTTGGCGGCGACGTCGAGCTCTGGGGCCTGACCGGCCTGCTCCACGACCTCGACTACGAGCGCTATCCGAACCTCGAAGACGGCCACCCGCGCTATGCGCTGCGCGAGCTCGAGGCCCGCGGCTACCCGCCCGAGCTCGTCCGCGCCGTCGCCTCCCACGCCGACTTTCTCGGCGTGCCCCGCGAGACGGACATGGAGAAGGCCCTGTACGCCGTCGACGAGCTGTCTGGCTTCATCCTCGCCTGCGCCTACGTCCGGCCCGAGGGACTGACGGGCATGACCCCCAAGTCGGTCAAGAAGAAGCTGAAGCAGCCGAGCTTCGCCGCCGCCGTCGGCCGCGACGAACTCCGCGAGGGGGCGGCCGAGCTCGGCGTCGATTTCGACGAGCACCTCCAGATCGTGATCGCAGCCCTGGCGGAGCATCAGGACGAGCTGATGGGGAGCCGCTCGGAGGCCGGATAGGGTCGAGCCGCGGTACCTGAGGGCACCGGGGACGCCCCCGAGTTCCTCCCGCTGCGCCTACGCGCCGGTCCCCAGCGAGGACCAGACCTCGAGCCTGGTTCGAATCCGGTCGACGACTGCGTCGGTGAACTCGGTCGTGCCGGAGTGCCCGCCGAGATCGGGCGTCTTGGTGCCGCTTGCGACCGTCTCCAGCGCCGCCTCGTAGACGGCTCGAGAGCCGCGCTCGGCCCTGGCAGAGATGCTCTCGACATCGACGACGCCGTCGCGCCGGCCGTTGCCGGACTGCTCGGCGGCATGGCGCAGGACGGCGCCGCAGGCCAGGATCATCGCGAGTGGGTTGGCCAGATCCTTGCCCAGGAGCGCGGGCGCGGTGCCGTGAGGAGCCTCGGCCATCGCGACGGTCGTGTCGTAGTGCTGATCGAAGGCGAGCAGCACCGACTCCGCTCCGGCGATCGAGCCGAACATCGGCAGGACGAGATCTGAGAGGCAATCGCCGTCACGGTTCAGCGCCGGGATCACGAGCGGGGTGTCGGTCGCGCCCGACAGCAGGCCGGCGTACGTCGCGTCGATCAGAACCGGTTGATAGGGCACATCGGCGTGACGCGCGGCAGCGGCGTCGAGCTCCTCCTTGAGCATGCCCTCGTATACGGGCGAAACCGTCCACTTCGGGCCGCCGTACACGCGGGCACCCATCTTCTCGGCGGCGCGGAAGGCGTACTCGGCCACTGCCCTGCAGGTCGAACGGGTCACGTGCTCGGTTCGGAACGCGACCTCGTCCGCGCCGCCTCGATCACCCTCGCGGTGCTCGTCGGCCCCGTATGCGTCCTCGACGGCCATCCTCACGATCGAGATCGGGTAGTGGACGCCGGCGACGGTCGCCACTCCGGGCAGCCGCCGCCCGGTCCGCACGATCACCTTGCCATCGACCGCCTCGCGCAGAATCCGATTCGGCGAACCGACATCGCCGGCGCCTTCGGGGGTGATCGTCGCCGCCTTCAGACCGAGTCCCGCTTGACGCATCGCCGCGGCCGCCTCGTTGACAACCGCGTTGCAGGTCACCCGTCGGTTCTCGAGCGACAGGTCGAAGCGCTCGAGCTCGAGGCCAAGGCCGAGCAGCGAGGGATCGAGCACGCGCAGCGCCTGCTCCAGCAGCTCCTGGCCGGTCTCATCCCCCTCGAGGACGACGATCGTGATCGCGTCTGCCACGGGCGGCACGATACTCGCGCCTTCAGCGTACGGGACCGCCCGCGGCGAACTCGTTCCGTCCGACCGCCCCCCTACTCTCTCGAACATATGTTCCAGTCTTCAAGCAATCGCCTGCGCGCCTGGCTGAGGTGGACCGAGGACATCCTCGGCGACCCGCCGGAGGACGCGCGGCTCCATCCTCATCGCGTGGCGCTGAAGTGGGAGCGGACGCGTCGTGGGGGGTCGGTGCCCGCGCGTCCAGCCCACTGCATCTCCCCCGTTCGCCCGTTGACCACGGCCGAGCGGCGGGAGCGGGCGACGCGGTAGGGCGCACAGCCCGTCAGTCCGTCCGTCCCGTCCGCGCCGGCTACCGGCGAGCTGCCTCAGCCGAGCGCTCCGATGAGCATGTGAACGACCAAGATCGAGCCGGAGGGCTCGCCATCGGTTGTGCTCGAGCCGGCCGTCACCAGGCCGAAGATCACGGCGAGGAACGTGCCCACGCCGAGGATCAGGCAGACCAGCAGCAGCACCAGCACCTGAGGGTTCTGCTTCAGGAAGCTCACCAGCGGTTTCATCGCAGACCAGATCGTGCCACGTCTCACGTCGCGTGCGACGCAGACCTGACAGCATGGCCGGATGAATAGTCAACCGCAGCCAGGAGCACCTTCGACGGCCCAGGGTGAGGCAATCACACCCGAGGGGCTGGACGCGCTCAAATCGGAACTGTTCGAGCTCGAAAGCACGGCACGACGCGAGATCGCACAGCGAATCCTTGTCGCGCGCGGCCACGGCGATCTCAAGGAGAACGCCGAGTACCACGCCGCGAAGGAGGATCAGGCGCACCTCGAGACGCGCATCAAGCGTCTGCGCCAGCGGCTGCGCAGCGCCGTCGTCACCGAAACCCAGCACGACAGCGGGACGTTCTCGTTCGGGCGCACCGCCGAAGTGCGCGACGAGGGCACCGGCGACGTTCAAACCTGGACGATCGTCGGGCCGACCGAGGCCGACCGCGCGGCGGGCAAGCTCTCGGCCGAGTCCCCGGTCGCAAGAGCGCTGTTAGACCACGCGCCGGGCGACGTCGTTGAGGTGCCCACCCCTCGCGGCACCCGGCGCCTGCGGATCGAACGCCTCAAATAACGCTGACTCCGAGTCGCTGGCGCCGCGCATGGGGCATCTGTGCGGCGCTGCGCGGATGAGCGCCCCTGCCGCTGTACGAACGCCCCTGCCGCTGTACGAGCCGCCCCCTGCCGCCGTACGAGCGGCCCGCTACGCCGCCTGACGCTGCGCCACTCTTACGCGCCCCCCTGCCACCTTACGCGCGTCATTGTCACCTTGCTCGCGGCCCCCGATCATTGCCTTAACGCAACCGACCCCGCCGGCGTCGTGACGCAGGCGGGGCCTGAATAAGAACCGGCGGCGACCTACTCTCCCAGGCCCTTGCGAGCCAAGTACCATCGGCGCTGAGGGGCTTAACGGCTCTGTTCGGAATGGGAAGAGGTGTTTCCCCCTCGCCATAGCCACCGGAAACCGGTAGAGACCGCCCCTCCGCGGGCCTTCAAAACTACACAGTGCCAATGCACGGATATCAAAATATCCGTCAAGCCCTCGACCCATTAGTACCGGTCTCCTACGGATGTCACCATCCTTCCAGATCCGGCCTATCAACCTGGTGATCTTCCAGGGGTCTTACTCCCTCTAGGGGATGGGAGAGCTCATCTTGAGGTCGGCTTCCCACTTAGATGCTTTCAGCGGTTATCCGATCCGCACGTAGCTAACCTGCGGTGCCCTTGGCAGGACAACAGATACACCAGAGGTGCGTTCATCCCGGTCCTCTCGTACTAGGGACGAATCCTCTCAACTCTCCAACGCCCACGGCAGATAGGGACCGAACTGTCTCACGACGTTCTGAACCCAGCTCGCGTACCGCTTTAATGGGCGAACAGCCCAACCCTTGGGACCTACTTCAGCCCCAGGATGCGACGAGCCGACATCGAGGTGCCAAACCGGGCCGTCGATGTGGACTCTTGGGCCCGATAAGCCTGTTATCCCCGGAGTACCTTTTGTCCGTTGAGCGACGGCGCTTCCACTTGCTACCGCCGGATCACTAAGGCCTGCTTTCGCACCTGCTCGACCTGTCGGTCTCGCAGTCAAGCTCCCTTACTGCCTTTACACTCTACGCACGATTTCCGACCGTGCTGAGGGAACCTTTGCGCGCCTCCGTTACATTTTGGGAGGCGACCGCCCCAGTCAAACTACCCACCTGTCACTGTCCGGCGCCCGGATTCACGGCGCACCGTTAGAGATCCAATACACCAAGGGTGGTATCTCAAGGTTGGCTCCACGCCAGCCGCAGCCGGCGCTTCCAAGCCTCCCACCTATCCTGAGCGAGATGCATCGAACCCCAATACCAAGTTGTAGTAAAGGTTCACGGGGTCTTTCCGTCTAGCCGCGGGTACTCGGCATCTTCACCGAGACTGCAATTTCACCGAGCCCCTCGTTGAGACAGCGTTCAAGTCGTTACGCCATTCGTGCAGGTCGGAACTTACCCGACAAGGAATTTCGCTACCTTAGGACCGTTATAGTTACGGCCGCCGTTTACCGGGGCTTAGTTTCGGTGCTTCGGGTTACCCCTAACACCTCCACGTAACCTTCCGGCACCGGGCAGGCGTCAGCCCCTATACGTCGTCTTACGACTTAGCAGAGACCTGTGTTTTTGGTAAACAGTCGCTTGAACCTATTCACTGCGGCCCTCTCGGGCTTCCCTCGCGAGGAGGTTCACCCTACTGGGGCGCCCCTTATCCCGAAGTTACGGGGCGATTTTGCCGAGTTCCTTAACGAGGGTTATCTCGATCACCTTAGTGTGCTCCACTTGCCCACCTGTGTCGGTTTTGGTACAGGCACGCGCTTCCTCCCTAGAGGCTTTTCTCGGAGGCATGGCATCCGGGACTCGCCGGCTTAGAGCCAGCTGGCATCGCACCTCGGGTTATGCGGCCCCGGATTTACCTAGGGCCACCCCTACATGCTTACCCCAGGACAACCATCGCCTGGGATCCCATAGCCTTCCTCGTCCCCCCATCGGTCAAACGGAAGCAACGTGGTACGGGAATATCAACCCGTTGGCCATCGACTACGCCTTTCGGCCTCGCCTTAGGTCCTGACTAACCCTGAGCAGACGAACTTTACTCAGGAAACCTTGGGCAATCGGTGGAGGGGATTCTCACCCCTCTTTCGTTACTCATGCCGGCATTCTCACTTCCGCCGCCTCCACAGCTGGCTTACGCCGCTGCTTCACTGGCGCCGGAACGCTCTCCTACCGCGCGATCGGCCCGAAGGCCTCACGCACCCGCAGCTTCGGTGATTAGCTTGAGCCCCGTTACATTGTCCGCGCTCGAACACTTGACCAGTGAGCTGTTACGCACTCTTTCAAGGGTGGCTGCCTCTAAGCCAACCTCCTGGTTGTCTGGGCATTCGAACATCGTTTCCCACTTAGCTAACACTTAGGGACCTTAGCTGGCGGTCTGGGCTGTTTCCCTCTTGACGCTGAAGTTTATCCCCCAGCAACTGACTCCCGGAGTAACCGTGACGGTCTTCGGAGTTTGCCTGAAGTCGGTAACCTGGTAGGGCCCCTAGTCCAAACAGTGCTCTACGGCCGCCACGGAATTTATCCGAGGCTATACCTAAATATATTTCGGAGAGAACCAGATATCACTGAGCTTGATTAGCCTTTCACTCCGACCCACAGGTCATCCGCCCAGTTTTCAACCTAGGTCGGTTCGGTCCTCCACGAGGTCTTACCCCCGCTTCAACCTGCCCATGGGTAGCTCGCTCAGCTTCGGGTCTACCGCCTACGACTATGTCGCCCTATTCGGACTCGCTTTCGCTACGGCTCCGCTCATCGCTTAACCTTGCCGCAGACGAGTAACTCGCCGGCTCGTTATGCAAAAAGCACGCGGTCACGGCACGAGGCCGCTCCCACCGCTTGTAGGCACGTGGTTTCAGGTACTATTTCACTCCCCTTCCGGGGTACTTTTCACCTTTCCCTCACGGTACTAGTCCGCTATCGGTCACCAAGGAGTACTTAGCCTTGGAGGGTGGTCCCCCCAGGTTCAGTCCGCGTTTCACGGGTGCGGACTTACTCAGGAACACCTGCGAGAGATCGTGCAATTTCGTCTACGGGACGGTTGCCCTCTGTGGTGCGTGGTTCCACACGCTTCGACTATCACACAACTTTGTAACTCTCGCCGGATCGACCACGATCCGGACCAGGTGTCCTACAACCCCCGACGCGCAACGCGTGGTCGCTTACACACGCCGGGTTTAGGCTGATCCCTTTTCGCTCGCCACTACTCAGGGAGTCTCGGTTGATTTCCTTTCCTCGGGGTACTGAGATGTTTCACTTCCCCCGCTTGTCCTCGCCGCGCCTATGTGTTCAGCGCGGGATAACGCCGCATTACCGGCGTTGGGTTTCCCCATTCGGGCATCCGCGGGTCAATGGCTATTCAGCGCCTAACCGCGGCTTATCGCAGCCGTTCACGCCCTTCTTCGACTCTTGGTGCCAAGGCATCCACCATGTGCCCTTACTATCTTGACGGTGATCTGGGTAAGGGCCTTGCGACCCCACCCGGTGATACCCGTGTCATTGGCTACTGTGCAGTTTTCAAGGTCCGCGAAGAGGCGAAGCCCGCTACGCGGAAGCTCGGAACACGTCCTCGAGCCGCCGGCAGCGAGCCGGTCTCTCAAAACTCAACAGCATGCAGCCGCCTCGGCTGACAACGAGGTCAGCGCGTGCGGCCTGCCAGGTCCGGTCGACATTCCTAGCGGCCGATCGCACTCGAGGAGATCGTCGCGGAGCTCCGAGGAGCTGAGGCGACGGTCCTCCGGCGATCGGTGCCCTCCTGAAGAGGGCTCCCTAGAAAGGAGGTGATCCAGCCGCAGCTTCCGCTACGGCTACCTTGTTACGACTTCACCCCAGTCACGAGCCCCACCTTCGACGGCTCCCTCCCAAAAGGGTTAGGCCACCGGCTTCGGGTGTTGCTCACTCCCATGGTGTGACGGGCGGTGTGTACAAGGCCCGGGAACGTATTCACCGCGGCAATGCTGATCCGCGATTACTAGCAACTCCGCCTTCATGCAGGCGAGTTTCAGCCTGCAATCCGAACCGAGACACGCTTTAAGGGATTCGCTCCACCTCGCGGTATCGCAGCCCTCTGTACGCGCCAATGTAGCACGTGTGTAGCCCTGGACATAAGGGGCATGATGACTTGACGTCATCCCCACCTTCCTCCGGTTTGTCACCGGCAGTCTCGCATGAGTCCCCAACTAAATGCTGGCAACATGCGACGGGGGTTGCGCTCGTTGCGGGACTTAACCCAACATCTCACGACACGAGCTGACGACAGCCATGCACCACCTGTGATCCTGCCCCGAAGGGAAGCCGTGTTTCCACGGCGGTCAGGAACATGTCAAGCCCAGGTAAGGTTCTTCGCGTTGCGTCGAATTAAACCACATGCTCCGCTGCTTGTGCGGGCCCCCGTCAATTCCTTTGAGTTTTAGCCTTGCGGCCGTACTCCCCAGGCGGGGCACTTAATGCGTTAGCGTCGGCACGGAGGGAGTCGACACCCCCCACACCTAGTGCCCATCGTTTACGGCGTGGACTACCAGGGTATCTAATCCTGTTTGCTCCCCACGCTTTCGCGTCTCAGCGTCAGTACCGTCCCAGCGAGCTGCCTTCGCCATTGGTGTTCCTCCTGATATCTGCGCATTTCACCGCTACACCAGGAATTCCACTCGCCTCTTCCGGACTCTAGCTCGACAGTTTCCACCGGCTTTCCAGGGTTGAGCCCTGGACTTTCACAGCGGACTTACCGAGCCGCCTACACGCTCTTTACGCCCAATGATTCCGGACAACGCTTGCCCCCTACGTATTACCGCGGCTGCTGGCACGTAGTTAGCCGGGGCTTCTTCTGAAGGTACCGTCACTCCAGCCGGCTATTCACCGACGAAGCTTCGTCCCAACTGAAAGGGGTTTACAACCCGAAGGCCTTCTTCCCCCACGCGGCGTTGCTGCGTCACGCTTTCGCGCATTGCGCAAGATTCCCCACTGCTGCCTCCCGTAGGAGTCTGGGCCGTGTCTCAGTCCCAGTGTGGCTGATCGTCCTCTCAGACCAGCTACCCATCGTCGCCTTGGTGAGCCGTTACCTCACCAACAAGCTAATGGGCCGCGGGCCCATCCCGATGCGGAGGCCGAAGCTTCCTTTCCCCACCGGCCTTGTGGCCGTAGGGCACATTTGGTATTAGCCCGAGTTTCCTCGAGTTGTCCCAATCATCGGGGCAGGTTACCCACGTGTTACTCACCCGTTCGCGGCTTTGCCCCAGGCCGAAGCCTGGTTCGTCGCTCCACTTGCATGTGTTAGGCACGCCGCCAGCGTTCGTCCTGAGCCAGGATCAAACTCTCCGTGAAGAACTACTGGGCAAGTGACTGTTACACCACTCACCCTTCACAAAGAGTCGTCAGGGATTACTACCCGATGCTCGGTACGACTTGCGCACCTGACAGCGGGCAAAAACCTGGGTCTGTCCCTGGTGGGACCAGACCCTTGCGCTCACTCGGCACCGCCAACAACGGCGATGGCTGGGAGTCCCATGTACACCGGGGCCTCCGTAGCGCAAGACGGGGTTAATTCTGGCACCGTCGTTGATCAGCCCTGACGGGCCGAAGAGCGACGGTGATCGAACCTGGACACACTCCTCGGCCGAGGGTCGGCCGAGAGTGCGCATGCTGTTGAGTTTTCAAAGACCGTCGCACCTCTCCGGGAGGGACTTCCTCCTAAGGGCGCGCCCGGGGGCCGAGACGGATCCCGGGGCGGACCGGTGAGTATAGCGCGGAAACGGTGTCCCCGAAAAGGCCGGGGAGCACCCATCGGCGCCCGCCACCGGCCGCAGAAGATAGCGGGATCTGGGCGCGACGTCCTTCCGGGTCGCGCTGGACGTCCTGCCGGACGGCCCGGCGCGTCCCTGCCGATGTGCAATGGGCGCCCTTCGAGGTGGCCCCCAGGCGCGTTGCTCCGCTCCCCCAGGGCGTCGGTCGATCCAGCCTCTACCCCAACACCTGGACCGTCACCGTCCGAGTTCGGGGGCGATCGTCGAAGTCGATCAGCACGAGCTGCTGCCAGGTACCAAGGCTGAGGCGGCCGTCGACGATCGGGATCGTCTCCGAGGGCCCGATGATCGCCGCGCGGAGGTGGGCGTGGGAGTTGGTGTCGTGGTTGCGCCGGTTGTGCTCGTAGTCGCCGTGAGCGGGGATCAGGCGGTCGAGCAGCGCCTGGAGGTCATGGACCCCGCCGGGCTCGTACTCCATCGTCGTGATCGCGAGCGTCGCGCCGACGGCGAACACGGTGACGATCCCACGCTCGATGCCAGATGTGCGGATCACGCTCGCCACCCCGTCGGTGATGTCGACGACGTGACCGTTGCCCGGCGTCTCGAGTCGGAGGATCCCGCCCTGGACCGTCATCGCCCGCCCTCACATCTCATCAGCCGCCCTCGGAGCTGATCGCCGGCCCTCACACCAGCTTCACGCGTGCGAAGCGCCGCTTCCCCAGCTGGATGACGTGACCGTCGAGCTCGCCGGCGGGCAGGTCGAGGGAGCCGTTGTCGACGGTCGCGCCGTCGAGTCTGACGCCGCCCTGGGCAAGCCCGCGGCGTGCCTCGGAGGTGGTCACGCCGAAGGCGGCGGCCAGCAACGCAGGAATATGGACCGACCCCTCTCCCGTTGGCCACTCGACCGCTGCCACGTCGTCGGGGATTCCGCGCTCGACGAATCGGCGGTCGAAGTCGGCCTCCGCGAGCTGGCCCGCGTCGCGGCCATGGAAACGCTGCACCAGGGCTCGGGCCAGGGCCCGCTTCGCGTCGCGCGCGCTGATCGACTCGTCAACCGAGGAGCCGAGCAGGAGCGAGTACCAGGTCTCGAGCGACTCGTCCGGGATTCGCATCGTCTTGCCGTACATCTCCTCGGGCGGCTCGGTGACGCCGACGTAGTTGTCAAACGACTTCGACATCTTCCGCACGCCGTCGGTGCCGGTCAGCAGCGGCACCGTCAGGATCACCTGCCCCTCCTGGCCGTAGGCGGCCTGGATCGCGCGGCCGAGCAGCAGGTTGAAGGTCTGGTCGGTGCCGCCGAGCTCGACGTCGGCCCTGACGGCGACCGAGTCGTAGCCCTGCATCAGCGGATACAGGAGCTCGAGCACAGAGATTGGCTCCTGCGCCTGCAGGCGCTTGGAGAAGTCATCGCGCTCGAGCAGCTGCGCGACCGTGGTCGTGCGCAGCAGCGCGAACAAGTCGCTCATCGACATGTCGAGCCATTCGCTGTTGAAGCGCACCTCGAGGCGATCCGAGTCGAGAACCTTCAGCGCCTGGTCCTGGAAGGTGCGGGCGTTGGCGTCGATCTGCTCGGGCGCGAGCACGGGACGGGTCGTCGAGCGACCGCTCGGATCTCCCACGCGCGCCGTGTAATCGCCGATGATCAGCACCACGAGATGGCCGAGATCCTGAAACTCGCGCAGCTTCTGGAGCACGACCGTGAACCCGAGGTGGATGTCCGGCGCCGTCGGGTCGATCCCGAGCTTGACGCGCAGCGGGCGCCCGCGGGCGAGACGGCGCTCGAGCTCGCCGTCCGGCAGGCAGTCGACGGCGTTGCGTGTCAGCCAGCGGGCGGCCTCGGCGGGCGTGCGGGGCAGCGAACGACCGTCTTCGGCCGCCATCGGGGCCGAGCGGCGATCAGCCTCGAGCGGCGTCGACTGCTCAGGATCCATCCGGTGCAATGCTAGACTCTCGCCCCCCGGCTAGACCCTGTCCGATGCCGTCCGGACATACAGCCGATCGCCGTGCGGTGACCGTTTCCTCGGTGAGCGCAACCGTTGCGGTGTTCACGATTGCATGACCGAGGTTGTCGACATCCCCACGCAGGGCAAGGAGCCCGGCGGGCCGATCCCATTTAGGTCGTCTGGAGGCCGGCGGGGAGGCAAGGGCTCGGGCGGCGACGGACCGCCTCGGCGACGCTGGGGGCGGGGTCGGCGCGACCCCAACAAGCCGCCCAAGCCGCGGCTTCGCAAGCTTCGGCTGCTGGCGATCGTGGTCGGTTTCGGGATGCTCGCGTTCATCTCGACCGTGTTCGGGATGATGATGGCCGTCTCCTCGGATCTGCCCCAGATCGAGAACCGCGCGGAGTACAGGCACGCGGCGAACTCCTTCCTGTACGACGACCGTTGGCGCCCGATCGGGCTGTTCGCGCCGCCGAACAACGTCGTGATCGACAACTTCCAGGATATCTCGCCGTGGATGCGGCGAGCGATCGTGTCGGTCGAGGACAAGCGCTTCTGGAGCGATCCGGGCGTCGATCTACGCGGAATCGCGCGGGCGATGCTCGCCGACGTCACCGGCGGCGCCCGTCAGGGCGCCTCGACGATCGCGCAGCAGTTCGTCAAGAACGCGCTGGCCGAGGAGAACAACCGGACGATCTTCGAGAAGCTGCGAGAGGCCGCGCTCGCCTACCACCTGACGCACCGTTGGCCGAAGTGGAAGATCCTCAGCGAGTACCTGAACTCGATCTACTTCGGCAACGGCGCCTACGGGGTTGAGTCGGCCGCGCGGGTGTACTTCGGGCGAGTTCACGGCTACGACGCAGCGACCGCCCCCGGCACGACGACCGCCGACCCGACGACGACCAGCTCAAGCGGGGTCGGGTGCGGCGACGGCACCGTCACACAGACGCTCGCGAACGGAACCACACGTACGATCCCGCGGCCGAAGTGCGCCGCAGTCCTGCGACCGTGGGAGGCTGCGCTGCTCGCCGGGATGGTCGCCTCGCCCAGCGCCTTCGATCCGATCGCCCATCCCGTCGCCGCGAAGGCCCGCCGCGAGGTCGTGCTACAGGACATGCTCGCGCAGGGCTACATCAACAAGACCACGTACGAAACGGGCGTCAACGCGCCGCTGCCGACGGCCGCGGAAATCCAGCAGCCCGAGGAGCCGACGGCGGCGCCCTACTTCACGAGCTGGCTGCGGCCGCAGATCCTCGCCGCCGTCGGCCACGGCGTGCCGCCGAGCGTCGCCGAGTACCGCGCCTACTACGGCGGCCTGAAGATCCGCACGACGCTCGACCTGGAGATGCAGAAGGCCGCGGACCAGGCCGTCGCCTCAGAGCTGCCCGCCGGTCAGGGGCTGCCGACGGCGTCGCTGGTCGCGATCGACAACAAGACCGGCGAGGTCCGCGCGATGGTCGGCGGCCCGGTCGTCAACGGGACCGAGGATTACGCCCGGTTCCCGTTCAACCTCGCAACCGAGGGCTATCGACAGCCCGGGTCGGCGTTCAAACCGTTCACGCTGGCGGAGGCGCTGATGTCGGGCAAGTACACGCCTGACTCGGTGATCGACTCGGCGCCGCAAGACTTCATCGTCCCCAACAGCGGCGGCAAGGAGCACTTCTACGTCCGCAACTTCGGCAACACCTACTCGGGGCCGATCACGCTGACCGAGGCGACCACGATCTCGGACAACAGCGTCTACTCACAGGTCGGTATCAACACGGGCACCAAGAAGATCGCGAAGCTGGCCACCCGGATGGGCATCCGCTCACCCGTCTCCCACAACTACGCGATGATCCTCGGCGGGCTCAAGCAGGGCGTCAGCCCGCTCGACATGGCCCACGCCTACGAGACGTTCGCGACCGGCGGCTATCGCGTGTACAACCCGGTGCTCGGCGCACCGCACAAGGGCCCGACCGGGATCGCCCAGATCCAGTGCCCCGCCCACGTCTGCGGCGGCTCGGGCCTCGACATCACCGATCACCCGACCTACAAACGGATCATCCCGACAACGATCGCACAGACGGTCCACGACATCCTCACGACCGTGGTTCAGTCCGGCACCGGCACGGCGGCGGCGATCTCGGGCGTCGACGTCGCCGGCAAGACCGGCACGACGACGAACTACGGCGACGCCTGGTTCGTCGGCTGGACACCGCAGCTGACGACTGCCGTGTGGGTCGGGTTCCCGACGCGCCTTGAGTCGATGTCGACCGCGTTCGACGGCGGTCCGGTAGAGGGCGGCACCTACCCGGCGATCATCTGGCAGAGCTTCATGACGCAGGCGCTCCAGATCCTCGCCAGCGAGAAGCCCATCAAGGGCCCGTCTCCGCCCAGCGGCGGTGGCTCGTCGAGTTCGGGGATCGCCGGAATCGTGTCGGGTGGCAGCTCGGGTGGCAGCTCGGGTGGCTCGTCCAGCTCGGGTGGCTCGAGCTCGGGTAGCTCGAGCTCGCCGGCCGCGGCGCCCAGCGGCGGCGGTGGCGGCACCACGGGCGGCGGCGGTGGTGGCGGCACGACCGGTGGTGGCGGCGGTGGCACCACCGGCGGCGGTGGCGGTGGCACGACAGGCGGAGGCGGCGGTGGCACCACCGGTGGCGGTGGCGGTGGCGGTGGCACCGGCGGCGGTGGTGGCGGCGGCGGCGGCGGTGGTGGCGGCAGCACCGGTGGTGGTGGCGGCGGCGGCGCCGGCCTCGGCGGCGGCTAGCCCCACAGCCCATACCCCCGCAGCCCGCAACCGCACCCCTGACACCTCACGGCTAGCCGCGACCGCACCCCCGACACCTCACAGCTAGCCCCACAGCCCGCACCCGCCCCCCTAATACCCTGCGCCGGCAACCCCGATGGTCCGGCTAGGGCACCGGCAAGCCCACCGCAGACGACCCCACGGCCTGCCCACCCCTGACTGGGCGCGAGAGAAACTTGCTCCTTGCCGAGGCGCAGAATCGCCACGGCAGCTCGGTCGCCTTCGTGATCCCGATCCTCGTGTCGACCGAGATCTCGACGTCTCGCCACGCGGCCGTCCGGCCGCGGATCACGATCGGTCCGCCGATCAGGTCGAGGCCGTTGTGCTCGAGCTCGATGCCGAGTGCCTGGGTCAGCTTGCCGGGCCCGGAGCACAGACTCTCGAGTCGCTCGAGCCCGCGCCTGCGACGCATCGCGTCGATCCCCTCGGTCGGCTCGAGCGCGCGGATCAGCACCGCCGCTCCGACGCCCTCGGGCTCGCAGACCGCGTTCAGCAGCGCGTGGATGCCGTACGACCGGTACACGTATGCGAACCCGGGCGGCCCGAACAGCGTGCTCGTCCTCTTCGTCAGGCCGACGAAGGCGTGACTGGCGGGCTCGGAATCGTGGTACGCCTCGGTCTCGACGATGACGCCGGCGCAGCCGTCGAATGACACCGTGCAACCGATCAGCTCGCGCGCGACCTCGAGCACCGGCCGGCGGTAGAAGGAGCGGTTCACGTCGACAGCGCAGCGCGGGCGCGCTGCAGCTGCTCGCGCACGCGCGCGAGGCTGGTCCCGCCCTCGGACACCTTCGACTCGAGCCACGCGCCCTGAGCGAGAACGGAGTAGAACTGATCGTCGTCGAGCAGCGGCGAGGCCGACAGCAGCTGCTCGCGGCTGAGCTGCGACAGCGGCTTACCCTCGGACACGGCGATCCGCACGAGTCCGGCGACAACGCCGTGCGCCTCGCGGAACGGGAGACCGCGGCGGACGAGCAGGTCCGCGATGTCGGTCGCCGCAAGCAACTCGTCGCCGGCGGCCGCGGCGAGTCGATCGCGATCGAACGTGATCGACCCGAGCATCCCGTCGGCTGCCGCCAGGCACAGCTCGAGCGTGTCGACTGCGTCGAACACGTGCTCCTTGTCCTCCTGCATGTCCTTGTTGTAGGTCAGTGGCAGGGCGTGCATCACGCCGTACAGCGCCGTCAGATGGCCGACGACGCGCGGGGCCTTGGCGCGCAGCAGCTCGGCGGCGTCGGGATTCTTCTTCTGCGGCATGATCGACGAGCCCGACGCCCACGCGTCTGAGACCTGGCAGAAACCGAACTCCTCGCTGGACCACAGCACGATCTCGGCGCCGAGCCGCGACAGGTGGGTGGCGCAGGTGGCAGCCGCTGCGAGGTAGTCGAGCACGAAGTCGCGGTTCGAGACGGCGTCGATCGAGTTCTCAGCCACGCCCGTGAATCCGAGCTCACCGGCGACCGCCGCCCGATCGGTGTCGAAGTTGACGCCCGCGAGCGCGCCGGCGCCGAGCGGCAGCCGGGCCGTGGCCGCGCCAACCGCGACGAACCGGTCGCGGTCGCGAAGGAGCATCCACAGATAGGCGAGCAGGTGGTGGCTGAGGTAGACAGGCTGGGCCCGCTGCAGATGCGTGTACCCGGGCATCGGCCAGTCGAGATGGCGCTCAGCCAGCGCGACCAGCGTCCGTCCGACGTCCTCGAGCGCGGCGACGGCCTGCTGCGCGTGGGCGCGCACGAACATCGCGATATCGGTTGCGACCTGGTCGTTGCGCGAGCGCGCGGTATGCAGACGCCCGCCGGCGGCGCCGGCGATCTCGGTCACCCGCCGCTCGATCGCCATGTGGATGTCCTCGTCGTCGTCGGCGAACGCGAACGAGCCGTCGCTCAGCTCGCGCTCGACCTGATCGAGCGCCGCCTGCAGCGCATCACGATCCTGATCGGAGATGATCCCCTGCGCCGCGAGCATCGCCGCATGCGCACGCGACTGGGCGACGTCGTAGGGCCCGAGGCGCCAGTCGAAGCCGATCGAGTCGTTGAGCGCACGGAAGCCTTGGTGCTGGGGCTCTGAGAAGCGAGACATGCCGGCCGGGATGCTACGCCGAGCTAGCGCCCCAGAACCCCCCGCACGGCGACGGCCACCTGCTCCACCTGGCCCTGGGTCATCTGCGGGAAGAACGGCAGCGCGATCGAGCGCGCGGCGACGTCCTCGCACACGGGGAACTCACCGGGACGGTGACCGAAGCTCTCCCGGTAGTAGCTCATCAGGTGCACCGCGGGGAAGTACGGCTTGCTCGGGACCCCGCGCTGAGCCAGCCCGCGCACGACCGGATCGCGATCGAGGCCGCGGGGGAGTTGGACGACGAACACAAACCAGCCGCGACGCTCGCCGCCGCTGTCCGGACAAGGAAGGTCGAGCCCTTCCACCGACCCGAGCGCTTCGCGGTACAGGGCGGCGACACGGGCGCGGCCGGCGAGCATCTCCTCGAGGTGCTCGAGCTGCGCCAGCCCGAGCGCGCAGGCGATGTCGGACAGGCGGTAGTTGAACCCGAGCCGGTCGTGATCGAGCCAGTCCATGTTCGGAGCGCGGCCCTGGTTGCGCTCAGAGTCGATCCGCTCCTTGATCGCGGCGTCCGCGACCGTGACGATCCCGCCCTCCCCGGTCGTCAGCTGCTTGTTGGCATAGAACCCGAACACGGCTGGATGGCCGCGTCCACCGACCGGCGAACCGTCGCCGTGGACCGCGCCGAGCGCCTCGCAGGCGTCCTCGACGATCGGCGGTCCGAGCCGCTCGAACCCGTCGATGTCGGCCGGGTAGCCGAACACGTGCACCGGCAGCAACGCTGCCGTGCGCGGCGTGAGCGCCGCCGCGGCGGCGTCGACGGACAGGTTCAGCGTGACCGGGTCGATGTCGGCGAACACCGGGCGGGCACGCTCGTAGACCGCGACGTTGGCCGAGGCCACAAACGAGAACGGGCTCGTGATCACCTCGGCGCCGTCGGCTACGCCGACCGCCCGCAGCGCCAGGTGAAGGCCCGCCGTGCCGCTCGACACGGCGGCCGCGAACGGCACTCCGAGGCGCGCGGCGAACGCCTGCTCAAATCGCGGAAGCATCGGACCAAGCGACAACCTTCCCGAACGCAGCACCTCGAGCACGAGCTGCTCCTCGCGCTCGCCGAGCACCGGTTTCGCCAGCGGCAGCGACTCCGAGGTGCGGGCGACCGAGGTCACGACGCCGGCCGCGCCTGGACTGTCGCCACCTGCATGCCGTACTCGAGCGAATCGACGAGCGCCTCCCACGAGGCCTCGATGATGTTCTCCGAGACGCCAATCGACCCCCACACATGCTCACCGTCGGTGCCGTCGATCAGGACCCGGGTGATCGAGGCCGACCCTGCATGCGTGTCGATCAGCCGCACCTTGAAGTTCTCGAGCTCGATCTCGGCCAAGTGGGGGTAGATCTCGCCGATCGCATCCCGCAGCGCACGGTCGAGCGCGTTCACGGGGCCGTTGCCCTCGGCCGTGCGGACGTAGCGTTCGGGACCTACCCACAGCTTGATCGTGGCTTCGGTTTCGACGTGCCCGCGATGGCCCATTTCGACGATCACCCGCCAGTGCTCCAAAGTGAACAGCGGCTCGTAGTCGCCCGTTTCCTTGCGCAGCAGCAGCTCGAACGAACCATCGGCAGCCTCGTAGTGGTAGCCCTTGTGCTCGAGCTCCTTGACGCGCTCGCTGACGCGCGACGCGGCGTCGTCGTCGAGCTCGATGCCGGCATCCCTGGCGCGGGCGTGAACGGTCCCCTTGCCCGACAACTCGGAGATCAGGAGCTCGCGATGGTTGCCGACGATCGACGGATCGATGTGCTCGAACGTGGCCGGGTCGGCGCTGACGCCCGCGACGTGCATCCCGCCCTTGTGCGCAAACGCATTGCGACCGACATACGGCTGGTCTGGATCCGGCGTCAGGTTGAGCAGTTCGGCGAGGAAGTGAGCGGCGGAGGTCAGCGAAGAGAGCTGGGCCTCGCTGATGCACTGATAGCCGAGCTTGAGCTGGAGGTTGGGGATGATCGAGATCAGGTTGGCGTTGCCGCATCGCTCGCCGTAGCCGTTGATCGTCCCCTGCACGTGAGTCGCGCCCTTCCAGACCGCGGCCAGCGAGTTGGCGACGCCGCAGCCGGCGTCGTCGTGGCAATGGATCCCGACCTGGACCTGAGTCGGGGCGAGCGTCGCGACGACCGCGCTCATCGTCGAGGCGATCAGATCGGGCAGCGTGCCACCGTTGGTGTCGCAGCAGACGACCGTCTCGGCACCCGCCTCGGCGGCCGCCTTCAGGCAGCGCAGCGCGTACTCGCGATCGTCGGCGAAGCCGTCGAAGCAGTGCTCGGCGTCGTACACGACGCGCTTGCCCTGGGCGATCAGGAACGCGACTGACTCCTCGATCATCCGCAGGTTCTCGTCGCGATCGACCTTGACGACCTTCTCGAGATGCAGCGCCCAGGTCTTTCCGACCAGCGTGCAGACCGGCGCGAAGCAGTCGGCGAGCACGCGCAGCGCAGGATCCTGCTCGGCGCTGATCCCGCGGCGGCGGGTCATTCCGAACGCGGCGATCTGGGCCGTCGCGAAGCTCTCGGCGGCGAGCCGCTCGAACAGCTCGATCTCCTTCGGGTTCGAGCTCGGGAACCCGGCCTCGATCAGGTCGATGCCGAGCTCGTCGAGTCGGTGCGCGACGCGCAGCTTTTCGTGGGCCGAGAGGGACATCCCCTCACCCTGCATGCCGTCGCGGAGGGTTGTGTCATACAGCTGGATCTTTGTCATCGGTCGGGTTCCTGGTGGATGGTTGGCGAATGCTCAAACAAGGGCCGGCCGCGCGCAGGCGCGAGCCGGCCGCTTAATTCGCGCAAACCCAGCCACCATCGACCCAACCATCATCAGACCGCTTTGCTGGGCACCTTGACGATGTCAAGCCACCCGATGTAGCGCGCGTCGCGCCCGTGCAGGGCATCCTCGAACACGCGCTGAAGTTCACGCGTGACCGGTCCCGGCTCACCGCTGCCGATCGTGTGATCGTCGATCTCGCGCACCGGCACGAGCTCGGCCGCGGTGCCGCACATGAACACCTCGTCCGCGAGGTACAGCTCGGCGCGGGCGAGATCACGCTCGACGATCTCGATCCCGAGATCGGCCGCGATCTGCATGACCGACCTGCGGCTGATCCCGTCGAGGATCCCGGCCGTGTGCGGAGGGGTCACGATCTGGCCCTCGCGGACGACGAACACGTTCTCGCCCGAGCCCTCGCACACGAACCCGTGATGGTCGAGCAGGATCGCCTCCTGATAGCCGGACTTGGACGCCTCGATCTTGGCCAGGACGCTGTTCAGGTACTGGCCCGAGGCCTTCGCGTGCGGGATCAGCGAGTCGTGCGAGATCCGGCGCCAGCTCGCGACCTTCGCGCGGATGCCGCCCGACTTGCCCTCCTCGCCGAGGTAGGCGCCCCACGGCCAAGCGGCGATCGAGACCTCGACCGGCGCGTCGAGCGGGTACAGGCCCATCTGCCCGTAGCCGCGGAACACGATCGGGCGGATGTAGCACTCGCGCAGCTCGTTGGCGGCGATCAGCTCGTGGGTCGCGGTCCGCAGCTCCTCGAGCGTGTACGGGATCGGCATGTAGTAGAGCTCGGCCGACTTGAACAGCCGCCCGAGATGGTCGCGGTGGCGGAAGATCGCCGGGCCGTGATCGGTCGCATACGCGCGCTCGCCCTCGAACACCCCGGTGCCGTAGTGAAGGCCGTGCGTCAATACGTGGACCTTTGCGTCCTCCCAGGCGACCAGCTCTCCGTTGTGCCAGATGAGGTCCGCTTGTTCCACGACGTCACTCCTTAGAGGTGTTCAAGGACAGCCCGAGTCGCTTCGTCGGTTCCCGCGCTGCCCCCCAGGTCCGGGGTGCGCAAGCCGTCGGCAAGCGCCCGGTCGACCGCAGATTCTACCGCCGACGCCTCCGCTTCCATAGCGAGTCCGTGGCGGAGCATCAGCGCCGCCGATAGGAACATCGCCAGCGGATTGGCCTTGCCCGAGCCGGCAATGTCCGGCGCCGAGCCGTGCACGGGCTCGAACAGGCCCGGCCCGTCCTCGCCGAGCGAGGCGCTCGGGAGCATGCCGATCGAGCCGGTCAGCATCGCCGCCTCGTCGCTGAGGATGTCGCCGAACATGTTCTCGGTCAGGATTACGTCGAAGTGGCGCGGCGCGGCGATCAGCTGCATGGCGGCGTTATCGACCAGCAGGTGCTCGAGCTCGACGTTCGGGAACTCGCGACCATGGAGCTCGCGCACGACCTCGCGCCACAGCCGCGATGTCTCGAGCACGTTGGCCTTGTCGACGCTCGTCACTCGCGAGCGCGCGGCCCCGAGCGCGATTCGGGCGATCCGCTCGATCTCGGCCCGCGTGTATACGCAGGCGTCGGAAGCGCTGTCATCCGTTCGTGTCTTCGCGCCGAAATAGATCCCGCCGGTGAGCTCGCGGACGACCAGCAGGTCGGTCCCGTCGATGATCTCGCGCTTGAGCGGGCTCGCGTCGTACAGCGCCCGCACCGGCCGGACCGGTCGCAGGTTGGCGAATAGACCGAGCCCCTTGCGCAGTCCGAGCAGGCCCTGTTCCGGGCGTGGCATGGCGGGGTCGGTGGTGTCCCACTTCGGGCCGCCGACCGCGGCCAGCAGCACGGCGTCGGCGCGCTTGCAGGCCGCGAGGGTCTCGTCGGTGAGGGCCGTTCCGTGGACGTCGATCGATGCGCCGCCGAACAGGTGCGGCTCGTACTCGAAGTCGGCTCCGACGGCCTTCAGGACCTCAACAGCAGGGGCGATGACCTCAGGTCCGATGCCGTCGCCGGGGAGCAGGACGATCTTGGCTGCCATGACCGGGGCACGGTACTACCGTTGGACTCCGATCAGCAGCGTGGGCGTCGCCGCGAGCGCTGGAGGCATCATCACGTGCCCGCCTCAGGCGCGGGCCATCATGTTCAGGCGCACGTACTCGAGCTCGAGCGGGCTGCCCATCCGCTCGAGCACCCGTTCGATGAACGGCTCGCGCAGCTCGGGCGTAAGCGGGTCGAGGTGGCGCACGAGGCAGACGGTGCGCGCGAACGCCGGCCCATCGGTCGGCGTGACCGTCCTCGGTTCGAGCCAGCACTCGACCTCACTGAAGCCCGCGCCGGCGAGGCGCTCCGCGGTCTCGGTGTCGGTCGCGTAGTTCCACGGCCGCTTCCAGTCGGCGAAGTACGGCGCGAACGGGTCCTCGCCGGCGACCTCGTCGGCGATCGAGCGGAATTTGTCGATGTTTCCCCTCCCGCCACACTGGGCCAGCAGCCGGCCGCCGGGCTTGAGCGTGCGGTGAAGCGTCGAGAACAGTGCCGCGTGGTCGTGGATCCAATGGAAGGTCGCGTTCGAGAAGGCAACGTCGACCGGTTCCGGGAGGTCGAGTGCCAGCAGGTCCTGGCACAAGATCGTCGCTCGCTCGCCGAGCGCGGCCTTGGCATGCTCGACCATCGACGGCGCGACGTCGACGCCGTAGACGCGGCCGTCGGGGACGCGGTCGGCCAGCAGCGCGGTAACCCGCCCAGAGCCGCACCCCGCGTCGAGCACGACCTCATTGCCTGCCAGCTCGAGCCGCTCGAGCTGGTCCAGCGCCCACCTCAGCTGGATGTCCGAGACGCGATCGTAGGTCGCGGCGTCCCAGTCGCGCGAAGCGGTCATAGCGCGGTCGTGACCGGACCGCTGCGCTCGCGGTCGCGCTCGTAGGCCTCGATCGCCTCGCTGTCCTCGGCGAGCGTCGCCGCGATGTCGTCGAGCCCGTTGAGCAGTCGATGCTTGATCTGCCAGTCGATCTCGAACGTCGCCGAACCGCCCGGCCAGCGCACCTCCTGGCCGTGGAGGTCGACCTGCGCCTCGCCCGCCTGCGCGATCGCGCCGCACTCCTCCGCGGTCAGCTGCACCGGCAGCAGCCCGATCTTCGTGCAGTTGGAGCGGAAGATGTCGGCGAAGCTCGGCGCGATGATCGCCGAAAAGCCGTAGTCCTCGAGCGCCCAGGCGGCGTGCTCACGGCTCGAGCCACAGCCGAAGTTGGCCCCCGCCACGAGGATCGGGTTGGCCGGCAGCTCCCACCCGGGCTCCTTGGCCCAGTCGTAAAACAGGAACTCGCCAAAGCCCGTCCGCGCGACCCGCTTGAGAAACTGCTTGGGGATGATCTGGTCGGTGTCGACGTCGCCCCGGTTGAGTACCGAGACGCGCCCGGTGATCGTCTCGATTGCCTTCATGATTGCCACTCCCTGATGTCGACGAAACGGCCTTCGATCGCCGCCGCGGCGGCCATCTGGGGCGAGACTAGGTGCGAGCGAGCGCCGCGACCCTGGCGGCCCTCGAAGTTGCGGTTGGAGGTCGAGGCGACGCGCTCACCGGCGGCCGCGATGTCGGGGTTCATCCCGAGGCACATCGAGCAGCCGGCGCCGCGCCAGTCGAAGCCGGCGCGCCTGAAGACCTCGTCGAGTCCCTCGCGCTCTGCCTGGGCCTTCACCTGCCGGGAGCCCGGGACGACCATCGCGTAGACGTCGCCGTTGACCTTGTGGCCGTCGACCACAGCAGCGGCCGCGCGCAGGTCGCCGATCCGCGAGTTCGTGCACGACCCGATGAACACGCGGTCGATCTTGATCTCCTGGATCGGCGTGCCCGATGCGAGCCCCATGTACTCGAGCGCTCGCTCATCCTGCTCGGAGCGAGGGTCGGGTACGGCCTCGGTGACCGGAACCACCATTCCGGGAGTCGTTCCCCAGGTGACCATCGGGCTGAGCGCCGCGGCGTCGACGACTACCTCGCGGTCGAAGCCGGCGCCGGGCTCGGTGTGGAGCTCGCGCCAGGCGTCGGGGATCTCGGGCGGAGCCGCGGGGCGCCCCATTACCCACTCGAAGGTGGTGTCGTCGGGCGCGATCATGCCCGCCCGGCCGCCGCCCTCGATCGTCATGTTGCAGACGGTCATCCGACCCTCCATCGACAACGCCTCGACCGCGGGTCCGGCGTACTCGACGACGTGGCCAACCGCGCCGGCGACGCCGATCTGCCCGATCGTCGCAAGGATGAGATCCTTGGCGGTGACGCCGAATCCGAGCGCTCCCTCGTAGCGGATCTGCATCGAGCGCGGCTTCGTCTGGACCAGGCACTGAGTCGCGAGCACGTGCTCGACCTCGCTCGTCCCGATCCCGACCGCGAGCGCTCCGAAGGCACCATGGGTGGCGGTGTGCGAATCGCCGCAGACGATCGTCATCCCCGGCTGCGTGACGCCGAGCTCGGGTCCGATCACGTGGACGATGCCCTGACGCTCGGACCCGAGCGAGTACAGCGGGACCTCGAACTCCTCGCAGTTGCGCTCGAGCGTCTCGACCTGGACGCGCGAGAGCTCGTCGCGGATCCTGGCCGCCACCTCGGTGCCGTCGGTCGGCACGTTGTGGTCGACGGTCGCAATCGTGCGGTCCGGGCGCCGGACCCGGCGTCCGGCGAGCCTCAGCCCGTCGAAAGCCTGCGGGCTCGTGACCTCGTGTACGAGGTGCAGGTCGACGTACAGCAGGCTGTGGGTCACCTCGTGGGCATCCCAGATCTTGTCGAACAGCGTCTTTGGCATAGGCGATCAGCTCCTGCGTAGACCCGCGCTGACTACGGCGAGCAGCACGGCGTCCTCGGGTCCGGGGTTCTCGAAATGGTGTGGAAGGTCGGCATCGAAGGTGACGCAGTCGCCGGTCGCGAGCTCGTGCGCCTCGCCGTCGCAGTGCAGGACGACGGTGCCCGCTTGCACCAGCGCGGTCTCGCGGCTGCCGGGCTCGTGCATCGGCGGGTCGCCAGGTCCGCCCGTCACCGCGCCGGCGGCGAGCGAGTGGCGTGAGAGCTCTGAACGCTGCCCTGGCAACGGCGGCGTCAGGATCTCGTAGCTGTGGCCCCGGCCACGACCAGGGCCCTTGCGCCGCTCGGCGCGCCGGACGATCGTGACGGCGCCGCCCTCGTCGAGGCGCAGCAGCTGGCTCAGCCGTAGCTCGAGGCCGGCGGCGATCCGCCCCGCAACCTGGATCGTCGGGCTGGTCTCGCCGCGCTCGACCTGCGAGAGCATCGGCGCGCTCACGCCCGAGCGCTCGGCCAGATCACGCAGCGACAGGTCCATCGCCTCCCTCAGCGCGCGGACGCGGGCACCGAGCTCCTCGGGCGATCTCTGAGCGTCGACGGCGACCATACGTCCGTACGTTATCACATACAACTGTATGCTCGGACTCGACCGCCCCGGGGGCGGCGCCGGCGAACTAGGACTTGTGCTTGGGCGGCTGGTGGTGGACGATCGCGACGCTCGCAGTGGCGGTCGCGCTCCCGTTGGCATCGCTCGCGGCAAGCGTGAACACGGCGAGCTCGTGGGCGCCGGTCTTGAGCGCGCTGAGCGCCCGCTTGGGCAGCTTGACCTTCGCGGGGGCCGTCGCGTTGGCAGCCAGGGTGAGATCGATCTTCGGCAGCTTGAACGTCCGCTTGCGCAGCCTGTGGTTCTTCGGCGTCTCGGTCAGCGTGCCGGAGAGCACGGCGGCGACGGCCTGGTCGCAGCGGACTGCGAGCGTCACGCTGCCCGACGGCGGCTTGGCGTGATGGTGCTTGGTCGCCTTCGGCAGCGAAACCGTCAGCTTCAAGCGCTTGAGCGTGCAGGTCGGCTTCGGCGGCGGTGGCGGCGGCTTGACCGCCTGCTTGAGCTCGTAGGCGCCGATGTCGCAGTGGGAGCCCTGCGGCCGCGTGACGCCGCGCTGATCGGTCGCCGGGCAGGCGCTGTCGAGGCCCGCATCGACCGCCGGGCTGCCGGTCAGCAACGCCATCGTTTGCGTCGGGCCGCCGTTGTTCGCGAGCGCGGCCAGGTGTGCGATCACCCCGAGCTTGTCGCCGGCCGCGGTGAAGCCGCACTCGCTCGTGTTGCTGAGATTGTGGCCGAGCGAAGTCTCGGCGACGTCGCAGTTGGGGTGGGTGGCCGCGTGGCCGTCGGCGACGATCGTGTTGACGGCGCGGACGGCGGCGGTGCCGGTGTTGCTCGCGAGCTGCCCGCCGTCGCTGCTCGTGCCGCTCGCCGAGTTGTCGTCGATCGTGTCGTTGACGAGCGCCGCCGACCCTGGCGCGGTCGACGGGTCGCCGCACCCGACCGTCTGGTGGACGTTGCAGACGAAGATCGCGCCGCCGGAGGCAGGAGCCCCCTGCCCCGTGGCCGCGTTCGCGGTCAGCGTGTCGTTGGTCATCGACAGCAGCCCGGCCTCGATGTAGACAGCGCCGCCGCCTGGAGTGCTGCCGTCGCTGCTGGTCGCGGTGTTGTGCGCGAAGGTGCTGCCGGAGGTGTTCATCTCGGTGTCGCCCACCGGCAGCGAGCTGCGAACGTACTCGCCGCCGCCCAGCTCGGCCGTGTTGCCGGTGAACGTCGAGTTGACGATCGTCGTCGCCCCTCCGGCATAGATCGCGCCGCCCTTGAACGCGCTGTTGCCGCTGACGGTCGAGTTCTCGAGCGTCAGCGACGCCCCGACATTGACGAACACCGCGCCGCCCGCGCCGCCCATGCCGGGCGGGGCGGTGTTGCCGTTGAGCACGTCGTGGTTGAGCGTCAGCGTCCCCAGATCGAAGATCGCCCCGCCCGACGCCGTCGAGTTGGTTGACTGGCCGTGTGTGAGCGTCAAGCCGGTGATCCTCGCGGTCACCGACGGGTTGACGAGGAAGATGCTGTTGGTGTTCTGGGCGTCGATCGTCAGGTCCTGCGCGCCGGGCCCGGTGATCGTCAGATCGTTGGCGATCGTGTAGAACTCGTCCGGGGCGTTGGGGATCGTGATCGTGCTGCCGGCCGGGAGATCGAACGTGATCGTGTCGCCGGGCGACGAGTTGTTGATCTCGTAGCGCAGCGATCCGGGGCCCGAATCCCCAGTCTGGTTGACGACCAAGGGGGTCGCCGCCGTCGCCGAGCCCGCACAGCACAGCACGCCCAGGATCAGGCCAGTTGCCCCCGACAGAAAGTGCGCCCACTTCATGCCCTGTCCCGAATGTACCAGCCCACGCAAACCCCGCGTCCCGCAGAGCCTGAAGGACAACCCACGGATCACCGGCTTTCGCTCGGTGCTGTGCGTGTACTCGCACGTGGCCGCCCGCCTCGCCGACGCAGCGCTCGGCGCCCAGGCACCCGTGTAGCCTGACCCGCGATGCTCTCGCGGCCGGACGTTCTCGTGCTCGGCGCCGGCGGGGTGCTCGGCGAGGCGTGGATGATGGGCGTGCTCGCCGGCATCGAAGACGCCGGCGGCTTCGACATGCGCGCGTGCGAGACCTTCGTCGGCACCTCCGCCGGCGCGATCGTGGCCGCGCATCTGGTCGCCGGCAGCGCGCCGCGCCGGCCATCGCACGTCGGCACCGAAATCGAGCTGGCGCGGGCGAATCCAGTCGGCCCGCTGGCAACCGCCGCGGGCGCGGCGGCGCGGCGCGCCGGCTCGTGGGCGCTGGCGATGGGCTCGACGTTCGCGCCGCTGGCGCTGGGCGTGAGCGCACCCGGCGGCGCGCTGCTGCGCACAGCACTGCTGCGCCGGCTACCGCGCCCGCCAGACAACCTCGACGGGCTCCGCTCCGAAGTCGAGCGATCCGGGGCGCGTTTTGACGGCCGCCTGCGCGTGGTCACGGTCGACCGCGGTTCGGGACGGCGCGTAGTGTTCGGGCGCCCGGGCGCCCCACGGGCGACCGTCGGCCAGGCCGTGCAGGCGTCGTGCACGGTGCCATGGCTGTTCGCACCCGTCCGGATCGGGGGGCGCGAGTACGTAGACGGCGGCGTCTGGAGCCCGACCAACCTCGACGCCGCGCCCGCAGGTCAGGGCACCCATGTCCTGTGCCTCAATCCGACCGGGAACATCACCGGCACCCAGACTCTGATCGGCGTGATCCGCGGCGTCGCCCGCTCAGCGATGTCGGTCGAGGCGCTCGCGCTGCGTCGCCGCGGCGCGGCCGTGCAGACGGTCGCGCCGAACCGCGAGAGCGCGAGCGTGATGGGAACGAACTTCATGGACCGCGAACCGCGAGCACGCGTGCTCGCGGCCGCCTACCGGCAGGGCCTGGCGCTGGGGCGCGAGTAGCGGCGCTGAGCTGGATCGAATGGACGCGAGGGGCGGCCCCTCGCGTCCTGACAGCTACGGCGCGCGGGCCGGCTCGACGACGGCCGCGTTGGCGGTCGCCTGCTCGGCCTCGTCGGTCACGCTTCGCTGGCGCACCGCGTTCGACAGCGCGCGCACGTAGGCGCGGCCGGCTGCCTCGAGGATGTCCGTCGAGACGCCCTGCCCGGAGCCGTTGACACCCGCCACCTCGAGCACCACCGAGGTCTCGCCGAGAGCGTCCTGGCCGCCGGTGACGGCGTCGACGCGAAACTCGCGCAGGCGGGCGTCGGTCCCGGTGGCCGCGTTGATCGCGTGGAAGATCGCGTCGACCGGACCATCTCCTGTGAACGAGCCCGTCACCTCCTCGCCCGCGGGGGTGCGGATCCCGACGGTCGCGTGCGGTGGCCGGCGCGAGGAGGCCTCGACGTCGAACCATTCGAGCGAGTAGCCGGCCAACTCCTCGCGGAGCTCGTCGGTGACCAGCGCCTCGAGGTCCAGCGCGGTCACCTGCTTCTTCTTGTCCGCGATCTCCTTGAAGCGCTTGAACGCGGTGTTCAGCGCCTGGCCTCTCAGGTCGAAGCCCAGCTCGGCCAGGGCCTGCTGGAGCGCGTGGCGGCCGGAGTGCTTACCGAGCACGATCGAGTTGGCGGCCAGCCCAACTGTCGTGGCGTCCATGATCTCGTAGGTCGTGCGCTCCTTCAGCACGCCGTCCTGGTGGATGCCCGACTCGTGCGCGAACGCGTTGCGGCCGATCACGGCCTTGTTGGGCGCGACCGGGTAGCCGGTCAGACGCGAGACCAGGCGCGAGGTCCGCGCGATCTCCTGGGTGACGGCCCCGGTGTGCAGACCGACGTCGGCGCGCCGCGTGTGCAGAAGCATCACGATCTCCTCGAGCGAGGCGTTGCCGGCCCGCTCGCCGATCCCGTTGATCGCACACTCGACCTGGCGCGCACCGGCCAGCAGGCCTGCGAATGAGTTGGCGACCGCGAGGCCCAGGTCGTCGTGGCAGTGGACCGAGAGGACGACGTCGCGCAGGCCGGGAACCAGCTCGTACAGGCGCTCGAGGTAGGCCGTGTACTCGTGCGGCATCGTGTACCCGACCGTGTCGGGGATGTTGATCGTCGTCGCGCCCTCGTCGAGCGCGATCTGGCACACCTCGGCGGTGTACTCGACGTCCGCGCGGGTCGCGTCCATCGGCGAGAACTCGACGTCCTCGAGGTACTGCTTGGCGTGGGCGACGGCGGCTCGCGCCTGTCCCTTGACGTCCTCGCGAGTGCTCTGGAGCTGGTACTGGATGTGGATGTCCGAGGTCGAGATGAACGTGTGGATCCGCGGGCGGGCCGCATCCTTGACCGCGTTCCAGGCTGCGTCGATGTCGGCCACATGGGTGCGGGCCAGCCCGGCGATCACGGGCCCCTCGACCGTTCGCGAAATCTGCTGCACCGCCTCGAAGTCGCCCGGCGAGGTGATCGGGAATCCCGCCTCGATCACATCCACCCCCAGGCGCGCCAGCTGCTGGGCGATCTCGAGCTTCTCCTGCGTGTTCAGCGAGATCCCCGGCGACTGCTCGCCGTCGCGCAGCGTCGTGTCGAAGATCAGTACTCGGTTTGCGTCTTCAGGCTTCATCTCACTCCTCTGTGTCTCGAACTTGCTTCTTCTCGTGCTGGTTCGCGGCTACGTGCGGCCGCCGGCGCGCTATTCCCCCCGGAGGGGGAGGAGAAGAAGTCGAAGGTCGAGGCGGAGTGCCATCTGGCCTGAAGCGTACCAGGCTCGTGGAGCAGGTCTGGACGGCCGGTCGCGGCGCGCGGGGTCTCTCGCTTCGCAGGCGCGGTGCTTGCGCTGGCGCGGGCCGGCGGCTCTACGGGCTGGGGAAGGGGGTGCGCAGGGCCGAGTGTGCACCCCCGTGGACCCGGGGAGCGGCCGTCAACGACACCCTCGATCCGACGGAGCGCTCGAGAGTCACGTTGACGGCGCCTGGCGCCGTGAAGGTGCCCCTCGCCCAGCTGGGACGGTCGAGAGTCACGTTGACGGCAGCCGCCCCGGCCCCGACCCCGACCCCGACCCCGGCCCCGGCCCCGGCAGCCGCCCCGACCCCTACCCGAGCTTGCCCGCCAGGATCTCCTTGGCCACCTGGACCATCGCGTGGAGCCCGACGTCGCCGAGCTCCGCCGCCGAGTTCGCCGAGACGATCACCGGTGTGCCGCCGTGCTTCAGCTTGCCGTAGGCGTCGACGCTGTCGGTGTTCCAGGTGGGGTCGCCCGAACACGTCGGCGGCCCGAATGTCGGCAGCCGGTGGTGCGGCGGGCAGGGCCGCTCCGAGTGGCTGGAGTCGATCTTGATGACCTCGATGATCGCCGGGTTGCGCGTCCGGACCTGATTGAAGCGCGCGTGATTCTCGCTCGCCGACTTCTTCGCGTCTTTGATGATCGTGGCGAACAGCGACTTGCTTCCGGCCGCGATCCCGATCTGCAGCTCGGCGTGGTAGTGGCCGCGCTTCTTGCCGAACCAGGTGCAGACGTTGTCGCGGCTGGAATTGAGCTTGAGCCGACCGAGGTCGAAGAAGTCCGACAGCTTACGGTTCGACAGCCGTCCGCAGGAGGGCACCCGTGAATGCTGGGGCGAGTGAGCAGCCGCCCCGGCGGTTAGGAGCAGCGCGAGCGTCACCAACAGCCCGGCACCCAGCTTCAAGCGCCGCATCTTTCACCTTCTTTCCCGGTCTCTGAGGTTCGCTGGCACTAACGCCGGGCGGCGTCGGAAGTTGCGTACAACGCGTCGATCTCGGCCGCGTATTTCTGCACGATCGGGCGGCGCTTGAGCTTCATCGTCGGGGTCAGCTCGTCGCCGGCCGGCGGCCAGTCGCACGGGAGCACCTTGAAGCGCTTGATCTGCTCGACTCGGCTGAGGTGCGCGTTGGCGCGCTGCACGCCATCGCCGACCTCGGCCAGCACGGCCGGCTCGTTCGCGAGCGCCTCGGGGCTCGGGTCCGAAAGTCCGTGGTCGCGCGCAAACGCGGCGCTTGTATCCGGATCGAGCACGATCAGCGCGACGTTGTACGGACGGTTGTCACCGATCGCGATCGCTTGGCCGATCAGCTGGCTGCCCTGCTTGAGCTCGAGCTCGATGTTGACCGGTGACATGTTCTTGCCGGCCGCGTTGATGATCAGCTCCTTCTTGCGGTCGACGATCTTCAGGAAGCCGTCGTCGTCGAACCGCCCGATGTCGCCGGTCAACAACCAGCCGTCGGCGTCGATCGCCTCGGCGGTCTTCTCGGGCTGGTTGCGGTAGCCCGCCATCACCGTGCCGCCTCGCGCGAGCACCTCGCCGTCGGCGGCGACCCGAACCTCGACACCCGGGATCGCCGGCCCGACAGTCCCGAGCTTGAGCCGCTCCGGCGGCACCATCGTCGCGATCGAGGACAGCTCGGACATCCCCCAGACCTCGCAGATCGCGATCCCGATCGCCGCGAAGAACTCGAGCACGTCGAGCGGCATCGGCGCGGCGCCGACCATGTACAACTCACAGCGGTCGAGCCCGAGCTTGGCCCTGAGCGGCCCGAACACGCGCTCCTCCGCCTGCTCGTAGCCCGCCAGCACCTCGCCGGAGACATCCTCTCCCGCCTGCTCGGCACGGACCTTTCGCAGGCCGAGCTCGATCGCCTCGAGCATCGCCACCCGACGCCGCTCGTCGGGCTCGGCGGCGATCCCGGCCTCGAGCGCCGCCTTCAGCTTCTCCCAGATCCGCGGGACGCCGCCGAAGAAGGTCGGGCGCGCCTCGGCGACGTGCGCGAACACCTGGACGGTGTCGACGCAGCAGGTGACCGTGTGGCCCCAGACCATCATCCCGTAGTGGTTCAGGCCACGATCGGCGATGTGCGCGTGCGGCAGGTAGGACACGACCGAGCCGCGCGTCCGAGGTCGACCGACCGCGTCGACCCCGCGGGCCTGGGCGATCTCGTTGCCGTGGGTCAACTGCACGCCCTTCGGGGGCCCTGTCGTCCCCGACGTGTAGATCAACGTCAGGATGTCCTCGGGGACGACCGAGCGCCAGCTCTGCTCGAAGTCGAACTCCTCGCGCGGCGGTGCGGCCTCGAGCTCCGCGAGCGACAGCGCCCCCGCGGGCCGAGCGTCGAGCACGATCAGGTGCTCGACCGAGCCGCCCTGCGCGATCGCGGCACGGGCCCGATCGATGAACTGGGCCTCGACCACCATTACGCGGTTGGCCGCGTCGCTGAGCAGGAACGTGATCTGCTCGGCGGACGAGGTGTTGTAGATCGAGAACGGGGTCGCGCCGAGATGCATCGCTGCGGTGTCGAACAGGTGGAACTCGGGGCGGTTGGAGAGCATCACCCCGACCGTGTCGCCGTGACGCACGCCGAGTGCGTCCAGCCCGCCCGCCAGCCGCTCGACGCGTGCCGCGTACTCGCCCCAGCTGATCGAGACACCGTCGCCGATCGTTCGCAGCGCGACCTGGTCAGGTCGTTCGGCCGCCGTGATCTGGAAGGCCTCGCACATCGTCCGCGCCTGGAGCGCGTGGGGGCGGTCGCGCGACTGCGCCCCGATCCTGGCTGCGGCCGACATCAGCTGCGTATGTCTATCACGGGACCAGCACGACCTTGCCGATGTTCCTGCGCTCGGTGATGAACCGGTGGGCGTCGGCGGCCTGCGCGAACGCGAACGCCTGGGCAAGCACGGGCTTGATCGTGCCGTCGGCGAGCAGCTCGTTGAGCGGCCCGGTCCAGCGCGCCGCGGACTGGAACTCGTCCCACAGGCTCAGCACGTTCAGGCCGATCACGGTCCTCGACTGCGACATCTGCTTGAGCAGGTTGAAACGCGGCATCCGCAGGGCCGTCCGCGCCGCGGTCACCAGATCCCGCTTCTCCCCTGACACCACTCCGGACGCTCCGAAGCAGACCAGCCGTCCACCCGCCCGCAGCAGGTTGTAGCTGCGCCTGAAGCTGGCGCCCCCGATCGCATCCATCACGAGGTCGAGCTTCGGGACGCCGCGCTCCCAGCTCGAGCGGGTGTAGTCGACCGGGTGATCGACGCCGAAGCCACGGATCGCATCGTGCTTGGCGGGCGAAGCCGTTCCCCACACCTCGGCTCCGGTGCGCTTGGCGATCTGCGTGGCGGCGATCCCAACACCGCCGGCGGCTGCGTGGATCAGGACCCGCTCGCCCCGTTGCAGGTTGCCGGCGCGCATCAACGCCTCCCACGCGGTCGCGTAGTTGATCGGGATCGCTGCCCCCTGCTCATAGCTCAACCCCTCGGGAAGCGCGACGACCCCGTCGGCCTTCGCCACCGCCCGTTCGGCGTAGCCGCCGAAGCGGGTCGGCGCGAGCACGCGCTGGCCAACCTCGAGCGCGCCCTCCGCGCCCGCCCCCACCGCCGCCAGGGTTCCGGCGACCTCGTAGCCGACCACGCAGGGAGGCTTCGGCGCATCCGGATACAAACCCATCCGCGCCATCAGGTCGGCGAAGTTGATACCGGCCGCCTTCACTTCGATCAGGACCTCGCCCGCCCCGGGAACGGGGTCCGGGCGCTCTTGGACCGCGAGCACCTCGGGCGGTCCGTGACGGGTTATGACAATCGCGCGCATACCGCGCACGCTATACCGTCACGGCCTTACGATGTGATCGCTTAGAGAGTGACTGTGTGGCCGGCGACGAATCCGTCGCCGGCGGCGATCTCTTCGACCACCGAGCGCGGCACGGGCACGTCGGTGGTGATCGTCATCGCCGCCAGCGGCAGCTCATCGGCTGTGTCGCCGTCGGGCTGCCGGCCGACCGCCGCGGAGACGATGTTGACGCCGTGCTGCCCGAACACCGTCCCGACGCGCCCGATCATCCCCGGCACGTCGCGGTAGCGGAACAGCGTTATGTTGCCCTCGAGCTGAACATCGAATCGCTGGCCCCAGGCCTCGAGCAGATGCGGGCGGTGCTGGCGGCCGATGACGGTCCCGGCGACCCGCACCGTGTGGCTCCCACAGGTCATCGTCACACGCACCAGATCGGTGTAGTCGCGCGCGTGGCTTCGCTTCGTCTCCTCGAGCTCGATTCCGCGCTCCTCGGCGATCGCCGGCGCGTTGACCTCGTTGACGTCCTCCTCGATGTGGCCGCGGAGCGCTCCGAGCAGCACCTGGATCGAGAGCAGCCGCGTGTCGCGCTCGGAGATCCGGCCGAAGAACTCGGTGTGGACGCTGTCAATCGAGGAGCCGCACGCGAGCTCGACGACGATCCGCCCGAGCGAGCGGCACAGGCCGAAGTACGGGCCAAGCGCCTCCATGTCCTCGCTCGAGACCGCGGGGATGTTGACCGCGCTCGTCACGACCCCGCCGGTCAGCGCTGCCACGACCTGCTCTGCGGCCTGGAAGCCGGCGCGGTCCGTGGCCTCGGCAGTCGAAGCACCGAGGTGGGGCGTGACGATCACGTTCCGGTAGCCGAACAGCGGGTGCTCGGTCACGGGCTCGGCCCGGAACACGTCGATCGCGGCTCCAGCGACCTTGCCCGAGTCGAGCGCTGCCCTGAGGTCCTCGTCGACGATCAGGGGGCCGCGGGCGACGTTCAGCACGCGAACCCCGTCCTTGCACTTGGCAAGCGCTTCGGCATCGAGCCAGCCCTCGGTGTCGGGGGTCTTGGGCAGGTGCAGCGTCAGGAAGTCCGCGACCGCGTACACGTCGTCCGATGATGCGGCCTGCTCGACGCCGAGCTCTCGGAAGCGCTCCGCGCTGATGTACGGGTCGTAGGCGACGACCTTCATCCCGAAGCCTCGGGCTCGCTGCGCGACGAGCTGGCCGATGCGGCCGAAGCCGAGGATCCCGAGCGTCTTCTCATACAGCTCGATCCCGGAGAACTTCGAGCGCTCCCATTTGCCCCCGGTCAGCGAGGCGTGGGCCTGCGGTACGTTGCGGGCGAGCGCCAGCAGCAGCGCCATCGTGTGCTCGGCGGCCGTGATCACATTGGACTGCGGCGCGTTGGCGACGACGATTCCGCGCTTGGTCGCAGCCGCGACGTCGACGTTGTCGACCCCGACCCCGGCCCGGCCGACGGCACGCAGTCGCGTCGCCCGCGACAGCAGGTCGGCGTCGAGCTTCGTCGCCGAGCGGATCAGGATTCCCTCGTAGCCGCCGATCTGCTCCGCGAGCTCGTCGCGGTCCCAGCCGGTACCGAGGTCGACGTCGAAGTGCTCGCGCAGCAGGTCGATGCCCGACTCGCCGATCATCTCGGCGACCAGCACGCGGGTCATGACTCGCGTTCCAGGACGTAGTCGATGCAGGCCGTCAGCGCGCGCACGTCGTCGGGATCGGTCGCCGGGAACATCGCGATCCGCAGCTGGTTGCGGCCGAGCTTGCGGTACGGCTCGACGTCGACGATCCCGTTTGCACGCAGGGTCGCGGCCAGGGCCGCGGCGTCGACGTCCTCGGCGAAGTCGATCGTGCCGACGACGAGCGAGCGCTTGGCCGGGTCGGCGACGAACGGCGTCGCACGCGAGTGCCGCTCGGCCCAGCCGTACAGCGCGCTCGAGGACTCCGAGGTCCGCGCCACCATCCCCTGCAGTCCCCCGTGCTCGAGCATCCAGTCGAGCTGGTCGCCGAGCAGGAACAGCGTCGCGATCGCCGGCGTGTTGTAAGTCTGGTCTTTGCGCGAGTTCTCGAGCGCCGTGCGAAGCGACAGCGACTCGGGAATCCAGCGATCGCCCGGCCGGCTCGCGGCGATCTCCTCGATCCGCTGCACCGCCGCCGCGCTCAGCAGCGCCAGCCACAGCCCGCCGTCGGAGGCGAACCCCTTCTGTGGCGCGAAGTAGTAGACGTCGGCCTCGCGCACGTCGACCGGCAGCCCACCGGCGCCGGAGGTCGCATCGATCAGCACGAGCGCGTGGTCGCTGGCGGCGGGCCTCGCGACGGGGACCATCACGCCGGTCGAGGTTTCGTTGTGCGCCCAGGCGATCGCGTCGACGTCCGGATCGGAGACGGGCGCGGGGGCGTCCCCGGCCTGCGCCTCGATCACGATCGGGTCCTCGAGAAACGGCGCGCCGCGGGTGCAGGCGGCGAACTTCGAGCTGAACTCGCCGTAGGTCAGGTGCAACGCCCGGCGGCGCACCAGGCATGCGCTCGCCGCATCCCAAAAGGCGGTCGTACCGCCGTTGCCGAGCGCGACCTCGTAGCCGTCGGGGAGCGTGAACAGTTCCCCGAGGCCGGAGCGGATCCGGCCGACGAGCTCCTTGACCGGCCGCTGGCGGTGCGAGGTGCCGATCACGCGGGCGCCGTCGGCTGCGAGATGCGCCAGCTGCTCGGGCCGCACTCGGGACGGGCCTGAGCCGAACCGCCCGTCGGACGGCTTCAGCTGCTCGGGGATCTTCAACACGGTCTGGGTCATGTCCGTCCCTCGAAGTTAGCGAGATCGCCAGGCACGGGCGCACGGTGCTCCGATCCCCAGCGCGGGCCGGCCGCCGCAGCCCGCCCGATCCGGCCGCCGGTCCCCAGCCCGGCCCCGACCGCGGGCAGGCGCGAGCGACCGCCGCCCCCAACCGGCCGCGTCACCGTCTGGCTACTCCTGAAACTCGGTGTCGATCCAGTCCATCTGCGCGCGCAGCTCTTTGCCGACGACCTCGACCTGGTGACCGGCCTGCTCCTCGCGCATCCGCTTGAAGTTCTCCTGACCGGCGCGATTCTCGGCGATCCACTCGCGCGCGAAGTCGCCCGACTGGATGTCGGCGAGGATCTTCTTCATCGCCTGTCGGGTGGTGTCGCTGATCACCTGCTTGCCGCGGGTCAGATCGCCGTACTCGGCGGTGTTCGAGATCGAGTAGCGCATCCCGGCGATTCCCTTTTCGTACATCAGGTCGACGATCAGCTTGACCTCGTGGAGGCACTCGAAATACGCCAGGCGCGGGTCGTAGCCGGCGTCGACCAGCGTCTCATAACCGGCCCTGACCAGCTCCGTCATGCCGCCACACAAGACCGCCTGTTCGCCGAACAGGTCGGTTTCGGTCTCATCTTTGAAGGTCGTCTCGATCACACCGCCGCGGGTGCAACCGATCCCCTTGGCGTAGGCCAGCGTCAGCGCCAGCGCGTTGCCGGTCGAGTCCTGGTGCACAGCAACCAGCCCGGGCACGCCGGAGCCCTCGAGGAACTGGCGCCTGACGAGATGGCCGGGGCCCTTCGGCGCCACCAGCGCCACGTCGACGTCAGGCGGCGGGACGATCTGCTCGTAGTGGATCGAGAACCCGTGGCTGAACAGCAGCAGGTTGCCGGCTGCGATCCCGTCCTTGACCCCCGACTCCCACACCTGGGCGTGCAGCTCGTCGGGCACGAGGATCATCACGACGTCGCCCTCGCTGGCGGCGTCCGCGGGCTCGAGCACCTTGAGGCCGTGTTCGCGCGCCTTCGCGACGCTGGCCGAGGACGACCTCAGGCCGACCACCACCGAGACACCCGAGTCCTTCAGGTTGAGCGCGTGTGCGTGGCCCTGCGAGCCATAGCCAATGATTGCGACGGTCTTGCCGTCGAGGAGTGAGAGATCAGCATCATCGTCATAGAACATGCCCGCAGGCTACATGCGCGCGCACCGGGGCGGGCGGCGGTCGGTCCGCGCCCGGGCGGCGGTCGGCCCGCGCGCCGGGCGGGGATCGCGCGACGTTAGCCGCCGCCGAACCGGCGCTGGAGTGCGATCACGTTGTTGACGTAGCTCTGGGTGTCGGCGTAGACGCCGTCGCGCTGCACCGACGGCAGGCCCTGGTAGTAGCCCGCCGCGGCCAGCGATGCGTTGCCGCCGGTGGCATCGAGCAGTGACCGCAACAGCAGGACCCCGCCCCCGCACGTTGTCGAGCGCCGAGGAGGCCTGCAGCGGCGTGCCCGGGCTCAGCGAATGCTCGATCCAGCTCCGGCGAGCAGCGCGACGGCGAGAATGGGAACCAGGATTCGCAAGCGCATGGCACGCAGTTTGCGCACTCACCGCTGGATCGAAAACCGGTGCAATGCGGTTCCCAGCCTGCAAGTCCGCCCTCAGCCCGAGGAGCTCAGCAGGAGGCGAGGCCCGCGCGCCGACGGTTATGCGTCAGCCGCGCCGACCAGCGAGGACCCGGGGAGCCGCACTCCTCCCCGATCCGGATCGGTGTAGGGCTCGGCCAGCGAGGAGACCTCCGCCACAACCGCGTCGCGCTCGTCGGCGGTGAGCGAGCCGAACGTCCCGCGGAAGATGCTCGAGAGGTCGACCGTCTCCTCGAGGTAGCGTTCGACGCTGTCGTAGGTGTGTGGCAGCTCGACGCGATCGACGACCACGTCCGTGAACCCCGCGGTCTGCAGCAACTCGGCGAGCACGCCCGGCGCGGCGAGCGCGAACATGCCCGGGCTCGCGAGCGGGTCGGCCAGCGGCACGTGGCCGTTGGCGGCGAGCGCCCGTGCCGGGATCGTCGCCCATGGATTGCGGGCGGGCTCGTCCCAGACGGCGACCGCGAGCCGGCCGCCGGGTCGCAGCACACGGCGACACTCCTGCACCGCCGCCGCCGGGTCGAGGATCAGCATCAGCCCCCAGCGGCAGATGATCGCGTCGACGTCGGCCGCCGGGAGATCGATCCACTCGAGCTCGAGGCGCTTGAACTCGACGCCGGGCACCTCGAGCGCCCGAGCCCGCTCACGGGCGAGCGCCAGCATCGCCTCGGCGCCGTCGCTGCAGATCAGCGTCCCGCCGGGCTGGATCAGCTCGGCCGCGAGGAAGCCGGTGTCGCCCGGCCCCGCGGCGAGCTCGAGCACACGGTGGCCTGGTTGCAGCGCGAGCTGGTCGATCAGCCAGCTCGAGACCGGCAGCCCCATGTCGCGGACCTCCTGCGCGCGCCGCCCCCACCCCACGGCCGCCGCCTCCCAGCGCCCGCGCATCTCCGCGCGCTGATCGTCGGCGGTCATGCCGCGCGGTCCGAGAGCCGGCGGGTGATCTCCTTGAAACCCGCCTCGATCTGGGTCGACAGACGCTGCTGGAAGATCGTCAACAGCGCCTCTGAGGCCATCGGCCGCAAGTGCTCGACGGCCTGCTCGATCTCGGGCCAGCGCTCGGGCGGCATATCCGCCTGTGCGAACGGCTTCCAGATCTCGCGCAGGAACAGCAGCACGAACGAGCGCGACACGAGATCGCAGTGGCGCTCGATCTCTTCGAGGATCTCGAGCGCGCTGCGGAGCGAGATCCCGCGGTGGACGACCTCCTCGGCGACGGCGAGCAGCGACGGGCTCGGAGCCTCGTAGCGCCCATCGCCGGCCGCGATCAGGACGCCGAGCCTCTGCGCCTTGGCGAGCACCTCGGGAGCCTCGCCGGCGCTGACCCGGAAGCGCCGGCCGAGCTCGCCGATCGTCAGCAACTGCGACGGCTCGTCGCTTGCCGGTGCGCTCAACTTCTGCTTGAAGCGCAGCAGCCGCTCGGCCGTGCCTTCGCTGTCGTCGAGCAGCCGCTTGATGCCGCTGAGGTTGAAGCCGTCGTCCTGGAGCTCGCGGATCAGGCGCAGCTGGGCGAGGTGCTCGCGCCCGTAGTAGCCGACGCGCATCCGAACCTCAGGCGGGTCGAGCAGACCGCGTGCCTGATGAGCACGAATGTTGCGCACCGACATGCCCGACCTGGCAGCCAGCTGCTCGATCGTCAGCCGGTTGGGTGAGTCGACGACCACGTGCCGATCATACGGTTCCGCCGAGCGCACGACGCAGCAGCTTGCCCGACTCGGTCCGCGGCAGCCGCGCGACGAACTCGATCGCCTTGGGGACCTTGAACCGCGCCAGCCGCGCAGCGCAGAACGCCCGCAGCTCGTCGGCGCCGAGCTCGCAGCCGTCACGCACGACGACCGCGGCGATCACCGCCTCGCCCCATTCGGGGTCGGCGCGCGCGAACACGCCCACGTCGGCGACCCCCGGATGGGCGAGCAGCACCGCCTCGACCTCAGCCGGGGCGACGTTTTCGCCGCCGCTGACGATCGTGTCGGCCTTGCGCCCGACGATCGACAGCCGCCCGGCGGCGTCGAGCTCGCCGAGGTCACCGGTGTGGAGCCAGCCGTCCGCGGCCAGCGCGGAGGTGCTGACGCTGGCGCCGCGGACGAGGATCTCGCTGTCGCCGGCGATCCGCAGCTCGACTCCCGGCAGCGGCCAGCCGCCGGTCGCGATCTGCGAACACGCCTCGGTCATCCCGTATGTCGGCGCGACCGGCACCCCCGCCGCGGCCGCGCGTTCGAGCAGCGCCGGCGCGATCGGACCGCCGCCGAGCAGCGCCCAGCGCAGCGTCGGCGGACGCCGGAGCCCGGCGTCGAGCAGGCGTGCGAGCATCGTCGGCACCAGCGACACGAGCGTGATCCTCAGCTCGGGGTCGCTCAGCGCGGCCAGCACCACCGCCGTGTCGAAGCGCTCGTGGATCACGACGCCGGTTCCGTAGATCGCACTCCGGATCAGGATCGACAGCCCGCCGACGTGCGCCAGCGGCATCGGGCACAGCCACCGCTCGTCGAGATCGAGGCCGAGCGCGACGGCCGATCCGAGCGCGCTCGCGAGCCAGTTGCCGTACGCGAGCGGAACCTCGCGCGGATCGCCCGTCGTCCCCGACGTGTACATGACCGCGGCGATCGCCTCGAGCGGTGGCGCGGCCGCCGCCACCGCGGGCGGACCATCGACCGCGCCGATGAGCTCGGCGACCGTCCCTGCCCGGCGCCGCCGCTGCTCGTGCGCGGCCAGCCGCAGGTCGATCGGAACGGCGACCGCCCCGGCCAGCAGACAGCCGTGCAGGGCCGCCGCGAACTCGAGCCCGGGCGCGAGCGCGAGCGCCACCCGATCGCCGGGACGGACGCCGCTGCAAGCCAGCCATCCGGCGGCGGCGCGAGCCCGCTCGAGCAGCTCGCCGTAGCCGACGTCGTTGACGGCGGCGCGATCGGGATCGGTGGCGGCGGCTCGGATCAGCCAGTGCTCCATCGCGGAAACGGTAGTCTCGGCGCGCCGTGTCAGTCACCTGGGAACCAGTCGCGAAGTACGAGGACATCCGCTATGAGCGCGCGAGCGGCGCCGACAGTGCGATCGCGAAGATCACGATCGACCGCCCTGAGGTCCGCAACGCGTTCCGGCCCGAGACCGTCGTCGAGCTGATCGACGCCTTCACGCGGGCGCGCGAGGACCCCGAAGTCGGCGTCGTGATCCTCACTGGCGAGGGCCCGGATGCCTTCTGCAGCGGCGGCGATCAACGGGTCCGCGGATCACGCGGCGGCTACGTGAGCGGCGCCGACCCGGTGGAGGCCGGGGCTCACCACGGCGTCGGCCGTTTCCATGTCACCGATCTCCACGTTCAGATCAGGCGCATGCCGAAGCCGGTCGTCGCGATGGTCGCCGGCTACGCGATCGGCGGCGGCCACGTCCTGCACGTGATCTGCGACCTGACGATCGCCGCCGACAACGCCCGCTTTGGCCAGACCGGCCCCAAGGTCGGGTCCTTCGACGGCGGATTCGGCGCGAGCGTGCTGTCGCGACTCGTCGGTCCCAAGCGCGCCAAGGAGATCTGGTTCCTGTGCCGGCAGTACGACGCGCAGCAGGCACTGCAGATGGGCCTCGTCAACGCGGTCGTGCCGCTCGCCGGGCTCGAGGACGAGACGGTCGGCTGGTGCCGCGAGATGCTCGCGCTGTCCCCGTTCGCGCTGCGGCTGCTGAAGGCCAGCTTCAACGCCGACGAGGACGGCCTGACCGGCGTCCAGCAGCTCGCCCACGACGCCAACCTGCTGTTCTACATGAGCGAGGAGGCGCAGGAAGGCCGGACCGCCTACCTCGAGAAGCGAAAGCCGGACTTCTCCAAGTTCCCTCGCCGCGCGTGAGGCCGGGGAGTCGCGCCTCGTGAGAGCGGACGCAGCGCCGAGCGGAGTGCACATCTGGCTGATGGCGGCCCGGCCGCGCACGCTGCCCGCCGGGATCGCGCCGGTGCTGGTCGGCACCGCGCTGGCCGGCTTCGTCCACGTGTTCCACCCGTTGCGGTTCTTCGCGGCGCTGATTGCCGCCGTCTTCATTCAGGTCGGTACCAACCTCTCAAACGACTACTCTGACGCGCGGCGTGGCGCCGACACCGAGGACCGTTTGGGCCCCGTGCGGGTCACCGCCGGCGGCCTGGTCCCGCCGCGCCAGGTGCTGATCGCGACCTACGTCTCGTTCGGGATCGCAGTGCTCGCGGGGATCTACCTGGTCGCCGTGGCCGGCTGGCAGCTGCTGCTCGTCGGCGCCGCCTCGATCCTCGCCGGCGTCCTGTACACCGGCGGCCCCCGCCCGTACGGGTATGAAGGGCTCGGCGAGGTGTTCGTGTTCCTGTTCTTCGGCGTGGTCGCGGTCGCCGGGTCCTATTTCGTCCAGACCACGCACCTGGTCTGGGAGGCATTCGCGCTGTCGGTCCCGGTCGGGCTGCTCGCCGCCGCGATTCTCGTCGTCAACAACTACCGCGACATCGACACCGACCGGCGCGCGGGCAAGCGAACACTGGCGGTGAGGATCGGCCGCGCGAGCACGCGCAACCTGTACGCGGCGATGGTCTACGGCGCATTCGTACTCGCGCCGGTGACATGGCTGTTCGGCCCGTTGCGCCCGTGGCTGCTGCTGCCGTGGCTGACACTGCCGATCGCCGCATCGGTGATCCGCACGGTGCGCAACCGCACCGACGGCGCGTCGCTGAACCAGGCGCTGGCGCAGACGGGGATGCTGCAGCTGGCCTTCTGCGTGCTGCTGTCAGCCGGACTGCTGCTGAGCCGGTGAAGCTCGAGCACGAGTTGATAAAGGCGCGCTTGCGCGCGCCCGTGGTGTCTGCCCGGGGATCCCTCGACGTCCGCGAGCTACTGCTCGTCCGGTTGGAGGGCGACGACGGGTTCGTCGGCGTCGGCGAGGCGGCGCCGCTTGTCAGCTACGACGGCGTCAGCATCGAGGACGTCCGCGCCGCGCTCGAGGATTGCCGCGAGGTGCTCGCGGCCAGCGACGGGAGCGACCCCGAGCGGGTGCTGGCCGACTGCGTTCAGGCGGCGGTGCTGCCGCAGGCGAGCGCGGCGGTCGACCTCGCGCTCTGGGACCTGGCTGGCCGCCGGGCGGGCGAGCCGGTGTGGAGGATGCTCGGCGCACGGTCGCCCGAGCCTGTGTCCGTGAACGCGACGATCACCGCCCCGGACCGCGCGGGCGCCGCTCGGCAGGCCGGCGAGTTCGTCAAACGCGGGTTCAGCTGCCTGAAGCTGAAGGTCGGCGTCGGCGACGACGCCGCCCGCGTCGCCGCCGTTCGCGCGGCGGCGGGCCAGGATGCCCAGATCAGGCTCGACGCCAACGGCGCCTGGTCGGTCGACCAGGCGGTGCCGATGCTGCGCGCGCTCGAGCCTGCCGGGATCGAGCTGTGCGAGGAGCCGGTGTCGGGGCTGCAGGCGAACGCCGAGGTCGCGGAGGCCTGCGAGGTACCGATCGCAATCGACGAGTCCTCGGCGCTGCCCGGGGCGCTCGACGCCCGCTGGTGTGACTCGGTGTGCCTCAAGATCACTCGCTGCGGAGGGATCTCCGGCGTGCTCGACGCCGCCCGCCGCGCGCGCGGGGCCGGCTACTCGGTGTATCTCGCCTCGACCTTCGACGGGCCGATCGGGATCGCGGGAGCGCTCCACGTGGCGTCGGCGCTGGCGCCCGACCGGCCGTGCGGGCTGGCGACGCTCGACATCTTCGAGGGACGTGAAGACCCTCTTGGACCAAGCGAGGGTCGGCTCGCGATGCCCGCCGGCGCGGGCCTCGGTGAGGGGCTGACGGCCTGGTACCTCAGGCCTGAGCGATGAGCTCGGCGACCGCGTGCGGCGCCTCGAGGTGGGCGGCGTGGCCGGCACCGGCGAGGACGGCGACCTCGGCCCCGGGGATCCGCGCCGACATCCGCCCGGCGATCTCGGTGAACTTCAGGTCGCGCTCGCCGGTGGCGAGGACGACCGGTATCTCCAGTTCGCCCAGACGATCCCAAAGCGACGGCAGCGCTCCCGTGCCGAGTCCGCGGAGCGCCGCCGCGAGTCCCGCCGGCGTGTTGCGCAGCCGATCGGTGTGCACGAGCTCCCTGACGATCGCTGACTGGCCGGCCAGCACTGGGGTGTCGGTGGCCCACCGCCGGGCGAACTGCTCCACCGTCGAGGCCTCGATCTCGCATGCCAGGCGCTCGTCGGCCGCGCGCCGCGCCGCGCGCTGCGCTGGATCCGCGATGCCCGGACTGGCGCCGATCAAGATCAATTCTGAGACGCGCGGAGCCAGCGCCAGCGCAGCGTGCAGCGCGATCCTGCCCCCCATCGAATAACCCACGAGCGTGAACCGCGGCGGTGCCAGCTCGGCGATGTCGGCGATCACGAGCGCCAGCGTGACGGGTCGGCGGGCGGCGCCCGAGCCATGGCCACGGATGTCGGGCGCGATCGCTCGATAGCGTTCCCCGAGCTCCGTGCGCACCGGATCCCAGCTCGCGCCCGTGTGGGTGAATCCGTGTAGCAGGACGAGCGAATCGGGCATCTGTCCGCACAATCATGACCGCCACCGACACCTATCTGCTGCTCCGCGCGTTCTGCGATGAGCTCGCGCGGTGCGGCCTCGAGCACGCGTGCACGTCACCGGGCTCACGCTCGACGCCGATCGTGCTGTCGCTGGTCCGCGACCCCGAGATCCGCTGCTGGTCGCACATCGACGAGCGCTGCTCGGGCTTCTTCGCGCTCGGCGCGGCGAAGGCCTCGGGGCGCCCGGTCGCTGTCACCTGCACCTCGGGGACGGCGGCGGCGAACCTCGCCCCCGCCGTGATCGAGGCCCACGAGGCGCGCGTGCCGCTGATCGTGCTGAGCTCCGATCGCCCCCCGGAGCTGCGCGACGTCGGCGCCGGTCAGACGATCGACCAGCTGAAGCTGTATGGCGACGCCGTCAAGTGGTTCGTCGAAGTCGGGGTTCACGAGGCAACGTCCGAACGCCTGCGCTGGATCCGCACCCTCGCCTGCCGCGCTTACTGGACCGCCGCCGGCGCCACGCCCGGCCCGGTGCACCTGAACTTCCCGCTGCGCGAGCCGCTGGTGCTCGGGGAAGCGCTGCCAGAGGACCGCACGGGCCGCGACCAGCGCCGTCCGTACGTCACCTTCGTGCGCTCGCCGCCAGGGCCGCCGGCGGGTGAGGGGCACCCATCGGGCCGCGTGTTGATCGTCGCCGGGCGCGACGAGCGCGACCCAAGCGGCGGCGAGCGCCTCGCCCGGCTCGCGGCTCGCGCGGAGATCCCGCTGCTCGCCGATCCGCTGTCGGGCGCCCGCCGTGGTAGTGCCGCGATCCTCCACTACGACCACCTGCTTCGCGACCCCGACTTCGCCGCCGCGCACCGGCCCGAGTTCGTGATCCGCGCCGGCGATCTGCCGACCTCGAAGCCGCTACGAGTGTGGCTCGCGGGGCTTGAAGTGGCGCAAATCGCGGTCGATCCCGATCTCACCTGGCAAGATCCCGACGCGGTCGTCGGGATGCGCGTGGCTGCCCTCCCCGACGCCGCTGAGCTCGCCGTGCAGCCGGGCTGGCTGCACTCATGGCGACAGGCCGACGAGCGTGCCGATGCCGCGATCGAAGCGGTCCTCGGCGATCAGCTGTCCGAACCGCTGGTCGCGCAACGGCTCGGCCGCTGGCTCGGAGACGACTCGATCCTGTTTGCCGCCTCCTCGATGCCGATCCGCGATCTCGAGTCGTTCTTCGGAGCTGCGGACCGGCCGCCCCGGGTGCTCAGCAACCGTGGTGCCAACGGGATCGACGGCACCGTCTCGAGCGCGTTCGGTGCCGTCGCCGCGACGGGGCGCCCGGTCGTGCTGCTGATCGGGGACGTGGCGCTGGCCCACGACATCGGCGGGCTACTCGCCGCGCGCCGGCTCGAGTTGCCGCTGACGATCGTGCTGCTCAACAACGACGGCGGCGGAATCTTCCATTTCCTTCCGGTCGCGGGCGAGGCCGATGCGTTCGAGCAGCACGTCGCTACCCCCCACGGGCTCGACTTCAGCCGCGCCGCGGAGCTGTACGGGCTGGGCTATCAGCGCCCGCCGAACGTCGACGCGCTGCGCGAAGCGGTGGCGCGGTCGATGACGAGCGCGGACGCGCAGCTGATCGAGATCCGGACCGAGCGCGAGGCGAACCTCGAGCTTCACCGCCAGATTGCCGAGGCGGTCGCGACCACGCTGCGCTAGTTCTGAAGCGGGTTGCCGAGGACCGGCCCCGACTACCCCGCCACCGCCGACAGCATCGCCTGCAGCTTGACCTCGCTCTCGGCCAGCTCGGCGACCGGATCGGAGTCGCGCACGATCCCGCAGCCCGCGTAGCAGCGCGCGAGCCGATCGCGCAACAGCGCGCACCGAAGCGCGACACAGAACTCGCCGTCTCCGGTCGCATCGGTCCATCCGACCGGGCCCGCGTACCAGCCGCGATCGAGGCCCTCGAGCGCCGGGATCAGCTCCTGGGCAACGGACGCCGGCTCGCCGCCGACGGCCGGGGTCGGGTGCAACAGCCCGGCCAGCTCGATCGCGCCGATCGGCTCGGCGAGCTGAGCTCGGATCGCGGCACCGAGGTGCTGGATGTTGGCCACGCGAACGAGCGAGGGCTCGGAAGCGGCCGTGACCCAGACCGCGTGCGGACGCAGCGCGCGGACGATCCGGCGCGCGACGATCGCGTTCTCCTCGCGGTCCTTGTCGCTGCGCAGCAGCTGCTCACCGAGGTGGTCGTCGACCGCTGGGTCGGCGCTGCGGCGGGTCGACCCGGCGAGCGCGACGGTGCTCGCGCGTTGGCCCTCGCGGCGCACGAGCAGCTCGGGACTGGCGGCGATGAAGGTCGCCTCGCCGCGGCCGATCGCGAACACGTAGCAGGATCCGAACGCCTCGCGGAGCAGCCCCAGCAGCGCGGCCGGGTCATGCGCGGCGGGTGCATGCACCTCGACCTCGCGGGCCAGCACGACCTTGTCGAGCTCGCCGGCTGCGATCCGCTCGGTCGCGCGCGCCACCGCGTGCTCGTAGTGCGACGGGGGCATCGAGCTGACGACCTCGTAGTTACCAGCCGGGGCCGGGTCGATCAGCGGCAGTGGTGCGTCGGTGAGCTCGGCGAGCCTGCGCTCGAGACGCTCGCTCAGATCGGCGACGGTGTCGTCGGGTGCCGCAAGCAGGTTGACAGTGATCCAGCATTGGCCGGCGCTGCGCGCCAGCGACAGCTCGGGGATCAGCAGCGAGGCCGGGGCGAACCCCGCCCAGGCGGGCGAGCCGCCCCCCGCCGGCGCAAACGCGAACCCGCCGACGGCGACCAGACCGGACCCCTGTGGCCCCTCGGCGGGGTCGGCGAGCGCCGCGGCGACGAGCGCGCGCCACCGGTCCGCGATCGCGCCGAAGCGGCCGGGACCGGCGCCGCGCAACTCGGTGACGGCGCCGAGCGCTGCCAGCGCCCAGCCTGCCCGATCGGGCTGCTCGAGGCAGAACCACGGCTCGTCCGCGCGCCGCGAGCGCGCCACGACGGCGCTCGGGTCGACCTCGCGCGGGCACACGCCGGTAACGCTCAGCAACGCCGGCTCGCCACTGCTGCGAGCCTGCTGTAGCGCGGCGGTAATCCGAGCTGCGGCTCGCTCACGCGTGCGCGCGTCGAGCCAGTCGGCGGCCGGGGCGACTTCACTAGCAGCGCCGACCATCGATCCGCTCAGGTCTCGCCGCGGCCGCGCGCGATCGCGATCTCCCCCGTCCGTGCCATCTCGATCAGACCGAACGGCCGCACCAGGCGCTCGAACGCATCGACCTTGTCGCAGGTGCCGGTGACCTCGATCACGACCGAGCGCTTGTTCACGTCGACGACCTTGGCGCGGAAGATCTCGCAGATCTGCATCACCTCGGCGCGAGCGATGCCGTCCGCCGAGACCTTGAACAGGGCGAGCTCTCGCGCGAGCGTCTCCGCCGGCTCGAGGTCGCGGATCTTGAGCACGTTGACGAGCTTGTGCAGCTGTTTGGTGACCTGATCGATCGGGTGCAGGGCACCGTCGAGCGTCAGCGTGATCCGCGAGATCGTCTCGTCGTCGGTCGGGCCGACGGCCAGGGTGTCGATGTTGAAGCCGCGCCGCGCGAACAGCCCGGCGATCCGAGTCAGGACACCCGGCTTGTTCTCGACCAGGATCGAGAGGATGTGCTTGCGCCCGGTCCGCTGACCGGCGACGGCCTCGAGCTCGTCGAGCGACAGGATTTCCTTGGTTCCAGGCTCTCCCATCGCGATCAGCCCACCATGTCGCGGGCGGCCTGGCCCGCGGGGATCATCGGATAGGTGTTCTCCTCGCGCGTCACGCGGACGTCGACGAGCACCGGTCCTTCGGTAGCGATCGCGTCCTGCATGTCCTTGACGAGCGTGCGCTTGTCCTCGAACCGCAACCCGGTCGCGCCGTAGGCCTGTGCGAGCTTGACGAAGTCCGGCCACTGGCCGGTCTCGACCTGGCTGTAGCGCTTGTCCCAGAACAACTCCTGCCACTGGCGAACCATCCCCAGATAGCCGTTGTTCATCACGAACACCTTGATATCGATTCCCTCCTGGGCGCAGGTCGCGAGCTCCTGGGCGTTCATCTGGACCGAGCCGTCGCCGGCGATGCAGACGACGGTCTCGTCCGGACACCCAACCTTGGCGCCCATCGCGGCCGGCAGGCCAAAGCCCATCGTGCCGAGGCCACCGGAGTTGATCCACCTGCGCGGACGGTCGAAATGGAAATACTGCGCGGCCCACATTTGATGCTGGCCGACGTCGCTGGTGACGATCGCGTCTCCGCCGGTCGCCTCGTACAGCGCCTGGATCATGAACTGCGGCTTGATCTCGGCGTCGGTCGAGTCCTCATAGCGCAGTGGATGGCGTTCCTGCCATGCGTGGATCCGCGACCACCATTCCTCGAGCCGGGCCGGATCGGCCGACAGCGCCCGGTACTCGGCTGTCAGCCGCGGGACGATGTTCTTGGCATCGCCGACGATCGGGATGTGGGCCGGGACGTTCTTCGAGATCTCAGCCGGGTCGACGTCGATGTGGATGAACTTGGCGCGCGGTGCGAACTCCGACAGCTTGCCGGTGATCCGGTCGTCGAACCGGGCCCCGATCGCAATGATCAGGTCGGCCTCGTCCATCGCGTAGTTGGCAGCGCGGGTGCCGTGCATCCCGAGCATCCCGAGCCAGTGCTCGTGGGTCGCCGGAAACCCGCCGAGGCCCATCACCGTGCAGGTCACCGGGAACCGGTCGACCGTCGCGAGCTCGGTCAGCTCCGGGCCCGCGTTTGCGCTGATCACGCCGCCGCCCGCGTAGATCACCGGACGCCGCGAATTCGCCAGCGCCTTCGCCGCGAGGCGGATCTGCTTCTGGTTCCCGTCGGTCGTCGGCTGGTAGCCGGGCAGGTGCACGTCGGTCACCGGCTCGTACGGGATGTCGCCGCGACTGAGGTCTTGTGGGATATCGACGACGACCGGACCGGGCCGGCCGGTGCGCGCGAGGTGGAAGGCCTCGTGGATCGAGCGTGGGAGCTCGAGCGGATGCTGGATCAGGAAGCTGTGCTTGACGATCGGCATCGTGATCCCGATCGTGTCGGCTTCCTGGAAGCCGTCGGTGCCGAGCAGCTCGGTGCGGACCTGACCGGTCAGGAACACGACCGGGACCGAGTCCATCATCGCGTCGCAGATCGGGGTCACGAGGTTCGTGGCGCCCGGGCCGCTGGTGCCGAGCGACACTCCGACCCGCCCGGTCGCCTTCGCGTAGCCCTCGGCCGCATGGCCGCCTCCGGCCTCGTGGCGCACCAGGATGTGGCGGATCCCCGCGTCGTAGAAGGCGTCGTAGGTCGGAAGGTTGGCGCCGCCGGGCAACCCGAATACGACGTCGACACCCTCTGCCTTCAGGCATTCCATCAAAGCGTCGACTGCACGCATGGCGCGTTCCTCCTTCCGCCTAATTCGGCATCTGAGCGCGCGCGGACAGTCCGCGCGCGGCGGGAAAGCCCAGTCTAACAGCGGTTCCGGGGCGGTCCGGAGGACTCAGGCCACGCGCCGGCGCATCGATGCTTCAGACGCGATCGCGACGTCGGGGAACTCGAGCTCGGTGCCGCAATTCGTGCACAGCGCGTCGTGCAGCATCACGATCCGCCCGCACCCCGGACACTGGCGGCGGAGCTCCTGGTTGTCGGAGCGATACAGCAGCGCGGTCAGCAGCCCGAGGAACGGCACCATCGCGGCAACCAGGAACCAGATCGCAAACGAGCTGCCCTTGGCCTTACCGACGAAGCCGCCGGCCAGGCCGAAGAACATCATGATCACTACCAGACCTAGGCCGGCCATCGGCCCGTCTTCACCAGATCAGCGTCTTCAATGCCCAGAGAACGGCAAGCACCACGGCGATCACGACAACAGTCCAGAAGATCGCCTTGACGATGCCAATCAGAATGAAGACCGCCAGACCAGCGACCACGATCAATACCAGGCCCGCGAGGGCCTTCCTCATGATCGGGGTTCGCTCGGGTTGGGTTTCCAGCTCGGATCGCATACCGACAGCGTAGCGCGCGGAGGACCCCGTCCGGAAGGGCCGGGCGCGAATCGGCCGCGTGGTGCGGCCGTCGCCCGGGGCCACTGTCGCGTCAGTCGAAAACGCGCTTGAGATGCTCGAAGCGATTGGCCGGGTCGGCGTCGCGACCTTCCAACCGCAACCGGGCAAGCCGATAACGGCGAACTGACGTGCTCTCACCCTGGCCCGAGGCGGGCCTGGGATCCGCGACCAACAACAGCTTGGAGAGTGTGTTTGGGCGGGTCATGGCGAGGATCATGGCGATCGAGGCTAAACGCCACATTGGCCCTCGGTACAAACTTCCTGAAGGCGAGCTTGTCCTCAGGGCGTGGCGGGCAGCGGCCGCTGCAGCGCGCCCGGCGGCCGCTCGAGCTCGCGCGAGGCCCGCGCGGCCTCGCGCAGCGCGTCGCGCGCGGCTGGCCCGAGCCGGCGCGCGAGCCGCCAGCGGGCGCCGCTGAAGGCGAGGTTGGCGACGGTCGCGAACCCGGACTCGTCGGCGCGCAGGGCGAGCAGCAGGTGCGCGATCCGGTCCGCGCGCGGGAGCTCGTCATCGGCGACCTTGACGCAGTAGCAGTAGGCCCGGTGGCCGCCCGGTCGCACGAGCACCGCTCCCGCCTCGCCGAGCAGCCACTCGCCGAGACGGCCACGCTCGCGGACGAACCCGGTCCGCGTCAGCAGCGACCGCGCATCGTGCCCGACCAGGTCACCGAGGAGCCCCAACGCGACGAGCTCGGTGGCGGCATCGGCCTCGGCCGCTCGGCTGCGGCGCAGCACGCCTGCCCCACGCGCTGCGTACAGCTCGGGAATGATCCAGGCGTGGGCGAGCAGGATCAGAGTGACCGGCAGCGTGATCGGCTTCAGCGCCACGAGTAGCGCCGCCGCGGCGATCAGCGGGGCCGTGTGGGCGACAGTCGTGAGCGTCCACAAGCGGCCGCTGCGCGCGAGCATCCGCTCGCTGACGCGCGGACGCCAGTACACGCTCGCGAGCTCGGGCAGCGCGCCGGCCTGTCCTGCCGCACGATCACCGAAGAGCTCAGCCACCGGCGATCGGTCGACGGAGGATCACGAGCGGCGCCTGCAGTGGCAGCTCGTGCACCTGCTCGGCATGACCCTCGCGGTCCGAGACGACCGCGAAGTAACCGCGCTCGAGCTCGCTTCGGAGCGCAACTCTGGCATCCTCAACGCTGGCCCGGTCACCGGCGGTCCATTCCGCCAGCGTCGTGTGGCCGGTACGGTCCATCCTGACAAGTCGGGACATACGTGGGCCTCCTTAAGCAGAGTGGATTTCTGATCGTACGCCGGAATCAGGGAAGGATTGCCGTCTTGCGCACGTCATTCTCAAGCAAGTTGCCGATCAAACGGATTTCTCGACTTCTGATCGCTGCGCTGCTCGCGCTGACCGTTCCGGCGCCGCTGGTGGCGGCCGCGGACTCGCACGGTCGCGCCGCGATCCGCAAGCTCCACCACGCCAAGCCGGCGCCTGCACCGGTCAAGTGGCCCAAGCCGAAGCCCAGGCCCAAGCCGAAGACCCCCCCGCCGCCACCGCCACCGCCACCGGCGCCGAGCCACCACTCGACGAGCGCCTCTCACAGGTCGGGCACGAAACTGCAGGTCGGGCTCGGCACGGCCTCCACCCACCACGCGGCCCACATCGCCGGCGACCCGGGCGTCGGGATCGTCGACTACAGCTTCAGCCCCGGCAGCATCACGGTCAACGTCGGCGACACCGTCACCTGGACCAACAATGGCAAGCAGCCGCACACCGCGACCGCCAACAACGGTGCGTTCAACACGGGCACCCTGCATCCTGGCCAGAGCGGTTCGTTCACCTTCACCAAGGCCGGGACCTACGCCTATATCTGCTCGATCCACCCGTTCATGCACGGCACCGTCGTGGTGCTCGCCAGCAGCACATCGGGATCGAGCGGCACATCGGGATCGAGCGGCAACTCGGGATCGAGCGGCAGCTCGGGATCGAGCGGCAGCTCGGGCACCAGCCCGACCGCGACGACCGCGAGCACTTCGCCGACGAGCACGACGCCGAGCACCGGATCGTCGAGCTCGACCCTTCCCAACACCGGTCTCGATCTGACCGCCGCCGTGATCCTGGCGCTGGTGATGATCGCCGCCGGGGTCGTGATCCGGCGCCGGCTGCGCCAGGCTTGAGCGCAGCCGTCCGCCCCGGACTCAGCCCTGCAGGCGCTGGCGAATCAGCTTCGTGACCTCGCCGCCGTCGGCCCGGCCCTTGGTCTCGCGCATCACGAAGCCGACCAACGGTCCGACTGCCTTCATGTTCCCGGCCTTGACCTGCTCGGCCGCGGCCGGGTCCGATGCGATCGCGCGGTCGACGATCTCGGCGAGCCCGTCGCTGATCGCGCCGAGCCCCTCGCGCTCGACGACCTCGCGAGGGTCGCCGCCGTGCTCGACGAGCTCGGTCAGGACCTCGCGCGCGGCGTCGCGGCTGACCTGCTTGGACGCGACCAGCCCCGCGAGCGCCGCCAGGTTCCCGGGGCCGACCTTGCTGGCGGCTGGGTCGGTCGCGGAGCCGATTCGCTCGACAAGCTGCGGGATCCAGTTCGCGATCTCGACGGGACCGGCTCCGCCGCCGTCGCCGGCCGCGACCGCGCGCTCGAAGTAGTTGCCGAGCTCGGCCCGGAACGCGAGCTCGCGCGCCCGCTCGGCGCTCAGCCCGAGCTCGCGCTCGAACCGCTCCGCGCGGTGGGCCGGCAGTTCCCCGATCTCGGCTCGCGCGGCTGCGAGCATCTCCTCGGTCGCGAGCAGCGGTACCAGATCCGGCTCCGGGAAGTAACGGTAGTCGTGAGCCTCCTCCTTGGAGCGCAGCGGCGTCAGCCGTCCCGAGGCCGGGTCGAAGTGGAGCGTCTCCTGGACGACGTGGTCGCCGCTTCGCAACAGCTCGACCTGCCGCTCGATCTCGGCCCTGATCCCGCGCTCGAGGAACCGGAACGAGTTCATGTTCTTGAGCTCGGTCTTGGTCCCGAGCGCGGTCGTCCCGACCGGCCGGACCGAGACGTTGGCGTCGCACCGCAGCGACCCTTCCTCCATGTTGACGTCGGAGACGCCGAGCTGGCGCAGCGTCTCGCGCAGCAGGATCAGCCACTCGCGGGCCTGCTCGGGCGAGTGGAAGTCGGGCTCGGTGACGATCTCGACGAGCGGCGTCCCGCCGCGGTTGAAGTCGACGATGCTGCGATCGGAGCCGTGGATCCGGCCGCTCTCGCCGAGGTGCTCGAGCTTGGCGGCATCCTCCTCGAGGTGGACGCGGTGGATGCGCACCTCGCCGAGCGTCCCGCCCAGGCACAGGGGCACGTCGTACTGGGAGATCTGGTAGCCCTTGGGTAGGTCGGGATAGAAATAGTTCTTGCGGTGAAACAGCGAGCGCGGGGCGATCTCGCAGCCGAGCGCGAGCCCGATCATCAGCCCATAGTGGACGGCCCGCTCGTTGATCACCGGCAGCGTCCCTGGCAGCCCCAGGCAGACCGGGCAGGTATGGATGTTGCGCGGATCGCCGAACGACAGCTCGCACCCGCAGAACATCTTTGTGACGGTCTTCAGCTGGACGTGGATCTCGAGGCCGATGACGGGCTCATACTCCGTCACCGAGCTCATCTCCGCGCCGCGCTTCCGTCGAACCCGATCGCCTGCTCGAGCGCATGGGCCGCATCGAGCAGCCGGCTCTCGCTGAAGGCGGGGCCCGCCAGCTGGAAGCCGACCGGCAGACCGTCGCTGAGCCCCGACGGGATCGAGATCGCCGGGATCCCGGCGAGCGGCATCGGCACTGTGCAAAAGTCGTTGAGGTACATCGCGAGCGGATCGTCGGTCTTGGCCCCAAGCTCGAACGCGGTCCACGGACTGGTCGGCGTGACGACGAAGTCGAAGCGATCAAACGCGATCCGGAAGTCCTCGGCGATCTTCGTTCTGACCTTCTGCGCGGTGCCGTAGTAGGCGTCGTAGTAGCCGCTCGACAGCGCGTAGGTCCCTAGCATGATCCTGCGCTTCACCTCGTCGCCGAAACCCGCCGCGCGGGTGCGGCTGTACATCGAGACGAGGTCGGCATCGCCGTCAACGCGGAGCCCGTAGCGGACGCCGTCGAACCGCGCCAGGTTGGCCGACGCCTCGGCCGGAGCGATCAGGTAGTAGGCCGACAGCGCGTGCGGCGCGTGCGGCAGCCGGCACGGCTCGACTGTCGCACCCAGTCCCTCGGCGAGCCGCAGCGTCGCCTCGAAGCTCGCGCGGACGCCGGGCTGGACGCCGCCGCCCTCGCCGGTCAGCTCCTCCGGGACACCGAGCCGGATGCCGCGCAGGCTCTCCGCGCGTGGCAGCTCGATCTCGCCGGGGTACGGCAGCGAGGTTGAGTCGCAGCGGTCGTGCCCGACCATGTGGCGCAGCAGCAGCGCCGCATCGGTGACGTCGCGCGTCAGCGGGCCGGCCTGGTCCAAGGAGGAGGCGAACGCGATCATGCCGTAGCGCGAACACGAGCCATACGTCGGCTTCATCCCGACGATTCCGCACAGCGCGGCCGGCTGGCGGATCGAGCCGCCGGTGTCGGTGCCGATCGCCCACGGGGCCAGCCCGGCCGCGACGGCCGCGGCGCTGCCTCCAGAGGAGCCGCCCGGAACGCGGGTGCGGTCCCACGGGTTCAGCACCGGCCCGAAGCCCGAGTTCTCGTTTGAGGAGCCCATCGCGAACTCGTCCTGGTTCGTCTTGCCGAGCAACGGCGCGCCGGCTGCAGCGAGCTTCGCGACGACGGTCGCCGTGTATGGCGGGCGGTAGCCCTCGAGGATCCGCGAGCCGGCCTGGCTAGGCACCCCCTCGGTGCAGAACAGGTCCTTGACGGCGAGCGGAACTCCCCCGAGCGGCTTGCCCGCGAGGGACCCCTGAGCCGCCGGGGGCCGCTCGGCCACCCACGTGAACGCGTTCAGCTGATCGCCGGCCGCCCGCTCGCGGTAGACCTGAAACAGCTCCCTCGGATCCAGCTCGCCGGCACGGACGCGCTCGGCTGCCGCGGCAGCCGTCAGCTCGATCAGCTCGGTCATTGGGCCGGACCGGGACTGGGAACGCCGAACCCGCCCTCGACGGGCTCGGGGGCGGAGGCGAGCGCCGCCTCGACCGACAGCGAGGGCTCGGGGCGATCGGCACGGAGCGCGTTGACGACGTCGATCACGTGCGAGGTCGGTGGCACTCCGTCGAGATCGAGCTCGCGGATCTTCTCGATGTGGTCGAGCACCTTGGACAGCTCGGCGGCCATCCGCTGCACTTCCTGATCGGTCAGCTCGAGCCGGGCGAGGCGAGCGACGTGGAGAACTTGGGCGCGGTCGAGCATCTGATCGCTTGATTCTAGGAACCTAGGAACCGCGCGCGCCGCCGAGATCGATCGTCTCGATCTCGCTCGGCTCGTCGCGCGGATTGATCCCCTCGCGGCGCATCGACTCATACGCGCCGTAGGTGAGCACCACCGCGCTGAGCAGACCCAGATACGCGCCGGCCTTCTGCTGCATCACCGAGTCGGAGCCGGGGACGTTGATCAGCACGCGATAGATCAGCAGCAGCGTGCTCAGCGTCGCGAGCACGGTGACGATCACGCTCAGCGCCGCCGGGATTGCGGGAGCCTTCCGCGTTGCCTGGTTGTAGGCGAGCGCGAGTGCCGACAGGATCGTCACCATCACCAGCCAGCGAAGGTGGGTCAGCCCGTCCCAGCCGTTGACCGACGTCGACAGGCCGAGGGCAGCCGCCGTCTTGCCGATCCCGCCGCTGACGCCGTACCACGGCAGGGCGAACAGGAACACGAGCAGCAGCAGCGCGCTGATGCCCGCGATCCATTCGCCACGGCGGAGCCTCGACGGATCAAAGTCCATCGGGGCTCCAGCCTATATGACGGTCTGATCTAGTGGCTCAGGACACTAGGAGCCGGGCGGTGGCGATGACGGCGGCGGCTCGCTCGAGCCCCCGGACGGACCGGGCGGCGGTGAGCTCGATGGTGGCGCGCCGGCGGGCGGCCCACTCGCGGGCGGCGGCGTTCCGGCGGGCGTCGCGGGACGGGTCGAGGTCCTGACCGGTCCTCCCTCGGTGCGCGCCAGCATCGTGAAGTACAGCAGCGCAGCGACCACGATCAACGCAAGCCAGAAGCCCCAGCCGAGATCGCTGAAGTGGTTGATGTGGAAGAGGAACTTGAGCAGCATGAAGAACGCCGTTGCCGAGGCGAACACGAACCGCGTCATCGTGCGGCTGTCATTGACAGCAGGTAACTGTGTCTGCGGCGAGAGCCGCTCAATCGCGAGGTCGGCAACGACGATGATCGCCGTCAGCACGGCGAGCACTCCGAGCCAGCCGTCCGGCGCATCGGTTGCGGTGAAATCGAACGACGGGATCGAGACGCCCGCCACGGATCCGCCCCCAACTGAGAACCACGGAAACGCGAGAAGCGTGATGATCAAGACGATCCCGAGGCCACCGACGATCCAATCGTCCCGAGAGACGTTGTCCACATTCACTGGGCCCTCCTCCAGAAATCGGTCACGTGATGAGGCAGGTGTTCGAGATTGATGCCTGCCCTCCTGCCAGCCAGCCGCAACCCTAGCGCGGTCAGACCCGGTGCGCCAGACCCACTCGTGAGCGCCTAGACGGATATCGACGGGCGAGCGCGCGCTCCTCGATCATCGACCGGTGGCCCCCGAGCGCGATCCCGATCGCGCACGCCACCCCAAGGATCGCTCCCAGTTTCTGGTCGACAATCTCGTTGGTGCCGGGAAGGTCGATCAGGACGCGATAGATCAGCAGCAGCGCCGTGACCGTCCCGAACACCATCACCAGCAACCCCGTGTCGTTGCGAGCGCCGTGGCCGTGCTGGGTCGCGTGCAGGATCACCGCGCCGATCGCGACAAAGACCGTCGCCAGCATCAGCCACCGCAACAGCGGCAGCGCCTGCCACGCGTTCTCGGCCGTCTCACGCTGGATTCCGTTGGCGCGGCCCGGCAGCCGGTCGACCCCGAACCACTCGACCGCGAACATCAGCACCAGTAGCAGCACCGCGAAGCCGGCACTGGCGAGCTCGCCGCGCACTGCGCCCGGCAACTCGGGAGGGATCTCGCTCGCCGGCGCCGTCTCTGCTGTCTCAGTAGCCGAGGCGGTCGCGGCTGTCTCATTCTCCGAGGCGCTCGCGGCAGCCGCGGGTGTCTCGCGCCTCGTGGCGTTCGAGTCCGTCGGAGCCGTCGAGGCGGTGTCGCTCGATTGCACTCGTCCGGCGTCCGGCATCCTAGGCTCGCTGGAGGCGCGCGGCGATGAGCGTGTTGCGCAGCAGCATCGCGATCGTCATCGGCCCGACACCCCCTGGCACCGGCGTCAACAGGCCCGCCTGCTCGAGCACCGCGTCGTATTGGACATCGCCGGACAGGCCGTCCTGGGTCCGGTTCATGCCGACATCGATCACGGCCGCACCCGGCCTGACGTGATCGGGACCGATCAACCGGGGCACACCGACGGCCGCCACCAGCACGTCGGCGCGCGAGCAGACACCCTCGAGATCGCGCGTGCGCGAATGGCAGATCGTGACGGTCGCGTTGCGCGCCAGCAGCAACGCAGCGAGCGGCTTGCCGACCAGGTCGGAGCGGCCGACGACCACGGCCTCGGCTCCCTCGAGCGGCACCTGGTGGGCGTCGAGCAGTTCGATCACGCCGAGCGGGGTGCACGGCCGCAGCCCGGGAACGCCCTGCGCGAGCCGTCCGGCGCTGATCGGGGTCAGCCCGTCGACGTCCTTGTCGGGCGATATCCGCCCGGTCAGCGGGGCCGCATCGACCCCAGCCGGCAGCGGCAGTTGCAGCAGGATGCCGCTGACATCGCCGTCGCTGTTGCAGTCGTCGATCACGGTCGTGATCTGCTCCTGGGTGGCGTCGGCGGGGAGATGGCGGTGAAGGTCCGAGATCCCTGCTTCGGCGCACGCCCGGCGCTTGTTCGCGACGTAGATCGCAGAGGCGGGATCGTCGCCGACGAGGATCGTCGCGAGCCCCGGCGGGCGCCCGCCGGCGCGCGTCATCGTCTCGACCTCTCGCGCGACATCGGCGCGGACCCCTGCCGCCACCGCGCGTCCGTCGATGATCGTTGCTGTCATGGTCGGGAACCTACCGTTTGTGGATCGGTGCCAGATCCGCGACCAGCTTGCGCTCGGAGCGGTCCTTGCTGAAGCGGATCACGACGATCCCGCCCGGCTCGAGTCCGGTCACGACGCCCTCGCCGAAGGTCGGGTGCACGACGTCGTCGCCGAGCCGGTAGGCCACCGGCGCCGGCTGATCGCGGTCGAGGCCGGTGGTCCACGACGTGGCCCGCGCGCGGATTGCGCCGAACCCGCGCGGCTGCTGCTCCTCGCGGTCGGTCAGTTCCGGCGGGATCTCGGCGATGAACCGGCTCGGCGCCCCGAAGCTCCGTGCTCCGAACACGGTGCGCGTACGCGCGTAGGTCAGGTACAGATCGCGCTCGGCACGCGTGATTCCGACGTAGCAGAGGCGTCGCTCCTCCTCGAGATCGCCCTCGTCGAGCGCGCGCGAGTGCGGGAACACGCCCTCCTCGCAGCCGATCATGAACACGATCGGGTACTCGAGACCCTTGGCGTTGTGGAGCGTCATCAGCGTTACCAGCCCCTCGTCGTCGTCGCGCTCGTCGGCGTCGGCGATCAGCGCGATCTGCTGCAGGAACGCCGCGACCGGCGGCTCCTCCTCGCTGCGCTCGCGCGCGACGTCGTACTCAGCCGCGACGTTGACGAGCTCCTCGAGATTCTCGATCCGCCCCTGAGCCTCGATCGTCCGCTCGGCCTCGAGCGCATCCAGGAAGCCGGTCTCGCGCAGCAGCTCGCGCAACAGCTCGGCGACCGACACCTCGCCCTCGCTGCGCTCGCGCAGCAAGTGCATCGTGCCCATGAACCTGCGCAGCGCCTTGATCGCGGCCGGTCCGAGGTCGGGCACCTGCTCGGGCTCGGCGGCGGCGTCCCAGATCGACATGCCCATCGTGTTCGCGAACGCCAACAGCCTCGACATCGAGGTCGAGCCGATCCCGCGCCGCGGCGAGTTGACGATCCGCGTGAACGCGCCGACGTCCTGCGGATTGATCAGCACCGTCAGGTACGCGACTGCGTCCTTGATCTCGGCGCGCTCGTAGAACTTGGTGCCGCCGATCACCTGGTAGGCGATCTCGGCGCGCACGAGCGTGTCCTGGAGCACGCGCGACTGGGCATTGGTCCGGTAGAAGACGGCGACCTCGGACCGGGCGACGCCCTCGTCGACGAGCCGCTGGATCTCACCGGTCACGAACCGAGCTTCGGCGTGCTCGTCCTCGAGCTCGCGGACCTTGACCGGATCGCCCTGCCCGAGGTCGGTCCACAGCGACTTGGGCTTCTGGGCGCGGTTGTTGCGGATTACCGCGTTGGCCGCGTCGAGGATCGTCTGCGTCGAGCGGTAGTTCTGCTCGAGCTTGATCACCCGCGCGTCGGGGAACGTATCCTCGAACTCGAGGATGTTGCGGATGTCAGCGCCGCGGAAGCCGTAGATCGACTGCGCGTCGTCGCCGACGACCATCAGGTTCCGGTGCTCGCCGGCGAGCAGCTGCAGCCATCGGTACTGCGCATGGTTGGTGTCCTGGTACTCGTCGACCAGCACATGGCGAAAGCCGGTCGCGTAGCGCTCGCGGACCTCGGGGAATAGCTCGAGCACGTTGACGGCACGGACCAGCAGGTCGTCGAAGTCCATCGCGTTCATTCGGTGCAGCTCGCGCTCGTAGGAGCGAAACACGTCGGCAACCGTCTGCTCGAAGAACGAACCGACCATCTGGCCGTAGGCGTCGGCGTCGCGCAGCTTGTTCTTTGCGTCCGAGATCTGGTTCAGCACCGCTGCCGGCGTGAAGCGCTTGGAATCGATCCCGAGATCGTCGATGCACCGCTTGACCAACCGGCGCGAGTCAGCCTGGTCGTAAATCGTGAATCGGCGCGTGTAGCCGAGCCGATCGGCGTGCGCCCGCAGCATCCTCGCGCAGGCGGCATGGAAGGTCATCACCCACATCGCGCGCACACGCCGGCCGACGAGCAGCTCGGCACGCTCGCGCATCTCCCCCGCGGCCTTGTTGGTGAACGTGATCGCGAGGATCTCGTTCGGCTTGGCCGCGCCGACGGCGACCAGGTAGGCGATCCGGTGCGTCAGCACGCGCGTCTTGCCCGAGCCCGCGCCGGCCAGGATCAGCAGCGGACCCTCGCCGTAGGTGACGGCCTCGCACTGCGGGTCGTTGAGGCCCGCGAGCAGCTCCTCGAGTGATGTGTCGGTCTCGGGCATGCGCTGGACGCACAACGGTAGCGGCGCCTGTGGTCGTTCATGCTCCCGTCCGTGAGCGAGCTTACGACCGCGATCCGCACCGCCTGCGCCGAGGTCGCGAGGCGGGCTCGCCAGGTCTCGATCGAGCGTCACGAGGTCGCCGGGTACGCGTCCGAGTTGACGCTCGAGACGCCGCTGCCGGGCGGGTGCTCCGATCCGGCTCTGGCCGGCTGGGATCGCGAGTCGCGGGCGGCCTTCTGGCTGACGCTCGACGCGATCAACTGCGGATCCGGGTGGTTTCCGACGCTGCGAAAGCGCCCCGGGATGTCGGGCTATTTCACGATTGCCACGGCCGTCCGCGAGCGGTTCGAGCGGGGTCGCGCCTGGAGCGCTGCAGAGCTCGCCGAGATCGACACGGTCGAGCTCGCGGCGGCGCTCGGCCAGCAGCCCGAGCACGAGCTGATCGGGCTGTTCGCCGACTCACTGCGTGATCTCGGCCGCCACGTCGCGGCCGAGCACGGCGGCGAGTTCGCGGCGGTCGCGCGGACCGCGTCCTCGCCACCGGCGCTCGCTGAGCTGCTGGCCGGCTGGGAGTGCTTCGCGGATCGCTCGCGCTACCAGGAACTCGATGTCCCGTTCTTCAAGCGCGCGCAGATCGCGGCCGCCGACCTTGCGCGTACCGGCGTCATCGGCGCCGACGGGATCGAGCAGCTGACGATGTTCGCCGACAACCTCGTACCGCACGTCCTGCGCCTCGACGGGCTGCTGCGGTTTGACCCGGGACTGGTCGCACGGATCGAACGCGAGGAGCTGATCGAGCACGGCTCTCCCGAGGAGGTCGAGATCCGGGCGTGCGCGGTCCACACGGTCGAGCTGATCGCCGCCGCGCGACCGGGCAGCTGCGCCGCCGAGATCGACCAGGCGCTCTGGAACCGGGGCGCGCAGCCGCGCTACAAGGCCTCCCCGCGGCACCGCTGCCGCTGCACGGCGTACTGATTAGTGCGCGGCGTCCATCGCCTCGGCGCGGGCGCGGGCGATCGCCTCCGCGCCGGCGTCACCGACCAGCCGCTCCGCGCGGATCGTGCCGCTGGCGACCAGATCGAGCGCCGGGAAACGGCCGGTGCTGGCCAGCGCGCGATCGAGCGCGATCACCGTCGTCTCGCCTCCGACCGGTGCTGTCGCGGTTGCGATCACTGTCAGGGAGCCGCCATCGACGATCTTCCTGGCGGCCGCAAGCGCCTTGCGGGCGGCGAGCGGATGCAGCCCGTCGAGCGTGTCGATCAAGATCACGGCGTGGGCGCCGCGGGCGGCGACCCGCCGTCCCTGGTCGACGACCAGCTCGACCGCGCCCGCCTGGGCGTCGGACGAGCTCCCGAGCGCCGCGGCGGCGCCCGGAGCGACCGGCCCGCCTCGCCACTCCGCGATCTCCTCGGGCCGGGCGCCGGCGAGCGCCAGCGAGACGAGCAGCTCCTCCTGGCTCGCGAGCGCCTCGGCCAGGCGGCGCAGCGCCTCGGTCTTGCCGGACCCCGAGCCGCCGACGATCGTGACCCGCGACCCGCGGCCGATCGGCGTCAGCCATTCGATCGCCTTCAGCGTCGGATCGTCTGAGCCGAGCCGGAAGCGCTCGTCCGGGAACGCGACCGGAAGGTCCTCGAAGCGCACGCTGTCGGCAACCTCATCGGCCGGACGACCGTTGATCGTGTCGATCTTGATCAGCGACGCGAAGCGCTCGGAACGGCGCGGCGCGCGCCGCGGGCCCGCGATCCGGTCGCCCGACACGAGCTCGCAGCGCTTGACCTGCGCAGCCGAGATATAGACGTCGTCATCGGACGGCTCGGGGGGCGCGACGCGGACGAAGCCCGAGCCGTTCGGTAGCAGCTCGACCACACCTTCGACGAGCTCCTCCTCAGCTGCCGGCGTCTCGGACGCCGGCGCCTCGGCCTCCTGTGCCTCCTCGGGCGCCTCGTCGGGCTCGGCCGCCGTGGTGGCCTCCTCTTCCTTGGCCTCCGAGCGCCCGCGTCCGCCGCGACGGCCACGCCGCCGGCGCGAGCCGCGCTCACCGCCCGACTCCTCGGCAGGGCTGGACTTGTCCTCCTCGGCCACCTCGGCCGACTCCTCCTGGGCCTCGGCGGCTTTGGCTTCCTCGGCGTCGCCGGACTTCGCCGGCTTGGTCTCGGTCGACTCCTCCTCGTCGGTGGACTTCGCCGCCTCGGCCTCGGTCGACTCCTCTTCCTCGGCCTCGGACTGTGCCGACTCGCCGCCCTGCTTGCCCAGGATCGCATCGATCAGATCGGCACGGCGCAGACGGCGGTAGCCGTCGATCGAGAGCTCCGAGGCGATCGTGTGTAGATCAGCGAGCGGGCTGGCTTGCAGCGCATCGCGGTCGAGCACTGACATCTGGTACCTCCAGGGTTGTATCGGTGGGCTCCGGTCGCGTTGACGCAGCGACCGGCGATCGTCGGTCCTGAATCTAGCGTGCCGCGAGGACGGCCCGCGATACCGCGCCAACCGGGCCTTGAGTCAGGCCGTCTCCCAGCGGAGCTCATCGCGCAGGCGGACATCGGATCCGAGCTCCTGTTCACCCTCGAGCACCGCACGGACGGCGAGGAAGTCGGCGACCGCCTCGACGTCGTGAACCCGCAGCACGTGGGCGCCCGCGCCAACCCCATGAGCCACCGCCGCGAGCGTGCCGGCGAGCCTCGCGCGCGGCGACCGGCGGATGATCGCGCCGACGAAGTCCTTGCGCGAGACGGCGAGCAGCAGCGGCCGGCCGAGCTCGTGGAGCTCTGGCAGGCGACGCAGCACCTCGACTGTCTGCGATGGGGTCTTGCCGAAGTCGGGGCCCGGGTCGAGCATGATCTGCTGGGATCGGACACCGTGCGCCTCGGCGAGCGCGGCGCGCTCGCCGAGGAACGCGAGTACGTCGTCGAACGCGCGTCCGTCGAGGCCCGGATCGAGCAGCTTCTGCTTCGGCGCCGCGCGCGTGTGCATGATCACGAGGCCCGCCCCCGTCTCGGCGCAGACGTCAGCCAGCTCGGGATCGCGCAGGCCGCTGACGTCGTTGACGATCGCGGCGCCGGCCGCGATCGCCTCGCGCGCGACCGCCGGCTTGTAGGTGTCGACCGAGACGACCGCGCCGAGCTCGGCGCTGACGCGCGCGATCACCGGCACAACGCGCTCGATCTCCTCCGCGACAGCGACCGCCGGGCGATTCGTGACACCGGACTCGCCGCCGATGTCGATCAGGTCGGCGCCCCCCTGCAGCAGCGCCGCCGCCAACTGCACGCGGTCCTCGACCGTCCGCGCGATGCGATCGTCGGAGAACGAGTCGGGAGTCGCGTTGACGATTCCCATCAGCCGCGGCCGCCCGCCGAGCTCGAGCTCGCCGATTGCCGTCGCGAGCGTCCGGCGTGGAGCGCTCACGCTCCGCGACCGGCGGCGGCAAATCCGACCGCGATCCCCTCGGCCCTCGCCTCGTCGTGGAAGCGCTCGACCTCAGCTTCGATCCGGGTCGGATCCCAGCCGAGCTCGGCGCCGATCGCGCCGGCCACTCGCAGCGGCACCGAGCTTTCCTGCGCGCACACCTCGCGGCCCGCCAGCAGCCCCAGCCGCGTTCGCCGCAGCAGCACATCCCCGACGGTCCGGGCCTGCTCGTTGCGCGCCGCGAACGGCGCCTCGGCCAGCAGATCGGGCAGGCCGGCGACGATCGGTCGCGTAAGTTCTTCGTTCCCGGCGGCGATCCGCAGCACGCCGTCGGCGGCGTGGCCGTAGCGGCTTGCCAGCGCGCCGTAGGCCTCCTGCGCGACATCGGCGACCCGAGCGAGCTGATCCGGGTCGATCGCCTGACCGAGCGGAATCTCGTGCGTGCGGCATGGCGCCTCCCGGCCGTCGCGCTCGACCAGCCGGTCGACGGCGAGTTTCGCCATCCGCCGCCACGTCGTCAGCTTGCCGCCGGTGATCGTGATCAGCCCGCTCGAGGTCTCGTACAGCTCGGCCTTGCGCGAGATATCGACGGACTTGCGGCTGTCGCCGGTCGAGATCAGCGGTCGCACGCCGGCGTAGGCGCCGGCCAGATCGTCGACGCCGAGCGCCGTCCCGAAGAAGCCGTTGACCGCGTCGAGCAGGTACTCGAGGTCCTCGACGGACGGCCGCACGTGGTCGATGTCACCGCTGTAGTTGTTGTCGGTCGTGCCGATCAGGCTGCGCCCGAGCCACGGCAGCGCGAAGATCGAGCGGCCCTCGCCCGCCGGCACGATCACCCCCGCCGCGAGCGGCAGGTCCTCGGAGGCGACGATCATGTGGGTGCCGCGGCTCGGAACGATCGTCGGCACATCCGCCTCGGCGTGGAGCTCCTCGGGCCGGATCCGATCCGCCCACACGCCGGTCGCGTTGACGACGTTGTCGGCCGCAACCGTGAACTCGCCGCCGCTCTCGCCGTCGCGGACCCTGACGCCCGCGGCCTGCCCCCGCTCGTGCGCCAGCTCGACCACTTCCAGCCGGTTGGAGCAGATCGCCCCGAACCGCTCGGCCTCGCCGAGCACGGTCAGCACCAGCCGCGAATCGTCGGTCTGGCAGTCGTAGAACAGGTAGCCGCCGGCCGGCTCGCGACGCTTCAACGCCGGCACCAGCCGCATTACCTCCTCGCCGCTGATCGCGCGATGGCGCTCCGGGCTCCAGTCGCTCTCGCCACCGTCGACGGCCGCCCGGCGCGAGCTGCGCCGGCCGCGCAGCCTCGGCGTCGCCATCACGTCGTACATGTTCAACCCGATCCCCATCAGCCGATCCGGCTTCGGGGCCTCGAACGCCGGCACGACGAGCGCCAGCGGGGTCACCAGATGGGGCGCGAGCTTCACCATCAGCTGGCGCTCGAGCAGTGCCTCGCGGACCAGCCCGAGGTCGAAGTGCTGCAGGTATCGCAGCCCCCCGTGGACGAGCTTCGAGGACCGGCTGCTGGTTCCCGAGGCAAAGTCGGCCTTCTCGACCAGCGCCACGCTGTATCCGCGCGAGGCGGCATCGAGCGCGACCCCGGCGCCCGTGATCCCGCCGCCGATCACGGCGACGTCGAACCGCTCTCCCGCCAGGGTCTCGATCGCCCGCTCGCGGATCAGCATGCGGGTCAGACTACTGCCCGGCGGGGCCTCGGACACCGCCCGACAGACGGCGGCGAGACGGGTTACAGTCGGCGCGTGGGGTGCAGCGGTGCGAGACGGATCTCGGCCGACGATTCGGCTGGCCGGAGCCGGATGGGCTCTCCACGCCTCCGATCATCAACCAACCGAAGGATAATTCTACATGGTCTTATACCGTTTTTCGGTGCGAATCGCCGGAGTGATCATCTCCTGCATGCTGCTGAGCGGCGCGCTGGCCTCGGTCGCTACGGGTCACACGAGCCGTTATGGGTCCGGCCATCGGACCCATCGACCGTCGGCACGTGTCGTTTACGCGTCTACGAATGGACGCAGCGGCGCCAGCGGTCGCAGCTGTACTTCGGCCAAGTACTCAACCGTTCAGTCGGCGGTCGACGCCGCCTCCAAGGGTTCCACGGTATTCGTATGCCACGGCACCTACACCGAGGATGTGATCATCTCCAAGGCCCTGCGGCTGACCGGTCGCCACGCCGTGATCGATGGGTCCTCGACGGCGAACGGCAACTGCGATCAGATCGTGCTCGGCAAGCCTGGCAGCGCGCCCTGCCTGGCCGGGATCACGATCAAGTCCAGCCGCGTGCGGGTTGACGGACTGACGGTGACAGGCGCCGTTGGCGAGGGCATCCTGGCCACCGGGTCGTTGACCGGCGGCTCGATCCACCACGTCGTAATCGATGACAACCGCGTCGTCGGCAACAACACCGGCGGGATTCCGCCCACCTCGACCTCACCCTATCCGCAGTGTGCGGCGCAGGGTCAGGTCCCGGGCGACTGTGGCGAGGGCATCCACCTGATGGGGGTCGTCGACGGCCAGGTCAGCCACAACTACCTCAGCGGCAACGAGGGCGGAGTGCTCCTCACCGACGAGTTCGGGCCGACGCATGGCAACGTCGTCGATCACAACGTGATCACCAAGAACGCATACGACTGCGGCATCACGGCCCCGGGCCACAACCCCCGCGCGCTCGACAGCAGCGGTCATCCCCAGCCGTCGGTCGCCGGTGTCTACGACAACGTGATCGAGCACAACCGGATCACCGACAACGGCCTGAAGGGCGAGGGAGCGGGCGTGCTGTTCGCCAATGCTCTCGCAGGCACGGCGTCGTACGACAACCTGGTCAAGGACAACTACATCTCGGGCAACGAGCTGTCCGGCGTGACGATGCACGCCCACACGGTCGGCCCGGGACAGTTCGAGGACCTGAGCGGCAACCGGATCATCGGCAACGTGATCGGGCGCAATAACGTCGGCGGCCCCGGTGGCCCCGGCGATCCTCTCGACGGCACCGTGACCGATCCGTACACCACGGGTGTGCTGGTCTTCTCGGGCACCGTCCCGGTCCACGTGACAATTGCTCACAACCGGATCTCCAACAACCGCTACGGCATCTGGCTGGGAGTCGGCGGGAACGTCACCGCGAAGCTCAAGGACAACAGCTTCCACCACGTGACTCAGTCGGTGTTCACGAACCCCTAGCCGAAGCGACACCGCTATCGGTCGCGGCCGCCCGGGGAGCGCGGGCGGCCGGGACCGCGCGGCCGCCGCGCCGCGATCACACGCGGCCGCCGCGCCGCGATCACAGGCCGGCGCCGCGCCGCTACTTCTTGTTGTACAGCGCGAGCACGACCTTGTACCAGTCGGGCGAGGTCTCGTCCATCGACGGGCAGCAGGGCGGTCCGCCGGGGGCGCTGATCCCGATCTCGATGTGCGGTCCGCTCGAGATCCCGACGTCGCCGCACCCGACCTCGGCGATCGGCTCGCCGGTATGGACGTGCGCTCCGACCGGTACCAGCGCGGGCTTCGCATGGCCATAGTAGATGTAGCGGCCCTTGTACTTGCCGCCCGAGACCTTGATGATCGGGGCGTCGGGCCCGAAGCCGTCGATCCCCTCCTGCACGATCGTGCCCGAGGTCATCGCGACCTCGGTCACCTGCGAGCCGCAGTCGCCGTTCATGGTCGGGATGTCAACGCCCTGATCCAGCGACCACGAGCTCGGTCCGAGCACGCGCGAGATCGGCTTGAGCGGGAACACCAGCCCGGAGCTCGAGCCGCCACCACCGCCCTTCTTGGCGCTCTTCTTGACCGCCGTGTACAGCGTCGCCGCCGTCCGGCGGCCGACCGTCCCGCTCGCCGGGCTGAGGTGATACGCCTTCTGGAAGGACTTGACGGCCGCCTTCGTCATCGAGCCGAAGTAGCCGGTGCTCGGCACGTAGTAGCCGACGTCCGTCAGCCACGTCTGGAGCGTCTTGACGTCATCGCCATGGTCGCCCTTGCGCAGCGTGCGGCTGAAAACCGACGAGCCGCCGGCGGAGGTGACGATGCCGTTGGGGCTCTTCTGCGAGACGAGCCCGGCGCCGCCGGAGGCGGCCGAGGCGCTCGCGGCCGGGACCAGCAGGACCGTGGCCAGCAGCGCGATCAGGGTGCGGACGGAGCGGGTTCCCATACGAGGGTGACGTTCGACGGGCCTGCCCGCACCAAGGTTCCGTGAGCCCGGGTTGCAACGCCTCTGGATCGAAAAGCTGCAGGAAGCGAACACGGCAACTCCTCCCGCGGGTGGGGTCTTGCAGTCTGGTTCTCGTCGCCTGGCGCCTGCGGGGTTAGCTGACGGGCTAGCGCTTGAGGTTGAACGCGCTTCTCACGGATCACCGCGAGACTCGCCCCAATAAGGAATTGGGTTCCCCGCTCCCCGGGGCGGCAACGCCGGGGACTCGGCGATGGTCAAGCTACCAGAAACCAGGAGGGCGTTGGTAGCCTCGCGCGCCGCCGCGATCTGGGCCCCCGCGCTACTGCGAGTGGGCGGGATCGGCCACTCCGCGCGCTCTGCGCTCCTCGACGATCTGCTTGATCCGGTCGACGGTGTCGTCGGACATTCGCCGGATCTCCCAGTGGGTCAGCTTGATCACGCGCATCGGCGAGGTCGCGATCACATCGGCATTGCGGGGCTCGCGCGACAACAGCCCCATCTCGCCGATCAGGTCGCCGGTCTTGACCGAGGCGATCTTCTGGCCGTCGCGCAGGACGTCGGCCGTTCCCTCTTCGATCGCGATCAGCTCGGTCGAGTAATCCCCCTGCTTCATCAGAATCTGGCCCTCAGCGACGCTCGTCTCAGTCGCGAATGCCGCCAGCCGCCGGGCCTCGTCCGCAGACAGGTGAGAGAAGAGAGGTATAGCCGTCAGCCGGTTCGGATCCATGGTTGCTCCCGATTTCGGTGTTAGCGCCGACTCTATCTAGAGGGCCTGCACTTCGGAGGTGATATCGCTCACCGATTGCTTGGCGTCGCCGAACAGCATCGAGGTCTTCTCCTCGTAGAACAGGGGGTTGTCGATGCCCGCGAACCCGGACGCCATCGAGCGCTTGAGCACCACCACCGCCCCGGACTCGTCGACCTCGAGGATCGGCATTCCGTAGATCGGCGACCCGGGCTCGTTCTTGGCGGCGGGGTTGGTGACGTCGTTGGCGCCGATCACGAGCGTCACATCGGTGCGTGGGAACTCGGGGTTGATCTCGTCCATCTCCCTGAGCAGCTCGTAGGGCACGTCGGCCTCGGCCAGCAGCACGTTCATGTGCCCCGGCATCCGCCCCGCGACCGGGTGAATCGCGTACTTGACCTCGACGCCCTTGGCCTCGAGCGCCTTCTCGAGCTCGCGGACCGCGTGCTGCGCCTGCGCGACAGCCATGCCATAGCCGGGTGCGATCACGACCAGGCGGGCGTAGGAGAGCTGGATCGCGACGTCCTGGGCGCTGGTCGAGCGGACCGTCCGGCCCTCGATCTCGCCGCCTCCGGCGGGGGCGGCGACGGCGCCGCCGAAGCCGCCGGCAACGATCGCCGGCACCGAGCGGTTCATCGCCTTCGCCATCAGGTTGGTCAGAATCGTGCCCGAGGCGCCGACGATCATCCCGGCGACGATCATCGCCGTGTTGTTGAGCGCGATCCCGGTGGCCGCCGCCGACAGGCCCGTGAACGCGTTCAGCAGCGAGATCACGACCGGCATGTCGGCGCCGCCGATCGGCAGCACGACCATGTTGCCCAGCGCCGCGGCGGTGACCAGGATCCCGAGGATGAACAGCGCCTGCGAGTGGGTCCCGGCAGCGAGGATCACCGCCGAGACGACCGCGATCGCGAACAGCGCGCCGTTGATCACGATCTGACCCGGGAGCTTGATCGGGCGCCCCGGCAGGATCTCCTGGAGCTTTCCGAAGGCGATGTTCGAGCCCCAGAACGAGATCGAACCGACGATCGCGGCGAACAGCGACGGGATCTCGACCTTCAGCGCCCATTCGGTGCTGCCCGAGGTGAAGTGGTGGCGGTACTCGATCCAGGCGATCAGCGCGACGGCGCCGCCGCCGACGCCGTTGAACAAAGCGACCATCTGCGGCATCGCGGTCATCCGCACCCGTCGCGCCGCGGGCAGCCCGATCGCGGTGCCGAGCACCAGGCCGAGCGCGATCAGCCACGGCGTCGAGGATCCGGACAGGACGTGCGGCGTCAGCAGTGTCGCGATCACGGCGATCGCCATGCCGACCGCGGCGATCAGGTTGCCGCGTACCGCCGTCCGCGGCCCCGTCAGCCCGCTCATCCCGTAGATGAACAGCGAGAACGCGACGATGTAGAGCGCGTCGATGAAGTTGCTGCTCTGATACCAGGCGGTCGCGAGGATCACTTCTCGTCGCCCTCGGTCTTCGGCGGGTCCTTGCGCTTGAACATGCCGAGCATCCGATCGGTGACGATGAAGCCGCCGATCACGTTGATCGTGCCGAACGTGATCGCGATCACCAGCAGCACGTGCTCGAGGACCCCGGAGGCCTCGTGCATCAGCAGCAGGCCGCCCAGCAGAACGATCCCGTGGATCGCGTTGGTGCCCGACATCAGCGGCGTGTGGAGCGTGTTCGGGACCTTCGAGATCACCTCGAAGCCGACAAACGCGGCTAGCACGAGGATCGCGATCTCGGTGATTGTGCTCACGGCTGCCTCCTGTGCGCTAGCTCGCGGCGCCGGCCGCGGCTTTGGCGCCTTGATGGACGATTTCGCCGTCGCGCGTGATGCACGCCCCGGCGATCACCTCGTCGTCGAAGTCGAGCTTGAGCTCGCCTTCGTCTGAGGTCATCAGCCCGAGCAGCGACTCGATGTTGCGCGCGTACAGCTGCGAGGCATGCTCGGCCATCGTGCTCGGCACGTTGAGCGGCGCGAGGATTTTGACGTCGTAACGCAGGACCGTCTGACCCGGCTCGGACAGGGCGCAGTTGCCGCCCTGCTCGCCGGCGAGGTCGACGACCACCGAGCCCGGCTTCATCTGCTTGACCGCCTCCTCGGTGACGAGGATCGGAGCGCGCCGGCCGGGGACCAGCGCGGTCGTGATCACCACGTCGACCTTGCCGATCGCCTCGGCCATCAGCTCCTGCTGACGCGCCTGTTGCTCGGGCGTCAGCTCCTTGGCGTAGCCGCCGGCGCCCTCGAGGTCGCCGCCGAGGTCGAACTCGAGGAAGTGCGCGCCGAGCGATTCGACCTGCTCCTTGACCGCTGCGCGGACATCGAATCCTTGAACGACGGCGCCGAGCCGCCGCGCGGTTGCGATCGCCTGCAGCCCAGCGACGCCGGCGCCGAGGATCAGGACCGTGGCGGGACGGATCGTGCCGGCCGCCGTCATCAGCATCGGGTAGAAGCGGCCGAGCTCCTGGGCACCGATCAGCGCCGCACGGTAGCCGGCGATGTTCGCCTGGCTCGAGAGCGCGTCCATCGACTGCGCGCGGCTGATCCTGGGGACGGCCTCAAGCGCGAAGCTGGTCGCGCCGGTCTGCGCGATCGCGCGCACGCCCTCGCCGTTGGTAAGGGGGCCGAGGAACGCGATCAGCACGGTGTCGCCGCGGAGACGCCCGATCTCTTGCGCGTCCGGGGCGGCGACCTTGACGATCAGCTTCGCCGACCAGGGATCGTCGACGAGCTTTGCGCCCGCATCCTCGTATTCGGAGTCCGGGATCAGCGCACCGGCGCCGGCGCCTCGCTCGACCAGGACCTCGTGGCCATTGCCGGTCAGCTTGCGCACGACGTCCGGCACCAGCGCCACGCGGCGCTCGCCGTCAGCGGTCTCCTTGGGTACCCCAATCTGCATGCGGCGCGGAACGCTATCGGTTCACGCCGGCCCAAGCCCCACCGGCGCGAGCACGACGGCGAACACGGCGGCGGCCACGGGGACGAGCGTCGAGACCGCCGAGTCCCGGTGACTTGCCGCGACCTTCGCGCGCCGCCGACGCGCGGCGGCCCGCTTGGCGCCGGCGGCGGCCGCGCGCGCGTGTGCGCGCGTTGCCTTGGTGCTCGTCTTCGACTTGCGGTGGGCATGGTGCACGCCGCCGAGCGGGGCCAGCGGCAGCGGCTTACCGGCGAGCGCCATCACCGCCTGGGCCGTGACCCAGACTGGCGTCTGGTCGCTCGTGCGCGAATAGTGGACGTGCCCGTCGGGGCCGATCAGCGATCGCAGGTAGCGGACCGGCGAGACCGAGCCGCTGCGGTGCAACGTTGCTGGATTGACGCCATCGGCGATCAAGCCCTGGATCGCCCAGGCCGTCGATTGCGCGTTGGATTCCCCGCCCTGCTCGGACGGCAGGCCGCCGTCGCGGTTCTGATGGCGCTTGATGAATCTGACCGCCCCGGCGCGTACCGATCCCGCCCCGCCGACGCCCGCGAGCGCCTCGAGCGCGGCGCCGGTGTCGTCGACGTCGCTCGCGCCGCCGGCGGTGGCGAAGTTGAAACCGCCGTCGTGATCATGCTGGCGCTCGAGCCACGACAGCGTCCGCGACGGTGGCGCGACCCCGGCCGAGCGCAGCGCGAGCACCGCGAACGAGGTCCAGTTGACCTGATCGGCGACCGAGCCGTCAGAACGAATCTCGTGCTCGAGCTTGGAAATCAGGTTGCGCCCGCCGAAGCTCTGTGCCGACAGCCCGGACGCCCGGATCGCGAGAATCGTCCGCTCGAGCGACCCGGGGTCCGTTACCTGCGCGATCCCGGCGCGGATGTAGGCGATCACGGTTTGGCCTCCGCGCCGCAGCGTGTTCGGGTCGACCCCCTCCGAGGCGAGCCCGAGCGCGGCCCACCCGGTGTACAGCTCCGATGAGCCCTCCCCGGGCGAGGAGCCGAAGCCGCCGTCGCGATGCTGGATGGCCTCGAGGTAGCCGAGCGGAGTGTTCGCGGCCCGCGCCGGCGGGACGCCGACGAGCAGCGAGATCCCGACGATCGCGGGTAGCGCGACCCCGGCGACCGGCTGCCAGCTGACCTGCAGCCGCCTGGCGAAGCGGCGCACGGAATGGATCAGCGCCGGCCCGAACGCGAGCGCGAACACGACACACCCGGCCGCATGGATGAGGTCGAAGCCGGTGCCCTTCCCCACGTAGATTCGGAGCTGGGCGGCGCTGTGGTCGCTGTAGGTGACCCAGTCCCCGAGATCCTGAAGGGCGGCGAACGCGTAGCCCACGACTCCGCACACGATCGCCAGCGGCCAGCGGCGGATGTGGCCGCGGGTCAGCTGCGCCAGACCGGCGCCGATCACCCCGGTCGCACCCCACGCGGCCATCTGCCACGGGGTCCAGGGACCCTGGCCGAAGAAGAAGTTCGAGGTCAGCCCGGCGAGCGCCCCGACCGCGAACCCGGGAGCGCCGCCGAGCGTGTAACCGGAGATCAGCACGATGTCGGTCGTCGGCTTGACGTTCGGCAGCGCCGCGAACGCGATCCGCCCGAGCGCGGCGAACGCGGCGAGCGTCGCCACCAGCGCGACGATCCGCGCGTCCGGCCGGCCCCGCTCATACCACGCAAAGCCCGCGAGCAGGGCGACCGCCAAGATCGTGAAGGAGCCGAGCTGCCAGCTCATGCCAGTACCTCCTGTGGGAGCGTGGGCCGCAGCAGCGACACGCCCTGCTGCGGTGTCAATGCGCCGCCGGCGCCGCCGAGGATCCGGGCCGTCTCGGTCGCGAAGTAGGTGCCCCCGCACAGCACCTCGCGAACGCTGGCGTCGGCGATCGCCGCGCCGTCCGCGAGCAGCACGACCCGGTCGGCGAACGCGGCGACGAACTCCGGGTCGTGAGTCGCGACGAGCACGGCCGGGTCGAGACCGCGGAGCAGGGCGGCGAGGTCCTCCTTGCAACCGCGGTCCATGCCGCGGGTCGGCTCGTCGAGGCAGATCGCGGCGGGCTTCTCGACCGCCGGGTCACCGAGCACGATCGCGAGCGCCAGCCGCTGGCGCTCGCCGCCGGACAGTTCGCGCGGATGGCGATCGCCGTCGACCGTCAGTCCGACTGAGGCCCGGGCCACGGCTGGAGCCTCTTCGGCGACCGTCTCGTGAATCAAGTAGTCGTTCGGGTTCTGGAGCAGGAGCGCGATCCGCCCGCCGGCGGCGATGCGGCCGCGAGTTGGTCGCATCAGCCCTGCGCCGTGGCGCAGCAGTGTCGACTTGCCGGCGCCGTTGCGGCCCATCAGCGCGACCTTCTCGCCGGGCTCGAGCGTCAGCGAAGCGGCGCGAAGGATCGCGGGGCCGTCGCGCAGCTCGTGCCAGACGCCGTCCAGTCGCAGCGCCGGCGTCGCCTTGCGGGGACCGCGGCGGTCGGGCGGCTCGCCGCGGTCGTCCGGCTCGTCGAGCCGATGCCCGGCCTCGCGCAGCGCCGCGCGAGCGCGCTTGACCCCCGCCGCCGGTGCCAGCCCGAGTCCGTCGAGCAGGTGCGCGCCGGGGGTCGCGAGCGATGGCGCCGTGGGCAGCGCCCAGCGCAGGAACTCGGCGGGGGTCGCGTCACACACGATCCGGCCGCGGTCGAGTGCGATCACCCGGTCGGCGAACGCGAGGCAGCGTTCGAGCCGGTGCTCTGCAAGCACGATCGCGACGTCGCCGTCCTCGTTCAGCCGGCGCAGCGAGGCGATCAGCTCGTCCCCGGCGACCGGGTCCAGCTGCGAGGTCGGCTCGTCGAGCAGGATCAGCTTCGGGCGACCGGCGAGCGCCGCGCCGAGCGCGACCCGCTGGAGCTCCCCGCCCGAGAGCTCGGAGGTCGGGCGCTGCAACAGATGCGCGATCCCGAGCGCGAGCGCCGCCTCCTCGACGCCGCGCGCGACGGCGGCCGCCGACCAACCGCGGTTCTCGAGCCCGAACGCGAGCTCGGCTCGGACCGTGCCCATCACGACCTGGGTCTCGGGATCCTGGAACAGCATCCCGACCGAGGCGGCGAGGTCGCTCGGCCGGTGCTCGCGTGTGTCCATGCCCGCGACCAGCGCGCGACCGGCGAACGTCCCACCGTGGAAATGCGGCGCGAGCCCGCAGCCGACGCGCAGCAGCGTCGACTTGCCCGAGCCCGACGCTCCCGCCAGGACCACCAGCTCGCCGGGCTCGATCTCAAGACTCAGACGCTCGATCGCCGGACTCTGCGCCCCGGCGTAGGTGTAGGAGACGTCGATCAGCTGCAGCACGCTCACCCGATCCCCCTTCGGTCGGCGAACGGAAGCAAAGCGCAGGCGAGGAGCGCGACCGCGACGATCAGCTCCGAGGCGTGCACCGGCGCGCGCAGCGACGGGTAGGCCTGAAAGCCCGCCACGCCCGCGATCCGCGCCCCCAACGACAGCAGCACGATCGCGAGCGCGGCGAGCCCGAACGAGATGTCGTGGCGGGAGTACGGCCGTCGCGTGCGGGGCGGCCTGGCCGCGCTCCCGTAGCCACGGGTCTCGAGGGCAGCCGCGACGTCGAGCGCGCGATCGAGCGCGCCCGCGGTCGCCGCGCGCATCAGCGCCACCCTCGACGCCGACGAACCGGCACGGCACCGCTGGGCGTCGGCTAGGCGCTTGGAGTCTCGGATCAGGACCGGGACGAGCCGGGTCGCGAGCGTCGCGGTCAGCGCCGAGCGCAGCGACAGGCGCCGGAACAGGCGCAGCACCTCGTCGGGATCGACGGCGAGCGTGTACAGCGCGCCGCACAGGATCAGCGCGATCGCCCTGAGGCCGAGCAGCGCGCCGTACACGGTCGCCTCGAGCGTCACATCGGTGTGGCCGAGGATCGGGAGATTCCCGAGCCGGACGATCACGGTCAGGCCGTCGCGCGCGACGAGCGCGTTGACGACCATGATCGTGATCGCGAGCGGGATCGCCAGCAGAGCGGCGCGGCGTAGCTCGCGCCCGACGCCGGCGGCGAAGCCGGCCGCGGCGATCGAGAGCGCGATCGCGCCGAGCTCCAGCGGGTTGGAGATCAGCAGCGCCGCGAGCCCGAGTGCCGCGCAGTAGCAGATGCCAACGCCGGCGCGGGCGGCATGGAGCGGGCTCGGACGACGGCGGTAGCTCACGAGCCTCCGTCGAGTGGCACCGGCAGGTCGCTGTCACCGTGGACGGCGAGCGCGAAGTGGTCGCGCAACCGGGCCGGCGTCAGCGCGGCGGCGGCAGCCGTGACGCCCGCCGTGTCGGTGCCGGTGACGAGCCAGGTCGGCTCGGAGGAGTTGTCGGAGGTGGCCGCGACCAGTCCGCTGTCGGGTCCGAGTGTGCGCACGACCTGGCTCTTTGGGTTGAGGATCTGCAGCTCGCTGCCATCCGAGCCTGCGAAGCGCGCGTACACGCCGCTGCTCGCGGGCCCTTGCTGGATCAGGCTCTCGGCGATCAGTCCGTGGAGCTGACCCCAGGTGCCGACCACGATCGAGAGGCTGTCCTGGCCGGTGCCGCCGCCCAGGCCCTGGCTCGCGAACGGCACCCCGGCGGCTGTCAGCTGCTTGGACACTCGCGAGCACGCCGCGCCAACGCCCGACGTGCACTCGACCGTCGTCGGCAGCCGCCGCCCGCCACTGCCGTGGACGAACGGCTCGGGGAACGAGCCGACGACAGCGGGCACGTCGTTGGTCGCACTCCAGTCGTGCAGGTCCCACCAGATCCGGTCGCCGCGGTGAACGGCCGTCGTCGCCGAGCCCTCGGGGGCCTGGATCCCATTGACGTAGTAGAACCAGTCGCGGCGATCGGAGCTGCCCGACTGGCCGTCGATCGACTCGACGAAGCCGCCGCCATACCTCGTCTGCACGTGAAACGAGCGCTCGAGCATCCGCATCACCGTCTCGGAGCCGGGGACCTGCGAGCGCGTCACCGACGCGATCTTGTCGGCACCGAAGCCGCTCGTGACGGTGACGCTGATGTTCGATGTCCCGGCCCCGGGCCCCAGGCCGCACCCGCTCAGGATCGCCACGACTGACACCAGCGCGATGGCGACTGCCAGCACGCGCATTTTGTCCGGTCTATCGACGAAATGCGAATGTCGAGAAACCGCAGCCCGTCTCACGCGACGATTCCCACCGTACTCGGGAACGAGCGCACCATCTCTGCCTTCGTGGCGTACACCTGGTAGCGACCAACGGTCAACGTCAAGCGCGCCCAGCCGTGAGCGTTGGTGACGGCGGTCCGGGTGCCGACGTGGACGGTGGCGCCGGCGACGGCGCGCCCGTGACCGTTGTCGTCATATCCGACGACGTGAAACTGCGTCGCGGTTCCGCTCACGCGGGTCGTGACCGCGAGCGTCCGCTGGCAATCGCTCGCGCGCGTGCACCAGTACCACAGCAGCTGCGCGCCGGGGCGGAGCTTGCCGCCGGGATCCGCGGCGCTGAACGACGGCGCCGCGTGCCCCACCTTGTACTCCCAACCAGCGGCTCCGCGGTTGGACTCGCCGCGGATCCCGGCCACGAACATCGAGGCCGGATCGCACCCCGCAAGGTCGGTTACGCGGACCGGCAGCCGTGCCGCGAGCAGCCCCGCCAGAGCTGTCCCAGCCGGAACCGAGCAGCGTCGATGGCCGATCGCGACGCGCTCGGAGGCGAGCCGCACCTCGCGCGCGCCGAGCAGCGTCTTGTGTGCGCCGACGACCATCATCTGGACCTTCGGTGCGGCCTGCGCTGCGGCCGGGGCCGCCAGCGCCGTGATCGCCAGGATGCAGAGAAGCGCGCGCCGCATCATCGCACCTTGAAGTCGACGGAGGAGCGGCCCGTACGCAGCTTCGTCTTGCGTCCGTTGCCGTCGGTCGCGGTCACGCGGAGCTGGTACCCGCCCGGCCGCAGCGCGGCCGGCAGCAGATAGGACCAGCTCGAGTTGGGGCCGATCGAGAACGAGGGCACCGACGCGTTGCAGCCGGTCGCGTGCCAGCTGCCGCGCTCGACATCGAGGTAGGAGCAGCTGTGATCGGGCGCGCGGCGGCGCAGGCTGAGGCCCACATCGATCAGCCCGGCAGCGTCGGGCCCTGCGGTCCCGCGCAGCTCGCGCGGACCGGTCGCGAACACCTCACCCTCGCGGATGCCGCGCACGTCCACGGGCGGCCCGGCGCTCGATGCCGCGCACTCGGACGGGCGGGTGCGGTAGACGCAGACGAGCACCGGATCGGACGGCGTCGCGCCCGACTTCGAGGCCTGCAGCGAGATCTCCCCCGGCTTGTGCGCGATCAGGCTCGCTCGCCCCCCGGTGTGGCTGACCGCGAGCACGCCATCGCCGTGGACGACCGCGTCCGCGACCGGAGCGCTGTGGCCGGCACCGTCGAGCTGGACGACCGACGCCTTCAGCGCGCCGCGGAGCTTGACGAGCGCTGGAACCTCCAGGCGCAGTGGGTTGTCGGTGCAGTTGTAGCTCGAGTCGGCGACGCAATCGAACCACAGCTCGTGATCGCCGGGATGCAACGGCGTCTCGCACGCCCCGGTGGAGGCTGTGCGGCCGTTGACCCACAGCGTCCAGAAGTCATTACCCGTCGGCCGCTCCCCGAGGATCCCGTTGACGAAGAAGTCCGCATACCCGCTGCCCTGCTCGAACTTCCCGGCCCAATCGCCGTCGGTCGCGATCGTCAGCGCACCGGCGGCGCTCGATCCCGGGCAGAGGTGACCGCGTACGGTGGGGGCGCTGCTCGTGTCGACGAGCGTCTGTGGCAGCAGCGTCGTGCCGCCTCCCTCGACGCGCACGAACACCGCCTCGGATGCTGCGATCGCGGCCTGAGCCACAAGGGCGCTGACGATCAGGGCAGCGATCAGGCTCAGCGCGAGCCTGACGCGCCCCATCCTGACACCGGGGACGGAGCTTCTTCGAGTGCGATTCATGAGGGCCACCCCTTTCCGCGAGGGCGTATCTGGCTTTGCGGTCGGAGGCTGGTCTCCTGGCTCACGGGCCTACCAGCCGCGCCTTCCCGGCGACTTGACATCGCCAGTGGCCTGAGTGCGGCCGGCGTCCCCGATCACAGTGGCGGGTCCGCGCCGGAATCTCACCGGCTTCCCATCACCACCGACCTTGAACGGCGGGATCCTATCGCGGGGCGAGCCGACCCCGACGGCCGGGTACGCGGCGCCACCGTCCGGCCTAGACTGCAGGGACGGTGACGGTCAACCTGACCCGCATCTACACGCGCCTCGGCGATGCCGGAGAGACGCACCTCGGCGACATGAGCCGTGTCGCCAAGACGCACCCGCGGATCGAGGCCTACGGCACGGTCGACGAGCTCAATGCGCAGATCGGCCTGACGCTCACGCTCTCGGACCTGTCAGCCGAGTTCGCCGAGTGGCTCAAGCATGTTCAGAACGACCTGTTCGACGTCGGCGCCGACATCTCGGCGCCGTTTGATCCCGACCGCGAGCGGCTGCGCGTGCTGCCCGAGCAGATCACCTGGCTCGAGGAGCGCTGCGACCAGGTCAACGCCACGCTCGCGCCGCTGAAGTCGTTTGTCCTGCCCGGCGGGACCCCGACCGCAGCGCACCTCCACGTCTGCCGGACGGTGTGCCGCCGCGCGGAGCGCCTTGCGGTCGCCTGCGGCGAGGAAATCAACGCCGAGGTCGTCCGGTACCTCAACCGCCTGTCGGACCTGCTGTTCATCCTCAGCCGCGCGGCCAACGGTGGCGAGGAGCCGCTGTGGGAGCCGGGGCGCTACCGCTGACGGGCCCCGCGATGAGTCCCCGGCGTCGCCGGGGTCTATACGGCAAACATCGACTGGAGGTCCACTGATGGGCGCAATTCACGTACACGAATTCATGACCCTCGACGGCGTCATCGACGCGCCGACCTGGACGATGGACTACGGCTTCGATCCTGAGATGGGCCGGGCGCTCGCAACCGTCATGCAGAACTGCCGTGGGATCCTGCTCGGCCGCACGACCTACGAGATGTTCGAGCCGGCCTGGTCGCAACGGACCGCCGAGGACGATCCGGGAGCGCCGTTCTTCAACGATACGACCAAGTACGTCGTCTCCTCGACGCTCAAGACCGGGTCGTGGCGGAACTCGGAGATCGTCGGGCCGTATGACCCGGAGACGATTCGCAAGCTAAAGCGCGACGTCGACGGTGACCTCTACGTCAGCGGCAGCGGCACCCTGGTCCGCGCGATGCTCGCCGACGGCCTCGTCGACCAGCTCGACCTGTTCGTCTACCCGCTCACCCGCGGTCAGGGCCCACGTCTGTTCACCGACCAGGCCGAGCCCGGCAAGCTGCTGCTCGCCGCGTGCGAGCGCTACCAGAACGGGGTCGTCTACCTCGGCTACCGACCCCAGGCGTGAGAGCAGCAGCCACGCGGCCAGCCCCCGGGCCAAACGACTCCTACTGCGCCAGATCGCCCTTCGGGAGAACGTCGCAGGCCCACTCCGATTGCTTCCACTCAGGCACCGGGGTTTCGCGGCCGGCGACTGGCACGAACCGCGATCGCTGGACCAGCGCCATCCGGTGGATGTAACGGGGGCAGTTGGGAAATACCTGGGTCGCGCGGACCCGGATCACGAACTGGGCCTCGGGACAGCGGGCGAGCAGCTCGTCGTCGGGGTCGATCGTCGCGACCCCGTTCAACCGCAGGCGGCTGGGGCGGGAGCTGCGGAAGTCGATGAACAGCAGGCCGACGTGGGGGTTCTCGGACAGGTTCCCGGCCGACAGGTACATCCCGTTCCCGTCGTAATTCGGGAACGCGATCGTGCGCTCGTCGAGAACGCGGACGAACCCTGGCTCGCCGCCCTTGTAGGAGCACTGGGGGCGGCCGTCGGCGTCGGCCGTGGCGAGGAAGAACATGTCCATCCGCTCGATGAACTCGCGATCCTCAGGCCGGATCAGCGCCTCTGAGAAGTATCGCTCTTGCAAGCGATCGGCCAGGCGGCGCGTGTCGAACCGATCCTGCAGGCGCCGTGACGCGTCGCTGTAGAGCTCAGTCACGGGCCTCGGCCTCGACCGGCAGCGCCCCGCCGCGGACCGCATCGAGGTGCCCGTTACCCAGCACCTCCTCGCGGCTGTAGTGCCCGACGGCGTCGAACCAGCGCTTCGCGTGAAGGCCACGGCGGAGATCGCAGTCGGCCAGGACCATCCCCTCCTCGCCATACAGCGGGCCGGCGATCACCTCGCCCCAGGTCGGCTCGACGATCGCCGCGCCACCTCGGCCGAGCACCGGCTTGTCTTCTGGCAGCGCGACCGGGAAGTCGGACGGGAAGGCCGCGGCCGGGATGTACTGCGGCACCGAGACGACGAACGCGCCAGATTCGATCGCGATGTGGCGCATCGACGCAAGCCACACGTCGGAGTCATCGGCGGTCGGCGCGAGCCAGATCTGCGGGCCGCCGCGATATACGGCGTAACGCGCCAGCGGCATCCGGTTCTCCCAGCAGATCAGGCCGCCGATACGCCCAAGCCGGGTGTCGATGACCTCGAGATCGTCGCCCGGGCCGATCCCGTGGAAAAGCCGCTCGTGGTGGGTCGGCATCAGCTTGCGGTGGCGGTGCAGAAGGCCCTCCGGCCCCAGCAGCAGGAGCGTGTTGTAAAGCGTCCCGGGACGGTGGCTCTCGCGTTCGTTGACTCCGATCGCGAGCAGCGCGTCGTGCTCGCGACAGGCGGCGACGAGCGCGTCGACCTTGGGACCGGGCACGTCGACCGCGCTTGCCCACATCCGCTCCCACAACTCGTCAAAGCCGCTGAAGGTGGCGCCCGCCCGGGCCCACGCGATCGAGGGGTACAGCGACACGAACACCTCGGGCAGGACGACCAGCTGAGCGCCGGCGTCGGCGGCCTTCCCCACCCACTCGATCGCCTTGGCGACGGTGCGCTCGGCGTCGAGGATCACCGGTGTGGCCTGCACGGCCGCGATCCGAACCGTCGCAAACGAAGTCAAGCGCTCACCACCTCGAGCGCAAGCCTACTCCGCCTCCCTGCGTACGGCCAGCATCACGCCGGTCGCGACGGCAAGCGCCATCGCGCCGATCGCGACCGCTCCGATCACGAACGCCTCATGCACGCGCGCGTAGCTGACGACCTCGCCCGGGCGCGTCAGCGCGACCGCCCCGGCGAGGATCACCGCCCCGATCAGCGCGGCGGCCGGCGGGCCGAGCGCCTGACGGATCGACAGTCGCTGCGAGTCAGCCGTCTCCTCGCGCGCGCGGCGGGCGTCAGCCGCGTACACGGCCGCGACCCCGAGCAGGGTCCAGATCGCCGCGACCAGGAACCCGCCGAAGACGTCGCTCGGGTAGTGCCACTCGAGCGTCAGGAACGAGTAGCTGACGGCAACCGCGAACACCGCGCCGAGCGCGGCGGCGAACGGCCGCATCCGGCCGGGGACGGCCAGGACCATGCACAGCGCGAGCGCCATTGCGGCCGTCGCATGACCCGATGGCCAGGAGGCGGCGGCGGGCGCATGGGACAGCCCCGACCCGGCGACCGATCGCGGCGCGGCGAGCAGCGGCTTCAGCAGCTGGGTGGTGACGTTGGCGCCGAGCAGGATCGCGCAGATCGCCGTCGCGACCCAGAACCGCCTGCGCGCCAGTGCGATCAGGACCGGGATCGCGCAGAAGTAGACGTAGGGCTTGGGGTCGCACAGCCGGGCGATGAACAGCGCCGCCGACGACACCCGCGGGCGCGAGCCGAGGTCGGCGAAGCCGGACAGGATCGAGCGATCGGCATGCTCGATCAACCCGACGTGGAACGCGCAGTACCAGGTGACGACGAGCAGCACGGCCGCGGCCGCGGCGGCACCGAGAGCCATCCTCGCGCGGTCGGGCATCGCTCCAGGGTAACCGGCACGCCCGGCCCTCCCGGCCCGTTCCGACTGGATGCCCGCTCGGCCCTCCCGGGCCGCCCGGACTTCGAGACTGCTACGCGGTCCTGTGCTCCGCCGAGCCGCGGCTGATCCGGATCTCGGGCCGGTCGCCGGTCCGGCGCAGGTGCTCGTAGTACTCGAGATCCTCGGGGGCGGCAACCTCGATCGAAAGCTGCGGCGCGATCTCGAACCGACCCGCCTCGTAGAGCAGCTCCTGGTAGCGCGGGACGCCGCTCGGGCAGCCCTCGATGTCGAGGTCGTGAGCGCCGCAGCGCAGCGTCCAGCGGCCTCCGCGGAGGAGCTTCTCCTCGTTCATCTTGATCGGGAGCGTCTCGTTCTCCCCCTCAACGCGCACGCGCGTGTGTGACGACCCCAGCGCGCGGCACAGCCGCTCGATGTTGCGCCCGTACGGCGCGGGCACGATCGCGACCGGGCCCGCTGCCAGGCGATCGCCGCGGATCGCGAGCCCGACCGGGCCTACGACGATGAACTCGACGCGGTTGGCCTTGAGCCAGCCGAGGACGGCGATCCACTGCTCGTCGAGATGCTCGAAGCCGGTGCCCTTGTCACGAGCTTGAGAATCGATACTGGGAGGACGGCGTCTGAGGAGCATGTCCTGCGTTTCGTCACGTCCGGGCAACCTCCTCCACGAACTCGGCAATCCATTCGGCGATCAGCTCCGGCTGCTCGCGGGGGGCCCAGTGCGAGCTCTCGATCGACCGCCGCCGCAGTGACGGGGCGTAGCGCTCGGCGAGCTCGTAGTAGCTCTCCGAGATGAAGCGATCGCCGGTCGGCACGATCAATTGCACGGGCATCCGCGCCGGCAGCGGCTGCCGCCGCCTGCCTCGCAGGAGGATGTTCCGCCGGTACAGATTGACTCCGTGACGGGCCGTGTCCGGGAGCGCGGGAGTCGGGTAGTCGGGGGCGGCTGGGATTCCCGCCGGCGCCCGCGCGAGCCCCGCCAGCCGCGGCGACTGCATCGCCCGCCACATCAGCGTCGGCAGGCCGGGCGCGCAGAGCGCGATCACGTACCACGACCTGTACAGGCGCCGGACGAGCTCGGCGGCGCGGCGATCGAGGCGGATGTTGCGATCGCGCCGCAGCTCGCGCAGCGACATCGCGATCTGGTCGAGTGACGGCCCCGCGATCGTGGTCAGCGAGACCACCTTCGCGTCGAACCGGGGCATCGTCGCGAACTCCCAGCCGGCGATTCCGCCCCAATCGTGTCCGACGAAGTGCACGGGGCGCCCCGGGGCGAACGCATCGATCACCGCGTCGAGGTCGTCTGCGAGCCGTACGCGGTCGTAGGCGACAGGCCCACGTGGGGCGCTCGAGGCGCCCGCGCCGCGAACGTCGTACGCGATCACGTGAAATCTCGGTGCCAGGCGCGCGAGTACCGGCGCCCACATCTCCTTCGTGTCGGGATAGCCGTGGACGAAGACGATCGCGACCGAGCCCGGCGTGCCGGCCTCGTACGCGGCGAGCTCGACCTTGCCGGTGCGCACCCGCCGCTCGCTGCCGCCGTCGATCACGAGCCCGAATCTATAGGCTCGCGGCCCCGATGGAGCTCACTACCCGCGTGCAGAGCTGGCAGGCCAAGGGCGAGCGGGTGCGCGCGCTCGGCAACTACGAGGTGTTCGTCATCCATCGTCGAGGCAGCGGGACACCGATTCTGTTCCTGCACGGCTTCCCGTCGAGCTCGTATGACTGGCGCGAGATGCTCGAGCAGCCCGCGCTGCGCGATCGTCACGTACTGGCGTTCGATTTCCTCGGGTTCGGGCTGTCGGACAAGCCGGATCGCCGCTACTCGCTCTACGGCCAGGCGGATCTGGTCCAGGAGCTCGTCGCCCGCTACCTCGACGAGCCCCCGTTTCTGGTCGCCCACGACATGGGGACCTCGGTCAGCACGGAGCTGTTCGCCCGCGAGCTCGACGGCACCCACAGGCTGACGCTGACGGGAGCTGTGCTGTTCAACGGCAGCATGCTCCTGCACCTGGCCGATCCGACCCCGGGCCAGCGGCTGTTACGCAGCCGTGGCGGGCCGGTGTTCGCGCGGCTGAGCAGCCAGCGCTTCTTCCGCAACCAGCTCGGCTCGGTCTTCTCCGCGGCGCACCCGCTGTCGGCCGAGGAGGCGAAGGACCAGTGGTCGCTCGTCAGCGCTCGCGGCGGCAACCTGCGGATGCATGGGCTGATCGCGTACATGGACGAGCGCGTGCGCTACGCCGAGCGCTGGCACGGCGCGATCCGAGACTGGCCCGGATCGCTGTCGCTGTTGTGGGGGATGAAGGATCCGGTTGCGAGGGTGCAGGTCCTGCGCGGTCTCCAGGAGCTCCGGCCGGGCGTGCCCGTCACAGAGCTGCCCGAGCTTGGTCACTACCCCCAGATCGAGGATCCTGACCAGGTCGCGGACGAGATCGCCCGCCTCGCGCCGGCCTGAGACCCTCACCCTCGCGCCGGCCGAGACCACCCGCCCGAATCCACGGTGCGCTACGGATCGGACCAGCCTTGACCGTCGGCGGGCGACGTCTCGATCACGACGCGACACGGCCGGTGGGCAAGCAGATAACTCGCCGTCGGCCCGAGCGCGCGCTCCGCGGGCGGCGCGTGCACCGTCCCGAGGTAGATGATCTCGGCGCTGCTTCGCTGCGCCTCTTCGACGATCGCCGCGCCGGGGCTGCGGGTCCGTACGAGTCTGGTCTGGATCCTCAGCCCGGCCTTGCGCCCGGCGAGCTTGGCACTCTCGAGCACGTTCAGTCCGCGCTGCTCCTCGTCATGCAGCCCGGCGTCGATCGACAGCTGGTTGGGCACGCGCAGCACGTACACCGCCTCTACGATCGCACCCTCCCCCACGAGCCTCGCCGCGGCGCGCAGGGCGGTCGCGTCGACGTCGGTGCCGAAGATCGGCACGATCGCCGAGCGATAGTCGAGCTCGACGAAGAACGGCGGGCGCTCGCGGTGGGCGATCTTGTGGTGCGAGGTCAGGTCGAGCCCGGCGTGGCGGCGGTAGATCACGTAGCCGGTGAGCCCGACGATCATCCAACCCGTCCCGACGTAGCGGGCGTCGACGTGGAGGATCATCACCGATACCCAGGCCGCAAACGTGCCGAGGCCGCCGAGCAGTGCACTGACGGGTAATCGCACGCCGCGGAACGGGATCCCGACCGGAATCCGGTACGGGCGCTCGCGATCGGGGTCCTTGACCCGCAGCGCGACGATCGCCGCGTGGGCCGTGGTGAACGACAGCATCGCCCCGAACGAGTACAGGTTGCCGAGGAACGAGATCTGGCCCGGGATCAACAGGATCCCCGCCAACGTCGAGAACACGACGATCGTGAACCACGGCGTGTGGTGGCGACGGTGCAAGCGCGAGAACAGCGGCGGCAGCTGGCGGTGCTCGGCCAGCGACCACGACAGGCGCGAGATCCCGATCAGCCCGGCGTTGGTCGCGATGAACAGGATCGTCGCCGCGAGGATGCCGACGTAGTAGCGCATCGCGTTGGCCACTCCGGCCGGCAGCCCGATGTGCTGGATGATCCCGAGCACCGGGTCGGCCTGGTAGCGACCGCCGAGCTCGGTGTGCGCATGGACACCGTGGCCGATCACCGGAAGCGCCGACAGCGCCACCACAGTCATACCCGCGTACACGCCGATCACCGCGATCAGGATCAGGTTGACCGCGCGCGGGACGTCGCGTCCCGGGTCGCGCGCCTCCTCGGCCATGTTCGAGACGGTCTCGATTCCGGTGTAGGCGAGCATCGCGAGCGACAGCGCGAAGATCAGGCGGCTGTATGTCGGCACCGTCCCGAGGTGGACCTGGTGGATCAAGAGCGCCGGGTCCAACACCAGGAAGCCGCCGACGATGATGATCACGACCTGGGTGCAGAGGTCGGCGATCGCGAGGAAGAAGTTCAGATTGGCCGACTCGCCAATCCCGCGGATGTTGATCGCGGCCAGGACCGCGATCACGACCAGCCCGCCGATCACGTCGCCGGGGGGGTGGGTCAGCGCGGGCCAGAAGGCGCCGAGGTAGTGCGGCACGAAGAACGCCGAGATCGCGATCGTGAGGATGTAGTCGAGGCTCAGCGCCCACCCCGCGAAGAACGACACGAGCTCGTTGAACGCATGTCGCGCGAAGCTCGAGGATCCGCCCGCCTCGGGGAACATCGCGGCCCCCTCCGCGTACGTCTTGGCGGTCAGCGCGAACAGCCCGCCGGCGAGCATGAACACGACCGGGGTGAGCCCGAGCGCATATCCCGCGACCAGACCCAGGGCGTAGTAGATCGAGGACCCGACGTTCCCGTAAGCGGTCGCGAACAGGCCGCCAAGGCCGACGCTGCGCCGGAGTCCGTGGGTCTCGATCCGTGCCATCTATGAGACGGGATCGCGGAGCCGGTAACCGACCCCGGGCTCGGTCACGAGGTATTCCGGCCGCGCCGGATCTGACTCGAGCTTGGCGCGGATGTGGGCGACGTGGACCCGCAGGTAGTGCGTCTCCTCGCCGTACGCGGGGCCCCAGACCTCGCGCAGCAGTTGCCTGTGGGTGACCAGCCGCCCGCGCTGCTGCGCGAGCACACGGACGAGGTCGAACTCGATCGGCGTCAGGTGGACCTCCTGCCCGGCCTTCAGCACCCGCCGGTCGGCAACGTCGACGACCAGCTCGCCGATCTCGATCTGGGGCTCGGAGCCGGCCGCGGCCGAGCGGCGCAGCACGGCGCGAAGCCGCGCCAGCAGCTCGTCGGTGCCAAACGGCTTGGTCACGTAGTCGTCGGCGCCCGCGTCGAGCGCGCGCACCTTCTCGCGCTCGTCGCCGATCGCCGACAGCACCAGGATCGGCAAGCTGCTCCAGCGCCTGACCTCCTCGCACACCTCGACCCCTTGCCCGTCGGGCAGCACCAGGTCGAGCACGACCGCGTCGGGCGGCCGCGCGGCGAGCGAGGCGAGCGCCTGCTCCTTGGTCTCGGCGGTCTCGACGCCGTAGCCGGCGCCTCGCAGGATCACCTTCAGTCCACGGACGATGTGGGGCTCGTCGTCGACGACGAGGATCCGGGGCGCGGTCATGCGACTGCTTGCGGCTGCCCGACGAGCGGGAAGCTGACCGCGAACGAGGTCCCCCGTTCGCGGTCTGACTGGAGCACGATCTGACCGCCGTTGGCCTCGACGAAGCCACGGCAGATCGCCAGACCGAGGCCCGAGCCGACCCCCTTCTCGCCACGACCGCGGAAGAACGGCTCGAACACCCTCGTGCGGATCTGCGGCGGGATCCCGCGCCCCCGATCGCTGACCCGAACAGTCACACGCCCGCCGCCGACGCCGGCGCTGATCCGGACAGGCGCATCGGGTGGCGAGTACTTGACGGCGTTCTCGATCAGGTTCGAGAACACGCGCTCGAGCTGGGCGGCGTCAGCGCGGATCAAGGGCAGCTCGGTAGGCAGCGCGAACTCGAGCGGATGCTGCGTGTGGAGGTGGCCGGCGGCGGATGCGACGACATCGTGCAGATCGCACCAGTCTGACTGCGGGGCCGCCGCTCCCGCCTGAATCCGCGAGAGGTCGAGTAGGTCGCTGACGAGGCGGGCGAGCCGGGCACCCTCGACGTCGATCACCTCGAGCAGCTCGTCGCGCTCGTTGGCGGTGATCTCCTGCGAGCGCAGCGCCGACCCGGCCGTCGTGATCGCGGTCAGCGGCGAGCGCAGATCGTGCGAGATCGCATGGAGGATTGCCGTCCGCGCAATGTCCGCCCGGCGGGCCGCCTCGGTCTCAGCCGCCTGATCGGCGACGTGCTCGCGCTCGACGGCGACGTCGATCAGCTGGCCGACCGGCTGGCAGATCCGCTCGACCTCGGCCGGCTCCCAGGACAGGTCGGGGCTGACGTACAGCCACGCCTGCCGAGCCCGCGCGCGCAGCGCGAATGTCAGCTCCTCGTCCTGTGGCGAGGGAACGGCCTCGAGCACGACTCGTGCGTCGGATGCTCCGAGCGCATGCGCGATCCCGTTGCTGATGCTCTCGAGTTGGGCCCGCACGTCGCGCCCCGCGAGGATCGCGGAGGCGACATCGGCCAGCAGCGTCGCCTCGCGCTCGCGCGCGGTCGCGACTCGCGCCCTGCTGTCCGCCTCCCGCGCTCGATCGCGGCCGGCCGCGGCCAGCCGTCCGACGACGACCGCGACGATCAGGAACACGACGAGCTCGACCACGTCCTGGGAGTGGGCGATGCTGAGCTTGTGGCGCGGCGTGATGAAGAAATAGTTCAGGGCCAGGAAGCTGAGCACCGCCGCGATCAGCGCGGGCAGCTGGCCGCGTCGGATCGCAACCTCGAGCACCGCCAGCAGGTAGATCGAGCCCAGTCCAACGGCCGGCGCGGTCGACTGCAGCGCGGCGACGATCCCGGTCGCCAGCGCGACCGCGACGATCACCTCGAGCGTGGTCTCCCCCAGCTCCGCGAGATGATCGCGTCCGGGGGCCGACGGGCGGGGCATCGCTCAGACCGCCACCGGCTGGCGAGCCCTCGGCTTCGCCGGCGGCGATTCGATTATCACCCGGCATGGTCGTTCGCGCAGCACCGTCTCGAGCGTGCGGCCGAACCCGGCGCCGCCGCGGGCCATCGGCATCACGATCACGTCTGCCTGCATCAGCTTTGCCTCGTCGAGGATCCGCCGTGCGGTCTGGCCCGGTCTGACCTTCTCCCAGTGCCCCGAGACGCGGCGGCCCGCCCGGACCTTGGCCTCCTCGATCACGGTCTCCGCGTTCGCCTCCTGATCGGGCAGCGCGGCGTTGATCGGGCTCGTCGGCGGGACCAGGATCGTCACCAGCACGTGGATCCCGCGGCGTCGTCGCTCAGCCAGGCGGGCGGCGGTGGCCATCACCTCGGGGCTGAACCCACGCTCATCGAACGCGACCAGCACCGAGTGGTACTCGGCCTCGGTCTCGACCGCCGGGCGCGTGATCGCGACCTTGGTGGTCGTCGTCAGGTCGAGGCCCTGCCGGTGCCGGTAGGTGATGTATACGAGCACGCCGATCACGAGCCAGCCGACCCCGGCGGCGGCGACGACGACGTGCAGGGCGGTCACGGTCACGAACGCGAGGAACGTGCCGAGCCCGCCGAGCACCGCGAACAGCGGCAGTTCGCGACCGGCGATCCGCAGCGTCCCGGGCCCGCGGTACGGCCGGGTGTGCTCGGGTTCTCGGAACCGCAGCCGGATCACCGACAGATGGGCAATCGTGAACGACAGCATCGCTCCGAACGCGTACATGTTGCCGAGGAAGTCGGCCTGGCCGGGGATCATCGTCAGGCATGCGATCGCCCCGAACCCGAGGATCCCGATCCACGGCGTCCGGAACCTCGGGTGCAGCTCGCGCAGCTTGTCGGGTACCTGCCGGTGCAGGCCCATCGAGTAGACCAGACGCGAGACCCCGATGATCCCCGCGTTGGTCGCGATGAACAGGATCGTCGCGGCCAGCAGGCCGACGTACACCTCGCCGGCGTGCTGGAGCGGGCCGAGGTGCAGATGTTTGACGATCCCGAGCACGGGGTCGCCGGCGTAGCCGCCCTGGGCCTCGGAGACGCCGAGCAGCGTCTGGCAGTGGCCGGCCACGCATCGGACGGGCAGAGCCGACAGCGCGACGGCGGGGAGCGCCGCGTAGATCACGAACACGGCGATGACGACGCGTTTGATCGCGGCCGGAACGGTTCTCGATTCGTCCTTGGCCTCCTCTGCCATGTTCGAGATCGTCTCGATGCCCGTGTAGGCGATCATCCCGATCGGGATCGCGATCAGGAAGTTCTTGACCGTGGGCGCGGTCCATAGATGCAAGTTGTCGATCAGCGTGTGCGGCGAGAACACGAGCACGCCGCCGACGATCACGAGCAACAGCTGGGTCGAGAAGTCGGTGATCGCGAGCAGCACGTTGAGAGCCGCCGCCTCGGTGATCCCGACGACGTTGATCGCGCTCAGCAGCGCCACGACCCCGATTCCGAAGATCACGTCGCCCGGCGAGGACTTCAGAAACGGCCAGAACAGCCCGCCGAGATAGTGCGGGACGAAGAACGCCGAGATCGCGATCGTGATCACGTAGTTGAGCATCTGGCCCCAGGCGGCGAAGAACGACCAGAACTCGTTGAAGGCGTGGCGGGCGAAGCTCGACGAGCCCCCGGCCTCGGGGTACATCGCGGTCGCCTCGGCGTAGGTCGCGGCGGTCAGGTAGAAGATCACGCCGGTGACCACGAACACGATCGGCGTCAACCCGAGCGCGTACGACGCGACCAGGCCGAGCGCGTAGTAGATCGACGAGCCGACGTTGCCGTAGGCGGTCGAGAACAGCGCGTTGACGCCGAGCACGCGCTGCAGGCCGGGCAGTTTGCGTTCGGCCATCAGCCTCCGTCCGCGTCGGTGCTGGAGGAGGCCGTGGGCAGCTGCGCCCCGTCGCCGTCGACGCTGCTCGCCGCCTTCCCGCCGTCGCCGCCCGCCGCCTTCCCGCCGTCGGCGCCCGACGCCTCGCCCCCGTTTCCGGCGAAGCGCTTGCGCCAGCCCGCCGGAGGCGCGGTCAGGATCACGCGGCACGGCGCCTTGTTGATCACGTACTTGGTGATCTCGCCGACGTAGTTGTCGAGCGGGCCGCTGACGCCGCCGAGCAGCGCGCCGCCGCGTACCCGCGACGGCTCCTCGGCGGCGAGCACGATCGCCTCGACACCGCGGCGGCGGGCCTCGTTGACGATCGCCTGCCCGGTCCGCCGGCCGCGGACGATCGCGGTCGCGACCTCGACACCCTCGTACTCCTCCCCGACCTGCTTGGCGCGAGCGAGCGCCTCACGCGCGCGCTTGATCTGGCTGTCGGGCAGCGGCGCGTCGAGCGGCAGCGACAGCGGCATCTCGAACACCCAGATCGCCTCGATCATCGCCCCCTCCTCGTCGCCGTCATCGCGGGTCTCCCCAGCCAGCCGCCCGGCCGTCTGGATGATGTCGTCGTCGAGTGCGTTGCCGAACACGGGCACCAGGATCGAGCCGAACTCTGGCTCGAGCGCCTCGTGCTTCAGCGCGCGTTCGGGAATCGTGACCCGCCGCAGCAGCGGCTTCTGTTCGATCTTGCGGTAGGTCACGTACAGCACCAGTCCGGCGAGCAGCCAGCCGATTCCCACGTAGCGGGCGCCGGCGTGATAGATCAGCACCGCGACCAAACCGGCGATCGAGAGCAACGCTCCGAGGATCGCCGTGATCGGCACGCTGGCGCCGCGGATCGGCACCGACAGCGGGATCCGGTAGGGCCGCTCGCGGTCGGGCTGGCGGTAGCGCAGCGCGATCACCGACAGGTGGGCGATCGTGAACGCGAGCAGGGCACCGAATGCGTAGATCCCGACGAGCAGCTCGAGGTCGGCCGGGAGCACGAGCGCGCCCGCGACCACCGCCGCGATCGCGATCACGACGAACGGCGTCCCGAAGCGTGGGTGCAAGCGCCCGACACCGCTCGGGATCTGGCGGTTGGTCGCGAGCGAGTACCCGACCCTCGAGACGCCGAGCATCCCCGATCCGGCGGCGGCGATCAGCCCGGCCGAGGCCACGATCGCGACCACGTACTTGAGGATGTCTGCGATCCAGGTCGGGTGATAGGACTCGACCACCCCCAGTAGTGGCGCTCGCAGATGGGTCTCGCCGAGATCGGTCAGGCCGTGATGGACCGGCACCGCCGCGACTCCGATCACCGCGATCGCGACGTAGATCACGACGATGATCAGCGAGCCAGGGAAGATCAGCCGCTTGACCTCTCCCCGGGTCGCGCTGACCTCGCCGGCCAGGCCGGCCGCCGCCTCGAGACCGGTGAACGCGATCACCGCGATCGGCAGCGCGAACGCGAGGTCCTTCGCGGTCGGCACGGTCCACAGGTTGATGCTCTCGGTCAGGTGGTGAGGGTGAAACGCGAGCACCAGCCCGAGCGCGATCACGGCAGCCTGGAGGCCGAGGTCGATCGCGGTGACGAGAATCCGCCGGCGCAGGCGCCGGGCGTTGACGCCCGTGAAGTTGTCGATCGCGACAAACGCGATCACGCCCAGGGCGACGACGATCTGGAGCGTGCCCCTGCCGATCGGCGCCCAGAATGCCCCCAGGTAGCTCGGCACCGTCAGCGCCGTGACCGCGACCAGGATCGTGTAATCGAGGACGATCGCCCAGCCCGCGACGAAGCTGACGAGCTCGTTGAAGGCGTAACGCGCAAACATCGCCGACCCGCCCCGCTCCGGATGCATCGACGCCGCCTCGGCGTATGTCATCGCGGTCAGCTGGAAGAACAGCCCGGCGGCCAGGAACACAAATGGGGTCAGTCCCTGCGCCCGGTGGGCGACGACCCCGAGCGCGAAGTACACCGAGCTGATCGAGGCCGTGTAGACGATCGCGAACAGCGCGCGAGAGCCGATCGGCCGATTAGTCATTGGCAACCCGTAGGTCGATCATGGAGCGCGGAGCTGGAGATAAAGACGAGCGGCGCCGGCGAGGATGAACAGGACGCCGAGGATGATCCCGAGCGTCAGCGCGCCGCCGCCGGCAATCACGGTGCGCACGATCAGGGCGATCCCGATCAGCACCATCAGCACTGACATCACACGGGTTGAGGAGTGGCGAAACTGGCTTTGCCCCGGCATCTTCAGCACAGCTTAAGCCCGCGGCGGCCGTCGATGACCGTCGGACACCGATCTTGGCTGCGGGACGGGCCGGCGGGGCGTCTGTACGCCACCGCCGGCCCTCCCAATCAGGACTTCTAGGCGAGGCCGTTGGCTGCCAGGAACTGGTGCGCGACCGACGCCGGTGACTGCTGGTCAAGCGCCACCGCAGCGTTCATCTTGCGGATCGCCGGCAGCGTCAGCAGCGAGCTCACCTTGTTGATCGTTGTTGCAAACGCAGGCCCCTCAGCCGTCAGCACGCTGTGCTTGACGATCGGGGCGACGTTCTGGAAGCCGAACACCCGCTTCGGGTCGGTCAGCAGCACGTACTTGCCGCTGGTCAGCTGAGCATCGGTCGTGAACGCGTCGAACACGTCCACCTGTCCGGTGTCGATCGCCTTGTAGGTGATCCCGATCGCGAGCGGTACGAACGTCGGATTGATGCCGTATGCCTTCTTGAGCCCGACCAACCCGGCGTAGCGGGTCGCGAACTCGGGCGCGCCACCGAGCTTCGCCGAACGGCCGAGCTTCTTCAGGTCGGCGATCGTCGTCAGCCCGTGCTTGGCGGCGAACGCCTTCGTCGCGGCCAACGCGTCGGAGTCGTAAAACGGCGTCTGGGCGAGCAGCGTGAAGCCGTGCTTCTGGGCGCACGCCTGTGCCAGCGTGTAGGTCTGGCTGGCGCTGGTCGGCGGCTTGTTGTCGCCGCAGATGGCGGTCAGGTAGGTCCCGGTGTACTCCGGATACATCTGGATCTGGTTTGACTGGGCAGCCTTCCAGATGATCTCCGAGGAGCCGATGTTCGGCTTCAGCGAGACCTCGTAACCCTTGGCCTGGAGCGCCTGCTGGTAGAGGTCGCCGAGGATGTACTCCTCGGTGAAGTTCTTGTCTCCGATCGTGACCGGCGGCTTGCCGACGCCGGGGCGGCCCGACGGCACCCCGCTCGAGGCCTGGGTCGTGGTTGCGGTGCTGCTCGCCGACGAGCTCGAGGACGAGCTGCCGCACGCGGCCAGCGTGGCCGCCAGCGCAATCGCCAGCAGACCTGCTTTGAAGGTTTTCATCATTCCTCCTGGATCGTTCATCGTGGTAAGTCGGTTCATGCGGTTTCGGTCACGACCGGGGCGATCGCCGCTCCCACGTCCTCTACCCCAGCCAGTTTCAGTCCTGTCGGGGTCAGCGCGCGCTGAATCATCGCCAGCACGAACTCGACCAGCAGCGCCAGCACAGCGATGCAGATCGCCGCTCCCAGCACGCCCGACAGGTGGTAGCTGGTCTCATTGTTGATGATGTCCCCAAGGCTGCCGCTGTAGCCGGTAAGCGCCGCGATCGTCGTCGTCGAGACGACGAACAGCGCGGCCGTCCGGATCCCGGCGAAGATCAGGGGGACCCCGAGCGGGAACTCGACCCTGAGCAGGATCTCCCAGCCGGTCAGACCCATGCCGCGGGCGGCGTCGACGATGTCACGGTCGACGCTGTCGATCGCGACGTACGCGTTGGTGATGATCGGCGGCACGGCCAGCACGACGAGCGCCAGCTCGACGTTGCGCAGGCCGATGCCGAGGAACGCCACGCCGATCGCGAGCACCGCGAGACTGGGGAGCGCGCGCCAGACGTTGCCGAGATTGATCGCGACGAACGACCCCTTGTGGATGTGGCCCAACCAGACGCCGATCGGGATCGCGATCACGAGCGCCAGTCCGATCCCGATGCCGGCGATCTTGAGCGTCTCGAGCGTCAGGTGCAGCAGCGACGGAAGGCCCGGCTCGCCCGGGACCTGGCCGTTGCGCGAGATGAACTGGAACGCGTGCAAGAACTCGCTCATGCCAGCGCCCTCGTCCACGGTGTCAGCGCCCGCTGGACCAGCACCAGCAGTCCGTCGGCGGCCAGCGCGAGGCCGACGGCCATCGCGCCGGCGACGATCAGCTCGGTCTTGAACACCTCGTTCGAGATCGCGTTCAGGATCGGCGCCCCGAGACCCTCGTTGTCGATCAGCGCGGCGACCGTGGCGAGCGAGATCACGGTCACGGTCGCGATCCGCAGACCCGCGATGATCGCCGGCAGAGCGAGCGGCACCTCGACCCGCAGCAGCGACCGGGTCGGCCCCATGCCCATGCCGGCGGCAGCGTCGCGGACCTCGGCGGGAACCTCGCGCAGGCCGGTCAGCGTGTTGCGGAACATGATCAGCAGCGTGTAGGAGACGAGTGCGATCTCGACCGTTGTGCGGCTCAACCCGAGGCCGGGTACCGGCTCGAGCAGCTCGAACAGCGCAAGCGAGGGGATCGTGTACATGATCGAGGTGACGATCAGCACCGGGCGCTCGAACCACCGCCGGCGGTAGGCGATCAGCGCGAGCACGGTCGAGATCACGAAGCCGATCGAGACCGCGATCAGCGTCAGCACCACGTGCTGACGCAGCGCCGGCCACAGGACCGTGCTCCAGTTGTGGGAGACCCAGTCCGAGCAGAACAGGCGGTTGGCACGCTCGCAGGCGAACGACGACGAGCCGTTGCCGCCGCCGAAGTTCGGGATCACCGGCCCGGAGGCGAAGACGATCATCGCTCGCCCACGTGGTCTGGCGCGAGCGCACCGTTTCCGAGCAGCCCTCCGAGCAGTTCGAGCGTGATCGCGCCGACCACGTTGCCGTGTTCGTCGGTAACGGTCAGCGGCGCCCCACCCCCGTCGAGCAGCTTCGAGAGCGCGTCGCGGACGGTTGTGTCGATCGGGACCCGTTCGCCGTCAGCTCCGCTCCGATCGGCCGCCACCAGCTCGATCTCGCGCAGCGTTGAAAGCCCGAGCCGCTTCAGCGCCCGGTCGGCACCGACGAACTCGGCGACGAACTCGTCGGCCGGGTTCGCGAGGATCTCCGCCGGCGTGTCGTATTGCGCGAGGTGGCCGCCCTGGCGAAGGATCGCGATCTTGTCGCCCATCTTGATCGCCTCGTCGATGTCGTGGGTGACGAACACGACCGTCTTGCGCACGCGCTCCTGGAGGCGCAGGAACTCATCCTGCAACCGCGCGCGGGTGATCGGATCGATCGCGCCGAACGGCTCGTCCATCAGCATCAGTGGGGGATCGGCGGCCAGCGCCCGGGCGACGCCGACTCGCTGTCGCTGACCGCCCGAGAGCTGCCCTGGGTAACGCGGCCCAATCTCGTCAGGGTCCATCCCGATCAGCGTCAGCAGCTCGTCGACGCGACTTGCGACGCGCTGCTTGCTCCAGCCGAGCAGCCGCGGCACGGTGGCGATGTTCTCGCTCACCGTGTGGTGTGGGAACAGCCCGATCTGCTGGATCACATATCCCATCTGGCGGCGCAGCTCGTTCGGTTCACGCGCGAGCACACTCTCGCCGCCGAGCAGGATGTCACCGCTGCTCAGCGGGATCATCCGGTTGATCAGCCGCATCGCCGTCGTCTTGCCCGAGCCCGAGGGCCCGACCAGCACGCACACCTCGCCGGCTCCGACATTGAAACTGAGGTCTACGATCGCCGGCTCGCGCTGGCCCGGATACTGCTTGGCCACGTTGCGCAACTCGAGCGTCGCCGCCTGCGCGAGGGTCGATCGCCCGTCAGCTTCGTGCGGGATCGACGACTGCCCCTCTGCCTGGGCGGTGTGTGGGTTGGACAAGAGAGAAACCGGGCCGGTTTCGGGACTAGCCTACTACGGCCGCGGCTAGGATCGATCAGATGGACCGCGCCAGTGAGCACGGGCAGCACGGACAGCTCGACCGGCGCCGCCGCCTGCTGGTACTGGCGATTTGCAGCATGAGCCTGCTGATCGTCGGGCTCGACACGACGATCGTAAACGTCGCGCTGCCCTCGATCCACCGCTCGTTCCACGCCTCGCTGTCGGGTCTGCAGTGGACGATTGACGCTTACACGCTGGTGCTCGCCAGCCTGCTGATGCTGTCGGGATCGACCGCCGATCGGGTTGGGCGCCGTCGCACCTTCCAGACCGGCCTGCTCGTGTTCTCGCTCGGCTCGCTGTTGTGCGCGCTCGCTCCGAGCCTTGGGCTCCTGATCGCGTTCCGGGTGCTCCAGGCGATCGGTGGCGCGATGCTCAACCCGGTCGCGATGTCGATCATCCGCAACGTGTTCGAGGACCCGCGCGAGCGTGCACAGGCGATCGGCGTGTGGGGCGCGGTGTTCGGGATCAGCCTCGCGCTCGGACCGATCGTCGGCGGAGCGCTGGTCGACGCGATCAGCTGGCGAGCCGTGTTCCTCGTCAACGTCCCCGTCGGACTGATCGCGATCGCGCTGACGGCGATGTACGTCCCCGAGTCGCGTGCCACGCACCCGCGCCGGATCGACCCGGTCGGGCAGGTCCTGGTCGTGGTCGCGCTGGCATCGCTCACGTACGCGATCATCGAGGGACCGGGGAGCGGCTGGGGATCGCCTGAGATCGTCGGCCTGTTCGCCCTCTCAATCGCAACGTTCGCGGCGCTGATCCGCTACGAGCTACGCCGCCGGGAGCCGCTGATCGAGGTCAGGTTCTTCGCCAGCGCGCCGTTCTCGGGCGCGAGCGCGATCGCGGTCTGCCTGTTCGCCGCAATCGGAGGGTTCCTGTTCCTGAACACGCTGTATCTCCAGAACGTCCGTGGGCTGTCGCCGTTTCACGCAGGCCTGTATCTGCTGCCGATGGCGGTGATGACGATGTTGATCGCGCCACTGTCGGGACGGCTCGTCGGCCAGCGCGGATCGCGGCCGTCGTTGGTCGCGGGCGGCGTCGCCGTGATCGCCGCGGCGCTCGTGCTGACCGGGCTTACCCCGACCACCCCGACGGTGCTGCTGCTCGTGTCATACATGATCTTCGGATTCGGATCCGGCGCCGTGAACCCGCCGATCACGAACACCGCCGTATCCGGCATGCCCCCCTCGCAGGCCGGCGTCGCCGCCGCGGTTGCATCGACCAGCCGGCAGGTCGGGATGACGCTGGGGGTGGCGGTGATCGGCGACCTCGCGGGGAGCAAGCTCGCCGGGCCACTTGGCGCGGGTTTCACCAGCGCCACCCACATCGGCTGGTGGATCGTCGCGGCGCTCGGGGTGATGGTGGTCGCGCTCGGGCTGCTGACAACGACCACCTGGGCCGACGCGACCGCGCGCCGCACAGCTCACCGGTTGCGGGAGGAGCCGGAGCCCGCCGGCTCACCCGGGGCTGCCGAGCAGCTGGCCGCGTAGCAGCCGACGGTAGGCGGCGGCGGCCCTCAGGCCGCCATGCTAGCCAGCCTGTCTTCGCACGATCATGGTTCGAGACCGGCGGCTCGGGTAAGCAGGTTCAGCGTGACCAACCAAACATTGCATCGCACTCCGCGATCGGAGTACGCGCCGGAGGCGCAACCGCCCCTGCGCAGCTACGCCGCCCTGATGGCCGTCTTCTCTGGACTGTCCGCCGCCTTCGGCATCTGGTTCCGCTCCTCGGACCGTGAGCTGCCCGAACGGATCGGTGCGCGTGATCTGTTCCTGATCACCGTCGCCAGCCACAAGGCCTCGCGGCTGATCGCCAAGGATCGCGTGACCAGCGCGGTCCGTGCACCGTTCACGCAACTCGAGGGCGACGGTGGGCCCGGTGAGGTACGCGAGCGCGCTCGCGGAAACGGCCTTCGCCGGGCGATTGGCGAGTTGCTCGTGTGTCCGTACTGCCTGGGGATGTGGATCAGCGCAGCGTTCACCGCCGGGCTGCTCGTACTTCCGCGGTTCACGCGCTGGATCGCTACGGCGCTGACCACATTCTTCGGCTCCGAGCTGCTGCAGATCGCCTACAAGAAGGCCGAGGACTCGATCTCTTAGTCTTAGCCCCCCCTGTTGGCGGGTATCAGCTACCGATGGCGTCACCGACAACAATCTCCGTGCTCGGCGCGGGCGGGACGATGGGCCTGCCGATCGCGCGCAATCTCCAGCGCGCAGGGTTCGCGGTGCGCGCCTGGAACCGCTCGCCCGAGAAGCTGCAGCCGCTCGCGCAGGACGGCGTCGAGGTCGTCGCCTCGGCGGCCGAGGCGGGCGCCGACGCCGATGTGATCCTGACGATCGTCGCCGACGCCGGCGCGGTGACGGCGTGCATGACCGGAGCCGAGGGCGCGCTGTCGCACGCGGGCAACAGCACCGTCTGGCTGCAGATGAGCACGATCGGCGAGGCCGGGACCGAGCGCTGCCAGGCGCTCGCCGAGGAGCACGGCATCGCGTTTGTCGACGCTCCCGTGCTCGGCACCAAGCAACCCGCCGAGCAGAGCGCGCTCGTGATCCTCGCCTCCGGGCCGGATCGGCTCAATCAGCGGCTGGCCCCGATCTTCGATGCGATCGGCAGTCGCACGATGTGGATCGGGCCGGCGGGAGCGGGAACGAGGCTCAAGATCGCCGTCAACACGTGGATCCTGTCGGTCGTCGAGGGCGCGGCCGAGACGCTCGCTCTCGCCGAGGGCCTCGGCCTCGAACCCGGACTCGTGCTCGAGGCGCTCAAGGGTGGCGCGCTAGACCTGCCCTACCTACAGATCAAGGGCAAGGCGATCATCGAGCGCAACTTCGAGCCCGCCTTCAAGCTGGCGCTGGCGGCCAAGGATGCGGGCCTCGCGCTCGAGTCCGCCGAGCGTCACGATCTCGACCTGCCGCTCCTGGTGACGATCCGCGAGCGCCTCGCGCAGGGAGCGAAGGAGCACGGCGAGCAGGACATGAGCGCCACGTACCTGACCAGCACGCCACGTTGATAGCTTCGCGGAGATGAGCGCAGGGATCCAGCTTGCGGCGCTGGCCAAGACTTATCGTGGTCCGACTGGGCCGGTCCGTGCAGTCCGCGGGATCGACGTGTCGATCTCTGGCGGCGAGACCGTCGCGCTGCTGGGCCCCAACGGCGCGGGCAAGTCAACGACGATCGACATGTTGCTCGGGCTCGCCGCGCCCGACAGCGGAACCGTTTCGGTGTTCGGGCGTTCACCGCGCGAGGCCGTCGACGCGGGCCTCGTCGGAGGAATGCTCCAGACCGGCGAGCTGATCCGCGATCTGTCGGTGCGCGAGCTGGTCGCGGTGATGGCCTCGCTGTATCCGAACCCGCTCGAGGTCGACGACGTGCTGTCGCTCGCCGGCCTGTCCGACGTCGCCTCGCAGCGAACACAGAAGCTCTCGGGCGGGCAAACGCAGCGCGTGCGCTTCGCGGTCGCGATGGTCAGCAACCCCGACCTGCTCGTGCTCGACGAGCCGACCGTCGCGCTCGATGTCGAGGGCCGCCGGGCGTTCTGGTCGATGATGCGTGGCTATGCGGCGACCGGCAAGACCGTGCTGTTCGCCACCCACTACCTCGAAGAGGCCGACGCCAACGCCGACCGGGTCGTGCTGATGGCACACGGCCTGGTGGTCGCCGACGGGCCTACGACCGAGATCAAGGCACGAGTTGGGATGCGGACGATCCGCGCGACCCTGACCGAGGCCGAGCTGCCCGAGCTGCGCGAGCTGCCGGGCGTCACGTCGGCCGACCGCCACGGGGAGTCGGTGATCCTGCGCTGCTCGGACTCTGACCGCGCGATTCGCGCGCTGCTCGAGCGCTACCCCGGGGCGCGCGATATCGAGATCACGGGGGCCGGACTCGAGGAGGCGTTCCTCGAGCTGACCGCCGACACCGACGCCGACCGCTCGGCTTCGCCTGCGGAGGTGACGCGATGAACGGACTGGTCTACACACGCTTCGAGCTGCTGCGCACGTTCCGCAACCGGCGCTTCTTCATCTTCTCCTTCGGCTTTCCACTTGTGCTGTACTTCGTGATCGCCGCGCCGCAGCGAAACACCCAAAATTTCGCCGGTACCGGGATCCCGGCGCCGCTCTACTACATGGCGGGGCTGGCGTCGTTCGGAACGATGATGTCGATGATCTCGAGCGGCGCCCGGATCGCCGGGGAACGCCAGGCCGGCTGGACGCGGCAGCTGCGAATCACGCCGCTGTCGGTCCGCGCCTACTTCCGTGCCAAGATCATGACCTCGTACGCGATGGCGCTGACCAGCCTGCTGCTCCTGTACATCGCCGGCGTCTCGCTCGGGGTCAGCCTGACGGCGAACAAGTGGGTCGAGATGACGGTGCTGATCATCATCGGGCTGCTCCCGTTCGCGGCCCTCGGCATCTTGCTCGGCCATCTGATGACCGTCGACTCGATTGGCCCGGTGACCGGCGGCACCGTGTCTCTGTTGGCGCTCGTGAGCGGCACCTGGTTCCCGGTCACGCACGGCTTCCTGTACGACATCGGCCAGCTCCTACCGTCCTACTGGCTCGTGCAGGCCGGCAAGGTCGCCACCGACGGGCACCCGTGGGGGGTCGAGGGGTGGATCGTCGTGCTCGGCTGGACGGTCGTGCTCGCCGCCCTCGCGGGCTGGGCCTACCGGCGAGACACCGGCCGCGTGTAGCGGGCGCAGCACGAGATAGCCGGCGGCGAGCAGGTCGGCGAGCGCCATCGCGCCGAGCAGCGCCCGGTAGCCGGTCACTGCGATCAGCGCTGCGCCGACGGCGATCGAGATCGTCTGCGGCGTTGTGATCAGTGCGTCCGCGGCCGCGTACACGCGCCCCTGCAGGTGCGCCGGGGTGCTCCGCTGCAGCAGCGTCATCAGCGCGACGATCACCCACGAGATGCTGAGCCCCGTCAACAGCACGCCGGCAACGACGAAGATGAGGACCGGCGGCGACTCGAGCACCGCGCCGGCCGCGGCGAGCGCCAGCCCGATCGCGATCAGCGACCGCTCGCCGGCGCGCCGCACCAGGGCCGGGCCCGTCAACCCGGCGAGAATCGATCCGAGGCCCTGGATCGCGACGAGCACGCCGACGAACGGCGCAGGACGGTGCAGCCCCCGGCCGACGACGGCGAACACGACGGTCTCGCTGAACCCGAACCCGAGCACGGCGCAGATCGACGCTGCAACCACCTGGCGAAGCGCGGCGGTGCGCCGGATGTGGCGGGCGCCAGCCAGAAGCTCGTCGCGCCACCGGTGCTCGCGCCCCGCTCGCGGTTGCTCGCGCACCCGCAGCGCGAGCAGCGCGATCAGCGCGACCGCGAACGTGGCCGCATCGAGCAGGATCACCGCATCGGCGCCGAGCAGCGTGAACAGGCCGGCGCCGGCGAGCGGCGCGACCAGACCCTGGACGCCCTGGATCGTACGAAGTGCGCCGTTCGCGTCGGCCAGCAGCCCAGCGGGGAGGATCGCCGTCAGCAGCGCCGACTGACCCGCGCTCAGGATCGAGAACGCGACGCCGTAGAGGACCATCACCGCGTAGATCAGCCACACCTGATGCGCGCCCTGGACCAGCAGCAGAAGCAACACCGCAGCACCCGCCACGGCGGTGGTCACAGCCAGCAGCGAGCGGCGGGCGAAGCGGTCGACCAGCACCCCCCCAGACCGGCGCCAACAGGGTCGGCGCGAAGAAGAAAAAGAAGGTCAGGCCGGCGGCAGCGCTGCTGTGGGTCAGCTCCCTGACCCACACCGCCATCGCCAGCCACAGCGCGGAGTCCCCGAACGAGGAGCAGGCCTGCCCCGCGAGGTAGACGCGAGCATCGCGAACGGCGAGCAGCCGCCGCAGACGCATCGCCTAGGCCCGCGGCACGCGGGCTGGGTAGGCGAACAACAGCACCTCGATCGGAAGCGAATCCGCCGGGCGCAGCCCAGCATCGGCAATCCGCTCCCGGTAGCGATGGAGAATCGCCGTGATCTCGCGGTCGAGCGCTGCCAGCTCGTCGGGCGAGACATGCAGCATGAACTCGCTGCCGCCGGTCACCTCCTGCCAGCGCCGCGGGTAGCTCGAACGCTGCTCGTAGAAAGCCTGCAGGCCCGCCAGGTAGCGCTCCCGCAGCATCCGATCGAGCGCCCGCGCCGCGACCGAGGTCTCCGAATCCTCGTGCAGGTCGCTGAACCGCATCCCGACCGTCGACAGCCGCCACGTCCGCGTCCGCCCCGGCCCCGAGCCCGCCAGCTCCACGAACCCGTACTTCGCCAGCTGGCGAAAGTGAAACGAGCATGTCGTCGGCGACTCACCGATGACCTCAGCCGCCCCCGTCGCCGTCAGCGGACCCTCGATCCCCAGCGCCTCGAGCAGCGCCAACCGGACCGGATGAGTCAAAGCCCGCATTACCCGTGGGTCGGTCAGTTCCCGCGTGATTGCGTCGGGGCCCGATTTCTCACTAGCCATCTCTCGAGACTACTCTCTCGAGAGATTGGTGTCAAAGGCGTCGATCAGCTGCCGCGAACCTCCGCCGCCCATCAGCGCGACAGCGCCGAAACGCCCTCGAGCCCCCTCCCTTTCGCGCCGGTACGCTGGCTCGATGCCCGATCGCCCGCTGCCGCTGCCCCCGAGCTACCTGGCCGCCAGGGTCGGGACGGTCGACGATGCCGACCCGTTTCAGTTCTACCTCGAAGAAGGGGCGCGGCTGCGAGACGTGATCGAGGGGCAGCTGCCCGAGGGGTGGGATTGGGCCGGCAAACGGGTGCTCGACTTCGGCTGTGGCTCGGCGCGGGTGTTGCGCCACTTCGCGCGTGAGGCCGAGAACGCGCGCTTCCATGGCTGCGACATCGACCGCCGGAGCATCGCCTGGGACGCCGCGAACCTCTCACCCCCGTTCCGCTTCTTCCGCAACGGCCCTGCGCCGCCGCTGTCGCTCCCGTCCGGCGAGCTCGACCTGATCTGGGCGATGTCGGTGTTCACCCACATAACCGACAGCTGGGCCGATTGGCTGGTCGAGATGCACCGGCTGCTGGCTCCAGGGGGGCTGCTGATCGCGAGCTTCCTCGGCGACGGCATGTGGGAGGCGCTGGTCCACGAGTCCTATCGCGAGGATCAGGTCGGGATGACCGTGCTCCGCTACTGGGACGGACCCGAGGCCTGGGTGTTCCACTCCGAGTGGTGGCTGCGGGAGCACTGGGGCCGGGCATTCGAGGTCGAGAGCGTGACGCGGCCGCCGCGCGCCGCCGACGGCTCACCGCAAATCACGCACAGCTACATCGCACTGCGCAGACGCGAGTGTGACGTGACGGCAGCCGAGCTCGAGCGGGTCGACGCCACCGAAGCGCGGGAGCTGGCGGGCTTTCAGACCGGCATCAGGCTCCACCGGCGCGAGCTCGCGGAGCTCGGCGCGCGGCGATCCGGCATCGAGCGGCTCGACGCAATCAGGCGCCAGGTCACGGCACTGATCAGGCAGGCGCCGCGGCCGGTTCGGCGGGGATGACGCGCGGCGGGTCGTGGAGTACCCGAGCAGCCAGCGCCCGCGCATGACGCAGGCTCTTGCCGCTCAGCGTCAGCTCGGCCAGGACGGTTGCAAACGTGCCGTCAGGCCCAACGACATCCTGTCCGAGCTCCGCCCGACGGCGCCCCGCGCCGCGCCGCGTAACCGGCTTCGTGCCGGCCCGAGCCTGGTGTCCGAGCCGTTATCGTGCCCGGGCGAATGCCTTTCAAGCTTCCGTTCGGAGACCGTGCGCCGGACGCCGGCGAGCCGGTGCGAGGAAGGGAGCTGCCCGCGCCGCCGCAGCAGTTGAGCTGGCTCCTGGCGCGTGGTGAACGCGTCGAGCTGCGCGAACGATCCGGCGCAGTGATCGCGTGGACGAAGACGAAGCCGGCGCTGAGCGCGATCCGCGATCCAGCAGGCCGGCTGCTGGCACAGATCAAGCCCCAGGCGAAACTGTCCGGTCTCGAGATCGCGAACGCGGCAATCGAGGGCGTGCTGATCGGCTACAACCCTCCCGGGTCCGGCCCTTCCGAGCTCGCGCCGCGGCCCCCGCTGGCGGCCAAGGACATGCGCTCGCAGGTGACCTTCGCCGTCACCCTGCAAGCCGGCGCGGGCTCGCAGGTTGCGCTGCTGCCCGGCGGCGCGGTCAACAGCCGGCTGATCGGACGCAGCCTCGAGGACAGCGACGTCGCTCGGATCCGCGCCCACAGCCCGCTTCGCTACGGCCCCGTTGACGCCAACGCGTTCGAGCTGCGAGATCGATCGGACGCGGTGATCGCGCGCGAACTGCTCGGCTCCGAGCACTCGACCAGCGAGATCGATGTGCTCGAGAACCCGCTTCCCGCGGCCTGGTTATTCGCGGTGCTGCTCGCCTGCGGCTACCAGGTCCACTGACAGCGCCAGAGCAGCTCTGGCGCGCGTGAGGATCGCCGCACGCCCCGCCGACGACCGACGGGCGCGTGCTGTCGGTCTACATGCGCATCCCGTCTTTCGATCAGACGAGACGCGCATGTTGACGGGTGATCAGGCGGCCTCGGACGCCTGATCGAGGAAGTAGTGGCCGGCCTCGAGGTCGGGGATCAGCCCGGCGTGCGTCGGCTCCCACCCCAGCAACTCCCGGGTCAGCGCGCTCGATGCCGGCACGTCGAGGCCGTAGAAGGCGCCGAGCCAGCCGAAGTGCTCCTCGGCGTCCTCGCGAGAGATCGACACGACCGGCAGGTCCAGATGACGGCCGATCACGGTGGCGATCTCGCGCGTCGGCACGCCCTCGTCGGCGACGCCGTGCAGGACGCTGCCACCCGGCGCCTGCTCGAGCGTCAGCCGGAACAGGTGTCCAGCATCGAGACGGTGCACCGCCGCCCAGCGGTTGGCGCCATCCTCGATGTAGGCCGAGACGCCCTTGCCGCGGGCGATCGCGATCAGCGCCGGAACGAAGCCATGGTCGCCCTCGCCATGGACCGACGGCGGGAACCGCACGACCGACGAGCGCACTCCGCTCGACACCAGCGACAGCGCGAGCTGCTCCGACGCGCCGCGAGCCGCGCCCACCGGGCTCGGGTCGTACTGGTCGCGCTCGGTCGCGACACGTCCCGGCCCGACGACGGCGGTACCAGACGTGATCACGAGCGGACGGTCGGACCCCTCGAGCCCGGCGCCGATCGCCTCGATCGCCCGCCGATCGGCCTCGCCCGCGATCTCGCGCGGCACCGAGAAGTCGTGGTTGAAGGCACAGTGGATCACGCCGTCGGATGCGGCGGCGCCGCTGCGCAGGCTGTCGAGGTCTTCGAGTGAGCCACGGTGGACTTCGGCGCCCGCGGCCGCGAGCGCCATCGCGCCGGCATCCGATCGCGCCAGGCCGGTGACGGTATGGCCCACGCCGATCAGCTCCGAAACGGTGGCGGAACCGATGAAACCGGTCGCGCCGGTGATGAATACACGCACGATCAAACCTCCAGGAAGTCGGGCAGTCTTTGCGAATCCTTGGTCTCAGCTGCGGGTGATGTCAGCCGCTGCCATCAGGTTAGCACCGATGTCAGCGACTGCCATCAACTACGATCGGTAGATGGGTCGGTGGCAACCAGACGCGCGCGGACGGCTCGAGCAGGCGGCTCTCGCGCTATACGGCGAGCGCGGATTCGAGAACACCACGGTCGCGGAGATCGCCGAGCGGGCCGGGCTGACCGAGAGAACGTTCTTCCGTCATTTCGAGGACAAGCGCGAGGTTCTGTTCTCCGGAGCGGGCGCACTCCAGGGGCTGTTCGTCGAGGCGGTCGCCGGTGCCCCGGATTCGGCGACGGCGATGGATGCCGTCGCGGCCGCCGTGGATGCCGCCGGGAGGCAGCTCCAGGAGCGCCGGCCGTTCGCCCGACAGCGTCAGCTGATCATTGCCGCCAACGCCGAGCTCCGCGAGCGCGAGCTGATCAAGCTCGCGTCGCTCGCGGCGGCGATGGCCGAGGCGCTGCGTGGCCGTGGCGTCGAAGAACCAACCGCGACGCTCACCGCCGAGGTTGGGATCGCGGTGTTCCGGATCGCATTCGAGCGCTGGGTGCAGGACGACAGCGACCGCGAGCTCGCAGAGCTGATCCGCGAGTCGTTCGCGCGGCTTCCAGCGCTGACGGCGCAGTTGAGCGGCTCTAGCTCGTGAGCGCCAAGGCCGTATCGCCTTCCACGTTGTTACCCAACACTTCGACCGGCGCCTTCTGCATCCCGGGCGAAACGGGGTAATCATGCTCCAATGAGCGAGATCCCCGGCGACACCGACCCAGCCGGTCTGCGTCGGCATCCGTCGCCGCCGCGCCGCTCGGAGCTGGCTGCGCTCTACCTCCGGGTTGCCGAGACGATGGAGCGCTCCGCTCGGCTCGCCGAGGACCACGCGGAGCGAGAACGAGACGCAGGACGGCCGCTGTCAGCCGCCGGCGAGCTCGCTCGAGCCAAGCGGGCACGAGACGCCGCCACGCGCGGGCGCATCTTCGCCACCGGGCTGAAGTCCAGCGACACCGATCGGCCGAGGTCGAGCGATACCGATCAGGTTGAAGGCTCCTGAGCGGCCGACTGTCATCATCCGGCGGCTCGCCTGACCCCCGTTGCGGACGGAGTAGAGTGAGGTCAGGCCATTTCCCGCTTCTGCGAAGCGACTTCGCGCAGAGCACCGTCGGCCAACCCCCCGAACGGCGACCTCACGGACAGTTTCGACCCGAGCGACGGAAGAGCCGTCCCCTATAGAGCGGTCTGACACCAGAGGTGGCGGTACCCGCTCGGGAAGGATCACCGTTGTGCAGACCGCCCCGGAATTGAGTCCGCGTCACCGCGGCTACACGGGTGGCTGAGCTCGTCGCCTCAACTTCAAAGGACGTCGTATGCCTTTTTTCTTTTTCACCGTGGAGCAGCAGGAGCGCGCCATCGTCGAGCGGTTCGGGAAGTTCGTTCGAGTTGCCGGACCGGGCCTGCAGCGTAAGTCGCCGTTCGTCGAGAAAGTTGCAGGCCGGATGAGCTTGCAGGTCGAGCAGTTGAACGCGGATATCGAGACCAAGACCCAGGACAACGTGTTCGTGGTTGTCAAGCTCGCGATCCAGTACATGGTCAGCGCCGACCAGAACAAGGTCAAGGACGCGTTCTACAAGCTGGACGATCCCGAGGTGCAGATGAAGTCCTATGCCTTCGACGTGGTCCGTTCGCACATCCCGACGATGGATCTCGATGAGGCGTACGCCGATGCGGACACGATCGCCAAGCACATTCAAGACACCCTGCAGACCCAGATGGCGGATTACGGCTACGAGATCATCAAGGCGCTGATCACGAACATCGAGCCCGATCAGCGGGTCAAGGACGCGATGAACAACATCAACGCCGCCCGCCGCAACCAGGAGGCGGCGACGGCACAGGGTGAGGGCGACAAGACGCTGCGGATCAAGAAGGCCGAGGCCGAATCGGAGGCGATGCGCCTCCACGGCGAAGGGGTCGCGGCGGAGCGGGAGGCAATCGCCCGGGGACTCAAGGACTCGCTCGCGATCCTGGCGGACGAACAGGGAATCGACCCGAAGGAAGCGATGGGGCTGGTGGCTCTGACGCAGTACATGGACACGATCCGGTCAGTCGGTGAGCACGGCAACATGACGACGCTGCTGCTGCCCCACTCGCCGGCCTCAGTTGGTTCCTTGATGGACCAGGTCCAACAGGGCATGCTCACCGGCAGCCTCGCCGCAGACGCCGCCAAGAGCGGTGGCAATGGGACCCGCCCCCCGCGTCCTCCGTCGGCACAGATACCCCCGACGACGCGTGGTGGAGGTCAATCGTAGATCGCCGAGACGAGGGCTCGGACGATGGTCGACGGCAACCAGAGCATGGTGGCATTCCTCGGTGTTCCCGCAGACGAGCGGCTGCTCGCCGAGGACGCCGGCGCGCTGCCCGACACCGAGCGGCGTTGGGAGCCTGTTGTCTCAAGCCAACGACACAACCGGCTCGTCACCGCGGGATCGGTCCTAACCGGCGTCACCTTGATCGGCGGAGCAGCGATACTTTGTTACGGCGCGTGGCAGCTTCTGTTCGAGGGCGGCGGCGCGTTGGACGCCGTCCTCGCCGTGATCGGACTCCTGCTGGTGGCCACCCATTGGGGGTGGGTGCACGTCGCCGAGTACGTCGGCCTGACGATCGACGAGCACCAGCGACGGCTGTCTGACGAACGCCGGCAGGAGTGGCTCGCGACGATCCAGCCGTACCCGCGATTCAGCGTCTCCACCAGCGTGCTCGCCAACGCCTCAACACGTGTCGAACGTTTCCGACACCAGCCGGTCCTCACCGCCCAGCGGACCTTCACGTTCGTTCGCGAGCCAGACGCCGAGGAGATCTACGACGCCCAGACCTCGGCCGAAGTGATCGCCGCAAGCGCTGAGACGATGCGCCGACAGGCGCGGCTTGAGACCGACCGGCTGCGCGAACTCTGGGAAGCAGCGTCCACTGCCTACGACGCCGCGCTCCTCGACGCCGAGGGCGACCAGCAGCAACTCGCCGCGGAGCGGGCCGCGGCCGTCGCGCTGTCCGAACACATCAACGCATCGCTGCTCGCACCGCCACTGGCCGAGTAGCCAGCGACCACCGCCGCTGGCCGCTCGGCTACGTTTGCGGACGTACCAGCGACCCCCGCTCACACGAACTCAGCTGGCGCGTCGACCTCGTAGATTGCGGCGAGGTCGTCGTCGGCGAAGTCCCGGCTGGCGGCCGCGAATCGCTCGTGCACCACGTCGAGCAGCGGCATCGCGGCCCGGGAGCCCTGCTCGACTTCACGGACGAGTTCCAGATCCTTCAGCGCCAGTCTGATTGGGAAGCCGGCCGGATACTGATGGCGTTGCATCTCATCGAGCTTCTGCATTGCGTATGAGGAGCCGAGCGGTCCGCCGTCGAGCAGTGCGACGAGCTGCTGCTGATCGAGCCCCATCGCCTCGCAGAGGTGCATCGACTCCGCCAGCGCGGCGACGCTGGTGATCATCCAGTGGTTCGCAGCCAACTTCAGCCGGGACCCCATCCCGGCCTCACCGACCCACAAGACCCGCGTCGCGAGCGCTTCGAAGATCGGCTTCATCGGGTTCCGTGCGGCCTCGGGTCCGGAAGCGAGGACCGTCAGCTCGCCCTGCTCGGCAGGGTGTGTGCTGCCCGACACGGGAGCATCGATGAGCGTTACTCCATGAGCCTCGGCCACGTGCGTGAGCTGGTCTGCCTCGGCCGCCCCGACGCTGCTCATCTGCAGCCAGATCGTGTCCTGCGGCCATGCGTCGAGCAACGGCTCGACGAGTTCCAGGATGACCTCGGCGGTCGGAAGCATGGTGATCACCGCCCGGGTGCCGCGCAGGATCTCTGCGGGCGCCTGCGCCGTGGTGGCACCGCGGCCCTCGAGTGCACGGGCGTGCTCCGGATTGCGGTCCCATGCAATTACCGCGATCCCCTGCTCCAGCAGCCGACGCGCCATCGCGGATCCCATCAAGCCGATGCCGAGCAGCCCGACGCGGACCTGCTCCTGTGTTGAGTTCTCTGTGCTCATCGTGTGCTCCCTTCGATTTCGGCGATGTCCTGGTCGGTGAGGTCGAGGTTGGCGGCGATCAGGATCGGGTCAACCTGATCGGGACGGCGGAAGCCGACGATCGCGCCGTCGACGGCGGGGTTACACAGCGTCCAAGCGACCGCGACGGCGCCCGGAGTGGTGTCGTAGCGCTGGGCGATCTGCCGGAGCCGGTCGACGATCTCGAGGTTGCGCGACAGCTGCGGCTCGTTGAACCGCGCGTCGTGCTTGCGCCAGTCGTCCTCGGGCATCTGCTCGATCCGCTCGCGCGTCATGCCGCCGCTCAGGATCCCCGAGCCCATCGGCGAGTAGACGATCACGCCAATCGCGTCGCGCTCGGCGAACGGCAGGGTCACCGTCTCGGCGTCGCGCTCGATCAGCGAATATTGCGGCTGGAGCGTCTCGACCGGCGCGATCTGCTCGATCTGTTGCAGTTGATCGACGTCGAAGTTGGAGACGCCGATATGGCGTACGAGCCCTTGCTCCTTGAGCTCGACAAGCGCGGCCCAACCCTCCTCGATGTCGACCGCCGGGTTCGGCCAGTGGATCTGGTACAGATCGATCGCGTCGATCCCCAGCCGCGTGAGGCTGGCTTCGGCCTCGCGCAGGATCGATTCGCGCTTGAGGCTGTGGACGATCTTGCGCTCGGGTCCTTCGAGCAGCGAGCACTTGGTGAACACGTACGGGCGCTCCGCGAGCCCCTCGAGCGCCCGACCGACGGTCCGCTCGGAGCGACCGAAGCCGTACGCGGCAGCCGTGTCGATCCAGTTGACCCCGTTTGCGAGCGCATGGTGGATCGCTGTGATCGACTGATCATCGTCCTGCGGACCCCAGCCGAACTCCCACCCCCCACCGCCGATCGCCCACGCGCCAAACCCGACGCGCGTGATCTCGAGGCCGGTCGTGCCGAGTTGTGTTCTCTCGAGCGGTGCAACAGTCATCTTCAGACCTCCGCTTCGTGGTTGTGATGGATCAGGTTCTGATACGCGGCGGCCAAGGCCAGGAGCGCGACGGCGCATGCCACGATCAGCGTCGCCCGCTGCGCGCACTCATCCGTCCGCGAGCCACGAACGCGACCGTGCCGTCGGGCTCGTAGCGACCCATGTAGGCGTACTCGACCTCGAGCAGTTGCCCAACCTTCTCGATGACGGCGTTGAACAGCTCCTCCTGCGGCGTGCCCTGCGCCACCAGCGTCGCGACCCGGCGCAAGGCCGCCTGCTCTGACACCAGCACAGGCGTGGCCATCGACACTCAAGGGTACCCTCGGCCGCCACTTCGTGAACCCGCAGCGGGTAGGGGGATCCCGTACCTGTCCCGAGGGTTTACCGAGGTGCCCGGAACCGCCGCGCAAGTTTGCTGCTGCAGTTCGTGCAGAGCGTTCGCCTCGCGGCTGGGCACTCCTGGTCCTCGTACGCGAAGCGCTCGAGGATGCCCGTCGGCAAGGCTTAGAGGTGCTCCCGTTCTGTCCGTTCGTGAATTCATTCATCGCCCGGCACCGTGAGTTCGTCGATTTGGTCCCACAATCACGAAGGGAGGAATTCGGCCTATGAGGAAGACATACGCCGGCAAGGAAGTGGATGTGAGCTTCGATCCCGAGGTGTGCATCCACGCCGCGAAATGCGTCCGCGGGCTGCCCGCGGTGTTCGATACCGAGCGCAGGCCGTGGATCGCGCCCGACGCCGCTGAGCCTGACGAGGTTCTGGCACAGGTAGGACGATGCCCGTCGGGGGCTCTGCAGGCACAACGACATCCAGAGCGCTGACGATCCCTACGAGACGGCGTCGCGCTTGCCCGATCAGCCCGCGATTCGCTGCTTGAGCGCGACGATCCGCTCGTAGGACGAAACGGCGTTCGCGCGGCCGAGTCGCCCCCTCCTGTACGCCGACTCGAGCGCGCGGATGCTCTCGACCGCATACTTGTCGCACAGGATGATGTCGGCGCCGGCCTCCGCCGCGAGCACGGCGGAGGTGACAGGGTTCAGGCCCGTCCGAACCATCGCGTCGGTGATTACGACTCCTTGGAACTGCAGCTTGTCTCGCAACAGCCCTCGTATCACGGGTCTCGACAGGTCCGCGACCCTGCCCTTTGGATCGTAAGCGGGGAACACCGCATTGCCGACCATGATCGCATCGAGGCCCCGAGGGATCAGCATCCTGTAGGGCTTCAGTGCGGCGATCCGCTGGGCCTTCGTGGGATATAGCCTCTCGTCGGGTTCGAGGTCTGTGTCGACCCTCGCGGAACCAAGCCCGGGGAACAGCCCCGCGGCGGACGCGACGCGCTGCAACTGCTGGCCGAGCGCGAACGCGGTCGCGTATCTTGCGACCTTGTTCGCGTTGAACGAGAACGTTCGGTTCTCCTGGTACATGAACGAGCTCGTCGAGGTCGGCACATCGACGACCGGAGCGATGTTGAGGTTGATCCCGAATCCCCGCAGATACTTGCCCGTCGCAATCCCCTGTCGTCTTGCGACGGATACCTTCCCCGTCTCGACCATCTGCGAGGGCGACAGTGTTGGCGGACCGGGTAGGCGCTTGACGCCGCCTCCCTCCTGGTCGATCGCGATTAGCAGCGGCGGGTTGCCGCCCTCCCTCGCCGCACCCTGAAGCGAGCGGATCGCCGACGTAAACTGGCTGCGCGAGACGATGTTCGGTCCGTAGACGATCACCCCACCCGCGTTCCCACGTCGCACCTCATCGAGCAGCGCCGCGTCCGGGCTCGGCCCGGGCATCGTCACCATCATCCTCTGCCCGAGCAGCTTGGCGAGTGAATTCGGGATCTTGATCGGTTGCGTCGGACGCGCCGCAGGTGAACCGCTCACGGACGCGTGTGAAACCACCGCGTACGCCGCCACACACATTGCCGCGAGGCCCCCGGCAAACAGCATGCGTGCTGTCATCGAGCGAACCGATGCGAGAATGGCGGCGAGCATACCGGGTCTCGCCAAGTAAGTCCGCGGGCCAGTCTGGAGGGTGGATCGTTCAGGCCTCGAGACTGCTCGGTGGAGCCTCGCGCCGGCCTCACCCGCGCTTGCCACAGCTTCCGCCTTGAAGGCTTGGAGAATTCTTGCGACAGCGATCGGTGACCCTCACCCAGCGAGCAGTTCCTTAAAGGCGGGGTCCTCGCGGATCGGATCGAGGTCCGAATCGCCTTCAAGGAAAGAGCGGGACCGCTCGGAGAGTTCGATCGCGCGTCGAAGGTGCGCTATCGCCTCGTCCGTCTGGCCGGCGAGGCTTTCGCAGCATGCGACGTTGTAGAAGAGGTCGGGGTACGGCGGATCGCCCGCCAGTAGCTCGCGGCCTCGATCCGCCGCCTCGGCGTAATTGCCCGCCTCGTAGAGCGGCCGTACGGGCGCAAATAGCTCCCAGCCGCCAGGCTCGTACGGCTTTCCGGGAACACCGCCGACTGCGATGATCGTCGTGCCGGGCTCCTCGCCGAAGGCCGTGCGTTTGACGCCGGGCCGCACAAATACGAACGTCCCGGCGGGCGCGGCGAACTGCTCACCGTCCACCTCGAAGGACGCGCGCCCGCGCAGCACGAGATACAGCTCCTCTTGGGAATCGGGCTCGGACTCGTCGTGCTCGTTGATGATCCGAGCGCCTGCCTCACGGGCCGTCCAAGCGTTGGCACCGAACGAGGTGATGCCGAAGTGGTGTCGCACCGCGCGCATTGGCGCACGGCCGTCGTCCATCTCCTCGATCTCGTCGACATGCGCCACCGCGTAACGATCCATACCGATCCCTTTCGCGTCGCTGCCTCGATCGCACGAACTCGGCGAGTCTAGTCCAGCTCAGGGCACGCCTCGGCTTGCGTTTCATGCAGCCGAGGCTCGCGCATTCGCAGACCGATGTGGCAGCGCGCGGTTGGGGCTCCGCTGCCCGGCACCGGCTCGCCGTTACCGGGGTGCTCAGGCGATGCCGGCACGTACTGCTTGGACGGCCGCTTGGACGCGGTTCTCGAGGTGGAGTTTGGCGAGGATGCGCTTGATGTGGTTGGAGATGGTGTGGGTGCTGAGGTTGAGTTGGCGTGCGATTTGGGGGTTGTTGGCGCCGCTTGCGAGGAGCTTGAAGATCTCGAGCTCGCGTTCGGTGAGGGTGGCACGGATCGCGCTCGCGGTGGGGACGCCGGGGGTTGTGATGAGAGGGATGTCGAGCTCGCGGATGCGTTCGAGCAGCTTGCCGGCGATTTGGGGGGAGAGCATGCAGTCGCCTGCCGCGGTGGCTCTGACGGCGGCCGCGATCTGCTTGGGCGGTGAGTTCTTGAGGATGTAGCCGCTGGCGCCGACGAGGATCGCTTCGACGACCTGGTTGTGCTCTGAGCGGGCGAGCACGAGCACTCTGGAGGTGGGGACGCGCGGGGCGACCTGCTCGATCATCTCAACGCCGGAGATGTCTGGGAGACGGATGTCTGTGAGCACAACGTCGGGCCGCAGCCCGACCACGATCTCGATCGCCTCCTGTCCATTGCTGGCCTGGGCGAGCACCTCGAGCCCATCGCTCTCGAGCGCGTGGACGAGCGCGCCGCGGATCAGCGGCTCGTCGTCGACGACTACGACGGTGGCAGGCGCACGGCGCTCGGCGCACGGTGGCTGGCTGTTCGGCAAATTGGGCTGCTCGCTCCCGCGTGAGGTCCCACCGCTGAGCGTACTGAAGTTTCGCCTGCAAGCGATGCGGCGGACAGCTCGATCGAACCCTCACCCGACTCGTTTCAGCCCCCCAAGAAGGCTAGATCGAGCCATGGTCAGAACCGCGCCCGAGAACTATGGTGGTCTCAAAGCTCTTTTTACAGGGGCATCGGGGCGGCCGCCGGCCGGCCATGATCAACAGGAGGCGACTGCTACATGTCTCGTTCATTGAGGAGGAAGTGCCTTGGCGTCGCGCTGCTCGCCGTCCTGAGCTGCATCACCGTCGCCGCAGAGTCAGGGGTAGCTGGGGCGAAATCCTCCTGCCGTACCGTCGTCGTGCATGGCACCGACGGCAACACTGTAACCCGGAAGCCGGCTTCGATTGCGGTCAATCGGTGCGACCGGATCAAGGTCGAGTTCGTCTTTGCGACGCAGGGCCAACTCGTCTATTTGTGGCGGGTGACGCACAAGCCGGCGGCGAAGGTCCTGAAGCTCGTGTCGCACGGGTACGGCAAGAATACGAGCGACACCGGCACGCAGGTCTGGGTGTACCGACCGGTCAGGAGCGGTAAGACATCGGTGAAGTTCGGCGACTTCACCCCGTCGTATCCGCACCAGCCCGCCGCCAGCACCTTCAAGCTGACGGTGACCGTCCGCTAGCCGGTCAACCACTTGCGCCGTCGAGCACCGGCGCGACTCGTACACGGGCGCCGGCCCCCCTGGTAGCGCGCCTTGACGCCTGTAATGGCGTGCCAAGGCCACCGCGCGGCGGCGTTCTGTAACCCGATCGGTTCCGGCGTGTCGCGCGTTGCTCGTCACGCCTCCAGGACGCTACCTCCGTCGATTGGGGTTTCGATCGCGGTCGCCACACGGCGGACCGACCGGGTTGCGTCCTATCCGCGCTTCGGAGGGCGCACGCCGGGAGCGGGCGGTCCCTCTTCAGCGATCCCACCAGTCGCTGCCTCCAGCGCTGCGCGTGGTGCTGGCTCCCGCTCTTGGGCGGGTGATGGCTGGACCTCAGAGCGCCCGTCGACCGGCGGGACGACTGGCGAGCACGCCGGTGCGATCAGGGCCGGCGACAAGGATCCTCGCCGGCATGCCCCCACACCTCCACATGCAATTGGCCAAAACGATCATCGACGAGCGTTTTCGCGACGCTGAGGCGAGCCGCCGCGCCGGACTGTCGCGGATGCCGGCGTGCGTCAACCGATTGGTTGATCGCGGCTCAGCCCGCCGTCGGTGCACAAGCAGCCGTCCAGCCGATGAGATCCAGGCCCGCGGAAGCGATCCTTCGATCAGTCCAATTCACTGAGGAGAAACTCAGATGCCGGTAATTGAAGTTGACCACCTACACAAGCGCTATGGCGACACTGTTGCTGTCGCGGACGTCTCGTTCTCGATCGAGGAGGGCGAGATCTTTGGGATCCTGGGGCCGAACGGCGCCGGCAAGACGACCACCGTCGAGGCGATCGCCGGCCTGCGGCAGCCCGACGCCGGCACGATCCGGGTGATGGGGCTTGACCCCTTCACGCAGCGCGACGAGCTTCGCCGCGTGCTGGGGATCCAGCTGCAGGAGAGCCAGCAGCCGGACAAGCTTGAGGTCGGCGAGGCACTCGACCTGTACGCATCGTTCTACGAGTCCGCAGCCGAAACGGACGCGCTGCTCGAGGCGCTCGGGCTGGCCGACAAGCGCCGCACCCGCTTCGCGAAGCTCTCGGGCGGCCAGAAGCAACGGCTGTCGATCGCGCTCGCGCTGATCGGAAACCCGCGGATTGCTGTGCTCGACGAGCTCACGACCGGCCTAGATCCCCAGGCGCGTCGCGAAACGTGGTCGCTGATCGAGGAGATCCGCGAGAGCGGGGTGACGATCGTGCTCGTAACCCATTTCATGGAGGAGGCCGAGCGTCTCGCCGACCGGGTCGCGCTGATCGATCAGGGTCGGGTGGTCGCCGTCGACACGCCCACCGGGGTGACGGTGTCGGCCTCGCCTGAGCAGGTGATTCGCTTCCGACCGTCGTTGCCGCTGCCCGACCGGCCGCTCGACCGCATCCCCGAGATCACGAGTGTCCGGACCGACCGCGATCGGCTGGTCGTGTCGGGGACCGGCGACGTGCTCGCCGCCGTGATCTCCGAGCTCGCGCGCAACGGAATCGTCGCGAACCAGCTGCGCGTCGAGCAGCCAAACCTCGAGGACGCGTTCGTCGCCCTCACCAACCATGACTCGAAGGAGGACTGAAGATGTCATTCATCACCCAGGCAGTCGACGCGCGTGGCGCGGTTCGTCGGCGCCCGGCGAAAGCCCAGCGCCGGCTACTGAGGACCGAGGCGAAGCTGCTGCTTCGCGAGCCGATGCTGATCTTCTGGGCCGTCGCTTTCCCGCTGATCCTCACGATCGCGATGGGCCTCTCGGGTGACCGGCACGACAAGCACCTCGGGGGCCTCAGCCTGGTCGACGTCTACGTGCCGGTCTCGATGGCGATGGTGATCACGATCCTGGCGGTGACGGCGATGCCGGCGATACTCGCGAGCTACCGCGAGAAGGGTGTCCTGCGCCGGATGTCGACGACGCCGATACGGCCGGCGGCGCTGCTCGGTGCAGACGCGGCGGTCAACGTCTCGATGATGGTGGTCGCGATCGCCGTGATCGCGATCGTCGCGAGGCTCGCGTTCGGCGTCCACCTGCCGGCGCAGGGGTTCGGGTTCGTGCTCACGCTGGTGCTGACGGCAGGCGCGATGCTGTCGCTCGGGGCGCTCGTCGCCTCGGTCGCCCCGACGACGCGGATCGCGCAGGGACTCGGGACGCTCCTGTTCTTCCCGATGATGTTCTTCGCCGGCCTGTGGGTGCCGCAGCAGCAGATGTCGAGCGGTCTGCGGGACGTGAGCGAGCTGACGCCGCTGGGCGCCGCGACCGCAGCGATCCAAGACACGATGCACGGGCACGCGCCCGGGCTCGCGCACATGGCGGTCCTCGCGGGCTACGCGATCGTGCTCTCACTCGCAGCCTCTAGGCTGTTCCGTTGGGAGTAGCGATTCGTTCGTGAGAACCGAGCCGCAATATCAGTCGCAGTTCGCTCTCGTGACCGAGCGCGAACTGCGGCTGCTTCTCCTCCTGCCGTACCTGATGCTGGCAATCGCGACCGGTCTGGCGGTTGGGATCGACCACCACTCGACCGGGGAGCTGCTGGAGGATCTGAGTCTCGCCGCGCTGACGGCCGCGTGCATGGCGCTGATCCAGGCGTTGCGGCCCCAGTGGCACCAACGCCAGCAGCTGATGGCGGCGTGCTACGCCGCCCTGCTTGTGCTGAGCGCGGCGCTGGTGTTGCGCGATCCGATCTTTGGGTTCTACACGTGGACGGGTTACATCTGGGGCAGCGTCGTGTTCGCGACGCGGTGGCGGCTGCTCGTGTACGCACCCGTCGCGGTGATCACCGCCACATCGCAGCGCGGCGGTCTGCCCACCCGCTCGGCGTCCAGCTGGATCGGGTGGCTCGTGTTCATCGCGATCAACCTGATCGCGGCCGGCGCGGTGTCCTGGTTCGCCACGGCGCGCGAACAGGAGCACGACCAACGCAAGCAGGCAATCGACGAGCTAACCGAGGCGAATGCCGAGCTCGAGGCTTCGCTGCGAGAAAACGCCGGGCTACGCGCCCAGCTCGTGGCACAGGCGCGCGAGGCCGGCGTGCTTGACGAGCGCCAGCGGATGGCCGGCGAGATCCACGACACGCTCGCCCAGGGCTTGGTCGGGATCATCACCCAGCTCGAAGCTGCTGCCCAGGCGACGCGATCGCCCCGCGAGCGGCAACGTCACACCGTCGCGGCAGCCGAACTGGCGCGCGAGAGCCTGGCCGAGGCTCGTCGCTCAGTACAAGCGCTCCAGCCGATCCCGCTCGAGCAGGCTCGGCTGTCAGACGCGCTCGCGACCGTGGCCGAGAAGTGGTCAGAGCGCTCGCGCGTGACCGCGACCGTGAAGATGACCGGACAGCTCCGCCCAGTCGCGCCCGAGGTCGAGCAGGCGCTTTTGCGCACCGCGCAGGAAGCGCTCGCGAATATCGCCAAGCATGCCGAGGCCGGCCGGGTGGTGCTGACGCTCTCCTACATGGACGATGTCGTCACGCTCGACGTACGCGACGATGGCGTCGGGTTCGCGCCGCCGTCCCCGAACCTGCGCAACGGCGGCTTCGGCCTGACCGCCATGCGACAGCGCATCGAAGGGCTGGAGGGGACGCTCGATGTCGAATCGGAGCCCGGCGCAGGGACGACCATCGCCGCCAGAATCCCGGCCGAGAGCCCCTCGTGAGCCCGCCGATCAGGTTGATGATCGTCGACGATCACCCGGTCGTCCGCGACGGGCTGAGCGGGATCTTCAACGCCCATCCCGAGTTCGAGGTGATCGCCGAGGCCGGTAACGGGGACGACGCGGTCCGGCGCGCACGGGCGCTCAGACCCGACGTGATCCTGATGGACCTGCGAATGCCCGAGCTGGACGGCGTCGAGGCAATCCGCACCCTCACCCGTGAGGGAGTCGACACACACGTGCTCGTACTGACCACCTACGACGGCGACGCGGACGTCAGGCCGGCGATCGAGGCAGGAGCCACCGGCTATCTGCTCAAGGACGCCCCGCGCGAGGAGCTGCTGCGTGCCGTCCGCGCCGCAGCCCGCGGCGAGTCGGTGCTCTCACCGGCCGTTGCGTCGCGGCTCGTGGCCCACGTCCGGGCCCCCTCCCAGGACCACCTGTCAGAGCGAGAACTCGAGGTCCTCGCCCTCCTGGCCCGCGGCGCGAGCAACCGCGACGCAGCGGCCCAGCTATTCATCAGCGAGGCGACAGTCAAGACCCACCTGCTCCACATCTACGCAAAGCTGGGCGTCAGCGATCGCGCTGCGGCGGTCGGCGAGGCGTTCAACCGCGGGCTGCTGACGCCCGAGAAGCGGTGAGAGGCGACACGATGTCAGCAGAGCATGTGGCGGCAACCAGCACACCGCCACATGCTCTGCGCGAACAGACTCCGGGGGTCAGTGTTCGACCGCTGGATTGGCGATGCGCGGAACGGTCTCCGGTGCGATGGGCGGAACGGTCTCCGGCCGCTCGCCGATTCGTGCGACGTCGAGGGCGATCAAGCCGAGGTTCGCACCGGCAGCCGCGCCGACGATCGTGGTGATGACCGCCATGAGCCCCGATGTTGCGTTGAACCCCAGCAGCGCGCCGACGAGGGCGCCCGTCAGCGCGACCCAGATGCCGAGCTTCGCGGCCCTGGCCGGCCGGTCGCGGTTGACCCAGGCCCAGTAGGTGCCGAGGCCGATCGGCGCGCCGATGAAGAGAACAGCCATGAGTTCGCTGTCGAGGGGCACTGTCGGCAAAGCCACCAGCACGATGATCAGGCCGGTGAACCATCCGCCGAGGCCGAGCACCAGCAGGTAGACGGAGCGCAGGATCGCGCTCGCCTTGCGCCCGAAGCCGCCGCGCTTGTGCACCCGGCGCCACATCAGTAGCAGTGACAGGATCATGAGCAGTCCGAAGCCCGTCATCGCGCCGAGGCCGTCTACGGCGTAGGCGCCTTGGCTGGAGCTTGGGCTGAAGTCGACCTTGTTGCGGGTGTAGAGGGACGTGTCGACCTTGCCGGTGTCGAGGTAGGTGTTGATCAGACGGGTGCCGGCTGCCGGTTCGTAGGGCCAGAAGTCGTCGGAGTGGCCGAGGTCCGAGAGCACCACCTCACGGCCGTTCGCGAGGTGAGGCAGGAGCTCGCGGGTCGCATTCTCGGGCGGCGTTGCGAAGTCGAGGTTGCCGCCGATCAGCAACGTCAGAACGCTCGAGTCCTGCACGCGGGTGTACTCGTTCTCGTCCGGGTTCGCCGGCCAGGCATTGAGGAGGCTGCCGCCGGCCCACAACAGGTCGTTGCCGGCAGCACTGATCAGCGATCCACGGTTTGCTCCCGACGCGTAGAAGTGCTTCGCGTAGGTGGCGTCGCTGCGGCCGATCGCCGCCAGATCGCCCCAGACGAACGAGCTCGGAAAGGTGAGCCGTGCCAACACGGACAGGAACCACGCACCGCTTGCGTCGCCCTTGTCGGCGGAGAGGAGTGAGTCGATCGTCAGTGGCGCGGCGATCGAGTTGCCGCCGGCGGAGGTCTCGTTGATCAGGCCGAAGAACGCGGCGGCTTTGAAGTCGCCGTTCTCGATCGGCAGCAACCCCCAGTGACTGGGAACGTGAGCGAACACGGACTTCACCGACGCGGCGAGATCCGGCGTCCGGCTGCGACAGCTCGCCGCCTGGGCGCAGAGCGCGGAATAGCGGTCAATCTGCTCGCCGGTCGTCTTTGGGTCCCAGATGAAGTTGCCGGGTGGATTGACGCCGATCATCACCGAGCGATGGATGCTCTTCGGGTAGCGCCAGGCATAGATCATCGCGACCCGGGTGCCCGCGCTTTCGCTCACCAGGTCGATCTGGTGGTAGCCGAGGGCGTGGCGGGCCGCCTCGAGGTCGGCGACTTCTTCGGGGATCGAATAGCCGGCGAGATCGACACCATCGCTGCGGAGCCGGTCGGCGCACGACCGGTACGCCGCGGCGACGGCGCGGAACGACTGCTCGCTGAGGAGGTCACCTGAGTCCTCCATTGCCGAGGTCACCTCCGGGCAGTCGAGCCGGACGGAGCCGTCGACGCCGCGGTAGCCGACGAGCACGACGTCGTGGTTGGCGGTGAAACGGCTCGCGTCCGGGAAGACCATGTTGGTGACGCCGGGGCCGCCTTGCAGGCGGAAGATCGGGGCGCCCGGATGGGCCGAATGGGCATGAATCACTATGACCGGAAGTGCGATCAGGCGCGAGTTCGGATCATGGCGGTTCTCGGGCACCACGAGCGTCCCGCAATCCGCGGCGGAGGCGCCCTTTTCGGTGGAATAGGTGCACGGGTGCATGGTCAGCTGGCCTGCATGCGCGCCGGCAGGCACAGAGAGGGCCGTAGAACTGCCGGCGAAGTGGAGATAGCCGAGGGCGAGCGTGAGGAGGGCGATCAGCGCGAGGCCCGTGATCCGGCCTCGGCCGAAGCGTTTTGCGACGGTCTTCTTGCCGTTACTGGAGAGATCGCGGATCTCGACGGGGGCCATCAGTCAGCCCTCCGATCCGACGGCGACGGCCGGCAGGATCGACCTCTTCAGTACGGCGTGTGGTGCGGTCATCACTGCTCCTCAGGTTGGTGCAAGTTGCCTGGGATCAGTCTGGGACCGCCGGCTGCGCGTGTCATCGCCCGCAGGGCGCGTCTTGGCTCCTCCTCAGCGCAGATCTTTGCCGCTCGCGCGTCTGTCGAAGGACAGAGGCGCGTCTACGCGCCGGGCGTGACCAGCCCGCTCTCGTACGCGAGGACGACGGCCTGCACGCGGTCGCGTAGCCCGAGCTTGGCGAGCAGACTGGAGACGTGCGTCTTGATCGTGCCCTCGCTGACGAACAGCTCGGCGGCCAGCTCGGCGTTGCTCTTACCGCACGCCAGCATCCTCAGCACCTCGCGCTCGCGCTGTGTCAAGGCGTCCAGCCGCGCGCCGAGCTCCGGCCTGACCGGCCGGCGTGCGAACTGCTCGATGATGCGCCGCGTGACCGCCGGGGCGAGCAGCGCCTCGCCGGCAGTCACGACGCGCACCGCGTGCAGGAGCTCCTCGGGTGGGGCGTTCTTGAGCAGCAACGCGCTGGCGCCCGACCGCAGCGCCTCGAACACGTACTCGTCACGCTCGAACGTGGTGAGGATCACCACACGACTGTGCAGCTCGCCGTCTTCGGTAATCCGCCGCGTGGCCTCGAGTCCGTCACCGTCGGGCATCTGGATGTCCATCAACACGATCTCGGGCCGCAGGCGCCGGGTGCTGGCCATGGCCTGCTCGCCGTTCGCCGCCTCCCCAACAACCTCAATCTCGGGATCGGACTCGAGGATCATCCGGAAACCGGCGCGAACCATCGCCTGATCATCAGCCAACAGCACACGGATGCTCACACCACACCATCCGAGGTCGGCAGCGGCGTAGGCGCATGGGTGATGGAAGGCCTCTTGCGCGCGGTCGCGGGCGACGGCAAGTCGAAGCGGTGGCCGTCCCGCGTATCGTCGGCCGAGACGGTCACTGCGTCCTGGCGGGCCAGGCGTCATGACGTCCGGGCCGCCCACACAGGGGTACGGTCAGCCGTACGGCGTGTGGTGCGGTCATCACTGCTCCTCAGGTTGGTGCAAGTTGCCTGGGATCAGTCTGGGACCGCCGGCTGCGCGTGTCATCGCCCGCAGGGCGCGTCTTGGCTCCTCCTCAGCGCAGATCTTTGCCGCTCGCGCGTCTGTCGAAGGACAGAGGCGCGTCTACGCGCCGGGCGTGACCAGCCCGCTCTCGTACGCGAGGACGACGGCCTGCACGCGGTCGCGTAGCCCGAGCTTGGCGAGCAGACTGGAGACGTGCGTCTTGATCGTGCCCTCGCTGACGAACAGCTCGGCGGCCAGCTCGGCGTTGCTCTTACCGCACGCCAGCATCCTCAGCACCTCGCGCTCGCGCTGTGTCAAGGCGTCCAGCCGCGCGCCGAGCTCCGGCCTGACCGGCCGGCGTGCGAACTGCTCGATGATGCGCCGCGTGACCGCCGGGGCGAGCAGCGCCTCGCCGGCAGTCACGACGCGCACCGCGTGCAGGAGCTCCTCGGGTGGGGCGTTCTTGAGCAGGAAGCCGCTGGCGCCCGACCGCAGCGCCTCGAACACGTACTCGTCACGCTCGAACGTGGTGAGGATCACCACACGACTGTGCAGCTCGCCGTCTTCGGTAATCCGCCGCGTGGCCTCGAGTCCGTCACCGTCGGGCATCTGGATGTCCATCAACACGATCTCGGGCCGCAGGCGCCGGGTGCTGGCCATGGCCTGCTCGCCGTTCGCCGCCTCCCCAACAACCTCAATCTCGGGATCGGACTCGAGGATCATCCGGAAACCGGCGCGAACCATCGCCTGATCATCAGCCAACAGCACACGGATGCTCACACCACACCATCCGAGGTCGGCAGCTTCACGCGCACGGCGAACCCGCCGCCGGATGCCGGCCCCGCCGTCAGTTGGCCGCCGTGCAGGGCGGCACGCTCGCGCATGCCGATCAACCCCAGGCCGCCCGGGCTCGTCCCCGACAGCACCGTCGCGCCGCGGCCGTCGTCGATGATCTCGACCTCGACCTCGTCGGGCCGGTACCGCACGCGCACGTCGGCGCGCGAGGCCGCCGCGTGCTTGAGGGTGTTGGTCAGCGCTTCCTGCACGATGCGGTACGCCGACACGCCGATCATCGGCGGCAACGAGCGTTCCTCCCCTTCGATGCTGACCGAGACAGCGAGCTCGGACTCACTCATGCTCGCCGCCAGCCGCGGAAGCTGGCTCAGGCCAGGGCGCGGAGCCAGCACATCGTCCTCGTCGCCGGTCTGCCGCAGGAATCCGAGTAGGCGGTGCAGCTCCCCCACCGCCTGTCGGCTCGAGACCTCGATCGCGGTCAGCGCCTCCTTGGCCTTGACGCGGTCACTGTCGATCACGACGCGGGCGGCGCCGGCCTGGACGCCCATCATGCTCACGTGGTGGGCGACGACGTCATGCAGCTCCCGTGCGATCCGCACGCGCTCCTCGAACACGGCGTGCTCGGCCTGTGTCGCACGTGACTCCGCCACCTCGGCCTGCTCGGCCCGCGCGCGGACGGCAAGGCCTGCAACCCAGGCGACGGCGAAGTCGATGGGAATGAAGACGAGCTCGGCGACCGAGTGCCCGGGGATGAGGTAGACGATGGTCGCCGCAACGCCGACCACGATCGCCAGTCCGAGGCCGGCCTGCCGGACGTCCCGAAGGTTCCCGAGCAGGAATGCGGCCGCCAGCTGCACCGGGAAGAGGGACTCGGGGTACGGGATCAGCAGCGGGTCGACGAATGAGATTCCCGCGGCCAAAAGGAAGAACGCCGCCGGTCCGGCAAACGGAAACCATCGCCGCGCGAACACGGGTAGCACCAGGATCGCGAGCGCGGGAAGGCAGAACCACAGCGTCGTTGTCGGAGCTCCGGACGAGCCGCGTGCGAGCACCACATCAACCATCGCCACGATCGCCAGCAGCGCGATCAGCAGATCGAACCAGTACGTGCGGGCGAGATGTTCGCCTCGGCTCACGCATCGAACGTACTCCACCAACTCGCGGACCGCCTCCCACAAGGTCAGACCCGGGATCCCTCTCAAGTACTACCCACCTCGGAACCGGCAGCCTATGAGCGTCTCGATGCTCGGATTGACTTCGCCGAGCTCCAGGCGTGCGACCTGAGGCTGCTTCATGCCGAGACGCTCGGCAAGCTCACGCTGCGAGAGGTCGTCGTCGGCGCGGTATCGGACGATGGCGACCGCCACCGCACGGGCAAGTGCCATCCGCTCCCACTCAGCGCGGAACTCCGGGTCGGTGCGGAGCTGCTCTGCGATCAGCTCGTCGTTGGTGTTCATCTCGCCTAGCTTCATAGGCGACGGACGCTCTTAGCCGCCACCCTCTCGAAGCCGGGTAGCATTGCCGTGCGTGATCCGCGAGCTGACGAGCGACCTGTCCGTGCTCACGCGGGTGGTCGATCCAGGCGGCAAGTGCGTGCTCGACATCGGGTGCGGGGACGGTCGCCTCGTTCGCGAGCTTGCTGCGCTCGGCGCGGACACGGTCGGGCTCGAGATCTCGAATCAACAACTCGCCGCCGCGATCGCGGCCGATGCCGAAGGTGCAACGCGATACGTGATCGGCCGCGCGCAGGCGCTGCCGATTGATGACCGTTCGGTCGATCTCGCGGTGTTCATGCGGACGCTCCATCACGTTCCGCCGGACGAACTCGCGCTGGCGCTGCGCGAGGCACGTCGTGTGATCCGAGCAGACGGTGCGGTCTTCGTCGTCGAGCCGCTCGCAAAGGGCGACTTCTTCGCCCTCACGCGCTTGGTCGACGATGAGCTTGAGGTTCGCGCCGCGGCACAAACCGCGATCGAGCGCGCCGAGGAGGCCGGGCTCGCGCGCACGTGCACGATCGACTACGACGTCAGGGTCTGCGTCCGCGGCCTGACCGGACTCCGCGACCGAATCGTCAGCGTCGATCCAGACCGCGGCGAGATCTTCGACGCGCACCTCGACGAGCTGACCGAGACGTTCGCCAACCGCGGCGAGCCCGGGCGGGATCCAGATGAGCGCTGCTTTCTCCAACCGATGCGCGCAGACCTCCTCCGCCCGCTTACGGTCTGATGTCCGGCACGTCGCGGTGACGCGACCCAAAGGCGCACGTTACTACGCTTCACCGCACCGCAGTGACCACGAACATGCAGTGGTTCCTCGTGAAGCTCGAGGCTGCCACGATGCCAGTACCGAGACCAACGTCGAGAACGTGACGACACGCGACACCTGTTTATTCGATGTGTTCATCACGTGCAGGCACACCACGGTGTGCACGACGGGGTCGTGTGTTTGCGTTACTCTCGCCGGGCACGCCGTCGGTTCTGGCGTGGCAACCTCCGTGTTGAGCAAGCGACCGACTCGGTGTCGCCCTAGGGGACGGCCAAAAATGTCGCCCGGGTTGCCTCGTGCCATACTACCGTCGCCGTATGCCGATTAGCAGTCGCCTGCCGGACGTTGACGTCCCCAACATTGCTCTCGCCCCATTCGTTCTTGAGCGGGCAGAGGATCATCGCGAGAAGGCTGCGATCATCGACGGGGCTTCGGCGCGGACTGTGACCTATGGCGAACTGGCTGGACACGTTCATTGTGTCGCCGGCGGGCTTGCGTCGCGGGGGTTCGCCAAGGGCGCCACGCTCGCGATCGTGGCGCCAAACACTGTGGAATACGCGGTTGTCTTTCATGCGACCACGCTTGCGGGCGGCATCGTTACCACGATCAATCCCTCGTACAAGCCTGGAGAGATTGGATATCAGCTGCGCGACTCGGGAGCACGGATGCTGGTTACGGTGCCGAGTGCAATGGACCTGGTGCGAAGCGCTGTCCCCGGCTCGAGTGTCGAGGAGATCTTCGTCATGGGTGCGGATTCGTTTGCTCGCCTTGAGGCCGACGAGCCGCTCAGCGGACAGGTACAGATAGATCCGGCAGAGGACGTGGCGGTGTTGCCCTACTCGAGCGGGACGACGGGCTATCCGAAGGGCGTGATGCTTACCCACCGCAATCTCGTTGCCAACCTCTGCCAGGCCCAAGGCGCACAGGCACTTAGGTCCGACGATGTTGTGATCGCCGCGCTGCCCTTTTTTCACATTTACGGCATGTCGATCATCATGAACCATGCCTTGCGGTCGGGAGCGACGCTCGTGACGATGCCGAGGTTTCATCTCGAAGCCTTCCTGAGCAACATTCAGGAGCGGGGGGTCACGCGCGCCTACGTCGTCCCACCGATTGCCATGGCCCTCGCGAAGGATCCACTCGTAGAACGCTTCGACCTTTCGAGCTTGGAACTCTTGATCTGCGGAGGCGCGCCGCTAGGAGTCGAGCTGGAGATCGCGTGTGCCAGGCGTTTGGACTGCCAGGTCGGCCAGGGCTTCGGAATGACCGAATCCAGCCCTCTGACGCATTCTCCGACCTGCCCGGGCTCCAAGATCAAGCCAGGCACGATCGGGACGCCGGTGCCAAATCTCGAGTGCCGTATCGTCGAGCTGGAGACGCGGACCGACACAGAGCCTGGTCAGCCTGGCGAGCTATGGATGCGCGGGCCGAACATCATGAAGGGGTATCTCAATAACGAGAGCGCGACCAAGGACACAATCGACCAGGACGGCTGGCTTCATAGCGGCGATATTGCCATTGTCGATACCGAGGGCTATTTCACGATCGTCGACCGGGTGAAGGAGCTCATCAAGTACAAAGGCTTCCAGGTGGCCCCCGCCGAGCTCGAGGCCGTGATTCTCGCCCACCCACAAGTCACGGACGCCGCGGTGATCTCGATCCCGGATGAGGAGGCCGGCGAGGTGCCAAAGGCCTATGTCGTCAGGCGCGGCGACGTTAGCGAAGGCGACCTCATGGCACATGTCGCCGAGCGCGTGGCGAGCTACAAGCGGATACGCGCCGTGGAGTTCATCGACGAGATACCGAAATCTCCGTCGGGAAAGATCCTGCGGCGCTTGCTTCGGGACCGCGAGATCCCGTCCGCATCTTGACAAAGGCGAGCCTTGCGCCGCCCGGTGATCTGAGCGAGGCGCAACAGCTGCACGGACGCCTGGACCGGATCTGCGCCGTGCTTAGTGGCGGCGCGGGTGCGGCATCGCCCAGGCTCTTGAAGGCGTGAACAATCGGGTCCTAATTCCCGAGACGAATGCTGACGGTGAAGACCGTCGGCGAGCCGCGTGTGAGAGAGCCGCCCGACGGATCTCTTGGGAGCGAAAGGGACCAAAAGTCAGTCAGCCACGCGACACCAGACGTCTCTCACCCTCCGGACCACCCTCGCGGACGGCGCGATCCGTTGGTTCGCCCGGATGGTATGATCGCACCGCGTGTCTGGGACTGCTCTGGTCGGTGTCGTAGGGCTCGGAAATATGGGGAGCGCGCTGGCGCGTTCGTTGCTGGCAGCAGGCTGTCAGGTAATCGTCTGGAACCGGTCGCACGACCGCGCCGGCCCTCTTGAGCAGCTCGGCGCCGATCACTACGAGAGCTTGTGCGATCTCGTCGACGCGGGCTCGGTCATATTCATTTGCATTGACAGCTACGCGACGAGTATGGAGTTACTCGATCAGTGCGGATCGTTGGGGGGGAAGACGATTGTCCAGATCACGACGGCGACCCCGGATGAGGCGATCGCGATGGACCAGTGGGTGCGGTCGCGTGGCGGTGCATTCGTCGAGGGCATGATGATGACGCTGCCGCAGGAGGTCGGAACGGACACCTGTCGCAGTATCTATGCCGGGCCTCGTGCTGATTATCAAAGGGTGGCGCCATTTGTTCGCGCGTTCGGGGGTGTGCAGGTCTGGGTCACGGACGAGGTCGGTGCGGTCAGTGCGCTTACGGTAGCCGCCGCCGCGTTCTGGTTGGTGTCGGTCGAGGCCTTCGTCCTGCTGGCGTCGGTGGCCCACAGCTGGGGTGTCAGCGTCGAGAGCGCTTCCGAGGAGCTGCTCCAGCTGCAGCGACCGATTGCGCTCGCGATGCAGGACTCGCTCCCCGCGATGAGTACCGATGTTCGTGTCAGCGACACCGTGAAGATTGATGGAGCCTTGTACGACCTCCGAAAGCTCACCGACTTCGTCGAGGCGCAGGGGTTCGACGCATCGCTGCTGAGTGCGGCCGCGCAGTATCTGGAAGCGGCCGCATCGGCAGGGTACGGCGGCGGTCCGATCGGGTCGATCGCTCACACGCTCCGTCGCGCCTGAGCTCCGACCGATTCGATGTCTCCCTGGCCTTGCCACGGCAGCGGCTGTCGAAGCAGCCACCCCTCCGCCTCGAGAGGCGCGAGCACGCGCTGCACCTCGTCCTCAGCGTGGGGCGCCGACTCGGCTGCGACCAGCGAGCGAACGCCAGTACCCGGGCGTAGAAACCTGGCCGTACAGGTGCGAGGAGCAGTGGCCCGGCGAGCGCCGCCGCTCCCGCCCTCGCGGTCAAGAGCACGGACAGCGCGGCGATGACGCTGCCCAGCCCCGCTTTGCCGGCTTGAGAGGGCCGGCGATACTGCTGACGGCGGGCGTAGTTCACGCTGCGACCGCCTCGACCCGCTCTGTGCGGTCCCGGGCGGCGGATCTTGTTACGGCTTGCCCCCAGTCCTCCCCCAAAGGCTCTTTTCGCGTCTCGAAAAGTCGAAAAGTGCGCCTTTGCAGGGATAAAGCTAGTACCGCTACCCGGATTCGAACCCGGTCAGAAGGTGCCTATTTGCAGGCATTTCCCCGCAAACACTGGCGATAGAGTCCGCTCCACTCCGCTCGACTCCGCTCGACTCCGCACCCTCAGATCAGCCAGTGTTCATCCACTGGCCGCGTCGCTGTCGAGGAACGCCGAGAGGCGATCGGCGGCGAGCTCGAGCCGGTCGCCCCATAGGTGTCCGTAGACGTTAAACGTCACGCGGATGTCCGAGTGGCCCGTGTAGACGCTCAGTTCCTTGGCGTTTAGACCGGCGGCGATCAGGAAGCTCGCGGCGCAGTGCCGCGCCTCGTGCAAGCCGATCGGCTCGAGCTCGGCCGCCTTCCACGCGGCGAGCGCTCGCAGCCGCACGGTTGACGGCACGAACGCATCCGAGGCAGTGCGGCCGAACACGAGGTCGTCGTCTGTGCGACCCGAGCGGAGCTCGTCCTGCGCCAGCTCGCGCCGTAGCCCGTCCGCCATCGGCACCGTTCGGCGGCCGGCGTCCGTCTTGACGTCGATCTCGCCGGCGACCTGATCCCACGAGCGTTCGACGCGGATCAGACGCTGCTCGAAGTCGACGCACCGCCAGCGCAGCGCTTGAAGCTCGCCGCGCCTGAGCCCCGCATAGAACGCGGTCGCCCACAATGTGCGATCGTCGCCTGGCAGCGCTGCCAGCAACGTCCGGGCTTCGTCCGGGCTCGCTATCCGATCGCGTTTCCCGCGTGCCGCTGGCAGACGCAGACCCACGGTCGGATCGACCACAAGCTGTTCGTCATGCACCGCCCGCCCGCAGATCACGTGCAGCGGACGGAGCACGTTCCGGATAGTGGACGCTGACAGGGTCAGCGGCTCGCCCTGCAGCCGCTCGACGAGCTGCTGCACGTCTCGCCTAGTGATCGTCGACAGCTTCCGAGGCCCGAGCGCGGGCAGGATGTAGGTCCGCAAATGCGTCACGTATCCGCGAACCGTGGAAGGCTTGTACGGCCGTCCCGAGCGATCGAATACAGCACCGCTCTCCATGCCGGCGATCAGTTCGTCGGCGGCCTCATACAACGTGCGACGCGTCGGCACCGCGAACTTGCCAGCGCGGATCTGCGTCCCCGCGTCCCCGCGCCAGTTCTTCGCCGCCGTGAACGCGCCGTCGCCGGTGAAGTGCTTACGCACCAGCTTGCGCTTGCCGTCCTTGAACGCGCTCACCGCAGCCTGATAGCTCGGCGGGCACTTGCACGCGCTCCGGTCACAGCTGCGCTGATGCACCCGGTAGACGCCCGGATGCCTGGTCTTTTCGAGACGGCTCGCACTGGCCGTCATCACGCACCGTGCTTTCGAATCGACTTGCGATCGGGGAGCGATTCGGCGACTCGGCGAAGGGACGCCGCCACGCGCGGCGTCTCGACGTCGGCCGCGTCCATGAGCGCTCGCCTCGCGACTTCGGTCGGATGCTCTGTGTACGTCTTCCGCTCATCGCGCTGGTGAAGCGTTAGGACGAGCGGGACTTCGGTGGCCATAGTGGCTCCCTTCGGTCGCGGCACGAACGGGAGCTGCGTGCGGCCGGCGGACGCCTGTCCGTGTGCCGGTCGCGATAGCGTGAGGAACGCATCGAAGCTAACCCCTTCGAGGCCATGGGCTCGGGTGTTGCAAGCACCGCGAGCCCGCTTTACGTGATGGACGTAGTCTACGCCCGCGAGCAGTCGCCGTGGCGAAAAAACACAGGGCTTGCACCCCGGTTCAGACGCCGAAATCGCTGTGTATCCGGCGCGTTTGCCGAGCGGCTGATGAGCGGCTGAACAACGTCCCTGTCGCATGGGTCTTTCAGGATGCCGCTCATGGCGGTCTGTAGCACCTACCGACCACGGACATTGCGCAGAGTTGTCGTTTCTAGCCCATTGCGACATGCGGCCAGGCGCTACTTACGGATCGGAGGCGTCTCGTCATCGCGGGTATGCCGCTCGGCTCGCGCACGGAGCTCTTGCCAGCTGGCGGCGCGATTTCTCGGATGGTGCACTTGACAAATCACTCCGACAGCGAGAGTGTGGCCGTGGCGGGCCTGACGCGAGGCCGGTAATCAGATGCGAGAGGAAGGATGGCTTCAAATGCAGCGAGTTCTCACTCGGCGTCCGTCCGGGGCGACGGTCGTAGCGGTCGTGGCACTGGTTATCGCGACTACAGGCACCGCAATCGCCGCGGGGTTGGCCAACGGCGACAAGCTGATCCGGAAGGACTCCTTGTCGGGAAACCGGTTGCGGAACCACACGCTGACCGGAGAGCAGATCAATCTCAGCCGGTTGGGAACAGTGCCGAGCGCAAACAAGGCCAACACCGCCAATAGTGCTACCACGGCGACAACTGCCGGCCACGCAAGCACTGCCGACGCGGCGACGAACGCGGGCGCGGCCGCCAACGCAAGCAAGGTCGATGGACAGCAGGTGGTCTCTCGCTCCACAGCGGTCACCGCTGGTCCCACGACCAAGCAGTTCTTGAATTTAAGCGGCGTGACGATCACCGTCGGATGCTCGGCAGGCCCGCACGCACCTTCGATGACCATCTCTAACAGCTCCAATCCCCACCAGGTGGCCAGGGTCAACATCGAGGCAGTGGAAGCGGGCTCGACGGTTTACCAGACCAACGGCGACTTCAGCGGAACAAGCTTGCTCACCCCAGGGGCCAGCGCGGGCACGGGCGAAGCGAACGTGGTGTTCACCGATGGACATGTGGTAACGATCGACTACTCGTTTGAGAACAACGCTGGCGCGTTCGGCGACTGCGCGTTCTACGGGCACGCGATCTCGGGCTGAGCCGGGCACTCTGCCATCGGCGGGTCGTTGGCCCCCGCTCTGATCGAGATCCAGCACTCTCGCGCTGGACACGCGATATGGATCAGCCAATCCGTCGGCCGGCTACCGGGTTACGTGCCCCGTCACCATCGCGAATGGCACCGTCGTCATTGCCGTTTCGTGGGACGGGTGATAGGTGGCTGATCTTGCGCCAGTGCGCCCGGCGTCGCGCGTTGTAAGCGGCGCGCTTGTTTGGACTCAGTACCTCTTGCACCAGTGCGCGGCTGCAGCCGACTTCCGCGGCGATCGCAGCGACCGAGAGCCGCTTGCCGCGCAGTCTGCGGATCTCGGCGTCACGCTCGGCTTGCAGTTGAGCGATCTCACGTCGCGCTGCCGATTGCACTTCAGCGCTCGCCGCCCACGCCGCTCGCATGATCCCCAACACGTCACGGTCGCGCTGGGTACGAATCGCTGCGACTGCCTCGCGATAGTTCACGGTCAGATCTCGCCGCGATCGATCAGGCCCTGCAAACGCGTTGCATACTGCACCTTCGACTCGCCCTCGAGCTGGTGCAGCTCGCGCGGCAGACTGTCGAGCGTCCGTACGTCCCGGCCGACATCGTTCGGGCGCGCCGGCGCCGTCGGCGCCTCGAGCATGCGCAGCTCCTTGTCCTGCTCGTGTACGGCCGCGTCGAGCAAGACGCGCCGCTCGCTGGGACTGTCGCCGTTCTGCAGCGCCTGGTCGAGCCGACGCGCAGCCGTGGCCGCCTGCTGCTGCGCGACGCGCCCTCGCGCTCCGCGGCGCATGCTGGCGACGAGGTCATAGCCACTTTCCGCCAGCCGGCGATCTTCGGCCGCGAAACGTTCCTGACCGTCCCGGCCGGCGTAGTCGGCTGACAGCTGCCGCGCCTCGTGCAGCCGCTCCCAATGCACCGGCTGCGACATGATCTCGGCGAACGTCTCCCCGTCGATCCAGGGCTCGTTGTCCACGGCGTCCAGCTGGTGCAGCTTGACGATGCGCCCGTTGATCTGGGCGCGCGCCTCGTCGGCGGCCTCGAGCGTGCGGAGGTCCGCGGCGACGGCTTCGAGCCGCACGTCCGGCATCTGATCCAGTACCTCGTCGACTGGCGTGCCGCCTTCGGGCGATGAAAATGCTGTTTGAGGTTGCTGTCCGCGCTCGGTCTTAGGGTCGGGTGACTGGGACAGGGGCCTTGTGGGAGAACGCAGTTTGGGCAGGCCGTTTTGCGCGGTGGGCTGCGAGCCCGTGCTTTCGATGGCCGCCCCTGCGACTTGCCCGGTTGCGCTGCGAGCGCGAATCCGTCCGTGTCGTTTGCCCGCTGCTTCTCCGAGTTGATCGTTGCCCAACGTGAGGAGGTGGTTGTGAGCTCAGTCGGTCGTGCGATCGGATTGGACGTGCACCTGGAGTTCTGCGAGGTCGCGGTCTGCGAGAACGGGCAGGTTCGTTCCGTTGGCCGGGTGGACACTAACCCTGAAGCGCTGGTGGCGTTGGCGGCGAGTCTGTTGCCGACCGACCGGGTGGCGTTGGAGGTGATGGGCGCCTCGTGGGAGATCGTCAGGATTCTCGAGCCGCACGTCGCGAAGGTGATCGTCGTCAGTCCGGGCGATACCGGAATCGCGCACGCGCGCGCGAAGACCGATCGGCTTGACGCGCGGACACTGGCGCGGCTGTTATGGGTTGGTGAGCTGGACGGGGTGTGGACGCCGGATGAGCACACGCGCGTGTTGCGCCGGCGCTTGTCGCGCCGCGAGCAGCTGGTGCGGTCGCGAACGCGGTGCAAGAACGAGATCCACGCGGTGCTGATGCGCCGGCTGAAGGGCCGCTGCCCGTTCTCGGACATGTTCGGCAAGGCTGGCCGCGAGTGGCTGCGCTCGTTGGAGTTGCCGGTCGAGGAGTGCGAGACGGTCGAGTCGACGATGCGCCAGATCGAGTTCCTCGACGTCGAGATCGCCGATGTCGACCGGCTGATCGCGCAGCAGACGCTCCGGTCAGGCGACGCCAGGCATCTGCTGACCGTCCCCGGTGTGAACGTCGTGTGCGCTGCAACGTTCCTGGCCGCGATCGGTGATATCCGCCGCTTCAGGACCTCCCGACAGTTGGTCGCCTATCTCGGTCTGGATCCGAAGGTCCGCCAGTCCGGATCAGACGCCGCGCTTCTGGGGCGGATCTCCAAGCAGGGATCCCCACGGGCAAGGTGGGCGCTGGTCGAGGCAACCCACAGCGTCATTCTCCAGCCCGGGCCGCTGCGCGCGTTTCACCAGCGAATCCGCGCGCGGCGCGGCTATCAGGTCGCGACCGTCGCCGCAGCCCGGAAGCTGGCGTGCCTGTTCTGGTGCCTGCTCACGCGCGAGGAGAACTTCGCGCACGCACAGCCGTCGCTGACGGCCAAGAAGCTGCGCAAGCTCGAGCTGATCGCCGGCGCCAAGCGCTTTGACGCCTCGGCCGCCGGGATCTGGACCGCCAACCGAGCCGTGCGCGAAGCCGAGAAACAGCTCGCCCGCCAAGCCGAGGCCTCCTACGTGCGGATGGTCCGCGATTGGCAAGCCACAGCACCAAAGAAAGTGGGCGCGAGCGCGACACCGGAGCGCGCATAAATAAGGCCCTCGAAGGGCAAAGCCGCGCGGCAGACTCAAAGCTCCTGACGTCTGCGCTTCGCTACGTCAGTCACCCGCGCCCGACCACAACCTACCGCCCAATACCCACGCCGACAACCCGGCCCTGAGCACCCACAAGCAAACAGTCACCCCGAATCGACCCACAAATTGGTCGCACGGCCCTTGACTTTCATCCGTCCGCGCTGAGGAACCGCTGATAGGCGTCTAGGTAGGAGAGCGACGAGCTCAACTCGACGGCGCGTAGCAGCCTGTGCATCGCGCCGCTGTGTCCCATCACGCCGGCCGCGGTCTGTCGCATCAGGTCACTCATCGATGTCTCCTCGCATGAAGCGCCGCCAAGCGTCCAGCTCGGCTACGACCCGCTCGTGCTCGCGCTTGAGCCGATCTGCGCGCTTCTGTAGGTCGTTGGTGACGAGTCGGTCTACCTCGGCCGCTATCGCGTCGAGATCGTCCTGATCGATCCAGCTGGCAGTGCCGATCAGGGAATCGCGCACCGTTCCGCCGGCTTGCGCCAGCCGCTTTCCGGCCGACGCCGTGGACACATGGTGGAGCAGTTGCAGCGCGTCCAAGAACCGCCAGGCGAGTTCGCTGCGCATGAACGCCCGGGCGCGACTGGCGAGCGCGTTCACCCGCCGTACAGCCGCTGTCTGATCACGCTGCACTGACGTCGGTTCTGGTGTGGCTACGGGGCTGGCTTCCCGGTTGCGCAGATCGCGTTCGACCTGGCTCTTACTCACGCCGACACGACGAGCGATCTCGCGCAGCGAGTGTCCCTCCTCGTGAAGCGTCTCGATCTGCTCGAGGCGTTCTGTCTGAGCGATCATCGGACTGCCTCCTCGTCGTAGGTGGCGCTGCCGTCCCGCACCCAGCCGTCGAGAATGTCGTCCGGGACCCTGCCGTCGATCCGCGATCCTGCCGGAAGGTCAACGCCAGACCCGTGCGGCTTGTGGCTGAGCGGGACGACCGCGAACACGGGCTGCACATCGCCCGGCCGTTCGTAGGACGCATCGCCAGGCTCGACGATCTGCGCCACGAGCGAGGCGGGGATCGCTCGGTCGATACGGTCGCCACGTCGAAACTCGCCGTTGCCGACGGCCGCGTGATAGGAGAGCGGCACGAGTGCGTAGGCGGCCCTGATCCCGGCCGGCGCTTCGCGTGATGCCTCGCCGCGCTGCTCGAGCGCTTCGAGCTGTGCGCGGCTGAAGTGCCGGTGCAGCTCGTCGCCGACGCCGAACGCAGCATCGTTATGGACAACGGGTGTGGTCGCAAACCACTTTTCAGCCATTCGATTCTCCTTGGTCTGTCATCACGCCCACCGCCATGTCGACGAGGGTCTTCACTTCGCGTTCGGCACGTTCGGCACGGGAGTGCAGTTCGCCGTTCTCGGCCAGGAGAGTGCGCGTCAGCGCCAATGACGCGGGGAAGTCCACGGACGCGATCCGGCCGAGCTCTTTGATCAGGTCCGTCGCATCGCGGCCGTTGCGGACGGCCTGCGCCATCTCGGGGTCGACGACTTCGAAGCCGCGTCGACGCAGCTCGCGTTTCAACGCCGGCAACGGCACTGCACGCAGGTCAGGTTTTGATCGTTGAACCATCGTCAACATCCACGATACGGCCGTCCAAAATCGGTTTTGAAAACGGCGACAAGAGCACCTTGCGAAGCACCGCCGCGTCGTCCCTGACGATCTGCGGGTGCAGCTTCAGTGCCTCTGCGATCTGTCCCTGAGTCCAGCCCTCGGAGAGGCGCCGAGCGACGTACTTTCGCCGCTCCGCAAGGTGCTCGCTACCGCCGGCGTGCTCGTGATGCCACGCAGCGATCGCAGCGAAGATCCGCCGGTACGGATCGGGCTCGCCCGACGCAGCGTTCGTCGAGCTGAAGTCTGAACAGCGCGCGTTCGAGATCGTCGAGTCCCATCAGAACCGCATGTCCCGCAGCGACGCTTCGCTGTCCCACGGCGGCGGCCCGGTGCCCTCGTCGTCTCGGCCGTCCGGATCGCCTTGCGGCTTCGCCGGCTTCACGACGGCCCCCTCGGGAGCGTCCGAAACCTCGTCTAACCCCGTCTTATCCTGTCCCATCGCCACCGGGACGGGCTCATCGCTGACGGGACGGGTGCGGACGAGCGGCCGGCGCCGCCCCCGCTCGGGTGTCCCGTAGCGCTTGCCGATCAGCTCGTCGTTGTCCACTCGCCGATCACCCGCCTCGCGAATGTCCCGCAGCTGTGCGGGTTCTGTGACGTGCACCGGGACCTAATCCCCGTAGCCGCGGCCCTTTTAGGTGTCGGATCTGTCGGATTGCCCCGCCTTTTTAGGTGTCCGACGTGTCCGGTTACGACCCCCACGGGATGGCCATGAGCAGCCGGAAACCTATGGGAACCTCTGGAAATCTCTGGCGTCCATGAAACCGGGTCATTGCGTCCCCCGAGAGCGGCCAGAAATCGGCGGTATTCGGCGGGAACCGGCGCCGTCCCCCCGTCCCAGATCGCACGGAAATCTACGGAAACCTTCGGAAACCTTCGGCTCATCGTCGGTCCTCGATCGGCAAGCGGGCCTGTTCGTCGAGGAACGCCTGGAGCTCGGTGAGCGGGTAGAGCCGCAGACTTCCGACACGCACGCAGCGGATGTGTGGGACGACGTAGCGGTCGAACGACTCGTCGCTGAGCCCGAGTGCCTTCGCGGCCTCGAGCTTGCGAAACGCGAGACGCTGCACGTCAGGCCCGTCGACCGCGCTCATGCTCGCCGTCCCCTTCGACGCGCCGTTTTCCGGTACGCCGCGCGGCTGAGGTTGCGATGCTTCGGAGGTGCCGGGACGTCGAAGCCGAGCCATCCGAGGAGCACGTTTACGGCGGCCGGCGTGCTCGCGCAGATCACCGTCCCGCCTCACTTCCGAACGCGACGAGCAACTGCTCGACGGACGGCTCGCGCATCGAGAGCACGCTGAGACGGAGTCGCTCCGCGATCTCACCGCGACCGGCCTCTAGGAAGTGTGCGAGCCGCTCGTCGCGCTCATCCTCTACCTCACCCACAACCACGACCGCGTCCGCAACGCTGTCCCCCTCAACCTGTTCCATCCCACAACGACCGTCCGGCGGTTCGTGAGCTGCAGCAGCGAAAGGGGAAGGAGGGACACGGCCGTACGTCCGTGTTGGGAGTGTTTCTTCTTCTAGGCCTTCTCTTTGTTCGGGGCTCAACGGTGCGAGATAGGCGCGACTTAGGCGCGACTTAGGCGCGACTTAGGCGCGATCTTGGGGCGATCTAGGCGCGGTTCCCTAACTCGCACCCGTGCGAACTTGGCCTCGACCAGCTCCGCGACGTTCACGGGCAGGTCATCCATCCCGCCGCGGGCGCCGGCTGGGGCAAGAACCGTGAGATTGACCGCCCGATGGCCACCGTCATCCGCCTGACGCACGCGAGAGATCAGCCCCTGTCCCTCGAGGCGATTGAGGTAACGCACGAGCGTCGACTTATGGGACCCGCAGTCCTTCGCGAGCGTGTCCTGGCTCACCCACGTAACTCCGCACTCGTCCGCGTATGACGCGAGCGTCAGGAGCACCGCCTGTTCAGCTGGACCCTTCGCGCGGCCACGAGCCCACGCCACGGCCTCGACGCCGATCCACGGCCGATCGGTCACGCTCGCCTCCCCGCTACGGGGATGCTCGCCCGGGCGCGTCCCGAAACGACCCGCGGCGGCGGGACATTTACGCCGTGGGTGAAACTGGCTGATACGCCCGCGCGGCCTACCTGGCCGGCGGGCTCCCCGTCAGAGCTATCGTCGGGCCCCCGTGCCCGAGATGCCGTCCGACGTGTAGCGCGACTTCGCCGCTCTCGCGATCGGCCGCACGCCGTCCGCCGCTGCATCACGGCGGGCGCGGCGTGGGGGAACGTGTTGCGCGAAATTCGACGCCACTCGCGCGCGGCTGCGTCGCGCAATGGCTCCTCGGCATCGTAGGAGCGCTGCGCGTACGCATGCGCCGCTCCCTCGGGATCAAAGCTCACGTCGTACATCGAGCCGTAATCGTCGAAGCTCTGAAGCGCGTCTTCACCGACGTCGATCAGTCGCTCGCGGCGATTGCCGCTGACAGACGGGTAGACCGTATCCACCCACGCCGCGACCGCCTCGCGCGCGCGCCACTGCTCAGCCTCGTCCATCGCCTCGAGATCCGCTGCGGATGGAGTCCACTCGCTCACGTGCTGCCATCCATGAAGTCGTGCCAAGCCGCGAGTTCGCTTCGCAGTTCTGCGACCTGGCGTTCCTTGTCGTCGATCTGCCGTTGCAGATGACGCGAGCGGTGGCCTCGTATACCAGCGATGACCTGATCGAGGTCCGTGATTCTGTGGCCGGCGAGTGGCTCTTCAAGAACGTCTGCGACAGTGGCGCCCTCGGCCGCGTCTCGAAACCTCCCTCGGATACCACCCGATGAGGGATAGTTCGTCGCCGACTGGAGCGATGTCAGGAAGTGCGAGAGCATCGGCTCGGTGATCGCGTTCGCGGGTCGCGCGAGGAAGCCGGATTCGGCGCGCTTCTCGTCAGCTGCTGTCATGGTGCCTACGCGTGTGGGGCTGCTCACGCATATCCGCTCTGGATCTTCTCGCCCCTGGCGGACGGCCCCTGAACGCAGAAACGGCGCCGGATGGCGCCGAGTCCGCGGATATGAGTATGCGAGCCGCTGCGTAGGCAAGGCAACGAGCGCACGGGAGTAACGCACGGGTCCCGGTCGAACCCTGGGGCAGCTCACCCGCTTACGAAACGTAAGCATTGTCGGATGATCGTCGTACAACAGCCTCGGCGGGGCAGTTTTTATCCACGCGTTCATCCAGGCCCTCTGAACAGACGAAAGCCCTGCGCTTTGGGGCTGTTGCGCGAAGTCCGCGGAAGCGGGCTTTGTTGTGTCCGGGGCGGGGTTAAGACTTGCCGGTATGGCTCAGAGCTTCTTGTTGTGTGATCGCGAGCAGGAGCTGTTGTTGCCGCCGGGTTTGCGTGAGTGGCTTGGCGAGGATCACGTGGTGTGGTTTGTGCTGGATGTGGTGGAGACGATGGATCTATCGGAGTTCTATGGCGCTTATCGCGCTGATGGGCACGGGCGGGCTGCTCACGATCCGGCGATGATGGTCGCGCTTCTCCTCTACAGCTATGCGTGCGGGGAGCGGTCAGCGTGGGTGATCGAGCGGCGTTGCCGGGAGGATGTTCTGACTCGGGTGATCTGCGCGAATCGGGTGCCTGATCACACTACGGTCGCGAGGTTCCGGGGCCGGCACGAGCCGGCGCTTGCCGGGTTGTTTACCCAGTTCCTTCGGCTGTGTGCCCGGGCGGGTCTTGTGTCTGTCGGGGTCGTCGCGCTTGATGGCACTGCGATCAGCGCTGACGCTTCACGCGAGGCGACCCGGTCGCACGACTCGATCCGCCAGGAGGTCGAGCGGATGCTCGGAGAGGCGGCGGAGGTCGACGCCCGCGAGGACGAGCTCTATGGCGAGGCGCGCGGTGACGAGCTGCCGACCGAGCTGATCGATCGCCGCTCCAGGCTTGCGCGGTTGCGCCGTTGCCGTGACGAGCTCGAGGCCGAGCAGGCCAAGGCGCAGGCCGCCTATCAAGAGAACCTGCGGTGGCGGGCTGAATGGGAGGCCGAGCATGGCCGCAAGCTCGGCGGCCGCAAGCCGTTCGCACCAGACCCTGACGGTTTGGGCAAGCGCACGATCAACGTGACTGACCCCGACTCCAGAGTGATCGCCCGCGAAACACGCCAGCCGGTGCAGGGCTACAACGCTCAGGCCGTCGCCACTGGCAACCAGATCATTGTGGCTGCGGATATCACGCAGCAGTCCAACGACTCCGGGCAGCTTGAACCGATGATCCGACAGGCGGTCGAGATAATCGCTGCGGCCGGCTGCCCAGAGCAGATCGGAACGGTGCTCGCCGATGGCGGCTACTGGAACAACGCGCACATCGTCGCGCTCGGTGACGAAGGGATGCAGGTGATCGTTCCGACCCGCTCAGCATCCAGAACCAAGGCCAGGAAACTGTCCCCGAAACAGGGGCCGGAGGCCGAGCGGATCGACCGGCTCTTAGACACGCCGGAAGGGAAGGCGCTCTACACCCACCGCCAGCACATGATCGAGACAGTCTTTGCGAACACGAAGTTCAACCGCGGGATCCGCCGGTTCCACAGACGCGGGTTAGCCGCCTGCAGGGCGGAGTGGCGCCTCATCGCGGCCACCCACAACCTCCGGAAGCTCCACACCGCAATAACCGCCGCCTGACCAGACCCGAACCGGTCCGCGGCATCCGCCAACCCGCCGCACAATCCCCATCCTCAACGACAAAGATCGCCTTCCGGCGACCTTTGCGCAACAGCCCCATTTGCAGGGCTTTCGCGAGTACCGCTACCGGGATTCGAAGCCAGCCTCCGAGGAGTAAGTTTAGCCTGATCTGCCTGCAAATCGTGCGTTTCTCGGTTCGGTGGGAACCGCTGCTGGGAGGCTCATAACCGCCCTCGACCGGGGGCCACTGTGGCACGGCCTGTGGCGCGCATCAAATGTGGTGTCGTGAGACGTGCGACTCATCTTGATCTCTCCTCTGACCCTCGCCCAGGGCAACGCAGCCGCCGGGCGCTACTGCTTCTGTCGGGCGGACGATGCCGACTCCGCAACCCAGTTCGCAGCACACGCAGCGCCAGCGTCCTCGCTGCTCGCGCACCGCTCGATGATCGGCGACAAGTCGACTTCCTCGCCGGTGCTCGTTGCGATCACCGCCTGCTGCAACTCGAGCAACGAGGTGGTGCCAGCCTCCGTCACCTTAACGAGTGAGTCGACGGCCGGCCTGCCGGGAACGAACACGAGCACAAACGCGTGCCCGGTCCACGTGGCGATCGCCTCAGCAACATCGTCGAGCATCGCCAACGCAGTGGTCCCGTCACCCTGCCTCGCCGCAACATTGGCGAGGTTCCATTTCGTGACCCAGCTGTCGGCCGTACCGGTGCGCAGCGCCTCCTCAAGAGCTCCACGGGCCTCATCAAGGCGTGCGTCGTCGAAGCTCTTGAGAAAGCCAGACCGGCTCAACATCCCGCTGAGTTCCCCAGCGAGCTCCGATTCGGAAAGGCCAGTGGTACGCATGGTGGCGACGGCCTCGTCTGCTATCTGCTGGGCTCGCTCGAGGGAGGACCCATCGCGCTGGTTGAGCCACCGGTCGAAGAGCTCGTGGACAGCCGAGGTAGCGGCGTAACGCTGGAGCACTATAAGAACCTGCCTCGCCCGCTCGCCGCTCAGCACCGCGAACTCGCTGCCAGTCCAGTTTAGATCGGCAGCAGCGACAACTGGCTGCCATTCCTCGGTAACGCCAGACCAAGTCTCTGCGAGTCTCTCATGACTCAGTCCAGGAGGCAGCTCCCACAGCTCTGTGTACTCCAGGTGTTCACGACCGTGGCTCACGGCTGTGTAAACGAGCCCGACGGCCGGGTCATCTTCCGTCAGCAGCGCTGCGATACGGTCAAAACCGCGGGCGCCCCATGGAATCAGATCGATCTCGGCCTGCACGAGGCGGGCAAAGTCGCCCGACGTGCTCAGAGCCCGGATCGCCGGACGGGGTGACAGCCGACCCGCTCCGTCCAGAGAAATGACCGTGCTGAAGCCGAGGCTGCCGCTGCCATCGATCGCTTCGAGGGCGCGCACGGTTGCGTCGCGCACGAGTGCCGGACCGGCAGCCGATAGAAAGTTCAACTCGAAGGGCTGGTTCGAGACATCGGCCCCGATGCGGGCGCGCGCCTTGTACTTGAGCAAGACCGCGGCCGGCCGTCCTCCGACGACATTGAAGCGCTCCCCGTCAGGATGCAACTGAACGATGCCTTCGTCCTGCAGCTCCTCGAGCTCACTGCGAACCCGCTCGCCTTCAGCGTCGATGTCCGCGACCAGAATGGCGCGATCGACGCGGGCCGTGTCGCGGCCGTTGATCTTCAGTATCCGAGTGATCGCGATTTCGCGGACGCTCAATCGCGAGAGTGCGGCGAGCTCAACTGCCTGTCGTACATGCTCTTCAGGGAGCCGATCAATGGCTTCGGCGCCGTCCAGCAATGCGTCTCCGCCAGACGCTAGGACGGACAAGTGCGGAATGACGCGATCCAGCACACGCGGCGTAAGCGCGTAGCGGTCTTGTTCGCCGCGCTGGCAGGTCAGCCAGAGGTGATGTCCAACTAGCATCAGCTCGTACGGATTCCCTCCCGTCAGCCTCAGCACGTCAAGAAGAAAAGGCACGTCATCCGCCTTAACCCACTTGCCGTCCTGGCCCGTCAACGGCGCGCCCAGAGAGATGACGATTTGATGCAGCCCTCGGAACGGCCGCAGCCAGACCGGAATGAACCTCGCTAAACATGGCGACGCGGCTTCGACGAAATGCCCTGCGGTTGAGGGCAGACACGCCATTAGGAGCCGGTAGCCGCCCATCGAGTCGACTGTCCCGACCAGCTCTTCAACGAGGTCGGTGTCCTCCGTAAGGGGCGACGCATCGTCAATCGACAGAACTATTCCGCCAAATCCCGCCCCGCGAGCCACGTCCAATAGGGCTCTCAGATCCCGCTCGATGATCGTGGGATCTACGTCGGATTCAGGATCGGTTGCGTAGAGCAGCGCACTGGAGAGTAGGTCCCGCTCCGTCGAGGCCGACCGATCGCCCAAGTACACCCGATCGCGCCAAGCCCCGTACCACGGGGAGTGCCCTACCTCGCTTGCGGCAGCTAATGCCTCGACGACCGCGGTCAGGAGTTGGCGAAGGAAGCGCTGGCGGGTGCAGGTGCCCTGGTTCAGTCCGCACACGGGCACAATCAGCCGCCCGCGATCGTCCGCCGCACGGCGAGCCACCTCCCTCAACACACTCGTGCGCCCCGACCGCTGCTCTCCCATTAGCAGAGCGTGGCGATTATCCGTGCTCTGGCTTGGAGCGACTGCCTCGAGCGCCGTTTCGATCTCTGCGCGACGCAGCTGCAGCAGCCGCGTATCCGTTACGGGTATGCCAAGCGGATACGGGCTTTGGAGCGGCTGGTCCACTCGGGATCACACTTCGATCGGCCCAGGAGCCTCGCCCGCCGGGACGAGATCCACCGTGGTTCCGAGAGGCCCCGCAAGAGCTTCGAGCGTCTCGGCGGTGGGGTTCGCTTGGCCGCGTTCGATTCGGCTGATGTCCGCCTGAGCGATGCCTGAGATGGCCGCAAGCTGCTGCTGCGTAAGTCCCGCAGCCAGGCGAGTCTGGAGGATGCGAGCACCGATCTTGAACCGAGCACGGGTAGCTTCGAGATCGTGCCGCTCCTCGGGAGTGGCACGCTCCTCGACCTCGCGCACAAAATCTTCGAACTTGGTGCTCGTGGGCTTGGTCGTCATTTGGGTTCTCCTAGGGTTGGTCTGTTATGGGTTATACCCCATAATCGGCCAAAGTCAAGCACACTTGATCCGATCAGCCCCGCCGACGTGCCGCCGCGCGCTGTCGCTTGACTTTCATCTCAAATGAGCGCAGGCGCTTGCGAGCGGAGTCAATCTCGCGGTCCTGACGTGTCTTGCTCGGTGCCGCGCCCTTGTCGTACCCCCCAAGAAGCAAGATGACCCGCTGGCCATGGGCATGGCAGAACATGCGCAGCAGGACTTCGATCCGCTTTCCGGAACTCTCCTCGCCCATCTTGCCGCGGATCACGCTCTCGTCGTGGCGAACACGGAACTCGAAGAGACCCTTTCCCAAATGTTTGCCGTGCTCCGTCGAACAAACGTCCTGGCCCATCGTGATCAGGTACGCCTCGATAGCGGCGATGGCAGCGTTTCGCTTGTCTCTATCCAGCGACTGGAGCCATTCGCGAGCGGGCTGGCGCCCCTGGTCATCTTCGAAGAATTCGACCGTCCACGTCACTGGGTGCAGCCTAGTTGCTACCTCGGTCACGGGGCCCGATTAGTAAGACCCCGGCGCGAGCCACGTCCAAGTCGCATCATGGCGACCGTCTACCGAGCCGTCGGAACGGGACGAATCCGCGCCCCCGCTGGCGCGTTGGCTGCCGCCGTACACTATCCGCGCGCAGGACGTCCGGCAGGCGAGCGGCAGTCATCACCTGCACCGGGTCGAGCTACCGAGCAGCGATGAGCAGCTCGGCGTGTTCGCTCCGAAACACGCCGACGAGCCTCTCGGCCTGAGCACGCTTCGTCACGTTCCTGGCCGGCCCGCCCGCCGGTCGGACGTCGATCGTGAACTCGATCCCGATGGACGAAGAGATCCGCATCAGCGTGTCGATCTCGGGTTGACCTCGCCGAGCTCAAGGCGCGCGACTTGCGGTTGCTTCATGCCCAGCCGCTCGGCGAGATCCCGCTGCGAGAGATCGTGCTCGGCGCGGTAGCGAACGATGGCGACAGCCACTGCGCGCCCCAGCGCGGTTCGATCCCACTCCGCCCGGAACTCCGGGTCGGTGCGGAGCTGCTCGGCGATCAGCTCTTCGTTGGTCTTCATCTCGCCCAGCTTGATGTGGGCTCATGATAACACTCCTGTTATCGTCAACTCCCCGCCGGCCCTCAAAGGACTTCGAGCTGTCCGAGTCGCTCGACCGCGCGGGGCGACAGCAGCGTCGTAGCCGCGCGAGTCGATCTCAGCCTCAGGTCCGACCGCGAGGATCACGAACGTCTGCAGATTCGGGCGGCGGTAGATCGGGCGCCATCGGCTGCGCCCGGCCCTCGGTCGGAGTTCTCGGAAGCCTGCGCCAGTCGCCCTTTATCGCGCTTGAGTGGGATGGCCGAGGCGCGGGCCGGCAGCCTCGAGCTTCTGCACCGCATGAAGCATCGCGACCTTTTCCTCACCCGGCCAGGAGGCGTCGCGCTCGGCTCGGCCTGCCAAAGCGTTGCGTACGGCGGCCCCGGGTCCTCGACCGGCCCTACTCCATCTCCGGGCCGGCTTTTGAGCTTCTTCTTCGGCTTCGCTTGTTAGCCGCCATCGCCACCAATCATCGGCTCCGGGGCAGCGGAAGACCGATCCGCGCGTTCGCGCCGGACGCCTTCGCGAGCGGCGATCGTCTGCTCTTTGATCGTGTCCAGCAGCTCGAGCCGCAGCTTGCGCCCGAACGGCGCGACCCGCTGGGCCGAGCGCTCAACACGCCGCTGGCCCTCCTCATTGCCACAGATGTAGATCACCCCGCCGATCTGGCCGCCGCGGATCCAGTCGTCGTGCAGCTTCAAGATCGCGTCCAACCGAGGCCGGGACTTGCCGGCGAGTTCCACCTCGATTGCAAACCTCGACGAGTCACGCAACGCCACCAGGTCCGGTCGGTGACCCGAGCGTTTGAAGCTGTTGCGATCTTGCCAGTGCAACTGACCCGACCACTCGGGACGGCTGAGCACCTCCCGCTGGCCAAGGAACATCCGGCCACGAACCGTCAGCCACGCCGCCGTCCACGCGCACGCGGAGTCATGGGCCCACCAGGTCGGCGCCGGCGTGGACGCGGCGATCAGCGGCACCCCGAGCATCAGGACACCCTTCCGCGTGGCCAGGAACAGCGAGCCCTCGCCCCACGTCATCGGACACCGCTCAAGCCAGCCCTCACGTTCCAACCGCCGAGCGTGACTCCTCGCCGCCACCTCACTCCAGCCCATCGCATACCGCCACGGATCCAACGGCGACGGCCCACACCGAGCCAGCCACCTCAGGCCAGCCATCGACCCCGGACCAGGCCGCAACACCCGACCCACCGCCTACCCCTTCCCTCCCCAGCAAGCATCTCCCAGCAACCGCCCGTGCCCAGCACCAGCCCGCCTCCGCCCCCGAACAACACCGACCAGCTGAATGCGCATGACTACCCGCACTCCTCCCGTCTCTTCAAATACGTGGAGGGCGGGTAGTCATGCGCACCGAAGTGGCCGATCCCCAGCAAACTCGGGGGCGGAGGCGGGCTCAGGTGTGGAATCGAGAACAACAGACCACGAAACACTTCGCTACACACCTTCCGGCCCGTCGGACACGACCCGACCGCCGCCTGCATCGCCCTGCGACCGCTGGCCGCCCTCCAGCTCGTCCGCAACCCCCCGCAGCGCGGCCCAAACCTCGCGGAACACGTGTGCGACGGCCACGATGTCGGTCCCGGTCGCGGTGATCGACAGCCGCTCGAACGCCGCATCGAACTCCTCCCACATCTCCGCCGGCCCCGGCCGGTTGCCGTCGCGCTTCAGCTCATACGGCAAGAGCTCGGCCATGTCGGTCTTCGACCGCCACCGGACCCCCGCCGCCTCCGACGCATTGAGCATCGTCGCGGCCATGTGCTCGCACGACTCAGCGATCGCACGAATCCGATCCACATAGCCCGGACTCGGCGGCGCGAGCGCGCTCGCGTTGATCGCTTCCTCGTAACCGGCTATCGCGCGCTGCAGCAACTCCACCGCCCCCTGTGCTTTAGGTGTCCGTGGCTTTCGTGTCGGCGTCGGCGCCGACGTAGGCTCGTCCGCTCGCTCGGTCTTCCGCAGGTGCGGGGCCAGGGCGGCGGGAAGAGGGAGCGGTCTCCCGAGCGGGTTCGTGACTCGTTTTCGAGCTGCTCCAGGACTTCGTCGGCCGTCAAGTTGGTCTCGTCGAGCATGCGATCGAGGTCCGATCGCCGGACGATCCACTTCCGCACCCCGGCGCGCGACGCCTTCAGCTGTCCTTTGCTCACCCATTGACGCACCGTCGCCGGGTTGACCCGGAGCTCCGCTGCGATCTCAGCCAGCGTCAGCCATGGATCGGCTGCTTCACGCTCTTCCTCGGTCAAAGACTTCTTCTTTCGCTCGGCACTTCCATCCCAGTAGCAATCAGAGTATCTTAGACAGAGGTTGCCGTGAGTACAGCGTCCAGAAATGTCCCGCGTGTTGCGCTCAGTCGTCAGGAGGCGGCGTTGTCGCTCGGCATGTCGCTGGACTCGTTCGAGCGGCACGTTCAGCCCGAACTGCGGCTGATTCGGCGGGGCAAGCTCCGCCTCGTCCCCGTCGCCGAACTGGAGCGGTGGGCGAATGAGAGCGCCGAGTCGGTGTTCAGACGTCCGCGCCGGCCCTAGCATCAGCGGTCCTCATGGCCACCGGGATCCGCGTCCGTCACTCTCGCAACTGCACTTCGCGCGACAGCGGACGCTGCAACTGCAAGCCGACCTACCAGGCCCAGGCGTACGACACGCGGACAGGGCGTCAGGTGTGGCGCACGTTCCCCACGCTCAGCGCCGCCAAGCTCTGGCGTCAGGACGCCCAGGTCGCGCTGCGCCGCGGGACGATGCGGCCGCCGACGGCGAAGACGATCGCCGAGGCGGCCGAGGTCCTGATCAAAGGCGCCCACGACGGGACGATCCTCGACCGCGGCGGGAAGCCGTACAAGCCGTCGACCGCTCGCGGCTACGAGCAGCTGCTCCACGCCTACGTCGTTCCCGCCCTCGGCGGATGGAAGCTGTCCGAGATGCAGCGCCGCGACGTTCAGGACTTCGTCGACGGCCTGCGCAGCCAGGGGCTCTCCCCCTCGACGATCGCGAACATCCTCGATCCGCTCGGGTCATCTTCCGTCGGGCGATCCGCCGCGACGAGGTCGCCATCGACCCGACCGAGAACCTCGACCTTCCCGCGATCCGCGGCCGGCGCGACCGGATCGAGCCGCCCGAGGTGGCCCACGAGCTCCTCGCGGCTCTGCCCGACAGCGAAAAGGCGTTCTGGGCCGTCGCCCTCTTCTGCGGCCTCCGGCGCGGCGAGCTGCGCGGCCTTCAGTGGACCAACGTCGACTTCGACAACGGCGTGATCCGCGTCGAGCGCTCATGGGACCCGGTCAAGGGTCCGGTCGACGTCAAGACCGGCGCCGGCCGCCGCGCCGTCCCGATGGCGTTCGTCGTCCGCCGCGAACTCATGGCCCACAAGCAACGGACGAAGCGCGACGGTCCGGATCTCGTCTTCGGCCGCACCAGCACCGAGGCGTTCTTCGCCTCCACGATCCGCGCCCGCGCCAACAAGGCATGGGAGGCCGCCGGCCTCGAGCCGATCACGCCACATGAGGCACGCCACTGCGCGATCTCCTACTTCATCGCCGCCGGCCTCGACTGGAAGCAGATCTCAACCTGGGCCGGACACGGCGATGTCCGCCAGACCTGGAACCGCTACGGCCACCTCGTCCCCGGCGGCGAAGAGCAAGCCAGAGAGCGTCTGGACGCCTACCTAAACCCTCCTGAGCCGATACCGACTGTGGCGCAGCTCGACCCGACCAGAACGCAGAAACCCCCGTCAACACAGGGGTTCTGAAGTACCGCTACCGGGATTCGAACCCGGGTTTCCGCCGTGAGAGGGCGGCGTCCTAGTCCCCTAGACGATAGCGGCGGGGTGGTCGCTGACACGGCGTCGGGTGAGGCGCTCGATCCGCGTCGTCCGCCGCGTGCCGCAGGCAAGGGTAGCGGGTGCGCTCGGATTCGCAGCAACCCCACCCCACCTCGTAACCCGACCGTCCCACCGCCGGCCGCAAGCCGAGGACCCCGCCCCCGCCCGGCGAGCGACACTTGCTAACTTCCTGCACTCCGCGGCTGTGGCGGAATTGGTCTACGCGCACGGTTCAGGTCCGTGTGGGCGCAAGCCCTTGGGGGTTCGAGTCCCTCCAGCCGCATCGGGGCGCTCTGCCGCATCGGGCGTTGGATCGCGGGCACTGTGCCGGGCAGCAGTGCGTCATCATGGCCGCATGCCCAATGTCCTGATCTATGCCGACACGCTCCGCTCGGCGGAGATGCGTCATCAGCTCCCACTGGTCGTGCCCGACCCGTTCCTGTACCTCGAGGTCGATGGCGTTCGACACGCCGTCGTCAGCTCGCTCGAGCAGCCCCGGATCGCCGAGCTCGATCCCGCCCTGGTCGTGCACACGCTCGAGGAGTACGGGATCGACGAGCTGCTGGCGGGCGCCGCCGAGCGCCACGAGGCCGAGCTCGAGGTGAGCGTCCGTGCATGCAGCCGGCTGGCGGGCGACGAGGCGCCGCACGTTCCATCGGAGTTCCCGCTCGAGCTGGCCGACCGGCTGCGGGAGGCCGGCGTCGAGGTCGAGCCAGATCACGGCCTGTTCGAGGCCCGGCGGCGGGTCAAGAGCGGCGCCGAGCTGGCCGGCATCCGCCGCGCGCAGGCGGCGGCCGAGGCGGGCATGAGCGCTGCGCGCGAGCTGCTTCGCGCGGCCGCCCCGGCGGCAGGCGGCGTCGTGGCCGGAGCCGAGCCGCTGACCTGCGAGCGCCTTCGCGACGTGGTTCGGGACGCGATCGTCGCCGCCGACTCGACCGCCGAGCACTTCGTCGTCGCCCACGGCCCCCAGACTGCGGTCGGGCATGAGTTCGGCTCCGGGCGGATCGAGGCCGGCGAGCCAGTCGTGCTCGATCTGTGGCCGCGCGACAACCAGTCCGGCTGCTTCGCGGACATGACGCGCACGTTCGTCGTCGGCGAGGTTCCCGACGAGCTCCGTCGCTACCACGAGCTCAGCCTCGAGGCGCTGCAGCGCTCGCACGCGGCGATCCGCGCGGGTGCCGCCGCCAGCGACGTGTACGGAGCGGCGTGCGAGCCGTTCGAGCGCGCCGAGCTAGCAACGCAGCGCACCAAGCGCCCCGGCGAGGTGCTCGACCACGGCTTCTATCACTCGCTTGGCCATGGCGTCGGGCTCGAGGTGCACGAGTCGCCAGTGCTCGGGCGCTCGCCGGATCACCTGATCGCCGGTGACGTGGTCGCGATCGAGCCCGGCTGTTACCGCCCGGGATTCGGCGGCTGCCGCCTCGAGGACCTGGTCCACGTGACGGCACAAGGAGGCGAGCTGCTGACCGACTTCCCGTACGACCTCGAGCCCTAGGCAGATGCGCGTCCAAAAGCATCTCGGTGCCGCGCTCGATCGCGCCCCGCGGCGCGACGGCCCGACCGCGCCTCAGCCGTTCCAGCGCTGGAACACTTCGGCCTCGTGCTCGAACCCGAGCACGCTGACCGCGCCCGCGTCCAGCGCGAACATGCTGCCGCCGTCGGGACCGAGTCCGATCCAGCGCGCGCCGAGAACGCGCAGGATGTGCCCGTGCGCGAACAGCAGCGAGTCACCGTCGGTCGCACGCACCCGCTCGATCACGCGATCGGCCCGAGCCGCGACCTGCGCCGGGCTCTCTCCGCCCGGGCAACCGTCGCGCCACAGGCGCCAATCGGGCCGCTGCTCGTGGATCTGGACACTGGTTAGCCCTTCGTAGTCTCCGTAGTCCCATTCGTGGAGGTCGTCGTCGATCTCGGCGGCTCCGGAGAAGCCGGCCAGCGCACACGTCTCGCGCGCGCGCAGCAGCGGGCTCGAGAGAACGAGCACGAACTCACGACCGGCGAGCTGCTTGCCGACGGCGACGGCGCGCCGACGGCCCTCCTTGGTCAGCTCGAGGTCGGTGCGTCCCGTGTGCCGCCCGTTCAGGCTCCACTCGGTCTCGCCGTGCCGGACGATCACGCCCTCCACAGCTAACCGTCCTCGGCGAGGTCGATGCCGCCGCCGGTGCGCTCGATCTCGGCGACCTTCGCGCGACGGCGCACGTGGCGCTCTTCGTGGCTGACCTTGGCGCCGAGAAACGCGATCACGATCTCAGCCGCGACCTCGGAGCCGATCACGCGACCGCCCATGCACAGCACGTTGACCGCGTCGTGCTCGACCGCCTGGTGGGCCGTGTAGCCATCGTGGATCGTGGCCGCGCGGATCCCGCGAACCTTGCAGGCCGCGACCGACACGCCGGCGCCCGATCCGCACACGATGATCCCGCGCTCGGCCCGCCCCAACGCCACCGCGCGGCTCACCTCGAGCGCCTTGTCGGGGTAGTCGTCGAGCGGTTCCGGTGGGTCGGTGCCGAGGTCGAGCAGCTCGTGTCCCGACGCCTCGATCAGCGGGAGCAGCCGCTCACGCAGCGGATGTCCCGCGTGGTCGAAACCGCAGGCGACGATCATCAATGCACCTCCGTGGTAGTTGTAGCCCCAGCGCTTCCGGCCGTGCCGCGGATCGGCGCGACCGTCAGCTCGTGGACAGCGAGTAGGGCCGCGCCGAGCACGCCGGCGCGAGCGCCGTGGCGCGCGAGCCGGATCGTCGTCCCCCGCCCGAGCCCGGGGACGATGTAGGCGTGGGCGATTCGCTTGGCCGGCTCGAGCAGCAGCTCGCCGGCACGCGCGGCGCCACCGCCGATCACGACCTCCTCGGGATCGAACGTGTTGATCGCGTTGGCGATGCCGATCCCGACCCGCTCGCCCCAGATCTCGACCAGCCTCGCCGCCGACGGGTCGCCGTCCTGGGCCGCGTCGACGGCGTCACCGCCGAGCACCTTCCGACCCTGCCGGCGCAGACGGCCGAGCGCCGAATCGGGATCTTGCTCGGCGGACTCGGCTGACAGACGGTCGAGCGCATGGCCGGAGGCGACCGACTCGAGCGACCCGGGCTGCGGAAACGAGCTGGTCGGCGCGGGCACCGCGCCGGCGAGGTCGAGGCCAACCAGCGTGTGCCCAAGCTCGCCGGCGCCGCCGGTCGCGCCGCGGTAGATCTGGCCACCGAGCACGAGACCACCGCCGACGCCGGTCCCGACGGTAATCATCACGAGGTTGTGGGCGACGAGCTGGAGCCGCTCGTCGTGGGCTTCGGCAAGCGCCGCGACGGTCGCGTCGTTGTCGACGAACACCGGCACGCCGACGCGGTCGGACAGGACCTCGCGCAGTGGCACGTCGGCGAGCGGGACGTTGACTGAGGACACGACGCGCCCGGTCTCGAACTCGACGATCGACGGCACCCCGACGCCGACCGCGTCGAGGTTGTCGACCTCGACTGACCGGATCGTGTCGACGAGCTGGTCGACCAGCGCCGACTTGCCGCTGTGGTCGGTGGGACGGATCGCCGATTCGCTGAGCTCGCTGCCCTGCAGCGACGCGACGGCGATCTTGGTGCCGCCGAGATCGACGCCGACGACGCTCATAGGCGCGCGGCGGCCGCGTGGTCGAGCAGCACCACGACGTGCTCGGCGAGCGGCGCGATCATCGAGGACGGCAGCTGCGGCGTCGGCTGCGCGCCGGGGCCGAACACGTCGGCCACACGGTCCGCCTTCGCCTCGCCGGAGATCAGGAACACGACCTTCTCGGCCGACGCGAGCGCCGGCAGCGTCATCGAGACGCGAGGGACGTACGGCTCGTGCCCGGCCTCGTCGACCGCGACGACCAGGCGCGAGCGCTCCTGCAACGTGTCCTGGTCGGGGAACAGCGAGGCGGTGTGACCGTCGGGACCGATCCCGAGCAGCACGATGTCGAACTTCGGTGGGCCGGCCGCGCGTAGCTCGCGCTCATAGGCGTCGGCCGCCTCGGGCAGCCCGAGCTCGCCCTGTATTCGCTTGACGATCGGCTGGTTGCCGGCGCCGAGCGGGTCGAGCAGCGCCTGTTTGACCATCAGGTAGTTCGAGCGCTCGTCGTCCGGCGGGACGCAGCGATCGTCGCCGAACCAGAACGTCGTCGCGGTCATGTCAACGCCGACGGACGCGACCGCGTCGGCAAGCTCGTGGTAGGCCGCCTTCGGCGTCGATCCGCCTGCAAGTACGATCTGGCCGGCGCCGGCGGCCGGGCCGAGCAGCATTGCCGCGCAGGCGCGTGCCGGATCCTCGACGATCTCGAGCTCGACGGTCATGCCGCGCAGAACTCCAGCGCCGCTCCGAGCGCAGGGCCGTAGGTCGGATCGCGCAGTAGCGCCTGCCTCACGCCCTCGCCGAGAATTCCGCCCTCTCCCCGCGAAGCGCCGAGCACCTGCCACGAGCGCTCATCGCCCGACGGCTGGCGCTCATGTGCTCGCAGACCGCCGAGGGCGCGATCCAACGACAGCGAGAAACCGGAGCCGCACGCGACCGTCACGCCGGCCAGGCCGGGAGCGTCCTGATCCAGCGTCTGCAGCATCACCTGCACCTCGTCGCCGTTGCGATGGGCGGCGCCGCGCTGCCCCTCGGGTCCGATGTCTTTCAACCGCACCGGCTCCCAGCCGAGGCGCGACGCGAGCCAACCGGCGAGCAGCAGCGCGCTCGCGGTCGAATCCGAACGGTGGCGGACGGCGAGGCTCCCGAGCTTGCGCAGCGACGGAAGCCGGTCCGCCGGGTCGAAGCTCGCAGCCAGGCGCTCGCGCCACGGCGTCGTGCGGAGCCAGGCGAGGTCGACGACGTATGCATCCTCGAGCGAGTGACGCGCGCGCGCGAGCCCGGCCGAGGGCTCGGGCACGTCGTCGGAATCAAGCAGCATCACGTCGATCATTCCGGACAGGACCTCGACCGCCTCGTCATAGCCGTGTGGTGACCACATCACCGTCGGCAGCTCGGAGGCGAGCACGGGGTCGACGATCGTATCGAGCGCCGCCACGTGCCCGGGGCCAATGTCGATCTCGACCTGCTCGCGCATCACGCCGAGCCCCGTGTCCGGCTCGTCGTAGCTCATCACCGCCGTCGCGTCGATCGTCTCGCGCCCCTCCTCGACGGCGCACAGGAGCGTGCGCGAGGCGTGGTAGCGGCCGACTCGCTCGAGCCGGTTGGCGATCTCGCCCTTCCACTCGCGGTCGACGATCACGACCAGGTTCAACACCCGCGCCGGTGCCAGCGCGCGGTTGGCGGCATGGCGCTCGCGGACCAGCCCCCGAAGCGCCGCGTCGATCGCATCGGGGGTCGTGTCGCGCTCTGACCAGACGTCCTCGCTCACGAGCTACAGCCGTCGCCAGTGGCGGTCGTCATCGAGCAGCACGTCGGCCTCGACGGGGCCGGCCGTACCGGCCTCGTACTGCGGGATCGGCGAGGTCGTGTCCTGGTGCCAGGCGGTCAGGATCGGGTCGATGATCCCCCACAACGCCTCGATCTCGTCGTTGCGCGTGAACAGCGTCGCGTCACCGCGCATCGCATCGAGGATCAACCGCTCGTACGCCTCCGGCGACTCCGACAGGAACGAGGTGCCGTAGCGAAACTCCATGTTGACCGGACGGATCCGCATCCGCGGGCCGGGGATCTTCGCGCCGAGCGAGACCGAAACGCCCTCGTCCGGCTGGACGGTCAGGATGATCTGGTTTGCCTGAACACCGACCGAGCCCGAGCTCTGGAAAGCCAGATGCGGAACCGGCTTCAGCGTGACCGCGATCTCAGTGACCTTGCGCGCGAGCTGCTTGCCGGTCCGCAGGTAGAACGGAACGCCGGCCCAGCGCCAGTTCGAGACGTGCAGGCGCAGCGCCGCGTAGGTCTCGGTCCGCGAGTCGGGCGCGACCCCCTCCTCCTCGAGGTAACCCTTGACATGCTCGCCGCCGACGACGCCGGCCGCGTACTGCGCCCGGAGCGACATCGAGCTGACCTCCGCGATCGCGGGCGGAACAATCGCTTCGAGCACCTTCAGCTTCTCGTCGCGCAGCCGGTTGGCCTCGAACGCCGCGGGCGGCTCCATCGTCAGCAGCGCGAGCAGTTGCAGCATGTGGTTCTGGACCAGGTCGCGCAGAGCGCCGGCCCCCTCGTAGTAGCCGGCGCGGCCACCGATGCCGAGATCCTCCGCGGCGGTGATCTGGACGTTGTCGATGAAGTTGCGGTTCCAGACAGGCTCGAACAGGGCGTTGGCAAACCGCAGCGCCATGAGGTTCTGGACTGTCTCCTTGCCGAGATAGTGATCGATCCGGAACACCTGGGACTCGTCGAACACGCTCAGCACCTCGACATTGAGGGCGCGGGCGGAGGTGAGGTCATAACCGAACGGCTTCTCGATCACGATCCGGGTTTGCGCGTGCTCGGCCCGGTCGAGTCCGGCGTCCCCGAGCTTGCCGGTGATCACCGGGAAGAACTGCGGTGCGGTCGAGAGGTAGAAGACGCGGTCCAGCGGCTGGCCGGCATCGCGATCGAACTCAGCGAGCGTGCGAATCAGCTCGGCGTAGACCCGGTCCTCATCGAATGCGCCGGAGACGTAGCGCATGTTGTTGAGCAGCCCGTCGAGCACGTGCGGATCGGGCTTGCGCCGAGAGAAGCGCTCGATCGACGTCCTTGCCATCTCCTGGAAGTCCTCGTTCCGCTGATCCCTGCGGGCCACGCCGACGAGCTCGAACCGCTCGGGGAGCGCACCTTCGTGGGCGAGGTTGTAGAGCGCCGGCAGCAGCTTGCGGTGGGCGAGGTCACCGGTGCCGCCGAAGATGACCAGCGTGGTCGGATGGACCGGCAGCCGCTCGAGCCCCTCGACGAGGGGATTCTCGGCGGAAGTGTCCTCGACGGTGGTGGCCATTCTCGCGACCTCAGGTTCAGGGGTTCAACAGGCCCGAAATGCGCTCGGTCAGCGCACGCACGGCCGCGGCCGGATCGCCGTCGAGTCTGACCCGCTCGGCTGGCAGCCCATGCGCACGCAGCGTTTCTAGATCGCCCGCCGATTGCGACGCGATCAGGGTCCCGAACGAGTAACCGGCCCCGGGGATCTCGGCATCCTCGCGCGGTTCATTGGTCAGCTGCAGGAACCGGCCGACCGGGGCGCCGCCCTTGTGCAGCTGGCCGGTCGAGTGCTGGAAGCGCGGCCCGTAGCCGAACGTCGTCGCCACGCCGGTAGCCGCGCGGATCGTCGCCCGCAGCTCGTCGACGGCCTCGTCGAGCTCCTCGGAGTACGGCAGGTAGCCAAGGATCGCGACGTACTGCGGTGGGCTGGCGTCGCCCAGCAGCGCCCGCAGATTGTCATCGGTCGCCTCGGACAGCTTCGGCACGGAGCCCGAGTCGAGCACGCGCTGGGTGTTGTCCTTCGCCTCCTGGACGTTGGGTTGATCGAACGGGTTGATCTCGAGCACCCAGCCGGCGACCGCGATCGCGAACTCGGCGAGGAAGAAGATCCGGCCCAGATCGGAAGCGCCGTCGGTGCGCAGCGTGAGCGTCGGGTGCCCTGCGTCGGCGAGCTTCTCGATTACCGCGTCGATCTGCGGATCAGGAGCGTCCGCATCCCGCAGGTAGGCGAACACGCGATCCTCGCCGTACTGTGACGGCTCACCGAGCGGCTCGCCGGCGACCGGCAGGATGCCGCGCCCGTGCTTGCCGGTCGATTCGGCGATCAGCTGCTCGACCCACAGGCCGAAGCTCGCGATCGCCCCAGAGACGAACAACGTCAGCTTGTCACGGCCGGCGCGGGCGAGCTCGCCGACGGCGGCGCCCAGCCACAGGCCGGAGTTCGATTCGCTCGAGTCGTAGTGGGCGCAGTTCTGCTCAGCGACCTGGCAGCCGTGCAGTAGCGCCGCGATGTTCACGCCCATCAGCGCAGCCGGAACCAGACCGAAATACGACAGGACCGAGTAGCGGCCGCCGATGTCGGGCGGATTCAAGAAGCAGCGCCGAAGCCCGTCGTCATGCGCGAGCTGCTCGAGTGGACTCCCCGGATCGGTCACGACCACAAACTGCTCCGGGGTTGCGAGCGCCTTGAAGTACCGGTACTGCGACAGCGTCTCGATCGTCCCGCCCGACTTGGAGGAGACGATGAACAGCGTCTTGTCGAGCTCGAGCGAGCGCTGCAGCGACAGGATCGCGTCCGGGTGCGTCGAGTCGAGCACGTGCAGCCGCAGCGCGTCGGGGATCTCGCCGAACGACCGCCGGATCACCTCGGGGCCGAGCGACGAACCGCCCATCCCGAGCAGCACCGCGTCGGTGAACCCCTGCTCGCGGCATTCCTGCGCGAACGCCTCGAGCTGGGGGGCCTGCTCGAGCATCTGATCGGCGACGGTCAACCACCCGAGCCGGTTCTCGATCTCGGGCACGCCGGGACCGCCCCAAAGGGACGTGTCGCGCCGCCACACGCGCTGCGCGACGTCGTCGGCGACGGCCTGCCGTACCCGAGCGGATACGGGACCCTCGAGCTCGGTCGAGAGCCGGCCCTCGATCGTCGCGGGGCGGCCGGTCGCGATCGCGGCTCGGTGCTGGGCGATCCCGTCGAGCAGCTCGGTCATCGCGTCCTCAAACTGCTTGACGCCGGCGACGAGCAGCTCTTCTGTGACCTGGCGCAGGTCGATGCCGGCCTGCGCGAGCGCGTCGAGATCAGAGCTCGGATCGTGCTCGGCGGTCGCGCCGCTCAGCTCCGAGTGATCGGCGACGGCGTGCAGCGTCGCCATCGGCATCGTGTTGACGGTGTCGGTCGCGACCAGCCCGTCGACGTACTTGGTGTCGGGATAGCTCGGGTTCTTGACGCCGGTCGAGGCCCACAGCGGGCGCTGCACCGAGGCGCCTGCGTCGCGGAGCGCGTCCCAGCGCGGGCCCGAGAAGAGCTCCTTGAAACGGCGGTAGGCGGCGCGCGCATTGGCCAGCGCAGCGGTACCGGCGAGGTCGGTGCGACCGAGCTGCTCGAGCTTCTGGTCCACATTGGTATCGACCCTCGAGACGAAGAAGCTCGCGACCGAGTGGACCTTGAGTGGCAGGCCCTCATCGCGTCGGCGTTCGAGTCCGCGCAGGTAAGCCTCGGCGATCCGCTCGTATGCCTCGACCGCGAACAGCAGGGTGACGTTGACGTTGATCCCTTCGTAGATCGCCGTCTCGATCGCGGCCGCGCCCTCCGTCGTGCCCGGGATCTTGATCATCACATTCGGACGGTCGAGCTTGCCCCAGTAGGTCCTGGCGGCGACGATCGTCTGCTCGGCGTCGTGTGCGAGGTCCGGCGGCACCTCGAGTGAGACGAACCCGTCGCGCCCGCCCGTGCGATCGTGCACGTCTGCCATCACATCGGCGGCAAGCTGGACGTCGCGGATTGCGAGCCGATCGTAGATCTCGCTCGCCTCGAGTTGCTCGTGAGCCACTGCCGCGAGATCCCCGTCGTAGTCCTCCGAGCCCAGGATCGCCTTCTCGAAGATCGAGGGGTTGGAGGTCACGCCTCGCAGCGACTCCTCGCGCACCATTCGCGACAGCTCGCCGCCCTCGATCAGCGACCGGCGGATCTGGTCGAGCCACACGCTGACGCCAGCGGCTGTCAACTCGGCCAGCCGCTGGTTGACCGCGTCGGTTGTGCTCATCGAGCGAGCAGCTCCCGGCCGAGCTCGGCTACTCGGGCGGCTGTGATCCCGAAGTGCTCGTAGACCTCTTTGGCCGGGCCTGACTCGCCAAATGTCGTCATCCCGACGAACAGCCCCTGTTCGCCGATCCATCGATCCCATCCGAGCGGGCATGCGGCCTCGACCCCGATCCGGGCTCTGCATGCGCTCGGCAGCACGCTCTCGCGATAGGACTCCTCCGCCGCCGCGAACGTGTCCATGCACGGCATGCTGACGACGCGGACGCGAACGCCCTGCAGCGCATCCGCGGCCTCGATGCAGAGCGAGACCTCCGATCCGGTCCCGATCAGGATCAGTTCCGGCTCTCCCCCATCGGCGTCGCGCAGCACGTACGCGCCGCGCTCGATCGCGTCGTCGGGAACGGCCGCAGGGTCGAGGATCGGAAGGGTTTGGCGCGAGAGCGCGAACGCGGTCGGAGCCTCGAGGTTGCGCAACGCGAAGCGCCACGCCAGCGCGGTCTCGTTTGCGTCGGCCGGCCGCACGACGTTGAGCCGCGGCATCGCGCGCAGCCCCGCCAGCTGCTCAATCGGCTGGTGTGTCGGACCGTCCTCGCCGAGGCCGATCGAATCGTGCGTGTAGACCCAGATCGACGGCAGCTTCATCAGCGCCGATAGCCGGATCGCGCCGCGCATGTAGTCCGAGAAGTTCAGGAACGTGGCTCCGAAGGCGCGGAAGCCATGCAAGCCGAGCCCGTTGACGATCGCTCCCATCGCGTGCTCGCGAACGCCGAAGTGGAGGTTGCGCCCGCTGTAATCTCCCTTCTCGACGTCGCCGCCGCCCGCGATTTCGGTGTTGGTCGAGGGGGTGAGGTCGGCCGAGCCGCCGATGAAGTGCGGAACCCGCTTCGCGGCCCACTGGATCGCCTGCTCGGAGGCCTTGCGGGTCGCAATCGGCTTGTCGTGCGGATCGAATTTCGGCACGTCGCGATCCCATCCGGCGGGCATCGCGCCGGCGTCGATCATCTCGAGCAGCGCGGCGCGCTCGGGTTCGGCCGCGCGGAAGCCGTCGAACCGGGTCTGCCACTCGGCCTCGAACTCGCGTCCGCGGCCGCAGCACAGACGGAAGTGCGCGAGTGCTTCCGCCGGGACGAAGAAGTGCTTGTCGGGATCCCAGCCGTAGGCCTCCTTGGTCAGCCGCACCTCGTCCTCGCCGAGCGGCGACCCGTGGGCGCTGGAGGTGTCCTGCTTGTGCGGGCTGCCGTAGCCGATGTGGGAGTGGACCATGATCAGCGACGGGCGGTCGCTGACGGCCATCGCGTCGCGCGTCGCCTGCTCGAGCCGCTCAACCGACATGTCCTCACCGACGTTCTCGACGTGCCAGCCGTACGCCTCGTAGCGCGCCTGGACGTCCTCCGAGAAGGCCATATTGGTGGGGCTCGCGAGCTGGATCTTGTTGTCGTCGTAGAACGCGATCAGCCGGCCGAGGCCGAGGTGGCCCGCGAGTGAGGAGGCCTCCGAGCTGATGCCCTCCTGGAGGTCGCCGTCGGAGGCGATTGTGAAAGTGTGGTGGCCGACGACCTCGTGACCTTCGGTGTTGATCCGCGCGGCCAGCATCCGCTCGGCGAGCGCCAGGCCGACCGCCATCGAGATCCCCTGCCCGAGCGGTCCGGTGGTCGCCTCGATTCCCGGGGTGTACTTGCGCTCGGGATGTCCCGCCGTCGGGGAGCCGACCTGGCGGAAGTGCTCGATGTCGTTCAGCGTCAGCGGATACCCGGTCAGGTACAGCATCGAGTAGAGGAGCATCGACGCGTGGCCGGCCGACAGCACGAACCTGTCACGGTCGATCCAGTCGGGATTGCTGGGGTTGTGGCGCATCACCCGCGTGTACAGCACGTAGGCGAGCGGAGCCAATCCCATCGGGGCCCCGGGATGGCCCGAATTGGCCTTCTGCACGGCGTCCATCGACAGCGTGCGGATCGTGTCGATGCACAGCTGGTCGACGGATGTGGAGGCCGTGTCCGTCGCGGTCATGAGTGCGCTCGTGTGTCGACTGGCCGGGCCATTGGTCGCAGCATAGACCGAACTGGGGGTCGATAAACAGTCGGAGTTGTTATCAACCGAACAGCACCCCGTAGCGCGCGTACTCCTCGGCCGGCACGGTGCGCAGCTGCGCGACTGCCTCGGCCAGCGACACCAGCTCGATCTGGGTCGCGTGCAGGGCAGTCATCATCCCCCACGCCCCTGCGTGGACGGCATCGATCGCGGCCAGACCCAGGCGCGTCGCGAGCACCCGATCAAATGCCGTCGGCGTGCCCCCGCGCTGGACGTGACCAAGCACGGTCGCGCGCGTCTCAAAGCCGGTCCGCTCCTCGATCTCGTGCTCGAGCCGGTGCCCGATCCCGCCGAGCCGGGGATGCCCGAACTCGTCGAGCTGCCCCTCGGTCAGCGTCATCGTGCCCTCCTTCGGCAGAGCGCCCTCGGCGGCGACGACGATCGAGAACGGCCGGCCGCGCTCGTGGCGGCGGCGGACGAGCCGGCACACCTCCTCGATGTCGAACGGGATCTCGGGGATCAGGATCACGTCGGCGCCGCCGGCGATCCCGCAGTGGAGCGCGATCCAGCCGGCGTGGCGGCCCATCACCTCGACGACGAGGATCCGGTGGTGGCTCTCGGCGGTCGTGTGCAGCCGGTCGACCGCCTCGGTCGCGATCTGCAGCGCCGTGTCGAAGCCGAAGGTCACGTCGGTCGCGCCGAGGTCGTTGTCGATCGTCTTCGGTACGCCGATCACCTGCACGCCGGCATCATGAAGTCGCTTCGCGGCGCCGAGCGTATCCTCGCCGCCGATCGCGATCAGCCCGTCAAGGCGGTGGTGCTCGAGCGCCGCGCTGACCCGCGCGACTCCGTCCTCGTGCTTGAACGGGTTCGTCCGCGAGCTGCCGAGGATCGTCCCGCCGCGCGGCAGGATCCCACGAGTCGAGTCGATCGTCAGGTCGATGGTGGCGTCCTCGATCACCCCGCGCCAGCCGTCGCGGAAGCCGATCAGCTCGTCGCCGTAGGCGTCGATCCCCTTCCGAACGATCGCGCGGATGACAGCGTTCAGCCCTGGACAGTCGCCCCCGCCGGTGAGTAATCCGATGCGCATGGTCGCAATCCTACGCACGCCCGGCGCGGGAGTTGCTACGGATTTGTAGGATCCGAGGCGATGAACCCGCGGGGTCACCGACGCGCCTTGGTCGGGCTTGGCACGGCCGCCGGTCTGGCCGGCGCGAGCGTGGTCGCGCAACGTCGCCACATGCGGCGGATCGCCGCCGACCCGGAGCAGGCGATGCTCGCCGATCCCCCGCGGGGCGAGGTGATCGGCATCCGCTCGGCCGACGGCACCCAGCTCCATGCCGAGCGGTTCGGCGATCCCGGCGGCACGCCGTTCGTGCTCGCGCACGGCTGGACCGAAACGCTGATCTACTGGGTGTATGTGATCGCCGAGCTGACCGAGCGGGGCTACAACGTGATCTCCTACGACCTGCGCGGTCACGGCCAGAGCGCACCGGCCTCGGGCGGCGACTACGCGATCGAGCGCTTCGGCGAGGATCTCGAGTCGGTGCTCGCGACCTGCCTGCCGGACGAGCGGCCCGCGATCGTCGTCGGTCACTCGCTCGGCGCGATGTCGATCGCGGCCTGGGCCGCGCACCACGATGTCGGACGCCGCGCCAGCGCTGCCGCGCTGCTCAACACCGGCGTCGGTGAGTTGATCGCCGAGCAGCTGCTGATCCCGGTGCCGGCGCTCGCGACCGCGGTCAACCGGGCGGTTCCGCCGTCTGCGCTGATGGGCTCGCAGCGCCCACTCCCGCGCTTCTCGACGCCTGCCGGCTACGAACTGGTCCGCTACATCGCGTTCGGTCGCCATGCGTCGCCCGCGCAGATCGCGTTCTACGAGCGGATGCTGATCGAGACCCCACCCGACGTGCGCGCCGGCGTCGGGATCTCGCTGGCCGAGATCGACCTGTACCACGCCCTGCCGCGTCTGACGGTGCCAACACTCGTGCTCGCGGGCGCCGATGACCGGCTGACGCCGCCCTCGCACGCGGAGCGGATCGCCGCTGCGGTCCCGCAGCTGCACCGGTTGCTGGTGTTGCCCGAGACCGGCCACATGGGCCCGCTCGAGCGGCCCCACGAGATCACCCTGGCATTGGTCGAGCTCGCCGATCACGTCGCCGCGGGCAAGACGACGGCCGCCGCCTGACCCGCAACAACAGGGGTCTTGCGACTGCCGGCGCGCGCGAACGGGCGCCGTGACAGAGTGCGTGGTGGTGAGCTCCCGTCCAGGTTCCCAGCCCCGATGTCGCGTGTTGGAGGATGACCCGGACCTGGCCGAAGCGATTCCCGAGGAGCGTCGTCAGCAGGCGATCGACGAGCTGACCGCGCCCGAGGTGCGGATCCCCGCGGGCCCATGGCCGGCCGAAGTGTCGCCGCACACGACCGCCTCGATCGGGCTCCTGGTGTTCAAGGGGCTGATGCTCCGCCGTGTCGGAGTCGAGGGTCGTTACGGCGCCGAGCTGCTCGGCGAGTGCGACATCGTCAAGCCCGGACAGGGCGAGGAGCGCCCCTCGCCGACGCTGTCGCTGACGACCGGCTGGTCAGTGATCGACCCGATCCGGATGGCGGTCCTCGACGACGACTTCGCACGTGGGATGGTCCATTACCCGGAGCTTGTCGGTCGGCTCGTCGGGCGCGCCGTGCTCCGCTGCCGGAACCTGGCAGTCAACATGGCGATCGTCCACCAGGCGCGCGTCGACGTCCGGGTTCACATGCTGTTCTGGCATCTCGCCGGACGGTGGGGGCGGGTGCGCGGCGACGGGACGCTGCTCCCATTGCGCCTGACCCACACGGTGCTGGCCGACCTCGTCGCCGCCCGCCGTCCAACGGTCACCACCGCGCTATCTGACCTGACGCGCCGCGAAGTCGTCCGCTTCGTGGACGACGGCTGGCTACTGGTCGGGGAGCCGCCCGGCGAACTGCTCGACGTCAGCCTGATTGGAAGCAATCCGATCGACTAACGTTGTCCGCCCTTCGCGAGGGCGGTAGACGAACTGCACATCGATCCATACATCGTTCTCGGCAGCGCAATCGTTGGCCTGCTGGTCGGCATGACCGGCGCCGGCGGCGGCGCGCTGATGACGCCGATGCTGATCCTGCTGTTCGGGATCACGCCGTCGACGGCGATCTCGAGCGACCTCGTTGCCGCCGTGGTGATGCGACCGATCGGCGCGCTGGTCCACCTCCGGGCCGGGACGGTCAACCTGCGGCTCGTGCGCCTGATGGTGATCGGGTCGGTACCGGCCGCATTTCTCGGCGCCTACCTGCTGCACGTGATGGGCAATGCCAAGAGCGCACAACACAACATCGAGGTTGCTCTCGGCGCGGCGCTGCTGCTCGGCGCGGGCGCGATGGTGCTGCGATTCGTGCTTGACCGCGCAACCGGGCAGCAGCGGCGGGCGGCCGTCTCCGACCTGGTTCCGCGGACCCGGCCGACGATCGCGATCGGGGTGATCGGCGGCCTGATTGTTGGCATGACGTCGGTCGGGTCTGGCTCGCTGATGATCGTCCTGATGCTGTTCCTGTACCCGACGATCGGGGCCAACCAGCTCGTCGGAACCGATCTGACTCAGGCGGTTCCGCTAACGCTCGCCGCCGCGCTCGGCGCGATCGCGTTCGGCCACGTCGAGCTCGGCGTCACCGCCTCGCTGATCCTCGGCAGCGTCCCCGCGGTGCTGGTCGGATCGCTGCTGTCCTCGAGCGTTCCCGATCGATACGTCCGGCCCGCGATCGCGTTCGTGATCTTCGCCTCGGGCCTCAAGTACGTCGGGCTTGCGACCACAGCGCTCGGATGGACCCTGTGTGCCGTGCTGCTCGGGGCCGGCGTGTTCTGGCTCGTCTACGCCCGGCCCTGGCGCCGTGCGGCGCAGGCTCAGATCAGCGCGGCGCAGGACCAGGTCAGCGCGGCGCAGGACCAGGTCAGCGCGCAGCAAGAGGGGCCAGCGCCAGCGACCCGCTCGACAGCCACGCCTCGAGCGCCTCGCTGATCTGGTCGCCGGCAGTGCGGAGGCTGTGATCGCCGGGGACCTGCACGACGGTCCGCCCCGGCGCCGGCGGCGGCATCCCGAACGGATCGCTCAGACCCTGGATCACGAGCGCAGGAACGGTCAGTCCCTCTAGCTCCGGAAGGCGACTGGGAGCTGGCTCGGAACCCCCGCGCCGGCGCGGCGCCAGCGGAAAGGCGAGACACAGCACGCCGATCGCGCCGCACTGCGTCGCCGTGCGGCAGGCCACGCGGGCGCCCGATGAGCGACCGCCGGTGATCAGCGGCTGGCCCTCGAGCTCGGCGGCGCGCAGCCGCTCGACGACGGCGATCCAGGCCCCGTCGAGGTGGTGCGCCGGCGCCGGCGAGCGCCGGCCGGCGACGCGATACGGCTGCTCGACGAGCGCCACGCTGAGGCCACCCTCGAGAGCCGCCGCGGCGGCCGCCTGCAGGTCGCGTGCGCCGGTGCCGCCACCCGCTCCGTGGCCCAAGATCAGCGCGCCGCGGGCGGCGGCTGCGGTTCGGAGCTCGGCACGCGCGGGTCCCGACTGAGTGTCGATCTCGATGCTCGTCAGGCGCCGAGCGTAGCGGTCCGTCAACGGTCACCATGTCACAGTCGCGGGCCAACTCGGCAACTAACGGATATATGAGCACAGCGGCGAGTGTGAGGGTCAGGATGGAAGCCGACCGCAGGGCGGGCGAACTGACGACCGCCGGCGGGCCGCGCGGCGCACTGGCCGAGTTCGAACGGCTGTATCGCGCCAACGTCGAGAACGTGATGTCGTACTTCGCGCGGCGCTGCGGCGAGCCGCAGACCGTCGTCGACCTCACCTCGGAGACGTTCGTTCGCGCCGCCGGCGCGTTCGAGACTTTCAACCCGCGCCGTGGCTCGGGACGCGCTTGGCTGTTCGGGATCGCGGCGCACGTATATGCACGGCACTGCGCCGAGACCGCGAATGGCCGCGATGCCGTCGCCCGGCTGGCCGAGCGACGGCCACTGCAGATCGACGAGATCGACGAGCTGGCCGGAAGGATCGACGCCGAGCGAACCGGGAGAGCGCTGATCGAGCGCTGCAGACGGCTGCCCGAGTTCGAGCGCGCGGCGATCGAGCTCGTCGATCTCGCCGGCTTCACCCCCAAGGAGGCCGCGGAGGCACTCGGCGTCTCGCGGGTCGTGCTGCGGAAGCGTCTTTCCCGGGCCCGAGCCCGGCTACGAGAGGAGGAGCAGAGCGATGACTGAGTTCAAGGACCGCCTGTGGCGGGATCTGGTGCGCGAGCACGGCGCCGATCTGGCGCGGATCAGCAGGCCGGCCACTCGGCCGCGCCTGCGGCCACGGCCGCGCGTGCTCGCCGGCACCACGCTCGGGCTGACCGCGGCCGGGACGATCACGGCACTGCTGCTCGGAGCCACCGCCAGCACGCCGGCATTCGCCGTTACCAAGAACCCAGACGGCACGATCTCCGTCACGATCAGATCGGCGCAGGGGATCGCCGGGGCGAATGCCAAACTCGCTTCGCTCGGGGTCAGGGCGCAGGCGGTACCCGCTCTCGCCGGTTGCCCCAAGCGGTCTGCGGTCCCCCCCAACGCGCAGGTCAAGCAGACTCCAACCCCCACCAAGACTGCCGAACGGATCAGGCAGGTACTGATCAACATCCACGCCAGGCAACCCGGACTCGTCTCGGTCGCGATCAAGCCGGGTCAGATCCCGGCAGGCAAGACGCTCGTGCTCGGCGCCAGAAGCGGCGCGCCCCCGCGGGCGATGCTGCTCGCCAAGGCGCTGGCGGCAGGAAGGGGGCCGTGCGCGGTGGCCTCGACGATTCATGCAGTGCGGCTGGCACCGACTCGAGAGGCGGGAGTGATCTATCGGTCCCTCTCATGCCAAGTGATGAAGGGGTCAGGGGTGCCCGGCAAGATCGCCCCGTCGCCGGCGGTGCTGCACGCGCTCGCCCTCACCAAGCGCGCCGACCAGATGATCCACGGCGCCGGCGAGGCTCGCGTCCAGAAGGTGCCGGCTCACGCCCGCAGGCTGCTGAACCCGATGAACGTCATCGCGATGCGAGGCAGCGTCAGCTGCGTCAAGGCTCCGGTGTCGAGCACCCGGCGCGCCCGCGGCGGCTGAGCGGCGCGTACGCGCCCGCGGCGGCTGAGCGGCGCGTACGAGGATCATCGCGCCGAGAGCGCGCCGCTTGAACGCGTCCTCGCGATCGGCTACGGTCGACTCGCCCGGAGTCAACCGAGGGCACGAAACAGGGCGACGACGTGGGCACCACGGGACTGGCGGATCGGCGCTCGGCCGAGTGGAGCGCGAGGTCCGAGCGCAAGCTCAACCGGAAGGCCAATGGCTCGTTGCTGCTCGGCCTGGCCGCACCGTTCGTGAGCGTGGTGGCACTGGTGTTATCGGGCGCGGTCGGCGTCCTGATCAGCCCATTTGCGCTGATCGGTTCTGTCGTCGCGGTGACCCTCGCGATCTCGGCCCGCCGCGACGTCGCCCACGTCTACTCGCTCGGTGAGCACGTGTTCCAGCCCCTCGAGGACGATCTCGGTCACGCTCACACGGTCACGGCATGGGCGATCGGCGTGAGCGTCCCGGCGATCGTGTTCGAGGCTGTGCTGGCGCTGGTGCTCGCGTTCTACTGACGGGCTAGCGGCTCGGCAGCAGGTAGCGGGCGAGGTAGATCACGTTGGCCGACGACCCGGCGGCGAGGAGTCGACGTGATCCCGACATGACCAGAGCGTTGATGAACACCCGCGAGGGCTTGGCGATCTTGAACACACCGCGGCGCGCGAACCGCGTATTCGGCTTCCCGTTCGCAAGCAGCTGGGCGAGTCTGGATTGCAGCCCGACGGTGATCTGTCCTGAACGCATGACGGCCAGACCGCAGGTCGTGATCGCGTTGCCGCCCAGGCCCGGCGTGCTCGTCCGGCCGTTGCGAGCCGCGCCATAGTTGCGATCGAGCCGGCCGCGCTTTCCCTGGGTCAGCAGCGCGGAGCGGTGCGTGCCGCCACCGCCGGTTACCGTGATCCGACCCTGGCCGTCGACGCCTGCCGCGCACGGGTACCACGACTGCGGAACACGCGTGCGGCTGAAGAACGTGATCTGGGTGTGGCCCTGGCTTCCGAAGGCTCGCTTCGGCTGGCCTCGCGCCGTCAGCCGGAACACGCCCGCGGCGCCGTGTCCGCCGCTGCCGCCGCCGCTACCGCCGATGTAATCGATGTGCCCGGTGGCGATGACGCCGCCATCGGATGTCGGCACGAGGCTGTTGACACCCGCGCTCGACGCGGCCGAGGGCATCCAGAAAAGCGACTGCGCGACCCCTCCGTGGCCGAACACGCGGTCGAGCATGCCGGCCCGGGTGAAGCGCGCGACCACGAATGGGCGGCCGTTGCGATTGGCGTTGGAGCCACCCAGCAGGATCTTTCCATCGCGTGCGACCGCGATCGAGTTGGCGATTCCCCCGACTGCGACCTTGGCAAAGCCGCTCCGGTGTGGACCGAAGCTCCGATCGAGCCGCCCTCGCGCGGTCAGGCGCATCACCAGCATCGAGCCGAGGCCGTATCCGCCGGCGACCAATAGCTTGTTCGTCCGTGGCTCGCGGACGATCGCAGTGGCGAGGTAGGGCCCCTGCGCTGCGGGCAGGGCGGAGCGGAAGATGCCGCCCGAGGCGAAGCTTCGATCGAGCCCCCCGCCGGGCAGATACCGCGCGACGATGATCTGGCCGCGGCCCGACGGTGGGCTGGCCTGCCCGGCGATCACCGTGTCTCCGTTCGGCAGCGCGACCGCGCCGTAGGCGACCGCGGCGGTGCCCGCGACCGGCGTCGTCACGAATCCTCGTCCGCCACCGAACGTCCGGTCGAGCCTGACCGTGTGCGAGCCGGAGGCAGCGAGCGCGGCTGAGACGACGAGCGTGACAAGCAGGCCGGCGAGCGCCAGCCCGGCTCGTCGCGGCGTCACTGCCCCGTTCGACACCGGGTTGATCGTATCTGCGCGGGTCAGGATCCGCCGCTCGGCGGACGGAAGGCCCGGCCGCCGGGCGCGGTGTAGGCCCCGCCCTCCGGCGGGGCCTACACCGTCACCCAATCCCCTACGCGGCCGTCAGCCGGTATCCGAACAGCACCTCGGTTGGCGGCGGCGAGTTGGAGAACGTGACCTCGAGCTCGTATGCGGCCTCGGGCCCGATCAGGATCGGGTTCGATGGCGGGGTGCAGCTCGTCTGACTTCCCGCGATCGTGCACAGCGGTATCGTCGTCGCGGCGCCTCCGAGCACAGCCATCTCCACGAACGAGATGCTGTACGACTTGCCGCTGCCGGGTGCGACAGACACGGCGAAGCTGAAATCGCGCGCGTTCATCTGCATGTTCGGCATCAGCATCGCGTTCGCGTTGGAATCGGTCGAGGCGGTCGAGTGACCGCTGGGCTCGCCGTAGTTGGGTCCGCCCCCCGGTGCGACCTGACGGATCCGCCCGCTCATCACCCCTCCGCCATAGGCGGTCGCCGCGAGCCCGCCGAGCTCGGTGGAATTCGGCGCGACCGCGTTGCTGTTGAACTTTGCGGTCGTGATGATCCCGTCGGCGAGCTGGGAGGTGCCGACGGCGCCGAGGACGATCTTCGGCCCGGTCACCGACTGGTCCCCCAGCTGCGAGGTACCGACTGCGCCGTCGGCCAGCTTGCCCGACGTGACGCCGTTGTCGGCCAGCTGCGTCGTGCCGACCGAGCCGTCGGCCAGCTTCGCCGAAGTCACACTGCCATCGACTAGCTGCGACGTCCCGACGGCGCCGTCGGCCAGCTTGGCCAACGTCACGCCGTTGTCGGCCAGCTGCGTCGTGCCGACCGCGCCGTCGGCCAGCTTCGCACCAGTCACCGAGCCGTCCGCGAGCTGGGCCGTGTTGATCGCGCCGGCCACGATCTTGTCGGCGGTGACTGCCGCCGCGGCGAGCTGCGAGTTGGCGACGGCGCCCGAGGCGATCTTGCTGAGCGTGACCGATCCGTCGGCGAGCTGGCTCGTCCCAATCGCGCCGGCTGCGATTTTGCCGGCGCCGATCGCGCCATCCGCGAGCTTGCTCGATCCAACCGACCCGTCTGCGAGCTGGCTCGACCCGACCGCCCCATTCGCGAGCCTGCTCGAGGTCACGGCCCCGGGGGCGACGATCGTCGACGTGACCGCGCCGGTGGCAAGCTGAGTCGCGCCGATGCCGCCGTTCGCCACGCCGAGCGTAACCCCCTTGCCGAGCGCGACAGCGCCGCCACCGGTCAGTCCGGTGCCGGGCTGGACCGTCAGCGACGGATGCGCAAGCTTGGCGTTGGTGACCTTCTGCTTGCCGATCACCGGCTTTCCGTACGTACTTCCGGCGAGGTCGCCGGACTTGATCTTCTGTGTGCGGCTGATGAACGTCCCGGTCGCCATTCCCGCTCCGGTGAGCGAGAAGAACAGGGCCACGAAGGCCACCGGCTGACGTCGGACTTGGCCGACGATGCGTTGCAGCATTACTGACAACCCCTTCTGTTGTGCGCCTGAAATGTGTGCCCCGGAGGGCACTGTAAGTGCGGTGGGCACCGCTCCCGAGCCACCGTCAGCGCTACGAATACCACGCCTTTGCTCGCAATAGCAAGCTGGCGGCGCCCAGCGCTCGCCTGCGAACGCCGCTAGTGCGCGTTGCGCAGCGTTCGAATTCCGCCGATCGTCCCGAGGTACAGCGACCCGTTGGGCCCGATCGCGAGACCGGCGTAGTTGTTGTTGGCCTCGAGGCCCTCGCCAGCAGCGACCTTGAAGACGGTCCGCCCCGTTCGCGCGCTGATCGCGACCCAGGACCAGGTCTGACCGCCGGAGCCGTCGGGAGACTGCGTGTAGGTGTAGATCAGCTGAGTGGCCGTCGATAGCTTCGGCACCACGCTCGGGGCGCTCTCGGTCCGGTTCGTCCAGACCAGGCGGCAGCCGTTGCCGCTCTTGTCGACGTCGACCCGAGCGAAGCCGGGCTTCGTGATCGCACCGGCGTTGGGACCGAACGGGTCCTGGTAGCCGTAGTTGTTCTCGACGATCAGCGAGCGCCCAGATCCGATCAGCGAGTTCTCGGTGGCGCTGGCGCCCTTGCTGAACACGGGAACCTGGCAGACGACGCGGCGCTGGTCGTGGCGCAGCCGCATCGCCGTCCGGTACACGACGACGTCCATCGGATCGGCGTTGTCGGTGATCGCGACGAGGCCGCCCGGAAGGATCGTCGGCGTCGTGCCAGACCCCGCATCGACCTGACTGGGCTTGTGGATGCCGGAGTTGCGGTACCTGACCTCCCAGTCGATGTGCGGGCGGCCTGACCGATCGGCGCTGAAGCGGTACATCCGCTTGTCGGACACGATGTAGACGGCGTTGGCACCGACGGCGAACGAGTTCTCGATCTCCTCGCCCGTGCGGAGCACCCGCACGCGACGGGTCTTGGGGTCAAGGATGCCGACTTTGCCGTCCTGCTTTGTCACGAACCAGATCCGCCCGCTGAAGTCAGGCAGTGCCGAGGTGATCCGCTCCCGCCCGGTGACGACCGATGTCAGGTTGTAATCGGCCACCTTGTGCAGTCGGCGGCCCCGGTCTGACTCGGCGATCACGAACAGATGGTTGCTTCTGGTCGAGCTCCACACGCGGTCGTGCTGATCGAGGAAGAAGTAACCACCGCCCGCGAAGTTCTGGAACGCGGGCGTGCCGGGCGGTGTCGGAAGGCCTTCCGGCAGCACGAACTGGGACAGAACCGCGAGCGTGTTCGGGTTGATCACGCGCAGCGTCGGGGGCGAGGTGGTCGAAGGACATACGCTCAGGAGGCGGCCGGCGCGGTCGAACGTAAGCGAGCCGCACAACGATGGTGGGAGTGCGCCGAGCTGGGTCACGAGGCTCCCGGCATGCGGGCCCGGACGCGAGTAGGCGTTGCTCATCCAGGTGTCGTTGTGAATGTTGTTGTTCGGGTCCGGCGCCAGGTTGGGGTTCTGAGGCGGATGCGGTGCGGGAATCGCGGGCGCGGCCGACGCGGCTGCCGGAGCGCTCGCGAGGCCGGCGAGCAGCAGCCCGATCCGGACTGCGTGGCGCCAGGAGCGGCGGTGGCGTGGGTGGCTGCGCTGCGATGCGACGATGCCGGCCATGGTACCCCGGCTTGGCGGCGGCATTGCTTGGCGCATGAACCGCTCGCCGCCGTGGATCAGACGGGACGACCCGAGGCGCGGCCGGTGATCTGCCATGCACATCGCCAGCCGCCCTCGACCCCGTGTCGTCCTGCCCGGGTGCGATCGTTTGTCCGTGCGCCGTAGGCTTCTGGAAGTCCGACTGGTCGGGAGATGAGCGAGCCGCCCGGCGAGCGAGAGCTCGCGCCCCGGGCGGCGAAGCGGATCCGTGCGGCGCTGTGGGCGACCGAGGAGCTGCTGTACGTGATCGTCGGTGTGCTGCTGCTGACCGCCGCCGTGCTGATCCTGGTTGGCACCGTCAGCGAGCTGGTCAGAGCGATCGAGGATCATCGCGGCGCGGTCGACACCGGCGTCGTCGTCCTCGACCGTGTGCTGTTGACGCTGATCGTCGCCGAACTGCTGCACACTCTGCGCTACGTCGTGCTCCGCGGCGAGATCGTCGTCGAGCCCTTCCTGTTCGTCGGTCTGATCGCTGTGGTCCGGCGAATCCTGATCGTGACCGCGGAGCTCGAGCGTCAGGTCGCGGGCGGCCGCGCGCTGACCAATCTGCTGCTCGAGCTCGGACTCCTCGGCTTCCTCGCGCTGTCGCTCGCCGTGGCGATCTACCTCGTACGCCGCAGCGGCTCACGCGAGCCGGCCGAGCCGCCACCCGCGGGTGCGGTTCGGCCGTCCGCGTAATGAGCCCGGCCTTTCCGTACACGATCACGCGAGGGGGCCGATGCGGCCGGGGTGGCTGTGGCCGACGGGCGAAGATGGGGGCCGCTCTCCATGGCGCACGGCCCGTTCGTCGAGGACGCTTGTCGGGCACTCTCGACGCATGGAGGACCGATGACAACCGTTCTTGAATTTGGCGCCCGCGAGCCGGACACGGCGCTCGCGGTCACGCCCGCCGTGCAGCTGCGGCTGCTGGTGGTCGACGATCACCCGGCCGTGCGCAGGGGTCTGCGGGAGCTGCTCGAGGACCAGCTGGACTTTCGGGTGATTGCGGCCGTCGCCTCGGCCGAGGAAGCCATCTCGGTCGCGAAGCGAGCCCACCTCGACGTCGCGATCGTCGACTATCAGTTGGGGGGTCGGACGGGGTTGTGGCTTAGCCGTAAGCTCAAGCGCCTGCCCGAGCCGCCCAGGGTTCTGCTGTATTCGGCATACGCGGACGTGCTGCTGTCAGCTGCGACCGTCGCAGCCCAGGCCGACGGCTTGGTGTCCAAGGGCGGCCCGGGATCTGATCTCGCGGACGCTATTCGCGCCGTGGCCGGCGGCCGGCTCCTGCTCCCGACCGTCCCATGGCAGCTTGCCGAGGCGATTCGCCGCCGGCTCGATGACCGCGAGCAGGCGATCTACGGGATGCTGCTCGCAGGGATCGCGATCGCGGAGATCGCGCAGATGCTCGCCGTGCCGACGACCTCGATCGAATCGCACCTCGAGCAGATGCTGCAAAAGCTCGAACCGCTCGATCCACGTGCCGGCCAGCCGGCCGAGGTGCGATGAGCATCGGAACAGCAACGCCGCCGGCTGCCGAGGTGCGATTCTTGCGGTTGATGAGCGCCGACGAGTCCGGCCCTGCGGGAACCAGCCCTCGCCGCTACCTGTCGCTGTTCCAGCGGGTCGCGGGACTGAACGCGCTGCTGTTGATCGCCGCGGTGGCGGTGACGATCGCCATCCTTGCACCCCACAAGATCTCCTCGTTCACGGTCAACGAGGAGGCGGCCGTGCTGGTCGCTGCGCTTGCGTTGCTGGCGTTTGTGAATCTATACGTGCTCAGGCGGGTCGTCCGTCCGCTGCAGGCGCTGACGGCGCTCGCCCGGCGGGTCGACCTGACCGAGCCCAGCGGGCGGATGCCCGGGGCCGAGCCGACGTCGGAGGCCGGCGAGCTGGCGGTCACCTTCAACCAGATGCTCGACCGTCTCGTGGCCGAGCGGCGCGACGCGACCAGCCGCGTGCTCGCGGGCCAGGAGGCCGAGCGCCTGAGGATCGCCCAGGAGCTCCATGACCAGGTCGGTCAGGAGCTGACCGCTGTGCTGCTGATCCTCTCGAGGCTGCAGGCGCGGGTTCCGGACGAGCTCAGATCCGATGTGGTCGAGATCCAGGATGAGGTGCGCTCGAGCCTCGAGGACGTGCGCCAGATCGCGATCGAGCTGCGACCCGAGGCGCTCGACGACCTCGGGCTCCAGAGCGCACTCGCGGTCCTCGGCCAGCGACTCCAGGAGCGCTCGGGCCTCGAGGTGGTGACGCGGATCGCCCCGGAGCTTCCAAGGCTGACGCCACAGTCGGAGCTGGTCGTCTATCGCGTCGCACAGGAGGCACTCACGAACGTCGCCCGGCACGCCGGCAGCGATCGCGCCGAGCTGACGCTCGACTGCGATCGTCGCGAGCTCGCACTGACCGTTCGCGACAACGGCCGCGGATTGGCGCCGGACACCGTCGCCGGTGCCGGGATGCGTGGCATGCGTGAGCGGGCGACGCTCGTCGGGGGCACGCTCGAGGTCGCCAACGATCGTTCGGGGACGGGCTGCGCCGTCCGCCTGACGCTGCCGCTGGCGGGCGTCCGATGAGTCCGGTGCCGCTGAAGACGCGGATCCTGCTGGCCGACGACCACGCGGTTGTGCGCCGCGGACTGCGGATGGTGCTCGATGCCGAGCCGGACCTCGAGGTCGTCGCCGAGGCCGACGACGGCGTGCAGGCGATCGAGCATGCGCTCTCGGAGGAGGTCGACCTGGCGGTGGTCGATATCTCGATGCCGAGGATGACCGGACTTCAGGCGGTGCGCGAGCTCCACCGCCGCAGACCGGACATGCGGATCCTGATCCTGTCGATGCATCAGAACGAGCAGTACCTGTACGAGGCGCTGCGGGCGGGCGCCTCGGGATACGTGCTGAAGACGGTCGCCGATCGCGACCTCGTCGAGGCGTGCCGTGCCGCCATGCGTGGCGAGTCGTTCCTGTATCCGGGGGCGATGACACCGCTGATCAGCGACTACCTACGGCGGGCGCAGGCCGACCTTCCCGCACCCGAGGAACCACTGACCGCCCGCGAGCAGCAGGTCGTCAAGTTGATCGCGGAGGGGTACAGCAGCAAGGCTATCGCCGACATGCTGGTGATCAGCGAGAAGACGGTCGAGCGCCACCGGGCCAACATCCTGGAGAAGCTCGGAATGCACGACCGCGTCGAGCTCACCCGTTACGCGATCCGCCGCGGGCTCGTCGAACCGTAGACGCGCTCGGGAGATGGGGGCTGGACCCCATTCCCGCGGCCCGTTCGCGAAGGCATCCTGGCTCGCGTGCCTCGGCGAATCCGCGTGCTCCTGGCAGACCACAACGCTGACGCACGCCTTGCGGCGCGACGGCTCGTCGATCGCCAGCGGGACATGGTCGTCGTTGCCGAAGCATCGAGCGCCGACCAGCTTGTGACGTGCATGGACGGCACGAGCGATGTCGCGCTGGTCGATCACGATCTCGGCGGCAGGCGCGAAGGTCTGTGGGCCGCTCGGCAGCTGACGCGCCGTCGAGGTGGACCGCGGGTGCTGATCCATTCCGCGTCGGTCGACGGCCCGCTCGCCGCGGCTGCGCTCGTGGCGGGCGCCGACGGCCTGATCGCAACCGAATCGCTAGGCGCGGAGCTGTGCTGCGCCGTTCGGCGGATCGCCAAGGGCGGCTGGTACCCGCCTTCTCTGACGCGGTCTGTTGCGCAGCTGACACGCTCGCGTCTCCACCACCGCGACCGCGCGATCCTAGCGATGCTGCTCGCCGGCCTCGAGTCCGATGAGATCGCACAACGGCTGATGATCGGTCCCCGCGAGCTCGATGAGCGGCGCGGCACGATGCTTCTCGCGCTGGCCCCGACCCCGACAATCGGTGCCGTCCCGTGGCCGCACGAGCCTTCACAGCCGTCTCCGACGGCCGGTCGCCAGACGGGAACCGGGCGATGATCGCTACAGCTGGATCTCGTAGCGGATGAAGCCGTTGTTGGCGGCCACCCGGTCGTAAAGGCGTCGGGCAGTCGCGTTGGACTCGTGCGTGAGCCAGTACAGGCGGCTGCATTCACGACCCTTCGCGATCTCGACAACGGCGGCGATCAGCGCTCGCGCGACGCCACGACCGCGCGCCGGGGGCTCGGTGAACAGGTCCTGGAGGTAGCACACGTCGGCGGAAGTGGTGCTGGCGTGAACCAGGAAGTGGGTGATCCCGACCAGGCGCCCGTCGAGCCTCGCCCCGAGCGCATGCACCACGTCGTCTCGTTGGAACGCCGCCCACGCCCGGTCGTAGCCGGCGCCATCGAGGCTCTTCTCATAGAAGTCGAGATAGCCGCGAAACAGCGTCTCCCAGTCGGAGCGATCACTTGGATCGAGCTTCGAGATGCTGATTGCGCTCACCGGTGGGAGTGAGTCAATCAGGTGGACTGCGCGCGGGCCATGTCGTGACTCCGACGCGACCGATCAAGGATCCCGGCGCCTCGCCGGCTCGGGCTTATGATTGGAACGAGGTGATCGTGGCGACAAGCGAACCGAGCGCCGCGATCGAGCCGCGCAGACGGACGCGGCGCAGATTGCGCGTGTTCGGCGCGTTGATCATCACCGCACTGTCGGTCGGGGTGCTGCTGTGGGTCGCGCCACCGGCTCAGGTGATCAAAACGATCGGCGACATGAACCCCGTCTGGCTGCTCGCGGCCGTCGCGCTCGAGCTCGGTTCATGCCTCAGCTACGTGATCGTCTTCCGCCGCTTCTTTCCCGAGCCGCCACGCCCCGTCAGCCGCCAGGTGGCGTGGATCTCGATGGGGGCCGGCGCGGTCCTTCCCGGCGGTAACTTCTCCTCCGCCGCGGCCACCGGCTGGCTGCTGCGCCATCACGGGATCGGCGCACGCCGGCTCGCCGAGCGCTGTGGCGCGCTGCTGTGCTTTCTGACTCTGTTTGGCTTCTTCATCAACGGCATCGCCGGAGCGTTCTTGCTGGTTGGGCTCGGCAAGGGTCCACACGATCTCGAGCACTCGGGCATCCCGATACTCGTCTCGTTGTTCGTGATCGGCCTAGCCGTTGCGGCGATGATCGTCGGCCGGCACTACCACGCCCGCGGCCAGGCGACAGCTCGTTCCCTGTCGGCGTCGCTCGAAGGCGCGTGGACGTCGCTGTTCAAGCCACATTGGCGACTGCTCGGCGCCGCGGGCTTCCTCTGGCTCGACATGGCCGCGCTGTGGGCCACCTGCCGGGCCACCGGCCATCCCGTCGGCGTGCTGGCGCTAGCGGTCGCCTACTTCATCGGCTATCTCGCGACGATGATCCCGATGCCGGCCGGACTCGGGGTGCTTGACTCCGGGCTCGCCGGCGCACTGGTCCTGTACGGCTTCTCGCCGGCCGCCTCGGTCGGTGCCGTGCTTGTCTACCACGCAATCGCGGTCTGGGTTCCGGGGTTCGGCGGGCTTCTCGCATGGTTGCCAACCCGCCGCCGGTCGCAGGCGGACGCCACAGCCCCGCGGGCGGCCGGTGCACCCTCTCTGCGGGCGGCCGGCGCGGCCTCCCCGGTCCCGAAGCCCGAGCCCACCCCCGCCGTCAGCGGCTAGGCGAGGAGGGCGCGGGGCGCCTTTGCTCGGGAATCAGGGCCTCCGTGAACAGGCTCCCGGCCCGGTTGGGAATACCGGCCTCGAGCGATGAGATCGCAGGCCGGCCACGGTCTACAGTGGATATGGAGAGAGGCCAACCCGAGGGGAGCCAGCGATGAGCCTGCCCGAGATCGTCAGCCGCAACGAGTGGATTCGCGCTCGTGTCGCCCTGCTCGAGCGCGAGAAGGCTCTGACAAGGGCCCGCGACGAGCTCGCCGCGGAGCGCCGCCGACTGCCGATGGTCGAGGTCGCCGAGGACTACCGCTTCACTGCGGCCGACGGCGGCTCACGAACCCTGCTCGACCTGTTCGAAGGTCGCCATCAGTTGATCGTCGATCACTACATGTTCGACCCAGAATGGGAGGACGGCTGCATGAGCTGCGCCGGCCGGGTCGACCAATACGGGAACACGGCCCACCTGCACGAGCGCGACACGACGATCGCCGTCGTCTCCCGCGCGCCGATCGAAAAGATCGAGCGGTGGAAGCACAAGATGGGCTGGACGTTTCCCTGGTACTCAAGTTATGGCAGTCGGTTCAACTTCGACTACGGGGTGTCGTTCGACGGCACCGTCGACGATCCCCATTACAACTACCTGTCTGCGGCCGAGTTGAAGGCCAAGTACGGCTTTGCCGAGCTCCCTAGTGAGCTGCACGGAACGAGCTTGTTCCTTCGCGTCGACGATCGCGTCTTCCACACGTACTCGACCTACGCTCGCGGCACCGAGCAGGTTGGCGGCACGCACTACTACCTCGACATGACGGCCCTTGGCCGCCAGGAGGATTGGGAGGAGCCGAAGGGCCGCGCGGAATCCCTTCGACCGCGCGCCGACCAGCGGGCAGACTAAGCAGCGTCAGGTGTCTAGCCGACGCAGGCGCTGTTCGAAGGCGGGAGTCGTTGCACTGAAATTGGAGAACGAAGCGGTGAGTCCTGCTACACGCCATCAAACTGAAGCGCTGACACGCTCTCACTCAATTCGGCTATAGCGCTCTGCCAGAGGAGCAGCCGCCCCGTCGTCGGTTGCGGTGCAACAAGCTGGAGCGTCCCCAGTGGCACGCCGGCCGCCGCATAGCGAGTGCCGAGCGTGTGCCTCAGCTAATTGGGTTGTGTCGCGGTTTATGATCGGCGTGCGCGCAGGACGCCGCCGGTCCGCGGAAAGGGCGAAGCCCACCTGCAGGAAGTTTGGTCCTGGTTGTGGTCGGTGTCTCCTTTCCGGCCTGTGATTGCGGACTCCGGGCGCCCTGATGAAAGGAGGCCTTTGTGCCACCCCGCGGTCTTCCCGGTAACGCCAACCTCGAGCAGCTCAAGAACGGCGCGAAGTCGTTCCAGCGCGCGGTCCGCGCCGGTGACGCCGGCGCTGCTGAGTTCGTGCGCGAGTTTCACCCACGCCTGGCTGACGCTCAGCCCGGCTCACCAGAGCTGAACGGCTTTACGCGTGCCGACGCCCAGCTCGTGGTCGCCCGCCAGTTCGGGTTCTCAAGCTGGCCCAAGCTCAAAGCGCATCTGGAGCTAGTCGTGCGCTACGCCCGCTCCCCACACGAGCAGCCGGTCGGCGAGCCACTGACCGACGAGCAAGCGGTCATCGACGAGTTCCTACGACTCGCGTGCCTGACCTACGGCGATGACGACGCCGACCGGTTCCGCCGCGCACAGTCACTCCTCGAGCAACATGATTGGTTGGCGCGCGCGAGCATCCACACGATCGCGGCGACAGGCGAGGTTGCGGCCGCGCGCGAGCTGCTCGACCGCGATAGGTCCCAGGCGTCGCTCGTCGGCGGTCCGCACGCGTGGGAACCGCTCCTGTATCTCACCTATTCGCGTGTGGCTCTCGGTCCGGGGCGCTCGGCGGTCGCGGTCGCGCGGGCGCTGTTGGAGCATGGCGCGGATCCGAACGCAGGCTATTTATGGGAGGGGCTGATCCCGCCGTTCACCGCGCTGACCGGCGCTCTGGGCGGCGGCGGCACGATCCCGAGACACGAACAGGAGCTGGCACTCGCCCGTGTGCTGCTGGAGGGGGGCGCTGACGCGAATGATGGGCAGGCGCTCTACAACCGGGGCTGGGGCCCCGACCCGCGGGAGGACTGGCTCGAGCTGCTGTTCGAGTTCGGGCTTGGCACCGGCGACGGCGGGCCGTGGCGCCGGCTGCTGGGCGAGCGGCAAGACTCACCGCGGAAGATGCTCGAGGACCTACTGATCGCCGCAGCCGGTCACGGGCTCGCCGACCGCGTCCGCCGACTTCTCGCCCGCGGGGTGGATCCCGAGGGCCGCGAGCCCAAGCACCCGATCTATCAGGGACGCTCACCGGTACAGGAGGCGGCGCTCTCCGGGCACATGGACGTCGTCGCGCTGTTGGTCGACGCCGGCGCTTCATGGGAGCACGATCAGGTCGACGAGCTGATCGCAACCGCGATGTCCGGCGACCGCGCCGCCGTCGAGCGGCTGCTCGCGGCCGACGCAAGTCTGCGCGAGCGGGCGATTGAGCGGTGCCCAGCTCAGCTGGTCCGCGCGGCCGAGCAGAACAGTTATGACGCCGTCGCGGTGCTGATCGAGCTGGGGTTCGATCTCAACGCGCGGTCGCGGACCGCGCCGCTGCACGAGGCCGCGATGCGCGGAAACCTGCCTCTGATCCAGCTGCTGCTCGATCATGGCGCGGACCCGAACATTCATGACACGGGATATGACGCAACCCCGGCCGGCTGGGCCGAGCACCACGGCCAACGCGAGGCGCAACAGCTGCTCGAGGCACTCGAGCACCCCCGCCGGTCGGCCGCGTTGACCAACGAAGCGGGCCACGCGCTCCGGACCGCGGAGACCGGCGCCGCGATGCGGACCGTGACGGCCGCGTTTACGGCAGTGTCGGAAGGACGGTTCGACGAGCTCGGATCGCTGATGGCCGAAGGGCTCGACTGGCAGGGCCTCCCCGACGAGGACGGCCAGATCCCCCGTTGTCGTGGACGCGCGCAAGCGCTTGACCGGATGCGGATCGGTCTGCTCGCCAACGGCGAGGTGTCAGTTCGCGCGTTCGTCGAGGAAGGCGACCGCGTGATCGCGCACGTGCGCCGTGTCGGTGACGAACAGGCCGGCCCGCCGGAGCGGTTTCTGGTCGCCGAGGTCCACGATGGTCAGATCACCCACCTGCGCGGCTACGCGACCGAGCCCGAGGCGCTACAAGCGCTTCTGGCCGGCGCAGTGCCGGACACCCCATCGGACTCCGATTAGAGCCGCTCAGCGCGAGCGCCGCGACGAGCGAGTCGAGACGACCGAGCCGACCGTCGGCATACGGGCGCCGGCGCACGCGCCAACCGGCGCAGTCGAGGTTTCAGTCCGGGAGACGGGATTTGAACCTGCGAACACCCGGTCTTCTTCACCGTTGGAGACGCGCGTCCAGTTCCTCGAAGTCCCGATGACCGACCTAGTCGCCCTGGCGCTGCGTGAGCTGCGCGACCGTTCCGTGTACTCGCGCGACCGCGACCCGGTCTTCTGCCATCCGGACACAGGCAAGCTGCTCGATCGCTTGAAGCTCCTATGCCGCTTCAAGCTGGTGATCGACCAAGTCGGCGTCCACCGAATCACCTCCCACGAGCTACGCCACACGTTCGGTACACGGATGGCACCCGCCGGCACGCCGATGCGCACCCTTCCGCACTGGATGGGCCATGCCGACTCGAAGACCACACAGATCTACGCGCATGACCAGCCCAGCGATCAGGTGGCCGACACGGTCGATCGGGTGTTCGCGTAACGCTCCGCTCGTCCGGTCCCGTCAGAACTCTGGGCCTGCCAGGAACGGCTCGATCCAGTCCCGGTACGAGCCGATGAAGTCGCGGGCTGCGTCCCGGACTAGGGTAGCCGCGCGATGGACATCGCCCGCGGGCGTCTGTACGTAGCTGTGCTCGATTCGGGTCCTGGCGGTCTGAGCCTGGACCAGTCGCCGGCAGAGGCTCGCGCTGATGATCTTGGCGCCGCGCATTGCCTCGAACGCGAGCTCTGTCGACGATCGATGGCTGTCCGCTGGTCTCGGGAGGGCGGCGAGCCCGGCGCCGGCTTCGGCGAGCTCGCCGACGTAGTTCTGGACGCGGCCGAGCGCACGCTCGACGGCCTGAACGCGGTTGTACGCGTCCATGTCTTCGGTGGTGTTGTACGCCGCCTTGAACTGCTGGAGGTCGAAGTCGTCGCCGAAGCTCGCCATCGCGTGCTCCAGCGCTGCGTACTGCCGCGGGAGATCCTCAAGGTGGCGGACGATCGCAAGACGCCAGCGCTTCTTATCCGCCGGCCTGACCTCTGGGTCGGGCATCGTCAGCGCGCCAGCACGCGGTCAAGGCCGGCGAGGGCCGCGCCGGTGCGCTCCTCGTGTCTCACACGATCCTTCCGTCGCAGGCTCGGCTCCCGGCTGCGAAGTCGTGGCCACAGCCCTTCGCGGTCGGCGAGAACCCGCCCGTCGGCGATCACGTCGGCGAGGAACGATGGCTCGCTCACTGCGTCCTCGAGGCGGACCACATCGACGCGCCGCCCCGTGGCGCCCGTCAATCTGGCGCTCAGCTCGACGACCCGCTCCAGGCGCCCATCACGAAGGGCCACGAGCACGTCGACGTCGCTGCCGGGGGCCGAAGTGCCTCTGGCCACCGAGCCGAACAGCAGGGCGAACCGGACGTTCTGCTCGGTGCGTAGCGCTGCCCTCAGAGCCGAGAGCAGCTTCCACGAGCGCCGAACGTACTCCCGCTCGGACAGCGAGATGTCCAGCGTCCGCGGGGATGGCCGAGCCGCCCGAAGGCTGCCTGCCGCAACCGCGCGGCGAAGCGTGCGTTCATGCACACCTAACTCACGAGCTAAGAGGGCCAGGTCCGTCATGAGTCCATTATAGACAGATCATGTGTCCGTTCTAGCACTGTCATATGTCCAATCGACGGACGGCCTAGACACCGTGCGCGATCGTCGCGGCGCGACGAAACATACCGACGCGCCCGGAGCGGACGCCCGTCCCAGAAGCACGAAACGCCCCCGGCGAACCGAGAGCGTTCCGAGCTGCTTCGGAAGTGATGAATCTCGCGAAGCGGCGATCAACTACGACGGCTACTACGCTACCACCCCGGCCACAACCCCCCGGCGGTCACCGCCGGACCTGCAGCGCCTGCCACCAACGCTCCCGCGTCTCGCGCGAATCGTGCGCGTCGAGCGCCTCCCACTTGGATCCTGGCGACGGATGCCAACTCTCGGGCATCGGCGCGACCGCAACCCCGCCACGATTGAGCCGCTCGAGCGTTCGGAGCGCGCCGAGTTTCGCGACGCGCGCACGACCGGTTTCCGCCGGCGCGCTCGCAAGACGCCGCAGCTCGACAACGTGGTCAGGTTCGGGGTCAGGTCGCGACTCGCTATCGGGGGTCTTTTCCGGGGTCATTGCTCCAATCGTTTCCTTTCCGGTGAGCCACTGCGCGCTCTTCTCCTGGCGAGACTATCGCCGCCGACCCTCCCCAGGCCCAATGTCTCGTCGGTCCGTGTGCTGGGCGGCGGTGGCGGCGAGTGCAACGCTGCTGCTTGTAGCCCTTTTCGACAGTGTGCAGCCGATCGGAAGGCCGCTGCCTGCCGCGGCCAGCGGGAGCATCAACCGGGCCAGGGTCGCGGTGTGGGAGAAGTAGCTGTCCGTGAGGGCTGGCGCCGGGTGCTGCTTCACTGAGGGCAGCACCTGAGTGTGTCGGTCACGCAGGGCGGGTGCCTATCTGCGCCCGACGGTGTACGTGATGGTCTTGGTGTTCTTGAGGCCATCGCGGCTGATGGCGATGACCTTGAAGTGGTGCTGGCCGATTTTTGACGTGCTGATCAGGGCACCCGAGCTGGCGCCTCTGGCCGTCTTGCACGAGGCGATCCCGGGCCCGCCTGTGGTCTCGGTGCAGGTGAATGCGGAGTGCGCATGGCGGTGGCGTTTGTAGTGCGCGCCGGCCACCGGCTTGGTGATGGTGATCGTGGGGGCGTTCAGGGTCAGGTACTCGGCGGCGCCCATATCGACCTTGGGCGGGCCGCCGCTTAGCTTGGGGGCGATCCGCGGCGCTCCGTAGACGTCGGTGGTCAGGCCGCTGGGCACCAGCGTGTTCAGACCCCGGTCGATGGTGGGGCTGGCGTAGGTCTCGCGAACGTTCCCCGCCACTGAGTTGACCAGCCTTGGGGTCGCGCAGATATTCCCGGCACCAGCGAACGGCGAAGTTCCGTGGCAGAGGTCGGCGTGGTTGACCGTCACCGACCCGCCGGTGCCGTTGAACCCGAACAGCTCGCCACCGTCGCTGTCGCCGGCCAGGATCGAGTTCTCCAGCGCTAGGTGGTCGCTGGCATCGCCCCAGATACCGGCCGTGCTGCCGGTGCCATCGCCCTTATTGGCCGAGATCGTGGAATTGATCAGGATCAGGTTGTTGGGGCCCGTGAGCGGAGTGCAGCCGAGATACAGCGCACCCCAGGCGTTAGCAGTATCGGTGCCCGAAGGGCCGATGAGGATCGTGTTGCCGGCCATCACCAGATTACGGGCGACGTGAACGAGCCGGCTCACCGAGCACGCCTCGTTGAGGATGCTCAGCGCCGACCCCGCCGAGTCGTTGCTGCCGGCGGGCGCCTGAATCGAGTTTCCCGTGAACACGTCATCGGTCGAGCTCAGCTGCGCGTCTTGGACGAATTCGGCCCCACCCCAAGCATCGCCCGTCCCGCCCGTCACCGAGTTGCCCAAGAACCTGTTCGCGGTCTGCGTCACCTCCGGCGGAATCCCGAACGAACCCCGCACAAACAGCGCGCCGCCGCCGATCCCGCCGCTCGTTCCCGCGCCGTTGACCGCGTTGCCCGTGAACGTGTTGCCCGATAGAACAATCGGTGGAGGGGTTCCGGTCGAAGCCGTACTGTCATCGATGTACACCGCTCCACCCTCGAGCGCGGCTTGGTTTCCCCGGAACGTGGAGTTCTCGATCGTTACCGCTGCCGGCGACGCCTCGGAGGTGAACATGCCCACGGCACCCCCGAGCGATGCCTTGTTGTCGTCGAAGCTGTCGTTGTCGAGGTCCAAGCCGGAGATACCGCCCAGAAACAGCGCGCCGTTCGGGCCGCTCTCGAACACCAATCCCTTGACCGAGAGCGTGTACGAACCCGCATGCCCAAAATCAGACAGGATGGGCGAGCCCACGCCCATACCGTCGAACCCCGCGCCGCTCCCCGGCTTCGCCTCGAGCGTGATCGACGCCGCGCCGACCGTGAACGCACCATCCGACGCGCCCGAGTTGCTCTTGGTGCAGAGCTGATCCAGCGTGATCGTGTCGCCATTGACAGCCTGATTGAGCGCGGCCTGCAAGCCGGCGCAGTTCACCGTCTCGCTGGCTGCGCTGGCCACCGAAACGCTCCCCAGAAGCCAGAGCACCGCCACACCCACAGCCACCACAATCTGGCGCATAATGCCCAATCACCCCGGGTTTCCCTCGCTGGTAACCCTCCCAGCCGCGGTTTGCGACGGCACCATAACAGAGCTCCCTAAAGATCACGAAAACCCCACGCGACCCCCCACCACAAATGCATGAGCCAGAGAGCCGCTTAGATCGACAACGAGCAGTCTCGGATCGGCCGGGCTTCAACGGGTGAGGCTTAGTTCTGCCGATCGTCGGCGCTGCGCAGGAGCGCGCTGGTGTCGAGCGCCGTTTCGGCCTGCGGTGTCCAGAACCAGACCTCGTCCTCGCCGATGAGCCGGCGTTCGATCCACCCATGCTCAGCGAGGTCGTGAGCGTCGGGAAGGGCGTGGTCGGCGATCGTGATGCCGTCGCCGTCGCGTGCTGCCATCATGCGCTGAACGCGAGGTCGAGCTGAGTTGCGGTCAGTTCCATTGTCTGTTCGGTCTCCTGTTGGCTTGTGAGGCCGGACGCCGCAAAACCGCCCGGCCCCACTCCTGCGCTGGGTCAGCGGAGGGCGACCAGGTCAAGCGAGTCGAATCTCGGTCATTGCACCCGGGCGGTACACGGCGAGTCCGAGTCGCCGTTCGGCGCGGACCGCGACGAGGTTGGACGTGAAGTACGAGGCGTGCGAATTGGTCGCCTCGACGGAAAGGCCGCCTCGACTCCAACCGCACGCAGCCGAGCTAGACCCGATCAGCGCCGTGCCGGCGCCACCGATGCCCGCCGTCACGTAAACCGGCTTGTTCCAGACCGTGTCCTGCGCTCCGGAGATCTGGCCGCTCCGCCCAACTGGTCCACCGCCGCCGTAGGCGCCGAGGAACGGACCGCCACCGTAGAACTGGTTGGCGGTGTCTTTCAGGAGTCGCAACGTCTGCCAATCGGTCGGGTGCATGATGATCCAGTCAGGTTCGACGAACGCGGATCCGCGCAAGCCGTTCATCGCCTTGAAGATCTGCTCCGCGTAGTTGCCCGCGGCGGTTCCGCCCGCGTACACCGGGACGTTGCGACCCGTCAGGATGCCTTGCACCTCGTTGCCGCCCTGAGCGCCGCGGAACAGTTGGCGCTCAATCTCGATCTGCACGAACAGCGACAGGCGCCCGTTTACGAAGGACTGGACCGCGGGTGCGTCTTCGAGCAGCTCATCGCTCGTTGTGATGACCGTCGCGATTTTCTTGATCGGCTCGTCGATCGTCGACAGTCCGATCGTCGACTCGGGTTTCGTGCCGCCTTCGGCGATACCGGCGGCGGCGCTCGTGGCCGTTCCTTCGATCACATACCGGACCGTGTTCGTGGTCGCCTGATTGGCGCCGAGCAGCGCTTCGAGCGTGAGCGGTTGAAACAGCTTTTGGACGACCCCGGGCACGACTTGCGGTGCTGGCAGGAGACCGCCGGCGCTGCCCGATCCTGGTGCACCGCTGCCTTCGAGCATCGTGCCTTTCATCCCGATCGGAATGTCGGAAATCTCGATCAGCCCGGTCGAGTAGTTCTTGCTGCGAGTCGCTGGATCGGCGATCGACTTGTAACCGGGCGAGGAGACGAACCGCGCGCCTGGAGAATCGCCGCGGTAGGAGGCGCGCGCGTCGGTGTGGACGTTCGCCATTCCTTGCGGGTCGAGCGCGTGGAGCATCTTTTCGTGGCTGCTGTGCTGCTCGGCCCGTTCGACCAAGGACTGAGCGTAAGCGCGTTCGTCGCCTGTTAGCGCCCGGCCTTCCTGGTCGGCCGCGTCGAAGATGGATTGCGCCTCTTGCGCAAGTTGGAGTGCTTTAGACACGATGCTGCCCCCCTGTTTCGGGTGGTGGTTGTCGTGCCAGCCTGTGCTACGTCGCGCGTCCTGCTTGCGCGTTCATGACCGCTGCCGGTGCTGTTGAGGATGGCGCAGCGCGCCCTTTGCCCTGCACTTCCCCGGTCGTGCCGGTGCTGCCGCCTACCTGTTGGCGGCCGGCGTATTCGTGACGCCTTCGCGAGTTTCGCGTGGCGCTGACCCGGACGTCTACGCACCCGGCCGGCGCGGCCGCCGCGCGAACTGGTCGGGGATGGGTGCCAATGGTGGGTCGTACAAGGGAACGCTTAGCCCACCATTGGCAAGACCTGATTCGACCTGGCGCGGTCTGAGCTTGAGTGTTTGACCGCCGGCGGATAATCACGCCGTGCCCGACGCCACCCCGTCGGTCGTCTCACCCGAAGAACGCGCCGCCGCGATCGACGCGCTCAAAGCCGCCGTGGCCGCCAGGGTCGCGTGACTGCTCGCCGACGGCCCGGGGCCGCTCACGCGCCGGCGACTTCTGGCGCTGGCACGTATTGCTCGCGCGCTCTGAGCACGGCGGTTCACTTCGCGCGAGCTAGTGGCGCTTGAGCCCCAGGCGCGCGAATGGATTGGCCCCGCGACGCCACAAACGCCCCGGGGCCCGGCGGCGGAGGAGTAGCCCCGCACGCAAGGGCATCGTGGCACGTCCTGGGCGCGTTTCACGCCCCAGCGAGCGACGCCTGTGCCACGGCGCCTTCGTGGCACAGATTCGTGGCACAGAGGGGCGGAAACGCGCCCTCGGAGATCCCTCGCGGTTCCTTGCTCGTTCGCCGCCTCAGCCACGAAAAAAGCCCTGCTGACGCCCGGGCTTTTGGCGCTAACTGTCGCTGTCGGGCGCCCACTGGCGCAAACGGGGTTTCAGTCGGGGAGACAGGATTTGAACCTGCGACCGCCCGGCCCCCAGCCGGGTGCGCTACCAGACTGCGCCACTCCCCGTGGTCCAAGCGATGATAACCCGGTTCGATGCGGGCGGCGTGGCGTGCGGCCAAGGTCGGCAGGTAACCGGCGGCGTGGCGTGCGGCCAAGGTCGGCAGCTCACCGGCGGGAGGCGGAAGCCTCCAGAGCGGGCGACGGGAATCGAACCCGCCCTAGAAGCTTGGAAGGCTTCTGTGCAACCACAACACTTCGCCCGCGGAGCTAATGATGGTACCCGCGCGGCCCGGGGGCGTCTCGGGTGGCGGTGCCAGGGGCGCGTCTCGCGTGGCGCGGCCCGGGGGCGTCGCGCGTGGCCGCCCGCTGAGCCCCGCGCCGTCGTGGGCGCTGCAGGCCGGAGCCGGCCCGGCCTTTACCCCACCGGCCGCCGCTCCTCGGTCGGCACTTCGCCGTCGCGCGACAGGGCCGCGGGTGGCCACGGGCCGGACCAGTTATCCAGACAGCCGTCGAGGGTGACAACCGAACCTGACAGGGCGGCACCGAGTGGAGACGCGAGCAGGGCGATCAGCCAGCCGTACTCCTCGACCTCGCCGAGGCGCTGCAGCGGCACCGTCGCGGCTGCGGTGCGCCAGAGCTCGACCGGATACTTGCGCAGTGATTCGGTCGCGAAGCGGCCGATCGCGACGGCGACGACGGACACGCCGTCGTTCCTCCAGGCGGCAGCCTGCTCGCGGCTCATCGCCTCGACCGCGGCGCGTGCGGCGCCGGTGTGGGCCATTGCCGGCATCCCGTGGTGGGGAGAGACGGTCACGTTGACGATGGTGCCCGAGCGCGCCGGACCCATTGCGAGCTCGTGGGCGGCGGACGACATCGCAAGCGTCCCCCCCACGTTCAGGCGCTGGACGGCGCGCCAGCCCTTCGTGGTGATGCCCTCGGCGGGCACGAAGTACTGACCGCCGGCGTTGTTGAGCAGGAAATCAAGGCGGCCGTGGCGCTCAAGCACGGTGCCGACGATGCGCCGAGCCTGCTCGGCGCTGCGGATGTCCCCCGCCAGCCACGAGCTGCGCTCGCCTAGTTCCGCAACCGCGTCCTGCAGGACCTCCTCGCGACGACCGGCGATCACGACCGAGCAGCCGCAGCGGGCGAGCTCCGCCGCGGCCGCCTTGCCGAGGTTCGTGCCCCCTCCGGTGATCAGCGCGACCCGCCCCGCCAGTGCACCGGTCGCGAAAATGCGCGATTGCTCCACGGCTACTCCCCCATCGCCTTGATCACGAGCCGCTTCGGACGGCCGCCGTCGAACTCGCAGTAGAAGATCGCCTGCCAGGGCCCGAGGTCGAGCCTACCGTCGGTCACCGGCACGATCACCTGATGGTGCACGAGCAGGTTCTTGAAATGCGCGTCGCCGTTGTCCTCGCCCCCGCGGTGGTGGCGGTGATCGCCCGGGTTCGGAAGCAGCGCGCAGGCGACCTCCCCGTCAGGCTCCTGCCAGCTGGGCGGCGCGAGCTTGTCGAGCCACTCGAGTGTGTCGGCCTGGATCCCGGGCTCGTCGTCGTTGATCCAGACGCCGGCGGTGATGTGCATTGCGCAGACCAGGACCATCCCCTCGCTGATGGCGCTATCGCGCACCGCCGCAGCGACATCCTCGGTGATGCGGACGAACTCCCGGCGGCGATTGGTGTCGAAGGTCAGGTAGTCGGTGTGGGATTTCATGAGGCGATGGCGCGTCCGAGCAGAGCTGCGGCCTCAACGATGGCGCACCACCAGGACGGGGGACCGAGGAATCGAACCTCGAGCCAGGGTTTTGGAGACCCCGATGTTGCCGTTACACCAGTCCCCCCGGGCGAGCAATCGTAGCGATCCGGCCCCGATCGACGTCCGCGCATTGATGATTCCAACGTTGTTCCCGATTATGGGGAACAACGTTGGAATCATTGGCCGAGGGGGCTAGGGAAGAAGCCCCACCCACCCGCCAACGACAGCCCCACCCACCCGCCCAACGACCCCCCAACCCGCGCCCCTACGAACCCGGCGGCAGGGGCGTGATACGGGCGGAGGGACTCGAACCCCCAAGGGCTATGCCCACCGGCACCTAAAGCCGGCGCGTCTGCCAATTTCGCCACGCCCGCGTGACTGCTGCATACGGCCTGGGCAGATTGTATGGTCCGCAACATGCCTCCCGTACGGAATCTGCCGCCGGGGTACAAGATCGCGTATCCGAACCGGGACAAGGCATCGAGCAAGGTCGTCAAGGCGATCGTGGTCCTGATCCTGCTGGTCTCCGTCGGGCTGATGCTGATCGTGACGATTGGCGGCTGGACCAAGCTGCAGGGACTGCGGCCGGTGAACCTCGCCTGGTGCATCGTGTACCTGCTGATCGCGTTCTACGTGGCCCGGTGGGCCCGGGGACTGCTGCCGATCGCAGCGGCACTCGCGATCCTGCTGCTGATCTTGGCGCTGATCGCCGGCACCGGCGCCTCGGGAACCAGCTGGTTCGACCGCAGTCACTATGGGTTCGCGGCGCCGCACACGATCTTCGGAGGCAAGGGGCTCAGCCCTGACGTGCTCGGGACGGTCACGCTGCTGATCGCGCCGGTCCAAATTCTGCTGATCATCTTCGCGATGCACGGCTTCGCCCAGGGCTGGAACGTCGAGATCGAGACCCCGATCGACGAGTCCAAGCGACGCGGCGATCAGAGCGGCGCCGGATCGCCACCGCCCGAGCCCGCCGCGGCGTAGCAGCGAGGGGCTCGCCAGCGCGCTGCTCGGACTCGTCGGTGCCCGCAGACCGCCCGCCTCCGGGGATCGAGCGGCGTGTCAGAGAACGAGCTCCACCTCGGGAGCCGGGCCCACGGCGATGCCCACGGGTTGCAGCTGTTCGCCGAGCCCGCCTCCGTTGAACGCCTCAGCCACCGCCTCGTGGGTGAACTCCGCCAGTTCGACGCCGGGCGTGACGATGAAGGGATGGGTCAGGAGCGACACCTTCCCGGCCATGACCCGGACGACCTGGCCGCTCAGCTTCGCAGCGGCGTCGCTCAGCAGGAACACGACAACCGCGGCATTGTCCTGCTTGCTCGGATGCGCGGTGATGTGAGGCTCGGCATCGTAGCCAAGCTGGCGGACCATCTCCTCGTTCTGTCCTGACCACGCGTTCGGCGAGAGGGCGTTCACTCGGATGCCGTGCTCGCCCAGGTCGCGAGCCCAGACATAGGTCAGCGACGCGACGGCGCCCTTCGAAGCGGAATATGGCCCGTAGAGCGATTGTCCGCACTGAGACCCGGAGCTGACGTTCACGATCGCCCCCCGAGACCCGGCCTGGACCATCGCTCGTGCGGCATGAATCCCGGGGTACAGCGTCCCAATGACGTTGACGTCGATCACGCGCCGTGCGGCTGCGTCCGCCTCGTGCACCGGGCACAGGCGACCGAGGATGCCCGCGTTGTTCACCAGACCATCGATGCCGCCGAACTCGCTCACGCACTTCTCGACCATCGCCTCAGCCGCGTCCCAGTCTGAGACGTCAGCCGGAAAGGCAACGGCCCGGCCGCCGCTCTGCTCGATGCTGGTCGCGGTGGAACCGGCGTTTTCAGGATCAAGGTCGTTGACGACCACTGCCGCGCCGGCAGCAGCAATCTCCGCGGCATAGACAGCCCCGAGGCCACTACCGGCACCCGTGACAACGACGCGCCGTCCTTCAAGTGGCCGGTCAGACATCTGCGCCGACTTCCGCTTGGTGACCCGACCGATGATCTCTCATAGCCGTCCTTTCTCCGCAGACCAGAGTTCTGATCGGGCAGGCCTGCATCCGGCCTCGCACCGACCCGCCCTAGTGTCGGGGCTGCTCCGAGCCGGCCCAAGTGGTGCGCGAGCAAACGCTCGTCGCGGCGGTTAGCGGCAGATACAACCCACCAAGAGAACCGGTGATCGCGCCCAAGCACGTGGCGAGCTAATCGCCCCAGCCAGTCCCCCCAGCTAATCGCCCCCAGCCAGTCCCCCCTAGCTAATCGCCCCCAGCCAGTCCCCCGGCTAGTCGCCCTGAGCGGAGTCCCCGCCGCTGCTCGCGGGACGTCTAGCTCCAGCCGCAGTCGACGAGGCCGCCCGGCTCGTAGACCGAGGTCGAGAACGGCAGCAGGTCCTGCGGCGAGAGCCCGAGTCCGCTCTTCTCGGCGGGCAGCAGCGTGTCAACCGGGTCATACATCCGCGACAGGACCGGGCCCGACGGCCACCCGTAGGCGAGGCCCGAGCGAGCGACGGTCAGATACGTATCCCAGCTGTTGAAGGTCCCGACCTTCTTCGCCCCTGGGGCCGCCGGGTCGAGCGCCTGCAGCGTCGAGGTTTGGGCCATGCCCGGAGAGCCATAGAACGGGTCGTCCTCCGGGTTCACGCACGAGAAGTGGCTCGTGTCCGGGTCCGGGAACGTGCCCGTGTTCCAGACCGGGAAGCTGAGCGGAACGATCTTCTCGTAGAGAACGCGATCGATCGCGATCGTCGCGGCGTAGCCGGCATCCTGCTGGGCGCCTTGGGGCAGTGTCCACTGGGCGTAGCGGTTGTCCGTTCCGCACTCGCCCTGGGCCTCGTCGCACTCCGCGTATGTGCCGAGCTCCTTCAGCTTCGTCGGATCGCTGACGATCATGTTCCCGATCCGCTGGAAGGCTGCGATCTTCGCCTGCGCCTGGAGTTGAATCTTCTCGCCGATCTGATCTGCCTGCACCGTCGTGTCCGCGCTGTCGGGACTCCCGGTCCACTTGTCGTCGAGAATCGATCCGGTCAGCTCGGTGACGCCGGCGAACGCGAACACGAAGTTCGCGAATTTCTCGGCCTTCTTTGCGAGCCCCGAGAAGCCGCCGGTTACGTCGAGGATCGACCCCGCCAGGTCGAGCCAGCTGAACTCGAGCTCGGCCTTCTGGTCAAGGTTGTTGAGCTGGCTGGTGAGGTCGTCGTTCAGGTTCTTGGCGTCCTCCCACGCCTGCTGGCCCGCTTGATCCTGCGGCGCGGCGAGCTTGGACAGATAGTCGCGGACCTTGCCGACCCACTTCAGCTCCTTCATCAGCTCTCCCTGAGCCGCGGTGAAGTCGCTCTGCGTGAAGCCATGGCCCGACTCGTAGTTGAGCTGCCCGATCTCGTCGCTCAGCCGCGTCGCGGTCGTCGGGTCGATGTCCTCCGACCAGTACGCTGTGCGTGGACTCGATCCGAGCGTGTGGAACTGGGAGCCGATCCAGTCGAGCGCGGCGTGAGCCCCCGGGTCGTCGTCGAGCGGCCAAGTCGTGACCGGCTTGCGCACGACGAGCTGCTCGAGCAGATCCGCCGGCGGCCCCGCGGCGCTGACGTCGACCGGCCTGAACAGCGAGCGGTCGTTGGGCATCATCGCGCCTCGGATCCGGGCCGTCGAGCCCGACGTCTCGACTCCGTTGCTCTCCTTGGCGCCGGACCATCCGATCAGGGTGTACAGCGCCGTGCCCGACGCTGCGCTCAGATTGAATGTGTTGCGCGTGCCGCCGACCGCTGCGACCTCGGCCGCGAGCCGCTTCCACGCGGCCGCGGCGGCGCGTGGATCGGGCATCGGTTTGCTCCCGAGCCCGGGGGTTCGGATCGACGTGATCGCGACGATCTCACCGGCGGCACCCGCCTGGTTCAGAAACCTGGCCATGCCGAGCGTGTGGGGATCGCCCGCCGAATCCGACGTCGTCACGAACGTTTCCTCCGCGCGCCGCGCCAGCGTGTGAGCGTCGTACGCCGCGACGAGGTAGCCGCCTTGACCGCTGGGGATCGTGCCCGTCGCGGTCTGGTCGCCGAACGTCTGCGTGACCGTGCAGCCGCTCGCGTCGCACGAGCTCGATGCACGCGTGTCGAAAGCCAGCCTGGCTGACGGGACGAAGCCGAAGTTGCTGTTCGTGTCGGGCGTCAGGTAGCCGTGCATCGCGCCCTGACCGCCGGGCACGACGGTGATGTCTGCCTGGCCCGCCGACATCCCTGGCACGCCGATCGCCGCGGCGGTGCCGGCGCCGGCACCCGTGAGCACGCTCGCGTTCGACGGGTACCCGATCAACCCCAGCTCGTCGGTGGCGAAGTTCTCCTCGTTCGGCGCCCCCCAGTAGTCAGACCCGGTCGGGCCCGAGCCGGCGGGGTGAGAGCTGGCGATCACGATCCGCCCGACGCCAAGGCTGCCAATCTGCTGCTGGACGTTGACCGGCACGGGGTCGCCGTTCGGGCTGATCCGGCAGAACGACGCGTTGTGCGTGCCGACAGGGACGCAGACTCCGTACGTCCGGTTCCAGATCTCATCGAGCGTCGCCCGGTCGACCGCGACGAGCTGCCACAGCGCGTGATAGTCCAGGCCGCCGGCGGTGACGCCGGACCAGCGCGCAGCGCCGGCTTGATCATGAGCCATCGGCGGCGCTGGAAAAACCCGTGCGCCGAGCTGGATCCCGGGCACGCCATTTGCGCTGCTGGCCGTGTCGACTGTCAGGACCGGATTGCGGGGGACCGCGTCGAGCACGACCGTGTCGGTGACGGTCCGGCCGCCGACGGTCGCCGCGAGCCGAATCTCGTAGGGGCCGAGCGCGTCAGGTCGGAAGCTGGTCGAGGGCGCCTGCGAGCTGCCGAGCGACTTCAGCGGCACGGTCACCGACCGCAGCGGCGGCCCGATCGGTGTCAGCGGCACGCTCGCCTGCTTGTGGCGCCCGAAGCGGCTGCCGGTCGGAACCGATACCAGTCGCCACCGCACGCGCACGGCGCTGCCCCGGCGCTTTCCGAGCCGGATCGCCCCAGGCCGGATCGTCCCACCGAGGTCGATGCTGCTGCCGATCGGGACGCTGAGCTTGCGGCCGGCGCCGATCATCGGCAGGCGCCGGCTGACGCGGAACCGAATCGTCGCCCGACGGACGGTCAAGCCCTGGACGGCCGTCACGTGCAGCACGTTTGCTCCTAGACGCAGCCCGTAGCTCGCCGACGCAACAAGCGCTCGCATGTCGCCACCCGGACGCGTGAACGCGCCGCCAATCTGGCTGCCGTTGAGCGTCGCCGTGACGTCGTCCCAGTCGTTCCCGGCACGGACGGCAATCCGCACCGTATTCGCCGTGATGCGGGCGCCCTGCCTCGGACTGATCACCACCTGCGCCGCGGACGCGCCGGGCGCCATCGCGGCGGTCGCGATCGCGGCGGTCACGATCGAGCATGCCGTCCGTGCCATCAAGCTGCGTCCAACCATCGCCGTCTCCTTAGCGGTCTCTCCGCAGTACGTGCAGATCCGACTGCACGCGTCGCCACCGTGCGCCCGGCATGCATTTTGCACATCTTGCGCTGATACGCAAGTGCCTCCTCTTGAAGGCAGCCGGCGGATACGGCGGGTGGGACTTGAACCCACAAGTCCGTTAGGACAACGGCTTTTGAGGCCGTCGCGTTTACCGATTTCGCCACCGCCGCGCGAGCGCTGATTCTAGGTGCGGCGGCCGTCGCCCGAATCGCCCGGCTCCGTGACCGTGCCCGACGCCCCCCGAAACGCCCCATCGGCCGCCCCCCGAAACGCACTCCCGACCGCCCCGAAACCCACGCCTCAGCCGACAGCCCCCACCCCTCAGCCGACAGCCAGCTGATACAGCTCGTCCGCCAGCACCGGCGGCGCCGCCATGAACCCCCACAGGTCGGCTTCGGTCCGCTCGAGCTCGCGGACGGTCAGTCCCGCGCGGGCGGCGATCAAGCCGCCGGCGGCGACGTCCCAGTGGTGCACGCCGCGCTCGTAATAGGCGTCGACGCGGCCGCACGCGCACCAGGCCAGGTCGAGCGCGGCGGCACCGGCGCGGCGGATATCGCGCACGCGGGGCAGGACGCGCGTGATCACCTCGGCCTGTCGGGCCCGCTGGCCGGCGTCGTAGCTGAACCCGGTCGCGACCAGCGCGGTGGCCAGCTCGGAGCGCGAGGAGGCCTGGATCGGAGCGCCGTTGAGCGTCACCGCCCCGACGGCCGTCGCCTCGAAGCACTCCTCCCGGACCGGGTCGAGCACCACCCCGGCGAGCACCCCGGACGCGTCCTCGCAGGCGACACTGACCGCGAACACCGGGAATCCGAACAGGTAATTGATCGTGCCGTCAAGCGGGTCGACGACCCAGCGCAGCTCACCGGTCCCGGTCGCCCCGCCCTCCTCGCCGAGGATCGCGTCCGCCGGCCGGTGGTCGGCGAGCACGGCGCGAATCGCGCGCTCGGACGCGAGGTCGGCCTGAGAGACCAGGTCGGTCGGAGTGCTCTTGGCGTGCACGCCCTCGGCGCGCTGCCCGAAGCGCGGGCGCAGCTCGGCCGCCCCGGCTTCGGCGGCCGTGCGCGCGATCGCCAGCAGCTCGTCGTGATCGATGTTTGCCATCACAGGCGTTCTACCGGATCGGGGCACCGGCGCGCCCTGCGATCATCCCCGCCATGCGGGCGCTCGACACAGCCGCGGCGCTGGCTCGATTCGAGGGTCGTGGCGCGGGGACCGATGCCGAGCGCCGGGCCGCGCGCTGGCTTGGGCAACAGATCGAGGCGACCGGCCGCAGCAGCCGGCTCGAGCCGTTCTGGTGCCGTCCCAACTGGCCGCTGGCGCACGCCTGGCACATCGCGCTGGCCCTGGCCGGCAGCCTCGTGTCAGTCAACTCGCCCCGGATCGGCGGCGCGCTGCTGGTGGTCGCGCTCGTGTCGGTTCTCGCCGACGAGCTGACGGGGGTCTCACTCGGCCGCCGGCTGACGCCGGAGCGCGCGAGCCAGAACGTGATCGGCCTCCCTCGAATCGATCCGCCGCCAGACGCGGTGCGGCTGATCATCACGGCCAACTACGACGCCGGCCGGACCGGCCTTGTCTACCGCGGCCGCGTGCGCCGTCCGTTGGCGGCGCTGCACAACGCACTCGGCCGCTTCGCGCCCGGGTGGCTCGGCTGGCTGACGATCGCGATCGGATGGCTGTTGGTGCTCGCTGTGCTGAGGCTCGAGGGCCAACGCGGCGGAGTGATCGGAGCGCTCGCACTGCCGCCGACGGTCGCGCTCGTGCTGGCGCTCGCGCTCGCGCTCGAGCTCGGCACGTCGTCGTTCGGCCCGGCCGCCGGCGACAACGCCAGCGGCACGGCGCTTGCGCTGGTGCTGGCGGCGGCACTCGACGCCGGGGCGCCGGGGCGGCTGGCGGTCGAGCTCGTCCTCCAGGGTGCCGGCGATCAGAGCGCGCTCGGGCTGCGCCGCTACCTCAGAGCCCACCGCAAGGAGCGCCGCGCGCACAATACGGTCGTGCTCGGGATCGCACCGTGCGGCGCCGGCACGCTGCGCTGGTACCGCAGCGACGGGCCACTCGTGCCGCTGCGCTATTTCGCCCGGCTGCAGACGCTGTGCGGCGAGCTCGCGCGCCAGCAGCCGCAGCTCGAGGCGCGCGCGATCCGCGGGCGGGGAACGACGCCGGCGCTGCCCGGGCGCACCGCGCGGCTGCCGGCGATCTCGGTCGGCTGTCTCGACGAGCGCGGCCTCGTGCCCCGCTCGCACACGGCGCAGGACATCCCGACGGCGCTCAGCGCCGAGGCAATCGATCTGACACTTCAGTTCGGGCTGATGCTGGTCGACGAGATCGACGGCTACCTGGCCGAACAGGCGCGGGGCCGGAGCGCCGCAACCAAGCCGGAGCCGGAGGCGGCGCCAGTCAGACCGGCGTGACCGGATTTCGCTTGGCGGGCCACTCGCGCTGCTTGCCGGCGGCGAGGGCGAAGCGCTTGATCAGCTCGGTCCGAAGCACCTCGGGCTCGATCACGGCATCGATGATCAGCTCGGAGCCGAGGTGCAGGATGTCGATGTCCTTGGCGTACTCGGTCCGCAGCTCCTCGGTGCGGGCGGCGCGATCGGCCTCGTCCTCGATCGCCTGCAGCTGGTTGTAGTAGACGGCGTTGATTGCCGCCTGCGGACCCATCACGGCGATCGACGCGGTCGGCAGCGCGATGCAGCAGTCGGGGTCGAACGCCGGCCCAGCCATCGCGTACAGCCCGGCGCCGTAGGCCTTGCGGACAACCACCGAGATCTTCGGGACGGTCGCCTCCGAGACGGCGCTGATCATCTTGGCCCCGTGGCGGATGATCCCCTCGCGCTCGACCTGCGTCCCGATCATGAACCCGGGCACGTCGGCAAGGAACAGCAGCGGGATGTTGAAGGCGTTGCAGGTCCAGATGAAGCGCGCGGCCTTGTCGGAGGAGTCGACGAACAGCACCCCGCCCTTGACCTTCGGCTGGTTGGCGACGACGCCGACGACCTGTCCGTCGAGCCGGGCATAGCCGACGATCAACTCGCGCGCCCAGCGTGCGTGGATCTCGAGGAACGAGTCGGCGTCGAGCAGCGAGTCCAACAACTGACGCATGTCGAACGGCTTGTTCTCGTCAAGCGGGATCAGCTCGCGGATCGGACCCTCCGAACCGGGCCCGGCGGGCGGGGCGGGCGGCGGCTCGCCCGTGAACGACGACGGGAAGTAGCTCAGGTACCGCCGCGCGAAGTCGATCCCCTCCTCGTCGCTCGAGACCAGTGCGTGGCCGCAACCGCTGCGCGAGGTGTGCATTCGGGCGCCGCCCATCTCCTCGAGCGAGACGTTCTCGCCGATCACCATCTCGGCCATCCGGGGCGAGCCGAGGTACATCGAAGCGTTGCCGTCGCGCATGATCACGATGTCGCAGAAGGCGGGGATGTAAGCGCCGCCGGCGGCGCTTGGCCCGAACAGCACGCACACTTGCGGGACGACGCCCGACAGGCGCACCTGGTTGTAGAAGATCCGCCCCGCGTGGCGGCGGCCCGGGAACATCTGCACCTGCTCATTGATCCGGGCACCGGCCGAGTCGACCAGGTATACGAGCGGCGCGCGCAGCGCCAGCGCCCGTTCCTGGATGCGGAGGATCTTCTCGACCGTCTTCGGCGCCCACGAGCCCGCCTTGACGGTCGGGTCGTTGGCCATCACCGCAACCGTGCGGCCGCCGAGCGTGCCGAGCCCCGTGACGACGCCCTCGGCGCCGAGACCGTCCTGCTCCCAGCTCGCGAGCAGCCCCTCCTCGGCGAACGAGCCTGGATCGAGCAGCCGCGCAACGCGCTCACGGACCGGCAGCTTGCCCTGCTCGAGCGCTCGGGCGCGATGGCGCTCGGGGCCACCGAGCAGCGCGCTGTCAACGGCCTCGCCGAGCTCGCGTTCAGCCATCGGTGTTCCCGATCGACGCCATCGTCAGTGCCACTGCACCGGACCTGCTGACAGCACGTGGCTGCCAAGAGGGCGCCCGAGGACGGACTGCGCCTCGCGTGAGGCCTCGAGCAGCGCGCCGAGGTCGATTCCGGTCTCGATCCCCATCTCGTGAAGCATCGAGACGAGGTCTTCGGTCGCGATGTTCCCGGTTGCGCCAGGCGGGACCGGGCAGCCGCCGAGCTCGCCGAACGAGGACTCGAACGAGTCGATGCCGACCTCGAGCGCGGCGAGCACGTTGGCCAATCCCTGACCTCGGGTGTTGTGGAAGTGGGCGGTCAGTTCGACCTCGGGCAGCGCCTCGCGCGCGGCGAGGAAGAACTCGCGGACCCCGACCGGGTTGGCCATCCCGGTCGTGTCGCCGAAGCCGACCTCCGCCGCTCCGGCGGCGGCCAGGCGCGCCGCGATCCCGAGCACCCGCTCGCGCGGCACGTCGCCCTCGTAGGGACAACCGAACGACACCGAGATCACGCCCTCGCACCGCAGTCCCGCCTGCAGTGCGCGCTCGAACGTCGCCTCGAGTCCGGACAGCGACTCCTCGATGCTGCGCCCGACGTTCTTGCGGTTGTGGGATTCGGAGGCCGACATGAAGCCGTTGATCTCGTGGAAGCGGTCGCGGTGCGCGAGCGCCCGCTCGAGCCCGCGCTGGTTGGGGATCAGCACGCTGACCGCCACGTCCTGTGGAAGCCGGACGGCATCGAGCACCTCCTCGGCGTCGGCGAGCTGGGGGATCACGTCAGGCCGGACGAAGCTCGTGACTTCGATCCGGCGCAGGCCGGTCGCCCCGAGCAGCTCGATCAGGCGCACCTTGTCGGGCGTCGCGATCACCTCGGGCTCGTTCTGGAAGCCGTCGCGTGGCCCCACCTCGCGGATGCGGACGCTCGGAGGAAGCTCGCTCATGTCCCTACTTATAGATGAGGCGCTGTCCGAGCAGTTGCGTGACCGTCACAAACCCGTAGCCGCGGGCCTTGAGCGTCGCGATCTCCTGCGGCAGCGCCGCCAGCGTCTCGGAGCGATCGCCGCCGCCGTCGTGCTGCAGGATGATCGCGCCCGGACGGGCCCCGTTCACGACAGTCGAGTAGATCGCACCGGTGCCCGGGCGCGACCAGTCGCGCGGGTCGACGCTCCACTCGATCGTCGTGAAGCCCATGCTCCGGGCCTCGCTGATCAAGGCGCCGCTGACGGCGCCGCCGGGGGCACGGAACAGGCACGGCGTGAAGCCGCCGGTCGCGCCGCGAATCGCAGACGCCGTGCTCGAGATCTCGGAGGCGGCGAACGAGCCGGCGCCGGAGACATCGGCATGGTTCCACGTGTGATCGCCGATCATGTCGCCGTCGCGCAGCATCCGACGGTCGACCGACTCGCCGTAGGTGGAGATCTGCTCGCCGATCTGGAAGAAGGTCGCGTGGACGTGGTCGTGCTCGAGGATGTCGAGGAACTGGGGCGTGTCGGGCCACGGACCGTCGTCGAATGTGAGCGCGACGACGCGGCGGTTCGATGACCCGTTGGTCACGTACGGGGCGCCGCTCGGGACGCATCCGACCAGCTGTGGCGTGTGCAGCCTGGTCAGCGCCGGCTTGGCCGGGAACAGCGACGTGCAGCCGAGTGGGTCGTGATCCTTGGGCCTGCAGCCGGGGGGCTTGAGCGTCGTCAGCACCTGCCAGCGCACCGGCGGTCCGTACGAGAGCCCGGCCGCGGACGGAAGGAACTCAGCGGTCAGCGAGCTCGTGCTGCCGCGCGAGAGCGTCGCGTGGATCACGTGCGCATGGCCGCGGCCGTGGCGGGTCACCTTCATGTAGTTCAGCCGCATGTTTTTGCCGTGCTTGCCCGGCCCGAGACACAGCACGGCGAATGCCGTCCGCCGCTTGGGATGCTCGAGCTGAAGGCACAGCGAGCGGCGTGTGGCCTTCAGACCGGCGGCGGAGAACGAATGCCCGACGTCGACGTGCCAGATCAAGTCCTGGCCATCCTGGGCGAGCGACGCGCGGCGGACGTGGAACGGACGGTGCCCAACGCCACCGGCGGCCGCGGTCGCCACCCACACGATCAACCCCGCGGCGAGCGTCGCCAGAAACACCTTCATCGCCATCGCCTAACCCCTTCCAGAATCGACCACCCGGCGCTCATGCGTGCCCACTCCGATGGTTGCACCGTCACCGTCCACGACCTCAACCGCGAACCGCAGCTTACGCCCCTCGACGATCTCTGCGAGGCGAGCGCGAGCCGTGCACAGCGACCCCTCTCGGGCCGATGCGACGTGCTTGACGCAGACCTCGAAACCAACCGTCGCCTTGCCGCTGTCGAGCAGCGGGTAGACGAGCATCGCGGCGGTCCGCTCCATCATCCCGATCATCGCGGGCGTCGACAGCACGGAGAAACCGAGCGTTCCGCCGACGTCGGTCAGCAGCCGCCCCTGGACCTCGAATTCGTTCGAGGCCTCTATGCCGACCTCCAGCGCGGACCCCATTCCTCCGCGCAGACTAACCGATCCATAGACTCCCGCGCCGTGCAAGAACCGGTCTGCATCGTCGGCGCAACAGGCGCGCTCGGGTTCGGCCTTGCGTTGCGCCTCGGGCGCGAGCAGGTCCCGATCGTGATCGGCTCGCGCGACGCCGGGCGCGCCGTCGAAGCGGCCGGCCGCGCGCTCGAGAAGGTCCCGGGCGGGCGCTTCAGCGGCCTGCAGAACGCCGACGCGGTCCAGCAGGCGGAGCTGGTGATCCTGAGCGTCCCGTTCCGCAGCCAATCCGAGACGCTGACCAACCTCAAGGGCGCGCTCCACGAGGGACAGCTGCTGGTCGACGCGACCGTGCCGCTGGCGGCCGCGGTCAGCGGCAAGGCGACCCGCACCCTCGGCGTCTGGCAGGGCTCGGCCGCGCAGCAGGCCCAGGAGATGGCGCCGGCGGGCGTCCGGGTCGTTTCTGCCTTTCATACGGTCAGCGCCGCACTGCTGACCGATCTCGAGCACGAGCTCGACGAGGACGTGCTGATCTGCGGCGACCGCCGCGAGGACAAGGCGAGGCTGTCGGCGCTCGTCGGCCTGATCCCCGGCCTGCGCCCGGTCGACTGCGGACCGCTCGAGATGGCGAGGATCGTCGAGCAGATGACACCTCTGATCATCTCGATCAACGTGCGCAACAAGGTCAGGGCCGGGATCAAGATCACCGGCCTGTGAGCGGGCCGGTCGTTGTTCTGGCAGGCGGCACCGGGGGCGCCAAGCTGGCGCGCGGGATGCTGGAGGTGGTCGGCGCCGACCACCTCACGGTGATCGCCAACACCGGTGACGACATCGAGATCTATGGCGCCTATGTGTCGCCCGACCCCGATCTCGTCACGTTCTGGCTCGCCGACCTGATCGACCAACGCGGGTGGGGGCTTGACGCCGATACCTGGGGCGTGATGGACGGGCTGCGAGCGCTCGGGGTCGAGGTCTGGTTCAACCTCGGAGATCGCGATCTCGCGATCGGCCTGCAGCGCCAGCAGTCGTTGCGCGCCGGCCGGACGCTGACCGAGGCGCACGCGCAGATCGTCGCCGCTCTCGGCGTTCGGGCGCGGGTGCTGCCGATGAGCGATCGTCCGGTGCGGACGCGAGTGATGGCCCAGGACCGGTGGTGGCCGTTTCAGGAGTTCATGATCCGGGGCGGGTCGCGCGGGCCGGTGCAGGACGTCGAGCTCCGCGGCGCTGCGATCGCGCCGGCGACGCCCGAGGTGCTCGACGCACTCGCGACCGCCAGCGCGATCGTGATCGGCCCGTCGAACCCAGTGATCTCGATCGGCCCGATCCTCGCGGTGCGCGAGCTGCGTGCGGCGATCGTGCGCTCGCGCGCGCCGGTGGTCGCGGTCAGCCCGATCGTCGGTGGCGAGGTCGTCAAAGGCCCGACGGCGGAGTTCATGCGCTGGGCGGGGATGTCACTCGACAGCGACGGCGTCGCCGCGATCTACGACGGACTGATCGACGGGCTGATCGCCGACCAACCGACCGCGGGGATCGCGGTCCACGAGGCCGACACGCTGATGGACACCCCGCAGGCGCGAGCGCGCGTGGCCGAGCAGACGCTCGAGTTCGCGGACGAGCTCGGCGCCGCGTAATCAACCAGCTCGCTGCAACTGGATAGCGTTCACTGCCAATGCACACGATCGCGGTCCTGCCGATCAAGAGCTTCGACGCGGCCAAGCAGCGGTTGGTCGACGATCTGACCCCGGGCGCGCGCCGGGCGCTGGCCGAGGCGATGTTCTCCGATGTCCTGGTCGCGCTGCGCCGTACCAAGGCGATCCAGCGGACGCTGGTCGTAAGCGCCGACCACGGCGCCCAGCGAATTGCGGGCGGCTACGGAGCGATGGTCCTCGATGACAGCGACGAAGGTCACAACCCGGCCGCCCGCCGCGGCGTGCGGGCCGCGACAGACGCCGGTGCGGACCGGGTGCTGCTGGTGGCGGGTGACTGTCCGCTGCTCGCCGCTGAGGAGCTCGAGTCGCTGCTCGTACGCCGGACCGAGCGCCGCTCGGCGGTGATCGTCCCCGACCGGCATGGAACCGGGACGAACGCGCTGTTGCTGACCCCGCCCGACTCGCTCACGCCCGGCTTCGGCCCGGGCAGCTGCGAGCGCCACCGGGAGGCGGCTGAGGCCGCGGGAACCGTCGCAGAGGTCGTCGAGGTGGGATCGCTGGCACTCGACGTCGACACAATCGAGGACCTCGACGCGCTCCGCGACGAGCTCGCGGAGCGTCACGGAGGCGCGGCGCACACGCGCGGGATGCTCCGGCAGCTGACGCGGAGCCGGATCTGAGCGAGGTGCTCGCGGAGGCGATCAATGGGATCGGCGAGGTGCAGCGCGGCGATGACCTGGCCGAGATCATCATCGCCGCCATGTTGCCGCGCAGGCCGTCCGGGGACGACGTCCTGGTCCTCGCCCACAAGATCGTGTCGAAGGCCGAGGGACGGGTCCGCAGGCTGGCCGAGGTGACGCCCTCCGAGCGCGCCCTCGAGCTCGCCCGCATGCTCGAGAAGGATCCGCGCCAGGTGCAACTCGTGCTCGACGAGTCGCGCGAGGTGCTGCGGGCCACCCGCGGCGTGCTGATCTCGCTGACCCACCACGGGTTCGTCTGCGCCAACGCCGGGATCGACGCGTCCAACGTGCCGGGCGAGGATCGCGTCGTGCTGCTGCCGAGGGATCCCGACGGCTCGGCGCGGCGCTTGCGCGCCCGCTTTCGCGAGCTCGCCGGCGTTGCGCCGGCGATCCTGATCACGGACTCATTCGGCCGCGCCTGGCGCCACGGCCAGTGCGACGTCGCGATCGGATGCGCCGGGCTTTCCCCACTGCAGGACTGGCGCGGCAGGACCGACGCCGAGGGCCGCGAGCTGAAGGCGACCTGGATCGCCGTCGCCGACGAGCTCGCGGCGGCAGCGGACCTCGCGCGACGCAAGGACGCACGCCAGCCGGCGGTGCTCGTGCGCGGCGTCTCGCAGCACGTGACCGCCGATGACGGTCCGGGCGCTACGGCGCTGCTGCGCCCTGAGAGCGAGGATCTGTTCAGGTAGGGTCTCGCTCGCACCGGACCGGCAAGCACCAGGAGAGAGCATGAGCGAGGACACGGTCAAGTACCTGCTGCCCGAAAGCGCGATTCCCACCCATTGGATCAACCTCCTCCCCGACCTCCCGGGAGACCCGATCCCGCCCCTGCACCCGGGGACGCTCGAGCCGGCCGGCCCCGACGACCTGTCGCCGATCTTCCCGATGGCGCTGATCATGCAGGAGGTCTCATCCGAGCCCGAGGTCGAGATCCCCGAGCAGGTCCGAGAGGCCTACAAGCTATGGCGTCCGACGCCGCTGTTCCGGGCACGGCGCCTGGAGCGCGAGCTCGACACACCGGCCAGGATCTATTACAAGTACGAGGGGGTCTCGCCGGCCGGGTCGCACAAGCCCAACACGGCCGTCGCGCAGGCCTACGAGAACGCGCAGGCCGGTGTCCGCCGGCTGTCGACCGAGACGGGCGCGGGGCAGTGGGGCTCGGCGCTCGCGTTTGCCTGCTCGCTGTTCGGCCTCGAGTGCGAAGTGTTCATGGTCGGCTCGAGCTATGACCAGAAGCCCTACCGCCGCTCGATGATCCAGACCTGGGGGGCGACCGTCCACCGCTCGCCGAGCGAGCTCACACAGTCCGGCCGCGCCAATGCCGGACACCCGACGGGGTCGCTCGGGATCGCGATCTCGGAGGCGGTCGAGGTCGCCGCGCAACGCGAGGACACCAACTACTCGCTGGGCTCGGTGCTCAATCACGTGTGCCTGCACCAGACCGTGATCGGTCAGGAGGCGCGGGCACAGATGGAAATGGCGGGCGATCGCCCCGACGTCGTGATCGGGTGCGTCGGCGGCGGCTCGAACTTCGCCGGGCTGACGTTCCCGTTCGTCCGCGAGGTCCTCCGCGGCCACGCGAAGACTCGCTTCCTGGCGGCCGAGCCCGCGGCCTGCCCGACGCTGACGCGAGGGGTGTACCGCTACGACTTCGGCGATACCGCAGGGCTGACGCCGCTGATGCCGATGTACACGCTCGGTCACGACTTCGTGCCGCCGCCCGTCCACGCCGGCGGCCTGCGCTACCACGGCGACGCGCCGATGTTGTGCGGGCTCGTCCGTGCGGGACTCGTCGAGGCGCGCGCGTTCGGCCAGAACGAGACGTTCGCGGCGGCCGTCAAGTTCGCCCGCAGCGAGGGGATCATCCCCGGCCCCGAGCCCGCTCACGCGATCAAGGCGACGATCGCAGAAGCCGAGGATGCTCGCGAGGCCGGCGAGGAGCGCGTGATCCTGCTCGGGCTATCGGGCCACGGTCACTTCGACCTCGCCGCGTACGACGCTTTCCTCGCCGGCAAGCTCGAAGATCCCGAGTTCTCCGAAGCGGACATGGCAGCCGCGCTCGAGCGGCTCCCGGACGCTCCCGCGATCGCGTGAGCCGGAGCGATCGCGTGAGCCGGACCGCCGGCCTGAGCCGGAGCGATCGCGTGAGCCGGAACGTCCGCCTCCGCGATCGCCCGAGCCGTCCTGCGGCTCCGGCGGGTCGCGACGAGCAGACCAACAACGACAAGCGCCACCCCGGCGAGCTGTAGCGAGCTCGGATCCTCGGCGAAGATCAGCGCTGCGAGCCCGAGCGTGCAGATCGGCTGCACTGCAAGCAGCAATGAGGTCATCGCCGCCGGCAGCCGGGGCAGCGAGGACATGATCAGCAGCCAGCCGAGCACCTGCGAGCTCAGCGCCAGCAGGATCAGCCACCCGGCCCCCGGCCAGACGGGTACGAGATGGGCGTCACCGATGATCAGGCCGATGATCAGCGTCAGAATCGCGCCGGTGGCGGTCGCGTCGAACAGAGGTCCCGCCGGCCGCCGCAGGTCGGCGCCGCTGCTGCGCAGCAGCAGCAGGAAGCCGACGTAGGCGATCCCGGCGCCAAGGCCGTAGATCGCGCCGCGCGCCGGGTCGCGGCCGTAAGCCGAGTGGTCGAGCACACCCGAGATCAATAGGACGCCGACCATCGCGATCGGAAGCGCGGCGAGCACGCGGCGGCTAGGCCGCTCCGAGAACACGAGCCACGCGATCAGCGGCACGGCCACGACCTGGACGTTGGCGAGCACCGTCGCGAGCCCGGCACCGACGTCCTCGATCGACCGGTGCCACAGGATCAGATCGACGGCGAAGAACACGCCCGCGAAGATCGCGGGGCGGCGGCCCTCCCAGCCGCGCCGTCCGAAGCGGCGGTCCTCCCACCACGCGAGCAGGCCGAGCAACGGAAGCGCGTACGCGCAGCGGAAGATCGCCGCGGTCGACGGCGACGCGTGACTGAGCCGCACGAGGATGCTTGAAAACGCGATCGTGACCGCCCCGACCAGCGCACAGATGCGCACCTCGCGCTCACTCTTCAGCCACCTGTCCATCGCGCCCCCAGCTTACGGGGGGGTCAGATCTGGGCCGGCGCGCCGACCGCGTGAAAGCCGCCGTCGACGTGCAGGATCTCGCCGCTGATCGCCCGCGAGTAATCCGACAGCAGGAAGCAGATCGCTCGCGCGACGGGTTCGGGGTCATCGATGTCCCAACCGAGCGGCGCCTGCGCGCGCCACAATTCGGCGAGCCGCTCGAAGCCGGGGATCCCCTGCGCGGCGACCGTCCCGAGCGGACCGGCCGAGACGAGGTTGACGCGGACGCCCTTGGGCCCGAGATCGCGGGCCAGGTACCGCGCGACCGACTCGAGCGCCGCTTTGGCGACGCCCATCCAGTCATAGATCGGCCACGCGACCGACGCGTCGAAGTCGAGCCCGACCAGGCTCGAGTCGGCGCCCATCAGCGGCTGCAGCGCGACCGCCAGCGCCTTCAGCGAGAACGCGCTGGTGCGAAACGCCTGCATCGCGCTCTCGGCGGGAGCGGTCATGAAGTTCCCGCCGAGCGCGTCCTCGGGGGCAAACGCGATCGCGTGCAGCGCCCCGTCGATCGCGTCCCAGCGCTGGCCCAACAATCCGGCCAGGGCGTCGAGATCTTCGGGGCTGTTGACGTCGAGCTCGATCACGTCGGCCGGCTCCGGCAGGCGCGTGGCCGTCCGCTCGGTCAGCCTCCGGGCGCGTCCGAAGCTCGTCAGCACGATCGACGCCCCCTCCTGTTGGGCGAGCTTCGCGGCGTGGAACGCGATCGAGTCCTTGGTCAGGACGCCGGTGATCAGCAGGCGCTTGCCGGCGAGGATCACAGGCGCGTTCTGCCGAGCGCGTTCAGCGCCGTGGCGAGGCGATGGCGCGTGTCGGCCGGCTCGACGATCTCATCGACGTAGCCCGAGGCCGCCGCGGCGTCGGCGCGCAGATGCTCCTCGGCATAGACCTCGGCCAGCCTCGCGCGCTCCTGCTCGGGGTCGCCCGCGACGCGCAACTCGCGGCGATGGACGATCCCGACCGCGGCACGGGCGCTCATGATCCCGAGCTCGGCGTCCGGCCAAGCGAGCATCAGATCGGAGCCGAGGTCGCGGGAGTTCATCGTGATGTAGGCGCCGCCGTAGGACTTGCGCAGCACCACTGTCACCTTCGGCACCGGCGCGGAAGCGAACGCCCGCACGAGCTGTGCGCCGCGACGGATCACCCCGGCCTGCTCCTGGCGCGAGCCGGGCATGAACCCGGGCGTGTCGACGACGGCGACGAGCGGCAGCCCGAACGAGCTGCAGAAGTCGATGAAGCGTGCCGCCTTCTCCGATGACTCCGCGTCGAGCACGCCGCCTAGATAGCGCGGCTGGTTGGCGACGATCCCGACAGCGCGGCCGTCGATCCTGGCCAGCGCGGTGACGACATTGCGCGCCCAGCGCGGGAACAGTTCGAGCAGCGAGTCGGCGTCGACGATTCCCGCGAGCGCATCGCGGACGTCGTACACGCGGCGGGGCTCGGCCGGCACGACCGCGCCCGGATCGGGCAGCTCAGGGGCCACGGGCTCCAGTCGTGGTGCCCCCTCGCCGGCCGCGGACGGGAGGTATGAGAGCAGCTGCCGGACACGGCGGGCCGCGCTCTCCTCATCGCGCTCGACCAGGTGGCAGACGCCGTTTCGGTCGTGGATGTGCGGGCCGCCGAGACTGGCGGCGTCGATTTCCTCGCCGAGCGCGTCGCGGACCACGCTCGGCCCGGTCAGGAACATCGACGCATCCTCGGTCATCAGCAGCAGATCGGTGAGTGCGGGCGAGTAGGCGCCGCCGCCGGCCGATGCGCCGGACACGACCGAGATCTGCGGCACGACGCCGGTCAGCGCCACGGTCTGGCGGAAAATGCGGCCATACCCGCCGAGCGCCGCGGTGCCCTCCTGCATCCGCGCGCCGCCCGACTCGACAAACGCGACGACCGGGATCCGTGCGCGCTCGGCCATCTGCAGGACGCGCACGATCGTGTCGGCGTGGCGCTCGCCGAGCGAGCCGCCGAGGAAGGTGCCGTCCTGGGCGTAGCAGGCGATCGGGCGACCATCGACGGTGCCGGTCGCGCCGACGACGCCGTCTCCGGGAATCGCGCGCTCGCCGAGCTTGGTCAGACTGCACGCGCGAGCGCAGCACCTGGATGCTGCCTTCGTCGCACAGCGCCTGGAGCCGCTCGAGCGGGTCAAGGCGCGTTGCTCGCTGTTCGCGTACGGCTGTTGCGCTCATGTCTCTGCTCCTCTCAGAACCAGTGCGACGTTATGCCCGCCGAAGGCGAACGAGTTGGAAACGGCAACTGGCGGGTGGCCGTTGCCGACCGCCATCTCGCGCGCCTTGTGCGGCACGTAGTCGAGATCCAGCTCTGGGTCTGGGACCTCGTAACCGAGCGTCGGCGGGATCAGACGATGCGTCAGTATCTTCGCGGTGGCGACCGCCTCGACAGCGCCTGCCGCTCCGAGCAGATGGCCGATCGTCGACTTGGTCGAGGAGATCGGAACTTGCTTCGCCCGCTCCTCGCCCAGCGCGCGCTTCAGCGCCACGGTCTCGGCCGCGTCGTTGAGCGGTGTCGAGGTGCCGTGGGCGTTGACGTAGCTGATGTCGGTCGCAGTCACGCCCGCGTCGGAAAGGGCAAGCTCGATCGCGCGCGAGGCCGCCGTCCCGGTTGGCTCGGGCGCCGTCAGGTGGAAGGCGTCCGAGGTCGAGCCGTAGCCGGCGATCTCGCCGAGTATCGTGGCGCCACGGGCCTTGGCCGCCTCGGCCTCCTCGAGCACGAGCAGGCCGGCGCCCTCGCCCATCACAAAGCCGTCTCGACGTGCGTCGAACGGGCGCGAGACGCCGGTTGGCGACAGCGCCTGCATCGAGTTGAAGCAGGCGTAACCGAACGGCGTCAGGGTCGCCTCGGCACCGCCGGCGACGGCCGCGTCGGCATCGCCGTACTGGATCATCCGAAGCGCCGTGCCGATCGCGTGCGCACCGCTGGCGCAGGCTGAGACGACGCCGTACATCTGACCCTTGAGGCCATGCTTCATCGACACCGCTGCGGCGGCCGCGTTGGGCATGTACTGCGGGATGCCGAGCGGCGAGACCATCTTTGCGCCCTTGTCTCGCATCACGTCGTGCTGGGTCTCGACCGTGTCGATCCCGCCGATCCCGGTCGCGACCACGCAGCCGATCCGCATCGGGTCGTACGGCAGCTCCTCGCTCCAGCCCGCCTGCGCGATCGCCTCACCCGACGCGACGACGGCGAACTGTGCGAAGCGATCGAGCCGCCGCACCTCCTTCACCGACAGGTGCTCTGTAGGGTCGAACTCGCGGCAGGCGCCCTCGCCGTCGGTGATCCCGACGACGCCGGCCGCCCACCGCTCGTGCAGGGACGTTGCGCCGACGCCAAGCGGCGTGACCGCGCCCAGACCCGTTATGAAGACCCGGCGCCTCAAGCCGCCCTAGCTGCGATCAGGTCGACCGCGTCGCCGACTGTCTTCAGTTCCTTCATGTCCTCGCCCTTGAGCACGACGCCGTACTCGTCCTCGACGATCTGGGCCAGCTCGACGAGATCGAGCGAGTCGATGTCGAGCTCTTCGAAGGTCGCCTCGCGAGTGATCTGGCTGATGTCGGGGCCGAAGCTCGCAAGCGCCTCGATCACCCTCGCCTCGACCTGCTGATTTGTCACCGTTGCCATATCGGATTGCTCCTCTGTGAGTCGGTTCATGCCGCCAGCCCTCCGTCCACGGGGAGCACGGTCCCCGTGACGTAGCCGGCAGCCTCGGACACAAGAAAGCCTACGCAGGCGGCGACATCCTCAGGGGTCCCGGCGCGGCGTGCCGGCACCGCGTGCAGCAGCTCCTTGGAAACCTCCGCGGTCATGTCGGTGTCGATCCACCCAGGCGCGACGGCGTTGACGGTGATCCCGCGGCGCGCGACCTCGACCGCGGTCGTCTTCGTGAGGGCGATCAGGCCACCCTTGGCGGCGGCGTAGTTGGCCTGCCCCGGGTTGGCGCGCAAGCCGACCACCGACGATATGTTCACGATCCGTCCTGCGCGGGCTCGCAGCATCGGCCGCAGCGCCCGCCGCATCATCCGGAAGGCCGCCGTCAGGTCGGTATCGATCACCGCGTCCCACTCCTCGTCATCGAGCGACGGGGTCAGATCGTCGCGCGTGATCCCGGCGTTGTTGACGAGTGCCAGCACCGGTTGCTCGAAGCGCTGCTCGAGGGTCCCGAACAGCTCTTCTGGGGCGGCCGGATCGGACACGTCGGCCGGGAGCGCACATGCGTGACCGCCGGCGGACTCGATCTCCTGTACAACCGCCGTCGCGCCGTCGCGGTCGGAGCGATAGTTGACGCCGACCGACCAGCCGTCGCGCGCGAGCGTCCGCGCGATCGCAGCACCGATTCCTCGTGACGCGCCGGTCACGAGTGCGCATCCGGCCCGGTCAGTCAAGCTCAACCCCTCCCCATTCGATCACGCCGCCGCCCCACGTGAAGCCGGCTCCGAACGCGCTGACCAGGACGTTGGCGCCCTGCTTCAGTCGTCCCTCGCGCTCAGCGGCGGCGAGCGCGAGTGGCAGCGTCGCGGCCGAGGCGTTGCCGATCGTCTCGATGCAATCGACGACCCGGTCCGTCGGCAACCCGAGCCGCTCGCCGAGCGCGCGGGTGATCCGGGCGTTGGCCTGGTGGTAGACGAACAGGTCGATGTCCTCGAGCGTCATCCGCGCGCGCGCGACGGCGGCCAGCGTCACCTCGGCCATCCGCGCGACGGCGTGGCGGAATACCTCGGTGCCGTCCATCTCGATCAAGCGGTCGTGGTGCCTGGCGATCAGCATCGATGCCTGGCTGCCGTCGGCTCCGAGCACGATCGGCCCGATCGCGCCGCGGCCGCCGTCGCTGGGTCCGAGCACCGCCGCGCCGGCGCCGTCGGCGAACAGCGGCGCGGTGCGCTTGTCCTCGTAGTTGGTGATGCGCGTGATGAAGTCGGCCCCGATCAGGAGGATGTGGTCGGCACGTTCGCTCTCGATCTGCGCGGTGCCGATCGCCAGCCCTGACAGGAACGCGGTGCAGGCCGCGCCGACGTCGAATGCGCCGGCCCGGTCGGCGCCCAGCGCGTGAGCGACGATCGGAGCTGTGTTGGGCGTGATCTCGTCCTGGCTCAGGGTCGCGACGATCACCAGGTCAAGTTCCCCAGCGCTGATCCCGGCGCGGGCGAGAGCGCGAGCGCCCGCAGCCGCGGCGTAATCGCTGAGGCGCTCGTGGGGCAGCGCCCGCCGGCGCTCGCGGATGCCGGTTCGCGTCAGGATCCACTCTTCGGTGATCCCGAGTGTCCGTGCAAGCTCGGCGCTCGTCAGCCGCGTCGGCGGGAGCTCGGTCGCGACCGCCAGGATCGTCGCCATCCGGCGCTCGGCGGGCATCGCGCCGGCAGTCGCCGGGGCTGTCAGGGTCCCCTCAGCCATTGACCAGCTCCACGTCTCGGATGGTTCGCTTGATCAGGCCTGTCAGGACCTTGCCGGGACCGACTTCGACAAACCGGTCGGCGCCGGCCTCACGCAGGGCGAGCACCGTCTCGCGCCAGCGGACCGGCATCGTCAGCGCCTCGGCGAGCCGAAGCCGGACGTCGTCGAATGGAGCCGCCGTGACCGCGGAGAAGACCTCGACGCGCGGCACCCGCACCTCGACGCGATCGAGCGCTGCCGTGAACTCGGGCACGGCCGCAGCCATCATCGGCGAATGGAACGCGCCCGTGACCGGCAGCTCGATCGGTCGCAGACCGAGCTCGGAGGCGGCGGCCCCGGCCTCGGGGAGGGCTGACCGCGCGCCCGACAGGACGACCTGCTGTGGCGAGTTGTCATTGGCGACGGCGAGCCCGTGGGCATCTGCGAGCGCGTGGGCCTGGTCGGCCGCGCCGGCACCGATCAGCGCCAGCATGCCGCCGTCGCCCGCGCGCTCGCCCGACTCGTGCATCAGCCGGCCGCGCAGCGCCACCAGCTCGAGCCCGTCCTGCTCGGTCAGGCTGCCAGCCGCGACCAACGCCGCCAACTCGCCGAGCGAGTGCCCGGCCATGAACTCGCCCTCGGGGCGACCGAGTGCCGCCCAGCCGGCGAGACTCGCGCAGAAGATCGCCGGCTGCGCGTAGCTGGTTGCATCCTCGGCCAGCGGGAAAGGATCGGTACCGATGACCGAGATCGCCAACTCGAGCAGATCGGGGCGGTGCTCGGCAACCGTCGCGCGCATCTCAGGCGTCTGGCTGCCCTGCCCGGGAAAGATGATGGCCGAATTGCTCATCTGCTCCAAACCTACGCACAGGCGGCGCAGCGGATACATCACCGCCACCGAGTTCCCCCCGTTCGGGGGGAGCCGAGATACGATCGCGTTCGGGTCAAGGTGAGCCTCCCGAACGCCAATCCCTCCTCCGCCGCGCTGATCACCGGTGCCTCCGCCGGAATCGGGAGCGAGATCGCCCGCGAGCTCGCCGCGCGAGGCCATGGGTTGATCCTGGTCGCGCGGCGCAAGGAGCGCCTGACGACGCTCGCCGAGGAGCTCAGTGAGGAGCACGGGGTGCGAGCCGAGACGATCGCCTGCGATCTGGCCAAGCCGGCCTCCAGAGCGCGGATCCCCGGCCGCGTGGCCGAGCTCGGGCTCGATGTCGAGGTCCTCGTCAACAACGCCGGGTTCGCGACCAACGGGCGATTCGACGAATCCGACGCGGGACGCGAGCTTGAGCAGGTGCGCGTGCTGGTCGAGGCCGTCGTCGGCCTGACGTCGGCGTTCCTGCCGGGGATGGTCCGCCGCGGCCGCGGCGCGATCCTCAACGTCGCCTCGACCGCCGGCATGCAGCCACTTCCGTACTCAGCGGGCTACTCCGCGGCCAAGGCGTACGTGCTGACGTTCTCCGAAGCGCTTCACCAGGAGCAGCGCGGCAACGGGATCACGGTGACGGCGCTCGCCCCGGGCCCGGTCAGCACCGACTTCTGGCAGATCTCGGGGTGGGAGGTGCACGGCGGGCAGACATTCGAGCGGACGGTGCCACGGGCCGCCTGGATCTCGGCCAAGCAGGCGGCGCGAGCCGGCGTCAAGGGGCTCGAGGAGGGCAACAGGGTCGTCGTCCCGGGGCTGTCGGTGCGTGCGGCGATGCAGGCCTCGCGCTATCTCCCGCACGCGGTCAAGCTGCCGGCGATCGAGTGGATCATGCGCGGACGATGAGCGAGCGCCTTCCCCGCCCGCTCAGACTGCTGCTGGGCGCGACCGGCCCGGGTGTCGGCGAGGACCGCCTGCGAGCGGCCGTTGCGGGTCAGATCGTGCTCGTGACCGGCGCCTCCTCGGGCGTCGGCGAGGCCACCGCTCGGCGCCTCGGCGCCGCCGGCGCGACCGTGCTCCTGGTAGCGCGGCGGGCGGAGCGGCTCGAGCAGGTCCGGGAGCAGATCGTCGACGACGGCGGCCGCGCATTCGTTCATCCCTGCGACCTGTCCGATGTAGACGCCGCGGGCGCGCTGGCGGCCGAGCTGCTGCAGCGGCACGGTCATGTCGACATCGTCGTCTGCAACGCCGGATTGTCGATCCGCCGCTGGATCTCGGAGTCCTACGACCGCTTTCGCGACGTCGAGCGCACGATCAAGGTCAACTACCTCGGTCCCGTGCGGTTGTTGCTCGGCCTGCTCCCATCGATGCGCGAGCGCGGCAGCGGCCACATCGTCAACGTCGCGACCGTCGGCGTCGACCTGCCGGCGCTGCGCTGGAGCGCATACATCGCGTCCAAGACGGCGCTCGAGGCGTGGCTCGGAGGCGTCGCCCCCGAGATCCGCGCGGATGGGGTTACGACCACCTCAATCCACCTCCAGCTCGTGCGCTCGCCGATGCTGGGGCCGTTCCGGATGTGGAACTACCTGCCGGGGATGAGCACCGCCGAGGCCGCCGGAATAGTCGCGCGCGCGATCACCGAGCGGCCGCGGTCGATCTCGCCGCCGTGGGCGAGAGTCGCCGGCGCGATCTACAGGCTCGGCCAGGGGCCGGTTGAGTCGGCGCTCGCCGGTCACGCACAGCGAGCCAACCCTGACAGCCGTAGGCGGGCGCCTCTGCCCGCGGCCGTGCCGCCGCGGTCGCCGATCGCGTTGGTCGGCGCCTCGGCGCACTTCGCGCAGGAAACGATCGGCGGCCTCGCGACGATCGCTTCGGTGCGGGTGCTTCGCCCGGTTCGGCCCGACCGAGTGCTGCGCGTGCTCGCGGCGCAGCGGCGCTACGGGGTCGGCCCGGCGTTCGCCGCGAGCGCCGCCGCGGAGCTGTACGGGCAGCGGGCAGCGCTGATCGACGAGCGCGGCACGATCACCTTCTCGGAGCTCGACAATTCGGCCAGGGCGCTGGCGTCGACCCTCCACGCCCACTTCGACCTCGGGAGCGGCGACCGGCTGGCGGTGATGTGCCGCAACCACCGTGGGTTCGTCCAGGCCGCGGTCGCCGCGGGCCGGCTCGGATGCGACCTGGTCCCGCTCAACACCGACTTCGGGGGTTCCCAGCTCGCCGACGTGCTCGCGCGCGAGCGGGTCGTGGCGGCGGTCCACGACGAGGAGTTCGGACCCGTGTTCGACGCGGCCGAGTTCGAGGGCACCAGGATCGTCGCGTGGCATGAGCACGAGCAGTCGGGTCCGACGATCGAGACACTGATCTCGGTCGCCGCCAGAGAGGCGCCCGATCCCACGGGGCCGGGACGGCTGGTGATGATGACCTCGGGCACGACCGGCACCCCGAAGGGCGCCACCCGCACGGTCAGCTTGCGGTCGCTCGCGCCGCTGGCCGTCGCCGGGCTGCTCGATTTGGGGCGGATCGATCCGGCGCCGCGGTCACGCGAGCCGATCGTCGTCGCCCCACCGCTGTTCCATCTGTACGGAATGATCGGGATCGTGCTCGGGTTCGCGCTCGGCTCTCCAATCGCGGTTCGCCGCCGGTTCGACCCCGAGGCGACGCTGGCGGTGATCGAGCGCCATCAGGCGGGGATGCTGCTGGCAGTGCCAACGATGCTGTCTCGGATCATCGACCTGCCCGGCTCGGTCCGCCGCCGCTATGACACCGCCTCGCTGCGGATGATCGTCAGCGGCGCGGCCCCGCTGGCGCCGGAGCTCGCCGCGGCGGTGATGGACCAGTTCGGCGAGATCCTCTACAACGGCTATGCCTCGACCGAGGTCGGCTCGGGGACGCTGGCGACGCCGCGCGATCTCCGCGCGGCACCCGGAACCGTCGGGCGTCCGACGGCCGGCGTCAAGATCAAGATCCTCGATGACGAGGGGCTCGAGCAGCCCCAGGGCACGACGGGACGGATCTTCGTCGGCAGCCCGCTGCTGTTCGACGGCTACAGCGGTGGCGGCGGCAAGGAGATGATCGACGGGCTGATGAGCACCGGCGATGTCGGCCACTTCGACGACGCCGGACGGTTGTTCATCGACGGCCGCGACGACGACATGATCGTCTCAGGCGGTGAGAACGTGTTCCCGCAGGAGGTCGAGGAGCTGCTGATGGCCCACGACGGGGTCCGTGACGCGGCTGTCTACGGCATCCCCGACGAGGACTTCGGCGCGCGACTGGCGGCGCTGGTGGTGCAACGCGACGAGCATCCGGTCACCGACGAGGAGCTACGCAGCTACGTCCGCGAGCGTCTTGCGCGCTACAAGGTCCCGCGCGAGATCCGGTTCGTCGATCGGCTCCCCCGCAACTCGACCGGCAAGCTGGAGCGACGCAAGCTAAGCGAGCTGCATGCCGGCTCAGAGGCCGGCTAGCTCGCGCGTCCGCTCGGTCGCCGAGGCCGCGGCTGCGCCCCGTTCGGCAACGATCTGGTCGTACTGCCTGAGCGCCTCCGGCGCGCGCTTGCCTGACGTGCGCTCGGCCAACGGCGAGGCCAGCAGCTGGCGCACCGCGAGCGCCTTGACGAACCAGCGCGGGTAGGAGACGCGGCGCCTGCGCTGCGCGATCGCCGCCGCCAACTCCTGCACCGCCGGGTCGAGCGGGTAGGTGCGCGACAGAAACCTCGGCACATCGGACTTGGCCCGGTCGAGCATCGGCATCTCGCGCTCGGCGTCTCTGACCATGTCGGTGTCGAGGAACAGGAAGTAGGCGACGCCGACCGCAACCCCCGCGGCCTGGGTCTCGATCCGCACGCAATCGCTCATCGCCTCGACGCCGGCCTTTGCCGCGCAGTAGGCGGACATCCCGGGCGCCCGCAGTACGGCGGCCGTCGACGCGATGTTGAGCAGGTAGCCGCGGCTCCGTTGCAGATGCGGCAGCGCAGCCCGATCGGTGTACATCACGCCGAGCAGATTGATCTCGATCACACGCTCCCACGAGCGCAGGTCCTGAGACGCGAGCGGCCCGCCGGCGGCGATCCCGGCATTCGCGACCACCGCGTCGAGCCCGCCGAGGGCCTCGGCCGCGCCGTCGATCGCGCCGCTGACCTGCTCGTAGCTCGAGACGTCACACTGGGCCGTGAACGTCCCCGGCCCGCACCGGGCGGCGACCTCGGCCAGCCGCTCGGGCTCGAGCCCGACCAGCGCCAGCCGCGCCCCGCGCCCCGCGAGCTTCTGTGCCAGCGCGGCGCCGATCCCGCGCGCGGCGCCGGTGATCAGGACGCGACGGCCCGCGAGCGATTCCGACTGGCTCATCGAGCGAACCATAAACCTCAGCGCTTACGTCGGCGACTGGAGCTCGTTCCCCGGCTCCACTCGTTCATCTGCCACGGCGAGTCGAGCGGGCTCTCGCCCTTGATCCGGCCGGCGCCGGGGCTGTCGTCCTTGCCGTACGGGCGGCGGTGAATGCCGCTGCCGGCGACCGTGTACCAGCCGATCACGACTCCCGCGAGAACGACGATTGCTCCGATCACCATCAGCATCGTCACTGGAGGGTACCGGGCGCCGGCCGACCGTCAGCGCCGGGATCGTCTCGTGTGTGATCGGGCCGATCGCGAGCGCGAACAGAAGCGTCCCGATCCCGACGGTGCCGCCCAGCAGGTAGCCGACGACCAGCACGGTTGTCTCGATGCCCGTGCGCACAACACGCATCGACCGTCCACGCCCGGCGATGCCGGTGCTGAGCCCGTCGCGCGGGCCTGGCCCGAGGCCGGCCCCGATGTAGACCCCGGTGGCGATGCCGTTGCCGATCACGCCGAACACGAGCAGCGCGATCCGCGCCCAGATCGCATGTGGGGAGTGGAAGGTGCTGAGGACGAGGTCCATCACAAGCCCGACGATCACCGCGTTAGCGACAGTGCCCGCGCCAGGCCGCTGGCGCAGCGGCCACCACGCGAACAGCACCAGCACGCCGACCAGCACCGCCCAGGTACCGATCGCAAGACCGAACGTGCGCGACAGGCCCTGGTGCAGGACATCCCAAGGGTCGAGGCCGAGGCCGGCGAGCACCAGCATCGCCGCGGTCACGCCCATCCCGACCAGGCCGGCGAGCAGCTGGACGCTACGGCGCAGCCGTTGGTCTCCCGGGACGGGTGCGAGGAGGCGAGCCATCAGGGCACCTAGGCTAGTAGGCCGATGCGCTGGGCTCGCTGGACCGCGTCGGCTCGGTTGCGAGCGTGGAGCTTGCGGTAAAGGGCGCTGGTGTGCTCCTTGACCGTGTGCGGCGACAGGTACAGGCGCTCGGCGATCTCGCGGTTGGTCGAGCCCGCGGCGATCAGGTCGAGCACCTCGCGCTCGCGCTCGGTCAGCATCGGCGCCGGCTGCTCGGCCTTGGGCGGGAACATCGTCATACCGAGTCCGACCATCTTGACGGCAGCTGCGATCTCCGCCGCCTCCCAGTCCTTGGACACGAACCCGGAGGCACCGGCGGCGCGTGCCGCGGCGGGCGACATTCGCCCGGCGCCGGAGATCAGCAGCACGCGCGTCACGGGCGAGGCGGTGCGGATCGAGTCGCACAGCTCGGCACCCGATTCGCCCGCGAGGAACAGGTCGACGAGCGCGACATGCGGCTCGAACGAACGCGTCAGCTCGAGCGCCTCGGCCCCAGTGCGAGCCGCCAGGCAGCGCTCGACCCACGGCTGCTCGCCGAGCAGCACGCGAAAGCCCCAGTGAACGACATCGTGATCGTCGACCACGAGGACCCGCAGCCGGCGCTCGGGACCGGGCCGCGCAGCCGCCTCGGGGGTCACGGCAGCGGCACCACCAGGCGCACCCGCCAGCCGCCGCCGTCGGTCGCCCCGAACTCGACCACGCCGCCGTGCTGTAGCGCTTCGAACGCGGCCAGCCGCAGCCCCATCCCGGCGCGGCGCGGGCCCGACCGCACTCCGTCGTTGCGGATCTCTAGCTTGAACGTGTCGTCGTCGCGCGAGACCGCCACCTCGATCCTGCTCGGCTGGGCGTGCTTGGCGACGTTGCGGAGCGCCTCTGCGAGGACCGACTGGGCCAGCGGCTCGAGATCGATCGGTACCGACACCTCGGCGGGCCAGTCGACCTCCAGCGGCACGCCGACCGCGGCCTTCAGCCGTTCGAGCTCGGCAGCGAGCGTCGTCCCGGTCTCGGGCGGCAATGGCGCCAGCGGGCGTTCGAGCGCGCGGCGCAGGTCGCTCAGCGCCTCCTGCATCTCGACGCGGCAGCGTTCGCGCTCGGCCGGGTCCAGCGGCGACTCCGCGCTCAGCGCCAGCGACACGCCGAACAGCCGCTGCATCACGCGCTCGTGGATCTCGCGGGCGAGGTCGAGCCGCTCGCCGAGGTGGCGGTTGCGCTCCTGCTGACGGGTGGCGTTGCGAGCGGTCGCGACCAGCGCCGCGGTCTTCCCCAGCGTCCACAGCAGGTGGCGCTCGCCGTCGGAGAGCTCGAACCGACCGCCGCCGCGGTCCGCGCAGATCACGCCGTAGGAGCGGCCGGCGGCGCTGAGCGGCGTGCATACCAGCGTGGTGATCCCGAGCACCCGCGCGTACTCGGGCGGAACCGCGTCCTCGATCCCGTCCGAGATGACGATCACCTCGTCCTCGAGCAACGCCCGTTGCGCGATCGGCGTGTTGACGAGCGTCGGCCGCAGCGCCGCGAGCTGGGAGAACGAGGTCCCGTGCGCCCCGACCGCGCGGACGCGGCGCCGGCTCTGGTCTGCCATGAAGATCGCGGCCCGGCGCATCGTCGTGAGGCGGCAGATCGCCTCGCAGATGCGGTCGTAGAACTCGGTCGAGGAGGTGTCGGTGTCGATCTCGGCCAGCAGCTCGACGAACACCTCGAGTGGTTCGACGCCGGCGAACAGCGACCGCGGGTGCTCGGCGGACGCCTCGCGGCGCGGCACCGCCGTCACGCCACGCTCGACGTTCATGCCGCTAGCGGCAGCTCGTAGCGCCGTCGGATCTCGTACAGGGTCGTCCGCTCGGCGGCGGGTCGCCCGGCGCGGTGCGCGGCCGCGATCAGGTCGGCGGGCTCGAGCATGACGCCGTGATAGCTGCCGGCCATCCGGCTGATCGACTCCTCCATCAGCGTCCCGCCGAGGTCGTTGACCCCCCAGCGCAGCGCCTCGGTTGCGGCGTCGAGCCCCATCTTGACCCAGCTTGCCTGCAGGCTCGGGACCGTCTTGCCGAGCGCGAGCCGGAACGCCGCCGTGTGCTTCAGATTCTCCTCGCGCGAGATCTCCTCGACGCCGTGGGTGCGGCCGAGCAGCGTGTGGAACGGGATGAACGACAGCGGCACGAACTCGGTGAAGCCGCCCGTTCGCTCCTGCAGCTCGCGCACGACGCGCATGTGCTCGGCTAGCTCCCATGGCTCCTCGATGTGCCCGAACATCACGGTCACGGTCGAGCGCAGGCCCTCGGCGTGCGAGGCCTCGATGATCTCCACCCAGCGGGCGACGGGCAGCTTGTTGGGCGAGATCCGCTCGCGGACCCCGTCGTGGAGCACCTCGGCGGCGGTGCCCGGCGTCGAGTCGAGGCCCGCCTCCCGCAGCCGCGCGAACACCTCGCGCGGAGGCAGGCCGCTGACGTCGCACATGTGCGCGACCTCCATCGGCGAGTACGCGTGCAGATGCACCTGCGGGGCGGTCCGCTTGGCCACCCGCAGCCATTTCTCGTACTCCTCGAGGCCCCAGTCGGGATGGATCCCGGACTGCATGCAGATCTCGGTCGCGCCGAACTCCACCGCGTCCAGCACGCGCTGTTCGAACTCCTCCTCGGAGTGCTCGTAGGCGTCGGGCGAGCGTCGCGCCTGGCCGAACCCGCAGAACGCGCATCCGACGATGCAGATGTTCGAGACGTTGATGTTGCGGTTGACGACGAACGTGACCGTCTCGCCCGCGAGCTCGCGCCGCAGCTCATCGGCCGCCGCACGCATCTCCTCGATCACCGTCGGGCGGCGCTCGCTGAACAGCGCGGTCAGCTCCTCCGGCGTCAGCGCGGCGCCGCCGCGCGCCTTCTCGACGGCGCGCGGAGCGGCGGCGTCGGACACCGTCACGGTCGCGCGCCGCCCCGATCCCCGGCGCGGGATGAACGACCAGTAGCGGCTCTTGATCACGTCGAGCACCGGCTGCGCGATCCACTCCGGGTCGATGTACTCGGGGTACACGCACAGGCGCTCGGTCAGCGCAAGCCCGTCGGCGCGCAGTCGCGTCCGGACCTGCGCCGGCGAGGGGAACGGGTGCTCGGGCGAGATGTGATCGCCGTTCGCGCTCAGCCCGCCGAGGTCGGTCGCGCCCGCGCCGATCAGCTCGGGCCACCAGTCAGCCAGGTTGGGCGGCACCTGGATCCCGATCTCCGGCATCAGCCGCCTCGCCTGCGACACCAGCCGCGTCATGTCCTCGATCGTCACCGGCGTCGCCCAGCTCGGCGCGTCGCGGGCCGGGCCGTGCGAGACCCCGGTGCGCCAGTACTCGCGTGCGGCGGCGTCGGCGATGTCGGCCGGCTCGCGCCCGTAGTAGCTCTGGTGCGGGACGAAGTTCTGGAGGATCACCTCCTGGATGTGCCCGTACTCGCGGTGCAGGGCGGCGAGTGTCTCGAGCGCCTCGACCCGGTCCTGCTCGCTCTCGCCGATCCCGACCAGGATCCCGCTCGTGAACGGGATCTTCAGCTCGCCCGCCGCGGCGATCGCCTCGATCCGCCGCGCGGGATGCTTGCTCGGCGAACCCTGGTGCGCGACCAGCTCCGGATTCGTGGACTCGAGCATCAGTCCCTGCGATGCCGTTACGTCCCGCAGGAGAGCCAGCTCGCCGCGGTCGAGCACGCCGAGGTTGGTGTGTGGGAGCAATCCGCGCTCGAGCGCCTGCTCGCAGGTCCACGCGACGTAGGAGACGAAATCGTCGAATCCGTACGAGCGCAGCCGCTCCCTGACGCCGCCGTTGACCTCAGGCTTCTCCCCGGTCAGCACCAGCAGCTCCTTGACGCGGTGGCGATTCACGGCCTGATCGAGGATCCCCAGGACCTCGTCGGGGTCGTGCAGGTGGGGCTGATGGGTCGCGAATGCACAGTACTTGCAGTAGCAGCGGCACGTGCGCGACAGCGACAGCGTGAGGTTGCGGCTGAACGTGACGCGGCGACGCATTCCTGCGCAAGTCTACGAACCCTGTGAGCGCGCCTTATCCTGGCGCGGCATGCGGCTCCGAGCGTTGATCGCGATAATCGCCGCGGCCGCGCTTCTGGCCGGCTGCGGCTCGGCCTCTTCCGTGACCGGTGATCAGAGCGCGACGCTGGTGCTCGACTTCACCCCGAACGCGGTCCACGCCGGGATCTATTCGGCGATCGCCCGCACGTTCGACGACGGCGAGGGCGTTCGCCTGCACGTCGTCGTGCCGTCCGCATCGACCGACTCGATCAAGCTGCTCGACACGGGGCGCGCCAACTTCGCGATCCTCGACATCCACGATCTCGCGATCGCTCGAGAGCGGGGCCAGGACATCGTCGGGATCATGGCGATCGTCGAGCGCCCACTGGCGGCGGTGATCGCGGCGCCCTCGATCAAGAACCCACGCCAACTCGAGGGCAAGACCGTCGGGGTCACCGGCGTTCCGAGCGACACGGCCGTGTTGCGCTCGATCGTGTCGGGCGCCGGTGGCGACCCTAGCCGCGTCAAGACCGTCACGATCGGCTTCAATGCCGTCGCCGCGCTCCTGTCGGGCCGGGTCGCGGCCGCGACCGCCTTCTGGAACGACGAGGGCGTGACGCTCCAGCGCCACCACCGCGGCTTTCACATCTTCCGGGTTGACCAGTACGGCGCACCGTCCTATCCCGAGCTGGTCCTGTGCGCGACCCGATCGAGCCTGCGGCGCGACCCGTCGCTGGCGCGCGGCGTCGTGCGCGCGCTGGTCCGCGGCTACGGGGTCACCCTGACCGATCCGGGCGGCAGCGAGGCCGATCTCGAGTCACATGTGCCGGGCCTGGACCCGACGCTCGTCGACGCCGAGCTGAACGCGGTCGAGCCGGCTTTCCTCGGGCCGACCGGCCAGTTCGGCGAGCTCGACCCGCGGACGTTGCGCGCGTGGGCGCGCTGGGAGGTCAGGTTCGGGATCGTGTCCGGGCGCCCCGACGTCCGGGCCGCGTTCGACCCCCAGTTCCTGGCGGGGACAAGCTCACTGATCGGCAGCTGAGCCCGCCAGCCGCGTGACCAGCTCGGCGCCCTCGCGCGCCATCCGCGAGCGGGGGATCACCAGCTCGAACCCGGCGGCCTGCGCGCGCTCGCGGACGTCGGTCTCGACGTGGGAGTAGAACGCAAGCACGGGCGGCGCGTCGGACCCGATCCTGGCGACCGCGGCGATCCGCTGCTCTGAGTCGGCGGTCAGGTCCACGACGAGGACGTCGGCCCCAACCGCGTCGACCGGGTCTGAGCTCAGCTGCACCTGATGCCCGGCCGCCTGCAGCGCGCCGAGCACGTTGGATCCGAACAGCAGGTCGGGGATGAACGCGACTACGCGCGCCACGTCTATTGGGCGCGGATGCGCCTGAACTCTTCCCTGACCGACTCGGGGCGACCCCACATCTGGGTGATCTCCGCCCGCCCGGTCCGTACCTCGCGCAACGCCAGCTCGCCTTCGATCCCGGCATCGTCGAGCAGCTTCAGCGCCGAGTGCACGGCGGGTGCCGCCGAGGCGTGACCGAACCGGTGCGCGATCACGAGCCGCCAATGCCAGTCGTACTTCGAGTACGGCTGCGCGTTGCAGGTGACCAGCAGCGTCGCGGCGTCGACGTAGCGCCGCTCGTCGAAGATACGCAGATCGAACTCCAGATCGGTCCAGTCGTCCGGGAGCGAGTCGACGATCTCGGTGAAGGTGTCGGCGAGGGCCATCTACAGAAGCAGCTGGGTGATCAGATAAACGTTCATCGCAATGATCAGCGCCGCCACGGTGTAGGACACGACCGAGGTCAGGCGCCGGTTGACGTGCACGCCCATGACGTCGCGACGACTCGTGAGCACCACCAGCGGCACCAGCGCAAAGGGTATCCCGAATGACAGCACGACCTGGCTCAGGACCAGCGCGCTCGTGGGACTGACGCCGATCGCGAGGATCACCAGCGCCGGCAGCATCGTTACCGCTCGGCGGATAATCAGCGGAATCCGGATGTTGACAAAGCCGCTCATCACGACCTGGCCGGCGTAGGTGCCGACGCTCGAGGAGGATGCACCGGAGGCCAGCAATGCGACCGCGAACGCGATCGCCGCGCCGCCGCCGACGAGCCGGCCGAGCTGTGCATGGGCCCCCTCGATCGTGCTCACGGTCGTCAGCCCGTTGCCGTGGAACAGCTTCGCCGCGACCGCCAGCATCGCGAGGTTGATCACTCCGGCCAGGCTGAGCGCAATCATCACATCGATTCGCCCGAACTTGAGCACCCGCCGGCGCTCGGCGTCGTCTCGCACCGGCATCCGCCCGTTGGTCAGCGCCGAGTGCAGGTAGATCGCGTGTGGCATCACGGTCGCACCGATGATCCCGACGGCGAGGTACAGCGAGCTCGAGCCGCTCAGCCCGGGGATCAGGCCGGCCAGCGACTGGTGGACCGAGGGGCCGATCTTGAGCGTCTCATACAGGAATCCGGCGAACACGATCGCGAGCAGCGCGCTGATCGCCAGCTCGAAGCTGCGATAACCGCGGGACTGAAGGTGGAGGATCCCGAATGCGATCACGCCGGTGATCAGCCCGGCGGTCAGCAGCGGCACGCCAAACAGCAGGTTGAGACCCAATGCCGCCCCCAGAAACTCGGCGACGTCGGTCGACATCGCCATCAGCTCGGCCTGCACCCACAGACCCCAGCTGGTCCAGCGCGGAAAGCGCTCGCGGCACAGCTGCGGCAGGCTGCGGTCGGTGGCGATGCCGAGCTTGGCCGACAGGTACTGGATCAGCATCGCCATCAAGTTGGCGAGCAGCACGACCCACAGCAGCAGATAGCCGTAGCGCGCGCCGCCCTGGACGTTGGTGGCGAAGTTGCCGGGATCGACATAGGCGATCGCCGCCACAAACGCGGGGCCGAGCATCGTCAGCGTCGCGCGCAGACGGCCACGCTCGAGCAGCCGCTCGAGCGGCGATGCAACGGCGACGCCGTCCTGGACGGTGACACCGGCGGCCTCGGCCGTGACGCCCTCGAGCACGGGGGCACCGATCGGCGGCGGCGGCGGCGTCACGCGATGACCTCGACCCGCATCGCCCGCGCCAGCGCGCCGCCGAGCACGTGTACCTGATCATCGAAGCGGACGAACAGCGGACCGCCGAACGGCTGCTTCTCGACCACCTCGAAGTCAGCCCCGGGCGCGATGCCACGCTCGGCGAGATAGCGGAGCATGTCGGGATCGGAATCGGAGACACGCGTGAAGGTGCCGCGATCGCCGGCGTCGAGCGACTGCATGCTGAGCCGGCTCCCCTCCTCGATCCGGAGATCCGGAGTTGGGATCGGATCGCCGTGCGGATCGTGCGTGGGGTTCCCGAGCTTCGCGGCGATCAGCTCCTCGAGCTCGTCGCTGAGCACGTGCTCGAGTACCTCGGCCTCCTCATGGACGCGATCCCACGGAACCCCGAGGCTCTCGAACAGGTACAGCTCGAGCAGCCGGTGGTGGCGCATCACCTCGAGCGCCACCCGCCGTCCACCTTCGGTCAGCGACACGCCGTGGTAAGGCTGGTGCTCGACCAGGCCAAGCTCGCACAGCCGCTTGACCATCCCCGAGGCCGAGGCCGGGGTGACACCGATCCGCGCGGCGATCGCGTTGGTGCTGACCGCCTCGCCTTCGCGAGCCTCGAGCGCGTAGATCGCCTTGGCGTAATCCTCAATCGCGGATGAGATCGCGCTCTGCCCCTGGTGTGCCATGACAGAAGTTATGGTAGGCCTAAAAATTCGTTTTGGCAAGTCCCGGTGAAATCGCCCGGGGCGCGCCTATATTGGAATCTGTGACGGCGATCGATTCATCTGCCGGCGAGTACCGGACGATCACCGAGGCCTGCGGTCTTCTCGACCGCTCCGAGCGGGGACGGCTCGCGCTGAGCGGCCCCGACGCAAACTCGTTCCTCCAGGGCCAGGTGACCAACGACGTCGAGGTCCTACGCCCCGGCCACGGCTGCTACGCGGCGTTCCTGACGCCGAAGGGCAAGATGTTGGGCGACGTGCGAATCCTCGAGACCGGAGCCGAGCTGCTGCTCGACACCGAGCGGGTCGCGCTGCAGGAGCTGTTCAACATGATCCGGCGCTTCAGCATCGGCTACGACGTAGACCTTCAAAAGCGCACACTCGAAACGGGGCTGCTGTCGCTGATCGGACCCGAGTCGCTGTCGGTCCTTGGAGAGGTCGACCTGCCGGCGGTCGAGCACGCCCACGCGCCGCTGTCGATTGCCGGGGTCCCGGCGCGGATGATCCGCACCGATCTCGGCATCGATCTGCTGTCCGAGGCGGCGGACACCGAGGCCGTGCGCGCGGCGCTGATCGACGGCGGTGCCGTGCCGGTTTCGGAGGCGGCGGCCGAGGTCGTGCGGGTGCAGAGCGGACGCCCCCGCTACGGGGTCGACCTCGACGACACGGTGATCCCCCAGGAGGCTGGGCTGAACGACCGCGCCGTGTCTTTCACCAAGGGTTGCTACGTCGGCCAGGAGACGGTCGCACGTCTGTATCACCGGGGCAAGCCCAACCGTCATCTGCGCGGGCTTCGGCTGTCAGCGATCGCCGAACACGGAGCCGAGCTGACATTCGAGGGCCGCACCGTCGGCAGGCTCGGATCCGTCGTCGATTCGCCCGAGCTCGGCCCGATCGCGCTCGCGCTGGTCCGGCGCGAGGCGCCGCCCGCGTCGGTGGTCGCCGTTGGCGGTGACGGCCTCGAGGGCGAGGTCGTCGAACTGCCGTTCTCCTAGCACGAACGCCCGCAGCCGGTCGCGGCTCGGCGCCGGCTCGAGCGCGAGCTGCGAGAGGTCGGAATGCGACTCGAGATAGGTCGCGAGGATCCGAACCTCGTCGAGCTCCTCAGGTGGGACATGCGTCCCGATCTCGCCAGCGCGCCGACCCCGGGTCAGCGCGCTTTCGGTGCGGCGCTCGAGCTCGTCGACGTCGTCGCCAAGCGGCCCCCAGTCGATCAGCCGGCCCGCCACCAGCCAGAACGCGTCGTGGCCGGCTCCCGCCGGGTGGGGGGCGAGCAGCAGGCGGGCCCGAGCGTGCGTCGCCTCGAGCACGCCCCCGAGCCGCTCGAGGATCACGCCCAGCCTCCGCGCGCGGCGCCGGAGCGACAGCGCTCGCTCGTAGCGGCGCTCTGCCGATGCGGCGCGCATCTGCTGGTGGACGTGGTCGATCAGCCGCGCGCCGCCGCCGCTGTCCTCGACGAACAGTCCGAGAGCCTGATCGAGCCGGCGGCGGTACAGGTTTGGGTCGAGGTCGCCGAGGCAGGGCGACAGGCAGCGCCCCATCTGCCCGTACGCGGAGGGGTGATCGCGGCGCGGCAGCCGCCGCCCGCAGTGGCGCAGCCCGAACAGCGAGTCGAGCTGTTCGACCAGCTCGAGCGCGAGCCGCCGGCCCCGCAGCGGCCCGATCGTGACCGCGTGGCCAGGGGCGGGGTTCGGGGAGACCTCGAGGATCGGGAACGGGATGTCGAGCCGGCAGCAGATGTACACGAGCCGGTCGTCGCGCCGGGTCAGTCGCGTGTTGCCAGGCGGGCGCAGCTGCTTGATCAGCCGGTTCTCGAGGATCAGCGCCCCGAGCTCGGAGCGGGTCGGGCGGTAGTCGACGATCTCGGCTTGCGCCGTCCACCCGGCGCGGGGCGTCGAGGGGGCGAAATGCGCACGTGCCCGCGACCGAATCGAGACCGACTTGCCGACGTACAGGGTGGCGCCGCCGCGGTCACGGAACAGGTAGACGCCGGGGTCGCGCGGGAGCTCTGAGAAGTCGAGCGCCGGCACCGGCATCCCGGGGTCGATCGCCGGCTTCGGCCTGACCTTGCGCGGGCGGCGCGGCGACAGGACCGCGAGCGCCTCGCGGATCGTCGTCGCGTGCGCGCACAGCCGCGGGTGCAGCGCGCACAGCACGCGCGCACAGGTCTCGGCGTCGACCAGCGCCCGGTGCGCCCCGGCGACCTCGATCCCGAGCGCGTCGGCAACCGCGCCAAGGCGCCGCTCGCGCTGCAGTGGCAGCAGCCTCCGCGCCAGCGCGGCGGTGCAGATCACGGGCGGAGCCGGCCATTGCAGGCCCGCGCGCTCGCACGCCTGGCGGAGCACGCGTCGGTCGAACGGTGCGTTGTGGGCGACCATCACGCGGCCGTCGAGCGCCTCGAGCACGCTCGGCATCACGTCCTCCGGGTGGGGCGCGTCGTCGACCATCTGCTGCGTGATCCCGGTGAAGCGCTGGATCCCGCGACGAAGCGGCATCACCGTGCGGACGACCGACGAGAACCGCTCGTGCAGCTCACCGCCGCCGACGAGGACCGCGCCGACCTCGGTCAGCTCACACGAATCGCCGGCCAGCCCATTGGTCTCGGTGTCGATGACGAGAAACTCGGCGGTCGAGATCGGTTGGTCGAGAAGCTCCAAGCGACCGGTGATACGCCAGCCACCGGACGGCACGCACCGCGCCATGCAGGCGGAGCTGGGAAGAAGTCGCCCACCGTGGGCGTCCAGACGATTGAGCGCCCGACCGCAACTGCGTCTTGACGACCGGGTTCATGGGTAGCATCGCGACACGGCTAGAGAAGGAGTTTCTGACGTGACAGCCATAGCCCCCGATAGCGACGAGCTTCGCGAGCTAGACGACGACACGCGCCGAGCATGGAGTGCATACAGCGAGCGCATCCGCGATCTCGACGGCGAGGAGTACGAGCTCGCCGAGCGAGTGTCGTGGACCGAGCTGCAGACCGAATTGCATCGCGTCGAGCGCCGCCGACGGACGCTCACCCAGACTTCGACGTGAGCGTTTCGCGCCGAACACACGCAATACACCAACAATGAGTTGACTCTCGCGCGCCGGACCGGGGTGAGTTAGGGTTCTCGCCGAATCGGCCCCGGTGGCCCAGCGCCGCTGCCGAGCTTTGAGAGGAGAGCCAGGAGCACGATGCGCAGGACGACCTTCGGCAGTGTTGCGGCGCTGGCCGTAGCTGTCGCTGGCTGCGGCGGCGGCAGTCACTTCGCCAACAAGCCGCGCCCCGCGACGCCCGTCGATCTGACCGTCTACGTCAACGATGCGCGCATCTCCATCTCCCCCGCCTCGGTCGGCGCCGGCCAGGTGATCTTCCTCGTCACCAACCAGGCGAGCAGCGCCGAGTCGGTGGTCATCCACCGCCAGGGCCAGTCTGGCCGGCGGCTCGCCTCGACCGGCCCAATCAACCCGCAGGCCACGGCTCAGGTGACCGTCGACCTCGGGAACCCGGGCGACTACACCGTCGCGACCGCGGCCAGCGGCGACGAGCTCGCCGTCTCGACCTCGCCCAAGATCCATCCGGCAAAGCTCCACATCGGCCCCGCCCGCGCGCACTCGAACAACGCTCTGCTGCAGCCGTAGTCGGTAGCGGCTCGCTGAGGCGCCGTGTGTCGGGCGCGCGCGGGCCGGGGGTTGAGAGACGGCCCGGAGGGCGTGGGGGCGGTCTGGGGGGGGTTGGGGGGCGGTCTGGGGGCGGTTTGGGGGGGCGTTTGAGCCGGTTTCGGGGAGGATCGGGCGCCTGTCAACGTGAACCTGGACCCGCCGACCGGGTCGAAAGTCACGTTCACGGCGTGGGGCGCCGTCAACGTGAACCTGGACCCGCCGACCGGGGCGAAAGTCACGTTCACGGCGTGGGGCGCCGTCAACGTGAACCTGGACCCGCCGGCCGGGGCGAAAGTCACGTTCACGGCGTGGGGCGCCGTCAACGTGAACCTCGCGTCGCGAGGGTCCTCGAAAGTCACGTTGACCGGCGCCAGATGGCTTCCTCGGGCCCCACCGCCCACGCTTGATGGCCAACCCCCACCCTTTCATTTGCGCAATCACGACTTGCATGCAATACTTGCATGCGTGCAAGTAAGCGACCAGACGACGGCGACCCCGGCCGTGACACGCGACAAGACGACGCCCACCCCGGCCGTGACACGCGACCAGACAGCGCCCACCGCCGCCGCGACCCCCGACCAGACACCACCCGGCGCCACGCCTGCCGCCCTCACCACCGACCCCGCACAGATCGCCCTCGCCGGCGACCTGTATGCGCTCGTCGTCCACCTGCACAAGAACTGCAACTCCGACCTGTTCGAGGCAGTAGGGGCGCTCGAGCTGTCGCTGACCCAGATCAAGCTGCTGCACCAGCTCGAGGATGCGAGCCGGGAGCTGACGCTGAAGGAGGGCGCGGAGCTCGTCCACGTCTCGTTCCCCGCCGCGAGCCGGATGGTCGATGACCTCGTCAGGCGGGGGTTCGTCGACCGCCACGAGGACGTTGCGGACCGGCGAATGAAGCGGATTCACCTGACCGAGGCCGGCCGCTCGGTGATCCGCCGGTTGAACGCCGCCCGGCTGATCGGGCTCGAGGGCTTCGTCGGAGGGCTCAGCGAGCCCGAGCGCGCGGCGCTGGCCGAGGCGCTGTCGCGGATGCTCGAGCGCGAGGAAGTAGCCGCCTGCCGTCCGGAGGGCCTCGAGCGATGACCGCACGCATGCTCGCCCATCGCCACCGCCTCGTGACCGAGGAGAACAGCCGCTGGTGGACGCTCGGCGCGATGTGCTTCGCGCTGTTCATGGTGATGCTCGACAACACGGTCGTGAACGTGTCGCTGCCGTCGATCCAGCGCAGCCTCGGCGCGTCGCTGTCCTCGCTCGAGTGGACGGTGAACGCGTACACGCTGACGTTCGCGGTGCTGATGGTGACCGGCGGACGGCTCGGCGACATCTTCGGCCGGAGGCGGATGTTCGTGTTCGGGGTGATCGTGTTCGGTCTCTCGAGCGCGGCGATCGGCTTCGCCCCGAATGACACGGTGCTGGTCACGTTCCGCGCGGTCCAGGGCGTCGGCGCGGCGTTCATGATGCCGGCGACGCTGTCGATCATCACCCAGGCTTTCCCGCCCGAGCAGCGCGGGATGGCGATCGGCACCTGGGCCGGCGTCAGCGCGCTCGCGCTCGCGATCGGGCCCGTCGTCGGAGGCTTCCTGACCGAGCAGGTCAGCTGGCGCGCAATCTTCTTCATCAACCCGCCGATCGCGATCGTCGCGACCGCGGTGGCGCTGTTCGCCGCCAAGGAGTCGCGCGACGAGACCGTCGACAAGACGGTCGACATCGCCGGGATCGTGGCGCTCACGATCGGTCTGACCGCGCTGGTGCTGGCGCTCGTCGAGGGCAATAGCTGGCACTGGGGCTCGCCGCGCATCCTCGGGCTGTTCGCGATCGCGGTGATCGGTTTGATCTCGTTCGTCCAGATCGAGCGCCGGGTCCGCGCCCCGATGATCGACTTCAGCTTCTTCCGCTCGCGCACGTCGCTCGGCGCCAACATGGTCGGCTTCCTGGTGAGCTTCGCGATGTTCGCGCAGTTCTTCTTCGTGACGCTGTACATGCAGAACGTCCTTCACTACTCGCCGCTGCAGACCGGCGTCCGGTTCTTGCCCTCGACGGTCGTGATCATCGTGATGGGGCCGCTGGCAGGACGGCTGACCGATCGCGTCGGGCCACGGCCGCTGATGACGCTCGGGCTCGTGATCGTTGGCGTGGCGATCCTGATCCAGTCCCAGATCACGACCCACAGCGGTTACGGCCTGCTGCTGCCTGGGTTCGTGTTGATGGGCGCCGGCATGGGCTTGGTGATGTCGCCGATGAGCACCGCTGCGATGAACGCGGTCGATCGGAGCAAGGCCGGCGCAGCCTCCGGGGTGCTGTCGATGAGCCGGATGGTCGGAAGCACGTTCGGGGTCGCGATCATGGGCGCGCTCGTGACCACGATCGGGCGCTCGGAGCTCACCTCGAGCCTCCCCCATGTCACCTCCGCGGCGCGCGCGCGGATCGCCAACTCGCTCGGCAGCGGCGCGACGCTGAACAGCGCACACACGCCGCCCCACGTCGTGACCGCGGTTCAGGACGCGTTCGTGTCGGCGCTCAGCACCGGTCTGCTGGTCGGGGCGATCGTGACGCTGTGCGGCGCCGTCGTCGCATGGATCCTGATCGCGCCGAGGGCCACACGCCCGAGTGCGGTCAACGCCGACGAGCGCCAGCCCGTACACCGCCCTCATGCCGCGGTGCTCGAGCCCGAGGCCGTGGCCGAGTCCAAGGCCGCCTGAGGCGCCGTCGCGGACTCCGCCGTCTCGCGCGGCACCCGACCTACAGGGCCGAGACTCCTTTACGATCCCTCCCTCGCTCGTACCCGACCAAGAGAGGCATCGTCTGTGGCCGTCGATCTGAGCCAAGTCGCAAACGTCGAGACCGAACCCGGTGAGCTGCCGCCGACGATGGCGGCTTGGGTGATCCGTCCCGAGCGCGAGGGCGAGCCGATCGACGCCTTCCAGCTCGAGCAGATCGAGGTCCCCGAGCCTGGCGCGTTCGAAGTGATCGTGCGCGTGATGGCCGCCGGGGTCAACTACAACAACGTTTGGGCTGCGATGGGCAAGCCGGTCTCCGTGTTCGGGTACGGCGATCACCCCGAGTACGGTCACCACATCGGCGGCTCTGACGCCTCGGGCATCGTCTGGAAGGTCGGCGACGGGGTCACCCGGTGGAAGCCGGGCGACGAGGTCGTGATCCACTGCAACCAGGCCTCCTACGAGGACGTCGAGGTTCACGGGCTTGATCCGCTCGCCGCGCCCTCACAGAAGATCTGGGGCTACGAGACGACCTGGGGCTCGTTCGCCCAGTTCACCAAGGTCCAGGCGCAGCAGCTGCTCCCTCGCCCCCAGAACCTGACCTGGGAGGAGGCCGCCTCCTACGGCCTCGTCTACTTCACCGCCTACCGGATGCTGATCACCCAGTGCGACCTCCAGGCCGGCAACCGCGTGCTGATCTGGGGCGCCGCCGGCGGCCTTGGAGTGTTCGCGACGCAGCTGTGCGCACTGTCGGGTGCCGACTGCCTCGGCGTCGTCTCGAGCGAGGACAAGGGCCGGCTGGTCGAGCAGCTCGGAGCGGTCGGCTACGTCGACCGCAACGAGTACGCCGGAATGATGCGCCGCGGCGGCGAGAGCCCCGAGCAGGAGAAGGCGCGGTTCAAGGAGTCGCGCCGGTTCAGCAAGGCCGTCTCGGAGATCCTCGGCGCGCCGCCCGACATCGTCTTCGAGCACGTCGGGCAAGCGACCTTCCCGACCTCGGTCCTGACCGTCAAGCCGTTTGGCAAGGTCGTGATCTGCGCCGGCACGACCGGCTACAACCTCGACTTCGACGTCCGCTATCTGTGGATGCGCCAGAAGCAGATCATCGGTTCGCATTTCGCCAACGCGTACGAGTGCACGAAGGCCAACGAGCTGATCGAGCAGAGCAAGATCAGGCCGGTGCTGTGGCAGACGATGGGCTTCGAGGGCGTCCCCGAGGCGCACCAGCTGATGAAGGACAACAAGCACCTCGGGAAGATCGCGATCCTGGTCGGCGCGACCGAGGAGGGCGACGGCAAGACCGTCCCGGGGCCCGGAGCGATCCGCGCCGAGGTGGGTGCATAGCGATGGCCGGCGTCGTCTGGATCGCCTGGTACGCGACGGTCCTTCGCCAGGAGTCGTTCGCTGCCGAGGTCGCCCGCATCGCGCCGCTGGCCTTGCGCTACGGCGCGACCCAGTACTCCGTCCATCGCTCCCAGGACGACCGCTACAAGATCACGCAGATGTCTTGGTTCGAGTCCAAGCACGACTGGTACCGCTACTGGGACGGACCGGAGATGATCGAGTTCCGCGCGCGCAACGCCGGGCACTACCAGATTCCCGTCACCTACGTGTGGCAGGACGAGCTGGCCGCCGGCTCACTCGGCCCCGAGGTCCCACTCGCGCCCGAGCCCGAGCCCGCGCCCGAAGCCAGCCCCCACGCCGCCGCGTGAACCGCGGTCCCGGCTGACGGGCTGGGCGGGACCGCGCCCCGCTCGACGGCTACCCGATCCGCAGCGCGAGCTCAAGCCAGAAGCGCCGCTCGGGATCGTCGAGCGCGCTCCCGAACAGCTCGCGCAACCGCCTCACGCGGTAACGAGCGGTCTGCGGGTGCACGCCGAGCCGGTCGGCGACCTGCTTCAGGCGTCCCTGCTCGGCGAGCCACACGCGCAGCGTCTCGGTCAGCCGCGCGCGCGACCCTGCCGGCAGCTCGGCGAGCGGCGCGAGCTGGTCGGCCGCGAGTTCGTGCGCGAGCCCCGGCTCGCTGCGCAGCAGCAGCTCGCCAGCTCGGTCGCGGGCGACGGTCAGACCGGGAGCGCCGTCAGCCAGTCCCAACGCCCCCTTGGCACGGGCGAAGCTGACCGCCGCCTGAGGCCAGCCGACGGTCGTTCCGAGCCCGCAGCTCGTGCCCGTCTCGCGGATCGCGCGGATCATCTCACCGCGCCTTCCGGGCCCGTCAGGATCGGGCACGAGCGCGCAGATCACCCCATCAATCGCCTCGATGATCGCGTCCGGCGGCAGCCGCAACGCCGCCAGGTCACGCTGGTCGCCGTCGATCGCCAGCGCCGCCACCGTCCGCGGCAGCGGCCAGCCGGCCGCGCTTGCCGCCGTCGCGACCATCGCGTGCTCGACCGAGGGCTCGCGCACCAGCAGCCGGACCAGGCGGCGGCGGCGCAGCTCGGCCTCGCCGGCGGCCGCCGACTGCTCGAGCGCATGGCCCTCGGCCGACTCGGCCGACAGCACGTCGACGTAGGCGAACAGCGACTCGGCCAGCAGATACAGGGTCGGGGGCTCGAGCCCGGCCTGAACTCCGATCGCGGCGAACCGGCGCCAGGTGACGCGGGCGCCGAGCCGGTAGGCGGTGAGCAACGAGTCGAGGCTCCGCCCGGCGCGCATCTCGCCGCGCCCGAGCGTCATGTAGACCTCCGAGCGCGGCACCGGACGCCCGGCCTGCACCTCTGCGAGGAAGTGGCGCAGCGCCTCCTGGACCCCAGCCCTGAGCCCGGCCCCGAACGGACCCTCGATCGGCCGCGCGTAGGCCGGAATCGATTGGACCGAGTCGATCACCTCGTCGGCCACGTCGGACAGCGCCGGGCGCAGCACGTCGGCGATCTCGCGCGGGAGCTCGTGCCAAGGCTGGTCGGACATGATCTTGTATGAAAGCTACAAGTTTTGATCCGTCAGTAGTGGCAAGACTAGAAGAAACTTCGTCGCAGGCGACGTACGCTGTGGGTTCCCGATGACCCGCGCCCACAAGATCGTCAATTTGATTGGCGTGCCCCTCCCGCTCGTCGGGCTTGTGGTTGCGGTGGTGCTCCTGTGGAACCGGGCGATCGGGCCGCTGCAGCTCGGACTGATGCTCGGCCTGTACGTGGTCACGGCGCTCGGCGTGACGCTCGGGTACCACCGGATGTTCACCCATCGGGCGTTCGAGTCCTCGCGCGCGTTTCGCGCGATCGTCGCCGTGCTCGGCTCGATGGCGGTGCAGGGATCGGTGATCACCTGGGTCGCCGATCACCGCAAGCATCACGCGTTCACAGATCAGGAGGGCGATCCCCATTCGCCCCACCTCAGCGGGCCGGGATTCCTCGGTGGCGTCAAGGGCCTCTGGCATGCCCACATCGGCTGGCTGTTCGAGAGCGTCGGAACGGCCGAGCGCGAACGGTTCGCGCCCGACCTGGTCAAGGACCGTGTCGTGCGGGCGGTCGACAAGCTGTTCTGGGTGTGGGTCGTGCTCGGAATGGCGATTCCGTTCGCTCTGGGCTGGGCCGTCGGCGGGGGCCTTGGGACCGCGCTGACCGCTGTTCTGTGGGGCGGCTTGGTACGCGTGTTCCTGCTGCACCACGTGACCTGGTCGATCAACTCGGTCTGTCATTTCTTCGGGCGCAAGCGGTTCGACATCGAGGACGAGTCGCGCAACGTCTTCTGGCTGGCGCCGCTGTCGATGGGCGAGTCCTGGCACCACAACCACCACGCGTTCCCGACCTCCGCGTTCCACGGCTTGCGGTTCTGGGAGCGCCTCGCCGACCCGACCGGGCTCGTGATCGCGCTGCTCGAGAAGGTCGGAGTCGTCTGGAACGTCGTCCGCGTCAGCCCCGAGCGCCAGCGCGCGAAGGCGCTTCCCGGCGGGGTCTGAGGCTAGCCCGACTCGAGCGGGGCCATCGTCAGCCCCGCGGCATCGAGCTGCTCCCAGTACAGCTCGGCGTCATCGCGAGGACCGCTCCACACGATCGCCGAGCCCGAGTTGTGGATCCGGTCCGCGAGCCGGTACCCGTCCGCGAGCGTGATGCCCGGAATCACGCTCGCCAGCGTCTCCGCGACGTGGTCGAACGTGTTGAAGTTGTCATTGAGTACAACGACGCGCCACAACCCACCAACGCCGCTGCCAGGGCCGCCAAGACGCGGCAACTCGACCGTCTGCGACATCGAGAGTCAGGATACCTTCGCGTCGGGTGATGCTGCAGCCGTTTCGTCGCGTTTGCGCCAGTACCGCCGCAGCCCCGCGTAACGCTGCTCGGGCGGCGCCGCCTGGATGTAGGCGGGCAGCAACTCGGGGGTTGTCGCCGCCGCCACCTCGGCGTTGACCGTCGCGATGAACTCGCCCTCCGTCATCGTGCGCGCGAGCTCGGCGGACGCGTCGAGCCGCTCGGACAGCTCGGCCAGCTGCGCATCGACGTCGGCGCTGCAGCCGAAGTGTGTGATCGCGAGCATCCTCGGCCGCCACGCCGCGATCAGCTCGATCGAGCGATGCCACGCCTCGAGGTCGATGTCGGGAGGCGGTGTCGGCGGCACGGTCGGGCCCGCGGGGTCGACCCTGACGCCTCCCGTATCGCCGACGAACGCGATCCCGTCGTGCAGGTAGGAGACGTGGTGCGACGCATGGCCCGGGGTGTAGGCGACCTCGAAGCTCCCGCCGAGCAGCTTCTCGCCGCCCTGCAGCACGCGCAGGTTGCGCTCGGGAACGGGCACCATCTCGCCCCACAGACGGTACATGTCGGCGCCGTACAGCCGCTGGGCGCTTTCGATCAGCCTGGTCGGGTCGACCATGTGCTTGGCGCCGCGCTCGTGGACGTAGACCTCGACGTCGGGCCACCGCTGCACGAGCGTCCCCGCTGATCCAGCGTGGTCGAGATGGATGTGGGTCAGCAGCAGCGCCCGCGGGGGTGGCCCCTCGAGATCGGAGAGCAGCTTCGGGAGACACGAGGTCGGGCCCGGATCGATCACCACATCGCCGACCTGCCAGGCCCCGATCACGCGCGCGCGATCGAGGTGCATCACGTCGATCAGCCGGGGCTCGATGACTAGGACTCCGAGTCCACCTGGTCGTGTCCGGGCGTGCCCGCGGACGACTCGGGCAGCGGCGGCAGAAGCTCGGTCTTCGCCTCATCCTCGGCCTCGGGCCCGGGATCGACCTCCGAGGCCGGGTCGACTACGTCGTCATGCACCGAGCCCGCTTCGCCGTCCTGGGCGGCGCCTTCGTCCCCTGGCGCCACGACGCCGGCGTGGGCGACGGCACCGGGATCGGAGACGTCGCCGGCGTGGGCGATCGCCACCTCGGAGGTGTCGGTCGTCGCACGCCCCTCCTCGGCCGGCGGGAAGCGCTCGGCGGCCTCGGTGGCGAGCGCCAGCAGCTGGCCCGCGAGCTCGCGCGCGTCGCCGACGATCCGGTGGCGCTCGGCCCAGATCCGGTCGGTGTCGACGTCGAGCTCCTTGAGGCGGTCCTCGGCTGATGCGGTGATCTGCTTGGCCTCCTCGCGCGCGATCTCGAGCCGCTCCTCGGATTCGCGCCGCGACTGGACCGTAATCTGCTCGGCCGTCTCGTGAGCCCGCTGGAGGATTCCAGAGACCTGCTCGCCGACGCGCTCGAGCGCGCGGCGAACCGCCGCCTCAGGCGTCCGCGTCGTCTGCAGCTCGGCGACCAGCTGGCTGGTTCGCTCGACGTAGGCGTCGACCGCGAGCCGGTCATAACCCCGCAGGACGACCGGAAAATCAGCCTCGACGACGATCTGAAGCGCGTCGTCGGGGAGCGTCGCGAGCGGCGCGGTGATCTCCTGGAGGATTGCGTGTTCGTCAGCGGCTGAGCTCTGATCGGGCATGCTCGTGACCTTACTCCTCCCCCCTGCTAACCGGATCGCGCGAACATGAATCCTGGGTTAGCGCTCGAGGCCGGCGAGCCGGCCCGTCGCGGGCCCGCACCTCCTTACGCCGCGAGCTCGTAGGCCCCCGGCTCGAGCGCCGCCGTGCGACGGCGGTAGGTGCTCCACAGCCATGGCCACTGATTCGGATCGTTGCCGTGCTCGTCGACATACCAGTTCGTGCAACCGGTGTGCCAGACGGTGTGCTGCAGCGCCGTTTGCAGCTCGCGGTCGAAGCGCTCGGCGGCGTCCGCGCGAACCTCGATCGTCTCGGCTCCGCGGCGGTCGAGCTCGCGCAGAGCGCAGATCGCGTGGCGGATGCTCGACTCGATCGTGAACAGCACCGAGCCGGTGCCGCCGTTGGTGTTCGGCCCGTAGATCAGGAACAGGTTCGGGAACCGCGGGACGCTGACGCCGAGGTACGCGCGCGGAACCCCCTGCCAGTGCTCGGCGAGCGTCAGACCTCCGGCGCCGACGATCTCCATCGGCGCGACGAAGCCGTGCGTCTCAAACCCGGTCGCGAGCACCAGCACGTCGCAGGCGCGCTCGGCGCCGTCGGTCGTCCGCACGCCGGTTGCGGTGATCGACTCGATCGGGTCGGTGATCAGCGACACGTTGGACCGTGTCAGGGTCGGATACCAGTCATCGGTCAGCATCACCCGCTTGCAGCCGATCTCGTCCGCCGGGGTCACCCTGCGGCGCAGCTCCGGGTCCTTGATCGCGCGGTTGATCTGGAAGTGGCCGACCGCCCGGAACGCCTGCAGCAGCGACGGCCTGCTGGTCATCGCAGCGGCGCCGAACTCGTGGAACGCGAAGATCGAGGCGCGGTCGAGCTGTCGCAGCAGCGGCAGCCGCTCGAACAGCCGCCTGGTGCGCTCGCCGTAGGCGTAATCGATGCGGGGAAACGTCCATCCCGCCGAGCGCTGGTAGACGTCGAGCCCGGCCACCACGGGCTGGATCGCGGGCACAACCTGGATCGCGCTGCAACCGGTACCGAGGACTGCGACGCGCCTGCCCGCGAGCTCGACGTCGTGGCGCCACTGCGCCGTGTGAAAGGCGGGTCCGGCGAAGTCCTCGAGTCCGGGGAGCGGCGGGACGCTCGGCACCGACAGCTGCCCGCAGGCGGTCAGCAGGACGTCCGCCTCGTGGGCGCCGGCGGAGGTCTCCAGCAGCCACCGCCTGCTGTGCTCGTCCCAGCTGGCGCGATCGACCTCGGTCCCGGTCAGGATCCGGTTGGCGACCCCGTACTGGCGCGCGACCGCCTCGAGATACGCCTGGATCTCGGCCTGCGGGGCGTAGCGCCGCGACCACCGCGGGTTCGGCGCGAACGAGAACTCGTACAGATGCGACGGGATGTCACAGGCCGCGCCGGGATAGGTGTTGTGGTGCCAGACGCCGCCGATCCGCTCGCCGCGCTCGAACACGGTCACGTCGTGGTAGCCGGCCCTGGCCATCATCACGGCCGCGCCGACGCCGCCAAAGCCCCCTCCGATGACAGCTACGGAGGTCATCCTCGACAGCGTATCCACCCCCCGGCGGTCCATACAATGGCCACCATGTCCGCCAGCGAATCCCCGCGGCTCCCCGAGCCCGACCGTCCGTGGATGATGCGGACGTACGCGGGTCACTCCGACGCCAAGCGCTCGAACGAGCTCTACCGGCGCAATATCGCCAAAGGCCAGACCGGCCTGTCGATCGCCTTCGACCTGCCGACACAGACCGGCTATGACCCCGATCACGAGCTCGCCCGCGGCGAGGTCGGCAAAGTCGGCGTGTCGATCGCCCACCGCGGCGACATGGCGACGCTGCTCGACGCGATCCCGCTCGATCAGATGAACACCTCGATGACGATCAACGCGACCGCGGCCTGGCTGCTGGCGCTGTACATCGTCGCCGCCGAGGAGCAAGGGGTGGCGCAGGAGCACCTCCAGGGGACCACCCAGAACGACATCCTCAAGGAGTACCTGAGCCGAGGAACCTACGCGTTCCCACCGGGCCCGAGCATGCGGCTGATCGCCGACACGATCGCGTACACGGTCCAGCACGTCCCCCGCTGGAACCCGATCAACATCTGCTCGTATCACCTCCAGGAGGCCGGCGCGACCCCCGTACAGGAGATCGCCTATGCGATGAGCAATGCAATCGCCGTGCTCGACTCGGTCCGCGAGCGGGTCCCGCAGCAGCAGATGGGCAACGTCTTCGGCCGGATCTCGTTCTTCGTCAACGCCGGCGTCAGGTTCATCGAGGAGCACGCCAAGCTGCGCGCGATGGCGGAGCTGTGGGACGAGCTGGGGCGGGACCGCTACGACGTTCAGGACGACAAGCACCGCCGCTTCCGCTACGGCGTCCAGGTCAACTCGCTCGGTCTGACCGAGGCACAGCCCGAGAACAACGTCTACCGGATCGCGCTCGAGGCGCTGGCCGTGTCGCTGGGTCGCAACGCGCGGGCGCGGGCGATCCAGCTCCCCGCCTGGAACGAGGCGCTTGGGCTCCCGCGGCCGTGGGATCAGCAGTGGTCGCTGCGCCTGCAGCAGATCCTCGCCTACGAGACCGACCTGCTCGAGTACCCCGACATCTTCGAGGGCTCGAAGGTGATGGACGAGCTGGTCGCGACACTCGTGCAGGGCGCGCGCGGCGAGATCGCGCGCGTGGCCGAGCTCGGCGGCGCGGTCGAGGCCGTCGACTACATGAAGGCGGCGCTGGTCGAGTCACATCGCGAGCGCTGGCAACGGATCGAGTCCGGCGAGCTGACGGTCGTCGGCATGAACCGCTTCACCTCGACCGAGCCCTCGCCACTGACGGCCGACGCCGACGGCGGCATCCTCGTCGTCGACCCTGAGGTCGAGGCCGACCGCAAGGCCGCGCTGCAGCGCTGGCGCGCCGACCGCGATCGTGCCGAGGTCGAGCGCGCCCTCGCCGAGCTGGCGCGCGCCGCCCGTGACGAGAGCGAGAACATCATGCCGGCCACGATCGCCGCTGCACGCGCGGGAGCGACGACCGGTGAGTGGTCGCAGACGCTCCGCGAGGCGTTCGGCGAGTACCGCGCGCCGACCGGCGTCGGCGACGCCGCGGCCGTCTCGAGCGAGCAGGTCGGCGAGCTCCGCGAGGAAGTCGAGCGGGTCAGCGACGCGCTCGGACGGCGGCTGAAGTTCCTGGTCGGCAAGCCGGGGCTCGACGGGCACTCAAACGGGGCCGAGCAGATCGCGGTCCGCGCCCGCGACGCGGGCATGGACGTCGTCTACGAGGGGATCCGGCTGACGCCGACCCAGATCGCGACCTCGGCCGCCCAGGAGGGCGTGCACGTCGTCGGGCTCTCGATTCTGTCCGGCTCGCACCGCGAGTTGATCCCCGCCGTCCTGCAGGCGCTGAGGGACGCCGGCGCCGGCGATGTCCCGGTCGTCGTCGGCGGGATCATCCCCGACGCCGATGCCGCCAGCCTCCGGGAGGCCGGGGTTGCCGCCGTGTACACGCCAAAGGACTGGGACCTCAACCAGATGATGCGCGACATCATCTCGCTGGTCGCCGAGCGCAACGGCATCTCCTCGGCTGTAGGCGCTTGACCGCCCCCAACCTCGAGGGCCGCGAGCTCGCAGAGCGTCTGCGGCGCGGCGAGCTCGGGGTCGCGCCGGCGGTCCTGAACCTGGTCGAGAACCGGACCGCGCTGGCGCGCGAGCAGACCGACCTGCTGCTGGCCTCGCTCGCCCCGGCCGCGCTCGGCCACGAGGCACCGGCGCACGTGATCGGGGTCACCGGCCCGCCCGGCGTCGGGAAGTCCTCGCTGCTCTCGCGACTCGTCGCGCAATGGCGCGGCCAGCGGCGATCGGTCGCGGTGCTGGCGGTCGACCCGACCTCGCGGCGATCGGGCGGGGCGCTGCTCGGCGATCGCGCGCGGATCGAGGTCGACCCCTCCGATCGCGAGGTCTTCATCCGCTCGACCGCCGCCGGCAACCGGCTCGGTGGGCTCGCGCCCGCGACCCGCGCGGCCGCCGGAGCGCTGGCCGTGGCATTCGACGTGGTCGTGATCGAGACCGTCGGCGTCGGGCAGTCCGAGACCGAGGTCGCGGACGTCGCCGACACCGTCGCGGTCGTCGTCCAGCCCGGGTCGGGCGACGTCCTGCAGTTCCTCAAGGCGGGGATCATGGAGGTGCCCGACGTGCTGGTCGTGACCAAGGCCGACCTCGGTCGGCCGGCGATGCGCGCGCTCGCCGATCTGCGCGCCGCGCTGCGCGCGCTCGGCGAGCAGGGCACCCCCGTCGTCGCCGTCTCCTCGGTGCCGCCGACCAGCGGGATCGAGGAGCTCGCGCGCGCGCTCGACGACCACCGCGCCGCGCTCGACATCCCGGCCCGACGTCTCCGCGCGCGGCGGCTGCACGCGCTCGCTGACTACACGGCCGAGTTCGGCGAGCGCGGGCTGCGCGCGCTCGGCGGCCGTCGCAGCGCCGAGCGCTGGCTCTCCGAGCAGGAGCCGGAGCTGGACGTCCCGACCCTGCAACGGGCGCTCGAGCGGCGAGCCGCGCCAGGTTTTGGCTCCACATAGCGCGCGTGAACGCGGGCCCCGGCCGCGGGCCCCGGCCGCCTCGTGACCCGGCCCCGGCCGCCTCGTGACCCGGCCCCGGCCGCCTCGTGACCCGGCCCCGGCCGCCTCGTAAGCGCCGCCTGCCGGCGCCGGTTGCGCGACAATCGCTGGCGTGCTGATCGACCTGACGATCATGTTCGGCGCGTTCGTGCTGGCGGCGGCCCTTGCCGGCCTGCTCGGCGCGATCAACCTCGGCACCGCGATGACGTTCGGTCAGATCGCCTTCGCGCTCGCGACGGTGCTGGTGATCGTCCGGCGCAAGTGAGCCGAATCGCCCTCTCGGCAGAGCCGCTCGTCGACGCCGCAACCGCGCTGCGCCCGTGGCGCGACACCGATGCGCCCGCGATCGCGGCCGCCTGCCAGGATCCCGAGATCGCGCGCTGGACGCGCGTGCCGAGCCCGTACACGCTGGGCGAAGCGCAGGCGTTCCTGCTTCGGCGCTTCGACGCGATCCATGCCGGCACGATGGCCCCATTCGCGATCGTCGCCGCCGACGATCACTCGCGGCTATTGGGATCGATCTCGCTGATGAGCTGTGACTGGGCTGACCGGCGCGCCGAGGTCGGCTACTGGCTCGCGCGCGAAGCCCGCCGTCAGGGCCACGCCGCGCGGGCGCTGGCGCTGATCTGCCGCTGGGGGTTCTCGACGCTCGGGCTCGAGCGGATCGACCTGCTCGCGGCGCCCGCCAACGCGGCCTCCCAGCGTGTCGCGGAGCGCGCCGGGTTCACGCGCGAGGCGCGGCTGCGCTCCTATATGGACAGTGCCGAGGGACGACGCGACATGTTCGCGTTCGGGCTGCTCGCGACCGACTCAGCGGCCGGTTAGCCCGCGGAACTCGGGATCGTCGCGCAACGCGGCGAGGTCGTCGTCATCGCGCGCCCAGCCCGCGGCCTCGGGGCGATCGGCGATCGCCGCCCGCAGCGCCGCCAGCGCCTCCTCGCCGTGTCCCTGCGTGGCCTCGAGGCACGCGAGGTTGTAGCGCAGGCTCCCCGCGTCGGGATGTGCAGCAAGACCGTCTGCGAGGAGCGCCCGCGCGCGCTCGGGTTCGCTGTGGATCAGCGGCCCGGCCTGGAACGCCCACTCCCACGCCGACGGCTCGAACGTCGGCGGACCGCCGAAGCTGAGCACTGTCGTCGCCGGCTCCGCCGAGACAGCGTGCCGGTGCGAGGCGGGGTCGGGGATGAACACGTACGTCCCCGCCGGCGCGTCGTACTCCTGAGAGTCAATCGTGAACGTCGCCCTCCCAGCCGCGACGAAGTACAGCTCTTGGTGGTCGCCGTCGCCCTCGGTGTGGGGCTCGACCACATCCTGACCGGCCTCGCTGGCGGTGTACGCGTTGGTCCCGAACGCGCGGATCCCGAGTGTCGCCCTGACCGGGTGCCAGGTCAGGCTCCCAGGACCCGGGATCCGCGGCAGCTCGTCGAGGTGCAGGACGCGGGGCGGCTTCGTCATTGCGCCGAAGGGTAGCCTTAGGCAATGGAGTTAGCGCGACTTGTCGACGGCCATGGACGATCGATCGGCGACCTGCGGGTCTCGGTCACCGATCGCTGCAACTTCCGCTGCCAGTACTGCATGCCCGCGGAAGGCCTGCCGTGGCTCGAGCGCGCCGAGATCCTGAGCTTCGAGGAGATCGCCCGGATCGTCTCGCTGATGGGCGCGATGGGCGTTCACGATGTGCGCTTGACCGGCGGCGAGCCGCTCGTACGCCGCGACTTCCCGCGACTCGCGGCGATGCTCGCGGAGCTGCCCGACGTCCACGACCTGTCGGTCACGACCAACGGCTTCCTGCTCGAGCGCGACGCCGCCGCTCTGATCGACGCCGGGATCAATCGCTTCAACGTGTCGGTCGACTCGCTGCAACAGGACCGCTTCTACGAGCTCACCCGTCGCGACGCCCTGCCCCAGGTGCTGCGCGGCCTCGAGCTGCTTGCGCAGTTCCCGGAGGCGTACCCGATCAAGGTCAACGCCGTTGCGATCCGCGATTTCACCGAGGAGGAGGTCCTCCCGTTCGCCGAGTTCGCGCGACAAACGCCATACGAGATTCGCTTCATCGAGTTCATGCCGCTCGACGCCGACCACGCGTGGACTCTCGAGCAGGTGCTGACCGGCGCCGAGATCCGGGCCGCGATCGAGGCCGTGTACCCGCTCGAACCCGAGCCGCGCGAGCCGAGCTCGACCTCGCGCATCTACCACTTCGCCGATGGTCACGGCCGGATCGGCTTCATCAACCCGGTGTCCGAGCCGTTCTGCTCGGACTGCAATCGGATCCGCCTGACCGCCGACGGGCGGCTGCGGACGTGCCTGTTCTCGCTCAACGAGACCGACCTGCGCTCGCCACTGCGCGACGGGGCGAGCGACGCCGAGCTCGAGCAGATCATTCGCGCCGCGGTGTGGCGCAAGGAGCTCAAGCACCACGTCGGTGAGCCGGGCTTCATCCAGCCCGAGCGGACGATGTCCGCGATCGGTGGCTAGCGCCCCGCACGCCGCCGCTTAAGGCTTTCGCAACCGTTAGCCAGCATCATGTGAGGCGGATGCTGCTTCTGATGCTGTTTGCGCTGCTCGCCGGCGCCGGGACCGCAATCACCCCATGTGTGCTTCCAGTCCTGCCGGCGCTGCTGTCGGCAAGCGCGGTCGGTGGCCGACGGCGACCGATCGGGATCGTGGTCGGGCTGGCCGGCACATTCACGATCGCGATCGTGGCGCTGGCCCAGCTGGTCAAGGGCGTCGGCCTCGCCAGCGGCGCCGCCCGCACGATCGCGATCGTCGTCCTGATCGGTTTCGGGATCGTGCTGCTGATCCCCGAGCTCGCGGCCCGCATCCAGGCACCGCTCTCGAGGCTCGCGCGGTTCGGGCCCAAGACCCGCGGCAACGGGTTCTGGTCCGGTCTCCTGGTCGGCGGCGCGCTCGGGTTCGTGTGCGCGCCCTGCGCCGGGCCGATCCTCGCGGCCGTGACCTCGGTCAGTGCCTCGGGCGGCGCCTCCGCTCGGGTCGTCGCGGTCGCGATCTCCTACGCGGTCGGCCTCAGCGCGATGCTGCTGCTGTACGCACTCGGTGGGCGGGCGCTGGTCAGCCGGATCAAGCGCTCAGCGCGCGGCCACATCGTCGAGCGGACGCTCGGCGTCGTGCTGCTGCTGACCGGGCTGGTGATGGCGACCAACCTCGACGTTCGCTTCGAGGAGGCGCTCGCCAAGGACGGCAGCCTGCCGGCGTTCCTGGTCGACCCGACCCGCAGCCTCGAGAACTCGAGTGCGGTCCAGCACCGGCTCGCGGAGTTGCGACCGCCGTCGCGGTTCGCGGTCCGCCAGGCGGCCGACCACATGCACTCGCTGCCCAACCTCGGCCCGGCGCCGCAGTTCACCGACAACCAGCGGTGGTTCAACACCCCCGGCGGCACGCCGCTGACGCTCGCCTCGCTGCGTGGCCACGTGGTGCTGGTCGACTTCTGGACCTACACCTGCATCAACTGCATCCGGACGTTGCCGTTCCTGAAAGGCCTGTATGCCACCTACCACCCCTACGGGCTAGAGATCGTCGGCGTCGAGACGCCCGAGTTCACGTTCGAGCAGGAGGCCGGCAACGTCGAGCAGGCGATCCGCTCAGACGGACTGCGCTACCCGGTCGTCCAGGACAACCACTACGGCACCTGGAACGCCTACCAGAACGAGTACTGGCCCGCCGAGTACCTGATCGATGCCCACGGCAACGTCCGCCACACCCAGTTCGGCGAGGGCGACTACGACAAGACCGAGGCAGCCGTGCGGGCGCTGCTGCGCGAGGCGGGCGTCAAGAAGCTGCCGCCGCCGACGACCGCGAAGGCGATCGTGCCCGCGGCCCAGCTCGCGACCCCCGAGACCTACCTGAACCCGCAGCGGGCCCAGAACTTCGCCCAACCGCTGCAGAGCGGTACCCACACGTATCCGGGCACCGGCTCGATCGGCCTCAACGAGTTCGCGCTGAAGGGAACCTTCACCGTCAACTCTCAGTCGGCGACGGCGGACTCCCCGGGCGCGTCGATCCAGGCAGGGGTGCAGGCCGCGTCGGTCTACCTGGTGATGACCTCCGCCGATAACCGACCGCGGACCGTCAGGATTCTGCTCGACGGGCGACCGATTCCGGCCGGCGCGGCCGGCACCGACGTCCACAACAGCTACGTGACCGTCCGCGGCCAGCGTCTGTACTCGCTCGTCAGGCTCCCCCAGGCCGCCCAGCACGCGGTCACGGTGCAGCTCTCGCCGGGCGTCAGCGCCTACGACTTCACGTTCGGTTAGCCCCTCGGCCGGCGGCGAGCGTCGAGCATCGCGGCGGCGCGCAGCAGATCCTCGGGAGCGTTGACGTTGAACAGAAGGTCTGGGTCGGCGACCTCATACAGGCGCGCGGGCAGCGCCGCGACCGTGCTCCGCAGCGGCGGATCGCCGCGCTCGCGGGCGCGCGCGAGCGGTTCGTGAGCGGCAGGCTGATAGCACCCGAGCAGCGGTTGCATCGCGCCGTCGGTGGCCGCGACGACCGCTAGGCAGTCGCCCGGCTCGGCGGCGATGATCGACTCGATCAGCTCGGGCGTGACGAACGGCAGGTCCGCGGCGCAGACCATCACCGGTCGCCCCGCCGCGAGGGCGAGCGCCTCGATCAGTCCGACCAAAGGATGGCGGGCCCGCTCCGCCTCGATCCAGACGGTGACGTCGGGCAGCCGCGGCAGCTTGGTATCGGCCTTTGCGAGCACTGCGACCTCGGCGACGGCCAGTTGCATCGCCGCCATCGGATAGCGGATCAGCGGCACTCCCGACAGCTCGACGATCGCCTTCGCGCCGCCGATCCGCCGCCCCAATCCCCCCGCCAGAACCACGCCAACGGGCTCATTCATGGCCTCTCCCCCGAGTTCTCACGACAGGATCGTAGAATCAAACCCATGGAGGGCTCGACTGAGGTCAGGAGCTGGCTGCGGTGCTACCGCTGCTGGTCCCAGAATCTTGAGGTTCAGGTCCATTACGAGGGGATCCACCGCATCGATCCTGAGAGCGGCGAGCGCGGCGAGGTCGTCGACGAGATGCAGGAGGCGGTCGTCCAATGCCTCGAGTGCATGCACGACCAGCCCCACCTCGGCTTCCACAACGGACGCGTCGAGCCGATCGAGGACCGCTGGGAGCGGATGATCGCCGGCACCCCGTGGGTGGCGTCGTGCACGGTCACGGTCGACGCCGACGACGTCGAGACCTGCTCGGGCCCCGAGGCCGGCGACGCCCTCTCCTACGCGGCTTTCGGCGACCACGGCACGCGCGAGTTCTTCACCCACGTGCGCTTCCACAAGCACGACGACGATCGGATCGTCGTGCACCTGCTGGTCGAGCTGTACGCGCGCTCGGCCGAGGAGGCGACCGAGGTGCTCGAGGAGGCGGCCCGCGGCCAGCTCGCGATCACCTCGCTGGCCGAGGAATCACGCCCACCGGCGTCGACCGACGACGGCCAACACTAAGCGAGACGGCAGGATGCCGGCCGGTGGACACCGCCGGAGCACGCGGAGCGGTCTCCCGGAACCCGGGAGCGGAGCGTGCGAAGGCCCAGAGCCGGATGCGGTTACCCCCGCCCCCGTAGCGCCCCCGGCCGTAGCCAGGGGCGCCCCGCGAGCTAGTGGATCTCGAGCTCCATCCAGGTCTTGACGCCGACGATCCCGTCGGCGTTGAGCTTGTACTTCTTCTGGAAGCCCTTGACGGCCGTCTCGGTGGCGGCGCCGAAGGTGCCATCGACATTCAGCTTGGTATAGCCGTACTGGTTGCGCAGCTGCCATTGCACGGCGCGCACGGCATCTCCCTTGCTGCCCTTCTTGACCGTCACGATCAGCTTCGTCCAGGTCGCGGGCCCGACGGCGCCGTCGACAGCCAGCTTCTGCTTGCGCTGGAAGTTCTTGACGGCCGTCTCGGTGCTCGCGCCGAACTTGCCGTCGACGTTCAGCTTCGCGTTGTTGCGCTGGTTGAGCAGGTACTGGATCGCGCGAACTCGACCGCCGCTGGCGCCCTTCTTGACGATCGGCCACGACGTGGCCTTCAGCCCGGCGCCTGAGGCCCGGGGGCAGCGCTCGCCCCGGCCGTCGAGACGACGGCCGGGGCCGCCGATGCGCCCAGCGTAATGACGGCGACGAGGATCGTGCGCCTGAAGCTCCGCATGAGACTCCCTTCTGTTGTGCGGCCACGCGGACCGCAGCTGATATGGCCGCCGGCCGCCCCCGACGCGGTCGGCGCGGGGAATTGTGACCTACGAGCTAAATCCAGCCTTAGCCGGGCGCGCGCGTGCACGCGCCCTGATCGAGAACGGTCTTCGCCGCAGGACCTCGAGCACGATCACGGTCAGCGCCACCGGAACCGTCGCCGGCAGCTCGTCGACGAAGAAGAACAGCAGGTCGAATACGGCCGCCAGTCGCGAACGTGAGCAGCGCGGCGCCGCCCTGGCTGCGCCGCTGCACCGCCAGCGCGGCGCCCAGCAGCGCCGCCACGAACAGGTCGCCGTAGCCCATCGAGACGGTCCCGAACAGCTCGCTCTGGAGGCTCGGCAGGCTCGCCGCCGGGTGCGCCGCGATCAGCGTCGCGTTCGGGGCCTGAAGCAGGTCCGACACGACCAGCCAGCGTGTCGGCGATCGCCATCAGCACGATCCCGACCTTGAGCCAGCCCGGGGGCGTCACCGCCGCGAGCAGGACGCCGAGGGTCACGCAGCTGAGCGCCGACAGGAGCGCCGCCGCGGCCTCGCCGCTCAGCGAGGTCCGCCACACCCACGCGATCACGAACAGCGGGATCGCGAGCAGCGCGAGCAGCGGCCTCGCGCCCCGCGCCGCCCAGCCGAGCGCCGCCGCCGCCAGCAGCGGCACCGCCACGAGCGCCAGATAGGTCAGCCCTGTGGCCGTGTCCGACACGTAGCGGATCGCGAAGATGACCAGCACGATCGACGCGATCGGAACCAGCGCCCACGCGCGGCTCTGAAAGCGGTCGAGCAGCTCGACTCGCGGCGCCACCCGCGGCGCCGCGACGACGCCCGCCTGGAGGCCGAGCAGAGCAGCGTCAGACGGGATGAATGGCAGGGCCACAGCCGCTTAGGGTACGGCTCCAGCTTCAGGGTTCCGTAAGAGCCGGCGAGCGAGCGCCGGCATCTGGCTCACGTGCCCAGGTGGTCCTCGAGCGCCTTGAGCTGGGCCCGCAGCTCGGCGGGCAGCTTCTCGCCGAACTTGGCGTAGTGCTCGCGCATCTGCGGCAGCTGCTCGCGCCAGCCGTCGATGTCGACCTCGAGCAGGCGCGCCATCGTCTCGTCGGTGACGTCGAGCGCGTCGATGTCGATCCCACCCTCGCCGACCGGCGGGACCAGCCCGATCGCGGTCTCATGCGCCCGCGCCTTGTTCTGGCAGCGCCGGAAGACCCAGGCCAGAACGCGCGAGTTCTCACCGTAGCCGGGCCACATGAACTTGCCGTCCTCGTCCTTGCGGAACCAGTTCACATAGAAGATCCGCGGCAGCTGAGCCCCCTTGCGCTCGCCGATCCGCAGCCAGTGGCCGAAGTAGTCGCCCATGTGGTAGCCGCAGAACGGGAGCATCGCCATCGGGTCGAACCGCAGCTGGCCGACGGCCCCGGCCTGCGCCGCGGTTGTCTCGGAGGACATGATCGAGCCGAGGAACACGCCGTGCTCCCAGCCGCGCGCCTCGTGCACCAGCGGCACGACCGTCGCGCGGCGGCCGCCGAACAGGATCGCGTCGATCGGAACGCCGGCCGGATCGTCCCATTCCGGTGCGACCGAGGGACACTGGGCGATCGGAACCGTGAAGCGCGCGTTCGGGTGAGCCGCGGGCGTCTCGGAGTCCGGCGTCCAGTCGTTGCCGCGCCAGTCGATCGCGTGGGCCGGGGGCTCGCCGGTCAGGCCCTCCCACCAGATGTCGCCGTCATCGGTCTTGGCGCAGTTCGTGAACACGGTGTTCCGAGAGACCATGTCGATCGCATTCGGATTCGTCCGCGCGCCCGGTGCCCGGCGCGACGCCGAAGAATCCGGCCTCCGGATTGGCCGCGTACAGCCGCCCGTCCTTGCCGAACTTCATCCAGGCGATGTCGTCGCCGATCGTCTCGACCTTCCAGTCCGGGAGCGTCGGGATCATCATCGACAGGTTGGTCTTGCCGCAGGCGCTCGGGAAGGCGGCGGCGATGTACCTGACCTCGCCCTCGGGCGAGGTCATCTTCAAGATCAGCATGTGCTCGGACAGCCACCCCTCATCGCGCGCCATCACCGAGGCGATCCGTAGCGCGAAGCACTTTTTGCCGAGCAGTGCATTGCCGCCGTAGCCGGAGCCGAACGACCAGATCTCGCGCGACTCGGGGAAGTGCACGATGTACTTGTTCTCGGCGTTGCACGGCCACGGAACGTCCTCAGCCCCGGCTGCCAGCGGCATCCCGACCGAGTGCAGACACGGGACGAACTCGCCATCGCTGCCGAGCACATCGAGCGCGGGCTGCCCGGCCCGGGTCATGATCGCCATCGAGGCGGCCACGTACGCGGAGTCCGTCAGCTGTACGCCGATGTAGGAGATCGGCGATCCGAGCGGGCCCATGCTGAACGGCACCACGTACATCGTGCGCCCACGCATCGAGCCCTTGAACATGTCCGTCAGCTGCGCCCGCATCGCGCCCGGCTCTGACCAGTTGTTGGTCGGGCCGGCGTCCTCCTCGCGCTCGGAGCAGATGAAGGTACGGTCCTCGACCCGAGCGACATCGGCCGGGTCAGACAGCGCCAGGTAGGAGCCCGGCCGCTTGGCGGCGGAGAGCTTCTCAAAGGTCCCGGCGGCGACCAGCGTCTTCGCCAGCCAGTCGAATTCCTCAGGCGACCCGTCGCACCAGTGAACCTCGTCGGGCTGCGTCAGCGCGGCGATCTCCTCTACCCACGTCTGAAGCTGGGCATGATTGGTCGTAGCTTGGTTCGTGGGTGCGGTATGAGCCATTGGTTTTCTGGCACTCCTTAGCTTCGGTGGTGAAGGAAGCGTACCCCGGAAACGCCCATAACAGCTTCCGTGGTAACTACTCGACGTTGGCCTCGGCTGACTGCGGAGCCGCTCCGGGCTCCTTGCGGGGAACCAGCACGAGCCGCTTGAACTCGGCCACGAGCACGCCATCCTGGTTCAGAACGCGGGTGTGCACGCGCACCGTGCCGCGGTCGGGCTTTGACTGCGAGGGCTTGACCTCGAGCACCTCGGACTCGCAGAACAGCGTGTCACCGTGAAACACCGGCGCGGGGTGCTTGAGCTCCTCGGTCGCGAGGTTCGCGATCGCCTTGCCGCTCACATCCGAGACGCTCATCCCGAGCGCGAGCGAGTAGACCAGCGGCCCGACAACGACGTTGCGCCCCTGCTGGGACTGCTTGGCGTAGATGTCGTTGATGTGCAGCGGGTGATGATTCATCGTGATCAGGCAGAACAGGTGATCGTCGGACTCGGTCACGGTCTTGGCGGGCCAGTGCTTGTACACGGCGCCGACCTCGAACTCCTCGAGGTAGCGGCCGTATGGATGCGCGCCACTGGCCTCGCGCGCAGCCTGGTCTGTGTCGATCTGGTTCATGAACGGAGAATGTCAGGAGGTGACGCCGCATGCGGCGTCACCCAGGACCGCGCATGCGCGGTCCTGCGGTCGGGCGCATGCGCCCGACCGAACACCACTACTGTTCAGAGCATGCGAAACCCCCGTGACTTCGGAAAGCCGCTGGCGATCGGCGCCCCGCAGCCGATCCTTGAAATCCCCTTCAGGCCCAGCCGGATGATCCACTTCCTCGACTTCTCCAACGAGAAGATGGTGGCCAAGGCGCCCGAGATCGCCCCGACTGTCGACATCCTGCTCGGCAACCTCGAGGACGCGGTTCCGGTCGACCGCAAGGAGGCCGCGCGCGACGGGCTGATCCGGGTCGGTCGCGAGCTGGAGCTCGGTGACACGCAGCTGTGGACCCGCGTCAACAGCCTCGAGTCGCCGTGGGTGCTCGATGACCTCACACAGATCGTGTCCGAGATCGGCCACAGGCTCGACGTCGTGATGATCCCCAAGGTCGAGGGGCCGTGGGATATCCACTACGTCGACCGCCTGCTCGCTCAGCTCGAGGCCAAGGCCGGGCTAGAGCGCCCGATCCTGATCCACGCGATCCTCGAGACCGGCCTCGGCGTCGTCAACCTCGAGCAGATCGCGACCGCCAGCCCGCGGATGCAGGGGATGAGCTTCGGACCGGCGGATCTCGCCGCCTCGAGGCGGATGAAGACGACCCGCGTCGGCGGCGGTCACCCGGGCTACCGGGTGATCAACGACCCCGATCCCGACAACCCCGACGCGCCCCGCCCGACCGCCCAGCAGGACCCCTGGCACTACTCGATCGCGCGCATGGTCGACGCCTGCACCTCAGCCGGGATCCTCCCGTTCTACGGTCCGTATGGCGACATCCGCGACGTCGAGGGGTGCGAGACGCAGTTCCGCGCCGCGTTCCTGCTCGGCTGTGTCGGCGCGTGGTCGCTGCACCCGGTGCAGATCGAGATCGCCAAGCGCGTGTTCAGCCCCGACCCCGACGAGGTGCTGTTCGCCAAGAAGGTGCTCGAGGCGATTCCCGACGGGCGCGGCGTGCACATGATCGACGGCAAGATGCAGGACGACGCGACCTGGAAGCAGTGCAAGGTGATGGTCAGCCTGGCCGAGATGCTTGCCAACAAGGACCCCGAGCTGGCCGAGGCGTACGGCTTCGCGCCGACGCCCGCGTAACAATCCCAGGCATGCGGATCTCTGCGAAAGCCGATTACGCCGTGCGCGCCGCCGTCGAGCTGGCGGCCGCGACCGACGAGAAGCCGGTCAAGGCCGAGCGGATCGCGACCGCCCAGGAGATCCCGCTCAACTTCCTCGAGAACATTCTCGGCGAGCTCCGTCACGCCGGGATCGTCCGCAGCCACCGCGGTGCCGAGGGCGGCTTCAGGCTCGCCAAGCCGGCCACGGAGCTGACCGTCGCCGACGTGATCCGGGCGGTCGAGGGACCGCTCGCGAGCGTCCGCGGCGGCCCGCCCGAGGACGCCGCCTACGCGGGTGCCTCCGAGGCGCTGCTGCGAGTCTGGATCGCGGTCCGCGCGAACCTCAGGGGCGTGGTCGAGCACGTGACCCTGGCCGACGTCGCCGGCGGCAAGCTCCCGCGCGCGGTCGACCGGTTGACCGAGGACCCGGAGGCCTGGGTCACGCGCTGACGGCGTCCGCCGTCGTACGCGCCGGCGCCGGCGGCCGGACGTAGACGATGTCGCCGCGGCTGAGCTCGAGCTCCTCGGTCTGGGCGCGCGTCAGCTGCGCCCGCGCCACCTCTCCCCCGGGCAGCTCGAGCTCGATCCGCACCTCGAACCCGAGATGCACGACGCGCAGCACCATCGCCTCGATCGTGCTCTCCTCCTGCGTCAGGGAGATCGCGACGTCGTGCGGGCGCACAAGCCGGCCCTCGAGCTTTGAGACCGGACCGATGAAGCCCATCACGAACTCGCTGGCCGGCTTGTCGTAGACCTCGCGCGGCGATCCGACCTGTTCGATCCGTCCCTCGTTCATCACCGCCAGCTTGTCGGCGACCTCCATCGCCTCCTCCTGGTCGTGGGTCACGAGTACCGTCGTCACGCCCTGTTCGTCATGCAGCCGCCGCAGCCACTGGCGCAGCTCGGTGCGGACGTTGGCGTCGAGCGCACCGAACGGCTCATCGAGCAACAGCACCTGCGGGTCGACGGCCAGCGCTCGCGCCAGCGCCATCCGCTGACGCTGCCCGCCCGAGAGCTGCGCCGGCCGCTGCCCGCCCCACGCAGTGAGGCCGACCAAGGCCAGCAGCTCGTCCACCTTGGCCTTGATCTCGTCCTTCGGGCGCTTGCGGATGCGTAGACCGAAGGCGACGTTCTCGCGCACGCTCATGTGGGCAAAGGCCGCGTAGTGCTGGAATACGAAGCCGATCGCGCGATCCTGCGGACGCGCGGCGGTGACGTCGACCTCGTCGATCAGGATCGACCCCTCGTCGGGCGTCTCGAGCCCGGCGATGATCCGCAGCAGCGTCGACTTGCCCGATCCGCTGGGACCGAGCAGCGCCGTCAGCGAGCCCTTGGGAACCTCGAGCGTCACATCGTCGAGCGCCGTGAAATCGCCGAACGCTTTCGAGATGCCCTTCGCGTCGATCCTCATGTGGCCTCCTCCCTCTTGGGTCCCAGCACGGTCATACCGAGGAGCACGACCAGCGACATCACGGCGAGCTCGGTCGCGGCCGCGTAGGCGCTCGTGATTGCCTGCGAGCCGATGTCCGAGCTGCGCTGGTAGACGAGCAGCGGCAGCGTCAGCGTCTGGCCGGCGACGTTCGAGGAGACGACCAGCACGGCGCCGATCTCGCCGAGCGCGCGCGCCGTGGTCAGCACGACCCCGTAGGCCACCCCCCAGCGGATCGAAGGCAGCGTGATCCTCCGGAAGGTCTGCCAGCTCGAGGCGCCAAGCGTGGCCGCCGCCTGCTCCTGCTCATCGCCGACCTCGATCAGCACGGGCGCCACCTCGCGGACGACGAACGGCAGCGACACGAAGATCGTCGCCAGCGCGATCCCTGGCACCGCGTAGATGATCTGGATGCCGTGGTTCGTGAAGAAGGTGCCGAACCACCCGTGCACGCCGTAGACGAGGATCAGAGCGAGCCCGACGATCACCGGCGAGACGACGAACGGGAGGTCGATCAGAGCATCGAGAATCGCCCGCCCGCGGGTCTTGCTCCTGACCAGGACCAGGGCCGCCCCGACGCCGAAGATCGTGTTGAGCGGCACGGCGATGACCGCGACCAGCACCGACAGCCAGAAGGCGCTGATCGCCGCCGGAGTGGTGATCCACCCCCACGCCACCCCAAGGCCGTGTTCGAAGGTACGGAGGAACACCACCCCCAGGGGCAGGAGCAGCAGCAGCACGAGGTACAGGATCGCGATCACACGCAGCGACAGCGTGGTGCGGCGGCTAATGAGCAACGCGGCCTCCCCAGCGGCGCAGCAGGAACAGAATTACCAGCGAAACGATCAGCAGGACCAGCGACAGCGAGGCTGCCGCCTGCTGAGCGTCGCTCTCGATGTCGGCGAAGATGACGATGCTGGCAATCTGGATCTTGCCCGCGATCAGTAGCAGCGTGCCGATCTCGCCCACCGAGCGGGCGAAGGACAGGGCAGCGCCGGACACGATCGCCGGCCGCAGCGCCGGCAGGATGATCCTGCGGAAGGTGGTCGCGTTGGAAGCGCCGAGCGAGGCGGCCGCCTGCTCGACCTCCTTGTCGAGCTCGATCAGCACGGGCTGCACGCTGCGTACGACGAACGGCAGCGTCACGAACAGCAGCGCCACCACGACCGCCGCGCGGGTGTACGCGAGATGGACCCCGAACGGGCTGTCTGGCCCGTACAGCGCCAGCAGGGTGAGGCCGGCGACGATCGTCGGCAGTGCGAACGGCAGATCGATCAGCGCGTTGATGAAGCGCTTGCCCGGGAACTGGTCGCGGACCAGCACCCAGGCCACCAGGGTTCCCATCACCGCGGCGATCGCCGCCACGATCAGCGATATCAGCACCGTCACCCACAGCGCCTTGATCGCCAGCGGGTCGGTCACCGAGGTCCAGAACGTGCTCAGGCCCTGGTTGAGCGCATTGACCGCGACCGCGGCCAGCGGGATCAGGACGATCACGCTCAGATACAGCGTGCACAGCCCCAGTCCCAACCCGCCAGCCGGTAGGCGCCGACCGCGGGCCCGCGTACGAACGCGGGCCCGCGGTGGCAGCGCGGCAGCCTGTGTATCAGTGGCCGGCGCCATGAATTCGGTCACACCGAGAGTGGGGCCGGACGGATGAATGGCAAGGACGCAGGAGGCGACGCGCAGCAGCGCTGCGCGAGCCGACGAGGACGAAGCCAGACGTCGTCCGGAGCCGCTCGAATGGGACTGAATTCATGTGACGGCCACTTAGCTGGAGGCAGTTGGGACTCCGGCTGCCTGCTCGATCTTGGTGATCGACCCGGTCGATGGATCGAAGAACTCGCTCTTCGCCTTCGTCCACCCGCCCAGGTAGTCGATCGTGAACAGCTGCGGCGGCGTCGGGAACTTGCTCGCGAACTTGCTCGCGACCGAAGCCAGCACCGGGCGGTAACCCTGCTGGGCCCAGATCGTCTGGCCGGCCGAGGACCACTGCCAGTTGACGAACGCCTTCGCCTGGGTCTGGTGCGAGCTCTTGCTCGTGACCGCGATCGGCGTCTGGATCAGGATCGTCTGCTTGGGGATGATGTACTGGACCGCGTCGCCGGCCTTCTCGGCGGCGATCGCGTCGCTTTCGTAGTCGAGCAGCACGTCGCCCTTGCCGCTGGTGAACGTCTGCAGCGCCGAGCTCGCGCTCGAGGGCTGCACGCTGACGTTCTTGGTCAGCAGCGTGTTCACGTAGGCGAGTGCCTGGGCCGGCGTCTTGCCCTCCTTCAGCTGCGCCCCGTAGCCGGCGAGCACGTTCCAGCGCGCGCTGCCCGAGGTCGAGGGGTTGGGGGTGATCACGTCGACGCCCGGCTTGACCAGGTCGTCCCAGCCGGTGATGTGCTTGGGGTTGCCCTTGCGAACGACCATCACGACGACCGAGTTGACCGCGATCCCCTTGTACGGGTTTGCATCCCAGTCCGAGGAGACGATGTTGTCCTTGACCAGCCGCGTGATGTCCGGGGTGGTCGAGAACGCGACCACGTCGGCCGGCTGGCCCGAGTCGACCGCCCTGCTCTGCGAGCCCGAGGGCCCGAACGACGAGTTGAACGTGACGCCCTTGCCGGCGGGGATCTGCGCGAACGCCGAGGTCAGCGCGTCATACGCCTTCTTCGGCGTCGAGTAGGCGACCAGCGCGAGCTGCGGTCCGCTCCCTCCAGACGAGCTACCGCTGCTGCTGCTGCTGGATGTGTCCGACGATCCGCCACAGCCCGCCAGCAAGCCCGCTCCGGACACCGCGGCGACCACGACGGCCACCCCGCTCCGCCTCAAGTTGATCGTTGCGCTCATGTGCTCCTCAGTACCAATTCGGGTTTGTCAATCAAATTTGGTGGATTGATGGAGATGGAGGTTGTAGCACAGTGTCAAGCGGAATGGTGAGGATTGCTGGCGGAGCACCGTTTCCACCGCCGTCCCGCTAGTCTCCCGCGCCGTCGATGCGGTTCTTCGAGTACGAATCCCGCGCGATCGTCGCGAAGGCGGGGATCCCGGTCACCAAGCACGGCTTCGCCAACACGGCCGACGACGCGCGCCGGACCGCCGAGGAGATCGCGGGCCCGGTCGTGATCAAGTCCCAGGTCCTGACCGGCGGCCGGATGAAGGCCGGCGGCGTCCAGTTCGCCGATACGCCGGATCAGGCCGCCCGGCATGCCGAGCACGTGCTGAACCTCGAGATCAACGGCCACATGCCGCGCGGCGTGCTGGTCGACTCGCGGGCCGCGGTCAAGCACGAGTACTACGCGGGCGTCGTCTGGGACGGGATCCGAAAGCGCCCGGTGATGCTGTTCTCCGATATGGGCGGGATCGACATCGAGGAGGTCGCCGAGCAGCACCCGGATCACGTCGCCCGGGGTCACTTCTCGGCGCTGCGGCCGTTCTCGGACTGGCAGGCCAAGCAGGTGATCGCGTCGCTCGGGATCACAGGCTCGGCGCTCAACCGGCTGACCCCGATCCTCGCGCGGCTGGCGCGGCTGTTCCTGCAGTACGACATGACGCTGGCCGAGATCAACCCGCTCGGCGAACTGCAGGACGGAAGCTTTGTCGCGCTCGACGCCCACATGGACATGGAGAACGAGGCCCGGCCGCGTCAGAAGGCGCTGCTGCACGAGCTCGGAGTCGGCGACGAGGAGACGCGCCAGGCGCGCGAGGCGACGCCGTTCGAGCTCGCGGGCGAGCAGGTCGACGCGCAGGACCACCGCGGTGTCGCCGGCAACGTCACCGAGTTCGACGGCAACCTCGGGCTCGTGATCGGTGCGGGCGGCGGCTCGCTGACGCTGTTCGACGCGGTCCGCGCCCACGGCGGCGATCCCGCCAACTACTGCGAGATCGGCGGCAACCCATCGGTCGCGAAGGCGTGCGGTCTCGCCAAGCTCGTGCTGCAGAAGCCCGGCGTCGACAAGATCGCGGTGATGATGTCGATCGTCTCGAATACGCGCGTGGACATCGTCGCGCGAGGGGTGATCAAGGCCTGCGTCGAGCTCGGCTACGACCCGGCCGAGAAGATCGCGATCTTCCGGATCCCCGGTGCGTGGGAGGAGGAGGGCTTCAAGATCCTCGAGAAGTACGGCGTCGATTACGCCGACCGGAGCGTCTCGCTGCATCAGGCGGCCAAGCGCGCGGTCGAGAAGATTCAGGGCGGCGCCGTCTAGTCATGTCGATCCTGATCGATGCGGACACGACCTTCCTGGTCCAGGGGATCACCGGCCGCGAGGCCGTCAACCTGACCCGCGAGTGCCTCGACTACGGTGCCGGCGCGAAGATCGTCGGCGGCGTCACGCCGGGGCGGCTCGGGCGCGACGTCCACGGCGTGCCCGTGTTCGACACGGTCGCGCAGGCGGTCGAGCACCACGGCGCCCCGATCGACGGCTCGGTCGTGACCGTCCCCCCCGCATTCACCAAGGACGCCGTGTTCGAGGCGCTCGAGAACGGGGTCAAGTTGGTCGTGATCGTGACCGAGCGGATCCCCCGCCGCGACGTCGCCGAGATGGTCGAGCTCGCCGCCGAGCGCCGAGCGCGAATCATCGGCCCCAACTGCCTCGGGATCATCGTCCCCGACGTGATCAAGATGGGCGGGATCGGAGGACCGGCGAAGGACGCGGCCAAGTCCTACAGGCCGGGCCCCGTCGGCGTGATCTCGCGCAGCGGCGGCATGACGACCGAGATGTCCTCGACCCTGACCGCCGCCGGACTGGGCCAGTCGACCGCCGTCTCGATCGGTGGCGACGCGATCATCGGCTCAACCTACGCCGAGCTGATGCCGCTGTTCGAGGCCGACGAGCAGACCCAGGCGATCGTGATCTACACCGAGCCGGGCGGGCGGATGGAGGCCGAGCTCGCGCGCTGGGTGACCGAGACCGGCTCGCGCCTGCCGATCGTCGCGTTCATGGCCGGCCGCTTCATGGACGAGATGCCGGGCATGAGCTTCGGCCATGCCGGAACGATCGTCGAGGGCAAGGAGGACACCGCCACCGAGAAGATCACGCGGCTGGCCGAGGCGGGGATCGTCGTCGCTGAGGAGATCTCTCAGATCCCCGAGATCGTCAAGCAGAAGATCGCGGCAGGAGGGCGGACGTGAGCGCTGCGCTTTTCATCGGCATCGAGGTCGACGACTCGGTCGCCAGCGACCCTGCGCTCGCGGGCAAGCTGGTCGACGTTTGCCCGGTCGACATCTTCGCCAAGAACGACGACGGCACGCTGCGGATCGTGCAGGACAACCTCGACGAGTGCGTGCTGTGCCAGCTCTGCATCAACGCGGCGCCGGCCGGGACCGTCAAGGTCCTGAAGCTGTACTCGGGCGAGTCGCTCCCAGCCTGAGTTCGACCCACGGGCCGCAGCCGCGGCGAGCGACGCGTCAATTACCCGTGAACCGCGGCGGGGTAGGATCCAGGCGCGATGGCCGCGAAGATCCTAATCCGAGGCTCGATCGTGCGCGCCGGCTACGGAATCCTTGCGCTGCTGTTCCCGAAGCTGCTGCTCGCCGGCTCGGGCATGACCGAGGACCAGCTCGGCCCCGACGCTCGCTACTTCAATCGGCTGTTCGGCGGTCGCGACCTGCTCGTCGCCGCCGCGACCGTGATCGCCGCGAAGGCCGGCGAGGAGGAGAAGGCGACCCAGGCCAACCTCGCCTGCGAGGCGACCGACACCGTTTCGTTCCTCGGCGAGCTGCGCAGCCGCGGCGGCCTCGATCGCACGCTCGCGATCGGGCTGGCGTTCAACCTGTTGGGCTACGCCAACTGGCTGCGCGCGCTGCGCGCGCTCAAGCGCTAGGCGGCCCGACCGGCCAGCCGCCTGTGCGCGGCGTCGGTCAGCGGACGGTAGGTCTCGCCGCCGGCGTCGAGATACCAGGCCTGCCCTGACTCGTCGGGCTCGGGGATCCCGGCTGCCCGCAGCGGCGCGGTCAGCGGCCGGAACCATGTCGTGACCGGGATCTCGCCGACCACGTGCACGATCGCGGGCCGCTCGCGCCGGTGCAGCCGGCGCACCGCCCGGCCGAGCTCCTGCGGGCGCAGCTCGCAGCCGTCGCGCAGCGTGATCGCGGCGACCGCCACCTCATGCTGATCGTGGGCGGCGACGCCATAGGCGACGGCGAGGTCGACCCCGGGAAGGTCGGACAGCGCGTCGCGGATCGGCGTCGTGAACACGGCGCCGTCCGCGGTCCGGATCACGTCGGCGATGTTGTCGAGACGCCAGTAGTCGCCGTCGGGGTCGCGGCGGAACAGGTCGCCGGTCGCCAGCCACGAGTCCTCGGGTGCGAACAGTCCGCGCAGCGGGATCGTGCTCGAGGTCTCCTCCGGGTCGACGCGGGCCAGCAGCATCCCGACCTTGTTTGGTCCGCACTCGCGCGCGAGCCCGTCGCGGCCGAGCACCAGCCGTTCGTGCTCGAGGTCGTAGACCGCGATCCGGACCGATGCGCTGCCCGGCAGCGGGCGCCCCATGCAGCCCTCCTTGGCGCCGCTGAGGTTGACGAGGATCGCTCCCGCTTCGGTCGAGGCATAGAACTCGAGCACGCGCGCGGGCCTGAAGCGCTCCTGCACGCGCCGCCACAGTCCCCGCGGCATCCCCGAGCCGATGAACAGCCGCAGCGAGTGGTGGCGCTCGCCTGGTTGGGGCGGGGCGGCGAGCAGGTCGTGCAGCAGGGTCCAGGTGTAGGACGCGACGGTCACGCCATAGCGTCGCGCCTCCTCCCAGAACGTCGTCGGCTCGAACTCGCTCGCCATCGCCAGCCGGGCGCCGCCCGCGACCGCGCCGCCGATGCTCATCATCAGCCCCGACGGGTGATACAGCGGCGTCACGCTGTAGACCGTGTCGCCCCCGCTCAGTGCCGCCGATGACGCGGTGCCGAACGCCGACAGCGCCCAGCGCCGGTTCGTGATCCGGCTCATCCGCGTCCGGCTCCCAGAACCGGTGAAGAGGATGAACGCGGCGTCACTCGCGCGCCCAGGGTTGGGCCGGTACCAGCGCGGGAGCGTAACCGCGTCGGGATCGATCTGCTCCATGTCGGTGGTCAGCGGGATCCCCAGATCGCGCGGTCCTCCCCCACCGCCGAGCACGAACGTGTGGAGCTTGCCGAGCCCGGAGGCGAGCGGCGCGCGCTCGGGGTCGGCGATGATCCGGTCGACCTGGCCGAGCTCGACCTCGCGCGCAAGGTCTCCGTCGGGCCGGAGCAGCACCGCAACGGCGCCGAGACGGCTGATCGCGACCACCAACGCGAGCGCGCTCGGACGCGTTCCCATCAGGACGCCGACATGCTGTCCGCGGCGAACGCCGATCGAGATCAGCCCGCGGACGACGTTGTCGATCCGCTCGTTGATCTCTTGCGCGCTGTAGGCGCGATCCTCGAACAGGAAGAAGATCTCATCGCCGGCCCTGCGGCGTCGCTCCTGCACCAGCAGCCCGAGCGAGATCCGGGTGCTCGGCTGGATCTGCTCAAGCCGCGCCAGTCGCGGGAGCGCGCCGGCCGCCTCGAACGCGAGCTCGCGCATGCTGCGAGCTGTCCGCTCGGCCGTCCGCAGCACCGATCGCCCGATTCCGGCTCCGACGCCGCCGGCGAGCTCAAGTCCGTAGCCGACGCGATTTCGGACCTCGGGCACGAGCTGGGTCGAGGGCTCGTCGGGGATCGGCTGAAGCTCGGACGGGAGCTCGCCTCGGCCGGCACGCCAGCGGATCCACGCGCCGACCGTCGGCCATGTGACCTCGTTCGCGGTCGTGCCGACGACGAGTCCGAAGTGGCCCGCCCGCAGCGCGAGCTCGTAGATGTCAGCGCGGGGCGCAGCCTGGCGGATCGCGCGTACTCCGGGGGCCGGCGCGATCTCGTCGACGGTGCCGACGACCGACATGATCGGGCAGTCGATGTCGGCGAGCGTCACCAGCCGATCCTCGATCACGAACCCGCCCTGGAGCATCCGGTTGTGGGCGATGAACTGGCTCAGGAAGTCCGCCATCGCGGGTCCCGGCCATGCGACCCAGCCCTCGGCCTCGAGGAACCTGCGGGTGCCCTCGCGCGGGAGCAGCGCGTCGCGATCATGGAGCTGGAGGATGAATTCGACCCGGCTGCGCAGCGACTTGACCGGGTCGAGCAGTCTGAACCCGGTCCGGCTGGCCCACGCCGGCAGCGCCCAGGCGCGGAACACGTGCTCGGCGAGCACGCCCGCGGCACCGGCGGCGAGCTGCTCGGGGATCCCGAACGGCATCGCCAGACGCGTGTCGACGGGGCTGCCGAACGTCACCAGCGACACGATGCCGTCGCTGCGCCGGTAGGCGGCGGTCTGGTAGCAGAACATCCCACCCTGCGAGTAGCCGGCCAGGTGGACGTCCTGCCCGGTGACCTCGCGAACGCGTTGCACCGCGTCTGAGACCGCGAGCACGTGGTCGGTCAGGGTCCGCTCGAGCCCTCCCTCCTCATGCTCGGGCGAGCCGAAGTCGACGACCCACGGGTCGACCCCGCGCTCGTGCAGGATCGTGACCGCGCTTGTCATCGTCGAGACGTCGTAGACCTCGGCGGCGAGCATCATCGGCGGTACCAGCAGGATCGGCGCACGCGCGGTGCGCGCGCCGTCCCCCGGGTCCGGGTAATAACGCCGAAGCCGGTAAACCCGCTCCTCGCTGACGACCTCGTACGGCGACGGCTCCTCGTCGGTTTCGAGCCCGCCGAACCGCGCGACCTCGAGCGCGTTCTGGGCGGCGGCGCCGATCCGGGCCGCCGGCCCCGTGATCGTCTTCGAAATGATCGACATCGGCGAGCGCACATCTTCTCGGAACTCGCGTCACGCTGCTGCCGCGGCCGCTATCGTCGTGCCGCGCCCGTGCCCGAGAAGCCTGCCACCGACACGCCTCGCCAAGCGGCTCCCGGGCGGTGAGCGACAGCTCTCCTCGCGTCTCGCTGCGGACGGTCGCGATCGATTGGACGCGGATCGGCGTGACCGGCTTCGGCGGGCCGCCGACCCACATCGCCCTACTTCGCCAGCTCGTCGTCACACGGCACAATTGGATCAGCGAGCGCGAGATGGAGGACGCGATCGCGGCCTGCAACCTGCTGCCCGGGCCGGCGTCGACGCAGCTCGCGATCTTCTGCGCCCGGCGAGTGGCAGGGGCGGCCGGAGCGATCGTCGGCGGTCTCGGGTTCATCCTCCCAGCGGTCGCGATGATCACGGCGCTGTCGGCGCTGTTCCTGGCGCAGTCGCCGCCGACCTGGGTGCGGGGCGCGGGCGCGGGTGCGGGAGCGGTCGTCGCTGCCGTCGCCGTGCGCGCGGCGTTTGAGCTGCTCGGGCCGAGCTGGCGACGCGCCGGCAGTGTCGGCGCCCGCCGGGCCCGCTGGCTTGCCTACGTCGCGATCGGCGCCGCGGCCGGGTCGGTGCTCGGCGCCTACCTGGTGCTCGTCCTGCTGCTCTGCGGACTGGTCGAGCTCACGATCAGGAGCGCGCCGGCCGGCCACCGCGCGCTGCTGCCGCTGCCGCTGCCGCTCGCGGCCGCCGGCGTCGGCGGTCTCGGCGCGCTCGCGTGGGTGGCGCTGAAGGTCGGCGCGCTGTCGTTCGGCGGAGGGTTCGTGATCGTCCCGCTGATGCGCGCCGACGCCGTCCACACCTATCACTGGATGAGCTCGACGCAGTTCCTGTACGCGGTCGCGCTCGGCCAGGTCACGCCCGGGCCGGTGGTCGCCACGATCGCGGCGGTCGGCTATGCGGCCGACGGCATCGGCGGCGCGATCCTCGCCGCGACGATCGCGTTTCTTCCGTCGTTCATATTCGTGCTGATCGGCGGCGGCCATTTCGAGCGGCTGCGCGCCAACGCGCGCGCGCAGACGTTCCTCGACGGCGCCGGGCCGGCCGCGATCGGCGCGATCTTCGGCGCCGCGATCCCGCTGGCGACGGCGCTATCTGAGGCGTGGCAGTTCGCGCTGCTCGCCGCCGCCGCGTTCGTGCTGCTGGCGCTGCGGCGAGGGATCGTGCAGACGCTGCTCGCCGCCGGCGTGATCGGCGCGATCATCGCCCTCGCTGGTGGCCCGCTGCCGTGAGCAGCGGGTCCGTCGGGAGTCCGTCGGGGCCGAGCGGATCGGTTGTGGGTCCGTCCCCGAGGAGCGGATTGGTTGGGGGTCCGTCCCGGAGGAGCGAGTGGAGGCCTCACCCGGGTGGGCGAGGCCTCCGGCTCCTGATTCAGCGTCCGGTGTCCTGCGGCGCGTTGCCGGAGAAGCTGATGACCTGCTGGATCCCGCTCGGGCGGTTCGTGTAGCGCATCGTGAACGGGAGCAGACCGGGCACGAAGCTGATCCGTTCGGCCGTCGCGCTTGCGCGCCAGGCGGACGGATTTGCCCCCTGCTTCGCCGCGAGCTGATTGCCCGCGGTGTTGATCGCGCTCCACAGCTGCGTGCGACAGCGCTTCAGGCTGCCGCCGCCGCAGTAGCGGACAGCGTACTTGCCGCGCACGTGCATTCCGAGCATCGTCCGCAGGTCCTTATCCATGTAGATGTGCCAGCCGGTGTACTGACCCCCGGGTGGCTGGTCGTACTGGCTGTCGAACGACGCGAGCTCCGCCGAGAGCTTGCCGCCGAGCACGGACGAGGCCCATGCGTTGGCGAGCAACGGCCACGACTGGTCCATGATCGCCGCCCCGGGGTCGGTGATGTTGCCGATCCCGGACGCGTCGGTCCGATCCAGCCGGCTGCCGCCGTGGCGGTACCACGCATCGAGTAGCGACAGCATCGTCGCGTCACGGGCGCTGGGCGCCTTGCCGCCGTGCAGCAGCTTCGACAGCAGCGGCTCGATCGTCATCTCGCGCACATCCTGGGTGGCGGCCTCGTTCATCGCTGAGGTCACCCGGGCAGGCGTCAGATTGTTGCCGTGCCCGAGGTTGTGCAGGAGCAGATCGACTCGCTGGATCGCGCCGAGCGACCAGTTGTCGTCGGGCGCCTCGTACCCGGCCTCCGGCCGGTTGTTCCAGTTGACGATCTCACCGCTCGGCGGGTTGATCCCCTGTGGGTGGTTCTTGAACGGGACCCAGCCGCGCCACTCCTCGTGGCCGGTGCCGTTGATCGGCAGCGCCGGATCCGCGTTCGAGGGGCGGATCGGCACGAGGCCGCTGGTGAAGACGCCGATGTCCTTGTTGTCGACGTACAGCGAGTTGAACGTCTGCGGCGTCTGGTCGGCTGCGTGGAAGAACTGATGCACGTTGTGCACCAGGCCGTGCGCGAGGTCGTGGTAGAAGAGCAGGTCGAGCGTGTCCTTGCCGTAGCTCGCCCGCTTGGTCGATAGCGCGACCAGCCTGCCGTGAACCCGCGCGTACCCGAACACCGGCCCGTGAACGGTCCGGTAGAACGTGACCTCGTGCGGGTCCGATCCGCCGAGCGCGCCGGCGTCGAAGTACTCCATCTTCCTGCACTTGCCGTCGAACATGTAGCGGTGGACGCTGTGGCCACACAGGGTCTCGACGTAGGTGTCGATCTGGTCGAGTCCGGCCGATGTCAGCGACCATGCGGAGTCCTGGCTGCGGCCGATGAAGATGTAGCCCGGGAACGGAGCCGACATCGCGCCGCGCTGGCTGATGCCGGGGCCCTCGAGATCCATCTCGAGCGTCAGGCCCGGATAGAAGTAGCCGATCTGCGGTCCGGCGACCATGATCGGATGATGAGTCGCCGAGCGCTTGCCCGAGACCAGCAGCGCGTTGCTCGCATGCGCGCGCTCGTGCTGTTGGACGGCGATCGCCTGCGTCGCGCTGCTCGACAGGCTGCCGGGGTCGAGCAGCACGTTGCCACTCTCGCTCTTGGGCCGCGGCTGGAACTGGACGTGACCCGGGACGCTTGCCGGCGCCTCGGGATCGTAGGCCTCGCGGAAGTCGTTCCAGACCTCACGGCCACGCTTGTTGCCGAGCTTGCGCATCAGCGCCGAGAGGAACTCGGCGCGCGGCGCCTCGTCTCCCCCGCCCTCACCGACGAACTGATCCTTCAGCGCGTTGAACGCGTAGATATCGGTGCGGGTGAACTTTGCGACGTTCGAGTAGAACCCGAGCTTGTCGCCGTGTGCGGTGATGTACGCGTTGATGCCCTGCAGGTAGACGTCGATGTCGTGCAGGACCTCGCGGCCCTTCTTGCCGTGGGCGAGCAGCACGTTCGTCTGCTTGGCGACCTCTTTCTCGGTCTGCGCCGAGGGCTTGAACGACGTCACGCTCGAGATCAGGCTGAGGGCGTTCAGCCCGGGAGCGTCGATCGCCGCGACCAGCGCTGGATAGCGCGCCTCCTGGAGCAGTAGACCGCGATCTTCGGCGACCACCCAGCCGGCCCCCCACGTCACATCGTCGCGGGTCACGCCGTAAATGTGCGGGACGTCGAAGCTGTCACGCAGGATCGTGACGCCGGGGTGCGGCACCGACTCGTGCGTCAGCGTTCCAGTCACCGCGCTGCCGACGGCCTCGGACTTGAAGTCCGAGAACAGATCGGACTGGGTGACGTGGTTGAACAGCGGCGTCAGCGCGTTGTACATCATCGCCTGGGTGGTCGCGCCGGGCGGCGGCGGATCGGACCCGTACTGCCCGGACGGGATGATGTTGCGCGCGATATTCGCGTAGTCCTTGGCCGCGGCCCCGGCCGATGCCGGCGCGACACATGTCAGCGCCAGTGCAGCAGCCGAGAACGCCAGCGCAGCGAGCTTTCGGGACAAGTTGTCTCCTTCGTTCCGTCGTTGGAGCCTCCCGGCCAGGCCTCTCCAAGGCTCAGCGTAGCTCATTAAACATGTGCTGGCTGACCGGCCAGTTGAAGCTGGCCGATCGGCAGCCGAATGTGGCTGACCCGAGCGATCGAATCGCGATTGCGCCCATCTCGACGCGCCGGTACCGTGCCGTCTCCAACGTACATGCGCGGAGGGGCAGCGCCCGCGCTGGAATCCAAGGAGGACGGTGTGTCAACTTTCGCTCTCGGTGGGCCCGGTCGACGGCGGCTCATAGCGGCCCCCTTCCGACGGCAGCTCGCGGGGGCCCACCGACGGCAGCTCGCGGCGGTCGGTCCCCGTCGGCTCGCAATGCGCCCGTGGCGGTTGCTGTCGCCCCGGGTCGTGGGTGCGCTCCTCGGCGCGTCGGCGATGGCCTGGTTCTGCATGGTGCCGGTCGCCGGGGCGGCGCCGACGCACCGCAAGGTCAAGGTCGTCAGCGAGAGCGCGAAGTCACATGGCGTCGCCGTGACGTTGTCCTGTGGCGCCAGGGCCAGCGCCGATTGCGCCGGCAACGTGGCGCTGACGACGGTCCCGCGGGGAAGCAGCTCGAACCTGGCGACCGCGTCGAACCTGGCGACCGCGTCCTTCTCGCGCGGGCGCGGGCGCGGGCGCGGCTACGGCGGCTCGGCCGGCGAACGTCGCCGCGCGTCGCTCGCCGCACACGGGAAGCTCGTCGTCGGGCTGAAGAACTACAAGCTCGCGCCGGGACATCAGCGAATGCTGTTCGTCGCGCTCAACAGCCTCGGCCGCCAGCTGTTGCGTGAGGCCGGCAAGCTGCACGTGGCGGTCGAGGTGGCGCAGACCTTCGCCAACAAGACGGTCACCGTCTCGATCCGGCGCCTGGAGATCAAGAAGGGGTAGCGCCAATAGAGAAGCCCCGCCGGGGGCGGGGCTTCTCCGTAGCAGGCCTATAAGCCGGATCTTGTCGAGAGCAGTCATCCATCTACGCGGCCTACCCGGACCTTGGCGGGTCACCTGCAAACGGTCCTGCTTGGCCTAGCATCAGGTGGGGTTTGCCTGGCCGCCGCGTCACCGCGACGCCGGTGCGCTCTTACCGCACCATTTCACCCTTACCGGCCTGGAGCTCTGCAGCGGCCCCAGGCTTAGGCGGTGTCATTTCTGTGGCACTTTCCCGCGGGTTTCCCCGGGTCGGCGTTACCGACCACCTTGCCCTTTGATGTCCGGACTTTCCTCGAAGGCGGTTCCACCTCCGCGACTGCTCAGCCTGCGTCGCAAAGCATAGCCCCGGATCGGCCGGCCGATGGTCGTCGCGCGTCGCGGCGGTCGCGCCACGCCGAGCGACGCTGCCCAGCTCTAGCTCAGGGTCGAGCCGCAGCTGTCGCAGCGACCGCTGATCGGTCGCGCATGCACGCCGTATTCAGGGTGCATCTGTCCGCCGCAGACCGGACAGGGGACGAGTTCGTGAGCGGTGAGCCCCTCCCAAACACCGGCCAGCAGATCGGCCAGCGTGGACTCACCACCCACTCCCTCGCAAGCGACGGGAGCTCTCGTGGCGAGCGCCATGCTCATGCCGGGCTCCCGATCAAGTGATGCTCCTCATCAATCCGACGACCTTGCCGAGCACGCGCACGTCGCGGCTGCGGATCGGATCCATCGTCTCGTTCTCAGGCTGCAGGCGCACGTGGTCGGCCTCCTGGAAGAAGCGCTTGACGGTCGCCTCCTCCCCCACCAGCGCCACGACGATGTCACCGTCGGTCGCCGTCTCCTGCGGCCTGACGACGACCAGGTCGCCCTCGATGATCCCGATGTTCTTCATCGACTCGCCGCGCACGCGGAGCAGGTACTCGCCATCCTCGCCGCCCGCATAAGTCGGCGTCTGGACGTAATCCTCGATGTTCTCCTCAGCGAGCACCGGCTGGCCCGCGGCCACCTGCCCGACAAGCGGCAGCCCCGGCTTGACGAAGCTCCGCATGCCGGCGGCCGCACGATCGAGCAGCTCGATCGCCCGCGGCTTCGACGGGTCGCGTCGCAACAGCCCGATCCGCTCGAGATTGGCGAGGTGCGCGTGAACGGTCGAGGACGACGCAAGACCGACCGCCTTGCCGATATCCCGGACCGTCGGCGGATACCCGTACCTGGCCGAGTAGCGCTTGATGAAGTCGAAGATCTCCTGTTGACGCTTGGTCAGGTCCATCCGTCCACTCCTTGCTCGGTTTCCCTCGGTGGGCCAGCTACGTCGAACATGTGTTCGGAAATCTAGCGCCGGGGGCGGACGGACTCAAGGGCACGCCGCAGGCCATCGCTCAACTTCCTGCCGAGTCGGCGCCGACGAAGCCCCCGCAAAAGCCGGCGAAACCGGGGCGTGCGCACCGTTCGTGGGTCGGAGGTCAGGTCCCGCGTACGCACGGGCCGCGGACCGCTCCGAGCGATCCCGTGGGAAGCCTGCCGAGGCTATACTGGCCGGCCCAGCGCCTGTGGCGGAATTGGTAGACGCGCAAGGTTGAGGGCCTTGTGGACTGAATGGTCCGTGGAGGTTCGAGTCCTCTCGGGCGCACTGGGAAAGCCCCGCTAGCGGGGCTTTCTTCGGTCCAAGCGGTTCAGGTCTGAGGAAGCGGCATGCGCCTATGACGAGACAACGGACCCAGGTCTTGGCCCGCCCTTGATGTCCGCCGGCGCGGTGGGCGTTGTTCGGCGGCATGCCGAGCTCGGCTCGCTCCAACTGTCCTGCCGCCCGCACCACTGTCGACGGGTGGTCGAGCTTCGGATACTCCTGCTCTTCGCTGGCTTAGCGGCAGTCCGCGACAACCGCGCGCCTGTCTCCGGGCAGACTCGGCAGTCCGGGTGCCAAAACGCTGCTGCTGCGGCTTTGATGGCGCGACGAGCATCCCGCCTACACGACGGTCTCGGGCACTCCGAGGACGCCCGGCGTAACGAGCGGCCGCTGGTCTCGAGCGATCTTCTCGCTGGAAGGACCGTTCGGGCGGATCAACCGATGTGGACGATGCCCGGCGGGGCGGCGTTCGACGGTGGGCGCGCGTAGACAGGCTCCTGAGCAATACAGCGAGTCGCCACCAGCGAGGTGCGCCAATGACCGGAGCAGTGAAACTGAGCGATGGAACCGAACTGGTCGTGGAGGCGACCTAGCCGAGTGCGAGGGCATGCTTCAAAGAGCCACCAAGTACGGCTCCTTGCTCGAGATCGAGTACCCCGACGACGGTCACATCATCGCGGTCACTCCTCAGGGGGTTCAGTAGTTCGTGGAGGATCAGACGGGCTAGGTCCGACCTTCGGCTCGACGCTGTGGACAGGCGGGCTCGGGCGCCGTGAGCCGGTCAGCGGAAGGCATCCGCGAGCTCGATGCCGGCGGAACGGGTGCCGCGGCGAACGCGCTGATCGAACGACGCGACGCTGGCGTGGTGGGCACGCGCCGTTGCCAGCGCGAACCCGTCGGCGAGACTGATGTTCAATCCGCGCAGACGCGCGGCGTCCCGGGCAATCGCAGGCGTCGGAGCGCTCAGCTGGATGCCGAGCGCGTCGATCGCTGCGACGGCGGCGCGCAGCGTTGACCCGTTCTCGGCGGGCCGCACGAGCGTCTCGGCGTAGTTGATCATCGACAGTAGGAGAGCGACTTCCTCTGCGAGCATGCTGCGGATTGCCCGCGCCGCTCTCTGGTGGTGTGCGTCGGCGCGATCAAGTGCAGCTATGACGACGTCCGTGTCGAGGACGCAGACTCTCACGTTCGCTCTTCGCGACGCAGGTTTTCCAGGTAGTCCGGTTCGAATAGCCCATCGAACAGCCCGAGGGCCTTGTCGAGGTTGTGACTGGCGCGGCGCACGACAATCGTGTCCGGTCCCTGAGCTTCGATCGTCACCTCGTCCCCGGCCCTGAGGCCCGCGCTGGCCAGGCTGTCAACCGGAAGCGTGATCTGGTGCTTGCTGGAAATCCGCGGCATTCCTTTACCATATCGTAAAGGCATCTGGGGATTCGCGATCAGATCGCCGCCTGGAAGGAGCGACCAGCGGCCTGTTCCAGCGGCTGGTGCTCGAGCTTCTAGAGATCGACGGTCGCTAGGACGTCGGTTCTGTCGGGTCGTTCTCGGCTGTCTCCACTTGCGCGGCTCCGCGATTGACGCCTCCCGGACCACCGCCGGCTGGCTTGCGGCCGCTTCGAAATCAGAAGCAACTGGCGCGGGCGGCCACGGCCCCACCCGCAAACGTGACCTCAGCGCAGCGCCTAACGAAAGTCCTCGCTCCGCTCGCCAAGCGGACGATCCTTCGCGCGACTCGGCCCGCTGGTCCCGGCGCGTCCGCCACCGAGGTCGGGACCACCCAGATCGCGCCGGTCGCGATCGCCGTGCTCACCGCCTACCTCGCGCCCCAAGCGCCTTGGGGTCGGGGGGACTTGGGGAGGCAGCGAAAGCTCGGGGGTGGTCTCATCCTTTTTGGCCGATGTGCGTGCGTCGCGCTGCGGCATAGCCTGTTGCCATGGAACCAGGCAACAGGATGGACATATCAACGCATCGCAGGGGTCGCGCCGCGAGGCGCATTGCAGTCGCGACGGTAGCCGCCGGCACGCTGATCGCGCTCGCCGGTTGTGGCAGCAGCAGCAAGCCGGCGTACTGCACTGATCGCACCAACCTCGAGAACTCAATCAAGAACCTGCCGAGCGTCACCTCCAGCAGCGGCGTCAGCGGCCTGAAGTCACAGATCACAACGATCGCGAGCGATGCCACCTCGGTAGTCAACTCGGCTAAGAGCGACTTCCCGAGTCAGACCAGCGCCGTCAAGACGTCGGTCGACACGCTCCAGAACGCCGTCAAGGCACTACCGTCGAGCCCTTCGGTCAGTCAGATCGCCGCGATCGGACTCGACGCCAAGACCGTCGTGAGCTCGGTCACGAGCTTCACCGACGCCACTAAGTCGAAGTGCAGCTGACACGTAAGTCCGCCACTGCGGGTCGGGGTGTTAGCCAACGCGACGCTTGGCATCGTTGCCCTGGCACCGGCCCGGCTCGACCGGTTGGTCGTGCTCGGTGGGACCACGAGCGCGGGCAGGACTACCCGAAAGCGATCCGATGGCGAATGCCCTCGATTGGGTGCCTTCATGTGCTTTCGACACCGGGAGCGTGCCGCGAGGAATGAAACGGCCACGCACGATCGAGCGCCGTATGAACCGGTTCCTACGCGAGCCGATTTCGGTGCGCAACGCGGCGAGCGTGATCGTGTTGGGGACGTTCATCGTCGTGGTCGTCGGCGGGATCGCGATCAGAGCGATCGACCATCGCGAGTACTCGAGCATCTGGGAGGGCATGTGGTGGTCCCTGCAGACGGTCACGACAGTCGGGTACGGAGACGTGACGCCCAAGGACGCGGCCGGCAAGATCGTCGGCGCGGTGGTGATGCTCGAGGGGATAGCGTTCCTGGCGATCGTCACTGCAGCGATCACCTCGACGTTCGTGACCCGCGCGCAGCGCGAGCAGAAGTCCGGAGAGCCGGCCGGGAGGACCGACGCGGACGCACCAATCGACCCACGGGCGGACGCACCAACCGACCCACGGGCGGACGCACCAACCGACCCACGGGCGGACGCACCAGCCGACCCACAGGCGGACGCACCAGCCGACCCACAGCTCAAACAGATCGCCGCGCGGCTCGAGCGAGTCGAGTCGCTACTGCTTGAGCTCACGAGACGGTGAATTCCATCGGCGCCGGGCTCAAGTCCGCGGGCGCCTCGAGCGCTCACCGGCTTCGGCCCACGCCTCTCGCGCGTGTGCATCTCGTCCAAAAAGGATGATTCCCAAACGCGTGGCCTTCCGCGATATTGATCTCTATGGCGCAAGCGCCGAAACTGTTCGAACTCAACCGAGAAAGGCTCAACGTTCCGCCCGGGCTCATGTTGATCGGGGTTCTACTTGGGCCGGCATCATACTTTCCGCGCTCGACAAGCCGCAGTATCTGCTCAGCGCCGCGCTCTAGGGTGGTGTTGGTGGGCCCGAGCGATGCGCCCATGGAGTTCGAGTTGCCGGCGCGTCGGATGGCAGCGGTCGCGGTGGCAGGTGCGCTCTTGACCGCTCTGGGGTTTGGCATCGGTGCAGGCGCTTGGCGGATCGTCGCGCTGGCCACGTCGCTGGCAAGTACTCGTGATGCTGCCTCTGGGACGGCAACGTGAGCGCTCATCCCGGCGATCCGAGCTTGCCGCGGTCAGCGGGGGCCAACGACCCCGCGAAGAACGGAACGCCGGTCGCGGATGAGACCGCGCCGAATGACACCTCGCCGCCGAGCGCCCCGCCGCCGGGCTCGAGAAGCCGGATCAGGCACGGTCTGTCAGAAGGGTGGCAGCTCGCGAAGATTGCCTATCGCGACCCCGAGCATGTCGCCGAGCGGATCGCGCTGCACAGCACGCAGAGCCTCGGCGAGCCATCTCTGGAGTGGGCACAGCGCGTCCGCAAGGAGCGTGAAGGTGTTCCGCGCGCGGTCATTGCCGAGCAGTTACGCACCGATAGCGCGAAGATCGCGGCGGTCGATGGGGCCGTCGCCGGGACGCCGTTCCTGGTCGCGCTGATCCCGGGCTATCTGGTGTATCTCCGCCAGGAGGCGCGGATGCTGCTGCGCACCGCGGCGCTCTATGACCGCGACCCGCTGGCGCTCGAGACCGCCGCTGAGATGCTGGCGCTTCGCGGCGTGGACCCGTCGGTCGACGCGGCCCGCTCGGCCCTGCTCGCGGTGCGGGACACACCGCTGCCCGAGAAGCCGGTCGCGCGCCGCCCATGGCGTACGTGGGTCCGCGCCGTCTACGTGCTGCTGATCTACGGCGGGTTCGTCTCCGCCCCCTCCGACAAGAGCAAGGAGGGGGCCCATCCGTGGGTGAAGACAGGGCTCGGGTTCCTGACTTTTGCCATCTTCTGGGTCATCACCTGCGTGTTCCCGCTCACCTTCATAATCGCGATGGCCTGGGGTTGCGACAGCAGCGCGCGTGACCTTGGGCGGCGAGCGCTGATCTTTTACGACAGCGAGCCCGACAGCGCGCAAGCGGCGATCGCCGCCGCCAAACAGCAAAAGGACCTCGGACACAACAAGCGCCAGATCCTGCGGACCATACTGCTGGTCTTCTCTGTTGCGCTCCCGATCGCATTCGTCGCGTTCGTCGACCACGAGCGCCAGAGCACCGGCATCACCCCGCTCACCGCCGTCGGCGGCCTCGTCGCGCTCTCACTCGTGATCGCCACCGCCGTCATCGCCACCCGCCGCTAGGCGCGGCCCCTCGATATGACAGAGCGACCGAGCGTGGCTGCCACCGCAATCACGGGCTTCGGCCGGGGCAGCACCCAAGTGGGCGATGACCGGTTCCGGCGGCGGCGATGCCACCTGCCATAGGTTCCTCCCAACCCCCACTAAAAGAAGGGAGCGCCCGAACTGCCTAGGTTTCGCCGAGACTTGGTTGGTCGAGCGAGAAAGACACCGAAGGGCATGCACGACGTGAACCAGCTACACGGGTTGGACGCCCCCACACTTGGGGCTCGCCTTGCTGGAGGCGAGGCGACCGACGAGCAGATCCGCTCCTCAAGGTTCGGGCCGAGTTTGACGATGAGCGACGCGGCGACATCCATACCAGAACGGAGAGCCGCGAGACCCGATCACGATCAGCGCGGCCTCGCCGGCGAGGAGACTCGCCAAGCTCCTTCAGGAGTTTTGCTTGCTCTTTTTCTTGGGTTATTCGTGGCGCCGGGCTCTGATCATTCGGCGACCGATCATGTCGCTGATCGAGGTCGCGATCCAGATGATCAGGGTCGCGAACACGTACGTCTGAGCGCCATGAATCGCCAGCCCGCTGACGATCGCGTTGACGATGATCAATGCGACGATCGTCGAAGCGAGGGCCAGCAGTCCGGCCAGCGCTATCGACGGCTCATGAACCAGCACGCGAAGGGCGATCAGCTGAACCACAAGGTGAACGAGCCAGAAGATGAGGGTTGCCTCAACGACAGCCGAAGTGTCGATCGAGAACTTGCTGAGCACCGCGCTCGAGACAAGGATCCCGACCGCGATACCGGCAAGCGAGCTAACGGCTCTGATCCCCCAGCGAGCCAACATCGGCTGATCCTGACGAACGGGCTAGAGGCCCGTTTCGGCGGTGATCTTGCCGGATTTGACCGCCGCAGCCAGCTTCTGGTAGTCGCTTTCGTTCTGGTCGGCGTACGCCTTTGAGAACTCGACGATTGCACGGTCGAAGCTGTCGCCGTTGCCGAGGTACGCTGCGATCGCGATCCGGTCTCCGCTGCGCGCGTGCGCCCGGGCGAGCGTCCAGCCGCACAGCTTGCCGTAGGTGGCCATGCCCTTGGGGACCATCTGCTCGATTTCTGCCGAGCCCTTCCAGTCCTTCAGCTGCCGGCCGTAGAAGTCGCGCGCCTTGCCGTCCAACCCTGAGTCGATGTGCAGCCAGCCGAGGAAGATGTCGCTGCTGGCCTGCATCAATCGCTGGCCGACGACCACCCGCTCGCCGTGGTTTGAGAACTCGCTCGGGCCGAGGAATTCCTCCAGCACCGACGTCTCCGCCTCCTTCATCTGCAAGAACAACGGGTCCTGCCCATCACGGCCGAGCAGCAATGCAATATACGCCCGCGTGCCGACGCTCCCGACCCCGACCACCTTGCGCGCGAAGTCCATCAGCTCGAACTCCTCCAGCAGCACACGGCGATCGAACTCAAGCGTCTCCCGATAGCCGCGCAACAACTGGCGAAGCGCCTCGAACATCTGATCGCGCTCTCCGCCCTGGGCGAGCTGATCGATCGGCACGATCAGCGGCGACTGATCCACGATCCGTGCCTTCCCGTCGACGACCTCAGTCAGCTTCGAGAACGCCGCCATGCTGTCCTTCGTGCGAGCCTTCGCGAGATTCTTCTCGGTTCGCTTGACCATCTTCGGCTTGAACTGCGAACCGAACTCCTGGATCGCGCTGTCGACGTCCAGGTGCGAGTACCACACTTCGAGGGCCTTCATGCCGGCGAAGTTGGCCATCGCGGTGCGGTACTGCCCGACCGTGTCAAGCACGATCCGCTCCTGCTCCTTGTGGCGAAAACCGTTGGAGCGCGCCGCGATCAGCATGCTCACCGCGAGCCGCTTGACATCCCACTCCCACGGCCCCGGCAACGTCTCATCGAAATCGTTGACGTCGAACATCAAGCGCCGCTCCGGCGAGGCGAACACCCCGAAGTTCGACAGGTGCGCATCCCCGCAACACTGCACCGTCAACCCCGACCGCGGCGTCGACGAGAGATCATTGGCCATGATCAGCGCCGCCCCGCGATAAAACGTAAACGGCGAGACCAGCATCCGCCCGTAGCGGATCGGCACAAGCTCCGGCACACGCGTCTTCGCCTGACGCTCCAACAACTTCACCGGATCAGGGCGACTCGCCGGCGCTTCGAACAGCGCATGATCCGCGCGCGGCACCTCAGCCCGCGCCGCCTTACCACGAGCAACCCGCTCAGCCACCGACAAATGCGGAACCGCCGCGCTCTTCGGCTTCTTCCCTGGCGCGGCTGTCCCGCGCCTCGCAGCGGTCGTCCGTTTGCTTGAAGTTGTGGTCGCCATCGCCGTTCGTTCCTTCCCTCGATCGGTTATCACAGCGGCGCGTGTCGCAGCCACCGATATTTCACAATTGTCGTATCAGGCTATGCTGCAGCGCGAGGCGGCGCATCGGCCAAAAAGGTTGAGATCACTCGCTGGCGCTCATCTGCAGGCCTCCTCGCCAGCGTCAGGCGGCGGTGCTGGCTTGTGGTGCTTGTGCAGGGACTTTGGCGGTGCGCTTTCGGAGTCGGTCTGCCAGGAACAGGACGATCACGGCGATCCCTACGCCGGCGAGCGTGAACAGGATCCTGCGTCCCTCGTCGGCAAGGTTGGATGGATGGGGCACGTCCATCGCGATAAGGAGGCCGGCGGCCACGGCTGCGGTGTACCAGGCGTAGTTAACGAAGCGGATCGAAGCAGCCACCGCGAACAGAACGACGACGATCACCTCGAGCGCGGTTCTGTTATCGACGGCCAGCAGGACGAGCGCAGCCACCGCGGCGCCCAGTACCGTCCCGACCACGCGCTGTACGGAAAAAAAGGTTGATTGCTGCAGGTCGGGCTTCATTGCAATGATGGCGGCGATGGGCATCCAGTAGGCGTTGGGCAGCTGCAGCCCGAAAGCGATCGCGACCGCGATCGACACCGCGACGGCGCGAATCACCGCAAAAAGGACTATCTGCCGGGTCAGCGGCCGCGGCGAGATATCCCCGGGGATCTCCGCGACAGGCTGCGGCGCCGCGACCCGCCCCCGCGCCAACCACATGATGAAGGTGTAAACGACCCACACTGCCGATCCGACGAGCCACGCCAGCGCCTGCTTCCACGGTTCGGTATGGGTCAAGCCGGAGCGGAAGGCGCCCGGATGGCCGAAGGCGATGAGCGTCGGCAGGCCGAGGACGAGAATGAACCAGATATTGAGGAGATGGGCCGCGACGAATCTGTGCAAGCCGTACTTCACCGCCAGCCCTCCGAGCAACGTGGCCACGAAAGCGGCCAGCACCACGAACCCCCACGGACCGCCGCCGATGCCGAACCCCAGGGCCGTCAGCAGTGCCCCGGCCGCGGCCATCGCAGCCATCCCCAGCACCCGGGGGCCGTATTTGCCGCCAGGGTCGCTGATGGCCACGAACAGCGCCCCGAAGAGTGCGCTAAGGAAGTACCTCCGCTCGTGCGGGAGGACGCCCACGACGATCATCAGCCCAAGCACGACCCCCAACACGGCGCCTCTGCGCAGGTTGAATCCCTGCCACTTAACCTCGAACACTTTCTTTAGCTCGGTCATACTGTTCCTCTGTCTGTCTGGGGTGCTGCTGCGGCTGCTGTGGTGAGGCAGTCCGACCGGCGGGTTCCGGCTGCGTCCACCGGACACATCCTGTGCTCTTCCCGATGCCGATCTGAACCAAGCGGCGTGTCAGTGCGCGCACGCGTGGCGCTGGGAGGCGACCGCGTGATGGAGCCGTTGAAAGGTCTGAGAAACACGGTCGCCGCTTGTGTCGCTGCGGAGGGAGCCGGGGCGCTCTCACATCACCAAGCCAGCGGCCGCGCGAGAGCGCGCTGGCGAGAGCGGGCTGCTGCTAGGCGGGTAGCGCGTTGAGTTCCTTGGCGAGCTCCTTGCCGTCAGCGTCGATCTCCTTCTCCTGGGTCTTCTCAGCATGCGTCAGCGCCTTATCGAGCTGCTCCTGCAAGCGCGACTCACCGATCACGACCAGCGCCGCCTGGCCGGTATCGAGATAGTCGCCAAGCTCCTTAGCATCGCTACGCGACATACCACCCATCACATGCCCGATCCCCCCACCCGCCGCCGCACCAACCACAGCCGCACCGAGGATCGCCGGCGGGAACACGATCCCCACCAACGCGCCAACCGCCGCACCCGTCCACGCGCCATGCTGCGTCGGCTTCTCGTGCTTGGTCACATGCACCTTACCGTCGTCGTCCTTGTACACCAACGCGACGTCATACGTGCCCACCAGATCAGCCGAATGCAGATCCAGCAACGTGTCGTAATCAGCATCAGCATCATCACGACCCGCATACACCGCCGCATACACAAACACAGGATTGTCCTTACTCATCGCCCTGCTCCTTTCCAATCATCCAAACCACAACAGCCACCACGGCAGCAGACAACACCCCGCTCGGGCCCAAACCTTCCCCGACGATGCCGCCACCGCCGCTACCAACAACCCTACGACCCCAAACCCCACCCCGCATCAGCCAAAAAGGATGAACCACACACACCCGCAAGGCCGCCTTGATGCAGCGCTGCGGTAGTTGCTCTGCTGGCCCCATGGTCGGTCACTCGGCCGCAAAGTGAGGCGCGAAATGGTAGCTGGCGAAGGCCCTCTCGACGCGCGACACCGAGCTTTCTACCTGGCAATCAGGCGGCTACGTTCGGGGTATGGCCGGTGAGCGAGGCATGTTGGGCGCTTCACCTTCGGACGAACCACGACGAACCGCATGATCCGTCAGCCAACGGCGATGCGGCAAGGCGACAGTCGGCATCTGGACTGGCATCGTGGCCCTGGCTTCTGTCGATTCGAGGCCGGCCTGCTCAATGATCTCGACAGCGTCAGATCGGCCCGTGACGCCGAGCTTGACGTAGATAGAAGCGACGTGCGTCTTGACGGTCGGGCGCGCGAGGTGAAGCCGATCGGCGATGTCCTGGAGCGAAAGATGCGTCCGCAGGTAAGTCACGAGCCGGAGCTCGGCAGGCGTGAGTCCGTAGTCCTGGCCCCGCTTGATCCGCGCTTCGAGACGCTGTAACCGGGCCGGGAGCGTTCCGGCATCTGGGTACCCGTGGAGTGCGTCGTCCGCGATCTGCGCATGTTCGAGAGCGCCGACAACGTCACCGAGGTCGAGGCTGATGTCGGCGCAGCGCAGCGCGAGATCGGCGTTGAGCCACGGGCCCGTGCGGAGCAGTGGGCGCAGCCGCCGAACGTTCTCGAGCTGGCGCGCGGCCTCGGTCTGGTCACCGCGTTGGTTGTGCGCGAGCGCTCCCGCCGCGTAGCCGACGGCACCGTAAATTGTGTCGTGTAGGTGGTGCTGGCCGACCAGCCAGCCCGCTTCGATCGCCCATCGTTGCGCATCTCGCCGGTCGCCCACCTCGTTGGCCGCGAAGACGAGATAGCCGAGAGTGAAGACCCTCGTGTGGCTGAGATCGGGTCGGTCGCTCGAAATCGCCAGTGAATCTCGCAGCGCGTCGATTGCCTCGTGCGGTCGGCCCAGGAGAAGGTAAGCCGCGCCCATCGCGCGACGGGCGCTGAGGAGCCATCGAGTCCCCATCTTCTTCTCATACGCGTAGCCCAGCTCGGCATCACGCAGCATCTGCGGGATGCCGTCCGGCGCCATGGAGCTTCGGAGGTTGGCAAGTGCCGAGCGAAACGAAGACGCCCCGTCGGTGGATGCCAGAGGGAGCGGGGCCCGCTCGGCCGCAACCAAGAACCGCCTGGCCCGGGCCGCATCGCCAAGGTACCCGAAGACCCACGCAGCCGCGATAGCCAGCTGTGGATCTGACTCGATCTCTCCGTCGGTGCAGCGGTTCAGCCACAACCGCAGACTTTCGATCTGTCCACGGCTGGCAAGCTCGTCCCGACACGCGAGAGCGATTCGGCCGGCGTGACCGAGATCGCCGCCCTCATGGGCGTAGGCGAACGCCTCGCCTGGCGATTCGTGTCGCTCACACCAATCTGCTGCCCGTCGGAGGTACACGGGGAGGAGTTCCGGGTGGCCCCGCTTGAGCTCCGCGCGGAGGAGATCGCTGAACAGATGGTGGTAGCGATAGCGCTCGCGGTGATCGTCGAGCGAGACCACGAAGGCATTGGAACGTGCGAGCTCCTCGAGCGAACGAGCCGCGTCGTCTGTGCCGAGCACGGCATCGCACAGGGGCGCGGTCATCTGATCGAGGATCGACGTCCCTAGCAGGAATCGCCTCAGATGATCCGGCTGGCGCTGCAGTACCTCTTCGACGAGGTAGTCGGCGATCTGCTGCTGATCGCCGGACAGGCCGGCGGCCTTCTCCGTGGCGTCGTCGCGGCCGCGCAGCGCCAGCGTGGCCAGCGCAACCGCGGCGGCCCATCCCTCCGTTCGCTCGCACAGGGCCTCGGCTGCCGCCTGTGACAGCTCCAGTCCTCGGCTCGCGGCCACATGACGGGTCTCCGTCGGATCCAGGGCAAGTAGCTCGCTCCCGATCTCCACCAGATCCCCACTTGCGCGCAGCCGGCCGAGCGGCACAACCGGATCGCCGCGCGTGACCAAGATCAACTGACAGCCGGATCGAACCTGATCGACTAGATGCGCGAGGATCGCACGGCTCTCCCCAGCCGTTATGACATGTACATCGTCCAGCACCAGAACGAACGGATCGCGCTCGCCGAGGTCGGCCGCAAGGAGAGGAATGACAACTTCATCGATCCTGGGCATCCGTCCCGACAGCTCCTTCAGGAGTTCACTGCAAACCGGGCCAGTGCGCTCGAGGGCCGCCACTAAGCGGGCCAGCAGAACGACGGGGTCATTGTCGCGCGGGCCGAGCTGCACCCATGCGCTGGCCCTCGGATCCAGGTCACTCCACAGCGCGACAAGGGTCGACTTCCCGTAGCCGACCGGCGCAGAAACCAGCACCACCCGGCTGCGCTCGGCGACCGCCTGCAGCGAGGCGAGGCGAGGTCGGGCCACCGCCCGAGGCAGGACGGTCGGAACTCGACGCTTTGTCCGCGGCAACGGTGGCCTGGTCTCGGAAGACGCAACGCTACTCATCGTTCCGCCCTCGACGCCTCCCCGTTTCGCTGGCCAGAGCGACTTCGGGGCAGGCCCGCCACTCGCAGGTCTTAGACGCCGACATGAAGCCGCGGTGTCGGCGCAGGCGCGACCCGCACGCCACCTGGCGCTCAATCGTCTTGACGACAAACGCGCGCATGCCCATCGACGCGCTCTCATTCGGGGCCGCGCTCACAGTCGGGCGCGACCGCGCCAATATCTCGGACAAGTCGTCTCCTCTCGCGACCCAGGTCCCATTACCTAGTCTCAGCAAAGACGGTCCGCCGCATCAGGAGATGCCACTTCTCGCTGCCCAATCATCTGGACACCACCCAGCGTACCTGAGCCTGAAAGGCCGAGGATCCGTAAAAAACCCCGATAGAAACGGTGGAGAAGCTGCGGAGTCGGCGGGGCGTCGAACCGGCGCCGCGGCTCGGGCGCGATCGCGACCTATTCGCCCCTCAGAACGACCGGCGGTTGCCGGCAAACGGCTGCGGGCAAGCGCTTGCTCGAGTGGACCGAGGCGTCGCAGGCGACGACGACAACTTCCGGTCTACCTCACGAGCGCCCACGGCGCCGCCGTGGGCCACCGGCTCAACTCAGGCGAGCGGGTTGTCACAGCGATATCAGCCAGATTGGCCGATAACGAATCGACCGCCCGCGGCGTACCGTGACAGCACTATTACCGCCCAGCCGAAGCCGCCGAACATGAAGAAGTCACGTAAGACTGTTTCGTTGACGCCTGCCGAGACGCGCGTCCTGGCGCTCCTTACCACGTATCAAACGCTCGCTGGCATCGGCAGCCAGCTCGGCATCGCCCGTCCCACCGTGAAAACGCACGTCCAGAACATCTACAAGAAACTCGGGGCCACCAAACGAGCCGAAGCAGTGAAGCTAGCTGAGAGCGCGGGCCTCCTGCCGGCCGGCGCCGGGCTGCTGAGCGGGAGGGATCCCGGGACGGCGTTGAGGCAGCGACGTGGGCTGCACGATCCGCGAAAGCGGGGCGGGCAGGTCGAAATCGAGCCGGAGACGGGCGAGCTCGACCGCTCATCGGTTGAGAGGAGTTGGGCGGGGAGATGACTTCCCAGGCGCATGTTCAACCGTCTGTGGGGGCGGGGGCCGCGGCAAAGAGCGCCGGCGCTGCGAAGATCGCCTTGATCACCCTGGCGGCCGGGCAGTTCGTGATGGCGCTGGACACGACGGTGATGAACACGGCGATCGCGACGGTCGCCAAGGACGTCGGAACGACGGTGACCGGGATCCAGACCGCGATCACGCTCTACACGCTCGTGATGGCGTCGCTGATGATCACCGGCGGGAAGATTGGTCAGATGATCGGGCGCAAGCGCGCGTTCGCGATCGGATGCGTGATCTACGCCTGCGGCTCGTTGACCACCGCACTGTCGCATAGCCTGGTGGTGCTGATGTTCGGCTGGTCGTTCCTTGAGGGCTTGGGGGCGGTGCTGATCATGCCGGCGATCGTGGCGCTGGTGGCGTCGAATTTCGCAAAGCCCGAGCGTCCCCGCGCCTACGGGCTGGTCGCCGCTTCCGCCGCGATCGCCGCGGCACTCGGGCCGCTGATCGGCGGCATCTTCACCACGTACGCTTCGTGGCGATGGGTGTTCGTCGGGGAGGTGCTGATCGTGCTCGTCATCCTCGCCCTAGCCCGCCGCATGAACGACACGCCCGCGGAGGAGGGAGCCCGGCTGGATCTGGTCGGCACGGCTTTGTCCGCGCTCGGACTCGGTGCGATCGTGTTCGGGATCCTGAAGTCGGGGACATGGGGCTTCGTTAGATCGAAGCCGGACGCTCCGGAGTGGCTCGGACTCTCCCCCGTGATCTGGCTGATGTTCGCCGGTGCCCTGGTACTGGTCGGGTTCGTGTGGTGGGAGGGCCGGCGCATCAAGCGCGGCGAGGGCGTTCTGGTCGAACCCGCGATGTTGCGCAACCTCCAGCTCCGCAGCGGGGTCATGTCGTTCCTGTTCATGTTCCTGATCCAAGCCGGCATCTTCTTCACCGTCGCCCTGTTCCTGTCGGTCGCGCTCGGAATCTCGGCGGTCCAAACCGGCGTCCGGCTGCTGCCGCTCTCGCTCTCCCTGCTCCTGTTCGCCATCGGCGTCCCCAAGCTGCGTCCCAACGCGAACCCGCGGCGAGTCGTCCGCGTCGGCTTCATGCTGCTGTTCGCGGGTCTCGTCTTGCTGGTCGCGTTGCTCGACGTCGGCGTCGGCCCCGAGATCGTGACCTGGCCGCTGCTGCTCGCCGGCGCCGGCCTCGGCGCGATGGCCTCGCAGCTAGGCAGCGTGACCGTCTCAGCCGAGCCTGACGAGAAGAGCGGTGAGGTCGGCGGGCTCCAGAACACCGGCACCCAGCTCGGCGCCTCGATCGGCACCGCCCTCGCAGGCGCCGTGCTCATCTCCGCGCTGACAGCGGCGTTCCTCGCCGGCATCCAGAACAACCCCAACGTTCCCTCCAGCGTCGTCTCGAAGGCAAAGACGGAGCTCGCAAGCGGGGTGCCGTTCATGTCCGAGGCCGACGTCAAGGCCGCGCTCTCCAAGGCGAACGTGCCCGCCGCGACCGCCAACGAGATCATCAAGGTCAACAAGCAGAGCCAGATCGACGGGCTACGCACCGCGGAGGCCATCCTCGCACTCCTGGCGCTCATCGCCCTCCCGTTCACTCGAGGGATCCCGACCGTGCAACCCGGCGCCCAGACGAAACCCACGGCAGCGACCGGATAGGTCACGATCGCTCAAGGGCACCGAGAGGTCTCGCACAGCACCAGCATGCGGTCCCATCGCGCCACCGACTCGTTCACGGGACTCTCAATGTCGCAGGCCGCGCTCGAGTTCGCCTGTGCCCGCCACGCCAATCAGTACCGGGAGATCGACCACGCACCCTTCATCATCCATTCGATCGAGGTTGGATCGCTCCTGCACGGCGATGGGCAGCCAGACGAAGTCATCGCCGCCGGGTTGCTTCATGACCTGCTCGAGAAGACCCAAACCACGGGCGCGGAGCTTCAGCGCCGCTTCGGAGCCTCCATCGCCACGCTTGTCGAGTCGGTCTCAGACGATCCATCGATTGACGATTACGCGTCACGCAAGCACGAGCTACGCGATCGCATAGAGCGCGCCAGCTCCAGGACGGTCGCGATCTTCACCGCCGACAAGATCTCCAAAGTCCGGGAGCTCGCGCTCCTGCCAAGCTCGAGCCTTGACGAAACCACGACCCGCACCAAGCTCGCCCATTACCAGGAGAGCCTCAAGATGCTTCGCAGAGTTGCCGGGAAAAGCGCCCTCGTCGACCTTCTTGACGCCGAACTCAACCGGCTGCGGCGCAAGCAGTCACCAGAACTCGCTGACGGCGCAACCTAAGGCACTGCAGGCGCGAAGCGCATCAAGCCGCGAGCTCGCACAATCGGGACAGTCAGCGGGTCGTCTTCGGGCGCTGGCGGGACGGTCCGTGTCTCGTGTCGGCTCCTGGAGGTGCCGCATGGACGGCGTTCGACCTTCAGCCGCTCGGCAGCGTGGCGGGGCCGCGCGTCCGGTGCTCGTGCATCGGTTTGCTTTCCATCACCGTGGGGCGCTTGTCCGCGGCGGTTCGGTACCAGTTGGCGTAACGACTCACCAGTGGCGCCGCCGAGAGCCCGTGCACGAGCACCGAGAGGCCGACCGTCAGGTAGGTGGCCGCGACGATGGTTGAGGCGTGAGCGAGATGAGCATCCTCGACCATCACCGCGAACACGATCGACGCGAGCCCACGTGGGCCGAACCAGCCGATGAACGCCACCGTCGGACCCAGCGCGTGAGTGCCCCAAAGCGAGATCGCCACCGGCAGCATCCGCACGATCGTCAAGCTGAGCACGGCATACAGCGCAATCTGCCAGCTCAAGTGCTCGAACACCGGGCCGAGCAGCACGGCACCGAAGACTAGGAGCGTGACGCTGTCAAGCGCCGCCCCGGTCTCCTCGGTGAAACGCATCATCGTTGCGAGGTTCTCGCGGGCGATGAGGCCGAACAGCGAGCCGGCAACGAACGCAGCGATGAACCCCGACCCCCCTAGGTCGACCGCGATCCCGTGCCGCGCGGATCGCCGCCTTAGCCGCCGTCGGTGCGCCTGCGGCGTCGTATCTTGTCCACGTCCGCCCTGCGATGGATGCAGGTGTCACCGTGAAGCAGATCCAGGACATCCTGATTGCCGTCGCTCCGATCGTCGGCACGCCGCGTACTATGGACGCTGCCCTGAACGTCGCCGAGGCGCTGGGGATCGTCATCGCCGTACTCGAGGACGAACTCGAGGCTGAGGAGGAGGCGGAGTAGGTCCTCGGAGCGCTCCCGCCGCTTGGCCTGATGGCGGCGTGCGCGGGGATCCCGACCACAGAGTCACGCACAGCACCAATCTCCCCGTGGTCGCTGCCGGGCTGGAGGACGCATTGGGCGTACCTCCGCGTACCTCCTCGCAACCCGGCTGGGCCGGTTCGGATCGAGCGGCTGTCTCGCGCGATCGCGCGAGGATCTAGCGCCTGCGATCGCGTCGCCGCTCCCGCCGCCTCACCCCGCATACAGATACGGGCGAGAGCGGCCGGCCGAACGGGTCGATGAACAGTGTGACGGGCCCCGTCTCCGCCGGAACCGTGCCCTCGAGAGTCTCGATGGAGTAGGAGAGCTGGCCTCTCTCAAGACGCGGTTGCCGGATCACGACGACCGCGTCTTCGGGTGCTTTATCGCCGGGCTCGAGGAACGCCAGCACCGCGTTGGGCGGGTCTTCCTCGAAGCTGTTGTCCCCTTCGGCCCAGAGGTCGACGAAGTCCAAGGTGGTCATGTGTCCCACAACCCGTTTTGGGCGATCGGAGAAGTAGAGCGTCGATGGTGTGACCTCCCTCAGCGTCAGGGTCGTACCGTCGCTCGTCATGGCGTTCGCGGTCTGCACGAACATCGACTGCTCGGCCTGAAGCTGGTCAATCATCCGCTCGTCGGTCATCTGCTCGTCGCTCATTTCAACCTTCCTTTGTCGTCTTCGGAGCCTGTGCGACCGCCATCCGACGCCGGTTACCCGAGCGATGGGGGCTCAAGCAACCGACGTTACCTGGCGGCACGGTGCGACCCTATGCAACCCCAGCGGCACGTGGAGTCGGGCCGATCAACGCGCCAATGATCCAGAGGAACGGGAAGAAGAATCCGATCCAGAACATCCAGTAGTGCCCTTTGCGGAACGTTGTTAGCCCGAAATAGAGCCAGCATGCCACGTAGATGATGCCCAACAGAATCCAGAGGAATGTCATTTAGTCCACCGCCTTCGAGATAGGTCCCCGGGGCCGTCACTATCCCCGCGTTCTTCGTGTATGTGCCTTCCCCGCCAAGACTCCCACCCCGCGATCGTTATATGCAGCGTGTGAACCGGCGGTGTGACTCAGTAGTTCTCCGCCGGTGACGGTCCGCCGACCTGACCGCAGCTCAAACGTTCCCAGGTATCCAGTGCGCGCCCAATCCACCTCCACTGTCCGACCTCGAATCGTGGAGGGGCCACAGACCGGCGCGCTGGCGAGAGCGGGCTGCTGCTAGGCGGGTAGCGCGTTGAGTTCCTTGGCGAGCTCCTTGCCGTCAGCGTCGATCTCCTTCTCCTGGGTCTTCTCAGCATGCGTCAGCGCCTTATCGAGCTGCTCCTGCAAGCGCGACTCACCGATCACGACCAGCGCCGCCTGGCCGGTATCGAGATAGTCGCCAAGCTCCTTAGCATCGCTACGCGACATACCACCCATCACATGCCCGATCCCCCCACCCGCCGCCGCACCAACCACAGCCGCACCGAGGATCGCCGGCGGGAACACGATCCCCACCAACGCGCCAACCGCCGCACCCGTCCACGCGCCATGCTGCGTCGGCTTCTCGTGCTTGGTCACATGCACCTTACCGTCGTCGTCCTTGTACACCAACGCGACGTCATACGTGCCCACCAGATCAGCCGAATGCAGATCCAGCAACGTGTCGTAATCAGCATCAGCATCATCACGACCCGCATACACCGCCGCATACACAAACACAGGATTGTCCTTACTCATCGCCCTGCTCCTTTCCAATCATCCAAACCACAACAGCCACCACGGCAGCAGACAACACCCCGCTCGGGCCCAAACCTTCCCCGACGATGCCGCCACCGCCGCTACCAACAACCCTACGACCCCAAACCCCACCCCGCATCAGCCAAAAAGGATGAACCACACACCCCAAAAGCTGGAGGCGTGAAGGAGCAGTCGGTCAACCGCGATCAGTTGTCGGGCTCCGAGGCACTGGACGAGTCGCGGGAGTTCTGCTTCTCGGCGCGACGAACATAACGGCCGCGCCGGGCCCAGTCTCGCAATCCGCGAGAAGGTCGGCCCTTCTCGGAGCGTATTGCTCGCGCTCTCGCTGGCGGCGCCATGGGGTGGCAGTGATCACTGCAGAAGCGAGCAGCAGGCATCGTGGCCGGCTGAGGATCATTCCAACGATAAGGTCGCGAAGAGGCTCGGATCGCGACGACGCCGGCGGTGAACTGAGGTTCATGAACCACCCGCCGTCGGGTCCGATGAGCAGCGCACCCACGAGATCCCCACCCAGGCCGGACCGGGCGCGGCCAGTGTGCTGGTTGCGATGCAAGGACCAAGAGACGCGGCACGTGGTCGCCGTGGGATCTCGCCGACTGTGCGAGATATAGCTGGGACGGCTCGACGTCAGACTTCCTCGCCGGCCTGACCCGGGCAGCAAGCACGACTGGGTGCGCGCCGCTCTCGACAAGCCCACGAGCACCCAGACCTAGATCTCCTCCTGAAAGCTCCGCTCTACGATCGGCCCTGCGCCGCCCCGGACGATCCGGTCTCGCGAGCCGGCGGTTTCACAAGAAGCTCACAGGATCTGCATGTCGGCCCAGACGAATCCGGGTGCACGCCTCATTGCGGATCGCGTAGGCACACGCCATCATGGGCGGGTGGCTGCTTCGAGCCCGCGCTCGACTACCGACCGGCCGGTCGGTGATCGCGCTCAGCCGTCATGGGCGCGGTGGAACGATCGTCTCGGTGCGCGGTACACACTCGGGGTCGAGGAGGAGCTGATGCTGCTCGAGCGATCTGATTGGTCGCTTGCGCAGTCGAGCGACGTGGTGCTCGCGGGGCTTTCGGACGACCTGTCTGCGCACACCTCACCGGAGACCCACGCCGCGGTGATCGAGCTCGCCACCGGCATACACCACGACCTCGACGGAGTCGTTGCAGAACTGGCTTCGCTGCGGAGCCGGCTGTCGGTCGAGCTGGACGCGCTGGGATTGACGGCCGCCGCTGCTGGCACACACCCGCGGACCATGCGCGAGGAGACTGAGGTCTCAGGCGCGAAGCGCTACCGAGCGCTCGACGACTCGCTGCGCGTCCTGGCACGGCGCGAGCCGACGATGGCCCTCCATGTTCACGTGGGTGTGCCGGTCGCCGAGGACGCGATTCGCGTTTTCAATGGTTTGCGACCCCGGATCCCGGTTCTGCTCGCCTTGTCGGGCAACTCGCCCTTCTGGCAGGGGCGCGATAGCGGTTTCGCGTCAGCCCGTACGCTGATCTTCCAGGCGTTCCCTCGGGCAGGCCTGCCACGAGCGTTTGCCGACTACGCTGACTACAGCCAAGCGGTCGACGGGCTGATCGCCCCGGGAGCGATACCCGATCCGAGCTTTTTGTGGTGGGACGTGAGGCTGCAGCCCGCGCTCGGGACCGTCGAGGTGCGGGTAATGGACGCTCAGTCGACGATCCGGGAGGTCGCGCCACTGGTCGCGCTGATCCAGTCGCTCGCCCACCTCGCGCTCGAGGGAGACGCCTCATCGGCGATGCCTGGTGCGGAGGTTCTCGCCGAGAACCGCTTCTTAGCTGCCCGCGACGGGATGGATGCCCGGCTGATCGACCCGGTTGCCCGATCCTTGATCCCCGTGCGAGAAACGCTCGAAGCGCTGCTGACCGACTGCCGCCCGCATGCCGTCGCGCTCGGCTGTGACCAGGCGCTGGACCGTGTCCGATGGCTGGCGGCCGCTACCGGTGCCGATCGCCAGCGTGCGTTCGCCGCCGAACGCGGAAGTCTCGACGATCTGGTCGCAAGGCTCGCTGGCCGATTTCTCGCGCCAAGCGAGCCCTCCGTACGGTCAGAGCAAAGCAAGTGAAGAAATATGGACTCCGACAGAAAGGAGCGGCATATGTGCCGCTGGCTCGCATACTCCGGCTCTCCGATCCTGATGAAAGACGTGCTCTACGCGGGGACCAACTCGCTCGTTGACCAGAGCCTGCACTCGCGGCTTGGAGCCGAGCCCACGAACGGCGACGGGTTCGGCGTCGGCTGGTACGGCGTTCCGGACACGCCGGGCATGTTTCACAGCACCGAGCCGGCCTGGAATGACCAGAACCTCCGCGAGCTCTCCGGTCATATCAGCTCGCCGCTGTTCTTCACCCACATCCGGGCGGCGATCGGCAGCGCCGTGCAGCAGACCAACTGCCACCCCTTCCGCCACGACCGCTGGCTGTTCATGCACAACGGCTACATCAACGAGTTCGCCACGATCAAACGCGACCTCATCCTCGCCGTCGACCCGTCGCTGTATCCGGAGATCAAAGGCCAGGCCGACACCGAGGTCCTGTTCTACCTAGCCCTGACCTTCGGTTTAGAAGACGACCCTCCGGCTGCCGTCGAGCAGGCGATCGGACTCGTCGAAGCGGTGGCTGAGCGCCACGGAGTCCCGCATCCATTTCAGGGCACCGTTGCGACCACCGACGGCGACAGCATCTGGGCGTTCCGCTACTCCAGCGAGCGAAACTCGCGCACTCTGTTCTACACCACTGACCTCCCGACGCTGCGGCGCCTCCAGCCCGACCGGGAGTTGCTCAAGGAATTCTCAGATGACGCGCGGCTGATCGTCTCCGAACCGCTCGGTGACGTCGCCGGTGTCTGGAACGAGGTACCCGAATCCACATGCTGCATCGTCAGACAAGACCAGGCGGACCTCCGGCAATTTCGACCCAAAGCGCCGTCGACCTCGGTACCCGCCGTCGCGTGAGCTACGCGCTGCCGGCCCATCCGGCCCGGGAGTCGGACCAACGGTGATGACTCGCCCTCTGCCGATCCGGCGAGCATCTCATGCAGATCGGGTGATGTCTCGTGCGCTCGGGTTGTTGACGATTCAACGGCAATCTCGCCGCGTGGACCAAGCGGCTGTTCCCAAGCAAGAAGACTGAAAGGAAGTCAGATGAAAGGCGCAGGCAGGATGTTGTTCGTCGCGGCGCTATTGCTGATCGCGGGCACACTCAACATCATTTACGGCATCGCTGCGGTGGGCAACGCTCACTTCTTCGATGGCACGCAATACGTGTTCTCAAGCCTCCACACGTGGGGCTGGATCACGATCATCATTGGCATCATCCAGCTGACCGCGGGGTTCTCGCTGTTCGGTGGCGGAGCGTACGGGCGGATAATCGGGATCATCGCCGCGAGCATCGGCGCCCTCGAGTCGCTGCTGTCTATCGGCGGGACACACCCGTGGTGGTCACTGGCCATCTTCGCGCTGTGCGTGTACATCCTGCACGGCCTGATCATCTACGGCGAGGAAGATCCAACGCAAACCTAGCCGTATCGACGATGTCTCCTGAGGCGGTGTCAGGCGAGCAGCTCTATCAGGGCCTTGCCTGACAGCGGGCGCTGACGTCGTGAGTCGCCTCTGTCCCGCTTACGGGGCGGTGCCGGCGGGCCTAGGTCGCCTCTTGGCAGCGGCATGCGCGGTGGGCTGGGCGCGTACTCCTCCGGCGTCTGGGAGGGCGTCCAGCTCGGCTGCCAGTGCAGCGACGAGCGGAGAACCGGGGAGGCGCTCCTCAAGCATCGTGAGTGAAAGTCGGTAGTGCTTCAGCGTTCTGCTGCGGACCTTGATTCCCGAGCCGTCGCCGAGGCGAAGCTCGCGTAACTTTGAAACCTTGTCGGCCGCGAACACGGTCAGCGCTTCGTCGCCGGCGCTGGCGACCTGCTCGCGCAGCGCGGCCTTGCGACGCGCGTAGCCGGGGATCCCCGGATCGTGGCTGACCGCGCATACGATGTCGCCAACTCGGCGTCCGAACCGCGCGTAGATGTCGTACTCGGTCGTGTTGGTCTTCTCAAGCACGTCGTGCAACACGCCCGCAGCGATCACCTCGTCGGCTGCTCGGGACTCGTAGAGCAACACCCCAACCTCGATCGGATGCACGATGAACGGCGCGCCGTCGACCGCACGATGCTGCCCCTGATGCAGCGCCTCGGCATACGCGAGCGCCGCCTGCGTCCTCGGCAGTCGCGCAGCAAACTCCGGGAGCCGATCCGCGCTGATCAAGGTTGGGAACCATAACCACTCCGCAAACTGCGAGCAAATCCTCGCTCGCCGGGCTTGACGCGCGCCCGCGTCGATGTCTGGGGCGGCTTGGCAATCCCGCGCGATTCGCGCTGCCCACATCTCGGACGCCGTCGCTCTCCAAGACCCTCACACCGGCATCCGCTCTCCGTGGGAACCTGACCGCGACACCGCCACGACGCTGGCGATCAGGACGCGAGCACAGCGGTCATCAATCGACGAGAGGAGGGTTGTGATGTTCGTCCACCTGGCCGCCGTCACTGGCCCCGCCGGCGGCGATGTCGCTCCTGCTGTGACGGCATCAGGGGCGCTCGACACCGCCGTCTGACTCGCCTCTGCTGCCCGATAGCAGCTTGCTCTCGTCTCGGTCCACTAGTTGCGCTTCGATCGCTCGATCGACGTTGCCGTGGATGTGGTCGACGCCGATTCGCTGGACCAGGCCGTCAGCCTGCAGCACCTTGAGCACGTTTGGTTTTAGGCGGGCTAGCCGCAGCGTGACGCCGTTGGTCTGGGCCGCGTCGGTGATTTCGGACAGTTTCGCCGCGCCCTGCGAGTCGACGAAATCGACCCCCTCCAGATCGAGCACGAGCGCGTCTGGCTGCCGCGCCTGATCGATCAGCTCGCGGACCCGTTCATCGAGCGCCTCCGCCGTAGCGAAGAACAAGCCGCCGTCGAGACGCAGCACCGCGATCCCGGGGAACGTCTCGTCGCCGGGGTTCTCCTCGAGATCGCGGAACACCTGCGTCCCGGCCTCGCGACCTAGCACTGGCATCGGAGGCCGCGTGGCGACGTAGATCAACCACCCCAGCGAAAGCACAACGCCGATCACGACACCCGCCAGCACGCCGGCTGACAGCACGCCCACGATCGCGGCGATCGCGACCCAGAAGTCAAACCGGGTCACGCCGTACAGACGACGCAGCTCGGCGAGATCGATCATCCCGAACACCACGGCGTCGATGATCACCGCTCCCAAGACCGCCTTCGGAAGATGCGAGAACAGGGGCGCGAGCACAATCAGCGTCGCGATCACGAGCGCGCCCGTCGTCAGCGACGCGACCGGGGTGCGCGCCCCCGCAGACTCGTTCAGCGAGCTGGCAGACAGGCTGGTCGATACCGGCATCCCCTGGAACACGCCGGCGCCGAGGTTCGCCATCCCCTGCGCGACGGACTCCTGGTTGACGTCGATGCGGTAGCGATGGCGAGTCGCAAACGCTCGCGCATCGCCCGCCGTTTGCGAAAAGCCGATCAGCAGCAAGGCGAACGCGGCGATCAGAATCGTCGCGTAATGCTGGCGCATGAGCGTCAGATCCGGCAGCTGCGGTGCGGGGAGCCCGCGCGGCACGTGACCGACGAGCGCGACCCCGTGCGCTCCGAGGTCAAAGGCTGCCGAGGCCAACAGCCCGCCAACGACCAGGACGAGCGCGCCCGGGATTGCCGGCGCCAGGAATCGCAGACCGATGATCACCGAGCGAAATCACCGCCACGAGCACCGTCGTCCAATGCACATCACCGAGCGATGACACCCAGGTCGCGAGCTCTCGCCACGCGCTGTCCCCCTCCGAGGAGGTGCCAGTCAGCTTCGGCAACTCCCCGATCACGACGTCGACGGCCGCTCCGGCGAGGAATCCCGTAACCACCGCTTTGGACAGAAACCGCGAGATCCACCCCATTCGGAACACCGCCAGCAAGAGGAACAAGAGCCCGGTCGCGAGCGTAATCGCGGCGACCAGCTGCGCTGCCTGCGGTCCTCCGACGCCGGTGACGAGCACCGCGCCTCCGGCCACCGCCGCCAGCGATGAGCTCGGCCCCGTCGAGATGTGACGCGAGGTGCAGAAGAGCGCGTAGATGATCGCGCCGGCCGCCGCCGCATAGAGACCGTTCTGGAGGGGCACGCCCGCGATTCCGGCATAGCCGAGGTTCTTGGGTACAACCAGAGCCGTGACGGCGACGCCCGCCATGAGGTCGCCGCGAAGCCATTTGCACTCGTACCGGGGCAGCCAGCCTGCAGCCGGCAGAAAACGGGCCACGCCCCGGCGGTTGGCGTCATTGGTCACCATGGCTGCTGAGCGGCAGCTCATCGAGCCCCGCTCGCGACAACTCCACCATTCGACGCGGACGATTAATCGGATCTGGCGACGCATGCGGCTCAGGACGCGACAGCCGGCCCGCTGCTTTCGTCCGGGGCCGCCACGGTTTTGTGGGTAGGGATGCCCCCGTTATCACCCGGTTTGGGGTATGAAGAGAGCCAGTGGGCGGTCTAGGCTCGCGGTCTGCAGAAACGAACGTGTCGCTCGGCAGCCCGCTGCCGGAAGAGGACCACGTTGGGCGGTCGCTGTAGCGCCGCATTGCGTAATCGCGCGTGAGTCCTAGCTCGACGGTGGCAACCGAACTAACGACAAACCACAGCGACTGGAGCGTGCGATGGAGCTGGAACTCAAAGAGAGGAGCACGATGTCGCGCGAGGACGCCGCCGCGCGCCTTCGTGCAATCGCAGACGAACTCGCGTCCGGCAACGACATCATCCTTGAGCGAGGTCAGGCCCGGTTCGTCGCGAAGGTACCCGACGAGGTTGCACTGAAGATTGAGTTCGAGGTGGAGGACGACAAAACCGAGTTCGAGATCGAGTTGACCTGGTAAAGCACGCGGCGCAGTTGCGCCGACCCCTTCGGGATTGCGCGTCTGAGCTCTCAGTTCTGCTGTTGAGCGAGGGCACATCCCACGCCCGTCGCGTGTCGGTCACGGGAGCTGGGCACGGGGTCCAAGCGGAGATTCCGAGCCGGCATGAACCAGCATCTGAAGCGATTCATTCTGGGCGACCGGGATAGGATCTCCGGGACCGTCTACGGGACGATCATCGTGATGTCGGTCCTCGCGGCCGGGGCGAACGCATACGAACACCACCTGTGGCGGCTGGTTGTCCTGGCGGGCGGGAGCGTGGTCGTGCTGTGGCTCGCGCACGTCTACTCGCACGCCCTTGGGGAGAGCCTCAGGATCGGACGTCGCGCCACAATCACCGAGCTCTCGTCGCTCGCCCGTCGCGAGTACTCGGTTGTCGGCGCCGCGATTCTCCCGTTGGCCGCCGTTGGGGGAGGCGCTGCAGGGGTGCTGGCCGAACGAACCGCAGTCCAACTAGCGCTCTGGCTCGGCGTGGTCACGCTCACCGCTCAGGGAATCCGATACGCGCAGTTGGAGCGCCTCAGTCGCAGCGCTACCGTCGTCACGGTCACGCTGAATCTTGCGATCGGCTTGGCGATCATCGCCCTGGAAGTTCTGGTCGCGCACTAGATCAGCCTGCGGCTCTTGCCACTGGGGTGAGGGCGTTGTGGACGGTATGGTCCATGGAAGTTCGAGTCTTCTCGGGCGCACTTCAGAAAGCCCCGCACAGACAGCGGGGCTTCTTCCTACTTAGGACCGGAGGTTGCTTCCGCCCGGTCCTAGTACGCGCTTTCGTCCTCAGACGCGATGCAGTCCGCCGCCCGCACGCGCGTGCCCGGGACGTGGCGCTGCCGCGATCCTCCGGGCACCGCCGACGGGGCCCTCAGACCTACTCGCGGACCTCGGATCAGCGCGGGCAGTACGCCAGCAAGGCCAGCACCGCGACCGGACGCGACGCGATGCGACGCAGACGTTGGACGGGATCCTGGACGACCAGACGGTATTGCCGATTGAGGGGCACACGACCGATACGCACGGGTACACCGAGATGGGCGCCTGCGACCACCTGTACGGCGACCAGCCAAACATGCGCCGGCGGCAGGCGCAGATCGGGCACCCTTCTTCCAGTGACGAACTCGTCCGGCTGCCCCGATTGCGCCGTGTGCCCGCCCGTATAGTGGCCACGTGGGCGGCACGGGCACCCCTGCAAGTTTGCGGAACTTTGGCGTCTGCGTCACCGGTCCGCGCAAGGGACAGCGCGAGTGATGACCCACGTGCTGCTGATCGCGTTGCCGTTGGCGTTGGCGGCGGCACTCAGCCCATCGGGCTTGCTGTTCGTCATGCTGATTCTCAGCGAGGACGAGAACCCTAAGCTCAAGGCGCTGAAGTTCGTACTCGGCGCCACTGTGTTCCTGGTCGCGTTCGCGGCGTTCATCTTCCTGACGGTCAAGCAGGCGGTCGGCGCTACCTCTCACCCGAGCAAGACGTCAGCCGTGCTCGACATCGTGTTCGCCGTCCTGATTGCCGCGATCGTCACCCGCAACTTCCTGACGCGCCACAAGACCAAGCCGGAGAAGACGCACACCCATCGCCCGTATTTGCTGCTCGGATTTGTGTACATGCTCGTTAACGTGTCCTCGCTGATTCCATTCGCCGCCGCCGTGAAGCTGATCGCCACGAGCAGGCTTGCCGTCTGGGAGCATGTCGGCGCGCTTGCGGTCATCGTCGTCGTCGCGATGTCGCTCATTGCCTTCCCGGTCGTCGTCACCTACGCGCTGCCTGAGAAGTCCCAGCGGATCCTCGGGCCGACAACCAGGTTCTTCAAGCGTTACGGGACGACCATCGCGAACGTGTACTTCCTCATCATGGCTGTGTACCTGCTGGCGCACGGAATCGCGCACCTCTGACCGAAGCATCCGACCTGCGAGGTCGCCGTCGGTGCTGACCTTGACCAGGGGTACCAACCAGCTCATGACGCCGGCCTCGCTGGTTGGGTCGAGCTCCGCGCATCACCCCGCCGCGGCCCTCGGCGCAATCCCACGATCTTCGTCGCGAAGCGGCGTGAAGGGCACGAAACTTGCGTCGCGCGCGTATCGGAACTCCACCGGACTGCTACGTGCTACGCTATATCGCGATGCGTAGTAGCGATCCATCTTTACTCATCATGGCGAGTCTTGCCGAGGGCCCGAAACATGGCTATGCAATGACCCGCGACGTCGAAGAAATGGCCGGGGTCAAGCTCGGTCCCGGGACGCTCTATGGCGCGATTGCTCGCCTCGAAAAGCGCGGCCTGATCGAGCCGCTCGAAACTGAGGATCGGCGTCGGCCCTATCGGCTGACCGGCTCCGGGGCCGCCGCGCTTCGGGAGCAGCTGACCGCGCTGGAGCGCGTGGCGAGACTCGGGCTCGGTCGTCTGTCCGCTGCCGAGCTGCGAGCATGAGAAAGCGCTTGCTGTCGCTGTATCCGGAGGCGTGGCGCGATCGCTACGGGGCAGAGATGTCAGCGCTACTCGATGAAACTCCGGCCGGCGCCGCCGCCACTCTGGATCTGGTGTGGGGTGCGCTAGCGGCGCATCTGCGACCGCTATCCGACACAGCGCCGGCGACCCGCGCGAGAAGCACCATCGCCGGTGTCCTGGGCTGCTTCATTGTCTTCTGCGTCTTCGGCGCCGGCTTTGCCAAGACGACCGAGAACTACGACCACATCGAGCACGTTCATCCGCTGCTCGGCATTTCCCACTCGCTGATCCTGACCGCTGCGATCGTCGGCGCGAGTGCGCTGGCACTGGCCGCGACGCCGCTCGTGCGCGCCTCACTGGCCCAGGCATATCGGATGCGCGACCCGACCCTGATGAAGCTGATCGCCCTACCGCCGGCAGGGATCAGCGTGTTTGCCGGCTCGGTTGGCCTGCTCGTCCTATGGTTGAACGCTCATCACCACCGGGGCGGCGCCGGCGGATGGTTACTGCTCGGGTTCTGCGCGCTCTGCGCTGCGGCCAGCGGCTTCGCTTGTTGGGCCGCTCCGCGCGCGATCATGCGCCGAATCGAGATCCCACGCAGCGCATTTGCCGTCTCTGTACCGGCGATGGCGCTGGTCACGCTGTGCATGGCGGCGATCGCGCTGGCCACTGGCGCCTTTCTGGTGGGAATCCTCGCGGACTCACCCAACATCGGCGCGGCGAGCAACGGCCCCGGGCAGCTGATCGATGTCACGACGAGCATCGCGATCCAGCTCGCCGCGATGCTCGCACTTACCGCGATCGCCGCCCTCAGCGCCGTGCGCGGCCTTCGCTCCCTAGCCGCGCTATAGCCGCGCTATAGCCGCGACATCGCGGGGTAGCAACCAGTCGGGTTCCGACACGACCCGAGCGCCTGCGGACCGGGCTGTCCGATACCGACAGCCGAACTGTGATGCTCGGGGCCTGTCCTAGAGTGACGCGATGTGGGTGTAATACGCCCTTGTCGCGATCTGGAGCGCTCGCGGATCCTCGAGATCGTCAACTGCGCAGCCGAGGCCTACCGTGACGTGATCCCTCCGGACCGCTGGCAGGAGCCCTACATGCCGGCGGAGGAGCTTGATCAAGAGCTCGCGGCAGGAGTGAGATTCTGGGGCTACGAGGCCGACGGCTCGCTCGTCGGGGTGATGGGAATTCAACGCGTGCGCGACGCCGGGCTGATCCGCCACGCATACGTCCTCCCCGGCAGCCAGGGTCAGGGCGTCGGTGGTGCCCTGCTCGAGCACCTGCAACGCGTTGGTACTCGACGCATGCTGGTGGGCACATGGGCGGCCGCCGAGTGGGCGATCCGCTTCTATCGCCATCACGGCTTCCAACTAGTCGCGCCGGAGCGCACGGCCTCATTGCTAAAGGACTACTGGACGATCCCCGACCGACAGATCGCGACGTCGGTTGTGCTGGCGAAGCCCCCGTTCGCCGAAGATTGAGTCCGCGGCGATCGGCTCGACGCGATCGTTGACAGGTACTCCATCTCGATTCAATGTCACCGCTCAGTCGGCGGCGCCGAGCCCGAGTCGGTCGGGTCTACCGACGATGGCCTGCTCCTCCGGGTCGGGGAAGAACCGGGTGAGCGCCCGGTCGAGCAGGCGCCGCTCGAGCTCGACGCGGGGCCGGGCGGCCTCGTCGATCTCTGCCGCGAGGTGGTCGTAGAGCGCGTGCAGTCGCCGGCCGACCTGTACCGAGCCAGCGCCGTAATGGCGGATCTCGGTCAGCCCAAGCTCCAAGTAGTCCGTCCACGTCGGCGCTCGGACACGCCCGACGGCCACGCCATCTGCGTCGAACACGAGCGCTGGCCCCGGAGCGCGGCGATTGAGCTCGAGGAGCAGCCCCTCGATTCGGTCGAGCGCCTGAACAGCGGTGGTCGGATCGTTGACCGCGGGTGACAGCGCGCGGATCGCGATATCGACGAGCATGCGCAGCAGGAATGCGGGGTCCTGGTCGATCGTGCGCTGGCGGGCCAGGACGACCACCCGCCGGGCGCGGGCGGGGTCCGGTGCGGAGTTCCCTCCATGGACACGCAGCGTCGGGGTCCCAGGCGCGAGATACTGGCCGACCATCGGGAGGATCTCGACGAAGCCGCCCGTCTCGGACGCGAGCCGCAACAGCGCCGCGCGATCGATCGCGGCGAACACCGCGGGCGCCCCTTCGTGTGTGACCACGGCAGCCTCGCCGTCGAGCGCCATCCCCGGCACGTTTCCCGCGTGCTGCGCGCCGACGGGATGTACGTCGTCGATCACCGCGCCAGCCCGGCGCATCAAGCCGCGGAAGATCCCGCCGATCTGCGTCAGCTCGAACGCCCGTTGCACGAGCGCGACGAACGCGCCGAGCGTGACGACGAGCAGGACCAGTCCGCAGATCACCGTCGCTATCGGGACGAAATTTCGACCCGTGCGGTCGGAGTGCCCGCCGATCGCCGCGAGCGCGAACAGCGCGTAGGTCGCGGTGGCGGTCGGGAGGGCCAAGCCGGCGATGACCACAGGATCGCGACGCAGCCGCGCCGCGAGCCTTGGCGAGTACGACGACGTCTGGATCTGCGCGGCGACGAACACCGCCGAGAAGATGATGCCGGTGAAGGTGATCATGCCGGCCGCGAGCGCGCCGAAGATCTGCTGCACGGCGGCGGCGGCGATCGGCGAGCTCAGGCCCTCGCCCAGTTGCTCGTCGAGGACCGGGAGCACGAGCGCCAGCACGACCGCGACGACGTTCGCGACGAGCACGGGAACCCACATCGCCGAGGCCAGCCAGAGCCGCTCTCGCAGGAAGCGACCGGGAGCCAACCCGCGACTCACGGGGCGCCACCAGCCAGGCCCGGGGACTCCGCCGCGGGCGGAGGAGCCCCCGCCGGCGCGTCGCCGCGTAGTCGCAGGCCCAGCAATGGGTAGACGAGCGTCGACAGCACGGCGGCGCCCACCAACGACGCCGCCGTGGAGGCACGCATGTGCCCGCTGCTCTCCGCCAGCGTCGTGATGGCGAGCACCAGCGGCAGCTGCGTCGAGCAGAAGAACGCAAGCGCCAGGCGGCCGCGCCGGTCGAGCACGCCGCGGTAGAGCAGCAGCGCCGGCGCGCCGCGCACGACCAGAAACAAGCCGAAGAACGCGAACATCTTGATGAGGCCCGACACGCTCGCAAACAGCGCGTTGATGTCGAGCTGCATCCCGCTGACAACGAAGAAGAACGGAATGAACACGCCGAATGCCACCGCCGTGAGCTTCGAATCGAACCCAGGGACCTCGCGCTTCTTGAGCATCTGGCGCGTGATCAGCCCCGCCGCAAACCCGCCGAGCAGCAGATCGAGCCCCAGGTCAGAGGCGAGCAACGCGAGCGCGAACACGAGCACCACGATCCAGCGGACCGCCAGCTGCGAACTCTTCTCAAGCGTGCTCTCGAACAGCGAGACCGTCCGATCCGAAGCGCGCACGGCGACCAGGGCTACCCCGACTGCCAGCGCCACGAACGCAACCAGGATCGCGGCATTGTGAAGCGCGCTCTGCGTCGACAGAATCAGCGTGATCAGAAGGATCGGCCCGAACTCGCCGACCGCTCCGGCGCCCAGCAGATAGGTGCCAAAGGGCGTCTTGAGCTCGCCCGAGCCCGACAGGATCGGGATCAGCGTCCCGATCGCCGTCGTCGCGATCGCCGAGCCCGTATAGAGCAGCGACAACACGATGCCGACCGCCGCGAGCACGCCGCCAATCGTGTACGCCAGCGCCAGCGAGATCACCCAGCCGAGCGCGCCGAGGCGAAGCGGCCGGCCGGCTCGAGTAGGGTGCAGCGTGAGATGGGGATCCGATCAAGCGCAGTGGGGCTGACTGCGATCGTCGCTGCCGCTCTCGGGTGCGCTGCGGCCGGACCGGCATCGGCCGCCCAATTCACGATCGACTCGCACGCGAGCTCGATCGGCCCGATCGTCACCGACGCGGCCGGCAACGGCTACATCGCCTGGGAGCGAGCGGGCAGTGGCGCGAGCACCCCGACGTTCTGCAAGCTCTCGCCGGTAGCCACCAAATGCGCTCATCCGATCACGCTGGCGCTTCCCGGCGGCGCCCAGAGCTCCGAGAACCAAGCGCTGGCGCTGTTCCCGATTCTCGGCCCCGGCAAGGTGGTGTGGATCGTGACCGACCGTTACGTCAGGAACGACACGGTGATTTGGACCTCGACCAACGGCGGTAAGAGCTTCGGCGCGCCGCACGACATCCCCAGCGGCGAGGTGTGCCGGGTCGGCGCACCCTGCCAGGACAGCGTTCCGTACACCGACCTCACAGGCCTCGATGACACTCAGCCGATCACTGACAGCGGCGACACCTACAACCGCCAGAGCTCGGTCGGACCGGCCGTGGCGTTCCTGCAGAGCTCGCACGGTCCCGGCCTGGGATGGGATTGGGACGCGACGGATGTCGTCGACCAGTTCGAGCCGGGCGTATCGGAGTTCACATTCTCACGCGCCGCGTCGTTCATCGACATCGTCGACTCGGCGCTCGGGACCACGACCACAGGTGACGTGGTGGAGGCCTACACGTCTGATGGTCCTCGCAACGATGCCGTGCAGTACTTCTCCTACGCTCACTCGGCCGCGCACCCATCGGTTCTCGACGCCACTCAGGCAGGTTGGAAGGGCCCGGGGTCCTTCGCCGACAGCTACGCCCCGCGGCTTGCAGACGGCCGTTCAGGTCTGTTCATGGTCTCGGCGAGCGATCCGACAGGAAAGCCCCAATCGATTGACCTGCGCCGATGGAATGCCAACACCCACAGCTTCGCGGCCCCCAGACGAATCGCCGGAATTGCGTCTGCCGACGACGGAGACGGTGGTGGGCTGGGCGAGAACTACGACACGGGCGAGCTGGCAGCCGTCTGGCCGACGGCGACCGCGAGCGGCTCCGATCTGATCAGCCTGCGCGTGTCGGTCGGCGGCGGAACGCATTTCTCGCCTCCTGAGGACATCGCCAAGGTCGCGAGCGACTACGGTGGATTTGGCACAGCGCGTGTGGCAATCGCGGACAGCGGCACCGGGTTCGTCACCTTCGAGGACTCACGCGGCTTGGAGGTCGCCGACCTCGAGCCGATAGCGGCTCAGTATTCCGGCATGCATTCAACCGGGAAGACCCTGGCCGTGCCGGTGACCTGCTCGGCGCCCACACATCCGTGCACTGCGAAGCTGTTGCTGAGCCTGAAGGGAATCACCATCGGCCAGACCTCAAGCATTCGCGCCGGCGTCACCCGGACGCTGAGACTCAAGCTGACGCCGGCCGCGCTCAACGCGCTCAAGCACGGTCACCCCCGCGGCACCCTCACGCTGAAGCTGTCTTCGCACGGAACCAGCCTCTACCGGCTCGTCCTGCACCCCAGGCTGTAGCCGTCAGGGCGGCGCTCGGTCACGCGAGGAAGGGCTACAGGCAGGCTCCGACGAGAGCCCACCGCCCGTCGCCTCCTCGCCCCAGGCGCTGACGATGCAGCTGGCCGCCCTCAGCAAGATGCACGGCGGCGGGAAGCTCAGCGACGAGCAGTTCGCGACCGCGAAGGCCAAGCTGCTCGGCCGCTGAGACCTCGAGTCGGGCCTCAGCTCATGCGGTCGCGCCGTCGGCCATCGGATAGGCCGAGATGGCGATTTCCTTGCGGGTGATGAATTCGAGGAGGGCGGGCGTGCCAGCCTCGGTCTGCGCGATGCCACGCCGGATCGCGGGTTCGATCTGTGCCGGGTCAGTGACTCGCTCGCCATAGCCGCCCAACGCCCGCGCGGCCGCGGCGTAGTCACCGCTGATGTCGGTCGATCGATACCGCTCGGTGGCGATCGGCATGACCGGCAGCTCGATCGCCATCGAGAAATTGTTCAGCAGAATCGAGAGGATCGGAATTCGCTCCCGAACAGCTGTCTCGAAGTCCATTCCCGTGAATCCGATCGCCGAGTCGCCCCACACGTTGATACACAGCTTCTCCGGCGCGGCGAGCTTGGCACCCAAAGCGAGGCCCAAGCCGTAACCCAACTGCGTGGTCTTGCCCCAACCGAGGTACGACAGCGGTGTCGTACAGCTCCAGAACGGCGACAGCTGGTCGCGCGGGCTGCCCGCATCATGCGTGATGATCGTCGCGGCGACGTCGACGATCGCATGAAGGTCGCGAAGCACACGGTAGGGGCTGAGTGGCATCCCGTCGTCATCGAGCTTCGGGCGCCATTCCTGTAGCCATGCGGACCTCGCCTGTGCGATCTCCGCAGCGATCGCCTCACGGCGACCGCGGGGCCCGTCCCCCGATCGCTCGCGCACGGCCTCGATCAGCGCCGCGAGGATCAGCTTCGCATCGCCGACGACCGCATGCGTGACCGGGAGATCCTTGTTTAGATCGGCGGGATCGAGCGTTGAATGGATCACCGTCTTACCGCTGGGGAAAGGCACCCCGTACAGCGTCGACGCGAACGAGCAGCCGACGCCGAAGAGCACATCGCAGCGCCACAAGAAGTCGATTACCGGTCTCGGGTACGCGCGACCGCCAGAGCCAAGCGCAAGCGGGTGCGTCTCCGGGAAGGCGCTCTTGCCCTCGAGACTGGTCGTGACCGGCGCTTCGAGAAGCTCAGCGAGAGCCAGCAGCTCCGGCCAAGCCTTGGCGTAGTGAATGCCCTGCCCCGCGTAGATGACCGGCCGCTCAGCGCCGAGGAGCGCGGCCGCGACAGCATCAATCGCCGCAGGGTCCGGACCCGACCGCGCCACCGGCACCGGTTCGTAGTCGACATCGACCGGCAACGAGCGTTTCAGCAGGTCCTGCGGGAACTCGACCATCACTGGGCGAGGTCGACCGTTTCTGACCTGTGTGAACGCGCGGCGGAGCGCTGCTGGGGCGTTAGCAGCCTCGCTCACGTACTCGACCGACTTCGTGACGTGCTGAAAATTGAGGTAGGCGTTGAAGTTGGGTGGTGTAAACGCGACGTCACTGTCATAGCCGGCGGGCAGCACGACGATCGGCGACGACTCGCCGAACGCCTGTGCGACTCCTCCGAATGCGTTTTCCGTCCCTGGGCCGTGCTGCATCGCAAACACACCGATCTTCTCGCGGGAGTGCACACGGCTGTAGCCATCTGCCATGTGCAGACCCACCCGCTCCTGTCGCACGACGATCGGCCTGATGCCGGCGCGCGCGGCGGCCTCGATGATCGGATTGACCGGGTAGCAGAACAGGACCTCGACGCCCTCGCGGCGCAAGATCTCAACCACGGCATCGTCCACTCTAGTCCCGCGAGCAAGCCTGCTTGTGGTGGAGGCGTCTGTACCCAACTGGTTCGTTAGTCGTTCTGCGGGAGGCGAGCGGCCGGAGCCATCGCCATCGTCGGCACCGATGCACCAGACGACAAGTATCTCGTGATCTAACCGTGCTCACGTGTTTGAAGCCGACGCTAGACCCTATGGCGTGGGTCGGCTCTTGCAGGGTTGACCGCCGGGGTTAGTGGCCGGACGCTCCTCGCGGGGATTTGTCTGGCCGGAGAGTGGCTCCGGCTGACCCGAGATGAGTGAGGAGGTCCGGCCATGTCCGGAACGATGACGTGGGTGGGGTTTGATGTCCATGCTCGCTCGGCGCACGCCGCGGCGATCGATACCGGGACCGGGGAGTTGCAGCGATGGCGGTTCGGGCCGGGGGTGGAGGCGCCGGTCGTGTGGCTGCGGTCTTTGGCGGGTCCGGTGCGGGCGTGTTATGAGGCGGGGCCGACCGGGTTCGGGCTCTACCGGGCGGCGGTGGCGGCGGGGATCGGTATGGAGGTGGTCGCGCCGGGGAAGACACCGCGTGGTCGCTCTGACCGGGTCAAGACTGATCGCAAGGACGCTGAGTTGCTCGCTCGGCTGCTGTTGGCGGGGTCGCTGACGCCGGTCACGGTTCCGTCCGTCGAGGTCGAGGCCGCGAGGGAGCTGACGCGCTGTCATGACGCGTGCCGACGGGATCTGATGAACGCGAGGCATCGTGTCTCGAAGATGCTGTTGCGCCACGGCGGGGTGTATCCGAAGCCGTCGACCTGGAGCCGGGAGCATCGACGCTGGCTCTCACGTCAGCAATTCGATCAGCCGGCCAGCGAGCTCACCTTCGCGAACCTGCTCGCGTCGGTCGACGGGTTGAGTGCCCGCAAGATCGCGCTGGCCGAGCGGCTCTCAAGGCTGGCTATCGAAGGGGAGTGGTGGCCGACGGTCGCTCGCTTGCGCTGCTTCCGGGGCGTCGACACGCTGACCGCGCTGACGATCCACCTCGAGCTCGGCGGTGATTGGCGACGGTTCCAGAAGGCCCACCGGGTCGGGTCATGGCTGGGGCTGACACCATCGCTGAACCAGTCCGGTGAATCCTCCCATCAGGGGTCGATCACCAAGACCGGATCCACCCTGGCCCGTCGGCTGCTCGTCGAAGCCGCCTGGCACTACGCGCGCGAGCCACGGATCGGCGCGACGTTGGAGAGCCGCCAGCACGGCCAGCCCGAGCACGTGGTCGCGATCGCCAACCGCGCGCAGCACCGTCTGCACCGCGTCTATCACCGCATGCGCGCCCGCGGCAAGCCTCACAACGTCACCATCGTGGCCTGCGCGCGCGAGCTCGCATGCTTCCTCTGGGCCGCAGCCACCGCGGACTGACCGCCCAGGACAGCACCACCGTTCAGGAGGCCGGGGCGCCGGGTCAACGAAGCGGCCGGGCACGCGCGATACACCTATGAGCAACACCTTCAACGGGTGTCACGCTCGTTCCTAGACACGCGCACGCCGGCAGCGAAACCGGGCCTTGGGGTACACAAAATCCCCGCATATCAGACTGGCAACGCCGACACACCAGCCCGACGCCCCGCCCTCCTGAACACCACCCACCGTCCCTCCCAGCGGGCGCGACCAGCCACGCCCCCTTGACAAACGAACCGCCATATCAGATGTCGCTGGCACATGGCGCTCGTGAGCTCTGGCCTAAGCTGTGCCCGCCGCGGCTCACCTCACACGGGAAACGGGTCGCAATCCGGCCACCAGAATCACGATGCCCGACTCACTCGAGCTTGAACGGTTTGCGCAGGGCGTGAACATCGTCCGTCACTGTCGCGAGATGTGGCGGCGTCGAGCCGACCTCCGCGCGTGGGCAATTACCTGAGCCCGGGCATCCGCCGCGATCGCCCGCTGGGCGTGATGCCGGCCTCCGCGCTCGACTATCGCGAGCTCGCTCGGCGCCGACTGCCTCGACAGCTGTTCGACTACGTCGATGGAGGAGCGATCAGCGAGGCTACGCAGCGAGCGAACGTCGAGGACCTTGCCCGGGTTGTGCTCCGTCAACGGGTCATGCGGGATGTTTCGGCGCGTGAGCTGTCAGTGTCGGTTCTCGGTCAGCGGCTCGCGATGCCGGTGATCCTGGCGCCGGTCGGCTACGGCGGAATGGTCGCGCGCAGGGGTGAGGTGCAGGCGACGCGTGCAGCTGATGCGATCGGCGTCCCGTTCGTCGAGTCGACCCTGTCGGTCTGCAGTCTGGAGGAGGTCGCGGGGGCGACGTCGGCGCCACCTTGGTTCCAGCTCTACGTGATGCGCGACCGCGACTATGCCGAGGCGCTGATGGCGCGCGCGCGGGCGATCGGGACCCCTGTGCTGCTGCTGACGGTCGACCTTGCCGTGCCCGGCTTGCGCTACCGCGACAAGCGCAACGGGCTCGTCGAGAACCCCACCCGCCGGGCGCTGCTGGGGCGCGGCCTCGATATCTTCGGACATCCCCGTTGGGTGAGCGACGTCGTTCTGTCGGGCAGGCCGCTGCGATTCGGGAATCTCCACGCCGGTGTGCCCGGCGCGTTCAACCGTGCGGCGGCCAACAAATGGACGATCGAGCAATTCGATCCTGGAGTTACGTGGGAGGACGTCGCCTGGGTGCGGGAGCACTGGCCCGGACCTCTGGTCCTCAAAGGCATCATGGACTTGGACGACGCGCGCCGGGCGGTGGCGATCGGCGTCGATGGGGTCGTGGTTTCCAACCATGGTGGGCGCCAACTGGACTCGGCCCCCTCGACGGCCAGCGTCCTACCGGCAATCGCAGACGCGGTCGGTCACGATCTGGAAGTCCTCGTCGATGGCGGCGTACGGACTGGCATCGACGTGATCAAGATGATCGCGCTCGGGGCCAAGGCCGTGTTCATCGGGCGCCCTTGGGCATGGGCGTTGGCCGCCCGAGGCGAGCACGGGATCCGGCATCTCCTGAAAGCAACCATGGCGGACATCGACGTCGCGCTGGCGCTGACCGGGCAGACGTCGATCAGTGCAATCGATCGTTCGATTCTGTACACAGATCCGCCTCACATCGCCCGCGAGGAAGCTGCGAGCCGATCGCCAAACAGCGTCATCTAGCGCCGATATAGCTGCGACCCGAGCTTTGTATGCCCGACTAATAGCCGGGCGTGGATCGCATCGGCAGGCTCCCGTGCAATGAAGCTGGCCACATTCGACCCCGGCGACGGTCGTCCCCCACGCACGGGTTCGGTCGACGGGGATCGTGTCACGGCGCTCGACGGCGCCCCGAGCGCCGTCGATGTCCTCACCGGGAAAGCAAGCGTCCAGTCCTCGGACGAGTCGTGGCCGCTGTCTGACGTACGTCTGCTTGCGCCAATTCCCAACCCTCGCACGGTCTACGCGATCGGTCTCAACTACGAGAAGCACATCGAGGAGACGGGGAACGCGAGGCCTGATGCACCGATCGTGTTCGTCAAGGTCGCCAATTCGGTCGCGCCGCCGTTCGGAACGGTTGTCTGCCCGAAGGTCGTGCAGCGCCTCGACTATGAAGGTGAGCTCACGATCGTCGTCGGGGCGAACAACGAGATCGCGGGTTACTGCGTGGCTAATGACGTCAGCGCGCGCGACCTCCAGCGCCGCGAGCCACAATGGACCCGAGCAAAGGGCGCCGATACGTTCTGCCCGTTCGGTCCATGGGTGACGACCGCCGACGAGGTGCCGGACCCGGAGAATCTCCAGCTGCGCACGTGGGTCAACGGTGAGCTGCGCCAGGACTCGAGCACCTCGGATCTCCTGTTCGGTTGCAGGCAGGTCGTCGACTTCATCTCCGAGACATGCACCCTCAGTCCCGGCGATTTGATCCTCACCGGGACTCCCAGCGGCGTCGGCATGGGATTCGACCCGCCCCGCTTCCTGGCACACGGTGACACCGTTCGCATCGAGATCGAGCGTCTCGGCGCGATCGAGCAGGTGATCGAGATCGACCGCTAAACCCGGCGGGACGCGCTGACCAAGGCGCCCGCCGACGGGAAGAACCAACGATCCGCTCCTGCGTGGTCCGATCGCGCCTGCGGTCGGAGCGCGGATCAATGCCCAGTCGCAGCGCTCGGCCGAGGAGCCGACGCAGCTGATCGAAGAAGTCGGCGCGCCGGCTGCGTAACCGCGCGCGTTGGTTCCGCCATCGTCAGGGCGGGTAGCCAAACCTCTCGTGAAGAAACGAGAGGAGTGACGATGGCATACAGGTTCGGAGCGGACGAGTCGGTGCACGGCGCGATCCTGCGATGCGCCCGCGAGCAGCTCGATCAAGCGTCTTACGAGCTGAGCGAGCGGGTCGGCCGCGACCCCATCGACGCGATCCACACCGCCCGCAAGGCGATCAAGAAGGAGCGCTCGCTGTTGCGCCTCGCTCGAGGCGCGATGCCTCGCGACCAGCGCGAGCGCGAGAACGCGGCTCTGCGCGAAGCCGCGCGCCGCGTCTCCGACACGCGTGACGCCGACGTGATGGTCGAGTCGACCAGCCAGCTCTCAGAGCGGTTCGCGGGTCAGCTTCCAGCCACCGCCTTTCAAACGATCCAGGCGCATCTCGAAACTCGCCGAGCGCTCGACAGCGCGTTTCGGAAGTCCGCGGTCGTCGATCCGAGCGCGCTCGATGAGCTCGCGGATGCATACGCCCGCGTCGACGATTGGCAGCTGCGCAAAGGAGGGTGGAAGGCACTCGACAGCGGACTCCTTCGCGCCTATCGGCGTGGGCGCCGATCCTTTGTCCGTGCCCGTGTCAGCGGCGCAACGGATGATCTACACGCCTGGCGCAAGCGAGTGAAGGACCTCTGGTACCACGAGCGCCTGCTCGCTCCGACCTGCGGCCCGGCCGTAAGGGGCCACGCCAAAGATCTCGACAGGCTGTCCGATCTACTCGGCGACGACCACGACCTGGCGCTTCTCAGGCAGGAGCTGGACCATGACAGCACCCCAGTTGCGGTCGACCTCGACGCGGTCATCGGGCTGATAGACCATCGGCGCTCCGAGCTGCAAGCCGAGGCCATCAGCATCGGTCAGCGCGTGTACGCCGAGAAGCCGAAGGCCTTCCGGCGCAGAATGCGCCGCGTCTGGAAGGCTGGACGGACGCTGGCTCGTGCCCCGCAGGAGCAACATCCCGCGCAGCTGGCCGCAGCGACCAGGTGACGATCGGCGGTCGATACTCGTCACCATCACGCCGGCGTCAGGTCCGGTCCCGCTGCTCGCTGCCCGGTCTCACGATCCCGGTCTCGTAGGCGAGCACCACCGCCTGGATTCGGTCGCGAAGATCGAGCTTGTCGAGCACGCGGGCGACGTGCGTCTTGATCGTCAGCGGCGACACGACGAGCTGCTCGGCGATCTCGGCGTTGGACAAGCCCCGCGCGACGAGCATCAGGATCTCGTGCTCGCGCGGCGTGAGCTCGCGCAGACCCGGTGGCGGCTGCCGTGTCGGCGCGTGGTCGCGGACGAAGGCCTCGATCAGGCGGCGGGTGACGGACGGGGCCAGCAGGGAGTCGCCGTCGGCGATCGTGTGGATCGCGCTCAGAAGCTGTTCGGGCGCGACGTCCTTCAGCAGGAAGCCACTGGAACCCGCGACGAGCGCGTCGAACACGTACTCGTCGAGGTCGAATGTCGTCAGCATCAGGACCCGCGGGGCGCTCGGACCCGCGAGGATCCGGCGAGTCGCCTCGAGCCCGTCCATGACCGGCATCCGGATGTCCATCAGGACGACGTCGGGTCGCGCGCGCCGGCTCGCATCGACCGCCTCGGCGCCGTCGGAGGCCTCGCCGATCACGCGAATCTGTGGGTCAGTCTCGAGGATCATCCGGAACCCGGCGCGGACGAGCACCTGGTCGTCGGCGATCACGACGCTGACGCTCAAACCGGGGCACCTGCGTCGAGTGGCAGGCGAGCGGTCAGCGCGAACCCCTGAGCGTCACGCTCGGTGAGCAGCTTTCCGCGGTACAGAGCGATGCGCTGTGCGAGGCCGGCGACTCTGCGGTCGAGTTCCGGGATCGGGGTTTCGCCGGTGACTACGAGCTCGAGGTTCCGCGGCTGGTAGTGGATCGTGACGACGCTCCGGACCGCGTTGCGCTCGGCGGCGGCCTGAAGCGCGGTCTCGATCACGCGATAGGCGACGAGGTCGATCCCCGGCGTCAGATCGATCGGCTGGCCGAGCGTGCGCCGCTCGCATTCGAGCCCGGCACGTTGCGCGGCATCGATCAGTGCCGGCAGTTGACCCAGGCCCGGCTGCGGGCTCAGCGCTCGCGGATCGTCGTCCTTTCGCAGCATCCCGAGCAGCCGCCGAAGATCGCTCAACGCCTGACGGCCGGTCCGCTCGACGTTCAGGATCGCCGCGCGAGACTGGTCGGGCTCGGCGTTCAGCAACAGCCTCGCGCTCGCTGCCTGCACGACCATCGCGCTGATCGCATGGGCGACGATGTCATGGAGCTCGGCGCCGATCCGCGCTCGTTCGTCGGCGACCGCGGTCGCGTCCCGCAGATCCCGCTCGGCGGCGGCGTCCTCGGCGAGCTCGTGAAACGCGCGCGTGCGCTCACCGTGCCGCCCGACGAACCAGCCGACGAGCCACACCGGCACCAGCAGCACAGTCACGTAGAACAGCGCCCAAGCAGCCTGACCGGTTCCGGTCGACGAACCGTCGGGGCCCGGTAGCAACGCCCAGGCGTACAGCAGCGCCAGGGCCGCGCACAGCGCCACGGCGGCGCGCCGTGCGCCGGCCCATGCGCCTGCGGAATACGCGAGCACGAGCACTGGGATCACGTACGCGTTGTCGTTGGACAGCAGCTGACCTCCAAGCGGCATCGACACGGTCACGGCGGCGGCCGACACGACCAGCGCCGCGGCGGGCCACCGGCGCCGGACCGCGATCGGGGCCACGAACGGAATTGCGGCGATCGCCGTGATAACGCGATCGTGCGTGAAGGTCCCGGGCGTCAGCCAGCAGGTCAGCTCGATCGCGACGAGTGCAGCAGCCGCCACGATCGCGTCGAGCACTTGGCGATCGATCCCGGTCAGCAGCTTGCGGGCATCGCTCAACACTGCGCCTCCTCAGCGAGCGGAAGGCGGGCCAGCACCATGAACCCTCCCGCCGGGCGGACGCCGGCGACGAGGGTTCCGCTGTGCAGCGCGACACGCTCGCGCATGCCCGCGATTCCGTGCCCGCTGCCGGCGCCGTTGGCGGTGAGGTGACCGCATCCGTCGTCTGAGATCTCCAGCTCGAGTTCGGACCGGCTCCAGCGGACGTTGACCGAGGCGTTTGCGGGCGCGGCGTGCTTGATCGCGTTGGTCAGCGACTCCTGGACGATTCTGTACGCGCACAAGTCGAGCGCCGGTGACACGGGCGCGGGCTGGCCGTCGACCCGCAGATCGGCGGCGATTCCCGCCGTACGAGCTCGAACGAGCAGCGGCGCGATGTCGGCCAGGCCCGGCTGGGGCGCAAGCGCGCGCGGATCGCCCTCGCCGAGGATTCCCAGCAGCCTGCGCATCTCCGCGAGCGCGTCGCGGCCGGCGCGCTCGACGCTTTGCAACGACTGCTCGGCGCGCTGCGGGTCGGTTCCCATCACGAGCCGCGCGCCGCCCGCCTGGATCACCATCACCGACACGCTGTGGGCGATCACGTCGTGCAGCTCGCGCGCAATCCGCGCCCGCTCACCGAACGCCGCCGCGCGTGCGCTCGCCTCTCGCGTCGCGTCGGCCTGCTCGGCGACAGCACGGGACTCGCGCTCGCGCCGCGCCCGCACCCTCACCGTGCGCCCGAGCGCGTATGGCGCCAGAACCGCGAACAGCTCCATCGGCACCAGACTCCCAAGCCCTCCGCCCGGCTTGGTCAGCGAGTTGACCGACGTGACCACGATCGCCAACGCGAGCATCGCCGCCGATCGCCGAGCGGGGGCGAACGCCCCGAGCCCGTAGAACAGCATGATCACCGCGATCTGCGCCCCGGCCGCGTTGGCGAACTCGGCGGACTCGCCGGTGAGGATCCGCCCCGACATGAACACGAGCACAACCGCGACCGCCGCCACCGGCCACCGGCGCCGGACCGCGACCGCCGACGCCAGCGCGGCACCAGCAAGGGCCGCGTAGGCGCCTCGGGGGACCGAGCTTCCGAGCCACACCTGGAGCTCGATCTCGATCAGCAGTGCGACCGCGACGAGCCGATCGACGCGAGTGCGATCGGTCGCACGGGCGACTGCCAGCAACCCCCGGGCTGTCGACATGGGACAACGCTACCGCGGGATCGCGACAGCGGCATCCTCTGCGAAGAGGATCCCGGCTCGTTCGCAAGAAGTACCCGCGCGCCGTCGAGTTCCGCCGCTCAGACGACGCTCAAACGTCCGCTGAGCCGATGACGCCGGAACGCCACCGGCATACCTTGGCCGACGACGATCCTGTTCTCCCGAAAGGAGCTTCGATGAAGCGACTCATAGCTGTCACCGTCCTCGCCCTGGCGATGGTCGGATCCTCGGTTGCGCTCGCGAGTGGAGGTCTCGGCAAGTTCCGGTCGAAGCTGACAGGCAACAGCTCGAAGACGGAACACGGCCGGCTCGACGGGACCTGGACGATCGCGCTCAGCTCCCCCACCTCGGACAGGGTCCGTCTGACCTGGAACGGACATCCGAGCGGCGGGGGCACGTACACGATCTCGGGCTCGAGGATCACCTTCTCACCGAAGCGGCACGGCAGCTGCACGACCGTGGGCAAGTACAGCTTCAAGCTGCGCGGCGACACGCTCACGTTCACGAAGATCAGGGACACCTGCACGATTCGCAGGGACGTGCTCACGGCTGGTTCGTGGACGAAGGTCGGCTGACAGGCGGGGCGCGGCGGGGGCGGCGCGGCCCCCGCCGCCCGTCTGGCAGGGCGTTGCGAGGCGCAGTCCCCGCCGCGTCTGTGGCCGGCGTTACCGGGCGCAAACCCCGCCGCGCGAGCAGTTGCTCGACTTCCGCGCCGCGGGCGCGCTCACGTAGAGGCGCGGGCGGGCGCCCGGGCGGCTCGCGCTCGGGCGCCCGATCGGCCGGCGGCTGGCGCCGGTGGGAGGCCTGCGCTACTGCAGGTAGTGCTCGACCGTGCCCGCGTCGCGGGCGATCGCGTCGTCTGGATCGCCGCCGGCGTCGCGCAAGGCACGGCGCTGGCGCAGCAGATCCCAGCAGCGATCGAGCTCGACCTCGAGCGCTTGCAACCGCTGCTGATCGACCTCCAGCAGCTCCGTGTCCGTGCTGTCGGCCTGCTCGCGCGTGCGGAGCTTGTGCTCCTCGGTGACCAGCCCCTCGATTCGCTGGGCAATGCTCTCGTCGCTCATGCTGGAATCCTAACCCTGCGACCCGCCCTACCTCCGATTCAGATACGCCACCACAGCCAGCACGCGCCGGTGGTCGTCGGATGAGAGCGGCAGGCGCAGCGCGCCGAAGATGCTCTTGACGTGCTTCTCGACCGTGTGCTCGGTCACAAACAGCCGCTCGGCGATCGCGCGGTTCGAGCGTCCCTCGGCCATCAGCGCGAGCACCTCGCGCTCGCGGTCGGTCAGGTGCTCGAGCGGGTTGTCGGCCTGGCGGCGGCGCCCGACGAGCTCGCCGACGACTGCCGGGTCAAGAACCGAGCCGCCGTGCCCGACGCGGTTGACGCTCGCGATCAGCTCGTCGAGATCAGAGACCCGCTCCTTGAGCAGGTAGCCGACGCCGTCCGTGCCGGACGAGAGCAGCTCGAGCGCGTACCGGGCGTTGACGTGCTGGGACAGGACCAGCAGCCCGATCGCCGGCCACCGCTCGCGGATCGCCTTCGCGGCCTGCAGACCCTCGTCGGTATGCGTCGGTGGCATCCGGATGTCGATGATCGCGACGTCGGGCTGCGTGCGGCCTACCAGCTCGAGCAGCTGATCGCCGTCGGCCGCGAGCCCGACGACATCGAAGCCGGCCTCCTCGAGCAGGCGGCTCAGTCCCTCGCGCAGCAGCACGGCGTCGTCGGCCAGCGCTACGCGCACGGGATCTCCGCCCGCAACGTCGTCCCGCGTCCCGGCGGGCTCGAGACGGTGAGCCGGCCGCCGAGCGCCTCGACCCGGTCGGCGAGGCCGCGCAGCCCCGAGCCGCCGGCGGGATTGGCGCCGCCGATCCCGTCGTCGGCGATCTCGAGCACGAGCAGCGACCCCTCGCAGCGTGCGGCAACGCGGACCTCGCGGCCATGCGAGTGCTTGGCCGCGTTGGTCAGCGCCTCGCTGGCGAGGAAGTATGCGGCGCTCTCGATCTGATCGGGCAGCCGGCGGTCGACCATCACATGCAATCGCGTCGGCAGCGCCGCACGCCGGCACAACTCCTCGAGCGCCGCCGTCAGGCCTCGCTCGGTCAGCAGCGGCGGGTTGATCCCCTGGGTCAGCTCACGCAGCTCCTGGAGCGCGAGCGCCAGCGACTCGCGCGTCTCGCGGACGAGGGGCTGCGCGCCCCCAGCCCGCTCGGGTAGCTTGGACTCGAGCAGGCCGAGCGCCATCGCGATCGATACGAGCCGCTGCTGGGTGCCGTCATGCAGATCGCGCTCGATCCGCCGCCGCTCGGCGTCGGTCGCCTCGACCAGCCGCGCACGCGAGGCCTGCAGCTCGGCCAGCCGGGCGCGAAGCTCGGCCTGGAGGCGCTCGTTCTCGAGCGCTAGGCTCGCGGCCGCGCAGACCGATCGGACCAGCTCGGCATTGTGCTCGAGCACGGGATCGTGGAGCAGGACGGCGATCGGCTGTCCGTCACGCTCGACGAACGTCGAGCACCGCCCGCTGTCAGGCTCAGGCAGCCTGATGACGCCCCCTCGCTCGTCGACGTAGCGACCCTCGGCGGGGAACCAGTACGCGAGCTGGAGGGAGGGATCGCCGAGCGCGCGAGCGAGCGCTCCGCGCAGCTGGCCGGACGCGCTCGGCTCGCCGAGCTCGACCACCAGTCCCGCGACCATCCCGCGAGCGAACTGGCGCTGTAGAAACACGAACAGGACGGCGATCGGCACCGTCGCCATCGTGTAGAACCAGACGTGAGCGGGGAGAGCGTTCAGCGGGTCGCCGATCAGATCGAACGACACCGTCCAGACAAGAGCAGCGAGCGTCGCACACCCCGCGACCAGCACAGGCGCGACCGCGCGCCGCTGGACCGAGCTCGCCCGCATCCAGCGCCGCAGGAGGACGGTGATCACCGTCAGCACCAGCACGATCCCCAGCAGGCGCTGGAGACCGAGGATGTTCTGCGCCTTGTGGTTGTCGACGACGACCTGCATCAGGTTCGCCGGGCAGCCGCTGCACCGCAGCCCCGCTTTGCTGCCGTAGACCATCGCCCACAGCTCCATCCCGAGCGTCAACACGAGCCCCGAGCCGACCAGCCAGCGATCGATCCTGCCCTCCAACCGTCCCGACGGGAACGACAGCAGTAGATAGATCAAACCGACGCCCCAGACCGACTGGACGGCCGTGCCGATCATGTACATCCACGGCACCGTCGACTCCTCGAGCTGCGCCGCGAACCAGGCAAAGCCGGTCAGCACCATGATCAGCCCGATCCGATTCTCGGGGCGGCTGTGCCACGAGGCCAGGCCGCATGCGAGCAGCGAGAACCCCACCACCAGCGTGAGCGCCGCGTCGGGCGCGGTCGGGCCGGTCGGCTGCGCGTGTGCCGCGAGCCACGCCGCGCCGACGCCGGCGATCAGCCCGGCGCCGGCCACGACCGTCAGCTTCGCCTTCACGACAATGGATTGTGGCGTCAATCGCTCACCGGGCCAAGCGGCTGTCGTGAAGCGGGAGGCGCGCTGCAGGTCATTCGGTCGCGATCGCGGCGAGGACGTCGAGGTTGGCGGCGCGGCGAGCGGGCCAGGTTGCAGCGGCCAGGCCGAGCAACGCCGACAGCACGAGGAAGGCGACGAGGCTCGGAATCGGGACGGCGATCGTGGTGACGCCGTGATTGCGCAGCGCCGCCGCCAGCGCGATCCCAAGTCCGGTCCCGATCGCGATCCCGACAAGCGCACCGAACACGGCGATGATCACCGCCTCGGAGCGGATCATCGCCCTGACCTGCCGCCGTCTCATCCCGACCGCTCGCAGCAGCCCGAGCTCGCGGGTGCGTTCGAAGACCGACAGCATCAGCGTGTTGACGATTCCGATCAGGGCGATCACGACCGCCAGGGCAAGCAGCACGTAGATCAGCCCGAGCAACTGATTGACGCTCGCCTGCTGGGAATGCTCGAACTCCGAGCGGCTTTGGATCGACAGGTTCGGGTATGCGGCCAGCGTTCGGTTGAGTGTCGCTTCGAAGCCGCGCGTGCCGGGTACCGTCGCGACCAGGACGGCTGCCGGGAGTGGGCTGTCGAAGTGTGAGACGAAGAATGCGTCGCCGGCGATGAAGCTGCCGACCAGCGGGTTGGGCTCGAAGATCCCGCCGATCCGCATCGTCGCGGCGCCGGTCTGCGCGAACCTGACGGCAGCGACAGAGCCGACGCGGAGATGGTCGGCAGCGGCAGTGGTCGTGTCGATCAACAGCTGACCGTCGGACAGCGCCGGCCCAGCGCTGCCGGCGGTCAGGTGCAGGTTGACGGTCTGCGACAGGCGGTTGACGGACACGGCGCCGAGGCTCGACAGCGACCCGCGGAACTCGAACTGGCCCTTGTAGACGGTTGTCGTAGCTGCGACCCTCGGCAGCCGCCTGACGGTTGGCGTCACCGATCTGCTGAGCCCGCCGGACCCGCCGATGATGTAGCCCGCGCGCACGGCGCTGTCGACGCTGTTGCTGGCCGACGTCGCGAGCGAGTTGCCGAGCACCGCGATCGCCGACACGACCGCCAGCCCGATCATCAGCGCGGCGGCAGTCTGAGCGGTCCGTCGTGGGTTGCGCATCGAGTTCTCGCGCCCCAGTCGCCCCGGAACCCCGAGCGCGCCGAGCGGGCGGCCGAGCACGCTCGCGACCGGGCGCGCGAGGATCGGGACCAGCATCGCGGCTGCGGCGAATACGGCCACCGCGCCCAGCCCGACGATCCCAACAGATGCGCCGCCGATCCCCGCGACCAGCAACGGTACGGCGACGACGGCGACGCAGCACCCGCCCAGAAGCCGCCGCCGCAGCGGCCGCGGACCCTCATCACCGTGGTCGACAAGCGCCGCGACCGGCGCGACCCGCAGCGCCCGCCGCGCCGGCAGGATCGCGGAGGCAACCGTCACGCCGATGCCGACGCCTACGGCCACCAGCACCGTGCGGGCCTCGAACACGAGCGGCGCCGATGGCAGCTGCACCCCGAACGCTTGTAGCAGCGCTCTCAGTCCGACCGCCGCCAGGACGCCGAACCCGAGTCCGATCACCGACGCAGCCAGCCCGGTGATCGCGGCCTCCCAGAGCACGGAGCGCAGCAGCTGCCCGCGGCTCGCTCCGAGGACCCGTAGCAGCGCCAGCTCGCGCGTCCGCTGGGAGACGGTGATCGAGAACGTGTTGAAGATCGTGAAGCCGCCGACGAACAGCGAGATGAACGCAAAGATCAGCAGCGCCGTCGAGATGAACGCGAGCGCGTCGCCGATCGCGGTCGACAGCTCGCTGACGACCGTCTGGCCGCTGACCACCTCGACGCCCGCCGGCAGCGCTCTCGCGATCGCCCGCTCGAGCTCGATCTGGTTGGCGCCGCGCGCGGCCAGCACTTGGATCGTGTCGTAGCGACCGCGCGAGCTGAACAACTCCTGGGCGGTCGACTGCTCGAACCCCGCGAGCGTGATGCCGACCAGGTTGTCATCGCTGCCGAAGGTCACGAGGCCAGTAATCCGGAACGTCTGGGGCCGGCTCGGCAGCAGCACCCGCACCGAGTCCCCGGGCGCGAAGTGATTCTTGGTCGCGGTCGCCTTGTCCATCACGACGTCGCCGGGCGCGGTCGGCCGAGTGCCGGCGATCAGCCTGTAGGACGACAGTTGAGGATTGGGGTCGAACGAGAATCCCAGCGTCGAGCCGCCGCCGTTGCCGATCGCGCTGCCGTCGCGGGCGACGAACTGCGCCGACCCCGTCACCGCCCCATACACGTAGGCGACGCCGGGGATGCGACGGACGGTGGTCGCAACCGATTCTGGGACAGGCCTGCGATCGGCGGTGCTGTTGACGGCCGCGGCCGAGTTACCGAAGGCGGCCCTGCCACGGATCTGGAAGCTGACGTGCTCGTAAGCGGTGCCGACGAGCTTGTCGAAGGTCCGGTTGAGTGTGTCGCCGAGCACCAGCGTTCCGGTCACAAACGTGACTCCGAGCACGATCGCGAGCGCGGTCAGCGCGAGTCGCAGCTTGCGCTCGAGCAGCCCCCTGAGCGTGACCTTTCGCATTCAGCCTCCCAGCGCCTTGATCTGACCGAGCACTGTGTCGGCGGTCGGCGCGGCGAGCTCGCCGACCACCCGGCCGTCCGCGAGGAACACGACGCGGTCGGCGTAGGTGGCGGCGAGCGGATCGTGCGTGACCATCACGATCGACTGTCCGTGGTCGGTGACGGCGCCGCGTAGGAACGCCAGGACCTCGGCCGAGGCGGTCGAGTCGAGGTTGCCCGTCGGCTCGTCTGCGAAGATCAGCTCCGGCCGGCCGATCAGGGCGCGGGCGCAGGCGGTGCGCTGTTGCTGGCCGCCCGACAGCTCGCGTGGCCGGTGCGAGAGCCGATCGGCGATGCCGAGCCGGCCGACCAGGTGCTCGAACCAGGCATCGTCGATCTCGGACCCCGCCAGGTCGGCCGGCAGCGTGATGTTCTCGCCGGCGGTCAGGGTCGGCACGAGGTTGAACGATTGGAACACGAACCCGATCCGATCGCGCCGCAACGGCGTCAGACCGGCATCGTCGAGGCCCCCAATCTCCTGCTCGCCGACGAACGTGCGCCCGCTCGTCGGTGCGTCGAGCCCGGCCATGCAGTGCATCAGCGTCGACTTGCCCGACCCCGACGGCCCCATCACGGCGGTGAAGCGTGCACGTTCGAACTCGACGCTGACGCCGTCGAGCGCGGTCACGACCGCGTCACCGCTGCCGTAGGCCTTGGTCAGGTCAGCCGCGCGGGCGGCGGCCGGTGTCGATCCAGCTGTTTGCGAATGGCTCACCGAATGCAGGATGAACGCGGGTCCTCGCCGTGAACAGCCGGGCAGCCGGAATCATCGTCGGTACGGCTAGCCGTACCACCCCGCTCAAACCACGGTGAACGAGACCGAGCGTCGTGCTTCCCACGCGGCGCGGAGCGTCGCCACCCCGAGGCGCTCCTTGTGGATATAGGCGCGGGCTCCACTGGACTCGGCGGCCGTGAGCAAGTCCACCGCTCTGTGCGTCGAGCACAGGATCACGGTCACATCTGGCTGGGTCGCGAGGATTTGCCCGGACGCATCGATGCCGTTCATCCCCGGCAGGTTCACATCCATCAGCACAAGGTCCGGGTGCAGCGACTCGCACACAGTGATCGCCTCGGGGCCGCTCGACGCCTCGCCGACCGGATCGAACTCGGCACTTCGGATCAGCATCGCCCTCCGCGCCGCGCGGAAGCGGGCGTGGTCGTCCACGACCACGACGGAAACGGGCCTTCCCATCTAGTCATGCTTACACCCGACCCGGGACCGAGAAACCGTGCCGGCATGCCAGCCGTGGTGTTGCTGACGTCCCCGATCGAGCCCGCCTCGCTCCGCCGGCGAAGAGCTCAGGACCGCCTCGTCGACGGATCCGGATACATGCCGGCGACCGCACCCGCGCGCGCGACCGGGTCGTCGATCAGCCGAGCCCCGCGCCCATGTGAGATGAAGCTGATCGCCCATTGGATGAACACCAGCAGGCGGTTCTCGTAGCCGATCAGGTACCACAGATGAACGAACAACCAGACGAGCCAGGCCGGATGACCGCTGAGCCTGAGGATCCGGAGGTCGGCGACCGCGGAGCCGCGCCCGATCGTCGCGAGATTGCCCTTGTCCCGGTAGTGAAACGCCGGGGTCGAGCGGTCTCGAAGCCGGTCCTTGATGAGCCGCGCCGCATAGTTGCCCTGCTGGATCGCGACCGGGGCGACTCCGGGCAGCAGCCTCGTGCCGCCGCCGGCGCTACGGATGCGCACCATGTCGCCCAGCACGATCACCTCGGGATGGCCGCCCAGCGTGAGATCACGCTCGACCGTCACGCGGCCGGCTCCGTCGCGCTCGGCGCCGGCGAGCTCGGCCAGCCGCCCGGCGAGGCTCGAAGCCCTCACGCCGGCGGCCCAGATCACCGTACGAGACTCGATCCGGTGCGGCTCGCCGCCCTCGCGGCTCACCTCCACCCCCTGCCCGTCGACGCCGACGACCGTCTGACCCAGCATCACCGTCACCCCGAGCCGCTCGAGCGCACCCGCCGCGCGACTCGACAGGGAGGGCGGGAACGTGGCCAGCAGCCGGTCGCCGGTATCGATCAGCAACACCTTGGATCGCGCCGGGTCGATCGCGCGGAAGTCCCGCCGCAGCGTGTCCCGCGCAAGCTCGCCGATCTGGCCGGCCATCTCGACCCCGGTCGGGCCGCCGCCGACGACGACGAACGTCATCTCGGCCTCGAGGAGGGCCGGATCGGCCGCCATCTCGGCGCGCTCGAACGCTCGCAGGATCCGGGAGCGCACCGTGACGGCGCTCTCGAGCGTCTTCACTTCGGCGGCGAACTCACGCCAGTCGTCGTGTCCGAAATACGAGTAGCTCGAACCGGCGGCGACGATCAGCGTGTCGTACGGGACCGAGTCGGGAGCGGCGACGCCGGGAACGTCGCTGAGCTTGACCTCGCGGCGGTCGAGGTCGAATCCGTCGACCTCCGCGAGTAGCACCCGGACGTTCGGGGCGGACTTGAACAGCGCCCGCAGCGGGTAGGCGACTTCCGCCGGGGACAGCGCTCCGGTCGCGATCTGATAGGTCAGCGGCTGGAACAGGTGGAAGTTGCGGCGATCGATCAGCGTCACCTCGACCGCCTCGCGGCGCAACCCCTTGACCACGCGGATCCCGCCGAAGCCGCCGCCGATGACGACCACTCGGTGCTTGCCCGGTGTGCTGCTCATCGTATGAAGGATGCCGCCTTCAGCACTACCGAGCGGGCACCCCCCGCCTCACCGTCACGGAGCCCGATCCCACGCCGGCCGTCAACCCCACGCAGACGGCTTTGAGTCGGCGACCGCGTGGGGCCCGGGCGGCCGCCGAGCTGTCAGCCTGAGACCTGGTTGCGGACCTCGAACTCAGTCTCCTCTGGCGGGCTCTGGAAGCCGCCTTCGATGCCTGCTTGCATGCGCGGCATCAGGGTGCCGTCGCGGAACTGCTCCCAGCTTTGCTGGGACTCGTGAATGGCGACGATGATCCAGCCGTCATCCGTCGCACCGGCGATGTGAAGCACCTGCCCATCCGGCAGGCTGCCGTCGCTCGGATGTACAGCTGCGACGGACGCCCGGTACTGGTCCTCGGTACCACCTGCGAAACGGTGCACAACTCCATGCGCCATGTTGCCCTCCTGGGTCGAATTACGACTGTTCGGCCCCGCTCGGGGCCGCTGAATCCTCCTGCGGTCCTGCTAGTCCTGCAGCATGCCTATCACGCCTGCAGCATGGCTACGATCGTGTCGGGCCGCACACCGTCGTGCTTCATCGCCTCGGCGGCCTCGGGGGTCTGCATGGCCTGCTCCCAAACGGAAATGTCGGGTAGCTCGACTACGAGACCGACGCGGTTTGAGTCCTGCATGTCTCGAAATGTGCGCGCCGTGATGCCCATCGGGCCGAAGAACTCCTCACGCTTGGGTGAGGCAAGCCAGTGGTCGACGTCGTCAACCTCGTGGTAAACGAGCAGAGTAGGCACGTGGGCCCCTTTCTATTCAGCGCCCCGCGACGCCCTAGGTCAAACGACCTGCCGAGCCGACCCTACTGCTCGGTTAGGTCCAGATCAAGCTCCCGCGGGGCCACCTTGTGCTGCGGTCACGCGCTGATCCACGCGAGAATTTCATCGTTCACCGCCGCCGGCCGCTCGAGCTGAAGGAAGTGACCAGCACCCTGGACGACCGTCATCCGCGACCCGGCCGACAGGTGGCGCTCGGCATCCGCAGCAATCGCGACATCGATGCAGCCATCGCGATCCCCGTGTAAGTAGAGGGTCGGCTGCGGCGGGGCACTTGCCATTGCAGCCTCTTCAGCGGCGTACTTGCCATCCGAGCGGAAGTCATGGAGCCCAGGTTCTTCGGCTCGGTAGTAGCCGATTGCGGCGGCGAGGTTACGCTCGTCACGAAGACACTGCTTGACATAGCGCAGGTCGTCGCTTGCGTCGTAACCGGGCGACCAGTCCTCCCATAGCCGGTCAAGGAACGCCATCTCATCAGCCGCAACCACTGACTGCGCAATCGTTGTCTTGAGCAGGAACAGGTAGAAGAAGCGCTTTAGCTGGTCGTAGTCGGCGAAGATCTTGGCGTTGAGCGCGGCCGGTGGAATCGCGAGGGTCACCACGGATCGCCAGCGGGAAGGAGCGAACGCTGCGGCGCCATACGCCGCCTCAGCGCCCCAGTCGTGGCCGATCAGGACGGCCTGATCGTCGCCGCCGAGCGCGTCGTGCAGCGCGATCGAGTCGGCGATCAGCGCTCCGAGCCCGAAGCAAGCATCTGCCGGTATCGCGGTCGGCGCATACCCGCGCATGAACGGCGCGACCGCGTGAAAACCTTCGTCAGCCAACGCCGGCAACAAATGGCGCCACGTCCGAGCCGAGTCCGGGAAGCCGTGCAGGCACAACGCGAGCGGACCGGTGCCCATCTCTAGAGCACCGAACCGCAACCCATTCGCCGTCACAGTACGGACGCGCAATCGACCAGTCACACCTCGCAGTATCCATCACCCGCCTCCTCATCCGATTCGTATTGCGACGCCCCCCCGCGCCCGCACCCGCACCGCGCGGGGCGTCTCAGATTCGGTTCAGGGACCCCGCGCTATGCGAGCGCGGCGACCGGGAGCTCCGCCCGGACGCGCGTGCCGGCACCCGCTTCGCTGTCGACCCGGAAGACCCCGCCGGTCGCCTCGACCCTGTCGCGGAGACCCTGGAGCCCCGAGCCGTCGCGCTCGAACCCGCCACCGATCCCGTCGTCGCTCACCTCGAGCACGAGCACGTCGCCTTTCAGGTGCGCGCGGACCTTGACCAACGAGGCGTGGGCGTACTTTTGTGCGTTCGTGATCGCCTCGACGACGACGTAGTAGGCCGTCGCCTCGGTGGTCTGGTCGAGTCTCAGCCGCGGGATGCCGCTGACCTTGATCGGGATCGTCGAGCGCGCGGCCACGTCGGCGACCGCTTTCGCCAGCCCGAACCTCCTCAGCACCGATGGATGGACGCCGTGGGAGAACTCGCGCAGGTCGTCGATCGCGAGCAGCACCTGGGCCTCGGCCGCGGCGAGCGCCGAGCGGTTCTCGGCCGGGGTCTGCTCGGGTCGCGTCGCCGCCGCCTCGAGCTGCGCGGCGAGCGCGACCAGCCGCTGCTGCGCACCGTCGTGCAGGTCGCGCTCGAGCCGTCGCCGCACCTCGTCGGATGAGGTGACCAGCCGCGTCCGCGATGCGTGCAGCCGCCGAGCGAGGTGCTCGCGCTCGCGGACCAGCGCCGCGACCGACAGCGTCGACAGCGAGACCGTCGCAATGAACACCTGCGCCTCGAGCAGCCGGTTGTCGATCGAGCCGACCCCGAACGGCCCGAGCACGTGCGTCGTGCCCCAGATCGCAAACCCGCAGACGACCGTGATCGCGACCGTGGCGCCTCGCGGACCGAACCGCAGCGCCGCCCAGATCAGGCCGGGGAACGCGAGCGATCGCGTGATCTCGTTGCCGTTGAGCATGAGGACGCTGAGGCCGACGACGGCGGCCAGCGTCAGCAACGCCTCGAGCACGCGGCCCGGCGGCCATGGGTGGCGCAGCGGGCGTGACCAGCTCAGCGCCAGCGGCAGCACGATCAGCGCTCCGCACAGGTCGCCGAGCCACCAGGTCCGCCATACGTACGGCAGCGAGCCAAGCGTGATCGCATGGCCGAGCCACGACGAGGCCGACCCGATCACTGCGCTCACGAATGTGCCCGTCGCGATCGCAGCGGCCACGCCGCCGACGCCCCGCAGCGTTGCCAACGGCTCGTCTCGAGGACAGAGCCTTCGGATCAGCAACGTCGCGACGACGACCTCGAGCACGTTGCCGGCGCTCTGCCCTAGCGCTGAGCCGACCGGCAACGTCGAGTAGTTGTTGACGAGCAGGTCGCCGAGCACGATCCCGGGCCAGAGCCCGAGGCCGCGGAGATACAGGAAGGCGATGCCGACGCCGACCGGCAGCCACACGACAGCCGCCACGGGACCGGCGAAGTCAAGCGCGTAGCCGACGTGCGCGGCCGCGTAGTAGGACGCGACCAGCAGCACCAGGTCGCGCAGATATCGAGGTCCGACCCGGCGCCACGCGTCGAGGTAGGGGGAGCGACCGAGGTGGCCGAGCAACAGCCGCGATCCCGAAGCGGCACGCTGAGCACCCCAGGCTTCCCCAATCACGTGAAGGGATTAAAGCACTGGGTCGGCGCGCCGGGCATGCGGTGTCTGCACCTGATCACAACCCTGCCGGTGCATGGTCGACTGCAGGAGATTGCATGCCGCCGCCGAAGTATGTATCTTTGCCCTCGCCTAATCCGCTGACCCAAGAAAACGGCGGAGCGGGGGACCCAGTTTCCCTTTGGGGCGAATCTGGCGGTGAATCCGCCGGAGGCGCAGGCTCTTTCAGCGCCAGCCCGACAGCTAACCCCGCAGGCCTGCGAAAGAGACGACTTGCGGTTAGCGAAGCTACTACTCCCCCTGATTGGCGTGCTCGCATTGGCGAGCCTCGCCTCCGGCGCCTTGGCCAAGTCCAAGCCGTCGAACTCGTCGGGCGGCGCCGGTCTCGGCAGCGGGCCCGCTGAGGTCAGCACCGCCTCCCATCCGATCGTCAACGGCAGGAAGGCCAAGATCATCCACGGCGTCGCGTACGCGCCGTCGCTCGCGCCGCGCGCGGTCCAGAAGGCGATCTGGGCCGGGGACAAGATCCACACCAAGCCCTACATCGCCGTCCACTACGCGTCGATGGCAAGGCTGTGGCCCGGCTATGACTGCTCGGGCTCGGTTTCCTACGTGCTCTACAAGGCCCACCTGCTGAGCAACTCGCCCGATGTCTCGGGCGACTTCGAGAGCTACGGCCTCCGCGGCGCCGGTCGCTGGATCACCGTCTGGGGCTCCTCGGGCCACGCCTTCATGGAAGTCGCCGGGCTCGTGTTCGACACCGCCCACTACGCATCGGTCACGCCGGGCGGAACCGGCCCGCGCTGGCAGCCCGCGTCAATCATCTCCTCGCAGCTCGGCGACGGGAACGTCTGGTCTGAGCGCCACCCGCGCGGGCTCTGAGCGCCGCGCGGTATCTGTTCTGAGCGCCCGCCGCCGGAAGGACTCCGAGCGTTCGCGCTCGAACTACAGGACTTCCGCCAGGCAGCTTCCTTAGGAGAGCCTAATTAGGGAGCCCTAATGTCTGCTAGGTTACGCGACGGCCGGCTCCAGCACGCCGGCACCGCGAGGAGATTGCACGATGCCAGCGGCCGCCATCCCGTCCAAGAAGCAACGCGAGCTGACCTCCCGCCGCAGCTTCTATGTATGGGTGGGAGTGGTGCTCGGGGTCTGCGTCGCCGCCGTGATCATCGGCTGGCATTCGAGCGGCGGGACGCCCGATCCCACCGCTCCCGGCGTCCATATGAGCCGCACGAGCGCCGTCATCGACAGCGCGATCCTCGTATTCCGCGAGGGGCTCGAGACGATCCTCGTGCTGGCCGCGGTGACCGCGAGCTTCCTCGGCGCCAACAAGGTCTACCGACGCCCGGTGGCGGCCGGCGGCCTTGCCGCCCTGGCGGCGACGATCGCGACCTGGTTCGGCGCCGTCTGGCTGATCGGCCAGTTCGGCGGTCACGGGCTCGACCTCCAGGCGGCCACCGGACTGCCCGCGATCCTCGTCCTGCTCGTCGTCATGAACTGGTTCTTTCACCGCGTGTACTGGACCGGATGGATCTCGCACCACCACCGTCGCCGCCGCGGATTGCTGGCGGCATCCGGCGACGAGGAGGCGATGCGCCGGGCACTGCTCGGGCTGGCACTGCTCGGCTTCACCTCGGTCTACCGAGAGGGGTTCGAGGTCGTGATCTTCCTGCAGAACCTGCGCGTGACCTTCGGCGCCGGCGTCGTGCTCGAGGGCGTCCTGCTCGGCAGCCTGTTCACGGCCGCCGTCGGCGTGCTGACGTTCGCCCTGCATCAGCGACTGCCCTACAAGCGCCTGCTCGTGATCACTGGCGCGCTGCTGGTCGTCGTTCTGTTTGTGATGGTCGGCGAGGAGGTCAACGAGATGCAGCTCGCGGGCTGGATCGGGACGACGCCGATCGGAGTCCAGCTACCCGGCTGGGCCGGTCAGTGGTTCTCGCTGTTCGCCAACGTGGAGACGATCGTCGCTCAGCTGCTCGCGGTCACCGTCGTCGTCGGCTCCTACCTTGCGGCGCAGTACGTTCGCGTCTGGCGCCCGCAGCGCCGTGGTCAGCCGACAGCCCGCGTCGCTGATCGGCCACCGGCTCAGTCGCTGGGGGTGCCGCGGCTCCAGGCGACGCCCTGAGCGTCGCGATCCAAACCTCGTAGACCCCGCAGCCGCTGCAGCCCACCGGCGGCTGCGATCGGTGCCGACGGCCGTGGTCGAGGCGATAGGCTGTTCCGATGCGAGCAGATGGGGCTGGGCGCGGCCGGAAGCCACGCTCACCCGGGATGATCTGGGCGCGGCGTCAGTACGCGCTGAATGAGCACTCCGCAAGGACGGGAGCGCCGATCGAGGAGCTCGGTTCCGATCGAGCGCGGTCGCCGCAAGGCGGTCGCGACGCGAGCGGCCCGACGCGCCGCGAGCTGATCGGCGCCGCGGGTGCAGTCGCCGCCGGGGTGACGCTCGGCGAGAGCGCGGCGCTCGCGCTCGCCCGGCAGGCCTCACGGTCCTCGTCAAAGCCGCGAATCGCGATCGTCGGCGCCGGCCTCGCAGGACTTCGGTGCGGGCATCTGTTGTGGACAGTCGGCTCACGAGCGCCGATCCGCACGACCTTGTACGAGGCCAACCCCGATCGCGCCGGTGGCCGCTGCTGGACGCTCCGCGGCTTCTTCGGCGGCGGGTTGATCACCGAGCACGGTGGCTCCTTCCTGAACAGCGACCAGACGCCGATCCGCCTCCTCGCGCGCAGGCTCGGCCTGCGTCAGGAGGTCGTCAACGGCGGCGATCTGCCGCACGGGCACGAGGTCTTCCTGATCGGCGACCGGGTGTATACCTACGCCGAGGCCAACGCCGACTGGCACGACGTCGGTTACCGCGTGTTCCAGGCAGCCGCCAGGGAGATGCGCACCGCCGCCGGCACCGCACGGCTCGACCGGATGTCGGTGTCCGAGTGGCTTGACGGCACCGAGGTCGGCTCCGCCAGCCGCTTTGGCAAGTTGATGATGGCCAACACCGTGACCGAGAACGGCGGTGACCCCGACGATCAGTCGGCACTCGATCTGATCGTGCTGCTGACCGGCAACCGCCGCTCCTCGCTGGAGCCGCTGCCCGGCGACGACGAGCGCTACCAGATCATCGGTGGTAACGATCAGCTCGTGTCGGGGATGATCTCCGAGCTCCCGACCGGCACCGTCCGGCACGGCCACAAGCTGGTCGCGATCCGCGAGCAGTCAGACCGCAGCGTCCGGCTGGTGTTCGATGTCGGCGGGCGCACGGTCGATGTCACGGCCGATCTGGTCGTCCTGGCGCTGCCGTTCAGCACCCTGCGCCACGTCGAGCTCGAGCATTCGGGGCTGTCGGCGACGAAGCGGCGGGTGATCAGGACGATGGGCATGGGCACCAACGCCAAGATCCACCTCGAGCTCAGCGACAAGACATGGCCCTCGCTCGGGTACAGCGGCGCGACCTACGGCGAGTGGCAGCGGCTGGCGTGCGGATGGGACGACACCGTGCAGCTCGGTCCGAATGCCCGGCCTGCGCTGTACCTCGCGTTCCCCGGCGGCCGGGTCGGCCGCACCGGGCTCACCGGCAGGGCTCACGGCCGGGCTCCGGACAGAGACGTCCACTGGGCGCTCGGCCAGCTCGAGCACCTGTTCCCCGGCACGACCGCGGCCTACACGGGCCGAGCCTACGAGGATCACTGGGCGCGCGACCCGTGGGTGCACGGCGCCTATTCCTACTACCGGGTCGGCCAGGCGGCGAACTACGGCGAGCTCGCCGGGGCCACGGACGGCCGCTTCCTGTTCGCCGGCGAGCACACCTCGATCGACAACATCGGCTTCCTCGACGGCGCCGTCGCAACCGGCGAGCGCGCTGCGAAGCGGCTGCTGAACCGGCTCCGCGCTTAGGTCTGGGGGTCGCGTCGGACGATGATCGTGCCAGGCGGCCCTCGCGGCGGACACACCGATGTCGGGCTAGATCCCTGCAAGCGCGGAGATCTCGCCGGCGGCGACTGCATCTGACAGCCGCTGGAAATCGTATTCGTTCTGGTCCGCGTAGCTGGACGAGAAGCGCGCGATCGCGTGATCGAATTTGGTCCCCGTCCCCAGGTAGGCGGCGATCGCGAGCCGGTCGCCCGAACGCGCGTGTGCGCGCGCCAGCGACCACCCGCAGGCTCGGCAGTAGGCGTGCAGTCCCGAGTAGCCCATCCCTGAGAGCTCCATCGACGCCTTCCAGTCCCACAGCTGGCGGATGTAGAAGTCGTGCTCGGCACCGTCGAGGCCCTGGCTCCGCTGCCACCCCAGGAACACGTCGGCGGCCGCCTGATCCATCCGCTGGCCGCGGACCACGCGCTCACCATGGTGTTCGAACTCGCTCGCGCCCAGGTAGGGCTCGAGCACCGACGCCTTCGCCTCCTTCATCTGCAGCACGAGCGCGTCCTTGCCCTCGCGTCCGACGAACAGCAGTACCCACGCGCGGGTGCCGACGCTGCCGACGCCGACGACCTTGCGAGCAAGGTCGACGAAGCGATAGGTGCTGAACAGATAGCGCCGGTCCTCGTCGAGGCTCTCGACGTAGCGGTCGAGCAGATCACGCACGTAGTCGGACTCGTCGCGTGGGTCGTCGGGGTCGCGCAGGTCGCTGAAGCGGACGAGCAGCGGTGGGACGCTGCGAAAGCGCAGTTCGCCGTCGACCTCTTCGGTGAGCTTCCTGACGGCCCGCAGGCTGGTCTTCCGGCGCGCCTTCGCAAACGGCTTGGTGAACAGGATCCTCCCCTGCTTACCGAGTCGCCCGCCGAAGCGACCGACCAGCTCGCTGGCGTTGATCCGCTCATACCAGACGCCGAGGTGGCTGAGCTCGGCGAAGGCACGCATCGCGTCGCGGTACTCGCGTACACAGGCAAGCACGATCCTCCGCCTCCCACCGGCCGACAGCCCAACGTCGCGACCGGCGATCTCGGCGCTGGCGGCCATCCGCTTGACGTCCCACTCCCACGGCCCGGGTAGCGTCTCGTCGAAGTCGTTCGGACCGAAGATCAGCCGCCGATCGGGCGCCGCAAACCCCCCGAAGTTCGAGATGTGCGCGTCGCCGCACGCCTGCACGACGATCCCCGAGACGGGCGTCGCCGCAAGGTCGGCCGCCATCACGGCGGCGGCGCCGCGGTAGAAGGTGAACGGAGACACGAGCATCCGCCCGTACCGAATCGGGACGAGCTCCTGCAGGCGGGTCGCCGCCTGGGCGTGAAGGACCTCGAGCGGATCGGGCCGGTCCGCCGCCGGCGCCCAATCGCCGTGCGCCGAGCGCGGCGCCGAGCCGCGGGCGGCGCGACCGCGCTCGGTCGACTCGCCTGTTTGCAGGACGGCGTGATGATGGCCTGGAGGTGATGCGTGTTCGGTCGTTTGGCTCATCCTCTAAGGCTAAGGGTCGTCGAAAGGCGAGCGGGGCTTCTCGCCCGAATCGCATGGTCGGCCGGTGGCGTCATCGGCTCTCGGCGCGCGCCTGCCGCTGGGCCGCGAGGACCGACTGGATCTTGAGCGCGAGCGTGCCCGACAGCATCAGCAGTACGACATTGACCGCCAGCACCAGCAGCGCACCCCAGGCCTTTGAAACCTCGCCGAGCCCGACCGCGACCCCGAGATACGCCGAGGCGGGGATCGTCGTGACCGAGATCGCGACGCCCACCGCGGCGCTCGCGCGCGACTCGAACGAGATGATCGCGGCTACGCCGGCGGCCAGGGCCACGAGCCCGGTCGCATAGTCGAGGTGCGCGAGTCCGCTGACGCTGCTCTGGCTGAGGTCGATGTCTGAGATCACGTCGGTAAGACGGAGCGCCCCGGTCAGCGCCGCCGCTATCACGCACACCAGGAACAGCCCCAGGAGCAGCGTCATCAGCGCCCGGCCCGCCAGCAGCGGGCGGCCGTGGACGATGCCGACACACGCCGCGCAGATCGGCAAGAGATCCGGACTGACCGCCATCGCCCCAACGATCAGAACCCCGTCAGCGGTCAGCACGCCGAGCGCGGCGATAATCGCCGCCGCGCTGATCAGCGCGACGTAGCGGCCGAACGGCCTCGAGTTCGCGCGCGCCTCGCCGAGGATCTCAACCCACGCGAAATCGTCGCTCTGCGTGGCGCTCGTGGCGTGCACCTGCGGCGTCGCGACCACGTCCTCGTGGACGAGCACGAAGTCCTCGACGCCCCCGTCGAGCTCCCTCACCGCAGCCATCGCCCGGTCGGCACCGATCGCCGTCACGTCGGCCATCAGCACGTAGTCGCCCGAGTCGTTCTCAACGGGCAGGCGAACGAGTCGCTGCACCCCGCCCAGGCGGCGCAGGGCGTCGGCGAGTCGATCGACTCGCTCGGCGCTGACCGCAACTCGCACCCTCAGCATCGCCGCCGACCCTAATCGAACTGCGCCCAGATCGCGACCCCGCACCCGACGCCGCGATCTTTACGGAATTTCTACGGGCGCGGGCCGATTCTTAGTGTCGCCTTGTCGCGGCCTGCACCACCATGTTTGGTGCAGATGTATGGCATCGACAATCATCAGTCCGACCGACGGCTGCACCGATGACGGCGTTCGTTCCAGGTGTCGAGCGGGTTACCTCGCCGGCGGCCGCTCGCGAGCCCCGGGTCCGTGCCCGGCACCGGGTCAGGCACGGGCTCTCGGCGTGGTGGCATGCGGCTGAGCTCGACCGCCAGCTCGCGATCGGTGCGGACCCGTCGACCAGCGATGCACTCGCGATCCGGGCGCACCGAATCACGCGCCCACGCAGCCGCCGGCGGGTGGCCGGCGGCCTGTCCGGGGCGCTGCGCGGTGCCAAGGACAGGACGCCCGGCTTCACCGCCGCCGTCCGGCCGGATGCTCGGGAACTGCTCGCGGCGGGCCCCGTCGTGGCGGCGCTGCATGGGCGCCTTCGGACTGCAGAGCCGGTCAGCGCGCGCGGCGTCGCGATCCTGCTGGGGCTGCTGACCGACGGCACGAGTCCGCTGTATCAGCCGGCCGAGCCGGGCGTGCTCGCGAGCCACCTCCGCGCGGCCGCCGCGGCTCTGGAGCCCGACCGACGATGGGACTGATCGAGGACGATCGGGTTCGGGTCGCGGCGACGTGAGCCGGGACTCGCAGAGCGACCCGACAACGCCCAGCCGGCCCGTGGACAGATCGAGCCGCGCACCAGCCGAGGCGACGCCGGCACCCAAGGCGGCACGCTCGAACGGGCCCACGGGACCGTCCGCGCCGCCGCCGGACACCGGCGTGCGACGGACCTTCAACGAGGCCGCCCACAAGCTCGGCGACTGGCCGATGCGACCTGCCCCCGTGCGCGAGCCGCAGGGTCCGTCGGATGCGCTCAAGGCGGCGTCCGACAGCGAGCGCGACGTGGTCGCGCACGCGAGCCGGGCGGTTCTGGCACTCGGCGCGCTGGGCATCGTGTACGGCGATATCGGCACCAGCCCGCTCTACACCGAGCAGGTCATCTTCACAGCCCACCGGCAGGCCGCGGTGCCGACGACGGCCGGCGTTTATGGGGTCGTGTCGCTGATCTTCTGGGCGCTGATGATCGTCGTTTCGATCAAGTATGCGGGGTTCATCATGCGCGCGCACAACCGCGGCGACGGCGGCATCATGGCGCTGACCGCGCTGATCCAGCGGCGCAAGATCCCGCGCGCGGCGCTGCTTGTGACGCTCGGCATCTTCGGCGCCGGATTGTTCTTCGGCGACGGGATGATCACGCCGGCGATCTCGGTGGTCTCTGCCGTCGAGGGGCTGAACATCGCGACGCCGAGCCTCGCGCATCTCGTCGTGCCGATCTCACTCGGCATCCTGATCGCGCTGTTCGCGCTCCAGCGACACGGGACCGGCGCGGTTGGATGGCTGTTCGGGCCGGTGATCCTCGTCTGGTTCCTGGCGATCGGGATCCTCGGCGGGCGCGAGGTGGTTGCGCATCCGGGCGTGCTCCAAGGCCTGTCGCCCGTCTGGGGGGCTCGCTTCATGATCGACCACGGGGTCGCCGCGTTCCTCACCCTCGGCGGCGTCGTGCTGGCGGTCACCGGCGCCGAGGCGCTGTACGCCGACCGCGGCCACTTCGGCGCGACGCCGATTCGCCGGACGTGGTTCGGGATCGTGTTCCCGGCCGTGCTCCTGTCCTACCTTGGACAGGCCGCGCTGATTCGCTCCAACCCGAAGACGATCACCAACCCGTTCTACCTGCTGGTCCCGAGCGGCGGGCGGATCCCGATGGTCGTGCTCGCCACCGCCGCAACCGTGATCGCCTCCCAGGCCGCGATCACGGGGTCGTTCTCGGTCGCCAAGCAGGCCGTCCAGCTTGGCTTCCTGCCACGGCTGAAGATCGTCCATACCTCGGCGCTCGAGGGTCAGATCTACGTCCCGCTCGTCAACTGGGTGCTCGCGATCGGGGTCGCGGCGCTGATTCTGTGGTTCCAGCACTCCGCCCAGCTGGCCGACATCTACGGTGTCGCGGTGACCGCGACCTTCATTCTCAACACGACACTGTTCCTGGCGGTCTCGCGAGCGCTGTGGCGCACGCCGCGGTGGCAGCTGGCGATCCTCGGCGTCGTGTTCCTGACGGTCGAGATCTCGTTCTTCACCGCGAACCTCTCGAAGATCGGGCATGGCGCGTATCTCTCGCTCGGGGTCGGGCTGGTGACCGCGATCGTGATGCTCACCTGGCGCAAGGGACGCGAGATCGTGACCCGCAACCGCACCGAGCGAGAGGGCTCGCTCGAGCAGTTCGTCGAGTCGCTTCATGACGTCGACCCGCCGATCGTCCGCGTGCCCGGCCTCGCGGTCTTCCCCAATCCCGGGCGCGAGACGACACCGCTCGCGCTGCGCGCCGAGGTCGAGCACAACCACACGCTGCACGACAAGGTGTTGATCGTCTCGGTCGAGACGATCAGCATTCCGAACTGCGACAAGCCCGACCGCTTCTCGGTCGAGATCCTCGGCCACGGGTTGCTGAAGGTGATCCACGTGACCGTGCGTTGCGGCTACCAGGACCGCCACGACATCCCGGCGGCACTGCGCGAGGCGCGCAAGCGCGGCCTGCTGCAGCGCAACCTCGACCTCGAGCACGCGTCCTACTTCGTCTCGCGGATCACGATCAAGGAAACCCACGCGCCCGGGATGAGCCACTGGCGCAAGAGCCTGTTCCTGGCGATGGCTCGTAACGCGGCGAGCCCGATCGAGCACTTCGCGCTGCCGGTCGACCGCACCGTGACGATGGGCTCGCAGGTCCCGGTCTGAGCCCGTTCGACCGAAAGCGCGCGACGGTCTGAGCCGGTTCGGGCCGGTGCCCGCATAGAGCCGGCTACTCGTTGATGTGGAACGGCAGCGAGGCGATCACGACCCCGTTCGTGCGCGACTTCAGGACCGTCTCGAGCAGGCGGCCACGCTGGTTGTGGAGGATCTCGCGGCGGCGCTTGGTCGGGATCACCTCGGGGATCAGCACGGTCACGGTCGCTCCGTCCTTCGGGATCGATTCGACGTAGCGCACGACCGATCGCACGAGCGAGCGGTGCGGGTCGACCAGCACCTCAATCGGTACCGAGCAGCGCCATTGCCCCCAGTCCTGGATGATCTGCCCGCGCTCGGCTTCGTCGCCCGCGACCGCAACGGCCACGACCGTATCGCCGAGCGACAGCGCGGCGGTCAGCGCCCGTTCGGTCAGCAGGTTGACGGTCGAGGTCGGCACGATCACCACGCTCTCGCGGCTCTTCGGGACCTTCGGCGTCTTGCCGAAGCGCAGCTCGGTCGCAACCTTCCCGTAGTAGCGCTCGGTGTGGGCGAACAGCCAGATCAGGAGCGGGATCGCGATCGTCACGATCCAGGCGCCCTCGAGGAACTTGGTCGACAGGAACACGAGCACCGCGACGAACGTCATCACCGCGCCGGTGCCGTTGAGGATCGCCCGCGCCCGCCATTTCGGCGGTCGGGTCGTGGTCCAGTGGCGGACCATCCCGATCTGGCTGATCGTGAAGCCAATGAACACGCCGATCGTGAACAGCGGGATCAGTTTGCTCGTCTCCGCGCTGACGGCGATCAGCAGCAGCATCGCCGCGAACGCGAGCGCGACGATCCCGTGCCGGTAGACCGGGTGCTCAGCACGGAGGTAGAACAGGTGCGGAAGGCGATGGTCCTTGGCGAGCAGGCTCATCAGCACAGGTAGACCACCAAAGCTCGTGTTGGCGGCGAGCCCGAGCACGAGCGTGACGGCGAGGTTCGAGACGTAGAACGGCCAGCCGGTGCCAAACGCGCCGGCGGTCAGCTGCGCGAGCGTCGTGACGCCGCCGCGCGGGACAACGTGGTGAATGTGGATCAGCACCGCCAAGCCGACCAGCATCACGCCGAGCAGCACGCCCAGCGAGAACTCGGTTCGCTGCGCGGTCCGGATCCGGGGGCGGCGAAAGGCGGGGGTGCCGTTGGCGATCGCCTCGACGCCGGTGACGGCCGAGCACCCCGCCGCGAACGCCTTCAGGAGCAGCAGGATCCCGATCGTCTCGGTCGCGTGAATCGGCGTGAAGGTCCCGATTTGGGCGACCGGATGGGAATGGAACGGCGAAACGATGAGCACGGCCAGGATGCTGACCACGAACAACGCCGTCGGGAGCATCAGGACCCGCGCCGACTCGGCGATCCCGAACATGTTCACGATCGTCAGCAGCACCAGCATCACGAGCGCGACGGCGAGCAGATGATGCGAGAGCCCCGGGAACACGCTCCCGAGGCTCGCCGCCCCCGCGGCGAGGCTGACCGCGACCGTCAGCACGTAGTCGATCACAAGCGACGCCGCCGCCAGCAACGCCGCGCCCCGCCCGAGGTTGAGCTTCGCCACCGCGTACGCGCCGCCCCCGTCGGGGTGGGCTGCGATCACCTGCGAGTACGAGATCACCAGCAGCACGAGCATGCCCGTGATCACGATCGTCAGGGGGACCGTGAAACGCAGCGCCCCGGCGCCCGCGGTGACCAGCACCACGACCATCGCCTCCGGCCCGTACGCGACGCTCGACAGCGCGTCGAGGCTGAGCGCCGAGAGGCCGCCGAGCAGCGACAGCTCGTGACCGGAGTCGGCGTGCTTGCCGGCGCGACGGATCGGCACCATCTGGTGCCGGCGCGAGCTCCAGGGACGGCGGGCGCGGGCCGGCGCCTCGTCGGCTGCGGTCATCCGCTCGGGTCCAGCCGGCTCTGGTGATGGATCGCTCAATGCAGCTTGCCCCCGCCGAACTCTGACAGGCCGCCCGGTCAGGCGCCACCGCCGCTCAGGGCGAAACGGGCACCGGCGTGCCCGCGACGGGCGGCGCGCTCTGGGCCGCCTGCTCCTCGCCCGCCGCCTCGGGCATCAGCAGCAGCGCGCCGAGGAAGAAGCAGATTCCGCCGAGTGACGTGGTCGCGTTCGCGAGCACGGCGCTGACCGGGCGACCGGTCGCCGGCTCGACCAGCGAGGCGATCGCCGACGCGCCGAAGGCGACCGAGCCGAGCAGATTGAGCGCAACGACCTTCCACGGCAGCGAGTGGCGGACGACGGCGAACCAGCGGTGACAGACCTCGGCGAAGGCGAGCTCACTCGCGATCAGGAACGCGATCGAGCCGAACACGTCCGGAGCCCAGACGCGATGGTTGATCTGCTGGGTGGTGAGGCCGGTGCTCATCGCCGCGAACGTGCTGATGTTGAACAGCACCGTTCCGATCAGCTGCACGAGCGTCGCCAGCCAGTCGATCCGGCGGGGCTCCCACGATGCCGGTCGCCATCGCGACCGGCGTCGGCCCGGCGCGATCCCGTGCTCGACGTTGACCGCCTCCGAGAACTGGAGATAGGCCGCCGAGGTGAAGAACAGCGAGCCGACGAAGAACACGACCCCGATCGCGGCGTGCGAAGAGCTCTCCCACTGCGACGCGATCGCCGCCGCCGTGAAGCACGCCGAACCGATGCAGAACAGAACCGCCATCCACCAGCTGCGAGTCCGCGGCCGCCACCACACGGATTGCTTGGATCCGGCCGGCGTGCGGCGCTGCCGGGCTGGCGAGGCCTTGCGGTGCGATCTCGACTGCCAGCGCAGCTCGCGGCCATCGGGTCCGCGAAAGACCTCGGCCGTGACGAACGGGCCTGCCCCGTCGGCAGATACGCGCTCCCACCCTTCCGGCAACTGGACGTACCCGGCCACGTCACGGGATCCTAGTCATCGGGCGCCGGCCCACAGGCGCGGCGCTGCCGGCTCTACTACTGTTCGCACCGCGGCCGCGACCGCGCGATCACAGATGACCGACATCGGCGACACCCAGTTTCACCGAGGACAGCCCGTCTGGGTGATCGAGCCCAACGGGTCGCAGCGGGCCGCAGAGTACGTCGGCGAGGCCGAGACCAGCGCCTGGTTCGGCGGCCCGCCGCGCGTGATCGTCGTCTACCCGGACACGCGCAGTGGCGAGGAGGTCGAGGTCGACCGCGTGATCGCGCGGGAGAGCTGATGGGCTGCTGCCTGCTGTCGGTGTTCGCGCTGGTCTCGCCGCGGCTGGCCCTGTTTCTGCTGTGGCTGTTCAGCGATGTCCTGAGCCGAGCGTTCGACAGCTGGATCGTGCCGCTGCTCGGCTTCTTCCTGCTCCCGTGGACGACGCTCGCCTACGCCGCCTTCTGGGACTGGGGGCCCGGTCATCACGTGATCGGGTTCGAGTGGTTCTTCGTCGCGCTCGCGTTCTTCATCGACATCAGCTCGTACGCGGGCGGTCGCCGCGCCCGCGCGAACCGCAGCTGAATCGTGCCGGCGATCTAGTCCCGGGCCATCTCGTCGATGCAAACGGTCGCGGCAAGGATCAGCGCGTGATCCTCGTCGGGCGGGATCTCGATCCCGTATGTGTCGCGGATCCGGAACCACCGCTTCGAGATCTCGGCCACGCGCTGCCCGTCGCGCTCGATCTGGAACTCGTGATCGACAATGTTCCCCTTCGCGCTCAGCTCGCCACCCTGGGCGAGCTCGATCGAGAACCGGTCCCGCAGCGGTGTGATCAACGCCTTCTTGATCGTCGCAACGGCGTCGCCATCGCGTTCCACCTTCATCGTGTCGCGGATGTGGAGCTTCCGCTGCTGGATCTTGAAGATCTCGTCGCCCGATGGGCTTTCGAGAATGAACGTGTCGCGGACCCGCAGTGCCTTGCCGTTGACCTTGAACGCGCGCTCGCCGGTCTCGGTCTCGATCCAGAAATCGTCGCCGATCGCGAACAGCTTCTCGCGCATCTGGTAGCGCGTGCCGCCGACCTCGTCGTGCCTGTGAAAGATTCCCATCCCACCATCTTCGACCGCCCGCGCCGGCTGGCATCGTCCGTTCTGGGTGAAACGAGGCCCGGCGTCACGTCACCTGATTCGGGCGATGGCAACGGTGCCTTGGCGCGAGAGGGTTGCTGAGCCGTGAAACAGGTAGTGCTTCTGTCTCTGACGGCGTCGCTGAACCCGACGCTCGTCACCGTGACCACAATCATGCTGCTGCTCGAGAAGCCGTCGCGGCTGATGCTCGGTTATCTGTTGGGAGCGCTGATGACGAGCATCACGCTCGGCCTCGTGATCATCTTCTCGCTGTCCAACTCGGGCGCGAAGAGCACCACCGAGAACACTCTCAGCCCAGCCGTCGACATCGGCCTCGGCGTGCTCGCGCTGGTGATCTCCTACGTCGTCCACAGCGGCCGCCACAGCCGCCTGCGCGAGCGGCGCGCGGCGCGCAAGGCGGCCAAGCCCGACAAGGGACCCCCCCGCTGGCAGCGGGAGCTGAGCAAAGGCTCGCCGCGCGTGACGTTCGTGATCGGCGCACTGCTGACGTTGCCCGGCGCGTCGTACCTGGCCGGGCTCGACTCGATCCACAAGCTGGGTTACTCGACGACCGAGACCGTGCTGATCGTAGTCGGCTTCAACCTGGTGATGTTGTGGATGATCGAGGCGCCGCTCGTGAGCTTTGCCGTCGCGCCGGACTGGACGCCCCGGGCGATCGAACGCGTCAAGGCGTGGGTCGGCCGCCATGCACACGTTTTCGTCGTTCGCGGGCTCGCGATCATCGGCCTGCTGCTGATCGTCAAGGGGATCGTCGGCCTGACGTGAACAGGGCGCCGCGGCGCCCTCATCCCGCCTGGCGCGGCTCGCCTCCCGGTGCGGTCGGCGTCAGCGACGCGCTCAGCTTGATCGCGCGCACCGACCCTGTCGCTCCCGCTTGGAGGGTCACACCGACGACGAGGAAGACGATCCCGGGGATGAACAGGACCTTCGTCCCGAGCATCAGCAGACCAAGGCGGCCGAGCAGGTATGGGGGCGTACAGACTGTCGCGCTCAGCACGCCGGCAACCAGGCTCGTCCACAGCTTGTCGCGACGTGACCGCTTCGGCTTGACCCCGATCAGGCGCGACGGGACCGCGACGTAGCTGATCATCATCGCTCCAATCACGATGCCGAGAGTCAGCACGAACCACGGCCGCGGCGAGCGCGAGATCACAGTCGTCGCAATCGCCAGCGCGATGCCCATGATCGACCCCGAGACGACGATCGGCGCCCAGTGGTTCCTGGCCTGCTCGACGGCGGGACGCACTTTCGGCGTGCCCGGTTGTGAGATCGCGAACGCGAACACCGCGTTGAGGAAGAAGCTCGCGATCGTCAGCGCCACGATCACTGCCCCGACCGGGACCAGGATCAGGCCGCTGATCGAGGTCAGCGACTTCCCGTGAAGCACGTGAATCTTGAGGTCGAGCATCGCCAGCCAGATCCACATCGCCGGCACGATCTGCACGAGCGTCAGCCGCCAGTTCGAGATCAGCAGCTTGAGTCCGTTGAACAGCAGCGCGAACGCGCCGATCCCGAGCGCCAGCGGCGCGAACACGCGCTTGCGGCGGCTGAGCGCGAGGATCGCCTCTTGGATTCGGTCGTCGTCGTTCTCGGCGATCGCACTAATCAACGATCTGACTCGCGCCACCAGGCCGGCGAGGCCGCGGCGCGAATCGCCGTCCGGCGGACGCGCCCCGGCCTCACCCGCCTCGCCCGATGGCGATCGGACGCCGGACGAGCCGTTCGTGCTGTCGGTTTCGGAGTGCCGCTGCGAGCGCGCCATCGCGCTCTCAATCTTCGCGCAAGCGAGCGTAGCTACACATCAGTAGTTTCGGCATCGCACCTCGGCAGTGTGTACGGATGTGGGCGAAAGCGATCGCACCTACGCTGATCATGAGTCGTACCTTTGCGACCAGCTCGCCCGGCTTGCGGGCCGAGCGAGCGGAAAGGAGCTCCGCAGATGTCCGCCCTCAAGACAAATGGGGCGCGCGCTCACACAGCGCCGGACACTGGATCCACGTTCTCCTACGAGACCACCGAGTCTTCGTACAAGGGTGCAGGGTGGGTCCTGTTCGCGGCGATCATGTTCGTGGTCGCGGCGAGCCTCAACATCATTTGGGGCATCGCAGCGGTCTCGAGCTCGCATTTCTTCGTCGGGAACGCTCACTACATCATCAGCAGCCTGAGCACCTGGGGCTGGATCGTGATGGCGTTCGGGGTCCTCGAGGCCCTGGCCGCTCTATCGATCTGGCGCGGGGGCGAGTTCGGACGCTGGTTCGGAATCATCGTCGCCGGCTTCGCGGCCGTGCTCGCGATGTTGACGATTCCGGCATACCCGTTCTGGTCGCTGACGTTGATCGCGATCGACGTGCTGATCATCTACGGCTTGGCCGCCTACGGCGGCAGGCCCGAGCTGACCAGGTAGCCGAGCCGCGCCCGATTGGGCGGTCTCGACAGAGGCCGCCCACGTTGGGCGGTCTCGACAGAGGCCGCCTACCGTCGCGACCGAACTTTCCGACTCCCGCAGTCGCGCGTCACCCGTTTTGGAGGATGGCCGACCCCCGAGCCGGAGTAAGCTGAGGGAGTCGTGCGGGCGATCCCGAACATGACGTAGGGATGGCTGGACCGGAGTCCGATCAGGAGCTTCTGGCACCGGCGCCGTGGTGGCTGTACCTGCTCGTCGGCTTGCTCAGTGCAACCGCCGGCGTGATCCTGGTCCTGCAGCCGAGCCACAGCCTCGCGGCACTGGCCGTCGTGGTCGGCATCTTCCTGCTGATCGACGGCGTGATCGAGCTGATCGCGTCGTTCGGCCGGGCCGAGAACCGGGCACTGGCGGCGATCATCGGCGTCCTCGGGATCGTGATCGGGATCGCTCTTATCCGCCACCCCATCCACGGTGTCGCCGCGATCGGCTTGCTGATCGGCATCTGGCTCGTCGCCGCCGGGGTGATCCGCCTGGTCGCGGCACTGGTCGAGGGCGGGCATCGGCTTCTGCGAGCGCTGATCGCCGGACTCGAGATCGTGGTCGGAGTCGTGATCGTGTCCGACCCGCACATTGGCTACACGGCGCTGGCGGTGATCGCTGGGATCTGGCTGATCCTCAACGGGATCGGCACGATCGCGGTCGCGATCGTGCTCCGTACCGCCACGCCAGGCCGACACTCGACATCACCAGGATAGGCAGGCAGACAGATGACCCAGGTCACCCACCAGACGATCAAACTCAAGCGAGGCAGGCACGGCTCGCCCGAGGAGGGCGCGTGCGTGATGGAGCTGGCCTCGATGCTGGCCGGCGAGAAGTTCAGCGACTATCCGGACTCGGTTTGCCCCGTGATCGGCTCGCTGCTGCGCTCCTACAACGACTCGATCGACGATCAGCGCCGGCAGGACCTCTACGGATACGCCGCCAAGGTCGTCGGCAGCCGTGGCTCGGGCGAGCTCGAGGCAGCGCGAGCCGAGCTGCTCCGCGGCTGGATGTCGGAGTTGCGCAGGCGCAGGAGCCGCGTGCCTGTGATCGACCGTGTCCGCGCCCTGGCACCGGCGGCGCCGATCGAAATCGTCGGCAATCGAGCGGTCCGCCTGATCAGCAAGCACACCGACGACACTCACAGGGAGCTGCTCGCGCTGGTCGACGCACTGCTCGCGCTCGGCTCGCCCGACCGCCGGGGGATCGCATCACCGCCCGATCGCTTCACCCAAATCGGACGATGCTCCGGCGCGTTCAGAGCGTAATCTGTACGCGGCCTCCCGATGGCTGAAAACCCATCCCCCACCCCACCGCGGCAGCTCCTCGCCTTCACCTTCCCGCCCGGCTCGGGCTTCGAGGGCCAGCTTGTGGGAGCACTCGAGCGGATCGAGAGCGGCGGCGCGATGCGGATCGTCGAGGGGCTGTTCGTCGGCCGCGAGCCCGACTCGGGTGATCTCTACGCGGTCGCGATGCGCAACGACGGCGCCGCCGGGATGATCGGCCGGCTGATCAGCTTCCGGCTCGATCAGGGAGAGCGCAGCAAGAGCACCGAACGGGCGCTCGCGGGTCCGGCCGGCAGCACCGTGCGCGAGCTCGCGGCCACGCTCGAGCCCGGCGGCGCGATCACCGCTCTGCTGGTCGAGCACACCTGGGCGCACACGCTCGGCGACGCGATCACCCGGATCGGCGGCGCTCCGCTGATCGACCAGTTCGTCGGCGAGGTGGACCCCGACGAGCTCTGGGCGCGCCTCACCGTCGCGGCATCCGACTGACGAACCGCCGCATCAGGGGCGCTTGCGCGACGGGCCCGGGGTCAGGGGAGCTTGCCCGACCCGGCGGAGTGCGCGACCGGATCGCCGCCACGCCCGCGGAGGACGACCGCGCAACCGACCGCGATCATCGCGCCCAGCAGCGGGCCGGCGAGGTAGACCCAGTAGCTACTCCAGTCCCAGCTGACGAGCGCCGGACCGAACGAGCGGGCGGGGTTCATCGAAGTGCCGCTGACCGGCGCCGACCACAGCCCGGCGAGCGCGATGTAGCCACCGACGCCGAGCGCGCCGATCGTCCCCACGTTCTGTGCCGCGGAGGCGGTGCCGAGAATCACGCTGACCAGCACCGCCGTCAGCGCTATCTCCATCAGTAACGCCTGCCAGTCGTGGTAGCCAGGACCGGGGAGCGTCGCTCCAAGATGCTCGACGTTGCCGAACACCGCGAGCAGGAACAGGCACGCGAGCGTCGCTCCGATCAGCTGCGTGGCGATGTAACCGGGCAGGCGGCGCCATGGGAAGTCACCGCGAAGCGCGAACGCGAGTGACACGACAGGGTTCAGGTGCGCGCCCGAGATCGCTCCCATGAACAGGATGATCGCGAGGACCATCAGCCCGGGCGCGACGACCGCTGCGGCGAGGCTGATCTGGCCCTTTGCGTGGAGGATCCCGCCGCCTGCGGCGACCAGCACGAGCATGAACGTCCCGAGCGTCTCGGAGAACAGTCGCCGGTATTCGAGCTGGGGGTTGTCGAACTGGGCGCGCGAGCCGAACTCGAGCATCAGCAGCTGGTGCGCGCGAGCCCGATCGTGCTCGGCGAGACCCAACGTCGGTGAGGGTGGGCTAGGTGAAGGTGGGCTAGGTGAAGGTGGGCTAGCTGACATCTGGGGGCGTTAGATTGCTGGGCTGCGGCTGGGCATTCATCGTCCGAAACGGGTGATGCCGGTCTAGGGTTCAGGTTCGACGATCACAGGATGCGCACGTGGGGCACGAGCACAAGATCGAGCATCGCCTGATGGAAAGCTGCCGATTCTGGGCGGCCGGTGCACTGCTGGTTGCGCTGGCGACGGTCGTGCTCGCCGTCGTGGTCGCGATCGAGCACTTCCCAAACGGCCTGTCGGTGCTGGTCTGTGTGATTCTCGCCGCCTTGGCGGCCTGGTACGGAATTCGCCGCCGTGGACCGGCGCGGATCATCGGCGTCGGGGCCGCGGCGCTGCTGCTGATTCTCGGGGTCGTGCTGCTCGTGCTCGAGCGCCAGCTGCTCGACAACGCGATCGTCGTCGTCGGCGTGCTCGCTGCGCTGGCGGCGACCCGGCTCGCCTTCCGGGTCCACGTGACGCTGCCGCACGCCGAGCCCCCCTCCCACCCTGTGCTGTTCTACAACCCGCTTTCCGGCGGTGGCAAGGCGGAGCGCTTCCATCTGGCCGACGAGGCTCGCAAACGGGGGATCGAGCCAATCGAGCTCGCCCACGGCGACGATCTCGAGACGCTCGTGCGCGACGCCGTCAAGCAGGGTGCCGATGCGCTGGCGATGGCGGGCGGGGACGGCTCGCAAGCGATCGTCGCGATGATCGCCGCCGAGCTCGACCTCCCGTACGCGTGCATCCCGGCAGGGACGCGCAACCACTTCGCGCTCGATCTCGGCGTCGACCGCAACGATGTCGTCGGTGCGCTCGACGCGTTCGTGACCGGTGGCGAGAAGCACGTCGACCTCGCGGAAGTCAACGGTCGCGTTTTTGTCAACAACGTCTCGCTCGGGCTCTATGCGGATGCCGTCCAGCGTCCCGGCTACCGCGAGGCGAAGCTGCACACGCTGCTCGACACGGTGCCGGACACGCTCGGTCCCGACGCCAACGCTCCGGGACTGTCGTGGAAGGGGCGCGAGGGTGATGAGTCAGCCGTCGCCGTGCTCGTCTCAAACAACGCCTACCGGCTCGGCCATGCGCTCGGCTCAGGAACGCGCCCGCGCCTCGATCGCGGCACGCTCGGGATCACCGTGCTCGCGCCGATCACGGCCGGGCGCGACGGCGAGCCCCGGCGGCGCCTGGCGATGAAGCAGTGGACCGCCGCCGAGTTCGAGATATCCGCCGGCGAGCCGGTCGCGGCAGGGATCGACGGCGAGGCGCTGAAGCTCGACGCGCCGCTGACGTTCCGCGCGCGACCGCATGCGCTCCGCGTCCGGATCGCCCCACATCACCCGGGCGCGTCGCCGTCGGCACTCGAGCCGGCGACGACCTGGCAGACGGTCGAGGCGCTCACCCGGTTCGTGATCCACGGCGCGCAGGCCGACGTCGCACAGATCGGCCCGGCCCCCGCCCGCTCATCCGGTTAAGGTGATGACGGACTTGCTCGCAGCACTGATCCTCTGGGATGCTGTGACACCACGGCCGATCCGGAGCGCCGCAGCCGTCGGCCCCTAACCAACCGCGACAGAAGAGGACAGCATCATGCCCATTGTCGGAGCTGAAACCCACCAGACACTGTCGGGCGTGTCGGCCGGCAAGGCCGACATTCTCGAGCAGGCGATCGGACTGCGTGAGATCGGGTTCGAGGCCAGCGGCCTCGACGCGCGCACGTTCGCGCTGGCCAAGATTGCCGCGCTGATCGCGCTCGACGCGCCTCCGGCCTCGTATGCCTGGCAGATCGGCAACGCGCTCGAAGAGGGCGTGACCCCGGAGGACATCCTCGGCGTGCTGAGGGCGGTTGCGCCGCAGGTCGGCGGTCCGAAGGTGATCGCCGCCGCCCCCGAGATCATGCTGGCCCTCGGGCTCGCGCTCGACGAGGAAGGCTAGGCTCGCGATGCCGCTGCTAAGACGTAGGCCATTGCTTCGCGCCGCCGCGGTCGGCGGCGGCGCCTACATGATGGGCAAGCACCGCGCTCAGTCGCAGGAGGAGCAGCAGCAGCAGGCCTATGCGGAGGGCCAGCAGTCGATGGCGGCGCCGCCCGCACCGGCCGCGCCGGCCGCGGAGAGCCCCGGCCTGACGACCTCGGACACCGCTCGACTACAGGAGCTCGGCAAGCTCCACGAGCAGGGCATCCTCACCGACGAGGAGTTCAGCAAGCAGAAGTCGATCATCCTCGGCGGCAGCTGACTCCCAGGGCGCGCGGCCCCGCGACCAGCGGGCCGGGGCCGCGCCCCTGTCTTTCGCCGCGGCCGCGCCGGTATCGACGCCGCGGCCGCGCCCCTATTGACCGTGATGGTGAACCGGCGCGGACGGGAGCGCTTCGAGTTCGTGCTTTGAGACGCCGAGCGTCACCAGGTCGGTCTCGAACCTGGCGACGGCGGTGATCGGGACGTCGATTCGGTGGCGTCCCCACAGGTGGCCGCGCTCGACGACGACATGGGTGATCGTGCCACGCTCGACGACAAACCCGTCGAGCTGGCCTGCATCGTGATCGTCGGCCGTCACCACGACGCTCGAGCGCCGCACCTCGACGGTTCCCTTGGGAATCCGGTCGTAGCTGATCATCATCGAGGGATCCGGCTGCGGCAGGTACTCGGCGAAGGCGCTGCCGTCATACGCCGGGACACTGATCACGTCCTCGACGCCGAGGTCCCAATCCGGGTCCTCGCTCGGCTGCCGCGCGGGGTGGCCCGACTCGAGCTGCGGCACGAGCTGCTGTTGCTCGAGCTCGTCGACCGTGCACCCGAGTTTCAGCCCTTCGCCCTCTGAGCGCTCGCCGGCGAGCCCGATCCCGACCAGGCGCGCACGCCCGGGCGCGCGGCTCGGCGCGATCACGAGATGGGTGACGCGATCGCTGGCGGGGTCGATCACGACGTCGCGCAACTCGCCCCACTGCCCGTCGCTGCAAATGACGGGGTCGTTCAATCTCAGGTGCATGCCCGGCTCGGTCATCTGCACTCAGCTCTCGTCGGTTGCAAGGTCGCCCTCTTCGGCGAGGAAGATCAATGTTGCCTTGACCCGCCGACTGACGTCCTGGGTCTCGGGCAGGTCGAGCTTGGAGAAGATCGAATTGACATGCTTCTCGACCGCCCGCTTCGTCAGGAACAGCGACTCTGCAATCGCGCCGTTGCTCTTGCCGGCGGCGATCTCGGCCAGCAGCTCGCGCTCGCGCGGCGTCAGCTCCGTGAGGCGCGAATGCGTTGCCCTCGAGCGCGCCTCGATCAGGACGTCGACGATCGTCGGATCGATCACCGAACCGCCCCGCGCGACGCTCTCGATCGCGCCGATCAGCTCCTCGCGCTTGCGTACGCGCTCCTTGAGCAGGTACGCGCGCCGTCCCGTCCCCTTCTCGAGCAGCGCCAGCGCGTACGCCGGCTCCGCGTATTGACTCAGCACCACGACCCCGATCTCGGGCGCGGTCTCGCGCAGCTTGGTCGCGATCCTGATCCCGTCATCGGCTGAGGACGGCGGCATCCGGATGTCGGTCAGGACGACGTCAGGGGTCCACACCTCGATCGCGGTCTCGAGCTCCTTCGCGTTGCAGCAGACCGCGACCAGGTCGATCTCCGGAGCGGAGCTCAGGGTGGCGGTCAGAAACTCCCTGATCATGTAGGAGTCCTCGGCCACGACGACCCTGATCGGAGCCTGCTCCTCGTCCTCGCCGACGTCCTCCCCGACCCCCCCGACGACGTTCTGTGAACCCACCTACGCGACCCTCCTCATGTCAGTGCGCCTGCCCGGAGCGAGTCGCGATTGTCGGCCTGCGCCGTGACGATCTGCTCCCGGGCCGATCCGTAATTCGGGGTGGATACTGCCATCTGAGCGGCTGAATTGACCTGCGTGAATTCGACGCGCGACGCTGCGGGCGACCCTGGTCTCCACAACGCCTCCTTTCGCACTACCGGGCAACGCAAAACTATCCCGAATTGCAGTCCTTTTACAAGGGCGCCCGCGGTCGGAGCACCGACCCCGGGCGCGCCAGCGACCTCACGCTAGCTGGTGCTGATCGGATCCGTCGGCTCGCGCTGCAACGACCGGCGCCAGCCGAGCAGCAGATCGTGCACGGCCGCGGCCCCGACGATCGGCCGATCGGGGATCGGAAGCTCGACCGGACTGAGAATGAAAGGCTGGGTCTGAGGCCCCCCGAGCCCGCCGTGGAACGAGATCAGCTCTTCGAACGCGCACCCCTGCTCGAGGTCGGAGTCGTAGAAGCTGTTGACCATGATGTCGGCGACGTGCTCGAATCCGTCGGTCCGCAGCAGATGCTCGGCGGCGCGGGGCGGGAACGGCGCCAGCGGGTCCTCCCCCTCGACCGTGTCCTGCGCCAGGTACCGCTCCCCACGGGGACCGAGCACGACGGGACCGCGCTCTCGCGAGCGGACCAGGAGGAAGCCGATGTGCGGGTGGCGGCGCAGCGACTCGAGCAGTTGCGGATGGCGCTCGTCGATCTCCTCACGGAACAGCCGCCGCGACTGTCCCATCAGGTAGATCAGCCCCAGGTTGCCCGACGCGAGCACGGCGATGTCGCGATCGCCGAGATCGCCATCGCCGCCTCCCGCGCGACGGCCCGTTGCCTCGGCGACGGCGTGGCCCACCGCGGCGTCGTTCTCGTCGCCCTGGCCCAGCCGCGCGACCGTGCCATCCGCCAGCGAACGGGCGACGAACTCGTGCAGGTCGTAGCCGTTGCGCTGCTTGAAGGTGGCTCCCTGCGTCTGGCCGTGATCTGAGAGCACGACGATCTTGTACGGGCGCGGCGCGAACCGCCGGGCACGCTCGATCCGGCCGAACTGTTGGTCGAGCTTGCGCAGCGCCTCGAGCGTGTCGGGGCGCTCGAGCCCGGAGTGGTGCGCGACCTCGTCATAGCTCGAGAACGTGGCGTACACGGCGGGGCGACCGAACATCATGTCGGTCAGCACCCCGAAAACGATCAGGTCCCTGACGCCGACGCACAGCGCCGCGCGCAGCAGCGGATACAGACCGCCGCGCTCGCCGCGCGGCCAGACCTCGCGGCGTCGCTGGCGGACGGCCGCGACCCTCTCGAGCACCACCTCCCAGCCGAACAGGACCAGCACCCGGGTGACGTTGAAGCCGTTGGCGAGGAACGCCCGATAGCCGGGGTTTGACCGCTTCTCGGCGTTCATCCGGCTGACCGTCAGGATCACCGCGTCGGCCTCGCCCGAGAACAGGTTGCCACGGCTGGCCCCCCCGTCGGTGAGCAGGCCGTCGCCAGTCGCCAGCCGGCGCTCGATCTCCGCGCAATCGGCCGGCGAGGAGCACGTCATCACCTTCCCCGACGCCTTCTCGACCCAACGGAAGGCGGGGATGTCGTCGTTGGAGCCGAGCAGGATCCCGGCCTGGCTGGCGCCCGTCTGGGAGCTCAGATCGGGCTCCCATTCCCCGAGCCGGTAGTCGCCGGAGGCCAGCCACGCCGCCATGTGAGGGGTGTTGCCGTCGCGCATCGCGCGTTGCAGCACCGGGCGCGCGAGGCCGTCGATCTCGAGGAACACGATTCCCGGCGCATCGCTCGCCTGCTCCTGGCGGTGGCGCTTCGCGATCCGCCGGATCACGCGCAGGGAGTAGGTGTCATCGTCGTTGGCGCCGAAGATCACCTCGAGCACGACCATCACCGCCGAGATCACGACGGCCGCCAGCAACGCCCACCCGAAGGACTGGACCCGGATCGCGCGGTCGCTGATGTGCGAGGCGAGCAGCAGCATCAGCGCGTCGAGCACGAGGATGAACACGAACCCGAGCGCGAGCGTGAACGGCAGGCGCAGGGCGGCGACGATCGGCGGCAGGATCGCGTTGAGCGCTGCGATCAGCACCGCTGCCGCCATCGCGTCGCCGAACCCGCCGACGCTGACCCCCGGGACGATCGCCGCAGCGATGAACACGGACACGCCGGCCACGAACCACGACACGAGCGTGTGCAGCGGATGGAACCGCGGGATCCGCGGGGTCCACTTGATCATCTCCCCGTATGTCTCCCCGGGCTGCGCCATCGCACGGAATCATCGCGTCTCGGCGGATCGGTGCCCTCATCCCAATCGGAGGATCCGCTCTCGATAGGGTCGCTTGGTGGACTCGCGCGCGTCGGTCACCTGGCTCGGGCATGCGACGGCCCTGCTCGAACTCGGTGGGCTGCGCCTGTTGACCGACCCCGTGCTGCGTGACCGGATCGGCCCGCTCGTACGAATCGCTCCGGCCCCCGACCCTGTCGGCTCCCTCGACGCCGTGCTGCTCTCGCACCTGCACGCCGACCACGCCGATCTGCGCTCGTTGCGCGCGGTCGCCAGCGCGACTGCAGTGCTCGCGCCGCGCGGCGCCGGCGACTGGCTCCGGGGCTGCGGGCTCTCGCGCGTGCACGAGCTATCGCGCGGGCAAGCGCACGCGATCGGCGAGCTTACGATCGAGGCGACCCGAGCCGTCCACGATCCGGGGCGACGGCCGTTCGGCCCCGAGGCCGAGCCGGTCGGGTTCCTGGTCGGCGGCGCGCCCAGCGTGTACTTCGCCGGCGACACCGACCTGTTCGACGAGATGGAAGCGCTGCGCGGGCGCGTCGATGTGGCGTTGCTGCCGGTCTGGGGCTGGGGCTCACGGCTGGGACCCGGTCATCTCGATCCCGAGCGCGCCGCGCGCGCCGCGGCAATGATCTCCCCGGCCCTCGCGATCCCGATCCACTGGGGTACGTTCGCGCTCGGCCGGCCCGCACGCCGGCCCGCTGATCCTGAGTGGCCGGCGCGTGAGTTCGCCGCGCTCGCCGGCAAGCACGCCCCGGCGGTCGAGGTGCGCGTGCTGGCGCCCGGGCAGCGCACAACTTTCTAGTGTTCCAAGTCAGCAGCGACCATCACCCGCATCGGGTGATGCAGCGCCGTACAAACTTGGCACGATCGGCGACTATGCCTACAACAGCAAGCAAAGACGCCACCGAGGTCGTCCATCACCGGACCGTCGCCGAGCGAGCCGAGGTCGGCAAGCAGGCGCGCAAGGCCTCACCTCGCTCGGAGCATGCGCGCTTCGAGCCCGCCGCCGATCGCCCTGACCCGATCACCCTGCTCGAGCAGCAGGCCCAGACGCGGGTCCCCGAGCTCGTCCCGATCCGCTACGGCCGGATGCTCGTCTCTCCCTTCACGTTCTATCGCGGCGCCGCCAAGATCATGGCTCGCGATCTCGCCGGAACACCGCGCTCGGGACTCAAGGTGCAGTGCTGCGGTGACGCCCATCTGTCGAACTTCGGCGTGTTCGCATCGCCCGAACGCCGGCTCGTGTTCGACATCAACGACTTCGACGAGACGCTACCCGGACCGTGGGAGTGGGACGTCAAGCGGCTCGCCGCCAGCATGCTGATCGCGGCGCGCGACAACGGCTTCCGCGCCAAGGAGCAGGACCAGATCGTGCTCGACACCGTCGCTCAGTACCGGACCTCGATGCGCCAGTTCGCATCGATGGACAACCTCGCCGTGTGGTACGCACACATGGAGATCGAGTCGTTGCTCCAGGAATTCGCCCCCCAGTTCAAGCGCAGCCAGGTCAAGCGCAGCGAGAAGACGCTTGCCAAGGCGCGCACACGCGACAGCATGTCGGCCTTCTCGAAGCTGACGCGGCGGGTCAACGGCCGCGCCGAAATCGTCGATCAGTCGCCGCTGATCGTTCCCGTCCGCGCGCTCGTCACCGAGGTCGATCAGGACCAGTTGTTCGAGTGGTTGCACATGCTGCTGCGCGCGTACCGGACAACGCTCGAGGCCGACCGGCGGATCCTGCTCGAGCAGTTCGAGCTGAGCGACTTCGCGCGGAAGGTCGTCGGCGTCGGCAGCGTCGGCACGCGCGCTTGGATCGCGCTCATGTTCGGCCGCGACGGGAGCGACCCGCTGTTCTTGCAGATGAAGGAGGCCGAGGCGTCGGTGCTCGAGGAGTTCCTCGGCAAGAGCAAGTTCCGCAACCACGGGCAGCGGGTCGTCAACGGCCAGCGGCTGATGCAGGCGACGAGCGACATCTTCCTCGGCTGGGTGCACGTCAAGGCCGGGATGGACGGTGCCTCGCGCGACTTCTACGGTCGGCAGCTGAAGGACTGGAAGGGCTCCGCCGAGATCGAGCAGATGGTGCCCGAGGGCATGGCGATGTACGGGCGTTTGTGCGGCTGGACGCTGGCCCGCGCCCACGCGCGCAGCGGCGACCGGATCGCGATCGCCTCCTATCTCGGGAGCGGAGCGAGCTTCGACAAGGCGATCGTGGAGTTCTCGATCGCCTACGCCGACCAGAACCTGAACGACTACAACCGCCTCGTCGACGCGGTCAAGTCCGGACGGATCCTGGCTCAGACCGGCCTCTGAGCGGAGCGGCCGCGGTCAACGGCCGGACCCCGACGATGGAGGCGTCGCATCAGCAGGGCCAGTTGGCCAAGGGCGAGCGCCGCAAGCGCTTCGGCCTGCTGCTGCTCGCGATCATCGCCGCCTTCCTGATCCAGGGGATCGCAACCCCCGGACGCTGGGAGCAGGTGATCGTGGCGGGGCTGCTGTCGGTGACGCTGATGCTGTCGCTGTGGGTCGCCGAGGCCAAGCCGCGCGTGCTGCGTGCGTTCGCCGTCCTCGCCGCGCTGCTGGTACTCGCGAGCCTAGTCGAGGCGCTCGCAAATGACTCCAACGGGTTGGTCGCCAAGTTCGCCAACCTGTTGCTCGTGGTCCTCGCCCCACCCGCGATCGTCGTCGGGATCATCCGAACCCTTCGGGCCCGCGCCCAGGTCACAATCGAGGCCGTGTTGGGGGTGCTTGGGCTATATCTGCTGCTCGGCATGTTCTTCGCGTTCGTGTACGCCACGATCGGAAAGATCGACGGCACCTTCTTCACCCAGCAGCACGCCGCGACCGTGGCGCAATACCTGTACTTCAGCTTCACGACGCTGACGACTGTCGGCTACGGGGACCTGACGGCGGCGAGCAACCTCGGACACACGATGTCCGTCTCCGAAGCACTGGTTGGCCAGATCTACCTGGTGACGGTCGTCTCGATGATCGTCGCCAACCTCGGCCTCGGCCAGCGCGCGCGTGGTCAGCCACAGCGGGCGGGGGAGGGTTGAGCGCCGGCGGTTCAGGACCGCGGAGCTGGGTCGCCGAGGCCGAGCGGATCGACCGCGCCGTGTACGCGGCCGTCGCCGGCACTCCGAGCCCGCGACTGGACGGTGCGATGCGGCATCTGTCGAAGGCTGCCGACTACTCGAGGCTGTCGATCGCGGCGAGCGCGATGCTCGCGACGGCCGGCGGCTCGAGCGGTCGCCGGGCGGCCAAGTCGGGGCTCGTCGCCGTTGCCGCGACCTCGGCGATCGCGAACCTGGTGATCAAGCGCGCCAGCCGGCGGCACCGTCCCGACCGCGACGGCGAGGAGGTTCCGCAGGCGCGCCACATCGAGATGCCGACATCGCCGTCATTTCCGTCCGGTCACACCGCCGCCGCCGTCGCGTTCGCCTCGGGCGCCGGGCAGGCGATGCCGATCGCAAGCATTCCGTTGCATGGGCTGGCGGCGCTCGTCGGCTATTCGCGCGTCCACACCGGGGTGCATTACCCCGGTGATGTGATCGCCGGGGCGCTGCTCGGCGCGGTCATCGCCGACTTGACCGCGGGGCTGGTCAGCCGCACTTCGAGGATGTCGCGTTCTCGAAGTTCGTGACCGCGGTCACGACCGCGGAGATCTCCCCGGGCAGCTGCACGAGCGTCGCCGTGCTGGGTCCGGACTTGAGTTGCTTGGCGGTATCGGTGAGCGCCGTGACCGAGCTCTTGAGCGCGCTCGACTCGCTCGGGAAGTCGCTCTGCGCGGCGTTGATGACGGCCTGCGCGTCGGTCTGCACCTTCGACACCGACGCCTGCAGCGCGTTCAGCCCGCCGGAGACGACATCGGTGCTCGGCAGCGCCTTGATCGAGCTCTTTAGATTGCTGACCGCTGAGCAGTAGCCCGGCTTGCTGCTACCACCGCAGCCGCTCAGCAGGGCCGCGCAGATCGCGACCGTCACCAACCCGGCGGTCGCTCGCGTCTTGACCGCTGGACGCCTGTTTCTGATCCTGCGCCGCATCGTTCGCTCCGATCTATCCCTCGTCGTCGCACTCGTAGCCCAGTGCGCTCGCCAGCCGCGGCGCCGCCGCGACGACTCGCGCCAGCCCGACAGCTGGACCGACCGCGACCAGCACCTCGACGATCTCCGATTCGCTTGCACCTGCTTGCATCGCTCGCTGCACGGTCGCCCGCAGCGACGCGGTCGCAGCGCCGAGCGCGAGCAGCGCACCCAGTCGGACGAGCAGCTCGGCCTTGCGATCGAGGACCGCGAGCGACTCGGGGCCGTTGCCGCCGACGAGCACCCGATTGATCGACTGCTCGTCGTTCAACGCCAGATGCCGCAGGAGGCGCTCGGCTTCATCCATTTGACTCAGCGTAGGCCGCGCCCGGTGGCGGGCATCGCCCGAACCGGGTGATGCCACGGGCGCCTGCGGCAGCGACCATCTGCGGCTCAGCCCGAGCGAGCGCCAGCCGCGCGGGCACACCGGCGTGGTGTTGGCTTCCCCCTAGGAGGGGGGCGGACGCCCTTGCCGTCGCGCCTCGATTAGGGGAGAACTAGCTCAGTAGCCACGAGTCCCACCACAGATCGAGACGAATGCTCCCAGGCAACGCACCTGCAACACCCGATCGTGCGCGACGACGGCCGGAGCACGACAGCGATGCCAGCCGGCTTCTCGATCTGGCCACGGTCGCCCCCGCGGTGCGGACCGGGTTCGTTCGCAGGCCCGCGCTGGTCGACGGGTTGACCGTCGGCGCACCGGCTGCGTTGTCTCTGATCGTCGCCCCGGCGGGCTACGGCAAGTCGACACTGCTGTCGGATTGGGCCGAGCAGGACGAGCGTGAGTTCACGTGGCTGGCACTCGGCCAGTGCGAACCGGGAATGGTCTCGGCGCTCACGGCCCTGCCGCCTTCGGGGGCGCCAGACGGGCTCGCTCACCTGATCTCCCGGCTTCGCGCCCGAGACGGCACGTTCGTGCTGGTCCTCGATGACGCGCACCTCGTCGCGCCCGAGGTCCTTCGCGGGGTGATCCCGTCCGCCCTCGCCGAACTGCCCGAGGGCTCGACACTCGCGCTCGCCTCGCGGACCGAGCTCGGGCTTGCAGTCGGGCGGCTGCGGGCGCACCGACAGCTGGCCGAGGTCCGAGCCGAGCAGCTCGCGATGGGGCCCTCAGAGGCGTTGGAGCTGCTGCGAGCGGCCGGCGTCGAACCTGGGCCGGACGATCTCGATGCACTCGTGGCAAAAACGGAGGGCTGGCCGGCAGCCCTGTACCTGGCCGCGCTCGCGCTCGGCGAGCGCGAGGGCTGCGTCGGTGATTTCGGCGGCCACCACCACCTCGTCTCCGAGTATCTCGACGACGAGGTGCTGGCGGACCTGCCGGCCGATCTCGCGAGCTTTGCGATCGAGACCTCCGTGCTCGACGAGCTGTCGGGCCCCGTCTGCGACGCGATTCTCGAGCGGGATGGCTCGGCGATCGTGCTCGAGCGACTGGCTTACGCAAGCCCGCTGCTGGCAGGTGTCGACGTTGGCCATTCGTGCTACCGATGGCACAGCTTGATGCGCGAGCGGCTGCAGGCGCGGTTGCGCAAGCTCCGACCCGCCCACGAGCTCGCACTTCGGGTGCGCGCGAGCGGCTGGTACAGAAGCTCGGGCGACACGCTCCGGGCGATCGACCAGGCAGCGTCCGGCGGCAACGCGGAGCTGACCGGCGAACTGCTGTGGGGCGTGCTGCTGCCTTATGTCACGACTGGGCAAGGCGAACTGGTCCGTGGTTGGCTGCGCGACTTCGGTCCCGATGTGCTCGCGGGTGACGTCCGACTGTCGCTGTCGGCGGCGCTGAGCGCCGTCTTCAGCGGCGATCTCGACGGCGCCAGGCGGTGGTCGCTGGCGGCTGGCGCCGGCATCGACCGTGCGCCCCGGCGCGCGGACGCCGCCGCGGTCCGTTCGCGGCTGGCGCTGATCGACGCGATCGGCGCCCCCGACGGGATCGAGCGAATGGGCGAAGTCGCGCAGCTCGCCCTCGACGCGGAGTCCGAGGACAGCCGCTGGCGGGCCCTTTGCCTGCTGCTCGGAGGGACCGCGCGACACCTGTGCGGTGATCGGACCACTGCTGAGGCGATGCTCGAGTCGGGCACACGCCTCAGTGGCAACAGTGCCCCGATGCTGGCAGCGCTGTGCCTCTCGCAATCGGGCATGATCGCGATTGAGCGCGAGGACTGGCAGCTCGCGGCCGAGCTGACCGATCGCGCCACGATGGTGACCGAGGAGTGGGGCCTCGGCGAGGACCCCCTGTCCGCGATCGTGCACGCGGCCGCAGCGGCCGCACGGGCCCACCGCGGGCGGATCGACGAGGCCAAGCGAGACCTCCGCGCCGGCATCGACGTGCTCGCGGTGCTGGGCGACTTCGTCCCGTGGTACGGAGCGCAGGCACGGATCCTGCTCGCGCACGCGTCGCTGTGGCTGGCCGACGTCGTCGGCGCGCGCACGCTGCTCGCCGAGGCGTCCCGCTTCGCGCGCCGGACGGCGGGGGCGACGATCTTCTCGAGCTGGTTCGACGACGCCTGGGCGTACATGGACACGCTCGCGGAGACGAGCCTGGCCGGTCCCTCGTCGTTGACGATCGCCGAGCTCAGGATCCTCCGCTTCCTCCCGAGCCACCGCTCGTTCCGCGAGATCGCCGAGCAGCTCGGCGTGTCCGCCAACACAGTCAAGACCCAGGCCCACGCCGTCTACCGCAAGCTCGGCGCTGCAAGCCGCTCTGAGGCGGTCGAGCGGGCTCGCGAGGCCGGACTGCTCGGCGCCTAGGGCCTCTCGGCCGCGAGATCGAGGTCGAGGGCGAGCGCCAGCCGCGTGGCGTTGGTCGCCGTCTGCGCGGCGCCGGCAGCCGCGCCGGCAGCGACCAGCACCTGCACCACAGCCGCGTCGTCGACCCCGTTCGCCGCCGCGAGCTCGACCGCCCAGCGCAGCGTCGCGGTCGGCGCGCCGACCGCGAGCAGGGCCGAGAGCTGCACGAGCGCCCGGGTCACGCGATCGAGCGCGGCGGGCTGACCCGCCCGTGCGGCCAGGACCGTTTCGAGCAGGCGCTCGTCATTGCTAGCGAGCCGGCGCAGGAGCAGCTCCGCGTCCCGCACGGTCATCCCTGCAGGAGGCGTGATTTGGCGGACTGGTACTCGTCGGTCGTGATCGCACCCTGATCGCGGAGCTCTGCGAGCTGGCGCAGCTGGTCGGGGATCGTCGAGCTGGGCTGCCCTGAGGCGGTCTTGGCCTGCTGGCGGCGCTCCCGGAGCGAGTCGATCCGCGCCCGCACCCGCTCCGTCGTCGACCCTAGCTGTGCGTCGGGGAACTCGCGCGCCGTCTGCCGGCTGAGCACGAACGTGCCGAGCAGCGCCAGCACCGTGAACGTGATGATCCCGCCCGGAGTGCCAGTCGCCGGAATCGGGTCCCAGATGAAGATCAGGATCATGATCGCCAGCGTGATCGCGTAGCTCTCGGCGGGGTGCTCGCGCAGGAACGGTGCGATTGCCTCGCGACCGCTGCGGGCAACGCGTGCGGGCCCGGCGAACCATCCGGCCAGGATCAGCGGGATCCCGATGATGATGCAGGCCCCCGCGATCTCGCTGAGGATCCCGGTCATGATCTGGATCACGGCCTTGATCGTCGGCTGCAGCGAAGCATCGTTGGTCAGCGAGCTGGTGATCTGGGACTCGAGGATCGAGCGCCCGAGGAGCACCACGACGCCCGCCAGCACCGCTGCTGCGCCGACCTTCATCAACGTCCGCCGCCGATACCCCGGCGCCAGGAAGATCGCCAGCGCGTACAGCAACGGGACCAGGATCGTCAGCCACAGCGCGAGACCCTGGATCGCGCTGCCGACGTTCTGCACGAGCGCGAGCTGATTTGACTTCAGGATCGTGAGCGTTGCGATGTTGGCCGGGAGCTTGTCGCTAATCGTCGCGGGCAGCCCGAGCCGCGAGGCCGTGTTGTCGAGGATCAGACCGAGGTTCAGGGTCACGACCCCCTGTTTGACCCCAACCGCGCCCCGGCCCCCGTTGACAACGTCGATGAACGTCTGATCTGCCGCGCGGTTGGCGGTCGCCCACAGGTTCTGGATCCGTGGTCGGGTCAACGCAAAATCGACGCCCTTGACCGCCGCGTTGCGCAGCGCCCCGGCGGCCGGAGCGGCCAGCGGCTGCAGCTGTGTCGGCAGCCCCGACTTGATCAGCGAGGCGACGTTGACGTTCGCGTACAGCTGATCGACCAGGTAGTTGGCGGTGCTCGAGCGGATGTTCGGGTTCTGCAGCAGCTGCGTGCTGGTGTTCGCCCAGTTGTCCGGGTTGAACAGCAGCCGGTTGGCCCAGACCGAGAACACGCCGACGATCAGCAGCAGCGTGGTGATGCCGATCAGCGCGTTGACCAGGATCCGCCGGCCCCGCGTGATTGGGCGCGTGGTGCTCTGTGGCGCGGGAGCCGGAGGCGTCTGCGGCTCGGTCGGGGGCGCCGGAGGCGTCTGCGGCTCGGTCGGGGGCGCCGGGTCGGAGGTATCCGCGGGCTTTGCCACGCTCGGCCCGTCAAGCTCGCTGGAACCCATCGATACCCCTATCTGTCGCCGGACTGCTCACGCTTGTATCGTCGTCTCGGTTCCAGCGCGGATCATCCCCCGAAAGGGATTAGAGCGACTCTGTATCGCCCCAATCGGGTGATTCGCTTGACGGGACCGCTGCCAGGATAGGAGAGGAGAAAGAGACAATGGCGCAAGCTCAACCAGTCCACCCTCGATCGGGGCCACTGCACGCCGTCGCCTCGCTCGGTGGACGTGCCGCCACCGTGACGCTGCGCCCGATCGCCGGTGCCGTCGAGGCTGCCGCCGGAGTGGGCGTCGAGCTCGAGCGCCGCGCCGTCGATCGCCTGCTCGAAAGTGGCGAGCTCGAGCGGCTGCTCGCGGGCGAGCGAGTCCAGGCCGTGGTCCGCCAGGTGCTCGAGAGCGAGGGCGCGAAGTCGCTGATCGACGTCTTCTTCGACAGCGGGCTGTTCGAGCAGTTCGTGCAACGGCTGGCCGCCAGTGACGCGCTGTGGCAGCTCGTCGACGAGATCGCCCAGAGTCCGTCGGTGACCGCGGCGATCTCACAGCAGGGCCTCGGCTTCGCCGACCAGATGGGAGGCGAGATGCGCGCTCGCTCGCGCAGGGCGGACGATTGGCTCGAGCGCGCGGCGCAGCGCCTGACCGGCCGTCACCCGAAGGCGCCGCCCGCGACGCCCGACGCCGCCCCGTCGTGATCGCGGCCTACCGGCCGCGCTCATCCGATTCGGATGATGACCTCGGGCCGAGGTGTTTGAATGCTTGCAACCCAAATACCAGTCATCTGAAAGGAGAAGTTGTCAGTGGCAACACTCGTTGCAATCGGCTACCCCGATCAGGGAACCGCTGAGCAGGCACGAGGGACGGTCGCGCAACTCGAGTCCGAGTTGATCATCCAAGCCGACCAGGTGGCCTCGATTGCCCGCGACCCGGAAGGCAAGTACCACGTGCATACATCGCACGGCGGTGCAGGCGCCGGCGGTGGCGCCGTGTGGGGCGGATTCTGGGGCCTGCTGTTCGGCCTGCTGTTCTTCATCCCGTTCGCGGGATGGGCAGTCGGAGCCGGGCTCGGCGCCCTGTTCGGCCATCTCGGCGAGAAGGGCATCGACAAGGCGTTCCAGGATCAGGTACGCGCGTACCTCAAGCCGGGCACCTCGGCGCTGTTCATGGTGATCGAGCAGGCGACCCCCGACAAGGCGGTCGACGCCCTCCAGCAGTACGGCGGCACGGTCATCAAGACCTCGCTGTCCGACGAGGACACCAAGCGGCTCCAGGAAGCGCTGCAGCCGCCCGCCTCGGCCTAGCTCGTCGCGGCGGCTCCCGCCGGCGCCGCTTTGGCGCCGGCACCGCCGCCCGCGTCCGCGGCCTCGTCGCCGCCCGCGTCCGGGGCTTCGTCGCCGACCGTGTCGGCGCGCGAGAGCACCAGCGTGACCACGTATGCGACGACGGCCCCGACGATGATCAACGGCTCGTCGCCGACTCCGGACTTGGCGCTCAGCAGGGTCGCGATCAGGACCGCGGACAGCGGCAGCCGCAGCACCGCGACGATCCCTGCGGCGATCCCAACCGTGACCGCCGGCGTCAGCGCGAATCCCGCCAGGTGCGAGGCCATCACGCCCCCGGCCGCCCCGAGGAACATCGCCGGGAACGTCGGGCCGCCGCGGAAGCTCCCGAGCGACAGGCTGTACGCGATCCCCTTGAACACGATCAGCAGCAGCAGCGCCGACAGCGACCACGTCCCGGCGTTGGACAGCAGCCCGGGAAGCGCACTCTGGCCGGAGAACAGGACCTCCGAGACGCTCTTGCCCGTCGCCTCGGAGAACGCGATTGCAAGGCCGGCGACCGCGAGGCCGACGATCGGCAGCAGCGGGAGCATCCGCTGCTTGACGATGCTGTAGGTGCCGAGCCCGCCCAGGCGAATCGCTCGAGCGACGATCGCGACCACGATCGCCAGCGCGATCGTCCACGCGAAGTCAACAACGGTAGGGCGATCAAACGCCGGCAGCGGCAACGAACCGAGCGCGAACGCCTTGCTGCTGAGGCCGGTCCACGAGCCCATCCCGGTCGAGATCAGCGACCCGATCCCGGCCGCAAGCAGGCCGGGCACCAGCACCAACGGCAATCTCGTGCCGCCGATCCCGCTCGCCTCGATCAGCAGCACCGCCGCCGCCAGCGGCGAGGCGAAGATCAGCGACACGGCGGCGAAGCTCCCAGCGGCGCCGACGATCATCAGAACCGACGGCGTCGTGTCGTCCCGCGCAAGGCGCATCATCAGCACCGCGGCGCCGGCCCCGATCGCGATCAGCGGCGCCTCGGGGCCGAGCACCAGCCCCGACGCGATCGTTGCGAGCCCGGCCAGGACCACGCCCGGGAGATTGATCGTCTTCGGCAGCCCGCCCGACGCCAACCCCTTTGCCGGGAGATGGCCGCCGTTGCCCGGGAGCCGGGTGATCGTCAGGGCGACGATCGTCGCGGCGATGCCGAGCACCGGTAACGACCACCACTTCGGCGGGCCGTTCGAGTAACCCAGCGCGTGCGGCAGGTGCGTCCACAGCTCCCGTTGCAGCTGGTAGATCAGCTCGAGGAACCCCCACGAGGCAAGTGACACCACGACCCCGATCACGGCCACGAAGACGAGCAGCACGATGAACTGCTTGCTGCGCATCGTCGCGGCCGCCTGCGCGGCGGTCGGTTCAGCGGGGGCGTTCGGCTGAGGCATCGGTCGCCGGCCGTTCAGGCGCGGTCGCTCATCCGTTGATCTCGGCGACGCGCTCGATCAGGACGATCCGCCCCGCCGCCTCGACCAGAGCCAGGTGCGAGAACGCCTGCGGGAAGTTGCCCAAATGCCGGCCGGTGTCGACGTCGAACTCCTCGGCGTACAGCCCGAGCGGCGAGGCGACGCGGACGAGCCGTTCCATCAGGTCGCGCGCCTGCTGCATCTCGCCGATGATCGCGAGCGCGGACACGAGCCAGAACGAGCAGATCAGGAACGTTCCCTCCTTGCCCGACAGGCCGTCGTCGGTCTCGTCGGTCCGGTAGCGCAGCAGGAACCCGTTCTCGCTGAGCTCGTCGGCGACGGCCAGGACAGTCGCCCGCAGCCGCTCGTCGTTGCCCGGGAGGAAGCCGAAGATCGCCGCCAGCAGCGTCGAGGCGTCGAGCGAGTCGGTCGCGTAGTGCTGGCGCAGCACGCCGCGCTTGTCGACGCCGTGCTCGAGAATGTCGGCGCGAATCTCCTCGGCCGTATGCGCCCAGCCGGCCGCCAGGTCGCGGTCGCCGCGGATGTTGGCGAGCTTTGCCGCGCGGTCCATCGCGACCCAGCACATCAGCTTCGAGGAGACGTAGTGCTGCGGCTTGCCGCGAGCCTCCCAGATTCCCTGATCGGTCTTGCGCCAGACCGCCTTCGCGCACTCGGCCTGCGATTCGACGAGCGGCCACAGCCGCCGCGGCAGCCGCTGGCTACGCCGGGTGTGGAGGTACACGGAGTCGAGCGCCGCGCCGAAGACGTCGTTTTGACGCTGGTCAAACGCGCCGTTGCCGACCCGCACCGGCCTCGCGCCTGCGTAACCGGACAGCTCATCGCGCGTCGATTCAGCCAGATCCCGGCGGCCGTCGATCCCGTACATGATCTGCAGCGACCCATCCTCGGTGCACTCGAGGTCGGCGACGAACTGCATGAACTCGTCAGCCTCCCAGTCGAGGTTGAGATAGTGCAGCGCCTGCAGCGTGAACGTCGAGTCCCGGATCCAGGTGTAGCGGTAGTCCCAGTTGCGCTCGCCGCCGGGGGTCTCGGGCAGAGATGTGGTCAGCGCCGCCACTGTGGCGCCCGTCGGCATGTACGTGAGGCCCTTGATCGTCAGCGCCGAGCGCTGGATCATCGGTCCGAGGTCGTGGTCGGGAATCCGCGCCCGCGACAGCCAGTTTCGCCAGAAGTGGGTGGTCGCGTTGAGCTGCGCGTTGGCGTCGTCGATCGTCATCGGCACCGGCGCCTCGTCGCCCCATGCGAGCGCGCAGTAGAGCTGCTCGCCGGCGTGCAGGACATGTCGCGCTCGCGCCCGTCCGCCCTCGATCCCGACCAGCATGTCAGTCTGCGAGGCGAATCGCCTGACCGGCACCGCTCGCATCGGCGCGGTGGCGATCCTCAGACCTGGTCCACTCGGCCGGGACCCGGCCGTAGTCAAACACCGGCTCGCAGACGAGCTCGATCTCGATCCTGCCCTCGAGGCAGCCAACCGTCCGGACCAGCACATGCTCGGCGTCCTCGTCGGCCGGCGGGCGGGTGTGCGGAGTAGTCGTGTCCTCGCCACGCCGGGGACCCATCGCGAGCGCGTCGCGTACGACCGCCCACCCGTTCGGTCCCTTCCACGAGGTCAGGAGCGTGTTGGTCCCGGGTTCGTAGGTCCGGGCGCTCGGCACGTTGATCCCAAACGGTCCGAGGCGGAAGCCTCCGGCCCCGCGGTCGAGCAGGTTCCCGAACACGCTCGGCGCGTCGAACCGCGGGACGCATAGCCAGTCGATCGTGCCGTCGGGTGCGACCAGCGCGCCGGTGTGGCAGTCCGACAGGAACGCGTAGTCGGCGATCGGCGTGAACGGCGACGGCGCCGCGGCGCTCTGCGCTGAAGCCGGCTCGACCGGCTTCGGTGCCCCCGCGCCGGCCTTCGACGAGGTCTTTGGGCTCGCCGCCGGCTTGGCGTCGCCGCCTGAGGCGCGCCTGCTCCTGCCGGTCGTACTCATGAGAGCACCTCGCAATCGGGCGCTGACTCGCTGGTCAGGGGTCCCTCTGCACCTTTCATTGGACGTCCTTTCGGATACGCGCTGTTCGGCATGTGGCAATGCTCGAAGCCGGGTCCCAGCTGGACATCACCCGTTCGGGATGAAACCCGCGCTCGCGACGCAGCTTCTCACGCGGCGCAATCTGAAGCCAGTGGCGCAAGTCGCGTCCCGGCGCGCCGGGACGACCGTCGATCCGCTGAGCATTCGACGCGCGGTTGCTAATTTGAGGACATGTCCGGCGGGTCGCACGAGTCCGATCGCGTTCATCCGACGCTGATCCTCGCCGTCCTGTCACTCGCTGGGCTCGCTTACGCGGTCTTGAGCTCGGCCGTGATCCCCGCACTGCCGTCGTTCCAGCAAAGCCTCCACACGACCGAAACCGGGGTCACGTGGCTGCTGACCGGGTTCCTCGTCTCGGCCTCGGTCGGCACCTCGATCATCGGTCGCCTCGGGGACATCTACGGCAAGGAGCGGCTGCTGCTGTGGACCTTGATCGTGCTCGCCGCGGGAACGCTGCTCGCGGCCGTATCGCAGTCGCTCGGGATGTTGATCTTCGCACGCGTGATCCAGGGCGTCGCGGGCGGCATCTTCCCGCTTTCGTTCTCGATCGCCCGCGACGAGTTCCCGAAGGAAAAGGTGGCTGGGAGCATCGGGTTGATGTCGTCGATCCTCGGCGTCGGCGGTGGCTGCGGCCTTGTCATCGGCGCGCTGATCGACGAGCACCTCGGTTGGCACTGGCTGTTCTGGATCCCACTGGTGTTGACGCTGCTGGCGGCGTTCTGCACGTGGCGCTACATCCCCGAGTCGCCGGTCCGCGCCCCTGGTCGCGTCAACTGGCTGGCCGCGACGCTGATGAGCATCGGCATCTCGGCCGTGATGATCGCGATCGCGCAGACGACGGTTTGGGGCTGGGGCTCGACCAAGACGATCGGGCTGTTGCTGATCGGCGCCGCGTTCAGCGCCGCCTGGGTGATGGTCGAGATCCGCAGCCGCGAGCCGCTCGTTGACATGACGATGATGCGGATCCGCGGCGTGTGGACCACCAACCTCGCGGCCTTCCTGCTTGGCGCCGGCATGTACGCGTCGTTCATCGTCTTCCCACTGTTCGCGCAGCTCCCGACCAGCACCGGGTTCGGGTTCGGCGCGTCCGCAGTCGTCTCGAGCCTGTACCTGCTTCCGACCGCGCTGACGATGGGCCTGATCGGCAGCCTGGCCGGCCGCGTCGCGCGGCGGTTCGGCTCCAAGACGGCGGTCGTCGCGGGCAGCGCGATCTCGGCGAGCGCGTTCGCCTTCGCCGTGTTCGCCCACAGCGAGCCGTACCAGATGTTGATCACAACGGGCTTGCTCGGGCTCGGTATCGGCCTTGCATTCGCCGCGCTCGGCAACCTGATCGTGCAGGCGGTGCCCCCCACCCAGACCGGAGTCGCCAGCGGCATGAACACCGTCATGCGGACGCTCGGCGGCGCGCTCGGCGGCCAGCTCTCGGCAACCTTCATCGCCAACAACATGGCCGGTGGGCAGCCGACCGTCACCGGCTTCATCGAGACCTACGTGATGGCCACGATCTTCCTCGTGCTGTGCGTGGGCGCCGCGCTGCTAGTGCCGGGCCGGCTCGCGCCGAGCGCGGCGAAGGCGAGCGCGACCGCGGTCCCTGTCCCCGAGACCGGTTAGGAGGCCCGGTCCGGTAGGCTGAAGCACCAATGCCGGTTGTGTGTGTTGTTGGGGGCGGCACCGCGGGGCTGGAAGGCCTGCTCGCCGCGCGTGAGACGCTTGGTCCGAGTGCTGAGGTGCGGCTGATCGCTCCCGAGAGCGAGTTTCGCTACCGCCCGATGCGACAGGATTCGCTGTTCCATCCAGCTCCCGAGCGATCGCTCGCGGTCGCCGATCTGGTCGCTCAGACGAATTCACAGTGGGTGGCGGACCGGGCTGAGGCCGTGCGGTCCCAGGAACGCAAGGTCCTCACCCGCGACGGTGACACGGTCGATTTCGACTTCCTGCTGATCTCGGTCGGCGCTCGCTATCGGCGGACGCTCAAGCAGGGTCAGGCGTGGGTGCGGGGAGGCGACCCGAGCTTCCTCGATCAGATCCTCGGCGAGCTCCGAGGCGAGTTGATCGACAGCGTCGCTGTCGTAGTTCCCCGTGGTGCGCGTTGGCCGATTCCCGCCTACGAGCTGGCGCTGATCCTGGCGTGGACCTCGAGCGCCGCAACGGTGACGCTGCTGACTGCCGAGCCGGCGCCCCTCGGGGCGCTCGGGGCCGACGCGACCACGGCCGTCAGCCGTGAGCTCGAGCAGGCGGGCGTCGAGGTGATCACGCGCGTCGAAGTCCTCGACGCGCCCAGCCGCGAGCCAAACCCCAACGCGCCGTCCGCACCGCCGTCCCGGCCCGCGCCGGTGCTCTCACGGGTGGTCTTGATGCCCGAGGGCTCTTCCGTTGGATCCGACGCGCTGAGGGCCAAGCCGACAGACCGGAGGCAAATGCGGATCGGCGATGGCGAGGTGCGCGAGTTCGATCGGCTCGTGTCGCTGCCGACCGTACGGGGGCCGTTCCTTGCCGGCGTCCCGACCGACGCGACCGGATTCGTCGAGGTCGACGCGGCGCTGAAGGTGTGTGGCTGCGACCACGTCTGGGCGGCCGGCAGCTGCATCGCAGCCGGGCTCGGGCACAGCGCGCTCTCGGCCCGGCAGGCCGATGCCGCGGTCGCCTCGATCGCAGCGGCCAGCACGAGTTCGGCGCCCGGCGCCGACACGGCGGCGCCCGAGGTGGCAGGACTGCTGCTCGCGGACCAGAGCGCCAATTGGCGAGCTGAGAACCCGCCCGGGACCCGGCAGCCCTCCACGCGCTGCCTGTGGTGGCCGCCTGGACGCGCGGTCGGCCGGATGCTGGCGCAGCGGATCTCGGCCTGGGACCCGACGACGCACGAGACCCTGCCGAGCCATCCGACCGGTGTCACGATCCGGGCCCCGGTTGCGCTCGGGTGCAGCGGCAGCACCTCGACATCGGCCCAGCGTGATGCCAGCCCCGAGGTCCAGGCGGCGCGCCTGCGGGACATTGAGAACCGGCAGATCATGGCGGTCGGCCGCCGCGAGCGCGCCGCCGATGACGAGCTGCGCGCGCTGCGCACCGGGCTTCAGTCGTTCGAGGCGCACGAGCGCGAGGTGGTCCGCGAGCTGCAGCGCCACGGCTATCTGCGCGATCGCGAGCAGCACCCCCCGGCGCGGCATTAGCGACCCGGGCTTCGACGGCTCCGGCGCGGGCCGACCTGCGAGGCTGCTCGACGGTGATACCGAGCGAACCGCTTACTCGATCCGTTGGCACGAGCCGGCCGCGGCCGGTGCTGCACATCTCGCCACATCCCGATGACGAGCTGCTCGGCGCGCCCGCGACCCTGATGGCGCTCAGGGACGCCGGCTGGAGGGTGATCAACCTCGCCTGCGGTCTCGGTCGCGAGGCCGACCGCACGCGGCGGCGCGCAGAGCTCGAGCAGGCGTGCCGGCTGGCGGGGTTCGAGCTGGTGATCCTCGAGACGCCGCCGCCGATCGGCGCCGGGGACGACCTCGACGCCGCCCAGGCCGCGCTTTCTGATGCGTTCGCGGCGGCGATCCAGGACACGGGCGCTCGCCTGATCGCCGGGCCCTCGCCGCACGACGGCCACCACGCGCACGAGGTCGTCGGCCGCGCGATCCGGGACGCCGTCGAGCGCCAACGCGAACCGGCGCACGTCCTGTTCTGGGCGCTGTGGGGCGAGCTGCCGCTTCCGAACGTGCTACTGCCGTTCGGAGCCGCGCGACTGCACGAGATCCAGCGAGCGCTCGCCGCTCACGCCGGGGAGCTGGCGCGCAACCGGCTCGACCGTCTGCTGTCGGCCCGCGCCGCGGCGAGCGCGGTGCTCGGACCTGAGCGGCTGTTCGGGTTCGGCTCGACGGGCGGCGGCGATCTCTACGCGGAGCTTCTGACCGACGTCAGCTGGAGCCGCGAGACCGGCTGGCGCCTCGTGCCTCCACACCGCTTCGATCCGCTGCTGCCGGCTGCGCTCGAGGGCGGCCCCGAGATCGGATGGTGGCTGCATCAGCGCAGCGCTCGCGGCCGGCTCGCCGGCCACCCGCGCCTCGCCTGAACTGCACTTTCGCCCAGGAGGTGCCGATGTTATGGGTGCGATGTCGCAACTCGACGCCGTGCAACGGTTGCAAGCGCCCGCGCCCACGCCCGCGCGGACGGTCGCGCGGACGGTCGTCCGGGTGCTGGTCGCCGACGATCACCCGGCGATGCGGGGCGCGCTCGCTCGGCTCGTGCGCGAGCACGCCGAGCTCGAGCTGATCGGCGAGGCCGGGGACGGATCGCAGGCGCTGGCACTGATCCGCGCAGCCAGTCCCGACGTGGCCCTGGTCGACGTGCGGATGCCGAAGCTCGACGGTCTAGAGGTCGTGCGCCAGCTCCGTGCGGAGGGCTCTCCGGCTCGCGTCCTGCTGATCTCCGGTAGCGACGACAGCGAGACCGCCCACGAGGCGATCGCCCAGGGAGCGGCCGGCTTCCTTTCCAAGGACTCCGAGGAGGACGAGATCGCGGCCGCGATCCTGATCGTCGCGCAGGGCAGATCGGTCCTGTCCGCAACTCTGCAGTCGGGCGTGCTCGACGTGATCCGCGAGCGCGCCGGAGGCGCCGTGCGCCTGTCTGCCCGCGAGCGCGAGCTGCTCAACCTCGCGGCCGAAGGCCTGACCACCGGCGAGGTCGCCGACCGCCTGTTCCTCTCACCGAACACCGTCAAGACCTACTGGCAGCGGTTGTTCGACAAGCTTGGCGCGAACGACCGCGCCAGTGCGGTCGCCGAGGCGATCCGGCGCGGGCTGGTGCAATGAGCGACGGCTGGGTGCAGGACCGGAGCGCGGCGCTCGGGCTCGCGCTGCTGAGAGCAACGCTTGTGGCCGTGATCGTGATCACCGAGCAGCTCGTCGACGCGCGCCGGCTGGCTGGGATCGAGTTCTACCTCGTGCTGGGAATCGCGGCAGCCTACGCGGCGATCGGGATCGTCATCTCGCTGCGCCCGCCCGGCTCGATCGAGCGCCGCCAGTTTGGCGCCGTGGCGCCGTGGTGCGACGTGCTGCTGCTGTCGAGCCTGGCCTGCACCTCGGCCGGCGCGTTCTCCGACGTCCGCAAGGCGTTCTTCGTGATTCCGCTCGCGGCCGCATTCAGCGAGCGGCCATTCGCCGCGGCCAAGTGGTCGCTGATCGCCGTCGCATCGTTCACGGTGCAGGCCGCGATCGCGGGCGGTCACCCGCCCGGGACCGAGAACAGCTGGGCACGGATGACGCTCAACCAGGACCTGTACCTGGCATGGACCGGGGCGGCGGCGACGATGCTGGCGCTGACGCTGCGCCGGCGAAGCGCCCACACCGAGGAGCTGGCGCGGAGCCGCCAGCGGCTCGTGACCCAGGCGATCGAGTCGGTCGAGCGCGAGCGAACGCGCCTCGCGGGGGCCCTGCACGACTCGCCGGTGCAGAACCTGATCGCCGCCAGGCACGATCTCCGGCGCGCCGAGCGATCGGGCGATCCCGACAGCTTCCGGCGCCTGCACGACGCGATCGACGTCTCGATCACGCAACTGCGCGAGGAGATCTTCAACCTTCATCCGCACGTGCTCGACCACGTCGGGCTCGAGGCGGCGCTCGAGCAGGTCGCGCAGCGCCAGGCGGCCGATCGCCGGTTGCGGGTAGACGTCGAGGTCGATCACGAGGCGGGCGACCGCCACCGTCAGATCCTGTTCGCCCTCGGGCGCGAGCTTCTGATCAACGCTGCCAAGCACGCTGAAGCGAGCGAGATCACGCTCAGGCTGACGCCGTCGCCACAGGGCGCTCGGCTCGAGGTGGCCGACGACGGCTGCGGCATACCGCAGGGCAGGATGCGCGAGGCGCTGCTCGAGGGTCACATCGGGCTCGCATCGGTCGCCGAGCGCGTCGGCGGGCTCGGCGGCACGCTCACGATCGACACCACTCCCGAATCCGGCACTCGGATCGTGCTCACGCTCCCGGATGCGCGCGATGATCACCGTCGCCAGCGGCGCGCCGCGGACGTCTCCGATCGGGTGACGCGGGGCGACACCCTCGGGTTCTCGACCCCGTAGCCCGCAAGAGACTCCGCGCGAGGGGTTGTGGCTCCGGCCGTTCGCGGCCGATAAGAACCGTATGCAAGGCCAGGGGGTGCTCGAGCTAACCCGCGATCAGGAGGGGTTCACCCTGATCGAGCTGCTGGTTGCGGTGCTGCTGGTCGGAATCCTCGCCGCGATGGCGGTATCGACGTTCCTGGGCCGGCGTGTCAACGCGGGCGACGCAGCCGCCAAGTCGATGCTGAACACGGCCGAGCAGACCGCGATGAACTTCGGGCTGACGAGCACGTACTCGGGCCTGACGCCGACTGCGCTGAACTCGCTGGAGAAGACGATCAACATCACCGCCAACGGGAAGGCAGTGCTCGTCAATGCGACGCCCACCAGCGGCGGCTACCTGCTGACCGTCGTCTCCAGCACGGCGGACACCTTCAACCTGACGAGCAACGGCGGCGTCGCCACGCGCAGTTGCCTGGTCGCCAGCGGGAACGGCAACACGACGACGAACACGGGCGGCGGCTGCACCAACGGTACCTGGTAGTAGGGCAGGGGGCTGAGCGAGGGCGCGCCCGCGAGGAGCGGGCGCGCCCAGCGCCCGAGCGAGGCAAGCAAGCCTGGTCAGCCCGGCTCGGACTCGGACTCGGACCGCCGCTTTCGCTTGGCGCGCACGAGCAGCAACCGATCGATCGCCATCCCAAGCGCGAACGCGACCACGATCACCACGATCAACGGGGTCTGGCCGGTCGAGACCAACCAGTTGACCTTGACGTCGCCGAGATTCAGCAGCGCGAACGCAGCGACGATGGCGCCGATGATCGCGGCCGCCGCGACGCGGGTCCGCTCGCGTCGCGCCGCGCCCTTGGGCTGCTGAGGCGCCGGGGACTGCGGGGGTGTCGGATCGGGGATCGCCATCGCGCTGCTCAACGAGCAAGTATGGCCCACCCGCGACCGCCCGCGGGGCCGTCCATGCGCCCGATCGCACCTCAGCAGCTTGACTTCGAGGCGCCCGGCGCAACAATCAAGCAGTCGCAACTCGATGACGGGAGTAGCCATGAGCCACGACTACACGCTCACCTACGGCACACACGCGACGCCGGCGGACGGCCGGTGCGCGATGGAATGGGTCAGCTACCTGGCCGGCGAGCCGCACAGCGATGACCCGGCCTGCGTCAGCCCGGTCCTGCGGGCTTTCTGCATGACGCTCAACGACACCCTCGAGGACGGCCCTCGCCAGCGGCTGCGGCCGTATCTGACGCGGACGATCGGCACGTCCGGCGACGGCCTCGATGAAGCCCGGTCGTGGATGGCGATGGATTGGCTGATCCGCGCCTACGCACCAGCTTGGCTGGCCGCGTCGGGCCAGGTCGAGGCTGGTGCGCGGCTGCGGCAGCTCACCGAAGTGACCGGAGCGGAGCAGCTGCGGCCGGCGCTGGTCGAGCTGCGAGCGGCTCGCCGCGAGACGCGCGCCGCATGGGCCGCCGCCCTCGGCAACGCCCGGGTCGCGGGTTGGGCGCCATGGCTAGCCGGACGCGCCGCGGCTCGCGAGGCTGCCTGGAGCTCGGCCGGAGCGGCGGCCTGGGCGGCGGCGCGGGTCGGGGTCGGCGAGCTCGCCGGCGATCGCGCTCGAGCGCTGGCGCGCGACATCACGGGTGACGCGGCGGCGCTGATCGGACGTGAGGCACGCGTCGGGTCGGGGCGGGCCGCAGCGCGTCAGGCTGCGCGCGCCGCGCTGGCGCCAACGCTCGGAGCGCTGCGGCGCTCGGCGTTCGAGCTGCTCGACAGGATGCTCCCGACCGAGGCGATCACGGTGCCGGCGATCGCAGGCCTGGCCTCAGAAATGCCCGTGGAAGCCGTTGGCTGAGATCCGGCCCGTGTCGTCGGGCGCCGGGCGCAGGATCAAGATCTCGGCGGGCACGCGCTCGAGCAGCCACTGAAGATCGTCGGGGCTCAGCCCCGCACCGGGATTGTCGGTCGCAGACACGATCACGCGGTCGAACTGCTCCGCCTCGAGCAGGCGCCGCAGCGCGTCGCGATAGGTCCGCCCGCGGGCGACCCTCGAGTCGACCGCGATCCCCTGATTGGCGGCCTGCTGCTCGATCACCTCGAGCAGCGGCATCGCGTCGCCGCACTGCGCCGGGAGCGGTGAGTCGAGCGGGAGGTTGCGGGGTACACGCGCCAGGAACGCCGGCATGATCGTCGCGTTCTCGGCCTTGGCCAGGCGAACGGCCGCTTCGAACGCGCGTCGCGAGATCGCCTTGCCGGTGAACGGGAGCAGGATCCGCCTGACACCCGTCGCGCGTTGGCTCGCGGGTCGCCGGCCGTGTGGGGGCAGCCAGTATCCGAGGGCCACGCCGATGCCGATCCCGACCGCCGCGACGAGGGCAATGACGACGATCGTCACGGCCGCTCTCCCTCGGGCCGGCGGCCACGATCGGCGACGATCCGCACGTCGACGCCCGGCAGCAGCTCCATCAACCGCTGTGGCAGCGGTGTCCGCAACCGCGCGAGCCCGCGCGGGGGGCGACTGCGTCCCATCAGCACGTAGGTCGCGCGCTGACGATGGGCGACATCCGCGATCGCCTCCGGGACGTTGTCGGACTCCTCGATCAGCAGCCGTGCGCCGAGCAACGATGCGAGCTGGCGCAGCGCCGCCAGCGACCGCGCCTGCTCGTCCGAAAGCGGACGGCCGGGCGGACGGACCCAGAGCAGATCGAGGTCGGCCCCGAGCCGCTGGGCCGAGCGCCACGCGCGGCGCACAAGACGCGCCGCCCCCGGATAGGGCTCGACGAGCGCCAGCAGCCGCTCGCTGACCGCCTGCGCGGCCTCGATCGTCTGGTCACGGGAGCCGATCGGCTCGACCGTCGTCAGCCGCTTCTGGCCGACCTCCTCGGCGACCTGGCGCAGAGCGACCTCGCGCAGCGCCGACAGGTTCTCGATCCGGAAGAAGTTGTTGAGCGCCGCATCGATCCGCTCGGGACGGTAGATCTTCCCCGCTCGCAGCCGGTCGAGCAGCGCCTCGGGGGTGAGGTCGACGAGCACGACCTCGTCGGCGCGCCCGAGCACCGCGTCGGGGATCGTCTCGCGAACCCGGATCCCGCTGAGCTCGGCAATCTGGTCGTTGAGCGACTCCAGATGCTGGACGTTGAGCGTCGAGAGGACATCGATCCCGGCGTTCAGCACGTCCTCGACATCCTCATAACGCTTCTCATGCTCGACGCCCGGGGCGTTGGTGTGAGCCAGCTCATCGATCAGACAAAGCTCCGGCGCGCGGTTCAGCACGGCCGAAAGGTCCATCTCCTCGAGCGTCGTGCCGCGGTAGGTGACGCGTCGCCGCGAGACCAGCGGGAGCCCTTCCGCGAGCTCGGCGGTTTCGGCGCGGCCATGCGTCTCGAGCAGCCCGATCGCGACATCGCGACCGGCCTCCAGCTCCGCATGCCCCTCGATCAGCATCCGATAGGTCTTTCCGACCCCGGCGGCCATCCCGAGGATCACCCGTAGATGACCGCGTCGTGCGTCGCTCACGGCGATTCGCACCGACTCGCTGTCCGCGAGTTCGCCAACGGCCGGCCCGCCGCTCAGTCCGCGATGTCCGGCCACCGCGAAACACCGCGAGCGCGATTGAGGGCGCCTGTGACGCTCATGCTCCGAGCAGGTTGTGGACGATCAGGTCGATCAGCTTGATCCCGATGAACGGGGCGATGATGCCGCCCAGCCCGTAGATCCAGAGGTTACGGCGCAGCAGCGCGCTGGCACCGATCGGACGGTAGCTGACGCCCTTGAGCGAGACCGGGATCAGGAGCGGGATCACGAGAGCGTTGAAGATGATCGCCGAGATCACCGCCGAGCGCGGCGTTCCGAGATTCATGATGTTGAGGACGTGCAGCGGCCCCTGGCCGCCCTTCGTCGTCGCCCAGGTGGTCACGAAGATCGCCGGCAGGATCGCGAAGTACTTCGCGACGTCGTTGGCGATCGAGAACGTGGTCAGGGCGCCGCGCGTGATCAGCAGCTGCTTGCCGACCTCGACGATCTCGATCAGCTTCGTCGGATTGGAGTCGAGGTCGACCATGTTGCCGGCCTCGCGCGCGGCCTGCGTGCCGGTGTTCATCGCGACGCCGACATCGGCCTGCGCAAGCGCGGGCGCGTCGTTGGTGCCATCGCCGGTCATCGCGACCATCCGACCGTTGCCCTGCTGCTCCTTGATCAACGCCAACTTCGCTTCCGGCGTGGCCTCGGCGAGGAAGTCATCGACGCCCGACTCGTCCGCGATCTTGGCGGCCGTCAGGCGGTTGTCGCCGGTGATCATGATCGTCCGGATCCCCATCGCACGCAGGTGATCGAAACGCTCGCGCATCCCCTCCTTGATCGTGTCCTTGAGGTAGATCACGCCGAGCACCTGCGAGTCGCTGGCGACCGCCAGCGGGGTTCCGCCCTCGCGCCCGATGCGGTCGAGCACTGGCTGCAGCTCGCCCGGCGGGCGGCCGCCCTCGGCCGTGACGAACTGGATGATCGCGTCGCCGGCGCCCTTGCGGACGCGACGGCCGTCGAGATCGGCACCGCTCATCCGCGTCTGCGCGCTGAACGGGACGAATTGCGCGTGCAACTCGGCCATGTCGTGCTCGCGGATTCCGTACTGCTTGGCGAGCACCACGATCGAGCGGCCCTCTGGCGTCTCGTCGGCCAGCGATGCCATCTGCGCGACCTCGGCCAGCTCGGCCTCGGCGACGCCCGGCATCGGGATGAACTCGGAGGCAAGCCGGTTGCCGATCGTGATCGTGCCGGTCTTGTCGAGCAGCAGCACGTCGACGTCACCCGACGCCTCGACCGCGCGGCCCGACAGAGCGAGCACATTGCGGCGCACCAGCCGGTCCATGCCGGCGATCCCGATCGCTGACAGCAGCGCCCCGATCGTTGTCGGGATCAGCGCGACCAGCAGCGAAATCAGCGTCGTCGCCGAGATGCCGGTGTTCGCGAACAACGCGAACGGGCGCAGCGTCGCGACCACGATCACGAACACCAGCGTCAGCCCGGCGAGCAGGATGTTGAGCGCGATCTCGTTCGGCGTCTTGCGCCGCGCGGCGCCCTCGACCAGCGCGATCATCCGATCCAGGAACGAATGGCCCGGCTCCTGCGTGATCTCGACCACGATCCGGTCAGACGTGACGCGTGTGCCGCCGGTGACCGCGCTGCGGTCGCCACCGGACTCGCGAATGACTGGAGCCGACTCGCCCGTGATCGCCGATTCATCGACGGTCGCGATTCCCTCGATCACGGTGCCGTCGCCGGGGATCAACTCGCCCGAGTCGACGACCACGACGTCGCCTTTGACGAGCTCCGAGGCCTTCTTCTCGGTCCCGTCGCGGAGCTTGGCGACGGTCTCCTGGCGCATCGCGCGCAGCGTGTCGGCCTGTGCCCGCCCGCGGCCCTCCGCAAGCGCCTCGGCCAGGTTCGCGAACACGACCGTCAGCCATAGCCAGATCGAGATCGTCAGCGTGTACCAGCCCGGCTCCTGGACGGCGATCACCTTGGTGACCCCGAACACCTTCAGGAGCCAGGTCAGCGTCGTCAGCACGGCGCCGATCTCGACCACGAACATCACCGGGTTGCGGAGCTGCCAGCGGGGGTCGAGCTTGACGACGCTGTCGATCAGCGAGCGGCGGACGATATCGCCGCGGAACAGCGAGATCGCGCGGCGCTCGGAAGGTGCGTTTCCGGGAGCGGTATCTACCGACATCAATGGCCCCCTGTCAGACGGTTGAGTGCGAGGTTGAGTTGCAGGACGTTGACGCCGCTGTCACCGACGAAGCCGAGCCCGCGTCCGTGCGTGTACTGCGAGACGAGGTGGTCGACCTGCGACAGCGACAGGTGCCTGACGGCCGCGATCCGGTGAGACTGGATGTCGGCGTTGGCGACCGAGATGTCGGGGTCGATTCCGGAAGCCGATGTGTCGGCCGCGTCGACGGGAACCTGCGCAGTGGTCAGGCCCGGGTCATACGGCTTCTCGAGCGCGAGGTATGCCTGGATGTTCGAGGCCAGCGCCTGCTCGGTCAGCTTGCTGTTGGGGCCGAGATTGGAGAACGTGGTCGCTGCGGCGTTGTACGCCGGCACCGTCGCCGACGGGCGCGACTGGAAGTAGCGGGGGTCGGGCTTGGTGACCGGGTTGCCGTTTTTGTCGAGGAGCGGCTTGCCGTTCTTGACGACCTGGTCGGTGAACGCCTGGCCGATGATCTTCGATCCGACCAGCTTGCCGCCGACGTAGACCTTCTGGCCGTTGGCGTTGCCGGGGAACGCCACCTGGCTGACCCCGGTCACGACCAGCGGATACAGAATCCCCAGCAGGAGCGTCAGCACGACGATCCCGATCGCGGAGGTGATGATGTCTTTTCTCATGGCTTTCAGTAGAGGTGTCCGGTCAGGCCCTGCACGATCGGTCCGAGCAGCAGGGCGGGGAAGAAGGTCAGGGCGCCGACGAGGATGATCACGCCGATCAGCAGCACCACGAACGTCGGGTTGTCGGTTCGCATCGTCCCCAGGCCCGGCGGGCTGATCCGCTTGCCGGCCAGCGAGCCGGCGAGCGCGAGCGCGAACAGGATCGGCGCGAAGCGCGCGAACAGCATCGTCAGCCCGCCGAGGATGTCGGCGAACTTGACGCCGTGCGCGCCGAGGTTGCCGGCGTTGGGCTGGACGTAGCCGGTGTACCCGGCGAACGCCGAGCCGTTGTTGTTGGCCTGCGAGAGGTAGGCGTAGAAGCTCTCCGAGAAGCCCTGCGGCCCGCCCGCCGCGGCGCTCGAAATCGACGCTCGCCCGGCGCTGCTGGCGACCGCGAGCGCGGTCGCGAACAGGGCCGACAGCGGCGTGATCAGGATCCCGAGCGTGACCAGCTTGATCTCCTTGGCCTCGATCTTCTTGCCGAGGTACTCGGGCGTGCGGCCGACCATCAGCCCGCCGATGAAGACCGCCAGGATCACGTACATCAGCATCGAGTACAGACCTGTGCCGACGCCGCCGAAGATCACCTCGCTGGCCGACAGGTTGGCCATCGGCACGGCGCCGCCGATCCCGGTGAAGGACTCGATCGCGCTGTTGACCGCGCCGCAGGAGGTGACCGTCGTGACGGTGTCGAACAGGGCCGAGCCGGCGATCCCGAAGCGCTGCTCCTTGCCCTCCATGTTGCCGCCGCTCGAGCCGTGGATCACGCCCGTGTGCAGCCCGGCCGCGTGCTGAGCGGGCGAACCGTGCGCCTCGGCGATATAGGCCACGACGCAGGCGCCGAGGAACATCACCATCATCGTCGCGTAGATCGCGTAGCCCTGGCGACGGCGCCCGGCCATCCGGCCGTAGGTGAAGACGATCGCGGCTGGGATGATCAGGACCGCCAGCATCTCGACCAGGTTGGAGAACCCGCTCGGATTCTCGAACGGGTGCGCCGAGTTGACGTTGAAGAAACCGCCGCCGTTGGTCCCGAGCTCCTTGATCGCCTCCTGCGAGGCGACCGGGCCCTGAGCGATCGTCTGCGAGCCGCCGGTCAAGGTGTGCGCGATCAGGTAGTGCGAGAAGTTAGCGATCGCCCCCTGGAAGACGAGCACCAGCGCGATCACGAACGAGATCGGCAGCAGCACGTACAGGATCGTGCGAATCAGGTCCTGCCAGAAGTTGCCGATGCTCTTGCCCGAGCGCGAGATGATTCCGCGGATCAGTGCCACCGCGACGACGATTCCGACCGCGGCCGAGAGGAAGTTCTGGACGGTGAGCCCTGCCATCTGGCTGAAGTAGCTCATCGTCGTCTCGCCGCCGTAGTACTGCCAGTTGGTGTTGGTCACGAACGACGAGGTCGTGTTGAACGTCACGTCCCAGGTACCCGAGTGAAACCCCGTCGGGTTCAGGCCGGTGAAGTTCCACAGCGTCTGTGTGCGCAGGATGAAGTACAGGAGCAGCCAGCCGGCGAGCGAGAACAGGATCAGGCTCTTGGCGTATGCCTTCCAGTCCTGGCCCCGCGACGCGTCGACGCGCATCACCCGGTACAGAAGCCGCTCGAGCCGGCCGAAGACGGGATCCATGAACGTCCGCTCGCCCGCGTACACGGCCGCCATGTAGCGGCCGAGGGGCAGTGCCAGCAGCGTCAGGATCGCGGCGAAGCCGAAGATCGTGAGCCATCCGAGGAAGGTCATGGCCTAGAACCTCTCTCCCCGGATCAGCGCGTACAGCAGGTAGAAGATCACCAAGACGGAGACCACCAAGCCGAACGCGTCCGAGAAATTCATCGTGGCGAACAGGAGCGTCATATCCGCTCGATTCCGTAGATAACTCCGAGTAGTGCCGCGAACATGACCGCGGCGATCAAAACGGCAACGATGTCCATGGGGCCATCATGAGACCCCTGCCATCAAGAACCCGTGCAGAAACCAGGCTCGCCCATACAGAAACTGTGAAGACCGCCTGCGACGCCGACTGGAGACCGCATGTGACGGCGATCAGACCGCGAGTGAAGACCGCCTGCGACCGCGATCAGATGGCGAAGAATACGGTCTCGCCCGGGCCCTGCAGGCGGACGTCGAACACGTAGCCATGCGGCGCCGGTTGGGCCAGCAGCGTCGCCCGGCGGCCGGCGGGCACGCGCGCGAGCACCGGGTCCGAGGCGTTCGCCTCGGCCTCGTCGGCGAAGTAGACCCGGGTCACGCAACGGTGCAGCATCCCGCGTGCGAACACCGACAGATCGATATGCGGCGCCTGCTCGCCACCGCCTGGATACGGCACCCGGCCGGGCTTGACGGTGACGATCTCAAACCGGCCGTCGCCGTGCTCGGCACTGCAGCGCGCAAAGCCTCGGAACCCGGGGCGCTCGGACGGCCCGCCGTGGCCGTGCAGATCGGCGAACCGCCCATCGGGATCGGCTTGCCACGCTTCGAGCAGCGCGTCGGGCACGGGCTCGCCGTGGCCGTCGTACACGGTTCCGGCGATCGTGATCGCTCCCGGCGTGTCGCCGGGGACGACGAGCGAGCCCCCGTCCCACGGCAGCCCGATCGCGAAGAACGGCCCCACCGTCTGAGAGGGCGTCGTCTCGAACATCAATGTGCCTCCTCGAACGGCGTCGCACCGGGTCCTCGGAGGTAGATGTCGAACTCGTAGGCGAGTGCCCAGTGATCGATGCTGTCGTGGATCGAGAAGCTCGAGATCATCCGCTCGCGCGCGGCCGGGTCGGGGACCGAGTTGAAGATCGGGTCCAGCGCCAGCAGCGGGTCCGCCGGGAAATACATCTGCGTCACCAGCCGCTGAGCGAAGGCCCGCCCCAGCAGCGAGAAATGGATGTGGGCGGGGCGCCAGGCGTTGTAGTGGTTGCCCCACGGGTACGGACCTGGCTTGATCGTCGTGAATCGGTAGCGGCCCTCGTGGTCGGTGACGGCGCGCCCAGCGCCTGAGAAGTTGGGGTCGAGCTCCGCCGGCCAGCGATCCCGGGCGTGCCGGTAGCGGCCCGCTGAATTGGCCTGCCAGATCTCCACGAGCGTGTCGCGCAGCGACTTGCCCTCGGTGTCGAACACGCGACCGGAGACGACGATCCGCTCCCCGATCGGCATCCCTGCGTGCTGCGCGGTGAGGTCCTGGTCGTGCTCGCCGACGGTCCGCTCACCTCCGAGCTGTGGTCCTGTGATCTCGGTGATCGTGTGCGGCAGGTAGACCAGCGGCTGCTTGGGATGGCGCAGCGCCGTCGACTTGTAGGCCGGGAAGTGCAGCGGCGGCTGGGACCCCTCGGGCTCCCGCGCATAGCTCATCGGCGTGTCGCTCACCTGCTCCTGCACTCTCGCAGCACCGTCGGTTGCACCTCCGTGGGCGGCTCGGGTCGCCTCAGATGATCGCTCACCAGCAGCTTCCGCCGCGCCGTGCCAGTATCCGATCTCGTGCGCACGCAGGTCGGCATCATCGGCGCCGGCCCAGCCGGGCTCACGCTTGCGCTGCTGCTGGCCCGCGAGGGGATCGAAGCGGTGATCCTCGAGGACCGCGGCCGCGAGCACGTCGAGAGCCGAGCACGAGCCGGGCTGCTCGAGCAGAACACGGTCGATCTGCTCCACGATCTGGGCGCAGGCGAGCGGCTCGCCCACGAGGGACTCCAGCACGACGGCATCAACCTGCGGTGCCGAGGGGCGACCACCCACATCCCGATCGCCGAGCTGACGGGACGGCGCGTGACGATCTACGGCCAGCACGAGGTGCTGAAGGACCTGATCGCGTGCGTGCTCGACCGCGGACTCGAGCTCCGTTTCGAGGTCGCGGACGCTGCTGTCCACGACCTCGAGTCCGAGCAGCCCAGGATCACCTTCACCGACGGCGCCGGCGCCCAGAATCTCGACTGCGACTTCATCGCCGGCTGTGACGGCTTTCATGGCATCTGCCGGCCCTCGATCCCCGACGGCGTGCTGAGCATCAACGACATCACCTATCCGTTCGGCTGGCTCGGCATCCTCGCCGAGGCTCCCCCGGCCACGGACGAGCTGATCTACGCCTGGCACAAACGCGGCTTTGCCCTGTACTCGATGCGCTCGGCCCGCGTCAGCCGCCTGTACATCCAGGTGCCACTCGACGAGCGGCTCGAGGACTGGCCCGACGAGCGCGTCTGGGAGGAGCTCCAGGTGCGCCTCGCCAGCGACGGCTGGCGAGTCAACGAGGGCCGCGTGTTCGACAAGGGAATCACGCCGATGCGGAGCTTCGTCTGCGAGCCGATGCAGTACGGCCGGCTGCTGCTCGCCGGCGACGCGGCCCACATCGTTCCCCCGACCGGCGCCAAGGGACTGAACCTGGCCGTCAACGACGCGCGATTGATGGCAGCCGCCCTGATCGAGTTCTATCGCGCCGGGTCGGCGAGCTCGATCGAGCGCTACTCGCGGACGGCGCTGCGCCGCGTGTGGCGTACCCAGGACTTCTCGAACTACATGACCGAGCTGCTGCACGATCTCGGCAATGGGCCGTTTCACCGCAAGCTCCAGCTCGCGCGGCTCGAGTACCTGGCGCGCTCGGAGGCGGCCGCGAGGGGGCTGGCCGAGAATTACGCCGGGCTGCCCGCGGCAGAGGACTTCTGAACGGCCTGGCGAGCAGCTCGATCGCGCCGCATCCGGCGAGGTGCAGACGCCCGGTCTTCACGAAACCTTGACGAGCACCGCCCCGATCTGTACGCGAGCTTCACAGCGCGGGATCTACATTCGCGCAGGTGATGGTTCCCTCGGCGTCAGCCAGCCGGCGGGTTCTCGCGTGTGACGACGAGCCGCAGATCCTCCGCGCGCTCAAGGTGATCCTCCGCGATCAGGGGTACGTCGTGCTCACTGCGCAAGGCGTGGCTGAGGCGCTCGAGCTGGTCGCGAGCACTCAGGTGGACGCCGCGATCGTCGACCTGCTCCTTCCTGACGGGAGCGGGCTTGACCTGTGCCGGCGCCTGCGGGGCCAGAGCGACATGCCGATCATCGTGCTGTCAGCGATCGGCGAGGAGGCGCAGAAGGTGGCCGCGCTCGGAGCCGGTGCCGACGACTACATCTGCAAGCCGTTCGCCCCCCGTGAGCTTTTGGCCCGGCTGGAAGCGGCGCTGCGCCGGGTCCACCCCGCGTCCGACGACAGCGTGCTCAGCACCGCCGAGCTCGAGATCGATGTGGCCGCACATCTGGTTCGCCGCGACGGACAGGAGCTTCATCTCACGCCGATCGAATTCGAGCTCCTGTGCGTGCTCGTTCGCAACCGCGGACGGTTGATGACGCACCGCGACCTGCTGAGCTCGGTCTGGGGCGCCGGCCACGGGGCCGACACGCAGGCGCTGCGCACTCATATCGCGCGGCTGCGGCGAAAGCTTGATTCGCCCGATCGACCCCGCCCCTCGAGCATCCGCACCGAACCCGGGGTCGGCTTCCGCTTCGGCATCTCATGAGGCCGGCTACGCCGGCAGCGCGACGATCTGAAGGTCGACTCCCGGCAGCGCCGCCATCAGGGTCAGCGGGACGTCGCGGTGTACTGCCGCCCCCAGCCGCGTACGGCGAGCGGGTTGGCCGATCACGACGTAGGTGGTGTCGCGCTCGCGAGCGACCTGGGCTGCGATCTCGACTAGATCTTCGCCTGTCCGGAGCAGCAGGGTGCCCCCGAGCGTTGTGACCAGCCGCTCGAGCGCGACCACGTCTTTGTCGCTGTCGCTCGTGTCCTCGCCGGCCCGGCGCACCCACAGAACGTCGAGCGGTGCGTGCAGCCGCCCGGCGGCTCGGAAGGCGTGGTAGATCGCCGTTCGCACCCGCGGGTCCGGCGTGGCAAGTATCAGCACCCGCTGTGAGGAGCCGCCCCGTGGCTCGGCCTCCTCGGCCACGTGCAGCAACGAGAGCTCGCGCAGAGCCGTCAGCTTCTCTGGGCGGAAGAAGCCTGACTGAGCCGCGTCCACGGATCGGTCGGGATAGATCTTGCCGGCCTCTAGGCGCTCGATCAGTAACTCCGGCGTGATGTCCACGAGGACGACGGCGTGAGCGTCGTCGAGCACGCGGTCCGGGAGTGTCTCCTTCACCTGGATCCCGGTCAGGATCGCGATCTGGTCAGCGAGCGAGGCCACGTGCTGAACGTTGACCGTTGAGTAGACATCGACGCCGGCGGCCAGGATCGCGTCCACGTCCTGATGGCGCTTGTCGTGCCCGCTGCCCGGCACGTTGGTGTGTGCCAGTTCGTCCACGAGGCACAGTTGCGGACGGCGCCGGATGATGCCTGCAAGGTCGAGCTCCTCGAGCGATGCGTCGCGGTAGCGCATCCGCCGGCGCGGCAGGATCTCGAGCCCGGCGGCCTCGGCGAGCGTGTCGGCTCGACCGTGGGACTCCAGATAGCCGACGACGACGTCGCGGCCGCGGTCCTTCTCTTCGTGCCCCTCCTCGAGCATCTGGTAGGTCTTACCGACGCCAGGTGCCATCCCAAGGAAGATCTTGTGCCGTCCGCGTGCAGCCACCAGTGCTCGATCGAAGAATCAGCCCGATGATATGTTGCCGCCGTGGACCATAACGAGGCGCGGCGACTCGCAAGGGCTCTACGAGACGAGCTCTGGTCAAACGCGAGTGACGAGCTACTGGCGCGCCTGTCCGACCGGGGCGGTATGAAGGTCGGCCTCAACCCACCCGACGAGATCGAGGACGAGGAGCTGGTCGAGGTGGTCTGGCGCGCGCTCGAGGCGGTTGGGCTGGCTGAGCCCCGGTAGTCGGCGTCGGGCGAGGTGCGGCCACCCCGCCCGACGACCATCGTTTGACTTGGTACTTACACCGCGATCGAGAACTCGTGCGAGTTCGAGGGATCGTCGAGCGCTGAGGTGGCAACGAGGACCATCCGCGCCAGCATGCCAGGCTCCGCCGAGTTGTACAGCGGGCTCGCGTCGGCATTGGTGAGCAGCCGGTAGACGATCGCGACTCCCTCCGCGCGGACCGGCTTCACGCTGCTGAGGCGATCGATCAGGCTCCTGATCGCATCCTCGGCCTCGACAACAGCCCGCCGGCGAATGATCACCACGGGCGCGCGCCCGAACGGCGGCCTGCGGGCCTCGGCGAGCGTGCGACGGAGCGACCGCGCAAGCGCACGGCGATTGCGCGCGCTCGTGAGCTGCGCAGCCCGCAGCCCCAGCTCGAGACTTGTGCTCGGATCGGCGCCGTGCGCCAGCGCGCGAGTCAGCTCGCCGCGGCGAGCGGCCGTCCGAATCCTCACCCGCGGCGGGTGTGAGCCGCCTGTGGGCGCGGGATCGAGGCTGTTTGACGATGCCTCGCGAGTGCGGGGCACGTATGGATTTCTGATTACTGGCATCTCTGACACTCCTGAATGAGCCGTACCTCGGTGGCTTGCCGTCGTGTCGCGTTGCCGCGCCGGCGAGGGCTCACCGGTTGACAGCGTCAGCGTAGGTCCGCCGGCGTGACGTACTCGTGAAGATCAACCCCTGCGCCATACAGATTCTGTGCAGATCTCGGCCCCCCCAGCTGCGGCTCTTCACAGAATCTGTATGCCCGCGGCCCAGTCCTTGACGGATTCGTAACGCGCAGCCGCGGATCATTTCTGGCAATGTCAGCGTCCGACGGATCGCTTCGCTGCACCGGCACGCCGGAGTCGCACTGGCGCCTACGGCTCGACGTGCGACTCGACCGGCGCCTGCTCGACCACCAGCTCTCGGACGGTGCCGGCGTTGACGCGAGTCCCGCGCTGGCGCTCCGTGCCGATCAACTGAGTCGCCCGACCGAACGCCGGGCGATCGCCGCGTCGCTGCGCAACGTGCTCGACGCGGCGGAGGAGTGCGAAGCCGGCCTCGCCCCTCGACTGCATATCGATCATTCCTCGGTGGTCGCGGCTCGTCGTCAGATCGCCGCGGTGATCGAACTCCTGCGCAGCGCAGCCGAGCTCGAGGTTCGCGGGATCGCGCTCGCACGACTGCTCGCCGAGGATCCGGCGAGCCCGCTGCTGCACCCAGCGCCGGCGACCTCGCTGCGCGAGTCGCTCGCGACGGTCCTCGCGGCACTCTGACCCCACGGGCTGCGCCCGGCACGCTGATCCCGCGGGCGCTCCTGGCGCCGGGGTCAGGGCGCCGATACGATCCCTGTTGGTGAGCCGGGAAGACTGGTCGGCGTCGCTGCCGGCTGCCATGTCCCACCGACCAACATCCCGGATCCATCTGCCGATGCCGCTCGCCTCCGAGTGGCTGACCGAGGCGATGCGGACGAACCTTTGGCTCGTGCCGAGCCTCGAGGTGATCGCGGCGGTCGCGCTCTACGCCGGTACGCATGTGATCGACAAGGCCGTCTACGACGGCAGCTTGACGTTGCCGGCGTGGATGATGTTCGGCTCCGCGGACGCGGCCCGCCAGATCCTGACGACGCTCGCCGCCGCGGTGATCACCGTCGTCGGAATCGTGTTCTCGATCACGATCGTGACGCTCACTCTGGCATCGACGCAGTTCGGCCCGCGGATGCTGCGCAACTTCATCCGCGACCGGGGGACGCAGTTCACGCTCGGAACGTTCGTCGCGACGTTCGTCTACGCGACCCTGGTGCTGATCTCGATCGGGCCCACCCGCAGCGGATACAAGACGTTCGTCCCGCATCTCTCGGTCACGATGTCGGTCGGCCTGGTGACGCTGTCGATGGCCGTGCTGATCTACTTCATCCACCACATCGCGGCCTCGATCCAGCTGCCTCGTGTGATCGCGAGCATCGCGCAGGATCTCGGTCATGCGATCGATGCGCAGTCGGGTGGCGATCAGACCCCGCTCGAGGCCGGGCCCTCGGTGTCCGAGCTGCTGCGCCGGATGGATGAGGCCGGCGGGACCGTGCCGGCGCCATCGAGCGGCTACCTCCAGTTCATCCGCCACGAGACCCTGACCGGACTCGCGGCCGAGAAAGGCGCTGTGATCCGGCTGCTTCACCGCCCCGGGCACTTCCTCGTCAGCGGCCACCCGATGGCGACCGTATGGCCACCGGGCGCGACCGCTGCGGTCACAAGCGCGCTGCGACGCGCGCACATCACCGGATCGACGCGGACGCTCGCGCAGGATCTGGCATTCGCGGTCGACCAGCTGGTGGAGATCGCGATCAGAGCGCTGTCACCGGCCGTCAACGACACCTTTACGGCGCTGACGTGCATCGACTGGCTCGGCGCGAGCCTGTGCAAGGTGACGACGCTGTGGCGACCGGCGCCGGTGCACCGCGACAGCCACGGTTACGTCCGCGTGATCGCCGCCCAGCTCAGCTATACGCGCCTGATCGAGCGGGCCTTCGAGAAGATCCGCCAGGCCGGACGGGGCATGCCCGCGGTGCTGATCCGTCAGCTCGAGGCACTCTCCAAGATCGTCGAGAACACCACCGGGCCGGACCAGCGGGAGCTGCTGCGCGCCCAGGCCGAGATGATCGTCACCGCCAGCGAGGAGTCGATCCCCGAAGCGGCCGATCGCGCCTACGTCCAGCGCGCGTACGACGGCGTCCTGGCCGCGATCGCGCGGGTCCAGGCCGGGCAGCGAGCGGTGGCGTAGCCCAGCTGCCTCTCAGCTGCGGGCTTCCCTTCCCTCCTCGCCGTCGTCGATCCGGCCCCAACGCTCGATCCGCTCCTCGACGCGCGCGTGAATCGACCCCTCAGCGAAGCGGCCATGCTCGTCGCGCTCGCCTGCCGGCGTATCGGTCAGCAGCTCGATCCCGTGCTCGACGGTGGTCACGCTCCAGACGTGGAAGCGTCCCTCGCGGACACTGTCGACGACCTCGCCGGCGAGCATCAGGTGGCGAGCGTTGGCGGCGGGGATGATCACGCCCTGGCTTCCAGTCAGCCCACGCAGCGCGCAGGTCCGGTGGAAGCCCTCGATCTTCTCGTTGACGCCACCAATCGCCTGAATCTCGCCGTGCTGATTGACCGAGCCGGTCACGGCGACGTCCTGCCTGAGTGGCACGCCCGAGAGCTCGGACAGCAGCGCGTACAGCTCGGCGCTGGCGGCCGAGTCGCCGTCGATCCGGTCGTAGGACTGCTCGAACGTGAGGGTCGCGGCGAGCGCGATGCGCCGCTCGGTACCGTAGCGCTCGCGGAGATAGCCGCTGAGAGTCAGGAAGCCCTTGTCGTGAATCTGGCCGCTGAGCTCAGTCTCGCGCTCGATCGACACCAGCGCGCCGCGGCCCGGGCCGGCCGTGGCGGTGATCCGAACCGGTCGGCCGAACGAGTAGTCCCCGAGCTCGAGCACAGCCAGGGCGTTGACCTGACCGACCCGCTGCCCCTCGAAGTCGAGCATCAGCGTCCCGTCCCCGACCATTTCGAGGAGTCGTCGCTGCACCAGATCGGAGCGACGGATCTTCTGCTCGATCGCCTGATCGACGTGCTGGGCCCGCACCAGCTCCTGCCCGTCACGCGTAGCCCAGTGGCTGGCCTCCGCCGCGAGCCCCGCGATCTCGACAAATCGGGTCGACAGTCGCTCTCGATCCTCGGCCAGCCGCGCCCCATGCTCGAGCATCCGTGCCACCGCAGTCGCATCGAAGTCGAGCAGTCCGGAATTGCGCGCATGGCTGCTCAGAAACGATGCGTACCCGCTGACGCCTTCGTCGTCCCACGGGACACGCCAGTCGAACTCGGCCTTGACCCGGAACAGCTTGCGCACGTCCTCGTCGAGCATGTAAGCGAGCTCGTACAGCGGCGGCGCCCCGACCAGCACGACCTTGAGGTCTAGGTCGATCGGCTCCAGCGCGGGCGTCGCGGTCGGGAACAGCGCATACTGCTCGGCCAGATTCTCGAGCCTGATCTGACGGCTGCGGAGCACCTCCTTCAGCTTCAGCCACACCAGCGGCTGGCTCAGCACCTCCGCTGCCGGAAGCATCAGATAGCCGCCGTTCGCCCGGTGAACGGCGCCGGGCCGAGCCATGCGATGATCGGTCACGAAGCCGCCCCCGAGCACGCCCTGATGCTCCAGGCGTCCGAACAGATTCAGATACGTCGGGTTGGTCTCGAGCACCACCGGTGCGCCGCCCTCGGGGTCGTTGGCGACGAACGCATTGACCTCGTAGTGTGCGAGCGCCTGCTCCGGGCCTCCTGTGATCGCCTGCAGCAGGCCGGCGGAGGATTGTCCGCTGTCCTGGCCGGAGGGCTGGAACTGAGCTAGGTTCTCGGTCACGTCCTGCGCGACCGCGGCGAACCAGTCCACCAGCTTGCCCGAGTCGGCATAGCGCGCCTTGAGCTCGTCGATCAGGTGGCCGATCGCGAACATCGCGACCTCGCTCTCGAGCGCGCGCAGTCGCGCCCGGGCGTCACTCTGGAGTCCCCGTACGCGGTTCAGGAACGCCGACACGCTGGGCCTGAGCTCCTCCAGTCCCGCCTGGTAGCGAGCTCGGAGCTCGTCCGACAGATTCGCGAAGTCGGCGGGCGTAACAGGGTGACCGTCGCGCAGCGGCACGGTCACGACTCCGGCGGGCGTCAGCTCGAGCGCGATCCCGAGCGATCGCGCCTGCTCCCGCACCTCCGCGAGCGCTGCCTCCTGCTCACGGTCGATCGGCTCGGTCACCTCGCGCTGGCGCCGCGAGTAGCTCTCGCTCTCGAACGCGGCCGCGAGCTCGCGCCGCGCATCGCCGAGAAACCTCCGCATGTCGGCCGCCAGCTCGTTCGCCAGCCCGCTTGCAAGCGATACGGCGATCGGCCGGCGTGGATCGCGAAAGTTGTGGACGTAGGCCCAGTCCGCTGGCGCCGCGCGGCGCCGCGCGCGGTCACGGAGGTGCGCCTCGATCGACGTCCGCTTGCCGACGCCCACGGGCCCCGTCGCGAAGATGTTGTAGCCGGCCATCTCGGCGTCGAGTCCGAACGAGATCGCCTCGGCCGCGCGCCGCTGCCCAACGGTCCCGTCGAGCGGCTCGACCTCCGCCGTTGACGAGAACCCGAGCGACTCGGGGGCGCAGGTGCGCCGCAGCACATCCACGCCAAGCTCTTGTGCGCCGCGACCTTCGCTCATCTGCGCCGGAGCCTACTGGCTCACTGCTGCAGCGCCCGGGTGAGGCGCCGCCCTACGCCGCGTACGCGAACGGATGCTCGAACACGTGCAGCGGGCGCTCGCCCTCGGGCACTTCGACCGAGAACGCATCGCCCGTCTTGCGATCGTTGACGGCCACGAACACGCGTCCGTCGTCCTCGCACCACAGCAGACGGACATGGATGCCGTCGTTGTGGCGGCTGTGCAGTTCGCGCGTCGAAGTCAGGAGCTCTGGGGACATCTCGCCTACTCCAGGTTGGAAACGGTGCCCGAGCAGTATCGGTCGGAAACGTTCCCGTTCTATCGGGAGAAGTTGCCCAACCCGGCGCGGAAAACCCGCAATCACGCCGGCGCTGCTCGAGCGCGAGGTAGCTGGGCGCACAGGCCTAACGTAGGACCGGGGCGGGCAGGGCGCGTCGCTCGCGAGCCCTGCCCACTGTCCTGGTCTCACTGGTCAGCTGCCGTACTAGCGCGCGGCTCGCATTGACGCAGAAGCCGGGGTGATCGTCGATCAGCAGGACTCGCACGATCAACATCTTAGGTCTGCTGCTAGCGCCCGCGCGCGGGGTACCCCTACGCCGGGGCGTCGGTTGTCAGCCAACCACCGCTTGTGCACGCGCTAGGGTTGCCCCAGTCGCTGCGTCGGGTGAAGGGCGCGAAGGGACGAGGGGATGCAAGTCAGCACGATCTCTCCGAACACACTTCTGGTGGTTCTCATCGTCGCCGCTGCGGCTGCCACGCTGTCGACGATCGCCGGACGGACCGGGTTCGTCGCGCCGGTGGTCGTGCTCGAGCTGATCGGAGGCGTTCTGATCGGGCCGTACGTGCTCGCGCTTCCGGTCGGGCCGGGCGTGGCGCTGTTCAAGTCGCTCGGACTGGCGCTGCTGTTCTTCTTCGCGGGCTACGAGATCGACCTGCGGCGGATCGCCGGCCGCCCGCTCGAGCTCGGTCTGGCGGGCTGGATGGTGTCACTCGCGATCGCGTACCCGGCCGTGACGATCCTCCACGTCGCCGGCATGGACCTCGCGATCCTGTACGGCGGCTCGGCGATTGCGACAACCGCAATGGGCACGTTGATCCCAACCCTGTCGGACACAGGCGAGCTCCACACCCGCTTCGGGACGTTCCTGCTGGCCGCCGGCGCGACCGGAGAGTTCGGGCCGATCCTGCTGCTGACGCTAGTGCTCTCGACCCAGAGCTCGTTGCACAACGCCCTGATCCTGGTGGCGTTTCTGACGGTTTCGGCACTGGTCGCGGTGTTCGCCGTCCGCTCCTCGGGGCGGACCGTGCCGGTGCTGATCAGAACGCTCAACGCCAGCTCCCAGCTCGCCGTTCGGTGGGTGCTCGTGCTGGTGTTCGGGCTCGCACTGCTGGCCTACCGGCTCGGTCTCGATCTCCTGATCGGGGGATTCGCCGCGGGTCTGATCACAGGCGAGGTTCTCCGAGGTCAGCCGATGAGCGACTTCGACTCGAAGCTCGTAGGAATCGCCTACGGCGTGTTCGTCCCGTTCTTCTTCGTCGCCAGCGGCATCGCCCTCGACATCTCCGCCTTCTCGACCGTGTCGGGCCTGCTGCGCACAGGGATGTTCGCGGTCCTGATGCTCGTAGTCCGCGGTGTGCCCGCGCTGCTCCTCTACCGCCGCGACCTCGACGGCCGCGACCGGCGTGCACTGGCGCTGCTGAGCGCGACCCAGCTGCCGATGGTGCTGGCGATCACCACGCTCGCGACGGCCGACGGCCACATGTCGGCCTCGATCGCCGCGGACCTCGTCGGTGCGGCGGTCCTGACAACGCTGCTGTTCCCGATGATCGGGCTGCGGCTGCGCCGCGATCGCGATGCCGCGGCCGCGCTGGCCGACCTCGGGGAACCGCTCACGGCGGAGGCCCAGGCCGAGCTGCTGGCCGAACGACCACCCCTGTAGCGTCTCCGCGATGCTGGCCCTGATCACGGCCAACCTCCGGCGACGCCCTGCACGGACCGCGCTGACCGCGGCCGGCATCGCCGTCGGCGTGGCGGCGGTGGTCGCGCTGCTGGCGCTTTCGGCCGGACTCAACGCCACCGCGGGCCAGCTCGTGCACCTCGGGCGCGCCGACCTCGGGCTGTTTCAGCGCGACGCCGGCGACCCGACCTCCTCAGTGCTGCCGCTATCGCTGGTCGCGAGGCTGAGGCGCCAGCCGGAGATCATCGATGCGACCCCGATCCAGCTCGTCGTCGGCGATGTCGCCCACGCCCCGTCCGCGATCGTGTTCGGGATCGATCCCCACGGCTTCGTCGCGAGGCGGTTGGTGTACACCGCGGGTAGCGCCGCGACTCCCGGCCGCGTCGTGCTCGGTGATCTGCTCGCCAGGCAGCTGCACGCGGCCGTTGGCAGCACGATCGGGATCGGGGCGCGCAGCTTCCAGGTCGCCGGGATCTACCACTCGGGCATCGCGTTCGAGGACCAGGGGGTGATCGCGGACCTGGCTGACGCACAGCTGCTGGCCCACCGCACGCCGCTCGAGGTGACGACGATCGCCGTCAGGCTGGCGCCGCAGGTGACGCCGGCGTCGGCCGAGCACAGCCTCGCGAGAACATTTCCAGGCGTCTCGGCGATCTCGGACCCCAGCGAGGCGATCCGGGCGGGAGCCAACAGCGAGCTGATCAGCAAGGCCGTGCTGTTGATCGTCGTACTGGCGCTGATCATCGGCGTGCTCGCGGTCGCGAACACGATGCTCGCCGCGGTGCTCGAGCGCCGCCGCGAGCTGGCATTGCTGGCGACGATCGGGTGGAGTGGGCGGCAGCTGGCGCTGCTCGTGCTCGGCGAGGCGATCGCGGTCAGTCTCCTCGGGACGGTCGCCGGATTGGTCTTGGGGCTGCTGGCGAGCGGCCTGCTGCCGGCCGCGCTCGGGCTCCAGAGCTTCATCTCGCCCGAGCTCACGGCCTGGGGACTGGGCCGGGCTGCGCTGATCGGCGTCACGATCGGGGTGATCGGCGCGGTCTTCCCGATCTGGCGGGTCACTCGAATGTCTTCCACCGCCGCGCTGGCTCCACAGTAGTCGTGCCGTGAGGGTTACCCTGGGTGGCGACACAGGTACCCGTATCAACGAGGAGAGACGATGGCCACTCTCGATAACCGTCCGAACACCGCACTGCTGGTTGTCGACGTTCAGACCGGAGTCGTAGACCGCGGGCACGAGCGCGACGCGGTTATCGCGAACATCGGCGGCCTCGTCGAGAAGGCCCGCCAGGAGGGCGTTCCTGTCGTCTGGGTACAGCACAACGACGAAGGGCTCCAGCGAGGCAGCGACGAGTGGCAGATCGTCACCGAGCTCCAACCCGACGACGCCGAGCCGCTGATCGAAAAGAGCTATGGCGACTCGTTCGAGGAGACCTCGCTCGAGGACGAGCTGGCGAACCTCGGCGTCGGGCGGCTGATGGTCGTCGGTGCACAGACCGATGCCTGCATCCGCGGCACCCTCCACGGCGCGCTGGTCAGGGGCTACGACACGATCCTCGTCAGCGACGCGCACACGACCGATGACAGCACCGAATGGGGTGCGCCGCCGCCCGACAAGGTGATCGCGCACACGAACCTGTACTGGACCTACGAGACCGCGCCGGGACGCACGGCCGGGACCGTCGAGACCAAGGACGTCGAGTTCGGAGCCGGTTCCTGAGCCAGGTCCGGTGGTCAGTCGGTGGCGTGGCCGAGCTCGGCAGCATCGTCGACGACGCGGCCGTCGACGATGTGCAGGACCCGGTCGGCTCGCTCGGCGACAGCCGCGTCGTGGCTGACGACCACGATCGTCGTGCCGCGACGATCGCGGATCGAGGCGAGCAGGTCGAGCGCGCGGCGGCCGCTGACCGAGTCGAGCGCGCCGGTCGGCTCGTCGGCGAGCAGCAGTCGCGGGTCGTTGGCCAGCGCCCGCGCGAGCGAGACCGCCTGGCGTTGGCCGCCTGACAGCTGCGAGGGCAGATGGCGGGCGCGATCGGCGAGGCCGACCTCGGCGAGCAACTCAGAGCTGCGCCGGTGACGCTCGCGGCGACTGGCGCCGCTCGCCAGCAGTGCCGCCTCGATGTTGGCCTGGGCGCTCAGGTATGGGAGCAGGAGGTTGTCCTGAAACACGAATCCGACCGTGTGGCGACGGAACTCGACCGCGCGGCGAGGCTCGGGCACTGGCACCCCGTCAACCGTGATCGTGCCGGCGTCGGGTCGATCTAGGCTCCCGATCAGGCCCAGCAACGTGCTCTTGCCCGACCCGGACGGACCCGTGATCGTGAGGAATTCGGACGGCGCGACTGATAGCGTCACTCCTCGCAGCGCCGCGATCGGGCCGAACGACTTGGTCACCGCGCTCACCTGGAGCTCTGCCCCGCCCGCCCCCGGACGCTCGCGCTGCGAGCCGGCGCCCTCGGAGTATGCCGCGGCGATCCGCCGGGGAGGTGTGCTCATCGGACGACGGAGATCGGCCAGTTGAGCGTGACCGAGCCATGCGGCACGTGCACCACCGCCCGAACGCTCAGCGGCTCGCCGAGCGCGTCGGGCGGGAACTTCAGGTTGTCGTGCCAGCGGCCCTTGCTCAGCGGATGGGTCGGCGGCGTGTCGCGCCCCACCACCTGGCCTCCGAACACGAACTCGATATCGACGCGGCCGCCCAGCGGCCGGCCCGCGGCGTCGGTCACACGCACCGAATAAGGCCACGGCCGGTTGACGTGCGGGGAGTGGTTCTCGGCGTGGAGCACCGCCCGGATCGGCCCGGTCGTGACCGACGCCCCGCCCGAGCTCGTCGGGGTCCCGCCCGAGCTGGTCGTGGCGCTACCCGCGGTGCTGTTCGTCGCGCCGGCACCGGTGGTCTGCGACGCACCGGCGCTGCTCGTCGTCGAGCTCGAGCTCGATCCGCCCCCGCACGCGCTGAGCGCACAGGCGATCGCGGTCGCCAGCGCGGCGCAGGCGATCGGTCGCAGGATCGAGCGATGAACAGCGCAGAGCATCTTGATTCCAACCGTAGCCGGTGTGCCACCTGCCGGTATCCGGCGCCGCCCACGGCGTCACTCCGGAAATCTACGCATGCGGGCGCCGCGCCGGCGGCCGTGCTTGTCGACGGCCCGCTGGTCGACTAGGTTGACGGCATGGCGCAGCGCGATCACGGACCGACGATCGTCGTCGGTTACGACGGCTCGGACACCTCGCGGGCGGCGCTCGTGTTTGCGGCCAGGCAGGCGGGCAATCGCGGCCGCGTGTTCATTGTTCACGCCTACGAGCTGCCCCCGGACTTCCTCGGCTGGCCGAACTACGACCGCATCCTGCACGATCGGCGGGGTCACGGCGAGATGCTGCTAAGCACGCTGCCGCTCGACAGCGAAGAGCTGGCCGGTCCCAGCTACGAGACCGAGCTGATCGGCGGCGCCCCGGCGCCGGCAATCGCCGAGATCGCGCGCGCCCGTCACGCCGACGAGATCGTCGTCGGCGCGCGCGGGCTCGGCCCCGTGCGGGCCCTGCTCGGAAGCGTCTCGCATGAGCTCCTCCACCTCGCCGACCGGCCGGTCGTCGTGATCCCGGCGGCGGCGGTACCCGGCGAGCAGTAGCTGCGTGGGCCGCACCGACCTGCGCCCGGAGGAGCTCCAGGCGTCGCTGCAGCGCAGCAGCGGCGCGAGCGTCGAGTTGCGCGAGACGCACATCTCATGGGTGTTCCTGACCGCCGAGCGCGCCTACAAGCTGAAGAAGCCGGTGACGCTCCCGTTCCTCGATTACGGGACGCCTTCCAAACGACGGCGGATGTGCGCCGAGGAGGTGCGGCTGAACCGGCGGCTGGCTCCCGCGATCTACGTTGGCGTCCGCGCGGTCGTGCGAACCGGGAAGACCGTTGTCCTCGACGACGAGGGACAGGCTGGCGCGGTCGACTACGTCGTCGAAATGGAGCGCTACGACGAGCAGCGGACGATCGCCGGCGTGCTCGATCGCGGTGAGCTGCGAGCAGCGGACGTGGCCGCGGCCGGACGGATGCTGGCGGCTTTCCACGGGCGGGCGAAGCCGGCCCGTGGACCGGCGTTCGGCGCGTGGCGGGCCCAGCAGCTGCTCGATCGCAACCTCGAGGAGCTCCTCGGTGTCGCGGCCTCGCCCTCGGAGCGCGAGCAGGTGCACGCGCTGGCGCGCTTTCTGAACGCGTTCGTCGGTGCGCGCACCGGTCTGCTCGATGAGCGCGCGGCGGCTGGGCTGGTGCGCGAGGGACACGGCGACCTCCGCGCCGAGCACGTCGTGCTGGGCGATCCGGTGCAGGTCGTCGATTGCGCCGAGTTCGACCGGGACATGCGAACGCTTGACGTCGCCGACGACCTCGCGTTCCTGGTCATGGACCTCGCGGCGCTCGGCGGCGAACGCTTCGTCGCGCCGCTGGTGCAGGCATACCGCGGCGCCGGCGGGGAGTGCGGCCCGGACTCCCTGCTCGCCTTCTTCGCGGTCCATCGCGCGCTGATCCGGGCCAAGGTTCTACTGGTCCGCTCCGCCCAGCACCCGCCGAGCAGCCCCGAGCGAGCGCGCTCGCACGCGCGGGCGCGCGAGCTGATCGAGCTGGCCCGGCGGTTCTCGTGGCGCGCGCGGCTGCCGCTCGCGATCGTCGTCTGCGGCGTCCCCGCCAGCGGCAAGTCCCGCCTCGCCGCGGCGGTCGCCCACGAGTCCCGGCTGCCGGTGCTGAACTCCGACCCGCTCCGAAAGTCGCTCGCCGGGATCGCACCGACGGGCCGGGCGCCGGCGGAGAACTACACCGACGAGTTCAGCCGCGCGACCTACGCCGAGCTGGGGCGACGCGCCGCGGACGAGGTCGCCAAGCGCGGGGGCGTCGTGATCGACGCGACCTTCCGGCGCCTGCCCGACCGGCAGGCGTTCGCGCACGAGTTCAGAGCCGCGGCGCCATTGCTGTTCGTCGAGTGCATCGCTCCCGCGGACGTGCTCGCGCAGCGCGCGGCGCTGCGCGACCGCGACCCGGAGCGAGTGTCGGACGCGACGACCAACGTCGTGCTCCGCGAGCGGGCCCGGTGGCAGCCGCTCGACGAGCTGCCACCGCGCTCGCATCTGCTGCTGCGGACCGACCAACCGCCGCCGGCGATCCTCGGCGATCTGCTCGCGCTGCTCGACCAGCGCCTCGAGCAGGACGGAGGCTGAGCCGCACCGCACGCATCGGCGGCGTCGCCGACCCCCTGCGGCTCCGGCACGGTGGCATCCAGCTGACGCGCCGCTTACGCTATCGCGCCGTGGCTGCCCAACTGGCCCCCAGCGGCTTTCACTTCACGCTCAGGCTCCCTGCGCAGTTCCTCGACGTTCCCGGGCAGCGGGCGGGCTTCGTTCTGCTCGCCGCATTCCTCGGCTCGTTCCTGTTCATCCGCACCAGCGCCCGGCTGATGCGGAGCCCGAAGGTGCCTTGGTGGCCTGGCAGCGTCACGACCGGAAGCGGGCTGCACCTCCACCACCTCGTGTGGGGCATCGTGCTGCTGCTGATCTCGGGGCTGCTGTCATTCGTGACCGCCAACCGGAGTCCGTGGAACGAGATCCTGGCGGGAGTGTTCGGAATCGGGGCCGGCCTGACGCTCGACGAGTTCGCGCTGTGGGTCAACCTCAGCGACGTGTACTGGACCGAGGCGGGACGCTCGTCGTTCGATGCCGTCGTCGTCGCGACGCTGATCGGAGGGTTGATCGTGCTCGGGCTCGCGCCGTTCGATCTGGCCAACAACAGCGGGTCGGTCAGCGCCCTGGTCGTGGTGGTCGTGACCGATGTCGTCCTGTCCTCGCTTGCGATCCTCAAGGGCAAGCCGTTCCTGGGGCTGTTCGGTCTGTTCATGCCGCTGTTCTCGCTCGCGGGCGCGGTCCGGCTCGCCTCGCCTCATTCCCCCTGGGCCCGCAAGCTCTACCGGCCAGGCTCGCGCAGGCTCGAGCGATCCCACGCGCGCTGGGCTCGGATCGAGAGCCGGCGGCGGCGGATCTCGGACGCGATCGCCGGCGCCCCGGCCACGCCCAGCTGAGGCTCCCGGCTCGGCCTTCCGCCCTCGGTCACTCGGCGCGCGGCCGCTTGAGGGCCCATATCTCGGGGACCGTGCAACGTTGTTCCCGATAATCGGGCACAACGTTGGATGCAAGAGTTGGCCTACCGCACCGGCAGTCGCTAGTGCGACGCGAGCGCGGCGCAGACGGCGTCCGCTTCTGCGTGTCGCAGCGCGCGGAACGCATTCAGTTGCTGACCGGTGAGGTTCTGCGTGAGCTGCTCGCTCGCCGACACCGTCACCGACCGGCGCCCGTTCAGCGTCGCGGCGGCGAACTGCGTATAGCCGGCGGTGTTGCCGGTGTGGCCGTAGACCGTTCCGCAGCGGGTGCGATAGCGGAAGATCGCCAGGCCCGCCATGTTGGCGCCCGGGCCGATCGGCTCGGAGTGACCGCGGACGAGCTTCAGCTGCTGGCGCTGCACCTTGCGGCCGAACATCCGCCGTCCCACATACCCACGGATGAAGCGGTTGAGATCGGACGGCGTCGAGACGAGTCCTCCGGAGGCCCACGACAGCGCACCGCTGAACCGCGTCGAGACGTCCTCGGGGGCGGCCGGTGGGTCCAGCTGGTAGCCGTGCAGGAACGGGGCTGTGATCCGGAACCCGCTCGGGAGGCTCGTATGCCTCAATCCGAGCCGCGAGTACACGAGCGACGAGAGCAGTGCCTTGTAGCTCCGCCCAGTCGCGCGCTGCGCCATCAGCGCGACCACGATGTTGTCGCTGTTGGAATACTCGAACCGCGAGCCGGGGCGGAACTCGAGGGGCTTGCGTTTGACGTAGGCGAGCAGCTGGAGCGGCGTGCGTTGCGCATGAGGATGGCGTCCGACGAACTCGCGAAAGCGGTTGCTGCCGGAGAAGTCCGGAAGCCCGCTGGTGTGGTTGAGCGCCTCGCGAAGCGTCACCTTGCGCCACGACGCCGGCAGCTGTGGCAGCCACTTCGCGATCGTGTCGTTCAATGACAGCACGCCGCGGCTGACGAGCGTCAGCGCGACCGCTCCGGAGAACGCCTTTGCGGTGCTGGCAAGCCGCATCCGGTCAAACGCCGTGATCCGCTGCCGGGTGCCGAGCTTGCGTACGCCGGCGCGGTGCAGTTTCCACTGACCACCTCGCTGGATCACCGCGACGACGCCCGGCGGCCCACCGCTCATCGCCACCAGCTGACCCAGGTCTCGGTCCAGTGTCCGGTCAGCCGCGCGTGCGCTCGGCCGCGCGAGGCCCGAAGCCGGCAGCAACCCGGTCGCGACCAGCACCAGCCCGAGCATCACCGCCCAGCGACCAAGGCGCCGACTCACGGCACGCCTGCCTTCCCGCTCGTATCCGCCCCGGCGTAGATCGACTCGCACGCCGGGCTGACACTAGCAATCCGTGTCGTGGGAGCGCGGGACAGTTCCCGGGCTCAGCGGGCTCCGGCCTCCACGAGCCCGGGACTCAGCGGGCTCCGGCCTCCACAGCCCGGGGCTCAGCGGGCTCCGGCCTCCGCGGCCTGCAGCTTCGGGATCGTGTGCTCGACCGCTTGCAGGAATGCATCGGCGATCAAGGTCTGCGCCTGTTCGCGCGTGGCCAGCCCCAGCAGCCACTGCTGGCACGCCGACTCGAGCAGCGCGAACACTCCCCGCAGCGCCACCCGCGCGACTGGCGTGTCGGAGACGATGTCCGAATTGGCGATGATCATCCGCCCGATCGCCGCCTCGCGACCGGCTTCGATCATCTCGCGGATGTGCGGATCTGGCATCGCCGCGGCCTGTGTCGCGACTGCCTGCCAGGTCTCACGATTGGCGCTCATCAGGTCGAACCAGGCGACGATGTTGTGCATCACTCGTTCGCTGCGGCCCACGCCTTCGAGCTCGCGCGGGATCTCGATCCCCTCGGCCGTCAGCTCTCCGACGACGGCCAGGTAGATCTCGCGGACGTTGCCGAAATAGTGATGCACGAGCGCGCGCGTGACGCCCGCCTCGCGCGCGATCGCCGCGACCGAGATGTCGGCGTACGGCCGCTGCGCGAACATCCGGCGGGCGACCTCGAGAATCTGGTGGCGCCGCAGATCGGGCGGCATCCGGGTGCGGGTCCTGGTCGTCACTCGGCGGTCAGTATATAGCTATTTGACAGAGCGTCAATAAATAGATAACGTTCTCCCCCAGTTGCCGCTGCACGGTTGCGGTGGCAGGCCATGGGGGCCATAGCAGTGCAACTCTCACCCTTGGAAGGAGTCTGATGTTCAGTAAGACGCCCAGCACCGCTTCCGCGCGGCGAGTGGGCTCCGCGACCCGCGGCGCGGTCGCCGCTGCCCGCGCGCAGATCGGAGGCAGACGAGGGCGCTGGCTGACCGCCACGGTCGCGGCGGGCCTCGTCGTGTTCTCGGGCGCGGAGCTCGCCACAGCCACGACGCCGGCCACGCCGATCCAGACGACGGGCCCAGCTCCATCGCTCCCCTCCTTCATCGGCAAGGCAGCCAAGTCCGACCCCGTGATGGGCGTCCAGACCGCCTGGCAGGACCCGTTCATGGCGAAGAACCCGGGCAACAGCGTCCACAACGACGCCTGGCAGAGCGACAACTACACGCAGTGGGGTGGTCCGCTCGGCCGTCACCCGCAGGTCTTCTCGACGGGCATCGGGCGAGACTGCATCACCCTCAGCTTCGACCGCAAGGGCAACCTGATCAGCACCTGCTCGGACCTGCCGGACGGGCCGGGGCTCTACCTTCTGAACTCGCACACGCTCGCGACGCTGGCGTTCAAGCAGCTCCCCTACATCAAGCCGCCGGCCGGGACCGACCCCGCCACCAACACGACCGGTGGGGCCTACTTCTACCTCGACAACCACGGTCGAGTCGTGCTCGCGGCCTCCAACCACCACATCCTCGTGATCAAGGAGACCGACACCGCCGGCCGGCCCGGCTTCAAGCAGGTCGCCGACTACAACCCCGGCGCATGCCTGTCGACGGGCGATCGGATCCCGTCGGTGCTCCCCGACGAGCAGGGCCGTCTGTGGTTCGTCGGCCGCTACGAAGGCGCCGTCGGGACGCTGAACCCGCAGACCGGCAAGTGCCACTCGGTGATCCTGCACGAGCAGATCGAGAACTCGTTCGCCGTCGCCAACGACGGAACCTACGTTGTCACCGACAAGGCGATGTACAAGTTCGCCGCGGGCAAGAGCGGTGAGCCCAAGCAGATCTGGCGCGTTCGCTACGACAACATCGGCAAGCAGAAGCCAGGTCAGATCAACGCCGGCTCTGGCACCACGCCGACGCTGATTGGAAGCGGTCACGGCTCGACGCCCGCCTATGTGGCGATCGCCGACAACGGCGAGCAATTGCACGTCGACGTGTACCGCACGGCAAGCAAGCTGAGCCACGGCGAGAAGCGGACCGTCTGCACCGTGCCCGTCTTCAAGAGGGGATTCGGTGCCGATGAGAACTCGCTCGTCTCGATGGACAACTCGCTGATCGCCGAGAACAACTACGGCTATGTGCTGCAGAAGTTCAACGATGTGATCCCGGACGGCCCCGGCAAGCCGCTGATCCCGGTCGGAGGCAACCTCGGCCTCGTCAGCCAGCCCGGCATGGACCGGATCGACATCAACCGGGACGGCGATGGCTGTCACGTCGCCTGGCGCAACAACACGATCCGGACCCCATCGGCGGTCACCAAGGGCGACACCGTCAACGGGCTGATCTACACCTACCAAAAGGTCAAGGACCCGGGCTCGCCCGGATCCGGCGTCTGGTACTGGACCGCGATCAACTACCGCACCGGCAAGACCGTGTGGATGCGCCGCTCCGGTTACGGCGGCCTGTACAACAACCACTACTCCGGGATCGCGATCGCCCGTGACCCCGTCACCGGTAAGCCAACGCTGTACCTCGGCGGCGTCGGTGGAATCGTCGGACTCCGCGACAGCTAGCTCGAAGATCGAAGACGCCCGTTTGGGTCTGGTCGGCGGCCGCTCTTCGGAGCGGCCGCCGGCGCTTAACCTCGGCGGCGACGTCGACCACCTCGCTGCCACCACGCTTGCCTGACTCGCGGCGGGCTTCGGGGCGTCGTACGCTGCCCACGTGATCTTCGGGGCCAGGTTCCGCGCATTTGGGGCGCAGCGACTGCCGCTGTGGTCCGGGCTGCTGGCCTCAGCGATCGCGGTGGCCGCCGCGACCGCTGCCATCTACCCCCTGAAATCGCTGGCGCCGGCCGTCTCGCTGAGCGTCGTGTACCTGCCGGCGGTGATGCTGATCTCGGCCTACTGGGGTCTCCTGCTGGGGCTGCTGACCTCGGTTGCGAGCGCGCTCGCGTTCAACTTCTTCCACATCCCGCCGGTCGGGCGGTTCACGATCGCCGACTCGCGCAACTGGGTCGCGCTGGCTGCGTTCACGCTCGTCGCCGCGGCCGTGAGCACGATCGCCGATCTCGCACGCAACCGCACCGTCGAGGCCGAGCGCGGTCGCGCCGAGGCCGACCTCGCCGCCGGCCTCGCGCGTGAACTGCTCGCCGGCGCCCAGACGGAGGCGGCGCTGCGCTCGACCGCGCGACGCCTTTCGGCCGCGCTCCTGATTCCGTCGGCCGCGATCGAGCTTGGGTCAGTCGAGAGCAGCGACCGGCGTGTGGCGATGGCGCTGCACGACGGATACGGGGGCCAGATCGCGACCCTGCTCGTACCCGCGAGCCTCTCGGGCGACGTGCTCGAGCGGTTGCGCGCCCAGGTCGTCCCGTCGCTCGGGGCGCTTGTCGCGATCGCCCTGCACCGCGACGCGGTGCAGGCGGAGGCCGTCGAGACGGCCGCGCTGCGCCGCAGCGACGAACTCAAAACGGCGCTGCTGCGCGCTGTCTCGCACGACCTGCGCACGCCGGTGACGGCGATCGTGGCAACCGGCCACGCGCTGTCTGCGGGCTCGCTGACTCCGCAGGAGCGCGCCCAGCTGACCGCCGCCGTGGTCGAGGAGGGCGAGCGGCTCTCGGCGCTGATCGACAAGCTGCTCGACCTCTCCAGGCTGCAGGCAGGCCGGGCGCAGCCGCGCGCAGACTGGATCTCGATCGAGGAGGTGCTGCTGGCCGCGCGTGACGAGCTGTCCGAACATGTTCAGATCCGCCTGAGCATCGAGTCCGACATTCCGCCGGTGCGAGCCGACGCCGCCCAACTCGAGCGGGTATTCGCGAACCTGCTCGAGAACGCCCGCCGCTACTCCAACGATCGACCGGTGTCCGTGCACGTCCGGCGCTCCGGTGACCGCCTCGTGATCCGGGTCGTCGACCAGGGCCCCGGCATCCGCCCGGCCGAGCAGGAGCGGATCTTCGAGCCGTTCTACACCGGCCCGCCGGCCGAGCGCCGCCCCTGGAGGGGTTCCGGGCTGGGGCTGGCGATCGCGAAGGGGTTCGTCGAGGCCAACGGTGGGACGATCTCGGTCGAATCGCTGCCGGGTCAGGGCACCAGCTTCGTCGTCGAGCTGCCGATTCCGCATGAGGCGGCGGTGCCCGCTTGAACGAGCGCACGAAAGTGCTCGTCTGCGACGACGAGGGTCAGATCCTGCGGGCGCTGCGAGTGATCCTGCGAGAGGCGGGGTTCGAGGCGCTTCCTGCCGACACCGGCGAGGAGGCGCTCGACGTCGCCGCCGTCAGTCACCCGGAGGCGGCGATCATCGACCTGGTGCTGCCCGACATCGACGGCGTCGAGGTATGCCGGCGGCTTCGCGAGTGGACGCAGATGCCGATCATCGTGCTGTCCGCGATCGGCGATGAGGATGCGAAGGTCCGCGCGCTGGCGGCCGGCGCCGATGACTACGTGACCAAGCCGTTCGGGCCGCGCGAGCTCGTCGCCAGGCTCGAGGCGGTTCTGCGCCGATCCGGCGCCGAGCCCGAGGACGCCGTGGTCCGCGTCGGCGAGCTCGAGATCGACCTCGCCGCGCGGTCGGTCAAGCTCTCGGGCGAGGAGGTCCACCTGACGCCGACGGAGTTCGACCTCCTCCGGGCGCTGGTGCGCAACCGCGGACGGCTGATGACGCATCGCGACCTGCTCGTGTCCGTGTGGGGATCGGGCTACGGCGAGGACACGCAGGTGCTGCGGGCCCACGTCGCGAACCTCCGCCGCAAGATCGAGCCCGCCGACGGCCCTCGCTACATCAAGACCGACCCGCGAGTCGGGTATCGCTTCGCCGCCTGATCGGGCCCGCGCCGCGCTCAGACTGGCCCTCACTCCATCCGTTCGAGCAGCCAGTCGTGGACTTCGTCGAGATGGCGCTCGGTCAGCGTCAGGTGACCATCGTCATCGCTCAGGCGGGCGTCGACACCTGGGATCCGCGCCGCCAGCCACTCACCGTGGGCGAACGGGACGAACATATCCTGGCGGCCGTGGAGCAGGAGCACCGGCGTCCTGATCGTGCTCAGCTCGAACCCCCACGGCTCGATGAAAGCGACGTCGTCGTCCCACCACCCGTCGGCGCTGGGAGCGAGACCGTCCTTGGAGGACTCGACCAGGTAGTCGACCAGCCCGGTGCTCAGCACGGCCGCGTCGGCCGGCGAGAGCAGGGTTCCGATGTACTGGTGCAGCTTCTCGGGCTCGAGCTCGAGCGTCTCGAGGCGCTCCTGCTCGCACTTGGCCCGCGCCGCCACCCGATCTTCGAGCAGCAGCCGCGTGTCCTGCGCGTTCATCTCCCCCATCCCCTCGAAGTAGTCGAGCCCATCAGCCCCCCACGGCGCGCACGCCGCCAGCACGGCAACTGCCGGGACGAGATCCCCGAGCAGCGCGGCGCAGGCGATTGCATGCGGTCCGCCGCCGGAGATCCCCCACACGGCCAGTTGCCGGATCCCGAGCGCGGCCGCGATCGCGCGCACGTCGTCGGCGCAGTCGCCGACGACCCGCCCGGGATGCCTCGTCGAGCCGCCATAACCTGGGCGGTCGTACGAGATCATCCGAATGCCCCGCCGCTGCGCCCGCGCGACGTCGGGGTCGTACATCAGGCGCGAGTTCGGCGTGCCGTTGTGGACCAGGACCGGAACGCCCGCGGGGTCTCCGCGCTCGAGCACCGACAGGACGCGCCCGTCGGACCTCTCGACGAGATGCTCGGTCATTCCGGCCATAGCTTAACCGCCACAGGCGGCCGCGAGCGAGATCGTCTTCAGATCGCCGCGACGGCGCCGCTTGACGCTCGCGCCGGTCCTGCCACGATAATTCCGCCGCGAGACGACCAGTGAAGGTCTCTGATGCTCGTGTGGGCATGCGACGGGGGCCAGCGAAGCATGAGCGCGCCTGCCCCACCCCCATCCGACCCTCCCGAACCGCCTGAGCTCCCCGTCGAGCGCTCCCGGCGGCACTGGACGATCTGGCTGCTACTGATCCCGTTCGCGGCCGTGCTCGATCCGGCGCTGTACGCGCACGACAAACCACAGCTGGCCGGCATTCCGTTCTTCGTCTGGTACCAGATGCTGTGGGTCGTGCTCGCCGCCGCGGTGACGGGCATCGTCTACTGGTTCCGGCGTCGCGAGCGCTGAGCGTCCGGGATGGAGATCGCCGTCTTCGTGTTCCTGTTCGCGGTCATCACCGTGGTCGGTTTGGCGGCGAAGCGGTGGCGGGCTGGGGACCTCTCGCAACTCGACGAGTGGGCGCTCGGCGGCCGGCGCTTCGGCACGTTCGTCACTTGGTTCATGCAGGGCGGCAGCATCTACACGACGTACGCGTTCATCGCGATCCCCGCACTCGTGTACGGCGACGGCGCGTTTGGGTTCTTCTCGCTTGCCTACCTGATCATCGCCTACCCGATCGCGTTCGTGTGCCTGCCGCCGCTGTGGCGGCACGCGCGCGATCACGGTTACGTGACCGTCTCGGATTTCGTCAAGGACCGCTTTTCGAGCACGACGCTCGCGGTGCTGATCGCGCTGACCGGGATCGTCGCGACGCTCCCCTACGTCGCGCTCCAGGTCTATGGCATCCAGGTCTCGATCGCCGAGCTCGGGCTGCCGGTCGAGGTCTCGCTGACGCTCGCGTTCGTGATCCTCGCCGGAATCACCTACGTCAGCGGGTTGCGCTCCGCGGCCCTGATCGCGGTCGTCAAGGACGTGCTGATCTGGACCACCGTGCTGGTCGCGGTCATCTACATCCCGATCCGCCTCGGCGGGTACCGGCACATCTTCGCCGAGGTCGGCCCGGACAAGCGCAATCTGCACCCTTCTCTGTTCGCGAGCTATTCGACTGTCGCGCTCGGCTCCGGGCTGGCGCTGTTCCTGTACCCGCATACGATCACGGGGGCTCTCAGCTCCTCGACCGACCGCGCGATCGAGCGCAACAGCGTGTTCCTGCCGCTCTACACGCTGATGCTGGGACTGCTGGCGATGCTCGGCTACATGGCGATCGTCGCCGGCGTGCACCCGAGTGCCGCGTACGGCTCCAACAGCGTGATTCCGGCGCTGTTCCAGAAGATGTTCCCGCCGGCGTTCGCGGGCTTCGCGCTCGCGGCGATCTCGATCGGCGCGCTCGTGCCGGCGTCGATCATGGCGATCGCGGCCGCCAACCTGTTCACCCGCAACATCTACCGCGAGATCGCCACCAAGCAGCTCAGCCCGGCCCGGGAGACGCTGATGTCCAAGCTTGCATCGCTCGCGGTCAAGTTCGGCGCGGTCGCCTTCATCCTCGCGGTGCCGTCGACCTACGTCGTCAACTTCCAGCTCGCGGGCGGCGTCTGGATCCTGCAGACACTCCCGGCAGTGTTCCTCGCGCTGTTCTGCGGCTGGCTTGATCGCAACGCGACGATCGCCGGCTGGGTCGCGGGCATGGCCCTCGGCACCTACCTGATGATCGACAACGCCTTCCGCTCCTCGACCTACGGCTTCCACATCTTCGGGGTTCACACGAGCCTGTTCATCGGGCTCGTCGCGTTGGTCCTCAATCTGATCGTCGTGCTCGTCGGCTCCGGCGCTTCCGCCGCGCTGCGCCGGCGCAAACGGGCTGCACACACCTCGGCGGCACCCGCACCAACGCTCCCGATCGCTTAGTGGATCGGTTAGTGGTTAGGCTCCAAGCCAGCCGATGAGCAGCCCGTCAACGCTTCCAGAGGGGATCAGGGTCGGGCACTGGACCGATCCGGTCGGCAAGACCGGATGCACCGTGATCCTCGCCCCGGCCGGGGCGGTCGCCGGCGTCGATGTCCGCGGCGCCGCATCCTCGACACTGTGTACGGACGCCCTCCGTCCGGGCTCGCTCGTCGAACGCGCGCACGCGATCCTGCTGACCGGAGGCAGCGCCTTCGGCCTAGAGGCGGCCGGGGGCGTGATGCGCTACCTCGAGCAGCACGAGATCGGCTACGAGCTCGCATCGGTCCGCGTGCCGATCGTGGCCGGGGCGGTGATCTTCGATCTCCCGGTCGGGGACCCAAGGGCGCGCCCCGACCGCGAGGCCGGCTACGCGGCGTGCGCCGCCGCCGACGGTCACCCCGCCGCCGGGGCGATCGGCGCCGGCACCGGAGCGAGCGTCGCCAAGGGAGCCGACGCCTCGCAGACGCGCCCCGGCGGGGTCGGGATCGCGACCGCCAAGGCCGGCGATGCTGTTCTTACCGCCGTGATGGTGGTCAACAGCGTCGGCGGTGTGTGGGATGACGAGCGCCACGAGTGGGTGGCCGAGTTCAGCTGCTGGGACCGGGCCTCGAGCCTCGTGCCCGGGACCAACACGACGATCGGGGCGATCCTGACCGACGCCGAGCTGAACCGCGAGCAGGCGAACCGGCTGGCGACCGTATCGCACGACGGGATCGCCCGCGCGATCCGCCCCTCGCACACGATGTACGACGGCGACACGATCTTCTGCCTCGCGACCGGTGCCGCGTCCGCGCCCTATGACGCCGTCGAGGCCGTCGCCGCCGACCTGGTGGCGCGGGCGATCGCGGATGGCGTGCGAGCTACGCAGTGATCCGGATCGGCTTACACGGACTCGGGATCGCGTCGGGCGCCCGCCGCGGGATGATCGAGGCGGTCGCCGGTGCTGCCGAGGCCGCGGGCTTCTCGACGCTGTGGGTCGGCGAGCACGTCGTGATGTTCGACCGGTCGCGCTCGCGTTACCCATATAGCGCGGAGGGCGAGATCCCGGTGCCGGCCGATGCCGACTGGCTGGACCCGTTCGTGTGCCTGAGCTTCGCCGCCGCCGCGACCAGCACGATCGCGATCGCGACGGGCGTCCTGCTGCTGCCGGAGCACAACCCGGTCCTCGTCGCCAAGCAGGCGGCAAGCCTCGACAGCCTGTCGGGCGGGCGGCTGACGCTCGGGGTCGGCGTCGGTTGGTCGCGAGAGGAGTTCGCGGCCCTCGGCGTCCCGTTCGAGCATCGCGGCCGGCGAACGGCCGAGTACATCGCCGCGATCAGGGAGATCTGGGAGCAGGACGCGGCCAGCTTCTCGGGCGAGTTCGTCGAGTTCGAGGCGATCCGCGTCTATCCGAAACCGGCTCGGGGCCGCCGGCTCCCGGTCGTGTTCGGCGGCAACAGCGAGCCCGCGCTCCGCCGCGTGGCAGAGCTCGGCGACGGCTGGTACGGCTTCAACCTGGCCGGCGTCGAGGAGGTCGCTGAGCGCGTCGGCCGTCTTCGGGCCCACTGCCGCGACGCAAATCGCGACTTCGGCGAGCTCACCATCGCCGCCGCCGTCAACGGCGCCGCACCGTCGGACCTGGCCGAGCTCGAACGCCTCGGAGTCACCGAGCTGGTGCTCGTGCAGGCGCCTCCCGAGGACCCGCAGGCAGCCCCTGAATGGGTCCGGTCCTTGGCTCGCCGCTGGCTCGCGGGGGCCGCCTGAGCGCCCGGCGGTCGCTCGAGGCCTCCACCACGTTGTCTACGATCCGCCCCCGGATGAGGATCTGGTTCGACATGACGGCATCGGCCCACCCGGTCGTGTTCCGGCCGATCATCACGCGCCTGCGCGCGTCCGGGCACGATGTCCAGATCACCGCGCGCGACTACGCTCAGACCCTCGGCTTGCTGAGGCTGCAGGGGCTCGACGCACTTGTCGTCGGCCGTCACGCGGGCGCATCGCGACCCCGCAAGGTCCTTGCCCTCGCCCAGCGCACCTACAAGCTCCACCGCTGGGCCCGCGGTTCGTTCGATCTGGCCGTTGCCCACGGCTCCAACGACCTCGCCCTGGCCGCCGCCTGGGCCGGGATCCCGGCCGTCAACATGTTCGACTACGAGTTCGCGATCCAGCAGCATCACATCGGCTGCCGCCTCGCCAAGCGCGTGATCACGCCCGACTCGATCCCGCCGTCGCGGCTCGCGCGCTTCGGCGCCACCGGCGAGAAGCTGCTCCAGTACCCCGGCCTGAAGGAGGAGTACTACCTCTCAGACTTCAAGCCTGACCCGACGATCCTCGACCAGCTCGGCGTCGACGCGGCCCGGGTCGTCGTCGTCGTCCGCCCGCCGCCGGATGTATCGCTGTATCACCGCAAGTCGAACCCGCTGTTCCCACGCGTGCTCAATTACCTCGGCGACCGCGACGACGTCCAGGCGGTGGTCCTGCCGCGGACCGAGGCGCAGCGCCACCACGTTCGTCAGCTGCGCCTGCCGTCGGTGGTCGTCGCCGATGGAGCGGTCGATGCGCAGAGCCTGATCGCGGCCGCGGATCTCGTCGTGTCGGCCGGTGGAAGCATGAATCGCGAAGCGGTGGCGCTTGGCGTGCCGGTCTACACGACCTATGGTGGGCGGCTCGGAGGCGTCGATGAGGCGCTCATCAGAAGCGGCCGCCTGCGACCATTGTCCGATGCCCGCGCGCTCGAGCTCGAGAAGCGAACTCGGACGCTGGACTGGCCCAGGCGAGATCCGAACCTGCTGGTTGAGATGATCCTGTCAGCGGTCGCCTGATGCGCACGGGCGCCAAGCGCACAACTCCCGCGACACGGCTGACACGAGTGATATCGGGCGACACGCCTACAGACCCGCGCGAGGACCACAACTCGCTCGTCGAGCAGTACGCGGCGATGTCGCACGCGTTCCAGTCGCGCCCGGTCGACCACGTCCTGCGCCTGCTTGACATCGGGATCGCCGGAATCGGTCTGACCGTCACCGCGCCGGTCTCCGTGTTGATCGCCGCGGCGATCAAGCTCACCTCGCCGCGGGCCCCGGTGCTGTACCGGGGCTGGCGCGTGGGCCGCGGCGGCCATTTGTTCCAGATGGTCAAGTTCCGCACGCTCGCCCCCGACGCCGAGCTGCGGCTCGGCCCCTACCTCGGGCCCGAGCTGACGCAGCTCACCCAGCAGGAGGTGAGTCCGCTCGGACGGTTGTTGCGGGCCTCCAAGCTCGACGAGCTACCGCAGCTCTACAACGTGCTCAAGGGCGACATGAGCATGGTCGGCCCGCGCCCGATCCGGCCGACGTTCTTCGGTGAGTTGTGCGCCGGGATCCCCGAGTACTGGCAGCGGCTGGTGGTGCGCCCGGGGGTCACCGGGCTCGCACAGCTGCGCCTGACCCGGGAGATGACCTGGGCCGAGAAGCTCGCCCACGACCTCGAGTACATCGCCGACCGCTCGTTGAGCCTGTATCTGTCGGTGATCGCGACGACCGGGTGGCTGGTGATCACGCGCCCCGCGAACCGCGACGCGGCACTCAACCGTCTGCCCTGACGGCGTCCCGAGATGTGCGGCATCTGCGGTAGCTACGACTTCACGCACGGCGAGCGTGCCGACCGGGCCGCGATCGAGCGCATGAACGCCACGCTCGTCCACCGCGGCCCCGACGCCGGCGGGATTCACCTCGACGGTCCGGTCGCGCTGGCAGCGCGACGGCTGTCGATCATCGACCTCGAGCACGGCGATCAGCCGATGACCGTCGACGACGGCACGATCGCCGTCGTCCAGAACGGCGAGATCATCAACCACCTCGAGCTCCGCGCCGGCCTGCAGCGCGACGGTGTCCGATTTCGGACCGGCTGCGACACCGAGGTGCTGCTGCACCTGTACCGCCGCGATGGGCCGGAGTTCGTCTCGCAACTTCGCGGGATGTTCGCGATCGCGCTATGGGACCGGCGCGAGCGCACGCTGCTGCTCGCGCGTGATCGGTTCGGGATCAAGCCGCTCTACTACGAGCTCGCCGGCGGCCGCGTCAACTTCGCCTCCGAGCTGAAGGCACTCCTCGCCCAGCCGTCGTTCTCGCGCGAGGTCGATCCCGAGGCACTGCATGCGTACCTCGCGTTCAACTCGATCCCGGCGCCGCTGACGATCTTCCGCGCCGCCCGCAAGCTGGCGCCGGGTCACACGCTGCTGTGCAGTCCGGGCGCTGGCGTGCGGATCACCCGCTTCGCTCGGCCCGCCCCGGCCGCCGCCGATCGCCTTCGCCGAGAGTCCGAGGAGCAGCTCGCGGCCGAGCTTCGCGAACGCCTGCGCGAGTCGGTCCGGGCCCACCTGCTGGCCGACGTGCCGGTCGGGGTGCTGCTCTCGGGCGGCGTTGACTCGTCGGTCCTGACCGCGCTCGCGGCCGAGGTCTCCGAGACCAGGATCTCGACCTTCTCGATCGGCTTTCGCGAGCGTTCGTTCAACGAGCTCGAGCTCGCCCGCGAGGTCGCGAGACGCTATGGGACCGACCATCACGAGCTCGTCGTCTCGCCCCAGATCGCCGATCTGCTGCCGCGGCTGGTGGCCGCGTTCGACGAGCCGTTCGCCGACTCGTCCGCGGTGCCGACGTTCCTCGTCTCGCAGCTCGCCGCCGAGCACGTCAAGGTTGTCCTCTCGGGGGAGGGTGGAGACGAGCTGTTCGGTGGCTATGAGACCTACGCGGCAGATCTGCTCGCGCTGCGTGTCGGGCCGCTCGCCGCCCGGTTCGGCCCGCTGGTGCAGCGGCTCCCGAGCTCGAGCGGTCGCGTCAGCTTCGACTATCGCGCCAAGCGCTTCGTCCGGGCCGCGGCACTGCCACCGCTCGAGCGCCATCACGGATGGAAGGAGATCTTCTCCAGCGAGCAGCGCGAGTCGCTGCTGGCGCCGGCATGGAGGGCCGCCGAGCCCGACCCCCTGGATCCCTGGCGAGCGCGTTTCGCCGAGACCGCCGGGGCGCCCTTGCTCGCTCGCCTCCAGGACGTCGACCTCGGTATCTACCTGCCAGACGACCTGCTCGTCAAGACCGACCGGATGAGCATGGCCCACAGCCTCGAAGCACGCGTGCCGTACCTGGACCCGGTCGTCGCCGAGCTGGCGCTGGCGCTCCCGACCAGCCTCAAGGTCCGCGGTATGTCCAAGAAGCGGCTGCTGCGCAAGGCCGCCGAGCCGCTGATCCCCGCGAGCATCAGCCGCGCCCGCAAGCGCGGTTTCTCGATCCCGGCGGCGGCGTGGCTGCGGGGCGAGCTCGAGCCGCTCGCGCGCGAGCTGCTCGCGCCCGAGCGAACCAGGCGGCAGGGCTATTTCGAGCCGGCGACGGTCACCCAGCTACTCGACGACCACGTCGCCCGGCGCCACGACTTCAGCCGTCAGCTGTGGGGACTGATGTGCTTCTCGCTGTGGGCCGAGCAGACGAGCTGACCCCGGGGGCGACGCCTCGCGGCGCGGTAGGGTGACGCGAATGGGGCGAGAGCAGGGCGTGGGGTCGAAGCGTCTGCTGGTCGGAATGGCGCTGGCGAGCGGCATCACGTCGATTCCAAACGCGGCGATCGTCCTCGCGCTCCCAACGATCCACCGCCAGTTCGACGTCTCGCTGACCGAGCTCGAATGGACCGTCACCGGCTATCTGCTCGCGTACTCGGCGCTGCTGATCGCAGCCGGGCGGCTCGCCGACATCTTCGGGCGCGTGCGGCTGCTGGTCGGCGGAACCGTGCTGTTCATGGCGGCATCGATCCCTGCCGCGCTCGCCCCGAACGCGATCGTCCTGATCGTCAGCCTGATCGTCGCCGGCGCCGGAGCCGCCGTGCTGACGCCCGCGTCGCTGGCGATCGTGACCGACGCCTTCCGCGAGGAGAGCCGCGGCATGGCGGTCGGCATCTGGGGTGGTTCGAGCGCTCTGTTCTCCGGGATCGGTCCGGCGATCGGCGGTGCCTTCACCCAGGAGCTGTCGTGGCGCTGGATCCTGTGGCTGAGCGTGATCGGCGGCGCGGTCATCCTGTACGGCGTCTGGCGCACGCCCGAGAGCCGCGACGAGGAGGCGACCCGCAACGTCGACTACGCCGGGTTGGCGCTGTCCGTGCTCGGTCTCGGCGCGATCACGATGGCACTCGACGAGGCGCCCGACCCATGGCCGTTCGCGTCTGCCAGGTTCCTGATCGCGCTGATCGGCGGCGTGCTGCTGCTGTGCGGCTTCGTGATGCTCGAGCGGCGGCTGCGCGACCCGCTGATCGACCTCTCGATGTTCCGCCGGCGCAACCTCAGCGGCGGCGCGATCGTCGTGTTCGCGCTCAGCTTCTCGCTCGGGGCGATCCTGTTCTTCATTCCGCTGTACCTCCAGGAGCTGCTGTCGTTCAAACCGCTCGGGGCAGGCCTGCTGATGCTCCCGGCGAGCATCACGATGATGGCCGCGATGCCGTTCGCCGGCGGGCTGTACGAGCGGTTCGGGGCACGGCCGCCGATCGCCGCCGGGATGGGAGTCGCCGCGGCCGGGATTCTGCTGATGACCGGGATGACGACGTCGACCCGGTATCGCGACCTGATCCTGCCGCTGTCGCTGCTCGGGATCGGCTTCGGGACCTCGCTGACACCGGCCAACCTTGCGGCGCTGAACTCGATCCCGCGGCGCAACCACGGCACCGTCGCCGCGATCCTCGCGACCCTGGGCGGGCTCGGCTCGACCTTCGGCGTCGCCCTGTCCGGGGCCCTGTTCGAGCAGCTCCAGCTGGGTCGGACGACCCAGGCGGCGAGTGCCGCCGGCCTCCATCTGAGCCGCGGGACGATCCGCACGCTCGAAGGCCTGCTGCCGGGGACGCCGTCCGCCACGAAGGCTCTCGCCAAGCTTCCCGCCGCCGACCATGCGGCGCTTCACAGCGCCGTGCGCGAGGGCTTCATCTCGGCCCTCGGAGCGACGATGGAGCTGTCACTCGCGGTCGTGGTCGCCTCGATCGTGCTGACGGTCGTGTTGATCCGGCCGGACACACACGGCGTCACCCTGCCGCGACCCAATATGACCGAACCATTTTCTGGACTGGGGCCGCGTCCGTGATTGGGCGGCTACAGTCTTTGAAGGCGGGGACCCCACAAGCGGATCTACGGAGAACTACGGATGGGAATGGCGGTTGGCCGGACCATCCTGTTGACATGGCTCAAGCTTTTGAGAAAGAGCTGCCGCGCAGCCCGGACGCCCCAGGCGAGGCCCGTCGCTCGCTCTCACACTGGTACAGCGCCGCGCTCGAACCCGAGGATCTGCACCGAGCCAAGCTCCTGGCGAGCGAGCTTGTGACCAATGCCGTCCTCCACGGCCACGGACGGATCCTGATGCGCACCCACCTCGACGAGGACCGCGTCCTGGTCGAGGTGATCGACGAGGGCGAGGGCTTCGAGCACCGCGTCCGCAACCGCAAATTCGACGACCTCCACGGCCGCGGCCTCGCGATCGTCGAGGCCGAATCGAGCCGCTGGGGCATCCACGAGGGCACGACCAACGTGTGGTTCGAGCTCGAGCGCCCCGGCCCCCGCCTCGGACAGCACCGCAAGAGCGCTCGCTAAGGGTCCGCCCGCCCCCCGGGCGGCGCGCTGGCGCGCGCGCCCGGCGCGGCCCGGCGCGCCCTCAGCCCCGCTCAGTCGGCCGGCTAGCTGACCTCGCGTAGCCGGCCGGTCTCGACCTCGTATACGAAGCCGCGGATCGATTGCTTGCGAGGGATGAACGGCGACGCCTTGATGCGCGCGATCGACTGCCGCACGTCTTCGTCGAGGTCGGCGAACGCCTCCGCCGCCCACTCGGGCTTGATCCCGGTGTCCTGCTGGATCGACTGCTCGAACTGGTCGTCGGTGAAGGTGAGCATGCCGCAGTCGGTGTGGTGGATCAGGATGATCTCCTCGGTCCCGAGCAGGCGCTGGGAGATCGCCAGCGAGCGGATCTCATCGTCGGTCACGACGCCGCCGGCGTTGCGGATCACGTGCGCTTCACCCTCCTTCAGGCCAAGTGCGCCGTAGACGTTCAGCCGCGCATCCATGCACGCTAGAACGGCGACCTTTCGGCTCGGCGGGAGCGGCAGGCTGCCCTTGTCGAACGCCGCGACGTAGGCCTCGTTGTTGGCCAGCAGCTCATCTGTTGTGCTCATCGGATTTCCTTCCGGGTCGATGCGCGCCCGGCACTCAGGCGAGTACCGGATCGGCGCGCAGCTCTTGTTCGAAGCTCTGAGCCACTCGCTCGAGCGCACCGCTGGGTCCAACCTGATACGCCCCGGTTCGGAGCAGTGGCGGCGAGTACGCGTGGATCGTCACCGCCGGGCGATGGCCCGCGTGCAGGACTCGATGGATCGCCGTCGGAGGGACCACGAACGTCGTTCCCGGCTCGATCACCCGCGCCTCGGGAGGGGCCGCCAGCCGCAGCCGGTCCTCGCGAACATGGCCCTCGATCACGGCGATCGCAGCGGCGGAATCGTCGTGATCGTGAAACCCCGTGTCCTGGTCCTCGCTCCAGCAGATCAGCCAGGCGTTGACGTCTTCGTCGTCCCAGATCTGCGCGTAAACGCGGATGTCGTTCGAGTGCCTGACATGCGAGCGCCACAACTCGGGGCTGGCCACGAGCCCGTCGACGAACCGCTCCAGTTCGGCGGCCGACAGGCTCATACGGCCACCTCTGCGCCGGCCCCAAGCCCGGTCAGCAGACTCGCGGCATTCGCCCTGAGCAGGGCATCGCGCGGGCTGCCGAGCGGCTCCACGACCGGGCGGTCGGATCCGTACAGCAGCCGGTCGGCGCCGACCGCGGCGGCCATCGCCTCGATCGCCGCCGGCCCATAGCTCGAGCTGTCGTAAAACGTTCGCGGGTCGCGCAGCTCGATCGCCGGGCCGCCACGCGTCCGCAAGCGCTCGCTCTGCAGGGGCGCGCAGCCGGCGAGCATCGCGAACACGATCGCGAGCTCCGGGTGCTCGCGGCGACCGAACGCGGCGAATGTCAGCCACGCGGCCTGCATCTGCGACACGTAGTCGGTCAGCGCCCGCCACCACAACGGCTCGTCGATCGGCGGCGGCTCGGCGCGCTGGCCCGGAGCTCGCCCTGGGTGGACGAAGACCGGGGCGTTGCGGGCGGCGCAGCGCTCGAGCACCGGGCCGACGACCTCAAGGCGGGCCGGCCCCGCGAGCGCACCGGCAGCAAGGGAGATCCCGATGCAACCGCGGTCCAGCGCTGCGTTGACATCGTCGGCCTCGGGCCGGTGCAGCGCGATCGGCCCCCAGGCCGCAAAGTCGACCGACAGGCTCTGGACGCCCTCGAGGTGGGCATCGATCAGCTCGAGCGCGGATTCGCGCGGGAGCGCCTCGATCCCGACCGGGCTGGAGATCGCGACCACGGCCAGATCGAGGCTGTCCCGGCGAACCAGCGCTGCACGACGGTCGGGCGCCTCGGCGGCGACGTCGATCACGTAGGGCTGCTCAGCAGTGCTATGCAAGACGGTCAGCCCGTTGCTGCGCCGCACACACGGCAGTGTCGTCCGCGCCTCCAACCGCCGCAGCAGCGGCTCGGTCCACACGTGCTGGTGGACGTCGACCTGACGAGCACCCGCATTGTCAGCCGTCATCAGCATCGCCACCGCATTCTACACTAAATCAATAGAGTTTCTTGCAAGGTCGCCCCCACTGAAGCTCGACTTCGGGGGCCCTCGGGGGGCAGCGGCGGGCTCGGGGGGGCGGGTCGGCCGGGGGGATTGGCGGGGTCGGGCCGGCCCGCGGGGCCCGGCGGGGTCGGGCCGGCCGGCGGCTCTTGGGCCAAGGGCGACGGCCGTCAACGTGACTCTCGACCTTCGGAGCCAGGCGAGGAGCACGTTCACGGCGCCCACGGCCGTCAACGTGACTCTCGACCACACGCCGGTGGCGAGGAGCACGTTGACCGGCGCCCCGAAATTCCAGCACCCCGCCGCCCCGGACCCCGCCCCCCGAGGCCGCCAGAACCCGGACCCCGCCCCCCGAACCCCCCTACCCCCTAGCGGCGCCGCGCCAGGACCGCGGTCGCGACGACCATCGACAGCGCCACGAGCGCACCGATCGCGGCGATCGGCGTGATTCCGGTCCGAGCGCGGACGTGGTCCGCGTAGCCAACGAACGCGATTGGAACGAGCACCGACAGGAACATCGCGGCGCCGCGCAGGAAGTCCCGCCAGTCATCGGACTCACCGGCTGCCCGCTTGGCCTCCCTGATCGCCACGCGCGTCGAGGATGCCTCGCCCGCATAGTGGAGCTGCGTTCGCCGCCCCAGATCACGGGCGTTGGTCTCGCATCCCCACGCCATCGCGATCATGAACGTGACCGGGAACACCCAGGTGATCACCCAGATCCCGACCGCAATCGCGAGGCCGCCGAATGCCAGCAGCTTGCGCTCCCAGACGGGCCTCGAGCTCTGCTTGGGCGCGGACAGGAAGCCACCGAGAACGAGCAGCATCCGCACGCTCCTAACCCATGTGCGCAGCCCGCGCCGGCGCGTGGGCTTGCCCGGCATCGGCGTCGCCTGGACGTGCTCGAGCGCCGCCCGTGCGGTCTCGACCGACGGGTGCACTCCGCGTAGCACCATTAGCTCGGCGGCCACCTGGAGGGTGCGCGGGTCGCGGCCGTAGAGCGCCGCGACCCGCATCAGCATCGCCGCCTCCTGCCACAGGTAATCGATGTATCCGGGGATCAGGGCGACGAAGAACGGCGTCCCCGCGACGGCGCCGTCGATCCGCGCGACGCGCTCGGCCAGCTTCCGCCGTTCGGCCGCTACCCGGGCCACGTCGACGTCGGGACGAGCGAGCACCTCCTGAGCCCATTCGAGCGACGGGGGCCCGATCCGTTGGGTCGAGAGCAGCGTCAACCGCTCGGCGATGTGCTCGGGATCGCGGTATACGGTCCGGAGCACCTCGCGCGACCCGCTCAACAGCGCCTTGGCGCGGCGGCGCCCGAACCGGTCGGGCCTGATCGGGGCCTCCGCCTCCGACCCGGCCCGCACCTCCGCTTCCGACTCGGCCCGCGCCTCCGCCTCCGCCTCCGACCCGGCCCGCACCTCCGCCTCCGACCCGGCCGACGGCGATGGATCGCTCGAGCTAGCCATCGACCCTGGCGCGAATTTGGCCGCCGGAGGCGCGATTAGGATGGCCTGCGGGCAACTTTCCACGTCCCCGAAACCGCCCGGCTCCCAGCCCCGGCCCGGCTCCCAGCCGCGGCCGAAGGAGAAGACCGACGATGTCAGACCGCGACCCGCCGCCCGAGGTGCCGGAGGACCAGTCCGGCGAAATCGGCGACGACGTCAGCGCGAGCGAAGCCGACGAGCGCGAGCAAGACGCCGGCGGCCGGCGCAGCCGGCGGCGCCGCCGCACGAGACGGGAGCTCGTCGAGTTGGCGACCGACCGGTACGGCCTGGTGATGGCGTTGGTGGTGATCACGTACGTGCTCGCGTCGGTGCTCGGGAGCGGGAACTGGCAGACCGTCCTGATCACGGCCATCGAGGGCCTGACGGTAATCGTTGCGCTGGCGGCATCGGACATTTCCAGGCGCAGATTGCTGCTCGCGCGCCGGCTGGCGGTGGCGGCGGTCGTGCTCGCGGCGCTCGCCGGTCTCGGCGGCGACGCAGCCGGCGCTGGGCGTACGGGTGAGGGCATCGCCCAGATCATCGGATCGGTGCTGCTGGCGGGGGCATTCATCGCGATTATCGGCAGGATCGCGCGGCACCAGTCAGTCACGGAGCAGACCGTGCTGGGCGCGATCGACTGTTACCTGCTGTTCGGGCTGATCTACGCGTTCATGTACGCGGGGCTGTCGAATATCAACCACCAGTCGATCCTGAAGCCACATACCAACTCGCTGTCCGACTTCCTGTTCTTCAGCTACACGACGCTGACCACGGTCGGCTACGGCGATTTCGTCCCGTATGGGGCGATCGCGCGCACGCTCGCGAGCCTCGAGGCGCTGATGGGGCAGATCTTCCTGGTCACGGTCGTCGCGCGGCTGGTCGCGCTCTGGACCCCCCGCAGGCCGCCCCGCCCTCGCCTGCCGCGGGGCCGTTCGGAGGCCGCCGACCCTTCCGAGACGTAGAGATCGTCGAGCCCCTCTACAGCAACTCGCGACAGCCGATCGCCGCGGCGTCGGAGCCGGCGCCGATCGCGACGATCGCGAGCACGCGGATCAGCGTCGCGGGCAGCACCGCGAGCACGATCGGATGGAAGAAGACCGCGCCGTCGAGCAGGCCGACGGCGACGCCGACGACGCCGAGACCGATCGCCGCAGCGACGTGATAGCGCTCGGGCCCCCGGTACAGGATCCACAGGCCGACCCCGAGGAACGCGATCACGTCGAACGCCTCGATCCAGGTCCCCGGCGAGGCGTAGGCGTCGAGGCTGAACGAGACCACCATCAGCATTGAGGCAAGCGCCGCCGCGACGCCGAAAGCGATCGAGGCGCGCGCGAGCTGAGCGCCGGCGCGGCGCACGAGCGCGATCGCGCCCGCCGCCAGCAACCCCGCGAGGATCGCCAGCCAAGGCCACAGCGCCGGCTGTGGGAAGTGGCGGAGCAGGCCGCGAAGCTCGGTTCGCTGACCATCGACGATCACGGGCACGTGCCAGACACCGATCGAGACCCCGGGCGGTAGGCCCTGCGCACGGGCGTCCTGCCAGATCACCGACTTCCTGCCGGCCTGAAGGCGCCAGCGGGGCGTCGCCGACAGCACGCGATCGGACTTCGCCAGCAGCTTCAGGACGACCGCCGTCGGCGACGCGGCGTTGACCCACAGGCCGGCGCGGTCGAGCCGGAACACTGGTTCGCCGAGGTAACCGATCAGCTGCACCATGTGGCCGGGCTTGATCGTCAGCCCGATCGCACGATCGCTCTGGAAGATCTGCGCCGAGTAGGCCGCCGTTTGGGGCGCCAGCACGATCGCCCTGTAATCGACCGCGACCGTGCCGGAGCGCAGATGCGCATCCGCGGGGCGCGGAGCGGCCAGCGCCGCCACGATCAGCATCCCAGCCGTGGTCAGGAGCAGGCGGGCGCGGGTGGCCTCAGCCACCGCGCGTCACCGGCCGGCGCGTTCGCACGAGCTGCTCGATCAGGTCGGCGGCAACCCCAGTGCCCGCGCGCCGGCGCAGGCGCTCTCCCGCTACCGCCGCGCGGCCGCGCACAGCGTCTTCGTCGAGCACGGTCGACAGCGCCGCGGTCAGCTCGTCGTCGGAGAACGTGTAGGTCGCGAGCCGGACGCCGTATCCGGTCTCATCGACCCGCTGTGCGTTGTCGTGCTGATCCCAGAAGATCGGGGCGACCACCATCGGCTTGCCGAACCACATGCACTCCGTGGTCGTGTTGTTGCCGCCGTGCGTGATCACCGCATCCACCTGCGGCAGCACCGACACCTGCGGCAGGAACTCGGCGCCGGTCATGTTCGGTGCGAGCTGGTACTCCTGGTGCTGAGGGCCCATGCTGACGATGTAGCGATACGGCGTCGCCGCCAGCACCTCGATCAGCCGCCGCATCAGCGCCACGTCGGCCGACCCGAGCGACCCGAGGCTGACATAGATCAACGGTCCGTCGGTCCCCGGCGGGGGGCTCCACGCCTCGTCGGTCGCCCGTACGCACGTCTCGACGTTGTGCCAGGTCGGGGCCAGTGGCCGGCTGCGGGCGTAGTCGAGCTCGGCCGGGTAGAGCATCACGTTGAGCCACGGCGACTCGTGGATCATCTCGACACCCGGCAGCGGTGGCGCCCCCTGCCGACAGCAGAAGTCCGAGAAGCTCGCCTGCATCTCGCCGATCTGGCGCTCGTACTCGGCGCGGAACTCGTCCCAGCCCGATCGGTCCTCGCTCGGCAAGCCCGAGAACGTCGGCGCGAGCGCCGGGTCCTTGAGCTCGAGCGGGTTGCAGGACACGATCCGCACCCACGGTCGGCCGCTGGCGGGGATCGCCGGGAACGAGCAGACGTTGTCCTGCACGATCGCGTCGGGTGAGAGCTCGTCGAAGATCTCGCGCAGCCGCCCGTCGACGTAGCGCGCCCCGTCGAGCAGCGCCTGCCAGGTCGGCGCGATGAAGCTCCCGAGCTGGTCGAGCGTGCTCTCGCGAAAGACAGGCGCCGTCTCGCGGATGAAGTCCTTCCAGAACTGGCCCGGCTCCTCGGGCTCCTCAGGCGCGGGGCCGAGACGCATCAGGCGCTCCTCGAATCCCTTGGCCTCGAGCGTGCCCGCGAACGACTCCTCGACGACGAACACCACACGGTGCCCTCGGGCCCTCAGCACGTCGCCAATCCCGACGCAATTGTTCGTCGGCCCGAACGCCCCCTCGGGGAAGAACACGATCGTGCTGGGGGGCGCGACGCTGATCGGCGAAGCCTACTTGCGCGAAGGACCCCTACTGCGCAGTCGTCTCGGGCTCGGATGCCTCGCCGAGCCGGGCCGAGTAGATCGAGTCGGCGCCGAGGCGGCGGGAGACGACCGTCGCGGTAGTGACGGCCAGCAACAGCGGGACCATCAGCGCGTCGGTGTGCCGAGCGAGCTCGAGGATCATCACGACCGCGGCGAGCGGGCCTTGCATCGCCGCGGCGAGCACCGCGGCGCCGCCGATCAGCGAGTAGCTGCCCGCGGCGGCGGCGCCTGGCCACAGCAGTGCCCAGAAATGGCCGAGCAGGCCTCCGAACAGCACGCCAAAGGTCAGCGTCGGCGTGAACAGACCGCCGGGGGCGCCGCTGCCGAGGCACCCCGCGGTCACGAGCGGCTTGAGGATCGTCAGCGGAAACAGCAGACCAACCCCGAACAGACCGAGGATCGCGAGCTGAACGGTGTCCTTGCCGTTGCCGAGCAGCTCCGGGTATGCGATCGAGATCACGCCGAGGGCCGTCATCATTCCAAGCGGTGCGAATAGCCGCTGCCAGCCCGACAGCTCGATCTTGTGCGCCCGGGTCACGAGGCGGACCCAGGTGACCGCCGCGAGCCCTGCCAGAGGTCCTGCGATCAGCGCCCAGACGAGCTGCGAGCCGCTCACCCCATATGTCGGGACCCGGTAGGTCGGCGCGTTCGGGAGCGCGATCCACGACACCGCGGTCGCGATCAGGCAGGTCGCGAGCGCCGGCAGCACGAGTGGGATCGCGAGCGTCCCGAGCAGCACTTCGAGCGCGAACAGCGCGCCGCCGAGCGGGACGTTGTAGACCGCCGCCATCCCGGCCCCGGCCCCGCACGCGACGAGCAACCGGCGCTGCCAGGCCGGGACGCCGGCCCACTCGCAGAGCCTGCTCGCGGCGGCCGCGCCGGTCAGCTGCGGCGCCGCCTCGCGACCGAGCGAGGCACCGAGCCCGACGATCACGATCGACAGCGTTCCGCGCGCGATGCTCGGGACCAGCGGCAGTCTCGCGTCCTCGAGCCACAGCGCCTCGGACACCTCACCGCCGCCGAACCCTCGCATCCGCCGCATCACCATCGCGCCGACGCCGGCGATCAAGCCGGCGATCGCCAGGACGACCACGCGGTGAAGCGGCGAGACCGCCTTAACGCCGCCGAGGAAGACGCCCGACTGATACCCCCACGCGAGATGCTCGATCGCGGTCAGCAGCAGCATCAGCAGCGCCCCGCCGATTCCCGCGATCACGCCGATCGCGACCACCAGCCCCCAGAAGCCGAGGCTGTAGGAGGCGACGATGCCCCGGCCGGGGACATTCGGCTGCGGGGAGACGAAGCGTTGCGGCACGCCCGGGGATCATGGCGACTCCGCCGGGCGCGTGCGTGAAGCCGGAGTGTCGCTCGACCTCAGAGCGCTGCCAGCCGCCGTTTCAGGAACGAGCGCTCGGGGTCCGTGCGCGCCAGCTCGAGCGCGCGCTCGTAGGCGTCGCGCGCGGCGCCAGCCCGGCCGACGCGCCGCAGCAGTTCGGCTCGGGTGGAATGGAGGTACTGATAGTCGTCGAGCTCGAGCTGGTCGATGATCGCGAGCCCCGCCTCGGGTCCCTCGTCGTGCGCGACCGCGACCGCGCGATTGAGCTCGACGACCGCCGAGCCGGTCAACCGCGTCAGCTCGCCATACAGCGCGGCGATCTCGCCCCAGTCGAGCTCGTGCTCGGTCTGCAGCGACGCGATCGCCGCCTGGATCACGTACGGCCCGCGCCCGCGCAGCGCCAGCGCGCGCTGCAGCAGCCGGCGCCCGTCTTCGATCTGCCCGGCATTCCACAGCGAACGGTCCTGGTCCTCGAGCAGGACCAGCTCGCCAGCTGCAAAGCGGGCGTCGCGTCGCGCGTCGTGGAGCAGCATCAGCGCCAGCAGCCCGAGCGCCTCGGGCTCGTCGGGCATCAGCGCGGCCAGCACCCGGCCGAGCCGGAGCGCCTGCTCGGCAAGGTCGACGCGGCCGCTGTAGCCCTCGTTGAAGATCAGGTAGATGACGGCCAGCACGGCCCCCAGCCGCTCGGGCAGCAAGTGATCGGGTGGGATCGAAAACGGGATTCCGGCAGTGCGGATCTTGGCCTTGGCGCGCGACAGCCGCCGCTTCATCGCCTCCGGAGAGACGATGAAGGCGCGGGCGATCTCGTCCGTCGTGAGGCCGCCGAGCGCCCTCAGCGTCAGCGCCACCTGCGCGTCGAGCGCGAGCGCCGGGTGGCAGCAGGTGAACAGCAGCTCGAGCCGCTCGTCGGGGATCGATGTCTCTTGCACCTCGTCCTCCGTCACCTCTGAGGTGACGAGCAGGGGCACCTTCGCGGCCAGCGTGCGATCGCGCCGCAACCGATCGATCGCCCGGTTGCGCGCCGTCGCGATCAGCCAAGCTCGCGGACTGGCCGGAGCGCCGTCGCGGGGCCAGCGCTCCGCGGCGATCGCAAACGCCTCCTGGGCAGCCTCCTCGGCCAGATCGAACTCACCGAGGAAGCCGACCAGGAACGCAACGACGCGACCCCACTCTTCACGGAAGATCCGCTCGAGCAGCGCTAGCGCTCCACCACCGGGCGGACTTCGACCGATCCGCCAAGCCGCGCCGCCGGCACGCGCGCGGCGACCGTCAACGCCTGATCGAGGTTCTCGGCGTCGAGCAGGTAGAAGCCCGCGAGTATCTCCTTGGTGTCGGCGAACGGCCCGTCGGTGGTCAGCGCCTGACCGTTCTGGACCCGCACGGTCGTCGCCGACTCAGCCGGATGGAGCTCGTCGCCGCCGAGGATCCCGGGACCCTGGGCGATCGCCATGTATTCCTCGTGCGCGGCCGCGCGCTCGTCCTCGCTCAGACGATCCCACGCGCCCGGCGCGGTGTAGATCAACAGCGCGTACTTCATGTCGTTCCTCCTTCTGGGAGCTTGCCGATGTCCTTACGACGAACGAGCGTCGCCGGGCGGGACGAGCAAGTTCGCGCGAGCCGCTACCGGCGATGCGTCGTCTTCCTCTTGACGATCCCGCTCGGGTGCTTGCGGGTGCCCTTCGGCTGCTTCGGGAACGCCCCCTGCTGAACCGCCACCGGCGGTGGCAGGATGCACTGAGTGACGCCGGTTGTGACGTTCGGCAGCGACGGCTTGCTGTAGCGAGGCGTGGCGGCGAAGTTGAAGGCGCCCGTCAGGTCACCGGTCGCGTGACGACGCCACTTCGACAGGTTCGGCACCTCGACGCCGAACCGCGTCTCGAGGAACCTCAGCGTCGAGGTGTGATCGAACACGTCGGTGCACACGAGCCCACCCCGCGAGAACGGTGAGACGACGAGCATCGGCACGCGGAAGCCGAGGCCGATCGGGCCCCTGATCCCGGAGGCGGCGGACGGCAGCTTGGAGACGGTCAGGTACTCGCCTGCCGTGCCCTTCGGCGGAGTCGGCGGGGTGACGTGGTCGAAGAAGCCACCGTTCTCGTCCCAGGTGATGAACAGTGCGGTGCGCTTCCAGATCTCGGGCTTGGCCATGATCGCCTCGACGATCTGGCGCGCGGCTGACTCGCCCTGGATCGCGGTCGAGTACCCGGGGTGCTCGGTCTGCTCGATCCCCGTCAGCAGCCACGAGACCTGCGGCAGCTTGCCCGACTCGAGATCAGCGAGGAAGTCGGTCGGATACGTCGGGTCGAGGGCGCGCTGGGCTAGCGTCGAGGTCGGGTTGCTGTACGCCTTGAAGTACGTCAGCACGTTGTCGAGCACACCTCCGGCCGGGTCGGTGTACACCTTCCAGCTGACCCCGTGGGCCTGAAGGCGCTCCGGCATCGTCGTCCACTTGAAGTGTCCGGCGAGGGTGCTGCGGGTGGTGGTAAGCGTCTCGACCAGCGGACCGCCGTGCTTGCCGGACGGGTCGATCGACGCCGACATCGACATCAGTCGGTTCGGGTCGGTCGGACCGATCACCGAGCAGTGATACCCGTCGCAGATCGTGAACGCGTTGGCGAGCGCGTAGTAGAACGGCAGGTCCTTCTGGGTGTAATAGCCCATCGTCTCGGGCGCCACCTGCGGGCCGTTGACGCTGGCCGGCTCGCGCGAGCTGACGAACCCGTTCATCTTGCCGCCGTTCCAGGACTTGTGCTGGGGGCCCCAGTCGTGGCTGATGTCGGGCAGGCACGCCTGCGGAAGGTGCCACGGGTGGATCGGCTTACCGGACTTCCTGGCCTGGTAATAGATGTCGTGACTCTTGACCTTCTGGGCGAATCCACGCACCCCCGGCAGCATCCCGAAGTAATGGTCGAACGAGCGGTTCTCCTGGATCAGGATCACCACGTGTTCGATGTCCTTCAGCGACCCCGCGGCCGGGCTTGCCGCCGCCGCCTGGGCGAGCAGCGCCTCGAATCCGGTCAGCCCGAGGCCGGCGATGCCGGCGTTGCGCAGCGCATCGCGCCGAGTCATTCCCTGACGGTCGTGTCCTGTTACCCCCATGTGGTTCCCCTTTCGGTCTCCTGACTTGTGCATCCGTGCAGTGCTGAGAGTCACCGTAGCGTACCCTGCAACGCCGATCGAAGCCAGATCGAGATCTGACTCAGGCCTCTGAGGGCCGCTCGCGCATCACGGTGACGGGCTGCCGCTCCGCCTCGCGCTCGGTGCTCCTGGCCGCCTCGCGACGGAGCCGCGCCTCCTCGCGCCATCCGTGCCCGCCGCCGCGCGGCTGACCGAAGCGCAGGTACAGCGCCGGTAGCACGAACAGGTTCATCAGCGTCGAGGTCGCGAGCCCGCCGAGGATCACGATCGCCATCGGATTCTCGATCTCCTGGCCGGGGCGACTGCCGAGGATCACCAGCGGGGCCAGCGCCAGGGCTGTCGCGAGCGCCGTCATCAGCACCGGCGCAAGGCGTTCGCCCGTGCCCCGCATCACCAGCTCGAACGAGAACCGGTCGCCCTCCTCGCGCTCGAGGTGCTGGAGGTGGCTGATCATCAGGATCCCGTTGCGCGCAGCGATTCCGAGCACCGCGAAGAACCCGACGAGGGCGCCGAGCGAGATCGTCCCGACCGCGAGCCAGGCCGCCAGCACCCCGCCGACGAGCGCCAGCGGCAGGCTCAGGAACATCAGCCATGCCAGGCGCGCATCGCTGAACGCCGCCTGGAGCAGGAACAGGATCACGATCACCGCCGCCAGGCCGAGTTCGAGCAGACGCTTCTGGGCTGCCTCGCGCTCGGCCGCCTCGCCGACGAGCTCGACGTGATAGCCGACCGGGAGGCGAACGGTCGCCAGGCGCGCGCGGACGGCGGCCGTGCTCGCCCCGAGGTTGTCGCCGGTGATGTTGGCGAGTACGTCGATCTTGTTCGATCCGTCGACGCGGGTGATGTCGCTCGGAGTCGAGTTGACCGTCAGGTTGGCGACCCGCCCGAGTGGAACGTGCCCGCCTCCCGGGGTGTCGATCAGCAGCCGGCTGACGTCCGTCAGATTCGAGCGCGACGCGGGCGTGCTGTAGCCCGAAACGCCGAGCGCGATGCCGTTGTTGGCGATCTCCCCCAGCTCGACGCTCCCGAGCATGACCGCCGCCTCGCGGCGCACCTCGCCCGGTGTCAGCCCGTAGCGAGCGGCCGCCGCGGCGTTGACGGTCTCCTGGATCTGCGGGATGAACCCCTGCGACTGCGGGTGCAGGTCGACCAGCCCCGGCGCCCCATTCAGCCTGGCGGTGATCGTCTGGGCCAGGCGCTGGAGCGTGGCGAAGTTGGGGCCGACGATTCGGACGACGAGATCCTCGCTGGTACTCGAGATCGTCTCGTCAATCCGCTCGTGCAGGTAGCTCGTCAGGTCCATGAACGTGCCGGGGAACGAGGACCCGATGGCGCGCACCGCGGCGGTCGTCTTGGCGAGGTTGGCGTTCGGGCTGAGCGTGATCCACTGCTCGGAGAATTCCGGGCCGGCGATCTCCTCGCCGAGCAGCGCCTGGCCGATGTGCGACCCGACATGGGTCACGCCGGGCACCTTCAGCAGCCGCCTCTGGAGCGCCGTGACCATTCGCGTCATCTCCTGCAGCGACGTGCCGGGCTTGGTGTCGAAGTGCATCAGCAGATCGGGTTCCTTGAACGTCGGGAACAGGTCCTCGCCGAGCCTGGGCAGAACGGCGGCGCCGGCCGCGATCGCGATCACGACGGTCGCGAGCGCCCAGCCGGGACGGCGCAGCACCGGCCCCAGCAACGCGCGGTAGCCGCGCTTGCACAGTCGCATTAGCGGCGGGTCGCCGGCGCGGAGCGTCGCGCTCGGCAGCAGAATCATCGCAAGCGCCGGTGTGACCGTCAGCGCAACCACCATCGACGCCAACACGGCGAGCGCATAGGCGATCGCCAGCGGGCGGAAGAACGACCCGGTCAGACCGCCGACCAGCACGACCGGGATCACCGCGACGATGTTGATCAGGGTCGCGTACAGGATCGCTGCGCGGACCTCGAGCGAGGCCGCGAGCAGCAGGCTCAGCGGCGTCGTCCTGCGACCGAGTCCGCGCCACAGCCTTAAACGCCGGACGATGTTCTCCATGTCGATGATCGCGTCGTCGACGACGACGCCGACGGCCACGCCGAAGCCAGCGAGGATCATCGTGTTGATCGTCGCGCCGGTCACGTCGAGCACGATCGCGGCGGCTCCCAGTGACAACGGGATCGCCAGCAGGCTGACCAGCGCCGCGCGCCACTGGAACAGGAACGCGATCAGCACGAACACGACGAGGATGCACCCGAGCAGGACAGCCGAGCCGAGGTTGCTGATCGCGGTGTGGATGAAGCTCGCCTGCCGGAAGATGTGCGAGTCGATGTGGATCCCGGGCAGGCCGGGGGCGAGCGCTGCGAGCGCACGGTCGATGTCCCGGGTCACGTCGAGCGTGTTCGCGCCGGGGAACTTCTCGACCACCATCATCAGACCCTGTCCGCCGTTGACGACCGCGTTGCCGATCAGCGGTGGGTTGCCGTACCGCACCCGGGCGACGTCGCCGAGCGTCAGCGTCCGCCCGCCGCGCCGCGCCAGCGGCACCGCGGCGAGCTGACGGGGGGTCGTGATCACCTGGACGTTGCGCACGTTCAGGCGCTGGTTGGGCGTCTCGATGAACCCGCCGGTGCCGATCGCGCTGCCGGTCGTGAAGCTGAGCAGCCCGGCGTCGACCGCATTGTCGGCGGCGTCCATCAGCTGGTTGATCGAGACCCGGTCGGGGATCATCCGCCTCGGGTCGGCCTCGACGTCGATCTGCTTGCGCTTCTCGCCCCAGATCGCGACGTTGGCGACCCCCGGCACGTGCAGCAGCCTCGCGCGGATCGTGTACAGCGCCACGGTCGAGAGATCGAGCGGGCTGAGCGTCTTCGACGTCAGCCCGATCTGCATCACGCGGCTGGTCGCCGACACGATCGGGTACAGGGCCGGCGGTGAAGCCCACGACGGCAGCGTCGAGGCCGCGGCCGTCAATCGCTCCTGCACGAGCTGGCGGGCCTGAAGCACGTCGGTGCCGTTCTTGAAGTACAGGAAGATCGCCGACAGCTGCGGGACCGACTCCGAATCGGTCTCGTACACGCCTGGGACGCCCTGGAGCGCGTTCTCCAGCGGGACGGTGACGAGCTGCTCGACCTCGGATGGCGATAGCCCGAGGCATTCGGTCTGGATCTCGACCGTGATCGGCGCGAACTCGGGGAACACGTCGACCTTCTGATGGCCGAGCGTCTGGATCCCGAAGAACATCAGCGCCGCGGCGCCGGCCACCACCAGGTAGCGGAAGCGGAGGCTCGAGCCGACGATGAACCGCACGGGCGCGCGGGTCCCTCAGGTCTGAGCCAGCACCCCGGCCTGGACCCCGTAGAGCTCCTCGGCGCCGATGCTCACGACGTGAGCGCCGGCGGCAAGGCCGCTGCTGAGGTATGCCGTGTTGCCGACGATGTGGTCGACGGTGATCGGCTGTTCGGTGAAGGTCAACGGCGACAGCGCTCGGAACGCGTAGGTCCTGCCGCTCGGCGCGTAGATCACCGCCGAGTACGGGATCGCGATCGGTCCGCCGGCGGAGCCTCGACGGCTCGATCCGGCGCTCCGCACCCGGACCGTTTGCAGCCCGATCCGCTGCGCCCCAGGCGCAGACAGCACGATCCGGGTCAGCGAGGTGCCGGGGATGTGGATCACCCGGCTCGACGCGGGGATCTGCTGGGTGGCAATGGCGCCGCAGCCTGCGAGCAGGCCGGTGACGGCGATCGTCGCGGCGAGGTGGCGGGCTTGGATCATCGCGGACCCCCTTCAGGACCCGTTCGGGAGAGTGAGTTGCAGGTCGGGAGTCTCGAGCAGCTCTTCCAGCGGGTCGCCCGGGATCAGCGGCTTGACCGGACCGAACGCCAGGCACAGCGGCGGCAGCAGCACGAGCGTGAACAGCAGCGAGCTGGCCAGACCGCCGAGGATCACCGCCGCCGCCACGTGGGTCATCTCGTTGCCGGCGACGTTCCCGAGCGCGACGAAGGGCAGCAGCGCGACCGCGCATACGCCGGCGCTCCCGAGGACCGGCGCCAGCCGTTCGCCGGCCGCGCTCAACACGATCGTGGCGGTCAGTGGCCCACCGTCGCGCAGCTGCGCGCGGCGGACGTGGGCGATCGTGACCATCGCCTGGCGGGCCGTCAGGACGAACACCGCGAGCAGTGCACCGTAGGCGCCCAGCGAGCTCGTCTCCCCGGTCGCGAGCGCGACGATCAGCGCGCCCGCGAGCCCGACCGGGAGCGTCACGAACAGCAGCGCCGCGAACCGCCAGCTTCGCAGCGCGGCCTGGAGCAGCAGCAGCACGCCGATCGCCGCGACCAGCACGTACGACAGGAACACGAGGTGAGCGGTCGGATCGTCGGGTGTGCCACCGAGCACCTCGGCGTGGTACTGAAGCGGGAACCTGACTTGGTGCAGCGCCGTCTGGACCGCGCCGGCGACCGCGCTGCTGCTCGTACCCGAGAGGGGCGCGGTGACGTCGACGTAACGCGACAGCGCCTGGTGCTGGATGTCGATCGGATCAGAGCGGACGCTCACCCGAGCAATCTGGTCGAGCCGCGCATGACCATTTCCGGAGGTGTCGATCAGCAGGCTGCGAACCGCGTCGAGGTCGGCGCGGACCGACGGCACGCCAACGACGACCACGTCGAACACCGCTTGGTCCTCGAAGAAGTTTCCGACCGTCAGCCCTGAGACCAGCGTCGACGCCTGTCGGCGGGCGTCACCTGGAAGCACGCCGGCCCGCAGCGCGGCCGCGTCGTTGACAGCGACCTCGATGTTGGGCTCGACCGCCGGCAATTGCGCCTGCGGGAATCCGACCCCGCGGATGTGCGAGACAGCGACCTGAACCTGCCACGCCAGCTTGCGCAGCTCGCCATAGTCCTCGCCGTAGACACGCACCACGAGCTGGTGCGGCGCGGTGCGCAGAACCCCCTGCGTCACCTCGTCCTCGTAGGTCCCGACCGAGGCCCTGATGCCCGGCGTCGCGTCGACGATCGCGCGCACCTGATCGACGCCGTCGTCGTAGTCGGCGCTCGGTTTCAGCGCGACGAAGATCTCGCCCGAGCTCGTGTCGACGATGCGGTCGGCGCTGACGGCGCGCCCGAGCGTCGCACCCACGCTCGCGACGGCCGGGAGCGCCCGCAGCTGCGCGACCACACGGCCAGTGACGCGATCCATCTCGGCGAGCGATGCCCCCGCCGGACCGTCCCAGGTGACGACCAGATCTCGGTCCCGGAAGCTCGGCGGCGCCGGGGCGGCGAGGAACGGCAACGCGATCAGACCGGCGGCGCCAAGCGCGCATACCGGCACCAGCGCCAGTCGCGGGATCGCCACCGCTCGCGCCACCAGCCACCGGTAGCCCCGCGCCAGATACCGCGCCGGAGCCACCGGGCCCCGGCGGCTCCGGTGGCGCTCGAACGCGAGCATCAACAGCGCCGGCGTGATCGTCAGCGCGACCGCGCTTGAGACGATCAGCGCCAGAGCGAACGCAAGCAGCATCGGGTGCACGAATGTCGCGGACAGCCCGTGAGCGAGGAACACAGGGGCGACTGCGACGAGCGCGATCACCAGCGCGTAGCCGAGTGTGCTGCGCAGCTGCGCGCTGGTGCTGAGGACGATCTCGCGGACGGTCACCGGGCCGGGCTCGTCGCCGTGGATCCGAGCCGCAATCTGCTGCGTGGTCGCGACCGCATCGTCGACGACGATCACCGACGCGAGCAGCAGCCCGAGCACGACCAGAGCGTTGAGCGTGTACCCGAACGCCTGCAGCAGCAGCGCACCGCCGATCAAGGAGACCGCGATCGAGAGCGCGGCTGCGAGCACGGCGGGCACGTCGAGCAGCAGCGCGACGAGCGCCAGCAGCGCCAGCCCCGCTCCGATCTCGAGTGCCAGCTCGAGGTTATGCAGTGCGTCGCCAACGTATGTCGCGGGGCGGAAGAACGAGGTGTCGACGTGGACGCCGGCGAGCGCCGGGCGCAGATCGGCGAGCGCGTGATCGATGCCCTTGGTGACACCGAGGACGCTTGCCGACGGCAGCTTCTCGACTTCGAGCACGAGGCCCGAGCCACCGCCGACGATCGCGTTGCCGATCAGCGGCTGGTGGCTCTCGACGACGTGCGTGACCGAGCCGAGCGGCAGATGACCGGGGGCATCGGCGACCGGGACCGTCGCCAGGTCGTGCGGGGCGCCCAGCGGCAGCACCGGGCGCACCTCGAGCCGCTGGTTGGCGCCGTCGAGGAATCCGCCGGTGCCGGGCGCCGAGCCCTCGAGGTAGGTCAGCGGCGAGACGAGCTGGGCGTTGCCGGCGGTGTCGATGATCTGGCTGAGGTCGATGTGGCGCGCCGCGAGGCGGGCGGGGTCGACCTGTACCTGGATCTGGCGGTCCTGCTGGCCGAAGATCGCGACGTTTGCCACCCCGGTGACGCCGGCGAGTCGCGGCTTCACGATCCAGCGCGCGAGGTAGGACAGCTCGAGCGGGCTCAGCGTCTGGGATCGCAGCCCGATCATCAGCACGCGGGCACTCGAGGAAAGCGGTTGGATCAGCAGCGGCGGCTTGGAGACGTTGGGCAGCGAGAACGCGTTCGTCAGCCGCTCCTCTACGAGCTGGCGGGCATGCAGCGTCGTCGTGCCCGGCTCGAAGTAGAGGTCGACGGTCGACAGGCCAGGGATCGAGTGCGAGCGGACATCCCACACATCCATGACCCCGTCGAGCAGGTTGTTCTCGAGCGGCACCGTCACGTACTGCTCGACCTCCTGGCTCGAGAGGCCGAGCGCCTCTGTCTGGACTTCGAGCACCGGCCCAGATGACAGCTCGGGCACAGCGTCGCTCGGCATCCGCCGCAGCGACAGCGCCCCGAGCACGATCACGCCAAGCGCGACACCGAGCAGCAGTACCCGGAACCGCAGCGCACTCGCCAGCACCCCCCCGATCACTGCGATGTCTCCCGACCCGGAAACCCGATTGCCGCGATGCCAGCCGACATCCGCCCCAGCGCCCTTCGTAGATGAACCCCTAAGAGGTCTCTTAGCATATGCCTGCCAGCAGCGCAAAGCAATGCCTGCCGTGCGGCATTTGTCACCCCTCGGACCTGGGGTGTCTGCTAGCGGCCGGGCAGGTGGTAGATGTTGAGCACGCCGGTGGTGGCGTGATCGTTGGCATTGCCGACGGGCAACACGATCCGGCCGCCGACGACGATCGGGCTGTTCCAGTGGCCCGAGCCCGCGGGTAGCGAGTCGACCAACGCACCGGAGCCCGGCCGGCGGATCTCGAGCGAGCCGCCCTCGGGATCGAACACGTACAGCAGCCCGCCCGCGATCACAGGGCTGGTGCCGGGCGCGCTGCGCTGCCAAGCGACGTGGAGCCGCGGCCGATGCCCGCCGCTGAGGACGTACGCGCTGGTGCCGGAGAAGTCACCGACGAAAACGTACGTCCGGCCGCCGTGCCTCCACACCGCCGGGGCGGTGAACACCTGCGCGCTGCCCGGCGCCGCGATGCTCTGCAGCTCGCCGCCGAGCCTCCGCCCCGCGCGCCCGCTGACGCCGTTCAGCCGGTTCAGGTTGAGGAGGTGAAGCAGGCCGTCCTTGCCGCCCTGGACGACCAGGCGCAGCCCGTCGGCCGGCGGCAGCAGCGCCGGCGCAGTGCTCCCCAGGTCGGTGTCGTTGGCGTTGAGCTGTGCCTGGTCAGTCGGCGTCCAGTTCTGCAGCAGGCGGCGGGCGTCCGGTGTCAGCTCGAGCACGCTGTCGCCCCAATTGGTCGATCCGTTGAACGGCCCGTTTCCGGTCGCCACCAGGATCCGCCCGCTGCCGGGCTCGACCACGGCCCCGGATCGCGCCCAGATCGCCGAGTCACTGGCCGGGCAAGACGACGGCGAATCGATCAGATGATGTCGGTTGGAGCAGAGCGAGTTCCAGGTGTGCACGATGTGGCCGCTCGAGCGATCGATCACGACCACGTGGCCCTGATACGGCGGCGCGTCGCCGTCGTAGCCGCCGGTCGTAGCGATCACGTGATCGCCGCTGATGTTCAGCGCCGTGCCGATCTTCTCCCTGCTCGGAAGGAACGTGATCCGGACTGGCCAGTGACCGGAACGGATCTCGTGCCCGGTCGCCAGCGCCAGCTTGTGGATTAGCCCGTCCGGACTCGCCGCGTACACGTACAGGCGGTCGGGATCGAAGATCGGCGTCGCGTTTGTGATCTGATCGCCGCCCTCATATGAGCGAATGTCGTGGGGAGCGAACTCCCACAGCTTGCGCCCGCTGCCGGCGTCGAGCGCGATTGTCCGCCCATACGAGGTCGTCACGACGATCAGGTCGCGGCGGCGGCCGCGGATCGAGATCGCGTGCAGTTCGATCGCCGAGGAGTCGACGGTCCCGTCGATCCGCACCCGTCTGCGTCGTAGCAGCCCGACATCGCGGGCAGTGACGCCGGTGTCCGCCGGCCCGACGCCGCTGCGCTGAGCGTCGTAGTCGAATCGCGTCCAGTCGCCCGGGGGAATCGTGCTCGGGGGGTGGTTGGCAGCGGCCAGCGAGGCGGCACTCGGCGTGGCGCTCGCAATCGTGTGCCCGCCGCACGCCGCCAGCGACAGCGCGAACACGGCAGCGATCGCCGCCACCGCCCGCTGCCGTCCGACGCCCATTTCGTGATGGTAACGACTGCCAGACTCCCAGTATTCGGTGTGATGGCGTCGGCCGCTGGGTAAACGAGTAGGCTGATGGCGTGGCGGTTGACGCCGAGAGCGAGCTCACGCGGGAGATTGAGCGCTTGCGCTCAGAGCTGGCACGACGCGAGCGCGAGGCAGCGGACACCGAGCGTCAGCTCCAGCGTTACGCTGCCGATCTGCGCGAGACCTTCAAGCGCGAGCGCGCCCACTCGCTCGAGTTGCGGCGCTCGTACAGGGCGACCGTGCGAGCACTCTCGAACGCAGTCGAGGCGCGCGATCCGTACACCGGTAAGCATGCCGAACGTGTCGCCGCATACGGGATGGAGATCGCCCGGGCCCTCGGCCTGCCGCGGCCTACGGCGCCCGAGTTCGAATACGGCTTCCTGCTGCACGACATCGGCAAGGTGGCGATCCCCGACGCGATCCTCTACAAACCCGGCGCCCTGACCGACGGCGAGCGGGCGCTGATGGCCCGGCATCCCCTGATCGGCGCCGAGATCGTCCGCGAGATCGAGTTCCTCGGTGAGGCCGCCGCGGTCGTGCGCTCGCACCATGAGCGCTGGGACGGCAACGGCTACCCCGATCGCCTGGCCGGCGAGGAGATCCCGCTCGCCGCGCGCGTGTTTGCGGTCGCTGACGTCCTCGACGCCCTCACCAGCGAGCGGCCGTACCGCCCCGCGCTGCCGCTGCACACTGTCCGCGAGATGATTACCGCCGAGTCGGGCAAGCAGTTCGATCCGCAGGTGATCGAGGCCTTCAATTCGATCGAGGACAGCACGTTGACGCGGATCGCCGCCGAGATCGGCGCACACGCGCAGCGGGCTAGGTGATCTTGATCAGCACGATCGTGTTGATCACGAACACGATCGCGAACGCGACAGTCCAGCGGTTGAGGTTGCGTTCGACCAGCGAGCCGCCCCCGAGCGGGCCGGCGCCCGTGCCGACGCCGAACGCTCCCGACAGCCCCGCGTCCTTGCCCGAGTGCATCAGCACCAGGAAGATCAGGACCACGCAGACGGCTACCTGAACGATGTCGAGGATCGTTGTCATCGCCTCGGATGGTACCCGCTCATCTGGCTTGCGCCTGGTCGATCGCGCGCATGATCTCGATCGCCTCACCACGCAGGGTCCGGTCGATCGCCTCGTAGTCGGCCTCTGACAGCTTGCCGGTCCGGTAGTCGAGCTCGGCGTCGCGGATCTCGCGGTACTTCGCCTCGCGCGCCGCCTCGAGCTCGGCCAGCTCAGGCGCGGGGCCGTCCTCGGCGGCGCGGGCAGCCCTCTCCGGATCCCCCTGCGGCCCCTCGTCGGTCCGTCGCCACAGCGGTGAGCTGACGAACAGCACGACGGCGCAAAGGATCGCCAGCACGATCACGAACTCCACGGCGCCGCCTCAGACGAGCTCGCGCGCCGGCACCCCGGGCGCCGGCGGGCGGGCGGGAACCGCGGACGCGGCGCGGCGCCGGCGCGCCAGCGCCGGAACGGGCCACAGCGCGATCAGCCCGCCGAACACGATGATCAGCGCCCCGAGCCAGATCCAGGTCACCAGCGGCGAGACGATCACGAGGAAGTTCACAGACCACGGATGCGTGACGAACCGGTCGGCCAGCCCGGCGATCGCCGCCGCACGCTCGGTCCGGATCCAGTTGATCGTGCTCGGCTGCGCCGCCTGGGCAGGCGTCAGCTTCGTCATCAGCTGGGTGAATACCCTGTCGCCCTGGGAGATCTCCTTCTGCAACGGCGTCAGGTCGGGGTTGATCACGGCCCAGATGTCCTTGGTGATCCCGGCTCGCAGCCCGACGTTGCTGTCGGCCTGCCCGTTGAACGCCTCGGAGATCGGCCCGAGCGTTGGGTCGAACGGGGCCGGATAGAAGTTGCGGGTCGTCGTCAGAGTCGTCACGTGGCTGCCGCCGTTGGTCACGTCGAGGACGGCGCCGAACGAAACCTTGCCCGTGCTCGTGTGAGCCGTCGGCCGGACGTAGGTGACCTTGTAGCCGTCGACGTTGACGTGCTGTCCCGGCGCCAGCAGGACGTCGTGCGAGTGCTGGAAGGACGACGACGCGGCCACGCCGACGAGCAGTACCGCGAGACCGCCGTGGACGATGTAGCCGCCGTACCGCCGGCGGTTACGCCTGACCAGCTGCGCCAGCGCGACCGGCGGCGAGTCGTGGGTGATCGCGCGGCGTGCGCCGACACCACGCCAGAACTCCTGCGCGATGGCAGCGACGACGAACGCGCCGAGGGCAAACATCACGAGCGCGAATGGCCGCCGCGCGATGCCCCCGACGATCAGCAGCGCCACCAGCGTGATCAGCGCCGCGAGGACGGGCACCGTGAAGTTGCGACGCAGGTTCGCGACCGTCACGCGCCGCCACGCGATCAGCGGCCCGATTCCCGACAGCAACACGAGCAGCAACGCGAGCGGCACGATGAACGGCCTGAATGCCGGCGGGCCGACCGACACCTTCGTGCCCGTCACCGCCTCGGATATCAGTGGGAAGAACGTGACCCAGAAGATCACGAACACCATCGCGACCAACACCAGGTTCTGGAACAGGAACACCGCCTCGCGCGACAGCAGCGAGTCGAGCTGGGCCTCGGAGCGCAGCGACTCGCGTCGCCAGATAGTGAGTCCGATCGAGGACGCGATCATCGCCGCCAGCAGCAGCACGAACGGGACCCCGAGCGTCGACGCGCCGAACGCGTGGATCGAGCTGAGGATGCCGGAGCGGACCAGGAACGTGCCGAGGATCGCGAGCGTCCCGCTCGCCAGCACGAGCGAGACGTTCCAGATCTTCAGCATCCCGCGCTTCTCCTGGATCATGATCGAGTGGATGAACGCGGTGCAGCAAAGCCACGGCATCAGCGCTGCGTTCTCGACCGGATCCCAGGCCCAGTACCCGCCCCACCCGAGCTCCGTGTAGGACCACCTCGCGCCGAGCAGGATCCCGATCCCGAGAAACAGCCACGCGGCGAGCGCGAACCGCCGCGTGACGCTGATCCATTCGGTCCCGAGCCGCCCGCTGATCAGCGCCCCGAGCGCAAACGCGAACGGGATCGTCAACAGCGTGTACCCCGAGTACAGCATCGGCGGGTGGATCATCATGCTCGGGTGCAGCAGCAGCGGGTCGAGGCCGGCACCCTCGGTCGGCGCGTGCGCGGTCGTCGCGAACGGATTCGCGTAGAACACGGCCAGCGAGCTGAAGAAGGCCGCGAAGCCGAGCAGGATCGCGGTCGCGTAGGGTGCGATCTCGCGGACGCGACGGCGGGTCAGGAACAGCACCAGGCTCGACCACAGCGACAGCAGCCACACCCACAACAGCAGCGAGCCCTCTTGTGAGGACCATGCCGCGGCCAGCCGGTAGAAGGTCGGCGTCGTCGTCGAGGAGTGCTCGGCGACGACGTTGAACGAGAAGTCCGAGTGCAGGAACGCGACCTCGAGGATCGCGAACGCGGCCGTCGTCAGCGCCGCCAGCGCGTACACCGCGCGGCGGCCCGAGATGACGTACTCGGGCCGGCCGGCGACGGCGCCGTAGATCGAGGCGACGATCCCGTAGGCGCAGACGAGCAGCCCGAGGATCAGCAGTGCCCGACCGACCAGCGCCATCTCAGTAGGTCCTGTGCGCCCAGGTCGTCATCAATACGTGCTCTTGGCCGCCTGGTACTTGGATGGGCATTTGGTCAGCAACGAGTTGCTCTGGCCGACGAAGCCCGAGCCCTGCTCCTGCACGGTCACGGCAACTCCCCGGCCCGGCGCGAACGGGTCAGGGACGATCCCCGTGTAGCGCACCGGGACCGAGACCCTCAGCTTCGGGTCGCGGATCCTGAACAGCAGCGCCGTGCCCTCGTGCCGGACCCCCGCCATCACCGTCCCGGCGAGGATGTACGACTGTCCTGGCTTGGCCCGCGCGAGCAGTTGCGAGGCCGTGAGCTCCTCGCGCCCCGCGCTGAAGCTGGTGTAGACGAGGGCCGACGCCAGCAGCAGCGCCGCGGTCAGAGCAACGATCAGACGGATGGCACGCTTGCGGCTTGGATCCATGCCTGCGGCCCATTCTCCCACAAGCGAGGCTCTTGCCCCTGCGTCCCGACCCAGCGCCGCGGGCCGGCCCCGAGCGACCTGCGCCTCCCCCCGGGCCCCGTTTGACCAGGCGATCGGGGTCCGTCCCAGCGTCCGCACGGAGCGCGGCGGTCAAGCCCGGGAAGGCCCGCGTGGGATTAGCGTCCTGTTAGTTACGAGGAATTCTTTCGATGTACGCGAAACCAATCCCATCTCAGCCCGTTACTTCTCATGACCGTGCAAGTTCGAGTTAAGCGAGCCGAGAGCAGCAACCGCCGCCGGCGACTGGTGGGCCACGGGCGCAGCCCCGAGCAGCCAGCCGATCTCGAGCAACCGAGCGAGCAGCCTGCTCGCGCTCTCATCTCCGCCTCGCTGGCCGACGACCGTGGACCGGTCCGCAGCGAGGGCTCGTGCAACGGGCAGCCGCTGACGAACGACCCCGCCGTTTACCACTGCCAGTGCGGGTTCGTGTTCGAGGCGCCCGTCTCGACCACGGTCGGCTGCCCGCATTGCGGCGCCACCCAGGCCTGGTAGCCGCAGAGAGGCGGGGCCGCCGGTCCGCCGGGGCCGATGCCCGTGCGGCAGACCTGATTCAATGCTCCGCAGAGGCGCGGTTACCGGAGGAGACTGAGGGTGAAACGGATTTTCGTGTGCGTAGTCGCGGTGGCGTGCCTGGTCGCGGCCGCGCCGGCGATGGCAGCAGGCCCCAGCGGCGTCGAGCACCTTCATTACTCGGCGGGTCCTTACACGATCACCCCGGGCGCGAACCTGATCTTCCTCACCCACAAGGGCGTCCCGAAGCCGACCGAGGACGGCTACATGATCAAGATGGCGCCCAACCTCCGCTATGCGCTGCCGAACGGCAAGTGCTGCGGCAAGGTCCCGATGACGCAGGTGATCCACCTCCATCACGGCGTCTGGCTGAGCAACGGCGCGGCCGGCGAGGGCGAGGGCGACTCGGCCTACGGCAGCTTCTATCCGTTCATGGCCTCGGGCGAGGAGAAGACGATCTACACGTTGCCGAAGGGCTACGGCTACCCGATCGGCGCCAACGACACGTGGCTCCTCAACTACATGATCCACGACCTCACCGACCGCGGCGCCAAGGTCTTCATCACCTACAACATCGATTTCATCCCGATGAACTCGCCTGCGGCGGCCGGGATCAAGACGGCCCACCCGATCTGGATGGACGTCCGTGACCACGAGATCTATCCCGTCTTCAACGTGCTCAGGCACAGCGGGCACAACGGCAAGTTCACCTACCCCGACATGGCCCACAACCCCTACGGCCACGGGCGCCCGCTCAACGTCTTCACGATCGACCACCCGGGCACGCTGCTCGACACCGCCGGCCACCTCCACCCCGGTGGCCTGTACGACGAACTCGACCTGATCCGGCCCGGCGCTACACCCACCGGCAGCGCGATTCCCGGGCCTGTCCCCCACTCCGTCCGCCTGTTCAGATCGATGGCCCACTACTTCGACAACCGCCCGCCGATCTCTTGGGACATGGCGATGACCGCCACCGCCCCGGACTGGCGCCCCGAGGTCCAGGCCGGCGACCAGCTCAGGATCAGCGCGACGTATGAGACCAAGCGCGCGTCCTGGTACGAGTCGATGGGGATCATGGTCGTGTGGGAGGCGTGGAACGACGACGCGGGCACCGACCCATTCGACCATGCGACCGATCAGGCCGGTCACGTCACCCACGGGCACCTGCCCGAGAACAACGTCCATGGCGGCAACAAGTCGCTCGGCGTCAACCTCAAGAAGTTCCCCACGTGCTTCACGCACAAGGTCGTCATCGGCGGGTTCCATTACACGCCCGGTGACTTCACCTCGAACGGATCCGACCGCTGCACGCCGACGGTCCGCAAGGGCCAGTCGCTGACCTTCGTCAACAACGACGCCTATCCGGACGGAACGTTCAGCTTCAACCCGAGCCACGACTACATCGCGTCGATCTTCCACAGCGTGACCGCGTGTCAGTACCCGTGCGGGCTCAACACCGGCATCTCGTATCCGCTCGCGAACGGCGCCGGCGGCTTCGATTCCGGCCAGCTCGGGGCGGGGACACCCGCGATCGGCAAGCTGAGCTGGAGCACGCCGACCAACCTGCCGCCCGGGACCTACACGTTCTTCTGCCGGATCCACCCGTTCATGCGCGGGGTCTTCCGGATCGTCGGCTAGGACGCCGGCAGCTCGGGCTCGGCCGGCCGCGGTCGACCGTCTCCGGACCCGCTCGCCGGCCCCGGCGGCGAGGGCAGGAGCTCGTCGAGCGACTCGCGCAACCACCCAATCAGCTTCCAGAGATCGCGCATCTGTTCCCGATCGGCCACGATCCCGAAGTCGAGGTGACCGCAGTAGCTCATCACCGTGATGTTGAGCCCCATCCCATCGGTGATCACCGAGACCGGGTAGTTGGCCTCCATCTTCGCGCCGGCGCAGTACAGCGGCACCTGGGGTCCCGGAATGTTCGAGACAACGAGGTTCCAGACCGGCGTGCGGGTCGCAGCCAGCGAGAACGTGATCTGGGCGGCGCGCGCGAACACCGCCGGCGGGATGAACTGGGTCGCGTCCTGGAGCAGCTCGGCCGGCAGCGCCTTGTGGCGCTCCTTCGCCGCGCGCAGCGCCTCGTGCGTCAGCCACAGCCGCTCGCCAGGATCGTCGATGTTGGTGAACAGCGGCACGCTCATCATCCCGATCCGGTTGCCGTAGGTCCCGAACTGCTCCTCGGCTCTGACCGACACCGGGACCTGCGTCACCAGCGGCTGGCTCGGGAGCTCGTCGTGGTCGAGCAGCCACCGTCGCACCGCGCCTGCGCACAGCGCGACGAGCACGTCGTTGACGGTGCAGCCGCGCGCGTTCTTGATCGCCTTGACGTCGGCGAGCGACAGCTGACCGAACGCGAACCGCCGGTGCGCGGAGACGCGGCCGTTGAACGACGTCCTCGGCCGGTCGAGGTTGGTTCGCTCGAGCATCCGCGACTCGCGACCACGGACGGTCCTCGCGACGCGCGCGGTCGCACGACCGAGCGTCTTGGCCCCGGGAATGTCGTTGAGGATCGGGGCGTCCTCCAGGTTCGGCAGCGTCGAGGGCAGCGATCGCACGACCCGTCCCAGGTAGCGCGGCGTGCCGAGCAGCCCGCGTCCCAGCATCGACAGCTCGCTCGGCTCCTGCTCGGGCTTGGAGCGATCGGGCGGCGGCGGCTTTCGTCCCTCGGGGGTCAGGTCGAGCAGCACGCCCATGATCTCCGCGCCGGACAGGCCGTCGACCGCCGCGTGGTGGATCTTGGTCAGCAGCCCGACCCTGCCCTCCTGCAGGCCCTGGATCAGATACGCCTCCCACAGCGGCCGCGCACGGTCGAGCGGACGCTCGAAGATCCGCGCGACCTGCTCGGCCAACTTCGCATCGGTCGGCGGCGGCGCGAGCGCGATGTCGCGAACGTGATACTCGAGATCGAAGTCGGGGTCCTCGATCCAGTACGGATAGTCGAGCCCGAGCGGCACCTGCTTCAGCCGCCAGCGAAACGGCGGCAGCAGCGGCAACCGCTCGGCAATCATGTTCTGCAGGTCGGCCAGCTCGAGCCGCCCATTCGGCCGCGTGCTCGGGTCGAGCACAGCCAGCGCTCCGACATGCCCAACCTGACGCGGCGATTCGAGCGCCAGGAACTGCGCATCAAGTCCGGTCAGCTGCCGCATCATCTCCTCCTTCTGGAACGGGCGAGTCTATCCGGCGGGACCAGACCGGCTCGCCGGCCCCATCCCCCACCGACCCGCATCACGACCGACAGTCCCGCAGACGCTCGTGCTGACCCCGGCTTGTCATCCACGCCGCAGGTCCGGGCTAGAAATGCCTTTACGGCACTGTCAACCTAGGAGCCCGGCGATCGCCGACCGCTTCCTGTACCCACCGGCCGCACGATTCACGCGTCACGAACCCTCGTCTGCCACGCGCCGACGATCGTCGGAACAACGATCCATCCGAGCACCACGGCGATCGCGATCCCCGACGCCATCGACACGTCGGTGCCAACGCCCCCCGAGATCGGGGATAGCTGACCAACGGCCGGGGTTAGCAGCACGTCACGCGCTGAGCCTAGCGATGTTGCCTGGAGCAGCAGCTGTGTGGCCACCGTCTGCCAGCCGATTACGCCGGTGAGCGTGACGCCACGTGAGCCCGTGATCGATCCGACGCCGACGGCGAGCGCCACGATCACGGCGTTGGCGAGAGCGATCCATGCGGCCGATTGGATGATCGTGCCCGCGGTGGGAGTCGGCAGGCCGCCCGCGAACACAAACGTAAGGATCGTGCCGAACGCGAAGGCAACGCCGGTGAACGCAAGCGTGAGCGCGATCGCGGCAGGCGTCCGCACCGCGAAGAGCGCCAGGCGCGAGCGGCCCGTGGCAACGAGATCCCTGAACACACCGGTCGAGAGGTCGGCGGTCCCGGCCTCCGTTCCGATCATTGCCGCCACAAGCGCGCCGAACCAGAGCCCGAGCGCGCGGACGACTCGGTTGAAGCCGTCGATCCCGCCCGCAGGACCGTTCAACGTGGGGTTCGACGCGTGCTGGATCGCGTTGTAGCCGAAGAACAGCGCGACCACAACGGTGGACAGGAGGAACGAAAACGCAAGCAGCGGACGGTTGCGTCGCAGCTTGAGCAGCTCGGCGATGAGCATCTGGGGTGTTGTTGTGAGCGTCATCAGGCTGCCTCTCCGACTCGTGATGTGATCTCAAGGAAACGGTGCTCGAGTGACTCGCGGACCGGTTCGAGCCGGAACACCCCAATCCCGGCGCCGACGAGCCGCGCATTGATCGAAGCGATGCCGTTCGTGCCGGCGAGGCTGATCGTCAGGCCGTCTTCGGAGGGGATGGCGGCGGCGACAGCGGGGTGCCCGTCGAGTACGTCGAGCGCGAGCCGCGGGTCGTCGCAGCCAATGTCAAGCGTGCGCCGGCCGCCGCTGAGCAGCTCTGAGATCGGTCCCTGCGCGACCAGCCGGCCGCGGTCGATCACGGCGGCGGCGTCACAGGTCTTCTCCACCTCGTCGAGCAGGTGTGATGAGAGGAACACCGTCCGGCCGTCAGCGACGAGCTCGCCGATCATATTGCGGAACTCGATGATGCCGGCTGGGTCGAGCCCGTTCATCGGCTCGTCGAGAATCAGTAGCTCCGGATCCGCGATCATGCATCGGGCGACGCCGAGCCGCTGGCGCATACCCTGCGAGTACGTCTTGACGCGGTCATCCGCCCTTTCCGTCATCCCGACGCGCGCGAGCGCGCCGCCGATCCGCCTGCGCGCCTCGGGACCGCGCGTCGCCGCCACGATCTGGAGGTTCTCCCGTCCGCTGAGGTGGCCGTGAAAGTGCGGCTCCTCCACGATCGCTCCGACACGCGCGAGCACCTCCGACCGCTCGGCAGGAATCGGCCGGCCCGAGATCCTCATCGTTCCCGAATCGGCGCCGGTCAGTCCGAGCAGCATCCTGATCAGGGTCGTCTTGCCGGCGCCGTTGTGGCCGAGGAAGCCGAACGCACTCCCGCGGGGGACCTCCAGGTCCAGATCGACGATGGCTGCGCGCTCGCCGAAGTGCTTGCAGAGGCCGCGTGTTTCGATGATTGATCTCATGCCTGGCAAGCTACGAGCGTCCGGCCATCCCGTCATCGGCGTCTCGCCTGATCAGGAAGTCCCGCCGACGGATGAGCGTGCGGGGCGCCCTCCCCCTTCAGACGGAGCACGGGCCCGAGCCGGGCGACACGAGCCCGATCTCGTAGGCGAGCACGACCGCCTGGACGCGGTCGCGCAGACCGAGCTTCATCAGCACGTTCGAGACGTGCGTCTTGACGGTCGCCTCGCCGACCACGAGCCCCTCGGCGATCTCCGCGTTCGACATCCCGCGCGCGAGCAGCTCCAGCACCTCGCGTTCGCGCTCGGTCAGATCGGACAGCTCCGCCGGGCCGGTGGCAACGGGTGCGGGCAGGCGGCGCGCGACGCGATCGAGCAGCTGACGGGTCACGCCCGGAGTCAACAGCGCGTCACCGGCGGCGACGACTCTCACGGCATGGACGAGCTCCTCGGCGGGAACGTCCTTGGTGATGAACCCGCTCGCCCCTGCGCGTAGCGCCTCGACGATGTACTCGTCGAGGCCGAACGTCGTCAGGACAAGGATCCGCTGGTCTGGCAGCCGGCGGATCGCCTCGATCCCGTCGAGGTTCGGCATCCGGATGTCCATCAGCACCACATCCGGCCGGTTCGCGCGGGCGGCGGCGATCGCCCCGTTGCCATCGGCCGCCTCGGCGACCACCTCCATCTCGCCAGTTGCCTCGAGCACCGCGCGGAACCCCGCCCGCATTAGCGGCTGGTCGTCGGCGATCAGCAAACGGAGCTTCACCGTCACGACACCGGAAGGACGGCATGAACGAGGTACCCGCCACCGGGCGCGGGGCCGGTGGTGAACGAGCCGCCGAAAAGAGCCACCCGTTCGCGCATTCCCACGAGACCGTGGCCGCCGCCGCTGCGATCGGAGCCGTCGGGGCCGGGGCCGACACCGTCATCGACGATGTTGAGCTCGAGCGATCCGCGGCCGAACGAGAGCATCACGTCGGCCCGGTGCGCTGACGCGTGGCGAATCACGTTCGTGAGGGCCTCCTGGGCGATCCGGTAGGCCGAGAGGTCGACGCCCGCCGGCAGCTCGCGCGGCTCGCCGACGACGGTTAGAGTCGCGTCGATCCCGGCTTCGCGCGTCCGGGTGATCAGGGCATCGAGATTGTGGACGCCGGGTTGCGGGGCGAGCTCGAGCGTGTCACGGGCGCCGTTCGGCCGGAGCACACCGAGCATGCGGTGCATCTCGGACATCGCGTCGCGGCCGAGATCAGCCACCCGGCCCAGCGCCTGCTCGCGGTCCGGCGATTCGTCTCCGGTCGCTGCGAGCGCCTGCGCCTGCACGACCATCAACGAGACGTTGTGCGCGACGACATCATGGAGTTCGCGCGCGATTCGCACCCGCTCGGACGCCACCGCCTGCTCGGCGAGCAGCTCCCGCTCGCGCTCGAGTCGCTCGGCGCGCTCGCGCAGGCCGATGATGTAGTCGGCGCGGGCGCGCAGGTAGAGCCCGAGCGCGAGCGCGAGGCCGACCGCCACCAGCCGGGACAGCACTGCCGGGGGGGACTGGGTGACACCGTGAACAAGCGGCGTGACGATCAGGACCGCCCCGGCCACGATCGCAGCCACGGCCATCTTCGGCCGCTCCGTGTACTCGGCCACCGTGAACACGGCCAGCAGCAGCGGAAGCATCGCGATCGGCCCGTAGTTGAGGGCGAGGGTGACGGCGAGGACGACGCCGAGGGTCGCGAGCGGAGAGCGGTGCCGCAGCAGCAGCGCCGCCGCGCTGATGGTCAGTGACACGGTAAGCGTCGTGCTCGACACGGGACCCCCATGGCGGCCGTGAAAGTGGATCGCGAACAGACCCTCGATCACGATCAGCACTACCGGGCCGACGGTAAGCAGCTTGCCGGGGATCCGCCATCCAAGCGCGATGTTGAGCGGGCGATCCATCGTCTGCAGCGTAGAACCGCTCACCACGTGCCGCATCCGCCGACGCGGGGAACCTCGCCTCAGCCTCGAGGTGGAGGCCGGCACATCCAGAGCTCGCCTCGAACGCCTCGCCGCCGAGATCAACGTGCTCCAACTCGCCCGCGTCACGGGACGAGCGTGGAGATGACCGAGCGTCACTGCAGCGCCCTCCTCGATGGATCGGACGCGAGCTTGGCGACCCGGGTGGGTGTGTTCGAGGCCGAGCAGGAGCGGCGGGCCGTCGACCGATCAGCGACACCGAGTCGAGACGTTTGGGCCACTCTTGGGCCACGCGCTCGGGCCCCAGACGCATAGAATCCCCTGCCACGCGGACGTAGCTCAGTTGGTAGAGCGTCGGCTTCCCAAGCCGAAGGTCGTGGGTTCGAGACCCATCGTCCGCTTGAAGAGAGGCCCGCAAATGCGAGACTTCCTGCTTCGTCACGTTGCCGGCCGTCGCTGCCGAGACCTAATCCGGACCTACTCGTTCGCTCGTGGCAACGAGGTCTGCACGCGCCGTCATCATCGTCGGCCTTCTGGCTCGTGGAAGCGCATACGGTGGTGATGCAAGTGCGGACGCCGTCTGCAGGTGAAGCGCGAACTTGGCGTTGCATCCGAGGAAGGCGCACCCGACCGCTGGAGCCTTGACCATCTATTCCTCGTGCTCGAGACGGCATCGGCGAGCGAGATGCGACGTCAGGGTGCCTATCGACGTACGGCGGCTTTGGCTTAGGCCACGGCCCCGCACGGTTCAAGACTTCTCACGGCTCAAGGGGTTCAAGCCGAACAGGCCCCCGGAGCTCGTTGAGCACTGGCCTGGACGAATACGAGTAGCGCGGCCTCGTAGTCGGAGCGAAGCTCCGTGTAGCGCGCGGTCAGCTTGAGGTCAGGCTCATAGATGCGCTCGCGGCCGAGCATTGCTGCCACGCCGGCGCGGTGATCGGCGAATATTCCGGCGGCCTGACCGGCGAGAATCGCGGAACCCATGGCCGCCGCGTCGGGCACATCGGGTACCGATACGGGGTGGCCCATGACATCGGCTTTAAGTTGGTTCCACAGAGGGCTACGAGCTTCGCCATCGACGAGCGGAAAGTGCCCCGACGCATCACTGTAGGGCGCAATGACTTCGAACATCAACGGATATTGGAAAGCGATGCCCTCCATAATCGCGCGAACGCAATGGCTCCGAGTGTGGCCCGAACGGATGCCAAGAAAACCGCCCCTCACACCCTCGACGTATCGCGGCGCCTGGTGGGCACCATCGACGAACGGAATGAAGAACAACCCGTCGGCACCCGGGGCGATGTCTGCTGCGCTCTCGATCAGATTTGCGTAGTCCTGGCCACCGACGAGCTCGCGAAACCATCGCATCGAAGATCCGGTGCCCTCGATGACAGCCTCGTACATGAAGTGATCCGCGATCGCATGACGGGCGACGGCGCCGCGGCCGAGACCGTCGGGCTCACCGTTGGTTGTCACCACTCGCCAGTCCGTGCTGGTTCCAGCACCAATGCACACGTCACCGGATTCGATTGCTCCAGCGCCGAGACAGGCCGTGCAGTCATCGCCTGCGCCCCGGGCAATCGGGGTGCTGAGCGGTACCCCGAGTAGTTCAGCTCCCCCGCCTCTGAGCGGGGAGACACGCTCCCACGGCTGGCCCGCGACAGCCGGCAGGCACTCTGCCGGGAGACTGACCGCTTCGCGCAGTTCGTCAGACCAGCTATCGGTCTGAACGTCGTTGAGCATCGTCCGGGCGAGCATCGTCGGGTCCGTCCCGACCTCACCTGTGAGCCGGAACAGGACATAGTCCTTGGGCGACAGCACACGGTGAATTTGCTGCCAGATCTCTGGCCGGTGTTGACGCGTCCAGGCGAGCACCGGGAGGGCGAGTGCGGGCAATGGGACGATGCCCGTCCGCTCGAGCAAATGCTGGTATCCAAGTTGAGCAGTCAGGTCCGCGAGAACGGTCTCGGTCCGCCGATCCACCCAATGGATCGCCGGCGCAAGCGGCCGTCCGTCGGTGCCAACCATAACTAGCGGATCTCGCTGAGAGTCGATCGCAAGCCCGCGGAGAGCAGTACTGGGCAAGCCACCGCCTCGCAGGAGGGCATGGGTCACCCCTGCGACGCCGGCAACCCAATCATCGGGATCGTTTTCCGCCCATCCAGGGTGAGGGCGGTGCATCGTGTGATCGAGCGAGGCACGGGCAAGCAACGTCCCATCGAGGGCGACCGCAACGCCTTTTACGCTGCTCGTCCCAATGTCGAGACCAATCAGGTAGCCATCGAGCTGGTCCGTCATTGTTCAACTAGCGCAGCCGTCACGTCCGTCCTCGCTCTTACACGAACTGTCGTTAGCCGCACGCGCGAACTCTGTTCCGCCAACTAGGACCCTCCCAAGACTTGAGCTGCGCCCGGGGGCGACGCATGCGCTGAGCACAGCAAACCGAAACCGGAGAGTGTGTGCTCGACGATCATACTGAGCTGACATGCGTGGCCAGGATGGCTTCCCAAGCCGAAGGTCGCGGGTTCGAGACCCGTCGTCCGCATCAGATGCCGGTCGTGCCGGGCCGACGCGTGGCGGCGAGCATATCGTCGCTCTCCGATGCGATCGTCGAGCCGGACGCGCCCCTCGTGCGGAAATGATCGTGGCGTCTGACTAGACGCGGTTGCGGTATCTGACGTCGGCGAACGGCCAGTCGGCGGCGAGCCAGCTGTCCACGGTCTCGTGCAACACCGGGTCCAGTTCTGCCCGACTTGAGGTGACCCAGGACCGCACCTCGGTGATGGCGGGGTCCGTCCGCGACGGGTAGATGTAGACGCAGCCGACGACGACGTCTTCGTCATCGAGGACGGTGTACGTGAAACCGACTCTTCGCTCGAAGTCGTCGGCATGCCTTCGCAGGTCGCGAAGGTTCTCCTCGAGTGACATTCCCTCAGCGGGTGGCCATCGCCAGGTTGAAAAACCCGGGGTCGCGCGGACGTGCTCGATGCTCGACATCCAGGCACGATGGTCGGCGCCGTTGTGCTGGGGTCCGAGCGGCTCCAAGCGGAAGCCCGGACCGGTGAGAATCAGCGGAACGATGTAATCATCCGGGACGACCGAGTGGGTCATATCGCGAGCTTACTCGCGGCCCGGAGGGGCTGTGGCCCACGGAGATTGGTGCTCGACTGCCGGGAGATGGGACGCGAGGGGGGCCTAAGAGCGGGCGTCCGGCCGCTCGCGAAGCGCATCCTCGAACTCCGCGTCGGCCTGCTGCTTGCGGCGGCGCTCGTACTCCTTGTGCGCCTCGTAGCGGTTGGTCGAAGGCTCGTTGCGGTCCCACTTGACTTTCTCGCTATCGGGCCGACAGAGCACTGTGACGACGTCGCCGACGTCAAGCGGCCGCCAACGCCCGCAGAACATCGGGGTGATCATCGTCGCCGAGAACGGCCTGCCGCCACCAGTCGGAGTGAGGTCCATGACGTACTCATAACGCGTCTGCGTGGACATCGAGCCCATCGCGAACTTCGACGAGTCCCGGCGTGCAACAACCGTGGCCTTCGCCGGCTCCCAACCGCCTAGTCCCATGCAGGCCTCCTCCAAATCGGCGACGAACCGCGATCCTAGCGACCGCTCGCCCGTGAATCCGACCCTCACCTAGCCGCACACCACGATGCGTCGGGCTCGCACCGCGTCCAGAAGAGAGTAGGGTGACCGTTAGACGGTCGCTGACCACCGACCTGCCGTCGTCAAAAGACTCGCCGACGATTGGCCTCCGCCTAACGGGCCCGAATCAGATCGAGAGGACCAAGGCCCGTTTCCAGCCAAAGGGACCTCACGCCTACGGGATGTCTGTGCCCGAGGGGACTGACGGTCCAAAGAAGGAGTGACCGGGATGAGTGCAGCAGCGACTCCGATTGGCGCTACCGCGTCGCAGTTCTCATACGCGGAGCGTGAGACTGGGCGCCGGGGTTTGACACGCTTCGCGTCCGACGACGGCGACAGGCGCGAGGCCAAGCATCGCGCGGCTGTGACGAGCACGTTGCAATGGGCCGATGAGGCCGCCGGGCGCGGAGACCGCGTCGACGCTCTGGCGTGGCTAGACGCGCTCGAATCGATCGGGGACAAGCTTCCCAAGGCCTATGAGATCAAGCGTGATTCGTGGTCTGTCCAGCTCGCGCGTCCACCGGGGTAGCGCACATCGCAGCGACCAATGAGCGCAGAAACCATCCGCGCGCGTCTATCGCCAGGCTTGGTCCCGGCAGAGAGGCGTCAACCCGTTCGCGTGACCTTCAGGTGGCCGGTCCAGTGCAGCGACTGAGTGCAGGTGCTGCCAACGCCGGTGAAATCTGAGCAGCTCGAGGGGGGACGACGCTTGGCCATGCCCTCGTGGAACGTCATCCCCCACACGTCGCCCTTGTGGAGCCGGCGGAGCGCCGCCAGCGGAAGGCTGACGCGGGCGGTGAGCATATCCGGAAGGAAGCCGTCGCCCGGCGACTCGAACGTGGCCGGGTAGAAAGCGTGCCAATGCTCGGCTCCCATGTCATCGCAGTTCGTCCCAGCGACCGACTTCGGCTGGAAGACGTCGCCCGATTGGACGTCCAGCTTGAGTTCCTTACTCGTCTGGTTCGGCGCCGAGAATATGTCGGGCCGCTTGGTGTCTGTGATGAAGAGCAGGCCGTGGCAGTTGTAGGACGTGTCCGGATTCTTGGAAGTCCACACGCTCCCAAACAGGTTCCAGTTCCCGACCGAGCCCGAATCCTGATCGCCCCGAATCGCGATTGGCATCTCGGGCCGCCCCTTGCTGGGAATCTTCAGGCCCTCGTAGCTGGTCGTAATGAGGACGTTCTCGTCGGTCTCATGGAAGGCGTGAATGCCTCCGTACTCCTCGCATGAGGGCAGGCACGAGTAGTTCGACAGGTACTTGCCCTTCTGGATCTCGAACTTGACGCTGTAGGTCAGCGCCTGTCCCATCGCGGGGGCGAGCATGCCCACCGCGCCCATCCCCAGCACCAATCCGACCACATGCCTAACGCGCCTCATTCCAAACCCCCAGGTTCCCGATATGGCTTGGCTGCAGTTTATCGTGCCTCCCCGTCAGCCCGCGCACGGACCCGATCGCGACGCGACGGTGGGCGGGGAACGCGAGCTACAGCGCTACGATTCGCGCAGCGTGTCTGTCCGGCTCTCGCATCCCATCCATCGCTGGGCGTCGGCGTTGGCGTTGACGGTCGCGGTGGCCGCGATCGCTGCTGCCCCGGCATGGGCCGTCAAGCCGAAGGATGGCCACTACGCCGGCTTCGTCGATCCCTTTACGATCAGCTTCACGGTGGCCCACGGGAGGATCTCCCACTTCGTCACCGACTTCGAAGCCACGACCTGCCCTGGCCTCGCGCCGAGTTCGACGAGGTCGTTCTTCGAGTTTCCCTCCGTCAAGATCTGGAAGGGGCGCTTCTCCGATTCCAAGACGCTCCACTTCAAGTCGGGGCTGGACCCGCACTTCACGATCGCCGGCAAGTTCAGCAAGCCCACGCGTGCCGCCGGGACGCTCCATGAGCACATCGCCGTCCCCAAGGACTTCGGTGTGCCGTCGTGCACGCTGTCGCAGCCGTTTTCCTTGACCCGCTCCACCAAGTAAGCGGCGCCGCCGCTCACGGGCGCTCGCGTGTGACGCTCAGATCTTGACGTCGAGCCGGATGCCGAGCACGATCCCGATCAGCAGGCAGGCGAGCCCAATCCCCGCGAACAGGGCGCCACGCCGCGCATTGCGCAGCTTGCCGACCAGACGGCCCTGAGCGAACTGGATGTCCTCGACGGCCGGCTCGATACCAATCACGCGGCGACCTGCGTACGTGAACAGCGCTCTGGAAAGGAATGTGAACCCGACCACCGCGAGCACGACCGCGCACCCAAGAAAGAACTCCGACGCCGGCCGCGAGGTCGGCTCGGACTTCAGCATTATCCCGCTGACGGCGACGAGCAGGCCACAGCCGGGGACGAGCGGCGCCGTCCGCAGAGTCAGAGCCGCCGCCTCGCGCTCGAGTTCCTCGACCACGGCCCGTGCAGCCTCGGCCACACTCAGACCGCTCTGACGAGCGGATTCCTCAACCCGGCGCATCAGCGCGTCGACCGACGCGATCATCTGCTGATCCTCGGACCGGCGCCACCTTGGCAGTCGCCTCCTCGGCCCTTTCCCCGGTGCGGATTCAGAGCCGTCGGCTCGTTGTTCTTCGGTCGCAGCCAAGCGGGAGAGCGTCAGTCGTGTGCTGCCAGGAACGCTTCGACCAGTTCGAGGAAACGTTCGGGCTGTTCGAGGTGCGGGCTGTGGCTGGCGCCCTCGAGCAGCTCCCATCGCGCGCCCGGAATCGCGTCCACGAGTGGACGCACGACGACTGGCGTGGCCTCGTCGTGCTCACCGGAGATCACGAGCACCGGGACCTCGATGCTCCCGAGGCGAGGGGTGACATCCCAGTTCCTCAGCGTGCCGATCACGTGAAACTCGCTCGGCCCGTTCATCGTGTGGTAGACGGTCGGGTCCTCCGCCATCTGGGCGAAGGTCCGCTGCAGGCCTTCCGGAAACGGGATCCGGCACAGGTGACGTTCGTAGAACCGCATCACCGCCTGCTCGTACTCCTGTGTGTCGGTCGTGCCGGCCGCCTCATGCTCGGTGAGCGTCGCCTGCACATCGGCGGGCAGCAGACCCCGCAGACGGTTTGCCTCTGAGACCCACAGGCGCATCGACGCCGGGGAGTCGGCAACGACGAGCGACCGCAACCCGGTCGGATGTTGGAGCGCGAACTCCATCCCGAGCATGCCTCCCCAGGATTGGCCGAGCACGTGGTAGCGGGCGGCGATCCCCAGATGATCGAGCAATGCGGCGAGCTCTCGGCAGAACAGCTCGACGGTCCAGAAGTCCGCCAGGGCGTCCGGCATGTGCTGCGAGCGCCCGCACCCGATCTGGTCATACAGGACGCAAGCGCGCCCGGCGATCGCCGCCAGCTCCGAGATCGGTTCCACGTAATCGTGCGCCGCGCCAGGCCCACCGTGGAGGATCACCACCGGCGCCGCCCCGTCTGCCGTCAGGTCGCCGTCGACTCGGTACCACGTCGAGCCGGCATCCCACTGAAGCACGCCCTCGTTCACAGGCGCAAACGTACAGGCGCCGCCGCCGGAACGCCAGCCGCCCTCACGAGCGCGGCGATCAGCTCACTGCTTGCCTCACCAGCGCGGCGATCATCGCCTCCCCGGTGGCGGTCAGCTCCTTGAGCGCGAACGCGACCGGCCAGATCGCACCGTCGTCGAGACTCGATCTGTCACTGAATCCGAAGGTCGCATACCTGGTCTTGAATTTCTCTGAGCTCTGGAAGTGGCAGAGCACCTTGCCGTCCTTGGCATAGGCGGGCATCCCGTACCAGGTCCTCGGCGACAGCTGCGGTGCGTTCGCCTTGACGATCGCATGGATCCGCTCGGCGATCGCGCGATCCGGCTCTCGCATATCCGCGATCTTCGCGAGCACGTCACTTTCGCCGTCGGTCTCGCTCGCGCCGGAGCCGCGGCGCGCTTTGGTCGCCTTCAGCTCCTTGGCGCGCTCCTTCATCGCCGCTCGTTCCTCCGCCGTGAATCCCTCGGACCGCTTGTTGTTTGCCGTCGCGCTCCCGGCGGGCTCTTGCGTGGCGTTCTTTGGGCTCATCAGGCCTCCTATGCGTGTGAGGTCGTGTGGGTGAGTGCCGTGCCGCGCGCGCCGTCTGCTTGCTCCCACGCGAACCCGTCCGGGTCGGTGAACGAGGGCACTTCGCTGCAGATCAGGATTCGGTGCGAACCGCTGCCGTCCGCGGAGACGCCCGCGTCCTTGGCCAGGGCGCGGCGCCCATACAGCGCCAGCTTGACGTCGGCGGTGGCGAACTCGACGTACTTGCTGGCGAAGCTCCGCGCCACCTCCAACCCGTGGTCGACGTAAAACCGCTTGCTTGCGGCAACGTCTGCGACTCCCAGCAGCAGCACGACTTGATCGATCTGTCGCGTCGCAGCCCCGGTGTTCCTCTTCGACGAGGTCGCGACCTTCCAGATCGTCCCGTCCGGGGCACGGACGACGCCGCCATATCCCCAGAACCCCTTCTTCGCGGGCTTCAGCGACGCCGCCCCAGCGTCCAGCGCCGCGCCGATCAGGCCATCCACCGTCGCCGGCGCTGACACGACGAGCGACACCGTGAATCCCCGAAAGCCGGTCGTTGGCGCGTCCCCGGCGCAGAGCGAGAGCTGATCGTCAAGACCGAACGCGGCCTTGTAGAAGGCCGCGGCGGCCGTTGGGTCTGGCACCTGCAGGGTGAGCGATTCGATCGAGGTCACGGCAGATCCTTTCGGATAGGTCATGGATGACGACCATGATGGTATACCGCTATTATAGTTCTTGTCAATGATTGTGCTCGTCCAGCAAATGTGCAAAGCTTGAGCGATGACAACCTCTCTGTCGAGCGACATCGAGGTGGCTGAGTTCGCCGGGCAGCTGTTCTTTCGGCTGTGGCGTGCTTCGCACACCCGGACCGTCGAGACGCTCAACTCGATCGGCCTCACGCCCGCTCTGTTCGCACTGCTCAACGTGCTCGGAGCCCGCGACGGGACGATCCAGCAGCAGTTGAGCTCCGACATGGGCATCGATCCGAGCGCGATGGTCAAGCTGATCAACGACCTCGAGAGCGCGGGGCTGGCCGAGCGCCGACGGCGTCCAGGGGATCGGCGCGCCTGGGAGGTATCGATCACGCCGAAGGGCCGACGCACGCTCGAACAGGCCAGACGTCTCGTCGTGCAGGTGGAAGACGACGTGCTCGGAGGCCTCACGGCCGCGGATCGCCGTCAGCTGCTCACGCTCCTGCGACGAGCGGTCGTCTCAGCGCCTCCACAACCCCCGTGGCGCCCCGAGGACGACTGACCTCTGCTCGCTCGGGAGCGTCTTCTGGGATGCCATCGCTGAGGCCTCGGCGGTCGTCGTGGGATGAAGCACATGCTCGACTATCTCGTGGCTCATCCGGAGAAGGGGCTGCTCGCGTACGAGACTGGGCATCCCGACGATCGTGCAGTACTGGCGATCGTTCGAACACCTCGAGGCATTCGCCAAGAGCGCAGACGATCCACACCTGGATGTGTGGCGGCAGTACTGGCGACGCGTCGGTCGCAGCGGCCGCACCGGCATCTGGCACGAGACATATCTGGTGCAGGCCGGACAGTACGAGGCCGTCTACGGAAACATGCCCGCGCACGGGCTGGGCAGGGCGGGACGGCTCGTGCCGGCAACGGAGTCCTCGAGCGCTCGAGCCCGGATCAAGGGCCTGACGGTCTGAGCGCTGAGCACCGCTTGCCGACCGACCCGGCCGGCCCGATGCACGCCTACGCGCGGTTGGCGCGGCTCGCGACCAGCTCGCTCGCCGCCGCCTGGGCGCCGTCCGCCGTTGCCCCGTTGCCGTGGCCGAGGCCGCCGGCAACGCGGGCCCCGAGTTGCTGATCAACGCTGGCCCAGTAGGCAATCACGCGCAGCTTGACCGCATCGCTGACCCCGTCGCCGGCGTGTCCGATGATGTTCTCAGCGAGATGCTCGCGATCGGTGTCCGTCATCACCTCGCGGTAGAGCGTCCCGGCCTGACCGAAGTCGTCGTCCTCGGCATGCTTCTCGTTCGCGTATCGGCCGATCTCGCCGCCCGTCACCTGCCAGCTGAGGTCGGACCCGCGCTCCGCGCTGGCCTGCGGGCCCCCGTAGCTGTTCGGCGCGTACGGAGGCTGGGGGCCTGAGTGCTCGTAGGTCATCGGTCCGTCCTGGTTGTAGGAGTGGACCGGGCACCGTGGGCGGTTGATCGGCAGTTGCTCGTAGTTGGCGCCGATTCGGTGCAGATGCGTGTCGTGGTAGGAGAAGATCCGCCCCATCAGCATCTTGTCCGGGCTCAGGCCGATGCCGGGAACCAGGTTCGCCGGCGAGAATCCCGACTGTTCGACCTCGGCGAAGAAGTGCTCGGGATTGCGGTCGAGCACGAGCCGGCCGACCTCAATCGGTGGGTAGTCCGCGTGGGGCCACACCTTCGTCAGATCGAACGGGTTGAAGCGGTAGCTCGCTGCCTCCTCGAACGGCATCAGTTGAACCTCGAGCCGCCACTCCGGAGCGTCGCCGCGGTCGATCGCTTCTCTGAGATCGCGACGGTGGCAGTCAGGATCCTCGGCCGCGACCGCTTTCGCGTCGGCGTCTGAGAAGTTCTCGATCCCCTGGGCCGTCTTGAAGTGATACTTGACCCAGTGGCGCTTGCCGCCCGCGTTGATCCACGAGAACGTGTGGCTGCCGTAGCCGTTCATCTGCCGGTAGCTGCGAGGCGTGCCGCGATCGCTCATCAGGATCGTGACCTGGTGGGCGCTCTCCGGCGACAACGTCCAGAAGTCCCACTGCATGTCGTTGTCGCGCATGCCGGTGTCGGGTAGGCGCTTCTGCGAGTGGATGAAGTCCGAGAACTTCGACGCGTCGCGGACGAAGAACACCGGCGTGTTGTTGCCGACGAGGTCATAGTTGCCCTCCTCGGTGTACAGCTTGATCGCGAACCCGCGCGGATCGCGCGCACTGTCGGCGGAACCCTGCTCGCCGGCGACCGTCGAGAAGCGCACGAACACGGGCGTGGACTTGCCAACCTCGCCAAGGAAGTTTGCGCTGGTGAACTCGGTCACGTCCTCAGTCACCTCGAAGAAGCCGTGCGCCCCGCTGCCCTTCGCGTGCACAACGCGCTCGGGCACCCGCTCGCGGTTGAAGTGCTGCATCTTCTGTACGAGATAGTGGTCGTGCAGCACGGTCGGACCGCCCGGTCCGACGGTCAGCGAGTACTCGTCGCTCGTGGCGGGAACGCCTGAATCGGTTGTCGTGATCTGATGCGGCCTGCGGGCGTCGTCTGTCATCGCGTGGGCTCCTTTGCTGCTCGGTCCACTCGCGGGCGGAAGTCGTGCGCAGCGACGGTTGTCTTGAGTCAGTCCAGACTTGGGTCAGCTCGTCACTACCCGTGATCTCCGGCGTCCATGCAGACGAGCGCGGTATCCAAATCGGACCGCTCGCGCCCTCGATGCCTGCCCCTACATCTTCGCCGCGCCCGCCCTGATCGCGTCGCGGATGCGCGGGTAGGTGCCGCACCGGCATACGTTGCGCAGCGTGTCGAGGTCGTCGTCGGTGATCTGCCGGCCCTTCTCCTTGACCAGCGCGACCGCCGACATGATCTGGCCGGGCTGGCAGTAACCGCATTGGGCGACGTCGAGGTCGAGCCACGCCTCCTGCATCGGATGAAGCGGCTTGCCGACGGTCGCCGGCAGGCCCTCGATCGTCGTGATCTCGTCAGTTGGCTTGATGTGCTTGACCTCGACCGAGCACGGGTTGAAGGCATGGCCGTTGAGGAGGCTCGTGCATGCCTTGCAGACGCCGAGACCACAGCCGTACTTGGGACCGTGCACACCGAGCAGGTCGCGCAGCACCCACAGCACCCGCACGTCGCCGGGGCAGTCGGCCTTCACATGCTTGCCGTTGAGGATGAAGCGATGGGTGGGCATCAGACGGTCTCCTGCAAGACGTCGGTGGGCGATTGCGGTATCGGTGGGACGGTCGGGAACGGCGTGAAGCCGAGCGGCCGGTCGTGGTTGATCGGGAAGCTGGTCGGCATCGTCCCGGTCGCGCGGGCGTAGGCGCACGCGACCGCCGCCATCGAGGTCGGGACGCCGAACTCGCCCGCGCCGCCGGGCGACTCCCCGGTCGGCGGCATCACGATCACCTGCACTTCCAGCGGCGTGTTCCACTGGCGCGTGTAGTAGGCGTTGTCCCAGCTTCCCTCGAGGAAGTAGCCATCCCTGAGATGCAGGCTGTAGCTCAGCGCCTGTGCGATCCCGTCCATCGAGCCGCCCATCATCTGCGCCTGGAGGCCGAGCGGATTGATCGGCAGCCCGACATCAATGGCGAAAACGATCTTCGTGACGCGCGGGCCGGTGTAGGCGTTCTCGACCACGCGGCCGACCGTCTCCGGCCTGCAGTCGATCTCCGCGACGCAGGCCGCGAAGCCTTTGTACTCGCGGTGGATCGCGATCCCCTGCGCGGTGCCCGGAGCCATCCGCTTGCCCCACCCCGACGCCTTTGCGACCGCATCCAGCACCGCCACCATGCGGGTGTCGCGAACGAATTCGCGGCGGAACCGGTACGGGTCCTTTCCCATCACCGCCGCCAGCCGATCGACCATCAACTCGGTCGCGGTCTGTAGCTCGGGGCCGTACACGTTGCGCACGCTCGAGGTGTTGAGCTTGTCCGGTGGCTGGTAGACCTCGTTCAACAGCTGAGTGGCGACGCCGAAGTTATACGGGCAGTTGGCGGACAGGGTGAAATATGCCTGCGAGTAGCCGAAGTCACCGGCCGGCAGATCTCCGAGCGTCGCCGAGAGGAGCTCCCCGAGTCCGTGCCTGAAGTCGGTCGCCACGCTCGTGTGGCGCTGGTCGAACGTCAGCACCTGATCGCCGAGATAGGTGATGCGCACGCGCGAGGTGCACATCGGGTGCACCCGCCCCTGACGGAAGTTGTCGGTGCGGTGCCACATCAGCTTGACGGGCTTGCCGATTGCCTTCGAGATCGCTGCCGCCTCGAATGCCGCGTCGGCGAACAGATGGCGCCCGAACGAGCCGCCTCCCTGGGTCACGTGCACCTTCACCCTCGTGACGGGCAGACCGAGCAGGAGCGCAACCTTCTCCTGGAAATAGATCGGTGACTTCAGCGCCGACCAGATCTCGGCGCTGCCTGGGCGCACGTCGGCGACGGCGCAGTTGGTCTCGAGCGGATCGCCGGGACGGAAGTGGAATGTGAACCGTTGATCGAGACTCTGCCCGACGGCCGGAGTGATCGGCAGCTCGGCGGCGACGAGGTCGGCGTGCACGTCGGCATCCGACTTGCCCGCGACGGTGCCCGGGCCCCACCTCACCCTCAGGGCCCGGACCGCGTCGATGCACTGTCCGAACGTCCGCGCCCGGACCGCGACGCCACCGGGCACGTACTCGCTGTGGAGGATGATCGCGACGTCGGTGACGCCGTCCATCGCTCTCACTTCGGCCTCGTTGGATACCCCCAGCGCCCGGCCGTTGATCGTCGGCGGACGGCAGACCATCGTCGGCAACGCCCCTGTGATCCGGAGATCCATGGGAAACTTCTTGCGACCGGTGACGGCATCGAGCGCGTCGATCCGCCGCTGCGGAGTGCCGACGAGCGAGCGCTGCGAGATCGGCTTGAGCTCCGCCTCGACCGCCCTCGTGCGAGAGGACGCGGCAGCGCGCGTCAGCGATCCGTAGCTGGCCTTGCGACCATCGGGCCCGGTGATGACCCCGTCGTGGAACTTGAGCTTTGGGAGCGGGGCGTCGAGGGCCGAGCTCGCCGCCTTCGTGAGCTGGCCGCGTGCAATCGCCGCGGCGACCCGGACCGGCGTGTAGAGCGAATGCATCGAGTTCGAGCCGCCGGTCAGTTGGTTCCACACGAGCTCGGGTCGAGCGTCGGCCAGCGTCACCTCGACCTTGTCGAGCGGCAGGTCCATCTCGTCGGCGATCACCATCGCGACAGCGGTCGTGATCCCCTGACCGACCTCGGCTCGCGGAAGCGCGAACGACACGGTGCCGTTCGAGTTGACCGTGACCGTGATCAGGTTCGCGGTCGCAAGCGTCGCATCGGTCAGCAGATCCGTCAGATCGAAGTAGTCGACCGGCTGTACCGTCGGGACCGCGGCTTCGGCGGCGGCGGCGGCGCGCAGGTCGGCTGCTGCGATCAGCGTCGACCCAGCGATCAGGTAACCGATGAAGCGCCGCCGCGAAATCGCGCTCGCATCAGCCCACGACAAATCCATCTCGACATCGGCCACGCTGCCTCCCATGAGCTCGCCTGGTCGCGCCAGTATATGTCGCCGGTTGGCGGCGGGCGCCGCATCACCGTCACCGCGCGAAGCGCAGTTCGAGCGCCCGGCTCAGCTCAGCCGGCGCTCCGGAGAACCGCGTCGATCCGGCGGAGACTGTCCCAGGACCAGAGCTTCATCCGGTCGTAGTACTCGTCGAATGCGGGCATGTCGGATGGGATCGTCAGCCACTGCACCTTCGAGCGCACGTAGATGTGCACGTCCGGCGAGACCGCGGCCGGGCGATCAAGCGTCCCGCCGCGAACGAACTGCACGCCCGGCCAGCCGTACTCGCTGTAGACCGCGACCTGGCACTCTGGGCAGCGGTAGATCCGCTGGGCGCTGCCGTCATCGCGCGGAACGTCAACGGGCTCCGGAGCGTCGGCGAGCAACTCCACGCGGTCGGCCTCGATCAGCAGGTTGATCGCGAACGCGCTGCCCGTCTGACGCTGACAGTTCAGGCAGTGACAGCAATGGACGAACATCGGCTTGGACGCGAGCCGGTACCGGACGGCGCCACACGCGCACCCACCTTCTCGGTCTGCAGTCATCGTCTCCGAACCGTACCGCGCGTCGATGGTGACCGCCGAGCCGCCTTTCGTGGGACGATGCCACGGTGGCGAACGGTCCGATCACGGGAACGCTGGCAGCGGCGGTGACGCCACTGCGCGACGGCGGCGATCGGCTCGACGAGGAGGCGCTCGCGCCGCTGCTGCGCTTCTATCGGGCCGGCGGGCTTGACGGCGTGCTCGTGCTCGGCACGACCGGCGAGGGCATCTTGCTCTCCACCGAGGAGCGCCGCCGCGCCGCCGAGCTCGCGATCGGCGCTGCCGATGGGCTCGCGGTGATCGTCCACTGTGGCGCACAGACGACGGCCGAGACCAGATCGCTGGCCGCGGATGCGGCGGGCGCCGGTGCCGACGGCATCGCCGTGATCGCGCCGCCGTACTTCGCGTTCGACGCCGGCGAGCTGCTCGAGCACTTCGCGAGCGCGGCATCGGCGTGTGAGCCGCTGCCCTTCTATCTATACGAGTACGCGGACCGCAGTGGCTACGCGATCCCACTGGCCGTGATCGAAGAGCTTCGCGCTCGGGCTCCAAACCTTGTCGGGATGAAGGTGTCGGACGGGCTGTTCGAGAGCGTCGAGCCGTACCTCCGGACCGGGCTCGACGTCTTCATCGGAGCGGAGCCGCTGATCCGCGAGGGACTCGGCCGCGGCGCAACCGGCGCCATGTCCGGTGTGGCCGCGGCGTTCCCCGAGGCGGTCGCGGCGCTGGTCCGAGATCCGAGCCAGGAGCGCGCCGAGCGCGTCGCCGCACTCCGCGCAACGCTCGCCGAGCGGTCGCTGGCGGCGTCGGTCAAGGCCGCGCTCGCGCTTCGCGGTGTCCCGATTCGCACCGACGTCCGCGCGCCGTTACAGCCGCTCAGCGCCGACGCGGTCGAGCGCCTTCGCGCGGGGCTCGCGCGGGTCGGCGTTTTCGACGGCGACGAAGCGCTCAGCCCGCGAGGCCTGTAACCCGCGTTCCGGGCGGCGCGCGTCCGAGGCGGGTCGCTGGCTTGGGGGCGGGGACGTGGTGTATCGTCATTGTCGTGCAGCGAGGGCGCAGGTTCGCACGGACGCTAGGTCCTTCGGTGGGCGCGATGTCGGCGATCGCTGCCACTGCGCTGCTGTTCGGAGCATCGATCGGCGAGGCGGGTGCATCCCCGAACCGGACTTCGCCGGGCGTCGCCAAGGTCGCGCGAGCGATCACGGGGATCGAGCGCACGCAGCGCTACCGCGAGGCCGATTGGGGCTACACGGTCCTCAACCAGTCCAGCGGCAAGGTCTTGCTGTCGCAGAACCAGAGCAAGATGTTCGACCCCGGGTCGACGATGAAGGTCTACTCGGTCTCGAGTGCCCTGCGCGTTCTGGGCCCGAGCTACAAGTTCCGCACACCCGTCTATCGCCAAGGGCCGGTTACCGGTGGAACGCTCAACGGCAATCTGGTTCTGGTCGCCTCCGGCGATCTCACCTTCGGGCTGCGGCGTCAACCCAACGGCACGCTCTATTACGAGAACCTGCCCAAGGTCGACCAGAGCTACGCCGATCAGCTTCCAGGCGCGGTCGAGCCTCCCGGTAACCCGATGTCGGCACTGAACCAGCTCGCGGCGAGAGTCCGCGCGTCAGGCATCACCCACGTGAACGGCAACGTCGTGATCGATGACCGGCTGTTCGAGCCTTACGTCTTCCCCGACGGATTGACCTCGCCGATGTGGGTCAACGAGAACCTGGTCGACCTGCTGTTGAAGCCGACCTCCGTTGGCGCGCACGCGACCCTCAGCCGGCGCCCGATCACGGCGAGCTACACAGTGACGAATCGCGTGATCACGGTCGGCGCCAGCAAGCCGACCTCGATCAACGTCACCGAGCCGACGCCCGGGAAGCTGCTCGTCACGGGTCAGATCGCGGCGCACAGCGCTCCGACGTTGCGGATATGGGAGGTCGACCACCCGTCGGCATTCGCGCGCACTGCGTTCATCGAAGCGCTGCAGCGAGCGGGCGTGAGCGTCACCGCCCCGGCGACCGGCGCCAACCCCACCGCGCTGTTGCCGCGGAAGGGGAGCTACAAGCGCTCCGACCTGCTCGGCGAGCATGTGTCGGTGCCCCTGGCCCAATACGCGAAGCTGATCCTGAAGGTCAGCTACAACCGCGGCGCGGACCTGATGGTCTGCCTGGCTGCGGCCAAGGTCGGCAGCACCAACTGCCTCAGGGGACTGGGCGTTGAGGTCAAGACCGCCACCGACCTAGGCGTCGCACGGAACAGCTTCTTCCCCGAGGATGGCGCCGGCTCCGACGATCAGGGCCGCACGACGCCGTTGGCGCTGGCGACTTTCCTTCGCAATGTCGTCAAGACGTCCTATGGCAAGTACCTCGTTCAGTCGCTCCCGATCCTCGGTCGCGACGGCACCCTCGCCAACGTGCTCAACAAGTCCCCTGCCGCCGGACACGCGCAGGTCAAGACCGGCAACCGAGTGATCACGACGCCGGCCGGTCAGAGCCTGGTGCTCGGTAACAGCCTTGCCGGCTACGCCCAGACCAAGCATCACCGCGGTGTCGTCTTCATGATCGCCGTCGGCAACGTCCCGATCAAGACCGGCGAGGCGTTCCTGAAGGTCGTCAACGACCAGGCCCGGATGGTCCTCGCGATCCAGCAGGACCTGTAGGACGCCTTCGGGCGCGGGTCCGGGGGCGACCGCGGGCGCGCGGTCGGACCTCAGCCCGCCGACTCACCCCGCAGCCTCGCGGTCACGAGCACCGCGGCCATGCTCGAGCGGATCGGGCGGCCGAGTTGCTCGAACATCGTCTCGTGCTCGAGCTCGATCGCCCGTCGCTGCTCCGGCGTGAACCGCGAATGAAACGAGGCCGTTCCAAGCAGGGCGTTGAGCTCGTCGGCGGTGTGCTCGGCGAGCACCGGCACGGTCGCGATCCGGGCGTCGTCGAACAGCTCAGCGGCATCGGCGCGTCCGACTTCATGGGTTCCGACCCACGCCCAGACCTCCGAGACGTTCGCCGCTCGCGCCCGCGCCCCGGCCTCGGTCCCAGCCAGGTCCCGGTACACGGGCCAGCCGGCCGCGATCTCGGGCGCGATCCGGCTGAGCGCCGAGAGCAGCTGCTCGTGGTCGCAGTCGATGCTCGGCTCGTGCAGTCCGCAGTACTGAATCAGCGCGAGCGTCCCCCCTGGGGCGAGCGCCGCGGCGGCCTTGCGCCAGCTGACATCGGGGTCGATCCAGTGAAACGCGGCGGCCGAGAAGACGGCCCCGAACCGGCCGTCGGGGAAGTCCGCGTCCTCGAACCGGGCGTTCACGAGCTCGACCTCCCCCCCGCCCTCGAGGTTGCGCCCCGCGAGCGCGATCAGGTGCTCGCCGGGTTCGACCACGGTCACGCGCACGCCGCGGGCGATCAGGCTGCGCGTGAGCTGGCCGGTGCCGCACCCAAGCTCGAGCACGCGATCTCCGTGCCCGAGGCCGGCGAGTTCGAACGCTCGGTCGACGAGCTCGTCGGGGTAGGCCGGGCGGTTGGCGTCGTAGGCAGCCGCGACGCGATCAAATGCGCGGCCGCCGCGCCGAACTTCAGCCGTCTGTCCCATGCCCGCAACTTAGACGCGGCTGAGGACGGCAGCGCCGTCGCCGTCGAGAAGGCGGTAGCGCGCAACTCACGACCTGCCGGCCGGGGCCGATGCGTGCAGTGCGCGCCCGCCGGCCGCCCGCTCGCCGGCCCGCAGCACCGGCCGTCCGCCGGGGACCGCGACCGCCGCGATCAGGCCGAGCGCCGCAGCGAGCGCACACACGCCGAACGCGAGCACGAAGCCGCTCGCGGCCGCTGCACCGCCGCCCACGATCAGCGCCGCGACGAGCTGCGACCCGAACGCGCCACCGAGCGTCCGCATCACCGCGTTGACGCCCGTCGCGACACCGGTCTGGTGCTGCCCGACGGCGCCGACGGTCAGGTTTGCCAGCGCCGACAGCCCAAGCCCGAGGCCGAGGCCGATCAGCGCCGTGTCGAGGTAGATCTGCCAGGCAGCGTCATGCGCGATCGCCAGCGCGACGTAGCCGCCGAGAACGCCCAGCAGCCCGAGCTGGAGCTGCAGGCGGGAGCCGATCCGGCGCGCGATCGCGCCGGTGTAGGGGCCGACCAGTAGCTGCGGGACGGTTGTCGGCAGCATGAACACGCCGGCTCCCGTGACCGAGGCGCCGAACCCGACCGACCCGCTGTGCGGCAGCTCGACGAACTCCGGAATCAGGACGATCGAGGCGTACATCCCCATGCCCAGCAGGAACGCCGCGACGTTCGTCGTCCAGACGCCGCGGATCCGCATCATCGCCATGTCGACGAGCGGCTCGCGGGCGCGGAGCTCGACCGCGACCCACAGTGCGAGCACCGCCGCCCCGGCCGCCGCGAGCGCAAGCGTCGGCGCTGACATCCATCCCCAAGTCGAGGTCATGCTGATCGCGATCAGCAGCGACGAGATCCCGACCGTCATCAGCGCGGCCGCGCCCCAGTTGATCCGGCCCGGGTTGCGCACCGCCGAGGCCGGGACGTAGCGGATCGCCAGCGCGGTGGTCACGACGATCGCCGCGAGCGGCAGCCAGAACAGCCAGTGGTAGGAGAGGTGCTCGATGATCGGGCCTGCCGCCAGCAGCCCAAGACCGGCCCCGATCCCGAGCAGCGAGGACACGAGCCCGATCGCGCCGGGCACCCGCCGGGGCGGGAGCTCGTCGCGGACGATCCCGAATGCGAGCGGATATACGGCGCCACCGGCACCCTGGATCGCCCGGCCCGCGAGCATCACCGCCAGGCTCTGTGCAAGTGCGCACACCAACGTCCCGGCGGCCAGCGCGACGAGGATCCAGATCAGGACGCGGTCCTTGCCGTGGATGTCGCCGACGCGCCCCAGCACCGGCGTCAGCACCGCGGTGCTGAGCAGGTTGGCGGTGAGGATCCAGGCCGCGCCGGCCGGCCCCGCGCCGAACGCGTGCTGGATCGCGGGCAGGGCCGGGACGACGATCGCCTGAAGCAGCGCGAACGTGGTCCCGGCCAGCGACAGGACCGCGAGCAGGATCGGGTTACGGGCAGGGGCAGGCATGGGCAACCGCATCGGGTTCCTCCTTCGTTTGGCTGTTGGGCTAAATCGCCGCTCGCGCGGCGTGGCTGTTCAGGGAGAGGCGGGCGATGCGATCGGCCAGCCGATCTCGGTACGCCAGCTCTTGGTGGCGGGCTCGTCGAGCTCGCTCACCAAGTAGCGCTCGTGCACCGGACCGCCGCCATCGATGCCAAGCTCGGTGACGTGCGTGCCGAGCGCGGCGTAGACGAGATCGACGTCGGTGTGGGGTCCCTCGTGGATCGCGACGGCGAGCTCGCGGGCGGCGAGCTGCACCGGCTTGGCCCGCCCGCTCGCCGGCGCCGGGCCGTCGGTCGGGATGTAGACCATGCACTCGCCGATCTCGTTCTCGAACACCTCGTTGGCGAACGTGCCGGCAGGGGCTCCCGCCGCCGCAACTCGCGCGCGCGAGAGCGCCGCATCGAGCTCGGCGAACGCAGCGCGCCACCAGCCCGCGAGCTCGGCCCGCGCGACCGTTTCGGCGATCGCCAGGGCGTCGAGCGGCGCGAGCGTCAGATGCTCGATCACCGGCGCGCCGCGCCTGCCCTCGACCAGCTCGCGCAGCGATACGACCGCCTCCTGCGTACGCGAGAGCTGCTCCTCCATCCGTCGCAGATGGGCGGCGATCAGCTGTTGGCGGGTGTCGGGGTCGGGCGCCGCGAGCACCGCCTTGACGCCCTCGATCGGCATCTCGAGGTCGCGGAAGCGCCTGATCGTCTGCGCGGTCGGGACCTGAGCCGTCGAGTAGTAGCGATAGCCGCTGTCAGGATCGACCGTCGCCGGCGCGAGCAGCCCGCAGTCGTGATAGTGGCGCAGCGTCTTGACGCTGAGATGGGTGATCCGGGAGAACGTCCCGATGCTCAGTTCCGTTGCCATCAAGCACAGTTTGCGACCTCCAGCTACGGGAGAGTCAAGGCCGGAGTGCGAGATTGGTCGATTCGTCCCCATCGGGGCGTACGCTGCGCGCGTGACCAGCACGGCCGATCGCGGACGCCTGACCACGAGGGGCGAGTTTCTTCGTGCGAGCGCTGCCGCCGGGGCTCTGTTCGCGACCGGCGGCCTGGCCGCTTGCGGGTCGGCGGGTGCCGACCGCCGGATCACGCGGGCGGCAATCCACCCGGCGATCGGGATCGCCCGCGTCGGGAACAGCCCCGACAGCTTCTTCTTCGGACCCGAGGTGCCCGGTGGCCTGCCCCACGCGAGCGCCGGCTTCAAGGACGGCAACGGCGCGATCGCGCGCCAGGCGGCGCGCTTCAGGGTCTTCGGCCTCGACGATCAGGGCCGCGTCGTGCGCGAGCTGACCTCGCGCGACGCCGAGATCACGTGGCGGGTGGAGGTCGCGAACAGCAAGGCGGCTTGGTATGAGATCGGCACGCCGTACGACATTCCCGGCGCGCCCGCGACCGCGTTGCGCAACACCGACGTCAAGGGCGGGTCCGCGCGCGAGCGCCTCGCAGTCGTCCCCCCGGCGCGCGTCGTAAGCGGCGCCGGCGCCGGTCCGGTCGCGCTCGACGGCGGCAAGTTCCTGGGCGAGCCGGTCCCGCTCGGCGAGCTGCTGACCGACGGCGCCGGACGGCTCGTGTTCATGCCCGCCCCCGGCCGCGGCTATTCGCCCCATTCGACGCCGCTCGGCAGCTTCTCATCGAATCCGGGCTGGACCGACGATGTCTGCGACGGCCCCGTCCGCGCGAGCGTCAGGGTCGGGGGCCGGGTGCTCGAAGCCGAGCCGGCGTGGGTTGTGTCGACGCCGCCGAATTACGCTCCCTCGATCGCGACCGGACTCGTGACCGCCTACGACGCGGCGCGCTCATCGCTCCTCGACGCCGGCATGCTCGAGGCAGGGCCGGTCGAATTCGGGCCGGACATCCTGCCGATCTTCAGCCGGCTGGTGGACATGCAGTGGGTCAGCGCAGGCTTCTTTCAGTCCAACGGCTGGGGCAGCAAGGACGATTGGCTCGCGAATGGGATGCCGGAGCGGCTCGCCGACGCCTCGGCGAGCAACGCGGCGTTTCGCAGGCAGGTGTTCAACAGCTTCCGAGACCCTTCGTTCCGCCGCTCGCAGCCCGACGCGGTGCCACAGCTGTACGGCGACCACACCCAGTTCCCACTCGACAACAACCGCGAGTGGCTGGCCGTCACGCCGCTGCAGTACCGCAACCTCCGTGCGTGGGCGAACGGCGACTTCAGCGGCGGCTCGAGCGCTCCGCCGGTGCCGGCGTCGCTCGAGGTGCTGCCGCTGCAGCAACGCCCCGCGGCGCTCGACCGAGCCGCGCTCGAGTCGGTTCTCGGGGGCGCCTTTCACCCCGCGATCGAGGTCCCGTGGACGCTCCGGACGCGCCAGGTTTGGGAGAAGCCGTTCCGGTTGCGGGTGCGTAGCTACAGCTTCGAGCTGCGCGATTACGGCAAGCAGCTCACGACGAAGGTCGTTTACTCGCCGGGAGGACCACTCGACGGCGTCTCGCCCGGCGACTTGACCAAATGGCTGGGCGATCCGTGGCACGCCGACGGCGCGAGCTGCCGGTCGGGCTACCAGCGAAGCATCTCGCTGATCCTGCCGACGTTCTGGCCCGCACGGATCCCGACCCAGGTACTGAGCGAGTCCGACTACAAGGTCGTGATGGACCGCTCCAAGCCGATCGCGGACCGGCTCGCGGCGTTCCGCCGCCGCCGCGACTGGGAGCGGTTCATCGCGCGTCCGACGCGACCGCCGACGCTCGAGTTGATGGTCCGCGACTGGCCGAAGCTCGGGATGGTCGCCGCCCGGCCCGGACCCGGCGATGCGCAGTTCCCGCGGACCTTCAAGGTCGAGTCCTACGTCGGTTTCTCGCACGAGCCCGCCCACGAGTACGGGGCGGATCTGTGGGTGCCGCAGTACTGACCGGCTCGTACCGGAGCAGCTCGGATCTCGTCGACGTGGTCGTCGTCGGCGGTGGGCCCGCGGGCGCGGCCGCGGCCGCCGCCGCCCGCGCGGACGGACTCCGGGTCGAGCTCGTGTGCGCACACTCGGGTCCGCGGCCGGTGCCCGGCGAGAGCCTCCCGCCCGGCACTGCCTCGTTGCTGCAGGAGATCTTCGGCGCCACGGCGCTCGACGGCGACTGGCACCGGGCCTCATTCGGGAACCGCAGCGTCTGGGGCGCGGCCGAGCTGACCGAAACCGAGTTCATCGGCAACCCGTTCGGCCACGGCTTGCACATCGACCGCGGCCGGCTCGCGCAAACACTGCTCGCCAGGCTCCGTGCCGCCGATGTTCGCGTCCGCGCCGACGCGCGCATCACTGGGCCGAGGTGGGTCGGCGACCGCTGGCAGATCGGACTCGCGGGCCACGGGCAGCCCGAGCTCCAGGCCCGCGCGATGATCGACGCGACCGGCCGCGCCGCTCATGTCGCTCGCTCGCAAGGCGCGCGCCGGCTGCGCCTCGACCACCTCATCGCAGCGCACTGGACGCTGAGCTCGCCGGAGAACGGCGGCGAGGAGGGCGATCACAACAGCGCAACGCTGGTCGAGGCGGTCGCCGACGGCTGGTGGTACACAACCCCGGTTCCGCGCCACCGGCGCGTCGTCGCCTTCCTCACCGACGCGGACCTGCTCCCCAATCGCGCCGCCCGCACCACCCACGACTGGGACCGGCGGCTCGCGGCGGCGCCGAACGTCCGCGCGGAGCTGTCGACAGGCCGCTGGCGGCTGCACGAGCGCCCGTCGATCCTCGACGCGGGCGTCGCCCACCTCGATCAGCCCGCCGGTCGGGGCTGGGTCGCGGTCGGCGACGCCGCGGTCTCGTTCGATCCTCTGTCGTCTCAGGGGATCCTCACCGCGCTGCTGATGGGCCGCGCGGCTGGGAGCGCCGTCGCGGCGATCCTGTCATCCGGCGACCAGCAGCCACTTGTGAAATGGGGCGCGGAGTACGCGCGGCTACTCGAGAACCACCTACGCCTGCGGGCGTCCTGCTACGCGCTCGAGCAGCGGTGGCCGACTGCGCCGTTCTGGACGCGCAGGCAAGCGCACCGAGCCGCGGCCTAGCCGAGTGAGCTCAGTGCGTTGCCGGCAGCGTCGCGGACGCGCTGATCGGAGTCGCCGTCGGCGACCTCGCGCAGCCGGTCGCGCGCGCGTCCGTCGCCGAGCACTCCGAGATTGGTCGCAGCCAACCCGCGGGTCGCGGGATCGTCGCTGCCGAGCTGGGACTCGAGCGTCTCGTAGGCCCCCTGCACCTTGTTCGTCGCCATCGCAAAGCCGGCGTAGCTGCGCCCCTCCAGACTGTCGTCCGAGCTCACCATCTCCGTCAACCGATCGCGGGCCGCGGGCTCGTCGATCAGGCCAAGCCCCATCGCCGCAATCGCACGCATCCCCGGCACCGGGTCGTGCGAGGCGTCGAGCAGCGGTGCGAGCCCCGGGCGCCCGAGCTGACCGAGCAGTCCTCCGTACGCGGCGCGATCCTGCGCCGGAGCCGTCTGGAGCCCGTTGACCAACGCCGGCACCGCGCGGTCGCTCATCTCGCGCAGAACGTTGGTGCCCGCGTCGATCACCGGCTGCTGCTCGTGGGCCCGGATCACGTCGACGACATAGGGCACGGCCCCGTCATCGCCGATCTGGATCAGTCCCTGCGCGGCCTGGTCGCGGATCACCGAATCGCCGTCGGCGAGCGCCGCCGCAAGCTTCTTCAGGTCCCGCTTGTCGATCAGCTTCTGGACGTTGGGTGCGCCGAACAGCGGCATCGGAGTGGAAGCTATACGCGCGTTGCGGCCAGCACAAGGCCCGCAGCCCGTGATCGCCTAGCCCCCGAACCGGCTGATCGCGCTAGCGGTCGCGTGCGGCGCCGTAGGCAAGCGCGGCGCCGAAGCCGATCATCCCCGCGTCGGCGATCGCCTCGGCGACGCGGATGATCCGATCGCCGAACGTCCGGCCGAGAATCGCGACGCCGCTGGCCAGCGCGCTGACCGACGCTAAGCTGCCGATCGCGGCCCCAGCGACGAGCAGCACCGCCTCGCCCGTCGTCCGCGCCGCCCCGGCGGTGCTGGCGGCGGCGAACACCGCCGCCCATGAGGCGATCGTCAGCGGGTTGGACGCGGTTCCGGCCATCGCGACCAGGAACGCACGCGATGGCCTCGTCACGTCGGCGTCGGTCTCCGCCCCGATCCGCACCCGCAATGCTCCGTACAGCGTCCTCGTCCCCAGCCGCAGCAGCACCGCCGCGCCTGCGAATCCGAGCACCAGCCGCAGCGGCGGAATGCTGAGCAGCGGCGCGACCCCGGCCGCACCGACCGATGCGTACAGGCCGTCGACGACCGCGATTCCCCCTCCGACCCATAGCCCGATTCGCCAGCCGCTCCGAAGCGTCGCGCGCATCAGGAACATCGACATCGGTCCGATTTGCGACGCCACCACGAACCCGAGACCCACGCCCACCAGTGCCGACCTCATGCGCGCATTGAACCACCTCCCGCGGCCCACACGACGGCTGTGGCAAGCGCCGTCGGCGCCTACTGAACGGCGAGCGTGATCATCCGCCGGCTATCGGCGGTCAGCCGGTCGCGATCCTGGCCGTAGAACGAGATCGTGCTGAACCCAGCGTCGCGCAGCCAGTCACCCAGCTCGGCGGCGACGAACATTCGCACCGAGAACGTGAATCGCCTGACCTTCCCGTCCCTCACGGTGACGCGCTCGGTCGTTGCCCGGCCGGTCGTCGGATCAAACCGTGCGCGGTCGATCGCGAACTGCCCGTCGCGCTCGAGCACGACCGCGGGCAGCCACCGCGGAAGCACGGCGACCAGGTTGTTGCTCTCGATCAGAAACCTGCCACCGGGTCGCAACACGCGCCGTACCTCCTGCAGGACCCGGCGGTTCTGGTCGTCATCGAAGTAGCCGAACGATGTGAACCAGCTGATCACGCAGTCGAACGACCCCGCGCCCCAAGGCAGCGCACGCATGTCGCCCTCCACGTACTCGACCTCGACGCCGCGCGCAGCCGCGTCGGAGCGTGCGCGCGAGAGAAACAGCGGCGTCGCGTCGAGGCCCGTCACGGTCGCGCCCCGCTGCGCCAGGCGATTCGCGATCCGCCCGTGCCCGCAGGCGAGATCCAGCACCGAGGCGCCCCGCTGGAGCTCCGCCAGCTCCCAGATCAGATCGGCCTCGCGATCGCTGGACTGCTCGAGTTGGGGTTCGAAGAAGAACAGATAGTCCTCGTCGAACACCGCCTCGAAGTCGAACACCACGTCGCCCACGGGCAGAGTCTAGAGTCGGCGAGCGGGCTAATGCCCCGCCGGGTGATGGCCGATATAGTGCGGAGCAATGGCCGACGGGTCGCCGACCAGAGGAGAGGCAGATGGCAACGTCCGGATCGGACGGCGAGGCTTCATCGGAGCCGGGCTGGCCGGCGCGGGCGTCGCGCTGATCCCTGCCGGTGGCGCCGCCAGCGCCCAGACCACGCCGGTCTCGGTCCAGAAGGGCAAGCAGCGCACCGGGCGCAGGAATCCGGCGCAGCTCGGATCGGGGGCGCCGAGTCAGATCCCCCATCTGCCGCTGCAATCGATCTTCCCGAACCTGCCGGCGATCCCCGTCGATCTCGAGGGAATGCTCGAGACGCTCGTGCGATTGGCGCTGCGCAGCGAGCAGGTCGCGCAGGCCAAGCTGAGCCTCGTCAACGAGTACACGATCAACGGGATCACCGAGGTCGGCTATCGGTTCCTGTTCGGGCAGGTCGGGGACGATGCCAAGACCGCCGCATGGGGCGAGATCAAGAAGCGGCTCGAGAGCGACCCTCAGGGCGCCGTGACCGAGCTGATCGAAAAGCCGATCCGCCAGCGCAAGGTCCCGGCGCCGCCGAAGCTGACCGGCGCTCCGAACGGCTTCCCGCTCGAATCGCCTGAGCAGTTCTCGATCTCCTGGGCGACGCTTCCCAACGTCTACGAGACCGGGCTCCCGTCACTGCCGGCGTGGTCGTCGTCGCTGACGGACGCCGACGCCGCGTCCGAGCAGTTCTGGCCGATGATCGCCCAGCACGGCTTTGGCTACAACCTGATCATTCCGGAGAAGATCTCCGGAGCGAAGGTCGACTCGGTGCGCCGCCAGTTCTCGTCGATCTGGTCCCACGAACACGAGGCCGCGGCCTCATCCGGCAGCCTCTACCAGATCGATATGACGCGGTTTCAGGCGTTCAGCGCCGGAAGCGTCAACGGCTCGCCGCGCTTCACGCCGGCGACCAACACACTGCTGACCCAGGACCCGAGCACGAAGGCGCTGACACCGATCGCGGTCACGGTCTCGGGATACCGGGGCCAGAACCGTCAGACGTTCACGCGCTCGAACTCGACCGACGGCGCGTGGCTGTACGCGCTCCAGGCCGCTAAGACCTCGGTCACGGTGTTCGGCGTCTGGATCGGGCACGTCTACCACTGGCATCTGGTCACTGCGGCGATGCAGATGACGATGTTCAACACGTTCGCGACCGACCATCCGATCTATCAGCTGCTGGCCCCCCAGTCGAAGTTCGCAATCCCGTTCGACGACGTGCTGCTGCTGCTGTGGCAGTTCATTGCACCGCCGACCTCGATGACGAACTTCCTCGACTTCCTCGAGCTCGAGAACGATTACGCAGCCGGCCGCAACTACTTCGACGACGACCCCAATGTCACGCTCAAAGCGCTTGGTCTGCAGCAGTCGGACTTCACGATCCACACGCCGTGGGATCAGTACCCGGTCGTGCAGCGCCTGCTCGAGATCTGGGATCTCGTCAGTAGCTACGCCGACGCCTTCGTCCAGGGCACGTATTCCTCGGACTCGGCCGTCGCCAACGACAGCAGCCTGCAGACGTGGATCGCGACCGCATCGGCCTCGGACCAGGGCAACGTCAGCGGCCTGCCCAAGGTGAAGACCCGGGAGACGCTGACGAACGTGCTGACGAGCCTGCTCTATCGGATCACCGCGCACGGGATCTCACGGATCGACTCGACCGCGAACCCAGCACTGACGTTCGTCGCCAACTACCCGCAATGCCTGCAGCGGACCGATATCCCGAGGCCGACGACGCCGATCGACACGCATGAGCTGCTGAGCTACCTACCGAACACCGAGACGATCGGCGAGGCGGTCGGCTTCTATTTCATTTTCGTCTTCTCGCCCCCGTATGAGCAGTTCATCCCGGTTGGCGGGGCCGACACCGAGCTGTTCTTCCCCGGCGGTACCGGCGACCCGCGCAACAAGGCGCTGGTCGAGCTCCGAAATGGCCTCGCGGCGTTCATCAAGAGCTATCAGCCCGACGCGCCGACGCGGTTCCAGTGGCCGCGCAACATCGAGACCTGAGCAACCCGGCCAGCGCTACTTGAGGCCGACCACCATCGAGTCGGGGCCGACGAGCGGCTCGACGTAGCTCTCCCTGAAGCCGGCCTGACGCAGCCAGCCACAGCAGTCGGCGCCCGTGTAGTCGAACCCTTCTGGGGTCTCGATCAGCATGTTCAGGCTCATCAGCAGTCCGAACGCGTTCCCGCGCCGCTGGTCGTCGATGATCGCGTCGAACACGATTACGGCACCGCCGGGCGTCAGCGCCTCGTAGGCCTTGGCGAGCAGCTCGAGCTTCTGCTCGAGGCCCCAATCGTGCAGGACGTGCCCGAAGGTGATTACGTCGGCGGGCGGCAGCGGATCGTTGAAGAAGTCGCCGCCGGCGAACGAGATCCGGTCCTCGAGCCCGGACGACCGAACGAACCGCTCGAACGGTCCGCGCACCGCAGACAGATCCAGGCCCGTCCCGCGCAGGTGCGGGTGGTGTCGAGCCAGCTGCACGAGCAGGCCCCCCTCGGCGCATCCGAGATCGAGCACCGACTGGTGGCGCTCGAACGGGAACCGCTGCGCGATCGCGATCGAGGCACCGGTACTGAGCGCCGTCATCGCGCGCAGGAACTGCTGCAGCCGCTCCGGGTCGGAGTACAGCTCCGCGAAGAAGTCACCCCCGGTCCGCACCTCGTTCTGTGGCTCGCCGGTGTGGAGCGCGTCGGTCAGCCCGTTCCAGAAGGGGTACAACCGCGCGTTCGCCATCTCGAGCATGCCGCCGACGTATGACGGCTTGCCCCGGTCGAGGAACAAGTCGGCCTCGGCGGTGTTCGCGTACACGCTCCCCTCCCGCTCCAGCATCCCGAGCGCGACCAGCGCGTCGAGGAAGTCCCGCGCCGCGCGTGGGTGCAGATCGGCTCGTGCCGCCAGCTCCTCGCCCGTGAGCGGGCCGGCGGCGAGCTCGGTGAAGAGGCCGAGCTCGATCGCGCTCAAGAGCGTCTTCGACCCCCAGAACCCAAGCCCGAGCTGCATGATCTGGCCGGGGTTCGGAGGCGCATTGACGTGTGACGCCTGCGCCAGCGAGCGTGTTGCGGTGGTCATCCGGCCCCTCCTTGAAAGTTGTTCGACCTACATTGGTCCCACAGAGAACTATATGTATAGCAACAGTTGCAGCGCGAACTATATCTGTCAACCCCCGCGCGGCGGCGTAACGCGCGAGAATCCCCTCAGCACGTGAGCGACATCGCCAATCCCAACGACACCGGCTCCTGGTTTCCCGTCCCCGACGAGGAGGAGTTGCCCCCAGATCTCCGAGGCCTGTTCGCCAAGGCGCGCGAGCGGATCGGCTTCGTCCCCAACGTCTTTCGCGTCTACTCCTTCCGCCCCGGGCGCCTCAGTGCCTGGTTCGCGCACTTCCGCCAGCTCCATGAGCCGACGGCTCACCTGAGCGCGGCCGATCGCGAGATGGTCGCGGTGGTCGTCAGCTCGGCCAACGGCTGTCTCTACTGCCTCGTCGCGCACGGCGCCGCCCTGCGCGACGCGCTTGGCGACCCGGTGCTGGGTGAGCGGATTTCCTACGACTGGCGGCGCGCCGGGCTTGACCCGAGGCGCGCGGCGATCTGCGCATACGCCGAGAAGTTGACGCTGACCCCGCGCGAGCTCACGCGCGATGACCTCCAGAGCCTGCTCGACGTCGGTCTGACGGTCGAGGAGGCGTGGGATGTCGGCGAGATCGCCGCCATGTACAACTTCACCAACCGGCTCGCGATGGCGACCAACATGCTGCCGAACCCCGAATACAGCGGCGTCGCGCGACCGGACTGAGCCCGCCTCGACTCGCGATTTCTTCAGGCGGTTACACCGGGCGGATCAGAGTCCATATGATGGCCGCCCACGACAAAGCGGAGACACAGGAGGGCAACGTGTGGACGGTCGACAGCCCTGAGGAGCTTTACGACCTGCTGGGGCGCGCGGGTGAGCCGGAGAGCTTTTCGGCCGGCGCCGTGATCTTTCAGGAAGGCGACAAGGGCGACGGGATGTATGTCCTGCAAAGCGGGACGGTCGAGATCAAGGACGGCGAACGCGTTGTCGAGACGGTCGAGCCCCCGGGCCTGTTCGGCGAGATGGCCCTGATCGAATCCGAGCCGCGCTCACTGACCGCGGTCGCGGGAGCCGACGCCGAAGTCGTCGAGATCTCCGCACGCCAGTTCTGGGTACTCGTTCACGAGACGCCCAGGTTCGCGCACCTTGTGATGAGCGTGATGGCACACAGACTGCGCCGGGCCGGAGGGACGACGTAGGCGCAGCCAGCCTCGGATCGCGACCACCGGCGCTGGCCGAGAGCATCGGCGCTGACTCAGACCTTCTCGGTCGCGGCGATCACACCCGACGCCATCACCAGTCCGGCGGCCATCAGCGTCTGCTCAGGCTCACCGGTGATTAGCTGCTCGGCGGCCGCGAGCATGCCGTCGATCCGCTGCAGCGCCGGGCCGGCCGGACCTGGATCGGGGTCGCGGCAGGCTGCCCGCGCGAGCGCGACGAACTGCGCGCCCCTGGCGAAGTCAGGCGGCGGTCCACCGCCCATCGCTGCGGCGAACGCCATCATCACGTACCCGTTGACGCGGGTCAGCCTGCCACTGACCGGCCGCACCTCCGGGATCCGGGGGGCGGTTGGCGCTGCCGCGGGTCGGCGCTCGAGGATGTCGATCATCGTGCCGCCGATCAGGGCCGCTCGCTCGCGCTCGTCGAGATCCGCGTAGGCGGCGATCCGCAGCGCCGTGTGGAGACCGCCGACAGGTCGGCCGTAGGGCACGTCGGAGGCGAACACGATGCGCTCGACCGGCACCCGCGCGAACAGCTCGAGCAGGTCGAACACCGAGAACGTCGACGTGTCGTAGTAGATGCTCGGGTGATCGGCCAGCCTGGACGTGAACATCCCCTGGTCGGCGATCGCCGCGTGCGCGAGCACGAGCACGACGTCGGGGTAGCGCAGCGCGAGATCGGCGAGCGGGTCCATCCGCGGCATCCCGCGCCCGGCATGTATCAGGATCGGCACGCCCGCCTCCTGCGCGACACGCCAGATCGACTCCGCCGCGCGGTCGCCGAAGCCGAACGCCTGCGCGCGGGGATGGAGCTTGATGCCCCGCGCGCCGAGGCGCAGGCAGCGCTCCGCCTCACCGACCGGATCGTCGGCGGGGTCCAGACGGCAATAGGGATACAGCCTGCCTCCCGATTCGGCGGCCCACTGCAGCACGCGGTCGTTCGGGACCCGATACGAGGGCCGGCGCTCGGGATCGTGCAGGGGGAACACGCACGCGCGCGCCGACGGGTCGGCCTGGTCGAGGAAGCCGAGCAGACCCGGCAGGTCCAGCGACCGGCCATCCTCGTCGTGGCCGAGATGGGTGTGTGCGTCGACCACCACCGAACCGGGCGGGATCAGGTCCGCAAGCTCGGCGGCGACCCCGTCGAATGCTTGTTGCGGTGTCACCCATCAATCCTTGCACGTCGCACCCCGGGCCACGGTCATGCCCGGGCGCCGGCCGCCCAGCGAAATGTCTCCCTCACCGGCGAGGCCAGCCGCGGCGAGGCGTAGAACGCCGCCCGGCGCCGACGTGTTTACGCGCGTACGGCGCGGTCGGGTCCGGGCACGGCGAGCTGCTGCCATGCGTGCGCGTCCGGCCCGAACCGCGCGAGCCGCGCGTGCAGCCCCCAAGCCGTCGTGCCGACCTTCCCGGTCTGATTCGGGAGGGCGTCGGCGGGCAGCGCGAGCGTGAAGCTGAAGCTGTCGCCGGATTCCACAGGGCCGGTGTGGAGCGGCGTATCCGGCTTGATCACCTTCGCAGCGATCCTGTAGTCGGGCGTGATCTCGCGATATTCGAGCGCGATCGTCAGCTCCTTGGACTTGACGGACTCGAGCACCTGCACGGTGCCCGCCACCTGGTCTCCGGGCTTCAACATCCCGCCGTGGAACTCGATTGCGATCGACGCGCTCACGGCGTCACCCAGATCGGGACGTCGCGGCGACCGTCCGGCCGATGTGGATGGCGGTCGACGACGCTCACGTGCCAGGCCCAGGTCACGGCGCTCCCCTCGTAGGAGAACGGCGCGTCCGGCGGCACGGTGAATCTGAGCGTCTGCTGTAGCTGGCTGATGTCCGCCGTGTTCCAGTCGGAGAATGCGTCGATCTTGCGCGTCACGCGCTGGGTCTGCGTGCCGTTCTCGGTCACCACCTCGTTCTTCTCGTCGTAGAACTCGGTGCAGACGAGCCCCAGCTCGACCGTATCCCCGCACTTTTCCGGATTGCCGATCACCAGCGTTGCGGTGACCGGGTCTCCGCGATGCAGCTCGACCGGCTCGACGCGGAGGTTGAGGTAGCCCGCCTCGCGCGGATGAGTGCGCCACCACACCCAGATGAACAGCGCGAGCATCACGACCGCGCCGACGGCGAGGATCACCCCCCCGGCCCTCGCGCCCGACGGGCTCTTCGCGTGGCTCGCGTTCGCGAACAGCAGCACCGCGCCTACGGTGAAGCCGACGGCTGCGAGCGCGAGGATCGCCATGCCGACCGGCACTCCTCGGCTCGAGCGCTGGCTCTGCCTGCCGGGCGTATGCCCCGGCGGAAGGTGCCCGCCACCACCGCGTCCATCACCACTGGTCCCCACGCGGGAACTCTAACCGGAAAGCGGGTCTAGTGCGAGCCGCGGCACCGCCGGATCGCGGGTCGGTAGCCGTCCGGATCCGGCGCCGATCATCCGAATTCAACCGGCACGCGGGGCCGTGGAATCAGCCTGACTAGCGGAGAATCAGCTTGAGAGCCGCGATCAGCACACCGAGCATCGCACCGACGCCGACCTGCAGGATCAGCGCGGGGCCGGATTGCTTGGATCTGATGCCGGAAACCAGCTCGATCAACAGGATCGTGCCGCCGGCGGTCCACAGTGCGGCTGAGACGCCGGTCGACAGCGGCGCCGACAGCGCCCAGCAGATCAATAGCGCGGCCAGCGGGATCGCGGCGCCGAGCAGGATCGGGAACTGCCGCACCATTGTCAGCCCGAGGTCGCGCAGCGAGATCGGCCGCTCTGCCTCGAGGCGCCAGGAGGCGAACTCGGCGTAAGAGTGCGCGAGCCAGTACAGGATCAACGTCAGCACGACCGACACGACCGACCCCGCATAGTTCTCGTGCTCGACGCTCTCGGCAGCCAGCAGTGCGCCGACGATGATCAGCCCGTAGATCGCAGCACCGAGGTTTCCCGGCATACGCCCATCATTCTGCACACGCGGCCGGGCGGCAGCCCCACGCTGACTTCCATAGTGTTGCCATGACCCGCGGCCGCCTGGGCCCGACGGGGCGAACCAAACACCGAAAAGAGGGGGCGCAATGGGCAACGGCGCACAGTTCTTCGAGCGAGGGGCAGACGGGTGGGACGCGGCGCGCGCGGCGTGGAACCTCGCGATCGACCAGCAGCCGGCTGTCGTGGCCTGCCCCGCCGACGGCGACGAGGTCGCCGCCGCGGTCAAGTATGCGCGCGACCGTGGCCTGCGAGTCGCGGTGCAGGCCGAAGGCCACAGCGCCGGCGGGCTCGCCGGGGTCGGTGATGACACGCTGCTACTGAAGACGGGACGCCTGAAAGGCGTCGAGGTCGATGCCGACAAGCGCTGGGCCCGTGTCGCGGCGGCCGCGCAGTGGCGCGACGTCAGCGTCCTGGCGTCGCCACACGGGTTGTCCGCTTTGTCGGGTTCCTCGGGCGAGGTCGGAGTGGTCGGCTACACGCTCGGCGGCGGCCACGGCTGGCTCGCGCGCAAGCACGGGCTGGCCTGCAACAGCGTGATCGCAGCCGAGGTCGTCACCGCCGACGGGGAGCTCGTCCGCGCGGACTGCGACAACAACCCCGACCTGTTCTGGGCGCTGCGCGGGGGCGGCGGAAGCTTCGGCGTCGTGACTGCGCTCGAGTTCAAGCTGTACCCGGTTCCGGAGCTCTACGCCGGGATGCTCGCGTGGCCATGGGAGCGCGCAGACGAGGTCCTCCAAGCCTGGAACGAGTGGAGCCCCGGCTCGCCCGAGGAGATCTCGACCTGGGCTCGGCTGCTGCAGGTCCCGCCGCTGCCCGACGTCCCCGAGCCCCTCCGTGGGCGCCAGCTGGTGATCGTCGAGGGCGCCTACTTTGGCCCCGCCGAGGCCGGCGGTCAGGTGCTCGCGCCGCTGCGGGCCCTGGGCCCCGAGCTTGACACCTTCGCCCCGGCGCCGCCCGCTGCGCTCGGCCAGCTCCACATGGACCCGGAGGAACCTGTGCCGTTCGCCGGCAGCGGTCAGCTGCTGAGCGATCTCCCCGCCGCGGCAATCGACGCGCTGGTCTCGACCGTGGGCCCAGAGTCAGGCTCGCCGCTGCTGTCGTTCGAGCTACGCCCGCTCGGAGGCGCGCTGAGCACGCCGGCGCCGAACGCCGGCGCGATCGCGAGCCTCGATCACGCAGCGCTGACGTTCGCGGTCGGGATGATCATGACCCCGGAGCTCGGGGCGGCGATCAGCGGAACGCTCGATCAACTGACCTCGGCGCTGGGGCCATGGGATTCCGGCGTCAGGTACGCCAACTTCATCGACGTCCCGATGGACACCAGCATGTGTTATCCGCCCGAGACGTTCGATCGCCTGCAGCGGGTCAAGTCCCACTATGACCCCGCCGATGTGTTCCGCGCCAATCACCCGATCCCCTGCCCGGCGGCCGCCGGGTGATGCCAGCGCGCCCGGCTTTTCCGCCGCGGCCCTGTGGATAAATACCGTTGGCCGCACCCCGCGGCGGCGAGATCATGCGAGCATGGACCAGCGCGGGCACACGGTCGGGCGCAGGCGAGGCCGGCGTGCCCAACCGCCCGGGCCGCGACGCGAGCGCCACGATCATCCGGGCGACGGGCGCCCGGCAGGCGAGCCCTCGCCAGAGCTGCCGCCGTCCCGCCGCTGGCTGGCGCTCGCGGTCCTGTGCGTGCCGCTGCTGATCACCTCGCTCGACAACACGGTGCTGAACGTCGCGCTGCCGACGCTGGTGCGCAAGCTCGGCGCGACGGACACGGAGCTCCAATGGATCGTCGATGCATACGTGCTCGTTTTCGGCGGGCTGATGCTCGTCTCGGGCAGCCTCGCCGACCGCGTCGGGCGCAAGCGAACGTTCCTCGCCGGCCTGGCGATCTTCGCGGCGTGCTCGACCTGGGCCGCATTCTCAGGCTCGGCCGCGATGCTGATCGCCGCGCGAGCGAGCATGGGAATCGGCGCGACGCTGATCATGCCGGCGACGCTGTCGATCATCACGAACACGTTCAGGGATCCCGGCGAGCGACAGCGAGCGCTCGGCATCTGGGCGGCCACGACCGGCGCCGGGGTCGCGCTCGGACCGATCGTCGGCGGCGTGCTGCTCGCCCACTTCGACTGGGGATCGGTGTTCCTGATCAACGTGCCGATCGCGCTGCTCGGGCTCGCCTTCGCGATCCCGCTGGTACCGAACTCGCGCGACCCGCACGCGCGGCGGCCTGACCCGACGGGGTCGGTGCTGTCGATCGTCGGGCTCGGCCTCGTCCTGTGGGCGATCATCGAGGCGCCCGTCCATGGCTGGACCTCGCCGCTGGTTCTTTGTGCCGGCGTTGGCGGGCTCGTCGTACTGGTGACGTTCGTCGCCTGGGAGGCCCGCAGCTCGCACCCGATGCTGCGGTTGAGCTTCTTCCGCCTGCGCAGCTTCTCGGTCGCCGTCGTCGGTGTCGGGATGATGATGTTCGCGCTAATGGGCACGCTGTTCGTCCTGACCCAGTTCCTTCAGTTTCAGCTCGGCTACACGCCGCTGCAAGCCGGCGTGCGAATGCTTCCCGCGGCTGGTGGAATCGCCCTGATCGCCCCGCTCTCGCCGATCCTCGTCCGCCGGCTGACCACCAAGCTCACAGTCGCGCTGGGACTGCTGATCGTCGCCGGCGGCCTCTGGCAGATCTCCGGCGCGTCGGTCACCACCACATATTCGGGCGAGCTTGCGGGCACGATCATGCTCGGCGTCGGTGCCGGCCTCGTGTTCCCGGCCTGTCTCGGGTCGCTGATGGGGGTCCTGCCGAGCGAGCACACCGGCATCGGTTCGGCGACTAACGGGACCTTCGTGCAGATCGGCGGCGCCCTCGGAGTGGCGATCATCGGCAGCGCCCTGTCGACGCGCTACCAGCACCGGATGACGGCGGCACTCGCCGGACAGCACGTGCCGCACGCCGTGCAACAGACGATCCTCGGGTCCCTTGGCGCGGCATTGAGCGTCGCCGAGCGGGTCGGCGGCGTAGCCGGCGCCCTGCTCAGCGGGGCCGCACGCGCGTCGTTCCTGAGCGGCATGGACCTCGGCCTGGCGATCGGCGCATGCGTAGCCCTAACCGGCGCGCTGATCGCGCTCGCGGCGCTGCCCCGCCGACCGGCTACCGACCGCGACCCGGGCCCCGGCTGATCCCGCCGGCTCGGTTGGGTGCGGCAGTTCTCCGATCAGCACCTCGCGGCCCTGGCCGTGATGGTGCTCTCGACCGGCGGCTCGATCTGGGGCGCACGCCGTCACCCGGGACCCTGGGTCCGCGTCTTCTGCGTCTCCCTCGGGCTTGTGATCCTGGCGGGGTGGGCCGGCGAATACGTCGCCGACGTCGTGCTCGGGCGGTGGACCGTCAAGTACAGCCTGCCGCTGCAGCTGACCGACGCGGTCTCGCTCGTGTCGATCCTGGCGCTGTGGCTCCGCGCGCCGACGCTGATCGAACTGACGTACTTCTGGGCCTTCACCGCCTCGCTGCAGGCGGTCCTGACCCCGGACCTGAGCCAGTCGTTCCCGAGCGTCTTCTATTTCACCTATTTCATCTACCACGTTGGCGCGATCGTGGCCGGAGCGTTTCTCGTGTACGGATGCCGCTGCTACCCGCGCCGCGGGGCGGTGTCGCGGGTGTACTTCGCGACGCTCGCGTTCGCGGCGATCTCGGGCATCGGCGACCTTCTGACCGGCGGCAACTACATGTACCTGCGCACCAAGCCGGTGCATGCGTCGGCCCTGAGCCCGCTCGGACCATGGCCCCTCTACATCCTCGGCGGCGCCGTCGTCGGGCTCGCGCTGCTGTTCGCCGTCGCCGTGATCACAAACGCGATCCGTGCGCGCGTCGACCCGGATGTGGGCGCCCGTCGCCTCGAGCCGCAGGCCGTCGCCAGGCGGTAGGACCGGCCGCCTACAGCGGCAGACCGGCCTCCAGGTGCGCGAGCCCTGCGTCGAAGACCGCGAGATAGTCGGCCTCGGGCTGCTCTGCGAGATCGATCACGGCGGCCAGGGCCACACCGATCACAGCGCCGACGAAGTTGCGAACGACGAAGTCCTCGGGGTCGCGGTCGATCCGCGCGGCGATCGCCTCTGCCAGCATCCGGATCGTCTCGGCGAGCTGGTCCATGAACCGCCCGCGGAGCTCGGGCACGGTCACGATCAGCCTGCCGCGCGTCTGTTCGAGCTCGAGCTCATGGGCCGGCAGGCTCCCGAGCACATCGGCGATCGCGCCGCGAAGCGCGTCGATCGGACTCTTCTCCGGCGGCTGGGCGTGGAACGCGGCGATCAGGATCGGGTCGTACCGGTCGTGCAGGACCACGTCCTCCTTGGTCGGGAAGTAGCGGAAGAAGGTGCTCTGCGAGACCTCGGCCGCTTCGACGATCTGGTCAACGGTCGTCTCCTCATAGCCCTGCTCGATGAACAGCCGCACAGCGTGCGCCTGGATCGCGGCCCGGGTTCTGGCCTTCTTGCGCTCGCGCAGCCCAACCGGCGGCTGCTCATGCAGCGATGAGGACATCGTCGTGCTCGTCCGGTGAGCGCTGGTCGGATCGTGTTGCTGCATGGGTCGCCGGCAAGAACAGTAGGGCGAGCACGATGCCGGCGCCAGCGATAGCCACTGACGCCAGCAGCGCCAGGTCCATCCCGTGCACGAACGAGACGCGTACTGACTGAAGCAGCGTCGCGGAGTGCAACCGCTCAGCGACCGCGACCCCACCGAAGACGCTCTCGCGCGCGAGCGCGCGCCCGGCCGCCGGCAGCGCTCCGAGCTGCAGGCGTGACAGATACACCGAGCTGACGATGCTCCCGAGCACCGCCGTGCCCAGCGGGCCGCCGGTCTTGTTGACCGCCTGTAGGACGGCCGAGCCGACGCCGCTGCGCTCCGCCGACAGCTCCGACAGGGCGGCGGAGGCGGAGGTGGCCATCGCCAGTCCCATCCCCGCCCCGACGACCGCCATCCACAGCCCGATCGAGAACGTGCTCGAGGACACGCGCGTCTGGGTGCCGAGCAGCAGACCGACGGCGAGCGCGGCGAACCCGAGCGCCACCGCGAGCTTGTTTCCGACCCGCCGCGCGAGGCGATCGGCAGGCAGCGCGCCGACGATCAAGCCGCCGATCAGGGGCAGCAGCCGCAGTCCCGAGCCCATCGCGTCGGTGCCGAGGACGCCCTGAAAGAACTGGGGCATCGTGAACAGGACGCCGATCATCGCGAGCACGGCGATCGCCGCGAGCACCACCCCCCAAGTGAATGACGCGGAGGCAAACAGCGTCGGGTCGACGAGTGGCTGGGCGTCGCGCCGCGCGAGCCGACGCTCCCAGCCCAAGAAGCAGACGATGACCGCCACTCCGGCGGTCATCGCCAGCAGCGCAGCGGGATCTCCCCAACCACTCTCTCCGGCCTTGATGAAGCCGTACGTGAGCGCGACCAGCCCCCACACCGACAGGGCCACGCCGATCCAGTCCAGCGCGGGACGATCCGGGGCCCGCGACTCCGGGATCAGGGCGTACACGGCGGACATACCAAGCGCCGCGACCGGCACGTTCATCAGGAACACCCACCCCCACCACTGGTGGGTCAGCAGCCAGCCGCCGAGAATCGGCCCGATCGGGAGCGCCAGGAAGTTGGCCGTCGACCAGACCCCGACCGCCCGCGGACGTTCCTCCTCGCTGAACAAGACTGTCACCGCCGACAGCGCCATCACGATCACGCCTGCCCCGGCCATGCCAAGCACCACCCGGGCGGCGATGAACTCGGCGCTCGAGCTCGCCGTCGCGCACGCGGCCGACCCCAGCCCGAACAGCGCCAGCGAGCACAGCATCACCTTCTTTCGCCCATAGCGGTCACCCAGGACCCCAGCGGGCAGCATCGCGGCGGCCAGGACCAGCATGTACCCCGACGAGAACCACTGCAGGCTCGACTCCGAGGCGTGGAGATCTCGCGCCAGCGTTGGCAGCGCGACGCTCAGCACGGTCCCATCGAGGCCGACCGCCAGCACCGCCAAGCTGACGGCGCCGAGCGCCCACCAGCGCCGCGCGTCGACCGCTCCCGCGCCAGAACTGTCTGTGAAAGCTGCCATGATTTGATAGTAACACCCAAAAGAGTGTTGCCATCAGTATTTTGCCGCAACGCGGCGGCGGGACTCGCCCGCAGCTCAGGCCGGCTCGTGCGCCGCCGGCGGTGCGTTGTGGGGCGCGATCTCGCGGAGGTGTCGCTCGAACCAGGCCTCGCCCTCGATCTCGAGGCGCGGCGTGATCCGATCGAGCCATCGCGGCGTCCACCACGCCGCACGCCCGAGCAGCGCGAGCGTCGCCGGCACGAGCACGCAGCGGATCACGGTCGCATCGATCGCGACCGCCACCGCCATGCCGATGCCGAACTGCTTGATCGTCGGGCTGCCGTTGAACACGAACGCGGCGAACACCGCGACCATGATCAGCGCGGCGGCTGTGATCACGCGCGCCGTTCCCGCCAGCCCCTCGGCGACGGCTGCGTGGGCGTCGCCCGTCGCCCGCCAGCGCTCGCGCACGTGGCTCATCAGGAACACCTCGTAGTCCATCGACAGGCCGAACAGGATCGCGAACATCATCAGCGGCACGAACGAAACCACCGGCGAGGTGCCGTCGAGCCCGAGCAGCCTCCCCGTCCACGCGTGCCCGAAGATATAGGTGACGACACCGAACGCGGCCGCGATCGACAGCAGGTTCATGACGACGGCTTTGATCGCGATCAGCGGGGCCCGGAACGCGATCACCAGCAGCACCAGCGACAGCGTCAGCACTGTCGCGATCAGCAGCGGCAGCGCCGCGGTGATCTCGGCCGACAGGTCGATGAAGCCGGCCGTCTGGCCGCCGACGTAGACGTGCAGCCCGCTTCCGCGGGTCGCGGTCGGGATCGTCCGATCGCGGAGCGTGCGCACAAGCGTGACCGTCGCCGGGGACGACGGGGCACTGGCCGCGGTAACGGTGAACAGCGCCGACTGCCCGTCCTTGGAGACGACCGGCGGGCTGATCGCGCTGATGTCCGCCGTCCGCTTCAGACCGAGCCCCAGGCGCTGCACCGCCGCGACGGTCGCGGTACCGCGGTTCGAGGCCGAGACAGCGATCAGCAACGGGCCGTTGAAGCCAGGACCGAAGCCTCGGCTGAGCAGGTCGTATGACAGTCGCGCCGTGGTGTTGCGCGGAAGCTGCCCGCTGTCGCTCTGACCGAGGTGGAGGCCGTGCAGCGGCGCCGCCAGCAGCGCGATCACCGCGACCGAGATGACCAGCGCCGGCCACGGGCGGCTCGAGACGTACCTCGCCCAGCGCGCCCAGCCGTGGGGCCGCTGGTCGTGGTGGATCCGCAGGCCCGGGACCGCGAGCGAGTTGATCCGCTTGCCGACGAGCGACAGTGCGGCCGGCAACAGCGTGATCGCAGCCAGGATCGCGATCAGCACCACGATCGCCGACAGATAGCCCATCTGGGTGACGATCGGGATCCGTGCGAGCAGCAGCGAGCACAGCGCGATCATCACCGTCGCCCCTGCGAACACAACAGCCCCACCCGAGGTGGCGGTCGCCCTCGCGATCGACTCGCGCAGCTCGATCCCCTCGGCGAGTTGCTCGCGATGGCGCGTGAGGATGAACAGCGAGTAGTCGATCCCGACGCCGAGCCCGATCATCGTCGCCAGCGCGGGCGCGCTGCTCGGCACCTCGGCAACGCGGCTGATCAGGGCGATCACGCTGAGCCCGGTGCCGAGACCCAGCAGCGCCGTCACGATCGGCATGCCCATCGCGACGACGGTCCCGAACGTGAGCAGCAGTACGACGATCGCGGCGAGCAGCCCGAACGCCTCGGAGTTCGCGAGCGGCGGCTGGGACAGGGCGTCGCCGAGGTAGCCCCCGATCGCGAGCTGCAGCCCCGCGGATCGTGCCTGCTGGCCGAGATCGAGCAGGTGCGTGGCCTCCTCGTGGGTCAGCGCCCCCGCGTTGTCGTTCAGCGTCAGCGAGATGTAGCCGATCGTGCGGTCTCGCGACAGCTGGTGTGCGCCAAACCCGCCGAGCGGCCCGACCGCCCGCGAGACGCCCGGATCCCGCGCATACGCGGCCACGATCCTCGCGACCGCCGCCCGCTGCCTGGCATCGGTCAAGGTGGTGCCTGCCGGAGCGCGCAGCACGACCGGATTCGAGCCGTTGGCGGCGACCGCTCCGAAGCCCCGCTGCAGGACATCGGCAGCGTGCTGGGTGCCGCTCCCCGGAAGCGTGACGTTGTTCGTGATCTCGGTCCCGCCGAGCTGGCTGGACCAGACACCAAGTCCGATCGCGACGATCAGCCACGCCGCGAGGACGAGCCCACGATGGGCGGCGCAGAATCGCCCGATCCGATAGAGCCGAGCCGTCATCTGCGCTGGTATCGGCCGCGCCGGGGCAGGACTGAAACCGCGCAGCCGATTTCCGGACCTAGGGCGGCGCTTAGTTCTACGGTAGGCCGGGGTCTGCAGTACAGATACCGACTTCCGGAGGACCTGACATGACCGAGTTGCAGACACTGATGACGGGCATCGCATTCGGCGAGTCCCCGCGATGGCATGATCGCCGGCTGTGGTTCGCCGACTGGGGCGCGCAGGAGATCATCGCCGTCGATCAGGAGGGCCACAGCGAGGTCATCGTCAAGGTCGCGTTCCCCTCGTTCCCGATGTGCTTCGACTGGCTCGCCGACGATCGACTCGCGATCGTCTCCGCGCGCGAGGGCCGCGTTGTCCGACTCGACCTCGACGGCTCGCTCGTCACGCACGTCTCGCTGGCCGGTCTGAGCGAGCCGGGGCACCCGTGGAACGAGATCGTCGTCGACGGCCGCGGCAACGCGTACGTCAACAACGCCGGCTTCGAGTTCCCGGGGGGCGCGTTCGCGCCCGGGACGATCGCGCTGATCACCGCGAGCGGGAAGACCCGGCAGGTGGCGACCGACGTCGCGTTTCCCAATGGGATGGCCGTCAGCGCCGACAACTCGACCCTGATCTGCGCGGAATCCTACGGCCGCTGCCTGACCGCCTTCGAGATCGCCGCCGACGGCTCGCTCTCGGGCGGCCGCACTTGGGCGGACCTCGGCGACGGCGTCCCCGACGGGATCTGCATCGATCGCGACGGCGCCGTCTGGTACGCCGACGTCCCAAACCAGCGTTGCACCCGCGTGGCCGAGGGCGGCGAGGTCCTCGACCGGATCGAGCTCGATCGTGGCTGCTTCGCCTGCATGCTCGGCGGCGAGCGGGGCGACACCCTGTTCCTCGTTGCGACCGAGTGGAACGGCCCCGAGCAGATGGCCGGCGGCGCCAGAACCGGCCAGCTCCTGAGCAGCCCCGCCCCGGCGCCGGGCGCCGGCTGGCCGTAGGGCAGCCCGAAACTCGCCGGCTCCGCTGATGCGAGATGATGTCGCTCGATGGCGATTCCAACCGACAGCAATGGCTGGAGTCCGTTTCGCGCCGCGGTGCAGAGCAAGGACTTCGGCGCCGTGCGGGCGGTGCTTGCGCCGGATGTGCACTTCCGCAGTCCGGTCGTGTTCGCGTCCTATGAGGGCCGGACCGCGGTTGGCGACCTGCTGCTCGTCGTCGGTCACGTTCTTGGGCGCGACTTCAGCTATCACTGGCAGATCCGCGAGGACGACCGTGAGGTGCTGTTCTTCTCGAGCCGCGTCGGCGACCGCGAGCTGGAGGGAGTCGACCTGCTCCGCTACGACGACAACGGTCAGGTTGCCGAGCTGGTCGTGATGATGCGACCCGCGTCCGGGCTGCTCGCGATGCGGGACGCGATGGCGCAGGCGCTCAGCGCGCCCGCGACCGACGTGACGCAGTGAGCCTCGAGTACCTCGAGTTCGCGTTCGAGCTGGCCGACCGAGGCGCGGCGATCGCGCTCGAGCGCTTTCGCGACCGTCAATTCGAGACGACGATCAAGCCCGACGGCTCTCCGGTCACCGACGTCGACCAGGGGGTCGAGCGCGTGTGGCGCGAGGAGCTCGCGCGCCGGCACCCTTCGCACGCGGTCTTGGGTGAGGAGTACGGGGCGAGCGGGAAGTCCGACTGGTGCTGGTACCTGGACCCGATCGACGGAACCAGTGCGTTCGTCGAGAACGATCCCAAGTGGATGATGCTGATCGCGCTCGCCCATCGCGACGAGATCGTCGTCGGTCTCGTCGAGGTCCCGGCGAGCGGACAGCGATGGTGGGCGACCCGTGGTCACGGGGCGTTCCACAACGGCGAGCCGATCGCGGTGTCGAGCACCGCGCGGATCGCCGACGCGGTCGTCAACGACGATTGGGACCAGACGCTACGTCACGGCGTCACCCGACATCCGCTCGCCACGATCGGGTCGCAGTGCGCCAGCGTGCGACCCCATCAGGACCACAGCTTTCTCGGGGTCGCGTCAGGCGATTCGGATGTCGCGATCGAGCTCGACGGTCATACGTGGGACTACGCCGCGCTGAAGATCATCGTCGAGGAAGCCGGGGGCCGGTTCAGCGACCTGGCTGGACTCCCCCGGATCGACTCGCTGAACGCGATCGTCAGCAACGGCCTGATCCACGACCAGGCGCTCGACCTGCTCCGGTCCGACGGCTGACGAGCGAGCTCAGCAGACCCAGGCCGAGGACCCCTGGCTCGCGTAGATCTGCGACGCGATCCGGTCCTGCTGGGCCTTCGGGGCGTCCTGCGGCAGGCCCTGGCCGCCGTAGGCGCGCCAGGTCGAGGGCAGAATCTGATAGGCGCCACCGGCGCCGCTCGACGGGTTCACGGCCGAGTAGTTCCCGCCCGACTCGCACATCACGATCGAGGACGGGATCGAGTAGCCGCCGGTGCTCGTCGAGGCCGGAGCGGTCGACCCGGTCTGGGTTGACGGGGCCGTAGCTGCGCTCGGCGCCGGCTGGGTCCGAACGTGGAACAGAGCGCCCCACGTCTGCGGACCGACGATCCCATCGACGATCAGGTGGTCATGCCGCTGGAAGCGCAGCACCGCGCGCCTCGTGGCAGCGTTGAACCGCCCGTTGGGGTGCAGGTGCAACGCGCGCTGCACGCGGGCAACGCCGGTACCGGCGCTTCCCTGCGAAAGCAGCGGGACGGGCGTCGGCGCCTGTGCTGCGGCACCGGGAGCGGCGACCATGCCGCCGCTCGTGGCAAGCGCCACCAGTCCCGAACCGATCCAGGCGCTTCGGCGCAGAATGTGTTTTCGCGACACGCGTCGCGTTCTCCTCGAGGGCATCAGAGCCTCTTCTTTCTTTCTCATGCCTACGGGGTTAGCTGACGGGCTCGCGCGAGAAAGCTGCGCTACGCCGCACAAACGGGCCGGCGATTAGCCCCACGGAGGCTGATGCCACCAGCGGGTCCCCCGTTCCCCGGCCGCGCTTTCAGTGGAAGCGGTCGGGAATTCGGCGGGTGTTTCGAGCAAAAGACCGTAGCAGGGGCGATCGCGGAAGCCGCTGCAACCCGTGTGCGATTCGTCACACGCACGGATCGGGCGGCCGCAGCGAGGCACGCGCGATCCGCCCACCGGCGCCGGCCCAGCTCAAGCGCCGGGCAGCAGATGCCGACATTCCAGCCATGGAGTCAAGGGTTCCAGACGGCGTCGATCCGCAGCCGACAGCGCCCGACCAGACCGACCCGGACGCCCCGCGCCTGGTGATGCGGCCGGTCACCAATCCGGCCGCGATCGAGCTCGCCCAGCAGCTGCTCGAATCGGGCGTGCCCGGAATCGAGCTGCGCCCCGATGGCACGCTGTGGGCTCGCGGCGTCGACCGCCGGCGGCGCGATCGCCGCTCCGGCGGCGAGCACCATCCCGACCGCCGGGCGCGGTAGACCGCCCGCGGGAGGCCCGTAACGCTCAGGCGGGTCCGGAGCCGGGTCGGAGCTCCATCACGAAATGGGGCCCGATCTGGGAGATCTCGAACTCGCCCGAGATCGCCCGAAACCCGGCTCGTTCGTACAGCGACAGGGCCGGCGTGCGGGCGTTACACCAGATCCGCCGCGCGCCGTGCGAGCGCGCATGTGTGACCAGTGCGTCGAGCACGGCCGTGCCGGCACCCCGGCCGCGCAGCTGTGGAGCCGTCGCCATCCCTCGTATCCGCCACGATCCCGGCTCGCCCTCGCATCCGATGAAACCGACCGAGATCAGCTCGCCGCCTTCGAACGCCCCGACCGCGAACGCGCCGGGTGGCTCGTGGGAGGCCAGCACCTCGATCGTGTCCTTCGGCCGCAGGACCGAGTGGCGCAGCGGGCGGGTCGACTCGATCGGAATCGGTCTGCATTCGAGCTTTCTCACGCCCGCGATGGTAGGTCGGCGCGGCCGGTCGAGGCGGGCCGAGAAAGCGCGGGCATTACCCTTGGCGGACCATGCGCCGCCTCTTCATCCCCGGTGCCGTCGGCCTCGCCGCAATCGCGCTGCTGGCGCTGCTGCTGTTTGGCGTCGTGGGGCAGGGCACCAACACCTCGATCGACGCGGCGCTCGAGCGGGGCACCCGGCCGGCTGTTCCCGAGGCGCACATGGCGCTGCCGGTCCTCGGCTCGACGCGCACCGAGCAGCTTGCTGATTTCCGGGGCAAGCTGGTCGTGATGAACGTGTTCGCATCGTGGTGTGGGCCGTGCAAATCCGAGGCGCCGATCCTGGAGCGCGCCCAGCACGAGCTCGCCCGCCACGACGGCACCGTCGTCGGCGTCACCTACCTCGACAACTCGAGCGACTCCGAGCAGTTCGTGCACCAGGAGCACATCACCTATCCAGTGCTGCGCGACGTCAGCGACAACTTCGTCCGATCGTTCGGGACGACCGGCGTGCCCGAGACGTTCGTGATCGACCGCGAGGGCAGGATCGCCGCTGTTCGCCGCTACCAGCTGACCGGCGATTGGCTGCAGAAGACAATCGGCCAGCTGCTCGCGGAGCGCTCGTGAGGCGCCTGACCGCCACGCTCGCCGCACTCGCCGCATTCGCCGCACTCGCCGCGCCGTCAGTCGCGCTCGCGGTCACGCCGCGGGCCTCGTTGACCGACATCGAGAACGACGTGATGTGCGTCTCGTGTCGCGAGCCACTGGCGGTCGCGGAGTCGCCGCAGGCGATCGCGGAGCGCGGCTACATCCGCGGGCTGATCGCCCAGGGGCAGACGAAGGCGCAGATCGAACGCGAGCTCGTCGCCCAGTACGGCGTCGCGGTACTCGGCCGTCCGCCGGCGCACGGCTTCAACCTGACCGTCTACATCCTGCCGCCGGCGCTCGTGATCGCGGGCGTCGGGATCCTCGCGTTCACGCTTCCGCGCTGGCGCCGCCGGGCGCGCGCTAGGGCGGCCGCGCCGGCTCCGACCGGCCCGGCGCTCGACGCCGCCGACGCACGCCGGCTCGACGAGGACCTGGCGCGCTTCGGGTGATCGCCCCGACCGGCGCTACATCGACGCGGGAGCGCTGACGCCAAGCAGTTCCAGGGACGAGGCGATCGTCGCCCGGGCCGCGACCGACAGCGCGATCCGGAACGATTCGAGCTCGGCGGGAGTCACCCCGACGACCTTGCAGTCCCGGTAGAAGGCGGTGAACGACTGCGCCAGCTCGAGCGCGTACACCGCGATCCTGTGCGGGGCCCGACGGAGCGACGCTTCGGCGATCTCGTCGGGAAACGCCGCGAGCTTCTTGATCAACTCGCGCTCGGAGGCGTGGAGCTCGCTCGAGGACCAGTCGGCGGCCGGATCGAGCGCGTCCCGAACCCGCTCCTCGTCGAACCTGCCGAGCATCGAGACGATCCGTGCGTGGGCGTACTGGACGTAGTACACGGGGTTCTCGGCCGACTGCTGGCGCGCGAGCTCGAGATCGAGATCGAGCGTGCGGTCGTGGGAGCGCTGGAGCATGAAGAACCGCGTCGCGTCGACGCCGATCTCGTCGAGCAGCTCGTCGAGCGTTACGAAATCGCCGCGCCGCTTGGACATCGCGGCTCGTTCGCTCCCCTCGACGAGGTGCACGAACTGGAGGATCAGCACCTCGAGCGTCTCGGGGTCGCCGCCGAGCGCGGTCATCGCCGCCTCGAGCTCGCGCGCGTAGGCATGATGGTCGGCGCCGACCGGTAGCAGCTGCCGCTCGAAGCGGCGATCGCGCTTGTTCTGAAGGTAGGCGACATCGGCCGCGAGATAGGTCGGCTCGCCGTTGGAACGAAGTACGACGCGATCCTTGTCGTCCCCGAACGTGGTCGTACGCAGCCACACCGCGCCCTCCGAGCGATACAGGTGACCGCGACCCTCGAGCACGCCGAGCGCCCGCTCGAGCGCGCTCGGGTCTCCTTCGTGGAGCGTCCGCTCGCTGAAGAACGAGTCGAACTGCACGCCGTAGCGCTCGAGCGTCGCCTTGATCGCGCCCAGCATCAGGCCAACCGCTGCAGCCGCCAGCTCGTCGACGTCGCCGTCGGCGGCGCCCGGAATCCGGGCCGCCAGCTCGGCGACGTAATCGCCCTGGTAGCCGCCCTCGGGGACCTTCTCGCCCCGCGCCCTCGCCTTGACCGAGGCGCCGAGCAGCCTGATCTGATTGCCGGCATCGTTGAAGTAGTACTCCCGCGTGACCTCGTGGCCGTGGCGCTCGAGGATTCGTGCCAGCGCGTCGCCGTAGGCCGCGTGGCGTCCGCTGGCGGCGACCAGCGGCCCGGTCGGGTTGGCCGACACGAACTCGATCAGTACTCGCTCCGAGCGCTCCGCGCCGCCTGCGCCGAAGCGCCCACCGGCCCCGATCACCGAGCGCAGCGCCCCGCGGTGCCAGGAGTCCGACAGAAACAAATTGAGAAACCCCGGCCCCGCGACCTCGGTGCGCTCCAGCTGCTCGCCGAGCGCTTCGGTCAGACCCGCTCCAAGTTTCTCGGCGATCACGCGCGGGGGCGCATCGAGCACCGGCGCGAGCAGCATCGCCGCGTTGGTCGCATAGTCGCCCTGACCGGCGCGCTTGGGTCGCTCGACCCCCGGTTGCACTCGAAGCTCGCCGCCGTCGCCCCTGACGGCGGCGGTCGCGGTGCGCACGGCGGCGCGCAGTTCCTCGAGCGGATGGGAGACCACGCGCGGAGGGTACTCAGTAGTGGTAGGGCTCGCCCGAGAGGATCTTGTGACCGCGGTAGAGCTGCTCGAGCAGTACCACCCGCGCGAGCTGATGCGGCATCGTCAGCTCGCTCAGCGACATCCGGTGATCGACCTCCTCGAGCTGCAGGCCGAACGGTCCGCCGATCACGAAGCACAGGTCGCGCCCGCTCTGTCGGCGATCCTCCAGGAAGCGGCTGAAGGCGATCGAGTCCATCCGCTCGCCGTCGTGGTGCAGCAGCGACACGAATGCTCGCTCGGGCAGCCGGCGGCGAACGTGGTCGCTCTCACGCACCTCGATCAGCTCGAGCCGCGCATGACCGGCGATCAGCTTCTGGTAGTGCCGGACGTCGTCCGCATACGGAGGACGCAGTCTGCCGACGGCGACGACGATGATCCGCACGATTGGGATACTAGGTCCATATGGACGATCCCAACACTCCCGACCGCCACATCAACATCCATTTCTCGCCAGACATCATGGCCGGCGTGTACGCGAACTTTGCCAACGTCAGCCACTCCGAGTACGAGTTCACGATCACGTTCGCGCGCGTGGACCACGAGGTCGAGGACGAGGAGATTCCGGGTGTTGTCGTCTCGCGGATCAACCTGTCATCGAAGTTCATGCGCGAGCTGATCGACGCGATGCAGGACAACTACTCCAAATGGCAGACGCGTGAGGGGATCAAGAACCTCCCCGAGTTCGGCGGCGGCGCGGAGACCGAGGAAGGCTAGTCCGGCTGAAAGGCGGGCGCCTGTGCGCCCGCCCGTTGGCTGTAGGCCACGGCGGCGCCGATCCGCTCGGCGGTCGGTGGATGCGTCGCCAGCAGCCGTGTCAGGACACGCGGCGGATCCAGATCGGCGACATTCTGCAGCGCGATCGTCCGCTCAAACGAGATGAACGCCCCGGGGGCATCGGTCAGCTCCAGCGAGTACGCGTCCGCGCGGCGCTCGACCGCCCGCGACAGGCGATTTCCGATCACCCCGACGACGGCTGATACCACCACGGTCGACAGCGCGAGCGCGGGCAGCGTCGAGGCGCCCTGGCGCTCCTCCGCCAGCTTCCAACTGAGCCGCTGCACAGCCAGGGCCCCGGCCGGCGCGACGAACGCGGCGTAGCCAACGCTGCGCGGCACGTCGCGGTGGCGCACGTGCGCGAGCTCGTGCGCGACAACGACCCTTATCTCGTCTCGGTTGTAGCGATCGAGCAAGGTGTCGAACAGCACCACCCGCTTGGTCGGACCGAGTCCGGTCACGTACGCGTTGGCCGCGGTGCTGCGGCGGCTCGCGTCCACCGAGTACACCTCCCCCACCTTGACGCCCGCGGCCGCCGCGAGCTCCAGCACATCGGAGCGCGTCTCACCCTCCGCGAGCGGCGTGAACTTGTTGAAGATCGGATCCAGCAGGACCGGCGCGAGCGCCGTCAGCAGCGCCCCGAACGCGACCGAGCCAGCCGCGGCCGGTGCCCACCAACCGCGGGGGTAGCGGCGGGTCAGCCCGACGACGGCAGCGCCCGCCCCCGCCGCGAATACGACCTCGATGCCGGTCGCCTTCAGCAGGTCGACGCCCCAGCCGCGCCACGACTGGGTCACGAGTCCGACCTTGATCGAGCGCCTCCGGGCCAGCGCAGCCAGTGGAAGCGTCGGCAGCGACAGTCCGACGACGAGCGCCGAGGCGGCGGCGGCGGCGCCCCGCGCCGGCGATCGGTCGAGTCCTCCGAGCAGGCGCGGCGCCCGGCGGACGACGATCCCGAGTGCCGCCAGATCAACCGCTGTGCGCGTCAGCCCGATCACCATCTGGGGACGGGCGAACCGGCGCCCGCGCTCGATCTCCTGCGAGCTGAAATAGGTTCCGAGGTCGACCGGAGCAGGTTCGGGCGGCGAGCTTCGCGGTCCGAGCAGCCGGACCGCCAGCTCTGCGGCCCCCGCCACCAGGATCACGGCGGCGGCAGCGTCGGCACCTCGACGTCGTCTCACCAGGGAGACTGTACCCCGGTGCTGATCGCGATCATCTCCGACATCCACGGCAACCGACAGGCCTTCGAGGCCGTGCTCGATGCGATCGGCTCATCCGATTGCGAGGAGCTGTGGTGTCTCGGTGACATTGTCGGCTACGGCGCCGACCCCGACACGTGCGTCGAGCTCACGCGCCGACACAGCGCCGTCTGCCTTGCCGGCAACCACGATCTCGGGGTCTGCGGGGCGCTGCCGCTCGAGGAGTTCTCGCGTGGTGCCGCGCTCGCCGCGCACTGGACCCGGGAGACAATCACCGCCGAGACACGGGCATACCTGAAGGGGCTAGAGCCGGTCTGCCTCGACGAGGCCGTCGGTCTGTTCCACGCGAGCCCGCGGGATCCGGTGTGGGAGTACGTCCTCTCGCCGCTCCAGGCAGAGCTGTGCCTCGATACCCAGGAGCACCGCGTTTGCCTGATCGGCCATTCGCACGTCGCACTGTCGTTCTGCCGCGAGCCCGGATCCCCCGCCACCGGGCAGACACGGGGCGACGGCGAGGAGCTGGATCTGAGCTCCGGCGAGTGGCTCGTCAACCCCGGCAGCGTCGGCCAGCCCCGCGACGGCGACCCCCGCGCGGCCTGGTTGGAGCTCGATCTCGACGGCTGGAGCGCCGTCTTTCACCGGGTGCAGTACGACATCTCGGGAGCCGCCGCGGCGATCCGAGCGGCGCGCCTTCCGGACTCGCTGGCCGAGCGGCTGTCGTACGGGCAGTGAGCTGGTTCTAATCCGAACTCAACATCGACAGCGTCTAAAGTGGGCCGCGGATGGGCTATGCGCCGCGTGCACTGCTTGCCGGGGGTCTCGGCTTCGGCGTCTCGTTTCTCGTCGCCTGCGGCGGCGGTGGCACCGGCCTGCTGTCGGGGGGTCAATCTTCGAACCTCAACAGCCAGCTCGATGCCGTATCCCTGGCCGTCGCGGGCAACCATTGCGGCGCAGCAGCAACCGCCGTCTCTGGATTCACGAACGCGGTCATGAACCTGCCGCCGTCCGTCAGCGCGACGCTCCGCGGCAACCTGATGCAGGGCGCGAGCACCGTCGGGCAGCTCGCGGCGGTCGACTGCCAGACGACCTCGAGCACGACCAGCTCGAGCACGACCACGACCACCACCACCTCCTCCTCGACGACGACACCGACGACGACCAGCACGACGAGCACGCCGACCACGACCTCGACCACGACGACCCCGACCACCACGAGCTCGAGCACCACCACGACCAGCTCGTCGAGCAGCTCTTCCACCAGCGGCAGCGGCGGGGCGGGGCTCGGCGGCAGCCCCGGCGGCGGTAACGGTCAGTGAACCCGACGACGATCTCAGGGCGCTACCGCGTCGAGGGCCGCCTCGGGATCGGCGGGATGTCGACCGTCCACCTCGCGTTCGACCAGCGGCTCGAGCGATATGTCGCGATCAAGCTGCTGGCAGAGCATCTCGCCGATGACCCGACGTTCGTATCGCGCTTTCGCCGCGAGGCGCTGGCCGCCGCTCGGCTCGTCCATCCGAACATCGTCCAGGTGTTCGACTTCGGGTTCGACGAAGGACACCACCAGCACTTCATCGTGATGGAGCACGTCTCCGGCCATTCGTGCGCCGAACTGCTCCGCGACCGCGGCCACCTCGACGTCGACCAGGCCGTCGACATCGTCGCCCAGGCTTGCCGCGGACTCGACTACGCGCATCGCAACGGAGTCGTGCACAGAGACGTGAAGCCCGGCAACCTGCTCGTGTCCGACAGCGGCGTCGTCAAGCTCGCCGACTTCGGCATCGCCCGCGCGACCGACCAATCGAGCATCACCCAGGTCGGTTCGGTGCTGGGGACGGCCGCCTACCTGGCGCCGGAGCAGGCTCGCGGCGAGGAGGCGGGCCCCCGGGCCGACATCTACTCGCTCGGCGTGGTCACCTACCAGCTGCTGTCGGGCCGCCTCCCCTACGAGGCCGCGTCGCTGTCCGAGCTCGCGCTCAAGCAGCAGCGCGAGTTGCCGACGCCGCTCAACGAGCTCAATCCGCACGTCTCCCGCCAGCTCGCCCAGGCGGTCGCGATCGCGCTCGCGATCGACCAGGTCCAGCGTCCCGCAGATGCGATCCTGTTCGGCGAGGCGCTCCGTAACGACGGCCACGGGCTCGAGCTGGTCCCCGCCACCGCTGCGACCTCGCACCTCGCACCCCGCGCGACGACGAGCGTGCTACCCGCAGAGGACAACGACACCGCCGCGACGCGCGTCGCAACGACTCGGCCGGCAGCCCGCTCCTCGCGCCAGCTCGAGGCCCGCCCCGTTCGCCGACAGGCACCGGCACCGGCACCGGTCCCCGACCGCGGCCGCCAGCTCGCTCGCAGGCGCGGCCGCCGCCGCTTCGCGGCGTTCCTCGCGCTCCTGGTCGTGCTCACGATCGCGGTCGTGGTCGCGGTGGTCATCGCGACCGACACCTCCAACACGGTCGTTCAGTTCCGCAGGGTCGTCGGTCACGACGCCCAGAGCGCGGTCAACAGCCTCCGCAGCCTGATCAACCAGTACACGAAGTAGCCGGTCAGGCGGACTTGAGCGCGGCCGCGACGTCGGGGAGCGTCCCCTCGTCGATCGCGCGCCGTAGATCCGCCATCAATCTCGCGACGAAGCTCAGGTTGTGGAGCGTCACCAGCCGCAGCGCGGTCAGCTCGCCAGCGCGTAACAGGTAGTGGAGGTAGGAACGCGAGTAGCCGCGTGAGCAGGTCGGGCAGGGGCAGCCGTCGAGGATCGGCTCGGCGCTCTCGCGCGAGGGGCTCTTGACGAGGTCGAGCCGCCACCGGGTCCGCGGGTCGGGGACCAGCGCGACGCCGTGGCGGCCGAGTCGCGTCGGCAGGGCGCAGTCGAATGTGTCGATTCCCTGCTCAACGCCGCTGATCAGGTCGTCGATGTCGCCGATCCCGAGCAGGTGGCGCGGGCGATCGGGCGCGTTGCGCTCGAGCTCGGCCGTCGTCCAGCCGACAACCTCGTACATCTGGGCCTTGTCGCGTCCAAGCGAGCCGCCGATCGCGATCCCGTCGCAGTCGCTCGCGGCGACGGTCGCAGCCGATTCGATTCGCAGGTCGTGCTCGGTGCCGCCCTGCACGATCCCGTACACGTTCTGCGTCTCGTGGCCGTGCCGCTGGTGCCAGAGCAGGCACCGTTGCAGCCACCGGTGCGTCCGCTCGGTCGAGCGGGCGGTGTAGTCGCGCGTGACGTGGAACGGTGTGCACTCGTCGAACACCAGCGCGATGTCTGACCCGAGCGCCGCCTGCACGGCCATCGATGTCTCGGGGCCGAGGAACTGCTCGCTGCCGTCGAGGTAAGAGCGGAAGCGGACGCCGTCCTCCTCGATCGCGAGGATCGATCCGCCTCCCTCTCGCTGGTTGCCCCGGTTGCGCCCCTTGATTTCGTCCGCGACGCCGCCGTGGCCCATCGAGAAGACCTGAAACCCGCCCGAGTCGGTGATGATCGGGCCATCCCACCGCATGAACCGCTGCAACCCGCCGGCGCGCTCGATCAGCTCCGGGCCCGGCGACAGGAGCAGGTGAAAGGTGTTTCCGAGGATCAGCTCGTAACCGAGCGCGCCGACCTCATGCGCCTCGAGCGCCTTGACCGCGCCGCGCGTCGCTAGCGGCACGAACGCCGGCGTGCGCACATCTCCGTGCGCAAGCCGCAGCGTCCCGGTGCGGGCGAGGCTGTCAGCAGCGCGGGTCCGGACCGTGAACACGGCCCGGACCCTACTGGCTGCTGTGTCAGGCGGCCGCGGGGCTTTCGGGCTCAGACGCGGCGGGCGTCTCCGAGCTCTCGATCGTCTCGGGATCGGGTCCCCCGACCGATCGAGAGGCTACGGGACGCGGAACCCACAACGATTCCAACGTTGTTTCCCATAATCGGGAACAACGTTGGACGCACCCGTCCGGACCGCCTCGAGACGCGACCGCCCCCCTACTGAATCAGCGAGTGCCCCGTCATCTCGGCGGGCTGGTCGATGCCGAGCACCTCGAGCAGCGTCGGGGCGACGTCGGCCAGCACCCCGCCCGATCGCAGCGACAGACCGGGGACGGTGACGATCACCGGGACCGGATTGAGCGAGTGGGCCGTGTTCGGGCTTCCGTCCGGCTCGAGCATGTGGTCGGCGTTGCCGTGATCGGCCGTGATCAGGCAGGCGCCGCCGCTCTCGTGGACGGTCGAGACGACCTCCGCGAGGCACCGGTCGGCGGTCTCGATCGCCTTGACCGCCGCCGGGATCACGCCCGTGTGGCCGACCATGTCGGCATTGGCGAAGTTGATGATCCCGAAGGCCGGCGAGTCGCTTCGCCACGCGCCGACGAACGCGGCGGCGGCCTCGGGGGCGCTCATCTCTGGCTTGTAGTCATATGTCGGCACATCGCGCGGCGAGGGCACGAGCTCGCGACGCTCACCGGCGCACGGCTCCTCCTCCCCGCCGTTGAAGAAGTACGTGACGTGGGGGTACTTCTCGGTCTCGGCGACGTGGAGCTGGCGCAGGCCGTGGGCGGCGACGACGTTCGCGATCGTCGTCGCCGGGCGCTCCGGCGGGAACGCGATCGGGTAGGGGAAGTCCTCCTCGTACTGCGCCATGCAGGCGTACCGATCGATCGGCGGCGTGCCGCCGCGATCGATCTCGTCGAACCCAGGCTCGGCCAGGGCGCGCGTGATCTCGCGCATCCGGTCGGGCCGGAAGTTGATGCCGATGATCGAGTCGCCCGGCCGGATCCGGGCCTCGTCGCCAACCAGCACCGGCTTGATGAACTCGTCGGTCTCGCCACGCTCGTACGCGCCGCGAGCAGCCTCGGGCCCCGTCGCGACGCGGTGCTCGGCACGGCCGTGGACGAGCAGGTCGTACGCGAGCTGGATCCGATCCCAGCGGCGATCGCGGTCCATCGCGTAGTAGCGCCCGACGACCGATCCGATCCGCCCCGAGCCCGAGTGGGCCATCCAGCCCTCGACCGCCTCGAGGAAGCCGGCGCCCGATTTGGGCAGCGTGTCTCGCCCGTCGGTGAAGGCATGGAGCACGAGGTCGGGCACCTCGAGCTCGGCCCCGAGCTCGATCAGTGCCTCGAGGTGCCCGAATCCCGAGTGGACGCCGCCGTCTGAAACGAGCCCGATCAGATGGACGCGCTCGGCACCCGTGAAGGCGTCGCGGAGCACCTGGTTGGTGGCCAGCTCGCCCTGCTCGACGGCAAGGTCGATCCGCGTCAGGTCCTGCATCACGACCGAGCCGGCGCCGAGATTGAGATGGCCGACCTCGGAATTGCCCATCTGCCCTTCGGGTAGGCCGACGGCACGACCGCAGGCGGTCAGCTGCGTGTGCGGGTAGGCACCCCATAGCTCGTCGAACACGGGCGTGTGGGCGAGCGAGACCGCGTTGCCCGGGCCGTCCGGGGCGATCCCCCAGCCGTCCAGCACGATCAGCACGGCGGAGCCCGCTGGCAGGCTCTGGGCGCCGGGCGGGACGGCCATCAGGAGACTGCCTCCACGATCGACGCGAACGAACTCGCGTCGAGGCTCGCGCCGCCGACCAGCGCTCCGTCGACGTCGGGGAGCGCCAGCAGCTCGGCCGCGTTGTCGGGCTTGACGCTGCCGCCGTACAGGACTCGCGTTCGCTGCGCTTGCTCGGCCGAGCGATCGCCAACCAGGGCGCGCACGAACGCAATCGCCTCCTGCGCCTGCTCGGGCGTCGCCACGCGCCCGGTCCCGATCGCCCAGATCGGCTCGTAGGCGATCACGATCTCGCCGAGCCGCTCCGTGTCTACCTTGGCCAGATCCTCCTGGATCTGGTGGCGGAGCTTGCGTTCGGTGTCGCCGCGCTCGCGTTCCTCCTCCGTCTCCCCGACGCACAGCACCGGCAACAGCCCGGCTTCGAGGGCGGCGGGGACCTTCAGGGCGAGCGCCTTGTCGGTCTCGGCGAACAGCTCGCGACGCTCAGAATGACCGAGGATCACGCCGTGGACTCCGACCTCGGACAGCATCGGCGGCGACACCTCGCCGGTGAAGGCGCCGGCGTCGGCCTGGTGCATGTTCTGCGCGTACACCTGGACGCGCGAGCCGCGGGTCGAGTCGACCATCGCCTCCAACGCCAGGAACGGCGGGCAGATCGCGACGTCGACGCGGTCGGCGGTCGAAACCCGGGGCAGCAGCGCCTGGATGAACTCCTCGGCTTCCTGCACCGTCTTGTACATCTTCCAGTTGCCGGCGATCAGGGGCGTTCTCACGCCAGTGCCTCCACTCCGGGCAGCGCCTTACCCTCGATCAGCTCGAGCGAGGCGCCGCCGCCGGTCGACAGGTGGGTGACGCGGTCGGCAAGGCCGAATTGCTGGATCGCCGCGGCCGAGTCGCCGCCACCGACGACGGTCGTCCCGCGCGCGTCCGCGACCGCTTGCGCCACCGCCCGCGTCCCGGCGGCGAATGGGGCCAGCTCGAACGCGCCCATCGGTCCGTTCCAGAACACGGTGCCGGCGGCGGCGATCACGGCCGCGTAGTCGCGCGCGGTGCTCGGGCCGATGTCGAGACCGATCAGATCGGCGGGCACGTCGACGCCGTCGATCGCGGTCACGATCGCGTCCTCGGTCATCTCGTTGGCGGCGACGAGGTCGGTCGGGAGTCGCAGCTCCGCACCGGCTCCCGTCTGCGCCAGCACGCGGCGAGCGAGCTCGACGTCCTCCTCCGCGCACAGCGACCGCCCAACTTCGTGGCCCTGTGCCGCGAGGAACGGGAAGCACATCGCACCGCCGATCAGGATCGTGTCGGCGACCTCGCGGAAGCGCTCGATGACGGCGATCTTGTCGCTCACCTTGGCTCCACCGAGGACCGCGACGAGCGGTCGGTCGGGAGACTGCAGCAGCCGTGTCAGCGTCGTCACCTCGCGCTCGAGCAACAACCCGGCCGCGTGCTGATCGACCAGCCGCGCGACCCCCTCGGTCGAAGCGTGCGCTCGGTGTGCGGTCCCGAACGCGTCGTTGACGTAGACGTCGGCGAGCGATGCCAGCTCGGCCGCGAGCGCAGGGTCGTTCTTGGTCTCGCCCGGCTCGTAGCGGACGTTCTCGAGCATCAGCACGTCGCCGCGGCTCAGGTTTTCGGCGAACGCCCGCACGTCGTCGCCGACGACCGCGGGCGCGAGTGTCACATCGGCATCGCTCAACTCGGCGAGGCGATCGGCCGCGGGCCGCAGCGAGAACTCGGGCTCGCGGTCCTTTGGCCGTCCGAGATGCGATACGAGGATCAGCCTCGCACCGCGCGAGCGCAGCTCCTCGATCGTCGGGAGCGCGGCGCGGATCCGCGTGTCATCGGCGACTTCGCCGTCGTGCAATGGAACGTTGAAGTCGACGCGCACGAGAACACGCTTGCCGTCGAGGTCGCCCAGGTCCCTGATCGTCCTCACAGCAGCTTCTGAACGAGGTCGGCGACGCGATTGGAGTATCCCCACTCGTTGTCGTACCACGCGACCACCTTGACCATCGTTCCGTCCATGACCATGGTCAGCTGGGAGTCGAAGATCGACGAGGCCGGGTTCCCGACGATGTCCGAGGAGACGATCGGGTCCTCGGTGTACTCGAGGATCCCTTCCATCGGGCCGCTCGCGGCGGCCTTCATCGCATCGTTGATCTCCTCGACGCTGCTCGCCCGGTTGGCCTCGATTGTCAGATCGACGACGCTGCCGGTCGGGACCGGGGCGCGGACGGCGAAGCCGCCCAACTTGCCGTTGAGCTCGGGGATCACGAGGCCGATCGCCTTCGCCGCGCCGGTCGAGGCGGGGATCAGGTTGACCGCCGCCGCTCGCGCCCGCCGCAGATCGCGGTGCGGCATGTCCTGCAGGCGCTGATCGGAGGTGTAGGCGTGGATCGTGGTCATCAGGCCGTGCTTGATGCCGATCGTCTCGTGCAGGACCTTGGCGACCGGCGCCAGGCAGTTGGTCGTACACGAGGCATTCGAGATCACCTCGTCCCGGTCTCGGTTGTAGACCTCGTCGAAGTTGACACCGAGCACGACAGTCACGTCGGGATTCGTCGCCGGCGCCGAGATCACCACCTTGCGCGCCCCGGCGTCGAGGTGCTTGGCGGCGTTCTCGCGATCGGTGAACAGCCCGGTCGACTCGATCACGACCTCGGCGCCGAGCTCACCCCATGGGAGCGCCGCCGGGTCGCGCTCGCCGAGCACGCGGATCTCCTTGCCATCGACAAGCAGTCCCGTGTCTGTCGCCTCGACCTTGCCCGGAAACGGCCCGTAGTTCGAGTCGTACTTGAGCAGATGCGCGATCGTCTTCGGATCGACGAGATCGTTCAGAGCGAGCCACTCGATGTCGGCGTTGCGCTCGTAGGCAGCCCGGAACACGTTTCTGCCGATCCGTCCGAACCCGTTGATGCCGACCCGTACCGACATGCGTGTGTCTCCCTGTTCGTTGTTGCGCGAGCACCAGTCCGGCCACCGCTCATCGGGGGCGACCGCCGCGCTGTGAAGCGCTGAGCGCTGCGCGGGCGATGCCGCGAGCGGCGAGCCGAAGGCTACCTGACGCTCGCGCTGCGCCTCGACCAGCCTGGCCGGGCGCTCACCGCCGCGAGACGACCTCGACCCTGAGGCCATCCGGGTCGAGGAGATATGCGGCGTAGCAGCGTCGGCCGTATTGAGGTCGGGGCCCGGGCGGACCGTCATCGTGCCCGCCGTTCGCGAGGCCCCCGGCATGGGCCGCGTCGACCGCCGCCTTGCCGCTCGCGTGTAGCGCGATGTGGCCGTAGCCAGGAGACGGCGGGCGCCCGCGGACGACGATCCAGACATCCGGGCCGTTGACCCCGTAGGCAATCGCGTGCTCGGAGTCGATCATTCGCCGCGCCCCGAGCGCGAAGAAGACGGCGTCGTAGAACCGGGCCGAGCGGGCCAGGTCGGAGACCTCGAAGCCGATGTGATCGATCATCGTCCTCAGGCCGGGCGGGTCACATCGCGGTGGACGGCTTCGACGAGGTACTCCTTGGCCTGACCGTAGCGATCGACGAGATGCTCGGCGATCGCGACCGACCGGTGGCGCCCGCCGGTGCAGCCGATCGCGAGCACGAGATGCGCCTTGCCCTCGGCCAGGTATTGCGGCAGCAAATAGTCGAGCAGCGGATGCAGATGTGCATAGAACTCGTCGAGCACGCCGTCCCGGTTGATGAATTCGACGATTCGCGGGTCGCTGCCGGTGAGCGGGCGGAGATCGGGCTCGTAGTGCGGGTTGGGCAGAAACCGTACGTCGATCATCAGGTCGGGATCGCGAACCTGGCCGTGCTTGAAGCCGAAGCTCTCGAACGTCACCGCGAGCCTGCCCGGGGTTCGCGTCGGCAACAGCTCGTCGGCCAGCTTGCGCCGGAGCATCGCGGCCGTCAGCCCGCTGGTGTCGATCACGACATCGGCGCGCTCTCGGAGCGGCGCCAGCAGGCGGCGCTCGCGCTTGATCCCCTCGGTCACGCTGCCCCTCGGCGCCAGCGGATGGCGCCGCCGCGTCTCCTTGTAGCGAGTGAGCAGAGCCTCCTCGTCCGCCTCGAGGAACAGCACCCGAAGCGCGACGCCGGTGCGGCGCAGGTCGTCGAGCATCGCGGCGAGGCCCTCGAAGTAGCTGCCGCCGCGCACGTCTGAGACGACGGCGGCGCGAGCGACCTTCGAGCCGCTGTGCCTGAACAGCTCGACGAGGCTCTGGATCATCTCCGACGGGAGGTTGTCGACGCAGAAGTACCCCTCGTCCTCGAACGCCGCCATCGCAGTCGACTTGCCGGCGCCGGAGAAGCCCGTGATCACGACCAGGTCGGTCAGGGCCGAGACGGGCTCGCCGCCATCGGCATCGCCCCCTCCGGCGGCCGATCGATCCGGAGCTGTGCGCGATGCTTCCATCACCCAAAGCTTGACGGGCGCAGCGGACGCGCGGAGTCACCCTGCTTGCGCGCCCGCCGCGGCCTCAGTATGAGACCATCCCAGCGTGCACCGCCGTAGAGGTTGCATCGCAATCCTGGCGGCGCTCGCGGTCTCTGTTGCGTCGGTTGGCCAGGCGCAGGCTGATTCGCCGATCGTGACTGCCGCCGTCCAGCCGACCCCGACGGGTCAGCCGATGCCCTCTGGGTTCGTCGGCGTCTCGCTCGAGACCAAGGCGCTTCACATCTATACCGGGCGCGATCCGGACGCCGTCAACCCGGTGCTGGTGTCGCTGCTCGCGGGGCTCGCGCCGGGGCAGTCGCCGGTGCTCCGGATTGGCGGAGACAGCACCGATTCGACATGGTGGCCGATGCGCGGTGTGCTCGCGCCGGGCGGCGTCACCTACGGGCTGACGAACGGCTGGCTGCGAACGACGACAGCGCTGGCAGCCGACCTGAACGCCAAGCTGATCCTCGGAGTCAACCTCGCGAGCGACCGGCCGGCACTCGCGGCGGCCGAGGCGCGAGCGATGCTGCAGGGGATCGGGCGCCGATACATCGAAGCGTTCGAGATCGGCAACGAGCCGGACCTGTACGGCGTCTTTCCGTGGTATCGCGACCGCCAGAACCACGTCGTCTGGGCGAGGCCGCGGAACTACTCGCTCGGCGCGTTCGTCAAGGACTTCTCGAGGTTCCGGTCGGCGCTGCCGACCGAACCACTCGTCGGCCCATCGTTCGCGGAGCTGACCTGGCTCGACGGCCTGAACCGGTTCCTCAACGCCGAGAAGCCGGTCAAGATCGTGACCGTCCACCGCTACCCGTTGCGCGGGTGCGTCAAGAACCCGAACTCCCCGTCCTACGCCTCGATTCCGAACCTTCTCAGCGACGGCGCCTCATCGGGCCTCGCGAGCGGCATCGCGCCGTTCGTGAGCAAGGCCCACGCCCGCGGGCTGCCGTTCCGGGTCGACGAGATGAACTCGGTCGCGTGCGCCGGGACGAAGGGGGTCAGCGACACGTTCGCCTCTGCGCTGTGGGTGCTCGACACCCTGTTCAACTTCGCTTCGGTCGGAGTCGATGGCGTCAACGTCCACACCCTCCCCCACGCCGGCTACGAGCTGTTCACGTTCAGCCATCACCACGGCAAGTGGCAGGCGTTCGTACACCCCGAGTACTACGGGATGCTGATGTTCGCGCAGGCGTTCCCGCCGGGCGCGCGGCTGCTGCCGGTGACGATCGCCTCGGGCCCGATCAAGGCGTGGGCGACGAGCGCCCCCGACGGCCGCACTCGCGTGGTGCTGATCAACAAGCTCCCGAACACGAGCGTCACGGTTCAGCTCCAGATCCCCAACGGGACCAGCCCGGTCTCGGTCGAGCGGCTGCAGGCGCCGAGCATCGGCGCGACCAAGGGCGTCACGCTCGGCGGCCAGAGCTTCGGAACGAAGACGACGACGGGGGCGCTTTCGGGCTCACCGACCTACGATCAGGTGTCCCCGGTGCTGGGTAGCTACTCGATCACGCTGCCCGGCGGAAGCGCAGCGGTCGTCACCCGCTGAGCCGGCTCAGAGGCCGGTCTTGTGGAGCTCGCGGTAGACCTCGCGCGCGAGTTTGCCGGGGATCCCCGGGACTGCCTCGAGCTCCTCGCGCGATGCGGTCAGGATCGCGTCGGGCGAGCCGAAGTGGGTCAGCAGAGCGCGCTTGCGCGCCGGCCCGACGCCAGGCAGCTCGTCGAGGATCGACGCGGTCATCGCCCGGTCGCGCCTGATCCGGTGGTGGGTGATCGCGAACCGGTGCGCCTCGTCGCGCACACGCTGGAGCAACTGCAGCTCCGGCGTGTCGTGTGCCAGCCGCAGCGGCGCCGGCCGGCCCGGGATGAACACCTCCTCGATCCGCTTGGCGAGCGAGACGACGACCACGCCGCGCTCGCGGAAGCCCCGCAGCGCCCGCAGCCCGGCCGACAGCTGTCCCTTGCCGCCGTCGATCACGACCAGGTTCGGCAGCGTCGCGAAGCTCGGGTCGTAGTCCTTGTCGTGCGGCGAGACATCGCGCTGGCGCTCCCACCGCGCGAGCCGGCGCCCGAGGATCTCCTCCATCGCCGCGAAGTCGTCCGGAGCCGCCTGGGCCCCGTTGCCGTTGCCCTCGCCGAATACCTTGAAGCGCCGGTAGTCGGACTTCTTCGGGGCGCCTCCCTCGAACACGACCATCGACGCGACTGTGTTGGTCCCCATCAGCGTCGAGATGTCGAAGCACTCGATCCGCAGCGGGATCGTGTCGAGCCCGAGCGCTCCCTGCAGTCCGTCGAGCGCCTCGACCCGCTGCTGGCGGCGTCGCTCGGAGCGAAGCTTCTCCTGATCGAGCGCCAGCCGGGCGTTGCGCTCGGCGAGCTCGAGGATTCGGCGCTTGTCGCCGCGCTCGGCCGCCCGGATCTCGACCGGCGCCCCCCGGCGCGCCGACAGCGCCTGGGCCAGCGCCGGCGCCGACCCGAGCTCGCGCTGGACGATCAGCAGCGGCGGGACCATCATCGCGCTCGCGTAGTACTGGAGGATGAACGCCTCGGCGACCTCGGCGATGCCGCCGCCGGCCTCGTTGTCGAGGTAGAAGCTCTGCCGGTCCGAGAGCACGCCGTCGCGCACCTGGAAGACCTGGGCGTTGGCCTCGCCGCCCGCTTCCGCGACGGCGATCGCGTCGAGCGTTCCGACCGCCTCGTTGGCGACCCGCTGGCGCTCGAGCAGCGAGCGCACCGCGCGCAGCCGGTTGCGGTCGCGGGCCGCGTCCTCGAAGCGCTGCTCGTCCGACGCCTCACGCATCGAGCGCTCGAGCGAGCGTTCGATCTCCCGATAGCGGCCCGACAAGAACGCGATCACGCCGTCGATCCCCTTGCGGTAGTCCTCGCGGCTGATGTATCCGACACACGGCGCCTCGCAGCGCTTGATGTAGTAATCCAGGCACGGCGAGCCGCTGCGGCGGCCGGGCTCCGGACCCTCGCACGAGCGGAACATGAACACCTTTCCAAGCACCTCGAGCGTCGAGCGGACCCGCTTGGCGTTGCTGAACGGGCCGAAGTAGGCGCGGTCTCGGCGATGGCGCTCGCGTGTGAAATACACACGCGGGAAGTCCTCGTCGAGGCTGATCGCGATGTAGGGGTAGGACTTGTCGTCGCGCAGCCGGATGTTGAAGCGCGGCTTGTACTGCTTGATGAAGTTCTGCTCGGCCAGCAGGGCCTCGGCCTCGGTCTGCACGACCAGCGCCTCGACGTGGTCGATCATCGGCACCAGAACGTGGCCGGCCTGCGTGCTCGGGTTCGAGAAGTGCGTTGCGACCCGTTTGCGAATCGACTTCGCCTTGCCGACGTACAGCACCTTCCCGCGGGGGTTGCGGAACAGGTAGACACCGGGCTCGTCCGGAAGCTCGCGGCGACGGTCGGCGGGAACGATCGACATGCCGTTCCGAGGATAGGCCCGGGGCGAATCCGGCGAGCGGCGTTCCGAGGACGGGTTGTTGGAGGTGCGCCTCGGGGGGTCCCGTCGCCCCTCAGTCAGCGCTGAATGACAGCGCGAGCCCGGCGATCGCGACAGACAGCGCCGCGACCGCGACCAGCTCCCCGGCGCCTGAGCGTGGGGCGTCGACCGCGAAGCGCTGAGTCGAGGCATCGAACACGTTCGCCCCGTTCGTCGGCGGGTGGCCAAGTGCGTGCACGACGAACACGAGCGCGAGGATCGAGGCGAGCAGCAGCGCGAGGCGAGCCGAGCGGCGGCCGACGAGCGCGACGATCAGCAGCCCGGCGGCGAGGACCGCGAGCAGGACGTCGACGACGCTGTAGACCTGCCAGGCGGACGGATCGTGTGCGACGCCCTGCAGCTGCGGTGAGCTCCCGTACTGCGCCAGGAAAGCGGGTGAGAACTGATGGCTCCAGGTCAGAAACAGCGACGCCAGCAGCGCCGCGGCGCCGATCACCGTCAGCCAGTCAGCCCACCACTCGCGCCGCGCGCGATTCACCGCTGCACCCGCACCCGGCTCAGCTCACGTTTCGACCCGCGCGGCCTCGGTATCTCCGGTTGGCTTTTCGGCACCTTGGACGTACAGGAAGGTCGCGCCGGCGACGATCGCGGCGAGAATCTCGGCGACGATGTAGATCCAGTAATTGCCCCATTTGAAGATTCCGAGCACGCTGGCGCCGATTGCGACAGCAGGGTTGAAGGCGCCGCCTGAGATGCCGCCGACGGCGAACGCGCCGGCGGCGACCGTGAACCCGATCGCCAGGCCGTAGAAGGAGTTGCCCTCGGTGCCCTTGGCCGTTGCGACGTTGAGCACCACGTACGCGAGCGCGAATGTGAACAGGAACTCGACGATCAGCATCTTCCAGGCGCTCGCGAACGAGCCGGCCGTTCCGGCGCCGCTGAGCCCGCGCGCCAGCAGGCCAGCGATCACTCCGGCGACGAGCTGGGTCCCGATGTAGGCGACGTATTCATTCGAGCTGATCTTGCCTCGCACCAGCACCGCCGTGCTGACGGCCGGGTTGTAGTGACCGCCCGAGATGTGCCCGCCCGCGAACACCATCACCATCAGCACCGCCCCGATCGCCAGGGGCGCGAGCGTGCCGGCGCCAGTCTTCGGGTTCGTCGCCATGCAGACCGTATAGACCAGAAAGAAGGTCCCTATGAACTCAACGACCAGCTTGCGGCCCAGGGCCATGCCGCCTCCTTTGGGCTCGATTGTTGTCCCGCTGAACAGTAACCTCAACCCCTGTCATGTCCGAGAACGGCCAAGGGCTTCGCACCGCTTTTCGCACCTGTCCGCTGTGTGAGGCGACGTGCGGGCTGCAGTTGACGCTCGACGGCGAGGAGGTCGTATCGGTCCGCGGCGACCGGCAGGACGTCTTCAGCCACGGCTTCATCTGCCCCAAGGGCTTTGCGGTGAAGGAGCTTCACTCCGATCCCGACCGCCTGCGGACGCCGATGGTCCGCCAGGCCGACGGGTCGTTTGAGGCCGCGAGCTGGGATCAGGCGTTCGCGCTGATCGACGAGCGCCTTGGGCCGATCTTGGCGGACGACCGAAACGCGGTCGCCGTGTATCTGGGCAACCCCAACTCCCACCTGCTCGAGAACATGCTCTACGGGAAGGTGCTGCTGCGGGCGATCGGCTCGCGCAACTTGTACTCGGCCAGCACCGTCGACCAGTTCCCCAAGCAGAAGTCCTCGGCGCTGATGTTCGGAACCGGTACGACCGTGCCGGTCCCGGATGTCGACCGCACCGACTATCTGCTGATCCTCGGCGGCAACCCGCTCGTCTCGAACGGCAGCCTGATGACGGCCCCCGATATGCGCGGCCGGTTGCGGGCGTTGCGCGCGCGGGGCGGAAAGCTGATCGTGATCGACCCCCGCCGCAGCCGCACCGCCGAGGAAGCCGACGAGCATCACTTCATCCGGCCGGGAACGGACGCGCACCTGCTGTTCGCGATCGTCAACACTCTGTTCGAGGAGGGCCTCGCCGATCCGGGCGAGAAGCTGGCGTCGCTGACAGACGGGATCGAGCTGGTCCGCGAGCTGGCAGCGCCGTTCACGCCCGAGGCAGCCGCCGAGCAGTGCGGGATCGACGCCGGCACGATCCGTCGGCTCGCGCGCGAGCTCGCCGCCGCCGACAGCGCCGCCGTGTACGGGCGGATCGGAACCTGCACGCAGGAGTATGGGACGCTCGCGAGCTGGCTGCTCGACGTGCTCAACGTCCTCACCGGCAACCTCGATCGCGAGGGTGGCGCGATGTTCCCGCTGGGAGCGGCGGGGCACGGCAACGCCGCCGGCCAGCCCGGTCGCGGTCGTGGCGCCCGGTTCGGCCGCTGGCAGAGCCGCGTCCGCGGGCTGGACGAGATCTTTGGCGAGCTTCCGGTCGCGTGCCTGGCCGAGGAGATCGAGACCCCGGGCGAAGGACAGGTGCGGGCGCTGATCACGATCGGCGGCAACCCCGCGATCTCGACTCCGAACAGCACCCGGATCGGAGAGGCCCTGCAACAGCTCGACTTCATGGTCAGCGTCGACGTGTACCTGAACGAGACGAGCCGCCACGCCGACGTGATCCTGCCGGCCCCCTCGCCGCTGCGGCGCCCCCACTACGACCTGGCGCTGTACCTGTTCGCGGTGCGCAATGTCGCCCACTACTCGCCGCCGGTGCTGCCGCCCAGCCCCGACCTGCCCGACGAATGGGTCACGCTGATGCGCCTGACCGGCATCGCCGCCGGGCTCGGGCCCGACGCCGACGTCGCGATGCTCGATGAGCAGGTCGTGCGGGCGCTGATCCAGCGCGAGCTCGCGACCCCGCAGTCGCCGATCTTCGGACGCGAGCTCGACGAGATCCTTGCCGAGCTCGAGCCGCGGACCGGGCCCGAGCGGCTGCTCGACCTGATGCTGCGAGTCGGGCCCTACGGCGACGCCTTCGGCGCGCGCGACGACGGCCTCTCGCTGGCCGCGCTCGAACAAGCACCGCACGGGATCGATCTCGGGCCGCTGCAGCCGCGGCTGCCCGACGCGCTGCGAACCGCCAGCGGCAGGATCGAGCTTGCGCCCGAGCCGCTCGTCGCCGACGTCGCCAGGCTGCGCGACTCGCTGCGGCCGCGGGGCGAGGACGAGCTGGTGCTGATCGGGCGCCGGCATCTGCGCTCGAACAACTCTTGGATGCACAACCTGCCGGTGCTGGTCAAGGGCAAGCCACGCTGCACGCTGCACGTCAATCCCGCTGACGCCGAGCGCCTGGCGCTGCTCGATGGCGAACAGGCCGAGGTGCGGTCGCGCACCGGCGCGTTGGTCGCCGCGGTCGAGGTCACCGACACGATCATGCCGGGCGTCGTCAGCCTCCCCCACGGCTGGGGCCACGACGCTCCCGGCACCGGCATGCGCGTCGCGGCCGACCACGCCGGGACCAACAGCAACCTGCTCGCTGACGAGCTGTTGACCGACCCCCTGTCCGGCAACGCCGTCCTCAACGGGATCCCGGTCGCGCTCGCGCCGGCCCGCACCCCCGCGGCCGTCAGCGCCTAGTCAGCGTCCGGCCCGGCGGGTGACGCCGACCGCAACCGCGCCCGCGCGCGGTCAGTACCGCCGCGCCGCGACCAGCACCGCGACGACGGCGTAGACGGACCCGAGCAGCAGCACGAACCACACGATCTCGCCCGATGCCGTGTTCCAAAGCCTGGCCGTGGCGGTCAGCGTCAGCGCGCCGACACCGATCGCGACATACAGAGTCGCGCGCCGGCTGTCGCCGAGCGCGTACAACTCGGCCCGATGCTGGCGGTACATGATCGACGCGAACCAGCCAAGCGATGCCAGGAACGCGAGCGACACCACCTGCGTCGCGATCGTCGCCCCGGTACCCCCGCCCGGGATCGCAACCACGAGCGCCGCGAGCGCGAGCACGATCACGACGTTGCGTACGTTCTTGGCCATCAGGACTTAAGCGTACGCTGCTCGACGCCACCACAGCGGCAGCGCTGCGCGAATCAGACTGCGGGGACCCATTGCCCCGGGAAGATGACGATCGCGACGGATCCTCGTGCTAACGAAGTGTGACGAGCTCCGAGCGGGCCGGCGCCGCCTCCGGCGCTGCGCTGGCGGTGGCGGAGTCCTCACCACCCGCCGGCGCGGCCGCGAATCGGTACCCGACGCCGAAGTGAGTGTGCACGTAGCGCCACCCGGGTGAGATCCGCTCGAGTTTGTTGCGCAGCTTGCGCACGAACACGTCGACCGAGCGATCGCCGCGGACCATTGTGTAGCCCCAGACGCGCTGGTAGATCTCCTCGCGCTGCAGAACGCGGCCCTCGGCGGTGGCGAGCTGGTACACGAGCTCGTACTCCTTGCGCGACAGCGACGCGGGCTGCTCGTGGGCGTAGGCGTCGAAGCGATCAGGGCGGATCACGAGCTCGCCGCGCTCGATCGGGGTCACGTCGCCGATCAGCGTCTCCGCGCGCCGGCGGCGCAGGACGGCCTCGATCCGGGCTACGAGCTCCTCCGGATGACAGGGCTTGGTGATCCAGTCATCGGCACCGCCACGCAGCGCGCGCACGCGGTCCGCGACGGGCGCCGGCCGGCTGCAGACGAGCAGCGCCAGGCCCGGCAGCGCCTGCCCGATCCGCTCGACGTACTGCAATCCGGTCAGCGCCGGGTTCAGGACGACCGCGTGGATCCGTAGCGAGGTCAGTTGATCGGGGCCGACCGCCGCCGGCAGAAGCTCTCGATCCCAGCCGAGCACCGCGAACCTTCGTTCGAGGACGGTCAGCAGCCCGCTGTCGTCGTCGATCAGAGCGACCCGGATCCGCGCCACGGCTTAAGTCTTACAGCCTGCGGGGACGGGGCTACCCGCCAGTCGCCTCCCAGCGGGCGTACAGCTCTTCGACCGCCTGCTTGGCCCGCTCGTGGCGCGCGGTCGAACGAGCCGTCTTGCGCGGGTCTGACCAGGCAGCGGGATCGGCGAGCTCGGCCTCGAGCTCGCGCAGCGCCGCCTCGGCCGCCTCGATCTGTCGCTCGAGCGCGGTCGTGTCGCCATTGCCGCTGGATTTGGAGCGCTTCTGCGAGCGCGCAACGGCCTTCGGCTTCGCCTTGGCCTTCGCGGCCGGCCGGCTCGCCGCCTCGCGGGCCCGCTCGTCGCGCACGCGCACGTACTCCGGCCAGCCGCCGACGTAGCTGCGCAGCGCCTGATCCTCGAGCGCGACCGTTCGCGTTCCGACCGCGTCGAGCAGCGCTCGGTCGTGCGAGACCAGCAGCAGCGAGCCCGAGAACTCCTGTAGCGCCTCCTCGAGCGCCTCGCGGCTCTCGAGGTCGAGGTGGTTGGTCGGCTCGTCGAGGATCAGCACGTTGGCGCCGGAGTTGACGAGGATCGCCAGCGACAACCGCCGCCGCTCGCCTCCGGACAGCCCGTGCAGCGGCTTCTCCGCCTCCTCGCCGGAGAACAGGAACCGCCCCAGCAGCCCCCGGGCCTTGTTCGGCGTCAGCCCGGTCGCGTGCTGGATCGCTTCGATGACGGTGCGCGCGGTCCCCCCGGCCAGCTCGTCGGCGTGTTGGGACAGGTAGCCGATCTTGACGTTGTGACCGGTGCGGAGCTTGCCCTGCGCGAGCTCGCGTCGCCCGGCGAGGGTCTCGATCAGGGTCGTCTTGCCGGCCCCGTTGGGGCCCACGAGCGAAACGTGCTCACCGCGCTCGAGCCACAGGTCGGAGTCCTCGAGCAGCAGCTTGTGACCGATCTCGACACGCCCATCGAGCAGCTCGAACACGACCCGGCCGCTGCGCTCGGGGGGCTTGAACGCGAACTGCAACGACGCGCCGTCGCGCTCCTCGCGCGAGATCCGCTCGATCCTCTCGAGCTTCTTGGCCCGAGACTGCGCCTGGCGGGCCCGCGTACCGGCGCGAAACCGCGTCACGAACCGCTCGAGCCGCTCGATCTCGGCCTGCTGTCGCTCGATCGCCCGGCCCAGCGCCAGCTCCCGCGCCGCTCGCTCGCGCCGCCACGCGTGCCACGAGCCGGGGAAGAACTTGCCCCGACCGGCCTCGAGCTCGAGCACTGACGTTCCCACCGCCTCGAGGAACCAGCGGTCGTGCGCGACCAGCACGATCGCCGCGTCGAGCGCGATCAGATGCTGCTCGAGCCATTCGAGGGAGGCGATGTCGAGGTGGTTGGTCGGCTCGTCGAGCAGCAGCAGGTCCGGTCCACCGGCAAGCGCGCGCGCCAGCGACGCGCGCGTCAGCTCGCCGCCCGAGAAGGTCGCGAGCGAGCGGTCGAGATCATCGCCGTCGCGGAACCCCAGCCCGTGCAGGGTCGAGAGTGCGCGCTCGCGCCACGTGTAGCCGCCGGCATGCTCGAGCCGCGCCTGCGCCTCGGCGTACCGGCTCAGCGTCTGCTCGTCGTGGGCACCACCTGCCATCTGCTGCTCCAGCTCGGCCAGCTGCGCCTCGATCGCGACCAGCTCCCGCGCGCCGGACAGCACGTATCCACGCAGCGACAGCTCTCGCTCGCGCGGAGGGCGCTGATCGTGCAGGGAGACCTTCGTCCCCTTCGCGAGCACGAGCTCGCCGAAGTCGACCGACGCTTCGCCGGCCAGCATCCGCAGCAGGGTCGTCTTGCCGGCGCCGTTGCGCCCCGACAGGGTCATCCGATCGCGACGCTCGAGCTTGAACGAGATCCCCCGCAGCAGCGGCTCGCCGGCGATGTCCTTGCCAAGGTCTGATGCGATCACGACAGCCATCGGGGTCGATGGTAGGAGTGCAGCGCCCGGGTAGCATGCGCGGATGCCTCGCCGCCACCCGTGGCCTCCCGAGCCGCCGATCGAGATGCCACCCGCGCGGACGGTCAACGTTCCCGGCCGCGGCGAGTTCTTCATTCGTGACACCGGTGGCGACGGCGAGGTGGTGATGCTGCTGCATGGCTGGCTCGCGACCGCCGACCTGAACTGGTGGCCGGTCTACGGCGAGCTGGTCGCCGCCGGGTATCGCGTGCTCGCGATCGACCACCGCGGGCACGGCCGCGGGCTGAGAGGGCTGGTTCGATTCCGCCTCGCCGACTGCGCGGCCGACGCAGCGGCAGTGATGCGCCGGCTCGAGCTCGCCCCCGGGCTCGTCGTCGGCTACTCGATGGGCGGCGCGATCGCCCAGCTCGTAGCGCGTGATCACGCCGATGTCGTCCGCGGGCTGGTGCTGAGCGGCACCGCCGCGCACTGGCAGGACCCGGCCGTCCGCCGTGAGTTCAGGGCGCTCGGCGCCGTCGGGCTGATGCTCGCGCTTGCTCCGAACGCGACCTATCGAGCCGGCCTGCGCCGTGCGGGGATCCCCGAGAGCCGGGAGACGGCGTACTTGCAGTCCGAGCTGATGCGTCACAGCGCGCGCGACGTCGTCGAGGCCGGGCGCGAGCTGGGCCGCTTCGACTCGCGGCCGTGGCTCGCGACGCTGCCGGGGCCGATCGCGATGGTGCTGACCACACGCGACGAGCTCGTCTCGCCGCGCAAGCAGCGCGAGCTTGCGGCAGCGGCAAGCGCCGAGGTGTTCGAGATCCCGATCACGCACATGGACGTCGGCCGTCGCGACACCGGCTATGGCCAGGTGCTGCTGGCAGCACTACGGGCCGTGTCGGGACCGCGCGGGGCGCGCGCCGACACCCGTCAAGACGTGAACGTGGCGTAGAAGTCCGATACGCTTGCGACGGATGCGCCGCACCCGGATCATCGCCGCCGTGACCGTGTTCAGCGTGACGCTGCTGATGCTGGCTCCGCCCGCGTTCGCGTCCCGCGACAACGGTGGTCAGGGCTGGTACGGCGAGACCAACGACAAGGTGATCACGAACGCGATGTTCCTGGTGATCATCTTCTTCCCGCTCCTGATCCTGGTGCTATCGCTGATCCACTGGCGTCTGGACAAGCGCAAGCACGCGAGAATGGATGCGGTCAAGCGACGCGCGGCCAACGTCGACTGGCGCGGCGGCTGGTAGCGCAGCGCCGGCGATGAGCGACTTGCTGGCGCGATGACCTATTTCGTCACCGGCGCAACCGGCTTTATCGGGCGCAACCTCGTCGAGCGGCTGCTGCAGCGCGACGGCGACATCTATGTGCTGGTCCGCGAAGGCTCGGTCGACAAGCTCCAAGCGCTGATCGCCGGCAAGTGGCCAGAGGCCGCCGCCGACAGAGTCAAGCCGGTCCTCGGAGACCTCGCCCAGCCGCGGCTCGGTGTCCCCAAGGAGCTGGTCGCGCAGCTCGGCGGCGAGGTCCGGCACTTCTTCCACCTCGCCGCGGTCTACGACATGACGGCCGACGAGGAGGACAACCGCCGCGCCAACGTCGAGGGCACCCGCCACGCCGTCGAGCTCGCCAACGCGCTGCAGGTCGGGTGCTTTCACCACACCTCGTCGATCGCGGTCGCAGGTCGCTTCAAGGGCCTGTTCCGCGAGGACATGTTCGATCAGGGGCAGAAGCTCGACCACCCGTACTTCCTGACCAAGTACGAGTCGGAGAAGATCGCCCGCAGCCAGACGACGGTGCCGTGGCGCGTCTACCGCCCCTCGATCGTGGTCGGCGACTCGACCACAGGCGAGATGGACAAGATCGATGGTCCGTACTACTTCTTCACGGCGATCAAGCTGGCGCGCCACTACCTGCCCGGGTGGTTCCCGCTGGTCGGACCGGAGTTCGGGCGCACCAACATCGTCCCGGTCGACTTCGTCGCCGACGCGATGGACCACATCGCCCACCAGCCCGACCTCGACGGGCAGGCATTCCACCTGATGAGCCCCGAGCCGCAGCGCTCCGGCGACGTGCTGAACGCGTTCGCGCGGGCGGCCCACGCGCCACAGCTGTCGATGCGGATCGATTCGCGGCTGCTGCAGGCGCTCCCCAAGGGAACCTTCTCGATGCTGATGCAGCTGCCCGCGGCGCGCGGCGTCCGCAAGGCCGTGCTCTCGGATTTCGGGATCCCCGACGAGGTGCTCGGCTATGTCTCGTTCCCGGCCCAGTTCGACACCCGCGACACCGAGCGGGCGCTGCAGGACAGCGGCATCGTCGTGCCGCCGCTCGAGCGCTACGCCGACAGGCTGTGGGATTACTGGGAGCGCAACCTCGACCCCGACCTGTTCAAGGACCGCAGCTTCGAAGGCGCCGTCAACGGCAAGACGGTGTTGATCACCGGCGCCTCGAGCGGGATCGGCAAAGCGGCCGCATTCAAGATCGCACGCGCCGGCGGGATCCCGCTGCTGGTCGCGCGCAACGTCGAGAAGCTCGAGGAGACCAAGCAGCAGATCGAGGATATGGGCGGGACCGCGTACGCCTACTCGGCCGACATCTCCGACCCGGACTCGGTCGACGCGCTGTGCGCGCAGGTGCTCTCCGAGCATCCGGCGATCGACATCCTGGTCAACAACGCCGGACGCTCGATCCGCCGCTCGATCGCACTTTCATATGACCGCTTCCACGACTTCGAGCGCACGATCAAGCTCAACTACCTGGGCACGATCAAGTTGATCATGGGGCTGCTGCCGCACATGCGCGAGCGGCGGGCGGGGCTGGTCGTCAACGTCTCCTCGATCGGCGTCCAGACCAACCCACCCCGGTTCTCCGCATACGTCGCCTCGAAGGCCGCGCTGGACGCGTGGACGCGCGTCGTCGGCTCGGAGTGCATCGGCGACAACGTCCACTTCACGACGATCCACATGCCGCTGGTCCGCACCCCGATGATCGCGCCGACGAAGATCTACGACAGCTTCCCGACGATCTCGCCCGACGAAGCCGCCGACCTGATCTGCGAGGCGATCCGCGCCAAGCCCAAGCACCTGGGCACGCGCCTGGGGACCTTCGGCGAGGTCGCCTACGCACTCGCCCCGAAGGCCGTCGACCAGATCCTGTCGACCGCCTACAAGGTCTTCCCCGACTCAGCCGCGGCCAAGGGCGAGAAGAACCTCGACGAGCACGCCTCGACAGAGCAGGTTGCGCTCGCCCACCTGATGCGCGGGGTCCACTGGTAGCTCGCCGGCGGCCGCGCGCCGGGTCTCATCCCCTGCGGCAGACGAACAGCTCGTCGGACTCGAGCAGCGCGTAGCGCCGCGCGGCCTCGGCCCCGAGCTCGGCCGCGACGCGCTCGCGGATGACGGTGAACCCCGCATCGGACAGGCGCTCGGCGATGTCGGGGGCATACAGGCGGACGTGATCGGACTGCCAGAAGGCGGCCTCGCGCTCGGCGGCGGTGCGCACGTTCGGGTCCTCGTGCGTGCGCGAGCGAGTCACGTCCAGCGGCACCATCACGATCGCCCACCCGACCGGCGCGAGCACGCGATGGAGCTCTCCAATCGCGGCGCGATCGTCCTCGACGTGCTCGAGCACATGGCTGCAGATGATCGCGTCGAAGGCCCCGTCGGGCAGCTCGAGGGCGGTGATGTCGAGCACGAGCTCGGCCGCTCCCGGCTCGAGATCGCCGGTCACGTAGCGCAGGCCTGCGATCCTCTGCAACCGTTGCTGCAGGCACCACTCGGGCGCGAAGTGCAGCAGCGACCGCGCTCCCGCGAGCAGCTCCGGATTGCGCTCGAGGTACAGCCACAGCGCCCGGTGGCGCTCGTGCGAGCCACATCGCCAGCAGATCGCCCCGGCTCGGTTCCAGTCGTCGCGAAACTCGGCGAAGCTCCACCCGCACAGCGGGCAGGAGACCGCCGTGCCCCGGTGGCGCAGCAGGCGCCACCGCAGCGTCAGCGCCCGCCATGCTCGCGCCGGAGTCACTCCGGAGCGCACGACCTCAGATCCTGAACACGGGGATCAGCCGCTGCTCGTGCTCGGCCTCGATCCGGGCGATCACCTCGATGTGCTCCTCGAGCCCAGAGCCGCGAAGCTTGGTCGCGAGCAGCTCGTCGACCTGGAAGATCCCGGCGCTGTTCGACATCGCGATCTCGACCCGCACCGCGCGGTCGCGCCCCGGCGAGATCTTGACCTCCTCGATCGCGTAGGCCGACAGCGAGTGAATGTTCTGGTGGCCCGCCTCGAACGGCACCCGAGACCGGCCGCGGGCCATATCGAGCGCATCGGCGATCCGGACGATCCCGGCCTCGATCGTGAACGGCGCGCCCTTGCGGCGGTGGCCGACGATCGCGTGCAGCGCCTCGGAGACGATGATCGTCCGCTCCGGCTCCTCATAGATGCCGGCCAGCAGTGTCGGAAGCTTGTCCGCGCCGAGGAACAGGCTGAAGCGCTCGTGATCGTCGCGATGGATCGACATGCCGACGCAGTGCAGCAGGCACGCCGAGGCGATCACGACCTCTGCGTCGTGATCGCTCATCCCGTAGTCGGTTCTGACGCTCGGCTGCACGCCGCGGCGGAACAGCAGACGCGCGAGCCTCAGTCCGATGTTGAGCACGATCTGGATGTGGACCCAGCTGTGGTCACTCATTCCCAGGCGGCGAGTCGCGTTGACGGCCGAGACGTGCCACCACGCCTTGACCTGCTCGTCGGCATTGACGGCCTCGAGCAGCCCCTCGAGCTTGCGGTTGCCGCGGCTCGGGGCGCGGACGCGGACGGCCGCGAGCGCCTCGCGCGGCGGCAGCGGAGGGTCGATTCCGACCGGCTCGATCCCGACCGGATCGGTCGTCTCGTCCTCGGTGCTCACGGGCTCGCCTCCAGCAGCAGACCCTCGCGCACGCCGCCGAACCCGATCTGGAGCGAGGCGCCGAGCACCTCGGACGCCGCCTGCAGGATCAGCAACCCGGCTGGTAGCAGCCGCACCCGCTCGGCGTCCAGCGCGAACCGCCGCGCGATCACGGCGGCACGCTCGGAGGCCAGCAGCGCGAGCGTGCGGGCGAACGTCTCGGCGTCGAGCAGCGGGCCCGTCAGGCGCCGAAGCGAGGTCGCGCTGCCACCCACCGCGACGGCCTCGCACGGCTGCGGGACCGCGACGGCTCCGACCGTCGCCGCGACCTCGCTCCGTGCCGCCGCCAGCTCGCGCGCCGCCGGCGGGTCCGACGGCAGGCAACGCTCTGTCAGCTCGTCCGAGCCGAGGCTGAACGACCTCGACCAGCTGACGCTGTCGGGCGCGATACCGACCACGATCTCCGACGAGCCGCCGCCGACGTCGACGACGCCTAGCTGCCCGTCGGGGACGTGACCGAGCGTGCGGGCGGCGCCGACGAACGCGAGCCGCGCCTCCTCCTCGCCGGACAGGACGTCGATCCGCAACCCGCAGTCGGCGAGGATCGCGTCGGTCAGTGCGCCGCCGTTGCGCGCGCCGCGAATCGCGGCGGTCGCAACCGCGCGGACATCGACCGCGCCCAGGTCCCTGGCGACCCGAAGCTGCGCGGTCACGACGGCGACGACCTCCCGGACCTTCGCGTCGGTCAGCGCGCCCTCGATCCGTAGACCGCGGCCGATCCGCGTGAACACCCGCTCCTGATGGACCTCCTGCAGCCGCTCCCCGTCGCACTCCGCGACCAGCAGCCGCGTGGTGTTCGAGCCGATGTCGATGCATGCGCGGCGCACGGCGGCCTCAAACCTACCGTCTCGCCACCGGCGCCGGTGGTCCCGTGCCTCCGATCGCGAGTCTCGGCCCCAACATCGTCCAGGCGACGACTGTGATCAGAAGCGCGCCGATCCCGGCAGTCGCCAGCGCGGCGCGGGTGCCGGCCAGGACCGTGATCAGCCCGCCGATCACGATGCCGGGACCGGGCATCGCCTGGAACAGAGATTCGTTGAGGCTCATGATCATCGCCATCCACTTCTGCTCGACGTGCTCCTGCAGGGTCGTGCGGGCCGCGACCGCCTCGATCCCGTTGCCCGTGCCCGCGACCGCCGCGCCGATGATCGCGACCGCGAGCGTCGGTGCGATCGCCATCAGCAGAAACCCGATTCCGAGACCAGCGGCTCCGAACGCGATCATGTGAGAACCCGGAAGCGCCCGCCAGCGGGCGTATACGGCGCTCCCGACGACGGTTCCGCCCCCCCATGCCGAGAGCAGTGCGGCGTAGCCGCCGCGCCCGGAGCTCAGCGTGTGCTCGGCGAATACAACCTCGACCGGAACCGAGATCGTGAACACGACCAGCGCCGCCGCCTGCAGCCCCAGCAGCGAGCGGATCGCGGGCTCATCGCGCGCGTGCCTCAGCGCCGCCCGCAGCCGCCCCGAGGGCCGTGCATGCTCGCCGAGCACCGTCGGGAGCCCGTTGGCGGTCGCGAGGATCACCGTGATCCCGGCGAACATCGCGGCGTCGAGCAGCAACGCCGCCTGGGTGCCACCGGCGTCCGCCACCACCGCCCCGAGCCCGGGGCCGACGAAGAAGCAGATCGAGAAGGCGGCATTGGCGAGCGCGTTGCCCTCACGCAGCAGGCCGACGGGTGAGGTCACGGCGACCGTCGCAGCGCGGGTCAGCGCGCGCCCCGCGAGCGCGATCACGCCATCGATAGTCACGATCACGAGCAGCGGCGCGAGCGCGAAGTGCGACGACACCCACGCGAGCGCTGCGAACGCGACCGCCTCCGCCGCATATAGCCCCGGTAGCACGCGGCGCACCGCTCGCTGGTCGATCCTCGCGACGAGCAGCGGCGACAGCAGCGCCGGCACGAACTGGGAGCAGAGGAAGAAGCCGGCTGAGCCGATCGCGCTCCCGGTCCGCCGGTAGACGAGCACCGCCAGAGCCAAGGTCCCGACCGACCAAGCCAGCTGAGTCAGGGCGTATGCGCTGAGCAGGCGCCGGTAAGCCGGGAGCTTCAGGACGGGGCGCACGGTGAGCGGCAAGTATCGACGGTCGACCCGCTGCCATCATCTCTCGTAGTGTCCGAGCTGACGATCGAGGTCCGCGGCCTGCGGAAGTCATACGGCGAGTTCGAGGCGGTGCGTGGCATCGAGTTCGAAGTTCGCCGTGGCGAGGTGTTCGGCCTGCTCGGACCGAACGGTGCCGGCAAGACGACGACGGTCGAGATTCTCGAGGGTTATCGCGAGCGCAGCGCGGGCGAGGTCACCGTTCTCGGCATGGATCCGGGGCGGCGCTCGCGGCAGCTCCGCGCCCGGGTCGGGATCGTGCTCCAGACGACCGGCCTGTACCGCCACATCAAGGTCCGCGAGGCCCTGGCTCACTTCGCGGGCATGTATCCGCATCCGCGCGACGTCGACGAGGTGATCTCGCTGACCGGACTCGAGGGCAAGGAGGACGCGCTCGCGCGAACGTTGTCGGGCGGACAGCTGCGGCGGCTCGACCTGGCCCTGGCGCTGGTCGGCGATCCCGAGCTGATCTTCCTCGACGAGCCCACGACCGGCTTCGACCCGGCTGCCCGTCGCAACGCGTGGGAGACGATCCGCTCGCTCAAGCGGCTCGGCAAGACCGTGCTGCTGACGACCCATTATCTGGACGAGGCGCAGGCGCTGGCCGATCGCGTCGCGATCATCCAGGACGGCCGGATCATCGTCGAGGGCGAGCCGCATTCGCTCGGCGATGTCGCCGGCACCGCCCCCTACCGAGTCGCATATCGCAACGGCGACGGAGGCGTGACCGTGCAGGAGACCGATGACCCGACGACACTGCTGCACGAGCTCACCGGCTCGGTTCTGGCTCGCGGCGAGCGGCTCGAGGACCTGACCGTGTCCCGCCCGACGCTTGAGGACGTCTACCTCGAGCTGACGGCTGCCGACGGAGGGGAGCCTGGCGATGGCTGATGTGATCTCACTCGCATGGCGTCAGTACCGCCTCGAGCGCAGGCTGTTCTGGCGCAACCCGAGCGCCGCGTTCTTCAACTTTCTGCTGCCGCTGCTGTTCCTCGCGTTCTTCGGCGCGATCCTCCACGGCAACCAGCACGACCTCAACATCATCGTGCCTGGGATCGCGGGCATGGCGGTGATGTCGACGACCTTCACCGCGCTCGCGTTCAACATGACGTTCCTGCGCGAGCAGGGCGTGTTGAAGCGAATCCACGGCACGCCGATGCCAGGCAGCTCGTACCTGTTCGGGATCGCCGGCAACGCGATCACCAACACCGCGCTGCAGATCACGATCATCACCGTCGCCGGGCGCGTGTTCTTCGGCACCGGTTGGCCGAAGGACTGGATCGAGCTGATCGTGTTCGTGACCGCCGGCGTGATCTGCTTCGCGTCGCTGGGCGTCGCGTTCTCGCATGTGATCCCCAACTTCGACTCGGCCCCCGCGTACGTGAACGCCGTCTTCCTACCGGTGGTCTTCGTCTCGGGCGTCTTCTACGACGCCTCCAAGGCGCCGGGCTTCATCAAGGGAATCGCGCAAGCGCTACCACTCCTGCACCTGATCGAGGGGCTCTCGGGCGCGATGGTGACCGGCAAGGGACTGTCTGCCAACATCAGCTCGCTCGGCGTGATCGCGGCGTGGGCCGTGCTCGGGATCGTGTTCGCGGTCCGCGGCTTCAGCTGGGAGCAGCGCCGCAGCTGAACGCCGGCGGCGGCTCGCCGCTGAGGTGCACATCGATCGCATGCAGCGGCGATCGCAGCCACTCGTCCTTGAGCAGCGAGTAGACGAGCACGTCATGCACGCGCTCGCCGTGCCGGTGCCAGCGGCGAAGCGTGCCCTCGCGCTCGAAGCCGATGGCGCGCAGCGCGGCCTGCGAGCGTGGGTTGCCGAGGTCCGCGTATGCCCCGAGCCGGTCGATCCCGAGCGCCACGAACGCGAGGCTCGCGACCATCGCTTTGGATTCTAGGTTGGCGCCGCTACCCCAGAAGCGGCGGCCGAGCCAGGTGCCGACGACCGCACGCCGGTCACGGCGGCTGTACTCGGTCAGCCCGGTCACCCCGAGCGGCCGGTTGTCGCGATCGACGATCAGGAAGTCGAGCCGCTCGCCGCGCTCGCGCTCGGCGGCGAGTCCGTCGATGTATGCCTGCGGCTGCTCGATCGAGGTGTAGGGGCCCCACGAGAAGAACTTCGTGACCTCGGGATCGGAGCCGAGCTCGAACAGCGCCGGGGCATCTGCCCCGGTCGCGTAGCGCAGTGCCAACGACGGACCTCGCACCTCCATCGCGGCGATGCTATTACTGCACGCGTGCCGACCCTGGCGCTGCTCTACGACGTCCACGGGAACCTCCCGGCGCTCGAGGCGGTGCTCGCCGACGCGCGCGACGAGCAGATTGACCAGTTCCTGCTCGGGGGCGACTACGCGCTGTTCGGGCCGTGGCCGGCGGAGACGATGGCAAGACTCGACGAGCTCCCCGCTGCAATCTGGATCCGCGGCAACGTCGACCGCTGGACCGCGTTCCCCGATGACGTCGGCGAGGATCCGTTGCTGATCGCCGCCGTCGCCGCCTGCCGCCAGGAGCTCGGAGCGACCGTCGCCGCCGAGTTGGGCGCGCTTCCCGAGCGGCTGGCGGTCGGCGACACGCTCTACTGCCACGCCTCGCCTGCGTCCGACATGGAGTCGTTCCTACCCGAGCCCGCAGCGGAGGACGATCATCTGCTGGCGGGCGTGCAGCAGCGCCGTGTCGTGTTCGGCCACACCCACCTGCAGTTCCGTCGCACCCGCGAGGACGGGATCGAGCTCGTCAACCCCGGCTCGGTCGGGTTGCCGCTCGACGGCGATCATCGCGCCGCCTACGCGATCGTCCGCGACGGCGGAGCACTCGAGCACCGGCGCGTTGCCTACGACCACGAGGCGAGCGCCCGCGCGGTGGCCGAGCGTTTCGGTGACGCCGAGTGGGCCTTGCGCAGCGAGCGGAGGCTGCGTACCGCGCGCCCCTGAGGGGGCGCCGGGCGGCCGGAGCGGGGAGCTCCGGGGACGGTTCGGGGTCGCTCCCTGCCATCCTTGTTGGCGATGTCGACGCGCGCGCGATCCTGGCACCGGAGCAACACGTTCTCCCACCGCGACTTTCCGGCGCAGCGCCTCGCCGCCGAGCGCCGGTCGACCGTCTCGATCTGCCTGCCGGCGCGCAACGAGGCGCGGACGATCGGTCCGATCCTCGAGCAGCTGATGCCGCTGCGCGAGCTTGGCGCCGTCGATCAGATCGTCGTCGTCGACCATTCGACCGATGGCACCGGCGAGATCGCGCGCTCGCTCGGCGCCGAGGTCCACGACCAGGAGCGGCTGATGCCGGCGCTCGGACCGGTGCAGGGCAAGGGCGATGCGATGTGGCGCGCCCTCCGCGTGCTGGCCGGCGAGGTCGTCTGCTTCCTCGACGCCGATTCGGAGCAGTTCGGGGCCCATTTCGCGTGTGGCCTGCTCGGGCCGCTGCTGTGTGACGAGCAGCTCGCGTTCGTCAAGGGCTACTACCGCCGGCCGTTTCGGGTCGGCGAGCTGACGCTCGCCGAGGGCGGCGGCCGGGTAACGGAGCTGACTGCCCGCCCGCTGCTGAATCTGTTCTATCCCGAGCTCGCCGCCGTGCAGCAGCCGCTGGCGGGCGAGGTCGCCGCTCGCCGCGAGCTGCTCGAGCGCCTGCCGTTCGTCACCGGCTACGGCGTCGACATCGCGCTCCTGCTCGACGCCTACCGCGCCGTCGGTCTCGAGCGCCTGGCGCAGGTCGATCTCGAGGTCCGCCAGAACGCGCACCAGCGACTGCGCGATCTTGGGCCGATGGCCTACGCCGTGCTGCAGGCTGTCGCGTCGAGGCTCGAGCAGGAGGGGAGGCTGCAGGGGCCGCTACCGGAGTCGTTCCTCGCGGCCGGCGACCCCGGCCGCGAGGCGCTCGCAAGCGCGCCGCTGCAGCGGCCGCCGTTGTGCAGCCTGCGCCAGGCTGCCTGATCCGGCGCCGGCGCTGGTGGGGCTGTGCTGAACTGGCCGTGATGTCTCGGAGCGCGATCGGGTTATACGCCGCTGCTGCGTTGGCGCTCTCCGGCTGCGGCGGGAGCTCGCACGCCGCCGGCGGCAGCGCGTCGGCCGGGGCCGGCGCGACCACGGCACTCCAGGCTCACCCACAGGTGGTCGAGCCGAGCGTCGGCGTCGCGCCGCAAACGTCGGTCGGCACCGGCGGCACAGCGCCGGTGGGCGACCCCAACGCGCACGCGATCCCGCTGTCCGAGGTCAAGCGCGAGCTGAAGATCGTGCAGGAGCTCAACTCGCTGAGCTCGGGGCAGGGGTTCGTGTTCCCGATCCAGCCCCAGTCGATCGTCGAGCCTCCGAGCACCTGGTCGCCCGACCAGGGCGTCGACATCTCGACCAAGGGCGCCGCGTGCGGCCGCTCCGCGATCGAGGTGGCGGTCACCAACGGCGTGATCGTGTCCGAGGGGATCTCAGGATTCGGTCCCTATGCGCCTGTCCTGCGCGTGTCGGGCGGTCCGCTGAACGCCCGCTACATCTACTACGGCCACGCCGCGCCCGATCTCGTCCGGGTCGGGACGGTCGTCCGCGCCGGCCAGCCGATCGCCGCCGTCGGCTGCGGAATCGTCGGGCTCTCGACCGGACCCCATCTGGAGATCGGCATCAGCGCCGTCAACGGGCCGACCTGTTGCCCCGGTTTCGATCAGACCTCGCCGGCGATGCTGAGCCTGCTCGAGCGCCTCTACAAGAGCTGACCGGGGCCGCGACCAGCGTCAGGCGCCGGCTCAGTCCGCGAACGACGCCCGGGCGGCCTTGACGCCCGCGGCGGTCCGGGCGAGGTAGCCGTATGTGCCCTGGTCGCGGAGCTCCTCTGCGGCCTCCACGAGCGCGCTGAGCGCGGCGAACGCAAAGGCGCCGCCGACGGACACGCGTGCTACGCCGACGGCGGCGAGCTCAGACACCGACGGCGCGCTCCCGAGCGCGAGCACGTTGACCGGTCGCTGCACCGCATCGACGACCTGACGGATCTGCTCGAGGTCGCTCAGTCCCGGCGCGAACAGCACGTCCGCACCCGCCTCCTGGTAGGCCTGCAGGCGGGCGATCGTGTCCTGCAGGTCGGTGCGGCCTCGGATGTGGTTCTCGGCGCGGGCGGTCAGCACCAGCCGGACCGGTCCCTCGTGCGCGCTGCGCGCGGCAGCGCTGACGCGCGCCACGGCGTGGTCGAAGTCGTAGATCGGATTCTCGCGCTCGCCGCTGTAGTCCTCGATCGAGCAGCCGGCGAGGCCCGTCTCGCAGGCGAGCGCGACGGTCTCGGCGACGTCGCCGGGGTCGTCGGCGAACCCGTTCTCGAGGTCAGCCGAGACCGGCAGCTCCGTCGCCGCGGAGATTGCCGCGGCGTGCTCGAGCGCCTCCTCGCGCGTGACGGCGCCGTCGAGACGGCCGAGGCTCGCCGCATGGCCGCTGCTGGTGGTCGCGAGCGCATGGAAGTGCAGCGATGTCAGGATCTTGGCCGAGCCAATGTCCCAGGCGTTGGCGAGCAGCAGCGGCTGCCCGGGCCTGTGTAGTGCGAGGAACTGTTCGGCTCGTTCGCTCTGCGCAGACACGCTCGGGTCACTCCTTCGGACGGTCGGCAAGCACCTGGTAGACCGACGCCCAGCCGGTGATGAAGCCCAGCCGGGCGGCGCGCAGGTACAGACGCCATACCCGCGTGCGCTCGATCCCCGCGATCCGCACCGCGTCGTCGTAGCGCGCGTCGAATCGCTCGATCCAGTGACGGAGAGTCTCGGCGTAGTCCTGCGGAAGGCCCTCGACGTGGCGCGTCACGAGCCCGGTCCGCTCGAGCGCGAGCTCGATCCGCGACAGCGGCAGCGGCACGCCGTCGGGGAATACGAACCGCTCCGAGAACGCGCCCTCGTCGGGGGTGTCGAAGTCCTTGAGCTTCGCGATCCCGTGGTTCAGCAGCCGCCCGCCGGGCTTCAGCAGGCTGGCGAGCCGCGCGGCGTACAGGTCGATTCGCTCCTCGCCCACATGCTCGACCATGCCGATGCTCGAGATCGCGTCGAACCGTGGCTCGTTCAGTTCGCGGTAGTCGGCGATCCGGAACTCGACCTTGTCCCCGACACCGGCCTCAGCGGCACGCCGGCGCGCGAGCTCCACCTGCCGCTCGGACAGCGTCACCGCGAGGACGTTGACGTCGTAACGGCTGGCGGCGTGAATCGCAAAGCTGCCCCACCCGCAGCCGAGATCGAGCACGCGCTCGCCGGGCTTCAGCGCGAGCTTCGAGCAGACGAGGTCGAGCTTCGCCTCCTGGGCCTGCTCCAGCGTCGTCGCGCCGCGCGAGAACAGCGCGCAGCTGTAGGTCATCGACTCATCGAGGAACAGCGCGAAGAACTCGTTGCCGGCGTCGTAGTGGTGACGGACGGCGCGGCGGTCGCGAGCCAGCGTGTGGCGCTCGCCGCGGAGCCGCAGCTCGGTCGCGGGGACGCGCGGCGGCCGCACCAGCCCGCACGCCCTGACCAGCGCGACCCCCAGCCCCGCCTGCTGGCTGATCGACAGCGGTGGTGGCTCGAACGTGTCGACGATCTGCAGCGCTCCCTCGAGGTCGTCGACCTCGATCTGGCCGGCGGCGTAGGCACGCCCGAGGCCCAGTTCACCCGGGGCGCGGAGCACATGTGCGAGCGCCTGAGGAGAGCGGATCCTGAACGTCGGCGCGTCGGGCTCGGTCGCCGGGACCGAGCTCCCGTCCCAGAACTCGACCGCGAACGGGCGCTGCGGGAACGCCGTGCCCAGCTGCCGCCGCAGCGGTTCGGTGCGGCTCAGCAAACTAGGCCTGCGCCGGCGCCGTGCGCGCCAGTCGCGCCGGATCGACTCGAACCACGTTCCACGCCAGCCCGACCATCTCCAACATGCGGATCATCGCCGCCGACGGATCGATCTGCCAGCGGCGCAGGCCGTGGCGATACGAGGTCGGGAATGCGTGATGGTTGTTGTGCCATGCCTCGCCCCAGGTCGGGATCGCCAGCCACGCGAGGTTGCGCGACTCGTCCTTGGTGTCCCATTCGCGCTTGCCGAAGAAGTGGCACAGGGAGTTGATGCTGAAGGTCGCGTGATGCACGAGGAAGATCCGTGCGGCTCCGCCCCACAGCAGCGCGCACAGGCCACCCCTGACCGTGCCTGTCAGGGCCACGCCGAGGCCGAAGGCGGCGCCCAGCCCCGCGACGACCCACAGCACGAACGTGCGGTCGACGAATCGGATCAGCGGGTCGGCGAGCAGGTCCTTGGCGTAGCGCTTCTCGTCGGCCACCTCCATGTCGCTGAACACCCAGCCAATGTGGGCGTGCGCGAGGCCCGACAGCGCGCCGCGCCAGCCAGTCCCGTGGCCGACATGCGGGCTGTGGGGATCGCCCTCGATGTCGGAGAACTGATGGTGCTTGCGGTGTGTCGCGACCCAGTCGATCACGGGACCCTCGGCCGCCGCGGACCCGAGCGCGGCGAACACGAATCGCAGCCAGCGGTGGCACTGGAAGCTGCGGTGGGTGAACAGGCGGTGAAAGCCAACGGTGACTCCGCTCCCGATCACGACATAGCAGATCGCGAGGATCACGAGGTCCTGCCAGACGAGCATGTTCCCGGTCCAACCGAAGTACATTCCGACCGCGAGCATGATCGGCGGCAGCGCCGTCACGACGCCGCTCGCCAGCCGGTCGACCAGCGGCATCGACACTGGTCGCACGCTCTGCTCGCTGGGACCAAACGCGGTGGACGTCGTCACCGGCTGTGACTGCACAGCCTGGGGCTCCACTGACTCAGCGGCCGCCTGCACCTGCGGTGCAGGGGGAGCGGGCGATATCGATGTCATCTGGCCTCTCGCGTTGGACTGGGACCCGGCCCCGGGCTGCCGCGCTCCCCTCGCGCCTGGCCCGGCACTGCTGCAAATGCAACTACTGCTCTGTCCTCGCCGCGCTGCCGCGGCGCAGCCATCCTAGCGGTTATTGCAGCGGATCTCGCGCGCTGATGCGCGAGCTTGCAGGCCGGGGCGCGTCCGCCGAGCATCGTTGGGCGGCTGCATGCGCCGCCGCGCGGCCTCGGCTTTGACGGCTTCAGGGCGTCGAGGTCTCGGCGCTTTCAGATCGGCTGCCGGCGCGGCCCCGCTGTTCGATCAGGGCACGTGGGGACGGCGGCAGCCGCCCCCCCGTCGACAGCCACGAGCCGGCGAGGATCAGCAGCAGCCCGACCACCGCGCCGGACCCGGGCTGCTCGCCAAGCAGCACCACACCGCACGCGAGTGCCACGACCGGGTTGACGTAGGTGACCACCGTCGCGCGGCTGGTGCCGGACTCGTGGATCAGGATCGAGAAGACCACGAACGCGGCTGCGGTGCACAACAGCGCGAGCGCGGTCATCGCCGCGATCGCTCCCCCGCTCGGCACGCGCCGCGGCAGATCGAGCGCCGCCAGCGGCGCCAGGATCACGGCCGCCAGTCCGAGGCTCGCGCCCATCGTCGCCCGCGGGTCGAGCCCCACCATCCCGTGCTTGACGACCATCGGCCCGATCGCGTACCCGACCGCCGCGACCAGGATCGCCGCCGTCCCGAGCAGCTCGCCCGGGCTCCCGGCGATGTCGACCCCGACGAGCGCGATCACGCCCGCGAACCCGATCACCAGCCCGACCGCCCGTGCCGGTGTCGGCCGCTCCGAATGGTCCAGCCGTAGCGCCAGCACCGCTCCGATCAGCGGCACCGCCGCGATCGTGATCGCCGCCACCGAGGACGCGACTCGTTCCTCCCCGGCCGCGATCATCGGGAACGGAATCGATATCTCCGCGACCGCATACGCCGCCAACCACCACCACCGGCCGCGAAGCGTTCGGAGCGTCCCGGCCCTCCACGCGAGCGCGAGCAGCACCACCGCCGCCAGCGTCACCCGGCCCCATGCCAGTAGCAGCGGCGTCATCCCGCCGTCGTCGGCGATCTTGACGAACAGGTATCCAACCCCCCACACGATCGACATAAATGCGAATGCCCACCATGCGCGACGACTCATTGACCGAGTCTTGCACGTCGGGTGTGGGGCGGCCGTCGCGGGGCTCTGAGGTGCGGCTGGGCTGGTGCCGGGAGCGGACGCGGGATGGTCGGGACGGCGCCGGCGGGCCGTGGCGGGGTGCGGGGCGCGGCGGGGCTCGGCGCCGCGGCGGGGCGTGAGTAACCTCGCAAACTTGGACCTCGCCGGGCGAGGATGGCGGTTCGGGTCTGGTAGGCGGATTCAAACTCGCAAGCCACGCCCCTGGCGCCGGGTTTGCGAGGTTATGCCGTCTCCCGCGGCGCCCCGAGATCGGCGTACGGATCGCTAGGCGTTCGACCGCGCTCGCGATCGCGCCGCCTCGCGGATCGCGCCCACGCCGACAATCATCCAAACGGCGAAGCCGACCCAGGTCCACGCGCGAGCGATGCTCGCGATCTGATGCGGCACTCCGATCCGCGCGACGGCGAGACTGCTGGCCGCGTAGACGGCGATCGGGAACACGGTCGACCAGCGCCGCTTGTCGTAGTGCAGGCGCGGGGCGGTGATCTCGCTGATGACGAGAACCAACCACCACGCGATGCTCATCGCCCAGATCGCGATCGCGACGGCGTGGAGCGCGGGCACAAGGCCGCGGAGCGAGCCGCGGTCGGCGGCGATGCTGACCTCCGCGGCGGCCAGCGACGTGATCGCGAGCGCACCCCCCGCGACCCACTGATCGCCCTTCCCGCGGGTCAGCTCGCCGATGTCGAACTTCCTCAGCACGATCGGGTACCAGCCCAGTCCGGCGGCCGCGAGTACCAGCGCGACGGCCGTCAGCCAGACAGCGTGAGCGAGCAGCGCCGCGAGGATCGCGACCAATTCGAGCGAGACCGTCAGCAGAAACGAGCTGCCGTTGCTCGGGATCTGCGCTGCAGGTCGCGCCAGAGCGAAGATCGCCGACCACCCCCCGATGGCGAGAACGAGCAGCACGATCGCCAGATCGCGGCCCCCTCCGAGCTCGACCCTCGCGCCGAGCGTCGCCGTCGCGGCGACCGCCGCGAGTGCAGCGGGGCTCCGCGCCTCCTCGCGGACGGCAACGCGGTCGCGCACCAGGCGGCGCCCGACCAGCACGACGAACGCGGCCCACGCGAGCACCGCGAGCACGAACAGGATCCGCGACAGCACGACACGGCCGGTCAGGCTCAGCACCACCGAAACGGCTGCCGTGGCCATCACGATCGTGCTCGAGCCGAGCAAGGGCGTCATCCCGACGAATACTGCCCGCGGCCGCCCAGGGGGCGCAACCTGCGACGCGCGCTTGCAAGCGCGGGCGCGCCTGCAGCCACGTCCGGCGGCGATCAATGGCGCCGCCAATGGCGCCGCCGGCCTCCGGTCACCGCACGGCGGCTCCCGTCGCCGGGCGAGCCGGGAGGGGAGCCGCCGTACTAAGAGCCTCTGGGCGTCAGCTCGGCTGGACGACCAGCAGGGTGTTTCCGTCGGGGTCCCGGAACCAGAACATCGGCGGGACCGGCCCTCCCATCCGCGCGACCTCGGCGTCGACGTCGACGTCGAGCGACTTCAGGTGCGCGTGGGTGGCATCGACGTCGTCGGTGTTCAGGGTGATGCCGGTCTGGACGCCCACCGCATCGCCCGGACGCGGGGGCGCGAGGGCGATCCCCGTGTTGCCGTTCGGCGGGTACACCTCGACCCAGCGGTAGTCGTTGCCGAACGGGACGTCGGTGCGCTTCTCGAACCCGAGCGCGTCGACGTAGAACGCGATCGACCGATCCTGGTCGGCCGACGGGACCACGACCAGGCCGATCGTGTCGATCCTGCTTGTGGTTGTGCTCATCTCTTCCTCCTACTGTTTGTGACCGTCGTGGGGTAAGACCGCCGCCATGACAAGAACTCAGCGGTCAGGATCCCGAACGGTGCGGCCGGGTGCGCCCCTGAGTGGGGCCCGGGAAGCCCCGGGCCCCCGCCGGACTGAGAGACCAGCCCGACCCCCGGCCTCAACCGGGGAGCGCTGCGCCCTCCTCGGTGAACGCCGGCGCAGCGTAAGCAGCGCCCGGTGTCGCCCCGACCGCGAGCACACGGACGGGCTGATCGCCGGTCGTGATCTTGCGCCGGACACCGGGGCCGACACGCGCGAACACGCCCGGTTCCAGGCGGAAGCTCTCGCCACCGGCGTGGAGTGTCGCGGCGCCGGACAAGACGGTATATACCTCCTCCTGTCCGTCCCCAACGTGATCGTGCTCGGGGAACTGCTCGAAGTGCGGCGGAAAGTTCTCGACCTGGATCCCGAACGACGTCACCCCCAGGCCCGCTCGTACACGGCAGAAACCGCCGCCGTTCGGGGAGTCGAATTCATCCATTCGCTTGACTGAGACATCCGACATTGGCCACCTCCAGGCGCCCGAGTGATTGCTTTCAGGGCTAGGACGAACCGACCTCGGGTTCGGGGACACGCTCCGGTCATGCCGGCGCCGTGCGGCGCGAGGCGGGCTCGCGAACGGCTGCTCGCGGTCCTGATCGTGCTCGTGGCCGGCGGCTTGCCGGCAAGCGGGTGTGGGAGCAGCTCGCACGTCGAGCGGGTCTCCGGTGGACCGACGGGCAGCTACGTCGTCGCCCACGGCATCCACAAGATCAAGCACGTGATCATCATCCAGCAGGAGAACCGCTCGTTCGATTCGTACTTCGGCACGTTTCCCGGCGCCGACGGCATCCCGATGAGGCACGGCAAGCCCGACGTGTGCGTGCCCGACCCCAGCACCGCCACCTGCGTCGCCCCGTACGTCGATCACGCGGATGTGAACGGGGGCGGACCCCACGCCACCTCGAACGCCGCGGCCGACATCGGCGGCGGCAGGATGGATGGCTTCATCCGGCAGGCGGAGGCCGGCCGCCGCGGCTGCCTGATCCCTACCGATCCGGCCTGCACGAACTCCTCGAGCCCCGACGTGATGGGCTACCACACGGCGAGTGACATCCCGAACTACTGGCGCTACGCGAAGGACTTCGTCCTCCAGGACCACATGTTCGAGTCAAACGCCTCCTGGAGCCTCCCCGCGCACCTGTACCTCGTTTCCGGATGGTCTGCCTACTGCACACAGCACAACGATCCGTCGAGCTGCACCAACGCGCTCCAGACCGACCCGCTCGAGCGTCCGCCCGACGCTCCGACCTACCACGGCGGAGCCGCGGGCGCGGCGAAGGCGTTCGGCGGTGGCCAGCCGATCTTCGCGTGGACGGACCTGACCTACCTGCTGAACAAGTTCCACGTCGGCTGGCGCTACTTCGTCGTCACCGGCAACGAGCCCGACTGCGAGAACCCCGCGGCCGAGACCTGCCCGCCGGTCGCGCAACGCTCGAACACGCCCGGCATCTGGAATCCGCTGCCCTGGTTCGACACGGTCAAGGATGACCACCAGCTCGGCAACATCCAGTCAGTTGACCACTTCTATGCCGCCGCCAGGAGCGGCACGCTGCCCGCGGTTTCGTGGGTGGTCCCGTCTGAAGCGGTCAGCGAGCACCCGCCGGCGCCGGTCAGTTGGGGACAGAGCTACGTGACCAGCCTGATCAACGCCGCGATGCGCAGCCCAGACTGGAGCTCGACCGCGATCTTCCTCTCGTGGGACGACTGGGGCGGCTTCTACGACCACGTCGTCCCGCCCCACGTCGACCAGAACGGCTACGGGCTGCGGGTCCCGGCACTCGTCATCAGTCCATACGCCAAGCGCGGGTACATCGACCACTCGACGCTCAGCTTCGACGCCTACAACAAGTTCATCGAGGACGACTTCCTCGGCGGGGCCCGGATTGACCCGAAGACCGACGGTCGGCCCGATCCCCGGATCGACGTGCGCGAGGACGAGCCGATCCTCGGCAACCTGATCGACGACTTCGACTTCAGGCAGCGCCCCCGACCGCCGGTGCTGCTGCCCGTACATCCGAAGACGACGCTGACGGGCACGCCCACTGTCGCACTGCCGACGCTCGGCGGCGAGCCAACCGCGCGACGCGGCCGGTTGGCGGCGATCGTCGGCTGCCTGCGCTCGCACGGGCTCGCGCTCCCAGCGGGCGCCACCCGCCGCGAGATCGTGTTCCTGTTGCTGACGCTGGGACCGGTGCAGCGAAGGCACGTGCTCAGGGCGTGCTCGTCGCTGCTGCCGATGAACCTCCGCGCGCGGGCCCGTGCGCTGCTCGGGCCCTAGCACTGCCTCGCGACCATCGAGCGGCCGAATCAGCGGCGGAGCTGGCGTCTGTCGGGCGCCCGACACCGCCCCTTAGGCGGCCGGGCCGGCGCGTGATACTGGCGGCAGTGGAACTGGGCGTTTGAACGAGGGCAGGACGCTGAGTCGCTGATGAGCGTTTCTCTGCCGCAGAGCACGCCGGGACGGCCACAGGGCACGTCCAGACGAGTGTTCGTCGAGCTCGCGTTCGCAATGGTCGGTTTCGGCCTCGTGATGGGGCTCGTGTTCCCGTTCTTCGTACTGCTGCTTGGAGTGTCCTCGAGCCAAGCTCTGACGGCCAGGTTCTTCGCCGCCTGCGTCGGCGCCGGGCTGCTGGTCGGCGGATTCAACTTCTGGTTGTCGCGCTCGCTGGTGGGCAAGCGCCTGCGGCTGCTGACGAGGCGGATGCGCGCGACCGAGGGCCGGATCAGAGACGCGATGAGCTCGGGCAACTGGGCCGACTACGGGACCGCGCGGATGAGCGTCGAGATCGACTCCGACGACGAGATCGGCGAGACCGCCGGGGCCTACAACTTCCTGATCGACGCATTCGAGCTGTCGCGCGCCATCGGCGCGCTTCTGACCGAGCTCGTCGGGCTGATGAACCGCAGCAGCGGCGTTGACGAGTTCGCCTCCGCGGCACTGCGACATCTGTGCTTCCGCGCGGGAGCATCATCCGGACAGCTGTACGTCTGCCTCGACGGCTCCTACCGTCAGGCTGCCCAGATCGGCGAACTCACGACGATCGAGGACACGCTCTCGACCCCGGCCGCCCGGCAGGCGATCGACACCGGCGAGCTCAGCTTGAGGCTCGAGGCCCGACCGGGCGCCGAAGGCGCGCAATTCACCGGCTATGTTCCGCTGCGCCGCAGGCGTGGCCCCACGGGCCTGCTGGCGATCAACTTCGACCGCGCGATCGACGCGAGCGCGCTGTCGCTTCTGCGCGGCACCGCCAAGGGCGTCGGCGTGATGCTCGGCAATCTGCTCGACGCCGAGCGGCTTCAGCATGCGCTCGAGGAGGACGCCAGGGAGGCGCGGGCCCAGGCGATCCTCGCCTCGGCGGCGGACCCGATGATCACCTGGGGCGAGGAGTTTCGGATCCTGTCGATGAACGCGGCCGCGTTGTCGCTGTTCTCCACGGGTGAGGCTCGGTTCGTCGGCTCGGATGTCAGGCAGCTGCTGCCGGCCGAGCTCGTCGAGAAGGTCGAGCGTGAGGTCGCGCTGATCCCCGGCGAAGCCACGGTGCTGATGGTCGGAGAGGAGGTGGAGGGCCGGCGCGAGGGTGGCGATCTGTTCCCGACTGAAATCAACCTGAGCGCAGTCGAATCGACCGACGGCCGAGTGTTCACCGCGATTGTGCGCGACCTCACTCCACGCCGCCAGCTCCAGCGCCAACTCGTCGCGCAGGAGAAGCTCGCCTCGCTCGGCGGGCTGGCGGCCGGCATCGCCCACGAGATCAAGAACCCGCTCAACTTCATCAGCAACTTCGCGGATATCAACGTCGACCTCGTCGACGAGCTTCGCGTGACGATGAGCGCCTGCGCCGAGGCCAAGCGGGTCAGCGCGCAACAGCTGGCCGAAATCAACGCGATCGTCGACGACGTCGCCAGGACGGCGCAACGGATCGTCGAGCACGCCGATCGCGCCGACCGTGTGATCGTGAGCACGCTCCTGCTCAGTCGCTCGGCGCCCGGGGTACGCACGCGAGCCGACGTCAACGCGCTGGTGAGAGAGACCGCAGATCTCGCGTGGCGCGGGGCCCGCGCCGGCGACTCGAGCTTCGCCTGCGAGCTGCGGGTCGAGCTCTGCGACGAGGAGGTCGTGATCGAGATGATCCGCGAGGACATCGGCCGCGTGCTTCTGAATGTGATCGGGAACGCGTTGCAGGCAGTCCAGACGCGCGAGCGAAGCGAGGACGGCGGCTACGAGCCGGTCATCACGGTAAGGACGACGCGCGAGCGTGGAGCGATCGTGATCCGAGTCGCCGACAACGGTCCCGGCATTCCGGAAGAGGTCCGCGAGAAGGTCTTCGAGCCGTTCTTCACCAGCAAGGCACCGGGCGACGGGACCGGGCTGGGACTGTCGATCTCGCACGAGATCGTGACCGCCGAGCACAAGGGCGAGATCACGTTCGAGTCCCGCGAGGGCGACGGCACGGAGTTCTTGATCCGCTTGCCGATGGTTTCCTGAGCCGGCGCCAGCCGGTTGGCTCAGGGCGGGGCGCTCAGCGCGCGGGCCGCGCTCAGCCCGCGGCCGACCGAGTCGGCGCCGTCGCAGAGGTGAGCGCGTTGCGCACGATCGCGAACCGGTCAGCTCTGGGGTCATCGGGGAGGATCGCGTCGATCATTCGGCTTCCCTCGGCCATCTGACCGTCGCATCCGGCCCAGCCGAGCGCCTCCGCGACCGCGCCACGGGCAGCGAGCGTCTCCGCGTACTCGGCGGCGGCGTCGAGCCGCTCGGCTGCCTGAAGGCTCCTGTCCAGGAACTTCCGCGCGCGCCGGTGATTGCCGGCGTAGGCGGCCAGCAGACCCTGCTCTCGGAGCGCGTGGGGGGCGCTGTTGGGGTAGCTGCGAGCGATCCGGGCCGCGCGTCGGGCGGCGCGTCGAGCGCTGCGCTCGATCTGCCCACGGTGCTCCTTGCTCAGCTCAGGGTCTGACATCAACACCGTCCGCAGGGCCGTCGCGAGCCAGGCCGGAACCGGCGCGATGTACTCCTGCCGAAGCCCGGACTGCCGGACCAGCTTGTCGGCCTGCTCGATTGCCGCCACTGCCCCGCGCGGATCGCCCGCCGCCAGCTGAGCGAGCGTCTGCGCCTGGAGCACCTCGGCAGTCGTGTGGACATCGACGCTCTCGGCTGCGAGCGCCGTCTGCAGGTTCTCGGGCGGCACCCTGCCACTGGTGGCCTTGGCCCAGTAGCCGAGGCCGATGCCCGCCGCCTGGACATCGCCGATCTGGACCGCATCGTCGTAGACCTCCTGCGCCGTCGCGGCGGCTTCAGCCATCTGCCCGAGCCGGTACTGGCAGGCAGCGATGTGCCATTTGGTGTTGCTGACCTCCCACTTGTCGCCGCGCTCGAGGATCTTGATCGCCTCCTCGAGCAGCTCGAGCGCCTCGCGTACTCGCCCGGCTCCGTAGAGGACCACCGCGTAATAGTGCTGCGACTGTGCCTCGCCCCATCGGTCGCCGAGCTCGCGGCGAATCTCGAGCGAGCGCTGGGCATACGCAAGACCGCGGCTGAACCACGGAACCATCGTCGTGACCGGCGCGTGCTCGGAGTATGCCTGCGCGAGCTCGACCGTCGGCGGGTAGCGCTCGGCGAGGTTCATCTCGCGTAGATGGGCCCAGCCGCACGGGACCCGGCCGTGGGTGAACCAGTATGCGTGTGCCAGCTCGGATAGCAGGCGCGCGGCAAGCAGGTCGCGAGCGCTGTCGTCTGGCGAGCGCCGTGCGAGGAAGCGCGACGGCAGCACCGAGTGGGCGAACTGCACGATCACCTCGCAAACCAGCCTCGCGACGAATCCGGCGCGCGTGCGAGGTACGGGTTCACCGAGCGATCGCAGCGCCTGCTCGATCTGCTTGCTCGCCGGGCCGACGTCGCCCCGCTTGAACGCCAGCTCCGCCAGCTTGCCCTCGATCTGCGCGCGGGTGAAGGAGTCTTCGGTCATCCCGAGAGCGGCGCCGAAATGCTCCTGGGCCTCGTCATAGCGGCCGCGGAGCAACTCCACCTCGCCAAGACCGGCGACGATCTCGAGCCGAAGCCGATGATCGCCCTCGGCGACAGCCGCGAGCGCGATCGCATAGTGGTGCTGCGCGACCTCGAGCGCGTAGCGCTGCTGGGCCTCGCGTGCCGCGGCGAGCGCGTGCGGGAGTGCTCGCCGGTGCTCGCCGGCGGCATCGTAGTGATACGCGAGCTCGAACACGGCAGCCGGCCGGTCCGACTCGATCTGCTCGGCGACCCTCGCGTGAAGCGTGTGCTGGGTCTCGTCGCTCAGCCGCGCGTGAAGCGTGTCTCGCAGCTGATCGTGCAGGAACGCCCACTGACCGCCGTCGAACTCGAGCCACACGATGTGACGCCGGCGAGCCTCGGTAAGGGCCGCAAGCACCTCGGTAACCGGCCGGTCGGCGAGATCGGCGACATCGGAGGCGCTGAACTGCTTGCCGAGAACCGCCGCGGCGGACAGGATCTCGAGCACCGACACGGGCAGCTGTTCGATCCGCTCGCCAACCACGGCCGCAGCGCGGTCCGAGGACTGAGCTTCCGCGAGCCGATCGCTCTGGAGCCGCCACGCAGCGGCGTCGGCGACGAGCAGGTCGCGTTCGACGAAGGCCCTGACAGCCTCCGTCGCGAGAAACGGATTGCCGGCACACAGCTGGGCGACCAGGTCGGCCGCCTCCGGTGGCACCGGCCCTGCCATCGACGCCACGAGTTGCTCGATCTGGCCGGCGTGCAGGCGCTCCAGCCTGATCTGATGAACGGGCGCCTCGAATAGCGGATCGCTCTCCCCCGCGCCGTCGGTCCGGAAGGCCGTTAGGACAAGCACATATCGCGGCTGCTCGCTGCGGCTGTGCTGCCACTCGCGCAGCAGCTCGAGCGTCGACTCGTCGGCCCACTGGCAATCGTCAAGCACCACGACCGCGGGACGCTCGCGCGTCCCGAGCATCGCAAGGAGGCTCTGTAGGACCTGCACGGTCCGCTGGCGATGGCCCGTTGTGCTGCCCGGCAGCTCGGTCCTTGCCCGGCCGAAGAGGCCGGCGAGCTGTGGCATCGCGGCCGTCAGCTCGGCCGCATCCTCGGCGAGTTGGCGTTGCATCCTCGCCCTGAACTCGGCGTCGCCGGCGCTCCGTCGCGCGAGCTCGGTGATCACCCCGTCGAGCACCTGGTACGGGCTCTCCGCGCTCAGGTGGCGACCCTGGCCCCACAGCAACCACACGCCCTCGGCCTCGGCGCCGGCGGCGAAGGCGTCGAGCAGCGTCGTCTTGCCGCCGCCGGATTCTGCCCCGATCACGGCGAGCGTGCCCCGGCCGGCCCGGGCCTGATCGAGCAGCCTCCCGAGCTCCCGCAGCTCGGCTTCGCGACCGATCAGCTCGGGCTCGCTCAGCGATCGATCGACCTCCGGCCGCTGCGGCGTTGGCGGCAACGGCCGCTCTCCACGGCGTAGGGCATCGATGATCTCGCTGCCTGGCTGCACGACCTCGCGGCTGACTTCCCCGCCGTGGACCTCGGCGAGGTGGCGCTGCACCGCCTCCACGAGCTCGCGCTCCGACCCCGCCGCCACCTGGGTTCCACACTCGCAGTAGGCGATCAGGTCGTGGTGCGCTTCGGTCGTCACCGCGTCACGCCGTCTCCACCGCTGGCCGGCATCTACTACTGACCCCCTATTGTGCGCCGCTATTGCACTCTGGATTGTCTCAGAAGGGCTGCCCCCGCCCAAGTTGCCAATCCGTTGAGTGAATCGGCTCCGGCCCTCGCGACGATGCCGGTGACGTTCTCAGTTGAGCGACCGCCGGCGTCCGGTGATCTGCTTGAGCGAGTCTCCCAGCAGGTGCGAGGTGTACTCGGCGACGCCGTTCTTGGTGTAGATGTCCCAGAACGCGTAGCCGCCGTGGAAGCTCAGCAGGAAGTGGTCGAGCATGCTCGTTGGCACACCGCCGCGGGTCGAGATCAGCCGCGCCAGATGCTGTGGGACCGCCGGCTTCAGCTGTGACACCGTGATCCCGTTGCGCTCGCCGTCGAAGGTCGTCGGCGGACCGACCGTGAGTCTTCCCGTGGCGTGGGCGGTGGCCAGCTGCGCCTGGCCGTTGGCGCCGACGACGGCCTCGAGCGCGCCCGGATAAAGCGCCAGCGACAGGATCAGCTGATGCTTGAACCTAGCGGCCAGCGCGTTCACGGCCGGCCGCAGGTTGCGCGTGTAGAACAGCGAGTCGGCGCTCGTCGCCGGGATCGAGACGCCGGGTCGCGGCAGCGGCGCGGTCGTGATGTCGAGCGGGCCCGGCTCGTCGAACTCGAAATGCCAGCCGCTGACCTGGTAGCTCCGCGCTTCGATCGACGCCTGCGTGCTGTAGAAGGTTCCATCCTTGAACCGGACGAGACAGGTCACGTTGACGATCCCCTGCTGGTAGGAGACGTCCTGGAGCGGCGGCGAGCACGAGACCGAACTGACCGGGCGGCGGTCGTCGTTGGTGATCGTCTGTTTGATCGAGTTCTGCAGCACCTGGTAGACAGGCGTGCCGCCACTGCCACATCCCGCGAGCAGCGCAGCGCCGAGCACGGCGACGGCGATCGCCAAGCCAGGCCGCAATCGATCGGCAACCCCGGTAGTCAACCTCGAAGGCGTCATTTCCAATCTGAACCCCGATCCGTCCGGGGTTGACTCTGAACACCGCGGCTCCGCCCGGGGTGGCCTTAACACCGCGGCTGGTTGGCGCGCGCGTTGATCAGTCGCGCAGCCGCAGCCCGCGGGCGCGGAACCGCGTGCCGCCTCCCGCCACGCGACAATGGTGTACGTGGAACCCGCTGAACGAATCATCTGGAGCGCCGATGTCGCCGACGAGCGCACGCTCTTCAGCCATCTCGATCGGATGCCCGATCTGCGGATCGTCAAGGTCGACCGACTGCTCGCCACCGAGACGGGTCTCGGGATCGTCGATCGTCTGGGCGACCGCGGGCTCCGCGTGTTCGACGACGCCAAGATCATCGAGATCCCGTCGAAGGTCGTCGGCATCGCCGGCAAGCATCTCGCCCACCGGCCGTGGATGCTCAACTGCATGGCGGGCGTTCAGTCGAGCGGGGTGTTGGACCACCCCGACGTCCAGCGGATCGATGGCCTCAAACGGTTCGCCGATGCCTGCCACGAGGCGGGTACCAAGGCGTGCGGCGTGACCATCCTCACCAGCAAGAGTCCCGACGTCGTCAGGCGCGAATTCAACGGCCGCGAAGCCGTCGAGCAGGTCCTGTACTACGTCGAGGCGCTGCTCGAGGCAGGATTCACGGACGTCGTCTGCTCGTCCCAGGAGCTGGCGGCGATTCGCGCCGAGAGTCGCTTTGACGGCCTCGCGCTCAACGTTCCCGGCATCCGCCCCGGCGGTTCGGAGATCGGAGATCAGGCGAGGGTCGACACACCGCTGTCGGCGCTGACGGCGGGCGCCGACCGCCTCGTGATCGGTCGGCCGATCACGATCGGGGATTCGCGAGACAACCTCGAGGCGATCGTCGAAGAGATCGCGGCGGTGGCGTGATGGCGGTCGATGTCGACGTCCTCGCGGAACTTGAGCGGGTCGGCGCGATCCTGCTCGACCGCCACTTCGTCTACAAGAGCGGCAAGCACGGGTCGGGCTACATCAACATGGACCCGCTGTTTCCCGATGTGGCGCTGGTGTCGGCGATCTGCGCCCAGCTCGTGCGACCGTTCGAGGATTCGTTCGACACGGTCGCCAGCCCCGCTACCGGCGGCGTCGTGCTCGCGTTCGCATGCGCCGCCCAGGCGGATGCACGCAGGGTGGCTGCCGTGTGGGCCGACAAGCACGAGGGCGGCTTCGCCTTCGAGCGGGCCGGATTCGTCGAGCAGATTGCCGGCAAGCGCGTGCTCGTGGTGGAGGATCTCCTGACGACTGGAGGATCGGTGAGCGCCGTCTGTGGCCTGGTGGCCGCGCACGGAGGAGAGCTCGTCGGCGTCAGCGCGATTTGCAACCGCGGTGGCGTGAGCGCGGCGCAGCTCGGCGTGCCCCGCCTCGAGTCGCTCGCGACGGTCGACTTCGAGGCGCTCGACGCCGCCGGCTGCCCCCTGTGCGCCGCCGAGATCCCGATCGTCGAGGACATCGGCCACGGCGACGCCTACAAGGCTGAGCACCCCGACTACGCGGGCGGATACGTCGCCGTGCTCTAGCGTGGCGCCGCGCCTACTTCTTCGTGGGTGGCGGCTGGCGCGGGGCCAGGTACTTGCCGATCGCCCTGAAGATGGCGTCGCTCCCGTTCGCGTAATCGCCGTTCGCGTCGAACGCCTGGGGCTTGAACGTAACGGCGACCGCGATCGCGATCCTCTTGGACGGGAGGTATGCCTCGGTCGCCCCGTAGCCGCCGAGCAGCGGGTTCTGTAGCAGCCAGTGTCCGGAGCGGACGATCCCGAGCCCGTAGTTGTAGCCGTTGACCTGCTTGAAGCAGGACGGCTTGCAGTTGTCCTCCGTGCGCCCGAACCCGAGCAGGTGCGGGCCCGTCTGGGTTCGGTAGCTCGCCTTCGAGAGCAGCTTGCCGCTGCCGATCCCATTGGCCGTCGTCGTCATGTCGTAGATGTTGGTGGTCTCGGTCGCGCCGACCGGCGTCCCCCATGACGAGTTCCAGTAGGTCGATTCCTCGTAGAACGGCTTCCCGGCGGGGATCCCCAACGCCTTGCGCCGCTCGGAGCTGAACGAGTGCAGCACTGGGCTGGGAATCGCCGAGCTCTGCGAAGCGATCGTGTTGCGCAGCCCAAGCGGACGCAGCACCTGCTTGCGCAACAGCACCGACAGCGGACGGTGACCGATGATCCCGAGGATCTTCCCCAGGATCATGTAGTTGGTGTGCGCGTAGCTCCAGTTCGACCCTGGCTTGAACAGCACGTGGCGCGAGAACGCGATCGCCAGCCGCTCGGGATACGTGAACAGATGAAATGGGTTCATGTTGAACGCGTCCAGGAACTTCGAGTCGGTCTCGTAATCCGGATAGCCCGAGGTCATGTTCGCGAGCATCTTCAGTGTCACGAGCTTCGCGTCGGGGAGCTTCGGCAGCCACCGCGAGATCTTGTCCCCCAGCTTGACCCGGTGCTCGTCGACAAGACGCATCAGCAGCGTCGACACGTACGAGAACGCAACCGCCCCGTTGCGGAAGTGCATCCGCGTCGTCGCGGGCACTCCGGTCACCGATTCGCCCAGCGCCCGCGTCACGACCGGCCGGCCATCCACCGTCACACGCACGATCACTGCTTTGAGGTGATCAGCCGCCATCGCCCGGCGGGCGATCCCGACGATCGCGCCGGCGCGGGAGGCCGAGGCGCCCGTCTGCGCGATCGCAGCGCCGCCACCGAGCCCGAACATCGCGACCACGCCGGCAATCGCGACCAACCTCAAGACATATCCCCGAACACCAGCTGGTGACGCAAGCACGTTAGCGCACCTCCTTGTCTAGTCCACGCCCCGAGCGCCCTGAAACGCGATTCTCGCACGTCGTGGCCCATCGGATACGTCGCGTCTTGAGATAGCTTCCGCGCAATGCCGCTGTTTCATCACTCCAGCGACGAGGACCAGACCGGGGAGCGCTCGGCTACCGCGCCGGCATCGAACTCCGACGCCCTCCTGGAGCACCTGTCCGGGCTGCCGATGCCACAGCGCGCCGCCGAGGTGCTGGCGGGAATCGCCTCCGAGCTCCCGGATGGCGGGCGCAGCGCGATGTACGCGATCTCCGGCGACGGCAAGGCGGCCTTGGCGCGGGGTGACGTTGCCCAAGTCATCGCGCGCCGCCTGCCGGACTGAGATCGGGTTCGCTCACGCCCCCGGCAGGCCAACGGTGACGATCAGCCCGCCCTCGGCCCGGGGTTGCGCGGTCACAGTTCCGCCGTGGGCGCTCGCGATCGCACGCACGATCGAGAGCCCGAGCCCGCGGTGGCCGTCGGACGCCGTGCGCTCGGCGCCGAGACGTTGGAAGGGCTCAAACAATCGCTCGACCTGGTCGCCCGGGACCGGCGGACCGGTGTTGGCCACGCTCACCAGCGCGCGGTCACCGTCGGCGACGGTGGTGATCTCGACCCAGCCGTCCGGATGGTTGTAGCGGACTGCGTTGTCGATCAGGTTGGCGAGCAGCCGCTGCAAGAGCGCAGCGTCACCGGACGCCTGCGTCGGGCGCAGATGCGTGACGATCTCGAGCCTTTCCCGCTCAGCGGCGGGCGCTGCCAGCTCGGCCGCGCTGCTCGCGAGCTCGGCGAGGTCGAGCAGCTCGCGGGACTCGACTCCGTGCTCGGAGCTGGCCAGGGTCAGCAGCGAGTCGAGCAGTTGCTCGTGGCCACGGCCCGAGGCGAGCAGCTCCTCGCAGGTGGCGCGCAGCCGCCCGGCATCGGCGTCCGGATCGGACAGCGCCACCTGTATCAGCGTACGCTCGACCGTCAGCGGGGTACGCAGCTCGTGTGCGGCGTTGGCCACGAACCGACGCTGCGCGGCGAACGACGCCTCGAGCCGCGCCAACAGCTCGTCGACCGTGTCGCCCAGCTGCTTGAACTCGTCGTCCGGTCCGGTCAGCGCGAGTCGCTCGTGCAGGTTGCCGGCTGAGATGGTGCGGGCGGCGACCGTCATCTGTCGCAGCGGCCGCAGGACCCGCCCCGCGAGGAACCACCCGAGCACCGCGGACGCGATCGCGGTCAGCACGAGTGTCACCCAGGAGGCGGCGAGCAGCTGGCTGACGTCGGCCGAGTGCTGCTGAGAGACGACCTCATGGACAGCGGGGCCACTCGAGTGGGGCGAGACGGCAACCGCGCTCTGACTGGCGGACCCGATCACCGTGCCGTGCGAGCCGGCGAGAAAGACGACCACGATGATCGTCGTCCCGAGGGCGAGGAACATCCCCGAGTACAGAAGCGTGAGGCGCAGGCGCGCGCTGCGAGCCATCAAATCACGTAGCCGGCTTCGCGCACGGTTTCGATCGCGGGCGGGTCGCCGAGCTTGGCCCGCAACCGGCCGATCGTCGTCTTTACCGTGCTGGTGAACGGGTCAGCGGCCTCGTCCCAGACTCGCACCAGCAGCTCCTCGGCCGAGACAACGCGGCCGTCCGCGGCGAGCAGGTACTCGAGCACGGCGAACTCCTTCGGGCTCAGCAGCAACCGCCGGTCAGCACGGAACGCCGTGCGGCGAGCCGAATCAAGCGTGATCTCGCCGCGCGTCAGTTTGGGTGGGACCAGCTGCTGAGCGCGGCGACCCAGCGCCCGCACCCGAGCGACCAGCTCCGGAAACTCGAACGGCTTGCACAGATAGTCGTCGGCGCCGAGCTCGAGCCCCTCGACGCGATCGCCCAAGGCCGCCGAGGCGGTCAGCATCAGCACACGTGTCCCGCCCTGCTGATCGATCAGCCGGCGGCAGACCTGATCGCCGTGCACGCCCGGCAGATCGCGATCGAGCACGACCACGTCGTACGTGTTCACGCTGACGCGCAACAGCGCGGCCGCCCCGTCCAGCGAGACGTCAACGGCCATGCCCTCGCGGCGCAAACCCTCGACCAGCGCCTGGGCCAGCCGAGCGTGGTCTTCGACGACCAGGACCCTCATCGGACCAAAGGATCGCGTACCGAGGTGACAGCCGGGTCACAGGCCGGGTCACCGGGCTGTCACCTGGCGGGCTGTACAAGTCGGCCGATGACACGGAGCAACACGATCGCACTGGTGGCAGTGGCCGCCGCCGCGGGGCCGCTGTTCGCAGGATGTGGCTCGAGCCCCTCGCACACCGCGGGCCAGGCCGCCAGGAGTCCGGCCCAAGCGGCGTTCGCGTACGCCCGCTGTATCCGCGAGCACGGCGTCCCGGCGTTCCCCGACCCGCAGGTCGTCACGACCCCGGGCTCGGTTGGGATCAGGCAGGCCGTCCCGGCCAGCGCCGGCCTCTCGCCGAAGTTCACGGCCGCACAACGCGCCTGCCGGGACATCCTCCCGGCGGTACAGAACGGAGGCTCGAACCATCACAGCCCGTTGGGCAAGCAAGCGCTGCTGGCGTTCGCCCGCTGCCTGCGCGCCCGCGGCGAGACCGGTTTCCCGGACCCGAACGCACAGGGAGACCTCAACATCGAAGCGATCAGAGCGGCCGGGATCGATATGCACGCGCCCCAGTTCGCCAAGGCGGCCTACGCGTGCGTCGGCGCCACGCACGGGCAGATCACAAGCGCGATGGTCGCGGCCGCGATCAGCCATCAATGACCGTCGTGTAGCGGACCCGGCCGCCGTTCATCGTGCGCATACGCAGCTGGGCCATCCGAACGGCTCTCACGCGCCGGCGCATCGGCGCGGCGCTGGCGTTGGTGATTGCCGCCGGGGTCGCCCTCGAGATCGCCCGCGGCCCCTCGTCGGCGCCACCGAGGAGCGCGAACGCTCCGGCCTCGAGCTCGACCACCGCGACCGTACAGCGCCGCGACCTCGTCCAGACCAACGCCGAGCCGGGCACGCTCGGGTATGCCAACCCGCAGACCGTCTACAACCGCCTCGGCGGGACGATCACCTGGCTGCCGCCTGTTGGCCGAGTTATCGAGTCAGGCCAGGCGCTGTTTCGGGTCGGCAGCCAGCCGGTCATCCTGATGAACGGCAGCACCCCGGCCTACCGTGACCTGGCGCCGGCGGACAGCACTGGGCAGGATCTCCTGCAGCTCAACCGCAACCTGATCGCGCTCGGCTTCGACCCGGATCGGATCGTCGCGGACGACGTCTGGCAGCAGGCGACCACGGCGGGAGTCGATCTGCTCCAGGGCGCGCTCGGTGAGACGCGGACAGGCACGCTGACGCTGGGTCAGATCGTGTTTCTGCCCGGCGACCAGATCGTCTCATCGGTCAGCGCCCAGCTCGGCTCACAGGCATCCCTCCGCAGTCGGGGCTCGCGGCCCGAGTTCGTCGCGCTGGTGAAGCGCGCCGGGGCGTCGCCGCGGACCGACACGACCACGGGTCCCGACCCACGGACCAGGCGAGCGCCAGGCCAACGCCGGCCGGGCGATCACATGTCGCAGACCAAGCTGGCGGGTCTGATCGAGCTGCTCAGAGCCGAGACGGCGCGGCTCGAGGCTCAGGTCGCACGGCTGCGTGCGCAGCAGCCAACTTCAGGCCCCCCGGACAACGGCGGCTCGCCGACCAGTGGCGGCGGCAACCCGCCGCACGCAGCCAGCCCAAGCCCTGTCAATGCCAACGGTGGCGGCGGCAATCCCGGTGGCGGGTCCGCGACCGCAATCCTCCAGACCAGCTCGACGCGGCTTGTCGCGACAGTCGAGCTCGATCCCACCGACCAGAGCGAGGCGAGGATGGGCGAGCGCGCCGCGATCGAGATGCCCTCCGGTAAGACCGTGGCGGGAAGGATCTCGTCGATCAGCCCGGTCGCGCAGCCGTCGAGCAACAACGCCGGCTCACCGGGCGCAGGTGCTAACAACGCGGGCGGCTCGGGCAACAGCTCGACGACTATCCAGGTAACGGTGACGCTGCGTGCGCGACCAGCCGCAGGGCTCGATCAGGCGGCCGTCACCGTCAACTTCACCCAGGCGCGAGCCTCGCACGTGCTCGCGGTCCCCGTCACCGCCCTGCTTGCGAGGGCCGGTGGCGGCTACGCCGTCCAGACAGCGGCCGCGCCACATGCGCTGATCCCCGTCAGCACCGGGATGTTCGCCGCCGGTTACGTGCAGATCTCCGGTGCAGGCATCCATCCCGGCCTGCAGGTGACGGACTCGCAGGGATGAGCAGCATCGCCGTCAGCCTCGACCAGGTCACGAAGCAGTACGCGGGCGGAGTCGCCGCGCTGCGCCAGGTCAGCATCGAGATTCGCGAGGGCGATCGCGTGGCGGTGGTCGGGCCGTCGGGGTCGGGCAAGACGACGATGCTGACCGTGATCGGAACGCTCGAGCGCCCGACGTGCGGCCGCATCCATGTGACCGGCCACGACGTGGCCGGTGCGTCGGATATCGACCTCGCCGGGCTCCGAGCGCGCGAGATCGGGTTCGTGTTTCAGGAATTCCACTTGCAGGAGACCCTGAGCGCGCTCGACAACGTCGCGCTCGGGATGCTCTACAGCGGGCGGCCGCTGCGCGAGCGACGCAGGACCGCATGCAGCGCGCTCGAACGCGTCGGGCTCGGTCACCGCGTCGAGCACAAGCCAACCCAGCTGTCTGGGGGAGAGCGCCAGCGGGTCGCGATCGCGCGCGCGGTCGCGAAGCGACCGTCGCTGATCCTCGCCGATGAGCCGACCGGCAACCTCGACTCCCGATCAGGCGCGGAGGTCGTCGAGCTCCTTTACGACCTTGCTGACGGCGGCGCGACGCTTGTGCTGATCACTCACGATCAGCAGATCGCGGCCGGCTTTCACCGGCGGATCGAGATGCGCGACGGTCGGATCGTCGCCGATCACCGCCGATGAGCACCGCAGCCGCGCCGACGCCCGCCGCCGATCGCCTCGACAGGCCCCGGCTACCGCTTACCGAGCTGCTCGCAACCGCGCTGCAGGGCATCGGAACGCGGCGGCTGCGGGCATCCCTGTCGGCGCTCGGGATCGCAATCGGCATCGGCGCGATGGTCGCGGTCGTCGGCATCTCCGCCTCCTCACAGGCCGATCTCCTCGCCGAGATCGATGCGCTCGGCACCAACCTGCTGACAGTTACGCCCGGGCAGACATTCACAGGTGCAAACGAGGTGCTGCCAGATACGGCGGTACCGATGATCGGCCACGCGCCGAACGTGCTCTCGGCGGTCGCCGTTTACCAGCTGCCGGACGCCAACGTCTACCGGACGCCGCTGATGCCCTCAGCCCAGACGGGCGGGATCGGCGTCGACGCCGCCGGCGGCACACTGCCCCACGTGGTGGGCACGCGGATCCTCTCCGGCCATTTCCTTGGGGCCGTCGCCAACCGCTACCCGGAGGTGGTGCTCGGCGCCCAGGCGGCAAGCGTGCTCGAGATCGAGCGCGCCGGTGACGGCGAATTGGTCTACCTCGGCAACAGGTGGTTCACCGTGATCGGGATCATGAGCTCCGCGACCCTCGACACCACGCTCGACAGCCAGGCGTTCATCTCGCTCCCGGTCGCCGAGCGTCTGTTCCGGACCAAGCCCAATCCGTCCGAGATCTACGTCCGCGCCGGCCAGGACGACGTCGACCAGGTCGCGAGCCTGCTCGCGCCGACCGCCGACCCGCAAAACGCCGACGGAGTTCAGGTCAGCCGGCCGGCGGACGCGCTCGAGGCACGCGCCGCCGCCAAGGGCCAGTTCACGACCCTGCTCGTCGGACTTGGCGCCGTCGCGCTGCTCGTCGGAGCGATCGGCATCGCGAACATCATGGTCATCGGCGTGCTCGAGCGGCGCGGTGAGATCGGCCTGCGGCGTGCCCTTGGCGCCGCCCGACACCACATCGCGGTGCAATTCGTGACCGAATCCGCCCTGCTCGCCCTTCTCGGCGGTGTTGCCGGGCTGATCCTGGGTGTCGGCGCAACCTGGATCTACGCCGTGACCAAGCACGCGCCACTGCTGGTCCCGACGTATGCGCTGATCGCGGCTCCGGCCGCCGGCCTGCTGATCGGCGTGCTCGCGGGCGTCTATCCGGCGCTCAAGGCATCCCGCTTGAGCCCGGCCGAGGCGCTACGGGCGACGTGAGGCTGAGAGCGGCGCCTCAGCGGTTGGGATCGGGGCCCGGTGTCGAGAGCGGCGCGTCAGCGGTTCGCTCGGGGCCCGGCGCCGAGACCCCGATTCGCGCTTGGAAGTCGGCGGCGGCGTTCTCGTGAGGGAACGGATCCTCGGGCACGGCTACCCCGAGGGCCGAGCAGATCGGCTCCCAGCCGTCACCCGGTTGCCAGTCGATCAGCCGATCGGCCGGCACCGTGCGACGGACCTCCTCGTTGTGCCGTTCGTATGCGGCGATTGCGTCGGCCTCGCGACGCCACTGCGGTGTGAGATGGCCGAGCACCTCGAGGTTCATCGCACGACGCCGCGCCCAGTCGGGTCGGTCTGCAGGCACCTCGCCGCTCAGCGACGGCACGATCGTGCGCCGGAAGCTGTCCCACCAGATCTGCGCCGATTCGCGCGTCGAGAGCAGCACGACCGCATTGGGACTGTCGGCGAGGAGCGCTCGCCAGAACATCGCCGCGGGGAAGTCGAGCGTCGCGACGTAGTCCCGCGCAAGCCAGTCCCATCTGACGAGCTCGCCCGCTGCGGCACGTTCCCAGCCCTCGGTGTCGCCGGGCCGCTCGAGCAGCTCGAACATGTGGTAGCAGCGGCCGTCAAGCAGCCGCTCGAGCGCGACCTTCAGCGAGTTGGTTCCTGTTCGCCCGAGCCCGGCGCCGACAACCCTCAGCGTCATCGCCATACCTTCAATTGGAGGCCGCAGTCTTCAGATGCGACGTTGCACTGCGCCCCCGGCATCGCTCTCGGAGCTTAACGACTGGCCGCGCGTTGTGGTGAGAACGTCGCCCCGCGTGCCGCCCTCATCGCCAGGCGAATACCGGCTCTTCGAAATGGTTGACCCGGGCACCCGACTTCCCGTCCAGCGCGACCTCGCGGAACTGATAGACGATCGCGCCCGTCGGTGCGTGGATGAGGTCGTTGCCGAGCGGCAGTTGCAGCACCGGGCGGTCGCTCTCGGGAATCGAGACGGTGCGCGGCTCGGAGTCCGCCAACGCCTGCAGCCCGATGCGATAGACCGCGAGCACCTCGTCGGGATCTACCCGCAAGACCGGGTCACGATCGCACCAGAGGACCACCGGCGTGATGACGAAGCCCGAGCGGGTCACATAGTCATCGAGCCAGCCGACGACGTCCTCAGGCCCCAGAGCCAGCCCGAGCTCCTCTTCGAGCTCGCGTAGGGCGGCGGCGAGGGGGGTCTCTCCGGCGTCGATCCTGCCTCCCGGAAGCGCCCATTGGCCAGCGTGCCGCCGCATCCGTGAAGGCCGGCGGCAAAGAAAGAACGCTGCTCCCCCAGCGACCCCGACCATCCGCCCGTCGAGCGACCGTCCTCGCTCGTCGCGAAGTTCCCCCGGGACGGATGACATGTCGATCTCGGCGACCGCAAGCGGCTCGTGGTCATCGCGGTCGGCAACGCTGTCTGTGAGCACAATCGCGACCGCGGCATGCCGTCGCCCGTCCAGTGGCTCTCGACGCCGCCCATGCGCGCCGAGGTTCGCCACCAGCCTGCTGCGAAGCTTGTCGTTGAACGCGATCACGGCGGACGCATGTTGCCACGCGGCGCGCGCCGATCGAGACTGACGTCGCGGTGTCCGGGGGGTCGGGCCAGCGTCCCTTGCTAGCCGCCGGCTGCCTGGCCGCCGTCGATGTGCAGCGTTTCGCCGGTGACGAACGCCGCGCGCTCGAGGTACAGGATCGCGTCGACGACGTCGCCGACCTCGCCGACGCGCCCCAGCGGGTGGAGGGCTCCCAACCCGTCGTAGGAGGACGGGTCATGGGCGGGTGTCCTGATCACGCCCAGCGAGACGGCGTTCACGCGGACACCGCGCGAGGCGTATTCGATCGCCAGCGAGCGGCTGGCCGCGACGAGTCCCCCTTTGGTGAGGGCGGGCAGCGCCGCGGGCCGGTTGCTGTCCGGGTGGTCGACCAGGGAGGTCGAGATGTTGACGACATGGCCGCTGCGCTGCTGCGCCATCTGCGTGATCGCGAGCTGGGTGATATGGAAGAACCCGGTCAGGTTCACGGCCGTGATCGCGGCGTAGTCCTCGGGCGTGTAGTCGGTGAACGGCTTGCCGATGTAGATACCGGCGTTGTTGATCAGCGTGTCGACCCGCCCGAACCGGTCGAGTGCCTCCTCGACCGCACGTCGCGCCGTTTGCGCTTGTCCGATGTCGCCTGCAATTGCGACGTATTCGTCGTCTTCGTCGGCGGGTGGGAGCGCGCGCGCAACGCCGATGACGGCGTACCCGGCGCCGCGGTATCCGGCTACGAGGCCGGCGCCGATGCCCTGCGAAGCACCGGTGATGATCGCGACCGGTCGGCTCATTGGAGGAGCATCGTCACGCGATCAAGCGTCGCCGCCGCTCGCGATTGTGTCCCGTGCGGCGCCGATCTGGTGTCGGAGTGCCTTCAGCGCCGCGGTATGGATCTCCGAGAAGCTCGGGAACGGCTGGATCGTGTCCCGGAGCACCTCGAGCGGTACCTGGGCGCGGACCGCGAGCGTCGCCTGCTGCAGCCACTCGCCGGCGTCGGGGCCGAGCGCATAGGCGCCGGTCAGCCGCTCCCCGTCGCTCAGCAGGGTGAGGAACCCGTTGGACTCGGCGTACGCGTGTGTGTACGTCGCGGTCTTGGCGACCTCCGTCAGCAGTGCGGTGGCGCTGAACTCCGCCTCGGTCGCGCCGACCGCCGCCGCCTGCGGGTCGGTATAGGTAACCCGCGGAACAGCGTCGTAATTGGCCTCACGGTCCTCGCCGAGGATGTTCGAGGCGACGACCTCACCCTGATACTCGCCGACGTGCGTGAGCTGCCAGATTCCTGTGACATCGCCGACTGCCCACAACCGCTCGCCGGCGCGCATGCGTGAATCCACGGGGATCGCGCGGCCCCCCGTGTCGATGCCGACGGTCTCGAGTCCGATTCCCTGAAGGCGCGGGCGCCGCCCGGTCGCCACGAGCAGCCGGTCTCCGCGCAGCTCGCGTCCATCGTCGAGCCCCAGGACGAAATCCTCACCGTCGCGAGACGCAGCGATCGCCTGCACGCCGAGCACGAGCTCGATTCCGTCGCGCCCGAGTGCCACACCGAGAGCCTCGCCCAGCGGCACCGGCTCTCGCGCGAGTACGCGCTCGGCGGCTTCCACGACGACGACCTCACCGCCGAGGCGATGCACCACCTGCGCGAGCTCGACACCCGCCGCGCCGCCACCAAGCACGATCAGCCGCTTGGGAACGGCCTTCATCCCGGTCGCCTCGTTCGTGCCCCAGACGCCCTCGAGCTCGCGCAGGCCCGGAACCGGCGGGACGAAATGATCGGCACCGTTCGCGAGTACGACGTGGTCGGCTGTGTAGCGCACGCCGTCGACCTCGACCGCTCCCGTCCCGGCGAGGCGACCGTCACCGCGAATCAGCGCGATCCCCCGATCCGCCAGCCACTTCGCAGCTCCGGTGTCGGTGTAGTTGGAGACCATGAAGTCGCGCCAATCGAGCGCCGTCTGCACGTCGACCTTGGCGGTCGCGCCCGCCTCAACCGCGCCATGCACGGCTTCCCCTGGACGCAGCAGCGATTTTGACGGAATGCACGCCCAGTAAGTGCACAGGCCGCCGATCAGGTCGCGCTCGACGATCGCGACGCGCAGGCCTCCCTCAGCGATCGCGGCTGCAGCATGCTCCCCCGGGGCGCCGCCACCGAGGACGATCACGTCGTAGTGCATGGTCACGACGGGAGCTCCTCGCCCGCCTGCTCACGGACCATGTACTCGGCGTACCAGTCAGGCCAGTCGGGATCTGCCCGACCGATTCGCGCTTCGTGCTCCCCATGCGCCGCCGAGGCGCGCTGCAGCGCGCTCGACAGATCGCTCGCCGAAGCAAACGATGTCGCCGCGGGGTCGATCCGACCGGGCAGCCGCGTCGTGATCTCCTGAAGCACCCAACCGTTGCCGTCGGGGTCCTCGAACGAGACGAACGAGCAGTAGCTGCGGCGCTCTGGATCGGGGCCGCTGACGCGTCCGGCCATCCCGCCGTGGTGGAACACGCCACCGGCGTCGTGGAACACCTCGCTCGCGTTCGCGCCGCGCTCGACGAGCTGATCGCGGGCGGCCTCGATGTCGGAGACGATCAGATGCAGCCCCTGCGCCGACCCTGGCGCGGCCGACGCAACGGCCTTGCCAAAGATGACCGAGCACGGCGAGCTGGGAGGCGTCAGCTGCACCACTCGAAAGTCTGCGCCGGTAACGACATCGGCGTCGAGCCGCCACCCCAGACGCACATAGAAGTCCTTGGCCCGATCGACGTCGGAGACTGGGATCACGACGACCTCCAACTTCAGGTCGACCGTCCCCTCGTTTGGGGTGGGAACTGCCGGCTCGCTTCGCTCGTGGACGCTGCTCATGTGACCTCCGTTGATCGCGGCGTGGGTGCAGTGACGAACCTCAGTAAGCCGCCGCGACGGCAACCCAAGTCGGGAATGCAACAATCGATCTCTCTTTGCGGACCGGAGGATTCCCGGCTGGCTCAGCAACGACTCACGACGCGGCAAGAGCGGGACTTGGTGATTGCGGCTGAATGCGGCGACGCCGCTGCATGCTGCATGCTGGTCGAGGCGTTCCTGCCAGCGATCGCGACCCTCGCGCGCGGCTTTCAAGGCAGCAGGGTCGAGCGCCGGGAGCTACTCCAGGAGGGCGTGGCGGGATTGCTGTTCGCAGCGCGCCGCTATGACTCGCAGCTGGACACGCCGTTCTGGGCGTACGCCTCGTTCTGGGTCCGCAAGGCGATGCAGGAACTCGTCGCCGAGCTCACCCGGCCCGTTGCTCTCTCGGATCGCGCAGCCCGGTATCTCTCGCACATCCGCTCGGCACGCAACGAGTACCTGCAAGGGCACGGCAAGGAACCCACGAGGGAGGAATTGAGCGCCGCGACCGGCCTCTCGCCGGCACACGTCGAACGTCTGCTCGTGACCGAGCGTGTGCCGCGAGGCCTCGAGGACCGGCTGAGCGCGGAGAACCGGTCGAGCCTGACCATCGGGGAGACGATCGTCGATCCGCTCGCCGAGCAGGCATACGACAAGGTGCTCGACGAGCTCGAGATCGATGGCGTGCTCGTCTTGACCAATGAACTGGAGGAGCGCGAGCGCGCCGTCGTCCGCAGCCATTACGGTCTCGGCCAGGAGCCGCGAACGCTGAGCGAGATCGGCGCGGGTCTCGGGCTCACGGCCGAGCGAGCACGACAGATCGAGGCCGCAGCCCTGGTCAAGCTACGCCAGGCACTCGCCCAGCCCACTCCCCTCGCGAGCACCGCGTCTTGAAATCCAGCTCCACGCCGCGGCTGCGAGACTGCGCCGATGGAGGTCAGGACGACGGACTACCACACCGCGGGTGAGCCGTTCCGGATCGTCCGGGACGGTGTACCGGACATCCCCGGCGCGACGGTCCGCGACCGGCGTGAGTACGCCTCGGGGTCCGATCAGGTGGATCGCGTGCGCCGGCTGCTGTGTCATGAGCCGCGCGGGCACGCCGACATGTACGGATGCTTCCTGGTGCCCCCGGACGACGACGGGGCGGACTTCGGCGCGCTGTTCTGGCACAAGGACGGCTATTCGACGGCGTGCGGGCATGGCACGATCGCGCTCGGCGCGTGGGCGGTCGAGTCCGGTCGTGTGCCGGCTCCCGAGGACGGCGACATCGATGTGACGATCGACGTCCCATCGGGCCGCGTGGTGGCGGCGGTGCGGCGGCGCAAGGGCGCGGTGCAGAGCGTCGCGTTTCGCAACGTGCCGTCGTTCGTCGTCGCGCGCGGGGTCGCGGCGGGAGCGGTTGAGGTCGACGTGGCCTATGGCGGTGCGATCTACGCGTTTGCGCCTGCGGCCTGTGTGGGACTCCGGGTCGTGCCGGACGACCTTCCAGAGCTGATCGCCACGGGCCGCGAGATCAAGCTCGCCCTCGACGGCAGCGACGTTGCCCGCCACCCGGATGACGAGCGGCTCTCAGGCATCTACGGAGTCGTCTTTCACGATTGGCTCGGTCCACTGCACCAGCGCAACGTGGCGATCTTCGCCGACGGCGAGGTCGATCGCTCGCCGACCGGATCGGCGACGTCCGCGCGCACGGCGTTGCTCGCCGCCGACGGCACGATCGCCGAGGGCGAGACGTGGCGCAACGACTCGATCGTCGAGACGAGCTTCCACGCCTCAGCAGTCGGTCACACGCCCGGCGGTCTGCTCACGGAGGTCAAAGGCACGGCCTTCCGGACCGGCGAGCACCGCTTCCATCTGGATCCTCGCGACCCGCTCGGGACGGGCTTTGTCCTGCGATGAATCCGCGGTTCATCGCAGCCGCAGAGGTATCGCAGCGGCTCACCGCGGTGCATGCGGCCGACGCCCTGGAGGCGGCACTTCTAGCCGGCCTCGATCCCGAGACCGACGCCCCGCGCGGAGTCGTCGAGCTGAACCGCGGCCAACTGCTCCTGATGCCGTCGGCGGCGGCCAGCCAACCGGTCGTCAAGCTCATCACCCTCGGAGGCGATCCGCGGGTGCAGGGCATCTGTGTCGTGTTCGACAGCGTGACGCTCGCACCAATCGCCCTGATAGATGGGATCGCCGTCACGAACCTCCGCACTGCTGCGGTCTCGGCGCTGGCCGTCCGCCACCTTGCGGTCCCCAATGCGAGGCGTCTGCTCGTGTTCGGCCGCGGCCCGCAGGCCGAGGCGCACACGGCGGCGATGCGCGCGGTGCGTCCGATCGACCACGTCGACACGGTCGGCCGCGACGATCAGGGCGTCGACGAGCTGGTCGCGGCGGCGGACATCATCTGCTGCTGCACGACCGCGCGCGAGCCATTGTTCGACGGCGGCCGGGTGCCGGACCACGCCACCGTCGTGGCGATCGGGTCGCATGAACCGGACGCCCGCGAGACCGATGACACGCTCGCGAGTCGCGCCACGATCGTCGTCGAGTCGCGTGCCTCGGCGCTCCGCGAGGCCGGCGACGTGATCCTTGCGATCGACGCCGGCGTGACCGCCGAGGACGAGCTCGTCACGCTTCGAGAGCTGATTCGCCGTGAGGCGAATCCACGCACAGATCGGCCCCGGCTCTTCAAGAGCACCGGCATGTCCTGGGAGGACGGCGTGCTCGCGTCCGCTCTCGCCGAAGCCACCTGAGGATCCTTCGGCACTGCCGGGCACCTTTCCCAGCGCCGTTGATGCGTCACTTGGCGCTTGGAACGCCAGCAGCACCTTGACCTGATCCGGCTGAGAGTTCCCCCGAGGGCCAGGATCGGAGCGCCGGCCGGCTCCTACGCTTTGGCTGTGGTCGTGGGGCTTGCCGACGACTTCGAGTTCGTCGCGGAGCTTTGGGTCTGAAGTTTCGAGACAGCGGCCCGAAGAAACGAGTCCGCGCCGTACCCCGCGAGGATCGCGGTCCCGAGCTTCTGGAAGCTGCTGGGGACGTTGTGGGCACCCCACAAGGCGATCACGACACCAGCGATTGGCAGGTACATGTAGATGATCGAGACCCATCTCAGCGACAGCCAGCGGACGATGTTGCCGGCGTCGATGATCTTCATTGGATCGTCGTAGTTGATATTCAGAGCACGCGAGCCGAGGTGGATTACGGATCCCGTCGTGACCATCAGGATCAGCACGAGCATCTTCCACACCCACTTGCCGGGCCATGTGGTGATCCCGGCGGCGTGGAGCAGCTCGAAGAACACCGCCGTCGTCACGAACACGGCGACGAATCCCCACAGCGGCGCCGCGGCTCTCCACCACAGCTCCGATGTGCCTTGAGCTTGCCGGTAGGCGCGCTGGTTGACGGTATCGAACGCGATCTGCAGATCCGATCCGCTGAAGCGGTGGGGGTCGGTCGTCAGCCACCGCCAGAGCATGCTCACCTGGTCGCTGGTCAGTCCCCAGTCCTGGCAATAGTCGACGATCCCGTGTGCCTCACCGATTCTCGAGTCACGCACGTCGTTCAGGAACGTCAGGAACAGCGCGTGCTGAAGCGCGGAGTCGAGCGCATCCTGAATCTGCTGCGCATCGGACACCACGCGTGGGCGGTTTGAGTCATCGACGCTCTGCTGAGCAGTTGACCACCACCTATCGGCCGTGTTCAGCGCTTGCCCGAGGAAATCCGCGTGCGTACCGAGGATCGTGGCGGCGTCGGCCGGAAGCAACTCGGCGGCCGATCCTGGCGTTCCGCCCTGATCGTCGAGCAGTAGCTTCAGCTTCACCCAGTCGGGAGCGGCCGCATTGGCCTCCGTAACGGCCGCGCTGACCGCGCGCCGCAGTCCCGGGAGGAGCGCTCTGATCTTCTCAACCGCCGCCAGAGCCTCGCGCTCCTCACGAGCTGGATCCGCTCCGGAGATCGTTCCGGTCTCAGTCGTCGGCGGTTTTGTCTGCGGGTCTGCCTCACCAGTCATCTCGCAGCTTCCTTCCCTCTGAACGGACAGCACCTGATCCACGGGGCCTCACGAGCATAGACACGAGGCGCACCTAACCCACCGCAATCGTGGACACCGCCTCTCCCCTCTTGTGAGCGCGCTCGGCCGCTAATCGACGGGAGCCCACGGCGGGTGTCAGTGGCCGCGCTCGGGCGCGACATCGAGCGCCGGGTTGCGGTCGAAGAACCCGAACGGCTTGAGCCAGAAGGAAACGGTGTCGGCGGGCATCACGGGCCAATCCTCCACGCGCGTGATGTGGTGAATCCCGAACACGTACCAGAGCACGATGTCGGCGTTCTGCAGCGCACGGTCCTGCTCGAGCCACCGAGTGACCCCATCGCCGCCGCCGCCCTGGGTCGGGTACTCACCAGCCGGCCAGCGTTCGTCCGCGGCGTAACGCGTGATCCACAGCGTGTGGCCGATCACGGGTGCGCGTCGCAGGACGGGCGAGGACGGATCGAACAGGGCGGGGATGCAGGCTGTCGGCACGAGCTTGTACGAGACCGGATCGCCGTGGGCGTTGAGGCGCTCGGGGTTCGTGACCTTCCATCCCCGCTGAGTGCCCCAGTCGTAGTCGCGCGCCGCCTCTGCTTCGGTGCGAATCGGCGTCTGACGCTGGACGAGCGCGAGTCCGTGCGGGTTGTCCTGATCGATTGCCAGCGGCTCTGACTCGACCTCATAGACGGTGTTGGTGGTGCCATCGATGTCGAGGTCGAGCCGCGCAACGATGAAGTGCTGGTGATAGGGAGCGTAGGTGCGGCGATCGACGACGGTCCCGTACCGAGGTGCGGCTGCACCCTCGGGCAAGGTCGTGGTCACCATGATCCCGCTCGCGCGGACCTCGCACTCGATGTTCGCGTCCTGATAGAAGCGCCAGTAGACGAGGTACTCATAGTTGGCGACGGTGGCATGAAACGAGACCACCAGTCGGCGCATCCGTCGGACCTCGGCGCCGGCACGATCGTCGACGTGTTTCCACAGCACCCCGTTGTCCTCTTCGTGGATGCAGATCGCGTTGCGGATCACGTACGGCTCACCATGCGCGTTGGCCAACACGGCATCCAGGTAACGGATCTCGCCCAGACAGTCGCACCCCAACTCGAGTGACTGCGTCATGTACCCCAGACCCCACTCGCCGATGTCAAACGCGGTCCGCGGCGCATGGTCGGGGCTCGGGTCGCGGTAGGGAACGACCATCTCAGCGAACGAGAGCCGGTGGGCGACTGGCCGTACGCCTTCACGGTCCTCGTAGCCAATCTCGTGCAGCACCAGCCCCTCGCGGTGGTTGAAACCGATCCGCATCCGCCACCGCTGCCACCGAAGCTCGTTGCCCTCGAGCACGAACGAAGGGCCGTCGGCCTGTTCGATCGCGAGCGGCTTCAGATCCTCGCGAACAGTCAGATCAGGAATCAACTCCGGCCGATACTCGCCCATCACCTCTGGCATCCCGGGGTCATAGACGTCCTGCAGCTCGAGCAGCTCCATCCGGTTGATGTCGACGATCGGCCGCAGGCCCCCAACGAAGTGCGCATACGGATTCGACTTCTCGCTGCCGCGCACCCACACGTCGCACCACGCGACCCGGCGGTCGCGATAGGCGGTCGGGACAAGCGCCTCGGAGTACGCCCACGCGTCGACCAGCACCAGGCCGAGATCGTGGATTCCGCGGCGCGCGAGCGCGGCGATCACGTCGGGATCGCGACGAACCAGCTCGTCGCACTCGTGGTACTCCTCGTGGGTGAAGTTCGGCTGCACGCCGGGCCGCTCGCGGACATCCGTCAACGTCCCGGCGCTCACGTCGACCGTGCACTCGTAGACGAGGCCGTCGCCACGATTCCAGATCACGGCCCGCGCCTGGCGCGCCGTCTGCTTCCCCGATCGCAGGCCAACGAGCTCTGTCTTCTCGGGCTCGACCAGCTCGACGCACGCGAAACGCCACTCGTCGCCGCGCGCATGCTCGGAGCGGACAATCGCCACGGCACGCGAGATCTCCTCGGCGCTCAGCGGATCGAGCGGGTGCGTAGAAGTTGGCATCGCAGGTCGCGTCCGCGGCCCAGCCGATCTGGTCCAGGCGGCCACCGCACCTTACGTCAATCGCGCCGGCGAAGCTACATCTCGCCCTCGCCGACCGGTCGCTCACGCTTGCGCCTGGCACCAATCGCCGCCGTGCCCGAGGCGGGCGCCGCTCGATCGAGAACCAGGCATGCACCGCCGCCGGGCGATACGATCCCTGGATGAGCGTGGTCCAAGGGTCAGGCCACGATTTGAAGGCCGCTTCTCGGACTCTTTCCGGTGCTGGGCGACAGGTGAAGCAGCTGTTGCTTGCTGCCGGCGGCCTCGCGGCAGCGGGAGTCGTTCTGCTCGCTCTCGGACGCGAAACAGCAGCCTGCTGCACTTTGGTCGGCATCATCGTTGCCCTTGCGATAGCCGGCCTGGTCAGGGGGAGCGCCCGCCGATTGCTGACCGATCTCGTCGCGCAGGGGGACGCCTTCAGCCTCGCCCCCGTCCGGCTGCACGCAAAGCGCCTGGTTGACGAACGCGGGCGCCTTGCCAAGGGCCTCAAGCTGGCACTCGAGAGCGTCAACGCGCACGCAACCGCGATGCCCATCTGCGCAGACCGCGTCGCGCTCTATGCGGGCCGCTTTGAGGCGCTTGCGCTTGCCTTCGCCGATAGGGACCTGCCGATCAGCCCGATCGCGGCCGCCCTGTGTGCGCGTCTTCTCTGGGAGCCGGGAGCGAGTCCGTTATACAACGATCACCTTCCTATAGACCGACTCGACCGGCTCCTGCGGGTGATCGAAGAGGGAGTCTGGCACTCGCCCGCTGGAGTGCCCTTGTGACACGGCACTTGGCGAGAACATGAGCCAAACGAAAGAACCTGTGCTGGACATTGTCGAGGAGGGCAGGCGCATCGCCACCGAAGCCGCCCGAGCGTCGGTCTCGCTCCGCCTGGCAGGCGGCGTCGCAGTGGCCCTGCTTTGCCCAAGCGCGCGCGTACCGCCTCTGGCGCGGCGGTACGCAGATGTCGACTTCGCCGGGCGTGGAGCGGACAGGAGTGCCGTCAATCAGCTGTTCCGCGAGCTCGGCTACCTACCGGATGAGCAATTCAACGCCCTGCACGGCCGCCGTCGCCTGTTCTTCTGGGATGACCACCACCAGAGGCAGGTCGACATCTTCTTGGACCGCATCGAGATGTGCCATACGCTCGATGTGACGAACCGTGTGACGATCACCGGCGATACGCTCCCGCTCGCCGACCTTCTGATCATGAAGCTGCAGGTGGTCGAGACGAACGAGAAGGACTTCCTGGATATCCTGGCGATCCTGATCGATCAGCCGTTCACCGACGACGACAGCGGCATAAACCTCCCTTACATTGTGCAGCTGACGAGCAACGACTGGGGTCTCTGGAAGACGCTGACAATGGTGGCTGAGCAGGCTGATCGCTTCGCCCGCCGACTCGAGGGATTCGAGCACGCAGACACCGTCCACACTCGGATCACCGATTTCCTAGAGGCGCTCGAAGCATCACCAAAGAGCCGGGCGTGGCGCTTGCGGGCGAAGATCGGGGAGCGTAAGCGCTGGTACGAGCTGCCCGAGGAGTCACACTAGCTCAGGTAGCGCTGGCCGCCGGCGCTCCCAACGGCGCCAGCACTTCGTGTGCAAAGCGCGCGATTTGCGCGTCAGACTCGCTGTCGCCGGCCAGCAGCACGAGGTCGTCGACTCCGGCGCAAGCCCAGCGATCGATCGCTGCCGTGCAATCCGCCGCAGTTCCCGCGACTGTCATCCGCTCGAGCTGCTCGGGGGTGAGGGCCCCACGGCCGTCTGGGCCGACGCCGACGAGCTCGGCAAGATGTGGGAAGAGACCACTCTGCACCCATTTCTCGACGATTGGTCGCGCGGCCGCGAATGCTTTGCCCGCATCGTCATCGATGCGCAGCAACGCATAGACCACCGTTCTGCGCGCATCGCCTGCCTCGCCACGGGCCCATTCCACGCCCTGCGGGCTGGCGACCTCGGGCAAGATGATTCCGTCGGCAACGCGGCCGGCGATACGGAGGCCGCGCGGTCCTGTCGACCCGATCAGCAGCGGAGGCACGAGCTCGGGTGGGTGTAGAAGCTGGACATCGCGCAACGGCGTGCGGTTGTTGGCCGAGTTGATTACTTCACCCCCAAGCAGCCGGCGTACGACGGCCACCGTTTGTTCCAGGTTGTCGAGGCCGCTTGCGTCAGTGGCGTCGATCTGGGACATCCACTCGAACACGCCGCGGCCGAACGCCGGAATCAGTCGACCCGGAAAGCTGCGTGCCAGCGTCGCGAGCTCCATCGCGAGAGTCGCGGGATTGCGAGTGCCGATCGGCATCAAGCCGATCCCCACGCCGATGCGCTCGGTCGAGGCCAAGGCAACCGCGGCGGCCGTCAGTCCACCGGTACAAAAGCAGTCCTCCGTCAACCACAGCTGGTCAAAGCCGAGCGCCTCCACCCTCGTTGCAAAGGGCTGGAGGCGCTCAGCAGGCCAGTGAGGCTCGAAGCGGATTCCCACCCGCAAGGGGCGGCCGACGGTCGCTTTGGTCGTTTCGAGCACTTTCGCTGTCTCGCTACCCGTGACTTGCGCCGAGGAGTGGGGGCCTACCGCAGTCCGACCTGAGGGCCGCGACAATGCCCCCACCGTGCAGCGCTGTCGACCTCTATTCGGGCGGAATCTCCTCGGTTAGCCGCGTGATATCGATGCCTTGGCGGCGCCGCACGACACGAGCGCCGTAGTACAACACCACCGCCGCGACGATGATGATGACCGAGTAGATGTAGAACTTGGTGTCGTCTACACCGAGACCGGCGTAATGCAGGTACAGATAGAAGATCACGATGCAAGCCACCGTCGCGATCGTCCCGACGATGGTGATGACCGGAATGCCGAACAGTCGTGCAGTGGTGGCCGAGGCGCGCCATGCTTCGGGTCGGCGGTACGGCAGGATCGCGGCAGATGCCGCGAGCAGCGTCATCGCGAACATGTTGAACAACACAGCCACCGCCAGCACGCCAAAGAACGACGAGCTCTTGGCCGCCCAATACAGCAGCGCGATGTTGATCACCACACACACAACCGTGGCGATCACGGGCATGTTGAAGCGCGAGCTGACTCGCGCCACCCTGAGCGGTAGCAGGCCGTCAAACGCCCACGCGAACATCGACCGTACTGTGACGGCAAAGTTGTTGATGATCCAGATCGGCATCGCGCAGCAGAAGCAGATCATCATGACCCACGCGAGTATCGAGCTCCCGCCACCTACGGAGGCGAGGAAGAAGAAGTACGGCTGGTATGGAAATGCGTGAGTCCCGGCGACGCCGTTCGCCGCAGTGAAGAACGACGTGCCCAGCACGCCGAAGAGGATCGCGGTCATAGCGAATCCGACGCCGATATGGAACACGGAGCTACCGCTCATGATCAGCGGCTGTGTCTTCGTGCTGGCTCGCCGTACCTCGCCCGCGATGTAGATCGAAAGCCACGTCCAGATACCAAGGCTCATGATCGCGCCCCATGTCGGCCACGTATTGGGCAGGCTGAAGCCAGGATGGACGTTCACACCAGCTTTAGTGGCCGCACGGATGACCCCGTGGTAAGCATCCGGCGAGCCCGTAGCCGGGCCCACGTACTTGTTGAAGTTCGCTATGAATCCGGAGTGCCCCTGGACCAAGAAGATGATGGCCGCCACCAGGATCCCGAGCATGCTCAGCGCCCACCAGACGGTCATCAGACGCATCGTGATCTTCCACCCGGTCGCCAGCAACAGGCATGCGACGAGGATCATCACGCCACCAAGGGCAAATTGCCACGTCGTGTTCGTCCCCAGCGTCGAGCCCCAATTCTGGAGGGTCGACGAGTGCGACAGAAGGCCGATCGCGCTGAATCCGGGGGACAGCCCGACCTTTACGAACGTAAGTCCAACGTACGCGATCGATACGAAGACGCCCGCGCACCACATGAACGATGAGACAATCCCGATCAACGGATGCAGCACCCGCCCGACAAGGACGTAATCGCCCCCGACTCGCGGAATCGCCGTAGATATCAGTCCGTAAGCGGCCCCCAGCACGACGGCGACGAGCAGGCATAGCGCCAGGCCGATCCAGATGTTCCCGCCGGGGAACGCCGAAAGCGTCCAGTAGATCGAAACTGCCAGAAAAGCCGCGGTCGGGGCACTCGCGAGATTGAAGACGAACGTCCAAAATGGCGAGACCGCGCGCACCAGCCCGGTTGCCTGGCGCGTGAACATTTGACCGCCATGATGGGACTGGATCTGTTCGGGTGGGTCAAGTGTTGCCATCTACTTCTCCTCCTCCTTAGATGTAGCCCGAGATGCCAAGAGCCAGCGCTCGGATTCGCGCGGGCAAAGCGATCATCCAGACGTCAGGTGGTGACGCGCCACCTCGTCTTGAACGAGATCGCAGAGGCACCCATCAAGCCGACCACTCGTGTAGTCGGATCCGGGATTGACCACAACGGTTCGCCCGATGGTTGTAACGCCCTTCGACTCATGTACATGCCCATGGAGCGCCAACGCCGGCTGAACCTCCTCGAGAATCTGGCGAACCGCGGTACTGCCCACGGGCTTTGGCTTCGGCTGTCCCCCGACGAGAACAGGGCGAAGGTCGTCGTCGAGTTCGGTGGCGGTATCGAGTCCACTTGCAAATGGCGGCACGTGGATATTCATGATCGCTGACGCCGGATGTTCCAATTCATCGGCGAGTGTGCGCAACCGCGCGTATAGATCCGTCTCGTCCAGCTCTCGCGGGCTGCTCCATGGCGTGCGATTTGAGTACCCAAGCGATAGCAACTCGTGATCACCGACGCGGATCACGCGGCCGTCGCATGGCAGCACCCTGTTGCCAGCCGCGAGTGCCTCGTCTATCTCCCAGGGGTCGTCGTTGCCAGCCATCACGTAAACGTCCACGTCCTGGCCGCCAAGCTTTGAGTCGGCGAGACGAACCCAGCGGACGACCTCGTCGACGATCGCCTTATCGAAGGTCGTCGACAGGAAGGACTCGTCGGAACTCAGACGAGCCATCTCCTCGGCGTTGACGCGAACCGGATACATGCCGTTCTGGCGGATCGCCTTGAGCAGCTCGTCGAGCGCGGACTCGCTGCGAGCGACTCGACGTTCGCCAATCACGGTCGCTGTGAAATGCCCATCCTCCTCGACGATCGGCACCAAGCCCTTGCCGGTGAGGTCGCCCCCCATGATCAGGACGTGGGCGTCGTAGTGAGCGGCCGCGTTTAGGAACTTCCTCCACAGCAGGTCGCTGCCGTGGATGTCCGACGCGTAGTACAGGCGCAGTCGTGTGGCGTCATCGGGCCTCGCAGATTTGCGCCCGAAAAGCTTCATCCGTCGACCAGTCCGGTGGTGCGCACGAGCCGAAACACGTGGCTTTCAGCTCACCGCTGACGTTTGGAGATTGTGGGCCAGAGTCATGCACCCGAACTAGCATCGCGCGATGTCCGCTGGTGCTAGCGCCTGTTATCGATCGGCGCAAACGCCAACGCGAAACAAGTGTTCGTTAAGCGCGCCGACGATACCACCGGCAGCGGAGTGAGTCAAACACGGCTGAGCGCCGGCACGACTCTCTGTCCGATTGCCTGCGCGCGGCCGTCGGCTCTCTCGCGCGGCTTGCCCGGGAGGCGTCTATTCGGGGTCGCGGCCGCCGTCTGCGCCGACCAGCCGCAGCGCAAAGTCGGCGTACTGGTAGGCGATTTGAGCCTCTGAATATTCGCCGTCCTCGCGATACCAAACCGCGACGCCCATGCCCATCTCGAGAATCGAGTACGACGCGAGCCGTGGAGAGGCGACGTCGAAGCGACCCTCGGCATTTCCTCGAGCAATCAGCGCTCGGAAGCCCAGCTCGTATTGATCGCGCAAAGCCAGGATCGCAGCGCGGGTGGGCCAATCCAGGCTGGCAAGCTCACGGTTGCCGACGAGCGCCTCGCGCCGATAGCGGCAGTGGTATCGGACGTGAGCCTCAGTAGCACGTCTGAGCGCCTCGGCGACATCGTCCGTGGTGGAGATCGCCGCCTGGTGATCGGCGAGCAGGCGCTCCATCGTCGTCGTCATGATCGACCTCAGGAGGTCGTGCTTGGACTCGATGTGGCTGTACAGGCCCGGCGCGCGGATCCCGACCGCCCGTGCGATATCTCTGACCGTCGTACCGCGGTATCCCCGCTCGGCGAACAGCTCGAGGGCGGCCTCCAAAACCTCCTGTCCCCTTGGCAGCTGGCTCCGCTTGGCACGTCTTCCAGACGTCGTTGCCATGCCAAGAGCGTACCACGAACAAGCGTTTGTTCGACCAGGGTCTACCGAGCCTGCGGGGAACCACCGTGATGGTCCCTCACCGCGAGGCGAGAGGGCCGCGTCGCGCGTCCGCGACGCCGCGCGCTGACGGGCCTATTCGTGAACGAGCACGGCTATCGAGCTACGCAACCTCCGTCAATCATCAGACCGCTGCCGGCGGCGCCGCTCCCAGCTCTTGGACCCTCGGGGCAACCTCTCGCCCGATTAGCTCAAAGCTGCGTCGGTACGGCTCGGGATTGTCGATGTAGTCGTAGGTGAGGGAAACCACTCCGCCGAAGCCGCCGGTCTCCTCGTACAGCGCCTTGATCTTCTCAACCGCGGTATCCGGTGAGCCCACGATCCAGAAGTTCTCAACGAGGTACTCGACGGTCAGCTCCTCCTCGGGAATTGCGGCCATATTGGGAGCAAGGCCAAACGCCTTGAACAGGCCGAGGTTGTGCTCGCGCCAGAGTTCACCCATCCCGCCGGTCAGGACGGCCTCGATAGCCTCCTCATCGGTGTCGGCGACGAAGCAGTCCCTCAGGATTCGCCAGTCGTTTCTGTCCGGCGTGTGACCTGCGCTCTCCGCACCAGCGACATAGGTCGCCCAATGCTGGCGCACAGTCTCGGCTGACAGCTCCTGGCTCACGGGCGTAAAGCCTCGGCGTCCGGCCTCGGCGAGCGACGGCGAGGTGGGTTGCATACCGACGACGAAGACAGGTGGATGCGGCTTCTGGAGCGGCTTGAGGTGCGGGCCATGCCACATGTCCGTGTACTCCGGCATGTCGACCGTCCAGTACTTGCCTTCGATCCGGAATGGGGGTTCCCGAGTCCAGATCGCGAGAATGATGTCGATCGCCTCGTGCATCATCTCGACGTTGTTCTCGCCGGTGCCGAATAGCTGCGCGTCTGTGGGGAAGGCGCCCGGGGCGAAGCCGGCGATGTAGCGGCCGCCGGTCAGATGATCGAGCCACATCAGCCGATGCGCGAGATTGATCGGATTGTGGTACGGGAGGAGATGCGCGGCAGCGCCGAGTCGCAGATGGCTCGTCATCGGTGCCGCCGCAGCGATCATGATGTCCGGCGCCGGCGACGCTTCGCGACCGAGCGTGTAGTGCTCCGCGAAGAACATCTCAGACCAGCCGTATTCGTCAGCCCAGCGGGCGATTTGGAGGTCCCAGTTGATCACGTCCTGCACCGATTTCCGACCGGCCGGGTAATCGATCGTGTAGGGGACGCTGAACGCGGTGAACTTCATCGTGGGCACCGTGCCTTTCGTTGTGAGTCGGACGGCGGCGGATCGTTCAGTCCCGAGGGAGTCTCATCGCGCGCGAGCGAGCCAGGCAACTGTGGTCGAGTACAGCGCTAAATGCGAGGGTTGGAGACAGCTATAACGCCGGTCTCAGTGCACCCTCGGCGCGACGATCAAACGGTCATCGCGGCCAGCGGTAGGAACGCCCGGTAAGGGTTCGAGCACGGCGGCCCATCGCTGATCTCGAGCGTGCAATCGTCGAGCCTCATGACGACCGACGCAAGCGACTCCCGGCGATCGGCGTAGATCGCATCCCCGGAGTCGTGACAGCAGATCGGGATCGGTTCGGCCTCGTGCGAACGTAGCAACGCCTTGATCGTGCCCTGATCGAACGCTCCCGACGACGCAGCCACTCGCGACCTCAGCTCACTGAGCCGCGCCACCGTGTCCGGCCGGTCCGGCAGCTTCCGATCGCTGGCGGAGTCAGGAGCCACCAGGAAGTGATTCGTGTGGAGCAGGACTCCGTCCTCGGGCTCGAGCCGGACGACGCTTCCGGGAGCCACTTCGAATGCCGCCATCGCGGCCCTACCCGCGCGACCGCCGGAGAACCCGACGTTGAAGCACGAGGAGGCCGTGACGGAAGCACGGCGCAGCAGCGCGTCCGCGTCCTGCAGGCACCGTGCGTCCTGCAGCAGCAACCGCAGGAGGATGTGGATCGGAATGCCGCCGAGGCCACCGTCTGCCGAGGAGCCGAGAATGTTCAGGCAGACGCCAACGCCGTGACTGTTGAGCCCGATCTTGGCCAGGATCCCGGCCTCGGTGAACGTGGTGAACCAGCTGCCGTCGGCGCACGGGACCTGCCACAGCACGAGCGACGAGCGCATGTCCGGATGCCAGTCCCAGTTCTGGGCGATGATCGTCTCGCCATCGGTGCGGCTCGGGAGCACGCCGACCGCGCTGCACTCGGACCGGGACACGCCCGCTAGCAGTTCGGTACGGGCGTTTACCGCCATCAGTAGCTCGACCTCCACCCGCGCGCCCGAGGCGATTCCGTCGATCTCCGAGGCAAGTTGCGGAAACTCACGCGTCAACATCGAGGAGACGGTCGCGCCGGCCGCGACCAGGTCTGAGCGCCCGTAGTCGTTAACGACTGAAAGCAGCTTCTCGTAAGCCCGCACCGTGCCGTGGATCGCTTCGCGTTGGTCGCGCCCGAATTCGGCGCCGCGGCGGAACGGATCAGTCTCGGTAGAAATGTGACGCGCGATCATCGCTTTCCCAAGTAGTCGCAGATCCGAGGCTATTACAGCGCCCCGCGAGATCAGCCGAGCTGGGATAAGAACGCAGCGAAACGGTCGAGAGCCTCGGTGAGGTTCTCGACGGAGTTCGCGTACGAAATCCGGAGGTGGTCGCTGCCGGCAGCACCGAATGCTGAGCCTGCGAGGACGGCGACGCCTGCCTCGTCGAGGAGCCTGCTCGCCAGCGCATCGGCCGAGATAGGCGCCGCTTTCACGTTTGGGAAGGCGTAGAACGCGCCTCGCGGCATCAAGCAGGACACCCCGGGCAGCGAGCCGAGACCGGCGACGACCAGGCTACGCCGCGACCGGAACTCCTCGAGCATCGCCCCGACGTGCGCCTGGGAGCCGGTCAGCGCGGCGATCCCCGCGTGCTGGATGAACGGGGGCACGCAAGAGGTGGAGTTCACGAAGAAGCGCGTCAGAGGTTCGACGAGCGGCTCCGGGACGCCCGCATAACCACAGCGCCAGCCGGTCATCGCATGCGTCTTGGATAGGCCATCGAGAATCACGGTCCGCTCGAGCATCCCGGGCACGGTGGCGATCGAGCTGAACGGATCGTCGTACACGAGCCGGCTGTAGACCTCGTCGGAGAGCACCCAGGCCGGCGTGCGCAGAATCAGCTCGGCGGCGCTCGACAGTTCCTCTGCTCCGACGACACCGCCGGTGGGATTATTCGGCGAATTGAGGATTACGAGCTTGGTGCGATCGCTGAGGCGCGCGGCGAGCTCGTCGAGGTCGAACGCGAACTCGCGGTCCTCGCGCAACGGCAACGGCACCGGCGTCCCGCCAGCCCATCGGATCGCCGACTCGTAGATCGGGAACCCCGGGTCGGGAAACAGAACCTCGTCCCCCGGCTCGCACACCGCGAGAATCGTGAAGAACAAGAACGGCTTGGCGCCATTGCCAACGAGGACGCGTTCGGGCGCCAGCGCGATCCGTCGCGTGCGTGCCAGCTCATCGGCGATCACGGCACGGAACTCCGGCAGCCCCGCGCTCTGACAGTAGTGCGTCTGGCCGGCACGGATCGCGGCGAATGCCGCCTCCGAGATGTGCTCCGGCGTCTCGAAATCGGGCTCTCCGATCTCGAGATGAATCACATCGCGCCCGCTCCGCTCGAGCTCACTCGCACGGGCCAGCACGGTGAATGCCGACTCCGTACCAAGCTCCGCGGCCGCACGGACCACGCGCGGGCTAGCAGGGGATCCAATCCGCGACGTCATCCCTGCAAGAACATCACATGGGGCCGATCGACGCGCGCATCTCGAACGCCGCTCACCCGCGCGCGCAGCGCACGATCTGGTCGCGCTCGAGCCGGCCGATCTCGGCCGTCGACAGGCCCAGCAGGTCGGTGAGGACAGCCTCGGTGTCCTGGCCGAGCAGTGGTGCGCGGCGGACGGGAGTGCGTGGCACGGCGGAGAAGTCGAGCGGGGTCCCCGGCATCAGGTAGCGCCCCACGCCTGGGTGCTCGACCAGCTGCCACATTTCACTGTCGGTCGAGACGCGTGGGTCTTCGCGGACGAGCTGCGTGAACGTCTGGTAGGCGCCCCAGGAGACGCCGGTGCCCTCGAATGCAGCTCGGATCGTGTCGAGCGTTCGCGTCTGAAACCACGGCTTCAGCACCGCAACGAGCAAGTCGCGCGCCTCGAACCGGTCCGAGACCGACTGCAGGTCGAGGCCGATCGCACGCTCGATCCCAGCGACCGTCTCGGTCAGCCCGGTGACCTCGAGCAGTGAGTTCCACTGGCGGGTCGTCAGCGCGACGATCATCACCCGGCGGCCGTCGCGTGTCGCGAAGTCGCTTCCGAATGCACCGTAGAGGTAGTTGCCGTCCTTCGGCGTGTCGCGAACGCCGAGCGTGGCCCCGCCGATCCGTCCAAGGTGACCGACGATCGCGAACGCTACGTCTGAGAGCGCGACCTTGACGAGCTGCCCGTCGCCGGTCCTCATCCGGTGGCGGTCGGCCGCGAGCAGACCGGTCGCGGCGAGCCCGCCCATTGTGATGTCCCACGCGGGCAGCACGCTGTTGAGCGGCTCGGCGCTGCCGCGGGGGCCGGTAGCCCATGGAAAGCCGGTCGCCGGGTTGACCGTGTAGTCGACCTCGGAGGTCCCGTCGCGGTTGCCGGTCAGCAGCACCATGATCAGGTCATCGCGTCGCTGCTTGAGCGACTCGTAGGAGAGCCATCCTCGCGCCGGGAAGTTCGTCAGGAATGCGCCCGCGGCCGCGATGCACGCTGTGATCAGCTCGCGCCCCTGGTCGGAGCGCAGGTCGACCTCGAGCGAGCGCTTGCCCTTGTTGAGCCCAGCCCAGAACAGACTCGCGCCATTGTCCGCCAGCGGCCACCGCTGGTAATCGAGCCCGCCGCCGATCTGGTCGAACCGGATCACGTCGGCGCCGAGCTGCGCGAGCGTCATTCCGCCGAGCGGCGCCGCGACGAACGCCGAGCCCTCGATCACGGTCAGCCCACTGAGGATCCCCTCTCCGGTCATGGCATCAGCGCCGTCAGTCGCCAGTCGAGCACCGGCCGCGGGTCGTCGTCCTGCGGCGCCTGCGCGGAGACACGGATACGGGCGCCGATCAGACCGCCGTCAGCCAGCCGCTCGAGCTCCTCCAGCGCGATCTGAGAGCGCAGCAGGTCACCCTCGAACGTCGGCCCGAGGTGATCGCACGAGCGCCAGGACAGGATCGTCGCGAGGTCCGGGAGCACGCGCGTCAGGTGCGCCGCAGCGATCCCGATCACGTGCCCTCCGTATACGAGCCGCTGCCCGTGCGTTCCGGCGCTCGCGTCGGTGTGGGTCATCGCCAGGTTCAGGCTCAGGCGCGCCAGCTCCGGGGCGGATGTCACCGTCTCGCCGGCCTCGAGCGCCCATGATTGCCCGGCCTCGAGGTCGTCGAACAGCGGACCGAGCGGCTCAGATCGCAACGCGTCGAGCCGCCAATCCGACGGCACGACCTCGTGAACGTCACGCTCGGCCGCGCGCGCCGCCGCGGCATTCAGATCGTCGCCCGGCTCGTCGGGATCGTGCTCGCGCGCCGGCAGCAACGGACAACGGTGGTAGTCGAGCACGACCCGGCCATCGAGGTCGACCGACGTCACGTGGAGCAGCGCCATGCCCCGCGGCCTGCCTTTCGTGGAGCTCGCCCGCCGCTTCGCAACGATCGTCGTCGTCGTGCGCAACGTCGTCCCGACGTGAGTCGGCCGCGCGACCAGGCCACGGTAGAAGAGGTTGCCCAGGACGCGACCGCTCGGCTCGGTCGACTGACCGATCGCAACGTCGCAGACGAGCATCGGATGCGCCAGCAGCGCGTCGCGGCCCGTCACCTCCCGGCACAGCGGCGCGTCGAGAGACAACCGCAGGCGATCGCCGACGATCGCCTGATGCAGCGCCGCCAGCCCACCGCCGATCGTGAGCCCAGGGGCCCGGAACACCTGCCCCACCTCGAGCTCCTCGTAATACGCCGGCCCGTCGAGCTCTTGCGGGGCTGCCCGTGCCGAACGCCGCGGCAACGCGAGCAGCCGCTTCGCCTGCGCCCGCATCGCCTCGTCGACCATCGCGCCGTCGACTCGGACGGCCGCGTCCCCGTGCAGCGCGGCGGCCTCCAGCGCCTGCGCCACCCGCCCGGCCCACCGAACCTCGCGCTCGGTCGCGCCGAACGCCTCGTTCAACGGTTCGACCTGCTCGGGATGGATCGCCCACTTCCCGTCGAAGCCCAGCTCCCGCGCCCCGCGCGCCGCGCGCGCCAGCGACAGCCGGTCGCCAAGCCGCAGGAACGGACCATCGATCGCCTGCACCTCGGCCGCACGCGCGGCCGCCAGCACCGACTCCTGGTGAAAGAGCCAGCGATCGAGATGCGTCTCCGCTCCGCGTCGGCCGAGCGACGTCGCCAGATCCGCATACCCGAGGATCAACGTCCGCAGTCGCGGCGAGGCCGCAGCGATCACCGCAGCCTGCTCGACACCCGCCGCCGTCTCGATCAATGCCTGCAATCCCACTCGGCGCTCCAGCCGCTCATCGACCTCGAGCAGCTGCTCCGGTGCATCGACCTTCGGCACGACGACCGTCAGCCGCTCGCGGCCGCTCAGCAGTTCGATCAGCTCCAAGTCCCCCTCGAGATGGCTGGACCCGACGGCATTGACCCGAACCGCCACCATTCGCTCCGCCCACTCCGGCCGCGCGAGCGTGCCGGCGATCGCCTCACGGGCCTGCGCCTTCGCATCCGGCGCAACAGCGTCCTCGAGATCGAAGACGATCTCGTCGGCCGGCACCCCGATCGCCTTCTCGTGCATCCGCACCGCGTGCCCGGGCACCGACAGACACGATCGCCGCGGAACCAGCCAGTTCATGCTCACAAGCCGCAATCTTCTCTGATCGGCGAGGCGGCCGGGGGCGAGCACGCCGCGACCCGAGGCCATAAGCCGTTTGCGCTCCGGGGCTAGCGGCCCTCTCGTATCTGCAGCCGGTTGCCATCGGGGTCCTGGAACTGGGCGACGTAGCCCCATGGGAACTCGAGTACGTCCGAGACGAACTCGACGCCGCGCGACTTCAGCTCCTCGGCCGTCCTGCGGCAATCGTCGGTCTCGATCGTGATCGACGCCGGGGGGCGTCCCATCGCCGGCTCGGCCTGGCCCGGTGTCCCGGGCCACAGAACCAGCAGGAACTCGTCCCCCTTGACACCGACGGCCAGAAACCGCGGCCCGTCGGGCGTCGGGTTCTCGGCCCGCTTTTCCATGCCAAGGACGTTCGTGTAGAAGTCAAGCGCCTTGTCCTGGTCGCTGACGAGCACGCTCGTGTAGAAGACCTTCTCCAGCATCGCTGTTCCTCCGGTGGTCGTTGGTCGCTGCTCCTTTGACAACGCACCAGCACCGGACGTGACAGCGCCGGACCATGAACTCGGCGGCCTCGAGCCCGCATCGCCGGGCGCGCCTTCTCGGCGATCATCCGCGCCCAGAAGCCCAGCGACTGCGGTAAGCTGCTCGGGCCGGATCTTCATTGGGCAGGGGCGCGCTCGGGGCGCTGCGCCATCAGGATGACGGCGATCAGCATCGATCATGGACGTCGACCGCCCAGAAGCCGGGGTTCGGATTTCTGGGGTGAGGGGAATGAGATGAGTGTTATCGGGCGTGTGGGCGGTTTCTTGGCCCGACTTCGACTTTGTGTCGGGCGCGTGCTTGCGGTTGGGTTGGTCGCCGCTGGGCTGTTGCTGGCCGCGGCGGCGGGACCGCCGGCGGCGCTGGCGTCGGCGAACCTGAACTGGGGGACCGGCATCAAGGCACCCCTCCCGAGCGACGCCGGGACCGGCGACGTGGAGATGCATTGGCTCTCATGCCCCTCGACAGGCAACTGCAGCGCCGTCGGCCGCTACGCGGACGCCTCGGGCGACCGCCTTGGTCTGCTCCTGAGCGAGAAGCTCGGCAGGTGGACCGCGGTGCGGGCGACACTGCCGTTGGGGGCAGCTTCAGATCCCATCGTCGAGCTCGGCTCGGTGTCGTGCGCATCGGCGGGCAACTGCAGCGCCGTCGGCTCCTACGAGGACACCCCCTCTGGCAACACCCAAGGCGTGCTCTTGACCGAGACCTCGGGCACGTGGCAGCCAGGCGTGGAGGCGGTCCTGCCGTCCCCCGCCGCCGACCCCAACGTCACGATCAACTCGGTCTCGTGTAAGTCGCCTGGCAACTGCACCGCCGTCGGCGATTACGTCGACAGCTCGGGCAATCAACAGGGCCTGCTGCTCGACCAGAGCTCCGGCACGTGGACTGCAGCGGCCGCGACCCTGCCCGCCGGTGCCGCCACCAACCCCGGCGTCATCCTCGGCTCGGTGTCGTGTGTCTCGAAGCGCAACTGCTCGGCCGTCGGCGAGTACAGCGACGGCTCGGGCTTCCAGGGCTTGCTGCTGACCGAGACCTCCGGCGCCTGGGTGACAGCGAAAGCGAAGCTGCCGACTGGCGGGAGCAACGCGGTGTTCAGGTCGGTCTCGTGCGCCTCGGCGGGCAACTGCAGCGCCGTCGGATACTACGAGGACAACTCCGGGCACGGTCAGGGCCTGCTCATCACCGAGACCTCAGGTGCATGGGGGACCGGCGTCAAAGCGCCCCTGCCTGCCGTTGGTGGCACAGCCACCGACCCCTCGGCCGGGATCGCGTCTGTGTCGTGCAGCTCAGCCGGCAACTGCGCCGCCGTTGGTGGGTACAACGACAGCTCCGGCCACGGGCAGGGGGTGCTGCTGACCGAGACCTCGGGTAAGTGGGCTGCGGGCGTCAAGGCGACCCTGCCGGTGGGCGCCGCTGTGAACCCCGAGGCTGACATGAGCTCTGTGTCCTGCCCCTCGGTGGGCAACTGCTCTGCAATCGGGACCTACGCGGACGGCTCGGGCACCCAGGCGCTCGTCGTGACGCAGACGGCCGGCACCTGGGCGAGTAGCGCGAAGGCAGCGCTGCCCACCGGCGCGGCAGCGGACCCAGAGGTCATCATGACAAACGTGTCGTGCACGTCGGTCAGCATCTGCGCCGCGGACGGGAGATACGGCGATGGCACGGCCTTCGCGGGCGTGCTGCTCAGTGCCAGCAACGCCAGCCCGAGGCTGTCCGTCACCGCACCGTCGTCCGGGACGGTCGGCAAGGCGATCGCCGGCCCGGCGGTGAGCGCGACCTTGTCCCTGGGTGCCGGGCCGATCGGGACGATTCGGTTCCGGGTGTTTGGTCCACAGGCGTCGGCGCCGAGCTCATGCGTGGCCGGCGGCAGAGCGGTGGGCGGCACCACAACCGTCTCGGGGAACCTTGCGTACCATCCTTCGGCAGGCTTCACCCCCACCGCCGTCGGCTCCTATTGGTGGTACGCCTCATACGCCGGCGATCCTGGTGACAATGCCGCCGCCTCCGTGTGTGGAGCAGCGATGGCGAAGACTGTGGTCACGCCTGCCCCGGTGGTGAGCGGCTTCAAGCAGACGCACGCGCGCTGGCGCGTGGGGACCGCGCTCCCCACGATCGCCTCGGCGCACAAGCCCCCGGTGGGAACGGTGTTCACGTTCGTCCTCAATCAGCCCGCGACGGCGAAGCTGGTGTTCAAGCTGGGCCACAAGGTCAAGGGGACACTCTCTATGTCCGCCAAGACGGGCAAGGACAAGATCAAGTTCCAGGGCCGGCTGTCGCGCAAGCATCGGCTCGCGCCCGGGCCCTATACGGTGACGATCACGGCCACCAACGCCAACCACGCAACGTCGGCCCCAAAGAAGCTCAGCTTCACGATCGTGCGCTGAGGAGCCCCCGGGCGAAGTGAGACGACGGCGCTCAGCGCGACCGAACCTTGCGCGGTAGCGCCATGCCTATAGCCTCACGTTGACCGCGCTGCCGGGAGCTAGCACGGTTGCCGGTTTCGGCGTCTGCCGCTTGACGGTGCCGCTCCGCGGACCCGTGACCTTCCCAAGCCGACAATTGGCGCGCTTGAGCGCCTTTCTCGACTCGCGCAGCGTCTTCCCCTTGAGCCGCGGCACCACGCATCCAGCGACTGCGTGCACGACGCTGGTTCGCGTGGTCGAACCGGCCTGATTTTGGGCCGTGACCTGGCAGCCATAACGGCCCGGGGCGATCGGTTTGTAGCTGTGATCGGTGGCGCCGGAGATTGGCCTGCCGCTCTTCAGCCAGTGGTAGGTGAAGCTCCGCGGTGACCGATACAACGACGCTCCGGGCAGGTCCGTCGCCCAGGAACCCTGAGAGCAGGACAGGTGCGATCGCACGCTCGAGCCGCCCGACACCCTGGGGGCGCCGGTGCTGACCGGAGCGAGCAGTAACGCCACGAACGTCGCTCCTGGCTCGTCTGTGAAGAGGCCGTGTGGGGATCCCTTCCCGCTCAGGTTGCCGACGAGAATGCTCCCTCCGGGGTTGCTGTCGATCGCCCAGTAGATCTGCCCCGATGCGGGATCGATCGCAACGCCCTCCGCCTGAGACTGCTCGCTGAACAGATTCGAGGGGCTGCCCGTTCCTCTGAGGCTCGCGAGCCGCACGGCAGCGCCGTAATAGGAGCCCCAGTAGATCCTCCCCAAGGCCGGGTCGATCGCAACGCCGAACGGCGAGGCTTGCCCGCTGAACAGATCGGAGGCGACGCCGCTGCCGTTGAGGCTTCCCACCCGCACGGCGCTGGATGCCGTCGCGCCCCAATAGACCTTCCCGGATACCGGGTCGATCGCGACGCCGGTCGGCCCCATCTCGCCCGTGTATAAGTCTGAGGCGCCGGTGCCGTTGAGGTTCCCGACGCGGATCTGCCCAGTGCTGTCGTCTGACCAGTAGATCTTCCCGGCCGCCTGATCGACCGCTACACCCATCGCCCCGCTTTCCCCAGAGAACAGCGTCGACGGCGACCCGGTGCCATCCAGGTTCGCGACCCTGATCGTGCCCGCGCCAAAGTCAGCCCAGTAGATCTTTCCGGCCGCTGGGTCGAGCGTGACGCCGTAGGGCCCGTTCTCCCCGGTGAACAGATTCGAGGCTCCGGTCCCGTTGAGATTGCCAACCCGGATCGTGCCGGAGGCGGTATCAGCCCAGTAGACGCGACCGGCAGCCAGCGCCGTCGACGCCGGCCATGCCTCCGCGGCAAGCACGGCCAACACGCCAATCAGCAGCTTCAATCCGCGACGCCAGCAGACAGCAGAAGGACGATCAGCCCCCCGCACGCGGACAGCGCGCGCGTCCGCCTCAATCAACCGATCCCAAGTCGTGGCCCGTTTCATACCAGCGTCGCCGAGGCTACCCCAGCCGCCGGAGCCGCGCAACCCGCTCTGAGCAGCCGTGCCGCGGCACCAGGAGCGTTGCGTCAGCCGTTGCTGGATCGACTCAGGCGCGACGCGATCGTCAACCACCGGCGCGGCGCGCGCGGGCCACACAGGTCGTCTGAGAGCTGATCGTGGTGGTGGGATCCTCGAGCAGGCGTCGGGCCTCGTCGATCTCTTCCTCATCTGCCCCGAACGCGAGCATCCGCTCGCGCAGGCGCTCGAGTGTCAGCGATAAGAGGCGAGTGATGAGAGCTCCGCCCGGTCCGCAGCTCGAGATGTAATCGGCGTGGACATCGACGAGCCCGACGGCTCGCAGGTCGCCACCCAGCCGCGCACCGTAGCCGGGGTCCCAACCGCCGGCCACGAGCGCGTCACAGAAGACCGACCACGTCCGCTCCCACGTCAGGCTCGTGGGCGACACCATGACCGTGGTGAAGTCCGGATCGGCAGCGGCTACCCATCCCCCGGGACGGACGGCCGACACAAGTCGTCGCAGTGCCCTGACCCTTGACGGCAGGTGCATGAGCAGCAACCGTGCATGCACCAGATCGAACACGTCCGTCGGGAGCTGCTCGGAGAGCAAGTCGAGACGGCGGACCTCAACCCGATCGCTCGCCAGGACGTCCAGCAGCGTAGTGTCGAGATCGACCGCAAGCACCGAGCCCGTGCTGCCTGTGCGCCGCGCGAGCATTCGCGTGACCGAGCCCGCGCCCGCTCCGACGTCCAGACAACGCCAGCCCTCTCCGACGCCGATCGCGTCCAATTGAGCGACCGTCAGCGGATCGTGAAACTCCTCGAGCAGCCTCAGGCGCGACCGCTCGAGGTCAGGTGAGCCCCGTTGTGAGAGAAGGTAATCGGACACGCGGCCCGGCCATTCTCGGCCGCCAGCCCGGGCCCGTCAACTTAGCCAAGGCCAAGCAATCCGACCGGGTGTGATCCCGCCGACGCGTGCCGTGATCGTTACGCGGCGATGGCGCGTATGCGGATCCTGGCGTTGGCGTTGTTGACGTAGCCCTTGGGGTTCCATAGTGCGGCCGCGTGCTCGGGTTGGGTGGCCGCGGAGGAGTCCCACGCACGCACGAGCACCTCATGCTCCCCGGGCACCAGGTCCAGGGTGATCCGCCACTGCCGCCATGCCCACCGGCCAAGATCTTCCAGCAGGTCGGCTTGCGTCCAGCTCGCACCGCGATCGATCGAGACATCGACCCGGGCGACATACCGATCCCCGCCCGCAAACGCATAGCCACCGACCTCAACCGGGCCGGCGTTGACGGCCTCTCCGTCGCGTGGGTAGAGAACATCGGAGTTGAGCGCCACCAAGCCGAGCGGCATCCCGACACCCGGGCCAGGCGTCCGGTCGGCAGGCACCAGCCGGTAGACGACCTCCTGGAAATACCCCCGCCATGGCTCGGAGCGCAACTCGATACGCTCGAGCCACTTGACGCTGCGCGCGCCGATGTAGCCAGGCACAATCACCCGCAGCGGGGCGCCATGCACCGGCGGCAGCGGTTCGCCATTCATGGCCCAGGCGAGCAGCACCTCCGATCGCAATGCCTTATCGAGCGGGATCGAGCCGCCGAAGCTCTGGACGGGCTTCGCCTCCGGACACGGATCCGCACCCTCAAATCCCACATCGGACGCACCGTCGAGCGGCCCGGCGAGCGCCAGCACATCGGCCAGGGCGACGCCAGCCCAGGAGGCGGTACCCGTGGCTCCCGGACCCCACGGCGCCTCCCCCGGGATCGGCCGAATGGCGATCAGCCCTGCGCGCCGGTTACCGGCGCACTGAAGCGTCGCCGTCACCGTCCGCTCGCGAAACACCTCACGCAACGTCGCCAGTGACAGGCTCAGCTCCCGCGCCACCATCCCGCCCACACGCAGGCGCCATGAATCCGCATCAATCTCCGGCACGGGACCGTGACCACGGACGTAGAACGCATCCGTGTCGGTCACCGGGGCGCTCAGCGACTCCGGGCCGGTCTCAGCGTTGAACGGCTCGTCCTGATGAACCACGAGATCGTCGCGCTTGCCAAAGCGTCCCACCGGCCCCAGGTTACGACCAACCGAAGGCGCACGACCCACGCACACGCAGAGCTGCGCTGCTGCTCAGCGAGTCGCAAGCCTGCTGTTGCGGTGGCCAACAGGCCAGCGCTGACGACGTCGTCAGTCGGTCTGCAGCGACGTGCTGGGGTGCGTTCGAGCGGCTCGTGCGGATAAGAGCGCTACGGCTTCCGAGAGTTGGAGTCGCGCACCATCGGCGAGCGCGCGCTCGAGGGCGTCGTTGCCGAGCGCGGTGTGCAGAGTCTTTCGGGTGCGCCCGTAGAGGTCCTGTTCGAACGGCTTCATCGTCGCCCCGATCCTGTCGAGCAGTGCGGTCGTGAAGCCGAGCATGCGGGCTCCGTAGAGCGGTTGCCCGCTGCGGACTGCGACGGCGGCGAGGGCGATCAGGCACCACGCGACGTCCTCGCTGTCTCCTACCTGCTCCGAGAGCGCGATGCTCTCGCCGAGGAACGGCTCGGCGGCGTCGAACCGGTCCTGCTCGACGGCGACGGCGCCGAGGTTGTAGAGGGCGCGGGCGATGTTTGCGGTGTCATTGAGCGCTCGGAGGATGGCGAGGCTCCGCTCGAAATGTTCGCGCGCGGTATCGAGGTCGCCCTGGGAGAGTGCGACGTCTCCTCGATTGTTCTCTGAGAGCGCCACGAGTCGGTCCTCACCCAGCTCGGCGCACTCGCGGACGCACTCATCGAGGGTGGCGGCAGCGAGGTCGAGCTCGCCCTGCGCGTGTAGGATCGCTCCGAGGTTGGTGAGGGCGCGGGCGGCACCGGTGCGATCTGCGAGGTCCCGGTAGAGCGACAGCGAGCGACTTGCAAGGTCGTGCGCAAGTCGATAGTCGCCCTGGATCAGCGCGAGGGCGGAGCCCGCGCGAAGCGCTTTGGCGAGCGTGGGCCCGCCGTCGACGTCGCCTTCAGCTCGGTCGATTGCGTGTCGTAAGCGTGTCAGGCCCTCGCCGATGTGGCCCCGCACGTACCAGAAGCGTCCGAGGGCGGCGGCAAGACGCAGCTCAGCAGCTGCGTGGTCGCCGGCGGCGAGCCAGTCGAGCGCCGATCTCATGTTGTCGTGCTCGGCGTCGAGACGCCGGAGCCAGTCCGACTGCCCGGTGCCTGAGAGCTCTGGTTCAGCAGTCTCGGCCATCCGCGCGAAATGCTCAGCATGAAGCTGATGGGGTTCGGGGTCGTCGCCTAGGCGTTCGGCCAAGTACTCCCTGACGACCTCGAGCAGGTAGTAGCGGTCGTTGCTCGCACGCACCATGCTCGCGTCGATGAGCGTTCCGAGTCGCTCGATCGTCGTCTCGGGTCCGCTGACGGCGGTCATCGCTTCTAGTGTGAAGCCGCCCGCGAAGACGGACAGTCGTGCGACCAGTCGCTGGTCGTCGGGGGCGAGCAGGTCGAAGCTCCAGTCGATCGTCGAGCGGAGCGCGCGGTGGCGGGGGGGTGCGTCGCGTGCCCCTCCAGCCAGCACGCTGAGCCGCGAATCGAGCAGCCGCAGGAGCTCGGTCGGGGCGAGCGCCCGCAACCATGGGGCGGCCAGCTCGATCGCAAGCGGTAACCCGTCCAGCCGGTCGCAGATCTGCCCGATCACGTTTTGGTTCGCCGTGACCGTCGACGCCGCAGCGCCTGCCGCGATCGTTTGACGCACGAACAAGTCGAGCGCCGCGGGTGGCTCGAGCGGCGGCACGATCAGGACCTGTTCCGCCGAGAGTCGCAGCGTGGTGGTGCTGGTCGCAAGCAGCCGCAGGCGCGGGGCGAGGGCCAGTAGCTCGCCGAGGGGTGCCACGCCGGCGAGCAGATGCTCGAGATTGTCGAGCACGAGCAGCAAATCGAGTGGCCGCAAATGCTCCCCGAGGAGCTCCGGCCAGGACGACCCACCGACCTCGCGGAGACCGAGTGCGTGGCCGATCATCGGCAGCAGCAGATCGTGATCGCGTAACGACGCCAGGTCGACGAGAACCGCGCCGTCGGCGAGCTCGGCTCCGACGACCGCGGCCGCTTCGACGGCCACGCGAGTCTTGCCCACACCCCCTGGGCCGACGAGCGTCACCAGCCGCGGTGTGGGCGCCAGTAGCAGGTGCTGCACGTCGGCGATCTGCTGCTCGCGGCCGATCGTAGCGGTCGCGGGCACGGGTACGCGGCTGCGCGCGGACCCCCGCTCACGGCCCAGGTGGGGCTGGAGCGACGGGTCATGGCGGAGGATCTGCTGCTCGAGCTCGCGCAGCTCGGGGCCGGGCTCCAGTCCGAGCTTGCGGACAAGCACCTCGCGTCCAGACCGGTAGCGAGCGAGAGCGTCAGCTTGCCGACCGGCGCGGTAGAGCGCGAGCATCAGCTGACGCCGCAGGAGATCCCGAAGTGGATGCTCAGCGACGAGCTGCTCGAGCTCCGCGAGGACCTCGTCGTGCCGTCCCAGCTCGAGGTCCGACGCGAGGCGTTCCTCCACACACTGCAGCCGCAGTTCATTCAGCCGCGCCGCCTCGCTGTGGGAAAACTGCTCAGCCGCGAGGTCCGCAAGAGCCGCGCCTCGCCAAAGGGCGAGCGCCCGGCCGTGCAGCGATCTCGCCAGCCGCGGGTTGCCCGCGGCGCGCGCCCGTCGGCCGTCAGCGAGGAGCCGTTCAAAGTTGTCCGCGTCCAGTTCGCCCGGGTCGACAACCAGCATGTAGCCCGGCTGGCGCGTTACAAGCCGACCCGGCGGCAGACAGCGGCGAACCTGCGAGGCATACATCCGCAATACGCTCGAGGCGGAACCCGGCGGATCGTTGCCCCACAGCGCGTCGATCAGCGCCTCCGATGAAAGCGCCTCTCCCGCTCGCAGGAGGAGGACCGCCAACAGCGCACGCTGCCGGCGCGCCGTCAGCGTGACCGGCGTACCGCGATCGATCACCTCCAAAGGACCCAGCACGCGGAACTCCATCGACGTCCCCCAGATCGAGCTGGACTATGCGGATTCTATGCGACCGCCGCTGATACTACGGCCGGACGCATGTCCCGCGACAGGACCGGACCCCAGACGAAGCGCAACCCGATCCCCTCGCGGCGGTGGCTCGCGTTTTTTGTGTGCGTTGCAGCGGCTGGACTGCCTGCGGCCGCGGGGGCTCGAGCGGTCTATCGGTCGCCCGGCTATCGGTGGAACCACAAGCTTCCGAAGGTCGCACCGGTAATACCAGGCCGGCTGATCAAGCTCGGCGACGGCGAGTATCCGCACGCGCTTGTCGATGCCGCCGGGACCGGGCAGATCGCGTACACCACCGCCCCGAGCGGCGCGCCGTCGGTTCTCCACGATTGCGTGTTGCTGCGAGGTCAAACCGGGTGTTCGGCGAACTCGGGGCTGGTGCCGGCGGAGTCTGGGGACCCTCGCTACAACATCGACGACGACGGACCGACTCCGCTGGCGATCGGCAACGAGCTGTTGATGCTGAGCCATCGCTACCCGAACGCCGAGACGCTTCCCGACGGGTCTACGGGTTATCCGACGTTCTTGTGGACCTCCGAGGACGGCGGTAAGACATTCACGGGGCCGGGGGTCGTCGGCCAGCTCGGGGTCAGCGGGAACGCGGTCGTGTTCGGTGGGGGCCGTCCGCGGCTCGGTTGGATCACCGACACCATGTCGGGCGGCACGTTCTTCCAGTCGACCGCTCCGGGCGCCTTCACGAGTAAGCGGCTCAACCTGGGTGACCAGGGGCCGGATGAGGCTTACGACGGTCGGCTCGCGCTTGATGGCAGCAATCCCGTCGCCGAGTTCCAGGATCTGAGCAGTCACATCTACATCCGCGAGTACAACGGAACGGGCGATATCTACAGCTCGTCGAGCTGGTCGGTCGCAGTCATCAAGGGCCAGGGGTATAGCCGGCTGGTAGGGGGACCAAGCGGCGTCTGGCTGCTCTACCAGAAGACGTTCTCCGGGCCGCTGTTCGTCCAGCGGATCGTGCACGGCCGGGTTTCGGGTGCCGCGTCGCAGGTCACGCCCAGCTCCGACTTCCGCCATGCCAACTACGCGATCACCGAGGACGCCGACGGCCGGCTGACGGTCGGGTGGTTCACATCGGGGGGCGACCTTTACGTCCGGAGCTCGACGGACGGCCGGCACTGGGCCACCCCGCAGATCGTCGCGCGCAATCTGAACGAGCCGAGCTATCTGTCGATCAGTGCTGCGGGCGACGGGGGTGGCTTCGCCTCCTTCCAGGTGCCCGAGCGGGGAGGCCCGACCGGGTCCCAGGTCGACGTGGCCGCGTTCGGCTCGTTTGCCGCGACCGGCCTGAAGGGTCTCGGCAACCGGAACGGGGACGGCATCGGCGGTCTGGGCGGCGATCCGCTCGCGTCGGTGTCGTGCACCGACGTGCACTTCGGTGATATCGATGCGCTGGCCGAAGCGGGCTGCTTCCTGCGTGATCCAAGGAATCCGACGAGCGGTGCCGCGGTCATCGCCGGCGAGATCCGGCTCAACGGCCTCGAGATCATCCCGGACGCCGGCGTCGAGATCGCGATCGACCCGCGCCAGCACACGATCAACACCACCGGCTCGGTGCGTGTCGTGCTCCGGTCGCCACTGATCGGCGACATCACCCTGTACCACGGGGAGCTGCACCTCTCGCTCAGCGGGACACTGGCGGGCGCCGGCCAGACGCTGTTCGACCCGGACAGCGCAACCGCGTCGGGGCTGAAGGGCTTCCCGTTCGAGGGCAGCATCGACGTTCAGATCCAGCACGACGCAGTCGTTATCCCCGTGTCGCTGAAGCTCCCGGCATACATGGGCGGCATCACGGGGGCGGCGACCCTGCGCGCCGACAACGCCAGCGGCCTGCAGCTGTCATCGCTGCAGATCGGCGTGCCGGATCTGGTTCTGGGCGCATTGGAGGTCAAGGACCTGAACATCGCCTACACGGCGACCGGGAACGTCTGGACCGGCTCTGCCACGGTGAACATTCCGGCCGGGAGCCCCTACTTCGGGATCGCGGTGGCGGTCCGGTTCGACGACGGCGACTTCACGATGGGCTCGTTCGACGTGAGCCTGCCTTTCCCAGGGGCGCCGATCTTCACCGATGCGTATCTGAACGGCTTTGGCGGCGGCTTCGACATCCACCCCGACCATCGCACCTTCCACGGCTCGATCACCATCGGCGCGATTCCGCTGGACCCACCCAATTACACGATCGGCGTGACCGGCACCGTCTCGATCGCATTCATCAACGGCGGCCCTGTTGTGCTCGAGGTCGACGGCACGGGGACGGTGCACGGGTTCCAGATCGCTAACGGCAAGCTGATCTTCCAGACCAACGGCTACTTCGAGGTCGATGGCAACGTCGACATCGACCTGGCGGTGGCAGAGCTCAAGGCCGGGATCACCGCGTTCGTCGATCTGCCGGCCAACGAGTTCTCCGCCAACACCACCGGCGAGCTGCTGGTCGGCGGCTACGACATCGCCTCGGCGCAGGCCGTTGTCTCCTCGCTCGGCGTCGCAGCCTGCGGATCGACATTCGGCGTCAATGCCGGCTTCGGCTACCCGTGGGGCGGCAGCCCCAGCGTTTCGATCGGACTCGGCGGCTGCGACATCTCGTCCTACGTGGCCCAGCCAGCGTCGGTCGCGACCATCGCAAGCAGCCACGGGCACGCACGAGTGGCCGCGTTGTCGATGGCCGCCGGGGCGCCATTCGAGGACATTGCAGTGACCGGCGCCGGAGCTCCGCCGTCGGTGATTCTGCACGGTCCCGGCGGTCGGACGATCGTGCCGGTAACGCTTCGGGCCGGAGCGGCGAGGTCGGCGGCCGTAGCCTTGACGGTGGCGCGGAACGACACCACGTACGTAATGGTGCGCAGTCCAGGCGCCGGGAGGTGGACCGTGTCGGCTGCGGCCGGCTCGAGCACCATTACCTCGGTCAAAGTCGCCAGGGGCTACGCCCCGCCCAAGATCAGGGCGCGGGTGGTCGGCCGGGGTGCAAGGCGCCGTCTGACCTATTCCGTCACCACCCGGCCGGGCCTGTCCGTCGCGTTCGCCGAGCACGCCCACCACATCTACCATTTGCTCGGCCGCGCGAAGAGCGCGCGCGGCACCCTGCACTTCGCCCCGGCAGCCGGCGCCGCCCGAAAGCGCACGATCTACGCGATCGTGACCGAGAACGGCATCCCGCGTGAGAGCCTGGCCGTGACCGCCTACCGCGCACCGGCTCCAGTCACCCCGTCCCGCGTGCGCGGGCTGCGGGTGCGTCGCCATGGGCGCCGATTCCGGGTCACGTTCGGAACGGCGTCCGGGGCGACCTACTACGTTGTGAGGATCACCGGGAGCGACGGTCGCCACCTGCTCAGACTCGTTCGCGGCCGGCGCCACCTCTTGACCGTGCCGGTGCTCGGCTACCGCGACCATCTGCGCGTCAGCGTGACCGGCGTCTCGGCGCTCGGACGCCGCGGCCGCCCGGCAAACGCTGGCGCCTGAACCCGTGCGAACAGCGGCGCGTCAGCCGAGGCTGACGAGGGTCGTCGACTCGCGCCTAATAACCCGTCGCCCGAAGCCAATCCCCGCGTGGCTATTTTGCCCACGTCATCGTGGGTGATCACCGAGGTGCGGCGCCGTGGGAGAAGTGCTCGCTCCAGTCGGCCAATCTCGCAGGGCGGGAGCCGCCAAGCGACGGGCCCAGGCTTGCGCGTTTGGGAAGGGCGAGTGCGTGTCGACGGCCTCGCGGCCCTCCCGCTACGCGATCGGAAGCGGCGGCGAGCCAAGCATGCGGAACCCGCGCGCAGGAGGCCCGGACCCGGCGCCGACCACACGCTCGCGCCCCGCCGGACGTAGGTCTCGATACCAAGCAGGCGGGCTATGATCGGCGCGATTCGGTGTCAGGCGGCGACCGTCGCAGGAGCCAAACCTTTGCTGGGACTGTGCGATCGACGTCTATGGTGAGGAGAGAACGCTGATGGGCACCGAAGACCTGACCGAAATAGAACGAGCTGGACGGCGCTGCGGCGTCTGCCACTCCGGTCGTGGCTGGCGTCGGTTTGAGCTCGTCCGCCCGGCCGGGCGGGAGCCGGTCGTGTTGTGCGGCGGCTGTAGGGCTCGCTTCGGGGACGATCCGCCGGTCGGACGTGAGTCCGAGCCCGTGTTGGAACCGGTTCCCGCCGCTGCTGAGACGCTGGCGCCACCGAGGCCGCGGGCGGGGGAGCGCGGGACCGACCGGCGCCCGGATCGCCTCCGGGGGGCACTGCGCGAGCTGCCTGGCTCGTTCTCGACCGCGATTGCCGCCCGAGCGGCCGGGATCAGCGACGAGAAGGCGCTGGTTCGCCTACAGGACCTGGAGCGGCGCGGCGAGGTCCGGCGCGTCGGGAAGCGCTGGTCGACCGAGTCGCCACCGAGCGACGTCGCCGCGGCGATGGACCGCCTTGAGGCGCGGACGAGCAACCTTCGGATCGTCCGGGAACGGACGCCGAGCGGCTGATCAGCGCCGGAGGCGCCATCGCACGTTAATCGGCTCACGCGCAACGGCCTCGCGCATCCAGTCCGGAAGGCTAGGAACCGCGGCGTCAGCGTCGGTCCGTCGCCGTCCACCGTCCACGAACGAGGCCAGGTGGCTTATGGCCGAGCTCGAGAGCCACTGAACCTCGACGCGAGTAAGGGGTCCGGGCGCAAACGGCTGCCGTTTCACATGTGTCTGAACCGCCGCGACACGCCAACTGCCGCTTGCCGTTGGTGACGAGCGTCCGAATCAGACGCGACCGACTCGCCAGAACACAGGTCCGCCGAGAGGCCAGCCGCGCCGCAAGCGGGCGAGCGCTACGTCGCCGAAGCAGGCGCGAACGCTGAGCCCACGTGCGGATTCGGTAAAGGGTGCGCCCGCCTGCTCGGCGGCCCAGGGCGACCAGCGCTGCCGTGGCGCTATTGATCGGAAGTTACGACTGCTCGCTGCGATCGCGCTCGGCTGCGGGGTCCGGCGGGCGGCCTCGAGGCGCCGACCGGCAACACCGTGTGTCCGGCGGCGCCCCCGACAGCGAGGACCTCGTCGAAGCCATGCTGCAGGCAGTCCATCAGCACGTCGGGGTCCGATACGGCGCCGGTGTCGATGTTGACCCCGACATAACACGTGCCGGAGTACGACATCAGCGTGACATTCAACGCGGCGCCGGTTGTGGGACCGAACCCGTAGAAGCTGTTGACTCTGGCACCCGCGAGATAGAGCGGCATTGGAATTCCAGGCACGTTGCTCGCGAGGAAGTCGATGTGCTTGAGCATCCCGCCGATCGCCGCCCGCGGCAACAGGTTCAGCGTGCCGGCGATCGCATTCGTGAACGGCAGCGCACGATCGGTCTTGACGGATTCGCAGCGGCGGTGGGTCTCCCCCATCCGCTCCCTCGGCTCGGCAATCCCCACCGGCACCTTGAACCTCACGAGCGTGATCCGGTTGCCACCGATCGGGTCGCCCGCCTTGCGGATGCTGACCGGCATCGTGACGCGCAGTTCGTCGACATGGGTGTCGTGCCGCTCGTGGTAGATGCGCAGTCCTGCCGTAACGGCCGACAGGAAGGCGTCGTTGTGCTTTGCGCCCGCGGCGTGGGCGGCGTTCAGGATCTCGGCCAAGGGGAAAGCGAGGACGTCGTAATGCCAGGTCACGTGGCGCTCGGTCATGATCGGCGACAACGTGTCGGACACGGGCTCAACGAAGCGGGCGATCGATTGGCCGGTCGCAGCGGTCTCAGTGATCGCTTCGCGGGGGTGTCGTAGCGCGTGCGTCACGTCACCTACCGCGGAGGAGAGACGACGCTTGGAGAGATCGAACAGCTGGGACCAGTCGTAGCCAAGCGCGTCCCGCGCGAGATCGAGCGTGCCGAGCTGCTCTCCCACCGGCGCCTCGGGCATCGGTCCGAGGTCCCCAGGGTCACGTTCGACGTCGAACAGCAGTCGCGCAATGTCCATGCCACCGACGCCATCAGTCAGCGAGTGATGAAGCTTCATCACGAGCGCAGTCTGGCCGCCCTCGATCCCCTCGATGAACGTGAACTCCCATAGCGGCCGATCACGATCAAGGCCGGCCATCCCAGTCTTGCGAGCGAACTCCAAGACCGTGGCAAGGGTCCTGGGGGGCGCCGCCTCGAAGCGGCGGACGTGCCACGACAAGTCAAAATCAGGATCGACGACCCAACGGGGCGTCGCCAATCGCAGTGGAGGCAGCACCACCCGGTGGCGGAACCCAGGCGAGCGCCGTGTGCTGCGCTCGAGCCGCTCCGGAAGTCGATCCCAATCCGGGCTGCTATCCAGGAGCAGGACGCATACAACCGTCGAGCGCAGCAACGGGTCCTTCTCCATGTACCAAGCGAACGCGTCACTGTCGCGCATGTGCACCTCGATGCGCTCTGGCATCGCGACCACCTCCACCTTCCTGTTCCGCTCTGTCCCGCGACTCTAAGACTCGCGCGCGCAAGGCCACAACCGGTCAGAACGCGGAACGCGCCGTCGGCAAACTACGGTAACCACGACCTCCAGACCACGCCCGACGTTTCGCGCCGGTTGCGCGGGCGCGGACAATGGTCGGTGCGCCTTCGGGGTCAAGCTGGCCTGGATGCGCGTGTCGGGCCGGCTCGGCCCGAACAATCGACGGCTAACCGTTGGGTGCCGACAAGGAGGCTGTGATGAGACGGATGTTCGTACTGGTCGCGACTGCCGTTGTGATCGTGATCGCCTACACGGGGTCGGCGCTGGCCAGCGAAGGCCAGCAGCTGTGCATCGGGGAGCCGACCGCGGCCGTGAAGCCGGCCGCCGACGGCCAGTGCCCTCACGGCGGCAACCTGGTCACGCTGGCGAAGCAGGGCGAGGTCTCCCAACTCGGTACCCGGGTGGACAAGTTGGAGAGCGACAACACGCGGCTCAGCGACCGGGTGTCGAAGCTTGAAGAGAAGGTCACGGCGCTCGAGGAGAAGCTGTCGAAGATCAGCTATGAGCCAAAGGGGCTGAACGGCTTGCCGACGGTCAAGGTCTCGGGGGCGAACTTGCAGGTCGTCAACGACTCCGGAGCCACGCGGAACACAAACGGCCTCGGCAACGTGATCATCGGGTATGACGAGCATGCCGCGGACATCAAACAGACCGGTTCTCACAACCTCGTGATCGGCGATCGACAGACGTTTACGTCCTGGGGCGGGCTGCTCGCGGGCTCGAAGAACTCGGTCACCGCCCCGCTTGGCGTGGCGTTCGGGTTCGGCAACGAGGTCAAGGGGACTTGGGGTACGGTCACCGGCGGGTACTTCAACCTCGCCGGCGGAGCCGGCTCATCGATCAGCGGCGGTTCGCAGAGCGACGCCAACGGCGAGCTTGCGTCGATCGGCGGCGGGTTCAACAACCACGCCGAAGTGGTGTGGAGCTCGGTCGCCGGCGGGACCGCCAACGTGGCCGCTGGCAAATACGCGACGGTCAGCGGCGGCCATCAGAACCGCGCGTCCGGGATCGACTCGTCGGTCAGCGGCGGCGAGAAGAATCAGGCTGAGGGAGAAGCCTCCTCGATCCTCGGCGGCGGGGACATCACGGTCAATACGTTCCGCGGCACGAGCCCGTAGCCGAGTCAACTGCTCTGGCGCCGGCCGCCCGGCGTGGTTGTCGGGCGGCCGTGGGTGCTGTGGTAGGTTTGATCGCATTCCGGGAGCACGCCGGAGACCCTTGGATCGGGGTGGTGAAGATGGGTTTTCTTGCATCGCGGGTGGTGTGCCGGCTTGGTGTGCGCGCTTGGGCCGTTGCGGTGTGCGCGGCGACCATCGTTCTATCGGGGTTGTGGGGTGCGGCGCTCGCCGCTTCGGCGGTCGCTGGGTTGCCGGCGGCCTGCTCGCGGTCGGGGATAACGGTGGCGTGTACCTTCTCCTATAAGGGTCGCGCGCAGTCGTTTGTGGTGCCTGCGGGGGTGACATCGATCGTGGTCGATGCGAGGGGGGCGGCGGGCCGCGGGTCAGGCGGCGGAAGTGTGGGCAAGGCGATCGCGGGTGGCTTGGGCGCGCGGGTGCGGGGGACGCTGGCGGTGACGCCCGGAGCGAGCTTGCAGGTCAACGTGGGCGGCGAGAGTCTGGAAGGAAGCACCGAGGCGGGCGGCTGGAACGGCGGCGGTGGCGTTGACGGTTTCGGGGAGCCCCAGGGGGCTGGTGGTGGTGGCGGGGCGTCCGATATTCGTGATCGCTCGGATACGTTGGCCGACCGGCTGCTGGTCGCTGGGGGTGGCGGCGGCGCGGGCGGCTACGGTTACGGTCCGCCGCCATTTGGGTTTGGAGGTGTCGCCGGGGGCGGTGGGGGCGCCAGCGGCTCCAACGGCACCGCCGGCGGGAATGTCAGCGGCGCGGATGGCGGCGGTGCGGGGTTGGCGGGCGGCCATAGCGCGGGCGGCAAGGGCGGCAGTCCGGGCACGGGTTCATTCGGCCTTGGCGGATCAGGCGGGGGGCGCGGGGCGCTCGGCGTTGGCGGCAATGCCGGCGCAATCTCTGAGGCTGGGGGGTCGGGCGCCGGAGGCGGCGGCGGCTACTACGGGGGCGGCGCGGGCGGCGCCGGCGGCACCGGCGACCCCCTTGGTGCTGGTGGCGGTGGGGGCGGTGGCGGGTCCAACTACGTCGGCGCCGCCACCGGCGCGACCATCACCGACGGCTATCAGTCAGGCAACGGGCGGATGACGATCAGCTACGCGCTCGCCGCCACAGCGGTGTATGCCGGGTACGCGGATGGGTTCCGCAAGGGGAAGGTCGACGCGCCTTCGCCGTGGAAGGGCAGCTCAGGCGTGATCTTCGAAGGCTGTAACTACTTCCGTCCCGATCGCTGTCCCAAGACCAAGCGCGGCGTCGACCTCTACGACGCCGGCGCGATCCGTGTCGCTAACACCACCGGCATGGCGCTGACGATCACGCACGCCAGCGTGGTGATCGGGACCTGCACGTTTCACCCGTGGCCCGCTCTGAAGGTCACTCTGCGCGCCGGCAGGCAGCTGATCCTCACGCAGACCGGCGGCACGCCGCCATGCCACCTCCACGAGCGGAAGCTGAACTTCGACACCTCCGATACCGCCAAAGACGAGCACAGGTGCACCAACGACCACCTGATCCCGGTCCTGCACGTCGGCATCGACGCAACGTCCGAGTCCTTCGTTGACCGCTCCCGGATCCTGAACACCGGCGGCGTTGACCGCGGAGCCAACGCCTGCGGTCACCACAACGAAGCCCATCCGTGGGGCAAAATGACACCTGAGGTCGTGTCATTGTCTGTACCGGGAGTCGGATAGGCGCACCTCCGGGGCGCCCCACCCACACGAACAGGAGCCGGCAATGCAGTGGAGCAAGACGATAACCGTGGTCGACTGTCACGCCGAAGGCGAGAGCGGCCAGGTCGTGGTCGGAGGGGTTCCGTACGTACCCGGCAAGACTGTCTTCGACAAGCGCGTGTACCTACAGGACCACGCCGATGACCTCCGTCGCCTGATCTTGTTCGAGCCGCGAGGTGCGGTTAACCACAACGCGAACATCGTGATCGCCTCCGATCACCCCGAGGCGGATATGGGCTTCATCATTCTGGAGTCGACTGAGTATCCCGCCATGTCGGGCTCCAACACGATGTGCGTGGCCACGGTCCTCCTCGAGACCGGGATCCTCCCGATGTCCGAGCCGATCACGGAGCTGACGCTCGAGTCGCCCGGGGGACTGATCCGAGTCGCATGTGACTGCGCCGGCGGCAAGGTAAAGCGGGTGCGCTTCGTCAACCAACCGGCCTTCTGTTACTACATTGGCGTGGACGTCGAAGTGCCGGCGATCGGGACACTGTCCGTCGATATCGCCTATGGCGGGATGACCTACGTCCTGGTCGACGCGGCGAGCACCGGCTTCGCCTTGGATCCCTCGGAGGCTCGAGAGATCTGCGAGCTCGGTCAGGTCATCAAGACTGCTGCAGCGCAGCAGATCGAGGTCGTCCACCCGACGAATCCGGCCATCCCGGGGATCACGCAGATTGAGTTCACCGGGCCACTGCGACATGACGGCGACGCTCTGCGTGCCCGTAATGCCGTTGTGGTCTCTCCGGGCCGGGTAGACCGGTCGCCGTGTGGAACGGGAACGTCGGCCAGGCTGGCTCAGCTGCATGCTCGGCAGCTGATCAAGCCACGACAGAAATTTATCCACGAGTCGCTGATCGGTACGACGTTCGACGCGCAGATCGAGGAGACAACCACGATCGGACGCTATGACGCCGTGATCCCATCGGTCGCTGGGCAAGCGTGGATCACCGGCATCTATCAGATGGGTCTGGATCCCACCGATCCTTTCCCACGCGGCTTCACGGTGTCCGATACGTGGCTGCGGACCCTGGATGACCTGAAGCCCGTGAGCAGCGCAGCTGAATGAACTCGAGGAGGATGATCAGGATGGGTGATTACACGTGGCGGACTGACGGTCGCGATGCTTGGCTTGACACGAGCATCGCGTGGAGCCCGTGTGAATGACACCGTTGCCTTCGATGCAAGCACCGAGCCGCTCACTGGGATCGCTGAGGCTGTCAGAGGAGCGCGAAGCGAAGATTAGGCGCATCACGTCGATCAAGACCTTCGGCGCGGTGTGCGTGAACGATGGCGGCGATGTCGCGTTCGTCATCAGTCGGCCGGCAGCTTCTTGCCTCAGCGAACCAGAGGCCGAGCTGTGTCTGGCGCAGCGCGGGACCCTCCCCAGATATGAGCGCCTGACGGACGCGGCCGGCCACACTCCACTCGCTTGGTCAGCCGCCGATTGCACCCTGGCATTTGTTGCCGAGCGGTCGTTCGGACGCTCCCAACTCTGTTTCTACGAGCCCGGGTCTGGGCAATCACGAACAGTTGCCAGCGTGCCGGGGACTATCGAGCAGATGGCATGGTCGGCCGATCGACAAGAGCTCCTGCTGTTGGTCTTTGAGGCCGCCGGAGATCCGCCGGCCTCGATTGGCGCTGACGAGAGCTCGAGCCGGATCGACCGACCGACGGTGACGAATCCCGAGTCCGGACGACGTCAGCTTGTACTTGTGAACGCGATCAGTGGCCAACTGCGGAGGGTCGAGTTGGCGGCGACCGTATGGGAAATGTGCTGGGGTGGCGGTGGGACCGCGACCGCCCTGACCTCCCGCGATCCCTCGGAGAACGGGTGGTATCGATCGGAGTTGACGATCATCGACCTGCGGAGCGGCGCAGCATCGGTGGTTCACCGACCGGAGGTGCAGATGGCTGCGCTCGCGTTGTCGCCCGATGGTCGGCGTGTGGCTTTTGTCGAGGGACTGTCGAGCGACCGGGGGATGGCCTCCGGGCAACCGAAGCTGCTGGATCTGCACGACCGGCGAGTATCCGCCCCTGGCTCCAGCGACGACGTCGCATGGCTCGGGTGGGCCGACGACTCGACGCTCATTTACACGGGCTGGTCTGGCCTGGGGACAAAGGTGGGGACACTCACCCTTGATGGGGAAGACCAAACTATCTGGACCGGTGCCAAGACGCTGGGGCCACGCTTCCGTCCGAAGCTCGCCACCGGGGGCGGACTCGCGGCCGGCGTGTTGGAGGCGGACGGCGTGCCACCGGAACTCTTCACTCTCGGTCTCGACAACGCCGGCCCGGGCTGGAGCCAGGTAACCACGATCAACGCGGCCGACTCATTCGACGACCGGCTCGTCGTCCAAGAGGTGGCCTGGAAGTCAGCCGACGGCGTGGAGATTCAGGGACTGCTCTGGCGCCCACGCGAGGTGCAGGCCTTGCCGGCCCTTGTCGTTCTGGTTCACGGCGGTCCCACCCTCGCTTGGACGCACTCGTATGCGCCGTCATTCGGCCTCGCGGCTGCTCTGGTGGCCGCCGGCTTCAGTGTGCTGCTGCCAAACCCGCGAGGCAGCGCAGGTCGCGGAGCTCAATTCAAGGCCGCGAATCTGAAGGATCTAGGCGGGCGTGACTTCGACGACATCGTTGTGGGTGCCGAGTGGTGTCGGCAGAAGCTGTTTCCCGGAGCGCCGGTGCCTGTCGGCATCGTCGGGCATAGCTATGGAGGCTATCTCTCGTGCTGGGCCGCCGCGACTCATCGATGCTTTACCGCTGCGATCGGAATCTCGCCGGTCTCGGACTGGGTAAGTGAGCTGTATGCGAGCGGAGGAGGCGAGTGGGTGTCGGTGTTCCTCGAGTCTGCAGATCCACATCCGAGCGAGCTGTACAGATCGAGATCGCCGATCACCCATGTCGATCACCACTCCCTTCCGACGTTGTTGCTCCACGGTGAAGCAGACTCAGCCTGTCCCGTGGGCCAGGGAGCTGAGTTCTACGGTGCCCTCCGGCGGGCGGGCGTGTCGACTGAACTCGTCGTCTATCCCAATGAGGAGCATGACTTTGTCGGCACGAACAACCAGATCGACCTTCTGCGTCGCTCGATCGGATGGTTTCAGCATCACCTGGCCGGTAAGTCCCCGCCTGGCGATCTGAGGTAGGCCTCGCGTGCTCAGTCCTAAGGGGCGGCTACCCAGGGTGTCAGCCGGTAGTCGGTCGCCTTGGTCTTACGCGAGCACGCGCCTGATCAGCGGATGTTGACCTTTCGGTAGGTGACGCCGAGTGTTCTCAGCGTGTTGCCGGCGGGGATCAGGGCCACGCCGGCCCCTCTCGCGACGGACGGGCCGAGTCCGTAGGAGAAAGCGAGGCGAGGGCCGTTGGGGTTCTCGACCACCCCGTTCCATTCCAGCACCCCGTGGCTGATCGTGAGTTTGACTGAACGGGGAAGCAGCTCGGGAGGCGTCCCGGGGATGACATTGGTCGCACGGTAGGTGCCGATACGGGTTCTCCACGCCTGCGGGATGCGGTAACTCGACGGGAGTTCTTGGGCGAACGTGGTGACCACGCCGTTGGGCGCAGGGCCCGAGAAGTAGTCGTAGTGGGCCAGCAGCACGCGCCGGCCGGCGACGGTCGCGGGCTTGAACCAGCGTCGGGCAAGCGGATTGTGGGCCGAATGACGCGCGACATACCAGCCGTCGGCGCGCGGCAGCAGCATCAACGGGCTCAGTCTGCCCAGGCCGGGAATCGACGACGCCGCGGTCAGCAGCAGCCCTCCGCCCTTTGCGGCGACGAGGAACACACCGCCGGCCGAGAGGGCGTAGCGACCGTTGGCGTGGCGCAGCGTCCGGGCCGGGACCTTGACGACGCGCGCAGGACGTGGCGGCTTGGGAGCGGTGCGCCCAGTGTTGGCGGTCACCATCAGTCCCAGCGCCCGCAGACCGATGTCGTCGCTGGCCGTCGTGGGGGTGTTGGCGCTGACGAACACGCCCACACCAAGCTTGGGCAACCACCGAAAGAAGGTGTGAAACGTAGCGGTGCCGCCATTCCAATAGACCGCCGGGCCCATCCACAGATTGCCGGTGTCGCCGACACACCAGCCCAATCCGACTCGAAACGAGGTGAGGTCCAACGGCAATCGGGTCTGCGGGGTGATCATGTCCTGCAAGGTCCGTTGAGCAAGGATGCGGTGCCCGGTCGGTGCGACGCCACCCGCGATCAGCGTCTTGACGTACGCCGCCATGTCTGTCGCGGAGGACACCACCGACCCGGTGGCCCAGCCGTTGACGTACTCGCGCGGGCTCGCGAGCACCCTGATTCCGCCTCCGGCAGCAGCCACGGCGCGATATCCATGCGACAACGCGCTGTAAGGCACGGCGGCGTCATCAAACGTGGTGTGGCGCATCCCGATCGGCACGAACAGGTGCTCACGCGTGTACGTCGAGAAGCTCTGCCCGGTGACGTTCTGCACCAGATTCTGCAACAGCACATAGCCGCCGTTACTGTACGAGTAGGCGGTGTTCACCCGCCGCTCGGGATAGCTCCTGGCCAACGCCCGCAACAGAAAGCGGTTGAAGCCCGGGTATGGCTTGCCCTGGGTGATCTGCCCGTTGATGTCGTCTCCGGGGATCCCGGAATGCATGTCCAGCACGCTGCGGACCGTGATCCTGTTGCCGGCAAAGCGCCGCAGCAGCTTGAACTGCGGGACATACCGCGATAGCGGCGCGTTCAGATCAACACGGCCCTGCTGCACCAACTGCATCACAGCCGCCGCGGTCATCGTCTTCGATGTCGACCCGATGTGAAACAACGTGCCCGCCGTCGCCCTACGGTGCGCGCCGCGATCAGCCCACCCAAACCCTCGCTCCCACACCGTCCGCTGACCGTCGACCAACGCGATCGACAACCCGATCGTGTGCGACGCCCGCATCACCTTCGGGATCTCCCGCGTCAACGTCGCCCGGACCCCGGCGTAGTCCGTCGACTCACTCGCCCGCGCCTGAGACGAGACCCCTAGCAGCACCGCAACCGCGACAACCACCACCGCCAGGGCACCAGCCCGTCGTCCGTTCAACCCGGCAGCCAGCACCCGCGACATCACGCCCCTCGACTCGAAGATCAGCCGCCGGCACTCCCACGGCCCGGCGGGCACCCTAGCACTCACACGTCGGCCCCCTCGCGGCCGCCGCAAATTTGCGAGATTCCTTCGTACGAACGCTAACGAAGCTTCGCCCCGCAGAACACCTGCAACGGGGCGAAGGTCCAGGACCTTCGCCCCGTTGTAACCAGTGGAGACGGCGGGAATTGAACCCGCGTCCGCGGTCGCGTGAAAGGTGGCGTCTACGAGCGTAGCCGGCGCTCTGATCTCACTCTCGACTCGCCACGCCGGCGGGGTTGTTGAGAGCCAGCTCCGTAAGTTGTCCTCGGATCAGCCGGAGCGGACCTCACCGAGCGAGCCTGCTAGTTGATCCCGGCATCCCCGCCGCAGGCGAGCGAGGGCCGAGACGAATCTAGGTCAGCTGCTTAGGCGGCAGCCAGACCGAGATCGAAATTGTGCGTGTCCGCACTTATTTTTTTCCCGGGTGTTTTACGAGGCCTCCCGGGACCTCGACTCGCAACCACCCCCACGAGCCGACCACGTCGAAGCCTGTCGTCCCCGGGGGTGTCTGTCTGTTCGATTATAGGTCGGTCGCTGGCAATCGAAAAAGATCCTAAGAGCCCCGGGGCCCGGCGCACGTGCCTGCCACACTGTGGGGTGATCATGGAATCGTCGTCGAATGCGCCCTGGCCCCCCGGTCCGCTGGCGCCGGTGACGCCGGCCGCGACGCCGGCCGGCTCGCTGACGCCGGTGGCGCCTGCAGCCCCGCTCGCGTCGCCGACGCCGACCCCCCGCGCGGCCGACGGCCGCGAGGACCCCACGCCGCCGTATGTCGAGCAGCGCCGTCCGGGTCTGATCAAGCGTACGTTCGGGCCGGTGCTCGCGGCGCTGGCCGCGCTCGCGACGAAGCTGAAGACGCTGCTCCTGCTGGCGCCGAAGCTGAAGCTGCTGACGACCGCCGGGACGATGTTCATCTCGATCGCCGCGTACGCGTGGATCTGGGGCGTGCCGTTCGCGATCGGGTTCGTGGTGCTCCTGTTCGTGCACGAGACGGGCCATTTGATCCAGTTGCGGCGCGAGGGAATCAAGGCGAGCGCGCCGATGTTCGTGCCGTTCCTCGGCGCGGTGATCAGCGCGCGGTCACTCGGCGACAACGCCTTGGCCGAGGCGCGTGTGGGGCTCGCGGGGCCGGTCCTCGGCAGCATCGGCGCAGCCGCGTGCATTCTGATCTGGCACGCGACCGGCAATGACATCTGGCGCGCGCTGGCGTTCACCGGGTTCTTCCTGAACCTGTTCAACCTGCTGCCGGTCGTACCGCTCGACGGCGGCCGGGCAATGGCGGCGATGGCGCCGTGGATGTGGCTGGTCGGGTTCGCGGCGCTGATCCCGCTGCTGTTCATCTTCCACAACCCGATCATGCTGATCATCCTCGTGTTCGCCGGGCTCGAGACCTCGCGGCGCTGGAAGCAGCGCAAGGCCGGCGGCGCCGCCACGCAGTCCTACTACCGCGTCAAGCCTCTGGATCGAGCGCTGGTCGCGGCCGTGTACCTGAGCCTGATCGCGTTGCTCGTGGTCGGCATGCACGCGACCAGCCTGACGCGCACGTTCGGCTAGGACGGCCGGCGCCGCCCAGCGCTTGCCCTACCTACGCGCGTCGCGCAGCTCGCGCTGGACCTCGCGGGCCATCTCGCGAGTCCGGATCGACTCGCGCTTGTCGTGCACATCCTTCCCGCGAGCGAGCGCGATCTCGACCTTCGCGCGGCCGTCGCTGAAGTAGATCCGGGTCGGGACGAGCGTCAGCCCACGCTCGCGCGTCCTGCCGATCAGCCGGTCGATCTCGGACCGATGCAGCAGCAGCTTGCGCGGCCGTTCGGGCTCGTGGTTCTCACGCGCGGCCGGGCCGTAGGGCGGGATGTAGACGCCGATCAGCCACACCTCACCGTCGCGCACCGTCGCGTAGGCGTCCTTCAGCTGAGCCTTGCCCTCGCGCAGCGACTTGACCTCGGTGCCGGTCAGGACGATCCCGCATTCGAACCGTTCGAGCAGGTTGAAGCGAAACGACGCCTGCCGATTGGTCGCGACATCGCCCGCGGCGAGCTTGCGCTTGCGTCCTTTGGCCACGCGTCAATCCTGCCCGATCTCGGCCGTCGACGGCGGCACCAGATCGACGCGCCCGCGTGGCGCGTCGATCGAGTCGACCTCGACCTCGATCGGATCGCCGAGCCTGATCGCACGTCCGGTGTGAGCGCCGACGAGCGTCGTCCCCTCCTCGTTGAGCTCCCACCAGTCGCCCCGCATCCGGCGTACCGGCAGCAGTCCCTGGTAGGCGAGCCCACGGCCGAACGCCACGAACGCCCCCGCGCCAATCAGCCCCACGACCTCACCCTCGAAGGTAGGCGACGTGCGGCGCTCGACGAGCTCGCGCTCGAGCAGGAAGCAGCGGACGACATCGTCGGCATCGCGCTCGATCGTCATCGCCCCTCGCTCGCGCGAGGAGCACCAGGGGCCGGCGGCGGCGACCCACGAGCTGTCCGGCGCCGGCTGGGAGCCGTCGATCGCCGACAACAGCGCCCGATGACAGATCAGATCCGGATAGCGGCGGATCGGCGAGGTGAAATGGCAGTAGCGAGGCGACTGCAGGCCGGCGTGGCCGAGATTGCGATGGTCGTAGTAGGCCTGCTTGAGCGAGCGCAGGACCAGGCTCGTGAGCCCGCGCCGCCCGTGGCCGGAGCGATCCACCCAGTCGCTCACGAGCTGCGACGCCTCCCCCACCAACTCGGCCGCCTGCTGCGGCGTCATATGGCCCTTCGGCGTCGGGGGCGTCGGGACTCCTAGTGAGGTCAGCTGCTCGATCAACCGCTGCACCGCCGGCGCGTCGGGTCGCTCGTGGACCCTGTACAGGGCCGGGATCCGCCGCGCCTCGAGCAATCCCGCCACCTGCTCGTTGGCGGCAATCATCAGGTACTCGATCAGCCGATGGGACTCCGTCTGGACAGTCGGAGTCTCGGCGACGACGTTTCCTCGCCGGTCGAACTCGAACTCGGGCTCGGGCGAGTCGACCACGATCGCTCCCCGCTGCGCCCGGCGCTCCCCGAGTGCGGCCGCGGCCGCACGGGCAGCCGCGAGCGCTTCACCCCACGGCTCGGCCGCGGGTTCGCGCCCGGCGAAGATCCGGTCGACGCGGTCGTAGTCGAGCCGCTCGTCAGAGCAGATGATCGAGCGGTAGAAGGCCGGCGAAGAGACCCCCGAGGGGGTGATCCGCATTTCGACCGTGACCGTCCGGCGGTCCTGGCCGGGAACGAGCGAGCACGCATGGTTAGACAGCTCGACCGGGAGCATCGGCTCGACCGCGCCGGGGACGTAGACGCTCGTGCCGCGCCGGTAGGCCTCGCGATCGACCAGCGATCGTGGCCCCACGTACGAGGACACATCGGCGATGTGGACCCACACCCGCCAGGAGCCGTCGTCCTGCGCGGTGGCCGAGATCGCGTCGTCGTAGTCCCGCGCGGTGACCGGATCGATCGTGTATGTCGGCAGCGAGCGCAGGTCGCGGCGACCGGAGGCGGCCTCGATCGGCGTGCGATCCGCCTCGCGCGCCTCGCGCTGGACGGCCGGGTCGAACGAGCGCCGCAGCCCGCGATCGATCATCAGCGCCTCGAGCACATCGCGCGCGACGTCGGGGCGCCCGAGCCGGCGCGCGACGAGAACCCGGCCACGCCCGCGCCCGCCGCGCGCGGCCGCCGGGGCGACAACGACGAGATCGCCGATCGCGACGTTCCGGTCGCGGCTCAGCGCGAGCCGCGGACCGGGGCCGAAGAACGGCTCCGCGACGAAGAACTTGCCGCGCCGCTGCACCACGGCAACGCGCCCGGTCGCCTGCGCGGCCGCGGGCGCGAGGGTCACCTGACCTTGGCGGCGACGGTCCGCTCCGCCACCGTCAGCCCCTCGTCCGGAATCGTGTGCGGGTTGTCGAGCGCGTACACGTTGGGCGCAATCCCCCTCCCCTCGCGCACGCCGCCGCCACCCAGATTCTGGCCGTTGGGCGTGAAGTACTCGCCGACGGTGATGTCGAGCGCGCCGCCGTTGGTGAGCTGCTGGATCTCCTGGAAGACGCCTTTGCCGTAAGTGTGCGTCCCGACGACCTCGGCACGGCCGCGATCCTTCAGCGCGCCGGTCACGATCTCGGCCGCGGACGCGGTTCCCCGATCGACCAGCACGACCATCGGGACGGTGGTCGCGATCGCGTGTCCGGTGGCGGTATACACCTGCTCGGGCTGGCTTCGGCCGCGGGTCGAGACGATCGTCCCGTCGGGGATGAAGATGCTGGCGACGTTGACCGCCTCCTCGAGCAGTCCGCCGGGGTTGTCGCGCAGGTCGAGGATCAGCCCCTGCGCCCCCTCGTGGATGACCTTCTGGACCTGGGCTCGGAGCGCCGCGCCGGAACCGTCGGTGAAGCTCGTCAGCCGCAGGTCGCCGATCCGGATGTGGTGGTAGGTGACGATCCCGCCGCTGGTGACGAGCACGTTCGCTCGGTGCAGGACGACGGTGCGCTTGTGCAACCCGCGCGCAACCGTGAGCTGGACGGGGGTCCCCTGCTGACCGGTGATCAGGTTCGTCGCGGTGTTGCCGCGTCCGGCGAGCGACGTGCGCCCGACCGCGACGATCACGTCACCGGGCCGCAGCCCGGCGCGGGCGGCGGGGGTTCCCGGGAACACCGCAACGACGCGCAACCCCCGGGATATCGCGATCACGTCGACGCCAACCCCGGCGGTGTGCGGATCCGATTGTGTCTGGAAGTGCTCGTAGTCGGCCGGGTCCAGATAGTGCGAGTAAGGGTCGTCGAGGCTCGCGACCGCTGCCGCCAGGCCCTTGTTGACGAGGTCGTTGCGGTTCACCGGGCGGTAGTACTCGCGCGTGATGATGTCCATCGCCTGATGGACCAGACGACCGTCGCTGTCATCGACGAGCGTCCCGCGCAGGAATGACGGAACCCAGCTGGGATGACCTCCCATCCACATCCCGAGCACGAGCACGAGCAGCGCACCGATCACGCCGAGCGCGACCTTGGGGAGCCGGGATGACTGTCTAGGCATCGCTCCGGAGAGTAGCCGGACGGCGATCTCCGTCCGACGGCAGCGGCGCTAGGAGCCGGCGCTGACGCCGAACTCGAAGATCGTCGTCGAGTTTAACGTCTGGCCTGGGCGCAGCACGACGGAGGGCCACCCGGGCTCGTCGAGGTGGTGAGGCGAATCCGGATAGTGCTGGGTCTCGAGCGCGAACGCGCTGCCCTGCCGGTACGTGCGGCCGCCGACGCCGACGACGTCGCCGAGCAGCGAGTTGCTCGTGTACAGCTGCATCCCCGGCTCGGTCGTGTATGCGGTCAACGTACGGCCGCTGGCGGGATCCTCGACCGTCGCGGCGCGCTTGCAGCCGCTGCCCCGGAGCACGAAGTTGTGATCGAAACCGTGCGCCCGGACGAGCTGCTCGTGGCCGAGCGAGATGTCCCGGCCGATCGGCTTCGGGGTCCTGAAGTCGAACGGGGTGTCCGCGACAGGAGCGAACTCGCCGGTCGGGACGAGGTGCTCGTTGACAGGCGTGTAGTGGTCGGCCTCGATCGCGAGCAGCGCTCCGTACACGTCCCCGGAGCCCTCGCCCGCGAGGTTGAAGTAGCTGTGGTTGGTGAAGTTGACGACCGTCGGCTGGTCGCTGCTCGCTTGGTAGTCGATCCGCAGCGCAGCCGCGGCGTCGATGCTGTAGGTCACCGTCAGGGTGACGTTGCCGGGAAAGCCATTCTTGCCGTCGGGGTCGACATGCGTCAGCGCGACCGCGGCGCGGTCGTCGAGCTGTGTCGGGATCGCGTCCCAGACCTGCGTGTCGTAACCCATCGGACCGCCGTGAAGCGTGTTCGGACCATTGTTCTGCGGCAGCGTGTAGGCGTTTCCGTCAAGCGAAAAGCGACCGTCGGCGATCCGGTTGGCGTAGCGCCCGATCGTCGCGCCGAAGTGGGTCGCTCCCGAGCCGCCACTCACCGGATGCTCGAAGTTCGCGACGTACCCGTCGACGGCCGCGAACCCGAGCACCACGTTCTTCACCTCGCCGGATCGATCCGGTGCCCAGACCGACTGCACCAGCGCGCCGTAGCTCGAGACCTTGACTCGCACGCCGCCGCCGTCGAGCGAGTACAGGCTCACCGGCCGGCCGCCGGCCAGGCCCCAGTCCTCGGCGCTGATCGTTGGCTGGCTCAGACTCTCAGGAAGCGCCGCAAGGACAGGCCGGAGCCGAGCGCCGAGATCCCGACGCCCGCCACCATCAGCACGCCGAGCAGCGCTGGGAACGCGATCGTGTGCATCGCTGCGACCAGCGTCCAATCACCCAGGATCGGGTCGAGCAGAAGGACCTTCGCGAGCCCGAGCACGGCCATCGCCCCGACCGCACCGACGGCGCCGACGACGATCCCCTCGATCACGAACGGCCAGCGGATGAACCAGTCGGTGGCGCCGACGAGCTTCATCACCTCGACCTCGCGACGGCGGGCGAACAGCGACAGGCGGATCGTGTTGGCGATCAGCAGCACCGACGCCAGCGTCAGCAGCGCTGTCACCGCGATCGCGGCGATCGTGACGCCGCTGGTGATCTTCAGGATCTTGCGCGTCTGTCCGGCATAGCCCGACAGGTTCTGGATCTCGGGGTCGATCATCCGCACCTGGCCATCAGGACCCTTGGGCTGCAATGCGCTGCGAACCGCCAGCACGTCGCCGGGGGTGTCGGCGTAGACGTGGAACGTGTCCGGCAGCGGGTTCGCGGCCAGTAGCGAGAACCCGGCCGGGTTCTGCTTCATCTGCTGTGACAGCGCCTGCTGCTTGGAGACGAACACGACCCGTTGCACATGGGGAACCGCGAGCAGCTCCCTGCGCACCCGAGCCTCGTCCGCCGCTGTGGCGCTGGTCTTCATGAACGCCTCGACATACACGCGCTTGCGAACCTTGCCGGCCTCGCCCTGGGCCGCCTGGACGATCGGGATGAACACCCCCAGCACCAGCATCGTCACGAGCACGGTGGCGAGTGCGGCGAACGACGGTGCCGCGTTGCGGCGCATCGCGCGCACGGCCTCGCGCAGGAAGAAACCAAACCGCATATCTAGACCCCGGGCGGACGGGTCGACGGGCCACGCATGCGCTGAGCGAACTCGCGAGTGGTTTCATCGCGGGCGTACAGCCCGGTCGCCTCGTCACGGACGATCCGCCCGCGCGACAGCTCGAGCACGCGCCGGCGCATCTTGTCGACCATCGCCTGGTCGTGGGTGGCGACCAGGACCGTCGTGCCGGTGCGATTGATCCGGTAGAGCAGGCGCATGATGTCGATGCTCGTCTCGGGGTCGAGGTTCCCCGTCGGCTCATCCGCGAGCAACAGCGGCGGGTGGTTGACGAACGCACGCGCGATCGAGACGCGCTGCTGCTCACCACCCGAGAGCTGATCGGGATAGTTGTGCAGCTTGGTCGAGAGACCCGTCAGCCGCAGGATGTCGGGGACCTTGGCCCGGATCTCGCGGCGGCCGCCGCCGGTGACCTGAAGCGCGTACGCGACGTTGTCGTACACGGTCCGGTTCGGGAGCAGCTTGAAGTCCTGAAAGACGACGCCGATGTTGCGGCGGTAGAACGGAATCCGCTTACGCTTGATCTCCGTCAACTCATGGCCCGCGACGGTGATCCGGCCGTCCGTCGGATCAAGTTCCTTGATCAGCAGGCGCATCACCGTCGACTTGCCGGACCCGGTCGAACCGACCAGGAAGACGAACTCGCCACGATCGACCGAGAACGTCGCCTGATCGAGGCCGATGTCGCCGGCCGAGTAGTGCTTGGACACCCCGCGGAACTCGATTACGGCCCGACCCGTCGGGGCGGGTCCGGATCGCTTCGGGCGCGCTACGGGGGTGGCAGCGGCGCGACGCGCCGTGCGGTTCTGGGAATGTGATGAGGTAGCCATGAAGTTGCCGCAGCGTAGCGGCCCCTCCGCCGACAGGTACCCATCGAAGGGCCCTTGCAACACGACTTGCAGAGCTCGCAGCCGCGGAGGAGTTCATAACGCGGCGCCGACGGGCACGAGCATGCGGAACCGGTCCGGAGCGCAAGGACGCTACCGTTTACGAGCGATGCCGTCGATCTCCGAAAGCGTTCTTGCCAACGGTCTTCCGCTGTACCGGATCGCGACCGAAGGGACGCGTGCGATCACGCTGCTGGTCGCGTTCGATGCCGGCGCGCGGACCGAGTCGCCCGAGGAAAATGGTATGGCCCACTTTCTGGAGCATCTCGTATTCAAGGGCGGTGAGAAGTATCCGACCTACCGCGACGTGAACGAGGCGGCGGAACGGATCGGCGCGGTCCTGAACGCGTACACGAGCCACGACCTGGTCGCTTTCCACATCACCGCGCGAGCCGGCGCCGCGATGGAGGCCGCCGACCTGCTGAGCGATTTCGTGGGTCGGTCCAAGATCGACGCCGCTGAGCTCGACCGCGAGCGGGGAGTGGTGGTCCAGGAGATCGCCCGCGCCCACGACCAGCCCGCCGCCGTCGCCGGGCAGCTGATCGACCAGGCCGCGTTTGGCGACCATCCCCTCGGGCGCCCGGTACTCGGGACGACCGAGCACATCCGCGACGAGTTCACGCGCGAGCGCGTGCTCGAGTTCCGCAGCCGCCGCTGGTCCCCGACCCGCGGCGCTGCGCTGGCGGTCGGCAACCTCGAGGGGCTGTCCGGCAACGGGGCCGTGGAGGAGCTGTTCGGACGGTTCGCCTCGGCGCCCGAGCCGGGCCCCTACGACCCGGCGCCGGTGTTCAGCCCGAAAATCCTGGTCAGCGAGCGCGACTCCAACCAGTCTCATCTGAGGATGTCCTACCGGCCCGGGATCGAGGCCTCCGACCCCCGCCAGCGGGCCGCGCTCGTGATCTACTCGACGCTGCTTGGCGGCTCCATGGGCTCGCGGCTGTTCGACGAGATCCGCGAGCAGCGCGGACTCGCGTACTCGGTCCACGCGGTCTCTCACTCGCACTCCGACGCGCCGATCCTCGAGCTGTCGGCGGGGCTGCAGTCGACGAAGATGACCGAGGCCTACGCCCGGATGCGCGAGATCGTGACCGAGCTGCGTGATCAGGGCCCGACCGAGTCCGAGGTCGAGCGGGCGCGGGCCTACGCCGCCGGAGCGCGCGCGATCGCGTTCGAGAACACCGGCGCGGTCGCCCGCAACGCCGCGCAGCAGGCGATCGTCTACCGCGAGAGCGTCGACCCGGATCGCGCAATCGAGTTGCTCGACCAGGTCAGCTACCGGGAGGTTCGAGCGATCGCCGCCGACGTCGCCGACGAGCTCGCGGTCGCCTGCGTCGGGCCGCATACCGAGGCAGACTTCGACTGACGGATCGCCCGCCGACGACCGCGGATGCATCCGTCCAGCCGATCCGCCATTCTTGGTCGATGATGGAGGGGGTGCTCGGGAGAGTTGCCGTCGTCGTGATCTGCCTGGCGTGCGTCGCCGGCTGCGGCGGCGGCGGCCATTCACCGGGCGAGAACACCGTCGCGGGGGCCGGCGCCCCGGTCGTGGACCAGACGAGCACGACGCGCACGATCGCGCGTGTCGCGGCCCCGTCCCCGTCGCTGATCAAGCTCCAGTCCGCACTGCGCCAGGTCCTCAAGAAGGCGGGCCCGAGCTCGGGGGCGATCGTCCTCGATCTGACCCACCAGGACGTGCTGTTCTCCAAGAGCGCCGGCGTCGGGCGTCCGCCGGCCTCGGTTGAGAAGCTGTACACGACCGTGGCGTTGCTGCGCAAGCTCGGCCCACATGCACGGCTGCGGACGACCGTGCTCGGGACCGGTCACCTTGACCCCGGCGGTGTCTGGCACGGCAACCTCTACCTGCGCGGCGGGGGCGACCCGACCTTCGGCGATGGCAGCTTCAACCGCGTGTGGGAGCTCGGCTACGGTCCGACCGCCGCCCAGCTGGCGCACGCTGTGCGAGCCCGCGGCATCCGGAGCGTCACAGGGCACCTGTACGGCGACGAGTCCTTCTTCGACACGCGCCGCGGCGGCCCCCAGACCGGCTATGCCGCTGACATTCCGGACTTCGGCGGCCAGCTCAGCGCGCTGACGTATGACCACGGCGCGACCGCGCCGCACCTGACGCCGGCCGCGTTCGCCGCCCGACAGCTTGCGCGGACACTCGCCGGGCAGGGAGTGACGGTCACCGCCTCGGCACGCACCGCCCGCACGCCGCGCCGCGCCCATCGCCTCGTGGTCGCACACTCGCCGCCATTGTCGGTCCTGCTGAAGCTGATGGACGTGCCCTCGGACGATCTGTTCGCCGAGCTGTTGACCAAGCAGCTCGGGCGCCGTTTCGAGCACTCCGGCAGCATCTCCGCGGGCGCCCACGTGATCTCAGGCGAGGTCGCCGCGTACGGTCTGCACCCGAAGATCGTCGACGGCTCCGGGCTTTCTCGATCGGATCGGACGAGCCCACGCCAGGTCGTCGACCTGCTGCTCCGCGTCTGGCACACCAGCGTCGGGAGCATCCTGTCGGCCTCACTCCCGGTCGTCGGGGTCAGCGGCACCGTGCGCACGATCGCGACCGGCACGACCGCAGTCGGCCGCTGCATCGCCAAGACCGGCACGCTCGACTACGTCACCAACCTGGCGGGCTACTGCCACAGCCGCGGGCACCAACTGCTCGCGTTCGCGATCTTCATCGATGGCCCGTCGAACTGGCAGGCGCTGGTGCTGCTGAATCCGATGGTCGCGGCGATCGCCCGGTACTGACCTGCGGGGCGTCACTTGCCCTCTGGCGCGCCCAGCGCGAGAATCGCGCTGTGGAGTTGGGCACCGCTCTGAATCGGCGGGAGCTGCAGAGCTACCTGAGTCGCGTCGGTGATCGCTGGCCGATCGAGGTCGCGTTGCTCGGTGGCGCGCGCGTCGCGGACGAGCACGGAGCGCCGCCGCAACGCGAGCGCGGCCCCGAATTCATCGTGATCCTCGTCTCCTCGTCCTACCAGGGCATGCCGTGGCTCGAGCGCGTCTACCAGGCCGGTTCGTTGTGGGACGCGCTCGAGATGGGCGCGCCGGCCGACGTGCACTGCTACACGCCCGCGGAGTTCGAGCGCAAGCGTGAGTCGCTGCGCGCTGTGCGCGAGGCGGTGCGAGACGGGCTCGACCTGCTCACACTGCCCGAGCCGTGATCAGCTGATCGCGACCATCCGCTCGATCGGGATGCGGGCCCGCTCGGCGATCGAGTCCGGCACCTTGACCTCATGGACGCCGTCGCGAAGCGAGTCGCGCAGCTTCGACAGCGTGATCATCTTCATGAACCGGCAATGCGCGGCCTCGTTGGCGGCGATGAACTCGGTATCCGGTGCCGCCTGGCGCAGCGGGTGGAGCATGCCGGTCTCGGTCGCGACGATCGCGGTCCCACCGTGGTGCTCCTGGGCGTAGCGGAGCATCCCCCCGGTCGACAGCATGTGCACGCCCTCGGCCGCCACATCCCCGGCGGCGACGTACTCCATCACGCTCGTCGAGCAGCCGCATTCGGGATGGATCAGGAAGGCGGCGCCGGGGTGTGCCTCCCGGACCGTGGTGATGTCGGCGGGGCGGATCCCGGCGTGGACGTGACACTCGCCGTCCCAGACATGCATCCGGCGGCCGAGCGTCTTCTCGACGTAGGCGCCGAGGAACATATCCGGGCCGAACAGGATCTCGGTGTCGGGACCATGCTCGCGGTAGATGTGCTCGACGACCTTTACGGCGTTGGCCGACGTGCAGCAGTAATCGGTCTCAGCCTTAACCTCAGCTGTAGTGTTGACGTACATGACGACGATCGCCTCTGGGTTACGCCGCTTCCAGTCGCGGAGCTGCTCGGCGGTGATCGAGTCGGCCAGTGAGCACCCGGCCTCGAGGTCCGGGATCAGCACGCGCTTGTCCGGGCACAGGATCGAAGCCGTCTCGGCCATGAAGTGAACGCCGCAGAACACGATCGTGCTCGCCTGCGCCGTGGCGGCCTGCTGGGAGAGACCGAGCGAGTCGCCGACGTAGTGGGCGACATCCTGTATCTCCGGCAGCTGGTAGTTGTGGGCGAGGATCACGGCATCGCGCTCGCCGGCTAGCGCGCGCACCTCGTCCTGCATCAGGGGGATGTTCTCGAGCAGTAGCGGCGCGTCAGTCGCGCCGAGCATTGGCAGGTTCATGACAGCGGCTCAAGGATGAGGGACAGATCGAGCGCCGGGGCGCTGTGGGTCAGGGCACCCACCGATATGAATTGTAGGCCGGTGCACGCGATCTCCCGGAGCGTGTCGAGCGTCGCGCCTCCGCTCGCCTCGAGCTCGGCCCTTCCGGCGACGTGGGCGACCGCCTCGCGCAACTGGGGCACCGACATGTTGTCGAGCAGGATTCGCGGCGCCCGCGCGTCCAGCGCTTGGTCGACCTCGACGAGCGTCCGGCATTCGACCTCGAGCGGCAACTCGGGCGCGTATTGACGGGCGATCCGCACCGCCTGGCCGACCCCACCGGCGATCGCGGCGTGGTTCTCCTTGATCAGGATCTCGTCGAACAGGCCGGTCCGATGGTTGGTCCCGCCGCCGGCGCGCACGGCCTCCTTCTCGAGCATCCGCAACCCCGGCGTGGTCTTGCGTGTGTCGAGGATCCGGACGCCGGTGCCCTCGACGGCGCTTACGCACCGCGCGGTCAGCGTCGCGACGCCGGACAGGCGCTGCAGGAAGTTCAGCGCTGTCCGCTCGGCCGTCAGGATCGCGCGCGCGGACCCCTCGAGCCGCAGAACTGCGCCCCGCTCTCGCCACTCCCCCTCTGCCGCCAGCCGCTCGAGCTCGATCTCGGGATCGAGCGAGCGAAAGACCTCCTCGGCGGCGTCGAGCCCGAATACGACGCCCGCGGCCTTCTGGGTGATGATCGCGCTCGCAAGCGCCGCCGCAGGCACGGTCGCGAGCGTCGTCACGTCGCCGTCGCCGACGTCCTCGGCGAGTGCTCGCGCGACGATCTCCGAGATCGAGTGATCGACCATTCGACGGCGAGGATAGTCAGTCGGTCCCGGCGGCCGGCCCGGCGCGCATATACTCGGCCTGGGCGATGTGTCGGGTGCTCGCATACCTCGGAGAACCGATCGCGCTCGAGGACGTGCTGTTTCGCACGGACAGCGCGCTCGCAAGCCAGGCGTACAGCCCACGGATGATGGCGTCGTTCCTGAATCTCGCCGGCTTCGGGATGGCGGCCTGGGACGGCCACTCGCGGCTTCCAGACGAGCCGTTCACCTACCGGGTCACGACCCTCCCGGTGTTCGACCGCAACCTCAAGAGCCTCGCCCACAAGCTCTCGCCGACCTGCCTGATCGCCCACGTCCGCGGCGTCACCTACAGCGGCAACGAGGTGATCTCCGACCAGAATCTGCACCCGTTCCGGTACGACGGCACGCGTCTGTCGCTGGCGCACAACGGGCACCTGCGTGAGTTCGCCCGGATGCGCAACGACCTGCTCGAGTTCGTGAGCCCGGAGTTCGCCCGCAGGATCCAGGGAACGACCGACTCGGAGTGGCTCTATGCCCTGATCCTCTCGCAGCTGGACGACCCTGGCGGCCGGCCCTCGCCGGCCGAACTGGTCGACGCCACGATCCGAGCCTTCTCGATCGTCCGTCGCGTCCGCGAGCGTCACGAGATCAGGACCTCATCGCCGGCGAACCTGTTCATCAGCGATGGCGCCTTCCTACTCGCCACTCGGTTCTCGTTCGACTACGGCTGGTACCCCGAGGACGACGCGCTGCTCGAGACAGACCTGCCGTACGTCAGCCTGTGGTACACGCTGGGCGACGCTTACCTCGAGCGCGACGGCGAATGGATGATGACCGAGTCGCGCGGGTCGCCTCGATCGTTGATTGTCGCCTCGGAGCCCCTCACGAGCGACGTGTCGACCTGGATCGAGGCCCCGGAGTACTCGATCCTGACCGCGTGGCAGGCGGATGACGGCCTGCAAATGGAGACCATTGAGCTCACGGTCTGAGACGCGCGAGTACAACGGATCCCTGCGCTCGCCGGCGGCGATCGCGCGGTTCCTCCAGACGGTCGAGCTGTTCGCTGAGCTCCCGGCAGACGAGCTCGAGGAGCTGGTGCGGGTGATGCAGCCACTTCACGCCGCGACCGGCGATCGGTTGTGGCGGCAGGGGGAACCGGCCGACGGCCTTCACGTGGTCGTGCAGGGCACGGTCGCGATCTCGCTGCGACAGCCTGGCGGTGGCGAGCTGCGGCTGGCCACCGTCGGAGCCGGCGAGGTGCTCGGCGAGGTTCCGCTGCTCGATGGACGGACCCGCAGCGCCAATGCACGCAGCGAGTGCTCGACCGAGCTGTTGTTCCTCAGCCGTGCGGACTTTCTCGGGCTCACGCTGCGGCGGCACCCGACCGCGTTCGCCGTCAGGAGGCGGATCTGCTCGCTTGTGTGCTCGCGGCTCCGCGCAAGCTACGCCGAGCTCGCGGCACCGCTCGGGCCGGCGCACGACACTGCCTCCAAGCCTCCTGAACAGGTCGAGCTGGGCGCCGCACCTCCTCCCCTTACCTACCTGCGCCGGCTGATGTTCTTCCGCGAGTTCGCGCGCCCCGAGCTGACCGAGGTGCTCGACCGAGCACAGGTGGCGCTGCTGCCGCCGCGGCGTGTCATCTTCGCCGAGGGCGAGGAGCCCGCCGCCTGCTACGTGACGCTCAACGGCGCGGTCGAGGAGGCGATCGAACGGGGCGAGCGAAAGGTGCCTGTGGGGCTGGCCGGGCCGGGTCGCGCGTTTGGCTACACCGGCCTGATCGACGGCCGGCCTTGCCCGCTGACGGCGACGACGCGGGAGCGCTCGCTGGTGCTGCTCTTCCCGGGTGCTCAGTTCGACGCCTACTTCAATGGAGCGACGCCCGCCTCGTACGCGATGTTCGGCGCGATCGAGCACGATCTGATGGCCGCCGTCCGACGCAAGGACGCGGGTTTGGTCAGCGAGATGCGCCGCACGCGTCAGGCATCGGCACCGTCCCCCTGAGTCGCGTCCCGCGGCACCCCGGCGAGGTCGATGAACTCCGTCGCGAACGCGAGGAAGCGGTAGGCGTCGGCGAACGTCGACGCGAGCCCGAGCGACACCCGCACAGCGCCGCCGAACGGCATGCCGATCGAGGCAAGGTATTCGTCGACCGGCGCCGACCCGCTCGGCCTGCCCTCGACCACGGCTTGGTTGTCGATCGGGAACGCGACCTCGCGCGCCCCGGGATTGCACAGGCAGCCGGTTCGGATCGAGATCCCGTGGCGCGCGGCAAGCGCCTCGACGTAACGCTCGTCGACGAGACGACCGTCGGGATGCAGGAAGTTGAACGCGATCGTGCCGCCGCGGCCGTCGGACTCGAGCGGGCCATAGAGGACCGTGGCGGGTTGGCCGCCCGTGTGCCGCAGCGCGACGAGATGCTCCAGCAGCCACGCCGCGAGCGCCTGCACGCGCGCGTGGATCGTGTCGATTCCGATCCGCTCGATCCACCGCAGGCCGATCTCGATCGCGGGAAGGTTGAGGTAGTTGACCGTCCCGTCCTCGAACAGCGGCGCGCCGGCCTGCGGCTCGAACCACGCCAGCTGGACCGACGCGCCCGCGATCGTGCCGCCGGAGAACCATGGCCGGTGCAGCTTGCGCAGCGCCTCACCCCGAGCCAGCAGGCACCCGACTCCGGTTGGCCAGCCAAACAGTTTGTAGAAGGAGATCGGGACGAAGTCCGGGTGCCAGCGACTCAGATCGAGCCGGTTGGTCGGGACGAACGCCGCGCAGTCCAACAGCACATCCCATCCTGCCCGGTGGGCGAGATCGATCCATTCGAGCTGGTGCTGGACCCCGGAGAAGTTGGACTGAGCCGGGAACGCGAACAGGTTGTTCTCGCCCGGACGGGCGGCGTCGAGCAGCCCCGAGAGGACGTCGGAATCGACGCGCAGGGTGTGGGCGAGGCTCGGGACATAGACCGTCTCGGCGCCGTCCTCACGCGCGAACTCGCGGATCCCATTGACGGAATTGTGGTTGTCGAAGGTCAGCAGGAAGCGCCCGCCTCGCCGGAACGGATAGGCCTCGCCGACGAGCCTCAACGCACCGGTCGCGTTGGCCGTGAAGATCGCGACGTACTCGTCGGGGGAGGCGTTGAAGTACTCCAGGACATAGCGTCGCGCCTGCTCCACCAGCTCCGTCATGTGTGCCGAGGTCGGATTGACCGAGTGCGGGTTGCCGAACACGTTTGACCGCAGCAGCTCGAAGTGCTCGGCCAGCTGCGTCTCCGCGTACAGACCCCCTCCCGTGTAGTCGAGATACACGTGTCCGAGATCGTCGAGCCGGCCGTAGTCGGTCGCCCGAAGCTCGTCGATCGCGCCGGTCGACGCGAACTCGGGGTGCGCGCGGACGAACTCCTCCTCCATCGCGGCGAGGCGCTCGGGCGCGTACAGACCCGGTGCGATTGCCATCTCTAGCCGCACTCCCACCGCAGAATCGCCCTCGAGACCCCCATCGCGGCTAGTTCACCATCGGCCCGGGGCGCTGTCAAGCAATCCGGCCTGATGATCAATTGCTCACACCTCTCCCGCAAGGATCGGATAGGCTCGCGCCGTCAACCGACCTTTGGGGGATCAATGAAGAGCAGAGGTGTGGTGGCTGCGGTTGCCTGTATCGGGGTCAGCGCGTTCGCGCTCCCGGCCAGCGCGAACGCAATCACGAAGACCGTGTACGCGGGTGCGCCGCCGTCGGCGCTGGGAGAGGCCGTTCACGCGCTGGGCAAGAAGAACCTCCAGCGCTACAGCCCGGAGGTGACGCAGTTCTTCCAGCGCCGCGTCACGATCAACACGGGCGACGCCGTCTCGTTCGTACTCGAGGGCTTTCACACCGTCGACTTCCCCGGCCGGAGCAACGAAGACCTACCGTTGCTGGTGAAGGGCCGGACCGTCAAGGGGGTCAAGGACCCGGCGGGCAAGCTGTTCTGGTTCGACGGGCACGTTCCCAGCGTCGGCCTCAATCCTGCGCTGTTCGCGCCGCCCAGCTCGACCACGTATGACGGCAGCACGCGACTCGACTCGGGTATTCCGAACGGGCCGCCGAAGCCGCTGAAGGTGACGTTCACCAAGCCCGGCGTCTACAAGTACTTCTGCGACATCCACCCGGGCATGATCGGATATGTCGTCGTCAAGCCGACCGGCGCGTCGATTCCGTCTGCACAGCAGGACGCTCAGTCCGAGGCCAAGCAGGTCAAGACCGTGATTACCGCCGCCAAGCGGCTGCTCAAGCGCAAGGTCGCGACCGATCAGGTCAGCGTCGGCGAGTCCAACGGGCAGGGCCTCGACTTCCTGGCGATGGTGCCGGGCAAGCTGACGGTCAAGGCCGGCACGATCGTGAAGTTCTCGCTCGAGCGCGGCTCCGCGGAGACGCACACGGTGACGTTCGGCCCGCAGAGCCTGCTCAAGTCGCTCTCGAACGCCTTCCTATCCAAGCCCGTCGCAACGGCGGAAGGGGCGTTCCCGAGCTCTCGCAGACAGCCGATCTCGGCGACGCCGTCCTCGCATGGGGACGGGTTCGTCAACCTCGGCCTGCTCGACCGGGACCCCACGACCACGATTCCCGCATCGGGCAAGATCAAGTTCCTGAAGCCTGGCGTGTACCACTTCATCTGCTTGATCCACAACAACATGCGCGGGACGATCGTCGTCACGAAGTGAGATCTGGCATGGTGCCCGGGCTCGACGCGAGTCCGGGCGCCATCGCATACGCGGTCGCGGGCTACTGAGCCAGCACCCGCAGCGTCGCGAAGCTCGGATCGTCGGCGCCGTGCAGTCGAGCGCCGGCCGCCGTCAGCTCGCGCAGATAGTCGATCACCTCGCGGGTCACGCGCTCGCCCGGCAACAGCGCCGGAACCCCGGGCGGATAGCCCGCGATCGATTCGCACGAGATCCGCCCGACGGCCTGCTCGACGGCCACCGGCTCGCTGACGCCGAGGAACGCATCGCGCGGCGTCACCGCAGTCTCGGTCTCGAACGCCGCCGGCGGGCGCGTGATCACGCGCGACTCCCCGGGGCGCGCCATCCGCCGCACGGTCTCGGCGAAGTCGTGCGCCAGCCGCTGCAGCGGCTCGACCGGCTGCCCCAGGCCGAGCACCAAAACCAGCGTCGCGTGCGTGGCCAGCTCGACGTAGATGTCGTATGCGCTGCGCAGCGCCGCGGCGAGCTCGTAGCCGGTGCACCCGGTGCCGCGAACGTCGATCACGATTCGTAGCGGGTCCCACCCCGCGATCCCGGGACGGCCGACGAACCCCTCGTTGACGACGGAGCAGCCCGGGACGGCGTCGATCGCCGCCCGCGCCGCCGTGGCGGCGGCGATCGTGCGCTCGAGCAGTGCCTCTCCGTGCACTGCGAGCTGGCGCCGGGCGGCGTCGAGCGATGCCATCAGCAGCGAGCTCGGGCTCGTCGAGCGGACGAGGCGGACCGCGCGCCCGACCGCGCCGGTGTCGACGCGATCACTGACGCCGACCAACAGCATCGCCGATTGCGTCAAGCTTCCGACGATCTTGTGGGTCGAGGCGACGATCGCATCGGCCCCGAGCCGAAGCGGCGACTCGGGCAGCGACGGGTGAAAGCCGAAATGAGCGCCCCAGGCGTTGTCGACGACCAGCGCAACGCCGGCGCGGTGCGCGACGTGGGCGCACGCCTCGACGTCGGCGGCCATCCCGTAATACGTCGGCGAGACGATGAACGCCGCGCGGGCATCGGGGGTCCGCTCGAGCGCTCCGGCAAGCGCCTCGGGCGTGACGCCGTGCGCCATCCCGAGCTCGGGGTCGTATTCGGGTGCGACGAAGCTCGCGAGCCCGCCGCTGAGGACGAGCCCGTCTACGAGGCTCGCGTGCGAGTTGCGCTGGAGCACGACCCGCTTCCCCGGGCCCGCGAGCGCCAGGCACAGCGCGTGATTACCCTGCGACGCGCCGTTGGTCAGGAACCAGCTGCGCTCTGCGCCGTAGGCCTCGGCGGCGAGCTCCTCGGCGCGTTCGTACGGAGTCGGCCGCGGGCCGGCGTCGATTCCCTCGATGTCCTGCGGCACGTCGAGCAGCAGCGCCCGCGCGCCGAACGCGCTCTGCAGGCCCGGATCGGCGCCCGCGCCGCCCTTGTGACCGGGGACGTGGAACCGGGTCGAGCCGCGGAAGCCGTAGGCCGTGACGGCCTCAAGATATGGGGCCGATGGCTGCGCGGGCGGCCTGCGCTCCGCCCCGTCCACTACTTGGCTGCCTTGTGGAGGTAGGCGCGCGCGAACCCGTCGAGGTCGCCGTCGAGTACGCGGTTGGTGTCGCCCATCTCGAAGTCGGTGCGGTGGTCCTTGACCATCGTGTACGGGTGCAGCACGTAGGAACGGATCTGTGAGCCGAAGTTGACGTCCTGGGCCTCGCCCTTCTCGCGCGCGATCTCCTCGCGGCGCTTTCGCTCCTCGAGCTCGATCAGCTTCGAGCGCAGCATCGCCATCGCCTCGGCCTTGTTCGAGGACTGCGAGCGCTCGTTCTGGCACTGGACGACGATGCCGGTCGGCCGATGGGTGATCCGCACCGCCGAGTCGGTCTTGTTGACGTGCTGGCCACCGGCTCCGCTCGCGCGGTAAGTGTCGATCTGGAGATCGTCCTCGTCGATCTCGACGTCGGCGCTCTCGGGAACGACGGGCGAGACCTCGACGCCGGCGAAGCTCGTCTGGCGCCGGTGGGCGGCGTCGAACGGGGATAGGCGCACGAGCCGATGGACACCCTTCTCGCTTCCGTACAGGCCATACGCGTTCTCGCCCTTGACCAGGAACGTGGCCGACTTGATCCCCGCCTCCTCCCCCGGCGAGACTTCGAGCAGCTCGACCGCGAACCCCCGCTTCTCCGCCCACCGCATCTCCATCCTCAGCACCATCTCCGCCCAGTCCTGCGCGTCGGTGCCGCCGGCGCCCGCGTTGACGGTGACGAACGCGTCGCCGGTGTCGTAGCGCCCGGCGAACAGGCGCTGCTCCTCGAGCGCGGCGAGCCGCTCCTGGACCGAGATCACCTGCTGATCGAACTCGGCGCCGATCTCGGGGTCCTCTTCGGCGAGCTCCGCCAGCGGCTCGAGATCGTCGACGTCGCGCTGCAGCTCGCCGAACATGCCGAGCTTGCGGGTCGTGCGCGAGTGCTCGGCGCTGAGGAGTGCCGCCCGCTCCTGGTCATCCCAGAATCCGGGCTCGCCCATCTCCTGCTCGAGCGCGTTCGCGCGCTCACTCAGCGCAGCGGGGTCAAAGATAATCCGCCAGCAGCTTCAGCTGCTCGCGGATTGCTGCCAGGCGCTGTGAGAGTGGCTCTGAGGTGGCGCTCGACATGGTGCCTACCCTAGCAGCGGGTGCTGCCGTCAGCTGATCGCTGGCTCGAGGGCAAGATCGACACCAAGGCGAACCCGCGACGTTGCCGGCAGTTCGCGGCGACCTTCGAACCGCTGGGCTGAGCACACAGCCCCAGAACGGGTAGGGAGTAGCGAAACCCCACCCCCGGAACAAGGATGGTGCACACATGTCCGATTCGGATACCTACAGGATCATCGAGGTCGCTGGGACCTCACCCGACGGAATCACCGAGGCGATGCGGTCGGGCGTGGCGCGAGCCGCGAAGACATTGCGCGGACTTGACTGGGTTGAGGTCCGCGGCGTTCGCGGCCACATCGAGGGCGATCAGATCGCCCACTTCCAGGTCGAGCTGCGGGTGGGCTTCAAGCTCGAGGAGAAGTAGATGCGGCCCGGCGTGTCCCGCGCGAGCGGGACACGCGGCGCGTAGGTGCGCCTCAGGATCGCCGGCGTCGACGGGGGACGCCGGCGGTCGGCCGGGAGCGGGTCAGCTCGTCACGCGCGGGCCGGTCAGGCCCCGTGGCACTTCTTGAACTTCTTGCCCGACCCGCACCAGCACGGGTCGTTGCGGCCGAGCTGCTCGCTCTCGTCGACCCGGCGCTGCTCGACGACCGGCATCGGCGGCGGATCGTCGTCGGTGTAGCCCTCGACCGCACCGGCGCCGGCCGCGGCCATCGCCAGCGCGCTCGGCTGGGCCATGCCACCGCCCGAGTAGGTGATGTTGCGGTTGCCGGTCGAGGAGCTCGAGCTGGGACTTGGCCTGTGTGGCGCGGGCGCGGGCGCCCCGGCGCCGCCACCGTTGTCGCCCTCGACTGTCACCTCGACGTGGAAGATCATCCGCGCGAAGTCGCCCCAGACGCTGTTCATCAGGTCGCGGAACAGCTCGAAGGCCTCGTTCTTGTACGCCACCAACGGCTCGATCTGGGCGAAGCCGCGCAGGTGGATGCCCTCGCGCAGGTAGTCCATGTCGTACAGGTGCTCGCGCCAGCGCTGGTCGATGATCTGCAACAGCAGGAAGCGCTCGAGCGCGCGCATCAGCTCTGATCCGAGCTCCTGCTCACGGTGGTCGTATTGGGCCAGCGCCTCCTCTTGCAGCTCGCTCGTGAGCTGCTCGCGATCGACCGTTCGCGGGTCGATGCCCGAGATCTTGGCGCTCGGGGTGAAGATCTCCTCGACGCGGCGGAGCAGGCCCTGGACGTCCCAGTCCTCGACGAAGTCTCCGGCCGTGTACTCCTGCACCAGGCGCTCGATCAGACTCGAGACCTCCTCGCGGGCCGCGTCGCTCATGTCGCGGCCCTCGAGCACCTCGTCGCGATAGGTGTAGATCACCTCGCGCTGCTGGTTGAGCACATCGTCGTACTCGAGCGTGTGCTTGCGCATCAGGAAGTGCTGCTCCTCGACCTTCCTCTGCGCCTTCTCGATCTGCTTGGACAGCATGCCGGCCTCGATCGGTTCCTCGTTGCCGTCGTCGTCGGTCGAACCGAGCCGGTCGAGGATCTTGTAGATGCGCTCGCCCGCGAACAGGCGCACGAGATCGTCCTGGGCGGAGAGGAAGAAGCGGGATTCGCCGGGATCGCCCTGGCGGCCGGAGCGGCCGCGGAGCTGGTTGTCGATCCGGCGCGACTCGTGGCGCTCGGTGCCGAGGATGAACAGCCCACCCGCATCGAGCACCTCTTGGCGCAGGCGCTCGAGGCGCTCCTCGATCCCCGGAAGCACCTTGGCGTAGTGCTCGTCGTAGTCGGGCATCCCGGGCTGCAGTCCTAGCTTGGCGAGCTCGAGCTGGGTCAGGTGCTCAGCGTTACCGCCGAGCTTGATGTCGACGCCACGGCCGGCCATGTTGGTCGCGATCGTGACCGCGCCGGGGGCTCCTGCCTCGGCGATCGTCTCGCCCTCGCGCTCGGCGTGCTCAGGCTTGGCGTTGAGGACGGTGTGCTTGATCCCCCTGCGGGTCAGCTGCTCTGACAGCAGCTCGGAGACCTCGACCGAGATCGTCCCGACCAGCACGGGCTGGCTCTTGTGGTGGCGGTCCCCGATCTCATTGACGACCGCGCTCCACTTTCCGTCCTTGGTCTTGTAGACCTGATCGTTGCGATCGGCGCGGACCATCGGACGGTTGGTCGGCACCTGGACGACCGGCAGGTCGTAGATCTTCATGAACTCGGTCGCCTCGGTCAGCGCTGTTCCGGTCATGCCGGCGAGCTTGTCGTACATCCTGAAATAGTTCTGCAGCGTGATCGTCGCCAGCGTCTGGTTCTCCTCCTGGACGCGGACACCCTCCTTGGCCTCGACCGCCTGGTGCAGGCCCTCCGACCAGCGCCGGCCCTCGAGGATCCGGCCGGTGAACTCGTCGATGATCTTGACCTCGCCGTCGACGACCGCGTAGTCGACGTCGCGCTTGTACAGCGACTCGGCCTTCAGCGCCTGGATCAGGTGGTTGACGAGGTGGCCATTCTCAGCGCGATACAGGTGATCGATCCCGAGGAAGCGCTCGGCCTTGGCGACGCCACGCTCGGTGACCGCAATCGTCTTGTACTTCTCGTCCTTTTCGTAGTCGAACTCGGCGACGAACTCCTTCTTCATCCGCGGGTCCATGCCGTCCGGCGTCTTGCCCTCCTTCAGCTGCGGTGCGAGGCGGGCGAACTTGGCGTAGAAGTCGGCGGCCTGCTCGGGCGCGCCGGAGATGATCAGCGGCGTCCGCGCCTCGTCGATCAGGATGTTGTCGACCTCGTCGACGATCGCGTACGTGTGGTACGGCGACTTGCCCTCTTCGGGCTTCGGGCGGCCACCATGCTGGACCTTTTCCTCGAGCGTCGTCGCCATGTTGTCGCGCAGGTAGTCGAACCCGAACTCGGAGTTCGTCCCGTACGTGACGTCGGCGGCATAGGCGTCGCGCTTCTCCTCATAGGGCTGCATGTTCTGCAGCACGCCGACGCTGACGCCGAGCACGTCGTAGATCGGCTTCATCCACATCGCATCGCGGCGGGCGAGGTAGTCGTTGACCGTGACCACATGCACGCCGCGACCGCCGAGCGAGTTCAGCACCACCGCCAGCGTCGCCGTCAGCGTCTTGCCCTCGCCGGTCTTCATCTCGGCGATCGCGCCGTCGTGGAGCACCATCCCGCCGATCAGCTGCACGTCGAAGTGGCGCATGCCCATCGAGCGCTTGCCCGCCTCGCGCACGAGCGCGAAGCATTCGAACAGCAGGTCATCGAGCGAGTCGCCGCTGCGGGCACGCTCGCGCAGGACGTCGGCGGCCTCGCGCAACTCGGCGTCGGTGTAGTGCTCGAGCTCTGGCTCAAAGCCATTGATCCGCCCGACGCGCTGCTCGTAGGTCTTGAACTTCTTGGCCTCGCCCATGCGAAGCGCGCGGTCCAGGATGGACATGCGGTTAGCGTAGCAGTGGCCCTACAGCGGTTGGAGAGGCTTTAGGGGGCGTTTCAGTAGGGTCTGTACGGCACTCCCAGAGCGCGGAAATGGGCCCGGAACCCGGCCCCGTAGGCCGTCGGAGTCCCGTTGTAGCTGGTGATCAGCGACGGCCCGCCGGTGCAGCTCCAACCGCCGGCGTCCCAGGCCCAGCCGAGGTACCCGATTCCGTGCTGATCGGCGAACCGCATCATCTTGTCGATGTAGCCGTGCTCGCAGTCGGTCTCCCCGAGCTCGCCGAACACGACCGGGACGTGGCGGTGGGTGGCGAGGATCGCCCCACGGCAGGTGGCGTCGCATGGCGAGAGGCCGCCGTAGTTGTGCTCGGAGGCGAGCAGCTGGTGGTCCGGATCGTGTGGCTGATGCGCGATCCATCCGCTCAGGTCCGAGGCCCAGTTGATACCGCCGAGCAGCAGTGGCTGACGCGCGCCGGTCGATCTGACGGCGCTGACCAACTGCTGCATGCCGGCCGTCTCGTACGCGGGCGAGCTACCCGACGCCGGGATCCTGCAGTCCGAGCGCCAGCAGCTCCACGAGATCCCGAAAGGCTCGTTGAAGAGGTCGAACACGAGCCCGTGATTGGACTTGAACGTCCGCGCCAGCGAGCGCCAGAACGCCGGCGCGTGGTCGCGATCGGCCATCTGGATCTGACCGTTCGCCGGTCGCTGCCCGGGCGCCGCCCAATGGAGATCGAGGATCACGTACATACCGGCGCGGCCCAGCGCGCGCACGTAGCGCTCGACGATCCGGCGGTAGGCCGCCCCCGAGTATCGAGGCGGCGCGTTGACGCCCAGCCAGCAGTCCTCGTTCAGCGGCACCCGAACCGCGTTGATGTCCCAGCTCTTGATCGCGGCGATCATCGCGGGGTCGTCGATCCGGGTCGGATGCGGGCTGTCGAAGAAACCCCAGCCCTGGATGCATGCGTACTCGAGGCCAGAACGGTTGACCCCTCGGAGCTGGACGGCGTGGCCCGCTCCCGGGCCGTCGATCAGCCGGTCGCCGCGGACGCGCAGATCGGGCGCCGCGGCCGCCGCTCCCACCGCCGCGAGCGCCGCCACCGCGACGGCTGCGGCGATCGCGCCGGCGCGCAGCCGGCGACCCTGATTCACGTTTGATCTAAGCAGCCGGTGACACGTCCCCGGTGATCGACGAACCCGGCCTTTCGGCGGCCGGTGCGAGCGCGGCGGACCGGGATTCCCGGCGCTTGCGGCGCTTGTCGCGATGGCGCTTGACCTGAACCGCGAGCTCGTCGGCGCACAGCTTGATCGAATGCACGATGTCGGGTGAGGCGTCGCGCGCCCTGAGCGTCACGCCCTTCAGATGCAGCGTCGCCTCGGCGATCTGCGAGTCGGCGATCGCCGGGTTGCGCTCCTCGAATACCTCTACTTCGAGCTCGGCCAGCTCCGAGACCTGCCTTGCGACCTTCCGGAAGCGCTTGTTCACGTGCTCCTTGAGGTCCTCGGTAACCGGCAGATTGCGGCCTTTGACTTCGATGCGCATGGCCGACCTCCTTGCTCGGAAGGATGAGTGTGCGTTAGGAACCAGACTAGTCCTCCGCTCGGCTTTTGTCGATTGGGAGAATCCACGGTAATGAGTCCGCAGCTTTCCTGGTCGCTCGAGCCGGCGGTCCTGGTCGGCGTCCTGGCTTTGGCGCTGGTTTATCTCAAGGGCTGGCGCCAGGCGCGCTCGGGTGATCAACGCCATCCGCCGGGTTTCGGGCGCCTGATGCTGTTCGCGGGTGGGCTGCTCGCGATCCTCGCGGCGCTGGTGTCGCCGATCGACGGGCTCGGAGAGCAGCTGATGGTGATGCACATGCTGCAGCACATCCTGCTGCTCGACATCGCCCCGATCCTGCTGATCCTCGGCCTCACAAAGGTCCTGCTGAGGCCGGTCACGCGACGGCTGCAGGTCGTCGAGCGGCAAGCCGGATATCTCGCGCACCCAGCGTTGGCCGTGTTCGTCTACGTGGGCTTCATGTGGCTCTGGCACGTCCCTGCGATGTACGACCTCGCGCTGCGTCACAGCGGCATCCACGCGATCGAGCACATCTGCTTCGCCGTCGCCGGCGCCCTGTACTGGTGGCACATCCTGTCGCCGATGCGCAATCGGATGCGTCTGGGCGGAATGGGGCCGATCCTGTACATGACCAGCACCAAGGTGCTGGTTGGGATCCTCGGGATCGTTCTCGCCTTCGCGCCGAGCTCGATCTATCCGTTCTACGCGCACCACCCGCACTACTGGGGACTCAGCCCGCGTGAGGATCAGAACATGGCGGGACTGCTGATGGCGCTCGAGCAGTCGATCGTGATGGGGATCGCGCTGGTCGTGCTGTTCGTGCAGATGCTCACCGAATCAGAGCGCGAGGCTCAGCGGGCCGAGCGCTACGAGGCGGCATAGCCGGGGCCGGGCGGCTCCCGGGTGCAAGGCGACGAGGCCGAAGCCCGGCGCCGCCTGAACAGCGCGGCGGCGCCGGAACCTCAGCTCAAAGGGTCAGCACTTGCTGGAGCCCGTGACCGTCTTGGTCTCCTTCTGGTGGGACGAGTCAGTCGCCGTGAAAGCGATCTTCCACGGGCGCTTGCCGCTCTGGCAGGCGACCGAGGACTGATAGCCGACCGTCTTGCCGCCAATCTTCTTGGTCAGCTTGCGGTAGGTCAGCTTCTCGCTCACCAGCGAGCCGTACAGGCCCGTGTGATGCGCGACAGCCGTCGAGACGAACGGCGGCAGCGGCACGTCCGTCACGAGGTACTTGCCCTGCTTGGTGATCTTGCCGGGATACGGCGGCGTGTCACCGGTGTGCAGGCTCCCGCAGACGTGGTGCGCGTCGGTCGTGAAGAAGAACCAGAGCTTGCCCTTGCCGGCATTCCACACGTGCAACAGAGTGTTGCAGGGACCGCCGGGCTGGCTGAGGTCGGTGCCGCCCAGAATCGCGGTCACCGGGCCGCTGGCGACGAGTGCTCCCTTCGGGCAGAACGAGTCGGTCTTCAAGGTGACCATCTTGGTCGTGTTCGTGCACGTCGGGAAGCCCTTCGCGTTCGACACGAGACCATAGACCCAGGTCTTGATGTCGATCAGCGGCGCGGCACGGTTGCCCGAGGTTACGCTCTGCGCCTTCAGCGTCTCGGTCAGGCCGAGCGGTGAGGGGTGCTTCGAGCTGCCGGCCTTGCTCGGCGAGAACGTCAGGCCGGATCCGCCATAGGTGTTGAGCGCTGCATACGCGGCCGAAGCACCGACCAACATGGCGAGCACCGTGATGATTAGGATTTTCCGTCTCAAGCTGTCCTCCTTCTTGGACTGGGACGGTGGGTGTGGTTCCTGCGAGCAGAGCCGGCCGTGCTCATCGCAGTGGGGTTAGATGGGGAAATGCTTGCAGCTGCCCGGTGGTGACCTTGCCAAGTGGCGTTTGCGCCTTACACGGTGGCCCCCCAGGCGTCTGCGTGTAGTAAACCCGCTCCAGGGTTTTCCTAAGAGTAGCTGAGATCGTCGGCCCTATGGTCGGTTGCGGATTAGAAGTGCATAAGTAACTTCCGAACACCGATAGGCCGCCGAGCAGCTGAGAGTAGCCGCCGGGAACCATGTACGGGTTCGGGCGGTTGCTCTCGAGCCGGTTCTGGTAGCTCGTCAGCGTCTCCGGATTGACCGGGTTGGAGATCCTCAGATAGTGCAGGAGCTTCGTCTGCGCGATGTTCAGCGTCTGCGCCTGGGTGGTCGCGGTGCTGTTGGCAAAGAACGCCGCGAGCTCGCGCCGGTAGCTGTTGATGTAGTCGATCACCGGCACGAGGTTTCCGAGGTACGGGCTCAACCGCCGTAGCCACGGCACGCTGTCGTCGAGAAACCGCTCGAGCGCGGGCACGCCGGCTTTCGATGCACTTGTCAGCGGCGCGAGGTTCACCATCAGGTCGCGCAGCTCGGGCGCGAGCGTGACGCTCGCCTCGAGCGCCGGGCTGAGCTGCACGGCGGCGGGGCGCAGCTCGTTGATCAGTGGCGTCGCCGTGGCCGCGAACTGATCGACCCGGGCGACGGTCAGCCGCGTCGCCTCCAGGAACGAGGGGAACGCCCTGACGGTGTTTGCGAGCGCGGCGTCCTGGGCCGCGGTCGCGGCGAACACCGCGTTCGAGTTGCGGACGAAGCCCTGCAGCTGGGAAGGTGAACGGCTGAGCGCCGAAAACACCGCACCGCCGTCGCGCAGCAGGGTGCTTGTCGCCGCGCTGTCGCGGTGCAACACCGAAAGCACCTTGTCGGTGTTGGTCGCGAACGGGTACAGGTAGTAGAAGGCGGCGTTGAACTGCTCGCCGCGTCCGGTCAGCGCGATCCCGTCCTGCTGCATCCAGGTCGAGAACGCACGGCGGGTCTCCGGGTCGAACGTCGAGAGGATCTGGTCGAGCTGGACCGTCGGAGCGATCTGCGTTCGCGGGATCGTGCCGCCGTCGGGTAGCGGCGGAGCCGTTCGGGTTCCGGGCGACAGCTCCACGTAGGTCTCGCCGAGCAGCGACTTCTCGCGCAGGATCGCCCTGGTGTCGGACGGTCGCGGCGCGTACTGGCTGTCGAGCTCCATCACCGCTCGCGTCAGGCCGGTGCGGCGGTCGAGCGAAACCGAGATCACCTTGCCGATGCTCACGCCGGAGATGCGCACGTCGGATTCCTGCGCGAGCTGGACCGCGTCGCTGAACTCGGCCTGGATCCGATAGCCCTGCGGGGCCAGCGGGATCGAGCCGCCGAACGAGATCCACAGGAACAGCAGCAGCCCGATGCACGAGGCCGCGAACGCCACCATCGTCAGGATCCGGCCGGCGCTTGGAGCTTGCTTGTTCACGGGATCCCGAAGGTTGGGCAGTGGGACGACTTGATCTTGCTCCAGTCGGGCGGGTTCAGCAGATCGATCAGCGGACCCAACGCCGGGTCGGAGTTGACCAGCGCCGTCTCGAACAGGTTCAGCGCCGGGCAGGTGGCCATGAACAGCCCGCGGACGATCGGTCCGTGCGCGTCCTGCGTGGTGGTCAGGCTGTCGGCGATGTGGCTCAGCCACGAGCCCCAGAACAAGTAGCTCTGCTGGCCATGGCCGGGCTGGTAGGCGAGCGTGTTGAACAGCGCGTTGAGCACCCCGATCGAGCTCACGAGCTTGGGTGTAGCTTGAGCGAGCTTGGCCGCGGCCGGGCTCAGGATCCGCGCCAGCGGCTGGACCGCGACCGAGAACGGACGCAGCTGGTCGCGAATCGTCGAGGTTGTGTCTTGGAACAGCGGCCGCGCCGCCTGCAGCGCCGGCCCGAGCGCGTGCGCGAACGGCAGCAGTCCATGCAGGGCCGCCCCGCTCTGGTTCGCGAACCCCTGGACCTTGCCGAGCGTGTCGGTCGTCAGCTGGAGCGTCCCCGGGAGCAGCGACAGCGCCGATTCGAGGTTCGCGTCCTGGGAGGAGATCGCCGAGAAGTTGGTGTTGGAAGAGTTGACCAGCGACGTCAGCGTCCCGTCGACCTCGCCCAGCGAGCGCGAGACGAGTGAGAAGTTGTGGATCGCCCGGCTGATCTCGGCCTGTCGCTTGGCCAGTAGCTTGGTGAAGGTCACCGTGTCGCGGTTCAGCGGCGCGAATCGCTGGAAGGTGCCGCGCAGGTTGGCGACCGCGGCGGTGCTTGGGATCACGCCGTTGTAGCCCGGATCGCGGAATGCCTGGGCGCCGCCGGCGAGTAGCAGCAACAGGTAGTTGCGGGTGTCGACATCGAGCGTCGAGAGGATCTGGTCGACGTCGATGTCAGGGCTGGTCTGGGCGACCGGAAGCGTGCCGCCGGCCGGGACCGCGCCGGAGCTGCGGCTACCGGGATCCAACGACAGGTACATGTCCTTCAGCGGCGTCCGCGGACGCAACAGGACGGTCGCGTCGCGATAGATCGGCTGGTACTTCTTGTAGATGTTCATGGTCACGTTCGCGCGACCGTTCTGGAGGCTGACGCCGCCGACCTGTCCGACCTGAACGCCGGCGATGTCGACGGACTGGCCTTGACCGGCGGTGACGGCCGCGGCGGTCGAGAACTCGGCGTGAACCGTGTAGTAGCTCTTGCCCAACGTGAACGACGGCTGGTGGCCGAGGATGTACGCGACCACCGCGAGCGCCAGCAGGACGAGCGCGAGGATCGCCACGAAGTCGCGCCGGTGGACCAGGATCGCGCGCTTCACGGCCCCGCTCCCGTCTTTGCCGAGTTGAGGTTGGGCACCGAGTTGCGCCAGCAGGCCACATTACGCCGCAACGGCGGCGGTGTGCCCGGATACGCGGGACGCGTACCGAGCGGCTGCAGCACCGCGTTGCCGAACATCGGGCCGTCGACCGGCAGCGTCGGGGTCTTCACGAGGATGTCGCCGCCGCCCGCCGAAGCACGGACGTAGCGCCCATTGCCATCGAAGTTACCCGCCGCGCCGGCGATCCCGACCGCGCTCTGGAACAGTTCCTGGTAGACGCGCAGCCCGGTGTTGGCGGGCGGATCTTTGATGATCTGGTTGCCCGCCGGAAGGATGTTGTGGCTGAAGCAGCGGGCGAGCTTCGAGGAGGCGCTCAGCAGGGCCTCGGTGGTCGGGATCGTGGCGCCCGTGTTCTGGATTGCCGGCGTCAGGTACTTGACCAGGCCGCCGAGCTCAGTTGGCGACATCAGCGCCGTCGCCTGCGTCAGCCACGGGAGCGCCGCCGAGATCGTCGGACCGAGCTGCTCGATGCCCGGCATCAGTGCCCGCGCGAACGCCTGGGTCGGCCCGAACGAGGCGTCGAGCGCGGTGTCGGAGCTCTCGGTCCGCTGCAGCAGTGGCGGCAGCAGCGAGATCGTCTGGGCCAGATCCTGCTGGCGGGCGGCGAGCGCCGCCATCGTCGAGTTGAAGGTCGTGATCAGGCTCGCGAGCTGTCCCTGGCTCGCGGCAAGCGAACGGAACACCTCGGAGTTGCCCTGGACCACGCCCGAGAGGTCGTTCGGGCTGGTACCGAGCAGTGCCTGATTGACGATCGCCGAGGCCTTGAATGCCTCGGCCGAGTACTGCAGCGACTTGTTCAGAGCCTCGCCCCCGGTCAGATCGCGGGTGATCGGGTCCTGGGTCGCGTTCTGCTCCGGTGTGCCCTTCGTGTTGAAGGCCGCCCCGAGGCCCTGCAGCAGCGTCTGGAGGTTGGCGCGCGCGTTGCTGTTGAGCGCCGACAGGACGCGGTCGAGCTGAACCGGGCCCGAGGTGTTGGCGACGGGCAGGACCGAGCCGGAGTGCAGCGGCGGCGAGTTCGGGGTGCCCGGCGCGAGATCGACGTAGAAGTTGCCCTCGAGGAAGATTCGCGGCCTGATCTTGGCGGTCGCGTCGGTGTGGATCGGAAGCCCGTTGTTGTTGATCGTCATCGTCACGACGGCGGCGTCGGAGGAATTCGACAGCCTGGTGACGCTGGTCACTTCGCCGACGTCGACTCCCGCGATCCGCACCGGCGAGGGGATGTGAAGCTCGGTCTGCGACGTGAACACGGCCTTCAGCACGAACGGCGACCCCGAGAACGGGAGGCTACCGCCGAACACGAGGTAGCAAGCGATCCCGATCACGATCGCGCCGATCACCCCGGCGGCAAAGTTCGAGACGCGCGGCTTGTGGCGCCTCATGCCTTGCTCCTGGAGGTCTTCTCGGTCTTGGTCCCGAGGTTGCCGGGTGGGTTGCCGATCACGGCCCGCTGTAGGTAGGGCTCGTTGCCCGCGGCGCACTCGGGCTTCTGGCCCGGCGAGTCCGTGTTCGGGTACGGGTTGACGTGCAGCGGACCGTGCTCGTCGTTGAACGTGCTGTCGTTCTTCAGGTACGGGCGCTGCGACGGGACCGCCTCTCCGCCCTGGACGTCATCGATCACGACCAGGTTGAAGCGCAGCGCCGTGCCCGTCGAGACCTGCTCGGCGAGCACGCTCCCGATGTTGCGCAGGAACAGCGTCACGTAGTTGCACGTCGATTGCACCGGCGTCAGGAACGCCAGCGGGTTGCGCAGCCGTGCGAGCGTCAGCGCAAGTCGGTCGATGCCGGCGGTCACGGCGGGGTCCTGGCTGTAATGCTCAAGGTGCGTCGAGAGGCTGAGCAGGCGCTGATCGAGCGCGATCGTGCCGGGCAGGTTCTTGGCGCCGGCGGCGAATGCGTCCGCCAGCACCGGAGCGCTCTGCGGCAGCGTCGCAAAGCCAGGGCGAAGGTCCGCGAACAGCCCCGCCGTGTTCTTCAGGAACGCTTGCTCGCTCGGGCTGTCGGCGATCACCGTGCTGAACGTCGGCGGCGTCTGCGAGATCCAATCCTGGATGTAGGGCACAGCGACGCTGGCGAGCGCGCGGAACGTGGTATCGAGGTTGACATACAGGTTGGCCTGGGTCTGGGCGACCGGCGCGAGTGCTCCGGAGAAGCTTTCGAGGCCGCGGAAGAAGCCCGCGAGGTCCGTGTGCTTGGAGGACAGGTTGCGCGCGACCGGGTCGAGGTCGGTGACCAGCGGCAGGAACGCGCCGATCGCGTTGTTGAGGTCGCTCCCACGCCCGGCCAGGGCGTCGCTGAAGCCGACTGTCGTCTTCTGGATGCCCTCGCGCGTCGGTTGGTCGAACATCGATAGAACCTGGTCGAGGTCGACCTCGGCGCTGCTCTGGCTCTCCGGCACGGTCGCGCCGTTGATCCAGGTCTGCTTGGCGTCGCCGGGCGTGACCTGCAGGTACTTGAGCCCGATCGCGCCCTTGAGCCGGACGTTGAAGGTCGAGTTGACGGCCAGCGGCTGCACGATCTTGTCGAGCGACAGGTTGAGCACGGCGATCGGGTCGCCCGCGGCGTTGCGCGAGGGATCGATCGAATCGACGGTCCCGACGAGCGTCCCTCCCATGTGCACCTCGGCACCGTGGGTCAGCTCCGAGGCGTCGGCGACCTGCACGTGCAACGTGTACTTGGGCACGAACGGCAGTCCGTTGTTCGCCTGGTAGGCGAGGGTCACGGCGACGATCGTCGCGAGCACCGTCATCGCCCCGATCAGCACCGGATTGGCCAGCATCCCGGCCTCGCGTCGGTTGCGGCGCCTCATTGGGCGTTTCCGATCAGGTAGCCGAGCAACCCCTTCATCGCGTCGGTGCGGGTGTTGTGAACCCTCTGGGCGGCCTGGCGCACAACCCGGCTGATCTGCGCCATCCGCGGCGGATGGGTCCCGGCGAACGCATCCTCGGCCACCCCGACGGCGGTGAAGTTCGCCGAGCACCCCGGCACTTGCCGCTTGACGTACGACGTGCAATCTCCTACCAGCGGCTCGCTGCGGACGTAGTGACCGAACTTGTCGAAGCCGTTGGCCGCGCTGGTGCCGTAGAACAGGACCGACATCAGCTGCTCGATCGCGCCCGTCCGATCCAAGCTCGAGGTCAGCCTGTCCAGCAGCGTGGCCGACGGCCCGGCCTTGTTGCCGAGGTTCAGCAGCCGGCGCGCGAGCGGCTCGGTCGCGACCAGCGCCGGCTGGGACTTCTGGGAGCTGTTGCCGAGCGCGATCAGCGCCGGCCGGGCGGCCTTCGCGAACGGCGTCAGGTTCTGGAACTGGCGACCCAGCGCCGACGCGCTCTGGTCAAGCGAGGCCATCAGCGGCGTTCCCTGATCGGACAGGTTCCCGAGTTGCACGAGCAGCGGGCGCAGCTGGCGCAGGAACTCCGGGAACAGCTGGAACGACCGCGAGATGTCGGCCGCCCGCGAGGCGCTCGCGACGGACGTCGTGTTCGCATTGATGATGAAGTCGGCGAGCTGGTGGCGAACCTTCGCGAGCGGACGCAGAACCTGGTCGGACTCGGTCGCCAGCCGCGCCAGCACCTCGTCCTGCTGAGCGAGGATCTTCAGCACCTGATCGGTCTGGCCCAGCGCCGGATTGGCGCGGAGGATCACCGCGTTGAGGTCCGAGCCGCGCGCTGCCAGGCCGGTGCCGAGCTCGTCGAGGATCAGCGCGAACCGCTGGCGAATCGGCTCCTGCGAGATGTCCTGGACGATGTCGGAGTCGACCGGCGAGCTCGTGCGCGTGACCGGGAGCAGGTAGGTGCCCTTGCCCGGCCCCGAGACGATCTTCGCCAGCGGCGGCGCCGCGCTTGACCCGGGCTGGCAGTCGACGTACTTCTCGCCGATCAGCGACTGCGGGCGGATCGCGCAGTGACCGTTGGCGTGGAACGGGGTGAAGGCCGAGTCGTTGATCGCGATCGTGACCGCCGCCTTGTTGTCGGGCGTCACGTCGAGCGACTGGATCGAGCCGACCGGAGCTCCCGCGATTCGTACGTCCTCGCCGGGGACCGCGAACGCCGCGTTGTCGAAGATCGCCCGCACCTCATAGGTGCCGCCGGCTCCCTGCGAGGAGCTCGCGGCGATGACCGCCACCGCCGCGCATGCGGCCAATGCGACTGCGATCGATGCAAGCCTTCTCATGGCCCAGGCGGAGTCGTGTTCGGATTACAACCCGCGACCGCGTGCGGGGCGGATCCGTCCGGGGTCGGCTGGAGCGAGCCGCCCGGGCAGCGTCCGTGGACGACCTGCAGCCCGTTGTAGCGATCGGAATTCGGTTGTGACTTGAGCTCGTTCGACGAGGTCAGTCCGAACGCCCCGAAGATCGGCTGCGTCCGGGCGTAGTGGCCGTTGGCGTCGTAGTACCCCCCTACCTGGCCAACGTCGCCGAGTGCTGAGACGACATCCGGCGCGTATTCGCGCAGATAGTTGACCTGCGCTTGCGAATCGTTCATCGCCTTGATCAGCCGCGGGAACGCCTTCGCCGCGACCTGGGCGAGCCCGGGCGTGTCGAGCAGCAGCGAGGTCAGATCCCCGGTCCCTGCTGGGTTCCGGATCAGATCATTGAGCGCGCTCACGGTTGGGATCGAGGCGAGCGTCAGCTGATGGAGCTCGACGGCAAACGGCTCGAGCTGGCGCGAGGCCGGAATCGACTTCTGGACCAGCGGCGTCAGCGTGTCGAGCGTCGCGCGCAGCCCCGCGAAGGTCTGCGTCGTGTGAGTCAGCGTCGGTGGCAGCATCACGAGCGCCTGGTCAAGCGCCTGGCTCTGGCTCGCGATCGCGGCCGTGGTCGCGTTCGTGTTCGCGACCAGCGCGGTCAGCTGCTGGGTTCGCGAGCCGAGCTGGCGCAGCGTCTCCGCGCCCTTCACCACGAGCGCGTCGAAGGTCGGCTCGTCGTGGGCGAGCTGGGAGGTCACATCGCTCGTGCTCGACAGCGCCGGAGCGAGGTACTTGAGCGTCTGGTTGGCCTCCTTGGCACGACCCTCGATGCTCGCCGCCTCGCCTCGGATGAACCCGCGCAGACCCGCCCTGGTGAGCGGGTTGAGCGTGTCGAACAGCTGATCGAGGTTGACCGTGGAGTACGTGCGGTCCGAGGTGATGACACCACCACTGGCAATGTTCTCCTGGCCGGAGCCGGGCTCGAGCACGACGTACTTGTTGGCGATTCCCGACAGCGAGTTCTCGTAGATCCTCGCCACCGTCCCTTCGGGCAGCGGCCCGACGCCGGAGTCCAGTCCCATCGCGACCTGTGCCTGACCGTCGGGCGTCAGCCCGATCGACTGGACCGACCCGACCTTGGCCGCGCCGATCAGCACGTCGTCGCCCGTCACCAGACCACCTGAATCCAGGAAATTGGCCTTCAGCGTGTATGGGGAACTGCCGCCGAACAGCACGAGCACAACCAGCACAAGGGCCGCGATCAGCGCCCCTGCGGCTGCCAGCCTGGCAATCACGCTGGTCCGGGCTACCGGATGCTCAGCAATCGACCCGCCAGGTTGCATTCATCCTCTCCTCCTGGGCTTGCGTGCCGGTTGATGCGCTCTGGTTCGTAATCCATTCCCCCGGTTCTTAGCGCCTCGCCTCAATCCTGCCAAACTTTGGCCCTCCCTGCCACGCTTAAAGGTGAATTTGCGCCGCCTAACGCGGCGTCAATCAACGTCGTGTCTGGCGTGCGAGCAGGGCGGCTCCGAGCGCGCCGCCGAGGTCACCCAACGCGGCCACGCTGACGGCCGGCGGGCGGGTGTCGTTGAACAGATGCGGGTGCATCGCGTGCGCGATCCGCTCAGCGAACGGCTCGCCGAATCGGACGCCGAGACCGCCGCCGATCACGACTGCTTCGACGTCGAGGAGGTTCACGGCGGAGGCGATCCCGGCGCCGAGGGCGTCGACCGCTTCGTCGATGATGTCCTTGGCAACCTTGTCGCCGGACTCGAGCGCGTGTGCCCAGATGCCGCTGGTCAGGCGTGTGCGCTTGCGCTCCTTCATCAGCGTGAACAGGTCGGTCTTGTGACCCTTCTCGATCCGCCGGCGCGCGCGCGCCTCCATCGACGCGCGCCCCGCGTACGCCTCGAGGCAGCCCTTGCGACCGCACGTGCAGCGCGCGCCGTCGATCTTGATGACCATATGGCCGATCTCACCCGCGCCGCCACGGCCGAGCCAGGGCCGGCCCGACAGGATCAGTCCGCCGCCGACGCCGGTGCCCCAGAAGACACCGAGCAGCGACTTGAACGGCTTGCCGGCGCCGAGCCGGAACTCGGCCTCGGTCGCGACCTGCACGTCGTTGCCGACGAACACACGGGTCCCGAGCGCGTCGCCCAGCTTCGGCCCCATCGGATAGGTGCCCTCCCAGTCGGGAAGGTTGCGGGCGTTGGAGACCGTTCCCGCCTCCTTGTCGATTGAGCCCGGCGATCCGATGCCGACTCCGCGCAACGCGGAAGTCTCGACTCCGGCCTGCCCCGCCGCCTCCCTGAGCGCCTCCCCCACCTCCTTGACGACCGCCGGAGGCCCCCCCTGGGTCGGCGTCGCGTGGCGCGCCGAGCCGAGGATCTTGTTCCGTGCATCGACGATCACCGCTTCGATCTTGGTACCGCCGAGATCGATCCCGCCCCTCGGCGCACTTCGCGTGCTGGCAGCTTCCATGCCGGGATCCTCTCAGACGAAGCCGACGAAGCTCAACTCCACGACTCGCGGTAGTGCGCCTGCTCCGGAGTCGGCTGGTCGATCTCGACGCCGAGCGCGTCGAGCTTGAGCCGCCCCACCTCGCGGTCGATCGCCTCGGGGACGGCCTGGACCCCAGGTTGATAGCGGCCGCGGTTTCGCACCAGCTCCTCGACGCACAGCGCCTGCAGCGCGAACGAGACGTCCATCACGGCTGCCGGGTGTCCTTCGGCGGCCGCGAGGTTGACGACGCGACCACGTGCAAGCAGGTTCAGCCGGCGGCCGCTCCCGAGCTCGTACTGCTCGACCAGCGGTCGCACCTGCGTGACCGCGCCGCCGGCGAGCGCGCGGAGCTCTTCGAGATCCAGCTCGACGTCGAAGTGGCCGGCGTTGGCGAGCAGTGCGCCGTCCTTCATCAGCTCGAAGTGCTCGCCGTGCACGACGCGACGCGAGCCGGTGACGGTGATGAAGATGTCGCCCCGCCGCGCGGCGGCCAGCGCCGGCATCACCTCATAGCCGGCCATCCGCGCCTCGAGCGCCCGCATCGGGTCGACTTCGCAAACGATCACCGCGGCGCCGGCGCCGCGGGCACGCTCGGCGATGCCCTGGCCGGCCCAGCCGTAGCCGATCACCACGACTGTCTGGCCGGCGAGCAGGACGTTGCTCGCGCGCACGATCCCGTCGAGCGCCGACTGGCCCGTCCCGTGGCGATCGTTCAGCGCCCGCTCGGTGCGCGCCTCGTTGACGGCGAGGACCGGACACGCGAGCATTTCCTGATCTTCGAGCCGCCGCAGGCGCACGAGACCGGTCGTGGTCTCCTCGGTCGCGCCGATCAGGCGCTCGAGCGTCTCGCCTCCTGCCTGGTGGGCGGTCATCACCAGGTCCGCGCCGTCGTCGACCGTCAGCTGCGGCGCGCTGTCGAGCAAGGCGCGGACGTGACGGGCGTAGGTGTCGAGATCCTCTCCCCGAACGGCGTGGACCTCGACCCGATGCTCGGCGACCAGGGCGGCCGCGACGTCGTCCTGCGCAGACAGCGGGTTGGCGGAGCACAGGCCCACCTCGGCGCCGCCGGCGATCAGCGCCAGTACCAGGTTGGCCGTCTCGGGGGTGACGTGCAGGCAGGCTGCGATCCGCGTGCCCGCCAGCGGCCGCTGTTGCGCGAACCTGGCGCCGATCTTGCCGAGCACCGGCATCTGGTCCGACGCCCAGTCGATCCGCTCGCCCCCATCGGAGGCGAGGCTGAGGTCCGCCACCTCGTGCCGGGGAACCGATGCTCGAGCCATCGCTGCGCCGGGGGCGTCTCTCGGGGCGGGTCTGGTCGGGGCGCCGGCGCCGGGTCGATCAGTAGCGGTAGTGATCCGGCTTGTAGGGCCCGTTGACCGGCACGCCGAGATATGCAGCCTGACCGGACGTCATCTCGGTCAGCTTCGCGCCGAGTGCGTCGAGGTGCAGCCGCGCGACCTTCTCGTCGAGGTGCTTGGGAAGCGTGTACACCCGCCGCTCGTAGATGTCGGTGTGGCCGTAGAGCTCGATCTGCGCGATCACCTGATTCGTGAACGAGTTCGACATCACGAAGCTCGGGTGGCCGGTCGCGTTGCCGAGGTTGAGCAGCCGGCCCTCGGACAGCACGATGATCGAATGGCCGTCGGCGAACACCCACTCGTCGACCTGCGGCTTGATGTTGATTCGCCGCACATCCTCGATCTTCGCCAGCCCCGCCATGTCGATCTCGTTGTCGAAGTGGCCGATGTTGCCGACGATCGCCTGGTGCTTCATCCGAGCCATGTCCGCCGCCGTGATCACGTCGCGGTTGCCGGTCGCGGTGACGAAGATGTCGGCACTCTCGAGCACGTCCTGCAGACGTGAGACCTGGTAGCCGTCCATCGCCGCCTGCAGCGCGCAGATCGGATCGATCTCGGTGACCACGACGCGAGCGCCCTGCCCGCGCAGCGAGTCCGCGCAGCCCTTGCCGACGTCTCCGTAGCCGCAGATCACGACGAGCTTGCCACCGATCAGCACATCCGTCGCACGGTTGATCCCGTCGACGAGGCTGTGACGGCAGCCGTATTTGTTGTCGAACTTCGACTTCGTTACCGAATCGTTGACGTTGATCGCGGGGAACAGCAGCGTCCCGCGCTCGGCGAACTGGTAGAGCCGATGCACGCCGGTCGTCGTCTCCTCGGTCACGCCCTTGATCCCCGCGGCGATCTTCGTCCACCGCTGGGGATCCTCCTCGAGTGAGCGCCGCAGCAGCTCGAGCACGATCCGGAACTCGTCCGACTCGGCGCTGGCCGGATCGGGCACCGCGCCGGCGTTCTCGAACTCGACACCGTGGTGCACGAGCATCGTCGCGTCGCCGCCGTCGTCGAGGATCATGTTCGGGCCCAGGCCATCGCCCCACCGCAGCGCCTGCTCGGTGCACCACCAGTACTCCTCGAGCGTCTCGCCCTTCCAGGCGAACACCGGCACGCCGCGCGGCTCCTCCGGGCTCCCGTCGGGACCGAGAACGACTGCCGCGGCCGCGTGATCCTGGGTCGAGAAGATGTTGCACGACGCCCACCTGACCTCAGCCCCAAGCGCGACCAGCGTCTCGATCAGGACCGCCGTCTGGATCGTCATGTGCAGCGAGCCCGTGACGCGCGCGCCCGCCAGCGGCTGGCGCTCGGCGAACTCGCGTCGGGTCGACATCAGACCCGGCATCTCGTGCTCGGCAAGCCTGATCTCCTTGCGCCCGAACTCGGCGAGCTCCAGATCGGCAACCTTGAAGTCCGTCTTGGCGGCAGTCGTGCTCATGTCCTCTCCACGGTCGTGGTCATCAAGTTCTGTGTGTGCTCAGGCTGCAAGCAGCTTCTGGTGCTTGTCCTGCTCGAAGTGCAGCCAATCCTCAGCGCCGACGTGCTCCGGGCGGCTCGGCTTGGCCTCGAGCCAGCCCTGGACCGCGTCCCTCAAATCGAGATCGCTTGCCATCCGAGCCGCAAACGCGATGTCGGACAGCTGCAGCTCGAACTCGGACAGCAGCTCCTTCAGAGTGCGCAGCCGTTGCAGCTGCGCCGGGCCGTACAGCCTGTAGCCCGACGCCGATCGGGCCGGCGTCACCAGACCGGTCCGCTCGACGTATCGGAGCATGCGCGCCGACCAGCCGGTGGTCTCGGCAGCCTCGTGAATCGTCAGCCCGTCCATACCGGCCAACATTACCACGAGAGTGTCAAGGTTTAGGCAATTTCTCGCAAGTTGCTGCGAATCTCCGCCCACGGGATCAAGGACTTGTCCCGAGCGCCCGATACAACACTTGTTGAGTAGAGCGCCTGAAACTCACGTCTGCGCCCTAGCATGACGGCCACGTCCACGATCACCGGCCCGGCCTGCCGTCGGGTCGAAATCATGCGCCACTGATGAACATTCGCGGTAAGGGGATCTGCGCTGTGTTGCTGCTCGCGCTGAGCTGTGCCGCCCTCGGCACAGCCGTCGCGGCGGGCCGGCCGGGCCATGCCCACGCCCACGCCATGCTCAGGGCACGGCGGACCGTTGCCGCGCGCGCGCTCGGGTCAAGGCGCGTCGCAGCTCGTGGGACCGGCGCGGGGCACGCCCGGCGGCGTGTCAGCGCGCACCGCGCCGGCGCTGGCCGGCGCACGGTGCGACGCGCCCGGTCGGCCGGCCACGCCCGCAGGCCGCACGGCCAGGCGCTCAGCGCGCGCCGCCGCCAGGTTCTTCGTCGCGCGCTCGCCCGCGCCCACGGGCGTGCCTTCGGGCCGACCTTCGGTCGTGCGTTCGCCCGCGACTTCGCCCGTGCCTTCCGGCGCGATTTCAGCCGTGCGGTCGGTCGCGCGCTCGGACGCAGGGGCCGCGGCGCGGTCGGCCGCGACTTCGGCGGCGCCGGCGCCAAGCGTGGTCTCGCGGGCGCTCGCCGCGCTGGGCGCCGGGGCGCGATCCTGAGACGACGCTACCGCCGCGCCTACCGCGAGGCGTTTCGCCGCGCATACCGCCAGGCTTACCGGCGCGCGTTCGGACACCGGCACGGCCACGGGTTCGGCCGCGGGCCGGGTGACGGTCATGGATCGCGGCACGGGCGGGGTCACAGCCACGGACACTCGCGGCGCCTCGATCACGGCCGGGGCGCCAACACCAGCCGGGGGCGCCACTCACAGCCCCGTTCCCCATCCAAGTCGAGCCGGTCGAAGACATCAACGCACCTGCAGGCGAGCTTCTCATCCAACGTCGTCACCCCCACTCACCACACCGCCAGCACCGGGCCGGCCGGCACCGCACTCAGCCTCAGCCTCGGATCGCCGGCGACGGCGTCCCACAGCAAGCAGCCCGCGGCCGGCTCCAACCAGACCGTGTTCGGCGTCCCGCTCCGGTCCGGGTTGGCCGCGCTACAGCCGGCCGCCCCGGCCGCCGGCACGACCTCGGCCGCGGGTACGACCTCCGCCGCCGGGACCGCCTCGGCCTCGACACCGGCATCGGGGTCGCGGCCGGGGACCTCGGCAAGCCGCCACAAGGCCTCGGCTGCGGCGCTGTCGCATCCGCTCCCGGTCAAGCAGTCGATCGAGCAGCCCGACGTGATCCAGCGGATCGAGCGCGTGATCCCCGGCTTCGTCTGGCTCGCACTCGCGATCTCGGCCGCCCTCGCCGCGGTCGGCGGGATCGCCGCGCTGTGGTCGGGTTATCGCGTCCGCCGCCAGGCGGGCCAGTTCGCCGCGATCAGCGCCGAGGCGATGACCGACCCGCTGACCGGCGTGCTCAACCGTCGCGGCTTCACCGAGGCCGCCGAGCGCGAGCTCGCCCGCGCCCGACGCTACGGCCGCCCATTCGTGATGGCCTACGTCGACGTCCGCGGCCTCAAGGCCGTCAACGACACCGAGGGCCATCTCGCCGGCGATGAGCTGCTCAAGCAGGCGGCGCATCTCCTGCGCGACTCCGCCCGCGCCGACGACGTCGTCGGCCGCATCGGCGGCGACGAGATGGGCATCCTGCTCGCCGAGCAAAGCGCCGCCGGTGCGCTGCCGGTGATCGACCGCATCGGCGCCCAGGTCGCGGTCCGCCGCGCCGAGCTCGGCCTCCGCGCCTCCTGGGATCTGACGATCGGCACGGCCACCTACCCCGACGACGGCAGCACCGTCAACGAGCTTCTCGCCGCCGCCGACCGCCGCCTTTACCAGCAGCGCGGAATCGCCCTCTCGTAAGCTCCTGCGCGCGACCGTTATCGGGAGTTGGGCGCCGCCGGCACGTCGGCTAACCCGTCGCCAGCGTCCGCTTCAATCGATCCAGCGACTCCACCGGCGATGGGTCGACGCCGCGCAGGACGGCCAGGTAGATCGAGACGAGGTCGCCGAGCAGGACGAGTGAGACGAGGCGTTCGGTGCGGGTCTCGCCGATCGTGTCGACGCGGAAGGTGGCAGCGGCATGGCTCGCGATCAGGCCACGCGTCAGCTCGATCCGCTGGCGGATGCGGGGGTGCAGGTCGGAGTCATCGAGGAACACGGCGCTGAAGCGGGCGAGATCGGCGGCTCCCTCCCAGCCGGCGATCTCGTTGTGGTCGAGCTCGGGCAGCTCGTGTGCGAAGCACGGGAGCTTGGCGTTCTCGTTGATCTGCGTCTTCCAGCGGTAGGCGATCGGCGCGGTCAGGCCCGCACCGGCGATCTGGGGCACGGTGCCGTGCAGGCCGCGCGCCAGCTCCTTGGCCAGGTTGTGCTCGTCGGCGGCCGGGCTCCAGCGCTCGACCAGCGTCTCGGCGTGCGCGGCCGCGACGTCGATCTCGGCGTGCATCCGCTCGCCCGCACCGCACAGACCGGCGACCTCGAGCACGATCACGAGTGAGTAGGCGACCGCGGCGCGGGGCTGGAAGCCGCCAGGCAGAGGGATCACGGGAACGCCGTCGGCGCGGGCGGCGGCGGCGAGCTCGCCGCCCGTGGTCGTCACGATCCGCCGAGCGCCGAGCGCGCCCGCCGCCTCGTACACCGCCAGCGTCTCCTCGGTCTGGCCGGAGTAGCTGGCGCAGAGGACCGTCGTGTCGGGCGTTGTCCAGGCGGGCAGGGCGTAGCCGCGCGCGAGCACGATCGGGCGTGAGGCGCGATCCCCGAGCGCCGCGCGCGCGAGGGCGCCGCCGATCGCCGAACCACCCATCCCGGCGACCACGAGCCCGCCGGGCGCGTCGTGGGGCTCGAGGTTGGCCGACTCGACCCTCCAGACCGCGTCTCGCAGCTGGTCGGGCATCCCGAGCACGTCGTCGAGCAGGCGCTGCTTGTCGACGGACGCGACCAGCTCCGGGCCGAGTTCAGCGGTCGTGCTCAAAATTTGATCGCCCCATCAGGCAGCTCCACGCCCGGGAAGATACGCGCGCCGGCGGTGAGAACGTTGTCCGACCCGATCCTCACGCCCTCGCCGATCACGACCCCGCCGTGGATCTGGCAGCGCTCGCCGATCGTCACATCGGGCGCGAGGATCGAGGATCTGATCGTTGTTCGCGCGCCGATCCGGCCGCGGTCGAGCAGGACCGAGTTCTCGATGTGGGTGCCGGAGCCGACCGACACATCGCGCCCCAGCACCGCGCGGCCGCCGACGATCGCTCGGGGCTCGATCACCGAGCCGGGCCCGACCAGCGCCGGTGCGACCAGCCGTCCCGAGACCGTCGCGTCGTCGGCGAGCGCCATCCCGGCCGCGCTCAACCGCTGGCCGACGCTGGTGCTGACGTTGCCCTCGAGGATGTCGAACGTCGCCTGCAGGTAACGATCCGGGGTCCCGATGTCTAGCCAGTAGCCGCTTGCCGCGAATCCGAACAGCCCGTGCCCGACGAGCCCGGGGAAGACGTGGCGCTCGATCGAGAAGTTGGTGCCTGCCGGCGGCATCGCCTCGAGCAGCGCACGGTCGAGGATGTAGGCGCCGGCGTTGACGAGGTTGATGTCGATCTGCTCGGGCCCCGGCTTCTCGACGAACTCGTCGACCGAGCAGTCCTCCGAGACGCGGACCAGTCCGTAGGCCGACGGGTCCTCGACCGACACGAGCGCGAGCGTCGCGCGAGCGCCGGTGCGCTCGTGCTGCTCGAGCTGGGCCGAGAGGTCGAAGTCGGTCAGCACGTCGCCGTTGAGCATGAAGAACCGCTCCTCGAGCAGCTCGTGGGCGAACTTCAGCGCGCCGCCCGTCCCCAGCGGCCGTGGCTCCTGCACGTAGCGCAGGCGCATGCCGTGCTCGGACCCGTCGCCGAGCACCTGCCTGACACCATCGGCCATGAAGCCACACGACAGAATCACATCGTCGACTCCGTGGTCAGCGAGCCATTCGAGCATGTAGGCGATGAACGGCCGGTCGACCAACGGCACGACCGGCTTCGGGATCGTCGAGGTGAGCGGGCGCAAGCGGGTTCCCTCCCCGCCGGCCAGGATCAGGGCCTGCAACTGCCTTACCGCCCGATCCCCTCGTACACGAAGCCCGCGGACAGGGCGGCCTGCCTGTCGGCGAAGTTGCGACCGTCGATCACGAGCCGTCCCGACATGCGCTCGGCCGCGGCCTTCCAGTCGAGCTTGGCGAACTCGGGCCATTCGGTCACGACGATGCAGGCGTCGGCCCCCTCGAGCGCGTCGAGCGCCGATCGCGCGAAGTCGACGCCGAGCATCAGCTTGCGCGCCTCGGTCTCGGCGACCGGATCGTAAGCCCGGACCTTGGCGCCGTCCGCCTGCAGCCGTGCGGAGAGCACCAGCGAGGAGGCCTCACGCATGTCGTCGGTCTGAGCCTTGAACGCGAGGCCGAGCAGCGCGACGGTCTTGCCGACGAGCGAGCCCAGATGCTTCTGGAGCTTGGCGATCACGCGACGCTTCTGGAGCTCGTTGACCTCGATCACAGCGGTCAGGAGCTGGAAGTGGTAGCCCGAGTTGCCCGCGAGCTGCTTGAGCGCCGAGACGTCCTTCGGGAAGCAGCTGCCGCCGAACCCGATCCCGGGCTTGAGGAAATGCGTGCCGATCCGGTGGTCGAGTCCCATGCCGCGGGCGACCTCGAGCACGTCAGCGCCGGTCTCCTCGCACACGTTCGCGATCTCGTTGATGAACGAGATCTTCGTCGCGAGGAACGCGTTGGCGGCGAGCTTGATCATCTCCGCGCTCGCGACGTCAGTCCGCACGAGCGGGGCGTCGAGCGGCGAATACAGCTCGACGACCGCATCCCCCGCCCAGTCGCCGTCGTCGCCGACGACTACCCGGTCGGGCGCGAGGAAGTCCTCCAGCGCCGACCCCTCCTTCAGAAACTCGGGGCACGAGACGTAGGCGAAGCCGGACTTGCCGCGCTCGTCCAAGACCCGCCGGATCGCGGCGCCGGTGCCGACGGGGACGGTCGACTTCATCACCAGCGCGTGCTCCTCGGAGGCGGGCATCGCGTCGACGACCGCGTGCACGGCCGAAAGGTCGGCATCGCCCGAGTAGGTCGGCGGCGTGCCGACGGCGACGAACAGCAGCCGCGCGTGCTCCAGCGCCGGCGCCAGCTCGGTCGAGAAATGCAGCCGCTCGCGGTTGGCGACGACCGCCTCGGCAAGGCCGGGCTCGAAGATCGGGATCTCGCCCTGCTCGAGACGGCCGATCTTGCCGGCGTCGACGTCGACGCACCAGACATCGCTGCCGAGCTCGGCAAAGCCGACCGCGGTCACGAGTCCGACGTATCCGGTGCCGATCACGGCAATCGGTTCGCGTGGGGGTGCCATCGCCCGCGAGAGGGTACAAGGGGGGCTCGGATCGAGGCGCAGACCGCCCCGCGGATCGAGGCGCAGACCGCCCCGCGGATCGAGGCTCAGCGCGCCGGCGGATCAGTCCGAGCCGGCTAGCCCCTTGTCAGCGAGGCCGCGATCGCGACGATCGTCTGATTGCTGAGGTCGTCGGTCAGCGTGTTCGAGATCCAGTAGGTGCCCTGCGAGGTCCGCCACGCGACCAGCGTGATCTTGTGGCCGTTGAAGTAGATCATCAGCTGCTTGCCGTTGACCGTGCGGGTCTGATGGGTGCCGTTGAGGATCGGCGGCGTCTGCCAGGTCGTCCCCTGCACCCCGTAGTACTGGCCGAGGGACGGGTTGATCACGAGCGTCATCCGGTAGGCCGCATGGCGATTGCGCGCAGGGTCGCGGATCGTGTAGGCGCGCGGATACGAGTTGGCGATCGGGCCGATCGTGCAGGTCGCGTTCGTGCAGTACTGCGAGCCGGCGCCGATCACGCGCGGGTAGTAGACGGTCATCCCGGTGTGCCCGAGCGCCGCGGCCTGCGCCTTGCCGTCGGTCGGGTCGGCGGTGATCATCGCGCCGGCGGTCGAGTTCGGGGCGCGGGGCTTCTTGGCGGCGCTCGAGTGCTTCGAGATCGTCGGGGTCATGAACTGGCGGAAGGTCGCGCGCTCGGCTCCGGGGTTGGCGCCGACGTAGCACGCTGGCAAGCACGGGAGGAAGATCGCCGGGAACTTGACCTGCTTGATCGTGTGGCCGGCCGAGAACGCGACCAGGTTGAACAGGTTGATCAGCCCGTCGGTCGTGTGCAGGTTGTGGTCCGTCTGGGCGTGCTCGCCGAAGATCTTGACCAGCTTGTCGCGATCGGTGACCAGCTGTGAGGGGCTGTACCCGGACTTCGCCCAGCGGATGAAGTCCTGCTGGCGCGCGTTGCGGACGATGTCGTTGTCGGTGTGGCGGAAGCGCACGAACGACAGCGCGTCGGCGCCGCACAGCCGCTGGTAGCCCGGCTGCAGGTTGATACTCGAGTAGTCGGTGTACACGGTGTTGTTGTAGTAGCGGTGGTCGACATCGGTGTAGACGCACCCGATCGCGTTGACGAGCGCTTCGAACCCGCCGAAGTTGACATCGACGATGTGGTTGATCTTGAGCCCGGGGAACACCTGGTGTTTGAGCACTTTGACGAGCAGGTTCGGGCCGCCGACCGAATAGGCGGCGTTGAGCTTCGACTCGTACTGACCGCCGGTGCCGGGGAGCAGTACCTTCAGGTCGCGCGGGACCGAGACCACGTTGATCGTCGAGGAGAGGGGGTCGAGGCGGACGAGCATCATCGTGTCGGTGTTAGCGGCTCGGTAGGGCTCGCCGGCGCGGTGATCGGAGCCGATCACGAGGATCGTCTGCGGGCTGCCCGGGTTGGCGACCGCGACGTCGGAGCCCACGAGCGATGGATTTGCGTCGAAGTACTTGGTGAACGTGTTGATCTGCAGTAGTCCGGCGACCGCGGTCGCGGCCGCGGTGAAGCCGATCACGAGCACCGCTGCGCCGAGCGCGCGCCACAGCATCCCGCCGCGCGATGAGGGGATCAGCCTCATGCGAGGCCCCCTTCGATCGCGCGCAGCTCGCCGCCGCGATCGTCCTGCTCGAGCCAGATCGGGAGCGCGCGGACGAAGTCACCGAGCGCACGGCGGTAGCGCGCCAACGACGACAGCGACACCCATTCCTCGGGACCGTGGTGGCCCGCGCCGGCCGGGCCGAACTCGACCGCCGGGATCCCGGCCTCGATGAACGCCGCGGCGTCCGATGCTCCATCGCGTCCCACGCTCATCGCCTCTCCGCGGCTCGAACGCGACACAGCATCGCGAAGTGCGCGGACGTACGTATTCGTCCGCGAAACCGTGACCGGCGGGTAGATGAACGTCCGGGTCACGACGATCTCGGGGATCTTGCGGACCTGCGCGAGGATCTCACCTGGGTCCTGGCCCGGCAGGTAGCGCACGTCGACGGCCATCGTGCACGAGTCGGGCACCATGTTGAGCGCGTCGCCACCCTCGATCCGGCCGAGGTTGATCGAGGGCCGATCGAACATCTCCGAGGACTCGCGGCTGAACGGCAGCGACTCGATCGCCCGGAACACGTCGACCGCCTTCAGCACGGCGTTGTCGCCGAGCCACGGCGTCGAGCTGTGGGCGGCGCGGCCCTGGACCTCGATCCGCAGCACCAGCACGCCCTTGGCCTCGACCCCGATGTGCATGTCGGTCGGTTCGCCGGTGATCGCGAAATCTCCTTTCAACCCGCGCTTGCAGACCGCGTCGGTCGAGCGTTCGTCGATCTCCTCGGACTCCTCGTCCGGGACACACACGAACTGGACCCGGACCCGGTCCTGCGCCTCGATGTCCTTGAGCGCGCACATCATCGCCGCCAGGCCGCCCTTCATGTCGTACGCCCCCCGTCCGATCAGCCGATCGCCTTCGACCCGGGGCTCGAACTGCTCCGGCCGCGCCGGAACCACGTCGAGATGGCCATGCCAGATGATCGACGGCGCCTGCGCGGCGTCCGGCCCGACCGCGGCGTCCGGCCCGACCTCGGCGATCAGCACAGGCAGCCCGTTGTGGTCGTGTTCGCGGACCTCGATATCGCGGGATTCGAGCCACCCCTTGACGAATCCTGCGGCCGCCACGATTGCGTCAGGGCGAGAGGTGTCATAGCGGATCAACCGCTCGGCCAGAACCCGTTGATCGAGCATCGGCGGCAAGGATAAGTGGCGCAGCTTAAGGTTCTGCTTCTCGGGAGATAAAGCGCCCGGCCCGCGAGGGCCGTGGGCGACGCGCTAGGAGCCCTCGGCGACCCGCAGGAACTGCTCCAGGCGGCGCTTGTTGCGCTGGGCGACGCGCTGCCTTTCGGTGTCGGGCTCGGCGCTCTCGAGCTGGCGCTCGGCCTCCTGGAGGCGCTCGTGCAGCAGTCCGGTGTCGAGATCGCCCGGGGCGTGCGCCTCCTGGACCAGCAGCAGCGCGCGGTTCTCCGCGATCTGCATGTAGCCCTCGGCCTGGGCGAAGCGCACGCACTCGTTCTCGGACTTGTAAAGCCGCAGCTCGGTCGGGTCGAGCATCGCCAGAATCGGCGTGTGGTGGGCGAGCACGCCGATCGAGCCGGCCGCCGTCCGGGTCGAGATCATCTCGACCTCGTCGTTGAAGACCTCCCCGTCGGGGGTCAGAACCTCGACCCGGAACTTCTCGTGGGCCATCAGTCGCCTCGCTTGGCTTCCTCGACGACGTCGTCGATCGTGCCCTTCAGGAAGAAAGCCCGCTCGGGAACGTCGTCGTGCTTGCCCTCGAGAATCTCCTGGAAGCCGCGGATCGTCTCGGCGATCGGGACGTACACGCCCGGGGTGCCCGTGAACTGCTCGGCCACGTGGAACGGCTGCGACAGGAACCGCTCGAGGCGGCGCGCCCGCGCGACCGTCAGCCGGTCCTCGTCGGAGAGCTCCTCGATCCCGAGGATCGCGATGATGTCCTGCAGGTCGCGGTAGCGCTGGAGCACCTCCTTGACCTGGTTGGCGACGCCGAAGTGCTCCTCGCCGAGGATCTCGGCCTTGAGGATCGTCGAGGTCGAGTCGAGCGGATCGACGGCGGGATAGATGCCCTTCTCGGCGATCGACCGCGACAGCGTGGTCGTCGCGTTGAGGTGCGCGAAGGCGGACGCCGGCGCCGGGTCGGTGAGGTCGTCGGCCGGCACGTAGATCGCCTGGATCGAGGTCACCGAGCCCTTCCGCGTCGAGGTGATCCGCTCCTGCAGCTGGCCCATCTCGGACTCGAGCGTCGGCTGATAGCCGACCTGCGAGGGCATCCGGCCGAGCAGCGCCGAGACCTCCGAGCCGGCCTGCACGAAGCGGAAGATGTTGTCGATGAACAGCAGCACGTCCTGCCCCTCCTGATCGCGGAAGTACTCCGCCATCGTCAGGCCGGACAGGGCCACGCGCATACGGGCTCCAGGGGGCTCGTTCATCTGGCCGAACACGAGCATCGTCTTGTCGAGGACGCCGGACTCCTTCATCTCGAGCCACAGGTCGTTGCCCTCGCGCGACCGCTCGCCGACGCCGCAGAACGCCGACAGTCCGCCGTGCTCCTGCGCCAGGTTGTGGATCAGCTCCTGGATGATCACGGTCTTGCCGACGCCGGCACCGCCGAACAGGCCGACCTTCCCGCCCTTGGCGTACGGCGCCAGCAGGTCGATCACCTTGATCCCGGTCTCGAACATCTCGGTCGTCGGCGTCAGCGCCTCGACCGATGGCGCCACGCGGTGAATCGGCCACCGCTCGACGTCGTCCGCAAGCGCTTCGCCCTGGTCGATCGGCTCGCCGAGCAAGTTGAAGATCCGCCCGAGCGTGACGCGCCCGACCGGGACCGTGATCGGCGCGCCGGTGTCGATCACCTCGGTCCCGCGCGAGAGGCCGTCGGTCGTGTCCATCGCCACGGCGCGGACGCGATCGTCGCCGAGATGCTGCTGCACCTCGCAGATCAGCCACTCCTCCTCGTGCCCCTCCTCCTCGATCGGCTCCTCCTCGAGGTTCGCCTCCGAGCGGCGGATGCGCAGCGCATGGTAGATCTCGGGGAGCTTGTCGGGGAACACCGCCTCGATCACGACACCCTGGATCTCCTCGATCCGGCCGGTATTGGTTTCAGTACTGACAGCCATCGTTTCTCCAGTCTTTCGCTAACCGGCGAGCCCTTCGGCGCCGGCGACGACTTCCATGATCTCTTGGGTGATCTCGGCCTGGCGTGCGCGGTTCATTTCGAGCGTCAGATCCTCGATCAGCTCTCCGGCGTTCTCCGAGGCGTTGCGCATCGCGGTCATCCGCGCGCCGTGCTCGGACGCGGTCGACTCGAGCAACGCGCGATAGATCGAGATCTCGACGTAGTCGGGCACGAGCCGGGCGAGGATCTCCTCGGGATCGGGCTCGTATTCGACCAGCGCGCGCTTCTCGGGGCGAGCCTCAGAATCGCCGTCGTCGTCCTCGCCTTCGCCATCCTGGAGCACCGTCGCCTGCTGGAGCGGGAGCAGCGTCTCGCGCCTGACGACCTGCGAGATCGGGGAGATGTACCCGTTGTAGAAGACCTCGACCTGATCGACCTCGTTGTCGATGTAGGCCGCCATCAGTCCCTCGGCGATCCGGCGCGCATCGGCGTATGACGGGCGATCGGTGAACCCCGTGTAACTCTCGGCCGGATCGAGCCCGCGGAAGCGCAGCGACGAGGCGGCGCGCCGGCCCGAGGCGAAGTACACGGCCGTGCGCCCCTCAGAGGTGTGGGAACGCCCGGCGCCGACGCCGGCGCGGACGATGTTCGAGTTGAACGCGCCGGCCAGTCCGCGGTCGCCGGCGACCAGCAGCAACCCGACCTTGTCCACCTGCTCGTGCTCGGACAGGATCGGCAACCGTGGCACGCTGCCCGCCGCCTCGGCGGCCTCGCGGGTCATACGCCGGATCGCGCTCGCATACGGGCGCAGCGCCTCGATCCGCTGCTCGGCGCGGCGCAGCCTTGCGGCGGCGACCATCTCCATCGCCCTCGTGATCTTCTGAATGTTCTTGACCGCGCTGATGCGGTTGCGAACGTCTCGCTGCGAGGTGGCCATGGTGGTTGGTCCGCGGCGGCGCTAGGCCGCCTTGGCCTCCTCCTCGAGCGGGTGCCCCTCCTCGTCGAGGTCGAAGCCGAAGTCCTCGGCGAACTGCTCGACGGCGGAGTCGACTTTGGTCTGGGTCTCGTCGCTCCAGTCACCCGAGGCGATCGTCTTCAGCAGCTCGGGCTCGTTGCCGCGCACGTGCTCGGTGATGCCCGCCAGGAACTTGTCGACTCGGTCGACAGTGATCCGGTCGAGGTAGCCGTTGGTGGCGGCGTAGATCTGGACGACCTGATCCTCGGCGGGGAGCGGGTGGCGCTCGGGCTGGTTGAGCGTCTTGACCAAGCGCTCGCCCCGCGCCAGCGTCCGCTGCGTCTCGGCGTCGAGCTCGGAGCCGAACTGCGCGAACGCCTCGAGCTCGCGGTACTGGGAGAGCTCGAGCTTCAGCCGGCCGGCGACCTTGCGCATCGGCGTGATCTGAGCGTTGCCGCCCACACGTGAGACCGAGATGCCGACGTTGATCGCGGGCCGGACGCCCGAGTAGAACAGCTTCGGCTCGAGGAAGATCTGACCGTCGGTGATCGAGATCACGTTCGTCGGGATGTAGGCCGAGACATCGCCCGCCTGCGTCTCGATCACCGGCAGCGCCGTCAGCGAACCGCCACCGAGCTCGTCGTTGAGCTTGACCGCGCGCTCGAGCAGTCGCGAGTGCAGGTAGAAGACGTCGCCGGGGTAGGCCTCGCGACCAGGCGGGCGGCGCAGCAGCAACGACATCTGGCGGTAGGCGTACGCGTGCTTGGTCAGATCGTCGTAGACCACCAGCGCCGCCTTGCCGTTGTAGAGGAAGTACTCGGCCATCGCGCAGCCGGCATACGGCGCCAGGAACTTGATCGGCGCGGCCTCGTCGGCGGCGGCCATCACGATGATCGTGTTCTCGAGCGCGCCGGCGTCCTCGAGCGTGTTGGCGAGCGCCACGACCGTCGACTTGCGCTGGCCGATCGCGACGTACACGCAGATCAGGTCGCGCTCGCGGTTGTTGATGATCGTGTCGATCGCGATCGCGGTCTTGCCCGTCTGGCGGTCCCCGATGATCAGCTCGCGCTGGCCGCGGCCGATCGGGATCATCGAGTCGATCGCCTTCAGGCCCGTCAGCATCGGCTCCTTGACTGGCTGGCGTGCGACCACGCCGGGCGCTTTGTGCTCGGCCGGGCGGTTCTCGGTCGCGGTGATCTCGCCCTTGCCGTCAAGCGGATTGCCGAGCGGATCGACGATCCTGCCGAGCAGCTGATCGCCGACCGGAATCTCGAGCAGCCGCTTGGTGCGCTTGACGGTGTCGCCCTCGGAGATCTTCTCCCACTCGCCGAACAGGACCGCGCCGACGTTGTCGGACTCGAGGTTCAGCGCCAGGCCGGTGACGTCGTTTGGCAGATCGAGCATCTCGAACGACATGCAGTTCTCGAGGCCGTGGATGCGGCAGATGCCGTCCGCCACCGACAGCACCGTCCCGACCTCGGTCAGGTCGGCGCCCGAGGTGTCGAGTCCCTCGATCCGGGTTTTGAGGATTGATGTGATCTCGTCTGGGTTGATCTGCATGGATTGCTCCTTGACAGGCGCGGCTGCCCTTTGGCTACGCCTGCGCGACTTGCTTGCGAAGTTGGTTCAAACGGTTTCTGATCGACGCGTCGAGGATGAAGTTGCCGACGCGAAGGACGATGCCCCCGAGGATGTCCGGGTCGACCTCGCTCGCGAGCTCGACCGTGCGGCCGGTCTGCTCGCCGATCCGCTGGCCGATGCTCTGGATCGTCGCCTCGTCGAGCTCGACGGCGCTCGTGACCTGGACCGGGAGCAGCAGGTTGGCCTCCTCCCACATCGCCTCGAAGCGACTCCGGATCCGGAAGATCGCGGGCATCCGATGGCGCTCGAGCAGCGCCTCGAAGAAGTTGATCACGATCGGCTCGCCGCCCTCGATCGCGCGCGTCAGCCCACCCTTCTTCTCTTCGGTGGAGAAGTAGGGGGAGAAGAAGAACACCGCGAGCTCGCGGTACTCGTCAAGCGCGTCGGCGAACTGGCCGAGCTGCTCCCGCACCGTGTCGAGGATGCCCTGTTCCTGGGCGACATCGAACAGCGAGCGGGCGTAGACCTGCGCGATCTCTTCCACTGCTGGGCCTCTAGTTCTCGCTTCCTGGGCTGAGCGCGGTGAAGTCGAGCTCGCCCAGGGCCTCCTGGACCAGGCGCCGCTGATCTTCCTCGCTCAGCGTCTTGCGCGTGACCTTCTCGGTCGCCATCACGGTCAGGTCCGCGACCTCGCGCCGGATGTCCTGGATCGCGCGCCGCGTCTCGGCCTCGATGTCGCGCCGCGCCTGCTCCATCAGCTGCTCGCGGCGTGCCTTGGCGTCGTCCTCGGAGTCGCGCTCGTGGACCTCGGCCGCCTTGCGGGCGCGCTCGACGATCTCATCCGCCTGGCCGCGCGCCTCTCGCAGCCGCTCGCGGTACTCGGACAACAGGTCGTCAGCCTCCTGGCGGGTCCGCTCGGCGGCGTCGATCGAATCCTCGATCGCCTTCTGGCGCCGGTCGAGCGCCTCCGAGATCCGCGGGAACGCGAGCTTGGCCAGGATGTACATCGAGATCACGAACAACAGCAGCGTCCAGACCATCAACCCGACGTTGGGCGAGATCAGGAACGACCCGCTGGAAGCGATGACGTTCATCGGCTACTTCAGCACCCAGGAGAGCAGGCCGGCGACGAGGCCGTAGAAGAAGCATGCTTCGGTCAGAGCGAAGCCGAGCCACTGGATGCTTGTGATCTCGTCACGCATCTCGGGCTGGCGGGTGACTGACTCGATCACCTTTCCGAAGATGATCCCGATGCCGACACCGGCGCCGACGGCGCCAAGACCGCCGCCGATCCCGATTCCGAGGCCGGCGCTTACTCCGGCAGCTATATGGAAGATTGGGGCAAGCACTCTCGAACTCCTTTTTGATCAGTGGGAAGAGACCGCGCCACCGAGGTAGATCGCGGACAGGGTGGCGAAGATGAAAGCCTGAAGAGTTGCCACGAGGCCGAGCTCGAACATGTAGATCAGGACCCCGAACGGCAGCGTGAACCAGCCCAGCCAGCTCGCGCCGAGAATCACCGCGAGCCCCCCGGCCATGAACAGGATGATCATGTGACCGGCGAGGATGTTCGCGAACAGTCGGACGGTCAGCGAGATCAGCCGCATGAACATCGAGATCACCTCGAGCGGCGCGATCAGCAACAGAATCGGCCCGTGGACGCCGGCCGGGATCAGGCTCTTGAAGTAACCGATCGGGCCATGAGCGCGGACCCCTTCCCAGTTGAAGGCGACGAAGGTCACGATCGCGAGCACGAGCGGCACCGAGATGTTCGCCGTCGCGGCGTACAGCGCGAACGACGGGATGTGGGCGCCGAACAGGTTGAACGTCTGCTCGGAGTTGGTCGGCAGCGGTATGTAGCCGATCAGGTTGCAGTACCAGATGAACAGGAACAGCGCGCCGATGTAGGGAAACCACTTGGCCGCCATCGAGTCGTCCATGTTCCCGGCGGTGATGTTGTCGCGCATCAGCGAGAACAGGACCTCGACCCCGGTCTGCACCTTGTTCGGGCGCGCATGCATCCTCCGAGCGATGAACACCATCGTGAACACGGTCAGCACCGCCGCGATGAACAGATAGAGGACCGCGCGATTGATGCTGAACACGCCGAGGCTGACCCAGTTGATCAGCTTGAACTCGTTCTGCGGCGCGAATGCGTTGTTCTTGTGGGTCGTGATCCCGAAGATCAGGATCAGCAGCACGAGCCCGAGCACGTAGAAGCCGGCGATGCCGAACAGGATCTTTCTCGTGTTGCTCATTTGGACCTCGGGTGGCTGGCGGCCGAGGTGGCCAGCTGCATCGTGAAGGCGAACACGATCACGGCGAGCGCGGTGATGCCGGCGTTCTTGCCCTCGCTCTCGCGGACGAGGATCACGACCAGCGCCAGCAGAAACAGGCGCGAGAGCATGTAGGCCAGCCGCAGGCTGACCTGGGTGCGGGCGTCGACCCTGTCCGCGATGTGCTCGACCGCGACGCCGACGGCGCGCAGAGCCACCCACGCACCCGCTGCGATCAGGTAACCGGCGGCCGGCACCCCGATCAGGATCATGATCGGCGCGGCCACGAGGATCACGGCGACGTCGAAGTACCGGAGCAGAACCATCGTCGGCTCAGGCGTGACGGAAGCGCTCACCGACACGGCAGGTCCCGATCGTGCTCGCGACGAGCCCCGGTGAAAGCTCGGCCGTCATGGATGGGGTCATGATGTCTATCGGTGCTGGTCAAGCGATGAGCAGGGGTCGAGGGGCGCCTAGGCTACCTGGGAGACGCGGGCGTCGCCTTGAAACAGAACGGACAGCGCGCGTCGATAGCCTCCGCCGGGGGAAGCCTCCAGACACGCGTTCGTTAATGTGAGATTAGCGCGCCTTGAAGGAAATCAGCGTGCCGGTGGGGACCTGAGGCTTCCACAGCTGGCCCTCGGCCCACAGCGCCGCGATCCCGGTCCGGGGCAGGCCGAACCTGCCCTCGTAGACGAGATAGCGCGGCTTCCAGCTCGGGAAGAACTTGGCGTTGAAGCGGTACAGGCTCTCGATCTGGAAGAACGGGTTGCCGAGCGTCACGAGCTTGCCCAGCACCCGCTCCGAGCGCTTCTCCGGGCTGTGCATCCACTTCGCGAAGGCGGCGAAGTTGAGCGATAGCTCCTGCAGCCCGCGCTCGCGCAGCAGCCCGATCGCCTCGACCACGAGGAACTCGGTCAGCCCGTTGGGCGTGCCGGGATCGCGGCGCATGAACGACAGCGAGACGCTCTCGCGACCGTAGACCGGCACGAAGTGCAGGACGCCCCGGATCGCGTCCTCGCCGTCCCGCGCCAGCACGACCAGCGTGTCGGCGCACGCGGCGCTCCCGATCGAGTCCATCGCCATCGAGAAGCCGCGCTCGGGCGCTCCCTCGCGGCCGCGCTCGAGGACCTGCTCGATCTCGCCGATGCTCACCTCGTCGAGCGCGCTCAGCTCGTGTACCTCGGCGCTGTAGCCGGCCTTCGTCAGCCGGTGCACCGATTGGCGCACCTTGCGGATCGCCCGGCCCTCGAGCGAGAACTTGTCGAGCTCGACGATCGCCTCGTCTCCGAGGTAGATCGTCTTCAGGCCGATCCGCTCATATAGCGGACACAGCTGCTCGCTGGCGCCGACCGCGCCGAGCTTGAGCCCACGCGCCTCGGCGAAGCCGCGCACCTCGCGCAGCAGCCCGTCAAAGCACTGCGGCGGTCCGACCGGATCCCCCGACAGCAGCAGGACACCGTTCTCGATCCGGTAGCCGACGAACGCCCGGCCGTCACCGCTGAAGAAGTAGTGCTCGTCGGTGCGCAGCTTGAAGAACGACAGCGTGTCGCTGCCGTGGGCGCGAACGAGCTCGGCCGCGGCGGCTCGCGCCCCCGGCCCCGGGAGCGCTCGCGGCACCGCCAGCGGGCGGAAGATCACGTACGCGATTGCGACCAGGGTCGCCAGCTCGATTGTGTGGACCCCGAGCGGAATCCAGTGGAAGTGGTGGTGGTAGTGGATCGGGCCGCCCTGCCACTGCAGCAGGTCCCCGGTCTCGCGCACGACCGCGCTCCACGACGGCCGACCCTGCGAAGCCCAGGTCGTGAGCGCCGCCGCCAGCAGTCCGCCGATCCCCAGCAGCGGAACCCGCCAGATCGCTGAGCGCAGGGTGATCGCGTCGTGGCGGACGTTGAACGCGCGGCCCCCGGCAAGCAGAATCGCAGCCGCCGCCCAGGTGATCGCGGTCTCCTCGACGTCGAGGCCCTTGAGCAGGTCGAAAGCTCCGAGCGCGATCATCAGCACGATCGCCGCCTGCCAGGCCCGCCGCCGGCGCCTGAGCAGGTACGGGGCGACGAGCAGCAGCGCCGCACCGGCGGGCAGCGCCAGCGCGTGGAACAGCCGCATCGCTTCGACCGGCTCGACTTCGAGCAGCAGGTGCCCGCGCCAGCGGATGCTCGGCGTCAGCGCCGAGGCGATGTTGACGAGCCCGACGAGGGCGGCTCCGACCGCGGCGAGCCGGGGCAGCCAGCGGGCGACGGGTTGCGTCGTGAACAAAGGTCTAATCGAGGAGGTTGGGGATCAGTCGGGGGGCGCAGGCGCCGATCACAGCAGTGTGTGGCGCCGCGAAGCCCTTCCCGCGATCAATGTACCGCGCCGCCGGCCCTTGGTTACGGCGCTGATCGCCGCAATCCTGCCGCTGTGCGTCGCGATCACGGCCGCGGCCGCGCACGCCGAGACCTTCCTTCCCCCGCCGGGACAGGTGTTCGCGGGGGTCGGCGGCCAGCCGCTGTCCGCATATGAGAGCGCCGTCAAGAAGCATCCGGCCGTGTACCAGGTGTTCTCGGCCTGGGGCGAGTACCTGCCGGGGATCTTCGAGGATGCCGAGCACGCCCACGCTCGGCTGATGATCAACATCACAACCGCCTCCGGCAGCCGCGAGATGATCACTCCGGGGGCGATCTCGCGTGGCGAGGGCGACGGCTGGCTGATCGCGCTGGGCCAGGCCGCGCACGACAGCGGCCTGGTCGTGTACGTGCGGCTGATGGCCGAGATGGACGGCTACTGGAACCCATACTCCGCCTTCGGTCAGAGCGCCGCGCGCGATGCCGACCACTCGGCAGCGGCCTTCAAGCGCGCCTGGAAGCGGGTCACGTTGATCCTCCGCGGCGGCCGGCTGCAGTCGATCGACGCGACGCTGGCACGGCTCGGGATGCCACCGCTTCGCACCGACCGCGACCTGCCGCGGCCGAAGCTCTCGATGGTCTGGTGCCCTCAGACCTCAGGGGATCCTGATGTTCCCGGCAACCAGCCGCGCGACTACTGGCCGGGGCGGCCGTGGGTCGACTGGGTCGGGACCGACTTCTACAGCAAGTTCCCCGGCTTCACCGGCCTCGACACCCTGTATCGCGACTATCCCAAGCAGCCGTTCCTGTTCGGCGAGTACGCACTTTGGGGCGCCGATGACCCCGGCTGGGTTCACGAGCTGTTCAGCTGGATCCGCTCGCATCCGCGGGTCCGGATGCTCGTCTACAACGAGGGTCTCGCCGGCGGGCAGGTGTTCAAGCTCGCTCGCTACCCGCAGGCGACGCGAGTCCTCCGACGCGAGCTCGCGAGCCCTGTCTTTCCGGCTTATGCGCCCGAGTGGATGCCGGGAGCAGCCAAACCAGGATCAGCGCGAGCAGCGGCAGCACGCCGATCGTGACGAACACCGCGCGCAGGCTGGTCGCGTCGGCCAGCACCCCGAGCAGCGGCGCCCCGACTCCTCCGAGGCCGATCGACAGCCCGATCGTGACGCCCGCCGCGACGCCCAGGCGGCCCGGTAGATACTCCTGACCCATCACGATCGTGACCGCGAAGGTCGCGATCGTCGCCGACCCGATCACGGCCGCGACCGCGACCGCCGCGCCTGGCCCCGCCAGCAGGAACAGCGCCGTCAGCGGCGGCAGCAGCATCATCGAGCCGGCCAGCACCGCACGGCGGCCGAAACGGTCCGCGAGCGGGCCGCCGATCAGCGTCCCGAGCGCGCCGCCGAGCAGCATGACCGACAGTGCGGCGTTGCCGAGCGCCTTGCCCGTGTGCAGCACATGGACGTAGTAGAGCGGCAGGAAGGTCACGAACCCGAAGTACACGAACGACCGCAGCGCGATCACGCCGGCGAGCAGCGTGAACGGCCCCCACTGCTCCTCGTGCGGCTCGGCCCCGACGCGCCCGCTCATCGGCCCGAGGTCGGGCCGGAACGCCTTCAGCCGTGGCAGCTCGCGGATCATCACGATCGCCATCAGCCACGTCGGGATGATCACGAACGCGGTTCCGTGCAGACCGAAGGCGAGGATCAGGGGCGTCACCAACACAGGCCCGAGCGCGAAGCCGAGGTTGCCGCCGACCGAGAACAGGCTCATCCCGCTGGCGCGCTTGGCCCCGGAGACGTAGTTGGCGAATCGCGAGCCCTCCGGGTGGAAGGCGGCGACCCCGAGCCCGCTGATCACGATCGCGGCGAACGTCAGCGGGTAGGTCGGAGCGAGGCCCGCGAGGCAGATGCCGAGGCCGCCGAGGGCCGGGCCCAGCGGCATCAGCCACGGCAGCGAGGTCCGGTCCGAGACGTGACCGAAGACCGGCTGGATCACGCTGCTCGAGATCGTCGCCGCGAGGATCAGCGCCGACGCAGACGCGTAGTTGAGGTGATCTCGCGCGATCAGGAACGGCAGCAGGGCCGGAACCGCGCCCTGCGAGATGTCGGTGAACAGATGCCCGGCGGACAGGGTCGCCATCGCGCGGCGATCGACGCCGCCGCTCATGTCGCGAGCTCGCGCAGCCGTCGGTGGATCAGCCGGCGGCGGTCGGTCAGCTCGCCCTCGAGCTGTTCGAGCTGGCGCTTACGGCCCCGGACCAACTCGAGCTGCGTCGCGATGTGGCCGAGCGACTCGTCGAGGATCCGCTTGCGCTGCACCGGATCCTCGGTCGCGTGGTACTCGCGCTTGAGCTCGGCTCTCGCGTCCTGGGCGGCCAGCAGCTGCCGCAGCTGGTCGAGCGACAGGCCGAGCAGGTCGCGCATCGCGACGATCTCGTTGATCCGCTCGACGTCGGCGGTCGTGAAGCACCGGTGCTTGCCCAGATCGCGCTCGCCGGCGCCGGGTAGCAGGCCGATCTCCTCGTAGTAGCGGATCGTCCGGGGCGTCGTCCCGGTCAGCTCAGCCACCTCGCCGATCCGCAGCGAGCGCTCCTCCGTCGCGCTCACCGCAACGCGGCCTCGGGCTCGGCCGCGCTCGTCTCGGCGGCGCCTGCCTCGTCGCTCCCGGTGACGGAGCGCCCGGTGGCGGGCTTCTCCTCGGCTCCCGCCTTGACGTGGCTCGGGCGCGCGGCGGCGACAACCGCACCGAGCAGCGAGATCGCGGACAGGCACCACAGCGCGGTGTGCATGTTCGAGATGAACGGCACCAGCTCGGCCGTCGTGATGTGGTCGGCGAGGCCGCTGAAGACCTTGAACAGGACATCCTTGGGTACCGACGAGGTGACGATCGCGATCACGAACGCGATCGAGATGACGGCGCCCGTGTTCTGGACCAGGACCCGCGCGCCGGCGGCGATCCCCCGGCGCTGCGGCGCGACCGTGCCCATCATCGCGGCCGTGTTCGGTGAGTTGAACATGCCCGACCCGACGCCGACGATGAATAGATAGACGCCGCTCGCGAGGTAGGTGGTGTCGCGCTGCAGCGTCGTCATCAGCGCGAGCCCGAGCGCGCTGACGAGCATGCCCATCACCGCCATTCCACGCGAGCCGCGGCGATCGGCCCAGATTCCGGCGAGCGGCGACGCGAACAGCATCCCGAGCGCCAGCGGGGCGAGCTTGACTCCGGCCAGGATCGGGGAGTTGCCTTGCACGCCCTGGAAGTAGAACACGAACACGAACATCAGCGCGAACCGCGCGAGCCCGTTGAGGAAGGCGGCCGCGGCGGCCGCCGAGAACAGCCGGTTGCGGAAGATCGACAGGTCGAGCATCGGCGATGGGTGATGGCGCTCGATCACCACGAACAGCGGCAGCAGCACGGCTGCGGCGATCAGCCCGCCGACCACCAGCGGCCCATGCCAGCCCTCGATCCCGCCCTTCGAGATGCCGAGCACGAGCCCGGTCAGCCCGACCAGGAACGTGAGCGTCCCGATGGCGTCGAAGCGTTTGTCCTCGCCGCGTCCGGTCACCTCACGCAGGATCAGGAATGCCCACAGGCTGCCCGCCAGCGCGAACGGCACGTTGAACCAGAACACCCACGGCCACGAGACGGCCACCAGGACGCCGCCGAGCACCGGCCCGATCACCAGCCCGACCGCCGCGACCATCGTGTTGGTGCCCATCGCGAGGCCGAGCTGCTCACGCGGGAAGGCATCGGTAACGATCGCGGCCGCATTGGCGAACAGGAACGCCCCGCCGACGCCCTGCAGGATCCGCCACAGGATCAGCTCCGTGCCGTTGGCCGCGAAGCCTGCACCCAGCGACGCGATCGCGAACACGAGAAAGCCGCCGATGTAGGCCTTCTTGCGCCCGAACTGGTCTGAGAGCCGACCTGCGCTCAGCACCAGCACGGTCGACGCGATCATGTAGACGAGGATCACCCAGACGAGCTCGAGCAGGCTCGTGTGCAGGCTCCGCTCGAGATCGGGGAGCGCGATGATCAGCGTTCCCGAGTTGATCGTGGCCAGCAGCATCCCGAGGCTCGTACACGAGAGCGCCCACCACTTGTAGTGATCGTGCTCGGCGTGGACGCCGATACGGCGCCTGGTTCGTGGCTGAGTGGCCTGGATCGTCTGCAGGGCGCTACTCCTTCAACGGTCGATTCGGAAGCTTACGTAAACGTAAGATAGCAAGGCCTGGGCAAGGGCCCGAAACCGGCTCAAATCGCCGGCGCGCAGCCCCTCCGGGCGGCTGGATCCTGCCCGGCTGGCATCCTACGGCCGAGCCATGCGCTACTGGGATGCCGTCTTCGCCTTCCTCGTCGCGATGGCGGTCGCGGCCGTGCTGACACCGCAGGCTGCCCGCCTGGCGCGACGCGTTGGGGCGATCGCGATGCCGAGCGAGCGGGGGCTGGCGACCAAGAGCACGCCACTGCTGGGCGGACTCGCGATCCTCGCCGGCGTGCTGCTGGCGGCGGCGATCTGGATGCCGGACGAGTTCAAACTGCCGAAAACCCCCCACCATCCGGGATCTGGCGGCACCGTCGACACGTGGGCGGTGGTGGCGGGCGCCTGCCTGATCGCGCTGGTCGGCGTGATCGACGACATTCGCAACCTGCCGCCGCTCGCCAAGCTGCTGGGCCAGATCGCGGCGGCCGTGATCGCCGTCGTCGCGGGCGGGGTGGTCGTCACGGACGTCACGCTGCCGTTCATCGGCGGCCTGCAGTTCCCCAACACGGGCGGGGTGCTGAGCGCGCTTTGGCTGGTCGGGATGATGAACGTCGTCAACTTCAGCGACGGCGTCGATGGGCTCGCCGCAGGGGTCTGCACGATCGACGGGATCACGTTCGTGATCATCGCTTTCAGCATTGAGGGCGGCGGCAGCGTGGCGGCGGTGCTGTCGGCGATCACGGCGGGCGCGGCGCTCGGATTCCTGTTTCACAACTTCCCGCCGGCAAAGGTGTTCATGGGCGACGCCGGCGCCAACCTGCTCGGCTACCTGCTCGGGGTCGTGACCGTGATCGGCTCGATCAAGACCACGGCCGGCGTCGCGCTGATCGCGCCGCTGTTCATCCTCGCGGTGCCGTTCCTCGACACCGGCTTCGTGGTCGCCAAACGACTCAAGTACCGCCGCGCGCCGTGGATGGCCGACGCCAACCACTTCCATCACCGGATGGCGCGGATCGGCTTCAGCCAGCGCAAGACGGTCGCCTACCTGTATACCTGGACGGTGCTGCTGGCGGGGCTGGCGCTGGCGCTGCGGTTCGTCCCGTACTCCGATCATCGCGGTGATTACCGGCTCGGATGGGTGCTGGTGATGGTCGCGATCGGCCTGATCGTGGTCGCGGCGAGCATCTACCTCGTCTACGTGCTCGAGATCCTCAAGTTCAAGCACTTCCGGGCCAGAGAGATGAAGCAGATCGATCCCGGCACCAGCGAGCACGAGATCGACGAGCAGGTTCGGCGCGATCTGGAGACGGGCGAGTTCGAGCGCGTGCGATAGTGCCGCCGATGCGAAAGGCGAACCTCGAGCAGCTGCAGTCGTTTACGACGCTCGACGGTTCGAGCATCAGGGAGCTCGCCGGCCCGTCCTGGACCGACACCCGCAACCAGAGCCTCGCCGAGGCGACCGTGCCACCCGGCGGCGAGACCGCCGAGCACTACCACCCGCGGAGCGAGGAGCTTTACTACTTCGTCTCGGGCACCGGGACGATGCGCCTCGGCGGTGACGAGAGCGAGGTCGGGCCCGGCGACTGTGTCGTGATCACGCCCGGAACGCCACACAAGCTGTTCAACCGGGGCGAGTCGCCACTTGTGCTGCTGTGCTGCTGTGCGCCGGCCTACAGCGATGACGACACCGTCATGACGGGACGTTGAGCTGAGCGGGATCACCCGGATCGAGCGGATCGTCCTCGGGCTGATCGTCGTCGTGACGGTACTGGCCGGGATCGCCCGCTACGCGACCGGCGTCTCGGCGATCCTCGCGTTCGCGTTGGCGACGCTGGCGCTGGCCGGGATGGCCTGGGTCGTTTCGTTCGGGACCGAGCAGGTCGGGCGCCGCTACGGCCCGGCGGTGACGGGCACGATGCAGTCGACGCTCGGCAACCTGCCCGAGTTCTTCGTCGTCATCTTCGCGCTCCAAGCCGGCGAGAAGGTCGTCGCCGAGACCGCGATCCTCGGCTCGATCCTGGTCAATGCGCTGCTCGTGCTCGGGCTCGTGATCGTCGTCGGCTCGCGTCGCGACAAACAGGGCGTGATGCGGTTCAGCCCGCGGCTGCCGAACGACACCGCCACGCTGCTGCTGATCGCGACCTTCATCATCCTGCTGATCGGGCTCGCGGACTCCTCGCACGACACCGCGAGCCGCCACACGACGACGATCTCGATCATCGGCGCGATCGCGATCCTGATCACCTACGGGTGCTGGCTGTGGCAGTACCTGCGCTCAGATCAGCCACCTGGGGAGGGCGAGGACAAGCCGCGGCTCTCGACGACGACGGCGATCGTGCTGCTGTCGATCGGCGGCGTCGCCTCAGCGTTCGTCTCGGACTGGTTCGTCCACGCCCTGCAGCCGACGATCACGACCTTGCACATCTCACAGCCTTTCGCCGGCCTCGTGATCGTCGCGATCGCCGGCAACGCCGTCGAGAACGTCGCCGGGATCGTGCTCGCCTCCAAGGGGCGAGCGGAGCTCGCGATCTCGGTCGTCAAGAACTCGGTCGCCCAGATCGCCGCGTTCCTGTACCCGCTGCTCGTGCTCGTCTCGCTGCTGACGGCGACGACGCTGACGTTCGCGCTACCGCCGGTCTACATCGGCGCGCTGTTCGGGACGGCGCTGATCGTCTGGCAGATCACCGGCGACGGCGAGGCGACGGCGTTCGAGGGCGTCGCGCTGATCGCCACGTACGTGATCCTGGCGACGGTCGCGGCGTTCGAGACGTAGGGCCCGGGGCGGGGCGGCCGCTCCGGGGCCGCGGTGGGCGCGGGCTGGCGGGGGTTCGGTCGCGGGCTGGCAGGGTTCGGTCGCGGGCTGGCGCGCGCGGTGGTCGCGGGCGCCCCGGAGCCCTGAGCGCGGCATAACCTCGCAAACCCGGCGCCCCAGGCGCGGCATGCGAGATTAAGTCTGCTGAGCCGACTCAAAACGCCATCCTCGCCCAGCCGGAGCTAGTTTGCGAGGTTATGCCCCCCGCTCGCGCTCCCGCTGATCGCCACCATGTCGTCCCCCCCGCTCGCGCTCCCGCTCATCGCCACCACGTCGCGCCCCCGCTCACGCCGCCACCATCACACCAATCCACACTCCCGGTATCCCAAACGATCCGGGACTCGAAGCGGGTCTAGACCGCGGCCTGCGCGCGCAGCCCCGCGTAAAGCGGGTAGCGCTCGGCGATCGCCTCGGTCCGGGCGGTCAGCTCGGAGCGGCGGCCGTCGAAATCGCCAGGCTGGAGCGCCGACCCGATCACGCGGCCGATCTCGACGAAGTCATCGAGCTGGAGGCCGCGGGTGGCGAGCGCGGGTGTGCCGATCCGCAGTCCCGAGGAGACCGCCGGCGGGCGCGGGTCGAATGGCACGGCGTTGCGGTTGACGGTGATTCCGACGGCCGCGAGCCGGTCCTCGGCCTGCTTGCCGTCGAGCTCGGACTCGCGCAGGTCGCACAGCGCGAGGTGGACGTCGGTGCCGCCGGTCAGGACGTTGACCCCGCCGCCGGCGGCGACCAGCTCGGCCGCGACCGCGCGGGCTCCCGCGAGCGTGCGCTCCTGGCGCTCGCGGAAGGCATCGGATTGGGCGATCCGCAGGGCGACGGCCTTGCCCGCGATCACGTGCTCCAGCGGCCCGCCCTGCTGCCCCGGGAAGACCGCCGAGTCGATCTTCTTGGCGTGCTCCTCGGTGCACAGGATCATGCCGCCACGACCGCCGCCGATCGTCTTGTGGATCGTCGTCGTGACCACGTCCGCGTAGGGCACCGGGCTTGGATGCAGGCCGGCGGCGACGAGTCCCGCGAAGTGGGCCATGTCGACCATCAGGTAGGCGCCGACCTCGTCGGCGATCGCGCGGAAGCGCTCGAAGTCGAGGACCCGCGGGTATGCCGACCAGCCGGCGAGGATCATCTTCGGGCGGCGCTCGAGCGCGACACGGCGGACCTCGTCCATGTCGATCAGGCTGGTCTCGCGCTGCACCTGATAGGGCGCGATGTCGTACAGCCGGCCCGAGACGTTGATCTTCATCCCGTGCGTCAGGTGGCCGCCGTGGGCGAGCTCGAGCCCCATCAGCGTGTCGCCGGGCGTCAGCAACGCGTGGTAGACGGCGGTGTTGGCCTGGGCACCGGCGTGCGGCTGGACGTTCGCGTGCTCGGCGCCGAACAGCTCCTTGGCGCGATCGATCGCGAGTTGCTCGGCGATGTCGACGTACTCGCAGCCGCCGTAGTAGCGCTTGCCGGGGTAGCCCTCCGCGTACTTGTTGGTCAGCACCGAGCCCTGGCACTCGAGCACCGACACCGGGACGAAGTTCTCCGAGGCGATCATCTCGAGCGTGCGCTGCTGTCGTTCGAGCTCGAGCGACAGGACCTCGGCGATCTGCGGGTCGACCTCGGCCAGCGGGCGGTTGAAGAAGTCGGGCGGCAACTCGACGGTCATGGAGCGCGACGATATCAGTGCGTCCGGCCCCCGCCGAGCGCGACCCCGAGCTCGTCCTCGCCGACCGCCCCGAGCCTGACGATCGACCACCGGCCACCGTCCTCGTAGGCCCTCAGATCGACGACCGTCGACGGGGTCCCCGGCAGCTCGCCGCCGTCGATCACCAGGTCGGCGGCGCGCCGGATCGCCGCCGGGACGTCCTGCAGGCGGGTCGGATCGGGGCCTCCCGCGAGGTTCGCGCTCGACTGCACGGCCGGCCAGCGAACGCCGTCGAGGCGCGGCAGCGCCGGCACCCGCAACCCGAGCGTGCCCGGGTCCGAGCCGCACGCGAGCGGGAAGCGCTGCGCCGGATTGGGCAGCAGCAGGCTGACCGCGCCAGGCAGCAGCCGCCCCAGCGCGCCCGCGGTCCGGGCTCCGAGCTCGGGCAGCGCCGCGACCGCCAGCTCGAGATCGAGGAACATCACCGCCGAGGGCTTGTCCAGGCGCCGGCGCTTGAGACGGTAGAGGCGCTCGACCGCGACCCGGTTGCTGACGTCGCACGCGAGGCCGTACACGGTGTCGGCGGGAAATACGGCGACACCACCGACCCCCAGGCAGCGCTCGAACGCCTCTGCATCGGGCGTGCTCACCGCCGCGCCACCACCACGCGCTCGTGCCCGGCCAGATCACGCAGGCGCTGCACCGACCCAAACCCCGCGCCGTGCAGCAGCGCCTCGACCTCGTCGGCCTGGTCGAACCCGACCTCGAGCGCGACGAGCAGTGCGCCGTCGAGCATCGCGACCAGGCGCCGGACGACCTCGAGCCCGTCGGCACCAGCGAACAGGGCGCCGGCCGGCTCGTAGAGGGCGATCTCCGGCTCGAGCGCCTCTCCCGAGCGAACGTACGGGAGATTCGCCAGCACAACGTCGTGGTCGGCGTCGTCCTCGAGCAGGTCAGCGAGGACGAACTCGACGTCGAGCTCGAGTCGCTCCGCATTGCTGCAAGCCACCGCCAGCGCGTCCTCGCTGACGTCGACCCCGCGCACCGACAGATCGGGACGCTCGTCCTTGAGCGCCAGCGCGACCGCCCCGCTCCCGGTGCCGACGTCCACGACACGCGCTCCGCGCGCTGCCGAGCAGCCGACCTCGACCAGCAGCTCGGTCTCCGGCCGCGGGATCAGCACGCGGCGATCGACGGCCAGACAGATCCGCCTGAACTCCTTGACGCCGGTGATGTAGGCGACCGGCTCACGTGCCTCGCGCCGCGCCAGGAGCGCAGCGAAGTCCGCCGCGGACTCGGGCGCGAGCGCCTCCGAGCCCCGCATCACCAGCCCCGCGCGCGAGCAGTCCAGGACGAAGCCGAGCAGGACCTCGGCATCGAGCCGGGGTGTGTCGCACCCCGCGGCCGCAAGCCGCGCCGACGCGTCGCGGAGAGCCTCACCGACACAGCCGTCCATCGCCACCACGGTAGCGGCGAGCCCCGCCTCACTTCAGCGTCAGCTGCACCTGCTTGGTGGCGCGATTGCCGGCGCGATCGACGGCCACCGCGCCGAACGCCACGCCCAGCCTGGCCGGCTTCACCGACGACAGGATCCGCTTGGCCTCGCCGGTGAACTTGAGCTTGACGAAGACCTTTCCGGGGCCGGTGGAGGATCCCTTCCCGGACGCGATCTTCACCGGCGCCTTGCCAGTCAAGCCCAGATCGTGGGCGGTCCGCTTGCCGACCGTCATCGTCAGCTTCAGCGTCGTTGCCTCCGAGCAGCTCATCTGCGCCTCAAGGCCGTGTTTGAGGAAACTCGCCACAGCTCCGGGGGGCACGCGGAACTGGTTGCACTTCGGCGGAGTCGTGTCGCGGATCACGTTCAGCTCGATCGATGCCGGCACCCCGGGTCCTGTCGCATCGGTGGCCCGGAAGCTAATTCGATCGGTACCGAAGAACGACTTGGCGGGGGTGTACAGCACGGTCGCACCGGCCGACAGCGCGCCCACGGTGCCGTGCGCCGGGCCCGTCACCAGCTGCCGGGTGTACGGGTCGCCGTTTGGATCCGAACAGCTCAGTGACACCGGTGTCGGCGTGGCCTGCTGTACGGCCAGCGTCGCGCTCACGCAGACTGGGGTGGCCCGGCGCGAGAACACGGCAAAGCCGCCGGCCGCAAGGTAGTCGCCGGCGACGTAGACATTCCCGCCGTCGGGGCTGCTCGCCACATCGTAGGAGTAGGACAGAGCCCGACCGGCGGTGCACGTGTCGGCACCCTGTTCGCTGGACCCGTCGCCCGTGATGCATCCAGCCTTACCGGAAACCTGTGTCAGGACGCCGGTCGACGGGTCTCGATTGAACACCCCGATGCCGCCGGCCAGCTGGGTGTAGCTGGAGGTGTAGAAGCTGCGTCCGTCTGGCGACACGGCCGGCGTCTGAGCGTTCGAGACGACTCGCCCCACCTCGCATGTGCCGGCCCCGTCCTGACTTGACCCGTCGGCGCTCACGCACCCCTGCGTACCTGGCAGCTGAGCCAGGCTGCCGTCCGATTGGCGGCGAAACACGACGATCGCGTTGGCGTTGTACGCGGAGACGTAGAGATTCTCGCCATCCGGACTGATCGCCTCGACATACGCCCCTGCCAGCGCACGGGCCTCGGCGCACGTCGCTCCGCCGGGTCCCTGCCCGGTCGACGTGATGCAGCCCTTCACGCCGGCCTGCTGCATCAGCAGCCCCGTACTCGGGTCTCGGGAGAAGACGAGAACGGCGGAGTTCTCCACGGCATTGTCGTTGAACGCGGAGACATACAGGCTCCGGCCGTCGGGCGTGATCACCGGGTCCTCGAGGCGGCTGGACGCGTCGGCACCGATGATCGTCTGGCAAAGCTGACCGGTCGACTCGCTGAGCCCGCCGACGCTGAGGCACCCGTTCCTGCCCGACAACTGGGTCAGGACACCGCTCGACGGGTCGCGCCGGAAGATCGCCATGCCAGGGTGGCCGTCTGAGAGCGTCGCGACGTAGAGGAACTTGCCCTGTGGATCCGGGCTGATCATGAGGCTACCGGCGCCGGTGAGGATCCGTCCCGATCCGCAGCCGGTCACAACCGCCCCGACGGGATCTACGCATCCGGCAGCGCCTGACAACTGAGTGAGCGCGCCGGTCGTCGTGTTGCGTGCGAACACCGCCACGCCGTTCTCCCCGGCCGCTGTGGACACCGCATACAGGAACCGATCGTCCGGGCTGATCGCGATCGATGTTCCATCCCCGGAGCCGATCGTCCGCCCCGCGGTGCACACGCCCGTGGTGCCGGCCTGCGAGCCATCCTCGGTGAAGCAGCCCGCCTTCCCCGCCAGCTGCTCGAGCTGACCGCCGGGGCCGATCTTGAAGGCTGTCAGCGCCTGCTCCTCCTGGGCGCCGACCGCGTACGAGCTCCCGTAGGCGAACTTGCCGTCGTGGGTGAACGTCAGCGACTCGGGCTCGGCGAGCCCGCGACCGAGCGCGCACGCACCGCTGGTACCGTCGCGCGACACGCACCCGGTGGTCCCGCTCAGCTGTGTCAACGTGCCGAGCGGCCCGCTCGCGCTGGCCTGCGAGCACAGCGCCCCACACGCGATCAACGACGCGATCACCACGACAGTTCTCATACGCCCTCTCCCCAGCTTGCTTGGCGGCGCGGAGGATACCCGCCGCGACTGCGGTTGTCAGCCCGCGGCCTCGGCCAGCCGCCGTCGCTTCTCGTCGTCCTGAAGTGCCCCGGTGAGCTCGTCGAGCTCGCCGATCAGCACACCGTCGAGGTTGTGCACGAGCAGGTTGATGCGGTGGTCCTTGACCCGCTTGTCCGGGTAGTTGTAGGTGCGGATCTTCTCGGCCCGCTCGCCGGTGCCGACCTGGGCCTGGCGGCTGGCGTCGATCGACGCCCGCTGCGCGGCGAGCGCCCGGTCGTACAGCCGCGCGCGGAGCACGCGCATCGCGCGCTCGCGGTTCTGAAGCTGTGACTTCTCGTCCTGCATCGAAACGACGATCCCGGTCGGCTTGTGGGTGATCCGGACGGCCGAATCGGTCGTGTTGACGGACTGACCACCGGGACCGGAGGAGCGCATGACGTCGATCTGGAGGTCGTTCGGATCGATATCGACCTCGACGTCCTCGGCCTCCGGCAACACCGCGACGGTTGCCGTCGAGGTATGGATCCTGCCCTGCGACTCGGTCTCGGGCACGCGCTGGACGCGATGCGTCCCGCCCTCGAACTTGAACACCGAATAGGCGCCGTCGCCCTTGATCGCGAATGTGTAAGTCCCGTCACCGATCGCCAGCGGCTCGACCGTGAACCCGCGCCGCTCGGCGTAGCGGGTCAGCATCCGGTACAGATCGCCGGCCCACAGCCCGGCCTCCTCACCACCGGTGCCCGGGCGGATCTCGACGATCACGTTCTTGTCGTCGTTGGGGTCGCGCTCGACCATCGCCAGCCGGATCTCCTCCTCGAGCGCGTCGATCCGGCCGCGCGAGACCTCGAGCAGCTCGCGCAGCTCGGGATCGTCGCCGTCCTCGGCCAGGAGCTCGCGGGCGCCGGCGAAGTCGTCGGCGGAGCGCCGGTATTCGGCGGCCAGCCGCGCGGCGGGCTCGAGCTCGCTGTACGCCTTGCTGACGGCTTTGAAGCGCTCGCGGTCGCCGATCACCTCGGGGTCGGACAGCTCGCGCTCGAGTCCGGCGAAGCGCGTCTCGATCTGGGTTGCGAGCTCGTCGATCATCTCGACGGCGAGTGTAGGACCCGGATGCTCAGGCCACGACTTCGACGCCGACCATGTCCTCGGCCGTGGCGGCGCCGGGCGTCTCGACCGCGAGCACGGCTTGCAGCGCCGCGATCGCGACCGCGAGCTCGTCGAGGTCGGGCTCGCGCGTGGTCAGCTTCTGCAGCTGCAGCCCCGGGTACATGATCGCCCGGACCCAGCCGCGGCGGCGGTTGCGCCCGGCCCACTTGATCACCTCGAACGACAGCCCGGCGATCAGCGGCACGCCGAGGATCCTCGTCAGCACCAGGATCCACCATGACGGCAGGCCGATCGGCGCGAACACGAAGATCGCCATGATCATCACGATCAGCAGAAAGCTCGTGCCGCAACGGGGGTGAAGGCGCGAGTACAGCTTCGCGCGGGCAGGGGTCAGCTCGTCGTCGGCCTCGAAGCACGAGATCACCTTGTGCTCGGCGCCGTGGTACTCGAACACGCGCCGTAGGTCGGCCAGGCGTGAGAGCAGCACCAGGTACCCGAGGAAGATCGCCGTCCGCAGGACTCCCTCGACCGCCCAGAACACGACCGATGAGCCGAGCTGCTGCTTGACGAGGCTGGTGAGTCCGACCGGGACCACGAAGAACAGCCCGATCGCGAACAGCAGCGAGATCACGACCGTGCCCGCCCAGACGCCGCTCGAGATCTCCTGATCGGCCTCGGGAAGCTGGGCGTTGGCGGAGATTCCGAGCGCGCGCAGGCCGATCGCGAGCGACTCGACGAGCGCGACCACGCCCCGGATCACCGGCCAGCGGTAGACGCGCCGCCGCTTGGCCATAGAGACCAGCGGAAAGGTGTGCACGCCGATTTCCCCGAGCCCATGCTCGGCCGGCTTGCGGACGGCGACAGCCCAGGTCGAGACGCCGCGCATCATCACGCCCTCGAGCACCGCCTGGCCCCCGACCGGTGCATCGCGCGACGCGGTCAGACGGCCTTCTGTTGGCGCAGGCGAAGCGGGCGGCGGGGTCAGCCGTTCGTCGCCCCCGACCTCGCCGCTCACAGCTTCTCGCTCTCTATGCCCCGGCGGGCGCCCGCGACGCGCGGCGGCCCTTGGCCACGCGGCGCTGGAATCGCTCGACGCGACCACCGGTGTCAACGAGCTTCTGGCGGCCGGTGTAGAACGGATGGCACGCCGAGCAGATCTCGACGTGGATATCGGGTTTGGTGGAGCGCGTCGTGAACTCGTTGCCGCAGGTGCAGCGGACGTGCGCCTCGACGTACTCGGGATGAATTTCGGTTTTCATGTCGCTATCGAGTTTAGCGGCCGCGACCGGCCGCGCGGGAGCGTCAACCGGCCGGGCAGGCGGCGGTCAGGCTGTTGTTGGACCGGTTGAAGTCGTCCACCTGCTGGGTCGGGTCGACGGTGATCGTCGGCGGCGCGCTCACGTTGCACAGCGGACCGAGGAACATCAGGTTGATCTTGTCGTGGGACCCGAGCTGCAGGACTTTCTTCGTGGGCGGCGGGGACCTGCCGTCGGAGAACTGGACCAGGAACTGCCCGGCCGCGCTTGCGCCGGCGTTGCGGATCTGGGTCGCGTAGATGTCCTTGCGCGCGTTCTTCGGGTCGGCCTTCACCCGGATCCAGGCGACGCGCAGGTCGGGACGGAGCTCGGGCTGGAAGCAGACCGGGCTGTCGCGCGCCGCCGTCCCGAGCACACGACCATGGGCGCCGGTCCAGCGGAAGCTGACCTTGAAGTGGTAATAGGCGGGCGCGACGTTGAGACCTGACACCGGCTTGTGCAGGACGTATTGGTCATTCGTCTGCTTGGTCAGCGCGGTCGGTGCGTACTTCCACTTGCCAAGGTCGCCGTACACGAGCGGGGCGGCTGCTCCCCCACGCTTGTCAGCGACGAGCAGGTCGAACCGGATCGCCATGCTCGTCGTCTGCGCGAGTGGGCGGATCACGGCCGTGATCGCGACCCCGCGACCGGCGGGGTCACGCGCGGTCTGACACTCGAACGCGCGCAACGACGCCCTCGGCGTCGAGCCGACCGCGACCGTCGCGGGCACCGACGCAGCGACGAGCAGCGCAGCAATGATCAACCGCTTCATACCCATAGAACAATCCAGCGCGGCGGAAGTTGCCGCCGGTCCGACCAGCCTTTAGGTAATCGTATACAGCGGCCCGTCGCCGCCCTCGGGGGGCGTCAACCGCCCGCCCTTGGCGGTGATCGCACCGCACTGCACGCAGTTGGTGTAGTTGACGGTGACGTCGACCGAGCCCTCTGGTGGGGCATCGTCTGGAATCTCGTAGACGCCGGCCGGGCACATCCACCGCCAGGTCTCGGCGATCTCGCGCGGGACGTTGCGGTGCACACGAATGTGGTTGGGCGCGTCATCGCGAGTCGCGTTGCCCGAGATGTAGACCGAGGACAGCTTGTCGAACGTGTACTTGCCGTCGGGCTTCGGATACCGGTCCCTGGTGTCGCCGACGAACATCGGCTGCTCGTCGTTGCGGTGCCACGGCAGCCGGCCGCCGGGGAGCTTGCCCTTCGTCGCGATCGCCAGGTTGACGATCGGGGCGCCCTGGATGAAGCCCTTCGAGAACGGCTGGCGCGTGTTGCGCACCTGATAGAGCTCCTTGCCGATCGAGGACTGCTCGACCGCCTCCTCGTAGCCGGCCAGCGAGTCGCCGGTCTTGAGCGTGTGGTAGATCGCCTCAGCGGCGAGGATCCCTGACTTGATGCAGTGGTGAACGCCCTTGAGCGCGACCGTGTCGACCATCCCGCCGGCGTCGCCGACAAGCAGCGCGCCTGGCATCGACAACTTCGGCATCGACCAGTAGCCGCCGCCGGGGAGCGCCTTCGCGCCCCAGCCGACGCGCTCGCCGCCGTCGAGGATCCCCTTGACGAGCGGGTGCGTCTTGAACTGCTGCAGCAGGTCGTGGGCCGAAGTGGTCGCGTCGCGGTACTCGAGATCGATCACGAAGCCGATGCTGACCAGATCGTCGCCGCTGCGCTCGTCCTTCATCGGGTACAGCCAGGTCCCGCCGATCTGCCCGTACTTGGCGGGCAGCTTCAGCGGCCACGGGCCGATCGTGTGGATCACGCGGTCAAGCGGCTTGGGGACCTTCCAGATCTCCTTGACCCCGAGCTCCCAGACCTGCGGCTCGCGGTTCTCACCGAGCCCGAACTCCTTGATCGCGGCGCCCGTCAGATGACCCCAGCAGCCTTCGGCCAGCACGGTCACGCCTGCCTTGATGTCGGTTCCCGGCTCGAAGTTGCCAAGCGGCTCTCCGTCCTTGCCCCGGCCCTTGTCGCCCGAGCGCACGCCGACCACACGCCCGCCGTCGACGATCAGCTGTGTCGCGGAGGTCTCGGTCAGGACGTAGGCCCCGCCCTCCTCCGCCTGGGCCTGCTGGTAGCGCGCGAGCGCCGCCACCGAGATGACCTCGTTGCCGTGGTTCTTGAAGTTGGGTGGGGTCGGAATCCGCAGCTTCGCCCTGCCGTTGGGCAGCATGTAGACGGCTTCCTTGGTGACCTCGCCGAACGCGAACCGCTCCTTGCGCCACTGCTCGCGGGACAGATCGGGGAACAGCTCCTGCAGCGGACCGGGGCGCATGACGGCGCCCGAGAGGTTGTGCCCACCGCACGTCTTGGCCTTCTCGACGACCGCCACCGGGACCTCGCCGAGCTTCTCCATCATCTCGGGGTCATCCCCGAGCAGCGCCAGCAGACGGTTCGCACAGGCCAGCCCGGCCGTGCCGCCGCCGACGATCACCACGCCGACCTCGATCAGCTCATCCTCGGGATCGAGGCCGCGCTTGACGAACTCCTGGACGGAGTTGACAGGGGGCGGGTACTCGCTGGGCGCGTGGTGACCGTTCGACGACGCCATCGCTCAGGAGCCCTTCTTGGCCTTTATCGCCTCAGTCAGCTTGGGCAGGATCTTGTTCAGATCGCCGACGATCCCGAGGTCGGAGAACTCGAAGATCGGCGCGTTCGCGTCCTTGTTGATCGCGACGATGTTCTCGGAGGACTGCATCCCGACCTTGTGCTGGATCGCACCCGAGATCCCGGCCGCCAGGTACAGCTTCGGCGAGACGGTCTTGCCCGTCTGGCCGATCTGAGCCGCGTAGGGGTACCAGCCGGCGTCGACCACGGCACGGGTCGCGGCGACGGCGCTGTTGCCGCCGAACGCCTTGGCGAGCTCCTCGGCGAGCGAGAAGTTCTCCGCCTTGCCGAGGCCGCGGCCTCCGGCGACGAGGATGTTGGCGCCCTCGATGTCGACGTCGGCGCCGCGCTGCTCGCCACGCTGAACCATCTTGGCCCTGGTCGACCACGGCGAGAGCTCAACGTCGACGTCCACGACCTCGGCGGACGCGCCGTCACCCTGCTTGATCTCGAACGCGTTGATCCGCCCGATGATGATCCCGAGATCGCCCCTGTAGTGCGACACCGAGATCTTGGAGTCCTGGAGGATCGGGCGCTCAGCGACGAGCTTGCCGTCCTCCGCACGAACCGCGGTGACCTCCATCGTGACGCCGGCCTGCTTGCGTGCGGCCAGTCCGGCTCCGATCTCGAATCCGAGCAGGCCGCCGCCGAACAGCGCATAGCCGTGGCCGTGCTCGTCGATCACCTTGGCCATCACGTCGACCACCGGCTGCGCGAGACCCTCGGGACCCTTGCCGCGAAAGACCTTGGTGGCGCCGTAGGCGCCCAGCGACTGACACAGCTCGTCGGTCAGATCGTCTCCGCCGACGACAACGGCATGGCACTCGCCACCGATCTCGGCGGCGCGGGCCGCGCCCTCGGACACGGCGCCGAGCGAGTTCTTGTTGAACGCGCCCTCGTAGTGCAGGACGTAGGTGAGAACGTCAGCCATCAGTTGTTCCTCCGTGGCTCCGCGCGCCGCTGGGGGCGCGCGAGATCGAGCTGGTCAAGGACGCAGGGCGCAGCCTTGGCTGGTTGCCAAGGCAAGCCCGAGGACGCAGATCCAGCGACGAGATCGTGCGCCATCCAGGGGTGCGTGGATTCGCGGAGGGACAACTAGATCAGCTTCCTTTCGTCCAGCCACGCCACGATCTTCTCGACCGTCTCGTTCGTGTCCTCGTCTTCGATGATCTGGCCCGCGGCCTTGGCAGGAGGGTCGTGGAAGTCGCCGCAGTGAACGCGCGAACCGTCCTCGCCGACGAGCGCGCTGTCGATTCCGATGTCCCCGGCGGCGACGGTCTCGAGCGGCTTCTTCTTGGCGCCCATGATCGCCTTCAGCGAGGGGTAGCGCGGTTCGTTGATCGCATCGCCGACGGAGATCACGGCCGGCATCTCGATCTCGACCGTGTCATAGCCGTATTCGGCCTGGCGCTCGCAGCGCAGCCCGCTGTCGGCGACGTCCATCTTGATCACCTGGGTCAGCGACGGCATCTGCAGGTGGTCGGCGACGACCGCGCCGATCGTGTAGCACTCGCCGTCATCGGACTGCTGCCCGAGCAGCACCAGGTCGGGGCTTTCCTTTTGCAGCGCCTTCGCGAGCGCGTACCCCGTGGCCGCGACATCCGAGCCCGCGAGCCCGGGGTCGGTGAGGTGCAGCGAGCGGTCGGCGCCGAGCGAAACGGCCTTGTGCAGTGCCCGCACGGCGGACTCCGGACCCATCGTCACGGCGACGACCTCGTCCACTTGGACCGCGCCGCCCTCGCGAATCTGCATCGCAGCCTCGATGGCGTGCGTGTCGTAGGGGTTCAGGTTCTTCTCCCCTGAGCGGTCCATCCGCCCCGTCGAGGGATCGATGCGCTTCTCGACGGCGGCGTCCGGCACCTCTTTGACCAGGACGCAAATCTTCAACACGGCCTCCTCAAGATTCCAAGAACGGCGAGAAATATTACCCGGTTGACTGACGAGTCAATCGGTTCGGCTGGCGTGGGCCTGGCAACGTTCATCCGCGGCCCTCGCGATCTCCTAAGCCCGCACCGCGCCGCGGATGAAGTCAATCGCCTGTTGCGTCGACGCTCCAGGCGTGAAGACCTCGGCCACGCCGAGGCGCTTGAGCTCTTCGACATCGTCGGACGGAATCGTCCCACCGACGGTGACGACGACGTCGTCAATCCCCTGCTCGGCGAGCAGCTCCATGATCCGCGGCACGAGCGTCATGTGGGCTCCCGACAGGATCGAGAGCCCGACCGCGTCGGCGTCCTCCTGGATCACCGTTTCGACGATCTGCTCGGGCGTCTGGTGAAGCCCGGTGTAGATCACCTCCATGCCCGCGTCGCGCAGCGCGCGGGCGATGATCTTGGCGCCACGGTCGTGACCGTCGAGGCCGGGCTTGGCGACGACGACGCGGATCTTCTTATCGGTTGCGGCGGACATGGCGCGGAGAAGGTCGCGCCGACGGGCGACGACCAAGGGCGCGGGATTCTAGAACGCGGGCGTCTCCGTGTAGCTCCCGAACACCTTTTGGAGCGTCTGGATCATCTCGCCCTCGGTCGCATGCACGCGCGTCGCGGCGAGCAGATGCGGCATCAGATTGTGGTCGGGGTCGTGCGCGGCGGCCTCGAGCTCGGCCAGCTCGCGCTCGACCGCGGCGTTGTCGCGCTGAGCGCGCACGTCCCTGACGCGCGTGACCTGCTCGACCTCGAAGCCGGGGGCGATCTTCAGGATCGCCGTGTCGGCGTCCCCGCCCTCGGTGTAGGCGTTGACGCCGACAATCTTGCGGACGCCGCTCTCGACCTCTTGCTGGTAACGGAACGCCGCGTCGGCTATCTCCCGCTGGGGGTAGCCGCGCTTGACGGCCTCGACCATGCCGCCGAGCTCGTCGATCTTCGCGAAGTATTCATACGCCTGCTCCTCGAGCTGGTCGGTCAGCGCCTCGACCAGATAGGAGCCGCCGAGCGGGTCGATCGAGTTCGTGACCCCGGTCTCCTCGGCGATGATCTGCTGCGTGCGCAGCGCGACCCGAACGGCCTCCTCGGTCGGCAGCGCCAGCGCCTCGTCGAACGAGTTCGTGTGCAGCGACTGCGTTCCGCCCAACACGCCCGCGAGCGCCTCGATCGCCGTGCGAACGATGTTGTTCAGCGGCTGCTGAGCCGTCAACGACACGCCCGCCGTCTGCGTGTGAAACCGCATCAGCAGCGACCGCTGATCGCGCGCGCCGAACCGCTCGCGCAGCTCGCGCGCCCAGATCCGCCGCGCCGCGCGGTACTTCGCGATCTCCTCGAAGAAGTCGATGTGCGCGTTGAAGAAGAAGCTCAGCCGCGGCGCGAACGCATCCACATCCAACCCCCGCGCGACCGCCTGCTCGACGTAAGTAAGCCCGTCCTTGAGCGTAAACGCCAGCTCCTGCGCGGCGGTCGACCCCGCCTCGCGGATGTGGTAGCCGCTGATCGAGATCGGGTGCCAGCGCGGCATCTCCCCCGCGCACCATTGCACCATGTCGGCGACCAGCCGCATCGCGGGATCAACCGGGAAGCACCACTCCTTCTGCGCGATGTACTCCTTCAGGATGTCGGTCTGGATCGTCCCCGAGAGCCGCTCGCTGCCGACCCCCTGACGCTCGGCCGCGACCACGTAGAACGCCAGCATGATCGGCGCCGGCGCGTTGATCGTCATCGACACGCTGACCTGATCGAGTGGGAGCCCGTCGAACAGCGCCTGCATGTCCAGGACCGTGTCGACCGCGACCCCCTCGCGACCGACCTCACCCAACGACCGCGGGTGGTCGGAGTCATGCCCCATCAACGAGGGCATGTCGAATGCGGTCGAGAGCCCCGTCTGCCCGTGCTCGAGCAGATACCGGAAGCGCCGGTTGGTCTCCTGCGCGGTTCCGAACCCTGCGAATTGACGCATCGTCCACAACCGCCCGCGGTACATCGACCCGTAGACGCCTCGCGTGTACGGATACTCGCCCGGAAGTCCGATCGCGGCATCGGGGTCAGTCGGGAGGTCAGCCTCGGTGTACAGCGGGCGGATCGGCTCGCCTGAGATCGTCGAGAACGGCGCGTCTCGCTCGGGCGTGCGGCCGAAGGTCTCGCGCTCCCAGCGCTCCAGATCCGTCAGCCGCGGACTCGTTGCCATGGCCGAAGTCTAGGGGCAGGCCTGCGCGCCGCGACCCACGCGCTCGCGGCCCCGCCGACGGCAGCCGCGGCCGTGACCCAGGCGCCCGTCTTCAGGCGCCGCCCAAGCCGGTCGAACCGCAGGATGTCCCACCCCTCGACCCGCGCGACCCGCGCGAGCTCGCGGTCGGGGTTGACGACCACCGGATGGCCGACCGCCCGCAACATCGGCAGGTCCGATTCGGAGTCCGAGTACGCGAACGACTCGGTCAGATCGATGTTCGCCCCCCGGGCGAGCTGCTCGATCGCCTGCGCCTTGCCGGAGCCGTAGATGAACAGACCGGTCGGCTTGCCCGTGTAGACGCCGTTCTCGACCCCAGAGAACTGCGACCCGATCGCGCCGTCGAACCCGAGCACGCGGGCGAGCAGCTCGGCCAGCTCGTGCGAGGCGGCGGTCACGATGTAGACCCGGCGGCCGGCGTCCTGGTGGTCGTGTGCCAGCGACAGCACCTCCGGGTAGATCCGCGGCAGGATGCCCGCGAGCACCGCCGGCCCGAGCCGCTCGAGCTCGCGCACGTGCGTCCCCTCGAGCGACGCCGAGATCCGATCGCGCAGTGCGTGCGTGTCCGCGTCGGTCGAGCCACGGACGCGGAAGCGGACGTTGGCCCACGCGTCGGCGGCCAGGCGGCGCCGGCTGATCAGCCCGGCCCGGAACGCAGCGCGCCCGAACTGGAAGGCTGAGGACCCCTGCATCAGGGTGCGATCGAGGTCGAAGAAAGCGGCGCTCGCCGGCGCCGGGTGGTCGGCGTCCGGCTTCGCCGAGGCGCTTGGGCCGCGGGTCCTCCGGCTCAGCTGCCACTCACCTCCACGATCACCGCGTCGCCCTGGCCCCCGCCTGAGCAGATCGCGGCGCAGCCGAGACCGCCACCACGCCGGCGAAGCTCGTACACGAGCGACCCGAGGATGCGGGCGCCGGAGGCACCGATCGGGTGACCGAGGGCGACCGCACCGCCGTTGACGTTGACGCGGTCCTCGTCGAGGCCGAGCATCCGCATCGAGTTCAGAGCGACCGACGCAAACGCTTCGTTGATCTCCCACAGATCGATGTCCTGCACCTTCAGCCCGGCCTTCGCGAGCGCCTTCTCGGCGGCCTTGGCAGGCGTTCGCGCGAGGTAGGGGAAGTCGTCGGCGACCTGGGCCTGGGCGACGATCGTCGCCAGCGGCATGCGCCCGTTGCGCTGGGCCCACTCGTCGCTGGCGAGCACGAGCGCGCCGCCGCCGTCGTTGACGCCGGGCGAGTTGCCCGCCGTGTGCGACCCGTCCTTGAGGAAGATCGGGGGCAGCTTCGCGAGCGTCTCGAGGCTCGTGTCGCGGCGCGGCGCCTCGTCGACGTCGACCACCGTCTCGCCCTTCCTGGTCTTGATCGTGACCGGAACGATCTCCTCGGGAAGCCGTCCCTCGTCGGTCGCCTCGACCGCGAGCTGGTGTGAGCGCAGCGCCCATCGATCCATGTCCGGCCGGGTCAGCTCGAGCTCGGTCGCGACCTCGCTCGCCTCCTGGGCCATGTGCTTGCCGGAGAACGGGTTGGTGAGCCCGTCGCTGATCATCGAGTCGATCGCCTTGCCGTCCCCCATCCGGAAGCCGAACCGCGCCTCCTTGAGCAGGTACGGGGCCTTCGACATCGATTCCATGCCACCGCCGACTCCGACCTCGATGTCACCGGCGCGGATCGCGGCGTCGAGCAGCCCGGCCGCGCGGATGCCCGAGGCACACACTTTGTTGATCGTCTCGGAGGAGACCTGATTCGGGATCCCGGCCTTGATCTGGGCCTGACGCGAGGGGATCTGGCCCTGACCTGCCTGAATCACCTGACCCATCACGACGTGCTCGACCTGCTCGGGGGCGACCTCGGCGCGCTCGAGCGCGCCCCTGATCGCGGTTGCGCCGAGCTCGGTGGCGTCGAGGCTTGCGAGACCGCCGCCTAGCTTGCCGATCGGCGTTCTGGCGGCGGACAGGATCACGGTCTTGGGCATGGGCGTTCGGTTCTCCGAGTCGGTGGCTGGAGATCAATGCTAATGCGGGCCGCCTCCTATAGGTTCCCGACCTTGGACCTCGAGGCGAGAACCGCAGCACCGCTCCAAACCGATGCCGACACGATCGTCGTCGGTGTGTTCGAGGGAGAGGGCGTGGCCCACGACCTGCCCGGCGCTGAGCTCGCGGCGCTGCTCGCCTCCGGCGAGGGCAGCGCCGAGCTCCAGCGGCTGGCGCTCGCCCACCACGATCAGCGCCGGGTGATCCTCGTCGGGCTCGGCGCCAGGCGCGCCTTTGACCCGGAGCGGATGCGGCTCGCCGCAGCGACCGTCAACGCTCGTGCGCGCGAGCTCGGCGCGACGACTCTCTGCTGGGAGGTCCCGCACCACGTCGACGACGTCGTCGTGGCGGCGATCGTCGAGGGGACGCTGCTCCACGCCTACCGGTTCGACCGCTACCGGCCGGCTGACGATTCGCGCCGGCTGCGCCGTCTGATCCTCAGCGCCCATCACGACGTCTCCGCGCCGGTCGCGCGAGCGGGAGTGATCATCGAGGCCCAGAACCGGGCCCGCGACCTCGTCAACACGCCGGCCAACGACCTCCCGCCCGCAGCGCTGGCCGATTACGCCACCGAGCTCGCCGCCCGCTGGCCCACGATCAACGCGACCGTGCTCGACGGGGCCGCGATCGTCGACGCCGGGATGGGCGCGTTCGCCGCAGTCGCACAGGGCTCCGACGAGGACGCCCGCCTGATCCAGCTCGATTACGCCGGTCCCAGCGCCGCGCCGGCACCGCTGCTCGGGTTGATCGGCAAGGCGGTCACGTTCGACTCGGGCGGCCTGATGATCAAGACGCCGGGCACGATGCACGAGATGAAGTTCGATATGGGCGGCGGCGCGGCGGTGATCGAGACGGTCGCCGCGCTCGCCGAGCTGAACGCCCCGGTCCGGGTGCTGGCTGTCGTCGGCGCGACCGAGAACCTCGTCGGCGGCGCCGCGATGCGCCCCGGCGACATCGTCCGAGCGCTCGACGGGACCACGATCGAGGTCAACAACACCGACGCCGAAGGGCGGCTGGTGCTGGCCGATTGCCTCTGCTATGCGCGGCGCGAAGGCGCCGAGCGCCTGGTCGACATCGCGACGCTGACCGGCGGGATCGTGGTCGCGCTCGGATCCACGCGGGCCGGCCTGTTCGCCAACGACGACGACTGGGCTGCCGAGGTCGACGCCGCCGCGACCCGCGCCGGCGAGCCGCTTTGGCGGATGCCGCTCGGCCCCGAGTACGCGCGGATGATTCGCGGTCGCTATGCCCAGCTCACCAACCGGGCCGAGCGGCGCGAGGCCCAGCCGATCACCGCGGCCGAGCTCATACATCACTTCGCCGGCGAGGTGCCGTGGGCTCACCTCGACATCGCCGGCACCGCCTATGACGTTCGCCGCGCCTACTTCACCGGTAAGGGCGCGACCGGCTACGGCGTCCGCACGCTGGTCGAGCTCGCGCTCGCCTCAGCTGCCCCGCGGGCAGACTGAACGCGACCCTCACACCCGGATCAGCCGCAGGAACTTCCGCATCAGCGCGATCCTGCCCTGGATCCGCACGCGCCCGATCGCGACCATCCCGAGCGCCGCGCGGCCACGGGCGCTGACCGGGCTCGGCATCCCGCCGACCAGCGGCGAGATCATCAGGCTGACGAGATCTGACAACGAGCCTGTGATCCGCAGATCGGGCTCGCTCGCCTCGCCGTCCTCGACCAGCACCGAGCGCTCGCCGAACACGATCCGCACCGACGGGTACTCACCGCCGGTCGACAACTCGATCTCGCCGCGCAGCGAGGCCGCGATCGCGGGGCGGTGGTGCGCGCCGCGTTCGACGATCGCGAGGATCGCGGGCGCCATTCCCCCTGGCACGAGCGTCCCCAGGTGGACGGTCGGCGGCAGATGGCCGTCGGCCGGCTGACATGCTCCGACGGCTCGCCGCGGCATCACCCGATCGTATGGCCAGGCGCGAGGCGAGCGCTCAACCATTGCCGGGGGCAGGGTCGATAACGCCCGTGATGACCGGGGGATCCACCCGCCGATTGGGCGGATGTCGACCCCTATCCGAATATCGAGGAGTGTCCTGGCGTGAACTGGGGGATCGGCGCCCGCGGTGTCCGTGGCGACGAGCGCGGGTTCACATTGATCGAGCTGCTGGTGGTGATCGTGATCATCGCCGTACTGGCCGAGATCGCGATTCCGTCGTTCCTGGGCCAGGCATCCAAGGCCGATGACGCCGCCGCCAGATCGGCCCTCCACACCGCCCAGACGGCGATCGAGACATACCGCCTGGACCACGGCGACTACTGCGGCGCCGGAGCCTCCAGCCTGGTCGCGATCGAGGCGACGCTGTCGCAGGCCGACGGCCTGACCGTCGACCCGTGCGGCGGCGGCGACAAGAACGCCTACAGCCTGTCGGTGACCTCGCGCTCGAACTTCTCGACGGTCTACACGGTCAAAGTCACCGACGGCATGACCCAACGGGTTTGCTCGACGCCCGGCCAGGGCGGCTGCCCGCCCGGCGGCACCTGGTAGCGCCGCCGAAACACGGCCGCGAGTCGCCCGCGCATGGCGCCCGCCCGGCTGGGCTGTTTCAATCCAACGTATGGAGTTCGAGCTCGCCGATCACCACCGCCTGCTGCGCGACACGGTCCGCGACTTCGCCGACCGGGAGATCGCGCCCGTCGCCGAGGAGCTCGATCGCACGAAGGCGTTCCCGTACGAGATCGTGCGCAGGCTCGGTGAGCTCGACCTGATGGGGATCCCGTTCCCCGAGGACTATGGCGGTGGCGGCGGCGATTCGCTTGCCTACGCGCTCGCGGTCGAGGAGCTCGCGCGCGTCGATTCGTCGGTCGCGATCACGCTCTGCGCCCATACCTCGCTCGGCACGCAGCCGATCTACCTGTTCGGTTCCGAGCAGCAGAAGCGCGAATGGCTGCCGCAGCTGTGCAGCGGCGAGCGGCTCGGGGCGTTCGGCCTGACCGAGCCCGAGGCGGGCTCGGATGCGGGTAACACGAAGACGAGCGCGGTGCTCGAGGACAGCGAATGGGTGATCAACGGCAGCAAGCAGTTCATCACCAACGCGGGCACCGAGATCTCGGGCGTGGTCGTGATCACCGCGCTGACCGGCGCCGGCGAGCAGCGAGAGATCTCGAACATCCTGGTTGCGAACGGCACGCCCGGCTACGAGCCCGGCGAGCCATACCGCAAGATGGGCTGGAACGCTTCCGACACGCGACCGCTGTCGTTCACCGACTGCCGCGTGCCCGTCGAGAACCTCGTAGGCCAGCGCGGAGCGGGCCTGCGCCAGTTCTTCCACACGCTCGACATCGGCCGGATCGGCGTTGCGGCGATGGGCGTCGGCGTCGCTCAGGGGGCGTTCGAGCAGGCGCTCGCGTACGCGAAGGAGCGCCGCGCGTTCGGTCAGCCGATCTCGAAGTTTCAGTCGATCCAGATCAAGCTCGCCGACCTCTCTACCGAAATTGAGGCGACGCGGATGCTGGTCCACAAGGCGGCGTGGCTGAAGGACTCCGGCCGTCCGTTCACGCTGGTAGCCGCCCAGGCCAAGCTCAAGAGTGGGCGTCTGGCGGTCCAGGCGACCGACGACGCGGTCCAGATCCACGGCGGCTACGGCTACATCGAGGAGTATCCGGTCTGCCGCTTCTATCGCGACGCGAAGATCCTGACGATCGGCGAGGGCACCGACGAGGTCCAGGAGATGGTGATCGCGAGGGCGCTGGGAGCATGATCGGACGGCGGACGCTGGCTGCCCTGGCCGGGCTCGGCACGCTCGCACTGAGCGCTTCGGCGCCGGCCGCCCTCGGCAGCACTGCGTCGCTCGCAGGGGCGCGGCTGGACGGACAGTTCTCGATGGTCGGTCAGGTCACAAAGACCGTCAACATCCGCGGCGAGCACACGGGCGAGACGGTCAGGCGGACGTGGATCTTCACGCCCGGCTGCACGTCGGGCGCGTGCTCGGCGATCCGACTCGTCCGCGAGCGAGCGCATGCGTCTGATCAGCTCACGCTCGACCGTCGCGGGCCGGGCTTCTACGCCGGCCACGGTCTGTTCTACGCGCCGCTGCGTTGCGGCGGGCACCTGTACCCGAAGGGTATGTCGGTGCCGTTCCGGATCCAGGTTCACGTCACCAGAGCCGCCCAGATCGGCGGCGTCAGCCGCGCGACCGCGATCAGCGCCACCTATCGCAACCGCTCCCGCCACAACCTCACGCGGTGCGTCGCGATCCCCGGCCATGACGCGGCCACCTATACCGGCCGGCTCGCGCCGAGCCCGGGCGGCGGTGTCGCCCCGGCGCCCGACGACGACGCCGGCGCTTAGCGCCCGATTGCCTGCCGCCCGCCCGGACGCTTAGCGCCCAATCGCCTGCGGGAAGTTGAAGAAGTGGTGCGGGTCGACCGTCTTGCGGAATGACTGCAGGCGCGAGTAGTTCGTCCCGTAGTAGGCCTTCTGCCAGTTGGGCTGCTTGCGGTCGATGTAGTTCTGGTAGGCCTGACCGGAAACGTACGAGCGCATCCCGTCCTTGGTCTGGTCGACCCAGCTGGCGCTGCCCTGCGTGTAGTACTGGATGCAGAACAGCTGGTCCCGGTGCACGAACGCGGTGTCCGTCGGATGCACCCGGTTGATCGCGCCCCCATAGCAGTCGAACAGAGTCGCCCCCGCCCCCGACTTGTTGGACTGTGAGAGCAGGAACCTGATCGCCTTCGACGACAGCGCCTTGGCCACGTAATCGGACCTTGCGTGGAAAGCGGTGCGCGGCAGCACACCACCCGGGGAGGCGTTGGTCGTGTGGCACTGCGTGAACGAGTACTTGTTGTAACAACCGGCGAAGATCATCTGCAGGTTGAAGTACGACTGGTTACCGGACGTGACCTTGCCGCCCGAGTTACGCAGCGGCGCGAGCAGCTTGTTCAGATCGCTGGCCGGGCCCATGTACTGACCGGTGACTTCCACCGATGAGCCGGGATTGATGTGGAAGATCGAGGTCAGCTGATCGCGCGCGTGCGGCGCCCACGACTGCCAGGCCGCGATTGCATCCGCGGCCCGCGACGAGGGCCAGCTGACGAAGAAGTAGGAGGTCTGTTTGGGGATCTTGTGGACCTTGAAGGTGAACTGCGTGACGACGCCGAAGTTGCCCCCGCCGCCCCCGCGCAGCGCCCACAGGAAGTTCGGGTCGTTCTGCTTGTTGACGTGGTGCAGCTTCCCGTCGGCCGTGACCACGTGCGCACCCATCACGTTGTCGCAGCTCATGCCGAAGGCCCGGGCCGCGAGGCCCATGCCGCCGCCCAGCGTGACGCCGGCCACGCCCACCGACGGACACGAGCCGGCCGGGATCGTGACGCCCTTCTTGGCCAGCGTGTTGTAGATGTCGAGCAGCTGCGCGCCGGCCCCGACTGTCGCCGTGCCGGCGCGGGTGTCGACCGAGATGCCGGCCATCTTGCGCAGATCGAGCATCACCCCGTTGGGAACCGTCGAGTAGGCCTCGTAGCTGTGCCCGCCGGAGCGCGCGCGCAGCGCGACGTTGTGCTGGACGCACCATTTGACGGCGTTCTGGACGTCGGACTCGCCGATCGGTCGCGCCACGTAGTGCGGCACAACCGAGTCGAACACCTTGTTGTAGACCTCTCTGGCCGTGTTGAAGCCGGGAGCTCCGCGAGTGAACACGTGCCCCTTCATCACGCTCTGGAGCGAGCCCTTGGGCGCCTTGGCTATACGAGCCCGTCCCCCGGCCACTCCCGGCAACGCCACCGAGGCGCCGGCCGCCCCGGCCGCGATTAGAAACGATCGCCGATCAATGGGCTGATCCACCCTACCCCCCTTTGCTCTGTTCCATGGCGATCACAGATTGCCACACGCGGCGGCAGATGACTAGCGCGGGGCGATCTCGAGCGTGCCGAGCACATGCTCGATCTCGGCCAGCTGCTGCCGGCGGATGCTGCGCGGCCCGGCGATCACCACGTACAGGCAGAACGGACGGCGATTGTCGGTGAAGAAGTGCTGGGTTCCCGATTGGCCCGGACGGGGATGGGCGAGGCCGGCGGTCGAGAACTCGGACGGGTCCAGCCGTCGCGGGATCCGGCCAGGGGAGAACAGTCCCTTACCCGGCTCGAGCCCGGCGCCGGGCCTGTATTCGGTCAACGCCAGAAAGCAGGAGCCGCGCTGCATCAGGGAGGTGCTGTGGTCGCCGAACTCGCCGTCTCTCAGCGGCAGCGCGAAGTTCGCCGCGTGCACGGTCGCGACCCCCGCCGTCCGGCTGAACACGCGCCCGCTCCAGCTCACCGGGAGCTCGATCCGGACGCCGTGTGCGTCGAGGATCACACCACCACCGCCACGATCGCGAGCAGGAACACGGCCGCCAGCAGTGCCCGCGAGCCAAGCCGCGCCGCGCCGCGCCAGCGGATCAGAGCTCGATGCACCGCGAGCAGCTGCGCCGGCGCGCGCACGCCGGCGACGGCGAGCGGCGTCAGACCGCGCGCGGCGCCGAACACGCCCATGATCAGCGCCCCGGTCGCGGCCTCGCCGCTGAGCAGCGCCGCGAACAGCGCCAGGTAGGTCGCAGCGCTCGACACGACTGTCGTGATCCCGACGCCGAGCTGAGCCCCGTACCCCAGTCCATAGATCCAGCCGCGGTACTCATCGAGCCAGCGCTCGTTGACCTGGCGGTTGGGACCGGGCACTTTGTCGAGGAACGCGTCGAGCGCGAACGCCGCCAGTGCCGCGAGCGCAAAGGCGGCCAGACGGACCCGCTCGTCGATCGCTGCAAGCAGCGATCCGAGCAGTCCAAGGACGGCGCCGAGCGCCGCGGCAGCGACGGTCGCGCCGAGCGCGAAGGCTGTGACGGTCACGATCCAGTTCATCTGCCTGCCCCGCTCGCCGAGCGGGGTGATGCTCGCGAGCATCGACTCGCCTCAGGGCGACCACGCCGCCGCGATTGCGCCCGTCAGCGCGGCGATGCACCCAAGCACGACCACCGGGGTCATGTCGGAGGCGTCCGTCCCGCTGGATACAGGCTGGGGTGATCGGGCCCGATCCCGGCGGCGGCCAGGGTCTCGTCGACACGCCGTGCCCGGCTGTTGCCGTCGTCTCCGAGGGCGGGCTCGCGTGCATCCTCGATCGCATCCGCGACCAGCGACGCGACCGCCGGCCAGCTGGTCGCGACGCCCTCGCCCCGGATCGTCGCGTCGACCAGCACGAAGTAGGGCGCGCCGGGAACCTCGTAGTCATGCCACGCCTCCGTGGACATCACGACCGAGACACCGGCCGGCGCGAGCTCACGCAGCCGCGCCGGCCGTTCGCGGTCGCTGCCGTGCGCGACGATCACGGTCTGGACGCTAGAGGGCAGCCGCCGCTCGCCGAGGTCCTGCCAGAAGCCCGCGCAGGTGCTGCAACCGCTCGTCAGGAACGCCAGCAGCGTGGGCGCCGAGGCCGCCCCCTGGAACGACAGCGCGACCGCGTCGCCGTCGGGCGTGGAGCCCGACAATGGCGGCGCGGGAGCGGCGCTCGATCGTTGCGGGGTCACCGGCGGCGTCGCCGGCTCGTCGGCAGGACCGAGCCGGCGGAGGATCTCGGCGTGGCTGCGCAGCAGTCCCGCGACCAGCACCACGAGCAGCACCAGGACGACCGTCTCCGCCCCCACCAGCACCGTCAAACGCCCCCGCCTCCCTTGACCTGAATCGCCAGCCCCTCGAGACAGCCCGCCTCGTGGCTGCACGTGTTGTCATCGACCATCAGGGTGCCGTTGCAGTTCAGCTCGGCGATCGTGGCCGGGTTCTCGCAGGTGACCAGCCGGCACACGACCTCGGTCGTGCCCTGCACCTGCGTGTTGCACTGCCCATAGCGGAAGTGGTTGCAATCGACGCGGCGCTGGCTGCAGTCGCCGTGGGCGCACTGGCACCCGCCGGGGAAATGGTGCCCCGGAATCCGGTTGCAGTCGATGTAGTAGCGGACGCCCTGATCGCGGCACAGGTGATGGCCCTGATAGGAGGTGCACTTCCACCACCCGGCCACGTACGTGCCCTGCGGGCAGCGGTTGTAGCCGTGCTCGATCTGGCAGCAGAACGCCGTGTAGCCGTCGGTGCAGAGGCCCGAGGAGCAGTTGCCGGGGCCGATCACGGCCCAGGCCGTCCCGGGCCGGATCAGATACCGCAGCGGCGCGACCGCGAACGCCGACCCCGCGACCGCCGCTCTGGCGACGGCGCCACGCCGCGAGATCCGGCGCTCGAGCGCCGCGCCGACCCTGGTCGCGATCCGCTCGGCGAGCATCAGCGCGCGCTCCACGCGCCCCAGGCGGCGGGCAGCTCGGTGTACGCGATCACGGTCGCGTAGACGGCGCCCGCGACCGCGATCAACGTCGCGGCGGCGAGCGGGGCGCTCTGGCCGGCGATCCACGCGAGGCCGTGCGGCGGCGCCGCGGCGGCGAGCGCCGCGACCACGGCAAGCGCCGCGCTGAGGACCGATTGCACCCGCGAGGCCGGCCGCTCCGAGGTCCCGAAGCAACCGCACGAGGCGCGGCGCCGCGAGAGCAGCAGCGACAGACCGGAGAACATCGCGTACAGGAAAGCAACCGCAGCAGCGCCCGGCCCCGAGGGCGAGATCGCGACCCACGTCCCGAGCGCAAGCTCGGCCAGCGCAAACGCCCGGACCAGCCACCGGTCCGCCGGCAGCCGGCCGGCCCTCAACGCCTCGACAGCCGGATCGGGAGCGCGCAGCTTCGCCGCGCCGGCGACGCACAGCACTCCCGCAGCGACCATCAGGGGCGCGGTCAGCGCGTTCATCACCGTACCCACGCCTCGAGGATCTGCGTCGCGGCGCTGGCGGGATCGAGCTCGCGCGAGACGACGCTGTCGAGCAGCCCGCGGACCTCGGGGTCCTCGCGCACGGACGCCTCGAGCTCGCGGCGCATCCGGTAGGTCGCGATCGCCATCACCTCGTTCAGCAGGTTGCGGCGCCGGCGCTCGGACAGTGTCCCCTCGGCGTCGATGTACTGACGGTGCTCGGCGAGCTTCTCGGCCAGCTCCTCGATCCCCTCACCGCGGATCGCCTCGGCCTTGACGATCGGCACCTGCCAGCCCTCGTGCGGTCCGAGCGCCAGGACGCCCTTGATCTCCCGCACCATCGTGTCGGTCAGCGGGTGATCGGCCTTGTTGACCACAATCACGTCCGGTATCTCCATCACGCCCGCCTTCAGTGCCTGGATTGAATCACCTGAACCGGGCATCAGGACGAGCACGACCGTGTCGGCGTGATCGATGATGTCGACCTCGGCCTGGCCGACGCCGACCGTCTCGAGCAGCACGACGTCGCGCCCCGAGGCGTCCATCAGCAACGCCGCCTGCAGCGTCGCCTCGCTCAAGCCTCCGAGCGCGCCTCGGTTCGCCATCGAGCGTATGAACACGCCGGGATCGAGAAAGTGATCGGTTAGGCGGATCCGGTCTCCGAGCAGCGCGCCCTTGGTGAACGGCGATGAGGGGTCGATCGACAGCACCGCGACCGTCCGGTTGCGCTCGCGCTCCAATTTCGTCAGCGCCCCCAGCAACGTCGACTTCCCGACCCCGGGCGGGCCGGTGAAGCCGAGGATCGTCGCCTTGCCCGTGTGGGGATAGACCTCGCGGACGAGCTTCCACCCCTCGGGATCGTCGTTCTCGACGAGCGAGATCGCGCGCGCGAGCGCTCGCTTGTCGCCCGACAGCAGGCGCTCTGCTAATGGCTGATCGGTGGCCGGCATGGGGGCGGCCAATCATGCCAGGGGAGCCGAGCGGGCTCGGCGTCGGGCGCGAGCGTGTTGATCCCGGCGCGAATCGGGAAGTGTCTGAGCCATGACCACCGGCCTCCCGAACCGCGTCGACTCGCTCGTCGGAGACCGGATCGAGGCGGCTGTCGCCTACAAGCATCGGCGGCGGCTGCGGCGGCTCGGTTCAGAGCACGCGCTGGCGCCGGCCGACGCTGGGCTCTGGGCCCACGGGCGCACGCCGCCGCGCACCGGCTGCGAGCTCGAGGTGCTGATCGACGGGGCCAGCGCGCTGCCGAGGATCGCCGACGCGATGCGCGGCGCCGCCCGCAGCGTCCACATCATGGGCTGGCACCTGCAGCCGGCATTCGAGCTCGAGCGTGGGCACGAGCGAGCGGTCCTCGGACGCCTGCTGGCCGAGCTCGCGGAGCGGATCGACGTACGCATCCTGGTCTGGGCCGGAGCGCCGGTGCCGGCCTTCCATCCGACGCGCGCCGAGGTCCAGAAGGCGGTGCGCAACCTCGTCCGGGGTACGCGGATCCGGTGCGAGGCGGATCCCCGCGAGCATCCGTTTCACTGCCATCACGAGAAGGCGATCGTGATCGACGGCGAGCTCGCGTTCGTCGGCGGCATCGATCTGACCGACGACGCCGGCGACCGCTTCGATAGCCAGCAGCACCGCGCGCGCCGGCGGCTCGGATGGCACGACGCCGCGGTCTGCCTGCGCGGCCCCGCGGTGCGCGACGTGGCAGACCATTTCGCACTTCGGTGGACGGAGCTGACGGGCGAGCGGCGCTTAGAGGAACCGCCGCCCGCGGCGCAGGGCGGCGACTCGACCGTCCAGATCACGCGGACGATCGCCGAGGGCATGTACGACCAGGTGCCCCGCGGCGAGTTCAGCATCCTCGAGAGCTACGTCCGGGCGCTGCGCTCGGCGCAGCGGCTGATCTACCTCGAGAACCAGTTCCTGTGGGCGCCGGAGATCGTCTCGATCCTCGCCGACAAGCTACGAAACCCGCCGAGCGCCGATTTCAGGATCGCGCTGCTGCTTCCCGCCAAGCCCAACAACGGCCGCGACGACACGCTCGGGCAACTCGGCGTGCTGGTCGACGCAGATCCGGCCGATCGGCTGCTCGCGGTGACGATCCGGTCGGTCTCCGACGGCCGCGCGGACCCGCTGTACGTGCATGCCAAGGTCGGGATCGTCGACGACCGCTGGCTGACGATCGGCTCGGCCAACCTGAATGCACACTCGCTGCTGAACGACACCGAGATGAACGTCGTCACCGACGACGCCAGGATCGCGCGGGAGACGCGCGTGCGCCTGTGGTCCGAGCACCTCGAGCTCGATGCCGGCGCCGTCGCCGCGGCCGACCCGTCGAAGCTTCTCGACGAGCGCTGGCGCCCGATCGCCTACGACCAGCTCGAGCGCCAGCGGCGCGGGGCGTCGGCGACGCACCGGCTGCTCGCCCTGCCGGGGGTATCGCGGCGCTCCCGCCGGCTTCTGGGCCCGCTGCAAGGGCTCATCGACGACGGCTGAGCGCGTAGGATCCCGGCGTGCAGTCGGTCCGCACGCCGCAGATCCAGAAGAAGCCCGCGCCCACGGCGCTGCCGGCGTTCGTGCGCACGCCACCGCCGCCGCTGCACGGCAGCGTGCTCACCTTCATGCGCTTCGCCAGGGCGCATCGGATGCTGCGGCCGGGCTACTACCCGCTGTACGCGCGGTGGCTGTGGCTGAAGCTGCGCTGGCGTGGCCGTCTGCAGACCGACGGGATCTGCTTCGTCTGCCCGGGCGTCAAGTTCGAGATCGGGCGCGGGGCCAAGGTCAGCCTCGGGCGGTGGTCGTGGATCGGCCACGGCTCCAAGATCCGCGTACACGAGGGCCACGTGTCGATCGGCGCGAAGTCGGTGCTCGGGCAGGAATGCACGATCTCCGCCTACCAGCACGTCGAGATCGGCCGCGAGTGCATCATCGCCGACCGCGTGATGATGATCGACTTCGACCACGGCATGGTCGAGGTCGAGCGCCCGATTCGCGAGCAGGGCATCTACAAGCGCGATGTCAACATCGGCCACAACGTCTGGGTCGGGTACGGAGCCTGCCTGCTGCGAGGGGTCACCGTCGGCAACAACTCGGTGATCGGCACGAGCTCGGTCGTCACCGCCGACGTCCCCACCAACGCGGTCGTCGGCGGGATCCCGGCGCGCCTGATCCGGATGCGCGACGCCCCCCGAACGTTCCGGTGGGGATAGGTTCGCTCGCGCGCCGGGCCGCGAGCGTCGTGTTGACGGCTACTCCCAGCCGCTGAGGTCGGGCGCCAGGTTGCGGAGCGTGGGGCTGAGCTCGCCCACGGCCGGTGCAGCGGCGACCGCGCCGCGACCGTCCCCGTCCCCCACCCCCACCATCGCCGCACGCATCGCGCGCAGGTGCTCCGCTGCCCGCTCGCGCGGGTAGTCGCCTGCCAGCTCGCGCGTTGCCAGGAACGCCCAATCGCTCGATTGCAGCGCGAGCAGCTCCCGCAGCGCGCGCTCGCTTGGGCGGCGGCCGAGGCCGAGCAGCTCGAGCTCGGCGGTCCGCGCCAGCCACGCCAGGTCGCCCACCTTGGGGCCGCTCCAGGTCCGCAGGTCGCCGCCTTCGCCCCAGCTGCTGACGCCGAGGTCAGGCGGCGCCGCAGCGGTCTGGTGGCGCTCGAGCGCGTCGTCGAGCGTCGTCAGAGCCAGCTCTTGGCGCGAGCACTCGTCGAGCACAGCGCCGAGCCAGGCGACCCCCTCATACCACCAGTGGCCCAGCAATTCGGTGTCGAGCGCACACACGCACACGCCACCGTCGCGGACGCGATGGCGCACCCGCGCGACGAAGTCGGCAGCGTCGGACCGCGCCTGAGCGAGCGCCTGTTCGCGGCGATACGCGCCGCCGTCGTTTCGCCACGGGCGATGGTGGTGTTCGGTCAGGGCGTGGTGGTTGCGGTAGCGACCCGCCGCCGGGTAGCCGCGCTCGCTCCACACGAGCGAGATGATCTCGCGGTCGATCGGCCACAGGACCGGTCCGTCGGCGGTCTGCAGCGGCCGCAGGTGACGCTCGTCGCCGACGCCGAAGGCGGCGTTGCACTCGACGCACACCGATCGGACGCCCGCCTCCTCGAGCAGTGGAGAGAGCCATCCTGCGTGGCCGCACTCGGGCAGCCAGAAGCCGCCTCCCCACGAGCCGAATCGCCGGCGGTGTGAGGCGATGCCGGTCTGCACCTGGACCGCGGTCAGCGCGTCGCTCGCGAGCATCGGCAGCACCGCGTGGGTCGCCGACGAGGTCCAGCTGGCGTGCGCGCCGAGCGCGCCGAGCAGCCCATCCGGCAACTCGGCCAGCCGGGTCCGCACGGCCGCGTATTCGGCCGCCGAGCGCTCGAGCTCGTCGACCAGCGGCTGCTGCCCCGCGAACGCGGCGATGTCGCGGCGATGCGACTCGGTCCGAATCTCATCGAGGAACCGAAGGCACCGTTCGTGCGCTCCCGGCGCCTCGAGCTGGTCGCACAGGACCGGCGTCAGCGACAGCGTCAGCGGTGCCCGCCCGAGCACGTCGAGCAGCGGCACGTAGGAGGTTGCGATCGCCTCCCACAGCCATTCCTCGCCGAACGGCCAGGTCCCGAACCCGTAGGGGCTGCGAACGAACGCGTCCGCGTCGGGCGGTGGCCACGCTCCGCCCCCCTCGACGTATGGCATGTGCGTGTGCAGGACGAGCGCGAGCTCGCCGCGAGCGCTCATCCGCACACAGCCACGAAGTCCAATGCCCGGTCCAGGTTGCCCGCGCGCAGCGCGAAGTCGCTCGTCGAGATCGCCGGCGTGAAGCGGTTGTAGAACGTCTTCGTGAGCCGTAGGCGGGGGTGGATCGCGTCCCAGCCGCAGCGGATCGCGAGCTCGTGGGCGCGCAGCTTGCGGGTGTGGAACAGCCCGACCAGCTCGACCCGATCGAATGTCGAGCGACACAGCGACTCGAACTCGGAGGCCCTGTACTCCTTCAGATGCCAGGGGTTCGAGGACTTCTCCGCCCCGGGCGGCGCGAGCGTCAGCAGGTTCGGCGTCGATACGTAGGCGGTTCCGCCGGGCCGCATGATCCGCCTGAAATGGCCGAGCACCGCCTCCGGGTCGTGGACGTGCTCGATCGTCTGCAGGAACACGACGGCGTCGAACTCCGTCTCGGACCCGAACGTCTCGACCAGCCCCCGCTCGAACGTCAGCCCGGGACGGGTATAGCGGAGCCGCGCGTGCTCGTAGGCGTCGGGGTTGGCGTCGAGCCCGACGACGGAGGAGGCCCGCCGTGCGAGGACATCGGAGCCGTACCCCTCGCCGCAGGCCATGTCGAGCACGCGCCGGCCGGCGATCCGTTCGGCGATCCACTCGTACACCGCCAAGTGGCGGCGAAACCAGTAGTTCTCGGCGGGGACGTCGGGCAGCGTCCGCTCGCCGGTCAGCTCGAGCGGCGGCACCCCGGGCGGCTGGTCTTGCTGAACGTAGGCGTTCAATGGCACGGCCGACAGGGTAATGTGACGCCCGCCATGGAGGCACTGAGAAGCGCGGATGAGATCCGCGACGTCAATACTCGCTACCACGACGTCGCCGCAGCCAGCTACGACGCCAAGTGGGGCATCGACTTCGGCGAGGTCGGTCAATCCCAGGTGATCGGCAAGCTCCGCAAGCTGATTGGCCCCGAGCTCGATCGCGGCTATCAACGATCGCTCGAGATCGGCGCCGGAACCGGCTACTTCACGCTCAACCTGCTGCAGGCGGGCGTCGTCCGTGACGCCACCTGCACCGACATCTCGCCGGGGATGGTGACCACGCTCGGCTCCAACGCCAGGCGCCTCGGCCTCGACGTCAGGACCGCGCGCGCGGACGCCGAGTCGCTGCCGTTCGCCGATCAGAGCTTCGATCTCGTGCTCGGTCACGCGGTCCTGCATCACCTCCCCGATCTGCGCAAGGCGTTCGCGGAGTTCGACCGGGTGCTGGCGCCGGGCGGCCGGATCGCGTTCGCCGGCGAGCCATCCCGGATCGGTGACCGGATCGCGTTGGTCCCCAAGCGCGGCGCGGGCTTTCTGGCTCCGGTCTGGCGCCGCGCGATCGGGGCGGGGACGGCGCAGGATCGACACGACGGCGCCGGGCGCAGCCAGGACGACCACGAACTCGAGCGGTGGGTCGACATCCATGCGTTCGCGCCGGGCGACCTCGCGACCCACGCCCGGCGGGCCGGGTTCACCAACGTTCGCGTTCGCGGCGAGGAGCTCGTCGCGAACTGGTTCGGATGGTTCAACCGCGCACTCGAGGCCACGGCCGCCCCGGATGACGTGCCGATGCTGTGGCGCCAGTACGCGTTCCGCGGCTACCTGCTGCTCCAGCAGCTCGACGAGCGGGTGCTCGAGCCGGTACTGCCGCCGGCGATCTTCTACAACCTGCTGCTGACCGCCCGCAAGCCGAACCGCTGACTCCGGCGCCCGCCGCGCCCCACCGCTCCTAAACTCAGACGCGATGCCGGACCGGCTGTCGAACGAGTTTCCGCTGTTCCCGCTCGGAATCGTCGCGCTGCCGAGCGAGCTGATCCCGCTTCACATCTTCGAGGAGCGTTACAAGACGATGATGAGCGAGTGCCTGCGGGACGAGAGCGAGTTCGGGATCGTGTGGCTGTCGGATGACGGGCTGCGCGAGATCGGCTGCGCGGTCACGATCGAGCGGGTGCTCGAGCGGATGCCGGACGGGCGCATGAACCTGCTGACCCGTGGCACCCGGCCGTTCCGCGTGGTCGAGCGCCAGGGCCACCTCGCCTACCCGGCCGGCGTCGTCGAGTTCATCCAAGACAGCGATGAAGAGCTCGACCCGCGGCTGTTCGACGAGGCTCACGGCGAATACGCGGAGTTGGTGAAGCGGGCGACCGACAATGACCCGGACCCCGATGAGCTGCGCGAGATGGGCGCCTACGAGATGGCGGCGACCGTCGACTTCGGGCTCGATGCCAAGCAGGGGCTGCTTGACCTTCGCTCCGAGAACGCACGCCTGAGGCTCGTCACGCGGCTGTTCCGAGCCGCGCTCAAGCGGCTTGACTTCGTCGACCGCGCGCAGGCCCGGGCGCGGTCCAACGGCAAGGTCCGCTTCAGCTAGCCGCGCGCACGGGCGCGGGCTGGGAGCGCGCACGGGCTGGGGCCGCGCCGGCTGAGCGCGCCGGGGCGGGCGGCCGCGGGCTGAGCGCGCGCCGGCGTGCTGAGCGGGCGCGGCGGCCGAACTTTCGCAATTTACCTCCGAGGGGTGGCGGTGAATTGCGATTCATCACGGGCGCCGCCGCCCCGCGGCCGCCATCACGCGCCCCCGCCCGCGGCCGGCCTACGCGTTGTAGATGACCATCGCGAACCCGAACACGAGGCAGTAGATCGCGAAAGGGGTCAGCGTTCGGGTCTTGAAGTACCGCGTCAGGTAGTGGACGGTGACGATCGCGGTCAGCGCCGCCGAGATCGCTGCGATCACCGCGGGGCCGCGGATGCCGGCGCCGTGCGGACCAGTCAGATCGCCGAACTTGAACAGCCCGGCGGCCAGGATCGGCGGCGTCGCGAGCAGGAACGCGAACCGAGCGGCGTCGCTGTGGTCGAGCCCACGCCCGAGGCCGACGGTCATGCACACGCCGTCGCGGCTGATCCCGGCGACCAGCGCCGAGGTCTGCGCGACGCCGATCACCGCCGCCTCGCGGATCTCGAGCGTGTCGAGCCGGCGCGCCCCGTCGGGCTTGGCGCCTTCGCGGATCGCCAGCTCACGCACCTCCGCGCGGCGCCGGTAACGCTCGCCCGCCAGCAGGATCATGCCGTTGACCATCAGGAAGAAGGAGGCAGCGAGCGGCTTCGCGAGCGCGACCCGGACCGTGTGCTCGAGCAGCAGGCCGAGGATCCCGACCGGGATCGTGGCGGCGATGATCAGCCACGCGAGCCGCTCGGTCGGCGTCTCCATCCGGCGCTTGCGCAGCGTCGAGAAGAACGCTTTGACGATCGCGACCCAGTCCTTCCAGAAGTAGATCAGCAGGCCGACGGCGCTGCCGACGTGGAGCATCACGACGAACGCGAGCCATGGCGACTCCGGCTGCGACTGCCAGGCGACGATGTTGTCCCAACCGAACAGGTTGGGGAAGATCACGGTGTGGCCGAGGCTCGAGACCGGGAACAGCTCGGTCGCCCCCTGGAGGATGCCGAGCACGATCGCCTGGAAGGTGGTGATCAGCTGTTGAGATGCTGTAAGGAGCACGAGCCGCGGAAGGGTACCCGGACGGCTAACGGCGAGGTAAGCTCGCCACCGGCGGGCACGGACCGGAGCGCGTCTCGAGAGGCTCGCCAGCGCCGCTGCGCAGCAGCGCCGCGCAGCCGCTCAGCGTCAGCGCGCCGCTCAGCCGCTCAGCCGCTCAGCCGCTCAGCCCGCACGCCTGCTGAGCGGCCTGGACCGCGAACAGCTCCGCCTCGGCGAGCTCCTTGTGCTTTGCCGCGGCGGTGTCGGGGAACGCGATCGTCCCGTCCTGGAGCCTGATCCGGTAGAACGCGACGCTGTCGGCCGCCCGCGGGATATGGAGACCGGCCTGGGCATCGCTGTCGAGGTCGGACACAAGCGCCCTGGCGCGGATCAGCAACGGATCCGCGAGTTGGCGCGAGCTGCCCCGATTGCATCGAATCGTGCCGCCGTCGTTGACGAGCAGCGTCAGCGAAGCGCCCTGACCGGTGCGAGTCAGCACGAACAGGTCAGGTGACTGGACGTTGAGGCCGCAGCCGCACGCCAGCCAGCACACGACGAGCCCGCCGAGTAGCCACTTCACGCTTCTGATTGCACCACGATCCCGACCCCACCGCGACGCGGGTCGCCACCGCCCGAGAACTCGCCGGCACGGTTGCGCTCGGCCGCCTGCACGCCGCCGAAGAACAGGTTGCGCTCGCGGAAGCGGCCGATCGCGCGCCCGGCCCGCTCGAGTGGGCCAATGTCGATCCCCGGCTCGGCGTAGACGACGCCGTCCTCGAAGTGGACGCGCGAGGCGCGGACCGCCTCACCGGCCGACAGTCCCTCGTCGATCACCCGGACGATCGTCTGCAGGATCGCCGAGCGGATCCGGTTCGATCCGGCGCTCCCGACGACGAGCTCGGGGAGACCGTCGCGTAGCACGACCGTCGGGGCCATCATGCTCGGCATCCTGCGGCCCGGTGGATGCTGGTGGAATCCGAGCGGGTTGAGGTCCTGCTCGCCGAGCATGTTGTTGAGATGGACTCCGGTGCCAGGGACGACCTCGCCCGAGCAGGAGCCGCTCGAGCTCGTCACCGAGCACGCCCAGCCGTCGTGGTCGATCACCGCGATGTGGGTGGTCGATCCGAGCGAGCCTAGTCGTCGAAGGTAGCCCTGCACGAACTCGGGGTCGTCGAGCCCCTCGAGGAACTCGGGCGTGCGCTCGGCCTGCGTGCGCTCCATCACCTCGACCAGCCGCTCGACGGTGGGCGGTCCGGCGTCGGCGTCGAGCAGCGCCAGCGCGTGGGCGATCAGGATCCCGCCGGCCGACGGAGGCGGGTTGGTCAGCACCTCGCGGCCGCGGAAGCGGACGCGCACCGGAGCGCGATCGACGACCCGGTAGCAAGCGAGATCCTCGCGTCCGAGCATGCCGCCGCGGCTCGTCGTCCAGTCGACGATCGCCGCTGCGATGTCGCCCGTGTAGAACGGCGCGGCGCCGTCGGACCCGAGGCGCTCGAGCGCGTCGCCGAGCTCGGGCTGGCGCATCACGTCCCCGGCTCTCAGCAGGCGGCCCTCGGGGGCGAACAGCGCCGCGCACTCGGGCGTGGCGGTCACGATGTCCTGGAGGATCTCGGCGACGTAGGCCTGCTCGGCGTTGAGCTCGACGCCGCCGCGCGCGAGCGCGACCGCGGGGCCGACGAGCTCGGACAGCGGCATCCGGCCGAACCGGGCCGACGCCTCGGCGAGACCGGCCGGCATCCCGTAGCTGCCGACGGACGCGGCGCCGATGTTGAAGATCTGGATCGCGTCGCCGAACGAAACGCTGATCGGCACGAGCTCGGCACGGCGAGCAGGGCCCGCTCCGCGTCCCGGGGCCTCGACGAAGAAGTCGAGCAGCACCGGCTGCTCGCCGGGCGCGACCACCAGCATGTAGCCGCCGGCGCCGAGGCCCGTCAGCAGCGGCTCGCACGCGCATGCGGCCAGCATCGCTCCGAGCGCCGCGTCGACGGCGTTGCCACCTGCGGTCAGGACGTCCGCCCCGGTCCGGGCGGTGACCGGGTGCCCGGCTGCGATGACGCCCAGGGGTGCTATCTACGCGGGATGAATTCGGGTACGTCGAGCTCGAGCGGCGATTCGGTCCGCCGCACGCGGCTGATCCGTGGCTCTCCACGCGGCTCGCGGAACGCCGGCCGCGACTCGTCCAGCGCGCGCGGATCGAGGCCGTTGCGCTCGCCCGTCCGGTCCCGCTGATCCTCGCGTCGCCGGGGGCGGCCGTTGCCGTAGCCGGTCGCGACGACCGTCACCCAGACCTGGTCGTCGAGCTTCTCGTCGACCATCGCGCCGAAGATGATGTTGGCGTCGGGGTGGGCGGCCTCGGCGACGGCCTTGGCGGCCTCGTTCACCTCCCACAGCGACAGGTCGGGGCCGGCCGTGATCGACAGCAGAATCGAGCGTGCGCCCTCCATGCTCGTCTCGAGCAGCGGCGATGCGACCGCCTGCTCGGCGGCCTCGATCGCGCGGCGGTCGCCGGTTCCCATTCCGATCCCGAGCAACGCGTTGCCCGCGTCCGACATGATCGTGCGGACGTCGGCGAAGTCGAGATTGATCAGGCCGGGCAGCGTTACGAGGTCGGAGACGCCCTGTACGCCCTGGCGCAGGACGTCGTCGGCGACGCGGAAGGCCTCGACCATCGAGACGTTGCGATCGAGCACCGACAGCAACCGGTTGTTGGGGACGACGATCATCGTGTCGACCTCGGCCGCGAGCGCGTCGATGCCCTTCTCCGCCTGATCCCGGCGGCGCGTGCCCTCGAACTGGAACGGCCGGGTCACGATCCCGACCGTCAGCGCGCCGAGCTCGCGTGCGATCTGGGCGACGATCGGGGCGGCTCCCGTACCGGTGCCGCCGCCGGCCCCGGCCGCGATGAAGACCATGTCGGACCCGCGCAGGAGCGCCTTGATCTGGTCGTGCTCCTCGCGCGCGGCCTGGCGGCCGAGGTCGGGGTTCGAACCTGACCCGAGTCCGCGCGTGAGCGAGTCGCCGATGTGGAGCGTCTCGTGCGCGGCTGACTGTTGCAGCGACTGCAGGTCGGTGTTCATCGCCAGGAACTCGATTCCCTCGATCTCAGCCTCGACCATCCGGTTGACGGCGTTGACGCCGGCGCCACCAACGCCGACGACCCGGATCACCGGGCGGCCGACGCTCGAGGTCGGCGAGAACGACTCTCGCTCCGGGCGGGCGTAGACGTCGTGGGTGGGCACGGGCTGGCGCGGCGGCTCGAGCACGTTCTCCGGGATATCGGCGGAGAATGCGTGACGCAGCCGCTCCTGCGGGGTCGGAACGTGATGCGGCTCGGGCTCGGGCTCCGGCTCGGGCACGTTCAGGGCAGGATGCGGCAGGCTGCGACGAGCGGGCTCACGGTCCGGCTCGGTCTGCGCCGGCCGCTTCGCGACGGTCCCCTCGGCGACCGGCTTCGCGACGGTCTCCTCGCGGGCCGGCTTCGGGACGGTCTCCCCGCGGGCCGGCTTCGCGGCGGCCTCCTCGGCGGCCGGCTTCGCGCCGGTGTCCTCGGCGGTCTTGCGGAACAGGGCGGCCAGCGGCCCCTCGCGCATGCTCGCGCGCTTACCGGTGGGCATTTGAGAGGACCTCCTTCGCGAGCTGCCTATAGGCGTGTGCGGCCAAGCCGTCCGGATCGTACTTCAGGACGGACATGCCTTTTACGGGTGCCTCGGCAAAACGCACCGTTTTGCGGATTCGTGATGCGAATACGCGGTCGCCGAAGTTCTCCTCCAGCAGCTCAATCGCCTCTTTGGCGTGCAGCGTGCGGGAGTCGACCAGGGTCGGCAGGATGCCCTCGATGTCCACGTCCGGGTTTAGGTTCTCGCGAATCATCGCCAGCGTGTTCTGCAACTGAATCAGGCCGCGCATTGACAAATACTCGCATTGGACGGGGACGATCACTTTGTCCGCCGCCGTCAGCGCGTTGATCGTCAGCAGCCCGAGGCTCGGCGGTGTGTCGATGAAGACGAAGTCGTAGTCGTCCTCAACCTCCTTGAGCGCCTTCTCCAGCGAGCGCTCCCGGCCGATCATCGTCGACATCGCGATCTCGGCTCCGGCGAGGTCGATCGAGGCACACGCGACGTCGACCTCGCGCTTGCGGATCACCTCGCGAATCGAGATGTGGTGGACGAGCACGTCGTACATCGACTTCTCGAGCGTGTCCGGATCGATGCCCTGCGACATCGTCAGGTTCCCCTGCGGATCCATGTCGCAGCACAGCACGCGATGGCCCTCCTCGGCAAAGGCCACGGCGAGGTTCAGCGTAGTCGTGGTCTTGGCGACGCCGCCCTTCTGGTTGGCGAACGCGATCACCTTCGAGGTGGCGGTCACTGGAGATCTCTCCGATGCGTCGGGGAACTCATACGCGCCCTGTATTCGCAGGCGCGGGGGCGATTCCTTCACGCCGGGGGTCCTCCGCCCCTTCCGTATTCTGCGCCTCCGTGCCCGGGCTGCTCGAACATCGACTCATCTTCGTCACCGGCAAGGGCGGCGTCGGCAAGTCGACGGTCGCGACCGCGCTGGGGCTGCTGGCCAGTCGCCGGGGGCTGCGCACGATCGTCGCCGAGCTCGCCAGCCAGGAGCGCGTTCAGCGAACGTTCGACCGCCCCGGGGAGCAGTTCCGCGAGGTCGAGCTGGCTCCGGGGCTGTTCACGATCTCGATCGACCCCCAACACGCGATGGACGAGTACCTGCGGATCAAGACGGGGCCGCTCGGCCACGCGCTCGGCTCGACGCGGATCTTCCAGGCGTTCGCGATGGCGACGCCGGGGATGCGCGAGCTGCTGAGCATCGGCAAGGTCTGGGAGCTCGCCCAGCTCGAGCGCCAGACCAAGGCCGCGCCTTACGACCTGGTGATCGTCGACGCACCCGCGACCGGCCATGGGGTTGGCATTCTGCGCACGCCGAGCACGTTTGCCGAGATCGCGCGCGTCGGGCCGATCGCACGGCAGGGGCGCAAGATCTCGACGACGATCGCGGACCCGGCGTTCACGGCGATTGTCGCCGTCTGCACGCCCGAGGAGATGCCCGTCAACGAGACGATGCTTCTGAACGAGTCGCTGGCCGAGGACGGCTTGGAGCTCGCCGTCGCAATCGTCAACGAGCGCTATCCGGCGCGCTTCGACGATCGCGAGGCGGCGCAGCTCGCGAACGCGCTGACCGAGACGAAATCCCCGCTCGGCCGGAGCGCGCTGGCGGCGGCCCTGTCCGAACACCACCGTGCCGGGATCCAGCACGAGCAGCAGGAGCGGCTCGAGCAGGACCTCGGGATTCCGCTGATCGAGCTCCCCTACGTGTTTTGCGAGCAACTCGGGCCCGAGCAGCTCGAGCGACTGGCCGACGCGCTGCAGGAGGAGTTGTGAGCGTCGCCGAGCTGCTATCCGGCAAGCGCGTGTGCGTGTGTGGCGGCTCCGGGGGCGTTGGCAAGACGACGACCTCGGCTGCGATCGCGCTTGGGATGGCGGCACGCGGGGCGAAGGTCGGCGTCGTCACGATCGATCCGGCTCGACGCCTGGCCAACGCTCTCGGCCTAGACGAGCTCCACAACGAGCCGCGGCTGGTCCCCGCGAGCAGGTTCTCACGCCAGGGACTGCCGATCGAGGGTGAGCTGTGGGCGATGATGCTCGATCCCAAGCGGACCTTCGACGAGCTGATCGAGCGGATCGCGCCCGACCCGGAGCGCGCGGCCGAGATCAAGGCGAACAGGGTCTACACCGAGCTCTCGACCGCGGTCTCCGGCTCGCAGGAGTTCACCGCCGTCGCGAAGCTGTACGACCTCGCCAACGAGGGCGACTTCGATCTGCTCGTGCTCGACACGCCGCCGTCGCGCAACGCGCTCGACTTCCTTGACGCCCCCGGCCGGCTGACCTCGTTCCTCGAGGGCCGGGCGCTGAAGGCGTTCATGCGCCCGACCGGGATCGGGATGCGGGTCCTCGGCCGTGGCGCCTCACCGTTCCTGTCGGCGCTGCGTCGCGTCACCGGCGTTGACCTGCTGAGCGACCTGTCGGCGTTCTTCGCGCTGCTCGGGGACATGACCGAGGACTTCAGCGCTCGCGCCAAGCAGGTGCAGGAGCTGCTGCAAGCGCAGACGACAGCGTTCGTGCTCGTGACCTCGGCCCAGACCGAGCCGATCGAGGAGGCGATCTGGTTCCGGCAGACGCTGGAGGAGTCGGGGCTGCCGTTCGCGGGCGTGATCGTCAATCGCGTCCACCACGACCTGCTCGGCTCGAGCGAGCCCGAGGACGTCGCCGCGGCGCTCAAGCGCCAGCTCGGCGCCGAGCTCGCCGCGCGGGTCGCGCAGAACTTCGACGACTACCACGTGCTGGCACGCCGCGATGCCGACAACATCGCGCGGCTTGCGAGCGAGCTCGGCGGCGCCGCGCCGGTGCTGGTCCCTCACCTCGATGACGATGTCCACGACATCGCCGGCTTGCTGCGAGTCCACCGCTTCCTGTTCGCGTCGGCCGCCGACCGTGAGCGGATGATCGCCGAGGTCGTGGCCTAGCTGACCTGCCTATAGACGTTGTGAACGTCTGAGATACGTCCGGGCCTCTCCTGAGGCTGTGGGTCTGCTCAAGGACTCACGGCTCAAAGGAGGGCCCGGATGATCGTGCACGGTAATGCCAAGCTCGGACCGGCGGGGCGGCTCGCGCTGACTCAGTCGATCGCGGACGGGATGACGCAGAGGGCGGCCGCGGCCGCCTTCTGCGTGTCGCCGGCGACCGCGCACCGATGGTGGCATCGGCGGTTGGACGCTACGGCCCAGGAGCTCGCGTCGGGGGTGTGGTTGCTGGATCGCTCGAGCCGTCCGCATCGAAGCCCGCGCCTGATGGACGCTGGCGCTCAGCAGCGGATCTGCGAGGCCCGAGACCGGACGGGCTGGGGCCCAAGGCTGGTTGCTGGAGTGACCGGCCATCCGCACTCAACGGTCTGGAAGGTGCTCTGGCGTCACGGGCTCTCACGTCGACCGCGCCAGCCACGTGACGCTGTCCGCCGGTATGAGTGGCCGTGCCCCGGTGATCTGCTGCACATGGATACCGCCCGCTACGCACGGTTCGAGCGGCCCGGACATCGCGCTACAGGCGATCGCTCGCAACGCAGCCGCAATTGGATGGCCGATGGCACCCGAGTCGGCTACGACTTCGCTCACGCGATCGTCGACGACCACTCGCGGCTGGCGTACGTCGAGCTGCTCGACGATGAAAAAGCCGCCACCGTCACCGCGTTCGTCGCCCGCGCGATCGCGTGGTTCGAAGCCCACGGCATCCAGACCAAGCGGTTGATGACCGACAACGCCTGGAGCTACACGCACAACACGTCACTGCGCGAACTGCTCGTCGATCACGGCATCAAACATCTCCGTACCCAGGCCTATCGGCCGCAGACCAACGGCAAGGTCGAGCGCTTCCACCAGACCATGGCCCGCGAATGGGCCTACGGCATGACCTACCGCTCAAGCCACCACCGCGACCACGCGCTGCCACACTGGCTCAAGCACTACAACCACACCAGACCCCACTCAGGAATCGCGAACCGGCCACCCATCAGCCGCGTTCACAACCTCCGTGGGCAGGACAGCTAGCGCCGTATTCAGAGGCTCACGAGCAGCAGGCCCGAGCCTCGCTCGCCGCTCCAGGTCTCCCACGAGAGGACGATCTGCTCCCAATCCTCGCGCTGCACCGCCTGACCGGCGCGGGTGATCCCCACGCGCTGCTGGTGCAACAACTCCCAGACGGCGAGCTCGGCGAGCCCCAGCCGTTCGCTCGCCCGCCGGCCGGGCCAGCGCTCGTTGGCCAGCGCGACGACCTCGGGAGGGGTCAGTGGCACGCGCTCGAGCAGCTCCTGCTCGAGCTGCTGCAGAGACGGATCGCGGCCCGACTCGAGAACGCGCTCGGTCACGTCGCTCCCGGAGCGTGTGACATTCGCCCACCCCCTCCCCATCCCGATTTCCTCGGGCCGCAGCTCAGGACCCTCGTAGACCGTCAGCCGGGCGCGCTCGGGCGCGTAGCGGCGATCGTCGAGCTCGATCACCTCTCCTGCGATCCACGGCCCGACGAACCGGCGCGAGAGCTCCTCGGCGGTCAGGTTGAAGGCACGGCCGACGCCCGGGAACTGTCTCAGCTCGACGTGGAACAACGTTCTCACGCCGCCGGCATCGCGGGAGCCTGGGTTAGGTCCAGCGAATCGACCGGCTGCGGCCTGGCGATGTAGAAGCCCTGCGCGAAGTCGACCCCGTAGCTACGGACCAGGGCCAGCGACTCGTCGTCGCCGACGAACTCCGCGACGGTGCGCTTGCCCATGCCGCGGGCGATGTCGACGACCGATTGCACGACCAGTTGGTTGACCCGGCTCTCCGCCACGTTGCGAATGAACTCGCCGTCGATCTTCACATAGTCGAACACAAGGTGCTTGAGGTAGTAGAACGAGGCGAACCCGGCACCGAAGTCATCGAGCGCGAACTCGCAGCCGAGCTCGGCGAGTCGGTGCGCGAACCGCCGAGCACGGTCGACGTTGACGATCGCCGCCGTCTCAGTCACCTCGACGCACAGGCCCCGGCCATCGATCCCGGCGTTGTGAAGCTCGTCGGCGACGAACTCGCCGAGGCCGTGGTCGGTGACCGACTTGGCCGACACGTTCACCTCGAGGTGGACGTCGCAGCCGGCGCGCTTGTGGTCCGCCATCAGCTCGATCGCCTGGCGCAGCACCCAGCGATCGATCGCCTGGATCAGGTCGAAGCGTTCGCCCACGTACAGGAAGGCGCTGGGCGGGACCAGCTCCTCGCCCTCCCCGCGCATCCGGATCAGCAGCTCGTGGCGGGGTACGCGGTCGCCGTGCAGCGACAGGATCGGCTGCGCGTGCAGAACGAAGCGATCCGTCTCGAGCGCATCGCGGATCCGGTCGGCCCAGGTCAGGCGAGCGTGCATCTGTCCCTGGCGATCCTCGTCGGATCGGTACACCTCGACGCGATCGCGTCCGGCCTCCTTGGCGTCGTACATCGCGATGTCGGCCTCGACCAGCAGTTCGCCCGCCGTGATCGGCCGGCTCCCGAGCAGCGCCACGCCGATGCTCGCCGTGACACGGCGCGGATGGCCGGCGGCCGCCGCCAGTCTGCCCTGCTCGCGCAACGCGCCGAGCAGCCCCTCGGCGACGGTCGCGGCCTCGGCCGCGTCGATCCGGGAGAGGATCACCGCGAACTCGTCCCCGCCCAGCCGCGCGATCGTGTCGGTGACACGCAACCGGCTGCGGAAGATCGCGCCGGCACGCAGGATCAGCTCATCGCCGACGGCGTGACCGAGCGTGTCGTTGACGTACTTGAAATGGTCGAGGTCGATCGCCAGCACCGCGCATCGCGTCTCGTAGCGGGCTGCGTGGGCGAGCTCGCGCTCGAGCTCCTGCTCGAATCGCCGGCGGTTGAACATGCCGGTCAGCGCGTCGTGGTCGGCGAGGTACTGGAGCTGGCCCTCGTACCGCTTGCGCTCGGTGATGTCGTGGACTTGAGCCAGGAGATGGCTGGCGGCGCCGTTGCCGTCCCGGATCACCGCGACACTGAGATCGACCGGGACCGGATGGCCCGCCGCGTGCATGTAGCGACGCTCGGCGCGGTAGCGGGAGGCGCGGCCGCTGATCAGGCGTGCGAGCTCCTCGGCGTCGTAGTCGACCTCGTCCGGATGCGAGATCGCGGCGAGGGTTGTTGCCTCGAGTTCTTCGCGCCGGCGGCCGGTGATCTCGCACAAGGCACGATTGACCTCGATCAGGCGACCTTCGAGGCTGACCAGCGCCATTCCAACCGGAGCCTCTTCGAACGCCGTCCGGAATCGCTCCTCGGCCTCGCGCAGCGCTGCCTCGGCGCGCTTGCGGCCGGTTACGTCGCGGATCACGGTGCAGACCAGCAGACCGTCCTCGGTATGGAGCAGCCCAAGGCTGATCTCGACCGGGAACTCGCCGCCGTCCTTGCGCCGGCCACGCAGCTCGAGGCCGCTCCCCATCGGTCGCGTCCGTGGATCGGAAAGGTATCGCTGCAGGTGCTCGCGATGGCGGCGGCGCGCGGCGATTGGGATCAGCACCCCGACCGGCGCGCCGATCACCTCGGCTCGCTCCCATCCGAACAGCCGCTCGGCCTGGCCGTTGAACAGCCTGACGTGGCCGTTGCGGTCGACGATCACGATCGCGTCCGGGGCGGCCTCGATCAGCGCGCTGAAGTGGCGCTCGGACGCGGCCGGCGACGAGTCGCGGCGCAGCAGCGCCGCGGCCAACCGGCGGTACCAGTGCACGACCTGCATGGGGGCGAGTTCCGGCACGGCCTTCTCCTTCACCTCGAACATCCGTCCCGAGCCGGGCCACAGGAGATTCGTAGCGGCGGCGGTCGTTCCTCTATGCAGCTGTTACAGGTGCCGGCAGTCATTGCCTCATCAATCTCATGCTCCCGCGACCGGCGAAGCACGGTGAATCCATTCAAGCGCCTCCAACACCCCTCCTCCGCCTGATACGGGAGCGTACCAGGCACACGGGATAAGCCGAGCAGGTCGGTGGCTATGATCCCCGCCGTCGTGCTGATGCGGCGATCGAGTTCGCCGCGGCCGTTCCGGCCGACCGCCTCACGGCCGAAGGCTCCTACGGGCGGCACTCGCATGTAGGAGCGTTACTTGTTCAATCGAGATCACCGCGAGCTTGGCGCGATCTTCGTCGGCGGCGCCGTCGGCTCGGCAGCGCGCACTGGCCTCGTCCAGCTCGCCCCCACCCACCCCGGCAGCTGGCCGTGGACGACATTCCTGATCAACGTCGCGGGCTGCTTCCTGCTCGGCTACCTGGTGACGCGCCTGCAGGAACGTCTCCCGATCTCGGCCTACCGCCGGCCGCTCCTGGGAACCGGCGTGTGCGGCGCGCTCACGACTTTCTCGACCTTCCAGCTCGAGCTGTTGCGGCTGCTCGATCGCGGCGAGGAGGCGCTGGCCGCCGGCTATGCAGTCGGCAGCATCGCCGCGGGCTTCGCCGGCCTCGCGCTCGGCACCGCGCTCGTCCGCCGCGCGAGGCTGAGCTGGTGATCACGGCGCTGCTCGTTCTGCTCGGCGGGGGGCTCGGCGCGATCGCGCGCTTCTCGGTCGACTCGGTCGTGCAGTCACGCCGCTTCTTCGACTTCCCGCTCGGAACGCTGTCGGTCAACCTCGGCGGCTGCTTCCTGCTCGGATTGCTCGACGGGGTCGGCGCCTCGCACGAGCTGATGGTGCTGCTCGGCACCGCGACGCTCGGTTCGTACACGACCTTCTCGACCTGGATGCTCGAGACCCATCGCCCGGCCCAGGACGGCGAGCTCGTACTCGCATGGCAGAACATCCTCGTGAGCCTCGCGGCCGGGATCGCCGCGGTCGCGATCGGCCGCACGCTCGGGGGTGCGCTGTGAACGAGCCGGGGATCAAGCTGACGATCTACTTCGAGGAACGCGAGCGCGCGGCCGAGCGATTCCTGGCAGACGCGCTGTTCGACCTGTACGAGCGCCACCGGATGCGAACCAGCGTGCTGCTGCGAGGCGCGCTCGGGTTCGGGCAGCGGCACGGAATCCATAGCGACCGTCTGCTGAGCCAGTCCGAGAGCCTTCCCGCCGTCTCGATCGCCGTCGACGCAGCCGCGCGGATCGAGCCCGCGATCGACGATGTCCTGCAGACCGCAACCGGGGGGTTGATCAGCCTCGAGCGGGCTCAGGTGGTCGCCGGCGACGACCTGCAACAGCTCGATCTCGCGCGCTGGGACGACGACACGATCAAGCTGACCGTTTACGGCGGACGCTCGATCAGAGCCGGCGGAACGTCCGGATACGTCGCCGCCGTGAAAGCGCTGCAGGCCGGCGGCGCGATCGGCGCCTCGGTGCTGCTGGGCGTCGACGGGACGCTTCACGGCGAACGCCAGCGCGCCCGCTTCTTTGCGCGCAACGCCGGCGTCCCGCTGATGCTGCTGGCGATCGGCCGCGCCGGCGCGCTGACGAGCACGCTGCCGACGCTCGCGAGGCTGATCGCCGAGCCGGTCGTAACGGTCGAACGGGTCCATGTCTGCAGGTTCAACGGCACTGCACTGGCACCGCCGACGGGAGTCCCAGCGCGCGATCCCTCGGGGCTAGCGATCTGGCAGAAGATCATGGTGCACACCGAGGAGCAGGCGCAGGCAGGCGGCCACCCGCTGTACCGCGAGCTGGTACGCCGTCTGCGAGAGGCCGGCGCCCCCGGCGCCACGACGCTGCGCGGAGTCCAGGGCTTCTACGGCGAGCGTGGCATGTTCTCGGACCGGGTCCTGTCGCTGCGCCGCAACGTCCCCGTGCACGTGGTCGCGGTCGACACGCCCGCGGGCGTGCAGCGGTGGTGGCCGATCATCGATGAGCTGACCCGCGACGCCGGCGTCGTGACGAGCGAGATCGTGCCGGCCTTCCACGCGGCCCGCGACGGCGTGCCCCGGCTCGAGCTCGCCCACACGCCGACCGCTCCGACCGCGCCGACCGCTCCGACCGCGCCGACCGCGCCGGACGTTACGGGTTCGCCGACCGCTCCGGACACTCCGGATGGTCCGGACGCTCCGAGCACTCTTGTTTGACGCTTCCGCCGTAGGGGCGATACTCGTCCGTGATGGCACCGATTCGGATCAGCAAGCCGCTCGCGACCGCCGGCGTCGCCTATGCGTTCGCGGTCACGATGATCGGGACGACGCTGCCGACGCCGCTGTACCCGCTCTATGAGCAGAAGATCCACTTCTCGGCGCTGACCGCGACGGTCGTCTACGCCGCCTACGGGATCGGCGTGATCGCCGCGCTGTTGCTCGTCGGTCCCCGCTCGGACCAATGGGGCCGCCGCCGCGTGCTCGCACCGGGACTGGCGGTGGCAGCCGCCAGCTCGATCGTGTTCCTGCTCGCGGAGGGGTTGCCGGCGCTGCTGCTCGGCCGGATCCTGTCGGGGGTGTCGGCCGGCCTGTTCACGGGCACAGCGACGGCGACGCTGCTCGACCTCGCGGCCCCATCGGAACGCGGGCGCGCGACGCTGATCGCCACCGCTGTCAACCTTGGCGGGCTCGGCCTCGGCCCGCTGCTGTCGGGAGTGCTTGCCGAGCTCGCGCCGGATCCGTTACGCGCCCCGTACGCGGTCGACCTGGCGCTGCTCGTGCCGGCGGCGGCAGCGATCTGGCTGATGCCAGAGACGGTCACGAGCAAGCGCAAGGCGAAGACGCCCCTGATCAACCTCGGTGTCCCGCCCGAGGTTCGCAGCACGTTCGTGCGAGCCTCGACGGCGGCGTTCGCCGCGTTCGCGACGATGGGGCTGTTCACCGCGGTGGCGCCGGCGTTCCTGGCCAAGCTGCTCGGCCTGCCCAACCACGCCCTGTCCGGGGCCGTCGTGTTTCTGCTGTTCGCTTCCTCGGCGGTCGGGCAGCTGGCGGTGCCGCGCTTCACCGCTGTCGGCGCGCTGCGCGCCGGCTGCTCTGCGCTGATCGCCGGCAGCGCCTCGATTGCCGGCGGCCTCGCGGCCGACTCGATCGCGCTGCTGCTGCTCGGCGCGGTGATCGCCGGACTCGGCTCCGGGCTCAGCTTCCGAGCCGGGCTCTCCGCGATCAACGAGCGCGCTCCGGCGGGGCAGCGGGGCGAGCTGAACTCGACCTATTTCCTGGTCGCCTACCTCGCGCTGTCGGTTCCGATCATCGGCGTCGGCCTCGCGACCGAGGCGATCGGACTCCGCGACGCAGGGCTGGCGTTCACCGGTTGCGTCGGTCTGCTGGCGCTGGCGGTCCTGTTCAGCCTGATCCGCGGCTCACCCGAGCGCGAGCTCAGTTCAGAGCACCGCGAGCGACAGCCAGACACGCCTCACAGCGCGGCCACGGCGGGTTCCACGGGTAATCGGTGACGTCGCGGCCGCACAGCGCGGTGTCGGGGTCCTCCTCGGTCACGAGGTGGCACAGCTCCTCGAAGCCGTCCTCGCCGCGTTTGGGGACGTTGATGCAGTCCGGGTGGATGTTCGGGCTCCTGGCCGGCGCCGGCACGGCTCCAGCATAGTCGCGCCGGCACCGCTCGACGCTCGCCGGCCGCATCCGGTTTTGAGACAGCCTCCTAAGCGGCGAGCGGGCGCGCCGATGCCGCGTCGCGCTCGGAGACGAACTCGAGCGTCCCGTCCTCGAGCGCCCCGAACCGCAGCGCGACGATGTCGCGCGCGTAGTTCTGGTGCAGACGCCAGGGAGTCCGGGATCCCTGCTTGGGGAACCTGTCGATCGCGCGCGCGATGTAGCCCGAGTTGAAGTCGACGAACGGCTCGCGGCGGACCGATTCATCAGGCTCGCGCGGGACGCACCAGGCCTCGCCGCGGGCATCCATGTGGGCCAGCAGGCGGCACACGTACTCGCACGTGAGGTCGCATTTGAGCGTCCACGAGGCGTTCGTGTAGCCGAACGCAACCGCCAGGTTCGGCACGCCGCACAGCATCATGCCCTTGTAACCGATCGTCTGCGAGATATCGACGGGACGCCCGTCGACGCTGAGCTCGAGCCCGCCGAGCGGGATCAGATGCAGCCCGGTCGCGGTGACGATCAGGTCCGCCTCGAGCCGGGGCCCATCGGCGAGCTCGATCCCGCGCTCGGTGAATGTCTCGATCTGTCCAGTCACGATCGATGCGGAGCCGTCGCCGATCGCGGCGAACAGGTCCCCGTTCGGCACCAGGCAGAGGCGCTGGTCCCAGGGGTTGTATTGGGGACTGAAGTGCGTGTCGACGTCGTAGCCGGGCGGCAGCTGGCGCTCGACGCCGCGGCGGATCATGGTCTTCATCAGCTCCGGGCGGCGGCGCGCGAGCTGGAAGCTGAGCATCGTCAACAGCACGTTCTTCCAGCGCACGACGAGGTAGGACAGGCGGCTCGGAAGCCACCGGCGCGCGAGCTCGGCGATCGGGTCGCGGGACGGCAGCGAGATCACGTAGCTCGGCGAGCGCTGAAGCATCGTCACGTGCGCGGCACGCCGTGCGAGCGCGGGAACCAGCGTGACCGCGGTCGCACCGCTCCCGATCACGACCACGCGCTTGCCTTCGTAGTCGATGTCCTCGGTCCACTGCTGGGGATGGACGATCCGGCCACCGAACCGCTCGCTGCCCGCGAACACAGGGGTGTAGCCCCCTCGTAGCTGTAGTAGCCGCTGCACATGAACAGAAAGCCGCAGCTGAGCTCGACGAGCTCGCCCGCGTGGTCGCGGGCCTCCACGGTCCACTGCCCCTCGCCGCTGCTCCACCCCGCCGAGATCACGTGGTGATCGAAGCGGATCGCGTCCGTCACCTCGTACTCGGCGGCGGTCTCCCGGATGTAGTCGAGGATCGACGGGCCATCGGCGATCGCCTGGCCCTTGCTCCAGGGGCGGAACGAGTAGCCGAGCGTGTACATGTCGGAATCCGAGCGGATGCCGGGGTAGCGGAACAGATCCCAGGTACCGCCGATCTCGCCCCGCGCCTCGAGGATCGCGAACGACTTGCCGGGGCAGTTGCGCCGCAGGTGACAGGCCGCGCCGATTCCCGACAGGCCCGCGCCGACAATCAGCACGTCGAAATGCTCGACTTCCATCACGACATTGTCCCGCCTGCGTGTCGCGTGCCTGCGTGTCGTGGTGCCTGCATGTCAGGGGGCCTGCGTGTCGGGGGCTTCATGTCAGGGCCTGCGTGTCGGGCGCCTGCGACCGTCCGCCTCGACGCAGAACGAGCGGGCCTTAGCCCGCTCGCGGTCTGCGGTCGCGCTCCCCCTGACTACTTGAGAGCCCCAGGACTTACGTGTTGCGCCTGGCGGCAGAACACTCCCGGCCCCTGACGGGACCGAGTGGGGAGCGGCCTGTAGTCAGCCTAGCGCCAATCGAGCCCGATGTGGGTCCATCTCACGCCGCGGCAGCCGCCGCCTCGCTCAGCAGCTCGTCGGCGACCGAGCGCACATCGGTGTCGAGATGACCACAGAGGATGTCGCGCAGCAGCGCGCGGAGGTGGCCGGCAAGCTCCTCGACCAGCGAGTCGACGCCCGGCTCGGCCGGCGCCAGGCCCGCGATCACGGCGCGCTCGAGCGAGATCGCGTGGGCGGTGCGCTCCGCGAGCTGCGCCCGCTGCTCGGGTCGTGCGCAGATCACCGCCAGCCGCCCGGCGAGACGGCCGCTGTTGGGCCCCTCGGGCTCGAGCAGCGCCCGGAGCGCGAGCAGGTAGTCGGTCAGCGCCTCGAACGGAGCCAGCCGCTCGCAGCCCATCTCGAACCGCGACAGCGCCCACGAGACCTCGCCGCCGCCGGGCAGGCGCCTGGTGACGAGATTGTGGAAGGCGCGCAGCTCGTCCTCTTGGTCGGCCGAGATCAGCGTCACGAACCGCCGCCGGCCGCTGCCTCCGATCGCGACCGTCCGCCACGTGCCGGTGTCGGTACGGGTCCACGCGACCGGTCCGAGCGCGTAGCCGCCGCGCTCGAACAGGCGCAGGGCCGTCAGGATCCGCCGGAAGCGTGATCGCGCCGCCGACACCGGCGGCGGCCCGGCACGTTCCTGGGTGACACTCAGCACGGCCAGCACGTTGGGCTCCTCGCCATCCCCCCAAACCGCCTCATCGGGCGCATCCGGGAGCGTCTCGCCGCGGACCAGCGACAGCCCGTCGCCGAGCGGGATCTCGCCGGCATCAGGCCCGAGGCCGATCCCGAGCAGCGGGGCGATCACGGTGCTGACGCAGCGCCCGTCATACAGCGAGTTCTCGAGCTCGGCGTATGCCGGCTCGAATCGGGTCGCATCGAAGCCGAACTCGCTGCGCTCGGCGAACACACCGCTCAGGAACGAGCGCAGTACGGCATCGGCACGCTCGCGCGAGCGATCGGGGATCCTCGTCTCGCCGCGCGCCCGCAGGTAGGCGTCGAGGCCGTCGAACTCGGCCAGTGCTCGGGCCGCCGGCGCGTAGCTGGCGAGTGCCGTCAGCAGCCCGAGATGCTCGCGGATGAACGATCCGGTCAGCGGGCGGTAGCAATACAGCGGCACGCGTCCGCTCGGGCGGCCCTCGGACTCGACCAGCTCGAACGGGATCTCGGCACCGCCGGCGGTCTCGGCCGCCAGCTCGGAGCTCGCCTCAGCGGTGAATGACTCGAGCAGTTCGTGGAGGGCGCTGTTGCGCACATGGGCCGATTCGCGATCCCGTCAGGCGATCCTTCACGGCGATCGGCGGCTTGCAGTGTCGCGTGCCCTCGGCGCGACGGCGGCGCTCAGACGGCGACGATCGCTCGCTCGGCGACGCTCTCGGAGCTCGCGTCCGGGTCGCACTCGAGCCATTGGCGCCCGTAGGCGCGCATGTCCTCGATCAGCGGCACGAGCGCCCGCCCCTTTGTCGTGAGCGCGTACTCGACCCGTGGCGGCACCTCGGGAAACGTCTGACGCTCGACGATCCCCTCTTCCTCGAGCGCGCGCAAGCGCAGCGACAGCGTGCGCGGGCTGATCCCCTGGAGCGAGCGCTCGAGCTCACAGAACCGCGAACGGCCGTCGGCGAGGTCGCGGATCACGAGCAGAGTCCACTTGCCGCAGACAATGTCCGCCGTCCGGCAGACCGGGCACGTGGTTTTGGAGGCCATCAGAATCCCCAGTTTAGCGCAATGCTTCACGAACTGAAGCAAGGCGCTGGGGCGTTGCCGATCTATGCAAGACCGGGGCATCGGCGCTGAGGGCCGCTCTACGCGGCGGGCGGCAGCACGGGCGGCGGGCTCGATGCTCCGACGGGCGAGGCGGGCGCCGGGTTCTGCGAGGGTCCGCTGGGCGGGGACCCCCCCGGTCTCGGGGCTCGCTTCAGCGTCACTGGGCCGGCGGTGATCCGGCCCGCGTCGGCGATGTCCTCCATCGACGTTGCGGTCCTGCCCTCGGCGGCGACCAGCAGCTTGAAGTCGTGTGGGCTCGATGCGACTCGCAGCGCGTCCTCCATCGAGACCTTGCCCGCCTGGTAGTGGCGAAGCAGCGCCTGATCGAATGTCTGCATTCCGTAGTACTCCCCCTCCGCGATCACCTCGCGCAGACGGCCGGTCTGCTCGGGGTCCATGACCATGTCGCGCACGCGGCCGGTCATCCGCAGGATCTCGCACACCGCGACCCGGCCATCGCGGTCCGGCGTCGGGACCAGGCGCTGGGAGACCACTCCCTTGAGCGTGCCCGCGAGCATCGCTCGCGCCTGGCTCTGCTCGTGCAGCGGGAAGAAGTCGATGATCCGGTTGACCGTTTCCGGCGCGTCGATCGTGTGGACCGTAGACAGCACCAGGTGGCCGGTCTCGGCAGCCGATAGAGCCGAGCGGACCGTCTCCTCGTCTCGCATCTCGCCGATCAGGATCACATCGGGGTCCTGGCGCAGCACGCGCCGCATCGCTCGCTTGAACGACTCCGTGTCCATTCCGACCTCGCGCTGGTTGATGATCGAGGTGCGGTCGGTGTGCAGGTACTCGATCGGGTCTTCGATCGTGACGATGTGCCGTGATTTTGTCTCGTTGATCTGGTCGATCATCGCCGCCAGCGTCGTCGACTTGCCCGAGCCTGTCGTCCCGGTCAGGAGAATCAAGCCACGCTCCTCGTCGGCGAGCTCGCTCATCACCGGCGGCAGGCCGAGCTCCCCGATCGTCCGTACCGAGAAGGGGATCACGCGGGCGACGATCGAGATCGCGCCGCGCTGCTGGAAGGCGTTGACGCGGAACCGCGCCAGCCCCTCGACGGCATAAGCGAAATCGACCTCGTGGTCGCTCTCGAACTCGCCCAGCTTCTCCGGATCGAAGAGCATCTCGTGCAGCACACGCTCGGTGTCGGCGCCCTGGATCGGCTCGTATTGCTCGACCGCCTGAAGCTGCCCGTGGATACGGACGATTGGTCGCGATCCGACCTTCAGGTGAAGGTCGGATCCCTCCCGGCGTACGACGTAGCGAAGCCCATCCTGCAAATCGAACATCCTGGAGGAGCATCGGCCCCTCGCGGGACTGGCTTGAGGCCCGCAAGCGGGCGATGGACTGAGGTCGGCCAGGGAGGGCCGGTGGCCCTCCCTGGCGACTCAGATTCAGGCGACGTCGCGCAGCTTCTGGGCCTCAGCCAGCGACTGGAGCTTCTTCAGCGACTGATTCTCGATCTGGCGGATCCGCTCGCGCGTGACGTTGAACGTACGCCCCACCTCGTCGAGGGTGCGGGGATGCTCGCCGCCGAGACCGTAGCGCAGCTCGAGGACCCGGCGCTCGCGGTAGCTGAGGTTCTCGAGCGCCTCGCGGAGTGCCTCCTTGGTCAGGATCTCGGCAGCCCGCTCGTACGGCGATTCGGCCCGCTCGTCGGCGATGAACTGCCCGAACTCGGACTCCTCCTCGTCGCCGACCGGCTTCTCGAGCGACACCGGGGCCTGGGCCGAGCGCTTAATCGACTCGACCTCCTCGGGCTCGATCCCGGTCACCTCGGCAATCTCCTCGGCGGTCGGCTCGCGGCCCAGCTCGGTCACCAGCTTGCGCTCGGCGCGACCGATCTTGTTGAGCTTCTCGACGACATGCACCGGGATCCGGATCGTTCGCGCCTTGTCGGCGAGCGCACGCGCGATCGCCTGGCGGATCCACCACGTCGCATAGGTCGAGAACTTGAAGCCCTTGCGGTAGTCGAACTTCTCGGCCGCGCGGACGAGTCCCAACGTCCCCTCCTGAATCAGATCGAGGAAGGGCAACCCCTGGTTGCGGTAGTTCTTGGCGATCGAGACCACGAGCCGGAGGTTGGACTCGACCATCTTCTGCTTGGCGTCCAGGTCACCACGCTCGATCCGCTTGGCGAGATCGACCTCTTCCTGGGCCGTCAGCAGCCGGACCTTGCCGATGTCCTTCAAGAACAGCTGAAGGGAATCGGTCGTCATGTCCGGCTTCAGATCAAGCGCCGTCTTCGGCTTGCGCCGACCGCGCTTGTCCGGCGCCCGCTCGACCTCCGTGGCGGCGAGCGCTGGATCCAGTTCCTCGACGAGCTCGATCTCGGCTCGCTCCAGGAACCCGTGCAACTCCTCGACGTCGGCCTCGTCGAGATCTAGCTCGGACACGGCGCCGGCGATTTCGGCGAACGTCAGGACACCTAGCTGCTGTCCTCGCGTGACAAGGCCCTTGATCTCTTCGAGTTCCTGCAGTTCCGCTACTGACATCTGGTTCCGTTTCCTTCGTGTGTACCGATCTCGGGCATGCCGATCAGCACTGAGGATAGAGCGCGGGCGCAGCCACCGAGGGCGCACGCCCGCTACTCAAACATACGATTTTGGACTATAGGCACTAACTTTTTTGAAGTCAAAGGCGAACCAGGCCGATCCGCACCCGAGAGATCGGCTCCGCTGTCCGCCGCCTGCCGCCTCCGCGACATCTCGTTCCTTGACTACTACGTAGAACGGTCCAAGCCGTTTCAAGTTGCGCTGCGAAAAACTTCAAAAGCTGCGTGCCTCCGGTGAGTCGTGCCTCTCCGGTTTCGGGGCTTACGGCCTTATCGGAGTACCCGGCGGGCCGCTTGAGGACACCGCACGCAGTCGTGCGATCATGTGCGCGATGGCTGACGAACGACCTTCGGAGGTCCTCGGGGCGCTCCCGCGCACGCGCCCGCACCGGCGCAGCGACAAGCGCGCGGCGCGGCCCCCGTCCGGCGCCGCGCCGAGCACGCCGCCCGCGGCTCCGTCGCAACCACCCCCGCCGAAGGCCGCCACGCAACCATCCCCGCCGAAGGCCACCACGCAAGCATCCCCGCCGAAGGCCGCCAAGGCCGAGGCCAAGGCGCAAGCCAAGCCGCGGGAGATCGCCGCTACTCGCCGTGCCAAGACCGGGAGCCGGCGGGCGTCGCCGTCACGCAAGCAGCCGCTGCGCCAGCCCGCCCAGCCGGCGGGAACTCCGGCTGCGCGACGCTCGGCCAAGCCGCCGCCACCGCCCCGGCCCGACCTCTTGCGTACCGCGGTCCAGGCCGCCGCGGAGCTGACCGAGATCGGGTTGTCGGTCAGCGCTCGAGCGCTTCGGCGCACGATCTCGCGGCTTCCGCGACCGTAACCGTGCCCGCCCGGGCGACCGCCGCCGGGGGTGCGTACGGCGGCGGCAGAGTTTCGTATACTTCCGCGACTTCCATGCCGAGCGATCGTCCGTCCGCGGGCGATCGGCGGGGGAACCACTTGCGATCCCCCCGGATCGCAGGGGCGAATCGGTCCCGCTTTGGACCGTAGCGCTCACAAGGCGCGAGCCCGTCAGCTCACCCCGTAGGCACCAAGTGAAGATCGAGAGGACCAGGCTTGATCGTGAGTCGTCGCGCCAGTGCCTATGCCGCCACAACGCTTGCAGTGATCGGAACGATGGTCGCTCCAGCGCTGGTCTGGGCCGCGTCCGGCGGCGCCGGCCTGGGTGGATCGGGCAACGGCGGCGGCTCGACCGGTCCGAGCGGCTCGGTCGAGCCCGGCAACGGCAAGGTCACCGCCAACGGCAACGGCATCCGGGTGACCACCCACGAGTCGGTGATGCTCCGCGACCATCTTCGCTTCACGGGCAACGCCGGCAGCTCGGCGGCCGGGGACACGATCGAGATCGAGCGGCGGGGACACGAGACTGGGTGGCAGTGGGCGCCGACCGCCCACGGGACGGCGGCGCCGCACGGTGGCTTCTCGGCCACCTGGCCGGTCGACCACATCGGCCGCTTCTCGATCCGCGCCGTGATCGAGCGAAGCCAGAGCTCCCATGCCGCGTCCGCCTCGCCATCGCTGACGATCACCGTCTACCGCCCCGCGATCGCGACCTACTACGGCCCCGGGTCCTGGGGCTCGACGACGGCCTGCGGCGAGACGCTCCACCGCAACACGCTCGGCGTCGCCAACCGCACGCTGCCGTGTGGGACGAAGGTCGCGATCTACTACGGCGGCAAGACGATCACGGTTCCGGTGATCGACCGCGGCCCGTACGCGAACCACGCGGACTGGGATCTGACCGAGGCGACGTCGAAGGCGCTGAACTTCCCCGGCCTCGCGACGATCGGCGCCGTCTCGCTGCGCAAGAAGTAACGCCGCCCCCCTTCTCCGCCGCCGCGCCCGCTCAGCCGCCGCCGCGCCCGCTCAGCCGCCGCCGTCCTCGCGGTCCCAGTAGTCGACTTCCTGCTCGAGGTGGAAGAACTTGCGCATCGCGCCGTCGCCCCCTGGGAGCCTGAGTCCGACGCCGAGCTTGTTCGAGTCCGGGTAGACGACGATGTCGGGACGGCCGTGGCTGCTGACGGCGATGAACGTGACGGGCTCGGAGCTGGCGTTGATCAGTTGGTGCGCGCCCTTCTCGCCGAGCTGGAAGTGGAGCACGTCGCCTTGCTCGAGCTGCCTGCTCCGCTCCGGCGTGCGCAGCGTCGGGCGGCCCTTGATCACGAACACGAGCTCCTCGTCGGAGAAGTGGTAGTGGTAGGGATACGCGGCCTCGCCGGGCGGCACCTCCCACAGGCTGCACCCGATTCGCTCGGTCGCGAGCTCCCAGCCGATCCTCGCGCGGCGGGCGCGGAAGCCCGCGGGTCGCTCGTCGTGGTCGAAATCGGGCCGGTAGATGTTCGGCACGGCCGCGAGTCTACTTGCGGCCGGCCGGGCGTCGAGGCGGTCAGCCGGCGACCGGTGGCTGACCGCCCGGTGGCGGCTCGCCGGCGGGCGAATCGTCTCGCGGCACCACTGCCAGACCCGAGGCCGCGGCGGCGAACCGGGCCTGCTCGGCCGCGTCGATCAGGCTCGCCGCCTCGTGGCCGTCCTCGCCGAGCACGGCCACGCCGACGCTGACGCCCATCGGAGCGCCCCGCCACCACTCACCGCCGCGGACCGCGTGAGCGATCCGCGTGGCGAGCGCCTGCGCCCCAGGGCGACCGGTATCGGTCGCGATGATCCATGCGCGGGCGTCGGTCTCGCACACGAGGATGTCGTGGCGGCGCACAGCACTGCGAACCGCCTGGGCGAAGCGGCTGAAGGTGGCGCCCGCGTCCTGTGGATGCTCGACCGCGAGCACGCGGTCGGCGTCGTCGAGCTCGGCCAGCAGCAATGACACGGTCGAGCCCGACCGCCGCGCTGCCGCGATCTCATCCTCGACCGCGCCGACCCACAGCGCGGGCGCCGCGCTCTGAGCAGCCGCCGGCGGCGCCTGCGCGACCGACAGCGCGCCGAGACGACCCGCTCGCACCTGCGCCGCGGGCTGATCGGGGGCACGGCGGGTGCTCGGGATCGGGAGCCGGTGGGCGCTCGGCGCCCGGCCGGCGCTCGGGATCAGAAGCCGGTCGGCGCTCCGTCGCGGTCTCGCCCACGGCGCGTCGCAGCGCCGCCGCCCGGACGAACTCGCATACCAGGCCCAGGCGCTCGGCGAGCTCGACGATCTGATCGGCGTCGGGGCCGGGGAGCTCGGCGCGCAGCGCGCTCCAGATCACGCCCTGGAGCGCGTCGACGGCGCCAGCAGCGGCCTCCGGGTCCGTCGCGCCGGCGAGATCCGAGACGCGTGAGACGAGCGGCTCGAGCGCCCCTCCCGGCTCGATCCGGCGCAGATCGCCGTCATCGGACAGCGCCCGGACGACGGCATCGCATATCCGCGGCCCGTCGCGGGCGATGTCGGCGGCGAGGATCGACGGAGCCGCCGCGAGCGGCGATTGCTCGAGCATCGCCAGCAACCACCCCTTGGCGAGATCCTCGGCACGCGTCAGCAGCGCGTCGACCGGGGCGTCGGCGACCGGTCGCGCGCGGCGCCGACGTGGAACCCCGTGATGCATGGCCGAGTCTTTTATCACGCGGCTCAGTCGCCGCGGCGGCGAGATGGCGACAATGTCATCGTGACCGACGCTCTGATCTCCGTAGATGAGGCGCGTGCGCTGGTGCGCGACGCGACGCCACGCCTCCCCTCCGAGCCGGTCTTGGTCGACGGCGCGCTCGGCCGCGTGCTCGCGCAGGACGTTCGCGCCGCCAGCGAGGTCCCGCCGTTCGCGTGCTCGGCAATGGACGGCTATGCCTTGCAGCCAGGTCCCGCCGGCCGCCGCCTGCGCGTCGAGGGCGAGTCCCGCGCCGGTACCCCCAGCGCCGACACCGTCGAGCCGGGTCAGGCGATGCGGATCTCGACCGGAGCCGCCGTTCCCCGCGGCGCCGGCGCGGTCATCCGCCAGGAGGACACGCGCACCAACGGCGAGCAGATCGAGACGCTGACGGACGTCGTCGCCGGCGAGAACATCCGCGCGGCCGGCGAGGACATGCACAGGGACGATCTGATCCTCGCCGCGGGTGCGGTTCTGAACGGCGTCGAGCTGGGCGCGGCCGTCGCGGCAGGTGCCGCCGAGCTGAACGTCATCACGCCGGCCCCGGGTCAGCGTGCTCTGCACCGGCGATGAGCTGCGCGCCCCGGGCGAACCGCTGGGCCCCGGCGAGATCCACAACTCCAACGGACCGATGCTGACCTCGCTGGCGAGCCGCTGCGGCGCCGACGCCGCGCCGGCGCTGCGGCTGCGCGACGACCGCGAGCTGACCGAGGCCGCACTGTCGGCGGCGCTGCAGCGCGCCGACATGGTGCTCGTCTCGGGAGGCGTCTCGGTCGGTCCCCACGACCACGTCAAGCCGGCGCTCGCGAGCCTCGGCGTGCAGGAGATCTTCTGGGGTGTCGCGCTTCAGCCGGGCAAGCCGACGTGGTTCGGGACACGCGGCCGGACGCTCGTGTTCGGGCTGCCTGGCAATCCCGTCTCGGCCGTCGTCACCTTCACCCTGTTCGCGAGCGGCGCCCTGGCAGCGATGCAGGGAGCGCTGACGACGCGGCGGCTCGAGCGCGAGGCGGTCCTCGGCGAGCCGGTCGTTCGCAACCGCCGACGCGAGCAGGCCGTCCGCGTCAGGCTCGAGCGCGACCACGACGCGGCGGTCGCATTTCCGAACGGGCCGCAGGGGTCGCACATCGTCACCTCGTTGATCGGCGCTGACGCGCTCGCGATGATTCCGGCCGGCGAGGGCCTGCTCGAGGCCGGTACTCGCGTCGCGCTCGAGCCACTGGTGCACTGACCGGCGATAAGCGGTCAGAATTGCCGATGTGGCACAGGCGCTGATAGCAATCGTCGCGGCGATCGCCGCACTCGTGAGCATGCGCGCCCGGCGGCGGCGGCGGCTCCCGGCCCGTGCGATGATCGTGACGCCGGGGCAGTCGACCGTGATCGCGCGCGACGGCGCCGTGCGGTCGGCCCAGTCGGCCGAGCTGACGGTCGCCGTCGCCGATCTCGAGCGGCTCTGGAACCCGACCAATCTCGAGAACCTCGCCCGTACCTACTGGCGGTTCCTGACCCGCGTGACGCTCGGGCTGATCAGAGTCGTATACGGGGATAACGAGCGCTCGGTGGTGCTGCTCGCGCGACCGCTGACGCTGCTTCGCTTCGAGGCTCCCGAGTACCTGCTCGAGCGAGATCACGGCCACGTGCGCTGGCGGATCCGCGACGGCCTGCTGGTCGCCAAGGCCGGCCGGGGCTGCGGCTATCTCGAACTCGACGTCCGGCGCGGGAGCAGCCCGCCACAGGATGGCCGCGTGACGCTCCTGATCGAGGTTGAGGTCTCGAACTTCTATCCGGCGATCGCCGCCGGGTTCAGTACCCCCGTCTACGAGGCGACTCAGTCCGCGATCCACGTGCTCGTGACGCACGCGTTCCTGCGCTCGCTCGCAACGCTCGAGCTGGCCGAGTCGAAGGTCGGCCGGCTCGCGGCCCAGCAGCCGGCGCCGTCGGGCGACGGCACGCCGGCCGAGCCCGCGGCGCGTCAGCCGTAGCGAACGCCGGTCAGCGCGCGGAGCTTGTCGCGGTCGTGACGGGCGGACACCCGCCGGACCGTGCCCGACCGCGACCGCATCACCAGCGACTCGGTGCTCGCGCCGCGGCCGCCCTGGTAGCGCACGCCCTGGAGCACGTCGCCGTCGGTCACACCGGTGGCCGAGAAGAACACGTCCTCACCGGCGATCAGCTCGTCGCAGGACAGGATCCTGCCGAGGTCGTACCCGGCCTCGATCGCCGCCCGCCGCTCGTCGTCGTTGCGCGGCCACAGCCGCCCGAGCAACTGTCCCCCGATGCATTTGATCGCCGCCGCCGAGATCACGCCCTCTGGCGTGCCCCCGATCCCCCACAGCAGGTCGACCGGAGAGTTGTCGCTGACGGCCAGCATCGACGCCGAGACGTCGCCGTCGAGGATCAGCCGCACCCGCGCTCCGGCCTCGCGGACCTCGCGCATCGCGTCGTAATGGCGCTCGCGGTCGAGCATCACCACCATCACGTCGCGGATGTCGGTGCCCTTGCGCTCGGCCACCAGCGCCAGCGTCTCGGGAAGCGGCCGGTCGAGGTCGAGGAGGTCGGCGACCTCTGGCCCGCCGGCGATCTTCTCCATGTAGACGCACGGTCCCGGGTCGAACATCGAGCCGCGCTCGGCGAGCGCGATCACCGCCAGCGCGCTCGGCATCCCGAGCGCCGTCAGCCGCGTTCCCTCGAGTGGGTCGACGGCGATGTCGACCTGCGGAGGGCTGCCATCGCCGATCTGCTCGCCGTTGTAGAGCATCGGCGCTTCGTCCTTCTCGCCCTCGCCGATCACGACGACGCCGTCCATCGCGACCGAGTCGAGCACATTGCGCATCGCGTCGACGGCCGCCTGGTCGGCGCCCTCCTTGTCTCCGCGACCGACCATCCGGGCCGCCGCGAGGGCGGCAGCCTCGGTCACGCGCACGAGCTCGAGCGCGAGATTGCGATCCGGCCGCACCGACCGATCCGCGCTGCTCACAGGACCCCCGGGGGCTTGCGCCGCGCGGCGCTCTCCTGCGAGCGCCAGATCGAGCCGGCGAGGATCATCAGGCCGCCGAGCATCGCCACCCACCAGCCGATCGAGATCGAGATCTCACCTGGAGGCGTTCCCGGCTTGTCGATGATTCCCCGGAAGATGATGAACGTGAGTGCTGTCAGCGCGGTCACGGCGGTCAGCTCGCCGCGCGGCCATGACAGCGCGTGGCCCCGGATGATGATGTAGGCGAGGATCGCCGGAGCGAGGGCCGCCAGCAGCAGCAGGAAGCGCAGGACCGTGAGCGCATTCCAACCGGTACAGCTCGAGTTGGGGCCCTTGCACGAGTTCAGCACCGTATACCTGTTGCCGAGCGAATACCAGGCGAGAAACAGCGAGAGCCCGAGCAGGACGCCCCCGGCGGTCGCGATCAGCTCCCCCCTGTCAAGCGCCTTGAAGTCCATCGCCGCGCAGCCTAACCGTTTCCGTGCGTCGCGGTCGAGCCTCGCGCCCCACAGCGCATGTGCTGGCTCGGCGAGCCCGGGATGCTAGGTTCGTGGGCAGTGCAGTTCCGACAGCTGCTACCAGATCAGGGGACAGTCGAGGTTGGCGACCTGCTCGGATCGCTGAACCCGTCGGAGTGCGCGCACACGGATCGCCCGTACACGATGGTGAACTTCATCGCCAGCGCCGATGGCCGCGCGACCGTCCAGGGCCGCTCGGGCGCGCTTGGCGACGACGGTGACCGCGCGATGTTCCACGGCCTCCGCGAGCAGGTCGACGCGGTCCTCGTCGGGACCGGAACGCTTCGCACCGAGGACTACGGCCGGATCCTCGGAAAGCCCGAGCGCCGCCAGCGCCGAATCGACAGCGGCCGAACGCCCGAGCCGCTCGCGTGCATCGTCACCCGCAGCGGCGAGATCCCGACCAACATCGCCCTGTTCGCGGAGCCCGAGGCGCGGATCGTGGTGTTCTCCGGGGTCGAGATCGAGACCCAGGGGTGCCGGGCGCAGGTCGAGCTGGTGCTGCTCGACCCCGGCGAACTGACGCTGACGACCGTCCTGCGCCAGCTGCGAACGGTGTTCGGCGTGGGGTCGCTGCTGTGCGAGGGAGGCCCGACGCTGTTCGGCTCGATGCTGTCGGAGGGCGTCGTCGACGAGCTGTTCCTGACGCTGGCCCCGCAACTCGTCGGAGGTGGCCTCGGACCGACGATCGCGACCAGCACCGAGCTGCCCGAGCCGGCCCCGCTCAAGATCGAATGGCTGCTCGAGCGCAACGGCTCGCTATACCTCCGCTACGCGATGCGACAATCTCCGTGATGGGCAGCTCGATCGCCGCCGCCCCCTTGTCGACCGCGCAGGATGCCGTCCAGGCTCTGCACGAAGCCCGACGGCGCACGCTGGCGCTGGTCGAGTCGGTCTCCGACGACGATCTCGAGCGGGTCCACTCGACTCTGATGAGCCCGCTGGTGTGGGACCTCGGCCACATCGCGGCGTTCGAGGACCTGTGGATCGTCCACCGCTACGGCGGCAGGCCGATGCTTCAGGAGGACATGGCCGCCGTCTACGACGCGTTCGAGACACCCCGCGCCGGGCGTGGCGACCTTCCGTTCCTGCGTCCCGCCGAGGCGCGCGACTACCTACGCGCCGTTCGTGAGCATGTAGTCGATGTGATCGAGGAGCAGGGCGTCGGCGACGGCTTCGTGCTCGAGATGGTGCTCCGCCACGAGCACCAGCACGACGAGACGATGCTCCAGACCCTGGAGCTGGCACGGTTGCGCGATTACCGCCCGCCGGCCGGCGGGCCACCGATGCCGGCGGCCGGCGCGGAATCGACCGGGCTCGAGATGATCGAGATCCCGGCCGGCGAGTGCACGATCGGCGCGGGGCCGGAGGGGTTCGCCTACGACAACGAGCGCCCCCGTCACTGCACCGATGTCCGCGGCTACCTGATCGGCCGAACGCCGGTCACCAACGCGACCTTCCTGACCTTCGCCGAGGGCGGTGGCTATGAGCGGCGCGAGTGGTGGTCCGACGAGGGCTGGGCGTGGAAGGAGGAGTACGACATCACGCGACCCGGCGGTTGGACGGCGGACGGCACCGCGCAGTGGCGGCTGGGAAAACTCGAGCCGCTCGCACCAGACCGCCCCGTCGTTCACGTCTCCTGGTTCGAGGCCGACGCCTTCGCCCGTTCACAAGGCGGCCGCCTCCCGGCTGAGGTCGAGTGGGAAAAGGCAGCGACCTGGGACCAGGAGTCCTCTATCGCCCGCCGGTATCCGTGGGGGAACGATTCGCCGGTCCCCGGCGTCCACGCCAACGTGGACCATCTTCTCTGCGCCCCCGCCCCCGCCGGCGCCTATCCCGCCGGTGGCTCTCCGTACGGGGTGCTCGGCATGATCGGCGACACCTGGGAGTGGACCGCGAGCCCGTTTCGCGGCTACCCGGGCTTCGTCGCACACCCCTACAAGGAGTACTCGGAGGTCTTCTTCGGAGACGACTACAAGGTCCTGCGCGGCGGCTCGTGGGCGACCAGAGCGCGCGTCGCCAGCCCGACCTTCCGCAACTGGGACTTCCCCGAACGGCGTCAGATCTTCTCGGGTTTCCGGCTCGCGAGGGACCTGTGAAATCGCTGCTCGACACGAAGGAGATCCGGATCGAGTCTTGGCTCTCAGAGCACGACGAACGCTCGCTGGCCAACGACGTGCTCGACGGGCTGACGCGACCGTTCAAGGAGCTGCCCCCGAAGCACTTCTACGACTCGCGCGGCTCGGAGCTGTTCGAGCGGATCTGCGAACTGCCCGAGTACTACCCGACACGCACCGAAAAGCAGATCCTCCAGGACAGCGCGCAGGAGATCGTCAGAACCACTCACGCCGGCGAGCTGGTCGAGCTCGGGTCGGGCGCGGCCGACAAGGCCCGGATCCTGCTCGAGGCGATGCAGCACGCCGGTACGCTGCAGCGCTACGTCCCGCTCGACGTCTCGCAGGCCGTCGTCGAGGAGGCGGCCCGCCAGCTGGTCGACCAGCACGACGGGCTCACCGTCCACGGCGTGATCGGCGACTTCGAGCGCCACCTCGATCGCGTCCCCGGCGGCGGCGGCGCGCCGCGGATCGTCGCGTTGCTCGGTGGCACGATCGGAAACTTCCCGCCGGGCACCCGTCGCGGCCTGCTGCGCAAGATCGCCGCGCTGCTCGGTCCCGAGGACCACCTCCTGCTCGGGACCGACCTGGTCAAGGACCCATCGCTGATCGAGGCCGCCTACGACGACCCGGACGGGATCACGGCGGAGTTCAACCGCAACGTGCTGCACGTGATCAATCGCGAGCTCGACGCCGATTTCGCGCCGGAGGCGTTCGAGCACATCGCGTTCTTCGACCGCCGCCATGAGTGGATCGAGATGCGGCTGCGCGCCACCCGTCCGTGCACCGTGCTGATCGCCGACCTCGACCTCAGGGTCGAGTTCGCCGCCGGCGAGGAGCTCCGCACGGAGATCAGCGCCAAGTTCACCCGCACCCGCCTCGAAGCCGACTTCGAGGCGGCCGGACTCGAGCTCGAGCGATGGTTCACCGACCCGGACGAGCTGTTCGCGCTGTCGCTCGCGCGGCGCGCCTGAGCCGGCCCTGGCTCGCTGCAAAGTAGGGTTCCGGCCATGATCATCGACGGCAGCGCGGCGCTGGTGGCCGGCGGCGCATCGGGACTGGGCGAGGCCACTGCTCGGCGGCTGGCCGCGGCGGGAGCGAGCGTTGTCATCTGCGACCTCAACGACGACCGTGGCGCCGCCCTCGCGAGCGAGCTCGGCGCCGATTTCGTCCGCGCCGACGTGACCGATCCGGACGCCGTCCAGGTTGCGGTCAGCAGAGCTGCCGAGCTTGCGGGCGGACTGCGGATCAGCGTCTGCTGTGCAGGGATCGGATGGGCGGAGAAGGTCGCCGGCAGGCGCGGCCCGCACGCGCTGGAGCCGTTCGAGGCCGTGATCGGAGTCAATCTGATCGGAACCTTCAACGTGATGAGGCTCGCGGCCGCGGCGATGATCGCCAACGAGCCGACCGCCTCCGGCGAGCGCGGAGTCTGCGTCAACACCGCCTCGATCGCGGCGTTCGACGGCCAGATCGGCCAGATCGCCTACTCGGCGTCGAAGGGCGCGATCGTCGGGATGACGCTGCCGGCGGCACGTGATCTCGCGAGCGCCGGGATCCGCGTCTGCACGATCGCCCCCGGCACCTTCGATACACCGCTGCTGGCCGCGCTGCCGCAGGAGACGCGTGACGCGCTCGGCCGTGCGATCCCGTTCCCGCCCCGGCTCGGCAAGCCCGAGGAGTTCGCCGCGCTGGCGGCTCACATCGTCGAGAATGAGATCCTCAACGGCGAGGTGATCCGGCTCGACGGGGCGTTGCGAATGCCCCCGCGATGAGCCAAGAGCTGTCGCCGGCCGACCGCTCATCGCTGGCCGCCGAGCACGCCGTAGTGAACATGGCCGTCGGCGGCCTGCTCGTGTTCGACTCCTCTCCGCCGCTGACGCGGGCGATCGTCGCGCACCGGATCGGCGAGCGGATCCACCTCGTGCCGCGGCTTCGCGAGCGCCTCGAGGAGGCGCCGTTCGGGCTCGCCAACCCGATCTGGACCGACGACACGAGCTTCGACCTCGACTGGCACATCCGCCAGGCGGGCCTCGCCGAGCCCGGAGCCGACGCCGAGCTCGGAGCACTCGTCGGCCGCGAGTTCTCGCATCGGCTGGACCGCTCGCGACCGCTGTGGGAGGCCACGCTGATCGAGGGCCTGTCGGGCGCTCGAACCGGACTGCTGATGAAGGTTCACCACGCGCTGGTCGACGGCGTCGCTGCGATCGGAATGGCGGCGGTGGTACTCGACCCAACCCCGGAGCCGCTCGAGATCCCGCAACCCGAGCAGGAATGGTCGCCGGAGCGCTACGACCTCACGCGGCACCTCGCGCGCCTCGCGAGCCGCCCGCTCGCGCGGGCGCAGCGGCTGATGGTCGACGGCATGCTGCGAGCGCTCGAGACCGACCCCCGCCGGGCGGCCGCCGACATGCTCCGCGCGACCGAGGTCGCGCTCGAGCTAGCGCGCACGCGTCCGCAGGCGCCGATGACGCCGCTCAACCGACCGATCTCGCGCAACCGCCGCTATGCGCTCGCGCACCTGCCGCTCGCGACCGTCAAGCAACTCGCGCGCAAGGCCGGCGGTACTGTCAACGACGTGATCCTGGCCGCCGTCGCGGGGATGCTGAGGACCTATCTGGAGGCGGCCGGCGAGCCGGCGACCGGCGACAGGCGACCGGTCGCGCTGGTCCCGGTCAGCGTCCGCGACCCCGGCGAGAAGGGCGAGCTCGGCAACCGGATCTCGACCGTGTTCGTCGATCTGCCCGTCGAGCGCGCCGACCTGCTTGCTCGCGTCGCCGCGATCGCCGAGCAGACACGCGCCTTGAAGGAGTCCGCCGCCGTCAGAGCCGGCGCGCTGATGGTCGGCGCGGCCGGATGGGCGCCGCCGCTGGTGTCGGGGATGCTCGCACGCGCGATGGGATCGGTGCGCGCATTCAACCTCGTCGTCTCCAACATTCCCGGGCCGCAGCAACCGTTCTATCTGAGCGGAGTCCGCCTGCGCGAGATCTACCCGGTGGTGCCGCTCAATCCCGCCAACCAGGGACTGAGCGTCGGCATCCTCAGCTACGACGGGCAGGTGTGCTTCGGGGTGCTCGCCGACCGCGATCTCGATCCACCGCTGCCGGTCGCGGCCGCCGGGCTGAGCTCGGCGCTGCGCGAGATCCGGGAGACCGCCGGCGGCTGATCGGCGCTCGCCGGCAGCTAACGGTACGTGTCGCGTACGATTCGTAAGGGACATGTCCGCAACCGCCGATCTGTACACGATCCCCCAGGAGCATCTCGACTTTCGCGACACGATCCGTCAGATCGCGACCGAGCGGATCGCGCCACGGGCGGCGGAGATCGACGAGCACGCCGAGTACCCCCACGACCTACGCAAGCTGCTGGCCGAGCAGGACATCCTCGGGCTGCCATTCGAGCCCGAGTACGGCGGCACCGGGACCGGCACGCTGATGCTCAACATGGCGGTCGAGGAGATCGCCAAGGCGTGCGCCTCGACCGCACTGATCCTGATGGTCCAGGAGCTGGGGACGCTGCCGATTCAGCTGTTCGGGTCTGAGGAGCTCAAGCAGCGGTTCCTGCCGCGCTGCGCGACCGGCGAGTGGAGCCCGGCCTTCGCCCTGTCCGAGCCCGAAGCGGGCTCCGATCCTGGTGGGATGATCACCCGCGCCGTGAAGGACGGCGACGAGTGGGTGATCGACGGCACCAAGAACTGGATCACGAACCTCGGAATCGCCGACTTCTACGTCGTGTTCGCGGTCACCGAGCCGGGCGCTGGACACTCGCGGGGGATCACCGCGTTCGTGGTCGAGGCCGACCGCCCCGGCTTCAGCGTTGGCAAGCTCGAGCACAAGCTTGGGATCCGTGGCTCGCCGACCGGCCAACCGATCTTCGACGGTGTCCGAGTCCCGGCCGGAAATCTGATCGGCGAACCCGGCCACGGCTTCAAGGTCGCGATGGCGACGCTCGATCGCTCGCGGCTGGGAGTCGCCGCGCAGGCCCTCGGGATCGCCCAGGGAGCAACCGACTACGCCGCCGCCTACGCCCGTGAGCGCAAGCAATTCGGCCAGCCGATCAATTCCTTCCAGGCGATCCAGTTCAAGCTCGCCGACATGGAGACCAAGTGCGCCGCCGGACGCGAGCTGCTGTACCAGGCGTGCACCAAGATCGACCGCGGCGACGCCGACATGGGCAAGTACTCGGCGATGGCCAAGCTGTTCTGCTCGGACGTCGCGATGGCGATCACGGTCGAGGCCGTGCAGGTTCTCGGCGGCTACGGATACGTAAAGGAGTATCCGGTCGAGCGGATGCTGCGCGACGCCAAGATCACCCAGATCTACGAGGGCACCAACGAGATCCAGCGCCTCGTGATCGCGCGTACGATGAGGTAGATCGTGGCTGGCTCACCCCCGACTCTGCGCCGGATCCTTCTGTCCGCCGTCGCCGCGCTGATCCTCGGCCTCGGAGCCGCCAGCCTGATCGCAGGGTTCAGCGACTACTTCCCGTTGCGCCTGCTCGAGGCCATGGCCGTGTTCGGCGCCGGCGCGGTGATCATCGGCGGCGCGGTCGTGCTCGTGATGATCCGCCTCGCCGGCTGGCGCGACCCAGAATCCGAGGAGGAGTTCGAAGCGCTCGTCCAGCGGACCGAGCGGCTCGCCGCGAGCGAGTCCTGGGGCGACACCGAGGACTACGCGGGCGGCGCTGACGAGGTTGACGAGGGGTTGTTCGATCTCCGCAACGAGGCCGACTTCCAGGCGCTGGTCCGATCGGCGATCGACGAGCTGCCGCTCGAGTTCCATCGCGCGCTCGAGCACGTAGCCATCGTCATCTCCGACGGCGGCCGCCGCCAGCGCGCCTACGGCCTGTACCAGGGCGACACCGTCGCCAACGACTACTTCCACGACCGGATCGTGATCTTCCGCGATACGCTGCTGCGCGACTTCGGCCACGATCCCGACCTGCTCAAGGCCCAGGTCACCCGCACGCTCCGCCACGAGCTCGCCCACCACCTTGGCTGGGACGAGAAGGGCGTTCGCGGGCTGGGGCTCTGATGGGGGCGGGGGTCCCGGGGACGCTGCTTCCCTAGCATCCCGCGTCCGAACCAGCCCCAGAGGAGCTCAGAGACATGCCAGAAGCAGTGATCGTCGACGCAATCCGCACGCCGATTGGGCGCGCGCTGAAAGGCTCGCTCAAGACCGTGCGCGCAGACGACCTCGCGGCGATCCCGCTGCGGGCGCTGATCGAGCGTAATCCCGAGGTCGACTTCGCCCAGACCGGTGACGTGATGATGGGCGCCGCGTCGTCGATCGGCGAGCAGGGCTACAACGTCGGACGCAACGCCTCGCTGCTCGCCGGGATCGATCACCACGTCCCGGCCTGCACGGTCAACCGTTTCTGCGCGTCATCGCTGCAGACGATCAGGATGGCCTTCCACGCGATCAAGGTGGGCGAGGGCGACCAGTACGTGGCCTGCGGGGTTGAGGCGGTCTCGCGCGCGGGGCTCGGTGCCGGGATGATGGAGGAGACCAAGCACCCGAAGCTGAATGGCTCGGACGGTTCGCTGTACGACGTCTACATCCCGATGGGCCTGACTGCCGAGAACGTCGCCGACCGCTGCCACGTGACGCGCGAGCAGCAGGACGAGTGGGCGGTGATCTCTCAGAACCGAGCCGTCGAGGCCCGCGACTCGGGCCACTTCGACGCCGAGATCGTGCCGGTGACGGTCGCGGCGCACGAGGACGTCGACAAGGAGGGCAACCCGATCGAGGTCCCGGAGACCGTCGTCGACAAGGACGATGGTCCCCGACCCGGCACCACGATCGAGGTCCTGTCCAAGCTCAAGCCGGCCTTCCGTGAGAACGGCACCGTCACCGCTGGCAACGCCTGCCCGCTCAACGACGGCGCCGCCGCGGTGCTGGTGATGTCCGAGGAGAGGGCGTCGGAGCTCGGTCTGACGCCCAAGGCGCGAATCCTCGCCTCGACTGTCTCCGCGATCCGTCCCGAGATCATGGGCCTTGGCCCGATCCCGGCGATCCAGGCGCTGCTCAAGCAGACCGGGATGACGATCGAGGACATCGACATCGTCGAGATCAACGAGGCGTTCGCGGCCCAGATCGTCCCCTGCAAACAGGAGCTCGAGATCCCCGATGACAAGCTCAACCCGTTCGGCGGCGCGATCGCCCTCGGTCATCCGTTCGGGATGACCGGCGCGCGGATCATGACGACGCTGCTAAACGGCCTGCGCGCGGTCGACGGGACCTACGGGATCGAGTCGATGTGCGTCGCCGGCGGCATGGGCCAGGCGATGCTGGTGCAGCGCCTCTCCTAGGAGGCTGCCTGGCCTCGCCCCAGAGGCTGTCAAGCATCTGGGGCGAAGGGTGCCTCGCGGGCGGCCGCTGGTCGCGGAACGGCCGCCCGCGAAGACGCTTTACCAGCCGGTTGGGTGGCGCTCGATGAAGCCCCCGCTCGAGATCGTCTGGCTGCTCCAGCGGGAGCCGCCGGTCGAGCTCTGGGCGCCGGTGTCGAAGCGGAGTCCGGCTACGTACATGTAGACGTGGCCCGCGTTGGTCCACAGCGTGATCCACTTGCCCGCGCCCGGGCGGCCGTAGGACTCAAACCCGGTCGAGTCCAGCGGCGAGGACAGCAGGCCACCACCGTGCAGCGCGTAGCTGACCGAGCCCGAGCAGTCATAGCCGGAGGAGTTCCAGCTGCCGTGCCCGCCGCCGTACACATACGGCTTGAATGCGATCTTGTTGGCGGCGTCGATCACCTTGCGAATCGTCTCGGGCGCGTTGGCCGGCGCAACCGCCAGGCCGTTCTTGATCGTCGCCCTGCCCGGACGCTCTGACTTCAGCTTGGCCGCCACCGCCTTGCGCAGATCCTGGGAGTCCGAGTAGATCAGGATCCCGGTCACGGCCAGGTGGTGAGAGCGCTGGAACGCCTTCAGATTGCTCAGCGTCGTCTTGCCGAAGTAGCCGGTGATCGGGCTGTGGTAGCCGACGATCCCGAGGTAGTCCTGAAGCACGCGTACGTCGTGGCCGCTCATCCCGTGCTGCAGGATGCGGTCCCCCATGTGGACCGAGTCGCCCCGGTACTTGTGCCCGCTCGGATCGAGCGACTTCGATGCCACCGACGCGCCACCACTGCCCGACCCTGCTTTCGCCATGGCCGGTGCCGCGAACGCGAATGCGACTGCGCCCGCACTGCACGCAATGGCCGCCCAACGGCCGACACGGCGAAGATATGAGTACGTCAACGGGACCCCTTCTCTTTCTCGGGCCTACGGGGTTAGCTGTCGGGCTCGCGCTGAAAGAGATCGCGCTACGCCGGTCGATCCGGCGATTCGCCCCATTGAGCCGGTTGTGGCTCGGATGGGTTCCCCGCTCCCCGGACGGCTGGCGGCCAGGGACTCGGCTGGGTGTCTGTATTGCGGCGCCAATCTAGCGGAACTGCAGGATCCCTGTCACGACGCTTGTTATGGAGACGCCGTCGGCGCAGCGAGCGTGTCGCCCGCAAGCAGCCGCAGCTCAGGCGACGTGGCCGCCGGCGGGCTCGAGTGGGAGCCCCGCGGCGTGCCAATCGAGCAGCCCGCCCGCCATGTTGTGGGCTTCGAACCCGGCATCGCGGAAGGCCTGGGCGGCCATCGCCGAGCGGTGACCGCTGCGGCAGTAGAAGACGACCGGCCTGGCTCGGTCGATCGTCTCGGCCTGTGCGGCGAGCTGGCCGAGCTCGATCAGCTTGTCGCCGGCGATCCTCCCAGCCTCATGCTCGTAGCTCTCGCGGACGTCGATCAACTGGATCTCCGCGGCGGCGAGCAGCTCAGCGACCTGCTGGGGCGTGTAGTCGGAGTCCATCTCCCCAGCGTACAAAGCGCCGCCCGCTCACCGCACCCTGTCCGATGCCCCGAAACTTGGCTGGGAGACCGCCATCTGGCGGCCTCCCAGCGCTGGCGAGACAATCGGGCGCGGGGCGCACAATCGCGCTGCGATGTCTCGTCGTTCCTCCGGGGGCGTCGGAAGCTGCTGAAACTTCAACGTAGCTCCCCGGTCAAGGTTGGCCAGTTGGAAAAGTTGTGTCGGCTTGGGCGGCTGGATTGTGCTGTTGGACGCTGAACGCAGGATGACAGGCCCCTGGCCCGCGTGTAGCCACTTGCCCCTGGCCCGCGTGTAGCCACTGGCCGCGGGCCGGCGCACAGGGGCTACGGGACCGTCCAGGTGTCGCCGCTCATCAGCAACTCGGCGAGCTGGTCCTCGCCCGGAGTCTGCGGGCTGACGTGGCCGTTGCGGCCGTAGACGGGACGCTCGACGTCGCGGAAGATGCCGATCGGCGTGGGGCCGGTCGGATCCTCGGCGAGCTTCGCCAGCGAGAACGCGAGCCCGGAGTCGGGCCGGTGTGGGTCGTGTACCAGCAGCGCATCCTCGCCCGTCTCTGCGATCTCGACGATCCGCAGGCCTCCGTTGGGAGCCAGCGCGATCCCGCGCTCGTCGTCGGCACCGAACCGGATCGGTTGGCCGGCCTCGAGCCGGATCTGGTTGGCGTCCTTGGTGTCCTTCTCGGTCAGCGCGGCGAACGCGGCGTCGTTGAACACCGGGCAGTTCTGGTAGATCTCGACCAGCGCCGTGCCCTGATGGTGGGCGGCGGCGCGAAGCACGTCGGTCAGGTGCCGGCGATCGCGGTCGATCGTGCGGGCCACGAACGTCGCCTCGGCGCCGAGCGCGAGCGCGATCGGGTTGAACGGATGATCGGCGACGCCGAACGGCGTCGACTTCGTCACCTTGCCGAGCTCGGACGTGGGCGAGGCCTGGCCCTTGGTGAGCCCGTAGATCTGGTTGTTGAACAGGAGGATCTTGACCGGCACGTTGCGGCGAAGCGCGTGAATCAGATGGTTGCCACCGATCGAGAGCGAGTCGCCGTCGCCGGTGACGACCCAGATCGAGAGGTCCTCGCGCGCGGTCGCGAGCCCGGTCGCCAGCGCCGGCGCGCGCCCGTGGATGCCGTGCATCCCGTATGTGTTCATGTAATACGCGAACCGGCCGGCGCAGCCGATGCCGGTGATGAACACAATCCGCTCGGGCGGGATCCCGAGCTCGGGCATGAACTGCTGAACCGCGGACAGGACCGCGTAGTCACCGCAACCCGGGCACCAGCGCGTCTCCTGGTCTGACTGGAAGTCGGCCTTGCTCAGCTCGGGCCCGGCGTCGCCGTGTCCGGTCACCACTGCGCTCATCGCTCACCTCCGGTCGTGCTCGCTGCGGATTCGGATCGCATCGCGATCTGCTGCTCGATCTCGCCGGCGAACAGCGGCTGACCCTGGACCTTGCAGAACGACTCGATGTCGACCAGGAACTTGGCTCGCAGGACCTGCGCGAGCTGCCCGGTGTTCAGCTCCGGAACCAGGACCCGGTCGAACGAGCGGAGCACGTCGCCGGTATTGGCCGGAAGCGGGTTCAGATGGTGAAGGTGCGCGCATGCGACCTTGTGGCCTTCGAGCCGCGCGCGCCTGACGCCGGCTCGGATCGGCCCCTCGCTCGAGCCCCAGCCGAGGACGAGCAAGCTGGCCCCGGGCTGCGAGTCGACCGTCAGCGGCGCGATGCTGTCAGCGATCCCCGCCACCTTCGCCGCCCGCAGCTCGGTCATGCGCGCGTGGTTGGCCGGATCGTAGGAGATGTTGCCGCTGCCGTCGGCCTTCTCGAGGCCGCCGATCCGGTGCTGCAGACCGGGCGTGCCCGGGGGCGCCCACGGACGAGCGAGGTCGTCGTTTCGCGCGTACGGAAGGAACCCGTCGGCCTGCTCGGTGGACGCGAAAGCCGAATCGAGCTCGGGCAGATCCGCGACCGAGGGCACCGCCCACGGCTCAGAGGAGGAAGCGATGAACGTGTCCGACAGCAGGATCACCGGAGTGCGGTAGCGGATCGCGATCGACACCGCCTCGAACGCCGCCATGAAGCAGCCTCCCGGCGTGCTCGGCGCGATCACCGGCAGCGGCGACTCGCCGTGGCGGCCGTACAGCGCCAGCAGCAGGTCCGACTGCTCGGTCTTGGTCGGCATCCCCGTCGAGGGCCCTGCGCGCTGGACGTCGACGATGATCATCGGCAGCTCGAGCGCGACCGCAAGGCCGATCGTCTCCGCCTTGAGGTCCATCCCCGGGCCGCTCGTCGCGGTCACACCGAGCCGGCCGCCGTACGCCGCACCCAGCGCCATTCCGGCGGCCGCGATTTCATCCTCGGCCTGAATCGTGCTGACGCCGAAGCCGGCGTGGCGCGAGAGCTCGTGCAGCAGCTCGGATGCGGGAGTGATCGGATAGCTCGCCAGCACCAGCGGCAACTTGCTGCGGACGCTGGCGGCAATCAGCCCGAGCGACAGCGCCGTCGTCCCGTTGACGTTGCGGTAGACGCCGGGGGCAACGTCAGTCGCGGGGTTGACCCGGTACTGAACGTCGAGCAGCTCGGTCGTCTCCCCGAACGACCAGCCGGCGTTGAAGGCGGCGAGGTTGGCCTGCAGCGCGGCCGGCGTGCGTGCGAACTTCTGCTCGAGCCAGCGGGTCGTGACCTCCGTCGGGCGGCCGTACAGCCAGGACAGCAGACCGAGCGCGAACAGGTTCTTGGCGCGGCCCGCGTCACGGGTGCTGGCGCCCTCGATCCCCTCGGCCGCGCGCGTCGTCAGCGTCGTCATCGGGATCCGGTGCACCCTGTAGGCGCTCAGCGACCCGTCCTCGAGCGGATTGGCCTCGTAACCGGCCTTCTCGAGATTGCGCTTGGAGAACGCGTCCTCGTTGACGATGATCGTCGCGCCACGCTCGAGCTCGGGCAGGTTCGCCTTCAGCGCTGCCGGGTTCATCGCGACGAGCACGTTGGGCGCGTCGCCGGGCGTCAGGATGTCGCGGGACGCGAAGTGGATCTGGAACGCGGACACGCCCGCCAGCGTCCCCGCCGGCGCACGGATCTCCGCCGGGAAGTTGGGCAGCGTCGCGAGGTCGTTGCCGACCACCGCCGTTGCATCGGTGAACCGGCTGCCCGCCAGCTGCATGCCGTCGCCAGAGTCTCCAGCGAAGCGGACGATCACCCGCTCGCGTTCCTCAACCGTCTTGCTCACTTCATTTCCCTTCCGCTACGCCCCATCGGGACCGACTCACCAAGGCTCAGCTACTGACCGATTGTACGGGCCGTCGTAGACACCCCCGCCGACGGTAGCCAGGTTGACACGCTTTTTCGATCAGCGGGGCTCATCCCCGTCGACGTTCCAGTACTGCAGCACCTCCGCTCGCTTGCCCTCGAGCTCGGGCCACGCCGAGATCCCGAACCGGGCGATCGTCCGCTGGCCGCCCTCGTGATCGCCGTACATCAGGTCGACCACGAGCCGCTGGCCCTCGCTCTGGCGGAGGTTGCGGATCTCGTCGAGCACGGGGTCATTGGCGTCGCGCAATGCCCCCTGCCAGAACCCGCGGTCGCCCGCTGGGATGTACAGATCACGTTGCTGGCGCCGGAACTCGGACTCGTCCGGAGCGCCAACGCCGACAGCCCGCTCGGCGACCTCGACGCGCCATCCGTGCAGGACCGCGATCCCGGCGCCGCCGTTGCGCAATCCGATCCCCATGTAGACGACCTCACCGGTACGCTCGATCGCCGCGCCGTGGCCGGGCACGGTCAGTCGATGGCCGTCGCCGAAGCCGACCCGCTCGGGCGGATCCTCTTCGCGGGAGGGGATCAGCACCGGTCGCAGCCCGGCCAGCAGCGACCGTTCCGCCACCCGAGCCGAGTTGTTCGAGGACCTCACAGAGCTGAACGTAGCGACGGCCAGCACGAGCGTGCCGCCGGCCGTCGCCATCGACGAGATCGTTACCCAGTCCGCCATCTCGCGTCGAGCAGGCTAAGCGCCCGAGCGCTTCGCCTCGGCCCGGCTACCCGGGGCCGCGACGACTAGATCTTCTGGACGTTGATCGCCTTCGGACCCTTGGGCCCGCTCTCCTCCTCGTAGGACACCTTGGCGCCCTCGGACAGGGAGCGATAGCCGTCCGCGTTGATGCTCGAGTGGTGGACGAACAAGTCGCGGCTGCCCTCATCTGGGGTGATGAAGCCGAACCCCTTCTCGTCGCTGAACCACTTGACCGTTCCTGTTGGCATGTGGAGATACTCCTCCGTCGCTCTCAGTGCTGCTACCGCGGAGGATGCTTCGCACGTACCCCGAGGCCTGCACCTACTTACGCCGCTTGCTTTCGCGGCCTTACGCCGCCGCACGGTAGCACGGTGAACGGCCGCGAGCGGGCTCGCGGCGGGCAGGTTCACAACTCGTAAACCGTCATCCTTTCTGCGCGATGGAAGATCCGATGCCCCTACGCCGTCAGGCCGCGATCCCGCTGCGCGAGATCACGCTCCGTACCTCACGCTCCTCCGGACCCGGCGGGCAGCACGCGAACGTGACGGCTTCCCGCGTCGAAGCCGTGTTCGACGTCGAACGATCGCAGTCGCTCAGCGACGAGCAGAAGCGCCGGCTGATCGCGCGGCTCGGACCTCGCGTCGTCGCGGTCGCGCAGGATGCGCGCAGCCAGACGCGCAACCGCGAGCTCGCGCTGCAGCGCCTGCGCCGCCGGCTCGAGGGCGCGCTCGCGGTGCAGCGCCCACGACACGCGACCCGCCCGACGCAGGCCTCGCGGACGCGGCGCCTCGAGGCCAAGCGGCGCCAGGCCGAGCGCAAGCGCACGCGCCGGCGTCCGGCGTCCGAGGACGGCTGATCGATGCGCTGGCTCGTTGACGGCATGAACGTGATCGGCAGCCGCCCCGATGCCTGGTGGCGCGACCGCGATGGGGCGATGCTCCGCCTGGTCGACATGCTCGAGCGCTGGGCGGTGGCCGAGGGCGAGGACGTCACGGTCGTGTTCGAGCGTCCCCCCTCCCCGCCGATCCGCTCAACCGTGATCGAGGTCGCCCACGCGCCCAGGCCGCGGGCCAACGCAGCCGATGACGAGATCGTGCGGAGACTGCTCGCCGACCCCAATCCGGCCGACGTCCGCGTCGTCACCTCGGATCGGTGGCTGGGTGACCGCGCCTCGGCCGCGGGAGCCAGCGTCGAGGGGGCGTTGATCTTCCGCACACGGTTAGAGCAGAGCTGAGGCGCTTGCGACAATCAAGCGATGGCCGAGCAGCCACCCCGCACGAACCTCGGACCGCGCAACCGACCGAGCTCTTCGGAGGGTGAATCTCCATGGTGGCGGGTGACGCCCGCGCCGGACGGTCGGGGCAGCAAGAACCCGACCAAGCCCTCGACGCCGGGGCCGAATCCGCGCTGGCTGATCGCGTTGCTGGTCGTCGGTCTGCTGTTGCTCAACTTCTGGATCTCCTCGCAGGCGCTGCAACCCAACGCGCGTGTGGCGATCCCCTACTACCCCACGTTCATCAAGCAGCTTCGGGCCGGGAACGTCAAGGAGATCTCATCGACGGTCGACGCGATTCAGGGCGAGTTCAAGCAGAAGGTCAAGTACCCGTCCGACGATCCCAAGGCGGTTGCGACGGCGAGCTTCTCGACCCTGGTCCCGTCGTTCGCCAACCATGCGCAGCTGTCGAGCCTGCTCGAGCAGGAGAACGTCACGGTCGATGCCCACCCGCCCGACACCGGCCCGTCGTTCTTGGCCAGCCTGCTGCTCGGGTTCGGGCCGACGCTGCTGCTGATCGCGTTGTTCGTGTTGATCATGCGACGAGCCGCGGCCAGCGCCGGCGGCGGCGGGCTGATGTCGTTCGGGCGCTCGCGCGCGCGACGGGTCGAGGCGATCGACCAGCCGGTCACGTTCAAGGACGTGGCGGGCATCGATGAGGCCAAGGAGGAGCTGACCGAGATCGTCGACTTCCTCAAGAACCCCGACAAGTACCTGCGCCTCGGCGGTCGCATACCTCGCGGTGTGCTGCTGAGCGGTCCACCCGGGACCGGCAAGACGCTGCTGGCGCGCGCCGTCGCCGGTGAGGCCGGCGTCCCCTTCTTCCAGATGTCGGCGTCGGAGTTCGTCGAGATGATCGTCGGCGTCGGCGCCTCGCGCGTGCGTGATCTGTTCCAGCAGGCCAAGTCCGCCGCGCCCGCGATCATCTTCATCGACGAGCTCGATGCCGTCGGCCGGTCGCGCTCGGCCGGAGGCCCCAACATCTCGGGCGGTCACGACGAGCGCGAGCAGACGCTGAACCAGATCCTGACCGAGATGGACGGCTTCGATCCTCGCACCGGCGTGATCGTGCTCGGCGCCACCAACCGGCCTGAGATCCTCGATCCGGCGCTGCTGCGACCGGGACGGTTCGACCGCCGGGTCGCAGTCCAGCCGCCCGACCGGGCTGGGCGCGAGGCGATTCTGCGTGTTCACTCGCGCTCGGTGCCGCTGGCGCCCCAGGTCGACCTCGGCGCGATCGCCTCGGCCACGCCCGGGATGGTCGGCGCCGATCTCGCCAACCTCGTCAACGAGGGGGCGCTGCTCGCGGCGCGCCGAAGCCACCAGCAGGTCAGCCCCGAGGACCTCAGCGACGCGCTCGAGCGAATCGTTCTCGGAGCCGAGCGCAAGGTGATGCTGAGCGACGAGGATCGCCGGCGGACCGCCAACCACGAGGCGGGCCACGCGATCGTCGGGATGCTCACCCCCGGCGCCGACCCGGTGCGCAAGGTCTCGATCATCCCCCGCGGCCAGGCGCTCGGGGTCACCTTCTCGGCGCCCGATGCCGACCGCTTCAACTTCGACGAACGCCACCTGCTCGCCCAGATCAAGGTCGCGCTCGGAGGACGGGTCGCGGAGGAGATCGTGTTCGGCGATCTGACCACCGGCGCCGAGTCCGATATCCAGCACCTGACCCAGATCGCGCGTCACATGGTTGGGCGGTGGGGCATGAGCCGCGCGATCGGACCGATCGCGGTCCTCCCCCAGGACAGGATCAGCCCGCTGCTGCCGGGCGTCGCCGAGACCTCGGAGGCCACGCAACGCCTCGTCGACGAGGAGGTCCGGCGGATCGTCGAGGTCGCCTACACCGAGGTCGGCAAGCTGCTGCGCGAGTACCGTGGCAACCTCGATGCGCTGGTCGCCGCCCTGCTCGAGCACGAGACGCTTGACGAGATCGACGCCTACACGGCGGCCGGCCTGCCGCGTACCCCGGCGCACGCCGAACCGGCCCAGTCGACCGTCCACTGAAGGGCGCTCTGGAGCGCTGAGCGGGTCACAGCGGCCTGCGCCCGGCGAAGCCCGCATCGGGCTCATGCCAGAAGCCGATCTCGTCCTCGTCGAGCAGCCAGCACAAGTAGACCTCGTGCCCGTCGCGGATGCTCGGAAAGTCGATCAGTCCACGGTCGAGGTCGCGCAGCACGATGTCCATCGCCTCGAGCTCGCCGACGGCGCGGCTGACCTCGACCAGCGCCAGCGCCACCTCGCGCCCCGGATAGGTGCCGCCGAGGTCTGGATCGAGCGTCGCCAACGCCTCGCCCGCCTCCGAGCCGACCGCCAGCAGGCGGGCGCGCGCATCGCGAATCCAGCCGACCCGCCGCGTGACCCACTCGCGCGCGGCATTGGCCTGCTCGAGCGTGTAATGGCGCCGATGCTGCACGCCGCCAGCTCTAATCCCCCAGCCGCGTCATCCGCGCCAGTGCCTCGTGGCACTCGACCACGCGCTGCTTGACGGGGTCGTCGTCGCCGCGGTCGTGGACCAGATCCCAGGTTCGATCGGCGACCTCGCGTGCCGTCTCGGGCGTGGCTCCCTCCCACAGACGGTCGACGAGCTTGATCTCGAAGTCACGAATCTGGTCGGCCGGATCGCCGGGCGGCAGCTTCGGAAGCGGGTCTCCGGTCGCCTCTCGCCACATGCCGGTCGCGACCAGCAGACGATTTCTGAGCGTGATCGGATCCATTGCCGCGCATCCTACGCGGCTCGGGCAAGCGGAGTCCCGTCAACTCGCCCCAAGCGCGGGCAGCTCCTGCTTGACGCTGAGCACCGGCGCGAACAGGTCGCCCGACTCCCCGACCCGCTCGAGCACCTGCTCGGTCTCGAACACGAGCAGGTCGGGGTCGCGGCCCTCCAGGCAGGTCCGGACTTCCTCCCAGCTGACCGGCGTCGACACGGTCGGGCGCTCGCGCGCGCGCACGGAATACACCGTGACGGTCGTCTTGTGGGCATCGTTCTGGCTCCAGTCGACGAGCACCTTGCCGGGCCGCAGCCGCTTGGTCATTCGTGAGACGACAAGCTCGGGCAGCCGCTGCTCCAGCAGCTCGGCGATCCGTCGCGCGAACGGCTTCGTTCGCCGATAGTCGACATCGGTGTTGAGCGGCAGGTACACCTGCAGCCCCTTCGAGCCAGAGCTCTTCGCGACCGTCGTCAGGCCGAGCTGCTCGAACAGGCCCTGGAGCACCAGCGCGACCTGGCAGCACTCGACGATCGTCGCCGGCGCTCCGGGGTCGAGATCGAACACCAGCATCGTCGGGCGCTCGGGGCGCTCGGCCAGCGACAGCGACGTGTGCAGCTCGATGTCTGCCAGGTTCGCGAGCCACACAAGCGTCGGCTGATCCTGCGCGAGCGTGTAGTTGACCTGCCCGATCCGCTCGGTCTGTACCCACTCGGGACGGTGCGAGGGAGACTGCTTCTCGTAGAAGAACTGCTCCTCGACGCCGTTCGGGTAGCGCTTCAGGGTCAGCGGGCGCCCTTGCAGGTGGGGCAGTACGGCCGGAGCGATGCGTGCGTAGTACGCGATCAGGTCCCCCTTGGTGAAGCCCGTTGCCGGATACAGGATCTTGTCCCAGTTGGAGAGCCGCAGCCGCCGGCCGCCGGTCAGCACCTCGAGCGCCCCTTCCGGCAGACGGGTGAGCTCGTCGAACAGCGCCTCGGGCCGATCCGCCGGACCGGTACCGGCCGGCTGCTCGCGCTCGAGCCCGACGTCGCGCGGCGACTTGTCCTCGCGCAGGCCCTTGAACGACGGCGCGCGCATGACGCCGTCGCCGGTCCACTCCGTGAACTCGATCTCCGCCACACAGGCGGGTTCGACGAACACCGCCTCGCGCGGGGGCTTAGGCCCGGTGCTGAACGGGTTCGTCTCGCGCCGGTAGGGCTCCAGCCGTCGCGCGAGCTGTTCCAGGGTCGCGGCCGTGAAACCGGTCCCGACCCGCCCGGCGTAGACGAACGCGCCGTCGCGGTAGTAGCCCATCAGCAGCGCTCCGATCCGATCCGCCCGGCGGCCCTCGCCCGGGATCCAACCGCCGATCACGAGCTCCTGGCGGAGTGTGTGCTTGATCTTCAGCCAGGCGCCGCCGCGACGCCCCGGTTCATAGCGCGAGTCCAGGCGCTTGGCCACGATTCCCTCTAGCCCCTGGCGGCGTGTCGCCTGCAGCAGCTGCTCACCCGCGCCCGGATGCACGGCGGGTACTCGCCAGGCGCTGCCACCGAGCTCGAGCTGCTGCAGTCGCGCCCGCCGCTGCTCGTAGGGAAGCTCGATCAGCGAGCGCCCGTCGAGGAACAGCAGGTCGAAGATCGCGTACACGACCGGCGTGCTCGCCACCAGGCGGCGGACCGCCAACGGCGAGCTCACGTGCATCCGCCGCTGCAGGCGACCGAAGCTCGGCCGCCCGGCCTCGTCGAACGCGACCACTTCGCCGTCGAGGACCGCGTCGCGCATGCCGAGCTGCTCGACCAGGCCGCGGATCTCCGGGTAGGAGTCGGTGACGTCGTTGAGGTTGCGGGACTCGAGCCGCAGGCGGCCCGGCTGGACGTAGGCGATCGCCCGGACCCCGTCCCACTTGACCTCGAAGGACCACTTGTGCTGGTCGGCCGGAAGCTGGCCCGGGCGAGCGAGCATCGGCAACACGTGCTCGGGCATCGGACGGCGCTCGGGATCGGTTGGCGGCTCCATGCGATGGATCATCCAGTCGTTGGCGCTGTCGGCCGTGCGCCCGATCACGAACAGCCCGTAGCGCCCGCGCAGCCGTTCGCCGTGGAACGTGACCTCGACCTTGCGCGCGTCCCACTTGTGCAGCTCGTAGGTGCCGCGGTCCCAGATCGTCATCGTGCCGGCGCCGTACTGCCCCTTGGGGATCTCGCCGTGGAACTCGAGGTATTCGAGCGGGTGGTCCTCGGTCCGGACGGCGAGCCGGTTCTCGGCCGGGTCTGGGGGAATGCCGTTGGGGACCGCCCACGAGGCGAGCACCCCGTCGTGCTCGAGCCGGAGGTCCCAATGCAGCCGCGTGGCGTGGTGCTCCTGGATCACGAACCGGCTGCCGGCACCGGACCCGTCCGGGCCGCCCGCCGGCTCCGGGCTGGAGTCGAAGTCGCGCTTGGCGCGGTAGCGCTCGAGTTTCTGGCGGGCCATCTGAAACGTTGATTCTGCCGCGATCGCGGCGTACCATCACGGTTTCGTGGGGAAAAGGATCCGGGGATCTTGGAGGGCCGTCCTCTTGGTGGGCGTCGGGATCGCGGGCGGCGCGGCCGCGGTCTCGGTCGCGACCGTGGGCTCGGGCAACGTGATCAGCGCCTGCTACCGCGTCGCCGTCGGCGCGGGCACGCTGCCCGATGCGAGCGGGCCGAACCTCCGCGTGATAGATCCCGGCGCCGGACAGACGTGCAGCACCGACCCGGCGAACCCGACCGAACATCCGATCCAGTGGAACATCACCGGACCCCCCGGCATCCAGGGACCGCCAGGGCCACCGGGCCGGGGCACCACCAACTACTCGATCAATCTGGTCCCGCCGCTGGTCAAGAGCAAGGCGCCGCCGGCGGGCAAGAGCACGATTGGCACCGGGCGCGACGCGATCGCGTTCGACCTGCTGTCTTACAGCTTTGCCGGCAACATCGGCGGCGGGGGCGGGAAGGGCGGCGTCCATGAGGTCAGCATCACCAAGCTGTTGGACAAGAACTCGGTCAAGCTGCTTCAGGCGGCCGACTCCGGCGATCACTTCAAGTCGGCAAGGCTCGTGATCACCAAGAAGGGCGGCGGCAACCTGCCGTACCTGGAGATCGACCTCACCGGTGTCGAGGTTGCCGGGGTGCAGCTTGGCTCCGGTGGCGGTGGCGACAAGTTGTTGGTCGAGACGGTCACGCTTAAGTTCGCCAACAGCACGTCCAAGTACTACAAGTAGCGCCCTATCCGCCGCCGGCCACGGGCTCCTGACAGCCGTTCTTCACGAACTTTTACGAGCACACGGCATCATTTGAGCATGGCACGCGTACTGGTGGTCGACGACGAGCCGGCGGTCCGGCGAGCGCTCGAGCGGGCGCTCCGCCTCGATCGCTACGACGTGACGCTGGCCGAGGACGGCGAGCAGGCGCTCGACGCGATCGCGCGCAGCCCGGTTGACGCGATCGTCCTCGACGTCTCGATGCCGCGCCTCGACGGGCTCGAGGTGTGCCGGCGGATGCGCCAAGCGGGCGACCGCACGCCGATCCTGATGCTGACTGCCCGCGACGCGATCGACGATCGGGTCACCGGCCTCGACGTCGGCGCCGACGATTACCTCGTCAAGCCGTTCGCGCTGCGCGAGCTGCAGGCGCGCCTGCGCGCGCTGCTGCGGCGCACGGGCGACGGCGCGGGCGACGGCGAGGAGCTCCGCTACGGCGACCTCGTGCTCGATCCGATGGCCCACGAGGTCAGGCGCAGCGACCGGCTGATCGAGCTCTCGAAGACCGAGTTCCTGCTGCTCGAGCTGTTCCTGCGCCATCCCCGCCAGGTGCTGACGCGCTCGACGATCTTCGAGAACGTGTGGGGCTACGACTTCGGACCGACGTCCAACGCGCTTGGGGTCTACATGGGCTATCTGCGCCGCAAGACCGAGGCCGGGGGTGAGCCCCGGCTGCTCCACACGGTGCGCGGCGTCGGGTACGTGCTACGAGACTGACGATGTCGCTGCGCAAGCGCCTGTCGCTGGTTGCGGCGGTCGCGGTCGGGATTGCGATCGTGCTCGCCGCCGGCGTCTGCTACTTCGTCGTCCGCGGCCAGCTGTTCGATCAGGCTGACAATGCACTGCGGGCGCAGGCCGCACTCGTGCTCCAGGCTGGCGAGTTCGGTCTCGGCGCACAGGTCCCGGGGCTGCCGGCGAACGCCGGCGGCCGCGCTCCGTACTCGCAGATCGTCGGCGCCGATGGATCCGTTCTGCAGCCCGATTCCGGCGGACTCGCCCTCCCGATCACGACCACGACCCGCTCGATCGCCGCCGGCCATCCGGCCAGCCGGCTCGAGAGCGTCGACGTCGCCGGCAGCCATCTCCGCCTGCTGACCTTCCAGGACGTCAATACCACCACCGGCATCCCGGTGGCGGTCGAGCTCGCGCGCCCGCTCGGACCGATCGACAACATCCTCTCCCAGCTCCGCGTGATCCTGCTGCTCCTGTGCGTCGGGGGGATCGCGCTGGCGGCGATGCTCGGCCGGATCGCCGCCCGCCGCGTGCTGGCGCCCCTCGCGGAGGTCACGCAGGCGACCGTCCACATCGGCGAGACCGACGACCTCTCGCGCCGCCTCGCGGTTCATGCCGACGACGAGGTCGGCCAGCTCGCGACGCGCTTCAACACGATGCTCGACCGGCTCGAGCGCTCGCGCGGCGAGCTCGACGATTCGGTCCGCGCCCAGCGCCAGCTCGTCGCCGACGCGTCGCACGAGCTGAGGACGCCGGTCACCAGCCTTCGCACCAACATCGAGGTGCTGCTCGCCAGCGGTGAGCTGAGCGAGGAGGACCGACACCGGCTGCTGACCGACGTCGTCGAGCAGAGCGAGGAGCTGAGCGCACTGGTCGGCGATCTGATCGATCTCGCGCGGGGCGATCTGCCGGCCGATTCGGCCGACGACACCCGGCTCGATCGGATCGCCGCCGAGTCCCTCGCGCGGTCGCGACGCAACGCGCCGGCGATCAACTTCGACGCGCATCTGGAACCGGTGATCGTCGACGGGATTCCCGAGCGCCTCGGTCGTGCGATCAACAACCTGCTCGACAACGCCGCCCGGCACTCGCCAGCGGGCGGCACGGTCGAGGTCGTCGTCGACGCCGACGGCGTGCGCGTCCGCGACCACGGCACGGGGATCCCCGAGGAGGATCTCGCGCATGTGTTCGACCGCTTCTTCCGCGGCGCCAACAGCCGTGGCAAGCAGGGCAGCGGGCTCGGACTCGCGATCGTGCGCCAGGTGGCCGAGCAGCACCACGGCGCCGTCACCGCCGAGAACGCCCCCGACGGCGGCGCGATCTTCACGCTGCGGCTGCCGACGACGGTCGCGACCGAGTCCGGCGACGAGGCCGACACCACGCCGGCAGCGCCGTTGTGGGCGAAGTAGCCGGCTCCCGGAAAGGCTCCGCGCGCTACCGACCCCGCGCCCGCACGACGCGCGCCTGGCGGGCGATCTGGAAGCGCCGCCGCAGAAACCAGAACAGCAATCCGAACAGCGGACCGGCGACCCCGATCAGCAGCGGCGCGCGGTCGCGCCCGACGCCGACCGCCGACACGACGCCGATCCCGATCGCGAGCGAGGGGATCGCGGCCAGCAGCGACGCGTGCGACCGATAGCCGGAGAAGTGCTCGCGCGCGGTGACCTCGACCACGCCCAGCGCGCACACGGCGAGACTGACGATCAGGATCGCCGTGCCGCCCTCGATCAGCCACACGACCAGCCCGACGAGCCCGGCGAAGATCGCAATCTCGGAGACCGGGACGCCGCCGAACGGGCTCTGCGGCCGCTCTCCCTCGGTTCCGAGCTGCCGGCGCGCACGAGCCCGGTCGCGTTCGAGCGCGGTCTCGCGTTCGGCGCGCTGCTCGCGACGCTGCGCAGGGACGGCTCGCGGCGGGGCGGCGGTGTTGCGTCGCTTGCGCGAGCGTCGCTTCGATCGCTGGCCGGCCACGGTGCCGTCAGGATAGTGGCGGCCGGTGCCGCCCTCGCCGCCATCCGCGGCAACGGATCCCCCACCACGGCGACCCCCGTCATTATTGTTCCGGTATGAGCGTCCAGAAGCCGCTCGAGCTGATCCTGGCGCGCAATCTGCTGTCGAGCGTCTCGACGCCCGCCTTCTTGGTTGGGGACCACGGCCGGCTGCTGTTCTACAACGAGGGCGCTGCGGCGCTGATCGGGCGCCGGTTCGAGGAAACCGGCGAGCAGGAGGTCGAGGACTGGACGGCCGACTTCGGCCCGTACGGCGACGACGACGAGCCGCTTGCAGTCGATCGGATACCAGCGACGATCGCGCTGCGCCAGAACCGTCCGTATCACGGTACGTTCCGCATCTGCGCGCCCGCCGGTGGGCGCCAGGAGGTGCAGGCCAGTGCGATCCCAATCGTTGGACCGGAGGGCTCCAGCGGGGCGATCGTGATCTTCTGGCCGGCGAACGACGAACACGGAGGCGAGCACGGATGAAGCTGAAAGTGTGGGGAGCGCGCGGGTCGGTACCCGCCCCTGGACCGGAGACGATGCGCTATGGCGGCAACACCTCGTGCGTCCAGGTGACGCTGTCTGACGGCAGTACGTTGATACTCGACGCCGGCACCGGGATTCGCAACCTCGGATTGGGCTTCCCGCCCACGGAGCAGCCGATCCACATCCTCCTGACCCACCTTCATCTCGACCACATCCAGGGGCTGATGTTCTTCGCTCCGGCGTTCCGACCCGGATCGGAGATCATCGTGTGGGGACCGCCATCGCCTGAGGCCTCGCTCGAGGACCGGGTGGCACGCTACATCTCGGCGCCGCTGGCGCCGGTCGAGGTTCGCGAGCTTCCGTCGCTTGTCTGCTTCCGCGAGGCCGACCAGCACGAGTGGACGCTGGGTGGGGCGCGGATCACGACGCAGGCGGTCAACCATCGCGGTCCGACCCTCGGCTACCGGATCGAGGACGGCGACACGACCCTCTGCTACATCCCCGACCACGAGCCGGGCCTCGGCGCGCCGCTGGCTGAGCTCGATGATGACTGGATCTCCGGGTTCGCGCTCGCGCGCGACGCCACGCTCTTGATCCACGACTGCCAGTACACGGACACCGAGTACCCACGCCACATCGGCTGGGGCCACGCTCCGGTCGCGGACGCGCTGGCGTTCGGTCGGCGCACAGGCGCGCGGCGAGTGCTGATGTTCCACCACGACCCGCTTCACTCCGACGCGTTCCTCGACCGCCTCCACTCCGACGCGGGGGCGGCGTGGGCGCAGCTCGGTGGCGACCCCAATCAGATCGAGTTCGCGAGCGAGAGTCTCGAACTCGTGCTCGACGGCTCGACGCCGCCCTCGGGCCCGGGCGCGACCCCGCTTCGGCAGCCCGCCCCCGCCGCCAACCGGTGAGCTCGCGGATCGCCACCCTTCTCGCGGTGCTGCTCGCGGCTGTCGCACTGGCTCCGGCGCTGGCGCGTGCCGACGGGGACCCGGCCAGCGACGTGCTGCTCGGCTCCCAGGTGTTCTACCCCTACACCCCGCCCGATGCCACAGTCCAGCGGAGCCTGAACTCGGTAACCGCCGACGCCAAGCGCGCAGGGTTTCCGATCAAGGTCGCGCTGATCGGGCACCCGGTCGACCTCGGAGTGATCCCGGACCTGTTCGGCAAGCCGCAGGAGTACGCCAACTTCCTCGATCAGGAGATCAGCTTCCAGGGTGGCAAGCAGCCGTTGCTTGTCGTGATGTCCACCGGGTACGGCGTGCAGGGCCTCTCGCCCAAGGTGACCGCGGCCGCTGCCGCGCTGCGGAAGCCCTCGGGCGCGACCGCGAACGATCTCGGCACGGCGGCCGTGAGCGCGGTCCAGAAGCTCGCCAGCGCCTCAGGCCACCCGATCGCCGGAGCCGGCACGTCGTCGTCGTCGAGCTCGAGCAGCTCGACGATTCTGATCGTCGCGCTCGCCGCCGCCGCGCTGCTGACGGCGATCGCGCTCGTGGTGGTGACGGTCCGCCGCCGCCGAACCGCCGCATAAGCGTGCGCCGCCGAACCGCCGCATAAGCGTGCGCCGCCGAACCGCTTAAGAATGCGCCGCGCCGGGGGCCGGCAGCCCGACCAATCCGAGCATCTCGCGCGTGATCACGGCGAGCGTCGCCGGCTCGGGGCGCTGCGCGGCGTGGACCTCGAGCTGGAGCGTCGCGCGGTGCGCGGCGAGCAACGGGCGCAGAGCCTCCCAAGGCAGGTTCCCGGCACCCGGGCACAGATGCAGGTCGAGGCGGCCGGGCTCGACGGCGCCGGCCGACGGCCCTGAGCGCTGCGCACCGAAGTTATCGTGCACGTGGAACACGATCACCTCGTGCAGGACCGGCTCGACCAGCTCCGCCAGCGCGCAACCGGCGAGGCTCGAGGCGATGTGTGCGTGCCCGAGATCGAGGCACATCCCGACGAACGGCGAGTCGAGTCGCCGGACGATCTCGGCGACGGTCCCCGGGTCGTGGCAGACGTACTCGGGGCCCGGGTACACGGGCGCGAGGTTCTCGATCGCGAGCCGCACGCCACAGCGCTCGAGCATCGCGACCGCACGCCGCAGCGAGCGCGCCTCGTCGGTCATCCGGTCGCGGACGCGGGCGTGGCGGATCGGGAACCGGGCGCCGTGATAGATCAGCGTCCGCGCGCCGGCGAGCGCCGCATACTGCACCGCCCCGGCCAGCTGGCGGTCGTGCTCGGGGCTGCCGGCGAGCAGGTCGTCGGGGGCGTGGAGGATCAGCCGCAGGCCGGTCAGCGACAGCCGCTGCGCGAGCGCGCCGGCGTGGGCGATGCGAAACGCGGGGTTCTCGAGCATCGCGCGCGGCGGCATCCGCACCTGGACATGGGTGAAGCCGGCCGCTTCGTAGGACTTCAGCCGCGGGGTCGTCGGCCACCAGCCGGCCGGCTGGTCGATCCCGAGCGCTCGGGGTCCGAGCTCGCCCAGAGCGAGCCCTGGATCGTGGCTCGCAGTCGATACCGCCATGCCACGAAAATACGGTGCGCGGGCCCGACCGGTGTTGTGTTTTGGTGACGGGTCAGCGTGCGCACGCGCAGCCCCGGCCCGCGGCCGCGCAGGCCGCGACTGCGGTCGGCGTCTGCGCGTCAGGCCGGCGTCTGAGCGTCAGGCCGGCGTTGACGCGTCCGCGAACTCGCGGAACAGGCCGGTAACGACGAACACGGTCTGCTCGGCGATGTCGACCGTGTTGTCGCCGACGCGCTCGAGACAGCGGGCGACGAGGATCATGAACATCGCCCACTCGCGGACGTCGGTATCGTCGCCGGCGTCGACGGCGCGGCGGAAGATCTCACGGTTGAGACGGTTGATCTCGGCGTCCTGCCGGACGAGGTCCTGGGCGAGCTCGACGTTGCGCGAACAGAACGCCTCCTTGGCCTGGGACACCTGCGAGCGCGCAAGCTGACCCATCCGCTCGATCAGGTCGAGGATGTCCTTGTCCTTCGGCGCCTCATACCCCGACAGCGGCACGAGCTTGGCGATGTTGACGCACTGGTCGCCCATTCGCTCGACGCAGCGGATGATGTGCAGCAGCGCGGCGACGATCCGCAGATCGCCGGCCACCGGCGCCTGGCGCGCCAGCAGCGAGAGGATGCCCTGGTGCACCTCGAGGTAGCGGCCGTCGATCCGATCGTCGTCGGCGACGACCATCCCGGCGAGCTCCACGTCCTGATAGCTGATCGCCTCGAGCGATCGATCCAGCTGCTGCATCACGAGATCGAGCCCGCCGAGCGCCTGCTGCTCGAGCTCCTTGAGCGTCTCGCGGAACTGATGTCGTGTCTCCTGCATCATGATCAGCCGAACTTTCCGGTCACGTAGCGCTCGGTGCGCTCGTCCTTTGGATTGGTGAAGATGTCGTTGGTTGGCGCGTGCTCGACGAGCTCGCCGCTGAGCATGAACGCGGTCGAGTCCGCGACCCTCGCCGCCTGCTGCATGTTGTGCGTCACGATCACGATCGTGTAGCGCTCCTTGAGCTCGTCGATCAACTCCTCGACCTTCAGCGTCGCGACCGGATCAAGCGCCGAGCAGGGCTCATCCATCAGGATCACCTCCGGCTCGACGGCGACCGTCCGCGCGATGCACAGTCGCTGCTGCTGTCCCCCTGACAGGCCGATCCCCGGCTCGCTCAGCCTGTTCTTGACCTCTCCCCACAGCCCCACAGCCCTCAATGCCTTATGGACCCGCTCGCGCAGGTTCTCGCCGCGGGTGCCGGTCAGGCGCAGCCCGGCGGCAACGTTGTCGAAGATCGACATCGTCGGGAATGGGTTCGGCTTCTGGAACACCATCCCGATCAGCCGCCGCACGGCGGTCACGTCGACCCCGGGGGCGTACACGTCGAGCTGGTCGAGCAGCACGACTCCCTCGGCGCGTGCACCGGGGATCTCCTCGTGCATGCGGTTGATGCACCGCACCAGGGTCGACTTGCCGCACCCCGACGGACCGATCATCGCCGTCACTTTGTTGGCGGCGAAATCAAGGTTGACGCCCTTGATCGCATGCTGCTCGCCGTAATAGGCGTGCAGCTCCTTCAGGCTTACGCTGTGCGCGCCACTCGGCTGAGCTTTGCTCGGCGCCTCGCGATCGCTCACCGCTCCGGATTCAGGTGGCCTATCTGTCGTGGACACGTTGTTCGTTTCCTTGGACTGGGTGTCAGGAGGGATCATGCCAGGCGACTCCTCCGCGATGCGAATCGCGCAATCAGGTTTAGCAGCAGGACCATTGCAACGAGGGTAAGAGCCGCCCCCCAGGCTCGCGTTACCACGTCGTTGCGGGGCGACTTGATGTCGCCGAAGATCTGCAGCGGGAGCGAGTTCATCGGCTGCCCGAGGTCGGCGGTCGTACCCATCACGCCGAAGGCCGTGAACAGCAGCGGCGCGGTCTCGCCGGCGCCGCGGGCGACGGCCAGCAGCGCGCCGGTGACCAGGCCCGACAGCGACGTCGGCAGCACGACCTTGGTGATCACCCGCCAGCGGGGGGCGCCGAGCGCGAGCGCCGCCTCGCGCAGGCTCGACGGCACCAGCGTCAGCACCACCTCGGCCGAGCGCACGACGATCGGCAGCATCAGCAGCGACAGCGCGATCGACCCCTTCCAACCGGCGAACGAGCCACCGACGCCACCGAGCACCAGCACGACGTAGATGAACAGGCCGAACACGATCGAGGGGACGCCGGTCATCACGTCGACGAAGTAGCGGACGACGTTGGCGAACCACGAGGCCTTGCCGTACTCGGTCAGCCACAGCGCGACCGCGATCCCGAGCGGCACCGCGATCAGCGTCGCCAGCGCGACGATCTCGATCGTGCCGAGGATCGCGCTCTTGATGCCTCCCGGGTAGCCGAGGAAGTTGCCGTTCGGGTCGGTCGTGAAGAAGTTGGCGTTCCACGCCGCCAGCCCCTTCTGGAGCAGGTAGTAGATGACGAGCGCCAGCGGGATCAGCGCGACCACCGTCAGCGCCGCGAGCAGACCGCGCATGAACTTGTCGGTGCGCCGGCGCCGCGCCGAGATGTGCGGCAGGCCGCCTGCTCCGGCGATCGCGCTCATGCGCCCACCGTCGCCGCCTGCTCCTCGACGTACACATCGCCGCCGCTGACGCGCTGGCCGCGCTCCCCGCGGACCACGAACCGCCGCGCGACGATGTTGACCAGCAGCGTCAGCACGAACAGCACCAGCCCGGCCGCGAACAACGCCGAGCTGTGCACGGGCGTCGAGGCCGCCTCGCCGAACTCGTTGGCGATCACGGCCGCGAGCGTGTACCCCTGCTGGAAGATCGAGTGCCCCAGCGTCGGCGAGTTTCCGATCACGAGCACGACCGCGATCGTCTCGCCGATCGCGCGGCCGAGGCCGAGCATCGCGCCGCCGGTGATCCCCGCACGCGAGTACGGGAGGATCGAGATCCGGATCATCTCCCAGCGGGTCGCGCCCAGCGCCAGCGCCGCCTCCTTGTGCTCGGACGGGACCGTCGCGATCACCTCGCGCGCGATCGCGGAGACGATCGGCAGGATCATGATCGCGAGGATCAGTCCGCCGATGAAGTAGCTCGGCCCGGCGACCGTGCCACCGACGAACGGGATGAACGAGAACGCGTTGGCGAGCGATTGCTGGAAGCCGTGCAGGTCCGGGATCAGCACGAACACGCCCCACAGCCCGTACACGACCGATGGCACCGCCGCCAGCAGGTCGACCAGCATCGACAGCGGCCCGCGCGCGCGTCGCGGGCACAGCTCGGTCAGGTACAGCGCGGTCGCGATCGCGATCGGGACGCCGATCACGAGCGCGATCGCGGAGGTGATCAGGGTGCCGAGGATCAGCGCCCAGGCGCCGAACGTGCACCCGGCGTTCGAGGCGGTCGCGCACACCCCGCCCTGGTTGAGCTGCGACACGTCCCAGTTGTTGCGGACGAAGAAGTTGAAGAAGCCGATGTGGCCGAACGCGGTCGAGGACTCACCGATCAGCCGGATGAAGAAGAACGCGATCAGGATCAGGACGCCCGCGGCAAGCGCGCTCAAGCCAAACTTGAGCACCTGATCCGGAAGGCGGCCCAGCGGTGACCCCTCGAGAATCGAGCGGCCACCGCCGGTTGCAACGCTTGACTCCACGGACCGCCTACGACAGCGGCGAGCCGTTGCAGGTCAGGTCGTGCAGCTGCGCCTGCGCCTTGCTCTGCAACGACGCCGGCAACGGCGCGTAGTCGAGCTGCTTGGCGACAGACTGACCGTCACCCAGTCCGTAGGTGATGAACTTCTTCACGCCCGAGGCGACCGACTGGCTGACCCCCGCCTTGCACATGTCCTTGTAGACGATCAGGAACGTCTGCGAGGTGATCGGGTAGGCCGCCGCGTTGGGCGAGTTGATCGTCGAGATCGCGAGATTCGGCGGCACCTTGATCCCGTCGGCCGCGGCCGACGCGGCGGGCAGGCTCGGGACGATGTACTTGCCCGAGGAGTTCTTCATCGAGGCGAACGTGAAGTTGTTCTGCAGGGCGTAGGCCTGCTCCACGTAGCCGACCGCGCCGGTCGTCTGCTTGACCGCCGCCGCGACGCCCGAGTTGCCCGAGGCGCCGGTGCCGGTCGGCCACTTGACGGTCTTGTCGGGCGCTCCGGCCGCCGCCGTCCAGGCCGAGCTGTAGTCCGACAGATAGGTGGTGAAGCCCTTGGTCGTGCCCGAGGCGTCGGAGCGGTGCACGACCGTGATCGACGTGCTCGGAAGGCTCAACCCCGGGTTCAGCGACTTGATCGCCGGGTCATTCCAGGTCTTGATCTTGCCGAGATAGATGTTGGCGAGGGTCGGTCCGTCGAGCTTGATCCCCGACTTGACGCCCGGCAGGTTGTAGGAGACGGTGATCGCGCCGAAGGCGACAGGGAACTGCTCGACCGGGCCCTTGCCCGCGCTGATCTCGGAGGACTTCTCGGCCGGGTCGCTCCCGGCGAAGTCGACCGTCGCCGACTGCAGCTGGGCGATGCCGGCGCCCGATCCGACCGGGTTGTAGTTGACCGTCAGGCCCTGCGACTTCAGGTTCGAGCCCCACTGCTGGTAGATCGGAGCGGCGAACGTCGAGCCGGCGCCGGTGATGGTCGCCGAACCGCCGCTGCTCGCAGTCGACGAGCCGCCGGAGCTCGAGGTCGAGCTCGAGCTGCTGCTCGAGCTGCTCGAGCCGCACGCGGCGACCACGAGCGATGCCGCGAGCGCGAGCGCGACCGCAGTTACACGACGTATCTTCAAGGTCATCTCCTTCAGTTTGTGTTGGCGACAGTCTCCGGGCAAGGGTGCGCGCAGGTGTTAACCAGTTGTGAACCGCTCGTTCGCGTGGTGTTTGCGCTCCGCCGCCAGCCGGTAGCCGAATCCGAAGTGGGTGTGGATGAACCGCCACGACGGCAGCGCCTCCTCGAGCTTGACTCGGAGCTTGCGCACGTACACGTCGACCGAGCGGTCACCGGGGCGCATCTCCCTCCCCCAGACCAGCCGGAACAGCTCCTCGCGGGCCATGATCCGATCGGCCCGGCGGGCCAGCTCGGTCAGCAGCCGCAGCTCGCGGATCGACAGCATCAGCGCCCTTCCACCGGCCCGCGCCAGGTGCTCGTCCGGCACGATCTCGAGAGGACCGACGCGGAGCACCTCGTGACCCGATCGCTCGGTGAGCAACATGCCCGGCGATGCTGCTGACTGCCCGCCGCGATGGCGTTACCCAGTCGTGACGGATGTGTGAAGAACTTGTTAAGCGAGCGCTTGAGGCTGCGGGCGCCCGTCAGCCGGGCTGGCGATCAGCTCGCCAGGACCTGGTCGAGCTCGGTCGGCGCGTCGAGCAGCTCGCCGGCGGCGGGCTCGAGGCCAAGCTCATCGGGCTCGGGAGCGAAGCGGTAGCCGACCCCGAAGTGCGTGTGGATGTAGCTCCACTGCGGCGACGCGGTGCGGAGCTTCTGACGCAGCTTGCGCACGAACACGTCGACCGAGCGGTCACCGTGGGCCATCGCGTATCCCCACACGCGCTCGTAGATCTCCTCGCGCCGAAGCACGCGGTCCGACTGCGAGAGCAGGTGCAGGATCTCGAACTCGCGCGCGGTCAGCTCGAGGCTGAGCTCCCCGGCGTAGGCCTGGTAGAGGTCGGGACGGATCGTGATCTCGCCGACGGTTTGGGTCGCGTCGAGCTCAGGCATCTCGTTGCGCCGGTGGCGCCGGACGGCCGCCTCGATGATGCAGATCAGCTCCTCGGCGTGGCATGGCTTGGTCACCCATGCATCGGCTCCGAGCCGCAGTCCGCGCACGCGCTGGGCGACCGACGAGGGCCCGGTGCAGATGATCACGGCCAGCCCGGGGAGCCGCGCGCACACTCGCTCGAGGTACTCCCAGCTCCCGGGACCGAGGATCGCGACGTCGAGCACCAGCGCGTTGAGACGCATCGCGACCAGCGATTCGGGCGTGACCGCTGTCGACAGGGGCCGGTGGTCCCACCCGAGCGTGCCGAGCCGGTTCGCCAGCACCTGCATGAAACCGGGGTCCCGGTCGATCACCGCAAGCCGCATTCGGTTGCCGGCCCGCTGGGCAGCGGCCTGGGACGCCGATTGCGCTTCGCTCCCATCGCGCGACATGCCGCTCACTGTAATGCACTCCTCACTTGGGCGCCCTGGGCCGAAAGCCCCGGTCACAGGATGTTTACACGCAAACAGCGGCGGAATCGCCCGGCCGCCCACCGCGGTCCACAACGCTTGAGTCGATCGCAGCGGCAGCGCTCTCCCAGGTGCCGCCGATCGGCACGCCGCCGACGGCATCAACGAAGCCTAACGCGCGATTAGCGCTTGCGCGACATGATCAAGCGATGAACTCGAATTCCCGGATCGCGCTCGGACTGCTCGCTGCGCTCGCGCTCGCACTCGCCGGCTGTGGCTCATCCTCGCACTCAGCTTCGACCACCACGTCCTCTGCCTCGGCGACGAGCACGGACGCGCAGACACAGACGACGGCCGCCTCCCCGCCGCCCGCCGTCGACGAGCTTGCGGCCGCGCAGGCGCCACGCCTGAGTCAGTTCCCGGCCGCGCACGGCGCAAGCCTGCAGAAGCTCGCGACGACGGTCAAGTCGAGCGGCTCGTTCGGGTCGGCGACCGGGACGTTGACGCCGGGGACCAACCGGGTCGCGTTCGCGCTCAACGCCCACTCGGGCGCGTTCATCTACGCGCCGACGGCCGTGTACCTGGCCAAGACCCCGACCTCGCCGGCCACGGGGCCGTATCTGGCGCCGGCCGATCCGATGACGGTGCCGCCCCAGTACCGGAGCAAGCAGAACACGGGCCCGGGCGGGATCCGCGCGATCTACGCGGCGCAGCTGCCGTTGCCCCACGCCGGCACCTACACGGTGCTGACGCTGACCCGCACCAAGAACGGCCTGATCGGCGCCCCCGGCGAAGTGGCGGTGTCGGCCTCATCGCCGATTCCGAACGTCGGCCAGCGCCCGCCCGCGATCACGACCGAGACGGCCGCGTCGGTCAACGGGAACATCTCGCTGCTGAGCACCCGGACACCGCCCGAGAGCATGCACTCGGTCTCGTTCAACCAGGTGCTCGGAAAGAAGCCGATCGCGCTGCTCGTCTCGACGCCGCAGCTGTGCATCTCCAAGGTCTGCGGCCCCGTCACCGACATCGGCGTTGAGCTGCAGCATAAGTTCGGCAACAGAATCACGTTCATCCACCAAGAGGTCTACGTGGACAACCAGCCGAGCAAGGGACTGCGCCCACAGCTGAAGGCATTCCACCTCGAGACCGAGCCGTGGCTGTTCACGATCAACCGGCACGGAGTGATCGCCGCCCGGCTCGAGGGCTCTTTCGGCGTACACGCGTTCACCCAGGCGCTGCAGGCGGCGCTGCGATGAGGCTCCGCCTGCTCGCGCCGGCGGCGCTGATCGTGGCGGCCGCGCTGGCGGGCTGCGGCTCGAGCTCAGGCGGAAGTCTCAGCGTCCCCACCGTCGCCCCCGCGCGGGTCTTCACGCTGTCCGGCTTCAAGCCGTCGGGCACGGTCGCACCGGGTCACCAGACGACCGTCTCGTTCACGATCCGGATGCCGGACGGCAAAGCGCTGACCTCGTACAAGACGGGGCCCGGGCCGCACACCGGGGTGCATCTGATCATCGTCCGCAACGACCTCGCGTACATCATCCACCAGCACCCGCCGGTCCAGCCCAGCGGACTGTTCACCCAGAAGGTGACCTTCCCCGCTCCGGGCCCGTACCGCGTGCTGGTCGACGTCTACCCCGACATTCCGGGCGGTCAGCCGAACTTCCAGCTATTCCACAAGCTCACCGTGCGCGGCGCCTACCATCCGCAGAAGCTGCCGCCCTTCAAGGCTCAGCAGGTGGTCGACGGCTACCACATCGAGATGCACGGTCACCCGACGGTCCACGCGATCCAGGCACAGGACCTCCACGTCACGATCACCGACTCCAGCGGCAAGCCCGTCACGTTCACGCCGTGGTTCGGAGCCCTCGCCCACGCGATCTTCTTCCACGCCGGCTCGCTCGACTACTTCCACACGCACATCTGCGCACCCAATGCCCCCAACTGCGGCAGCCTCCCGGGCGTTGCCGCGACGCGGGTGACGGGCAGCTCGAGCGGCCCGGGCAAACTCACGGTTGGGGTCCTGCTTCCGGTCGGAGGCACCTGGCGGCTGTTCTTACAGATGAAGCTGAACGGCAAGATCGTGACGGCGCCGTTCACGCTGAAGGTGAGCTCATGACGCTTCGCCTCGGCCTGATGGCCGCGTTCGCCGGGCTGCTGCTCGCGCCCGCGGACGCGCTCGCGCACGCGCGGGTGAGTCCGGCGGTGTCGATCTCCGACCAGCTCCAGCTGTACAGCCTCGCGGTCCCGACCGAGAAGTCCGGGGTGACCACGTCCAAGATCGTCCTGACCGTCCCGCAGGGCTTCTCGATCGACTCGTTCGTCCCGAGCCCGGGCTGGCATCGCGTGCTGCAGCAGACCGGAACGGGCGACAGCGCCGTGATCCAGCGGGTGACCTGGACCGGCGGCCACGTCCCGACCGAAGAGGATGCGCTGTTCCAGTTCCTGGCCCAGCCATCCTCGACCGGTACCTACCGGTTCACCGTGCAGCAGACCTACTCGGACGGGTCGATCGTCGACTGGTCGGGGTCGGAGTCCTCCGCCGCCCCGGCGCCGACAATCGAGGTCAAGAGCTCGCTCGGCGGCAGCGGCACATCGGTGCTGACGATCGTCGCGCTCGTGATTGGCGTGCTCGGCCTGCTCGCCGGCGGCTTCGCGCTGATCGGCGGGGGTGGCGAGCGAGGTAACCGGCCGCTGGCGTGAAACGGCTCGCGCTGACCCTCGCCCTCGCGCTCGTGCTGGCCGGCGCGTTCGCGTCGAGCGCCGCGGCTCACGCCTACCTGGTCAAGACCTCTCCGGCCGCCAGCGGGGTTCTCAACACCCCCCCCAAACAGGTCGCGCTGACCTTCGACGAGGCGGTCGAGCCGCGCTTCGCGATCATCTCGGTGACCAACGCCCAGGGCCGCCAGGAGACGACCGGCCCGGTCGCCCGCTCGCCGTCGAACCCCGACACGATCGTGGTGCCCTTACGCCCCAACCTGCCCGAGGGCTGGTACCTGATCTATTGGCGCGCGATCTCGGTCGACGGCCACCCCGTTCAGGGCGCGTTCACCTACGCGGTCGGCCCCAACCCGGGCCCGGCGCCGCAGTTCCCGATCCCGCACCTATCGGCGACGGCGACGACCCCGCAGCTGCTGATCACCCGCTTCCTGATGTTCGCTTTCGTGATGTCGGCGATCGGGCTGCTCGCGATGCGCCTGTTGATCGCCCGGCCGGTGATCCGCAGGCGCCCCGGCTCGAGCCTGCGGTCGATCTCGATCGCGTTCGTGCTCTGCAGCATGCTTGGACTGATCGCGATACCCGTGTACCTCGACTTCGCGATCGCCAACGACTCGCTGCGCTCGGTGTTCGACCTCGGCGCGCTCGTGCCGCTCTACCGCGTGACCGCGTTCGGCCGCGGCTACGTCGACCTCGAGCTGTGCTTCGCGCTGTTCTGCATCGCCGGCTGGATCGCGGTGTGGGTCGACCGACCCGACCGCCCGCAGCGGTCGATCGCCGAGCTGGCAGCCGGCGTCGGCGTCGTCTTCGGCGCCGGCGCCGTGCTCGCGATCCCGGGTGCGGTCGGTCACGCCGGCCAGACCTCGCCGCGGGGGCTGTCGCTGCTGTTCGACTTCACCCACCTGGTCGCGGGCTCGCTGTGGCTCGGCGGGCTGATCGGGCTGCTCGTGCTGTGGGGCAGCCTCGCCACGCCCGACCGCGCACGCACGCTGAACGTCGTCGTTCCCCGCTTCTCAAACGTCGCGCTCGTGTCGGTGATCGTGCTGCTCGTCAGCGGGACCGGCGCGACGATCATCCACATGCCCGCCGTCAACGCGCTGTGGGACACCGGCTACGGAATCGCGATCCTGGTCAAGGTCGGCCTGCTGAGCGCGGCGATCGTGCTCGGCGCCGTCAACCTGCTCAGGACCACCCCGGGACTCGTCGGCATCGATCGCGACGCCGCCCGCGGCGAGTCGGCCGCACGCCTGCTCCGGCGCACAGCGAGTGGCGAGGTACTGCTCGTCGGCGGCGCCGTGTTCGCCGCCGCCGTGCTCTCGAGCCTGCCGCCACCGCCGCCCTCGTTCGCGCTCCAGAACTCAGCCCTGGCACGCGTCGGGCCCGGCCGCGTCGCTCAGTCGGTGACCGAGGACGGCTACAAGCTGCAGGTGCTCGTCTCGCCCAACAAGGCTGCCGCCCCCGATTCGTTCGCCCTCCGCGTGACCAAGAACGGGGTCCCGGTGCGCGGCGCCGATGTGACCCTGACCTTCAACCACACGGAGATGCAGATGCCCCAGCAGGAGTACCAGCTCAAGGAGGTCTCCCCCGGCATCTACTCGCGGACCGCGCCGGCGCTCGTGATGGTCGGCCGGTGGGCGCTCGGGTTCCAGGTCACGCCGCCGGGCGGCAAGCCGATCAACGCCCTGATTCTCGACCAGGCAAACGGCTGATGAGCACCAACCAGATTCGTCTGCGCCTGTTCGCCGCGCTGGTCGCGATCTGCTGCGGCACCGCCGCTCTGCTCGTCGCTATCCTCCTGGTCAGGGGGGTATTGGCCTAGGCTTCACCGATGGCATCGCGGACCAAGCAAAAGGAAGAAGCGCGCGCGCGGCGACTCGCCGAGGAGCAAGAGCGCCAAGTGCGCCAACGCAGCCAGCGACGGCTGCGGATGGTCCTCGGCGTCGTGCTCGCGGCGATCGCGGTCGTCGCCGTCGCGGTCGTGATCTCGACCGGTGGTGGCGCCAACAGCAGCGCGACCGGGCTCCAGAACGGCACCAAGGCCAGCAGCACGGTCGACCAGGTCTCCTCGCTGCTGAACGGCATCCCGCAGTCCGGCGCGGTGCTCGGCAATCCGTCCGCCCCGGTGACGATGACCTACTACGGCGATCTCGAGTGCCCGGTCTGCCAGGACTTCACGCTGCACGGCGGCTTCTCGGAGCTCGTCTCCAAGGACGTCCGGCAGGGCAAGGTCAAGGTCCTGTACCGCGCTTTCCAGACCGCCACCCGCGACCTCAGCACGTTCCAGACCCAGCAGGTCGCCGCGCTCTCCGCGGGCCAGCAGAAGCTGTTCTGGAACTACGTCGAGCTCTTCTACCACGAGCAGGGTCAGGAGGACACCGGCTACGTCACCGAGAACTACCTCGACGGCCTCGCCAAGCAGGTGCCGGGCCTCAACTACACCCAGTGGCACACGGCGCGCAACAATCCGGCGCTGCTCGCGCAGGTGCAGGCCGATGGCGCCGCCGGCCAGGCAGCCGGCGTCCAGGGCACGCCGACGCTGATCTTCCAGGGCCCGAAGGGCAAGGCCTCGCCGAGCAGCAGCGTCCCGAGCTACAGCGACCTGGAGAACGCCGTCCACTCGGTGTCATGACGGCGGTCGCCGAGCCCACCAGGCAATCGGCCACCCTCGACCGACGGCTGACGGTGGCGATCTTGATCCTGTGCCTGCTCGGGATCGGCGTCGCCGGCTACCTCACCTACGTCCACTACGCCGGGCTGAAGGTCCTGTGCCTGTCGAGCGGCGGCTGCGAGACGGTCCAGGCGTCACGCTGGGCCAAGCTCGACGGGATCCCGGTCTCGGTCCTCGGCCTCGCCGGCTACATCACGATCGGCTTTTCGCTGTTGGTCCGCGGCGAGCTCGGCCGCGCGATCACCTTCGCCGTCTCGCTGATCGGGTTCGGCTTCAGCATGTACCTGACCTACCGCGAGCTGTTCACGATCCACGCGATCTGCCAGTGGTGCATCGGCAGCGCGGTCCTGATGACCGCGCTCGCGATCATCACCGGCGTCCGGTTCTTGAAATACGAGGGGACTTAGGGTCCCCTGCTTCACACCCTGGTAACAGGAACTTCCTCGATCGATCACTAGTCGCGACGCCGGGCAAGCCACCCTGTCCGGTCATGGGACAGGACCTCAGCGTGGCGGCGATCGCTCCGCCTCAATGCGATCCGGGGCTGGCGGCGGCGTTCGAGCAGGTTCAGGACCGCGGCGTGCCCGGCTACGAGATCGACTTCATCGACTTTCCGGCGCCGATCGGCGGCTACCAGCTGCTCCACATCTGGGGCCCGAGCGCGGGCACGCTGGAGGCGTTGCTGATCGGCAGGGCGCTCGGACTCCCGGTGCTCGCCGGCTTCCACGCCCCGCTCGACTTCGGCGCGGCCTCGCTCGATCCCCTTTACGCGCAGGCCGACCTCGTGCTGTCGCCGAGCTCCGCCGCCGACGAGCAGCTCGAGCGGCTCGGGGTCGCCGGCCACGCACTCGCCCGCTGGCAGAGCGGTGTCGACCCGCGCCGGTTTCACCCCGCCCGCTACGCGCCGGAGCTGTTGCCCAACGGCGCACGCTCGGGACTGGCGGTGTTGTACACCGGCGCGCTCGGCCCAGGCCACGGGCTCGAGCTGCTCGCGCAGGCGTTCCTGATCGCGCGCGACCACGACCCGCGGCTGGCGCTTCTGCTCGCCGGGCCCGGGCGCGCCGACGCCGAGCTCTTGCACGCGCTCGGCGACGGCGTCACCGTGATCGAGGATCCAGACGAGGATGCCCGTGCCGCGCTGTACGCGAGCTGCGAGTTGTTCGTGTTCCCCGACGCCGGGGACCCGTTCGGCCACAGCATCGTCGAGGCGCAGGCGAGCGGACTGCCCGTGCTCGCGGTCGACGCGGGCGCAGGACGTGAGCTGATCGAGAACGGGCGCAACGGCTGTCTGGTCGCGCCCGAGCCACAGCCGCTCGCGGCCGCGATCCGCGGGCTCGCGCGTCGCGCGACGTTGCGCGAGCGGCTCGCGACCGGCGGACTGCTCGCCGCCGCCGAGCGCTCGTGGGAGCGCTCGCTCGCGCAGCTGGCCGGCGCCTATGCGCTCGCGACCGCGCGTGGCCTGCACGCAAACGTGCGGGCCGCTTGATCGCCACCGGCGCAGCACCCGTCCGCGGCGCAGCGGATGATGGCGCCGTGAGCTGGCGATCGACCCGCGCTACCGCCGCGAGCGGCCATCGCAACCGACAGGTGGCCGTGATCGACCTCGGGTCGAACTCGTGGCGGCTGGTCGTCTTCACCTACGAGCCCGGGTTGTGGTGGAAGCTAACCGATGAGCTGTACGAGACCGTCCGCATCGGCGCCGGGCTCGACGCATCCGGGAAGCTGAGTGAGGAAGCGATCGAGCGCGGGCTCGAGACGCTGACCGTGTTCGCGCGCTTCTGCCGGGCCAACGGCCTGCGGGCACGCGACATCTACACGATCGCCACCAGCGCGATCCGCGACGCCTCCAACCAGGATGAGTTCCTGGCGCGGGCGCGCAAGGCGGCGGGGCTGGGGATCGAGGTGCTCTCGGCCCAGGACGAGGCCCGCTACGGCTACATCGCGGCGGTCAACACCTCGACGCTGCACAACGGCGTCGTCGTCGAGCTCGGCGGCGGCAGCATGCAGCTGGTCGAGGTCCGCGACCGGCGCGCGCAGGAGTTGTGCTCGTTCGCGCTCGGTGCCGTGCGCCTGACCGAGAAGTTCCTGTCCGGCCCCGGCCCGGCCAAGAAGAAGGAGCTCCAGCGCCTTCGCGCCCACGTCCGCGACGCGCTCGCCGGCGTCCCCTGGCTTCGCAGCTCCGGCAGCTCGCTGGTCGGGATGGGCGGTGCCGTGCGAAACCTCGCCGCCGCCGCCCAGCGGTCCGCTGGCCAGTTCGACATCGGCGTTCAGGGATTCGTGATCACCCGCGAGGCGATCTCCGAGCTGGTGCGGACACTCGCCGAGATGCCCGCGTCCGAGCGCGGCGAGCTCGCCGGGATCAAGCCGGGGCGCGGCGACATCATCCTCGCCGCCGCGGTCACGCTCGAGGCCGTCATCCGGCTTGGATCGTTCGACGGCATCGAGGTGACCGAGGCCGGCCTGCGCGAGGGCGTGTTCCTCGCGCGGACCCTGCTGGCCGACGGCGAGCCCCTGTTCGACGACGTTCGCGAGGCGGCCGTTCGCAACCTCGCGATCCAGTACGAGTCCGACATGACCCACGTCGAACACGTCGCCCGACTCGCGCTGCAGATGCACGAGTCGCTCGTCGACGCCGGCCTGTTCGAGCCGGCACCCGGTGAGCGCGAGCTGCTGTGGGCGGCATCGATGCTCCACGACGTGGGCATGACGATCGCCTACGACGACCACCACAAGCACTCGCAATATCTGATCGTCAGCGCCGAGCTGCCCGGGTTCAGCCCGCGCGAGCGTGCGCTGATCGCCCAGATCAGCCGCTACCACCGCAAGGGCGCGCCGAAGCTGGGCGAGATGGCCGTGCTCAGCGACGCGGGAGACGAGGAGCTGCTCGATCGCTGCGCGGTGATCCTGCGGCTCGCCGAGCATCTCGAGCGCGGCCGCGACCAGTCCGTCGGCGCGGCGCGGCTGCGGACCAACGGTGACGGCGTCGATCTCCACCTCGATGCCGACGGCGATCTGACGCTGCCGCGGTGGAGCGTCGAGCGCTATGGCGACAGCGAGCTGTTCGAGCGGGTCTTCGGCCGGAGGCTGCTGATCGGATAGGCTTCGGGCGCATGATGCGCCCGGTTGGAGCATGGATCGCCGCACTCGCGCTGGTGCTGCCGGCGTCGGCTTCCGCGTCGGTCTCGAGCGTGCTCGGCGGCAGGACGATCAGCGGTAACGCGATCCCGTGCACGACCCAGGGCGACGGCGTCCGCGTCTGCCACGGCACCGACGGCGGCGGTGGCGCCGCCGACCGGCGGATCAAGAGCTTCGACGGAACCCCGCTCGAGGCCTACGTGATCCTGCCGCCGGCGCCGAGCCATGGAACCGACGGCCACTACCCGCTGATCGTCCAGAGCCACGGCTGGGGCGGCACGGCGATCGGTCCAAGCGGCAACGGCTATTCCGGGCCGAGTGGCGATGCGTGGGCCAAGTCCGGCTACGCCGTGCTCCAGCTGACCGCCCGCGGATGGGCCGACTCATGCGGGACGCCGGCCTCGCGCCTGGCGGCCCCAACCGCCTGCACGAACGGCTACATCCGCCTCGACGACGAGCGCTACGAGGTTCGCGACATCCAGACGGCGGCCGGCTATCTCGTCGACGAGGGGCTGGTCAACCCGGACAAGATCGGCGCCACCGGCCCCTCCTACGGCGGCGGCGTGTCGCTCGAGCTGGCGACGCTCAAGAACCGGGTGATGTACGCGGACGGGTCGCTGCACCCTTGGAAGAGCCCAGACGGCAGGCAGCTTCATCTGGCCGCGGCGGTCCCGGTGGTCCCGTGGAGCGATCTCGCCTACTCGCTGATGCCCAACGGCCACACGCTCGACTACCGGATCACGCCGCCGACGGCCGACCTGTCGCCGATCGGCGTCTCCAAGCAATCGTTCGTCGGCGGGCTGTACGCGCTCGGTGCGCTCGAGGGCTATTACTCGGCGCCGGGGCTCAACCCGCAGGCCGACCTGACCACCTGGAACACCCTGATCAACGCCGGTGAGCCGTACGACTCCAACCCTCAGGTCAAGGCGCTCATCAACCAGATCGCGCGCTACCACTCGGCCTACTATCTGCTCGACGGCGCCTATGGCACCGCCAAGGAGGCGCCGTCGCCGCTGCTGATCGCAAACGGCTTCACCGACGACCTGTTCCCGGTCGACGAGGCGGTGCGCTACGACAACCTCGAGCATTTGCTGTATCCGTCGGACCCGATCGGGCTGTTCGACTTCGACGGCGGCCACATGCGCGGTCAGAACAAGGCGGCCGATATCGCGCTGCTCGGGAGTCGGGTCAAGACGTTCATGGACTACTACGTCAAGGGCGGCGGCCCGAAGCCTGTGCTCGGCGCGACCGCGCTGACCCAGACATGCCCGTCGAGCGCCCCCTCGGGCGGCCCGTACCACGCGGCCAGCTGGGCGGCCCTGCACCCAGGCGAGGTCGACTACAGCGCCAAGCGGGCGCAGACGATCCTGTCGAGCGCCGGCAACCCTGCGATCTCGAAGGCGATCGACCCGATCGCGGGCAACGGCGCCTGCGCGACCGTCACCGCGACCGACCAGGGCACCGGCGTCGCCAGCTACCGGCTGCCCGCGGCCAAGGGCAGCGGCTACACGCTGCTCGGCTCGCCGACGGTGATCGCCAAGCTCAAGCTCACCGGCAAGTTCGGCGAGATCGCCGAGCGGCTGTGGGACGTCAACCCGGCGACGAAAACCGAGACGCTGGTCGCGCGCGGCGTGTACCGGATCGACCCGAGCAAGCCCGACGGGACGCAGGTGTTCCAGCTGCACCCGGGGGCCTGGCACTTCGCGGCGGGCCACATCCCCAAGCTCGAGCTGCTCGGCCGGGACGCCCCCTACGTGCGGGCCTCGAACGGGACCTTCTCGATCTCGCTCACCGACCTGCAGCTCCGCCTCCCGGTGCACGAGCAGCCGGGCAGCGTCCCCGGCGTCGGCAAGCCCAAGCCGCCATTCGGATCGGGCGGCAAGCCGCCAGGCCGCTGTCACCCGTTCACGGTCAAGATCACCGCCGCGAGCGCCGGCCATGCGCAGATCTCGGCCCGCGGGACGGTGCATGAGCGCAGCTGCACCAGCGGCGATCTGGGCATGCCCGCGATCAGCCACATCTCGGTCTCGGTCTCGCGCCGCTCCACCCACGGCCGCTGCCGATTCCTGACCTCGACCGGCGTACTCTCCGCGGCCCGCTCGTGCAAGCGTCCGATCGGGCTGCGCGCGCGTGGCACCGTCCATTGGACGTTCTCGCGCAAGCGCCTGTCGCTCCCGGGTGGCAGCTACCGGATCGCCGTCCGCGCGGTCGCCGGCCCTCTCCGCAGCCCGACCGCGGCCGCGAACGTCCGCGTGCCTTAGCGGCGTACAGTGTGCGTGTGCTGTGGTTGCTGAGACACGCTGAGGCCGGTGACGGAATACCAGATGAGGAACGGCCGCTGACCGATCGCGGCGTGCGCCAGGCCGAGGCGGCCGGAAGCGCACTCGCGGCGCTCGGCGCGGGGATCGAGATCTGCCTGACCTCGCCGAAGCGCAGGGCCGTCCAGACCGCGCAGCTCGCTTGCGAGTCGCTCGGAATCGAGCCGACAATCGAGCCGGCGCTGTCGGGCGAGCCGTTCGATGTGCATGAGCTGACCGCGGGGCTCGGCGACGCGCTGCTGGTCGGCCACGACCCGTCGTTTTCCCTGACTCTTCATGACCTCACTGGCGCGCAGGCGAGAATGCGCAAGGGTGGACTGGCCGGCATCGCCAAGGGCGAGCTGCTCGTGCTTCTGAGGCCAGCTGAGATAACTGCGATCGCCGCCGCGAAGGAGAGAGTCGCTTGACCGACACCTCGATCACAACCACCGAAGCGCGCGGCGACGATCGGGGCGCGCCGCCGCCCGAGCTGACCGACCCCTCGCTGTATGTCAACCGCGAGCTGTCGTGGCTCGACTTCAATGATCGAGTGCTGCAGCTCGCCGAGGACGATTCGCTGCCGCTGATCGAGCGCCTCAAGTTCCTCGCGATCTTCGTCACCAACCTCGACGAGTTCTTCATGGTCCGGGTCGCCGGCGTCCACGACCAGGTCGACGCGCGCGTCGACGCGCGCGGCGCCGACGGCCTGTCGCCGACCGAGACGCTCGAGGGGATCGCAGCCAAGGTCCGCGAGCAGGATCAGCGCCACGCGCGCCAGTTCACCGACGTCGTCCGCCCAGCGCTCGCCGAGCACCGGATCCGGATCCTCAGCTGTGAGGCGTCCGGGGCCCCCAAGGAGGAGATCGAGCGCCACTTCCGCGAGCAGATCTTCCCGGTTCTGACGCCGTTGGCAGTCGGCCCGGGCCGGCCGTTCCCGTACATCTCCAATCTCTCGCTGAGCCTGCTCGTGCGACTGCACGACCCCGACCTCGACACCGACGCGTTCGCGCGCGTCAAGGTCCCCAAGGAGGTCCTCCCCCGCTTCGTCGAGATCTCCAAGGACACCTTCATCCCGCTCGAGGAGATCATCGCCAGCAACCTCGACGTGCTGTTCCCGGGGATGGAGATCATCAGCCACGACCTGTTCCGGGTCACGCGCGATGCCGACTTCGAGGTCTCCGACGAGGCCGACGACCTGCTCCAGGCGGTCGAGGACGAGCTGCGTCGCCGCCGCTTCGGCGAGGTCGTCCGGCTCGAGGTCGGCGCGACGATGGATCCGGCCCTGCGCTCGCGGCTGATCGACTGGCTCGGGGTCGAGGAGCTCCAGGTCTACGACGTCGACGGCCTACTCGACCTCGGCGACCTGTGGCAGATCGCGGGCATCGACGGCCATCCCGACCTGCGTCAGGCGCCGTGGACACCGCTGACGCATCCCGCCTTCGGACCGGGGCCCGGCGACCGCGACGAGCAGCCCGACATCTTCGCGCCGATGCGCCGCGGCGATGTGCTCGTGCACTACCCGTACCACTCGTTCGCGACCAGCGTCGAGCGGTTCGTCAAGCAGGCGGTCGACGACCCGAACGTGCTCGCGATCAAGATGACCGTGTATCGGACCTCGGATGACTCTGCCCTGGTTCCATCGCTGATCGAGGCCGCCGAGAAGGGCAAGCAGGCGGTCTGCATGGTCGAGCTCAAGGCCCGCTTCGACGAGCGTCAGAACATCCGCTGGTCGCGAGCGCTCGAGGAAGTCGGCGCCCACGTCGTGCACGGCATCCCCGGGCTGAAGACGCACGCCAAGGCGATCCTCGTCGTCCGCCGCGAGCGCGACGGCGTCCGCCATTACGTGATGACCGGCACCGGCAACTTCCACGCCAAGAACGCGCGCCTGTACGAGGACTTCGGGCTGTTCACGACCGACCGCGAGATCGGCGAGGAGGTCGCGAACCTGTTCAACACGCTGACCGGGTACGGCCACCCAGAGCGCCAGCAGAAGGTGCTGGTCGCGCCCGGCTCGCTGCGCGAGCCGCTGATGGAGGAGATCGACAAGACGATCGAGGCGTTCCAGGCCGGACAGCCCGCCCGGATCCAGATGAAGATGAACTCGCTCGTCGATCACCGCTGCATCGAGGCGCTGTACCGCGCCTCGCAGGCGGGCGTCCCGATCGACCTGAACGTCCGCGGGATCTGCTGCCTGCGTCCAGGGATCGTCGGCGTGTCCGACACGATCAACGTGATCTCGGTCGTCGGGCGATTCCTCGAGCACTCGCGTATCTACGCGTTCCACCGCGGCGAGGAGAGCAGGTATTACATCGGCTCGGCTGACCTGATGCCGCGCAACCTCGATACGCGCGTCGAGCTCCTGACCCCGGTCGAGGACCTCGAGCTGCAGGCCGAGCTCGACGACACGATCGAGCGGTGCCTGGCCGACGACACGTTCGCGTGGACACTCGACCCCGACGGCGAGTGGCGCCGGCGCCACGGCAACACACGCTGCGTGCACCGCGAGCTGATGGAGCGCGCGCTCGCCCAGATCTCGGTCGCGGCGAGCTGAGCCCGCCCCCAGGTGCAGCTCACAGACTGAGTCCGTCCCAAGTACAGAGAAGGCCCGGGCGCTTGGGAGCGAGCGCCCGGGCCTGTGCTCGGCGGGAGAGGCTGTCCGGACCTCTTACCCTCCGGTTGACGCCGACGCGGGCCGGGTCCCGAGCGTCAGCTGGATCTGGTGGGTGGAGCCATCGCGCTTGACCGTCAGCGTGATCTTGTTGCCGGGCTGGTAGTTGTCGACAACGGCGATGAACTGGTCGGTATTGCTGATCGGCTTGCCGTTGATCGCCGTCACGACGTCACCGGAGTGGACGCCTGCGGCACTCGCCGGCGAGCTGCCCTGGACGTTGCTGACAAGCGCGCCGCCGACCGAACTGCCGTTCAGCTCGACGCCGACGTAGGCGTGCTTGAGCGGATGGCCGACGATGATCGCGCTGGCCACACGCGCAACCTCGTTGCCGGGGGTCGCGAAGCCGACGCCCGCGCTCGAGCCCGAGTTGGTCTGGATCTGGTCGTTGAGACCGAGGACGTGACCGTTGGCGTCGAGCAGCGGGCCGCCCGAGTTGCCCGGGTTGATCGGCGCGTCGGTCTGGATCGCGCCCGGAATCGTGTAGTTGTTCGGAGCCTGGATGCTGCGATCGACCGCGCTGACGATGCCGGCGGTGGTCGTCTCAGGCAGGCTGAACGGGCTTCCGATCGCGACCACGGGGTCGCCCACCTGGGCGGCCGAGGAGTCGGCGAACTGGATCGGGTGAAGCTCGCTGGAGGGCGCGTTGACGCGGATCACGCCGACGTCGGTCGACGGGTCGGTGCCGAGCACCTTGGCGCTTGCGCGGTAGCCGTCCTTGAACGTGACGGTCACCTTGGTCGCGTTCGCGACGACGTGCTCGTCGGTGAGGATGTCGCCCTTGTTGTCGTAGACAACTCCGGCGCCCTCACCCTGCTCCTGCTGGGTGCCGCTGTTGCCAAACGGCCCAGCGTTCGACTGCGCGGTCGAGGTGACGGTGATGTCGACGACTCCGGGGCTGGCGGCGCGATAGATCTGGTTGATCGTCATGCCGCGCCCCGAGCTCAGCGTCGTGGGCAGGCTGACGCCGGTCGAGCGGAACACGGTCGTGGTCGTGCTCGACGAGTGCGAGGCACCGCTCGCGACTACCAACGCGATCACCCCGCCGGCGATGGCACCTCCAACGATCGGCACCAGGCGGCTCATACGGCTCATGATCGGAATCTCCTGACGGAAGTAGCACTCATTTCACTCCAGTACAGCATCCGTCCATGAGAAACACTTCAGAGCGAGATCAGAAGTGCGTAAGAGCGGAGCCCTACGCAGATGGCGAAAGCGGAGCCACGGGCACCCGCGCGCGGCCGAACAGCCCCGGGGGCGGACCGCCGGCGCGCCTGTGCAAGCGGAAACCCCAGCCCGCGTGCATCGCCTTCTGATCGACCACGGCCGAGATCCGGCTGAGGATCTTCTGCTCCTGCGCGCTGGTGAGCATCTTCGCCTTCACGGCCGCGTCGAGCCGCGACTTGATCGCGCTCACGACCGCCTGCTTGAGACCGGACACCGACTTGTGCTCGGCGGTGGCGAGTTGCGCCAGCGACTTGCCTGAGGCGAGGTCCTTGAACAGCTGCACACGGCTGATGCCCAGATAGGTCGCGGCGGCGGCCAGCGGGCCGTGATTTGCGACCGCGGCGATACCAGGAGGCGGCATGCCGGGTCCGCCGGGTCCGCCGGGTCCGCCGGGCATGCCGGGTCCGCCCGGGCCGCCGGGGCCGCCGAAGAACCGCGGGCGCATGAACGGATGCACCGCAGCGAGGCCGAACGGGGCGCCCTGAGCGATCCGCTGCTTGATCGCACTCGCCTGCGCCTTGCTCAGCTTGCCGGCAGCGACGGCGGCGTTCAGCCGGTCGACGAGCGCGCCCTGGAGCGCAGCGCGAAGCTTCGCGGGAGTCACGTTCAGACGCTTGGCGACGTCGTTGACGTACGCCTGGCGGGGGTTCGTGCTTGAGCTCTGTGTCGCGGCGTAGGCGCCGCCCGCGATCGCGACCGCGGCGGCAACGGCGATGACAACGACGAGCTTTCGGGGCATCGGTGACTCCTGCGTTCGGGGCGCTCTTGCAAGCGAGCGAAGCAGGTCAACCTGAGAGGAACGTAAGAAAGAACGCGCGCTCTACGAATCGTCCGCCAGCGCGACGAAATAGTCGAGCGCCTCGGGGTTGGCGAGCGATTCGCGGCTCGCGACCGCGGAGGCCTGGGCCCCCATCAGGATCCGTTTGACTGGAACCTCGAGGACCTTGCCCGACAGCGTCCTCGGCACCGCCTCGATCTGCCTGATCTCGTCCGGGACGTGGCGTGGGGAGCAGTCGGAGCGGATCCGCTTGGCAATCTCAGCGCGAAGCTCGTCGGTCAGCGGCTCACCCTCGCGAAGCACCACGAACAGTGGCATCCAGCCCTGCTCGGAGCCGCCCCAGCTCGGCAGGTCGACGACCAGCGCATCGAGTACCTCCGGTACCGACAGCGTCGCGCGGTAGATCTCGCTGGTGCCCATCCGAACGCCTCCGCGGTTGATCGTCGAGTCAGAGCGGCCGTAGATGATCGCCGTGCCACGGTCGGTGATCATGATCCAGTCGCCGTGACGCCAGATCCCGGGGTACATCGAGAAGTACGAGTCGCGGTAACGCTCGCCCGACGGATCGCCCCAGAAGCCGATCGGCATCGACGGCATCGGCTCGGTCACCACGAGCTCGCCGACCTGCCCGATCAGCGGCCGGCCCGCCGGGTCCCAGGCCTCGACCGACGCGCCGAGTGAGCGCGCCTGCAGCTCGCCCCGGTAGACCGGCAGCGTCGGCACGCCGCCGACGAACGCGGTGCACAGATCGGTGCCGCCCGAGGTCGAGAACAGCCACGTGTCGGCGCCGACATGCTCGTAGACCCACTCGAACCCCTCGGGCATCAGCGGCGAGCCGGTCGAGCCGACCGCGCGCAGCGCGCTCAGGTCACGGCCGGCGCTGGGCTCGACCGACGCTTTCATGCACGAGGAGATGAATGCGGCGCTGGTACCGAAGCAGGTCATCCGCGTCTCCGCGGCAAGGTCCCAAAGGCGCCCGAGGTCGGGGTAGCCCGGATTGCCGTCGAACAGCACGATCGCGGCTTCTCCGAGCAGCACACCGACGAGGTAGTTCCACATCATCCAGCCGGTCGTCGAGAACCAGAAGACGCGGTCGCCGGCCTGGGCGTCGAGGTGCAGGTGGGTCTTCTTGAGCTGCTCGACCAGGATCCCGCCCTGGCCGTGGAGGATCGGCTTCGGCAAACCCGTCGTCCCGGAGCTGTACAGCACCCACAGCGGGTGATCGAACGGCAGCGCAGCGAACGACAGCTCCCCGTCGCCGAGGAAGCCCTCCTCCCAGCCCGAGCCGTCGAGGTAGCCGAACCGAATGACCCGCGCCGACATCGCCCCGGCGATCTCCGCGACGACCGACGAGCGGTCGAAGTCGCGGCCACCGTAGCGGTAGCCGTCGACCGCGAGCAGCACCTTCGGCTCGATCTGGGCGAAGCGATCGATCACGCTGCGGGCGCCGAACTCGGGCGCCGCCGAGGACCAGACGGCTCCGATCGATGCGCACGCCAGAAACGCCGCCAGCGTCTCGGGAATGTTCGGGAGGTAGGCCGCGACGCGATCTCCGGGGCCGACGCCGAGGGCGCGCAGCCCGGACGCGATCGCCGCCGACTGGGCCCGCAGCTCGCCCCAACTCAGCTCCGAGAGCTCGCGCAGCTCGGACGCGTGCAGCAGCGCCACGCGGTCGTCGGGCTTGCCGCGGAAGATGTGCTCGGCGTAGCTGCAGCGCGCGCCTGGAAACCACTCGGCGCCTGGCATCTCGCGCCGCCCGAGCACCGCCGTCGGCTGCTCGGAGAAACGGACCTCGCAGAACTCGATCAGCGAGGACCAGAACGCCTCCAGCTCGTCGACCGACCACTGCCACAACGCCGCATAGTCCTCGAACTCGAGTCCACGCGTCTCCCGCAGCCACCGCTGATAACGCGTCAGCGTCGCCCGCTCGATCCGCTCAGGGGACGGTGTCCACAGCAGCTCAGCCGATTGCATGGCGTCAATATAGACTCGGGCGCGTGTCCGAGAATCCTCTGGCGGAGATCGTCCTTCCGGACCAGGACGGCAACGACGTCCGGCTGGGCGATCTGTGGCGTGATCGACCGGTCGCGCTGGTCTGGCTTCGGCACTACGGCTGAACGTACTGCCGAGCCCACGCGGTGCAGTTGCACCGCGCTCGCGAACAGTTCGATGCCGCCGGCGTCGGCTTGGTGCTGATCGGACAGGCCAAGCCGCGCGATGCCGCGGAGTTCCGCTCCCGCCTGAAGCTCGAGCTGCCGATCCTGGCCGACGAGCGGCGGGTCAGCTACAAGGCGCTCGGTGCCCGCCGCGCGACCGCGGGCGAGCTGATCGGACCGAAAATGGTCGCGAAGGGCCTGATGACCGCGGTTCGGACCGGCGTCTTCCAGGGCAAGACGGTCGGATCCACGACGCAGCTCGGCGGCGCGGCGGTGGTCCTGCCGGATGGCGAGTTCGCGTTCAGGCAGATCGCTCAGGACGCGAGCGACAACGCCACGCCCGAGGCTCTGCTGGCCGCGGTGCGATGATCCGGGCGTGCCGGCCCGAGAGCTGACCGCCCCGTTCGCGGGCACCGTGATCGCGATTGCCCACGCTGCCGATGAGCACGTGCCCGCCGGCGCGGCCGTGATCGTGCTCGAGGCGATGAAGATGGAGCACGAGGTGGTCGCCGAGTCGGGCGGGGTCGTGCGCACCGTCGAGGTCGCCGTCGGCGAGACCGTGCAGGAGGGTCAGCGGCTCGCGATCCTCGCCGAGGGCGAGCAGGCAGCGCCGGCGCCGGGCGACGACGAGCCGTCGCCGAGCGGCCCCCGCGAGGACCTCCGCGCGGTCCAGGCGCGCCACGCGATCGGTCTCGACGGCGCGCGGCCCGAGGCGGTCGCAAAGCGCCGCGAGCGGGGACGGCGAACCGCCCGCGAGAACCTCGACGACCTCGCCGATCCAGGGACGTTCGTCGAATATGGGCCGTTGATCTTCGCGGCCCAGGAGCGCCGGCGATCCCGGCAGGAGCTGATCGAGCGCACCCCGGCCGACGGGCTGGTGGCCGGCGTCGCCGAGGTCTCGGGCCGCGCAACTGTCGTCATGTCCTACGACTACACGGTGCTGGCCGGGACCCAGGGGATGCGCAACCACCTCAAGAAGGACCGCCTGTTCGAGATCGCCGAGCGCCGCCGGCTGCCGGTCGTGCTGTTCGCGGAGGGCGGCGGCGGGCGCCCCGGCGACGTCGATTGGCCGATCGTCGCCGGTCTCGACTGCCGTGCGTTTCACCTGTTCGCGCGGCTCAGCGGGCTGGTGCCGCTGGTCGGGCTCGTATCGGGCTACTGCTTCGCCGGCAACGCAGCGCTGCTCGGCTGCTGCGACGTCGTGATCGCAAGCGAGGACGCGAGCATCGGGATGGGCGGTCCGGCGATGATCGAGGGCGGCGGGCTCGGCGTGTACGAGCCCCACGAGGTGGGGCCGATCGAGGTCCAGGCGGCGAACGGGGTTGTCGATCTCCGCGTCGCCGACGACGCCGAGGCGGTCGCGGCGGCCAAGCGCTATCTGAGCTACTTCGATGGCCCGATCCAGGCGCCGGCGACGCCGCGCGACCAGACGGTGCTGCGCACGCTGATCCCGACCAACCGCAAGCGGGTCTATGAGGTACGCAAGGTGATCGATGCGCTGCTCGACGACGTGCTCGAGCTCCGTCGCGGCTTTGGGCTGGGGATCGTGACCGCGCTGGCGCGCGTTGACGGCTGCCCGCTCGGAGTGATCGCGAACGATCCCTCGCACCTCGGCGGGGCGATCGACGCCCACGGCGCCGACAAAGCGTCTCGCTTCATGCAGCTTTGCGACGCGTTCGGGCTGCCACTGCTGTTCCTGTGCGATACGCCCGGTTTCATGGTCGGCCCCGCGGCCGAGCGGACCGCTACCGTCCGCCACTTCGCGCGGATGTTCGTGACCGCAGCCAACCTCGGCGTTGCGACCGGAACCGTCGTGCTGCGCAAGGGCTACGGCCTCGGCGCCCAGGCGATGGCGGCGGGCAGCTTCAAGGCGCCGCTGTTCACGGTCGGGTGGCCGACCTCGGAGTTCGGCGCGATGGGCCTCGAGGGGGCGGTTCGCCTCGGCCTGCGCCGCGAGCTCGAGGCGATCGACGACGCCCGCGAGCGCGAGCGTGCGTTCGAGGCCGCGGTTCAGGCCGCCTACGAGCGCGGCCAGGGGATCAGCATGGCGCAGTACGGGGAGATCGACGACGTGATCGACCCGGCCGACACGCGTCGCTGGATCGCGATGCTGTTCGAGAACCCGCCGGCGGCCCCACCCGCCAGCAAGCGCCGCCCGTTCATCGACACTTGGTGATCAGTCGCAGCTCGACCAGCAACTAAGCGGCTGCGGCAATCGTCGCGGCGGTCCGCTAGCCCGAGCACCGGACGCGCACATCGGGGAGGGGTCTCGGCCCGATGCGCCGCCGGTACTCGGGGGCAGCGGGAACCTCCCGCTTGCGACGAGGCGCACATTCGTCGCATCCTCCACCCTACGACGAAGCCCGTCAGATCTCCGTAAAAGCGGCCTGCGGCTGGCGCTGCATGACGGGCCCGGGGTGGCGCCCCAGCACCTGCTCCTCCGCCTCCTCGAGCCGTGGTAGCCGGACGACCACCTGCAGGCCGCCGCGGGTCGGCGCGATCACCTGGACGCCGCCGCTGTGAGCCTCGGCGATCGCCCGCACGATCGAGAGCCCGAGGCCGCAGCCACCACGACTGCCGCACTCGAGCTGGCGGAACGGCTCGGTCAAGCTCGCGGCGAGCGCCGGGTCGATCACGCGACCATCGTTGCTGACCACCAGCCGGACGTGGTCGTCGCTCACCACCGTCCACACCGACAGGTGGGCGTCGGGCGCGTTGTGGCGGATCCCGTTGTCGAGCAGGTTCGCGATCATCCTCGCCAGCAGCTCGGGGTCGCCGCGCGTGAACGCGGGCTCGAGCTCCTCGGCGAGCTCGACCCGGGTCTCCCCGACGCCCGCCCTGGCCTCGGCGATGCACGTCGCGGCCAGCGCCGACAGGTCGACGGGCTGATGGCCGCGGGCCCCTGCCTCGGTGCTGGCGAGCATCAGCAGACTCCCGATCAGCCGCTCGCAGTCGTCGACCGCCGTGCGGACCGACTCGCCCATCGCGCGCAGTTCCTCGATGCTCGCGTACGGATCGGCCAGCGCGACATCGACCTCGGTGCGCATGATCGCGAGCGGGGTGCGGAGCTCATGCGAGGCGTTTGCGACGAAGTGGCGCTGAGAGGCGAATGCGCCGTCGAGTCGCTCGAGCATCCCGTCGAACGTGTCGGCCAGCTGCTTGAGGTCATCGGCCGGGCCCGCCAGCGCGATCCGCTCACCGAGGTTCTCCGATGAGACCCGGCGCGCCGTCGCCGTGATCTCGCGCAGCGGTCGCAGGACGCGCCCGGCCACGAGCCAGCCGACGAAGCCCGAGAGCACCGTCATCACCCCGAGCGCGAGCAGGTAGTCGACGACCAGGCTCTGGAACGCGTGGTTGCGCAGCTGCGCGCGCACGGCGACCGCGACGTCGGGGCCGGAGCCAAGCGGCGCGATCTCCGAGCGGACGTCTCGGGCCGGATACAGGTTGTGTCGCGCGAGCAGGTAACCGATCGTCAGCAGCACCGCGCCGGTGCACAGGAACACGACCCCGTAGAGCATCGTCAGGCGCAGCCTCAGCGTGGGTGTGGGCCGGCGGAGCATCACGCCATTCGGTAGCCGACCCCGATCACTGTCTCGACGGCCGGTGGATCGCCGAGCTTGCGACGCAGCGTCATGATCGTCATCCTCACCACGCTTGTGAACGGGTCGGTGCGCTCGTCCCAAACGCGCTCGAGCAGCTCCTCGGCGGAGACAGTAGCGCCTTCGCCCGCCATCAATGTCTCGAGCACGGCGAACTCCTTGCGGCTGAGCTTGATCGGTTGCTGGGAGCGAGTCACCTCTCGCCTCGCCGGGTCGAGCTCGATCTCGCCGTACCGCAGCAGCGGCGGCCGACTCGGCCCGCCCCGGCGCGCGAGCGCGTGGATTCTCGCGACCAGCTCGGGGAAGCGAAACGGCTTGACGAGGTAGTCGTCGGCGCCCATCGTGAGTCCGGCGACGACGTCTTCCAGCCCGGTCCGACCGGTGAGCATCAGCACGCCGGTCGCCGGCGCCTCGCCCCTGATCACGCGGCAGACCTCGTCACCGTGGAGGCCCGGAAGCTCGCGGTCGAGCACCAGCACGTCGTAGCGGACGACCCTCGCCTTGGTGAGCGCTATCTGTCCATCGCGGGCGACGTCGACCGCCATGCCCTCGCGCCGTAGACCACGGGCAATCGCATCGGCCAATCTGGTCTCGTCCTCGACGATTAGCACACGCATCGCGGTAAAGAGCTTCACTTATCGGACGTAGGAAACACCTAACTTAGGTAGATTTTCTTATATATACGATTTTGTACAATCATTACATCGGCCGATGTCACATCGGCTTATGTATTCTTGGGCCGACCGCCGATGCCTTCGCCTCCGAACCTAGCTGAGCGCAGCATGTCCGTCGGCCTGCGAGCGCTCGGTCGCCTCGCCTCCTCGGACCTGATCGACCGTCTCGGGTTGCGCCACCCGACCGAGCGGATCCTGCACGGCGCCTCGCGCACGACCGCGCGAACGGCAGCCACCGCTGGACGGACGTTCGCGGCCGCGCAGAAGCTCTCGCGCCCCGTACGCCAGCCCCGCTCGAGGCCCAGCGATCTGTTCGACCTGACTCCCTCCGAGGAGCAGCAGATGCTGACCGAGTCGGTCCGGAGCTTCGCCGCCAACGAGCTCCGCCCCGCCGCCGAGCGGGCCGACGCCGGCTGCTGCGCCCCGCCCGAGCTGCTCGCCCAGGCGAACGAGCTCGGGCTGACGATGGTCGGCGTGCCCGAAGAGCTCGGCGGCGCCGTCGAGCAGCGCTCGGCCGTGACCTCGGTGCTGATGAGCGAGGCGCTCGCGGGCGGCGACATGGGGATCGCGATCGCGTGCCTGGCGCCGGCCGGCGTCTCGACCGCCCTCGGCCTGTGGGGCGACGCCGACCAGCAGGCGACTTACCTGCCGGAGTTCGTCGGCGAGAACGTCCCCGCGGCGGCGGTCGCGGTGCTGGAGCCGCGCCCGCTGTTCGATCCGTTCGCGCTCCAGGCCCGGGCCCGTGCCGTCGACGGCGGCTACGTGCTCGACGGCGTCAAGTCACTCGTCCCCCGCGCCGCCGACGGCGAGCTGTTTGTGGTCGCCGCGGAGCTCGCCGACCGCGGCCCCGCCCTGTTCCTCGTCGAGTCGGCGAGCACGGGGCTCAGCATCGAGCCCGAGCCGGCGATGGGCATCCGCGCTGCCGCGACCGGGCGACTTGTGCTCGAAGGCCTGAAGCTGCCGCCCGGCGCGCTGCTCGGCGACGGCGACCCGGGTGTCTACGCCGAGGCGATCCAGCTCGCGCGGCTCGGCTGTTGCGCCGTCGCCGTCGGCACCGCCCAGGCGGTGCTCGACTATGTGATCCCGTACGTCAACGAGCGGATCGCGTTCGGCGAGCCCGTCTCCAACCGGCAGGCGGTCGCGTTCGCTGTCGCCAACATCGGGATCGAGCTCGAGGGCATGCGCCTCGCCACCTACCGCGCCGCCGCGCGTGTCGACCAGAGCCTGAGCTTCAAGCGCGAGGTCGCGCTCGCCCGCCATCTGTGCGCCGAGCACGGCGTCCGGATCGGATCGGATGGCGTCCAGCTGCTCGGTGGCCACGGCTACGTCAAGGAGCACCCGGTCGAGCGCTTCTACCGTGACCTGCGCGCGGCCGGCGTGCTCGAGGGAGCGCTGGTGGTCTGATGATCAGCCTCGAGATCCCCCGGAAGTTCGGCGTGCTGGTCACCCAGGCCAACCAGGTGGCAACCGAGATCTTCCGCCCGAACTCGCGCAAGTACGACCTCGCCGAGCACAGCTACCCCAAGGAGCTCGACATGCTCGCCGCCGTCATCGACGGGATGAACGAGGGCGGCACGCTCGACGGCGCCGGCGCGAGCGGCGTCGGCGGCTCGGACTCGGGCAACGGCTCCGCGGCGTCCACCGGCGCGAACCGCAACGGCAGCAACATGGCAAGCCTGCTCGGGCTGATCGAGCTGTGCTGGGGTGACGTCGGGTTGCTGCTGACGATGCCGCGCCAGGGCCTCGGCCAGGCCGCGATCGCCGCCGTCGCCAACGAAGAGCAGCTCGCGCGCTTCGGCGGCAAGTGGGCGGCGATGGCGATCACCGAGCCGGAGGCGGGCTCGGACTCGGCCGCGATCCGGACGACCGCGCGGCTGCAGGACGACGAGTACGTCCTCAACGGGGAGAAGATTTTCGTCACCTCGGGCGATCGCGCCGAACTGATCGTCGTCTGGGCAAGCCTCGACCGCCAGCAGGGCCGCGCCGCGATCAAGTCGTTCGTGGTCGAGCGCGACAACCCGGGCCTGAAGCTCGATCGGCTCGAGCACAAGCTCGGGATTCGCGCCTCGGACACCGCCAACTTCAGGCTCGAGGACTGCCGGGTACCGAAGGAGAATCTGCTCGGCAGCCCCGAGATCGAGGCGGCGCGCGGCTTCGCCGGCGTGATGCAGACCTTCGACAACACGCGCCCGCTGGTCGCAGGCATGGCGATCGGCGTCGCCCGGGCGTGCCTGGAGCGCACCCGCGAGCTGCTCTCAGAAGCCGGCGTCGCGCTCGACTACGAGCGCCCGCTGCATGGCCAGAGCGCCGCCGCCGCGGAGTTCATCGAGATGGAGGCCGAGTGGGAGGCTGCGCGGCTGCTGACGATGCAGGCCGCGTGGATGGCCGACAACCGCAAGCCCAACTCGCTGCAGGCGTCGATGGCCAAGGCGAAGGCCGGCCGCGTCGGGACCGAGATCGCGCTGCGCTGCGTCGCGCTCGCGGGATCGATCGGCTACGGCGAGGGTGAGCTGCTCGAGAAGTGGGCCCGCGACGTCAAGATCCTGGACATCTTCGAGGGCACCCAGCAGATCCAGCAGCTGATCGTCGCCCGGCTGCTGCTGGGCAAGACCTCGGGCGAGCTGAAGTAGTCAGGCTCGCGACCGTTCGCCAGCCGGCGTCCGCGCTCAGCCGGCGATCGTGAACGTGGTCGAGTGAGCCTTGCCGCCCGCCGGCGTCGCGGTCAGCCGGTAGTGGCCCTTGGGCAGGCGCTTGCCGTTCAGCTTGCCGCCGAAGTGCAGCTTGTTGGCTCCCGCGTGACCGTCGACCGTCAGCTTCCCGCGGCGATGCGTGATCGTGCACGAGGTGCCGTGCTTGGCGCCGGCGACGCACCGCTTGCCGTGCTTGCGGCCATGGACGAGCTGCGTGAAGCGCACCGTCACCGTCGCCGCCACGGTCAGCTTGAAGGTGATTGCGACCCCGTGCCTGCCGAGCGTCCTCGGCTTGACCTTCAACTCGCTCAGCGCGGGCGGCAGCGCCGGGCAGTTGCCGCGCAGCACGCGCAGGTGGACGCTTTCGAAGTCGAGGCTCCCGAACCCGTCGGCGAGGTTGTCGGCCGGGGTGACGAACGCGAGGCAGTCGCCGGTCGGGTCAAGCGCCGCCTGTTGGACTCTCCCGTCCGCCGCCAAACCCGCCGCTCCGTTCGCTCGGCTCGCGAGCACCGTCGCTTGCGTGTGGAGGTCGCGTACGAACGCCTCGATCGTGCCGTTGTCGAGCGGTGACCCGTCGGCCAGGAACGAGACCCGGTCGCCGGTCGCGTCGAGCGACGGCGAGTCGGCGGTGGCCGGCATCTGGGTGCCGAAGTTCGAGACGATCTGGGTGACGGAGCTGGTCAGGTGGCGGACGAACACAGCGTCGTTGATGAACGTCGCCCCCAGGTTCTGGGCCTCGGTGTCGAACGCGACCTCGTCGCCGGCGCCATCGATCGCGACGTCGCTTGAGCCCGCGTTGGCCGCCAACCCGGCGGGGCCGTTGGCGCGACTGGCGAGGATCGTGGTATCGCTCTTGAGATCGCGCACGAACGCCCGCTCGACGTTGTCGGCCGGGGCCCCCGCGAGCGGCGCCGGGCTCGTGAACGCGACCCGGTTGCCATCGCCGTCGATCGCCGCCTCGTCGAAGCCTCCCGCCGCCGGCGCTCCGGCGGCGCCGTTGTCGCGATCGACGAGCGTCGTCTTGCCGGTCGTCAGGATGCGCTCGTAGAGGTGGAAGGTGCCCGAGCCCCCCGCCGGATCGAGCGGTGAGTCGCTGTCCATCAGCACGACCTTGCCGTCGCCGCTGATCCCGTTGGCGAACGCTCCATCCGCCGCCGGAGCCCCGCCCCGCGAGCGGCTGACCAGCGTGGTCGTGTTCTTGACCAGATCGCGGACGTACACCTGCCAGTGCCCGTTGGTCGACTGCGGCGAGAGGTTGGTCGCAGAGCTGTCGAACTCGACGAACCGCCCGTCGGCGCTGATCCCACCGAGGTCGACCGCGTTGGCGCTGTTGTTGGCCGGGGCTCCGTTGGCGCCGGTCGCACGGCTGACGAGGATCGTGCGGTTGGTCTGCAGGTCACGCACATAGATCTGCTCGTCCAGGGCGTCACCGACGCCCGGCAGCGATGGCGAGTGCGACACGAACGCGACGAACCGCCCATCGCTGCTGACCGAGCCGACGTCGTCGAAGTAGCTCTCGTCGGTGAGGCTGCGGAAAGGGGCGGTCCCGCTCGGGCGCGAGACCAGGCTGACCGTGCCGGCGGCCACGTCGCTGCCTGGCAGCGATCGCTCCTGAACTCGCTCGAACCGATCGCCGGAACCATCACCGAGGTTGCTCGCGTCGGTCGTGAACAGCGCGGCCGATCCATCGCTGCTGATCTCCGCCCTGCTGGATGGACGATTGCCGCGGGTCGCGGTTGCGCCCGAGGGGCGGTTCAGCAGTGCCGTCGTGTCGCCGCCGAGGTCGCGCGCGTACGACTGCTCGTCGCTGCCGCCGAGATTGGTGGCCTCGGTCGCGAACACGGCCCGCAGGTCGGCGTCGGTTCCGCCGAGGGCGACCGAATCGACGCGGTCGTTGGCGATCGCTCCCGATGCCCCGCTCGCCCGGCTGAGCAGCGTCGTCGACGTGTCGATGAAGCTGTGGAGGTAGGCCTCCTGCGGGTTGCCCGACGGCAGCGTGTCGGAGGTCAGGTTGGTCGCCGTGCTGAGGAATCCGACGAGCCGACCGTCGCCGCCGATCGACGGGTCGATCGAGTCGCCGTTGCCGAGCGTGTTCGCTCCCCCGACGACGCTGGCGGCGAAGAACAGGTTCGGCGCTCCGGCCGCGTCGGTCGGATGCTGCGGCGCCGTCGCCAGTGCCAGCATCACCTGCGAGTGGCCGGCGCTGTCGTTGGTGATCGTCGTGTCGCTGGTGTCGAACGCGACCTCGAGGTTGGTGCCCGACACGAACAGCGACGGGTCGAACGCGTTGACGGTCCCGCTCTGCGTGCAGTCGTCGTGCGGGCACGAGATCAGTTCGGTGTGGGCCGAGTTGACCGTCCGCAGGTAGACGCCGCCGGCGCCGGTGCTGCGGAGGTTGCCGGCGTTGGACGCGAACGCGACCAACGGCCCCCCGGGCGCGACCGCGATCGCGAGGTTGAACGCGCCGGCGAGGTCCGCGGGCGCGCCCGTGATCCCGTCGGCGCGGCTGATGAGCGTCGTCGTGTCGGCCGTCACGTCCCGCAACCACGCCTCGTCGGCGACCGGACCGATCGTATGTCCGGTGGCGTGGTCGACGAGGTTGCCCGCCCCGCTCACGAACGCGACCAGTACGTGCGGCTGGTTGGTCGGCGCCGTCGGCATCACGCCGGCCGGTGCGATCGCGATCACCGGGTCGGTCGAGTCGTTGTTGGCGGCGGCGCCGTTCGCTCCGTCCGAGCGGCTGACGAGGATCGTCTGCTTGGTCTGGTTGTCGCGCAGCAGCACGTTCTCGACGCCCGGATTGGCGCCGCTGACGAACCCGTCGGCCTCGGAGGTGAACACGGCATAGCGCCCGCCGGGAGTGACCCCGCCCGGGGTCTGGCTGGCGTTGTCGAACGCGGGCGGGACGGCGCCGACGCCGTTGGGGCGGCTGACCAGCAACGTCGAGCCTGCGGGCGCGGCGCTCGCGCCAACCGGCATCACGCAGACGCACGCGGCAACGGCCGCTGTGACCCATCCCCGGAGCACGTGTCAATTATCACACGCGGGTGCACTCGCCTGTGTGACATTTTCGGCGCTGTCACGACCCGGTGGCTACCGCGCCGTGGTCACGGTAAACCGGCGCTGCGGCTGATCCCGTCGGCGTTCTCGGCGACGAGTTCGACGTGGTAGGTGGTGTGCCGCTTGAGGTGGCGCAGGGTCACCGCGACCGCGGGCGTCTACGCAGCCGCCTCGCGCAACACCTCCCAGGCGCGACGCACGTCGGCCTCGGTCGTGCTCATCTGCCCGACCGCGAGCCGCAGCACGTAGCGGCCGTTCAGGACCGCGTGCGAGAGGAACACCTCGCCGCTCGCGTTGACCCGCCGTAGCAAGTCCTGGTTGCGCTGATCGGAGCCTTCCGCCCGGAAGCACACGACCGAGAACGGGCGCGGCGCGCACAGCTCCCAGCCGGGCTCGGCGGCCACCCACCGCTCGAACTCGCGCGCGAGCTCGATCCCGCCCCGGATGTGGTCCTGGAGCCCGCGGCGACCGTGGCAGCGGAGCACCGCCCACAGCTTCAGTGCACGGAACCGCCGGCCGAGCGCCGGCCCGTACTCGCTGAGGCTGAGCGCGTCCTCGGCATCGGGCGTGCGCAGGTAATCGGGGATCAGGCTGAACGCCTGGCGGAAGTCGGCGGGTCGCGAGGTCCACAGCAGCGAACAGTCCATCGGCGTCAGCATCCACTTGTGGGCGTTGACGACGAGCGAGTCGGCGTGCTGCACGCCCGCGAACGCCCACCGGTTCTCCGGACACACCATCGCGCTGCCGGCATAGGCCGCGTCGACGTGCAGCCACGCCCCCGCCGGACGGCACGCCCGGGCGATCGCCTCGACCGGGTCGACCGAGGTCGAGGCGGTCGTGCCGACGGTGGCGACGACCGCGGCCGCTTCCGACAGCTCGCCGAGCTCGCCGGCGCGGAGCCGGAAGACCCGATCGACCGGCACCTCGCGCACGCGCATACCGAGCATCTGGACCGCCTTGTGGACCGAGGAGTGAGCCTGCTCCGAGCACACGACGAGGTCGCGGCCGGTAACGGCGCGGGCGGCGATCAGCGCCGCCATCGTCGAGGTCGAGGCGGTGTCCTCGATGTGGCCGTGCCAGTCCCCTGGCAGCCCGAGCAGCTCCGCGACCCAGTCGAGCACGACCCCCTCGAGCTCGGTCGACGCGGGCGAGGTGCGCCACAGGATCGCGATCGAGTTGAGCGTCGCCGCCAGCAGCTCCGCAAGGATCCCAGGCTCCGAGGCGCTGGTCGCGAAGTACGCGAAGTAGCGGGGGTGCTGCCAGTGGGTGATCCCGGGGAGCAGGATCTCGTCGAGATCGCGCAGCACCGCGCTGAACGGCTCGCCCTGCTCCGGGGCCATGCGCGGCAGGCGTGCGCGGATCTCACCGGGCGCCACCTGCGCGAGCACCGGGCGCTCGCCGACAGTCTCCAGATAGCGGGCCGCCCATTCGAGCGCCGCGGTGCCGTCCTGACGGAGGTCGGTCAAAACTCGAAGGTCACGCCGGTGAGCTGCTCCGAGAGCGCCCACAGCCGCGCCCAGGCCTGCTCGTCGTACGCCTTGCCGGCGGCGGTCACGATGTGCGGGTGGCCACGCTGCTCGAGGAAGCCATCGGGCCCGACGAACGATCCGCCGGGGACATCGGGGGCCGTCGCCGCGTATAGCGTCGGCAGCGCTCCCATCTCCGCGCTCTGGGCGATCACGTTGGTGACGCGCATCACCGCCTGCTCATACCACGAGGGTCCGGCGAACTGGAGATTGGTCGCCGCATAGCCGGGATGGGCGGCGACGCTCCTCAGCTCCGCCCCGGCGGCCGTCGCCCGGCGCTGGAGCTCGAAACAGAACATCAGGTTGGCCAGCTTCGACTGGCCGTACCAGAGCCAGTTGTTGTAGCGGCGCTCGCCCTGGAGGTTGTCGAAGTGGATCGAGCCGATCCGGTGCGCGCCCGATGACAGCGTCACGACCCGCGGCGCCGGCGTGCTCTGCAGGCGCTTGAGCAGCCGTCCGGTGAGCGCGAAGTGGCCGAGGTGGTTGGTCCCGAACTGACTCTCGAACCCGTCGTTCGTCATCTTCCGGGGCGGCGCCATCACGCCGGCGTTGTTGATCAGCAGGTCGACGGGGCCGTCGGTCCGCTCCGCGAACTCGGCGACCGAGCCGAGATCCGCCAGGTCGAGCTCGCGAACCTCGAGCTCGGCTCCCGCCACCTCGCCGCGAATCCTCACCGCCGCCTGCTCGCCCTTGGTGACGTTGCGGCAGGCCATCACCACCCTCGCCCCAGCACGCGCCAGCTCGAGCGCGGTCGCCAGCCCGAGCCCGCTGTTGGAGCCGGTCACGATCGCAACCCGACCGCTCTGGTCGGGGATCTGCGCCGCTGTCCAGCCCGAGGCCATCAGGAAGCGGTTCGGCGCCGCACCGACTCGCGGTACGCCTCGGTGCGGAACCTCAGCACCGGGTCGTCGGAGAGCTCGATCCCGTCGGTCACGCGCGCGGCGTCGAAAACGAGCACGTCGCCGCCGACCTCGCGCTCGGTGTCGAGCCCCGTCAGCTCGAGTGTGCCGGCGTTCAACCGGCGGCGATCCTTGGGCCACACCGCCGACGGATCGTCGACCGTGTCGCCGGGGGCAGCGAGCTGGAGCTCGAGCGTGAACCTCACCGGGCCCCGCTCCAGACGTACCCGGATCTCGTCCTGAAGGTAGTCGCGGCCTCGCCGCCTGGCCTCGCGCGGGCCGAGTCGCACGTCGCCGGCCTCGGGCACGAGCGTGTAACGGACGTACTGACCGGCGCCGCCGCCGTCGATCAGGCGGAAGGCGTGGATCGCGTAGTACCGGCAGGTCGCGTAGCTGGAGACCGGGCGCAGTGCCGACAGGTTCGGGGGCAGCTTCGCGATCACTTCGGGATGGCGCGCGAGGAACAACGGCAGCCTGTACGCGATCGCCGGCTCGGGCTTCTGCGCCAGCAGCAGCTCGACGAACGCCTCGGGCGTGCTGACCGGGAAGCGCGGCGCCGACTGCGCGACGATGTCGGTCCTCGATCCATCGGGGAGGTAGAACTTGACCGCCAGCCCGCGGACGTCGGGGACGTAGTCGGGGGCGTCGGGGTCGCCGCTGCCGTTCGACACACGCACAGTTACCGGGACCGCTTCGCCGCGCATGTGCGCCGCCGTCGTCAGCTTCGCCGCCTCGGCGGTGGCCGTGAACGCGCCCTTCAGCAACGTCCCCTTGGCATGCAGAGCGCGCAGCCCGCGATGGGCGCCGTAGACGTGCTCGGCGGCGTCGACCGCCGCACCCGGGGTAGTGCTCACGGCGCCACCTCGAACGTGATGCCCTCCCGCTGTAGCCGGTCGATCAGCGGCCGGCCCATCGCGACCGCGGGCGTCAGCTGACCCGAACGCTCGGGCAGCTGGTCGTGGGTCAGGCACAGCGCTGATTGCGCGAGCATCTTCGAGGTCTCGCCGTACCCGGGATCGCCGCCCTTGACGAGCGTCTGCAGGTGGCGCCCGCCGGCGTCCGCGACGAACCGGACCTTGAAGAAAGCCCGCTCGCGCTGCTCCTCTGTCGGGCCGTCGCCGGGATCCTTGAGCTTCTTCAGCAGCTCGCGCGTGGGGCCGAGCTGCGACAGCGCGATCATCGCGCCCGCGCCGGCGACGGCGCCCGCCATCACCGGCAGCCGCTTCAGCACCAGGTAGTGGCTGTAGGTGAAGTTCGGGCCGTAGCGCTCGAGCGCCCGCGCCGAGCGCAGGACGGTGACCGGATCGATCGTCGGGAACGGCACCACCCATCCGTCCTCGGGGTCGCGGTGCGGCCGCCCCGCCGAGCCCTTGACGACCCGTCCGTCGGCCGACCTGCGCTCGCGCTGGCCGCGCTCGCGGGCGGCGCGCTGGGCCTGACGCAGCCGGCTCATCGCGGCGATCGCCGAGTGGTAGGTCCCGCCTGAGAACGTGCCTCCGAGACGGACGAAGCACTCCAGCGAGATCGGCACGCCCTCGGGGAGCTGCTCGACTGTGAACAGCGCGCCGAGGTCGTACGGGATCGAGTCGAACCCACACGAGTGCACGATCCGTGCGCCGCTGGCCTGCGCCTGCTCGTGATAGCGCAGCCACATCTGGTCGACGAACTCGGGCTCGCCGGTGAGGTCGACATAGTCGGTGCCGGCCCGCGCGCACGCGGCCACCAGCGGCTCGCCGTACAGCAGGTACGGCCCGACCGTGGTGATCGCGACCTTGGTCGACTCGGCGACTGCTTGCAGCGACGTCGGGTCCTGCACGTCGGCGTGCAGCAGCGCCAGCCGGGCGAGCTCCGGGTCGATCGCCGCCAGCCGCGACCGCAACTGCTCGAGCTTGGCACGGTTGCGGCCGGCGAGCGCCCACCTGGTCCCGGCGTCGGCGTGGCGCGCGAGGTACTCCGCCGTCAGCCCTCCGGTGAACCCGGTCGCGCCGAACAGGACGATGTCGTGTTCGCGCTCAGCCATCTCCACCGCCAGGGTTGACCTCACGCGCGAGCTCCAGCGCGCGGTCGGGATCGACGCCCGCCTTCGCCGCCAGCCAACACGCGAGCGGAGCCGCGACGCGCTCGGACGAGTGGGCGGCCTCGCCCGCGAGATCGAGCAGCACCTTGAACTCCTCCGTGCTCGGCGCCTCCGTCCCGAGCTTGTCTGCGTATGCGGCCAGCCATTCACGCGCGTTCATAGCGGGCCCGGACTCTAGCTTGCGGGCGCGGGCGGGGGGCGAGGTTGTCTGGGTGAGTCCGGTGGCGGGCGCTTAGCGCCCGCGCTTGGGCTGGTGGGCGGCTTTGGCTGACGGCGCGTTGATCGGAGGGAGGGCGCCTCGGCGGTCCTGGTGGGGCGCCCACATGGGATCTCTTCAACATATGCACAAGATCCACATGTGGCCGCGGCCGACGGGAGCGTCGCCGACCCCGGCCTGCCGGTCAACGTGACGCTCCACGTTCGCGCGGGCGCGAGTGGCACGTTGACGGCGTGGGGCGCCGTAAAGGTGACGCTCGCCTGCTCGGGCGAGTCGAGTGGCGCGTTGACGGCGTGCCCGGGCCACCGCGCGTTCCCCCCTCGATGCGCCGTCAGCGAAGCCGACCACCGGCCCGAGCACCACCGACTCACCCGGCCACCTCGCCCCACCACCTCGCCGCCCTCGCCCCACCCCCTCGCCGCCCCGTCCGCGACTTATTGGCAGAATGCCAACAGCAGGCCGAGTCGACGTTTGTTTCATCTGACTGCGAGCGCGCCGACTCGCTGACATCATCCGCGCGCTCCGACCTAACGAGAAAGGCACCCGAACATGACAGTCCTCGACGGCAAGGTGGCGATCGTCACCGGCTCCGCCCGCGGCATCGGACGCGCGACTGCGGAACTGCTCTCCGAGCAGGGCGCGAAGGTTCTGATCAACGACCTCGACGGCGACGTCGCCGAGCAGACGGCCTCGGAGATCGCCGGCGAGACGATCGTGTTCGCCGGGGACCTGACCAAGCCGGGCGTGCCCGACGAGCTCGTGAAGAGCGTGATCGACGCCTGGGGCCAGGTCGACATCCTGGTCAACAACGCGGGCTACACGCTCGACGCGCCGATCCACAAGATGACCGACGAGTGGTTTCAGCGGATGCTCGACATCCACTCGATCGTCCCGTTCCGGATGTGCCGCGCGGTCGCGCCGCACATGCGCGAGCCCGCCAAGAAGGAGCGCGAGGAGGGCCGCGAGGTGTTTCGCAAGATCGTCAACGTGTCGTCGATCTCGGGGACGATGGGCAACGCCGGCCAGGCCAACTACTCCTCGGGCAAAGCGGCGGTCGTCGGCCTGACGAAGACGCTGGCCAAGGAGTGGGGCCAGTTCAAGATCAACGTCAACGCCGTCGCCTTCGGCTACATCGAGACCCGGCTCACCGCCTCCAAGGAGGAGTCGAACACGATGCAGATCGACGGCGAGACGGTCCAGCTCGGGATCCCCGACCAGCTCCGCGGGATGGCCCCGATGCTGATCCCGATCGGTCGTCCCGGCACGCCCCAGGAGGCCGCCGGCGGCGTCTTCTTCCTTTGCTCGCCGTGGGCCAACTTCGTCCACGGCCAGGTGCTCAACATCACCGGTGGTCAGTTCAGCGGGATGACGACCTAGGCCCAGCGCCTGATCGTGCAAGGGTCGGCGCACGCGCCGACCCTCCGGCGGGCGCATGCGCCCGCCGGACCGGGGGCGCACGCGCCCCCGGCGACAGGCTCACCGCCGCCGGTCGCGGCGGCGTTCATCCGGCGCGATCCGGCGCCGGATACGGGCGGCCGGCGAAGTGGGTCGCCTCGAGCTGGCCGAGCTCGGTCGCCGGATCCTGCGCGAACAGCCACTCGCGCGCGACGTCGAGCCATCGCCCGGTGGCCTCGAGCTGGCCGAGCAGCCCGATCAGCAGCATCACCGCCCGCATCAGCACGAAGTGCTCGGCCGGCAGCGTCAGCGTGCCGAACCCCTCCGAGCGGCGCAGTTGGTTGTAGGAGCGCATCATCGCGCCGGTGATCGAACCGTCGACGGTGACCGTCTCGTCGACCAGCAGCCACCCGAAGATCGCCTCGTAGTTCTCGAGGAACGGCTGCGCCAGTCGCCGGTCGTCGGGGATTGCGCCGAGCCCGGTCATGACCCCGAACAGCGCGTCGGCGTCGTGGTCGTAGGTGGCGCGCGTCGAGGCGATCAGCTGCGCGATCTCGAGATCCGAGAGGTGCTTGAAGAAACCGAAGTCGAGGAACGCGATGCGGCCGTCGTCGAGGAACAGCGAGTTGCCCGGATGGGGGTCGCCGTTGAGCAGGCGATGGCGGATCGGGCCGTTGATGTAGAAGCGGATCAGGATCTCGCCGGCGCGGTCGCGCTCGTCGGCGTCTTGGGAGCGAAACGCGGCGAAGCGCCTGCCCTCGACGTACTCGGACACCAGCACCCGCTCGCGGCACAGGTCTGTGACGACGTCCGGAACGACGATGAACGGGTGGCCGCGGTAGGCACGCGCCATCTGGCGGTGGTTTGCGGCCTCGAGCTCGTAGTCGAGCTCCTGGCCGATCCGCTCGCGGATCTCATCGGCGATCGCGCCGGTGTCGATTCCGGGAGCGATTGCGTTCAGCAGCTTCAGCCCGAGGCGCAGGTTCTGCATGTCCGCATGGATCGCCTCGGCGATCCCGGGGTACTGGACCTTGACCGCAACCACCCGCCCGTCGTCGAGCGTCGCGCGGTGCACCTGCCCGATCGAGGCGGCGGCAATCGGCTCGCGTTCGAAGTCGGCGAACACCTGTCCGAGGCGCCGGCCGAGATCGTCCTCGATCACCTTGCGGACGGCGTTGAACGAGACCGGCTGGGCGTCCTGCTGGAGGCTCGCGAGGATCTCCTGGAACTGGGGGCGGATCTCCTCGGGGACGAGGCCGAGGTCGACCGCCGACAGCGTCTGTCCGACCTTCATCGCGGCGCCCCGCATCCCGCCGAGCACCTTCACGAGCGACTCCGCCGACTTCAACTGCTGACGCGAGGCTGCCGCCCGGCCCTTGCCCGAGCGGCCGATCGCACGGGCCGTCGCCTCGCGCGCAGCAATCCCCGCCGCGGTGCTCGTCATCGCCACCGCGCGGCGCAACCGCGAGCCCCGCACCTCGTCGTCGCTCAACCCGCTCCCTTCGTCGCAGCGCTCTCCGAGCAGTTACCGATCGTGTGATCGATCAGCCCTCAAGATACCGCTTCGATCGGGCGGTCGATCGCGTCTCTCAGGCCTTATTGGCAGAGTGCCAATTTCTGCTAGCCTCGGGCTCGATGGCGCCCCAGCCGCGGAGCGCCAGGCAAACCCGATCGATCCAGTGCCGGGCGCTATCTCCTCCTCCCCCACCCCCCGCCGGCAGCGACTGGACCACGACGAGCGCCGCCGCCAGATTCTCGCGTGCGCGCGGCGGCTGTTCTCCGAGCGCCCGTACGCGTCGGTCTCGACCTCTGAGATCGCGCGCGACGCCGGAGTCGCGCGAGGGCTGCTGCATCATTATTTCGGCACCAAGCGCGATCTCTACCTCGAGGTAGTTCGCGAGCTCGTGCGACTGCCGTCGAGCCCCGTGCCGCTGCAGGCGCCGGGCCGCGGGATCGAGGCGATCATCGACGAGGGCGTCGACCGTTGGCTGACGATGGTGGAGCGCAACCGCGGGACCTGGCTGGCGGCGATCGGCGCCCGCGGCCTCGGCCGCGACCCCGAAGTCGAGGCGATCCTCGACGACGCCCGCGAGCAGGCGGCCGACCGCCTGATCGAGGCGCTTCAGACCTACGAGGCGGCGCAGGCGCCGGTTGAGCTGCGGGCGCTGGTCCGCGCCTACGCGGAGTTCGCGGAGGCGGCGAGCGTCGAGTGGCTGCAGCGTGGCCGCTTGAATCGCGAGCAGACCCACGCCGCGCTCGTACAGGGCTTTCTCAGCATCGTCCGCGACGTGCTCGAGGCCGTCCAACAGGCGACCAACCCCAGAACCAGGAGATCGCAGTGAACAACAAGACCTACGTGATCGGTGTCGGCATGACCAAGTTCGACAAGCCGGGCACCAAGGACGGCGACTACCCCGATTGGGCCAAGGAGGCCGGTCAGAAGGCACTCGCCGACGCCGGCGTTCCGTACGACGCAATCGAGCAGGTGTACGCCGGCTACGTCTATGGAGACTCGAGCTACGGCCAGCGCGCCGTCTACGAGCTCGGTCTGACCGGGATCCCGGTGCTGAACGTCAACAACAACTGCTCGACCGGCTCGAGCGCGCTGATGCTCGCCCGCCAGGGGGTCAAGGGCGGTCTGATCGACTGCGCGCTCGCGATCGGGTTCGAGAAGATGGAGCGGGGCTCGCTCGGGATGAAGTACACCGACCGCACGCCGGCACTCGACAAGCACATGGTTCGCATGTTCGAGCTGCGCGACCCCGAGTCCTCGCCGTTCGCGCCCCAGATGTTCGGCAACGCCGGGCGCGATCACATGCAGAAGTACGGCTCCAAGCCCGAGCACTACGCGTGGATCGGCTACAAGAACCACAAGCACTCGGTCAACAACCCCTACGCCCAGTTCCAGACCGAGTACACGCTCGAGCAGATCAAGGACGCGCCGATGATCCACGAGCCGCTGACCAAGCTCCAGTGCTCGCCGACCTCCGACGGCGCAGCCGCCGCGATCGTCGCCTCCGAGCGCTTCGTCGACGAGCACGACCTGTGGGATCAGGCGATCGAGATCGCCGGCCAGGCGATGGTCACCGACCTGCGCTCGAGCTTCGACGAGACCGCCGACTGCATCACGATCGTCGGCGCCGACATGAGCCGGGAGGCCGCGCGCCAGGCCTACGAGGAGGCGCAGGTCGGTCCGCAGGACATCCAGGTGATCGAGCTCCACGACTGCTTCAGCGCCAACGAGCTGATCACGTATGAGGCGCTCGGGCTCGCGGCCGAGGGCGAGGGCCACAAGCTGATCGAGCGCGAGGCCACCACCTATGGCGGTGACGGACCGGTCGTCAATCCGAGCGGCGGCCTGATCTCGAAGGGCCACCCGCTCGGCGCGACCGGACTGGCGCAATGCTCGGAGCTGACGTGGCAGCTGCGCGGCCAGGCCGACAAGCGCCAGGTCGACGGCGTTAAAGTCGCGCTGCAGCACAACATTGGTCTTGGCGGCGCCGCCGTCGTGAGCATCTACAGAAAGGCCGCATAGCAATGGCGACCACGACGGAGCGAAAGACGAACGGAACAGCCGGCAGCGCGGACTCGATCGTCGTCGAGAACCCCGCGACCGGCGAGGCGGTTGCGACGCTGACCGCGTGCACGCCCGAGCAGCTGCGGGAGATGGCCACCCGTGCGCGCGGCGCGCAGCCCGCGTGGGCGGCGCTCGGCTTCGAGGGCCGCGGGCGGATCCTGCGCCGGATGCAGAAGTGGGTGCTCGACAACTCCGATCGGTTCCTCGACACGCTCGTGTCCGAGACCGGCAAGACGCGCGAGGACGCGGCCCTGGCCGAGCTCGGCTACGCCGCGAGCGCGACCGGCTTCTGGGCCAAGAACGCCCGCAAGTACCTCGCCGACGAGAAGATCAAGACGAGCAATCCGTTCCTGATCGGCCGCAAGGTGATCGTCCGCTACGAGCCGGTCGGGCTGGTCGGGGTGATCGGGCCGTGGAACTACCCGTTCACGAACACGATCGGCGACGCGCTCCCCGCGCTCGCGGCGGGCAATTCGGTGATCGTCAAGCCCTCGAGCGTGACGCCGCTGACCTCGCTGCTGGTCGAGGAGGGTTTCCGCGCCTGCGGGATGCCCGATGACGTGTTCCAGGTCGCGGTCGGTCGCGGCGGGCTCGGCAGCGTCCTGATCGACGAGGTCGACTCGGTCATGTTCACCGGCTCGACCGAGACCGGCAAGCAGGTGATGGAGCGCGCCGCCAAGACGCTGACGCCGGTCTCGCTCGAGCTCGGCGGCAAGGACCCGATGATCGTGCTGGCCGACGCCGATCTCGAGCGCGCGGCCAACGCGGCGTTGTTCTGGTCGATGCAGAACGGCGGCCAGACATGCATCTCGATCGAGCGCGTGTACGTCGAGGAGCCGATCTACGACGAGTTCACCAGGCGCGTCGGCGAGAAGGCTCGCGAGCTGCGCCAGGGGGTCCCCGGCGACTTCGGCACCGTCGACATCGGCTCGTTCATCAACCCGCCCCAGGCCGAGATCGTCGAGGCCCACGTCAAGGACGCGGTCGCGAAGGGCGCCAGGGTGCTCGCCGGCGGCCACGCCGGCTCGGGCCCCGGCAGCTTCTACGAGCCGACCGTGCTCGCCGACGTCAACCACGAGATGGAGTGCATGCGCGAGGAGACGTTCGGCCCGACCCTCCCGATCATGAAGGTCGCCGACGCCGACGAGGCGATCCGCCTCGCCAACGACACCCCGTACGGTCTGCAGGCCTCCGTCTACACGAAGGACATCGCCAAGGGCGAGGCGGTCGCGCGGCGGATCGAGGCGGGTGCAGTGGTCGTCAACGACACGTGCGCGAACTACCTCGCGCTCGAGGCGCCGATGGGCGGCTGGAAGACCTCGGGCCTCGGCGTCCGCCACGGCCCCGACGGGATCCGCAAGTACACGAAGCGCCAGACGATCCTGCTGACGCGGTTCGCCCCCAAGCGCGACATGTACATGTTCCCCTACAAGGCGGGGACGAGCCGGCTGTTGGTGCGGATGTTCAAGCTGATGTACGGCCGCGGCAGCCGCGACTAGGAGCCGGCTCCCGCGACCAGCAGTCGACTCAGTTGCCCCCCGGCACTCCCGGGGGGGCGTCGGAGCGCGACAGGGGCTCGAGAGACGCCAGATTCCCGACCGACCGCGGCATGCTTCCAACGTTGTTCCCCATTATGGGGAACAACGTTGCCCTCAACGAAGAGGCCGGGCTCGCCCTCCCGGCCCCATGGCCGCCCCCGCGACCCGACCGCCCTGCCGCCCCCTATAGCCCCAGCGTCTTCCCGATGATGTCTCGCTGGATCTCGCTGGTCCCGCCGTAGATCGTCGTCACGACGGCGGTCCGGACCTGGCGCTCCATGTCGTATTCGACCGCGTAGCCGTAGCCGCCCATCATCTGCATTGCTTCGAGCGTCGTGCGCTTCGCCATCTCGGTTGCCTTGAGCTTGGCCATCGACGCCTCGCGCGGGAACAGCGCCTCGGGATTGGCGTCGACCCGCGCGGCGGTGTCGTAGACGAGCAGCCGGGCCGCCTCGATCTCGGTCGCAAGGTCCGCGATGCGGTGCTTGAGCGCCTGGAAGCTGCCGATTGGACGGCCGAACTGCTTGCGCTCCTTGACGTACGCCAGCACATCGTCGAACGCCCGCTGCGCCATCCCGAGCGACTGCGCGGCGATGATCAGCCGCTCGTAGTTGAGGCCCGCCATCAACTGCATCCAGGCCTGATCCTCTCGACCGAGGAGGCGCTCGGCCGGGACGTGGCAGTCGGTGAAGAACACGTCGTTGACCTCACGGCCGCCCATCGTGTCGATCCCACGGATCTCGATGCCGTCGCTGTCGGCCGGGACCAAGATCATGCTCAGCCCCTCGTGCTTGTTGTCGGTGCGGTTGGTGCGGCAGACGAGGAGGATGGGGTCGGCGGCGTGGGCGCCGGTGATCCAGGTCTTCTGGCCGTTGATCACGTAGCCGCCGTTGGAGCGCTGCGCCCGGCACTGAAGGTTGCCGACGTCTGAGCCGGCCTCGGGCTCGGACATCGCGATCGCCGCGACCCTGCCCCGCGCGACCCCTCCGAGCAGCTCGTGCTTCTGCTCCTCGGTGCCGAACCGCTCGACCGCTCCCGAGGTGATCATGCTGACGCCGTAGAACCCCATCGGGATCAGACCACGGGTCGACTCCTCGCACAGTAGGCAGAGATCGACCGCGCCGCCACCCGAGCCACCATAGGTCTCCGGGATCGAGACGCCGAGCCAGCCGAGATCGGCAATCCGCTCGTAGACCTGCTGGTTGTGGGGCTCGCGACCGCCGTCGGTGAGCGCGTCGCGCTGCTCGCGGGTGCCGCACTCCCGCGCGGCGAAGTCGCGGATCGCCTCGACGAATGCTCGCTGCTCGTCGGTCAAGGTCTGGATGCTCATGGGCCCTCTCAGGTTCGGTGGTCGATCGATGGTAACTGGCGAGGTGCCAACTATCTCTGGTATGAGTGGTACGTTATTCGCCTAACTCGTACCACGGCGCGGCAATCCAGGGCCGCGCGCGACGCGCGGCAATCCAGACAGGCGGGAGGCCCGGACAATGACCAGATCGATGTTCCCCAGCGAGACCGAGGCGCAGGAGCTGCTCGTCGGACCCGAGTCGGTGACCTGGCGGATCACCAGCGACGTGAGGTTGTACGCGGTGATGCTGTATCCGCTGCTGCTGCAGGTCGCGTATCCGACCGTGGGTGCCGGCGTGCGCGACTACTCGGACTTCGTGCACCGACCGTGGGACCGGCTGATGCGAACGCTCGACTACGTCAACCTGCTCGTATACGGCGGCCACGACGCGGTCGCGGCCGGTCGCCGTCTGCGGACGCTGCACAAGGGCTTCCGCGGCGCTCGCGAGAACGGTGAGCGCTACTCCGCGCTCGAGCCAGACGCGTACGCTTGGGTCCACGCGACCCTGCTCGAGACCTACGTCGCCGGCCACGCGCACTTCGGTGCGCCGATGAGCGCCGCTCAGATCGACCAGTTCTACACCGAGTATCGGGGGCTCGGCCGGCTGATCGGCGTGCGCGAGCAGGACCTGCCGCCAAGCTGGCCCGAGTTCCGCGCCTACTTCGACCGCGTCGTCCGTGAGCAGCTCGAGCGGACCGACTCGGTCGACCGCGTGCTGGGAACGGTCACCCACCCCACCCGACCGCCGATCAAGCTGCCGGAGCCGCTGTGGCGCGCGGCCCGGGTTCCGGCCTCGCGGCTGCTGTGGCTCGGCGGACTCGGTCTGATGGACCCAGGGCTGCGAGAGCGCCTCGGTGTCCACTTGAGCTCGCTCGACGAGCGCGCATTCCGGGCGGCCGGCGCGATCAGCCGCGGCCTGCAGCCGGTCCTGCCCGAGCGGATGAAGGTGATGGGTCCGGCCCATCTTCGCTGGCGCCGGCGGGAGATCGAAGCGGGACCCCTCGGTCGCCCGGCGCGGGTGGCCGCCTGACGATGCCCTCGCAAGCGGCGCGCCTGCTGGCACTCGCGTTCGACCCCGATGTCCGCACGGCCGAGGATCCCGTGTCCGAGCGGGTCCTCGACGCCGCGCTCGAGCTCGCCGCGGGCTCGGGGCTGCGGCACCTGACGATGGACGACGTCGCCTCGCGCGCGGGCGTTGGGCGGATGACCGTGTACCGGAGGTTCGGCTCGCGCACGGCGCTGATCGACGCGCTCACGATCCGCGAGTGCCGCCGCTGCCTGGCGACGATCGCGGCTGCGGTGGCGTCGGCGGCGGACCCGGAGGCGCGGCTCGCGGCGCTGTTCTCCGCAACGCTTCGCGTGATCCGCGAGCATCCGCTGCTCGCACGGCTGGCGAGCGTCGAACCCGAGTCGCTGCTGCGCGAGCTGACGCGCGACGACAGCGCCGTGTTCCTGCTCGTGCGCGAGTTCCTGATCGGGCTGATCCGCGAGGGCCAGGAGGCCGGCGAGCTCGTCGCCGGCGACCCGACCGTGCTCGCGGAGCTGGCGCTGAGGCTCGGCGCGTCGTTCGTGCTGATGCCCGAAACGGTGGTCGATCTCGACGACGAGCGGGCCCTGCGCGAGCTGATCGGGACGTTGTTGGTGCGCTCATAGACGCCTTTAAGGTTCACTTCATCGACCTAGTCGATGCTCGTTCGCGATGCAGATGCCACACGCGACGCGGCTGCGTGCGCCGCTATCTACGCGCCATATGTCTCCGACACCCCCATCTCAATGGAGGTGCAGGTGCCCGATGCTCGAGAGCTGGCGGTGCGAATCGAGCGGATCTCGCTCGCCCACCCGTGGCTGGTCGCGCAGATCGACGACGAGGTCGTCGGATTCGCCTACGGCTCGAGGCATCGCGAGCGCGCCGCCTACCGTTGGGCGGCCGATGTGACCGTCTACGTGTCCCCGTCAGCGCAGCGCCAGGGGGTCGGGCGCGCGCTGTATGAAGCGCTGCTAGGTCAACTGCCGCGCCAGGGTCTGACCGCCGCGTGCGCCGGCATCACGCTCCCGAATGAGGCGAGCGTTGGCCTGCACGAGGCGCTCGGGTTCCGAGCGGTCGGCACCTTCGAGCGCATTGGCTTCAAGCTCGGCCGATGGTGGGACGTGGGCTGGTGGCAGCTCGACCTGCCGGCCTCGCCCGGGCGCACCCCGACCGAACCAGGTCCGCCGGCGAGGATCGAGGACCGGTAGGTGCAACAACGCCCACGCCAGCCCCGCGGGTACTCCCGGGGCTCGAGTCCCTCGCGCGCGCGGCGCGGTCCGCTCGCCGGCCGCCCATTCCGCGCGGCGGTGATCCTGCTCGCGCTGGCGAGCATCGCCGCAGGCCTCGCGAACGCGGCGCCGAGCTCCGCGCCGAGCGGCCCCACCCACCTGGCTCCGCTTCCCCACGCCCGCGGCACGCTCAAGCACAATCCGCCTCCTCGGCTGACGTTCCACTCCCGCGCGCACGACGGGCGGCCGAACATCGTGTTCGTGCTGACCGACGACCTGTCGATGGACCTGCTCCGGTACATGCCGCATGTGTTGCAGATGGAGCGGCACGGGCTGACGTTCTCGGACTACTTCGTCTCCGACTCGCTGTGCTGCCCGTCGCGGGCTTCGATCTTCACGGGCAACTTCCCCCACGACACACGGGTGTTCAGCAACGTCGGCCGCGACGGCGGCTTCCGCGAGTTCTTCGACCGCGGCGAGGAGTACCAGACGTTCGCGACGCCGCTGCAGCAGGCCGGCTACAAGACGGCGATGATGGGCAAGTATCTGAACGGCTACCTCAACGTCCCCGGGATCGCGCGGGACGGCGCCGGGGCGCCGGTCGCGCCGACCTACGTGCCGCCGGGATGGTCTGGATGGGACGTGGCCGGCAACGGCTATCCCGAGTTCAACTATCTGCTGAACCGCAACGGCCAGCTCTCGTACTTCGGCCATCAGCCCTCGGACTACCTGACCAATGTGCTCGCCGGCAGCGGCGTCAACTTCATCAACAGCGCCGCGCGCGACGGGTCGCCGTTCTTCCTCGAGCTCGCGACCTTCGCCCCCCATCGGCCGTACACACCAGCGCCCCGCGACGCCAACCTGTTCCCGGGGCTGCAGGCCCCACGTCCGCCAAACTTCGACCGGCTGCCGACCAACCCGCCGCGCTGGCTGGCGGGCCATCAGCACCTGACCCCATCCCAGATCCAGCGCATCGACACGGTCTTCCGGCGCCGCGCCCAGTCGGTGCAGGCAGTCGACCGGATGATCGGGGACATCGAGCGGACGCTCGCGGCCGACGGCCTCAGCCGCAACACATACCTGGTGTTCAGCTCTGACAACGGGCTGCACACGGGCGAGTACCGGTTGATGCCGGGCAAGCTGACGGCGTTCGACACCGACATCCACGTGCCGCTGGTCGTCGTCGGCCCCGGCGTCCCGCATGGGGCCAGGACGCCGGCGATGTCCGAGAACATCGATCTCGCCAAGACGTTCTCGGCGATCGCCGGGATGACGATGCCCGGCGACGGTCACAGCCTGCTGTCGCTGCTGCACGGCGCCAACCCGGCGGGCTGGCGAAACGCGGTTCTGATCGAGCACCACGGACCCCGGAGCACGATCAACGACCCCGACTTCCAGCAGCCGTCGAGCGGTAACCCGACGACCTATGAGGCGATGCGGACCCATCAGCTGCTGTACGTCGAGTACGCCGACGGCGAGCGCGAGCTCTACGACCTGCGGGTCGATCCGTTCGAGCTGCACAACCTCGCGCCGTTCACCTCGCCGGCGGTGCTGGCCCAGCTGCACGTCGACCTGCTCGGGATGGAGGAGTGCCATGACGGCGCCACCTGCTGGGCCGCGATGCACGTCGCGCCGCTGCGCCGCACCACGACCGGGCTGTTCGCGGTCAGCGCGCACGCGCGCCAACGCCGCCACCGCTAGCTGCGGCTAGCGCTCGTCCTCTTCGAGCAGCAGCGCCAGCGTCGGGCAGGCGTCGGCGGCGCGGCGCGCGAGACCGATCAGGTCCGGTGGCACTTCGGCTTCGTCGACGATCGGGTAGCCCCAGTCGTCGAGGCGGATCAGCTCCGGCAGCAGCTCGGCGCACAGCCCGTGGGCCTCGCACATGATCGGGTTGACCCGCAGTCGCGCGCTCATCGCGCCACGCTCTTGGGCCCGGTCGCGCGCCGACGGGCGGCGCCCGGCACCGGTAGGCCCGCCGGCGGCGCCATGCAACGCGAACGGCGATGCCATTCGATCTCGTCCCCGAACACGGCGAGCGCGCTCTCGACGAACCGCGCCGCGCCGTCGGGGTGATGGCAGGCTCCGCGCCCGCGCACCTCGGAGGTCCAGCGAAGGATCCGGTCGCGCTCGCGCTCGTGCCCGGCACCGTCCGCCAGCGCCGAGACGGCATCGGCGATCGCGCGCAGTCCGTAGACGCACGGACCGCACTGGCCGGCTGACTGACCGGCGAGATAGTTGATCACGCGGACGCTCTCGTGCAGCCCGCACGAGCTCTCACCGAGCGCGATCAGCACGCCCGAGCCGAGTGAGCAGCCGACGGAGCGAAGCTCCTCGCGCGCGAGGCGTAGGCGAAACGCACGCGAGGACTCGACCCAGGTGCCGAAGTAGCCACCGACGAGCAGTGCCTGGAGCGGCTCCGTCGAGCCACCGGCTGCGGCCAGCAGGTCCGTCATCGGCGTCCCGAAGGCGAGCTCGTAGACGCCGGGCGCGGCGACCGCGCCGGAGATCGTGACGAGCGCCGAGCCGGGGTCGGCGTCGGTGCCGAGCTCGCGATACCAGTGGTCGCCGTAGCGGGCGACGAGCGCGATCTGGGCGAGCGTCTCGGGGTTCTGGATCAGTGTGGGGCGGTTGCGGTAGCCGCGCTCGAACGGACGCGGCGGAACCAAGGTCGGCGCCGGCGGGCCGCCGTTGAGGTAGTGGACGACCGCGCTCTCCTCCCCCATCACGTAGCCCTCCGGCCCGGTCGCGAGATGGATCGTGACGCCGTCGTTGCCGCGCAGCGAGATCGCGCTCTCGAGTGCGCGCAGCGACGGCACCGCGGTCTCGGTCACCTTGACGATCACCTCGGGCGCTCCGATCGCGCGCGCCGCGAGCACGGCGCCATCGAGCACCAGATGCGGCAGACGCGAGAGCAGCAGCCGATCCTTCGCGCTCGCGGGCTCGGTCTCGCTGCCGTTGACGACGACCGCCGCCACCCGTCGGCGCTCGGCGAGCGAGCGGAGCTTGCGGGCCGTCGGGAAGTCGGCGCCACCGCGCCCGCGCAGCCCGCTGCGATCGACTGCTTCGATCAGGTCGCGCGGCCCGAGGCGCGGCATCGGGCCGTGGATCCGTTCGTGCTCGGCCAGCGTCATCACGGCCCCCGACGTATCGAGGCCGACGAGCAGCCGGGGCAGCCCCGCGGGACCGTTGCGGGTGGCGCTCACGGGGAGCCTCCGTCGGTCGCGTGCAGCGTGCCGGTGACCGATCCGTTGCCGCCGTGGAGATCCAGGTTCGCGTGCAGGGTCAGCGTCGAGCCGTCGGATCCGGCGACCCGGGCGATGAACTCCTGGCCCTGCAGCGAGATGACGCGGCCCTCCATCACCGACGGCAACCCGTTGGCGAGCAGGTCGACCTGGCTGCCGGTCAGCGACAGGCCGCCAGTTCCGATCGGCGCGCCCGCGAGCCGCACGCGCAGCCGCCCGTGGGCGCCGCCGCTGAGTCGCATCGCAAGATCGACGAGCGCGCCTCCCCCGCCTGCGTCTGCGACACGCTGCCGCGCAGGTTGGCGGAGAACGGCGCGTGCAGCGTGGCCGTCGCGGGCGCCGAGGACTTCGCCGGGATGCTCGCCGCGACCGGCTTGAAGCTGTGGGCCAGCAGCGTCGTCGGCGTCCCCGCGCGTCGCGCCCAGCCATGCTGTAGCGGCCCGAGGAACGTGAAGATCGCGATCCCTACCGGGACCGCGATGCTGAGCAGCATCGCCGGCACGCGGATCCCCTCGCGATCGGAATCGCCGCGGTCGATCCGCACCAGCACGGCGACGACGACCGCGGCGACGCAGACCGCGGTGAGCGCGAGCATCCACCAGATCTTCGAGTCGCTCCCCGTGCCGAGGCCGTGCAGCACCGCGATCGGCCAGCTCGCATACGCGAACCAGTGGATCGCGCGCCACGAGCGGTAGCCCAGCCGCCTGCGCAGCAGGCTCGTGATCACCAGAGCGACGAGGACGTCGAACGACAGCGCGCCGAGCCCGAGCCACAGTGGCCGGTAGGAGGAGACGAACGGGATCACCGCGTCGGTCAGCTTGATCGGCGCGAACTTGTCGAGCACGCTCGTGATGATGTGGATCACGAGCACGGCGATCACCAGCAGCGACACGTCCCGGTGCATCGAGTCGACCGCGAACCGTGGCCACCTCGGAGCGGTAAAACGGATCGAGCCGAGCACGCCGAGCACGACGCTGGCCGTCAGCAGCAGCAGCGCGACGGCACCGGTCCCGCGCGTCAGGTACCAGTACGCGCTTGGTCCGATCGCGGCGAGAGCGCCGCTCATGCGAGTGCGCTCGCATGCTCGACGGCTGGAAGATCATCGCCGGCAGCGGGCCACCCGGCGAGGTGGCACACGCGCCCTTCGCGGTCGACCAGCCTGCTCGGGAGGCCGAGCGACTCGAGCCACGCCGCCGCCCGCCGCCCGCGGACGATCGCCGCGGTGCTCGCGATGTTTGCATCGAGACACGAGCCGGCGGTCACGCTGACCGTCCGCCATACGGCATCGGCGGGCGCCCCAGTGACCGGGTCGATCACGTGGTGAACCGACCGAGACCCGGCCTGCCAGCGCCGGACCGTGGTCGAGGAGGTCGCAAGCCCGCCGTCGCTGACAGCGATCCACTGGCCAGGAGCCTGCACGCCGGCGCGGTGGTCGTCGGTCACGCGCACGCGCCAGCCGCCGTCCGGGGCCGGTCCGGCGATCGCAAAGTCGCCACCGAGTCCGACGAGCACCCCACACCCGGCGGCCTCGTGCGCGCGCGCCGCGGCGTGGTCGGCGGCGAGGGCCTTGGCGGTGGCGCCGAGATCGAGGGTGACGCCGCTCGGCACACGGATTGTGCGGGCGCCGGGGTCGACCCGGACGCCATGCCAGCCGGGCACGGGGACAATCGAGATCTGACGCGCCCGCGCCTCCGGCGTGTCGAGCGCATCGAAGTCACGGTCGTATCCGAGCGCGATCAGCGACCTGCCGACGGTTGGGTCGACGTCGCCGCCGCTCAGCTGCGCCGCGCGCAGCGCCGCGAGCGTGGCCTCGATCAACAGCGGCCCGACCGCTACCGCCGTGCCGGCCCCGGCGTTGACGGCGCACAGCTCGCTGTCCTCGCGAAACCGCGAGCACGCGAGGTCGAACTCGGCGACCGTCCGCTGCACCGCCGCTTGGGCGGGCTCGAGCTGCTGGGCATCCGCGACGGCGAGCACCGCGAGGCTGCCGAGCGCCGGGAAGCTGACACTCTCGGTCATGCGTACACGTGATGGTGGTCTAGGAGCCGCCCGAGACAGCTGGGCTGGGAGCCGGCGTCGGTGCCGGAGCCGATTGGGTGGGCGCCGACTGCTGGGTGACCGGCGGGGACGACTGCGTGGCAGGTGGGGACGAAGCCGACTGCGGCGCCGAAGACGGCCCCTGCAACCCGAGCGCGCCGGCGCTCGCGAGCGCCGGCATCCGAGCGGTGCTGCTCGCGTGCTTGGACCGCGAACCCGTACGCGGCACCACCGTGCTGCTCGCGCCGTGATGTGAGCTGAGCGTGCGACCGGGGGCGAGGGCCGACACGAGCGCGGCGAAGCCCGCCGTCAGAGCGGCGGCGCCCACGATCGTAAAGCGACGCAGCCGGCTGACGCGCACCAGTGCGGCATCGCGCTCGAGCTGGGCCATCGATCGGCTGCGCCTGGAGCTGGCGCGACGTTCTACGGCGATCATGCTCACAGTATTCGCCCAGAGCATCACGTTTCAGTAAGAGCAGCATGAGAATTCGTCCATTTGGATGCTCACTGCACAAGCGCCAACTCCACTGTAAACGCCGAACCGTCGATCGTCACGAGACCGCCATGGCGGTCGACGATCGCCCCAACGATCGACAGGCCCAGACCCGATCCGGGACGGTGACTCGCCTCGGCGCCGCGCCAGAAGCGCTCGAACAAGTGCTCCCGATCGGCGGGATCGGGCCCGGATCCCTCGTCGCGGACGGTCATCCGCGCGACCCTGTCCTCAGCGGACACGCTGACCGTCACGCGGCCGCCCGGCGGCCCATGGACGAGGCCGTTCTCGATCAGGTTCTCGAGCGCGCGGCCGAGTGCCTCCTGATCGCCACGGACCTCGGCGGGATCGAGCTGGCCCAGCGCGACGCGCCGATCGTCGGCGTGGCGGCGCTCGACGACCTCGCGGACGAGCGCATCGAGCGCGAGTGGGGCGAGCTCGCCCGCCGCGTCATCGGCACGCTCGAGCACCAGCAGGTTGTCGACCAGCCGCGCGAGCCGCGCGACGTCGCTCTGGAGCTCGCCGAGCAGCTCGTCGTCGACGCCGTGGCGGGCGCCGTATTCGACGTTGCCGCGTAGCGTCGTGACCGGCGTGCGCAGCTCGTGCGAGGCGTCGGCGAGGAAGCGGCGCTCGCCGGCGCGCGCCAGCTCGAGCGCCGACAGCATCCGGTTGAGCACTCCGGTCAGTTGGCCGACCTCGTCGGCGACCTCGGCCTCGGGCAGCCGGCGCGACGGATCGGCGGTCCGCTCGATCTCCCCCGCCGCCGCGGCGAGGCGGCCGAGCGGGCGCAGGCTACGGCGCGTCAGCGCGGCCGCGAGGATCGCCGCGGCCAGCGCGACGCCCGCCCCGATCAAGGCGAGCAGGGCCCCCAGGTGCCTGACGGTGCGCGAGATGTCGGTCGTGTCGGAGGCGACGAGCACGGCGCCGCCGGCCGCCGGACCGCCGGCCTGGGCGATCGGGGCGGCATACATGCGGAACTCGCGACCGCCGAGGACGATGTGCTCGTAGCCCGCGCGACCGTCGGCGATCGCCGCCCTCGCGAGCGCGTCCTCGGGGAGCAGCTGCGCGCCGAGCGTCAGCGAGCGGGCGATGATCCGCCCCCGCGCGTCGATCACCTCGACGGCGATCTGTCGCCCCGAGACCGGGCTCTCGAGCGCCCCTGGGCTGGTCAGCACCGCTGGGGCCGAGACCGCGAGCTGCGCCACCTGCTGCGCGCGGGTGCGCAGCGCCTGGTCGAGTGAGCTGCGGAGCTGGTGGCCGACGAGGATCACGGTGACGGTGGCGAACAGCGCCACCGCCGCCAGGATCGAGCCCGCGGCAGCGAGCGCGAGCCGTCCGCGCAGGGTCCGTGGCATTGGCCCCGACCGGCTCACGGCAGGACCAATTGATCTATTTGTACACCGCCGGCTATCAACAATGGTTAACCTTGGTCAAGAAACAGGAAGTTCCTGACGACATAGGGGGATATGGGCTTGGAAGTGCCCGGGGCAGAACCCGTACGCGTACTTCTCATCGCAGATGATGCGCGCTCGGCACTGGTGATTGCGGAGGGGCTTCGCATGCAGTGGCGCGAGGGGCTCGTGATCGCGCATTCCGAGCGGCTGGTCGACGCCACCCAGGAGCTGCTTACGCATGGCGCCACGTGCGTCGTGCTCGACGTATCGCTGCGCGACGTCGATCCGCTCGCGGCGATCCAGCAGCTCAGCACCGCCGACCCGGACGTTGCGATCATCGCCCTGGCTGAGCGCTTCGACGCAGATCAGGCGATTGGGGCAATCGCCCACGGAGCGCAGGACTACCTGCTCAAGCCCGACCTGTACCCGGCGCTCCTCGCCCGCGCCATCCGCTACGCGGTCGAGCGCAAGCGCGGGCAGGTCCGGCTCGTCCGCCAGGCGCTGCACGACCCACTCACCGGCCTTCCCAACCGCGCCCTGTTCCTGGATCGTCTCGGCGTCGCGCTCGATCGCTCGCGGCGAACCAACGCGTCTGTCGCGGTGTTGTTCCTCGACGTCGACAGCTTCAAGGAGATCAACGACTCGCTCGGCCACGGCGCCGGCGACCGGCTCCTCGCCGGGCTCGCGGAGCGGCTCGGGACGATGCTGCGCCCGATGGACACAATCGCGCGGTTCGGTGGCGACGAGTTCACGCTCCTGTTCGAGGATCTCGCGAGCGAGCGCGAGGTGCTGCTGATCGCCGATCGGATCAGCCGTGCCGCGTCGGCACCGATCGCGCTCGAGGGGACCAGCGCCTCGGTCACGGTCAGCACCGGCATCTCGATCGTCACCGACCCGGCGTCCGCGCCGGAGGCAGTGATCCGCGAAGCCGACCTGGCGATGTACCGTGCCAAGGCGCTTGGACCCTCGCGCTGTGAGCTGTTCGACAGCGACTCGCGCCGGCGCGCGATGGAGCGACTCGAGCTCGAGTCCGAGCTCCGCCGCGCGGTCGAGCGCGACGAGCTCCGTGTCCACTACCAGCCGAAGATTTCGCTGACCAGCGATGCCGGCGTCGTCGGGTTCGAGGCGCTAGTGCGGTGGGAGCACCCCGAGCGAGGGCTGCTCGCGCCGGCCGAGTTCATCCCGCTCGCTGAGGAGACCGGGATCGTCCAGCAGATCGACGAGTTCGTGCTCCGGCAGGCGATCGGTCAGACCGCCCGCTGGCGCGAGACCAAGCCGGGGCTGACCGTGTCGGTCAACGTCTCCTCGCACGAGCTCGCCGACTCGAGTCTGCTGAGCACGCTCCGCGGCGCGCTGCAGAGCACCGGCATCGATCCGGACGCGCTGTGCCTGGACATCCACGAGAGCGCGCTGACGACTCAGCCCGAGGCGACAATCCGAGCCCTCCACGGCCTCGGCGAAACGGGCGTTCATCTCGCGCTCGACGACTACGGACGTGGGCCCTCCCCGCTGTCGACGCTCAGGCGGCTGCCGGTGGACACGCTCAACATCGATCAAAGTGTGATCGGAGGACTCGATGCCGACCCGCAGGAGGCCGCGCTGCTCGGCGCGGTGGTCGAGTTCGGCCACGCGCTCGGGCTGACCGTCAACGCCGAGGGCGTCGAAACGGACAGCCAGCTCGCTCAGCTGCGTGCCGCCGGCTGCGACGGCGCCCAGGGGTTTCTGTTCAGCCCGGCCGTGCCGTGCGAGCAGGCCGACGCGCTGCTCGCCGCCGGCTGAGCTCACGCTCGCAGGGTGAAGCCAGATCCCCGCACGGTCCGGATCAGCTGCGGGGGACCGAGCTTGCGCCGCAGACGAGTCACGTACCGGTCGACGACGTTGGGCTCGGCCGCGCCGTCCCAGATCTCCTCGATCGCGCGGGCCCGCGTCACCGTCCGGCCCGGGTCACGGAGCAGCAGTTCGAGCAGCGCCGTCTCGCGTCCGGTCAGCTCGATCGGCCGGCCGGCCCGCCGCGCGATCCGGTCGGGCAGGTCGAGCTCGAGGTTCGCGTATGAAAGCCGAGGCACCGGCTCGCCGTGGCGGCGCGTCAGCGCCTTGATCCGCGCCAGCAGCTCCTGGATCGCGAACGGCTTGACCAGATAGTCATCGGCACCGGCCTCGAGCCCGGCGACCCGATCCGGCACCGCATCGCGGGCGGTCAGCATCAGGATCGGAGTCGGCAGCCCCTTGGTCCGCAGCCGCCGGCACACCGCCAGGCCATCTAGGCCCGGCATCGTCACGTCGAGCACGATCACGTCCGGCGCCGCGCGCTCGGCCGCCACCAGCGCCGCGCCGCCGTCCGCCGCGACGGTGACGTCGAACCCCTCGGCCGCGAGTGTTCGCTGCAGCATCCGCCGCAGCGGCGGGTCGTCGTCGACCACGAGCACCCGTTCGCGCAGCGCGCCCGATGATGTCGATGCGCCGGAGGGTTCAGCCACCGGCGACGTCGCGCCGGAGGAAGACCAGGTAGGCGGCGACGAACGCCGGCACGCCATACAGCGCGCAGACCCAGGCGGCCCGGATGATCGGCGACCAGTCGATCGGGGTGCGCAGCAGCCCCTGCCAGGCGTTGAACTGGGTGCTCAGCAGGTACGGCTGCAGTCCGCTGAGCCCGGGGAGGATCCCGATCAACTGGATCAGCAGCGAGAACATCAGCGTGCCGACGACCGCCGCAGCGCTGTTGCGGGTCAGTGACGAGAGCAGCAGCCCGATGCAGACGATCGCGGCGATCGGCATCAGGTACACGAGCAGGCTGACGTACACGAGCTCGAGCGCCTTCGGCGCCGAGACGACTGTGCCCGACAGGCTCGTCAGCGGGTTGAAGCCCGACTCGATGCTGCCGGCGACGACCGCGACCGTGCCGCTCAGGAAGATCGCGGCGATCGCGTAGCTCGCCGCCGCCAGCGACTTCCCGACGAAGATCTGACCGCGCTCGAGCGAGCGCGTCAGGATCGTCTTCAAGGTCCCGTTGTGATCCTCGGACGCGACGATGTCGCCGGCCACCAGCGCCGTGATCAGCGGATATAGCCAGATCGCGCCGAACAGCAGGATCACCAGCGGGATCGCGAGACCGCTGCTGTGGATGTAGCTCCCGAACGGCACGTCCTGCGGACCGCCTCGCCGAAAGTGGGTGGCGACGACGAACAAGATCGGGACGATCACCGCGGCGCCGAGCCCCAGGTACGTGCGCTTCTGGTAGCGGAGCTTGGTCAGCTCCCAGCGATAGACGGTCGCGATGCCCGGGTTCATCGCCCCGCCTCGACGGCGGCCGCGGGCTCGGGCTTGGCCGCGGCGGCCTCGTCCGGCTCGGCACCCTCGGTCAGCGAGAAGAACAGATCCTCGAGCGTGACCGTCTGCGGCGCCAGCGCCTTGATCAACGCACCAGCCTCGATGAGCGCCTGCGAGAGCTCGGTGACCGCGGCCTCGTCGGCGGTGAAAGAGATCCGCTCGTGCACGACCCGCACGTCGCTGACCCCCCGCTGCGCGCGGCAGACCTCGAGTGCGCGCTCGTCGTTGGTGGTCTCGAGGCGATAGGTCGTACCCGCGCCGCGCTTGAGGTCGGCGATCGCGCCCTCGTAGACGATCCTCCCCTTGCGGACGATCGCGACCCGGTTGCAGACCTCCTCGACCTCGGCCAGCAGGTGGCTCGAGAGCACGACCGTGATCCCCTGGTCGGCGAGCCGCCTAATCAACAGGCGCATGTCGCGCATCCCGGCCGGGTCCAGTCCGGTGGCGGGCTCGTCGAGCAGCAGCAGCTTCGGGTCGCGGAGCAGTGCGGCCGCGATCCCGAGGCGCTGTCGCATCCCGTGTGAGTAGCCGCCGACACGGTCGCGCGCTCGGTCCGCGAGCTCGACGGCGTCGAGCGCCTCGCCAACGCGGCGCTTGGCTTCGTGGCCGTCATACGCGGCCAGCAGCTCGAGGTTGCGGCGTGCCGTCAGGTACGGATAGAAGGTCGGCGCCTCGACGAAACCCGCCACCCCCTCGAGCGCGTGGACGCTCGCGATCGGATCTCGACCGAACACCCGTACCGTTCCCGCGGTCGGCCGGATCAGCCCCAGCATCATCCGCAGCGAGGTCGTCTTGCCGGCGCCGTTGGGACCTAGGTAGCCGTACACGTCGCCGGAGTTGACGGTGACGTCGACGCCGGCGACCGCGGTCAGCTCTCCGTAGCGCTTGACGAGGCCGCGTACCTCGAGTGGCACCGGCCCGTGGGGCCAGGGGCTCATGGCCGTGTGCGACTCATAGCCCCCGCGCGGCCTGATCGGCCGCAACGGGCGGGACCGAGCCGAGCACCGTATAGCTGACACCGCCGCGGGTGAAGCGGACCATCGTCCCGAGCGCCGTGTCGAGCTCCTGCGCGGTGGCGCCGTTGATCGACACGGTCGGGAGGCTGAGTCCGCGATGGTGATCGCCCGCGGGTGCGGCGGCCGACGCGCCCGACTGAGCGGTCTGCTCGACCACCGCGATTCCGCCGAGGTTCTGGCCGTAGGTGACCAGCGCGGCTGGGCTCCCCTTCCAGTTCAGCAGCGACACCGAGCGGCGCTGCAGACCGACCAGCGACTGCGGCGCGGTCAGCTTGAAGGGCAGGCGGCGGGCGACCGCGGCGACACCGGAGATCTGGCGCTCGTGGCGCTTCAGCTTGCGGGCCTTGTCGGCCATCGACCTGTGCAGGCCGGCGGCCGGCGTCTGTACCTTGACCACCTTGGCGGTCGGGGGCGGCGCTGCCGCGAAGTCAGAGGTCGGGACCTGGCCGTAGGAGATGTCGGTCGCCTTGAGCTCGAGCACTGGAGCGCTCTCACCCCGGGCGTAGACGGCGACCCGCAGTGGAATCCCGCGTGTCGCGTCCCACGCCACCTCCGCCGCGCCAAGCAGACCGCCGTCGTGCTTGGGCGAAACACGGATCGTGTACGCCGCGTGGCCGGCGACGTCGCTGGGGATCGCGCCCGACAGGTCGACCCGGCGCGAGAGGCGGCTCAGGCCGGTCTGGATCTGCGCGAGCGAGGGCACCGCCTGCTTGTCCATCGCGGCGCTGTGCGCCTTCGCACGATGCGCCGGCAGCGTGCCCTCGTAGACGGTGTGGGCCGACGGGTCATAGACCCAGAACGAGCCGTTGTCGACCACGATCTGGGCGTCGCCATTGTCGGACTGGAGCTCGAGTCGCATCCGGTGCGCGCTCGGCGACAGCCACAGCCGCCCGGTCGCCCCTGTCAGGATCGGGTCCGATCCCTGGATGTTGGACGAGGCGATCAGGTGGTTGGTGAAGCTGATCCGCGCAGTGATCCCGGGCACCGCGGGCGCGCCCAGCGCGGTCCGGATCGCTCCGGCGAGCGGCCGCTTCGGCGGCACCGGGCCAGTTCCGGCCGCCGCCAGCGCAATCGCGGTGCCGGCCACGATCGCGGTGATCAGCCCGGCGATGATCGCCAGCAGTCGCCTGGTTGAAACCGTCCGTAGGAACCTAGTCACAACTCCACCTTTCTCGCGATCACATCACGATAGGCGAGAAGCCTGAAATTACCTTGACAGACGCGGGGGCGGGCTGGGGAGTTTGCCGGGGCGGCGCGCGGCGGTTCGCGGGGCAGGGTCGGGGTTTGCCGGGTGGTTCGGGGCCGTTCGGGGCCGGGTGCGGCGGCCCCCGCCAGGACCGGGGCGGGCGGAGGTGCGGCGGTTCGCCCCAGGACCGGGCGGGCGGAGCTCAGGGCGGGCGCCGGAGCGGGCGCCGGTCAACGTGACCCTCGTGCCCCCGCCAGGGTCGAAGGACACTTTGACGGCTGTGGGCGCCGTGAACGTGGCCCTCGCGTGTCCGAGCGGGTCGAAAGGCACGTTGACGGCCGTACCCCGCCGACGGCCGTACCCCCGCCGACGGCCGTACCCCGCCGCCCGCAGCGCCCGCCACCCCCCGCCCGACCTGCCCCCGCCCGCCGGACCCAGCGACCGCCACTGCCCCCGTCTACAGCCGGTCGTAGGCCTCGAGCAGATGCGCGCGCAGGCGGCGCCAGCGGCGCTGGACGTCTGCCTGCTCGCCCGTGAAGTTCAACAGCGCGAGTCCGCGCATCGTCGCCAGCGCCAGCTCGAGCACCTCTGCCGCGCGGGGCTTGGCCATCAGGTCCGGGAACAGCTCCGTTGCTCCCTGGCCGATGATGCGGGTGATGTCGCGGGCGACGACGTCCATCGCAGCCCGGATCTCGCGATCGGTCCGCGCCGCCACCCACAGCTCCATCGTCGCCTGGAACACCGGCCCGGTGTGGAGCTCCCAGACGTGGTCGAGCATCTCCTCGAGGCGCCTGCGCTCGCCGCGCGCGCGCAGCGCGTCCTGCTCTCGGACCTCGGCCGCCAGCCGGAGCGCGACGTGGCGGACCGCCTCGGCGAGAAACGCCGCCCGGGTCGGGAAGTAGTGCATCTGAGTGCCCTGCGAGACGCCTGCACGCTCGGCCACGTTGCGCGTCGTCAGTCCGGCATATCCCTCCTCGATCAGGCACGCGAGCGCCGCATCGAGCAGCGCCGTGCGGGTCGCCGCGCGGCGCTGGGCCTGCGTGCGCCGGGGTCGTGCCGGGACCGCTCCGACGGCGCGCTCAGCCACCTGCGTGCAGCTCCCGCAGCTGTCGCTTGAGCACCTTCCCGCTCGGGTTGCGCGGCAGCTCGGGCAGGAAGGTGATGTCGCGTGGCACCTTGTAGCGCGCGAGGTTGTCCTTGACGAAGTCCCTGACCTCGTCCTCGGTCAGCGTCCGCCCGGGACGCAGGACGACGAACGCCGCCAGTCGCTTGCCGAACTCGGCGTCGTCGACCCCGATCACCGACGCTTCCTCGACCGCGTCGTTGGTGATCAGCAGCTCCTCGACCTCGCTCGGGAACAGGTTCTCGCCGCCCGAGACGATCATGTCGTCGTCGCGGCCGTCGATGAACAGCCGTCCGCCGGCGTCGAAGTGGCCGACGTCGCCGGTGCTCATCAGCCCGTCGATCACCTCCTTGTTGCCGCCGCCGGTATAGCCGTCGAACTGGAAGCTGTTGCCGACGAAGATCCGGCCCGAGCGATCCGGACCGTGAACCTCGTGGCCGTCGAAGTCGTAAAGGCGGACGACGGCCCCCATCGGGACGCGGCCGGCGCAGCCGGGCGCCTCGCGCAGATCATCCGGCGTCGCGAATGTCGCGTAGGCGACCTCGGTCGAGCCATAGAAGTTGTAGAGCTTCTCGCCGAGCGTCCGCCGTGCCCGGCGCACGAGCTCGGCCTCGAGCTGGGCGCCCGAGCAGAAGACGATCCGCAGCGAGCTCGTGTCGTAGCGCCCGGGCTCGTGCTCGAGTAGCGTCACGATCCGCGCGAGCATCACCGGGACCAGCACGGCCGCCGTCGGCCGTAGCTGCGCGATCGTCTCGAGCACGCGGTCGGGCTTGAAGCGACGGTGCACGATCGTCGTGCAGCCGAGCGTGACCGACAACACCATCTGGGTGAAGCCGAGCCCGTGGAACATCGGCGCGGCCACGTACGTCGACTCGCCCGAGCTGTAGGGGACCTTCGACAGCAGGGCACCGAGTGGGGCCAGCGATCGCCCTTGATGGCGGGGCGCGCCCTTCGGCGTGCCGGTCGTGCCGCTTGTCAGCAGCACGACCCCAGCCGGTTGGCTCGGCGGCTCCGGCTTCTGTCCCATATGGCGCGCGATCATCGCCTCGACCGTGTCCTCGGCGCCGGGCTGCTCGTCGGTCCAGGCCAGCAGGCGGCCGTGCCGGGACTCGATCGGCGCGACCAGCTCGTTGTACTCCTCGTCGTGGATCAGCAGCGAGATCTGCTCGCGCTCGCAGACGTCGCGCAGCTGCGGTCCGGCGAAGTCGGTGTTCAGGTACAGGATCCGGGCCCCGATCTTGGCGGCGCCGAAGGTGGAGTCGAGGAAGCCGCGGTGGTTGCGGCACAGGATTCCGACCCCGTCTCGCTCGCGCACCTCGCGGGCCCTGAGCCCGCAGGCGAGGGCATCGGAGCGCGAGTCGAGCTCGGCGAACGTCAGCATCCCGCGCTCGTCGATCAGGCCGGGCCGTTCGCCGTGGCGGATCGCCGCGACGGCGATCGCCGAACCCAGCTGCCCCAGACGCTCGATCGCGCGGAAGACCTCGCGTGTGCGGCTCGGGCGATCCCAGCCGATCATTCCCGCGCGCCAGGCGTAGCCCAGTGCGCGGGTCTCGACCGCTCCTCTGCGACCGAGCTCGCTCGTGCGTTGCAGCAGCGTCCGGACGTCAGCCATAGCCTGCTTCACTCTATCCAAAAGTAATCATTCGACTGATTTGTTTGTGGTAGTTTCAATCGTCCCCGGCCCTTCGCGGCCGCGCGATCCCGACGCCCGGCCTTTCGCGGCCGCGCGATCCCGACGCCCGGCCCTTCGCGGCCGCGCGATCCCGACCAGGAGAGGCAAGCATGAGCACGACCGCAGAGGGATTCAACACCGACGCGATCGGTAAGTGGAGCGACCCGTTCGAGTTCGCCGTCACCCGCGAGCGGATCCAGGCGTACGCCGCGGCGACCAACGATTCGATCGCCCCCCACGCCGCCGGCGACCTCGCCCCACCGGTGTTCGCGATCGTTCCCGCGTTCTCGACCGCCGGGGCCGCCTCGATGCAGGTGATCCCGGGAGAACTGCTGATGATGGTGCTCCACGGGGAGCAGGACTTCCACTTCCACGCCCCGATCCTGCCCGGGACCACGGTCAGCACCCGCGCCAAGCCGATCGGCATGCACCCGCGCTCTTCGGGGGTCACGGTGACGGTCAAGTCGGAGACCCACGACGCCGACGGCCGGCTGCTCGTCGAGCAGTACATGACCACGTTCGTACGCGGCGCGCAGGCCGAGCAGCCCGTCGGCGAGGCGGCGCCCGGCCACCGCTTCGACGAGCGCCTTCGGGAGCAGCCGCCGGCTGCCGAGGTCTCGCAGACCTTCGACGGAGATCAGACCTACCGGTACGCCGAGGCCTCCGGCGATCCGATGCCGATCCACCTCGACGACGATCTCGCGAAGTCGATGGGCCTCCCCGGAATCATCATCCACGGTCTCTGCACGATGGCGTTCACATCGGTCGCGGTGATCGAGCACGCTTGCGCCGAGGACCCGACCCGGCTTCGCCGCCTGGCGGTCCGCTTCGCCAAGACGATCGTCCCGGGCCAGACGATCACCACTCGGATCTGGGACGCGGCCGACGGCGTTCTCGCGTACGAGACCGAAGCCGACAACGGCGCGATCGTGATCAAGGACGGGCTCGCCGAGGTGCGTGGCTGAATCGTCCCGTCGACGCGGCTGAACCGCCCTCCCCCCGAGGCCGTCGGCGCCCCGCGGCCCCGCGCCAGGCGTCGGCCGCGTCGTCCCCCCGCGGCTGTGTGCCACCATCGGCGGTGGTGAGCGTCGAGCTTGAAGCCAGCACCGAGCGGGAGATGATGCCGCCCGGGCCGCGGCTGCCGCGGATCGTCCAGACCGCGGGCTTCATGCTGGCCGGGCCGCGCTTCCTGGATTCCTGCCGGCGTCGCTACGGCGACGCCGTGACGTTCAGCACCGTGTTCGACAACCGCTTCGTGATGGTGTTCGAGCCCTCGCTCGTCAAGGAAGTGTTCCGGGGCTCGAACGAGCAGCTGCACGCCGGCGAGGCGAACGCGCTGCTCGGTCCGGTGCTCGGCGAGCGCTCGGTGCTGCTGCTCGACGGCGCCGAGCACCTGCGCCACCGCCGGCTGATGCTGCCGCCGTTTCACGGACGCCGGATGCAGGCCTACGAGCAGGAGATCCTCGACTCGGCCGACGTCGAGATCGACTCGTGGCCGGTGTCGGAGGAGTTCTCGATGCTCCACAGCATGCAGTCGCTGACCCTGCGCGTGATCATGCGGGCCGTGTTCGGCTATCACGAGGGCGCCGAGGCCGACGCCCTTCGCACCCGGCTGCGATCGATGATCGAGCCGCTGGCGCGCCCCCGCGGCCTGTTCGTGCTGATGCTGCTGACGGGCGGGCGCCTCAGCGGCGGCCGCGCCGCCGCGGGCCGCTTCGAGGAGAACCGGCGCGCGGTCGACGAGATTCTGTTCGCGGAGATCGCTCGGCGCCGCGACGAGCCCGACCTGGCCGAGCGCGACGACGTCTTCTCGGCGCTGTTGCTGGCCGAGGATGAAGACGGCCAGCGGCTGACCGACAGCGAGGTTCGCGACGAGCTGCTGACGTTGCTGCTGGCCGGGCACGAGACGACCGCCACCGGCCTGGCCTGGACCTTCGACCTGCTGCTGCACTCGCCGATCGTCCACCGGCGCGCGCTCGAGGGCGATGACGCCTATCTCGACGCGGTTGTCAAGGAGTCGCTGCGGATCCGGCCCGTGATCCCCGGCATCGGGCGAGTCGTCCGCGGTGAGCCGTTTCACCTCAACGGCTACGTGATCCCGCCCGGGGTCGAGATCAACCCGTCGATCCGGATGATCCATCGTCGCGGCGATCTGTACCCGAGCCCCAGCCTGTTCCGCCCCGAGCGGTTCCTCGGGGCCGACGCGCCTGACACCTACACGTGGCTGCCGTTCGGCGGCGGCACCCGGCGATGCCTGGGCGCGAGCTTCGCGCTGATGGAGATGCGGACCGTTCTCCGGCGGGTGCTCCAGCGCTGCGCGTTGCGGCCCGCCGGCCCCGACCTCGACAAGGTCCAGTTCCGCGGGATCACGCTCGCCCCCCGCGAGGGCGCACGCGCCGTGCTCGACCGGCCTCCGGCCCCCGCCTAGCGCTCAGCGCCCCACACCACGCGACTCCGCACGCGGGGCTCAGCGCCCCACACCGCGCGATCCGCTCCACACGCAGGGGAATAGCGCTCCACACCTCGCGATACGCGCCCAACGCCGGGGGTGGTGCGCTCCACACCTTGGGTCCCTGGGCGCGGACGCCTGCGCGCGAGACAGTGATCGGGCACCGCAACCGCAAGCCTCAAGGAGACCAGCAAATGCTCAAGCTTCGCACCCTCACCGCCCTCGCCACCACCGGCCTCGCCCTCGCCGCCGCGCCCGCAGCCCTGGCCGCGACCCACACGGTCGGCAACTCGTCGGGCAACCCGACCTCGAACATGTGCGTCGCGCAGATCGACTGCACGTATGTCAACTACCACAACGGCAAGCCCTCCGATGTGATCAAGCAGACGGGCAAGCTCAAGAGCTGGACGCTGAACGCCGGCAGCATCGGCGGCACCGTCCGGCTCCGGATCCTGCAGCCGACCAGCGGCGGCGGCTTCAAGATCGTTCAGTCGAGCTCGACCAAGGTCGTCAACAACGCCGGCAACAACACCTACTCCGCCAACATCCCGGTCAAGAGCGGCGACGTACTGGCCCTGACAAATGACACCAGCGGCCTGTACATGTCCACCGCGTCGTCGAGCCACTGCCTCCGATTCTGGATGGGCACCGTGTCCGGCAAGCCAACGGACAACGTCTCGATGCTGCACCTGCTCCTGAGCGCGAAGGTCAATTCCTAGCCCGACCGCAGGACAGGCCGCCCGCCTCTCCGAACTGTTCGGAGTGGCGGGCGGCGGCGTTTGTCGGGCGTGCGCGGCCGCAATGCGATCATGCCGCGATGCTCCTCTACAACTCGCAGGTCTCAGGCAACTGCTACAAGGTCCGGCTGCTGTTTGCCCATCTCGGTTTGGACTATGAGCGCCATGAGGTCGACGTGATCGACCGCTCGAACCGCCGCGAGCTGCTCGGCGCGCTCAATCCGGCCCTGCGCGTCCCGACTCTGGTGCTCGACGATGGCCGCGCGCTGGGCGAGTCGAACGCGATCCTGTTCCACTTCGCCGAGGGCACCGACTACCTGCCGGGCGACTCGTTCGAGCGCGCGCAGACGCTCCAGTGGCTGTTCTTCGAGCAGTACAGCCACGAGCCGTACATCGCCGTCGCCCGCTTCTGGAGAATCGCCGGAATCGAGCCCGACGCAGCCGAGCTCGAGGCCAAGCAGCGTGGCGGCCACGCGGCGCTGAAGGCGATCGACGATCACCTCACCGACCATGAGTTCCTCGTCGGCGATCGCTACACGATCGCCGATATCGGGCTGTACGCGTACACGCACGTCGCGCCCGAGGGCGGCTTCGAGCTCGACGGCTATCCGGCGATCAACGCGTGGCTGGCCCGGGTCGGCACCCAGCCCGGCCACGTCGCGATCACCGACTGAGCACTACTGACGGTTCGCGGCGGCGTCGATCGCGGTCCGGACGTAGGCGGCGAGCCCGGCCGCCTCGCGCTCGAAGTTGCGTGCGAACCGCGCATCGCCGACGTACAGGGAACCGAGCGCGCGGTGCATGCGGTCCGAGCACGGATAGAACCACCGCGAAATATGCTTGCGATGCCGTCCCGCCAGCTCTTGCGCGGCGTCGCCGGTGGCCGGCTCGCCGGCGCGCAGCAGGCTGGCGAAATCGCGGACGATCCGTTCTGACTCCGCCCGGATCTGCCGCCACTCGCACTCGCCGTAGCCGCTGGTGCGACGAGCGGACTCGCGGTGGGCCTCGGTATCACCCCACCGCTCACGTACCTCAGCCTCGTACGCAGCGGGGTCGAACCCTTCGAACATGATCTCCTCCTCCAATCGGGTTCCGTCACGCTCCGCCGTCAGCGCCGCCTCGAGCGCGCGCCGCAGGCTCCCGAGGCGCTCGAGCTCGCTCTCGACGAGCGCGTGCTGACGGGCAAGCGCCCTGGCGCGGTCATACCCCGGGTCATCGAGCATCTCCTGGATCTCGGCTAGCGGAAACCCGAGCGCACGCCAGGCGAGGATCTCGTGGAGGCGCACGAGGTCGGCATAGGTGTAGAGCCGGTAGCCGGCGTTCGAGCGCACGCTCGGCGACAACAATCCGATCTCGTCGTAGTGGTGGAGCGCTCGCACGCTGACTGCGGCGAGCTTGGATAGCTGCCCGGTCGTTCTCATCGGCTCGACGTTAGACCCTCACGTAGGGTGAGAGTCAAGCCTGTGAGTACCGTTCCAACCGATGGAGCTCGAGCAGGCGATCCAGACGCGGCGCACCCACAAGGCGTTCGCCGGCGAGGCGGTGCCCCGCCCGCTGCTCGACGAGCTGCTCGAGCTGGCGCGCTGGGCGCCAAACCATCACCTGACCAACCCGTGGCGCTTTCGAGTCCTCGGGCCCGAGTCGCTGGGGCGGCTCAAGCACGCCGCCGGACCCGAGGCGGCGAGCAAGCTCGACCGCGCGCCAACCCTGATCGCGGTGACGGCGGTCCGCTCCGAGGACCCCGTCCAGGACGAGGAGGATCTGTGCGCGACCGCATGTGCGGTCTACGCGGTACTGCTCGGGGCGCATGGGCGCGGGCTTGTCGGCTACTGGCGCACCCCAGGCGTGCTGCGGACCGCAGAGGGACTGCAGGCGCTCGGGATCCCGGCGCAGGAGCGGTTCGTCGCGCTGATCCACCTCGGCTGGCCGCGACAGCGCAAGGAGCCGCCGGAGCGACTCCCGCCCGCGGATGTGATCAGCTACCTGGACTGATGCTCGAATACAGACACAGACCCGCCGGCGGCGAGCCCGACGGCCTCCTGATCCTCCACCACGGCCGCGGCAGCGACGAGCTCGACCTGTTCGGACTCGCCGACGTCCTCGATCCGGCGCGCCGTCTGGACGTCGTGTCCGCGCGGGCACCGATGCAACTCCCCGGCTCGCCCGGGTACCACTGGTACATCGTGCAGCGGGTCGGCCATCCCGACGCCGACAGCTTCGAGCGCTCGTATGCGGCACTGGCGGAGCTCCACGATCACCTCTTCGCGCAAACGGGAATTCCGGCCGGGCGGACCGTCCTCGGAGGCTTCTCGATGGGCGCGGTGATGAGCTACGCGCTCGGCCTGGGCCCCGACCGGCCGGCGCCGGCGGGGATTCAGGCGTTTTCGGGCTTCGTTCCGACGGTCGACGTTTGGACTCCAGCGCTAGCTGACCGGGCCGAGACGCCGGTGTTCATCGCCCACGGCCGGCGCGACCCTGTGATCAGCGTCGAGTTCGCGCGCAGCGCGCGAGCTCTCCTGCAGCAGGCCGGCTTCCCGCTCGACTACCGGGAGTCCGAGGCGATGCACAACATCGACCCAGCCGACATCCCGCGGGCGCTCGCGTGGCTAAGCGCCGTTCTCCCCACCGGGTAGAGCACGCACGCAGCGGCATCGACCGCGAGAGCGCAGAAAAAGAGGGCGGCGGGCACCTCCGGTGCCACGCCGCCCCGTATTTGGCTTTCAGAATCCGAGCGGCTGTCCCGTGCCCGGATCGAGGAACAGCCGGCGGTCGTACCGCCCGTGCTCGCCGTGGAAGCGGAACAGGCCCGCGAGGTCGAACGGAATGCCCTCGCTGTGGTCCGTATGCCGCAGGACCTGATCGGCCGAGCCGGGGATTCCCGGCAGGCCCCAGTTGTACTCGACCAGATTGATAATCGAGGACTGGTCGCTGAGGTTGTGATCGACGCTGTTACGGCCGGCAAACGGCGAGATCACCAGCAGCGGCAGCCGCGGACCGAAACCGCACCGTCCCTGCTCACCACCGAGCGGCGCACTCGTCTGCGGGCTCGGACCGCACTGCTGTGAGGTCGGCAGCGTGAACGTGGTGCCTGTCAGGTTGTCGGCCGGCGACAGCGACGGATTGGTGACCCCGCTGTACGCGTGGTCATACCAGCCATCGGAATCGTCGTAGGAGATGATCACCGCGGTGCTCGACCAATCGGGGGTTCGCTCCAGCGCGTTGATCTCGTCAGTCACGAACTGCTGCTCATCGGTTGGGTCCGAATACCCGGCGTGGCCGTCCTCGAACCCCGGGGCCTTGAGGAAGCTGACCGCCGGGAGCGCCGAGCCCGGGAGCTCGTGGTGGCTGATTGCCGACACGAGCTGATCGAAGTCGCTCATGTCGTAGTTGTGGTTGGGGGTGTTGAACTGCGGCACGCCGTGGACGTAGCTCTGCGTGTCGCGACCGATCTCGCCCAGACCGGCCAACGTGTCCTGGGCGCCCGAGTCGGTCGGGATCGTCAGGTGGTGCGGGTTGGCCGTCGAGGCGTAGAACTCGAACGGCTCGTGGTGGGGGATGTAGTCGTCCTTGTAGCCCCACTGGCCGGTACCTCCGAGGGCGACGCCGACCGGATGCACGGTGTCGCACAGCCCCTGGTTCGAGGAGTGCGGCACAGAGTTCTGGAACCCGGCGTTCTTGAACTCATCCGGCGTGAACACGCTTGTCTTCTGCCCGGTGTTGCCGGTCGCCTGCAGCGCCGCCTGGAAGCTCTCGCTGGGGCGGAAGCCGCCCTCGAACCAGCCCCACGACAGCCCGCGTGCGTTGAGCTCGTCGCCGATGTTGCGGCCGTTCAGAGCCACCGCATCGCGCGTCGAGCAGTCATCCCAGTACGGCTGGGCGTCGCTGGTCAGCGAGAACCCGTTCTGGCCGTCCGGAGTGAGGTCGCCGTCGGGCGAGGTCGAGGTCGAGATCGACGGCGAGTTGACCTCGTGCGTGGTGTCGACGTTGCCGGTGTCGCCGGCCACGAGGTTGATCGCGCCCGGAGCCGAGGGCCCGAACGTGGTCCCGTACGAGTTGTCGCTCATCGCGAAGTGCTGGGCGTAGTTCCACAGCCCTGTGACGGTGTTGCCGTCGTAGTAGTCCATGACCGTCTTGGGGTCACACGCGGTGCCGAACGGCGAGGTGCCGGACCCGGTGCCGACGCTCTGGACGAAGTGGTCCATGTTTCCGCCGTCGAACGCCTGCTGCTCGTCGCTGTAGTCGTGATCCTGGTCGCAGGTGAGCTGCCCGCCCGGACTGCCCGCGGCGCCCGTGGCGCTGCTGTCCAGGCGCTGGGGAAGGGACTCGTTCGGATTCGTGCTCAGGAGATCCGTCGTATGCCGCAGCGCCGGGGGAAGCGACGGCGACGTGGCCGGAGGCAGGCCGTCGACGGCCGGCGTGTGGCGCCGAGCGTCGAACGTCTGGCCGTCGGTGTTGGCGGCGTCCGGGTAGGTGCCGAAGTAGTGGTCGAACGAGACGTTCTCCTGGAAGATCACGACCACATGCTTGATCGGTGTGGCCGTGTGATCCCCGTCATTTCCGTGGTGGCGGTTGTAGATCCGGTGCTCCCGCCCGTGGGACTTCTCTTGAACAGCTCGCCTGTGCGAAGCGCCCGCCAGCGCTGAGCCGGCGACCGCCACGCTGCCCCCTGCCGCGGCAACCGCCACAAGCAGGGGCAGGCCGATGCGCCTACGCGACATCGAGTCTCCTCTGATCGGATTGGTGTGGACGCTCGCGCGCGGTGCTCGCGCGCTGGGCTGCACTCTTCCTCCTGCGGGCGAGAGCCGAGTTGCACCGTTGTGACCTTGGCGTTGCCGAGTTGTGATCGCGCGGTGTGCTCGCCGCCGCGACGCGCCGCCGCGCCGGTGGGCGATGCGGCTTACCATCCGCCGATGACCGCTACCGCCACGCCCGAGCAGGCAACGCTGCACGAGGTCGTCGAGGCGCTCGCGACGCTCGAGCGCCGGGCCGGGTCGCCCGACGAAGAGCGCGCCGCGCGGTGGCTGGCCGAGCGTCTGAGCGCCGCCGGCTGCGAGACCCGGGTCGACGAGGAGCAGTTCCTCGACGGCTATGCCCACGTGATCGGGGCGCTCGCGGCGGGGAGCGCGCTCGCCGGCGTCGCCGGCCTGCGCCGGCGCGGGCGCCGGACGGCGGCGATCGCCGGCGCGCTGCTGACGGCGGCGGTCGCCGATGACATCTCCAACGGCTCGCGTCTGTTCCGCCGGGCGATCTCCGGCTCGACCACGACCTGGAACGTGATCGCTAGCTGCGGTGACGTCGAGGCCGAGCGGACGCTGATCGTGCTCGCCCACCACGATGCCGCCCCGACCGGGGCGATCTTCGACCCGCGCGTGCAGAGCTGGCTCGGCGAGCGGTTCCCGGGGATCATCGAGCGGATCGACACGTCGCTGCCCCTGTGGTGGGCAATGCTGAGCGCGCCGGCGCTGGTGACACTCGGCGCCGCGCGCGACAAGCCGGCGCTGACGCGTGTCGGTCTGGCCGGCTCGCTCGTAGCGACTGCCGTGTTCGCGGATGTCGCCAGGCGCCCGGTGTGCCCGGGCGCCAACGACAACCTGACCGCCGTCGCGGTGCTCGTCGCGTTCGCCGAGCGGCTGCGCTCGCAGCCGCTCGAGGGGCTGCGGGTACTGCTCGTCTCCTGCGGCGCCGAAGAGGTGCTCCAGGGCGGGATCCACGGTTTCGCCGCGCGGCACCTCCCCCACCTGGACCGCGATCGCACCTGGGTCCTGAACCTCGACACCGTCGGCTCGCCGAAGCTGATCATGCTCGAGGGCGAGGGGCCTGTGGTGATGGAGGATTACCACGACCGCAGCTTCCGCGACCTCGTCGCCGCAGCCGCCGAGCGCGCCGGCGCACCGCTTCGCCGCGGGATGCGCTCGCGCAACTCGACCGATGCCGTGATCCCCAGCCGCGCCGGTTTCCCGACCGCGACGATCACCTCGATGGACCGCTACAAGGCCCTCTCGAACTACCACCAGATGTCCGACACACCCGAGAACGTCAACTACCGCACGGTCACCCAGGCACTTCTGATAACCGAGCAGCTCGCTCGCGACCTGGCGGCCAACCCCTGGATCGGGACGTAGGGTCGATGCCGCTCGCCGCCGAGCTCGAGCTCCCCAGCCTCGACCACACCGATCCGGCGCTCCAAGGCGATCGCTACCACGCCGCGATGGCGGCGCTGAGCGGGCACGACGGCTGGCTCGCGGCCAACCCGTTCGGCTTCACCGTGCTCGACCGCGAGTCGTCGGAGTTCTTCCTGCGCACGCGGAACGCCGTATTTCCCGGCCTGACGATCGCCGAGCTTTTCCGGATCGCCGAGGGACCGTTGCACGAGGAGATCGTCAAGAACATCATCAACATCAACGGCGACGATCACCGGCGGCTGCGCAACCTGGTCAACCCAGCGCTCGCGCCGCGGGCCGTCGACCGCTTCCGCCCACAGATGCGCGAGTTCCTCGAGCAGCTCCTGTCAGAGGTCCCGGCTGACGGCCGTTGCGAGTTCATCGGCTCGTTCGCGAAGCCGTACCCGTCGCTCGTGATCGCCGCGGTGATGGGCGCGCCGCTGCGCGACGCGCCGCGGTTGCATCACTGGTCGAACTGGATTCAGCGCCAGTTCGACGCGCAGAGCCTGATCGCCGAACGCGATCTGATCGAGGCGGCGGTGAGCGAGTTCTACGGCTACGAGGACGAGTTGATCGCACGCCGCCGCGCCGACCCCGGCGACGATCTGATCTCGGCCCTGATCGCGGCAGAGGAGGCCGGCGATCGACTCAGCGACGACGAACTGCGCAACCTGATCCTGAACGTCCTCGTTGGCGGCGTCGACACGAGCCAGAGCCAGCTCGCACACGCGGTGCGACTGCTGGCGGCTCACCCCGAGCAGTGGGAGCTGCTGCGCGCCGATCCGCACGGGCTCGCGCTGGCTGCCGTCGAGGAGGCGCTCCGGTTCGAGCCGATCACGCCGTTCACCGCGCGGATCACGATCTCCGAGGTCGAGCATCGCGGCGTCATCTTCCCGCCCGGAACGATCGTGCTCGTCTCGGCCTGGCACGCCAACCGCGAGGGACTCGAGGATGACCGCTTCGACATCACCGCATCGCGCCCGCGCGGGCGCGTGCTGACCTTCGGCGCGGGAATCCACTACTGCCTGGGCGCGAACCTCGCCCGCGCCGAGATGCACGAGGGACTCGCGTTCCTCGGCGATCGCCTGCAATCGATCTCGCTCGACGGACCGCCCGAGTTCGGAACGCCGTCCGGGATCTACGGGCTCGAGCGGCTGCCGCTGCGGCTGCAGCGCGCCGCTTAGCCGGCCTCGGACCCGGCGCTCAGGCGGCGCGCCAGAGCGCGTCGTCGCCAAGCTGGCGCCGCACCGCGCGCCCGTCGGCGACGAGCTTGATCAGCGCCGCCTCGGCCGCGTGGCGGTCGGGCGCGTCGTTGCCGCGGCACAGCAGCGCCGCGACCTCCTGCGTGGTCAGCCCCTCGGAGAAGCGCGCCAGCAGCGGCGCCGGATCCTCCGGTGCCGGCTCGCGTTCGAGATCGGGGGCGATGTTCGCGACCAGCACGTCGTACGCCTCGACGGGTTGGAAGCCGCCGGCGACCAGCCGCTGGCCGTTCGAGGAGAACACGACCGACGGAGCTGTGAACCGCACCGGCCCGTCGGTCGTCGCGGTCTTGCCCTGGAGCTCGGCGGCCGAGCCGCCGGCCGTGCGCGCCTCGGCGCGATCGCGCTCGTAGGCCTCGCTGACCTCGGGTGCGTCGAGGTGGGCGATCAGCCGCTCGGCGTCGAGCTCGGGGACCGGGCGCAGCGCCTCGAGCAGCTGCGCGTCGTCGTCGAGCACGAGCGGCGTCGTGAACTGCCCGAGCTGGAGCTCGCGGTAGACGGCCCACTCGCTCCCGGGCCACAGCAGCCGTGCGGCGACGATCGCACGGCAGGCCCGGGCGGTCGCACTGATGCGGGGCTTGGGGGCCGGCGCGAACGGCATTCCGAAGCGGCGGAAGCTCAGCTGTCCAAGCGCGCCTCGGACGGGCGAGTAGCCACGCCGCAGATATTGCTCGACGGACTCGGTCAAGCCGATCACGACCAGCCGCCATTCGAGCTGGGACCCATAGCGCCACTGCACTACGCGGAGCGCCGGTGACTCAGAGTAGGCCCACGGACAGGCCGGATCGGTGTACAGAGTGGTTGAGATCACGTGCTTGAGGCCTCAAGTATATGCACTAGCGAACTTCCGGCGTCGCGACCCTCCGGAGCGAGGCTGTCGGCGCGGTGAACGCGGGCGTCCGCGAACCCCGCCGCACGCAGCGCATCGGCCACCTGAACGGCGTCGTCAAAGTGCAGATGCACACGGCCGCGGACGAACGCCGACAGCAGCACGCGAAAGGCCCTGACCTGCGTGGTCTGGACGCCGCCGATGTGGATGTCCGAGACATAGACGCCGTCGCGAAAGCCGCGCAGCCCTGCCGCCAGCCGCCGCCACAGCCCCGCCACCGCGTCGCTGGGAAGGTAGCCCAGCAGGCCCTCGGTGATGATCGCGAGGCCGGCGCCGGGGTCGAGCTCGGCCAGCGCGGCGGTCAGGCTCGCGTCGCTGAGCGCATCGAGCTCGCGCACGCGGTGGCGTTGTGACAGCGAGCCCATCTCGCGCAGCGACGTCCGCTTGCGCGCCGCCATCGCGGGCAGATCTGTCTCCACGTAGACGAGCTCCGGATAGCGCTCGGTGAAGCGCCAGCCGCGTGGCGAGAGCCCGCACGCGACCTCGACCACCTGCGTCACCCCGCGCTCCTCGATCGCGCGTTGCAGGAGCCCGTCGATCGCGCGGTGCCGGCTCAGCAGATATGTCTCGAGCGAGGCCCCGCCGAGCATCGTGCTGGTGCTCATCACCGGGCGCAGCGTCTCGAACAGAACCCGGCCCTCAACCGTCCGCAGGCGCGGATGCGAGAGCGAGTTGCGGGCCCACACGTAGCCGGTGTAGTGGGCCGTCGGGCTGATCGCGTCCGAGCCGCTCACGCCGCGCCGTCCTCGCCGATCCGCTCGAGCAGCGCCGCCTGCGCCGGGTTGATCTTCTCGCGCGCGGCCTCGAGCGTGAACCACTCGGCGCGATCGACCTCGGGGATCTCGATCCGCCTGCCCGAGCGCGGCGGCCATTCGATCTCGCACCTGTTGCTGACGATCAGCTCGGCGTCGAGGTCGCCCTCGAGCGCCCATGCCTGCACCACCTTGCCCGACTTCTGCCGGACCTCGCCCAGCTCACGCGCGTCGCCGGCGGGGGGTGCGATTCCGAGCTCCTCCTCGAACTCACGGCGGGCAGCCTGCAGCGGGTCCTCACTGGAGGCGTACTCGCCCTTCGGGATCGACCACGCGCCCGCGTCGCGCTTGGCCCAGATCGGGCCACCGGGATGGACCAGCAGGACCTCTAGGCCGTCGCCGCCGCGACGGTGCAACACGATCCCCGCACTGCGAGCCATCCGGTCATCGTAGTTCGAGATCGAGCTCGTAGTGCTGGTAGACGATTGGCGCTCCCCAGTCCTCGCGCTCGCGCTCGGACGTGACCCGGAAGCCCGCGCCACGGTACATCCCGGCCGCCACCGCCAGCTCACTGAATGTGTTCAGCTCAAGCTTGACGAGCCCGTCGCCGCGCGCCTTGCAGAGCAGCTCGTCGAGCAGCCGCCGGCCGAGCCCGATCCCCCGCAGCCGTGAGGACAGCGCGAACCAGCGCACCTGCCCGACGCCGGCGCCCTCGTGCGTGAGCGCCAGCGATCCGTCGAGGACGCCGTCCGACGCGCGAACGAGCCAGACGCCGCCGCGCGTCGGCCAGCCGCGCGCGAGCGCGCTCTCGACGCTGGCGCCGACATCCGCGATGAACGTCGCGCCCAGCCCGAACTCGGGGGCGTAGACACGGCGGTGCAGCTCGACGATCCGATCGGCGTCGCCCGGCTCGAGCGTGCGGCTGATCGGCTCGGTGCATGCGATGTGCATGGCAAACAGTGTGCCTGCAGGATTCAGCGCCGCAACACAATTCTGTCACCGAATAGATCGTGATCTAAGATCAATCGCTGTGGAGCTCAGACAGCTTCGCTACTTCGAGGCGGTCGTTCGCCACCGCCATTTCACCCGCGCGGCCGACGAGCTCCACATCGCCCAGTCGGCGCTGTCGCACCAGGTCCGGAGGCTCGAGCGCGAGCTCGGGGTCGAGCTGCTGACGCGAACCACGCGCTCGGTCACGCCGACCGAGGCCGGCGAGCTGGTCGCGGCGCGCGCCCGAGCGGTCGCCGCCGAGCTCGATGGGCTGCGGGGCGAGGTCAACGAGCTGCGGGGGTTGGTCCGGGGCCAGGTGCGAGTCGGGGCGATGCTGTTCGGCGGCGAGCTCGACATTCCGGCGACGCTCGCGCGGTTCACGCGGGCGTATCCGGAGGTCGAGATAGGACTCCGAGAGGGGACCGCCCAGGCAATGCGCGAGATGCTCGCCGACGGAAGCCTCGACGTCGCGTTCGCACTCGAGCCCGACCCGCCCGAGGGGTTCGAGCGGATCGAGCTCTCGAGCGAGGAGCTCGCGCTCGCGACGAGCCCCGGCGATCCGCTCGCCGGCGACGGACCGCTGTCGCTGCGCGCCCTGTCTGACCGGCGGCTGATCGTCTTTCATCGCGGCTCGTCGACCCGGGCGGTGCTCGACGCCGCACTCGCGCGCGCGGCGGTCGCACCGCGGATCGCACTCGAGGCCAACGACATGGCGCTCGTACGCTCACTGGTTGCGGGCGGACTTGGCCTCGCGGTTCTGCCCAGGTCGTTTCTCGAACGGCCGGGCCCCCGGATCGCGATCCGGACGCTGTCACCCGAGCTGCGGATGGAGGTCGTGCTGTGGTGGCGCGCCGGCCGGCGGCTGTCGCCCGCCGCCCAGGCATTTGTGCAGTTCGTCGCGAGCACGGCGACGTCCGGCGGGAAGAAACCTCGGCCCGCTACCGTCTAGGCGAAGCAGCGGGGTTACCTGTCAGACATCTTTCAAGGATGGTCGCGACAATGGGTCGCCGCGCTCGGATGTTTCAACCAGTTGCCCACGGAGGTCCCCCGCGCGATGAGAACCCTTGCCAGATGGTGCTTCGTTCACCGGCGGATCGTGATCGCCGCGTGGATCGTTGCGCTGATCGGGATCACCGCGCTTCACTCCGGCATCGGCAGCGGCTACAGCGACAACTTCAAGCTGCCGCACACCGACAGCTTCGACGCGGTGCGGCTGCTCCAGACGAACGCGCCCAAGGCCTCGGGGGACACCGACCAGATCGTGATCGCAACCAGCCAGGGCCGGCTGACCGACCCGGCCGTGCGCGCACGCGTCCAGGCCCTGCTCGCGAAGGTCGCGACCACGCCTCACGTCACCCACATCGCCTCCCCGTACGCGATCGGGGGCGCCAAGCAGATCTCGCCGTCCGGCCAGATCGGGTTCGCGAACGTCACCTTCGACATCCAGCCGAACAAGATCTCGCACAACGGCGCGCAGTCGTTCGTGTCGACCGTCACCTCGGGCTCCGGCAATGGGCTGCAGTTCCAGGTCGAGGGTCAGATCGCCGAGGCCGGACAGCACGACAACTCATCGAGCAGCCTCGGGATCGGTTTCCTGGCCGCGGCGGTCGTCCTGTTCATCGTGTTCGGGACGCTGCTCGCCGCAGCGCTGCCGCTGATCACGGCCGCGATGTCGCTCGGCACCGGGATCGGCATCATCGGCCTGCTCTCGAACGTGTTCTCGATGGCCTCGTTCTCAAACGAGCTCGCGCTGCTGATCGGCCTCGGCGTCGGGGTCGACTACGCGCTGTTCATCGTCACCCGCTACCGCCAGGGGGTGCTACGCGGGCTGTCGGGCGAGGAGGCGGTCGTCCAGTCGCTCGACACCTCCGGACGTGCCGTCCTGTTCGCCGGGGTGATCGTCTGCATCGCGATGCTCGGGATGTTCGCGCTTGGCGTCAGCTTCCTGTACGGGGTCGCGATCGCGGCCGCGATCGCGGTCGCGTTCACCGTCATCGCCGCGCTCACCTTGCTCCCCGCCCTACTCGGATTGTTCGGCCGCTTCGTGCTCCGCCGCCGTGATCGGCGGGCGCTGCGCGAGGGCAATCTGCGGACCTCCGACGAGTCCGCCGCGTGGGCGCGGTGGTCCGGCTGGATGCAGAAGCGCCCGGTCGTTTTCGCGATCGTTGCAACCGCCGTGATGGTGATCATCGCTATCCCGTTCTTCTCGATGCGCCTAGGCTCGGCCGACGCCGGCAGCGACCCCGCCAGCTCGACCACGCGCAAGGCCTACGACCTGCTCGCCAAGGGCTTCGGGCCCGGCTACAACGGCCCGCTCCAGCTCGTTGCGCAGATCAACAACCCCGCCCAGCGGCTCGCGTTCATCCGCGTCGAACGCGCCGTCGCGAGCACCCCCGGGGTGGTCGGATCGACGCAGCCGCGGTTCATCGCCGGCGCAGGCGGGCGCCCGGCGGTCGCGCTGGCCAACATCTACCCCAAGGGATCACCCCAGGACGCCTCGACCGCCGACCTGCTCCATACGGTTCGCAACGACGTCGTCCCGGCGGCGGAGCGCGGCACCGGCCTGCATGTCCTGGTCGGCGGCCAGACCGCGATCTTCGACGACTTCAGCCACGTCCTCTCGCGCAAGCTACCGCTGTTCATCGGCATCGTCGTGCTGCTCAGCTTCCTGCTGCTGATGGCCGTCTTCCGCAGCATTGCGATCCCGCTGACCGCAGCGGTGATGAACATGCTGTCGGCCGGGGCCGCGTTTGGTGTCGTGACCGCCATCTTCCAGAATGGCTGGGGGGCGTCGCTGATCGGGATCGACAAGACCGGGCCGATCGAGGCGTTCCTGCCGGTACTGATGTTCCCGATCCTGTTCGGGCTGTCGATGGACTACGAGGTGTTCCTCGTAAGCCGGATCTATGAGGAATGGCACCGGCGCCGCGACAACACCGCCGCGGTCACCCACGGCCTCGCCGCGACCGGCCGCACGATCACGGCGGCGGCGACGATCATGGTGCTCGTGTTCGGCGCGTTCCTGCTCGGCGGCATGCGCGTGATCGAGCTGTTCGGAGTCGGCCTCGCGAGCGCGGTGCTGCTCGATGCCCTGATCGTGCGCTCGGTGCTCGTGCCCTCGGTGATGATGATCCTCGGCGAGAACAACTGGAAGCTGCCGGCGTTCCTCGACCGGTTGCTTCCCCACCTCCGGGTTGAGGGGCGCTCGACGCTCGAGCCGTCGCCACCGGCGCCGCGCCCGGATCAGCCGGTCCCCGAGCCGGCAGCAAGCTAGCTCGAGCCGGCAGCCGGCTAGCTCGAGGCGGCCGCCGGCTACTCGGTTTCGGGTCCGCCGCAGTTCGATCACCCCTTGGCCGCCGCGGTCGGTAAGAATCGCGGCTGAGAAGCCAACGGGAGGAACACGGTGATCATCGACTGCGCTCACTACCGGGACGGACGCCGCCAGCACGACGGGCCGATGGAGCTCGACCGTGCCGCCAGCATCTGCAGAGGAGGCGACGGCGGCTTCGTCTGGCTCGGGCTGTTCGAGCCCAGCGAGCAGGAGCTCGCCCAGGTGCAGTCGCGCTTCGGCCTGCACGACCTCGCCGTCGAGGACGCCCAGAACCTGCATCTGCGACCCAAGATCGAGCAGTACGACGGCGGCGCGACGACGTTCGTGGTGCTGCGGACCGCGCGCTATGTGGATCAGACCGAGGAGGTCGACTTCGGCGAGGTCAGCGTCTTCATCGGGCGCCAGTTCGTGCTCGCAATCCGTCAGGGCGGGGCGAGCGAGTTGAAGGATGCGCGCGCCCGTCTCGAGCGGCGACCCGACCTGCTCGCCGAGGGGCCGTTCTCGGCCCTGTGGGCGATCATCGACAAGGTCGTCGACGACTACTCCCCCGTGATCACCTGCCTCGAGCAGGACATCGAGGAACTCGAGGCGATTGTGTTCAGCGGCTCGGTCGCCCCGAGCGAGCGGATCTACTCGGTGCGCCGCGAGATCAGCGACTTCTACCGCGCCGTGCATCCGCTGCTACCGCCGCTCGACGGGCTCGAGCGTAGCCCCCAATTCGACGTCGGCGCGAAGCTGCGGCCGTTCTTTCGCGACATCAACGATCACGCCAAGCTGGTCGAGGAGGAGATCATCGCTCAGCGAGACGCGCTCGGGGCGATGCTGCAGGCCAACATGGCGGTGATCTCGCTTGCGCAAAACGAGATCAGCGTTCGCCAGAACGAGATCAGCCGGCAGCTGACGGTGATCGCGACGGTGTTCCTGCCACTGAGCTTCATCACCGGCTTCTTCGGCATGAACTTCGACTGGCTGACCGGCCACATCGGCAGCTTCTGGGAGTTCCTCGTGTTCGGCCTCGGCAGCCTGTTCGTGTCGCTCGTGCTGCTGTGGGCTTGGTTTCGCCGCCGCGGCTACTTCGACCAGCCCGAGGTCGAGGCGGCGGACGGCTGAGCCGGGCGTCTTTGCCGTCACCAGGAAGAATCTTTCAACTTCTCTTAGACGGATTTCACCTTCTTCTGGGCTTCGGGTGATGGACTGCTCGCATGATCACCGAGGCACCGCCCACCTTCCGCAAGCCGACGGCGACGCCCGCGAAGTCAACGGCGACGCCCGTGCGGCGGCCCGCCCCGGCCGCGCGCAAGCGCCCGCGGCGGGGCCCGCATCTGCTTCTCGACGACGGCGTTCGCACGCGCCTGATCGAGCTCGAGCCGAAGATCACGCAGATCGGCAGCGGTGTCACCGCGCACGTCCATCTGAGCGACGAGCAGGTTTCGCCGGACCACGCGTTCATCGTGCGCCACGGCGAGCACGCCCGTCTGCTCGACAACTACAGCGAGACCGGAACCTACGTCAACGGCCGCCGCGTCCGGACCGCGAACATCCGTGACGGCGACGTGCTCGAGGTCGGCCGGGCCAGCCTCCAGTACATCGAGATCAGCTGACGGTCTCCTCGCTCACGTCGCGCGCGACCAGCGCCGCGTACAGACCGCCTCGCTCGAGCAGCTCCTCGTGTCTGCCGCGCTCGGCCACGCGCCCGTGGTCGAGGACCACGATCTGGTCGGCGTCGCGGACGGTCGAGAGCCGGTGCGCGATCGTGATCGTCGTCCGCCCCTCGGCGAGGCGCTCGAGCTCGGCCTGGACCGCGGCCTCGGTCTGCGTGTCGAGTGAGCTCGTGGCCTCGTCGAGCACGAGCACCGGCGGATTGCGCAGGATCGTCCGCGCGATCGCCATCCGCTGCTTCTCGCCGCCCGAGAAGCGGTAGCCGCGCTCGCCGACGATCGTGTCGAAGCCGTCGGGCAACGACGAGATCAACTCGTAGATCCTCGCGGTCCGCGCCGCGTCCTCGATCTCCTCGTCGGTCGCGTCGGGCTGCGCGAAACGAAGGTTCTCGCGGACGGTCGCGTGGAACAGATACGTCTCCTGCGAGACGACCCCGACGGTCGCGGCCAGCGACTCGAGGCTCGCCTGCCGGACGTCGACGCCGTCAATCGTGACGCGCCCCTTCTGCGGCTCGTAAAGCCGCGCGACCAAGTAGCCCAGCGTCGTCTTGCCGGCCCCGGTCTCGCCGACGACCGCAGTCCGCGTGCCGGCCGGCACGACCAGCTCGATGTCCTGCAGCGTCCAGGGCCCGTCGCCGTAGCGGAACGACATGTGCTCGAAGCGCACCTCCCCGAGCACCTCGTCGGCGCGCAGCTGGACCGGGTGCTCGGCCTCGACGATGTCGACCGGGAGATCGAGGTACTCGAAGATCCGGTCAAACAAGGCGAGCGATGCCTCGACGTCGGCCTGGGTCGAGAGCAGGCTCTGGATCGGGAACAGTAGCCGCACCTGGAGCTGCGTGAAGGCGACGACCGTCCCGATCGAGATTGCGTGCCCGCCGTGGACGAAGTTCTGACCGGCGATCCAGTAGACGATCGCCGGCTGGATCGCGAACACCATCTGGATCGTCGACATCACCCAGCGCCCGGCCATCCGCGAGCGGACCTCGACCTCCGCGATCTCGCTCGACTCCCCGGTGAAGCGTTCGGCGAGGTCGCGCCCCCGGCCCATCGTCTTGCCGAGCATGATCCCCGATACCGACAGCGACTCCGACACGAGCGCCGACAGGTCGGCGAGGCGGCGCTGGCGCTCGGTTGTGATCCGGCGGCGGACCTGCCCGACTCTGCGCGTCAGAAACACGAACGGCGGCACGAACACGAGCGAGATCGCCGCCAGCCGCCAGTCGAGGATGATCATCGCGACGATCGTCGCAATCACGGTCGTCGCGTTCTGCGCGATCGAGGTCGCGGTCGTCGTCACGACGCTGTCGATCCCGCCGATGTCGTTGGCGATCCGCGACTGGACCTCGCCGGTCCGCGTGCGCGTGAAGAACGCCAGCGACATTCGCTGCAGATGCCGGTAGACCGCCGCGCGCAGATCGTGCATCACCCGCTGGCCGATCACGTTCGAGATGTAGGTCTGCCAGACGCCGATCGCGGCGACCGCGATCGCGATCCCGATCATCCCCAGCACAAGCTCGGTCAGCAGCGTCGCGTTGCGGTCCGGCAGCGCGGTGTCGAGCACCGCGCGCAGCAGGAACGGCGAGATCATGCTCAGTCCGGCGGAGAACACGATCAGCGCCATCACCGCCGCCAGCCGCAGCCGGTAGTGCGCGAACAGCGCCAGGATCCGGTGGGTGTCGCGCTCGCGAGCGGGATCCATCAGCGGCGGCGGCTCCTTCGACGAGCCGCGCATTCCGCGCATCGCTCCGGGCCCGGCTCCGTTCGCCGCGCCGAATCCGTGTCCGCCTCCGATCGCACTCATTCTCACCCATGATGACGCACCGTCAACGCGTTCCCCGCCCGTTCGCGCTCGACGGTCACGGCGGCGACCGCCGCGCCGGCCAGGAACGCCACCGCCGACGCGATGCTGAACAGGGCCAGGCCGGCGTCGAACACCCGTCGCGCCCCGAGCCGGTCCCCGAGCGACCCCGCCGACAGCAGCAGTCCCGCGAACACGATCGTGTATGAGTCGACGACCCACTGCAGGCTCGAGACGCCGGCGCCGAGATCCCGTCCGATCGCCGGCAGCGCCACGTTTACGATAGTTGCGTCGAGGATCACCATGAAGTACCCGAGGCAGACCGCAAGCAATGGGAGATGTCTTCGCATGTCTCGGGTCTTGCCCGTAGACGCTTCGGCCAACGCCGAAATGTCCCGGCGCTAAGGTGCAGCGATGCCCGGAGACACGGACATCGCCGCGGTCGCGGGACTTGTCGCCGATCCCGGCCGCGCGCGAATCCTGCTCGCGCTCGGTGACGGCCGCGCACTGCCGGCCAGCGTGCTCGCCTCAGAGGCCGGGATCGCCGCCTCGACCGCGAGCGGTCACCTCGCGAAGCTCCGCGCAGGCGGCATGCTGACCGTCGAGAGCCATGGCCGCCATCGCTACTACCGGCTCGCCGGCGCCGAAGTCGCCGAGCTGATCGAGGCCCTCGCTCGGCTTGCACCCGCCGCCCCGGTCCGCTCCCTTCGGCAGGGCACGCGAGCGCACGCGGTCCGCTATGCCCGCACCTGCTATGACCACCTCGCGGGCGTCCTCGGCACTGAGCTGTTCTCGGCCCTGCTGGCCCGCGGCCTGCTCGCGGGTGGCGACGGCAGCTTCGATCCCGGCCGTGCGGACGAGGACCGGCTGTCCTCGCCCGGCTTCGACCTCGACTACCGGCTGACCGACGCCGGAGTGAAGGAGCTGCGCGGCTTCGGGATCGAGTTCGAGTCGCTGCCACGCCGCCGCCCGCTGATTCGCTACTGCGTCGACTGGAGCGAACAGCGCCACCATCTCGCGGGCTCGCTCGGCGCCGCGATCGCACAGCGGATGCTCGACCTCGGCTGGATCTCCAGAGCCCGTCGCGGCCGCGCGGTCCACGTCAGCGACGTCGGATACGCCGGGCTGCGCGAGCGCTTCGGGGTCGAGCTCACCCCGCCCTAGACTCCGTAGCCGAATGTCGGGACCAGAGCTTGGCCTTGCCCTGTCGGTGTTCCTGGCCTGCGCGGTCGAAGCCGTCGAGGCGCTGACGATCGTGCTCGCGGTTGGGACCACGCGCAGCTGGTCCTCGGCGTTGACGGGCGTCGGTGCCGGCGTGCTGAGTCTGGCCGTGATCGTGGTCGCGATCGGCCCGGCGATCACGACGCTGCCGATCGGCGTGCTGCGCGTCGTCGTCGGCGGGTTGCTGCTGGTGTTCGGTCTGCAGTGGCTGCGCAAGGCGGTGCTGCGCGCAGCCGGACTGAAGGCGCTGCACGACGAGTTGGCGGCGTTCGCGAGCGAGACCGAGGCCGCGCGCGAGGTCGCCCGCAGCGGGGGGTTCGACTCCTACTCGTTCGTGATCTCGTTCAAGGGCGTCCTGCTTGAGGGCCTCGAGGTCGTGTTCATCGTCCTCACCTTCGGCGCCAACCAGCACCGGGTCGGACTGGCGGCGGCCGCCGCGGCCGCCGCCGTGCTGCTCGTCGTGGCGATCGGCGTCGCGGTGCGCGCGCCGCTGGCGCGCGTCCCGGAGAACGCGATGAAGTTCTCGGTCGGCGTGATGCTGACCTCGTTCGGGACCTTCTGGGGCGCCGAGGGCGCCGGCGCCTCGTGGCCCGGCGGCGACGCCGCGCTGCTCGTGATCATCCCTGCCGTCGTCGCCCTTGGCCTGGCGATGGTGGCCTGGCTGCGGCGGATTCCCCGCCCCAGCCAGGTCACACCTTCGCTCGGAGAACCGGCGTGACCGCGCTGGGCCGCGTCGGTCGTGCGATCTGGGAGTTCGTTGTCGGCGACGACTGGGTCACCGCCGCCGGGGTTGTGGTCGCGCTCGGCGTGACGGCCGCGATCGCCGCCGCCGGCCTCGCCGCCTGGTGGGTGATGGCGGCCTCGGTGCCCGTGCTGCTCGCGCTCTCGCTGCGCCGCGCGGCGCGCTGATCCTTCAGTGCCCGGGGCGCTCTGACCAGTAGCTGGTTCCCAACTGCAGCGACCACGCACGGCCCGGCTGGCGGGCATGCTGGCGGCGTGAAACCGGTGGTGGGGACGGCGTCTTGGTCTTAGCCTGTCCGCGTAATGCCCCACCGCTGCGGATCCGTCTTACTCTCATCGGACGCTCCTTGTCTTGCATAGGTACCCCTTTATGTATACCCCCGTTCGATTGTACTCACGCAAAATCTCCTGCAAATCCAATAATTCGTTGGCAGAGGCCCTGCGGCGGTGAGCGCCACCCCGGCTCTGCTGCTCGCCGCCGGCGGGGTCGGACTCGGCCACGCGGTGCTCCCCGACCACTGGGTCCCGCTCGCCGTCGTCGGGCGTACGCGGCGCTATCCGCTGTCGAAGGTCGCCCGGCTCTCGGGCCTCGCGGGCGTTGCGCACGTGCTCGTCTCGCTCGCGCTCGGCGCGGTGATCGTGATCATCGGACTTCAGTTCCGTTCCCGGATCGAGCACGCCCAGAACGCGATCGTCGGCGGCCTTCTGATCGCGACCGGGCTCGGGTTCGCAGTGCTCGAGCTGACCGGGCACGGGCACGTCCACGACCACGAGCACCCGCACGAGCATTCGCACGCGGCGCACGAGCACCCCCACCCGACGGCGCTTCAGCATCCGCCGGGCCACGCCGATCAGCGCCACGAGTCGCGGGCCGCGGGACTGGCCGCGATCATGGTCCCGTTCGGTGCGGCGGCCTCCCCGGATCTGACGATCCTGCCGGTGTTCCTGGCGGCGACGACGGCCGGCGTCGGCGTCGCGCTGGCCTCGCTGGTCGTATTCGCGGCGGCGACGATCGGGACGTTCGTGCTGCTGACTCTGGTCGCGACCGCCGGCGGCTACCAGATCCGCGGCGTCTGGCTCGAGCGCTTCTCGGGCGTGATTACGGCCACGATCCTGATACTGATCGGGTCGCTCGTGCTCGCGGGGCTGCTGTAGGCGATCAGGAAGCGGCCGGCCGCAGGCGAACCGGCATCGTCTTGAGCTGGTTCAGGAACGCGGACTCGACCATCAGCGGCTTGCCTGCGAGCTCCATCGCCGGATAGCGCTTGAGCGTCTCCTCGAACAGGACCGTCAGCTCGAGGCGGGCCAGCGCCGCGCCGAGGCAGAAGTGCCGCCCGCCCGCGCCGAACGCCTGGTGCTCCGGATTGCGGCGCACGTCGAAGTGGTTGGGATCCTCGTAGCGCCGCTCGTCGCGGCCCGAGGACACGTACCACATCACGACCTTGTCGCCCTCGCTGATGCGCGCGCCGTTCAGCTCGACGTCGGACGTCGCGGTCCGGCGGAAGTGGGCGAACGCGGGGAACATCCGCAGCGACTCCTCGACCGCACCGGGAATCAGCGACGGGTCGTCGATCACCGCCTGGCGCTGGACCAGGTCAGCCATCAGCGCCCGCATGCCGCTGCAATAGGTCGCCTTGGTGCTGTCGTTGCCGGCCGCGACGAGCAGGAAGAAGCCCATCACGATCTCGTGCTCCTCGAGCATCTGCCCGTCGATCTCGGCGTGCACCAGGACGCTCGTCAGGTCGTCGGTCGGATGCTCGCGCCGTTCGGCGATCATCCGCTGGCAGCGCGCGAAGATCTCCGGGATGTCGTTGGCGACGACACTCTCGATCCCGTCGGGGTTCAGATCCGGGTCGCCCGCGGCGAGCGCCGAGTTCATCAGCGTCGCCCACGCCTGGTCGTCCTCGGGCGGGATCCCCATGAAGCTTCCGATCACGCGCGAGACCACCGGCTGCGCGACCTCGGTCACCAGATCGCAGGTCTCGCGTCCCTCGAGGCGCTCGAGCACCTCGACCACGATCGCCCGGACCGCCGGCTCGTGGGCGGCGATCCGCTTCGGCGTGAAACCGGCCTGGAAGAGCTTCTTGATCCGGTCGTGCTTGGGCGGGTCCATGCCGATGAACATCGCCCGCATCAACTCGAGCGGGAACCCGTCGGTGACCGCCGTGACCCCGCCCAGCTCCGACGAGTACGTGCGCCAGTCGCGGCTGACGGTCTGGATGTCCTCCGGCAGGGTCACGGACCAGTAGCCGGCCTCGTTCGGGAACTCCGTGATTCGTGGGGTCCAATGGACCGGGCACTCGTTGCGCAGCTCTCGGAACAGCTCATGCGGCGGCCCGTGCAGCCACAGCTCGCGCTCACCTACGAGAACCTGATCAAGATCGTTCTTGGTCGAAGACATCTGACCTCCTTCTCACCCTAGCGTCGCCGCCGGGGATCCTACTGGCTGGCTGGCCAGCCTGGCGAGCTGGGCGTCGATCGCGAGTGGGCGGCGATCGGGAGTTTGGCGTCGATCGCAAGTGGGCGGCGATCGTCGGGGGGGCCGGCCGCGCCCCGGGCTATGGCGCGGGGAACCGGCGCATCTCGCTCGACGCCCGCTACTGCACCGCGACCACGCGCGACAACGGCTCGGGCCGGCCGATGAAGTGGCCCTGGGCATAGTCGATGCCGAGCTGCTCGACGTAGCGAAGCACGGCGCGGTCGCCGACGCACTCGGCGATCGTCTTCTTGCCGGTTCCCCTGGCGATCTCGACGATCGTCTTGACGACCAGCTGGTCGGTCTCACTCTCCGGCAGATCGGAGATGAAGTCGCCGTCGATCTTGAGGTAGTGCACCGGCAGGTGCTTGAGGTAGTAGAAGGAACCGAAGCCGGTCCCGAAGTCGTCGAGCGCGAATTTGCACCCGAGCGAGGTCAGGGCGCTGGCGAACGTCTTGGCCTCGTCCATGTTCGCGATCGTGGCGGTCTCGGTCACCTCGAAGATCAGGCGGCTCGGGTCGATCCCGGTCGCATCCAGCTCGTCGGCGATCAGCGCCGGTAGCTCGGCGTCGCCCAGCGAGGTTCCGGACAGGTTGATCTCGAGTGCGTGATCGGTCGCGCGCAGGCGGCTGCCTGCGATCGCCCGGATCGCCCGCGAGACCACCCAGCGGTCGATCGCCAGGATCAGGCCGAGCCGCTCCGCGGTCGGCATGAAGGCGCTCGGCGACAGCAGGCCTCCCTCCTCGCCCGGCATTCGCAGCAGCACCTCGTGGCGGGTCGTGCGACGGCTCTGAAGGTCGAGGATCGGCTGGGCGTATAGCTCGAAGCGGTCCTCCTCGAGCGCCCAGCGCAGCCGCTCGGCCCACGTGTAGCGCGCCTTGACGCGAGCCTCGCGGGCGCGCTCGGGGCTGTAGACCGAGACGCGGTCGCGGCCGGCGCGCTTTGCCTCATACATCGCGAGGTCGGCGTCGGCGAGCAGCTGGCCGGCGTCGGCCGCGCCCGCCTCGAGCAGGGCGACGCCGATCGAAGCGGTCATTGACACGCGCTGGCCACCGACAGCGACCGTGTGATGGCGGATCTCGGCGAGCAGATCGGTCGCGACGCGGTGGGCCGTGCCGGCGTCGGTCTCGCGCAGCAGCACGGCGAACTCGTCGCCTCCGAGGCGGGCGATCGCGTCGGTGCCGCGCAGGCGCCGTGACAGCAACCGCGCGACGCTCTTGATCAGCTCATCGCCGGCGCCGTGCCCGAGCGTGTCATTGACGTACTTGAAGTTGTCGATGTCGAGGATCAGCGCCGCGGCGGTGCCGCCGTAGCGGCGGATCTGGGCGATCGTCCCGGCCAGCTCGTGCTCGAAGCAACGACGGTTCTGCAGCCCCGTCAGGCCGTCGTGGTTGGCGAGGTGCTCGAGCTCACGCTCGGAGCGCTTCTGGCTGGTGATGTCGCGGAAGCTCCAGACGCGGCCGACGCTCTTGCCGCCGACCACCTGGGGCTTGGAGACCCGCTCGAAAACGCGGCCGTCCTTGAACTCGATCACGTCGTGGCTCTCGGCCTGCGGATCGGCGTACAGCTCGCGGATCTTGGCGAGGAACTGGCGCGGGTCCTGCAGCTGCTCGAGCACGTACGCGGTCGCGCGGGCGTCCTCGCGCGACTCCATCACCTCGGCGGGGATCCGCCACAGCTCGGCGAACTTGCGGTTGTGCGAGACGATCCGGCCGTCGTTGTCGACGACGAGGATGCCGTCGGCGGTCGAGTCGAGCGTCGCCGCCAGCAGCGACAGCGTCACCTCCATCTGCTCCTTGGAGGTGCTCAGCTCGGCGGTCCGCTCCTGGACCCGGCGCTCGAGCGAGCGCGACAGCGCCTCGGAGGCCGCGAACCCTTGCGCGTTCTCGAGCGCGGCGCCGGCCAGCGAAGCGATGTACGCGGCCAGCCGCTCCTCCTCCTCCTCGAACAGATCTCCGACGCCGTTGTGGGTCGCGCACACGACTCCCTGCGCACCGCCACGGACGAACACGGTCGCGCACAGCGCCGAGCGGACCTGCCCGGCGTCCTCGCCGGTGCTCTCGAGATCCTCGAAGCTGACAACCGGCCGGCCGTCCTCGAGCGCCTGGAGCGCGAGCTCGGTCCGGTTCGCGTGCTCGCCGTCGCCGGCGACGACCGCCACCTGCTGGTGCGGCGCGGCGCCGGACACGGCGAAGACCGTGCAGGACGGGACCCGCAGCAACGCCACGGTCGCGTCGTGGACGGCTGCGAACACCGCCTCCTCGGTCAGCGCCGCGGCGATCGAACGACCGGCCTCGAGCACGGTCGAGAACCGATCGGCGAGCGACAGCGTCTGCTCCGACTGCCCCACCGCCGCGCCCGGCGCGATCGCGCCGGTCATCCGGATCGCCTCGGCGAGCTGGTCGTCGCCCTCCCGCCAGTCGAGCGCCACCCCGACGGCGCCGCGTGCGGCGAGCGTCTCGGCGTACTCGGCGCTGGCGCCCTGCCGGTCGGCCGCCTCCAGGCTTCGATCGAGCAGTCGGCGAGCGCGCCATGCCTGCCCCGCGCAGGCGGCGAGCATCCCGCGCTCGCGCAGCGCGTGCGGGAGGTTGTTGGGGTAGCTGCGGGCGATCCGGTGGGCTCGCCGCGCCGCCCGGCGCGCGCGGCGCAACAGCCGGCGTCTGCGCCTGGGCGCGAGCGGCGTCTCGCGGGTGAACGCGGCACGGAGCGCGGTCGCGAGCCAGGCCGGGACGGGCGCCACGTACTCCTGGCGCAGGCCCGCGTCGCGGATCAGCCGATCGGCGCGCTCCAGCGCGACGATCGCCCCGTTCGGGTCGCCTCCGGCGAGGCGACCGAGCGCCTCCGCCTGGAGCACCTCAGCGGTCGTGGAGATGTCGCCGGTGTGGTGCTCGAGCGCGTCGCGGACCGCTTGGCGCGGCGCCTCACCGCCCGCCGCCTTGGCCCAGAACCCGAGGCTGATACCGGCCGCGTGAGCGTCGCCGAGCTCGAGCGCGGCGCGGTGGACTTCCTGAGCTCCCTGGACCGCTTCGGACAGGCGTCCCATCCTGTAGAGGCAGGCGGCGATGTGCCACCTGGCTGTCCCCAGCGCCCACTGATCCCCGGTTCGCTCGAGAATCTCGACCGCGGCCTGGCACCGCTCGAGCGCCTCGGGCACCCGCCCGGCGCTGTACAGGGCGACCCCGTACAGGTACAGCGACTGGCCCTCCCCGGCGCGATCGCCGAGCTCGCGCCTGATCTGCAGCGAACGCTCGGCGTAGGCGATCCCGCGGCGCACCCAGGGAATCATCGAGGTCACCGGCGCGTGGCCGGCATAGGCCTGCGCGAGCTCGGGCGTCGGCGGGTAGCGCTCGGCCAGGTTCATCCCGCGCAGGTGCGCCCAACCGCACCGCAGCCTCCCCGCCCCGAACCAGTAGGCGTGCGCAAGGCCCGACAGCAGGCGTGCGACGAGCAGGTCGCGCTCGCCGTCGGCCTGCGCCCGGCGGCCGAGGAGCCAACGCGGCGCGAGCGTGTGCGCGACCTGTACGAGCAGCTCGCGCGCCAGCGGGATCACGGCCCTTGCGCGCCGCTGCGGGGCGCGCTCGCCGAGCAGAAGCAGCGCTCCCTGAAAGCGCGCGGTCGCATCGCCGACATCGCCGCGCTTGAACGCCAGCTCGCCGAGCCGTCCCTGTACTCGAGCGCGCTCGGTGTTCTGCTCACAATCCGCGAGCGCATCGGTGAAGTACGCGTCGGCGTCCTCGTAGGCGCCGCGCAGCAGGGCGATCTCGCCGAGACCCTCATTCGCGATCAGCCGCGAGCCCCGGTCCGCGTCGGTGACGGCGTGCAGGGCGATCTCGTACTGACGCTGCGCGAGCTCGAGCGAGTACCGGCGGCGGGCCTCGTGCGCGGCCGCGAGCGCGTACGGCAGCGCGCGCTCGTCGTCACCGGCGGCGTGGTAGTGGTAGGCGAGCTCGAACACGGCCCCGGGATCGCGATCGGCGATCCGCGCGGCGATCTGCAGGTGCAGCTCTCGCTGCGTCTGATCACTCAGACGCGCGTGCAGCCGGTCGCGTAGCTGATGGTGCAGAAACGCCCACTCGCCGCTGTCGAAGTCGAACCACACGATGTGGCGCCGCCGAGCTTCGGCCAGCGCAGCCAGCGTCTCACGCAGGGGACGGCCGGCCAGCTCTGCGACGTCGTGCAGCGCGAACTGCTTGCCGAGGATCGCGGCCACCGACAGGACCTCGAGTACAGGCTCGGGGAGCTGCTGGATCCGCTCGCCCAGGATCACGGCGGCACGAGTCGAGGACTGCGCCTCGGCGATCCGCTCGGGCTCGAGCCGCCAACCGTCGTTCTTAGCGGTCAGGATGTTCGACTCGACGAGGCCGCGCAGAACTTCGGCGGCGACGAACGGGCTGCCGCCCGATGCCTGTGCGACCAGGTCCTGTACCTCGGCGGGAACGGGACCGGCCATCGACTCGACGACGCGTTCGATCGCGGATTCACGCAGCCGTGGCAGCACGACGCGCTCGGGGCCGTCGTGCAGCAGCGCGGCCGCCGCCCCGGGCAGGTCGGAGCGCACAGCGGCGAGAATCAGGCAGTGGCTGGCGCCGGGCTGCGGGCCGCCGGCGCGATGCCACTCATCGAGCAGCTCGATCGTCGCCTCGTCGGCCCACTGGCAGTCGTCGAGGATCACGACCGCAGGGCAATCGCACGTCCCGAGCAGGCCGAGCAGGCCGATCAGCGACCCAAGCGTTCTGGCCCCGTTCTGGAAGCCGCCGTCATCACCCTGGTGCGCGCCGGCGGCGGCCTGCAGGCGGGCGGCGAAGGCCGGGTCGACCTCGGCGCGCCGGGCAACCGCTGCGAGCACTCCGTCGAGCACCTGGTAGGGGCTCTGTGCCCCGAGGCTTCGTCCCTGACCGCGGAGCACCCAAGCGCGGTCCCCTGCGACACGGGCCGCGAACTCCTCGAGCAGCCGCGTCTTGCCGCCGCCGGCCTCGGACTCGATCATGACCAGCGTGCCGCTCCCGCCGCGGGCTTCCTCGAGCCTGCGCGCGAGCACCTCGAGCTCGCTGTCGCGCCCGATCAGCTCGGGCTCGGTCAGCGTGCGACGGCTATTGCTCGGGCGCTTGCGCAGCGAGTCGGGTTGCTCGCCCCGCCCGATCGCATCGATGATCTCCTGCAGGTCGGATGCGACGGCGACGGCCGTTGGATAGCGGTCGTGAGGCTCGGTCGCGAGCATCCGGCCGAGCACCGCCTCGACGGCCCGCGGCACGCTGGGATGCGCGCCGGCGACGACCGGCAGGCCGTCGCTGAGCTGGGCGCGAAGCACCTCGTTGACCGAGGAGCCGTGGAACGGCGGGTGACCGTAGACGCTCTCGAATAGAACGCAGCCGGCGGAGTAGATGTCGGAGCGCTCGTCGATCCTGCGATGGAGCACGCCCGCCTCCTCCGGCGAGGCGTAGTGGGCCGCGCGCGCGAGCAACTCCTGGGAGTGCGCGACGCGGGTGCTTCGCGAGAGCCCCGAGTAGGTCAGCACCGTCTTCGGGCCCTCGCCGGCGAGCAGCTTGACGTTGCCGGGCTCGACGTCGAGGTGCAGCAGGCCGCACTCGTGGATCGCGCGCAGCGCCAGCATCAGGTCGTGGGCGACGAGCAGCGCGTCGAGCACCCGCAGCGGCCCTTCGAGCAGCCGATCGGAGAGCGCCCTTCCCGGCACCCGCGGACGGACCGCGAGCACGACGTCGTCGGCCTCGTCGAGCCGCGAGAAGGCGGCCACGTAGGGGCTCGAAAGTCCGCGCAGCGCCAGCAGCTCATGCCCGAGCCTGGCCCTGACCGCCGGCGTCACCGCCGCCGCGGGCACGGCCAGGATCGACACCTCGTCGCCCGTCTCCAGGTCGACGGCGTGCAGCGCACCGGCGGTCCCCGCCTCGTGCGAGCGCGCGAGCACCCCGTAGCGTCCTGCGAGCGGGGGTGTCTCAAGTGCGATGTCTGGTACGTGGGCTACCTGCACGCTGCTCCCGGCAAGCCAACGGTGCCCCCTTGATCTAGATATCGGCAATTTGGGACTTGGGCTTGAGGTCGGTGAATTCGATGCCATCTGTGCAAATTCCTACGTCGGCGCGGCGACCGTCATGCAGGCGGCCCGATCGCCGCGGCATTAGTGTTGGCGGCTGCACTCGCCAGCACGACCAAGGAGCCCGTCCAAGTGAAGATCCGCGCCGCGGTACTCGAGCAATTCGCCCAGCCGCTCGTCGTCACCGAGCTCGAGCTGGCCGAGCCCAGGTCGGGCGAGGTGCTGGTTCGGCTCGAGGCCTGCGGCGTCTGCCACACCGACATGTACACCGCCTCCGGGGCCGATCCTTCTGGCTACGCACCGACCGTGCTCGGGCACGAGGGCGCCGGAATCGTCGAGCGGACCGGGCCCGGCGTCGAGAGCGTCAGCGAGGGCGATCGGGTCGTGACGCTGTTCAGCCCCCAGTGTCGCGAGTGCGAGCACTGCCGCAGCCCGAAGACGAATCTGTGCCTGGCGATCCGCGAGCAGCAGAACCTCGGCTACCTGCCCGACGGCACGACCCGGCTCAGCCGCGATGGCGACCAGATCCGACACTTCATGGGCACGAGCACGTTCGCGCAGTACACGGTGATGCCCGAGATCGCGCTCGCGAAGGTTCCGCCCGCGGCCGAGCCCGACCGCGCGGCACTGTTCGCGTGCGGGCTGTCGACCGGCCTCGGCGCGGCGATCAACACGGCCAAGGTCGAGCCCGGATCGACCTGCGTCGTGTTCGGAGCCGGGATGGTCGGCCTCGGCGCAGTAGCCGGCTGCCGGCTGCAGGGAGCGCAGCGGATCATCTGCGTCGATCTCTCAGAGGACCGGCTCGAGCTCGCCAAGGGCCAGGGCGCGACCGAGACCTGGACGGGAGGGCCCGACACGGTGCAGCGGGTGCTCGACGAGACGCGCGGGTTCGGCGCCGACTACACATTCGAGGCCACGGGGCTGGTCAGCGTCATGCGAGAGGCGGTCGAGTCGGCGCGGATGGGCTGGGGCCTGTGCACGATCGCGGGCGTCGCCGGCAGGGGCGAGACGCTCGACATCGTCCCGCGCTACCTGATCACCGGCCGCCGCGTGTGCGGCTCCTCGTTCGGGGGCGTCAAGGGGCGCGACCAGGTGCCCGAGTTCGTGCAGCTGTATCTCGACGGCAAGCTCGACGTCGACCCGTTCATCTCGCACCGGGTCGCGCTCGAGGACGTCAACGAGGCGTTCGAGCTGATGGAGCGCCAGGACGGGATCCGCAGCGTAATCATGTTCTGAGCGCGGGAATCCGCTCGCGCGCGTGCGCGGCGCGGTCCGCCAGTGCCCGTGCCTCCGCCAGCCGCGGATCGTCGGGGCGGTCCGCGAGGTTGATCTCCACGAGCCTGGTGGCGGCCTGCGCCGAGCCTTCGGCCAGCAGCACGCCTGCGATCGCATCGCCCTGCAACGCGGGCCTGCTCGAGCTCGCGATCCCGGCCGCGAGCTCGGCCACCTCGGTGCTCGCGCGCGCGATCGCGAGTGGAGCCTCCGATGCATCCGAGAGCGCCTGCGCCAGCCGCGCGAGGCGGTCGGGATCGCCGGCCGGCATCCGGACAGCCTCGAGCACCGGCGCATATGAGTGAAGTTCGCGCTCGCCGTAGGCCAGCAGCTCCTGCTGGAGCTGCGAGGCCCGCGCCACCTGCTCGGGTCGGCCGGCGAACGCCGCCGCCATCTCGAGCAGCCCCGCCGCGAGCGCTCCCGACCAGGCCGCGGCCGAGCCGCCGCCCGGCGCCGGCGAGCGCGCCGACAGCGCGGCGAGCAGGTCGGCGAGCGGTCGCTCGGCACTGGGCGACACGGTCGTGGCGGTGACGGCCCTAGAACAGCCCGACGGTGCGTCCGGTTTCGGTGATGTCGACGTTGATCGCCGCCGACTGCTTGCCGAGACCCGGCATCTGCGTGATGTCGCCGCACAGCGGGACGATCCAGCCGGCGCCGGTGTAGGCGCGGACGTCGCGGACCGGCAGGATGAAGTCCTCGGGTGCGTTCAGCAGCGAGGCATCTGCCGACAACGACAGGTGCGTCTTGGCCATGCAGATCGGCAGCTTGCCGAGACCGTCGGCGGTGAATTGCTCGAGCTTCTTCGCCGCCTCTGGATAGATGAACACATCCTTGGCCCCGTAGATCCGGGTCGCGACGGCGTGGATCTTGTCCTCGAATGAATCGTCGTCGGCGTAGATCGGACTGAAGTCGTTCTTGGACTCCGCCGCCTCGACGACTGCCTCGGCGAGGTCGGCAGCGCCCTCGCCGCCGTGGGCGAAGCCGTCGTTGACCTCGGCCGCCCTGGCGCCGTACTCGAGCGCCAGGCGCTTGACCAGTTCGACCTCCTCGTCGCTGTCCTCGGGCCGGCGGTTGACGGCGACCACGCACGGGACGCCGAACTCGCGAACGATGCCGAGGTGGCGCTTGAGGTTCTGCGAGCCGATCACCACGGCCGCCATCTTGCGGGCTGGGTCGGCGCCGGCATCGGTGAGCCCACCGTGATGCTGGAGCGCACGGACCGTGCAGACGAGCACGACCGCCGCGGGGCGCAGCTTGCCGACCCGGCAGACGATGTCGAACAGCTTCTCCATGCCCATGTCCGAGCCGAAGCCCGACTCGGTGATCACGTACTCGCCCATCCTCAAGCCCAGCGCGGTGCCCACCAGTGACGAGTTACCGTGGGCGATGTTGGCGAACGGGCCGCAGTGCATCAGGCACGGCTGGCCCTCGAGGGTCTGGATCAGGTTGGGCTTGATCGCGTCCTTCAGCAGCACCGACATCGCGCCCGCGGCCTGCAGATCCTCGGCCGTCACCGGATGACCGCCGTCGAAGCTGTAGGCGACGGTGATCCGCCCGAGCCGACGGCGGAGATCGGCGAGGTCGCGCGAGACGGCGACGATCGCCATCACCTCGGAGGCGGCGGTGATGTCGAACCCGGTCTCGCGCGGGTAACCGTTGGCGCGCCCGCCGAGCCCGATCGTGATCTGGCGCAACGCGCGGTCGTTGATGTCGACGGCGCGGCGCCACGAGATCCGCAGCGCGTCGATGTGGTGTGGATTGCCGTGCAGGATCGACGCGTCGAGCATCGCCGCGAGCAGGTTGTTGGCGGCCCCGATCGCGTGGATGTCGCCGGTGAAGTGGAGGTTCAGATCCTCCATCGGGACGACCTGCGTCCAGCCGCCGCCGGCGGCGCCGCCCTTGATCCCGAACACGGGCCCGAGTGAGGGCTCACGCAGGCACAGCACCGGCTTGCGGCCGATCAGACCGAGGCCCTGGGTCAGTGACACGGCGGTGGTGGTCTTGCCCTCGCCGGCCTTGGTCGGGGTCATCCCGGCGACGCAGATCAGCTTTCCCTCGGCCGCCGAGGAGAGGCGCTGGAGCGCGGACAGGTTGATCTTCGCCTTGTAGTGGCCGTAGGGCTCGATCTCGTCGGGCTGCAGTCCGGCCGACTGCGCGATCGACTCGATCGGCTGGAGCTCCGCCGCCTGGGCGATCTCGAGGCTGCTGGGGATCGCTCCGTCGGGCAGCCGATGCGTGCCGGCCGGGCGGCGCGTCCGCCGCGCGGGCGGAGCCTTGCCGTCGGTCTCGCCAACCCCAACCGTGCCCTGCTGATTCTTCTTGGATGCACTCATGTCTAACCCTCAGAAAACGACTGTCGTGTTGATGATCGGCTGGGCGTCAAGCTCGTCGGTCATGGTCAATGGCTCACCGCCGCTGCGGCGAGCTCCGACACGAGCTTGTCCTCGTAGAAGCGCTCGAGCGCGAACGGCGCGATCAGCTCCGGCGTCTGCCCGGTGTGGACGAGCTCGGCCAGCGTCTTGCCGACGATCGGCGCCGCCTTGAACCCGTACGTGCCCCAGCCGGCGCTGACGTGGAAGTTGTCGACCTCGGTCTTGCCGAGGATCGGGCTGTAGTCGGGCGAGAGGTCGCACAGGCCGGCCCACGCTCGCAGCAGCCGCGCCCGCTCCAGCTGCGGGAACAGCTCGAGTGTGTGGCGCGTCAGGTCCTGCAGGAAGTTCAGCGTCCCACCCATCCGGTAGGTGGTCCACGGCTCGATCTCGGAGCCCATCACGAACTCGCCGCGATCGGATTGGGAGATGTAGACGTGCATCTGCGAGGAGACGATCACGACGTCGAGCAGCGGCTTGACCGGCTCGGTCACACACGCCTGGAGGATGTGGGTCGTGATCGGCAGCTGCACCTTGGCCATGTCGCAGACGAGGCTGCTCCAGCCGGCGACGGCGCTGATCACCTGACCCGCCTTGATCGTCCCGCGGTTGGTTCGCACCGTGTCGATCCGCCCGTTGGTCCGCTCGCATGCCCTCGACCTTGGTGTAGGGATGGATCTCGACCCCGGCCCGGTCTGCACCACGCGCGAACCCCCACACGACCGCGTCGTGGCGGATGATGCCTCCGGGCGGGTGATACAGCGCGCCCAGGATCGGATAGGTCACGTGATCGGTGACGTTCAGCTCCGGGCACAGACGCTTGACCTCGTCGGCATCGACCAGCCGCGAGTCGATCCCGTTGAGGCGGTTGACCTCGGCCCGGTTTGCCATCACGAACATCGCGCGATCGGAGTGCGCGAGCGTCAGGTGACCGCACTGGGAGAACAGCAGGTTGAAGTCGAGCTCGCGCGAGAGCTGCTCGTACATCTTCACGCTGGCGTCGTAGAAGCGGGCTCCCTCGGGCGTCTTGTAGTTCGAGCGCAGGATCGTCGTGTTGCGCCCTGCGGCGCCGGAGCCGATGTAGCTCTGCTCGAGCACGGCGACGTTGCGGACGCCGAGCTGCCCCAGGTAATAGGCGGTCGCGAGGCCGTGCGCGCCGCCGCCGACGATCACGACGTCGTAGCTGTCGCGCAGCTCGCCGCGGCGGCGCCACATACGCCCGGGACGGAAGATCTCACGCACGCGCCGGCTCCAGACCCGCGGCGAGGACGTCGGCGCCGACCGGGCCGCCGCCGAGGTTCTGGGCGGCGTCGGCGATCACTTCCCACAGGTATTCGCCAAACGCCCAGCCGACGAGCAGCAGCAGCTGGTCGTCGCGTTCGCGCAGCAGGTAGCCGGGAGTTCTCGCGACCGACCCCGGGCGAAAGCCCGCGACCGGCGTCACCGCCGGTCGGACATCGATCGCGCAGAAGCGGGCGAGCAGCTCGCGATAGCCGGGTCCGACGAGCGTCATCGCGCAGAGGCCGCAGCTGAGGTCGAGCACCGTCACCCCGGGGTCGCTCGCGGCGGCCTCGAGGACCGCCGCGTTGGCGCCCGAGTCCGGCTCGGACAGCACCAGCAGCTTGCAGGGGCTGACCGGGCACCACCAGGCGCCGGCGCTGCGGGCCGCACGCCCGAGCTCGAGCGTCGCGCCCTCGCCGGCCTCGCGGGCGATCCTCGCGAGCGTCTCGGCGGGGCCCTGGAGCTCGAGCTTGGTCAGCGGCGAGCGATCGGCGAAGCCGACCGTCTGCTCGCAGTAACGCCGCTCGTCGCCTTCATAGGCGACGGCGACGTTCCATCCGCCGCGGGGCTCGAACCTGGCGCCGGCGGCCTTCGCGAGGCGCTCCATCGGCGACCGCGCGAGCGCTCCCTGGACGGGGTCGGGAGCGGCGAACGGAAGCGCGGTCATGAGCGCAGCAGCTCCCCGGCAGGATCGTGGAACGGTTGCGTGACGACCGATCCGATCAGGCGCGAGTCGTTGTCGGAGATCGTGATCGTCGAGCCGTCGCCGGCGAGTGTCACGGGCACCCACGCCATCCCGATCACGCGATCGAGCTGGCGCGAGCGGCGTGCACTGGTCACCTGGCCTGCCGCCATGCCGCGCTCGTCGAGCACGACTGAGCCCTCGGTCGGGACGCGCCCGTTGCTCAGCGTGAAGCCGACCAGCGTGGTCGCGGCTGGCTCCTCCGCGGCGCGCGCGAGCGCCCACTTGCCGATGAAGTTCTCATCCTTGTCGAGCTTGACGGCCCACGGCATCGCGGCGCCATAGGGCGTCGACTCGGAGTCGGTGTCCTGACCGACGATGATGTGCTGCTTCTGCAGGCGCAGGATCCGCTGCGGCTCGAGCCCGAACGGACGGATGCCGTCCGGCTTGCCGGCCTCCAGGATCGCGTCCCACACGTGCTCGCCGTAGGCGGCCGGGAAGTGGATCTCGTAACCGAGCTCGCCGACGAAGCCGATCCGCAGCAGCAGGCTCTGGACTCCGGCAACCCGCTCCTGGCGCGCGTCGAGGTAGGTGAACGCCTCCGGCGAGCAGTCGGCGTCGGTCAGTCGCACGAGGATCTCGCGTGCCCGCGGCCCGGCGAGGTTGACGGCCGACAGCGCCTGGGTGACGTCGGATAGGTGGACCTCCATCTTCCAGTCGGCCAGCCACCACGAGAACCACTGCTCGACGGCGCCGGCACCGCTCGACGTGGTCGTCACGTAGAAGGTCTCGTCGTCTATCCGGCTGACGGTCCCGTCGTCCATGATCCGCCCCGCGTCGGAGGTCAGCACGCCGTAGCGCACGCGCCCCGGCTTCAACGTCGACATTCGGTTCGGGTACAGGCGATCGAGGAACTCGCCGGCCTGCGGCCCGCGCACCAGCAGCTTGCCGAGCGTCGAGACGTCGATCAGCCCGGCGGCCGTGTGTACGTTCAGCGCCTCGCCCTCTGCATCGCCGTAGTCGTACGGCCGTTCCCAGTCGCCGGCCCACCGGATCGCGCCGCCGAGCTCGCGGTGGCGCCCCTGCATCGAGGAGCGCTTGGTCGGCTCGAACGGGCGCCCGGCGAGCGCGCCGAGCGGGACCGTCGAGAACGGCGGGCGCGCCGTCGTGGTCCCGACCTGCCCGAGCTCCTGGCCGGTCTCGCGGGCCATCAGTCGAATCGCGGGGAGCTGGCACATCCGGCCCTGGCACGGCCCCATCGTCACGGTCGTGTACCGCTTGCACAGCTCGATCGAGTCGTACCCCTCCTCGACGCTGCGCTTGATGTCCTTGGCGGTGACGTCCTCGCAGAAGCACGCGAACGCCTTGCCGCGCGAGCTGTCGCCTGACGCGGCGGGCGGAACCGCGACGGTCAGGGTCGTGTCGGCTCCGAGCTGCCGGGTCAGCTCGGCGAGTTGCGCGCGCGAGCGCGTGTCGCCGTGTCCGAGCGCATGCGCGGCCTGCAGGCCTGCGCACTCCCCCGACACGGGCGTCGAGCGGAACAGGCCCTGGCCGGCCACCTCGCCGGCGATCCAGACATTGCCGGGGACCTCGTCGACCTTGAAGTGGCCCAGCTCCGCGTCATAGGCGGTGCGGCCGCCGGCCTGCGTGATCAGCGACGCCGCCGGGGCGTCGCCGCCCGAGACGACGAGCAGGTCGCACTCGAACTGGCGCTGGCCGGCCGAGCCGGTGACCGGGCCGAGCACGGCGCCGGTGACCGCCTTCTTGCCGATCGCCGCGACCGCGGTCCAGCCGTACAGGATCTCGACGCCGAGCCGCTCGAGCCGTTCGGCACAGCGGGACGGACTCGGACGCAGGTCGGCGATCGCGAGGATCTGAACGCCGGCGTCGCGCAGAGCCATCGCCCCGCGCAGCCCGCGGTCGGTGCTGGTCGCGATCACCGCGCGGGTGCCGGGCGCGACCCCGTACAGGGTCATCAGCCGGCGCGCGCCGCCCGACAACATCACACCGGGGATGTCATTCCCCGAGAACACCAGCGGCTGCTCGATCGCGCCGGTCGCGAACACGTGCTGGCTCGCCCGCACCTGATGCAGCGTGTCGCCCTGCCAGATCGGGACGAGGCCGTCGTAATAGCCCAGCGCGGAGGCCGAGCTCAGGACCTCGACGCCGGCCTCGCCCGCGCGTGCGGCGAGCTTGCGGGCCTCGTCGTGGCCACCCTCCCACAGCAGCCTGCCGCCGGGCTCCGCGCCGTCGTCGGCGAGGACCACGTCGGCCCCGAGCGTCGCCGCGGCGATCGCCGCGCTCAGGCCGGCCTGGCCGCCGCCCAGCACCAGCACGTCGGCGTGCCTGCGGCGATACTCGGTCCGCCAGGTGCGATCGGCCTGCGTCTTGGGCAACCGGCCGAGCCCGGCCGCGTTGCGCAGGACCTTTTCATACAGCGGCCACAGGCGCCGGGGGCGGATGAACGTCTTGTAGTAGAAGCCGGGAGGGGTGAACGGGCCGCCGACGGCGTCGGTGACGGCCATCACGTCGCGCTCCAGCCCGGGGGTGGCGTTGATGTGCTCGACCTTGATCCCGTCGCGCACGGGCTCGGTGCAGGCGCGGACGCCCGGAGCGCCGTCGACCGACACCAGGCAGTTGGGGCAGTTGCCGCTGCAGCACAACAGGCCGCGGCGGCGGTGGTACTTGAAGCTGCGCGAGAAGGTCCTCCGGCCCTCGGCATACAGAGCCGAGCCGATCGTGTCACCGTCATAGGCCGAGACGGCCTTGCCGTCGAACGTGAACGAGACGCTGGTGGAACGGTCGATCCGCTCGCCTGGCTGCTGCGGCAGTCGGCTCATGGTTGCAACTCTCCGGGCAGTCCGACCCTCAGGACCTCGTTCGTACGGGTGTCGCGGTCGGCCTGGAACCAGGTACGGCACCCGGACCGGTGATACCACCACTCGCGCTGGACGCCGGCGACGTTGCGGCGGAAGTAGTTGTACTCGTTGAGTTCACGCGCCGACGGCGTCTCGCGCGGGCGACGGGTCACCTCGCCGCCGAACGCGAAGTCGGTTACCTCTCGGACGCCGCAGTGGGGGCAGGCGAGGACGAACGACACGATCAGGGATCGTAGACAACGGTAACGCTGAGCGCAATACTATTGCCCATCGTGCAACAAAACCTCAAAGCTCGCCCGATTGCGTCGGTCGCCCGTGCCCTCGCGCTGCTCGACGAGCTCCGCGACAGCGAGTCCGGTCTCGGCGTCAACGAGCTCGCCCGGCGGATCGGCGTCAGCCCCAGCACCGCCTCGCGGCTGCTGGCGACGCTCGAGACGGCCGGGATGGTCGAGCGAGATGGTCACGGGCCGTTCCGCCTCGGGCTGCATCTGGTGACGCTCGCCGACCGCGTGCTCGCCAGGCTCGACCTGCAGGCACTCGCCCGCCCGATCCTGCTCGAGCTGATGGAGCGGACCGGCGAGACTGCGACGCTGTCGCTGCCGAGCGAGCGTGAGGCGATCACCGTCGACTCGGTGCCCTCGCGCAGCAGCGTCGTCAGCATGGCGCGCCTCGGTCGCCCGAGCATCCTCCACGCGACCGCGGTCGGGAAGGTGATGCTCGCGTTCGGCGGCGAGCCGCTTCCGCATGACTACGAGCTGGCGGCACTGACGGCGCGGACGGTCACCGACCGCAGCCGGTTCGCGCAAGAGCTGGCAACCGTCCGCGAGCGGGGTTACGCGACCGTATTCGGCGAGCGCGAGGTCGACGTCAACGCGATCGCGACGCCCGTGTTCGATCGCACCGGCGCGCTCGCCGCGATCCTCGGGATTCAGGCCCCCGCCAGCCGGCTGGCCGATCCGTCGTCGGTACTGCCGACCCTCGTCGAGGGCACGGCCGGGCTGACGCGGGCGCTCGGCGGCCGCCGGTGAGCACCGGCGGCTGTCTATGCGGGGCCGTCCGCTACGAGGTGCGCGGGCCGCTGCGCGACATCCTCATCTGCCACTGCCGCGAATGCAGGCGCTGGCACGGCCACGTGTCGGCCAGCACCGCCGCGCGCCGCGCCGACCTCGTGATCGTGACGCAGCGCGGGCTTCGCTGGATCGACAGCCCGGCCAGCGATGCCGGCGCCCGCCGCGGCTTCTGCTGCGAGTGCGGCTCGAGCCTGTTCTGGGATCCGCCGCGACGAGAGACGGTCAGCATCGCCGCCGGAACGCTCGACGACGGCAGCGGCCTGCGCGTGATCGGCCACTGGTTCACCTCGCAGGCAGGCGCCTATTACGAGCTCCCCGACGACGGGCTCGAGCGTCATTTCCGCAGCGCCGAGAACGAGCTCGGCTGAGCGCCCGCTTCTAGCCGCCGGAGCCGGATGACAGAATGCCGGGAATGCAGCGGCGATCCGCGGATCGAACAGCCCCGCGGCCGTCGCTGGTCGACAGCGCTGAGCAGGCACTTCGCAACTGGCTTGCGCCCGGTCGCCATCGAACCGGCGACCGCCTGCCACCCGAGCACGAGGTGGCGCAGATGCTCGGAATCTCGCGCGGGACGCTGCGCACCGCGCTGCAGCGGCTCGAGGACACCGGCGAGATCGTCAGGCGCCAGGGAAGCGGGACGTTTGTCGGCGCCGTCGCGCTGCCGAGCCAGCTCGGCGAGCGGCTCGAGCGGCTCGAGCCGTACTCGTCACTGGCCAAGCGCCGCGGCGTGACGCTCGCCGGGACGCGCCTGCGGGTCGAACGCCGGGCGCCGGGGCGAGAGGTCGCGGAGACGCTCGAGCTCGACGCCGACGCCGAGGTGACGACGATCTTCCGGGTGCTGACCGCCTCGGGCCAGCCGGCCGCCGTGATGTTCGATGTCGTCCACCCGTCGGTAGAACTGCCCGATCCCGGACGCCTGCAACGGATGCTCGAGAGCGGCGCGATGGTCCTCGACGTCCTACTCGAGATGGGCGTCTCGATCGCGTTCGCCCAGACCCACGTGATGCCGGCACTGGTCACCCCCCGCGAGGAGGTCGGCAAGGCGCTTCAGATCCGCCGCACGACCGCCGCGCTCGAGCTCGAGGAGGTGATCTACGCCGGCGGCGGCGATGCGGTCGCGTACTCGCGTGACCTGTTCGCCCCCGGGGCCCTCGACGTTCGCGTGATGCGGTCGTTCGACGCCGACAGTCCCGAGCCGATCGTCTCGGCCGGCCCGGGCGGCCGCCGCAGTCGCGCCCGCCGCGCCCGCGCCCGCAGCTGAGCCGCTCAGCTCCAGGGGTAGGGGCTGTGCGAGACCGGGTGCAGCTCGCCCGTGTGGAATCGCTCGTAGCGGAACGGTGCCAGCAGCGAGGAGTGCTCGCCGGACAGCACGCGGGCGATCTCGCGCCCGACCGCGATCATCTTGTAGCCATGGTTCGAGTCTGCCGCGACGAACACGTTCGGGCGCATGTAGTCGAACACCGGGAAGTTGTCGGCCGTGAACGCGCCGACGCCGCCTGAGCGCACTTGGCGGTAGAGCGCGCGCGTGCCCGCGAACCGCTCCAGGCAGTGCGACAGCGCCGCGCACCACATGTCGGGAAACGCGGGGTCGACCGTGCCGGTCGGATACGGATCAACCGCGAACGTGTTGCCGAGGCGGATCGGGGCCGCACCACCCTGGACGCTCGAGCGGTCGGGCTTGAAGTAGATGCCCCACGGCTCGTCGGTGATCAGCCGGCCCTCGTCGTCGCGCAGCGGCTGGTCTGAGTCGAGGTGGATCACGGCCGATGAGCGCCCGTCGGCGGTCACGAACCTGCCCGGGTCGACGGCGATCTCTCCCTCCTGGAGGTACCAGTAGGTCCACATCGGCTGGTCGCGGATGACGGTGCCGTCCGGCTGGTGGACGTCGAGCCGGTCGGCGAGGCCGAGCGCTGACCACAGCGATGCGATCCACGGCCCGATCGCGACCACGACCTGCTCGACCTCGATCGAACCCGCGCTCGTGCTGACCGACGTGACCGCGCCCGAGTTGTCGAACTCGAATCCGGTCACCTCGACGCCGGTCACGATCTCGGCTCCGGCCGCGCGCGCCTTGTCGGCGAGCCCGAACATCGACTCGCGGTTGAACGCGTAGCCGCCGACCTGTTCGTGCAGGCAGGCTGTGATCCCGGCGGCGCGCCAGTCGGGGTACAGGCTGCGCATGTGCTCGTTGACGGTCTCCTCGCCCGTGAACAGCTCCGAGGGGTATCCGATCCGCTGCTGGCGCTCGAACACCTCGACGAGGTCGTTCTCCTGCGACGGCGGGCCGAGCGCGATGTAGCCGCTGCCGTGATAGTGAAACGCCTCAGGATCCGACTCCCAGACCTCGACGCAGGCGGCCATCAGCTCTGCCATCGCGGGCTGGTAATAGTTGTTGCGGATGACACCGCAGGCAATGCCGGACGCGCCGGCTGCGACCTCGGTCTTGTCGAGTACGAGCACGCGCTGTCCGTCGGCGGCCGCGTGCCAGGCCGTCGACAGACCATGCACGCCGGCCCCGATCACCAGCACAGGGATCTGGTCGGGAATCGTCTGGGTCACTTTCGCCTTCCGTTGCCAAGGGTGCAATGCGCTTGCCTTATGGGCAAGGCGTTGTAGGCTACCGCTGCCCGACGCTCCGGTCAATCAGCCCCCAGGTCCCGCCGATCACCGATGAGTCCCCTGCCCGTGGTCACCGACGTCGTTCGAGTAGCGCTCGGTTGGAGCCTGCACCCCGAGCGCGCAGCGCTGCTGGTCCGCGACGACCCGCGCCCATTCGCGCTGATCGGGCGCTGGGCCGGGGGCGGTGCGCTGATCGGATCAGACCCTGTCCGCGTCGCCGGCGAGCACGAGGACCCGTTCGGCCTGCTCGACCAGCAGCCGATGCTGCCGCCTGCCCTCGCCGGATCGCCGGCGATTGGCGGCGGCTGGTTCGGCTGGCTCGGGTACGGGCTCGGCGCGCGGCTCGAAGCCGTCAGCCCCCCTCCCCCGTCGGCACTCGCGCCGGCGTCGTTCGAGCTCGCGTTCTACGACCACCTGCTGCGCCAGGACGCCGACGGCCGCTGGTTCTTCGAGGCGCTGTGGAGCGAGGCCCGCGATCGCGCTCTGCGCGCGCGGCTGCAGTTGCTTCGCGACCGCGCCGCGGACCCTCCGGAGCCCCGCCCGTTCAGCACCGAGGAGTGGTCCGCAACGCCGTCGCGGACCGGGCACGCGCTCGCGGTCACCGCCTGCCGCGAGCGGATCGAGGCCGGCGACCTGTTCCAGGCCAACATCTGCGCGCGGCTGCAGTCGCGCCTGAGTGGCTCCGCGCTTGACCTGTTCGCCGCCGGCTCCGAGCGTCTGCAACCCGACCGTGCCGCGTTCTTCCAGACGCCGGCCGGGGCGATCGCGAGCCTCTCGCCCGAGCTGTTCCTCGAGCGCCACCGGCGCCAGGTGCTGACCGCTCCGATCAAGGGCACGCGCCCGCGTCCGGCAGACCCCGCGCAGGCCGCCGAGCAGCGTCACGAGCTCGAGACCTCCGCCAAGGACCGCGCTGAGAACGTGATGATCGTCGACCTGATGCGCAACGACCTCGGCCGCGTCTGCGAGCCCGGCTCGATCGACGTCCAAGCCCTGTGCCAAGCGCGCGCCCACACCGGCGTCTGGCACCTCGTCTCCGAGGTCGCGGGCGTCCTTCGCGAGGGCGTCGGCGACGCCGCGCTCCTCCGCGCGGCGTTCCCGCCCGGCTCTGTCACAGGCGCGCCGAAGCTCGCGGCGATCGACGTGATCGCCGAGCTCGAGAGCACCTCTCGCGGGCTGTACACGGGCGCGGTCGGCTTCGCGAGCCCGCTCGGCGGGCTCGAGCTGAGCGTCGCGATCCGGACCTTCGAGTTCGCGGGCGAGCGCGCCTGGCTCGGGGTCGGCGGTGGGATCGTCGCCGAATCGGATCCGCTCGCCGAGGCTGACGAGTGCGTGACCAAGGCCGCGCCGCTGCTGTCGGCGATCGGTGCCCGGCTGGCCGCCGATCGCACCGCCCCGGGTCGCGCCGGGGCACCGCCGCGCCAGCTCGATCGCACCGCCCCGGGTCGCGCCGGGGCACCGCCGCCGCGCCGGCTCGCTCCCCGACCGGTCCCACGCCCCGATCCTGTCGCGGGCGTGTTCGAGACGCTGCTGATCGCCGGGGGGCGCGCGGTAGCGCTCGAGCGCCACCTCGAGCGGCTGCGCCGGAGCGTTCGTGAGCTCTATCGCGCAAGCCTGCCGAGCGGGCTCGAGGATCAGCTGAACGCAGCCGCCGCCGAGCACGACGCGGCGCGGATGCGGGTCGACGTTCGCCCCTGCGAAGCGGGTTTGCGGGCGGCGATCGAGCTGACCCCGCTCGCCCCGCGCTCGGTGCCGGTCGATCTGCGGGCCAGGACGCTGCCCGGCGGCGTCGGCGCGCACAAGTACAGCGACCGGCGGCTGCTGGCGGCGCTGAGCGAGGACGCCGGCGCCGAGCCGCTGCTATGCGATCTCGACGGCTTCGTGCTCGAGGCCGCACGCGCCAGCGTGTTCGTCGTCGAGCGCTCGGGGGTCGTGCTGACCCCGCCCGCCGACGGCCGGATCCTGCCGGGGGTAACGCGCGCCAGGGTGCTCGAGCTCGCCCGCGATCGCGGCTACGAGACCCGGACCGAGCCGATCGAGCTGACGCGGCTGGCGGCTGCTGAGGAGATCTTCGTGACGGGAGCGCTGGGCGGCGTCGAGCCCGCCGTGCTCGCCGATCTGGGGGGCGCATGGACCGGTGCAGGGGCTGTGACTTCGGAGCTCGCGCAGGCGCTGCGCGCGGACCGCGCGGCCGATTCGGACAAACTTGTACAAATGGTCGCGCCGAGCAATACTGGAGAGAGTTGTCCCGAAACCTCGTAGAGCTAGTGCGCCGTCACCACGCCGTCCAGGCACCGACGGCCCTCGAGGTGCTCAAGGCCGCGATCCAGGAGCGCGGGGAGATCACCGACGAGGACCGGCGCGCAGCGGCGCTGGCGTCGGGCATGCCCGAGGCGGCGGTGTACGGCGTCTCGACCTTCTACGACGACCTGCTCGCGCCGCGGGGCGCTCGCCACGTCCGGGTCTGCACAGGCACCGCCTGCTTCGCGGCGACGGGCGACGCGCACGTCGAGGCGCTCGAGCAGGGCTTCGCGCTCGAGCTCGGCCGGCGTAGCGACGACGGCGCCGTGTCGCTCGCCGAGACCGTGTGCCTCGGCTTCTGCCATTCCTCCCCGGCGATCCGCGACGGCGATCTGATCGACGCCGGCCCCGGCGCGATCGAGCGGGTGCTCGGCGGCGCCACCCGTAATGCGCGCGAGCCCGAGTGGTCCAGCGTGCTCGAGGAACCCGTGCTGACGCAACCCGGCGACTGGTCCGGGCTCGGCCACGCGCTCGCCGAGCTGACGCCCGAGCAGCTGCTCGACGAGGTCAAGACGGCACGCGTCCGCGGGCGCGGCGGCGCCGGCTTCCCGGCCGGGACCAAGTGGGAGTTCACCCGCAACGCGACCGGCGAGCAGAAGTTCATCGTTGCCAACGGCGACGAGGGCGACCCCGGCTCCTACATCGACAAGTACCTGATGGAGCGCAACCCGGCGCTGCTGCTCGAGGGTATGGCGCTAGCCGGCTACGCGGTCGGCGCCGATCATGGCTTCGTACTCACGCGCTCGGAATATCCCCTCTCCAAGCCCGCGCTCGACGCCGCCGCCGAGGCGGCCCGCGAGACCGGCTGGCTCGGGCGAGACATCGCCGGCAGCGGCTTTGACTTCGACGTGACCGTGCTCGAGGGCGCGGGCTCCTACGTCGTCGGCGAGGAGACCGCGCTGCTGGCGTGCATCGAGGGGCGCCGCGGCGTCGTCTCGGCGCGACCCCCGTTCCCCGCCGTTCGCGGCCTGTACGGGATGCCGACCGTCGTCAACAACACCGAAACGCTCGCCAACATGCCGTTCATCGCTCGGCGTGGCGCCGCCGCCTACCACGCGCTTAGCCCGGGGGCGACTTCGGGTACCAAGTTGGTGTGCTTCAACGAGCGCTTCAACCGCCCGGGCGTGTACGAGGTGCGCTTTGGGACGCCGCTGCGCGAACTCTGCGATCAGCTCGCCGGCGGGATCATCGAGGGCCACTCGATCAAGGCGCTGCAGATCGGCGGTCCGCTCGGCGGGATCCTGCCGGCGCAGCGGCTCGACGTCGCGTTCGACTTCGACGAGCTGGCGGCTGAGGGCTGCATGGTCGGCCACGGCGGCATCCTCGCGTTCGACGACCGGACCGACATGCGCGCCGTCGCGCGCCACCTGCTGCGCTTCGGCGCCCACGAGAGCTGCGGCAAATGCTTCCCGTGCCGGATCGGCCTGCAGCGTGCCTACGAGCAGTTCTCATCCGATCAGCCGATCGACCGGTCCCGGTTCGAGGCGCTGCTCGAGACGCTCGAGGTCGGCAGCCTGTGCGCGCATGGCGGCGGTATCCCAGCCCCGCTGCGCAGCCTGTTGTTGCATTTCCCCGACGAGCTGAGGCTCCAGTGATGGAGGTCACGATCGATGGCTGGACGGTGCAGGCCGAGGACGGGATGACCGTGCTCGAGGCGATCCAGGCGCTCGGGTCCGACGTTCCGACGCTCTGCTACGACCCGCGCCAGGCCCCGTTCGGCGCCTGTCGCGTGTGCCTTGTGGCCGCCGAGGGGATGCCGGCGCCGTTCCCCGCGTGCACGACTCCGTGCCGCGACGGGATGAAGATCACCACCCAGGACCCGACCGCCCGCCGCGTCGCCGCCGCGGTCGTCGAGCTCGTGCTGTCCGAGCTGCCCGAGCCGCCGGCGCAGCACACCGAGCTGGCCGAGGTCGCCGCCGAGCTCGACGTCCCGCTGGACGGCGAGCGAAGGTGGCCGGGGAAGGTGCACGAGGTCCGCCACGACCGCCGCCACCCCTATCTCGCCTTCCAGCACGAGCTCTGCATCTCCTGCGGGCGGTGCGTCCGCGCCTGCGACGAGGTGCAGGGAACGTTCGCCTTGACCCTGACCGGGCGCGGATTCGACGCTAACGTCACTGCGGGACTCGATGCCGGCTTCCGCGATTCGACCTGCGTGTCGTGTGGAGCCTGCGCCGATACCTGCCCCACCGACGCGATCACCGAGATAACGCTATTGAACCTTGCCGAGGTAGCTTGAGGAGAACGACATGAGCGACCGCTTCGACTCCACCGTTACGACGACCTGCGGCTACTGCGGAGTCGGTTGCCGCCTCGAGGCCCACGCGTCGGGTGGGCGGATCGCATCGATCAGCCCGGCCGTCGACGGCCCCGCCAATCGCGGCCACACCTGCCTGAAGGGCCGCTTCGCGCATCAGTTCTCGCGCTCGCGCGAGCGCCTGACGGCGCCGCTGGTCCGCGAGCACGGCGGCTTCCGGATCGCCACCTGGGAGGAGGCGACAAGCAGGATCGTGTCCGAACTGACGCGGATCAAGGGCGAGTTCGGACCCGACGCGGTCGCGGGGCTCGCGTCCTCGCGCGCGACCAACGAGGACTGCTACGCGATGACGCGGCTGATGCGCGCCGCGATCGGGACCAACAACATCGACAACTGCTCGCGCGTGTGCCACTCGCCGACCTCGTGGGCGCTGCGCAAGTCGTTCGGCCTGTCGGGCGCGACCGGTTCCTTTCAGGACATCGACCACGCCGACGCCGCGATCATCATCGGCGCCAACCCGACCGAGGGCCATCCCGTCGTCGGCGCCCGGATCAAGCAGGCGACGCTGCGCGGGATGAAGCTGGTGACGATCGATCCGCGCCGGATCGAGCTGTCGGACTACGGCGTCCTGCACCTGTCGCCGCGGCCCGGCACCAACGCCGCCGTGATGCTCGGCCTCGCCCATGTCGTCGCCCGCGACGGCCTCGTCGATGAGGCGTTCGTTGCGCGGCGGACCGAGGGATACGAGGACGTGCAGGAGCTGCTCGCCGCGTACCCGCCCGAAGAGGTCTCGACGATCACCGGCATCGCGGCCGCCGACCTCGAGGCCGCCGCCCACATCTACGCCGAGGCTCGCAACGCCTCGATCATGTGGGGGCTGGGCGTGACCGAGCACAAGTACGGGTCCGAGGTCGTGCGCCTGATCTGCAACCTCGCGATGATGAGCGGCAAGGTCGGCCGTCCCGGGTCGGCGCTGCTGCCGCTCCGTGGGCAGAACAACGTTCAGGGCTCGTCCGACATGGGTGCGCTGCCCGACACCTACACCGCCTACCGATCGGTGTCCGATGAGGCCGTCGCGCGCTCGTTCGAGCAGCGCTGGGGCGTGTCGCTGTCGCGCCAGAAGGGCTACACGATTCCGCAGATGTTCGATGCCGCCGTCGAGCGCCGGCTGAAGGCAATGTGGATCTTCGGCGAGGACGTCGCCCAGACCGACCCCAACACCTCGCACGTGATCCACGCGCTCGAGTCGCTCGAGTTCCTCGTCTGCCAGGAGATCTTCGAGACCGAGACCAGCAAGTACGCCGACGTGATCCTGCCCGCCTCCTCGTTTCTGGAGAAGTCGGGTACGTTCACCAACGCCGAGCGCCGCTTCCAGCTCGTCGCCCCGGCGATCGACCCGCCCGGCGGCGCCAAGACGGACCTCGAGATCATCACCTCGATGTCGGCCGCGCTCGGCCACGAGATGGGCTGGTCCTCCTCGGCCGAGGTGATGGACGAGATCGCCGCCCTGACGCCCGAGTACGCCGGCGTCAGTCACGAGCGCGTCGGCCGCACGGGACTGCAGTGGCCGGTCGCGCCCGACGGCACCGACTCGCCGATCCTCTACAGCGAGGAGTTCTCGCTGCCCGGCGGCAAGGGCCAGTTCGCCCCAATCCCGTTCAAGGCGCCGGGGGACGCCGCCGACGACGAGTTCCCACTGATCCTCGTCACCGGCCGCCGCCTCCAGCACTACAACGCAGGGACGATGACCCGCCGCACCGCTAACGTCGAGCTGGTCGACCACGAGTGGCTCGAGATCCATCCCGACGACGCCGAGCGCCTCTGGATCACGGACGGCCAACGTGTGTCGGTGCGCAGCCGAGTCGGCCGGATCGAGGTGGAGGCGCGCGTCACCGACCGGATCGAGCCGGGCCACGTGTTCACAGCCTTTCACTTCCCCGAGGTGCGCACGAACCTGCTGATCGGCTCCTCCGCCGACGTCAACACCAGCTGCCCCGAGTACAAGGTCGTCGCCGTCGACGTCCGCCCGGTCGCCGAGCAGCCCGCATTCACGCCGGCGCTGGGGTAGGGCACCGGCAGCCGCAGCGTCCCTACGGGCGCGCCCGCGTGCGCCATGCCTGCGGCGATACAACGCGCGTCTCGCTCCCGGCCTCGAGGCAGAGCCGATCCCCTGGTCTTGTCCCTCCGTGAACGAAATGGTATAAGCCAGTACGCAGCGCCTGTACCAATTTGTCCACGATTAGGGGGCTTGGGGATCTGAGCCGCCACCCAGCAAGAGGAGAGCCGATGGCAACCGAGGGCACTGTCGATGCGAGCAAGCCGGTGTTCGGCGGCGACGTCCAGACCGTAATCGCGAGCCCGCGAATTGCGCCGCCGCCGGCGACGCTGGAGGAGGCCCGCAACGCCCCCGGTCGCGACGAGAAGATCGAGGCGCTGACGCGCATGATCGAGGAGCGCGGGATCCGGTACGTGTTCTTCCAGCAGATCTCGGTGACCGGACGCGTGATGGGCAAGGGCGTGGTCTCGTCGTTCTTCCCACAGGTCGCCAAGCGCGGCTACCAGCTCGTCTACGGCGCGACGGCCAACCTGTTCACCGACCGGCTCGGCAACTACATCGGCTTCGGCCCCGAGGAGTCCGAGCTGGCGGCGATCGCCGACCTCGACACGTTCGCGGTGCTGCCGTGGGACGAGCGTGTCGCGCGCGTGTACTGCGACTGCTATGACACCGAGACCGGCGAGCTGCTCGACGCTGACCCGCGCCAGAACCTGAAGCGGATCGCCGACGCGTTCGAGAAGGAGCTCGGCTACCAGTTCCTGATCGGGATCGAGCCTGAGACGATGTGGCTCAAGCGCCCCGACGACGGCTCATCCGAGCTCGAGGGCGTGACCAAGCCCTACTGCTACCACATCCATCAGTTCGAGGAACTGCGTCCGGTCCTGCTCGACGTCGTCGACTGGGGCCAGCGGCTCGGGCTCGACATGAGCTACGGAGACCACGAGGACGCCCCCGGCCAGCTCGAGCTGAACTTCCGTTTCGACCGCCCGCTTCGCACGGCCGACAACATCACCACCTACCGGCAGGTGTGCGCGGCTGTCGGACGCAAGCACGGCGTGCTCCCGACATTCATGCCGAAGCCGTTCACCGGCGTCTCGGCCAACGGCCATCACCACCACTTCACGCTCGTCGACGAAGCCGGCAACAACGTCTTCCACGACCCCGATGGCCCCGCCCAGCTGTCACCGATCGCCCTCAAGTTCCTCGGTGGGATGCTCGACCACTTCCACGCGCTGATGTGCGTCGGCAACCCGACTGTCAACTCCTACTGCCGGATGTGGGACACCGGCTTCTGGGCCCCGATCTACAAGAACTGGGGCTGGCAGAACCGCACCACCACGGTCCGCGTCGCGAGCGGCGGGCGGTTCGAGTACCGCGGCGTCGACTCCTCGTGCAACCCGTACCTGACGACCGCGGCGCTGCTCCAGGCGGGCCTCGACGGGATCCGCCGCGGCAGCGATCCGGGCGAGCCCCAGCAGGGCAACACCTACGACCTGCTCGCCGGCGGCGCCGAGATCGAGAAGGTCCCCGAGAGCCTCGGCGCGGCCCTCAACGAGCTCGCCAAGGACGAGGTCATCAAGAGCTCGATGCCCGGTCGCCTGTACAAGGTGTTCGACTGGTACAAGCGCGACGAGTGGGAGCGCTACCTGGCCGCGGTCACGGACTGGGAGCGCGACGAGTACCTCGAGGTCCTCCCATGAGCGCCGAACCTACAGCGAGGACGATCTAGCCATGTGTGGAATCGCGGGCATCATCTACAAGAACGGCAACGGCGCCCACCGGATCGGGCGCGACATCACCAGCATGCTGCAGGCGATGAAGCACCGGGGGCCCGACTCGACCGGCTTCGCGCTGTATCGCACCCCCGCCCAGGAGCTGGTGATGCGGGTCAAGCTGGCCGACGCCAACACGCCGCGCGACCTCGAGTTCGAGGACGACCTGCGACGTCACAAGCGCGACGTCGAGACCCGGCTGCGTGCGGCCGGGGCTGACATCCGCTCGGTCGACGAGAGCAACGAGTACTCGCTGACGATCACGATGCACTACGACGGCGACCTCAAGCGCCTCGCCGACCACGTCGAGTCGGTCCCCAATGCCGAGGTCCTGTCGGCCGGTCACTCGCTCGAGATCGTCAAGGATCTCGGCGACGCCCGGACCGTGTCGGCGGGCTATCACCTCGATGACTACTTCGGCTCCCACGGGATCGGCCACGTGCGGATGGCAACCGAGTCCGACGTCGACATCTCCAACGCCCACCCCTACTGGGCGTACCCGTTCTCCGACGTAGCGGTCGTCCACAACGGCCAGCTGACGAACTATCACCAGTGGCGCCGGCGGCTCGAGCGCGCCGGCCACCGGTTCGCATCGGAGTGCGATTCGGAGATCATCGCGGTCTACCTGGCCCAGAAGCTCGAGGCCGGCATGTCGCTGCAGGACGCGATGCACCAGAGCCTCGACGAGCTCGACGGTGTGTTCACCTACATCTGCGTGTCCGAGGATGCGCTGGGGATGGCCAAGGACGAGCTCGCGGCCAAGCCGCTGGTGCTCTACGAGGGCGAGGACATGGTCGCGCTGGCCTCCGAGGAGATGGCCATCCGGGCGGTGCTCGACCACGAGATCGAGACTTACGACCCCTACGAGCGCGAGGTGATGGTGTGGACACGGTAAGCACGAGCGACGAGCCCCGCTACGACGCGCGGGGGCTGGTCGAGCTCGACGAGGTGATCCCCCGGATCAGCGAGATCGACGGCGAGAAGGCGAGCTTCGATGCCCACCGGCTGACGACGCGGAGGATCAACCTCGAGCTTCGATGGCTGCTCTACGAGCGGGGCGTCACGGACGTCACGGTGCTCAACCCCGGAGCCAAGCACTCGCTCGGCGCCGGCATCCTGACCCGCTGCCGGATCAAGTTCGAGGGCAGCCTCGGCTACTTCGCGTGCGGGATCATCGACGGCCCCGAGATCCACATCACCGGCCGCGTCGGCTGGTCGGCGTGCGAGAACATGATGTCCGGCGTCGTCACGATCGACAGCAACGGCGGCTCGCTGACCGGTGCGGCACTCCGCGGCGGTGACCTGATCGTCAAGGGCCAGGTCGGTGCCAGGACCGGGATCGACCAGAAGGGCGGCACGATCATCGTCCAGGGCGACGCCGGCTCGATGACCGGCTTCATGATGCAACGTGGCCGCCAGATCATCTGCGGCGACGTCGGCCCCGGGCTCGGCGACTCGATGTACGACGGCACGATCTACGTCGGCGGCAAGGTCGCCTCGCTCGGCATCGACTGCGTCCCCGGCGACTGGACCGACGCCGACACCGAGCTGGTGCAGCGCAAGTTCGCACTGCACGGCCTCGGCTCGCCGCCGCAGCTGCAGAAGTTCGTCTGCGGCAAGAAGCTCTACAACTACGACAACCTCGAGCCGTCCGAGCGCAAGCTCGTTCTCTAGGAGGCGCTGATGACTGACGAGACGGCACCTTCGCCGCACAACCGGCTCGGCCACAGCCGGATCTTCACCCCCGAGGTGATCGACGACATCCACGTGAAGTCAGAGCTCGGGCGCTACCGGATGCGCGGCTTCTCGATGTTCAAGAAGATCCCCCACTGGGACGATCTGATGTTCCTGCCGGGAACCCTGACGCGGTTCGTGATCGAGGGTTACCGCGAGAAGTGCGAGACCAAGACGGTGCTCGGCGCACGCTTTGCCAAGAAGCCGATCGAGCTCGACATCCCGGTCTACATCACCGGCATGAGCTTCGGGGCGCTGTCGCTCGAGGCCAAGATGGCGCTCGCCAAGGGCGCGTCGATGGCGGGCACGGCGACCTGCTCGGGCGAGGGCGGAATGATCCCGCCGGAGCGTGACCTCTCGACCAAGTGGTACTACCAGCTGATCCAGAGCCGCTACGGCTTCAACCCCCACCACCTGATGCTTGCCGACGCGTGCGAGTTCTTCATCGGCCAGGGTTGCAAGGTCGGGCTCGGGGGTCACCTGATGGGTCAGAAGGTGACCGAGCAGGTGGCGGAGATGCGCTCGCTGCCCGCCGGGATCGATCAGCGCTCGCCGGCGCGACATCCGGACTGGCTCGGCCCCGACGACCTGTCGCTGAAGATCCAGGAGATCCGCGAGGCGACCAACTACGAGATTCCGATCCAGCTCAAGCTGGGCGCCGCGCGCGTGTATGACGACGTGCGGATGGCTGCCAAGTGCAGCCCGGACATCATCTACCTCGACGGTGCCGAGGGCGGCACCGGCGCCGGCCCGCACGTTGCCGCGGAGGAGACCGGGGTCCCGCTGATGTCCGCGATCCCCGAGGCCCGTCGCGCGCTCGAGGACGTCGGCCTCGCCGACGAGATCGACCTCGTCGTCGCCGGCGGGATCCGCAACGGCGGCGACGTGGCCAAGTGCCTCGCGCTCGGGGCGACGGCGGTCGCGATCGGTCACTCGGCGCTGATGGCGCTGAACTGCAACAAGGAGATCCCCGGCGTCACCGACTACGAGGGCACCGTCGGCGTGCCGGCGGGCCAGTGCTACCACTGCCACACCGGCCGCTGCCCGGTCGGCGTCGCCACCCAGGACCCGGAGCTGCGCAAGCGGCTGGTCGTCGACGACGCCGCCCATCGCGTCTACAACTTCCTGCACACGCTGACGCTCGAGTGCCAGATGCTCGCGCGGGCATGCGGGAAGACCGACGTCCACAACCTCGAGCCCGAAGATCTGTGTGCGCTGACGGTCGAGTCCGCGGCGATGGCCCGGGTGCCGCTCGCCGGCACCAGCTACATCCCCGGGGTCTCCGAGGACCGGACGCTGAACGAGATCAAGCGGCTGCTCGAGCGCCACGTCGAGAACCCGATCGATTACCTGACCACCGACACCGAGCGCGCGGGAGCTGAGTCATGAGCGAGGCAACGCACAGGATTCCCGGAGAGCCCGAGAAGATCGTCGGCATCGACTCCGAGTATCTGTCGGGGCACCGGTTGCCCTATCAGGAGGACATCTCCCTGATCGACGACATCGACCTGGTCGCCGCCACTCCTGGGCCGGACATCAACTGGCTCGAGGACGTGACACTGCTCGAGGAGGAGGGGACGCCGGCGGTGTTCGACCGCTACTCGAACTCGTTCATCAAGCTCTACTTCGAGATTCCCGAGGGGCGCGAGGACGAGATCGCGCGCAAGGTCCTGATCAGGCACCTGCAGTCGGGCAACTCGTACGGGATCGCGCTCAAGGAGCGCCACTGCAAGTTCCCGCAGCCCGAGCTCGGGCCGTGGGTTGAGCGCTCACGGACCGTGGGCACCGACTGGACGCCACCGGTGCTCGAGGGCTGGGAGCCCCCGGCGCACTAGGCGGCTCGTGGGGGCGCACGAGGCGATCCTCCGCCACACTAAGCCGATGAGCGACGACACGGTACTCCCGAAGGACGTTCGGCGGGGGCCGCCGATCACGGTCAAGTGCGAGTGCGGGGAACGCCGCGAGCTTCGCTACGGGCAGCGCTGGAAATGCGAGAGCTGTGGGCGCAGCTACGACACCAACAAGATCCCGGTACAGGAATACGCCTCATTCCGACGCCAGCGAGTCCACGACCGGATCCTGCCGGCGATCTTCATAGCCGGGATCGCCGTCATCTCGGTCGGGTTCATCCTCGCCGGCCGGGCGCTGGCGCTGATCCTGATCATCCCAACGATTGGCTTCATCTGGTCGACGTTCGTGCGCCCCAGGCGCCGCCGCAGGCAGTATCGGGCGATCGCCGAGCGCCCGCGCTGGCAGATCAAAGCCGACTGACGGTGACCTCCACGCCGTGGACGGCGGTGCTGGCCCCCATGTCGCTCTCGTGACCCGGATTGAGCACGTTGACGTTCGCGCGACCGGCCTCGCGCTTGGGCCAGCGGCCCTTCGGTGAGTAGACCACACCGCGTGGAAGATCTTCGGACAGGGCGACCGTCAGTCGGAGCCTGCCCGTGAGGCTCTCGAGCATCGCCTCGTCGCCGTCACCAAGGCCGCGCTCGCCGGCGTCAGCCGGGTGCATCGCGACTGTCGCGGTGCCGATCCGCCGGCTGAGCTTGGCGTCATTGGCGAAGCTGTCGTTCAACATCCAGGGCGACGCCGGGGACAGCAACCGCAGGCGGCCCTCCGACGGACGCGGATCGGCGTACGGCTCCGGGAGGCGCGGCAGATCGTCGGCCTCAGCGCTCGGCGACGCGATCTCGAGGCGCCCACTGGGAGTCGGAAAGCGTAATCCCGCGAACTGGATGCGCGGCTGCGAATCGACCCACACGGTGCCCCGCGCGGCCAGCTCGTCGAAGCTGATGCCGAGCGGCTTCAGCACGTTGGCGATCACCTCGGCGTCCGTCTCGTAAAGAAGCGGCTCCGTTAGCCCCATCGCGGCGGCAAGGCGGCGGAAGATCTCGGAGTTCGGAAGCGAGGAACCGAGCGGCGCGCTGGCCTTGACCTGCGCTCCGAGGCACAGGTGGAAATAGGAGGCGACGAGGTCGTCGGATTCGAGAAAGCTCGCAGCCGGGAGCACGATGTCGGCGTAGTCGCAGGTATCCGTCGCGAACAGGTCAATCGCCACCGTGAACAGATCCTCGCGGGAGAGCGCGGCAAGGAGGCGGGCCTGCTCGGGGTTGGAGGCGGCGATGTTGATGTTCCAGCAGACCAGCGCGCGGCTGCGCTCGCGGTCCTCCAGACGCGCGGCCAGATCCATGTGGCTGACAGGATCGGGAGCGCTCCGCGCCAGCCCGACGCCGGCCAGGTAGTCCTCGTCGATCGCCCGGCTCTCGGCTCCATTGAGGTACAGAACCCCGGTTCCGGGGCGACCCAGATTGCCGCTCAGCGCCGGCAGCAGCGCCACCGCCCGGACCGCGTTGCCGCCGCGTGGCTGGCGCTGAAAGCCCTGGCCGATCCACAGCAGCGACGGGCCCGCTCCGTAAAGGTGAGCGGCGCGCTCGATCGCGGCAGCCGGGACGCCGGTGACGCGCTCCGCCCACGCGGGCGTGCAGGCGTCGAGCTGCGGCTCGAGCTCGTCGTAACCGAGACAGTGCTGCGAGAGCAGCTCGGCGTCGAGCAGGCCGTCGCGGCGGATCACGTGCATCAGGGCAAAGGCGAGCGCCGCGTCGCTGCCCGGAAATGGCGCCAGGTGGAGGTCCGCGGACCGCGCCGTCGGGGTCGACACGGGATCGACGACGATCACCTGACCCGGGGCCTCGGGCAGCCAATGCTCGTGCTGATGGGGCGCGGAGGCGGAGGGATTCGCGCCCCACACCATGACGCAGGCCGAATCCTCGGCGGTCCGAGGATCGAACCCGTCAAGCGAGGTGCCGTAAACGTAATCGAGCGCCACGTGCCCGGCCTTGTTGCAGATTGTGTCGGGGTCTACCTCGGTCGCGCCCAGGTGGTTGAAGAAGCGCTGGGGAAAGTGGTAGCCGAGCATCGCGAACGTGCCGGTGTAGTGCGCGTTGAGAATCGCCTGCGCACCGGGATCAGCGGCGATCGCCTGCAGCTGCGCGGCCACCTCGGCGGTCGCTTCGTCCCAGCCGATCGGCGCGAAGCGGCCGCTGCCCTTGGGACCGGTGCGGCGCATCGGCTCGCTGAGGCGGGCGCCGGGGTCGCGCAGCACTCCGTTGTAGGCGGTAGTGCACTTGACGCACAACCGGCCGCGACTGACCGGGTGATTGCGATCGCCGCGGACGTGGCGGATCGCGCCGTCCCGCTTGACCACGGCGATTCCGCACGCGTCATAACAATCTCGCGGGCACGTGGTGAGGATCACCTCGTCCATGCGCCGGCGCTGTGACCGCTAGTGAACTATCAACACGTCGCAGTGGGCGTGGCGCGCGACCGACCCGCTGACACTCTGACCGAGCAGCCGCTGGGTGATGCTCGGCTCGCGCGTGCCGACGACGACGAGGTCGGCCGCGCGCTGATTGGCGAGCTCGACGATCGTGTCGGCAGGATCGCCGACCGCAGGCGCATACTCGGCAGTCAACCCCTTGCCCTCGAGGTACGCGCGGGCCGTCTCGAGCTCTTCCCTGTGCTTCGAGGGAGGATCGACAGGATCGACGGGACCACCGGATCGGCCCACGCTGGCCATGATCGGGGCGACGCTGGTGATGATCAGCTCTGCCTTGAACGTCTCGGCGAGAGTCGCGGCGCGCTCGAGTGCTCGTTGCGCCGCCTCCGTGTCGTCATAGCCAACAACGATTTTCTGCATTGTCTCTCCTTGGTCGCGCGCGAGCGCTCAGTGACGGAGTTGCCCTGCCCTCGTCGGCGATCAGCTCACTGCCGGGGCGACAGGTGGCGCGGGCGCCTCGAAGCCCTCAGGCCAATCGCCCTCCGCCGGCATCGTCGGCGTCTCCTCACGCAGATGGATCTTCTCACCGTCCTGGACGCGGCGCCGGAAGACGAACAGCAGCACCGAGGCAATCAGCACGCCGACTCCGATCGCGAAGTCCGTCCAGGTACCGTAGCCGTTGAGGTGCGGAGCGAGCGCGCCGACGACCAGCAGGAACGCCACCAGGGCGGTCATGAACCAGGCGATCGGTATCCACACCGCCCCGAGCTTGTGAGGCCTCGGCCAGTTCGGCCGGTCCTTGCGCAACAGCAGGAAGCCACTGACCGCCAGCAGGTGAGCCAGGACGTAGCCGATGTTGCTCATGTAGAGAATCGCGAGGTTGCTGGAGATGAACAGCACCAGCAGCACGTTGACCACGAGGTCGACCGTCATCGCGTTACCCGGGACGTGGTACTTGTTCAGGCGGCCGAGCTGCTTGATCGTCAGGCCGGCTTTCGAGATTCCGTAGAGGGCACGGCTGCCGTCGGCCGTGGACGACGACATCGACAGGATCAGGCTCGCGATCAGGCAGATCAGCAGGAAGGTTCCGAATGTGTGTCCTGCCAGCGTCTGGAGCGCCTGGGTGTAGAACTGTCCCTCCTGCGTGGCGGTTGCCGGGACGCCGGTGACGCCGCCCAGGCCGAGCGGCACGAGGATGAACACGCCGACGACGAATATCGCCGAGCTGCGCATCGCGATATTCGTGTCTCGTTCGGTCTTGTATTCGGGGGCAAAGGTGGCGCACACCTCGCACGCCCATGAGGACCAGCCAAGGATGAAGAGGTAGACGAACGCCAGCTTGGTGCCACCCCACGGGCCGGTGAACGTCGCGTGAACGTTGCTGGAATGCCAGTGGCCGCTGATGTACGGGACGAACATGAAGAAGATCAGTACGAGCGCCAGCAGCCCGGCGGTGACGTACGTCAGCCCCTTCATCGGGCGGATCCCGAAGATGTTGAACGCCCACACCGCGATGATCACGCCGATCGCGATGAAGCTGGAGAGGGTCAGGTGGACGACGCCGTCATAAACGGTCCAGGACGAGCTGGGGAACCACCTCGACACGATCAGGTCGCCGATGATCTTGCCGAAGATCGCGAGCACGACCGACCAGCCGATCCAGTAGCCGAAGGTCGCGATCGGGCCGACCAGCGTCGTGTACTTGCGCCAGGCCTCGTTGGCGTACAACGAGATGCCACCCGACTGGTTCGGGAACATCATCGCGGGCTCGACGTAGATCCACGTCAGGATCATCCCGATGATGGCCGAAATGCCCCACAGAATGACCGAGCCGACCACCCCGAAGATGCCGAGCGTGAAGCCCAGCGACGCGAACAGGAAACCCGGGTTGCACATCGCGATCGTGAACCCATCCCACCACCGCAGCGACTTGATCAGGTGGCGTTCCTCAACAACTGCTTCGGCCATGCTTCAACCCCTCTCCGGGTGAATCGCTGGAACCTAGGCTCCCGTGGCGCGGAGATATACCAGTTTGTACAAAGTCGGTCAACTTCGACTCCCTAAATTCGCCGAAAATCGGGCGGCGTAGACTTGCTCCGATGCCCTCGATTGCCGACTCGGACCGCCGCGATTCGGCGCGCGTCGGCGTCGAGCCGACGCGCGCGTTGCCGGTGATGCTCGCGACCCTGTCAGTCCGCGTGGACCCCAGCGCCGAACGGATGGCGCTCGAGAGCGCCGGGCAAGCCGGTGTCAAGCTGGTGGTGGCGAACATGCTGATGCTGCCGCCCTATCCGCTCACGTTCATGCTGGCGCCCGAGTACGCGACGCTGCCACACGAGGAGGACCTCGAGGCGGTTCGCGCGACCGCCGCGCGCGCGGCCGCGCAGGGCATCCCAACCGAGCTGCTGCGCGTCTCGAGCCGGAGGCCGATCGTCGCGCTGCTGGAGCTGGTCCATGAGCTGGACGCCGGTCTGCTCGTCTTCGGCCCCGACCGCTCGCGGCTGACGCGCCGGCGCTTTCGCGCCGCCGAGCGCGCCGTGCGACGCAAGGCTTCGTGCCTGGTCTGGACGACCTCGGACTACCTTGCGCCAGCCGGCACCGCCGACTAGAAGTTGCTCTCGAGATCCTTGACGGTCCCGAACCGCCCGGTGTAGAAAAGCAGCGGATCGCCGTCGTGCTGCTCTAGATGCTCGACCGCGCCGATCCACAGCTCGTGATCGCCGGCGACGTGGACGTCGGCGACGCGGCAGACGACGTGGGCGAGCGCGCCCTTCAGCAGCGGCAGGCCCTCGTGCCAGTCGAACTCCGGCTCGACCGGCGATATCCGCTGGGCGGAGAAGTGCTCGGCGAAGTGCCGCTGGTCGGCGGCCAGGACGCTGACGCCGTAGCGCTTGGTGTGGGGCAGCATCTCTCCCATCCGGCAGCGGCCGAGCGAGACGAGCACGAGCGGAGGCCGCAGCGAGACCGACAGGAACGCGTTCGCCGTCATCCCGTGGATCGTCTCCCGGTGATAGGTGGTGATCACCGTCACCCCGGTCGCGAACTGCCCCATCACCACACGCAGCGACCGCGCCGCCTGCTCGACCGCCGCCGCCTTCGGCGTCAGCGTTGCGACCCCGGTCGTCGGGATCAGGCGGCCGCGACGCGGCGACGCCGGATAGGCCCCGCGCAGCGGCCGCGGCGGCGGCATCAGGCCATTGCTCGCGGTCGGCGTGGCCACGCGAGTGAGCCGGGCAACTCCCTCGCGCTCGCTCACGATCGCGGTCGCGTCTTCTCCGGGTCGTAGAACGGAATTCGCACCACCGTCGCTCCGATTCGCTTCTGCAGGCCGTCGAGCTTACCCACCTCGACCTCGGTGCCGAGCTCGCCGTACTGGACGGCCATCCGGCACAGGGCGATCGACTTCTTCAGCGTCGGGCTGCGGGTCCCGCTGGTCACGACGCCGACCCGCCGGCGCCCGACGTACACCTCGTCGCCGTGCCCGGCGACCTCGTTGCTGTGGAGCTCGAGTCCGACCAGCTTCCGCTGCGGATGCTCGGAGCGCTCGACGAGCGCCTCGCGGCCGATGAAGTCCTCCTCGTTTCCGAGCGCGACCGTGAACCCGATCCCGGCCTCGAACGGGTCGACCTGGTCGTCGAACTCGTAGCCCGCGAAGATCAACCCCGACTCGATCCGCACCATGTCGAGCGCCTCGAGCCCGAGCGGTTTGCAGCCAAGCGGCTCAGCCACCGCCCAGATCGCGTCCCACACCGGGACGCCCTCGGAGGGGTGGCAGAAGATCTCATAGCCGAGCTCGCCCGTGTACCCCGTGCGCGAGACGATGATCGGGATGCCGTCATGGGCTCCGATCCGTCCGACCAGGAAGCGGAACCACTTGAGCTCCTCGAGGCTCGGCTGGGTCGGGGGCGTCCACACGATCTGCTTCAGCGCCTCGCGGCTGCTCGGCCCCTGAAGCGCGAGGTTGTGCAGCTGATCGGTTGAGGGCTTGACCCAGACCTTCAGTCCCTCGCGTTCCGCGACCTCGCGGAGCCATACGCCGTCGTACTCATCGCCGCCCACGAACCGGAAGTTGTCCTGGCCGAGCCGGAACACGGTCGCGTCGTCGATCATCCCGCCGGTCTCGTTGCAGAGCGCCGTGTAGACGACCTGACCGACGGCGAGCTTGCGCACGTCGCGGGTCACGATCCGCTGCATCAGCGTCTCGGCGTCGGGGCCGAGCACCTCCCACTTGCGCAGCGGCGAGAGGTCCATCAGCGCGACCTTCTCGCGGCAGGCCCAGTACTCGGCGATCCCGCCCTCGTTGTTGAAGCAGTGCGGAAGCCAGTAGCCCCGGTATTCGACGAAGCTCTTGGTGAGCTCCGATGTCCGCGGGTGGAACGCGGTCTCCTGCGTGAGCACCGGTGGGGCGTCGGCGGTCACGCGGCGGGCGATGGCCATCGAGAAGCGGTTCTCGGGTGGATACACGCGCACGTGGACATCTGTCACCTCCCAGGCATTCGATGGGTCGATGTCGTCGGGGCAAGCCGATGAGGCGCACACGAGATCCTCGAGCGCGCGCACCATCACATAGTCGCCGGGCCGTGACCACGGCTCATCCGCGACCAGCTGCATGTCGCAGTCGAACGCGGTGTTGTAGAAGAAGTTGAGCGCCTCCCATCCCTTGCGGGGCGCGATCTCGAACCCGCGCAGCACACCGTTGAAGTTGTCGGTGCAGTTGATGTGACCGGGATAGCCGAGGTCCTCGTAGTACTTGGCCTGGCAGGCGAGCGCGAACGTGTCGTGTCGGCCGACCGTGTCGCGCACGACCTCGACCAGCGGGACCATGTCGAGGTCGTAGAACTTGCGGTACAGGCCTGGCATCGGATACGCGCTCCCCATCAGCGTCCTCGTGACGGTCGCGTCGAGACCACGCTCGAGACCGTTCTCGAGCTTGTGGCGGTGGAAGGCGAGGAAGTCAGAGCACTGCTTGCCCTTGACGTCGATGATCTGGATGTACTCGCCCTGGCGGACCTCGTAGCTCGACGCGGTCGCGGGATCGATCCGGAAGTCGAGCCGCGGCTCGGCCAGCGCCGCCGGCAGCTCGACCTCCTCGCGTGAGCGCGGCCGCGCGCGCCTGACCTCGAGCAGCAGCTCTGTCGGCGGCTGCTCGCCGTCGACGACGCGACCACCCGGGGCTCCGATCACGAGCGTCGTGTCGCGCTGCGCAACGAGCGCGACCTCGCTTCCCGGCGCCGATTCGCGATCGAACAGGCGCAAGCAGCGAGCGTCGTGCGAGACCAGCCGCTCGAGCGTCGTCGCGGTGGCGTCGGCTCGCACGCCGAGCGCGGCGAGATCGTCTGAGCCGTCGGCGCCGACCGCGGTCAGCTCGGCGACCTGGCCGCCGTGGCGGTCGACCACCCGGATTCGGTCTTCTGGGGCGAGCTTGACGACGGTCGCCCGGCCCGGTGCCACGCGGTAGCTCTCGAGCCCGGGATCGGGCAGGAGCAGACCGCCGACGGTGGGCCGGGCGGTTGGCGTCAAGGTGGCCATCTCGTGGGCCTAGCTCGCGGCGCCGGCCTTACTCTGCTCCTGCTCGACCTGGGACAGCAGCTCCTCGGCGAGCTTGCGCTTGCCATCGGCGTCGAGCTTCTTGACCTCGTTCTCGACCGCGCGACGGTTGTAGGTCTGGTTCCAGTAGTCGAGCGCGTCGAACCCGAGCAGGACCGCCTTGCCGACGAACTGGCGCAGGACCTCGTTGGTCGGACCCATCACCCAGCCGGCCTTTGCGTCGCGCAGATAGCGCTCGAGCTCCATGTCGCGCTTGTAGCCGGTGCCGCCGCAGGCGTGGAGCATCTTGTCGACCACGTGGGCGGTGTTCTTGGCGGCCTCGAACTTGATCTGCCAGGCCCAGTGCAGGAAGTTCGCCCGCGCGAACTCGCCGGGACCGAGACGCCGTGCGTTGTTGTCGGTCGCGTTGTCCATCGCCTGGGCGACCGAGAACACGAACAACCGCGCCGCGTTGGTGTCCATCACCGCCTCGCCGACGTAGTCCTGAATCGTCGGGTAGTCGGCGACGCGCAGCCCGACGTCGACGTGACGCTTGCGCGTCGTCTGGCGCTTTCCGATGTCGATCGCGCCCATCGCGAGACCGTTCCACACCGACGAGGAGCCGAGCAGGAACCACGGGTCGACGGACTCGTCGTTGGAGGCGGCGCCATCGCCCTCGGGGCCGACGATCTGCTCGCCGGGGATCTCGACGCCGTCGACCTCGATCGGGCCCGACTGGTTGCCGCGCAGCCCGAGCGCATCCCATGTGGACGGCTGCGACTTGACGTCCGGACCGTCGATCACGAACACCGACAGGTCGTCGTAGCCGGTGAACTCGGGGCTTGTGGTCTGGACCACGTAGAAGTCGGCGAACCCACCCGACGTCGTCCACGACGCCTTCTTGCGCACCTTGTAGCCGCCGTTGGAGCGCTCGGCACCGGAGGAGATCGGGTACCAGAAGTGCGAGCCGGTCTCGGGGTCAGAGTAGGACAGGGTGCCGATCTTGCCGCTGTTGAGCGGGCGGATGTAGCGGTCGATCAGCGCGTCGGTCGGCCGTAGCATGATCGTCTGAACCGCGGCCATGTGCATCACGTAACACATCGCCGTCGACGCGCAGCCATAACGCGCGATCGTCTCGCAGGTCATCACGAAGGCCACGTGGTTCTCGCCCAGGCCGCCGTACTCGGTCGGGACCGTGAGCGCCAGGAAGCCGTGCTCTCCGAGCAGCTCGAGGTTGCGACGCGGGAACTTCAGCTGATCGTCGGAGATCTTGGCGTTCGCCCGCATCTCCTTCTCGCACAGCTCGATCAGCAGCCCACGAAGCTCCTTCTGGCGATCGGTGAGCACCCAGTCCGGATCCCACTCGTAGCCCAGGCCCCAAAAGCTCTCTCCACCCCATGTCTTCTCCGACATCTAATCCTCCGGCTCGTGTGCTTGGCGACGCCTGGGAATCGGCCCAGGCGACCGGACTACGATCCAACCCGCAAACTCGACGACGTCATCTAGTCTGCACAAATATGTTCAATGAATTTCTAGCGGAGCGGATCCGTTCTGTCTAGGTCTTGTACCACGTCGATCGAGCCGCGCCGCGTGCGGATCACGCGCCCCGCCTGACTCGCCGCCACCCTCGAGCATGGCCGTCACGCTGACTCAGCTCGCCGCGTTCCTCGCCGTCACCCGCTGCGGCTCGGTCACGGCCGCCGCCGAGGAGCTGGTCGTGACCCAGCCGTCGGTCTCGGCCGCGGTCTCGGCGCTCGAACGCGAGCTCGGCGTGCAGCTGACCGAGCGCGCCGGCCGCCACCTGGTACCGACGCCCGCCGGACGCGCCTACCTGCCCTATGCGCTCGACGTGATCGGGCTGCTGGAGCAGGGCCAGCGCGCCGCCCGCGAGGCGGCGGCGCCCGACGGCGAGACGCTGCGGGTCAGTGCCGTCACGACCGCCGGCGAGCACCTCGCGCCGCTGCTGATCCAAGCGTTCCGCGCGCACCATCCGGAGATCCGCGTCAGCCTCGACGTCGGCAACCGCTCGACCGTCTTCCGCCGGCTGACCGAGCACGCGGTCGATGTCGCGATCACCGGACGCGTGCCCGACGAGACCCGGCTGCACGCGGAGCCGTTCGGCGACAACGAGTTCGTCGTGATCACATCGGTCAGTGATCCGCTCGCCAAGCGCCGCTGGGTCGCGCCCGAGGAGCTCGGCGCGCGGCCGTGGCTGCTGCGCGAGCCGGGCTCCGGGTCGCGCGCGATGTCCGAGGAGTACCTCGCCGCCCACGGGCTGCACCCCGACATGCTGACGCTCGGCTCCAACGGTGCGATCAGGCAGGCCGCCCGCGTCGGCCTCGGGGTCGCGCTGACCTCGCGGATCGCGGTCGAGCTCGAGCTCGAGCACGGGTTGCTGGCCGCGGTCCAGGTGCGCGGCGGCCTCCCGAAGCGAGCCTGGTACGTCGTGCGCCCAGCAGTCGGCCCGGTTCCACCAGCGGTCGGCCAGTTCATCGCGTTCGTTCGCTCCGAGGCGGGGCGCCGCGCCGTCCAGATCTGAGTGCCGGCCGCGATGCCGGCGCCGGCGTTGATCTGAGTGCTCAGCGCGCAGCCGCGCCCGCGAGCGCCGGCTGCTCGCTGAGTACCACCTCGAATGCGCTCAGAACGCGCTCGGCGGTCTCCTGGTTGGCGTTCGAGCCCATCAGACCGATCCGCCACATCGGCGGTGCCAGCGGGCCGAGCCCGCCGCCGATCTCGATCCCGTGCTCACGCAGCAGCTGGTGCTGGACTCGCTTCCCATCGGCGTCGTCGGGCACGCGCACGGCCGTCAGCGGTGCGAGCTGATGCGCGGGGCGGGCGAGCAACCGCATCCCCAGCGCATGCATGCCCTGCTGCAGGTAGGAGCCTGCGACCCGGTGGCGCTTCCAGCGCCGCTGCAGCCCCTCCGCGAGCGCGAGCCGCGCGGCTTCGTGCAGCGCATAGATGTGGAGCACCGGGACCGTGTGGTGGTAGGTCGCGGGCCGGTCGACCCAGTACTTTCGAAGCAGCTCGAGGTCGAGCGAGAACGGGACCCTGTGGCGGCGTTCGGCGATCCGCCGCAGGCCGCGCTCGGAGACCGCCACCGGCGACATCCCCGGTGGCCCGCCGAGGCACTTCTGCGTACAGGAGTAGGCGTAGTCGATGCTCCATTTCTCGAACTCGAGCTCGATGCCGCCGAGTGAGGTCACGCAGTCGGCCATCAGCAGCACCTCGCGGCCCAACGGGTCCGCCCGGAGCGAGCGGCCGAGCGCCGCGAGCGGATGCTCGACCCCGGTCGAGGTCTCGGCGTGGACGACGGCGATCATGCGCGCGTCGGGATTGCGCTGCAGCGCCTCGAGCAGCGCCGCATTCGGAACCGCCTCGCCCCAGTCGGCATCGACCACGACGACCCGCGCGCCGTGGCGCTGTGCGAGCTCGACGATCCGTCGGCCAAAGAACCCGCACTGCGCGACGATGATCTTCTCGCCCGGGGCCAGCAGGTTGACGATTCCGGCCTCCATCCCCGACGTTCCGGTCGCCGACAGCGGCAGCACGAGACCGTCGCCGGCGCGCCACAGCAGGCGCAGCATCTCGACGACCTCGTCGAGCAGCTCGTGGAAGTCCGGATCGAGGTGGCCGAGCATCGGGCGCTGCATCGCGGCGACGACGCGGGGGTCGACGTTGGTCGGTCCCGGACCGCACAGCAGCCGGGTGGGCGGGTCCAGTGGTTGGGGTGCGGTCTCGGTGGGCATCGGCGCAGAGTGCTCGAGCGTGACTTCGAGCGCAAGCTAAGAATTTCCAGCGCACTATTGACGTCGCTCTATACATTGAACGGCGACTGGTCCTATACAAATTCGTCTAACTCGGCTTGCGGGCGGGCCCGATCTGTGCTTCATTGCTCGCCCCTCTAGTGGTGCGTGCGTTCCTGCGCATCCCCACTCCAATACCCACGCACCCTTCACCTACAGCCGGAGGTAACGATGGTCGCCCCCCGACTCCACCGTTCAGAGCTCGCCGTCCCTGGATGCAACCTGCGGATGCTCGAGCGCGCGCCCGAGCTGGGCGCCGACGTCGTGATGCTGGATCTCGAGGATGCGGTCGCGCCCGATGACAAGGAGCAGGCCCGCTCGAATGTGATCGACGCGTTGCGCGACCTCGACTGGTCGCGCTGCTCGGTCTCGGTCCGGATCAACGGCCTCGACACCCACTACTGCTATCGCGACATCGTCGACGTCGTCGAAGCCGCCGGCGAGAACATCGACACGATCCTGATCCCGAAGGTGTCGGGCGCCGGCGACGTCCACCTCGTCGCCACGCTGCTCTCGCAGATCGAAGCGGCGGTCGGGATCAAGCGCCCGGTCGGGATCTCGGTGCTGATCGAGACCGCGATCGGCATGGTCAACGTCGACGAGATCGCCGTCGCATGTCCCGAGCGGATGGAGGCGATGGTGTTCGGCGTCGCCGACTACGCCGCTTCAATCCAGAGCCACACGACCTCGATCGGGGGCGTCGATGACAACTACGCGATCGCCGGCAGCCTCGGCGACCAGTGGCACTACCCCCTGTCGCGAATCGCGGTCACCTGCCGTGCCCACGGCCTGCGCCCGGTCGATGGCCCCTACGGCGACTTCACCGACCCCGAGGGCTACCTCGCGGCCGCGCGCCGCGCCGCCGTCCTCGGCTACGAGGGCAAGTGGGCGATCCACCCCTCGCAGATCCCGCTCGCGAACGAGGTCTTCTCGCCCCACGAACGCCTGATCGAGCGCACCCACCGGATCGTGGCCGCGATGCGCGAAGCCGCCGCCCAGGGCAAGGGCGCCGTCTCCCTCGACGGCCGTCTGATCGATGCCGCCTCGATCAGGATGGCCGAGAACCTCCTCGCCAAGCTCGAGCTGATCGAGCAGCGCCAGGCCCCGCCGCAGGACGGCAAGGGCCAGCACCTGGCTTCCGCGTAGAGCGCTCGCCTGCGCCGCGCCTGCGCGGCCGCTACCGCGCGTAATAGTCGGCGTTGATCTTCGTGAAGTGCCGCCACTCCTCGGGCAGCTGGTCCTCGGCGAAGATCGCGTCTACCGGACAGGCCTCGACGCATGCGTCGCAGTCGATGCACTCGTCGGGGTCGATGAACAGCTGGTTGACCCCGGCGAAGCCGGCCTCGTCCTCAGTCGGGTGGATGCAGTCGACGGGGCAGACCTCTACGCACGAGAGGTCCTTGAGATCGATGCATGGTTCGGCAATTACGTATGTCATTTCTCGGATAGTCTGAGCGTGTGCTGTTGGTCTTGCAGCATATTGCCTGCGAGCCCCCGGGCGCTTACGAGGACGAACTGGTCTCCCGGGGGATCGGGTTCGATCGCCTCGAGCTCGACGAGGGCGACCCGCTTCCGGACTGGCGCGACTACGCGGGGATCATCGCGATGGGCGGCCCGATGGGCGCCTACGAGGACGCGCTGCCCTGGATCTCGGCCGAGAAGCGGATGATCGCCGACGCGGTTCGCGCCGGCTCCCCATACTGGGGCGTGTGCCTCGGCGCGCAGTTGCTGGCGGCGAGCCTCGGCGCGCGCGTCCACGCCGGCCCCGCTCCGGAGATCGGCGTGCTGACGGTTCGGCGGACGCCCGAGGCGGCCACGGACCCTGTGTTCGCGACGCTCCCCGACGAGTTCCCCGCGCTTCAGTGGCACAGCGACACCTACGACCTGCCCGACGGGGCCAGGCACCTGGCCCACTCGACCGCGTACGCGCAGCAGGCGTTCGTGTTCGGGCGTGCCTACGCGCTCCAGTTCCATCTCGAGGTGTCCTCGTCGCTGGCGACAGAGTGGGCCGAGGTGCCCGCGTACGCGGATGCGCTGCAGCGGCAGCTCGGCCCCGACGCGCTGCCGTGGCTGATCGACCAGGTCCACGCCCGCGAGCACGAGATGCGTGCCCTGTCGCGGCGGATGTTCGCGGCTTGGCTCGACGAGGTGCTCGAGCCGACGGCGGCCGCGCGCCACGGCGCGTAGGCCGCGAGTCGGCCAGCGCGCCGCGCGTGGCCCCGGAGCGTGTCGCACATCCGTATCCATCGTGAACACAAATGTGCGACGCTTGGCGGCGCGCGGCGGCGGGTAGGGCCGACCCGCAACCGCGTCGGGGCAGCTACGTGCTGCCGGACACCCCCGGTACCCAGGACGTCCCGGCGAGCGGCACGCGCGCCATCGCCGCCGCCTCGATCGTCAGCGCGACGAGGTCCTCGGGCTCGAGGTTGTGCAGGTGGGACTTGCCGCACGCCCGCGCCAGCGTCTGCGCCTCGAGCGTCAGCGTCCGCAGGTAGTTGGCCAGCCGCCGGCCGCCCTCGACCGGGTCGAGATGAGCGGCGAGCTCCGGCTCCTGGGTCGAGATCCCAGCCGGGTCCCGGCCCGCCTGGTAGTCGTCGTAGTAACCGGCGGCCGAGCCGATCGCCCGGTAGCCGGCGTCGTGCTCGGGCGCGTTGTCGCCGAGCGCGATCAGTGCCGCGACGCCGATCGAGACGGCATCGGCCCCGAGCGCGAGCGCCTTGGCGACGTCGGCCCCGGTCCGGATCCCGCCCGAGACGATCAGCTGCACCTGGCGGTGCATGTCGAGCTCCATCAACGACTCGACCGCCTGCGGGATCGCCGCCAGGATCGGGATCCCAACGTGCTCGATGAACACCTCCTGGGTCGCGGCAGTGCCGCCCTGCATCCCGTCGAGCACGATCGCGTCGGCGCCGGCCTTGACCGCGAGCGCGACGTCGTAGTAGGTGCGGCTGGCGCCGATCTTGGCGTAGATCGGGATCCGCCAGTCGGTGATCTCGCGGAGCTCCTCGATCTTGATCTCGAGATCGTCGGGGCCGGTCCAGTCGGGATGCCGGCAGGCGCTGCGCTGGTCGATCCCCTTCGGCAGGTCGCGCATCTCGGCGACGCGATCGGAGATCTTGTGGCCGAGCAGCATGCCACCGCCGCCGGGCTTGGCGCCCTGGCCGATGACGACCTCGATCGCGTCCGCGCGTCGCAGGTCGTCGGGGTTCATGCCGTAGCGCGAGGGCAGTAGCTGGTAGACGAGCGTGCGCGAGTGCTCGCGCTCCTCGGGCGTCATCCCGCCATCGCCCGTCGTGGTCGAGGTGCCGACCTCGGTCGCGCCGCGGCCGAGCGCCTCCTTGGCCGGGCCCGACAGAGCGCCGAAGCTCATGCCGGCGATCGTGATCGGGATCTCGAGCTGGATCGGCTCGCGCGCGAAGCGGGTCCCGATCGTGACGTCGGTGGCGCACTTCTCGCGGTAGCCCTCGAGCGGGTAGCGCGAGACGCTGGCGCCGAGGAACAGCAGGTCGTCGAAATGCGGGACGCGGCGCTTGGCGCCGAAGCCCTTGATCGAGTACATGCCCTCCCGCGCGGCGCGCTGGATCTCAGCGATCACATTGCGGTCGAACGTCGCGGACTCGCGGAGTCCGGGTTGCCAGCCGTTGGCGGCGCCGCTCATCAGTAGCTCCCGAGGTTGTCAACGTGGAAGTTGTATAGCCGGCGCGCCGATCCGTAGCGGCGGAAGGCACTCGGATCGACATCCTCGACCCCGGCGCGCGCGAGCAACTCGGAGAGATGGGCCAGGTGCTCGGGGCGCATCTCCTTCTCGATGCAGTCGGCGCCGAGCCCGGCGACCCGTCCACGCACGAACAGCCGCGCCTCGTACAGCGAGTCGCCGAGCGCGTCGCCCGCGTCGCCGCACACGATCAGGCTGCCACGCTGGGCCATGAAGGCGCTCATGTGACCGACCGAGCCGCGCACGACGATGTCGGCGCCCTTGAGCGAGATCCCGCACCGTGCCGAGGCATCTCCGTTGATCACCAGCAGCCCGCCGCGCGCCGTCGCGCCCGCCGACTGCGAGGCGCTGCCCTGCACGATCACCGTGCCGGACATCATGTTCTCGGCGACGCCAACGCCACAGTTGCCGAGCACGCGAACGGTCGCCTGCTGGTTCATGCCAGCGCAGTAGTAGCCGACGTGGCCATCGATCTCGAGCTCGTGCGCGAGCGTGCAGCCGACCGCGATGCTGTGCTTGCCGCCTGGGCCCCGCACGGTCACGCGCTGAGGCTCAGCGGCCTCGTGCAGGCGCTGGTTGAGCGAGCGGACCGTCTCGGTCGCGAGATCGACTGAGACGGTCGCGAGGCTGACCCCCGTCGAGGCCATCACGCCACCAGCTCTTGGCTCCAGCTGTACACCCGCCCCGGCTCGGGCTCCCAGCTGGCGGCGTCGAGGGCCCCCGGCAGCACCGCGATCGCGCGGTACTCGGATGCCATCGCGACCCAGTCGTCGTTCTCGGCCATGACCGCCGGCTTGCACGCGATCGGGTCGCGCAGCACCGCGAACCCGTCGGCGGTGCCGACCGCGAACGTGTAGAAGCCGTCGAGGTCATCGAGGCATCCGTCGAGCGCCTGCTCGAGCGACGCACCCTCACGCATCCGCCAGGTCAGATAGCCGGCCGCGACCTCGCTGTCGTTGTCGGTCTGGAAGCGGATCCCCTCGCGAGCCAGCGACCGCCGCAGCCGGTTGTGGTTCGAGAGCGAGCCGTTGTGCACCAGGCACAGGTCCAGGCCGGTCGAGAACGGATGCGAGTGCTGGGTCGTGACGCGGCTCTCGGTCGCCATCCGCGTGTGGCCGAGCGCGTGCGTCCCGTCCATCTGCTCGAGCGCGAAGTCCTTGATGAACTCCGGCGGCGGGCCGGCCTCCTTGAAGATCTCGATCGTGCCGCCGGCGCTCATGACCCGCAGCTCGGGACAGTTCTCCGACAGCCACTGCTGCGCCTCGGTTGCGTCTGTGCCGATCACGAAGGTCGCGTGGGTTGCGCGCACGTGCGGCCCGGTCACGGCCCCGAACTCGATTGCGATCGAGCCGGCGATCGCGTCCCAGTCCTGCTCCGGATCCTCGCTGTACAGCGACACCTTGGTCGAGCCCGGCGGCGCCGGATCGCGATAGAACGCCACGCCGGCGCTGTCGGGGCCCCGGAACGACAGCTGATCGAGCATCCTCGACAGCAGCGCCCCGAGCTGCGGCTGGAGCGCTTCAGATTTCAGATAGAGACCTGCTATCCCACACATCAGACGGACACTAGAGCGTGCGCTCGGCGCCCGAAATGGAGTCGGCGAGCACACTTTCGGCTGCAACTGTGGTGTCTGGCGCTACTTCTTTACTCGGCCTTAGCGCCGAGCAGCCCGGCATCGCTACCTCGGCACCGGCACCCAGGCACCGAGCAGGCGCTGGGCCCGGCGCACGACTGCGAGCGCCTCGCGCAGGTCGGTGTGCGCGATCGGCGTCAGCGCGCCCGGGTCGATCAGGTTGTCGGTCGGCTGGCCGGCGGCGATCCGCGCCGCGTGGTGGTCGAACCGCAGCCGCGTGATCACCTCGAACGCCTCGCGCAGCGAATCGGCCAGCGGTCGCTCGATCGCCCCGACGCTCGCGGCCGCCTCGATCCGGTCGAGCGTCGGCGAGATCGTGATTCCGTTGGACAACGCGTGGAAGCGGACCAGGTTGACGAGCGGGATGATCGCTCCGCGCTTCAGGTCGAGCCGGCCCTCTGGATCGCCCTCGCGCCCGGTCAGCAGCGACCCGCGGAAACCGAGCGCGACCGGGAACCCCGTCGCGCTGCGGGCCATCAGCCGCATGAACGCTGGGTGCTTTCGGGCGGCGCGGATGCGCTCGGTCAGCGCCGGCGTGATCGCCAGCCCGCCGGCGGCGGGGCGGAAGTCGAACGCCACCGTGGCCCGGATCAGGTGCGACTCGTCGGGCTCCTCGAAGCATTCGTCGAAGGTGCTCATCCACTCGCTCTTGGACATCCGCCACAGGCGCTTGCCGGCGAGCACGCCGTTGTTGTCGACGCCGATCCCGCACCGCGCCAGGCCGTTGTTGACGTCGGTGCCGAGCCGCTCGAAGTACGCATCGACGGCCGCCTGCTGCCCGGGATCGGGGTCGGCGTAGGCGAGCGCGTTGTCCTGATCGGAGGCCAGCGTGAACTCGCGGCGGGCGGCGCTGCCGAGGTCGAGCCACGCCCACGCGACGGGCGCCGGCTCATGGCTCCAGATCGAGAAGTCGACCAGCCGCGCGACGACCGCGTCGTGCTGGAGGCTGAGCACGCGACCGAGGTCGCGGGGCGGAACGCCGGCGCGGACGAGCATCAGGAACAGCCTCGGCAGCTGCCCGACCGCCGCGACCAGCGAGTCCTCATCGGCCGCGGACAGGATCCGGTGGCGCAGCGCGATCGGGCTGCGCGCGTCGAGGCCGAGCAGATCGGCCGCCGACAACAACCCGCAAACGCGAGTCCCGTCGAGCACGGCGACCACCTCGCTGCCGGCAGCGAGCATGTCAATCGTCGCCTCGACCGCGAGCTGCGTGACTGGGACGGTCGGCACCGGCGTCCGGGCGACCGCCCGCGCCGGCGCCTCCATCGGGTCCTCGCCGGCCGCGACCGCGGCGCGGATCTCGGCGTCGGTGATCACCCCGAGCTCGTCTGACCCGAGCGAGACGAGCAGTGCCGATCCCGGGTCGGCGTCGAGCCGGGCGGCGACCTCTCGGACCGACTCGCCGGGCTCGCAGAACGTGACCGGGCGCATGATCGCTGAGACCGGCGTCGTGCCGACGTCGAGCAGGCCGTGAACGGTGTGGCCGGCGCGCGTCAGGCGGCCGCGCATCGACTCGGCGACATAGGCGGCGCCGGCGGGCGTTCCCAACACGACACGGCCGGTCTCGACCGTCAGCAGCGCGCATTCGGAGGACTCACGGGCGCGGATCGTGAACGCCGGTGCCATCCCCGTCAGCAGCGACGGATGCCCGAAGCACTCGCCGGGCTCGAGCACCTGGATCACCTCGCCCTCGTGAACGATGTCCATCGATCCGGTCAGGATCACCCACAGCCTGGCGGCCGGCAACCCGTCCTCGACCAGCGCGACCTCACCGGTCTTGTAGGTGCGCTGCTCGGCGGCCGCGGCGACCTCACGAAGCGTTTCCGGAGCCAGTGCCGAGAACGGCGGGTGCTGGCTGAGAAATGTGTCCAAGTGCTCCATGTCGAGCGGCGCAATTATGTTCGGATCACTTCTGGCGACGTATCCCGGGGACGTGTCAGCCTAACCACCCCAACACCCTATTCGAGGATCTGGAGGGTTTATGGCGGACGTCTCGCCGGAACACGACGAGCTCGTGTATGAAGCTGCCGGGTTGCCGAAGACCACGAACTGGTGGGGCGCGTTCGTAATCGGACTGGCGGGCACGATCCTGGTGACCGGGATCGCGCCGGTGATGGTCACCGAGTTGGGGGCTGCGTCGATTCCCGTGATCGTCATCATCACGATCACGGGTTACATCCTCTGCCTGTTCCTGGCCGAGCTGTCGGCGATGATGCCCGACCGGGCCGGAGGCTCACCGTCGTACGCGTATCCCGCGTACAAGGATCGCTGGCCCCGGCTGGCCGAGCACATCAACGGCTTCACGGCGTGGGCGTACTGGCTCGGCTGGTTCCCCGTGGCGCCGCTGAACATGATCCTGGCGTCGTTCTACATCGTCGACCGGTTCGGGCTCTCGACCGCCGGATTCACCCCGATTCACACGCCGATCGCGTGGTGGACGCTGGGAATCTCGATCGTCGGGATCCTGCTGCTCGCGATCCCGTCGGTCCGTGGCCTGCGGTTCGGCACCGCGTTCGCGACGACACTCGCGTTCCTCTCGATGATCCCGCTGACGTTCCTCGCGATCTCATGGATCTTCAACCCCTCAGCGGTCGACTTCTCGCAGCTGTTCCACTTCCATCACACCGACGGCACCGGCTTCTTCACCGCCCAGTACGGCCACGGGTGGCTGACCCTGTATCTCGCGTTCTCGTTCCTGCTGACGTGGAATGTGATCGCGATGGAAGCCGCCGCCTGCTACATCGGCGAGACCCGCGACCCCGATCGCGACGCGAAGATCGCGATGAACCTCGAGGGCGCCTACGGGCTGTTCATCTACACGATGATCCCGATCGCGTTCATCATCGTGATCGGCACCACGGCGCTCGGTAATGCGTCGCTGGTCGACCCGAAGACGATCTTCGTGTCCTTCAGCTCGAAGGTGTTCGGCACCGGCGCGGGCTCGAGCCTACTCAACTGGCTGATCGCCGGAATGCTGATCGTGGCATTGATCCTGTCGGCGCTGAACGCGATCACCGGTACGGCGAGATCGCTTCACCAGATGTCGACCGACGGGCAGTTCCCGCGGTTCTTCCAGCACACCAACAAGCACGGCGTCCCGAACCGCGCGATGTGGTTCAACGTCGCCTGTTCGATCGCGGTCGTGTTCATGGGAGGCGCCGTCGAGATCTACACGTTCTCGAACGTCGGCTACCTGGCCTCGTTCATCCCCGTGCTGATCGGCTACTACCTGCTGCGCAAGCACCGGCCGAACCTGCGGCGGCCGTTCAGGCTGCCCGAGTGGATGAAGTACGTCGCGCTGGCGATGGCGGCGCTGTACGCGGTCATCTACTTCTATGGCGGGCCGACATACGCCGCCTGCACGTGCAACGCGGCAGGTCGTAAGACGCTCCCGTACTACTTCATCGGGATCGCGGTGCTGCTCTCCTACCTGCTGTTCTACTGGTACCGCAAGTACATCGAGGACAAGCGCGTCGAGGCGCGCGAGGTGCCGGTGGAGACGACAGCGGCGGGCGCCAGTCCGTGAGCAGCGCCGCCTGGATGCGCGATCATCCGGAGACCACGACCGACGACTACGAACGCATCCTGCTCGCCTCGGAGGGACGCCCGTTCAGCGACGCGGCGATCGAGCGCGTCGCCGAGCTCGCGCGGCCGGCCGAGGCGAGCGTGCACGTGTTCTCGATCGCTCGCGTCCACGGCGTCTCGTTCGGCCTTCCGAACCCGGGGCTCCTGCCGACCAAGGCCGAATGGAAGCAGCAGCGCGAGCTCGTCGCCACGGCGGTCAAGCGGCTGCGAGCGCTCGGGCTCAAGGCCGACGGCCACGTGCTCGGGACGCGCAAGTCGACCAAGCGGATCTGCGACGAAGCCAAGCTCCAGCACTGCGACGCGATCGTGATGGGCGCCGACCCCGACCGCAACCGCCTGGTCGGCGACATGCTGTGGTCCCAGGAGCCCCAACGGGTTCGACGCAAGGCCCGGATCCCCGTGCACCTGGTGGTGCAGGAGCCTGACTCCGACGACCGACCGACCTAGATCCCTCCGCCGCCGGGGCCGGCCGATCCGGGGCGACCATGGAGACGGGCCAGCTTGATCGCGAGCTCGAGCGACAGCAGGTCGTCCTTGTCGAGGTCGAGCCCGGTCAGCTCCTCGATCCGGCCGAGGCGCTGGCGCAGCGTGTTCGGGTGGATGAAAAGCACGCGGGCGCTCTCGATCACGCTGCGGCGCTCGGCCAGGTAGCGCTCGAGCGTGTCGAGCAGCGCCGTGCGCCGCTTGTTGTCGTAGGCGATCAGCAGGTCGACGGCCGCGCGCATCCGGTCTCGGGGGGCATCCTGCGGCTCGATCTGCACCAGGTAGCGATACGCGCCGAGCTGCGAATAGGCGATCGCCCCGCCCTCGGCCAGGAGCGCGCGACCGATCGTCGCGGCGTCGAGCGCCTCGCGGTACGCGCGGCCGGCATCGGCGGGACCCTGGCAGGTCTCGCTCAACCCGATCGCCGCGCCGCAGTTGCGGCCGAGCTCGCGGCAGGCGCTCAGCAGCGATTCGGTGCCCCCGGGGCCGCCGCCGACAGTCAGCAGCGCACGCACCGGGCCGGGCCCGGCCTCGATCGCGGCGCGCTTTGAGAGGCCGCCGAGCTCGCTGCCGAGCAGCTCCGCCGCCGCGCGCCACTCACCTGACCCCTGCTCGAATCCGCCGACCGGCTCGGCGCACACGATCACATACGGCGCGCTCAGATCGCAGCGGACCTCGGCCGCCTTGGTCGCCGCGAACGCGGTCGCCCCCGCCGCCAGCGCTTCGAACAGATCCTTGACGATGTTCGCGTTGGTCAGCCCCTCGATCAGCTCAGCACGCTTGATCGCGACCGCCGTCAGGTGGGCGACCGCGCGGACGATCTCGGTGTCCTCCTCGCTGAAGGCGCGTCCCTGGCGCGATCCGGCGCACAGCAGCCCGACCCGCTCGCCGCCGGCCGACAGTGGCGTCACCACCAACTCTCCGACGTCGAGCTCGGGCCACACGGTCCTGACTGTCGGCCGCGTGCCCTGGTCGTCGAGCGCATCGAGCAGCAGGCTCGCGGCCGAGTGCGTCTGCAGCGCTGCCGCGCTCTCCGGCGAGGAGGCGAGCATCTGCAGGCCGGCACCGTCTGCCTCGAGCCGGTAGAGCTGGCAGACCTGGGCGCCGAGCAGCCGTCGGATCCCGCGGGTCACCGCCGGCGCGAGCTGGTCGGCGTCGCTCGCGGCGGCGACCTCTTGTGCGAGACCCGAGAGCCCGGTCAGCGCGTCGACACGGCGGCGCTGCTGGTCATAGAGCTGGGCGTTCTCGATCGCGCCGCTGACCAGCGAAGCGATGTGGACGAGCAGCTTCAGCGTGTCCTCGGTGAACTCGTGCGGCGCCTCGGTGTGGAGCACGATCACGCCGATCGTCCGGTTCGAACGCGACAGGATCGGGACCGCAACCATCGACTGGAACCGCTCCTCCTGGAGCTGGGAGACGTACTTCATCCGAGGGTCGTCCATCGCTCGGTCGCGGATGAACGCCGGCGCGCGGTGGCGCGCGACCCAGCCGGTCAGCCCCTCGCCGAGCGCGAGCTGGACGTTGCCGACCGCATCGGCGAACACCGGCGAGGCGGCACGGATCGTCAGCGCACCGTCCTCCAGCAGATAGATGAAGCACGCGTGGCAGCCGGTCGCCTCGGTCGCGAGGTCGATCACGCCCTGGAGCATCGGCATCACCTCGAGTGATGACGAAACCAGCTTGATGACGCCGTACAGCGTCCGGTTCTCCTCGCGGAGCCCGCGAACCTCAAAATTGATCTCGCCGAGCTCCTCGGCGTTGACCGACACCGTCCGATCCACCTCCTATGTGCGACTCGAACATGCTAGCCGTCGCTTACGGGTGTTCCCAGCCATTGCCCGACCACCCACAGCACGGATATACGTAGGTATATGACCACGCCCCCCCAGAACGCCGACGATGCCCGGCGGATCGTGAAGGACAGCGGCATCGAGTTCCTGTTCGCCCAGTTCGTCGACATGCACGGCAAGCCAAGCGCCAAGCTCGTGCCGGCCCACCATCTCGACGACCTGCTGACCGATGGCGCCGGGTTCGCCGGGTTCGCCGCCGGCGACATCGGCCAGGGCCCGCACGACCCCGACATGATCGCGATGCCCGACCCGCGCACGCTGACGATCCTTCCGTGGCAGCCGAATGTCGCGCGATTCGCCTGTGACGTCACGGTTGAGGGCCAAGAGTGGCCGTTCTGCCCGCGCACGATCCTGCGCCACGCGCTGCACCGCGCCGCGTCGCTCGGCTACGAGTTGAAGATCGGCGCCGAGCTCGAGTACTTCTTGCTGCGCCGGAACGCCGACGGCGGGATCGAGATCGCAGATGACCGTGACACGCTCGAGCTCCCGTGTTACGACATGCGCGCGTTGACCCGCAACCTCGAGTTCGTCTCGCAGGTCTCCCATGCGGTGACGAAGCTCGGGTGGGACAACTATGCGACCGATCACGAGGACGCCAACGGTCAGTTCGAGCAGAACTTCCAGTTCGCCGAGGCACTGACGACCTGCGACCGCGCTGTGTTCTTTCGCTACATGGTCGAGACGCTCGCCCAGCAGCGCGGCCTGATCGCGACGTTCATGCCCAAGCCGTTCGCGAACCTGACCGGCAACGGCTGCCACTTCCACGTCAGCCTGTGGAAGGACGGCAGCAACGTGTTCGAGTGCGACCCGGCCGACGACCCTCGCGGCCTGGGCCTGTCCGAAACCGCCTACCAGTTCATCGCCGGGCTCAAGGCCAACGCGAAGGCCTACATCGCGCTGACCGCGCCGACCGTCAACTCCTACAAGCGGCTGGTGATCGGTGCGCCGACCAGCGGCGCGACCTGGGCACCCGCCTACATCAGCTACGGCTACAACAACCGCACCCAGATGCTGCGGATTCCGGACGCAGGGCGGATCGAGGACCGCACCGTCGATGGCTCGTGCAACCCGTATCTGGCCGCGACCGCGATGCTGGCCGCCGGGCTCGACGGGATCGAGCGCAAGCTCGACGCGGGCGACCCGAACTCGGCCAACCTGTACACGCTCGACGCCGATCAGCGGGCCGCCGCCGGGATCGACGTGCTGCCCGCCAACCTGCTCGACGCGACCCGCGAGCTCGAGGCCAACGACACGCTGCGCGCGGCGCTGGGCAAGACGCGCGACGGCGATTACGTCGATTACTTCATCAAGGTCAAGCGCGCCGAGTGGCAGGCGGCTCACGAGCAGATCACCCAGTGGGAGCTCGACCGCTACCTGCAGCTGTTCTGAGCGCTCACCCCAGCCGCCGGACGCCGGGCCACAGCTCGACGTCGAGCAGCGAGTCGACCGTCTGCGGCTGCGCCGCGTCGAGGTGAGTCGCGAGCGCGACGAACGCCTGTGCCGTCGTCAGCGCGTCGCCGAGCGCGTGATGGGGCACCTCGGCGGGGACGCCGAGCACGCGGCACAGCGTCGCCAGCGGCAGGAACGACGGAGTCTCCCCACCGCGCTCGCGGATCCATCGGCGGCCCAGCACCTCGGTGTCGGCCGCATCCGGCAGCTGCACGCGTCGCCGTGAGAACAGTCGCGACAGGAACGCGCGCTCGACCGCGGCCGTGTGGAACACGGGCACGCGCCCGGCCAGCAGCTCGAGGATGACATCCGTCGCCTCGCCGATACGGGGGGCATGCGCGAGATCGGCGACCCGGAGCTTGTGAACGAGGATCGCCCCGAGCTCGGAGCGCCGGGTGCTGCGCACGAGCGTGTAGGCGCTCTCGCCCAGAAGCGCGCGCCCGTCCTCGATCGGGACGGCGCCGATCGCGATGATGTGGTCGCGGCGCGGGTTCAGGCCGGTCAGCTCGAGGTCCACGGCGCACCACTTGGCCTCGCGCCAGCCGCTCGCGCCGGCCGGCCGAGGAGTCTGCGCGAAGCGCGCCGCCTCGCCCCTCGGCGAGCCGAACAGCCTCACCGCTGCAGGCCCCGCTGCACCCCGGTGACGGCGCGGAACACGTCGCGGAGGTGGTCGCGCATCAGCGGGCTGATCGCGGCCGGCTCGATTCGATCGTCCGGTGCCGCGCCCGACGCGGCCTGTTGCATGTGGTGGGCGATGCGCAGCTCGAGCGCGAGCTCGAACGCGTCGGTCAGCGTCCTCGCATCGGCTTCGCTGAGCACGCCCGCCTGAGCCCCGGCCTCGAGACGCTCGGGCGTCGAGCCCTCGGTCAGCCCGGCGGCGGCCCCGGCCCAGCGGGCGAGCTCGACGATCGGGATCACGGCGGCGCGACGGATGTCGAGCAGCTCGCCTCGGGTCCCATCCGATTCGAGCACCGCCTCGGCGTCGAACCCGGTCGGCGGGCGGTAGGTGAGCGCGCGGCGTGCGAGCGATTCGAGCACGCGCTCGCGCTGGCGTCCCTCGAGCACCGGCAGCGGCTCGCGCGGCGTTCCCCACAGCGCCCGCCGCTCGACCAGCACGGTCAGCACCTGCTCCTGCTCGTAGTCGCCGGCGATCCAACCCGCCGGCGTCTGCGCGGTCACGGTCTCGTGCAGCCCGCACCGCGCCAGCGTCTCGCTGATCGAGTCGGTCCACCCCGCCGGCAGCGTGTCGCTGGCCACGATCGCCCCGGTCGCGATCGACGCCGGCGTCATCTCGCGGCGAGCCTGGCTGCCGAGCGCCACCCAGACGACGCCGTCGCTCGGCAGCTCGGCCGCGGGAGCGCACAGCTCGAGCACCCGCACCGTCAGCGAGTCGACGAGCGCCGACAGGACGCGCGCGACCTCGCTCGCACGGAGATTCGAGGAATGCAGCTCGTAGATCAGCTCGGGAACCCGCGCCGAGACCGTCGCAAGCTCGTCGACCGACTGCGCACGGGCGATCCCGCGGCGCGCGCCGAACCACGATCGCGGCTGCACGGCGAACAGGTCGGCGTCCTCGACCACGCCGATCAGCCCGCCCCGCTCGTCGACAATCGGGACGTGCCGGATCCCCCGCTCGAGCATCTCGAACAGGACCTCGCCCCCGAGCCGGTCCGGCGTGACCGTGAACACGGGCGTCGTCATCACCTCCGAGACCGGGGCCGTCAGCGGCAGGCCCGCGGCGACGATCCTGGTCCTGACGTCGCGATCGGTGACGATTCCGAAGCGACCGCTCCCGAGCGCGACGATCGCCGATCCGGTTCCCAGCTCGGTCATCCGTCGCGCCATCTCGCTGACGGGCGTGTTCGGGTCGCACTGCAGCGTCGGCGCCCGGATCAGCCGGGCGACGGCCAGGTGTCCGGGCTCGGGCAGCCCGACGTCGAGCTCGCGGGTGCGCGCCTGGTCGAGCAGCGGACGCGCGACGGCGACCGGGAGGCGATAGCAGAGCGTGTCCTCGGAGGCGCGCGCCTCGAAGCCCGGCGGCAGCCCCGACAGCATCGCGGCGTGGCCGAACGTGTCGCCCGGCCCGAGCATGTCGAGCAGCTTGCCGGCGTGCGTGATGTCGACGGCGCCGCTGTGGATCACCCGAAGGAACGTGACCGGGCCGCCATCCTCGGTCAGGATCGGGCTGCCGGCGAGATGGAACTCGACCTCGGTCCCGGCGACGACCTCGCCGAGCTCCTCGGGCGCGAGCGTGTCGAACGGCGCCCGCTGAGCCAGGAACCGCGCGATCTCGCCGCGGCCGGCGTCCAGCGCCCGTTCCATCTACTTGTTGCGCCCGCGTCCGCGCCCGCTCCGCGGCTTGGCGCTGAGGGCCGCCGCCGCGGCCCGTCTGCGCCGCTGCTCGATCCGGATCGCAAGTCCGATCGCGGCCCCGAGGAAGACGGCGCCGATGTAGGCGGGACGGGCGACGATCATCACCGCGATCCCGAGCATCGCGCACCAGATCGCCGGGCGGAAATCGCGCCAGTCGCCGGTCATCAGTTCGTAGCTCCCATCTTCAGCTCAGCAGCGATCCGCCGCTGAATCGAAGCTACCGCACGGAAGGATTCTCTGAGGTACGTGCGGGTCAGCGCGCTCAGCTGGGCCGGGTCGACGTGGTTGTCGGGCTCCTCCCCGCGGCGCAGCTGGCCGATCTGATGCTCGAGGCGCAGCGAGCTGATCAGCGCGAACGCCTCCTCGAGCGTGTGGGCATCGGTGGCCGGGAGCGTGCCCGCCTCCCCCGCCGCGCGCAACCGCGCGACCGTCGACGCGCTCGTGACGCCGGCGGCCATGCCCGCCCAGCGGGCCAGGTCGGCGATCGGGATGATCCCACCGTTCTTGAGATCCAGACGCCCGCGGTGCTCGCCCGAGTGCTCGACCACGAGCCCGCGCAGGAAACCCGTGGGTGGCCGGTGCGAGAGGGCAAAGCGCGCCAGTAGCCGCAGCATGTCGGGGTTCTCGGGCGCCAGCCTGAACGTATCGGAGACCGGGCTTCCCGTGCGGATGCCCCAAACGGGGCGGCTGTCGACCAACACCGAGGCCAGGATCAGCGCCTGCTCCTGGGTCGGGTCGGCGATCCAGCTGCGGGCGGCATGCCGCCACGATTCCAACGAGCGCACGAACAGGCGGTTGCGTGCCGACGCTCCGTGGCTGTCGTCGCGAAATCCGCAGCGCTCGAGCCCGGCGACCACCGTCTCCCCGAGCTGCTGCAACCACACGCGGGTCTCCTCCTCGGGGACATCGCCGAACCACACGATTGCGGTGTCGATGTCTGAGCTGGGAGCTGTCTCGCGGCGGGCTTGGCTGCCGAGCGCAAGCCACGCGAACGCTGCAGGCGGATGTCCCATGTCGGCCACAGCCAGTTCGAGCAGACGGCGCGTGAGTGCGTCGACGACGACGGCGTAGATCGCCATGATGTTGAGCGCCGCCCCACGCACGTCGTGCAGGGCGACCACGGTCGGCCGCAGCTCCGCCGCCGCCGCCACCAGGTCGTCGACGCTCTTGGCCCTCGCGATCCGCTGGCGCAGAAAGAACGGTGACCGGGTCTCGGCGGCGATCAGGTCACCGGCCGCGATCACGCCCAGGACCTCGCCTCGAGGCGAGACCACCGGGAAGTGGCGAAAGCCTCGATCGAGCATCTCGAGCAGCAGCTCGCCGGCAAGGCGTTCGGGATCGCAGGTGTAGGCGGGGAACGACATCACATCCGACACCGGGTCCTCGCCCGAGCGTCCCGAGGCGACCATCCGCGTGCGCAGGTCGCGATCGGTGACGATCCCGAGCTTGCCGTCGTCCGCCGCGATCACGACCGAGTCGGCCGACGCCTCAGTCATCATTTCGGCCGCCGCACGGATCGTGGTGTCGGGCGCGCAGACAACGAGGTTCTTGCGCAACAGCCCCCCGACCGGCAGCTCCGAGGGCTCGCGTACGGGTTCGGCGTCGCGCGTGGCAAACGGAGTCTCGAGCAACGACCGGGCCACGAACCGTATCGCCGCGGGCGCGGCCAGCAGTCCCTGCGCAGCCTCGGCATCGAGGCGGTAGCAAACGGTGTTGTCGGCCGCTCGCGCCTCGAAGCCGGGGGGCAGACCCGACAGCATCGAGGCGTGTCCGAACAGCTCGCCCTCGCCGAGCAGGTCGAGCACGCGGCCGTCGTGGATGATCTCGACCGCGCCGCCGCGGATCACGCGCAGATGGTGCACCGGTTCTGAGCCCTGCGAGAAGATCGTCTCCCCGGCACGGTGAGACTCGACCTCGAGCGAGCCGCACAGCGCGCCGAGCGCGGCCGGGGACAGCCCGTCGAACGGCGGGTGCTGGCGCAGGAAGCGGGCCGCCTCGGGCGGCGCCGCCGCCTGCGTCACCGTGTTCTCGGCGCGGGCACCGGGTCGTGTCGGCGCTGGTCCGGCTCGATCAAGGCGCGGCATCTCCCAACGGAGCCGGAATCGGTGGTTCCGGGATGTCAGCCCGATGCTCGGCCAGAACGTCGGGCGACTTCTTCACCTGAACGGTGAAGTAGTAGATCGTCCCGATGATGATCACCCCGCCGATGAACAGGAGCGGCGAGTACTGCCAGTACCAGTGCGGCGTTCCGAGCGCGTTGTAGATCGCGTTGCGCGGCCATGCGATGTTGACCATCACCAGGGCGCCGTAGATCACCGCGAGGATGTTGACCGGCAGCCCCCAGCGTCCGAGCGAGAAGAACGCACCGTGATCGGGCCTCGGCCAGTCGCCGCGCAGTCGGCGGACCAGCATCGGCGCCGTCACGCCGAGGTAGGCGATGTAGAACATGATGATCGCCAGCGAGGTGAGGACCAGGAACGCGCTCTGGTTGCCGACGTTGATCGCCATCAGCGCCAGCGCCAGGACGCCGGTCACGAGCGCGGGTACGACCGGGACCTTGCGCCTACCCGACACGCGCGCGACCGCTGAGCCGGCCGGCAGTCGGTTGTCGCGCGCCATCGAGAACAGCATCCGGATCGTCGCCGTCTGCACGGCCAGGCAGCAGACGAAGATCGCGATCGCGCAGTCGGCCAGAAAGATGTTCCCGAGCGTGTTGCCGAATGCCTGCTTCATGATGTAGGGAAGGCCGAGCAGGCCGACGTTCTTGTCGAGGATGTGCTTGTTGGCCATCGACGCGAACAGGATCACGAGCCCGCCGATCACGGCGGCCGCGGCGATCGCGCGGATGATCGACGGCGGCGCGTGCTTGCGTGGGTTGTTGGTCTCCTCCGCGAGCGTGCCAGCGGTGTCGAACCCGTACATCACGTAGGCGCTCAGCAGGCCGCCGATCAGCAGCGCGCCGAAGTATCCCCACGAATGGCCGGCGCCGAAGCCGTAGGAGTGGACGATGATCTGCGGCCCGTGGTGGGCGTTGAACAGCAGCAGGATGACGAGGATCGTCGAGCCGACCAGCTCGCATATGACGCCGACGTTGTTGATCCGCGACATCAGCTTGACGCCGAGCATGTTGATGATCGTCGTCAGGATCACGAGGATGCCGCCGAGCAGCAGCGCGTTCTGAGCACCGGCCTTGGTCAGGTAGGACCCGGCGTCAGCGGCGCCGCCGAAGAACTGCAGCTTCGTCGTGATCTGGGGCAGGACGACCTGCCAGTCGACCGCCACCGCCGCGATCGTCACGATCGCCCCGACGATGTAGATCCAGCCGGTCATCCAGGACGTGTAACCACTCGAGATCTGCTTGGACCACTGGTAGACGGATCCGGCGATCGGATACTGGGCCGCCATCTCCATGAAGCACAGGGCGACGAGGATCTGTCCGCCGACGACAACCGGCCACGTCCACCACACACCCGGGCCGGCGTTCAGATAGCCGAACCCGAACAGCGCCGTGACGCCGGTCAGGATCGAGATGTAGCTGAAGCCCGCGGCGAACGAGGAGAAGCTCCCCAGCGACCGGTCGAGTTCCTGCTTGTAGCCGAACCCAGCGAGTTCGTGCGAGTCAGTAGCTACGTCGCTCTTCGGCGATCCCTCTACCGTTGCCATCAATCACTCTCCCGGTCCGCGCAGGGGCGGGTCGAACGATAGGTCGTGGACCGGTCCGCGCCCAGTTTGTGTGAATGACCGGTACCTGATGGGGCTGTTATATATCAGTTGTCTAACTGTGTCAACGAGGCCTCCGACCGGGGAAATTCCTCCCCCGCCCGGGCTGCGTCAGTGCGCGGCGACAGTCCGCTCGTGCCGGTAGAAGGGAGCGGGCTGTGGTTGCAGCGGAGTGTTGCCCCTGATCAGGTCAGCGGCCTTCTCCGCGAGCATGATCGTCGGCGCGTAGATGTTGCCGTTGGTCACGTACGGCATCGACGACGCATCGACAACGCGGATGCCCTCGAGCCCGTGGATCTTCATCGTGGTCGGATCGAGCACGGCCTCCGGACCGGCGCCCATCTTGCACGTGCACGACGGGTGCAGCGCGGTCTCGGCGTCGCGCGCTACCCACGCCATGATCTCCTCGTCGGTCTGGACCGAGGAACCAGGCGACAGCTCGCCCGCGTTGTACTGCTCGAACGCCGCCTGCGTCAGGAGCTTGCGCGCGCAGCGGATCGCCTCCGGCCACTCGCGCCGGTCCTGGTCGGTTGTCAGGTAGTTGAAGCGCAGCGCCGGGTGGCGGAGCGGGTCGTTGCTGACGATCTTGACCGAGCCGCGCGCGTCGGAGTACATCGGGCCGACGTGGACCTGGTAGCCGTGTCCCTGCGGCGCCGAGCCGTCGTAGCGGATCGCGATCGGCAGGAAGTGGAACATCAGGTTCGGGTACGCGACGTCCTCGTTGCTGCGTACGAACCCGCCGGCCTCGAAGTGGTTGGTCGCGCCGGGGCCGCTGCGGAACAGGAGCCACTTCGCGCCGACCAGCGGGCGGTTGCGGTACTTCATCGCCGGGGCCACCGACACCGGCTGCTTGGAGGCGTACTGGACGTAGACCTCGAGGTGATCCTGGAGGTTCTCGCCGACGCCCGGCAGATCGTGGATCGGTTGCACGCCGACCGCCTCGAGCTCGCCCGCGTTGCCGACGCCCGACAGTTGCAGCAGCTGCGGCGAGTTGATCGCGCCGCCGCACAGGATCACCTGGCCGGCGCTGATCCGCTCGGTCCTGCGGCGCCGGGTGACCTCGACGCCGGTCGCTCGCCCGTTCTCGAACAGGACCCGGTTGACCATCACGCCGCAGCGGACCTCGAGGTTCTTGCGGTCTTTGACCGGGTGCAGGTAGGCGCGGGCGGCGCTCAGCCGGTGACCTCGGTAGATCGTGCGGTCGAACGCCGCAAACCCCTCCTGGCGGTAGCCGTTGACGTCCTGGGTGAGCTCGTAGCCGGCCTGTTGAACCGCCTCGAAGAACGCCAGGAACAGCGGGCTCGTGGCCGGTCCGCGCTCGAGCTTGAGCGGCCCCAGGCCGCCGCGCCAGGTGTCGGCGCCGGCCAGGCACGTCTCCATCTTCTTGAAGTACGGCAGCGTGTGCGCGTAGTCCCAGGTGTCCATCCCCTCGTCGGCGCCCCACCGTTCCATGTCGAGTGGGTTGCCCCGCTGGAAGATCATCCCGTTGATGCTCGAGGAACCGCCGAGCACCTTGCCGCGGGCGTGGTACACGCGGCGGCCGTTCATCTGCAGCTCGGGCTCGGACTCGTACTTCCAGTCATACAGCCTGTTCCCGATCGGGAACGAGAGCGCCGCCGGCATGTGGATGTAAACGTCCCACGAGTAGTCCATCCGCCCGGCCTCGAGCACCAGCACGCGATGCCCCTCGTCCTCGGTCAGGCGGTTGGCCAGCACACACCCGGCCGAGCCACCGCCAACGATGATCGTGTCGTATGCCATTCGTCACTCCCTCTCAGAGCACTGCGCGAATCTCGCGCTCAAACGTGGCTATGTGTTCGGCGAGCTTGTCCCTCGCCCCGGCGGCGTCCCGCTGGTCGATCGCACGCAGCACCTCGTCGTGCTCGTGCACGTTTGCGGACAGGTGCGGCAGCCGGTCGAGCACCAGGTGCCAGATCCGCAGCGACAGGTTGAGATAGCGCGCCAGCGTCTCCTCCATGAACGGGTTGCCGGCGCAGCGATAGATGAAGCGATGGACGCGCGCATCGAGGCCCATCAGTCCCGGCAGGTCGTCGGGCCCACCGCCGCCGAGCTCGAGCTCGTCCAGCAGCGCCCGCAGCTCGACGCGCTGGACGTCGGTGATTCGCTCGGCCGCACGGTACGCCGCGTGCCCCTCGAGCTGGGCACGTACATCGGAGATGTGGGCCAGATCGGTGATGTTGATCTCCGACGCGAACGTCCCTCGCCGCGGGAAGATCGTCACCAGATTCTCGAGTGCGAGCCGCTTGATCGCCTCCCGCACCGGCGTGCGTCCCATCTGAAGCTCCGAGCCGAGGCTGTCCTCGTCGATCGGCGCGCCGGGCGGAATCTGCAGCGACACGATCCGATCGCGGAGCTCGACGTACGCCCGGTCGGCGAGGAGCTCGCGCGCACGCGCGGGCCGTTTCGAGGGCCTCGCCGGCGCGCCCGGTGACGACTGCTGCGATCCCCGCGCGGACTGCTCCGCGGTCGGCGACGCCTGCGTCGTCATCCGTGCCCGCCGGTCTGGAACGCGGCGCACACGGCTGATATATGAGTCATCGATTAGCGATTCTAACAGTCCGAAATCGCCTGGCCAAGCCCGTTTGCGAGCTCAGATCGTTGATCCATCCGGGACGCGAGGCCGCGCGGTCAACCGCCTAATCGCCAAGCTCGGCCCGCCGGCGGACGACGAACTCCTGAAGTTCGGCGCGGATCGCCTCGTCGAGCGGCGGCTGCTCGTAGGCCTCTAGCGTCGAGCGCCAGATCTCGCCCGCGCGCGCGGTCGTGTCGCGGGCGCCGCGCTTGCTCCAGCGATCGAAATTCTCGGTCGAGGACAGCAGCGGGCGATAGAAGCACTCGCGAAAGCGCTCGAGCGTGTGCGCGGCGCCGAGGAAGTGACCGCCGGCTCCGACCTCGACATGGGCGTCGAACGCGAGTGACGCCTCGTCGATCTCGAGCGGCGTGAACTCGTGGCGCAGCTCGCGCAGCAGCTCGACGTCGACGATGAACTTCTCATAGCACGAGACCAGCCCGCCTTCGAGCCAGCCCGCCGAGTGCATCACGAAGTTCGTCCCGGCCAGGAACGTCGGCAGCAACGTCATCAGCGACTCGTACGCGGCCTGAGCATCGACCGTCTGCGAGGCGTTGAGCCCCCCGCCGCCGCGCCATGGCAGCCCGAACCGGCGGGCGATCTGGCCGGTGCAGAGGACGCCGATACCGGACTCGGGGGTGCCGAACGAAGGTGAGCCCGACTGCATGTCGGTGTTGGACAGAAACGAGCCGAACACGACCGGGGCGCCGGGGCGGATCAGCTGGGCCAGCGCGATGCCGGCCAGCGCCTCGGCGATCTGCTGAACCAGCGTGGCCGGGAGCGATACCGGCGACATCGCGCCCATCAGCAGGAACGGCGTGATCACGACCGCCTGGTTCGCGCGCACGTATTCGAACATCGCCCCCAGCATCCGGTCGTCATAGCGCAGGGGCGAGTTGACGTTGATCAGCGAGATCGATACCGGCGCCCGCTCGATCGCCTCGCGCCCGCCGAACAGGATTTCGCCCATGCGAATCGTGTCGGCGGCGTTCGGCCCCGAAGTCACGGATCCCATATACGGCTTGTCCGACAGCGTTTGCAGCGCGAACACCATGTCCAGATGGCGCGAGTCAAGCGGCCGGTCCTCGGGCTCGCAGATCGTGCCGCCGGGCGAGTCGAGCTCTCCGAACGCCTGCGCGAGCATGACCAGGTTCTCGAAGTCGGCCATCTTCGCGTCGCGGCGGACATCGCCCTCGCGGATGAACGGGCAGCCGTAGACGGGGGCGAAGACCATGTGGTCGCCGCCGATGTGGGCGCTCATCTCCGGGTTGCGCGCCTGCAGCTCGAACTCCTTCGGCGCCTTCGCCACCTGCTCGAGGATGAACTCGGGATCGAAGCGGACGCGGTTCTCGTCCTCGACGATCTGACCCGCGTCGCGCAGCAGCTCGACGGCCTCGGGCAGCAGGAACTCGATCCCGAGCTCGGCGACGATCCGCCGCCACCCCCGGTCGAGGGTCGCCATCGCCTCTTCGCTGAGGATCTCGTACCGCGGCATGGCGTTGACGAACACGGACTGCCTCCTGGGAATCGGGCTTGACGAAGCGCTGCGCGGCCGTAATATAACCGCCGTGGAACAAGAGTTCCAAGCTAGTTCACCGGACCCCGCCGCCAGCGGCACCACGCTCCCGACCCACGGCACCGCCGCGGTTGACCGCAGCGCCGATCTGCTGCTGCGCGTGCTCGAGTCAGAGCAACCGATCGCGCTGACCGAGCTCTCCTCCGCGACGGGGATTCCCAAGAGCACGGCCTCACGGCTTCTGAGCGCGCTCGAGCGGCGCGGCCTGGTCGAGCAGGACGGACAGCGCGGCCGCCTGCGACCAGGGCCGGCGATCCTTCGCGTCGCCGAGCGGGGCATGCTCCAGCGCAACATCGTCGAGCTCGCCGGTCCCTACCTCGAGGCGCTCTCGCAGGCCAGCGGCGAGACGATCAACCTGGCGGTTCCGGCCCCGATGGGGGTCGAGCACGTCGCCCAGCTCGACAGCCACCATTTTCTCGGCGTCGGCCAGTGGCTCGGACGTGCGGTGGACTTCCACTGCACCGCCAACGGCAAGGTGTTCCTCGCCTTCGGGCGCGCGCCGCTGCCCGAGCCACCAGTGCCGGCCCACACCCCCCACACGATCGTCGACCCACGCCAGCTCGAGGCCGAGCTCGCTCAGATCAGGCACGACGGGTACGCGGCCGCGGTCGACGAGCTCGAGGTCGGGCTCGCCGCGGTCGCCGCCCCGGTCCGGGGCGCACGCGGCGACGTGATTGCCGCGCTCAGCATCTCGGGTCCGACGCTGCGGATGAACTCGGAGCGGATCGACGAGCTGAAACCGATTCTGATCTTCGAGGCCGACGCCCTCAGCCGTCGCCTCGGTCACCGCGAGGAAGGAGAGAACGCCGCATGACGCATGAAGAGCTCCTGCAGCTCCTGTACGACGAGACGCTGGTCGGCAACGCCCCGGTCGTGAAGGACGGCGTCAATCAGGGCCTCGACGACGGCCTCGAGCCCGAGCGGATGCTCTACGACGCGCTGATCCCGTCGCTCGAGGAGGTCGGCGCGCGGTTCGAGCGCGGCGACTACTTCGTCCCCGAGATGCTGATCGCCGCGCGCGCGATGCAGGGCGCGCTCGACATCCTGCGGCCGCTGCTGGCCGAGACCGACACCGCGCAGGTCGGAACGTTCCTGATGGGGACGGTCAAGGGCGACGTCCACGACATCGGCAAGAACCTCTGCAACATCATGCTCGAGGGCGCCGGCTTCACCGTGATCGACCTCGGCGTCAACGTCCCGCCGGAGAGGTTCATCGAGCAGATCGAGGAGCACAAGCCCGACATCGTCGGCTTCTCCGCGTTCCTGACGACGACGATGCCGATGTTCAAGGCGAACATCAACGCGCTCGAGAAGGCGGGCGTCCGCGATCAGGTGATCGTGATGGTCGGCGGCGCGCCGGTGACCCAGGAATACGCCGACGCGGTCGGCGCCGACGGCTACTCGGCCGACGCCTCCTCGGCTGTCAAGAAGGCCAAGGAGCTGATCCAGCTGCGGCGCGAGAGGGTGCCTGCGTGAACGCCGCGTCGCTGCTCGCGCGCGCCGAGCACGCCGTCAAGGGGCCGGCGTGGGGATGCCAGATGTGCGGTCAGTGCGTCCTCCACTCGACCGGCCTGACGTGCCCGATGACGTGCCCGAAGACTCTGCGCAACGGCCCCTGCGGCGGCGTCCGCGCCGACGGCACCTGCGAGGTCAAGCCCGAGATGCGGTGCGTGTGGCTGAAGGCATATGAGCGCTCCGAGCGCCTGCCGCTGTGGCGCGGCCACATCGATCACCTGCGCCCGCCGGTCGACAACAGCCTGCAGGGCACCTCCGCCTGGATCAACCTGATCAGCGGGCGCGACCGGCAGCAGCCGGCGGGCTGGGCGGATGTCGAATCTTGAGCGCAAGCTCGAGGCCGGGGAGTTCGTCGTCACGGCCGAGATGCCCGTTATCGACGCGGGTGGCCACGAGGAGATCTTGCGCCAGCTCGAGCCGATGCGGCCGTTCGTCGACGCGTTCAACGCGACCGACAACCCTTCGGCGCATGCCCACTGCTCGTCGCTGTCGGTCGCGATCGCGCTGCTCCAGGCAGGCGCCGAGCCGATCATGCAGCTCGCCTGCCGCGACCGCAACCGGCTCGCGCTGCAGGCCGATCTGATGGGCGCCTCGATGCACGGCGTGATCAACATCTCGTGCATGACCGGTGACGATGTGACCGCCGGCGACGAGCCAGAGGCGCGGCGCGTGTTCGACCTCGACGCGCCGCAGCTGATCCGGCTCGCGCGCGGCCTGCAGCGAGGCCACTACCTGTCGGGCCGCCGGTTCGACCCGGCGCCGCACTTCTTTCTCGGCGCCGTCGAGAACCCCGGCACGCCACCGTTCGAGTACCGGGTCCGGCGCGCCGCGAAGAAGGCGCAGGCCGGGGCGCGCTTCCTTCAGCTCCAGATCTGCTACCGCCCGGAGCTGCTGGAGCGGTTCATGCGCGCGGCCCACGAGGCCGGGCTGAGCGAGCGGATCGCGCTGATCCCGTCGATCTGCATCCTGCGAACGGTCGGCGGGATGCGGTTCGTCGCGAGCCGGGTCCCCGGGGTCGAGGTGCCGCCCGAGACCGTCGCCCGCGTGCAGCGCGCCGCCGACGCCGAGCACGAGTGCTTCGAGATCGCCTACGAGCTCGCCTCGCACGCGCTCGCCCAGCCCGGCGTCGCCGGGCTTCACTTCATCTCGTTCCGCAAGGACGCAGGCATCGCAAAGCTCTGTACACGCCTGGGCATTCCGACCCGAGCAGAAAGGGAAACCAATGGACACAGTGCTTCGGTCGCGGTCTAAGACCGTCACGATCGGCGCCGAGCAGCCGTTCTGCATCATCGGCGAGCGGATCAACCCGACGGGGCGCAAGGCGTTCGCCGAGCAGCTCCGCGGCGGCGATCTGTCGACCGTCGGAATCGACGCCGTCGCCCAGGTGCAGGCGGGTGCCGACATGCTCGACGTCAACGCCGGGATTCCGCTCGTCGACGAGCCCGAGCTGCTGAAGTCGATGCTCCGCGCCGTGATCGAGGCGGTCGACGTGCCGATCTGCATCGACTCCTCGGTGATCGAGGCGCTCGAGGCTGGGCTGTCCGTGTACGAGGGCCGCGCGCTGGTCAACTCCGTGACCGCCGAGGACGAGCGGCTGGAGGAGATCCTGCCGCTGGTCGCGCGCCACGACGCCGCCGTGATCGGGCTCGCCAACGACGAGACCGGGATCCCCGAGACTCCCGAGAAGCGGCTCGAGTGCGCGCGCAAGATCGTCGCCGCCGCTGGCGAGCACGGGATCGCGGCGGCCGACGTCGTGATCGATCCGCTGGCGATGACGGTCGGCGCCGACACCGAGGCCGTCACGACGACGCTGCGGACGATCAGCCTGATCCGCGACGAGCTCGGCGTCAACATGTGCCTCGGCGCGTCGAACGTCTCCTTCGGCCTCCCCCGCCGCCACGTCCTCAATGCCGGCTTCCTGCCGATGGCGATGGCCGCCGGCCTGACGAGCGCGATCATGTCGACCGCCGAGGTCTGCGTCCAGAGCGTGCGCGCGTCGGATCTGCTGCTCGGTCACGACGCCTGGGGCGCGAGCTGGATCGCCGCCCACCGCGCCCGTGAGGCCGCGCTCGCGCAGGAGGCCGCGCCGGCCGCATGAGCGCCTCGGCCCCCCGGCGGCTCCCGGCCGAGCCCGAGCCCCAGCCGACCGACGGCGAGGGGCGGGTGCGCCTGCGGTTCCTTCCCGACGGCGCCGAGGTGCGCGTACCGAGCGGGACGCCGGTGTTCGACGCCGCGAGCTGGAACGGGATCGCGATCGACTCGACCTGCGGCGGGCACGGCACCTGCAAGAAGTGCAAGGTCCGGATCGTCTCGGGCCAGGTCCCGGTCGGCTCGGTCGACCCACGCGCGTTCACGCCCGAGGAGCTGCGCGACGGATGGCGACTCGCCTGCCGGGCGGGAGCCCGCGGCGATCTGGTCGTCGAGGTGCCGCCGCTGCAGACGCGGCCCAAGGCCGCGCTGGCGGGGGTCGGGCGCCACGTGATCCTGCGCCCGTCGGTGCAGAAGCGTCACCTGGTGCTCGACGAGCCGACACTCGAGGATCAGCGATCCGATCTCCAGCGCGTGCTCGACGCGGTCGACGATCTCGAGCCGCGGGCGTCGCTGGAGCTGTTGCGATCGCTCGGCGGGACGCTCCGCAGCGCCAACTTCGACGTGACCGCGGTCGTCTGCGACGAGGAGCTGATCGACGTCGAGCCCGGCGACACGACCGCGCGCCGCTACGCGATCGCCTTCGATCTCGGCACCACGACGGTCGTCGCAACGCTGCTCGACCTCGACTCGGGCCAGCCGCTCGCGGTTCGCTCGATGCTCAACCGCCAGCAGCCCCACGGCGCCGACGTGATCACCCGGATCTCGGCGACGATGATGGACTCGACCGCGCTTCAGTCGCTGCGCGACCGCGCCCACGAGACGCTCGCAGAGCTCGTCGCCGAGGTCTGCCAGGAGGCCGAGGTGCTCCCGCGCGAGGTCTACGAGATCACCGTCTGCGGAAACGTGACGATGATGCAGCTCGCGCTCGGGATCGACCCCGAGCCGCTCTCGATGGCGCCATTCGTCGTCTCCACCCACAGCCTCCCACCGGTGCCGGCAAGCGAGTTCGGGATCGAGGTCCATCCCCGCGCGCCCGCGTTCGTGTTTCCGTCGCTGGGCGCGTACGTCGGCGGCGACATCGTCGCCGGAGTGCTCGCGACCGGCCTGACCCGCGACCGTCGGCTGCGGCTGTTCATCGACGTCGGCACCAACAGCGAGATCGCCCTCGGCTCGGCCGAACGCGTCGTCGCCTGCGCGGCGCCGGCGGGGCCGGCGTTCGAAGCGGCGCAGATCCGCTGCGGTATGCGCGCCGCCGAGGGCGCGATCGAGGGCGTCAAGGTCGACGGCGACTCGCTCGTGCTCGAGGTGATCGGCGATGCCGAGCCGGTCGGGATGTGCGGCTCGGGGCTGGTCGACGCGGTCGCCGAGCTCGTCCAGAGCGGCATGCTCGACCACTCCGGGCGCTTTCTGCCCGACGAGGACGCGGCGGCGCTGCATCCGGGACTGGCGAGCCGTTTGACCAAGGTCGGCAAGGAGCGCGTGTTCGTGCTCCACTGGCGCGACGACGATCCCGGCAACTCCGTCTACCTGTCCCAGCGCGACGTGCGCGAGCTTCAGTTCGCCAAGGCCTCGATCGCGACCGGCTGGCAGATCCTCCTCCGAGAGCTGGGCGTCGAGCCCGGCGACATCACCCAGGTGCTGCTGGCGGGGAGCTTCGGCGCCTACCTGACACCGCTGAGCGCGGTCAGGATCGGCCTCGTCCCGCGACTCGCGCTGCCGCGGATCGTGTCGGCCGGCAACGTCGCAGGCGAGGGCGCCAAGATCGCCGCGCTGTCGCTGCGCGAGCGTGCCGAGGCGTACTCGATCCTGCGCGAGGTCGAGTACGTCGAGCTGTCGGGACGGGCAGACTTCAACGACATGTTCGTCGACCAGCTCGCGTTCCCGGGATGAGCGGGCGCGTCGCCGTCGTCGCCTGCGGCGCGCTCGCCGCCGATGTGCGTCTGATCGCGCGCCGACGGGGCTGGGAGCTCGACGTGCACCCGGTCCCGGCGCTGCTCCACAACCGCCCGGAGCAGATCGCCCCGGCCGTCTCCGCCCAGCTGCGGCGGCTGCGCGGCGACTACGACCGCGTCGCGATCGCGTACGGCGACTGCGGCAGCTACGGCGCGATCGACGAGCTCGGGGTCGACCGCCTGGAGGGCGAGAGCTGCTACGACGTGTTCGCCTCCGACGAAGTTCGGACCGCGCTCGCGCAGGAGCCGGGCACCTACTTCTTGACCGACTTCCTGGCACGGACCTTCGAGCACACGGTCGTGCGCCAGCTCGGGCTCGATCGCCACCCCGAACTGCGCGAGGACTACTTCGGCAACTACCGACGCGTCGTCTGGCTCGCGCAGCGACCGACGGCCGCGACGCACGCCGCCGCCACCGCCGCCGCGGCTCGGCTCGGGCTCCCGCTCGAGGTCCGCGCGGTTGGAACGGCCGGCCTCGAGCGGCAACTGGAGCGGTTGCTCGCGTGATCACGCGCGCGCTGATCACCGGCGGCACGAGCGGGCTCGGACTGGCGATGGCCGCCGCCCTGGCCGGCGCCGGCGCGCACGTCGCGATCGGCAGCCGCGATCGGGATCGGGCACGGGCCGCCGCGGCGGAGCTCGGCGATCGCGCGATCGACGTCGAGCTCGACGTCCGCTCCGAGGACTCGGTCCGGGCGGGCGTCGCCGAGGTCTACGACCGCCTCGGCGGCCTCGAGCTGCTGGTCAACAACGCCGGGATCGGGATGCGGACCGTCAACCCGCGCTTCCTCGCCGATCCCCAGCCGTTCTGGGAGGTCACGCCTGCCGGCTTCCGCGACGTCGTCGGGACGAAGCTGGCCGGCTGCTTCCTCGTCGCTCGCGAGGTTGTCCCGCGGATGCTCGCCGCCGGGGGCGGCCGGATCGTCACGATCTCGATGAACGAGCACACGATGACCCGCCGCGGGTTCGTCCCATATGGGCCCTCGGGCGCGGGCGTCGAAGCGCTCGCGCGGGTGATGGCGGCCGATCTTGCCGACACTCCGGTGAGAGCCAACATCCTGCTCCCAGGGGGCGCGACCGCGACCGGGATGATTCCCGACGACACACCACCGGAGCGCCGCTCGGCGCTGCTCGACCCGGCGATCATGGGCCCGCCGATCTTGTGGCTCGCCTCAGCCGAGGCCGCCGACGTCCACGACCAAAGGATCGTCGCCACGGAGTGGACTCGGCCGTAGCGCGGGACGTCGCCGGCGCCCGCCCCCCGCCCCGGGCCGACGTACCAGAGCCTGGAGCGGGGGGAGGCTACGGCTGGGCCGTCAGCTGATCTTGGTGAACCTGTGCGCGAGCACGCCGACGCGTCCGACGCAGCTCGGGCTCGGGTCGCTGATCTTCGTGAACTTCAGCTTGTCGTGGGCCAGCTTGGCCTTGTACGTGCCCGTGCCGCGGCACTTGCCTGGTCCGGCGGTGTCGGTCAGCGAGATCTTGTTCCCGCTGATCTTGTCAGTGCCGCGCACGACGAGCTTGCCGTTCTGGGACACCTTGTAGTGCCCGGTGGTGAACTTGATCACCCAGGTTCCGTCGAGCGCGCCCTGCAGCGCCGGGTCGTTCTTGATCACGGTCCGGTAGCGACCGTTGAGGTCGGTGAGCTTTGCGGACGCAACCGCGCTCGCCGCCAGCGCCACCCCTAGCGCCAGCATCAGTACCACTCGCTTCATCCTGTGCCCCTTTCGACTGGGTGGGTAGACCCTCCCCGTTGGCGAGGATCCTACTCGTCGACCGCCTCGGCGAGCAAGGTCGCGACGTCGGCGACCCGCAGCTCCGCGCCGGCGCTCTGGACGCCGTCGCCGAGCATCACCGTGCAGAACGGACACGCGACCGCGAGTGTGTCGGCGCCGGTGGCGGCGGCCTCGCGCACCCGCTCCTCGTTGATCGGCCCGGCGCGCTCCTCCATCCACATGTGGGCACCGCCGGCTCCGCAGCAGAACGTCTGCTTGCCGCTGCGCTCCATCTCGCGCGGCTGGCCGACGGCGGCCACCAGCTCGCGCGGACCCTCGAGCACGTCGTTGTGTCGCGCCAGGTAACACGAGTCGTGGTAGGTGATGTTGAGCGCGCTCGACTGCTTGGGCGCCAGCCGTCCATCGCGGACAAGCGACGCGAGCAGCACGCTGTGATGGATCACCTCGTAGCGACCGCCGAAGTCCGGATACTCGTTCGCGAGCGTGTTGAAGCAGTGCGGACAGCTCGCGACGATCTTCGCCACCCCCGCCTCGCCCAGCGTCTCGACGTTCTGCTCGGCGAACGCCTGGTAGACGTACTCGTTGCCGATCCGCCGGGCCGGATCGCCCGTGCAGCTCTCGCGCGGCCCGAGGATCGCGAACTCGACCCCGGCCTTGCGCAGCAGCTCCGCGGTCGCCCGCGCGGTCTGCTGCGCGCGCTCGTCGAACGAGCCGGCGCACCCGACCCAATACAGATACTCGGGCGGCGGGTCGCCGGGCTCGAGCACATGCACGTCGAGCCCGGCGGCCCAGTCGGCGCGCTCGGACTGGGCTCTGCCCCACGGGTTGGAGGCGCGCTCGACGTCGCGCAGCATCGGCTCCGCCTCGGCCGGGAAGCTCGACTCGACCATTACCAGGTGGCGGCGCAGGTCGACGATGTGGTCGACATGCTCGATCGACACCGGGCAGGCCTGAACGCAGGCGCCGCAGGTGACGCAGTCCCACACCGACTCCTCGGGCACGCCGCTCGGAACGAGCGCCTGCTCGCCACCCTCGAACACCTGATCGCGCAGGCCCATGATCAGCAGCTTGGGCGACAGCACCTTGCCGGTCGCGAACGCCGGGCAGACGTCCTGGCAGCGTCCGCACTCCGTGCACGAGAACGCGTCGAGCACTTGCTTGCGAGTCAGATCGGCGCTGGTCCCGGCCCCGAACCGGATCTCCTCCTCGGGCACGTCCGGATCGTCGAACCGCAGCGGCTCGAGGCGACCACCGGGGCCGGTTCGCCCGAACCAGACGTTGATCGCGGCGGTCGCGATGTGCAGATGCTTCGAGTGCGGAAGGTACGCCAGGAACGCGAGGATCGTGAGCACGTGCACCCACACGAACACACGCTCGAGCACGCGCGTTGCCTGGTCCTCGGCAAACAGGTGCGAGAGCAGGTTCGATACCGGCGCGTCGGTGGCCGGCCACTCGTTCAGTCCCAGCGCGATCCGGGTCGCGTGCCATAGCAGCAGCGAGGTTGCGATCGTCGCGATCAGCGCGAGGATCAGATCCGCCTCGCCCCGGTGGCTGCCCTCGAACCGGCGCGGTCGCTGCACCTTGCGGATCCACAGCGCCCCGAGCACACCGATCAGGACGAGCACGGCGAACAGGTCGACCAGGAACGCGAACCACCCCTGGTGCCCCAGCCACGGCAGCGTCGCGTGCTTGTCGACGACGCCGATCAGCGCGATCACGATCGTCGGGAACAGGACGAGGAAGCCCCAGAAGATGAACGCGTGCATCAGCCCGGGGCCGAGCCGCGCCAGCAGCTTTCGCTGACCGAGGACGATCGTCACCTCGTTGCGCGCGCGGCGCCCGGGATGGTCCGAGCGCGGCACCGGGGGCGCCGCGCGAACCAGCCGCCCCAAGAACAGCACGCGGCGCGTGAACAGGGTTGCGCTGAGCGCGATCGCGGCGGTCAACGCCAGGGCAGCGGCGGCGATGCCTATGTGCCTCGTGCCTTCCTGATCTCCGCCGAGATCGCCGGGACCACCTCGTGCAGGTCCCCGATCACGGCGTAGTCGGCGCTCGCGAAGATCGAGGCCTCAGCGTCGGGGTTGATCGCCAGCAGCTTCTTGGCCCCCTTGCATCCGGCCATGTGCTGCGTCGCCCCACTGATCCCGCATGCGATGTAGATCTCGGGCGCGATCTTGGTGCCCGTCTGACCGACCTGATCGGTGTGCGGCCTCCAGCCGGCGCTCGTGACCGCACGCGAGCAGCCGACCGCGCCGTGCAGCAGCTCGGCGAGCTCCTCGATCACGGCGAAGCCCTCCGAGGAGCCGACGCCGCGACCACCGGACACGACCACGTCGGCGCTCTGCAGCGTGACGCCCGAGGTCTCGGTCTGCACCCGCTCGGCGACGGCGACCGCCGCCCCCGGATCGACCGCGATCGATTCGATTTCGACGCCCGGTGGCTGTGCCGCGACCGCATGCGGGGCGACCGTCACGAGCAGCGGCGAACCGTGCAGCCGGGCCTCCTCGAGCAGGCTTCCGCCCCACCGCACCCGCATCACCGTGGCCGGATCGCCGGTGCTCAGCGACACGCAGTTGGCCGCCAACGGCTGGTCGAGCAGCGCGGCGACGTGAGCGAGGACTTCATTGCCGCGGTCGGTGCCCGGCGCGAGAACGACCGCCGGCGCCCGCTGCTCGATGCGCTCGCTGATCGCGAGTGCCCAAGCCGAGGGTGCGTAGGTCCCCTCGATCGACAGCGCCTCGACGCCGTCGCCGATGCCGCTCGCGAACGCCAGCGCCTGCAGCGAGATCTCCTCCGCCGCGCTCTCAACGAACACCAGCGTCGTCATCGCAGCAGCCCGAGCCCGTCGAGGACGCCGACGACCGCCGGCGCGGCCTCGGGTCCGTTGCCGAGCACCTCGACCTGCTTGCCCGACCCCGGCGGCAGCACGAGCCTGACCATCTCGAGCTCCGCTCCCGAACGCACCGGGGTCGAGGAGGCCAGCGGCTTTCGCTTGGCCCGTAGCCGTCCCGGCACCGACGGATAGCGCGGCAGGTTGATCCCCTCCTTGACGGTCACCACCGCGGGGGTCGGCACGAGATACACATCGCGGCCGCCCTCGACCTCCTGCTCGCACCTGATGCGGCCGTCATCGCTCAGCGAGATCCCCTTGATCCCGGTCACACACGGAAGCCCGAGCTTGTGGGCGACGCGGATCGCGACCTGGTAGTTGCCGGCGTCGGCCGACTCGTTGCCGAACAGGATCAGGTCGAAGGGCTCGGGCTCGGCCGCGATCGCGTCGGAAATCGCCTGCGCGGTCGCCTGCGGATCCCACTCGCCGCCGTCGCTGAGAAGATGGATCGCGCGATCGATGCCGATCGCCATCATGTCGCGCAGCTGCTCCTCCGCTTCGGGCGGCCCGAGCGTCAGCGCCGTCGATGTGCCGCCGTGTTTCTCGATCAGTCGCACGGCTTCCTCGACCCCGCACTCCTCGTGCGGGCTGACGGTGAAGCCGAGATGGCGGGTCGAGATCGCGCGCTCGTCGTCGGTCAGGACGATCTTGCCACCGGTCAGCGGCACCCGCTTCACGCACACCAGGATGTTCATTCGCGGATGCGGCTGTTCTCGGGATCGAACACCGGCGTCGAGTCGATCGTCTGGACGGTCACCGGATAGCGCTCGCCCATGTACTGCACGGCCAGCTCCTCGCCGACCCGCGCCTGCTCGGGCGGCAGGTAGCTCATCAGGATGTGCTTGCCCAGCGACGGGCCTGCGCCGGCGCTGGTCACGTATGAGCGGCGCCCTTTGCGGTCCCTCAGCGGCTCGCCGGCACGCGTCAGGATCGGCTCGCCGCCGAGCATGTAGCGCTTGACGCCCGACGCCGAGGTGTGGTCGTCGACCGTCAACGTGCACATCTGTGTGGCCGGCTGCTCGTCGCGATCGCGCACGTGCGCCTCCTTGCCGATGAAGTCCTGGTCCTTGACCTTGCCCCAGGCCATGCCGGCCTCGACCACGCTGTACTCGCCCTCGAGCTCGGCGCCGTAGGCCCGGTAGCACTTCTCGAGTCGCCCGGTGGTCCCGTACACACCGATGCCGGCGGGGACGAGCCGGTGCGGCGCCCCGGCCTCGGCGAGGATGTCCCACAGCCGCGCGCCCTGCTCGATCGGCACGTACAGCTCCCAGCCGAGGTCGCCGACGTAGGAGATCCGCGATGCGAGGACGCTCAGCGAGTCGACCTCGATCGTCTTGCACCGCGCGAACGGGAAGCCGTCGTTGGACACGTCCGCGCTGGTAACGCTCTCGAGGATCGCGCGCGCCTTCGGCCCCCACAGCCCGAGCGTGCACCACGAGCTGGTCAGGTCGGCGAGCTGCGCCGAGCCGTCGGCCGGGAGGTGGTCGGCGAACCACTTCTTGTCCGACATCCCGTACGCCCCCCCGGTGACAACGCGGAACTCGTCGTCGGCCAGGCGCATGATCGTCAGGTCCTGCTTGAACCCGCCGCTCGGGGTCAGGATCGGCGTGTACACGACGCGACCGATCGCGACGTCCATCTGGCGCATCGCGAGCCGCTGCACCGCCTGCAGCGCCGCCGGCCCGGTCACGTCGAAGATCGTGAACGCGGTCAGGTCGATGATCGCGGCGCGCTCGCGCATCGCCAGGTGCTCGGCGTTGATGATCGGCGACCACCATCGCGCGTCCCACTCGGCCTCGCGCAGCGTGATCCGATCGGCGTACTCGTCGAGCAGCTTCGCGTTGGAGTCATACCAGTGCGGCCGCTCCCATCCGGCCGTCTCGTAGAACACGGCGCCGAGCTCCCGCTCGCGTGCGTGGAACGGGGACAGGCGAATTCCGCGGTCAGACTCCCACTGCTCGCCCGGGTGGACGATTCCGTACATCTTGTTGAAGCCCTCCGAGGCGCGCGCGGTGATGTGTCGCTTGGTCCGCTGGCATGGGTACGCGCGTGCGATGTTGGACTCGTAGACGTCGATCTCCGACTCGCCGTGGACCATCAGCTCGGCGATCGTCTTGCCCGAGCCCGGTCCCTCCTTGATCCAGATCGCGGCCGCCGACCACAGGCCATCGACCTCGGGCGTCTCGCCCAGGAGCGGCATCCCGTCGTAGGTGACCGACAGCACGCCGTTGATCGCGTACTTCACACCGACGGTCTCGTCGCCGACGATCTCGGGCATCAACTCGAGCGCGATCTCCATCTGGGGGTCGAAGTCCTCCTGCGTGAACGGCAGCTCGGTCGGCGTCAGCGCCGACTCCTCGATGCTCGGGATCTCGTCCGCGTCGAGCGTGATCGGCCGGTGCGCGTAGGAACCGATCTCGAGCCCGGTGCCCTCCTGGCGCTCGTACATGTTCGTGTCCATATCGCGGACGATCGGAAACTCGATCATCCCGGTCGTGTCCGCGAACCGCGGCGCCGGCCCGATGTCGATCATCTGATGAACCATCGGCGTGAGCGGGATCGAGGCGCCGGCCATCGCGGCCAGCCTCGGGCTCCAGGCGCCGCAGGCGATCACGAGCCGGTCGAGTTCGATCTCACCCTTGCTCGTGCGTACGCGCCTGACCGCGCCGCCCTCGACGTCGATCCCGAGCACCTCGGTGTTGGCGCTGACCGTGAGCCCGGCCTCCTGGGCCCGTTCGCGCATGATCGTCGCGGCCCGGAGCGAGTCGACGACACCGGCGCCCGGCGTGTAGAAGCCGCCGACGATCAGCTCCTCGTTGATGTAGGGCACAAGTTCCCGGATCTCCGCGGGAGTCAGCATCGAGACCGGCTCGATCCCCCAGCTGATCGCGGACGAGACCCGGCGGGCGAGCTCCTGCATCCGCTCCTCGGTCCGGGCGATCTCGATCCCGCCGCTCTCGATGAACACACCCAGCTCCTTGTACTGGCGCATGCTCTCGAGCGTCAGTGACGCCATCTCCTTGGAGTGATCGACCGGGAAGATGAAGTTCGATGCGTGCCCGGTCGAGCCACCCGGATTGGGCAGCGGGCCCTTGTCGAGCAGGGTGATGTCGGTCTCGCCCAGCCGCGTCAGGTGGTAGGCGAGGCTGTTCCCGACGATCCCCGCCCCGATGATCACGGTGCGCTGGGCGGCCGGCAGCTGTTGGGATGACTCCGCCGCAGTGGCCACATCACTGATATATCAGATGCCGGTCAGGGTCGTCAATCCGAGCCGCGCCGGAGATCGGGGCCCGCCGAGTTGGCCGTCGCGATGAGCCCGGGGGCCCGCCGAGTCGGCCGTCGATGAGCCCGGGGCCCGCCGAGTCGGCCGTCGATGAGCCCGGGGCCCGCCGAGTCGGCCGTCGATGAGCCCGGGGCCCGCCGAGTCGGCCGTCGCGATGAGCCCGGGGGCGTGGACCGGCTCGGCTTAGCTGACGGCGCATCGAGGGGGAACGCGTGGTGGCACTGGGTTGGCCGTCAACGTGCCACTGGACCCGGCGGCGACCTCGAGTGCCACCTTCACGGCGCCCCACGCCGTCAACGTGCCACTCGCGCTCGAACGATGATCGAAAGTCACGTTGACCGGCAGGCGAGGAGCCGCGACGCTCCCGCCGGCAGTCGCCACATGTGGATCTTGTGCCATACCTTGAACAGATCCACATGTCGGCGCCCCATTAGGACTCTCAGGCGCCCCCTCCCCATCAGCGCGCCGTCGGCCACACCGCCCACCAGCCCAAGCGGGGGCGCGAAGCGCCCGCCACCCGACTCACCCACGCCACCTGGCGTGCGGCAGCGCGCGCGACCACCCGGCCCGACGCCCCGCGCGACCCGGCCGGTTGCCGGGTCGCGCTTGCAGTGATGCCCGCTACATGTTCGGGCAATGATGGGCGCCGCGTGCCTTGGCGCCGCCCGGCCCGCGGGCACCCGGCGGGGGCCCGGGCATATTGCCGCGATGGGCCGTGCCGGGGCCGGCCTGGGAACCCGACCCGGGTCCGGGCGGCGTCCCCTTCTGGGGACCCTGCGCCGGCGGCCGGCCCGTATCGGACTGGCTCGTCGTCGTGGTCGTGGTGCTGTGGCTCGTGCTCGACGTCGAGGCGTCGGCCAGTGCCGCACCGCCGCCGATGAGGGCGCCGGTCGCTGCCATGGTGACGATGAGGGGCTTCAGTCGCATTGGTTTTCACCTCCTTGCGATCGACTGTTGGCACACGATCGCGCCCGTCTGTCGGATCTCCGTAGGACTGACGTAAAAGCTGATTAAGGCGCCCGCGGGGTCGCTGGCGGCCGCGGGGTCGCCGGCGGTCGCGGGCCGGGCCTGGACCTCAGCCCGAGCGAGCCGCCTCGATCCGGACCTGCGTGCGGTAGACGTGCGTCCCGAGCGCAGGGCCGTCGAGCGGGTACTCCTGGACGGTGTCCGAGGGCCCGAGCGGAACCTCGATCGTCAGCGCACGGTCGCGGGCGCGGGTAAGCGCCGTCCTCGTGCTCGAGCCTGCGGCGACCGTGACCGCGTAGCGCCGCCCGGTGTCGAACTCACTCGGCGTGCGGACCGTCGCGGAGCCGCTGCCCTGCAGCGTGAAGCCCGACGCCCCCGCGTTCGCGAGCGTCGCGAACTCGCGGACCGCGCGATTCATCCGCACGCGCCAGCCGTAGACGCCGAACGAGCGCTCGGCGCTCGTGAACGTGATCCGCCGGGGGATCGGCGCCGGGTGGGCGAAGTCGGCCATCAGCGGGCCGATCGCCCACCGCAGATCCCTTGCCCAGTAGGGCCAGCTGTGGGTGCCCGCCCCGTAGTCGTCGAACCGGCTCGCGATGCCGAGCGCCTGGAGCCGGCTGTGGAACAGCACGGTCAGCTCGTGGACGCCGGCCTCGATCGCGCTTGCCCCAGGATTTGCGGCGGGGTCAAGCGGTCCCGACGCCCCGTTGCCGGTGTACAGGAACAGGCGCGTGTCGCGTAGGTTGGTGGCCAGCGTGGTCGGGTCATGGGCAGCCCAGTTGATCTCTTCGGTGGTTCGCGGCCCGAACATCGAGTTCGCCGGGACGCCGTCGAGGACGGTCTCCGTGGCATTGATGATCGGCGTCACCAGCGCCTGCGCCGTCGCGTCGTAGGCGATGTCGGGCGCCCCCGAGAACGACAGCGCGACGCCGAACAGATCGGGATGCCGCGCGGCGTAGCTCATCGAGCAGAAGCCGCCCTGCGAGAGGCCGGCGATCGCCCGCGCCTGGCGTGAGCGAGTCGTACGAAGGTTGCCGTCGACCCACGGGATCAGTTGGCCGATGTGAAAGGTCTCCCACTCGGGACGGCCGCCCGTGCCGGCGTTCCACCAGTTCGTGCACCAGCCGCCGCCGTCGCCGTCGAAGCCGATGTCGGGCATCACGACGATCAGCGGCCTCCCGCTCGTCGTCTGCTCGGCATCGCCCATCGTCGTCCAGTCGGCGGCACGCCCGCTGGTGCCGTGCAGCAGGTACAGGACCGGATAGCGCCGGTGCGGCTGCGACCCGTAGCTCGCCGGCAGCAGGATCCGCACGTCGGCGGCGTGCGCGAGCGCGGTGCTCGAGACGGTCACCGCCAGCAGCCGGCGATCGAGCCGGCGGCTCGAGAGGACGCGGATGCCGTGGCCGTTGTGGAGCGCAAACGCGGCGGCGCCGGGCGCCAGCCCGAGCGCCGCGATCAACACCGACACGACGGCAACCCGCTTCAAGCACAGCCGACCTTACCCCACAGGTAATCGACAGGCGGCAGTTGCCTTGGGACCGTGCTGGCCATGAGCACACACACCTCACCGAACAAGTGGGCGGCGCTTGCAGTCGTCCTCGCGGGCACCTTCATGGTCGTCCTCGACTTCTTCATCGTCAACGTCGCGCTGCCTTCGATGCAGCGGGACCTCAACGCCTCCGACGGCTCGATCGAGTGGGTGGTCGCGGGCTACGGGCTTACCTCGGCCGTGTTTCTGATCACCGGCGGCCGGGTCGGCGATCGGATCGGTCGCCGCCGCGCGTTCTGCGTCGGCCTCGGGCTGTTCACCGCCAGCTCGGCCGCCTGCGGCATCGCCGGCGGTCCGGAGATGCTGGTTCTGGCGCGGTTGCTGCAGGGCCTCGCCGCGGCACTCGTGATGCCGAACGTGATGGCGATCATCGGCGTCACCTACACGGCACACGATCGGGTCCGCGCGCTGTCGATCTACGGCATGACGATGGGCCTGGCGGCGGCCGGAGGGCAGCTCCTCGGCGGACTGCTCGTCCAAGCCGACATCGCCGGACTCGGCTGGCGGAGCTGCTTCTTGATCAACATCCCGATCGGCATCGCCGCGCTGGCGCTCGCGCCGTCGCTCGTACCCGAGTCCCGGCAGGCCCGCTCGCGCCCGCCGGACCTGGTCGGCACCGCTCTGATCACGGCCGGCCTGACCGCGATCGTGCTGCCTCTGCTCGACGGCCGCCAGCACGGCTGGCCCGCTTGGACCTGGATCTCACTGGCGATCGCGCCGGTGATCCTGACCGCCTTCAGCCTCCACCAGCGCGCGCTCCACCGCCGCGGCGGCGCACCGCTGCTCGACTTGACGCTGTTCACGCAGCGCAGCTTCAGCGCCGGGCTGCTCGCGCAGCTCGTGTTCTGGTGCGGCCAGGCGTCGTTCTTCCTGGTGCTGGCGCTGTACCTGCAACAGGGTCGGGGGATGAGCGCGCTACACGCGGGCCTCGTGTTCACGATCCTCGCCGGCGCGTACCTCGCCGCCTCGCTGCAGGCCCCGGCGCTCGCGACCCGATACGGCCGCACGGTGCTGGCGGCCGGAGCGCTGGTGCTCGCTGCCGGCCACGCGCTCCTGCTGATCGCCGTCGGGGACGTCGGCGTCAGCGGGTCACTCGCACTGCTGGCGCCGGGGCTGATCCTCGTCGGCGCCGGCATGGGACTAGGGATCACGCCGCTGACGACGATCATCCTGTCCGGGATCAAACCGGATCAGGCCGGCGCCGCCTCGGGTGCGCTGACGACGATGCAGAACGTCGGCAGCGCGCTCGGAGTCGCATTGATCGGGGTGATCTTCTTCGGCGCGGTGCACTCCGGCTTCGCGACCGCGTTCCAGCTGAGCCTGGCCGCGCTGGCGGGCATTCTCGCGAGCGTCGCCGTACTGACGCGACTGCTCCCGCGGACCGTGGCGGCGTCATGACCGGCGGTACGCTCGTGCGGATGAACGGCAACCTCGTCGGCGTCATGCTGCGCGACTGGCGTCAGCGCCGGCGGCTCAGCCAGCTCGACCTCGCGCTCGAGGCGGGGGTCTCGACGAAGCACCTCAGCTTCGTCGAGACCGGGCGGGCGCGACCGAGCTCGGAGATGGTGCTGACACTGGCCGATCAGCTCCAGGTCCCGCTGCGCGAGCGCAACCAGCTGCTGCTGGCAGCCGGCTACGCTCCACGCTACGAGGCACGCGGTCTCGACGATCCCGAGCTCGCCCCGATCCGCGACGCGCTCGGCCACGTGCTCGGCGGACACGAGCCTTACCCTGCCCTCGCCGTCGACCGGGGCTGGAACCTGGTCGCCTCCAACGCCGCACTCGATCCGCTCCTCGTCGGCGTCGCCGACGAGCTGCTGAGGCCTCCGGTGAACTGCATGCGGCTGGCGCTCCACCCCTGCGGTCTGGCCCCGCGGATCCTCAACCTCGCCGAGTGGCGCGCTCATCTTCTGAACCGGCTCGAGCGTCAGATCGGGCTGACCGGCGACGACGAGCTGCGCGAGCTGCTCGAGGAGCTGCTCGGCTATCCGGGCCCGGAGCTCGGCGGCCGGCGCGCCGAGTCGGGCGAGATCATGGTCGAGCTGCGCCTGAGCTCTCCGGGCGGGCAGCTCAGGTTCTTCAGCACCGTCACGACGTTCGGCACGGCCGTCGACATCACGGTCTCCGAGCTATCGATCGAGGCTTTCTTTCCGGCCGACGCGAGCACCGCGGCGGCCCTTGCAGCCGGTTGATCAGCCACCGCGGTCGGCGGCAGGCGCGTTGATCACCCGCCGCGATCGAGATCGGCGAGGATCTGGTGCCCGACCCGCTGGAGCCCCCGCAGGTAGTCGAGGTGCATCTGCCACTGCGGGTCGGCCGCCAGCGGCTCGGCGATCCGAGTCGTGTCCTCGTGAGCGTCCAGGAGCTCATACACCAACTCGGTCAGATACTGCACTTTGGTCACCCCAACCGGTTTTGAGTTCAGCACGACGTCCTAAGCTCCGTGTGCGCCACCTTCGGCGGCGGCCGCCGCCGCGAGGTGTGATCCGTCGTAAAGGAATGGTGAACGACCCTGCGGACGTTCCCAGCGAAGCCAAGTGGAGGTAGCAAGTTGAACGTCCAGTGGTACGGCCAGTCGGCCTTTCGGCTCACCTCCCCCCAGGCGACCGTGATCATCGACCCGTTCGGTGACATGTCCGGCCTCGCCGGGCGCGGGCTCCAGTTCGACTATCCACCGATCTCAGCGGCGGCCGACCTCGTGCTGGTCACCCACGAGCACCGCGACCACAACGTGGTCGAGCAGATCGACGGGGAACCTGAGGTACACCGCTCCACCGCCGGCCGGCTGCAGTCGGTGATCGGCGAGATCGTCGCCGTCGCCTCAGAGCACGACGAGGCCGCCGGAACCCAGCGCGGGCCCAACACGATCTTCGTGTTCGAGCTCGACGGCGTGCGCGTCGCTCACATGGGTGACTTCGGGCAGCGCGCGCTGCGCGACGAGCAGGCCGAGGCGATCGGCAAGGTCGACCTGCTGATCGTCCCGATCGGCGGCGGCCCGACGATCGGCGCGGAGGGGGCCGCGGCCGCGACCGAGCGGCTCTCACCGCGGTGGGTCGTGCCGATGCACTACGGCACCCATCGGGTCAATTTTCTCGAGCCGGTCGACCCGTTCCTCGAGCGGATGCCGAACGTCCACCGCCTGTCGGCGAGCAGCTTCGAAACGGACGAGCTGCCCACCGACCAGGAGCCACTGGTGGCCGTGCCCGAGGCGCCGTAGCGGTCGCTCAGCGCCGCCGGATGGACGGCTGCAGCGCCGCCGAGCGGACGGCTTCAGCGCCGCCGGGCGGACGGCTTCAGCGCCGGGTTCTGCCAGCCGCCGTCGCCTGGGTTGAGCGTCACGCCGGGCGGGACGATCTCGTCGATCCGGTCTAGCACGTCGTCTGACAGCGTGACCTCGGCGGCGGTCAGCTGCGACTCGAGGTGCTCGATCGTCCGCGGCCCGATGATCGCGGCGGTGATCGCCGGGTGCCGGATCACGAACGCGAGCGCCATCTCGATCAAGGTCATCCCGGCCTCCTCGGCGAGCTTGGCGAGCGCGTCGGCAAGCTCGAGCTTGCGCTGGTTCTCGGGAAGCGACATGTCGTAGCGGCTCGGGATCCGCTCGGCGCGGTGCGAGCTCGGCATCTCAACCCCGAGGCGATAGCGACCGCTCAGCCAACCGCCGGCGAGCGGGCTCCACGGGATCACGCCCATGCCGTAGCGCCGGCAGGTCGGAAGCACGTCGTTCTCGACTCCGCGGACGAGGATCGAGTACGGCGGCTGCTCGCACACGAACCGCTCGCGGCCGCGGCGTTCGGCGACCCACTGCGCCTCGACGATCTGACTCGCCGGGAAAGTCGAGGAGCCGATGTAGCGGACCTTGCCTGCGCGGACCAGATCGGTCAGCGCCCCGAGCGTCTCGTCGATATCGGTGTCGATCTCGGGACGGTGGATCTGGTACAGGTCGATCCAATCGGTCCCGAGCCGCCGCAGGCTGTTGTCGACCTCGCGCACGATCCAGCGGCGCGAGTTGCCGAACTCGTTGGGGTCATCGCCCATCGTCCCGTGGACCTTGGTCGCCAGCACCACGTTGTCACGGCGACCGCCGGCCAGCGCCTTGCCGACGATCTGCTCGGACTCGCCGCGTGCGTAGACGTCGGCGGTGTCGATGAAGTTGACCCCGGCGTCGAGCGCTCGGTGAATGATCTTGATGCAGTCGTCGTGATCGGTGTTGCCCCAGGCGCCGAACATCATCGCGCCGAGGCACAGCGGGCTGACCCGAACTCCGGTGTTTCCAAGCGTGCGTAGTTCCATAGGACCCACCCTAGCGAACCGCGGTAGTCGGTCAGACTACTGACGAGTAGGCGGTCCGGACGGTAGCTTTTGCGTCTGTCAGACGCACGGCTGGTAGTCTGAAGGACGCATGGACAACGTCAACCCATTCATCTACTCCCATCCGATCTCGCCCGAGGAGATCATCGACCGCGACGAGGAGACCGACGCGCTGCTGCGCAGCGCAGTCGGCGGCCACTACGTGCGGATGTTCGCTCCCCGCAAGTACGGCAAGACGAGCCTGCTGCGCCGCGCCCTGCGCGACGGCGAGAAGCGCGAGGGACTGATCCCGATCCTCGTCGACCTCTACCGCATCTCCTCGATCGCCGACGTCGCGATCCGATTCGAGCGCGCCTACTCCAAGCAGCTCAAGGGACGGCTGCGCGACCGGATCGAGGACTTCCTGCAGAAGACCGGGATGGGCCTGTCGCTCGGCGCCTATGGCATCAGCGCCAAGCTCCAGCTCGGCGCCAGGATCGACCCGCTGCCGGCGCTGCACGCGCTGCTCGACCTGCCGCTCCGGCTCGAAGAGGGCGGCGGCCACCGGGCGTTCATCGCGCTCGACGAGTTCCAGGACGTCGCCAAGGTGGCCGACCTCGACGGGCTGATCCGAAGCCACATCCAGTATCACGGCGAGGTCGCCTCGTATGCGTTCGCGGGCTCGGAGCCGGGCATGATGAAGCAGCTGTTCGAGCACAAGGACCGGCCGCTGTACGGGTCGGCGGTGCCGATGCGCCTCGGCCGCCTGGCGGGCCGGGACATCGCCGAGTACGTGGGGCAGCGGTTCGCGCAGTCGCGGCGCTCGGCCGGCGAGGCGCTCGGCCCGATGCTCGAGGCAGCCCAGGGACATCCCCAGCGCGCGATGCTGCTGGCCCACCGCCTATGGGAGGAGGTGCCACGGGGCGGGGTCGGAACGCTCGAACATTGGGCGCGCGCCGAGGCGACCGCGCTGAGCGAGCTCGAGCCCGAGTTCGACGCCCAGTGGCGCGGCTTCGACACCTCCGAGCAGAAGACGCTGCGGGCCGTGATCGCCGGCGAGGGATCGCCCTACAGGGCGGCTGTCCTGCGTCGCCTCGACCTGACCAAGGACATGGTCCGCAAGGCGCTGCCGCGGCTCACGGCGACCGCCGAGATCGAGTCGATCGACGGCAAGCAGGAGGTCGTCGATCCACTGTTCGCGACCTGGATCGCGCGGATCAACGAGGACCCGACCGAACCAGCGATCTAGTTGACGATCCCGAGGCGCTGTGCGCGCTGGACGGCCTCGGTGCGATTTCGCACCCCGAGCTTGCGAAAGACAGCGCTCGTGTGCTCCTTGACCGTGTGCTTTGACAGGTGCAGCGTCTCGGCGATCTCCGGGTTGGTCGACCCCGAGGCCATCAGCTCGAGCACCGAGCGCTCGCGATCGGACAGCCCGAGCACGCCCGAACGCTCATGGCGCTCGAATACCGTCTTGCCGAGCCCGACCATCCGCACGGCGCTCGCGATCCGGCGCGCCGGCCAGTCCTTGTAGGCGAATCCGGACGCGCCGGCGGCTCGTGCGGCCTGGGCGGAGATCTCGCCCGCCCCGGAGAACAGCAGCACACGCGTGCGCGGCTCGGCGGTACGGATCTGCTCGCAGATCTCGGCGCCCGACTCCTCGCCTATGAACAGGTCGACGAGCGCGACGTGGGGCCGGTAGCGCCGCACCAGCGCGATCGCCTCGCGGCCCGAGCTCGCGCCGAGGCAGCGCTCGACCCAGTCCTGCTGGGTCAGCATCAGGCGGAAGCCCCAGTGGACGACGTCGTGGTCGTCGACCACGAGCACGCTCAACCGGTCGGGGCTGCGGAGCTGCTCAACCATCGCGAGGGACGACCAGGCGGACTTGCCACACTCCCCCGTCACGCGGGCCGAACTCGACCACGCCCCCGCACTGAAGCGCCTCGAACGCCGCCAGGCGGAGTCCCATCCCGGCCCTGCGCTCGGACGACACAACGCCGTCGTTGGCAACCTCGAGCACGAACGCCCCATCGACGTCCTCGACGCGCACGCTGACGTACGTCGGTTCGGCGTGCCTATGCGCGTTGCGGACCGCCTCGCCGAGGACCGATTGGGCAAGCGGCTCGAGGCTCGCCGGCACCTCGCCGTGATCCCCGTCGGCGAGCGTGACCCCGAGGTCGGGGTGCATCTTCGCCAGCCGTCGGACCTCGGCGAACAGCGTTGTCTCGGTCGAGCGGGGCGCGCGCCCGAGCGGGCGCTGCAGCGCCGAGCGCAGATCGGTCAAAGCCGCCTGGGTCTCGTCGGCACAGCGCCGACGGGTGTCGGCGGGCAGGTCGCCGTCGCCGTCGAGCGCCATCGAGACACCGAACAACCGCTGGATCACGAACTCGTGGATCTCGCGTGCGAGGTCGATCCGGTGCTCGAGCTGGCGCGACTTCTCCGCCTGGGTGGCGACGCCCCGCGCCACCGATGCAAGCGCCGCTGCCTTGCCCAGCGTCCACAGCAGGTGGCGCTCGGAATCGTCGAGCGGCGGAGCCGACAGCACACGATCGGCAAGGATCACGCCGATCGAACGCCCGGACGCGAACATCGGGGCGCACACGAACCGCACCGGCTCGGGGAACAGCGCCGCATATTCGCCGGGAATCTCGGACCGCACGTCGCCGACGATCTCGACGACGCGGTCCTCGCGCAGCGCCTGGGCGGCGATCGGCGCGGATTCGACCGTCACGTGCGCCTCGGCAAACTGCTCGAGATCGACGCCGTGGCCGCCCGCGGCGCGGACACGGCGCAGTGCGCTGTCGTAGCGGAAGATCACCGCACGCCGCATCCTCGCGAGCCGGCAGACGGCTTCGCACAGGCGGTCGTAGAAGGCCGCTCCGGCCGCGGGCTCTGATTCCTCCGACAGCACTCCGACGAACAGCTCAAGCGCGTCGATCCCAGTTCCGGTCAGCCCCTCCGTGGCCCCGGAGGCGGTCATCGCACGGCCTCGGTCAGGCGCCGCAGCAGGTGGCCATCAAACCGAATCGCAATGCCTGCTGTGGCGCCAGGTAGACGCGCCAGCGGGTATGGCAGATTGGACAGCGGCATTGCACCGACGGATCGTAACCGTCCAGCGCCGCCACCCACTCAACCTGCTCGCTGCGCAGGCACAGCGGACACGCGAGCGACGCGGTCACGAGCGCGTCGGGATCGTCAGCGCGAAACCGAGCTGTATCGGCGAGCATCGTCATCTTCCGAGCATGCCCGCAACGGCCGGGCGCGGCAACCCACGGTGCGGACAAACCCCCCCGTTGGGGGGCGTGGCGATCGGCGCCGCCGGCGGTCCGCCGGCGTGGTGGTGCCGGAAGGGCGTCTACCCGGGCTATGTTGGGAGCGCGTCGACCCGGCTGATCGGGAGCTTGCCCCAGCGGCTCCGGGTCGCGAAGTCCAGCAGCCGCTCGAGGTAATCCCGCAGCGGCGAGACGATGATCCCGAGCGGCGCGAGCCGGGCCCGGGTCGCGGCATCGTCGAACTTGGTCTGCACGCAGAAGTACGGGAAGTAGGCGACCCCGGCCTCGTGCGCGACGGCCGAGTACTCGTCCGGGGACAGCACCTTCGGCGGAGGGCGCTTGAAGTACCGGCTGGCCGCGCTCGCGATCTCTCCGATCGTGCTCGCCTGGGCGCCGGCGGTCAGGTGATAGGTCTGGCCGATCCCACCGCTGCTCTCGCAGAGGGCGTGGATCGCGTCGGCGACGTAGTCGACCGAGACGACGTCGACCGGGGCGGTGGCGATCGCGGGCAGCTCGGTGAACAGTCCGCGCGCGAACGCGCGCAGTGGCCAGTAGAGAACGTTGAAGGCCGAGGTCCAGCCGCTGCGACGGTCGCCGACGACGATGCTCGGCCGCATGATCGTCGATGGGATCTCGGGGCGGGAAAGGACGAGCTGCTCGGCTTCGAACTTCGACTGCTCGTAGCTGTTGCGGAACTCCTGGCCGACGTCGAGGTCGCACTCGCTGAACGAGCCAGAGTGGGTCCCCGCGACGTACGCGGTCGACACGTGGGCGTAGCGCTCGAGCCGTGGCAGCGCCGAAGCGAGCTCGAGCATCCGGCGCGTGCCCTCGAGGTTGATCGCCCGCGCCTCGTCGAGCGGCAGGTCGAACGAGACCGACGCAGCGCTGTGAACGATCGTCGTGACGCTGTCGGCCAGCTCTTTGCGGGTACTCGGCGACAGCCCCAGACCCGGCGCGGTCAGGTCGGCGGCGAGAGCCTCGACGCGACCGCCGTATTCCGCGGCGCGCACGCCGAACAGGTTCTCGAGCGTCGCGTCTGAGCGGGCGCGAGCGTCACGCTGACTCGGCGCGCGGATCAGCGCGACGACGTTTCGATCACTCCTCTCGAGGTACCGCGCCAGCAGCTCCATGCCGACAAAACCCGTGGTCCCCGTGAGCAGGACGCGATCCGGTTGGTCCGAGGTTGAGTTGCTCACACGGTGAACGGTGGGGCAAATGGCTTAAGGCACCTATCGCCACTGCTACTGAACCCGACATTTGGGGGGTAGGGCGTGTAGCGTCTGCCACGTGAGCGAGAGCGCGCCGCCTCTCTCCAGCCCCGGCCGTCTGTCCCGTTGGCGCCACGCCCTCAGCACGGTCAATCCGCCTGCGGGCGAGCTCGATCCGGTCTCGCGGTGGCTCGTGATCACGCGCGCCGGCGTGCTCCCGATGACGCTGACCGCCGGCGCCGTCGCCGGTCTGCTCGCGGTCCGCCACCCGGGCTTCGCAGTTGGCTGGTACGCCCTGTCGTTCCTCGGAATCGTGCTCGCCCATGTGTCGAACAACCTCGTCAACGACCTGTTCGACACCGGTACCGGGCTCGACACCGGCGACTATCCCCGGGCCCTGTACGCCCCGCACCCGATCCTCTCGGGGATGATCGAGCGCGCGGCGCTGATCCGCGCGGCGGTCGCTGTCAACGTCGCCGACGTCGTGATCCTCGTGATCCTGATCGCAGCTCGCGGCTGGGTTGTGCTCGCGTTCGGCCTCGCCGGCGTGGTTCTGAACATCGCCTACACCGCACCGCCGCTGCGGCTCAAGAAGCGCGGACTCGGCGAGCTCGACGTGCTGCTCGTGTGGGGTCCGCTGATGATCGCCGGCACCTACTACGCGGCGGTCGGAACCGTTCCGTGGCAGGTGTGGCCGGCGTCGATTCCCTACGGCCTGCTGTGTACCGCGGTCTTGATGGGCAAGCACATCGACAAGCTTCCCTGGGACGAGCGCGCCGGCGTCCGGACGCTGCCGGTGATCCTCGGCGAACGCCGCGCACGGGTGGTCACCGAGGCGCTGATGGTCGGCTTCTACATCGCGGTCGTCGCCTGCGTGGCGGTGGGCGCGTTGCCGTGGCCGGCGCTCGCGGCGTTCGGCGCGGTGCCACTGCTCCTGCGCGCGGTGAAGGCGTTGCGGCGGCCGCGCCCCGCGAAGCCGCCGCGGCGGTTCCCCGTCTGGCCGCTGTGGTTCGCGGCGTTCGCGTTCACGCACACGCGAAGGGCCGGTGCGCTGCTCGTCGGCGGCCTCGCGATCGCCTCGATCTTCGCGATCGGCCCGGGCTGGCTACGTTGACGGCCTGAATCTCCGGCGGCAGTCCTCGGAGCAGAAGTAGACCGTCCGGCTTCCGTCCTTGGCCGCGATCGCGCGCGAACGGTCAACCTTCATCCCGCACACGGGATCGGTCGCGCCCCGGCGTGAGGTCAATGCAAACGCGGCGACGAATACGGCCGTCGCGAGCGTGTTCAGAACGAACTTGTAGTTGAGGGCGACCGAGCCGAAGATGTCAGCCCGCGTCGGCCGCGGCCCGGTCGGGACGGCGCCGATCAGGCTGAACAGACCGCCGACGATCAGCGCCGCAATCGCCATAGTCACGAACATCAGCGCCGTGATCCGGATCGCAAACGTCGTTCCGTAGTACTTGCGGTAGATCAGGATGATCGGCAGCACGATCAGGTCGGCGAACAGGAACGCCAACACCCCCGCGAAGCTGATCCCGCCCGACCACAGAACTGCCGCGAGCGGAACGTTGCCGACCGAGCAGACGAAGCTGAGGACCGCGATCAGCGGGCCCACGAGCACGTTCTCGATCGCGGGGATCGGCGCCGGCGCGTGGCGGACGAACAGGCTCTCGAAGGACTGGTTCCCGAATTGCGCGATGAATCCCGCCAGCAGGAAGCCGAGCGTGATCTCCTTCCACAGCATCTGCCAGTCCCCGCGGAAGTTGTGCGCGACATCCGACCACCCGCGCACCGAGCGCACGCGCTCGCGCCACGAGAGCTCGCCGCCAGCGCTGTGATGGTGATGCGACGGCTCCGCCTGCTGCGCATGCCGGCGAGCCTGCTGCTCGAGCCGAGGGCTGACGAACGCCCGCAGCAGCACCGTCATCAGCAGGATCATCACGATCCCGCCCAGGTACTCGGCAACGGTGAACTGCCAGCCGATCAGGACCCATAGGACCAAGCCGAGCTCCCACACCAGGTTGGTCGAAGCGAACTGGAAGGCGAGCGAGCTGGCGGCCCCCGCGCCCTTTGCGAACAGCGAGCGGGCGATCGCGATCGCCGCATACGAGCACGACGACGACGCCGCGCCGAGGCCCGTCGCCCAAGCGATCGGCCGCGGACCGTCCCCGCCCAGAGCGCCCTGGACCCGCTCGCGCGGAACCCAGGCCTGGACGATCCCCGAGATCGCGAACCCCAGCACCAGCGCCCACCACACCTCCCACGCCATCAGCAGCGCATCGCGCACGCCATGCCAGATGACGTCGAGGACCGAGGTCGCGGTGACGGCGGCGAGCATCTCTCGAGTATACCCCTGGGGGGTATTGATATGATTACGCCCATGGCAGACACCACCTCACCGACACGCGGATACACCGCCACCAAGGACCAGTTGCTATCGCGCCTGCGCCGGATCGAGGGTCAGATTCGCGGCATCGAGGGGATGGTCCAGGACGACCGCTATTGCATCGATGTTCTGACCCAGATCAGCGCCGCGCAGGCGGCGCTCGACAAGGTCGCCCTCGGCCTCCTCGACGGCCACGCCCACCACTGCGTCACCGGCGCCCCGACAGCCGCCCAGCGCGACGAGAAGACCGCCGAGCTGATGGCCGCCGTCGGCCGGCTGATGCGAAGGGGGTAGCGGGAGGGTCGGGAGTCGGGAGCGCTTGCGTCGGGGGCGCCGGCATTGGCGCGTTGCGGTTGGCGGTTGCCGTTGCGCCGCGATCGGCCCACGGCCCACAGGGGCCACCCGATGGCCTACGGCCGACGCGGCGGCCAACGGCCGACGCGGCCAACCCGGCGGCCCACGGCCGACGGGGCCAACCCGACGGCCCACGGCCGACGGGGCCAACCCGACGGCCCACGGCCGGCGAGGCACCCGGCATAACCTCGCAAACCCGGCGCCCCGAGGGCTCCGGGCGAGTTTAAGTCTGTCCAGCCGACCCAAAACGACAAACTCACGCCGCCAGGTCCAAGTTTGCGAGGTTATGCCGCCTCACGGCGCCCCGCGCCGTCAACGTGCCACTCGCACCCGCGCGATCGACGAAAGTCACATTGACCGGCAGGCGCGAACGGTCCGCGAAACCCCCGCCGCCAGCCCAGTCCACCGGGACCCGCGAGGCGCCCTCCGTCCCCATCAACGCGCCGTCAGCCAAGCCGCCCACCAGCCCAAGCGCCCGCAACCCGACTCACCCAGACCATCTCGCCCCAACCCCGCCTCCGCGAGCGGCAAAACAAGGTGACTCCCCGAGCGACTCCAACGATCTTCCCCATATACGAGCACAACGTTGGAACCGCCCCACGGCAACCGCCGGCCACCCGCCCCCGCCCATACCCCCGCGCCCCGCCCTCCGACCCGAGCCACGCCACCCACGCCACGCCACGCCACGCCCCACCCCCACCCCCACGCAACGCCCCCTTGTTAGTTGCGCCAACAACTAACTGCTACCCTCGCAGGAACAATGGAACTCGGTCTCTCGACTTTCGCCGATCTGTCCTCCGGGGTCTCCCCTGAGCAGCGGATGCGCGAGCTCGTCGAGGAGGCTGTGCTGGCCGATCAGCTCGGCCTCGATGTGTTCGCGATCGGGGAGCATCACCGACCTGACTTCCTGATCTCCTCGCCGGCGGTCGCGCTGGCGGCGATCGCGGCCGTGACCAAGCGGATCCGGCTCTCGAGCGCGGTCACGGTGCTCAGCTCGGACGATCCGGTGCGGGTCTTCCAGCAGTTCGCCGAGCTCGACCTGATCTCCGGCGGCCGGGCGGAGATCATGGCCGGCCGGGGCTCGTTCATCGAGTCCTTCCCGCTGTTCGGGTACGACCTCGACGACTACAACGAGCTGTTCGCCGAGAAGCTCGAGCTGCTGCTCGCAATCCGCGACCAGCCGAGGGTGACGTGGTCGGGCCGCCATCGCGCTGCGCTCGCCGACGCGATTGTGTGGCCGCGCCCGGTGCAGGATCCGCTGCCCGTGTGGGTCGCGGTCGGTGGCACCCCTCAGTCGGTCATCCGGGCCGGGAGCCTGGGATTGCCGATGACACTCGCGATCATCGGCGGTCAGCCCGAGCGGTTCGCGCCGCTGACAGCGCTGTATCGACAGGCCGCGCACGCCGCGGGACACGATGCCGAGACGAAGCTCGCGATCAACACCCACGCGTTCGTCGGTGAGACCAGCCAGCAGGCCGACTCGGCCTTCGCCGAGTCCTACCTCGCGATGATGAACCGGATCGGGCGCGAGCGCGGGTGGCCACCGTCGGGCCGACCCGAGTACGAGGCGCTGCGCTCTCCGCGCGGCGCGCTCGCGGTCGGCTCGCCAGAGCAGGTGGTGGAGAAGCTGCTGTTCGAACACGAGCTGTTCGCGCATCAGCGCTACGTGGCGCAGATGAGCGTCGGCGCGGTCGCGCATCGCGACGTGATGCACTCGATCGAGCTGTTCGGCACGAAGGTCGTGCCAATCGTGCGTGAGGAGGTGGGCCGGCGCGAGACCGCCCCCACAACCGAGACCGCCCCCACAACCGAGCGCGCCACCACAACCGAGCGCGCCACCACAACCGAGACCGCGCCCACAACCGAGACCGCGCCCACGACGACCCCCGCCACGCAACTCACCCAACCCTGAGCGGGCGCCCTCGTACCATCTTCATCAATGCGCCTCTCCGTCCTCGATCAATCGCCGATCCCGGAGGGCTCGACCGGAGCTCAGGCGCTGCACAACACGATCGACCTCGCGATGCTCGCCGACTCGCTTGGCTACCACCGCTACTGGGTCGCCGAGCATCATGGCGGCCCGATGCTCGCGAGCGCCAGCCCTGAGGCGCTGATCGGCCCAATCGCTTCGGCGACGCGGCACATCCGCGTCGGCAGCGGCGGTGTGATGCTGCCGCACTACAGCCCTTTCAAGGTGGCCGAGACGTTCACGATCCTCGCCGGCCTGTATCCCGGCCGGATCGACCTCGGGCTCGGGCGGGCTGCGGGGACCGATCCGCTGACGACGTTCGCGCTGCAGCGCGACCGGCGCCAAGCGGCGCCCGACGACTTCCCGCAGCAGCTCGCCGAACTGCTCGCGTACTTCGACGACAGACTTCCCGGCGACCATCCGTTCCAGCGCCTCGCTGCCAGCCTGCCGGGGCGGCCGGAGGTCCCGGCCGTGTGGATGCTCGGCTCCTCGCCGCAGAGCGCGATCTGGGCGGCACAGCTCGGCCTGCCATACGCGTTCGCGGACTTCATCAATCCGAACGGCGAGGAGATCGCCCGCTCCTACCGCGAGCGGTTCGCGAGCGAGCAGCAGTCGGGCGCGTCGCGCACGGCCGTCGCGGCATGGGTCCTGTGCGCCGAGACCGACGAGGAGGCGCAGCGGCTGGCGTCGAGCAGCCGGATGACACTGACGCTGCTGCGCCGCGGCCAGCTGATCCCGGTGCCGCCGCCCGAGAAGGCAATCGAGTTCCTCGAGCGCGAGGGCAAACCGACCGCCGGCCACCTGCCGGGTAGGCGAGGGATCATCGGCACCCCCGAGGCGGTGCGCGCCGGGATCGAGACGCTCGCGTCCGAGTACGGCGCCGAAGAGGTGATCGTCGTCACGATCACCCACGACCACCTGGCGCGCAGGCGCTCCTACGAGCTGCTCGCCGAGGCGATGGATCTACAGGCGCCGGCCGAGCTCGCGGGCGCGCACTCGTAGCCCCGATTCACGACTCAGCACCTAGATGGTTGATTCCACGACCCCGCGTGCCGAATGAATCCGGATGATCGGCGCCGGATCGGCGTCCTCGGGCTCGCCAATACCCCCAGTATTGGCTTCGCCCTGCGTCCTAGACCCGCTTGATCCCCGAATCCCCCGGCCCCCACGCGGCCGCGGAATCAACCACCTAGACGCCGACCATCCGCATCGTCCGCGCCGATGAGGCGCTGAGCGCGAGAGCCGGGGGTCGGGCGCCGCCCTGATTCTCGCCGACGAAGCGAACGGCCAGGATCGCTACGTCGTCACGCTGCTGGCCGGTCGGGTTGCCGGCGAGCTCCTCGACGATCCCGGCGAGGAGCTCGGCATCGGCCCCGGACGGGTGGTCGCGCAAGGCCCGCTCCGGCGGCCGCTCGACGCCCGGCCCCTGGTCGGTGACCCCATCGGTGTAGACGACGAGGCCGTCTCCGGGCCGGAGCTCGAGACTCGCCGGCTGCATCTCGACCTCCGGCCACACCCCCAGCAGGTCACCCTGGGCGGCGACGGCCGCTGGGTCGCCGCTCGCCGGAACGAGCACCGGCGCGGGATGGCCACCGCATGCGACCTCGGCCTCGACATGGTCGGCGTGGATCGTGAGCGCCAGGAAGGCGATCGTCACGAAGCGGCGATCGACCCCCTGGCGGAGCATCGCGTCGTTGAGAAAGCGCACGGCATCGGCGGGCGGGGTCCTTGCCCCGGCGAGGCTTCGCAGCGTCCAGCGCGCCATCGCGCTGATAGCCGCCGCCTCCGCGCCCTTGCCGCACACGTCTCCGACCACGACCGCCCAGCTCGGGCCGTCGGTTTCGTACACGTCGTAGAAGTCGCCGCCTACGGCACCGGCCCCCGCGGGCCTGAAGCGGATCGCGAGCTCGCAGCCGGGGATATCGGGAACGTGGGCCGGGAGGATGCTCTGCTGGAGGCTGGCCGTCGTGCGATCGCTGCGTTCGCGTGCGCGGTCGCGCTCGAGGGCGAGATGGGCCAGCCAGCCTCCGAGCAGCGCCGTCAGGCCGGTCAGCAGCACGAGCACGACGATCGCCTCGACGATCGAGTCCTCGGCCGAGGTGTGGGCACTGAGCTGGCGCGACGCCTGGCTCGCCGAGACCAGTCGCTCGAGCTCGGCCGCTTGACCGCGAATCAGGTCGACCTGCCGCTTGCCCGCGAGCGTCACGGCCAGCGACGCGCCGGCGATCCGGTTGCGGGCGACGAGCGCCAATGTGCGCGGCACGTAACCCGTCATGTAGCTCTGGGCGGCGACGGCCAGCGCCTGTGCCTGCCGCTCGTAGGCGTGATTGAGGCGGGCTGAGCGCTCGAGCGCAGCCACCGCGCCGGGCATCTGCGCCTCGGCGTTACGGAGCGGCGACAGGAACAGCGACCGGCCGGTGATCACGTAACCGCGCAGCCCGGTCTCGGCGTCGACGACGAGTCGCTCGACTGCGACGACCCGCAGCAGATACGCATCGGCGTGCATCGTCGAGTCGGCGCTGTTACGCAGTCCGATCGTGTTGCCGAGCAGCAGCGCGACGCCGATCGCGACGGCCACGCTACCGATGGCGACCAGGATCCAGACTCGGCTTCCCAGCCTGCGCTCGCGCCCCATACGTCTATCTTCGAGCATCGACCGCGGACCTCACACGCCAGCCGCGCCAACCGTTGTAATTGTCATGATGAAGATTCTCTACACCACCGTTGACAGCCCGATCGGCGAGCTGCTGCTCGCCGGCGACGGGGACCGCCTGCACCGGCTCGACATCCGCGGCGGGAGGCGGCCGGTCGCGATCGATCCTCGTTGGGAGCGGCATGACGAGGCGTTTCACTCGGCCCGCACCCAGCTCGAGGAGTACTTCGCCGGCGCCCGCCGTAGATTCGCCGTCCCGCTGTCGCTGCACGGTAACGAGTTCGAATCGCGCGTGTGGCAGTCGCTGTGCACGATCGATTACGGCGAGACCGTCAGCTACGGCGAGGTCGCCCGGCGGATCGGCGAGCCGACCGCGGCGCGCGCTGTCGGGCTGGCCAACGGGCGCAACCCGATCGCACTGATCGTCCCGTGCCATCGCGTGATCGGCGCCGACGGGTCGCTGACCGGGTACGGCGGCGGGCTCGAGCGCAAGCGCTTCCTGCTCGAGCTCGAGGCCGGGGTCCTGTCGCTCGCCTAGCGTAAATCTCATATGCGCGCGGATGTCTCGAGCACGCGCTCACCGCATAGGATGGGCGCGTGGCTAGAGAGCTGTTCGACGTGTCGGGCAAGACCGCGCTCGTGACGGGTGGCTCGCGCGGAATCGGCAAGATGGTCGCGCGCGGCCTGCTCGAAGCCGGCGTGCGGGTGATGATCTCATCGCGCAAGGCGGATCAGCTCGCACAGACAGCCGACGAGCTGGGCTCGCTCGGTGAGTGCCGGGCGATCCCGGCCGACCTGTCGACGCCCGAGGGCGCAGCAGCGCTCGCGCGCGCCGTCGCGTCCGAGGGGGACGGCGCACTGCACATCCTCGTCAACAACGCCGGTGCGACCTGGGGCGCCCCGCTCGAGGAGTTCCCGGCGTCGGGCTGGGACCGGGTGATGCACACCAACCTCGAGGGCGTGTTCCACCTGACCGTGTCGATGCTCGAAGCGCTGCGGGCAGCGGCGAGCGAGGACGATCCCGCGCGCGTGATCAACATCGGGTCGGTCGACGGATTGCGCCCGCCGGCGATGGAGAACTACAGCTACAGCGCGAGCAAGGCGGGTGTGCACATGCTCACCCGCCATCTGGCCAAGCGCCTCGCCCCCGAGCACATCACGGTCAACGCGATCGCGCCGGGACCGTTCGAGAGCCGGATGACCGCGTTCATGCTCGACAGCACCGACGCTCGCGAGATGGTCGAGCGGACTGTGCCGCTCGGGCGGATCGGGCGGCCCGATGATGCCGCCGGGCTGGCGCTGTTCCTCTCCTCCAGAGCCGGCTCGTACCTGACCGGCACGGTGATCCCGCTCGACGGCGGCATCACCGGCTGCGCCTAAATCGACCCGGCCTGGCGGCGCTCGAGGGCACGCGCCGCCGCATTCACGAACCCGGCGGCGAACGACTCGCCGATCCCTGACACCGGGAGCAGGCGCGGCATCGACAGGTGGGCCCGCAGCTCGAGCTCGATCCGCCCGCTCGCCAGCTCCCAGACCACCTGGAAGCGCTCGCGGTCCGGGGCTCCATGTGGGATCCGTGTCAGCTTGACCTGATGGGGGTGATCGAGGTCGACGGCCATCACCAGGTCGAAGCTCCGGGTCATCGGGCCGTAGGCGACCTGGAGCTGCGCCCTCGCCTTCGACGGCTGGCCGTCGTCGCGACGATCGAGGACCTCGACGCCGCGGACCGCCTCGGGGTACCAGTCGGGATAGCGTTCGATCGCGGCCACCAGCGCGAAGGATTCCTCCGCAGTCGCGGACACCTCGGTGCTCGCCGATCCCTCGAGCTGCTTCATCGCGCGATCGTATCTGGACCGCGCGCGGCAAGTTGGGTGGCAATCGCGTCCTCAGCGCCCGGCCCGACGGGTGCACCGGCGCGCCCGAGCACGTGGCCGAGCAGCGCGACGCTGTTGGCCATCCGGTCAGACTCCTCCGCCAGCGGTGTCGCCTCTCCGACCGCCCCGCTCAGAGCCTCCTGCGTCTGGCGCAGGTGCGGCAGCGGTCCCGGCGCGCGGCGCTCGTCAGCCGAGCACGCGAGCTCGGCGAGGCTGTCATCGAGCTCGCGCGCGAACTTGCGAGCGGGCGCCGGCGGCGCGGGCGGACGGTCGTCGAGATATGCCTCGAGCGCGAGCGCGCCGTCGGCGAATCGCCGCAGCGCTGACAGGACGCCGGTGGCGTCGGCGGTCCCGAACCCGGGTCTCTCAGCGGCCGGCTCCTCGAGCGCCCGCTGGATCGAGGCCTCGGTGTTGGTCCGCGCCACTCGCGCATGCGAGCGGGCACGCTCGATCGCGGCGTGCCCGCCGCCGACGGCGGGGCGCAGCCAGCGGTCGAACACCGCTCCCACGTAGCGGCGATCGGCGTCGATCAGCTCGGCCACCGTCGAGGGCAGCAGCGAGCGCTCCCAGGTCGGCCACAGGCCGTAGCCGATGAACGTCAGCGCCGAGCCGATCAGCGTGTCGAGCAGGCGGTCGATGCCGGCGTGGTACTCGGACCCGCCGCCGAATGCGATCGCGAGCACAACCCACGAGGTGATGCACAGCGATGCCAGCCCGTAATTGGCCTGCAGCAGCGAGAAGCTGCCGAGTGTCATCAGCGTGATCAGCGCGGCGAGCACATACGGGCCGGGGTGAAGCGCAGCGGTCAGCAGGCTCGCGAGCACGACCCCGAGGACCGTCCCGATGAAGCGTTGCAGGCCACGCCTGAAGGTGGTCGAGAAGTCGGCGCTCAGGATCAGCAGCACGCTCAGCGCGACCCAGTATCCACGGGTGAGATCGAACGCGCGGTAGATTGCCGCGGCGATCGCGACGACCACGGCAAGCCTGATCGCGTGGCGCATCGCGCTCGATCGGAGCGTCAGGTTGGCGCGCAGGATCGGCCGCACGCCACGCACCTTCAGCTCGCGCGGGCGGGCGCGGCGGTGGCGCACGGGGCTCGCGGCCCGGGTGTAACCGCTGCGGGAGCTCGCCGCCAGGTCGACCGCGCCGCGGAACTCGCCGCGCAGCGCATCGAGCCGGGCCAGCGCGATCTCGATCACGTGTGCGAGGGCCGAGTCGCCGCTGGCGCGCCGCGCCTCCAGCTCGCCGCGCAGGACGTCGCCGACCGCCGCGAACCGCGCGCGCAGTGCCTCGGCGTCGGTCAGCGGGCGGCCGGTCTGAACGACAGTTGCGATCGCGTCGAGCGCCTCGGCGGCCGCGTCGCGACCAGCGTCGAACGCATCGATCGCGGCCGCGTCGCCGCGGGTCGCGACTTCGCCGCGGGCGTGTCGGAGAACGACCATGCTGGCGTACGTCCGGTCGGCCTCCTCGACCAGCGACCGGAACATCTCGCCCGATCCCCAGGGCACCGCGGTGCGGCCCTGGGCCTGGTCGAGCGCGCGGCGCGCGGCGGTCATCTTGAGCAGGACTGGCGTGCGGTCCCCCATCCCCTCCGGGTCCCTCAGCCATGCCGCCAGCTCCCGATACAGCGCGGCGATCGCGGTCCGCTCGGGGAGGTGCGGATGCGCTCTCCACGCGACCAGCACGAGCACGACCTGGAGCATCCCGCCCGCGAACACGAACGCCGCGTGCGAGAGTGCGGCGCCGAGGCTCGCCGGGTAGGCGACGGCGACCGTCATCGCCAGCGGCGACATCAGCGCCGCCATGTAGGTCGGCGTGCCCATCGTCATGAACATCCCCGCGCCAAAGCACCACAGCCCGAGCAGTGCCACGGCCAGCACCGCGTGGGGGCCGGCGAGCTCGCCGACCAGCGTCGAGACCGCGACGCCGGCGGCGGTCAGCGTCATCGCCCGGCTGCGCCCGCGGTAGGCGCCCCCCGGGTCGGTCAGCCCCACCAGCAACCCTCCGACGGCCATCGCGACGCCGGCGATCAGCTGACCGGTCACGACGCCGCCGAACAGCGGAATTGCGACCGCGGCCGTCCGCCGCAAGCCGTCGTGCAGGCGCAGCCGGTCCTGGTCGAACTTGACCGACTCCGCGACGACCGAGCGCGCGGCCTCGCCGGCGGTGGGGCCTGGAGCGAGGGTGCTCACCCGCGTCCGGCGATCAGGATCGAGGCGTGCGGCTCGCCGTCGCCGCTGACGATCCAGCGGCGCGCGCCTGCGGCGAGCACCGCCTTCTCGCCGGGCTGGGCCGGATTGCGGAACTCGATCTCGACATCGATCGATGCCGGGTCGGGGCCCGCCAGCAGCTCCTCGTCGAGCACCGTCCAATACGCAGCGTTGTTGACGTGCTGAGCGATATCGCATTCGCTCGCCCGAAATGCCCACGATCTGCGGGCGGGAGCCTCGGGCGGGCCGGGGTGGCGCAGGCGATGGTTGATCCGTCGATCGCCCGCGGTCTCGCCGTAGACGGCGATCTCCTTCGCCGTGAACGGGACCGGACGGCCGCTGACCGGGTCGAGGTGGACCCAGAGCGACACCGCTTCGACGCCGGGCGCATCTGCGTGCGCACGCGTCAGCCAGGTGCGCCGCTCGGCCCAGGCGCGCCCAACGCCGCTGCAGAAGGTCGCGACCTCGCCGCGGTCGCCAAACCGCGGGAACCGCTGCACGCGGATCCGCGCGCGCCTGACGACCCACACGGCCTGGTCGGCTACGCCGGCGTCATCGACGTCGTCGTAGGCGGCGTCCTGGAACCAGCGGGCGAGGGCGTCGAGGCGGACTCGACCCGACGGTGCGCAGTCGGCGAGCGACGCGCGCCGCTGCTCGCGGAACACGCGACCGTTCGGCGGCGGCGCGACGAGCTCGTCCAGATGCGGCGCGCTCACCGGGCGGCGGCCTCGATCTCGAGATCGAGCTCGGTCACCACGCCGAGCCCGTTGAGCGCCTCGTTGGCCTGCTCGAGGCTGCCGGCGCTGAGGACCGCTCGCGCCAGCCGCCCGCAGGTCCGCGCCGTCGCCTCGACATCGAGGTAGAACGTGATCGGCGCCGCCGGCGTCAGCTCGAGCGTCCGCTGCCCGCCGCGAATCGCGACCCACCCGGAGCCTCCCCGGAAGGCGCGGACCGCCTGGGCGCTGGCCTCGGTCGGCACCAGCGCGATCGCGGCCTCGAGCCGCGCCGCGACCGGGTCCGTGAGGGCACGCGCGCCGCACAGCCCGCCAGCGGCGGCGATCCTGGCCAGCAGTGCGAGCACCTCGTCCTGGGTCAGCTCGGCGTCGCAGCCGATCCCGAACACACCCGCCAGCACGGGCTCGCCCTCGCCGGCGAGGATCGAGGCGGCCGCCAGCATGATCGCGTCGCACAACGGACTTCGCAGCCCCGGCTCGTCCCCCTGGGCGAGGACGTCGCCGCCGACGTCGATGAACACGAGCAGATCACAGCCCAGCGCCACGCTTGCCGCCCGCAGGCTCGACGCGATCGCGCGCGGTCCGGCATGGATGTCGATCAGCACGGTCTCGGTGCCGAGGTACTTCGCCATCCGCGATTCGGCGAAGTACACATCGCGGTCGCGCACCCGCGTGTCGGGCCCGGCCAGCATCACCCCCGGCGCCAGCTCGCGCGCGTCGGCGATCTCGGCTACCCGGCGCGGGCCTGGAGCCGGATCGATCGGCCGCCGCTCCCAGGCGATGCCGCCGACGATCGGCTCGGCGCCGTCGTAGCGCCGGGCGAACTCCGCGGTCGCGAGCGCGCCGACGACGTCTCCACCCCCACCGATCCCGATCACCAGCGGCCGTCGCGCGCGCCTGAGCACGAGCTCGGCGTCAAGCATCGGCGCCGTAGCCTTGGTCTCGGAGCCAGCCCACTGTCTGCGCGAGTCCCTCCTCGACGCCGACGCGAGGCTCCCAGCCGAGCACGTGGCGCGCCTTCGCGTTGGAGTAGGTACCGCGCCGAAGCATGTACCGAACCGAAGCCGGGTTGACGTCGTTGTCGGACCGTGCCAGGCGCAGAAGATGCCTGATCGCGCCGGCGGCGGCGATCCCGACCGGGGTCGGGAGTGTGATCAGCTTGCGCCCGACGAGCTCCGCGTACGGAGCGAAGAACTCCCTGCATGGGACGCCGATCCCGTCGCTGATCGTGAACACCTGGCCCTCGGCGTCGGCCGATGCCGCCGCCAGCATCACCGCGTCGACGAGGTTGTCGATGTAAATCGGCGAGTGGATCCCGCGCCCACCGCCAGGAAGCGCGAATCGCCGGGCTTTGATCAACTCGGCCGGGATCATCGCCCAGGCGCGTGAGCGTGGCCCGTAGACGTCGCCGGGGCGGACGATCGTCGCGACGATCCGCCCCTCGAGCTGCGCCTGCAGCACGACCTGCTCGGAGGCGATCTTTGTGTCCGGATACGGCACGTAGGTGTTGTGAACCGGGTAGCTCTCCTGGACGCCGTCGGGAAAGTCGAGCCCGTAGACCGTGACCGAGGAGAAATGCACGAACCGGCGCACCCGGGCGCGGTCGGCGGCGGCGACCGCGTTCGCGGTGCCCATCACGTTCGCGCGCCAGACGGCCTCGCGGCGCTCGAGCCGGAACGACACGGTCGCCGCCGTGTGGATCATCAGCTCGCAGCCGGTGACATGCTCCTGCCAGCGGCCGGGGACCGCGACGTCGCCCGCGACGACGTCGCGGGCGGGATCGGCGACGAGATCGCAGCCCCGGACCTGGTGGCCGTCGGCCACGCACCGCTCGTAAAGCGCCCGGCCGATGAACCCGGACGCGCCAGTGATGAACACCCGCATCCCGGCGGGGACTCTAGCCGCCTCCGGGGCTACGGAATCGCGAGAACGCTGACGACGCCGCCGTGGTCGGACGGGTGGCGTCCGGCGGCCGTCGTCTCGCGCCCGGTCAGGAACGACTTGATCAACTTGACCGCCGGCTTGACCATTATGTGGTCGACGATGTGATCCCAGCTGCCGGTGCGCAGGTCATCGTTGAAACAACAGTTCGGCGTCGCCGTGCGCTCGTCGGTGAAGCCAGCGTTGCGGATCGCGATGAACGGCGGTCGATCCGCCGGCGCCGGCAGGTTCGCGCTCGAGTTCAGGTCGCCGACCAAGATCGAGCGAAGCTTGGACTTCAGCGGGCCGGCGACGAGCTCCTGTGCCTGCTGGAGCCGGACCGCGGTCGAATAGGCCTCGAGGTGGGCGTTGACGAAATGGAAGCGAACGCCGTGGGCGACCGCGTCGAGCTCCTCCCAGCTGCGAGCCACCACGACCTGGCCGAGCGCCGGTGTGTCGAACGTGAGCTCGTGCTTGAAATCGGCGGTACGGACGTGACTGACGGCGACGCCGCGGCGCGCGAGGATTACGTTGCCGTCGGTGAACCCGACCTCCTGAGTCGTTCCCTGTCCCTGCAGGTGGAGGCTGAGCCGCTTGGCGACGACGCGATACGGAGTGTGCAGACGTGCGAGTTGGGACATGATCGTCTTCACGTAGTCGATCACGATGTGGTCCGGGCGATGGCCGGGAGCGCCGGTACTCCAGACCGTGGCCTCCTGGAGCCCGACGAGGTCGGGCTTTGCGGCGGCGATCTCGCCGGCGACCAGCTTCATCCGGGCGCTCGGGCCGGTCGCCCGCGCTCCCGCGAGGGCGTCGGTCACGGCCTGGCGGAACTGCGGCCCGGCCGGGGCCGTCGCGAGCGGCAGCAGGTTCGTGCCGAGGTACAGGTTGCGCGTCATCACGGTCACGTGTGGCGGCGAGGACGCGGTGCTCGAGATCGGCACCAGGACTGGCACCGCCGCAGCGGCGATCAGAGCGATCCCGAGAACGAGGGCACGACGGGATTTCATTGGACGAGCGTAGGTGTGTGCGTCCTGCCTGGAAACCGTAGTCTTCCGCCGTCTCGGCCGGGACGATTACGGTCCCGCGGCCGGTGCATGGACGACCGCGGCGGGTGCACGGACGATCGCGGCCGAGGCGCAGGTGACGAGCGCGAGCGCGAGGTCGCGGGGTTCGATCCCCGCGAGGTCGGGATGGTCGGTGTCGATCTCGACCGTCGGCTTGGCCGCGACGCCGAGGCTGCGGCGACCGTTGAAGCACAGCTCCCGCCAGAGGTCGCCGACCGATGCAAGCAGCCCAGTGCGCAGTTGGCGCTCGCGTCGCGAGCCTGTCTCGAGCTCGCGCGCCTCTTCGAACGGATCGATCCGGGTCTGCGAGTCGCTGCCGATCGCCAGCGGCACGCCGGCCTCCGCATAGGCGATCGCCGGCAGGTACCCGTCGCCGAGATTGCCCTCCGTGGTCGGGCACGAGACGACCGTCGCGCCGGCGTGCGCGATCAGATCGATGTCGCCGGCTCCTACGTGGATCCCGTGAATCACGCTCGCGCTCGGACCCAGGAACCCGGTCCGCGACAGCAGCTCGATCGGCGAGCAGCCGTGCTCGGCGCGGCACTCCTCGAGCTCCCGTCGCTGCTCGTGGGCGTGGACGTGGCGGACCAGTCCGTGCTCCTCGGAATACGCCGCGATCGCGGCCAGCCAGTCGCTCGGAACCGCGCGGACGCTGTGCGCGGCGACGCCGACGCTGACCCCCGGCTGTCCGAGTGCCCAGCCCCTGAGCGCGTCGACGCGCGCCAGAAACGTCTCGACGTCGGGGTCGCAGAAGCGCCGCTGCCCCGCGAGCGGCGGCCGGTCGACCCCATCCCAACCGTTGCGGTGGTAGGCGGCGGGGAGCAGCACGATCGGTAGACCCACGCCCTGAGCGGCGGTGGCGAGCGAGCACGCGAGCTCGTTCGGATCCTCGTACGGGGTCCCGTCGGGCTGGTGGTGGACGTAGTGGAACTCGCCGACGACGCCGTAGCCGGCGCCGCGCATCTCCGCGTACGCTCGCTCGCCAAGACGGCGCATCGAGTCGGGTGTGAGGCTTCCGGCGAGCTCGAACATCTCGGTCCGCCACGTCCAGAAGTCGTCTCGGTGGCCAGCGGCGAGCCGCTCGACGCGGCCTCGCAACCCGCGCTGGAAGGCGTGCGAATGGGCGTTCGGCATCGCCGCGATCCGCGTCACGCGACGCTCCTGAGCGCACGGCCGACGACCTCGACGGCGACCTGCGCGTCGGCAAGCTCGACATTCTCGGCGGGTGAGTGGCTGACCCCCGTCGGGTTGCGGACGAGCACCATCGCCGCCGGAACCTGGCTCGCGACGACACCGGCATCGTGGCCCGCGAAGCACACGACCTCCGGGACCGGAGCGCCGGTGAGCTCGGTCCCGGCCCGGCGCAGCGCGGCCCGCAGCGGACCTGAGAACTCCTGGCCGTCGGAGCGCGACGCGATCGTCGCCCGGACGGGCACCGAGAGGCCGTCGAGCGCGGCGCGCAGCGCCTGCAGCCAGCGCTCGAGCTCGTCCCGATCCGGCGAGCGGGCGTCGATCCACAGCCGCACGTGCGAGGCGATCGTGGTCGATGCGTTGGGCGTGGCGAGGATCCGCGAGGCTGTCACGGTCAGCTGACGCGAGCCGGCGCCGAGGTCCTCGCCCGCGACGATCGCCCGCGCCGCCGCCGACAGCGCATCCTGACGATCGTCGCGGGGCGTCGTCCCCGCGTGGTCGGCGCGGCCGCAGAACTCGAGCTCGAGTCGCATCCGGTTCGCGAGCCGGCTGACGACCCCGACCGGCACACCGGCGAGCGCCAGCTCGCGGCTCTGGTCGATGTGGATCTCGACGAACCCGGCGAGCTTCGCGAGCCACGCCGGCGCCTGTGCGATCGCGTCCGGATCGACGCCCGCGCCGGCGATCGCGTCGGCGAGTCTGACGCCGGCATCGTCGGTCCGCCCGAGCACCCCGGGCAGATCGAGCCGTCCGGCAAGCGCCTTGCTCCCGAACGTCGGCGTGTTGAAGCGAGCGCCCTCCTCGTCGGCGAACGCGAGCACCGCGATCGGATGCTCGGCGGCGAGCTCGAACCCGCACGCGACGCCAAGCGGGCCGTCGAAGCGACCGCCGCCGCGAACGCTATCGAGGTGCGAGCCGACCGCCCACCACGGCGCCGGCGAATCGGGGCACGCCCACAGGTTTCCGGCCGGGTCGGTGAGGACCGACAACCCCAGCTCGTCGGCCTGGCGCGCGAACCACTGCCGGCAGGCGGCGTCCTCGGGTGTCCACGCGAGCCGCATCACGCCGTCGCCGCCGGTCCCGATCGGATCGAGCCCGGCGATCCGATCGGCGATGCTCATCCGCGCACCCGCCACGCCTGGTCAGGACGCACGTACACGAGCTGCCCGCCGGCGAGGACCAGTGCCACCGGATTGCGCCCGAACCGGTAGGGAATCCGCTGCACCGGCTCGTCGAGGATGACCACGTCGGCCCGCTTGCCGGGCTCGAGCGAGCCGACCCGATCCGACAGTCGCAGCACCCAAGCCGCGTTGAGCGTGCACGCGAGCAGCGACTCGAGCACCGTCAGGCGGTACCGGCGGACCGCGAGGCCGATGATCAGCGGCAGCGACAGCACCGGCGAGGTCCCTGGATTGAGGTCCGTGCCGAGCACGCAGATCGCGCCCGCGTCGGCGAGCTCACGGCCCGGTGCCAGTCGCTCGGCGCCGAGGAACTCGGCTCCGACGAGCAGCACGGCGGCCGTCTCCGAGGCCGCCAGCGGCCCGATCTCGTCGGCCGCCAGGCACGCAAGATGGTCGACCGACCGCGCACCGGCCGCGAGCGCGACCGGGACCGAGTGGTTGGCGTTGAACTGCTCGACGTGGGCTCGCAGGTCGAGCCCGTTGCGCGCGGCGAGCTCGCCCATCCGCCGCAGGTGGTCGTTGCCGAACGCGACGCTCTCGACGTAGATGTCGAGCGCGGTCACCTCGCCGGCGGCGAGCACGGCCGGGAGCATCGCCTCGACCTCGTCCATCCAACCGTCCGCGTCGTAGCCCTCGGGGACGGCGTGCGCAAGCAACGCCGTGCTGCGGATCGTCTGCGCCACGCGCGCCCGCAGCGCGCCGGCCAGACGCACGGCCCGCTCCTCGCCGCTCGCCGACAGGCCGTAGCCGCTCTTGCATTCGAACGTGGTCGTCCCGTGGGCGAGCATCTCGGCCGCCAGCGCCCCCGCCTGCGCGAGCACCTGCTCGTCGCTCGCGCTCTCCAGTGCGCGCGCCGAGGAGCGGATCCCACCACCGGCGCGGCTGATCTCCTCGTAGGAGGCGCCCGCAACCTTGAGCGCGTACTCGCGCTCGCGCCATCCCGCGAACGGGAGATGGGTGTGGCAGTCGACCAGACCGGGCAGCACCGCGCAGCCGCTCGCGTCGATCTGGAGCTCGGCGGCGCCGTCATCGTCCGCGGCCGCGATCGTCTCACCCTCGATCAGCAGCGACCCGGGCTCGAGCGTCAGCTCGGCGGCGCGGTCGTGGCGCAGGTACGGCAGGCCGCTCGCCGGCGCTCGTAACAACTCGGCGGCGCCGTTGATGCTGGCCGTCGGCGCCGAGCTCACACTCGCTCTGGGTCGAGCATCGGCATCCTCAGCCCTGCCTCCCCCGCAAACGCGACCGCCTGCTCATAACCGGCGTCGGCGTGGCGAACGACGCCGAGGCCGGGGTCGGCTCGCAACACTCGCCGCAGTCGCTGCGCGGCGGCCGGAGTGCCGTCGGCGACGATCACCTGGCCGGCGTGGATCGACTTCCCCATCCCGACCCCGCCTCCGTGGTGGACCGACACCCAGCTGGCGCCGCAGGCGGTGTTGAGCAGTGCATTGAGGATCGGCCAGTCGGCGATCGCATCGGAGCCGTCGCGCATCGACTCGGTCTCGCGCTCGGGCGAGGCGACCGAGCCAGCGTCCAGATGGTCGCGACCAATCACGATCGGCCCCTTCAGCTCGCCCGAGGCGACGAGCTCGTTGAACCGCAGCCCGGCACGATCGCGCTCGCCGTAGCCGAGCCAGCAGATTCGCGCCGGCAGCCCCTGGAACCTGACCTTCTCCCTCGCGAGCTCGATCCAGCGAGCGATGTGGGCCTGATCGCCGAACAGCTCGAGGATCGCCTCATCGGTGCGGTGGATGTCTCGCGGATCCCCCGACAGCGCGACCCACCGGAACGGCCCTTTGCCCTCGCAGAACAGCGGCCGGATGTAGGCGGGGACGAATCCCGGATAGGAGAACGCCTGCTGATCGCCGTACTCGAAGGCGAGGCCGCGCAGCGCGTTGCCGTAGTCGAACGCCTCGGCGCCGGCGGCGGCGAGCGCTCGAATTGCGCCGACATGCGCGACGGCGCTCGCGCCCGCACGCCGCAGATACTCGTCGGGGTCCGAGCGTCGCAGGACCTCGGCCTGCTCGACCGTCATCCCCGCCGGGATGTAGCCGTTGAGCGGGTCATGCGCCGAGGTCTGGTCGGTGACGACATCGATCGTCTGGCCCCGGCGCACGAGCTCGGGGACGACCTCGGCCGCGTTGCCGAGTAGCCCGATCGACAGCGGCCGCCGGTCGCGCGCGGCGCGCGCGAGCCGGGTCAGCGCATCGTCGAGATCGGCCGCACGCTCGTCGAGATAGCCGGTCTGGATCCGCCGCTCGATCCGCCGCAGGTCGACCTCGATGCACAGCGCCGTGCCGCCGCACATCGTGATCGCCAGCGGCTGCGCACCGCCCATCCCGCCGAGCCCGGCGGTGAGGACCAGCCGTCCCCGCAGCGTCCCGTCGAACCGCTTGCGCGCTGCTGCCGCGAACGTCTCATAGGTGCCCTGCAGGATCCCCTGGCTGCCGATGTAGATCCACGACCCGGCGGTCATCTGCCCGTACATGATCAGCCCGGCGGCATCGAGCTCGCGAAACTTCGCCCAGGTCGCCCATTCGGGGACGAGGTTCGTGTTGGCGATCAGCACCCGCGGCGCGCCCTCGTGGGTCTCGAACACGGCGACCGGCTTGCCCGACTGCACGAGCAGCGTGTGATCGTCGGCGAGCGTCGTCAGCTCGCGGCGGATCGTCTCGTAGCTCGCCTGGTCGCGGGCCGCCTTCCCGATCCCGCCGTACACGATCAGCTCGGCCGGGTTCTCGGCGACGTCCGGATGGAGGTTGTTCTCGAGCATCGACAGCGCCGCCTCCTGCTGCCAGCCGCGGCAGCGAGTCGGACGGCTGGGGAGCGGGGCGCTCATGCTCGAGCTCCACCCTACCTCACGTTTGCCTACCGCTTGCGGAGGTGGGCGGCGGCGTCCTCGAGCCGGTCATCGCCCCAGAACAGCTCCCGACCGATCGCCACTGTCGGGACGCCGAACACGCCGAGCTCGTGCGCGGCCTCGGTCGCGGCGCGGAGCGCCTGCTTGACCGCCGGGTCCTGCGTCGCGCTGGCGACGTTGTCCGGGTCAAGCCCGGCGCGCCGCGCGGCGGCGGTCACCTGCGCGTGGATGCTGAGATCGGCGCCGCTCGTGAAGGCCGCCCGGAACGCCTCGCGCACGAACTCCCTGCCGGTGCCCGCGCCCGCGCCGGCGCCGGCGCCAAATGCGTACGTGGCGGCTCGCATCGCGAACAGGTAGTCGCTCGGCCACGGGTCGGGCCAGCGCATCGGTGCCAGGTCGTAGCTGCGGGCGCGCCGCTCGATCTCCGCCATCCCGGTCTGGCGGCGCCGGTAGTCCCCGAGCGCCCACGAGCTCCGCCCGTTGAGCTTGAACAGGCCGCCGAGCAGCACCGGCTGCCACTGCACCGGCTCGGGAAGCAAGCCGCCGATCCGCTCAGCCGCGAGGTACGCATACGGCGAGCCGAGGTCGAAGTAGAACGTGATCGGAGCCATTCCGTCGTTTATTATACTGAACGAATCGTTTCTTATGCTTGACGGAGGGATAACCCAGATTCTCGCCGCAAACCTCCGCCGACTGCGGATCGCGCGGCACCTGTCGCTGTCCGAGCTCGCGCGCGCGACGACGATCAGCAAGGCGACGCTGTCGAGCATCGAGAACGGACGCGCGAATCCGACGGTCGAGACCCTCGCGGCGCTCGCCGGCGCCCTGCGGGTGTCGCTGTCGGATCTGCTGCAGGAGCTCCCCGCAGGCGAGGTCCGCGTGCTTCGCGGAAGCCGCCGCGACCGCACCGCGCCCACGCAGCTGCTCGACACGCTCGCCGCCGGCGCAGCGGTCGAGGTCGCCGAGCTGTCGTTCCCGGCGGGCTCCTCGCGTGAGCTCGAGCCGCTGCCGGGGGGCTCGCGCGCGCACCTGTACGTGCTGTCCGGGAAGCTGATGGCGGGCCCGGTCGAACGCGTCACCGAGCTCGGCGCCGGCGACTACCTGGCATTCCCGAGCGATGTCGCGCACGTTTACGAGACCCGCAGGCATGCCGCCCGAGCGCTGCTGCTGAGCCATGGCTGAGCCCCTGATCCGCGAGCTCGCGAGTTCCGATCGGGCCGCGGTCGCGTTCTCGCTGCAGCATCTCGGGCCCGACTCGCGCTATCAGCGGTGGCTCGGACCGGGACCCGGCACCCGCCGCGAGACCGAGCGGCTGACCGACGTCGATCACTGGCACCACGAGGGGCTGATCGCATTCTCGCCGGTCCCACGGGCGCCGATCGGCCTGGCCGAGTACGTCCGCCTCGACGATTTCGAGCTCGCCGAGCTCGCGATCACCGTGTCTGACGGCTGGCAGCGTCGTGGCATCGGCCGCGCGCTCGCGCTGGCGCTGCGCGAGCGGGCGCGCGCCGCCGGTGTGCGCCGGTTCAGCGCGACGGTCATGCGCGGCAACAGCGGCGCGATCGCGCTCCTGCGCAAGCTCGGGCGCGCTCGCGTGGTCGGCGCCCAGGGGTCGGTCGCCCAGTGGCTTGTCGAGCTCGACGATCCGCCTCCGGCAGGCGCCGATCGCTCCACGTAGGTAATGATGTCGGGGTGCTCGCCGCCTTTGCCACCGAGATCAACCGAGACGACCCCCTGTCCGCACTGCGGATCGGCGAGCGTCCCGAGCCCGAACCGGCGGCGGGCTGGACGACCGTCACGGTCAAGGCCGCATCGCTCAACCACCACGATCTGTGGTCGCTGCGCGGCGTCGGGCTGAGCGAGGAACGGCTGCCGATGATCCTCGGCTGCGATGCCGCCGGACTCGACGAGGACGGCAACGAGGTCGTCGTCCATGCCGTCGTCACGAGCGAAGGCTGGCGCGGCGATGAAACGATGGACCCGCGCCGCGCGATCCTGTCCGAGCGCCACCAGGGGACCTTCGCAGAGCGCGTGGCGGTTCCCCGGCGCAACGTCCTGCCCAAGCCGAGCGAGCTCAGCTTCGAGCAGGCGGCCTGCCTTCCGACCGCGTGGCTGACGGCATACCGGATGCTGTTCACGCGCGCGCGACTGTCGCCCGGCTGCACGGTCCTTGTCCAGGGCGCAACCGGGGGCGTCGCGACCGCGATCACCGTCCTCGGGAGTGCTGCCGGCCTGCGCGTGTGGGTGACGGGTCGCTCTGTGGAAAAGCGAGCCCGCGCGCTGGCGCTCGGTGCCGAGCAGGCGTTCGAGCCCGGAGCCCGGCTCCCGGAGCGTGTCGATGCCGTGATGGAGACCACCGGTGAGGCGACCTGGGCCCACTCGCTGCGATCGCTGAAGCCGGGCGGCACGATCATCGTCTCCGGCGCCACCACCGGCGATGCCCCACCGGCTGAGCTCTCGCGAGTGTTCTTCCTGCAGCTGTCGGTCATCGGCTCGACGATGGGGACCCGCGACGAGCTCGAGCGCCTGATCCGCTTCTGCGTCGACAGCGGCGTTCGCCCGCAGATCGACCGGACGCTGCCGCTGAGCGAGGCGCGTCAGGGATTCGCGACGATGCTCGAGGGCGCGGTCGTCGGCAAGGTCGTATTCACGCTCTGAGGCCGGGTCGCCGCCGGCTCACGGCGCGCCGGACCGTGTCAGGCATAGAGCGCCGCGGTCGGCACCGCACGTGGCCGCCTGCGCGACCGTCCGCCCGGCCGCCAGCCCGTACGTGAAGCCGGCCGCGAACGAGTCGCCGCAGCCGTAGGAATCGCGCGGCGGGCCCGGTGGCGGCACCGCCTTCCAGCTGCCCTCGGACTCGCCCCACCAGCGCCCGCCGCTGGCGCCATCGGTCGCGACCAGCAGCCGCGCGCGCGTCTTCACCAGCGACGCCCATTCGCTCTCGTCGCGGTCGTGGGCGCTGAACACGAGCGCGTCGATCGCCGGCCCGTCGCCCGCGAGCGCGTGCCGCGCGCGCGGCGAGGCGACCAGCACTCGCGCCTGGCGCGCGGCCGTCAGCGCGCCGCGATCCCCGGCCGTCACGTACACGCCGTCCGCGCCCCGCAGCCGTTCCCACTCCAGCTCGTCGTCGCCGCGCGGGTCGAGTCGGTCCCCCATCGTGATGATCGTGCGCTCGCCGCCGTCCTGGAGCAGCGTCAGCGCACGGCGCGTCGGGGCGTCGCGCCAGGCGGCATGGACGCGAACGCCGCGCTGCTCGAGCTGCTCGGCGGTGGCACGCCCAAGCGCATCGCGCCCGAGCGCGCAGAAGAAGTCGACCTCGGCCCCCATCTCGGCGAGCACCCCGCACACGACGCCGCCGCCGCCGGCGGCTCGGGCAAACGCGCCGGTGGCATGCAGCACCTCGCCCTCGCGTGGCATCCGTGCCACCGGGATGAAGTCCACCCACTCGACGTGTCCGACGACCGAGACGCGCATCGGCTTGCGGGGAGCGCCGTCAGACCGTCTCGCCGGGGCGCTGGAAGACGATGTCGGGAATCACGCACGCGGGCGACACGTGCAGCAGGAAGCGGACTGCCTCGGCGATGTCCTGCGGCCTGAGCATCTCCTCGGCCGGCACCGACGCCTTGACGAAGTCCGTCATGTCGGTGTCGACGAACCCGGGGCACAGCGCGGTCGATCTGACCCCGTCGCCGTTGAGTTCCTTGTTCATCGCCTGGGTGTAGGCGATCACGGCCGCCTTGGTCGCCGAGTACACCGACAGCCACGGCTGTGGTGACTTGCCGGCGATCGACGCGAGATTGACGACCAGCGCGCCGCGGTGCTCGGCCCCGGCTGCGCGCAACATCTCGGTGCACTCCCGGTAGAACAGCACGATCGCGCGCAGATTCACGCCGAGCTGCAGATCGACGTACTTGGTCTGGTGCTCGCCGGCGGCAGCGCCGATCCCGACCCCGGCGTTGTTGACCAGCACGTCGAGCCGTTCGAACCGATCGCGGTGCAGCGCGACGACTCTGCGGATGCCCTCCTCGTCGGCCATGTTCGCGGCCAGGTACTCGACCTCGTGGCCCGCGCCGCGAAGCGCATGGGCCGTCTTCTCGAGAGTCTCGGGCTTGCGCGCCGTCAGCGTCAGCCCGTACCCCTCCTCCCCCAGCGCCTCGGCGATTGCGAGGCCGATCCCGCGGGATGCCCCGGTGACGATGGCAGCACGGTCTGGCATTCAGACGACCTTTCTAGCGAGCGGTTCGGAGCGCGGAAATCTAACCGGGCGCGGGCGGCTCGCGGGGCGCGACGCCCGCTGCGGGTAGCTACGGACCCACGCGGCGGGGTTTCTCGGATTGGCTTTCGGCGCCCGTGGAGTAGCTTCCCACTCGATCCAGCGCACTGCGCCAAATGGTCGTCTAGAACGAGGTTGGAGATGGTGGAGCAACAGCAGTGGGTGTATGACTTCGCCGAGGGCTCGCGTGAGATGCGGGACCTGCTCGGCGGCAAAGGCGCAAACGTAGCCGAGATGACGCGCGTGCTCGGGATCGAGCGCGTCCCGCAGGGATTCACGATCACGACCGAGGCGTGCGTCGCCTTCATGCGCTCCGGCGATGACCCGCCGGGCCTGGGCGAGCAGGTGCAATCGGCGCTGGCGCGGCTGCAGGAGCTCGCCGGCAAGCAGTTCGCCGACGATCTCGACCCGCTGCTCGTATCGGTTCGCAGTGGCGCCCGCGAGTCGATGCCGGGAATGCTCGACACGATCCTCAACCTCGGACTCAACGACCGCTCCGTCAAGGGGCTGGCGGCGGCGACCGGCAACGAGTGGTTCGCGTGGGACTCCTACCGGCGGCTCGTGCAGATGTTCGGGAACGTCGCCCACGGCGTCGAGGGACAGCGCTTTGAGGACGCGATCGCCGAGGTCAAGCGCGGCGAGGGCGTGAGCAACGACACCGAGTTGTCGGTCGCGGCGCTGCAGGAGCTGGTCAGGCGCTTCAAGACCTTCTACGAGTTTCCCCAGGATCCTCACGAGCAGCTCACCGACTCGATCCGTGCCGTGTTCCGCTCGTGGATGGGCGATCGCGCCGTCCAGTACCGGCGGATCAACAGGATCCCCGATGAGTGGGGGACAGCGGTCAATGTCCAGCGGATGGTGTTCGGGAACTTGGGCGAGGACTGCGCGACCGGGGTCGCGTTCAGCCGCGACGAGGTCACCGGCGCGCCCGAGCCGTCGGGCGACTTCCTCGTCAATGCCCAGGGCGAGGATGTCGTCTCGGGCGTTCGCACGCCGCGCAACCTGCCCGATCTGGCCGACGTGATGCCCGAGGCAAGCGCCCAGCTGATGGAGATCCTGCGCAAGCTCGAGACGCACTACAAGGACATGCAGGACACCGAGTTCACGATCGAGCAGGGTCATCTGTGGATGCTCCAGACCCGCGCCGCCAAGCGCCCGGCGCAGGCCGCCGTCCGGTTCGCGGTCGACGCCGTCGACGAGGGCCTGCTGACCCGTGAGGAGGCGCTGATGACGGTCGAGCCGGCCTCGCTCGATGCGCTCCTGCACCCCACTTTCGACCGCGGCGAGGGCTACAACGTGCTCGCCCACGGCGTCGCCGCGTCTCCCGGCGCGGCTGCGGGCGCGCTCGTGTTCAGCGCCCCGGACGCAGTCGCCGCGGCGGCCGAGGGCCGCGAGGTGATCCTCGCGCGTCCGTTCACGGACGCCAACGACGTCGCCGGCTTCCACGCCGCCAAGGGGATCCTGACCTCCGAGGGCGGCAAGGCCTCCCACGCCGCGCTGGTCGCGCGCGGGATGGGCGTCCCCGCCGTCACCGGCGCCGGCATCGCAGTCGACGTCGAAGCGGGCGAGCTCCGGATCAACGGCCACGTCTACCGGACCGGCGACATGATCGCAATCGACGGCAGCGAGGGCGCGGTCGTCGAGCCCGGCGCTCGCCTGATCGAGGGCGCGATCGGCGAGAGCTTCACCAAGCTGCTGTCGTGGGCCGACGATTTCCGTCGCCTCGGCGTGCGCGCCAACGCCGACACCCCCGAGGACGCCGCCCACGCCCGCAGCCTCGGCGCTGCGGGGATCGGGCTGTGCAGGACCGAGCACATGTTCATGGCGGAGGACCGCCAGCCGAAGATGCGGGCGATGATCATGGCCGAAGACGGGGCGGGCCGGCGCGCGGCGCTGAGCGAACTGCTGCCGCTCCAGCAGGCCGACTTCGAGGGCATCTTCGAGGCGATGCAGGGCCTGCCGGTGACGATCCGACTGCTTGACCCGCCGCTGCACGAGTTCCTCCCCAACCTGCCCGAGCTCCGCGCTCACGTCGAGCGCGCCCGGATGGAGCACCACGAAGATCTCGACGAGCTCGAGCACCTGCTGACCCGCGTCGAGGAGATCCACGAGGGCAACCCGATGCTCGGCACCCGTGGATGCCGGCTCGGGATCCTCCGGCCCGAGATCTACGAGATGCAGGTCCACGCGATCATGCGCGCTGCGCTCGCGGTGGATGAGCCGCCCCATCCCGAGATCATGATCCCGCTCGTCGCCTATGAGCACGAGATCGAGATCATGCGCGACCTCGTCGTCCGAATCGGGAACGAGCACGGGATGAAGGTGGGCGAGGACTACACCGTCGGCACGATGATCGAGCTTCCCCGCGCCTGCTTCGTCGCCGACCGGATCGCCCGCCACGCGGACTTCTTCTCGTTCGGGACCAACGACCTCACGCAGACCGCGATCGGCCTCTCGCGCGACGACGCAGAATCGAAGTTCGTCCCGACCTATATCGAGGACAAGATCATCGACCGCTCGCCGTTCGAGACGATCGACACGCCCGGCGTCGGCTGGCTCGTTCGCCTCGCCGCGTGGGTCGGCCGCGAAGCCCACCCCGGGCTGCAGCTCGGCGTCTGTGGCGAGCACGGCGGCGACCCCGACTCGATCGCGTTCTTCGAACTGGCCGGACTCGACTACGTCTCCTGCTCGCCGTTCCGGATCCCGATCGCCCGGATCGCGGCGGCGCACGCGACGCTCACGCACCGGCAGTCCTAGACGGACGGCCGCGGTGCCGCGCGGGCGGGGTTTACAAACCGAGGGATCGCGGTACCCTCTCGTACCGTGAGTACCGTAGCGGCAACGCACGTCCGGCAGCCGGGCGATCTGACCGAGACCGCGCCACCGCCGTCTCCGGCAGGCCCGGTCGATCCGGCGACGCCCGTCCGGCTCCCGCCCGCGCGTGGGCTCGGCCGCTTCGCCCAGACGATCCAGTTCGTCCGCGACCCGCTCGGCTCGAGCCTCGATGCCCGGCGCCGTTACGGCGACGTGTGGCGTGTGTCGCTGCTCTCGCGCGATCAGTCGTTCGCCGTCACCTGCCATCCCGACCACGTCAAGTCTTTGATGACGGCCAAGCCGGCCGACGCGCCGTCGCTCACGGGAGAATCGCCGCTGCGCCCGATCCTCGGCCCGAACTCCGTGCTGACCTCGGTCGGCGACACGCACATGCGCCAGCGCAAGCTGCTGCTGCCCGCCTTCCACGGCGAGGCGGTGCAGCGCTACGTCGAGATGATCGAGCAGGTGGCCGACCGCGAGCTCTCGCGCTGGCCGGTCGGCCGCAGCTTCGCGATTGCCCCACGGATGCAGGCCGTGACGCTCGACGTGATCATGGCCGGGGTGTTCGGGATCGGGAGCCGGCCGGCGCGCGGCACGGTGGAGCGCCGGATGCGCGAGACGATCAGGCGCCTGCTGCTGGCCTCGACCAACCCGCTCTACCAGCTGATCGAGCTCCAGAACGCGGCGCGGTCCGAGGCGAAGGGGATGCTGCGGATGCTGCTGGGGATCGTCGATCGCCAGCTCTACGCGGTGATCCGCGAACGGCGCGCGAGCGCCCTCGACGGCGAGCGCCACGACGTCCTCTCGCTGCTGCTCCGGGCCCGCGACGAGGATGGGCGCGAGCTCAGCGATCGCGAGCTGCGCGACGAGCTGCTGACGCTCGTCCTCGCGGGCCACGAGACGACCGCCAACTCGCTCGCGTGGACGGTCGAGCGGTTGACCCGAGCCCCGCTCGCCTACGACCGCCTGCGCGAGCTGACACGCGCGCGGTCCGACCAGGCCGCGGCGTTCCTCGACGCGACCGTATACGAGGGAATGCGGACGCGACCCGTGATCCCGCTGATCGTGCGGATGGCCAACCGACCGTGGCGACTCGGCGAGTACGTGCTGCCCGCGAGGACGCCGGTTGCGGTCAACATCGTCGCCCTTCACCACCGCGAGGACGTCTATCCCGAGCCCCACCGGTTCAGCCCCGAGCGATTCGTCGATCACAAGCCCGGCACCTACACCTGGATTCCGTTCGGCGGCGGGATCCGCCGCTGCCTCGGGGCCTCGCTTGCGATGGCCGAGCAGCGGGTCGTACTGCGCGCGATTGCCGAGCGCGTCGATCTGATCGCCCCTGACCGAGCCCCGGAGCGCGCGGGGCAGCGCAACGTGACGATGATCCCCCGCCGCGGCGGGCGCGTGATCGTCGAGCGCAGGCTCTATTAGATGGTTGATTGCACGACCCCCCGGCCCCCACGCGGCCGCACAATCAACCATCTAGGCGCTGCCGACCTGTACCGTGAGATGCGGTGGCAACCGAGGAGATAACCCAAGCGGCATCGGGCCCGTCCCATCGCGAGCGCTTGATCGAGGCGATGGCGACGTCGATCGAGGAGAAGGGGTACCGCGACACGACCGTCGCCGACGTCGTCCGGATCGCCCACACCTCGCGGCGCACCTTCTACGAGCAGTTCGCCGACCGCGAGGCCTGCTTCCTCGCCCTGTTCGACGCCACCAACAACACGACGATCAGTCAGATCGCCGCGGCCGTCGATCCTGAGAGCTCACTTGCGCAGCAGGTGGACAGCGCACTCGAGGCCTACCTCGACAGCGTCATCGCCGATCCGGCGCTGCACCGGAGCTTCGTCCGCGAGCTGCCGGGGCTCGGCCCGGCCGGCGCCGCACGCCAGCTGGCGGTGATCGAGCGGTTCGCGCAGTTGCTGGTCGATCTGGTCGAGTCCGGACGCCGCGCGCAGCCGGGACTGGGCGCCCGACCACTTCCGATCGACACCTCGATCATGATCGTCGGCGGCCTCCGCGAGCTGGTCGTGATCTCGATGCAGCGCGGCCGCGACGTGCGCGACCTGCGCGTGAGCGCGGCGCGCACCGTCAGATCGATCCTGATCGGAGCGCTGCTGACCCCCGAGGCGAAATGACGCGATGAGCGCGGGCGAGGAGCTGGTCGACGTCGGCCGTGGGATCACGCTCTGTTGCGATCGACGGGGCGACGCTTCCGATCCCCCGATCGTCCTGATCATGGGACTCGGCCAGCAGCTGCTCGCGTGGCCCGATCCGCTGTGCGATGGGCTGGCCGGTCGCGGCTTGCACGTGATCCGGTTCGACAACCGCGACGTTGGCCGCACGACCAAGAGCCGGGCGCCGGTGCCGAGCCGCGGGCAGCTGCTGACGCGACGCTTTGACCCTGATCAGTACACGCTCTCCGACCTCGCCGCGGACACGGCGGGCCTGATCGACCGGCTCGAGCTGCGACCGGCCCACGTCGTCGGCGTGTCGATGGGCGGGATGATCGGCCAGACGCTCGCCGCCCACCACCCGGGCCACGTCCGCAGCCTCGTCTCGATCATGTCCTCGACCGGGTCCCGTAAGGCCGGCTGGGTCGCGCCCTCGACGCTGCGGCTGCTGTTCTCGGCGCCCGCCCGCGACCGCGGAGCCGCCGCCGAGCGCGCCGCGACGATGTGGCATCACATCGGCTCGCACGGATTCGCGTTCGACGAGGAGGCTGTGCGCGACCGCGCCCGCAGGGCATTCGACCGCGATCCGCGCGCCGCCGCGGGCACCGCCCGCCAAATGGCCGCGATCCTGGCCTCAGGCGATCGCACCGGCGAGTTGCGGGAGATCACGGCCCCGACATTGGTGATCCACGGCGATCACGACCGGATGGTCCACCCGTCGGGCGGGAGGGCGACGGCGCAGGCGATCCCCGGCGCCGAGCTGGTCACGATCGCCGGGATGGGCCACGACCTTCCCGCCGGCGCGATCCCACGGCTGGTGGCGCTGATCGCCGATCACGCAGAGCGCGCCGATCGCGCGGGGTCGCTGACGGTGGCGTGATGTCCGGCTCCGGCGCGCCCGACCCACCGCGGTTTCAGCCGCCCGACGCGACCGTGGCACCGCGCTACACCGGCGTGCGCACGTTCGCGCGGCTACCGCACGTCTCGCTTCCGCATCCGGGCGTCGATGCCGCCGTCCTCGGGGTGCCGTTCGACACCGGTACGAGCTTCCGCGCCGGCGCGCGGTTCGGGCCCGAGGCGATCCGCTCGGCCTCGGCACTGCTGCGTCCCTACCACCCACCGCTCGACATCGATGTGTTCGAGACCCTGTCGATCGTCGACGGCGGCGACATCGCGATCACGCCGGGCAACGCGCTCCGCACCACGGAGCAGATCGCCGCGGCGCTGCAGCCGCTGATCGCCGCCGGCACGGTGCCGCTCGTGCTCGGCGGCGACCACTCGATCGTGCTCGGCGAGCTGCGTGCACAGGCCGCCGCCCACGGCCCTGTCGGACTGCTGCTGCTCGACGCGCACGCCGACGTTTGGGACCAGTATTACGGCGAGAAGTACTTCCACGGAACGCCGTTCAAGCGCGCGGTCGAGGAGGGCCTGGTCGACCCGGCGCGATCGCTGCTCGCCGGGATGCGAGGGACCCTGTACGCCCGCTCCGACGTCGATCAGCCGCGCACGATGGGGTTCGAGGTGATCGACGGCGCCGAGCTCGTCGAGCTGAGCGCCGGCCAGTACGGTGACCGCGCCCGGGCGCGCGTCGGCGAAGGCCCGGTCTACCTGTCGTTCGACATCGACGTGCTCGACCCCGCCTCGGCGCCCGGCACCGGCACCCCGGAGGTCGCGGGGCTGGCGCCGCGCGAGGCGCTCGCCTTCCTGCGCGCGCTCGCCGGGTTGGCGTTCACGGGCTTCGACGTCGTCGAGGTCTCGCCGCCATACGACTCCCCCGGGCAGATCACGGCCCTCAACGCGGCGGCCGTCGCCTACGAGCTGCTCGCGCTGCTGGCCGTCTCGCGGCGCTAACGAAGCGCCGCATCGACCCCGGCGACCGCCGTCACGTAGGCGACGTGGGTCGCGATGCTGGTCGCCAGATACCCCCGCGGCCAGCGCCACGGCGGCGGCGTCCGGCCGAGCAGCGGGAACAGCGTCAAGGTCGCGCTCATCAACGTGCCGCCGAACACGGCGCTCGCCCACGGCTCCTGCATCCTGCGGCGCAACAGCCCGTGCCAGAGCCCGAACGCCGAGCCGTAGCTCCACCGCAGCAGCTGGCCGATCTCTTCATCCTCGCGTGCGGTCACGTGGGGCAGGTGCAGGACTGTGACGACGATCTGGCCCGGGACGAGACTGTCGTCGTAGTCGAGCGGTCCCGTCTCGCGCGGGCGCAGGCGGTGCTCGACGATGTAGGACAGCGACAGCGCGGCGGTTCCCGCGGCGCCGGCGAGCACGCTGCGGACCGGCCACGGGACGCGGGCGCGGGCGATCGCGCTCACCTGACCACGAGCAGGATCACGACGATCACCAGCAGCAGCGCGGCTCCCGCGCCCGCCAGCGGCCACGGCTGACGCCAGAACTCGGGGTTGGCGCGGTCGCGCGTGTAGTGGCCCTCCGGTGGCACCCCGACCCAATCGTCGTCGTCGTCATACGCCACAAGGTGGACACTACCCCCTGCAAGACGCCGTTCATGCGCGAGAAACAGCGGGCGTGCGCCAGGAGCGTCCAAGAACACGGGCAAACTAAGCGCTGGCTCGGACGCGACATCGGATCTCGTACTGCCCTACACCGCTACTTCGCACCTAAAGAGGGGTTACTCACGATCAATGGGGGTCGGCCCATTCACCCCGCGCCGGGCGAGCGCGGCACTCGTCGTCTTGCTGGCGCTCGCGATCTGGTGCGCCCCGGCGCTCGCCCGGACCGTCCACTACCGAGGGCTTCGAATCGAGGTGCCCTCGAGCTGGCCCGTGTTCGACCTCGCGACCAGGCCCTCGACGTGCGTGCGCTTCAACCGCCACGCGCTGTACCTCGGCTCGCCCGGCGCTGAGCAACGCTGCCCCGCCGACGCCGCCGGCCGCACCGAGGCGATCCTGGTCGCGCCGATCAGCCAGGGCGCGAGCGCCGCCGCCGCCTCGAGCACGCTGGCGTCGGCGCTGCCCGCGACCAGCGCCACCGCCGAGCCGGCGGGCGGATCCGAGGGTCAGCTGATGCTCCCCGCCGACGGCGTCGTCGTGACCGCGACCTGGCGGCAGCGGCCGCATCTGGTGAGCGCGGCGCTCGGCGTTCGCCGGCTGCCTGCGATCACGGCCGCCGGCGGAGCGCCGGCACCGCTCGCGAGCGCGGCACAAGCCGGCGCCGGCGCGGTCTACAAGGGCCTCGGCTTCGACCCCTGCGAGGCGCCCACGACCTCGCAGATGCGGGCTTGGCGCTCGGCCTACCGCGCCACCGGGATCTACATCGGCGGCACCAACGAGGGCTGCTCGCAATCGACGCTGACGCCCTCCTGGGTACGCCGCGAGGCGGGCGCGGGCTGGCGCCTGATCCCAACCTACGTCGGGCTGCAGGCGCCATCGAACTCGTGCGGATGCGCGGCGATCCGGCCCTCGCACGCCGCCGCCGAGGGACGGGCGGCGGCCGTCGATGCGATCAACCGGGCAGCCGCGCTCGGGCTCGGCGCGGGCAACCCGATCTACTTCGACATGGAGGCGTACTCGACCGGCGGCCAGAGCACCTCGGCGGTGCTCAAGTTCCTCGCGGCCTGGACTTCCCGGCTGCATGCGGGCGGCTATGTGTCGGGCGTGTACAGCAGCGGCGGGTCCGGGATCGCGGATCTGGTTGCCCGGTACGGGACGAGCTACCTCGAGCCCGATGACATCTGGGTCGCGGACTGGAACGGCAGGCGCTCGACCGCCGACCCCTACGTTCCCAGCGCCGACTGGGCCTCGGCCCAGCGCCTGCACCAGTACTCCGGCGCGCACAACGAGACCCACGGCGGCGTCACGCTCAACATCGACGGCGACTACCTCGACGGCAGCACCGCCGGCACCGCCTCGGTCACCCCCGCCCCTGCGCCCAAGCTGGCAGTTCGGCCGCAGGTCGACGGGACCGTCGTGCTGCACGCAAGCTGGCCCGGGTCGACATCCGTCGCAGCCTGGCAGGTGCTCGCCGGCGAGACTCGGACCTCGCTCGCGGCGCTCGGCGCCCCGTTCAAGCGCGGCGACGACGCGAACCTGCGCGTCCACAGCGAGTTCCCGTACTTCGCGGTGCAGGCGCTCGACTCCTCGGGCGCTGATCTCGCGAGCACCAGGCCGCTGGCGACCAAGCCGCGGCTGACGATCTACGGTCGCACGGCGTTCGTGGCCCGAGGCCACGGCGGGATCCCCGCCGGCTGCTTCACCGGCAGCTCGTGCGAGGTCAGGACCAAGATCCTCAGCGCCGGCAAGGTGATCGGCAGCTCACGGCCACGATTCATCGGCGATGAGGGCGGCAGGATCCTGTCGTTCAAGCTGAACGGGGCAGGACGCTCGCAGCTTGCCGGGGCCCGCGGCCACCATCTGCCGGTCGTCGTGCAGCTGAGCGACGCGTCCGGGGTGACCGCCTCCGAGACGGTCAACCTCGTCTCCTACAGGACCCACGGCGCCGCGCCCGGAGAGACGTTGACCCAGGCCCCGGGGCTGCGGCTGATCGGGGCGACCGACTTCGTCTACCACGGCTCGACGGGTGGCATCCTCGCCGCCTGCACGACGACCGCGCCGTGCATGGTCAAGACGGCGATCGTCGCCGGAGGGCAAACGGTCGCCACAGCGGGACCGCAGTTCACGGGCGCCCACGAGCTCGTCTACCTCCGCTTCAAGCTGACGACCGCGGGCCGGCGGATGCTCGCGCGCGCACATGGGAACCAGCTCGGCGTGCAGCTCACGATCGAGGACGGCGTCGACACCGCCTCAGGACGCGCGGTCCTGGTCAGCTTCGGCTGACGTCGTCGTTCGTCAGCTTGCTCGTGTCGCGCGGCTCCAGGAACGGCTCCTCGGCCGCAGGGTGGCCGGCCTCGATCTGGCGCCCGCGCTCGAGCTCGGCGTTGAACTCGGCGCCGAGCAGGATCGCGATGTTGGAGACCCACACCCAAACCAGGAACACGATCACGCCGCCGAGCGCTCCGTAGGTCTTGTTGTAGGAGGAGAAGTTCGAGACGTACAGCGCGAAGATCGCCGAGGCGACGATCCACAGCAGCACTCCGAGCACGCTCCCCGCGCTGACCCACTGAAACCCAGGATGCTTGACGTTCGGCGTCGCCCAGTAAAGGAACGCGAACATCGTCATCACGAGGAGCACGATCACCGGCCACTTGGCGATGTTCCACACGCTGACGGCCGTGCTGCCGATGTCGAACAGCTTCCCGACCTGGGTCGCGAGCGCGCCCGTGACGGTCACGCCGACGGCGACCAGGATCAGCATCACGAGCAGCACCAGCGTGGTCACGACCCGCGTCGACAGCGTCTTCCAGATCGGCCTGCCCTCGCCGACGTCGTAGATCGCGTTCGAGGCCCGCATGAAGGCCCCCACGTAGCCGGACGCCGACCACAGCGCGCCCCCGAGCCCGATAACGAACGCAACCCCGGCCGCACCCCGGCTCTGCTGGAGGTTGGAGATCGCGCCGGTCAGGATCTCCTCAGCCGGCCCCGGCGCCACCTTTCCGAGGTTCTCGATCAGCGGCTCGGTCGCCGAGTGGCCGATCAGGCCGAGCACCGAGACGACCGCGAGCAGGGCCGGGAAGATCGCGAGGATCCCGTAATAGGTCAGCGCCGCGGCCCAATCGGTGAGGTTGTCCTCGCGGAACTCGCGGACCGTGCGCCTCAGCGCCGCCAGCCAAGATTTGCCCGTCAGCCCGGCCGGGTGCTCCGCCATCGCGACTCTCCTGTCGTTCCTGCCATGGCTTCCCGCATCGGCCCCGAGTAAACGCCCTGGATGCTCTACGGGGCGACCGGTGGCTCGCTCATCCGCCGCGACGCGCCGATCGACGCGAGCACGACGAGCGCGATCCCAGCGAGCGAGCGCGCGCTCAGCCCCTGTCCGAGGACGATGAAACCGGCCAGTGCCGCGACCGCCGGCTCGAGGCTCATCAACACGCCGAACACCGGCGCCGCGATCCGGCGCAGGGCCTCGAGCTCGAGCGAGTATGGGATCGCCGAGGACAGCACCCCGATGGCCGCGCCCAGCAGCAATGTCCGCGGCGCGAGCAGGTGGATCCCGCCCTCCGCGACGCCGAATGGCAGCGCCACCACCGAAGCGATGCACATCGCCACCGCGAGTCCCGAGGCGCCCCCGAAGGCCCGCCCGATCCTTGCGTTGGCATGGATGTAGACCGCCCAGCCGATCCCCGCCAGCAACGCGAACATGACTCCGATGCCGTCGATTCCAGTCGCATCGCCGCGGGTCAGCGCGACGATTCCGGCGCCGGCCAGCACCACCCAGGCGAAGTCGACCGGGCGTCTGGATCCGAGCACGGCGACCATCAGCGGGCCGATGAACTCGATCGTGACAGCAATCCCAAGCGGGATTCGGTCAAGGGCCGCGTAGAAGCACAGGTTCATCACGGCCAGGAGTACCCCGAACAGCGCCGCCAGCGCGAGCGCGTGGCGCGAGCGCCCGCGCACGCGGGGCCGCCACACGATCATCAGCGCGACAGCCCCCGTCGCGAGTCGCAGCAGCACCGTTCCGCTGGGTCCGACGCTGTCGAACAGCTTCGTCGCGAGCGTCGCGCCGAACTGCACCGACGCGATCGCGCCCAGCACCAGTGCGCTCGAAGGGACTCGCGCCGGCACCCCCGTCTCGGTGCCGCGTGTCCGGGTCAATCTCGTCGGCAACAGACTGGCACTTGAGGTGAGCGATCCCTTAAGCTGAGCGAGATCCCACGATAACAACGGAACGCTGTTGTACAGGGACGAGAGAGGCGATCGCTTGCCCGTGACGTCTTTCGAGGAGAGAGGGCCAATCGAGGAGGTGTGCATTGCCTATCGTGATCGGTGCTTCCACTGGATGGGGCATCGGGATCGCGCTCGGGGTCGTCGTCGTGGTCGTCGCCGCGGCAATCGTGATCACGATCGTGGTCCTCGCGACACGGATCGCCAAGCAGGCGCGGACCGCGGTCGACGGGCTCGACAAGGTCCGCCAGCAGACGATTGAGCTCGACGGCATCGCGCGGATCAACGACTCGGGCGTCAGGATCCTGCACTCGGCCCGCGCGCTGCGAAAGGTGGCAGTCGGAAAATGATCGTCTCCTACGCAGCGCTTTCCAACCACGGCGCCTGGTCGATCGCGCTGATCATCGGGCTCGTCGCCGCACTCGCCGTCGCCGCGCTGCTGCTGATGCTGATCAGGGCCACCGGCGACATCAGGCAATCCGTCGACCGGCTGCTCGAGGTCGCGGGCAAGGTGGCCGCCAACACCGCAAACATTCCGCAGCTCGAGGCGACCGCCCCGGTGCTCGGACAGATCGTGGAGGAAGCCGTGGTCCAAGACGGCTACATGAACGCGCTGACCGACGGGTACGGTGGCAAATGACCACGCTCGTCATCCTCAGCGTCCTGCTGGCGATCGTGATCGTCGTCGTGCTGGCGGCGGCGCTGATCAAGGTCCGCAGCGACCTCGCGGAGACCTCCAAGGGGCTGGCGACCCTCGCGGCAGCCCTGCAGACCGTCGAATCCGAGCACCTGCGCCCGCTCGAGCCCGCCGTCCAGGCGATCAACCATCAGTTCGACGTGATCCTGAGCGCGCTTCCGGGGATCGCGTCCAAGGCCGCGGTGGTCGCCGAGAGGAGGCCGCAATGACGCTCGAATGGATCGGCGATGTGCTGCTGCTGGTAGTGCTGCTGCCGGTCGTGATCTATTTGCTCAGCGGCGTGCTGAGCGCCGTCCGCAGCATCGTGCCGAGCGTCGAGCAGATCGCCAAGCTCGCGCACGCCGGGTCCAAGGACCTCGACGCGGCCGCGCTGCTGCTGACCACGCAGGAGCAGGTTGCCAAGACGATCGAGACGGCCGCCAACTACGGCGGATCGCTCGACGTGATCCTCGACGACGCCTGATTGGGGGAACGATGCCAGCAGCTGGTGTAGTCATGATCATCGCGGTCGTTCTGATCATCGCCGCGATCGTCGTCTACCTGCTCGCGACGATCCTCGCGCTCGTCAAGATCCGCAACGGCCTCGACGAGGCGATCGCGGGCGTTGTCGGGATCATCGAGAAGAGCGCGCCGGTCGGCGACGTCGTCAAGGACATCAACAAGAACCTCGATGCGGGCGTCGACCTGCTCGAGGGCCTGCTCGTCAAGAAGGCCGGGATGCAGGACGCGCTCGGGATCGTCGACGGGCTGTACCCCGGCGCCGCCGCGACGGGCTTCCGGAGCTTCCCGGACAGCGCCACGACGACCCCGCCGCGGATCGCCGAGGTCTATACGAGGGGCACGCTGACGCTCGCCCGGCTCGGCCGGGAGGCACCAATCGCGGCTGCCAGTCCAGACGGGCCGGCACTTCGCGACCCGACCTACGGGAGCCTCGCCGCACGAGCCCTGTACCCCGAGGTTCGCCAGACACGTCCGAAGCTGATGCCCCGCTCGCCGGTGATCGGGGCCGACTCTCCGATCCAGTACGAGCAGCGCGATGACATCGGCAAGCCGCGCAAGCGGATGCCGGATGTCGCGAACCCGACCACGACTCAAGGCCCGACCGCCAGCGTCGAAGGTGGCACCGCCACCATCGAGCAGGAAAGGAGTGACGGTGCAGACCCCAGGTCCGTTTGAGTATGAGCGGGCGACGAGCGTCGAGGGGGCGATCGCGTCGCTCGCGCAGCACGGCTCCGGGGCGCGGATCATCGCCGGCGGCCACAGCCTGCTCCCGATGATGAAGCTCAGGCTCGCGAACCCCGAGCACCTGATCGACATCAACGACCTCGAGGAGCTCTCCTACATCCGCGAGGCCGGCGCCGAGATCCGGATCGGTGCGCTCACGCGCCACGTCGAGTTGCTGCGGTCCGAGCTGCTCGCCGATCGCTACCCGCTGTTCAGAGATGCCGAGACGGTGATCGCCGACCCGGTCGTCCGCAACCGCGGCACGATCGGCGGCTCGCTGTGCCAAGCCGACGCGGCCGAGGACCTGAGCTCGGTCTGCTCGGCCGCCAAGGCGAGTGCCGTGATCCGCGGATCAGGCGGCGAGCGAGTCGTGACGATGGACGAGTTCCACGTCGGCCCGTACGTGACGGCGGTCGGCGACGGCGAGATCCTGACCGAGGTGCGGCTGCCGCTGCGGTCCGGTGGGGGAAGTGCCCACGAGAAGGTCGAGCGCCGCGCCGGGGACTGGGCGATCGCCGCCGCCTCCGCGGCGGTCTGGATCGACGGTGGCAAGATCGCCGACGCCGGCCTCGCGTTGAGCGCGGTCGGACCGACCACGGTCCACGTGGCGCGCGCCGAAGAGCTGCTGAGGGGCGCGGTGCCGTCGGAGGAGCTGTTTGCTCAGGCAGGCGAGATCGCGTCGGCCGACTGCACGCCCTTCGCCGACAGCCGCGGACCGGTCGATTACAAGCGCCACCTCGCCGGCGTGCTGGCGAGACGCGCGCTGACGAGAGCCACCGCCCGCGCCCTGAAACAGGAGGCCTGACGCAGATGCAGATGAATCTCACGATCAACGGTGAGCAGGTCTCGCGCAACGCCGAGCCGCGCCAGCTGCTCGTGCATTACATCCGCGACACCCCCGGCCTGACCGGCACCCACTGGGGCTGTGACACCTCGAACTGCGGCGCCTGCGTGGTGCTGCTCGACGGCCAGCCGGTCAAGTCGTGCACGATCCTCGCGGCGATGTGCGAGGGCCACGAGATCCGGACCGTCGAATCGCTGGAGCAAGGCGGCCAGCTCGACCCGATACAGCAGGGGTTCCACGAGCTTCACGCCTTGCACTGCGGCTTCTGCACGCCGGGGATGCTGATGACCACGAGGGCCCTGCTCGACGAGAACCCGAACCCGACCGAGGAGGAGATCCGCGTAGCGATCTCGGGCGGGATCTGCCGGTGCACGGGGTACAAGAACATCGTTGCGGCGGTCCGCTGGGCCGCCGAGCACGAAGCCGCGACCAGACAGGAGGTCTGAAACATGGCCGTCACCGAGAACCTCCCGAGTCCGAGCACCGAGCGCCCGATCGGCTTCGGCCGGCTCAAGCGCAAGGAGGACGGGCGGTTCATCCGCGGCAAGGGCACCTACCTGGATGACATCCGCCTGCCCGGGATGGTCCACGGCGCGCTGCTGCGCAGCCCCTACGCCCATGCCAGGATCGTCTCGATCGACACCTCGCGAGCGCTCGCGCACCCGAACGTCGCCGCGGTCGTGACCGCCAAGGATCTGGAGACGCTGGGGCTCGCGTGGATGCCGACGATCTCCTATGACACGCAGGCCGTGCTGGCGGGGGACAAGGTCCGCTTCCAGGGCCAGGAGGTCGCGTTCGTGATCGCGACCGACGAGTACTCCGCGCGCGACGCACTCAGCCTGATCGACGTCGAGTACGAGCCGCTGCCGGCGGTCGTCAACGCGCGCAAGGCGCTCGACCCCGAGGCGCCGCTGATCCGCGACGACAAGGAGGGACAGACCGACAACCTCGCGAGCCCGCTGTGGGAAGCCGGCGACGAGCAGGCGACCGATCGCGCGTTCGCGGAGGCCGACACGGTCGTCACCCGCGACATCATCTATCCGCGCTGTCACCCCGCGCCGCTCGAGACGTGCGGGATGATCGCCGACTTCAACCCGAAGACCGGCCAGCTCGACATCTACAACGGCAACCAGGCGCCCAACGCTCACCGGACCGTGTACGCGCACGTTGCCGGCCTCGCCGAGCACATGATCCGGATTCGCTGCAACGACATCGGCGGCGGCTTCGGCAACAAGGTGCCCGTGTATCCGGGCTACGTATGCGCGATCGCGGGCTCGATCGTCGCCGGCGTCCCGGTCAAATGGATCGAGGACCGCACCGAGAACCTGGTCTCGACCGGGTTTGCCCGCGACTACATCATGCACGCCGAGATGTGCGCCAAGGACGGCAAGATCACAGGGCTCCGGGTCGACGTGATCGCCGACCACGGGGCGTTTGACTCGACCGCCCAGCCGACCAAGTTCCCCGCCGGCTTCTTCCACATCTGCTGCGGCTCATACGACCTCGAGGCCGCCCATGTGAAGGTCAAGGCGGTCTACACGAACAAGGCCCCGGGCGGCGTCGCCTACCGGTGCTCGTTCCGGATCACCGAGGCCGTGTACCTGGTCGAGCGGATGGTCGGCGCGCTCGCGCTCGAGATGGGCGTCGACCAGATCGACCTGCGGATGAACAGCTTCATCGCGCCGGAGCAGTTCCCGTATGAGACGACGACCGGCTGGACGTATGACTCGGGCGATTACGGCAAGACGATGAAGGTCGCGATCGAGATCGCCGGCTACGACGAGCTGCTCCGCGAGCAGGCTGAGAAGCGCGCGCGCGGCGAGCTGATGGGGATCGGCGTGTCGTTCTTCACCGAGGGCGTCGGCGCCGGGCCTCGCAAGCACATGGACATCCTCGGCCTGGCGATGAACGACGGCGCCGACCTGCGGGTGCACCCGTCGGGCAAGGCGATGGTCTCGATCAGCGCCCAGACCCAGGGACAGGGCCACGAAACGACGTTCGCGCAGATCGTCGCCGAGGAGCTCGGAATCCCACCGGAGGACGTCCAGGTTCGGCACGGCGACACCGACAAGACGCCGTACGGGCTCGGCACCTACGGCAGCCGCTCGACGCCCGTCTCAGGCGGCGCGGTCGCGGTCGTGTCGCGCAAGGTCCGCGACAAGGCACGGCTGATCGCGGCGGCGATGCTCGAGACCCGCGCCGAGGACCTCACCTGGGAGAAGGGCCGGTGGTACGTCAAGGGCGATCCCGAGAAGGGAGCGCTGATCGAGGAGATCGCCCGTTACGCGTACAGCGGCTCGCCGATGCCCGAGGGTATGGAGGGCGGCCTCGACGCCCAGGTGATCTATGACCCGCCCAACCTGACCTACCCGTACGGCGCCTACATCGCGGTCGTCGACATCGACCCCGAGACCGCCGCCGTGAAGGTGCGGCGGTTCATCGCGGTCGACGACTGCGGCGTGCGGATCAACCCGATGATCGTCGACGGCCAGATCCACGGCGGACTGGCGGAGGGCATCGGGATCGCGCTGATGGAGGTGATCACCTTCGACGAGGAGGGCAATTGCCTGAACTCCTCGTTCATGGATTACCTGATCCCGACGGCGCTCGAATGCCCCGACTTCGAGCTCGGCGAGACGGTCACCCCGTGCCCCCACCACCCGCTCGGCGCCAAGGGCGTCGGCGAGTCGCCGAATGTCGGCTCGCCGCCGGCGATCGTCAACGCGGTGATCGACGCGCTGCACCAGACCCACGGGGTCACTCACATCGACATGCCGTGCACACCGGCCCGCGTGTGGGCCGCGATGCAGGGCCGTCCCGAGCCGCCGCAATGACCCCGCCGGTCCGGCCGCTCGGCCGCGCATGACTGAGCTGCCCGTCACAGGCGAGGCGGGCGGCGAGGTTCGGGCGCTGGTCCCCGACGTCGAGACGCTCGCCCGGCGCCTCGAGGCGGTCGATTACCTCGTCGACGAGGGACTCGCAACCTCGATCTTCCTGAGCCTGCGCCTACCGCAGCCGCTGCTGCTCGAGGGCGAGGCCGGTGTCGGCAAGACCGAGGCGGGACGCTCGCTCGCGACCGTGCTCGACACGCCGCTGGTCCGCCTGCAGTGCTACGAGGGGATCGACTCCGCCGAGGCGCTGTACGAGTGGAACTACCCGCGCCAGCTGCTCGCGATCAGGATGGCCGAGGCGCACGGCACTGAGCTGCGGGAGGCGGAGCTGTTCGGCCGCGAGTACCTGACGAGCCGGCCGCTGCTGCGCGCGCTCGAGCACCCCGGACCGCGGCCGGCGGTGCTGCTGATCGACGAGATCGACCGAGCCGACGACGACTTCGAGGCGTTCCTGCTCGAGCTCCTCGGCGACGCCGCCGTGACGATCCCCGAGATCGGCACGATCCGGGCGACCCACCCACCGGTGATCGTCCTGACCTCCAACCGCACGCGCGATCTGCACGATGCAGTCAAGCGCCGCTGCCTGTACCAGTGGATCGACTATCCCTCGCCCGAGCGCGAGGTCGAGATCGTCCGCCGCAGGGTCAGGGGCGCGGCGGAGTCGCTTGCCGTGCAGGTCGCGGCCGCCGTCGCTCGGATGCGCGACAGCGACATCCAGAAGCCGCCGGGGATCTCCGAGGCGATCGACTGGTGCGCCGCCCTGACCGAGCTCGGGATCGAGCAGCTCGACGAGGCCGCGATCGATCGCACGCTCGGTTCGGTCCTCAAGTACCGGGAGGATCAGGAGGTGATTCGCGTCGCCGGACTCCAGGCGCTCGCCGGCCATGCCGAGTGACCCGACCGCCTTCCGGGTGCAGACGATCGAGCTCGATCTGCCGGCGCTCGCCGCGGGCTTCAGCCGCCGCCTGCATGACGCCGGGTTGCCGATGACGACGGAGCGCGCGGCCGCATTCGCGCGCGCGCTCACGCTCGTCAGGCCGGTCGCGCGCCGGCGGCTGTACTGGACCGCGCGCGCGGTGTTCGTGTCGGACCCGACGCAGGTCAAGGCGTTCAACTCGGTGTTCGGATCGGTCTTCGGGCAGGGGCGTCCCGATCCCGGATTTGAGCAACCGCAACCGGCCGGAACCAGGCCGGCCGGCGAGGAGGCGGACCCCACCGGCGAATCGTCGGCGGGCGAGGCCGGGGCCGCCGAGCCGGCGCTCGGGACGAGCCCCGGCGAGCAGCCGGGTTCATCGGATGAGTCACGCGAGCTGATCGTCCCGATCGCACCGAGCGATGAGGAGATCCTGCGCGGCAAGCGCTTCGACGCGCTGTCAGCCGACGAGCTCGCCCAGCTCTACCGGCTGATGGCGAGGCTCGTGGTCGCGCCTCCGGCACGCCGCACGCGCCGCCACGAGCGCCGGCGCCACGGCGAGCGGATTGACATGCGCCGCACGCTGCGGGGCAGCATGCGCACGGGCGGGGACCCGGTCCGCCTGCGGCGCCGCAGCCGTCGGATCATCCGCCGAAGGATGGTGCTGCTGTGCGACATATCGGGCTCGATGGAGCCGTATGCGCGAGCGTATCTCCAGTTCCTGACTGCAGCCGGCAGCGGGCCCAGGGCCGAGGCGTTCGTGTTCGCGACCCGGCTGACGCGGCTGACGCGTGCGCTCGCCTCGCGCAACCCAGAGCGCGCGATCCAGAATGCCGCCGCGGCAGCGCCCGACTGGGCGAGCGGGACCAGGATCGGCGACGCGCTGAAGGCATTCAATGACAGGCACGGCCGGCGCGGGATGGCCCGTGGAGCGGTGATCGTGATCCTCTCCGACGGCTGGGAGCGCGGCGACCCGGCGCTGGTCGCCCGCGAGATGGAGCGGCTCGCGCGGCTGGCTTACAGGATCGTGTGGGTCAACCCTCGCGCCGCAGCCGACGCGTTCGTTCCCCGTGCGGGCGGGATGGCGGCGGCCCTGCCCCACGTCGATGCGCTGCTGAGCGGCCACAACCTCGACGCGCTCGCCGACGTCGTGCAGGAGATCTCGCTCGCGACGCGGGCGAAGCTCGCGCCGCCCGAGCCCGAGCCCGAGGACGAGGAGCCGTGGGCGAGCGCGACTCCGGTGCCCGGAAGCTCGGTCGCGATGCCGAGCGGCTACAGCCCCCGCCGCGGCCGCACCACCCCAGGTTGGAGCATCGCCGGGAGCTGAGCCGATGAGCGATCGACCGGTGAAGAGGTGCATCTTTCCGGGCTGCGAGCGCGCGGCCGTGCCGCCCCATCCCCTTGGCGGCCCGCAGCCGAGCTTCTGCGATCTGGAGGAGCACAACGCCTTGACCGCTCACCAGGAGCGACAGCGCCTCGCGCGCGAGGCCGACGAGAACCCCGAAGACGAACCTTGAGGAGGATCAGCCGTGGCTAACGAGGCATACCGAGCGGTGTTCCTGCGCGTACACCCGACCGGGAAGATGGTGCTCAGCCTGACGATCGAGTCCGATGGCAGAGAGGCACAGTACGCCCAGCTCGTCGCGGGCGAGCTCGGCGTCCCCGCGCTCGACGTCAAGGTCGTTCCCGCCGACGTCGACCGCTTCGGCGAGGGCCATGGCTTCAATACGAGCCCGTCCGAGGGCACGCCGGCCGCGATCGCGAGCGCGACCGGCAAGATCAAAGCCAAGGCCCAGCTTCTCGCGGGCGTCGCGCTCGAGGCGCCGGCCGACAGCCTCGCCTGGGACAACGGCGCATTCACGACCGGCGACGGCGCTCAGGTTCAGACGATCGCCGATCTCGCGCTCTACGCCCACGGCACCGGCGCGCTCCCGCCGGGGGTCGAAGGCGGCCTCGACGCCCAGGCCGTGTATCGCGACTAAGCCTTCGTCGCGAAAGTGACTTGCACCGCGTCGGTCACCTTGAGCGTGCCGAACAGGATCGAGTACGGCTTCAGCCCGAGGTCGGTCTGCTTGACGATCGCCGAGCCACCGATCCGCCCTGCTCCGTCGACCGTCAGCTCGAACTCCGTCGGGATCCGCTTGCCGAGGATCGCGAGCTCGCCGCCGATCCGAAGCGAGCCGTCGCTCTCGCCGGGCTGCACGGTGCTCGAGTGGAATTCGATCGGCGAGCGCTTCAGAACCTCCTGGTCGATCGTCTTGGAGATGCCCGCCTTGTCATCGTCGCCGAGTGACTGGATCCCGCCCGTGCCCTCGAGCACGCGCAACGAGCCGCCGTCGGCGGTGAACGTGACCGACGATGAGCCGGCCTGCGCCCCGACCTCGAGCGTCCCTTCCCAGGACGTCACCTCGATCACCAGGTCGTGGCCCGCCTTCGACGCCGCCCCGGTGCGAGTGGTCCTGACCAGCAAGTCCGCGTTGCTCGGTCCGAACGTGTGCGTTCCGGGCTCGATCGACATGATCTTCATCACCCTAACCTAGGAGACCGCTGAATGGTTGAGCTTGACCACTCTTACTCGTCCGAGAAGCCGATCGACGAGCGCTGGCAATCGACCCTCGATCTCGACCGCGTGATCCCGTGCGTCGAGGGCGGCAGGGTCCTCGAGCGCACCGGACCCGACAGCGCCAAGGCCGAGATCCTCGTGAAGATGGGCGCGATGTCGATGAGGTTCACCGGCACCGTCACCGTCACCGAGCAGGACGAGGCGAGCCATCGCGCGGTGATGCAGGTCAAGTCCCGCGAAGCCGGCGGCCAGGGCTTCGCCAACGCCGACGTCGTCTTCACACTGACCGACGGCGGCGGCACGATCCACACCGCCGCGCAGATCAGCGGCAAGGCCGCGTCGATGGGAGAGGGCGTCGTGGTCGGCGTGCTCGATGCCCTGATCAAGGATTTCACCGGCAAGCTCGCCGCCCTCTGAGGCCCGGCGATGGCGCAGCGAACAATGCGAGCGATCGAGCCGGGCGAGGTCCCGATCGACGGCGGCACCGCGATCCAGGAAGACCCCGATCGGCCCGTCTTCCGCGGCCACGGTCAGTACGACTACGTGTGCGTGACGTGCGGCAACATCCTCGCGTCCGGCATGGATCCCGAGTACATGACACGCCGCGTCCGCGTCCGCTGCGGGCGCTGCCGGACGGTCAACGTCTCCGCCGAGGTTCCGGTCGCCCCCGCCCGCAGGCCGCGCAAGACGCCGGCGGGTCGTGAAGGCGACCCGAATGCAATCCCGCCGCCGGGGCCCGGGAGCCCAGGTCGGTAACTTTTATGCAACGCCCATGATCACCGGCAACCTCGTCCGCCGCGCCGAGCAGCTTGCAGCCGACCGCATCCCGTTCGTGCTGGCGACGGTGGTGCGCGCGCTGCACCCGACCAGCGTCCGCCCCGGTGACAGCGCGATCGTCCTGTCCGACGGCTCGATCGAGGGGTTCGTCGGCGGCGTCTGTGCCGAGTCCTCGGTCCGCCTCCACAGCCTCCGCGTGCTCGAGACCGGCGAGGGCCTGCTGCTGCGCCTGGCACCGGGCAACCCTGACTCAGGCGAGCGACAGACGCCGGTCGACGGCACCGTGCTCGAGCACAACCCGTGCCTCAGCGGCGGCTCGCTCGAGATCTTCCTCGACCCGCACCTTCCCGCACCCAGGATCCTCGTGCTCGGAACCTCGCCGATCGCCCAGGCGATCGAGCGCGTCGCCGCGGCGGCCGGCTACGACGTCGGCCGCGGCACCGCCGAGGAGCTCGGTACCGACCCGGGGGACTCGGCGCTGATCGTCGCCTCACACGGCGCCGGCGAGGAGCACGCCCTCAGCGACGCACTGAACGCTGGGGTGCCGTACGTCGCGCTGGTCGCCAGCAGGCAGCGCGGAGAGTTGGTCAGGGCCGAGCTCGAGGTCCCCGACGAGCTCCGCTCGGCGCTGCACACGCCCGCCGGAATGGCAATCGGCGCGAGGTCGCCCGACGAGATCGCGATCTCGATCCTGGCCGAACTGGTCGCGGAGCAGCGGCATGGGACAGGACGCGCGAGGGCCGCCTCCACCCCTGCGGTCGCGACCGACCCTGTCTGCGGGATGGAGGTCGCCGTCTCGGCGGCCAGCCTCAGCCTCCAGGTCGGCGATCAGACGTTCTTCTTCTGCGGCGCCGGCTGCCGGACCGCGTACGCGCAGCTGCATGCGGACGATGTCGCCTCGAGATAGGGTCACGGGCCTCGTCCTGGCGGCGGGCGGATCGCATCGCCTCGGCAGGCCCAAGCAGCTGCTGCCGTTCGGCTCGGCCACGCTGCTGCAGCATGTCCTCGAGACGGCGCGCGGATGCCCGTTTGATCAGCTGCTGTGCGTCGTCGGCGGCAGCGCGGACGACGTCCGCGCGGGCGTCGACTTCGAGGGGATCGAGGTCGTCGAGAACCACGCGTTCGGGACCGGCTGCTCGTCCTCGATCGCGGCCGCGCTCGGCGCCGTCGATCAGCGAAGCGAGCGGCTGGTGCTGATGCTCGGCGATCAGCCGGGCGTCACCGCCGAGACGGTCGCGCGGTTGATCGAGGGCAGCGCCGGGGCGCCGCTCGCCGCGTGCGCGTACGCGGACGGGCGCGGGCATCCCCTCTACTTCTCGCGCGAGCTGTTCGGCGAGCTCAGCTCGATGCACGGGGACAAGGCGGTGTGGAAGCTGCTCGACCGCCACGCCGAGCAGGTGACCGACGTCTCGATCGAGGGTCCTATCCCGCTCGACGTCGACACCTGGGAGGACTACGAAGCGGTGCTCTCGCAGGCGGCGATCGCATGAGCTCGGTACTCGAGGCAATGACCGCGTGGTCGCAGCGCGGCCACGGCGTCGCCGTCGCGACCGTCGTCGACACGAAGAAGTCGGCGCCGCAGCCGCCCGGAACGAAGATGGCGATCAACGAAGGTGGCGCTCTGATCGGTGCGGTCTCCGGCGGCTGCGTCGAGGGCGCGGTGGTCGAAGTCGCCGAGGGACTGCTCGCGGGCGGGCCTCCACGCCTCTTGCACTACGGGATCGCCGACGAGGACGCCTGGGATGTGGGCCTGCCGTGCGGCGGCGAGATCTCCGTCTGGGTCGAGCGCTACGACCTCGACGGCCTCGCCGCCCAGTTCTCGGCGCTGGCCCTCGATGGCGCCCGCGCCGCTCTCGTGACCGTGCTCGAGGGTCCCGATCCCGGCGCCAAGCTGCTCGTCGCCGCCGACCGTGAGCCGGTCGGCTCGCTCGGCGACCCAGACCTCGACGCCGCCGGCGTGGCGATCGCGAACGAGGCATTGTGGTCCGAGCGCAGCGAGCTGCACGAGCACGGCGCGGCGAAGATGTTCGTCGACGTCGCCGCTCCGCCCCCACGGCTGATTGTCGTCGGCGCCGTCGACTTCGCAGGGCCGCTGACCGAGGTCGCGGTCGTCGCCGGCTGGCGCGCCTTCGTCGTCGATCCCCGCGTCCGCTTTGCCACTCCGGATCGGTTTCCGGCCGCCGAGCGCGTGATCGCCGCCTGGCCCCAGACCGCTCTCGCCGCGCTTGCACCGATCGATCCCGCGACCGCGATCGCCGTGCTGACCCACGACCCCAAGCTCGACGACGACGCCCTGACCGCGGCACTTTCCTCCAACGCCGGCTACATCGGTGCGATGGGCAGTCGCCGCGCCCAGACCAAGCGCCGCGAGCGCCTGCTCGCGGCCGGGATCGAGGAGGCAGAGCTCGACCGGATCGCCGCTCCGATCGGCCTCGACCTCGGCGCGCTCAGCTCGGCCGAGACGGCGCTGTCGATCATGGGCGAGATCATTGCCCTGCGCCACGGCCGCACCGGAGGTCGCCTGATCACCGCCAGCGGCCGGATCCACGACGCGACCCCGGCCTGAGGGCTCCGGCGGTGACCCTCAGTAGTAGTCGTCGACCTTGATCGACCAGCGGGCGGTGTCTGAGCCGGGCGAGATCGTTACCTCGTAGAGCCCCGGCCCCGAGGTCATGGTGTGGGTCCGGCCGGTGCCCTGGCCGAGGCCGAACTGGTCGACGGTGGCGCCGGTCTTGAGGTTGGTGACGGTCGCGGTCGGGCCCGAGCAGATGAAGATGAACGTGCAGGTTCCCTGGTAGGCCATGCTGTAGACGATCTGCCAGCGCGAGCCGCGGATGTTGAACGGGACCGTGTGGCCGTTGGATTCGCCATAGGTGCCCGTCAGCGGCCGCCAGCGGGGCGCTTCGGCGACCGACAACGCGACGCTCTCGCCGGGGATCAGGCTGTGGCCGGCCTTCGGCTGCTGCCCGGTCACGGTCCCGGCGCTGGCGCTGGGCGCCGCCACGAGGGTGACGGTCGACCGTAGCTTGATGCCGGCGAGTCGGGATTCGGCCGCGCTCTCGCCGCTGCCGACCAGCTGCGGCACGGTGACCGGCGCCGGCCCGGCGCTGAGCGTGACCTGAATCGTCGTTCCGTCGTCGACCCGGGCGTGCGGTCGCGGTGTCTGGCCGATCACCGTCCCGCGCGGCTTCGAGCTGTAGCGATGGCCGGCGGCGAGGCGCAGTCCAGCCCGGTGCGCCTTGACCGTCGCGCGCGCGCGCGTCAGCCCGCGGAGGCTCGGGACCCTGGCGTGTCCGGGCGCGAGCAGCAGCGCGGCTCCCGCCATGCCGCCGATCAGCAGCAGGACGAGCGCGAGCAGCGCGCCACGGCGGCGGCGGGCGGGCGGATTGACGTTGCGCCTCGGCGTGAACGGCTCGCCGATTCGGGTCGCGGTCGGCTGCGGCTGCGGGGTCGGCTGTGGCTGCGGGGTGGGTTGCGCGGGCTTCGCGATCGCGGCCGGCTGGACGTGGATCAGCGGCGCCGTCTTGGGCTCGTGCGGGGGCGCGAGCGTCGCGACGCCGCCGGAGCCCGAGGACAGCGGCAGCGAGGACTCGCCGTCGTCGGGGAGCGACGCCCGAGCCGCCGACAGCGCCGAGGCCAGCGCCGCGCCGTCGGGATAGCGCGCGGCCGGATCCTTGACGAGCGCGCGGTGCACAACTCGCGCGAGCGTTCCGGGCGTGTCGGACGGCAGCGGCGGTGGCTCGTCGTTGACATGGTGCATCGCGAGCTCGACGGCCGAGCTGCCCTGGAACGGCGTGTGGCCGGCGAGCATCTCATACAGGACGACGCCGACCGCATAGACGTCGGTCGCTGGCGAGACCTGACCGCCGGTCGCCTGCTCGGGCGCCATGTACCGCGGCGTGCCGATCACCGTCCCGGCCCCGCCCTCGCTGGTGCCCTCGGCCAGGCGCGCGACGCCGAAGTCGGCCACCTTGACGCGGCCCTCGTGGGAGATCAGCACGTTGGCGGGCTTGATGTCCCGGTGCACGACGCGCTGGGCGTGGGCGCTCGACAACGCGCGCGAGAGCTGCTCGGCGATCTCGCTCGCCTCCTCGATCGACAGCGGGCCGTCGGCGAGCAGGCTGACAAGGCTGTCGCCGTCGACCATCTCGGCCACGTAGTAGAGGCCCTCGGGAGCCGAGCCGACATCGTAGATCTGCACGATCCCGGGGTCGCTGACGCTCGCCAGGAGCTGCGCCTCACGCTCGAAGGTCCTGACCCATTCGGGGTCCTCGGCCCACCATGGCTTGATCACCTTGACGGCAACCTGGCGGGCGAGACGGCGATCGCGCCCGCGGTACACGCGACCGAAAGCGCCCTCGCCGATGATGGCGAGGAGCTCGTAACGGCCATCGAGGGCGATGCCGGACAGGTCAGGTGCGCGGGGCGAAATCACGGGCTGGGTGCGGAATTTGCTGCCTACATGATGGCCGATGACGCGGGCAAAGTTCCAGAACAGTGCATTCGGCCACCCAGGCCCGCTAAATTTGTCCGCAAGTGGGGGTAACCGGATCATGCTTGCCCGAGCGCATCGTCAGGATGAACGCCGCGTCCCGGTGGCGGCGCTGCGTGCTGAGCGCGGCCGCGGCGACGCTCGCGCTCGGCGCGGTGACAGTCGCCCCGGCCATCGCCGGGAGTCCCCGCACGAGCGCGGCGCGCGCGAGTAGCTCGACGCAGCCCCGCCAGCCGGCCACCGTCAATCTCAGCCTCGGGTCCGGCTCGACCCCGGTGCCGCGCTCGTACTTCGGGCTGTCGATCGAGTACAACGAGCTGAAGACCTATGAGGCGGGCGGCAAGCTGTTCGACCGGGTCATCTCGCAGCTGAGACCCGAGGACGGCTCGCCGCTGCTGCTGCGGGTCGGGGGCTCCTCGGCGGATGACGCCTTCTGGGAGACGCCGCGGACCTCGGAGCCCAACTTCGTGTTCGAGATCTCGAAGAACTGGCTGCCGCATCTGGTCAAGCTCGTCCGCGCCAACAGCTTGAAGGTGATGCTCGACCTCAACCTGGCGGTGCACTCGCCCGATATGGCGACTTCGCTTGCGAGCGCCGTCGAAGCCGCGCTGCCGCCGCATTCGCTGGTGGCGTTCGCGCTCGGCGATGAGCCCGACCTCTTCCACCACCAGCTTCGCCTCGAGCGCGAGCGGGCGCCGACGACGCTGCCGTCGACCCCTCCCGACTGGGCCGAGACCTACTCGCCCCAGTCGTACGTGTCCGACTTCCTGACGTATGCACGTGCGTTGAGGACGGCTGTGCCCGGCGTGCCGCTCGATGGCCCCGACACCACCTCCTCGACCCCCGCCTGGATCAGCGCCGTCTCCGACCTCGGACAGTTCACCCCGAAGATGGTGACGATGCACAGGTATCCGTTCTCGTACTGCTGGAAGCCTGGCACGATCTTCTACCCGACGATCCCGGGCCTGCTGTCTGACTTCGCGACCGAGGGCCTGGCGAACAGGCTCGAGGGCGCGCTGCAGATCGCCCAGGCCCATCGCATCCCGCTGCGGATCACCGAGATGAACTCGATCAGCTGCGGCGGGCAGGGCGGCATCGCCAACTCGTTCGCGACCGCATTGTGGGCGCCCGACGCGCTGTTCGAGCTGATGAAGGCCGGCGTCTCCGGGGTCAACTGGCACATCCGGCCGGGCCTCAGCAACGCGCCGTTTCACATCACCCCGACCGGGATCGAGCCCGAGCCCGAGCTGTACGGCCTGATCATGTTCGCGCAGATGATCGGCCCGCGGTCGCGGCTGATCGACGTCAAATCGACGCCGGCGAGCAACGACCAGCTCAAGGCCTGGTCGGTCAAATCGCGCAAGGGACTGCGGGTGCTGCTGATCAACAAGGGCTCGACGCCGCTCGACGCGGTGCTCCACAGCGGCACGCGCTTCGGGCAGCGCGCGCGGATCCTGCGGCTGCGGGCACCGTCGATCGACTCGGTCGACCACGTCCACTTCGCCGGTCAGTGGCTCGGCCACGACGCGCGCTGGCACGGGGATCGGCGTGCGTTGCAGGCGAAAGCGAAGGCCGGCACGTATCACCTGTACGTGCCGCCGTACTGCGCCGAGCTGGTCGAGATTCCGCTCAGCTAGCCGGCGGGATCGTCAGCATCGCGGCGCTGCCCGACGCCAGCATCACGGTGTAGCGATCGCCGGACGGGCTGACCGTTCCGTCATTCTGCAGCGAGGCCCCCGTCGTCGCCGTCAGACTCGGTGCCCGCAGCGCCAGCAACGACGCGGTCCGCCCGCCCCCGGGCACCTGCACCCCGATGCTCCGCGCACGGCCCGCGGTGCGCTCGTCGATCAGCACGACATGGATCGTGCCGTCCCGGGCGACCGTCGCCCACGTCTTCAGTCCGCGGGCTGCCGGCGCCGTGACCGTCATCAGTCGCGACCCAGGGGGCGCCGCGCGGCCGAACATCACCAGTCCGTAGTACTCCGGCGCGACCGTTCCGCCCCACCCGGAGCTCGTGTGGGTGAAGTGGAAGAGGTTGTATCCGGCTCCGGGGAAGGTATGGATGTTGACGCCCACCACCCCGACGCGCGCGAACTCGAACAGCGTGTCGAGCGCCCACAGCGCCGCCGCGAACGACTGGCTGACGCTCGGCACGGCCCCGCAGGCGACCGTGTTGAGCTCGTCGATACGAAGCGGCAGATGGTGCGCCCGGGCGATCGCGACGTAGGGCGCGAACCGATTGGCGAGACCGGCTGAGGCGTACGGCGAGAGCAGGTTCCGGATCGTCGGATAACGCGGTGATTTCGGGTGGATGAAGCACCGCTGGAGCGGGTAGCGATGCAGCGTGACGAGCCCGAGCCTGGGCTCGGCCGACAGGAACTGCCGAAGGTACGGCGTCCATCCGTAGGTGCCGAAGCTCGGCCCCGCGAGCGGGATCCCGCTCGGGAGCGCAGCCGCCGTGTTCGTGAAGTCCGAAGTGAACTGCGCGACGTCATAGCCGTGCGGGCGGCCCGTGACCTTGCCCCCGTCCGGCGTGCGATACCACGCGAAGCGGCCGTACAGGTCCGGCTCGTTGCCGAGCTCGAGCGAGCTGACATAGGCGCGGCCGATCCCGCTCACCATCGCGTTCGCCTCGGCGCCCGCAACCGGGGGGCTGCCTGCCTCGAGGTTGATCCCGAGGATCAAGCGGGCGCTGACCGAGTGCGCGAGCTCGCGCGTGACATCGAGCCAGCGCGAGTCGATCGCGAAGTTGACCCCGGCAGGCTGAGCGGCGACCGGCGTCGGCCACCAGGTGCGGTCGGCGCTGTCGCCGCCGATCCGCACGACCGGGTTCTGGCCTGGAGCGAGGTTGCGGATCAGTCGCGGGAACAGCGGGTTGGGCGCCTGCGGATCCGAGCCGGCGTACGCCTCGACCGAGTCATATTCGAGCGACAGGCCGAGAAATCCGGCCGGGATCACCCGGCCTGCAGAGGAGCGCGCGAGCGCGATCGCGACGTCCGGCCGCGCCTGCCGGCCCCGGGGGCTGAGCACGACGAGCGTCAGGATCAGGACGATCACGACCGCCTCGATCACCAGGTCGCTGCGGCGGAATCGGGCCTCGCGACGGGGCGGGCGGCCGCGACCGGCGGCGGTCACGGCCGCCTCCGGCGCTGAACGCTAGATATTGACCGCTGACATCCCGGCCTGGTCGTAGCGGTCGCCGGCTGCCGCCGGCAGCTCGGACTCGATCCGCTGCAGCTCCTCGCCGGTGAGCTCGACGTCGACGGCGGCGGCATTCTCCTCGAGATACTTGCGCCGCTTGGTCCCGGGGATCGGGACCAGGTCCTGACCGCGTGCCAGCACCCAGGCGAGCGCCAGCTGCGCCGGGGTGATGCCCTTCGCGTCGGCGATTTCTGCGACTTTGGCGGCCAGCCGCTGGTTCGCCTGGAGGTTCTCGCCCGTGAACCGCGGGCCGCTGCGGCGGAAATCGCCCTCGTCGAGCTCCTCCGGGGACTTGAAGCGGCCCGACAGGAACCCGCGCCCAAGCGGCGAGTACGGCACGAAGCCGATCCCGAGCTCACGGCAGGTCGGGATGATCTCCGCCTCGGGATCGCGAGTCCAGAGCGAGTACTCGGTCTGGACCGCGGTGATCGGGTGCACGGCATGGGCTCGACGGATCGTGTCAGGAGCCGCCTCGCTGAGCCCGATGTGGAGCACCTTGCCCTGCGCCACCAGCTCCGCGAGCGCACCGACGGTCTCCTCGATCTCGATTTTGGGATCGACACGGTGCTGGTAATACAGGTCGACTCGGTCGGTTCCGAGCCGCTGCAACGAGCCCTCGATCGAACTGCGCACGTGCTCGGCCGAGCCGTCGAGCGGGCCGAGCGTCGACAGCTCGCCGGGCCGCGTCGTCGGCTCGATCCGGCGGGCGAACTTGGTCGCCAGCACGTAGTCGTCGCGATGGCCCTTGATCGCGCGCCCGACGAGTTCCTCGTTGGTCAGCGGACCGTAAAGCTGCGCGGTGTCGATGAACGTGATCCCCAGCTCGCGCGCTCGCTGGATCGTGGCGATCGCCTCGCCCTCGTCGGTGGACCCGTAGAACGCCGACATCCCCATGCAGCCGAGACCGAGGGCGGACACCTCTAGCGAGCCAAGCTTGCGTTTGTTCATCGCTGCTCCAGTCGTTGTCGTCTTCAGGTAACAGTCCGCGACCGCAGCGCCTTGCGGTCGATCTTGCCGACCGCTGTCAGCGGCAGCGCGTCGACGAGGTGCAGCTCGCGCGGGTACTTGTAGCCGCCGATGTGCTCGCGCGACCAGGCGATCAGCTCCTCGGGCGTCGCTCGCGCCCCCGCGTGCAACGCGACGAAGGCGACGACCTCCTCGCCGTGGACGTGGTCGGGCTTACCGATGACGCCCGCCATCTGGATCTGCGGATGCTCGAGCAGCGCGTCCTCGACGTCGCGCGGGTACACGTTGAAGCCGCCGCGGATGATCAGATCCTTCTTGCGGTCGACGATGAACAGATAGCCGTCCCCGTCGAGGTAGCCGATGTCGCCCGTGTGCAGCCATCCATCCTGAATCGCGTGCGCTGTCGCCTCAGGAGCGCCCCAGTAGCCGCCCATCACGCCCGGGGACCGCGCGCAGACCTCGCCGGCCTCGCCTGTCGGCAGCGCCTGGCCGAGCTCGTCGAGGATCACGATCTCGGTCCCAGGCACCGGCAGGCCGACCGACCCCGGCCTCGCTCGCCCTGGCGGAGTGGTGCTGAGCAGCGCGGCGGTCTCGGTCAGCCCGTAGCCCTGGCGGATCGACGCGGTCGGCACCCTGCAGGCGAATTCCTCCTCGACCTCGCTCGGCAGCGGCGAGCCGCCCGAGGTGACGAACTTCAGCGACGACAGGTCGTAATCCTCGAGCGGCTCGGCGAGCAGGATCTGGAGCATCGACGGGACCACTGCGGTCAGCTGCAGCCGGTGCTCCTGGATCAGCTCGAGGAACTGGGTCGGCGAGAACCACCGCAACAGCACGGCCACGCCCCGCTCGTCGGAATGCATCCCCGCGAGCGTCACCAGCAGCCCGTATGCGTGCGAGAGCGGCAGCGTGCTGAGCGCTCGGTTGACGCCCGGCACATGCCCGGCATCGTGCGCGGAGCGGCCGGTGAAGTGGAGGTTGGCGTGCGACAGCATCACCCCCTTCGCCCGCCCGGTCGTGCCCCCCGTGTACAGCAGCGCAGCGAGATCGTCGTCGGCGCGCTCGACGATCTCGCCGGGCTCGGACTGCTCGAGCGCCTCGAGCGCGATCACGCCGTCTGGAGCCTGGCCGGTGCTGATCACCGCACGGACGCTGTCGAGGCCGGCGACTGCCCGCGTGACCTTGTCGACGAACTCGGGCGTGGTCACGACCGCCGCCACCCGCGCATCGGCGATCACATGGCGAAGGTCCTCCTCCGTGAGCAGGAAGGTGGCCGGCGTGACGGCCGCGCCGGCCCGCCAGATCGCGTTGTAGAGGATCGACACCTCGGGACAGTTGGCCATCGTCACCACGACTCGGTCACCGGGCGCCACACCGAGCGCGCGCAGGCCCGTGGCGATCCGCTGCGATCGCTCGAGCAGCTCGGCCGAGCCGTGCCAGCGCCCCTCGAACAGCAGCCGCGGATAGTCACCGGTCCGCTGCAGCGATTGCTCGGCGAGCCGTGCTAGGTGGAACGCGCCCACCCGGCGAACAATAGCCTCAGCGATCGCTCACAGCTCCCGCTCGTAGTAGTAGTTGATCGGCCCGTCGGACTTGCCCTCGCGGTTGCTGAACCCAAGGCTCTCGTACAGGCCTCGTGCCGCGCGATCGGTCTCGGCCGTCCCCAGATCCATGTAGCTCGCGCCACGGGCGCGTGCGAGCTCGATCGCGCCCTGCATCAGCGCCCGCCCGATCCCCCGCCCCCGCCGGGACGGGACGACGTACAGCTCCGCCAGGTAGCACTCGAGCTGCTCGTGCCAGATCGCGGGCCGGAAACGCAGGACCGCGAGCCCGTCCGGCGGCTCCCCCGCGAGGACCACGGCGGTCTGGCCGCTCGAGATCAGCTCGGTGATCCGCCCCGCGAGCCAATCGGGCTCGGGAGTGGGTTCATCGAACTCATGGTTGAAGTCATGCAGCAGCCGGCCAATCGCCGGCGTGTCGCCGGCGCCGGCGACACGGATGTCGAAGCGCTCGCCCATCCGCGAGTTCAGCCCCTGGGCAGGTGCGCCGGGATCGGCTGGACGTAGCGGCTGCGACCGACGACGGCCACGGTCCGCTCGTAGGAGGCGCGCAGCAGCGATGCGTTGGCAGGGTCGGTGCGCACCGCGAGGCCCGCGGGCAGGACCACGAAGTCCGGATGCCGGACCCAGATCGGAACGTAGTGGATGAAGCTGACCCGGGCGCCACGGCTGTCGACGGTGATCGTCAGCAGCACCATCATGCCGTCCTGCGAGGCGGTCGGGCAGCAGGCGCTCGTCTCGTTGGAGATCAGGTTGCCCTCGCCGAACACGACCCACTTGCCGTTGATCCGGCGGATCGGCTGGGGGACGTGGACGTGCTGGCCGACGATCGCGGTGATCAGCGGCGAGCGCGTGAGCTGGCTGGCGAGCTGGAGCTGGAAGGCGGCCGGCTGCGTGACGTTCTCATCGCCCCAGTGGAGGTTGACGATCACGACCTTCGCCCCGTCCATCCGCGCTCGGCGGGCGTCGGCGAGGATCTGGTGGGCGCTTGCACGGTTGACCGACCATGGGTGGGGCGAGGGGATCCCATTGGTGATGTCCGTGTAGGACATGAACGCGACCTTGACGCCCTTGATCGACATGATCAGCGGCGTTCTCTGGGCGGCGGCGGAAGCGAACTCGCCCGTGTTCAGCACCCCAGCTTTGTCGAGGTAGTGGACTGTGTCGTCGATCCCGCGTTGCCCCTGGTCGAGCGAGTGAGTGGCCGCCGTCGAGCACGCTTTGAAGCCCGTCTGGTGGATCGCGGTCGCGAGCTCGGGCGGTGTGTTGAAGGTCGGATAACCGGTTGGAGGCGACGGCGTCATCGGCGTCTCGACGTGGCACAGCGGCAGGTCCGCCCGCTCGATGATCGGCTTGATCTGCGCCAGCTCGGCCGCGAAGTCGTATCGGTGACCGCCGCCGTCGACGAGCGCTTGCTCCCATACCGGCGAGTGGATCAGCAGATCGCCGCTCGCCTCGACGACGAAGTGGATCGGGCGGACACGATGATGGGCCGCTCGCGCGCTCGCGGCGGCGCCCGTGCTGGCGGCGCCACTCCCACCGGAGCCGGCGGACACGCCGATCCCGATCGCGGCGAGGATCACCAGGCCGAGCACAGCCGCGGCAAGCCGGCGGCGCCGCATCACCTGCCTGGCCCGGGCACGATCACGTCTCTGCCGGAGTTGTTGCGCCGACAGCGGCTGACGCTCGGGAGGGTGCGCGCGGTCGCTCACCGACGCGGATCGTAGTCGGGATCCGAGCGTCACTGGAAGGTCGCGCGGCACCCGCAGGGGCGCCGGCGCGGTGGACGGAATGCCTCCGAGAGGAATCGAACCTCTGTCCGCGGGCTGGTGGCCCGTTGCTCTGCCGCTGAGCTACGGAGGCAGCTCGAGGGCTCTCGACCCTCACTCGATTTGAACGGTCCCGGCAGGCCATCGCCTACCAGGGCCTGATCGTCGGCAACTTCGGCGCGTGCTCGGCGCCTCGGCGCGCACTCCGGCGCTCGCTCGCCAGGCGCTCGGCAAGCACGAGGCGTTCGGTCCTCGCCCGCTTGCGCCTGGAGCGCAGCTCCGTCAGCCACGACGGCCAGCGCCGAGGGGCGCCGACCGGCGCGTAGCGAGCTCCGCTCGCCTCAATATCTCCACGCATCGGAGATCCCTCCTCTCGTTGTAGTGATCGGTTTGCTCACATCGTCCTGGTCACCGAAAATTCACACCACGTATTACGCAGACCACGATTGCGCACACGTGCATCGCGCGGCAGGCGTGGACCAGCCACTCACGCGGAGGTGACAGTCAGGAACGGTGTAAGCGGATCGATCTGTCTTGGCGGGGCCGCGACGTTTGGTTAGGTCTTGTTCATGCTGAGCATCACACCCTGATTTCACGAATTGGGCACAAAAAAAGGCGGCCCATTGGGCCGCCCTCGTTGGGTTCGCTATGCGCGTGCTGCTAGCGCACGTAACTCCCAGCGAGGGCAAGATGGTTGAAATGCAGCGCGAGCTGGCCGCGGATATCCGAGACAGGCATGGCCGCGACGGCCGTCGTCGCTGCGGCTGCGGTGGGATATGTCGAGGTCGGGATCAGCATCGCTTCTATCCTCCTGGTGCGCCGAGGGTAACTCAGGACGCGGACGATTGCAAGGCCAGAAGCAGAAAAATGTGTCACTCGCACCCTGCGCATCGTCCGGGGCGCGTCACTCCACGCCGAGCGCGGCGTCACTTCACCTCGAGCCGGGCCAGCGTCGAGAACGTGCACCAGTACAGGTCTCGCCCGAACCCCGGGGCGGGGAACACCACCGACTGGAACATGCTCGGGACGCGCGTTCGCGCCCGTTCGGCGCCGGTCTCGATATCGACGATCACGACGTCGTCGCCTGCAGTGCGCGCGGCTGCGCGGCGCACGAGCGGCATCCGCGCTGGGCCCGACCAGCGCCGCGCGAGGGCTCGTGCCAGGCCGGTCTCGGCGATCTTCGGACCGTGGTAATCCTGCAGCACGAGCTCGCCGGTCGCCGGGAAGCTGACCATATGGGCGGCGTGCGAGAGCTCCCGCCGCCACAGCGGCTGCAGTCGCTCACCTAAGCGCAGCGCCTGCACGACCCCGTTGCCGGAGTCGTAGGCGATCGCGATCCGGCGCCGCTCGTCGATCAGCGGTGGATTGGTGACTGTCCCGCGCGGCAGGCCGCAGACCTCGACTGCCTCGCGGTCGGCACCGTCGGCAAGCGAGGCGCGGATCAGGCGCACCGGTCCCGGCGATCGCCCGGCCGAGCGCATCGTCGTGGTGTAGTCGTGGGCGCCGTTGTCGAGGAACCACAGATGCCCGGCGGCGATCACGGGATCCCAGCCGTAGCTGTGATCGACGCCGCCGTGATAGTCGACCCGCCAGCCGTCGTCGCGCCGTAGCCGTTCCCCGTCCCAGTGGTATCGCCATGCAGCGCGCGTCCCGACCGCGTACAGCTCATCGCCGTCGGCCGTCAGCCGCGCGATCACCGGCTCGGGTAGCTCGACCTCGGGGCACCGCGGCGCCAGCGTGACCGGGTCCAGCAACGTCATCCTGGCGGGCTCGCGGAGGCTCACGTCGAGGTCCTTCATCGCCAGCGTTCCGTCGCCCAGCACGACGAACGAGTTGTACGGTCGCGGCTGCGGCAACCGTCGACCGGCGAGCACGTCGAGGCTCGCCGACAGCCGGTGACAGTGGCGGCCATGTACGACATGGAGCGAGCCGTCGGCATGGGCGGCGAGGCCACCGGGCCAGAACGGACCGCCCGCCAGCTCCCGCGAACGGGCCAGCGGCTGGAGCGTGACCGGGTCGATCCGCTCGACCCAGGCGACGCTCGGATCGCGCAGGGGCCGGCTCCCGAGGGTATGGCGCAGGACGAACACCTCGCCGGGTGCGCGCAGGATCACCATCGTGCTCGCAAACGCGTCGCGGACGGCGCTGAGACGGAGCTCCTCTCCCTGCTTCAGACCCAGGCCCTCGGTACCGACGGCCGCCTGCTGACGGCGCGGTCCGGCGTCCTCAGCCGGCCATCGGCTCGGCCACAGGCCGGCGTTGCTCACGCCGTGATCGGCGTGCAGGCGACCAGACGCGAGTCGGCGAGGCCCGCCGCTCGATGCTGGTGGATCGCGAGGTAGTCGGGGTCGGTGATCATCGAGATAAACGCCCGGCGCGATGGATATTGCACCACCAGCACCATGTCCCACTCGCCCGGCACCGGTCCGATCACGGACTCGACGGTCGCGAGCGCGACCACCACCCGACCGCCGACACGCTCCAGGAACGGCGCGACCGCCGCGCCGTAGCGCGCGTACGCCTCGGCCCCGGAAAGCGCGTCGTCGCCGTCGATCCCGTCGGCGAGGTCCTTGAAGCGAAGCAGGTTCAGCATCTGGACGGGACCGTCGTCCTCGGAGGCGGCGAGCGCCGCGAACTGCTCGGGCGTCGGCTCGATGCTGATCGCGGTCGTGGGCTCGATGCTCATCGTGTGCTCACCCCCGCCACCGCGGGTGGGTCGGGAGAATCACCGGCGCCCGTGGCTTCTGGTTGAAGTTGAAGTCGTTCACCAGGTTGCCAAGGCCACGGGCGTTCTCGCGAACGTCGGGCCGCGGGTCGGGCCGTCCGTCGGTCTTCGGGTTCAGGCGCTGGCCGTGGAGAAAGTCGTCCTCGATGAACTTCGCGTAGGCATCGAAGCTGAGCTGCTGATGGTCGATGTAGTTGCGCCGGGCGTAGGGGCTGATCACGAGCCCCGGGACGCGGAAGCCGTAGCCGAGCGCATCGATCTTTGGTGGCCGGACGTTGTCGTAGAACCCTCCCCAGTCGTCCCACGCGAGGAAGATCGCGGTGCTCTTCCATTCGCGGCTGTGCCCGATCGCGTTGATCAGCCCGGTCACGTAGGCCTGACCTTTCGTGATCGCGGAGGTGGGATGTTCAGACACGATCCCGCTCGGGATCACCCACGAGACCTGCGGCAGCCGGTCCTTGTGCACTGCCGTGAAGAACGCGCCTGTGTCCTTGATGTTGCCGAGCTGGTGATCCTGGCGGACGTCGTTGAAGCTCGGCAGCGGGTTCCAGATCCCAGGCGTCCGCGGGCTCTGCGCCTGGTAGGTGCAGAACATCTGCGCGCTCTCGCAATCGGGCTCCGGTCCCTTCTTGATGTAGTAGCCCCAGCTGACGTGGTGGTTGTGGAAGAGATAGGTGAGGTCGGTCCACGCGTAGTTAGGCGGCGCGCTGTCGTGCGGAGGCCCGAGATCGGTTGGCAGCCCCGGGACCTCGATGTTCGAGGTGCAGCTGAACGGGTTGCCGCCCTCGATGCAGTGCGCCGACCACTCCGAGACCATGTACAGATGGGCCGGCAGGCTCCACGACGCGTTGGACTCGAACATGTGGTCCTGCAGCACGAAGTCCTTGGCGTAGCGCCAGTAGTTCGGGATCTCGCGCTGGTCGTGATAGCCCATCATGTCGGGCGGCAGCGTGGCGACGCAGTCCATCGGGTCGAGCGGGTTCGTGCAGTTCTCGCGCGCCTTGATGAATCCGTCCATCTTGCCGCCGTCGTAGTCGGTGATGAACGCGCCCTGGTCGTGGGGACCGCCGTAGTCGACGTCGTGCGAGTCGTGGTACGGACGCAGGCAGTCGTGGCGCAGCGGATCCGGGAGGCAGACCGTCGGCTTGCCGTGGCGCATCGGGATCCCATCGGCCCCGGGGTAGGTGCCGAAGTAATTGTCGAACGACCGGTTCTCCTGCATGATGATCACGACGTGCCGGATCTCGTGGATCCCGCGCGGCCCCGAAGCAGCCTGGGCGACCTGCGTCCCGACCCCGACCCCGAGCGCCGTGATCGCGGTCGCGATCACGATGCTACGGGCGATTCTCACGAGGGGTGCACCGCGAGCGAGGTGGCGAGCGCCTTGCCGCTCGCGCCCAGCGCCCGGACCGCGAACGTGCTCGCGCCGCTGCTCAACTGCATGCGGGTCTCGAACCCGCGATCGGTGACGGCCGCGCCGAGTGGCTTCAGCGAGCCACCGCCAACGGCCGCCAGCAGCTGCCAGCGCCGGACCGTAGTCGCGCCGTTCCAGCTCGCGTAGGCCTCGACGTGACCGGCGCTGGTGGTGTGAACGGTGAGCACCGGTCGCGTCTTCGGCGTCGCGCTCCACGGGTAGTCGAACTCGCGATAGCTGCCGTCGTCGACCGGCAGGCTCGCGTCGAACAGGAGCGACCCAGACGGCGAGAACTCCGAGAAGAACGGCGTCGAGCCGAAGCCGACGAACAGGTTGCCGTCCGGCAGCGTCTGGAAGCTGCCCTCGCTGTTGGCGACTGTGTGGTGTCCGAGGCGGTACTGATCGGCGACGCTCGCGCGGTGGTGGCGGAGGTCGAGCTTGAGCACCAGGCCTCGCGACTCCGACGCCTTGAACGGAGGCCCGGCTTCGTCGTCGAACAGGCTGATGCGATTGCCGGGCAACATCGTCGCGTCGTGCTGGAAGTAGAACCGCGATCCAGGCTCCATCCGGAAGCTGCTGTGCTTGCCGCCGAGCGTCCAGATCACCCGATCGCTCGACTGATCGATCTCGTAGACCGCCGAGGTGTCGCGCGCCGACACGAGCAGCCGACCCCCGGAGAGCGGGTCGATCGAGTTCATGTGGTAGGCGTCGAAGTAGGCGCTCGTCGACGGCGTCGCGTAGGAGTCGGCGAGCGGGATGTGCCCGAGCGCGTGCCATTCCCAGACGACGAGGCCGCTGCGAACGTCGACTTCCTGCAGGATCGAGTCGAGCACGGGCGATGTCGCGCCCGGGGCCGTTCCCGGAAGATGCACCATCACCAGCGAGTTGGCCGTGAACAGAGCGTCACCCGCCGGGTTCAGCCGGAACTCGTGAAGGTCGGCCTGATAGCCGTTGCCGACGTGGACGACCTTGATCGTGTGGTAGGAGGTGTTCGCGATCACGCCCTCGCCGAGCCCGAAGGCGGCGATCGTGACTTTGCCCTGCCACCAAGTCAGAACCTCGTGTCCATGCCACCGCTGCGGCCGGAAGTTGGTCGCGACGTCGGGTGGGTTGAGCTGGTGAAACCACACCAGGCGGCCGTGGCCATCGATGATCATCGGCCCACCGGGCCCGACCGGGTTGATCGTCAGCGCGTTGTTGCTCTCCGGGTGGATCTCGGGCGAGGGCAGCGGGGTCAGGAAGATGTCCCCGCCGATAGACCCCTTGCGGACCTTGATCTTCGGTGGCAGTAGCTCGGGCTGGGATACGAAGTGGTCGAGCTTTGACGGCTGCAGCTTGGGAATGTCGAGCACCGGTGGCACCGGCGCGAGGCGCGCGACCGCGAACGAGTAGTCGATCGCCTTGCTGCCGGCGATCCGCACTTGGACACTGACCCGCTCTCCCTCGGTCAGCGGCCGGCTCAGAACGAAGCTCGCTCCTCGCCGGCCGCTGTAGGGATGGAACGCGCCCCCATGAAGACCGCTGACCGAGCCCTGCACCTTGACCGACTCGATCTTGCTCGGCGCAGGGCCGAGAATGCTGATTTGGGTGGTGGGCGACGCGTCGGGCGTGCCCGGCGCCGGGCTGATCGCGACCGGGCTCTGGGCCTGCGCGAGCGCGCTCGGCGCGCCGGCCAGCAGCACGACCGCCGCCGTCGCGACGGTCGCTGCCGCTGACCAGAAAGCCGCCGCGGAGACCCTTGCGGTCGCGAACATCCGGTTCGGTGACGCGCTGTCTGACGGCACGACACGGGGTTATATCTCGCTTGTGACGCCGTGTCAAACAAACCGTCACAGCTCGCGGTATGATCTCCGTCGTGAGCTCGGCCGCACAGCGCCTGCGCCATCGCGAGCAGCGCGAGACCACCAGGCGCGAGATCCTCGCGGCCGCCGAGCGATTCCTGCGCGAGAGCCCCTACCGCGAGCTGTCGGTCGACATCGTGATGGCCCAGACCGGCCTCACCCGCACCGCTTTCTACCGCCACTTCGACGACATCCCCGATCTCGTCCTGCGCCTGCTCAGCCAGGTTGGCCGCGAGCTGTACGAGGTCGCGGAGCGGTGGGGCGAGACCGCCGGCGCCAACTACCCGGATCCCGCCCGCCGCGCGCTGGCGGGCATCGTCGACTTCTTCGCCCGAAACGGGGCGCTGGTGCGCGCGGTCGCCGAGGCGGCGGCCAGCGACGAGCGGATCGAGCGCGCGTATCAGACCTCGATCGAGACGTTCATCGAGATGACCACCCGGGCGTTCGACCGGATGGTCGCCGAGGGACAACTCGACGTCCCCGACACGAGGGCGCTGGCGAAGGCGCTGAACCTGATGAACGAGGCTTATCTGCTACAAGAGTTCGGGCGTCAAGGCGAGGGCGACCCGGAGGTCGCACTGGCGACACTCGAGACCGTGTGGCTGCGAGTGGCCGCTCCGCCGAGCTGAGCCGACTGAGAAAGGACTTGAGGTGACGGCACGACTGAGGTACTCGCTGGTGTGGGTCGTCTGCCTGCTGGCGCTGGGTGGACTACTGAGGCTGCTCCCGACGGCAACCGCCGCGACCTTCACGCCGAGCAGTCCGGCGCAGGCGACCGAGTACCAGAGCGCGCTCGCCCTCGGAATCAAGGCCTACATCTACGGGATCCCGCTGCTCGACGCCAACCGCGTGTATCTGACGAGCACGAGCGTGAACGTGCCAAACGGCTCCGGGGGCGGCCCCGTCAATCAGTTCAGCCACATCCGCCGGCTCGCCAAGCCGTCGGACAAGACCGTGGTCGCGCCCAACCACGACACGCTCTACTCGATGGCGTGGTTGAACCTCGTGCCGCAGCCGATCATCGCCCACATGCCGGTGGTCAAGCACCGCTTCGTCGTGTTCGAGCTGGTCGATCCGTACACCACCAACTTCGCGGCGATCGGATCTGTCGGTTACGGGCCAGGCAACTACGCGATCGTGCCGGCCGGCTGGCACGGCCGACTGCCGCGCGGGGTCAAGCGGATCGACTCGCCGTACAAGCGCGTGTGGGTGATCGGACGCACCTACATCAAGAACGCCGCCGACACGCCCAACGTCGTCAAGATCCAGAACGAGTACTCGCTGACGCCTCTGGACAAGTGGGGAACCGGCTACAAGCCACGGCGGCCCCAGCACATCGACCGCAAGCTCAAGCAGTACAAGATCCCCGGCACCCAGCCTGGGGCCAATCCGCTCGCGTTCTTCGACGCGCTCGGGGATCAGCTCAAGCAGTTCCCGCCGCCGGCGCGCGACCGGCCGCTGCTGCGCCAGCTGGCGAGGGTCGGCATCGGGCCGGGCATGCATCCGAGCACCGACTCCAAGCTCGACGCGGCGACGCGCCAAGGCCTCCGCGACGCGGTCGCGGCCGGAGCCAAGCAGGTCAACGCCGATGTCCAGACCGCGTTCGTGACCGGCGCGCTGAAGGACAACGGCTGGCTTGTCGCCCGCACCGGGCGCTACGGCACCGACTACACGAACCGTGCGATGGTCGATCACATCGGCCTCGGGGCGCCGGTTTCGAAGCTCGCGATCTACCCATTCACGATCACCGACAAGAACCTCCAGCCGTTGAACGGCGCCAATCGGTACGTGGCTCACTTCTCCAGGGCCAACCTGCCGTTCCCGGTCAGGGCGTTCTGGTCGATGACGATGTACGACTCGCACGGGTTCCTGGTGCCCAACTCGGCCCACGTGTACCTGATCAACAACCGCTCCAACGTCCGCTACAACGCCGACGGCTCGCTTGACGTCTACATCCAGCCGCAGCGCCCGGCGAGCGCCGTGGAGCGACGCAACTGGCTGCCCTCGCCGGCCGGGCGGGCGTTCCGCCTGATCATGCGGCTGTACAAGCCGATCGGCGTCAACGGCATCATCAGCGGAACCAGCTGGCAGCCGCCGACCGTGCTCCCCTGCCTGGCCAACGGTCACACGGCCGACGGCGTCGCCTGCGCGAACTAGAAGTCGGCCCGGGGGGCGACCCGGAGCGGCCGTTCGCCCCCGGGAACGGCCGGAGCGGCCGTTCGCCCCCGGGAACCACGCCTGGACATCTGTTCGGTTCGGCCGAGCCAGGCCTTCAGATCGTGCCCGCGCGCACCGACGTAGGGGTCAGAGCCCGCAGTCACCGCCCTCGAGAAGAGCCTTACGGACGGGCGCGACCACAAACCGGCCCGCGGTGGGTCTGCGGAAACCAGACCCATGCGAAAGACGATCTGCATCCTGGCCTCCCTGGCCGCATGTCTGTTGACCGCCGCCCCGGCGCTCGGCGCCAGCGTCCCCGGCCAGGTCTCCTACGGCGCCGGCGTCTACTACGCGCATGAGAACCAGGGCTACCTGACGGTCTCGATCACCCGCACGAGGGCGATCGGCGATGAGTGGGTCCGCTACGGCGTCCGCCAGGCGACGGCGCTGAACGGTAAGGACTTCGACGCGATCCCCAACTCGCTCGCCCACTTCCTCCCCGGACAGTCGACCTACACGTTCAAGGTCCACATCTACGACCAGGGCATCAACGGGCCGCCGCTGCGCGCGACCGCCTACATGTACGGCTCGTATCCGCAGAAGCTGGGGACCCCACATCAGGTATCGATCTGGATCCTCCGCGACGACCCGATCCAGCCCCGCGACAAGACCAACCCGCTCGCGCTCGACCCGGCTCCGATCAACGGCGACCCGCTCCAGGGCGCCCGCTTCTTCGTCGCCGGCGGGACCTCGCCGGCGGGGATCGCCGCACGGCGCTACCGCCACAGCGATCCGGCCTGGTCCGACGCGCTGTCGGTGATCGCCAACGCGCCCGGTGCGCGACGCTTCTGGTTCTGGAACGAGCCCAACCCGTCGAAGCTGGTCGCCGGTTATCTCGAGTGGACCCAGCTCCAGCAGCCGGGCACCGTCGTGCAGCTGTCGACCTACTCGCTTGTCCACGGGCACTGCACCGGCAGCTGGTCGGACTCGCCCGGAATGGTCCGCCGCTACCAGCGCTGGATCAACCTGCTCGCCCGGGGAATCGGGAACTTCCGGGTCGTCATGTTCTTCGAGATCGACTCGCTGATCACGACCGGTTGCCTGTCGCCGCACGGCCGCTACGTGCGGCTGCACGAGGAGCTCGCACCGGCGATCGAAAGGCTCGAGCAGGATCCGCATCTGGTGCTCTACCTGGATGCCGGCGCCGCCGACGCGGCCCCCTGGTGGCAGGAGGTCCGGCTGCTCCGCGGAGCCGGCGTGTACCACTCGCAGGGCTTCTTCCTCAACGCCACGCACTTCGACTGGACCACCAAGGAGCTGTTCTACGGCCAACGGATCGCGCGTGCGCTGGGCGGCGTCCACTTCGTGATCAACACTGGTGAGAACGGGCGTGGGCCGTTGGTCCCGCGCGACCCCGGACGCAGCGGCAACGAAGTCCTCTGCAACCCACCCGGCCGGGGGCTCGGGCCGCTGAGCACCAACACCGGCTACCAGTGGGCCGACGCCTTCCTGTGGTTCTCCAATCCCGGCGGCTCAGGCGGACCATGCCGCCCGGGGGCCCCGGCGAGGGCCCACTACTGGCCGGCTTACGCGGTGATGCTGGTCCGCAACGCGATCTACCACGTCACCGGCCCCCACTACCCGCTGATCCGGGCCGCCGCTCCGGCCGCCAATCCTGACCGCACGCGACGCACCCGCCTGCGGGCCGCGACCTAGCGCCGGGTCGAATCCCCGGGCGCCGAGGCAGACTGCGCCCACTGTTCGATCAGCGAGCGCGCGATCGAGATCTTGGGTGGCAGCAGCAGCTCGGGATGCTCACCGCGCAGCGCGGCACGGACGGCCTCGAGCTCGAACCATCCAACCTCGTCGAGTTCGCCGTCGCGCGGACGGGGTTCGCCGCCGTCGGACAGCGCCATGAAGCCCAGCATCAGCGACGACGGGAACGGCCACGGCTGCGAGCTCGCATAGACCGGATCCCGCGCGACGATGCCGGACTCCTCGCTCACCTCTCGGACGACCGCCTCCTCGGCCGATTCGCCGGGCGAGACAAACCCGGCCAAAACCGACATCCGCCGGGCGGGCCAGCCCGCCCGCCGCCCAAGTAGCAGCCGGCCGTCATGCTCGACGGTCATGATCACGACCGGGTCGGTGCGCGGGAAATGGACCGCCTGACAGCGCGGGCAGCTTCGCGAGTAGCCGGCCTCGGCGACGTCGGTCGCCGCGCCGCAGTTGGCGCAGAAGCGGTGGCGCCGATGCCAGTTGAGCAGCGCCGTCAGATACGCGGCTAGGCCGGCCTCCGGGCGCTCGAGCGCCGTCCCCGCGTCGCGCAGCGAGATCAGCTCGGCGCCCTCGAGCACGCGCGCGCGCTCGGGCTCGTCGAGGCTGTCGAGATCGAGTGCGAACAGAGCCTCACCGCGCTCGAGCCCGAGCAGGATCGGCGGGTCGGGTGCGAGCCGGCTGCGCCGCAGCGCGCCGTCGGTGACGAGGACCCCGTCGTGGCCCGCGATCACCGTGCGCGTCGACTCCTGGCGCTGCAGCCGGGCGATCTCCGAGACGTCCTTTCGCTCGTCGGTGGCGCGGTCGAGCGCCATTCCGCTGAACGTCTCCGGACCCTCTCGATGCTCGATCGCCATCGGCTCGGAGTCTATGCGCAGCGGGGCGCCGGGCCAGCGAGCCGCCCTCACTGCTTGAGTTCCAGTCAGTGGAGGACAACCAGCAAGGCTTCTCGGGGCGGGATCTCGCCGCCGGCGCCGGCCGCAGCACCGTACGCGCCACGCGGTGGGCCGGCCGGCTCGCACGCGGCCAGATGGTCCAGGCCGCCGGCGGTCCCGCCCGCGCGCGGGTGATCCTGCTGTTCGGCGCCGTGCTCGCGCTCCAGGGCGCCGACACCGCCACCGTCGGTGCGGTCGCGCCGCAGCTCGAGCACGCGCTCCACATCGGCAACACCAAGGTCGGCCTGCTGAGCTCGGTCGCGCTGCTGATCGGCGCCGTCTGCGTACTGCCGGTCGGCCTTTTCGTCGACCGCTTCAAGCGGATCCCGATCCTGTCGGCGAGCATCGTGCTGTGGAGCGTGGCATCGCTGCTGAGCGCGTTCGCCGCCAACTACTCGCATCTGCTGCTGACTCGGCTGGCGCTCGGCGCGGTCACGGCGACCGCCGGGCCGGCGATCGCATCGCTGACGGGCGACTACTTCCCAGCGCGCGAGCGCGGGCGCGTGTACGCGTACATCCTCGGGGGCGAGATCGCCGGCACGGCCGCCGGGTTCATCATCAGCGGCACCGTTGCGAGCGTGATCTCGTGGCGAGCGGCGTTCGCGCTGCTGGCGCTACCCGGCTTCTGGCTGGCGCGCACCCTGTGGCGGAGTGTGCCCGAGCCGCTGCGCGGCGGTCAGAGCCGGCTCGAGCCGGGCGTCACCGACCTCGGCGAGGCGGTGGCCGCCGCCCACGCCCGCTCGCAGGGCGATGGCCCGGCCGTGGAGGACGACGACGAAGAGCGACCGCCCGATGAGATCGCGCACGAGGCCGTCCGCGAGCGCGGCGTTCAGGCGGACCCCCGACTCGTGCTCAAGGAGGACCCGAACACGATGGGGCTCGCGCGCGCGATCCGCTACACGCTCGCGATCCCCACCAACCTGCTCCTGATCGCCGGCTCGGCGCTCGGCTACTTCTTCTTCTCGGGCCTTCAGACGTTCGCGCTGCTGTTCGTCCGCGGCCACTACCACGCCGGACAGGCGACCGCCGAACTGGTGCTCGCGATGCTCGTGCTCGGCGCGCTGATCGGCACGATCGTCGGCGGGCGGCTGACCGACGCGCTCCTGCGCCGCGGGTTCCTCGAGGCGCGGATCTACGTGCCGGCGATCTGTTACGCGGGGGCGACGGTGCTGCTGATGCCGGGGTTCTTCGCCAGCAGACTGACGCCTGCGCTGTGGTTCGACGTCGCGGGCGCGGCGATGCTGTCGGCCGCCAATCCCGGACTCGATGCGGCGCGGCTCGACATCATGCCGTCGGGCCTGTGGGGCAGGGCCGAGAGCGCGCGCACGTTCCTGCGCTCGCTCGCCCAGGCGCTCGCGCCGCTCCTGTTCGGCGGTCTCGCCGACCTGATCGCGGGGATCGCCCCTGAGCAGTCCCCGGTCGGCACCCACCCTGGGGTGATCTCCCCCGGCGAGGCGCGCGGGCTGGAGATCAGCTTCCTGATCTTGCTCAGCTCGCTCGCCGCTGCCGCCGTGTTCCTGTTCCGCGCACGGACCACGTACCCCCGCGATGTCGCGACGGCCGCCGCCTCGCAGGAGCAGATGAAGCAGGCCAGCGCCGCAACCGAGGTGGTCCCCGACGGCCGGTCGGGGCAGCAGACGCCCGAGTCCCCCCAGGGCCCGTGACGGACGGGCGCTAGGGTCAAGATCGTGGCGCTCGAATCGACGATCTGCACCGAGGAGACCGACAGCTTCTACGCGACGCTGACCGCCCCCGGCGTGCTGCGGCTGGTCGCGAGCGCCGCCGTCGGGCGGCTGCCGCTCGGGATGGTGTCGCTGGGGATCATCCTGCTCTGTCGCCAGCAGGGAATGTCGTATGCCGTCGCGGGCATCGTCGTCGGCGCCTACACGCTCGGGACGGCGGCCTCGCCGCCGGTGCTGGGCCGGATCATCGACCGCTCCGGTGCGAGCAGGATGCTGATTGCACTCGGGGTCGCGTTTCCGGCCGCGCTGCTGGCGCTCGTGGCCTCGACGCACCAGCATGCGCCGATCATCGTCACGCTGATCAGCGGAGCAATCGCCGGAATGACCCTGCCGCCGCTCGGCGCGTGCATGCGGGCGCTGTGGCCGGCGCTGGCGCACTCGCCGCAGTCGCTGAGCCGCGCCTACGCGTTCGAGGCGACGCTCCAAGAGCTGTCGTTCGTGTGCGGGCCGATGCTGGTCGCAGCGCTGGTCACGATCTCGACTCCGGCGACGCCGTTGCTCGTCGCGGCCGCCGCCGGAGCCGGAGGGGCGATCGCGTTCGGCGCCGGCGCGGCGCGCTTCCGCCCCAGGATCTCGAGCGCTTCCCGGACCGCCTCGGCGCTGCGGTCGGTCGGCATCCGTACGGTGCTCGCGGGACAGTTCGCGGTCGGGCTCGCGTTCGGGGCGCTCGAGGTGGCGATGCCGGCATTCGCCGAGCGCCACGGGTCCCGGACGGTCGCCGGGATCCTGATCGGCGCGTACTCGATCGGCTCGATCCTCGGGGGCATCTGGAGCGGCACGCGCCCGCATCGCCGCGATCCCGTGCGCAGCTATCTGATCGCGCTGATCGGGCTCACCGTCGGGGTGTTGCCGCTCCTGATCGCATCCTCGACGCAGGCGATGTTCGCGCTGGTGCTGCTCGCCGGGCTTCCGATCGCTCCCGGCTTCGCCGCCGCGTACATCCTGCTCGACCGCCTCGGCGAGCCGGGCCAGGCGACCGAGACGTTCGCCTGGAGCAGCACGTCGATCATCACCGGGGCGGCACTCGGGACGGCGCTCGGCGGCCTCGCGGTGGAGAGCGTCGGATACCGCTGCAGCATCGCGCTCGCGATCGTGGCGGGGTCGGTGGCGGCGCTGTTGGTCGCGCGCCGGCGCCGCGAGCTGTCGGCCGCTAGCGCTCTGTCCGCCGCCGCTTAATGCAGCTTGACGGTGACTGACGAGCTGACCGTCTTGCTCGCGCCGGCCGCCGTGATCGTCAGCTTGTAGCTCCCGGGCTTCGCGCGCTTGCCGGCGAGCTTGCGATTCCACGACAGCTTGCCGGTACCGGAATGACCGCTCGCCGTCGTGACCGTGGCGGCGCGTCCGTGCTTCGACTTGACCGTCAGCTTCAGCCTGGCGGTGCCCGTCAGCACGTAGCGGACCGTCACCACCTTCGGCGAGACGGTGGCCCCGAACGCGACCAGCACGAGCTTGCTCACCCGTGGCGCGGCGCTGGTCTTCAGCTTGGCGATCGGCCCGGCCGCGGTCTGGCGGAAGGTGTCGGTCCCAAACGGCTGCCACGAGTAAGTCGTGGCCGGCTTCAGCCCGGTCAGCTTGGTGAAGATCACGTCGTAACCGGTGCCGAGCGTCGTCTGGACCGCCGACTGGGTCGTGAGCTTGGTGCCGAGTCCGTCTCTGAAGGCGATCGGGAGCGGCACGCCGTAGTCGCGCACCTTCGTGATCAGCAGGCCGACGGTGTCGGTCGCTACCGCGATGCTCTGGAGGAAATCCGGCTCAAGACGCGCAGCGCGGACCTGGCCTCCGGAGAACGCCTGGCTGACCGCCTCGTCCCAGACGACGTACGGAACTCCACCGACGCTCGTGATGCCCGGGTCGGCCCCGTCCTTTGACAGATCGAAGTCGAGCGCCCCACCGACCTCCGTCCAGACGCCGCCGATCAGGCGCGCGACGCGGATCCGGGGGCGCGCATCACCAGTCGACTGCGTGTCCTCCGCCCACGCAACCGCCGGCGCGCCGCCGATCTCGGCGATCTGAGGGGTCGAGGCGTTCTGGCTCTCGTCGTAGTTGAGCGAGCCGCCGACGGCGATCCAGCTGCTGCCGTTGAGACGCGCGACCCGAATCTGTTCAACGCTCCCGTTCGACTCACGCCAGGCTACGTACGGGACACCGCCGACGTCGGCGATCACGGGGATCGTGGCGTCCCTGGCCGAGTAGGCGTCGAGCGGGCCGCCGACCGTGTGCCAGGCCCCCGCGCTGAAGCGAGCAACGGTCACCTGCTCGCCGTCTGCAATCGACTCCCAGGTGAGGTACGGCACGCCGGCGACATCGGCGATGCTCGGGGAGAGACCGCTGCCGACGGCTGCGCCGACCGGGACCCATGCGCTTCCGTTGAACCGCGAGACGTAGATCGTGGTGTTCTCTTCCCAGGCGACGTAAGGCACGCCGCCGACGTCGGCGATGCGCGGGTGATCGCCGCTTACGGTCAGGTCGTGGCTCGGCGTGGCGATCTGGTGCCAGCTGCCGCCGACCTCGCGCGCGACGCGGATCTCGCTGAGCGCGACGTTGTTGTTGTCGCGGTTGTCATCCTCTGTCCACGCGACGTACGGGACCGAGCCGACAGCGGTGATGCTCGAGCCAAAGCCATCTTTGGCCGGGTTCGCGTTCAGCGCACCGCCGACCAAGCTCCAGCCGGTTGGCGTCAGATGCGAGACCCGCACCTGATCGACGCCGCCGGCGTTCTCCTCCTCGAACGAGACCCACGGCGTGCCGGCGATCGTCGCGGTGGCGGCGCGAGCGGCGAGGTGGGTCGGGTCGAGGTTCAGGACGCCGCCGACGGGGGCCCACGCGGCGGCCGCGCCTGCGGGAAGCGCCCAGAGGAGGGCAATCGCGATGATGATCGCCGGCGCGATCCGTGCGCGGCGAAACAGTGAACGCGTGCCGAGGCCGGATGGCCGGAAGGTGCGCCCCTTCAGCACGCCAACGACTGTACCAGCGCTCCGGGCCGGCGCCAAATTCGCGCGCGCCAGCGCCAAATCGCACGCGCCCGCGCCAAATCGCACGCGCCCGCACCAACGGGCCCGACCTCCGTAACCCGGCCCCGCGCTCAGCCCCTCAGCCCGGCCGCCCTCAGCGCGGCTGCGGCAGGGGCCTCGAGGTCGCCGGTGATCCCGGTCAGCCGATCCCCGGCGAGGTCGTGGATCTTGCCGGCGAGCGCCGCCGGAGCGACCGCTCGTGCCGGCGATCCCTGCGGTGAGCCGACGTGCGCGAGCTCTCGCTCGCCGGCGATCAGAGTCGCGCCGAACTGCGGCAGCGACGGGTCGACGACCACGGTCACGGCACGTGAGCGCTCGCGCGCGCCGGCGTCGAGGACCACGAAGTCGTGCACCTGCGGAGGCCCGTCGCGCAGCGTGTGTGCGACGCAGTAGGGGATCGAGAATTTCGCCGCCAGCCCGTCGTCGACCAGATCCAGATGCGCGGCCTGGCGGGCGACCGGGTGCACGCGGATCTCGACAGCCTCGCCCTCGAGCCGGTGGCCGGCCTCACGTGCCTGCGCCGCCGCCTCGATCGGCGAGTGCGTCCCCAGGCAGCTCGCGTACAGCTTGATCCAGTTGCGGTCGATCGCGCGCTCGACGCCGGACGCGGCCGCCCCCTCGGGCCAGCTCGCGCCGAGCACGGCCCCGAACCCGAACTCGCCATCGATCGCGCGCCAGTCGACCTCGGCCCCGGCCCGCGCCAGGATCGCCGCCTGGACACCGGCGGCCGCCGCGAGGCCAACCTGGATCGCCTTGCCGTCGGACCCAAACGCTCCGCGCGTGCCACCCGCTCGGAGCAGCGCGATCGCGACCGCGTTGCGTCGCTGCGCGGCCGACAGATCGAGCAGGCGCGAGGCTGCGACGACGGCCCCGAACGGTCCGCACACTGCGGTCGGGTGCCAGCCGGAGTCGTACAGCGCGGGGTGGCTCGCTGTCGCGAGCGCCGCCATCGCTTCGAACCCATCGGCGTACGCGGTCGCCGCCGCGCCGAGTGAGCGTCCCAGATCCGCGGCCAGCACCAGCGCCGCGGGCGCGCACGCCGCACTCACGTGCACGACGCCGTCGGACAGCGTGTCGTCGAAGTCGAGCACGTGGCCGGCGGTGGCCGCGAACGCGACGTCCGCCAGCAGATCCGCGCCCGACGCCCGCACCGCCGTCGCGGCGCGCTCCCGGCTGCCGCCGCACGCGCACGCGAGCCAGTCGAGCAACGCGACCAGGTACGGGGCGTCGGTGATCGAGGCTTCAGGCTTCAGGCCGACAAGGCTAGCCTTCATTGCATGACTACCTCGCTCGCTCAGATCGCACGGTGGACGCGGTGCGCGCCGCGGTGATCGGTGCCGGACCGTCCGGCTTCTACACGGTCGACGGCCTGCTCAAGGCCGGATTCGAGGTCGACCTGTTCGACGAGCTGCCTACCCCGTTCGGGCTCGTGCGCGCAGGTGTGGCGCCCGACCATCCGAAGATCAAGTCGGTCACGCGCGTGTACGCGAAGACGGCCGAGCACCCGGCGTTCCGGTTCTTCGGCGGCGTCCGGTTCGGCTCCCACCTCAACCGCGAGGAGCTGCTCGAGCGCTATCACGTTGTCGTCTACGCGCTCGGGACGGCGATCGACAAGCGGCTCGGGATCGCCGGCGAGGATCGGCCCGGATCGCACGCGGCGACCGAGTTCGTCGCCTGGTACAACGGCCACCCCCACTTCGCCGACCAGCAGTTCGACCTCGACGGCGCCCGGGCGGTGGTCGTCGGCAACGGCAATGTCGCGCTCGACGTCGCGCGGATGCTGGTGCTCGATCCCAGCGAGCTTGCCCCGACCGACACGGCCGACCATGCGCTGGACGCATTCGGCCGTGCCGGCGTCCGCGAGGTGATCCTGCTCGGCCGCCGGGGCCCGGCCGAGGCCGCCTTCACCAACCCGGAGCTGCGCGAACTCGGCGAGCTCCAGCGCGCCGACGTGATCGTCGACGCGGCCGCGCTCGAGGGGCTGGCCGAGCCCGACGACACGACCCGCAGGCGCAACCTCGAGATCTTGCGTGACTATGCCGGCCGCGAGCCGGCGGGCAAGTCTCACCGGCTCGAGCTGCGGTTCCTGCGCTCGCCGATCGAGATCCTCGGCGACGGCGCCGATGGGCCCGTCAAGGGCGTGCGGGTGGCGATCAACCGGCTGCTCACCCGCCCCGACGGCCGCGTCAGCGCCGAGCCGACCGGCGAGGAGGAGACGATCGAATGCGACCTCGTGCTGCGCTCGATCGGCTATCGCGGGATCCCGCTGCACGGGATCCCGTTCGACGCGGAGCACGGCCTGATCCGCAACGTCGACGGCCGCGTGCGAGACGACGATCGGCAGTACCCGGGCGAATACGCGGTTGGCTGGATCAAGCGCGGCCCCTCAGGCGTGATCGGCACCAACAAGAAGGACGCCGCCGGCACGCTCGCAGCGATCCTCGAGGACGTCGAGGCCGCGGGCGTCAACGAGCCCACGATCGCAGACTCCGAAGAGGTCTTGGCGCTGCTCGCGCAATGCGCGCCCGATCACGTCACCTGGGAGGGATGGCAGCGGATCGACGAGCATGAGTCTTCACTCGGCCAGCCGGCGGGCCGGCCGCGGGTCAAGCTGGTCACGATCGACGAGCTGGTTCGAGCCTCGCGGCGAGACGACTGACAGCTCGCCGGGCCGGGGTCGTGCGGGGCCCGTCGCCGCTCTGGCAGACTTGCCCGAGCCCATGGATGAGGCCCCCCGCCGCACGCTTCTCGCGCTCGCCGTCCTGATCATCTCGCTCGGCGTGGGCGCGGCCGGCGCGTCTGGCCGCGGCGCGCCGCCACCGCTGTCGGCCGATCGGGCCCCTGCTGCGATCGCGTCGACGTACGGCAGCGGCGCGTTTGGACGGTGGCTCGTCGACGGCTTTGGGCTGCCGGCCTACCGCTACCAGATCGACGAGCAGCGGGTGCCGTGGGCACGCCAGCCCGAGCTCGACGGCGGTACCGCCGCCCAGGTCGAGCTCGGCAACGACAACATCGTCGCGGCCGCGTTCAACGACGGCTACACCCAGCTGTGGAGCCAGGCGCGACTCGCCCAATGGGCGAACCGGTACGCGCCGGCGCAGCGCCACTATGCCGGCGGCTACGGCTACCTCAACGTCGGCGGCCACGTGATCAGCACCCTGTACCTCGACCGCGGACCCGGCGTCCGGATGCAGCGAACGTTTGGGGTCGGCTATTACGAGCGGCGCCTGCGCGCCGACGGACTCCAGGTCCGCGAGGACGTGTACGCGCCGTTCGGCGACGACCCGCTGCTGCTCCACAACATCACGATCCGCAATGCGGCCGCTCACCCTCGGCGGCTGTCCTGGTTCGAATACTGGGATGTCAACCCCTACGACCAGACCCTACTCCGGCCGCTGGGCCTGCGGAGCCCGCGCTGGGACGCCCCCGCGCGGACGCTGAGCGTCGCCCAGACTCCGGGCGAGGACGGCGACCGGCGGCCGCTGAGCATCTTCGCGGCGTCGCTACAGGGACCGGTACGGGGCCACGAGACCTCGCTGCCCGCGTTCTTCGGCGGCGGCACCCGGGCCGTGCCGGCCGCGGTCAGAGCCGACCGGCTGAGCGGGGCCACGGCGCCGCCTGCCCAGCCCGGTGCCGGCGGCCAGACGCTGTTCGCGTTCCGCGCGCCGCTGCGCCTGCGCCCGGGCCAGTCGGTGACGCTGCGCTACGCCTACGGGATCGCGCACCCGGCCCAGATCGACGGCCTCGTCCGCCGCTACCGCAACCAGCGCGAACCGTTTGCCCGCAGCGAGCGCGCCTGGTCGCACTGGCTGCCGAAGGCGTCGTTCGGCCCCGGCAACCAGTGGGTCGCTCGAGAGCTCGACTGGGACGCATACCTGCTCCGCGCGGCCTCGGTCTACGAGGAGACCTGCGGCCACCATACGATCACGCAGGGTGGCTACTACCAGTATTCGAGTGGCCTGAACCTCGGATCGCGAAGCTGGCTTCACTACCTGCTGCCGATCGTCTACACCGACCCTGGACTGGCTCGCGAGATCCTCCGCTACACGGTCTCGCTGCAGTCCCCGACGGCAGCCAACGACATCCCGTACGGCACCGCGCCGATGTGCAAGCCGTTCAACGCCCTCGGCACCTCGGATGATCTCGACTTCTGGCTGCTGCTGGCGGCCGCCGAGTACGGGCTCGGCTCGCGCGATCTCGGCTTCTTCTCCGAGCGGCTGCCGTATTACGGCACGCACGATCGCGTCAGCATCTGGCAGCACCTGAAGGTCGCCTTCCGCCATCAGGAGTCGTTAATCGGGCCCCACGGCGGCTATCTCGCCGGGACCAACGGCGACTGGTCTGACTTCTCTGCCACGTATCTCGATATGAGCGAATCTATGCTGGTGCCGGCTCAGCTCGCCTACGCCTATCCGCAGCTCGCCAAGCTCGCCGATCTCCGCGGCGATCATCGCTGGGCGACGCAGCTTCGCCGCCGCGCGCGGCAGCTCGTGGCGCTGCTGCGCCGCACCTGGACGGGACGCTGGTACCTGCGCGGCTACTCGGGCTCGACTCCGATCGGGCGCGGCGCGATCTTCGGCGAGCCGCAGCCGTGGGCGATCCTTGCGGGGGCGCCATCCGCCTCGCAGGCGGCGGTGCTCGTCCACAACATCAGGCGCTTCCTGACCGGGATCGGCGCGCCGGCGTCGCTGGGCGGGCCCGCCCGGATCGGCTCGGCGATCTCCCCGGCCGCACGCGACCCCGGTGTGACCGAAGCGCCGACCGGCGGCGCCGCGACCTTCGACGGTGCCTCGCAGTACATCGGCGGCGTCTGGTTCGACGTCGACGGCTGGCTGACGTGGGCTTTGACCGACCTCGACGGCGTCGTCCCGGGCGCCGCGCGCGACGCCTGGAGCGAGTACACGCGCGACACGCTCGCCGCCCACGCCCACGCGTTCCCGCATCACTGGGACGGGACGATCTCGATCGACGATGCCTGCAACGCCTTCTACGCCCACCACCCGGCCACCTGCGGAATCAAGCTGTACAACGACTACGAGGGCCAGATCACCGAGCAGCCGACGTGGATGGTGATGAACGCGATCCACTTCGCCGGCGTCACCCCGACCGAGCACGGGTTCCTCGTCACGCCGCACCTATCGCGGATTTCGCTGCGGATGCCGCAGGTCGGGGTCGCGCGCAGCGCGCGGCTGATCCGGGGGTACTTCCGGATCGCGCGGCGCGAGCGTCTGACGATCGCCGTCGGCGACGTCCCGTCGGGAGCCAGGCACGTTCAGAGTTGGGCCGGCGGCCGCCTGGTCGCGCACCGGCTCGCGCACCGGCTCGTCGTATTCACGCTCCCCGCCCGCGCCGGCCGGGCCGCCGATTGGGCCGTGAGCTGGTGAGCGCGCGGAGGCGAGCCCGCTTCCTGGCGACGCTGCTGGCGGCCGCCGGGCTCGCGGTCGGGCTGCTCGTCCCGGCCGGCTCGGCCGCCCCGGCCGGATCGAGCGACGGCGGCCGCGCCTCGGCCGCGGTCGGGCTCGACGCCGCCTCGCCGTGGCCGGAGATGCGCCACGACTCGCGCAACACCGGTGCCAGCACGATCGTCGCCCGGTATCGTGGCGAGAAGCCGTGGACGTTCCGGACCGGTCGCGGGATCTTCTCGACGCCGGTGATCGGAGCCGACGGGACCGTGTACGTCGGTTCTGCCGACACCTACTTCTATGCGATCAGGCCCGACGGGCGGCTGCGCTGGCGGATCAAGACCGGAGGGCTGATCGACGCGGGCGCCGCGCTGTCGGCCTACGAGCCGCGGCTCGGATCCGCTCCGCTGACATTCGGCTCCGGCGATCAGCGGCTGTATCACCTCAGCACCCCCCGGACCGGGCGCCCGCGGATCCTGTGGAAGTTCCGCCCGACCGTACCCCCCGTCAAGGGCCAGCGCGTCGACTGGTGGGAGGGACCGGTGGCGATCGGCCCGCACGGCGTCATCTACGCGGGCAACACCGGCGGTACCGCATACGCGATCAATCCCGACGGGCGCAAGCGCTGGACGTTCACCGCCGGCGGCTCGGTCTGGACAACTCCGGCCTTCACCGCCGGCGGCGACAGCTACTGGGGATCGCTCGATCTCCATGTCTACAAGCTCGACGCCTCGGGGCGGCCGTTGTGGAGCACGTTCACGCCCGGGTTCGTGATCTCCTCGCCCGCGATCGGGTCCGACGGGACGGTCTATGTCGGCTCGTTCGACTCAAAGCTGTACGCGCTGAATCCGGTCACCGGGACGCCCCGCTGGACGTTCGAGACGACCGACCACATCTACTCCTCCCCGGCGCTGGCGCAGAACCGCTCCGGGCACACGACCGCGATTTACATCGCCTCGACCGATGGCTCGGTCTACGCGCTGTCACCAAGCGGCCGTCTGCTGTGGCGCTACGACACCGGCGATCCGATCCGCTCCTCGCCGGTGCTCGGCGCCGCGCCCGCGGGCGAGCACGGTCAGATCCTGTACGTCGGCTCCTCCAACGGCAAGCTGTACGCGCTGAACGCCGCGACCGGCCGACGCCGCTGGTCGTTCGACACGACCCCGCGGATCCCGGCGCTGCGCGATCGCAACGACCTCAACGCTTCCCCGGCGCTCGGACGGACCGGTGTCTACATCGCGGGAGAGGACGGCTATGTCGACTACGTCCCGTACGACTACTGCCTGCACCGCTCCGACCCGCGCTGCTCGACCAACCCCGGCCAGGAATTCGGAAACCGCGTCGATCGCGTGTTCGACGTGACGGCAGGCGGCACCACGCTGACGGCGACGACCGTGCGCGACGTCTCGCCCGCGACGATCTTCAACCTCCGCCTGATCGTCCGCAAGCACGGCCGTACCGTCAATGCCGCAATGCTCGATCCCGAGCGGCTCGTCACCGTATCGCCGCGGTTTGCCTTCAACGCGGTGGAGTCGGGCGACGGTCACTTCCTGTACGTGATCCCACGCGGGATCCTGCGCCGGGGCACGACTTACAAGTTGCGGATCGCGGGCCGCTACACCGACAACGGCGTGCGGATGGGGAACTTCAATCCCGCCGGCGCACCCGCCGGCAGCTTTGACCAGACACTGACGATCAGGACCGGCGGCGCTCCTGCCTCGGCGCGGCTACCGCTGTTCGCCGCGCGCCACTCCGTCGCTGCCGTGACGATCAGCCGCCTCGCGGTGCCGATGCCGGCGTTCCTGACGTCGGTCAACCAGATTGGCTTCGACAGCTACGACTGGATCGCCTCGACGATCTCGCGCACGCGCTCCCACGTCCTGCTGTGGGTGATCGGCGCGGTCAAGGATCGCCACGGGATCGAGCGTGTCGCGCCCCACAGCGCGTTCGGCTTTCCGATCGCCGGCCACTACGTCGGACGCTCGCTGATCCTGACCAGCCCCAACGTGCCGCTGACGTTCAGCTTCGGGGTCGTTCCGCTGCGTCAGTTCGAGCTGCGAGGAACGCTCGGGCCCGATCTCAGCTTCCGCCCCGGCGCCGCGCTGTATGCCAACACGGTCTGCAAGACCGTCCCCAACTACGGCGCCGAGCTGCTGTTCACCGGGATCTGCAACCCCAACGGCGTGCTCGCGGCGAGCGGCACCTTTCTGTCACGGGCTTATCGCGGCAATGCCAGCGTTCGCCCCGCGGGCGTGCACGTCAGCTCGATCCGCCTGATCGCACCCAAGCCCGGAAAGGCCGGCTCAGTCGATGCGACGCTCGCGGGTCGCTCGCGGCCGAGTGCGGCCCACCACGTCGCGGCGCTGCTGCTGACCGACGCCGCCACCGGCCAGCCCGTCGCGGTCGACTACCGCTCGAACACATCGCTCTCGCGCGACGCGCGGGGCCGCATCACGGCCTTCCATCTCACCCTCCCGGCCGCCACAACGCTCCCCGCTCGGATCCGCGTCTACGCGATCCTCGACGCCTTCCCGCTCGCCCAGCGCACCATCGGGGGCTGAGCAGCGGCGTGGGCGTAGGCTTTGACCCGTGTCGATCCAGGTGACGAGCTCCGGCTCGGCGCGCAAGCGCCACGCGATCGAGCTGTTCGCGGGCCTGCCCGACGACTACGGCCGCATGGGCGCGATCCTCAGCTTTGGCCAGGACCCCCGCTGGCGCCGCGCGCTGGTGCAGGCGGTCGGACCTCGCGACGGCCAGCGTGTGCTCGACGTCGCGACCGGCACCGGCCTGGTCGCGTTCGAGCTGGCGCGCCGCAGCCGCTGCGATGTGACGGGGCTCGACCAGAGCCCGGCGATGCTCGACGGCGCCCGCCGCCGGCTCGCGAGCGGCCCGGCGCTCGCCGGACGCATCAGCTTCGTGCAGGGCGAGGCCGAGCAACTGCCGTTCGGCGACGGCGAGTTCGACGCGGTCACGTTCACCTATCTGCTGCGCTACGTCGATGACCGCCGCGCAACGATGCGTGAGCTCGCGCGCGTTCTCGCACCGGGCGGGAGGATCGGGATGGTCGAGTTCGGGGTACCGTCGGACAGCGCGCTGCGGGCGCTGTGGCGGCTGCACACGCGGATCGGGCTGCCGCTGCTCGGACGGCTCGTGTCGCCGGCCTGGTATGAGGTCGGGCGCTTCCTCGGACCGAACATCGAACAGTTCCACGCCCAGGAGCCCGATCTTGCCGCGCTGTGGCGCACCGCCGGCATCCGTGACGTTCGCGCGCGGCGGATGAGCTTCGGAGCGGGCCTCGTCATGTGGGGAACCCGGGATGACGACGGCTCCGCGCGGGCTTGAGCGGCCGGCGTTCTACGCGCTGCGCCGCGGCGGCTGGCGCGATCTGATCACGCTCCTGCACCCGCCCTACACGGCCTGGCACCTGGGCTACGTCGCGATCGGCGCAGCCGTCGCGCCGACGCTGTACGGCGTCCGCCTGATCGCCGCTCTCGGCGCCTTCTTTCTCGCGGTCGGGATCAGCGCCCATGCGCTCGACGAGCTCCACGGCCGCCCGCTGAAGACGACCCTGCCGCGGGCATGGCTGGTCGCGCTCGCGGTCGCGGGGCTGGCGGGGGCGCTCGCGATCGGCGTCGTCGGGCTGTTCGTCGTCTCCCCCCTGCTCGCGCCGCTGGTCGTGATCGGCGGCCTGCTGGTGCCGGCATACAACCTCGAGCTCGCCGGCGGGCGCTTTCACAACGATGTCTGGTTCGCGCTCGCGTGGGGCGCCTTTCCGGCCTTCACCGGCTACTTCGCGTGCGCTCTGACGGTCCGCCCCGCGGGCATCCTCGTCGCCGCCGCGTGCGGCCTGCTGAGCCTCGCGCAGCGCCGGCTGAGCACGCCCGCGCGCGAGCTGCGGCGGCGCACCGCCGACGTCTCCGGGCAGCAGCGGCTCAGCGACGGACAGCTGGTCCCGCTGACCGCGCAGCGGCTGCTCGATCCGCTCGAGGGCGCGCTCTCGGCTATGTCGATGGCGGTCGTCGTGCTCGCCGTCGGGCTCGTGCTGATGCGGGTGTGAGCGGATCCCGCGCTCGCGGTCCGGTGGGCTCGGCCGGGTCCCGGATTCCCGCGCTCTGCGCCCCCCCGGGCGATGAACCGCAATTCACCGCCGAGGGGTGGCGGTTAAATGCGAAAGTTCCGGGGACGGCGCGGTCGCGCGGTCGACGATCTCAGCTACGGCAGCCTTCCGGACCAGCGCGCCGACCCCCCCGCCGCCAGCAGCAGCAGCACGACGCCGCCGATCGCGAACTCGTAGGTCACTTCGTGCTTGCGGGTGACCTTGCCGAGCTGCGTGCCGAGGTGCTTGTAGATCGAGCTGAGCTCGTCGGCGCTCTGCGCGTTGAACGAGCGCCCGCCTGAGACCCGGGCGATCTGCTGCATCAGCTGGGGATCGGGCGGCACCGCGACCGGCGCCCCCAGTGGGTCCGGGTTGGGAAGGGTGCCGTTCGGCGTTCCGAGCGCGACCGTGTAGATCGGAATCCGCTCGCGTCCGGCCTGGTGCGCGACGGTCAGCACATTGACGCCCGTGTTGGCGTCGCCGTCGGACAGCAACACGATCGCCGCCGGCGCGCGCTTGGCCTGCCCGCCGTGGAGCAGCTGCAGCGCGACCTGCAGCGCATCGCCGGTCGCGGTCGCCCCGTCGGCCGTCTGCGAGTCGATGATCGCCCGTGCGCCTTGGTGGTCGGTCTCGGGAGCCTGAGCGCCGTCGGGCGAGCTCGAGAACGCGACCGCGCCGACGCGGACGCTCCGCGGAAGCTGATCGATGAACGTGTTGGCGGCGCGTTCGGCCGCGTCGAGCCTCGTCGGCTGCACGTCGGTCGCGGCCATCGAGCCCGAGTGGTCGGTGACGAGCATCACCGACGCCTGCCCGATCGCCTTGCTGTAGGTCACGTGCGGCCGCGCGAGCGCGAACGCGAGCGCCGCGATCGCCGCCAGCGCTAGCGCCGCCGGGAGATGGCGCTTCCACGACAGCCCGCCGCCGACCGCGAGCTGCAGGGTCGAGACGGCCGGGAACCGCACCGCGTAGCGCTTCGCGCGCCGGCGCGCCTGGTTCGACGCGAGCACCGCGAGCGGGATCAGCGCCAGCGTCAGCAGCCAGATCGGGGAGGCAAAGCTCATCGCAAATGACGCCCCAGAGTCAGCAGCCAATCGTCCGCGGTCGACAGCGTCACCTGGTCGATCCGCAGCCGGCGGAGCTCGCGCGCGACCCCCTCGCGGCGTTCGCGCTCGAGCTCGGCGAACCGCTCTCGCACATGTCGGCGCGAGGTGTCGACCTCGACCCGCGCCCCGCTCTCGGGGTCGATCAGCGCCAGGTGCCCAACGGAGGGCAGCTCGAGCTCACGCGGGTCGACGATCTCGACCGCGAGCACCGAGTGGCGAACGCGCAGCGAGCCGAGCGGCCGCTCCCAGCCGTGTTGCTCGCGAAAGTCCGAGATCACGACGACCAACCCCGGCTGGCGCGCCAGCCGCGCAACCCGTCGCAGCGCGCCCGCCATTCCCTCGGGGTCGTGCTCGCCGTCGGGCGCGACGCCCTCGCCCAGCATCCTGCGCAGCGCGACGATCCCGGGCTTGGAGCCGCGAGCAGGCAGCACCCGCGGGTGCTCGGCCCCGAACGCGACCAGCCCGACGCTCCCGGCGCGACGCACGCCGAGACGCCCGAACACGAGCGCGACGCCCTCGGCGACGTCAGCTTTCAACCGCTCCGCGGTCCCGAACGCCATCGAGGGCGAGACATCGAGCACGAGCCAGGTGCTCAGGGCGCGTTCGGGCACATGCATCCGCACGTGCGGCTGGCCGGTGCGCGCTGTCGCCGCTGGATCTATGTGCCGGACGTCGTCGCCGATCTCGTACTGGCGCAGCTGCGCGAGCTCGGTGCCCAGGCCGACGCCCGCGGCGCGGCGGTCGCCCGGGAGCATCCGCGAGACGAGCCGGTTCAGCCCGACATCGAGCGCCTCGATCAGTGGCTGCGCGATCGGGCCAGGCCCCTGGCGCGCGGCCGGCGGCTGCAGTACCGCGTTGCTCACCCGGCCGCTCTCACGATGTTCGGGGTCTCGTGCATCAACCGCCCGGCGCTCGGCTCGGGAACGGCCGCCAGCACGCGCTCGAGCAGCTCGTCGGCGGTCACGCCCTCGCTCATCGCGTCGTAGGACAGCACGATCCGGTGACGCAGGACGTCGGCGGCGAGGTCGCGGACGTCGTCGGAGACGATGTGACCGCGGCCGCGGAGCAGCGCGAGCACTCGCGCCGCCTGGACGAGGCCGATCGGGCCGCGCGGGCTGGCGCCGAACTCGATCATCGGTGCGATCTCCTGGAGGCCGTGGTTGGCGGGATGGCGGGTGGCATCGGCGAGCGCGACCGCGTAGCCGATCGCGTCGCGATCGACCATCACCGTCCCGGCGGCCTCGGCGTAGCGGCGCAGATTCTCGAGCGACAGGCGCTCGTGCACGTCGGCCGGGGGCGTGAGGCTGCGACCGACGACCGCCGCCTCCTCCCCGATCGTCGGGTAGTCGACCAGGATCTTCATCAGGAAGCGGTCGACCTGGGCCTCGGGCAGCGGATACGTGCCCTCGGACTCGATCGGGTTCTGAGTCGCCATCACGATGAACGGCAGCGGCACCTTGAAGGTGGATCCGCCGATCGTCACCTGCTGCTCCTGCATCACCTCGAGCAGCGCCGACTGGACCTTGGCAGGAGCACGGTTGATCTCGTCGGCCAGCAGGAAGTTGCAGAACACGGGGCCCAGCTCGGTATCGAAGCCGCCGGTGTCGGGCCTGTAGACGCGGGTGCCGACGAGGTCGGCGGGAACCAGGTCGGGAGTGAACTGAATCCGGCTGTAGGAGCCTCCGAGCACCGCCGACAGCGTCTTGACGGTGAGCGTCTTGGCCAGGCCGGGCACGCCCTCGAGTAGCACGTGGCCACCCGCGAGCAGGCTGACGAGCAATCGCTCGAGCATCGCGTCCTGGCCGACGATCACGCGCTTCATTTCGTACAGGGCCTCTTGCAGGGCGTCGCGCGCCTCCCCGCGCAAGTCTTGTTGTTGCTCGATGTCGTTCATCTTTCCTCCGTGGTGGGTGTCCTACACAAGGCGGCCGAACCAGCGCAGCGACAGCACGCTGCCGACGAGCAGCAGCATCAGCGCCACACCGGCGAAGCTCCACGTGATTTCTTGGTTGACGTGCTTGTGGCCGAGCTGCGCCGCGAGGTGGGTGTACACGGCGCTCAGCCCTGCCGTGTCGGAAGCGGTGAATGCTTGCCCGCCCGCGGCTTTCGCGACCTGGGCCAGCTCCGCGGGGCTCGGTGGCACGCGCACGTTGACGGTCTTGCCGCCGCGCCTGATCGGGATCGTGCCGTGGTCGGTGCCGAGCGCCACCGTGTAGATCGGGATGTGCTGTGCAGCGGCCTCGCGGGCGGCTTGCAGCGGCCCGCCGCCGACGTTCGAGGCGCCGTCGGAGATCAGCACAATCGCGCCCGGGGGGTGCTTGCCGCCGACCAGCGGCAGCCGCTTGATCTCATGGGTTGCGGTCTGGATCGCCTCGCCCATCGCGGTGCCGCCGCTGGTGTGGAGCTCGTTCAGCGCGTTGTCGGTCAGCGAGTGGTTGGTGCTCGGGGACTGGAGCAGGATCGGCGTGCGCGCGAACTCGAGCAGCCCGACCTGGACGGTGCCCGGCACCTTGTTCAGGAACGTGCGCGAGGCGTGCTGCGCCGCGGCCAGCCGGGTCGGCGGCACGTCGGTTGACTGCATCGAGCTGCTGACGTCGTTGGTCAGCATGATCGCGCCGTTGGTGACCGGCACGGCGACGCTCCGCTGCGGCCGTGCGGCCGCGGCGATCAGCACCGCCACCGCCAGCGCGAACGCGAACATCGGGGCGTGCCGGCGCCAGCGCGGCCGGCTCGGGGTCACCGACGGGGTCAGCGCCGGTCGTACGAACGCGGCCGCCGCACGCGTGCGGCGCCGCTGCTCGCCGACATACCAGCCGACCGCCAGCGGAATCGCGAGCAGCGCGAGCAGAATCAGTGGCGACGCGAAGCTCACGGCGAGGATGCCGGGCGCGAGGTCAGCGTCACCATCGTCGTGAAACCGGCGAGACCGCGGTTGAACTGGATCGGGACGCGCTCCCCGGGCGACATCCCGTCGAGCGCGGTGTTGACGTCGTTGACCGTCAGGATCGGTTGGTTGCCGATCTGGGTGACGACGTCGCCGGGCTGCAGGCCCGCCGAGGCCGCCGGGCTTCCCGGCGCGACGCTCGCGACCGCCACGCCCGCGGTGTACGGGGCGTTCTCGGTCCTCAGCCCCAGCCACGCACGCGGCTGGGTCATGGTCTGCGCCTGTCCCGAGCCGGAGTTGGCGATCGAGGAGACCACGGCGAATGCCGCACCGGCGCTCAGCAGCACGACGCCGAGCGCCACCAGCGCGGTTCGCGGCGCGCGCAGGCGCGCGGCCGCGCCGCGCACCGCGGCCGCGATCGCGCTCAGGCGGGCGCGAATCCGCTGCGCCAGCGACGGGCCATGCGGGAGTGCCTCGAGGTCGGGCTCGGGCTCGACCGGCGGCTGCTGCTGCCCTCGGCGTCGCGCCAGCTCCTCCGCCCGCGCGGCGGAGTCCGCCTGCCATTGATCTGACCACAGATGCTTGGGAGCGCCCATTTCTTCCGCTGAAAGTATGGGGCGTAAGTGAGATCTTCTTAAGAACCCTAGGATCCCAGTCGATGGCGCGCCGCCCCTCCCCCCTGCCGGCCAGCGCCGACGTGGTGATCGTCGGCGGCGGTGTAATCGGCTGCAGCGCGGCCTTTCATCTCGCCGAGGCGGGCGTCAGCGTGGCGCTGCTCGAGCGTCGCGAGCTTGGCAGCGGCTCGACCTCGCGCGCCGCCGGGGGTGTCAGGACGCAGTTCTCTGACGCCCTCAACATCGAGATCGCGCGGCGCAGCCTCGAGGCGTTTCGCGACTTCGGGCGCCGTCCCGGTTGGGAGATCGACCTCAAGCAGGTCGGGTACCTGTTCGTGCTCAGCCGCGAGGACGACGTCGCGGCGTTCGAGCACAGCGCCGCGCTCCAGCGCTCGCTCGGCCTCGACGCGCGGATCGTCAGTGCCGACGAGGTCCGGGCGCGCTCGCCGCTCGTGACCGGCGATGACATTCTCGCCGGAGCGTTCTCTCCCGGTGACGGCCACGCGACCCCGGAGGGGGTGGTCCAGGGCTACGCCGCGGGGGCGCGCGCCCACGGCGCCGAGCTCCGGATCGGCTGCGAGGTCGTCGCGATCGAGACCAGCGATCGCGAGATCACCGCGGTCCGCACCGATCGCGGCACGATCCGCACCGGCGCGGTGCTCTGCGCGGCCGGGGCGTGGTCGCGCGCCTGCGGGGCGATGGTCGGGGTCGAGCTGCCGGTGACGCCGCTGCGCCGCCAGATTCTGTTCACCGAGGCGATCGACGGTCTCGGCGTGGAGCTGCCGATGACGATCGACTTCGCCTCGAGCTTCTACTTTCACCGCGAGGGGCCCGGTCTGCTGATCGGGATGTCGGATGCGCACGAGGAGCCGGGCTTCCAGCTCGAGCGAACCGATGCGTGGATCCCCGAGCTGATGGCGATCGTCCGCCGCCGCGCCCCACGGATCGCGGACGTCGGCATCCGCGGCGGCTGGGCGGGGCTGTACGAGATGACGCCGGACCACAACGCGATCATCGGCGAGGCGGGCGGCGTGTCACGCTTCCTGTACGCGACCGGCTTCTCGGGTCATGGCTTTCTCCAGGGCCCGGCGGTCGGCGAGATCGTGCGCGATCTCTACCTCGGGCGGGAGCCGTTCGTCGAGGTTGGGCCGCTGACCGCCGAGCGCTTCGAGACAGCCGCGCTTCGACCCGAGTACAACGTGGTCTAGTGACCGACACGACCAAAACGACCTCCACCGCCACAACCGGGGCCGCGACGCTCGTCGGCGCGCTGCAGCAGCTCGGGGTCGAGCTCGCGTTCGGCCTGCCTGGAGTCCACAACCTCTCGATCTGGGAGGAGCTGTCGGGATCGTCGATCCGGCTCGTCGGCGTCCGTCACGAGCAGGCCGCGGTGTATGCCGCCGACGGGTATGCGCGCGCGACCGGCTCGCTCGGCGTCGCGCTGGTCACGACCGGGCCTGGCGCGGCGAACACGCTCGGCGCCACCGGCGAGGCGATGGCATCGGCCTCGCCGGTGCTCGTGATCGCGACCGAGATCCCTTCCGCTCTGCACCGGCCGGGCGTCTACCGCGGCGTGCTGCACGAGACCCGCGACCAGACCGCGATGTTCGCCCCGGTGACGAAGGTGGCACGGGTCGTGGGCGAAGCGGAGCTGATCGCCGGGGCGGTCCTCGACGCCGGCGCGGACGCGCTCGCGGCGCCCAGCGGACCGGCGTACCTCGGCATTCCCACCGACCTGCTGTCGGCCGAGATCGCCGCAGCCGCCCTGCCGGAGCCGCCACCGAGGCCCGCGCCGGTCCCGCCCGAGGCCGAGCTCGAGAAGGCGTGCGCGCTGCTCGCCGACGCCTCGCGTCCATTGATCTGGGCCGGCGGCGGCGCGCTTCGCTCCGGCGCCGGCGAGCAGGTGTCCGAGCTCGCGCGCAAGCTGAGCGCGCCGGCGCTCACCACCTACGGCGCCCGCGGGCTGCTGGCACCCGAGCACCCCTGCTTCGTCGCCGGCCCGGTGCACGTCCCGGCGGTCGGCGCGCTGTGGGACGAGGCCGATCTGGTGCTCGCGCTCGGGACCGACTTCGACGGGATGATGACCCAGAACTGGCTGATGCCACGGCCGCCGGCGCTGATCGCCGTCAACGTCGACGCGGCCGACGCCAACAAGAACTACTCCTCCGACGTGACCCTCGCCGGCGACGTCGCCGCGGTGCTGACGCGGCTGCTGCCGCTCGTGCCCGACCGCGGCCGGCTCGACGCGACCGCGGCCCGCCTGCGCTCGATCGGCCGAGAGGTCGCGGCCGGCGTTCAGACCGATGACGAGCAGGCGGCGCGGTTTCTGGAGATCACCGAGCGGGTGCTTCCCGCAGACGCGGTCGTGCTCGCCGACATGTGCATTCCGGGCTACTGGCTGGCGGGCTTTCGCCGCGTCCCGGCTCCGCGCAGGCTCGCCTACCCGGTCGGCTGGGGCACGCTCGGGTTCGCGTTCCCGGCCGCGCTCGGCGCCGGGCTCGCCGGCGTCGGGCCCGCCGTCTGCTTCTGCGGCGACGGCGGCTTCCTGTTCGCCTGCGGCGAGCTCGCGACGGTCGTCGAGTCCCGGGTCCCGCTGACGATCGTTGTGGTCAACGACGGTGGTTACGGCATGCTGCGCTTCGACCAGGTGCACGCCGGGCGCGAGCCGTTCGGAGTCGATCTCACCCAGCCCGACTTCGTCGCGATGGCCGGCTCGTTCGGCGTCGCGGCCGAGGAGGTCGAGGGGTTCGGCGATTCGTTCGAAGCGGCGCTTGCGCGGGCGGTGGCCAGCGACCGGCCTGAGATGATCGTCGTCCACGCGGCGCTGAAGCCGCCGCCGACGACCTCGCCACGGTGGTACAGGAGGGTTCAGAGCAAATGACCGTTCTCAGCAGCACTGACGAGCTGCGCTCGCGCGCCCGCACGAGCCTCGAGCGATGCGGCGTTGCACTGCCGCCGGTGTCAGAGGCGGGCTTCGCCGCCCGCTCGCCGATCACCGGCGAGGATCTGTTCAGGCTCCCCGCCGCCGGGCCGAGCGAGGTCCGGGCCGCGATCGCGGCCGCCAAGGATGCGTTCTCGCGCTGGCGGACGACGCCCGCGCCGATCCGGGGCGCGCTGGTCAAGCACTTCGGCACCCTGCTCGCTGCGCACAAGGCCGACGTCGCCGAGCTGGTCACGATCGAGGCCGGCAAGATCCCGTCCGAGGCGCTCGGCGAGGTTCAGGAGATGATCGACATCTGCGACTTCGCGGTCGGCCTCTCGCGCCAGCTCGAGGGACGGACGATGCCCTCGGAGCGCCCAAGTCACCGGCTGATGGAGACGTGGCACCCGCTCGGCGTGGTCGCGGTGATCTCCGCCTTCAACTTCCCGGCAGCAGTGTGGTCGTGGAACACCGCCGTCGCGCTCGTATGCGGAGACACGGTTATCTGGAAGCCCTCGCCGATGACGCCGCTGACCTCGCTGGCGTGCTCGGGACTGCTCGACCGCGCAATCTCCGAGTGCGACACGCCGGCCGGCGTGCACCAGGTCCTGCTCGCGTCAGCCGACGCGACGCAGGCGCTGCTCGACAGCCGTGACGTCGCCCTGGTCAGCGCCACCGGCTCTGAGCGGATGGGCGCCGAGGTCGCCCCGCGTGTGGCCGCCAGGTTCGGCCGCTGCCTGCTCGAGCTCGGCGGCAACAACGCCGCCGTCGTCGCGCCGTCGGCCGACCTCGAGCTCGCGACACGCGGGATCGTCTTCGCCGCGGCCGGCACCGCTGGACAGCGCTGCACGACCCTGCGCCGCGTGATCGCCCACGAGCAGGTCGCGGACGAGCTCGTCGCCCGGGTAGCGGCCGTGTTCGGGCGGCTCGCAATCGGCGACCCGCTCGCCGATGGCACGCTGATCGGGCCGCTGATCAACGCGTCCGCATACGAGAGCATGCAGGCCGCGCTGGAGCAGGCGCGGGCAGGCGGCGGCGAGCTGATCGCCGGGGGCGCCAGGCGCGAGCTCGACGGTGCCCCCGAGGCCTACTACGTCGAGCCTGCATTGGTGCGGATGCCCGAGCAGACCGAGCTGGTCAAGCGCGAGACGTTCGCCCCGATCCTGTACGTGCTCAGCTACCGCGACTTCGACCACGCGATCGCGCTGCACAACGACGTCCCGCAGGGTCTGTCCTCGAGCATCTTCACCCGCGACCAGCGCGAGGCCGAGCGCTTCCTCGCCGCCGACGGCTCCGACTGCGGCATCGTCAACGTCAACATCGGCACCTCGGGAGCCGAGATCGGCGGCGCCTTCGGCGGCGAGAAGTCGACCGGCGGCGGGCGCGAGTCCGGATCGGACGCGTGGCGCGCCTACATGCGCCGCGCGACCAACACGATCAACTACTCCGACGAGCTGCCACTCGCCCAGGGCGTCGAGTTCGGCTGAGCGCTGAGAGCGTCGCTAGCTGGGCTCGGCGGCGACATCGACCAGGACGGCGATGTCCTGATCGCCTCGCCCCGCCTCGATCGCGCCGGCGAACCAGTCGCGGATCGCCGCCATCACCTCGTGGTCGATCCCCGCCTCGCGGCTCGCGCCGACGACCAGCAGGTCGATCCCGCCGAGGTGGGTGTCCATCGAGGACTGCGCGTCGCCGTATTCCCCCGCGAGGATCCGCTCGCCGGTCTCGTTGACGGCGTCGGTGATGAACGTGGCGAAGAACGGACGCGCGAGCTCGAGGTACTTCTGGATCTCGATTCCCTCGGCCTGCGACAGGATCGCGCCGTGCATGAACCCGGCGAGCGTTCCGTAGAAGAACGCGATCAGCCCCGCGTCGAGCACCGCCGGCTGGCCGGCATCGTCGCCCACGTGGTGCGCGGTCCCGAGCGCGCGCAGCAACGACTGATTGGCGGCAAACGCCTCGGCGCTGCCCGCGTACAGGATCACGGCTGCGTCGGTCCCGACGGTGCGTGGGTAGGCCATGATCGCCCCGTCGATGTAGGTGATCCCGTGCTCACGCGCGAACTCCTGACCACGGCGTCCGTCGGACGCGGTCCCGGTCGTCAGCTGCACCAGCGTCTTGTCACGCAATCCCGCGAGCACCCCGGGCTGCCCGAGCACGTCCGCGACCGCGGCCTGGTTGGCGACGCACATCACAATCACGTCGGCGGCGTTGACCGCGTCGGCGACGCCGTCGGCGATCGCCGCACCCGCATCCCGCAACGGCTCCGCGCGTTCGCGCGTGCGGTTCCAGACCGTCACGCGGTGGCCCGCGGCCAGCAGCGCCCGCGCGAGCGCCGATCCCATCGTGCCGGTACCGACAACCGCGACCGACGCTGCCGCCGGGCCTCTCGCCTCATCGCTCATCTCCAGCCCACCCTTCACTCGGTTTGGACATCCCCGCTCAACCGGCTGAGCACGGTCACGCCGCCGTCGAGCGCCAGTACCGCCCCGGTCGCGTAGTCCGCGTCGGCGACCAGGAACAAGATCGCGCGAGCGACCTCCTCGGCGGTTGCGAAGCGGAGCAGCGGAACGCGTCGCTCGGCCTCCCGGCGAGCGCCCTCGGGATCGGGGCTCAATGCCAGCTCGTGATCGATCATCGGCGTGTCGACCGGGCCTGGCGCCACCGCGTTGACGCGGACGGCCGGCGCCAGCTCGACCGCCAGCCCTCGGGTCAGGCCGACCACGCCGGACTTCGATGCCGCATAGTCGATGTAGCCCGGCATCGTCGCGTTTGCCTGATCGGAGGCGACCATGATGATGTGACCGCCGCCGCGCGCGCGCATCCGCAGCCCCGCCTCGCGCCCGACATAGAAGCTCCCGGAAAGGTTGATCGCGATCGTCTGGTCCCACACCGCCGGCGTCATCTCGGTCAGCATCGTCGGCCCAATCACGCCGGCGCAGTTGACCGCGATGTCGACCGGGCCGAGCTTGTCCTCGGCCTCGTCGAGCGCGCGCACGACGGCGCCGTGGTCGGAGACGTCGGTCGGCAGCACGACCGCCTTCGCGAGCCCCTCCGCAACCTGGTTCAGCTCGGCTTCGCGGCGCGCGAGCAGCGCCACGGCCGCGCCCTCGGCGGCGAGCAGCGCGACCGTCGCGGCCCCGATCCCCGAGTTCGCGCCGGTCACGAGCGCGCACCGGCCGGCGAGCCGGCCGTCAGCCGACATCAGCGCGTCTCTTCGAGCGCCGCCGCAGCAGCGAGGCGAGCACCAGCACGGCGAGCCCGGGCGCCAGCAGCGACGGACCGACGAGCCTGAGCGCGTGAATGCCATCCGCCGGCCCGAGCTCGACCTGGGCCGGCCACGCTCCCATTCGCCCTTCGAGCCGCAGGCGCCCACCGGCCAACCGCACACGCTCGGGTTCGAATGGGAACTCGCCAACCGGCGAGGAGACCTTCATACGCTCACCTCGATTTGTGATTGTTGGGCCAGCGGTCGGACCGCGGCGGCGGCCTGCGCGGCGGCCCAGGAGTCGGTCGTACGGTCGCCGACCGGCTGCACGAACGTGACCCCGTCGGAGGGGTCGAACACGGCCCCGTCGATGTTGCGAAGCGCCTTCGGAGCGCTCGCGAGCACGACCGCGTCGCATGACAGCCGGTGCTCGTGACCGGCGCGCTCCAGGAACAGCGCGCCGACCCGGCCGGCGCCGGCGACGCGCGAGGGCACCCAGCCGGAAATCAGCGCCTCGTGGCGGAACGCCGGCGGCGGCGCCTCTTCGGTCGCGACCACGGTGATGTGGCAGTCCTGCTCGGCGATCACCTCGGCCGCGGCGTGCGCCCAGTCGCCGGCGCCGACAAACACGATTCGCCGGCCGAGGATCACGCGGGCCTCGGCGAAGTGCAGCGCGACCGTCGCCGGCAGAACTCCCGCCAGGCGCGGACCCGTGATCCTCAGCTCGGCCTGGGTCGCGGGCCGCGTGCCGCCGGCGTACACGAGCCGGTCGCACGCCAGCCAGCGGATGCCGTCGGGCCCGACCGTCAACAGCCGGCGGTCGGCCCAGCGGATCGCGGTCGCGCCGAGCATCCACTGGACCCCGGCGCGATCGCAGCGGGCAACCAGCTGCTCGACGATCGGCGCCTCGTAGCCGAGCACGCCGCCGGCGACCGGGAGCCGGTCGAGCACGGTCACGCGCGCGCCCGGCGCCAGCTCGGCGGCCGCGGTCAGGCCGGCAATCCCGGCACCGACTACTGCCAGGCGCTCAGCGGGCACTGCCGACCCCAACCGTCGCGAGCTCTGGCCCCTGGCGGATCTGCCCAGGCGGCAGACCAGTGTGAAGCGAGCACATGAAGGTCACGCCCGCCATGCAGACCGACCCCTGGCAGCGCCCGGCGGTCGCTCGCGTTCGCTTGCGCACCCCCTCGATCGACCGTGCCGGCACGCGGCCGGACAGCGCGTGGGCGATCTCGGCTGCGGTCACCTGCTCACAGACGCAGACGACCTGCCGGTAGCGGGGGTCGATGTCGTCGAGCGTCCCCGGATCGGGGTCGAGCAGCAGGCGACGGACCTTGGGGAGCGAGCGGATCTGATCGGGACGATCTGGGCTCTCGAGCCCGTCGGCGCGCAGCAGCTCGAGCACCCGGTCTGCAGTTCCCGGCGAGGACGAGATCCCGGTCGAGCGGTTGCCGGCGTGGATCAGGTTCGGTCGCACGGAATCGGGCCGGACCCGGACGGTCTCCTCGCAGGCCGCCCGGTTGGCCGCATAGGTCTTGATCGCACAGTCGAGCGTCACCGACGGAACCAGCCGCTCGGTTTGCGCGAGGATCGCCTGCAGGTTCTCGTGCTCGGTCGACTTGTCCTCGGGGTCCTCGATCTCAGTCGCGTCCGGGCCGAGCAGCACCGACCCGTTAGTCGTCGGCACGACCTGCACGCCGCGCGTGTGCGGCATCGGCACCGGCAGCACCATCATCCGCATGCGGGCGCCGAACGCGCGATCAAGGATCCAGTACTGCCCCTTGCGCGGCCAGATCTTGAGCGGCTCGCCGTCGGCAAGGGCACTGATCTCGCCGGCGGCGACGCCGGCGGCGTTGATCACCCAGCGGGCACCGACTCGACCGCTGGGAGTGTCGACGGCGGTCAGCCGGTCGCCCTCACGCTCGAACCCGAGCGCCGGGCACGACAGCCGGATCTCGGCGCCGTTCGCGGCCGCCAGCTCGGCGTAGGCACAGGTCAGCCGCATCGGGTCGATCAGCCCCTCGTCGGGCAGGTGCACCGCCCCGCAGCACTCGGGTGAGATCAGCGGCTCGAGCTCGCGCGCCTGCTCGCCGGTGAGCAACTCCGCCCGGGTGCCGGCGGCCTGCGCCTCCGCGTGGATCGCCGGGAGCTTCTCGGCCTGTCCTGGGTCGAGTGCGACAGTCAGCGCGCCCGGGCGGCTGAACGGCACGTCGAGGCGCTCGCACAGGTCCGGCCACCGCGGCCACGAGGCGGCGATCATGTCTGCCTCGATCGTTCCGGGCGGGGCGTAGTACGAGCTCGCGATTCCGGCGTTGCCCTTGCTCGCGCCTTCGGCGACGTCGTCGGCTGCCTCGAGCAGGCAGACCGACGCCGTCGTCATCGCGACGCGCGCGGCGACCGCGGTTCCGAGCACGCCGCCGCCGATGACGACGACGTCGTAGTCGGGCGTGTCGCTCACCCGGCGCTCACCGGAGTGACCAGCTCGAGCGCATCGTCGACCGAGGCGCCGTCGCGGATGATCGCCGCGAGCGCGCGCACCATCGCCGACGGATCGGGCGATTGCCAGATCTTGCGTCCCATCGCGATCCCGGCTGCGCCCGCATCCATCGCGCCGCGCACCATCGTCAGCACGTCGCGCTCGTTCTTGGCCTTCGGGCCGCCGGCGATCAGGACCGGAACGAGGCTGTAGTCGACGACGCGGCTGAAAGAGGATGGATCGCCCGTGTACCAGGTCTTGATGAAGTCGGCGCCCTCCTCGGACGCGACCCGGACGGCGACGCGCATGTCGTCGATCGTATATGGGCCGTCATATGGCGTGGCGTCGGGCCCGCCGACCGGGAAGATCTCGGCGAGCAGTGGGATTGCGAGCCGGTTGCACTCGTCGGCCAGCGCCCCTAGCAACGGCAGCTGCGTCGCCTCCGTGTCGCTGCCGATGAAGAACGTCGGCACGACGGCGTCGGCGCCGTTGTGGAGTGCCTGCTCGACACCGCCGACCACGAGCTGCTCGTTCTCGAGGCCTGGCGACAGCCCCGTCCGCGAGGTCAGGCGCGTTACCCAGCCGGCGCGCCCGGCGAACGCCTCCGTCGCGAACGCGCCCAGTCCGCGCCGCGTCAGGAAGCCATTGACGCCGGCTTGCGCAAGCTCGGCGACAAGCTCGAATGGACGCTCGAGCTCGGCGTATCCCGCCTCCTCGACGGCGTGGTCCATCGGCATGATGATCGAGGTCTTGCTGTCGGGGTCGAACAGCCGCCCGAGGCGGAGGGTCTTACCCATGCTGGTTGTCATCGTGGCGCTCCTTGTTGTCGCTGGCAGGTGAAATCTGTTCGAAGACCCGTTCGTACGCGGTCCGCAGCCGGGAGTAGTCGGCGTGGCGCGCGGGGTCGGGCTCGAACGTCTTTGCGGCTCGCACGAGCGCGGCCGCTCCGGTCGGGACGTCGGCGAACACACCACCGGCGACGCCCGCGAGGATCGCGGCGCCGGAGGCGGCGAGCTCGGCGATCTTCGGGACGACCAGCGGGGCGCCGATCACGTCGGCCTTGATCTGGCTCCAGACATCGCTGCGCGCCTCGCCGTCTCCGGTCACGAGTGGGAGGCGGAGGCTCGTGCGCGCGCCGACGATCGCCATCGTCGGCGGATACTGATATGCGACGCCCTCGAGCAGCGCGCGCGTCATGTGATCGAACGTGTGGCCCGAGACGATTCCGAGGAACGAGCCGGTCATGCCGGCCCTGTAGCGCGGCGCCCGATCGGCGCCGTCGACGTATGGGAAGAACAGCAGCCCACCTGCGCCCGGCTCGATCCTCGCCGCGGCGCTGATCATCTCGCCGATGCTGCGTTCGGGCGCGAACGCCTCGTGCAGCCAGCGCAGCGAGGAGCCGGTGCTCTCGATCGCCACCTCGAAGATGTAGCCACCCGGGACGACGTGGGGGGCGACATCGCCGTGACCCTCGGGATCCGAACGGGGACGGTCGAGGACGGTCCGCCAGTCGGTCGCGGTGCCGGTACCGACGCACATCTCCCCCGGCGCGACCGCGCCGCCGCCCAGGGCTGCGGCGGCGTCATCGGCACCCCCCATCGCGACGCACGTGTCCGCGGGCAGCCCGAGCGCGCCGGCCGCCTCACGTGTCAGCTCGGCGACCGGCTCGCAGCACACGCGCGCGATCGGCGGCAACAGGTCGAGGTCGATCCCGAACGCCTCGCAGATCTCGTGCGAGTACTCACACGATTTGATGTCGAGCATCAGGCTCCGACCCGGGGTCGAGGCATCCGTCTCGAACACCCCTGTCAGCCGGTTGAGCACGTAGTCCTTGGCGAATACGATCCGCCTCGCCGCCCGCCACTGCTCAGGCCTGTGGCGCCGCAGCCACAACAGATGCGTCAGGCTCGAGCCCCGCAGCGGCACCATCCCGGTCCGCTCGATCAGCCAGCTTCGCCCGAACCGATCGCTGACCTCGCTGGCCTCCGCGCTCGTCCGCTGGTCGGTCCAGCTGATCGACGGCGCCAGCGACTGGCCCCTGGAGTCGAGCAGGACGATCGGTTCGCGCTGGGCGACGATCCCGAGGCCCGCGATCCGCGCGCCCGGGACCTCGGACTCGTCGATCACCGCACGGATCGTCGAGACGACCCCGCGGTACCAATCCTCGGGGTCGTTCTCGGCCCAGCCCGGCTGGGGGTGGTACATCGGATGTTCGGCCACGCTTCGAGCCAGAACCTCCCCCCCAGCCGTTGCCAGGATCGTCTTGACGGCGCTTGTGCCGATGTCACAACCGATCAGTAGCGGCTCCCCGTCATCGACGGCTTCGCGCGCCTCGTTCAAGCGGTCATCTCGTGCTTGCGCACTTCCTCGTCAGGCCGGACGTCGCGCAGGATCCCGCGACGGCTCTTGGGAATCAGCACGAAGTACAGGAGCAACCCGATCACGATCGTGCCCAGGAAGCCCCAGCCGACGTCCTTGGGATTGGACTTGATCAGGATCACGCAGATCACCGTCGACCAGATCACGGCCACCCAGTCGATCAGCGTTCCCCAGCGACCGTTCGACCACGGGCGCGCCGGGAGCATCTTCCGCCACTTGCCGTAGATGAGCACGGCCACCAGCACCGCGTACCCCGCGGCCCACAGGATCGCCACCATCGACAGCAGCACCGTGAGCAGCCCGGTCCAGACGATGAACAGGAAACCGATGAAGAAGGCGATGATGACCGTGGTGATCGGCACGTGATCCTTGGTGAGCTTGCACAGCAGGGTCGGGAAGGGCATCTGGCCATCGCGGGCCTGTGACCACATCACCCGAGCCGCCGTCAGCTGCAGGATCATCATGTTGACGAACAGCGACAGGACGGCGCAGATCTCGAACGTCTTGGCCAGGCCGGAACCCAGCACCGGAGTCAGCACCGTGCGGATCACGTCCCCACCACCCAGCGCAGCGGGGAGATTAGTGATCGACAGGACCACGAACAGAAGGATCACAGTGCCGATCGCGTACGTGCCCCAGTTGGCCATCATCATCGCCCGCGGCACGTTTCGGGCGGCGTCCTCGGTCTCCTCACCGGCGGTGCCGTTGCAGTCGAAGCCCGAGATCACGAACACCGGCACCAGCATCGCGAACAGGAACGGCCACAGCGCCGAGGAGCCGTGCGGGACGACGCCATGCGACGAGGTCAGATAGCTCAGCGAGTGGAAGTGGTGCCCGCCGAAGATCACGGCGACCAACACGCCGATGATCACGATTCCGATCGCCGCGAACTCGGCCAGGACGCCGACCGTGTTGTTGAACGCGGCCGCGACCTTGACGGCGATCAGGTTGAAGATCGTTGACGCCGCCATCAGCACCGTGGCCCACAGCAGCAGCGCGCCGTGACTGCTCACGGTGACGCCGAACCAGCTGAAGATGAACGGGGTGATTCCGTACGCCTCAGTGGCGAAGGCGGCGATGTGAGCGGCGATAAGCCACCAGCCGACCTGCCACCCCAGCGACGACTTCGGACCTATGATCCGGTTGATGATCTGGTAGGCGCCGCCCGCCACCGGGTACGCGGATACGCCCTCGGCCACCGACAACCCCACGACCATCTGCAGCCCGGCGGCGATCAGCCAGGCGAAGAACATCGCGGGGCCGACCTGCGTGAGACCGGCGCCCATGCTCAGTGCGAGGCCGCCCGCCACCGCGATCAGGGTCCACTGGATCGCCCAGCTCGAGAACAACCCGAGCGCTCGGCGGAGCTCCTGGCGGTAGCCAAGTTGGTGCAGGTAGGTGCGATCGTCGGTGCCCGATGCATCGAGCCCGGCATCGCCGGTCGCAGGCCCGGTCTCGGGCTCGTGCGGACTGGTCACGGCGTCGGCCATGTTTGGATCCTCTCCTCCTCGTGCTGACAACGACGATCGGTTGGCGCGCGATCAGGGCGATCGAGAACCTGCTCGCGCGCTCCCTTCCGGTGACACTCGGATCCGCCGAGCATCACTTGCGGCGTGGCGCACATCAGTGCGTCGTCGCCGGGTGGAAGGGAAGGGATGGATTCGCGCAAGGAGTTCGCCTGTCCCGAACAGAGTCGTCTTTCTGTTCCCGGATCGGGAACATACCATCAGCGACAAGGCATGACAAGACCGCGACCGCAGCGATCTCGCGAGCAGCTCGCGAGCCGTTCCCGAAGGGGGTGATCTACGATCTCGGCAGCCGATAACGTCCGTGTTAGGAGACGGGAAGCGATGGACGACACGCTCCGCAAGAACCTCGGCCAGCGGCTGCGCCACCTACGCGAGGAGACGGGTCGCGGCCTGCGTGAGCAGGCTCGCGAGATTGGGATCTCGGCCTCGTCGCTGTCGGCGCTCGAGAACAACACCGGTGGCGTGTCCCTGCAGCGACTGCAGCAGGTTGCCAACCACTTCGGGCTGCACATCACCGACCTGCTGGCGGAGCCGGGCGATGACTCGAGCGACAACGGCTCCCCGACCCGTCCCGAGGTCATCCGCGCGTGGTCGACCAGTGTGTCCGGGGTCGAGCGCGGCGACGGCGTCCTGTACCAGCTTCTGGGGCACGGTCACAACCATCAGATCCAGCCATATCTGATCTCGTTCCAGCCAGGCGCGAGCTACCGCAACGACCCGATCGCACATGCCGGCGAGGAGTTCGCGTTCGTCGTCCTCGGTCAGGTCGAGCTGCTGCTCGGCCGCGAGTCCTATGTGCTCGCCCAGGGCGACGCGATCCGTTTCTCGACCGATACGCCGCATGCGTTCCGCAATGCCTCAGAGCTCGGCATCGCGGTCCTGATCGGCGCCGCGACGCCTCCCTGGTAGCCGCTCAGGCCCAGCCGCGAGCGGCGATCGGCCAGACGTCGATCATGCGCCCGTCCTGCACGACCAGCATCGACGTGTGCAGGTTGGCGGTCGTGCACGCGTGGTTCGGGATCACCCGAACGCGGTCTCCCACCTCGAGCGGGCAGTCCGGATCGACCGAGGCGATCGCGTGCTCTTCGAACAGCCGCTCGATCCGCACGCCGGCGACGCTGCGGACGATCCCGAACCCGTCGGTTCGATCGGTCATCCGCTCGCCGCTCATCGCCTTGGAGCCGGAGTCGAAGATCACGCGGTCCCGGCTCGGGCGCGAGATCACCGTCGTCAGCACGGTCAGCGCGCAGTCGCCGACCGCCGCCGTGTCGAGCGCGACCTGGGTCGCGTCGTTGAACACGTAGTTGCCGGGCCGGATCTGCATGCCGGCGGTCCCATCGGCGAGATGCCGAACCGTCGGCGTCGAGCCGATGCTCAGTACCGGCGACTCGATCCCGCGGCGCCGCAGGACCTCCGCCGTAGACCGCACCGCCGCGACCTCGGCCCGTGCGATCTCCCTCAGCTCCGCGTCGTTGCGCGCCCCGTAGGCGTGCCCGGCGAATGTCATCAGCCCGGCGTAGCGGGCATGGCTGCAGCCCGCCAGCGCCGCACCGACGCACTCGGCGGTCTCATCCCCCGGCGCGGACCCGCACCGCCGGTTGCCGCAATCGACCTCCCACAGGAAGCGGACCTCGAGATCGGCAGCGGCGCACGCGGCGTCGAGCGCCAGCGCCGTACCGACGTCGTCGAGCGTGACGGTGACGTTGGCCGTCCCGGCGAGTGCGGCGATCCGCTGCAGCCGCCATTCGTCGACCGGCGGGTAGGCGAGCAGCAGGTTCTCGACGCCCGCAGCGACCATCGTCTCAGCCTCGGCGACCGTCGCGACGGTCACTCCACCGGCACCGGCGGTCAGCTGCTCGCGGGCGATCTCGGGGGACTTGTGCGTCTTCGCGTGCGGCCACAGGCTGACGCCGGCGCCGTCGGCACGGGCCGCCATCGCACGGATGTTGCGGATCAGGACGGTCCGATCGACGACCAGTGCCGGGGTCGTGAGCTCGCCCGAGTCGAGCCCGGCGCACGCGCGATCGGGAATCGGGCTGGGCTGGCGGGCAGCGGTCACGACAGCACGCTCCTCACGGAACTCTCGCCGCTGGGATTGTCTGGTAGGTCTGCCGGACGGCTCCGAACAGGTCCTCGTGCGACGCCCGCAGCTCGGCGTAGGTCGCGTGGCGATCCAGATCGGGCTCGTAGGTCCGTTTGAAGCGCACGAGCTGACGGACGCCGTCGGCCGCGTCGGCGAGCAGCCCCGCCGCCTGGCCCGCGAGGATCGCCGCCCCCAACGTCGCAGCCTCGTCGACCTGCGTTGTCCGCAGCGCGACGCCGAGCACGTCCGCCTTGAGCTGGTTCCACAGCTCGCTGCGCGTCTCGCCGCCGACCAGCGTGATCGGCCGGCCGCTGTGATCGCCCGGCGCGATCAGCGCGATCGTCGGCGGGTACTGGTACGCGATCCCCTCGAGGATCGCCCGCACGAAGTGTCCCCGGGTGTGCCCGGAGACGATCCCGAGGAAGCTGCCGGTGGCGCCTTCGACGAACCACGGTGCGCGGTTGCAGCCGTCGACGAATGGGAGGAACACGAGGCCGTCGGCGCCCGGCGCGATCCCGCGCGCCTGCTCGAGCATCGGCAGGTAGTCGCCGTTGGTCGAGGGGTCCGGGAACGCGTCGCGGAACCATCGAAGCGACGAGCCCGTGCTCTCGATGCAGACTCCGAAGATGTAGCTGTCCGCCACCAGATGCCGGGCGAGGTCCCCGCGCGCGAGCACGCTGTCGGGCTCGCACTCGGTCTTGACCAAGCGCCAGTCGCTGCTCGTCCCGGTCCCGGCGCACAGATCGCCGTCGGCGAAGGCGCCCGCGCCGAGCGTCGCGCTGGGATCGTCGCCGCCGCCGGCGGCGATCGGGATCCCGGCCGGCAGCCCGAGCAGCGCCGCCGTCTGCGCCGGCAGCTCCGCGACCTGCTCCCACGGACGCCAGCAGATGTCGGGAAGCAGCTCGAGCGCGACATCGTTGGCATCGCAGATCACCGGGCACCAGCTGTCGGTGCGGACGTCGTTCATCACGCTCCGCGCCGGCATGCTGATGTCGGTGCCGATCACGTTCGCCAGCCGCCACAAGACGTAGTCCTTGGGCGCCATCAGCCGCCGCGCGGCCCGCCACACCTCGGGTTGATGGCGCTGTACCCACAGCAGCGTCGGCAGCCCGAGGCCGGGGATCGGAAGCACGCCGGTGCGATCGATCAGCCACGAGCGCCCGAGCCGATCGCACAGGCCGGCGAGCTCCTCCTCGGTCCGTCGATCGGTCCAGCTGATCGCCGGGCCAAGCAGCTTCATGTCGCCGTCGAGGATCACCCACGGATCGCGCTGGGAGACGAGCGCGATGCCCTGCACGGCGGCTCCGTCGACGCGATCGCCGGCGAGCAGCTGATGGACCGCCGAGACCACGCCGCGGTACCAGTCCTCGGGATTGTTCTCTGCCCAGCCCGGCCTTGGGCGCAGCATCGGATGCTCTACCGACGCCTCGGCCAGGGGCGTGCCGTCGAGCGCGACCGCAAGCGCCTTGACGCTGCTCGTCCCGACGTCGACGCCGATCAGGATCGGCTCCGAACTGACGCTGGTGGAGCGGACGGACATCACCGCGCGAGTGGGCTGAACACGCTCGCGCGGCGGACCATGTGTCGGTCGCCCGCCGGACCACCGTCAGTGTGGTGTCGGACCCTAAATTTCCGTCCCATCTGCCCGAACGTGGGTAGAATGCTGTTCGCTGTCAAAGAACATAGCCGGGTGGGGCGCTTCTTTCAAGACCATTGGCAGCCCCGACCTCTCGACGTGCGGGCCGCGCCCACCGGTCAACCGATGGATGGAGGAGGAGCGGCATGGCGCGGTCGATCATCATCGGAGTTGACGGCTCCACACGAGGAGACGACGCCTGCGTGCTCGGTGGCGCGCTGGCCAGGCTGACCGATTCGCCCGTGCTCGTGGCCCATGCGGTGCCACAGGCGTTTCCCGACAGCGCGATCCACCCGAGCCGCGAGGAGTGGACGCCCGAGCAGGAGGCCGAGGGGGGTCTCGATCGAGCCGGGGAACTCGTCGGCGAGGCGGCCGAGATCGGCCGCGCCGTGGTGCTCGCCCGGTCGGTTGCCGCCGGGCTCCACTGGCTTGCCGAAGAGGAGAACGCGGAGATGATCGTGGTGGGCTCCTCGCACCGTGGTGCGGCCGGGCGGCTGACCGTCGGCAGTGTCGGCGAGCGGCTTCTGCACGGCTCGCCCTGCCCGGTGGCGATGGCGCCGCAGCGGTTCGAGGGCTTTTCCAAGGGCGTGATCGGGGTCGCGTTCGACGACTCGCCGCAGGCTCGCGCGGCGCTCGCGTTCGCGCGCGGGATCGCCGAGCGCGCCGGTACGGCGGTTCGGATCCTCGCGGTTTTCGACACCAGTCTCGAGCCGCACCGGGCGCGCGCCGCGGCCGACGGCGCCAGCTTCACCCAGCGGCTGCGCCAGGATCTGCAGACTGCCGTGCAATCCGCGGCTTCCGAGCTGCCCGCGGCCCGTGAGGTGTCGACCGTGTTCGAGGACGGGGATCCCGCAACGGTCCTGCGCGAGCACAGCGGCGACCTCGACCTGCTGATCTGCGGCTCACGTGCGTATGGCCCGATTCGGACCGTCCTGCTCGGTGGCGTCTCGCACGTGCTCGTCCGCGATGCCGGCTGCCCGGTGGTGGTCATTCCGCGCGCTGGGTGAGCGCGGACTGAGTCAGCGCCCGGCGTCGGGCATCGGCGGACGGCGGCTCGCGACCGAGCAGGTGGCGGACGCAGAAGTCCCACATTCGCCGCGCGTAGTACGGGTGGGTGTCGCACGCGTGGTTGACGCCCGGGATCACGACCAGCTCGAAGTCGCGATCGGCGCGGATCAGAGCATCGACCAACGCCAGCGTGTTCGCGGGATGGACGTTGTCGTCGAGCTCTCCGTGCAGCAGCAGCAGCGGCCGCTGCAGGCGGTGGGCCTGCTCGATGTTGCTTGCCGGCGCGAGCTCGATCGCATCGCCGTACCCCTGGTACTTCTCGGCCCAGTAAGCGATGTACCGGCGCAGGTCGTGGTTGCCCGACCCGGCCACCGCGGCCTTGAAGAAGTCACCGTGCTCGATCACGGCGCGCACCGCGGCGGCGCCGCCGCCGGAGTGGCCGACGATCCCGACGCGGTCGAGATCCATCCACGGCCGTTCGGCGGCGAGCGCGCGGATCGCTGCGATGTGGTGATCGAGCGAGTACTCCTGCAGGCGTCCGACGCTGGCCTGGTGAAACCCCCGGTCGCGTAGCGGCGTTCCCGGAGCGTCGAGCGTGACGACGACGAACCCGAGCTCGGCCAGCGCCTGCGCTCCCCATTGCCCCGGCCATTGGTCGGGGCCGAGCGTGCTGTCGACCGCGAACGACACCGGCGTCCGGATCAGCTGCGGGCCGGGGTAGATGCTGTCGATCACCGGGTAGGAAACCGACGCGTCGAAGTCCGATGGGAGGAACAGCGCGCCGTACAGCTCGGTCTCGAGGCGCAGCTGGAACCGCTCGGGCGCTCGCCAGCCCGCCGCCTCGAGCCCTGACAGATCCGCCTCCTCGAGCTTCAGCTTCAGCTCGCCGCCGGCAGCGCGCAGCCGCGCGACCGGGGCGCTCGATGCCGTCGAGGCGCAGTCGACGAAGTGCTCTCCGCTCGGCGAGAAGATCGCGTCGTGGTCTGCCGCCTCGGGCGTCAACAGCTCCGGCTCGCCACCGTCGAGCCGAAGGCGGTACACGAGCCGGTAGTACGGATCGATCCCGGGCTCGCGGCCGAGCCCGGTGAACCACACGAACTGATCGTCGGCGCGCAAGACGTCGCGGACAAGCCACTCCCCTTCGGTCAGCCGGCGGATCACCGCCCCGTCGGCGGCGTCGAGCAGATACAGGTGGCGGCGGCCGTCGCGCTCCGAGGGCCACACGATCTGAGCGTCGCCGCGGACCAGTCTCGCGCCACTGCGCCATGGAAGCAGCTGATCGGGCTCGACATAGCCGGCCGCCTGCTCGGCGATCACCTCGCGGACGGTGCCGGCCTCGAGCTGTGCCGCGCACAGCGCGAGCCGCTTCGCTCCGCGCGCCTCGCGGAGGAACCAGACGGTGCCGCCGTCGCCACCCCACCACGCCCAGCCGAGCTCGAGCGGCGACACGAACTCGACCAGCAACGGCTCGGCGTCGAGCGGCGTCACCGCCCCGCTGAGAACGTCGATCACCAGCAACTGCGCCGTCGCCAGTGCGTCGCCCGGGAACGGCATCCGGTAGCTGTGGAGAACCGGGCGAAAGCCTTCGTCTGGGACCGACTGGAGCAAGTGCAGCTCGGGCACCTGGCGCTGGTCGAGGCGATGGGTCAGGATCCGCCGCGAATCCGGCGACCAGACAGCGACCGGCGGCAGCTCGACGCCAGAGCGGGCGCTCGTGACCGCGACCAGACTCGAGCCCGGGCGGGTCCCGTAGCCCCAGTCGGGCTCGCCGTCGGTGGTCAGCGTTCGCAGCTCGCCACTGCCGACGGCGGCGATCAGCAGCTTGCCGTCGCGCTCACGCAGCTCCCAGTGCCCGTCGGGCGACAGCGATCGCGCTGCGCTCTCGGTGCTCGTCGCCGCGGGCGCGACTGCGTGCCTCGTTGCGCTCGAGGGGTCGACCTCGATCAGCTCGCGAGTCCCGTCTCGCCGCTGTCGTTCGTAGCGGAAACGGTCGCCGGCGCCGACCCAGGATGGCCTGACCGAGACGTTCCGCACGAGCCCGCGAACGGCCGGCTCGGAGAGCCTTGCCGCCCGTCGGTACCTGTCCGCCGGGAACTCGCCGCCGATCACTTCAGGCCCCTTGCTGGGCGCGACGCGTCTCGCCCCGACCCAGCGCCGATCGCAGTTCGGCGCCTCCCGCGTTGCCGGTGATTCGCGCGCCAGCCTGTATTATAGTATGAGAGCAGGCCAGTTGCCAGCGCGGCTACTCGGAGCCTTCCGTGGCGGCCTCTGACACGGCCTCTGCGTGGAGGCCTTCCCACAGTCGCCGGACGTCCTTCAGGTGCTTGGCCATCGCTTCCCGGGCCGCCTGCGCGTCGCCCGCCTCGATCGCGTCGAGGATCAGCTGGTGGTCGGCGATCGTTGTGGCGCCGCTGCCGGCGGCAAGCGTCTCGCGGCGCACCTCGATCAGGGCGTTGGCGATCGATCCCAGAATCAGTGCGATCAGGTCGTTCTGCGTCGCCCGCGCGATCAGGTCGTGGAACGCTAGGTCGATGAGCGCGGCCGCCTCGAAGTCGTCGATCTCCGACTTCAGCCGCTCGTGGATGTCGCGGAGCGCCTGCAGCTGCTCGTCGGTCCGGCGCTCGGCGGCGAGACCGGTCATCACGACCTCGATCATGCTGCGGATCTCGTGGACCTGCCCGTATTCGAGGCTGCCGCCCTGGATGTACCAGGTCAGCGACTCCGACGCCGTGCCCTCGTTGACCGCGGCCACTCTCAGACCGCTGCCCGACCGGACCTCGACGATCCCCTTCGCGACCAGCGCGCGGACCGCCTCGCGAACCACCGTCCGCGACACGCCGAACTGCTCGCCGAGCTCGCGCTCGGAAGGGAGCGGCGTTCCGGCCGTCAGCCCGCGCGAGATGATCGTCTGACGCATCATCTCCGCGATCTTGTCCGACAGCCGCGGCGCCCGCGTCACAGCCTCGCCGAACGGCTCGACCGCGCTTGCCGCAGCGCCCCGCTTCTCGGGCGCCATGCCGCAATCCTACCTGGTGACCCTGCGGCCACCCGAGGCGTTACTCGACGCTCGAACTCCGGCATGCCATCATACAGAAATGACCGCTCGATACGTCGTACTCGACGACGATCCCACCGGCACGCAGGCCGTCCACGACGTGCCGGTGGTGCTGCGCTGGTCACCGACATCGCTCCGGGCGACGCTGCAGGGCGCCACCACGGTCCATCTGATGACCAACGCCCGGGCGATGACCGCGGCCGAGGCCGAGGCGGTCACGTTCGACGCCGCGCGCACGGCTGAGCTCGCGGCGCCCGATGTCAGGCTGGTGCTCCGTGGCGACAGCACCCTGCGCGGTCACCTGCTCTCCGAGTACCGCGGCGTCGTGCGAGCCGCGTTCGACGGCGACCCTCCCGTGCTGATGCTCGTCCCCGCCCTCCCGGCCGCCGGTCGCGTGACGCGCGGCGGCGTCCACTACGCCGCTTCCGTGCCCGTCCACGAGACCGAGTACGCCCGCGACGGAGCGTTCTCGTACCGCTCTTCGCGGCTGCTCGAATGGGCACAGGAGCGAACCGGCGGACTGCTGCCCGTCGACCGCGGGGTCGAGGTTTCGCTGCACGAGCTGCGGACGCGTGGCTCGGACGCCGTGCTCGACGCGATCGTCGCGGCCGCCGAGCAGGATTATGCGACGGTCGTGCCGGACGTCGAGACCGCCGAAGATCTCGAGGCGATTGCCGAGGGCGCGCGCCTCGCGTACGAGGCCGGGCTGCCGCTGCTGATCCGTGCCGCGCCGGCGTTCGCGGCCGCGCTGACGGGAACGACCGCGCACGGTTTCGTTGACGTTCCGGACGGCGACGACGGCCTGCTCGTCGTCTGCGGCTCCTACGTCGAGCGAACGACCGAGCAGCTCGAGCGCCTGTACGAGGCGCGTCGCATCTCGCCCGTCGAGGTCGATCTCCGCGCGCTGCTCGACTCGCCCGAGAGCGCCGCCGCCGAGGCCCGTCGAGCGGCCGCGCTCGTCGACGAGCAGCTGGCGCAAAAGCGGATCGCGGTGCTCGCGACCCCGCGCGACCGCCCGCCCGAGACGCAGAACCTCGATGCGGGCATGCGGATCGCCGACGGGCTCGCGCAGGTGCTACCGGCGATGGTCCGGCTGCCGGGCGTGATCCTGGCGAAGGGCGGGATCACCTCGCACATCACGCTGACCCACGGCCTCCGGGCCGATCGGGCGCTCGTGGTCGGGCCGATCGCGACCGGCGTGGCCCGCTGGCGGGTGCCGATCGGCGGTCGCGAGCTCGATTACCTCGTGTTCCCCGGCAATGTCGGGGACCAGGATCATCTCGCCGCGGTCGTCTCCCTGATCCTCGATCGCTGAGCGAGGCGATGCTCGTCGCGTTCTCCGAGCTGCTGGCCGACGCACAGGCGCGGCAGCGGGCGGTCGGCGCCTTCACCGCCTACAACCTCGAGACCGCTGTTGCCGTATGTGACACGGCGGCGGCGCGTGGCGTCGGGGTGATGCTGCTGATCTCTGCCCAGGCGTTCGTATCGCGCGCCGGCCATGCGCTCGTGCAGACGCTCCGCGGCGTCGCTTCGGACGCCACGGTCCCGTGCTGCCTGCAGCTCGACCACGTCTCCGACCTCGGAACGATGCAGTCGGCACTCGACGCCGGCGTCGGCGCAGTGATGGCCGACGGCTCGAAGCTGTCCTACGAGGACAACGTCGAGCTCGTGGCCGAGGCGGTCCGCCTCGCCTCGCGCTTCGGCGCGGGCGTCGAGGCCGAGCTCGGCCGGATCGAGGGCGATGAGGAGATCGCCACCGCCGCGGCGGCGGGCAGGCTGACCGATCCCGATCAGGCCGCGGCGTTCCTGTCGTTCGCCGCCCCGGCCTGTTTGGCCGTATCGATCGGTAACGCCCATGGCCGCTACGTGATCGAGCCGCAGCTCGACCTCGATCTGCTCGCGCGGATCGAGGGCGCGGTCGATGTGCCGCTCTCGCTGCACGGGGCATCTGGGATTCCCGACGGCCTGATCAGGAGCACGATCCGGCGTGGGATCCGCAAGGTCAACGTCAACACCGAGCTGCGCGATCGCTACTTCGAGGTGCTGGCGGCTCGGGCCGGTGGGCTACGCGACGGAGCGCGGCTGCTCGCGCTGCAGGAAGAGCTGATCATCGCGCTCGCGGCCGTCGTCGATTCGAAGCTCGCGCTGTTCGAGCGGGCCAGAGCACGGTGAGGACCCGGTCCGCGCCCGTATGCTCCGCACGGTGAGTGGCCTGCTCAGCTCGGGAAGCCGACGGACGTTGCGGGAGCTCCTCGCCGAGGGCGAGATGGTGCTGGCGCCGGGCTGCTACGACGCGCTCGGCGCTCGCCTCGTTGAGGAGGCCGGCTTCCCGGCCGTCTACATGACCGGCTTCGGCACCGCCGCCTCCAGGCTCGGGCGCCCCGACGTCGGCCTGCTGACGTTGACGGAGATGGCCGACAACGCCCGCCGGATCGTGCAGGCCGTCGAGCTGCCGGTGATCGCCGACGCCGACACGGGTTACGGGAACGCGATCAACGTGATCCGGACCGTTCAGGAGTACGAGGCGGCCGGCGTGGCTGCGATCCAGCTCGAGGACCAGGTGATGCCGAAGAAGTGCGGGCACATGGAGGGCAAGCACCTCGTGCCCGCCGGCGAGATGGCCGCCAAGGTCGCCGCGGCGGTCGCGGCGCGGCGGTCCGGCGAGATGTTGATCGTCGCGCGGACCGACGCCCGCGCGGTGCAGGGACTGCAGGAGGCGATCCGGCGGGCTCGGCTGTACCGCGAAGCGGGCGCCGACATGCTGTTCATCGAGGCTCCGCAGTCGACCGGCGAGATCGAGGAGATCTCGGGCGCGTTCGCAGACGTCCCGCTGATGTTCAACTACGCCGAGGGCGGCAAGTCGCCGCCGGTCACGCACGAGTTCCTGCGCCGGCTCGGCTTCCGGCTCGTGATCTTCCCGATCAGCACGCTGCTGGTGGCGACAGCGGCGATGCGATCGGTGCTTGCTCAGATCAAGGCGGCGGGCACTCCGATCGAGGTGCTCCCGTCACTGCTGCCGTTCACGAGCTTTCTCGAGTTCATCGGCCTCGATGAGATCCACGAGCTCGAGCGGCGCTTCGCCGATTTCGACCCACCCCAGCCCCAGGAGGACCCTAGATGAGTGACGTGTTCGAGAAGGCCAGCATCACGAGCGAGCTGGCCCACCGGATCGTGGCCGGCGCCGAGGCCAAGGCGACCGAGCTGGGCGTGCCGATGGTGATCGCGGTGTGCGACGAGTCGGGGGTGCTGAAGGCTTTCAGCCGGATGGACGGCGCCGCGTTGCTGAGCGTGCAGATCGCCCAGGACAAGGCCTTCACCGCCGTCGGCTTCGGGATGCCGAGCCATGCCTGGCACGACTTCATCAAGGACGATCCGCCGCTCGCGACCGGCGCGGTCGGCGGGATCGACCGGCTGGTCGTGTTCGGCGGCGGCTTCCCGATCAAGGTCGGCGAGCAGATCGTCGGCGCGATCGGAGTCAGCGGCGGCCATTACAGCCAGGACATGGAGGTTGCCGAGGGAGGACTTGGCGCCGTCGGCTGACGGATTCTGAGGGCCCGCGGCGGCAAGGCGCGGGCCTCAGCCGCCCGTCAGCAGCGCGGCGCCGTCGGACTCGAGCGCCGCACGCGCAGCGAACCGTCCGCGCTCGATCGCGTCGTCGATCCGGTCGAACGCGAATACGCCGATGTCCGTCAGCTCGGGAGCGACCAGGAGGTCGGCGAGACCGCCGTGGGCCTCGGTGCTCAGCCTCCCCGGCAGCGTCACGATCCGGCTCAGCACCTCTGGCAGTGTCGGCACCGGCTCATCCCACGAGGTCAGTGCGCGCCGGACGGTGCCGAGCGCCGCACCCATGCCGAAGCTCGGCAGCCGCCCGGCGAGCGAAAGCACCCGCGCCGGCGCCCACGGAAGCCACGGCGCGGTGACGTCGCGCGCCGTCGGCTTGAAGCCGGCATAGACGTCGCACCCGATCACCGGACCGTCGGCCCGCTTGAGCATGTGGTCGACCGGGAAGTTGTTGAGCATGCCGCCGTCGATCAGTCGCCGCTCGCCGAGCGGGACCGGCGGCAGGTAGCCCGGGATCGCCATCGAGGCGCCGACGCAAAGCGCCATTGGCCCGCGGTCGTGGACCAGCTCGTCGCCCGTTGTGATGTCGACGGTGACGCAGAAGTACGGAACTCGCAACTGTGCGATGTCCGTCTCGCCGAACGCCTTCTCGACCATGTCGCGGCCTCGCTGCCCGCGGCTGAGCGCGATGATCGGCACGGTCGGATCGCCCAGCGGGTTGTGCGTGACGAAGTCGGCGTACAGCCGCTCGCGCATCACTCCCGGCTGCAGCCCGAATGCGGCAAGCGCGCCGACGTACGCCCCCATCGAGGTTCCGGCGTAACGGTCGACGACGATGCCGGCGGCGTCGAGCTCCTCGAGTAGGCCGACGTGCGCGAACCCACGCGCGCCGCCCCCTGACAGCACCAGCGCGATCGAACGACCGGCGAGCGATCTCGTCACCGGCCCGAGCTCGCTCGGCTGCTTGGGGTCGGGCAGGAACCAATGGTCCTTCGGGCGCGCCGCGTCGAGCAGGCCGTTCAGCCGCTCGAGGTCCGGCGCCGGACCGACGAGCACGAGCTCGACGGCGTCGTGCCGAATGCGGCACGCACCCGAGTCCGCATCGGGACCGACCAGCAGCACCACCCGATCGGCCTCGCGGATACACGCGTCGGCCCACTCGTCCTCGCCGCCCGACCAGACGCCGGCTTGCAGGATCACCGTGTCGGATGCCCGCTCGGCGCGCGCGACGAGCTGCGCGACGTGGCGCGAGAGCTCGAGCTCGTACGCCGGCGCTGTCGATTGGTCGATCTCCTCGACGCTTCCGAACCGCCGCAGCTGCTTGGCCAGCGCTTGGGCAAGCCGGCTGCCCGGCACCCGCCCGACGGCGAGCACGGCGATCACATGCGCGCGCTCGGAGCGCGACACGTGACGCGGCGCGCTCGCCTGAAGCTGCGCCGCCAGCGCCCGGACGACCCCGCGCGCGAACTCCGGATGCTCGGCGAGGCTGCCCCGCAGCGCGCGGGCGCCGACCCGCACGACCGTCGCGTCACGGCGCGCTCTGACCGAAGCCGATCGCGGCGTCTCGGCCAGTGCCGCGAGCTCGCCGACGACCGAACCGCGCGAGCAGGTCCGCAGCACGCGCTGCTCGCCGTCGACGGTGCCGACGACCTCGAGCGCTCCCGTGTCGACGATATAGAGCGAGTCGGCGGGATCGCCGGCGCGGAACAGCCACTCGCCCTCGGCGACGTCCTCGATCGTCGCGCCGGCCACGAGCTCGGCTCGCGCACTCGCGGGCAGCGCCGCGAACACGGCGGCGTCCTCGAGCGCCGTCGCCGCCCAGATCCTCGTCTCTTCGATCGGCGTCGCCGAACTCGTCAAAGTGATTCACCCCTAGGGTTGCCCACCAACCGGCAGCAAATCTAGCAGCGACGTTTGCGGCGCTATCCCGGCACCGGCCGCGCCACCTTCTTGCCCGGATTCAGCAACCCCTCCGGGTCGAGGCAGTGCTTGATCCGCTCGTGCACCTCGATCGCGGCGTGGGACCACTGCAAGGCGAGCTGACCACCCTTGACGTAGCCGAGCCCGTGCTCGCCGGAAATCGACCCCCCGAGCTCGACCGCGAGCGCGAACAAATCGCCCGCCGCCGCCTGCGCCCGGTCGCGCTCCTCAGGCGAGCCCGGGTCGATCATGAACGTCCCGTGGATGTTGCCGTCGCCCGCGTGGCCCCAACTGCACGCCGGCAGCCCGTGTCGCTCGCCGAGCACGGGCACCCGCTCGATCGCCTCCTCGAGCCTGTCGAGCGGGACCACGATGTCCTCCCCGACCTTGCCGCCACGCTGCGTGGTGACAGCCGCACTGACCCCATCGCGCCAGCGCCACAACTCGGCGGGGCTGACGGTCTCGACTCCGACCGCCAGCGGCGCCAGAAGCCCGAACAGCTCCTCACGCTGGCGCTCGACCTCGGCGACCGAACCGTCGAGCTCGATCAGCAAGACGAAGCCGGCGCCGTCCGGCGTCGCCGCCGGGTACGCGCCGCGGACCGCTGCCAGCGCGCTCGCGTCGAGGAAGTCGAGCGTCGCCGGCTGCAGCCCCGTACCGAGGATCTCCGTGATCGCCTCGCATCCCTCGTGCGCGCCCGGGAAGAAGGCCACGACCGGAGCCACGCGCTCCGGCGCCGGGATCAGCCGCAGCCACACGGCAGTGATGATTGCCAGCGTTCCCTCGGACCCGATCAGCAGGTGCTTGAGGTCGTACCCGGCGACGTCCTTGCGGATCGGCCCACCGACCCTGATCAGCTTCCCGGGCGCGATCGCCGCCTCGAGCCCCGTCACCCACGCCCCGGTCGTGCCGTACTTGAACGCATGCGGGCCGCCGGCGTTGGTCGCGACATTGCCACCGATCTGCGACTCCTCGGCGGCGCCCGGATCGGGCGGAAACAGCAAGCCGTTCTCGCGCGCGAGGCGCTTGATTCGCGACGTCGTCACGCCCGCCTCGGCGTGCATTCGCCACAGCGAGGGAGTGAACTCGCGCACGCGTGTCAGCCGCTCGAGGCTGCACAACACTCCGCCGGCGGTCGCGACAGCGCCGCCCGCCAGCCCGGTGCCACCGCCGCGGGGAACGAGCGGAATCCCGTTGCGGTAGCAGACGCCGAGCACCTCGGCGACCTCCTCCGCGGTCCCCGGTAGGACGAGCGCGTCGGGCGCGGCGCGCAGCCCCCGGGCCACTGACGCGTCATGGCTGTAGTGCGCCGGGATCGACCCCGTCGTGAGCACGTGCTCGGCGCCTAGCAGCTCGACGAGCTCGCGTATCGCTGCGTCTGAAGGCGCCGGCATCACGCCGGCAAGGAGCCGCTGATCACGATCGCGGTCCGCCGGGACCGTCGTAATTCACATACACGGTCTGCCCCTCGGAGAAGAACTCGACCGCCGCGTGACCCTGCTCGCGGTAGCCCGACACCGACGAGGACTTGACGCCGCCGAACGGGAGATGCGGGTCCGCGCCCGGGGTCGGCCTGTTGACGTGCACCATCCCGGCGTCGATTTGCTCGATGAACGTGAACGCCCGTGCGAGGTCGTTGGTGCAGATCGAGGCGGACAGTCCGTACGGGACCGCGTTGGCGAGCTCGATCGCCTGCCCCAGGTCAGCCGCCTCGATCACGGCACAGACCGGGCCGAACACCTCCTCGTCGACCACCTTCATCCCGGGCCCGACGTCGCACAGCACCGTCGGCACGATGAAGCTCCCGCCGTGCAGCGGGCCACCCGGGGCATGGCCTCCAAACGCGATCGTCGCGCCCGCGGCGGCGTCGTGGTCGATCGCCGCCTGGACCTCGTCGGCCGCGTCCTGCTGCACCAGCGGTGGGACCTGGACGTCGGGCTCGAGCCCGTTGCCGACCTTCATCGCCGCCGCCCGGCGGCCGATCGCATCGAGCACCGCTTCGTACACGGGCGCTTGCGCGATCACCCGCCGCGTCGCGGTGCACTTCTGGCCCGCCGCCAGGAACGCGCCGTCGGTCGCGATCTGTGCGGCGCGCTCGACATCCGCGTCGGCGAGCACGATCAATGGGTTGTTGCCGCCGAGCTCGGCCTGGAAGCGAACCGACCGCGACGCCAATCGGCGCTCGAGCTCGCGGCCAACCGCGTTCGAGCCCGTGAACGAGACGGCGGCCACGTGCTCGTCCTCGACCAGTGCCGTGCCGATCTCCGAGGATCCGATCATCACCTGGAGTGCCGCCTCCGGCACGCCAGCGTCGTGAAGCGCCGCGACCAGCGCGATCGCGGCGCCGGGAGCCTGCGACGACGGCTTGATCACGACCGCATTGCCACATGCGAGCGCTGGACCGAGCTTCCAAGCCGGGATCGCCACCGGAAAGTTCCACGGCGTGATCAGCGCCACGACTCCGACCGGCCGTCGCCTGATCCACGCCAACGTCGAGGGCTCGGCCGCGTCCGCCGCCGAACCTCCGAACCGCTCCGCCTCGCCGGCGTGAAAACGCAGCACCGCTGCTGCCCGCAGCGTCTCCGCACGCGCGTCGGACAGCACCTTGCCCTCCTCCCTGGTGATCCCGACGGCAATCTCCTCGGCCCGCTCGCTGACCAGGTTCGCGGCCCGGTGCAGGATCGCCGCACGCGCCGGCCCCGGCCGCCGCGACCAGCTCGCGAGTCCCTCGTCGGCGGCGAGCGCACACGCGGCCGCGACCTCGGAGGTGTCGTTGCGCTCATACGTGGCGACGACCTCGTCGGCATCGGCCGGGTTTCGCATGACGATGCTCTCGCCACCAGATCGCAGACTCATGGGGCTCCGTTTCGTTCGGGGTGACTGATGTGTGCGCGACCCACGGGCATCGGTCGCAACTCGAAGGATCTCATCGATTCTCACTGTCGCCCGGCCGATGTCAAGGGGTTGCCTGCCGTCCTCGTTGCGGCGTAGGCTGGCACCTCATGGCAGCCGATGCCGCTGGCCTGGTAGCCGTGTCCGCCCAGCTCGTGGTCCCGTTCGCGCTCGCCGGCGGCACGCTGATCTTCACGGGCGTGATCGTCCTGTTCCTGTTCGCGGTCATCTTCGGCTACTACACGCGGACGGGGAGCGGCATCAGTCAAACCCCCTACCGCCGCCCCGGTGGACCTCCCGAGACGCCGAGCGAGCTCGCCCACGACACCACCCAGGACATTCGCAACTGGGAGCGCGGGACCGAGGGCCACTACCGCCGCCGCGCCATGACCGGCGCCAACGAGCCTCCACCCGCGATCGCACAGGCGCTCGCCGACTGGCGTGCGAGAGCCGGTGCTGCACCGGCGCTCGAGCCACCGGTCGGCCCGGGCGATCGCGTACGCGGAACCCATGGGGCGCGGACGGTGACCGCCTACCTCGATGTCTGCACGGTCCCGTCGCGGAGCGCCTACACGCTCCTGTGCGAGTTCGTCGACTCGGGTCAGATCCGACTCGCTGTGCGCCAGCTGCCCCTTGCCGACGTGCACCCGCTCGCGCTCGTCGCGGCCGCGACGCTCGAGGCCGCGGCCGCGCAAGGGAGGTTTTTCGAGCTGCTCGATCGGATTGCCGCCGCGGGCCTCACCGACGAGGACGAACTGCTCGCCCTGGCTGGGCGCTGCGTCGAGGATCCCGATCGCCTCCAGCAGGAGGTCCGAGCCGGTCGCTTCGAGGACGCAGTCGTCGAGCAGATCCGGCATGCGACCGCGAGCGGGGCCCACGCGGAGCCCGAGATCTTCATCGAAGCCGCTCACTACGACGGCCCGATCACGCGCGACGACATCACGCGCGCGCTGCGCCGGCAACCCGACCCGCTAACCTGACCGTAGTCGAGTCGTCGGACTAGGAGTGGTCAGGGGCTCGATCTGTTTGGGTGCGCGGCGGCAATTCGCGCCCGTATAAGCGATTGGCGGCAGCGGCTCTCAGTCGACCGCCGGAGAGTTGAAGGGTGGTACGAGCATGCTTCGTGACCGGTTCGGAGTGAGAGCAGGGCGCTTGTTGATCTCGAGCGGGCTGATGGCGCTCGCGCTGTGCGCCAGCGCGGTCGCCGCCGATGCCCAGACCGGCGTGACCAAGGCGCCTGCCGGCCTGAAGTTCTACACGCCGCCTGCGCGGCTGGTGAAGGGCAAGCCGGGAACGGTCATCTGGGAGCGACAGCTGCACTCGCCGCAGGGGCTTCCCGCCGCCGCCCACACGACACTGGTGCTGTACCGCTCGGTGCTGCCCGACGGCAAGCCGACCGCTATCTCCGGTCTCGTCTTCACGCCGCACGGCAAGGCCCCCAAGCAAGGCTGGAAGCTGATCAGCTGGGCGCACGGGACGACCGGAATCGCCGACACGTGCGCGCCGTCGCGGAGCCTCGAGAACTCGTACGTCTCATACGTCTACCCCCAGTTCAACGACTGGCTGAAGCACGGCTACGCGATCGCGCAGACCGACTACCAGGGTCTCGGCACGCCTGGCACCCACCTGTACCTCGTCGGTCGCGCCGAGGGCGCCTCGGTCGACGACATCGCGCTCGCCGCGCGTGAGCTGAACCCGCAGATCGGTCATCGCTTTGCAATCGCCGGCCACTCCCAGGGCGGCCAGGCGGCGCTGTTCGCGGCCGCCGAGGCTCCTCACTTCGCGCCCGGTCTGAAGTTCGTCGGCGTCGCCGCGTTCGCCCCCGCCTCGGAGCTCAAGACCCAGTTCCAAGCGGCCGCGGGCCTAACCGCACCCGGCGGCGGCCTGTCCGCCATCGGCGGGCTGATCCTGACCAGCGCCCACGCCGACACGAACACCGTCGATCTGCAGTCGCTGCTCACCCCACAGGCGATCGCGCTGCTCCCGGCGGTGCAGCACGAGTGCCTGGCGCAGCTGTCGGAGTCGAACTCGTGGGGCGGCCTCCCGCCCGCTCAGATCGAGCGCTCGGGCGCCAACACGACCGCGCTCTACAAGGTGCTCGACGCGATGAACCCCGACGTGCGGATCCACGCTCCGGTGCTGATCCTCCAGGGCGAGGCCGACACGACGGTGTTCCCGGGCTTCACCAGCGAGCTCGACGGCCAGCTGACCGCCAAGGGCGACAGCGTTCGCTACACCACGTTCCCGGGCGTCACCCACGGCGGCGTCGTTGCGGCCGGCTACAGCACCACCACCGCCTGGTTGAAGCAGAGGTTCGGGTAGCCGCTGCGCAGCTGCTGAGACACCGACGGTCGAGGCTCCGCCTACGATCGTCTGATGAGCATCGCGAGTGAGATCCTCGCCCGCCGCATGCGACTGGCGCGCGCGGCGACGCGCGACGTCGTGTGCGAGCGGGATCTCCGCGCGGTGATGGACGACGGGGCGGTGCTGCTCGCCGACCGGTGGGTGGCGCGGGCGGCGCGGGAGCGCCCGCAGCCGACGGTGCTGGTCCGCTCGCCCTATGGCCGCCGGCAGCTGGTCGGACTGCTGTTCGGGCGGCTGCTCGCCGAACGCGGCCTCCAGGTCGTGATCCAGAGCGTCCGTGGCACGTTCGGCTCGGAGGGCACGTTCAGCCCGTTCGACGAGCGCGCCGACGGGCTCGCGACGCTGCGGTGGCTGCGCGACCAGACCTGGCATGCCGATCGGATCGGGATGATCGGTCCGAGCTACCTCGGGCTGGTCCAGTGGGCGCTCGCGCCCGAGGCCGGCGCCGATCTCGGCGCCCTCGCGATCGAGGTCAGCGCCTCCCAGTTCCACGACCAGACCTATGCGGGCGGAAGCCTGTCGCTCGAGAGCGCCGCTTCGTGGCTCGTGCTCGTCGCAGCGCAGGAGCGCCGGCTCGCTCCGCTCGCGATCGCCCGGGCGCTGCGTCGGCTCCCCGCGCTCCTGTTCGAGCTGCCGCTCGCCGACCTCGACGAGCGGGCGACCGGGACCGAGGTGCAGTGGTTCCGCGACGGTCTCGCGAGCGAGCGCCGCGAGGACTCGTACTGGGTCGCTCGCGACTTCGCCGCCGGCGTCGCCGAGGTGACCGCGCCGGTGCAGCTGATCGGCGGTTGGTACGACATCTTCCTACCGTGGCTGCTCGACGACTTCTCGGCGCTGCGCGCGGCGGGACGCGACACGCAGCTGATCGTCGGCCCGTGGACCCACACCGCGCCGGGGCTGATGCGCGCCGCCCTGCGCGAGGGGCTCGGCTGGCTGCGGGCCGGCCTACTCGACGACCGCCGGCTCGTGCGCCCGGCGGCGGTCAGCCTGTTCGTGACCGGCGAGCGCTCCGGCGGCGGCTGGCGCGAGCTGTCCACGTGGCCGCCTCCGGGGACCGGCGAGCACCACCTGTGGCTCGCCGAGCACGGAGGACTGTCCGACCGCGCGCCGGACGGCCGCGCCGCGGCCGGAGATCGTTACCGCTACGACCCGTCGGACCCGACGCCCTCGCTCGGCGGGCCGGTGCTGCTCGCACGCGAGCCGGTGCTCGACAACCGCCCGCTCGAGCAGCGCGCCGACGTGCTCACCTACACCGGCGCGACGCTGCGCTCTGTGCTTGAGGCGATCGGTCCCGTCCGCGTCGAGCTGTGGGTCCGCACCAGCGTGCCGCACTTCGACGTCTTCGCCCGCATCTGCGACGTCCACCCCGATGGAACCTCGTTGAACGTGTGCGATGCGCTCGCGCGGGTCGACCCCGCACAGCTGCAGCCCGCCCCCGACGGCAGCTGGTGCGTCGCGTTCGATCTGTGGCCGATCGCCCATCGCTTCGCCGCCGGTCACCGCATCCGCCTGCAGGTGTCCTCAGGCGCCCACCCGCGCTACGCCCGCAACCCCGGCACCGGCGAGGCTCCGTACAGCGCGACCGAATTGCGACCGGTTGACGTCGAGGTGCTCCACGACGCCGAGCACCAGTCGGCGGTGATCCTGCCGCGCGGTTAGAGTCGGTCCTCGTGCAAATTCACGCATTGACAACCGGGATGGTGCGGCTCAAGCGAGCGTTTCTGTTCGCGAGCGACGGTTGGCGGCGTCAGCTCGACCTGTTCGCCCCCGGCGAGTGGTGCGAGCCGGTCCCGATCCACTGCTGGGCGATCGAGCACGGCGATCGGCTGCTGCTCGTCGACACCGGCGAGACGGCCGACGTTCGCGACATCCCGTTCGCGCGCTTCGAGGTCACCCGCGAACAGGAGCTACCGCAGACACTGCGAGCCGCCGGGCTGTCGCTCGCCGACGTCGACTCGGTCGTGCTCACGCACATGCACGGCGATCACATCGACGGCGCGCGCCACGTGCGCGTGCCGATCCAGATCCACGAGGCCGAGCTGGCCTTCGCACGGACCGGCGGCGCGCGGCTGATGCGCCGCGTCCTTCGCCAGCCGCTGCCGGCCGGCATAACCGTGCAGCCGCTGGCGCTCGACGGCGGCTCGTTCGGGGCGTTTCACCACAGCAAGGCGCTGAGCGACGACGGCCGGATCCAAGCTGTGGCGACGCCCGGGCATACCCCAGGGCACATTTCGATTGTGTGCATCGACGACGACGGACGGCACGTGCTGCTGGCGGGTGACGCGACCGACACGCTCGAGCAGCTGCGCGCGCTGCGCCAGGACGCAATCGCGCCGAAGCCGGCGGTCGCGATCGAGACGATGCGCGCGATCCTTGCGCATGGAGCCGAGCACGCGACCGTTTACCTGCCCTCGCACGATCCTGAGTCGGTCCAACGCCTTCGCGACGCGATCACGCTGTAGCGATGCGCCGGCGAGCGTAGGATCGCGCTCGTTGCCGATCACCGAAGGAGGAGCGATGGCGGATCGCTGGTTCTCTGACGACGAGCTCGAGCAGATGTCGCGCCCGACGATGGATCGGGCGATCGAAGCGCTTGACCGAGGCGACCTCGCACTCGCGCGCGAACTGTGCGAGCAGATGAAGCACGAGTGGCGGTATCTCCACGACCTGATGGCCGAGGGGATCGGTGGTCTGATCTCGTTCGTCCAGGACCGGCTGGGTGACGACGGCGTCGCCGACGCCTGGACTTCGGGTCAGGGCCGAGGGTGGCGGCGCGACGTCGAGGCGATCGCGTCGCGCGACCGCAGGCAGATCGTCCATGCGCTGGCGGCCACGTGGCGCGCGCACTCGTGCAGCGGCACCGGCCCGCACCCTGGCGCGTTCACGATCACCGAAGATGATGAGAAGTTCACGTTCGAGATGAATCCCTGCGGATCCGGACAGCGACTCGTGCGGATGGGTCGCTACGAGGGCCCGAATGCGCTCGGTGTCACCCACGCGGCACACGATTGGAGCTACGGCCGCAAGGAGTTCCCGCTGTACTGCACGCACTGCTCGTTCATGAACGAGTCGCTGCCGATTCGCTGGATCGGCTACCCCCTGTACCCGAGCGATCCGCCCGACGACTTCGGCCGCGACCCATGTACCTGGTACTGGTACAAGGACCCGGCCGACATCCCCGAGCGCCACTGGCAGCGCTACGGCCTGACGCGCTCAGAGGGCGGCGCCGATGTCGGCTAGCACGACCCCGGCGGGACGGCGCGTGATCGTCACCGGAGCCGCCGGCGGCATCGGCCGCGCAGTCGTCGCGGCACTCGCCGACAGTGGTTGCCAGGTAGCGGCCTGCGACGCACCCGGGACGGCCGTCGCCGAGGTCGCCGGGGCGGCGACGAGCGCGGCCTTCGACGTCCGCGATCCCGATGCCGTGCGGGCGGGCGTGATCGAGCTGGTCGCACAGCTCGGCGGCTGCGATGCGGTAGTCGCGGGCGCCGGGATCGTCGACACGATCCACCGCGCCGAGCGCTTCTCCGATCAGGAGTGGCGCAAGGACCTTGAGACCAACCTCTCCGGCGCCTTCTATCTAGCGCAGGCGGCGTTCGAGCCGCTGGCGGCCTCGGGCGACGGACGCATCGTCGTGATCTCCTCGGTCGCCGCCGAGACCGCGATCCCCGGCCAAGTCGCCTATGGCGCCTCCAAGGCAGGGCTCGTCGGCATGGCCCGCACGCTCGCCGCCGAGTGGGCATCGCGGGGAATCCGCTGCAACGTCGTGATGCCAGGTTTCATCGCGACACCGAAGGTGCTCGGCATGCCCGATCCGGTCAAGCAGGCGGTGAGGGCCCAGATCCCCCTCGCCCGGTTCGGCGACACGGCCGAGCTGGCCGGCGCGGTCGGCTTCCTCCTGTCCCCCGCCGCGTCCTACATCACCGGCACCGTCCTCAGGGTCGACGGGGGCTTCGGACTGGCGGTCCGCTGAGGCTCCGATAGGCCCACCGGCGGCGACAAGCGCACCCGCCAGCTGGGGCTGACGATTCAGTAGCGCGACGCCCAACGCCTCGCGACCCTCGACGCATGATTTGATAGGCCCTGCTCGAACACATGCGGCCGATCACCGGGAGTACAAACGATGCCTGAACTGAAGCTCTCAGACGACGCTGTCCTCGCCTACGACGACGTGGGCGATCCGCACAGCCCCGCGCTCGTGCTGATCCACGGGGTGTCGATGAGCCGTCGCTACTTCGATCGCCAGATCGAGCCGCTGAGCGAGCGCCACCGGGTCGTGGCCGTCGACCTGCGCGGCCATGGCGACTCGAGCGACGCGCCGTCAGGTCACACGATCCCGCAGTACGCGCGCGACCTCAGGCAGTTGATCGAGTCGCTCGGGATCGAGCGGCCGATCCTGCTCGGCTGGTCGATGGGCGCGTTCGTCGCCTGGGAGTACATCCTCCAATTCGGGACCGGCGGCCTCGCGGGGCTGATCGTCAGCGACGAGGCGGCGTCCGATTTCAAGTGGGACGACTTCCCCCACGGCTTCATCGACCTGCCGACTCTGCACTCTCTGATGAGCGACGTCCAGGGCGACAAGGATGCGTTCCTGCGCCACCTCGTTCCCGAGATGTTCCACCACGAGCAGCCGCCCGCAGATGTCGAGTTCATGGTCGGCGAGTGCGCGAAGCTGCCGATCGGCGCCCTCAGCGCGATCCTGTTCGACCAATCGGTCCAGGACTATCGAGAGACGATCGCGACGATCGACATCCCGACGCTTGTCTGCTGGGGGCGCCACGACGAGCTGCTCGCGGTCTCGGGCGCCGGCGACCTGCAGCAGCGCGTCCCACACGCCGAGGTGGTGATCTTCGAGGACAGCGGCCACTGCCCGTTCATCGAGGAGACCGACAAGTTCAACGCGACGGTCGACGAGTTCGCCGCGCGCGTGTTCGAGCAGGACGCGGCGCCGGCCGCTTAGAAGACCTGGGGGCGGGCCGCTTGGAAGACCTGGGCGCCGGCCGCTTTGGAGACCTGGACGCGGGCCGCCTGGGCCGCCCAGAGGAACTCGAGCGCCTTACAGCGCCTCGAGATAGCGCGCGATTTCCCAGTCGGTGACCGCGGTCATCTGCGCCTCGCACTCAGCCCGCTTCATCTCGACGTAGTGACCGACGAAATCCTCACCCAGCCATTCGCGTGCAATCGCGCTGCCGGCCAGGAGCCTGGTCGCGTCGGGCAGGCTCCGCGGCAGTTCCGGAACTTCGTCGCGCGCGAGCGCGTAGACGTCGCAGTCGCTCAGCTCGGGCGCATCGATGCCGTGCTCGATGCCGTGCAGCCCGCCCGCCAGGGCGGCCGCTGCCGCGAGGTATGGATTGACATCGCCGCCGGCCTGCCGGTGCTCGATCCGCGTCGCCCCCTCGCCCTCGTACACGGCGCGCAGGCCGGTGCTGCGGTTGTCGAGCCCCCAGGTCGCGGTCGTCGCAGCCCACGAGTACGGCGTGAAGCGGCGATAGGAGTTGATCGTCGGGGCCATGATCGCGCTCAGCTCGCCCATTGTCGCGAGCGAGCCTCCGACGAACCGGCGCATGATCGACGAGATTCCGTGCTCGGCGTCGGCGTCGAAGAACGTGTTGACGCCGCCCTCGCCCGCGAGGCTGACGTGCACGTGGCATGAGCTGCCCGCCCAGTCTGAGCGAGGCTTGGCCATGAACGTCGCCATCAGCCCCTCCTGCGCTGCCAGCTCCTTGACGGCCGTCTTGAACAGGAAGGCGTCGTCGGCGGCCTTCAGCGCCGGCCCGTAGCGGAGCGTGATCTCGAACTGGCCCGGGCCCGTCTCGGGGTTGCACGCCTCGATCGGAAGCTCGCAGGCGAGCGCGCTCTCGCGGATCAGCCGGGCGACCGGCTCCTGCCGCGACCCCATCGTGACGCCATACGTGCTCGGTCGCTCCTGCAACGGCTCGAGCTCGACCGGCCTGCGCGTCAAGACCGAGCCCGGGGTTTCGCGCAGCACGTAGAACTCGAGCTCGATCCCACACATCGGCTCGAACCCCATCGCCCGGGCGCGCTCGACGACGCGACGCAGGACGGTCCGTGGCGAGATCGGGATCGGACCACCTTCCGGGCGGTGGAAGTCGCACAGCACCAGCGCCGTCGCCTCGTGCCACGGGACCAGCCGCAGCGTCGCGAGGTCCGGAGCGGCGGTGATGTCGGGGTAGCCGTTTCGCTCGGTCGGGAAGTAGCCGGTGTGATCGGCGGGCCGTGGGACGAGGCTGGACTCGTCGATGTGGGCGACCCAGAACACGTCGCAGATCGCCATCCCGTGCTCGAGCACGTGCGCGAGGCGCTCGATCGGCACCCGCTTTCCGCGCATGATCCCGTGCGTGTCGGCGCCACCGATGATCACCGTCTGGACGCCGCGATCGCGCAGCCGCACCAGGGCCGCCTGGACTGCGGCCGGGTCGTCGCCTCTGACCGGGACCGCCGGACGACTCGCGACGGTGTCACTCATGCGAGCGCACTCTCGGCCTCGGCGACGGAGGCGCCCCGTGAACTGAGCTCGAACCCGCGGTAACCGCGCCTCGCGACCTGATCACACTCCTCGCGGTACGGCCCGCAACCCCCGACGTACGGCATGAACACGCGCGCCTTCCCGGGGATGTTGGCGCCGACGTACCACGAGGTCGCGAGCGGGTAGAGCGTTGCGCTGGCGATCTCGCTGACGTGGTGAACCCACGCGTTCTCGGCCTCGGGCGTCGCCTCCACGCGATCGACCCCGCGCTCGCGCATCGCGACGATGCAGTCGGTGATCCAGTCGACGTGCTGCTCGATCGAGACGACCATGTTGCTCAGCACCGACGGGCTACCCGGGCCGGTGACGACGAACATGTTCGGGAACCCCGAGACGGCGATGCCGAGGTAGGTTCGCGGACCCGATGCCCAGTGCTCGCGCAGGCCCCGCCCACCTGATCCGCGGATATCGATGTCGACGAGCGCGCCCGTCATCGCGTCGAAGCCGATCGCGAACACGATGCAGTCGACCGCATAATCGCGGGCCGCGGTTGCGATACCGCCGCGCGTCAGCCGCTCGATCGGGTCGCGGCGCAGGTCGATCAGCTCGACGTTGTCTCGGTTGTAGGTCTCGAAGTAGCCGATATCGACGCATGTCCGCTTGGTGCCGATGTGCTGGTAGGGACACAACGCCTCCGCAACCTCGGGATCGCGAACGATCTCGCGAATCCGCTCGCGCGCGAACTCGGCCGCGTTGCTGTTTGCCGCCTGGCTCGAGAAGAAGTCGGTGAACGCGTATGAGAGCGAGTTGATCCCGCCGCGGCGCCACCCCTCCTCGTACATGCGCCGGCGCTCGGCCGGGGTGACTTCGAACGTCGTCCTCTCTGGCGCCGGGAACGGGATGCCGGCGTCGGACTGCTCGGCCGCTCGCCGCCGCTCCGCGTAGCCGCGGCGGACCTCGTCGAGCTCCTCCCCGGTCAGCGGCCGGTTCTGCGCCGGCATGCTGTAGTTCGGCGTGCGCTGGAACACGTAGAGCTGCTCGGCCTGGCGCGCGATCTGGGGGATGGCCTGGATCGCGGTCGAGCCGGTGCCGATCACGGCCACGCGCCTGCCGCTGAAGTCGACGCCCGCCTCCGGCCAGCGGGCGGTGTGGAACCACTCGCCGTCGAACTCGGCGAGCCCCTCGAAGCTCGGGGGCTTGATCGAGGAGAGGTTGCCGGTCGCCATTACGCACCACCGGCACGAGCGCCGCACCCCGTCGGTCGTGAGGACCGTCCACCGGCTGGCGCCGTCGTCGAAGCACAGCTCCTGGACTTCGGTCTCGAGCTCGATGTCGCGGCGCAGGTCGAAGCGGTCGGCGACGTGGTTGAGGTAGCGGAGGATCTCGGGCTGGGCGGCATAGCGTTCGGTCCAGCGCCATTGATCGAGCAGTTCCTCGGAGAACGAGTAGCAGTAGTCGATGCTCTCGATGTCGCAACGGGCGCCGGGGTAGCGATTCCAGAACCACGTGCCCCCGACGCCACTGCCGCGCTCGAGCACCAGCACCGAGCACCCGAGCCCGCGCAGCCGGTGCAGCGCATACAGCCCGGAGAAGCCGGCTCCGACGACAATCACGTCGAAATCGGGGGGCGCGGCGGCGGTCTCGTTGATCGGCACGGTTACTGGTCGAGCTACGTGAGCGCGGCGCTGCGGTCGTCTTGCGCGAGCGCCGTCGCGAACGCATACCGTACCTCGTCCTCGCTCCACGGCACGGGCGATTGCGTGACGAAGAAGTCCTCGAGCGCCAGTCTCGTCAGCTCGTCCAGGTGCTCTTCTCGAATTCCAAGCGAGCTCATCACCGGGAACCCGAGCGTCGCGAGCAGCGACGAGATCGCCTGAACCGCTCGCGACCCGTCGCCCGACCCGTCGTCGGGCGCATCGAGCGCGTCCGCGACCCGCTCGAGTATCTGCGGGACGTACCGGCGCTCGCGCTCGAGCGTCTGTACCAGCACCAAGCCGATCGTGAGGCCGTGCGGAGCCTTGAACATCGCGCCAATCGACTGGCCGAGCGAGTGCTCGGCGGTGCAGTCGGAGATGTTCATCGTCAACCCGGCCATCAAGCTGCCGCACGCCATCTCGGAGCGAGCGCCGGCGTCGTCGCCGTTCTCGTAGGCGACGGGAAGTGCGTTGCCGATCATCCGGATCGACTCGAGCGCGATCGCGTCGCCGATCGGCGTCCGCACCTTTGCGAGCATCCCGGCGATCGCCTGGGCGAGCGCGTCGAGACCGGTGTAGGCGGTCAGCGTCGGCGGCACAGAGTACGTCAGCTGCGGGTCGACGAGCGCATTCTGCGCGCGCAGGTTCGGGCTCGCGATGCCGGCCTTGCGTGTCTGCCGCGGGTCCGTGATAACCGCGCCGCCGGATACCTCCGAACCGGTTCCGGCAGTCGTCGGCACGGCGATCAGCGGCAACGTCGGCTCGGGGAAGTCGAGCGCTGACTCGACGAACGTGCGGAAGTCGACGCCGCGCTGTACGCACAGCCGCGCCGCCTTGGCGGTGTCGATCACCGAGCCGCCGCCGATCGCGACGACTGCCTGCGGGTCGGCGCGACGCAGCGCCGCGGCGGCCTCGTCGACGACGTCGATCGTCGGCTCCCCCGGCTCTTTGATCAGGCGCTCGAGCTCGATCCCGGCGCCGGTGATCGCGCCGATCGCCGCCGCCACCCCGGGGCTCTGCTGCTCCAGACCGGCGTCGATCATCACCAGCACCCGCCCCGCCGAATGCGATGCGATCGCCGACGGGAGCTCGCCGGCGACGCCGTCACCGAAGCGGATCCGGACCGGTAGGTGGTTCGAGAATGCGGGAATTACGCCGAGCCCGGTCATCCCGTGACCGAGCTACCGGGACTGCGCGTCGTCAAGCCAACAACTCAGCGCATGGCGACCGACGACGGTGATCTGCCCGTCACGATCGATCCAGTCGCGCGTGCGCAGCTCGCGGACCAGGCCGAGCGCGTCGGCCGGTCCGGGGCCCTCGCCCCGCGCCGCGAGTGCCTCGGTCCCGGGCTCGACCGTCCAGCGCCCCGAATCCAGCGCCGCCAGAGCCAGCCCCTGATCCTCGGTTGGGACGTCGAGCGGGTGCGGGCCGGCACCGCTCAGCGCGTCGATGTTGACGGTCTGATCGGGCATCGGCGACGCCGGACTTGGCGCCGCTCCCTCCCCCATCTGCTCGACCTGCGCGCGCAGCCAATCGCCGGCGCCGTCGGCCCAGCCACGGAGCGCGTTCGGATCAAGCCCGAACGCCTCCGCCGCGCCTTCGACATCCGTGCGTCCGAGCTGGTCATCGATCGACCGGCTCACCTCGCGCGCCAGCGAGCGCAGCATCTCTTCAAAGTCATTTCGATTCTCGTCATCTGAGGGCATACTCAGATGATGGCATGCCGCAGCCCCCGCCCTCTCGCGGGTAGCGTTTGACGGCGATGAGCGACCGGCTGGAGCGCTACCGCGACAAGCGCAAGCGATCGGGAACTTCGGAGCCCGGACTCGAGCCGACCGAGGCGCGGAGCCCCCGCGCGACCCGGCAGCAGCGATCGAAGCCTCCGCGATTCGTGATCCAGAAGCACGCCGCCTCGAGCCTTCACTACGACTTCCGCCTCGAGGTCGACGGCACCTTGCGATCGTGGGCGGTGCCGAAGGGACCGTCGACCGATCCGCGAGTCAAGCGCCTCGCCGTCGAGGTCGAGGACCACCCGCTCGAGTACGCGGACTTCGAGGGGCGGATCGGATCCGGCAACTACGGCGCCGGCGCGGTGATCGTGTGGGACGCCGGCACCTACCGCAACCTCGACGAGGACCGTTCGATGGCCGAGGCGATCGACGCCGGTCACGTCAAGTTCTGGCTCGATGGAGAGAAGCTGACCGGCGGCTGGACACTCCAGCGCACCGACGCCGGCGCCAAGCCCCAATGGCTGCTGATCAAGCGGCGCGATGAGCACGCCGACGCCCGCAGGAACCCCGAGAGCACCCAGCCGGAGTCCGTCAAGTCCGGCCGCACGCTCGAGGAGGTCGGCGAGGAGGAGTAGTCGGGGGCGGCTTGGTTTCTCGCGGGTGAGGTTTGGGGTGTCGGGGCGTTTGATGGAGCGAGGCGGCTTTTCCCACGCCGTCAACGTGCCCCTCGCCCCGGCAGATCAGTCGAGCATCACCTTCACGGCCCCCCACGCCGTCAACGTGCCCCTCGCCCCCCGGCGCACGTCGAGGGTCACGTTGACAGGTGGCGGAGCGGCTCGCCGGGCGGCGTCGATCAGCCGTTCGGATTCGAGTTGCCGAGGTCGGCCTTCGCAGCGTAGGCCTGGGCTTCGGCCGGGGAATAAGCCGCAACCGAACCTTCCGAGAACGTTGTATAGGAGCCGGTGTCCGAAGAGCAGTCGATGTTCGACTGATTGGGTGTGCAGGTGACCGTGTAATCACTCCGGGTCGCAGGGCTGTAGACGGTCATTACCTGGCCCGACGTGTTCTGCGGCGACTGGCTGTACTCGTAGAAGACGTTCTCCGCGAACGGGCAGCTCGTGTCCGCGCTTGCCGAGATGTTCTGATCGCAGGCGTGCAGGCCGGCACTTGGCGCTGGCGCAGGCGCTGTCGACGGCGTGTTCGGACTCGCTGCGCCCGACGGCCCGCTGGTGAAGTACACCGACGCGTTGTGGGTCGTGCCGCCAGTGCACACGTGCGGCACATTGCCGCTGCAGTTGATCGTGTACGTCAAGTTCGTGTCGGGGCTGTAGGCGGTAACCGTCTGCATCCCGCCGCTGGTCTGACCGTAGGCCTGCTCGACGTTTTCGGCAAAGCCACAGGATGTGTTGGGACCAACCGTCAGGTCCCCACCGCACGAGATCGTCCCCCCGCTCGCGGCTGAGGCCGCGCCGGCCGAGCCGGCGCCGGCCACAGCTGAGCCCGCCGCGCCCGACTTCGCTCCTCTGTGATGGCGTCCCGGCTGCTTGGCCACCACCTTGTGAGCCGCCGTGGCAGCGGTGATCGTCCGCGTCGTGCTGCCGTGCGAGAAGACCCCGGCGGCGGCGAGTGCGCCCACAGCGATACCGGCCAGCGCCACGATTCCGAGGAGGATCAGCGCGATCGGACTGCCGGACCGGCTTTGTTGGGGATATGCCGGGGGCGGAGTGGGGTATCCGTAGCCCGGATATGCCGCTGGCCCCGGGGGTGGGGTATTCGGACCGGGCGGGATCGGCGTTGGCGGACCGACGGCTGTCTGAGCATGGGGCACAACGACTGGCTGAGTCGCTGTCGATTCACCTCCGTGTGTCGCAGCGAGCACACTCGCGAACTCGCGACCCGAACCGAATCGCTGTTCCGGATCCACCGCGAGCGCGACTGCGAAGAAGCTGTCGTAGCGATTCCCGAGTGCCGGCAACACTGCCGACGCGGTCGGTCGAGGGTCGTTGGCGTGTGCCCAGCGGAGGGCCAGCTCATTCTCGCCTCGGAACGGCGGCTGCCCGGTGAGTAGCTCGAAGAACAGACAACCCAGCGCATAGAGGTCGCTCCGCGGGCCTGGCTCTTGGCCTCGGATTTGTTCGGGCGACAGATATCCGGTCGTCCCGACAACCCACCCTGTCTGCGTGAGCTGGTCATCGCTCTCGGATGGTTTGGCAACACCGAAGTCCGTCAGATAGGCGTGATCCTTGCCGGCGACCTGACGTACGAGCACGTTCGCCGGCTTGACGTCGCGATGAACCAGTCCGGCAACGCCGTGAACGGCATCGAGCGCCCCCGCGATCTGCGAGGCGATGGCCACCGCACGGTCCGGCACCAGTCGTCCCGTGCTCTGAAGCAGGTGCTTGAGATCCTCGCCATCGATCCACTGCATCGCCAGGAACAGGTGGCCGTCCTCATCGCCCACGTCGTACACGGACACAACGTGCGGATGGTCAACCGAAGCCGCGAGCCGGGCCTCGCGGAGGAACCGCTGCCGGTACTCCGGTGTTCGCGCGATGTCCGCGCGGATGACCTTGAGCGCCACGATCCGCCCGAGCGAGCGCTGCCGTGCTTGGTAGACGACGCCCATTCCCCCGCTCCCGGCCTCCGAGACGACCTCGTAATCCCCGATGACGTCGTGTTCGTGAAACCGACTCAGAACCTGAGCGCCCGTCTGATCATCCATATCGCCCTCGCTTCGTTAGTTCGCGACCTCGCCCTGGTGCCTAACGTCTGGTGGTTACCGCCAAGCCAGCAACCGGCCCACCACTGCCTCCCTTGTTAGCCCCGCCGCGGAACGGTGGCAACCGACCGTTCCGTCACGGGCTAATCTAGCGCTCCTCGACGTACGCGGCTGTGATTTTTTACGGTGACCAGGGTGCTCTCGCGGATCCCGTCGGTAAGCCGCTTGGCGATGCTCGCGGTGGCGGTCTTCGTGGTGGGCGCTGCGGTTGGCGCGGTAGTCGTCGAAGTGACGCAACCGCGGGGCGCGACGCGCGTGGTCACGCGGGGCGCCAGGCTGACCACCGCGGTGAGCTCGGCGAACACCAGATCGTCGGATCGCGTCGAACCGGGTCCGATCCGCGCGGATCGGAACGAGACGAGACTTCTCACCCCAGGAGCGTCCGCGAGCTTCGCTATCCGCCAGCGCCGGCTCGACGGATCGGTCGGGCTGGCGGCCGCGGCGCTTGGGTCAGGTCAGACCGCAACGTTCGGAGACGTCCACGTGGCACACGCATGGAGCACCAGCAAGGTCCCCGTGCTCGTCACGCTTCTACGCGACGATGAGCGACGCCGCTCTGCGCTCAGCGAAGGCGAGCGGGCCGACGCTGCACTCGCGATCGAGCAGTCGGATAACGCCGCGATCGACGCACTCTTCAGCCGTCTCGAAGCGCTCCGCGGAGGACTGATTCCCGCCAGCCTTGCGATCCAAGGGCTGCTCAGGGCGGCTGGCGATCGACGCACGATCGTCAATACTGCTCCAAACGCCTATGGATTCACGACCGAGGGGCAGACGGAGTGGTCGGTTGGAGGTGAGGTCGCGTTCTACCGAGCGCTCGCGCGTGGATGCCTGCTCGACCCACGGGACACCGGTTATGTGCTCGGCCTGATGCGTAAGGTCGTTCCGTCTCAGCGGTGGGGTGCCGGCGCGGCCGGCTATCCGACGACCGTGCCGCTCGCGTTCAAAGGAGGCTGGGGGCCTGACGCCGCCGGCAACTACCAGGTACGCCAGACCGCGGTCGTCGGATCAGGCGCGAACGGATATGTGGTCAGCATGCTGGCCCTACCCGCGAGCGGGTCGTTCACCGACGGTGTGCGCATGGTCAGCGCACTCGCAACGTGGGCGAGACGCCACTTGCTGCTAGGCGTGCGCTCAGAACCGCAAACGTGTCATGGCACCCGATGAGCACGCCGCAAGCATCAGGCGAGTGGGAGCTCGAGATCGGCGGGCTCCGCCTCAATCTCGGCGACGAAGCACTTGTTCTAGGTCGCGATCCAGAGTGTGACATTCCGCTTCAGGACGATCGGGTGTCGTGGCGCCACCTCCAGATCCAGATCGCCGACGGCGCCCCCCTGCTGACCGACTTGGGGTCGAGCAACGGCACGTATGTGGACGGTCGGAGGATCGATATCGGACCCTGGCCGGTTCTGCGCGAGGCAATCATTCAGCTCGGAGGCACGCGTGCGAGGCTTTGGCAGGTCGCCGCGGAGCCCGGGACAGGCCGTGGGCGCTTCCGGCGCATACCGCTCCGCCGCGGCGCCGTCCGGATCGGCCGGGCGCCCGACAACGAGGTGGTTCTCGATGAGCCGAACGTGTCGTGGCGTCACCTTGAGGTGCGACCTGGCTCGCCACCCACGATCGTCGATCTGGGCTCTCGCAACGGCGTCCGGCTGGGCAATGAGTTCGTCCACGGCAGCGGACGTCTCGACTCCGGATTGACCGCCGGGGTCGGGCCGTTCAGCCTTCGCTACGAGCGGGGCGAGCTGGTGCTGACAGACGAACGGGGCGGGCTCCCACTCACCGCCCAGCAGGTCTCGGTGACAGTCGGCGGGCGTACGATTCTCCATCCGACGAGCGTCAGCGTCGCCCCGGGCGAGCTCGTCGCGCTGATTGGGCCGAGTGGATCGGGGAAGACCACGCTGCTGAAGTGCCTCGCGGGCGTGACCGAACCGACCGGCGGCAAGGTCCTGATCGGAGTCGAGCCGCTCGCGCTGCGGCTGACTGAGGTTGGTTACGTCCCGCAGAGTGACGTCGTCCACGATCTGCTCACGACGAACGAGGCCCTGCTCTACGCGGCGCACCTTCGATTGCCCAGCGATACGCACCGAGACGAGTTCGCGGGTGCCGTCGACGACGTTCTCAGCGAGTTGCGTCTGTCCGATCATCGAGACAAGCAAATCGCGCGGCTGTCGGGCGGGCAGCGTAAGCGCGTCGCCTGCGGCGTCGAGCTAGTCGGCAAGCCGACGATGCTGCTGCTCGACGAGCCGACGAGCGGTCTCGACCCAGCGCTCGAGCGGCGCCTGATGTCGACCTTCCGGTGGCTCGGCGACAGCGGTCGCGGCATAGTCGTTGCGACACATGCAACCAGCAGCCTGTCCCTTTGCGACACGGTTGCCGTGATGGGTACCGGCGGCCACCTGTTATTCGCCGGCTCCCCACGGGAGAGCCTCGAGCACTTCCAAGTATCGGCCTATGACGAGATCTACGGCGCGATCGAGCTCGTCGACATCGACGCCACGACTCCGGCCCCACCGTCCGCGCGGCCGGCCAGGCCACGGACCCGCTTCCTCTCGGGCCGCTCGCTGCTCAGGCAGACAGCGACGCTGACAGCCCGCTACGTCCGGACGTTCGCGAGGGACAAGCGCACATTGGCGATCCTGCTGGGACAGGCGCCGGTCATCGCTGCCCTGATCGCCGTGCTGTATCCAGCCGAGCTGTTGAGGTTCCCCGATCGTCAACCCACTAGGAGTGCGCAGTACGTCTTCCTGCTCGTCACTGCAGCCCTGTGGCTCGGCCTGATCGATTCCTGCCGCGAGATCGTCAAGGAGCGCTCGATCGTCCTCCGCGAGTTCGCCGTCGGCGTCCGGCTCGATGCTTACCTGCTCGCCAAGGCCGGCGTCCTGTTCCTACTCACAGCCGTCCAGTGCCTGCTGCTCGTCGCCGTCGCGACCGCGATCCAGCCGCTGCATGCCTCCTTCGTGGGCTACTTCGATCTCACCGGCCTGCTGGTCCTCACGAGCTGGTCAGCCGTCGGGCTCGGCCTCGTTGTCTCGACCTTGGCGCGCAGTGTCGATCAGGCGACGAGCCTGATCCCGTTGCTGCTGATCCCTCAACTTCTGTTCGGGGCGGCGCTCGTGCCGTTCGCGAAGATGTCGACCGCGGTCAAGCTGATCGCCGACCTGATGGTCAGCCGCTGGGCGTTCGCCGGGACCGGGAACGCGATCCAGATGAACCAGCGCCTCGCGGACGCTCCACAACTGGCATCTGTCAGCGGCTACGGCAGGACGTTCTTCGCCCTGGACCAATCGATCGCCGCGGTCGTCCTGATCGGGTTCACCGCCGCAATGCTGCTCACCGCGGCCGTGCTGCTCGGGCGCCGCGGTCAAGGGTCGCTCTAACACCCACCCGCACGCCCACCTCCGACCATCAAGCATTTCGTCCTGCCGGCCGAAGTAGATGTCAGCATGGTGCCGTCAGACGAGGAACCGCGGGCGAGCGGGGTGCGAAAGCGGGCCATCGCCGCTCGCGAGGCGACGGACGAGCGTGTCTGCCCCGGTTGAGAACACGAGCACGAGGCGCGCCTTCCTGCGACGTGCCGGCGGGTCGCTGGTCGTTGCGGGTTTCGTCGGCCAGGCGGACCTGCTGGCCGGGTGTGGGTCTGGGAGCAGCAGCTCGGCGAGCGCCGCCTCGCGCCCCCGCTGGGATCGGCTGTCGGCCAAGCTCGGCAAGCGGCTGCTGAGACCGGGGGATCGCGGCTATCTGCAGATCAGCCGCCCGTTGAACATTCGCTACGCCGACGTTCATCCCGGGGGCGTCGCGGTGTGCGCGAGCGCCGGGGACGTGCAGACCGCGGTCAGGTGGGCGCATGAGAACCGCGTCCCTGTCGCGGTTCGCTCGGGCGGGCACAACTACGCGGGCTACTGCACCGGCCCGGGGCTGGTCGTCACCGTCGGGGGCATGCGCTCGGTGTCGGTCGACACGGCCAACGGGACGGTCACGGCTCAGCCAGGCGCGCGGAACACGATGATCTACGCGGGGTTGCAGCCGTACAACGTCGCGATCTCGGCCGGCCGTTGCCCCACGGTCGCGGTCGGCGGGTTGGTGCTCGGCGGGGGGATCGGGTTCAGCTCTCGCAAGATGGGGTTGACCTGCGACCACCTCGTCTCGGCAGACGTGGTCACGGCGGACGGTCGGCTCCTGACCTGCAGCGAGCGCGAGCACCCGGATCTGTTCTGGGCGCTGCGCGGCGGTGGAGGCGGAAACTTCGGGGTCTGCACCTCCTACACGTTCACGACCAATCCGGTCAAGGACGTCACCCTCTACGACATCTCCTGGGAATGGGCGGATGCGGCCGCCGTGTTCGATGCGTTCCAGCAGGTCATTCAGCGGGCGCCCGATGAGTTCTCCGCTCGGCTGGGCGTCGGCCGGGCCGGTAACCCGAAGACCGGCGGCAAGGAGCCGCCGACGATCTCGGCGCTTGGCCAGTACTTCGGACCCAAGCACGAGCTGGTCGACCTGCTCACACCGGCGTTGCGCGCCGGCCGGGTCAAGAGCAAGCTGATCGCGCGCCGGACGTTCTGGCAGGCCAAGGACTACTTCTTTCACACGACCCCCCGGATCGCGTACGAGGTCAAGTCCGCTTATCTGGGCAGGCCGCTCAACGGCGCCGGCACGGACGTACTGCTCCGCGCGGTCGAGCGGTGGCCGGGCAGCCACAACGAGGACGGCGCCGGTGCCGCGCTGTTCGCCTCGGGTGGCGCGATCAACCGGGTGCCGGCCGGCGCCACCGCGTTCGTCCACCGCGACGCGTTCGCGGTGCTCGCGACCGAGACGGAGTGGACGCCCCAGGACTCCCCCCGGGCGATCGCCCGCGGCGTTGCCTGGATCGAGCAGCTGGCCGACGGCCTGCGACCGCACACGACCGGCGCCGCGTACCAGAACTTCATCGACCGCTCACAGCGCCACTGGCAGACCGCCTATTACGGCGAGAACTTCAGGCGCCTGACCGAGATCAAGCGACGGTACGACGCCGCCAACCTGTTCCGCTTCCAGCAGAGCATCCCGCGCGCCGACTAGACGGGCCGAGCCCTTACGGCGCTTGGAGCTCCGGCGCATCGTCGGCTGCGAACTCTTCGAACCCGAGTCCGGCCGCCTCCAAGGCCGGCATGACGACGGTGGTGTCGATCGCATCAGGCGCATGGACGCCGGGCGCACGCAGCGCCCCGGCGGCGACGAGCTCGGCACAGACGGCCGCGACGCCATACGTCGACCGCCAGCGTTGCCTGCTGAGGTAGCGCGCCGCCCGGGCGACCGTGGTCTCGCCACGCCGCCCGACCACGACCACTCGGCAACCGTCGAGATCTCCGACGGTTGCCTGAGCGTTCGCGATCGCGGCGTGGATCGGGCTCACCGCGAACGCCGGCGAAGTCAGGAACGCGCCGATGAACGCCTCGGGGGCGACCGCGACGCCATCGACCGAGATCGCTGCCCGTTCCAGCATTCCCGAGCGGCCCAGCGAGCAGACCAGGTCGAGGAACGCCGGCGCTGTGTAGGAGCCGCGGATCGTCGCGCTCCGGAGCGTGGGGAATCTCCGATGCAGGGTCACCGGCTCGGCGTGCGTGCAGATCGCGGCGGTGAACGTGCCGCAGTCCGGCCACTGCACCGAGATCCGCGAGCCACCACCGGGCACCGTGATCAGCTCGCCATGGCTGACCACGGACGCGCCGCCTCCGAACAGCTCGATCCGGTGGACCATCAGATGCGGGCTGACGTCGAGCGTCACGCTGCCCAGCCAGGTGATGTGGATCTGCAGCACCTCGTCGAGCTCAGCGCCGAGATGAGAGGCCATGATGTTCGTCAGTCCGGGGGTCCATCCGGTCGAGCAGATCGCGGTCACGCCTGCGGCACGCGCGCGCTCGTGACGGCTCCAATACGTCTCGATCAAGTGCTTGTCGTCGAGCAGGTCGACGTAGTCGACGCCACACACGATCGCCGCATCGAGCGACGAGACTCCCGTGAGCCGGTATGGACCGCTGCAGTTGAGCACCAGATCCGGCGTCGTCTCGCGCAGCAAGGACGCGACCGCAGCCGTGTCGGTGGCGTCGGCCGACGCGGCGCTCGCGGCCGGACCGAGGCTTGCCGCCAGGCGCCGCGCCGCATCCGCCTGCGCGTCGGCGATCACGACCTCCTGGACGTGCTCGCTCGCCGCCAGCATCCGCGCCGCGCGGGCACCCTGAAAGCCGGCTCCGCCCAACACCAGAATCCTCGTCACCGCACCTCCTGCGCAAGCTCACTGAATCCCGAGCCCCGACACGTTATGCGATCCTCGGCCTACCGCTCGGCGTCGCCCGCGCGCGCCGGTTGACGACAATTACCGGGATGCCCAGCGACCGATCCCCTTCATCGAGGGCCCAATCATCGCGATCCGAGCCCGTGCAGCCTCGAGGTCAGCCGACCGCGAGGCTCTCACCGGGTGACGAGTTCGCCGATTTCGTGATCGAGCAGGAGATCGGACGGGGCGAGATGGGCATCGTCTACCGGGCCAGGAGGCGGGCACTCGACCGCACCGAGGCACTCAAGGTGATCGCCCCGAAGTACGCGGCCGATCCCAGCTACCACACCCGCTTCAAACGCGAAGCCACACACGCGGCACTGGCCCACCATCCGCACGTGGTGACCGTGTACGACGCCAGCGAGAGCGACGGGCGGCTGTACATCGCGATGCAGTTCGTCGACGGCGAGGACCTGCGCAAGCGGATCGCCGCCGGTCCGCTGCTGCCGCCGTCGGCGGCCGAGATCACCCGCCAGGTCGGCTCCGCCCTGGACGCTGCCCACCAGGTGGGATTGGTCCACCGCGATGTCAAGCCGGCGAACATCCTGCTCGCCGCGCAGGACGGCGGTGACCACGCCTACCTGACCGACTTCGGCGTCAGCCGCCGGATCAGCACCGACAACGACCTCACGCAGCCGGGGATGTTCGTCGGCGCCGCCGACTACGCCTCGCCCGAGCAGCATCGCGGGGATCCCGTCGACGGCCGCACCGACGTGTACTCGCTCGGGTGCGTCCTGTTCGAGATGCTCACCGGCCAGGTCCCGTTCCCGCGCGATTCCCCGACCGCGGTCGCGCTGGCCCATTGCCTTGACCCCGCACCGTCCCCGACTTCGGTGAACCCCAGGCTTGGCGAGGCGTTCGACCGCGTGCTGCTGAAGGCACTGGCGAAGGAACCCGAGGAGCGCTTCCAGACCGCTGTCGAGCTCGGCGACGCCGCCGTCGCGGCGGCCGCCGGCGCCGACTGGGATCCGATCACCGAGCCCGACGCGCGCCCTGCAATCCCGCCTCCCGAGCCCGACGCGCGCCCCGCGCCCGAGCCGCCGCGGACCGACGAGACCCAGATCCTGGCGCAGCGCGAACAGCGGTCGCCCACGAGTGAGGATGCAACCATGATCCTCCCGGGTGGCCACACTCGCGAGCCGCGCACGCCCAGCCCCACCCGCGAGCCGCGCACGCCCAGCCCCACCCGCGACCCGCGCACGCCCAGCCCCACCCGCGAGCCGGTCGCCGAGCCCGGCGCCCCGACCGGGCCGGCCCGGGGCGCCGCCCAGCCCCGACGCCGTCGCCGGCGCCGGCGCGGCGCGTGGATGCTCGCCGCCGCCGTCGCGCTGCTGGCCCTCGCGGGCGCCGGTCTGCTGTTGATCACCCGCTCCGGAGCCGGCAAGACCGCCACGGTCGCGGCCGACACCAACATCCGCTCGAGCCCCAACCTCCCGGTCGACAATCCGCAGGGCAACGTTGTCGGCACGTTCAGCAGCGCACAGCGCGTCAAGGTCAGCTGTTGGACGGCGGGCTCGGGCAGCAGCGGGGGCTGGGCGCGGCTGCAATCACCGGATGCCGGGCGGTACGTGTCGGCCGCGCTGCTGACGCCGATGATCAGGACGCCCGTCTGTTGACCGGGGCCGTCGCGCCCTTCGGGGCGCCGGGCGAGTCCCGTGCGACGTCCCCGCGCAGAGCCGCTGTCGCTCGAGCGAAACCCGTTAGCCCATCGCCTTCATAGCGTGCATCGAGCCCGAGCCTGGCACCACCAAGCCGGGGATTTGATGCGGGGCGGCGACGATTCCCACCGCCAGCACGACCAGGATCGCCGCGGTCGCCAGCCTCGCCCCTCGAGGCCAAGGCCCGACCTTCTCAAATGCGACCAGCGCCGCGATCAATGCCATCCAGGTGAGGCTCATCACGCCGAGCGCGAACAGCGCGGCCATCAGTGCCCACGAGCAGCCGATGCACCAGACGCCGCTGCGGGCACCCATCGCAAGCGCCGCCGGCCCGCCCCGGCGCGAGTGACGGCCCTGGTCTTCGAGCTGGCCCCGGCAGCGTGTCAGGCACGCCTGCTTGAACGGGATCAGCTCGTAGGCGGCGGCGGCCACGATCACGCCGGCGGACAGCCACCGACCACCGCGGTGCCAGGCCAGCTCGCTTGCGAACAGGTTCTTGCCCAGCTCGAAGGCGCCATAGGCGAGGATCCCGACGGCGCTCCACACGAGCAGGTACCCACATGCGAACGCCAACCACCGGCCGACGTCGCCCCGCGGACTGAGATTCAGGTATGCGCCGAGCGTCGGAGCAAACGACGGCAGCATCATCGCCGCCATCATCACCACCCACGTGCCGATGAACCACCCGATCGTCCCGAGGTCGGTGCCGGGCCCGGCGTCCATGCCGGCCATCCGCCGAGCCGTCCACCACCACGCGAGCGCAGCGGCGGCGAGCAGCCCCGCGACGGCCTCTGGGTGCCTACGTGCAACCGGCAGCACGCTCATCCGCGGGCTCCCGAGCCGGAGCTCCGCACGTATGTGTCGTGGTGGCGAAGCCAGGACTGGAAGATAGGATCCTGCTCGTCTCGTCCACGCGGGACCAGATCGAGGATCGGGTAGTAGCCCATCACCACCTCGAGCCCACGCGCGCCCGTCTCGTAGGTCAGGTAGACGTCGTCATCGGAGCGCGTGAACACGGTCAAACCAGGCCCCTCGGTGAAGTAGCCGACGACATCGCTGCCGGTCGCGGACGCGAACTGCGAGACGAATGGCGGCACCTTGTCGGCCCACTCGCTGACCAACTCGCGCGTCGAGGAGTGATCGAAGTCCCAGTTGAAGTCGTCCTCGTAGCTCGATGCCCAGTTGAAGCTCCAGCCCATCCGCTCGCGGAACGCGAGCAGCTTCTCGATTGGTGCGCGTGAGATGCAGATCATCGTCACGTCCCGGGCCTCGAGGTGCGGGATCACGCCGTCGAAGCTGTCGGCGATCGACGAGCAGACGGGGCATCCCGCGTCCCACTCCGGGCCGAACATGAAGTTATACGCGACGAGCTGCGAGCGGCCGTCGAACAGCTCGGCCAGCGTTCTCGGTCCAGCGGCGGTCTGGAACGTGTACTGCTTCTCGATCCGCACCCAGGGAAGCTCCCGGCGCTGATCGGCGAGCTGGTCGCCCATCCGTGTGCGCTCCTTCTCGCGTTTGCGCAGCTCGTCGCGCTCGGCGTCCCATTGCTCGCGGCTGACGATCCTGTGGTCCGGCATCGCTGGCTCCTGTTCGTCGACGGGTCGACTATATAGTTAGCAAAATGGCTAACGATACGTTCGCAGCCCTCGCACACCCCTTGCGTCGCGAGATCGTCGAGCGCCTCAGCCGGGGACCGGCTACCGTCGGCGAGGTGACGCGCGACTTCGGGGTCTCGAAGCCGACGATCTCCCGGCACTTGCGGATGCTCGAGGAGGCGGGCGTCATCTCACGTGTGATCGACGGCAGAACCCATCGCCTTGCGCTCCGACCCGAGACGCTGACCGAGACCGCGGGCTGGATCGAGGCGCAGCGCGACCGCTGGCTGCGCCTGTTCGACGTCGTCGGCGCCTACCTCGACGAACGAGGGGAACGTCGGTGAGCGGCGGGTCAGAGCGCGTGGTCCGGATCGAGCGGACGTTCAACGCCGCGGCCGAGGCCGTGTTCGACGCCTGGACCAGCCCTGAGGTGATGCGCCGATGGTTTCACCCCGAGCCCGACTGGGCGACGCCCGAGGCCGAGGTCGACCTCCGTGTCGGCGGGCGCATCCGGGTCGTGATGCGCAGACCCGACGGAACCCGAGCGAGCGGAGACGGAGAGTTCACACTGATCGACCGGCCGCGCCGGCTGGTGATGACCTGGACGTTCTCCGACGACCCCGCCAACGAGCAGCGCCTCGACATCTCCTTCACGGAGTCCGACGGCGGCACGACGGTGCGGCTGATCAACACCGACATCTCGACCGAGCGCCGCCGCGACGCCCAGGACTGGGGTTGGCGCGGCTGCATGACCGAGCTCGAGCGGGAGCTGGCCCGCTGATATCTCGCGCCCTTCGAGAGATTCGTCCGAGACGATCGCGCCCGCCGAGAGATTCGTCCGAGACGATCGCGCCCGCCGAGACATACCTCCGAGGCGATCGCGCCCGGCCGAGACATTCCTCCGACGCGATCGCGACATCCGTCTAATGATCACGAGGGCCGAGCCGAGCCGGGCTAGTATTCCGGTTGATCTCCGGGGCGTAGTGACTCTCTCTGATGCGACGAATCGTCGATTGGCCGTTCTTCCTGGCCGCTCTGATCCTGACCGGGCTTTGGTGCGCCGTCCTCGTCGAGCACGTCGACGGCGTGTTCGGCTGGATCGTGTTCGCAGCCTCGCTGATCCCGGTCTACGCGACGATCTATCAGGCAGTGATGTGCGCCAAGGCCGCGTTGCTTCACCGGCGCTGGACGCCGGCACTGAACCCGGCGAACCCTGAGGCCGGAGAGCCACCAGGGGTCGCCTTCCTGATCGCCTCCTACCAGGAGCCGTTCGAGGTGGCGCGGATGACGTTCAACTGCGCGCGAGACATCGACTACGCAGGCCCACGCGAGATCATCGTCGTCGACAACTCCCGCGACGTCGCGAGCGAGGATTACAAGCGCTGGAAGCAGTACGTGGAGTCGAACATCGGCAGCGATCCGCGCGTGCGCGTCGTGTTCCGCTACAACGAGAACGGGACCGGCCTCAAGCCCGGGAACATCGATCTCGCGCAAACGCTGATCGAGGACGCGAAGTACGTCGTCCTGCTCGACGTCGATTCATCGCTGCCCACGCGCAGCCATCTGCTCGAGCGCTCGGTGAACGAGTTCGAGCACGACGACAAACTCGGCGTTGTCCAGTTCCACACCGTCGCCACCAACGACCACTTCGACTTTCTGACCGGCCCGGTGGCCGTGGCCCAGAACGCCCTGCGGATCCAGTCCCTGATCCGCGCCGACGGCGGCTTCGCGCTGTTCTATGGACACAACGCAATGTGGCGGCGGTCTCTGCTCGAGCAATCCGGCCGATGGCTCGAGCACTACCGGGGCAACGTGATGGTGACCGAGGACCTGCTCCACTCGGTCCGCGCCTACACGCGCGGATACACGAGCCGGTATGTGGACGTGGCGACGGGTGAATGGATCCCGAGCTCGCTCGACGCCCTCACGAGCATGTACATGCGGTGGGCATACGGCGGCTTCCAGGTGCTGTTCAAGTACTTCCGTCAGATCATCACGACCCGCGGGCTGGCGCCGCTTGAGCGGATCGATCTGTTGACATTCCTGGCCTCGTACGCCGCCAGCCCACTCGTCTACCCGATCAGTGTCCTCTGGTTCCTGGTGTTTCCGCCAGGGCGGGTCGGCGCTCTGACGTTCGTGATGATCTTCGTCCCGCCGCTGATCAACGCCTGGATCGTTCATCGCCGCTACACCCGCGAGCTCAACACCTCCGCCGTGAAGAAGCTCTGGGACCTATACGCCGGGTTCTTCATGATCGCGGGCGCGTTCATCCAGGCGGTCGGACTGCGTGCGGTGTTCAACTTCCTGGTGGGCGCGAAGCAGGGCTGGCGGGTCACCTCGAAGGGGCTCGAGCAGCGGCCCGGATGGGCTCAGGTGATCGCCCACAACGCGTACGTGATCGGCCTGGCGACGGTCACGCTGGCGGCGCTGATCGCCGCCTGGGGATGGCGGACCGACTTCGCCGCAGCAAGTGTCGTCTATTACCTGCCCCCGGCGTTCATCTCGGTGAACCTGCTGCTGTGCGTGATGATCTACGGCCGGCAGGGGCGCAATGCGGAAGCGTTGATCGAAGGGACCACGATCGACGGCTACAACTTCCGCAACTCCGTGCTCCATCAGGTGCCACTGTTCCACGGCACGAACGCGCTGTTCCAGCACAGCCTGGCGCTCAAGCTCGAGCCGCGTACGTTGCCCGCGGGAGCGACGATCGTCGAGCAGGGAGAGCCGGGGCGCGAGATGTTCTTCGTCGCTCACGGCGAGGTCGACGTGAGCGACGGCCAGCGCCATCTCCGCACGCTCGGTGACGGCGACTTCTTCGGCGAGCGCAGCCTGCTCGTCGAGGAGCCACGCTCGGCGACGGTCCGCGCGCGCACACCATGCACGTTGTTCGTGCTCGATAAGTCGGACTTCCTGCGCGTCCTCGAGGACCAGCCGAAGGTGACGCATGCGGTGGCCGCTCAAGCGCGAGCGCAATACCAGCTCGAACTATCGAGCGTCCTCCATCACCCTCCGATCAGGCCCACGGCCGCGCTGGCGCATCAACCTCCCGGCCACAGTTGAGCACGAGTCGCAGACTTGGTCGCGCTCGTCTGCCCGAACACCAGCAGAAAAGTCGCCTCCCGGGCGAGTCGTTGTTGATCGCGGTCCGCGCGCACGGCCGACCCTCCGGCGCTCGCCACGGCGGTGGCCGCGAGACGCACCGCCAGCAGCGCGGCCTCCACGCGCGCTTGCGCCAGTTCAGCAACCGGGGCATCCATAAGTGCCCCCCGACACCGCTTGATCGCTTGATCCCACGGGCCAGGCCCGAGCAGCATCCCGCAGCGGGTCGCGACACCGAGCGACATCGCTCCGTGCATCCGCTGGCGCTGTGCCTCGCCAGCGTGCCACTCCGACACCGGCTCGACGTGGGTCACCCTCGCGGCCGGTACCTCGAGGCCGCGGAAGCTGAGGCTCCCGGTCGCGGTGCCGCCCAGTACCGAGAGGCCGATCGCGTCGAACTGCAGTTGCCCACAGTCGCGGACGTCGATCAGCGACCAGACGACACGGCGGCCCTGGTCAACTGCTGCCACGTGCAGCACATCGAGCACGCCCCATCCGCTGACCCAGGGAGCCACCCCATCGAGCACCCAGCCCGCTCCCGAGCTGACCGCCCGCAACAGCGGCGGTCCCGGTCGCCGCAATGCCAGAGCAACGCCGGCCCGACAGCGACCGACGCAAAGGTCCGCGAGCCATCGATCGCGAAGCTCCGGAGCGGCCATCGCCACCGCCTGCACCGCGCTCTGGTGCTGCACCCACAGGAACGCCGACGTCAGGCAGCCGGCCGCCAGGGCCTCAACCACCTGAAGGCGAACCTTCTCGCCAGCGGCCAGACCCCCATACTCCCGCGGCCCCACCAGCCCATAGAGGCCGGCGCCCGCCAGAGCATCGAGCTGGGCCACTGGTGGGAGCGCCAGCCGATCAGTCTCGATCGCGGCCGGAAGCAGAACCTCTTCAGCGAGCTGCCAGGCGACGGTGACCGGATCCTGCACAGCGGTCAATCGTATGCCGCCTCGGTCACGCCGCGGGCGCCGCGTTCAGCCCCGATCCGGGGCGAACGCCGCCCGGATGTCCTTCTTGCGGAGCTTGCCGGTTGGATCGCGTGGAAGCTCTGAGAGCACCACGACCACCCTCGGCAGCTTCAGCCGGCCCAGGCGATCGGCGAGCCATGCACGCACTCGCTCCTCGCCCCCGGCGGCGTCTCCGTCGAGTACGACCGCGGCTGCCAGCACCTCACCGTAGTCATCGTCGGGGATCCCGACGACCGCGCAGTCGACCACGCCCGGCATCGTGATCAACAGCGACTCGATCTCGGCCGGAAAGATGTTGACCCCGCCCGATATGACCATGTCCTTCTTGCGGTCGAGCAGGAACAGAAAGCCGTCAGGATCGACGTATCCGACGTCGCCGCATGTGATCAACGACCCGCGCTCGATCTCGCGCGTCTGCTGCTCGAGGTTGAGATAGCTCGCTCGAGCCGAGCCGCGGTTGCGCACGAACACCTCACCGACCTCAAACGGTGCCAGCACCGCACCTTCGTCGTTCTGAACGGTCACGACGGCTCCGGGGACGGCGCGCCCGACGGTCCCAGGATGCTCGAGCCATTCGGCGGTATCCGCCGATGTCACCACTCCGGACTCGGTGCATCCGTAGTACTCGACGATGATCGGCCCCCACCACTCGATCATCCGACGCTTGATCTCGGGCGAGCACGGCGCCGCACCGTGGGCGACGTGAACGAGCGAGCTGAGGTCGTACCTGGACTTCATCTCATCGGGCAGGCGCAGCAGCCGCGTGAACATCGTCGGCACCATCAGCAGGTGCGTGATCCGGTGTCGTTCGATCAGCTCGAGCAGTCCGAGCGGATCGAACCTGGGCTGGATCACGAGCAGGCCGTCGCGCAGAAATGCCGCGGTCGCGTGATACAGAGGGGCCGAGTGATAGAGAGGTGCGAGAACCACCGTTCGCGCTCCCGACACCATCCCGTAGACGGACCGTTCGACGTAGCCGTAGATGGCCATCTGCTCAGACGACCGCGGTTCCCGTAGCACTCCCTTTGGATAGCCCGTCGACCCGCCGGTGTACATCAAGCTGGCGGAGCCCGACGTCGGGGCGGCAGCCAGCGGCTCGAAGTCGGCGAGCCAGCTCGACCACTCGGTCGCGCCCGGCGCAATCGCGATCTCAGCCTGGCTGAGGTGCGACGCCTCCGCGAACTCGGGCGAGGTGCGGGCAACGATCACCGTGCGGCCCTCGACCGCCTCTCGAAAGCGGGTCAGGAGGTCGCTGTGTGCAACAACGACACCCGCCCCGCAGTCGTCGAGGATGTACGACAGCTCCTCGACCCGGCTGTGCCAGTTGAGCGGAACTGGGTGTGCGCCCAGCGAGGCGGCTGCCAACCACGCCTCGATGAAGGTCGCATCGTTGCGGAGCAGGAGCCCAACCGCCTTCCCCGGCCCGATCCCGAGCTCGCGCAAACCGCTTGCCGCCCGGGCGCCGCGCTGCACCATCGCCTCCTTCGGGAAGAACTGCTCACCGATGATCACACCGGGACCAGGCTCGCCGGCCGCTGCGCGTGACGCGGCGGTGCTCACTCGGAGCTTCCGGATTCGGCTCCGCCGCGCTTCATCGCGGCCACCGTCATGTTGAGGGTCGCGTGGCCAGCGGTCTGTTCGCTGTGCGCGTGCGCCAGCTGGTGGGCCAGAAACGCGTAATCCATTCCGGTCCGCAACCCCATCTGATCCTCGGCATGGTTGACGCTGAGCTTGGCCAGCGTCAGCGCCAACCGCGGCATCGCCGAGATCCGGCCCGCCAGCTCGATCGTGGTCGACTCGAGCTCTGCGCGCGCGACCACGCGGTTGACCATTCCTATCTGGTAGGCGCGGGCCGCGTCGATCCGGTCGCCCAGGAACAACATCTCCTTGGCGATCCGCGGTGGAAGCTGCCACGGATGCGCGAAGAACTCGACGCCGGGCGCTCCCATCTTCAAGACCGGATCGCTGAAGAAGGCGTCATCGGCCGCGACGATCAGATCGCACGCCCACGCGAGCATCAGCCCGGCGCCGACGCACGCACCCTGGACGGCGGCGATCATCGGCTTCGGGAGCTCGCGCCAGCGGCGCGTCAGTTCGAGGTAGAGGTCCGACTCGCGATACAGGCGGGCTTCGATCCCCGATCGGCCGACGTGATCGGGCCAAAGGGTCCGGCGCGGAAAGCTTGTGTCAGCGTCCCGGCCCTTGCCGATGTCGTGGCCGGCGGAAAAGTGCTCGCCCGCGGCGCGCAGGATGATCACCGCGACCCCATCGTCAGCGGCCGCGCGGGTCAACTTCTGGTCAAGCGAGGTAAGAAGCGCGCCGTTCTGTGCGTTTCGAGCCTCCGGCCGGTTGAGCGTCAGGATCGCAATCTGATCTCGGCGCTCATCGAGCACCAGCGAGTCGGAGCCGCCCACGCCGGCTAGGCCCGGCGATTGCGATCGATCAGGTCGAAGATCGCAGCGATGTCTTCATCACCCAGACCACTCGCGATCGCCGCGTCCATCAGGTTGCGGAGCGGGAGTGCGAGGTCGAGCGGCACACCGGCCTCGCTGGCCGTGGCCAGGATCATGCTGTCGTAGCCGGAGCGGTGCGTCGATATCTTCGCGTCGTCACCGCCATAGTCGCGCGCGGCGATCCGCCGCGCGGTGTCCTCGAGCGAACCGATCAGGATCGGCATCGAGCGCTTGATTGCGTCCAGGAAGGTCTCGATCGTCAGCCCCTCGGCGTCCCCGATCGCAGCCCCGTACATGAAGCCCGAGTAGGCGGCGTAGTAGAACCACAGTACGCCCGCGTCGTAGACAGCCGACAGACCCGGATCCTCGCCTACGTGCTGCGCGATCCCGAGCGCCTCCAGCGACGCGCGGTGAGCGGCGAAAACGTCCCCGCTCCCGCCGTAGACGAGCAGCGCGTCGCGCTCACCGATGCTGCGGGGGTAGGCGAGAATCACTCCGTCGAGATAGGACACGTCGTGGGCGGCCGCCCATGCCGCCGTCCTGCGCCCGTCGCCCGGGGCGCCGGTTGTGTATTGCACGAGCGTCCGGCCGCGTAGGGCCGCCGCCAGCTTGTCATCGGCAAGCAGCTCTTCGGTCGCCGGCTGGGTCAGCACGCACAGCAACACCAGATCGGCGGACAGGACGGCCTCTTCCGCACTGTCGGCGACCGTCGCGCCGTCTTGCAGGAGCGCCTCGGCACGGCTGCGAGTCCGATTCCAGACGGTCACTGGATGGCCGGCGCGGAGCATCGTCCGGGCCAGAGCGGTCCCCATATAGCCGGTGCCGAGCACGGCGATCGGGCTTCGGGCCGAGGTCATTGCCTGCAAGTATCGCAACGGCGCGCCCGTCTCGATGTTGTCGGCACACTCAGTTCCCAGCCGCAAGTTTGTGCATCGGGACGATTGCTCCGGCCGCCGTCACCGCCGAAGCTTGGTTCAGTCTGCCTCAGTGCCAATTCACGATCGGCCCTGGCCTGGGGGGACCGCGGGCGCGACGATGCTGTGCGCCGGCGCCGCGCGACACCGACACAAGGAGGACGGAATGGCTGGCCGACTCGACGGCCGCGTAGCTTTGATCAGCGGTGGTGCGCGTGGTCAGGGCGCCGCTCACGCCCGCTTGCTTGCCCAGGAAGGTGCGGCGGTGGTGATCGGCGATGTTCTCGACGCCGATGGCGAGCGGACGGCTCAGCTGCTCGGATCCGAGCAGCTCCAGGTCACATATCGCCACCTCGACGTCACCAGTTCAGCTGACTGGTCCGCCGCCGTGGAGGCGACCGAAGCTGCCCACGGCAAGTTGGACATCCTCGTCAACAATGCCGGCATCGTGCGCTACGCCGGGGCCGCCGACTGCTCCGACGAAGAATGGAACACGGTGATCGGCGTCAACCAGACCGGGATGTTCATGGGCATCCGGGCCGCGGTCCCGGCTCTCCGGCGCGCGGGGGGCGGCTCGATCGTGAACATCTCCTCGATCTTCGGGCTGGGCGGCGCCGCGGACTACGTCGCCTACGCGGCGAGCAAGGCCGCCGTCCTTGGAATGACCAAGAGCGTCGCGCTCAGCTATGCGACCGAGAAGATCCGCGCCAACGCGATCTGCCCCGGTGCCGTCGACACGGCACAGCTACGCGAGGAAGTCGAGTTGTTCTTCGACGGGAAGCAGGAACCGATTCTCGATCTGATCCCGATGCGGCAGATCGCGCAGCCGGGCGACATCTCCGAGGGCGTGCTGTTCCTCGCCTCCGACGAGTCCCGGTACATCACCGGCTCGACAATGATCATCGACGGAGGCTGGACGATCGCGTAGCCGCGAGTCGACGCCTGCACCTTGACCACTGACCTGAAGCGACAGCTCCGCCTGAGCCATGCGGCTGCGGTCGAGAGGAGGCCGTGAATGCCGGTAGTTCCGATCCGTCAGATCCTCGATACAGCGTTCGCAGAGCGGTATGGCGTCGCCGCGATCAACATCGTCGATGACCTCACGCTCGAGGCGGTGCTCGCCGCCGCGACCGAGTTGGATGCCCCGCTGATCGTCCAGACCTCGCTCAAGACGGTGAAATCGATCGGCGCAATGCCTCTGTACCGGATGTGGCGCGCCCGAGCCGACGAGGTGCCCGTGCCCGTGTCGTTGCACCTCGATCACTGCCCCGACCGTGAATGGATCACGACGTGTCTCGAGACCGGGTGGAACTCGGTTCTGTTCGACGCCTCGGCTCTCGACGTCAGCGAGAACACGCGCCAGACGATCGAGGTGGTCGCGGAGGCCGACCGCTTTGGGGCGCAGGTCGAGGGCGAGATCGAGAGCGTGCACGGCGTCGAGGACGGCATCGGGAGCGACGATGAGGAGGAGATTCACCCAGTCGAAGTCTCGGTGCGGTTCATCGAGGAGACCGGGATCTATTCGTTTGCGCCCGCGATCGGGACGGCTCACGGGCTCTACCAGAAGGCGCCCGAGCTGAAGCCCGAGCGTCTCACCGAGATCGTTCGCCGCCAGCCGATTCCGATGGTTCTTCATGGCGGCACCGGACTCAACGCGGAGCAGTTCAAGGACCTGATCTCCAGGGGATGCGCAAAGGTGAACATCTCGACGGCGCTGAAGATCGCGTTCGTCGATGCCCACCGCGAATACCTCGACGCAAACCCTGGCAAGCATGACCCGCCGTCGCTGCTGCACCATGTCAGGGCCGCCGTCAAGCAGATGGCCGAGTACCACATCGGCATGTTCGGCTCGGCGGGGCGTGCGTCTGAGCTGATCGCGTCCGGTTCCTGATCGCGTGCCCGCGCTGATCTTCGACTGTGACGGCGTGCTCGCTGATACCGAGCGCGACGGTCACCGCGTCGCCTTCAACGAGACCTTCGCCGAGCTGGGCCTGCCGGTCCAATGGTCGGAGGAGGCGTACGCGGAGAAGCTCAAGATCGGCGGCGGGAAGGAACGGATGGCCTCGCTGCTGACCGATGAGTTCGTGAGCGCGAACGGACTCCCGACGGATCCCCAGGGACAGAAGGATCTGCTCGCCGACTGGCACAAGCGCAAGACGGCCAGGTACAAGGCGATCGTGCAGGCGGGTCGGCTCGCCACGCGGCCGGGGATCGCACGTGTCGTCGATCAGGCGCTCGACGGCGGCTGGGCTCTCGCCGTCGCCTCGACGTCCGCGCAGGAGTCGGTCCTGGCGGTGCTCGAACACGCGGTCGGAGTCACCAACGCCTCACGGTTCGCCGTGTTCGCCGGCGACATCGTGCCGGCAAAGAAGCCCGACCCAGCGATATATGAGATCGCCGTCGACCGCCTCGGGATCGGTCGCGATCAGGCGGTTGTCGTCGAGGACTCGCGCAACGGGCTGCTCGCGGCTGTCGGAGCGGGCCTGCCGTGCGTGATGACGGTGGCCAGCTATACGGCCGACGAGGACATGAGCGAGGCAGTACTCGTCCTCACGAGCCTCGGCGATCCGGGGGAGCCCGCGAGGGTTCTCGCGAATCGCGGCCGAGCCCAGCCCGGCCCGCTGGTGAGCCTCGAGGACCTCGACGCCTGCCGAACCTGACCCCTATCCAACAAGGAGGCCGTATGAGCGAGCAAGCGCTGGGCCAGGCGGAGCTGGTCGTCCGCGTGATCGCCCAGACCGCGGTCGACAACGAGAAGTACTTCTGTGACCTCGACGCAGTCGCCGGCGACGGCGACTTCGGCTACTCGCTGGCGCGCGGCTTCGAGGTCGTCCTTTCGGATTGGGACGAGATGGAATACACCGACGTCGCGGGCCTGCTGAAGAAGACCGCGATCGTCCTGACCAAGCGCATCGGCGGCACCTCGGGGCCGATCTGGGGGACGGCCTTCCTGCGCGCCGGCGCCGCGCTGAACGACGTTCCGGACCCTCGGCCGCAGGACGTGATCGCCGCGTTCCGGGCTGCGATCGAAGGCATCAAGCAACGTGGCAACAGCGATCTGGGAAACAAGACGTTGCTCGACTCGCTGATTCCGGCGGTGGACGAGCTCGAGGCGACGCTGGCCGAGGGTGCCGGGCCGGCGATCGCCCACGCCGCCGCGACAGCACGGACGAGCGCCGAGGCCACGAAGGAGATGGTCGCGCAGCGGGGCCGGGCGTCCTACACCGGAGAGCGCAGTCGTGGCTCCGTCGACGCTGGAGCGATCGGTGTCGCGGTCATGTTCGAAGCCGTCAGCGCCGCATGGTGAACCGCGGTCCCGAGCTGGGGCCACGCCAATATCAGACAACGAGAGGAGTGCCATGAAGAAGTTCGTCAACGACCCGAAGCAGTTCGTCTCCGAGATGTTGAAGGGCGTCGAGCTCGCCAACCCCGGCAAGCTCAGGTACGTGCCCGAGTACAACCTGATCATGCGCGCCGACGCGCCGCGCGACGACAAGGTCTCGATCGTCCAAGGATCGGGGTCGGGCCACGAACCCGCGCATGTGATGGTCGTCGGCCAGGGCATGCTCGACGCGGCCTGCCCAGGCGATGTCTTCGCCGCTCCCCCGTCGGACTACGTGTACGAGACCACCAAGCTGATGCGCAGTGACAAAGGCGTTCTGCACATCATCAACAACTACACGGGCGACCGCATGTCGTTCGACATGGGGCGCGAGCTCGCCGAGGCCGAGGACATCAAGATCGCGACGCTCGTCGTCGACGACGATGTCGCCGTCAAGGACTCGACCTACACCGTCGGGCGCCGCGGCGTCGCCGGCAACTTCTTCGTGATCAAGGCTGTCGGCGCCGCGTCGGAGAAGGGCGCGGAGCTCGAGGATCTGGTCAAGCTCGGTGAGCGCGTCAACGCCGTCACCCGCACGATGGGAATGGCGCTGACCTCGTGCACCCCGCCGGCGAAGGGATCGCCGCTGTTTGAGCTCGGCGACGACGAGATGGAGATGGGAGTGGGAATCCACGGCGAACCAGGTCGTCGTCGCGAGAAGCTCGCGAGTGCCGATGCGATCGTCGACGAGTTGCTCGAGGCGGTCGTGTCCGATCTCCCGTATTCGTCCGGCGACGACGTCGCGCTGATGATCAACGGACTCGGCGGCACGCCGATCTCCGAGCTCTACATCTGCTACGGCCGCGCCCATCAGAAGCTCGCGGACGCCGGCATCAACGTCACCCGGAGCTACGTCGGGGAGTACTGCACATCGCTCGATATGGCGGGCGCCTCGCTGACGCTCGTCAAGCTCGACGACGAACTCAACGAGCTGTTCGACGCCCCGGCCGAGGTCGCGGTCCGCGTCTTCTAGCACTCGTATGGGCTGCCGGGGCCGCGAACGCGGTCCCGGCGGCGCTCCACCGCCCAGACATGATCGATGTCGCTCTCACCCGCGCAGATCTGCGAGACACGGATGTTGCGGTCGTCATCGACGTGCTCCGTGCGACCTCGACCGTGGCTCAGGCCCTGGCCGCCGGGTACCACCGGGTGCTGTGCACGGAAACGATCGAGCTCGCGCTGGCACTGCGCGGTCCGGGCCGTGTGCTGGCGGCCGAACGACAGTGCCTCAAGCCCCCCGGGTTCGACCAGGGTAACTCGCCCGGCGAGGCTCGCGACCGGCGCGGCGATGAGCTCGTGCTGGCGACGACGAACGGCGCCCCGGCGATCGTCGCCGCGGCCCAGCACGCGCCACGAGTCCTGCTCGCGTGTGTGTTGAACCTCGATGCTGCGGTCACCAGCCTCCGATCTGCCGAGCAGCGAGGGGAGCTTGGAATCCAGATCGTGTGCGCCGGCACCAGCGGCGCCGTTGCCCTCGATGACCTCTACGTCGCCGGCCGGCTCGCGTCCGCGCTGCCGGGACCGCGCACCGACGCTGCGCTCGTCGCCGAGAGCGTTGCCCGCGGATTCCAGACGCCGCTCGACGCCCTCGCGGCGAGCGCCAGCGCGACCGCGCTCAGCCGCGCGGGGCTGACCGACGACATCGCCTACTGCGCGCTCGAATCAGAGCTCGACGTCACCCCGGTCGTGATCGCGATCGACAGCGGCGTGGCCACCGTCGCCGCACCCGACGGGTCGATCCCAGCGCATCGGATCACGGGCGCGATGGCCACGTGATCGCCGGCACACTCAGGTGATGTCGCCTGCGTTCGTCGAATCGAGCCGGTCTCCGTAGACCGGGTCTCGCGCCATCATCCCACCGTCGATCAGCAGATTGATGCCGGTGATCGTGCGTGCTGCTGGTGAGGACAGAAATGCCACCGCCGCTGCCACGTCCGAGGGGCGATTCAGTTCCTTCATGGCGGTCGTTGACACCCAGCCCGCAGCCTTGTCGCCCATCACATCGATCATCTTCTGGGTCAATGTCGTCGCAGGCGACACTGCATTTGACCGTACACCGTACGGGGCATACGTGTTCGACAGCGACCTCACCCATGACACCAGTGCTGCCTTGGCGGCGGCATAGGACGGGGTGACATGACAGCTGGCCATCGAGTTGTGTGATGCGATGAACGTCATTACCCCGTGACCCTGAGCCATCAGCCGCGGTCCGAGCAGATGCCCAAGCACGTAGGCGTGTCGCACGTTGGCGTCGAAATGAAAATCCCACATCTCGGGTGTCGTCTCGTCGACGGTGCCACGCTTCGCGGCACCGATGATGTCGACCGCGCCGTCGATCCGGCCGAACTCCTTCATCGCGGTTTCAATCGCGCTCGATACACCGCCAATCTCCGTCGCATCCGCCACACAAGCGACGCCACTCACCTCAGCCGCCACGGCCGCGGCGAGATCGGGGTCACGATCGACGAGCACGAGATCGGCGCCGAGCTCAGAAAGTGCTCGAGATGATTCAAACCCGATGCCGGTGCCCCCAGCGCCGAGGATGATGAAGACCTGACCCTCGACGCTCCAGAGATCACGGTATGAGCCGGCCATGCGGGGTACTTGGCTGCCATTAGGAGGCGAATTGGCCATTGGTGTTGGAGCCTACGTGCCGCGAGCAAGCAGTGTCGCCTATGCGCGAGCGCAAGGCCAAGCCACGGGGCTATATGTGGCTATGGTCAGGCCGAGATTCCCACCGTCGCCGGCTCGGGCCCGTGCCGGATCTGCGCTGGCGGCAGCCCGGTGTGAAGCGAGCACAGGAACGTCACGCCCGCCATGCAGACCGACCCCTGACAGCGTCCGGCGGTCGCTCGCGTGCGCTTCCGGACCCCCTCGATCGAACGTGCGGGCACTCGCGCCGTCAGGGCCTGGGCGATCTCGGCCGCCGTGACCTGCTCGCACACGCACACCACCTGCCGGTAACGCGGGTCGAGTGCGTACAGCGACTCGGGATCCGGGTCCAATAGCAGCCTTCGCGTCTTGCGCAACGAGCGAACTGCGTCCGGACGGTCGGCGCTGTCCAGCCCGCCGGCGGCCAGCAGCTCCCGCACCCGGTCAGCGGTTGCGGGCGAGCAGGACACCCCGGTTGAGCGGTTGCCGAGATGAATCAGATTTGGCCGCAACCTGTCCGCGCGGAGCCTCACGGTTTCATCGCTGGCCGTGCGGTTGGCGGCGTATGTCTTGATCACCGGCTCGAGCGTGACCGATGGCACCAGCCGCTGTGCCTGCTCGAAGATGCCCAGCAGGTTCTCGCGCTCGGTCGCCTTGTCGTAGGGATCGTCGATGTCCTGCGCGTCCGGTCCCAGAAGGACCGAGCCATTGGTCGTCGGGCTGACCTGGACGCCCCGCGTCTGTGGCGTCGGCACGCGCACGACGATCATCCGAAGTTGCTCACCGAAGGCACGGTCGAGGATCCAGTACTGCCCCTTCCTCGGCCAGATCCTGAACTGCTCGCCGTTCGCCAACGCGCTGATCGCTGCCCCGGCGATGCCGGCCGCGTTGATCACCCACCGCGCGCCGAGGCGACCCTCGGGCGTGATCACGGCGGTGATCAGCTCGCCATGCCCGTCGAAGCCGATCGCGGGGCACGAGCGGCGGATCTCGGCGCCGTTGGCGGCTGCCAGCTCAGCGTAGGCGCAGGTCAGCCGCATCGGATCGATCACGCCCTCGTCCGGAAGGTGGACGGCCCCGCGGCACTCGGCCGAGACCAGCGGCTCCAGCTCGCGGGCCTGATCGCCACTGAGCAACTCGGCCGTGGCGCCCGCGGCGCGCGCCCGATCGCAGAGCGCCGGCAGCTGCGCGGCCTGCTCTGAGTCGAGCGCGACGGTGAGCGCCCCCGGCCGGCTGAACGGCACGTCCAGGCGCTCGCTCAGGTCCTCCCAGCGCGGCCACGAAGCCGCGATCAGATCAGCCTCGAGCGTCCCGGTCGGCGCGTAGTAGGAGTTGACGATCCCCGCGTTTCCCTTGCTCGCCCCGTCGGCGACATCGTCGGCTGCCTCGAGCAAGCAGACCGACGCCGAGCTCAAGGCGATGCGAGCGGCGACGGCGCTGCCAAGCACGCCGCCGCCGATCACGACTACGTCGAAGTTGCGCTCGCGGGTCACCCCGCGGCAGGCTCAGTACGCCTGCGCAAGCAAACCGCCGTCGACCTGCATGAACGAGCCGTTCATGTACGAGGACTCGTCGGAGGCCATGAACAGGACGGCGTTGGCCACCTCGCTCGGATGACCGATCTTGTTCGCCGGATATTCCGCCTCCATCTCCGCTCGCGCCTTTGCCGGATCGTCGGTCGCGTTGAAGTACTGCTGGATCATCGGCGTGTCCATGTCACCCGGGCACACGCAATTGCAGCGAATTCCCTGGTCGGCGTAGCCGACGCCGACGGAGCGGGTGAAACCGAGCACGGCGTGCTTGCTGGCCGTGTAGACCGGGATGAACGGGTCCGTGCTGAACGAGGCGGCGGACGCGGTGTTGACGATCGTTCCTCCGCCGGTCTTCATCATCGCGATCACAGCGTGCTTGCAACCCCAGAAGACGCCCCGGCAGTTGATGTCGAACACCCAGTCGTACTGCTCGTTGGTCGTCTCGTGCAACGGCCCCTCGAGCTGCACGCCGGCGTTGTTGATCATGAAATCGAGACGGCCGAACTTGTCAACGACACTCGCGATCGCGGCCTCGATATCAGCCTCCTTGGTGACATCGCACTTGACGACCGACGCTGAACCCCCGGCGGAGGTGATCTCGTTCTGGACCGACGCCGCGCCGGTCTCGTTGAGATCGGCAATGACCACGTTCGCGCCCTCCTTCGCGAACCGCAGCGCGATCTCGCGCCCGAGCCCCGACGCCGCGCCCGTGACAATGCCTGACTTGTCCTTCATCCGCATCTCTCGTGCCTCCTTCGTTCGACATTCACATCGGTTGCCGCTCGGCGCATTGGTCAACCTGTCGTGCCGACGGAACTTCCATCGTCTGGCCTCGATTGCGGCCCGACAACGACCGCCCCGTATAGACGCGTGGCCCCCGGATATATCCTGATCCAACAGCGATCTGGTGCTCGCTCGATACGCTGCGCAGCCGATGGCCTCCGAGCCGCTTGCACCGAGCTTCGACCACGTCGAGATCTCCGGCGGTCAGTTGTGGGTGGGTCAGCTCGGGGACGGTCCCGACGTAGTGCTGATCTCGGGCTTGGGAGATACACATGAGATCTGGGCCGACGTCGCCCCTCCGCTGGCTGACCGCCACCGGCTGACGATGTTCGACAACAGGGGCGTGGGACGCTCCTCGCGCGGCACCGACCAGCTGTCAGTCCGCGCCTTTGCACAGGACACGCTCGCGCTGATGGACGCAAAGGGTGTGGCCCGTGCGCATCTGATCGGCTCATCGATGGGCGGGGCGATCGCTCAGGAGGTTGCGCTGGCAGACCCGTCCCGGGTCGCCTCGCTGGTCCTGGCCGGGACGTGGGCGCGCCCCGACGAGCATCTCAGCCGGCTGTTGCGCCACATGTCGCGACTGGGCGTGTTGCTCGATGATCCAGAGCGCACGCAGGCTATTTGCCTGTGGGCGTACAGCGGCAAAGCGCATGCCGACGGCACCGTCGATCGCCTGATCACACTGATGGAGAGCTCGACGAGCCCTCCACAGAGCCCCGAGATCTTTGCCGAGACCGCCGAGGCCGCAATCGCCCACGATGCGGCGGACCGGCTCGGGAGCCTGCGCTGCCCGACGCTGGTTCTCGTCGGCGGCGAGGACCGAATCTGCCCACTGCGCCTGGCGGAGGAGCTGGTCGATCTGATTCCCGACAGCCGCTTGTACGTGATGACGGCGCGAGGGCACCAGCCATTCCAAGAGGACCCGGTCGAGTTCGTAGGCGCCGTACGAGGATTCTGGGACGGGATCCCGGACGCCTCATCGCACCAAGCCTGAGAAGGCCGTGGGCTTTGAGGTCGGCGTCACCTTTCGGCCCGAGTGGGCGCCGGAAGAGTTGCCGCAGATCGCCTCTGAGACGGAGGAACTCGGGTTCGACGCCCTGTGGGTCGTCGAGGACTGCTTCTTCGCCGGGGGGCTGACCCTGGCCTCGGTGGCGCTCGGCGCGACCGACCGTCTCAAGGTCGGGATCGGGCTGCTGCCGACGATGGTGCGCAATCCGGCGATCGCAGCGATGGAGCTGGCGGGGTTGGCGCGCTTGTACCCAGGCCGCCTGACCGTCGCCTTCGGTCACGGGGTCGAAAGCTGGATGCGTCAGATCGATGCGCGCCCAAGCGATCGCTTCGGCGCTCTCGCCGAGGTCGTGCTGGCGGTCCGCGAGCTGCTGGCGGGCCATACGGTCTCGAGGAGCGGAGAGTTCGTGAACTTGCAGAACGTCAAGTTGCACCTTCCGCCGGCCGTTCCGCCCGAGCTGCTGATCGGCACGGCGGGACGCCGAGGCCTCGAGCTCGCTGGTCAGCTGGCCGACGGAATCCTTCTGCCGCAGGGCGCGACGCCGGCCGGCGTGCGCTGGGCGCGCTCGATAGCGGCCGACCACGACCCGGCCACGCGGATCGTCGCGTACGCGTGGCTCATGGTCGACGACGATCTGGCTCGAGCTCGTGCGGCGTTGCGCCCCGAGCTCGATCGCTGGCTGGCAATCAAGCGCTACCCGGAATTGGCGCGCCACGTTCCGGCCGGTCCGCCGTCGGATGACTGGCTCGCGGAGATGGCGGTCGCGGGCCCTCCGCTGCAAGCCGCCGATGCCGTCCGTGGCCTCGCTCGCGCGGGTGCCGGAAGCGTCGTCCTTCGACCGCCGGTCGACTCGGGAATGGAGCAGGTCCGGTCGTTCGCACGAGACGTCCTGCCGCTCCTCGCGGACCGCGACGCACGGCTCTAGCCGCGAAGCCGCGCGGACTGCAGGCCGGCGGGCCTGTTCCGATATTGTTCGATATCTGTTTGATTTGAAACATCGAGTGTTCGAAACATGCATGTAGCGGATCAGTCGGGCGACAGTTCGAGGAGGATCGATCCGCGCGCGCGGCGACAGATGCTGCTCGCTGTCCTCGAGACCCAGGACTACGTGTCGATCACCGAGCTGTCAGATCGCTTTGAGATCACGCCGATGTCGGTGCGCCGGGACCTGGCGAAGCTCGAGGAGGGTGGGCTTCTCAGCAGGGTCCGCGGCGGCGCCGTCTCGCGCCGCGGGCCACGGGCCGGCTGGTCCTCTGTGAGCGAGGCGCGCGGTCACGACCGCGAGAAGCGGCGAATCGCGCAAGCAGTGGCGGCGATGCTCGCGCCCAACAGCGTCGTGTTCTTCTACTCGGGAACGACGGTCGCAGCCTCTGCCCTCGCGCTGCCGCGAGCGCTGCGCTCGACGATGACGGTCGTCACCAACTCGGTGCCGGTCCTCGACGAGTGCAGCCGCTGGGACAGTGTCCACCTCGTGCTGCTAGGTGGCGTGTACCTCCCGGACTACATGGCGTTCGTCGGGCCGCAGACAGTGCGCTCGCTGCAGGAGCTAAACGCTGACATCGCCGTCGTCGGCTGCGACGGCCTCAGCGTGCAACGGGGGCTGACGACACCTCATCAGCTCGTGGCCGAGGTCGGGACGACGATGCTGTCGCGCGCCCGGCGCGTGATCGCCGTCGCAGACTCGAGCAAGATCGGCCGCCATGGCTTCATGCCGATCGCCCCCGCCGACGCGATCGACGCGTTGATCACCGACACCGCTGCCGACCCCGACGAAATCGCCGCGTTGCGCGACCTCGGTATCGAGGTGGTGCTGGCGTGAACCTCACCATCGATCTTCGTTTTCCAGACCGCCTCAACCGAAGGAGAAGAACCCATGACTGACGCCCGCAGCCGAGCTCGCCACGAGGTCATCACGTATTGCCATCGCGTCCAGGCCGAGCATCTCGTCTATTCGACCGCCGGCAATGTGTCGACCCGCATCGCGCAGGAGCCGGAGCTGATCGCGATGACACCGACGTCGATGGCGTACGACTCGCTCGAGCCCGAGGACATTTGCATCGTCACGACCGGCGGCGATCTGGTCGACGGCCGCCGGGAGCCGACGAGCGAGCTGCCGCTCCACACGCTTGTGTATGCGCGCCGGCCGGAAGTCGGAGCGATCATCCACACGCACTCGCCGGCCGCGATGACGATGGCCGTGCTCGGCTGGGACCTGCCGCCGATCCTCACCGGGATGGTCGAGGCGACCGGAGGCGAGGTCCGTTGCGCCCCGTACTCGCGCCCGACCACACCGGAGGTCGCCGACTACACCGCGGAGGCACTGCGAGATCGAGGTTCCTGCTTCATGCGCCACCACGGGCTGCTGAGCATCGGTGCGGATCTTGCGCACGCCTTCTTCACGGCCTCGGTAACCGAGGGAGCGGCAAAGGTCTATCTCGACGCGCGCGCACAGGGTGTGCCCGTGCCCGAGCTGACGCCCGACGATGTCGCCTGGATCGCGCGCTGGTGGCAGGAGCAATGGCCGGCGGTGGCGGACGTCCACGCGACGGCGTGACGCCATGGCTGGTCGGGCTCGATCTCGGTAGCTCCGCTCTGAAGGCGGTGCTCGCGAGCGCCGACGCCGGGACAATCGCGGTTGCGGAGCACGCCTACGCGATGCACCGCCCGCATCCCGGCTGGGCCGAGAACGATCCCGAGGATTGGGTCGCCGCCGCGGCCGCGGCCGTCGGGGAGCTGCTGGACAGGGGCGGGATCACGGCCGCGCAGGTTTCGGGCGCCTGCATCGTCGGGCAGCGAGACGTCGTCGCGCTGATCGACCAGGCCGGTTCGGTACTCGGCCCAAGCATTCACTGGTCAGATCGCCGCGACCCGGACGGTGTGCGGCAGCTGTTCGATCGAATCGGCCGCACTCGCCTGCACGACGTCAGCGGGACGCCGGCGACGCCCGGGCTCGTGCTGCCGAACCTCGTCTGGACGGCAGCTCATCGGCCCGAGCTGTTCGCACGCGCGGTCGCCGCACTCAGCCCCAAGGACTTCGTCACCTACCGGCTCACGGGAACGGTCGCGACCGACCGCACGACGCCGACCCGGAGCTTGCTCAACGACTGGCGCAGCGGGGATTGGTCAGATCAGCTGTGTGCCGCCGCCGGGGTACCGCGCGAGATCCTCCCCGAGGTGCGATACGACCCGTGGCAGCTCCGGGCTGTACTCGATGGACGAGCGTCGATCATCGGGCTGGCGGCCGGAACCGTGCTGGCGAGCGGGGGCGGCGACGATCCAAGCGCGGTGCTGGGCTGCGGCGTCACCGAGCCGGGCGAGCTGAGCATCGGAGCAAGCTCGTCGACGAGCTGGCGCGTGGTAGCCGCCGACCCGGCGGTGAGCACCGACACCCCGCTCGGCGTGCTGCCGCACGTGGTGCCCGACCGCTATCTGCGCGAGATGGTCGCGATGGGCACCGGCGCGTCACTTCGCTGGTTCCGCGAGGCGATCGCCGGCGAGGGGCCGGTCCGGTCATCTTCCGGAGACCTTGTCGCGGCAGCAGCCGGCGTGGCGCCGGGTGCCGATGGGCTGTTGTTCTACCCCTATATCGAGGGTGGCACCGTCCCCTACGAGGACGATCGGGTCCGCGCCGCGTTTCTCGGGATCGAGCCTCACCACACCCAGGCCCACCTCGTTCGCGCGATCATCGAGGGGATCGCGTATCAGTACCCGCCTTTGCTCGAGATCATCGAGCGTGATGGACCGGGCGTCAGCTCGATCACGATCTCCGACGGCGAGGCACGCAGCTCGCTGTGGAATCAGATCAAGGCTGACGTGATCGGTAGGCCGCTCCGTGTCGCCGCAGTTCCTGAGGCGCCCGCCGTCGGCGCGGCGATCCTCGCCGGCATCGCGAGCGGGACGTTCGCACGGGTCGAGGACGGCGTCGCCGCGCTCACACAGCCGGCCACGGTCGTGGCGCCGGATCACGACTCCCATACCCGGTACACGGCGCTGCGCCGGCGATGGGAGGCCGCACGCCCAGCGGTGTTCTCGACCTCGGATACCCTCTCGGCTGGCCTATAGGCCAGCACAGCGTCGGCGCCGTTACTTTTGCTCTGAGCTAGTCGTCTGTCGCGGTCCCCGCCGCGATGCTTGGTGCGTGTCGCAGCTTGATGCCCCCGTGGCGAGCTCGGCGACCTCGGACAAGCTGATCTCCGCGCGGGAGGCCGCAGCGCACGTCCCTCGCGGCGCGACGATCATGGTTGGCGGGTTCGGGCTCGTCGGCAAGCCCCTCAACGTCGTCGAGGCATTGCTCGACAATCCGGACGCGACCGAGCTGACGGTCATCTCGAACAACCTCGGCGAGCCCGGTAAGGGCCTCGGCCGACTGCTGCGCGAGGGACGCGTGCGCAAGGCCATCGGGTCGTTCTTCACGTCGAATCCCGACGTCGTCGCCGCGTACCAGGCCGGGACGCTCGAGATACAGCTCCTGCCGCAGGGAACGATGTCCGAGGCGATCCGCGCCGGCGGCGCCGGGATCGCGGCTTTCTACGTTCGCACGGGTGTCGGCACCGGGATCGCAGACGGCGGCGAGGTGCGCGAGTTCGACGGGATCCGGTATCTACTGTGCCGGGCACTGCACGCCGACGTCGCCCTGATCAGGGCCAAGCGCGCGGACGCGTACGGCAACCTCGTCTATGAGAAGTCGGCCCGCAACTTCAACCCGGACATGGCGACGGCCGCCGACCGGGTGATCGCCGAGGTCGACGAGATCGTCGCCGTCGGCGAGCTCGACCCCGAGACGATCGTGACGCCGCACATCGTCATCGATCACCTCGTCTGCCCGGGTCGGGCGTGATGAGCGATCTGCAGCGTGTGATCGCGGAGCGCGTCGCGACCCACCTGGCGCCGGGTGAGGTGGTCAACCTCGGGATCGGGGTCCCCACCCTGGTCGCCGACTACCTGCCGCCGGGGTGTGGTGTGTACCTCGAGTCCGAGAACGGCGTGCTCGGAGTTGGGCCCGCCCCGGAGCCGGACAAGGTCGACCCGAACCTGATCAACGCGAGCAAGTCACCGATCACGGTGCTTCCGGGCGCCTCGTACTTCTCATCCAGCGCGTCGTTCGCGCTGATCCGCGGCGGGCACGTCACGACCGCGGTGCTCGGCGCGCTCCAGGTAGACCAGCTTGGACAGATCGCCAACTGGTCGATACCGGGCAAGCCGATCCTCGGCGTCGGCGGAGCGATGGATCTCCTCGCCGGTGCTCGCAGGGTGATCGTCGCCTCGACGCACTGCACCAGGACGGGCGATCCCAAGATCGTGGCCCGATGCTCATATCCCGTCAGCGCCGAGCGGCGAGTCGATCTCGTCGTCACCGAGGCGGCGACGTTTGAGCTGCAAAGCTCGGAGTTGGTGCTGATCGAGGTCGCAGACGGCTTCACGACCGACTGGGTCCGCGAACACACCGGGGCAACGTTCGCGTGCGGCGAAGCGCTGGCGGTGGGCCCGCCCACGATCGGCGGTCGGCGCTGAGGGTCCAGGCACCGGCTCAGGCGCGACAAACTGAGCTTGGAGACAACTACTCGGCACCAGATTGTGCTGATCGCCGGATTGTCAGCAGCGCGACGGCGCTGCAGGATCACGGTTGATGCCGAAAGCTCCCCTACCGCCTGAGCTCGAGCGCTTTGTCAGGCAGGCGCGACCCGCGATCGTTGGGACCGTGCGCTCGGACGGGGCGCCCGTCACCGCCGCGACCTGGTACGACTGGGATGACGGCAGGATCATGCTCAGCATGAACCTGAAGGAGCGTCGGATCCACAACATCCGACACGAGCCGCGGATCTCGCTCACGATCCTCGGCGAGTCCTGGTACAACCACGTCTCGCTGCGCGGACGCGTGGTCGAACTGCGCGAGGATCCCGACCTCGTGGATCTTGACCGACTCTCGCAGCGCTACGTCGGGACGCCGCGCACGCGTCGCGACGTGACCCCGATCACTGCGATCGTCGAGATCACGCACTGGCACACCTGGGGCGATCCGGGGGCGAGCTCGGACCAGACGTGACCCGGCGCCGGCGGCGTCCGCGCGAGCGGTGACGCTCGCCGGCGGCAAACCGGGCCGAGGATCAGGCGTGCTCGAACAAGACAGACATGTCGTCAGCCGCGTAGCGGGGCTTCTCGAAGACTCGCCTCACCATCGGCTCGAAGAACTCGAGCGGCAGTGACTCGAAGTCAGGATCGAAGCAGTTCTGGTCGTAGTCGCTGCAGAACTTGACGCAGTCGTCGTACCACGGATGGTCGCGGTACCGGTCGCGGGCGTCTCGATCGCCCCCGAGGTGGTGCGCGTAGTAGTAGGCCTGGAACAGCGGATGGCGCTGCACGATCCAGCAAACGCGCTCGCTGATGTAGGGCTTCATGATCGCCGCCACGTACTCACCGTGCGAGTAGGGAGCGAGCGCATCACCGATGTCGTGGATCAGAGCCGCGACCACATACTCCTCGTCTTCACCGGCCTGATACGCGTGCGTTGCCGACTGCATCGAGTGCTCGTATCTGGTGACGAGCAGCGGGCCCTGGAAATCGCGCAGCTGGCGGACTGCATCCAGGAGCCGGTCAGGCAACTGCTGCACGTCCTCGTCGAGGTCCGCGACGACCAGCTCCGTATCTTCCTTGGTCATGTCTGCCATCGCCCGATACGAAACGGATGTCATCTACGGCGCTCCTTGGTCCATGGGTCATGCAGGCTCGAATCGAGCCTGACCAGCAGGGGCTTGTGGCCGTCATACCACAGCCCTTCAATCCAGTTTGCCCGCCGACCTGTGAGGCCGCGACTGTGCCTCGGTGCAAAGTGCGATCAGCCGGCTATACGCTTGTGTTGCGGGCGCCGCGGGAGTACGTTGCGCTGATGCGCGACAGGCCACGATCGTGAAGCGCCGGGTAGTGGTGATCGGCGCAGGGGTGCTCGGCCTGAGCTGTGCCGCCGAGCTGTCAGGGCGTGACGATCTGGACGTCACGGTGATCGACCGACGACACCCTGGCAGCGGCTCGACAGGACTGTCGGCCGGCGTGTACACGACTCAATACCCTGACCGTCGCGGCGTGGAATTGCGAGCGTGGGGAGTTCGGCGGCTGGATCAGCTCGCCCGCGACCACGGCCTCAACCTCCGGCGGATCGGGTTCGTCAGGACCTCGTGGGATCGTGAGACGACGGACCTCTTCCATCGCTCCGTCGAGGTGCAACGCGAGTTCGGGTTCGACGCGGCGCGCGTCATCAGTGCCGAAGAATTCGCCGGTATGGTGCCGGACTTCAAGGCCACCGGGCTGGACAGTGCACTCTATAGCCCGAGCGAGGGATATCTCGATGGCACCGAGCTGTGCGGGACGCTCGCTGATATGGCGGTCGCAGGTGGTGCACGACTGTTGGCGCAGACCAGGCTGTGCGCAGTACGGCGGGGCGGTTCCGCAAAATACACGCTCACCACCGAGCGAGGAGACGTTCCCGCGGATCTGATGATCAATTGCGCCGGCGCTTGGGCGGAGGAGATAGGGCGGCTTCTGGACGCGCCGATTGGGGTCGTCAACGAGCGTCACGAGGTCTACATCTTCAACCTTCCGGATTCTGTGACCTACACGGTGCCGTTCGTGATAGACAACATGCCCGGTCAGATAGCCCCGGGCCTGTACTTCCGTCAGGAAGGGGAGCGTCAGCTCGTGGCCGGCGAGCACTCGAACGAGATCCAGGGCAAGGATCACGTCGAGGGCCCGGACGATTGCTACGGCGGAGTGATCCAGGACCGCGCGGAGCTCATGGTTCAGCGGCTGGCCGAGGCGTTCCCGGGCCTACACGACATGACCTACCGTGGAGGCTGGGCCGGGATATATCCACACAGCCCGGACGGACAGCTCGTGGCCGGGCCGCATCCGGACAATCCCGATGTCCTGGTGGGAGGGGGCCTGGGCGGCACGGGCATCGCTCCAGGCCAAACGCTGGGTCGGATCCTCGCGGACTGGGTCGTCTACGGCGAGCCTCGCGTGTTCGACGCCGGCTACCTCGCGCCGCGGCCCGCGGTCACGTCACCGTCGTAGCTAAGCGCTTGCCGAATCCAGTGCCGCGTCGAGCTCCGTCAGGAGCCGGTCGGCGTCCGCAGCCCCGAACACCAGCGGCGGGCGGATCTTGAGCACGTTCCCGGAGGGGCCCGTGGCGGAGACCAGAACCCGCCGATCGCGCAGCGCGTTGACGACCGCCGCCGCCATCGCACCATCTGGTTGGGTTCGATCACCGGGACTGCTGATCTCGACACCCCAGTAGAGGCCGACTCCGCGGACATCGCCCACGTGGTCGTGGCGGGAGCGCAGCGCGCCCAGGCCCTCGCGAAGGATCGCACCGACGCGGTTGGCGTTGTCGAGCAGTCGATCGTCTCTGATCACGTCGAGCGTGGCCTGGGCCGCGGCCACCGCCACCGTGTTTCCGCCAAAGGTGTTGAAGTAGCGCACGTCATGCCCGAATGCGGCCAGTACATCGTGTGTGGCAACGAGGCCGGCGACCGGATATCCATTACCCATCGGTTTACCGAGCGTCACGATGTCCGGCCGCACGCGGTGGCGCTGATAGCCCCACATCTGCTCGCCCGTGCGCGCGAAGCCACACTGCACCTCGTCGGCGATCAGCAGCCCACCCGCCTCGTGCACAACCTCGACAGTCGGCCCGAGCAGCGAATCCGGGTCGGCGAACACGCCGTCGGAGGTGAACAGCGAGTCGACGATGAAAGCTGCCAGACCACTCCCATGCCGCTCCAGATTTTCGATCTGAACTCGCACCTGGTCGGCAAACCAGGCCGGCAGCGATCCTGGATCGAGCCCGTACGGGTCCGGGGCGGGAACACGTCTGACCCAGGGGTCGAGCGGAGAGTTCTCCCCGAGCGACGGCGAGATCGCGGCAGTTTGAGTCGAATTGCCGTGATAGGCCTCGGCCGTGACGATGATGCCGGTTCGCCCGGTGTGGTACTTGGCCATCCGCAGGGCCAGGTCGTTGGCCTCGGAGCCAGTGCACGTCAACATCACGTGTCCGTCGCTCAGCGGGTCCGAAAACGTGTCGAGCAGTTGCTCGGCATAGCTCAGGATCCCGTCGTGGAGGTATCTGGTATGCGTGCACAGCGTCCGCATCTGTTGATGCACAGCGTCCACGACTCGCGCGTTTGCGTGCCCGACCGAGACGACGTTGTTGTACGCATCGAGATACTCGAGCCCGTCCGCATCCCAGACCCGGCAGCCCTCGCCGCGGACGATTTGCACCGGATTCTCGTAGAACAGCCGATACGCCGGCCCGAGCAACCGCGCTCTGCGTTTCACCATCTCCGATGTGGCTGGAGCAAGATCGACTGCCGCATCGGGATCGAACGCGTTGTTCATCTTGCCCCGCACCTTGACCTCGGTCACGCTATCTCCCGCCGCCGATCCGCTTCGCCACGATCCTCACAGAAATGTCTCCGACAGCGCGTCAGGACTGCGCGCTGCAAACCAGCGTAGCTGCGGCCAGCCCTGATCGGTGTTGCGAAGTATGTACGTCGCGTTCTCCGGGATCAGGGCCGCGCGGTAGAGCGTGATCAGCGCCCGGCCGATCACCCGACCCCGGACGAGATGGGGCAGGAGCGCCAGCTCCACTTCGGTCAGATCCTCGTGCCGCAGGTAGCCTCGCAGTAGGTCGCGCCCGTCGGCGAACAGGTCCGCCTCAGGATCTTCGCCGACGGTCCTGGGCAGCTGGTTGAGCAAGGCCGTCGAGACGTCGATCGCGATCGCTGTGTGGACGGCATCACCGAAGTCGACGACACCGGTGACGAACGCGGCTTGATCGTGGTCGACGAGGATGTTGGACCTGCTGAAGTCGTTGTGCAGCATCTGGGTCCTGAGGCCCGGCAGACGCGGTTCCACGACCTCGGCGAACTGCGCCAGCGCCTGCTCGAGCAGCGCTCTGTGCTCGGCGTCGTCGACGGCGCCGAGCAGCGGATGCAGATCCGGCAGGTGCGCGACGTCCCAAGCGCACACCCGCCCATCGCCGGGATGGCGGAAGTCGGCGGTCCCTCGTCTGAGCCGGGCCAGCGCCTCACCAATGCGCTCTCGTTCGATCGTCGTCGTCTCGGTGCCGTCGAGCGAGGCGCCCGGAATCAGCGTCAACAGGCGAGCAAGCCGCGCTTGGCCGGCCTCGTCCTCGAGCTCGACGATCACGCGGCCATCCGTCGCCGGCAGCACGGCTGGGACCGGCACTCCGCAGCGCGACGCGCCGACGTGCTGGATCAGCTGCGTCTCGAAATCGAGATCATCGAGGCTCTCGCTCGGGCCGGCAATCTTGGCCACGAACGAGCGGCCGTCCGCGCCGTCGATCCTGAACGTGTCATCCTTCTCGGCCGCGAACCGGGTCGGCCGTCCGCCCACCCCCCACCATCGCATTACGACCGAGGCGGCCTCGGCCTCGGTCATCCGCACGTGTCTTGCCGCCAACGGCCCGCTGCCGGTCAGGCCCAGGCGTTGCAGCGCATCGGTCGTTGGTATCGGCATGCTCACGGGGTCCTTGCCTGGAGCCCCACCGACTGCAGGCGCAGGACGTGACGAATCTGCGGTCTGCGTTGGCAAGGTCACCAGATGGTCCCCGACCTCAGGCAGCCGTGCGATTGGCCCACTCGTCAAGACCGCTGGCCGGCACTGTCGCGGAGCACAAACGCGATCAGAGGATGACGCGCACCGGCCGGACCTCGGCCTCCGCCAGCCCGAGCGGCTGCAGGTGATCGCCGAGCTCGCCCGTGAACGCCCGGGCCACGCCCTCGACGCTCCATTCGTCGACGGACACGATCGGCTGGACCACCACCGGATGGCCGATCACGTTGATGCGGCCGTGCTCGACACGAACGTTCTGTCCATTCAGCTTCTTGGACGCGTCGCTCAGCAGGTAGGCGACAACGGCGGCGTTGTGCTCCGGAGCCGGGTAGTCGCGCTCCTCCGGGTTGTAGCCGACCTGAGCGATCATGTCGTCGATCATCGTCGTGTGGGCATTGGGTGAGATCGCGTTGACTCGAATACCGTGCTCTGCGAGCTCGCGCGCCCACGCATACGTCAGTGTCGAGACGGCACCCTTGGTCGCGCCGTAGGTGCTGACTAGTGCATGGCCGGCCTGATTTCCGGAGCTGACGTTGACGATCGCGCCGCCGCGTTCGCCGGCGACCATCGCGCGCGCGGCATGAACACTGACGGACAGCGTGCCCAGCACGTTCACCTCCAGGAGCGCGCGCGCAACATCCTCGGTCTCCTCGAGCATCGGCCGTACCCGGCCGATGATGCCGGCGTTGTTGACAAGCCCGTCGATCCCCCCGAACTCCTCGACGCATTTCTCGACGATCGCCCCGGCGCTTGCCCAGACCGAGACATCGGCAGCGAACGGAACGGCGCGTCCGCCGTTGTGACTGATCCGCTCGGCGATTTGCGCCGCCCGGTCGCCATCCAGATCATTGACGATCACGGCCGCGCCGGCATTCGCCGCCGCCTCCGCGTATGCCGCACCGAGCCCCATTCCCGCCCCGGTGACCACCACCCGCCTGCCGTCCAGAGCAGACTCAGACATTCGCCACCGCCGGCCGGAGGGCGTGCACGAGCGCGCCGACGGGAGCCTCGCCGTAGCCTGCTGAGGCGGCGATCTCGCCGAGGCCAACGACACTCACATCGATCGTTTGCTCGTCGTGCATCAGCCGCGATCGTAACACCGTGATTGGCCGCGATCCACGCGGTCACATCTAAGCTGCGGGCGCTCATTCGTACGCCGGCGCAGTCCTGGATTCCCGACCAGTGCAAGCACATACGAGTCGGCTGGCGGCGCGAGTTGCAGCTGTTACCGGCGGCCGAGTCGCAGCTGTTACCGGCGGCGCGAGCGCAGCGTCAACCGGCGAGCTGCTCGGTGATGCTGCGCCCGATCTTCTCGCCGATGACGACCGTCGGCATGTGGGTGTTGCCCGATGTCACGGTCGGCATGATCGACGCGTCGGCCACGAACAGACCTTGGATCCCGTGCACAGCGCCATCTGCTCCGACCACCGCGTTCGGGTCGCTTGCCGGGCCCATCTTGCAACTCCCGGCGGGGTGGTAGTAGTGGACCAGCGACGCGGCGATGAACTCCGTCAATGCCTGCCCGGAAACACCATCGCCCGGTAGGAGCTCGTCCCCCAGCATCCGCGCCAGCGGGGGTTCGCTGGCGATCACGCGAATCCGCTCCACCACCTCGACCAACCGGCGGAGATCGATGCCCTCCGGGTCCGTCAGGTAGGCATGGTCCAACACCAGCGCGTCGGCCGTGCTCGGTCCGCTCAGACGCACCGTTCCCCGCGACAACGGATGCAACACCGCCCCACCGAGGTTGAACGGCATGTGCGGCGCGCTCAGCGGACCGCCGATCGGGTAGATGTGCATGTCGAAGCCCGCACCAGCGCTCTCCGACGGGTACTTGGCGATGATCTGCTCCTGGGTCGGCCAGTATCCACGCCTGAATGCCGCCATCTCCTGCACGAGCTCCGGCGTGCCCGCGTAACCGACCGGGAATGCCGGTTGATCGTGAAGGTTCTCACCCACACCGGGGAGGTCGTGGTGGACGTCGATACCCACCTCGCGCAGATGCCCGGCGGGACCGATCCCCGATCGCAGCAGTACCCCGGGGCTTGCGTAGGCGCCCCCGCACACGACCACGCGGTCCGATTGCACGACAACCTCCGCACTGCCATCTCGGACCACGACTCCCGTGACCCGATCTCCCCGCAGGAGGAGGCGTTCCACCTCGGCATCGCCCACGACCGTGAAGTTGGCGCGATCGCGGACGGGATCGACATAGCCGAACGCGCAACTGACCCGAATCCCCGACTTGGTGACCGCCAGGGGATAGGCCCCCACGCCCCAGTTCTGATCGAAGTCGTTGATGTCCTGCGCGACCGGAATCCCGTTGGCTGCGATCGCGTTGAGGGCCAACTCCTGGTACGGACTGAGCTCGTCGAGACCGACGCGGCGGACATCGAGGTGCTCGCACGCCGATGCGAACAGCGGCGCAAGCTCGTCGGTCGACCAGCCGGGGTTACCGGCCGCGGCCCAGCCGTCGTAATCCGTCCGGCTGCCGTACACGATCGCGCCGCCGTTGTGCGATGAGCAACCCCCCAGCACCTTGGCGCGAGAAAACGCCACCGACCGCCCGCGGACCTCGCCGATGTAGTTCCAGTCGTGCGACGCGTCCAGCCGCCAGCTTCGCGTGCCGGCGTCGTACGTTGCCGTCGGCTGAATCGCCGCATCGAGAAGGTCTTCGGGCCAGCGGCCGCTATCGCGCGGCCCGTAGTCCGGGCCGGCCTCGAGCAGGAGGACACGCGCATCGGATCCCGCCGCGATCAGCCCTGCGACGGCCGCACCGGCGCTTCCTGAGCCGACCACGACAACGTCCGCACTCCTCGGAATGCGCTCTCCGGAAGCCACCTGGGGACTACCTCAGCCGACAGCCCACGGGCCGCGGCGCGTACGCCGCGGCCCCGCGTTGTCCAGGGTCACTCGACCCAACCGTCCTGCAGGCGCCAGCCGTTGTAGTTGAAAGCGGCACCGCTCTTCAGGCCGCGGACGTTGTTCGCGGCGGCATCGATGAACGGGAGATTGGCCCAGGCGAGGTAGCCACCCTGGTTGAACTGGTCCACCTGGAGGGCATGCCACTGCTGTTGGGCCTTGCTCTTATCGGTCTGGCCGATTGCCGCGTTGATGGCGTTGGTCCGTGAGATCGGCCCGTCACCCCAGTGGGTGTCGTTGAACGGGGCGCCCCTGACGAGCGTGCCGCGGAAGATCGTCGTCAGCGAGGCGTTCGGCTGGAAGATCTCGAAACCGAACGGGCGCTTGGTGTAACCGCCGGCGTACGTGTAGTAGGTGGCAGCGCTTCCCTGCTTCACGTTCACGTGCACGCCGGCTGCCTCGGCCTGCTGGGCGAGAATCGTCGCCGATTCCACCATCCCCGGTGAGGCGTTGGCGATCGGCAACGTGTACGTGCTGCCCGACGCGCCGGCGGCCTTGAACAGCGACTTGGCCTTCTCCACGTCCATCGTGCGCTTCAGGTCGGACGCGAAATAGTTGGCGCCGGCTCCGATCAGGTCGTTCTGCGGCGTACCGAAGCCGGACAACGCCCCGTTGATCAACTCCTGCCGATTGGCGAGGAGCATGAAGGCCTGTCGCACGCGGTTGTCGGCAAACTGCCCTTGGTCGACCCGCATACAGAAGGCGTACGTCTGACCCAGCGGCGGAGCCTGAAGGATCTGCACCTGCTTGGACGACAGCTGCTCCCGCGCCTGGGTGGGGAGAATCTCCGGGAGCAGGTTTACCTCGCCGCCGAGCAGCGCGTTGAGCGCGGAGGAGTTATCAGTGAACGTCGACTTGACGACGAGCTTGTCGACATGTGGCAGGCCCGGCTCCCAGTAGTCGGGGTTTGCCACGAAGATGCTCTGCTGGCCGGGGGTGAAGGACTGGAACTTGAACGCACCGGTGCCGATTGGGTGGGTGTTGCAGCTCTTCTGCGTGGCGCCGTTTTGCACGATCAGAGCGTTCTGCCACGTCAGGAACGCCGGGAACTCGGCCACGCCCTTGTACAGGGTCATCTCGACGGTGTGCGGGTCCAGAGCACGGGCTGCGTTGAAGTTGAGCAGGCCCGCGACGTTCCCGTAGAAATAGTGCACCTTGTTGGACCACTGATTCTTGACGTTGTAGACGACATCGTCGGCCGTGAACGGCTTGCCGTCATGCCACGTGACGCCCTTCCGCAGGTGGAAGGTCCACACGGTCGCGTCGGCGTTGGACTCGGCCGACAGCGCGAGCCCTGGGAGGATCGGCGTGATCTCAGGCCCGACGTTGAACAGGAGGTTGTACAGCGAGTACTGACGCAGCCAGTCCGCGTAGATCGCGCTGAACCCGGGCCACAGGGACTCCGCGGACCCGCCCGAGAGGACCCCGGCGGTGAACGCGCCACCCTTCTTGGGCGTCCCGCCAGGCAGCGCGGCGAGCCCGTGCGGGCCCGCGATCGTGGTCGTGTTACCTGACGCCGAGCTACTGCTGCTACTGCTGCTGCCGCATGCGGACAGCAGCACGCCGCCGGCTACTGCGGCGGCTCCGACCTGAGTACCCTGCGTAACGAAATTCCGGCGTGTGATGCCGTCGCGCGGGGCGGGCACAATCTCGGTCACCTGTGTACCTCCGTTGGTTTCTGGTCTCCCGCCCAAGACAACTCGTCCACAACCGACGACACGTTCATGCGCCTCGCAGCCGGATCCGGCATGCGGGAACGGTCGCCGGTCAGACGGATTGTCGATGCGATCCTCTCAGCACGCTCGGTACCGCGCAAAGCATCATTGGATCTGAACGCTGGATTCTGGATTGTGCGGGCGTACAAGCCCGCCCGACAGGCCGCGCGAAACGGCCGCCCGCACGAGATTAGGACAATGTTAGGGCACCGTAAGAGGGCCCGGAAACCCGCCTTCGCTCGACCAAAACGGGGGCCTGACGGCGCCCCCAACGGCTGCCCTCGGGCCTCAGTGCAGGACCTCGGGCGTTCCGACCTCCGCCAGCGCGACGCCCGTCGGCTGAAGCTTGCCGGCGAGACTGGAGCTGAACACGGCTCCGAGCGCGTCCACCGTCCACTCTGACATCGGAACGCGCGGCGCGGCAACCAGCGGATGTGTCATGACGCTGACGTAACCACGGTCGACGCGCACGATCTGGCCGCTTAGCTCCTTCGACGCGTCGCTCAGAAGAAAGCAGACAACGGCGGCGTTGTCCTCGCGCTGCGGATACTCGCGGTCCTCCGGGTTGTAGCCGAGTTGCTCGATCACCTCGTCGATTTGGCCCGTGTGGGCATTTGGCGAGATCGCGTTGACGCGGATCCCGTGCTCCGCCAGGTCGGCCGCCCAGGCATATGTCAGGGTCGAGACGGCGCCCTTCGTGGCTCCGTAGGTGCTGAGCAGCGCGTGGCCGCACTGGTTCCCCGAGCTCACGTTGACGATCGCGCCGGCAACGCCGGCTTGCACCATCGCGCGCGCCGCGTGGATCCCGGCGAAGAGCGTGCCGAGGACGTTCACGTCGACCACGCGACGAGCGACTTTCTCGGTCTCGTCGGTCATCGGGCGGAGCCTGCCGACAATGCCGGCGTTGTTGACGAGCCCATCGATTCCGCCGAACTCGTCGATGCAGCCCTCGATCGCGGCCCGCGCGCCGTCCCAGTCGGCAATGTCGGCCGCGAACGGCGAGGCAGTGCCGCCGGTTTGCCTGATGCGCGTCGCCGTGTCGGCGGCGAGTCCAGGATCGAGGTCATTCACGATCACCGAGGCGCCGAGTGCTGCGGCAGCTTCGGCATAGGCGGCGCCAAGGCCGGATCCCGCCCCGGTCACCACCACTCGTCGATCGCGCAGGGCGCCCGGGGAGCTGGGCATTTCAGTTGGCAACGGCGTTCCCTTCGGCTGAAGTTGAGGTTCGCGAAGCATCGCCCAAGTGCTCTGCGGCCGCCAATAGCCCCGGCGCGAAACCGCTCGAGCGCGGTTGTCGTCGGACACATGCTCACGCCCATGCCCGCCTCCGCCCCTGGGCAGCATCGAGCCGGCGCGACGGCGGCGGTCGGAGAGCGTCATAGACGGCTGCACATACCAGCCGAGGCCGTTCATACCGGGTCACGGTTGAACGTGCCGCGGCCGGGCACGAGTGTCCCCGCAGGGGTCGCCAGAGAGTGTCCCCGCGGGGGTCAGGAGACGAGAGGTGAGTCAGTGACTGAGATCATGCTTCCGGACTACGACGAGCTGCCGAGGGCCGTCAACGGCGGTCGCAGCGGCTGGGGACTGTTCGGAGATCGCGACGCGGTTGGCCTGCTCAATCTCCTGACGCCCGACCGGGTGCTCGAGGCCGTCCGATTGGTCCGCCGCGGCGCCGTCTTCTCGCTGAATGCGCCCGTTGATCTGTTCGATCCCCCAGTCGAGCCCTCGCGCGCCACGATGCGTCATCACCTCCTTCGCTACGCCGACGCGCACTCCACGTCGTTCGACGACGTGATCGATAACTTCTTCCCCCAGGCGTCGAGCCAGTGGGACTCGCTGGGGCATGTCGGCTACGGCGAGGACCTGTTCTACAACGGGGCCACGGCCGACGAGGTCGCCGGCGGGCGAAATGCGATCAGCGCCTGGGCCGAGCGCGGTATCGCCGGGCGAGCGGTTCTGCTCGATGTCGAGCGCGCGTTTCGCGAGGGTGGCCGCGGATCGCTCGGCGGCGAATCCACCGCGCTCAGCCCCGACGACCTCGAGTGGGTGCGCTCCTCACAGGGCGTCGAGTACTCACCGGGCTGCATCCTGTTGCTCCGGACGGGCTTCGCGTCCTGGTACAAGGGTCTCGACGAGCGAGCTCGCCGGGCGCTGCCACAACACCTGACGGCTCCGGGCATCGACCATACGGAGGCGATCGCTCGGTACCTGTGGAACAGCCAGATCTGCGCGATCGGGTCGGATACGTTTGCCGTCGAGGTATGGCCGCCCGACGAGCGCGCGGACGCCCAGCCGTTCGGTTTTCTCCATCAGGTCCTGATCGGTCAGTTCGGGATGGCCCTCGGTGAGCTGTGGGACCTCGACACGCTGGCGGCCGATTGCGCGCGGGACACGGTGTACGAGATGCTCCTCACGAGCGCGCCGCTCAACCTGGAGCGGGGAGTCGGTTCGACCGCCAACGCGCTCGCGATCAAATGAGATCTGCGGCGTGACGATGGGCGCTGAGAACCGGAAGATGCTCGACAGTCTGTTCTCTCTCGATGGCAAGGTCGCGCTCGTGACCGGCGGCGCGCGCGGAATCGGAGCCGGCATCGCCGAGGGCCTGATTCGCGCCGGCGCCCGCGTGATGATCGCGTCGCGGACGACGTCCGAATGCGAAGCGACCGCCAAGGTGCTGGGCGAGCTCGGGCCCTGCGAGGCACTGACGGCGGACCTCTCCTCGACGGCCGGCGTGGAGGCGCTCGCCGGCATCGTGCTCGAGCGAACGACCCAGCTCCACATTCTCGTCAACAACGCCGGCATGACCTGGCACGCTCCGCTCGAGCAGCACGACGACACGATGCTCGATCTGATGTGGGCGCTGCATGTCAAGGCGCCGATACACCTGATCCGTTTGCTGCTGCCGGCGCTGCGCGCCGCCGCAACGCCCGAGGACTACGCGCGCGTCATCAACGTCGGCTCGACCGATGGTCTGCTTGCGTCCGGCGGCAGCCACTACGCCTACACGTCGACGAAGGCGGCGCTGATGCACCTCACCCGCCATCTCGCACGGGACCTGGCGGCGGACCGGGTAGCGGTCAACGCGATCGCGCCGGGAGCGTTTCGGACGGTGATGGTCGACTACATGCTCGACGACCCAGCAGCGAAGCGGGAGGCGCTTGCCGACATTCCGATGGGACGCATCGCCGAGCCTCTGGAGATGGCAGGGACGGCGATCTATCTGGCCTCACGCGCATCGTCCTACGTGACCGGCGAGGTGCTCGTCGTCGACGGCGGGTACCTGGCCACTCGGTCTCCCGCGCGCGAGCCCTGGTCGATTAGAGCGGACGAGCCGGATCCCGCCTCGACCACCAACCCGGAAACGGTCTCAGATGGCTGACGTAAGCGTCATCGGGCTCGGGATGATGGGCGAGTGCATCGCTGAGACCTTCCTCGGGCGCGGCCGCGAGGTTGCCGTCTGGAATCGGACCCCGGCACGGGCCGACGCCGTCGTCGATCGCGGGGCCACGCTCATGGATACCGCGGAGGAGGCGATCGCCGCGAGTCCGATCGCGATCATCTGTGTGGACAGCGCCGACACCGTCGGGCAGCTGCTCGACACGGTCGCGGACGCCTCCGTCGCGGGCGGGCGAACGATCGTGAATCTGACCAGCGGAAGCCGCGACGATGCAACGGCGCTCGAGGCGAAGGTGAGCGCGTTGGGAGCTTGCTATCTCGACGGTCACATCAACGTGATCACGGACCGCATCGGCAAGAGCGACGGAATCCTGATGTACGCAGGAGAGGCTGAGCTGTTCGAGCGGCACAAGGAACTGCTGTTCGAACTCGGCGGCGGCACCATGCACGTTGGCGAGGACGTCGGCGCCGCCTGCATGATCGCCGCCGGTCTCAGCGGCTTCTTTCATTCCGCGATGCTCGGCTTCTTCGAGGCTCTGGCGTTCGCGCGCGTGGTCGATCTGCCCCTCGATCAGTTCGCCGCGCTCGCCGACGACCGGCTCAGCACCTTGCGGGAATACCTGATCAGCTCGGTCGAGGTGCTCGCAACCGGTGACTTCGATGTCAGGCTGTCGAGCGTTCAGGTGCATCTCGACGGTCTCGGTGCCCTGATCAAGACGATGGAGCATGCGGGATCCTCGACTGTGCTCGCGAGGCAAGCGCTGAGCTACCTCGAGCAATCGGTCGCTGCGGGTGACGGCGCGCTCGATCTCGCGGCGACGTTCAAGGTAATGCTCCCACCGCCACCGCCACCGTCGCGCTGAGCGCTTCAGTGACATATCAATTCGTGGTCAGGTATCACGAATGCGACATGCAGGGCCGCGTGTTCAATCCGACCTACTACGTGTATGCGGATGTCGTCGCGGACGAGTTCTGGAAAGAGGCGATCGGCGGCCCGCAGACACTGATCGACCGCGGCATCGATTTCGTGGTCGCCGCGAACAGCTGCCGCTACCGAGCACCCGCCCATTGGAACGACCAGCTGACCGCGCGTTGTTCAGTGTCGCGAATCGGTTCGACCTCGTTCGACCTGCAGACGACCATGCACAGAGACGAGCAGCTCGTGGCCGAGCTCAGCGTGACCTACGTGTTCGTCGACACCGAGACGTTTGCGCCGATCGTCCCGCCGCCCGATGTCCGGGAGCACCTGGAGCGTTTCACGACGGTTACTCCGGACGTCTAAAGGCCCCAGCGGCTTCTAGTCGCGCCGCGAATTGACCAGCAGGCTCCGTCAGATACGGTCGCTTGACCGTCTCGCAATCCGGGAGGAATCGTCGATCACATGACCTCTTCGTTGACCCCAGCGATCCCGTCTGCTGACGCGCTGTATGACCGGGCCGTGCAGCGACTACCAGGTGGCAACACGCGTTCTCTGCTGTTCGTCGAACCGCACCCGCCCTACGCTGCGAGCGGCGCCGGCTGTCGGATCACCGACGTTGACGGGCACGTGGTCATCGACCTGGTGAATAACTACACGTCGTTGCTCCACGGCCATGCCCACCCCAAGATCCTGGCAGCCGCGAACGAGGTAATGGAGCTGGGGACGGCCTTCTCGCTCCCGACCGAGCATGAGATCAGACTCGCCGAGCTGCTCGGGGAGCGGATCCCCTCGGCCGAGAGGTGGCGCTTCAGCAACTCCGGGACCGAAGCCGTGATGATCGCGATACGCGCAGCGCGGGCTTACACGGGCCGCGATCTGATCGTCCGGTTCGACGGCTGCTATCACGGCACCTACGATCTGGTCGCCCTGGATTCGCGCGGGATCACCCGGGGGACCGCCGGCGACATGATCGTGCTGCCGATCGGCGACGGCGACGCGCTCGCCGACGCGTTGGATCGCGAAGGGGAACGGATTGCGGGCGTCTTGATCGACTCGATGCCGGGGCGGGCCGGAATGGTTCCGGCGAGCTCGGAGTTCATGCGGCACGTCCGCGAGCAATGCGATCAGCACGGGATCGTGATGATCCAGGACGAGGTGATCACCCTGCGGGTCGCGATCGGGGGGATGCAATCCCGCTATGACGTGAAGCCCGACATCACGACCGCCGCCAAGATCATCGGCGGCGGATTCCCCGTCGGCGCTGTCGGTGGTCGCGCCGAGGTGATGGACGTGTTCAATCCGGCAGTAGCCGACCCGGTCTTTCATGGCGGTACCTTCTCGGCGAACCCCGTGACACTTCGGGCCGGGCTTGCGGCGATGGAGATGATGACCGAGTCCGAATACGCCCGGATCAATGCTCTTGGTGATCGTCTCCGCGACGGCCTGCGCGAACAGGGCTGGACCGTGAACGGGCTCGGCTCGCTGCTGAAGATCCGCGACGGCCTCTCGGAGGAGATGTGGTGGCGGTTGTACGAGGGCGGCGTGCTGGTGGCCCTCCACGGTCTGTGCTGCATCTCGACTCCGATGACCGACGACACCGTCGATGAGATCCTGGCCGTGTTCGCGCGAGTCGCCGGCTGAGGTGAGTCCGGTCGTTCAGCATTGGACCGCCGACGCGCCCGCCGCCGCGAGCACCGGCCCGTCGGCGCTGGACGGCATTCTGACGGCAACCGACTATCTCTCGGCCGGCGCCGACGGCACCCTGTGTGTCGACGGATGTGACGCAGGCGCGTTGCTGGAGCAATTCGGCTCGCCGCTGTTCGTCATCAGCGAGCGAACGCTGCGCCACAACTACCGGCGCTTCCGCGCCGCGGTCGTCGAGCGGTGGCCATGGGCTCCGGTCAACGTCCTGTACGCGATCAAGGCGAACAACAACCTCGCGGTCCGAGCCGTGATGGCTCAAGAGGGCGCTGGTGGTGACTGCTTCGGCGAGGGCGAGCTATATGCCACCTTCGCCGGCGGCGCCGATCCAGACCGCGTCGTTCTCAACGGCAGCAACAAAGGCTACGAGCTTCTGCAGGATGCCGTCGAGGCGAACGTGCGCGTAAACATCGACGGCGAGGACGAGATCGGATTCCTCGGCGAAATCGCTCAGAAGCTCGGTGCGACGGCGCGCGTAAACCTCCGTGTCCGAGCGATCCCGGACGAGTTGGGGGACCAGGTCTCCGACTACACGGGCGCTCCGATCGTGCAGAAGACGCTGGACAACCAGTGGGGCTTCTCCGCCGCTCACGCGTGCGAGCTCGTCGAGCGAATCCGGCGAACGCCCGGACTCGAACTCGAGGGATACCACCACCATCTCGGCCGTCTGCTGCCGGGGGTCGAGTTCCACCGCACGCTCGCAAACTCGCTGATGCGGTGCGTGCAGGAGATCTTCGAGCGGACCGGATTCGCACCCAAGCTGTTGGACGTTGGTGGTGGGTTCCCCCGGCAGCGTGACCCGGAGTCGCGACAGCTGAGGCTCGATCCGACGCCGATCGAGGAGTACATCGAGGCGGTCACGGGCGAGCTGGCCGCGGGGTTCGATCGACTGGGCCTACCGAAGCCGGCGCTGTGGCTCGAGCCCGGACGCTTTCTCGCCGGCAACGGAGCCGTCCTGCTGGGGACGGTCGGTGAGGTCAAGCGCGACTTTGGGCGAACCTGGGTGCACGCCGACTTCTCGATCAACAACCTGATGCGAATCGAAACCTCGCGCAGCGCTTACCACGTGCTTGCCGCCAGCCGTCTCACCGACCCACCCAGCGAGGACGTGAAGATCGTCGGCTCGCTCTGCACCGGGTCGCCGATCGCCCGCGACTACCCGATGCCGAAGCTACACCGTGGTGATGTTCTGGCCGTTCTCGATGCCGGCATGTACGCCGAGACGGTCTCGACGCAGCTCAACGGCGTTCCCCGTCCGGCAACGGTGCTGGTCAACGATGCAACGGCGGAGCTGATCAAGGAGCGCGAGACCGTGCTCGACGTGTTCGCGCGTCACCGGATCCCGACCCGCCTGCGGTTGGGAATCGGACCGGCCGACGCCACGCCCTAACTGAGGAGGTCGGATGTCAGAACGTATGCGTGACAAGGTGGCGCTGATTTCAGGCGGCGGTCGCGCCCGAGGTCAGGCTGCGTCCCACGCCGAGGTGCTCGGCGGCGAGGGCGCCAAGGTCGTGCTGGCCGACGTGACCGATGACACCGGTCAGGCTTTGGCTGAGCAACTGGTTGGAAAGGGCCTCGATGTCGCGTACACCCATCTCGACGTGACCCGCCCCGGCGACTGGGATGCCGCCATCCGCTTCACCGAGGAACGCTATGGACAGCTCGACGTGCTGATCAACAACGCCGGCGTCGACTCGCATGCCGCGGTCATCGACTGCACCGATCAGGAATGGGAGCGGGTCATCGGCGTCAACCAGACAGGTGTGTTCCTGGGCATGCGCCACGGCATTCCGGCGCTGGGGCGCGCGGGTGGCGGGGCCGTCATCAACATCTCCTCCGTCTATGGGCTAAACGGGGGTCCCGGATTCGTGAGCTACATCGCATCCAAGGCGGCGGTGATCGGGATGACGAAGAGCGCAGCGATGTCTCACGGGGATGACAAGATCCGCGTGAACGCGATTGCTCCGGGGTTGATCAACACGCCGATGCTCACCGAGGAGGACACCCGAGACCTGTCGACGCTCGATCCGTTCGTGGCCAAGCAGGCGATCAAGCTGGTGGCCGAGCCGATCGAAATCTCCTACGCGGTCCTGTATCTGGCCTCGGACGAGTCGCGCTTCGTGACCGGTGTGGTGCTTCCAGTCGACGGCGGGTACTCAGCCGTCTGAGCCGGGAGACTCGTCGTAGACCTCGGGGTTGACCGCCGCGGGCATTCTCTCGCCGCGCAGCGCAAAGCCAACCTGCTCGCAGGCCCGCTGCTGATACGCGGCCAGCGACTCCTCGGAGCGCCAGGCGACATGTGGCGTGAGGATGCTGCGGGGGGCGTCGCGCAGTGGGCTGTCAGGCGGCAACGGCTCGGACGCGAAAACGTCCAGGCCGAGACCGCCGAGCCGGCCGTCGTGCAGCGCGGAAGCGACCGCCGCCTCATCGACGAGAGCGCCCCTCGAGACGTTGATCAGAATCGCGCCTGGGCGCATCGCCGCGATCGTCTCGGTGCGGACGAGGTGCCGCGTCTCCTCGGTCAGCGGAATGTGCAGGGAGATGATGTCGGCTCGGCGGAACAGCTGCTCGAGCGTCACAGTCTCCAGGTCGGCCGGCTGGACGTACGAGTCATGCACGATCACCCGCGCGCCGAGGCCCGCGAACATCGCTGAGGTCCGCTTGCCGATCCGCCCGGCGCCGACGATCCCGACGGTTAGGGTCGACAGACGGTGCACGCCCCCCATCATCGCCGCCGACCAGGCCCCACCGCGCATCGACCGATCGGCATCGAATAGCCCGCGCAACAACGCCAGGGCCATGCCAACCGTGTGCGTGGCGACCTCCTCCGTGGCAGCGTCCGGGATGTTGGCGACAGGGATCCCGCGGGCCGTCGCGGCGGCCACATCGACATTGTCGACGCCGACGCCGTACCGGGCGATCGCCACGCATGCGCGCAGCGCGTCGACGCCATCCGCGTCGACCTTGCCGCGCGTTCCGAGGAGCACCACGCGGGCTCCGGCAAGCTTGTTGCGAAGGTCCTCGGCGTCCGCGCTCACCACCAGCGGGATTCCAGCCGCCGCCGCCACCTCCGCCTCCAACTCCATGCTTGGAAACGAATGCGGGCCGACCAGCACGTACTGGCCGGAAGCCTCCTCGCGCATCTGCCCTGACATGTGCGTCCTCCTGGACAGTGACTCTGTGCTGCTCGTCGAGCCAACATATCCGAGGCGACCGGCTTGCCAAATTAGCTGGGCGGCTAAACCGCTCGGGCGCCGTCGTGCAGCTGCACAGACGGACCCTCCGATCGCTGCGGCGTTGTCGGAATGTACTAACCCGTAGCACCGTCTTGTGCGCGCGGCTAGGCACCCGCTTCGCACAGAGCCGGGATACTCAGGGGCGGTGCACGGCGCCCAGCGATCATGCGGGTCCGGGAAGAACAGACGCCGGTCTTTGCCGGCTCTCCACCCGCTGGCTGCCAGCGCGTCTCATTTCCGTCACTACCAGCGAGGTGATAAGTATGTCCGCGGCCGTCGTGTGGATAAACGGCGAGTTCGTCCCGGAGAGCGAGGCCGTGATCTCGATCCGAGATACGGGCTTCGTCTTCGGTGACGCGGTCTTCGATACCGAACGCACGTTTGCCGGAGAGGTCTTCAGGCTCGACGAACACCTCGATCGCCTGTGGATGTCGTGCCGGTACGTCTCGATCGACCCTCCGCTGACCAAAGCCGAACTCAAGGGCATCACGCTCGAGCTGGTCGAGAACAATTTCCGGACGGTGCCCGAGGGTGAGGACCTCTGGGTTACCCAACGCGTGACCCGCGGCGTTCCGGCGCATGGGGACGCGAGGGTTCCGACGGTGATCGTCGAAACCACACCGCTTCCGTTGCGTGCGCGCGCTCGCTATTACGTGGACGGCATCCCGGTCGCGCTTTCGTCGATTCGCCGCACGCCCCCGTGGGCCCTCAGCGCGCGCGCGAAGACGCACAACTACCTCAACATGATCGTCGCGACGCAAGAGGTCCAGCGGACCAACCCCAGTGCCTGGACGATCCTGCTGGACGAGTTCGGCAACGTCGCCGAGGGCATCGGCTCGAACGTGTTCATGGCGCAGGACGGGGTGCTGTACACCCCCGGCGATAGTCACATCCTCGGGGGCATCTCGAGAGCGACCACGATCGAGCTTGCACGGGAACTCGGAATCGAGGTGCGCGAGACGGCCGTCACGCCGTACCAGCTCGCTCAGGCCGACGAGGCGTTCTTCTCGGCGACGTCGCTGTGCATCTGCCCAGTCGCGACGGTCGACGGGCGCAAAGTGCGCGACCCGCGAGTGCCCGGACCGATCACTCAGCGACTCCAGCGTGCATGGCAGGAGCTGGTCGGCCTCGACTTCGTCGCCCAGTACACCCAGTTTGCCGGCGAACTGGAGCCGGTGTCCTGAGAGTGCTCAGCCGCCGGGCTGGGGCCAGGAGCGCTCGCCCGGCAGCAGCGTCGGCAGGATGTATAGGTCGGCGAGTGTCCCGCCGTCGACGGCGACGTCGATCCCGGTGATACCGGATGCCTCGTCGCTGACGAGAAACGCGCACGCGGCCGCGACCTCGTCGACGTTGAGCGTCCTCCCGATCGGCACACGGTCAAACGACGTGCGCATCCGGTGCAGCAGCTCCGAGCCCGCGGTCGACTCGACCATCGGTGTAAGCACGTATCCAGGGCTGACGGAGTTGCAACGCACGCCGTGAGTTGCCAGCTCGACCGCGATGTTCTTGGTCAGCTGAATCAGACCGGCTTTGGCGACGCCGTAGCTCGTGGCGCCGTCGGCGCCGTGTCCATCGATCGAGGCGATGTTGAGTATCGCCCCGCCACCGGTGCGCGCCATCTCGCGAGCGACGCGCTGAGAGATGCGGAACGGAGCGGTTAGCATCACCTGTAGGTCGTAATCCCAAACCGCCGGATCCAGCTCCAGGAACGGCGCCTCGTTGCCGACGCCGGCGTTGTTGACGAGGATGTCGATCTTCTGCCAGTGGCTGATCGCCGCCTCGGCGATCCTGTCGGCCGCGTCGGGCGCACTCACATCGCCCGCCAGCGCGTGAACGGTCGCGCCCTTGGCGCCGAGCTCGGCAACGGCCTCGTCGAGTCGTTGCTGGCGGCGCCCGGTGATCAGCACCTCTGCCCCCTCGGCGCCCAGCCTCGCCGCGATCGCGAGACCTATCCCGTCGCTACCGCCGGTGATGATTGCGGTCTTGCCCTCGAACCGTTGCACGAGCGTCACCCTCCATCCCGGCGCCCAGCGTGTCGCGCTGGCGGCGCCACTAGCGTTGTCGGACTCACGAAAGGTCGTCGGCGAACGTCGAGTCGAGCCGGTCGCCGTAGAACGGATCGCGTGCCATCGTGCCGCCGTCGACGACCAGATTGATGCCCGTGATCGTGCGAGCGGCCGGCGATGCGAGAAAAGCCACAGCCGCTGCGATGTCCGCCGGACGGTTGGCTTCCTTGATCGCGGTCCGCGACGCGAACTCGTGAGCCTGTTCTCCCATCACGCGGAGCATGCGCGGGGTGACCGTCAGACTTGGCGATACGGCATTGGCTCTGACACCGTACGGCGCATAGGTATTCGACAGTGATCTCACCCACGACACCAATGCTGCTTTCGCGGCCGCGTACGCCGGGGTCACGTGACAGCCTCGGTAGGCGTTCGTGGAGGCGATGAAGGTCAACGATCCACCGCCCGCCTTGGCAAGCCTCGGGCCGAGCAGATGCCCGAGCAGGTAGGCGTGGCGCAGGTTCGCGTCGAACTGCAAGTCCCACACCTCCGGAGTCGTATCGTCGATCGTCGCCCGCGTCGCACGGCCGATGATGTCGACGGCCCCGTCGATCTGTCCGAATGCCTCCTCGGCACCGTTGATCGCGCTCAGCACCCCCTGCTCCGCAGTGACGTCGGCTGCCACCGCCACGCCACCGACCTCCTCAGCGACTTGGTCGGCGAGCTCGGGGACCTGGTCGACCACGACCAGATTCGCGCCGAGCTCCGCCAGTGCCCGGGAGGTGGCAAAGCCGATCCCATCGCCTCCCGCGCCGAGGACGATGAAGGCCTTCCCGTCGAGGTTCCACAGATCGCGAAAGCTCCCTCCGGACACCGGCCGCGTCAGATCATCCGGCACCGACATCTTCTCAGCACCTACATCGCCAGATAGCCCGCGTCCACCGTCAGCAACGTCCCGGTGACATACGAGGATTCTTCGGAGGCCAGGTACACGACGGCCGGGGAGATGTCCTTCGGCAATCCGACACGGGAGATCGGTTGGGCCGCGATCATCTCATCGACGAGCTCCTTGTTGACCTCGATCTCTTCCTCGAGCATCGGCGTGAGGACGGTACCGGGGCAGATCGCGTTGACCCGGATGTTGTCCTTGCCGTAGGTAATGGCCGCGCTCTTGGTCAGACCCACGACCGCATGCTTGCTGGCGCAATATGCCGCGTAGCCTTCGGCTCCGGCAACGCCGAAGGTTGAGGACGTGTTGATGATGCTCCCGCCACCGGCACGCTGCATCGCCGGAATCACCGCGCGCATACCGTAGAAGACGCCGGATTGGTTGATCGCGATCGTCAGGTCCCACTCTTCATCGGAGCAGTCGGTGACGCCGCTGTACCGGGCGATCCCCGCGTTGTTGACGAGCACGTCGACCTTCCCGTGCTCGCGCTCGACGCGCTCGATCAGAGCAGACCATTCGCCTGTGTTGGACACGTCGAGGTGCGCGTACTGAACGGACAGACCCTCGTCGCGCTGGCGAGCCGCCTCGGCCTCGCCGTCAGAGTCGAGCACATCCGTCAAGACGACCTTTGCGCCGTCGCGCGCGAGGTGCTCTCCATGTGACGCGCCCTGACCGCGAGCGCCTCCCGTGACGATCGCGACTCGACCCTCAACCCGATTCGACATGTCTAACCTCGTTTGCCACTGGCTTGTCAATGTGTCATTTGCCGCATGCGCTCACGGCACTCCGCGCAGCAGTGGCGGCCGCGCGAGCGGTCGCCACTGCACAACTGAACAGCTACGCGCGCGCAGCCGCCCGAGCGCCCACGTCGGACAGCCGCGGCATGACCTCGGTCGCCATCAGCTCGATGCTGTGCCGATAGGGCTCGGGATTGTCGCTCGCGTCGACGGTGATCGAGAGGAAGCACCCCGCGCCGCCGATCTCCTCGTCGAGCTTGGCGGCCTTCTCGGCCACGGTCTCCGGGGAGCCGACGAGCCAGAAGTTGTCGGCCAGCCACTCGACGGTCAGCTCGCTGATGTCCATCCCCGGCTCGATCATCATCTGACCCAGCGCGTAGGGCTTCGCGAGCGCTCCGCGGGCGCGGATGCTCTTGAACGCCGGCAGGATGTGAGCGTTCCAGGTGTCGCCCATCGGCCCGTCGATCGCGAATCGCCGCGCCTCCTCGTCGGTGTCGGCCACGAACCAGTCGCGCAGGATGCGCCAGTTCCGTCGATCGGGCGTGTGCCCGTGCTCGCTGGCGACCCCGGAGTAATGCTCCCAGTGCTGGCGCAGCGTCTCGGCACTGAGCTGCTGGCTCATCGCGGAGTACCCGCGCTTGCCCGCTTCCGTGAAGGTCGGCGACTTGGCCTGCATACCCGTCAGGATGACCTCGGGCCGCGGCTTCTGGAGCGGCTTCAAATGCGGGCCGCACCACCCCTCGTCATACGCGGGCATGTCGATCGTCCAGTACTTCCCTTCGATCCGGAACGGCGGCTCCCGCATCCACACCGCCTCGATGATGTCGAGGCCCTCTACGAACATCTCAGCGTTCTTGTCACCGGTGTTGAACATCTGCGCGTCTGTCGGGTACGAACCGGGCGCGAAGCCGGCGATGAAGCGTCCGCCCAGCAGCTGATCGAGCCACAGCAAGCGGTGAGCGAGACTGATCGGGTTGTGGTACGGGACCAGGTTCCCCGCCGTGCCGAGCTTGATCCGCTCGGTCTCTCGTGAGGCGGCGGCAATCTGGATATCCGGAGCCGGGCCTGGCTCAAAGCCGATCGTGAAGTGCTCGGCAAAGAACATCTCCGCAAGCCCAAACTCGTCGGCCCAGCCGGCGAGCTTCAGGTCCCATAGGGCGACCTCGCGCGCGGTGTGTTGCCCTCTTGTGTATGGGGTCGAATACGGTCCTGCGAAAAGTCCGAAATCCATCGTGATCCCTTCTATTGCACGCTGCACGGCTGGCCTGCGTCACAGATCGTGGCAGCCAGAGGACACGCTTCAATTAGGCGCTAAACAAGCAAGCGCAGGCGCTCACAAGGATCGCGGGTCTGCGGGGCGCGCGCGATTAGTCCAGAAAAGAAATGGACCCGGGTGATCTATGCCGTGGCATAGTTCGACCGTCTGCGCCGACCCGCCCGCCCGGGCCATCCATCCCGCCGCACTATCGACCCCGACCCGAGCCGCCCGCGGACTGTGGCCGCTGACAGGGTCACGGGCTTCGTTTGCGCTGAGCGCTAATTGTGTAGGCAGTTGCAGTGGCGGAGCATCTTCGACCAGTAGCCGGGCGGGCGGCAGCTTGTCGTGTCCGTCGCCCGAAGACCCGACGACACCGTCGCCCTAAGACCCGACCACGAGGAGTGACTTTGGCGCTTCACCGACCGAACGCTGGTCCCGGGACGGCCGCGGATGCCTGACCGCGTGCTGGATGGTCGCCGCGTGGTCGTCACCGGCGCTGGGATCGGTCTCGGCGCGGCCTACGCCGAGGCTGCCGCCGGCGCCGGCGCCGCCGTGCTCGTAAATGACATCGACGCGGGCCTGGCGGCTGCGACTGCGGAGCGGATCAATGCGGCCGGCGGTCGAGCAGTCCCGTTCGCCGCCGACGTCGCCGACTGGGACGGTGCCGCGGCGATCATCGACAGCTGCGTCGGCGAGCTCGGCGGAATCGACGGGCTCGTCAACAACGCAGGGATCCTCGGCATCATTCGTCCGATTCACGAGGAGCAACCAGACGCTCGTCGGACGCTTGACGTGAACGTGATCGGCACGCTGTTTGTCGCCGCCCACGCCGCCCGCGCGATGGTCGCCGCCGGAAGCGGCGGCGCGATCGTGAATGTCAGCTCGGGAGCCCAGGTTGGGCTCCTTGTCCAGGGCACCTACTCTGCCTCGAAGGGCGCTGTCGCGACATACACCTATTCGTGGGCGCGGGATCTCGAGGAGCACAACATCCGGGTCAACGCGATCGCGCCGAACGCGTACACAAACCAGCATGACGAGATGATCGAGCAAATGGGCTTCAACCCAGAGGCCCACCACACTGCATACGCCTCCAGGGAAGACAACGCCACGGTCGTCGTCTATCTCCTGAGCAACGAGTCGGAGAAGATCAACGGCCAAGTCGTTCGCGTCCAGCACGACGCGGTCACGCTGATGAGTCATCCGATGATCATCCGGCCGATTGCTCCTGTCGAGCAGTGGTCCGTGAAGTCCGTGGCGCAGGCATTCGACAACGGACTCGGCGGGCACCTGCAACCTGTCGGCGGGGCCTTCGCCGAGGTAAGCACGGAAGGTGCCTTCTTCTGATGATGCTCGGTTGGGGCGATCGTGGCTCGTGGGCGGCGCTCGCACCCGCCGCGTCGTCCTTCAAAGGAAGATGATTTGAAATGAGCTCCTCGGCTACGAACCTTCCTGGCGACGTCACGCCCGACCCGTCGGCACCCACGGCCCTCGGCCCCGGGCTGCTGCGCGAGCGCGCCTTCATCGGCGGCCGTTGGAGCGAGGCGCTCAGCGGCCGGACATTCGATGTCATCGACCCGGCCAGCGGCAGATCGTTGACCGCGGTGCCGGCGATGGACGTGGCCGACGCTCGGCTCGCGATCGACGCGGCCGCGGCTGCCCAGCCGGGATGGCAGCGGACGACCGCGCGCGACCGGGCTCGGATACTGCGGCGCTGGGCAGACCTCCTGCTGGAGCACGAGGCCGACCTGGCGGCTCTGCTCACGGCCGAGCAGGGTAAGCCGCTGTCCGAGGCAAGGGCCGAGATCGTCTCGGCCGCCTCGTTTCTCGAGTGGTTCGGCGAGGAGGCCAAGCGCGTTCACGGCGAGACGATTCCGTCCCCCGACCCGACCCGCCGGATCGTTGTCCTCAAGCAGCCCGTCGGCGTGTGTGCCGGGATCACGCCATGGAACTTCCCCGCCTCGATGATCACCCGCAAGGCGGCCCCGGCGATCGCCGCCGGTTGCACATTCGTCCTCAAGCCCGCAGAGCAGACCCCTCTGACGGCGCTCGCGCTGGCCGCGGTCGGGGCCGAGGCAGGGCTGCCCGACGGCGTCTTGAATGTGATTACCGTCGCCGCTGCCGATGTCGAGAAGGTCGGTCTGGAACTGACCACCAACAGCCGCATACGCAAGGTCACGTTCACGGGCTCAACCGAGGTGGGCAAGCTCCTGATGGCGCAGAGCGCCACGACCGTCAAGAACGTCTCGCTCGAGCTCGGTGGCAACGCCCCGTTCATCGTCTTCGATGACGCGAACCTCGACGACGCGGTTACGGGAGTCCTCGCCGCCAAGTTTCGCAACGCAGGGCAGATGTGCATCGCGGCCAATCGGATTCTCGTCGCGGACGGCGTTTACGACGAGTTCGTCGAGCGACTGACGGCTGCCACAGCAGCCCTGAAGGTCGGCCCGGGAGCCGCGGAGGGCACCCAGATCGGGCCGCTGATCGACGAAGCCGCAATGGCGAAGGCGCAGCAGCACGTGAAGGACGCCGTGTCACGCGGGGCCGAGGTGGCGGTCGGCGGCGGGCCACACGAGGCCGGTGAACAGTTCTTCGCTCCGACGGTGATCACGGGCGTGTCGCCCGACGCCCTGATGGCCAACGACGAGACGTTTGCGCCCGTGGCCGGACTGATCAGATTCGGCTCCGAGGAGGAGGCGATCGCGTTGGCCAACGACACCCCGTATGGGCTCTCCGCCTACATGTATACGCGTGACGTCGCCAGGTCGTGGCGGGTCGCCGAGGGGCTCGAATACGGCATCGTCGGACTGAATACACCGGTGATCGCCAGCGAGTCCGCACCGTTTGGAGGTATGAAGGAGTCCGGCATTGGCCGCGAGGGTTCGCATGACGGCCTCGACGAGTTCCTCGAGGTGAAGAGTTTGTTTGTCGGTGGCTTGGGATGACCGGCCGCCGCTAGCGTGCGCCGCTCAACCACGTCGCACAACCGTAGAAAGGACATTCAGTGAGCACAACGACAGAGCAAGTAGCGGCCGGAGAGGGTTCGGCGCAAGAGGTTCTGCAGCATCTCAATGCTGCCCTCAATAGCCGTGATCGGGAGGCGGCCAAGGCGGCGTTTGGGCCGGACAGCGCCTTCTACCCTTCGTCGGGTGTTGCCGACATCGCCGCCTATCACGGGCCGGACGAGGTCGTCGCAGGCCTGTTCGGGTTTCTCGATAAGCACCGGTCGGGCAGCTTTGAGGCAATCCGTCGGGTCTTCGCCGGCGACGAGGTCTACACCGAGTGGCGGTTCAAGGGCGAGGCGCGCGACGGGACTCCGGTCGATCTCCATGGCTGCGACTACTTCCTAGTCCGCGACGGCAAGATCCTGATCAAGAGCTCGTTCCGCAAGGTTCCCTGATGGACTTCGGAGTCTTTGAGGTCCCGTACAGCCTCGACTACGAGCTCGGCGAGCGCACGCCGAAGGAGATCATCGACTGGGGTCTGCAGGTGGTGCAATGGGCCGACGAGTTCGGGTTCTCCCATGCCTTCTTCGCGGAGCACTTCACGATCGGCCGGGAGCCGTCGCCGGCCCCAGATCTGATGATGGCTGCGGCGTCGCAGCGAACGACTCAGATCAAGCTTGGCGCTGCGGCCCACCTGTTGCCCTATCACCATCCGGTCGATCTTGCCCACCGTCTGATGTGGCTCGATCACATGACCGGCGGCCGATACATCGCCGGCATTGCGGCCGGTGCGTTCCCGACCGACGCCCAGCTGTTCAGGACCGACGGCAACAACGCCGCGATGACTCGCGAGGCGCTGGAGATCATCCTCAAGATCTGGACGCACGAGGGCCCCTTTCAGTACGACGGAGAGTTCTGGAAGGTTGACATGCCGGAATTCACCGACACCTGGAAGGGGCCGCACCTGCGTCCCCTGCAGCTGCCGCACCCACCGATCGCGATGGTTGGCGCCCAGCCGTCCTCGCCCACGCTCAAGCAGGCAGGCGAGTTCGGGTTCGTGCCCATCAGTCAAGGACTCGGCAACGACACCCTGCGCCAACACTGGGAGACCTACAGCGAGGCGGCACTGGCCGCCGGACGCACACCCCAACGCTCCGATTGGATAATCACGCGCAACTTCCTCGTGGCTGACAGCGACGAGGAGGCGCGCGAGCTCGCCGTCCACGGTGAGATGGGCCGGATCTACCGCGAGCACCATCTGCTTCTGCTGAAGACGCTTGGCCTGATCGGCCTGGTCGCCCCCGGTGTCCCCGAGGAGCAGGTCACCGTCGAGTACCTCGCCGACAACATGTGGATCGTCGGCTCCCCCGACACGGTCGTCGAGAAGCTCGCCCAGCTTCACAACGATGTTGGCGGCTTCGGCACGATCGTCAGCACCACTTACGATTACAGTGACCACGCGGAGGCCTACCGACGCTCATTTGAGTTGATCGGTACCGTGGTGGCGCCTCGGATCGCGGCGCTCACCGCAGAGGCTCCAACGCCAACCTAATACTGGGAGACCAACGATGGCGTTCAAAGTTGGCGACGAGATCGCCGTTGACAATTGCTGGAAGCTGCGCACGTCGCTCGCGTCCCGTCCGATGCGCATCGGCACGATTCTCGAGGTGATCGGCGAAGGGTCTCGCACGCGCTACCGAATCCGCTGGCGGACCCAGGGTGGTGGCGAGAGCATCTACCGACCGGTCGGCACCTCGATGCGGCTGGCGAGTGAGCGCTCAGATCCGGGATTCGCGACGTGGTGAACCCCGCCGAGGCGAACGGTTCACTACTCGCCGGCAAGGTCGCGCTCGTAACCGGAGCCGCACGCGGTCAGGGTGCCTCGCACAGCGAGTTCCTCGCCAGGCACGGAGCCAGCGTCATGCTTGCCGATGTACTGGATGAGCTGGGGCGAGGGCTGGCGGACTCACTGGGCGCCGATGGTCTGCGAGTTGCCTATATGCATCTCGACGTGACCGACCCCGCCCAGTGGAGCGCGGTCGTGCAGGCCACGACTGCACAGTTCGGCGCGCCCACCGTGTTGGTCAACAACGCTGGAATCGCCGGACCGTCAGGAGTCGCGGACTGCCCCGACGACGAGTGGGAGCGAATCATCACGGTCAATCAAACGGGAGTCTTCTACGGGATGCGAGCGGTCATCCCCGGGATGCGCGAGCAAGGCGGTGGCTCGATCATCAACGTCGCCTCGCAATGGGCGCACAATGGCGGCGCGCCCGGGCATGTCGCCTACGTGGCGAGCAAGTGGGCTGTCCGCGGCCTCACTCGGAACGCCGCGCTGACGCTGGGCAAGGACGGGATCCGCGTCAACTCGATCTCCCCGGGCATGGTCGACACGGCGATGCTGGGCGACCCCAAGAACGTCGAGCGCGAACTGACCCGCGCTCCCCTGGCGCGGGTCGGCAAGGTGCAAGACGTCTCCCCCGCGGTCGTCTACCTCGCATCCGACCAGTCTTTGTACGTGACCGGGATCGATCTTCCGATCGAGGGCGGACTCGAGACCAGTTGAGCGCGGCCCTCGCGAGGCCGCCGCTCAGCTCTGATGCATCACCCGGTCGCTTGCCCGAATGATGCAAGCGCCTCGTCGACCACCGACTCGTCCATCGGGGTCGAAATGCAGGCGAGCCCGCCGGGAGAGATCAGCACGCCGTCTTCGTAGAGCCGCCACCAGGTTTCCGGCGTCTCACCAATATCGACCTTGATCAGCGAGCCGAGACCATTCACCCGCCAGCCCTGTGCCAGCAGCCCCGACCGCAGCCGCTCGCCTAGGCTGTTTATGCGTGCATACTCCGACTCGGTCATCATCTGCATGGCCGTCAGGCCAGCCCGCGTCGTGACCGGATTAGCGGAGAACGTACCGCCGTGTGACACCGGGTCAGTCCCGACCGGATTGAATACATCCATCACTTCGGCACGCCCGCCGATGGCCCCGACAGGAAACCCACCGCCGATGATCTTCCCAACGGCCGTGATGTCAGGCTTGACGTCGTAAAACGACTGCATACCACCCGGCGCAACGCGGAAGGTGATCACCTCGTCCTGCACAATCAGCACGTCGCGCCGTTGCGTCTCGTCGCGCATCAGTCGCATGAATTCTGGTGGTGCCGGAATCAGTCCAGCGTGGTGCGGCATCGCGTCGAGCACGACGGCAGCGACTCGATCGCCGTTGGCCTCGAGCGTCTCGACCAGCGCCTCGCCATCCCATACCGGAAGCACGACCACCGTTCCGGCGACCCCTTCGGCGACGCCACGCTGCTCGAGTGCAACGGCATCGTAGGTGCCGTGATAGCAGTGCTCGAACCGAATGATCAGATCACGCCCTGTGAACGCCCGCGCCGCGCGGATCGACATCATCACGGCCTCGGTACCGGAGTTCAGGAACCGCCAGCTCTCCGCGGCGGGTACGCGCTTGGCTAGAAGCTCCGCGAACTCGACCTCGTGCTCGGTGGGAAGCCCATACGCCGATCCGCCTGCGATCGCTTCGGTCGCGACCGCCACCAGCCTCGGGTGCGCATGGCCGTGGATCAGCGAAGTGAAATTGTTTAACAGATCGATCACAGTGTGACCGTCAACGTCTGTCAGCCGGTACCCCGCGCCGCTCGCGGCATACGGCGGATGAGGGCGCACGAACAGGGACGTCCGTGAATTACCGCCGGGCAAATGCCCCAAGGCACGGTCATACAAGGCGTCGGCACGCGGAAACGTACCCACTACCGAAGAACTCATGTCACCCGCCCTTTCATCCTCAAGCCACACCGTATTGATGGGATGATGCGAAAGGTAGCCTCGTCCGACCATACATTGAATGCGCGGGCCGCCTAGAATCGGCGAAAGGCTTTATACGTCACGACTAAGCTGCAACCAGGCTGGCCGATCGGCCGGCCAGCACCGCACCGTCAGGCCGGCGAGCTCGTTGGTGCGGTGTTCGTCCCCTCCCAGGAGTCGATCGCGGCGCTGAGGCTCGGCGCTGCCGCGAGCAGACGCTGGGTGTACGCGTGCTTCGGGGATGTCAGCACCTCGGCCGTTTTGCCCTGCTCGCAGAACAGACCCTTCTCGAGCACCAGGACTCGTTCGGCGACGGTGGCAACAACACCGAGGTCGTGGGTGATGAAGACCACCGCCACCCCGAGGTCGCGCCGGAGGTCGCGGATCAGCTCGAGCACGACGGCTTGGACGGACACGTCCAGCGCCGATGTGACCTCGTCGCAGACCATGATCTCGGGCCCAGCGGCGAGTGCCCGGGCGATCGCGACCCGTTGACGCTCGCCACCCGACAGTTCGCGGGAATAGCGCGAGCCCAGGCGGGCCGGCAGGCGCACGGATTCGAGCAGCCGTGAGACCGCGGCGTCGGCCGCCTGCTTGTTTAGGCGCTGCAACATCCTGGCCGGTCGCGCGATCGATTCAGCGACGGTGTGACGAGGATTGAGCGCCTCGGCGGGATTCTGGAAGATGATCTGAATCCGCCGGCGTTGCTCGAGCGTGCGCGAGCGGGCAAGCGCCGGCAGCGGGGCCCCGTCGAGCAGAACCTGGCCGGCCGCCAGCGGGTGCAGTCCGGCGATCACGCGTGCGATCGTGGTCTTGCCGCTGCCCGACTCTCCCACCAGCGCTACGGATCCGCCGCGCTCGACGGTGAACGAGATGTCGCTCGCCGCTACCACGTGGCCATGGCGCATGCGGTACTCGGCCTTGAGATGCTCGACCTCGAGCACGGCCCGCGTCTTCGCGGCATCAGTCGCCGTCGTCGCATCGGCCGCGTTCGCCCTCGCAGCGTCGGGCGCCTTCGGAGCCGCGCTCGCCTTCTCAGCATCGGGCGCCGTTGTTGCGTCGGACGCGTTCGCCGGGTCGCCCGCCTTCTCAGCATCGGGCGCCGTTGTTGCGCCGGACGCGTTCGCCGGGTCGCCCGCGTTCGCTGCATCGGGCGCCTTCGCGGCGTCGGGGGCGGTCGCCGGGTCAAGCAAGTTCGTCACGGTGGTCGCGCTCGTTGCCCCGTTGGTGAGGTTCGCCAGCGGGCGCCATTCCACCGCCGGCGTGTCCTCCCAGTGGATGCACCGAGTCCGATGGCCTGGCGAGGTCTCCTCGAGACCCGGGCGCTCAGCCTCACACTCGTCGGTTCGCTGCGGGCACCGCGGTGCGAACGGGCATCCGGTCGGCCGCTCCCCCACTCCCATCGCGATGCCTGGCATCGAGTCCAGCTCACGCGGTCGCACGTGGTCCGGAGTCGAGGCCATCAGGCCTCTTGTGTACGGATGGCGCGGATGACGCAGGATCGCGCTGGCGGGGCCCTCCTCGACGACGTTGCCTGCGTACATCACGGCGATACGGGTGGCGATCTGGGCGACCACCGCGAGATCGTGGGTGATGTAGAGCATCGCCACGTTCTGCTCGTCGCGCAGTCGCAGCAGTTCCTTGAGGATTCGGTCCTGCGTTACGACGTCGAGGCCGGTGGTCGGCTCATCGAGCACCACCACGACCGGGTCCGGAGCGAGCGCCCCTGCGATACAAACTCGCTGCTGCTGACCGCCCGAGAGCTGATGCGGGTAGCGACGGCCGAACTCGTGGTCGCCGGGCAGCCCGACACGCTCGAACAGGCGGTAGGGCAGCTCGCTCAATCCTTCCGCGCCGCGACGATGTGCCCGCAAGATGTCCTCTACCGAACCCGCCACCCGCATCGAGGGATTGAGTGCCGTACCCGGGTTCTGGGGCACGTAGGAGACCAGGCGACCGCGTGCCCGCCGGGATGCCTGGTCGGTATCGAGGCTCTCGCCGGCCAGCGAGATGTGACCCGCGGTCCGCTTCACGCCGCGGGACATGTATCCGAAGATCGACAGTGCCATCGTCGTCTTGCCCGACCCCGACTCACCCACGAGTCCGAGGATCTCCCCGGCGCGGAGCCTGAGATCCACACCCTCGATGATCGCGGACCCGTCGTCGAGTTCGACCTGTACGCCGAGGGCTTCGAGAACCGGTGTTTCGGTCGCGGTCAAGACGAGCTCCCCTCTACACGCGAGCGCCCCAGCCGCCGGACATAGGCGTCGCCCACCAGGTTCACGGCGATGATCAAGATCGCCAGAATCGCGGCGGGTGCGACTACCGCCATCGAGTTCGAGCTCAGGATCGGGCGGTTTTCTGAGACCATCAGACCCCAGTCCGACGTCGGCGGCTGCAGGCCAAGTCCGAGGTAGTTGACGCTGGCGATCAGGATGATCGACCAGCTGAATCGGATGCCCACGTCGGCGATGATCGGGGCCATGATGTTGGGAAGAATCTCGCGTCTGAGCACCGCGACCATGCGCTCTCCGCGCGCCACTGCGGCCTCGACGTAGCCCTTCGTCGACGCCTCGAGGGTGGCCGTCCGCACGATGCGGGCGACGCCGGGAAACAGCACCAGGACGCAGGCGGCCACGAGGACACCGCGCGAGCCGCCGAAAGCCGTGACGAACAGCAGCATCACGAGCAGGGCCGGGAACGACAGGAAGACGTCAACCGTTCGCATCAGCACCGGATCCACAAACGACCGCGTGTAACCGGCCACGAGTCCGATCGAGACCCCGATCGCATAGGTCAGCACCGTCGCGGCACCACCGAGCAGCAACGTCGAGAGGCCCCCGTACAGCACCCGGCTGAGCACATCGCGCCCGAGGAAGTCGGTCCCCAGCAGGAACTGACTGCTGGGACCGGCCCCCGGAAGACCCACGGGCGCCGTCGGGCTGTAGGGCGCGAAAAATCTTCCGAAGATCGCAATGAACACGACCAGCACCAAGAGCACGAGACCGATGCGGGCGCCCCAGTCGTTGCGGGCCACCGCAGGAACCAGACGCACGCGGCGGCGCGGCCGCGCCACAGGTGGGACAGCTGGGCTGACAGCGCTCACGCCGAGGCCGTCCTCAACTTGGGTACCAGGAACACGACGATCAGGTCGGCGATGATGTTGATCAGGATGTACAGCGTCGCCAGGATCATCGCGGCGGCCTGTACCTCAGTGACGTCGCGGCTCGTGACCGCATTGACCAGATAGGTGCCGATGCCCGGGTAGGCGAAGACGCTCTCGACGATGATGATGCCACCGACGAGATACTGCAGATTCTGCGCGATGATCTGCACACTTGGAGCAAGCGCATTGCGCAGCGCATAGCGCCACAGGACACGGCGCTCGCGAAGCCCGTTCAGACGCCCAAAATGAACGAAGTCTTGCTGGAGGACCTCGACCATTCCGGCACGCACCTGACGCACGCCGGCACCGACCGCGACCACGAGCAGGGTCAGCACCGGCATGATCAGCGCTTTGCTGTTCGAGAACGGCGAGGCCCCAGGAGCAACCAACGCCACAGGAGGTAACAGGTTCAGCTTCGTGAACAAGATGAAGATCAGCAGCGTCCCGGTTACGAACTCAGGCAGGCCGCCGAAGACGAGCGAAGGGAACGAGATCGCGTGGTCGAGTTTTCGTCCCCCGTATATGCCGGCGATCGCGCCCAGCACCAGTGTCAGTGGTATCAGCACGATCGTCGTGATCGCAGCCAACACGAAGCTGTTGTACAGGGGATCGCCGAGTGTTGATCCAATCGATGGATCGGGCCGGTTCTCGGCCAGGGCGACAGACGAGTTGCCGAAATTGCCGTGGACGATGCCGCTCAGCCAGGTGGTGTAACGGTTGAACAGCGAGTGGTCGATCCCGAGCCTGTGCTCCAGGGCAGCGACCGTCTGCGGTGTCGCATTCCGGCCCAGAACGATCTGCGCCGCGTTCCCCGGCAGGATGTTAGTCGCCAGGAAGATCAGGATCGACACCACGAACAACGTCACGAGCCCGGTCAACAGCCGCCGCACCACCAGCGAGACGGCGGGGTGACTCATCCCCGGGATCCGTACGCCCCGGGACTTCGCAAGGCTGGTCGGCACCGCGACGGCGTCGATCTCTGCCTCGAGCTCGCTTCCTGGCTGCACACCAGTGGAACTGGGCAGCTGTTGCTCTGGGATCATGATGCTCGCGCCATGGCCTGTCCGGCCCGTGTCGAAATTCGTTCCCTGGCTTTCATCTCACCCAGGCTCCCCCATCTTGGCGAGTGTTGCGCGTCCCTGACGCTGCAGCGCTCGCAGGTAGTCGATATGGGCGCCCCACTCCGGTTGATGCCTGAGTGCGGCGGCCATGCGAATCGTATCCTGGTGCGCATCCAGCAGCTCGTAGATCAGGCCCACGCCTTCCGAGGCGCCGCCCGCGATCTCGGGCGCGGGTCCCCGGTACTCGGGCGCGTCGATTCCACGAGCTGACGGCGGAGGTTCGGCGGGGGCCGGGCGTGTCGGATCCGATGACCGGATCGTCGGCCGAGCTGAGTGCCAGTTCTGACGGATGCGATTCAACAAGCAGGTGTTTGGCTCGATATCGATGCGTCGACAGCTTGGCGTTCTCTCCTCCAAAACGCACCTGTCGAGCGACGAAGCTCGGTCGCAAGGCTTGGGCATCGTCGTGTCTGCACGCCGCCGAGACAACGAACGTTCGATATGAACCGAAACGATCGGTCTGTACGCTGATCCAGCCTCCCCAGAACGGCTCAGAATGTGCAGATCGTTGTCGTACGATTGTACGATTAGACTGCGGTTCTCAGCACCGGCACGAGCCCGGGTGCCGGCATCTGAAAAGCGACTGGTCCGAGCGCTTGCGGTACTGATTCTGGTCACGGACGCGATTCAGTTTGGCATCGGCCCGCTGTTGCCACAGTTCGCCGTCCGCCTCGGGATGTCCTCGTTTGAGGTTGGGCTGATGGTCGCTGTGCCCAGCCTGATGATCGTCGTGACCGGCTGGCCGGCGGGTTCGCTCACCACCCGCTTTGGACCCCGGCGAGTCACCGTATGCGCGGCTGTCCTGTCGGCCACTGCGGTGCTGCAACCGTTGATGCCGACGTTCCCGTTGCTCGCGCTGCTGAGGGCCGTGGACGGCGTCGCCGTGGCACTCGTGTGGGTGGCCGGCGCCGCCTGGGTGAGCGAGCGGCTCGACGACCATCAGGCTGCGCTCGCGATGGCTCAGTTCATGGCCGCGGCCGCGTTCGGTGTTGCCGCGGGACCGGTGGTGGCGGGGCTGCTGACCGGCGCGTTCGGGCTCGTGGCACCGTTTGCTGCGGCGACGGCGCTGAGCATCTGGTCGCTGGTGATCTTCATCTTGACGGCTGGCGGGCGACCCGCCGCGACAGCTCGCTGGCACGGAGTGTTCGGCGTCGCTCGACAGGGCTGGCGCGCGGGCGCCGGCAGCGGCCTGTGGACGTTGTTCGTCAGCACGCTAGTCGGCAGCAGTCTTGGCGTCGTGATTCCGCTCGAGCTACACCGCGGTGGATTGTCCGCGCCCGAGATCAGCTTGGTCTTTGGGGTCGCGGCGGTCCTGTTCGTCGGTGGTAGCTGGGTCGCCGGATTGGCCGGCGTGCACGGCACGCGGGTGAGCACACTGCTGGCCCTGATCGGACTGCTGATGTTCGCGCTGGTACCGGCGGCGATCACGGGAGCGGCCGCGGCGGCGGCAGTCGCGCTGATGCTCGTCGCGCCGCTGCGGGGCGGCCTCAACGGGCTCGCCTTCCCGCTCGCGCGGCGGGAGGCTGGGCCGTCGGTCACGGCCGAGGCAGTGATGGCGTTCCTGCTCCCGATCTGGGCGATGGCCTCCGTGGTGGGGCCAGGCTTCACCGGTGTGCTCTACGGCATCGGTGGTTCCGACGCGGCAATCGTCGGTCTCGAGCTCGTGATCGCTGCGGTGGTTCTGGTGATCGCGACCACGTTTCGGCGTCGGCAGGTCTGCGTCTGAGACGTCCCGCCGATCGTGGGGCACGACGGCGAGACCACGAGGCGAGACCACGAGGCTCATCCCAAACGGCGTCGCCGGCGGGCTGGTGCCGTCCGGCGTGATCGTGTGCTCGCCGCGGCCCCCCTGCGCCCGTGCCCGCTCTACGAGCCCACGAACCCGAGCCGGGCGCTCACGGCCGCGCGGGCCTGCGCGCGCGCTTGAGCCGGGCTCGGCTGGCCGTTTCCGAAGAACGTCTGTAGCCCATATCCGTCGATCAGCGCCAGGATCTCGGTGGTCGTGATGTCAACGTCGGCGAGCTCGAATTCGCCGGCCCCTGTTCCCGCGAGCAACAGATCGCGAATCACAACTTGCCAAGCTGCGCCCCGCTCGGCGAAGTACTGTGCGAGCGCCGTGTCGTGGGCAGCCCGCGCTCCCGCTGCCAGCCAGACGCTCCACGAGCCGCGGGTGGCCAGATCGTCGGCCAGCAGGACGTCAACCAATCGTTGCAGTCCGTCGAGCGCGGACTCGCGCTGCACGAGCGCGGCCGCCACCCGGTCGCGGGCATCGTCACGAACGCCTCGGAGAACCTCGCTCAGAATCTCACCGATACCGGAGAAGTGGTGCGTGACGGTTCCGACCGAGACCCCGGCAGCCGAAGCGATCTCGCGGACCGTCATCTCGGTCACTCCCTTTCTGGCAATGACCTCGAGGGCGCTGGCCAGGATCAGCTCACGTCGCTGCACGGGCGGGAGACGACGCGTGACGCGCTCAGGCACCCACTGAGTATTTCTCACCGGCGCCGCCGGCGCCGGGGGACGTCCGCGGGCCCTAGTGTTGCGCGTCCGCCGGTACCCAGCTCTCGCCGGGATATGGCCCCACACCGGAGACCGAGCGGACGGTGATGTGGATGTTGACGATCTTGCCGAGTGGGTTCGGGTAGCCGTTCGGTTGGCCGTAGCGTTTGGCCAGTCGATGTTCGATGCCCTCCTCGGCCGGGCGAACCTCGCCCGTTCCGGTCAGACGCGCAAACACGGGCGCCCCGGGCATCACGGTCCGTTCCGTGTCGAGGACGATCACGACGATCGTCGGGTCTTCCCTGAGGTTGCGAACCTTCGGCGACTCGGCTCCGGAGAACATCACCAGCTCGGTCCCGCGCCGCTCGAACCAGACGACGCTCGACTGCGGTACACCGGCGGGGCTGACCGTCGTGATGTGGGCCGCGAGCGGCTGATCGAGCAGCTCCTGCACCGCGGCCGGAATCACGACCGGCTCAGCCATCGATCACCGATGTCATCCGTAGCTCCCCGTACGCCCCTCGCCGGCGCGCGCGGTGGTGTCGATGCTGAGGGTGTGGCCAAGGCGATTCTTCTTCGCCTGGAGGTACGCCTCGTTGTGTTCATTGGGGACGTGCTCGATCGGCAGCTGGGCTGTGACCGTGAGGCCGTAGCCCTCGAGTCCGTGGATCTTCTTCGGGTTGTTGGTGAGCAGGCGAATCGAGCTCAGACCGAGGTCGGCGAGGATCTGGGCGCCGATGCCGTAGTCCCTGAGGTCCGCCGGTAGCCCGAGCTTCAGATTCGCGTCAACGGTGTCGAAGCCCTCCTCCTGCAGTTTGTACGCCCGCAGCTTGTTCAGCAGACCGATCCCCCGACCCTCCTGACTGAGGTACAGCAGGACCCCGCGGCCGTTGCGCTCGATCGTCGCGAGCGCGCTCTCGAGCTGTTCGCCGCAGTCGCACCGCAGCGAATGAAACACATCGCCCGTCAGGCACTCGGAATGCACGCGAACGAGAACATCGGATACCCCGGCGACGTCGCCCTTGACCAGCGCGACGTGTTGCTTGCCGTCCACGAGTGACTGATAGCCGACCACCTGGAACTCCCCGAACTGGGTCGGGAGGCTCGTCGTCACGACCCGGTCGACGAGCTTGTCCTTCCGCCGTCGGTAGGCGATCAGGTCGGCGATCGTGATCATCTTCAGGCGATGCCTGCGGCAGTAGGCCGACAGGTCATGCGCGCGAGCCATCGATCCGTCGTCGTTCTGGATCTCGCAGATCACGCCTGCGGGGTTCAGTCCGGCCAGGCGTGCGAGGTCGACCGAAGCCTCGGTGTGTCCGGCGCGCTCGAGGACACCGCCGGCTCTCGCCTTCAAGGGGTGGACGTGACCGGGCGTGACGATGTCGGACTTTCCCTTGGCCGGATCGATCGCGGTCCGCATCGTTTGCGCTTGGTCGTGGACGCTGATCCCGGTCGTGACCCCTTCACGCGCTTCGATCGTGACCGTGAATGGGGTCTCATAGGGCGATTCGTTCTTGGCTGCCATCAGATTCAGACCGAGTTCGTCGCAGCGGTCCGGAGTCAGAGCGAGGCAGATCCACCCGCCCGCCTTGCGGGTCATGAAGTTGATCGCCTGCGGCGTGACGAAGTCCGCCGCCATCACCAGATCGCCCTCGTTTTCGCGATCCTCGTCGTCAACGACGACCACCATCTTGCCGGCGGCGAGATCCTCGAGGGCCTCCTCGATCGTCGCAAAAGCGCCCCAGTCGCCGGGCTCGGATGGGCGTGGAACCAGCTCGTAGATGCTGCTGTCCAGCGAGATGCTGCTATCGACAAGCCGGAAGTTCCTGGTCCGCATGTTCATCTCTCCCGCGTAGCCGCCGCGCCGACCACGGCGAGTTCCTCACTCGCCGCATGGCGCCAGCGAGCAAAATCGACTACCTGCTCGGCGAGCAGTGCAAGCTGCGGCGCCGAAGCGGCCACAGGATCGGGAGCCGAGGAATCCTGGCGGCTCGAGTTGATCGTCACCCCCAACGGCGTCGGCCATCCGCGAAGCGCGTGAATGGTCGAACGGATCGTGACCAAAGTCGTCGTCGTCGCCTGCCAGCCGGCCGCGCAGACGATGCAGCCCACAGCCCGACCGTCGAGATATGGGCGCGAGTCCTGGCGCAGCTCCTCGACGTAGTCGATCGCGTTCTTGATCAGGCCGGACGGTCCACCGTGGAAACCGGGCGTGGAGATGATCAGGCCATCGCACTTCGCGACGTGCTCGAGCATCGCCTCCGCTTCCGGGCTGATCACGCCGCGCTCCGGCGCGTAGGTTGGAAGCTCGAGATGGCTGGCCGACAGCATGTCGATCCGTGCGCCGAGATCCTCGGCGGCCTTCAGAGCGTTTCGCAGCGCCTGCTCAGACGAGGACCCGACCCGCGTGCTGCCACCGAGCCCGAGAATCTGCGGCCGCCACGAACCCATGTCAGGCACCCCGATCTGGGTGCGGGACGTTCGGCACCTCGGCGGCTGCGGTTGCACCTGCCACTTCGTTTCCTTCCTGCTCGCCGCTCGCAAATCACAGGAAAAATCTCCGCGAGCGGAAACCGACCAAGGTGCCAGATGGTCCCCGAGCCGGAACGGCGACGCGACTAGCGGCCTGGCTAAATCACAGAGAAACACTATATCCACGTACAGCCCGGAGGCGGACTCCCGCACGGGCCGGCGACGCGCTCCGGCACGGGTCGGCGACGCCCCCGCACGGGCCGGCGACGCGCCCCGGCATGGGCCAGCGCCGGCCTCTCCAGCGGCCGCAGCGCGATACCGTTGCGTGATGAGCGAAGATCTGAGCAGCCGTCGCGGGCTGCTGCGCCACGCACTGACGCGGGCCGGTCGGATCGTGCGAGATCGCGACCTCGCGTTGGTGACCGAGCCGCTGCTCCCACGCGCACGGGGGAGCACCAGGACGGCGACGCTGGATCAGCTGTTGGCCGCAGCCGACGAGCTCGGCCTGGGCGCTCGCCACGACGAGCTGATCGCCGCGACGCGATCGAGCGTGCAACTGACCCCGACCCCGTATGAGGACGGACCGGTGAGCTTCGGCGGCGCAGCCCGGCTTGCGCAGGGCGTGGAATGGCCCTCATTCGCGGGCCGTCCGCTGACGCTGATGGCCCAGATCGATCTCGCGGCGCTTGGCGGGACCGGACTTCCGTTCGAGGGGCGGGGAACCCTCGCGTTCTTCTTCGACACGGCCTCGATGCCGCCGGGGCTGGACCCCGCCGACCGCGGCGCCGGCCGCGTGCTTCACGCGACATCCTCGACCCCCGCGAGCGGCCCGTCGCTGCCGCGCAGGTCAACCTCCGGAGCCGCGGCGGTCGAGCTCATGATTCCTCGTGTGTGGTCGGCGCGAATCGACGCTCTCGAGCTCGACGACCAAGAGCGCGATGCCTGGGAGCTGCTCCGCGAGCGGCTGAGCCAGGATCAGGGCACCGCCCTGACTGAGCAAATCGTCTCGAGCTCCCAGGTCTCCCACCGCGTCCTCGGCTATCCCGAAGACACGATCGGCGACATGCCCCTGATCTGCGAGCTCTGCGATCGCGGGCACCGCGTCGACGGTCACGCGCTGACGCACCCAGCGGCCGCCGAAGCCGAGCTGGCGGCCGACCGCTGGGAGCTGCTCGCCCAGTTCTCCCGGGACACCGAACTCGACTGGAGCTGGGGCGGCGGGATTGCCCGAATTTACTTCTGGATCGACCGTGCCCAGCTGGCTGCCGGTGACCTCTCGCGGGTGTGGATAATCGCGCGGTAGGGCGGCGCCGGGGGGTCGGCGAGCGGCGGCCGATGCTCGCTCGATGCCCGTACAGCTTGCGATTGGACGCTTATACCAGCACCTAGTCGCAGCGGCATCGGACGGCGGTTAGCGTCTCCGCGGCTAGCCCGACACGACAGTACAAGGGGAGAGATGCGCGCGGCGATCTTCGAAGGCGACGGCCGGGTCAACGTCACGACCAAACCAGATCCGTCCATTGTCAACCCGGATGACGTCATCATCGGAGTTGCCGGCAACGGCATCTGCGGAAGCGACCTGGGCGCGCTCGCGGTGCCGCCACGGATCAAGTACAAGCCCGGGATCGTGATCGGGCACGAGGCCGTCGGCACAGTCGTGGAAGCCGGACCGGCATCGGACCTGAAGCCCGGCGACCGGGTCGTCGTACATCCGAACATCTACTGCGGCCGGTGCTGGTACTGCCAGAACGGGCACCGCAACCTGTGCGGCAACCAGCAGATCGTCGGGGAGAACATCGATGGTGGAACGGCTGACTTTCTCCGCGTGCCCACCGACAGGGCGTTCAAGCTCCCCGACGAGCTGCCATTCGATCGGGCATCTCTCGCCGAGCCGCTTGGGTGTGTGCTCAACGGCACGCACAAGTCCGAGATCCATCCCGGCGAATCGCTGGTGCTGTTCGGCGCCGGACCGATCGGGTCGCTGTACTTCATGACTCTGAAGGCCCGCGGTGCCTACCCGGTGATCGTCGCCGAGCCCGCGGAGCATCGCCGCAACGCTGCGCTCGAGCTCGGGGCGGACATCGTGATCGATCCGACATCCGAGGATGTACAGGAAAAGGTGCTCGAGGCGACCGGTGGACTCGGGGCCGACGTTGTGATCGACACGGTCGGCACGCAGGCCCCACTGGCCATCGAGATCATCCGCAAGGGCGGCCGGATACTGGTCTTCGGCGTCAACCTGAAGCCTGTCGAGACCTCGTTCATACGGGTCGTCTCCAAAGAGGCGAAGATCCAAGGGATCCTCGACGCCGCCGACCATCTCAGTTTGGCGATCCGGCTACTTGCACAGAACCGGATCCCGTACGAGCGCCTCGTCACCCGCCGCTTCCGTCTAGACGACTTCAACAGTGCCGTCGAAGGCGGAAGGCAGGGCGAGGTCCTCAAACCGCTCGTTGTGATCGACGAGTCCGCGATCGATGTCGGTGAGCCGACACCCGCGGCCGTTGGCTAGACGTACCTCGTTACTGACACTGAATCGTGCCCTGTTGCTGGCGCCCCGAGTAGAAGGTGGTGAGTTGTGAAGTTCAGTATTTTCGATATCCCGTACAGCTTGGATTATGAGACGGGTGCACAGTCTCCCTCGGACATCATTGACTGGGGGCTACAGGCTGTCCGGTGGGCCGATGAGTTCGGGTTCTCGGAGGCGTTCTTCGCTGAGCACTACACGGTTGGGCGCGAGCCGAGCCCCGCCCCGGAGTTGATGATCGCGGCGGCTTCGCAGATCACCAAGAACATCACGCTCGGCGCGCTTGCGCACCTGCTTCCGTATCACAATCCGATGAGCCTGGCCCATCGGTTGTTGTGGCTTGACCACATGACCCACGGCCGTTACATCGCGGGGATCGCTGCGGGTGCGTTCCCGACTGATGCGCAGCTGTTCAATACCGGCGACAGCAACTACGAGATGATGATCGAGGCGCTCGAGATCATCTCGGCAATCTGGACGCGTCCCGCCCCGTGGCGGATCGAGGGCAAGTACTGGACCGCGGATCTGCCCGAATACACCGAGGAATGGCACGGACCGCACCTGAAGCCCCGCCAGGACCCGCACCCGCGGATGGCGATGGTCGGGATGCAGCCGGACTCGGGATCGATGAAGCTCGCCGGGCGCCATGGGTTCATTCCCGTGAGCCAGATGCTCGGGGGGCCGACGCTGTCGGCGATGTGGGAGACCTACACGCAGGCAGCTTCTGACGCTGGTCGCACGGCCGATCGCGTCGACTGGCACATCTGCCGCGATTTCTTTGTCGCCGACAGCGATCAGGAAGCCCGCGAGACGGTCCTCAAGGGCGGCACCGGACGGCTGTGGCGAGAGCACAACTGGCCGCTGTTCACCGAGTTCGGGCTCGCCCAGAACATCGGACCGGTACCGCCCTCGGAAATGACGCCAGAGTGGATGGTCGACAACTTCTGGATCGTCGGCTCGCCCGACACCGTGGTCGAGAAGCTCACCGCCCTGCAGGAAGAGGTCGGCGGGTTCGGCACCCTCGTCGGGATCGTTCACGACTACCGCGACAAGCCCGAGGTGTTCAAGCACAGCCTCGAGCTGATGGGCACCGAGGTGGCACCCCGTGTCGCCAACCTCGGCCCGGCGGCAACCGAAGCCGCGGTCGCCAGCTCCTGACCGGTCGCGCACCTCGGGCTTTCGGGCCCGAGGTGCGCTCCCGACACTGATCATCTCGACGGAGGCCGTACATGGGCCGCATGACAGGCAAGGTGGCGCTGGTCACGGGCGGTGCCCGAGGCCAAGGTGCCGCCCACGCAGAGCTTCTCGCCAGCGAGGGCGCGGCCGTGGTGGTCGGCGATGTGCTCGACGCCGAGGGCGAGACGGTTGCGGCACGGATCCGCAGCGGCGGCCAGTCAGCTCACTATCGGCGCCTCGACGTGACCGACCTGGCCGATTGGACAGCGGCGATCGAGCTGGCGCAGCGCGAATACGGACGACTCAACGTCCTCGTCAACAACGCCGGCGTTCCGAACTACGTGCCGCTGCTCGACTGCACAGACGAGGAATGGAACAGGACGATCGCGGTCAATCAGACGGGCGTGTTCTACGGGATGCGCTGCGCCGTGCCGGCGATGCAGCGAGCCGGAGGCGGCAGCATCGTCAACGTCTCCTCGGTGTTCGGTGGCATTCGTGGCGTTGGCGCCCACATCGCCTATACGGCGAGCAAGGCCGCGGTGGTGGCGATGACCCACAGCGTTGCCAAATCGCACGCGTCCGACAACATCCGCGCCAACGCAATCGCACCGGGGGCGGTCGACACTCCGATGTATCAGCAGGACATCGACTTCTGGGGGGCAGACGCGATGACCGCTCACCTCCAAGAGCAGCCGATCAAACGCGTGGCGGCCCCGATCGAGATGTCATACGCCGTACTTTTCCTTGCCTCCGACGAGGCGTCTTATATAACCGGTATCACCGTGGCAGTGGACGGGGGCCTCACGATATAGAGCACGTGTGTAGAGGAGCGACTGATGGCTGAAGGGTTCGAAGATCCGTTTAGTAAGGGTTTGGCTTGGATTCATGGTGAGTTTGTGCCGCTCGGGCGCGCGCAGATTCCGCTGGTCGAGGCGGGCTTCCTGCGGTCCGATGTCACGTATGACGTGGCGGCCGTTTGGGAGGGACGATTCTTCCGGCTGGACGAGCATCTGGAGCGGTTCAAGCGCAGTTACTCGCGGTTGCGCATAACGCCGCCGCTGGAGGGCAACGAGCTGCGCGACGTGCTGCTCGAGCTGGTCGCGCGGTCGGGGCTGCGCAGTGCCTACGTCGACATGATCGCCACCCGGGGGCTGCCGACTGACGCGAGTCGGGATCCACGCAAGTACTCGAACCGGCTGTACCTGTTCGCGTGCCCCTACCTGTGGGTTTTCTCGCCCGAGCAGCAGGAGCGCGGCATCAGGGCCGTCGTCAGCTCGGTGCTCCGTACCTCGCCGCGATCGTTCGACCCGACAATCAAGAACTTCCAGTGGGGCGATCTGACGGGCGGGGCCTGGGAGGCGCTCGACGGCGGCGCCGAGGCGGGAATCCTCCTCGACGCCGACGGGAACGTGACGGAGGGTGCGGGCTACAACGTGTTTGCGATCCTCGACGGCGTCCTGCGTACGCCCGCCGAGGGCGCCCTGCTCGGGGTCACCCGACGCACGGTGCTGGAACTGGCAGCGGAGATGGGCCTCCCGACCCACATCGGACGGCTCAGCGGCGACGAGCTGCGATCGGCGCAGGAGATCTTCTTCACGACTACGGCGGGCGGCGTGATGCCGGTCGGCAGTCTCGACGGTAATCCTGTCAGCGGCGGTGGGCCAGGCACCACCACGCTGCAGCTCAAGCAGCTCTACTGGGATGCCCACAGCCGCCCCGAGTGGACAACGAAGGTCGACTACAGCCTCGCTGACCGCGAGCCGTCACCGGTGGCGGTGGCCGGGGGGTATAGCGAACCTGTCTGACTTTGCACTGGGCGATAGTGGCGGCACGGCCCACGCTCGCGGCACACTGCGCCGCGCAGGGTAGACCTGTGTTCGCGGCACACTGACCGCGCACGACAAACGCCTGGTGTAACGGCTTCGGTTCGGAAGAGGTGTGGCATGAGCGGTCGAGTAGAAGGCAAAGTGGCCTTGGTCACCGGCGGCGCGCGTGGACAGGGCGCATCGCACGGGGAGTTGCTGGCGCGAGAGGGTGCTCGCGTAGTGCTCGGCGACGTGCTCGGCGAAGAGGGTGAGGAGCTGGCGCAGAAGCTCGCCGACGACGGCTTGGCCGTGCGCTATCGCCACCTCGACGTCTCGAGCAAGGATGACTGGCAAAGTGCGATCGAGTTCTCCGAAGCGGAATTCGGGCCTGTGACCGTCCTGGTCAACAACGCCGGGATCGCGGGCACGGACGGACCTTCCGGAATCGCGGACTGCTCGTTGGACAACTGGGACCGGGTGATCGCGGTCAACCAGACCGGCGTGTTCCTCGGCATGCAGGCCGTGATCCCGGGCATGCGCGCCAGCGGCGGCGGCTCGATCATCAACATCGCCTCCGATTGGGCCCACTGCGGCGGCGCTGCCAATGCTGCCGCTCCGTACGTGACGTCCAAGCACGCGGTGATCGGCCTGACGCGAAACGCGGCCCTCAGCCTGGCGGACGAAAAGATCCGCGTCAACTCCGTCTCGCCGGCATCGGTCGCCACCCCGATGGTCGGAGAGCCCGACCCCACTCACCGCGAGCTGATCGCCCGTACGCCGATGAAGCGGATGGCGAACCCGATCGAGATCTCGCACATGATTCTCTACCTCGCATCCGACGAGGCGACATACGCAACGGGCGCCGACTTCCTGATCGACGGCGGCCTCCACACCGCGTAGTGGGCGCTCGCCCGAGGCGCCGCTCGGCTCGTTGGTTCTGAGCCGCTCAGCTCGTTGGATCTGAGCCGCTCAGCTCGCTGGTTCTGAGCCGCTCAGCTCGCTGGTTCTGAGCTGTCGCTGAGGGCGAGCGCGCGCAAACCGAACCACAGCTCGCTGATGTCGCCGGTCGAGCGCATCGAGCGGCCGGTCAACTCCTCGATTCGGCTGATCCGATAGTTGACCGTCTGGTTGTGGACGAACAGGAGCTGCGCTGCCTGCTTGGGGGAGCGGTCGCACTGAAGATAGGTCTGGAGCGTGCGAATCAGCTCGGTACCGTGCTCTCGGTCGTAGTCCAGCACCGGCTCGAGGATCCGCTCCGCGGCGAGCCGGGCCTCCGACAGGGTCCGCGGCAGCAGCGCGTCGCCGTCGTTGCCGTAGCGAGCGAGACCGGAGCCTCCGTGGTGAACGGTCTCGAGCGCCCAACGCGCCTGACGGCCGGCGTCGATCAGCCCGCCGGCCCCCGAGAACGGGTCGCTGACGCCCGCTCGATACTGGTCGGAGATCAGAACCTCAGCGAGGCGGTCGAGCGCGGGATCGCTCGATTGGAGGATCCCGACGTACGTCGGCCCGATCCCGCTCAGGAGATGCGGGATCCCATTGATCGCCCACCGCCGCTCGAGGCGGTCGACCGCCTGCTGGGAGGCCTCGATCGCGATGCAGACGCACGGCGGCTCGATCCCTCGCTCGTTGAGGCTCGAGTCGAGCACTCTGCCGTCGAGCCGGCCCTGGAGCGCCTCGGCCAGCAGCGCTGAGCCCGATCGCCGCTCACGCTCGAAGCCGGCGTCGATCCGCGTCATCTCGAGCGCGCAGGCGGCCGCCACATGCTGGAGCACCGCGACGCGCGGCGCGTGGTGGCCGTTCGGTAGGACCAACAGGAACACGGGTGTCTCGACCGGGACCGGTGTCACCAGGCCGGTCTCGCCGTCCACATCGAGATGGATCACGCTCGGCGCCTTGTTGCTGCGCAGCTCGAGCGCGTGCCTGATCGCACCCTGCCACGCGGGGTCCGGCACCGAGCAGCCGGGCAGCACGGGCTCCCACAGCTCGCAGTCGACGACGAATGCCTGGCACCCGAGAACCCGCGCCAGCCCGGCGATGAACTCGGCGCTCGACCGCCGCTCGCTCAGGCTCAACCGCACCTCGTTGTGGACGCGCATGATGTGGTTCAGCGAGTTCTTGTCCTCGCCTTCATTGGCGGCGGCGACAGCCTGGAACACGTTGTCCCACGGAAGCGAGTAGTGCGCCTGCAGCAATGGGAATCCGACGCGGTCGGCCGCGTTCAGCATCGATTCGGTCAAGGGCGGGCACACCCGATCCGGCGGGCGATCCTCGCCGACGACCAGACCACTGAAGCCCGCGTCGTGAAGGCGCTCGATGAAGTCGGCCTGGTCACCGGCGTCCTCCGGAATCATCCAGCCCGAGGTCAACAGGAGATCGTCGGGGTCGAGCCAGTCCCACGGCTGCAGAAAATCGACCACGTGCGCCGACGCTACCCGCCGTCCAAGCCCCTCGTGCCCGGCCAGCACCTTCAGCCTCAGATGAGGGAGAGCAACCAACTCGCCGACGTTGACTCCCGACAGTATCGCGCTATTGACCAACGAACAACCTCTCCTCAGTTAGATCGTAGTATAGGGCAAAATGCGACCTTTTTGTTACCGGGATCGGCCGTGAGCGCCCGTCAAGGCGCCGGAATTCAGATCGTCAGGCGTCGACGAGCTCGCTCACCTGTTCCACTGCGCGGGCGAAGCGATCGACGATCTCGTCGATGTCCGGCCTCTGCACGATCAGCGGCGGCGAGATCAAGATCTGATCGCCGCTGACGCCGTCGTTGGCAGCCCCGGGAAAGACCATCAGGCCATGCTCCTGAGCGGCGAGGTGTACCTGCTGAGCCAGCCCGAGCTTGGCGGGAAGGGGCCGGCGCGACTGGCGATCGGCAACCAGCTCGATGCCGACCAGCAGCCCTTTGCCGCGGATATCGCCGATCAGCGGCTGCCTGGACGCGAGCGCGCGCAGCCGCTCGAGCAGGTACGCGCCCTGATCACGCGCGTTCTCGACCAGCCCGTCCCTGACGATGATTCGAAGCACCGCCAGCCCGGCCGCGCAGGCGACGGGATGCGAGCCGTTCGTGAAGGCATTGACGAAGGGCGTTTGCGATTCGGCGAACGTGTCGGCAATCGCGTCGTCCATGATCACCGCCGCCAGCGGCACGTATCCACCGGCGAGACCCTTGGCGGTGACGATGATGTCGGGCTGTGCGTCCCAGTGCTCGATCCCGAAGTTGCGCCCGGTCCGGCCGACCCCGGTGACGACCTCATCGGCGATCATCACGACGTCATAGCGATCGCAGATCTCGCGGATCCGCTCGAAGTATCCCGGCTGTCCGATGATGCCCGGCCCGGCCGCGGCGACGATCGGCTCGGCGATGAAGGCGGCGACGTTCTCCGGACCGACCTCGAGGATCGCGCGTTCGAGGTCGGTCGCGCACGCATTGCTGCAGCTCGGGAACGTCAGCCCCAGCGGGCAGCGGTAGCAGTACGGCGGCGCCACCTTGATGTGGTCCTCGCGCATGTAGGGCAGGTAGGGAGCTCGCCGCGCCGGCACCCCGCTCAGCGACAGCGCGAACAGCGTCGCGCCGTGGTAGCTGCGGTCGCGAGAGATCACGACGCGCTTGGAGTCGTGACCGCGCACGACGTGAAATTGCCGGGCCAGCTTGACCGCCGACTCGACCGCTTCGGAGCCGCCCGACAGGAACACCGAGCGGTTCAGCGATCCCGGCGCGAAGTCGGCCAACGCGCTCGCCAGCTCCTCGGCAACCTCGTTCCGGAGCTGGATGTCCTGGACGTAGGCGACGCGCGCCGCCTGCTCGGCGATCGCCTCCGCGACCTCCGCGACGCCGTGGCCAACGCTGATCACCGATATCGCTCCGGAGTCGCCGTCGATGTACTCCCGACCCTCCGTATCCCACAGCCGGATGCCCTCCCCGCGCACGATCGTGCGGTATCGCCGGCGAAGGTCCGGCGGAAAGCGCCGCGGCGCGGTCTCGGGGTGGGTCGAGCTCACCGCCAACCCGTCCTGCGCCAGCCTCGACGGCGAGTGATGCCGGGTCCGCTAGATCGCCGAATAGCCGCCATCGATCGCGAGTGTTATGCCGGTGACGTACGAGGCTTCGTCTGAGACGAGATAGACGACGCCGTGTGAGATCTCACGTGGCTCGGCGATCCGGGCGAGCGGCTGACCCGCGACCAGATCCTCGATGTCGGCGCCGTCGGAGACTTCCATCTCGTCGCGCAGCATCTTCGTGTCGACGCAGCCGGGTGCGATCGCGTTGACCCTGATGTTGTCCGGCCCGTACGTGACCGCGGCGTTCTTCGTCATTCCGATCAGCGCGGCCTTGGTCGCGATGTAGCTCACGTACTCGGCGCCGCCGTTGAGCCCGTAGATCGAACTGATGTTGACGATCGCTCCCCCGCCCGCCTCGCGCATCGCTGGGATCGCCGCTTGCGTGCCCAGGAACACACCGGTCTGATTGACGGCAATCGTCCTCGCCCACTCGTCCTCGCTGCAATGCTCGAACCCCGCGTAAGCGTTGACGCCGGCGTTGTTGACCAGCACGTTCAGCTTGCCGTACGCCTCGCGGCAGGCCTCGACAGCGGCAGCCCAATCACTCTTGCTGGTGACGTCGAGGTGCACGTAGCTGACGTCGAGGCCATCCTCGCGGAGCTTCGCCTCGGTCGCATGGCCGACGTCGTCGAGAAGATCGCCGATCACGACCTTGCCCCCCTCGCGCGCGATCAGCTCCGCATGTGAGGCTCCCTGGCCTCTCGCGCCGCCCGATATCAGGGCTGCTTTTCCCTCCAAACGACCTGCCATCTGCTCCACGCTCCTTTTCGACCGGGGTATCGCCGACCTTCACCTACCGCCCCTGAGCCGCATGCATGAGCGGCGCCCGGGCTGTCTGCCTCCGGTGCGGTCGTGAACCGGAGGGCCGCCCGGGCGCCATATGCCGCGCGGCACTAATCGATCCAGCCGTCCTGGAAGCGCATGTTGTTGAAGTTCAGACCGGCGCCGGCCTTGAGCCCGCGGATGTTGTTGCCGGCAGCGTCCACGTAGGGCTGATTGCCCCAGACGACATAGCCGCCGTAGTTGATCTGCTGCATCTGGCACTCATGCCACAGATCGGTCGCCTTCGACTGGTCGAGCTCGGCCACGGCACTTGATATGAGGTTCGCCGCTGAGGTCCCGTTTGGCACCCCGTCGCCACCCGCCTGGTGACACCACCACGTGTCGTGAAATGGAGCCGTGGGCGTCAGGGCCGAGAAGTAGTCGACCATCAGCGAGCACGCCGGCTGCCAGACGTTGGTGCTGGCCGGCTTTGTGTAGGCGCCGCCGGCCGACGTGAAGTACGTAGCGGCGGAGACGTTGTGGACGTTGACCTTGACGCCAGCCGCCGGCGCCATCTCCGACAGCAGCGTGACGGACTCGACCGCACCGGGGAAGTAGTCGGCGATCGGCCAGGTGTAGGTGCTGCCGGCCGCCCCGGCCGCCTTGAACAGCGACTTGGCCTTCTCGGGATCGAACGTCGGCTTCGCGTTGCTCAGGTAGTACGGCACGCCGGGCACCCCCATCAGGTCGGGCGCCGGCAGGCCGACACCGGCGAACGCCCCGTTGACGACCTCCTGCCGGTTGACGAGCAGCTTGAAGGCATCGCGGACGCGGTTGTCCACGAACGGCCCCTTGTCCACGCGCATGCTGTACATCCAGTTCTGCGAGGGCACGTCCGCCACCAGGACCTGCCAGGTCTTCGAGGCCGCCTGCTGCTTCGCGGTCAGCGGCGGCGGACCCGGATACAGATCGACCTTCCCGGCCAGCATCGCATTGGTGAGCGAGTTGTAGTCGGTGAAGGAGGAGTCGATGACCAGCTTGTCGACGTAGGGCTTTCCCCCGCCCTCCCAATAGTCCGGGTTCTTCACGAACACGCTCTGCTGACCCGGCGTGAACGACTCATACTTGAAGGCGCCGGTCCCGATCGGATGGGCGGCCGCCTGCTTGGCCGTCGTCCCGTTCTTGACCAGCCCGAAGTTGAACCAGGCACAGAGCGTCGGGAACTGCGCCACGGGCTTGAGCAGGGGCACCTCGACCGTGTGTGAGTCCTTGGCCTTTACGGCCTTCGGATTGATGACGCCGGTGAAGAACGCAGCGCCGTAGCTGGTCGCTGCGTTCGACCAGAGCTTGAAGTTGTAGACGGCGTCGTCGGCGGTGAAGGGCGACCCGTCGTGCCAGGTGACGCCCTTGCGCAGATGGAACGTCCAGACGGTGGCGTCCTTGTTGGGCTCCCAAGAGGTGGCCAGGCCAGGGACCAGCGGCGACATCTGGACCCCTGGATACAGAAGGAAGCTGTACAGGCTGTACTGGCGCGACCAGTCGGGAAGAATGCTGGCCGTGCCCGGCCACACGTTCTCGGCCGAGCCCCCGGTCAACACGCCCACGGTCAGCGTGCCACCCATTTTCGGCGTGCCCGCGGGCAGCTCCGATACCCCTCCCGGAACCAGGGCTTTGCTGGCTGTGGTGGTTGAACCCGAGCTGGCACTCGAGCTCGAGCCCGAGCTCCCGCACGCCGCGAGCAACCCGGCGCCCGCAACCCCGGCGCCAACTTGCAGCGCTCGACGACGAGTAACGCCCGACGCATCCCCAGACTCTGTCGGAGCGACGAAACCGTTGTCCTGAGACTCCATGCTCTCTCCTCTGCTGCGATGACTAAGTCGAAGGAATCACACGCGTGGGGCAACCCTTAGAGCGTCGGCGTCACACGCACCTCCAATGCCTCAGCCCAGCCAGCCGCACCCGGTCCGGCGCTTTAACTCCGGAAGATCGACCTCGCGCAAATCGACCTCGGCAAGATCGTCTCCGAGGCCGAAGGACGGGTCGACTAGCGGCACGACTAAATCGCCAGCGGGTCGCTATCCCGTGGCACAGGAGGAGACGGCGCGGAGCGGGCGGTTAGGCGCGAGTGGGGCCACAAAGCCGCGCAATTACGGGTATCCGCGGGCGCTTGCGCCACCTTCACCCATCTTCGCGCGTTCGTTTAGCGAGGAGTTACGAAAGCGTTAGGAAGCTTTTGAAGGGCGATCGCCGGCCGACAAACCTCCCCGACCGGCGCGCTGATCGACACCGTCAGCGCGTGCTCATGCGCCGCCCGAGCCCTTGGTCTTCCCGAGGACGATCAGGGTCTTGGTGCCGATGATCTTGGCACCGCGGCGATTGCCCCGGCGGATCCGATCGAGAACCCGCTTCAGGTGTTCGACGTCGGCGACGCGGAGTCTGACCAGCGCGTCGGGATCGCCGGCCAAGGTGAACGATTCGACGAGCTCGGGTAGGTCGCCGACCGCGTTGTCGATGTCGTCGACCTGGGTGCCGGGCGCAAACCGCAGCTCGGTGAACGCCTCCAACTCGCCCCCTAGCTTTCCGTGGTCGAGGATCGCCGTGTAACCGCGGATGTATCCCCTCTGCTCGAGGCGGTCGATCCGCCGCTTGGCGGCCGCCGGGGACAGATTCACGCAGCGCCCGACCTCGCTCGCCGAACGACGGGCATCGGCTACGAGGAGCTCGAGGATCTGTTGATCGACCTGATCGATCTCGTATCGGAACACGCGGCGATCATAACGTTAGGAGCGGATTTGGCGTAGAACTTCGTCGTATGAACGCAAAAATGTGGCGAAGTCCGCTTTGGTCAGCTTGTGCTCACGAGAAACTTTGCGCCCCTGGTGTCCACAACTGCTGACAGCCCACCATCGTTGGAAACGCTCGAAGCGATTCAAGACCGCGTCCTGTGGTTGGCGACCTCGATCGTCCATCACGCCAACAAGGTCCGCACGAATGCCTCGGGCCTGAAGGTCGGTGGGCATCAGGCGTCCTCGGCGTCGATCGTCTCGATCATGACCGCGCTGTGGCTCGAGCACCTGCGCGCCCCGGACCGTGTCTCGGTCAAGCCTCACGCCTCGCCGGTGCTCCACGCACTCGAATACCTGCTGGGACAGATCGATGCCGAGCAACTGACCACGTTGCGAGAGTTCGGCGGGCTCCAGAGCTATCCCAGCCGGCTCAAGGATCCTGTGCCGGCGGATTTCTCGACAGGCTCCGTCGGCATTGGCGCCACGGCGACGGTCTGGAGCGCGCTGGCCCATCGGTACGTGGCCGGTCATTTCGAGGTGCCGCGCGGCGGCCGGCACGTCGCGCTGCTCGGAGACGCCGAGCTCGACGAGGGCGCGGTCTGGGAGACGCTCGTCGATCCGCTCGTAGCGCACCTCGGCGAGGTCCTGTGGATCGTCGATCTCAACCGCCAGTCGCTGGATCGGATCGTGCCCGACATCGCCGCCGGCCGGATTGCATCGATGTTTCAAGCGGCCGGCTGGCAGGTGATCACGGTCAAGTACGGGCGCTGGCTGCGCGAGTTGTTCGCGCGTGACGGTGGCCAGGCACTGCGCCGGCGGATCGACCAGATGCCAAACGAGGAGTATCAGCGGCTGCTGCGCTCGAGCGCCACCGAACTGCGTGAGCGTCTGCCCGGCGCCGGTCGCGGGCGAAGCGAGGTCGCCCGGTTGATCTGCGATCTCGACGAAGACGAGCTGTTGCGTGCGATCCGCGACCTCGGCGGCCATGACCTCGGCGACCTGCTCGACGCGTTCGAGCGAGCCGACGCCACCGCCGACCGCCCGTCGGTGATCTTCGCCTACACGATCAAGGCCTGGCGGCTGGCCACGCAGGGTCATCCCGCCAACCACTCCGCGCTGCTGTCGGTGCAGCAGTGGGAGGAGCTTGCGGCGCAGACGGGCGTTGACCCGAGCGACCCCTGGGCGCCGTTCCCGCCCGGCTCACCCGAGGCCGAGCTGTGTCGAACGGCAGCCGATCGGTTGGCGCGCGAACCGGTCTCCCTGACGACCGCGCCGGCGCCCCCGACCGAGCTGGGTCGTAAGCACGCGGGCATCGCGTCCACGCAGCAGGCCTTCGGCCGGTTCTTCGTGGACCTGTCGCACTCGGCAGCTGACGTTGCAGCACGCGTCGTGACCGTCAGCCCCGACGTGGCGTCCTCGACCAACCTCGGTGGCTGGATCAACCATGTCGGAATCTGGCATCTCGGCGACCGGATCGATTGGTTCGCCGACGACACCGACACGCTCGTGCGCTGGCGCGAGTCCCAGCACGGCCAGCACGTCGAGCTCGGCATCGCGGAGGGCAACCTCGTCGGGCTCCTCGGCGAGCTCGGCGCGACCTGGTCGCGCGACGGGGAGACGCTGCTGCCGATCGGCACGCTGTATGACCCGTTCGTCGGCCGAGCACTCGAGCCCTGGTCGTTCGGCATGTACGCGGGCGGCCAGGCGATCCTCGTCGGCACTCCATCGGGTGTGACGCTGGCGCCCGAAGGCGGCGCTCATCAGTCGATCATCACGCCATCGATCGGGCTCGAGCAGCCGCGGTGCATCGCGTGGGAACCGGCTTTCGCACAGGACCTCGAGTGGACGCTGCTCCACGCTCTGTCGCTGCTCGGGCAGCCGGGCGGCACGTCGTCGTACTTCAGGCTGACGACGCGACCGATCGATCAGGCTCTGGCCGAGGCGCCCGAGGAGCCCGACGCCCGGGAATTGCGTCGCCGGCAGGCGCTGGCAGGCGGCTACCGCGTGCGAACGGCCGAGTCCCCGCCGGCGATCACCCTCGTCGGCGCCGGCGCGGTGATGCCCGAGGTCCTGCAGGCGGCGAGCGAGCTGCGGGATGCCGGCATCGCCTCTGACGTTGTCTGCCTGACCTCCGCCGACCTGGTCTTCCGGGCGCTCCAGGCCCGCCGCGGTTTCGGCAGCGCCGACGACGCGATCCTCGACGAGCTGTTTCCCGTCAACCGCGCCGCACCGATTGTCGCCGTGCTCGATGGCCATCCCCACACGCTCAGCTTCCTGGCCGCAATCGGCAGCATGCCGATAACCAGCCTCGGGGTCGACGACTTTGGACAGTCCGGCGACGTGGGCGACCTCTACCGATACTTCGGGCTCGACGCTGAGACGATCATCGGCGCCGCCATCGATCTGCTGGAGGGACAAGGTTGACCGAGGAACTGACGATGCCGAAGCTCTCGGATTCGATGCTGGAAGGGACGATCCTGACGTGGCTGAAGGCCGACGGCGAGTACGTCGAGGCCGGCGAGGAGCTCCTCGAGATAGAGGCCGACAAGGCCACGATGACCGTCGAGGCGAGCGCTTCCGGCGTCTTGCGGATCATCGCGCCCGAGGGCACGTCGCTCCCCGTTGGCTCGCCGATCGCTCGGCTCGGCGAGGCCGCTGAGGCGCCGGCGCCCCGCGCGGCCGAGGCTGCGGCGTCCCCCACGGCCGAGGCTGCGCCAGCCCCCACGGCCGATGCTCGGACGCCGAACACACAGACGCCCGCGTCCGGCAACGGGCACACCTCTGTCAGGGCGACGCCGCTGGCACGACGCGTCGCGGTCGCGCACGGGGTCTCGCTCGCGGATGTGGCGGGCTCGGGCCCCGCGGGTCGCGTCACACGCAATGACGTGCTGGTCCGCGCCGGTCTGATCGCTCCAAGGCCGGGTGGGGAGCCCGTGCAGCGGGGATCCGGGGCCTCTGCGCCGGCGAGATCCGGGGCCTCTGCGCCGGCGAGATCCGGGGCCTCCGCGCCGGCGAGATCCGGGGCCTCCGCGCCGGCTGTCGAAAACCAGACCGGCGGCGCCGGATCGAGCTTGAAGGGTCGGATCGAGGTTCTCGACCCGAGCCGGCTTCAGTCCGTAGTGGCTCGCCGGATGGCGGAGGCCTTCGCGACGATTCCGCATTTTCAGGTCCAGACCGAGGTCGAGATGGATCGGGCTCTGGCCGTCCGGGCACAGCTCAAGGAGCTCGCAGACGCCGCGCCCTCGGTCAACGACCTGATCGTCAAGGCCGTCTCGCTGGCGCTGCGCGAGCATCCCGGCGCCAACAGCGCCTATCTAGATGGAAAGTTCGAGCGCTACTCGCGCGTCAATATCGGAATCGCGGTGGCCGCCGACGGCGCCCTCGTGGTCCCCACGATCTTCGACGCCGACCAGAAGTCGCTGGGCCAGATTGCCCGTGAGGCCGTCGAGCTCTCGGCTCGTGTTCGCGATGGCGCGATCACCCCGTCCGAGCAGGACGGCGCAACCTTCACCGTGTCGAACCTCGGCATGTACGGGATGACGGCGATCACGCCGGTGGTCAATCCGCCCCAGGCTGCGATCCTCGGCGTCGGCGCGCTGCGCAGCGTGCTCGCCCGCGTCGACGGCGAGGTGATCGACCGACAGCTACTGACGCTGACGCTCAGCTGCGACCACCGCATCCTTTATGGAGCCGACGCGGCCCGGTTGCTGTCGTCGATCCGGCAACTTCTGGAGCAGCCGCTGCGACTCGCGCTGTGAACGTTTTGCGCGCGAACGCAAAGCGATGCCAGCTTCTTATCGCACAGTTCGGGCGATCTGGGCCCACCCTCGGTTTAACGTGACGCCCAGCATGGATCACGATCAGCTGCAGGAGCTCGCGCATGATCATCTGCTGCTGCACTTCGCGCCCAACGGCTTCTACGGCCCGCAGGCCACGCCGCTGCTGGTGCTTGAGCGCGGCGAGGGCGTGCACGTGTTCGACACCGAGGGACGGCGCTTCCTTGATGGCTTGAGCTCGCTGTTCTGCGCGCAGATCGGCTACTCGTTCGGAGAGGAGATGGCGCAGGCCGCGACGGCGCAGCTCCGCAAGCTCTGCTTCAACACCAATTACTCGACGGCGCACCCGCCGGCGATCGAGCTTGCCTCGCGGCTGAGCGAGCTGACGCCGGGAGATCTGGGCAAGGTCTTCTTCACCTCTGGCGGCTCCGAGGCGGTCGACTCGGCGTGGAAGATCGCCCGGCTATATCACGTGGCCAACGGCCAGCCCGAGCGCACCAAGGCGATCGCGCGACATGGCGCCTATCACGGAGTGACGATGGGCGCCCTCGCGTTGACCGGCGTACCGGGCGCGAAGGCGCCGTTCGGTCGGTCTGCCTTCCCGGTCGTGCACGTATCCAACACCGACGCGTTCCGCGCCCCCGACGGCGATGATCCAGAGTGCTTCGCGGCGCGCCTGCTCGACGAGATCGAGCAGGCGGTGCTTCGCGAGGGGCCGGAGACGATTGGCTTGATCGCGGCTGAGCCCGTCCAGAACGCCGGCGGCTGCCTGGTTCCGCCACCGGGGTACTGGGAGGGACTGCGGAGGATCGCCGACGAGTACGGGATCCTGCTGTTGGCGGACGAGGTGATTACCGGCTTCGGCCGTCTCGGTGAGATGTTCGGAAGCACCCGTGTCGGCGCGTCGCCCGACCTGATCACCGTCGCCAAGGGGCTGACCTCGGCCTATGCCCCGATGGGGGCCGTTCTGGTCTCCGATCGGGTGGCGGCGCCGCTGTATGAGGGGGAGCGCGTGCTCGCCCACGGGCATACATTTGGCGGCCATCCGCTGGCAGCGGCGATGGCGCTCAGGAACCTCGAGATCTTCGCCCGCGACGGCGTGGTCGACAACGTCCGCGCGCTCGAGCCCCACCTCGACGGCAGGATGAACCTGCTGCGTGAGCTGCCCGTCGTCGGCGATGTCCGAGGCACGGGGTTCCTGTGGTCGGTCGAGCTGGTCAAAGACGACGATGCCACGCCGTTCGGCGTGGAGGAAGCGAGGTGGCTGGTGCGCAACCTGATCCCCGAGCGGCTGCTTGACCACGGGCTGATCGCCAAGCCCGATGACCGCGGCGCTACGGTCGTGACCATCGCCCCGCCGCTGATCTCCACCAAGGACGAGCTCGACGACATCGTCGACGCGATGACCGAGGTTCTGGTCGAGGTCGGCGACGCCGTCTCCGTCGGCGGTGCGAGGGTCTCGGCATGAGCACGCACGCCGCCGACGCGACTGAAGGCCCCGGCTTCGCCTACGTCGACGGGGAGTTCTGCCCGATCGCCGAGGCCAAGATGCCTCTGATGGATTGGGGGATCCTCCGATCGGACGCGACCTACGACGTGATCAAGGTCACCGACGACCGTATCTTTCGCCTCGAGGACTACCTCTCCCGGTTGCGCCGGGGCTGCGAGCTGCTCGGCATGCAGATCACCGAGTCGTGGTCTGAGGTGGGCTCGATCCTGGCGGAGTGCGTTGCGCGGGCGGAGCTGCCGACCTGCGTTGGCTACCTGATCGTGACGCGCGGTGTCCCGCCGCTCGGGATGCTGCGCGATCCGCGTCTGTCGCGCAACCGGCTGTATGCGATGGCGCTGCCGATCCCGTGGATCATCGAGCCGCACGATCACGATCGAGCGCTGTCGGCGGCGATCGGCTCGAGGGTGCGAATCGACCCCGAGTCCGTGGACCCGACGATCAAGAACTTCCACTGGCAGGATCTCGTCCAGAGCCTCCGCGGCGCGTTCTCCGAGGGGGCGGATACCGCGATCCTGCTGGACCGCGACGGCAACGTCACCGAGGGACCTGGCTTCAACGTCTTCATCGTCCGCGATCGCAAGTTGCTGACGCCGTCGCGCGGCGTTCTGGCCGGGATCACGCGGAAATCGGTGCTCGAGATCGCGGCCGAGCTGGGGCTGAGCTCAGAGGAGACCGAGTTCACCGCCGATCAGCTGCGTGAGGCGGACGAGGTCTTCGGCAGCAGCACGGCCGGCGGCGTCGTGCCGTTTGGGCGGATCGACCGGAACATCATCGGCGACGGGGGGCCAGGCCCGGTGACGCGCGCGATCCGTGCCAGGCTCGCCGAGTGGTACGTCTCGCCCGAGCACACGCTCAGCGTGGCCGATGCACGCGCCGGTGGCGCCGTCGTCGCCTGACCGGCCAGCGGATCCGCCGACGCCCGATCGCGGACCCGCCTAACCGGCTAGCGGATCCGCCTGACCGATTCGCGGATCCGCCTACGCCCGATCGCGGACCCGCCCGACCGATCGCGGACCCGCCTCACCGGCTGCGGATCCGCCTACTCGGATCGGTCTCTCACCACGCGGTTGCGCCGCCGTCGACGACGATCTCGGTGCCGTTGACGAAGCTCGCTCCCGGAGAGACGAGGAACAGCACCGCCGCTGACATCTCGTCGAGCGTCCCGGGACGGGGCTTGCCACCCTCCTTGACCAGCGTCTTGGCGCCGAGCTGCCGGGGCACCTTGCGAGCTTCCATGATCGCGATCTCCTCGGCCGACTGCTCGGTGATGATCACGCCAGGAGACATCGTGTTGACCCGGATGTTGTCGTCGGCGTAGGCGATCGCGGCGACCTTGGTCATCATCCGCACCGCCGCCTTACTCGCGTTGTAGGCGATGTGCGCCGGCGCGCCGTTGATCCCGTACACCGAGGCGGTGTTCACGATCGACCCACCGCCGGCGCGGCGCATCGGCGCCGCGGCGTGCTTGATACCGAGAAAGACGCCGGCGCTGTTGACCGACTGGATCTGCATGAAACCCTCGAGCGTCTCCTCCTCGGGGTATGCGATGTGCACGATGCCGGCGTTGTTAAGCAGGATGTTCAGCGATCCAAAGCGGCTCTCGGCAAGCTCGATCGCCGCCTTCCAGTCGTCCTCGGAGGTCACGTCGAGGTGCGTGTAGTGCACGTCGAGGCCGTCGGCCTGCTGGCGAGCTGCCTCCGCCTCCCCCACCTCATCGAGGACGTCACCGAGCAGCACCTTCGCGCCGTGCGTCGCCAGAACGCGACCATGGGACGCGCCTTGTCCCCGCGCCCCGCCGGTGACCAGCGCAACTTGACCTTCGAGCTCTCCAGGCATCAACGCTCCTCTGCGCCTTGAATTGTCATGACCCAACCGCCGACGATGCGCAATCCTTGGCGGCAGCGCAACATAGTTGCGAGCGCCGGTGCGCCGCAATTCGTGAAGCCGCCAAGCTCGGCGTGCGCACTTGTGCCGCTCTACAACTCGCCACGGCAATCCGCCCTGAGCGCGAGCTCACGTGCAAGAGGGCGCGCTACCCGGCGAGCGGCGCCGCGACCGACTCGCGTTGGAGCAGCTCGATCACCTCGTCGGCGGCCCGCTGGCCCGATCGCAGCGCGCCTTCCATGCTTGCCGAGACCTCCATCGGGGCCGTGTGCTCGCCCGCGAACACGATCTTGCCGAACGGCGCCCGCAGCGCTTGCTCGAGCTCACTCGACCAACCGAGTGGGCGAAACGAGTACGAGCCACCGGTCCACCGCTCGTTGATCCATTCCGTCAGGACCGGCTCCCCGACGATCCGGAACTCCCGCCCCAAATGCCCGAGGCGCTCGAGCCACGCGCTCGGGTCGCCAGTTCCCAGGCCGAGGCTCCGCTGGGCGCCAGGACTGCCCGCGAAGGCGCTGAACGAGTCAGGATCGCTGCCGTCGGGTCGCGCGGAGACGTAGATCGAGAACGGCGCCGGCACCTCCTGGATCACGATCGGTGCCACCGGCTCCGCCACTGCGACGCCAAGCTTGCTGGCGACGCCGAACCCGACCCTGTCGTATGCCTTCGCCTGGATCGCCGGCAGCGCCGGTGCGAACGAGAGCTGGCGCATGATCGGCGGCGGAACGGCGAGAACGGTCGCGTCGCTGGTTACGGTGCGCCCGCTCTCGAGCGTGGCGCGGACCTGGTCCCCGGTCTGATCGAGCGAGCTGACCGGCGAGCCCAGCTCGATCCGCTCGCCGAGCTCCTCGGCGATCTTGGAGGCGATCTGCTGGTTGCCCCCGACCACGTAACGCGGCATGTCGAAGCCAACCGACCCGTCGTGGGCGGCGGTCGCGCCGACCCAGGCGAGATCAACGTTCGAGAGGTCGGTCGTGATCGTGCCGGTCAGTCGCGCCAGGATTACCCGCTTCTCCGCGTCGGCCAGCGGTGAGCTCCCGATCGCCGTGGCGACGCTGACCGGCCCCTCGCCCGACGCGAGCAGCTGTTCGAAGTGCTCCGCCAGCCGCCTCGCGGCCTCGATCAACGCAGCCCGGCTGGGCGCACCGGCCTCGGCAACCTCGCGGTCGGCGAACGGCGTGCGGTTCGAGGCGAGCTCGAGCCCGAACTCCTCCGCCAGCGCTGGCATCACCATGTAGTTCTCCATCACCAGCTCGGCCCCACGCTCGATCACGCCTCCGTTCTCGAGCTTCTGCGACCAGACCCGGCCGCCGACCCGATCGCGGGCCTCGAGCACCGTGACCCCAACACCGGCGTGCGCCAGCCTGCGCGCGCAGGCAAGACCCGCGAAGCCAGCACCGATCACCGTGACTTGCTTACTCACCGGGCACTCCTCGAGCGAACACGTCGAGCGCTTCGTCGATCTCGGCCTCGGTCATCGGCGTCGAGATCGCGGTCAGGCCATTGGGGGCGATCAGAACGCCGCCGTCGTACAGGCGCCACCACAGCTCCTTTGAGCCGTTCAGATGGATGTTCAGAAGCGACCCAAAGCCCGTCACCGTCCATCCCTGCTCGCGCAGGCCGTCGCGGAGCCGATCGCCGAGCGCGTTGATCCGAGCGAACTCGGCCTCGGTCATCAACTCCATCGCGACGCGTCCCGCGCGCATCGTCACCGGGTTGGCGGAGAACGTCGAAGCGTGCTCGACGCGGCTGGTGTTGGCCGGGTTGAAGATGTCCATCACCTCGGCACGGCCGCCGACCGCCCCCACCGGGAAGCCACCTCCGATCACCTTCGCGGCGACGGTCATGTCGGGCTCGACACCAAGGATCGATTGCATACCTCCGGACGCCAGCCGGAACGAGATCACCTCGTCGACGATCATCACGATTCCGTGCTGCCGCGTCTGCTCGCGAATCAGGCGCATGAACCCGGGCGTGGCCTGCGGCATCCCGATCCGGTTCGGCATCGGGTCGATCAGAACAGCGGCGATCTGATCGCCGCGTGAAGCGAGCGCCTCGACGAGCGCGTCCCCGTCGCCGAAGGGCAGCTGCAACACGTTCTCAGCGGTGCCGGCCGGGATGCCCCCCTTGTCGTTGACGACGACGTCGTAGGAGCCGTGGTAGGAGCCGGTGAAGCGCACGAGCACGTCGCGCCCGGTAAACGCCCGAGCTCCTCGCACCGCCATCATCACGGCCTCGGTGCCCGAGTTGGTGAACCGCCATTTATCCGTGCCCGAAACCCGCTCGGCGAGCAGCTCGGCCATCGCAACCTCGTGCTCGGTGGGCAGCGAATAGGCGGTCCCATCGGCGACCGCCGCTGTCACCTCGGCCACGATCGCCGGATGCGCATGCCCGTGTATCAGCGCCGTGTAGTTGTTCAGGATGTCGAGGACGACATGCCCGTCGACGTCGGTCAGCCGGCAGCCGGAACCGCGCGCGACATACGGCGGATGCGGGTCCAGAAAAGTCTGCGTCCGCGAGTCGCCGCCTGGCATCCGCCGCGCTGCGCGCTGGTAGATGGCGTCAGCCACGGGCGACACACGCGTGATCGATGCGGTCATATCAACGATGCCTTCCTCCGGGATAACTGGTAACGCCAACCTAGCCCGACGGCCAGGACAGTCAATACCCCCGTCGGCTAGAGCCGTGCAGGGGCGTTATACGTGGCGACTACCGGCTCGCGAGCCTGGCAGTGTTCGGCTCGCGACGGTGGCGACTACCCGCTCGCGAGTTGCTCGCGCACCCTCGCCAGGGCCTGCTCCTGAGAGTCGGCAGCCCCGGTTGCCGAGACCGACTCGAGCGCATAGACGTTGGCGAGCAGACCGCCGTCGACGATCAGATCGGTCCCGGTCACCCCCGAGCTCACGTCGGACAGGAAGAACACGCACGCCTGCGCAACCTCCTCGATCGTCACCATCCGCCGGCACGGAACCCGGTCCCAAGAGCCCAGCATCTCGCGCATCTCAAGGTCGGGATCGCTCATCGGAGTGTCCTCGACGACGCCGGGGCTGACCGCGTTGCAGCGGATGCCAAGCGGCGTCAGATCGAGCGCCAGCGAGCGTGTGAGCCCCAGCAATCCGGCCTTCGTGGCGCAGTACGCGGCCGTCAACGCCTCCGATGTGTGACTGGCGACGGAGGTCATATTGACGATCGAGCCGTGGCCCACCCGCGCCATCGCGCGACCGACGGCCTGGGCCATGAAGAACGCGCCGGACAGGTTGACCGCGACCACCTCCTCCCAGGCCTCGCGCTCGAGCTCGAGCACGTGACCGGACCCGAGCGCGCCGGCGTTGTTGACCAGACCGTCGATCCGGCCCCACTCGCTCAACGCACGATCGACGGCAGCATCGATGTCCTCCTGCCTGGTCACATCGCATGCGAGTGGTAACGCGGTCCCCGACGCGCCGGCAATCGCATGCGCCGTTCGTTCGAGCCGCTGCAGCGTGCGGCCGAGCAAGAGCACCTTCGCCCCCTCGGCGGCCACGACCTTGGCGACTCCGGCGCCGATTCCGCTGCCGGCACCGCTGACCACGACGACCTGGTCGCCAAGCCTACCCTGACTCATCTGTTCAACCTTCCTGACGGTGGCGGCATCAGTGTCACGGTGACTCGAGGCCCGAGCCACTGAACCGCCGTATGAAGGCGTTTTCCGCCTATGTGCGATGAGCTATGGCCCTGCAGCCTCAGCCCGAGTTGCCGGGTGGGTCGGGCATGCTCTGGCACGTGTAATAGCCGTAGCCATAGTCGCGGTCGGGGTCCGTGGGCTTGCTCTGCTGAAGTACCTTCCCGAACAGCTGGAAGTTCTGGGGCGAGTAGAACTCGAGCTTGTTGAGCCCGATGCCGCCGTCGGAGGACGGGTCCCTGAACAGTGGGCCAGTGACGCTGTCCGGCGGAGCGGGAACGTACGCGGAGTGCAGCGAGCCCACCGTGTGGCGGCCGCCGACGGCAAGCAGATGTGTCTCCCCCGCGGACGGCCCGTCCGTGATCGTCCAGGACAGCTGGGCCCCCGGCGCCGTCCGCTGGAAGAGCTTCTTGTCGTACAGGAGCGCTGAGGGGCTCCGGCAGATCCAGCTCCGGGCATCGGTGATGCCGGTCCCCAGGTCATATAGGACCGGGTAGGCGACCGGCACCAGCGCCTGGTAGATCGCCTGCTTGGTCGCCAGGCGAATGTTCTCCGTCGTCGTCGCGATATCTCCCAGCTTCCAGCGCGGGCTGCTGGTGGCGACGGCCGCGACGTCGCTCATCTTGCTCCAGTCGCTCATGATGATCTTCGCCTCGGTCGTGAAGTAGGCCGAGGCGCGCTGGTAGCGCTCGTACAGCTGGCTGCCCAGATTTACGGCCGCGGCGGACACCCGCGGGCCGATCAGGTCAGGGCTACCGTCCTGGCGGGTCAGGTACGCGGCCAGGCTGAACGCGCCGCTCAACGCGCCGGCGACGGCGCCCGCGGGTGGGTAGACGGCGCCGGCGAGACCTCCGATCCTGACGACGTAGGAGATGATCGTCAGGGCGCCCGACGTCGCATTGTTTGCCGCAGGCGGTTGGACCGCCTGGCGGATCTGCTCTGCGATCTTCGCGACGTCGACCAGCGCTGCCACCTGAACGCCTCCGAGGAACGGGGCCTGGAGGCCGTTCGACCCGAAGTAGGCCGCCACCGTGTTTCGTCGCCCGATCTCCTTTTCGAACTCTGCGCGGACGTCCTCGCAGTCTGCCGCGGTGAACCCGTCGCCTCCCTTTGCGCAAGCCTCTGTCGTGGCATTGCCCTGCAGACGCGTGAGAATGTTCGACCAGTCGGTCCCCGCGAGGTTCTCGTAGTAGGCCCTACGCACGTCGCAGGTCGGAGCTTGCGGATCGCAGACGCCGATGATGTCGGGGTCGCGGCCGAGGAAGGTGGCGGCGGCGGTCTCTCCCGGGGTGAGGACCGGGAATCCGCCGCCAGGCGGGGACGGGCGATTGACGATCCGTACGAGATCGAAGTTGATCGTGCCCGACGGATCGGCCGCCAGCGGCTCGTACTGGTCGTCGCGAGCCCGTCCGAGCAGCCCGTCGAGCCTTCCGTCGCCCGGGTGATTTGTCAACGCCTGACTCGACTCTGCTGCGGCCGTGTCCATCGCCGCCCGAGCAGCCAAGGCATAGCGCCCCTCGTACGGCTCGTCCGTGGTTTTCTGGTTGAGCTGCGCGAACACCTGCGCATTGCCGCCCAGCCTTCCGATCGCGGCGGCGGCCGCCAGCCAGGCTTTGCTCTTGCCCTTTGGCTTACCGAACGCCTGCAGCAGGACGAGCAACTCGCCGCTGCGGCCGCGAGTGGCCGAGGCGGCGGCGATGTCGTCGGCGAGCTGCTGGGAGGCCGCCGGGTCCTCGGTCCCATCGGGCTTGTTGGTCACGTACAACGACTGGCGGTCGACGGCCAAGGTGCGGCTGTTGAGGCGAACCATGAAGAAGCCCGAGGAGCCGTCGGTGGGGACCGCGTGCGAGTACGTCTGGGCCCCTACCTTGATCGCGATCTGGCCCGGGACCGTGCTCGCGTCCGTATCGAACTGAACCTGATCGGCGAACACGAACTCGAAGTAACCCGTCGTCGACAGCGGGTTCAGGCGCACGTACCCCGACATGTCGGCCTCGTGACGCGCCGGCGTGCAGTCGCAGTTGAGGAAGTTGTTGGAGATGAAGGCCGAGCCCGCGGGTGAACCTGGGACACCCACGATCGAGACAGGGACTCGGGACGCGAAGGTCTTCTGGAGGTCGGCATCGCTGAGCTTTGCCACCCCGAGGGCATCGAACAGCGTCCGCGCGTCGGCCAGGCTGACACCGGCGGCGCCCTGCATGTTGACCACCATCAGGTAGGTCGGGGCAGCCTTGTACCTGGCCGCGAGCGTGATCAGCGACGAGATCCCCGTCGCGTTCGCCGCGACGTTGCCCGAGTCGGCCAGTTCCATCGTCACGCGGTTGAACACCGCGTAGGACACGCGCGCGCAGGCATTGCCCCCCGGGCCGGGATCGCAGTTCGCCCCCGTGTACTGCACAGGCTTGCCGCCGAGCTCGATCGTGCCGCGATCATCGGCCACGGTCTGCAGGAGGGTGCCGATCGGCGGCATATCAACCCGCGCGGTCACGGTGACTGTGTCCTGCGAGGTCGCGCCGTTTGCTCCGGTCGTGCTCGTCGTGACCAGGTACGTCCCGGGGACGCTGGCCTCAAACCCCGGGCTGCCGCTGTCCGGCGCGTCGAGGACCGGCGGCCGGCCCGACGGTCGATGCGTGATCCTCCAGCGAAAGCGGACATGGCGCGCTTGCCTCAGACCTTGGCCCAGATCGGTCGCCGTGCCGTCGAGCCGGACGAACTGGCCCGCGTTGACGACGAGGTCCCGGCCGGCGCCGGCCGTGAACTGGCCAGCCTTCTGCCGGAACGTCCTCGCCCGCATCGTGTAGGTCGCCGATCGTCCCGAGGCACTCGTCCGGTAGGCGAGCAGGACGACGCGGTTGCGGCCGGGGCGCAACCAGTCGTTGGCGCCCAACCGGCCGACGTACATCGCCCCCTGGGCATGAAAGGCGCCATCGTCGCGATGGCCGTTGACCCACGCCTGCAGTTCGCTCCCCGGCGCGAGATTCGTGCTGACCTGCACGGGCGTCTGATCGTCACCGATCCGAACACGGGTCTGCTCGAGGAGTCGCGAAACTGGTTGGGCGACGACGAACGTGACGGAGTCGAAGTCCGTGCTCGCACCGGTGGTCACGATCAGCTCGTCCACCCCCGGCTGCAGGCCATGCCCGCGGCGCAGCGTCGCTTGAAAGCCGCTCCCGACCCGCCGGAAATAGCCCTTGACGTTGTGGCCGTTGACGAACATGTGGAGGCTGGACAAGCTCGCGCGGGACTCGACGCGTACCCGCACGCCGCCGTTACCGACGACCTGATTGGTGCCCGGCCTGACGATCCGTGTGATCGAAGCCGAACCCGCGGCGTAGACATTGCTCGCAGCCGCAACGCTCACCACCGCCATCACCAATACACCAATGGCAATCCGCGATCTATGACTCACAACACACCCCCGCGGTAACAACCGCTCTCCCCGGTCAGCGCACGACCGTGCTCGTATTGCCCTGGCGAACCGCGCTGAAGCCAATCCTTGCTCGCGGGCGCGAAATGTGCCGCGCAGGGTAACTCCCACGCGCGACGGACGCAAGCTGTGCTTCTGAAGCTGCCTCGCGTTTGTCGTCGATTCCCAACCGTATGCTTGCGCCCGATGACGGGAGACCAGAGGATTGCGCGGGGCGATCGGAGCACAGAGCCGGCGACGCTCGCCGGGCTTGTAGCCGCGGCGACGGACCGCGACGGCGGCGGGCTCGCCCTGATCGAGCGCGATCGCGATCAGTTCGTGTCGTTGACGTTCGCCGAGCTCAGCGCCGCGGTGGCCGCGCTCGCCGGCGAGCTGCGCTCGCGCGGCGTGGTTCGCGGCGATGTGATCGGGGTGTGGCTTCCGAACTGGATCGAGATGATCGTCTGGGAGTTCGCGCTTGCGTCGCTCGGCGCGGCCACGCTCGGCATCAACACGCGCTACGGCGTCAACGAGATCACCCACCTGATCGAGCGCGGCCGGCCCACCGGCATGGTCGCCCCGGCCCGGTTTCTAGAGCTCGACTTCACCGGTCGCCTCCGTCGCGCGAGCGCCGACGCCGGCGGATCAGATCAGCCGTGGGTGGCCGTCGTCAGGGCCACCGCGGAGGACGACGTGACGGGCTTTGACATCGGCGGCGGAGCGTGGGCGGTGCCGCCGTTGCGCGAGCTGGTCGGCTGCCGTGAGCCGATCCCGGCCGCCGGCCGGCCACAGGACCCGGTCAACTACTTCACGACCTCGGGCTCGACCGGGATGCCGAAGCTCGCCGGCCACGACCAGGCGAGTGTCGTCCTTCATGGCGCGAACGTGGCGAAGGCGCTGGAGATACGCGCCGGCGATCGCTTTCTGAGCGTGCTCCCACTGTCCGGCGTGTTCGGCTTCAACCCGGTGATTGCGACGCTGGGGGTCGGAGGGACATGCCTGCTCGAGCCGATCTTCGAGCCCCCGCAGATACTCGACGACGTCGAACTACATGAGATCACCCACCTGGTCGGGGGCGACGACATGCTCGGTCGTCTGATGGACGCGTGGCATGCCCGGCCGATCCGGGAGCGCCCGGCGCTGCGCCGGGTCCGCCGGGGCGCGATCGCCGACTTCGCCGGTCGCGTCGGCGCGGTCGTGGAATGGGCCGACGGCTTCGGCGCGGCGATCGGTGGCGCCTACGGCTCCTCGGAGCTCTTCTCCCTGACCGCCACCTGGCCGCCCTCGCTCGAGCTCGCCGACCGCGCACGTGCCGGCGGCACGCTGCTCTCGTCGCAGATCTCGGTGCGAGTGATCGACCCCGAATCGGGCTCGATCTGTCCACCCGGAGTCACGGGCGAGCTCCAGTTCCAGGGCTACAACGTCGTCTGTGGCTACCTCGGCGATCCCGACGGAATCCCCAGGACATTCAGCGACGACGGTTGGTTTCGCTCGGGCGATCTCGGCTTTCTGCTCGAGCAGCCGGAGTCGTTCATCTACGTCTGCCGGGCCGGGGATGCCCTGCGCCTGCGGGGCTTCTTGGTCGAGCCGGCCGAGATCGAGCAGTTCCTGTGCTCGCACCCCGCCATCGCGACCGCCAAGGTGGTGGGCGTCGGCTCGCCCGGCTCGAGCGACGTCGCCGTTGCGTACGTGCAGCTGGCCGGCGGCTGCGCCACCTCCGAGGAGGAGCTGATCGCGTTCTGCCGCGACCAGCTCGCGCCGTTCAAGGTCCCCGCGCACATCAACGTGATCGACGCGTTCCCGACCACGACCGGAACCAACGGAACCAAGATAGTGACCGCCGAGCTGCGCAGGCGGGCGGAGCGGCAGCTGGCGCAGGCGCGGCAGGTATGAGTCACAGCACAAACACGCTGTGTGGAGTTCGCCGCCGCCGCAAATGATCGACGGCCCGAGGGCACATATTGTCTGCGCCGCATGAGCACAGTCGAGCCCAGCCGGGCAGTGGGACGGCTTGAGTCCAAGCGCGCCGTGGTCACCGGAGCGTCGAGCGGTATCGGCGAGGGCATCGGCCGAGCGCTAGCTCGAGAAGGCGCGTCGGTGGCCTGCTGGGGTCGCGATGCCGCACGCACTGAAGCCATCTGCCAGGAGATTGCGGACGCCGGGGGACGGGCATTGCCGCTGCTTGGCGATGTCTCGGCTCCGGGGGATGTCGAGCGGCTGATCGCCGACTCCGTCGCGTGGCTGGGCGGAATCGACGTCGTGGTCAACTCCGCCGGGATCGGCGAGCTCGATGGCTGGGTGCCCGTCCACGAGCATTCGCTCGACGCGTGGCAGCGGACGCTGGCGGTCAATCTGACCGGGCCATTCATGGTCTGCAAGGCTGCGATCCCGCACATGCTCGCCGCCGGCGGCGGGGTCTTCCTGCACATCAGCTCGGTCTGCGCGCGCACCGTCTGGGCCGGTGACTCCGCCTACGGCGTGTCAAAGGCGGGGCTGACGATGCTCTCTGACCACATCGCGGTCGAGTATGGCCCACAGGGGATCCGGTCCAACTGCCTGCTCCCCGGAGAAATCCTGACGCCGATGCACGACACGGCCGCATCGGCATCCGCCGATGCGAGAGCCTGGGAGCAGCGCGTGCTCGACCGCCATCCGATCGGCCGATTCGGTGAGGTCGCCGAGGTGGCGCAGGCAGCGGTGTTCCTCTGCTCTGACGAGTCGCGTTTCTTGACCGGCGCCAACGTCCCGATCGACGGCGCCTACAGCCGCGTCTGAGCGCTGGCGACCTCGGCGAGGTGCTGCTCCATCGCGCCGACGGCCGCGTCGGGATCGTGCGCCGCGATCGCGCCGAGGATCTTGGCGTGGGCGCGGAGCGCTGACCGACCGACCTCGACGCTCTCGTTCATCACCTCGACGCGAATTGCGATCAGAGCGCTGCCGATCGAGTCGTGCAGGATCAGGATCAGCTCGTTGCCGGTGCTGCGAGCGATCTGCCGATGAAACTCCAGGTCCTCGATGGCGGCCTGATCGACGTCGTCGATGACGTCCTCCAGCTTCTGTAGGCAGGCGCGCAGGTTCTCGATGTCAGCGTCCGTCGCGCGGATGGCGGCGAGCCTGGCCGCGGTCGTCTCGAGCATCTGACGCACTTCATGGACCTTGTCGTAGCCGACCGTGCTGCTCCAGAGGAACAGCTGCAGCGCATCGTCGACGACCTGCGGCTCGACCGTCGCGACTCGGACGCCGCTTCCCATCCGGACGTCGAGCAGCCCCCGCGCGTTCAGCGTCCGGACGGCTTCACGGATGACGGTCCGTGAGACACCGAATTGATCGGCCAGATCACGCTCGGACGGCAGCACATCGCCTGGCGCCATCTGATCGCTGAGGATCGATTCGAGCATCGCGCTCGCCACCTTGTCGGCGAGCCGCGGCTCGCGCTGAATCGATTCGAACATCGCTCCCCGCGGCTCCAGATCGCGACCAGCTACGAGGCTGCCCCCGGGTCCTCGCCTCCGCCGGCCTGGGCGTCCGTGACCGGGTCACTGCTCGCCGTATGCAGCTCCCGCGCCAGCGCCCGGTCGCGACGCTCCAGCAGCTCGGCGAGCTCGGAATCCGGACGCGGACGCCAGTTGCGCAACGCCGGGGCAGCGGTCGCGACCGAGAGCTCCGGGAAGACATTCTCCGACGCGATCGCGAACGTCTCGAGCCCACCGAGCTCGGCCGTCTCGAACGGCCCGGTCAGCCGCCAGCGCCGCGCCAGCCCGTCCCTGACAACCTGATCGACCGTCGCGGGGTCGGCCACGCCCTCCTGCACGAGCCACAGCGCCTCTCGCAGAAGCGCGAGCTGTAGCCGGTTCCAGACGAACCCCGGGACCTCGCGGGCGACCACGACGGGCTCCTTCCCAAGCTCCCTGACCCACCCCACGGCCCGCTCGAGCGTCTCAGGCGCGGTGTCGGCGCCGACCACCACCTCGACGAGCGGCATCAGCAGCGGCGGGTTCCAGAAGTGCATCCCGATCACCCGCTCCGGCTCCCCGATTCCCGCCCCGATCGCCGAGATGCTCAGCGACGAGGTGTTCGTCGCCAGGATCGCCCGAGGCCACCTCGCCGCAGCCACACCAAGTAGCTCGACCTTGAGCTCGAGCCGCTCAGGAACGGATTCGAGCACCAGGTCGACGTCAACGTCAACGTCGACGGCGTCGACGTCGGCCGCCACCGTCGTCGCGGCACGAAGCTCCTCGATCGATTTCCCCCGATCGAGCCGATAGCGATGCGCGGTCTCGAGCGCGGTCTCGACGTTGCGCTCCGCTCGCGCCCGCGACCGCGAGATCCACGTCACGCGATGACCGGCCACCACGAACTCGCAGCCGATCTGCGACCCCATCCGTCCGGCTCCAAGGATCAATACGTGAATCAGCGGACGTTATCATGCGTTCATATGGCATGTGGTATGCCGATTCCGCGGGTTCTTGGCGGCGGATGCGGGCCTCACCGGGGCGGCTCAGGCGCGCTTAGCTGAGCGCCTGCCGCAGGTCCGCCACCAGATCATCCGGATCTTCGATCCCGCAGCTGAGTCGAATCAGGTCCGGCGGGACCGCCGCCGCGGACCCTTCCACCGACTGGTGGGTCATCGCCTGGGGCAACTCGATCAGCGACTCGACGCCGCCGAGCGACTCTGCGAGCGTGAACAGGCGCGTGCGCTCGGCGACCTCGGCCGCACGCGGATGGCGGAAGCTGACCATGCCGCTGTAGCCGGGCCAGCGCACCTCACGAGCGTCGGGAGTCGCCTGCAGCAGTTCGACAACCGCCGCCGCGCTGCGCGCGTGCGCGTCCATCCGCAGGTGCAACGTGCGCAGCCCGCGGTGGACGAGGAAGCAATCGATTGGCCCGGGAACGGCGCCGATCGCGTTCTGGGCGAAGCGCAGTCGCTCGTACCAGTCGCGCTCGCGTGCGATCGCGACGCCCCCGACGACGTCCGAGTGGCCACCGAGATACTTGGTCGTCGAGTGCACGACGAAGTCGGCCCCGAGCTCGAGCGGGCGCTGGTTGGCCGGCGTTGCGAACGTGTTGTCGACGGCCACCAGCGCGTCCTGCCGTCGGGCCACAACGCCCTCGATGTCGACCTCGCCGAGCAGCGGGTTCGTCGGAGTCTCGACCCAGATCAACCTCGTCTCGTCCCGAATCGCGCTCTGCACCGCGTCGAGATCGGACTGGTCGACGAGGTCGTAGGACAATCCCCAGCGGCTCAGCACCTTGTCGACGAGCCGGTAGGTGCCGCCGTAGAGGTCACCGGGGAGCACGACGTGCGAGCCGGCCTCGCATACGACCGTGATCAGCGCGTGGGCCGCGGCGAGGCCTGAGGCGAACGTCACGGCGAGCCCGTCCTCGAGCTCGCCGAGTGCCTGCTCGAGGGCGGCGCGGGTGGGGTTCGCCGAGCGAGCGTAGTCGTAGTCCTCGACGAACTCACCCGGACGCGGTTGCGCATACGTGCTCGTCTGATGGATCGCTGGAATCACCGAGCCGAACGTCGGGTCCGGCGTCAGGCCGGCGTGCACCGCCCTGGTCGCGAACGCGTCGCGGCGCCGGTCCTGCTCGCTCATGAAGCCAATGCTTCCAGCAAATCCGCGCGCGCGACGATTCCCTCCGGCCGACCCTGGTTGGTGACCAGCAGCGCCTGCTGGTCGCCGACCAGCAGCTCGACCGCCTCACGCACAGGATCGTCAGTCGAGACGACCGCAAACGGCGGCTCCATGATCTCGCCGATCTCGGCGTCGAGGCGCGATGGGTCGGCCGCAACACGCTTGAGCAGGCCTCGTTCGCTGATCGCCCCAACGACCTCGGTGGGATCGTCGGGACTGAGGACCGGCAGCTGCGAGAGACGGTGCTCGTGCAGCAGTGAGACAGCATCGCGAACGCGCTGATGGGTTTCGACCGTGACGAGCGACGGAACCTCGCCGACCTCGCGCTTGAATCGGAGCACGTCGCCGACGACCAGCCTCGACTCCCGCTCGAGGAAGCCGTACTGACGCATCCAGCTGTCTGAGTAGATCTTCGACAAATACGACCGGCCGCCGTCAGGGACGATCACGACGATCATCGCCCCGGGATCCTCGACCTCGGCGGCGACCTGCAGCGCCGCATGCACCGCGAGGCCACCGGAGCCGCCCGCGAGGATGCCTTCGGTCATCGCGAGCCTGCGGGTCGTTAGGAATGAGTCGCGGTCGGACACGGTGATCCAGCGATCGACGACCGACGGATCGAACGTCTGCGGCCAGAAGTCCTCGCCGACGCCCTCGACCAGGTACGGCCGGACATTGTCCGCTCCTCCCGAGTAGATCGACCCCTCTGGGTCCGCGCCGATCACCTCGAGGTCGCTCTTGCGCTCGCGCAGGTAGCGAACGATGCCGGTCACCGTGCCGCCCGTCCCGACGCCGCACACCAGGTGCGTGATTTGCCCGCCGGTCTGCTCCCAGATCTCGGGCCCGGTCGACTCGTAGTGAGCACGCGGGTTTGCCTGGTTGCGGTACTGGTTGGGCTGGAACGCGTTGGGGATCTCCTCCGTCAGGCGGTCGGCCACGCGGTAGTAGGACTGCGGCGAGTCGGGTGCTACGTCGGTCGGAGCGACGACCACCTCGGCGCCGTAGGCGCGCAGCAGGTCGATCTTCTCGTTGGACATCTTGTCCGGCATCACGGCGATCACGCGGTAGCCCTTCAGCCGAGCGGCGATCGCCAATCCGGTGCCGGTGTTCCCAGAGGTCGGCTCGACGATCGTGCCGCCGGGGACGAGCAGTCCGTCGCGTTCGGCGGCCTCGATCAACGCGACCGCGACGCGGTCCTTGATCGAGCCGCCCGGGTTGAAGACTTCGAGCTTGGCGAGCAGCTGGGGCCGCATGCCGGATGCGATGCGAGACAGCCTCACGAGAGGCGTGTTACCGATCGTCTCGAGGATCGAGTCGGTGATGAGGGGTGCCACGGTAGTGCCGATCATGCGGCTAGTCTGATGATCCTGCGCCCGTATGGCAAGTTGTCGGCGATTTCGCGAGGTGTTGGCCGATTCGGTCGAATATAATTCGCGTTCACCCCGCCCCGATCGACCGATGCCGAATCATCCTCAGCCCGCCGTTGACGCCACCGACCGCGCGATCCTCGAGCTCGTCGCCGCCGATGCGCGAATCACCAACCAGCGCGTCGCCGAGCGGATCGGGATCGCGCCCTCGACCGCATTGGCACGGTTGCGCTCGTTGCGCGAGCGTGACGTGATCCGCGGATTTCACGCCGAGATCGACCTCGCCGCTCTCGGTCGCCCCCTGCAGGCGCTGATCGCCGTCCGGCTCACGGTCCACGCGCGCGAGCAGATCGACGCGTTCACGACGGCGGTGCGCGAGCTGCCGGGCGTGCTGATGGTCTTCCACCTGTCGGGCGTGAACGATTACCTCGTCTGGGTCGCGGCCGCCGACGCCCAGGACCTCCGCGAGTTCGTCGTCGACCACCTCGCCACCCACCCGGCAGTCGCGCGCGCCGAGACCTCGCTGATTTACGAGCACCAGCGGGGACCGGGAATCTGGGGCGCGGCCGACCTGGCCTGACAAGGGGCGCCCGCCGGCGCCCGCCGGCCGCATGCCGCACATTTGTTTTCAGGATGGATACCGATGTGCGACACCGAGCCGCGGCGCGGCCGTCGGCCCGACGTAGTCCCGCCGGCCGGCGGCCAGCGAACCGGCGAGGTGATCGATCACCTCGCGCGCGTCATCCTCGATACCGAGGATGAAGGTGGACTTTCGCCGCCGGAGCACCGGCAGCCCCAGCGCGTACAGGCCGGGGCTGTCGACGACGCCGCCGTCGTGGCGGAGCTGCCCCTTGGGATCGATCACGGGCACGTCGAGCCATCGATAGTCGGGGCGAAACCCGGTCGCCCACACGATCGAGCGGATCTCATCGCCTCGGAGGTCAAGCTGCAAACGCGGGGACTCGGGCACCCGTGTGGCTGCGTGGCGCTCCGGGGCCGCGAGCTCGGCATCCACGCCCGCGGTCCGAGCCCATTCGTCGAACAGATCGAGCAGCCGTCTCATCTTCAGGTCTGCGAGCGAGCAGACGTTGCGCAGGCCGCCCGAGAACAGCGCGCGGCCGTCGCGGACCGTCGCCCAGCGGCCCACCAGCTCGACGCCGATCTCACCCAACACGTTGAGATCGAGCGTCGCTCGCTCGGGCGACCCGACGAGCTGTGGCGAAGGCAACTGCCGCGCCCGCCTGAGATCGTCGAGCTCGTCGTATCGCTGGTCCCAGACGCCGGATGCATCCATCCACCACAGGACATCCCGGCCGCGATACGTCCGCGGCAACCGTACGTGCTCCCCGACCGAAAGGGTCACCGGGCGGCCCGATCCCCTCAGCTCGGCCGCCAGCTGGACGCCGGTCGCAGACGCGCCCACGACAAGCACGCCTCCGTCAGGGAGTTGCTCGGGGTTGTGGTAGTCAAACAGCGTCAGCTGCTCGACCTCCGCGGGCACCTCCTGCGCAAAGCCGGGCACCGTGGGCTGGTTGCAGGCGCCGCTCGCGATCACCACCGTGGACGATCGGAGCTCGCCGCGACTGGTCGCCACCTTGTAGCCCTCGCCGGCGCGCCGGACCGAGGTGACGTTCGTGCCGGCTTGGACGGGCGCACCCGAGCCCGTGGCGAAGCGATCGATCAGCTCGGCCACGTCGGCGGCCGTCATGTAGCCGTCCGGATCCGGGCCGTCGTAGGCGAAACCGGGCAGGCGGCATTGCCAGTTGGGAGTCAGCAGACGCAGCGAATCCCAGCGCTCACGACGCCAGGAGTTCGCCACCTCGCCGCGCTCGAGCACGACGTGGTCGATCGACCGCTCGGCGAGGAAGTGGCTGGCGGCGAGACCGGAGTGCCCGGCGCCGATGACGACCGTGGTGACGCGCTCGATGGCGAGGGCCCTCAGGCGACCTCGACGGCGACTTCCGTCGGGTTCGCGATCGCGTCGAACACGGCGGAGCGCTTCTGGGACTGGGCGACCAGCGCCTCGATCTCCTCCTTGGAGGCATCGGCATCGATCGTGAACGTCACCTTGATGTCGTTGAAGCCGTTGCGGACGTCGCTGTCGACCCCGAGGATCCCGCGGATGTCGTGCTTGCCCTCGACCGTCGACTCGACCGAGCGCAGCTGGATGCCACGATTCTGCGCAACCGATGCCACACCCGCGGTCAGGCAGCTCGCCAGCCCGACGAGCAGATACTCGATCGGCGTAACTCCGTTGTCCGGGGCGGCGAAGGTCTCCGGGTGATCGGCGTCAAATATGGTTTCGGTCTTGTGACTCTGCTCCTCCCCGAGGCCGAAATAGTTCTGGATCGTCGTCGTGCTGTGGACGCCGGTCTGCCACTTCGACGACGCACGCCACGTGAATTGAGCGGCCTCCGGCGCGCCTTCCAGGACTTCACGTGCGTCCAGCAGCGCCTGAACGTTGACTCCGTTATCTATCGTCGTCATCTGATCGTCCCCCGTTCTCTTGGATAATGTAGCTTCTTGATAAGAAAGCTCGACAATATCAGCACCCTTCGGCGCAGCGAGATGCCCACGCCAACGGCCCCGGCGCCGGCACTCGTGCCCGGCTCCGTGGGTACCGTCGAGACGCAGTATCTCGACCTGCCGAGCCCCGTGAGGCTCGACTGCGGGCGGGAGCTGCATCCGATCCGTGTGGCCTACGAATCCTATGGCACGCTCTCGCCCCAGCGCGACAACGTGATCCTCGTCTGCCACGCGCTCAGCGGTGACGCCCACGCGGCCGGGTTCGCGAAGACCGCCACCGGCCCGGGCACCCGTGATGGGTTCGGAGCCGAGGATCGCGACGGCGCCGCCGGCAAGGATCTCGGCTGGTGGGACGGGATGATCGGGCCCGGCAAGGCGTTCGACACCGACCACTACTTCGTGATCTCCACGAACCTGCTCGGCGGCTGCCGCGGGACCACGGGACCAGCATCGCTGAACCCTGCGACAGGCAGACCGTACGGCTCGGATTTCCCGGTGATCACCGTCGCCGACATGGTCCGAACCGAGCGCGCATTCCTCGACGAGCTCGGGATCGATCGGCTCGTGGCGGTGGCGGGCGGCTCGCTCGGAGGGATGCAGGGGTTTGAGTGGGCGATTACTTTCCCCGACCAGGTCGACACGGTGGTGGCGATCGCCAGCACGCACGCGTTGCAGCCGCAGGGCCTGGCTTGGAACGCGATCGCGCGGGAGGCGATCATGCGCGACCCGGCCTGGCAGGGCGGCCACTACTACGGCACCGATGACGAGCCCGACGGCGGCATGGGGATCGCGCGAATGATCGGCCACATCACCTACCTTTCGGCACCGGCGCTGAGCGATAAGTTCGGTCGTCGACTGCAGTTCGCCGACGATATCCGCTACACGATCACCGAGCCCGAATTCGAGGTCGAGAGCTACCTGCGCCACCAGGCCGACTCGTTCGTCAAGCGGTTCGACGCCAACACCTACGTCTACACATCGCGAGCGCTGACCTACTTCGATCTCGCCCGGCAGTACGGCAACGGCTCGCTGACCCGTGCGCTCGAGGGCATCTCTGCACGGACGCTGCTGATCGCGTTCAGCTCCGACTGGCTGTACCCGCCGTCGGCCTCGCAGGAGATCGAAAGCGCGCTCGCGCATCTCGGTAAGCCGGTCGACTTCCAAGTGATCGAAGCGCCCTACGGCCACGACTGCTTCCTGCTCGAGGAGGCGCGCCAGACGCCGATCATTCGTCGCTTTCTGGGGGTGGATCAGTGACCGAAGAGCCCGAGCGAACAGAGCAGGACCGCGCGTTCGGATTCGAGACGCGCCAGCTCCACGCTGGGCAACGACCCGACCCCAATACGGGCGCTCGCGCGGTGCCGATCTTCCAGACGACCAGCTATGTGTTCGAGGACCCCGAATCGGCCGCGGCCTACTTCAACCTCCAGGAGTACGGGAACACGTACTCGCGGATCATGAACCCGACGGTCGCCGTGTTCGAGGAGCGCGTCGGGAACCTCGAGGGAGGGTGCGGCGCCGTCGCGTTCGCCAGTGGGCTGTCGGCGCAGGCAGCAGCGCTGTTCACGCTGCTCGAACCCAACGACCACGTCGTCTCGTCCTCGGCGCTTTACGGCGGCACGGTCAACCAGTTCAAGCATCTCCTGCGCAAGCTGAACGTGGAGCTGACGTGGGTCGATCCCGACGACCCCGACGCGTGGCGCAACGCCGTCCGCCCGAACACGAAGGCGTTCTTCGCCGAGACGATCGGCAACCCCGCCGGCAACGTGCTTGACATCGAAACCGTCGCGTCGGTTGCGCACGAGCACGAGTTGCCGCTGATCGTGGACAACACGTTCGCGACGCCGTACCTGTGCCGCCCGATCGAATGGGGGGCGGACATCGTGATCCACTCGGCGACCAAGTTCATCGGCGGCCACGGCACCAGCATCGGCGGCGTCGTCGTCGAGTCCGGCATGTTCAACTGGTCCAACGGGCGGTTTCCGGTGATCGCGGATCCGTCGCCGGCGTACCACGGCCTGACGTTCCACGAGACGTTCGGGACCTACGGCTATCTGATGAAGCTGCGGGCCGAGACGCTGCGCGATCTCGGCGCGGCGCTGTCGCCGTTCAACGCGTTCCTGTTCCTGCAGGGGCTCGAGACGCTGTCGCTGCGGATGGAGCGTCACGTCGACAACGCGAAAGCGATCGCGGCGTTTCTGGAGTCGCACAAGCTCGCCTCGAACGTCAACTACCCCGGCCTGCCTGCAAGCCGATACCGGCCACTCGTCGAGAAGTATCTGCCGCTCGGCGCCGGCGCGGTGTTCTCGTTCGACTGTGCCGGCGGGCGAAGCGGGGGGCAGGAGCTGATCCGCGGCCTGACCCTCTGGTCGCATCTCGCCAACGTCGGCGACGGCAAGAGCCTCGTCATCCATCCGGCCAGCACAACCCATCGTCAGCTCACCGATGCCGAGTTGGAGGCGGCCGGCGTCCGGCCCGGGACGGTCAGGCTGTCGGTCGGTACCGAGTCGGTCGACGATCTGATCTGGGACCTCGAGCAGGGGTTCGCGAGGGTGAAATGAGCTGGCTCGAGCGATACCAGGACCCGCTGACGATCCAGCGCATCTTGCGCTCCGCGCGCACGATCGCGATCGTCGGCCTGTCAGGGAACGAGCTGCGCGCCAGCCACTTCGTTGGCTTCTACCTCCAGCGCCACGGCTACCGCGTGATCCCGGTCAACCCACGCGAGACCGAGATCCTTGGCGAGGTGAGCTACCCGAGCCTGCTCGATGTGCCGGTCGCGGTTGACGTCGTCAACGTCTTCCGCGCGCCGGATGCACTGCCGGCGATCGCTCGCGAGGCTGTCGAGATCCACGCCGGCGCCCTCTGGTGCCAGTTCGGCGTGATCAACGAGGAGGGCGCCAAGATCGCCGAGGAGGGCGGCGTGACGGTGATCATGGACCGCTGCCTGAAGGTCGAGCATGCCCGTTACGCGGGCCGGATGCACTGGTTCGGCTTGAACACCGGGCGGATCACGTCCGTCCGCACCGGCCTTCACTAGCCGCCCAAGCCCCGAGCCGGACACCGTCCAGCTCCCCACCTCGGACCGAGTGGCTCACCGTCCTGCCGAGCCGGCGCCCCGGTGCATCGCCACCCCGGTCAGGAGCTCTCGCACGATCCGGTCACCGATCAGGGCCGCCGGATCGGCTGAGCCGACGCCGGTCGGAATCACCTCGACGACGTCGGCGCCGACGACCTCGAGCTCGGCGGCGGCTGCCCGCACCGCCCACAGCAACTCGACGGTGCTCATCCCACCGGGCTCGGGTGTGCCCGTGCCGCCGGCGATGAAGGCGGGATCCAGCACGTCGACATCGACGGTCACGAACACCGGGCCGTGGCCGAGGCCCGATAGCGCCTCGCGCATCACGTCCCTGATCCCGCGGTCGCGCACGTCGTGCATGAAGAAGCTCGAGATCCCGCGCTCGGCCTGCCACGAGAACTCTGCCTCGCCCGGCCAGTAGCCGCGCAGACCGATCTGCACGTATTGGCTCGGGTCGATCTGCCCGTCCTGCACCAGCCGCCGCATCACCGTGCCGTGCGACAGGGTGGCCCCGAACACCTCTGCGCCCGTGTCGGTGTGCGTGTCGAAGTGCACCAGACCAAGCGGCCCGTGCGCCGCTGCGCATGCCCGCGCGCCCGGCTCGGTGATCGAGTGATCGCCCCCGAGGATCACCGGCAGCAGGCCGGCCGCGACCACCTGGCCAACCGTCGCCTCGATCGCGGCGTGGCTGCGCTCAGGCTGCGCCGGGAGGACCGGCGCATCGCCGAAGTCCACGATCCGCAGGCACTCGAACGCGTCGACGCCGGTCTCGAGATGTGGCCCGGGGGCGAAGCTCGCGGAGCGGATCGCACGCGGCGCGAAGCGTGTCCCTGGACGGTCGGAGACGAGTTCGTCCATCGGCGCACCAACGATCGCGACGTCGAAACCGGCCAGCTCGGCCGGATCCAGGGTGCAGGGCATCCCGGCATACGTGAGCGGTCCGGCGTAGTCGGGCTTCTCGCCGTACTCGCGCCAGCGCTCCATCGGGTCGAGCATCGTGCGTAACCTACCGGCACTCGGATGGTCGAAAACCGGCGCCGCGGTTATGCTGCCGCCGGGGTGTTAGTACAAGCTGCAGCGGAGCCAGGACGGCGAGCGGTGCGCACCGCGTGTGCGATCGTCATCGTGCTCGGCGTCGCGGGGCTGTTCGGCACGACGTCCGCACGGGCGCTCAGCCGCGCGGGCGCGGACCGCGCCGCACTGAAGGCGCTCAGGGGGATGCCGTACTCGCCGGCGATCCTGTTCCGCGCCCCGGATCCACTTTCGGCGGGGACGCGAATCACGCTTGCCGATGTCGGTCGTCAGGGTGCGCGACGGCTTCGTGAGCGCGGGTGGCTGTACTGGGCCGACCTGGCGCCGAACAAGTACTTCCAGCACCAGGGCGCGCTTGTCGTGATCGGCCAGCGCACCGGGCGGGTGCTGGTCGAGGAGGCGACCGTAACCTGGCCGCTGATCCACGACCGTCCGCCGCCCTTCCTGCGGACGACGGCGGCGTACGACTCTCGCTCCTACCGGGTACTGACGCGCGGCAGCCGGGCACAGACGGCGGTTGCCACGATCCGAGCGTCAGACCCACCGGCACATGTCGCGGCCGGCAGCGGCGCCCGCTGCATGATCGTCGCAGGGCCCCCAGCCGCGAGCCTCAACACGCCTCTGCGGACGCTGTTCTGGAGTGGCCACCTCAACGACGCCAACCAGATGATCGCCGCAGGCCAGCGACTCGGGATCCCGGTTCAGACCGTCGCCAACCTCTCGCAGCTTCAAGATGCGCTCAGCAGCGCGACGGCGGGCGGCTGCACGGACATCATGATCTTCATGACCGGCGAGGGCTCACCGGCCCCGAGGTTCGCGATCCCTGGCGCGCTGCGAGGACTGTTCGGGGGGCGCAAGGCAGTCTTCGGCGATCCCGACCCCAACATCGAGCTCAATCCGAACGGGACCAAGATCTACGCCAAGGACCTGCGCGACACGTTGACCAAGATCTACGACGACGCACCGAGCAACAACAAGCCGAGCTTCTCGCTGGTTCTGCAGGAGTGCTTCGGCGGGCGATTCTTCCCAGAGCTCGGCACGGCTCCCGGGGTCAAGCTGATCGTGGCGTCCTCTTCGCCGGGGACCGAGGCCCGCCGCAACCTCGTCGGCGGCGCGTCGCCGTTCGTCAACGAGATGACCGATGGGATCATCGAGGCGTTTGGCCCGGGCGGCGTCAGCAGCTGGCCCGCCGATCTGATCAAAGCGTTCAATGCGATCAAGCCGTATGGGGACGACCCCCAGCTCGACGTTAGGGGCAAGATCATCTCGGCGCCCACGAATTCCATGCCCGTGCCCAAGTGCAAGCCGAACGAGCAGGGCGGGATCGACCTTCTTCTCAAGGGCGACTACTTTGGCTCCGAGTGGGGAGCCGGCACCGTGACCGCCAGGAACAGCGCGAGCCCCGCGGTAGTCGAGCAAGCGTCGGTGGGGTTCGACTCCGTGTCCGCCGGACACTTCGGACCATGGCCCTGCGGCACCAAGACGAAGTTGACCGCGACCGCCCCGCAGGGCTACCACTTCGACCGCTGGACCTCGACAGACGGCCTCTGCTCGCTGGGGGGCGCGACCTGCACGGTTCCGATCACCGACCGCCTCTACGACATCACGGCCTACTTCGCGCCAACCGTCTACCAGGTGACGATCAACGGCGGCAAGCCCCCGAAGGACGGAAAGATCCAGTCCGGCGGCGGCAACGGTTACCTGTACCCCGGGATCGACTGCGGCTCGCAACCCAACGGCCCGACCACGAACACCGAGACCGAATGCAAGTCGGGCGCACAGGCGATGCGCGACGACCAGGACATCACCCAGCTCACTGTCACGGCCGACGACCCGGGACCCGGCAGCAAGAAGTACGCAATCACCGGCTTGAGCGGCTGCGACAGCACCGTCGTCATCTCGAGCTTCAACGGTCAGATCTACAGCGAGCAGTGCTTCCTCGACGTCACCTCAGACAAGACCGTGACGGCGACGTTCGCCGCGGTCGGTCCCGCGGGATAGCGCTTGTCGCGAGCGCGCCCGAGCCAGCGTTGGAACGTAAGCCGCGGCAGTCGCGTGAGCGACGGCGTTCTGCGTTTCGTCATCAACAGTCGGCTGCGCCTGGCGATCTTGATGCTGGCCTTGTTCCTGGGGCTGGCGGTCGTTCCGACGGCCGCGGTCGCGGTCTACATCCAGCCGGATGTCCTCCAGGGAACAGGCGTTGAGGCGAAGTACTTCAGCAATCCCGTCCTGGGTCCGGGGCAGGACCCGTCGGTGACGGTCGCGGACGGGTGGTACTACCTCGTCCAGAGCTCGCCCAACGCGCGCTACATCACGATCCGCAGATCTCGTTCGATCAAGTCGCTGGCGGCGTCGGTCAGGCACGTCATCTGGCGTGCCGGCAGGGCGGGTTCTCCCTGCTGTCAGTGGTGGGCGCCAGAGCTTCACGAGCTGAACGGGCGCTGGTACATCTACACAACCGCGCACGACGCCACCGACACCACCCACCGGATAGAGGTGCTCGCGGCGCAGGCGCAGTCTCCGCTCGGCCCATACTCCTACAAGGGGCAGCTCACCACGCCCGGGGACTTCTGGTCGATCGATCCGTCGCCCTTGCAGCTCCCGGACGGACGGATGTTCCTGTTCTGGTCCGGCTGGCCGGGAACGGTCATCGGCGTCCAGAACATCTACATCGCCGCGTTGAAGAATCCGTGGACGGTCTCAAGCGGACGCACGCTGCTCAGCACCCCGACGTTCCCGTGGGAGCGCTATCCGAATCCGGGCAGCGCTCCGGTGTACGTCAATGAGTCCCCGGAGCCGATCATCCACAACTCGACGGTTTCGGTGACCTACTCCGGGTCGGGTTGTTTCACGCCTCACTACGCGCTTGGGCTGCTCTCGGCCCCGATCGGATCGAAGCTGCTGGACGCCAGCTCGTGGACCAAGTCTCCGAACCCGATCTTCCAGAGCAACGGCGCGGCGGACATCTTCGGGCCCGCCAGCAATGGCTTCTTCGTCTCGCCGAACGGTCGCCAGACTTGGTTCGCCTTCCACGCCGTCAACAGTCCCACCGGCAACTGTGGATGGGAGCGCGCGATCTACGCCGAGCGTCTGCGATGGAATGCAAACGGGACGCCGAATCTTGGCGGCAAGCCGCTGCCGATGACCCACGCGTTCCGTGTTCCCGCCGGCGACCCTGGCGCGGCGTGACGCGCCCAGATTCCCGACCACGGCGCCTCAACCATGCGCTGAGGCTTTTGTTGCCCTCGTTGCACCACCACAGGGCGCCCGGCTAGCCTCCGGCGATCGTGCTGCACCTTACGACTGGGTCGTTCATCTCGGATTTCTGGCGCGAGCACCTCGTCAGTCATGGCCGCCAGTATCTGTTCCTGCTGTTCGTCGGGTTCATCGGATCGTTCGGCTTCATCCGACTTTCGGCGCGGCTGATGCGAAGCCCGCGCGTGCCCTGGTGGCCGGGGAGCGTCGTCAGCGAGAGCGGTGTGCACCTGCATCACCTGGTTTGGGGAATCGGCGCGATGATGATCTCCGGGGTCATCAGCTTCGCGCTCTACAGCACCGGCTTTTGGTACGACATGTGCGCCGTCTTCTTCGGGATCGGGATGGGCCTGACGATCGACGAATTCGCCCTCTGGATTCACCTCGACGACGTCTACTGGTCCGAGGAGGGGCGCAGCTCGATCGACGCATCGGTGATCGCGATCGCGTTCATGGGAGTGATCCTCGTCGGCGGCTTCTCGGTCGACCCGCACGGTGCAGCGGGATTCAACGTCGTCGGAACCGTTCTTGCGGTCGTGGCGACGCTCGCGCTGTGCACTATCTGTTTTCTCAAGCAACGAATCTTCCACGGCTCGATCGGGTTGCTTGTGCCACCTGTCGCAATCTATGGCGCGATGCGCATCGGCAAGCCGAAGTCACCCTGGGCACGGCGCCGGTACGGCGAGCGGAGACCGCGCAAACAGGCGAAGGCCGAGGCCCGGTTCCGGCCCGACCGCCGCACCGAGCTTGTCAAGGACCGCGTCCGAGATGCGATCGGCGGCGTTACCGGTGAGGAGTACCAGGCCCGGCTGGCCGAGCGGGAGACAACCACCAAGACTCCGTCGAAGCGCTGAGGCCAACCTCCCTCGCAGCGCGCCGAGCTGTGCCGCTCAAGCCGCAGCGCCTACGGTTCCGGGCGTGTCGAGCCGCCACGACCGTTCGTTGCTGTCGTTCAAGCTTCGCTATGCGATCAAGCACCCCGACCGGGTCTGGCCTTACGTGCGCAGGCGCGCCCGCGACCTGCAGATCGCTGCTCGTACCGACGGACACGTCGACTACTACCGCGCGATCATGAACTCGAACACAGCCCGAAGCGCCGAGGTGGCCGTGGGCAGCCTGACTCATGAGTCATGGCTGGCGGTGGGGCAGATGCAGTTCGATTACCTGCTCCGCCATGGGCTCAGACCGGACCAGCGGATGCTCGAGATCGGGTGCGGCAATCTGCGCGCCGGGAGGCTGTTCATCGGTCACTTGGATCCCGGCAACTACCACGGACTCGACATCTCGCCTGACATCCTGCTCGCGGCGCTCGACACGGTCGCGGCCAGCGACCTCCGGGCCAAGCGCCCGTATCTGACGCTCGTGACGGACCTCGCGCTCGGATTCCTCCCTGACGACTCCTTCGATGTCGTCCACGCACACAGCGTTTTCTCACACTCGCCGATCGAAGTGATCGGCGAGTGCCTGGCTCACGTCGGTCGAGTGATGGCCCCCGGGGCGTTCTTCGACTTCACCTTCAACCGAACCACCGGCAGCGAGCACGACGTGCTGCGCGAGGACTTCTACTACCGGACCGAGACGCTGATCGCACTGGCGCGGGGCCACGGCCTGCACGCGGAGCTGATGGACGACTGGGAGCCTCTGCACCCGCAGTCCAAGCTGAGACTGACTCATGTCCAGGCTGGTTGAGGGGTCGCTGTCGTCGTTTGTGGCGGCTGCTGGTCGTGAGTGGGGGGTTGTTGGTGAGCGGGTTGGTGTGGTGCAGCGGGTGGCGCGGTTTGGGGATCGCCGGGTGCGGCTGCGGTTCGCCGGCGAGCAGCTCGCGCGGGTGCTGCTTCCGGCGCTGGCGCAGCGGCTGCAGCCCGATCGTGGTGCGGTGCACGCGACGATCTGCTGCTGGGAGCAGAGCAGTTGCCCGCAGGGCGCGGTCCGGTTCCCGTGGCAGCTCGCCGATATCGGCCCCGGCGGGCTGGTCCGCGGCTCCGAGCGCGATCGTGTGCTCGCGATCCACGAGACCGGCTCCGGCGCGCTGACGCTGCTCGACGCGAGCGAGCGGACACTGCTGCACCGCGTGCCCGACCACAGCACCGTGCCGTGGTGGGAACGAGCCGCGCCGCTGCGCCCGGCGCTGTTCCTCGCGCTCAACGGCCCGGGACGCCACCTCGTGCACGCCGGCGCCGTCGGCGATCACCGCGGCGGCGTGCTGCTCGCCGGAGCCAGCGGCTCAGGCAAGACCACCACCGCACTCGCCGCGCTTGGCCACGGCCTGCACTACCTCGCCGACGACTACATCCTGCTCAACACCACCACCCAACCAACCGCCCACGCCATCTACAACGTGGCGAGCGTCCGTCCAGCACCCGACGCCGACTCAAAAGCGGTGCTGAACGTCGATTCGGTGTGTGCGTCGTTGCCGGTGCGGGCGGTGGTGCTGCCGCGGATCCGCGGCGGACGCTCGCGCCTTGACCGGGCCACCCCCACCCAAGCACTGCTCGCGCTCGCACCCAGCACCGTCTTCCAGATGCCCTTCGACGACGGCGCCGCGCTCGCCTCACTGGCAACCCTCGTGCGCCAAGTCCGATGCTTCACACTCGAGGTCGGGGACGACAGCACCCAACTGGCCAACACGATCCAGACCGCACTGCAATGACCAACCCACTCGTCTCGGTTGTGATCGCCGCATACCAAGAAGAAGCATTCATCGCGCAAGCACTCCAAAGCGTGCTCGACCAGAGCTACCAGCCAATCGAAGTGATCGTCGTCGACGACGGCTCCACCGACCGCACCGCCGAAATCGCCGCAGCCCACCACGTCACCGTCCTGCGCCGCCCACACAACGGCCCCGCCGCCGCCCGCAACACCGGCCTCGCAACCGCCACCGGCCAATACTGGACGATCTTCGACGCCGACGACCTAATGCCACCCGACCGCATCAAACACCAAATCGCCCACCTCCAAACCCACCCCGAACACGACCTCGTCCTCGGACTCACAGAAGCATTCACCACCCCCGGCCAACCCACACCCCCCCACTACAACCCCAACTGGAACAACGGACCATTCCACACGTGTGCCGGCACGATGCTTGCCCGCCGATCAGTCCTCGACGTGGTTGGGCTCTACGACGAGAACGTGTGGCTGGCATACGACGTCGAATGGCTGGCGCGGGCGAAGGACGCGGGCGTGGCTGCGGGCCAGGTTGAGGAGCTCACCCTGCGGTACCGCATCCACTCCGGAAACACCTCGGCGAATCGCCCGGAGGTACACCGGGCGATGCTGAAGCTGCTGCGCGAGTCCGTCGAGCGAAGCCGCGAGCTTGCTCGCGATCGACCGCCATCGTAGACTCGCGGGCCGCGATGGGGGCACATTTAGGCATCGACCCTACTCACGTCGTTCACGAGACGATCGACGGCGAGGCGATCCTGATTCATCTCGGGACCGGCACTTACTACAGCCTCGACGGCACGGGCGCGGAGCTGTGGGCTGTGCTCGCCGCTGGGGCCGATCGCGGCGCGGTGCTGGACGCGGCGATCACGCGCTATGACGGAGACCCGGTGGCGATCGAGCAAGGCATCGGCGCGCTGGTCGACGAACTGCTGCGCGAGGGACTCCTGATCGAGCTCGACACTGGCAGCGCGACGGACCCCCCGCGTTTCCCGGGCGGGACCGTGCCGTTCTCGGCTCCGCGACTGAACGTCTACACCGACATGCAGGAGTTCATGCTCGTCGATCCGCTCCACGAGGTGGACGAGGCCGCCGGCTGGCCGCATGCTAAAGCTGGTTGAGGGGTCGCTGTCGTCGTTTGTGGCGGCTGCTGGTCGTGAGTGGGGGGTTGTTGGTGAGCGGGTTGGTGTGGTGCAGCGGGTGGCGCGGTTTGGGGATCGCCGGGTGCGGCTGCGGTTCGCCGGCGAGCAGCTCGCGCGGGTGCTGCTTCCGGCGCTGGCGCAGCGGCTGCAGCCCGATCGTGGTGCGGTGCACGCGACGATCTGCTGCTGGGAGCAGAGCAGTTGCCCGCAGGGCGCGGTCCGGTTCCCGTGGCAGCTCGCCGATATCGGCCCCGGCGGGCTGGTCCGCGGCTCCGAGCGCGATCGTGTGCTCGCGATCCACGAGACCGGCTCCGGCGCGCTGACGCTGCTCGACGCGAGCGAGCGGACACTGCTGCACCGCGTGCCCGACCACAGCACCGTGCCGTGGTGGGAACGAGCCGCGCCGCTGCGCCCGGCGCTGTTCCTCGCGCTCAACGGCCCGGGACGCCACCTCGTGCACGCCGGCGCCGTCGGCGATCACCGCGGCGGCGTGCTGCTCGCCGGAGCCAGCGGCTCAGGCAAGACCACCACCGCACTCGCCGCGCTTGGCCACGGCCTGCACTACCTCGCCGACGACTACATCCTGCTCAACACCACCACCCAACCAACCGCCCACGCCATCTACGGGACCGCCAAGCTCGACGATGGTCACCTGCGGCGCTTTCCGGAGCTCGCGCGCTCGGTCAGGCTTCCCCCCGAGGACCAGGCCTCGGAGAAGGCGGTGTTGGATGTCGCCCGGTTGTGGCCGGATTCGGTGTGTGCGTCGTTGCCGGTGCGGGCGGTGGTGCTGCCGCGGATCCGCGGCGGACGCTCGCGCCTTGACCGGGCCACCCCCACCCAAGCACTGCTCGCGCTCGCACCCAGCACCGTCTTCCAGATGCCCTTCGACGACGGCGCCGCGCTCGCCTCACTGGCAACCCTCGTGCGCCAAGTCCGATGCTTCACACTCGAGGTCGGGGACGACAGCACCCAACTGGCCAACACGATCCAGACCGCACTGCAATGACCAACCCACTCGTCTCGGTTGTGATCGCCGCATACCAAGAAGAAGCATTCATCGCGCAAGCACTCCAAAGCGTGCTCGACCAGAGCTACCAGCCAATCGAAGTGATCGTCGTCGACGACGGCTCCACCGACCGCACCGCCGAAATCGCCGCAGCCCACCACGTCACCGTCCTGCGCCGCCCACACAACGGCCCCGCCGCCGCCCGCAACACCGGCCTCGCAACCGCCACCGGCCAATACTGGACGATCTTCGACGCCGACGACCTAATGCCACCCGACCGCATCAAACACCAAATCGCCCACCTCCAAACCCACCCCGAACACGACCTCGTCCTCGGACTCACAGAAGCATTCACCACCCCCGGCCAACCCACACCCCCCCACTACAACCCCAACTGGAACAACGGACCATTCCACGGTCATCCGGGCACGACATTCGCGCGCCGCTGCGTGCTCGAGCGCGTCGGGGGCTTCGACGAGGCGCTCCAGCTCGGCGAGGATGTCGACTGGCAGGCGCGCGCCAGAGACGCGGGCGTGAGGATCGGGCAGATCGACGAGCTCGCGCTTCGCTACCGCATCCACCGCGATAACACCTCCTCGGACGTCGAGGCAAACAGGCTGGCGACGCTGAGGGTTCTGCGAGCGTCGGTCGCGCGGCGCCGGGAACCTGGCTACACGCGACTCGGCAGCGATGACTGACGAGCGCGGCAGTGTCGGCGTCGCGATCCCGGTCTACAACCGCGCGGAGTTCCTCGAGGCGACGCTGCGCAGCGTGCTCGAGCAGACGCATCCGGTCGCCGACGTCGTCGTCGTCGACGACGGCTCGCAGGACGCGAGCGCCACGCTGGCGGTCACCGTCGGACCGCCGGTCAGGGTCGTGCGCCAGCCGCACTCCGGGATCGGCGCGGCGCGCAGCCGCGCGATCGGCCTTCTGCAAGCCGAGTACGTGGTCCCGCTCGATTCCGATGATCTGCTCACCCCGCGCAGCATCGAGGCACGGATCGACGTGCTGCTGGGCCGACCCGAGATCGACGTCGTGTTCGGACAGGTGCGCAGCTTCGCCGAGTGCCTCGCGGGCCAGCCCGTCGCCCTCGATCAGTGCAAGCCGGCGCGCGTTCCCGATTCGATGCTGATTCGCCGTTCGGCGTTCGAGCGCGTGGGCGCGTTCGACCACGATCTTCGGGTCGCCGAGACGCTCGACTGGATGCTGCGCGCGCGCGAGGCCGGCCTGCGCGAGGCAACCGTGCCCGAGCAGGTGTTGTGGCGACGCGTGCACGGGGCCAACAACTCGTTGATCGAGCGTCCGTCGATCGGCGAGTTCCCCCGGGTGCTCAAGGCAGCGCTCGATCGGCGCCGTGCAGGCGGCGAATGAGCTGACATGGCGACGGCCGAGCTCGACGAACCACTGCACGCCGCGCCGCAGGACGGGCCGCCTTGGGGAGCGGTTCCCGGCCACCGTGACGTGTGGCCGACTCCACTTCAGGCCGACCTGCTGCGCGCGACGCTGCTTGCCGACGAGCGCGGCCTCGCCGCGTGGGCACGAATCCGCCCGACGCTGCGGATCGCCGAGATGGACAGCGCCGTCCAGGTCCTGCTGCCTGCGCTTCACCGCAACCTGCGCGCGCTCGGCAGCGAGGACTCGATGCTCGAGTTGTTCAAGGGCGTGCACCGCTACACCTGGGCTCGCAATCAGCTGCTGCTGGCACACGTGGTGCCGATCATCGCCGCGCTCGAGCGGGCGGGCTTCCCGACACTGGTGCTGAAGGGCGCAGCGTTGCTCGCCGACGGGCGCCAGAACGCCGGGATGCGCCCGATGACGGACATCGACGTGCTCGTACCAACGACCGCCGCGGCCGACGCCGCCCAGTTGCTGGTCGCCCGTGGCATGACGCCCTGGCTGAACGTGCCGCTCTGGTACGTGACCGACTACTGGATGCCCGATCTGATGCACAGCTGCAACTTCACCGATGCCGACGGCGGACAGCTCGATCTTCACTGGCACGCGATGTGGTGCTCGGGGCAGGACCGCGCGGACGAGGACCTTTGGGCGGCCGCAGAGACAGTGAAGCTCCGTGGTGTGGCGACCCGGACGCTGTGTCCCGCCGACGAGCTGCTGCTCGTGATCGTCCATGGCTTGCGTTGGGCATCCCCCGCCCCGTCCTACCGCTGGGTACTCGACGCGACCCTGATCGCGCGCGGCATCTGTGGCGAGGTCGACTACGAGCGCCTGATCGCGCAGTCGCGGCGCCATCGGGTCACGACGGTCGTGCGGGCCGGGCTCGAGTACCTACGACGGCTCGCGGACGTCCACGTTCCGGAACGCTCGTTGCGCTCGATGCGCGGCCCGGCGCTCCTTCAGCGGCTCGAGGGGCGCGCCCACTACAAGCCGCCCACCGAGCGCTCCGGCCTCGAGCAGGCCGCGCTGTATCACGGCCGGTTCGTTCGTCGCTCGGTGCGCGCGGGCGCTCGCGTCACGCCCGCGACGCACCTGCGGCTCGCGGCGCGGCGACTCGGGCTCAGGAGCCTCGCCGACTTGCGCTATCTGCGCCCCGGTGGGCGCCCGGGGCCGAGCCGACCCGACGCTGACACGGCCGCCGCGATCGGCACCGGCAGCTGCGCGCCGCCGCAGCTCGCATGGGGACAGACGCTCGAGTTCCGCGACCCCGACACCGCACGGCAGCACTGTCTGTACGGCCTTTGGCTCCCGGAACCCTCGGGATGCTGGATCGCCGGCCGCGAGACCCGCCTCGCGTTCGAGTTGGCGCAACCCGCGGATAGCTCGCTGCTGCTTGCAATCAGCGCCGGCGGGCACCTCGCCGCCGCACGCAGGCGAGCCGTACTCGAGGTCGTGCTCGACGACGAACCGCTTGCCAAGATCGAATTCGATGCGGATCGCCAGCGCGTCGACGGCGAGGGCGTGGTCCTCCCGCGACGGCTGGTCGCGGGACGGTCGCGTCTCGAGCTGACGTTGCGGGCGCGCGATCCGGTGGCCCCGGCGCGGCTCGGAACGGTGGAGGACACCCGCTCGATCGGGGCCTACCTCGATCGACTCGTCCTGCGAGAACCGCGGCGCTGCTCGCTGGGCGAGCGCCTCGACTTCGGCGCAGGCACTACCGACCTGGAGATGTTGGCGGGCGGCTGGGCGGGTCCCGACGCCGGCGGCCGCTGGACCTCCGGCCCAGTCGCTCGGGTGCTCGTCCGTTTGACTGGTGTGCCGTCCGTGCTCGAGTGGGACGCCGAGCCGATCGCAGCGCCGGCGGCGCTGCCGCTCCAAGTCGAGGTCGAGTGCAATGGCGCCCGGCTCGGGAGCGTCGAGTACCGGGGCGGCCCGCAGCGGAGGCGCCTGCCGCTGCCGACCGCGGAGCCCGATGGCGAGGTAGCGGTCACGTGGCACATCCGCAACCCACGCTCACCGAGCGACTGCGGACTGTCCGACGACCGGCGCCCGCTGGGGCTGTTCTTCCGTGAGGCCGTCCTCTTCTAGGCTCGCGCGGCGGCTGGCTACGCTGGCGGCCGCCGGCCTGATCGCCGGCTGCGGCGCGAGCAGCGGTCACGCGGCTGGCGGCGGCGCCGCCGGCGGCGCCTCGGCCGGCGGCGCGACGAGCTGGCAGATCGGCGACGAGCGCGCTGCGAACGCGATCGAGGGGTACGCGAGCGCTGTCAGCGTGCTGCCCGGACAGCGGTTCCGGTTGTACGTATCGACGAGCTCGCCGAGCTTCCGAGTCCAGGCGTTTCGGATCGGGTGGTACGGCGGTGCGCAGGCCCGCCAGGTGTGGGTGTCCGGTCGCGTGCTCGGCCGCGTCCAGCGACCGGCCGAAATGGCTGCGGCGACGCGCACGATCACCGCTCCGTGGCGACCGACCCTGACGGTGAGTACCGCGGGCTGGCCCCCCGGGGCGTATCTGCTCCGGCTCGACGCCTCGAGCGGAGCACAGCGCTACGTGCCGATCATGGTGCGCTCGCCGAGCGCCGCGGGCAGGGTGGTGATCCTCGAGGGAGTCACGACCTGGCAGGCGTACAACCAGTGGGGCGGATACGACCTCTACGACGGGCGTCGAGGATTCGCGGACCGCTCCTATGCTGTCAGCTTCGACCGGCCGTACGACGAGCACGGGAACGGGGCAACATGGTTTCTGGCTTTCGATCAGCCCCCGATCACGCTCGCCGAGCGCACGGGACTGCCGCTCGCATACGAGACCGATGTCGACCTCAGCGAGCACCCCGCGTTGCTGGCCGGCGCTCGTGCGGTGATCTCGCTGGGGCACGACGAGTACTACTCAGCCGCGATGCGCGATGCGATCTTTGCCGCTCGAAACGCGGGCACGAACATCGCGTTCCTCGGCGCCAACGCGATGTACCGCCACATCCGGTTCGCATCCTCGGCGCTCGGGGCCGATCGGATCGAGATCGCCTACAAGATCGCACGCCTCGATCCCGAGTACGGCCGCGACGACGACGCGACGACACAGGATTGGCGGGATCCGCCCGATCCTCGACCGGAGAGCGCGATCACCGGTGTGCTCTACGAGTGCAACCCCGTCAGCTCCCCATACGTCGTCTACGACCCGCGCAGCTGGATCTTCGCCGGGACCGGCGTCCGCGCGGGGAGCTCGTTTCCCGGACTGGTCGGACCCGAGTACGACCGGGTCAACCCGGCGGCACCCGTCCCGCGGCCGATCGCGATCTTGGCTCATTCCCCCGTGCACTGCGACGGCAGGCGTAGCTACGCCGACACCGCTTACTACACGACCCCGAGCGGCGCCGCCGTGTTCGCCTCCGGAACGATGCGCTGGGTTTGTGCGATGCGCGGCCCGTCCTGCGGCCACGGCGTCGGGGTGGCCGCCCGCCGCTTCGTCGACCGCGCGACCGAGAACCTGCTGCGGGCCTTCGCCGCCGGCCCCGCCGGCCGCGCGCATCCGGCGATCGACAATCTCGCACGGGTGAGGCCCCGAGCCGGACCGCTCGACTGGCCCTGATCGTCTGGCTCACAGCAACCGGCACCGCAGGGCCCGTGCGACGGCGACCGGCCTCTGTTTTCCGCGGCCGCGGGTCCAGCTCGAGCCGGGCGGATATCAAACCCAGCTGAAGCGGACGTCCAGGCCCGCGAACTCGCGGTAGCGCCGCCGATTGAACGCGTGCGGAACGACCGCCCTGAAGAAGTGATCGGCCGGCGCCCACATCGCCACCCAACCGATCAGCGTGATGCCCTCGGCGATGCCAGCGACCACGAGGCTGTCGGTGATGCGCTGGAGCAGAGTCGCCACGCCAATCGTGATGATCAGAGCAAGGAGACCCACCACCAGCGTGATCCTGTGCTGGTGGGTGAGCGGCCCGGCGTGGCGAAGCGGCCCGCACGAGGCTTCGAGATCACCTCGGATCGCGGTCCGGACCCCGTCTTCGTCGGTGCAGGCGCGCTCAGACGCCGGCAGGATCAGCGTCAGGGCACGCGGGGGCGAGTCGCGAACGCGCTCCCAAAGGTCGAGCAGATACTCGTGGACGTCGTCGCGCATCGCCCGCTCGGCCACCGGACGGGCGTCGAACTCGTAGAAGAGCGCATCGGCCGACGGCAGCCGAAGCGCGAACTCAGGCTGGCCGTTCGACATCGCGCAAGGATCGCATCCGGCCCGGTCATGGCAGCTCAACTGGGCTCTGGTAGGTTGGAGCTCGCTCCTGACGCGTGATGCGGCCGGGAGAGCAACCAGGGATCGGGGTGAGGTGCATGGAGTTTCGAGGGTCCAGTCGGCGTCGTCTTGGTTCGATCGGCGGGGTCCTGCGCCCAGCGACTGCCGTCGCAGTGACCGCGCTCGTCGGGGTCGGACTCCTTGCCCAGGCGGCGTCCGGGCAGCGCGATCGCGCCGGATCGGCGTCGGCCGCGGCGGCCGGACGGGTGCTCACACCGATTCCCGGGTCGCCGTTCGCCACCGGCGGCCTGCTGCCCGCAGCGCTCGCGTTCAGCCCGTCAGGTCACCTGCTCGTGACTGCCAGCGGGCAAGTGGGCAACGGCACCAAGCTCTCCGTCTTTCGGGTCAGCCGCAACCAGACGCTGACCGCCGTCCGCACCTCCCAGCCGGGGTCAAACCCGCCGATTGTCCAGTTCAACACCGGTCGCGACGTGGTGTTCAGCCCGGCCGGGCGCCTGCTGGTGACCCTTGGCTTCATCAACCAGGGGCCCGGAGGCGTCCCGGCGCTCAACATCTACGGCGTGAGCTCGCGTGGCAGGCTCACGCTCAAGCACCAGGCGCCGCTGAAGCTCAACGAAGAGGCCGAAGCGATCAGCATCAGCCCGAACGGCCGGTGGCTCGCGGTTACCGGCGGGACAGACGACACGCCAGGACTGGTGTCGGTCTTCCCGATCGGGAAGGGGGGTCAGGTTCGCGAGGCTGCGGGGTCAACGTTGAAGCTTCCGAGATCGTGGCTGGACACGGCGGCGTTCAGCCCCAACAGCCGCCTGTTGGTGGCCGACGACGCCAACAACGCCCGCGTGATGGTGTTCTCAGTCAGCGCCAAGGGTGCGGTAAAGAAGGCCGCCGCGGCGAGCATCGGTTCAGCGGACGTCGGCAACTACGCCTCCGACGTGCAGTTCAGCCCGAACGGAAAGCTGCTGGCAGCCGCCACTCCCCCTCACATCTCGATGTTCTCGGTCCGCGCAGGCGGCTCGCTGAGGAAGGTCCGGGGATCGCCGTTCTCGATCAAGCGGATCCACCATTGGATCGACCCCAACCCAGCGATGCTGAGCTTCACCTCTGGCGGTCACGTTCTAGCGGCGGCCGATCAGGACAACTCGACCGTCCCGATGTTCTGGGTCGGGCCGCACGGGGTGCTCACACCCCTGGCCGGCTCCCCCTTCCACCAGCCACACCACAACGGCAACGTGCTCTCGTTCAGCCCGAATGGTCGTCTGCTCGCGACCACCGGCTCGCCATCCGGGAGGGGCGGGGTGTCCGTCTTCTCGGTCAAGCTGCCGATGCGGCGGTAGGGGTTTCACGGCCTCAGACCATTAACTGCCGGTGAAACCGCTGCCTGCGCGTGCGCGCGCCGGCATCGGGTCGCTACCGTGAGATCGTGCCGGCGCTGCATGCCGAAGGGCTGACGAAGACCGTCGGGACGGGCCGGGCGCGCCGGCGCGTGTTGGACGCGATCACGCTCACCGTCGATGTCGACGAGGTGGTAGCCGTGCTCGGTCGTTCGGGCAGCGGAAAATCGACGCTGCTTCACCTGCTCGGCGCTCTCGATTCGCCCGACCAGGGAACGATCACACTCGCCGGCGAGTCCCTCAGCGGCCGCAGCTCGCGCGCGCTTGCCCGCATCCGCCTGCACCATGTCGGCTTCATCTTCCAGCAATTCCAGCTGATCGAGGAGTTGAGCGGCTCGGAGAATGTGCTGCTGGCCACCCGCCTGCCGGGAGCGCCTGGCGGCGGCGCGCGGCGCGCGGCGGAGCTGATCGACGGTCTCGGCCTCGCCGGCGTCGCTGATCATCGTCCCGCTGAGCTTTCCGGTGGCGAGCAGCAGCGGTTCGCGATCGCCCGGGCACTCGTCAACGATCCGCAGCTGGTGCTCGCCGACGAGCCGACCGGGAGCCTCGACGCCGAGAGCGGCGCGGCGGTTCTCGATCTGCTTCGAGGACTCCGGGGCCGCGCGGTCGTGATCGTCACACACGAGCCGGACGCGGCCGCGATGGCGAACCGGGTCCTGCGCCTGGAGGATGGGCGACTGCTCGCCGGCTCGGAAGCGAGCCGGGTTCGGTAGCGATGCCTGCCGCCGGCGCTGTTCAGGCTGCGTTCACAGACGCGCGACGGCAGCTGAGGCGCCGTTTTCGACGCGCGCTGCTCGGCGCGCTCGGGATCGCGCTCGCTGCCTCGATGCTGTCGGCCGCGCTCGTCGTCGGCGACGGGCTGGGGCTCGGCTTCGACCGCGCCGCCGCTGCGGCCGACCTCCCGGACATCATCGTGCGATTCGACCCTCAGTCCTCCCGTCGGGTCGACGCCCGGATCGCGGCGCTGCCCGATGTCGCAGCCTACTCGCTGCGCTTCGAGATCACCAACGCCGAAATCGCCGCGGGTGGTAACCGGCGCAACGACGCGATTGCGGAGGTCGTGGGCCCCGGGCGGCGTGGTTACGCCGTTGTCGCCGGACACGATCTCAGCCGCACCGGGTCAGACGTGCTGGTCGAGCGGTCGTTGGCCCAGGCCTGGCGGCTGCGACTCGGGAGTCGCGTCTTCGTTGGCCAGCTCGGGCCGCAGAGGCTGGTCGGCTTCGCCGAAGGTCCGGACAACGTCGGGTTCCCACTCGCAAAACCGCGCTTCTACATCGCCCGCTCCGCGATCGAAGCGCGTTTCGGGCGTCCGTCTGACCCAAGGACCAACCTGGCCGAGATCTGGCTGCGGGATCCCCGCTTCCTAGATGAGGTGTTGGTCCAGGCGCGTGCCACCAGCTTTGGCCTCAGCGACGTTCGCTTCGCCACTCGCTCGGGCATTCGAGTGCTGCACGACCAGGCGGCGGGAATTGTTATCGATCTGCTCGTCGCGCTGTCGGTGATCGCACTGGTGACAGCCGGAGTGATGCTTGCGGCCTCTGCCCGGGCCGAGGTCCAGAGGCGGCTACGCGCGATCGGAGTGCGGCGCGCACTCGGCGCCTCGCGCGAGCACATCGCCCTCACCCACGGGTTCGAAGCGCTGCTCGTCGCGGCTCCGGCTGCGACCCTCGGCGTCACGGCAGGCGTGCTGGCGACATATGCGCCGGGGGCGCGGTTGCTGACGTTGCTGAACGAGCCGGCGCCGGGCGCGGGCCTGATTGCGCCGCTGGCCGCCGGATGGCTGGCCAGCGTCGCGATTCCCGTGACGGCGACCGCGTGGCCGTCGTTCAGGGCGGCAGGAGGCCCGATCGTCGGATTGCTCCGGGCGGGAGACGTATCGGTGCCGCGCGGCCGAGCTGAGCGCCGGGGGGGAATCGACCCGCGCGGCCGCCGAGGCGCTTCGGTCGGCCCGCGCGGCTTGGCCGCACTCGGCGCGCGACTCGTGGCAGCCAGACGGGTCCGGCTGGCGGCCACGGTTGTGACCCTTGGGCTGTCGGCCGCCTTCGTTCTGCTGTTGCTCGCGCTGGCTTCGGCGCTCAGCGCGCTCGAGACTGATCCAGGCGCGCTCGGTCGGCGTTACCAGCTGACGGCCGCGGCGCCGCCTTCGCTCGCCCCGCGGATCCGGGCAATACCCGGGGTACAAGCGGCGGCGCCGCGGTACGAGACCGTGGCCGCCGACTCGTTCTCGCTTGGGGAGACGATCGACGTGATCGCCTACGCCGGCGATCACACGACGTTCGAGGCGCCGCCGCTGAGCGCCGGGCACCGCGCGCGCGGCCCACGCGAGGCCGAAGTGGGCGCCGGTTTGGCCGACGCTCTCGGGCTGGTCCCGGGATCGACGCTCGCGCTGGCTTTGCCGGGAGGCGCCGAGCTGCGGCTGCGAGTAGCGGGGGTCGTCAGCTCGCTGGATCACGACGGTCGCGTCGCCTACGTGCCCGCGGCGGCGCTGCTGGCGGCGGACCCCTCCTCGCCAGAACAGATCGCGATTCGGCTCGGGCCACGGGTGAGCCCCGCGCGAGTAACGTCGGCGCTCGCCGCGCTCGGTGTCCATCCTGCCGCCGCCAGCGGCGCGATCGGGCGGGGCAAGCCGCTGATCGACGTGCTGCGCACGATCCTGCGGGCGATCGCAATCGTCGACACGCTGGTTTGCCTGTACGCGCTGATTCAGGCATGTGGGCTCGTCGTTCAGGAGCGCCAGCGGACCGTCGCGGTGATCCGCGCGTGCGGAGCTGGATCGGCGGCCGTGCGCCGGCTGCTGCTCGGAGCGGCGCTGGCGCTCGTGCTCCCGGCGGCGATCCTCGGAGTCGTGCTCGAGCGGTTGTTGTTCGGCCCGGCGCTCGCGCGCCTGGCAGCCAGCTATGCGACGCTGACACTCGACCCCACCACCGGTGAACTGCTTGCGACGCTGGCCGGACTGGCGCTGGCGGGCGGCGTTGCGGCGCTCTGGGTCGCACGGCAAGCTGTCCGCGCACCGGTCGTCGCGGGGCTGACGCGATGAGAGCGATCACCAGACGTCAAGCGCTCATCGATGGGCTGCTCGGCTCGAGCGCGCTGCTTCTGGCCGGCTGTGGCGGCGGCGGCCTCGCGGCCTCGTCATCTGGCTCGACACTGCGCTCGACCTGGGTCGATCCGGTCGGGGATGGGCAGCTCCGAGTCGGTCCCGCGGAGCCGCTCGTCGATCGATTGGAGCTAGGGCGCAAGGCGGCGCCTCGGAGCGTCGTCGCCACACTCGCGCACGTCACCGATGCGCACGTGCTGGATGCTTCCTCACCGGCTCGCGTCGCCTTCCTCGACCGGCTCGGACCGCCCCTGCAATCGACCTTTCGACCGCAGGAGGCATTGACCGCCCAGGTCCTGTCCGGAGCCCTTGCCGCCGTTCGCGCGCTGGCACCGCAACTGGTGATTCAGGGCGGGGATCTGATCGACAACGACCAGCACAACGAGCTCAGCCAGGCGCTGGCGGCGATCAGCGGTGGTCGCGTACAACCGGGCAGCGGCCCGCGCGGCTATTACGGTGTCCAGAGCAGCGTCGACGCAGACCCGTTCTACTACCGGCCAGATCTCGACGCTCCCCGCCACCCCGGCTTGCTCGAGTCGGCGACGCGCGAGTTCGTGAGCGGCGGAGCCGGCGCGCGGGTCTACTCCGTGCTCGGCGACCACGATGTCCTGGTCGCGGGCGAGATCGTGCCAACCGCGACAACACGGAGACTGGCGGTCGGCAATCGGGCGCTGTGGGACCTTCCGCGGGGACTGACGCTCCCCCCCGGACTCAAAGCGGCCGAGAGCTCATCGCCGGATGGACCGCCGGACCCTGGACTGGTCGATCAGTTCCTGCGCCGCGCGCTCGCCGGGCCGACGGTCAGGGTGCCCGCCGATCCGGCCCGCCGGGAGCTGTCGGTGGGGGAGGTCGTGGCCAAGCTGCGGCCTGCCGAACCGGCGACCGGCGCGGGCACGGAGGGGCTCGACTACGTCGTCGACCTCGGCGCGCACCTGCGTCTGATCGTGCTCGACGTGGTCCGCCGCGGCGGTGGCTCCGGTGGCTTGGTAACCGCCGATCAGCCGCGGTGGCTGGCGCGGCAGCTGAGCGGGGCCGGAGAGCGCTGGGTTCTCGTCGTCTCCCACCAGCCGCTGACTACTTCGGTCGGCGGCGATCGACTGCTGTCGATCCTCGACCGCGCCCCGCGTGTCGTCGCCCTGCTCTCAGGCCACACCCACCGCAACCGGATCGCCGCGCGTCCCACGCGGGCCGGGGGCTATTGGCTGATCAGCACCGCCTCGTTGATCGACTTCCCCCAGCAGACCCGCGCATTGCGGGTGCTCGCCACCGCCGACGGCGGCGTCGCGGTGCAGACCTGGATGCTCGATCATGTCTTCCCCGGGAAGCTCGGGACGATCTCGCGCCAGCTCTCGTTCATCGACGCGCAAGGCGGACGACCGGGAGGTTTCGCGGGCACCCGCCTCGACCGCAACGTCACGCTGTACCGGCGCGCGGTTTCCTGAGCACGGCGAACCACCGCGCTCCCGCTGACCAGGACCGGACGGCGACGAGGCCGCCCGAGCCGGCCACCACATCGATGTCGCGAACGGCAACTCGGGCCCACGGGAACCAACTGCTGACCCGATCCGGTGTCTCGATCCGCGCCAGCGTCGAGCCAGTCGGCGTGCATGGTGCCTCGAGCTCGACGAGCACCTCGCCGTCCGGCGACAGCAGCGTCCCGATCCGAGCCAACAGTCGGTCCGGAGCGCCCCCGATGCCGACGTTGCCGTCGAGCAGCAGCGCGCTCCGCCAGGCACCGCTGCCGGGGAGCTCATCGAAGATCGACGCGACGATCGCCCGCGCACCTCTGCCCGTCGCCAGCTCGACCGCTACCGGCGACAGATCGACGCCGAGCGCGAACACGCCGAGGCCAGCGAGAGCGTGGAGATGACGGCCAGGGCCGCAGCCGACGTCGAGCACCGGGCCACGAGCCACCGCGAGCACCTGGCTGTCAATCGCATCGGGCGCGCCGAGGTATCGCTCGAGCGGCAACGGCAGCAACGTCCCGTCCCGCAGCCGTAGGTACGCGTCCGACCGCGGCGCGATTCGCTCGTGGACGCGGCGCAGACCGTCGCCGTAGATGAGCAGCGGATGGATCATGCGGCGATCGCGCCGAGAGTCGCGGCGAACCGCGACCCGGGCGCCTCGCGCGCGACCGCGCGGGCGTCCTCGATCGTGTCGACGTCGCGCAGCGCTGGCTGCTCGTATACGCGCATGTCGAGCTCCCGCAGCCGCATTCGCTGCCGGCTCCACGTCGTTTCGCAGCTCATCGGGACGCCGATGAAGACATTGGGGTCACGGCGCTTGAGGCCGACGCTCCAGTAGCCGCCGTCGGTCGCTGGCCCGAGAACGGCGTCGACAGTCGGACGTGCCAGTGCCCGCAACCCCGCGTGCAGGAGCGCAACCGTGAGCTGCGGAGTGTCCATGCCGACCAGCAGCGCCGGACCGTCGACATCCTGAAACGCCGCCGCGAGGCGCTCGTCGAGGCCGTTTCCACGCTGAGCGATCACGTCGAACCCGGTGCGCCGCCAGCGCCGTGGGTCGCCATCGAATACGAGCACCCGGCGAGCAGCGGGAGTGCGTGCCACGACGTCGAGCGTGTCAGACAATGCGGCAGCTGCAAGTGTCGCAGCATCGGCCGGACTGCACGGCGGCGTGAGCCGGGTCTTGACCCTCCCGGGAACTGGCTCTTTGGCGATCACAAGCAGCGCGACCCGATGCACGCAGTCAACCTATTCGAGCGCCGTCGGGTTGTCGATTACGAAAAAAGAAAGCGTCAACCCCAACGTGCCGGCGCCAACCGGCCCAGAAATGAACAGCGCGTTCACTCGTGTCCTGAACAGAGCATTAACCACGCCGCCGAGGTCAGTCAAGGCGCTGCGCGTGTGTCAGGCTCAGCGTCGTGCAGCTCCCGGCTGTCGATCCAGACCATCCACCCCCTGGACCCTTTCGGCGCGGTTTCTGGCGCAGTCCGCTGCGAGGTCCATGGCTGACGTCGGTGCTCGGCTGTGCCTTGCTGGTTGCGATCCCGATCATCGCGATCACCGGTTTTCTCTCCAACGTCGCTTACTACCCGCGCCTCGGTCACAACTCGGTCGGCCGCCCGCTGGGAGCACTCGACCTGTATCTGTTCCCGTTCCCGACCCGGCCGGCCTGGTTGTATGCGTTAAACCAGGGACTACACGTGTCGATCGGACTCGCCGCGTTCCCGGTTCTGCTGGCAAAGCTGTGGTCGGTGCTGCCGAAGCTGTTCGAGTGGCCCCCGGCCCGCAGCCCGGCCCACGTGCTCGAGCGCTTCTCGCTACTTCTGCTGGTCGGCGCGGCGCTGTTCGAATTCGTCACCGGGATCCTCAATATCCAATACGCGTATCTCTTCCAGTTCTACTTCACGACCGCGCATTACTACGGCGCGTGGGTGTTCACGGCAGCGTTTGCCTTCCACGTCGCGATCAAGCTGGGAACGATGCGACGCGCACTCTCGGTGCGCCGGGGAATGGCGCCGCTCCGAGACGGGCTGGCCCAGACCGGGACCGAGCCCGCTTTACCCGGCGCCAGCGAGTTGATCCCGGTCGCCCCCGCCCGCCCGACGATGTCGCGGCGTGCGCTGCTCGGCACGGTCGGTGCCGGGTCGCTGTTCCTGTTGATCCAAGGGGCCGGTCAGGCGATCGGCGGTCCCTTTCGTAGTCTGGCGTTTCTCGCGCCACGCGGTCGGACTGGCGCCGGGCCACAGGGGTTCCCGGTGAACAGGACCGCGGCGGCAGCACAGATCACCGCTGAGCAGGTCGGGGCCGGGTGGCGACTCGAGCTGATCGCCGGCACACGCTCGGTGTCGCTCTCGCGCAGCCAGCTGCTGGCGATGCCCCAGCACACCTACGATTTGCCGATCGCGTGCGTCGAGGGCTGGTCGACGACTCAGCGGTGGACCGGCGTTCGAATCAGCGACCTGGCGCGGCTGGCAGGAATCGAGGGTCCGGTCAACGCCCACGCCCGCTCGGTCGCCGTCAATGGAGTGTTCGACGCGGCGGTGATCGCCGGCGAGCAGATCGCCGACGGGCGGACGATGGTCGCATTGAACGTCAACGGCGCGGCGCTATCGCTCGATCACGGCTTTCCCGCTCGCGTCATCGGTCCCGCGATCCCAGGGGTGCACTGCACCAAGTGGCTGCGCCGGCTCACCTTCGACGCCGTCTAGCGATGGACGCCGCCCACCTGTGACCGGAATGCGGACTATCGGTGCGCGCTTTCGGCGGGTCTACGGCGCGAGTCCGCTGCACCTGTTGGCGTTGGCGGCGAGTTTGCTCGTCGCCGGTGCCGCGGTCCTCGGCTGGTTCGACAGCACCCGCTCGACGGTCGAGCGAATCCTGATCTGGTTCGTCGGCGCGGTGATCGGCCACGACTTGATCCTCGTCCCGCTGTATTCGCTGCTCGACCGGATTGCCTTCGGCGCCTTCACCGCGACCGGCTCGGGCCCGCGGGCGCGCTCCGGCGACTGGGCATACGTGCGGGTGCCGGCGCTCCTATCGGGCCTGTTGTTTCTGGTCTTCTTCCCGGAGATCCTGCGCCTCGGGGATCGGACCTTCTACACCGCCAGTGGCATGCACCAGGACGTCTACTTGGTTCGCTACCTGCTCACCTGCGGCGTCCTGTTCGCGCTGTCGGCGGTCGCCTATGCGATCAGCCTCGCCCGGTCGAGACGCGGCGGGCTAGCGGACCAGCGCGTTGATCTCAAGGGTGTGGCGGACGCCGAGGGCGGTCGCGGCCGGCCTGAACCCGAGATCGGAGGCCAGCAGCGAAGCGGAAGGCATGAACGCGACAATGAAATAAGCCGTGAGAACGAGCACGGCGATGCGCAGTCGGCGGGAGCCTGCGAGCGCGACGAACGGCAGGATCCACACGACGTACCAAGGAGCCGCCCAGCTCAGCGACACGACCAGCACCAGCAGCGCGACGGCGCTGGCGGTGAGCCACCGATCCGGCCGTCTCCAGGCCCAGATCGAGCAGCCCGCGAGAACGAGCAGCACGACGGCGTTGAACACGGCCCGCAACGCGGCGGTTTCTCCGCCCTGCCCGAGGGCCAGTCCGATCAGGTTGGGGATCCCGATCGCGGTCACCAGCCGGCCCTGGGTGACGAGGTCGGGAAGGTGCAGTCCGAACGCGATGATCGTGGCCGTCCCGAACCCGGCGCCGGCCAGCAGGCTGAAGCGGATGAACCGGCGCCGGGACTGGCCGGCGAGGGCGAAGATCGGCAGCAGAAGCCCGGCGGGGGCCTTCACGAAGGCGGCCGCCACCAGCGCGAACGCTGACCCTGGGCCGAACGCCGGCGTGGGTGCTGCGCGCGCCCGGGAGATACCCAGGTAGACCGCCAGCATCACCAGCAGCATCATCAGGACGTCGTTGTGGTCGGCGCCAAGGCCCCACACCAGCCCGATCGGGTTGGCGGCCACGAGCAGTACAGCTGCCTCGGGCCTGCGACCCAGGAGTTCCGCGCACCTCCACACCAGCGCCACGATCGCGAGGCTCGCGAGGCCAACCAGCACTTTGAGCACCCAGAACGAGCCGACGACGCCGAGCGGCACCAGCACATAGCTGAAGAGCGTGAACAAGGGCCCGTACGGACTCAGGAGGTGATGCCAGTTGCTGAGCGCGAACGCTGGATCGGAGTGGGGTTCCGCCGTCGGTAGGACGGCATACGGATTAAGACCATGGACGACGCCCATGCGGCCGTAATCGATGTAGTTGAACACGTCGGTGTATGACAGCGGCGGAGCGAGTAGGAACACGAGATGTGTGACAAGGACGCAGCCGACCGTCCACCGCGCACGCAATCGCGGTGCGGCCCAGACCGCGACGGCGTAGAACGCGAACATCGCCAGCATCAATCCGCTCGCCAGCCAGGCGAGAGCCGTCCCGCTGCTCGTCAACCCTGGCCACAGCCCATGCAGTGGGCCGGCCATCCACCCTGGGAGAAAACCAGGCCGGCTGACCGGCACCAGGAAGCTCGGACGCTGGGCCGCGATCGTGACGGTCGCCAAGCTGCACGCCACCAGTCCGAGCAGCGAACCGGCTCCGAGTGCCGGCACCGCGTGGGCACGGGCCCGTCCGAAACGCGGCGAGGCAGCACGCTCTGGAGCCCGGCCGCCGAGAGCCGGAGAGCTCACGGAGGACACGGCGGTCCTGTCAGTCCTGGAACCACATCCCCGGCCGCCCGCGCGCCGATCTCGGTGAACGGTGCCACCGCTTCAGCGCTGAGGGTCGCGTACCGGATGGTCCCGGCGACCCTCACATTCGTGCCACCGGGTGCCAGGGTCAGCCGCCGGGACACGCTCCCTCCGTGCAGCAAATGAACTGTCAGCGTCGCGTCGGTCGCGCGCGTCGAGGGGTTGCTCAGCTGGAGTCCCCCGGTGGTGCACGCGCTGCGGAGCGGATGCAGGGTCCATGTCCGCAGCCTGCTCAATTGGTCGGGCGAATGCGCGCGCTGCAGCCGGACGAGGTACCGGCGCAGGTCGAAGAACCAGAGGTCGCGATCGGGGCTCGCCAACGGCGTCACACCGAGCAACGAGCGCAGCTCGGACAGCAGTCGGGCGGCCTTCTGCGGTTCGAATCCGGCCGGGTCGACCCACACGCCGTCGAACCCGACGGCCGCCACCGACGCAACTACGACCGGCAGCGGCTGACCGGCCAACTGGGCGGCCCAGTCGTCATCACGGCCTTTCATCGCGCCGTAGCTCCAGCGCAGTGTCGTCGAGTGCAGGTATCCCCGCAGGAGCTCGTACTTGGTCGCGTAGGTCGCGACCTGGTCGCCGGGCTGGGTCTGTGGATAGCCCTCCGGAAACGGTACGTACGGCAGCTGGAACACGGCGGCGCCGCGAGGCAGGCGCGCCTGGACCTCTGCCACGAAATCGCCATCGCTGCGCCACTGGCGCGCGAGCGCTGTGTAGGGCGGGATGAACGCGTCTGTTGTCTGGTCAAAGACGCCGAACACCAGGACGGCGGCGAGCACACCACCCGCCAACGCTGCTCCGCCGCGCGGCGGGCGCAGCAATCCGACCAGACGGTCCAGCAGCAGCGCGACCGCGAGCAGCGAGAAGAACGCGATCACGACCGAGATGCGGTTCCAAGCTCGGATGTCGGGTGTCAGGAAGACCTCGATCGCGCTGCCGAGACCACCGACGGTCCCCGCCGCCAGGGCGATTCCGGCGCCCAGAGCAGAGTGACGAAACAGACGTTGACCGGCGATGCCGCCGGTCGCGCCGATCAGCGCGGCGATCGCACACAGCGCCAGCGACCCGAGCCCGACCGTGCCGATCACGCCAAGACTCGCGAAACACGACTCGCAGTAATGGGGGGCGATCGCGCGGTCATAGCTCGAGCCGATCCGACGCAGCGGCGCGATCCGGCTCTGGGGCACCGGCAAGACCAGATTTGCGGGTCGGAGCGCGAAGGCCTCGGCCGTCGTCTCGTCCGCGCTCGCGGAACGCTCGACCGCTGCGTTGGCCCCGTGCCGCGCGCGGTACACGAGACTTGGAGCCAGGTTGGCCGCGAGTGTGCCGACGATCAGGACGACAACCGCGAGCCCTTGCAGTGCGCTGCCGCGACGTCGGCGAACGGCCGCGATCAGGGTCGCCGAGACGATCAGCACCAGCGCGAAGCTCGCGTAGTAGAGATTGTCCGATCCGATCACCACGCACAGCCCGATCGTGGCCAGCGAGCGTCGCGACGCCCACCCCGGCAGGCGCACACGCCAGGCGGGGGGAGCCGGCGGCGCTCGGTCGGGCGGAGCGCGGGTCGCGAACAGGCGCTGCTCACCGAGGAGCTCTATGAACAGGTACGCGGACAGCGGCACCGAGTAGTACGCCGACAGCAGCAGGTGGGACTCGCCGCGGAAGAAGTGGTAGGCCAGCTGCGAGAACAGGATCGCGCTCACCCCGGCCACGGGCACACTGACTCCCAATCGCCGCAGCACGAAATGACAGCTGACGCTGGTCAGGCCGAAGGTGAGCAGAAAGAAAAGGTTCACGACCAGCGCCGGATTCGACGAAAAGACGGCTAGGCCGCGGATCATCAGTAGGTTGAGGTTGTCCGCTCCCTGGGGGTAGTCCTGGAGGTGCTGTCCGAACGGCGCGCCCAGATTTGGGTTCGACGAATACCAGCCGTTCTCGATGATGCCCTTGACAAGCATCAGGTAGAACTTGCCGTCGTCGACAGCCGTGTAACGCAGCGGCACCGCGAGATCGGCTCGCCACAGGCGCAGGACGACGACCGCGCAGAGAATGCTCCCGGCGCCGACGAGCACCGCCTGCAATGCCGGGCCGAGCACTCCGGCCCTACCGGTGTGCAGCCGCGCCGCGCGCCGAGTCACCGCCTCCCGACGTGTGGGGGCGGGACGCTCGGGCGCGGGGGCCGCGACGCCGAGGCCTGGCTCTGTCACGCGGCGCGCAACGGTGCGGTGGCGAACTCCGCCATTCCCAGTTCGAACTCCTCCTGAGCGGCGAAGCCGAGCACCCGCCGCGCCCGCTCCGGCGAGGCGAACACATGGCGAACATCGCCGGCACGAAACTCGCCCGTGATCGCCGGCACGGGGGCGCAACTGCCCGCAGCTGCCGCCAGCGCGGCAGCCATCTCACCGACGCTGCGGGGCTGGCCGCTGGCGACGTTGAACGCCCCGACGGGCGGCTCGATGCTGGTCAGGGCGAGCACGTTCGCGCGGGCGACGTCGCGAACGTGGACGAAGTCCCGCAGCTGGCGTCCGTCCTCGAACACCCGCGGGGGGCGGCCGGCGGCGAGGGCGCTTGCGAAGATCGCGGCGACGCCGGCATACGGCGTGTCCCTCGGCATCCGCGGCCCGTACACGTTGTGGTAGCGCAGCGCGGCCACCGGCACCCCGGTCTCGCGCGTGAACGCCAGGCACAGGTGCTCCTGATGGACTTTGGTGGCGGCGTAGACGCTGCCGGGTTCAAGCGCCGTGGACTCCTCGATCGCCACCGGCTCGAGCTCGAGCCGGCACTCGGGGCATGTCGGCTCGAAGCGCCCCCGTCGCAGCTCCGACAGTCGGCGTTGAGCGGGGCGGACCGGACCGTGACGGGCACAGAGGTAGCCGCCCTCGCCGTACACGACCATGCTGCTTGCCAGCACCAGTCGTCCCGCGAACCGCGCCGCCGCCAGCTCGGCCAGGAGAACCGCCGTCCCGAGGTCGTTGTGCCGGGCGTAGTCGGCGATATCGAGCATGTTCTCTCCGAGCCCGACCATCGAGGCCTGGTGACAGACGGCGTCGACGCCGTGAATTGCGCGCGCGACCGTACGGCGGTCGGTGATGTCACCCTCGATCAGCTCGGCATCTGAATTGAGGTAGTCGGGACGCTCTCGATGGGCCGCCGGTAACAGGCAGTCGAGCACCCGGACGGCGTGGCCGTCTCGCACGAGCGAGTCGACGATGTGCGAGCCGATGAAACCGGCGCCACCGGTGACCAGAATCACGCCGTCCACGCTACGGCTGACGGTTCTCGGTTGGAAGAGACCGGCGAGTGTAGTTTCGCTCGACGTAAGGTTTCGCTCCGTAGCCTGCGCGTCGTGGTCGAGGTGATCCTTCCGGTGCTCGATGAGGCACAGGCGATCCCCGCCGTGCTGTCGGCGATGCCTTTCGGGTACGTGCCGCTGGTGGTCGATAACGGGTCGACGGATGGCTCGGCGGACGTCGCACGCCGGCACGGCGCACGCGTCGTCCACGAGCCGCGTCGCGGCTTTGGCGCCGCGTGTTTCGCAGGGTTGGCGGCAGCGAGCGCCGATGTGGTCTGCTTCATGGACTGCGATGGCTCGCTCGACCCCCGCGAGCTGCCGCGGGTTGCCGAGCCGGTGCTTGGCGGCCTCGCTGAGCTGTGCCTGGGCGCCCGCGCCGCGGCGCCCGGAGCTTGGCCGTGGCACGCGCGCGCCGGCAACCGGTTGCTCGCGTACGAGCTCCGGCGCCGATGTGGGGTGCCGCTCAGCGATCTCGGGCCGACGCGTGCAGCAGGCCGCGAAGCCCTGCTTGCGCTCGACCTGCGCGACCGTGGCTTCGGCTGGCCGCTCGAGATGGTGCTGCGGGCCGCGTCGGCAGGCTGGAGGATTGGCGAGGTAACGGTCAGCTATCGGGTCCGTGACGGCGGCCGCTCGAAGGTCAGCGGCAGCGTTCGCGGCACGCTGCGCGCCGCCCGCGAGATGGGCGCACTGCTGGCGTGAGCACCGGCGAGGCGTCGGCCCCGATCGCGCTGGCCGGCGGCGGCGAGCTAGCCGCGCACGATCGCCGGGCCCGGATGCTGATCGCCGAGCTCGTCGGGGCCGGGGCGCTGGCGGCGATCGTCGGGGCGTCCGTGTGGCTCGCGGCCGGCGCGTCGGGCGGGCGCTACCTACTCGAGTTTCCCACCCGCGCACGCCCGTCGTGGGTCACGGGTCCGCTTCATGTGCTCGGTGCGGTCGCGGGCCCAGGCACGGTCAATCCGGCCGTGATGACGCTGGCCATCGCCTATCTCCTCGCATTGGCCTGCGCCCCGTCGATCCGGCTCGGTCTGGTGCTCGCCTCGGTCGGGCTCGCGACGCTGGCGTTCACGCTGGGCCCGACGATCGTTTCGAGCGACGTATTCGGGTACATCGCCTACGCCCGCGAGCTGGCGCACGGACTCAATCCGTACCTGTCGGCGCCAGGCTCGATCGGGCACGACGCGGTTCTCAAGTTCGTCTACTGGAAGCACCAGACCAGCCCCTACGGACCGCTGTTCACGGCGCTGAGCGCCCCGCTTGGCTTGACCGCCGCCCCGCTCGCGCTGTGGACGTACAAGGCGCTCGCCGGTATTGCGGCGATCACGATCGCGGTCTTGACGGCCAACCTCGCACGCGACCGCGGATCGAACCCGGCGCGCGCGGCGATCTTCGTTGGGCTCAATCCAGTGATGCTGCTGTACGCGGTCAGCGGAGCTCACAACGATCTGCCGGCAACCCTCCTGGTGCTGCTCGCGTTCTCGTTTGCGCTGCGTGATCGCGCCGCACTCGGCGCCGGCACCGCGGTCGCGGCCGCGGCCGTGAAGCTGACGCTCGGTCTCGCGCTGCCGTTCGTCGTGCTCTGCTCCACGCGCCGCGCCCACGCCGTGCGAGGCGCGGCGGTCGCGCTGCTCCTCATCGGTGTGCCGGCCCTGCTCCTGTTCGGTACGCACATCTTCGATCAGCTCCAGCGGATCGCCGGCGATCCCCATTTCGACATCGCCTACAGCGGACCCGACCGCTTGGCCACCGCGCTTGGAACCCCGATCGACGCCACCGTGCGCGCGCTCAGCACCGCAGCGGCAGCCGGCGTCACCCTCGTGATGCTGCGCCGTACGCTGAGCGGAGCGGACGCGATCGCAGCGGCGGGCTGGTCATTGCTGGCACTGTCCTTCTCGATCGCGTCGCTGGCACCGTGGTATCTCGTCTGGTCTCTGCCGCTCGCCGCGATCGGTCGCAGCCGAGCGCTCAGGACCGCCTCAATCTGCGCGACGCTGTATCTGATCGTCGTCCACCTTCCGCTGCTGGGCGGTAATCCCTGGCTATCAGGGCCGGTCTCCGCCCGCTGATGCTTACGCCCCGCGGTACCGCAGCCCGTCGAGCGCGATCGAGACGAGGTGCTCGATCTGCTCGGGCTCGGCTCCGGGAATCTTGGCGATCCCGCCAACCATCACGATCACGTCCCAGAGGGTTGTGTCGGTGCGGACCGCGTGGGCCTGCTGGGCCCGGTCCAGTACCGGCTGGCCAGCGGTCATCAGCGTCGCCCGGCAGCTCTTGAACAGCGGCGCGTCGCGGTCGAGGTACTCGAGCAGCTCGTGCGCCAGTGCCTGCTTGGTGGCCAGGTATGCGACGAGCCGGCGCACCCACTGCGCGAAGGCGTCCCAAGGTTCGAGCGCTTCGAACTCGACACTCGAGCGGCACAGGCTGTCGACCTCGTCGACGTAGACCGCCTCGAGCAGCGCCTGGCGGTTGGGGAAGTTGCGGTAAAGGGTGCCGATCCCGACCTCGGCCCGCCGCGCGATCTCCTCCAGCGAGGTCTCGTCGCCCCGCTCGGCGAATGCCTCGCGGGCGGCGGCCAGCACCTTGTCGTAGTTGCGGCGAGCGTCGGCGCGCTTGGGCTTGCGCGGGAGGGCTTCATCAAGAGTTTCGGTGGTGTTCAGAGCCATTTCTGTAGTCCCGTTGAGAGCTCCGGAAAATATTCGCTTGACAAACCGGAGGGGGCCTCCGCTATAGTCTTGTTCCGGAGGCTTCCTCCACTTATTACCGGAGACGCCCTCCAGTTTAGCGCAAATCAGCCCCCCGTCCATCGGATTTCACATGCAAAGTCTTTCTCTCGCCTCCTCCAACTCCAGCGCCGATCGCCGCCGCTGGCTGTCGCTGGCCGTCGTTTGCCTGGCGCAGCTGATGATCGTGCTCGACACCACGATCGTGAACGTCGCGCTTCCCTCGATCCAGCGCGAGCTGCACTTCAGCCAGGGCAACCTCACCTGGGTCATCAACGCGTTCCTCGTCACTTTCGGCAGCCTGCTGCTGCTCGCCGGCCGGCTCGGCGATCTATTCGGCCGCAAGCGGGTGTTCCTGCTCGGCGTGGTCGTGTTCACGGTCGCGTCGCTGTTGTGCGGCCTCGCGCCCAGCCAGGGTGCGTTGATCGGCGCCCGCTTCGTGCAGGGCATCGGCGCCGCGCTCCAAGCCTCGGTGATCCTCGCGATCATCGCAACCGAGTTCCCGGCGCCGCATGACCGTTCGCGTGCGATGAGCGCATACGTGTTCGTCGCAGTCGCGGGCGGATCGCTCGGCCTGCTAGCCGGCGGCGCGCTCACTCAGGCGCTCAGCTGGCACTGGATCTTCTTCGTCAACCTTCCGATCGGCGCGATCACGATCGCGCTCGGACGCGCACTGATTCCGACCGATCAGATCACGGGCACCAGAGGCCGCGTTGATTGGCTGGGATCGGCGCTCGTGACCACCTCCCTGATGGCCGCGATCTACGCGATCGTGCAGGCCAGCACGCACGGCTGGGGCTCGAGCCAGGTGCTCGGCTTCGGCGCGGTCGCGGCCGCGCTGATGGCGGCGTTCTTCGCCGTCGAGGCGCGGATCGAGAACCCGATCATGCCGCTGCGGATCCTGCGCGTCCGCGGCCTCGTCAGCTCGAGCATCGTTCGCGGCTTCCTCGTCACAGGTATGTACTCGACCTTCTTCCTCGGCACGCTGTACCTCGAGCATGTGCTCCACTACGGCGCGCTAGAGACAGGGCTCGCGTTCCTGCCCTGGACGATCACGGTCGCCGCGCTGTCGCTCGGCATCACCGCGCGCATGGTCGAGCGGTTCGGAGCGATGCGCGTCCTGATCACGGGAATGCTGGTCGTGGTCGCCGGACTCGGTCTGCTCACGACCGTCGATGCTCACACGAGCTTCTTCCCGACGATCTTCCTCGCCTACTTCGCGATCGGACTCGGAATCGGCAGCGCCTTCATGCCGCTGCTGACGATCGCAATGGCCGACGTTCCGGCGGCTGATGCCGGACTCGGATCGGGAATCATCAACGTCTCCCAGCAGGTGTCCGGCGCACTCGGCCTGGCAGTGCTCGGCACGATCGCGACCACCCACACGCACGCGATGGAGGTCGCAGGCCAGCCGCTCGTCAGCTCGCTGCTCGACGGCTACCACCTCGCCTTCACGATCGGCGCGGTGAGCGTCGGCGTCGCGATCCTCAGCGCACTGCTGCTGCTGCGGGCGCCCCGCTCAGCTCAGGAAGAGGTTGTCGTCGAGCGCGACGGCGCGACCGCTCCCGAGTTCGGAGTCGAGCTCGCCGAGCAACAGGCCGCTTGATCGAGACCCCACCGCGAGACCGACCCCCACCGCGAGACCGCAAGACCGACCCCACCGCAAGACCGACCCCCACCGCAAGACCGACCCCCACCGCAATACCACCCCTCCCACCAGCCCAAATTTCCGGATCCCGACAAGGAGTCCCATGACCACCCTGATCACGAACCCCACCAGCACCCACCGCGCCCGGATCGTCGCCGACGCCGTCGTCTCGGCTTACATCCATGAGATCTCGCCGAGCGCACCCGCGGCCGAACGGGCGCGCGCCCGCACACGCGAGCGCCGACCCTGCACCGAGGCGTCGGCGAGGACTGCCCGGCCGGCATCGAGCATCCACGTGCGCCGATGGGCGCCGGCCCCGCGACGGCGCTCGGCGCTCGAGGCCGGGATCTAGGAACGGCCCGCTATCCGCCGCCGACCGGCCAGAAGTACTCGCCCTTCTCCACCGGCTTCGGAGCGCGCACGGCGTTGGCGTTGTAGTTCCACGGGTCGTAGTCCCACAGGCTCGTCGTCCAGGCGTCGGGCGACGGCTTGCTCGTGTCCTGCATGTCGTAGCGGTGCAGATACTCGTAGTAGCCGAAGGTGTTGTCGTCGCCACACACGACGATCTTGCAGAACGGTCCCTCGACGGGGCCGGCACGATTGGCGGGGCTACCGGGGTTGCCCACCCAGTAGAAGCCGATCTTGGATTTGTCGACGTCGGCCGGGGCGGCGGTCATCGCCAGCCCGGTCTCCTTCTGCAGCCACTCGAGCGGGGTCTTGCCCTCCCAGCCGTTGAGCAGGGACTTGAATTGAGCCTCGGTCGCGAGCTCGGGTCCCAGTCGCGCCGAGTCGTGGCCCGGCGGGTCGCACGTCAGGTGGCTGACGTTGACGAAGAACCGATGGCGCACGCCCCGCCCGTCCACGCAATAGTGCTCGAGCGGCCCGCCGTTGACCCAGCTCACGGGACCCCACAGCTGCAGCGTTCCGTTCCTGTCGGTGCGCAGGTCGATGAACGTATCCGGCGGCAGCGGCGGCTTGAGCAGCTTTTGCTGCTCGGCAATGTTGCCGGTGATCTTGTCGATCACGGTTTCCTTGATCGTCTTCGGGCTGAACGTATCGGGGCGCGTTGAGTAATAGTTGGTGAGCAGCACCGACAGACGCAGCTGCATCAGCTGGTAGTAGTCGAACACGGCCTGCATCGTCTTCGAGGACGCCTGCGTGAAGAACGGCTTGCGCGAGCCGAGGTAAGCCGAGGCGGCCTGCAGGATCCCGTATGTCGCGGGCGTCGACGGCGCCAGTGCCTTGTGGAGGTCCTCCACCGCGTTGTGGTTCTCCACGAGCTGCCTGCCGATCGTCGCGACCACGTCGGCGTTGTAGTTCTTCAGTGTCGGGTCGTCCGGCGACATGCTCGACTCGTATCGCATGCGATCCCAGAGCTCGCTGATGTCACCGTCGAGCGAGGAGATGTGGGCCACCAATTGGTTGTACTGGCTCTGCTCGGTGGCCTGTATCCCCTCCTCGACCAGCCCCTTCACCGCCGTCACCTGCGCGGCGATCTCGTTCAGCTGATCGACGATGTGGTAGAGCGGAAACAGCGCATCTCTGACCTTGCCGAGCCCGATCGCGTCGAGGAACTTTGCCAGGGCCCAGCTCGCCCCCCCGCCGGCAACCGCCTGAAAGACGCCCTCACCAAGCGATGAGAGTCCGCCCTTGACCAACTCGCCGATGTTGACGTCCTTCCACCAGTCGGCGAGGCCGGCCCCCTGAGCGCTGTGTGGAGCACGGAAGCTCACCACATGCTTGCCGTCGCGGATCTCGAGCACCAGCTTGCCGGTGACGCGATCGAGCGTGAGGTGGGCGCTGATGTCCCGGAGAAAGACTCGGCCGTCCAGCCACCTGTCATCGACGCTCAAATCGATGCTGTCGACCCAGCGTGGGATGTGCAGCGCGCGATCGACCTTCATCTGCGCGCGAGCCCTGCTGAGGCTCGGGTCGACCTGCTGCAAGGCGTCGACGAGCGTCGTCACCGGGTTGACGTGAACGACACGGCCGGCGGCGACGCCGCGCACGGCACTGCCGTCGGTGTATCCGTGCACCTGAGCGCTCAGTGAGCCCCGCAAGGGCCGCCCGAGAACCCGGCCGCGATCGACGACCACGGTGAACATACGGGGGAGGCGGGCGAACTCGAGCGTCACCACGCCGTCGGCGTTGGTGTACTTGGCGCGCCGGTTCAACGGGGCGAGCGCGGTCCGCGAATGCCGTCGCGGTCCGCCCGCGTAGACGCGCACACGGCCGCCGGAAACGGGCGTGCTCCCGTCCAGCTCGGCCCACACGGGCACCAGCACACCCCTGACTCCTGCGGCGGAGCCACCAGACGAGCGCGTTGCCCGGGCGCCGCCGTTGGCGCCGAGCGCCGCCGGCGCAGCCCATAGAGATGCGATCAGCGCGAGGCCCAAAGTCCAACAGCGCAGCGACGGGTTACCGATCCGCTCGCGGACACCCGACCGCCGCGTCGCGCTCGGCGCGCAGCCAGCCCGCCGAGATCGGCGAGCGTCGATCTCCGCTTCCGTTGCGTCACGATCGAACATAGGCCCCGGCGGCATTACATCACACCTGCGGTCCCGGCCGGCGGAGCTGATCGGAGAGCTCGCGGTGCGCCGTGGGGCGCTGCTCAGATCACGCGACGCCGACTCCCGCCCGCGAGCGAACGCTCGCGAGGATCGCATCGGTATCGGGAAGGTAGGCGTCCTCCAGCGTCGGGCTGTATGGGATCGGTGTCTCGTCGGTCGCGACGATCCATGCGTCGTCGAGGTCGTGCAGCCCACGCTCGGCAACGACGCCGAGCAACCCGGCTGCCCAGCCGCCCGTTCGCGGACCCTCTTCGACCGCTAACAGCCGGTTCGTCCGCGAGACCGACTCGAGCACGGTCTGCACGTCGAGCGGGCGCAGCGTGCGGAGATCGATCACCTCGGCTGAGATCCCATCCTCGGCGAGGACCTTGGCCGCTGCAAGCGCATCCGGCACGCCCTTGCCGATCGAGACGATCGTCAGGTCGTCTCCCCCCCGTGCGACTCCAGCCTCGCCGAGCGGGACGATCTCCGCTTCGGGCGGCGGCCCCTTGACCGAGTAGAGCCGCTTGTGCTCGAGGAACAGCACCGGGTTGTCGTCGCGGATCGCCGCCTTCAGCAACCCCTTGGCCTCCGCCGGAGACGACGGGAACGCGATCTTCAATCCCGGAACGCCCTGATACCAGGTCCCGTGGGTCTGTGAGTGCATCGCCCCGAACCTGCCTCCCGCACCGACGGCGGAGCGCACCACGAGCGGAACGCTTCCCTGCTCGGCCGAGGTGTACCAGAACTTCGCGGACTGGTTGACGAGACTGTCCATCGCCAACCCCATGAAGTCGCCGAACATGATCTCGATGACCGGCCGCAAGCCGGTCACCGCGGCGCCATAGGCCGCGCCCGCGAGCGCCATCTCAGAGATCGGTGTATCGAATACGCGCTCGGAACCGAACCGCTCGAACAGCCCCTTGGTGACACTGAAGACACCGCCCGCGGCTGCAACGTCCTCGCCGAAGAAGATCACGGCCGGATCGCGCTCGAGCTCCTCGGCGATCGCGTCGCGAATGGCGTCACGAAACTCGAGCGTGCTCATCCGCTGAACTCCGTCAAGACCGTCACTTCGGGATCTGGATACGGCGCCGCAAGCGAATCCTCGACGGCCTTGTCAATCAGCGCGCCGACCTTGTCTTCGACAGCCGCGATCTGCTCCTCGGTGACCTCCTCCTCGAGCAGCCGTGTACGCGCGATCCTCAACGGATCGCGTGCCAGCCACTGTTCGACCTCGTCCTTGGGCCGATACGAAGCCGGGTCGCCCTTGGAGTGGCCGTAATGGCGGTAGGTGCGGCACTCGAGCAGCGTCGGACCTCCACCGTTACGGGCTTGCTCTACAGCAGCACTGGCCGCGGCGTGCACCGCCCACAGATCGTTGCCGTCAACGACCGCTGACGGCATGTCGTAGGCCCGCGCACGCCCGGCGATGTCGGCGCCGGCGGTGACCGCACCCATCGGAGTGAACTCCCCATAGAAGTTGTTCTCGCAGACGAAGATCGCAGGGAGGGAGAAGACCTTCGCCATGTTCAGACATTCGTGGAAGTACGCCTGATTGACCGCGCCATCGCCGAAGAACGCGACCGCCACGCGGTTCTCGCGCTTGCCGGACAGGGCTGCGCCCAGGGCCGCCGCGATCGAGCCGCCAACGATCCCGTAGCAGCCGATCAACCCGTGCTCGAGGTCGACCACGTTCATCGACCCAGCCCGGCCGGCGCATACGCCGGTGGCTCGGCCGAGCATCTCCGCCAACAACGGTGCCGGGGAGGTCCCTTTGGCCAGGGCGTGCCCGTGACCCCGATAGGTACCCGCAACGTAATCGTCGGGGCGTAGCGCCGTGCATACCCCGACGGATACGGCTTCCTGCCCGGCGGAGAGGTGTGTCGTGCCGTGCACCTCCCCGGCCAGGAACAGGCGATGCATCGCGGTCTCGAACAGCCGGATCAGATGCATACGTCCGTAGGCCTCGAGGAACATCGCACTGGCCTGGTGCCCCGGCCGAGTCTGCGCCTGGGCCAACTCCGCATGCTCCGTTTGCTGCGCGCCGTCGACCTCTGCCACCACGTCTCCTGGTGCTCGCGTTTGGCGTGTCGTTCGATACTATCGCAAACGTTTGCAGTCAAACCTTCTCTGGCCGACGAAGAAGGAGCTTGTGGCCCACCAAATCATCATGCCGCGACTTTCGGACTCGATGGAGGAGGGGATGGTGCTGCAGTGGCTGGTGGCCGTAGGTGATCCCGTGAAGGTCGGGCAGCCGCTGGTCGAGATCGAGACCGACAAGGCGACCGTCACCTTCGAGGCTGACACCGCCGGGGTGGTCCTGGCGCTGAACGTGAGCGAGGGCGCAACGGTGCCCCTTGGCGCACCGATCGCGGTGATCGGCGAGGCCGGCGAACAGCTGGCCGCGGAGCCTCCAGCGGCAATCGGCGCGGCGGCCGGTGCGAGCTCGATCGGCGCCGGCGCGGCCCGGCCCAAGGCCTCACCGCTTGCACGCCGACTCGCCGCCAAGCTCGATATCCGCCTCGAGGCCCTGGATGGCACTGGACCATACGGCCGGGTGATCCGCGCGGACGTCGAGCGGGCCGCGGCCAAGCTCGCGAACGGCAGCCCTACCGAGGCCGTGACCACCGCTCCTGGCGAGGCCGCGCGGCCGGGGGTCCTGGCAACCCGCGAGACTGCCGCGCAGGCCCGCGGCGAGGCCACCATTCACGAGCTGACCCGCGTGCAGCGAACGGTCGCCCGACGGATGGCGGAGTCGCGCACGAGCGTGCCCGACTTCGAGCTGCGCTCGGACATCGACATGGCCGCAGTGGTCAACCTGCGCGAGCGATTGCGAGAGATCACCGATCCGCTCCCGTCCTACAACGATTTCATCGTCAAGGCGGCGGCGCTGGCGCTACGGCAATTCCCTCGCGCGAACGGCGCATATCGCGACGGCCAGGTCGAGACCTACCCCCGGATCAACATCGGTGTCGCCGTTGCGACCGATGACGCGCTGGTCGTTCCGACGATCTTCGACGCCGACCGCCTCTCGCTTGGCGAGATCAGCAGAAAGTCGCGCGAGCTCGCCGCACGCGTGCGCGACGGCTCGATCGCGCCGGCCGAGCTCGACGGCGGGACGTTCACGGTGTCGAACCTTGGGATGTACGGCGTCGACAGCTTCTCGGCGGTCATCAACCCACCGCAGTCGGCAATTCTCGCGGTCGGGTCGCTCAAGCCTCGCCCGATCGTTGACGGCGACGGCAACATCGTCGCCCGGCCAATGGCGATGCTGACGCTGGCATGCGATCACCGGGTCTTGTACGGGGCCGACGGTGCCCGTTTCCTGGCGCGCGTGCGCGAGCTGCTGGAACGCCCGGATGCGCTGATGCTCTAGGCCCGGCGATCCGGCGGCGCGGCGGCGGCGCTCCGGCGCCCGCGGCAGCGCGGCTCCCGGCGGCCCGGAAGGCCGGCGGCGGCGCTCTGGCGTCCCCGGCGGCGCGCGACTCCCGGCGCCCCCGGCGGCCCGACGGCCCCGGTTACCGCGCTCCGCCCGAACCCGTGGATCGCCTCGGGCGGGGTCTAGCGGAGATCCGGCCGCAGCGGATCCGCGGGCGCCGCCGCGGCGTCGCCGTTGGCGCTTGGCTGCACCGGGCTCAAGCCATCGTCGACTTCCACGTTCTCCGGCTCGAGCGCGAGACCCGATGCCCGCGCCTGAAGCTCGAGCAGCGCCGCGAAGTCAACGTCGTTGCCGACCAGCGAGAGCATGCCTTGGACGATCTGCTCGGTGGCGGCGGCCAGCGGCATCGGTACCCCGTGCTCGCGCGCGGCCTCGAATCCAAGGTCGAAGTCCTTCAGCAGCAGCTCGGGCGTGAACGTCGGCGTGAAATCGAGGTTGACGTATGCGGGGGACTTGTATCTGGTGAAGGTCGACCCCATCACGCTGTCATTGAGGAAGTCGAGGAAGTCGGCACGCGAGACCCCCCCTTTCTCCGCCAGCACGGCGATCTCAGCCATGCACTGCGCGACGACGCCGAGCATCAGGTTGTGGCAGATCTTCACCAGCCGGGCGCGTTCGCCGTCGCCTACATATGTGACCCGGCGGCCCAGCAGCTCCAGATACGGTTTTGCCTGCAGCCAAGCCTCGTGCGGCCCCGAAGCGACGATCGTCAGCCGGCCGCTCGCGGCCACCTTCGGATTTCCGCTCACCGGCGCGGCCAGCATCGCTGTCCCGCGCTTCTCGGCATCGGCCCGAATCCGCTCCGCAGCCGCTGGCGAGATCGTGGTCGAGTCCACGATCACGCTGGGCGCCACGTCCGAGCGCGCGAGCAGGCCGTCCGGACCGTTGACCACCTGATCGACGTCGGCCGAGCCGGCGACCATCGTGAACACGATGTCGCGGTCGGCGAGCTCAACCGGAGCATCGACGATCGTCGCTCCGAGCTCAGCCAGCGGCTGCGCCTTCTCACGCGTCCGGTTGTAGACCGTCAGCTCGTGACCTGCCTCGAGCAAGCGCGTGGCGAGCACCAGCCCCATCCGCCCAGCACCGACCCATCCCAGCCGTATCTGTTGGTCGCCGCTTATGTCGTGCTCCTCCGCCCCGCCTCGCAGATCACGATCGGAGATCCTCCTGCAATCGTTTGCAGCAATGTAGCCGACGGCTCGAATGCGGTCAAGGTCGAAGCGCCGGCCGATCGCCGCGCGCGGGGGCCGATCCCAGCCTCGAAGGGCCAGCCGATCGCCGTCGCCCCCCGCCCCCACGGGCCCAACCACTCCCCGAACCTCCATCCAATCGCCCCCCGCGCCCACGGGCCCCAACCACCCCCCCGCACGTCCATCCAATCGCCGCATCCGCGCCCAGCCCGAAGCCCAGCCTTGAACGGCCCCCGCTCCCGCGAGTATCCTCGTGCAAACGTTTGCAAAGGGCGGTGCCAATGGGACAACACAGCTACGGGGTCATGGGTGTCGACTGGGAGGAGCGCGTTCGCTACGACCGGCTGCGCGATGAGCGCTTGGCACGGATCGAGCGGCTGCTCGCGGCTTCCGAGCTGGGCGCGCTGCTGTGCTTTGACATGGCGAACATCCGCTACATCACAGCCACACACATCGGCACCTGGGCCGCCGACAAGCTCAACCGCTTCTGCCTGCTTCCACAGGGCGACGCGCCGATCATGTGGGACTTCGGCTCGGCCGCGCGTCACCATCAGCTCTACAACCCGTGGCTCGGCGACGGGCGCTCGCGCGCCGGGATCTCGACGATGCGTGGTGCCATGTCTCCGCAGTCCGGCCGCGCCGAGGACGTTGCCCGAAAGATCCGGATCGAGCTCGAGCAGCGCGGCCTGCTCGGCGAGCCGGTTGGGATCGATGCGATCGAGCCGCAGGTCCTATTCGCCTTACAGCGCGAGGGGATCAAGGTTGCCGATGGTCAGCAGCTGATGCAGGAGGCACGCGTGATCAAGACGCGCGACGAGATCACGTTGCTGAACATGGCCTGCTCGATGGTCGACGCCGCCTACGAGGAGCTCTACCGGACGATGCGCGCAGGAATCCGCGAGAACGACTGCGTCGCGCTCGTCAACAAGGTGCTCTACGAGATGGGATCGGAGTTCGTAGAGGGCGTCAACGCGATCTCCGGTGAGCGCTGCAGCCCACACCCCCACGTCTTCACCGACCGGGCGCTCCGGCCTGGCGATCCGGCCTACTTCGACATCCTGCACAGCTACATGGGCTACCGCACGTGCTACTACCGGACGTTCGCGGTCGCGAGCGCCTCGCGCCCCCTGATCGACGCTTACAAGCGCTGCCGCTACTACCTCGACGCCGCCATCGATCTGATCCGACCGGGCGCGACCACCGGCGAGGTCGCGGCCGTGTGGCCGCAGGCGAAGGAGTTCGGGTTCCCCGACGAGGAGGCCGCTTTCGCCCTCCAGTTCGGACACGGCGTCGGGCTCTCGATCTGGGAGAAGCCGATCTTCAGCCGCCTCGTATCGCTCGAGCATCCCGAGGAGATCAAGGAGGGCATGGTGTTCGCGCTCGAGACCTTCTGGCCGGCCAGCGACGGGTGGTCGGCGGCACGGATCGAGGAACAGCTGGTCGTCACAGCCGACGGCTGCGAGGTGATCACCCGATTTCCCGCGGAGGATCTGGTGATCGCCGGCAAGCCGTACTTCACCGCCGGGGGAAGCCTCCCGCTCGAGCGCGAGACGCAGTCGAACCTCAATACCGAGCTCGACCCCGCCACCCAGGAGGCGACCCCGCGCGCGCCTGGCCTCAGCACCGCGGACGCCTAGCCGCGACCGCCGACCCCCCGCGCGCCCGGCCTCAGCACCGCCGACGCCTAGCCGCCTAGCGCCGGCCCGCTTGCGCCAGTGCGCGCCACAGCTTCTCGGGCCCGTACGGCGGATCCAGGTGACGACCGCCCAGCGCGTCCGCGACCGCGTTTGCGACCGCGGGCAGCGTTCCGATCGTCCCGCCCTCCCCTACTCCCTTCGCGCCCAGCGGGTTGCGCGGCGAGGGGGTGGCCACCTCCCCGATCACGATCTCGGGCACATCGCCCGTGGTCAACAGGCCGTAGTCCATGAACGTCGCCGTGCGGAGCTGTCCGTCCTCGTCGTAGACGGCCTCCTCGGTCAGACATTCACCCAGGCCCTGAACCGCCCCGCCGACGACCTGGCCGTGGGCCAGCAGCGGATTGATGATCGTGCCGGCGTCGTCGACCGCGACCACCTGCTCGACGGTGAGCTTTCCCGTCTCGGCGTCAATTTCCACCGCAGCCGCGTATGCACCGGAGGAGAACACGAGCTCTGAATCGAACCGTGCGGCCGCGTGCAGGCCGGCCTCCAAGCCGTCCGGCAGACGCTCGGGCCCGCGTGCGTGGCGCGCCAGCTCGGGCCACTCGATCGTCCGCTCGCCGGCACTGAAGCGACCGCCGGCGTACTCCACAGCGCTACCGAGCAGATGCCCCGCGAGCGCGCGACCGTTCTCGATCAGCTGATCGAGAACGCACACGATCGCCGAGCCGGCCACCGCGGTCGAGCGGCTGCCGAACGTCCCCACACCGCGGGGCACCTCGTCGCTGTCCCCGAAGCGCAGCACGATCTGCTCGATCTCAATGCCTAGGAGATCGGAGGCGATCTGCGCGAAGGTGATGTCGTGGCCCTGGCCGTGCGGCGAAGCGCTGCTCGCGATCAGCACCCGGCCGTCTGGCTCGAGCGTCGCTGTCGCGCTCTCCCACATACCGGCGGCGCGCTCGACGTACAGGGCGATGCCGGTTCCCCGCAGGCGCGAACGTGGTGCCTGCGCCGGAGCAGCAGCGAGCAGCTCGAGCGCCGTGTCCAGGCAACGCTCGTAATCGCCCGAGTCATAGCTCAGCCCGAGCGGGGTTTCGTGCGGGAACTGGCGAATCAGGTTGCGCCGACGCAGCTCGACACGATCGACGCGCAGTTGGCGGGCCGCGTCATCGACAAGGCGTTCGATCAGGTAGGCCGCGTCGGGCCGGCCGGCTCCGCGGTAGGGACCCGTCGGCACCTTGTTGGTGCGCATGCCGATGACCGTCACTGACGCCGCCGGAATGTCGTAGCACCCCGTCAGCAGCGTACCCGCGGTGTGTGGAGGAATCGCGGTGCTGGGAAGCAGATACGCGCCAAGGTCGGCCGTCAGCATCGCGCGCAGTGCCAGCATGCGACCGTCGCGGTCGAGTGCCAGCTCCAGCTCGCCCTCGATTCCTCGCCCCTGGTAGGCGCCGAGGAAGTTCTCCGTTCGGTCCTCGATCCACTTCACCGGACGCCGCAGGTCGGTCGCCGCGATCGCCGCGACGACGGCCTCGGCCGGGATCACGCCTTTGCTGCCGAACGCGCCGCCGACGTCGGGGACGATCACGTGCAGGCGCTCCTCGTCCAGTCCGAGGATGTGGCTGAGCTGGGCCAGCGGACGGTGGGTGTCCTGCATCGAGCACCACACGGTCAGCCGATCGCTGTCGGCGTCGAGCTCGACGATCGCGCCGCGAGGCTCGATCGGTGCCGCCACCAGTCTCGGCAGCGCGTACCGCCCACGCACGACATCGGAGGCGCGGGCAAACGCATCCGAGACGTCGCCGCCGGCGCGCGACCAGCGCGTGAGCTCCAACTCTGAGCTACCTGGGTCGAGCACGGGTTCGCGTGGCTCGTAATCGACCTCGACCAGCTCTGCCGCGTCCTCGGCCAGCGGCAGCGAGCTGGCGATCACAGCTGCGACCGGCTGGCCCACGTACCGCACCTCGTCCTGCGCGAGGATCGGATGCGGCTCGTCGGCCAGCTCTACGCCGGGCGGAGCGCCGACCGGAAACGGGCGGACCCGGCCGACCAGCTCCCGTGCGGTTATCACCGCCAGCAGCCCGGGCGCCGCGTCGGGCGCCCGGATCGCCGTGATCGCCGCGTGCGCGTGATGCGAGCGCACGAACACGGCGTGAGCCATCCCGGGACGGTTGATGTCGTCGAGATAACAGGCCCGCCCCTGGATCATGCGTGGGTCCTCGCGCCGCACCAGGGGCTTCCCGATCACCCCAGCCGATCCCGCATCGGGGCCACCGACCCGCGTCACCCCAGCCGATCCCGCATCGGGGGCACCGACCCGCGTCACCCGAGCCGATCCCGCATCCAGTCCGCAACCAGCGGCCGGTACCTGAACGGCATGTTGTTGCACACATGCGTGCCGTCGTCGTACAGGACCCACTCGCTGTTCGGGACCTCGTCGGCGATCCGCTTGGTCTCCTCCCATGGGATCACCCGGTCGCGCTTGCCGGTCACGACCAGGCAGGGTTGCTCGAGTCGCTCGGCCACGCCCGCCAGGCTCAGGTTCGCCGCGCGTTCGCGCGCGTCGGCGTCGTCGCCGGCGCCGCTGTGATGCGTGAACGTCTCGCGCGTCAGCGACGGGATCGAGTCCCAGTTGGCGGACATGTCGTATGGGCCGCTCACTCCGGCGACGGCCTTCAGTCGAGGCTCGAACGCGGCCGCGCGGACAACGTAGTAGCCGCCGAGGCTGACCCCGGCAGCGCCCACCCGATCGAGATCCAGACGATCGAACCCGGCAACGGCATCGAGGATCGCCGCCACCGCGACCTCGTAGTCGGCGCGGATGTTCAGCGTAAAGCCGGCCTCACCCTGCCCGGGTCCGTCGAGCGACAGTGTCGCCATCCCGCGGCGTAGGAACACCGACTCCCACAGGTAGAACTCTTCCTTGGTGGAGTCGAGCCCCGGGATCAGGATCACCACGGGCACCGGTCCAGCTTCGACGTCGGGCCGACGCAGGTTGGCGACGACCGCGCCGTCGTCCAGCGCCGCCTCGACCCGCTCTGCCGTGGGCTCGAGGATCGCGTGCCCCTCGTACATCGCACGCACCGCGGCCTGCGTCGTGCGGCGGTTGCGCTCGGGGTCGAGCACCCATACGAACTTTGCGAAGTGATAGGTGACGGCAGCGCGCAAGAACGCCTCACCCGCGCTCTGGAGATGTCCCGCCGCCCGAGCCTCGAGCGCAATCGAGTGATGGACATCGGCCGTGGCGGTCCATGCGTCGAGCCACTGGTCCCACCGCGAGATCGCCGCGGTGGTCCGATAGAAGTCGTTGAAGTCGATCCCGTTTGCGATCAGTCGCGCGGCCCAGTTGTCGATCGCTGCCTGCACGCGCGCGTCGGGCACTCCGCTCACCTCGCGCCGGCGGCAAGCAGGCGCTCCGCGTTGCCGGACAGCACCGCGACCTCGTCGCCCTCGTCGAGCGTCGCCGGGACGTCGAGCGCCGCGTGGACGTCGAGCGCCGCGTGGACGTCGAGCGCCGCGTGGACGTCGACCGTCGTCATCGCCGCCGCGGTGGGGCGGTCGAGCCCCTGACGGTTAGCGTCGGCTCGAGCAAGATCTCGGTGGCCGTCTGATCGCCGTCGCCCAGCTGTTCGAGCAGCAGATCAGCGGCCACCTTGCCGATCTCGCGCTGGGGGATGCGCACGGAGGTGAGCGGAGGACGCAGCCGGTCGACGAACGGCATGTCGTTGAAGCCGACGATCGAGATGTACTCAGGACACGTGAGGCCCCTCGCCTCGAGCGTGTCGTAACAGCCAATCGCGAGCAGATCGTTGGCCGCCACGATCGCCGTCAGGTCGGGCGCGGCAGCGAGTAGCTCATCGCACGCGCGCGCCCCCTCATCCTCGGTGAAGAACGCGCCGAAGCGGATGTGCTCGGGCGGCGCCTGCAGTCCCGCGGCGCGCATCGCCTCGATGAAGCCGAGATGCCTCCTGTGTCCGGTCGACAGATTCTGCGGTCCGGCGACGTGGCCGATGCGCTCGTGACCGAGCGAGACGACGTGCTCGACCGCGAGGCGTATGCCCTGCCGGTCGTTGACGGTCACCGCCGGCACGGAGCCGTCTTCGAGGCTGCGGTTGACCAGCACGAGCGGCGTCCCCGCCTCCGCGAGCTCCACCAGCAGCTCACGATCGAGGCGCGCCGTGGCCGAGATGAACCCATCAACCTGGCGTGCGCGCATCGCCTCGAGATAGATCCGCTCGCGCTCGGCATCGTTGTCGGTGTTGACGATCAGCGCGGTGTAGCCGGCATCGTCGAGCCGATCCTCGATCCCACGCAGGATTGGCGGAAACAGCGGATTGGTGATGTCCGGGATCAGCACCCCGATCGTGTGCGAGCGGCTTGTCTTGAGCCCGCGCGCGATCCGGTTGGGTCGATACCCGAGCTCGTCTGCCGCAAGCAGCACGCGTTCGGCCGTTTCCGGGTTCACGAGCGCACGCGTCTCTTCGTTGAGCGCTCTCGACACCGTTCCCGGATGCACGTTCGCAACGCGGGCGACATCCCTGATCGTTACCGCTCCGCGCCCGCGAGCCGCCGTCGCCCTCGGCTGGTCGGTGCTCATCGCCCGCCAGCCCCCACCCGGCCCCCACCCGCCCCCACCCGGCGAGCACCCGCCGCCGCCCCCAATCGTCCGCCCGCCCCCATCCGTGCACTTGCCATTACTTCCTGCGGGTCGTACCCGAGATCGCTGAGCATCACGATCGCGGCGTTGCGTCCGGGGCCGCCGGTGACCGAGCCGCCTGGATGGGTCGTGCCGCCGGTTTGGTACAGCCCTGGAATCGGCATCCGGTGTTGTGCCCACCCGGGCGCTGGACGGAGCGCGCCGCTGTGCGCGAGTGAGCGATCGCCGCCGTGGAAGGTTCCGCGCCACATGTGCGGGTTGGCCCGCTCCAGGTCAGGCGGCGAAATGATCAGCTGGGCGAGCATCTTGTCGTCGGTCAGATTGGGCGCGGCGCGGCGCAGGTGGCCGAGATGAACACGCGCCACCTCCTCGCGGATGCGCTCCCACGCGCCTGGCCCTCCACCCGGATCATAAGGCTGCATCCCCAGCACCTTGACCGTGTGGTGGCCCGCGGGCGCCCGTGAGGGATCGGCGACGGTTGGCGTCGGAAACAGCAGCCAGGCGCGGTCGCGCACCACGCGCCCCTCCTTGACGTCGCGACCCATTCGAACGATCTGCTCGGGCCATCCCGCGACGCCGGCGGACGCCGAGGTCAGCTCGCTGCCGTCGTATATCCGGTAGCGCGGCGGTTCGGTCGTCAGGTAATGCGCCGCGAAGGCCGCGACGCCCGGGTCGTAGGTGTCGACGCCGTAGCGGAAGTCCTCGCCCCACACCTCGGGCGTCGCCATCTTGACGAGATCCTTGACGTGGATCGTCGACAGCACCGCCTCGGTCGCCAGGTGGTGCTCGCCGTCGTCGGTCTCGACGCCCACGCAGCGGCCATCCTCGAGCACGAGCGCGACTATCCGCCGATCGCACAGCACCTCTCCGCCCCCGTCCTCGATCACCTCGAGCAGCGCCCGCACGAGCTCGCCCGAGCCGCCGCGCGGGATCGTCCAGCTGCGGCGCTGGCGCCCGAACACGATCGAGTACGCCAACAGACCCGAGCCCGCCGAGTCGACCGGCTGCGCGGTCTGAAACGCCATCCACAGCATGAACGCCTGGACGTGGCGGCTGCTGAACTCGTGGCGAACCACGTCCCAGGCGCTGAGCGCGACACGGCGCATCCACTTCTGCCCGCCCGCACGGTCCGCGAGCATCTCCTCGAGGCTCGGCCCGAATCCCACCGGTGTGAACCGGTGGCGGGTGATCACGTCCTTGAACGCGTCGTATTCGCCCAGCAGCTTTCTGTAGGCGTCGGCGTCGTCGCGGGAGAAGCGGGCGATCTCATCGCAGGTGCGCTCAACCTCGAGCCACATCGTCAGCGACTGCCCGTCAGGAAAGACCACGTGTGCGACCGGGTCGGGCTCGAGATAGGTGAGTCCGTGCTCCGAGATCAGCCCCAGCTCGTCGTTGACCAGTAGCGGGTTGGTCTGGATCAGCGTGTGGCCCGTCGAGCATGAATCGAGCCGGTACCCGGGCAGCAGCGACTCCTCGGAAGCGACCCCGCCTCCCGGGATCGGACGCGCGTCGAGGACGCGACAGCGGTATCCCGCACGTGTCAGATACGCGGCGGCGATCAGGCTGTTGTGACCGGCTCCGGCGACGACGACGTCGGCGCTCATTCCGCGGCCGAGTCCACTGAGACGGCGCCTCCCAGGTACAGCGCCCCGATCTCTGGATGCTCGAGCACCTCGCGCCCGGAGCCGGTGAGCCGCACGGTTCCGTTCTCCAGCACGACCCCATGCGAACTGAGCTTGAGCCCGGCGCGGGCGTTCTGCTCGACCAGCAGGATCGTCTTGCCCTGCCGGTGCATCGTCTCGATCATCTCGAACACGACCTGGCGGACTTGCGGATCGAGCCCCATCGATGGCTCGTCGAGGATGATCAGCGCGGGATCGAGCATCAGGCAACGGGCGAACTCGACCAGCCGCTGCTGGCCGCCCGACAGGCTTCCGGCCTTCTCATCGCCGCGGTCGCGAACGATCGGATAGAGCTGCTGCACCGCCTCCATGCGCTCGCGCACGAGCCGCTTGTCGTCGAGCGTGAACGCTCCCATCTCGACGTTCTCGCGTACGGTCATCTGCGGGAACAGGCTGTGCGCCTGCGGGATCTGGGCGATCCCGAGATCGAGGATCTGCCTGGGCGAAAGCCGCGAGATCACCTGCCCCTTGAAACGAATCTCGCCCTCCCGTGGCCGAAGCAGTCCGCTGATCGTCGACAGCAGCGTCGACTTGCCGGCGCCGTTGGGCCCGACGATGCACGTGATGCCACCCTCGTGAACGTCGATGCTGACCCGCTTCAGAATGTCGCCACCGCCGTAGCCGGCGGTCACTCCCCGGATGCTGAGCAACGGCTCCGGCCCGGTCGGTGCTTGAGGCGCGCCGGGCTGCCCCGACGTCGCCGCCCCCGTGGGAGGGGCGTGGACGACGAGATGATGATGCGCCAGCTCCTGGCCGAGCTCCTCCTGCGTGGCCTGGTCGTCCTCGCCGCCGAGGTAGGCGTCGAGCACCGCCGGATTCGAGCGAACCTCCTCGGGGCTCCCGGAGACGATCGGGGTGCCTTGGCTCAGCACGGTCACCTGATGGCAGAGGTTCATCACGAACTCCATGTTGTGCTCGACCACCAGGAAGGTCTTGCCGGACTTGTTGAGCTCGCTGATGCGATCGGCCAGATGCGTGATCAGCGTCGGGTTGACCCCGCCGGCCGGCTCGTCGAGCAGCAGCACGTCCGGATCGGCGACGAGCAGCGACGCGAGTTCCAGCAACTTGCGCTGACCGAACGACAGCGTCCCCGCGGGCTCATCGGCCAGGCGCTCGATCCCGACGAACTCGAGCAGCTCCATCGCCCGACGCCGCTCGGCGGCCGAACCGGCGATTCGCAGCACGCCACGCAGCCAGCCTTGGCTGCGCTGGGTCGCGACGAGCATGTTCTCGAGCACCGTCAGCCGCGCGAAGATCCGGGTGAGCTGGAACGTGCGCCCGACGCCGAGCCCGAATACGCGGTCCGGGCGCGCGTTCGTGATCTCGCTGCCGTCGAAGCGCACCTCGCCCTCCTGGATCGGCTCATAACCGGTGATCACGTTGAACAGAGTCGTCTTGCCCGAGCCGTTGGGACCGATCAGCCCGTGGATCGCCCCCGCTTCGACCTTGATGTGGCAATCCGCGAGCGCCTGGACGCCGCCGTAGCGCTTCGACACACCGGTTGCCTGCAGCAGCGCGCTCATCGCACCGCTCCTGCGACGCCGCTGCGAGCCGGCGCTTCAGGCGTGTCGTCTGACGCTCTGGCGACCCGCGTCCGCCGGCTCCTGAGCAGTTGCGCGATGCTCGGTATGACGCCCCGCGGCAGCAGCAGGATCACCGCCAGGAACAGGACCCCGTAGGCGATCAGGTAGGTACCACTGCCGGAGAAGCTCTGCGTCAGGTACTGCTGTAGCGACTCGAGGACCAGCGCTCCCAGCGGAGGTCCGACCAGCGTGCCGATTCCGCCGAGGAACGCCATCAACGCGAGCGATACGTCGAACAGCGGATCGAACGCGAACTGGGGAAAGATCTGGCCGAGGAAGTAGAAGTACAGACCGCCGACCATCCCGATCGGAAACGCGGAGATCACGAACGCGATCAGCTTGACCCGCCCGGTCTTCACGCCAAGACCGCGCGCGCGGTCCTCGTCGTCGCGGATCGCGAGCAGCTGCAAGCCGAAGCGCGAGCGGCGCACTGCCCACGACAGCGCGATCGTGAGCACCAGGATCACCAGCCCCACGTAGTAGAACGGGTTGTTGTAGGAGGCCACGGCGAACGGCGCGAACGGCAGCAGAATGCCCGAGCTGCCCCCCGTGAACCCGAGGTTGAAGGCGGCCAGCTGGAAGATGAAGAAGATCGCGATCGTGACCACGACGAACGTATGGCGGCGGGTGCGCAGGGCGATCAGCCCGACCGGGATCGCGACCGCCGCCGCCACCAAGCCGCCAAATGGCAGCAGGGCGAACACGTCCCAGCCGCCCTTGACGTGCCAGTCGCGCGCGGCCATCGCGACCGCGTAGCCACCGCATCCGAAGAACACAGCGTGGCCGAGCGCGAGGTAGCCGGAGTAGCCGCTGAAGATGTTCCACGACGTCGTCGCGACCATGAAGATCACCGCGAACACCGCGATCGAGGTCGCCATCGGATCGGTGATCACGAGCGGGAAGACCGCGAACACGGCCAGCGCGAGGGCGATCGCGCCGGCGGCGCTCACGCGCCGGACGCCGACGCTCATTGGGCCCGGACGGCCGATGACCCGAACAGTCCCTGCGGCCTGATCGAGAGCACGATCACGAGCGCGGCGAAGAAAACGAGCGGCGCCCAGGTCGGCGACCACCACACCGCGACCACGTCGTTGACCACCAGCAAGAAGATCGCGGCGGCCATCGCCCCGCCGATGCTGCCCATCCCACCGAGGATCACGATCGCGAGAAGTCGCGAGATCAGGTCGTAGCCGCTGTTCGGGTTGAACGCGTTGGTGGCGCCGAACACCATCCCGCCGACGGCCGTGACCGCCACGCCGATCCCGACCGAGATCGTCCGCGTGCGGTTGACGTTGATGCCGATCAGGTCCGCCGCGGTCCGGTTCTGAAGCGACGCACGCACGGCGCGCCCGAACTGCGTGCGGTACAGCATCCAGTACAGCGTCGCCAGCAGCAGCACCGCCAGCCCGAAGCCGATCAGATAGATGTAGGGCAAGTAGAAGCCGAACACGTACACCGACTGGTCGACGTAGGACGCGTGGAGCTGCACGTAGTCGACCCCGTAGATCGCGCTGAGGATGCCCTCGATCAGGATCGCGACCGCGAACGTGACCAAGATCGACATCCCGGTTCTGTCCTGTTCGCGCAGCCGGCGCATGAACAGGAACTCGATCGCGATCCCCAGCACGAACATCGCCGGAACGGTGATCAGCAGCCCGGGGAGCAAACCGATGCCGAGGTGGGTCGAGAGCGAGTAGCTCAGATACGCGCCGAGCACCACCATCACGCCCTGGGCGATGTTGATGATGTCCATCACCCCGAAGATCAGCGTCAGGCCGGCGGCCATCAACGCATAGACACCTCCGGTCAGAACACCGTCGACGATCGCCTGCAGCAGGGCTGTGCCCGACACCGCGGTGGCTATCCCTTCCAGGCGGGCTTCGGGTATGTCGGCGGCTTACTCCCCGCCGTCGATGTCGGCAGCGTCTGCAGGAGGGTGCCGTTCTGCCACTGGAACGTCAGCGTCTTGCCGGCCGTGTTCTCCCCCAGCGAGTTGAACTTCACCGGTCCCTGGACACTGTCGAGCGTCGCCGCGCTGCGGAGGTAGGCGATGATCTTGGCGTTGTCTAGGCTGTGCGTTGCCGCGACGGCCTGGGCCAGCACCTGACCCACCGAGTATGCCTCCGCGACGTCGGCGTTGATGCCCGAGGCGGTGCCTCCGTACTTGGCGATGTACTCCTTGACCATCTGCTGGCTGTCGGGCTTCTGGAAGCCTGGGTACCACCCATTCGGGACGAAGATACCGTTCTCATTGCCCGCGCCCACGGCCTTGACGAACGCCGCGCCCTGATCCGGTCCGGCGGTCGCGATGAACGCCTTCGGCTGGTAGTGCTGCTGGATGAATGCGTGAACGAACGCGGACACCGTCGGCACGTCGACCGACCCCAACACGACCGCGTCGGCGTGAGTCGAGGCGACCTGGCCGGCGATCGGCGTGTAGTCGGCCGCCTCCGTTGGAAACACCTTCGAGTAGACCGTCTTGACGCCGGCGCTCTGGAGAATGCTCTGCGCCGCCGGAATCTGCGGCTGGGTGAAGGGATCGTTGACGGTCGCGTAGGCGGCCGTCTTGGGGCGCTGGCTCGCGGGCAGCGACGCGACCCACTGCGCCCAGGTGACCAGGTTGAGCTTGATCGGGACCGACACGTCAAAGACGTTGTGGAGTCCCTCCGTGAACACGGCCGGAGCCCCACCCGCCCCTTCGACGAACGCGTATCCGTAACGGGCCGCGACCCGGGCCGAGGGCGCTGTCAGCAGGGTCGAGAACGGACCGAACACGAGCGGCACCTTGTCCGAGCCGATCAACGTCTGGTAGTTCGTGACCACCTGCGCCGGGCTCGACGCGTCGGAGAGCACCTTCAGCTGGATCGGGTGCCCGAGCAGCCCGCCCTTGGCGTTCTGGTCGTGAACCCACAGCTCATAGCCCTTCTGGAATGCCTGGCCGTCGGCAGCGAAGTCGCCCGACAGCGACAGCGAGGTCCCGATCGTGATCGGGCTCGCAGAGCTGCTGCTGCTACTGCTGGCGCTACTGCTGCTGCTGGAACTGCTGGAGCTGCCGCACGCGGCGAGCAATCCAACGACACCAACAGCGAACCCTGCAGTCAAGCACCTGCGCAAGACCTTCATCGGCCCTCTCCTCGCTTCGGATATGTGGGCCGCGGCGACGGGAGCTCGGGGGGGCAGAGCCCGGGCACAGTCCGTCGCTGCGGCCCAGCACATCGGTCGCTGCAATCGTTTGCAAAACCCTAGTCAGATCGCTCACAGCTGTCAAATGCAAACGTGTGCAATCTGTTAAGACGCGGGCCCGTTCGTGGCGGAGACGCGGGTGAATGCGCGCCGGCCGCGCAACTGTTCGGAGCGAGCCTCGTCTTAGCTCTTGCCCGTTCGATCTTCACGACCCTGGAGCGACGCGATGAGCCGAGCATCTCGATCTGACCGGCGTGCGATGCGGCTGCGCCGGATCCGCTCAGCCGCGACCGCGTTCTGCATGCTCGCCGTAGCCGCTGTCGCGTCGCTGGGTCAGGCCGCGAGCGCGAGCGGATTCAAGTGGTCTGCGCCGATGCGCATCGACAGGGCAACCGAGTACGTGAAGCCGGCGGCGCTCGGTGGCATCTCCTGCCCGTCAGGTGGGCCGTGCGTCGGCGTTGGTTCCTACGGATCGATCGAGACCTCCACCAACCCAACCTCGCCCGGCTCGTGGCACGGCTTCTCGCTCAATCGCAGGATCTACCTCGAGAGCGTGTCGTGTCCCTCGGCCACATTGTGCGTCGCGCTGGCCGACCAAGGTGACACCTACACGACCGCGAACCCGGCGGGCGGCCCGGGCGCGTGGCACGAGCACACCGGCGTGCTCGACAACCCGCAGACCGATCTCGGCGCGATCGCATGCCCGACCAGCACGCTGTGCGTCGCGGTCAACGGGAGCGAGGAGATCGCGACGTCGACCAACGCCGGCGACGCCGCGCCGACTTGGAGTCACGTGACGATCGCCGGCGGGCATCAGCTCGCCGGTGTGTCCTGCCCATCCGCGACCGAGTGCGTGGTCCTCGACTTCAACGGGGAGGTGCTCGCTTCGATGAACCCGACGGGCGCGGCATCGGCATGGGCGCAGACGAGCGCTCCGTTCAGCAACGACGGTCCGCTCAACCAGATCGCGTGTGTCTCGAGCACCTCCTGTGTTGTCACCGATCAGATCGGTCAGGTCATCACCTCGCCTGACCCGTTCGCCGCGACGCCAACCTGGAGGACGGTTCAGATCGACGGTCTCGACTCGTTGAACGCGGTCGGCTGCACGCCCACTGGCCTGTGCGTGGCGGGCGACAGCAACGGAAAACTGCTCGCGTCAACCGATCCCGGCGGCGGCGAGTCCGCTTGGATCAAGACGGGCGGCGTCGACCCGAGTGGCTTCGTTTCGGTCACCTGCCCGTCAGCGTCGCTGTGTCTCGCCGGTGCCGAATCGGGCAGCGTCGCAACCTCGGTCGCTCCGACCTCGAGTCATCCCGGCTGGACGCTGACCCCGCAACTCGGCAGCGGCGCCGTGCGGGGGGCGCGGCTCACCGGTGTCTCGTGCGCATCGGTCCACATGTGCGCGATGGTCGACGACACCGGCCATGCGCTGAGCAGCGCGCACCCGACGGGGCCGCGTAGCGGCTGGCGCCTGCGCTCGATCAACCCCGGGCTCGGCGTCAACGACATCTCCTGCGTGAGCGGCCTGTGCGTGGCAGTGGGATCGGACGGAGGTTACGTGGCGGCGTCGACTGACCCACTCGGCTCAGCGCCGAGCTGGAATCTGACCGACCTCGACAGGCATTCGTTCGATAACAACGGCGTCCCCCAGCTCGACGGGCTCAGCGCCGTTTCGTGCGCGTCGAGCACGTTCTGCGTCGCCGCCCGCAGCTCGTTCAGCCCAAAGGACCTCGAGGTCTCGCTGAACCCGGGCGCCGCCAGCCCGACATGGAGCACGCGGGTGGTCGGCGCCTACGACGTCGACTTCTTCCGGGCGGTGTCCTGTGCTTCTCGCTCGCTATGCGTGGCGGCCGACCCGCAGTTCGGCCGGATCGCGTTCTCCACCGACGCCGGCAAGCACTGGAAGTTCACGACGATCGAACCGAAGGATGAGCTCAACGGCAGCCTCACCCCGAGCGTCAACGGCATCTCCTGCCCGACCAGGTCCTTCTGTGTCGCGGTCGACGATCATCGGCAGGTGATCACCACCCACGACCCGACCGGCGCTCGCAAGGCATGGCACGTCGTCCGCCTCGGCCCTGGACGCTCGATCTACTCGGTCCGCTGTGCTTCGCGGTCGCTGTGCATCGGGCTCGGCGAGCACGGTCAGGTTCAGTTCTCGACCGACCCTGCCGGGCCCGCTTCGGCCTGGAAGCTCGCGCCGGTCAAGGGTGCCGTGATCGACGCGTCGTGCCCCTCCAAGCAGCTGTGCCTGCTGGTCACGAGCGACGGCGAGTTGATCACAGCGCGGCGGCATTGACCGGGATCTGGAGGGGCTGCTTCGCAGCGTCCGTGGGGCCGGGCGGGCCCGTCCGGTCCGCTCGCAAGCCGCGGCGGCGGTGCGGCATCGCCTCCGTTTGCCCACCGCCCGACCGTCCGCTACGGTGAGCTCGTGCTGCATCCCCGGACCCGTCAGAGCTGAGATGCCGCACTGGTCAAAGCTGACTCTCGACGAGGTCGGTGCGCTTGCGGAACGTGGGGTCGTCGCGGTGCTCCCGGTCGGCGCGACCGAGCAACACGGTCCGCATCTGGCGACTGGTACCGACGCCGTGTTGGCGCACGCGGCGGTCGACGCGGCGGTCCAGAGCACCGGAGACGTGGCACTGCCGGTGCTCTCCTACGGCTGCTCGCTTGGCCACACCGAACGTTGGCCGGGGACGCTGTCGCTGTCGCCGGTGACGATGACCAACGTCGTCGTCGATATCGGTCGGTGGGTGTACCGATCGGGTTTTCGCAAGCTCGTGATGGTCAACTCACACGCCACCAATGGCCCACCGTGTCAGAGCGCGATCCTGCAGCTCCGCCACGAGCTTCCGCAGTTGCGGATGCGGTTCGTATCGCTGTTCGACGTCAGCCCGGAGGCGGCCGCCGGTTACTTCGCCGACGCACCCGACCCGCACGCCAACGAAGCCGAGACGGCACTGTTGCTGCACGTCGCTTCGGAGCTCGTGCACTTCGACCGGGCAGTCGACGAGCAGGACCGCACGATTGGCCGCGTGCTTCAGTACGCGATGCCACAGGTGACCGTCAGCGGGGTCGTCGGGCGCCCCTCGACCGCGACCGCCGGCGGCGGTGAGCGGCTGTTCCGAGCGGTCGTCGATGGCCTCATCGATCTGTTGCAGCGGGCCCGCACCGAGTACGACCCGCTGTAGGACGATGACCGATCGCTTCAGTGGGCGAGTGGCGGTGGTTGCCGGCGCCGGCAGCGGCACCGGCCTCGCGATCTCACGAGCGCTTGCGGCCGAGCACGCCTCGGTCGTGGCGGTCGATTTGAAGGACCGCCCCGACGAGCTCCCCGACGGTTGCGTGTTCGTGCGCGGTGACGTCACCGATCCTGCCCTCCCCGCCGCCGTTGTCGAGCGGGCCCGCCGCGAGTACGGAGGAATCGATTACCTCGTCAACAGCGCGGGCATCGCCTTGTTCGGGCGCGACTGTTCGGTGATCGACATGGCCGATGAGCTGTGGGACCGAGTGCTCGCGGTCAACCTCACCGCCGCGATGCGTTTCTCCCGGGCGTGCGGCCCGTCGCTTCGCGAGCGCCGCGGCGCAATCGTGCACATCGCCAGCGTCGCCGGCTTGCGAGCGATGGACGAGCCGATGGACGCATATCAGGTCTCAAAGGCCGGCCTGGTCAGCATGTCGCGAGGATTGGCGGTGGCACTCGCTCCTGATGGCGTGCGGTCCAACACGATCTGCCCTGGCGCGCTCGACACCCCGATGCTGGCGCCGATCTACGTCGATGACCCCCTGCGGCGTGATCAGATGGCAACCCGAACCCCGCTCCGCCGCCTCGGTCACCCCGCGGACGTGGCCGGAGCGTGCCTGTATCTGCTGTCCGACGCGGCCGGCTTCATCACTGGCATCGACCTCGTCGTCGACGGGGGCTGGCTCGCGATGCTCCCCTGAGCTCAGGCAGACCGTACCCCGCCGTCGGCCAGGATCGTCTCACCGTTGATGTAGGAACTGCGCTCGGACAGGAGGAACTCGACTATTTCGGCCATCTCCTCGGTGCTCCCGAGGCGCTTCAGCGGGACCTGCTTGATGACCTCCTGCTCCCCCCCGGAAACGGCGTGCATTGCCGGGCTCATCGGCACCGCGATGAATCCCGGAGCGAGCGCGTTCACGCGTATCTGCTGCGACGCCAGTTCCTCGGCCAGGTAGCGAGTGAACGCGATCAGCGCGGCCTTGCTCGCACCGTATAGCGACGCGCCGCGTAGGCGCCCGATGAACGCCGTCACGCTCGAGACGTTCACGATCGCCCCGCCGCCCGACATGCGCGCGACGGCTGCCGAGCAGACACGTGCCGCGCCCGCGACGTTGACCTCCCACATCAGCGACGCGTCGGCGTCCTCGAAGCCGGACATCGGCGTGAAACGGACGATCCCGGCACAATTCACGACACCCGCGATCGCCCCGAGTTCTGCGGCGTCGGCGACGAACCGTTCAACGCTTGCACGGTCGGTGACGTCAACCTCGGAGGCCGTGATGAAGTCCGCGCTGGGGTCGCTTTGAGCGATCGCGGGAGCGAGGTCGCCCGCGACGACCTGCCAGCCGGCCAGCGCGAGGCGGCGGTTGATCGCCTGGCCGATCCCTCCCGCGCCGCCGGTGACAAGTGCCACGCGCTTGGTGTCATTCAAGGCTGTTCCCTCCCTCACCGCAGCTAGTGAATATTGGGCCTCACATTAGCCCAAAAGCCCACACGGCAGCAATGCTGAAACGGTCCAGGGCTGTGGTACGGTCGCCGCGGATGTCGGGTTCTGCGGTCACCAACGCGATGGGCGTGATTCGTACCCCCGCCAGCTACGAGTTGGTCGTCGATCAGATCCGGCGGGCGATTCAGCTCGGCCGCTTCCTCCCGGGCGAAAAGCTTCCGCCTGAGCGCGAGCTCGCCGGCCAGCTTGGCGTCTCGAGGACAACCGTGCGCGAGGCGATGCGCGTGCTGCAGGGCGAGCGGCTGATCGAGACACGCCGCGGCCGCGCCGGTGGGCCAACGGTCATTGGATCGACAGCGACCTCGAGCGAGATCAGGCAAATGGTCAGGCGACGACTGGCCGAGCTCGAGCACGTCTTCGACTATCGCCTGGCGGTTGAACCCGCTGCCGCCCGCCTGGCCGCCGAGCGCCGCACGAAGCGCGACCTTGGACGCTTGCACGACGCGATGGACACGCTCGCCGCGCTGTCGGCCGGCGCCCATGACGCAAGCGAGGTCTCGCCCCCATCCCGCTTCTTCGCCGCCGACGCGGAATTTCACCACCGGATCGCGCTTGTCACGCGTAACCCGATGCTGGTCAAGGCCGTCGATGACGCCCGGGCGGCGATGTTCCTCCCGGTCGGGGGCGTGTTCCCGACTTTGCACCCGCGCGCCAACGACTACCACCTAGAGATCCTGACCGCGATCGACGCACAGGACGGACGTGCTGCGGCGCGCGCGATGACGGCCCACATCGAGACCACGCAGGCGGCGCTGCGGGAGCTTGCGCATCCGCGACGGAGCGGCCCGTCCCGCCCGTCCGGTTAGACGCGCTCGAAGTAGCGCACGAGCTCCCAGTCAGTCACGGTCTCGTGGTTGAACGCGTCCAGCTCCTGACGGAAGAAATTGATCAGGTGCTCGTGCGCAACAGCGCCGAACGCGGTTCGCGCCAGATCGCTCGCCGCGAACAACGTCAGCGCCTCGGTCAGCGTCCGTGCAACGACGGGACACTCGGGGTGGTCCGCCGCATTCGCCGCGATCGGCTCCGGGCACGCGAGCTTGTTCTCGATTCCCGCGAGTCCTGCCGCCGCGAGCGCGGCCAGCACGAGATACGGGTTCGCGTCGGCCCCGGGGATCCGATGCTCGAGCCGCAGCGAGCGGCCCTCGCCGACAACCCGCAGCCCGCACGTCCGGTTGTCGACGCCCCAGGCAAGGCTCATGCCGGCGAACTGATTGAGCTGGAAGCGCTTGTATGAGTTGACGTTCGGCGCGAACAGGACGGTGAGATCGCGGCCGCACGTCACCTGCCCGGCGATGAACTGGCGCAGGACATCGCTGATCCCGTCGGGGCCATCGCCCGGTAGCAGCGGCTTCTCCCCGTGTTGGTCCCAGAGGCTCATGTGCACGTGACACGAGGAGCCGATGTCGTCGATCCTGGGCTTCGCCATGAAGCTCGCCGACATCCCGGCCAGCGCCGTCAGTTCCTTGAGCCCGTTCTTGTAGAGCGCGTGGCGGTCGGCCATCTCAAGAGCATCTGCGTAGCGAAGGTTGACTTCCTGCTGGCCGAGACCCCACTCGGACTTTGAGAACTCGACCTCGATCCCGGCGGCGTTCATCGCGTTGCGGACGTGCTGCAGGAACCAGTCGTCCTTCGTCGACTGCAGGATGTGGTAGTCCGAGCGGTAGTACGAGACGGGGCTGAGATCGCGATACCGGCGCTCCCACGCGGTCCGGTAGTCGTCGGCGTATAGGAAGAACTCGAGCTCCGTGGCGCACATCAGCGTCAGCCCGGCCGCCCGGTAGCGCTCGAGTTGGCGCTTCAGGAGGACACGCGGTGCTACCTCGATGACCTTGCCCGTGTCCTCATCGACGGGGTCGCAGATCACCAACGCGGTCCGGTTCAGCCATGGCATCACGCGCAGCGTGCTCAGATCTGGGACCAGGCGGCAGTCACGGAATCCGTCATCCCAGCTCGTCATCGCATAGCCGGGCCGGGGATCCATATCCATGTCGACGACGAACAGATACAGCGAGGCGTGCAGGCCCTCGTCGCCCAGCACCGTCTCGAGGAAGCTCTTGACGGTGACCCGCTTTCCGACGAGGCGACCCCAGAGGTCGGGCATCACGCACAGGACCGTCTCGATCTCTCCCGCTCGTGCGTGTTCACGCAGCTGATCGAGATCGAGCCGGCCGCCGAGCCGGCTTGCGCCCTCGACGCCGTCGAGCGCGCCGTTGACAGGGACGCCACCGGTCATCTCCGCCCGCTCGCGCGGCGCGGCGCCTGCGAAGCGCTCGGCCATCCGGGCGTATCTCGGGGCGCTCACAGGAGGATCTCCGGCAGGGTCGACTCGATCACTTCCTCTCCGAGGTCTCGAAGCTGCGGCGGAGCGCCTCGCCGGATACACCGATCGCATCGGCTCCTTCGCTGAACACGCTGGGCAGCTGGAAGAAGCCATGAACCATGCCGGCATAGGCGTGGTGCTCAACCGGTACTCCGGCCCGCGCCAGCGCCACGGCGTACAGCTCGCCCTGAGCATGCAGCGGATCGCATTGCGCGGTCACGACGACCGCCGGCGGGAGCCCCGCGAGATCAGCGTGCTCGAGCGGTGAGACCAACGGGTCAGTTCGATCCTCGGGTGAGGGCAGGTAGTTGTCCTGGTGCCATTGCAGCTCGTCGCGATAGAGGGAGAACCCTTCGTAGTCCTGGTCGAAGCCGACGTCCAGGTCGGTCGTGGTGACGGGGTAGGCGAGCACCTGCATCGCCAGCTTCGGCTCGCCGCGGTCGCGGGCAAGCAGCGCGACCGCGATCGCGAGGTTGCCGCCGGCGCTGTCGCCGGCGACCGCGATCTGCCCGGGTAGCACCGACAGCGTGTCCGCTTGGCGCTGCACCCAGAGCGTCGCGGCATAGCAGTCCTCGACCGCGGTTGGAAAACGAGCTTCCGGGCCACGCCGGTAGTCGACGCTGAAGACCACCGCTCCGGACGCGTTGGCAAGCGCGCGGCAAACGGCCTGGTGTGTGTCGAGGCTTCCCAGCAGCCACCCCCCGCCATGGAAGTAGACAACCGCGGGCAGCGTCCCGGTCGCGGGCCGGAACGCGCGCACCGTGATCTCACCGCCCTCGACGGGCACGCGATGGTCGCGGATCTCCGCTACATCGGGACCCGGGCCGACAGCGGCGAGGTCGGCTTCATAGTTGCGCCGCGCCTCCTGCACCGGGAGCAGGTGGGCATTCGGCCTCGCCGAGGCGACCGACGAGGCCAGGATCTCGGCAGCCTCCGGCGCGAGCTCGGCGACCTTGGGCCCGAGTACATCCGCGATCGTCGCCGGTTGCTGATCGACCACGAGCGCTACCGGGCGACCGCGACGCCGGCAAGCGCGCGTCCGTGCCCGCCGGAGTCGAAGCGCGGCGCGACCTCGGTCGCGAAGCGCTTCGTCCATTCGCGTCGCACTTGGTGCGGGACGCCGGGCGTCGCGGTGTGCAGGAATAGATGGTTGAAACCGACGTCGATGTAGCTCTGGACGCGCGCGGCAACTGTGTCTGGCGCGCCGACGAGCTGGTACTCCGCCCACGCCGGGATGTTCGCCGGATCGGTCTTGGCCTTCATGCCGGCGAATTGGCCCTTCCACGCGCGATAGTCGGGAAGTTCCTCCCAGTTTGTCTCCTCGGGCATGTAGTGGTCGATCTGGGCCTGCATGAACCGCGGGATGTAGCGCTGCGCGAGTTCGACCGCCTCCTCGTCGGTGTCCGCGACGATGCAGTTGATCATGATCGGCCTGGTGACATCGGTGGAGACTCCGTTTGCACGCGCTGTCTCTTCCCAGGTGCGCATGATTCGCGCCTGGGTCTCGAAGTCACCGATCGTGGTGCACATCGGCGGGAGACCCATTTCGGCCATCACCGAAGCGCTGCCGGGACTGCCGATCGCCCCGTAGAAGTGGATCCGGTCGGTGCTCACGCCGGCCACGCGCGGGCGGACTTCGATCTGCTTGGGGATCTCGATCTGATTGCCCTTGTAGGCAAGCCGCTCGCCCTTCAGCGCCATCGATATGACCTCGTACATCTCCTGGAACCGCTCGCGGCTGCGTGCCATGTCGAGCCCGAATGCGTCGAACTCGTACTTCGCGGTCCCGCGCCCGAGGCCGAGGTGCAACGGCTGCTCGGTCAGCAGGCTCAGCATCGAGATCTCGCCCGCGAGCCGAAGCGGCTCATACCACGGCAGCACGACGACGCATGTACCGAGCGCGACCTCGGGGAAGCGGCCGGCGATGTGGCTGGCCAGCAGCAGCGGGCTCGGCGTCGGGAAGTAATCGCTGAAATGGTGCTCGAGCAGCCACATCGTTCCGAAGCCGAGCTCGACGTGATACTCGATGTCCTCCAGCAGAGCGCGGTAGATCGCCGCGTCCGGCGTGCCCGGCGCATCGGCCGCCGACGCCACGACGCCGAAAGTAACTTGTCCGCTCACAGCACTCCCTCTCGGGTGGCCATTGCACTATTGGGCTAAACGTTAGCCCATTTCGCCCTCAGCTCGCGGGTCGTCGCCGCCGGTCACGAACGCGGCCGTGATGCCTCCGTCGACCAGGAACCCGGTCCCGTTGACATACGACGCCGCGTCGCTGGCGAGAAACGCCGCCGCCTCTGCGATCTCGCCAGGCCGGGCAAAGCGCCCAGGCGGGACGTGGGTCATCCTCCGGGCCGACCCGTCGGGGCCGTACACTTCGCGCAGCATCGGCGTCTGCACCGGTCCGGGGCAGAGTGCGTTGACGCGCACGCCGCGCTGTGCGAACTCGACGGCGAGCTCGCGAGACATCGACAGGATCCCGCCCTTCGACGCTGTGTAGGCGATCTGCGAGACGGCAGAACCCATGCATGCCACGAGCGAGGACATGTTCACGACCGAGCCACCGCCGGCGCCCAGCAGATGCGGAATGCCGTGCTTGCAGCACAGGAAGATGCTCGTCAGGTTCGTCTCGATCACCTTGTGCCAGACCGCGAGCTCGGTGTCGAGCACCGACCGGTCCTCGGCGAGCGCGACGCCCGCGTTGTTGAACAGCACGTCGATCCGCCCGAAGCGCTCGGCGACCCGCGCGTAGACATCGCGGACGCGATTCTCATCGCTGAGGTCGGCCGTCAGGAACATGTCGCACTCCACATCGCCCCGTAGGTCGACGCCCACGACGGTCGCACCCTCGCGACTGAACACGTCGACCGATGCACGCCCGATCGCGCCTGTCGCACCGGTGATCACGCAGATCTTGTGCTGCAGCCTGTTCATGCCCGCGCCGCTACCGGAGAGGCCTGGACGATCGCGGCCTCAACGAAGCAATACACCGAGGACCCTAAGCCTTCGTTCGGTTCAGATCAACTGCGGCCGGCGCGGGTTGCCCGTGCTCAGGTTGACGACGTTGGCATCGACCTCGAACCGACTTTGTGACCGATGTCGCCTGACAGCGGTCATCCGGAGGCGTACGCTGTCGCCAGGGTAAATCCGGACTGGGGAGGATGACATGGGTAGGGAAATGGCCTCCAGGCGGCATGCGATTGCGGCTGCCGTGGCGCTGGCGCTCGCGGTGGGGGGATCGGCGCTGGTGGCTGGAGCTGCCAGTGCGGCGATCCCCGACCAATGGGGCTTCGCATTCGTCGACAAGCCGGCGGTACCGGGCATTCCGGACGTCACCCACCAGGCCGGCAGCTGGGCGCCGGCGTTCAAGGTGCACGTCACACCGGGCGGGGTCGGCCAGGTGGCGGTCATCTTCCCCCACATCGCCGGCAAGGGCGGCGTCGTCCACGTGACCGCGGTCAGCCCCCAACCGGTGTGGTGCCAGGCCCAGAAGTGGGGACCGGCCGGCGTCAACGAGGTCGCTTTCGTCCGCTGCTTCCGGCCCGGCGGCGCGCCCGTCTTCACCCCGTTCTCGATCACGTTCTCGAGAAGCACGAAGGGCCCGATTCCCGCCGGCCGCGCGTACGGATACGTCCATTTCGAGCCAGGGAGCGGGATCGCGGCGACCTTCAACTCCACCGGCGCCGCGAACCACGTCACGGCTGTGGGCGTCGGCGTATGGAACGTCGCGCTGCCCGGCCTCGGCTCGCCGGCGCAGTCGGGGAACGTCCAGGTGACCGCCGTCGATTCGACCAAGCCCGCCAAATGCGAGATCGCCGGCTGGACGCCGAAGCCGGCCGGGCAGGTGTTCCAGGTCCGTTGCTTCAACGCTACGGTCGCGCCTCTCAACACCGGCTGGACGCTCACCTACCACCGAGGACGAACGGTGCTCGGGACCCAGCCCAAGCTGTTTGCCTACACATTCGACAACCAGCCCTTGCTGGCCGGCCCCTATGCACCGGCGCCGCCCGCGGTCAACTTCAACTCGGCCGCCGGCGTGAACACGGTGCGATCGGCGGGTCTCGGGCTGCGGCTGGTGTTGTTCCCAAGGGTCGGCCTACTGCCGAACAACGTCCTCGTCACCGGCTTCAAAGTGGGTGCCGGGTTCTGCAACCTGCTCGCGCCCTGGGCCACTTCTACCGCCGCACCTCAGGTGATCGTGCGTGACGTGGCCTGCTACAGCGCGACCGGGAAGCTCGGGAACCACGCCTCGTTTGTCACGTACGCATCGCGGTCGTGATCTAGGCCGCTCATATCATCCGGCTCCGGATCCGAACACGGCCTCCGGATCCGACACCGGCGAGGACATTCAATTCACGGTCCCGAATCACATCGTCGCCGCACGCCGCCCCGCGTGAGCTGCGGCCGCGCTGGACCGCGGCTCACCAGGCGGGTGGTCCCAATGCGACCAGACCAGACCGTTGCCGACGCAAGTGCGACGGCTACCCGCGACGTGGGCACAGGCCCACGGCGCCTTCGCGGCGCTGCCCGCCTCCCGGAGCCGCGGCACCGTTCGTGCATGGCTCCCGGCCGATCCCCCCGAGCGCAGACTGAGCAGCGTGGCGCCCGAGAGCGCGAGGATCACGACCACGACCGCGAGCAAGCCCCGACGGCTCGCATCCGGAGCGTGGCCGTCGACGATCACGGTCACCTCGACCTCGTCGCGGAGGATCGGCGCGGCCCGATCGCCAGGGGCAGCCCGATCGCCAGGGGCTGCACCGACGCGGTCGAGATCCGCCCGCTTCATTTGCAGACGAGTCTACGCGCGCCGGCGCACCGGCTCGTGAGCTTGATCCAGCGCCGGCTGCTGTGCCTCCGGCGCACGGAACAGGTTCAGGTGGTCGCCGACGGGGCCCTCGAGCAGCACTCGGCGGTCGTAGCTGTAGTCCATCTTGACCGTCCAGGGCTCGGTCGCGCCCTGCTTGGGGAACTGCGCCACGACTCGCTGGATGTATCCCGACGTGAGGTCGAACATCGGGGCCGAGGGCGCCCGCGGGTCCGGTGCATCGGGTACCGCATAGTCGTACTCACGCTCGTCCATCAGCGACAGCAGACGGCAGAAGTGCTCGGCCACGAGATCGACCTTGAGCGTCCAGCTCATGTTCGTGTAGCCGAACACGTACACGAAGTTCGGCATGCCCGTGAGCATCATCGACTTGTAGGTGATCGTGTCGCCGAGACTGATCGGACGCCCGTCGACCGTGTAGTTCAGACCGCCCAGGGGGATGAGATCGAGCCCGGTCGCGGTCACGATTATGTCCGCCTCGAGCATGTCCCCTGACTCGAGCCGGATCCCGGTCTCGGTAACCGCGCCGATGCGATCGGTCACAACCGATGCCCGGCCTTCCCCGATGGCCTCGAACAGGTCGCCCTCAAGCACCACACACAGCCGCTGGTCCCACGGGTTGTACGGCGGGTTGAAGTGCGTGTCGACGTCGTAGCCCTCGGGCAGCCGGTCGGCGACCCAGGAGCGGATCGCCTTGCTCGAGCGGGACGGGAAGCGGCGCATCAGGCGGTACACCAGGTCATCGAGCCGTAGGTTCTTCCAACGCGTGATCCGATGCCCCCGCACGGGACCCAACCACCGGCTCGAAAGCTCGTAAACGGGATCGGTGCCCGGCAACGCGATCAGGTAGGTCGGCGTGCGCTGGAGCATCGTCACGTGGGCCGCCTTCCGGCTGAGCTCGGGGACGAGCGTGACTGCTGTCGCGCCGCTGCCGAGCACGACGATGCGCTTGCCCTCGTACTCGAGTTCCTGGGGCCAGTGCTGGGGGTGTACGACCTGCCCGCCGAACCGGTCGAGCCCGGGGATTGGCGGGGTGTAGCCGCGGTCATACCGGAAGTAGCCGCCACCCCAGAGCAGCCAGCGGGCGGTCATCTCCACCATCTCGCCGTCTGGCTCACGCTCGGCGCGGACCGTCCAACGCGCGTCGTCGCTGCACCAGCAGGCCTCGGTCACTCGATGGCCGAAGCGGATGTGGCGTCCGATCTCATGCTCGTCCACGGTCTCCTGCAGGTAATGCATGATCGACGGGCCGTCGGCGAGCGACTTGCCGTCGGTCCAGGGCTTGAAGTCGTACGCGTAGGTGTGCAGGTCGGAGTCGGAGCGGATCCCCGGAAAACGGAACAGGTCCCAGGTGCCGCCGATCCGCTCACGGGCATCGAGGATCGCGTACGTCTTTTCCGGCCGCTTGTCGCGCAGGTGCACGGCCAGGCCGATGCCGGAGACTCCCGCGCCGACAATCAGGACGTCGACATCCGGCCCGGTCATCTCGACAGCCCCGCCGCGACATCTTCGGAGCGCCCCCGACGCGCGTGGTCAGCGACCGCGCGGACCAGTTGCGGACACGCGCCGGCCGGCAGGTCATGCCCCATCCCGCGAATCGTCAGCGGGCGGGCCCCTGGAATTGCTCTGGCCGTCGCCCGCCCGCCTGACGCGGCCACCATCGGGTCCCGGTCGCCATGGATCACGATCGTCGGTACCGCGATTCGCCGCAGTTCTTCGGTCCGGTTGCCTGACTTCCAGATTGCCGCCAGTTGCCGGGCGACACCGTCGATGTTCGCGCCGTCACCTCGATCGAACGCCTCCGCGGCGGTCGCCCGGACACGCGCCTCGTCGAACGGGAACCCGCGGGAGCCGATGTGGCGCATCATTTCGACCGACTGTCGGGCGTACCCGTCGCGGTCGGTCTTCGGCGCCGCATACAGACGCGCGTACGTGGAGAGGCGCGGACGACCCGCGCCTCGCACGCCGGTGTTGGACATGATCGAGGTCAGCGTGAGCACGCGCGCCGGCCACCGGGCCGCAACCGTCTGGCCGATCATCCCGCCCATCGACATGCCGATCAGATGTGCCCTCTCGACGCCCAGACGGTCCAGCAGGCCAACCGTGTCGAGCGCCATCTCACCCAGGGTGTACTGGTCGGAGCGGAATCCGCGCTGGAGCAGCAGACTCAGCGGCGACGGCGGCGCGATCGCAACCCGGCTCGAGCGGCCCACGTCTCGGTTGTCGAAGCGCACCACCCGAAAGCCTTCGTCGATCAGCCCCTGCACCAGTTCGGGGGGCCACTCGTTCAGCTGCTGGCCGAGCCCGGCGATCAGCATCATCACCGGGCGGCCGTCGTCGCCATCGACCCGGTAGCACAGGTCCAGGTTCCGGCTGACCCGGGCGATCCGCTCGCCGGAGCCTGCACCGAGCACCTGCGGGCTCGCGGTCGTCATCGGCCGCGTGCGCGGTCGTCGGCAGACGTGCTCTTCTGTTCTGGTTGCGCCACCTGGGACCGACCTGTACCGCGAATCTCGAGCTGAGCTGACAGCGAGTAGCTCAGGGTAGTCGAGCCGTCACGACCGCGAGGTGACAAATGCAACATCGGCAGTTGGGTCGGGAGGCGCGGCTCTAGTTCGTGCCGAGCACGCGGGCTTGCAGCCAATCGTTGCGGAACGCGCCGCGCGGGTCGAGCCGATCCAGCAGCGCTGCGAACTCGCCCAGTCGTTCGTACATCGGCCCGATCGTCTCGGCGCCGGCGAGGAACAGCTTTCCCCAGTGCGGCCGTGCCTCGAATCGGACGAGTGTCCGCTCGAGTTCGACCAGCGCGCGCGTGACCCGTTCTGGCTCGGGCTTCCAGGTGAAGTGGATCGCGACCGTGTCCTGGCCGTACTGAGGGCTCATCCACAGCGTGTCGGCCGCGATCGTCCGAATCTCGCTGACCTGGGTCAGCGGCCGCAGCCTCGGGCCGAGCCGCAGCACAGCCTCGATCGCCGGCACCGCATGCGATCTCGGAACGATGAACTCAGATTGGATCTCGGCGCCACTGCTCGGCGTAAATCCCATCCGGAAATGAGGCAGGCGTTCTGACCACGGGCCCGGGACGCCAAGTTGCGGCGTGCAATTGATCGGGTCAAGCCCCGCGATCGGGTGCAGCTCCCTGGTCGCGGCGGTAGCGCCGAAGAACTCGTCTGAGTCGATGTCTGACCGCTCCGTGACACGGCTCTTGATCCAGACCTGGTCGGTGGTCTCGCCCCACCGCGTGAACACGCTGACGCTGTAGCCGCTTGAGGTGATCGCGTCGAAATGCTCGAACAGCTGCTTCCACTGAAGCCCTTCGAACACCCGCTGGCGGATCTGGAAGGCAGGCTCGAGATCGAGCGTGACCCGCGCCACGGCCCCGACCGCGCCGAGGCCGACGACGACGCCCTCGAAATCAGCGTCGCCCCGCGAGATCGTCAGGACATTGCCCTCGGAAGTGACGATCTGCAGACCGGCTACCGCGGTCGCGAGGTTGCCGAGGTGATCGCCTGAGCCGTGCGAGGCGGTGGCGACGGCGCCGGCAACCGCGATGTGGGGTAGTGACGCCAGGTTCGCGAGTGCCAGCCGCTCGCGGCTGAGCACGTCCACGAGCTCGCCGTAGCGCACGGCGCCGCCGAGCGAGATCGTCAGGGCGTCGCGATCGACCACCACGCCCTGCGGCATCCGGTCGAGCGTCACCAGCTCCTCGGAGTCTGCGATCTCGGTGAACGAGTGGCGCGAGCCGAGGACCCGCACGCGGGGCAGCGCGCTGACGAGCTCCTGCAGCTGCTCGAGCGTCGCCGGAGCGTGGATCGCACGGGCCCGGTAGGTGTAGTTGCCTGCCCAGTTGGCCTGTGCCACCGCTGCACCGTACCCGGCGCGTGGGTCGCGCTCGGGCACGCTGCGCCCGGTTCGGTAAGAATGCTCGGCGCATGCCCGGTCGGGACTCACGCTACGACGTGCTGTTTGAGCCCGTGAAGCTGGGACCGGTGACGGCTCGCAATCGCTTCTTCCAGGTGCCGCACTGCAACGGTATGGGCCACCTGCGACCGTCGGCGCTGGCGGAGATGCGTGGGGTCAAGGCAGAGGGCGGCTGGGCGGTCGTCTGCACCGAGGAGGTCGAGTTTCATTGGGGCTCGGACCTGGCGCCATCTGTCGAAGGCAGCCTGATCGACGACCACGATCTGCCGATGCACGAGTTGATGGTGAGTCGGGTGCATGCACACGGCGCGCTGGCGGGCTGTGAGCTGGTGCATTCGGGACCCACCGCCAGCAATCTCGAGATCCGCCATCCACCGATGGGAGTCGCCCCCCTACCGGTCGCCGGGACTCACCCTGTGCAGGCGCGCGCCATGAACGCTCGAGACATCGCTGATCTGCGCCGCTGGCACCGCCAGGGCGTCGAGCGCGTGATCCGGGCCGGATACGACCTCGTGTACGTGTATGCCGGGCACGGGTTGGCAACGCTGCAGACATTCCTCTCGCGCCGCTTCAACACACGCACCGATGCTTACGGGGGCTCGCTCGAGAACCGCGCGCGGCTACTCAGGGAGGTGCTCGAGGACACGCTCGAGCTGGCCGCGGGCCGCGTCGCCGTCGCCTGCCGCCTGTGTGTCGATGAGCTGATCGGAGAGGCCGGTCTCGAACGGTCCGAGACCGAGGAGCTGCTCGGCATGATCGGCGAGTTGCCCGACGTCTGGGACTTCATGGTCGGCGACTGGGATTTCGACTCACTCACCTCGCGCTTCGCCGATGAGGCTTGGCAGGAGCCGTACGTGCGTGGCCTCAAGGCGCTGACGACCAAGCCGGTGGTCGGCGTCGGCCGCTTCACCTCGGCCGACACGATGGTCCGCATGATTCACGACGGGGTGCTCGACATGATCGGCTCCGCTCGCCCGTCGATCGCCGACCCGTTCCTGCCGACGAAGATCCAGCAGGGACGTTGGGAGGACATCCGCGAATGCATCGGGTGCAACATCTGCGTCGCGAGCGACTGGACGATCACATCCCTGCGATGCACGCAGAACCCGACCGTCGGCGAGGAGTGGCGGCGCGGGTGGCATCCAGAGCGGATCGGTCGCAAGGGGAGCGACGCGAAGGTCCTCGTCGTCGGTGCCGGCCCCGCCGGACTCGAGGCCGCGGTCACGCTCGGCGAGCGCGGCTATGAGGTCGTCCTCGCCGAGGCCGCGGCGCGCGAGCTTGGCGGCCGGGTCGCGCTCGAGGCTCGACTCCCGGGCCTCGCGGCGTGGATCCGGGTCCTCGACTACCGCCTCGCGCAGCTGCGCAAGCTCCGCAACGTCGAGATCGCGCGGGGAAGCATGGTCACCGCCGAGGAGGTCCGCCGATACGACTTCGACCACGTCGCAGTCGCAACCGGATCGCGCTGGAGGGTTGACGGCGTTGGCCGTGCCTCGATGCATCCCCTGCCAATCGCCGATGGCCTCGAGGTGCTGACTCCCGACGACCTCCTGGGGGGCCGGCTGCCGGCCGGCGAGCGGGTTGTCCTCTACGACGACGACCACTACTACATGGGCGGCGTGCTCGCGCACGTGCTCGCCGGCGCGGGGAAGCAGGTCACACTGGTCACACCCGAGTCGCTGGTCTCGGCGTGGACACAGCACACAATGGAGCAATCCCGCATCCACGCCCAGCTCGTCTCCGCCGGCGTCAGGATCGTGCTCTCTCACTCGCTCAGGGCCGCGGGGCCGGACGGTATCCACTTCCGCTGCGTCTTCACCGAGCAGGACACGACGCTCGACGCGGACGCGATCGTGCTCGTGACGGCACGGCTGCCCAACGACCAGCTGGCCCTCGATCTGGGCGAGGCTGACAAGGGACCCGCCGTCGAAGCGATCGGAGACGCGCTCGCGCCCGGCACGATCGCCCAGGCCGTCTGGGACGGTCACCGCTACGCTGAGGACCTCGACGACCCCGCCGCTCAGAACCGCGACGTCGCTCCGTTCCGGCGCGAGATCATCGCGCTCGCGAACGACTGAGCAACGGCCCGCGTCGTGAAGCCAAGGCGCGCGGCATCCGCTCGGCGGCTCCGGTTCGGTGCGGTGGCGGCGATCGTCGCGATCTGCGCCGTGGTGGCCGGTGTTGCGCTGATCCTCGTGACCGGCGGCGGAAGCCGCCGCTCCGCTGCCGGTGGACCGGCACGAGCGGCGCCAACGACGGTCGCGAGCACGGCGCCGGCACCGACGACGACCACGGCGTCGTCCACCGCGCCGTCGAGGCTCCACCGTCGATCCCGTCCGCCGGCCGCCTATCGGATCCGAAAGCTGACGGTTCGTCTGACCGACCCGACGCGGCGGATCGGCACGGCGCGTCGGTCGTTCCTGACGATCGTCCGCTATCCGGTGCCCGCCCCGGGCCAACACCCAGGGCCGTTTCCTCTGATCGTTTTCGGCCACGGCTTCGCGGTCTCCCCCGCCCCGTACGCTCGATTGCTCGACGCTTGGGCCCGGGCGGGCTACGTCGTTGCCGCACCCGTGTTCCCACTCGAGAACGCCAACCATCCCGGCGGCCCCGACGAGCGCGACCTGCCGAACCAGCCGGGCGACATGAGCCTCGTCATCACCGACCTGTCCGCGCGCAGCCTGTCCGGCAGCGGGCCGCTCGCCGGCCTGATCGACTCTCGCCAGGTCGCCGTCACCGGCCAGTCCGATGGCGGCGACACCGCGCTCGCGGCCGCGTATGACCCGAGCGTCCGCGACCAGCGCATCGGAGCAGCGATGATCCTCTCCGGCGCCGAGGATCCCTTTGCTGCACCGTTTGCGATGCCGCCGCATGGGCCGGCGCTACTCGCCGTTCAGGGGACGGCGGACACGATCAACCCGCCTGGAGACACGTACTCGTTCTATCGACAGGCGGGGAGGCCGAAATTCCTGCTCACGCTGCTCGGCGCCGGACATCTGCCGCCGTACACCGAGCCCGGACCACAGCTCGACGCCGTCGTGCGAACGACGCTCGCGTTTCTCGATTGGCGCTTCAGGCATCGTCCGGCGCGACTCCGAACTCTGCTCGCCGCGGGCAGTGGCGGGCGGGACACATCGCTGACAGGCAGTCGCTGACCGGCGCCCAGCTTCAGGTTGGTCTACGCGACCACGATCCTGGGGGTCAGGCGACGGAGGGCACCGGGTACTTGCCGACCGGTTTCGGCAGCCGGCTGATTCGCTCGGCTACCTCGCCGAGGTCGTCGAAGCTGTGAAACGGGATCCCGTCGGCGCGGAGATCAGCGGCGAGATGATCTCGAGCGAAGATCACGTTGGCACCGCGCGCTGCACAGCGATCAGACGCGCCGTCGCCGACGTAGACCACGCTGCTGGCGGGGACGAGCTCGAGAAGGCGGGGGCGTTTGCACTCAAACCCACAGACGCCGCACACGGGCAGTTCCTCACGGACCACCTCGGCACCGCCCGGCGAGAAGCGGACCTCGTGCGCGTGCACCGCTACGTCAACGCCATGCGCGGCAAGGAAGCTGCGGACGAAGATCGCAATGCCGTCCGAGACGACGAGCACATCCCAGCCGCGTCGTCGGCACGAATCGACCATCGCTCCAAGGCCTCGCCGGGGAGACGATCGGGACAGCAGGAACTTCAAAGCCGCCTCCTCCTCGAATCGGACCCCGCTGAGCTGCCGGGCGAGCGCGTCTCTGGCGCTGATCCTGCCTTCTGCGAGAAGGGCGAGCGCAGCCTCCGATCGAGGAGCGTCCCAATGCTCCGCCAGCACATCGACCGTGTCCGCTTCGGTGATCGTCCCGTCGAAGTCAACCACCACCGCGGTTCCCATATGGGCGCGCTCCCAGTCGTCTCGTTGCATGAGTGTCTTGGCCACCGTCGGATGGTGGCTTGGGCAATGCTATGAGTTCGTTTGCGAGCGCGGCCTGGAGGAGGCGACCTCTTTTCGGAGCGGTCGTTGGCCTTCATGGCTTCGGCTGCCGCGCCCGCTTACGTTCGAACGTAAACCCCCACTGCTCATTTATCGAAAACGCTAGTTGGACGGATGCTCCCGCGCTGGTATTTGAGGAGTCCACCGTTGTCTCGACTATCGGACCCCGCCCCCCGACTGGCAATCTGCGAGCCATCATCTCCCCGGCTCGGGCCAAATCGCTCCGGTTCGAACCGAACGTTCGCGGAGCAGAGGAGAAGAACGCATGGGACCTGAGGACAGCTACCTAGACGCCCCGATCGAACGTGACGGTGGGTCCGGGATTACACGCCGGCGGGCTTTGGTCGGCGCGGCCGAGGGCGGTGCGGTGGTGGCCGCCGCGGGCCTGTTGGCAGCGTGCGGGAGCTCCAGTTCCTCGAGCTCAGGCGGCTCGACCACCACGACGCCCGCCAAGTCGCTGCTCCCTGGCGCCGTGTCCGAGCTGCCGGGTGGCACGCCGGTCAAGGGCGGCACGCTCACGGTCGGTTACATCACGGCCGGCGCGTCCGAGAACGTGTGGCCCGGGACGGCAAGCTTTCCGCCGGATTGGGCCCGTCAGTACAACCTATACAACTTTCTGCTGTATCCCGGCGTCAACATGTCGCCGCTGGTTCCCGGGCTGGCGACGTCGTGGGAGTCAAATTCCGATGCCACGGTGTGGACGTTTCATTTGCGTTCCGGCGTGACGTGGCATGATGGCTCGCCGTTTACCGCTGCCGACGCGGTCTACAACTTCAAGCTGTGGACGAACCCATCGGCCAATTACGCAGCCGCGTTCCTGACGGGGATCGTCGATACCGGCAAGGTCAAGGCGAAGGACAAGCTGACCGTCGAGGTCCCGCTGCTCAAGCCGATCGCCCAGTTCCCGACGATCCTCACCTGGTTCAACTTCGGCCTCGTCAAGAACGGCACGACGGCCAAGGAGGCGGCCAAGAATCCGATCGGGACGGGCGCGTTCAAGTACGTGTCCTTCACGCCGGGTCAGCAGTCCGAATTCGTGCGCAATCCCGATTACTGGGAGACGGGTAAGCCCTACGTCGACAAGCTCGTCATCGATTCCTCGTTCACCGACTTCAACACATTGACCAACGCGTTCCTGGGCGGCTCGGTCGACTGCTACATCGCCCCACCGGTTACGACTGCGCGCGAGCAGCTTTCCTCCAAGAAGATGCAGGTACTGCTGGCGTCGATCCCGTCGACGACGTACATGATGGGTATGCGGGTTGACAAGGGGCCATTCGCCGACAACCGGATTCGCCAGGCGTTCAAGCTGCTGGTCAACCGCCAGGCGATGCTCGACGGGTCGCTCGACGGCGTCGGCGCGATCGCCGATGACTTCATCGGCGTGCCAACGGTTCCGTACTATCTCACGAGCGCCAAGCCCGTTTACGATCCCGAGCGGGCCAAGTCGCTGTTCAAGGCGGCCGGTGTCGCCGGTAATACCTTCACCTGGCCAACCGCGCCCGTCGCGGCCGGAGCGGTCGAGATGGTCACCCTGCTTGCCGAGCAGGCACCCGCGGCCGGGGTCAATGTCAGCGTCAAGAACGTCGCCGTCGGCACATACTTCACGCCAGCCGGCGGAGCGTACACGCGGACGGCCAGCATCAACTTCTGGCAGCCGGCGACTTCGTTGATGGTCGATTGGCTGTCGGCCTACACGGCCAACGCCCCCTATCACGATACGTGGTGGTGCCACCAGTCAGGCGGCAGCGGCGTGCCGTCCGGCTCCTCGGCCGCAAAGCTCATCAATGAGGCAATGGCCGCCACCGATCCGGGGAAGGCCGGCGATCTCTGGCATGAATGCCAGCAGCAGCAGGTCGACTACGGCGGCTACATCGCTTGGTGCAACTACCCATATGCCGACGGCGCCGCACTGAACGTGCGCGGCATGAAGGCCGGCGCTGGCTTGGACTTCAACAACATGCGCTTCCAGGACGCATGGTTGGGAACCTGAGCCCGTGAGAGCCTAGTCGTGTGAGGCCCACTTCGGGCGCCTTCACGCAGTCCCGAGCGGCGAGCCCCTAGTGGCGTGAAGCCTGCTGCGGACGCCTGTACACAGTTCTAGGCGTACCACGCGTCGGGCGCCACGCGCGTCTTTGCCGCCCAGTCGAGGTCGTGGGTGAATATCAGCTCTGCGTCCAGTTCGGCTCGCAACGCCCTGATCCGGTCCCAGCTCGCCAGCATTGCGTCGGGATTCCAGACAATTGCGGGCAGGACGCTCAGCTCGAGGTTCCGAGGCACGGCTGCGTCGGCGACCAGGATCACATTTTGCGTCGGCAGCCTCACCAGCATTGATTGGTGGCCAGGCGAGTGCCCCGGCGTCGGGAAGATGACAACTCGCCCGTCCCCGAACAGGTCGTGCTCCCCGTCCAGCTGTGTCCATTCGACGGGAGCGTCCAGGTCGGCCGGCACATATAGCGCCTTCTGATAGACCGCCGGTGCCCGCGCAAACTCGAGTTCACGCCGGTGCACGTAGAACCGCGCGCCGGGAAAGAACTCGATCCCGCCGGCATGATCGTAGTGCAGGTGCGAGAGCACGACGTGGCGGACGTCATCGGGTGCAACCCCGACCTCGCGGAGCTTGGATACGACGTCGTCGTCCTCCCCCACGTTGAGCTTCAGTCCTTCAACCGCGAACCCGAGACGGGCCTCCGGATCTTTGGCGAACAGCGGGTGCACTCCGCAGTCAAACAGAACGGGTCCGCTCGGATGCTCAACCAGATAGAAGAAGAACGGCGATTCGACCTTCGTTCCAACCTGCGGGTCGAACGGGTCAAATGCCGCTACGTCTGCTTCCTCGCCTCCGGCATGGAATGCGTACAGCTTCATGGGTGCCTCCGGCGCGGTGACTTTCGGGTTCTAGATTTGCTTTGTCCGGCTTCCGTTTCGTGCCGGCGAGCATACGCCGAGGTCGCGGGCGATGCCACGCGCCGGTGCGGATTTTTCGTGCGGGCCGGGCGTGCGTGCCGGCGTTGGCGCGGGCTGGCATACCGGTGGCGCATTTTGAGGCAGCGGATAGTGGCGCGCTCCTCCGTCCTCGGTCAGGCTGCGGTCCCAAGCCTAGGTGAGAAAGGATGTGAGAATGGCCGGTCGCGTAGACGGGAAGGTGGCATTGGTGACGGGTGGCGCGCGGGGGCAGGGAGCTTCTCACGGCGAGTTGTTGGCTCGAGAGGGTGCTCGTGTTGTTCTGGCGGACGTACTCGACGAGGAGGGCTCTGCGCTGGCCCAGCGCCTCGCCGACCAGGGCCTGCAGGTGCTCTACACACATCTGGACGTCTCCCAGCAGGATGACTGGCGAACGGCGGCCGAGTTTGCCGCGGCCCGCTTCGGCCCGGTGACCGTGCTCGTCAACAACGCCGGGATCGGCAGCGGAGGCGGACCGACGGGCATCGCCGACTGCTCGCTGGATGACTGGCACCGGGTGATCGCGATCAACCAGACTGGCGTGTTCCTGGGCATCCAGACCGTGATCCCCGGGATGCGCGCCAGCGGCGGCGGGTCGATCATCAATACCGCCTCGGACTGGGCCCATACCGGAGGCGCTCCCAATCGTGGCGCTTCCTACGTCGCGGCAAAGGCCGCCGTGCTCGGATTGACCCGAAACGCCGCCCTGAGCCTCGCGCCGGACGGGATCCGGGTCAACTCGATCTCGCCCGGCGCCGTCGCTACCCCGATGGTCGGCGAACCCGACGCCATCCACCGCGAGATCATCGCGCGCACGCCGATGAAGCGGATGGCCGAGCCGATCGAAATCTCCTACCTCGTGCTCTACCTCGCCTCAGATGAGTCGTCGTACACGAGCGGTGCGGACTTCCTGATCGAAGGCGGTTTGCACACGGTGTAGCGCCGCCGCGCGGGCTGCGCAGATCGCCCGGTTGCGGGCCTTTCTCGATCGCGGGGGTATTCGAGGCCGCGGCGTTTCGAGGCCGCGGCGTTCGAGGCCGCGGCGTTCGAGGCCGCGGCGTTCGAGGCCGCGGCGTTCAGCCCCACGCCGACGCCCGTCCCGGCTGATGCCGGGAGTTGCCCGGTTACGGGAGCGCTGTCTCCCAGCGAGAGACGGTGTACGGGGTGCCGGCTGGTCCTCCGACCATCAGGATCGCCGTGTCATCGGCGGTTGCCCGGGCGGCGCGGAGCAACGCCGGGTCGCGTACGAACACGATCGTCCCAGCCGGCGCGTCGATCTCCTCGCCGTCGACCGTGAAGACCGCGTGCCCGGTCATCACGGCGTAGAGCTCCTGGTGACCGTTCGTTTGGTTCGCCTCATCGTCAGCCTCGTGATGCTCCTCGATCATCACGTCGCCCGCATTTCCTGTCGCCGCGTTGACGCCGAACGCTCGAACGTCGAAATGGCGCCGGACGAGATGAAACGCGCCGTCGTTGTCATCCGCGCTCCCGGAGTCGAGCTGGCCCAGGGTGTCCACATCGGCGAGGCGGACGGAGCCGTACGGTGCCGTGCGAGGATCGCTCATCGCGCCGATTCTCCCACACGGCCTCGTGATCCGCACTCGTCCGGCTGTCACTGCGCGAAGCTCGGCCAAGCAGTCAGATACGCTGGGCGCCTCGGACACGAGAACGAATGCAAGACTTGACTTTGGGTGTCGTCGGGACCTCGCGCAAGGCGGACGAGCACCGGCTGCCGATCCACCCCGCGCATGTCGAGCGTATCGACGAGGGCTTGCGGCGGCGGATGTTCTTCGAGCACGGCTACGCGGACCGCTTCGCGATCGCGGATGAGCGCCTCTCGGAAGGTGTTGGAGGCTTTCGCACCCGAGAGCAGCTGATGACCGAATGCGACGTAGTCCTGATTCCGAAGCCGCTCGCGGAGGACCTGATGATGCTGCCTCCGGGAAAGATTCTGTGGGGATGGCCGCATTGCGTTCAAGACGAGCACCTGACGCAGGTCGCGATCGACCGCCGCCTGACGCTGATTGCGTGGGAGGCGATGAATCACTGGACCCACGAAGGCGACTTCAGCCTTCACGTCTTCCACATGAACAACGAGCTCGCCGGCTATTGCTCGGTGATCCACGCGATGCAACTGATCGGCACGACGGGCGCATTCGGGCAGCGTCTCCGAGCCGCCGTGATCAGCTTCGGCGCCACCGCCCGCGGGGCAGTCACCGCGCTGTTCGCGCTAGGCGTGCACGACGTGGACGTCTTGACACACCGCAGCGTCGCGGCGGTTGCAGCACCGATCGCGCCCGCGCGCTTGATCCACCATGAGCGCGACCCCGACCGCCCTCACCGCGCGGTAGCGCTCAACAGCTCGGGAAGCCGACCCCTCGCCGAGGTCCTTGCCGATCACGACATCGTCGTCAACTGCATCCTGCAAGACACCGACGACCCGCTCATGTTTGCGACCAACGACGACCTCAAGCTCTTTGCGCCCGGGAGCCTGTTCGTCGACGTGTCCTGCGACGAGGGCATGGGCTTCGAGTGGGCGCGACCAACATCATTTGCCGAGCCGATGTTCAGCGTCGCGACCGGCGTCCACTATTACGCCGTCGACCACAGCCCATCGCACCTCTGGAACTCGGCGACGTGGGAGATCAGCGAAGCGCTGCTCCCCTTCCTCGCCACCGTCATGTCCGGCGAGGAGAGCTGGGACGCGAATCGCACGATCAGCCGCGCAATCGAGATCCGCTCAGGGGTAGTGCAGAACCCGAAGATCCTCTCGTTCCAATCCCGTTCTGCTTCGTTCCCACACGAGAAGCTTGATAGTGGGCGGGTGTCGGCGCCTGCGCGGTAGCCGACCAGCCACTGGCGACACGCACTCCGACTAGCGATCGGGCTCGAGTCCCCAGAGTCTCTCCCTCAGTCCCGAGGCCCGCGCCACCGGCCGCGCAACCGCCGCCCGAATCGCGTCCTCGGTCGCGACGAGGATCAGGTTCTTCTGGGCCCGCGTCACGGCCGTATAGAGCAGCTCGCGAGTCAGGATCCGCGACGTCGCCGGTGGCAGCAGCACAGCGGCGGTCTCGAACTGCGAACCCTGGCTCTTGTGAATCGTCATCGCGTACACGGTCTCAACCGCGTCGAGTCGGAGCGGGCTGAAGCTCAGCAGTTCCCCGCCGCGCTCGAACGCCGCGCTCGGACGCCCCTCGTGATCCGTAACGATCACGCCAGTGTCACCGTTGTAGAGACCGAGCTCATAGTCATTCTCGGTGACGAGCAGCGGGCGCCCCACGTAATCGCGCTCGCCGAGGTCGAGATCGTCCACTGCAGACCCGAGCCACGACTGGAGCCGAAGACTCCAGTTGCTCACGCCGTGCGGACCCCGTCGATGCGCGCACAGCAGCCGGAACGCGCCGAGCGCGTCGAGGGCATCCATCGCCGCCCCGGTCCGGGCTGCCTCGAACATCGACCGCCCCGCCTGCACGGCGGGCTTTCTCACCTCCTCCAGATCCTCGCCGGCGTCGGGATCGTCAACATCCACCGCGAGCCAGGCGATCTCGTCCGGAGCGGCCGTGAGCGACGCGATCGTGCCGTCGCTGTCGCCGTGACGGATTGCCTCAGCGAGGGCGGCGATGCCGCTCCCGTAGCGATGCACGCGGTCGAGCACGACGATCCCGTCGCCGATCCGAACCTCAGACGATGAATCGTCGGCGGGCACTTCGTCACCTGTCACCTCGGCGAGCCGGGCTCGCGCCCCGGCCCTCATCTGAAGATGCTCGGCGGCCGGCCCGACGACATCTCCGAGCACGACCCCCGCCTCGATCGAGCGCAGCTGGCCCGGATCGCCGACCAGGATCAGGCGCGCGTCTGACCGCACGGCCTCGACAAGCCGCCCCATTATCGACAGCGAGACCATCGAGGTCTCGTCGACGATCACGACGTCGTGCGGCAGACGATTGCCTCGGTCATAGCCAAACCGACTGTGGCTCCCACGCTTCCACCCGAGGAGCCGGTGGAGCGTTGAGGCCTGAAGGCCGAGCAGTAGCGTCCGGACCTCCTCGGTCACGTCCAGATCCGTCGCCTCCGCCTGGACGGACTCCTGCAGCCTGGCGGAAGCCTTGCCGGTTGGCGCGCACAGAGCGACGAGCGGCGGCCGCGCACCGTGAGCGATCGCCTGCTCCGCCAGCAACGCCACGATTCGCGCGACCGTGGTCGTCTTCCCGGTTCCCGGACCGCCGGCAACGACCGCGAGCCTGCGGCAGACCGCCGCCGCGGCAGCCAGCCGCTGGCGGATGTCAGCCTGCTGCGGAAACAGTCGCTGCACGCCGTCCGCAAGCACGTCGTAGTCGAGCTCGATTGCGTCGTCATCCGCGAGCGTCAGCAGATCCGCGGCAACCGATCTCTCCTCCCGCCAGTAGCGGTCGAGGTACAGACGGTTTCCGATCAGCCGCAGCGGCTGCTCGGCACCTGGTTCGTGCTCGCCGGTGGCGACCAGGTTGCTGGCGGCCACCGCCGCCACCCACGATTCGGGTGCGGGCCATGCCAACTGCCCGAGATCGAGCGGCTCCTCCTCGGATTCGAGGCTGGCGGTGTCGTGGATCGTGAGCAGGTCGACGAACACGTGACCGAGCCGCGTCGCTCGAACGGCGAGTGCCAGAGCGAGTTGAACGCTCTCGTCTGTCTCGCCGACCAGCTGTGTTACCCGCGCCGCCACATGCACGTCGGCCGCTGATAGGAGCCCGAGCGCGTTGAACGCGGCAAGGAGCCCGACTGCGTTACGCGCGCGGCGAGCCGAGAACGCATCCTCGCGTGACTGTGCCTCCGAGACGCTCATGCCGCTCCCCGATCGATCACATCACTCAACGCCGCCACAAGCGCGCCAGGCGGTCGCCAGGCGAATACGCCGCATGGACTGCCGGCGATCACCGGGGTCTCGGCTCCGGCCATGCCGCGCAGGAACAGGTAGAGCACGCCCGCGAGGTGGCTGTTCGGGTCATAGCCGCGCAGCCGCCAACGCAGGTAGCGATGCACCGCGACCGTGTAGAGCAGAGCCTGCAGCCCATAGTGTGCGCGAGCCATCTCCTCGGCCAGCGCGGGCGGCTGATACCGGCTCAGGGTGAGCTCCTCGTCAAACGGGCCGAGCCAGTTGGTCTTGTAGTCGACGATTGTGAAGCGAGGACCGTCGAGCCGGAACACCGTGTCGATGCTGCCCGTGAGAAACCCGCGGACGGTGGCGCGCAAGGCCGGATCCTCGAGCCGATCCGCATACGCTGCCATCGGATCGCCTGCCGAGAGATGGGCACGCAGAACGCCGGCGATCGCCCTCAGTGTCAGCCGTCCGCTCGGATCATCGCCGCCGACCAGCGGCAGCTCGAACTCGAGTTCGTCGAGCCGGTCCGCCCGCTTGATGTCGCGCAAGCGCCTGTCGCCGACCAGCGCTCCGAGTGGAGTTTCGATCGCCGCCTTCAGGCCGGTGACCGCCTCGCCCGGGCCGGTCAGCTTCAGCGCCCCTCGCGCCCCGGTGGCGGCGACGGTCTCGGCAAGCTCGGCGTCGAGGTCGTCCGCCGCGTAGTCGGTTCGCTCGAGCACGCGGTGAACGAAGGTTCCGAACTCGGCGCCGAAGGGCATCGTTCCAAGCGGCGAGGGCTTCTCGAGTCCGAGAACTCCTTCGCCGTCTGGCTCTAGCTCGGGCGAGGCGACCGGGCCCTCGGGCTCGTCAGCAAGGGTCGGCTCGTCGGGCTCGCTCGAGACAAGAGCTTCGTGGCTCTCGGCAGTGATGTCGCTGTAGGACGTGCGTCGCCAACGCAGATCGAGCCGGCGATCGAAGCTCGCGGCGTCGAGGTCGGGTGGTGACGCCTGGGGCGGCTCCCAGGTCAGATGTGGACCCAGAAGCGAGCGCTCGATTTCGATCCGCCCCGGCGCCTTTTCGGCGAGCACGTTGAATCGCTCGAGCGCCACCGCATCGCTCGGGGTGGACTGTCCCTCCCAGGCCACCTTGCCGGCGTCGTCACGCGCGAACAGCAATCGGCTGAGCGGTGAGTGTCGGCTGTCGCTCGAGCCCGCCCACCAGATCACCGCCTGGTGCCTGGCTCGCGTCAGCGCGACGTAGGCCATGCGCAGGTCCTCGCCCCGCTGCTCGATCAGGTGTTGGCGCTTGTGCGTGACGTATGAACGCTGGTCGAGACCCACATCGAGCTTGCAGACGTCGCCCGCGGCGGGATCGTGAAACAGGACCGGCGCCGCGTCGCGCTGGATGAACGAGTCCCACAGGAAGGGGCAGTAGACGATCGGGAACTCAACGCCCTTGCTGCGGTGGATCGTCAGGACCTGCACCGCTTCCGTGTCGGACTCGAGCCGCCGTGTCAGCTCCTCCTCGGCGCCTTCGCGCTCGGCCTCGGCAACTCGCTGCGCGAGCCAACCGCGCAGCGCGGTCACGCCGAGCCGTTCCGCTCTCGCTGCCTGGTGAAGAACCTGCGCAAGGTGGCGCAGGTCGGTGAGCTTGCGCTCTCCGTCTGTGCCGGAGAGCAGCCGGGCGGGGAGATCCTCACCGATCATGATCGCCTCGACCAGCGCCGCTACTCCGCTGTCTCGCAGAATCCGGCCCCAGCGGTGAAGCGCTCTATGCACGCCCTCCCACTCGAGCTCGGATGCGGCCGCAATCCGGCATGCGCTCCAACCGAAGAACGCCCCCAACGCGGCCGTCTTGGCGCGAAGCGCCGAGGCCGGCCACTCGAGCGCCTCGAGCAGGCGCAGCCAATCGCCTGCGGCAGCGGTCGCGAACACGCTGCCGGCACCGTTGATGACAGCCGGAACATGAGCTTCGGCGAGCGCATCGCGGACCAACTCAGCATTGGCATTCGTCCGCACGAGCACCGCGATGTCACGCGGCCGAACCTCCTCTCGCCCGATTGACGCGCCTGCTGGCGAGCGATGCTCGATCTCCGCCCCTGAGGCCAGCAGCCTGACGACATCGGCGGCGAGGTCACAGGCGACGTGGCTGCGGGCGGAGCTTGCTGTCGCGTATCCATAGTTCGTCTTGGCGATCGAGTCCTGATCCCGGATCGCGACGCGCACGCGGAGCGGCGTGTCGCTCGGTGCACCGCTCAGGCGCATCGTCTGATGCGCAGGATCGGCTCTCACCTGCCTGTACACGATCCCCTTGTGACCGAGCGTGGCGCCATCGAACAACGCGTCGTAGGCGTCGAGCAACGGCTGATCGCTGCGACGGTTCACGCGAAGGGTCGACTGGACCTCGGCGGTGCGGGCGGCGACCAGGTATGCATAGACGTCAGCTCCTCGAAACGCATAGATCGCCTGCTTGGGGTCTGCGATCAGGACCAGGGTCACGCCTTGCTCTGCAAACGCGCGCAGGAGGATTTGCCACTGAATCGGGTCGGTGTCCTGGAACTCGTCGACCAGAACGACCCGGAACCGCGACCGCAGCCGTTCGCGCGCGATCTCACCGTTCGGCCCGACGAGCGCTCCGTTCAGACGCGTGAGCAGGTCGTCGTAGGTCATGATCGAGAGCCGGCGCTTGCGCCGCTCGACCTCGTCGCGGATGCGCGATGCCAACCGATACCGCATCGCTGCCTTCGATCCGGTCGGCTCGTCCCGAGGCTCGAGCTCGGCCATCGGGTTGAAGACCGCCACGCGTGCAATCTTGAGCGCCTCGTCGCGGTCGAATGCCGCCTGGTCTTCTCGGAGAAAGCGCCGCACATAGAAGTCGTCGAGCGCTTCGCTGACCAGATCAGAGACGTCTTCCACGAATGTCGTGCCGGGCTCCAGATCGCCGACGGTGCCGAGCTCCGCCAGCACCTCCTGGCAGAACCCATGGGTCGTCGCGATCGTTGCGGCGTCGAAGTCGGCAACCGCACGCGCGAGCCGGCCGCGCCGGGTGGCCACGTCGTCGGCGGACCCCTCCGCGAGGAGCGTCACCACCGGATCCGTGCCGGGGTCAGGGGCGCCATTCAGGATCCGCGATAGCTCGTGCTCGGTATGCACGAGTCGCTCCCGGACGCGGTCGCGCAGCTCGCCCGTGGCCATCCGAGTGAACGTGATCAGCAGCAACCGCTCGAGCGGCATCCCGTCGGCCACATATCGCGCGGCCAGGGCCGCGATTGTGTAGGTCTTGCCGGTACCGGCGCTCGCCTCGAGCACGGTGACGCCCGATGGAAGCGGCCCGCACAGATCGAACTCGGCTGGTTCGACGGCGATGCTCATTGGTCCTTGACCACTTCGTGCGCGAGTAACGGAGTCCACAGCCGACGGGCGTACCGACCGAATCTGGTCGGCTCGGCCCCGTCCCAGCCATCGCCCTGCTCGTCCTCCCGCGGACGTTCGTCGAGCAGATCGTCAAACGCGATCACATCCCCGAACACGACCACGTGCTCCGGCTGCTGGTCCTCCTTCGGGATTCGCCAACCGCTTTCCCACGCGTCCCGGCCCGCGGCTTCCGCGTCCTGCCCTTTCGCCGCTGCTTCTGCGTAAGCGGCGGATGCCTCGCAGGCGAGTGGCAATGGCTCTCGCATCCCGCGGTCGTAGAGGTCGATCAGCAGCGCGAGCGAGCTGAGCGCGGCCTCCCGGCGCGCGTCTGGGTCCTTGTCGAGTGGCTGAATCGCGGCGATTGTCACGTCGGCCATGTTGCGTGAGGTTGAACGAGCGCGTCCGATCACCAGGGATTCGAACTGCCGCTCGGGGCGAGCAGCGGTCAGTGCGAGAAGCCACACCCAGGCGCGGAGGCGGTCCTTTGGCTTCACGCGCGAGTAGGAGACGATGCGCACCGTGTCGTTGCAGACGCCGGGGACAGTGCCGGAAAGCCGGCGCCCATCGGATAACTCGAGATTGACGTCGAGAGAAGACGGCGAACAGTCTCCGACCTGTTCTGCCGCGTCGGCGATCAGACGGGCACGGTTCGCGATCAGCTGCATCACCGGCAAGCCGAGCTTTCCCGGTGGGAGCGAGCCGCGGGCGACCTCTGCCTTGACGCAGTTGTTGATTTCCTGCCCGGCGAGGACGCCCTCGAGCACCCTCTGTCCCACCTGCCATTGCTCGAGCCCGTCCAGTTCGACTGGCAACGCATCGTCAACCTCGTCGGAGAAGTCGGTCGCGCTGATCTCGAGCCGATCGCGGAGGAACGCTTTCGCCGGGTGCTCGACGAACCGGACCAGCCGTCGAAGCTCGATCACCTGCCCGTCGTCTGCAGGGAGGGGGCCTTCGAGGAACGGCCGCGGCTCCGTGCGCTCACCGGTCAGCGCGCGAGCACCGGCCAGTGAGACCTGATCGAAGCTCCACCGTCGCTCGGGCACGAGCGCTCCCTCGCTGAAGTTGCGCGGATCGAACGGCTGGAGCGGATGGCGAATGACAACCCGGTCCCGGGCGAGTCGGTCGGAACAGCTGACGCTGCCGTCGACGATGTCGAGCAGCTCTCCCACGGGGACCGCCGCCGGGCGCGGCAGGTTCGTTCGCTCATCGTTGCCGGTGTAGGTGATGATCACGCGCTCAGTCGCAGCCATCAGCGCATCGAGCAGCATCTGCCGATCCTCGGTGCGGGGATCGCGGTCGCCAACGTGCGGATCGCGCAGGATCAGGTCGTCCCCGTCGCGAGGCGCCTTGCGCGGGAATGCCCCATCATCGAGGCCAAGGATGCACACCACTCGGTGTGGCACCGATCGCATCGGCACGAGCGTGCAGACCGTCAGATGGCCGGTGCGGAAGTTCGCTCGTGTTGGCCGTCCGCGCAGTCGGTCGGCCAGCAGCCCCTGGAGGTCCGCGAGTTCCAGCACTGCCGGACTGCTTCCGCCATCCTCCCCGGACGCCTGATCGACCATGTCGTCAAGCAGCCGCTGGAGCTCGGTCCGCTGCCATGACTCGCGCTCGCTAGTGGCCGTGAGCGAATCGGCGGCATCCGCGAGCGTATTGGCCCATTCCGGGATTGCCTTGCCGTGCCGCAGTCCGTCAACGACGGTGCGGACGCGATCGACGAACTCGGCGAAACTGCCGGCGAGATCGATGACCCCGCTGTCGACGTCGTCCAGCGGCAGCACCTTCGCGAGCAGGCGCAGCTCGTCCTCGGTCATGCTCACGCCGAGCAGGATCCGATCAAGGCCGGATTGCCAGGTGTTCGCTTCCAATGCACCGAGCTTGAACGGCTCGCGGTGTGGCGCATCAAACCCCCAGCGGATGCCACTCGCCACCACCCAGTCGCGCAGTTGCGCGATGTCATCGTCGTCGAACCTGAACCGCCGGCGCACAGGCTCGCGATCGGCTAGGTCGAGCAGCTGCGAGGCGGTGGCCCGTTGCTCGGCGAGCGTCAGCAGCTGCGAAATCACGCCGAGGAGCGGGTTCGTCTGGCGCAGCGATCGATCGGCCAGCCTTACCCGGAGGTCGAGCGGGCGCTTCCCGTCGGAGTCCGGTTCATCGTCTTCTGCCGGGTCGCTCGCCCTGCCGGCTCCGAAGGTGGCCTCGATCAGCGGTGCGAACGTCTCGATGTCAGGACACATGACGATGACGTCCCGTGGCTCGAGCGTCGGGTCGTCCTCCAGGAGGTGCAGAACGGCGTCGCGCAGGACCTCGACCTGACGCGCTCGGCCGTGGCAAGAGTGGATTTGCAGGCTGTCGTCATCCGGCCTCAGGGTGGGTCTTCTGTCCTGCTCTCGCGGCAACGGTTCTCCCGGCGGCGGGATGTCGGCGCGGATGCCCTCCTGAATGACCTGCAGAAGCGTGTCGGTGTCGTGGTTGGCGGCGTGGTGCTCATCGGCTGTATTGGCTGTTGATGCGAGGACCAGCTGCAGCTCCCGTGCGTCGCGGCCCCAGGACCCGAGCAGGCGGTTGGATGGGATGTCCGCGGTTGGATCTGCCGCGCGCCTCGTGATCGGAGCTTGCGTGTCGAGGATTTGTTCGACCTCTTCCCACAGCCCCGGCGATGGATGCAGAACGAACAGATGGACATCGCGGGCATCGGCAATCGCCGCAATCGCGTCGAGATAGCTGCGCGGAATCCGGGTCAGGCCGAACAGCGAAAGGCGTGTCGGGAGGTCGAGAAGCTCAGGATGAGTGCGGATCTGCTCGCACGCCTCAGCTATACGTTCGGCCGGGCTCGGCGTGTTGATCGTCTTGCGAAGGCGCCGCCATAGCTCAGGCTGCCACGGGGCCTCGCGTGCGCCTACGTCTTCGCCGGCCGCCCAGCTGCGGATCATCTCGGGGCGGTGGACGCCGTAGTGGTCGAACAGGTCCGCGATGTGGCGGACGACCCCGAACCGTCTGACCGGATCGTCCGGCTCCGGACGCGCTCCGTCCAGGTGGGCCTTCAGCGTTTCCAGCCACGGCTCGTCGATGCAGTCGTCCACAAGCTCGAGGAGCGGCCAGACGGACCGCTCCGGTCGCCACGCGTCGTGGTCCCGGTCGACCCCAGTCGCTGTCGCGAGGGCGCCAACGATCAGGTGTCCGGGAAACGGAAAGTCGACGTTCGCGCAGATGCCGTCTGCGCGTCCTTCACTGGCCCCGAGACGGGTGGACAGTCGCTGCGCCAGCCAACGCTCGATGCCGCGGGTTGGGACTGCGACGACATCCGCCATGAACGGATCGTCAAGAGGTGCCATGAGCGTCGTCGCCAGTCCGTCGGCCAGGCGATCGGCGCGCTCCGCTCTATGGACGTGCAGCATCTATCGACTGCCTGTCGTGATCGGGTATCACTCGCCCCCTGCGGCCATGTCGCTTCATTCTTGCGGCTCGACAGCTTTGTGTGGGGCGAATCTTTGGAAGGGGTCGGCGGCGCCTCGGTGGGGTTACCTCGGTCCCGCTTGCAGGCCTTCGTGATCTTGCCCGAGGTCGTGTGAGGCGGAGCGGGCGAGCGAATGGCCACGCGCTTCCGGCGCGAAGGATCGCGTGCTGCCGGATCACACCTTTTGCAGCAGCGCGGCGTTGACGGCGCGCGGGATGGGCCTCAGCGAGGATGCCTCTCGGCGCCCGGTGCTACCCGTTGGCGTCCGATTCCTTTAGCTGGTTGTAGAGCTCCCAGGCGCTGCGTTCGACCCAGTTGTGGGCGAGCTTGCCGGTGGGTGTGACAGCCAGGATGGCGTTGCCGGTGATCGCGACCGGCTTGCCATCAGCCGGCAGCCCGAACATGCCGTTATTGGCGCCGGTGATGCGGAACCGCGACGACACGCGCGACCCGTCGGCGTTGGCAAATGTCTCGATCGTTTCCCACTTCAGGTCGGCGATTTTCGACTGGAAGCCGGCAACCCAGGCCTTGAAGTTTTCGCGCCCGGCGACGTCCACACCGGCGGAAGTGATCACGAAATCCTCGGTCACGAAGCGATCGACGGCCGACGGATCGCACGCGGCCCAAACCTCCTCCCAGAAGGATTCAACGAGGGCGATGGCTGCTTCCGGCGTCATGGCGAGTCTCCTGATGGATGGTGGACGGGCGGCGAGTCTCGCCAGCCCCGAGCCGTTCGCTTGCTTGGCACGTGCTCTGGTACTGAGGCGCTGCGTGCAGCTTATGACGCGGGTCGCTCATCCCTGGACAGCTGCGGGCTTCTATGAATGGCGAGGGCGCGATTCGGTCCCGCGACCTTCGGGTTATGAGCCCCCTGCTCAGCCTCGTGGTCGGCGCATCGGACAGAGCCGGCGTGACCGGAAAGACCAGACTGACAGAGAGGTCTTCAGCACGCCGGAACCGCTACAGCGCGTCACTCTTGGCACGGTTGCAATCCCCGCACAGGATCTGAAGGTTCTCGACGCTGGTGCCCCCGCCCAACGCGACCGGGATGATGTGGTCGAACTGCAGATCCTCAGTAGTTGCGCACTGCACGCACGCGCGTCCGTCGCGCTCCAAGACGGCAAGCGCAACGTTCTGGGGGATAGGTCCCCGCCGGCCAGTCGTGTTTTCCTCACTGCGCATGAGTGCGCGAGCTGATTTGAGGCGACGCTCGGCGCGACTCAACCGCTGGAGCACGAGCGCCTTCACGTCCTCTGCGGAATGACCATCGTCATCCCAATAGAAGCGATCGCGAAACCACCAAAGCTTTCTACGTCCCTCCGCGTGGAGCGAGACGGGCAGTTCTTGCTGTTGCTTCCGCCACGCCTCGAGCTGGGCGTCCTTCCAACGACCCCGATGGACCGTATGACCTGCCTGGAGGGCCCAGCGCCCCACGATCATCCGAGGGAGCGTCACCGAGAGGCGGACGAGTTCGATCCTTTTGTCTTCGCGCAGCATCTCGCAATCCTGTACCGCTACATCGGCGAGCCCGCACAAGATCATGAGGTACGTCAAGTAGCGCGTCAGCCCGTGGGGATAGCAGCGTGTTTCCCGCTGCCACGTGCGACCCTCGGCTCGCCTGTCTGCGCAAGGGATCCCTAGTCCCGCGCAAGCCACGGACGTCCGGCGCAAATCCCGAGGTGTTCAGCCTAGGTCGTGGGGCGCCTACCGGGTCTCGCACGGGTGGCACCGGGCCCACGAATTGACTCCGACGCACTCCATGTCGCCGAGGCAATCACACCGCGGAAGACGGGTCAGATGACGAAAGCGATCGCGGCGCGAAGCAGCAGCCGGGCGATCGGGTTTCGCGCCAAGGACAAGGCGCGCCAGTGAGCCTGCGGTGTCGCGGGTCGGAGCACCTCAGGCCTACCAACGGTATTCAGAGCGCGCGAGTCTCAGTAGCGGCGTGCAAGGTGTCGCCTCTTTCAACGTCCCGCTGTATCTCGTTCAGCTCGCGATCGATCAGCGCTGCATACTGGCGACGCTCGAATCCGAGCATCGCAATTTGGGCGCCGATCGCCGCGTCGCGGATCGATATCCGCACGATCGCTCCGTCCTCTCGAGGTACGACCTGCACCAAGCCGCGAATCGGTTTGTGCGATGTCCGCCACGCGAGCGCCCATCCACCTCGGAACCGAATGTCCTCCGGCGCATCTGGGTCGATCCAGCGACCCCGGCCCACCAAGCCATCTCGGACCCGCGACAACACATCAGCAGGGGTTCCCGAGCGAACCAGCAGCTCTCGCTCAGCGGTCACGTACGACATCTCAGCGAGCCTACACGGGAAATGCTGTCGCCTGTCAAGGCTGACGACGAGCAGCGCGCCGACGCAGGTGGCGGGGCTGCTTCTTGGACGAAGTAGTCATCACGTCGCTTCCCGCAACGGGGCAGCCGCACAAGGGCTTCCGGACAACTTGGGCCACGAGCGGGCGCCTTCCGCGTGCCCGCGCTAGCAATGCACGGCCTCTCTCGCGGATCGTTCGCGTCTCGCATCTCGGCTCAGTGAGCAGGAGCGCGGACGAGCGCTATCCGCGCGGAACTGCTGATCTCGTCTCCGCCAAGCCCACCGGTGCCACGTGACTCGGACTGGTCCCCGAGCCCACGGATGCCGCACTTGACGCCGCTCCCGCCAACACCCGCCACGGGCGCACGACGATCGTGCTCGCCCAGACCTCGAACGACCACCTCGACGAGCTCAACGCGCGCTTCCAGGCGATCCGCCACCAGCACGGTGAGCTCGGCACCGACAGGATCCCGGCACCCGGCCGCCCGTAGGCCCTCCGCCCCGGGGACCAGGTCCAATCCGGCACACCAGCAACCACCCCGATCACGGGCCGGTACGCAACGGCACCACCGCGCTAATCCGCAAGATCGACCCCGAGGTCACCGAATTGCCACCACCGTCTCACGGATCACGGCGGTGGCGAACTCGCGGCGTCCGGCAGGCCGACTGGACTGGGGTGAGGGCGGACGCGCAAAGACTCGATCGAACTGACCGGGAACTACGCCGTCATGTGGGCCGACTACGGCAGCCTCGGAACGGGAGCCGGAGCCCTCCAATTCCGATACCTGGCCCTCTTCATACCATCCTAGTCGCGCTCAAGCTCGCGACGTCTTGCTAGCTGAGGGTGATCTCGCCCCACTCCAGGCCTAGCTCTGACGTGGGACGCGCCCGTTCACGATCAGCCGCTCTTCGAACCGAGTAGCAAGCCACGAGAACCATGGCCCGAGTCTCGCAGGCGTCTCACGCTGGCGGTGCGGGATCAAGTAGTTCTCCAGATGATCGATGTGGTGGGTTGCGGATGAGCGGCCATGTCCGCGCCGGTTAGGCTCAACGCTGCACATGAGGTCTCGTCTGGCTTTTCTGATCTTGGCGCTGCTCGCGGTCGCAGCCGCAGGAGTGATGGCTGCGGCTGGGGCCACGCGGGCGCGCAACGTGCACCTACGCGGCACGGCCTACGAGTTCAACAACGTCCACACAGTTCTCGCCGGCGCAACCATCCGTGTCGTGGAGTTCCCACGCCTGAAGGCGGTCGTGCAACCGGACGGCCGGTACGACCTCACCGTGCCCGACCGAACGAGGGTGACCCCGTACATCATCTTGCGCGGCTATCACACGATCTATCTCCAGACCTTCACCACGAATGGTGAGGACCTGGCCAACGTGAACTTTCAGACGCCCACGGAGGCGGTCTATAACGGTCTCGTTGCCCTGCTGAGCGTCCCAGTCGATGCGCAAGGCAACCCAAGACAGTGCGCGATCGTGTCCACGTTCAGCACCAGGAACGTCCGCGACCTCAGCTACGCCAAATTCATCGCGTACGGCGCACACGGTGTCGCCGGCGCGACCGCCTCCGGTAGGCCCGCGCTACCCAAGCCGGTCTATTTCAACAAGAGCGTCCTACCGGACCCCGCTCAGACCTCCTCCTCACAGGACGGCGGCGTCGTCTGGACAAACGTTCCAGCTGGCGTCTATACGGTCACCGCCCACGATCCGCCGACACGCTTCGCCAGCTTCGTTGCGACCTGCCGCCCCGGCCGCGTGATCAACGCGAACCCACCATGGGGCCTCCACCAGCTCGGGCTGGCCGACCCGACTCGCATCTCCTCGGCATGGTCGGTGACGGGAGCACGAACCAGCGCACACCTGTTGCGGCTCGGGGCGCTTCCCAGGGGCAGCACCGTCCAGGTCCGGTGCTCAGGGCAAAGCTGCCCCTTTGGCTCTCGAACGTTCCACCCGTCAGGATCGCGGCTCGACCTCCGCGGCTCGCTCGGGCCGTTCACGCTGCGTGCCGGCAACCAACTGGCAGTCATGGTCTCCGCCCATACGTTCAACAGCGCCGTCTGGCACTGGGCGATCCTTAAGGGACGGGCACCCAAGCGGACGACACTGTGCATCCCGCTCGGCAACACGAAGCCGCGCCCACGCTGCGCCGCAAGTCACGCCTAGGCGACGCGACCACACAGCGTCGCAGCTCAGCCCGCGGGCAGCCGACAACGTGTCAACGCCGGTCGAACGTGCCCGGTAGCGCCGGTGGCGGGAACGCCCGTCCTGGCGTGCTGTGGCGATAGAACTGCGTGTTGGACGGCGCCGGTGGCGAGTTGCCGCTGATCAGAGCCCCCGGGAGCGCGTGCTTCTTATAGTGCGGGCGGGATTCGAACTCGCGACCTTCGGGTTATGAGGTCAACAGTTCAATCGCCGGCTCGGATCGAAGGCCTTCATCCGTCTGCAAGTCGACCTTCGGCAGGACGTTCAGGCAGAACCCAGACGTGTCCCCCGCGCACGGCAAGATAAGCATCAGCAAGACCACTTCCGGTGCAAACGTAATGGAGACCCTTTGTCCTGAAGGCGAAGCCTTCCGCCCGCTCCATATCGGGTCGGTGAGTGATATGTAGTGGGTGACGTTGATGGGAAGCAGCGGGTCGCGCAAGAGCAGTGAGGTGAGGGTCCAAAGCGACCAAGAGCAGTTGCCACCGGTAAGGCCACCGCGCCAGGTCTTGCACATCCACGGAAGACAATCTACTAGTATTAACCCTACAAGAATGGCTGCTGGGACCAACTGGAACGCGGTATTTGCATTTCTCAGGCCGGTGCGACTGGTCGGGGGCGGTGTTATGTGTGATACCGACCGTGGCAATGCAGGCAGGTAAGTAGAACGTGCTCGGTCCAGCACTGGCCCTCGGATCAGCGGTCACCGCAGGGGTAAGTGATTACATCTGCGGTACCACGTCGCGGCGGACGGGAACGGTGCAGTGCATGCTTGCCTTCTTTGCCGGCAGTCTTGGGCTGGCAGTGGCCTGGGTCCTGATTAGCGGTGAGCCAGCGCCCGGACTGGTCAAGATCGCCGCAGGAGCTGGTGCGGGGCTGGCACTGGCCGTTGGCCTCGGTGCTTTTATGCAGGCGATGGTCGTCGGAACCATCACCATCGTCGCGCCTATCAGCGCGACCGGTGTCGTGATTCCGATCGCGATAGGGATTGGCCAGGGCGAGCAGCCGACCCTGGTCCAGTTGGTGGGAATCGTTACCGCTATGGCTGGCGTGATCGTCGCCGTCCGTGCGCCGGACCAGGGCTCGGCCAGCTCGAGTAACCGCGAATCTGGCATCGGGCTTGCGCTGTTGGCCGCGATCGGATTTGGGCTTTCCTACTGGTTGATTGCTCCGGCGAGTCGCAGCAGCGTTTCCTGGGCCACGATGCTTACGATGGGTGTCCCGTTACTCATCTACGGAGCCGCCTGTCGCATGCGACGCGCTCCCATGGGTGTCGTGCTGGAATTGAGGAATGTCTGCAGTGTGCTGTTCGCCAGCTTCGTCGGCTTCGGCAGCGTCGTGCTGTACGCATTCGCAACGCGGCATGGCAAGCTGCCGATCGTGTCGGTCCTGGCCTCTCTGTTCCCAGTTGTGACAATAGTGCTCGCATATGTGCTCCTCGGAGAGCGAATCCGTCGCGCTCAGCAGCTCGGCGTCGTTGCGGTTGTAACTGGGGTTCTGCTGATGACCGTCGGATAGCCCGCTCAAGTCTCCTGCGTCGGCAGGCCGTTCTGTTCGTCCATCTCGTTGGTCGAGGCTGGGCAGCGTGCGCCGAGCCCATGTCGGGCGACGCGCACAGGTAGCGGCGCCGGCCGCGGTCCTCAGGCTGCTGTTGACTGTGCCACCCTCCATCGTCCGTCCATCGCCATCTCACGAAGGTCCAACCATGCCCACAGCGGCACCCGCCGCCGTGGTTCGCCAAACACTGCCATTGGAGATCGACGATTCCTCGGCTTTTTCCATCTCGCGATGAAGACTTCGCTTCGGTTTCAGCTCGCGGCGAGCTTCGACCCCGAACTCGGCCGGCACGGGGGCCACGAGATGGGCTTCTCGCCGCACCGCAGCCGAGCCTCATCGCGCCGGCTCCGTCGCCCGGAAACCCTGTTGTCCGAGAGACAGCATCTGAAGGGGAGCATCGTTAGACACGCGTTTGACTTCGCCTCGGCCACCAAGACCCCCGATCTCTCGGAGGCCTCGCTTTCCAGCCGGTTCAGACATAGCGCCGGCGGGATCCGCCACCGCGACCTTCGGGTCACGAGCCCGCGATCTTCGGATTATGAGGCGGGTGACCTACCCTGGCTACCGCTTCGTGCCGCCGGATGGATTACACCCATTTGCTGCTGGAGGATTGCTTTGCAGCGGCGGTGAGCGCTAGCCGAGGAACGCGGGAGGGTACGAGGGGGCGAGCAGCGCTCCGATGCGCTTCCAGATCGCCGGCGCGAATTCGACCCCCGAAGGCGCCTCGGGCTTGGCGGTTGTGAAGATCACGACAGTGAGCTTCTTCTGAGGCAGATAGGTCACGGCCCCGCTGAAGCCCTCGAGACCGGGGGCGCCGGCGATGATCCAGTGGTTTCCAACCGCCACTCCGAGCCCGTAGTAGAACGTCTTGGTGAGCGGGCCGAGTCCTGCGGTGTCCGGGGCGATTTGGCGGCGGTGTGACCTGGCCGACAGCAGCGAGCCCGTGCCGACTGCTCTTGCCCAGCGGCCCAGATCCCACAGGGTTGAAGTCATGTCGCCCGTGTAAGTCGCCCAACTGGGACTCCAGAAGGTGTCGTCCTCGTAGACGCCACGCTCGGTCGTGTATCCATGCAGGGCCGGCGACGGGGTGTAGGCCGTTGTCGTCATCTGCGTATGGCTCATCCCGAGCCGGTTCAGGACCATTTTCTTCAGCTGCACCGCCACCGGTGCGTGGCCGACTCTCCGCAGGATCTCCCCAAGAAGGACGAAATTTGTGTCGCTGAACGACCAGCTTGTGCCGGGCGCAAACAGCATTGGATGGCGCATCCCTACCGCGACGAGCTCATTCGGAGACCAGTGTCGGAACGGTGCGGCGTTGACCGCGGCTTCGAACCGCTTGTCCAACACGTAGTGGAAGTAGCCTGAGGTGCTCGAGGCGAGCATGGCAATGGTGACCTTGTTGGCATCGGGCAGCGCCGGGAACCACTTCGACAGATGATCACTCAGGCGGATCTTTCCGGTGTCCACCAGCTTCAGCAGCAGAGTGGTCTCCATTGCTTCGGTCGTGTTGCCGATCCGAATGTGCACGTTCCGGGTCGCGTCGACGCCGGGATATGCGGTGCCGATCGCCCCCGACACGACTCGGTTCTTGCCCTGCCACACGCCGAAGACCACGGACCTCAAGGAATACCGTGCGCTCATCGAACGGATGACCGCAAGCACCTGGCGTCCACGCTTGTCCCCCTTAGCCGCGCACACATTCGCGGCAAGTGGAACCTGCTGCTCGCCGCATTTGGCCAACCCCCGCGCGCCAGCCGACCCACCGAACCCAGCGTAGGCAGTCAAAAGAGTCGCGTACACAAGGCCAACGCGCGCGGCGGCCGTCACGGATCCGAAGCGTAGGCGCCGCATCGACTATCTCACCACCCTGGCGCGCGCGACGATCCGGGCCGCCGCCAGGTCGGGCGCCGCGCCGAACGGGTCGGTCGCGCCCGCAACAAACGCCCCAGCCCGTGTCGTTGAGCATCCAATGGCTGTCGCCAACAGCGCCACGCCGGGGGCTCCGCCCCAGACCCGATCCATGAAATCCCTTCCCGGTCGCCTAAATCGTTCGTCAAGCTTATCCTCAGCCGCGCGCCCGGCGTATCGCGGAGTCATTGGATCATCGAAGCGCGGAACGACTACGAGCCAGGTGGCGCTTCATCACAAAACAACCAGAGCGAGATTGGTAGCCGCCCGGGACGAGAAAGCCACCTTTGGGGCGGCCTGGATGTCTCGCACCGCCGGTTTGCGGGCTTTTGCAAGCTCCGCGGCTTGTCGGCCGGGGTAGCGCCGACGGGTCCGCCCCGCGACCTTCAGGTTATGAGCCCGAACATCTCGCTCGCGGACCGTCACTCAGACCGCGTGCACACCGCATACGAGATCGCATGCTTCTCGTATACGAACCCCGCAGACTTGCCGGATGCGTCCAACCATCCACCCGGGACAGAGCGGGGTCCGGCCAGACTGTCCGAGGGCGCCTACGGACCCGTGCGGACGACGACACCCTCGTCGCAGAACACCGGCCGGACCTCGGGCCGACCGCCTATCGCCGCGACGTATGCCGTCAGCGGCGAGATACAGATCTTCACGCCGCTGACGCTCGGAGATGCCCGTCTCGGCCGCGTCGAGCGCGACATCATCCCACCCCGCGGGGGTAGCCCGCATGGGCAATGCGGTCCTGCGCCTCCATCAGCTGCTCAGAGAGCAGGATGCGACTACACCTGAGCGCCTCGCTCCGCACTGAGTCCATCCACCCACCTGCGGAACTGATCGGTACGGACAACCTTCCAGGTGGCCGGACGGTTCGGTCCAGTCTCAGCCATTCCCGCGCCGCGTGCCGCCCGGGCTGTCGAGCCGCCGCCTCAGCGCGAGCGCGAGGCGAAGGTGCTCGATCACACGATCGGCCGCCTCTCGCATCAGCTCGACCGCACGCTGCACGTCGCTCTGATCCGCCGCGACGAGGGCGGTGCGGATCGAGCCGGTGATCATCTCGATGACCACCGCCGCCGGCTTCTCTCCCGGATACGCGTCGGGCGGCAGCGCCTCGACGAGATCGGCCGCCAGGCCGGAGAGCATGTTGCCTGTGCGCAACAGCTCCCGGGCGAAGCCGTCGATCGCGTCCTGTGTATTCGCAGATCCCATGCCTGATAGAGGCGCGGGAGCCGCCTGATTCACCCCCCGTCAAACGCGAGCCAGCGCTCAGGCGGCCTTGGGCGACGGGACCTCGGATCTCTCGGCGCTCCTGGCTCGCGCTTGAGCGAGGCGACCCTCAATTCACCCCGGCGTGGAGGCGCCGTATAGATCCCGCGGTAGCCTCCGCATCAATGGGCGTTCAACGCACGGCTCGCATCGTCAGCCGCTCGTGCGGTGCGTGCCGGCGGATCCTGGTCGCGGTTGTGCTGGTCTGTTCGCTGATGGGCTGTGCGACCGCGGCGTGCGCTTTCGCGTCTGACACGAAGGCGTTCTGGGGCCCGCTGAGTTTCAACGGTAGATCCGCTTTCCCGATCTACCACAACCTCGGTGTCAGGATCTTCGAGATGTCGCTGAACTGGCGTGCCACGGCGACGCGGCGGCCGCGGCATTCGCTGGACCCACGCGATCCCGCCTATCGCTGGCCGAATGCGGTCAAGATCGCGATCCGCGAGGCGGCCCGCTACCACATGCGGGTTCTGCTGCAGGTCAACGACACTCCCGGCTGGGCGAACGGCGAGCGCGCTGGCAAGTGGGCGCCGAGGCATGCTGCTGATCTCGCCGATTTCCTCGCCGCCGCCGCCCATCGCTACCCCTCCGTTCATCTATGGATGATCTGGGGCGAGCCGAGTCGGCGGCCCAACTTCGCTCCGCTGACCCCGGCACCGCCCGGGGCGCGAAGGCTGAGCCGCAAACAGGCCGTAGCGCCGCACCGTTACGCCCAGATGCTCGATGCCTCCTATGGGGCGCTGAAGCGGGCGAGCTCGGCCAACCTGGTCATCGGCGGCGATACGTACACGACCGGGGACATCTCAACCCGTGAATGGATCGAGAACCTCCGCCTACCGAACGGCCGTCCCCCCCGGCTCGACCTGTACGGCCACAACCCGTTCTCGTTTCGCGCGCCCGACCTGGCCAATCCACCCTCACCCGACGATGAGGTCGACTTCTCCGACCTCGGCCGACTTTCACGGCTCGTGAATCGCAACCTCGCGCGCCCCGGCCACCACATCAGACTGTTCTTGTCGGAGTGGACGATCCCGACCTCTCCCGGAGATATCCAGTTCGACTTCTGGGTCGACCCCTCGGTGGCAGCTCAGTGGGTCGCGGACGCGTTCAAGATCGCTCGCACTCACTCGTTCATCTACGCGCTCGGCTGGGTCAACCTCGCGGACGATCTGCCCGGGCAAGGGACCCGCGCCGGACTTCTGGAGCACGACGGCCAGCCAAAGCCCGACTATTACGCCTTCAAGGCAGGGTGACGCCCGGCAGCCGACGGCCCGCCTTGCCGGTGCCAGAGTTGGGTGAGGGCGATGCTCAGCAGGGCCGGTCCCAACCCCAGGACGATCCAGAAGCGAAGCTCGTAGGCGCCAGTCTGGAAGAACTGGACGACAAGGGCTGACAGCATCCCAAGCAGTGCGGCCAGCGAGAGTCTGGCGAGTTCGGCCCGGCCCAGGAATTCGAAGATCCGTTTCGCGCGCAGCGCAGCGGCCAGACACGTTCCTGCCACAGCCAGGAACAGGCTCAGCCCGAGCGGTCCGGTCTCGGCCAGGAGCTGCAGGTAGGTGTTGTGAACGTCGTGCGGTGAGTCGATCTGCGTGAGATAGCGCAACGCGCCAGGCTGGCGCACGTAGTTGGGGGCGAGCAGGCGAAAGTTGTTGAGTCCGACTCCCTCGGGGGCGTTGTCCTTGGTCATTCGCCAAGCCACAAGCCACAGGGTCGAGCGTCCCGCCCCGCCGTCGTTGAAGCTGGTGACCCGACGCAGGGCCGAGGGGGAAAGCGCGAACCACGTGACGGCGGAGACCGTGATCAGGGCGACGATCACCAGCACCCGTCTGCGCGGCGCGCGCCCCATCAGCAAGAGCGCGGCGATCGCCACTGCGATCGCGGCGAGCAGCCCGGCCCGTGATTCCGTGGCCGCGAATGCAACGGTGAGAACGATGATCGAACAGGCGAGCGCGAGACGGATGATCCAGCGGCGCGCATCGACCGCCAACACCGTGGCGAACACGACCGCGGGAATCAGCTGGGCGGCGAGATCGTTGGGATTGCCCTCCAATCCCGCGAAGCGACTGGGTCCGAGGCCCACTGCCGTCGTGCTCGGCGGTGACGCGGGCGGGTGCAGGAAGCCGATGACGGTGGAGAGCACAGCGCCCACCACCAAGCCGAGCATCACGAGCTTGACCTGCTCCGGACTGCTGATGCTTGTCGCCACCACGATCAGTGCGCCAGCCGCGACGAACCACCAGCGGAGGTCCTGCCACGTCATCTCCGCATCATGGGCCCAGAGCGAGGACAGGCAGAGCCAGGCCATCAGCAGAGACAGCGCGCCGACCAGCCAGCGCTGACCGGGCAGGACCTGACGGATCAAGGCCGGACGGGCGACGAGGCTCCCCACCCAGGCCGCCGCGATCACCAGCTGCATTCCGGTGGTCGGCAGACCGAATACGACGAACAGGGCGGCGGTCCAGAGCGCAATCGCCACGGGGACGCTGATCATCGCCAGCGTGAGGAAGATGACTCCGCCGAGTACCGCAGCGCCCAGGGCGGGGCGGGCGGCGAGCAGCGCTCCGGCACCCGCTGCCGCGACGACGGCAGCGCCGAGCACGCGTATTGAGACTGGCCGAGCTGAGACCCAGCTGCTCATCGGCCTGGCGTCTCCTTCTGTTCCGGCAATGGGCGCACGGGAAGCGGAGTCACCTCGGCCTTCTCCCGGAACCTCGGGATCAGCGCGTCTGCGAGCAAGGCGGCGGCAACTCCCAGGATCAGCCCCGCGAACAGCACCAGCGACAGGGTCCGCCAGGCCGGCGGCCCCGCCGGCGAACCCGGTGCGGTGGCCGTCCGGAGCAGCGAGAAGCTGGGATCGAAGCCTTGAGTCACCGGCACCAGCGCTGCCAGCTGGGCCTCGGGCGGTTTGCGCTCGGACTTGACCTGCGCCAACAGCGCGCTGGCCTGCGCTTTCAGCGCCTGCCGGCGCTGCTGCAGCGTTGCGGCGGCAAACGTGTTCGCAAGTCGTTCGGCGACCGACGCGTCGGCAGCGCTGGCCTGGATCGCCAGCACATTGGTACCGCCGATCGGCGTGACGCTGACGGCGGCGCGAACGGCGCCCACGCTCCACCCCGGACCGAGCGCGCGCGCCGCGGCGGCGGCCGCGGCGGGCGAGTCGAGCATCTGCGCCGCCGTCTGGGTTGAGCGCGGCGGATCCGAGGGCGTGTCACGCACCACCGGCAGGCCGGTGTAGGTGGCATCGTCGAACGGCACGGGCGTGATCAGCACCTGGGCCTCGGCCTGGTGCTGGTGCGTCTTCAGCAACAGCCACGCGCCTGCTCCCGCGACCGCGGCGATCGCGACCGCGGCGACGATCAGCGGATGGCGACGCACCGCTCTGAGGTACGGCTCGAAGCCTCCCTCGCCCAGAGCGGGCGGCTTCGGCGGCTGGGGATCTGGCGTCGACACTCGTGGGCGCGAACACTCTAGAGCGGAGATTTCGCCCTGGCAACGCGTCGGCCGCCTACCGGCTAAGGAATACGCTTCAGATCGAGAGCGATGAAGCCTGGGGCAACACCGAGCGTCGCCGTCCGTGCTTTCCGCAGCGTGCTGTGGTCCTACACGTCGCTTGTCGGGGTTCGCCTGCTCGTGCTCGTGTGGACGGCCGTGCTCGCTCACGTGCTCTCACCGCGCGATTTCGGGCTCGTCGCGCTCGCTCTGATCTTCACCACCGTGCTCGACGCGATGCGCGATTTCGGCGTCAACGACGCGCTGGTGGTCGCGAACGAGAGCCAGGTCGCCCACCAGGCGAGCACCGCCTTCTGCTTCACCGTCGTGATCGCGACGGGTATCGCCGCTCTGATCGTCGCGTTGAGTCCGCTGGCGGGGGACTTCTTCCACCAGCCACGGCTGGCGGGGATCCTGGCGGTTCTCGCCCTCAACCTGCCGCTGCGCGCCGCCGGCGATACCCACTACGCCCTGGCCCAGCGGCGCCTCGAGTTCCGTAGCCGCACGTTCGCGGAGGTCGCGGAGGTTGTCGTGCGAGGCATCGTCGGTGTGTCGCTGGCCCTGGCCGGGCTTGGACCGTGGAGCCTCGTGGTCGGCTACCTGAGCGGAACGCTCGTCTGGACCATCAGCCTGTGGTGCATCGTCAGTTGGCATCCTGCGCTCCGCCTGGTCCGGGCATCGCTCGCGCCGCTGTTGCGCTTCGGCGGCGGCTTGACCGTGGTGGGAATCGTTGGCACCGCGATGAGCTACGTCGACAACCTGTTTGTCGGCAGGACCCTCGGCGCGGCGGCGCTCGGTCTGTACAGCATGGGCTTCCGTCTCCCAGAGATGCTCATCTCCGACGGGCTCACCGCCCTCGCGCTGGTGCTGTTTCCCAGCTTCGCGATGCTCGACCGCGCGGCGGTTCGTCGCGCGGTGGTCACGAGCTTTCGCTACGCGCTGTTGGTCACGTGCCCGATCGTCGCTGGTCTGGTCGCCCTCGCTCACCCCTTGGTTCTGGCCGTCCTCGGACCGAAATGGCAGGACGCAGTCAGCGTCGTCCAGATCCTGGCCCTCGGCTTCATCGGCGGGCCGCTGGCACGGACCACAGCCAGCGCCTACATGGCAACCCGTCGGGTGGGCGTGATGCTCGCCCTCGCAGTGCCTCAGGGCCTGCTGCTCGTCGGATTGCTGACGATCTTCACCAGCCACGGCATCGCCGCGGTCGCCGGCTGCCAGGCTGCCGTGCGGCTTGCCTTCGTCCCGATCGGCGCGTACGTGGCCACTCGCGTGCTCGGGGTAGCACTAAAGGACTTGTGCAGCGCGGCCTGGGCCCCCCTGCTCGCCGGGGCGATCGCGATGCTGGCGATGGGTGCAATCGAGCATGCCGTAACCGAACCGTGGCCGGCGCTTGTCTGCGGCGGCCTCGTCGGTGGCACGTTGTATCTGCTGCTCGTTCGTCTGCTCGCGGGAGATGCTGTTTCCAGCCTGTCGGCGCTCGTTCGTAGCGCCTGGGCGGCGCGGCGAACACCCAACGCGGCCGTCGCTGCGACCACGGGAAATTCGGTCGAGGGCGTTTGACCGATGCTCGCTCCGCCCACGGTCGAGGGCGTTTGACCGATGCCCGCTCCGCCCACGGTCAGCACAATCATCCCCGCCTACAACAGCGAGGCGTTCGTCCACGAAGCGATCGCTAGCGTGCTCGGGCAGTCCTCGGAGGCGGTCGAGTGCATCGTTGTCGATGACGGCTCGACCGATGGCACGCCGGAAGCCGTCGCTCGGTTCGGGCCACAGATCAGATTGCTGCGTCAGCCGCATATCGGCCATGCGGCCGCTCGGAACGCCGGCGCGGCGCTCGCGCGAGGACACCTGATCGCGTTCCTGGACGCCGACGATGTTTGGGAACCGACGAAGCTCGAGCGACAACTCGAGCTGGTTCGCGGGCGCCCGGATCTGGGCCTGGTCTACTGCTCCTTTCGCTTGGTCGATGCGCAGGGAGGTCACCTTTCATACTCACCCCCGGCCGATCCGTCGAGCGTCCTGCGCAATCTGCTGCTGAATGCTCCTCCAGCCGTCGGTCTGGGTTCGACGTCTCTGATGCCGCGCTCGACCTTCTGGGACGTGGGGGGCTTCGACCCGCGGCTCTCCCGTGGCGTCGACACCGATCTGGGGTGGCGGCTGGCAGCACAGGTCCCAATCGCCGGCGTGCCCGAACCACTGGTGAGGTACCGACAGCACCCGGCCCAGATCCACCGCAACACTGTCGGGTGGGAGCAGGACAACGCCGCGATCCTCGACAAGGCGTTCGGCTCCGGGCTGCTGCCGCCGGAGGTTCAGGCCCTCGAGCGCCGCGCCCGGGCCAACCTCGCGCTGACCGTCGCCCACCTCAATCGTCAGGATCGCGGCGCCGCCGCGGCCAAGGTGGGCGAAGCGTTGCGACTGTCCCCACTCATCACCGCTTCGTGGTTTGCTCGGGCCAGCCTCCGGCGCCTCGCCGGGGCGCGCCGCCGGTCAATACCTCCCGATGCCACATCTCGAGCATCATCAGGGTCCAGAGGCGCATCGAGTGGTCGACGACCCCGGTCTGGTGCTCGCCGATCAGCCGCCGAATCGACTGCGGATCCAGATATTCCCTCGTGGCCGCCGCGGGATCGAGCATGAGCTCGGCGGGAAGGCCCCGCAGCTCTCGGCGCAGCCAACCCCCGAGCGGCACGGCAAACCCCGTCTTGCGCCGGGTGAGCACCTCCTGCGGGAGTACCCCGCGCAGCGCCGAACGCAGGAGCGCCTTGCTCCCGTGGCGATCGAGCTTCAGCCCCGCTGGGAGAGCCGCAGCGAATTCCATCAGTCTGTGATCCAGGAACGGCGACCGCGTCTCAACCGAGTGGGCCATGGCGGCCACATCAAGCTTGACCAGCAGGTCGCCTGGAAGGTAGCTGGCCACATCGACGCCCATCATCCGGTCGATGTCGTCGGCGCCGTCCAGCTCAGCCCAGGTCCCGATCAGCATTCGCTCGGGCGCGCCGACCGCGCCGGGCGCGAGAAACCCGGGAGTCAGCAACGCATTCCTCGCCCGGGCATCGAACACGAGCACCGAATTCACGTACCGATCGCCGTCATCCAGCGAGATGAACTCGGCCAGGCGGCGCAGCCGGGTCCGGACGCTGCGGGTCGATTCGCCATCGCCCAGCGGCTGCAGGAGCCGCTCGAGCATGATCCCCATCGCACGCGGCACACGGGCGGCCAACCGCGCGCGTGCCGGCGGAACGTAGCGCTCGTAGCCGGCAAGGGCCTCATCCCCGCCATCGCCACCCAGCAGCACTGTGACTTCGCGAGAGACGAGCTCGCAGATTTCAAACACGGCAAGAGCGGAGGAATCTCCGAACGGCTCCCCGAAGTGACGGGCGAGCTTCGGCATCGTCGCTGCCACGTGCGGACGGAGCCGCAGCTCGTGGTGGTCGGTTCGCATTCGCTCCGCCACAAGGCGCGCGAACCGTGACTCGTCGTGGGACGCGTCGTCGAAGCCGACCGAGAAGGTCTTCACCGTGACGCCGGTTGCGGCCATCGCCGAGACGACGGCGCTCGAGTCCAGGCCGCCCGACAGGAGCGCCCCGACCGCCACATCGCCCTGCATCCTCAGCCGGGTTGCATCGTCGAGCAGTTCGCGTAGCTCCGCCTCGAGCTCTGCACGCGAGGCACCCGTGCGCTTCGGTCCGTATCTGAGTGCCCAGTACCGATCGATGCGCTCACTTCCGCCTTCGTCGAGCACGAGTGTGCTCGCCGGCGGAAGCTTGTGCACGCCGCGCACCGCGCAGAGCGGAGGCGGCACGTACTGCAGCGCGAGGTAGGCGTCGATCGCCTGTGGCTCGAGCTCGCGCTCGATCGTCTCGTCCTGCAGCAGCGCGTACAGCTCGGAGGCGAACATGAACCGCCCCCCGCGCCGCGCCCAGAACAGCGGCTTCTTGCCGAAGCGGTCTCGCGCGCACAGCAGCCGCCTCCGGCGGCGGTCCCAGAGCGCAAACGCGAACATGCCCTGCAGCCGCTGCACCAGCCCAGGCCCGTGATCTTCGTAGAGATGTACGAGCACCTCCGTGTCGACGGCACTGCGGAACCGATGACCGCGCCGGATCAATTCGCGTCGCAGCTCCTGGTGGTTGTAGATCTCGCCGTTGAAGACGACGACGACATCTCCGGTCTCATTCGTGATCGGCTGCTCACCATGCTCGCGATCGATGATCGCCAACCGCTGAACGCCCAGCCCAACGCCAGGCTCGAGGTGCACGCCGCGGCTATCGGGCCCGCGGTGCTGCATCGCTGCGCACATCGTGTGGATCAGCCCGGCATCGACCACCGCAGAGCTGTCGATCACTCCGGCAATCCCACACACGGCTACGGCACCAGCGCGTGGGTCCAGCTAGCCGCGACCTGCTCCAGCGCGTGATTGGCCTCCACGTAGGCCCGGCACCGCGCCGCCTGCTCGGCACGGTCCTCCCGCCTCATCCACATGCCGCGGGCGATGGACGCGAGCCGCTCCCTCGACCCATGAGCGAAATGACCCAGCCGCTCGCGCTCGATCACTCCGTCGGGATCGTGGGCGAGGGCCAGGGCCGGCACTCCCCGGCTCCAGCCCTCGAGGAACACGTTCGGCATTCCCTCGACCGGCGAGGTGCTGACGACGGCCACTGCCCGCTCGATCAGACCGCCCAGCTCGGCGCGCGGCCGCGGCTGCAGGAGCTTGAGGTTTGGCACCTCCTGCGCGGCCCGCTGGAGCTCGAAGGCGAGCGCCTGACCATCCGGCGCGGATTGCCGGACGGCGATCATCCAGAACAGCGCCTCCGGGACCAATCGCGCCAGCTCCACGAACTCGAGCGGCCACTTGTGCGTGATCAGCGCGCCGGCCCAGAGAAACGCCTCCGGCTCGGCGGATGCGCGCGCCGCCGGCTCGGCGATGCTGTTGATCACGATCGGCTCGCGACGGAACCGCCGACGGCAGAGCGCCGCCTGCTCCGCGCTCTGCACCACCACCACGTCGGCAAGTCTGACTCCAAGCGAGAACGACGCGGTGATCACTCGGTTGGGTTCCCACTGCTCGAACTCGAAGTCCCGAACGCTGGCGCTCGAGTACGCGAAACGGCAGTTCAGCAACTTGGCGATGAGGGCGACCAGGAGCGTGTGCGGTCCCGCCGCCCGCTGCACGACCACGCGCGCCCGATGCCGGCGAAGCACGGAGAAGGCGAGGCAATAGAACGCGAGGGTGCGGATCAGTGGGGCACGTGTGCGCGGACGCGGATGCGCGATCACCTCCACGCCATCCACCGCCGGGCGCAACTCCTCCGGGGCGCCGAAGGCGACGATGCCGACGCTGTGCCCGCGCGCCGCCAGCGCGCGCGCGAGCATCAGCATCTGTATCTCCGCGCCACCCGTCGGCGTGCCGCTGTCGCGCACCAGCAACCCGGTGGCGCTGGGGAGATAGAAGATGACGTCTCTTTCTCTAGCCAACGTCATCGCCCGTGGTCGCCGCGGCCGGGATGCCCACCAGCGTCACGTTGCCCTGCGCGAAGCTCCGATTGACCACCGCGTTGGCTCCGATCCGGGTGGATGATCCGATCTCGATGTCGCCGAACAGCTTTGCGCCCGGACCGATGTAGCAGTTGTCTCCGAGCGTCGGGACGGCAGCCGCCTCGTTAGCCGAGGTCCCGATGCTGACGCCGGCGTGGATCCGGCAATTGGCGCCGATCCGCGCCGCCGAATGAACGACGATCGTGCCAGGATGAGCGATCGCCAGACCGGGGCCGAACACGTTCGGCGGGATCGAGAAACCAAGCAGGCGCCCCAATCTCCTGTAGCGCAGCTTGGCAACCCCCAGCAGTATCGGATTGGCTCCCGTGTTCAGGCGGTACTCCAGGCGGCGGAGACATCGCTGAAAGCGCCACACGTCGTCGGTCCACAGGGACACCAGGCCACGAGGACGGCCGAGCGCAAGCCAATCAGCCTGCATGTAGGCGCGCAAATCGTCGCGGTCACGGATCACGCGGCCTCCTCGCGGCCGACCAGGGACTCGTAGAGCGCCAGCCACTCCTCGCGCACGCCCGCCCACGTGAACCGATCGCACTCTTGCCGGGCCGCCCGCGCCAGTCGTACCGCGAGCTCGGGTTGATCCAGCAGGGCGATCGCCGCCGCCGCCAGCTGCTCATGGTCATCGGGCGCGACGAGAAGTCCGGTGCAACCGTCGCGCACGAGCTCGGCGATCCCGGCCACATCGGTCGAGACAACGGGTGCCCCGGAGGCAAAGGCTTCGAGGATCGACATCGGGATGTTGTCGTCATGATTGGAAGCGTTGAGGTAGATGCCCGCGCGGTTGTACAGCTCGCCGACGCGATCGGGTGCAACCCAACTCACGAAGTCCACCCCTCGTAGGGCTAGGTCGCGCGCGAGCGCCTCCAGCTTTGGGCGCTCGGCTCCATCGGCGGCGACAATCAGGCGGGCGCCCTCCACGCGGGCCTGCACGAGCGCAAACGCGCGGAGGATGCAGCCGACGTTGCAATAGGGGAGCAACTGGCGGTTGCTCAAGAAGATGGGGGTTGGCGGCCGTCGCTCGCGGAAGGTGAACCGATCCGCCTCGAGCGTGTTGAGCACGACGCGGGTCTTGATGCCGTGGCGGGCGAACTGGTCAAACAGATACCACGAGGGCACCGCAATCGCGTCGACGCGACGCAGCGTCGGCGGCGCCGTCCGCCGCCAGCGGCGCAGATGCGAATCCGCCTCGCCGCTGTGGTAGTGCACGACAGTGCCCTTGCGCAGCAGCCGGGCAATCAGGATCGGCGGCGTCGCCGAGATCAGAAACGAGCTGTTGGCCGCAGCGAACACATGGACGACATCATGCGAAGGAGTCCGAGCGATCAATGCCGCGATGTAGAACGCCGAGGTCAAGAGCGTGCGAACGTACTTGATCGACTGAAGGCGGCCGAGCATGCCGGGGAGACGAGGGTTGGTCGGTTGAAAGCAGACCGTGACGCGACGCTCCTGGGCGAGCCGGTCGCGAAGAATGGCAGCCTGTGTGGCCTGTCCGCCGATGATGTCCAGCGACGGCGCCACGATCATCACCCGCACCGGGCGAGAGCTCCGCGTTACTGTTTCCGGCGTGCTTGATGGGGCGCGGCTACGGGCGATCACGATCGACGAGCTCGCCGTGCGGGGTCGCCAGGAGCTGCGAAAGCGGCTGGAGCGAACGGCGGGCCGCTCCACGATCCGAAGGCCGAAGGCGGACGCAACCTCGACACTCGCCACCGACCGGTTCTTCCCGGGCGCCACGAGCGCCGACGTGCGTCGGCTCGTGCCGGCGCACACCCCTGCCGCATCTTCGGCGACGATCGAGTGCGCCGACCAGGTCTGCAGCGGGCGCTTCTCCGTGCTGGGTCACGGGATCGTCTCCTTTGGTAACCCGGTCGATTGGCATCTTGATCCAATCTCCGGCGTCCGCGCCCCGCTCGTGCATTGGAGTCAGCTGGATGTCCTTGACCGCAACCAGGTCGGGGACAGCAAGGTCCCGTGGGAATTGAACCGCCAGCAATGGCTGGTCGAGCTCGGGCAAGCCTATCGACTGACGGGCGAGGATCGCTACCGGGATGCGTTCGTCGAATTGGTCCGCAGTTGGCGTGAGTGCAACCCCCCGGGCGTTGGCATCAACTGGGCCAGCAGCCTCGAGGTCGCGCTGCGGCTGATTGCCTGGATCTGGGCGCTGTATCTGTTCGCGGACGCACCGCGCATGCCGGATGACTTCGTCCCCGAGCTGACGGCTGCGGCTGCCGAGCACGCCGCCCACGTGGAGCGCTACCTGTCCTACTACTACGCGCCGAACACCCACCTCACCGGCGAGGCGTTGGGGCTGCTGTATGCGGGGCTGCTGCTGCGCGGCGACCGGCGCGCCGAGCGTTGGCAAGACCGCGGAATGCGCATCCTCACCGAGCAGTGCCCGCGGCAGATCGCGCCGGATGGCGCCTACTTCGAGCAGTCCACCCAATACGGCCGCTACACGGCCGAGATCTACCTGCACGCGATGATCCTGGCGCAGCGAAACGGACTCGCCTTCCCCAGCCCGGTGAAGGAGCGCGTCGGGGGCCTGCTCGACCAGCTGCTCTGGCTCCGGGCTCCTCGGGGCTCGATGCCGATGATCGGCGACGCCGATGGCGGTTGGCTGCTGCCGCTCGCGCGCCGCGCGCCAGACGATCTCCGGGGGGTGTTTTCCACCGCCGCCGCCTGGTTCGGCAGGTCCGAGTACTGGCACGCTGCGGGCGGCGTGATCGCGCCCGAGACACTTTGGCTGCTCGGGCTCCCCGCGGTCGAGGCGACGGGAGCACTCGGCCGGTCCGCACCGCCAGAGCCGCCGTCTCGTGTCTTTCCCGACGGCGGGATCGTCGTGATGCGAGATTCGTGGCAAGCAGATGCGCACCAGATGATCTTCGACGTCGGGCCGCTGGCCAAGTTCGGGCATGGGCATGCCGATCTTCTGAGCGTGCAATGCGCCGTGTTCGGCGAACCCTGCATCGTTGATCCGGGAACGTACTGCTACGCGGCCGACCCAGGCTTGCGTGACTACTTCCGGAGCACGGCCGCACACAGCACCGTGACGATCGACGGTATCGGCCAGTCGACGCCCGCCCGACTGTTCAGTTGGACAGCCACGCCGACCGGACGTCTGGTGGCGTGGCGGTCGGGAAGCGAATTCGATTATGCCGAGGCCGAGCACGACGCCTACCGATCCCTGACCGATCCCGTCGTGCACCGCCGTCGCGTGCTGTTCGTCAAATCCCGCTACTGGCTGATCGTCGATGACTTCGATGGGGCGAGCTCGCATCGCGTCGATCTCCGTTTCCAGTTCGCCGCGCTCGAGCTCGGGCTGGAGCCGTCCGGCTGGGCCCGCGCCCGGTTAGGCGGGGATCGCGGGCTGTTGCTGCGATCGCTGTCCGTCCCCGAGCCGCTCACCGCGATCCACGTGGGGCGCGAGGACCTCCCGGCTGGCTGGATCTCGCGTGACTACGGGCACCGGGAGCCGGCGCCGGCGCTCGTGCACTCCTGGGAGGCTCGGTTGCCCCTGCGCGTGGCCACCCTGCTGTGGCCGTTCAGCGATGGCTTGGCCGCCTGCCCCGCCACCAGCGCATCCTTTGATGATCGTGGGGCGCTCCGAGCGCTGAGCCTCGACGACACCGGTGAGCGGATCGAGATCGACGATCAGCTGGTCAGGCCGGTGCGCTGAGCATGTGCGGAATTGCCGGGATCGTCAGCCTCGACCCGGAGACGAGAATCGACCCGACGCGCGCGGAGCAGATGCGGGACGTGCTGCGGCATCGCGGGCCCGACGACGCAGGCCTCTGGCACGACGGCGGGGTGGCGCTCGCCCATCGCCGCTTGTCGATCGTCGACGTCGCCGGGGGCGCGCAGCCGATCGCAAACGAGGACGAAACGGTGTGGCTGGTCTGCAACGGCGAGATCTACAACCACTCGACGTTGCGCCGGGAGTTGGAGGCCCTGGGCCACCGCTACCGGACGCGATCGGACTCGGAGACGATCCTCCACCTCTATGAGCAGGAGGGGCCCCGATGCGTCGAGCGATTGCAGGGCATGTTCGCCTTCGCGCTCTGGGACCGGCGCGCCGGCCGGCTTCTCCTCGCTCGGGACCGTCTCGGGATCAAGCCTCTGTATTACGCCCAGACAGAGCACGAGCTGCTGTTCGCCTCGGAGATCAAGGCAATCCTGGCCGGCGGGACGATCACCGCGGCCTTCAACGAGTCCGTGCTCTCGGAGTTCCTGGCCACGCGCTTCGTCTCAGGAGAGGAGACGTTCTTCAGGGGCGTGCAGAAGCTGCTCCCGGGGCGACTCCTGACGTGGTCGCGTGCCGCGGGGGTCGACGTTCGGCGCTACTGGCGGCTGCCGCCGGGAGAAGGCAGCCACCTGACCCGCGCCGGGCTCACCCAGGAGCTCCGCAGCCAGCTGCAGGCCACGGTCGAGAGCCATCTGATGAGCGATGTCCCGCTCGGCTTGTTCCTATCCGGCGGGCTCGATTCCAGCCTCTTGGCCGGGCTCATGGCCGCGTCAGGACGCCGCCCGCTGCACACGTTCTCGGTCGGAATCGATGAGCCGGGCGCGAACGAGCTCGGCTACGCCCGCCAGGCCGCCGAGCACGTCGGCTCGCATCACCAAGATGTCACGGTCAGCCGGACGCGGTTCTTCGAGCAGCTACCGAGGCTCGTCTGGCATGAGGACGAGCCGATCGCGTTCCCGTCGAGCGTGCTCCTGTACTTCGTCGCCGAGCTGGCACGGGGCCAGGTCAAGGTCGTCCTGACCGGCGAGGGAGCCGACGAGCTGTTCCTCGGCTACAACTGGTATCGCACGACCGCCTGGAACGAGCGCCTCGGCTCTGCCTACTGGCGCTGGCTTCCGAGCCCGGCCCGCCGTCGCGTAAGCGCCGCGATCCGTTCATCCCCTCCGCAGCTCCGGCGCTACGCGAGCCGATCGTTTCTGGCGCTGGGACCCGGCGCCCGCTTCGTGCACTGCGAGAACTTCGCCCCGTTCCCGTCGGAGCTGCGACGTCGGCTCCTGGGGGATCGCGTTGCCGATGACGGTGGTGACCCGTTTCGCCACTGGTTGCGGGCATACGAAACGGATGGCGGCTCGAATCTGGGCCGAATGAGCCGTGCCGACCTCCAGACGTTCGTCGTCGAACTCCTGATGAAGCAGGACCAGATGAGCATGGCCGCCTCCGTCGAGAGCCGCGTCCCCTTTCTTGACCACGAGCTGGTCGAGACGGTCGTGAGAATCCCGGCCCGCTTCAAGCTCCGCGGGCTGCGCACCAAGTCGATACTGCGGGACGCCGCCGCTGGGCTGGTTCCGACGCCAATCCTCCGCCGCCGCAAGATGGGCTTTCCCGTCCCGGTCGATCGATGGTTTCGAGGGCCTTCCTGGCCCTTGATCGAGAGGTTGGTGCTGGGTTCTCGCGCGCGCGAGCGTGCCCTGTTCGACCCCGACGCCGTGCGGCAGCTCGCCCACGAACACCGTGCCGGTGCCGGTCGCCACGGGGAGCGACTGTGGCTGCTCATGAACTTGGAGCTCTGGCACCGAATCTTCATCGACGGCGAGGACCCCACCGCGGCGATCATGGCGGAGGCATAGTGCGGATCCTCTGGGTCAAGGTGGGCGGGCTGTGGCCGCTGACCGCCGGCGGACGGATCAGGAGCTTCCACGTGGTCAGCGAGATCTCGCGTCGTCACTCAGTGTCGGTTCTCACCACCCATGCATCGCCGTCGGAGGAAACCGAACTTCGCTCGAGGCTTCCGGGTTGTGAGGTGCTGTCGTTCTCGCACGCACCCCCCAAACGCGACGACCCGCGCTTCCTGATCAGCCTTGCCAGATCATGGCTTTCGCCTCTGCCGGTGGATCTCTGGCGATGGCGATGCTCAGCACTGCGCGAGACTGCCACACACCTCCTCGCGTCCGAGAGCTACGACCTGTGCGTGGCCGACTTTCTCTCGGCGGTACCGAATCTACTCTCCGAGAACGACGTCCCGGTGATGCTGTTCGAGCACAACGTCGAGCACATGATCTGGAGACGATTGGCTGACAACGCCGCCGGTTGGCAACGGCCCGCGCTCGAGCTCGAGTGGCGCAAGCTCCGGCGTTTTGAGCGGCAAGCCGTCGCATCGGCAAGTCTGACCGTCGCCGTTTCCGAAGCCGATCGGGACGAGCTTCAGCGTTTGGCTCCCGGCGCCAGGGTGCGCTCGATGCCGACCGGCGTCGACACCGACTACTTTCGCGGCAACGGCGTCGAGCCGCATGAGCACAGCATTGCCTTCATTGGTTCGATGGACTGGTATCCGAACGAGGACGCCGCGCTGCACCTGATCGGCTCGATCCTCCCGCTGATCCGACTCGAGCTTCCGGAGCTCACGGCGGCGATCGTCGGACGCAACCCTTCGGCGCGGTTGCGCGCGGCGGCGGAGCTGGCCGGCGTGCGCGTGACCGGGACCGTCGTCGATGTCAGGCCGTTCCTCGAGGAGGCGGCCGTCCTCGTGGTGCCGCTGCGCATCGGCGGCGGCACCCGGCTCAAGATCTTCGAAGGCTTGGCTATGGGAAAGGCGGTGGTGTCGACCAGTGTCGGCGCCGAGGGGCTGCCGCTGAGTTCCGGGGAGCACCTCGTGATCGCCGACGAGCCGCAGAGGTTCGCCGAAGCTGTCCTCGCCCTCCTGCGCGACCGTGGGCGTCGGCTCAGACTGGGCCAGACGGGCCGCGAGTTGGTATTCGATCAGTACTCCTGGCCCCAGGTCGCCCGCGTCTTCGAGACGCTGTGCTCGGAGTCTGTCGCCGATCTGCCACCGTCGGTCCAGACCCAGTGAGCGGCGTGTCGACGGAGCCCGCTGGGCGGTCGGCGAAGCTTCATTCGGTACAGGCGCTCCGTGGCACCGCTGTGTTACTCGTGGTCTGGGTGCACATGAGCGCGCCGCACGGATTCGAGGCTCGCTACCTCAGCGGGGAGCGCCTGACGCGCTGGATGCACTACCCGACGATCATCAGCATCGATCTGTTTTTCATCATCAGCGGCGTGATGATCACGGCTAGTGCTTGGCCGCTGTTCGGAACAACCGGCGCGTGGCGAGCGTTCGCGTTCCGTCGCGTGACGCGCATTTATCCGCTCTACCTGATCGTCTCCGGGTTGATTCTGATCGTCTTCCTGATCCGGCCGGGGTTGGTGAATTCCCACGATCTACATCGCCCCGAGATCGTGCCGTCCCTCGTTCTCCTTCCACAGCCGGGCGACCCCTTACTGGCAGTTGGTTGGACGCTCGTGTACGAGCTCTACTTCTACGTGATCTTCACCGTCGCGATGCTGTTCGCTCGCCGGCGGCTGCCCTGGATCCTCGGCGGCTGGGCGGCGGCGACGATCCTTCTTCACGCCGCGTTTGCGCCGACGCGGAATCCATATCTGTATGTGGCTACGAACCTGACCAATCTCGAGTTCGTTTTCGGCTGCCTGATCGGCTTTCTCGTGGTTCACCGCGTCGTTGTCAGGCCGCGGTTGTTGCTGGCGCTTTCCGTTTCGGCGCTGGCCGCTGTGCTCGCGTATCTGATGGCCACCGATCCGGTGACTTTCCCGTCGCAGTGGTTCCAGGTCGGGCTCGTTGGCGGGCCGATGGCGATTGCGCTGTATGCCCTGGTCGGCCTCGAATTGCGTCGCGTTGTGAGCGTCCCGCGGTGGCTCGAGCGGACTGGCGACGGTTCCTACTCGATCTACCTGTGGCACGTCCCGATTCTGGCCGTCATCGGCTTGGTCCTCGAGCACGTTGACACCAGCCCGCTCGTGCCGCACATCGCCGCCCTGCTCTTGGTCTTCGCGATCACCGTCGCGGCCGGCATGTGGTTGTACGGCCTGATCGAGCGACCGCTGCTGCGTGCGTTTCACGCTCGGGTATTCAGCCTTCCGACCGCCGAAAAACCTGGCAACCGGGTGCGCCAGCGGATATAACGTCGAGTGCGCGTGGCGGAGTGGCCGGCAGGTCGAGACTCCGGACAATCGAGGGGGATGGTGAAGACGGAGCGGACGGGGTCGAGAGGGCGAGGGAGTCGGGTCGCCCACGTGCCGGTTCGGCGCGCGCACGTAGTCGTTGCGCTTGCGCTCGCCCTGCTAGGAACGGCAGTTGTGTCGGCTCCGGCGGCGGCGCGCGCGCGGACACCGCCGGCGGTACCCGGTCTTCACGTCGATCCAGGCAGCCCCGCGGGCAAGGAATACGCGATCCCGCTCACGCAGGCTCGCGGCGTCGGCGGCGGCCACTCGCTGTTCGGGGCCGGCATCACCCGGCCGCCGACGGCCGGCGGTCCCGGGAGTACCGCGGCTGCAGCGGGGACGGCCACAGCAGCCGGCACGGCCGCGGGGACGGCCACAGGCACCCTCCGCACGCCGCGGAAAGCCGCACGTCGGCGCGCCGGCGGAACCCGTCGCCCTGCCCCGGGCTCAGGTCCGGCCGTCCCGAATCGCCTGCGGCCCACGGCTCCGTCAGCGATCTCCGCTCATGGTGATGCCGGGATCGCCTGGATGCTGGCGGCCGCGGCGGCCGTGCTGCTTGCCGGGTTCTTGGGCTGGTCGCTGCTCGCCGCGATCAGGCTGGCCCCGCCGCGGTTGGGGCGCAACGCGTGAGTTGGGGCATCGGGGTGGCACGGGGGGTGGCGGCTTCAGCCCAGACCGTGACCGGGTCCTCGGATAGCCGTCTCGCTCCGCGCTCACACCCTTCGAGCCCGCCCGAGTCGTGCGCGCCCGCGGATGCTCGACACATAGGTCGGGGGCGTGATCTTGGCTGGATCGTGCTTGTCCTCGCGCTCGTTCTGGCCGCGTCGCCGTTGGCGCATGGCTATTTCGACTTCTCCGTGTGGGCCCCCCTCGAGCTGGGCGCACTGTCCCTGTGTGCCCTCGTCGCTGTCTCGCGGGTTCGGGTGCGGCTGACGCGCGCGGGCGTGATCGCGATCGTGGCGCTGGCCGGACTGCTCGCCCTGAGTGCGGCCTCGACGTTTTGGGCCGAAGCCAAGGACGCAGCTTGGACCGACACCAGCCGCCTGGCGTTCTACTGCGCGCTGTTTGTGCTGGCGCTGCTGACGGTGCGCACGAAGCGCGCCGCCCGAACCGTGATGCTCATCATCGGGGCGAGCGCACTGGCCGTGAGTCTCTGGTTCTGCGCGAACGCGCTCCTCGGTACCGCGGGCCAAGACTTCTTTGGCCGGCGTCTGAACTCGCCGATCGGTTACGTCAACGGGACCGCCGGCCTGCTCGTGATGGGGCTGTGGCCATGGCTGGCGTGGGCGGAGACGACGAGGCATCGCCTTGCGCAGGGCCTATCCCTGGCCGCCGCCGCAGTGATCGCCAGCACCGCGGTCCTGACACAGTCTCGTGCTGTGATCCCGGCCGCGCTGGCGGCGATCATGCTCGTGCTGCTCGCCGCCCCCGGACGTGTGACGAGGACCGTCAACCTTGCACTGATTGCCGGAGCCGTGGCGGCGGCCGCGCCGTGGACGTTGCATGTCTACTCGGCGGCCGGCATCGCGCAGCGCGCGCTCCCGCCCTCTCACGCAGTGCTCCGTGACGGCGCCCTGGCGATGATCCTGGCAGCGCTTGGCACGGCGGCGGTGAGGATCCTCGGCGGAGCGTTGGTGCAGCGAAACCGTCGCCGACAGACCGAACGCGCCGCTGTCGCCTGGCGCCGAGCCGGCTGGATCGCACTCGTCGGCGTCTGTGCCGTGTTGACGATCGGGGTCATCCTGGCTGCCCCCCGCATTGCCAACGAGTACAGGACGTTTACGTCGTTGCGTGTCAACCAGACGGCGCAGACCCGGTTTCTGGACGCCAGCGGCTACCGCTACGACCTCTGGCGCGTTGCGCTGAGCGAGTTCTCTGAGCACCCTCTGGGCGGCCTTGGCGCAGGCAACTATGACGCGAGGTACTACCTCCTGCGCCGCAATCCGGAGTATGTGATCCAGCCTCACAGCCTCGAGCTGCAGATGGCCGCCGAGCTCGGCATCGGTGGAGTTCTGGCACTGCTCCTGTTCATCGGAACGATTCTCGGTTGCGGCTGCGTCGGGCGCCGGACGTTGGCCGCCGAGGACCGGTTTGTCAGGGTGGCTGCGCTGGGAACGTTCACTGCCTGGCTCGTCGGGACCAGCGTCGATTGGCTCTACGACATACCGGGACTCACGGGGATGGCGATGCTCGCGGCCGCGCTATTGGTGCTGCCCAGCCCCGGCAGCGGCCGGAGCACAAGCCCGGTCCGCCCTCGCCCCCGGTCTGGTGCCTGGGTGGGCGTGCTGGTTTCGCTCGGGATCATCGCGGTGTTGGCAGCCAGCGTCGGACGGCAGTACGTCGCCAGTCGCTACGCGGCGTCCGGGACCAGCCAGATCGAACGACATCCCGCTGCGGCTCTTTCGCAGCTCGAGCGCAGCCACGAGCTCGACCCATATTCGCTTTCGACCTTCTACGCAATGGCCGCCGCCTACAGCCGAGAGGACAACTACGACAACGCCCGCGCAGTGCTGCTGGCGGCCGCGGTCCAGGAGCCGCACAACTACGTACCCCCAGCCTTGCTCGGCGACCTGGCCTCCCGGCGCGGGGACAGCCGCCTGGCGGCCGCGGAGTACATGCGCGCGTTGGCGCTGAATCCTCGCGATCGCGGGCTTCGACAGCTCGCCCGGCTCGCCGCGACCGGAGGTGGCTGATGAGCGCGAGTGAGATCGCAACCGCACCCGAGCCGCCGTCGCTTGACGCGGTGCAGCCGAGCCCACTTGAGACGTGGGAGCGACCTCTTGACCAAACCTCGAGCTGGCCCGTGGGTCGGCTGGCTTCGTGGTCGCTGATGTTGCTGCTGGTCGCCGGTCTATATGTGCCGAGTGTCGCCGGCGAGACGCCCGGGACCGATTGGGCGCTGCTGCTGACCGCGGCGCTGCTTGGTGCGATCGGCGCTCGAGCCCTGTTCGAGGCCCTCGGCTTCGCCACTGACACGCGGGGGCGCCTTGGCCATGCGGTCGCTGCGATCCCTCCCGCTGTACTGGCCACGGGCCTGATGATCGGCGCCGGCGCGATCGATCACCGCGGGCGGCTACCGCTGATGGCGGCGTTGACGGTCGGATGCTCGACGGTGACATTGGCGGCGGCGGGAATTTTCCGGGGCCTCGAGATGCGGCGCAGGCGGGGATTCCGTCGCGTCTACTTCGCCGGCTCGGCCGATCGTCTGGCTGAGCTCCGCCGTGAGCTCATCCGCCACGACGATCGCCTCCTCGTCGGGGTCACTTCGCCGATCCCGGGTCCTGGATCGCTCGAGTTGCATTCCCTGGTGAACAGCGCGTGCACGGCGCATGCGACCGTGCTCGTGCTCGACGACGAGACGCTCGCGGTCCTCGGTCCTGCCGGCATCGGCTCCGACTCTCCGGGAGTGAGGATCTGTGGCCTGATCGCCTACTACGAACAGGAATTCAAGAAGGTTCCTCTAGCCGCCACTTCGCAGGCTGTCGCGATGCCGAGCTCCCGTGCCGCTTCCCGTCCCACCTACGTGGCCGTGCGCCGCGGCGTCGAGGTCTGCATCGCGGTCGTACTCCTGATCCTCGCGGCGCCGTTGACCGCGCTGGCCGCGGCAGCAGTCAAGCTGACCAGCCGAGGGCCCGTCCTCTACCGCCAGCGCCGGATCGGTAAGGGTGGAGTGCCGTTCACGCTGCTCAAGCTCCGGACGATGACCGAACGCGACGAGGCCGACACAAGCGGTGACGGATCGGGGGCGTGGGCGCCGACCGAGGCGCACCGCGTTACTCCAGTGGGTCGCCAACTGCGCCGGTTCCGTGTCGACGAGTTGCCCCAGCTCTGGAACGTGCTGCGCGGAGACCTGGCGCTGATCGGCCCCCGGCCCGAGCAGGTCCCGATTGTCGAGCGACTGGCACGCGAGCTCCCTCATTACGACGTGCGGCATTGCATCCGGCCCGGAATGACCGGCTGGGCACAGGTGACGCTTGGCTATGGGGCCTCGACGGAAGCAGCACGAGCGAAACTGCAGCGAGACCTCTATTACATAAAGCACAGCAGCCTCCGGCTCGATGCCCTGATCGTGTGGCTGACGCTCAGGGCGGTCCTGGCCGGACGCGGGTGAGGTTGCCTAGCGGGCGGGGCTCAGCGCGTTAGCGCCCGACCGTGCGGGCGGGTGAAATCTGGGCGGCCAGCGCCGCGTAGGGGATCCCGTTTCGCGCGCAGCCAAACACGAACCCGGTTCCCCAGGCAAGGTGCATCACTGCGAGCACGGTTGCCACGCCAACGACGTCGGTGACTGGCTGTCCCTTGCCGACCCTCACACCCTCGCCGACGAGCGCAAGACCGTAGAGCGCGGTGCCGGCGCGGGCCAAGCGACGAGGCCGGCGCGGTGCCGTGGCAGCGGCGAGGATCAGCAACAGCACCGCCGGTGGAAGCAGTTGCGAGCGCCGTAGGGCCGACGGATGACGTCGCGCGATCCAGGCACGGCGGTATGCGTAGTGACCGTATTGGCGCGCCAGTCCCCACAGGCTGTCACGCGGCTGATAGCGCGCCGCCATCTCAGGTAAACAGACGATCGAGCCACCAGCCGCCCTGACCCTGACCGCGAGCTCGGTGTCCTCGGCGTGAGCGGCCTCCTCGCTCCAGCCCCCGTGCCCCAGCAGGAGGGTGCGCTTCCAGATACCGCAGTAGCCGCTGTCGACGGCGATCTCGGCGCAGCTGAGCCGGCGGAAGGCGGCGCCCCCGCGTCCGAGCGGCGATTTCAGCGCCAGCGCGACCCGATCGGACCACACTCCGCCACCTTGGGCGATCTGGGGACCGCTGGCGGAGGCGATATCGCCTCGAGCCAGGCGCCGCGCACCGACTTGGAGGTAGTCCGGGGGAAAAACCGCATGGGCGTCCATCCTGGCGATCAACTCGCCGCGAGCTTCGCGCAGGCCGAGGTTCAGGCGTTCCGGCACATTGGTCCCGGGACGGGAGATGATGCGAAACCGAGGATCCTCGGCGACGCTACGTTCGAGGTGTTCTGAGGTCGAGTCGGTCGAGCCTCCCTCGAGCAGCAGAAACTCGACCTGTCCATCGAACCGCTGTGCCCGCATCGACTCGACCGCCGCACGGATGTGCTTGCTCTCGTTGCGAACCGGTACGAGCACGGTCACATCAGGGCGTGAGCCCGCCGTAGCGGATACGCCTGCACCGTCATCCGTTTCGACCGACGGGGACGGGCTCACCGAGCCGATGCCCGCCTTGATCCGAGCATCGAGTCGCTGAGGTCATAGTCACCACGCTGGGCCTCGGTCACCTCGCCCCGTTCGATCCGCGCGATCAGGGACGGGAGCATCTCGTGGAAGCGTTGCGACCGAGACGCCGGGTGGATCGACCACATCCCTGGCGCAGCCCCGAGAAAATCGACGCGGGCGAGGTCGTGCTCGCGCATCGCTCGCGTCAGCGTCGCCTCCGCCGGCACCGCCCGTGGGTCGCCGCGCAGGATCGCTCTCTTCGCCGTCGCACCGATCAGCATCCGCGGTGTGGGCGTTTCTCGACGAAGACTGATCGCGCCGGTGTCCAACCGAGCGCGATCGATCATGAAGTCGCGAGTGCTGACGCGAGCGACGCGGTACGCCGGACCACGTACCGCCGGATTCGTGTACGGAACGGCAGCAGCCTTGCCCGACCGCCCCCTCCACGACCCCGCGTGACCTGCCGCCACGCGGGCACCGAACGGCCGGTCGCTCGGCGGCCCAGGTAGCGGACTGCAGCTGAATATTCCCTCCTGGGCGTCGAGCAGCTGCTTGGCCTCAGCAATCCAGGTCTGGCTTCCGCCGCCGAACAGCATGTCGGAGTCCATGTGAAAGACGTAACGATGGCGAGCGCTGTAGAGACCATAGAAGTAGGAGTAGACGACCTTGCCGTAACAGTCACGAGTTGCGATCGGCTGGCCAGAGAAGAAGCGTTGGCTCACTTCTTCGATCGCCTCGGCCGAGTAGTCGACGCGGTTGGCCCGCGCATGCGGATGCTCCTCGCACAGGCCGGCGAGGGCTCTCTCCAGCTCGCTTGCCTCGGTGGCGGGGCCGGTCGCATTGCGGCGTGCACTCCGGCCGCCCGCCCTGGTGTGGTCGGGCCCGAGGTCCAGCGTGAAGAGCACCTCGTCAACCTGCCCAGCCCACTGGCGGAGTTGGTGGCGCAGGATCTCGCGCGCATGTCGCGCATCCCCAGGCGCGACGCTGATCTGTAGCGAGACACCGATACCGAGGTTCCCAGCCCCCATCCACGGCCACCCTATTGGCGTACCAGCGAGGTGTCAACGCGGGAGTATGGCCAGAACTCTGGCGCATAGGAGTGGGCGGACCTAGCTCCCCCTGCAGGCCGCTTCTGTGTTGACACTGGCCGCTGGGGTCAACCGGAACAGCTCCCAGCGCCACCGGGAGCCGTGGCGTACGAAGCCGGGCGGCGCCGCGAGCAGCTCGTGAGCACCGGGGTAGCGGCTGGTCCAAACGGCCGCTTGCGGTTCGCCGCGACCTTGCAGCGCGGTCACGACGTAGTCGTAATGACCCCGGCTCAGCGCGCGCAACCACGTCGAGCAATCCGAGGGAAGCGTGAACCGCGCGCCTCCCGATCGGCTCGACGGGTAGTCGACACGGTTCGTCAAGGCGACTCCGTACAGCGGGTAGGTCTCGTAGAAACCGGCGGACGCGATCCTCGCGTGACTGACGCCTGCAAGCGCCGCGTAGATCGGTTCGATCGGCTCGCCTAGCGTCGCGCCGCGATAGCGGTCGTGGAAATAGGTGCGCTGCTCACGCCATCCCACCCCGACGATCGCCAGCGCCAGCAGAACGAAGCCGATTCCACGCGCGCGACGAGGCGCTACCCGCCCGCCATAGACCACTACAGCAGTTGTGCCCGCCACCACCACAACCGCGACCAGCACGGCCGCCCGTACGTGAAACGGGACCACGAGGACCACCGCGAGGAGCATCGCCAGCACCAAGACAAGCGGCTTGACTCCGAGCCGCGACAGCGCGAGCACCAGGACGATCACGCCAAGCGCGATCGCCGGGACCGCATAGCGCGTGTTGAACCCGAAATAGCGCGCGTCCGGGCCGGAGGCCGTTGTAGGCGTCAACACGTACGCAACCGCGCCGACAAGCGCGACGAACGCCAGCGGGCGGACCATCACCGCTGCCCTGGCAAACAACCCCACGCCGATTCCAACGGCGGCCAGTCCGAGCACGAGCCACCAGCGTCCACCGAACGCAGACGCGAGCTGCGGGACGAGATGCGCCTTGATGAAGGCGGGATCGGTGACGTAGTTCGCGACTGACGTCGTGCCAGACGGTGGCGGACCGGTGGACTGGAGGTTCAGCAGTCCGTCGAGCTTCAGTCCGAACCATGGCAGCGGGTTTCCAGTGGCGACTAGGTTGCGGGCGTACCAGAAGCCGCCTCCGACAACGCCCCCCACAATCCACCATCCCGCCGTCGCGCGTCGACGCCCACGCCCGGCTCCGATGATCGCCACCACAGCGAGTGCGAGGATCGGGCCCCAGAGGCTCAACCGGGTTCCGATCGCGAGTCCGGCCGCCAGCGCGGCAAGAATCTGCGCGCTGCGGAGCCGCGGCGCGGTGAGGACGAACGCAACGGCTGCGAGCAGCAACGCGAGCCCGACGATGTCGTTCTTCGCCGAGCCTGCCTGGGAATTCACCATCACATTCACGGACGCGACAAGCGCCGTCGCAGACATCGTCGCGGGCCCGATTCCGCGAGGACGCCCGATGCACCAGCCAGCCAGCAAAGCCAGCGCGAGCCAGCCTAGGTTCAGCACGGGCGAGAGCAGATCGCGACCGAGTAGCACGATCCCGACCGCGTGGATCAGCTCGCTGTTGGCCGGATAGAACGAAACCGGGTCACTCCACACGTACGGGATCCCGGTCACGGATGCGTCCTGCGCGAACCGGGCCGCGAACGGCATGTGGTACGCGAGCGTGTCGTACTCACCCATTCCGTGATGAAGAGCGGCAAGCGTCCCGTCCTTCCATGGAACGAGCGTCAGCACGACCGCGAGCGTGGCGGCCGCGACAGGTAGAACGCCCGGGGACGGGGCGGCAAGGTCCGCGCCGGCCGCGCCAACTGATTCACCGCGCGCCGCGACTCGCCTTCGAACAACTGCGAACGTCCCAACTGCGATCCCGGCACACGCCGCGACCAGCCACCACCGCATCAGCAACCCCACTGTTCCGAGCAGTTCAGACACGACCACCAGGGCTGTGACCCCGATCACGGCTTCGGCCAGACGAGCGGGGGCTCCTGACCACGCCGGCACGATCATGCGTCGAACCAGCCGCGCTGTGACAACCAGCGATCCCACGGTGACCCCGAACAGCGCGACACCCAGCATGTACTGACCGCCGCTCATGGACGGAACTGCTCGTCCGGGGACGGGAGGCTGCACATGACTTGCGAGATTCGGGCACGCTAGCCGATGGCAGCTCGGGCGGCGACCCGCCGTCGGTGGGCGTCGTGCACGTGGGCGGCATAGTCTTGTTCTCGGCCGGATGTCGCTCCGCGAAGCGGTCGCCGCGACTGATCGACGTGCTGATTCGACAAATGGCATCCGAGCGAGAACTCACCTGTGGCCTCGAGCGAGCGCGATGAGCATGGCGGCACGGGCTCCCACCCTGTCGATCGTGATCCCTGCCTTCAACGAGGAGCAGCGACTGCCGGGGCTGATCGAGGAGCTGGCGAACAGCGCAGAATCGATCGCTGCATGCTCGGGGTTCACCTTCCTGGAGGCGGTGATCGCTGACGACGGCAGCAGCGACAACACTCCTGAGCTGGTGCGAGAGGCCGCCGCCGTCCGTTCCTTCCTGCGTCTCGTGAGCGGCAACCGCAAAGGAAAGGGCGCAGCCATCGCCGCTGGAGTACGCGTCGCTCGCGGCGACTACGTGCTGCTGACGGACCTCGACCTCTCGACGCCGCTGGCCGATCTGAGCCGTCTCGCGAGAGCAATCCACGACGGAGCCGACATCGCCATCGGCTCGCGCGTGCTCGCCGGCTCGGTGATCAAGGACGCTCCCGCCTACCGCAAGCACCTTGGCCGCGCCTTCAACCTCACGGTTCGGACGTTGACGGGGCTCAGCTTCGGCGACACGCAATGTGGCTTCAAGCTGCTGGGGACCGCGGCCGCGCGAGAACTTCTCGCGGCCCAAACCTGTCGCGGTTGGGCCTACGATGTCGAACTGCTGATGCGCGCACGACTCGCCGGCTTGAACGTCGTCGAGGTCCCCGTCACCTACGTCCACGACCGCCGCTCGCACATGAAGGTCGCGATCGCCGCGGTGCCGATGTTCCTGGACGTTGTGAGGCTATCGCTGCGTTTGCGTCAGGCGCCGAAACCGCTCGGCTCTTGAGGTCGCGCGGTATCAGCGACCAGCCGCGTCCGGGTCGACGGGCGTTCTACTGTCGAGACCGCGCTCCCCGCAGCCCACAAAGCCCAGCTCAGAGCTACTCGCTCTGAGCCCGGCTCAGGAGCGAAGGCGCGTGCCAGTCAGTCCGCCCCGAGCCCCTTGGCCCGGAGTTCGGCAAGCGCCTGCTCGCTCTTGCTGAGCGCCTCGAGCTTCATCGCGCGGAGGATCGCCGGCGTCTTGGTGAACTGGATCTCTCGGTAGTCGACGACCTGGACGTGGTTCCCCCAAGGGTCACGGAAGTCAAGCGACCCGCCCGCTTGCACCGTAACGCCTTGTTCTCGCAGCGCTTCGCGCACGGCCTCCTTGTCGTCGACCACGAGGCCGAAGTGCCGCGAGCCATCCGGCGGCTGCATGCGACCGGCGGCCAGCGCGATGAACTGGTCGCCCAGGTCGATGAACGCCATCCGGTTGCCATGGCGCGCGCGTATCTCCAACTCGAACACGCTCCCGTACCACGCCAGTGCTTCCTCGACGTCGCCCACCTCAAGCGCTATGTGGTTGATCCCAACGAGACGTGCCATCACTCGAGTCGGCACCGTAGCGCGCAAGCCGATCGTCCGCATCGGCACGAGCGCGATGCCTTCGGACGGCTTATCGAAGGTGCGCGGCACCGTCTCAGAATTTGTACCGCTACTAGCTACAGTTTTGTACCGGGCATCGGTACAATACACGTTCATGACTACCGCACTCAATCCCTTTGTCTGGGACCGGCCACTAGACGATCCATCCAAGATCGTCGGGATGGACGCGTTCGCGAACCAGATCGCGCTCACGCTTAAGGGTCAGACGAACGTCGCATTGTTCGGGCCTCGGGATACCGGCAAGACGACGTTCACGAATCAGCTGGCGCCTGAGCTCGCGAAGGAGCACGGACCCGATGCTCCGCCATTTGATGTGGTGAAGATCAACCTTCAGCGGGTCGTCAGTCTCGCTGGGTTCATCGGTTGCGTTCACGACGCAATGGTCAGCCACCCGATCAAGCACGTTCGGCGCGCTGCGCAGCGCCACGTCGCAGCCTTGGAGAAGGAGATCGGCTTCGACATCAAGGTGATCAAGGGGACGGTCCGCTCCAGCGGCTCCACGCCCGCTGAGAGCGGGGAAACGCTGCATGCGCAGCTGGTCACGCTCCGGGCGCTATCGGACCACCTGGTAGTGATCTTCGATGAGTTTCAACGGCTGCGGCATTGTCCGGGCCAGCCGCTCGCGATCATCCGCTCCGCTCTCATGAGCTCCGGCGCGAACCATGTTTCGCTTCTGTTTACCGGTTCGATCCGCAACGCGCTGCAGATGATGCTCGAAAGCTCAGACCAGCCGATCTTCGGGGAGGCACTCGAGATGCAGCTGCCGGCGATCAGCCGGCCGGAGTTCCTCGAATACCTCGACTTCCAGTTCGAGTCGACCGGCAAGCCGGCCAACGAAGACGCGCTCAACTACCTCCTCAACGCAACCCAAGCGCACCCTCGGAGCACGCAGCAGCTCGCGTGGGAATGTTGGGCCAATACACCCGCCGGCCGACCGGTGACGCTCGAAACTGCCACCGCGGGGCATGACCGGCTCGTCCGCACGATCGAGCGCTCGGAGTTCAGCGCGGTGCTGAACGTTCTGATGAGCGGCGACGAGGCGGAGGTCAATGAGGTTCGCGCCCTCCAGATGCTGGCCGATCGGGGGGGCGAGAATGTGACCAGTCGCCCACTGGTCGCGCGATATGGCTTCTCAAGCGCGTCACGGGTACGACCGACGCTTGAGCGCCTGAGGCGGCGCGGCTTGATCGACGACCGCGACGGAGTCTGGTACATCGTCGACCCGCTATTCGCAGAGTGGCTACGACGCGCGTCGCCGCTCGCAGATTAGTACCGGTAGTAGGTACAAAATTGTAATGCTTTCCGGTACACAGCGGCCGGATCAAACCGAGTCAAACGCGGTGCAGGCCTTACCCAACGATCCCCCCCCATCTCTCGGAGGCTTCGATCTCCAGCGGATCTAAGCTAGCGGGGGCGGGATTCGAACTCGCGACCTTCGGGTTATGACCTGATCCGGCTCGTCCGGCCAGTCCGGCCCGATTCGTGCTTATCCCACGACTCGGTGGTCTCCGAGTGTGCGGCTCGGCGTCTGACGACATCTTGTAAGGTTTCCGCCCGGGGCTGGATGTCGATGCGACTGGTGGCGACGCGTGGATCGCGGCGTCGCGGGAGGGTCATGAGCGTGCGTGATCAGGTGATTAGGCAGCGGCGTGTGCTGCTCGCCGCCGGGCTTTCGGGATGTCTTCTGTTGCTGACGGCCGGCTCGGCATCAGCTGCTACGACTATCGGGCAGAACGGCGCTGGCGGGGCCGGGACCTGCGGAGCCGGGAACACGTTCGTCCAGACTGCGACCGGTCCGGGCGTTCCGAGCTACGCCGTGCCGCCCGGCGGCGGCGTGATCTCCTCCTGGAGCTTCCTTGCGGGGAGTACCCCAGGCGAGCAGGACAGGTTGATTGTGGCGCGTCGGACCGGAACGGAGGGCCAGTTCTTCGTCGTCGGCGAGGGCGCGGTTGAGACGATGACACCCAGTTCTCTGAACACGTTCCTGGTCCGCATTCCCGTGAAAGCCGGGGATCTACTCGGTCTCTTCACGGTCGATGGCAACGACTGCGTGGTGAGTACCCACACCGCAGGGAATGCGGACGTCTACGTCCCGAGCGATGATCCTCCGCCTAACACGACGTTCACGGGAACTGCCGAGAGCTCCTCTGGTGAGGCGTACAACGTCAGCGCAACAGTCGAGCCCGACGCCGATCACGACGGCTGGGGCGATGAGACACAGGATAAATGCCCCGGGGTGCCCGGTTCGGTGCAGGGTTGCCCGAAGGCCGACCTGGCGATCACCGGAGCGGCCAGCGCGAGTACCGTGCTGCACGACCGCAACGTGATCTACACGCTGACGGCGAGGAACAATGGTCCCGACGCGGTTCCGAACGTCGCGGTCACCGACGTGCTTACGTCGGGCGCGAGTGTCGTGTCTGCGACAGCTCGCACCGGATCATGCGTCGCTAGCTCGACCGTGAGCTGCAACGTCGGAACGCTTGCGAGGGGCGCCACGGCGACCGTCAGGCTCGTTGTAAGGATGACCCGCGTAGGACTCAGGACCAACACAGCCACCGTCGGCAGCGTGCCACTCGTGACAGCAGCGCACAACGTGAGCGGTGCGGGCGATCCGAATCTGGCAAATAACTCGGCGAGAACGACCACCGCCGTGGTGGGTATCTCGAACGCCACCGAGTCGCAGAAGCGTTGGCGCGAGCCAGCTGACCCCAAGCTTGCCACTTTCAGCAAGACGCAGCGTCCGGTCGGGACAACTTTCGCCTTCGAGCTCGGCCGCCCAGCGAGTGTACGCTTCGACTTCACACAGCCAGTGACGGGCCGCAGCGTGCATGGCCACTGCGTGGCAAGGACCAGACGCAACGCTCACAACCACAAATGCGCGCTGAGAGCGACCCGGGGCTCGTTCAGCTTCGCCGGACACGGGGGCCTCAACAGAGTTGGGTTCCAGGGTCGTGTTTCGGACTCCAAGAAGCTGAAGCCGGGCAAGTACACGGCCGTCATCACCGCGAATACGCCGGGCATTGGCTCGACATTCGCGCGGCTGACGTTCACGATCGTCACCGGCTCGCGGTGAAACCGTCGGCGGCTACCGGCCAGTGCCGAGTGCGCTGGCCAGGCCGTGCGTGTCCGCGACCGTCACTGTCAATTCGGGGTGCCGGATCAGCCTGAGCGGATCAATCGCCGGTACGCGCTTGCGGAACGAGAGTAGGACGCCCTGCTCTCCGTTGCTCGCGAACGTCAGCCCGCCGTCGGTGACCCCCAGCCGCGCCGGTCCAGCGGTCCGGTAGAACCGGTACGGGCCGGTGATCGCCACCTGGCTGATGTTGGCCAGCGTCGTGCGCAGCCGCCACGGGCCGTAGCTGGCGAGTAGGTGCTCCCCATCGATCTGCACCCAGGCACGCTCAGGTGTGATGCCAAATGGTCGCGCCGCGAGGCGGTAGACGGGCGCAAAGCGGAAGTCGAAGCGCTGCACCGGCCTGAGGTTACGCACTCCGAGCGTTCGCGAGCGGTGACCCGGTGACCTTGGCCGCGGGCGCGGTGACGGGCTAGGGAAGGCGCCAAAAGTCGCCGGTCAGGCCAAGTTCGCCGAGGATCGCCTGGTTCTGCTCGCGGGTATGAGGTTGCCAGTCTGCCGCGAGTCGGTCGCCCCACCATGAGTGCGCGAGTTCGCTCAGTTTCGCGACCGTGATCGTCGCTCCCGGGGCGCGCCCGCCGAGCCAGCGGTCGATGTGCTCTTCCGACCGGAAGAGATTCATCGTGCTTCAGGTGAAGACGATGTCGTCCCACCAATGCGCCGCGGGCACCAGGCAGTGGAACAGGAGCCGCTCGTCATCGGGCCGCCGGCCGCGTATCTCGAGCGCGATCGCCTCGCCGCAATCCGCGCAGGAAGTCTCGATGCTGCCATCCGTGCCCAATGCTGCGCAAATCCCGAGCGCGTCCCACGCGCAGTTGCCGTACCACCACCGCCCGGCGGCCTGGACGCGGTATGCGGTCGGCACGGCTGAGAAAGGGTTGGCCATCCGGATTTCGTCCATGGCTGGATTCAGCACCAGCGCATGTGCGCGATGAAGCTCGCGCCAGTCAGCCTTGACCTGCGCCGTCGACCGGTCCACCGCGCTCGCGACCTCCTCAGCCGAGGGGGCGCGACCGAGCTCGACGAACCTGCGGTAGGTAACGATGCGAACCTCTCGCAGTCCCGCATCCACGAGCCGATTCTCCCACCCCCCGACCCCACCGTGCGACCGTGACGCCGGCCGTGCTTCCGACCCACGACGACGATTTGGAATGCCGTGAGGTTGCGCAGGTGCACCGACACGGACCTCGGCGTCGAGCGAGGACAGGAGGTCCGCGAGTCGGCGAGGCAGCTGACAAACGCCCGCGAGAACTGGGCCTACCGCGCGAGCGACAGCACTGTCGGGACCGAGACCCCGCACAGTCCGTCGGGCCCGCATTCGACATCCGCGGTCGAGGAGACGATGCCCATCTGTACTGCTTCGTGGACCGCCCACCACATCGCGTCGCGATCTACATCGCCCAAGCGGACAGCCAGGGCGTCGGGTGTCGCAGGACCGCGCCGGAGGGCTCGGACGATGTCGTCTGGCGTCGGAACGGTCACACGAACCATGTTAGGCATCGCCGGAGCTCACGCGGTGGGCTCTCGGCAGCTAAGAACTACTGAGTCGCGTCGGCCACGAACGCCGCGATCGCGGCGCTGAAATCCCGCCTGCTCTGCTCCCAGGCGTAGAACATGTGCCCGCCATCGAAATGGCGAACCGTCAACCGGCTGGCCGTCTCTGGGTCGAGGCGCATCAGATTCCGCAGCCGATCGCTCGCGAAATAAGGCGTCACGAGGTCGTACCGGCCGTGCAGGATGAAGGCCTTCATGTGCGGGTTGAGCGCCATGCCGTAGCGGAAGTCGTCAGTGGCGCCGACGGGCGGGAGGAAGAAGTGCTCAGGATCGTCGTTGCGCCACAACTCGTTGACCTCGTAGCTCAGCACGACGTACTCGCGATCGGTGTCCACGCCAATCTCGGACCGGAGCTGCCGATTGATCGCGGTCGTATACGCAGGCGAGATGCCGGCAAGCGTCGCGTCGGGGCCGTCGAACGTGTCCCGGTCGGGGAACGGATCAGCCGTCGTGATCGTTGCGTCGTACAGGCCGAGCACCTTCCGCTCCTCGCGGAGCAGCTCGCGCGCGAACACTTCGATGCCGATTCGCCCCTCGGCACGCGTGACCCGGTCGACGGGGAGCCCGATCAGGTCGGCGAGGTGCCCGAGGATCCGGTCGCGATCGGTCGCCGGCATCGACGCGCCACGCGTCAAGAAGGCCGCGTAGTCGCCGGTGGCAAAGTCCTCCGCCGCTCGCCGCACCTCATCCACCGCTGTGCCCGCGGCGAACGCCCGCGAGCGCCCGTGGTGCAAGGCGCTTATCGCCATCGTCGGCACCACGTCGACCCAGGGCAGCACGTTGTAGTCGCTCGGCGCCAGCGACTCGAACTCGAGCGCCGGAGAGATGAGCACGGCCCCGCTGAGCCCGATGCCCGTCTTCTCCTGCAGCATCCGCACCAGCCGTCCGACGCGGTATCCGCCGTAACTCTCGCCAGCGATGAACACCGCCGAGCCCCAGCGCCCCTGGGCGGAAAGCCAGCGGCCCATGAACTCGCACAACGATTCGAGATCACGCTTGTAACCGAAGTACTCCTTCGCCTTGCCATCGCCGCTGTCGTCGGACGTCTTCTGATCCCCGCCGTCCTTGTTGTCGTCGTCGATCACGCGGCTGAAACCAGTGCCGACGGGGTCGACGAACACGAGATCTGTGAAGGCGAACCAAGAGTCCTCGTTGGCGACCAGCCGAGGCGGCAGGCGCGGGAGCGTGCCGTCGGCCGGGAACGCCACCCGCAGCGGCCCGACAGCGCCCATGTGCAGGTATGCCGAAGATGCACCCGGGCCTCCGTTGAAGACAAACGTCACGGGCCGGTCGCCCTCAGCGTCCGCGACGTAGGAGACCGAGAAGATCTCCGCTGAGGGCTTCTCCTTTTTGCGAAGGACCGTCCAGTTGGCGCGTGCCGTGTAGGCAATCGATGACGTACCGGCCGCCCAGATCGCGGCCGTCTCCGCTCCGGGTGGGGGCTTGTGCTCTGTCTTGTTGTCCTTCGTGTTCTCGTCAGCCATGCTCGAGACGCTATCTCCTACGCCACGAATCTGCGGTCAGCGCTCGCGGACCGCCGAACGCGATCAACCGCTCAGCTACTCGAAACGAACGAGACCCCCGGGGCAGGATGCGACGACCGCCGCCGGCTCAGCACCACGACCCCCGGCTGCTCGAGCCCGACCGCGACGGGGCTCAAGCCGCAGGCCGCACAAGGCCCGAAGCTAGAAATCCTTGATCACGTCGTTCAGGTCGGGCTGCGTCCTCGTCCAAGCGTTCGCGTCATAGCCGATCTTGAAGCCTCTGACCTCGGCCACGCTGTGACCGTGCATCAGTACCAGCTCGAACACCAGCTCGGGCTGAATGCCGCTATTCGCAACGTCGGGGTTACCGGGGTCATTGGCGTATCCAGGCCCACAGTGTCCGCGTTCGGCGTCGCAGTGTGACACCTCGAATACGGATGCTCGTACCGACCAGTCATCGTTGACGAACTCATTCCCGGCCTTCTGATAGCGGCGCAGCGTGTCGGCCGTGGCCTGCCAGAACCCCCCGCCGACCCGTAGGAATTCGGGGAAGAGCTGTTGGCTCCGGGACACAATCTCGCTGGTGAAATTCCTGTTCGGATCCCCGGATACCGTCGTCTCAAATGGATCTGCACCGAGCCCCAGCGGGCTGAGATCGACCTTCTCGAGGAACATCACCAGCATCTCATCCGCTTCTGACAGCTCGCCGACCTTCAGCCCAACGTCGAGCAAGATGACCCATGGATCGACCCGCTCAAAGAGGTGGAGCGCCTTCTCCGCATCCCTCGCGCCGACCTCCAGACCCTTGAGGAACTCGAGCCCGTGCTTGACCGTGTCAAACGCTTTGACGTGGTTCTCGATGAGGCTGTGAAAAGCGTTCCCGCCATCGGCCCACGCCGCCAGAAGGTCATCCTCGGTGCCGTTGAGGAAGCTCGTCTTGTCGTAGACCAGATACGGGTCGATCGCAAGCCTCTTTGGCTCGGCGCTCGCCTCGAGGAGCTTCACCGCGCAGTCCTGCGCGGTGCACTGCTTCTTGACCGTGACCTTGAGTGTCGTCGTTACCGGGGCTGCCACGCCCGGGGCCCAGTAGCGCAGGAAGACGTCGCCGGCGTCATTTGTCTTCAGGTCAGTCAGGTGGGTGCCTGAGCCGCAGGAGTATTTGTCAACGTCCGGATCCTTGACTGCGCATAGAACCTCGTCTCCCAGGGGCGGGGGCCGAAGTAGGCGACCGTCGGGCAGGGTCAGGACTCCCTGGCTTAGTTCGCCCACCGAGGCGTTGACCAACGCGTCCTTGACGGGCGCGCCAGTCTGCGGGTCGGTGACATGGACGGTGGTGTCCAGACATCCCGATTCGCAGACGAGCTCACCCACACCGTCGCGCCTGAGGAAATCGAGCGGAGCCTGCTTGTAGTGGATGCTGTGCACGGCGAGACCCGAGCGCGCGCTGTCCGGTCCGAAGAGCGTCACCTTCAGATCGCTCGTGAGCTTGAACCCGGCCGTCGCGTGGTCGCCCGCGCTGAGCGAGATCTGGCACGCAAGCAACTGGTTGGAGATGGTGCCGGAGCAGGACGACGGGACGTAGCGACCCTTTGCGGGATCGGCTGGCTGGACGGCCGCGATTTTGTAGCTGCCAGCGGCGAGCGTAACGTCGTAGCTGCCGTGGCTGTTCGTCAACGCGTGTGTGTCGACCGGTCTGCCCTGTTCGTCGCTGCCGGTGATGTTGACCTGCACGGACGGCAGACCGGCGCCATTGCTGTCCGTGACGGTGCCTGCGATCTGGCCCTTGCCCAGAAGTGAGGGAGCGAAGGTGGCGAGCGATGCCTCGCTGTCGGAGGAGTTGATATCGGTCGCTTTCCCGCCGGTTGAGTTCATCAGCGCGATCCGCGAGACGCCAAAACCACCGGCGTTGAAGTGTGTGAGCGCGAGCTTGCTTCCGTCCGGTGACCAATGTGGGTAGCCGTAGGACTCCTGAAACTGCCCCCCGGGGTCCGCGAGGATCACCTTCGGGACGCCGCCTGATACTGGGAGTGTCGCGAGGCCCGATCCTGCGCTTTCCGTCACGTGTCCGGCGATCGTCGTGCCGGTCGGGTCGACCGCCAGGCCCTGGAACCAGTCGCTGCCCTCCTCGCCGTGCGCGTTGGTTGTGATCAGTGGGGCGGGGGTGCCGCCGCTGGCCGGCAGCTTCCACACCCCCGCGTCAAACGGTCCGTAGACGATCTCGGTGTTGCTCGCCCAGTCGGCGATCTGTGGGAACCCGCATACGAGACCGCCCGAACTGCTGAGCCCCTCAGCGTTCGCATAGTCCGGATAAGCGGCGTCGACCTGTTGGATGCAGCTGGTCAGAGGGCTGAGAAGCCGTTTCGGGCTGCCCGGTTTGCTGACGTTGACGACCGTGAGCGAGTTTCCCCCGTCGGCCGGAAAGCCAATGAACAGGACCTTGGTACCGTCGGGCGAGATCTCCGGCTGGCAGCCGGCCCCGACGTTCACCGGCTTGGACCCGTCGGCGTTGGCGACCTCGATCTCGCCGATGCCCGTCAGCGTGTTGCAGGGAGCTCCCCCGCCGACTTGGTAGACGAGCTTGCTCCCGTCCGCGGTGTAGTCCGCCCACGTCGCGCCAGGGATGAACGAGGCCGCGCCCGTGCCGTTGAGGTTGATTCGCCACAACCCGTCCGGTGAGTTCCTCGAGTGGTACACGAGCTGTTGCGTCGCCGCGGCGCCCGCGGCCGGCGCGACGCAGCCCACGATCGCCAACAGCGTGCCGATCAGTGCGCAGCGCACACCCGTTCGACGCCACACGCCCCGCGATCCTCGCCCCGAATACCAGGTCTCGTCCAAGCCGAAGCTGATCGTACGACGGCGTAGTGCTCGAATCTATGGGAAATTCTGCCTATAGTTGCCCGGCGACATGGACCGGCTGCGTTCCGCACAGCTTGACGCGGTACTCGAGGTCGCCCACGACATCAGTGAACTGTCCGATTTCGAGCGCTTCCGCTCGCAGTTACTCGGACACGTGCGCCGTCTGATCGATTGTGAGATCGCGGCCTACAACGAACTCGACCTTGAGCGGGGACACGCCGAGGCGATCGTCGACCCGCCGGAGAGCCTTACCGAGGAGCTGGGCGCGGCATTCGCGGCCCATGTACACCAGAACCCGATCCTCCGCTACCACGCGCGAACGCCCAACGCGGCGCGTCTGTCTGACCTCATCAACCTGAGGCAGCTCCGCCGTCTCGATCTCTACGACCTCGTCTATGGCCCGCTCGGCAGCGAGCACCAGATTGCGATCGCTCCGCGCGCGTCAAACCGGCTGATCGGCATCACCGCCAGCCGAGGAGGACGCGATTTCGATGACGACGAGCTTCGCCTGCTCGACGCTCTCCGGCCGTTCATTGCCGCAGCAATTGCGAACCTCGAGGCACGCCGACGCATCGAAGCGACGATCGCGGCGCTTGGGGAGGCATCAACCGCACCTGCGGCGATCCTGCTCGTTCTCCCAGGCCCACGCATCGAGCCGACCGACGAGCGCGCCGAACGCTGGCTTTCCGCATCGGCGGGCACGCGGATATCCCAAGTCCGGGCACTCGAGGACTGGGCGGGCGCGGCCCAGGTCGCGAATGACGCGCTGCACGGCCTCGCGCCGAACCAACGACGCTGGATCAATCATCCCGCCGGGCCACACCGGGCGACATACGTACCCGCCGCCGGCGCACGACCGGCCGCGATCCTGATCGAGCCTGCCCCGAACCAACCGGTCCACGTCTCTGAGCTACAAAGGCTCGGCCTCACTCGCCGCCAGAGCGAGGTCCTCCAACTCGTCAAGCGGGGCCAAACCAACGAGACGATCGCGCGCTCACTGGCCATCAGCGAGCGCACGGTCGCCCACCACCTCGAGCGCATCTACCGCCGCCTCGACGTCACCACGCGCACCGCCGCGGTCGCCCGCGCGGAAGAACTTCTCGCCGCAAATCGCCCGAGTCGCGAGGCACCTGCTGGGATCACGCAAGACGCCGGCTGACCTCAGCGATCGTGGTGCGCGACGCGGCCCACCCGCTGGCCTGAGCCACTTCCCGAAGAGACACTCTGCTGACCCGTGCGGGTCAGGTGCAACCGCTCCGGCTGGGAGTCAGCCATCGACCAGCAAACTGTCAACGGGTCCCAGGAGCGCCATCGAGCGGCGCGACACGCCGGGGAGCTCCCGCAGCCGATGGGTCAGCGGTTCGCCGCGGCGTCGGCGCTCGAGCTGCTCGGCGGCGATCGGGCGCCACAACGCATCGATGACTGAGGCTGGCTCGCCTGAGACCTCCTCGACCGAGCGCTCCAGATGCTCGGCCCAGAGCCGCAGGCGCGTGTCACGCGCGAGCTTCGGGTCACACGCCACGACGTTCATCTCGGTGTCGTTGAAGAACGAGTGCTCGTTGAGGTTGGCCGAGCCAACGGTGAGCCAGGCATCGTCGACGACCCCAACCTTGGCGTGGACGTACAGCGGGCCGCCAAGTCCGCCACTTCGAGCCGAGATCGTCGTAGCCAGGAAACGACCGTTTCCGTCGTCGGCGTCAGCCAGCACACCAAGCTGGCCGCGGGTCGTGTCAGCGCCGTTGTTCGGCTTTGCCGGCAGCAATACGACCACGCGGAACTCGTCGCTCGGCGACTCACGAAGCTTGCTCGCAAGGATGTCAACTACCTGGGGCGACCACAGAAACTGGCTCTCGAGGTAGACCAACGTGCGAGCCGAGCGCAGCGCGCGCGTGTACGCCTCGACGATCCGAAAGTCACCTCGGGGCAAGCAGTCATAGACCCCCTCGGGGACGGTCCGCACCACCTGAAGCTCGATGTCGCCCGCGGGGGCCGGCGGCGGCGTCTGCTCGAGCTGCTCGCCTGTCACCTCGCGCCAACGTGCGGCGAAGTGCGCCACCACATCGCCCACCGCCGGGCCGCGCACACAGGTCGAGGCGTCGTGCCATCCCAAACGACCGCGCATCGGATGATCGCTGGTGTCGAACCTGTCCCCGCCGAGCGAGGTCAGATCGATCCCCCCGACGAACGCCACCTCGCCATCGACGATCACCAGCTTCTCGTGATGACAATGCATCGGCCGCTCATGAGAATCAAGCGCGCATCGCACCCGGGTGCCGCGCATGAGCTCCTCGCGCACGCGGCGGACGGCCGCGCGATCTGGCGTGAAGGCCCGCGCGGGCGCTCCTGCCCACAGCAACACCCTGACCTCGACTCGCTCGGCCAACTCACCGAGCAGATCACGCAGTCGAGACGCCTGACCGTCCCGCGTCAGCCCGAAGTCTGGCGTGAGGTGCCAGCCCGCGATATGGACGTGCGAGCAAGCGCCGGCGAGCGCCTCAGCGATCCGCGGGAGCGCCTGCCCCCCGTCCACCAACACCTCGACCGCGCCGCCCGGCCGCGGCGGGGGGTCGGCCGCAGCCCACAGCGAAGGACCGCGCGGCGGGTCCAACTGATCGATCCGGCCGACACGCTCCAGCCGCCGACGATGACGCCAACCCATCGTGGCCTCAATGCCGTGGCCCGCCCATCCGTCAACGCGCTCCACCCAGGCATTGGCCACCCACACAGCCTAACCCGCGGCGCGTGCGTGTCCGCTGATGCCGCGCGGGAGCGGGTGGCCGTCTGCGATGATCCGTCCGTCGATGGCGAATGAGGCTACGAGCGGGTCCGAGTCGAGTGTCCAGATCAAATGGGCCGCGGAGGTCGCCGACCACGACTACGACGCGGCCGAGGCCTACCTCTCGCTCAAGCTGGCCGAGGACGCGTTGTCCAAGGCCGTCCGGAGCCTGCGCAAGGCGAAGCTCACCTCGCGCCGAGCGAACGACATCCTCCGGGCCGCGGGGCTGACACCTGCCCCGCTCGACGACCCCGGCGTCATGAAGGATCTGATCAAGGTGATCGAGGGCAAGCGGCTCAGTCCCGTTCTCGTTCTGAGCGGCAAGAAGGGCGCCGACATCGCCGACGGCTTCCACCGCGTCTCACTTGTGTACCGGCTCGACCCGTACGCCGAAGTTCCGCTGAAGCTCGCGTGACGAACTGAGCCGCTGCGGCTCGAACTGCGTAAGCGACCCCGGAGAAGTGCCGCCTCGTCCGGCGCAAGAACCCAAAGGTCGGCGCTCACGCGCTCCACGGAACTTGGCTACCTGACCCTGCCCGACGGCGCCGCGGAGCTGGTGTTCCAGGTCCTCTCCGAGCTGCACGAACGCGGATCGCTGATCGTGACCACGAACCTCCCGTTCGGCGAGTGGACCAAGGTGTTCCCCGACGCCCGCATGGCCAAGGCCGTCGTTGACCGGCTCACCCACCGCGCGCACATCATCGACACCGGCAACGAGTCCTGGCGCTTCCGCCACGGCAACCAGCGCAGCAGGACATGACCCCTCAGCCAGCGGGCGCGCCCGCGCTGATATCGCCGCCATGGGCACTCGCCCCACGGGCTCGACCCTCGCGACAACATCCGCGCGACTGCCCCCCGAAGCCCTGATCAGGCACTATCCGACCAACACATCAACCGACGCGAAGCGGGGCCACTTCAAGCCTCCTGGAGCTGGCCCCAGGCGGGGCTGGGCGTCCCCGGAGGGAGCCTCACCGTTTAGACGCATCGATCCAGGATCTCCCTGATTACCTCCAACTTCTCTGCTGGGCTAAGAGACTGTGGGCTGACGGGCAGCTCAATGATCTCCCGAAGACGAGAGAGCGCGGCGAGCGTGTGGCCTGCCAGGCGCTCCGTGACCAGCTTGGCCAAGTCACGCGACCGGCGCTCCAGCTCGTATTTGACCAACGGATCGCTGAACCACAGATAGACCGTCCTCCGCTCGACCCCGAGCGAATCGGCGATCGACTGCGGGCGCTCGCCAGCCAGCCGCAGCGCAACCGCCTGGCGGTGGCGTGGACTGAGCCGGTGCAGCGGCTTCGCCATCCCCTGCAATTGCATCGCGATGACATCCAGCTGCACGAGGGGGTGGTCCAGAGCCCGCGCGACCCCGCACGAAATGGAACGCGATCGGTGCAGACGGTGCAATCGCCATGCGTGCCTAGCGGACGTCGCTACGGGCGAGCGAGGTCGCGCGTGGGGGGAGGTCGTCAGGCACGCGGGCGAGGCCGATGAACTCGGAGGCAAAGACCGTGAAGTGCTCGATGTCGGTTGAGTTGGATGCGATCCCGAGCGGATCGCGCCGCCGGATGGCCACCGGATCTTGGCGATGTAGTCCTCGAGGGTCATGGCTTTGCCTCATGAGAAGCGGTGCAGGACGAGGTCTCCGAATCGTCGCCGGCGGTGCGCTGATCGTCGCCGGGATCGCGATCGGCGGTACCGGCGAGACGATCCTCGCGATCGTCGGCATTGTGCCCCTGGCGGCAGGAGCGTTCAACGTCTGTCTGTTCGCGCCGCTGTCCGGCCTCGACTTCATGGGCCGCAGGCGCGCGCCGAGCTGAGCCGAGCCGGGCGCGAAGGGTAATCGCGGAGCGTCAGCAGGACCCCGCGTTCGGTGCAGGCGATCACGAGCTCAACCGTCAGGCGCGGAACTCGGCTGAAGATCCAGTCGAACTCGTCTTGAGGCAGTGGATCTCTCAATGGGCGCCAGGGCGCTCGATTGGCAAGCCGGCGGCCTGCCAGGCGGGCCAGCCGCCGCCGACCTCGGCCGCGCCGCGCCACGCGGTGAGCTTCGAGCGGTTTGCGTGCTGGCACAGGTAGATCGTGTTCCCGGCAGCCGGCCAGACGATGTGTCGGCTCAACGAGACCCGCAGCGCGCCCGGTGGCCATCCATAGCGGCGCCGTTCGAGCTCTGTCCGCAGATCAAGCAGCCGCGCTTCGCCGCGCACGACCTGCTTCCAGGCCTGCTCGGGTGCGATGCTGCGGATGCGCCGGACGGATCTCACGTGTCGGGCGATCTATTGCCCAGGGACACGCTGAAGCAGCGCGTCGAGCTCGTCAAGCTGCCGCCGAACGCCGCCGCAGACCTGCTCGCACAGCTCGAAGACGCCTTCGTCAGCGATCGAGTAGCGGGCGTGGTTGCCGTCCTTGGTGCGGGTGACCATGCCGGCGTTGTGGAGGATCCCGAGGTGCTTTGAGATGTTCTGCTGGCTGGCTCCGAGCGCGGCTTGGAGCTCGCCCACGGTCGCGTCGCCGTCGCGCAGCCGGTCGAGGAGTTTGATCCGCATCGGCTCGGCGAGCACCCGGAAGCGCTGCGCGATCAGATCGACGAGCGGATCCGCGAGCGGGCGCTGGAATGACGTTTGGTCTGTCATCGCTCTCATCCTATCTCCATCCTATCACAAGCACACAGTTGTGTAGATGATAGGGCAGTGGGATGATCGCTGAACTCCCTCGGCTTCCACGACACGACCGTCCCGAACGGGGCCCCCGAGCGGTCGGGAGCGAGCCGGGGATCGTCGCTGTTGACGCGACACGGGGTGTGATCCAGCCGATCAGCCCCGCCCCCGGCGTTCGCACCGTCGGGGAGCTCGAGGTCATCGAGCACCTCCGTGCCCGCGGCCGCTTCTCGAATGCCGGCTGCCCGAGTACGTCGCGCGGGGGACGATCCCGAGGGCGGTCAACATTCCGCATGGCGAGATCCCCGAGCGGATGGCGGGCTGCCCGGCCGAGCGACTGTTGTATTACCGCGGCGCGATCCGCGACTCGGTGACGCTCGGCCTCCCGCTCGCCGAGCCCGCGAGCTGAACCGTCCGGGCCGGCAACAACCTCGGCGCCCGAGAGCCCGCGCAGACGTGTCGCCCAGGAAGGGCTGGTCACGAAATGCACAACTGCACCGGCGTGGAGTTGACATACCTCGAAGGTTGCGCTATTGTGCATACACAAATGTACAGTTGTGTAGATGATGCCCGATCACAGCCCCCTCACGAGGCAGCCCACCGACCGGCCGACTGCGTTGCGACGCACGCATGGCTGCAACGGGCAAGGAGAGAGTCATGTCCAGTTCTGAGCGCAAGCGTGTCGTGATCATCGGGTCGAGCTTCGCGGGGTTGACCGCGGCGTTCGAGCTGAAGAAGAAGGTCGGCGACCGCCACGAGATCGTCGTGCTCGATCCGCGCCCGGACTTCACGTTCATCCCGTCCCTGATCTGGCTCCCGTTCGGTGGCCGCGAGGCGAAGGACGTGACCTTCCCGCTTGCGCCGATCTATGCCCGCAAGGGGATCCGGTTTATCAACGAGGCCGCCGAGAAGATCGACCCGGCCGCGCACGTGGTTACGACGAGCTCCGGCGAGGAGCTCGCTTATGACCGGCTGTTCATCGGCACCGGCCCGCGGCTCGCGTTCGAGAAGGTCCCCGGCCTCGGACCTCACGACGGGCACACGCAATCGGTCTGCAACCTCGAGCACGCGCTCCTCGCCCGCGATGAGTGGGATCAGTACCTGCAGAACCCCGGTCCGGTCGTGATCGGCACAGCACAGGGCGGCTCCTGCTTCGGCGCCTCCTACGAGTTCATGTTCAACGCGCACCACCAAATCAAGAAGGCCGGCCTGCAGGACGTAGCGCCGGTGACGTTCATCACCGCGGAACCGTTCCTCGGCCACTTCGGGCTCGGGGGCGTCGGCAACTCCGAGCAGATGATCAGTCGCTTCTTCGACAAGCTTGGGATCGAGGGACGCCCGAACACCGTGATCAAGGAAGCCCGGCCCGGGGAGATCGAGCTCGACGACGGCACCGTCCTCCCCGCCGCGTACTCGATGATCGTGCCGCCGTTCACCGGCGTCGACGCCGTGCGCAACACCGAGGGTCTCGGGAACCCGATGGGGTTCATCCCCGTGGACGAGCAGTTCCGCCATACCGAGTTCCCTGACATCTTCGCCGCTGGGGTCGCGATCGCGATCGCCCCGCCGCAGCCGACGCCGGTCCCGGCCGGCGTGCCGAAGACGGGGCAGATGACCGAGACGATGGCGAAAGTCGCTGTGCACAACATCGCCGCGGACATCGACGGATCGGACCGGCACCTGCTGCCGATCGGCGACCTCGACGCGATGTGCATCCTCGACGCAGGCAACAACGGCGTGATCTTCAAGGCCAGCCACGTCCTCGCCAGCAACGGCGAGGCCAAGCACGCGCACGTGATGGCCGGACCGCAGGCGCACTGGGCGAAGGTCGCGTTCGAGCACGTGTTCATCGGCAGCCGCAAACGCGGCGTCCTTGCCCTCTAAGAACCCGAACCCCACCAGAGAAACTGCATGAGCAACATCGAAACCCTCACCCAGCACACGCTCAACGACGCCTTCGGGCAGCCCGGGATCCTCGTGATCGACTTCTGGGCGCCGTGGTGCGGACCGTGTCGTGCGATGGCGCCGCAGTTCGCACGCGCCGCGCAACTACGGCCGCAGTACCGGTTCGCGAAGGTCAACGTCGACGAGCAACCGACCGTCGCGAGCGCCTTCGAGATCCGCTCGATCCCGACGCTCGTCGTGATCAACGACGGCGAGGTGATCGGCGCGCACCCCGGCGTCGTCGGCGCCGAGCAGCTGATCGGCGCGCTTGACCAGCTCGCACCGACGCCCGAACCCGAGAGCGTCCTCCTGGAAGGAGCAGCCCGATGAACAAGAAAGCCGAATCCCCGTCGCGGTGGCCGCTTGAACGCGTGCTGTTCGCGCTCGCCGGCACGATGACCCTCGTCGCAGCGGCGCTCGGCGCGTTCGTCTCGAAATGGTTCCTGCTGCTGGCGGTCCTCGTCGGCGTGAACGAATGGCTCTACGCCGTGTTCGGCGCCTGTCCGGCGTCGATCGTGCTGCTCCGCACGTACCGGCTGCGCTCGGCGATCCACCCGAACCCGACTGACGACCGCGAGCACGCGGCATCCCGCCCGGCTCGCGTGGAGGTGACGGTCTAATGGCCGTACTCGACACCCAGAAGCCGCCGTTGGACCCAGCCGGCCCGGAGCGGCCGGCTGTGAAGGTCGGTCCGATCGGCCGTCTCGGCCATTACACCGCGACCCACTTCCGGGTCGTGCTGACCGCCTGGCTGCTGATCGCGGTCGTGCTCGGGTTCTTCGCCCCGCGTGTCGAGACGGCGCTTTCGGGCGCCGGGTGGGAGACCACCGGCTCACAATCGGTCCAGGCGCGGCAGTTGATCGACAAGAACTTCAAGGGGCTCTCCAGCTACGGGCTGATGACCGTCCTCTACTCGCCGTCCAAGACCGTCAAGAGCGCGTCGTTCCAGGCCGCTGTCGCGAGCGTCGAGCGGACGCTGCGTGCTGACGGTGCGGTCAGCACCGTGATCGGGCCGACCGCAGGCGTGTCCATCTCGCGTGACGGGCACACGGCGATCGTGCAGGCCGGCGCCGCGCGCGACGCCAACGCGATGGTCGTCGCAGCGGACCACCTGAAGGGCAAGCTGGCCGCGCTGTCGACCGCCGATGTGCAGGTGCATCTGACCGGGGCGTCTGCGATGTGGTCTGACTTCAACGCGGCGAATCGGTCGGCGATGCTGAAGTCCGAGGTGATCTCGTGGCCGGTGACGCTGCTGATCCTGCTGCTCGCGTTCGGCTCGCTCGTTGCGGCCGGCCTGCCGTTGATGCTGACGATGGTCGGGCTGATCGCCGCGGCCGGATCGCTGTACCTGACCACGAAGATCATGCCGGTCTCGATCTGGGCGATGAACTTCGCGCTGATGTTCGCGCTCGCGCTCGGGATCGACTACGCGCTGTTCATTGTGCACCGCTTCCGAGGCGCCTTCTTCGGCTCCCATCTCACAGCCGAGGAGGCCACGGCGGTGACGATGGACACCGCCGGCAAAGCCGTCCTGTTCTCAGGCGTGACCGTCCTCATCTCCCTCTCAGCGGTGATGCTCGTCCCGAGCCCCGCGTTCCGGTCGATGAGCCTCGGGATCATGCTCGCAGTCCTGTTCGTGCTCGCCGCGACGCTGACACTGCTCCCCGCCGTGCTCACGAAGCTCGGACCCAGGGTCGACAAGCTCTCGCTGCCGTGGGCGCACTCGGGCGAGCACCGCTCGGCGAGGTTCGCCGCGTGGGGCGAGCGCCTATGGAAGCGGCCGTTCGCCTACGGGGCGATCGCGCTCGCGATCCTCGTCGCGCTCGCGATCCCGGTCACACAGCTAAAGACCGCCATGCCGTCGATCAAGGTCGTCCCGACCTCCGACAGCTCGCGGATCGGCTACCAGCAGGTGCAGGCGGCGATGGGGCCCGGCTCGACCGGCCCGCTGCAGATCGTCGCGCCCGCGAGCCTGACCACGCAGGCCCTGGCCGTCGCACAGCGTGATCCGGGACTCGCGGCGGTGATGCCGGCACAAACGTCGGGCCGTTACGCCCTGATCACCGCAATCCCCAAGCAGGACCCGTCCAACCCGACCGTCGGACACACGATCGACCGCCTTCGCGCGGCGCTCCCACCGGGGTCGCTGATCGGTGGCGCGGTCGCCGAGAACCACGACCTCCAGAACGCCTTGTCGGCCAAGACCCCGCTCGTGATCGGCGTCGTGCTCGCGCTCGGATTCCTGTTGCTGCTGATCGCGCTGCAGGCGCCGCTGCTTGCCGCGATCGGTGTGCTCACCAACCTGCTCGCGACCGGCGCCGCGTTCGGCGTCGCGAAGCTGGTGTTCCAGAACGGTGATCTGCACTCGCTGCTGGGCTTCCAGCCACAGGGGTTCCTCGACGCGTGGGGCCCGGTGTTCTTCTTCGCGATGATCTTCGCGATCTCGATGGACTACACCGTGTTCCTGCTCTCAAGCGCCAAGGAACACTGGGACCGCACCCACGACCCCAAAGAAGCAATGATCGGCGGACTCGCACACTCCGGCCGCGTGATCTTCGCCGCCGGCGCCGTGATGGTCGCCGTGTTCCTCACCTTCGCCCTCTCAGGCCCGCTCCCGCCCAAGGAGATGGGAATCATCCTCGGCGTCGCCGTCTTGCTCGACGCCGCCCTGGTCCGGCTGCTGCTACTCCCGGTGCTACTGCGCCTGATGGGCCGCCACGCCTGGTACCTCCCCCGCTGGGCACGACGGATCCTCCCCAACGTCACCTTCGGACACGCATAAGACAAGGACGCGCACCATGAGCTACACCGCCACCGCCCAACCAATCGACGGCACCCTCCGACACGAGATCGACGTCAACGGCCGCCACACGATCACCACCGACGAACCCGCCCGCCTCGGCGGCACCGACACCGCCCCAACCCCACACGAACTGCTCGCCGCAACGCTCGCGTCCTGCGTCTCGACGATGCTCGTCCTCTACGCCACACCCAGAGATCTGGATCTCGGCGATCTGCGCGTCGACGTGGACTACGACACCGACACAACCCCCAGACAAGTCGAAATCGCCATCCACCTCCCCGACCATCTCACCCACGACCAGGTCAAACGCCTCGAGAAGATCGCCGCGACCTGCCCGGTGCGCCGGGCGCTCGAAGCCGGCTTCACGTTCAACGAACGACTCGTCACGACCCCGTCCCCGACGCATGTGGGCACCTAGCGAGTACCGCCCAGACGAGTGAGAGGCAGTGGTCTCGCCGGGGGAGCGGCCCATCACTTTGGGGAGTGTCCGGCCAATTGTGTAGGCAGTGACGTGAAAGGAGCGTCATGCCTTCAACAACCAATAGAAGTCTCGATCGTGCGAGGGTCTCTATCGCTGGGGGAGCCGGCGGCGGGCCGTTAGGCGAGGCGCCGGCGACCCCGTCTGAGATCCTGGGTCAGGTGTCGGACGACATCCGCCGGAAGCTTCCCGATGATGTGGTCGACGAGCTGTTGGCTGGCGCTCGGACCGAGGAGGAGATCGTCGAGCCGGGCGGCGTGTTGGCGCAGTTGACCAAGCGGTTGGTCGAGCGGGCGATGGAGGTCGAGCTGACCGACCATCTCGGCTATGAACCGCATCGGGAGCCGCCCGGTGGCGCGGGCAACACTCGCAACGGGTCGACATCGAAGACGTTGATCACCGAGAGCGGGGAGGTTCGGATCGACACTCCGCGCGATCGGGCGGGGACGTTCGAGCCGCAGATCGTCCGCAAGCGCCAGATCTTCGACGCATTCGAGCTTCGCATCCTCTACAACAAGATCGATCGACGCATCGAGATCAGCGCGACTATCTCCGACGCCGTCGCCCGCACACTCCAGAACGCAAACGACCTCCCGCAGGAGGTCGCGAACGTCACTCATACAGACATAGCGGGGGCGGGATTCGAACCCGCGACCTTCGGGTTATGAGCCCGACGAGCTACCAGACTGCTCCACCCCGCGGCGGACTCAAGATGATAGCCGAATCGACACAATTCGTCGGGAGAACGTGGCCTCGGGGCGCTCGCGCGTGGGTCGGCGTTCGAACATCCGGGGGTAGCTCGACGCGACTGCAGGCGCGAGCGTTCAGACTGCCAACGAACCCAGCGCGAAACCCTCGATGAACTTCCGCCCCTCCCCCTCCCGTGCTCCGATCGTCGCCGCGGAGGCGATGGTTGCATGCAGCCAGCCGCTCGCCACGCTCAACGCGCTCGAGGTGCTGCGCGGCGGCGGAAACGCCGTCGATGCCGCGCTGTGCGCAGCGGCTGTCCTGTGCGTGACCGAGCCGTACGCGACCGGCGTCGGCGGCGACATGTTCGCGATCGTGCGAACTCCCGACGGCGAGTTGCTCGGCCTCGACGGGTCCGGCCCCGCGCCGGCCTCGGCGCCCCCTGAGCCGCCGGCGCTCGCCGGTCCGCGGTCGGTCACCGTGCCGGGTGCCGTGGGCGGCTGGCACGAGTTGTCGAGCCGCTTCGGCCGGCTCGAGCTCGCGCGCCTCCTGCGCCCAGCGATCGATCTCGCGACCAACGGCGTCGCGGCGGGTTATGAGTGCTCACAGTCGTGGCAGCACAGCGACCGTGCTCCGGCCGCCTTCGGGCCGCCGCCGCAGTTCGGCAGCCACTTTCGGCTTCCGGCGCTGGCGACGACCTTGGCCGCGATCGCCAATCGCGGGCCGAGTGCCCTCTACACCGGCCCGGTCGCCGACGCGATCGTCGACGCGACGTGGCTCACCCACGAGGATCTGCTCGCATATCGGCCACGGTGGGTCGAGCCGCTGAGGCAGAGCTATCGCGGCGTGACCGTCTGCGAGTTGCCGCCGCCGACGCAGGGCGTCGCCGCACTCGAGGCGCTCGCGATCCTCGGCGATCGCGACCCGACCATGGGCGAGGAGGTGACGGCGGTGTCGCTCGCGCTCGAGGACGCGCTCGGCAACGTTCGCGACGGCGCCGACGTCACGGGGCTGCTGTCGCCGGACCACATCGCCGCCCGGCGAGCGCAGGCGCGGCCGGCGATCCGCGAGCCCGGCGGCGGCACGACCTACCTGTGCGTGGTCGACGGCGACCGGATGGCCGTCTCGTTCATCCAGAGCGTGTTCGAGTCCTTCGGCTCGGGGGTCCTCGCGGGTTCGACGGGCGTGGTTCTCCACAACCGAGGCGCCTGCTTCGCGGTCCAGGGCGAGGTGGTTCCAGGGCGCCGGCCGTATCACACGCTGATTCCGGGAATGCTCACGAACGAGGCAGGGCTCGTCGGCCCGTTTGGCGTGATGGGCGGCTTCATCCAGGCTCAGGCCCACACCCAGTTCGTCGTCGAGCTGGTCCGGAACGGCTTCGATCCGCAGGCTGCGCTTGATCGCGCCAGGTTCCGTCTCGACGGAGACACGATCAGCATCGAGGAGCCGCTGTGGGCGCGCGCCGCCGAGCTCGAGCGGCTCGGCTTCGTCGTCGATACCGAATCCGACCGCTCGGTGTTCGGCGGCGGCCAGGCGATCGTCTCCCGGGACGGCTCGCTGTTTGGCGGCTCGGACGCCCGCAAGGACGGCTGCGCACTCGGCTTCTGAGAGCTCCGTCCAGACCTCAGCCCGCTCGCTCGGCGGGCCGTCACACAGTTGGCACTGATCTGTCTCAGAGTTGGCACGACTGTGTCTTGATCCGTTACAGCGACCTGCCGCAAGCTTCTGACATGGCGACGCTGGCGATGAAGATCAGAGCCGAGATGCGGATGCGGGAGCTGCTCGAGCATGAGGGCATGCCGTTGCCCGACAAGGTCGAGTACGGCCACGGTTGCATCCGGCTGTTCTGGCATGGCGCGAAGGTCGTCGTCGTGGTCGATATCGACGACTGCGGCGAGGATGAGGACGCCGGCTCGCCCTACGACCAGGAGAGCGACGGTGGCTGGGAGGCCCCGCCGCGCCTGCTTTCGGATCGGCGCGCGCCGCCGCCTACCGAGCTCCAGCACCCGGACGAGAGGCACAGGAATTGATACGGCCCACCGCTGGCGACAGGATCCGATCCAGTTCGCGGTACATCCGATCCCGCGCGAGAGACCTACCGTGGCCGACCGGATCGCAGGACGGGCGGCCGTGCCCTCAGGCCGCCCGTCCTGTCCAGCTGCCGGGAGTGCGCCGGCGTGGTCGAACAGCAGCGCGGCCGAGTCGCCCGTATGACGGCGCGCTAATTCGTCGCCGTGCGCCGGTACCTGGCGGTGGCGAGGGGCGCGAAGATCACGATCAGCACGATCGACCAGAGGAATGCTTCCCACACGTAGTTGCGGGCCGGGGCGCCGATCCACAGGGCGCGCATCGCGTCGACGACGATCGTGAACGGGTTGACCTTGGCGAAGCTCTTGAGCGGCTCGGACATCGACGCGACCGGGACGAAGGCCGAGGATATGAACGTCAGCGGGAAGACGGTGATGAAGCCGATCGAGTTGGCGGCCTCGGGCGTGCTGACGAGGAGTCCGACGAACGCGAATATCCATGAGAACGCGTAGCCGAACAACAGCAAGAGCACGACCCCCTCCGCGATGTTCAGCACGCTCGCGTGGAAGGAGAAGCCGATGATCACGCCGGTGATCAGGAGGATCGTCATCGACAGCGCGTTGGTGCAGATGTCGGCCATCGTCCGGCCGGCGAGGACCGCGGCGCGGGCCATGGGAAGCGATCGGAAGCGATCGATCAGGCCCTTGTGTAGATCCTCGTTGAGGCCGATCGCGGTCACGAACCCGCCGAAGGCGATGTTCTGGGTGATGATGCCCGGGATCAGAAAGTCGACGTAGCTGTAGCCCGGCGTCCTGATCGCTCCGCCGAACACGTAGCGGAACAACAACACGAACATGATCGGCTGCACGGTGAACGCGAGCAGCAGCTCGGGTGCGCGCGGCAGGCGGATGAGGTTGCGCTCGGCGATGATCAGCGTGTCGGTGGCGAGGCGCCTCACTTGGCGGTGTCCTCCCCGGTGTCGTCGCTTACGGACTCGGCGGCGTGGCCGGTGAACGCGAGGAAGACGTCGTCGAGGGTCGGGCGTCGCACGCGCAGATCGTCGACGCCGATGCCTGCCTCGCTCAGGCGCTTGACGGCCTCGACGATGCTGCCGCTGCGCTCGCGGACGCTCAGCGAGACCGTGTGCCCCTCGGTCTTGACCGGCTCGTCGGACATCGGCGCGAGCGCTTCGACGGCGGCTGAGGCGTCGGAGGCGGCGTCGAGCTCGACCTCGAGCCGCTCGCCGCCAACGCGGTCCTTGAGCTCGTCGGAGGTGCCCTCGGCGATCACCTTGCCGTGATCGATGACGGCGATCTCATCGGCCAGGCGGTCCGCTTCGTCGAGGTACTGGGTGGTGAGCAGCACTGTCGTGCCCTCGCCGACCAGATCCTCGATCACCTCCCACAGGCTGAGACGGCTGCGGGGGTCGAGGCCGGTGGTCGGCTCGTCCAGGAACAGGACGGGTGGCTTGGCGACGAGCGCGGCCGCGAGGTCGAGGCGGCGGCGCATACCGCCCGAGTAGGTCTTGACCGGGCGCTTGGCGGCGTCGGTCAGGTCGAAGCGGTCGAGTAGCTCCTCGCCGCGGGCCTTGGCGGCCTGGCGATGGGAGCCGTACAGGCGGCCGACCATCGTCAGGTTCTCGAGGCCGGTGAGGTTCTCGTCGACGGCGGCGTACTGCCCGGCGAGGCCGATCTGCTCGCGCAGCGCGGCAGCCTGGGTGACGACGTCGAGGCCGACGACCTGGGCTGTGCCGGCGTCGGGCTTGAGCAGCGTGGTCAGGATCCGGACGATCGTCGTCTTGCCGGCGCCGTTCGGGCCGAGCAGGCCGAGCACGGTGCCGCGTGCGACCTCGAGATCGACGCCGACCAAGGCGTGGACGTCGCCGTAGGACTTGAACATTCCGCTGACCGAGATCGCGGGACCGGCGCCGTCGCGACCCGAGCGGCCGTCGGCGCCCTGCACGCGGGCAGCACGATTTTCTCGGACCCCAGATTCCATGCATCTCCACATTAGCGGCATCGTCTCGCCCGCCCCCGGGCAGGCGCCGGGAGGGAGGAAACCATCGCCATCCGCTCGCCCGCACCCCCCGCCGCGACTAGGATGCGGCGCAGTGGAGGGGCAACGATCAACTGCCTCGGTCGCGGACGTCGTCGGCGCCACGCTGGCCGACCTTGGCGTCGCGGATGTGTTCGGGATCCTGGGCAGCGGCAACCTGATCGTGACCAACGCGCTGGCGAGCGGCGGCGCGCGCTTCCATCACGCCCGCCACGAGTCGGGCGCGATCACGATGGCCGACGGCTACGCGCGGGCGACCGGCCGGGTCGGCGTATGCAGCGTCCACCAGGGACCGGGACTGACGAACACGATGACCGGCCTCGCCGAGGCGGCGAAGAGCAGGACGCCGGTGCTCGTGCTCGCAGGCGAGACACCCGCGGCGGCGCTGACGAGCAACTTCCGGATCGACCAGCACGACCTCGTCGAATCGGTCGGGGCGATCGCAGACCGGGTTCACGGCGCGCGGTCCGCGGCCGACGATGCGCAACGCGCGTATCAGCGCGCGCGGATCGAGCGCCGGCCGGTCGTGCTGATGCTGCCGATCGACATCCAGGCCCAGCCCGCCGAGCAACGCCGACCATCGCATCCGCCACCGACACCCGTGGCCCCACCCGCACCATCACAGGAGTCGATCGCGATCGCCGCCGAGCTGATCGCAGCTGCCGAGCGCCCCGCGATCATCGCGGGCCGCGGCGCAGTGCTCGCCGACGCCGGCGCGGAGATCTCGGCTCTCGGCGACAGGGTCGGCGCGGTGCTCGCCACCTCGGCCCCAGCCAACGGGCTGTTCAGCGGTCTCCCCTTCGCGCTCGGCATCGCCGGCGGGTTCTCGAGCCCGTTCGCGGCCGCGATCCTGAGCCAGGCGGATCTCTACCTGGTCTTCGGCGCGTCGCTGAACGCCTGGACGACCAAGCACGGCGCGCTGATCAACCCCGACGCGAAGCTGATCCAGATCGACGTCGAAGCGAGCGGGCTTGCGCGCAACCGACCGGTCGACCTGCCGATCGTGGCCGATGCGCGAGCGGCGGCGGTGGCCCTGACCCAAGCCGCAGCAGCCGCTACAAGCCGAGCGCCGGGCACTGCACCCGATTCGATCGGATGGCGGACGGCCGAGCTGCGCGACCAAATCAACGCCCATCGCTGGCGTGACGAGCCATACGAAGACGCGTCGACCGACGAATGGATCGACCCGCGCACGCTGACGAAGGCGCTCAACGCAGCACTGCCAACGGATCGCGCCGTGGCGGTCGACTCGGGTCACTTCACCGGCTACCCATCGATGTACCTCGACGTCGCCGACGCGCGCTCGTGGCTGTTCGTCAACGGCTTCCAGGCCATTGGGCTCGGGCTCGGCAATGCGATCGGAGCGGCGATCGCCAACCCGGAGCGGACGACGGTCGCGGCGCTCGGCGATGGCGGCGCGTTCATGGCACTCGCCGAGCTCGAGACCGCCGCGCGCCTGAAGCTCGGCAACCTGCTCGTCGTGATCTACGACGACAGCGCGTACGGCGCCGAGGTGCACCACTTCGCGCCGATGGGCCACGACGTCAGCAAGGTCCAGTTCCAACCCGAGGCCGACATCGCCGCGATCGCGACCGCGGTCGGCGCGAGGGGCGTGACCGTCCGGCGGGCTGAGGACCTCGAGGCGATCGACGAGTGGCTGCATGCGGCCACCGGCCATCCGCTCGTGCTCGATGCAAAGGTGAACCCGACAATCTGCGCGGAGTGGTTGGAGGAGGCGTTCCGCTCAGGGTGAGACGACGCGACCCGCTCAGGGTGAGACGACGCGGTCAGAACCTGTGTCAAAGCCGATGATGAACACCCCGAACCCCGCGCACCGAGGAGACACGATGACCGACCTGATCGAGGCACTCGCGACCAACGCGATCGAGATCGTCGACCTGACACAGCCGCTGAGCGAGACGACGCCCGTGATCAAGCTGCCGCCGCCGTTCGTGAACACGCCGGGTCTGACGCGCGAGGAGATCAGTCGGTATGACGATCGCGGACCCGCCTGGGCGTGGTACACGCTGACGATCGGGGAGCACGTCGGCACCCACCTCGACGCGCCGATTCACTGGGTCACGGGGAAGGACGGGAACGATGTCGCGTCGATCGCGCCCCGCCAGCTGATCGGGCCGGCCTGCGTGATCGACAAGACGGCCGAGACGAACGCCGACCCGGGCTACCTGCTGACCAAGGACGATCTCGCCAGCTGGGAGCAGAAGCACGGCGAGGTCCCCGCCAACGCATGGGTGCTGCTGCGCAGCGGGTGGGCGTCGAGGGCGCAGGACGAGACCTCGTTCCTGAACGCCGGACCCGAGGGCCCGCGGTCGCCGGGCCCGGACGTCGAGGCAGCGCGGTGGCTGGCGTACGAGCGCGAGATCTCGGGGTTCGGGGTCGAGACGGTCGGGATCGACGCCGGTGCGGCCGGCGGCTTCGACCCGCCGTTCCCGGTCCACAACTTCCTGCTCGGGGCGGGACGGCTTGGGCTGACGCAACTCGCGAACCTCGACCGGCTGCCCCTCACCGGCGCGCTGATCGTCGTCTCGCCGCTGAAGCTGGTCGGGGGCACCGGCAGCCCGAGCCGCGTGTTCGCGCTCGTGCCGGCGAGTTAGGCGGCAGGGCCGCCGGCCCTCCACAGCGCCGCAGGCGTCGCGCGCCCCGGCGGCACGGCGGAGGCGACGCGCGCACCGACGGACTAGACGGCAGACGCGCTGCGCCCCGCCCGCACAGTCCGCGCGCCGGAATCCGCGACGCTCTGCCGCCACTCGGGCTTGGTGAGCATCAGCTGGGCGACGCCGATCCGGCGCTCGGCGAAGCCGGCTTCGCAGTAGGACAGGTACAGCCGCCACAGGCGCTGGAAGCGCTCGTCGTAGCCGAGCTCGACGAGGCGGTCGCGGGCTGACTCGAAGTTGTCGCGCCAGCAGCGGAGGGTGTGGACATAGTGCGGCGTGAGATCCTCGAGCCCGGTCATCCGCATGTCAGTCCGGGTCGCGAGGCAGCGGCCGATGACCTCGAGTGAGGGCAGACAGCCGTTGGGGAAGATGTAGCTGCGGATGAAGCTGGGCGAGGCCTTCTCGACCTCGTAGGCGCGGTCGTCGATCAGGATCGCCTGGAGCAGCATCGCGCCGTCGGGCTTGAGCAGGCGCGAGCAGCGGTCGAAGAACGTTCCGAAGTCGCGCCAGCCAACGGCCTCGATCATCTCGACCGAAACGAGCTTGTCGTAATGACCCCGCAGGTCGCGGTAGTCGTTGCACAGCACCGTCACCTGATCCTCGACGCCGGCCGCGCGAACGCGGGCGCGCGCGAACTCGAACTGCTCGGATGAGATCGTGGTCGTCGTCACCCTGCACCGGCGCGTCGCGGCAGCGTGCACGGCGAGCCCGCCCCAGCCGGTGCCGATCTCGACCAGATGGTCCTCAGAACGAAGGTCGAGCTTGTCGCAGATCAGCTCGAGCTTGGCGCGCGAGGCCTCCGACAGCGGCGTCTGGGGCGATGGGAAGTAGGCGCACGAGTACATCATCGTCTCGTCGAGCATCAGCGAGAACAGCTCGTTGCCGAGGTCGTAGTGGGCGGAGATGTCGCGGCGGCTGCGCGCGCGTGTGTTGCGCGGCCGCAACCCCCTGAGGCGCTGCCATGGCACCCGCAGCGGGGCGAGCCCGCGGCGCCAGCTGTCGAACGCCGTCACGTTGCGGGCGGCGACGCGCACGAGCGCGGTCGGGTCGGGCGAGTCCCAGAGCCCGTCGATGTAGCCTTCCGCCAAGCCACGGCTCCCGTGCAGCAGCTGCGACCAGGCGCGCGGGGAGCGCACCTCGATCGTGGCCTGTGGCGATCCGCGACCGAGCACAACTCGGGCCCCATCCTCGACGATCGCCAGCTGCCCGTGGCGCATCCTGCGCAGCAGGCCGAGAACGATCTGACGCGACAGCTGCTCAGTCACCCCGCCACTCCCGGTCGAGCGTGGATCGGCACCCCCTTCAGCTTGAGCGCGACCGCATGACCGTAGATCAGAGCCAGAACCCGAGCAGGCGAGGTCGGCCGAGTGGCGCTCTCTCGCGCCGGCGGGACACGGCGCAGCGACAGCGTCGCGTCGAACGCACGCTCGCCTCCCTCGCGACTCTCGATGTGAACCGACAGCGTGTCCGCCGGCGTCGTGGCGCGCCACTGATAGACCTGATCCATGCCCATGAACGGAGAAACGTGCAGCCGCTTGGTGAAGCTGCCGCGCAGCACCCGACCATCATCGGCGGCACTCAGCACGTAGGCGTGCCGCTCTCCCCAGGGCGTTGAGGTCACCTCGGCGATTATCGCCTGAAGCGACCCCTCCGCGCCACCCCTGGCGGACGAAATGGCAGCGAAAGTGCGGGGGGCGGGGGAGAAAGGGGCCCCGGCGCCCCATCCCCGCCCTCGGAACCCCCACTTCCGGCACCCCCACTCCCCGCACGCACGCCCCCGGAACCCCCACTTCCAAAGCAGTAATAGAAACTCACGGGGTTGAAGCCCACCCCGTGGCGCCGCGGCAGCGTCAGCAGCCGCACGGGCCCCGCCGGCCGGACGCCGCAGCGCTCGAGCACCAGCTCCCGGGCGGCGTCGGCGAGCGGCACGGCTGGGTCGCCGAGGTAGTCCTCGCGACGGATCTCGAATGGCAGCTCGTCCAGCGCGTCGACGTCGACGTAGGCCATCGCGAGCCGGTGGCGGAACTCGTGTCCGCGGACCGCTAGACGGCGATGGCGAATCTCGCCCTCGTAGACCGCGCTGGGGCTGTACGCCGGGCTCGGGTTGTGGACCGCGCTGGGGCTGTGGACCGCGCTGGGGCTCATGCCGCGATCGGGATTAGCTGGCTGGCGCCGATCTCGCCGGCGACGCGCAGGGCGCTGACGACCCCGTCCTCGTGAAAGCCCCAGCCCCAGTAGGCGCCGCAGTAGTGCGTCCGGTGCCGGCCGCTGATCTCGCCGAAGCGGGCCTGGGCGGCGACGCCCTCGCGCGTGTAGACCGGATGGGCGTATTGGATCGTGCGGATGATCTTGGCGGGATCGATCGCGTCGGTTCGGTTGAGCGTGACGCACAAGTCGACGTTCCCAGGCAGCGATTGCAGGCGGTTCATGTGGTAGGTCACCGTCGGCAGGTGCGAATCGCCGTCGAGGTGATAGTTCCAGCTCGCCCACGCCCTGCGTCGGCGCGGGAGCAGCGAGCGGTCGGTGTGGAGCGCGACCTCGTTGCGCTGGTAAGGGATCGCGCCAAGCAGCTCTTGCTCGCGGTCGGTCGGGTCGGCCAGCATCGCCAGCGCCTGGTCGGAGTGGGTGGCGATGATCACGGCATCGAAGTACTCGGGTTCGGAGGCCCCGAGCGGCGTGATCGCGACACACTCGCGATCACGCTGTACGCAGGCGACCGGCGTCGACAGACGCAGCGACTCGCGCCACGGTTCCACGAGCGCCTCGACATAGACGCGCGAACCGCCGGTGACGGTGCGCCAGCACGGCCGACGGGTGAAGCCGAGCATCCCGTGGTTGTCGAAGAACTCGACCAGGAAACGGGCCGGGAACGACCACATCTGCATCGGGTCAGCCGACCAGACAGCCGCGGCCTGAGGAACGATCAGGCGCTCGATGAAGGCATCTGAGTAGCGCTGGGCGCGGAGCCACTCGCGCAGCGGAGGATCGTCGTCGGATTCGAGCAACGTCCTGGCGTCGCGATTGAATCGGACCAAGTCGGCGACCATCCGGTGAAAGGTGGCGCTGATCATGTGGCGCCGGCTGGCGAACAGACCATTGGGCGAGCTGCCGTTGTACTCGAACGACTTGCCGTCGCTGACGCCGAAGCTCATCGTCGAGGCCTGGGTCGGCACGCCGAGCACCGCGAGCAGCCGCTCGAAGTTCGGATAGTTGCGGTCGTTGAAGACGATGAAGCCGGTGTCGACCGCGAGCGGGCCGGACTCGGTCTCGACGTCGACCGTGTTGGAGTGGCCGCCGGGGTAGTCGTTAGCCTCGAACACGACGAGGTCATGCTCGGCATGCAGCAAGTGGGCGCAGACAAGGCCCGAAACTCCCGCCCCAATGATCGCGATCTTCACGTTGATCCTATTCGCCTGAGCGCGCGTATTGGATCAATATGACCGGCCGGAACGCCCGATATGCGCTGCTCGAGTGGATCGAGGCGCAGCGCGACCGCCACGGCGTGACCGGACTCGAGGTCGTGACGGCTGACGTCAACGAGTTCGACCCCCGTCGAAGCTTCGACCGGGTTGTGTCGGTCGAGATGTTCGAGCACATGCGCAACTGGTCCGAGCTGCTGGCGCGAATCGCCGACTGGCTCGCTCCCAACGGGCGGGCGTTCGTGCACGTGTTCTCGCACCGCCAGCTCGCGTACCGGTTCGAGGGGACATGGGCGGCGGAGCGCTTCTTCACCGCCGGGACGATGCCCTCGCACGAGCTCCTCGAGCGGTTCGCGCGGGACATGGTGCCGGTCGACCGCTGGGCCGTCTCGGGCGACCACTACGCACGCACGTTGCAGGCGTGGCTCGAGCGGCTCGACGAGCACACCGACGAGGCGCTCCGGATCCTCGGCGCGGACCGCTCAGCTCGCGAAGCGCGAGCGCTGCTCGCGACCTGGCGGCTGTTTCTGATCTCGACGACCGAGATCTGGGGCTGGCGCGGGGGTAACGAGTGGATGGTCTCGCACTACCTGCTCGAGCCGCGGCGGGACCGCGCTCACTCGGGCGGGCGCAGTGCCGCGGGCCCCGGCGTTCACTCGGGCGGCGGCGCTGCCTTGCGCGGCGGCAACGGGAAGAAGCCGCTTGTGCGCGCCACGTACTCGGCGTAGCCGGGGCGGTCCTTCATCCGCCCCTCGAGCAGGCCCTTGCCCGAGACCCGGATCAGCAGCGTCGACATCACGAGCGGACCCACGATCGTCCACCAGGCGCCGCCGGTCGACAGCGCGATCAGGTAGATCCCCCACCAGACGGCGAAGTCCCCGAAGTAGTTCGGGTGCCGCGTGTAGCGCCACAGCCCGCGGTCCATCACCTTGCCGCGGTTCGATGAGTCGGCCTTGAAGCGCGAGAGCTGGAGGTCGCCGATCGCCTCGAACCCGATCCCGACGAGCCACACAACCACCCCGATCCAGTCGAGCAGGCCGAGCCGGTCGCCCTGGGGCGCCGCGCCCTGAACGGGCAGCGATACGACCCAGATCAGCGCGCCCTGGAACAGGAACACCGCAACCAGGCTGACGAGCGGGAAGCGCGGGCCCCAGCGCTCGCGCCATTCGCCGTAGCGCGGATCCTCGTGACGCTCACGCAGCTTGCGGCGGGTCAGATAGGCGGCGAGGCGCAGCCCCCAGAGCGACACCAGCACCGCGAGCAGGATCCTTCGCCCGCGGCAGCCGTCGCCGACCGCGAATGCGATCCACGCGACGATCACGAACCCCGCGCCCCACGCCGGATCGACGATCGAGACGTCGCGCAGCGGCAGGCTCAGCAGCCACAGGGCGAGGACGTAGCCGAGCAGTGCGACAGCGCTCCACACCATCACCTGGCCGAGCATGTGCCGATTCAAGCGCGTTCTGCGGATAATCTCAGCGCCCTGCTCCTCCGCCTGACCGTCCTACTCGCGGCGATCGCCGCCCTGATCGCCGGCTGCGGCGGCAGCTCGCCCAAACCGCTGACAGTGACGATCCACGACGTACCGATCGGTCGGTCGGTGCCGCGCGGGTTCGTCGGCCTGTCGATCGAGTACTGGGCGCTGCCTCTGTACACCGGTCCGGACCCCACCGCGGTCAACCCCGTGTTCGAGCAGCTGCTTCGCAACATCAATCCGGGCCAGCACCCGCAGCTGCGAATCGGAGGCGACAGCACCGACCGGACGTGGTGGCCGGTCCCGGGGATGGCGCGCCCGGGCGGCATCCGCTACGGCCTGACCCCGCACTGGGCGAGCGTCACCCGCGCGCTGGCCCACGCCGTCGGCGCCCGGCTTGTGCTCGGGATCAACATGGAGGCCCACCGCCGCCGCCTGTCGAGATACGAGGCCCACCAGCTCGTGTCGAGGATCGGCGCGCGGTCGATCCGGGCACTCGAGCTCGGCAACGAGCCCGAGCTGTACGGCGTGTTCCCGCTCTATCAGCGCGACGGCCATGGGGTCAAGGGGCGCCCGCGGGACTACGCACCGGCCGACTTCACGCGCGAGTTCACCCACACCGCCAAGGTGATGCCGCCCGTCCCGCTCGCCGGGCCGACGACCGGCGCGCCGATGTGGGAGGCGAAGCTGCACCAGTTCGTGAAGGCCGAGCCAAACCTGAGCCTGGTGACGATCCATCGCTACGCGACTCGCGGCTGCCTCACCAGCCCGAGCTCACCGCAGTATCACTCGATCCCGCACCTGCTCTCGAGTCGCTCGACGCGCGGGCTCGCAGCCGGCGTTGCGCCATACGTCGGGCTCAGGGGCCCCCACACGCCGCCGCTTCGGGTGGACGAGCTCAACAGCGTCAACTGCGGCGGCGTCCACGGCGTCAGCGACACGTTCGCCTCGGCGCTGTGGTCGCTCGACACGCTGCTCCAGCTCGCGCGGGTCGGCGTCTGGGGCGTCAACTTTCACACCTTCCCGGGCGCGCGCTACGAGCCGTTCGTGTTCCGGCGGTCCGCTCTCGGCTGGCGCGCGGTCGTCAAGCCGCTCTACTACGGGATGTTGATGTTCGCGCAGGCAGCGCCGCCGGGAGCCCATCTGCTGGCCGGTTCGGGCCGCGTCGCGCCCGGCCTCGACGTGTTCGGGGTGCGCTCGGCGACCGCCCCGGCGCGCGCAGTGCTGATCAACTACAGCTCCACCGAGGACCGCACCGTCGCCCTTCACCTGCCCGGCGGGTCAGGTCAGGCGACCGTCGAGCGGCTGCAGGCGCCGAGTGTCGCCGCGACCAGCGGGGTGACGATCGGCGGTCGCAGCTTCGGGCCGCTGACAACGACCGGGAAGCTCACCGGAAGCTCCAACGTCTCGACCGTGAGCGCCGGCTCCAACGGCTACGTGGTCGACGTCCCGGCGGGGAGCGCGGCGGTCGTGACCCCCACCGGATGACGACCCCACCGGATGACGACCGACCCCAGGGGTAACGAGTCCCCCCCGGGGTAATGAGTCGCCCCCGGCGTACCGAGTCACCCCCGGGGTAAGCACCGCGCCCGGGAGGGGCGACCGCCCGGGACTTACATCCGCCGGCCGACGATCACCACGTACTCGCGCGGCTGCCTGACCGTCCCGTCGTCGATCACGAACTGGCTGTAGAACTCGATGAACGCGTCGTGGACCTCCTTGATCCGCGCCTCGTCGCTCGACGCCAGCAGCATCTTGATCGGTCCCATCGCGACCGTGAACAGCTCCCACAGCGCCTCGGGCGAGTCGGCCCGCTGGGGCGAGTCGCCGTCGTGGAACTCGAGCTCGAAGGCGTCGCCCAGCGTCTCGCGCACGTACTCGCGACGGCCCCAGTCGAACGGGTTGCCGGCGCCCTCGGGAGGCGGCGGGCCGAAGCGGCCGAGCATCGCGAACGACCGCTCGATCGAGCCTCCGGGACGCCACGCGGTCAGCCCGACCCTCCCGCCCGGACGGCACAGCCGCGTCAGCTCGCCGGCGACCGCCTTGTGGTCGGGACCGAAGATCGCGCCCTGTCCGGAGGAGACCGCGTCGAACGATCGATCTTCAAATGGCATCTGCTCGCAGTCGCCTATGGAGAAGTCGATCTCCAGGCCGTCGGCAGCCGCAAGCCGGCGGGCGGTCTCGATCAGCCCGGGCGAGAGGTCCTGGGCGCTGACGTCGGCTCCGCGCCGCGCCGCGAGCATCGCGACCGCGCCAGTCCCGGTCGCGACGTCGAGCCACCGCTCACCCTCATTGACGCCGAGTCGGCCGACCAGATCCTCGTGCACGGGAGCGAGCGTTTCTGCCATCAGCTCGAACTTGCCCATGCTCCAGATCTTTGCCTGCGCCTGCTTCATCTCCTCAAACGCCACAGCTCACCTCTTGGATCGTGAAGTGCGTCGCGACGCGCCCGCTCGCGGTCCCGAACGAGTTGTAGGCCACCGCGCGGAGAACGTACGCCCCCTCATGCGCTGGACACTAACCGACGCTGGGCGCCGGATCTAGCCTGTCGGGCGCCAGATCTAGCTCACCGCCGGGGCGCCGGATCTAGCCCGTCGGGCGCAGGAGGCTTGCGGCGCCGAGGACTGCGTCGAGCAGACCAGGGAAGCGCTCGTCGAGATCGGCGCGGCGCAGCGAGCTCAGCCGCGTCGTGCCCTCGAGGCGCTGGTGGATGACGCCGGCCTCACGCAGCACCTTGAAGTGATGCGTACAGGTCGACTTGACGACCGGCAGCTCGAAGCTCTTGCACGTGCGCTCGTCGCCGGTCGCGAGCCCGGCCACGATCCGCAGTCGCATCGGATCGCTGAACGCATGCAGAACAGCGGCGAGCTCGATCTGGTCGCGCTCCGGGTGTGAGAGCGGCTCGGTCGACGCAGTCGTCGGCGCGATCGGATCGAGCGGCACACCCGGATCCGCCGATGCCGCGACCCCTTGGGAGGTAGTTGTCAGGCCCATGCCCTCATCGTACGACGATCATCGAACAGTTGAGAACGTGTTCGGAACAGCCACGAACGTGTTCGACGCTTATCGTACTAACTCGGGGAGGCGTACGTCGAGGGTGATGTCAACCGCGCGACTTCCACACGGGCTCCCGAATCTCCGCGCGGAGTTCCGAGCGGGGTCGGCGATTCGGGTCGCGCGAATCCCAAGTGTTCGGGTCCGCGCGAATCCCAAGTGTTCGGGTCCGTACGAGTTCCAAGCGTTCGAGGGGCGAGCGCCACCCGGCCGTCGCGCTCGACTGCTGATCGCCACAATGCTGGGCGCGTGGCCCACTGCTTTGTTACTCGCGAGCTTCCCGGCACGGCGCTGGACCGGCTCGCCGCCGTGCACTCGGTCGACGTCTGGACCGGCCGGCTGCCGCCGAGCCCGGAGGAGCTGGCCGAGCGAGCCGCCGATGCGGAGGGACTGCTGACGCTCCTGACCGACCGCGTCGACGCGGCGTTGCTCGATCGCTGCCCGCACCTGCGCGCGGTCGCCAACTACGCGGTCGGGTACGACAACGTCGACCTCGACGCGTTGCGGGCACGGGGCATTCCGCTCGGGAACACGCCCGACGTGCTGACCGACGCCACCGCCGATCTGGCGTTCACGCTGCTGCTCGCGGCCGCACGCAAGCTGCCGCAGGCGATCGCGTCGGTGTTCGCCGGCGATTGGCTGCCGTGGGAGCCCGCCCGCTACCTGGGCACCGACGTCCACGGCACAACGCTCGGAATCGTCGGCCTCGGGCGGATCGGCAAGGCGGTCGCGCGACGCGCGCAGGGGTTCGAGATGACGGTGATCCACGCGAACACTCGCGAGACACTTCCACCCGTGCTCGAGCAGGCAGACTTCATCTCGCTGCACTGCCCGCTGACTCCCGCCACCCGTCACCTGATCGACGCCAACGCCCTCTCGCAGATGCGCTCCACCGCGATCCTCGTCAACACGGCGCGGGGGCCGATCGTCGACCAGCGCGCGCTGGCACGGGCGCTGGCGGACGGGACGATCGCCGGCGCCGCCCTCGATGTCACCGACCCCGAGCCGCTGCCTCCCGACGATCCACTGCTGCAGGCGCCCAACCTGATCGTTGCCCCCCACATCGGCTCGGGAACGCACACCGCGCGCGCGCGGATGGCCGACCTCGCCGTCGATAATTTGCTCGCCGCGCTCGCAGGTGAGCCGATGCCACACCAAGTCGTCTAGTGCGGGTTGCGGTCGTCGACATCGGGACGAACTCGACGCGGCTGCTGATCGCGGACGTCGACGAGGGTCGCGTGCGCGACGAACTCGACCGCCGCACGAAGGTGACGCGGCTGGGTGCCGGCGTCGATGCCGACGGGCGCCTGCGCGACGACGCAATGCAGCGCGTATTCGACACGCTCGACGGCTACCGCGAGGCGATGGACTCAAACGGAGTCGAGCGCGGGGTCGCGGTTCTGACCAGCGCCGTCCGCGATGCGGCCAACGGCGGCGAATTCGCCGCGATCGTCCGCGACCGGTACGGGCTCGATCCGCACATCCTGAGCGGCGATCAGGAGGCGCAGCTGACCTTCCTGGGCGCGACCAGCGAGCGCGACCCCAACGACGCCGAGCCGACGCTGGTGGTCGATATCGGCGGCGGTTCGACCGAGCTCGTGATCGGCGCACGGCAGCAGGCGGGCTTCCACATCTCGACACAGGCCGGGGTCGTGCGGATGACCGAGCGCCACATCCATTCCGACCCGCCGCTCGCCTCAGAGCTCGATGAGACCGCCCGCGATGTTCGCTCGGTGATCGAAGCGGGCGTCCCCGCCGGCCAGCGCGATGCGGTCACGCGCGGGATCGGCGTCGCCGGGACGGCGACCTCGCTGGCCGCAATCGCCCAGCACCTCGACCCCTATGACCCGGCCAAGGTGCATGGCTATGTCCTGTCGGCCGACGAGCGCGACGAGATCCGCGAGCGGTTGGCGGCGATGGCGCTCGACGAGCGCTGCCAGGTCGCGGGTCTCGATCCTGACCGCGCGCCGACGATCGTCGCCGGCACTGTGATCCTCGCCGAGGTGATGAGCCTGTTCGGGCTCTCAGAGATCGAGATCTCCGAGCACGACATCCTTCGCGGCGCCGCGCTCGGTCTGGCCTAGCGCCCGCTCCGGGGAGGCGGTCTCAGGCTGAGGCGCCGAGGCGCCCGCTGATGTCCGAGCACTCGGGGCAGAACCGCTCGGGCAGGATCCGCAACCGCATCAGCAGGTTGAAGACCTTGCAGCCGACGCAGTAGCCAAAGATCGACTCGAGGCCGGCGGCGGGGAGGAACAGGATCAGCACGACATCGGCGGCCGTGTGCGCGCCAACGATCAACGCGAGGATCAGCGCCGCCGTCGACATCACCGCGCCGATCCCCTGCGCGAACCGCTTCGGCGGGCCGGGGACGAGCCGCTTCTCGCCGAGCCGCGGCGCAACCACGTTCTGGGCCAGCCAGCCGAGCGGACTGAGCGTCGGTCCGGTCAGGACTCGCGCCCAGAAGCCGTACGCCAGCGGCACCAGCAACCAGTAGGCGCTCGTGGCGAGGATCGCGATCACGATTGCGAGCACGGTCCCGGCGACGACCCGGGCGGCCTTCTCGTTGACCGGATTGGGGAATGAGAACACGGACCTCACGCGATCAGGATATCGCTCGCGTGCAGTCGTTTTGGGGATTCGCTGCCGCCTGGACAGGTGTTGAGTGTCAGCAAATCTGGCGACCGCATCGGAAAAGCGTCCACTTTTCTGGCCAGCCAACCCTGGACGGATGTTCGATTGTGGCCGAATCCGCCACCCGCCATGATTGCCGCGGGGTGAGGGCTAGGTAACGAATCCTTATCCCAACATAGGTTCGGGCGAAGCCGCAGACATCGGCGCCTCCCGCCGCCCGAACCACTCTAAACGGCCCTTTCTGGCACGTACCCCTGCCCGTCCCGATTGGGCCAAACCTGGATCGGAAGCCGCCCGCTGAAACGCGGGCGGTTTTCGCTTAAGGACGCTTCCGCAACCCGCGCTGAGCGCGTGAGGGCCACGGCGCCCCGTGCGCCATTCGAACGCCACCGCCCCCCGGCGCTGAGCGCCACCCCGCCGCGTGTCGCTAGGCGAGATTCGAGCGCCGCGGGTACGCGACGGTCGGGTCCGTCAGAACGTTGACCAGCGCGGGCTTGCCGCTCTCGAACGCGCGCTCGAGCGCGGGCCGCAGCTGGTCGGGCGAGCGCACCAGCTCGCCGTGACAGCCGAGCGCCTGCACCATCTCGTCGTAGCGCGTCTCGGGGCGGAGCTCGGCCGCCACCGAGTAGCCGTACAGAAACTCCATCGGGTGTTTCTCGAGCCCCCATATCCCGTTGTTCCCCATCACCGCGACGATCGGGACGCCGTGACGGGCGAGGGTGTCGAACTCCATCCCGGCGAAGCCGAAGGCGCCGTCGCCGAGCAGCAGCACCACCTGCCGGTCGGGGCGGGCGAGCTTGGCCGCCAGCGCGTAGCCCGGCCCCGACCCGAGACAGCCGAACGGCCCTGGGTCGAGCCAGCACCCGGGCTCGAATGAGTCGACAACCCGTCCCGCGTAGGAGACGAAGTCGCCGCCGTCGCCGATCACGATCGCATCCCGATCGAGCGCCTGGGCGAGCTCGCCGTAAACCCGCATCGGGTGAAGCGGCGCCCGCGGGTCAGCCAGCTCGGCGACCTCGGCGGCGCGCTTCTCGCGCTCGATCTCGCGCAGCGAGGCCAGCCACGCCGAGCGTTCCGGGCCCGCCGGGGCCGCGGGTACCGCGGCTCGCACCGCCTCGAGCGTCGCCGGTAGCGCGCCGTAGAGCTCGGCTGCGATCGGGCGCGGATGATCGCGGGCGGGCTCGGCGGCGTCGACGACGATCACGTCGGCATCGGCCGCGAACGCCGCGCCGAACCCAAGCCTGAAGTCGAGCGGAACGCCAACGACGAGCGCGACGTCGGCCCCACCGAGCGCCGCGCCACGCGCGCGGGAGAAGAACAGGTCGTGGTCCGCGGGCATGCACCCGCGCGCGAGGCCGTTGACGAACACAGGGATCTGGAGCTCTTCGGCGAGCGCCCGCAGCGCCGCCTCGCCACGCCCCCAGTAGAGCCCGGTGCCGGCCATGATCACCGGCCGCTCGGCCTCCGCCAGCAGCGCGCCCACGCGCTCGGCCCCAGCCGCGGCCGGTCCGCGCCAGGGCTCGGGCAGCGGCTGCGCGGGGGTCGGCGCCGACTCCTTGAAGACGTGGTCGAGCGGGAAGTCGACGAACGCCGGACCACTGTGCGGCGTCAGCGCAGCCTCGATCGCCTCGTCGAGCAGGCCCGCGATCTCGGACGTGTCGGAGGGAGTCGCGGCCAACTTCACGAGCGGGCGGACGAACGGGACATGGTCGATCTCCTGGAGTGAGCCCTGCCCCCAGCGAAACTGGGGCGCGCGGCCGCCGAGGACGAGGATCGGAGAGTTGTTCTGGCTCGCCGAGGCGATCGCGCTCATGCCGTTGGTCACACCCGGGCCCGCGGTCAGCGCGCAGACGCCGATCTCGCGGGTCACCTTCGCCCAACCCTCGGCCGCGAACGCGGCGGTCTGCTCGTGGCGGACGTCGACGATGTCGATCCCCTCCGCGCGGCAGCCGTCGTAAATCGAGAACAGGTGCCCGCCCGACAGCGTGAACAGCTTGCTGACGCCGTACTCGCGCAGGCGCTGGGCGATCAACCGGCCGCCGTGGAGCTGGGTGTCGGTGTCAATAGCCAAGGTTGACCGCACGCTAACACGCGCCTTAGGCGACCGCGTACGATCGGAGAGGTAAGCGAACGAAGGGAGCGCTCGCAATGGACGTGCGTACAGACGTACACGAACAATTCGAAATGATCTGCGCCCAGGTGGGTGACTGGGAGCCGCTGCCGACAGTGACGCCGATCCCACCCGAGCAGCCTGAGCTCGACGAGGAGGAGCAGGCCGCTCCGCTCAACGAGCTGATCCTCGCCGGCCTAGTCGCGCCGTACTAGCGATCGGGCCGGTTCGCGGAGGCCGGGGGACGCGGGCAGGTCCGGGGTGCGGTCGACAAAACCAGCCGCAGATGAGACCGGACGCTTCCCACGGCGAGCCATCGTAGCTACGGCGCCCTCGCCTCCGAGCCGATGAACCGCAATTCACCGCCGGCATTCGGCGTTTAAATGCGAAAGTTCCGCGCGCGGGGGTGAATCGGAGCGCGGGGAGCGCGGGAGGCCCGGGGAGCGCGGGAGGCCGGTAGCTAGTTGACCTGCCTATAGACGTTGTGAACGTCTGAGATACGTCCGGGCCTCTCCTGAGGCTGTGGGTCTGCTCAAGGACTCACGGCTCAAAGGAGGGCCCGGATGATCGTGCACGGTAATGCCAAGCTCGGACCGGCGGGGCGGCTCGCGCTGACTCAGTCGATCGCGGACGGGATGACGCAGAGGGCGGCCGCGGCCGCCTTCTGCGTGTCGCCGGCGACCGCGCACCGATGGTGGCATCGGCGGTTGGACGCTACGGCCCAGGAACTCGCGTCGGGGGTGTGGTTGCTGGATCGCTCGAGCCGTCCGCATCGAAGCCCGCGCCTGATGGACGCTGGCGCTCAGCAGCGGATCTGCGAGGCCCGAGACCGGACGGGCTGGGGCCCAAGGCTGGTTGCTGGAGTGACCGGCCATCCGCACTCAACGGTCTGGAAGGTGCTCTGGCGTCACGGGCTCTCACGTCGACCGCGCCAGCCACGTGACGCTGTCCGCCGGTATGAGTGGCCGTGCCCCGGTGATCTGCTGCACATGGATACCGCCCGCTACGCACGGTTCGAGCGGCCCGGACATCGCGCTACAGGCGATCGCTCGCAACGCAGCCGCAATTGGATGGCCGATGGCACCCGAGTCGGCTACGACTTCGCTCACGCGATCGTCGACGACCACTCGCGGCTGGCGTACGTCGAGCTGCTCGACGATGAAAAAGCCGCCACCGTCACCGCGTTCGTCGCCCGCGCGATCGCGTGGTTCGAAGCCCACGGCATCCAGACCAAGCGGTTGATGACCGACAACGCCTGGAGCTACACGCACAACACGTCACTGCGCGAACTGCTCGTCGATCACGGCATCAAACATCTCCGTACCCAGGCCTATCGGCCGCAGACCAACGGCAAGGTCGAGCGCTTCCACCAGACCATGGCCCGCGAATGGGCCTACGGCATGACCTACCGCTCAAGCCACCACCGCGACCACGCGCTGCCACACTGGCTCAAGCACTACAACCACACCAGACCCCACTCAGGAATCGCGAACCGGCCACCCATCAGCCGCGTTCACAACCTCCGTGGGCAGGACAGCTAGCGCGGGAGGCGGCCGAGCCGGAGCGCGTTGATCACCGCGCCGCCGAGGATGATGATCGCGACGACGTAGAACCAGCCGAGCACGATCAGCACGAACACGATCGTCGTGCCGAAGCGGGCGATCGTCGAGATGCTCGACAGGTAGACCGGGAACGCATAGTCGACCACTGCGATCGCAAGCGTCGCGCTGAGCGCGCCCGGCCAGACCGCCCGCCACGGCGTCTTCAGGTTGGGAACCCGCGCGTAGATCACGACCAGACAACCGAACAGCAGCACGAGCCCGACGATCAGCGAGACGACGTAGACGGCATCGGTGACCTTCGCGAGGTCGAATGGCAGCTGCTCGGCGCCGGCCTGCAGGAACGCCTGCACGGTCGGGACGGCGACGGTCGCGACCATGAACAGCAGCACCACGAACACCATCAGAAAGCCCCAGCGCTTCTGCGCCAGCCACGGTCGCGAGCGGCAGCCGTAGACGCGCCCGAAAGCCGTGTCGAGCGAGCCCCAGAACGACGAGCCAAGCCACAGGCTGGCGATCAGCCCGAGCACTCCGGTGCTCGTGGTCGAGTCCCGGACCTGATTCAGCAGCGAGTTGAGGGTGTCCTCGGTCGAGCCGGGGAACACCTCGCGCAGGTCGCTGAGGACACTCCGCTGGATCGCGTCGCTCGACAGCACCTGGCCGGCGATGAACAGCCCCAGCAACGCGACCGGGATCACCGCGAGCAGCATCGTGTAGGCGACCATCGACGCCTGGCCTGTGATGTTGGCGTCCCAGGCGAGGCGGTAGAAGCGCCCCAGCTGGGTGCGGGCCCTGGTGATCAAGACCGCCCCGGCGAGAGCGCCTGCGAGGAGCGTGCGGCCAGCGTTGCAGGAGAGCGAGTGACCGGCGCGGGAGCCGGGGCGAGCGGCCGTGGCACCCACAGCGCGACCTCGTCGCTCTTGCCCCGCAGCTGCACCGGCTGGCGCGGCTCGAATTCGAACCCTCCCGGCGGCAGCAGCCGACGCGTTGCGTCCGTGATCAGGACGGTATCTCCAGTCTCGCGCGTGACCTGCTCGACGCGCGCGGCGGTGTTGACGGTGTCGCCGATGACCGTGAACTCGACGCGCCCTCCGCCGCCGACGGTGCCTGCCACCACCGGGCCGGAGTTGACGCCGATTCCGAGACCGAGCCGGTCGCGGTAGCGCGCTTCGACGGTCGCGCTGATCTCGCACGCCGCGACGACGGCCCGCTCTGCGTGGTCCGCGATCCGGTCCGGAGCCCCGAACACGGCGAGCAGACCGTCGCCGATGAACTTGTTGGCGTGCCCTCCGTGGCGCAGCAACACGGGCACGATCAGCTCCCAAAAGCCGTTCAGGAGCGCGACCACCTCGCGCGGGGCGGCGTGCTCGGCGAAAGCGGTGAACGACCGGATGTCGAGGAACAGGACGGTTACCTCGACCTCCTCTCCCTCGAGGTCCGAGCCCTCGCGCAGCACGCGTTCGGCCAGCGCCGGGTCGACGTACGCGCCAAACGCCTCGCGAAGCCGCTCGCGCTCATTGAGTCCCTCGACCATCGTGTTGAACGAGATCGCGAGCTTGCCGGTCTCGTCCGCCGCGACCACCGGCACACGCGCGCTGTAGTCACCGTCGCGCACGCGCTCGGTCGCGAGCTGCAGTTCGGTCAGCGAGCTGGCGAGCGTCCGCACGACGAGCACGACGAGCTCGAGCGAGATCGTGAACGAGACCGCGACGGCGATCAGCCACGCGAGGCCGATGTCGGCGACCGAGGCGGGATGGCTCTGGCTCGCCAGCCCGGCGACGACGACCGCGGTGATCACGTTGATCGCGGGCGCGGCGGCGAACAGCCGCCAGCGCAACGGCAGCCCGGGGGCCTCGATCGTGAAGTCCGCTGGTAGGTGCTCGGCGACCTCCTCGAGCACCGGGCGGCACACGATCTCGATCGAGAAGTAACGCACGATCAGGCTGCACGCGAGGACCGATGTGCCGGCGATCGAGAGGACGAAGAAGGACAACCAGTTGAGCTCGAGCTTCCAGGTCGTGAACGCCATGAACGGCAGGTAGCCGAACAGCACCGGGTAGGTGCGAGCGCGGCGGACGTACTCGAGCGGCAGCGTCGCGAGCGCGGTCCAGGCCGCGATCGTCGACCCCGGATCGCGCGCGCCCCGCTCCCACGCCGAGACCGGGCGCCACATCCGCCTCGTGAGCTTGATCGAGATCGCGTTGTCGAGCACGACGAGCGCCTGGGAGATCACGACGAGCAGCCAGAAGTCCGCGTCCGACATCGGCTGATACAGACGCAGCAGCACGATCCCCCCGAGGATCACCAGATGCGCCAGACCGAACTGCGCCCACACGAGCGCGTAGGAGTTCCGCCGGGCTATCGCGCGCACCATCCGGTCCGCAGGGTCCCTCATGGGCAGAACCTTACGCCGCAAACGACCGCATTCCTGGGCGGTGCCCAGGGAACGGCTCAGCTGACGAGCGGACCGCCGACGTCCGAGCGCGCGCGCAGATACGCCGAGGCGGCCGCGAGGACGCCGTCGCCGTGAAACCAACGAGAGCCGACGCGGACCGCGGGGAGCCGCGCGACGCCGCGCGCCAGCAGTCCGCGGGCGGTCACCTGGAGCTCGTCGTCACGGCTCTCGTCGCCTGCCGCGGCAAGGCAGTCCCGCAGCCCGATCCCGGCAGCGGCCGCTGCCTCGACAAGGATCTCGGGATCCTCGAGGTCGAAGCCGCCGCAGAACGCGAGCCGGCTCGCCGCGAGCGCGAATTGAGCTCCCGCTCCGATCTCGGCCGCGTACATCGCGGCCCGCAGCGCGGCCGGCGCGGCGGCGGGGAAAGAATCGGGCCAAACCAGCGGCAGCCTCAGCGCGACCGCGCAGGTCTCGGCATGGGCGCGGATCGCCGCCGGTTGGGACCATTCGCCGCCTTGACGCAACAGCGCCCCGGAGGTCGGGATCCACTCGACGTCGCCCACGATCCGCTCGACTCGCTCGGCGGCCAGGTACGAGAACGGGCACGCGATGTCGAAGTAGAAGGCCGGTCGCGTGCTGGAGCGCACTCGCGGTGCTCGCGCGCGCCGGTCGGCCAAGATGATCAGGTCTCCCATTACTGACCAGTAACGACGGCGACCACAAAAACTGTCGCAAACTTTGGCCAATCGGCCACTTGTTGTCGGTTGCGCGCGAACAAGCGTCCGTTAGACTCGAACTTGGTAGGTAGGACCGTTAGCCGCGAGGCCCGTCATTCCCCACGTACCCCCGCCCAAACGCCATCCCTACGACCAGTGGTCCCCTGACGCCCGCGCGCTAGATCTAGTCGGTGACAAGTGGACTCTGCTGATCGTCCGCGACCTCGCCGCCGGCCCGAGGCGGTTCGTGGAGCTCCAACGCGTGCTTCCCGGGATCTCGACCGAGCAGCTGCGCTCGCGGCTCAACCGGATGGTCGCCGACGGGATGCTGACGCGGAAGCGCTATCGCGAGGTCCCGCCGCGGGTCGACTACGAGCTGACCGACCGCGCCCGCCAGCTGATGCCGATCTTGGGCGAGCTCGCGCGCTGGGGTTACGAGTGGGCGTGGGGCGCGCCGCGCGCCTCCGAGCGCATCGACATCGGCGCGATCTTCAGGCTCGCGGCGGGCTTGATCGGTCGCAGCGCAGCGGCCGGCACCGTCGAGTGCGTCGTCACCGACGGCCGCGAGGGCGCGCCGGCGAGCTACTCGTTCTCGCTCTCACCCGAGGGCATCGCGCTGAGCGAGGCCGCGGCCGAGCAGCCCGACGCGCGCGTCAGCGGTGACACCGCCGCCTGGATCAGCGCCTTCTCCCCCGCTCCCGACCGCTCCGGGCTGCAGGTCACCGGAAGCCAGGCGCTGGTCGGCGTCGTCCTCGGCGGGCTCGCGCCGAGCTACGACAACGACGAGCGCGCCGCCCCCGCGGCGTAGCGACCGCCCCCGCCCCCGCGACCGTCCCCAAGCGACCGCCCCCGCCTCCGCGGCGTAGCGACCGCCCCCGCGACCGTCCCCAAGGTCGCCCCCGCGGCGTAGCAACCCCGCCTACTTGCTCGAGTAGGTCGCTTTCTGGATATGCGGGATCTTGTACTGGCCCGAGGCGCCAGGCAGGTTGGGCGCGACCCAGCAGGCGGGATGGCCGACGATCGGCGCCGGGTTGGCCGCGATCGAGCCGTCGCCGGGCGCGCCGGTGTTCTTGCAGTCCCAGGCGGGGAAGATGTTCTTCTGTAGATCGCGGGGGTCGGCGAGCCACAGCGACGGCGGGTAGGTGTTGCCGCGATTGCCGGAGCTGCGGTTGGTCCAGAACGACAGCGTGTCGGGCCCGACCGGCGAGAACTGGCGCAGGTAGTGCCCGACGCCGTCGCCACCGAACGAGGTCGTGGTCGCCGAGATGCCGCCGGCGCCGTTGGAGATGAAGTCGGCGATCAGCTGCTGGTGCAACGAGAGCCAGTTGAGAATCGGGTTGAACTCCTCGAGGAACGGGCCGAGCTGCCCGAGCAGCGGCGACGCCCCATTCAGCACGTCGCGGATCGCGGGCAGTCCCGTCTTCGAGACGGTGATCAGCGGCCCGAGGCTGACGAACAGGTGGCGCAGGTACGGCGACAGGACGCGCACCGAGTGCATCGTCGGGCCGAGGTTCTGGGCGACCGGGTCAAGCTCCTGGACCACCGGGTCGGCGTCGAGCGCAAAGCTCTTCAACCGCGCCATCGTCGCCTTGGTCTCGTCAAGGAAGGTCGGGAACACGTGGAAGGTCGCCGCCAGCGCGTTGTTGTTGGCGGCCGTCGTGTGGAACACGTCCTCGCCCGAGGTGATCAGGTTGCGCAGCGCGGTCTGGTTCTGCGACAGCGCTGAGAACACGGACCCGCCGTTGACCGACAGGCGAACGACCGAGGCGTGCTCAACATCGAGCACCCTCAGGATGTCGGTCGAGTCCCCCACGAACGAGGGCAGGTTGCCGAGCACGTCATTGAGGTTCTGGTCGTTGCCGCCCTGGATCGCCTTCGCGAGCTCGTGCTGCCACACCTGGAACGCATGCCTGGTCGTCGGGTCGAGCGCGTCGAAGATGTCGCTCAGCTGAACCGCGCCGATGACCTGCCCTCGGGGAAGCAGCCCGCCGTCGGGAACCGCCGGGCTGTTGGGCGTACCCGGCGTCAGCTGGACATAGGTCTCGCCGAGGATCGTCTTCATCCTCAGGATCGCGTGCGCGTTCTCGTGGATCGGCGCGTACTGGTTCTTCAGCTCGATCGTCGCGATCGTCCGGTTGCCCTTCGGGTCAAGCGACTTGCCGATCACACGACCGACCGACACTCCGGCGATCCGCACGTCGGCCTGGGTGGCGAGCTGGTCGGCGTTCGGGAACGAGATCCGGACGTCGTAGCCCTGCGGGTTGAACGGGATCGTGCCGCCGAACGACAGCCACAGGAACAGCAGCAGGCCGACGCACGAGAGCGCGAACAGCACCATCGTTACGACCTTGGCCAGTGAGGGCGATCCTGTCTGCATCAGCCACCCGGGAGCTGCGGTAGGAACGGGACATTGGAGTCATGGCTGGCGGCGGGGCTGCGTGCGTTCGCGCTCGACAGCTTGCCCTGCTTGAACAGCGAGAAGTCGTGGGCGTCGGCCGCGGCCTGCGTCGGGCACAGCTTGGCGTTGGTCAGGATCGGCGTCAGGTTCAGGACGGTCTCGGCGAGGCCACTGTTGAAGCCCGCGAGCTGGGCGAGCGTCGCGCAGCTCGCCTGCAGGAACAGCGGCCGGTAGTCGCCGTTGGCGTCCTGGATCGAGAACACGGTCCGCGCGTTGTGGTCGAGCCACGCGAGCCACCACAGGTAGCCGTGCTGGTTGCCGCCGGGGGAGTAGCCGAGCATGTTCGCGAGGTGACCGAGGACCGTGAACGTCTTCTCGAGGTTCGGGGTCGCGTCGGAGAGGTTGATCGCGGCGGGTCGCAGGTTGCGCACGACCGGGCGCGCGGCGACAACGAACGGCCGGATCTGGTTCTGGACGATCGGTGCGCTCGGCTTGGCCAGCGCCGTCAGCGCCTGGTTGGCGGCGGGCAGCGCCCGCGCCGCCGGTAGCAGGTTCTTCGATGTCGGCCCGAGCTCGTCGGCGAATGCCTGCACCTTGCCGAGCGTCGAGGTCGTCTGGCTGAGCGTCCCGGGGAGCAGCGTCAGCGCGCGGCTGATGTTGCCGTCCTCGGATGCGAACGAGTGGAACACCTTCGAGCTCGCGTCGACCAGCGACACGATCTGGGACTGCTTGGCGGCGAGCGCGGTGTTGAGCCGGGCGAGTGAGTTGACCAGTTGCCGCAGGTTCTCACCGCGGACCGCGAGCGCCTGGTTGAGACGCGCGAGATCCTGATGCGTCGGCTCGAAGCGCTCGAGCACCTGCGCCAGCTCGTTGCCGCCGTTGCCCTTCAGTCCCTGTCCGGCGCCGTTGACGAGCAGGTCGAGGTACTGGCGGGTGTCGGCGTCGAGCGAGGACAGGATCTCGTCGGTGTTGACATCGGGGTTGGTGTTGGCGACCGGGATCGTGAACCCGGGCTTCGCGATCGGCGCGTTCTTGGAACCGGGGTTGAGCTCGATGAACATGTCCTTGAGCCCGGTCCTGGGCCGCAGCAGCGCGGTCGCGTCGGTGTGGATCAGGTGCTTGTACTGCGGGTCGATCTGCATCGAGACGACCGCCATCCCGTTCTCGAGCTTGACGCCGCCGATCTCCCCGATCTGGACGCCCGAGACGCGGACGGTCTGTCCCTGTCCCGGAGTCACGGCCTGCGCCGTCTGGAACTCGGCGTTCATCGTGAACGGCGTCGCGTCGATGAACGGGAACCGCAGCCGCTCGTGGTTGAGGATGTATCCCGCCACCACGACCGACAGCCCGAGCAGCGCCAGGATCGCCGCGAAGTCGCCGAGGTGGGTTCGGATCGCTCGCTTCATCTGCTCACTTGCTCTTGCTTTTGTCGGGGGCCAGGGCGATCCGCAGCCCGAGGTGGTTCTGCTTGATCGTGTTCTTGAGCTCGTCGATCGCCGCGACCCCGGCCGACGCCCACCGCAGCGACGCGCCGGGCGCCGACAGATCGGTTGAGGTCTGCGCCGGCGGCGCGCTCACCGGCGTCGACAGGTTGGTGATCGCCGGCTGGGTCTCGCACGGGACGTTCTCCTGAAGCGGCGGCCGCTTGCCGCCGGGGGGCAGCCCCGGCTGGACGCCGACGATCTTCGTCAGGTCCTGGCCGAACAGGCCCGGCTGCAGCGAGTAGGTGAACGTGCCGCCGTTGCCGAGCACGCGGATGTAGGGGCCGTTGGCGTCGAACACGCGCGACTCGCCGGCGAGGCCCGGTAGGAAGTCGACCGCCTCGACGAACACCTTGTGCGCCGGGAAGCCGTTGGAGGCGTTGAAGCTCGGATCGTTGAGAGTCAGCTGCGACCACGGATAGATCACGTTCGCGACACAGCTCGAAACGGGTCGCACGCTGTTTCGCATCAGCGGGATCGTGGCCGTCGTCAGGTGGGCCAGAGCGGGGACCGTGACCGACAGATCCGAGGTCAGGCCGCGCAGCTCCGAGGGCTGGACAAGCAGTCGCAGCTGGGTGATGAACGGCAGGCTCGCGTCGACTGTCGGCCCGGTCGAGCGGACGCCCGGGATCAGCGTCCGTGCGAGCGTCCGCAGCGGCGGGAACGCTCGGTTGAGCGCATCGAACGCGGGGATCGCCGCGGCGAGCGTGCGCGGCAGCTGCGAGACCGTGTTCTGGAGCGCGACGTTCTGGCGCGCGAAGGTGCCGGCGGTGCTGTTGAAGTCGGTGATCAGGCTCTTCAGGTTCTGTGGGTGCGCGTCGATCGCGCCCGCGACCGTGCCCATGTTGTTGATCCAGGTCGAGAGGTCGTCCGGGCGGATCCCGAGCGCGTCGTGGGTCACGATCGACGTGTACTTGTAGGCGGGCAACCAATACGGGATCGAGGCGTTGTACGAGGGGCCGGCCTGCTTGACCGCGCTCCCGTACTGCTTGAGCAGGATCTGGAGGTTGCTGCGGGTGTCGGACTGGAGCGAGGTCAGGACCTGGTCGAGTTGGACCGGCTCGGTGCCCTGGCTGATCGGGAACGTGTGGTTGGTCGAGACGATCGGTGACGACGGGCTGCCGGGACGGACGTCGACGAAGAAGTTGCCCTCGAGGAAGATCCGCGGGCGGATCCAGAAGGTCGCATTGGCGTGCAGCGGCAGCCCGTCCTTGGAGATCGTCATCGTCACCTCGGCGGCCTGGCAGGTCTTCTGCTGGTCGGTCCCCGCCTTGCAGCCGGGCACCGGCGAGACCGAGTCGACCGTGCCGACGTTGACGCCGGCGATCCGTACCAGCGAACCGGACTGCAGCCCGTTCGCGCTCTCGAACATCGCGTGGATCGTGAACTTGCTCGCGAACGGGTTGGCGAACTTGGTGTACGCGCCGTATGAGAACGCGGCGATCGCGACGATCCCGATCACGCCGGCCTTGAACGTGCTCAAGCTGCGCTTGCGTCGAGTCTTGCGTCTCAATTGTTGCCCGGGACGTTGAGGAGCTGGGGACCGGTGGTGGGGCTGCGGCTGAAGGTCTCGCCGGCGGGAACGTGCGCGCGGCCCTTCCAGGTCGGGCCCTGGTCGCCGGGGGTGTGGGGATCGGTGTCCAGCAGCCGGTGCTGCGGGTCGTAGTAGTTGAGCTGGCGCGGATAGCCGCGCTCGCCCGCCTCACAGTCGGCGTTGCCGTTGGGGTCGATCGCGGCGCCGTACGGCGGCCCGTGGAGGTAGGCATTGCCGCCCAGCGGCGAGGTCGAGCCGCCGCCGTTGACCGGACTCGAGGCGGGCTCGGAGCCGACGTTGTTGGGCTGGGTGGGGTTGGCGAGGTTGAACAGCGCCCGCTGGGCGAAGCCGAAGCTCGTCTCCTCGGAGATGTGCTCGGACAGGTATGTCCACCAGTAGTTCCAGTAGTCGCACACGGTCTGGTAGGGGCCGAGGTAGCGGACCATCGGGTTCAGCGTCCCGACCGTCGAGGTCAGGGCGTTGAGTGCGGTGTTGGTCGAGGGCGCGCGCGACAGGTTGTTGAGTGCGTCCATCACCTGCTGCAGGTTCTGGTTCAGCGACGGCGTCCGCGCGAGCGTCTTGGTGCCCGCCTCGATCGCCGGATTGAGCTGTGGCAGCGCCAGCCCGAGCTCCTTGGTGGCGGGCTGAAGGTTTCGCCCGAGCACAGCCAGGTGGTCGAGGAACGGCTGCTGGACCTCGAGGCTGTTGGTCGAGACGGCGAGCGTCGAGGGCGATCTCGCGATCGTCTGCTCGAGCGCGTTTGGATCGCGGGAGATCGCGGCGAACGTTGTCGCCATGTCGCCGAACAGCCTCGCGTTGACCTGAGCGACCGGCGCGAGGGCTCCCATGAACGAGTTCAACGAGGTGAAGAACCGCGTCAGCTGGGTGTTCGAGTCGGCCAGGTAGCCGGCCACCGGGCGTAGGTAGTAGAGCAGCGCCGGCAGCGACGCGATCGTGTCGTTGAGCGAGGAGCCGCGCGCGGCGAGCGAGTTGCCGAAGCCGGCCAGGTTCTGCTGGACCGCGCGGCGCGTCGGCGCGTTGAACGTCTTGAAGATGTCGTCGAACTGGACCGGGACCGACGTCTGCGAGATCGGCATCGTCGCGCCGCTCTGGAAGTCCTGCTTCGAGCTCCCGCGCGTCAGCTCGACGTACTTCAACCCGAGCACCGAACGCGGCAGGATCGTCAGGTGCGAATCGGTCGGGATCGACGCATTTGCCTCGTCGAGCTGGAGCGTCAGCTGCGCCCCGACCTGACCGTTCGACAGCTCGACCGGCTTCATGTCGGAGACCAGGCCGATCCGGAACCCGCCCTCGCGGACGTCGTTTCCGATCACGAGGTTCGAGCCGTCGGCGATGTCGACCTTGAGCTCCTTGGTCGGCACGAACGGCAGCCCCGCGTTGGCGTTGTAGGCGAGGAATACCGCGACCATGATCGCCAGCACGGTCACGGCTCCGACCAGGACCGGGTTGGCGAACGTCGATTGCTTCCGGCGTCTCATGGCGCCATCAGGTAGTTGAGGAGTTGCTGCGCGTGCGACACCGTGCTCGAGCCCGGCGACGTCGTCGGCGGCGAGGAGCCGCTGGTTCCCGTCAGCGCGCCGACGATCTGCCCGATCGTCTTCTGCAGGCCCTGTGTGCCGGAGCCTCCGCCGGAGCTGCCCGACCCGCCGGAGCTGCCCGACCCGCCGGAGCTGCCCGACCCGCCGGCGCCACCCGAACCGGAGCTGGTGCCGGCGCCGGATCCTCCGCCCCCGCCCGCGGAGCTCGGGCGGGTGGAGGCGGAGGTTCCCGACGACGCCGCGGTGGCCTTACCGGGACGGGCGCTGGCCGACCGGCGCGACGACTTGGTCGTCGTGTCGGACGCGGCAGTCAGCTTGCAGGCTGTCGTCTTGGGCCCCGTGTGCCCCGGCGGCGCGCCACCGGGGTCGGGCACACAGGCACTCGGATCCGAGGGGTCGGGCTCGTTGACGCCGGGTTGGCTCGGGCCTGTCCACGAGTAGCACTTGCGGTAGCTCGGACCCCACAGCTTCAGGTTCATCGCGATCGAACCCGGGGTCGCGTAGGGGCTGCACATCGGGCTGACGAATGCGTCGACCGCGAGCTGGTGGCCGAACGGGCCGAAGGTGTTGATCGCAAGCGCCTGGTTGAACACGTACTGGAGCAGGGCCTCGAGCCCGGTGAACCCCTTCCCGCCCGGGCTGCGTGGATCGGGTTCGACCGCGCGACTGCGATCGTCGAGGTCGTGTCCGACGATCGCGAGGTTCTGCGCGAGCTCGGGCGTCGGCTTGGCGAACTTGTTGAGATCGGCGACCGTCGGGCGCGCCGCGGTCACCGCCTGACGGCCTGTCACCGAAGCCTGCCCGAGCGACTTGACCGCAGGGATCGCCGACTTCGAGAACGACGGCAGGTCGGTCAGCAGCCGGTTGATCTCGCCGGACTCGGCGTTGAGGTTGGAGAGCACCGGCATGTTGGTCTCGGTCGCGGTGCTGAGCTTCTGCAGCGCGGGGCGGAGCTGCTCGAGAAACCCGGGGAGCTTCTGGAAGGTCGCGCGCAGGTTGCGGTCCTGGGTGGCGGTGTCGGTGGCGGTGTTGTTGGCCGCGTCGATGAACCGCTGGACCTTGGTGCTGTTGTCGGCCAGCGCCGTGATCACGTCGTCGGAGTTGACCGTCAGCTGCTGCAGCGTGTGCGAGTCATTGCCCAGCAGATTCAGCAGGTTGTCGGTCTCGTCGATCGCCGGCACGGCGCGACGCAACGCCGCTTCGAGGTCGTCGGAGCGGCCGGCGACGCCGGCGCCGAGCTCGTTGATGATCAGCGTCAGGCGCTCGCGGTAGGGCATCCGCATCACGTCCTGGAGCAGGTCTGCCGGGATCGTCGACTGCGTGCGGGTGACCGGGATCGTGCTGCCTGGCCGGAGTATCCTGCCGTGCTCGCCCGGCTGGCACTCGATGAAGTACTCGCCGATCAGCGACTGCGGTCGCGACTGGCAGAAAGCATCGCTGCGGAACGGGCCGAGGCCGGGCTCGCTGAGCTGCACCGTGACCACAGCGTGGAGTGTCTTCTGGTCGAGCGAGATCGACTGGATCGAGCCCGCCGGAACGCCCGCGATCTTGAAGTCGGCGCCGCTGACCAGGCCGAACGCGTTGTCGAGCTCGATCTTGTAGGTGGGGTTGCCGCTGCCGTTCGAGGCGCCCAGCGCGATCACCAGGAACGCGCCGACCGCGATCAGGATCGCGCCGCTCAGAAGGATTCGCTTCATTTCCCGGTCGGCGTCTCGTTCGGGTTACACGGGTAGCCGCTCTCCGGGTACCACAGCGCCCCGCGCTCCATCGATCCGGGGCAGCGGTCGCCCTGACCGGTGGTCAGCAGGCCGCCCGCGCTGCTCTTGTTGCCGGGCCCCCCGAATGCGAGCAGCGGGCGCAGCAGCGGATGCAGGAAGTCGGGCAGCAGGTTCAGCGTCCCGTTCTGGACCGAGGCGACGCCGACGATCGGCGCCACCCGGCTGTAGCCGCCGTTGGCGTCGTAACCGCCAGGGTGCGAATAGCCCTCGAACCATCCGGTCAGGTCAACCGAGTAGGGGCGCGCGACCGCGAGCTCGGGGGTCGAGTCGCGCAGCGCGATCGTCGATTGCGTGAACGCCCCCGGGCGGCTCTTGCCATCAGCCGTGACGTTGTGGACGGTCGCCGCCGCCAGCGGCACGCCGAGCTTGGTCAGCTCGATCAGGTCGTTGTCGGCCCCGGGGCGGCTGATGATGTTCGAAAGGTCGCGGACGGTCGGCACCGACTGCTCAGCCAGTGGTCTGAGCTGGACCAGCAGCTTCTGTAGCTTCGGCGCGACGGGCTTCGTCACGTCGACCAGCGGCTGGACATCGTTGAGCGCGTTGCGCAGGTTGACGAAGGTCGTGTTGGCCAGGCGCATGAATCCCGGCAGCCGCTGGATCGATTCGGCCAGCGACGAGCGCCGGGCGTTGAGCGCCTCGGTGGTGGTTGCGAGATGCTGGACGAGCCCGGACAGGTCGGCGCTCCGCTGCGAGACGTCGGTCACGAGGTTGCTCGACTTGACGATGAAGTTCGTGAACTTCGGCGTGTCGCTGTTGATCTCGTGGAATAGCAGCGTCGTCGAGGCGACGGCGGGATTGAGGTACTGCCACGCCGCCTCCATCTCCTGGCCCTTACCGGCGTACTGCGAGGCCGATCCCTGGATCACGTCCTGGAGGCCCTTGCGGGTCGGCGCGTTGAGCGTGTTGAACAGCTGGTCAAGGTCGACGGCGCTGGTCGTGTCCTGGGTCGGGATCACACCTCCGTTCGGGATCCCATGGGCGTTGCCCGGGCCCAGGCGCAGGTCCACGTAACGGTTGGCGATGCCCGACAGCGACGCCTGGCGAACCGTCGCCAGCGTCCCCTGGCGAAGCGGCTCGTAGTTGCGGTTGTTGATCTCGAGCGTCAGCTCGGCCTCGCCGTTCGGCGTCAGCGCGATGCTCGAGACGGTCCCGATGTTGTTGCCCGAGACAGAGACCAGGTCGCCGTTCACGATCTGGCTGGCGTTCGAGAAGATCGCCTTGACCTTGTAGCTCGAGCCGCCGCCGAGCAGGATCACACCCACAGCAGCGATCGCGACCGCGACCGCCGCGATCGCGGCGGCACGGCCGATCAGCGATGTATTACGCATCGTTGCGGCCTCTCGACATCGAGCTCCTCCCGCGCAAGGGGCCTGGAATTTCCCCTGTCGCAGATCGAGAAATCGACGCTAGCAAGGGCCTCGACGCACTGTCAAAGGGGAACCGACACGCACGCCGTGGGCGGTTGAACCGTGCCGGCGACGCCGAGCCCCCTCAGTCGCAGCCAGTACCCGGGGCGGGATTCGAACCCGCACGCTCTTGCGAGCAGCGCATTTTAAGTGCGCGGACTATGCCAGTTTGTCTACCCGGGCTCGTGGCGGATGTTAGTGGCGGTGCTGGCGGGGAAAAAGTGAATCCGAGAGCGGATAAACCGCAACTAATGCGTTGCTACGGTGTCCTTGTTTGCGACGGAGTTCGCGACCGGTCGAATGGAAGTCTCTGCACTCAAATACTCTGGGGGTATCGGCCTCCATGGCCGCACGCCGTTGCTGCGGCTGCAGTCCGATGAACGCCTTGTCGGTTTCGCCCGGCGCGGCAACGCCGCGGCGTTCGAGGTGCTCGTCAGCCGCTACAGCAGCCGGCTGCTGGCCTTCTGCCGTCACCTGCTCGGATCGCGCGAGGATGCCGAGGACGTTTTGCAGGAGGTGCTCGCCGCGGCCTACAACGCGATGCTCGCCGACGACCGGCCGATCAACGTCCGGCCGTGGCTCTACCGGATCGCACGCAACCGCTGCCTGAACCACCTGCGCCGGATCCAGTCCGTCGGTGTCGACTCGATGGACATCCACTTCTCAGACCACGGCGCCAGCACCGCCGACAAGGTCCACGAGCGCGAGGAGTTCAAGCTCCTGGTCGGCGACATCCACGAGCTTCCCGAGACGCAGAAGACCGCGCTCGTCCTGCGCGAGATGGACGCCCTCTCCTACGAGCAGATCGCCGAGGCGATGGAGACGACCGTCCCGAGTGTCAAGTCGCTACTGGTCCGCGCTCGCGTTTCGCTCGCCGAGGCGGCCGAGGCCCGGTTGCTGTCGTGCGACGAGGTCCGAATCGAGCTCGGCGAGGTGGCCGAGGGTCTGCGGCGCAAGCCGAGCCCGCTCGTCCGCCGTCACCTGAAGGCATGCAAGCGCTGCGCATCCTTCCGCGTCCAGCTGAAGCAGACCAACAAGGCGCTGGCAGCGCTGATGCCGATCGGGCCGCTGGTCGTGCTCAAGAAGCTCGTGTTCGGCCACATCGGCCACTCGACCGGGACCGGCGCCGCGAGCTCCAGTGCCGGAGCCGCCGGCACCACCGCGGCGGGCGGCACGGCGGCCGGCTCCTCAGCCGCGGCGGTCGGATCGGCGACCGCCGGCTCGACGATCCTGGCCGGCTCGAGCGCCGGCGGCTTCGTCTCGGCCGGCGTCGGCGCACTTGCGACCAAGGCCGCCGCCGGCCTCGCGGCCGCGGCCCTCGTCACGGCCGGCGCCGTCGAGGTCGACCACGCCGGCTCGGCTCACAACAACCTCGCGAGCTCGGCCGCCGCCAACGCTGCTGTCTCGCCGTCGCCGCCGTCTCACGGCGCGGCGGCGAGCGCCTCGACCAAGCACCACGCGCTGGTGCACGCGAAGAAGCAGGCCGCCAAGCCGCTCGCGCACGCGACCAAGAAGCCCGCCACAACGCTGCTGGCGGCGCTGCCGACGACGACCACGTGGGCGCCCGCGACGACCAGCACGACGACCCCGACGGCGCCGACGACAACCACCGCGACGACGCCGCCTGCGCGGACCCAGACGAGCACCGATCCGACTGTGCTCCCGACCGCGCCGACAACCACGCTGACCACGAGCACGCCGCCGACCACGACCACGGACGCGTCGTCGACGACGACCACGCCGACTGCGCCGACCACGACGACAACGCCGATCACGACGACGACGCCCGGCGGCGACACCCCGGGCGACCCCGGCTCGACGACGCCGTAGCGCCCGCGTGATCGATGTCGACCACTTCCAAGCGGTCGACATGCGCGTCGGCCGCGTCGAGGCCGTCGAGGAGTTCCCGCAGGCGCGCGCCCCGGCGTGGAAGCTGACGATCGACTTCGGCCCCGAGGTCGGGATCAAGCGCTCCTCGGCGCAGATCAAGCACTACTCTCGCGAGCAGCTCGAGGGGACGCTGGTGGTCGCGGTCGTCAACTTCCCGCCGCGACGGATCGGGCCGTTCTCATCCGAGGTGCTCGTGCTCGGCGCGCTCGACCCCGATCGCGGTGTCGTCCTGCTGCGCCCCGACCAAGAAGCGGTTCCGGGCTCGCGGATTGCGTAGCTACGGCCCGGGCGCGACGCCGACGACGAGCGCTCCGGCCTGGCTGCCGTCGACTGTGATCTCGTGGTGGCCGTTGCGCAGGCCCTTGACCAGAGTCGAGGCTTGGCGGCCGGCCGGCACGCTGAGCTTCTTGCCCGCGAGCTGGACCTCGTGCGCGGAGGTGTCCTTCGAGACGACGATCAGAGCGACGGCGACTGACCCCGGCACCGACACCTGCGCCGGCGACAGCCTGCCGCCGGCCTGGACCGCGAACCTTGCGTCCACGTACACGTGATTGCCGTTGTTCGGCTTGATCTTCGAGCTCGTGCTCGCCGATGCCGACACCGACGCCGACCCCGAGCTCGAGGTCGTCGTCGCGCTGGTGCTGGTGCTGCTGATGGAGGTCGTCGAGGCGCTCGCGGTCGAGCTCGCGGCGCTTGTGGTGCTGTGACTCGAGCCGCCGCAACCGGCGAGCAGCAGCACAGCCGGGAGCAGGGTGCAGAGCGCGCGGCGGCGGGTCACGGGCCGTGAGCTTAGAGGCAGGCTCTCAGGCCTGCTGGTAGCACCGGCGCAGGGCCGCGTAGTGGTGATCCTCGCCGAACCGCTCGCGCGCCAGCGCCAGCCCGGCTTCGCCGCGCGCGCGCCTGAGCTCCGGATCGCGCCACAGCTCCGACAGCGCCGCCGCCCACGTCGCGACCGACTCGCTGTCGAGCACGGCCTCGGGCGGCGCCAGCTCGGGGAGCCCTCCACGATCGCCGACCAGCACCGGCACCCCGGCGGCGAGCGCGTCGAGCACGGCGTACGGGCACGGCTCCTCCCACCTCGATGGTGCGAGCGCGACCGCCGCGCCGGCCCGCAGCCGCGCCAGTGCGTCCTGCGCGAGCCTGCCCGTGAAGCGGACGTTGGCACCCGCGGCAAGCGCCCGCAGCCGTGGGCCGTCGGGCCCCTCACCGGCGACGACGAGTGGGACGCCGGTCTCGCGGCAGGCGGCGATCGCGGTGTCGTAGCCCTTTTCCGGGACGAGCCGTCCGGCTAGGAGTGCATAGCTGCCCTCGCTCGCGCCCGAGGCCGCGGCGAGCGCCCCGGCGCGGACGAAGTTCGGGATCACGGCCGTGCGCCCGCGCGGCAGCCCGAGCTGCTCGAGACGCTCGGCGGTCGCCTGGCTGACGACCGCAAAGCACCCGGTGTGCTCGAAGATCAGTGGTTGCTGGCGGCGCAGCGCGGCCGCGTACACGGCCGACTCCGGGAGCGAACCGCGGCACCGCAGACGTAGGCCCGGACGCATGTTCTGACCGCGGCAGCGAAAGCACGGCTCGCCGTCGCGGTAGGCCACACCGATCGCGCAGAACAGGCGGAAGTTGTGCACGTGCAGGACAGTCCGGGCGCCGGCCTCGGAGGCGGCCGCGAGCGCGCGCCATCCGAGCAGCGGGTGGATGTTGTGGGCGTGGACGACATCGATCCGGCGGCGGCGCACGGTGGCGGCGATTTCATGCGGCGCGAGCCCGCCGGCGAGCAGCCCGCGCGCCGCCCGGACTCGCCCCGCGTCCGCGCTCGAGCGATCGATCCGGTAGACGTGATCGCCGCGCATCTCGAGCAGCCAGGTGAGATCGGCGACCGCCCGTTCCTCGCCGCCGGCGGCCCGGTAGTGGTTGTGGAGCAGCAGCACACGCATCGGAGGCGGCGATTCTGCCAACGTCTCGCCCTGCGATGGCGATCGCCCTGCTCACGAACTACCTCGCGCCCTACCGCGTGCCGCTCTACCGACGGCTGGCCGAGCGCTACGAGCTCGAGGTTCTCTGCTTCGGCGGCGGCGAGCGGTACGTCCCTCCGTGGTTCGCCGACCTCGACGCCCAGCTCGCCGCCGCCCCGTTCCCAGCCCGTCGGCTCGGCGGCGTCGCCGGCGCGCTGCGCGCGGCCGAGCGCCACGAGACCGTGATCGTTCCGTTCGCGGGCGGCGCGGTCCTCCCCGCCGCTTACGCCGGGGCGCGGATCCGCGGCCGGCGGTTCGTGCTGTGGGCATCGGTCTGGCGCCAGCCTCGCTCGCTCGCCCACCTCGTCGCGCTTCCGGTGACGCGACGCATCTACCGCGATGCCGACGCGGTGATCGCCTACGGCGAGCACGTGCGGCGGTTCGTCGCCGGGATCCGTGGGCGTGACGGCGACGTGTTCGTCGCGCCGCAGTCGGTCGAGTCCGAGCTGTTCGGCCGCGAGGTCTCGGGCGAGGAGGTCGCCCGCTTCCGTGCCGCGCACGAGCTGGGGCAGGGGCCGGTCGTGGTGTATGTCGGCAGGCTCGTGCCAGAGAAGGGCGTGGCTGTCCTCCTCGACGCCTGGCGGCTGCGGCGGCCGGCGGCGACGCTCGTGCTGATCGGCGACGGGCCGCTCGCGGGCGACGCGCGGGGAACCCCCGGCGCGCGCCTGCTGGGGCCGCTGGCGCGTGCCGAGCTACCGGTCGCGTACGCGACCGCGCAGGCTGCGGTTCTCCCGTCGGTCCCAACGCCGCGGTTTCTCGAGCCGTGGGGGCTGGTCTGCAACGAGGCGATGCATCAGGGACGCCCGGTCGTGGCGAGCGCCGCCGTCGGAGCGGTCGCCGGCGGACTCGTCCGCGACGGGCGCAACGGCCTGGTCGTGCCGCCCGGGGACCCATTCGCGCTGGCCGCCGCGATCGAGCGTCTGCTCGGCGACGAGTCGCTGCGAGCGCGGCTCGGCGACGGCGCCCGCGAGGACGTCGCCGCCTACACCTTTGACGCGATGGTCGCGGCGTTCGCATCGGCGATCGGTCACTGACCGATCGAGAACAGCGCCTCGAGGTCGTGCTGCGAGTAGGCCTCGAACGCGACCATCGTCTGCGTGCGGTTGATCCCCGGCAGCTGCGAGATCTGGCCGGTCACCACCTGCGCGAGCTGGTCGTGCTCGCGCAGGCGCAGGATCGCGACGAAGTCCCACTCACCGGTGACCGAGTACGCCTCGGCGACGCCTTCGATCCCGGCGAGCTCGCCGCCGAGCGTCGCGAGCGCGGAGCGCTCGGCCTCGATCAGGACGATCGCGTGGGTCACGTCGTGTGGGTCTCGCCCGGCTCGAGCACGACGACCTTCGAGCTCGTGGCCGACTCGACATCGGACTTGAACGCCTGCGCGTCGGTCTCGATCGGCGGGAACGTGTTGTAGTGGCACGGGACCACGGCGCGGGCGCCGACGAGCCCGGCCGCGTCGACGGCGTCGGTGCGGTCCATCGTGTAGTGGCCGCCGATGCACATCAGCGCGAGGTCGATCGGATTGCGCTTGCCGACGAGCTGCAGGTCTGAGAACAGGCACGTGTCGCCGAGGTGGTAGACGATCGTGTCGTTGAAGTTGATCAGCAGACCAGCGGGCGTGTTGACCGTGCCCTTCGGCGTCGTCGAGGTGTGCCAGGCCGGGACCAGCTTGGCCCAGCCCCAATCGAACTTGACGGTGCCGCCGAGGTTCGGGTCGCGGACGTCGACGCCGTCCTCCCCGATCTCACCGGCGAGCTCGACGATCGCGACCACCGGCGCGCCGGTCCGCTTCGCGATTGCGACCGTGTCGCCGATGTGATCGGCGTGTCCATGCGTGAGCAGGATCGTCGTCGCCTGGACATCCTCGGCGGCGATCGCCGCTTTCGGGTTCCCGGTCAGGAACGGGTCGATCAGGACTGTCGTGCCGCCGTCCGACAGCGTGAAGCACGCGTGTCCGAGAAAGCGCAGATCCATCGTCGTCAATCCTCCTGTTTGGTTGCGTGACCGAGCTCGCGGGCGAGCTCGAACCCGACCGCGACGCCCACGAGCATCCCCAGACGGGTCTCCTCAGCGAGCAGCGTTCGCACCGCCCGCAGCCGCTCGTTCGGATCTTCCCCGCCCGCCGCCTCGCGAACCGCCTGGTCCTGAGCGGAATCGAACCAGCCACCCTCCGCCAGCGCGGTGGCGAGCGCGCGCTGGAGCGACGGCGCCGCTCGCATCACGAGCTCCTGGGCCTCACTCAGCCGATCGGGCTCGGTGATCGCCGCGATCGCGGCATCGAGGTCGGCGTCGGTGTAAGCGCGGTCCACCACTCGTTTGGCGGATCATACGTACGTGGTCGTGCCGCTGACATCGCTGTCCCACGGAGCCGGATGCGGGTGCAAGCTCCCGGCGGCCGCGATCTCGCCGCTGCTCGCGAGCATGCCCGTGCGCGCCGACCCGAACGTACTGGTCGGCTTCGAGACCTCCGACGACGCCGGCGTCTACCGGCTGCGCGATGACCTCGCGCTCGTCCAGACGGTCGACTTCTTCACGCCGATCGTCGATGACCCATTCGACTTCGGGGCGATCGCCGCGACCAACGCCCTGTCGGACGTGTACGCGATGGGCGCGACTCCGGTCAGCGCCGTGAACCTGGTCGCGTTCTCGATCGACGAACTCGGGAGCGAGGTGCTGCTCGAGATCCTGCGCGGCGCCGCCTCGGTTACCGACCGTGCGGGCGTCGCGATCGTCGGCGGCCACTCGATTGAGGACGCCGAGCCCAAGTTCGGCCTCGCCGTGACCGGGGTCGTCCACCCCGACCAGATCCTGACCAACGCCGGCGCTCAGGCCGGGGACGTGCTGATTCTGTCCAAGCCGCTCGGAGCGGGGGCGGTCGCGACCGCCGTCAAGCGCGGCCTGCCGGGGGCACCGCTGCGCGAGGCGGTCGAGGTGATGACAACGCTCAATGACAAGGCGTCCGAGGCCGCACGCCGCGCCGGGGCGCACGCGCTGACCGACGTGACCGGCTTCGGCCTGCTCGGTCATCTGCACGAGCTCGCGCAGGCCAGCGGCCTCAGGGCCGAGGTCACGGCCGCCGCGGTGCCCGCGATCGACGGCGTGCTCGAGCTCCTCGCCGACCCCGAGCAGCGTGCCGTCGCGGGCGGGACGCGACGCAACCACGCCCATGCCGAGCAGTTCGCGACGTTCGCGAGCGAGGTCCCGGGGGCGCGACGGTGGCTGTGCTGCGACGCGATGACCTCGGGCGGCCTGCTCGCCGCGATCCCTGAACAGGGCGCCACGGCGATGCCCGGATCGATCGTCGGGCGGCTGGTCGACGGGCCGGCGGGGACGATCGAGGTGCACTAGACGGGGCGATCGCCCCGCGCCGGAGGAGGCCGTGCGCTAGACGGGGCGCAGGCGCGCCAGCGGGAGCCCGATTGCGAATCCGACGAGGATCCCGACGGCACCCGTCAGCCAGCTCGCATCGACCACGGCCAGCGGCATCAGCGCCACGACCACGCCGATCACCAGCGTCCCCAGCAGGTCGCCCTCGATCTCCTCCCCGGCCCGCAGCGCCAGCAGGTCCGGGACCGCCCAGGCGCACAGCAGCGCGAGCGCGGCGCCGCTGCCGCCGACCGCGATCGGGACCGGGTACAGCGCCGCGGCGGCGGCGATCCCGCCGACACCGCCGAGCAGGAACAGCGCGAGCACCGTGACGGGCCCGTGCCGGCGCTCGATCAGCCAGCCGTACAGCATGATCGTCCCGAGCGCGATCACGGCGTAGCCGGTGTTGTTGTAGGTGAACGCCGCCGTGAGAACCCGCCACCAGTGCGACCCGGGCTTGCCGAACACGCCGATCTGGGCGAGATCGAGCGCCGAGGTTCGCCACACCAGGCACCCGGCGATCCCGAGAGCGACGAGCAGGAGCGTCGCGTATGGCCGCGACTCCGCCCTGATCCCGGGGATCTCGCCGCTGCGCAAGCGCGGCAGCGTCGGCGCCGGCGACCGGCGGCGCCGCTTCTCCGCGACACGCCCGTGCCGATCGATTTTCGGAGCCCGCTTGCGAAGGCGATTGCCGCAATACGGGCATTCCGTGATGTACGGGCTGACTTCGGATCCGCAGCTCTTGCAGATCACGAACAGATCCGGACCACCGGTGCTCACATCCCGATTGTAGAGCGGCGTCTAGGCCCGTTTGAAGAGTCTGTTAGACAGCCGTCGCGGTGACGATCTCCGCCATCACCTCACGCAGGTCGTGGTTGGCCTCGTAAACGACGATCTGCCGCGCCGCGCCGTTGCCCCGCTCGACCAGGTCCTCGACCGCGTCTAGCTCGCCTGCCGAGCCGAGGTCCTGGCAGTGCTCGCGCATCCGGTCGATCAGGCGCTGGGCCAGAGCGCGAGTCGGAACACGGGTCGCGTGCGGCAGGTCGACCAGCTCACCGTCGAGGCCGTGCCTGGTCGCGATCCATTTGTTCTCGTCGAGCATCTCGAACGGGTAGCGAGACAGCTGCTTGCCGGCATCGAAGTGCTCGCTCAGCTCCTTGACGAGCGCCTGAACGAGCGCCGCCAGCCCGAGCGTGTGCTCGATGTGGGTCTGCGAGTCCATCACCCTGATCTCGACGGTGCCGAAGTTGGGGTGGGGCCGCACGTCGTGCCACAGGTAGGTGTAGTCCTCGATCACCTTTGCCTCGATCATGAACTCGATCCGGCGCTCGTAGTCCTCCCAGTTGTCGTACGCCGGCGGGATCCCGACGCGCGGAAAGGCTCGGAAGATCGGCGTCCGGGTCGAGGCCAGGCCGGTCGCGTCGGCCCGCCAGAACGGCGAGTTGGCTGACAGCCCGAGCAGCACCGGCATGTGCACCCGCATCCCGTTGGCGACGTGGATGGCCTTGTCCGGGTCATCGACGCCGACGTGCACGTGCATCCCGAAGATCAGCTCCTGGCGGGCGACGAACCGCAGCGCCGAGATCAGGTCGCGGTAGCGCGGACGGGCCACGATCCGCTGGTCCTCCCACATCGCGAAGGGGTGCGTCCCGGCCGACCCGATCGCGAGGTTCTTGGCCGCCGCCGTCTGCGCCACCTGGCGGCGCAGCGCGCGTAGCTGCTCGCCTGCCTCGTTCGTGTTCGCGCACGGGTCGGTCGAGACCTCCAGAACCGATTCCATCAGCTCCGGCTTGATCTCCCCCGAGGGCGCCGATTCGAGCAACGTCTCGATCGCGTTCACGAGCTCGAGCGTCCCGGCATCGAGGATCATCAGCTCCTCCTCGATTCCGATCGTGTACGGGGGGCCACCGAATGCGTGCTCCACGCCGGGCAGCCTAACGGCAGGGCTGGTCTTACACTGGGCCGCAGACGATTCCGAGCGCAATAAAGGACGGAAGCGATGGCCCTTGGCTACGACGGAAAGCTCTACATCTTGGCGTTCGACCATCGCGGGTCGTTCCAAAAGAAGATGTTCGGGATTCAAGGCGATCCGACGCCCGAGGAGACCGAGACGATCTCCGATGCCAAGCGCGTGATCTTCGAAGGGATGCTCGAGGCCGTACGTCGCGGCGCCGAGGCGGGCGCAAGCGGTGTCCTAGTCGACGAGCAGTTCGGCTCGAACATTCCCGAGCGGGCCGTCGCGGATGGCCTCAAGCTGGCGATCCCGGTCGAGAAGTCCGGGCAGAACGAGTTCGACTTCGAGTACGGCGATGACTTCGGCGAGCACATCCTGAAGTTCGACTCCGACTTCGCCAAGGTCCTCGTCCGTTACAACCCCGACGACGACGCGGTCATGAACGAGCGCCAGCTCGGGCGTCTCAAGCGCCTCTCGGACTGGCTGCACACGAACGATCGCAAGTTCCTGGTCGAGCTGCTCGTGCCGGCGACCGAGGGTCAGCTGGCGACGGTCGAGGGCGACTCCAATCGCTACGACGCCGAGATGCGTCCGGCGCTGATGCGCGAGTCGATCAAAGCGATCCAGGACGCCGGGATCGAGGTCGATGTGTGGAAGATCGAAGGCGTCGACGAGCGCGAGGACGCCGCGATGCTGGCCGATGAGGCGCGGTCGGGCGAGGGACGCGCGGGCGTCAAGTGTGTGCTGCTCGGGCGCGGTGCGTCGACCGAGAAGGTCGACGAGTGGCTCCAACAGGCCGCCCCGGTCGCCGGCTTCGTCGGCTTCGCGATCGGCCGCTCGATCTGGTGGGACGCACTCAAAGCGTTCCTCGCCAAGGAGCTCGACCGCGAGGCGGCCGCCGCCAAGATCGCCGACAACTATCTGCGCTTCATCGAGGTCTACGAGCGCCAGAAAGTTCACTGACGCCGACGACTCCACTGCGGCCGACGTCTACATAACTGGGGCAGGCCACCGGCTCAGCTGGTAGGCTCGCGACGCGATGGCGATGAAGATGCGCCAGAGTCTCGCGCAGCTTGAGCAGGAGTTCCGGCACGAGACCCAACTTGACCGGAGCCGCAGGGATCACCTGCGGCGCCGTGCTGCACAGCGCTCGCGCAACCGCGGCGTCGAGCGCCGGAAGAAGCGCAGCTCGCTGCACTTCTGGCTGCTCGTCGCATCGCTGATTCTGACGGCGGTGATCGTCACGATCGCGATGTTCGAGACGCTCAACGCCCTGCTCGCCTAGCGGCCCTACCCGCTCGGACGCGACCGGCTTCGGGGCCCCGGCCGGTGGGGCCCCCGCACGGCCCCTCTAGCCGGCGGCGTCACCGAGGCCGCGCAACGCTGCGTCGACCTCTTCGCGAGCGCCGCCCTTGCCCTCGGCCATGCGCTCCTGCTGGATCTCCAGGTAGACCTCTTTGCGGAACACCGGAATGTCCCGAGGAGCCTGGATTCCGATCCGAACCTTCTCACCGATGATCGCCAGCACGGACACCTCGATGTCGTCGCCGATCATGATGCTCTGATTCGACTTACGCGTCAGTACCAACATTGGAAAAGTGCCTCCCTGCTCGGTCTAACGGGTTACGGACACGCCCGGTAGCCTCCGTCTCGAAAGAGGATCCAGCCAGCCCGTACTGAGCATACCGGCAGCGACTTCGATTACACAAGCCGTCACCGACCGCCCCGCCCAGTTGGGGGGTCAGGCCCGACAGCCATCGGGCCATCCCGCACCTTAGAGGATCCCAGGGCCTCACGACGGCCGCCCGCGGACCCCCCGTGGGGGCCTCCAACCGCCGCCTGTACTAGTCTCCGCGCCTCATGCCACGTCGATCTCTACGGCCGGAGCTCAACCGGATCAGGGCCTGGGTGCGCCAGGGGCGGACCGACGCCTGGATCGCCCACCAGCTCGAGGTCACCGTCCAGCAGATCCAGGCCTTCAAGCGAGAGCAGGGGCTCGAGGCCGACGGCGAGGCCGAGGGCACGGCGTTGCTCGATCTCGACGAGGACATCGACCTGCGGGCCGAGGACGACGCCCTGATCGCCGCTGAGCTCGACGCCGCCGAGGCCGAGCGCGAGGAGGAGGACGAAGACGCCGACTCCGAGGAGGGCGAGGAGGAGCGCCGAGCGCGGCGCCGCAGGGGCCGGCGAGGTGGCCGCGGCGGCCGCGGCCGCCGCAAGTCGTCGGGCGCCGCTCGAGGCGACCTTCGACCACGGCGACGAGGGCTACGGCCTGTGGCTCGACCCGGCAGTCCAGGACGATCCGATCTACGCCGAGTACTGGGCCGGCCACCGGCCAGTCGAGGTCGCGATCGAGGAGGACCAGATCGTCATTCGCCGCGCCGGCGGCGATGAGTCAGAGGACGGGGAATAGCCCCTCCTCCAGGTCGGGACTGGCTGTCCTCGTGCGCGGGGAATAGCCCTGCTCCAGGTCGGGACTGGCTGTCCTCGCGGACGGGGACTAGTTCTCCTCGCGCCGCCGCCCGCCGGCGAAGTCGGCCGCGCCCGCGCACGTAACGCGCGAACGCTGCTCCCGCGACGGTCGTCATGTCCCACGCCTCGGGCGTCCCCGGCGCCGTCCGGTTGGCGATCGCAAAGCACCAGTCGGTTCCCTGCGTCAGGTACAGCTCGGCCAACTCGGCGGCCGTGAACGGACCTCCGAGCCGCCGCCGCAACTCGGCCACGAGCTGCGTCCCGGACGCGCTCGAGCGTCGGACGCACGGCCGGATCGGCGCTCGCCAGCCGCCGCTCGCCCTCGCGCCAGAGCCCGATCACCTGCTCGAGCTGACCGTCGCCGTCAGGCGCGGGCACGAGTCAGTGATGCAGATTCGTGATCACGTAGGGGCGCTCGCCAGGTCGCACCATGCCGAGTGCCCTGGCGTCGCGCTCGATCGTCGCCGGGTCGCCCAGCGCGCTCTGCTCGCGGAGCAGGCGGGCGTTGGCGCGGGTGAGCTGATGGACGATCGCCATGCTGCTGGTCGGCGGCCGAGCGGGTCGAGAGGTAGGAGAGCGTGTGCTGGACGTACAGGCCGGCGACGATCGTCAGCACGACGAGCAGCCCGATCCGCCCGACCCGGTCCCAGCGCACGCGCTGACCGCGCCTGCTCGGCACCCGGCGCGGGCGCGCGGCGGGTCGCCGTGCCTCGCCCTTCCTGACTGCCTGTGCGCGCGCATACGGCATGCGGTGACCGCTTCGTTCGACGGCACCAGCATCCTTCCTGCTGCAACGTGTTCTGCAAATTCGTGTCGTGAGTCAAAATTCGGTGCCACCAAGAGGGGTCACTGGCGGATGGCGCGCAAGGACGCAGGAGCCGACGCGCAGCAGCGCTGCGCGAGGTGACGAGGACGCCGCGCGACCGTCGCCAGGGGCCGCTCGACTGGCGTCGAATCTTTGGCTCACGGCACTACCGGCGAAACGCCTTGCGGCCGGCGTACTCGGCGTCGGGTCCGAGCGCCTCCTCGATCCGCAGCAGCTGGTTGTACTTCGCCACCCGGTCGGTGCGCGACGGGGCTCCCGTCTTGATCTGCCCGCAGCCCGGTCGCGACCGCGAGATCGGCGATCGTGACGTCCTCGGTCTCGCCCGAGCGGTGGGAGATCACGGCCGTGTAGCCGGCCTCGCGCGCCATCCGGATCGCGGCCAGCGTCTCGGTCAGCGTGCCGATCTGGTTGACCTTGATCAGGATCGAGTTGGCGACGCCGGTGTCGATCCCGCGCCGCAGGCGCTCGGTGTTGGTCACGAACACGTCATCGCCGACGAGCTGCAGGCGGCTGCCGAGCTGGTCGGTCAGGGTCGTCCAGCCGGCCCAGTCCTCCTCGGCCATCCCGTCCTCGAGCGAGATGATCGGATAGCGCCCGGCGAGGCTCGGTCCAGTAGTCGGCGAGCTCGTCGGCGCTCAGCGTCCGGCCCTCGTGCTCGAGCACGTATGCGCCGTTCTCGGTAGAACTCCGGACACGGCCGGGTCGAGCGCGATCGCGACCTGGTCGCCGGGCACGTAGCCGGCGGCGCGGATCCCGGCGATCAGCACCTCGAGCGCCTCCTCGTTGGAGCGGAGGTCCGGGGCGAACCCGCCCTCGTCGCCGACCGCTGTACCGAGGCCCTCGGTCGTGCAGCGTCTTCTTCAGGTGGTGGAAGACCTCGGAGCCCATCCTCAGCGCCTCGCCGAACGTGCGGGCGCCGATCGGGACGATCATGAACTCCTGGAAGTCGACCGCGTTGTCGGCGTGGACGCCGCCGTTGAGGACGTTCATCATCGGCACCGGCAGCAGATGCGCGGTCTCGCCGCCGAGGTAGCGCCACAGCGGCAGCCGCTCCTCGGCAGCGGCCGCGTGGGCGGCGGCGAGCGACACCGCGAGGATCGCGTTGGCGCCGAGCCGCGACTTGTTCGGGGTTCCGTCGAGCGTGATCAGCATCCGGTCGAGCGCCGCCTGGCTCGAGGCGTCCTGGCCGTGGACGGCGGTGGCGATCTCGCCGTTGACGTTCTCGACCGCCCTGGTCACGCCCTTGCCGAGCCAGTCGGCGCCCCCGTCGCGCAGCTCCGTCGCCTCGAACTCGCCGGTCGACGCGCCCGACGGGACCGCGGCGCGACCCCACGCGCCCGACCGGAGGCTGAGCTCCACCTCGACGGTCGGGTTTCCGCGGCTGTCGAGGATCTGGCGGGCGTGGACGTGCTCGATCTGGCTCATGTCGGTCGTTCTCCTTCGGTCAGCCGAGCCTGCGCGTAGTAGGCCAGTTGCTCGTCGGAGCGAAGATCGTTCCAGTTCCGGCCCTCGGATGCGGCCAGCTCGGCGCTCGCCAGCACTCGGCGGCGGAACTTGTCCGACGCGCCGCGCAGCGCGAGCTCCGGGTCGAGGTGCAGTCTTGCGCGCGATGTTGACGGCGGCGAACAGCACGTCGCCGAGCTCCTCGAAGCGCTGGTCGCGGTCGCCGGCCTGCTCGAGCTCGACCGAGCTCGTCGCGCACCGACTGGATCGGCTGCGCGGCGTCGGCGAAGTCGAAGCCGGTCGAGGCGGCACGGCGCTGGACCTTGCGCGCGTACAGCAGTGACGGGCAGGTTCTCGGGAACCTCGCCGAACACGCCGGGCTCGCGCCCCGGCTCGTCCTGCTTGATCCGGTCCCAGTTGCGCAGCACCTCGCCCGCGGTCGCGGCCTCCGCCTCGCCGAACACGTGCGGGTGGCGGCGGATCAGCTTCTCGGTGCAGTGCTCGGCGACCTGGGCGAGGTCACCGGCGCCCCGCTCCTCGAGCAGCAGCGCCAGGAAGTGGACCTGGAACAGGACGTCGCCGAGCTCGTCAAGCAGCTTGGCGTCGTCGCGGCGCTGGGCCGCGTCGGCGAGCTCGTACGCCTCCTCGAGCGTGTGCGGGACGATCGTCCGCTCGTCCTGCTCGCGGTCCCACGGGCACTCCTTCCGCAGCCGGCGGGTGATCGCGTCCAGATCGCTGGAGGGCCTCACCGATCTCCGGCGCTCCGGAGCTCAAGGCGGGCTACTTCGAGCTCGTGGTGGTGGTCGCGGGCGGCGCCGTGGTCGCCGCTCCGGCGGGTGCGGTGGTGCTCGCCGTCGCCGGCGCCTTGTAGCCGGCGCAGTCGGCCATCGCGTAATCGGAGCGGCACTTGGTCTGGCTTTGCCAGGCCTTCTTGGCCTGCGCGTCGACCGCGGTCTGGGCCGCGGTCTGCTGCCGGCCGGTGAGGATCTGCTTGATCAGCGGCGTCGCCTGCGCGAGCGTCTGCTGCGTCGCGGGCTTGATCTTCGTGACCTCGACCACGTAGTAGCCGAACTGCCCGTGAACCGGCCCGATCAGCTTGTTGACCGGTGCGCTGAACGCAGCCGTGTCGAGCGCCTGCTCCTCCTGGCCCTTGGTGACGCCGCTGAGCAGGCCGCCCTTGTTCTTGGTGGCGCGTCGATCGAGTACTTCTTGGCGACCGTGTCCCAGCTCTGGCCCGCTCTCGAGCGCCTTCTTGGCCGCGTTGGCGGCGGCCAGGGTGTTCGTCCGCACGATCCGGATGTCGCGCGACTCGGCCGTGCCGAACTGGGTCGGGTGGGCCGTGTAGTAGGCCTGGATCGCCGCGGCGGTGACGGTCGCCTGGTGCTTGGCGAGCAGCTTCTTGTAGATCGCGTTGACGCGGACGCGGAAGAGGATGTCCTGCATCGTCTGGCCCGACTGGGTGAGGAACGTCTGGAACGCGGCAGCGGTCGGGAACTGCTGCTTCTTGGCCTGCTGGAACTGCGTCTGGAGCTCGGCGTTGGTGACCTTGAAGTGAAGCTTGGTGGCCTCGGCCTGGTACCAGTAGGCGCGGATCAGGAAGTCCATCACCTGGCCCGAGAGCGAGGTGAACAGCTGCTGGCAGGCGGTCCGGATCTGCTTGTCGGTCTTGCCCTTGGCGAAGCGTCGGGACCTGAGCCTTGACCTGGGCGATGCAGCTGGTGAATTCGGGCGGGTCGCTGGGGACGATCACAGGCGCGCCGGGCTGCTGGGCCGCGCTGCCCTTCGCCGCGACGAACATCCAGTGCTTGAACGCAGCGGTCGAGATCGGGTTGCCGGCCATGTCGGCCACGGCGTTACCCGGGATTCCGCTGCCGCAGGCCGAGAGCCCGACACCGAGCACAAAAAAGGCGCCGAGCGCCAGGATGTACTTCAACCGCTTCATTGACTCGGCGGATGGTAGCGACGATGGGCGGGCGGGGCGGCGGCGCGCCCGAACTGTTACGAAGTTCTTCGAACCCTGTCACCCACGCGTGACTGCATTCCTGGAACGCTCGCGGAATGGACGATGCTTCCAACGATGTTCCCGATAATGGGGAACAACGTTGGAATCAACGGCGGGTGATGGTCCTGGCCGACCGACAGCACGGGGTCGTGGCCCACCGGCAGCTGCTCGGATTGGGTTGCTCACCGAAGTCGATCCAGTATCGGTTGGCCCACGGCTTCCTGGTCCGCCTGCACCGGGGCGTCTACGCCGTCGCCCGGCGCAACCGGACCCCCCACGGCCACCGGATGGCAGCGGTCCTCTCTTACGCGCCGGCGTGTTATCTGAGCCACCGAAGCGCGGCAGCGGTCTGGGGAATCTGGTCGTCCGGGCCGAGGATCGAGGTGACATTGGCGCGCAAGGATCAAGGCGATCGAGGAGGCCGGGCACCGGCGCATCTTCGACCTCTTGGCCCTTGACCGCGCGATCGCTCGTTCCCCGCGCCACCCGGGCGTCAAGAGGCTCCGGGCCGCCCTCGCCGCCTACCGCGAACCGCCCGCGACGCGTTCACAGCTCGAGGACCGCTTCTACGAGCTGATCCAGACCGACCCAGCGATCCCACGCCCGCAGGTCAACGTGATCGTGGCCGGCCTCGAGGTCGACTTCTTCTGGCCCGACACGCGCCTCGTGGTCGAGCTCGACAGCCGCGCCTACGACGCCAACCCACGCGCGTTCGAAAACGATCGCCTGCGCGACGCGCGGCTGCTGCGAGCCCGCTGTCCGGTGCTGCGGGTCACCGATCAGCGGATCAAGACCGACAGCGCCGGCATCCTCGCCGACGTCCGCACCCTCGCTACGCCGCCTCCCGCGTGACCGCGAGCAGCACCCTCGCTACGCCGCCTCCCGCGTGACCGCGAGCAGCACGTCGGCCGCGCGGACGACTGCCGGGAACTGCTGCCCCGGGTCGTCGGGGACGCGCAGCGACAGCTGCGACTTGCCCTGACTCGTACAGCGCCTCGGGGATCTCGGCGCGGATCTTCTTGGCGCGAACCGAGTCGAGCTCGACCGGCGTTACGGCGAGCCGACCGCCGCGGAACGTGACCGCCGTCGCCCCCGCCTGCCCGAGCTTGATCCGCGCCTGCTGGAGCAGGATCAGGTTGCGCAGCGGCTCCGGGAGGTCGCCGAAGCGGTCCTCGAGCTCCTCGCGCAGCAGCACCAGGTCTGCGACCTCCCGGGCAGCGGCGATCCGCCGGTGGACGTCGACCTTGGCCTGCTCGTAGGGGATGTAGTCGGCCGGCACGTAGGCGTCGACGTTGACGTCGAGCCGGACCGGCTCCCAATCCTCGTCGTCGGATCCTCCGTCGACCGAGGCCGAGGCCACAGCCTCGTCGAGCATCTGCATGTAGAGCTCGAACCCGAGTGCCGCGACATGGCCCGACTGCTCGTCGCCGAGCAGGTTGCCGGCGCCGCGGATCTCGAGGTCGCGCATCGCGATCTTGAAGCCGGCGCCGAGCTCGGTGTAGTCGCTCAGGGCGGACAGCCGTTGCGCCGCGTCGCCGGTCAGCGCGGCCGCGCTCGGATACAGCAGGTAGGCGTACGCGCGCTCGCGAGAACGTCCCACCCGACCGCGGATCTGGTAGAGCTGGGCGAGCCCGAACGCGTCGGCGCGCTCGACGATCAGCGTGTTCGCCTGGGGGATATCGATCCCCGACTCGATGATCGAGGTGCAGACGAGCACGTCGGCGTCGCCGCGCAGGAACGTCAGCATCCGCTGCTCGAGCTCCTTCTCCTCCATCTGGCCGTGGGCGACCTCGAACCGCATCCCCGGGCACAGCCCCCGGAGCCGCTCGGCCGTCTCGTCGATCGACTCGACCCGGTTGTGCAGGAAGAACGCCTGCCCCTTGCGCGCCTTCTCGCGCTCGAGTGCGCGGCGGACGAGCTCCTCGTCGTACTCGCCGACATAGGTCTTGACCGGCCGCCGGCCCTCGGGCGGCGTCTCGATCACGCTGATGTCGCGGACGCCGGCGAGCGACATTTGCAGCGTTCGCGGGATCGGGGTGGCGCTCATCGCGATCACGTCGACGCGCAGCTTCAGCTGTCGCAGGAGCTCCTTCTGCTTGACCCCGAAGCGCTGCTCCTCGTCGACGATCAGCAGCCCGAGATCCTTCGCGCGCACGTCGCGCGACAGCAGCCGGTGCGTTCCGATCAGGATGTCAACCTCGCCGCGCGCGAAGCGCGCGACCGCCTCGCGCTGCTCGGCCGCCGGCCGGAAGCGCGAGACGTGCTCGATCGTCACCGGGTACTCGCTCAGCCGCTCGGTGAACGTTCCGTAGTGCTGTTGGGCGAGGATCGTCGTCGGCACCAGCAGCATCACCTGCTTGCCGTCCTGAACCGACTTGAACGCCGCGCGCAGCGCCACCTCGGTCTTGCCGTAGCCGACGTCGCCGCAGATCAGCCGGTCCATCGGCCGGGGCGACTCCATGTCGGCCTTGACGAACTCGATCGCGTCGCGCTGGTCGGGCGTCTCGTTGTACGGGAACGCGTCCTCGAACTCGCGCTGCCAGTCGGTGTCGACCGGGAACTCGTGGCCGGCGCGGCGCTTGCGCTCGGCATACAGGTTGAGCAGCTCGCCGGCGAGCTCCTGCGCCGCGCGGCGCGCACGGGCCTTGATCGTCTCCCAGCGGGTGCCTCCTAGCTTCGACAGCGGCGGGTGGGCGCCGCCGGCGCCGACGTAGCGGCTGATCTTGGCGAGCTGGTCGACCGGCACGAACACGCGGTCCGAGCCGGCGTACTCGAGATACAGGTAGTCCCGCGTGACGTCCGCGACGGTCTTGGTGTCGAAGCCGGCGAACCGCGCGATCCCGTGGTCCTCGTGGACGACGATGTCGCCGGTCCGCAAGTCGGCAAAGCTCCGCAGCACCCCGCGCCGTCGCTCGGGCCGGGCCGCCGCCGGACGCCGGCGGCGGAACAGGCGGTGATCCGGGATCACCGCGAGGTGGAACTGCGGCGCGATGAACCCGACCGACAGCCGCGCCTGCGCGAACGTGATCGCGCCGGTGCCGTCGGCGCCGCCGCCGTCCGAGAGCCAGTGGACCTTCAGCCGCCCGAGGTTGTATGCGGCGCGCTCGCCCTCGCCCCGGCTCGCGAACGCGACCACCGTCCGGTAACCGGAGCGGTGCAGCTTCTCGAGTTCGGGCTCGGCTTCCCTGATCCCCCGCGCGGCGACGTCGGCGCTCTGGGCACGGAACTGGAACCGCTGATCCTGGTCGATGCTCGACAGACGGATCCGGGCCCGCGCGCGCAGCGCCTCCTCGATCACCGATGGACCGACGTACAGCTGGTGGGCATCCTCGTCGTGAAACGCCGCGGTGACGTCCTGCCAGTGGTCGGTCAAGCGCCGGTGCGAGGTCCTCCTCGCCTGCGATCAGGACCGTCGCGTGGTCGGGCAGCAGCGACAGGAACGGGTGGAAGTCGTCGACCGGGAGCAGTTCGGCGACGTCGGGGCGGTCGGCCTCGTTCTCGAGCGCGGCGATCTCGGCGAGCTCGCGGTGCTCGACGGCGAGCTCGGCCGCTGGCGCGATCTCGACCTCCGAGGCATCGCCCAGCGACCGCTGTGTGAAGGTCGAGAACCAGCGCAGCGACTCGATCTCGTCGCCGAACAGGTCGACGCGGACGGCCCTGTCCTCGGTCGCGGGGAACACGTCGAGCAGGCCGCCGCGGATCGCGAACTGACCGCGATCCTCGACCTGCTCGACCCGCTCGTAGCCGGCCGCGACGAGATCACCGGCAGTCTCATCGAGGTCGAGCAGCTCGCCGGCGCGCAGCGTGAAGCCGTGCGGGCGTAGCGCCGGATCGGGAACCTTCTCGGACAGCGCGACGGCGCTGACAACGACCACCGGCGCGGTCCCGGCGTCGGCGTCGAGCAACGAGTCGAGCGCGGCGATCCGCAGGCCGACGAGGTGCGGCGGCGGCGCCAGGTGCGACTCGTAGGTGACGCCGCGACTCGGGTAGTAGCGGACCGTCCTGGGATCGAGCCAGCTCCGCAGCCCGCCGGCCAGGTCGCGGGCGGAGCGGTCATCGCCGGCGACGACGATCGCCGGACGCTCGGGCTCGCGGTCGAGCAGTGCCGCCACCAGGTACGGCCGCAGCGCCTGCGAGACGAACGCCTGGCCGCCGTCACGCTGGAGCGTGGCGGTCTGAGCGTCGTCATCGGCGTGGGCGAGCAGCGTGCGGAGCATCTGCTCTGCAGTCTAGGAACGCGGCGGATCCGGGCGCCCCGCAGGCGCGACGGCGCCCCGCCGCGGGTCAGCGCACGATCGTGAACGTCACCGTGTGGCGTGCCGAAGCCGGAGCAAACGGCAGCGTCGCGCGGATCACGGCCCGGTAGCCGCCAGTCGCGAGCGGCTTGCCGGAGACCCGGCCGGTGAACCGCAGGCGGTTGCGACCGGCTCGTCCGGACTGTGTCAGCGTGGCCACGCGGCGGCCGCCGCGCCGCAGCGAGATCTGCACGTTCGCGGCCTCCGAGAGCCGGTATGAGAACCGCGCCGCGCGCCCGGAGCCGACGCGTCCACCCGAGAGCGAGAACGAGCGGATGACAGGGCGTGGGACGGCGAGCACCACGGCGAGTGGCTCGTGCAGCAGGTCGCCGTGCGCGATCCGGGTCTGTCCGCCGTCGACGGGATCGACCCGCACCAGCGCGCCGCGGTTGCCGGCGCCGGTCGGAACCACCAGGTTGCCGGTCGGCTCGAGCGCCGGCCCGCCGAGATTGCGGAGCAGGCCGTCGTGGGCGATCAGCGACTGGTCACCGGTCGACTCGTCGATCCCGACCACCTCGCCGGGAGATGCCTGGTTGACAACGAACACGCCGCCCCGACCGGACAGCGCGAGCCCTCGCGCGCCGGTCGTGAACAGCGTCGGGCCCGATGTCGCGGTCGGGCTGATCGCCGTCTGCTGTCCGGTCGTCGGGTCGACGCGGATCACCCCGCCGCCGCCGCCGAAGGCGCTGAAGTCGGTGACCAGGATGCTCGACGGCGACTCGTACGCGACCGCAGCCGGGTTGACGAACAGGTTGCCGGTGCCGTCGGAGCGCGAGACCGCGATCTGCGCCCCGGTCGCCGGGTTGAGCGTCAGGACGCCGCCGCTCAACCCCAGCCCACCGGAGCCGCCCGGGCCGCGGAAGTCGACGACCAGCAGGGTTCCGTCCGGACGCTCGGCGATCCCGTCGGGGTCGTACAGAAGCCCGTGGCCGCGGGCGATGACTGTCTGCGTGCCGGTCACCGGGTTGACCTTGATGACGCCGCCGGCGCCGCCGAACGCGGAGGAGTCGGCGACGTACAGGCTCCCGTCGCGCCCGATTGCGATACCCGTCGGGTCGACCAGCACGTTGCCGTGCCCGCCGTGCGTGATCGCGGTCTGGGCGCCGGTGCGTGGATCGACCTGGATCAGCGCGGCGTGGCCTGTGCCTTCGACCCCGTGGTCGGCCACGATCAGATTCCAGCGAGCGGCGAGCGCGCAGCTTGGTAGTGAAAGAAAGGCCAGCAGTACGCCAGCCGACAGCTTGACCCTCATCGGCGAAGACCCCGGTTTCTTCGGTTGCGCCGCCAGTCTAATCGGCCAGGACCGCCTGCTCGGCCTCGTCGGCGGCACGCTCGATCAGCTGCCGCACGTCGTCGCGGGGCTCGGCGAAGCGCCCCAGCACGTATGCGGCGACGCGATCGGGATCGGTCGTTGGCGGGCGCCCGACGCCGACACGGACGCGCATGAAGTCGGCACTGCCTAGGCCCTGCTTGAGCGACCGCAGGCCGTTGTGTCCGGCCAGCCCGCCGCCGGTCCGGACGCGGATCTCGCCGAACGGCAGGTCGATCTCGTCGTGCAGCACCAGGACCCGGTCGAGCGGGACGCCGAGCGCACCACGGGCCGGGCCGACCGACGTGCCGGCGTCGTTCATGTAGGTCTGCGGCAGCAGCACCGCAACGCGGGGACCACCAGGACCGGTACGGCCCTCGGTCAGCCGCCCGCGGTACTTGGACTTGAACTTCGGGAGCTGCCACCGCGAAGCCAGCGTCTCGGCGATCTCGAAGCCGATGTTGTGGCGGGTACCGGCGTACTCGGCGCCGGGGTTTCCGAGACCGACGATCAGCCAGTCGGACGGGGCGCCGCGGCGACCCATGAGCGGCACTGCTACTCGCCTGAGGACTCGCCCTCGCCGGCGCTCTCGTCGCCGGCTTGCTCCGCATCGGCCGCTGCCTCGCCCTCGGCCACGAGCTCGGTCTCCTCCTCGATCTCGGGCTCCTCGTCGAGCTGGAGTCGCGGGGGCGTGAGCGTCGCGATCACCGTCTCGGGGTCGTCGACGAGCGTCACGCCCGACGGAGCGCTGATGGCCTCGAGCGTCAGCGTGTCGCCGATCTGCATCTCCGAGACGTCGTGCTGGAGCGTGTCCGGGATCTCGGTCGGCAGCGCCTCGACGGTCAGCTCGCGGGTGACGTGCTCGAGCACGCCGCCCTCCTTGACGCCGGGGGCGTCCTCGGTGCCGGTCAGCTCGAGCACGACCGTGGCCTGGATCGCCTGGTCGAGGCGGACCCGGAGGAAGTCGATGTGGACCGTCGCGCCGTTGACCGGGTGGCGCGTGAGCTCCTTGACGACCACCGGCGTCGAGCCGGCGCCGTCGATCGTCAGGTCGAGCACGGCGCCGGCGTGGGCCAGCGCCTGGCGCAGCTCGCGGCTGCCGACCTGGAACGAGATCGGCTGCTCGCCGCCGCCGTAGACGACGCCGGGAACCTGGCCCTCGCGTCGCAGGCGGCGTGCCGCACGGGATCCGTCGGGCTCGCGCGAGGCGACGGTCAGAGCTGTTGTCGCTGTACTGGCCATGGGCGGCCAACGATGGTAGCGACAGAGTGAATTCGCGGGCCGCCCGTCCCAACAACACCAGGCCGCCCGTCCCAACAACACCGGGCCGCCCGTCCCCTAGAAGAACGTTAGTCCAGCGTTTGGCGGTCCGGTACCCTTTGTTGAATGTCGGGCGAGGTTCAGCTCCTGCTGATGATCGCCGGGATGCACGCTCTTGGGCTCGCGTGCGTTGCCGTTCTGATCATCCCCGCGCTTCGTGACGGTCCTGGACCGTCGTCACCGTCGTCGGATTCCGGCGCCGATGACGGCTGGGGTCACGGCCCGCGGGTTCCGCCAAGGCAGCCCGACTCACCCCGCGGCGGCATCCCCTTGCCCGACGCAGCTCCAGCGCGTGTCCGGTTGCGCGATCACCGCCGGCTGTCGGATTACCGACTCCGGCCAGACCGCAGGCCGGCACGGGAGCCTGCACGGATACCAGTTCACCGGTGAGACATCTGAGTCTGCTGGGCGTGGCCGCAGCCGCGGTCCTCGTCCTTCCTGCGTCCGCATCCGCGGACACCTTCTGCGTCAACCATCCAGGGTGCTCGACGCCGAGCAACAACTTCACGACGATCGGCGCCGCGCTGGCGGTCGCCGACACCAACGGCGCGGGGACGCACGACACGATCGAAGTTGGTCCCGGCACCTACGATGAGAACCCTCTCGACGTCGGCGGCAACCCGGTCACGATCATCGGCAGCGGCGACGCCACCAACATCGCGCCGAGCAGTACCGCCAGCAGCCAGCGGGTGCTTTCGATCTCGACCCCCTCGACGTCGGTCTCCTCGCTGCAGCTGACGATCCCGGCGAGCGCGGGCAACACCGGCCTCTGGGTCAACGAGCGGATCGGGCCGCAGGGCCCTCACTTCTCACACATCGACATCGATCAGGCGGCGGGCGCGACCGGCTCGGTCGGGGCCACGCTGTACGGCTCGGTGTTCTCCAACGGGAGTGTGACCCTCCCCGACGCCACCTCGTTCGCGGGCGTGTTGACGGACTCGACGATGGTCGACTCGACGATGACGGCCGGCACGGGCGTCGAGCTCGAGACGAAGGCGACCAGTCAGGACGCGGTCCTGAACTCGACGATCGCGGCGTTCGGAGAGGGGATCATCGCCAACGGCGACGCCAAGACGACAACGGTCCAGATCAACGACGATCTGGTCCGAGCCGGTGCTGCCGCGGTGGTCATCGCCTCGAACTCGAACCAGTCCGTCAGCCTCGATAGCGACACGCTCGTCGGCCCCGGGGACTCGGGCATCGGCGTTTCGGCCGGGTCGGGGCTCCCCTACGCCAGCTCGGCGACGGCCACGATCGACGACACGCTGATCCGCGGCTTCGCGACGGACCTCAAGGTCAGCGGGAGCGGCACCGATCCGGCCCACATCAACATCGAGTACTCAGACTTCGATCCGGCCAAGGAGTCCGTAACCCCAGCGGCCAGCCCGTTCGAAGCGTTCATCAGCGAGACCAAGCCGGGAAGCGACTTGCACAACGGCGATCCCCGGTTCGTCAACCCGGCGGAAGGCAATTACTCGATTCGGTCGAGCTCGCCGCTGATCGACCGGGGCGATCCGTCCGAGCCAGGGCCCGGCGACCCGTCGCTCGATCTGGCTGGCAACCCGCGCAAGGTCGACGGCGACAGGAACGGCAACGCCAGGATCGACATCGGCGCCTACGAGTACCAACCCCCCAATCTGACACCGATCGCGTCGTTCTCGGCGTCGGCCAGCGGCGTCGCCGGCCGGCCCGTGTCCTTCGACGGCGCGGCGTCGTATGACCCCGACCACGATCGGATCCTGCTGCTTTGGCAGTTCGGCGACGGCGGCACCTCGACGGCCGTGAACCCGACACACGTCTACGCGTCGGCGGGCACCTACCAGGTGCGGCTGCTGGCGGGCGACGAGTTCGGCGCGCTGTCGAAGCCGGCCGTGAGGACGATCACGATCGCGCCATCTCCGTGCGTCGTCCCGAAGACGGCGGGCCGTCGACTGATCGTCGCCAAGGACATGCTCGCCGACGCCGGCTGCGCGGTCGGGAAGATCACGCGCAGGCACTCACGCAAGCTCAAGGCGGGGCGCGTGATCAGCTCGAGCCCGCGGCCCGGCGCGGTTCGCGCCTATCACGCGCTCGTGCGCCTGACGGTCAGCACAGGCCCCGTCAAGCATCCGTCGAGCACAGCCAAGCGCGGCTGAGCGCGCTCACGGACAGTTCGCGTCGCCCTTGAGCCTTCGCGTGATCGCGAGCAGCTCGATCCGCAGGCCGCTCAGCACGTTTCCAGCCCGGCGCACGTGTACGCACTGGACGATCGGAAGCGAGCCACCCACGTTCCACGCGACGCGGGCGTAGCCGAGCGTGCTCGTCAGGGAGAACCCCGTCGAGGGCTGGAGCTGAAGAATCGAAATCGACCCGGGGCGCCGCAGCGTGGCGGCGTCGTAACCGACGATCGCCTGACACGAGGCGCTCTGGGCGCACCCCTGGATCCGGCTGACGATTGCGGCGCGATCGCCGCGGGCCTCTGCCTGGACGAGCGCGGTGATCGCGGATCGCTCCGCGCCGTCGGCGCTGAACGCGCGGGCGAGCAATCCGCTGATCACGACGAACAGCACGGCCCCGGCGATGATCGCGATGATGTAGACGCGCCGCATCGCGGGCGAAGGTAGCGCGCTTGCGCGCGCGGGGATGGCTCGCGCCCCCGAGCAGCGCTCAGCCCGCTGCCGGGAAGTCCTCGGCGCTCAGCTCGAGAAAGCGATCGACCGAGGCCTCCTGATGATCGAGCCGCTGCCCAAGCGACCGGGCATGGTCGGCCGCGAGCTCGAGGAAGTCCTCGACACAGCGCTCGGGATCGTCGGCGAGCGGATACACCCGGCTGAAGTCCTGCTGGGCGCACGCGATCCCGAGCGGTGGCCTGCCCTCCGCGAGCGTGCGGGCCGAGCAAACCGGCGTCACGACCAGCTTGGCGTCGCTGGCTACGAGCGCTGTCGGCAGCAGCCTCGGGGCCGGCAGGCGGACGGCAAGCTGCACCGAGCGCTCGACCGTGACCCCGGATCCGATCAGCTCGCCGAGTGGCTCGCGCCAAACGTCGAGGACGATGTCGGCGCCGACCAGCGCGTCGCGAAGCGCGGTCGCCTGCTCGACGTACAGCCGCTCGGCGTCGCTGCGGTCCTCGGCGTCGCCGAGATCGAGGTCGCACGGCACCCGCATCAGCTCGCTGGCCGAGACGGTCGCGCCGGCGCCACGGCTCCCGGGCGCGATGTAGGTCTGGAGCGTCCCCAGGTCCCGGCGCGCGTGGAAGATCACAGTCACGGCCTCGCTCAGCGGCAGCCCGTCGACGCGAAGCGAGACCGCCACCGAAGACGAATCGTCGAGCAGCGCCCTGCGCAGCAGCTCCTCGGCTGCGCCACTGTCCTCGTTGTGATCCTGTTCGAGCATCTCCTGCTCCTCAGATCGGCCTTTGCCGTTAACCATTTATCCACAAGTGCCGGTCGTGGACTAGTGGCAGGTGGAGCATTTCGCGGCGCCAGCGTGCTCCACAGGGCGTAGGGGTAGGCTCCCGAGCAATGAAGTTCCTCTACAAGCCGTTCGGGATCATCGCCGGCCTGATCGCCGCCCGGCTCGGCAAGAGCATCTTCAAAACCCTCTGGTCGAAGATCGACGACGAGGAGCCACCGAAGCCGACCACGGACGAGCCGCTTCCGAAGGTCGTCGGCGCCGCGGTGCTCGAGGCCGCGACGATGGCCGGCGTCGCGGCTGCCGTCCAGCACGCGAGCGCCAGGAGCTTTCACTACCTGATCGGGATCTGGCCGGGCGAGAAGCGCGAGCCCGAGGACGACTAGGTCGTCCACGGCGCCAGACCGGCGCGCCCCCAGTCGGGGATCGGCGTCTTTGACCAGGTCGCGCGGTCGACCATCACGTGGCGGATCTCGACCTCGACCAGCGTCTCGCCGTCGCGGCAGATGCGGTGCTGGCTGACGATGCTGGTCGTCCCCAGGTGGGTGACGACGATCTCGAGCTCGAGCTCGTCGTCGAACCGCGCGGAGCCCAGGAAGCGCACATGTGCTTCGGCCGCGACCACATCGACCCCGCGGCCAAGCATCACCTGATAGCCGCCGAAGGCGGCGCGCCAGAGCTCAGTGATCCCCATGTCGACATACGCCAGGTAATGGGCGTTGAAGACCACGCCCTGGACGTCGCACTCCGCATAACGAACTCGGAACGAGTAGATGAACGGCTCAGCCACCGGCGCCTCGCAGCACGAATCCGCGTTTGGCGAGATCGTCGAGCGCGTCCTCGAACGCCCCGAAGTCGCGTCGCACGAGCGCGTCGATCGGCCTTCCGGTCGGGCCCTCGACACGCACCCAGCGCCGCAGCACGGCCGGCCCGGCGCGCTCGGACGCCTGATCGAGCAGCGTCAGCAGGAGCGGTAGCTCGCTGCGGTGCTCGAGCTGGCCCGACAACAACGTCAGCGCGTCGACCCCGAGCGTCGCACACAGCTCATCCTCGCTGAGCCCCAGCAGCTCCATCAGCCGTCCCGCCCGCTCGGACTGTACGCGCGCCCCGAGCAGCGGATCCTCGCGCTCGTTCATGGCCGCGTCGGCGCTCAGAACAGCTGGTTCTCGCCGCCGAACACGTCGCTCACCGAGCCGTCGGTGAAGATCTGGCGGATCGAGTTGGTCAGCAGGTCCGCGCACGACAGCACGCGGACGTTGTCAGGAGCGCCGGGGGCGAGCGGGATCGTGTCGGTCACGACGACCTGCTCGAACGCGGCCGCGGCAAGGTTCTCCCAGGCGTTGCCGCAGAAGTTGCCGTGCGTGGCCGCCGCATACACGCGCCGGGCGCCGGCGTCGGTGACCGCCTGCGCGGCCGCCTTGAGCGTTCCGGCGGTGCCGATGATGTCGTCGACGATCACCGCGGTCTTGCCGGCGACGTCGCCGATCACGTAGCCGATCTCGGCGACCTGCTGGGCGGGACGCTCCTTGTTGAGGATCGCGAGGTCGGCGCCGATCTCGGACGCGAAGCGCTTGTTCAGCTTCACCCGGCCGGCATCCGGGGCGACCACGACGAGGTCTTCGAGGCCGAGGTCGGCGAAGTACTGGGTGAGCATGAACAGGGCGGTCATGTGGTCGCACGGCTTCTGGAAGAAGCCCTGGATCTGGCCCTGATGCAGGTCCATCGTCAGGATCCGGTCGATGCCCGCGGTCTCGAGCATCCGCGCCACCAGCCTGGCCGTGATCGGCTCGCGCGGCGATGACTTCTTGTCCTGGCGCGAGTAGCCATACCACGGGCTTACGGCGATCACCCGGTGGGCCGAGCCGCCGACGGCCGCGTCGATCATCGCGAGCAGCTCCATCAGTGCGTCGTTGGTGCCGAAGCCGGTGCCGATGTTGGCGCAGGTCGGTTGGACGATGAAGACGTCGGCGCCGCGCACTGACTCGTCGTAGCGGCAGTAGACCTCGCCGTTGGCGAACGTCTTGAGCGTCACGCCGCCGAGCCGGACGCCGAGCTTGTCGCCGATCCTGGCCGCGAGCTCGGGGTTCGCCCTGCCCGCGACAAGCATCAGACGCTTGTCGTAGTCGAGACGTAGCTCTTTCGCGGCTGGGCTCATCTGGGCCACGCTCATTGTCGACGCGAGTGTACGCCCGAGCCCTGACGGGACCGGGTCTGGTTGCTATCGCTTCGACTGGTCCCCATCGCCCTGGCGCGCGCGCTCCCTGCGGCGCTCGAGATAGCCCTCGACGTTGCGCTGGCGCGCGCGTGCGATCGCAAGCGCCTCAGGCGGGACATCCTCGGTGATCACCGACCCCGCGCCCGTGTAGGCGCGATCGCCGACGGTGACTGGAGCGATCAGCATCGTGTCGACGCCTACGAACGCCTCCGAACCGATCGCGGTCCGATGCTTGTTGGAGCCGTCGTAGTTGGCCGTGATCGTGCCGGCCCCGATATTGGTGCGCTCGCCGATGTCGGCGTCGCCGATATAGGACAGATGTGGAACCTTCGAGCCGGCGCCGATATCCGAGTTCTTGACCTCGACGAACGTGCCGGCCTTGGCGCCCTCGCGCAGCACGGCCCCAGGCCGCAGGTACGCGAACGGGCCAACGCTCACGCGGCTGCCGACATCCGCGCCCTTCAGGTACGAGTGAACGACGGTCGCGTCGTCCGCGATGCGGCTGTCGAGCACGGTGCTCAGCGGCCCGATCTGGCAGCGTTCGCCGACAGCGGTCGTGCCGTGGAGGCTCGTGAACGGGGCGATCAACGTGTCCTGCCCGAGCTCGACGCCGGCGTCGATCACGGTCGCGTCGGGGTCGACGATCGTGACGCCTGCCTGCATGTGCCGCTCGTGGATCCGGCGCTGGGCGAGCGCCGTCGCCTGCGCGAGCGCGACGCGGTCGTTGATCCCGAGCATCGCGCCGTCGTCGCCGGTCTGCAACGCGAGGACCGTGCGCCCCATCGTGCGCAGCGCCGGCACGACGTCGGGCAGGTAGCGCTCGCCCTGAGCATTGGCCGCCCCGACCTGCGCCAGCGCCTCGAGCAGCGCGGCCGCTTCGAACGCGAAGATGCCCGTGTTGACCTCGCGGATCTGCAGCTCGCGCTCGGTCGCGTCGCCGGTGGCCTTGGTCTCGACGACGCGCTCGACGGTTCCGTCGCCCGCGCGCACGACGCGCCCGTACGAGCCCGGGTCGTCGAGCACCGCGGTGAGCATCGTCGCCGCGGCCCCGCTCTGCTCGTGCGCCTGCGCGAGCGCGCCGATCGTCTCGGGGCTGATCAGCGGATGGTCGCCGTTGAGCACGATCGCGGCGGCGCCCGGCTCGAGAAACCGCGATGCCGCCTGGACCGCATCGGCGGTGCCGCGCGGCTCGGTCTGGATCGCGACCTCGGCCGTTCCGTCGAGCGTCTGCTCGAGCCGGCGCTCAGGCCCGTCGACGACCACAACCGTGCTGGCGCCGGCCTCGTGCGCGGCCGCGACGGGCCACGCGATCATCGGTCGGCCGCACAGCGGGTGCAGCAGCTTCGGCACGGACGAGCGCATCCGGGTGCCCTGACCCGCGGCCAGGATGACGACGATCGGGCCTCTCACCACGCGCTGATCGTAGGGGATCGCGGTGTCACTTCGCCCGCGGGCGGGCGTCGCCGGAGAGTGGCCCCCGGAGCGTGCCGTGCCGGCGACCGCCCGGTTGGGGGAGGCGGCCGCCGGCGGACGGCGTGCGTAACGGTCGGGGATTCCGGTGATCGTTGTGTCTCAATCACCCGTTCGACCGGCCTATCTTCAGGCTCCTCAATGATTCCGCCAAGCACACCTTTCGCGCCACCGTGGATCGATGCAGAGAAGGGCCGGGGAAACTACGGAAGTGCAGCGCCGGAGTCCGAGTCTTGAGCGCTGCTAGATTCGCGACGCGAAAGCCGGCGCCGTCTAACTGTGGGGGGTCGTCCAACCGGCCAGGACACCGGGTTTTGGTCCCGGGAATCGGGGTTCGAGTCCTCGCCCCCCAGTTGCGGCGGCCCGGCGTTCTGGAAAGCGCCCCCGTCCGTCCCGCGTCAACAGCCGCCGTTCGGCTGGGTCGCGCCCGGTGTGCACAGCGTCTCGCGATCGACCTCCCAGCCGCCGGTCGCGATGTCGAACAGGTACGGCGGGAGCAGGTAGGCGAGGCGGTCGTCGTAGCTGTAGTTCTTGACGTAGCCGGTCACGACCGTCCCGTTGTTCGTCGTCCCGACCGCGCCGCGGAAGTTCTGGACCAGCGAGCCGTTGATCGTCAACGTCCCCAGCGGCTGGCCACAGTTGTAGTTGTCGACCATGAACGAGTGCTTGAGTGACAGGATCGCGGCGTCGATCTTGAGGTTCGAGATCGAGGTGCCGTTGTCCTGGCCGCAGGGTGCGTTGCTGTCATCGGCCCCGAGCTGGTGCTCGACACGGACATCCTGGTTTGCGACCAGGCCCATGACCGCGTTGCCGGACGGCAGGCCGCCCGACTCGGTCGTCGTCAGGTTGCCGGTGACGATGATGTTGTTGGCCGCGGCGATCGTCACCGGGGTCGTGTAGTTGCCAGACACGTACACGTCGCCGGTGCAGCCGCTGGTCGGGTCAGTGGCCGTGAACGGGTCATATGCCGGCGGCGAGCAGCTCGTCCCGTTGGCGATGTAGATCAGCGGGTACTGGGTCAGATCGACATTCGTCGTCGTGCAGCTGGTGGTGGGGCAGTTCAGGACGCTTGCCGTCGTCCCGGTGGGGAACGTGATCGTCGTCGTTCCGGTGAACACCTTGCCGTACGTGGCCGCGTCGGTCTCGAGCTGCGAGTTGTTGCTCGGGAGCGGCACCAGCGGCGCGCTCCACACGCGGGTTCCGAGGAACGTCGCGCCACCGCAGTTGTTGCCCGAGCAGACGGCACTGGCGCTTGTTCCCGGTGCAAGACTCTCAATCTTGTCGGCGGGGCCGCGCCCGAACGTCGCCGAGCCGCCGATCAGGTACTGGTCCTGGGTGTACATCGGCCCCTTCATCGCGTCGCCGTTGGCCCACACGATGTTGCAGTTGCTCGAGCGCCCGGCGCGGTAGAACACGCCGCAGCCGCTGTAGCCGTTGATCGAGCTGTCGAGCGCCTCGTAGACCGTGTACCAGAGGAAGTCGAGCGGGCTGAGCTTGCGGTAGCTCGCGACGAGCGTGCGCTGGACCTGGGTCGGCCCACCCGAGTAGCCCGTGAACTCCATTCGCAGGCTCCCGGTCGCGTTGTCGATCAGCGAGGCGATCACGTTGCTCGTGCAACTGCCGGCGCCGTTGGCGGGGATCACCTGGTAGGAGTAGTACTGCGCCGGTGAGGTGCCCGGCACCTGGGTCTTGCCCAGCGAGTCGTTGGCGCAGCTGCTCCAGTACGACGGGTTCTGGTTGAGCTGGTACAGGTAAGCGTTGGCCCCCGCCTCGGCGGCACTGTAAGCGCGCTTGCCGTCGAGGTCGTGCTGGCTCAGCGATGCGTCGCCATTGATCGCGATGTACATCCCGGCGATCAGCAGCGTCGTCACCGCCAGCACACCGATCGCGATCAGCATCGTGAATCCGTGCTCGGCGGACAGACGTGCTTTGAGCGAGCGGGCGGTCATTGGCACGGCAGGAAGACGTTGCCGTCGCCGGCGTGGTTGGCGGCGGGTGTGAGCCGCAGAACGACCCCGTCGGAGAACGAGTCCTTGGCATCGCTGAGGTTGGAGTTGATCCCGCTGCTGAGCGATCCCGGCGGGGTCGGCACGGATGGCCCGACCGTGATCGTGATCATCACCTCGGCGGCGGTCTGGGCGTTGGTCGTCGACAGCGAGGGCGACGTCGACAGCGGCTGCGGCGTCGGGATGATGCTGGTGTTCGGGACGTCGCTGGTCCCGTCGAGCAGCATCATGTATGGGTCGCCGGCGCTGTCGGTGTAGGGCTGACCCGAGCTGTTGAGCGGCTCCTGGTAGGCGAAGTACTGGAACACCGGCGTCGTCCCGGTCTGGCTGACGTCGGTCAGGACCGTGTGAGTGCTGCCCGCAATCGGCGTCGACGAGAACGTGTAGATCGGGATCCCGTTGGTTCCGGTCGTCTCGCCGGTCTCGGCGTAGGCGCTCTCGGTCAGCGTCCCGGCGGCGGCGTTGAAGGTGACTGCGTCCTCGACGGGGGTCAGCGTCGCGCCGCTGCCGTACTGGGTGGCGAACATCAGCAGCGTCCCGGTGCTCCCGCCCTGGACTGGCGTCATGTTGTCGGTCACGCACCCCGAATGCAGCTGGTTCTCGAGTCCCTCGAGCGCCGTCCGGACCCGTTGCGTGGCATCGACCTTGCTGAACGCGCGAGACGTCTGGTGCAGGACGACGTCCTGGATCGTGAACAGCGCGATCATCACAACCGCCCCTGCAAGCATCGCGACGGCAACCTCGACGAGCGTGTAGCCGGCCTCGCGCCCGGCGCGATGGGAGCGGGCCCTCAGCATGTGCCAGAGCTTGACGAGCTGGTGATGTTGATCGTCACCGGTGTCGCCGAGGTGAAATTGGTGTTCGTGAACGAGCTCGACGTCGCCTTGCGGTTCGCGGTCGAGTAGTCGGCGCACGCGGTCAGGGTGCCCTTGTAGCCCGAGGCGCTCTCGGTCGAGCCCGAGGTCGCCGTGCTCGCGAACGGCTGCCCTGGCGATGCGAGCGAGCCGTTGGCGTCGGTCGCCGCGTCGGAGACGATCGCGGCCTGCCACGCGTCCGTGCACGAGGTCCCGGTCGAGCTCGTGAAGGTGAGCTTCACGTGGCTCGGCTTGACTCTCACGCTGTTGTAGTTGACGACCACGTTCAGGGCCGGCTGCTGCACCGCCATCGTCTGATTCGATCCCGGCCCGACCGTGAACATGTCGACCCCGGCCGGTGGCTGCTGCTGCCGGCACGGCCCCGCCCACACCTGGTAGTTGCCGGTGTAGGTGACCGGTGGGCCCTTGAACGCGAACGGGAACAGCTGGATCGAGCCCGACGACGGGATCGGGGTGCCCTGGACGCCCGCTGATCCGTATGCCTGGCTCTTGTACGCCGCCATCGAGTTCGACGAGCCGGCGCCGTACCACGAGATCGCGTCCGCCTGCTGGCCGGTCAGGGCGCCGCTGTTGGCCGTGAAGGCGGCGTTGAACGTGCCCGCCTGCCCCAGCGTGATCGGGTTGCCGCTGCTCGGCGTCGAGGTGCCGATCCCGGTGACGGTCGCCGACTCGCTGACCGGACTGGGATCGTCGTCGCTGTCGACGTAACCGGCGGCGGTCAGCGTCAGCGTGTAATCGCCCGATTCGAGCCCCGCGAAGATCGTGCAGCCGTTCGCGTCGGTCGTGCCGGAGGCGACATCGGCTCCGCTGGCGGCGACCCCGACGCCCGACAGCGGTGCCCCGGTCTGGTCGACGACCTGGGTCAGCAGCGTGCCCCCGGCGGGGGGTGTGATCAGGCTCTTGACGACGACCGGGGTGCGCCGGTTCGCGCTCCAGTTGATCGACGTGACGACCTCGTAGTAGGCGGCCGCTCCGGCGCCGGTGCTGCCACACGAGGAGCCGCCGGTGCTGTTCAGGAATTGGGCGCTCGAGGTAATCGTGTACGGCGTCCCGTCGAGCGTCACCGAGCGCGATTGCGGCGTGTCGAGCTGATCGAGCTGGGCCGCCGACAGGCCCTTCAACCGCTCCTGATCGAGCTGCGCGAGCTCGGAGGCCTGCGAGCGGTGGCGCTGGTCGGCCGTGGTCTGCGCGCCCGCGACGAGCGCCAGCGCGACGCCGGCCGCGATCAGGTTGACGACGATCGCGCTGATCAGGACCTCGATCAGGGTCACTCCCCGCTGATCTGCGGCTCGGGCGCGCATCCTTTTGGCGGCCGCGCTCAACACGGCCCCGACCGCGCGTTAAGACGAAGGGCCGGAGGAGCTCATATTCGAGTCATCGGCAGCGATCGCCCAGGCCCCAAAAACGACCGACAAGTGTCCACGAAGATTTGAGGAGCTTTTGCGAGCTTTGTGGAGCTACGCGCTGATCAGCTGCCCGCGCGCCGCAATACGCGGCCCCGATTAGATGCCCGCGCCCCGCAACACTCCGTGCAGATCCTCGCGCAGCAGCGGGTCCGCGAGCGCCGCGCGGACGTCCGCCGGGCGGTGCAGCGCGCGCTCTGTCCGGAGCAGCCCGATCTCGAGCCCCGCATCACGAACGGCTGCAGCTCCGATCGTGATCGCGTCGCCGGTGCGCCACGCCTGCTCGGGCAGCGCGAACAGATCGGGCAGCGGCCGCGACAACGCGATCAGGTAGAAGCCCCCGTCGATCGCCGGGCCGAGAACCAGATCGCAACCCGCCTGCAGATCGCTGAGCGCGGCGGCCGCATGGTCGGCTCGCAGCCGCGGCAGATCCGGCCAGACGATCAGCAGCGGCCCCCCGTCGCGCGCGAACACGCGTCCGATCGCATCGGCCAGCCGGCGCGCGATCCCGTCGCCGTTCTGAGGGAACACCGAGATCGGGGCGGAGCCGAGCTCGCGGATCTCGGGTCCCGCGTCGGGCGGGTCGTGCGCGACGTACACCCGTCCCGGGGCCACCTCGTCGGCCCACCGGATCGCCTGCGCGATCAGCGCCGACTGCAGCGCGACGCAGCCGTCCTGGCCGAGCACCGGCTCGAGCGCGCGCCGCACCTCGCCGCGGCGAGGCGCACGCGCCATGATCAGCACCCCAACCGGCATCGGCTCAGTCCTGCTCTAAGCGGTACACCGTTCCCGCCGCCTGCGGCGGGTTCGACGCGATCCGGCCGATCGCCCCGCCGATCACCTCGGCGAAGATGCTGCCGCTGGCGCCCATCAGCTCGATCAGCCTGGTGACCGGCGTCGGCTCGCCGGGCTTCACCTCGTTGGCGTAGTCGGTGACGAATCCGATCAGCGCGAACGGGAGCTCAAGCTCGCCACACAGGACCGTCTCGGGACCGGCCGTCTGGCTGACGGCGGTCACGCCGCACGCCGCGAGCTGGGCGATCTCGGTCGGCGTGTTGAATCTCGGCCCGTCGACATGGCCGTAGGTCCCGCGTTCGCGAGTTCTGTGGCCGGTGTCGGCGGCCGCATCGATCAGCGACTCGCGCAGCTGTGGCGAGAACGGCCCCCCGTGGAGGATCCAGTGGCCGCGCTGGGGATCGCCCGGCTCGGTGAAGAACGAGCACAGGGTGCCGTCGGGCAGCCGGTTGGAGATGAAGTGCAGGTCGTCGAAAACCACCAGCGAACCGAGCTCGAGTGTCGGATCGACCGCACCGCACGCCGTGCAGGCGATTACGCAGCTCGCGCCCAGCTGCTTGAGCGCCCAGATGTTCGCCCGGTGTGAGACCTGGTTCGAGAGGCGGACGTGACCGGCCCCGTGGCGTGAGACGTGGAGCGCGTCGGCGCCGCCGAAGCGACCTGACGTGACCGCCGCCTGGCCGTAGGGCGTCTGCACCGCCTGTGGCTGCTCGCCCTCGAACCCGGGAAGCGTGTACGTGCCCGAGCCGGTGATGATCCCGATCGCCATCCGGGCGATCCTACTGGCAGCAGACCCGCTGAACTACGAGGCGGGCGCGTGCTCGCGCTCGGCGAGGTACTCGTCGAGCGCGCTTGACTTCTGCGTGTCCTCGTAGACCTCGTAGTCGCGCACCCGCCCCCACCGCATGTGGCCCCAGATCACGTAGCGGTTCTCGTAGACGCGCTCGCCTTGGGGCGAGTCGAGGTAGTCGTGGCCGCGGAGGCAGACCGTCTGGCGCCACGGAAAGCCCTTGACGACGACCTCGTCGGGAAAGCTCTGAAGCCCGACGCGAACGAACCGCTCGAGCCACGGCCGCAGCTCCCGCTTGCCGTCGAACTCGCCCGACCACGAGTTGTCACCGGGGAAGCAAAAGCGCACGTCGGGCGCGTCGAGTCGCAGCGTCGGCTCCGGATCGCCGGCATTGAGCCGGGACATGTTGTAGGCCAGCAGCTTATGGGCAAGTCGCGAGAGCATGTCGCCTCCTGGTCACTCGTAGACGCCTGGGCCGGTGAGCTACCGGCCCACACTCACTAGATAGATCGTTCTATTTCCAGTTAGACTACACGATTAGGATGGCCCCCAGCACACGCGACCGGATCCTCGACACCAGCGCCGAGCTGTTGCGTCGGCAGGGCTACATCGGAACCGGCCTGAAGCAGATCGCCGCCGAGGCGGATGCGACCTTCGGGTCGGTCTACCACCATTTTCCCGGCGGCAAGGCGGAGCTCGGCCGCGAGGCGATCCGCGCCTCCGGCGCCCTCTACGCGCAGCTGATCCCCGCGATCTTCGACCCCGCCCCCGATGTCGTCACAGCCGTGCGCAACTTCTTCGCGGGCGCCGCCGAGCATCTCGTCCAGACCGACTACGCCGACGCGTGCCCAATCGCGACCGTCGCGCTCGAGGTGTCGAGCACGAGCGAGCCACTGCGCGAGGCATGCGCCGAGGTGTTCACGAGCTGGATCGAGGCCGGCGAGGAGCGCTTCGTCGCCGCCGGGATCGCGCCGCGGCAGTCCCGCGAGCTGACGGTCGCGATGCTGGCGGGGCTTGAGGGCGCGTTTGTCCTCGCCCGAGCGCTGCGCGACACCGGACCGCTGATCGTCGCGGGCGAGGTCGCGGCGGGCGCGGTCCAGGCCGCGCTCGACCCGGCCCCGCGCTGACCCGGCCGTCGCTAGCGCCGTACCCGGCCGCCCTCGGCCCCGGGCTCGGTCGCCGGGCCGCGCGGCGGAGCGATGCCGAGCACGCGCATCGCCTTGAGGCCGAGCGACAGCTTCTCGCGTCCGTCGGTCGAGGAAACGTCGAGGCCCGTCAGCTCGCGCACGCGCTCGAACCGGTACCGGATCGTGTGGCGATGGGTGATCAGCCGGGCGGCTGTCGCGTTGACGTTGGCATCGCACTCGAGGAACGTCGACAGTGTCCCGAGCAGATCGGTCTCGTACTGCTCGTCATAGGTGACCAGCGGCCGCACGGTCTCCTCGTAGAACCGCTTGAGCTCGGCGGGGTCGTTCATGTGCGGCAGCAGCAGCTGGTAGGTGCCGGTCTCATCGAAAGCCATCGCCGAGTGCTCGGGATCGCCCTCGACGACGTTGACCGCCAGCAGCGCTTCGTTGCCGGCCCGGTGCAGGTCGACCGGGTCCTCGGCCCGGCGGCTTCGCCCGATCGCGAACGCGAATCCGGGCAGGCCGGACTCGAGCTCGCGCATGATCGAGCCGCTCACCCGGCGGCCGGCGTCGCCGTCGCCGTCGGGCACCAGAACGATGATCTCGCCGGCGTCGTCGTCGGCCGGCGCCGCGATCGCGCCGGGGGCGATCGACCGCGCCCCACGTGCCGCGACGGCGAGCAGGCGCCGCCGCCAGTCATCCTCGGTGGGGTTGCGGGGATGCGCCCGCACGACGACGACCGTGCCGCCCGAGGCGAGGTCGGTGCCGAGCTCCTTGCCGCGTGCGACCAGGTCATCGCGGTCACGGATCCGCCGTTCGAGCACGGCGCGCTGGAAGCTCCGGGCGGCCTCCTCGGAGGCGCGCTCGGGCGCCCGCACGCGTTCGACCTCGGAGGCGATCAGCGTCGTCACCAATCGCAGGAAGGCCGGGTCTGGCTTGTGCTCGCGAGCACGCATCCGGAGTTGGCCGACCGGCAACTCGGCGACCTTGAGCTCGATCGTCGTCACGTCCTCGGTGTCGCGCATCAGTGACCGCTCGTCGGCAGGCGAGCGCGCGGCGACAGCGAGCACCGATGCCGAGCGATCGATCAGGATCAGGCTTGCGTCGAGCGCGCGCGCCGCGGTGCGGAGGACCTCGGGCAGCCCGGCGCCGGCCTGCACCGCGTCGGTGATCGCCGCGAGCGCAGCCAGGTCCTGGGCGTCGGCGGACGCGCTGAGGTGAGGCGGGTTCTCGGCCACCTCAGAAGACACGCGGCCACTCGAGGACGATCACGGCCCCGAGGATTAACCCCACGCCGATCAGCGCGGCCAGCACGTACATGGACAGGATCACGACCGCCACGCGCTCGAGCGGGCGGCGATAGGCCGTGATCGCGGGAGCGACCACGAGCGCGCAGAAGGCCGCCAGGCCGAACACGCCCAGACACGCTCCCACCAGATAGGTGATCGATTGGTTGCTCACCGCGCCCCCAATTGTGCCTCAAGCGGGAGATGACGAAGCCACACGCGCCTCAGACGATCATGCAATTCGCGGCATTCCGAACTCGGCGGTGACGGGCGTAGCCGATCTGGCGGCGGGGTAACGGCCGTGCAGCGACTCGGCGGCTGCGCGCGCGAGCTCGCTCCCGCGCTCGCCCCAGAACAGACCGATGACCGTCGGCCCCGAGCCGCACACCAACACATCGTCGGCGCCCGCCGCCCGCGCCGCGTCGAGCGCCGGCGCGATCGCCACAGACAGCGCCGTCGCGGCCCGCTCGAGGTCGTTGACGATCAGCTCGCTCGGCAGGCGCTCGCCGGGCCCCAGCGCCGCGACCAGCTGCTCGTAACGATCGGACAGCTCGTCGGCAGCGCGCGGGAGCGCGAGCGCGTCGGCGTGCCGGTAGACCTCGGCCGTCGCGAGCGGCGCCGGCTGGGGCACGATCAGTACGCCGTGGGGCGCCAGCGGTGCGAACGGTTCGACGAGCTCGCCGGCGCCGGTGCCAAGCGCGACGCCGGGCGCGAGTTGGCTCGGGACGTCGGCGCCGAGCGAGGCGGCGAGCGCCGCGATCTCCTCGGGCCGACCCGGCGCCAGCTCGGTCGCGAGCCGCAGCGCCGCCGCCGCGTCGGCCGAGCCGCCGCCCATCCCGGCCGCGACCGGGATCCGCTTGTCGATCTCGATCCGCACCGGCGGCGCATCCCATCCCACCGCACGCAGCCCCTCGAGCGCGCGCGTCACGAGGTTCGTCCCGGCGACGCCCGGGCACCGCACCTCGTCCGCCGCGGTGTCGGTCTGAAGCGAGAGCTCGTCGGCGAGCGAGACGGACTCGAACAGCGTCACCAGCTCGTGCCGGCCGTCGGCGCGGGTCGGGCCGAGATACAGGCTCAGGTTGATCTTGGCCGGTGCCAGCGCAAGCAGCCTCACGCGCTCAACCTCGATGCGAGCTCGCGGAACTCGGTCGCCGACAGCTGCTCGGCGCGCTCGTCGGCTCGGTGGCCGATCGCGGTCAGGGCGTCGCGGGCGCGGGCGCGGGTCTCGGGCTGCGCGCCGGGCGCGAGCGCGAGCGACCCCGAAAGCGTCTTGCGACGGTGGGCGAACGCGCGATGGACGAGCTCGCGCGTGCCCGCGTCGGCCCCGGGACCCCGGCGCTCGAGTCCGACCAGCACCGAGTCGACGTTCGGGACGGGTCGAAACACGCCGCGCCCGACCGCTCGCAGCACCTTGACGTCGCATGAGAGCTGTGCGAGCACCGAGGGGGCACCGTAGGCGGGGGTGCCGGGCGCCGCGGCGAGCCGTTCGCCGACCTCGCGCTGGACCATCACGACCCAGCTGTGAACGCTCGGTAGCTCCTCGATCGTTCGCAGGATGATCGTCGCCGCGATCCCGTAGGGCAGGTTGGCGACGACCTTGGTCGGCGCCGGCCGCAGGCCGGCGAGGTCGAGCTCGAGTGCGTCGCCGATGTGCAGCGCGACGCCTGGGAAGGGCGCCAGCACCTCGCGCAGCGGCTGCTCGAGCTTGCGGTCGACCTCGACCACGTGCAGATCCGCGACGCGCTGCGCCAGTCGCACCGAGAGGATGCCGTGTCCCCCGCCGATCTCGAGCACGACGTCGTCGGGCGCGAGCGCCGCCAACCGCTCGATCACGTCGAGGATGTTGCGGTCGACGAGGAAGTTCTGGCCGAGACTGCGCGTACGGCGGCTGCTGCTCACCAGCCGAATACTGCCGCGGCTCCGGCCTCGATGGCCCGCTCGAGCTCCTGGTAGCCGACGCGGCGCTCGAGCGCGAGTGCGTGCGCGGTGTGAACGACGTTGGCCGGCTGGTTGGGCTTGCCGCGGACGGGTTGCGGAGACAGGTACGGGGCATCGGTCTCGACCAGCAGCCGTTCGGCGGGCACCCTCAGCGCGGCCGCGCGCAGCGACTCGGCTTTCGGGTAGGTGACGTTGCCGGCGAACGAGATCCACCAGTCCGCCTCGGCCAGGCACTCGTCGATGCGGTCGGGCATCGAGAAGCAGTGCAGGATCACCTTGCAGCCGCCGGCTCGCTGCTTCAGCGTCGCGATCGTGTCCTGCTCGGCCGCGCGGGTGTGGATCACGAGTGGCTTGCCGGTACTGCGCGCCAGCTCGATCTGGGCGTGGAACGCTCGTTCCTGGTCAGCCCGTGGTGCGTAGTCGCGGTAGAAGTCGAGGCCAGTCTCGCCGATCGCAACGCACTTCTCGTGAGCGGCGAGCGCCTCGAGCTCGGCCAGGTCGGCATCGTCGAAGCCAGTCGCCTCGTTCGGGTGGCGTCCGATCGCGGCGTATACCTGGGGGAAGCCCTCTGCGGCGGCGAGCGCCGCACGGCACGAGGCGCCGGTCGTCCCGACCGTCACCAGTCGCGTGACGCCGGCCTCCTCGGCGGTCGCGACGAGCTCGGCATCGGGCTGCTCGCAGAACTCGAGGTGGGTGTGACTGTCGATCACGCCCGCTTGGGGAACAGCGGATCGAGCGCCTGCACCTTGGCACCGTTGCCGTGCTCCGGGAAGGTGGCGGCGTCGTAGTCGGTCGCCGGCGCACCGAGCGCCGCGAGCAGGCGATCGGTGCTCGAGGGCATGTACGCGTGGAGCATCACGCTCAGCGAGCGGACCCCCTCGGCGAGCGAGGCGAGCGTCTGGTCGAGCGCCTGCGCCTGGGCCGGGTCCTTGGCGAGCTGCCAGGGCGCGCGCTCCTCGGCGTAGCGGTTCAGCCGTCGGACCCGCTGCCAGATCAGCTCGAGCGCCTGCGTCGCCTCGGCGCGCGCGAGCAGCTCCGCGACCTCGGTCGGGAGCGTCTCGAAGTCGGGCCGCAGCGCGGGGTCGGTCGCGGCCGCGGGGATCGTGCCCCCGCGGTAGCGCGTGATCATCGCGATCGTCCGGCTCGCGAGGTTGCCATATTCGTTGGCCAGCTCTGACTCGTACCGGGTCCTGACCGCGTCGATGCCGACGGCGCCGTCACCGCCGAACGCGACATCGCGCATCAGGTAGAAGCGCAACGCGTCGGTCCCGTACTGCTCCATCACATCGAACGGGTCGAGCACGTTGCCCAGCGACTTGCTCATCTTGCGTCCGTCGGCGCCGAGCAGGAAGCCGTGGACGAACACGTGGTCGGGCACCGGCAGCTCGGCCGCCATCAGCAGCGCCGGCCAGAAGACCGTGTGGAACTTGAGGATGTCCTTGCCGATGATGTGGTACGTCGCGGGCCAGAACCGGTCGGTCAGATCGACGCCCGGGCGCGCGTAGGACAGCGCCGTGTAGTAGTTGAGCAGCGCGTCGAACCACACGTAGAAGACGTGGCCGGGGTCCCACGGAACGGTCACGCCCCACTTCAGCCGCGCCCGGCTGAGCGACACGTCCTGCAGGCCCTGGGCGATGAACGAGCGCGCCTCGCGGAAATGACGGGCGGGCATCACGAAGTCGGGGCGCTGCGCGTACAGCTGCTCGAGCTGGGTCTGGAAGCTCGAGAGCCGGAAGAACCAGTTCTCCTCGCGCTCGCGCGTCAGCGGGATCTCGTGGATCGGGCAGAGATTGCCCTCGAGGATCTCGTTCTCGACCTTGAAGTCCGCGCAGCGCGGGCAGTACCAGCCTTCGTACAACCCCTTGTAGGTGAAGCCGTTGTCGTGCACCTGCTGGAGCACCTCCTGGACGCGGGCCTCGTGCTCCGGGTCGGAGGTGCGGATGAAGAAGTCGTTGGACGACTCGAGCCTCGGCATCAGCGCCTTGAATCGCTCGGCGTTGCGATCCGCCAGCTCCTTGGGCTCGAGACCCTGCGCGCGGGCGGCGTCGGCGACCGGCTCACCGTGCTCGTCGGTTCCGGTCAGGAAGAACACGTCCTCACCGCGCTGTCGCATGTGCCGTGCCAGCACGTCAGCCGCGATCGTCGTGTACGCGTGACCGAGGTGCGGCTGCGCGTTGACGTAGTAGATCGGGGTTGTGACGTAGAACGACATCGCTGTTAGAGAGGCTAGCCGCGGGCCGTCAGCGTGCGATACAGCGCGTTGGCGCTGACGCCCGTCAGCTCGGCGACGACGGCGGCGGCAGGGCGCGGCTTGGCCCCCGCTTGCACGAGCCGGCGCAGCGCGGCGACGGCCGGCTCGAGGTCGGGCTCGCCCGCGGGTGCCGGGCCGACAACGAGCACGATCTCGCCCCGCGGCGGCGCGTCCGCGTAGCGGGCGGCAAGCTCGGCCGCAGTGCCGCGGACGACCTCCTCGTGGAGTTTGGTCAGTTCACGGCAGACGGCCACCGGGCGCTCGGGGTCGACGGAGGCGAGCGCCGCGAGTGACGCGGCGACACGCCGAGGCGACTCGAATGCGACGACCGTCTCGGGGGCCGTGAACACCCCGAGCAGGTCCGAGCGCTTGCGCGGGAGGAAGCCGGTGAAACGCCAGTGGTCGGCCGGCAGCGCCGAGGCGACGAGTGCCGACAGTGCGGCGGACGGACCGGGCAGCACCTCGACGGCGAGGCCGGCGGCGACGCACGAGCGGACGAGCACGAACCCAGGGTCGGAGACGAGCGGCATCCCCGCGTCGGAGACGAGCGCGACGACGGTGCCGGCGCGCATCTGCTCGACCAGCTCGGCGGCGCGCTCGCGCTCGTTGTGCTCGTGGTAGCTGACGAGTTTTGCGACGACGCCGTAGCGGTCGAGCAGGACGCGCGTGCGGCGGGTGTCCTCGCAGGCGACGACGTCGGCCTCGCGCAGCGCCGCCAGCACGCGCAGGGTCACGTCCTCGAGGTTGCCGATCGGCGTCGGGCAGACGATCAGTCGCCCGCTCATCTGCTGTCCAGTCCGTCGAACGCCAGCATTGCGGCGCCGATCATCCCGGCCTCGAAGCCGAAATGCGCTGCCACGATCCTGACCTGGTCGCGTGAGGGCGGGAGCGCGCGCTCGGCGACGACGGCCCGCGCCGGCGCCAGCAGCAGCTCGCCGGCGGCGATCACGCCTCCGCCGACGACGACCACCTCCGGGTTGAAGATGTTGACGAAGCTGGCGATCGCGACCCCGAGCCTCGAGCCGATCAGCTCGACCACCTCGATCGCGGCGGCGTCGCCGTCGTGGGCGAGCTCGGTGACGAGCGGGCCGGCGAGCTCGCGGCCGTCGCGCAGCGCCTCGCCGAGCCCCGAGTCCGGGCGCCGGCCGGCGATCAGGACCGCCTCGCGCGCGAGCGCGGTACCCGACGCCAGCGACTCCACGCAGCCGTGGTTGGGGCAGTTGCCCTGACACGGCGGCCCGTCCATGTCGATCACGACGTGGCCGAGCTCGGCCGCCGCACCAATCGCGCCGCGGTAGACGCGGTCGCCGAGGATCAGACCGCCCCCGATCCCGGTGCCGATCGTCAGCACCACGGCCTCGCTGCATCCCCGCGCCGCTCCGGACCGGTGCTCTGCGAGCGCCGCGAGGTTGGCGTCGTTGTCGACGAACACGGGCAGGCCGAGCCGCTCGGCCATCACGTCGCCGAACGCGATATTGACGAGCGGCAGGTTCACGGCCACGACGCCGGTCCCTGTACGCTGATCCATCAGACACGGAATCCCGAAGCCCACGGCGGCGATCTCGCCCCCCGCCGCTTCGCGCGCCTCCAAGACCGCGTCGACGGTGATATCGAGAAGCGCCGACTGATCGAGACCGGCGACTGAGCGCTGGGCACGGTGGCGAACGCCAAACCCACTATCCACCGCGCCGGCGAGCAGCTTGGTCCCGCCCATGTCGACGCCGATGGTGCGGCGGGCCGGCATGTCGTCACTATATGAACTCCCGGATGCCCAGCAACACCGAAGAACCCGAGTACAAGCTCTACCGCGCCGGCCCCCGGGGCCTCCGGGCCCGTCTGCGCGGCGAGGAGGACGCATTCGCTCCCGGCGGTGGCGACCGCGATCGCGGCCGTCGCGGGACCGGTGAGGGGCGCGGTGGCTGGGCGATCGCGCGGCGGGTGCTGAAGTGGCTGGCGATCGCGATCGTCGCCTGGTTGCTGCTGTCGCTGGTGCTGTTCATCATCAGCGCCCAGATCGAGCAGGGCAACCTGCCGAGCTCGGCCAAGGCGGCCCTGACCTCGGGCGGCAACATGCTGACCTCGACCGACACGGTGCTGATCATCGGGACCGATCAGCGTCCGACCGGCTCGAAGGAGCCTGGCGCGGACACCCACGACGCCGGCAGCCGCTCGGACACGCTGATGCTGTGGCGGATCGGTGGCGGCACCTCGCGGCGGCTGTCGATCCCCCGCGATACGGTCGCGAACATCCCCGGTCACGGGATGACGAAGATCAACGCCGCCTACGCCTACGGCGGCCCGGCACTGACGATCCGCACGGTCGAGCAGCTCACCGGCATCAAGATCAACCACGTGATCGTCGTCAACCTCGCGGCGTTCCCGCAGTTCATCAACGCGATCGGCGGGATCGACATCCACACCGGGCGAATCTGCTCGGTGATCAGCGGCGGCGTCAAGAACGGCGGCTTCCAGCTGTATCTCAAGCCCGGCACGCACCACCTCAACGGCCAGCAGGCACTTGTGCTCGCGCGGACTCGCGACAACCGCTGCAATCCGGCCGAGAGTGATCTCACCCGGGTGATGCGCCAGCAGCAGATCTTGAACTCGATCAAGTCCCAGCTGCTGTCGCCGAGCACCTTCATCCGGCTGCCGTGGGCGTCGTGGGACGCCCCCAAGGTGCTGCGCACCGACATGGGCGGGTTCACGCTGCTGTCGCTTTTCGCGGCCTCGGAGCTCGGGGGCTCGGCGCCGGTCGATGTGCTCAAGCCGAGTGGGGCTGTGACGCTGCCCGACGGCGAGTCGGCGCTGACGGTGACGCCGGGGGCAGTCCACAGCGCCGTCTCGAAGCTGATGAACGGCTAGGAACGATTGCAAGAAATCGAGACGCGGCCGAGACCACGCCGGTACTGACGGTTGCGCCGGCGGGCCCTATCTTCGCCTCTTCAAAGACAACGGAGGCGAGTATGTTCGGCGGCAAGAAGAAGAAGATCCTGGCCGAGGGCGTCCAGGCGAGAGCGGTGATCCTGAACGTGCAGGACACTGGGATGACGATCAACGACAACCCGCGCGTCAAGTTGACGCTGCAGGTCCAGCCGGAGGGCGGCCCGCCGTTCGAGGTTTCCAAGAAGCAGACGGTCTCGCGAGTTGCGATCCCGCGCCCGGGTGACGAGTACCTGGTCCGCTACGACCCGTCTGACCCGAGCAACGTCGAGTTCGACGCCGCCGCCGTGCAGCAGGCCAACGCGGCTGTCGAGGCGCAGGTGGCCGAGGCGGCTGCGGCGCAGGTCCCGTCCGACCTCGCCGCGAACGGGATCCTCGGCCGGGGCGCGTGCGTCGACGTGACCAAGACGCCCGTCGGTCAGCTGATCGACTGCGCGATGACGGTCGGCGTTCGCCTCGTCGACGGCACCCCGCCCTACCGGACGACCTGCCACCTGTCGCTATCGGCCGAGAACGCCGAGCGGATCATCCCCGGCCAGACGCTGTTCACGGTCCGCGCCGATCCGAACAACCATCAGCGGATCGCCGCCTCGATCTCCGAGCCGACGCCGACGGTGACCGTGACCGACAGCTCGGTCGTCGACACACCCGGCCGTGCGCTGCGCGAGGGTGTCCCGTGCCGGGTCAAGGTGATCGCTCACGCTCAGCAGTTCCTGCGCACGCCCGCGGGCGACGATCTGTACGCGACCAAGCTGCAGGTGCTCGACGACGGCTCCGAGCTGCAGGTGTTCCTGCCGGTGCCGGCGGCGGCGACGGCGACGGCGATCTTCAGCGATGGCGCCGAGCTTCCGGCCAAGCGCGTGCTGATCGAGCCCAACGTGCTGACGGTCGACTGGGCGGCGGCGGGCGTGCCGGCGAGCAGCGGCCCGATGCTGGCCTAGCTCGAGCTGGCCTAGCTCGAGCTGGACTTGGCCGCCGAGCTCGACTCCGACTTCGAGGACTTCGAGCTGCTCGACTCCGAGCCCGACGAGGACGACTTCGAGTCCGAGCCGGACGAGGACGAGTCGTCCTTCTTGCTCGAGCCCTCGGCCGCCTTCGAGTTGTCGGCGGCCTCCTTGAGCTCGCGCGAGCGTCGGCGCGTACCGTAGTCGGTGTTGTAGAAGCCCTTGCCCTTGAAGTGGACAGCGACCGGGTGAAAAACGCGCTCGACCGGCGCGGCGCAGGTCTCGCAGGTCACGACCGGATCGTCGCTCATTCGCTGCATCACCTCGAACGTGTGGCCCTGCTCGCAGCGATACTCGTAGATCGGCATTGCTTCACCAAGTATAGCGGTGAGTCGCTGGCACTCTCAAGTGCAGAGTGCCAAGCACGGCTCCGTTCGCCGACGCCCTCGCACGGCTACCATCCCGCGCTCCAATGCCTACCGACGTCGTCACGATGGACAAGGTCGTGTCGCTGTGCAAGCGGCGCGGCTTCGTGTTCCCGAGCAGCGAGATCTACGGCGGGCTCGGCTCGAGCTACGACTACGGCCACTTCGGCGTACTGCTCAAGAACAACGTCAAAGCCCAGTGGTGGCGGGCGATGCTCCAGGAGCGCGACGACATCGTCGCGCTCGACTCGGCGATCATCCAGCACCCGCGCACCTGGGAGGCGAGCGGCCACCTCGCGGGCTTCACCGATCCGCTGATCGACTGCCGCACCTGCAAGCTGCGGTTCCGCGCCGATCACATCGGCCAGTCTCAGTGCGGCCGCAAGCCTTCCAAGCACCCCGGCGAGACGCCCGATTGCGACCTGACCGAGGCGCGCGAGTTCAACCTCATGTTCGAGACGACAGTCGGCCCGGTCAAGGAGGAGGGCTCGACCGTCTACCTCCGGCCTGAGACCGCCCAGGGCATCTTCCTCAACTTCAAGAACTACCTCCAGTTCTCGCGCAAGAAGCCGCCGTTCGGGATCGCCCAGATCGGCAAGAGCTTCCGCAACGAGATCACCCCCGGGAACTTCATCTTCCGCACCCGCGAGTTCGAGCAGATGGAGATGGAGTTCTTCGTGCCGCCGGACGATGCGCCGCGCTGGTTCGAGCACTGGTGCGAGGAACGCGTCGACTGGTACACCCACCTCGGGATCCGCCCCGACCACCTGCGGCTGCGCGCGCACGACCAGGACGAGCTGTCGCACTACTCGAGCGCGACCAGCGACATCGAGTACCTGTTCCCGATCGGGTGGTCCGAGCTCGAGGGGATCGCCAACCGCGGCGACTTCGACCTGCGCCAGCACGCCCAGCACTCTGGCCACAAGCTCGAGTACGTCGACACCGCGAGCGGCGAGCGCTACGTCCCGCACGTGATCGAGCCGGCTGCCGGGGCCGACCGAGCGATGCTCGCGTTCCTGGTCGATGCCTACGACGAGGACGAGATCGAGGGCGAGCGCCGGACCGTGCTGCGGCTGCACCCGCAGCTGGCGCCGGTCAAGGTCGCGGTGCTGCCGCTGGTCAAGAAGGACGGTCAGCCCGAGCTCGCCACCGACGTCTACCGGACGCTGCGCGAGCGCGTTCAGACCGACTACGACGAGGGCGGGGCGATCGGCCGCCGCTACCGCCGGCAGGACGAGATCGGGACGCCGTGGGCGGTGACGATCGACCACCAGTCGCTGGAGGATCGCACGGTCACGCTGCGCGATCGCGACAGCCTCGTCCAGGACCGGATCGCGATCGACGACCTCGCCGGCGAGATCGAGCGACGGCTGCGCAGGCCGTGGCAGTCGCCCAAGCTGGGCTCTGGCTAAGCGCAGTCTCACCCGCGGTTTAGAGAGCACTAGTCGCGGCCGCCAACACTGTTTGGCGCAATGCGTGCCATCAACGCTCGGGATGCTGGCCTCGCGCTGATCTCCCGCATCAACCGCTGGCTGATCACCGGCGCGGTCGTCCTTTCGGGAGTGTTCTCGGTGTTCGCCGCCCGCACCTTCCAGGGCCACCGCCACGGATCGTCCTCGACCGTCGCGTCGGCCCGGCAGCCATCGCACTCCTCGGATGACGGCGGCGGGGGCGACGGCGCTGCGCTGCAGCAGCCCGCGCAGTCACCGGCCCCCGCGCCTGCGGCCCAGTCCCCGGCGCCAGCCGTCTCCGGCGGATCATGAGCCCAACCGCGCTGTGGTTCCTGACCCGCGGGACGGGCGCCGTCACGCTGCTGCTGCTGACGGTCAGCGTCGCGCTCGGCGTCGCCAACGTGCGTCGAGCGCGCACGGTCGCGATCCCCCGGTTCGTGTTCGAGGCGGTCCACCGCAACGTCGCGCTGCTCGCGGTCGTGTTCCTGCTGATCCACATCTCGACCTCGCTGCTCGACGGCTACGCGCCGATCCGGCTGCTCGACGTCGTCGTCCCGTTCGGTGCCGCCTACCGCCCGGTGTGGCTCGGGTTTGGGGCAGTCGCATTCGATCTGATCATCGCCGTCGTGCTCACCAGCCTGGTCCGTCGCCGGCTCGGCTACGGAGCATGGCGAGCGACGCACTGGGCGGCGTACGCGTCGTGGCCGGTGGCGGTGCTGCACGGCCTCGGCACAGGCAGCGACGCGAGGACATCGTGGATGCTGATGCTGACCGCCGGCTGCGTGATCATCGTGATCGTCGCGGTCGCGGTCCGCGCCACGGCCGGCTGGCCAGAGCACAGCGGCACGCGCCTGGCGGCGATCGGCGCCGCCGTGATGCTGCCGCTCGGGCTGCTGATCTGGCTGCCCTCGGGCCCGCTGTCCGCGGGGTGGGCACGCCGCGCGGGGACGCCGCCTTCGCTGCTGCGCGCCGCCAGCGTGACGCCCGCCCCCGGGCCGAGCACGCTGGCGCACTTCAGCGGCTCCGCCACCAAGCGCGAGCTTGCACCGGGCCGCGAGGAGGTCGGGATCGCCCTGCGCGCGAGCGGTCCGCGCCTTGACCGGATCCAGATCCGAATCGACGGTCAGCCGATCGACGGCGGTGGCGTCGAGCTGTCGAGCAGCACCGTGACGCTCGGGACGCCAAGCGATCCGGCGCGCTACCGCGGCCACGTGCTAGCGCTTAACGGGAGCCACATCGTCGCCCGCGTCCGCGACTCCCACGGCACGAGCTTCGGGATCTCGGCGCGGATCGCGATCGACTCCGCCGCCGGCACCGCCGCCGGCATGGTCAGGCTGATCCCCGAATCCCGGTGAGGCCGCGGACCCGTAACGTCGGCGTGCTGCTCGCCGCGAGCGTCGTCACCGCGGCGTTGCTCGCGAGCTGCGGCTCGAGCTCGCACGGTGGCGACCCCAGCGCCACGACGGCGCTGACGCGGGGCGCCGCCAAGCGCCACTACCCACCGTACGCGGCACTGCTCCCGGCGGCCCGCCACCACGACGCGACCGGGTTCGTCCCGGCCGCGAGCTGGCACGGTCGGACGGCGGCCTGGATTGCTCGCGCCTCGACCGGCGTCACGCTGCTGTCATTCGACCAGCGCGCGGTCGAACTTGCGCTCCACTCGGGGACGGTCGACGCGGGCGCGTCTGGCTGGCCGCACGGGGCGTCGATCGCCGGCGGCGAACGGCAGCGCGTGCTCGCGGCGTTCAACGGCGGCTTCAAGTTCTCGACCGACGCCGGCGGCTTCCAGGCGGGCAGCCGCACCGCGGTGCCGCTCCGCAGGGGTCTCGGCTCGGTCGTGACCTACACCGACGGGACCACCGACATCGGGGCCTGGCAGATCGAGCTCCCGGCGCCCGGGCGGCCGGTCGCCTCGGTCCGCCAAAATCTGCCGCTGCTGATCGACCACGGCAGAGTCGCCGCCAACAGCGGCTGCCAGCTGTGCTGGGGTGCGACGCTCGGCGGCATCGCCAACCCCGCGCGCTCGGCGCTCGGGATCACCGCCGACGGCCGGCTGATCTGGGTCGGCGGCGAGCACCTGACCGTCGGCGCCCTGGCCGACTCGCTGCTGTCGGCACGCGTCGTCCGCGCGGTCGAGCTCGACATCAACCCCGAGTGGGTGGCCGCGTATCTGTTCGCGCACCACCTGCACCGCGCGCAGCCAACGGTGATCGGTGTCCTCGCGGGCGCCCCCGGCGTGCCGGGCTCGTTTCTGACGCCGTACGCGCGGGATTTCTTCACGGTGCTCGCCCGCGGCCCCCGCGGCTGAATCACCGCAAGCGCGGTCGCGAGCGGACGCTGCGGCGCTGGGCACGGCTTCGCAGGCGGCCGACGAGCAGGCTGATCGCACACACGACCAGGACCACCAGCGCGATGATCGCGACCACGGCCAGGCCTGGGGCGAGGATCAGAACGACGATCGCGGCCAGCGCTGCGATCCCTGCATCGACCAGCAGCAGGTTCGATCTCACAGCGGCAACCTCCGGTACAGGGGACGTGGCAGCAACCTGAGCACCGCGAACACGAAGCGCAGCTTGGCCGGGACCCAGACCGTGTGGGCGCGGCCGGCGAGGCCTCTCACGGTGGCATCGCCGACTGCCTCGGGTGTCGTCGCGAACGGTGCCGGTGCCAGGCCACTCGTCATTCGCGTCTTGACGAACCCGGGGCGGACGACCAGCACGCGGACACCGCTTGAGGCGGTCGCGTCGGCGAGTCCCTGGGCGAGCGCGTCGAGCCCCGCCTTGGCGGCTCCGTAGATCGCGTTGCCGGCGCGCGGGCGCTCGGCTGCGACGCTCGAGAGCACGACCAGCGTGCCGCGGTCGTGCTGGCGCAGGCGGCGCAGGCAGTTCAGGAGCAGCGAGCCGGCGCCGACGAAGTTGACGCGCATCACCTCGACCGCCTCGGCCGGGTCGGCGTCGAGCCCGCGCTGGGCAGCGAGTACGCCGACCGCGACTACGACCAGGTCGAATCCCCCGGCCGCGTCGAATGCGGCGGCGATCACGGCGTCGTGCGCGTCGAGGTCGTCGGCATCGGCGACGGCGACGCCGCCGGACACGCAGCCGGCGTCCTGCAGCAGGCGCGCCGCGCCGTCGAGCCGGGCGCGATCGCGCCCGATCAGGTAGACCCAGACGGGCTGCTCGAGCGCCAGCCGGCGGCAGATCGCGACCGCGATCTCGGAGCTGCCGCCGACGAGCAGGACGCGCTGGTGGCCGGGTGCGGGCGTCGCGCTCACTGGCTCACCAGCCCGGTCCTGAGCCCGAGGTCGGACTGCCACAGACCGGTCTGATCGGCGGTGTCGCGGACCGCGCGCCACTCGTCCAGCCGCGGGTACATCGCCCGCACGACCTCGGGACGTAGGCGTGCATCCTTGGTCAGGTACACGCGCCCGGAGGCCTCCGCGAGGAGCTCGTCGCAGCGGGCCAACGCCGGCTCGAGGCCGGGCGCGGCGCGCGGCAGATCGAGCGTCAGGGTCCAGCCCGCGAACGGAAACGACAGCGGCGCCGCGTTCGCGGGCCCGAAGTCCTTCAGGACCGCGAGGAAGCACGGGATCCGCGCCCGGCGCAAATGCTCGATCACCGCCCTGAGCGCGTCAACTCGGTCGCCGGCGACGGCAAGCTGGTACTGGTGAAAGCCGTCGCGGCCGTACAGGTTCGACCACGAATCGAGCGCGTCGAGCGGGAACAGGTGCGATCCGAGACTCTCGAGGCTGCCGCGTTGACGGCGGGGCGCGGCGCGGTAGCGAAGCTCGTTGAAGGCGCCGACCGTAGCCGGTCGAAGCAGACCGCCGGGCCAGCGCTCGGGCACCGCCGCGCGCGCCCGCACGGTCGGTGCGGCGCGGATCCGGCTCGGAACGGCATCGCTCTCGACGTGATCGGCGCGAGTCACGATCCCGCGACCCGCGCGTGGGCCGAGCATGTCGACCCACGCAACGCGGTATGACCCGCCGGGTTCGCTCAGCAAGCTGAGGACCTCGTCGAGGTCCTCAGCGCGATCGCTGTCGACCGCAACCACCGAGCTGCTGACGGGCATCAGCGCGATCCGCGCCCACAGGATCGCTCCGGTCAGACCCATGCCGCCGATCGTCGCCTGGAACAGCGGCGAGTCTGGCCCGAGCTCGAGCAGCTCGCCGTCGCCGGTCAGCAGGCCGATCTCGGTCACGTGGGTGCCGAAGGTGCCGACGGTGCCATGGTTCTTGCCGTGGATGTCACTGGCGATCGCGCCGCCGACGGACACGTGCTGGGTGCCCGGAACGACGGGGACCATCCAGCCCGCCGGGACCAGCTGGTCCAGCAGCTCACCGATCGTCGCGCCGGCCTGCGCCGTGACGATCCCGCGATCGGCATCGAGCTCGATCACCCGGCAGCCGCCGGTATCGATCACGAAGCCGCCCGCAAGCTGCGCCGCATCGCCGTAGCTGCGCCCCATCCCCCGCACGATCGCGTGCGCACCCAGGCTCGCAAGGGCCTGAACTGCCTGCTGGAGCTCGTCGGTGCTCTCGGGACGCAGCAGCGTCACCGGCGCGCCGGGCCCGCCGCCCCAGCCGTGGATCCGAGCGCGCGTCCCGCTTGGAGCGGGGGCGGCCAGCTCAGCTGGCGGCATGGACACCGAGCGCGAACAAGATCAGCCACAGCAGTCCGGCCAGCTGCAGCGGACGGTCGCTGAGCATCAGCTCCTCGGGTGCCTCGCCGTCACCGGCGCGCAGCAGCGAGCCGTAGCGCGCAAGGCAAAGCGCAAACGGGAGGACCGTCAGTGGGCGCCACGGCACACCGTCGATCAGCGGCAGCGAGAACGCCCACACGCAGTAGGCGAACAGCGCCGCACCGCCGCTCGCGAGCAGAACCACGCCCAATCGGGCCTCGGTGTAGAGCGACAGCACGCGGCGACCGCCGACGCCGTCGCGCGAGGTGCGCCGCAGCTCGCTGTGACGCTTGCCGGCGGCAACGAACAAGGCCATGCAGATGACCACCGCAAGGAACCATCGCGACAGCGTGACCGGCGCGGCGACACCGCCGGCGATCGCGCGAAGCACGAACCCGCCGGCGATCGCGCCGATGTCGAGCAGCGGCACGTAGCGCCACAGCACCGTGTAGCTGAGCGTGAGCGACAGGTAACCGAGGCCGACGAGCGCCAGCAGCGGCCGGACCGCAAAGCACAGCGCCAGGCCCGCCGCCATCAACGCGGCACCGAGGGCGAGCGCGGCGTGGGGGCTGAGCTCGCCGGCGGCGACGGGCCGGAAGCGCTTGCGCGGGTGGCGCCGGTCTTCCTCTGCGTCGCGGACGTCGTTGATCGCGTACAGACCCGAGGCGAGCATGCAGAACGCGATGCACGCGATCGCCACCCGCCCGGGAACGTCGTCGTGGCCGAGCGCGCCGGCGGCGCCCGCGGCCGCGACCACGAGCGCGTTCTTGACCCACTGTCGCGGCCTCAGCGTGAGGACGACAGCCTGCACGCGGCGATGGCGCGCAGGCGTGCGAACAGCGGCGGTTCCGCCTCCAACGGACATGACCCGGAAGCTAGGCTCGCATTCTGAACCTGAGGTGTACGGTAAATGAGGACCCTCTCAGCATTCCTTTACCCTCGCCTGCAGGAGTTTCGCCAAGGTACCCGCCGCATGCTAACGCCGACCCGAGCGATCGAGCACCCACGCCAGCCGTTAAGGTCACCGCGGCGGCCTCCGGCCCCCCCGAGGCCGAGCACAGCGCGGCGGGTCAGGCGTGTCGCGGCGATCGCGGCGGGCCTGTGTCTGATTCCGTCGCTGATCTCCTACGCGAGCGCGATGTCACAACGCTCGGACTCGAGCGTTGGGATCCGCTCGGTCGAGTGGCTGCGCGACAACGGCGCCCGCGGGCTCGTCAACAAGGTCGAGTCGATCTACTACACGCTGAACGCGCCGGCGACCGGCGGCCCGGCGCTGAAGGCGCTTCCGGGCCAACCCGGGGTCGTGGCGACCGGACCGGTCGTGCACCACGTCCGCTATTACCGACCGCCACGGCTTCGCCCGGTGATCCACCCCGCCCTGCGCGGCGAGGGCGTCTGGCGCGCGACCTTCGCCCACGGCGGCCCGCATCCGCCGGTGCTCGTCACCAGCTTCCGCAGCGACCCGAACTACCCGCAGATGGTCGCCGGGGTCGCGTGGATCGATCATCGCCAGACCACCACGTGGCTGTACCCGGGCATCCAGGAGCCGAGCGTGACGCTGCCCTCGCGCGGGCCCGAAGAGGTGCCGATGTCAAAGCGCCAGCAGCTGGTCGCGGCGTTCAACAGCGGTTTCAAGCTGGTCGACTCGCGTGGCGGGTTCGCCGAGGGCGGCCACACCTACGCGCCGATGCAGGCGCAGATGGCGACCCTGATCCGCTACCGGTCCGGGCGGATCGATATCCGCGCGTGGTCGGGTGGGCCGAACGTGGGGCCCGGCGTCGTCTATGCCCGCCAGAACCTGCCCCTGATCGTCAACCACGGCCGCCCAAACCCGAATCTGTCCGACGGGCCGGAATGGGGCGCGACGCTCGGCAACGCGATCCGCGTGTGGCGCTCGGGGGTCGGGATCGACAGTCGCGGCAACTTGATCTACGCAGCCGCCAACGACCAGACAGTCGGCTCGCTGGCCGCGATCCTGATCCATGCCGGCGCCGTGCGGGCGATGGAGCTCGACATCAACACGTACTGGACCAGCTTCATCACGTATCGGTACCCGGGGGCAGGGCACCCGGCCAATCTGCTCGACAGCATGGACCGTCCACCGACCCGTTACCTGACGCCCGACGACCGCGACTTCTTCGCTGTCTACCTGCGCTGAGGTTCAGCGCAACGCCGCACGCGCGGATACCGCGAAGCCTCCGGCGGTCGGGGTCGCGCTGACCGCCCGCACGGCGATGTGCGGGTTGTCGAACACCGTGACGGTCGCGAAGCCGCCGAACGGCACATCGGGGGCGACCACGAGCTGGCCGTTGCGCGCAGACACGGTCGCGTCGATCGTCGCCGTCACGCCGAACACGGTTGCGGTGCCTCGCAGCCTCAGCTGACCGTTGCCGGAGGCGACGGGGGTCACCGAGTCCAGGAACGGCACCGCCGCCCGGAGGTCGGCCTCGGTGATCAGCCCGTGGCCGATGAGCTCGTTGCCACGCTTGCGAAGTGAGGCATCGCGTAGCGTCAGCAGGCCGGCGCGCACCACCTCGGCGGTGGCATCGAGCGTGCCCGCGTCGATCGCCTCGCTGAGCGAGCTCCCGAGGTTGGTCGAGCTCGAGTGGTAGTCGGCCATCCGGACGACGACCTTGTCGGCGTGGTGCCAGAGAAGCTCGATCGCCGGAAATGCGTCGACCTCGACAGCGAGGACGTGGCCGGAGCGCGACAACCGATCGCGCAGCTGCTGCGTCGCGACTCCCGGGAGCACGAGCTGCGCGAGGACCAGCAGGATCAGGACGAGGCCGACCACGCCCGCGACGATCATTCGGCGCATGCCCGATGCAACCTTACGGGGTTGATCGGGCCGCCCGGCGCGGTCGCCGTCTCCGGCGCGGCGCGACGCCCGATGCGGTCGCTACGGCCGGCGGATCGCGGCGCTGCGCGGCGCGACGCCGTCTTCGGCGTGATCGCCGAAGTTCGCGATCAGCTCGACCTCGCCACGGCGGACACGCAGCACCCGTCGCTGCTCGTCGACCTCGACCGCCGTCGGCCCGTCGGGAAGCTCACGCCTGAGCGCCAGCAGCTCGCGGTAGTACGCGAGATGGTCGGGGTCGCCGCGTGAGGGGTCGAGCTTTGACCGTTCGAACGTGGCCGGGTCCTGTGGATCGGGGATCTCCTCGGCGGTGAAGCCGGAGAACTCCGAGAACTCGCGGCGCCGTCCGTCGCGCGTCAGCTGCGCGATCTTCGGGTCGATGTGGTCGGTGAAGTACTGAAACGGGTGCGACTCGTCGTACTCCTCACCCTGGAACAGCATCGGCGTCCCCGGCGACAGGATCGAGCAGAACGCAGCCAGCCGCAGATCGCCGCCGCGCAGGCGGTCGCCGAACGCCCGGTTGCCGACCTGATCGTGATTCTGCGCGCAGACGATGAAGCGGCGGCCTTGGCGGCGCTGGAACTCGCGCGCGAGGTCGGCGACCGTTCCGTAGGCCGAGTAGTAGCTCTCGTGTTCGCCCGTCAGCAGCACGTGGACGGCGTGGTGCAGCGCGTCCTCCCACTGGGCGTCGTGGCCCCACACCTCGATCGGGCGCAGATCGCCGATCGCCATCTCGGAGATCAGCAGCGCGCCTGGGTGGACCGCCCTGACGCGCTGCGCCAGTTCGGCCATCACGTGCGGGTCGGAGTCGTCGACGATCGCGTGGACGGCATCGAGACGGAGGCCGTCCACGCCGTAGTCGCGCGCCCACATCTCGGCATTCTGGATCGCCCATTCGCGGACCCCGCGCTGGTCGTAGTCGATCGCCTCGCCCCAGATCGTCTGGTGGCGGTTGGTGAGGTAGGAGCCGAACGCGCCGAGCGCGTCCGAGCCGGCCCCAAGGTGGTTGTAGACGACATCGAGGATCACCCCGAGGCCCGTCTCGTGGGCGGCCGCGATCAGCCTCGCGAATCCCTCCGGACCACCGTAGGCCGGGTGCGGGGCGTAGCTGTAGACGCCGTCGTACCCCCAGCCGTGGTTGCCGGCGAAGGTCGCGATCGGCATCACCTCGATCGCCGTGATCCCCAGCTCGCGCAGCTCCGCGAGCCGCGGGATCGCTCCGTCGAACGTGCCCTGCGAAGAGAACGTGCCGACATGCAGCTCGTACAGGACGAGGTCCTGCAGCGAGACGCCACTCCAGCCGGAGACCTCGCGGCGAAGCGCCGCCGGATCGAGCACGCGCGAGCGGCCTCGCAGCCCGTCTGGCTGAGACCTCGAGCACGGGTCCGGCCAGCGCTCGCGACCGTCGAGCACGAACTCATAATCGTCGCCGACCCGGGCCTCGATCTCGCCCTCGAACACACCGCCCGGAGCGGCGCTCAGATCGAACTGGCCGGTGTCGGTCGCGACCGCGACGGCCGCTGCCGCCGGCGCCCACACCCGAAACGCGGTCGTGCCGTCGTCGCGCGGAAGCGCGCCGATCCGCGGGAACCCGGCCTGGGTCGCATTGCTCACTGGCGTCAGGTACCCCGGGCCAAGCGCACTGAACCCCGCGCCTAACTGAGCAGTGCCCGAGCCGAGGCGATCGCCTGGTCCATGACCGGGCCGATATCGAGGCTCGGCTCGCTCAGACGCCGGATCGTCACCCCATCGGCGAGCACGAACAGGAACGCCGCGACCGTCTCGGCGTCGGCCCGCAGCGCCACGACTCCGGCCTCGCTCTTCTCGCGCAGCAGATCGGCCATGTGCGATCGCGTTCGCCGGCCGAGTTGCGCCAGCTCGGAGGCGATCTCTTCGTTGCGCTGCCCGACGGTGATCAGCTCGTAGAACATGACCGCGGCGGTCGCAGCCTCGCCGAGAAAGTCCTCGAGGCTCCGAACCAGCGCCGCCACGACCTCGTCGGCACTTTGGGCGCCGACGACCGCGTCGTGCAGGCGCTCGATCCGGATGTCGGACTCGCGTCTGACGACCTCGACCAGGAGCCGCTCCTTGGTGCCGAAGTAGTAGTGCAGCAGGCCTCTGGAGACGCCCGCCTCGCGAGCGACATGATCGAACGTCGAGCCGGCGATGCCACGGGCGCAGACGCTCAGCCGCATCGCCTCGACGATGCGGGTGGCCTTGTCGCCGCTGAGCTCGCGGGCGCCGGCGAGGTCGGATGCACGAGCAGCCTCCACGGGCCGGATTCTAGTTTGGGGCGACGCTGACGGCAGGCGCGGCGCTTAACGCGGCGGAGGCGCCCGAAGGCGCCTCCGCACTGAACATTTCTTTGCCGGCGAGGGCTAGGAGGTGCTGACCGGCGTCGCCGGCGGCGTCGACGGGCTCGCCGGAGGCGAGTACTGGAACTCCTCCTCCTTGCCGAACAGCGTGTCGAGCACCTTGGAGCGGAGCTTCTCGCTTCCGACCAGCGCCAGCGTCGCGCCGAGGCTGAGGATCACGACCTTGCGGCCCAGCCGCCTGCCCTTGCGAGCCCGCTTCTTTGGGGCCTCGCTGAGCGCGATCGACGCGTCGCGCAGGGCGCCGAGCGCCTCGCTCAGATCCTTCTGCAGCTTCTTGTCCTCGAGCAGCGCCTTCCCCGGGCCCTTGCCGTTGGATACCCGCCCGTACGCGCTCCGGGTCGACTCGATCGCCTTGTGCAGGTTGTCGCGCAGCTTGGCGTCTTCGATCAGCCTCTGGATGTACGGATTGGACTTGGCCATGCTGGCCACGTCGGCGGGATTGAACCCGGCCGATTTGCCCTTTTTGCTTCGTGATGCCATTTGACTCCCTCGGTGCTTGGGGCTCGTGGGTCCCCAGGATACGAGATGCGACGCACCAAATCTGGTTTTCATCACGCCCGGCCGATGTCAGGCAACCGTCAGGCTGCGCGGCCGCCTGCTCGCCGGACGCCGCTGCAGCGCCAGATCGAGCACCTCGCCGATCTCCGAGACGAACCGGAACTCGAGGTCCTTGCGCAGATGTTCGGGGATCTCGTCGACGTCCTGTTCGTTGAGCGCAGGGGCGATCACGGTGTGAATGCGGTGACGCTGGGCGGCGAGCGCCTTCTCCTTCAGACCGCCGATCGGTAACACCTGACCGGTCAGCGTGATCTCGCCGGTCATCGCGACGTCGGCGCGCACCGGCCGGCCGGAGAGCAGCGACGCGAGCGCCGTGGCGATCGTGATCCCGGCGCTCGGCCCGTCCTTTGGGATCGCGCCCGAGGGCACATGGATGTGGATCTCGTGGTTCGAGAACCACTGCTCGTCGAGATCGGGGAACAGTTCGGCCGCGTTGCTGCGCACGTACGACAGCGCCGCCTGCGCCGACTCTCGCATCACGTCGCCGATCTGACCCGTGATCGTGAGCCCGCCCTTGCCCGGCATCGCGGTCGCCTCGACGAACAGCACCTCGCCGCCCACCGGGGTCCAGGCAAGCCCGGTCGCGACGCCGGGGCGGGCCGTCCGCCGCCGCGTCTCGGAGTGAAAGCGGCGCTTGCCGAGCAGTTCGCGCACGCGCGGCTCCGACACCGTCAGCTTGCGCCTGGCCTTCCCCTCGGCGACCTGCCGCGCGACCTTTCGGCAGACGTTGCCGATCTCGCGCTCGAGCGCTCGTACGCCGGCCTCACGCGTGTAGCCGGTGATGATCGTCCGCAGGCCCGCGTCGGAGAACGCGATCCGCGCGCGCGTCAATCCGCTGCGCTCGATCTGCCGGGGAACGAGATAACGCTTGGCGATCTCGAGCTTCTCCGCCTCGGTGTAGCCGGCGAGCTGGATCACCTCCATCCGGTCGCGCAGCGGCCCCGGGATCGTGTCGAGCGTGTTGGCGGTGGTCACGAACATCACGTTCGAGAGGTCGAACGGGAGGTCGAGATAGTGGTCGCGGAACGATTCGTTCTGCTCGGGGTCGAGGACCTCGAGCATCGCGCTCGACGGGTCGCCGCGGAAGTCTGAGCCCATCTTGTCGATCTCATCGATCATGAACAAAGGGTTGTTGGCGCCGGCATCGCGCAGCGCGCGAATGATCGTCCCTGGCATCGCGCCGATATAGGTACGGCGGTGGCCGCGGATTTCGGCCTCGTCGCGCACGCCGCCGACGCTGATCCGCTCGAACGTTCGGCCCAGTGCACGCGCGATCGAGCGGCCGAGCGAGGTCTTGCCGACGCCAGGCGGCCCGACGAAGCACAGGATCGATCCGCGAGCATCGGGCTTCAGCCGGCGCACGGCCAGGAACTCGAGAATCCGCTCCTTGACCTGCTCGATGTCGTAGTGATCCTGGTCGAGCACGCGGCGGGCATGCGCGAGGTCGAGGTTGTCCTCGCTGGACTTGTCCCACGGCAGCGCCGCGATCCACTCGAGGTAACCGCGGACGACCCCGTACTCCGCCATCACCGGCTGCAGCCGCTCGAGCCGCGCGAGCTCTCGATCGGCCTGCTTGCGCACTTCCGCGGGGAGCTCGATCGCTGCGAGCTGGCCACGCAGCTCGCCGACCTCGGCCTGGACCTCGTCGACCTCGCCGAGCTCCTCCTGGATCGCCTTGAGCTGCTGGCGCAGGAAGTACTCGCGCTGACCCTTTTCGAGCTCGGACTGGACCTGCGACTGGATCTTCGAGCCGATCGCGACGACCTCGAGCTCTCGCGCCAGGATCTCCGACAGCCGACGCAGTCGCTTGCCGACGTCGAGCTCCTCGAGCAGCCCTTGCTTCTCCTCCGTCGGCAGCCGCAGCGCACCCGCGATCAGGTGCGCGAGCACGCTCGGATCCTCGACGTTGGCAACCATGATCTGCAGCTCTTCGGGTAGGTAGGGGACCTCGGTGACGATGTTCGTGAAGGTCTGCTGGACGTTGCGCATCAGCGCGACCAGCTCGGGGGTGTGGTGAACGACGTCGGGCGCTTCGGCGATCTCGGCGACGAGATAGGGCTCAGACGCGAGCCAGCTCTGGATCCGCACCCGCTGGCCGCCCTGGATCAGGACCCTCAGGGTCCCGTCGGGGACGCGGATCATCCGCGCGACCACGCCGAGCACCCCGACCGTGTACAGATCCTCGGGCCCTGGCGTCTCGGTCTCCGGCACGCGCGAGGCGACCATCACGATCGTGCGGTCGCCGCGGAGCACGTCGTTGATCAGCTCGATGCTGCGCTCCTGGCCGACGTTGAGCGGGATCAACATGTCGGGGAAGGTGACCGTGTCGCGAAGCGGCAGCACGCCGACTCGCTCGGGCAGCGATCGCGAGCCAGCGACCTCGACGTCGCGCGGGCCACTGTTCGGCACGCCGATGTCGATCACGCCCGCGTCCCGATCTGGGCCACTATTCGGCCTTCTCGATCCGCACCGCGCGGGCGCGCACGATGCCCTGCGCGAGCGGCAGCTGCACCCTCAGCATGCCGTCCTCGTAGCTTGCCCTGGCTGCATCGGCGTGGACGTCGGCGCCCAGCTCGACGACCCGCCGGAAGTAGCCGCGCTCGATCTCGACCTGCTGGTAGACGTCGCCCTCCACCGCGGCCGGCCCGCGGCGGCCCGACAGGATCAGGTTGCGGCCCTGGATCTCGAGGTCGAGCTGATCCGGGTCGACGCCGGCGAGCTCGGCCGTGACGATCGCCAGCGGCGGATCGGCCGTGTACGCGACGTCGACAGCCGGTGAGAAGCCGGCCCGGCGCCGTCTCAGACCGCTTCGTTCGAGCACGTCTCCGAACAGCTCGTCCATCTCGCGGCGCATGCGGTCGAAGTTGGCGAACAGATCACGCTCGGACATCTGTCCCTAGCGTAACCAGCCCGCACGCGGCCGCGGAATCAACCATCTAGATCGTGTACACGGCGCCCTCGACCGCGAGCTCGACCGGCGCGCCGAAGCCGCGGCTGGCCTCGCTGCGCGCGGTCTCGGTGTCGAGCTCGTCGGAGAAGTGCGTGATCACGAGCCGCTGGGCGCCGGCGCGGCGGCCGTGATCGCCGGCCTCGTGCGCGGTCAGGTGGCCGCGGATCCCGGTCCGCTCGGGCCGGGGCAGCGTCGCCTCGATCAGCAGCATGTCGGTGTCGCGCGCGAACTGGACGAGGTCGTCGTTGGGAGCGCAGTCGGCGCTGTAGGTGAGCCGGCGGCTGGCGCCGGTGACGAACTCGATCGCGTGGGTCAGCGTGTAGTGCGGCACCTCACAGAAGCGGATCATGAACGGGCCGACCTCGAGCTCGTCGAGCACGTTGTACTCCCGCAGGGTGAAGGCACGATCGATCAGGTCGTCGTTGCCCCAACAGCCGGCGATCTGGCGGAAGGTCTCGCCCGAGCCGACCGGCGCGTACAGGCGCGGGCGGGCGGGCTTCTCGGTGCCCGGCCAGCCGGCGACCGCGACCGGCTGCTGGCGCGGTGCGTATGTGAGCGCGTAGGCGAACGGGATCAGGTCGAGGAAGTGGTCGGCATGGAGGTGGCTGATCAGCACCGCGTCGACCTCGACGTAGTCCCGTGTGGCGCGCAGCTTCGAGAACACGCCGTTGCCGCAGTCGAGCAGCAAGACGAAGCCGTCGTCCTCTATCAGGTACCCGCTGCATGCCCCGTCGACGTCTTGCCACGACGGCGACTTGCCCAGTACGGTGATCTCCACACCGCTCCTCTCTCGCGACTCTGACACTCTAACCGGGTGACGGCGCCGCACCTGCAAATGCCCGTGCTGGTGACCGCAACCGTCAGCCATTTCGACGTCATCGTGCTCGTGTTCGGGGCACTGCTGATGGCGGGCGCGCTGCTCTCGGGGATCGCGCGCGAGAGCTTCCTGTCGCTGACCGCGATGTTCGTACTGGTCGGCTTCGCGCTCGGCGCCGGCGGCCTGAACGTCCTTCACTTCAACGCACGCTCGCCGTTCGTCGCCGAGCTTGCGGTCGTGGCGCTGATCGTGATCCTGTTCCGCGACGGGCTCGAGGTCGAGGCCGAGATGCTCCAAACCCACTGGCATCTGCCGTTTCGCAAGCTCGTGCTGGCGATGCCGCTGACCGCCGTGATCGTCGCGGTCGGCGCCCACGTGCTGACCTCGCTGTCGTGGACTGAGTCGTTCCTGCTCGGCGCGCTGCTGTCGCCCACCGATCCGGTCCTGTCCTCGAGCGTCGTCACCAACCCCCGCGTGCCGCGCCTGGTCCGCCACTCGCTGAACCTCGAGTCGGGGCTCAACGACGGCCTCGCGCTGCCCGCGGTTCTCGCCTTCAGCGCCGCGCTCGCCGCCGGTGAGCACCATTTCGTGTGGTGGCGGTTCGTGCTCGAGGACATCGTGATCGGGCTGGCCGTCGGTCTCCTCGTCGGCTTCCTCGCCGCCGCGCTGATGCCGCGCAAGGCCAACCTGCGGGAGGGGATCCCGGCCCATCAGCAGTCGCTCTACGCACTCGGCACCGCCTTCGCCGCGTACGGCGTGGCGGTGCTGATCCCGCACGGCAACGGTCTGATCGCCGTCTATGTCGCGGCGATCACGCTCGGGATCCGGCGTGCAGACATCCGCCACTACTTCGAGGGCCAGGCCGAGGACCTGGTCGAGATCGTCAAGCTCGGGATCTTCGTCGTGTTCGGCTCGCTGCTGACTCTGCACGGACTGTTCGGCGACGGCTGGGCGGCGGTCGCGATCGCCGTGATCGCGCTCGTGGTGGCACGCCCGGTCGCCGTGTTCACGGCACTCGCGGGCACCGGCGTCGACACCGCGACCAAGGCGTTCATGTCGTGGTTCGGCCCCAAGGGCGTCGCGACGATGACGTTCTCGCTGCTCGTCCTCAGTGACCAGATCGACGCGGGCCGCGAGATCTTCAACCTCGCCGCGCTGGTCGTGTTCTGCTCGATCATCGTCCACGGCGTGACCGACAGCGCCGGGTCGGAGTGGATCAGCCGTCGCGCGGAGGCAGCCGAGGAGCCGTAGCGAACCGTCGCGCGAGCGCGTGCGTCAGTGGCCGTCGCCCCGGCGCGTCGGGTCGAGAATCCACCCGAGCAGCACGGCAACGAGGACGAAAGCGATAAACCCGCCGATCAACGGCCAGAACACGCGCGGAACTGTATAGGACGCGCGGTCGAGGGCGGCTACGCGTGCAATGCGACCTGTTCGCTCGCCGACGGGAACGCCCAGGCGACCTGCATGCGGCGCTCCTGGCGGAAGACGAAGCGGAGCTGGCGCGGCGGCCGAAGGCCGTCGGGGTGGTCGGGGCGGTAGGTCGCACAGGGTCCCGAGTCGCTGATCGCGCATAGATGATTCTGGTGAAAGAAGCAGCTCTCGCAGCTTGCCTTAGATGCGCCCGCGCGCCCGTTTGCCATCCGAAACCAACCCTCCGACGTAGAAGCTCAACCCGACCAGCCAGAGATCATCAAAGCGAACCTCACCCTCTCCGGCAACCACGATTCCCGGAAAAACCAGCAACTTTGCCGACCGAGCATTTCCCTGCAAACAGCGAGTTATTTGTGGCCCGAGCCGGGAACCGCCCGCAATTTCCGTAGCTTTGTCCCGGTGACGGGCACCGACTCGCAGATGATCTCGCTTGCCGACTACGAGCGAGCGGCGGCGCAACGATTGGATGCTGGCGCGTTCGGCTACTACGCGGGCGGAGCCGGCGACGAGCTGACGCTGCGTGACAACCCGATCTCGTGGCGGCGGTGGTCGATCTTGCCTCGGGTCCTGGTCGGGGTCGGCGAGCGCGACCCGGGCGTGACGCTGCTCGGCAAGCGGCGACCGCACCCGCTGATCGTCGCTCCGATGGCGTTCCAGCGGCTCGCCGACCGCGAGGGCGAGATCGCAACCGCGCGGGCGGCGGCGGCGACCGGCACCGCCTTCTGTCTCTCGACGCTCGGCACGACAAGCCCCGAGGCGCTCGCGAGCGCGGTACCCGATAGCACGCGCTGGTTCCAGCTGTACGTGTTCTCCGACCGGGGTGTCAGCCGCGAGATGGTCGCCCGCGCCGCCGCGAGCGGCTACGAGGCGCTCGTTGTCACGGTCGACCTTCCGATCATCGGACATCGCGAGCGCGACCTGCGCTCCGGCGTACGGTCGGCGACCGCAGATCTGGTCGCGGCCGCCAAGGCGGCGGGCGCCACCGGGATGATGTCCCCAGCCGACTTCGCCTCCCTGATCGACCCACGGCTGACCTGGAGCGACATCGAGCGGTTCGCGTCCGAGAGCGAGCTGCCCGTGATCGTCAAGGGGATCATCCGCCCCGAGGACGCGCAGCTGGCGGCCGAGCACGGGGCGCGGGCGATCGTCGTCTCCAATCACGGCGGACGCCAGCTGGACACCGTGCTGTCGGGCGCCGACGCGCTCGGCCCGATCATTCAGGCGCTCGATCGCGATCAGCTCGAGGTGATCGTCGACGGCGGCATCCGTCGCGGCACCGACGTGCTCAAAGCGCTGGCGCTGGGCGCTCAGGCGGTGATGGTCGGACGGCCCGTGCTGTGGGGCGTGGCCGCCGGCGGGACCGATGGCGCCGCACACGTACTGCAGATCCTGTTGGGCGAGTTCGACCACGCGCTGGCACTCGCCGGCGCTCCGAGCGCGAGTGGGCTCGACGGGCGCTTCATAACACCCGCGCCCTGGGTAGGCGGTCAGCAGTGAACATCCTTGTGACCGGGATCGGAGGCTACATCGGCTCGCGCCTGACGCCTCGACTGCTGCAGGACGGTCACCGGGTCCGCGGCTTCTCGCGCGACCCGGATCGGGTCGGGCTCGACGTCCCGGTCGTACGCGGCGACGCGATCTCGGGCCGCGGCCTCGAGCGGGCGCTCGACGGGATCGAGGTCGCGTACTTCCTGATCCACTCGATGGAGCGTTCGAGCAACGGGCCCTTCCAGTTGCGCGAGCGCGCCGCGGCGGAGAACTTCGCCGGCGCGGCGCGGCGGGCCGGCGTCGGGAGAATCGTGTACCTGGGCGGACTGGTGCCGGTGCAGGGCCCGGTGTCGGTACATCTCGCCAGCAGGCTCGCGGTCGAGGAGATCCTGCGCGGGGCGTCCGATTGCTCGGTCGCGCTGCGCGCGTCGATCGTGATCGGCGCCGGCTCGCGTTCGTTCCGATTCCTGGTCAGGTTGGTCGAGCGGATGCCGGTGCTCGCGGTGCCCGCGTGGGGCCGGAGCCGGACTGCTCCGATCGACGAGCGCGATATCGTCGCGCTGCTCGCCGGGGCGGCGAGCAGCGATCGTGTCTGTGGTCAGTCGTTCGACGTCGGCGGTCCGGACGTCGTCACCTACCGCGAGCTGATCGACCGGATCCGCAGGCTGCTGATCCTCGGGCGGCCGACGATCAGCTTCAGGCGCCTGACCGTAACCCCGATCGCGAGCCGGATCGCGTCCGTGATCGCGGGCGAGGACCCCGCGCTGATCGAGCCGCTGATGGAGAGTTTGGGAGACGATCTGATCCCCCGCGATCAACGCCTCGCGGAGCTCCTCGGTGTCAGGCTCCACTCGATCGACTCGGCGATCGAACGATCGCTGCGCGAATGGGAGTCGATCGAACCCCTCGCCGCGCGATAGGCTGCCGACCCGCGAATGAGCACGGTTCACGTCCGGATCAAGATCGACGCTCCCGTGCGGACGGTGTGGGACACGATCATGGATCCATATCGCCTTGGCGAGTGGGTCACTATTCATCGCCACATCAGGAACGCATCGAACCGGATGCGGACAGGTTCGACGATGGACCAGGTGCTGCACATGCGCGGTGTCTCGTTCACGGTTCACTGGACCCTCGCCGACTGCAGCGCCCCGAACCTGGCCGTCTGGGAGGGGCACGGCCCGGCCCGTTCGACGGCAGTGATTCGCTACGAGCTTGCGGGCGAGGAAGAAGGTCCGACAGAGTTCGACTACACGAACGAATTCAACCCGCCCGGGGGGCGGCTCGGGACGCTGGCGAGCAGGGTTGTGGTCGGTGCCGCGTCCGAGCGTGAGGCGAGCAGTTCACTGCGTCAACTCAAGGCGCTGATAGAGGGCAACTGACTGCAAGGGAGTAACTGTCGCTATCGTTTCGGTGTTGACAAATACCGACCGGGTGCCCCCGAGGAGATAAATGGCTGAATTCGTAGACAGCACAGTTAAGGAGATCGAGAAGCGCCTGCACGACTTGCGCGAGGAGGTGCAACGCCTCGAGGCCGCGCTGTCTGCGCTCGTAGGCGGAGCGATCAAGCGCGGCCCCGGGCGTCCGCGTGGCTCGAGCTCGACGCCCACCCGCGCCCGGACTGGACGCCGGCCCGGACGTCCGCGGGGTCGCCGCGGCGGCGCAACGCGCGCCAATCAGGCGCTCGAGCTGGTCAAGAGCCGGCCCGGGATCACCATCCCGCAGATCGCCACGGAGCTCAAGATCGAGCCCAATTACCTCTATCGGGTGATGCCCAAGCTAGTCGCCGACGGACAGGTCAAGCGCGAGGGCCAGGGCTGGTTCCCGGCCGGCTCCTGAGCGCCTGTCCGTAAGCGTAGGCGCACCAAACGACTTGATAACGGGGGCCGCCCCGCTGCGGGGCGGCCCCTTTACTACTTAAATCAGGCCCAGCTGCGCGACGGCCTCGCGCTCGTCGCGAAGCTCGTTGACAGTGGCATCGATGCGCGAACGTGAGAATTCGCTGATCCCGAGGCCCTCGACGATCTCGTAACCGCCGCCGGAGCAGGTCACCGGAAAGCTCGACATGATCCCCTCGCCGACGCCGTAGGACCCCTGCGACGGGATCGCCATCGACACCCAGTCCCCGGCCGGCGTGCCGAGCACCCAGTCGTGCACGTGGTCGATCGCCGCGTTCGCGGCTGAGGCCGCGCTCGAGGCACCGCGCGCGTCGATGATGGCAGCGCCGCGCTTCTGCACCGTGGGGATGAAATCCTCCTCCAACCACTGCTGATCTGACACGAGCTCGGCGGCCTTCTGACCCTTCACCTTGGCGTTGAAGATGTCTGGATACTGGGTCGCTGAGTGGTTGCCCCAGATCGTCATGTTGGTGATCTCGCTGACAGCGGCGCCGGTCTTCTGGGCGAGCTGAGCGATCGCCCGGTTGTGATCGAGCCTGGTCATCGCGGTGAACCGCTCGGGCGGGATATCGGGCGCGTTGCTCTTCGCAATCAGGCAGTTGGTGTTGGCGGGGTTACCGACTACCAGCACCTTGATGTCGGACGCAGCGCGACTGTTGAGCGCCTGTCCCTGGGGCTTGAAGATGCCGCCGTTGGCCTCGAGCAGGTCGCTGCGCTCCATGCCCTTCGTGCGGGGCCGTGCGCCGACCAGCAATGCGATGTTCACCCCGTCGAACGCCTGGTTTGGGTCATCTGAAATGTCGATCCCCCGCAGCAGGGGGAAGGCGCAGTCATCGAGCTCCATCGCGGTTCCCTGAGCGGCCTTGACGGCGGCGGGAATCTCGAGCAGCGAGAGGTGCACTGGTGTCTCCGGGCCGAGCAGCTGCCCGCTTGCGATGCGAAACAGAATTGCGTAGCCGATCTGACCGGCTGCGCCGGTGACCGCTACTCGTACAGGGGTCTCAGTCATGACAATTGACTGTATACCCAGTGCTGCGCCGGGCGTCGGCCCGAGGTCGCTAGGGTGCGGGGTGCGATGAAAATCGTCTACACGCAGACTGACGAGGCGCCGGCACTCGCGACCCAGTCGCTGCTGCCGATCGTCCGCGCCTACGCCGCGGCGGCCGGCATCGAGATCGAGCTCAGGGACATCTCGCTCGCGGGACGGATCCTCGCCCAATTCGAGGACCGCCTGGACGACCAACAGCGGATCGCCGACGCGCTGTCAGAGCTCGGCGAGCTGGCGCAGACGCCCGAGGCGAACATCATCAAGCTGCCGAACATCAGCGCGTCGGTGCCACAGCTGAAGGCGGCGATCGCCGAGCTTCAGGAGCACGGCTACGCGATCCCCGACTACCCGGAGGCGCCCTCCGACGAGCAGCAGCGCGAGGTCCGCGCTCGCTACGACCGCGTCAAGGGAAGCGCGGTCAACCCGGTGCTGCGCCAGGGGAACTCCGACCGCCGGGCGCCCGCGTCGGTCAAGCAGTACGCGCGCAACCATCCGCACTCGATGGGCGCGTGGTCGCGAGACTCGCGCTCGCACGTCTCGACGATGAGCGAGGGAGACTTCCGCAGCACCGAGCGATCGGTGATCATCGAGCACGAGGGGTCGGTCCGGATCGAGCACGTCGCGCAGGACGGCACGGTGACAGTGCTGAAGGACAGCACCGCGGTGCTCGCCGGGGAGGTGCTGGACGCCGCCGTGATGCGTCGGGCCGCACTCGATCAATTCCTTGCCGAGCAGGTGCGCGAGGCAAAGGACCAGGACGTGCTGTTCTCGGTGCACCTGAAGGCGACGATGATGAAGGTCTCAGACCCGATCATCTTCGGCCACGCGGTCCGCGCTTACTTCCACGAGCTGTTCGAGGGTCACGGCGACGCGCTGCGATCGGCCGGGGTCAACGCCAACGATGGCCTCGCGGCAGTGCTGAAGGCGATCGACGAGCTCCCCGAGTCCGAGCGCGAGGTCATCGGGTCGGCGATCGATCGGGCATATGCGGACGGTCCGGCGCTCGCGATGGTCGACGCCGATCGCGGGATCACGAACCTCCACGTCCCCAGCGACGTGATCATCGACGCCTCGATGCCGGCGGCGATCCGCTCCTCGGGCCAGATGTGGAACGCCGACGGCGAGCTTCAGGACGCGAACTTCGTGATTCCCGATCACTCCTATGCGCCGCTGTACGCCGAGACCGTCGATCACTGCCGCGAGCACGGCGCGTTCGATCCCGCGACGATGGGCAGCACGCCGAACGTCGGGCTGATGGCACAGGCGGCGGAGGAGTACGGCTCGCACGACAAGACGTTCGAGATCTCGGCACCGGGCCGCGTGCGCGTCCTCGACGGCGACGGCCGGCCGCTGCTCGAGCACGAGGTCCAGGCGGACGACATCTGGCGCATGTGCCAGACCAAGGACGCTGCGATCACGGACTGGGTGTCACTGGCCGTGGGCCGCGCACGGGCGACCGGATGGCCCGCCGTGTTCTGGCTCGACGAGACCCGTGCCCACGACGCAAAGCTGCTCGAGAAGGTCCGCCCGGCGCTCGCCGAGCTCGACACCGACGGACTGCAGCTCGAGGTCATGGATGTCGCCACGGCGGCGCGGTTCACGCTCGAGCGGGCCCGGCAGGGGGAGAACACGATCTCGGTGACGGGCAACGTGCTGCGCGACTACCTCACCGATCTGTTCCCGATCCTCGAGCTCGGCACCAGCGCCAAGATGCAGTCGATCGTGCCGCTGATGAACGGCGGCGGGCTGTTCGAGACCGGCGCAGGCGGATCGGCGCCGCGCCACGTCCAGCAGTTTTTGAAGGAGAACCATCTGCGCTGGGACTCGCTCGGCGAGTTCCTCGCGCTCGGCCCTTCGCTGGAGCTGCTCGCGGACGCGGAGGGCAACCCGGGGGCACGGATCCTGGCGCAGACGCTCGACCGCGCGACCGGCCGCGTGCTCGAGGACAACCGCTCTCCATCGCGCAACTGCGGCGAGCTCGACAACCGCGGCAGCCACTTCTACCTGGCGCTGTATTGGGCGCAGGAGCTGGCGGCGCAGCGCGACGATCGAGCGCTGGCGTCACGGTTGCAGCCGCTCGAAGCGCGCCTCGCCGGCGATCAGCAACGGATCGTCGACGAGCTCAACGCAGTGCAGGGAGCGCCGGTCGAGATCGGCGGCTACTACCAGCCCGACCCCGAGCGGGTGGCGGCGGCGATGCGCCCCAGCGTTACTTTCAACGAGGCGCTCGAGTCACTGTGATCACCCGCGCGGTCGTCGACTCGCGCCCGAACTGATCGGTCGCGACGGTCACGACCTGGACGCGGGCCTGCTTCGGGTCCCCGACCAGCCTTCGCTGCGGGACGATCACGACCTTGCGGGCTGCGGCGCTCGAGGCGAACCGCCTGCTCGCCAGGATCAGGTTGCCGGCGCCGGCGATCGTCGCCCTGCTCGTCGAAGCGACCAGCATCACCTGCAGCGAGGCCCGCTTGTCCGGCTGCACCGAGAATCGCACGCCTCGCAGGAACGCCTTCAAGCTCATCCTCGACGCCAGACCCGTGAGCTCGACGGTCGGAGCGCGACCGGCCAATTCGATCTGCTGCTCGGCAGCGGCAGCCTGCGCCCGCGCCTCTGCCAAGGATGAGGTGGTCGCGTAGCTCCAGGTGATCGACGTCGAACCGCCCGCCGGAACCGTCAGGCGGTAGCCGAACAGCGCCGACTCCTCGCCCGCGATCAGCGTGTTGTCAAATCTCACCGAGCTGTATGGCGTGCCGAACGTCATCGCTCCGACCGGATCCGTGAAGCTCGGGCGCTGAGTGCGGTCGACGATGTCATACACCGTCCCGGGCGCGGACGACGGCGCGCCGACTGTGCCGCGCCCGTGCTGGATGAACGCGCTCTGACCCGGTAGCGCCCACCCGCCACTCGAAGGCGCGTCGACCTCGTCGAGCAGGTCGAGCGTATGCCGATGGCCGTCACGGCTGGCGAACGTGTCGGTGATCGTCATCACCTGCGCTGAATCCGAGGACCGCGTCACGCGCGTGTCGGACACGCCCGTCGGGACGAACGATCTGCAGTCAGCGGCGGTCGGGCCGTAGACATCCCGCGGCGCGCAGCGCGCGATCGATTCGGAATCAGTCAGCACCTCGTTGCCGGTCGCGGCGTCGAACGTCACTGAGTCACGGATCGTTGGGAACCCCGAGCGTTGATCGGCTCCGGCGAACAGGTTGTGGGCCGAGGCCGACCCGTACGCATTGGTGCCGTCGACCTGAATGCCGCTGCGGCCGAGGTCCGTGGGCCGTCCATAGTCTCCCGGCGAGCCGTAGAACTGCCCGCCACAGTTGAACGGGTAGACGTTGTTGGTGAGGCTGCCCCACGACATCAGCGTGGTGGAGTCACCGCAGGCGGACAGCGAGTTGGTGTAGTCCTGCCCCGAGATGCCCGTGATCGCGTCCAGGAAGTTGTATGGCTTACCGGCGCTCGGCCCCCCGGAGATCGTGAGGTTCGAGAATGTGCTGAAGCTGACACTCGGCCCGGTGAAGTCCGGTCCACGATCGGGGCCGGTCCCATGTGGGACAGCTACCAGCTGACACGTGTTGGGGGGCATGTCCGCGACCGGAACGTTGGCCGAGAAGCTGCCGCCCGCGCGGACCGACACGGTGTAGGGGGTGCCGAGGTAGAAAGTCCCGGGGTCGTTGGTGGCCAGCTGGAGGCAGCGGATGTCGAGCCGGTCGCCGGTCACGCCGTCGCTCGTTCCGGCGACCGCGAACGTCTTCGACGGATCGGTGTTGTGGTTGTCAAACACCAACGTCCCGTCCGCAGGCGTGGTCACGTTCGTGGTGGTGACGGTCGCGAGCGCGGAGGCGGCGAACGCGAGCACACCTCCGACCGTGATCAGCAGCGTCAAGGCCGATCGCCAACCGCATCCGAAGCCCGATCCTTGCATCAAAACCCCCGGGGCAACTGCTCCATCATCCGTGCGGACCGAAGTGCGCGGCGCCGACTATAACCCCAGCCGTAATGGGTGTCCAGCGCGGCGCTACAGCGACACGCCGTAGACGTCGCTCAGCTTCGCCTTCAGGTAGTTGACGAACGGCCCGACGGTCAGCTCGTCCCCGGTTACACGCTGCAACAGCTCGCCGCTGGAGAACTTCGAGCCGTGCTGATGGACGTTCTCGCGCAGCCATTCGCGCAGCGGCGCGAGCTGGCCCGCCGCGAGCTGTGCGTCGCGGTCGCCGAGATCGGCGTCGGCGCGCTCCCACAGCTGCCCGGCGATCAGGTTGCCGAGCGCGTAGGTCGGGAAGTAGCCGATCAGGCCGGCGGACCAGTGGACGTCCTGGAGCACCCCGTCGGCGTCGTCGGTGACGTTGATCCCGAAGTAGTCCTTGAAGCGGGCATTCCATGCCTCGGCGAGGTCTCTGACCGCCAGGCGTCCCTCGATCAGCTCCTGCTCGAGCTCGAAGCGCAGCACGATGTGCAGACCGTAGGTGGCCTCGTCCGCCTCGACCCGGATGTAGGAGGGCTCGACGCGGTTGACGGCGCGGTACAGCACCTCGGCATCGACCTGCACCCCCAGGTGCTCAGCCAGCAGCGGCGTCAAGACCTCGCAGAACGGCCGACCACGCCCGACCATGTTCTCCCACATCCGGCTCTGCGACTCGTGCAGGCTGAGCGACTCACCGTGTCCGAGCGGAGTCCGCTGCAACGCCTGCTTGATGCCGGCCTCGTAGAGACCGTGACCGCACTCGTGCATCGCGCCATACAGCCCGGCGGCGAAGTAGCCAGGGTCCCAGCGCGTCGTGATCCGAATGTCGCCCGAGCCGAAGCCGCTGGCGAACGGATGCACGGCGTCGTCCATCCGCCACCCCTGGGCGCTGAACCCCATCAGCTCGAGCACGGCCGCGACCAGGGCGCGCTGCTTGGCCACCTCAAAGCTGCCGTGCAAGCACGCGTCGTCGACCTGGCTGCTGGTCACGGTCGCGATCATCGGCACGAGCTCGGCCTTCAGCTGATCGAACACGACCGCCACATCGGCCGTCTTCAGCCCCGGGTCGTAGTCGTCGAGCAACGCGTCGTAGGTGCAGTCGAAGCCCTGCAAACAGTCCGCGTACTGCCGTGCAAGCTCGAGGTTGCGCTCCAGATACGGCACGAACTGGCCAAAGTTGGACTGCTCGCGCGCCTGGACCCACGCCTCCTGACCGATCGAGGCGCTGCGCACAAGCTCGGCTGCCAGCTCGGCGGGAACCTGGCGCGCCTTCTCCCAGTGGCGGCGAGTGACGGTGATCAGGCGTGCGTCGTCGGAGTCAGCGCCGGCGCCGTCGAGCGCCGCGGTGGCAGCGTCGAGCAGCCGACCGGTGTCGCTCGAGATGAACATCTCATGGCTGATCCGCGCGACCGTGCCAAGCGCCTCGGCGCGACCGGGGCCGCCCCGCGGCGGCATCATCGTCTGCTGATCCCATCCGAGAAGCTGGGCGGCGTGGCGCAGGTCCTCGAGCTCGGCCAGGTGGCTTCGCAGGTCCTTTAGCTGGTCTGTCATCCGTTTCTCCCGATACTGGCAGCTGATCGCGTCGGCGGTTCGCCGAACTCCTGTGCCACCATTGCAGCATGTTGCGCCGTCCAGGCGGGATCAAGCTGATGGACGTGTTCGGGATCAGGATCGGGGTCGACGCGAGCTGGTTCCTGATTCTGTTCCTGATGATCTTCTGGCTTTCGGGCCCGTTTCGTCAGACGCTGCACTCATCAGACGGCGTCGCGTATCTGACGACGGTGGCAACCGCACTGCTGTTCTTCGGGTCGCTGATCATGCACGAGCTCGGCCACGCGCTGGTCGCGCGGCGTCAGGGAATCGAGGTCAAGCAGATTCAGCTGTTCCTGTTCGGCGGGATCACGCAGATGAGCCGCGACGCGGCCTCGCCCGGCGAGGAGTTCAAGATCTCCGGCGCCGGCCCGCTGGCGACCTTCTGCTTCGTGCTGCTGTGCCTGGCGATCGATCTCGCGATCGTCGGCCCCCACCGACTGATCCACGCGGCCCAGCTCGATGGCACGGTCCGCGTCACCCCGGTCCTGCTCAGCCTCAGCTGGCTGCTGCTGATGAACATCCTGATTCTGATCTTCAACCTCGTGCCGGCGTTCCCGCTCGACGGTGGGCGGATCGCGCGGGCGGCGGTCTGGCGGATCACGGGCGACAAGCAGCGCGGGACCCGGGTGGCGGCGATGCTCGGCCAGGGGTTCGCGGTGCTGCTGGCAGGCCTCGGGATCGCATGGCTGCTCTCGAGCGGCTCGCTCGGGGGCCTATGGCTGGTGGCACTGGCGTTCCTGCTCGGCCAGTCGGCTCGTGGCGCCGTCGTCCAAAGTGCGGTGAGCCAGCGGATCGAGGGTGTTCGCGTCGCCGACATCATGGATCGTCACCCGGTGGCGATCCAAGCGGCGACGCCGGTCAGCCAGGCCCTGGACGAGTACTTCCTCCGCTACGGATGGTCGTGGTTCCCGGTGATCGACGCCGACGGGCGATTCATGGGGATCGCCCGGCAAGAGCGTCTGCAGGCGACGCACGACGGCGGTGAGGGTTGGCTGACGGTCGGCGGCGTGCTCGAGGCCGAGTCCGGAAAGAGCTGGCAGGTGCAAGAGGATCGCCCGCTGACCGAGCTGCTGTCCTCGGAGTCGCTCGGACGCCTGGGCGCTCTGATGGCGGTCGACGGCGAAGGGGTGCTCCGCGGCGTCGTGACTGTCGAGCAGGTCCGCCGTGCGCTCCAGTCGGCACTCGGCTCCCCGGCCGCATAGCAGGGCTTTCCGGCCCACGAAGCGGCCAGGACTCCCCACGAAATAGAATCGATTTCGTGCCTTCACACGACGTCTTGATCATCGGCGCCGGGCTCGCCGGCCAGCGCGCGGCGCTGGCGGCGGCACAGGCGGGCGCCTCGGTCGGCATCATCTCCAAGGTCCACCCGGTCCGCTCGCACTCGGTCGCGGCCGCCGGCGGGATCAACGCGGCGCTGAACCCCGAGGACACATGGGAGTCGCACGCGTTCGACACGGTCAAGGGCTCGGACTACCTCGGCGACCAGGACGCAATCGAGATCATGTGCCGCGAGGCGCCCGCCGAGATCCTCTGGCTCGAGCACGCGGGCGTCACATTTCACCGCAACGAGAACGGCAACCTCGGCACCCGCGCGTTCGGCGGCGCCTCGACCAACCGCACGTATTACGTCGCCGATATCACCGGCCACGCGATCCTGCACGTTCTGTACGAGCAGCTGATGAAGCACAGCGTGCTGGTCGACCGCTTCGAGGAGTGGTTCACCACCGATCTGCTTCAGGACGCCGACGGCCGCTGCGTCGGCGCGATCTGCCGGAACCTGCGAGATGGCCACCTCGAGGTGTTCAACGCCAAGGCGGTGATCCTCGCTACCGGCGGCTGCGGGCAGGCCTACAAGCCGACGACCAACGGCCTGATCGTGACCGGCGACGGAATCGCGCAGGCGTACCGGATCGGCGCCAAGCTGATGGACATGGAGATGGTCCAGTACCACCCGACGACGCTCGCCGGCAACGGGCTGCTGATCACCGAGGGGGCCCGCGGCGAGGGAGCGTGGCTGCTGAACGCCGAGGGCGAGCGGTTCATGGAGCGCTATGCGCCGAACAAGCTCGAGCTCGCCTCGCGCGACGTCGTCTCACGCGCCGAGCAGACCGAGATCAACGAGGGGCGCGGGTTCCCCGACGGCACGGTCGCGCTCGACGTGACCAAGGTGCCACGGCGGCGGACGCTCGAGGCGCTGCGCGAGATCGTCAACATCGGTCGCGACTTCGCCGGCACCGACATCACCCGCGAGCCGATCCACATCCGCCCCGGCCAGCACTACATCATGGGCGGTGTCAAGACGAACACCGACGGCGAGACCACGATTCCCGGCCTGTACGCGGCCGGGGAAGTCGCGTGCGTGTCGGTCCACGGCGGCAACCGGCTCGGCGCCAACTCGCTGCTCGACACGCTGATCTTCGGCCGCCGTTCGGGCGAGCACGCCGCCAGCCGGGCGCTGCACATGACGATGCCCACGACGCACGCATCCCGGGTCGAGGAGACCGAGCGCAAGATCGCCGCGATCATCGGTCGCGAGCAGGGTGGCCCCCGAGTGTCGACGATCAAGAACGAACTCGGCGAGACGATGAACCAGTACGTGGCGGTGTTCCGCGACGCCGACGGCCTCGCCAAGGCCCACGAGATCATCCGCCGGCTCAAGGAGCAGGCGCCGAAGGCCGCGATCGACGATCGCGGGTCGATCTTCAACCAGGACGTGATCGCGACACTCGAGCTCGGATACATGCTCGATTGCGCCGAGGCGATCGTGGTCGCCTCAATCGAGCGCAAGGAGTCGCGCGGCGCCCAGTTCCGGACCGATTTCCCCGAGCGCAACGACGCCCAGTGGCTCAAGCACATCGACATCTCGGCCAACGGCGCCGAGGTGCCCGAGGTGAGTTACTCCGAGGTCACGATCACCCGCTGGGAGCCCCAGGAAAGGACCTACTAGTTCACCGATGCCTGAATACACGTTGAGGATCCGCCGCTACGACCCGCAGTCGGGTCAGGCCGCGCACTGGGATGAGCACAAGATCGAGATGCCGGGCACGCAGTCGGTGCTCGACGCGATCCTCCACGCCCGCGACGAGACCGACGGCTCGATCGGGATCCGCTGCTCCTGCCAGCAGGCGATCTGTGGATCGTGCGGCGTGCGCATGAACGGTAAGCCCGGGCTGGCGTGCAACACCCATCTCGAGGAGGCGGTTGCGCGCGGTAACCGGACCTCGGAGGGCGAGGTCGAGGGCGACGAGGACGGGCAGGTGATCTGGGTCGAGCCGATGGGCAACATGCCGGTCATCCGCGACCTGATCGTCGACATGGATGCGGTCCACTGGAAGAAGATCCAGCGCGTCACGCCGTGGCTGATCAACAAGGAGCCGGTGCCCGAGCGCGAGTACATCGTGCCCCACGAGAACATGGTCGACGTGACCCAGACGATGGCCTGTATCCAGTGCGGCGCCTGCGTCTCGGACTGCCTCGCGATGGAGGTCGATCCGCTGTTCGTCGGTCCCGCCGCGCTCGCCAAGTCCTACCGGTTCGTCGGCGACCCCCGCGACGCCGAGCACGAGCAGCGGCTCAAGGATCTGTCTGAGGACGAGCACGGAATCTACGACTGCACGCACTGCTTCAACTGCATCGATGCCTGCCCCAAGGGCGTCGACCCGATGAGCCAGATCATGCGCCTGAGGCGCAAGTCCGGCTCGGACTTCGAGATCAACGACCGCAACAACGGCTACCGGCACGAGCACGCGTTCGTCAAGAACATCCGCAAGAACGGGCTCCTGCACGAGGCCGACCTGCTGCCCGACTCCTACGGCGGCAAGTTCCACCCGCGCGCGGTCCCGGAGCTGGTCAGCTCGCTGCCGACCGCGTTCACAGCGCTGGCCCGCGGCAAGATGACCCCCCGCACCGCGCTGGGCCATCCGCACAAGGCGCCCAAGGAGGTCAAGCGGCTGTTCGACACGATCGAGGGGCGCGAGCAGCGGGTCGAGCTCAACCTGTACGTGAGCGGCGTCGAGGACGAGCCCGAGGACACCGCGGCGGCGCCGGCCGCCGAGTCAACCACCGAAAGCGAGAACGGATGAAGGTCGCCTACTGGCCCGGCTGCGTGAGCCGCGGGTTCACGCCGGAGCTGCACGGATCGATGGCCAAGGTGGCGCCACTGCTCGACATCGAGCTGATCGAGCTCGATCGCGCCGCCTGCTGTGGCGCCGGGGTGATCGCCGAGCACAATCAGGAGCTCGCCGACACGCTCAATGCGCGGACCTTCGCACTCGCCCAGCAGACCGACGGCGAGCTGATGATGAACATCTGCTCGACCTGCCAGGGCGCCCAGTCGGAGTGCCAGGAGCGGCTCGACGGCAACACCGACTACCGCAACTACGTCAACGGGAACCTGTCCGAGGAGGATCTGCGCTACGAGAAGGGCCTGACCAACAAGAACTTCCTGTGGCTGCTGGTCGAGGACATCGGCCTTGACGCGCTCCGCGAACGCGTCAAGCGACCGCTGAAGGACCTGCGGGTGGGCCCGTTCTACGGCTGCTACATCGTGCGCCCGGTCAGCCGCCTCGGAATCGACGAGGAGCATCCCCGCGACCGCTACCTGCAGCAGGTGATCGAGGCACTCGGCGGAACCGTCGTCGACTACGCCGGCGTCTACAAGTGCTGCGGCTTCCCGATCATCACGATGAACAAGGAAGCCTCGCTGATGCAGGCGGGCCGCCATCTCGGCGATGCCCAGGACGCCGAGGCCGACTGCCTGGTCGTCCCCTGCCCACTGTGCCACCTGAACCTCGACATGCAGCAGCCGTCGGCCGCGAAGGTCGTTGGCCGCGAGCTGGGAATGCCGGTGCTGCACCTCCCCCAGCTGGTCGGACTCGCGCTCGGCCTGTCGCCCAAGGAACTGGGGATGAACAAGCACATCGTCCGCCCAACCTCGGTGATCGACTGGTCGACGTCGGTGGTGGCGGGCGCCCCGGCGTGATCTCGCGGCTGCGGCGGGCGCTGTCCTCGGCACTGCACCGTGGATCGCACGACGCCGGGCACGAGCCCGAGCGCGACCGCCTCGACTCCGAAGCCGGCCGCCGGATCGACGCCGCCAAGCGCCGGCTGAAGGCGACGATCCCGCCGCCGGAGGACTGAACGCCAGGAGCCTGCTGCACACGGCGGGTGCAATGCCTCAAAGCCTGGCTGGAAAGCGGAGAGCGGGATCCCACACCCCGCTCTCCGCTGTACCCCTGCATCCGCCCGTCGGAAGTTTTTTGAAGGAGCGTCCCCGGTGCAACGCGTCCAGAAAGCCTGCGTGAATGGTTGCGCGCGGCGCCGGGATTCGCGTCCCCTGCTCCGGGTGATCTTGGGGTGAGCAGGGGTGAATCAGAGGGTGACGGCGATATCACCCTTTTGTTTGCTCGAGCCGATATTGTTCGCGGTGCCAGGGAGGCGCCGGTCACCGACCAAGATGCTTCAACGCGCTCCCGTCTCCGTCGCCGTCGCCAGCTTTGAGGACATCGTCGCTCGCGGCCTCCAGGTCCTGATCGACGAAGACGAGAACCTCGAGCTGGTCGCATCAGGCGTTCCCCACGAAGAGCTCGAGCAGACGCTCGCGACAGTCCTGCCCCAGGTCGCGATCATCAACTTCGGCTCGCTCCTGAGCGCAGCCGAGATCCGCGATCTGCACCGCCGGTTCCCGGCGACGCGGCTGGTCGTGATCGCCAACCGCCCGACGACGGCGGAGTGCCGGCAGATGCTCGCGTTCGGTGCGACCGCGTGCCTCGCCAAGAGCACCGAGGCGCGCGACGTCCTGCACGCGATCCATCTCGCCTCACGAGGCCTGCATGTGCTGCCGCCGGCGGCAGTCGACGCGCGCGACGCGGTCGGACCCGATCTACTCACCCCGCGCGAGGCCGAGGTGCTCGAGCTACTCCAGAGCGGGCGCTCGAATGCCGAGATCGCCCAGATCCTGCACGTCGGGATCGAAACGGTGCGGACCCACGCGCGACGGATCTACCGCAAGCTCGGCGTCCGCACACGGCGCGATCTGAGAGCCCGGGCGTAACCCCTCCAGCGCCCGTCGTCTACTCGTCGTCGGTCTCCCGGGGCCGTGCGAAGGAATCTGCCTAGTCGCCGTCGGTCTCCCAGGGTCGGGCGAAGCGATCGCTGAAGGTGAACTCGGAGACGGGCTTGCGGGTCAGCTGCCGCGGCCACGGGTCGGCTCGAACGCCAACCGAGATGTGGCCCGCGAGCGCGATTCCGTCCGGGATCCCGAGCAGCTCGTGCACTTCGGGCTCGACCGGTGTCAGCAGTGTCGTGAACGCAGCGCCGAGCCCCTCAGCTCGGAGGCCGAGTAGGACGTTGTGAACGAACGGGTAGATCGACGCGCCGCCGACGATGCTCGGGCGATCCAGGTCCTGGTCGACGATCGCGAGATCGGCGATCACTACGCAGATCACCAGGTGCACCGGCGCCGAGTCGAACGTCTCGCTGAACTCGTCGGCGAGGCGGAGCATCCGCAGCCGGCCGGGCGGCAGGCCGCTCGCCTCTCTCGCCTCGAGTGTCGCCCGCGCACCGGTGCGCTCGGTGTACGCGCGCCATGGTTCCTTGTAGAGCTCGCGCAGCCGTCGGCGGGTGTCGCGGTCGGTGACGACGATCACTCGCCACGGCTGGCGGTTCCCACCGCTGGGCGCGAACCGCGCGTTCTCGAGCACGCGATCGATCACCTCGCGTGAGATCGGGTCGTCGGTGAAGCGGCGCGTCGAGGGCGCGCAGCGCATCGCCTCGTAGAGGCCGTCAGGCTCGGGCAACCTCGGCTTCCTTCCGCGCCTCAGCCAGCAGCTCGGCGATCTGGACGGCGTTGGTCGCTGCGCCCTTGCGAAGGTTGTCGCTGACGATCCACATGCTCAGCGCTCGCGGATGCGACTCGTCGCGCCGCAGCCGCCCGACGAACACCTCGTCGCGGCCGGCGGCCCGCAGCGGCGTCGGGACGTCCTCGAGCAGCACCCCGGGTGCGTTGGCGAGCAGCTCGCGCGCTTGCTCCACCGAGAGCGGCTCGCGCGTCTGAACGTTGACCGCCTCCGAGTGCGCGATCCGCACCGGCACGCGGACGCACGTGACGGCCACGCCGATCGACTCGTCCTCGAGAATCTTGCGCGTCTCGAACATCATCTTGCGTTCTTCGTCGGTGTGATCGTCGCCCTCGGCGAACGAGCCAGCCGCGCCGATCACGTTGAACGCGATCGGCTCAGGATAGATCTCGGGCGCCGGCATCTCGACCTGGTGCAGCGATGCGTGCGCCTGGCCCTCGAGCTCGTCGATCGCCTTCTTGCCCGTTCCCGACACCGACTGGTAGGTCGCGACGACGAGCCGCTCGATCCCGACCTCGCGGTGGATCGGCGCGAGCGCGACGACCAGCTGCATGGTCGAGCAGTTCGGGTTCGCGATCACCCCATGATGGCCGGCGAGCGCGTGCGGATTGACCTCCGAGACGACCAGCGGAACGTCCGGGTCGCGGCGGAAGGCCGAGGAGTTGTCGATCACGGTCGCGCCGTGCTCGACGAACCGCGGCGCCCACTCGCGCGAGGTGCCGGCACCGGCGGAGAACAGCGCGATCTCGAACCCGTCGAGGTCGGCGTCGGCGTTCAGCGCCCGGACGGTGAGCCCGTCGAGCTGGCGCCCGGCCGAGCGCTCGGTCGCGAACGGCACGATCTCATCGGCCGGGAACTGCCGATCTCGCAGCAGTTCGAGCATCGTCGAGCCGACGACGCCGGTGGCTCCGACGACCGCGACCCTCATCGCGTCTGATGTCCGATCGGCTGCTCGCGGTGGACCTCGGACGCGCTCAGCCCGAAGGCGGTGTGCAGCGCGCGCACGGCCTGGGGAACGACGCCCGAGCGGATCACGCACGAAATCTTGATCGGCGAGGTCGAGATCATCTCGATGTTGATGTCCTCGTCGGCCAGCGTCTCGAACACCTTGGCCGCGACCCCGGGGTGCGAGCGCATCCCGGCCCCGACGATCGAGACCTTGCCGATCTCAGGATCGGTGTCGACCTGGGCGACCCCGAGATCCCTGACCACCGGCTCGAGTGCCTGCTGAGCCGCGCGGAGGTCCTCCGCCGAGATCGTGAACGAGACCTCGGCGTCGCGGCCCTCGCCGAGCGGCTCATTCTGGATGATCGTGTCGACGTTGCAGTTGGCCTCCGCCAGCGCGCCGAAGATCGAGGCGGCGGCGCCGGGGCGGTCGGGCACGCCCAGCAGCGTGATCCGAGCCTCCTCGGTCGAGTGCGTGACAGCGGTGATCAGCGGGTGTTCCATGGTCTGGTCCTCTCCTAGGACAACGGTACCGGGACCGTCCTCGAAGCTCGAACGGCAGTGCAGGCGGACACCGTGGGTGCGCGCGTACTCGACGGAGCGCAGCTGCAAGACCTTGGCGCCGGAGGCGGCCATCTCGAGCATCTCCTCGAAGCTCACCTGCGAAAGCTTGCGCGCGTTGGGCACGATCCGCGGATCGGCGGTGAACACGCCCGACACGTCGGTGTAGATCTCGCACACCTCGGCGCCGATCGCCGCCGCCAGCGCGACCGCGGTCGTGTCGGAGCCGCCGCGGCCGAGCGTGGTCACGTCGCGGCTGGTCGAGACGCCCTGAAAGCCCGCGACAAGCACGATCTGATCCTGGCTCAGCGCTTCGCGAATGCGGTCCGCGCGGACGTCGAGGATCCTGGCCCTGGTGTGAGAGGTGTCGGTCACGATCCCGGCCTGCGACCCGGTCAGCGAGATCGCCCTGTGCCCGAGGTCGTTGATCGCCATCGCGCACAGCGCGCACGAGATCCGCTCGCCGGTCGACAGCAGCATGTCCATCTCGCGCGGGTCGGGCCGGCCCGAGACCTCCTCGGCCATCGCGATCAGCTCATCGGTGGTCTTGCCGCGTGCCGACAGCACCGCGACAACGCGGCGCCCGGCCTCGCGCTGGGCGACGATTCGCCGCGCGGCCCGCTTGATCCGCTCGGCGTCGGCGACCGAGGTGCCGCCGAACTTCATCACGATCGGTTCCACCTGATGCAGGTTAAGGGGTGAGCGCCGTGCTCAGCAGTGTGGTCGCGAGCGTGCGCTGCAGTCCGTCTCGGCACGGCCCGCACGGACCCTGCTGGAGCTCCAAACGAAAGGTTTCCGAAGATCCCCGGGGCGGTGCTTGACAGCCGCCCTCGCGCGACTTAGGTTCGGGGTAGTAGCCGCAAGGAAGCCATCAACCGAGGGGTGCAAGAACGATGGACCGTTCGAAGGGACGCAGGCCGAGATCTGATTGTGAGCAGCCGAACGTCACGTGCGCGATCTGCTCGTCACACTCGCAGCCGCACCTGGTGCCGTGGACACAGCACGCGATCGGGTGCCGGGTGCGTAAGGAGCTGCTGATGGCGCTGCCGCGGCTAGACCGCGCGCCGGCCCGCTAGCGCCCGCCCCAAAGTAAGTTCGTCGGCGTACTCGAGGTCGGCGCCGACCGGGAGTCCACTCGCGAGCCGTGTGACCGCGATCTCGGGGCTGGCGGCGCGCAGGCCCTCGGCGATGTGTAGCGCCGTCGCCTCGCCGGTCGTCGTCGGGTTGGTCGCGATCACGACCTCGCGCACGGTGCCGTCGCGCACCCGGTCGTACAGCTCGGCGATCTTCAGATCCTCGGGATCGATCCCGTCGATCGGCGAAAGCGCGCCGCCGAGCACGTGATACCGGCCGCGGAATTCGTGCGTGCGCTCGATCGAGATCACGTCAGAGGGCTCCTCGACCACGCAGATCACATCGAAGTCACGACGCTCATCGGCGCAGATCCGGCACCGCGGGCCATCAGCGAGGTTGAAGCACACCTCGCACAGCCCGATCCGCTCCTTGACCTCCCGGATCGCCTCCGCCAGCGCCAGCGCGTCGCTCTCGTCGGCGCGCAGCAGGTGGAATGCCAGCCGCTGGGCGGTGCGCCCGCCGATCCCCGGCAGGCGCGACAGCTCGGTGATCAGCCGCTGTACCGGAGGCGCGTACACGCTCACCTAGAGGCCGGGCAGGCCAAGCCCGCCGAGACCGCCGGTGATCCCGCCGAGCTTTGCCGACGCCAGCTCCTGGGCAGAGCGCAGCGCCTCGTTGACGGCCGCCATGACCATGTCCTGGAGCAGCTCGACGTCATCGGGGTCGACCGCCTGCGGGTCGATCGTGATCGACTGGATGACCAGATCGCCGCTGACCTTGGCGGTGACCATGCCACCGCCGGCCGAGGCCTCGACCACCTCGTCCTTGAGCGCCTCCTGCGCGGCGATCATGTCCTGCTGCATCTTCTGAGCCTGCTTGAGCAGCTGCTGCATGTTGGGTTGTGGCATCGCTAACTGGCCTCGCCTTGATCGGGGTCTTCGTGATCGAGGAGCTCTTCCGCGTCGAACTCCTCCATGAAGCGTCGCACGAGCTCCTCGCCGGACAGGACCGGCGCCCCATCCTGCTGCTCGAGCTCGGTGTCCTCGCGCAGCTCGTAACGGAGCAGCAGCGCCTGTCCGGTGACCGTGCGCACCGCGTCGGCGGTGACCCGGCGGTGGTCGTCCTGCTCGGCCTTGCGCTTCAGGAACGCCGCGCCGGCCGGGAACGCGACCGTCAGCGCGCGCTCGTCGATCGTGACCGGGCGGGCGTCGGCCAGCAGCGCCGCGAGCATCGCATTGCCCGCGCGGACGATGTCGACGACAGCGGGCCACGCGGTGATCGCAGTGTCGAGATCGAGCGCGTCCGGCTCGTCGCGAAGCTCGGGGGCGGCCTGGGCCGCTGGCGCAGCCTGGGCGGCTGGGGCGGCCTGAGCGGCTGCGGCGGTCTGAGCGGCTGCGGCGGTGTGGGCGGCTGCGGCGGTCTGGCGTGGCCGCTCTCGCTCGGGCACTCGCTCGGCCGGCGCCTCCGCGCGCGCGACGGGCGCCGCGGGCGCCTCAGCGCCCGGTACCTGCGCGGCGGGCGTATCCGCGCTCACGACGGCGCGCAGCGCACCGCCCGACGGCAGGCCCGCTTCGAGCCGCTCGATCCGCGCCAGCAGCGCCGCCGTCGACGGATCGACCTCGGGCGCGGCCGCCTTGATCAGCACCAGCTCGAGCTGGATCCGCGCCTGCGCGCCGTTGGCGGTCGCGTCGAGCGCGTGCGAGACCAGGTCGAGCAGCCGTACGGCCTCGGTCTCGCTCAGGGCCTGCGCCTGCTCGAGCAGGCGGCGGTCGCGCTCGGGCGTGATGCGCAGCTCGGGCGGCACCTCGCCTAGCACCTGGACGGTCAGCAGCTCGCGGCCGTGCACCTCGAGATCGCGCAGCAGCTGCCCCGGGTCGCGCCCCGACTCCGACAGCTTCGCGGCCGCGCGCAACGCCTGGGCAGGATCCCGCGCGATCACCGCCTCGATCGCCGCGAACAGCTGCTCAGCGTCGGCGACGCCCAGGACCGAGAGCACGTCGTCGGGCTGGATCCGCTCTCCCCCGGCGTAGGTCACGAGCTGCTCGAGCGTCCCGAGCGCGTCGCGGAAGCTGCCTGTGGCGTGGCGAGCGATCAGCGCGACCGCGCCGTCATCGATCTCGATCTGCTCGTGGTCGGCGACGCGCCGCAGGACGGTCGCGACCTGCTCGACCGACGGGCGTCCGAAGTCGAAGCGGTGGCAGCGGTCGACGACTGTCGGCAGCACCTTCTGCGCCTCGGTCGTGGCGAGCACGAAGATCGTGCGCGGGGGCGGCTCCTCGAGCGTCTTCAGGAAGGCGTTCCATGCCTGCGAGGAGAGCATGTGGGCCTCGTCGAGGATGTAGACCTTGTGGCGGCCCGAGACCGGTGCGTAGGCAACCTTCTCCCGCAGGTCGCGGATGTCGTCGACTGAGTTGTTCGACGCCGCGTCCATCTCGATCACGTCGAGCGACGTCGCGCTCGCGATCGAGGTGCACGACTCGCACCTGCCGCACGGCGCGACCGTCGGCCCCTCGACGCAGTTCAGGCACGCCGCGAGGATCTTCGCCATCGACGTCTTGCCCGTTCCCCGCGAGCCCACGAACAGGTACGCGTGGTGGACCTTGCCCTGCGTGACCGCGTTCGACAGCGTCCGCACGACGTGCTCCTGACCGACCACGTCGGCGAACGTGCGAGGGCGGTGGCGACGGTACAGGGACGGTCCGGTGGACACGGGATATCGAGTCTAGTGGTGCGTCCGGCCGCGGCGAAGAGCCGTTGATCGTGGCCGCTTTTGGGGGCGTCGGAAGCTCTCGCCGGCCGGGCCGCCGGGGCGTGGGGGCGGCTCTAGCCGGCCGGGGGACAGGCGCGTGCCGGCGGCTTTGCCGGCGTGGGGGCGGGCCCGTGTGGCGGCTCTCGCCGGCCGGGGGGCGTGGCGTGTGGGCGGCTCTCGCCGGCGTGGGGGCGGGCGATCTGGCCGCGGGCGATGGACGCTCGCGGCCAGATCCGAGTGCTCGCCGGCTAGCGCGCGCTGGCTGCCGCGCGGGCCGTGCCGACCATCGTCGTCGCCGAGGCGTTCGTGTCGTTCGCGGGACTGCTCGACGCCTGCAGCACCGTGTCGAAGCTGTCGATTTCAATCGACGCGTTGAACAGGCCGCCGTCGATCTCACCGCCACCCGCCGACTCGCGCTGCGCGGCGTGCTTGGCCACGATCAGCCGGGCCTCGCGCCAGCACCAGACCCCTTCGGCCTGATCGTCCCAGAAATGGCGGCGGTTTGGGGACTTTGGACCAATGATTCCAACGTTGTTCCCGATTATGGGGAACAACGTTGGGATCAGCCGCTGGGCCCCAGGTCTGGCTCGCGCCGGACCCGGGTTCAAGACCCCGACCCAGGGCAAACCCCCCGACCCCCGGGGGCGAAAAGTGGATCGTGCACCCTTCGTCGAAGCCGGTACCCGTGGCGCGACCGCCGCTTCGTGACTCCGGTTCGGCGCTCCCGTAGCGCCTGGAGGTGACCGCTTAAGGCTGCTTCCTTCCGGACCTGACCTGGTTCACGGGTCTCCATCGCCGCGGGACCGGACCATCACCGCCATGAACGGGGCGCTGACCGCGGGCGTCAGCCCCTCGGAAGGGGATTCAGCCCCGCTAGAGCGGTTTGCGGGTACAGGGCACCGCTAGCACCCCGCCTAGCACGATCCACTCAGGATCGTAGTCGGTTTCGGCTTGTGGGTGTGTGCATTTCCGCTGCGACCGCGGGCCACCGCTTGCAGATCGCGACCCCGACCCTCGGCGTCGCTATCGTCTTTCGCCATGGCAGTCGGCGTTATCGGGCTGGGCTATGTCGGTCTCCCGTTGGTGGTCGCGTTCGCCGAGGCGGGCGAGGAAGTCGTTGCCGTCGATCTGGATCCGCGCAAGATCGCGGCGATCAAGAAGGGCGAGTCCTACATCGAGGACATCTCCGCCGATCGGCTGAAGGCGGTCATGCCGCTGATCCGCGCGACCTCGCACTACCAGCCGCTGGCGCGTACCGATGCTGTGCTGATCTGCGTGCCGACCCCCCTGACGCCGAACCGTGAGCCTGACCTCGACGCGCTGATCAGCGCCGGCCGGGCGCTCGGCCACGTGCTCCAGCAGGGCCAGCTCGTCGTGCTCGAGTCGACCACCTACCCCGGCACGACCAGGGAGCGCCTGGTCCCGCTGCTCGAACAGGAATCCGACCTGAAGGTCGGCAGCGGCTTCAATGTCGCCTTCTCGCCCGAGCGCGTCGACCCCGGCCGGACCGACTTCACGCTTCAAAACACGCCCAAGGTGATCGGCGGGATGACGCCCGCGTGCGCGGAGCGGGCCGTCGAGCTGTACGGCAAGGTCTGCGACCACATCATCCCTGTCACGACGCCCGAGGCCGCGGAGATGACCAAGCTGCTCGAAAACATCTTCCGCTCGGTCAACATCGCGTTGGTCAACGAACTCGCGATCCTCGCCGACCGAATGGGGATCGACATCTGGGAGGTCGTCGACGCCGCCGCCACCAAGCCCTACGGCTTCATGCGATTCGAGCCCGGCCCCGGCATGGGCGGTCACTGCCTGCCCGTCGATCCGTTCTATCTCACCTGGCGCGCGCGAGAGTTCCACATGTCGACCGAGTTCATCGAGCTCGCCGGCAAGATCAACCAGCAGATGCCCGTCCACTGCGTGCAGCGGATCGAGCGCGCTCTGAACGATGTCGCCAAGCCGGTCAAGGGATCGCAGATCCTGATCCTCGGCGTCAGCTACAAGGGGGGCGTCGGCGACATGCGCGAGTCTCCCGCCCTTCGGATCATCGAGGTTCTGACCGAGCAGGGCGCCCGGCTTTCCTACCACGACCCCCACGTCCCCTCGCTTCCCGACTTCGGGCTCGAGAGCGCGCCGCTCGAGCCGCTCGCGAGCTCGGCCGATGCAGTCGTCCTCGTCACCGCCCACCCGGGCATCGATCACCTGGAGCTCGCGCGGCAGGCCAAGCTGTTCATCGATCTGCGCGGGGTCACCCGAGGCACGCACGCCGAGAACCTCGTCCGGCTGTAGTCGGTCAGGGGCCCCGGGCCCTTAGAATCAGACGCTCAGGGCGCGTAGCTCAGTGGGAGAGCGCTCGCTTCACACGCGAGAGGTCGGTGGTTCGAAACCACCCGTGCCCATCGGGATCTGCAGGGATTTCTTAGCGGTGCCTGCCCTGCTTGCTCCCTCTAATCGCGCTCCGTGGCCCAGAGCGTGGCCCACACAGCCTCCGAGGCCCCAGCGACCACTGCGATGAGCGCTGCCTTGCGCGTCGTGCCGTGGCGGTATCCTGAGAAGCCTTGACCCGACTCGACCGCATCACGACCGACCCAGCCGTCTGCCACGGGCAGCCAACGATCAGAGGGCTGCGCTACACGGTTGAGAGCGTGCTGGAGCTGCTCGCCGCGGGCATGGCGGTCGAGGAGGTCCTCGCCGACTCTCCGGATTTGGAGCGCGACGACATCCTGGCCGCGCTTGAGTTCGGCGCTCGCGCGGCGGGGCGCCGCGTGGTCCCGCTGTCCGCGGCGTGAAGTTCCTGATCGACGCGCAGCTGCCAGCCCGTCTCGCCGACTTCCTGGATCAAGCAGGGCACGATGCCGTTCACACGCTTGCGCTGCCCGATGGGAACCGTTCGACCGATGGCCAGGTCGCGGAGCGCGCAGACGCCGACGGCCGCGTGCTGGTCACGAAGGATCGGGACTTCCGAGACGGTCACCTGCTGGTCAGGACGCCGCGACAGCTTCTCGTCGTGGCGACGGGCAACATCACCAACAATGACCTCCTGTCGCTCTTCGAGCTCCACCTCGACGCGATCGTCTCTGGATTCGAGGAGGCCGACTTCGCCGAGCTCTCACACGACACCTTGACGCTCGGCCACCGCGTGGGCCGCGTCGACGGCTAACGCCGGGCGGATCAGCGGCGGCCCGTGGGGGTGTGCCTGTCCGCGCCGTTCAGCAGCTCGTCGAACGCGGCGTGGACGTTCTTGCGGGAGACTCGCTTCTGGACCTGCGCGTAGATCTCGAGTGTCGTCTTCGAGTCCGCGTGGCCGACCTGGTCCATGACGTACGGAAGCGGCGCGCCCGCCTCCAGCATCAGGCTGATGTACGTGCGTCGGAGCGCGACCGCCATCGCCGCCCGCACCCCGATCTTTGAGCAGCTCGCCGCCTCGCTGCCCGGCGATCCCGCCGGCGTCGGAACGCGCGTCGCGACCACCTACCTCAGACTCTGGGAGCAACCGCAAACCCGTCACCTCCTGATGGCGATCACCCGGTCGGCAGCGACCTCAGACAGGGTCGCGCAGATGCTGCGAGACGCCCTCGCCGACAACATCCGTTCACGGACCGCCGAGGCCGACAGCGACCAAGCCCGACGGCTGGCCCTCGCCGGGTCGCAACTTTTCGGACTCGCGATCGCGCGCCACATCATCAAGGTGCCAGCGATCACACAACTCCCACTCGACGACCTCATTCAGCAGGTAGCGCCCACAATCCAGCGGTACCTCACCGCCACCCACCTCTAGATCATCGCGACTCCCGAACGTCAGGAACCGCTGACGGATCCACGTTTCAGGAGCCGCTCGGATCGAGCTGGCACTTCTGGCTCTGTCGGATTGCAGCGCGCACGCGGTCGGCCTCCCCACGCGGGCCGAGACCTGCATTTGCGACGCGCCTCCACTGTGGCTCGCCAAGAGACGCGGTTTGCGCGGATACGACGTCGCATCGCGTGGACGCCGAGCTCCCCCGCCTGGGCCACGCACCGTTTCCGTGGCCCAACGCCGCGTAAAACCTCTGCAAACGGGACCTCGGTTTCTTACCCCCCGAACGTGCATTCACTGCGCAACAGTCCTGTAAAACGGATACTTTTGGGCGTGATGTTGCCCTCGCTTCACACGCGAGAGGTCGCTGGTTCAAGCCCAGCCGTGCCCATCAGAAAAGCGCTGCTAATCAGCGCTTTTTTGCTTTTTCTATGCCAGTGTCCGCCTCGACGCCGGCAATCGCATCGCTCGATGCGCCGTTGCTGCCCGTTGCTGCCCAATCGGTACCGCCGACGAGCACTTGCAGCGCTTGCCTCGACGCGTGGTCGCGGCGCATTCCGTGCCGATACACGCGCAGGGCGAACGCGGGGTCGGTGTGCCCGAGCTGGTCCATCACTGAGCCCGGGTCGACGCCGAGCGCGACCAGCAGCGACGCGAACATGTGCCGCAGCTTGTGCGGCACCAGCCGCTCAGGCAACGGAACCTCGCCAGCCTCAGCGAGCCGCTCATTCGCGCGCTCCACAGTCGGCGCGAGCACACGCCGACGCACGTTGCTGGGCCCGTGCCGCTGCCCCGTTGCGGTCGGGAACACAAGCCCATTCGGGCCCGCCTTCCGAGCGTCCGCCTTCAACGACAGCAGCTCGTCACGGAGCGCGGGCAGCATGTCGACCTGCCGCATACCCGCGCCCGTCTTCGACGGTGCGACCGCTTGCTCCCCGTGCACCGGCTCGCAAACGAATCTGGAAGTGTGAGGCTGGGCTACGTCAACTGACGTAATCCGCTATGTGGGGCAGAGCCTCCTCGATCGTTAGATACGGCTTGGTGTCGTACTCGATCCACTCTCCGTAGTTCAGGATGTTCCGATAGGCCTCCTGGAGATCATCGCCCTCCGAGATCACCACCCCGTGGCTGCCGTCAGCGGCAACGTAATGCGCCGTGACGTCGGACGCCACGCCATGTTCGGCAAAGACACCCATCAGCTGCTTCGTGTCCTCCCGGCTCAGCTGCTTGATGCGGTACGTCGTGATGAAGATCACGGTCGCTCCCCTCGGTTGGTTTAACCGCCCCTGCGACTCTCGCACCTTCGACCGGGCACCGCAACAGACGAAGCGCTCAACGGACGAGAACTTGCCTCCAGGCGCCGCTCCCAGCGCTCGCGCTATGGGCACGCACGACCCGGGCGAAGTCGAGGGGCGGGAGCGGGACGAGGCACGGCGGTTCGGGCTCGCGATCTTCGCTCAAGAGAGTCAGCGCGCGTCGCTTCCAGAACCTGAAACGGTCGTCGCTAACGCCGACTGACTTCTCGCTTCGTAGCGAGCGGTCGCAGGCGCATCTACGGCCGTGCGGCATCGCGGATCGGACAACTGGCCGCGCCGCTGCTGCCCGGACTCGCTCGAGCCTGCTGCCCATGCCAGCAAGGCGTATTGTTTGGCTCCTGGATGTGGGGTGTGAAATCGGGGTCGTGGCACGGCAGCCATTCGCGATGGAAGTGAGGGCATATGTCTCGTCGTCTGGTTGTGTGTGTGGTGCTCAGTTTGTGGGCGTTGTTGGCGTGGGCAGCAAGCGCCCAGGCCCATTCGGGGGATCAGTGCGTGGTCGGGACGTGGGTGTGGCGCGGGACGGTGGAGAACCCCAGCGGCGAGGTTGATCTTCCCGGGCTTGACGGGCCCTCGTTGACGCTCAACATTCCGTCCCCGTTGTCGGGTGATGCGTCGATCTTGCTGGACACTCAGAGCCCGATCTATCACCGGCCGTTTGATGATGAGGGCGTGGCCAGCTACAGGGTCACGGCGGCAAGCGACCGTGGCGCGCGGGGAGACCTTCTCTGGGAGAGCTTTACAGGGATGCCGCTCATCGGCATGCCTGGCACGGGACCTGAGTCAACGGGCTTCACCTGCGGCGACGCAACGCTTGGCGACGTCACGCTTCCGGAGACCATCAGCCCACAGGCATTCGACTTCACGCGCTTTGGGCCGCCGACGGGCCCGTTTATCCGAGGCCAGAAGCTCGAAGGCAAGGTCCTGGAGGAGGAGCGACTGGTCAAGAACGGATCGGAGGAGCGGTGCTTTGGTGGCGGAGAAGTCCGCATCGCCAGCAACGGCAGCCGGTGGCGGACCGGCGTTCAGGGCGGGTTCAGCATCCCCGATGCGTTCACCCACAACTGTCGCGACATCGTCGAGATCAAGAGCTCGCGGAACATCTACAACAGCCGCCAGTTCCGACGCTACGAGGAATGGGCCACGCGGAAGAGCGGGTGCGTGAACCTGGTGATCACGCCCTATAACCGGACCGTCTCGCTGCCCCTCCAACAAGCAATCGCCGAGTGCGGTGGCACGATCCGCATCCGCCTTGGCGCAAGCCGGTATTCCAACTGCGTGCCCCCCTCACCCGAATGCGTGTTTGACGGGAATCGACTCATGCTGCGGTCGGCGAGCAAGACCAGGTGATCACGGGACCTGTACCCGGTCGCTGTGGAATGTATTGCGACGGCTGCATGTCCTGCGTCGCGCGCCGGCGGTCCGGTCGACCTCCTGCGCACACTCATCCTGGTCAAGCAGCAGTAGCCGGTCATTCTGGTTGCGAGGGCGCTGCGCGGCGATCCGAGCTTCGACCTCGCGAACCAGCGCCGCGATTTCCTGCTCGCGCTCAGCGTTCAGATCGGCGATCTGCCCATCGAGCTGGCGTAGCTTGCTTGCGTCAGCCGGCGCCGCGCCCGGGGCCGATGCCAGCATGACGAGCTCAGCTTCGCTGGTGCTGGCTGCGTCCTGCACGGGCCGGCGCTCGAGCTGCACCCTGGCGATCTCCTCATCGAGCATCCGCAACTGCTGGCGCTCGTCCAGCGTGCTCGCGATCGCCTGATCCAGCTGGCGCGCTACCTGGTCAGCCTTGGCTTGCGCGGCGCGGATCTCGACGCCGCGCTCCATCGTGCGAACGATGTCCACGCCGAGGGCCTCGAGGTGAGAGCCGTCCATCTTGAAGAACGCCTCGTGGCCCTGATCGCCGACATACTCGTCGGTCAGCCTTCGAGCCCTGGCGAGACGTGGCTCGGGCTCCACGGGATCAGCCAACGCAACACCGATGTCCACGCTGCGACTGTCCACGCATCGGCGGAACCGGCGCCCTGGTCGAGCAGCACGAGCCCCTCGTTGTTGACCTTGTCAAGCATGACCGGCTCGATTGCGCGTTCATGCGCGGCGCTTACCGCAGCGTCCCGTCGATGGAAAGTCGAGGTTGGCCTGCACGTCCTCGGGCTTTGACTTCGTCCTTGCTCGCGCGGCCCCGAGCGTTCGCGGCCCGGTGCTCAGCGGAGTCTCGTCGGCTGCGCCATGGAGCTGCTCGAGCGCCTTGACGTAGTTCGTGCCCTAATAGTTAGTCAGCGCTTTTTCTATGCCAGTGTCCGCCCCGACCCCGGCAATCGCATCGCTCGATGCGCCGTTGCTGCCAAATCGCTGCCGCCGACGAGCACTTGCAGCGCTTGCCTCGACGCGTGGTCGCGGCGCATTCCGTGCCGATACACGCGCAGGGCGAACGCGCGAGGGCCCTCGGCCGACAAACGAACGGCAGGCAACGTCGTGCGCAGTCCGCGAATCTCAGTCGCACCCGACGAGACGGGTTGAGGCGATAGACCGTGTCGACTTGATACCTCAGCGCTCAACCTCGACCCAACAACGCCAGCCGGGCGTTACGCGGCACTCGCTGCCGAGAGGTCGGGAATATCCGTCTCCGCCGCACCCTTGAGGCCGAGCATGTGCCGTGCCTCGTTTGGCGAGGCGATCTCCAACGACAGCTCAGTCAGGATTCGGCAGATCTTCGCGACTTGGTCGGCGTTGGACTTCGCCAGCTCGCCCTTAGCGAAATAGATGCTGTCCTCGAGCCCGACGCGGACGCTGCCCCCCAGGATCGCGGACATCGTCACCAGTGACGTCTGGTGGCGACCGGCGCCGAGCACCGACCAGTAGTAGTCATCGCCGAACAGGCGATCGGCGGTCGCCTTCATATGCATCAGGTTCTCGGCCTCCGGTCCGATGCCGCCAAGAATCCCGAAGATCGTCTGGACGAACAGCGGCGGCTGCACCAGTCCACTGTCGAGGAAGTGCGCGAGGTTGTAGAGGTGACCAACGTCGTAGCACTCGAACTCGAACCTGGTGCCGTTCGCGCCGAGCTCGGTGACCAGCCGCTCGATGTCCTTGTAGGTGTTCCGGAAGATGAAGTCCCGGGACGCCTCGAGGTACTCGGGCTCCCAGCTGTGCTTGAACTCGGACACCCGATCGAGCACTCCGAACAGCCCGAAGTTCATGCTGCCCATGTTCATTGAGCACAGCTCGGGCTTGAACACGCGCGCGGCCGCTGAGCGCTCCTCGAGCGTCATGCCGTGGCCGCCGCCCGTGGTGATGTTGATGACGGCATCGCAGCTGTGCCGGATCTTCGGGAGGAACTGGGCGAAGATCTGCGGATCTGGGGTCGGCCGTCCGTTCTGCGGGTCACGCGCGTGCAGGTGGACGATCGCTGCGCCCGCCTCAGCGGCACCGATCGCGCTGTCGGCGATCTCGTCCGGCGTGATCGGGAGGTAGTCCGTAACCGACGGGACGTGGATCGAGCCGGTGATCGCGCAGCTCACGATCACTTTTCCGCGACGTGCCATAAAGCTTCTCCTGGTGTTTTCGGTTGGGTGGATACTGGTTCAGTCACGCAGCGGCACTGCCAGGGTCGCATCGGTGAGGCCGGTGGCGCCCTTCAGCTTCAAGGGACAGCCGATGAACGCGAACCCGTACACGCGCTCGGCGGCGATCTCGTTGAGCTGGACCACCTCCACGATCTGGGCGCCCGCAGTCGAAAACGTGTAGCTGTGCATCGGCAGGAACGCATCTGGTTCAGCCGACGGTACCGGCTGGCCAGGTCCGGCGGTTTGCCAGAGCGCATGAACCTCATCACCCAGACTATCCGCGCGAGCAACGTAATCCCCCGACGGCCACCGGAACGATCGAGGCGCCGAACTCCCTACAAAGGCAGAGAATCCGACGCCTCTTCGACGCGTTCTATCGATGCTTCACACGCGAGAGGTCGCTGGTTCAGTCCCAGCCGTGCCCATCGAGAAAAGCTCGTCTAGTCGTTGCCCGAGTTGCCGGGGGGGTCGGGGACGTTCGAGCAGTCGATCCTGAACCCGTCCTGGTCAACGAGCAGATTTGGCTCGTAGTCGGGAGTGTCGAACAGCACAGCCGTTCCCAGCGCGGGATTCGTCGGGAAGTACCGGAACCCGTTGCGCGTCGAGTAGAACTCGAGCTTGTTGAAGCCGACCCCGCCCTCGGCCACCGGCTTGAACAGCGTGTCGGCGATCGAGGCTGGGATTCCGGGGATGCGGGCGCCCGCACCGTGGCCGGTCGCCTGCGCCCGGCCGACGGCGAAGAGCGCTGACCACGGCGTCTCGGGGAACCGCGCGACGAACTGGGCGCCATCGACCTGATCCTTAAAGAGGTACTTGTCGGGGACGAAGGGAGAGAAGATGCCGTTGTTGCAATACCAGTCGCGCGCATTGCTGAGCTGGCCGAGCTCGTACATGTTCGGGTAGGCGAGCGGCACCAGGCGTTCGTAGATCGTCCGCTTGGCGGCGACGCGGAGCGCCTCCCGGGCTTGACCCACGTTGCCGAGTCGCCAGTCGGGCTCCCCGGGACCGGGCTTGGCGTTGACCTTGCTCGCGACCGCGGTGAGCTTGCCGTAGTCGCTGACGATCAGCCGACCGAGATCGTCGAGATTGTCGTCCGCCTGGGTGTAGTGATCCTCGAGCTCCACGCCAAGCTTGCTGGCCTCGGTAGTCACCTTGGCGCCGATCAGATTGGGCGAGCCATTGTCCCTCGTGAAGTAGGCAGCCGCGGTGAACGCGCCGGTCAGCGAGGTCGCGACATTTGAGGCAGGGGGCGGGAGGCCCGCAGCGGGGCGGAACAGGTTGCCAATCCCCTCGAGAACGCTCGCGGTCGTATTGTCGGCGGGGGGCGCCTTCACCGCGTCCTGAATCTCCTGGGAGATTTGGCTTAGGTCGGCCAGTGCCACCACGCCGGCGGTCCCGAACGGCTGCTGGAGGCCCTCCGGGCCGAAATATGCTTGCACCTTGGCGACCATCGAGACCTCGTCACGCAGCTCCGCCCGGATGCCCTCACATTGGTGCACGGTGAACCCCGCGTGTGGCGTCGCGCACTTGTCTTTAGCGTTGGTCAGGTCGTCCTGGATCGATGACCAGTTCGCGCGGTAGTCCTCGTAGTAGCTCTTGCGTAGGTTGCACACCGTCGCCGTCGGGGAGCACAGCCGCGTCACCTCAACGCCGAGGAACTTCTGCACCGCTTCCGCACTCGCCGCGTCGATCGGTCGCCCCTCCGTATCCTTGAATGCCGGGAACGGCTGCGGCGACTGGTTGGCGATCTGCATCAGCTCGATGTTGACCGGCGACTGCCCGTCGCGGAATGGGGGGCCGGCGAACATCGGCGCGAAACCGCCGTCATGCCCGCGCATCAACACCCCGAGCAGCCGGCCTGGCAGGCCGTCCAGCGAGTAGCTCTCCTCGGCCAGCGGTGCGCTCGAGTGAACGCGGCCCACGAACGCGTAGGGCCCCCTGCGGCTGGGGTCCTCGCCGTTCAGCCCGCGAGGGTCAACAGCGTTCATCGCATCGAACACCTGGCGCGTCCCGCCGAGCCGCGCGATCGCCTTCGCCGCCTCGCCCCACGGGCGATCCGTGCCGTGCGGAGCGCCGAACGCCTGAAGCATGACCAGCGGCCGGTTGGGGTCATCGGCGGCGTGGTTCAGGTCGTTCGCCAGCCGTTGAACCTCGTCGGACTGCTCCGCGCCACTGGCGGTGTCCGTCGCATAAACGGCCTGATGAAGCTTCACGAGCGTGTTCGCGTCGAGAGTGAGAAGGTGAAATCCCGAGACGCGCCCGCCGGGATTCGGCTCGGTATAACTGTACGTGCCGATCTTCATCGTGAGTTGGGCGGGGAAGCTGCTGTTTGGGGTCGTGTCGGCCTCGGTGTCAAAAGCATCGGCCCGCGTGAAGACGAAGTCGTACTTGCCGGTCACGCCGTTGCGCCGCAGATACCCGAACATTCCGCCTCCGTCCAGACCATTGTGGGCGTAGGTCACGTACGAGGATCCAGCGGGCGCTCCCAACACCCCGATAGCCGAGCCGAACTTGGGCTCGTTGGCCGTGTCCCGTCGGCGAACCAACAACTGACGCTGGGCGTCGGTGAGCGGCTCAGTACCGATCCTCTCCAACACCGCGTTGAACCCACTACGCTCCGCGTCGATCTCGGGACCAAAGCCATTCCAATTGAGCACCAGAAGATGGTTCAACCCCCCGGTGTATGCCTTGATGACCGTGCCCAGCTCTCGGAAACCAGCGAGATCCGCGGCGACGGATCCGCTGCTCGTGATCTGCAGCGATCGGCGATCGATCACGGCGTAGTAGATCTTCGGGTCGCTGACGCTGTCGCAGCACCCGGTGCCGGGGGCGTCGTGTCCGCCGAGCTGTACGAACCGGTTGCTGTCGGCTGATCCCGTGTGCAACAGCTTCCCAACGGGCGGAATATCCCCCTCCGCGTCTGCCTGCGCGGCGCGCGTAGCGGGCCGGGAGAATTGCACCAGACTCCGACCGGACGCGGCCTTGGCAATCGCCACCGGAGCCGAGCCAGCCGAGAACACCGCCATCCCAGCCGCGGTCAGCGCCAACGCGAGACCGACGACGGTAACTCGCACACGCGCACTGCCCTTCATAGCCTCGACCCTTTCCGTAGTCCAAGTGCCCTGCTCGGCAGAGCCGCCGGGCGCCCCACCGGATGACGCCAATCCGAGACGAGAAAGCAAGCCCGCGGCCGGTCGGCGTATCCGTGCAAGTCGGCGGCAAGACTGTAACACAGCGCGGGGCGGCCAACCAGAAGTTGTTGAGCGAACTGTGATTCCCGTACAGCTCGAACGACGGCGTGAGGCGAGACTTACCTCGCTTTACCTCTCTCTACCTACCTATCTCTCTCTCGAGTCCATGGAAGGTTCATCAATCCGACATGGCATGTGACAGTCCGATTGCGGCTGAGATTGTCTAGGCGTCGCGTGTCAGCTGCGCGGAGGCGATCAACCGAAGAGTTGGACCTACCCGAGGCCCCTTGCGAGGGGCGGCATTCGATGCCTTGCCATTGTGAAGCGTGCGCCCGGAGGCTGGCGCGATTCGCGGAGATCGCGTTTGAGTCCACCGTCATCGGGCTGCCCTCCTCGTCGTGAACGGCATACACCGCCCGGCTGCCCGCTGCCCTCCCGTGCCCACCGCCTCACATCCGAGAGCAAACGACTTCGGCGTAAACCGGAGCCGCACTCCCTCGAGAACTCTCGAATCACCAACACACTCACGACCCTCGATGCCAGCGTCCTAAAGAAGCTTCAAACCCATCAGCAGCTCCTCTGGCTCGACCTCAACGACCCCGACCCGAAGAAGATCGACGCACTGACCGACTCGCTCGTTGACGTGCTCGAGTACTCGGCCATCGCCAGTGCCGTTCGGAGTCGCCGGACCGGGTCAAGCAGTGCCATGTTGTTAGCGTGGCGAGCGATCGCGCGATTGACGGTGTTTTGAGGCGGCGGTAACAGCGTCGACTGGTTCTGGGCGGCCGAGATGGAATCCCTGGGCGTAGTCGACTCCAAAGGAGCTGAGCAGCGCCAGGACCTCCTCGTTCTCGACGCCCTCCGCGATCGTCTTCTTGTCCAGTCCGCGAGCGAGGTGGATGATCGAGCGGACGAGATGCTGGTTGGTCTCGTTGTGCGTAAGGTCTCGGACGAACTCGATATCGATCTTCAGATATTCAGCCGGGAGCACGCGGAGGTAGGTGAGGCTCGCGAAGCCGGTGCCGAAGTCGTCGAGCGCAAGTCCGCAGCCGATTTCGGCGACGCCTGCGGCGAAGTGTTCGCCCGCGGCGATGTCGTCGAGCAATGCGGTCTCTGTGAGCTCGAAGATCACGTTGCTCGGATCAGCGTCGGCAGCCACCAGCTCGTCGCGGATGAACTCGAGCAGGCGATCGCTGACCGACTTGGCCGATAGGTTGACCTCCACGCGCCGGCCCGAGGCGGCGATGCGGATCGCGCGGGAGATCACCCACCGGTCGATCTCCTCGATTAGTCCGTACTGCTCTGCGGCGGGCAGGAACGCGCCCGGGGCGATGATCTCCCCATCCCGCCCAACGATCCTGACCAGCAGCTCTTCGGCTGGTTGGCCGCCGCTCAACGGGATGATCGGCTGGGAGTAGAGCACGAGACGACCTTCGTCGATTGCCTCACGAATCCGCCCGAGCCAGTGCAGCGTCTCGAGGTCGCGCTGCGCGCGTAGTTGCTTGGCTCGTTCCTCCGTCGCGTCCCTGAAGACGACAACCACGCCGGAATGCGGGCCGTCGCTCGGGATCGGGGCAGCCGAGTACGTGACCGGAAACATCGTCCCGTCGCGACGCGTGAACGTGTCCTCCACGAGCTTGACCGGCGCCCCCCCGCGACGAACAGCGAAGATCGGGCACACGTCCTCGCTCAGGGGCGAGCCATCTGCCCGCTGGAAGTGAATCGTCTGGTGGATGTTGAGTTCGCGGAGCTCCTCGGCATCCCAGCCGAGCATCGTGCACGCGGCCCCGTTCATGTACGTGAGCCGGCCATTCCCGTCGAGCGCGTAGAGCCCCTCGATCATCGTTTCGGTCACAACCGTGCCGAACTCCTCGGCGGCGAACCGCTCGGTCACGTCCACAACCAGGACGCCGAGGCCGACGATCATCCCGTTCGAGCGGATCGGGTAGATGCTGTTGAGCCAGTGGCCCGCGCGGCCGACCGAGCCGTCGCAGCCCACGATGTGATTCACGATCGGCTCGCCCGTCTTGAGGACGCCGCGACAGGGAAGCTCGAGCTGAGGCCAGAACTCGGGGATGATCTCGGCGACGGGCCGGCCGATGTGGTCGTCGACCGGCAGCCTGTTCATCTCCGCGAGCGCGTCGTTGACGCGCACGAAGCGGAAGTCGCGGTCAAGGCACGCAAGCCCAACCGGAGCACTGCGCTGAAGCGCCTCCATCAAGGCCGCGAGCGCGGCACCAGCGCTTTCGGCGTCCGCGAGGTCCTCGTCCACCATCGACGTCTCGCCCAGGCGCTCCCGCAGTTCCACGACGCGTGCGGTCAGCCGCGCCGCGATGCCACGAAGCCGATCGAGCTCCGTGCTTCCGGCGGCCATCTCGAGCATATCTACGGCCATGACCCGAGTATCGAGCTCTGAGCGCAAGCGCGATTGGGCCAAGCGGCTCACCGACCCGGTGGCGTTATACCCGACTTCGTGCGGCGTTGTACCCGACGGCGTGCGGCGTTATACCGGCTCGCGTCAGCTGATCAGACCGCGCCGCATCGCCTCCGCAACGGCCGCCGCCCGATCGGAGACGCCAAGTTGCATGTAGGCCCGCTCGAAGTGTCGTTTGATCGTGGCGGTACTCACCCCCAGCCGCCCGCTGATCGCCTCAGCACTGTACCCCCGCGCGGCGAGCTGCAAAACCTCGATCGCGCGCGGGCTCAACGCCGAGCCGACAAGCTCGCCGCGGCGCCCGGCAAGGAAATGTCCGAGCTCATGCCCGATCCCATACAGCGCGCGCGACAGCCGATCCGTAAGGACAACCGACTCGACCGACAGGAACTCCAGCACAGCCAGCGTTTCGTGCTCGAATACAGCCGGGACCGCCACCGCCGTCTCGACGCCCGCCTGCCGGGTCGCCATTACACGATCACGGGGCGCGCTCGCCGACACATCCGTGACCAGGATCGGCTGTCTCATCGCGAACGCTCTTCCGATCGTCGGCGAACCGGGGCCCGGGCGCCAGCGTGCGGTCACTGCCGCGACCCATTCGAGTTCGTCAGACGCGGCGTGCCACATCGCTCGCACAGCGAAACTCTGTTCATCACGAGCCCACAACGCTCCAAACGCAAACCCCATCACCCGCGCGATGCCCGCCAGCAGCTCCGGGGCGCTGTCCTCGAGCGTCCGCCAGCCATCGAGTGTCTCCGTCACCGCGACCCTGGCCGCGACCTCGCGCTCGAGTCGTCGCTGGGCTGTTAGGTCCTGCACCGAGCCGACGATCCGCGGATCCCCGGCCTCGCTCTGAGAGATCACCGCAACCGTCGCGCGCAGGAACACCACCTCGCCGTCGCCGCGACGAAAGCGATACTCGACGCTCCGGGGCTCGCCGGCGGTCAGGGCCTCCAGCGTCGCGACGACCGTCTCCAAATCATCCGGATGCACACCCTCGAGCACGAACTCTGGGGTTGGAACGATCGCTCCGACATCAAGCCCATACAGGCGAAACATGTTGTCCGACCACACCAGCTCACTGGTAGCCGGCGCCCACTCCCAGCTTCCCAGCCCAGCCAGCCGCTCCGCATGATCCACAACGAGCGGATCACGCGTAAAGCGATTTCTGCCCTCGTACGCTTCGGGCACCTCACCAGGATCCCACCCCGCGCTGCCGACCGCTTCAGCACTTGAACGCTTGACCTTCGGATCGCTTCTCAATCGAGCACATTCTCTGGACGGCCAGGGCGCCGCTCGATCTGCTGGTGGCAGGTCTGCGCTGTAACGCGCATCCCGCGCAATCCGAGTCTGGCGGGGCTGGCGCAGACCTACTCTCCCCGCGACACGAGCATCGTGGTCTTGGTCCTGCTTCTGGAGTCGTGTGAGCGGCAGCCTGATCAAGAGTGCCGGAATCGCGACGATGCAGCAGCATCGATCCTTCCTCGCGACATCAGTTAGAGGCACGATGAAGCGACTGAGATCAGCTCAGCACGCGCGTCGAAAGGCGAGTATCGGCCGCTCATTGACCAGGCGCTCGCGCGCTGGCGGGCTGCCGTCGTAGCGCCAGCCGACCAGTCGGCTCAACACGGCGCGCACGATCGGAGCCATTACTCGGTTGCGCCGCTCGTAGTCGCCGAGCACCGCTGCTGCCTCCGCGGGCGCGAGCTCGCGATACTCCGGTCGGAACCGCATGCTGCCGATCGCCAGCTCAACAGCGCCGCCCGCAATCACGTTGCGATACCACTGCGCGCGTCGGCCCAGCCCGACCATCACGAACACTTCATCTCGGGGGAGGTCGTTGCCGATGACCTCCAACATCATCCGATAGCAGCGCCCGGAGCGCCTCCCGCGATGGGTGAGCCGCACGAATCGCCGTCCGAACAGCCAGCCGAGATCCCAGTCATACAGAACAGTCGGTGCGCGCAGCGCACGGATCAACCACCGCCGGATCGTCTGCGAGCTCATGCCCGGAAGGCTCCGACAGCCCCGACGTCAACAATCAACATCTCTCGTTCGCCGCGTTAGGACCGATGGCAGCCGGCAGCGGCGGCCCCCGCGGCCGCCAGTAGCACCGCGGTGCGACCGTTGCGCCGCGCCAGGGTCCGATGGGCGGCGCGGGACGAGCCGGCCGACAGCGCCAGCATCGACGCCGCATGAGCTGCGTCGACCGCGGCGCCCACGAGCAGCGCGCGCTGGGAACGCGTACGCACACAAACCGCCTGTGCAAGCTGCCGCGCGCCAAGCACGCGCGCGACGAGCACCGTCTCAGTGTCCAGGGGCATCCCGGTCAACCGGTCCAGCCCCCGCCTCGGAGACAGAAGGAGCCCCGCACCGTAGAGTGCACGCACCCACCACAGCGCCGTCGCGGCCCGACGGCGCACGACCAGTTTGCGAGCATCCCGGGACGTGGCCTAGTCCCCTCCCGGTTCGGTCAGCGCACAATGCAACATCAGTGCGTGGACGAAGGCCTGGGGCAGATTCCCGCGCATCTGGCGTTGCACGACGTCGAACTCCTCCGAGAGCAGTCCGGCCGTACCGGATACCGCCCGGTTGCGTTCAAACCAGCGCGCCGCCGCGACCGGCTTGCCCTGCTGGGCGTAGGCCAGCGCCATGAGGAAACCGCACATCACAAACGCGCCCTCGGACTCACCCAGCGGACGCTCGTCCGGACGGTAGCGATAGCAATAGCCATCCTGAGTGAGCTCGCGCGCGACCGCGTCAAGCGTGGCGATCGTCCGCGGATCGTCGGCTGGTATCCCGCCGCGGATCGCCGGCAGGAGAAGCGCCGCGTCCAACCGGGCGTCTGTCGGCGAACGCTGCCAATACCCGTTCGGGTGCAGGGCGTGCTGAGAGGTGTCGGCAACAATGCTGTCGGCCAGCGCGAGCCAGCCAAACGCCTGCTCGCTCGGCTGGCGTCGGGCAATGGCGCGCAACCCGGCGGCACAGATCAGCCGGCTGTGCGTCCAGGCGTCGGGCTCGAGCTCCCAGACGCCGGCGTCAGGTTCTCGCCAGCGGCGCTCGATCGCCTCGGCCGCGATCTCCGCCGCCCGCCATCCGTCGGCGTCGAGGTGGTCACATCCCGCCGCCTGAGCGAACAGCAGCAGGGCCTCTCCGAACGCGTCGAGCTGGAACTGCTGGTTGACCCAGTTGCCGAGGATGTCACTGCCCCCGGGATACCCGGGGAGATTCAGCCTTCGCTGATCGGGCACCGGGTCGCCGGTGACGGTGTACGCGGGCGCCATCGCGGCGCCATCGGCCAGCAGCCGGTCGGTCACGAACCGCACCGCGTCATCCAGAAGTGGCAGCGGGCCGGCCTGCGCGACGGCCTGACCGGCAAAGCACTGATCCCGGATCCACACGTAGCGGTAGTCATAGTTGCGGCCCTGGCGTGCGCGTTCGGGCAGCGACATCGTGGCCGCTGCAACCATTCCCCCGCCGGAGCTGGTCAACCCACTGAGCACCGCGTAGGAGTGGCGGGCGTCACGCGCCGCCGTATGGCACTCGAGCTCGGGGAGCCGCTCGGTCCAGGCGGCCTCGGTGCCGCTCCACGCCCGATCGGCGTCCGGCGGCTCGTCCGCGGGATCGGTGTCGAGCAGCAGGACGAGGTCATGAGTCGCGCCCGCCTCAAGCTCGAGGTCCATTACCAAGGGTTTGCCGCCCCGCCCGTCAGCGACCGGCTGGGCCGTCGCACCACCGACCCACGTCATGTGCACGTTGCCGACCAGTCCGCTCCACCGTCCGTCATCGTCACAGTGCAGCCGTCTGACCCGCTGGGCTCCGAACTCGCCGCGCACATCGAGCGTCACCTGGATGCGTGCGGCGCCCGCCCGCACCAGGATCTGGCGCAGAACCACCGCGCGCCCAGGCTGCGACGGCAGCGCCAGTGCCTCCCGACACTCGACGACGCCCTCATCGGTGATCCAACGGCTGCGCCAGATCAGCCCGCGCTCGTAGTACCCGCCCCAGACAAACCGCGAGCGGGGCGTGACGGCGTACGCCCCCTGGCCGCCGATCAGCGACGCGAAACACGCGTCGGAGTCCCACCGCGGAAAACACATCCACGCGAAGTCCCCCCGTGGACCGACGATCGCCCCTCGCTCTCCGTCCGCGATCAACGCATATTCGCGCAACACGTGCGGCGCTCCCGTGTCCGCCAGGCCGACCCGCGCGAGACGATTCACCACACCACCGTGTCGATCTCGGCGTAGGCGCCAAGCGGGACAAAGCCGTCGGTTCGTACGGGGATCACTCCTATCTGATACCCGGCGCAATCAAATCGTCTCGCGCCACGTATCCAGTCATACCAACGCCCCAGGCGCGGGGTTCATCGCCCGGGGTTGGGGGTACGGACCGTCCCATAGCGACAAACGTCCAACGGCACATCACCGGCAAGGAGCACAACATGGCAGCAGCAGGTCGACGCAAGGTTGCGGTAGTCACCGGCGGCACCGCCGGGGTGGGGCGAGCCACGGTGCGCGAATTCGCCAAGCACAGCTACGACGTTGCGGTGCTCGCCCGCGGGCAGGCAGGACTCGATGGCGCTGTCAAAGACGTCCAAGCAGCAGGCGGCCAGGCGATCGGGATCGTTACCGACGTTGCTGACCACGACGCCGTCGAGTCGGCCGCCGACCGTGTCGAGCGTGAACTCGGCGAGATCGACGTGTGGGTCAACGTGGCGTTCGTCGGCTCGCTGGCGTTCTTCTGGGATACCACCCCAGACGAGTACCGCACGATGACCGACATCACCTACATGGGTCAGGTCAACGGCACCCGCTCGGCGCTCGCGCGAATGCGGCCACGCGACCGCGGCGTCATCGTCAACGTCTGCTCTGCGATGTCGTTTCGCTCAATCCCGCTACAGTCGGCCTACTGCGGGGCCAAGCACGCCGTCAAGGGCTTTACCGAGTCGATCATCACCGAGCTCATGCACGAGAAGAGCAAGGTCAAGGTCTGCATGATCCAGCTTCCCGGGCTCAACACGCCCCAGTTCAACTGGAACCTCAACAAGATGCCCAAGCACCCGATGCCGGTCGCTCCCGTCTTTCAGCCCGAGCTGCCCGCCAAGGGCATCGTGTTCCTCGCCGAGCACCCCCGCCGCAACATGTGGATTGGGGTCTCGACCGCCTACACGATTCTCGGTGAACGGCTCGCACCCAAGCTGGCAGACTTCTACCTGGCCAAGACCGGGGTCAGCGGCCAGCAGACCGACACGAGCCTGCCGCGCCTGGGCTCAAACGTCGGCAAGCCACGCGATGATGACGCCGACCAGGGCGCGCACGGCCCATTCGACGACAAGGCGTACGCCAAAGACCCGGTTACCTGGCTGTCAATGCACCGCCGCAAGGTGCTGTCGGCGATCGGCGTGACGGCGGTGGCCGGCGGTCTCGCCGTGCAGAGCCTTCGGTGACCGACCTGACCGGATGAAGTCAACCCACGCCACGGGGACGCCATCGCTGTCAGTGGCCTGATCGAGCATCACCCGATTCTCGGCGTGAGGCAGCAGTTCGTCGAGTACGCCGAACCCCGCTCGACGCTTCGCCGTCAGGCACTCGGATTCGGGGGCGTGTCGTCTCGGCTCGTGGTAGCCGCAATCCAATCCAACGGCAATCGGATGAGCTGCCCCGTCTGGATCCCCTGGTGGAGGGCTTCCTCAAATGTGCCCTCTCGCCACCGATGGGCGCCGCAGCACTCCGCCAGCCGATCCCGATGCATGGGGCCCAAGATGAGCAGCTCGTGTCGCAGGCGCAGCATTTCTGCCGCGACCACCGCGGCGCGATGCCCGGCGAAGTCACCGTTCCGCACAGCCTGAGTGCATTCAATCCGTTGTGTGTCGTCGCGTTCACGTTGCACGGAGACGAAATACCCACCGGCGTCTCTTTCTCCAGCCTTCGGTCATACGTCGTACCGATCGGCTTGCAGGGGACGCTCTCCCGCCATCGCGCCGTCGCCCGATCGATGGTCGGGGGTAGCACACGGGTGACGCCCGACCCACGGAACCGCGACCACCGCTCGGCCTCGGCGATGAACGAACGATCAGTCCCGCAACCCACCCCCGCCCAGGCCGCTCGGATCTATCTGCGTCCGATCGCGACGCCGTTCCCATTGGGTTTCGGCGCGCTCGCGGCAGCGAGTCTCATACTCGCCGGATCCGAGCTGGGATGGTTTGCCCGAGCAGACCGGCCGATTATCGCCGTCGTCCTCATCGGATTCTCCTTTCCGCTGCAGATCCTCGCCTCCGTCTTCGGTTTCCTCGGTCGTGACACTGCCGCGGCGACCGGGTTCGGAATCCAGGGCGGGACCTGGCTGGTAGTGGGCGTTGATCTACTCCTGACCGAGCCGGGAAGCACCAGCCATGCGCTCGGCGTATTGCTCTTGGTCGCGTCGGGATGGATCCTGCTGTGCGCCGTGGGCTCCGCGCTGGGCAAGTTGGCACCCGCGATCGTCCTGTTGCTGACGGCCGTGCGCTTTCTGCTCACCGCGCTCTACGAGCTCAGCGACAGCCGCTGGCTCGAACACGCCGCGGCGGTCGTCGGCCTGGCCCTGGTGGCCGCCGCCGCCTACGTCGCGTTCGCCATGGAGGTGGAGAACCTCCAACGCCGCACCGTGCTGCCGCTGCTGCGCCGCGGACGCGGAGCTGAGGCGATGCGGAGCGACCTTGCCGCTCAGGCCCAACGCCTCGATCGAGAGGCCGGGGTCCGCGAGCAGCTCTAAGGCCTCCAGCTTCCAACCGTAGATTGCCGGCAGCTGAGCACAGGACCGGGATGCCTGCATCCCGGGGCAACCGAGCTGCCGGCCGATCTCCTGTTTGAGACCGTGCACGATCCCCAGAGTCGACGCCCGCCGTCCGGTGGCGGTCAAACGACCCATCGACGCACCCACCAACACCCCGTCTCGAAGAGGCTATGGCGCTCGTCCGCGGTTCCGATCGACCCCGCCAGGCGGCTTGATAACCGCCATCACGGCAGGTGTACGGCGAGGTAGGCGAGCTGCAGCCGATCAGTAAACGGCCCACCCGAGGTCGACTCGTAGCGCCAGGCGAGATGCCGGACAAGAAGGCACGCGTAGGGTAGATTGGGCTCGTGCCCACTCACGCGAGCGACGCCGCGACGCCGGCTCGCCGGGTGCGATTGCTCGATGAGGACCCCGAGCTCGGCGCCGAATTGGCGCCAGAGGACTTCGCGCAGGCTCGCCGCTATGCGGTCACCGAGCTCGCCGAGCTCGATCGCGGGCTTCACGTCCCGTGGAGCGTGGGAACCGCCGACCTGCTCGGCCTGCTCGTGCTCGATGGCCTGCTGATCCGCTCCGTCCAGGTGGCGGAGCGCCGCTGCGGAGAGCTCGTCGGTCCCGGATCGATCCTGCGACCATGGGATCACTTCGGGCGCTACGCTCCGCTGCCATTCGAGGTCAGCTGGCGGGTGATCGAGCCCGTCCGGCTGGGTCTGCTCCACCAGCGCCTGGTCACGGTTGGCGCGCGGTGGCCGCCGCTCATCCACGCCATCGTCCAGCGCGCGGTCGGGCGCTCACACGCGCTGGCGCTCGACGTCGCCATTCACAGCCTGCAGCACATCGAGCTGCGCCTGCTGGTGCTGTTCTGGCATCTGGCCGACCGGTTTGGTCGCGTGACCAGAGAGGGAACCGTCGTCCCCGTTCGCCTCACCCATGGGGACGTGGCCGAGTTGATCGGCAGTCAACGCCCCTCCGCATCGGCGCATCTCTCGGCACTCGCCAAGCGCGATGAGCTCGTGCGCCGCCAGGATCGGACGTGGTTGCTGCGTGGAGACCCTCCGGTCGAGCTCCGCGACATGCGGGCGCGCGCGCAGGCACTCCGGGGAGATGCGATCCCGACGCCGGACGCTGCTTCTTAGCCGCCGTCGACGTCAAACGCATCGGTCATCGCAACCAGCTGCATGAGTCTGCGTGGTTGCGGACCGAGACCACGCAGCGTCAGCCGTGTCCCCCGGGCGCGCAGCCGCTCGCGCGCCCGCTCCAGCGCGTGCAGGCCGCTGGCATCCATGAACTCCACATCAACAAGGTTGAGCATCAGCCGCCGCGGATGCCGGTCGCATGCGAGGACGATCTCTCGCTCAAGGTCCGCGGCGACCGCGAGATCGAGGGCGGTCCAGGTGATGGTGAGCTCGGCCGGGCGGCGCGATGGCAGTCGTCTGCGCGGTGATCGCCTGCGGGCGGTTGAGGACGTTTGGGCGGCGCCGTCAGGCATCTGCCTGTCGAGTGGAGACGCATGGGCTCGTCGGCCAGCCCGTCGATCTCAAGCGACGGATCTCGGCCTCTACGGCCGCCGCCTCATGGCGCAGGCGCGGGCGCTCGTCCCAGCGGGCATTGCGAGCCCGTCTGGGGAGGTTGATGCCCGCGGGCCCGGTGCCAGAACGGTAGGTGAAGTCATCTTCAGTCATACGGAGCATGATGGTCCGTCTCGGCCGACTACGCCGGGTATTGGTTCGACGGATTACGCATAGGGCACCTGGAAGCGATCGAGAGCGTCCTTGGCCGTCATAGATCTGATCGCCCTACCGTCATAGATCTGATCGCCCTATGGAACTCTTGACGACAGTCGTGGGCTGGTGGCGCCCGGTCAGCCGCGGGTCGTGCCGGTCCGGCTCAGCAGCTCAGGGCCGCCGAGACATGCGCGAGAGCAGGACGATGACCCTCGCACCCCGCCGACCCCTGCCCGGCGCTGGCGCCCACCAGGGTGACCGTGGTGCTATTGCGGGCCTTCGTACGCATCGCCTCCTGCAAGGCGGCCGTGGGCGGCCGCCCAGGCGGCCGGATCAACACTTCAACGACGGGCGCGCATCACTTCGAGGTGATCGCCATCAGCCTCGACGACCTCAAGACCACCCAGATTGTCAGCTACACCGTTAGGCGCGGATAGGCAACGGCGGTTGGCGCGGCCGACGTCAGACGAGGACGTGAAACAGCCGCCAGGTGCCCGGTACCCCCTTGAGCTGACGTTCGCCGCGATCCGCGAATTCGATGCCGGATCCGGCCACGAGGTCCTTGACCGTGGAGGACACGAGCACCTCGTCGGATTCCGCCGAGGACGCAACCCTGTTACCGATGTGCACCGCGATGCCGCCGACATCGTCGCCTCGCAGCTCCAACTCGCCCGTGTGCAGCCCGGCCCGAACGGCGATCGCGAGTCGGTGTGCGCCGTCACGGATGGCAAGCGCGCATCGGATGCCGCGGGCGGGGCCGTCAAAGGTGGCAAGGAACCCATCTCCGGTCGTCTTCACCTCACGCCCTCCAAAGCGGGCGAGTTGGCGTCTGACCATCTCGTCGTGAGCGTCCAAGACCTCCCGCCATGCTTGATCGCCAAGTGCGCTGGCCTGCTCGGTCGATTTGACGATGTCGGTGAACATCACCGTCGCGAGCACCCGATCGGTCTCCCGCTGGGTCCGAGCGCCGGTCAGGAACTCCTCGATTTCCCCGACCACCGCGTCGGAGTTCTGCTCCCACGGGTAGTGATCTGTGCCGGCCAGTTCTGTCAGCGTCGCGCCAGGAATCTTCGCGGCCGTGTACCGGCCGTAATTGACGTTGACCCACACTTCGTCGGTTCGGTGAAGCACCAGCGTTGGGACCCGGACGGTGAAGAGCACCGGTCGTATGTCGATCTGCGTGTTGACCCGCAACAGAGCTAGAGCCGAGCCCGGGCTGGCCGCCGAGCGCCAGTAGTGGGCGTACCACTCCCTGGCCGACTCATCGCCGATCAGACTCGGGGTGCAGAACTCCACGCCACTGCCGTCGGGCGTTCCCCAGGTGTTCTCCATCGCCGTGCTCAGCAGCTCCCAGAAGTCCGCGGTCCATGCCCACGGGCACTCGTCATCCGCCAAGCCGATGATGAACGGGCTGAACAGCACCATCGCCGTCGTACGCTCGGGGTGCGTCGCGGCGAACACCACGCACGTGGCCGCGCCTTCCGAGGTACCGAGCAGCGCGACACTCTGCGAACCGACCGCATCCATCACCGCCCGCATGTCATCCATCCGATCCTCGATCGTCGGGACATTCAAGACGGGATCAGACAGGCCGGTGCCGCGCTTGTCGAACAAGATCAGCCGACAGAACGACGACAGATGCTCGTAGAACCGCACGACCGCTGGTCTGCTCCACGAGAACTCGATGTGCGACGCCCACGAGTTCGCGAAGATCAGGTCAAACGGTCCCGACCCGACTTCCTGATATGCGATGTGCACACCGTCAGCCGTCCTCGCGTACCGCGTCTCGGGCATCACCAACGTCACGCGGCGATTGTCTCCCACCTCGAGCCCCGATAACAAGCGGCCCTTCAGCGGCGTACGCAATCGTGCGGCATACGCAATCGTGCAGCGTTCGCAGCCATCGCTCTTGGGCGTTCTTGATCCTGGGGTAGGTTGGTGCGGCGATGGCTGTTCCTGAGACTCGCTACGCGCAGCGCACGGATGGCGTGAGCATCGGCTACCAGGTGTTGGGCAGCGGGCCTGCGACGCTCGTGTGGTCGTGGGGGTGGATGTCTCATCTGGACCTCGGTTGGACGGACGCGGCGCTGGCTCGCATGTACGAGCGGGTGGCGGGGTTCTGCCGGCTGGTGGTCTACGACAAGGCAGGCACCGGCGTCTCGGATCCGATCCCACACGTTGCGACGTTGGAGGAGCGGGTGGAGGACGTGCGCGTCGTAATGGAGGCCGCTGGGATCGAACGCGCCGCGATGCTGGGTGAGTCCGAGGCAGGGCCCGTCGCTGCGCTGTTCGCCGCGACCTATCCGGAGCGCACCGACGCACTCATCATCTACGGGTCGCTCGCCACGGGACACCCAGACGACGACGAGCTCGCGATCTTCGGTGGCCGTCCGGGCGAGACGGCCAACCTCGTTGCGCGGCTTGACGACTGCCTCGATCACTGGGGGGAGGGCCGGACCGCCGACTGGATCGTGCCCAGTATCGCGACGCCGACCGTTCGTCGCTTGTTTGGGGCCGTGGAACGCTCCGCAGTATCGCCCGGGATGGCTCGTGGTCTGATAGACGCGCTCCTGAGGATCGACGTGCGCCCGGCTCTCGGCGCGATCTCAGCTCCCACGATCGTCATGCACCGGCGAGGTGATCTTGTGCCAATAGCACACGGCCGTCTGCTCGCCGACCGGATCCCACACGCTCGCATGATCGAGCTCTCGGGAACAGATCATGCGATCTGGACCGAGGATGCAGACGTGATCGTCGGCGAGATCGAGCAACTCCTGACCGGCTCACGTGCCACACCTGAGCCCGATCGCGTTCTGGCCACGATCCTGTTCACCGACATCGTGGGCTCCACCCGGCGCGCGGCAGACGTCGGTGATGCGGCTTGGCGCCGCCTGCTCGAGCGGCACGAGGAGTTGGTGCGCGAGGAGGTACCGAACGCCGGCGGGCGGGTGGTGAAGTCGCTTGGCGACGGCATCCTCGCCGTGTTCACCGGCCCGGCCAAGGCGATTGCCTGCGCACAGGCGCTGATGAGCGGCGTCGGCGAACTCGGCCTCCCGCTGCGGGCCGGCGTTCACACCGGCGAGTGCGAGGTGCTCGGTGACGACCTCGGCGGCATGGCCGTACATATCGGCGCGCGTGTCAGCGCGCGTGCCGAAGCCGGGCAGATCCTGGTGTCACAGACCGTCGTCGATCTTGTAGTGGGGTCAGGCCTTCAGTTCTCAGACCAGGGAGAACACGAGCTCAAAGGCGTGCCCGGCTCATGGCGCCTCTACGCGGTCAGTACGGATTCCAAGGACGAGCGACCGCGGGTTGCGCCGCCTAGCGAGTTCATGACCGGCGCCGACCGTCTCACCGTCAGACTGGCGAGACGGGTGCCTGGTGCCATGCAGAGGTTCGGACGACTTGCCCAGCGCGGGTCCCGACCTGCCCAGAAGCACAGCGACTAGCTCCGCGCCATGACCGCGCGCCACGGAACGCGCCGCCCGCCAGCCCGCGCGCCGAGGAACGCCTCGCGCGCCCGCCGGTGAAGGCAAGGAGGCTAGAGCAGCGCTTTGCATCGGTAGAGGTGGACGGCGAGGGGGGCGAACAGCGCGCGGCCTGAAGTGCGTGCTGGACGGCATAACGACGCGGGTCGCATGCGAGGCGAATGACTGACGCGCGACGAGCAGGTGAGCCGGGCCTCCGGAGCGCAGGCCTCAAGTAGACTCGGCCGGGGCGGCCGATGCGGATAGTGCTCAGTTCTGAGAACTTCGACGGGTTTGGGGGCACGGAGACCTACACGCTGACGGTGGCGCAGCAGCTCGATGCCCTCGGACACGACGTTGCGATCTACGCTCCCAACCGGGGGGCGATCGCTGAGTTCGCCCACGAGGAGGGCGTGCGGGTGCTCGGCATCGACGCCCTTCCGCCGGCCTGCGACCTTGTGGTGTCGGGAGATGCCGCGACGTGCCACGAGCTCGCCCCACGCTATCGCGATGCGGTGCGCCTGTTCGTCGCTCATTCTTGCGACCATGCGCTGCAGTCCCCACCGCAGCTTGCCGGCCGGTGCAACGCGGTGATCGTGCTCAACGACCGGGTTCGCCGTGCGATCGAGGCGCGCGGATGGCATGCTCCGATCGTCCGACTCCGTCAGCCGATCGACACCGCGCGCTTTCGGAACATCGGGCCGCCGCGGCCGCTGGCGCGGCGAGCGTTGGTGCTGAGTAACTACGTCAGGGGTCCGCGAGCGGAGCTGATCGAGAGTGCCTGTCGCGCGAACGCGATCGGTCTGTCGTGGGTCGGTACGACAACATCCACTACGGCCACGCCTGAGCATGCGATCGCGAACGCCGACCTCGTGATCGCGCTAGGCCGAAGTGTCCTCGAGGGGATGGCGGCCGGTCGGGCGGTGTACATATATGGCGTGGTGGGCGGCGATGGCTGGGTGACACCAGATCGTTATCCCGCGATGGAGGCCGACGGATTCGCCGGATTGTCCGACAGCCAGCTGATGATCGACGCACCACGTCTGACGAGTGACCTTGCCCGCTGGGAGCCGAGCATGGGTGAGGCGAACCGCGACCTCGTGTTCTCCCACCATGAGGCGCGGGAGCACGCGATCGAGCTCGTCAGCCTCGCCCACCGCCTCGGTTCCCCGCAGTCGTTCGAGCGTACGCCGAACGAGGAGCTCTCCCACCTGGTGCGGCGTGAGCGCCAGGCGTACGTCCGCTGCACGGGAGCGCTGCTGGAAGCCAGTCGGCTGAGATCGGAGACCGAGCAACTCGGTGCGCAGCTCGCCGCGGCGCACACGCAGATTGCGACGCTCGAGCGATCGCTTCGCGAGCTGCGCGGTACGCGAAGGTACCGCCTTGCGTACCTGCTCGCGCGACCTCTGGACTGGCTACGCGGACGCCGTCAGGCTGAGCGTGGCTGATCCGTTCGCGCGCGGATCGGCCCGAGGTCGCCCTCCAGTCCCCCCGGGGCCGTATCTCGTTGTCGGGCTCGGCGTGGCCGGCATCGCCGCAGCCGGCGCCCTTGCCGAGCGGTTCGGGCCATCGTCGGTGCGCGCATGCGACACCGGCAACCCACGCTCGCGGGCGGCTGAGCTGGGTCGACTTCGAGCGCGTGGAGTCGGGATCTGGACCCACAGCGACGGCTTGGAAGCGCTCGCGAGGTCTCCTGGCTGCCGTTGCATTGTGAAGAGCCCTGGCGTTCCGTTCGAGATTCCGGTTCTGGAGCGTGCCGCGAAACTTGGGCTCCCGATCATCGACGAGCTCGAGCTCGCGTGGCGGCTGGTACCGGCCCCGATCGCGGCGGTGACCGGCACGAACGGCAAGTCGACGGTGTGCGCCCTGGTCAGATCAGCGGCTGAGCTCGCGGGGCTGGATCCGATCCTCGCCGGCAACACGTCGTTTGGCCCACCGCTGTCCGCCGTCCCCTCGGATCGCTCCGGATTGGTCGTGTGTGAGGTATCGAGCTATCAGCTCGAGGGTTGCTCCGAGCTGCTCCCCGACGCAGCCGTGCTGACGGGTGTCGGACTTGACCACCTTGTTCGGCATCGCTCGCTCGCTGCCTACGCTGCGGTCAAGCGCAGGCTGTTCGTGCGAGGGTCGCGGGCGGTCCCGATTGCCGTGCTGAACGCCGATGACCGGCGGTGTCGAAGCCTGGCCGCCGAGATCGACCGTGGCGAGAGCACCGTGATTCGGTTCGGTCACAGTCGGGACGCCGAGTTTCGGTTACTCGACTGCGAATGGACCGTCTCGTCGGCATGGCTGGAGGCGCAGACGCCGGCCGGGCACCTGCGGCTGAACACACGGCTGCCTGGAGCCCACAACGCGAGCAACGCCCTGGCTGCGTTTGCGCTCTGCCACGGTCTCGGCATCCAGCTCGAGGCGATTGCCGCCGCGCTCGAGCAAATGCCGGGCGTGCCGGGACGGTGGGAAGTGGTCGACGAGGGACAGCCATTCGATGTGATCGTCGATTTCGCGCATTCGCCCGACGCGGTGCTCGCCGTGTTGCAAGCGTTGCGCGCGATCGTCGCGCGACGTCAGTCTTCCCGCCTGCACACGGTCGTCTCGGCAAGCGGAATCCACACCGGTGGGGTCCGCCGGCCGATGGGAGTTGCCGCCGGTCGGCTGGCCGATCGCGTGATCGTGACCGAGGGCAACCAGCGCGGCGACCCCCTGACCGTGACCGCAGGGCCCGTCGTCGCAGGCGCCCGCTCAACCGGGAACCGCGCTGTGGAGCTGATCCCGAGGCGTCGCGCGGCGATCGAAACCGCGATCGCCGCCGCGCGCCCCGGAGATGTCGTCGCGATTCTCGGCCGTGGCGCGATGCCGCGTCTGATCACCGACCCTTCGGGAGATGGGGAGGCGTTCGACGACCGCCTGGTCGCCCGCGAAGCGATCCGGAAGCTCAGCCCTGCCGTCCGGATCTCATAGCCGGTCGAGCAGCACCTGCTCCTGCTCCTCTCAAACAGGCCGGGTCAAAGGCGAGTCGCGTGCCGTCTACGTAATCGCAGGGCATCGGGCTGCTCCGCAGACCGACAGGGCTTGAACGACGCTATGTCGATCAGCGCGCCGGCGTGAACGTCAGCATCGCTGCGGTGGCGGGCGGCAGCCTGACCGCGTATGTGCCCGCAACCGGGACGACAGCGATCTGGCGCGGCTGACCTCGGAGCAGGCCGGTGGTCGTGCTCGGGCCGAAGCTCTGACCTCCGATCGTCACGTGGCGAGTCGTGGCGATCGAGGGCGCCGACAGCCGCGACAGGGCTGCCGTGCGCGACATCGCTGCGACCCGGACCGCAACAAATCGGGACCGGCGGGCGTAATCGTTGATCAACACAACCCGAGTCCGCCCATCTGGGGCCCGAGTCGCCCAGGTTCTGATCTGGCCGCCGGGTGACCCCGAGAGCGCCAGCAGTCGCGATCCAGCAGGTGCCGCCTCGCTGAACATCAGCATGCCGTAGTACTCGGGTTCGACCCGGCCGCGCCAGGTGCCGTTCGTACGCGTTAGCTCGAACGGTTGATATTGCGAGCCGGGAAGGGTGTGGATGTTGACGCCGTCGACCCCGACCCGTGCCAGCTGAAACAGCGTGTCGAGAACCCACAAGGATGAAGCGAAGGTATTGCTTACGCCGCGTTTGCCCTCGCAAGAGACCGAGTTGAGCTCGTCGACCCGCAGCAGCAGACCGCGCGCGTGCGCGATCACGACGTCCCGGGCAACAGTGCCGGCGAGTCCTGCCGAGCTTGCACTCGCGAGCAGGTGGCCGATCGTCGGGTACATGTTCGACGTGACGGGGGTGAAGCATCTGTCCAGCGGGTACCGATGCACGGTCACGAGCCCTAACCGGGGCGTCGCCGTCACAAACCGCTGCAGCTGCCCCATCCATGACACAGAGCCAGTAGCCGGGCCGGCGAGAGGGACCACCGGTAGCGACTTGGCAAAGTTCGCATAGTCGGCGCTATACGAGGGGAAGTCGTAGTGCGCCGGACGGCCGGGGAACCCGATCCCGTCGGGGGCCCTGTACCAACTGAAGCTTCCATACAGCTCGGGCTCGTTGCCGATCTCGATCGCCTCCACCGATGACCGTCCAACCGCGGCGATCAGCGCTCGCGCCTCCCCCACGGCCAGTTTGGTGCTGTCCGCCTCCAGGTTTATTCCCAAGATCATGCGTGCGTGAAGCGCCCGGGTCAGCCCGCCGGCCAGCCGCAGCCACGCCTGTCCGATCGTGTATTTGATGCCCGGAGGCCGGGGCATCCCGGGTATCACCACCCACGAACGGTCGGTGCTGTCGCCTCCGATCCTCAAGACCGGCGCCTGGCTCGGCGTCAGGTTGCGAATCAGCTGAACGAACACAGGGTCCAGACCACCTGGGCTCCTGCCGGCGTAAGCCGGCAACGCCGAGTACTCAATCGACAGGCCGACGAACCCGGACGCGATCGGCCGCACCGGCAGGGCATCCTCGACGCTCACAACGGGCGTTCCGGACGGCGCCGTCAACGCGAGCGTCACAGTCCGCGCGCCCGAGCGCTTCGACGGAATGACTAGCAACGCAGCAACGATTGCCGCCGCAACCAGTAGCAGCGACAGGAGGGGGCGAGCCCACTTGGCGGGCTTTGCTTCCGGAGGTGTCATCCCGCTGAGGGCACAGCCGATCAGCGACCGCCTCTCATCCGGCGCCGCGACCGATTACTGCTGCAGCTTCCGACGGGCCGTGTAGCGATGGCTAAACAGCGGATGAGAGTCTGCTAACCCACGTCATGCGTTACTGGTCGGCGGTGAGCGTCGCGACATGCGGCATCCTGCGGGCGATCAGCAGGCGCTGCATAGATCCAGGGGTCCGTTTCAGGTAGTGATCGAGGAAGGCGATCGTGACTCGCTCGATGACGCCCCGCTGCGGCGCTTGCGACGAGTAGGGCGGCTGATCGCTGCAGTGAGGCGTTGGCTTTCCCTCTTTCGCAGAGCCGATCCGACAGCTAATGTTGGCCGCAGTGTCCCCAGACGAGGCAGCGAGTACGTTGCAGAGTGCCTTGGCCCGACGTTCACGAGAGCGAGAAGCGAGCCTCGATAACCGGGTCCCAGACCCTTCGAGCGGATCCTCGATACAGCGCGCTCGCCGTGGGGAGTGCAAACCAGCTGATCTGAAAGGAACGCGATGAAGTCGTCACACCGGGGGTTTCTGATCACGGCCATCGTGGGTGAACGCTGGGCAAGGAGGCGCGAGCGGGCACGCCGTCGTGTTGGTGCGGGTGGTGTCGGGCTCGTGGCGCTGCTCGCGGTACTGGCGTTTCCGGGCTCCAGTTGGGCGGGCGGCCCGGGCACGTGGACCAAGATCGCCACGCTGGACAGCGGGGGTGACACGGCTGGCATGCTGAGAACGGCCGACGGCAAGCTCCACCTCGTATGGCTGAATAGGCCGGCGAGCAACGGGACGCACTCCTATGGCACGTCCACGATCTCGCTCGCGGGCAAGCTCCTTGCGACGGGCACCGCGCTCTCGGGCTGGAGCAGCCTAGAGCCGGATCCGCAGCTCGTACGCGACGGCTCTGGGCTCCGCCTGATCTTCGAGGGCAGCAAGGGAAGCAGCGGCTGCTACGTCGACGCCTCGGTGTTTACGGCCACCAGCGCGGATGGGACCACGTGGAACCTGGTGAACGGATCGCTGGACGCGCACACCGCCGGCGTGGGTAATGTGGCGGCCACCGTAGAGTCCGACGGTACGACACCGGTGAGCACTTTCGCCGGGGGTGGTCTGTTCCACATCGGGGTGGATTCGAGCTGCCCTGCTTCGACCCTTGATGGCACGGTCCCGGTCGCCTCGGGCAACTCCCCATCGAATCCTGCGATCGTGACCGCGCAGGACGGTTCGGTGTGGGTGGCCACATTCCAGGCGTTCGCGAAAACTGGCTACTTCGTAGCCAAGATCCTTCCGACCGTGGGTCCGCTGCTGGAGGCACCCGCTTCCGCGGCCACCGCCGCCCATAACAACCAGCCCCTCGAGCCCGTCGCGTTGGCGGCACGCGCCGGCGGTGGGGTGTACATGGCTTACTGCGTGGCCAACTCGAGCCAGCCGTGCGCCCACATCGACCTGTGGAACATCGGCTCCTCGAAGGCCAGGGTCGTGCCCGGCTCAAACAGCACCAGCAGCGCTCGGGTGGCTCTCACCGCTGAACCCGGAGGCCGGCTGGCCGTTGTCTGGTACAACGCCGCCAAGAACGTCCTCCATGCGGTTCGCACGAACACGTCCGCGACCTCTTTCGGAGCTGTCAGGACGATCAAGCCGCCGGCCCACACGACGGGGTTCTACGACATCCAGTCGCAGGGCAGCTCGGGGCGCTTGGACGTCGTCATCAACGCCCAGATCCAGACTGGGACGAGCTATCCCGCAGAGCTGCTGCAGACACAGATCCTCCCCGGACTGTCGCTGAAGGCGAGTCCGGCCAAATTCAGCCACAAGAAGGCAGCGACAGTCACCTTTACGGTGACCGACGCGGGCCAGCCGGTGCCTGGAAGCAAGGTGTCGTGTTTGGGCAAGCACGGACAGACGACGACCTCCGGCCACGTCAAGCTCCACTTCAGCAAGGGGGCAGCGACAGGCAGGCACGTGTGCGCCGCAACCAAGTCCGGCTACAACGGGGGCAAGACGACGCTAAGAGTCAAGTAGCTGTCAGCGCGCTTCCGACGCGAGAGCGACCCAGTCGGGGTTCCGCTCCAGTCGGGGTTCCGCAGGACCTCCGCCCGCGCGCCGATCGCCTGAGCGGCCGATCGCGCTCGCGCGCAGAGCGCCGACGCGCAATCCTCCGGCCGCCTAATTCGACAGCCATCTCTATCCGGGACGACAGTTACGGCGGCCGTGCCGAGCATCGAACATCTGGCGCAATGGGCGTGAGCTCTCCAGCAGAACTGTTCTCTGCCCGCGGCAAGAAGGCCCTCGTGACCGGTGGGTCGAGGGGGATCGGCCTGATGATTGCGCGCGGCCTCGTCGAGGCCGGGGCTGAGGTCGTGATCTCATCGCGCTCTGCCGATGCCTGTGCTCGTGCGGCGACCGAGCTTTCGGCGCACGGGAGCGCGCGGGCGATTCCGGCAGACATCTCGACCCCGGAGGGCGCGCGTGCTCTCGCAGCTGAAGTGACCGCAGCTTTCGGACAGCAGCTCCACATCCTCGTCAACAACGCGGGCACCGATCTCCTGGCGCCACTCGAGACGTATCCGGACCACGGATGGGACATGGTGCTCGACACGAATCTGAAGGCGGTCTTCTGGCTGACGGTTGCACTGCTGCCCGCCCTGCGTTCGGTTGCGAGCACCGATGACCCCGCGCGAATCGTGAACATCGGCTCGGTCGACGGGCTGCGGCCCCAGAAGGTCGGGAATTTCCCCTACACGGCCAGCAAGGCAGCGGTGCACATGCTGACGCGCCAGCTGGCCAAGCAGCTCGCCGGCGATGCGATCACCGTGAACGCGGTTGCCCCCGGGCCGTTCGATACGCAGCTGTTGGCCTTCGAACTCGATGACCCGGCGGGGCGTGCGCGGGTCGAGGGCGCAGTGCCGCTCGGTCGAATCGGCCGCCCCGACGACATGGCGGGGGTCGCGCTGTTCCTCGCCTCGCGGGCGGGAGCGTACGTCACCGGAACGGTGATACCGGTCGATGGCGGCTACTCAGGCGCGACCTGAGAACCGTCGACCCGGCTCACCGTTCAAACTCGGAGCGCAGCGCCCGGCTCAGCGCCTTTGCGGCGTCGGGCAACTCGCGGCCGCGCGGGTGACAGAGTTGGACCGCCCGCGGGCTGAGGATGTCGGGTGGCTCGAGCCACGTAAGCGCGGGGTCGATCGCGCGGCGAGCGGCCATTCGACCCATCAACGCGTGCCCGAGTCCCATCGCCACCAATCGCTGGATCACCAGGTTGTCATCGCTGCGGTAAACGACGTGCGGAGCGATGCCCCGTCGTCGCCAGGCTGCCTCGAGCTGGCGCTGCATCTCTGACCTCGACGGCCAGCTGACGATGTCACGAGCGTCGAGCATTTCGAAGCTGACGTGCTCGGCTCGAGCGAGCTCGCTGTCCCGGCGGGTGAGGATCACCCACGGATCCTCGAACAGATGGATCAGTTCGAGTCGGTCGTCGGGTTCGCGGTTGATCGCAAGCGCGAGGTCGAGTCTTCCATCCGCCAGCCAATCGGCGAGTCGCGGATCTTCGGATGTATCGCTGAGCACGACCTCCATGCCGGGGAATCGTTCGCGAATCACCTGCAGGGCGGTCGGCAAGAGCTCAGCCGCGGCACTCCCGAAGACCGCGACGCGCAGGATTGCGTGCGTGCCGCTCTCCGCCGCCTGGACGCTTGCTCGGAGCGAGCCCAACTCCCGGATCGCTCTCCTGGCGCCGGAATAGGCCGCGTCGCCGGCCGGCGTGAGCGAAACCCTCGCGCGCCCGCCTGGACGCTCGAACAGCTTCGCACCGAGACCCCGCTCGAGCTCGGCGATCTGGTGGGAGACCGCCGATTGCGTGTAGCCGAGCTGCGCCGCCGCCGCGCGAAACGAACCGGTGTCGGCGACCGCGACAAGAGCCTCCAGCCCGCGGATCTCGAGCGGGCCTGTGATCGAACTGCTCGATTGTTTAGGCATCAAGCTTTCACGATATGAACGGGTCTGACGATCATATCCTGAATGCAGTGCGGGATCTGGCATTTCTACGCAGACAAACGAACGCGCGCGAGCCGGTTGCGTCATATCCGCGGCTCGCGCGGCTCCTGTGCGCGCTGTCGTTCTTCGCGGCAGTCGCCCAGAGCCAGGTCGTCCCACTGTTCCCCCGGCTGAGCAGCAACTACGGGCTGTCGCCGGTGGCGGCCGCCGCGCTGCTCGCTGCGCCTGCGCTGGCGACGATGACGCTGGCGCTGCCTGCCGGACTGTTCGCCGACAGGCTCGGCGTGCGAGCCCTCGCGGTCAGCGGAACGCTCGTGATGGCAGCCTCGACCCTGGTCCAGGCGCTCCCGTCATGCGCGGCGTTTGTCGCCGGGCGCCTGGTGTTCAGCGGGGCCTACGCCGTGGTCGTCACCGCGGCGATGGCATGGATGGCCCGCTCGACGGAGCGGCCAGGCGACTCCCGCCTTGGATCGCTCGCTGCCTGGGGCGCGGTCGGCAGCCTCGCCGGCCCTGCGACCGGAGGGCTGTTGGCTGACCAGGTTGGGCTCGGCAGCCCGTTCGCCGTCGCGGCCCTTGCCGCCGCCGTGCTGGCTGCGCTGCTTGCCCGGCAGCCGCGGCTGACCCGGGTTCACCAGGCACCAAGGCCCGGGCTCGCCGCCTCGCTATCGGGAACCTCGGTGCTGTCGTCTGGCATGTGCGCGATCTTCCTCGTCGGCGTCGCAGGAGGTGCCGTGCAGCTGCTCGTACCTCTCCAGCTACACCACCTTGGCTACGGGGCGAGCACGATCGGCCTGGCCCTGTCGGTGTCGGCCGCCGTCTACATCGCCGTCAGTGTCGCGTTCGTCAGATTCGGCGATCCGGTGACGGCTTACCGGTGGCTCGCGGGCTGCGTGCTCGTCCTCGGGCTGACGTTGCTCCCAGCGATGTTCGTGCTCAGCTTGGCACCGATCTCGGCCGCGATCGCGATGTCAATGGCGCCTCGCGCGGCGCTGGCTGTAACCGCGTTCCCATTCGTGTCCGCGACCGCGGCGCGCCACACGATCGGGGCCGGGGTCGCCCTGGGGCTGATGAACATGGCGTGGGCGGCCGGCTTCGTGCTGGCGCCGCTGACAGCGGGAGCTATCGAGCAGACAGCCGGAGTGCAGCTCGCCTACCTGACTGTGATCGTCCCCTGCTTCCTCGGAGCCGTCCTGATGCGGACGGGCGTCCCGACATTCCCGCGCTTGCTCGGGCAGGAGTCATGAACCAGTAGTCGGAGTCGCCGAAGCTGGCCACCCCTTGATCCCGGGGTAGAACTGATCGTCCCACGACGAGACAGCGAGCTCGAGATCCGGTGATCCCCTTCGAGCGAAGAAATCTCAGCGACCTGTCGATTTGATCCCGGCTCAATCGTCTATCGGCAAACATCCACTACCGAAAGGACGCCGATGCAATACATGGTGCTGATCAATCTGGGACCCGCCGCCCGCGACTGGCGGACACTTCCGGCCGAAGAGCAGGCCGGCATCCAGGCCGCCTGGGGCGAGCTCAACCAAACGCCGGGGGTGACGCCGGGACTCGGCCTGCAGCCCCCCGAGACGGCGACGACCGTCCGCGGCGCGGGCGGTGAGATGCTGATCACGGACGGGCCGTATGTCGAGACGAAGGAGGCGCTCGACGGCTTCTTCACACTCGAGGCGGACGACCTTGACGCCGCGATCGAGGTTGCCAAGAAGGTGCCGGCGCTCGAGGCCGGCGGCAGCGTCGAGATCCGGCCGGTGATGGATTGGTCGTCGTAGAGCCGCCACTCGAGCAGGCATTCCGCGACCACTGGGGCCGGGTCCTGGCGACCCTTATCGGCCTCCTCGGCGACTTTGAGCGCGCCGAGGAGGCCGCGCAGGAGGCGTTTGCGATCGCCGCCGAGCGGTGGCCGCTGGACGGGGTCCCCGATAACCCGAGCGCCTGGCTGATTACGACTGCCCGGCGCCGCGCGATCGACCGGATCCGCCGGGAGCGGACGCTCGCCGCGAAGACTCGCGAGCTCGAGGCCGAGGAGCTGACGCAGGTGGACGACAGTCATCCGCACCCGAACGTCGGAGAGCCCGAGTTCGCCGACGAGCGGCTCGAGCTGATCTTCACCTGCTGCCATCCGGCGCTGGCGCTGGAGGCGCAGGTGGCACTGACCCTACGGACTCTCGGCGGACTGAGCACGGGCGAGATCGCCAGCGCGTTTCTCGTCGCCGAGCCGACGATGGCGCAGCGACTCGTCCGCGCGAAACGCAAGATCAAGGCAGCGGCGATCCCGTTCAGGGTGCCTGACGGGGCGCAGTTACCCGACCGGCTGACGGCGGTGCTGGCCGTCGTCTATCTGATTTTCAACACCGGTTACTCGACGCCCCCCGCGCGCGGCGGGCTGAGCCGCGAGGCGATCCGGCTCGGGTTCGCGCTGGCCGAGCTGATGCCGGATGAGGCCGAGGTCCACGGGCTGCTCGCGCTGATGCTGCTGAACGACTCGCGCCGAGCGGCGCGCGTCCGTGACGGTGAGCTGGTGTTGCTCGCCGACCAGGACCGATCGCTGTGGGACCGCGACGAGATCGAACGCGGCAGGCAGGAGCTCGATCGGGCCCTGGCGATGTGCACTCCAGGGTGGCCCGCTCACGATCCGGAACCGTTCACCGCCGAGCAACCCCGGAGCCGGTCGGCCGGCCGTTACGTGGTCCAGGCGGCGATCGCCTCCCTGCACCTGGAGCGAGAGCGCGACTGGCCGCAGATCGCCGCGCTGTACGGAGAGCTAGCGGCGCTCGACCGCTCGCCCGTCGTCGCGCTGAACCGAGCGGTCGCCGTCGGCGAGGCGGACGGGCCGGCCGCCGGCCTCGAGCTGCTCGACGCGCTCGAGCTGCCCGCCTACCGATACCTGCACTCGGCCCGCGGCGAGCTGCTGCGGCGCCTCGGCCGGACGGCCGAGGCTCGCGAGGAGTACCGCCGCGCGGTCGCACTCAGCGACGACGACGCCGAGCGCCGGCTGTTCGAGCGGCGACTCGCGACAATCTGACAGCGCGGCCAACGCCCGCCCTCAGGCCAGGACGAGCACGCTCAAGCCGACACCCTCAGCGCTTGGTGGCCAGCTCCGACCATGGCCGCGTGTTGAGGACATCGACAGCGGTTGCCCAACCGCGGCGCGCGGTCGCGACCGACAGCATCATGTTCTCGAGCCCGCGGACCGAGTGCGCGTCGGTCGAGCACACGATCTGGACGCCGGCGGCGAGCGCCTCGTGGACGTGCTCGCCGCTGAGGTCGAGACGGAGCGGGAGGCCGTTGACCTCGAGCGCAACCCGATGCTCGAGCGCGACCTCGAACACGCGGTCGAGGTCGAGGGCGTTCTCGGGCCGGCGGTTGATGTAGCGACCCTTCGGGTGACTGAGGCACCGGACGTAGGGGTTTCGAAGCGCCTCCTCGACGCGGTCGGTCATCGCCCGGCGTGGCATCCGCTGCCCCCCGTGGACGCTTGCCTGGACCCAGTCGAGCTCGGCGAGCACGTCGTCGGGCAGGTCGAGCCGACCGTCGGGGAGGATGTCGCACTCGATCCCGCGCAACACGCGGAACGGCGGCGCCAGCAGCTGATTGGCGGCGGCGATCTCCTCACTTTGGCGGCGGACATCGTCGGCAGTGAGTCCCCGCACGGCACCGACCGCGGGCGTGTGATCGCAGATCGCCAGATACTCATAGCCGCGCTGGATCGCAGCCGTGGCCATCTCCTCGATCGTCGCGCGTCCGTCTGACCAAGTGCTGTGACAGTGCAGGTCGCCGCGGATCTGCTCGCGCTCGACGAGGACCGGCGGCTCGCCCGTGAACGGCTGCTCGCGGAGCTCGGGTGGACACCAGGGCAACTTCAGCGCGTCGTACACCGCGATCTCCTCGGAAGCGTCGGGCAGTGGCTCGAGCGCGGCCACATACGCGGCGGAGCCGGTCGCGCGGAGCAGCTCGGTCCCGTAACGCTCGGGTTCGACCACGACCAGCTCGATTGGGACCCCTTCGACGGTCAGCCCGACCGCCCGGCGCTCGTCGCGCTCGAGCACGATGACGATCTGCGGTAGCTCGGCGAACCGCTGGAGCAGCGGAGCCGGCTGCGGCGCGGCGCACACGACCGACAGCTGCTCGACGACGTCGCGCCAGCGGCGCACGTCGCCCGCGGGCGTGCCGCCGAGCGCCTGCGCAACGCCACCGACGAACTCGGAGGCGCGGCCCAGCAGCAGCCCCTGGCGCGGTCGCGGCGTGCCCTCGCGCGCGAGCGCCTCGAGCAGCCGTGCCTCGGTCTTGGGCCCGATCCCGGCAACGGTCCGCAGCCGACCGTCGGCCGCGGCCTCGCGCAGCTCCGCCGCCGTTCGGACGCCCAGCGACCGGGCGAGCTCGACGCACCGCCTGGCGTCGAGCCCGAGGTAGCGACCGAGACCGACGAGGTCGGGAGCGAGCTCGCGCTCGAGCTCCTCGAGCTCGGCGATCTGCCCCGTCTCGACCAGCTCGCGCAACCGCGCCTCGATCCCGGAACCGATTCCGCGCAGCCGTCGCACGTCGCCCCGACGGACGAGCTCGGCGACGGGCATCGGCGCCTCCCGGATCGTCTCGGCCGCGCGCCGGTAGGCGCGGGCTGAGTACGGATTCGCCTCCGCCAGCTCTAGCAGTGATGCCATCGCCTCCAGGCGGTCAGCGATCTCGCGGTTCTCCACACCGGTAGTTTCGCGGCCAGCGCTATCCCCTGGGCGGAGCGCTCGTCCGACGACGGCGGCGCTGGCGCTCTCTCCAACCGCATGGTGCCTCGCTGTGCCACCGCTGCCTGCCAGTCCTGCTCGAGTCGTAGAAGATCAGGGCGCATTCGGGACGGGCACAGCGACGAAGGCGACTGGGCTCGATTCCCCCTAGCTCCTCGATCGCCAATCGGGCCAGTACCGCTGCCGCGGGCCCCGATTGCCAGACCGTGGCGGCCTGCATCGTGCCAGCCGCTGTCAGGCGAAGCTCGACGTGTCCGGGGCAATCGATCGCGAACCGGTTGAGCGCTCGCACGGGCGGTGGCTTGCCCTGGACGATGCTGCCGGCGATTCGCCCCGCTTCGGGAGCGAGTGCGCGGAGGCCGTCGAGTTCAGGCTCGAGCACAGGGCGCCCGAGCATCGCGGCCACCGCCGTCGTCGCCGCGCCGGCGTCCTCGAAGGGATCCTTGCGGACGGCCGCGGGCGCGCCGGACGGCCGGCGCGGGCGCCCGGCGTTCGCCAGCGCGACAAGAACCGGCGCGTCGATCATGCCTCGTCGCCGTCGATGATCTCGCGGTAGCGTGCTTCGATCACGCCGCCTCGCGGCTGCTCCAGCGGCTGACGACGATCAGATGTCCCGGCTGCTCGAGGTCCTCGACGATCTCGTGCGGTGAGTCGGGATTGGCCGCAATCAGCGGCGGGTAGCGTCCTGACGTGGCTACGGCGGTGCAACAGCGCGAGCGGCTCTCGACGATCGAGACGAACATTCCGGCGCGATTGGATCGGCTGCCATGGTCGCGCTGGCACTGGCGGATCCTGATCGGGCTCGGAACGGTCTGGATCCTCGATGGGCTCGAAGTCACGATCGTGGGATCGATTGCTGGCGCGATCTCGGCCAAGGGCAGCGGAATCAACATCTCCTCGGCGGAGGTCGCCGGCTGGGCGGCCTCGATGTACGTCGCGGGCGCATGCGTTGGCGCGCTGCTGTTCGGTCGCTTGACCGACCTGTTCGGACGCAAGCGCCTATTCATGATCACGCTCGGCGTCTACTTGGCCGCGACGATCGCGACTGCGTTCTCGTGGACCCCGCTGTTCTTCTTCGCCTGCAGGTTCGTGACCGGGATGGGGATCGGCGGCGAGTACAGCGCGATCAATTCAGCGATCGACGAGCTGATTCCGTCGCGTCACCGCGGTCGCATCGACATCATCATCAACGGCACCTACTGGGCGGGGGCCGCCGCAGGAGCGCTCCTGTCGGTCGCCGCACTTCACATCTTCTCGCCGCTGCTGGACTGGCGCGTCTGCTTCGGCCTCGGCTTCGTGCTCGGGCTCGCGATCCTGATCGTCCGTCGGCATGTCCCGGAGAGCCCGCGCTGGCTGTTCATTCATGGTCGCGAGCAGGAGGCCGAGCGGGTCACGCGGGAGATCGAGCGGGAGGTCGTCGAGTCGACCGGAGCGGAGCTCGATCAGCCCGAGGAGACGATCACGGTCAAACAGCGCAAGTCGATCGGGCTGTGGGAGATCTCACGCGCGATCGTCGCGCGCTACCCGAAGCGCACGGTTCTTGGACTGGCGCTGTTCATCGGCCAAGCGTTTCTCTACAACGCGATCCTGTTCGGCTACGCGACGCTGCTTAGCACGTTCTTCGGGGTCGCGACGGCGGACGCTCCGTACTACCTAGTCGCATTCGCGGCAGGCAATCTGGCCGGCCCGATCGTGCTCGGGCCGCTGTTCGACTCGGTCGGCCGCAAGCCGATGATCGCCGGGACCTACATACTCTCTGGCACGCTGCTGCTCGTCACCGGCTTCCTTTTCGACCACCATCAGCTCGACGCCGTCAGCCTGACGATCTGCTGGTCGGTCGTCTTCTTCTTCGCCTCGGCGGGCGTCAGCGCCGCCTATCTGACCGTCAGCGAGATCTTCCCGATGGAGACTCGCGCGCTCGCGATCGCAGTGTTCTACTCGGTCGGCACGGGGCTCGGTGGAATCATCGGCCCGCAGCTGTTCGGACGGCTGATCCCGACCGGGAAGACCTCCGACGTGTTCCTCGCGCTCGCGGTCGGTGCGGTACTGATGATCGTCGGCGGCGTCGCCGAGATCGCGTTCGGCGTCAAAGCCGAGCGCAGGGGACTCGAGGGCATCGCGAGGCCGCTGACCGCGGTCCGCAGTGGCGCAGCTCGAGTCGGTGCCGCGACCACCTCGGCCACGCGACGGCGAAGGAGCGCGCGTACCGGACACGATCCGCGCACCGCCCAGCAGGGATGAGCGTCCGCCGCCCGTTTCGCGACCGCGGCGCCGGGTAGCCACTCAAGCGATGCGAGATCGAGACGAGGCACAGCGACCCCTCGACGAAGCCGGTCAGGGCGAGTCGGAGGGGTTCGAGCAGGCCAAGCGCGAGCTCGTCGAGCACGCGACTCACGGCGATCAGCACGCCGCCCGGCGAGTTCTCAGAGACGCGGCACAGGCCCCTGACGACGACCGCGCGACTGACGCCGGCGAGCCCGACCTCGAGCACTCGAGCGAGCGCGCCGACGACGACTTCTGAGCCCCGCGGCTCGGAACACACCTCCGAAGGTATGGTGCTCGCCGGAGGTCAGGCCCCCTGGCGGAGGGGAGCGCTCGCCGGAGGTCAGGCCCCCCGGCTGGAGGCGAGCGCTCGCCGGAGGTGAGTGGTCGCGAGGGCGTGGATAGGATCCGCGCCGGGGGCGATGCGGCAATGACAGACGGCGAAGCGATCACCGCAGGCCACGAGCGCGCCCGAGACGCGCTGCTCGTGATCCTGACACTGACGACTGGCGCGACCGACGCGACCGCGTTCCTGCGGCTCGGCCACGTGTTCGCGAGTGTGATCACCGGGAACCTCGTGCTGCTCGGCGTGAGCGCGACCACCGTTCAGGGTGACGCGTCGCTGTTCGCCGGAGTCGCGCTGCTCTGCTACGGGCTCGGCGTCGTGGTCGGCGCGGCGATTGCCGGGGAGGAGCTCGAGCGGCCCCCGATCTGGCCCGACCTCGTGACCTCGGCGCTCGCGGTCGAGTTCGTCGTGCTGGTCGCGTTCGCGGTCACCTGGGAGGCGGGCGGGAGCCATCCAGACCGCGGGCTGCAGATCGCCCTGCTCGCCGTCGCGGCCGGGGCGATGGGGATGCAGAGCGCGTCGATCCGCCGCCTCGGCCAGATGTCGACGACCTACCTCACAAGCACGATGACGGGCATCTTCGAGGTCGTCATCACCCGCCGCTGGACGCCGGCGCAGAGCCGCAGCCTCGCGATCCTGATCAGCGCCGCGATCGGCGCCGCGGCGGGCGCGGCGCTCGTCACGCACGCGCATGACTGGTTGCCGGCGCTCCAGCTCCTCCCGCTCGCGATCGTGATCGTCGTTGCCAGGCGCCTGCTCCGACCGCCACTGCCCGCACCCCCGCAGCGCCAGCAGTCGGACGAGAACTGAGCCGCTCGCCGGTCTTAGGACCAATTACCGCTGGCAACCGGGCGGCTCGACGCCTACGCTCGAATCGACAACAACCTGGGAGAAGCCGATGAGCGACGAACAGACACGACCGGGAGAGCGGATCGCGGCGACGGTGTCGTCGTGGCCGGGAGTGCAGGCCGGCCCGCACCGGTTCGGCGGCGTCGAGTTCCGCCTCGGTCGCCGCGAGCTCGGACACCTCCATGGCGATCGGATCGCCGACCTGCCGTTCCCACGACAGCTCCGTGACGAGTTGATCGCGGAGGGCCGCGCGAGACCACACCACGTGCTGCCCGACTCGGGCTGGGTGACTGCATCGATCGGCGGTGAGGACGGCGTCGATCGCACGATCGAGCTGTTCCAGCTGTCCTACGATCGCGCCCAGCGGGCGCGTCGGGAGCGATCGGCAGCGACCGCGAGCGAGCCTCCGTCTGGATAGCCTCGCGACGTCCCCGCGCCGGGGGATCGGCGATACTTCCCGCGCAGGCAACTAGGGGCGTGACGTTGACGAGCTGGAGCGACCAACAGTGGTGGGATCGGCAGATCGACGCTGCCACGGCCGGCCACGACCCGATCCTCTGCAACCTCAAGATCACGCTCGCGCACCAGCGACTGTCGCTCGCGCTGCACCAGATCACCGGCCCCGACAGCGGCGCCAACTTCCACACCTGGGCCGTGTGGGGCTCGAAGAAGGCCGGCAGGACGATCCGTGAGGAGGACCTCTCGCTCCTGTCTCCGTCGAGCGTCAACGCCGGCACCGCGCTCGCCGCCGGGGTCGGCGCCGCTGTCGCGCGCGGGCGGCCGCGGCGGCGGGTCGGCGTCTCGCTCGCGTCCGGAGCCGGCGCCGGCGTCGCGCTCAGAGGCGCCCGCTCGGCACTCCTCGGCCGCGCCGCCAAGGACATCTTCGGCGGCAACGTCACGGTGCTCACCGACATCGGACGCCAGACCGCACGGTTCGTCTGCGCCTTCGGCGAACCGGCCGCGCGGACCGACGATCGGCTCGCGGAGTTCCAGGCGGAGCTGCGTCCCGGTCCGCCGAAGGATCAGGGTCAGGATCTGCTGCGGGCGGCGTACCGCTGCTACTTCGAGGCGGCGCGCGAAGCCGATCTGGACCGCCGCGACGAGCTGATGCTGTGCGCCAACCTCTACGCGATCCTCCACGAGCACCAGCGCCTCGAGCCGTACATCGACGACTCGGTGCCGCGCCCCGTGCGCCGGTTCGTGACCGAGCACCTGCTCAGCTATTCGGTCGGGCCCGAGCGTATGCGCGTCAGCCGCGATGTCCCGACCTGGAACGGGTCCGCCTTCCCGAAGACGCTCCGCACGATCGAGATGCCCGAGCTCGAACGCTTCCTCCGTGGCCCGAGTGGCTGGGACCGCACGCCCGACTCGTTGACCGGCAGCGCCGCCAAGGATTGGACCAAGCTCGCCGACCGGATGAACTACATCGTCGATCTGTTCCGCAGCCGCCAGAGCGATCCCGATCTGTTCGAGCCGCCGTTCTCCGAGGCCCAGCGTGAGGCGATCGCATCGGGGCGCGTGCCCGACGGCCCGCTGTAGGGGCAGACGGCCCGCTCTGATCGGGCTGCAGGCGTGGGCTGCCGCCTGACCGGGTAGCTCGATTGCCAGACCCGGTATCCGCATCAAGGAGAGCGATGACCGCCCCGATCGAGGACGTCCGCACCCTGCCCGGCAAGAAGGTGACCGATCAGGAGGAGGTTCCGATCGGCAAGATCGAGCGGATCTACGCGATCGACGGCGACGGCTTCCCGGCCTGGGTCGCGGTCGAGGCGTCGTTCGGACTGGGCCAGAAGCGGACCGTGTTGATCCCTCTCGCCCGGCTCAAGGACGAGGACGGAGTGCTGCGGGTGCCCTACAGCAAGGACCACATCGGGCAGACGTCGGAGATCGATGCGCGCGAGGGCATCTCCCCTGAGTCCGCGCGCAAGCTACGCGACCACTACGGGATCGGCCGCGGCGACCACGAGCTGCGCACCGACAACCGCTCCTACGCCACCCTGGTCCCCGATCAGGAGGGCACCGCGACGGCGGTGCAGGACGCCAGCACGCTCGAGACTCCCGACGCCGATACGCGGACCGATGAGACCCGAGCGCGGCTCGAGCGCCCCGGGAGCTCGGAGATCCGCAAGGTCACCGCCGACGACGTCGTCGGGCACGGTAGTCCGTAGTTCTTCACATCTCAAAGCCGTTGCCTGGGCGGATGCGCCGGCCGCCTGCGCACGCCAAGCTGCCGGCTATGTCGTCTTCAACCCAACGGCCGGCATGAGCGTGATGCGAGCGACGAGAGAGCTGGCGCCGGAGGCGTGGTCTGAGTACTTCGACGCGCTCAGCCGCGAACTTCTCAATGCGCCGGTCTCGATCGAGGTCCTCGGCGGGGTCGACGCAGAGATCGCCCATGCGTCCGAGCTCAACCTGTTGACACTGAGATACGACCGCGCCCGCGACGTGTTCGAGATCGCGGCGGCGCGCGATGGGACGCGGCTGGCGAGCGTTCTGCGTCACCTGGTCGATCACCCCGAACGGGTGGCGGTCGACAACGACACGATGCTCGCGCCGCTGATGATCGAGGTCGACGGGCCCGACCGGATGCGGACGTTGATCGCGATCGAGGACTTGGACCCGCTCGGCTTCTAGCGGCGAGCGCGGCGCGTTACGGACTGCTCGAGGGCGTCGAGGTGGTCGACTGCGCGGCCGCGATCTGCGAGAGCAGCTTGGTCGGGCTGGTGCCGCCGGTCACCTGCACCCGCGGCAGCTGGAAGCGGTCGCTCTGGGGGCTCGCCCAGCCCGCGACGGTTGTCGTGGCGCCGATGAACCCAGCCGCCTTGACAGCGGCGACGACGGTCGAGTCGTAGTGCCCTCCCGGGTAGCTGAACCAGTTGACCGGGACCTGGTAGCGCGCATGCAACGTCTGCTTGGCGCCGGCGATCTGGCTGGTGAGCTCGGTCGAGCCGAGCCCAGTCAGGTCGGGCTGGCTGACGCCCTCGGTGTCGAGCTCCCAGCCGGCGGAGATCAGACCGCGAATCTGGGTGTCGTTCAACCCTCCGTCGGTCGGCGGCAGTCCGTTGACCCTGAGGTTCTCGACTCCGACCCACCCGAGCTGCTTGAGTACGGGCAGCGCGTTCACGTACTGCGATGCGTAGCCGGAGTCGAACGTGATCACGATCGGCTTGGCCGTCCCGAGCGAGGTTCCGTGGGTCCAGTAGGCCTCGAGCTGGTTGAGCGTGACGGCGTGCCAGCCCTGCGCCTTGAGCGCGTTCATCTGCGCTGAGAACTCGTCGGCCGGGACATACAGCGAGGGCGACAGCGAGCTCGACGGCGGGGCGTTGTTGATCACGTTGTAGGCGAGCAGTGGGACGGTCACCGTTCCCGCTGTGGCGGTGCTCTGGGACGCGGTCGTGGTCGACCCGCTGGTGCTGGTGGTGCTGGCGCTCGAGTTGTGGCCGCCGCCGCTAGAGGAGCTCACGAGCGCGATCCCGACACCGATCACCGCCACCAGCGACCCGAGCGCTCCGAGCCGGGCGAGCGCGACTCGCCGGCGCCGGCGGCGGGCCATCTCCTGACGGCGGGCGCCGGCTTGCCGCTGCGCGTGCTCGTCCTGACCGGGGGACGTGCTCATAGGGCACTCCGGAGTCGAAGCGATGGGGGGCTGGAACTGTCGGCCTGCAGCCCTGGCTGGTCATCGGGTGTTCGCTGCAACAGGTTCCCCGGGTAAGACGAGCACCCGCCTTCACACGCTGACCAAGGCTGCCGACGGGTTGCTGCGAGCAGTGGAGCATATTGCCCGCGGCCGACGGTCGATCTAGAGTGATCGTGGACCGATGGCGGACAAGCGACAACAGCTGACGATGAAGCAGCACAAGCGGCTTGCCGAGTTCATCGAGCCGTTCCGCGTCGCGCCCGGGTCGAAGGTGAAGCTGGGCAGGGATTTCGACCCGTCGTTCAAGGCCGGGATCAAGAAGAAGAAGGAGGGCGTCGCGCTGCTCGCCGAGGGCGTGCGTCTGCTGTCGGAGTACCAGGCACGGCTCGCCGCCCAGGACACATGGGGCGTGCTGGTCGTGCTCCAGGCACTCGACGCCGCCGGCAAGGACGGGACGATCCGTCACGTGATGAGCGGCGTCAACCCTCAGGGCGTCAGCGTCCACAGCTTCAAGGTCCCCTCGGCCGAGGAGCTTGACCACGACTACCTGTGGCGCTACGCGCAGCGGCTGCCGGGCCGCGGCGAGATCGGGATCTTCAACCGCTCGCACTACGAGGAGGTCCTGGTCGTGCGCGTGCACCCCGAGAACCTCGACCGTCAGAGACTCCCGCGCGGTTCGAAGCAGGGCGACGTGTTCGAGCGGCGCTATCGCGAAATCAACGACTGGGAGCGTTACCTCGCCGACAACGGCTTCCGGATCGTCAAGCTGTTCCTGAACCTGTCCAAGGAGGAGCAACGGATCCGGTTCCTGCGACGGCTCGATCTCCCCGACCACAACTGGAAGTTCTCGACCGCCGATGTCCGTGAACGCGAGCGCTGGGATGACTACCAGAAGGCGTTCTCGGAGATGCTGTCGCACACGAGCACCGATTGGGCGCCGTGGTACGTGGTCCCCGCCGATCGGAAGTGGTTCGGGCGGATCGCAGTCGGCGCAGTACTCGTGCAGGCGCTGATGGAGATCGACCCCCACTTCCCGACCGTGACCGATGAGCGGCGACAGGGGCTGAAAGAGATCAAGCACGCACTCGAACAGCAGGCACCGAAGGGCGCCGCACCCGACCCGTTCGAGCAGCAGACTTGAGCGCGGGCGAGCACACGCACCCTCTGTTACGGTCCGAGCGCAGATGGCGCTGATCCCCTACGCCGACGAAGACCCGCGCGACGAGCGCGTACGCGGCCTGCTGGCGCGGCTTCCCGAACCGAAGATCAACCTGTTCCGAATGCTCGTCAACGCGCCGGCGCTCGCGGGGCCGACGCTACGCCTCGGCGAGGCGATCCTGACCCGCAGCGAGCTCGATCCCGGCCTCCGTGAGCTCGTGATCCTCCACACCGCGCGCCTGATCGAGACCGAGTACGAGTGGGTTCAGCACGAGCAGATCGCACGCCTCGTCGGCGTTCCGGAGCGCCAGATCGGGGCGATCGGGCGCGGCGAGTTGTCGGCGCGCGAGTTCTCGCCGCGAGAGCTGCTGGCGCTGCGGCTCGCGTCCGAGCTGCTCGGGGAGGGCACGCCGCCGCCGGAGCTCGTGACCGAGGCCGAGGCCGATCTCGGTCGCTCGCAGATGCTCGAGGTGCTGATCGTCACCGGCTACTACGCGATGCTCGGCGGTGTCATGCGCGCCGTCCGGATTGACGTCGACAACGTCGTCGAGAAGGGCATGATCGACCCGGAGCGAATGGGCGCGTAGATCGGCTCGGGGGGCGAGCGCAGCCGCCCCCCTGAAGGCCTGGAGGGCGAGCGCAGCCGCCGCTGAACGCCTTAGGGGGGCGACCGCAGCCGCCCCCCTTAGACCGTTCCGCCTGCGCCGTGACCGGCTCGATCTACGCCGCGACCGGCTCGCCCGCCGACACGCTCGCGGCCGCGGCGCGACTGCGCGGGACCAGCAGCGCCAGCACCGCGCCGATCGCGAGCACCGCCGCTCCGACGGGGAGCGCGGCCGTGAGGCCGCTGGTGAACGCCACCGGCGAGGCGTAGGAGCCGTGTGCGCTGAACACCGACGCGAGCACCGCCACGCCGATCACGCCGCCGAGCTCGCGGATCGCGTTGGTCGCGCCCGATGCCTGACCGGCCTCCTGGGGCCGGACCGAACCGAGCACCGCGTTGGCCGACGGCGCGAACACGAGCGCCATGCCCGTGCCGGCGAGCACGAACGGGACGATCAGGCTCGAATAGGCGACCCCCGGCGTGATGATCGCGCCGAGCCATCCGATCGCGATCGCCTGGAGCGCGAGCCCGACCGCCATCAGCGGCCGTGGCCCGATGCGGTCGCTCAGGACGCCCGCGATCGGGGCGACGATCATCGGCATCCCCGTCCATGGGAGCGTCCTCAGGCCAGCCTGCAGCGGCGAGTAGCCCTGGGTCGTCTGGAAGAACTGCGCGAGCAGGAAGATCGACCCGAACACACCGAAGTACATCGCCAGCGACAGGCCGTTGGTCGCGGCAAACATGCGCGAGCGGAAGAACCGCATCGGCAGCATCGGCGCCGGTGCCCTCAGCTCCCAGACGACGAACGCGATCACGAACGCGACCCCGAGCGCGAACGAGGTCAGGATCGTGGCGCTGGTCCAGCCGAGCGCCTGTCCGCGGATCACGCCGTAGGTGATGCCGAGCAGCCCGGGACCGATCAGTGCCAGGCCCGGGAGATCGAGGGCGGGGGACGGACCGCGCGACTCGGTCAACCGGGTCAGCGCCAGCGGCACGAGCACGAGGCCGACAGGGACGTTGATCCAGAAGATCCAGTGCCACGAGATTCCGCTGACAACGGCGCCGCCGACAAGCGGGCCGATCGCGACGCCGAGGCCACTTACCCCGCCCCAGATTCCGAGCGCCATGCCGCGCCGCTCGGGCGCGACCGCCTCGGATAGGAGCGTCAGCGTCAGCGGCAGGATGATCGCCGCGCCGAAACCCTGGAGCGCCCTCGCGGCGATCAGGGCATCGGTGCTGCCGGCGAGCGCGGCCGCGGCACTCGCGGCCGTGAACGTCGCGATTCCGATCGCAAACATGCGCCTGCGCCCGAAGCGGTCGCCGAGCGCCGCGCCGGTCAGTAGGAGCACGGCAAACGTCAGTGTGTAGGCGTTGACCGTCCACTCGAGCGACTGGATCGACGCGCCAAGGCTGTGCCGGATCGACGGCAGTGCCGTGGTGACGACGAGGTTGTCGAGTGTCGTCATGAACAGGCCGACGGACACGATCGCCAGCGTCCAGGGCAAGCTGGGCCTGGCTCCGGTCGGCCGGCGGCGGATGATCGAGCTCAGGCTCATCAGATTCCTCCTTAGGTGTGATTGATCGCTCATGATTTGGTCGTGGAAAGGTGTGATTACTCACTCACTCAGGTGTCAAAAAAAGAGAACTACGGACAGTCGTCGGCGTCGGCGCTGGTCAGCACCTCGGCCCAGTGCTCGTCGACCTCTTCGAGCTGCATCGCCGCGATCACGTTGCACAGCATCCCGCGCGCGAAGAACTGCTGGATCTCCAGGGGCGAGGCCCCCGATTCGCGCTCGGCCATCTCGAACAGCATCCGAAAACCGTCGCGAAGCGCAGTTCGGACCTCCGGCTCGCTGGCCGCGGCCTGGCCCTGCAGCTGGGTCAGCAGCAGCTCGGGATCCCGCAGCAGATCTGTGTAGGCCTCCCCCATCGCCTTCAGCACCGGCCGGCCCTCGCGCCGGGCGTTCGCCGCAGCCTGCACGAACGTCTCGTAGACGCGGCGGTAGCTGCGCTCGACCACGGCCAGGAACAACTCGGTCTTGGTCGGGAACAGCCTGAACAGGTACGCCTGCGAGATGCCCGCGGCCCGCGCGATGTCCATCGTCGGCGTTCCGTACAGCCCGCGCTCGCCGACCAGCTTCATCGCGGCGCGAAGGACCTCCTCGCGGCGCTCCTCAGCGGTCGACAGCGTTCTCGTGGCTGCTTTGGTGGCCATAGTGTGAGTATGCACTCACTCACACCGTTTGTCAAGTGGCCGCGGCGCCCCCCAACGGCATCGGGCGCGGTGGGCCTCCCTTTCACGACCAGCGCTAATGTCAGACGATGCCGCAGCCGCACCGCTCAGCTGGGGACCGATCCTCGTTCTCGCGGCTCGGTCGCGGGTGGCGGTCACGGGCCGCGGTCGTGCTGCTCGCGGGCTTGGCCGCGGTCGCGGCCGGCGACCGGCTCGGGGTCGGGGCGGCGGTCGCGCAGCACTCCCAGCTCGAGATCACCGCGAGGCCGTCGCTGTACCCCGCCTTCAGCTCGCAGGTACGCGATTACGTCGTCTGGTGCAGTCGCAGGCATCCCGTGCGGCTATCGGTCTCTGCTCCGCCCGGAACCACGGTGTCGGTCGACGGCGGGCGGTTCCGGCGAGGTGACTTCGACGCGAGGGCGTTGCTGGCGAGCGGCCAGTCGTTGAAAGTCGTCGTCGCGGCGAACCAGGTGGAGCGGGCCTACAGCGTCCGCTGCCTGCCGCCCAACTTCCCAGGCTGGACGTTTGACCGCTTCGGCCGGCCGCAGGCGGCCTATTACATCGTTGCCCCGTGTTGCAGCGACCACTACGCGATCATGTTCGACACCAACGGCGTGCCCGTCTGGTGGCTGCACACGCACGATCGGATCCTCGACGCCGGCCTGCTGCCCGACGGCGACGTCGACGTCGGGGTCAACGGCGGCAAGCACTTCGGGCTCGGCGTCAGCCTCGCCACCTTCAAGGAGTTCCGGCTCGACGGCACCTATGTCCGCACGTTTTTGATCCCGCACGGCCCGCCGACCGACCGCCACGAGCTGCAGGTCCTCCCAAACGGCGACTACGTCGTCGCCGCGCACGTGCCACAGACCGGAGTCGACCTGCGGCCTTACGGCGGCCCCGCCGATGCGACCGTGCTCGACGCGATGGTCGCCGAAGTCTCCCCGAGCGGCAAGCTCGTGTGGACCTGGAACTCCGAGCACCACATCGCGCTGTCGGAGACGGGGCGCTGGTATCAGGGCCTGGTCCTGAGCAGCCCCGCGCGCCTGTCGGATGGACGCCCCGCCTACGACATCGTTCACATCAACGCGATCGCGCCCTACCGGCACGGCTTCCTCGTCTCGATGCGTCACACCGACGCGGTCTACGCGATCGCCAAGCCGAGCGGCCGGATCCTGTGGAAGCTCGGCGGCACGCACACGCGCAAGAGCCTGCGGATCATCGGCGACGACGTTCCCGACTTCGGCGGCCAGCACGACGTGCGGGCGCTTCCCGATGGGACCGTCTCGGTGTTCGACAACGGCACCGGCCGCGACCGGCCACCGCGCGTGTTGCGCTTCCGGATCAACGCGAAGGCGCGGACGGCGACGTTGATCGAACGGCTCGTCGACAACCAGACCGGGGACTCGCCGTGCTGCGGCAGTGCGCGCAAGCTTCCCGGCGGCGACTGGGTCGTGTCGTGGGGCGGGACCGATCTGATCAGCGAGATGACGCCAGGCGATCAACCCGTCATCAACCTGTGGCTGAAGCAACAGATCTCATACCGCGCACCGCCGGTGCTGCCGGGCCAGCTCTCGCGCCGCGCGCTCGATGCCGGGATGGACGCGATGCATCCGCGCAACCCGCCGCGAGGATGAGCGCAACGCGGTCGCACGCGATCTCCGACCCGGGCCGCAGCCAGGGTCGGCTCACGCGCCCGGGAGCGCTCGCGCTCGGCGGCCGATGCCCTGCCACGCGTCCCCGTCGGCGCGCAGCCGGTCGGCCGCGGTCCGGATCGTCCAGCGGTCGGGCCTCAGGCTCCGATCGTCGAGCTCGTCCCAGTGGATTGGCATCGCGACCGGTGCACCGGTCAGGGGACGGACGCCGTACGGGGCGACGGCGTGCTGGGCATAGTTGATCCGGTTGACGTCGAGATAGATGCGCGCGCCGCGCTCGGAGCGGTGCCACTCGAGCGTCAGCCGCCGTGGATCGTCGGCGACCATCGCCCCGGCGAGCGCGCGCGCGTACTTGTGGACGGTGCCGAACGACGGCCCGCGGCGCAACGGACAGACGACGTGCACGCCACGCGACCCGGTGACCATCGCGTATGCGGCCAGACCGCCGTCGCGCAACCGCTGCCCGGCCTCTCGCGCCGCCGCACGGACGGCCGCGAAGCCGACCCCCGGCGAGGGGTCGAGATCGATGATCAGGCGGTCGGGCTCGCGCAATGCGTCGGCGCGCGAGAGCCAGATGTGCGGCGTGACGACGTTCTGGGACGCGAGGTAGACGAGCGTGGCGGCGCTGTCGGCGACGAGTTGGGTCAGCGACCCACCGCGCTTGGGGACCTCGACCGTCTCGATCCAGTCCGGGAAATGCGACGGGACGGCCTTCATGAAGAAGCCACGCTCGCCGGTCCCGCGCGGGAACGATTGGAGCGCCAGTGGACGATCGCGGACGTGTGGGAGCATCGCCGCCGCGACCGACTCGTAGTGGCGCGCGAGCTCGAGCTTGGTGATGTCCGGAGCACTGAACATCAGCTTGTCCGGATGCGTGATCTCGATCGTGTGGCGCCCGCAGCGGATCGACGCACTCATCGCGAGCCGGGCGCCGCGCCGGCCGGCGGCTCGGCGGCTAGCAGCGGCGGGCGCGTCGACGGAACGCCTCGCTCGAGCGCGGCGGCCGCCGCCAGACAGTCGGCCTCGCGCCATGGCCTGCCGATGATCTGGCAGCCGACGGGGAGCCCGTCGATCAGGCCCGCGGGAACGCTGATCGCAGGCCAGCCGAGCATGTCGAACGGCTCGGTCAGCGTGCACATCGCGATCGTCACCTCGATGTCCTCGCGCCCGCCGAAGCTGATTCGCTCGCGGCCAATCTCGGGTGGTAGGAAGGCCTCCGTCGGGCACAGCAGGAGATCGGCTCCCGCCTCGTCGATCTGCCGGCGCGCGATCACCGCGTAATCGACCAACGCGGCCCGCGCAAGCGCGTAGTCGATCGCCTTCAGCGGCAGCGACGCGTCCACGTCGCGCGCCACGTCGCGCCCGACGAGGTCGCGTCCCTGCGGCCAGTGGGCGTACACGACGGCGGTCTGCTCGGGTCCGTAGAACTCGGCGCTGTCGGGGGCCAGCGACCAGTTCAACTCGACCGGGACCAGCTTCGCCCCGGCCCGCTCGAGCACCGCGGCGCAGTCGCGTACGGCCGCCTGGATCGGCGGCGCGGTCAGCTCGAAGAACTCCTCGATCAGACCGATCACCATGCCCTCGACGCCGCGCTCGAGCGCGCCCGTGTAGTCGTCTATCGGGACCGGCGGCGTCCTCGGATCGCGCGGCGAGGGCCCGGCCATCACCTCGAGCGCGACCGCGCAGTCCCTGACCGACCGCGCCATCGGGCCGCAGTGGTCAAGGCTGTGGCAGAGCGGGTAGATCCCGGCGAGGCTGACGCGCCCGTACGTCGGCTTGAGCCCGACGATCGCGCAGCATGAGGCTGGACAGCGGATCGAGCCGCCGGTGTCGGTACCCGGTGCGAGCGCGACCAGTTCGGCGGCGAGCGCGGCCGCCGAGCCACCGCTCGAGCCGCCAGGAACACGCGTCAGGTCGTATGGGTTGTGGCAAGGCCCGAAGTGCGGGTTGTTGTTGGTCGTGCCCCAGGCGAGCTCGTGCAGCGACAGCTTCGCGACGTTGATCGCACCGGCGGCGGTGAGCGCACTCACGACATCGGCGTCGGTATCGGGGACATGCGACTCGAACAGGCGCGACCCGTAGGTGGTTCTCGTGCCGCCGGTGTCGATCAGGTCCTTCCAGCCGACCGGCACGCCGGCCAGCGGACCCGGGTCCTCGCCGCGGGCGACCGCGGCATCGACGGCCCCGGCCTCGCGCTCGGCGCGCTCGCGCATCGTCAGCCAGACCGAGCCGATCTGACCGTCGAGCTCGTCTATCTGTTGCAGGTGTGCGGCGAGCACCTCGGCCGCCGAGACCTCGCGCGAGCGCACCCGCCGGGCGATCTCGACGGCATCGAGCTGACACAGATCGGTCGGCATCGAGCCATATGGTGACGGTTCTCGCCGCGTCGTGCGGTCGATCTGCTCGTCCACTAGGGGTGGCCGGCGCCGGCGCGGTCGGTGCCTACCGCCAGCGTTCCTTCGAGTACGGCCTCCTCGAGGCTGCGGGGGCTCAGCACGTCTCCCGCCCGGCCCGCGCCGGGGTGGGACTCGAGCTCGGCCCACAGCTCATCGACGGGGACGCGGCCCTGGGCGAGCACGACCGTCGCGACCGGCGGCAGCTCTCGCTCACGCCCCGAGAACACGTGCCGCAGAGCGACCTGCCGACCGCCGAGCGCGAGCTCGGTGTGATGGATCACGCCCACGCCGAGAACGTCGAGCCGCCCGAGGTATAGGTTGCGCTGGTACTGGTGAAGCGTCTCGCCTGGATACGGCGCCGCGCACGCCAGCATCACCTCGAGCCCATCGCCCGAGAGCCGCTCGGCAGCGTCGAGCCCATCCCAGCCGCCACCCCAATCGGCGACCAGCACCGGGCCCGAGACCGCCGATGGATCGGCGATCACATCCCAGGCCTGTCTGACGGCGAATGGCAGGTCGGCCGGCAGCGCCGGCGCAAACGGTCGCGCCCCGGTGGCGAGCAGGACGAGGTCGAAGTCCGCCGCCAGCCCGGCGTCGGCGGTGACGCCGAACTCAATCCTCACCCCCGCCGCGCCGAGCCGTGCGACCGTTGAGCGGCGATAGCGCTGCCACAGCTCCTCGTGCCCGGGCGCGTGGCCGGCGATCCGCAGCTGGCCGCCGAGCTCGGGCGCGCGCTCGAGCACCGTCACCGTGTGGCGATGCGCGGTCGCCGTCAGCGCCGCCGCGACGCCCGCCGGACCCGCCCCGATGACCAGCACGCGACGGCCGCCGGCTCCCGCGCCGCCGGGGCGCGGCAGCGTCCGCTCGCGCCCGGTCCAGGGGTTGACCGCGCACCCGATCGGCACGCCCGCGTGGTAGTGGCCAATGCACGACTGGTTACAGCCGACGCACTCGATCACGTCAGCCGCCGCGCCCGAGGTGCTCTTAGCGATCAGCTCCGGGTCGGCGATCATCGCGCGCGTCATCCCGACCAGGTCGGCTGTCCCGGTAGCCACGAGCTGCTCGGCGCTCGCGAGCTCGACGACGCGGGTGGTCGCGATCAGGGTGGCGTCCGGTACGGCCTCGCGGATCCTCGCGGCGGGTTCCGCGATCGCGTTCGGCGGCGCCGGCGGCGGCGGGGCGATCCAGGTCGAGGCGGCCGGGAACGCCGAGTTCCCGAGCACCAGCGAGATGAAGTCGACCAGCCCCGTGGCCCGCAGCTCAACGGCGATCTCAGCGCACGACTCGGGACCGAGACCGCCGGGGGCGAGCTCGTCGGCCGACAGCCGCACACCGACCGCGAGCCGCGGCCCGGCAGCGTCGCGAACGGCTGCCAGGACCTCGCGCCCGAATCGCAGTCTGTGCGACAGCGAGCCGTTGTAGCCGTCCCGGCGCGCGTTGCTGAGCGGCGACAGGAACTGCGCCGGCAGGTAGCCGTGGGACATCGACACCTCGATGCCGTCGACACCACCCTCGCGCGCGAATGCGGTGGCCGCGGCGTAGCCGTCGATCAGCTCGCCGATCTCCTTCGCTGTAAGCGCCCGAGGCTCGCACTTGAAGCGCAGGCTCGGCACCGCCGAGGGCGCGATCGCGGGCGGCTTCGGCGCGTCGGAGATCTGCTCGCGCCCGCTGTGCAGGAGCTGGACGAACAGGCGCGTGTCGTGGGCGTGCAGCCGGTCGTGGAGCTGCCGGTAGACGGGCACCATCTCGGGCAGGAAGCCTGCGATCGTGTGCGCGGTCAGCAGGCCGTTTGGGTGCACGGCCGTGGCCTCGATGAAGATCGCTCCAGCGCCGCCCTCGGCGCGAGCCTCGTGGTAGGCGATCAGGTCATCGGTCGGTAGGTGGTCGTGAACCAGACCGGTCTGGTGTGAGGTCGAGACGACGCGATTTCGCAGCCGCACCGGGCCCACGTCGACGGGCGAGAGCAGGGCCGGGTAGGCGGAGTTGGCGCGGGCGTCGCCGTCCACGCGGCGACGGTACCGGTTGGGCGCGCTCGCGGTCAACGCGGCATCGGGATTCTCTGCCGACCGACCGCGGACTGCATCGGTCATCCTTCAACCGTGATCTTCACACCGCAGCGGATGGTTGCGACGGCGATGACGGGCCATGTCACGACGTTCTTCCGCACGCGCTTGTTCGGCGCCGACCGGCTCCGTCTGGAGCCGGGATCGATCATGGCCCCCAGCCATCGCTCCGACAACGACGTGCCGGTGCTCGCCTCGCTGATGATTCCGTTCTGGACGCGGACCGTCGCCCAGGGCGGGCAGTGGCCGACATTCGCGACCCTTGACGAGGCGTTCGTGCGCGGCTTCCTCGCCGGCTACCCGCCGGGGCTGCCGATCTGGCTGCGCCGACTCTTGTGGCCGATCCGGGTCGGAGGCGTACTCGAGCGCCGGCTGCAGTGCGTGCCCGTGCGGGAGCCATGGGAAATGCTGCTGGTCGAGCTGCTGCGAACCGCACCCGAGCAGCCGCTCGACGGTCAGCTCCCGCCCGGCCTCAAGGCCGCGCTCGAGCAACGCGCGGCGAAGCTCGGACGTGCGCGGCCGCTGCGGGCCGCCGATGTGCTGAGCGGCGCCTATGCCGATTTGCTGTGGACGCCGGTCGAGCGCGACGACGTCGCCGCAGATCCCGAGGTCTGGCGCAGCCACACCCGCGCCGCGATCCAGGACTTTCGCCGGCTGTCGACCACCCTCCGCGCGCGCGGGATGGTCGTGATCTTCCCCGAGGGCGAGCTCTCCCCCGACGGCCGGATCGGCCCGCTCAAATCAGGCCTGGCGTCGCTCGCCCGACGCGGACACGCCAGCCTGGTCCAGCCCGTCGCAATCTCGTATGACCCGCTGACGTTCGGGCGAACGCGAGCCTACGTGTCGATCGCCGAGGCGATCGAGCCCGTCCCCAAGCGAGTCTCCGACGTCGTCACCGACGCGATGCGGCGCGCAACGACGCTCAGTCCCGGGCAGATAGCCGCCTGGACCCTGCTCGAGGGCGGCGGCACGCCGAGGGCGCTGGCCGCTGCCGCAGATCAACTGATCAACCGCGCGATTGCGCAGGGGCGGCCGATCGAGCCCGGACTGCGGGGCTCGCGACGCGCGTCGCTGCTTCGGGTCGCGCACGCGCAGGCTCGACAGCGGGGCCCCCGGGACCCGGTGATCGCACGTTTGGCGACCGAGCTCCGGAGCATCGATCCGCCATGAGTAAAGAGCGCCGGCGTCTAGTGCTGACGGTCGCGCTGGCGATCGCGGGCACGGTCGTTGCGGTCGCTCTGATCGGACAGGCCGCGCACTTCGCCGACGTTCTCCGCCGCCTGCGCGAGAGCGAGCCGGGCTGGCTCGTCCTGTGCGCGCTCGGCGAGGTGATCGCGTACGCTGGATTCGTCGCCTCCTATCAGGCGATGGCGGAGATCGATGGTGGCCCGCACCTGCGGCCGATGACCGTGACCCGCGTCGTCGGGCTGTCGTTCGGAGCGTTCAGTGTCGCGACCGCAATCGGCGGCCTGTCGGTCGACTTCTGGGCGCTGCGCGAGGCCGGCGAGCCGGCAAAGCTCGCGAGCGCCCGCGTGATCGCGCTCGAGACGCTCCGGTGGACCGTGCTCGGGATCGCGACCTGCATCGCCGGAATCGTTGTCTTGCTCGGGGTCGGTCACCAGGTCACCTGGATCGTCCCGGTCGTGTGGTTGGTCGTGGTTCCGGCATGCGCGGCCGCGGCCCTGTGGATCAGCTCGCCGGCCCGGCGTGAGCGATTCACCGCGCCGTCGCCGAGCCGGCTGCGGACGGCGCTCGGCGTCGCGGTGACGGCGCTCGTGCTGATCCGTCGGCTGATGTCCGAGCCGCGCGGGTTGCGAGTGCGAGCGATCGGAGGCTCGGCGCTGTTCTGGGGAGGCGAGCTGCTGTGCGCGTGGTCGGCGCTGCGCGCGTTCGGGACCACGGTGATGATCGCCCCGCTGGTGCTGGGCTACACGACCGGTTACGTCTCGACCGGATTCCCGCTCCCGTTCGGAGGCTCAGGGACCGTCGACGCGGCGATGACCGGTGGCTTCGTGCTCGCGGGCGCTCCGCTCGACACGGCGCTGCTCGGAGCGATCGCCTTCCGCCTGTTCAGCTTCTGGCTGCCCGCGATCGGCGCGCTGCTGTCGGCCGTGACGGTGCGCGGGCTCAGGAGCCGGCTGCAGGAGGTCGCCGCGGCACGGGTCCCGCCGCAGCCCGAGCTCATCGCGCCGATGCCCCCGGCTCCCCGATCGGCAGGCTCCCCTCGCCGCGGACGAATCTGACCTCGCCGAGCGTCTCGCGCATCTGTGTAACCCCGAACGCCGACAGCGTGAGCGGCACGAGCGTCGCGATCGTGCGGTAAACGAGCACCGCCGAAACGGCGACGCTCAGCGGAGCACCGTACAGAACCAGTCCGCCGATCAGACCCCCCTCGGTCGTCCCGGGGATCGAGATCACCGAGCCGATCTGACCGAGCGAGTAGGCGAGGAACATCGCGCCGATCGGCAGCGGCGTCGCGCCGACGGCGGCGAACGCGGCGGCCAGCGCGGCGAGGTCGCACAGCACGAACCCGAGCGCTCCGAGGACGAGCAACGGGTCCCCTCGGCGCAGCAGCTCCGCGCTCCACACCGCCCCATCGAGCGCGAGCCGGATCCACCGGCGCAGCGGTCGCGCGCTGGTCTGCTCGCCGCGGCCGGAGCGCATCAGGCTCCTGAACAGAATCGCGAACGCCGCGATCACGACGACCGCGAGCACCGCCGGCAGCAAGGAACTCGCAAGCGTCGCGTGGCCGGGGAGGACGCCGGCGGCGACACCGAAGCCACCGACCACGATCAGCAGCACGTTGGTCGCGACGCTGGTGATCAAGAACAGCGCGATCAGCCGGCTGACGGCAAACGCGGTCGGCATCCCAGCGCCGGTCAGGATCACTGCGGCAACCACCAACCCGCCAGTTCCCCCGGCGGGGACGATCGCGTTGACGCCCTGGGCGGTGGTGCCGATCGAGGTCGCCCCTCGCCACCCGATCCGATCGGACATCGCGCTGCGAAGGGCAACGACGAATCCCGCGATCGAGCTGATCTCGAGCACGATCGCGACCGCGACCCAGCCCGAGCTCGCGTGGGCGAAGCGCGCGCGCAGCGACCCGAGGCCGGGGAGCTCGATGATCACCAGGACGACCGCCAGCGCAACGACGAACAGCAGCATCCCGCGGCGCACGAGCTTGCGCCGGCCGAGTGCCCTGAACACGGCCGCGGAGTCGAGCCCAACCGCGCGCAGCTCGGCATCGACATCCCCGGGCGCGAGGCGATCGGGCTCCAGCTGATCCGAACTGCGATCCGGCATCACTGTGATTATCGTTCAGACGGGTGGCGGGAAATACCGATCGCGACATCGGCAGTCTCCTGATGTCAACGGACGCGTGATCGACTAAGGTTGAAGTGGACGCGATCGTCCGGTCACGCTCTGCACGAGCCTCGGCACCGCGCGAACGTCAGATAGAGGCCAGGGAGGTTTGCGATGGGCGCTCTCAGCGAGCTGTCGATCCTCGAGGAGGAGGAGAACTACGCGCGGATGCGGCTCGAGGCACACCGTGCCAAGGCTGCCGAGGAGGACGGATCCCCCGAAAGCGAGGACGGGCATCTGCAGGAGCTCGAGCAGGAGCTCGAGCATCTTTGGAAGCAGGCGGCCGAGCGGCTACACCACGCTCGCGCCCGCCATCATCAACAGGACTGACGGACCTTTTGGGATCGCGCGCGGGCACGCGCACGTCCCTTCCGAGCAGGAGCACCGGGCGGCACTCCGAGCTGGTCCTGTGCCGCTGCCTTCAGCAGCCGTTTGATCACCGGCGAGAGCCCTACGGTCGGGATTGGCGACTCGATCTCCACCGTCCCTGGCTCGCGGTCGACGATCTCGACCGGCCCGATCCCCTCGAGCACCTCCATCATCTCGTGGTTGGTTGCGAGGATCAGACCGGTGAAGGTCGAGATCCCCTCCTCGAGAGCTCGCGCGCCGATCACCTCGAGCAGCAACGTGCCGACCCCGCGCCCCTGCCAGTCATCGACGACGGTCACGGCCACCTCGGCAGTTTCCGGCCGCTCGGGGTTCCGTACGTAGCGCGCGACGCCGATGCCTTCGCCAGTTCCCTCCTGCACCGCGATGATCGCCTCGTGGTCGTGATGGTCGATATTGGTCAGGTACTCGACCATGTCGTCTGTCAGTTCGGGCATCGCGACGAGGAAGCGCCGGTAGCGGGACTCGGCGCTGAGCTGCTCGAACCCGCGCAGCAGCAGCTCCCTGTCGGCGGCGCTCCCCTGACGCAGGCGGATCCGGCTGCCGTCACGCAGCGTCGCCGGCGCCCCGAGCTCGATCAGCTCAGCCGTCGACGGAAACGACGCCGTCCCGTTGCCTTTGCCCGCCGAGCCCCGCGCCGTACTCACGTCGACCTCCTGAATCCAGGTGTACGTTCAAATTAGCCCGCGGCCGGGACCGCGCCATCGGGGCAACTCCGTCACCGAGATCAGTAGAGGCCACGGATGCCGAGATCAGTGAGCCGGGGCCTGATTACGACCCGACTCGCTGCCTGCGTCTGGATCCGGGCGCCCGTAGCTTGATCGGCTCGTGGCGCGTGCGACGCAGGATCACGAACGCGAGCGTTCCCCACATCGCAGGGATCCACAGCGCGATCGCGTGGTAGACGACGGTCGCCGCGGCCGAGTCGGTGGCACTGATCCCGTACAGCGTGAGCATCGCGACGAGGCTGCCGTCGAGCACGCCGATCCCGCCGGGGATCGGGACGAGATTCGACATATACGCGATCTGGTAGGCGAGGACGACCGACGCGACCGGCGGTGAGGCGCCGGTCGCCGCGAAACATGCGAGCAGCACAGCGATGTCGAACCACAGGTAGCCGATCGCTCCGATGATCCGCCAGTCCGGCCTTCGCAACAGCTGCTCGGTGTCGCGGATGCTGTCCGCCGCGGCCCGCAGCAAGACCTCGAGCCGTGGCGGCGCGCGCCGCACCAGCCCGCGGTCGATCATCACGGGCAGCAGCAGGAAGAACACGAACGCGGCCGTCCCAACCGCGGCCGGGACGATGCTCAGCAGCGGATCTCGCGGGCCCGGCACGATCCCGGTGAACAGCCCCAACCCGGCGAGCACGAACGTGATCACGTTGACCGCGCTCGTCAGCAGAAACAGGACGGCCGATCGCTGCGCGACGCGCCCGACAGGGGCTCCGCGCTCGACCAGCAGCCAGCCACCGAGCGCGACGCTGCCGATGCCGCCGATCGGAACGGCGGCACCGAACGCCAGCTCCGACAGCGCGACTCGTGCACCGAACCGCACCGGCGCACGGTCGAACACCTGCAGGAACGCGAGCACATAGCCGAGGCATGAGAGGATCTCAAGCCCGATCGCGGCGGCGATCCAGCCGAGCCGCATGTGCGCGACCGTGCGGGCGACGCCGTGCAGGCCGGGAACCGCGAGCAGCAGCCCGACCACGATCACGATCAGGATCGCGAGCGAGATCAGCCCGTTGCGGAGCCGCCGGCTGGCCTCTGCCGAATCGGCGTCGGACTCCGAGCCGGGCAGGCGGCTGGGGTCCGAGGGCGGGTCCGCTACGGCCTCGACACCGTCACCGGGCCGCATGCTCTCTCTCGGGCGCCACGACGGGCGCGGGGTGCCGCTGACCGTTCGCGCTGCCGAGCACGGGCCCGGTCGGCGTGGCTTTGCGGACGTGCGCGCCTCTGAGCATCGATGCGGCGGCCGCGACCAGGCAGGCGATGATCGCGAATACGAAGGTCTCGTCCAGCCCACTGCGGAATGGCGCCGAGATCAGGTGCGGGAAGAACGACCGGCCGGTGATGAGTGTCTGGCTGTGCGCGCTGAGGCTGCTCAGCGCGTGCGAGCCGAGCAGGTGCTGGATCGGGTTGTAGCCGAGGAACGCGGCGAACAGCACAGCGATCGGCGGCAGCGCCGCGACGTGCTGGGCGGTTGCGGAGGAGACGCCGTGGGCCTCGAGTCCCGAGCTCAGCGCGTGCGGCAACGTCGAGGACAGCCCGGCGATCATCAGCGTGAAGAAGATCCCGACCGAGATCACCTGGGCCGAGTTCTGGAAGGTCTGGTTCATGCCGCCTCCCGCCCCGCGGTCGCCGCGCGGAAGGCTGTTCATCACCGCCGCCCGGTTGGGCGAGGCGAACATGCCCATCGAGATCCCGTTGAGAGCGAGCACGACCGCGAACACGGGATAGGAGAAGTCGGTCGGGAGCAGCATCAGCAGCAGGAAGCTGAACGCCGCGCCGATCATCCCGCCGGTCGCGAACGGTCGCGCGCCGAAGTGATCGGAAAGGATGCCGGAGACTGGACCGCTCGCGAGCATCCCCACGGTCAACGGCAACATGTAGATACCGGCCCACAATGGAGTGATCGCGAAGTCATACCCGTGCTCGGGCAGCCATATGCCCTGCAGCCAGATGATCAGCATGAACATCAGCCCGCCCCTGGCGACGGCGGCGAGGAAGGTCGACAGGGTCCCGAACGTGAATGCGCGGATCCGGAACAGTGGCAGGCGGAACATCGGGTCGGCCGCCCGCCGCTCGATCGCGCCGAAGGCGAGGAGCAGCACCACGCCGGCGGACATCAACGCGATCACGCGCGGGCTCGACCAGCCGGTCGGGCTGCCGCCGTACGGTCGGATCCCGTAGGTGATCGCGACCATCAGCAGGATCAGCCCGAGCGCGAACGTAACGTTGCCCCACCAGTCCACGCCGGCGCGCTTGTGCTCGCCGATCTCGCGCAGCTTCAGGTAGGCCCAGACCGTCCCGAACAGGCCAACTGGAACCGAGATCAGGAACACGAGCCGCCAGCTGACGGGCGCCAGCAGCCCGCCGAGCACGAGCCCGACGAACATGCCGCTGACGCCGACGATGTTGTTTATGCCGAGCGCCATGCCGCGCTGGTTCTCCGGGAACGCGTCGGTGATGATCGCGGCCGCATTGGCCATCAGGCAAGCGCCGCCGATGCCCTGGACGATCCGGAAGCCGATCAGGTAGTCGGCCCCGGCCCGGCCCGTCAGCCAGTCGATCGTCAGCAGCAGCGAGGCGGCCGTGTAGATCACGAAGCCGAGGTTGTAGATCCGCACCCGGCCGAACATGTCCCCGAGGCGCCCGAGGCTGACGATCAGCACGCTGCCGACGATCATGTAGCCGAGGATCATCCACAGCAGGTAGAAGCTGTTGGCCGGGACCAGCGGATCGAGGTGGATGCCGCGGAAGATGCTCGGCATCGCGATCAGGGTGATCGACACATCGAGTGTCGCGAGCAGGATCGCCAGGGTCGTATTCGACAGAGCGATCCACTTGTAGTGGTCGTTGATGGGCTCCCTGGTTCTCGTCACGCGGCTTCCCTACCCATAATAGACAGGTAACCTGCACAGTCTGCCTGTTATTTTTCCGGGCGAAGACGCGGTGGCCGATGACCTCAAACCTGTCGCGGTGGCGACTGAGCTGCGCGTCGTTCTCGGACGGCTGATCCGACGCCTGCGCGCTGAGAACCAGTTCCCGCTGTCGCACGGCGTCGTGCTCGCGCGCCTCGACCGCGAGGGGTCTCAGAGCGTCAGCGACCTCGCCACCGCCGAGCGCATCCGCCCCCAGTCGATGGCCCAGACGGTGACCGAGCTCGAGGCCGATGGGCTCGTCAAGCGCGACCCCGATCCCAACGACCGTCGCCGGGCGCTGGTGCAGCTGACCGACGCGGGGCTGAACACACTGCTCGTCGACCGCGAGCGCCGCGAGGGCTGGCTCGCCGAGGCGATCGCCGAGGACCTCACCGCCGAGGAACAGGCGACGCTCGCCGAGGCGGTCGACCTGCTGCGGCGGCTGGCGGAGAGCTGAGCGGCGGCCTTCCTGAGCTGCGGCCTTCCTGAGCGCCGGCCCTCCTGGGCCGCGGCCTCAGGCGAGCGCGCGAACGCCGCGCTTGGCGAGCTGCCCGGCGATGATCACGCGCTGGACCTCGCTCGTGCCCTCCCAGATCCGCTCGACGCGGAGCTCGCGGAAGAACCGCTCGGCGACGTTCTCGCGCATGTAGCCGCGACCGCCGAAGATCTGCACGGCGCGGTCGGCGACGCGGCCCGCCATCTCGGACGCGTACAGCTTGACCATCGAGGCCTGCGCGTGCTGGATCTTCGGGTCGCGGCCCTCGTCGACGCCGCGGGCGGCGTCGTACAGGCTCGCGCGCGCTGCGAACAGCTCGGTCAGGCTGTCGGCGAGCATCGCCTGGATCAGCTGGAAGTCGATCACGGGCTGGCCGTAGACGATCCGCTCCTTGGCGAAGTTCGTCGCCTCGTCGACGAGCCGCTCGGCTGCGCCGATGCAGCGGGCGGCGACCATGTAGCGCTCGAATCGGAACCACTCGTACGCGAAGGTCATCCCGTTGCCCTCCTCGCCGACGAGGTTGGCGACGGGCACGCGGACGTCCTCGAACGCGACGATCGGATGGTGGTGGGAGATCGTGTGCGAGTACTCGGGCGTGCGGACGATCCGCACCCCGTCGGACGGGAGATCGACGACCAGCATCGCGTGCTCGCCGGCGTGCGGGCCGTCGGTCAGCTTGCCCTGGAAGAACGCGTAGGTCGACTCGTTGAAGGAGGTCACATGCCACTTGACGCCGCTCAGCACGTACTCGTCGCCGTCGCGACGCACGGTCGCCTCGATCGCGTCGACGTCGGAGCCCGCCCCCTCCTCGGTGATCGCATAGCACTCGCCCGCCTCGCCCCGGATCGAGGGCTTCAGGTAGCGCTCGAGCTGATACTCGGTCGCGACCTCCGACCACCACTGCGGCGGCGTCGAGATCATCCACGCGAGCGCGTTGGTGATCCGCCCGACCTGCTCCTGGACCAACACCTGCTGGAGCATCGTGTAGCCGCCGCCGCCGAGCTCGGTCGGCATATTGGTCGCCAGCAGGCGCTGCTCCTTGGCTCTGCGCTCGAACTCGGCGGCGACCTCGGCGGGCAGCAGGCCCCCGTTGCGCTCGGCCTCGGGCTCGTACGGAATCAGCTCCTCGACGAACGCTCGCGCCCGCTCGGAGACCTCCGTGTCACGCTCACTCAGCTGGTACACCCGGCATCGGCTCCTTGGCTCAGGAATGAATCGGCCGCGACGGCCCGAGTCGAGCAAGTCCACGACGGGACCGCCCGGGGGCGCACATCCGGGCGATCCCGTCGTCGGAGCTTGACTGAACGTTCAGTCTACGCAATGTTCCCCGATCGACGCTGCCGCTGTCAAGGCCCGCTAGCGCCCGATCAGCAGCGCGTCGAGCGCGATCGCCCGATCGGGGCCGCAGCGCAGCGGGTTCACGTCGACCGCGCTGAGCGCGTCGCCGAGCTCGACGGCGATGTTCGAGATCGCGACGATCGCCCGCGCGACGGCGGTCGCGTCGGCGGCCGGGCGTCCCCGCACGCCCGCCAGCAGCGGAGCGACCTTGAGCTTGGCGAGCAGCCGCGCTGCGCGCGCCTCGTCGATCGGCGCAAGCGCCACGAACCGGTCGGCGATCAGCTCGACCAGAACGCCACCCGCGCCGACCACGACGACCGGGCCGAGCAGCGGGTCGACGACGATCCCGAGGGCCAGCTCGACGCCGTCGGGGGCGGTCTCGGCGACCACCACCCGTGGACCGAGCCGGCCGGCGATCTCGTCGTAGGCCGCGGCCAGCGCCTCCGGCGTCGACAGCCCGAGGGCGACGCCGCCGACGTCCGACTTGTGCGAGATCTCCGGGTCATCGGTCTTCAGCACGACCGGGTAGCCGATCCGCTCGGCCGCGCCGAGGGCCGACTCGCGATCGGCGGCGGCGGCCGTCCGCGGGCACTGCAGCCCGTAGTCGGCGAGCAGCTCCGTTGACTCGACGCCGGCCAGGGGCGGGCCCGAGCGCAGCCGCTGCTGCCAGCGATGACGGCGCTCGATGTCGACCGGCGCCGCGGCGCCGGCCGCCGCCAGCACCTGATCGCGCCGCCAGGCCCATGCGAGCAGGTGGCCGAGCGCGGCCACGCCCGAGCGCGTTCCCTCGAGCACCGGGACCCCGCTCGCGCGAAGCTTCACGGCCCCTGGCCGGTCGAGCGCGCTGGGCATGTTCGTGAGCAGACACAGCGGCAGCTCGGTTGCCGCGAAGCTGTGGCGCAGCGCGTCGCGGTAGGCCTCGTCGTCATCGAACTCGGGAACGAAGTCGACGCACAGCGCCACCGCTCCGACACCCGGATCGCCGGCGAGCGCGAGCAGCGACCCGGCGAACAGATCCTCGGTCTCGGCGCCGCGCCCCCACACGTCGAGCGGGTTGGTGACTTCGAGCCCGGGATCGAGCAGCTGCTCGAGCTTTTGCTGAGTGTCGGGGTGCAGCGGCGCGAACGCAACGCCGAGCTGGTGCGCGACGTCGGCGATCAAGGTCCGCTCGGCGCCGGAGTCGTGGACCGTTGCCAGCGCGAGCGGCGGCTCGCCCGCCCTGTGGGGGACCCGGCGGCCGCCGCCGAACAGCTCGAGCGTGTCGAGCAGCTCGGGGAGATCGCTGACGCGAATCACCCCGGTCGCCTCGCACAGCGCCTCCCACGTTGCGTCATCACCGGCGAGCGCGCCCGAGTGCGCCGCGACCATCGCGTGCCCCGCCGGCGAGCCGCCGACCGCGAGCAGCACGACCGGTACGTCCTGCTCGGCGGCGCGCCTCAGCGCGGCGATCAGCCGCGGGGCATCGCGAGCGGTTTCGAGCAGCAGCGCGATCGCGCGCGTCTCGTCGAGATCGAGGATGTACTCGAGGTACTCGGCAGTGGTCGTGACCAGCTCCTGGCCCGAGGACACGACCGCGCTCCAGCCGAGGCGCCGGTCGGTTCGCAGCATCGCCGAGAACACCGACCCGGAGTGCGTGACGCAGCCAATCGGCCCGGCCGGCAGCGGCTCGCGCTCGAGGTAGCCGATCGCCCGCAGCCCGCGGCTGACGTTGACGAATCCCATGCAGCCACCCCCGCAGACCGCCATCCCGTGCTCGCGAGCGAGCGCGGCGATCCGCCCGCGCAGCGAGTCCGGGCCGGTCGCGAACGGATCGTCCTGGTCGACGACGCTGCCGAAGATCACGGCGCTGCGGTCCCCGCGCCGCGCGGCCACCTCGAACTGCTCCTCGAGCGCGTGGTCCCCGACCCCGAACAACACCAGGTCGACCGGCTCGGGGACGTCGTGCAGCGAGGGCAGGCACGCGCGACCGGCGATCTCGGCGTAGCGGGGGTTGATCAGATGAATCTCAGGGCGGGCGGGACTGCGCTGCACCTCGATGCGGACGCGCTCGCCGAAGCTTCCCGGTCGCGGGCTGGCTCCGAGCACGGCAACGCTGCGGGCTTCGAGCATCGCCTGCAGCGCCGGGCGTGCCCCCGGGCCGGCTCCGACGAGGAGCGGATCGAGATTCGAACTCATGCTGTGGCTCTCCTTTGGCGGGCGTCGGGCTCCGGGATCTCAACCGAGAAGATGCGGTATTGACTGAGCGTTCAGTCTAGGCGCCTGCTAGGCTAGCTGACAAGATCACGGCAAGGTCCCTCGGTGGCGTGATCGGTTCGATGCCGGGCTGGGAGGTGCATTGCAGCGTGGCCAACACGCAGACCGATGAACAGCTGAGCGAGCTGCCCGCGCCGCGCCGCGATCAGATCCTCAATGCGGCACTCGAGGTCATCGCCGAGCGCGGCTTCCCGGACACGCGCGTCGCCGACGTCGCCGAGCGCGCCGAGGTCAGCGCCGGGCTGATCATCTACTACTTCAAGACCAAGGACCATCTCCTCGCCGAGGCGATGCGATCCGCCGAGGATCGCTGGTACGCCGAAGGCGCCGCGCGGACCGCGAAGATCGAGTCGGCGGTTAAGCGCCTCGAAGAGGTCGTCGCGATGACGTTCGTCACCGAGGACGACAACGACTCGGGCGAGTCGTGGTCGATCTGGCTGGACCTGTGGTCGGCCGCGGTGCGCCAGCCCGAGGTCCGGCGTGTGCGCGAGGAGTTCGACGAGAACTGGCGCAGCACGATCCGCACGATCGTCCGCGAGGGACAGGACCTCGGTGAGTTCGACGGGGTCAGCGCCGACGACTTCGCGGTCGGCTTCTCGGCGATGCTCGACGGCCTCGCGATTCAGGTCGCGCTCGAGGACTCCTCAGTGCCGCCCGAGCGGGCGGTTGAGCTGGCGATGCGGTTCGCGTCAGCGCAGCTAGGCTTCGCCTGGTCCCGCCCCCGGCGCCGGCGACGCCGCGGGCGCTGATTGACCCTCGGGCGCACCGACGGGAGCGCTCGTCAGGTCGAGCAGCTGATCGCCGAGCGTCTCATCGTGGATCTCGGCGACGCTGACGCCCGGGTCGGGCAGCACCCGGATCGCATCGGGCGGCAGGCCGACGCTGACCGCGGTGCCCTGCGTGAACGGAAGCGTCTCGCCGTCGTTGCGCACGAGCGCCTGCAGACTGGCGCCATGCGCCATGCGCACGAAGATCTGCGTCGTCGAGCCAAGGAACACGACCCGCTCGACCATGCCCGGGACGCGGTTGGCGCCGCTCGATTCGTACGCGTGCAGGTGGATGCGCTCCGGGCGGATCGCGACCTTGACCGCGCCGGTCGTACCGGTGCTTCCGGCGGCGGCATCGAGCAGGAAATCACCAACCCGCACCTGGCACGGATTGTTCCCGTTGACCGGCGTCTCGACCCGCGCGTCCATCAGGTTGGAGACGCCAAGGAAGTCAGCGACATAGGCGTCGCAGGGCTCCTTGTAGACCTGCTCCGGCGATCCCAACTGCGCGATCTTGCCGTTGGTCAGGACCGCCAGCCGGTCTGACATCGTCAGCGCCTCCTCCTGGTCGTGGGTCACGTACAGGAACGTGATCCCGACCTGCTTCTGGAGCGCGTTGAGCTCAACCTGCAGGGTGCGGCGAAGCTTGGCGTCGAGCGCGCCGAGCGGCTCGTCGAGCAGCAGTACGGCCGGTCTCAGGACGAGCGCCCTGGCGAGCGCGACGCGTTGCTGCTGACCGCCCGAGAGCTGATTCGGGCGTCGCTTCTCGTACCCGCCGAGCTGGACCAGCTCGAGCGCCTCGCCGACCCGAGTCGTGAGCTCGGCCTTCGGCACCGACTTGTACTTGAGCCCGAACGCGACGTTCTCGGCGACGTTCATGAACGGGAACAGCGCGTAGCTCTGGAACACCGTGTTGACGTGGCGGCGATGGGGCGGCCAGTGCCCGACGTCAACCCCATCGAGCAGGATCTCGCCGCTGGTCGGCGCCTCGAACCCGGCGACCATCCGCAGGGTCGTCGTCTTGCCGCACCCGCTCGGACCCAGCAACGAGAAGAACTCCCCGGCCTCGACCTCGAGTGAGATGTCGTCGACCGCCGTGACCTCGGCAAAGCGCTTGGTCAGCGAAACGAGCTTGATATTTCCTCCGGGCATCTCAGTCCTCTCTCACATGCCGGCGATGCCGGTGAGCGCGTCTGCGCCGCCCCGGCTCCGCTCGCCTCTGGTCATCCACCGGTAGGCGACGAAGCCGATCAGCGCCACAACAAGCGAAAAGACAAGCATGATCGTCGCCAACGCGTTCAGTGCCGGTCCGCTCAGTCCTCCGTGCACGTTGGAGTAGATCAGCACCGACATCGGCTGCGTGCCGGCCGTCGAGGACAGCTGCTCGACAACCACGAAGTCGTCGACCACGCTTGCGAACACGAGCACTGCGCTCGCGAAGATCGCCGGCATCAGCAGCGGCAGCAGCACCCGTCTGATCGCCTGCACGCGCGAGGCGCCGAGGTCGGCGGCGGCCTCCTCGTACACCCTTCCAATCGTGACCAGCCGGGCGCGCACGATGATCGCCGGCCAGCTCAGGTTCCAGACGACGAGCGCCGCGACCTCGGCCGGGGTCCCGAGCCGGACGAACGTGAACAGCTGCGTTATCACGAAGAACAGCGCGACCGCGAGCAGCAGCTCGGGGATCACGAACGAGAAGATCATCAGGAAGTTCAGCGCCGAGGACGTTCGGCTCCGCCAGCGATCGATCCCGATCGCGAACCCGACCCCCATCGGAACGGTGATCAGCGTCGTGAACAGCCCCAGCCTCAGAGTCTGGATCACGGCCTGATGGAGACTCGGGTTGTGGAGCACCGACTGGACCGAGTTGCCGAAGTACCAGCGCCACGAGAAGCCCTGCCAGGTCGACTGCGAGCCGCCATTGTTGAACGAGAACAGCACCGCGATCCCGATCGGGATCAGCGACCACAGGATGTAGAGGATCGTGAAGCCCTCGAGCATCCACGGACGCCGCCAGGGATTCGACCAGCTTGCCGGCCGGCGTCCGCGCCGTGCGGCCGCGGCGGAGCCGGGACCGGCCGTTACCGATTGCTCGGCGACGCTGGCCATCAGGCGAACCCCTCGGAGGCGCGGGCGGTCGAGATCGCGTAGTACAGCATCGGCACGAACAGCGCGAGCAGCAGCATCAGCGACAGCACGGCGCCAAAGCCCTCCTCGCCCGGCGAACCGAGCTGGCCCTCGATCACGTTGCCGATCATCGTGTTCCCGGGCGCGCCCGACAGCAGCTGGTTGGTGAAGTAGTCGCCGAACATCGGCAGCGCCGTGATGAACATGCCGGCGATGATCGTCGGCTTGCTGAGCGGAACCGTCACGCGCCAGAACGTCCTCCACTTGCTCAACCCGAGATCGCGCGCGGCCTCGAGCAGACTCGCGTCGATCCGGTCGAGCCCGGCATACAGCACCAGGATCAGGTACGGGATGTAGCCGTACACGAGCCCGAGAATTACCGTAATCGACTTGCCCCCCAGCCAGTCCGTATGGCCGGGCAGCGAGAAGAACGACAGGGCGCGGTTGACGTAGCCGTTCTGCTGCAGCAGATCGATCCACGCGAGCATCCGCATCATGTAGCTGACCCAGAACGGCGCGATCAGCAGCACCAGATACAGCGTCTTGCGCTGACCTGCGTAACGCGAGACGAAGTACGCGACCGGGTAGGCGATCGCGAGCGACAGCAGCGACGCGATCACCGTGTAGAGCAGCGTGCGCAGCGCGGGCGAGCCGATGAAGGCGCCGCTCCCGACGATGTCGTGCCAGACGGCGTTGAGGTTGCTCGAGGACCAGTTGAGCGGATTCCAGACCGGGACCGCCGTCTGGAAGAACGAGTTGATCTGCCCGCCGGCCACGGCAAGCGTGGCATAGAACGGGATCACGAACAGCAGGATCAGCCAGATCGCGCCCGGCGCCGCCAGTCCCATCCACAGCCAGCGGTCTCGCCGGCCCGCTGTCTGTTCGCTACGCGACACCGACCTTCCCTACAGGCCCTTGGAGAACGAGTTCCAGGTGCTCTCCCACTCCGCGTTCGCGCTTTCGGGGAGCTCGAGCTCGAGCACTCCCTGACGGAAGTACTCGGGCAGCACGACGGTCGAGGTCAGCTGCGGCGGAAGCAGCTTCTCCGAGATCAGGCGCTCAGGCGTGACCGCGTTCAGGGGCTGCATGTAGCCGACGTAGCTGTAGTTGTCGAGCGCGTTGCTGACGTCGAGCATGTAGTTGATGAACAGGTGCGACAGCACCGGGTTCGGTCCGCTCGCGAGATTGACCAGCGTGTCGTTGTTGACCGGGCCCTTCTTGTCCGGTGGGAACCAGTAGCCGATCACGTCGACCGAGGTCCCCTTCGGGAGGTACGCGGGCGCCGCTGCGATGTCACCCGACCAGGCGTGATGGATCCACGTCTTGCCGCTCGGGATATCGGTGTAGTCGTTGTTGTCGATCCTCACGTTGGTCAGATTCGAGAGCTGTTTGAGCGCGCTGCCGGCGGCCTGGATCTTGCTCGTGTCGGTCGTATTGAGGTCGAAGTTGCCGGCGCGCATCAGCGCTAGGCTGATGCCTTCCCGGTAGTCGTCGAGGATCGCGACCTTACCCTTGTACTTGGCGCCCTCCCACGGCATGTTCCACGACGGCGCCAGATTGACGTGGTCCTTGCGCCACGCCATCCCGGTCGTATAGATCGTGTACGGGGTCGTGTACTGCCAGCCCTGGTCATAGAACGGGTTCGAGTAGTCAGACCAGGCGTTGGAGATGTTGGGGATGTAGCTGTGGTTCAGCGGCCGCAGCAGCTTGGCCTCGACGAGCTGCCCGATCCGGTCGATCGTCGGGACGAAGACGTCGAAGTTGAACTGCCCGCTTCCCAGCTTCGCGATCGCTTCCTCCATCGTGTTGAAGGTCGTGATCGAGTACTTGCAGTTGTACTTCTTGCAGAAGTTCTTGACGACCGCCTCGTTGATGTAGGCGACCCAGTTGTAGATCTGCAGCGTCGCGTTCTTCTCGGGCTGCAGTCCCGATGCGATCGCCTTGTTGTAGAGCGGCCACTTGACCGGGTGGTCCTGGCGCGCGAGCGGGATGCCGCCGCTGCCCGTCGGGCCCGTCGAGCCGGAGCTGCCGCAGCCGGCCAGCACCCCGCCGAGCGCGAGTCCAGCGCCCGCGCCGAGGACGTCGCGACGGGACATCCAGCCCTCGCGGTCCGGTTCGGGTCGCCGCCGGATTCCTCCTTCTGACCATCCCTCACGTGGATGCATTCCAGCTCACCCTTTCAGGTATGTGAATTCAACCAGGCTTTGCCCGAGCCGGTGCGAGTGTGCCCGGTCAACCTGCTACGGCTCCAGCGAAATATCGGAAATTGTCGGCCAGACGCTCGACGTCCTTGCTGTCGTGCTGCACCGACATCAGCCACTGCTCGGTCTTGCCCCACGGCGGTAGGAACACCCCGCGATTGTGCTGGACGAGCCAGTGAAGGTGGTTGTACCGGTCGTCGACCTCGAGGAAATCGCGGTAGTCGTGGACCGGCTCGCGCGAGAAGGTCACGCAGCCCTTGGCGCCGACGGCGACCACGTGGGCGGGGAGGTCGTACTCGGCGATCGTCGTCTCGAGCTCCTTGACCGCGACGCGGTGCAGCTCGGCCAGGCGCGCGTACGCGTCCTCTGTCGCGACCTGCTCGAGCATCGCCCGGATCGCGACCATCGTCAACGGATTTCCATTGAACGTGCCAACCATGTCGTAAGTACCGCTCGCGACATGCTCCATCACTTCCGCCGTGCCGCCAACCGCTCCGTTGCACAGACCGCCGCCGAATGACTTGGCGATGCAGACGAGGTCCGGAGTGACGCCGGACAGCCGCGTCGCGCCGCCGGGTCCGACGGTGAGCCCTGTCTTGACCTCGTCGAAGGTGAGCAGCACGTCGTGGGCGCGCAGCAGCTCCTTCACCGCAGCGAGGTAGCCGTCGTCGGGCAGGATGATGCCCGCGTTCATCATGATCGGCTCGAGGATCATCCCTGCGATCTCCCCGGGGTGCGCCTCGAGCAGGCCGCGGACGTACTCGACGTCGTTGTACGGCGCGATCAGCGTCAGATCCGTGATCGCCTTCGGGATGCCGGCGCTGGCCGGCGCGCCGATCGGGTGCTCGGCCGGACCGATGTCCTCGGGCTCCGGTGTCACCGACACCTGCACCGAATCGTGGTGCCCGTGGTAGCAGCCCTCGATCTTGATGATCAGATCGCGGCCGGTGATCGCCCGCATCAGATGGATCGCGTCCATCGTCGCCTCTGTGCCTGAGTTGCAGAAGCGCCACAGCGGCAGTCCGAACCGCCGTGCGAGCTCCTCGCCAACGACGATCGCGTCCTCGGTCGGCTGCGCGAAATGGGTGCCGCGCGCGACTTGGCGCTGCACCGCCTCGACGATCGCCGGGTGCGCATGACCCGCGAAGCCCGCGCCGTAGCCGCCGTGCAGGTCGACGTACTCCTTACCGTCGACGTCGTAGATCTTCGATCCGGCGCCGTGGCTGATCCACACTGCCTGCGGGCGCGTGATCTGCCAGCTCGACGTCACGCCGCCCGCGAGCGACCGAGTGGCGCGCTCTGCGAGTGCCCGCGACCGTGGTTGGCGCGCGACAAATTCCTGTTCTTGCTCCTCGATCAGCGCATCGAGTTGATCCACTGCCGCAGGGGTCTCCACCGCTCTCTCCTCGGTTTGAATGAATGTTCAGTCTATATCACGATGTGAACGACTCGCAAGCTCGCACCACCCCGCGGCGACGGCCGCGGGCAGGCACCGCGCACACCCGGCGCGTTGTTAGGGTTGCGCCATGTCGCTGACCGACGCCGAGCTGCGCATCCGCCAGGCGGTGTCGGAGCGCCGCGACGAGCTCGTCGAGCTGGCGACGCGTCTGATCGGGTTCGACACCACCGCCCGCGAGGTCGGCGAGCCGCCGCGCGAGGAGGCGGCGCTCCAGGGCTACCTCGCCGACCGCCTGAGCGCCGCGGGCGCCGAGGTCGACCTGTGGGAACCCGACGCCGAGGCGCTGGCGGGCAAGCCGCTGGTGCCGCCGGGACTCGATTTCGCGGGCCGCCCGCAGATGATCGCGGCCTGGCGCGGCCGTGGCGGCGGGCGCTCGCTGGTCTTCAACGGCCACATCGACGCCGTCTCGGCGGAGCCCCGCGACGCATGGTGCAGCGACCCGCTGATCGCGGTGCAGCGGGACGGCAAGCTATACGGGCGCGGCGCCTGCGACATGAAGGGCGGCGTCGCGGCGATGTCGCTGGCGGCCGAGACGCTGGCGTCGCTCGGCGTGCGCCTGAACGGCGACCTGATCGTCGCGACCAACACCGACGAGGAGTCCTCCGGCGCCGGCGGCACCGCGCTCGTCCAGCGCGGGCTGCGCGCCGACGCCGCGATCGTGACCGAGCCGACCGACTTCGACGCGTGGGTCGCCTGCCGCGGCTCGGAGTACGGCTCGATCGAGGTGCCGGGGCGGCCAGGACACGCCGAGGTCCGCCAGCCGCACTGGCGCCAGGGTGGCGCCGTCAACGCGATCGAGAAGGCGACCGTCCTGCTCGACGCGATCCGCTCGCTGCGTGAGCAGTGGGGCGAGCGCGACGGGCTCGATCACCCCTACCTGTCGCGGCCGTCGATCGTTCCGACCGCGGCGCAAGCCGGCGAATGGGCGGTCACATATCCAGCCAGCTGCCGGCTGACGGTGGCCGTTATGTACCTGCCGGCACAGGCCGACGAGCGCGGTCTCGGGAGCAGGGTCCGCGCCGAGGTCGAGCAGTGGATCGCGCGCGAGAGCGCCCGCGACGAGTGGCTCGCCGAGCACCCGCCGGTGATCAACTGGTGGCCCAACGGCGTGATGCCGTTCGAGATCGCGGCGTCGGAGCCGATCGTGACGATCGCGCTCGGCGCGACCGAGGACGTCGGCCGTCCGGGCCGCCTGGCGGGGCTCGACTCGTGGTACGACGGGGCGACGCTGGCTCAGCTAGGCGGGATCCCGGCGATCGCGTTCGGGCCGCCGGGGCTCGGCGTCGACGGCGCGGTCATCGCCCATACGGTCGATGAGTACGTCCCCGTCGACGGCCTCGTCAGCTGTGCGGAGGCGCTCGCGATCGCTGCCGTGCGCTTCTGCGGCGTCGACTGAGCTCAGGCTCGCCCGCTCAGGCCCGCCCGCTCAGCCGCGCACGCTCGGCGGCGGTCCGCCGCGCACCGGTTCCCGGGAGGCCGAGGAGCAGGTTGTGGTGGTTGGAGATCACCGCGATCGCTCGCGCGCGGGCGCGCTGCACCTCTTCGTCCTCGTCTGTCGCAGTGCGATCGATCAGGTCGATGACCTCGCTCAGGTAGGCCAGCCACTGCCGCTGGCTTCCGGTAAGGATCAGCGACTCGATCCGGGCCCGTTCATGGGCCGCCGCCTCGGTTGTGCTCGACGGGCCGTAGCGCAGCGTCGAGACGGCCTCCGGGAGCTCGCGTTCGGGCTCGGGAGTGATCGACAACCAGGCGGAGCGCTTGACCACGCGTGTAGCCTAACCGCAAACTGATCACAAAGTCAGGAAGACCTTCCATGGAGCTCGCCACTGCCATCCCCGCCGCGCTGACGCCGCGCTACTACACCGATCCAGAGCTGCTCGACGCCGAGCAGGAGCTGATCTTCGAGCGCACCTGGCAACTGGCCGGGCACGTCTCCTCGCTGCCCGAGTCGGGCAGCTACCTGACCGCTCAGGCGGGCAACCAGCCGGTGCTCGTCGTGCGTGATAAGGATGGTCAGCTGCGTGCGTTCCGCAACGTCTGCCGCCACCGCGCGTCGCGCCTGCTGAGCGGGACCGGTCAGTGCAAGGGCGCGATCCGCTGCCGCTACCACGGCTGGACCTACCGCTTCGACGGGTCGTTGATCGGCGTGCCGGAGGCGCTCACCTACGGCGAGCGCCTCGACAAGTCCTCGCTGCCGCTGCACCCCGCGCGCGTCGAGGAGATGTGCGGGTTCGTGTTCGTCAACCTCGACCTCGACGCGCGCCCGCTGGCCGAGCTCGTCGGCGACCTCCCTCAGCGCCTGGCGCGCTACCAGATCCCATCGCTGACGCCGTTCGGCTCGCCGGGCGACGGTCAGCCGGCCAACTGGAAGATCGTCGCCGAGAACTACATCGAGGGGTACCACATCCCGATCGCCCATCCGGGCCTGATGCGGATGCTCGATTACAAGAACTACGACGTCGAGGTGCACGACGAGTACCTGTGGTTCGAAGCGCCATTCCGCAACAAGATGAGCAGCAACCGCCTCGAGCGCATGTACTCGCAGATGGTGGAGCCGATGCCGAGCCTCACCGAAGCGGACCGCAACGTCTGGCGTTACATCTTCATCTATCCCAACACGACGATCGATCTGTATCCCGACTCGGTCGCGACCTGGCAGATCCTTCCCAATGGTCTGACGCGAACGACCGATGTGTGGGCCGCCTACCGGCGCCCCGACAGCAACCCGCGCACGCGCCTGGTCCACTGGCTCAACCATCGCCTCAACGGCCTCGTGATGGACGAGGACGTCGACCTCGTCGTCAACGTCCAACAGGGCATGCAGACGCGTGGATACGAGTGCGGTCCGCTATCGCGCCGCGAAGCCGGCGTGGCCTGGTTCGCCGAGCGGATCCGAGCGGACCTCGCCTCGGTGGTGCCGTCGCCGTGACCACCGCGGCGGAGCCGCGCACGGCGACACGGCGCGCGGCTCGCGAGCGGATTCTGGCGGCGGCCGTGCGGCTGATCGCGCGCGAGGGAATCGATGACGTACGGATCGCGAGGATCGCGATCGATGCCGGCGTCTCGCCCGCGCTCGTGCACTACCACTTCGCCACCCGCGAGGCGCTGCTGGCGCAGGCGATCGACTACTCCTTCAACCATGCGGGCGAGGTGCGGATCTCCGAGGACCTCCCCGGCGCGACCCACGCCGAGCGACTGCGCGCGATGATCGACCAGTGCCTGCCGACGACGCCCGAGCTCGAGGAAGATTGGGTCCTGTGGGTCGAGCTGTGGCTGCGAGCCGTCCGTCACCCGGAGCTGCGGCCGGTGGCCGAGGAGCTGTACCTGCGGCTCGAGTCGTGGTTCGCGGATGAGATCGCCGCCGGGGTGCGCGACGGCGAGTTCGCACCCTGCGATCCGGCCGCCGTCGCCGACCGCACGCTGGCGCTGATCGACGGCTTCGGCGTCCGCTCGCTTATCGGCTACTCGAGCGCGTCAGTCGACCGCGTCCGCGACGCGGTCTGGACGGTGCTGGCGCGCGAGGTCGGTGTGGCCGTCTAGGACCCAGCCTGGGCGGCGGAGCCGGAGCCGGCGGCGGAGCCCGTGCCGGCGGCGGCGCCGAGCGCGGCCCGGGCTGCGTCGCGGCCGGTACGGACGGCGCCCTCCATGTAGCCGGCCACCCAGTGATCCGAGCCCGCCACGTAGAAAGGCGGCTCGTGGGTCCCGTGCAGCGGACCGACGCGCATCAGATCGCCCGGTGACCAGTTCGCGACGTAGCCGCGCGTGAACGGATCGACGCCCCAATGGCGCTCGAACATCCCGGCCGGCACGCGCGCACGCTCGCCATACAGAGCCACGAGGCCGTCGAGGATCGTCTCGGTCCTGACCGCGGGCGGTGCCGCGAGGAACGCCGACAGACGCTCGGGCGGCACCAGCAGCGACAGAATCCCCTCGTCCTGCGGCCAGCTCGATCCGAACATCCACTCGGTCTCGGACAGCCCGTTCTGACCCGTCGTCTGCCAGAACGAGTCCTCGTACGCGACCACGATCTTGGCCGCGAGCGCGTGTCGCTGGAGGCGCAGCGAACGCAGCCGCGCGTCGCTGAGCCCCGTGATCTCGATCTCGCGCAGCGGCCCGGCAGGGATCGCACAGACGACCGCCTCGGCCTCGACGCGTTCACCGTCGGCGAGCGTCACCCGGACGCGCCCGGGGGTGACGTCGACACGCTCGACGACCGCCTCGAACCGGAGTCGCGGACCGAGCTGCTGCGCCATCTTCAGCGCCACCGAGGCTGATCCCTCGGCGACCTTCAGGCCCTCCCACTGGTCGAGGTCGTAGAAGCCCTCGGCGCTGAGCGCGGCCTGCTTGCGCAGCTCGCCGAGCATCGAGGTCCGCTCCGGGCCATCGACCGACAGCGATAGGAACCTGAGCGTGTGGCGGCGATGGACGGCCGGCAGCGCGTCCTGCTCGCGCAACCAGTCCCCGAGGCTGATCCGGTCCAGCCGCTCGGCCTCGGGATGAGCCCACGGGTCGCTTGCGTCGACGGTCGCCGCCAGCGCACCGAACAGCCGTCCGAGCCGTGCCTCGTCGGCGCGCTCGGCCTCGGTCATCCACGGGATCCGATCGCCGACGTAGACCCCGTTGGTCAGGCCCCAGGTCATCTCCCCGGGGTCCGCGACGTAGCTGGGCACAAGCGTCAGGCCGAGCTCCTTGGCCAGCGCCAGGTAGGCCTCGTGCTGGTAGCCGACGACCTCTCCGCCCGCCTGAGCGGTACGGCCGTCGGACAGCGTGACGGCCTCGACCCGTCCCCCTGGGCGCGAGCGCGCCTCGAGCACGAGCACGTCCGCGCCACCGGCCGCCAGCCCCCGCGCGGCGCTGAGTCCACCGAGCCCTGCGCCCAACACGACCACGTCGACCACGGCACCCACTCCCCGGAGCGCCCGCCGCCCGGTTCGGCCGCGAGCGGTTGCAGTTGAACGGTCGTTCAGTATACGGCTCGCGATCGCCCTGGGGCCACGACCGCCCTCGAGCGCGCTGGTGGACATCGCGCAGGACGGAAGCTATCTTGACTTGCGCCGGTACGAAGAGTCCGAGGAGGTCTGATCATGTCGCGCCCGTCCTACGCTCACGGCATCGGCAGCAAGCCACTGCTCGGCGAGACGATCGGGGAGAACCTGGAGCGGACGGTCGCCGCGAACCCGGACCGGGAGGCGATCGTCAGCTGCCATCAGTCAGTCCGCCTCACCTATGTCGAGTTCGACGCCGAGGTCAACCGGCTCGCCCGGGCGCTGATGACCGCGGGGATGGGGATAGGCGACCGGGTCGGGCTGTGGAGCCCGAACCGGGTCGAGTGGGCGCTCGTCCAGTACGCGACTGCCAAGGCCGGGATCGTCCTGGTCAACATCAATCCGGCCTATCGCGTGCACGAGCTGAAATACGCGGTCGCGCAGTCTGGCTGCCGGATGCTGATCGCCGCCGCCGCGACCCGCAACAGCGATTACGTCGCGATGACCGAGCAGACACGCCCCGAGCTTCCGCAGCTCGAGCGGGCCGTGTTCTTCGACACTCCGTCGTGGGAGGAGCTGCTGGCAGGGGCGGACGCGACCAGCGAGGAGCAGCTGCGTTACCGAGCCGCCAGCCTGGACTTCAGCGACCCGATCAACATCCAGTACACGAGCGGCACCACCGGATTCCCGAAGGGCGCCACGCTCAGCCATCACAACATCCTCAACAACGGCTATTTCGTCGGCGAGGGGTGGGAGATCACCGAACGCGATCGGATCTGCGTCCCGGTTCCCTACTACCACTGCTTCGGGATGGTGATGGGCAACCTCGCGGCGACCTCGCACGGCGCCTGCGTGGTGCTGCCGAGCGAGGCCTTCGAGGCCCGTGCGGTGCTCGAGGCGGTGCAGCAGGAACGGTGCACGTCGTTGTACGGCGTGCCGACGATGTTCATCGCAGAGCTCGAGCACCCCGACTTCGATGGTTATGACCTGACCTCGCTGAGGACCGGGATCATGGCCGGAGCGCCATGCCCTGTCGAGGTCATGCGCAAGGTGATCGACCGGATGCACATGACCGAGGTGACGATCTGCTACGGCATGACCGAGACCTCGCCGGTGTCAACGATGACCGGCGCGCACGACAGCCTCGAGCACCGGACGGCGACCGTCGGCAGCGTCATGCCCCATGTCGAAATTCGGGTCGCCGAGCCCGATACCGGGAAGACGCTGCCACGCGGGAGTGCCGGGCGAGTTCCAGACCCGCGGCTACAGCGTGATGCTCGGCTACTGGGGCGAGCCGGAGCGGACCGCCGAGGCGATCGACTCGGCGCGCTGGATGCACACCGGTGATCTGGCGGTGATGGACGAGGACGGCCACGTCCGGATCGTTGGGCGGATCAAGGACATGATCATCCGGGGCGGCGAGAACATCTACCCCCGGGAGATCGAGGAGTTCCTCTACACCCACCCGGCGGTCGCCGACGTGCAGGTGATCGGAATCCCGAGCGCGCGCTACGGCGAGGAGGTGATGGCGTTCGTGATCCAGCGCGAGGGCGCCGAGCTCGACGGCGATGTGATGCGCGAGTTCTGCCGCGGCAAGATCGCCCACTACAAGATCCCCAGCCAGGTCTCGATCTGCAGCGAGTTTCCGATGACCGTGACCGGCAAGATCCAGAAGTACAAGCTTCGCGAGCAGGCGATCGAGGAGCTCGGCCTCGAGGCCGCGGCCGAGATCCGAACCGCCTGAGCCGAGCGGGCCGCTACTGATCCTGTGGGCCGACCGGCATCCGCTTGACCGCGTGCAGGTTGCGGTCCTCGTCGTAGACGAGGATCTCGCCACCGCCGATCCGGCCCAGGAACCGCTCGGCCATCGCCTGCGCCTCGCCGATCGTCGCGCAGACGCCGTGAACGCCGCTCGGGCCTTCGACGCGCCATCCGCTGCCGGGAGCGGGGACAACTCGTAGCTGTATCGAGAAACCGGGCATTTCCTGGATCCTGGGGCAACCTCGGCCGGCGCTGCCTTGCAGCACGCCGGTCCGTCCGCCTGCACATGGCTGAGACGATCGGCGCCTTCCGTCGCCGTCATCCCACCCAGGCTTTTAGCACTCACGGCAACGACGATCAACTCAACCGGAGCGCAAGCGATCGCGGCTAGCGGGTTATTAGGCGTTGGCGCCGATAATCCCACGATGCCGTCGCACGCCCGAATCCTCCTCGTCGACGACGACGAGGCAATCCTCGACTCGCTCCGGCGCGCGCTCGAGCTCGAGGGCTATGCCGTGAGCACCGCGATCGACGGAGCCGGCGCGCTGCAGTCGGTCACCGACGGCGACCCGGACGCGGTCGTGCTCGATATCGGGCTGCCGGACCTGAACGGCCGGATCGTCGCAGCGCGGATGCGCGCAGGCGGTCTGATGACGCCGATCCTGGTGCTGTCAGCACTCGATCAGGTCGACGATCGGATCGCGGGCCTCGAGGCGGGGGCCGACGATTACCTGGTCAAGCCGTTCGCGGTCGACGAGCTGGTGGCACGGTTGCGCGCGCTGCTGCGCCGTGCCGCCAGAACGGGCGAGGCCGGGGCCGTCCTCCGTCACCCGGTGCGCCTGGGAAAATTGCTCGTCGACGTGGATGGGGCGAGCGCAACATGGGACGGCCAGGACCTGAAGCTGACGGGACGCGAGCTCGCGCTGCTCGACGCGCTCGCGAGAAATGCAGAGGTCGTTCTGAGCAGGGACCGCCTGCTCGAGCTCGTCTGGGGGTATGACTTCGCGCCCGACAGCCGGGCGCTCGACGTGTTCATGTCCTACCTGCGGCGCAAGCTCGAGGCGGCAGGGGCGCCGAAGCTGGTCGAGACCGTCCGCGGCGTCGGATTCGTGCTGCGCAGGCCCTAATGCTCCGCTCGCTGAGCGCGCGGGTGGTCGTGAGCGCGCTGGTCGTCGTCACGGTCGTGCTGGTCGGGGGCGGGCTCGTGATCGTCAACCTGACCGAGCAGCGCGACAACCAAGACGCCGACACCGAGCTTCACCGCTTCGAGCTGAACCTGATGCCGGGAATCGCCGGCACGCTCGGCATCGTGCCGCCGCACGCCGGCCAGGCCCGATCGCTCGGCGGCCTCGCGATCTTCAACCGCGACGGCACGCGCGTGCCGCTGCCGCTGCCGCACGTGGTTGCGACGAGGCCGGGGCAGATCAACGGCGGCGCGGCGCGGGCGCTCGTCGCCGCCTTCAACCAGCATGGGGCCGCCTCCGAACCCGCCGGCCAGATCGAGTTCCTCCGCGCGATCAGCCTCGATTCCGGGCGTCGGCTCGTGCTCGGCACGATCCCGCACGGGTTCCCGCCGATGCGGACCCAGGGCGCGCGCACACTGACGGTCGCCGGGATGCCTTATCGCGATGTGGTCCTGCGATCGCCGCTGCGAATCATGATCGAGATCGCGGCGCAGGGGCGGTCGATCAGCGCGCGCGCCGCCCGGTTGCGCACGATCGTGATCTGGAGTGGTCTCGCCGGGCTCGCGGCAGCGCTTATCGGAACGCTGCTGCTGACCCAGCTGACGCTCCGACCGCTGACCTCGTTGACGCGCAAGGCCGCGTCGATCAAAGGGACGGACGACCTCGAGGTCAGCGTCGAGGAGCCCGGGCAGCCGCGCGAGGTCGCGCGGCTCGCCCAGGAGCTCGACAGGATGCTGGCCCGGCTGCGAGATGCCGTCGCCGCCCGCGAGGCAGTCCTGCTGTCGGCGCGACGGTTCGCCGCCGACGCCGGCCACGAGCTCCGAACGCCATTGCAGTCAGTCCGCGCCAACCTCGACATCGCCAAGAGCGCGGGGGCGAACGCCGAGCAGCGCCAGGTCGCGCTCGACACCGCGACTCTGCAGTCAGAGCGCCTGAACCGGCTCGTCGACGGTCTGCAGACACTCGCCCGGGGTGAGGCCGGGTTGGTCTCCCCGGTCGCCGAGGTCGACCTCGGCGACATCGCCGACAGCGCCGTGTTCGCGGCCCACACACGCCACCCGGAGCTGAAGATCGAGACCGACCTGCCGCCCTCGGGCCCGATCATTCGCGGCGATGCAGACGGGCTCTGGCGGGCGGTCGAGAACCTGCTCGAGAACGCGGCCAGGCACGGGCGCGTCCCCGGCCAGGTCCGATTGCAGGTGAGCGCGACCAACGGAGGCGCCGAGGTCGTGGTCGAGGACGACGGGCCCGGGATTCCCGATGGCGAACGCGAGCGGGTCGTGCGTCCTTTCGCCCGTGGCGATGGTGTCAAGGCCGGCGGCAGCGGACTCGGGCTGTCGATCGTCGATGCCGAGGCGCGCCGCCACGGCGGGGCCCTGACGTTGTCGCACTCGCAGCTCGGCGGGCTGCTCGCGCGCGTCACGCTGCACAGCTACGGCGCGTCAGACTAGGGAATTCCTAACCGTGCTCGCCCACACTGCCGCGATGCGGCAGGGCCGATCTGCACATCTACGAGCGCCGGGGACCGGGCGGTGGATCGCCGTCGCATTCGTCGTCGTCGCGAGCCTCTCGTGCTGCGCCGCGGCGCTGGCCTTCAACCCGGTGCGGGAGGCACAGAACCTGTCCAAGGGCAAGGAGCGCCAGGCGGTCTACCTGACCGCTGGCTACCAGGCGCTGCTCGCGAAGATCGGCAGCCAGAACGCCGCCAGGGCCGCGAGGATCGAGGCGTCTGACCCAAGTCGCGACTTCAAGTCCAACACCTGCGCGACCGAGACCGGCTTCTGCGCCGGAGACGTTCGGCTGTACAGCTGGGGCCCGAAGGGCTACGGACTGGTCGCGCCGGTGCTGTTCACGGCCCGCGACGGCGCGACGATCGCCGGCCACGTCTGGGCCACGCGCGCTGGGCCGCCGCAGCGGCCGGGGGTCGTGATCACGAGCGGCTCGCTCGGCGCCGACGAGCAGATGTACTGGTATGCCGCCCAGGCGCTCGCCAAGGATGGCTACGTGGTGCTGACCTGGGACCCCCAGGGCCAGGGCCAGTCCGATGCCCACGGCCAGAGCCCTGATCAGAGCGAGGGCTATCCGGCCCAGAGCGACGGCCGCCCGTTCTTCGACGGCACCGAGGACGCGCTCGACTTCTTCCTCTCGACCAAGGCTCACCACTACAAGCCGGTCTCCAGCTGCAACACCGGAACCAGCCATGCCGCCAAGCAGAACGCGCGGGTCAAGGCCGGACTCGATGCCGCCTACAACCCGTTCTGGTACCTGCTCAACGACAAGGAGATCGGGCTCGCGGGCCACTCGTACGGCGCCACCGGCGTCTCCTACATCGGCCAGTGGGACAAGCGCGTCAAGGCGATCGTCGCGTGGGACAACCTGCGAGCACCGACCGCAACCCAGGATGGCGTCAACGCCGGGATCAAGTCCGGTGGCAGGCTCGCCGCGGGCGAGCTCGGGTGCCCCGCCGACCGCGCCGACCGGCGGCCGGCTCCGATCACGAAGCCTGCGCTCGGATTCTCCTCGGATTACTTTCTCGTCTCGACGCCCTACAGATCGGATCCGACCGGCGACTTCAAGGCGGCCGAGTCACGCGCGTACACCAGGGCAGGCGCCGACACGGGCGAGATCATCATCCGGGGCGGCACCCACTACGAGTTCGGATTCCTGCCAAGCAGCATCTTCCCGGCAACGCTCCGGGGTATCGACGAGACGACCTGGTACACGACCGCCTGGTTTGACAAGTACCTCAAGCACGAGCCGGGCGCCGACGACCGGCTGCTGACCAACCGCTGGCGTGACGACGCCGCCGAGGCAGCGGTCGACCCGACCCACGACGGCAACATGTTCTCGTTCTACTACCACTCACGGCTCGACTTCGATCTCGCCGACGGACATCGGTTCGACTGCGAAGACCTCCGCGCCGGCTGTCCGGGAATGACCTCGCACGATGGCTATCGCGGCAGCTACAGCTACTACCGGATCGACACCTCCCACGACGGACCGGTGTGCGACACCGCGGGGACCCCCGCGCGGGCGGTCATCAGGCTCGATCTGCGGCGCGGTTTCTGGGCCGTCGCCGTACGTCGTCGCCGGCACCGGCGGCGCCCGTGTCTCCTACGACTTCACCTGCGCCCATCCGCTGGTCGTGATCGGCTGGTGCCACCGACCGCCACACCACGACACCGTGACGGTCCACCTCCGCGAGCGCTCGGTTCGGCGAACCGTGTCGGTGACCGAGCGCCGGACCTTCGGCCCGTCGGGCTGAGCCGGCTCTCGAGCCGAGCCGGCTGCGAGACTCGGCCCTCACCGGCTCGACACCCCCCCGACTTGCCCGAACAGTTCACGCCATCGCACCGCGGCGGATCAGGATCGCCGCTGGTCTGTATCCACGGTTTCATGGACACATGGCGAACGTGGGAGCTCGTGCTCGAGGCGCTGCAGCGCAGTCACGACGTCCTCGCCGTCACACTCGCGAGCCACTGCGGCGGCCCGGCGATCGAAGGTCGGGTGACCAAGCGAACACTGGCCGACGGCGTCCAGGACTGCATGGACGCTGCGGGGTTCGAGACAGCCCACATCGTCGGCAACTCGCTTGGCGGGTATGTCTCGCTCCAGCTCGCCGAGCGGGGCCGCGCCGACAGCGTTGTCGCGCTCGCCCCCGCGGGCGGCTGGGCGGCGGACGACGATTGGATCGAGGAGCTGTTGGTCTCGCAGGCGACAATGCGCGAGGCGACGCAAGCGGCGCTGCCGGCGCTCGACGCGATCCTCGCGACAGAAGACGGACGGCGCGCGGTCACGCAACTGACGACTGTCCAGTTCGAGCACATCCCGATCGAGCTGCTCGCGCACCAGACGATCGGCGTCGCCCACTGCGACGCCGCGCCGTTGCTGACCGAGTACGGACTGCGCCAGCGCTGGGCGCTCGACGTCGCCGCGATCAGCTGCCCGGTTCGGATCGTCTGGGGTACCGAGGACCGGCTCCTGCCCTGGCCGCGGGCAGCCGCCCGTTACCGCGAGCGGCTACCGCACGCGGACTGGGTCGTGCTCGACGGAGTCGGCCACTGCCCCCAGCTCGATACCCCGATCGAGACGGCGCAGCTGATTCTGGGCTTCAGCTAGTCCCCGCTGCCGACCGCGACCGGCTCGGGTGGGCGGCCGGCGGCGCGGTCGCGCTCGGCGAAGAACTCGGCGCCCTCGATGCTCATGTGGGGCACCACCTTCTCCATCCACTTGGGCATGTACCAGTTCCACTTGCCCATCAGGGTCATCAGCGCCGGCACCAGCAAGCAGCGCACGACGGTGGCGTCGAGGATCACCGCGACGGCGAGCCCGATCCCGAACTGCTTGATCGTCGGATTGCCGTTGAGCACGAAGCTGCCGAACACGAACACCATGATCATCGCCGCGGCGGTGATCACGCGGGCGCTCGTGACCAGCCCGGAGACGACCGAGGTGCGGTTGTCCTGGCCCTCGTGAACATGCTCCTCGATCTGGCTGACGAGGAACACCTCGTAGTCCATCGACAGCCCGAACAGGATCGCGAACATGAATAACGGCACGTAGGAGACGATCGGCACAGAGCTCTGGAGGCCGATCACGCTGTGTAACCAGCCGTACTGGAAGATCGCGGTCAGCACTCCATACGAGGCCCCGATCGAGAGCAGGTTCATGACCGCCGCCTGCGGTGGCACGACGACCGTGCGGAACGCGAGGATCAGCAAGCAGAAGCTGAGCGCGATCACGACCACGATCTGCAACGGCAACTTGCTCGAGATCCGGGTCGCGAGGTCCTCGTTACCGGCCGTCGTCCCACCGACGTAGGCGGAGATGTCGTTGGCACTCTCGGACTTGGGGATCACGTCGTTGCGTAACGTGTTGACCAGATCGGTCGTCTGGTTGCTGGCCGGGCCGGTCTTCGCGATCGCGTTGAAGAACGCCGTCTCGCCGTTCTTGGCGAGCTGGATCGGCGTCACCGCGGCCACGTTGGCGGTCCCGGCGACGCTCTTCTGCAGGCTCGTCAGCCGCGAGTCGCTGGTTGAGCTCGCGGCCTTTCCGTTCATCGACACGGCGACGATCAGCGGGCCGTTGACGCCGGCGCCGAAGCCCTCTGAGATCAGGTCGTAGGACTGGCGGATGCTGGTCGACTTCGACATCGCGGCGTTGTCCTGCTGACCGAGCGTCAGCGACAGCAGCGGGATCGCCAGCGGGATCAGGATCGCGAGCGCGACGAGCCCGGCGACGACCGGATACTTGGAGATCTCGTGGGCCCATTTCGCCCACAACCCCTGTCTGATCTCCTTGTCGGTCGGCTGGTGGCGCACGCGCAGCGAGTTGATCCGCGGGCCGAGCAGCGACAGCACCGCCGGCAGCAGCGTCAACGCGGCGGTGACCGCGACGACGACCGCGATCGCGGCCATCAGGCCCATCGTCGTGACCAGCGGGATCCCGGCGACCGCGAGCGAGACCAGCGCGATCGTGACGGTGCTGCCGGCGAAGAACACGGCGCCACCCGAGGTCGCGGCCGCTCGCGCGATCGACTCGTCCATCGGCAGCTCGTCGTGTAAGCCGCGGAAGTGTCGCGTGACTATGAACAGCGCATAGTCGATCCCGACGCCGAGGCCGATCATCGTCGCCAGCGTCGGAGCAACGGTCGGCACCGTGATCGCGTGCCCGAGGATGCGGATGATCGAGAGCGTCGTCGCCAGCCCGAAGATCGCCGTGACGATCGGCAGCAGCATCGCGCTGATCGTCCCGAAGGTGAACGTCAGGATCACCATCGCCGCCAGGATCCCGACGACCTCGCTCGACTCGGTCGCGGGCTTGGAGATCTTGTTGCCCATCTGACCGCCGGTGGCCGGATTGAGCCCGGCTGCCTTGAGCGGTTTATAGGCGACGTTGACGATGTCCTGGACCTGCTGCTGCGTCAGCGACCCCGGATTTACGTTGAGCGTGACCGAGATGTAGCCGATCGTCTGGTCTTTGCTGAGCTGGCTCGCGCCCTGCGACGTCAGAGGGCTGATCGCCGACGCGACGTACTTCTGCTTGGACACATCGGAGGTCGACTCGGCGATCGCGTTCGAGTACGTGGAGTCGGTCAGCTTCTTCCCGCTCGGCGCCTTCATCACGATCGGGTTGGAGCCGTTTGCCTGGTCGGGGAAGGATTCGTTGAGGACGTCGGTGGCCTTCTGGCTGTTGGTCCCGGGAAGCGACAGGTTGTCGTTCGTGTTGTCGCCCGCGGACTGCGCGATCACGACGAGGGCCACCGCGACGACCACCCAGACGCCGAGGACGATCAGACGCCGCCGGATGCAGAACTTCGCCAGCCCGTAGAGCATGCCGGTCATTCGCCGTCTTCTCCCAAGCTCCGAGATTTGATGAGACCCTCTCCTTGTCTGGCCCGCGTGGCGGGTTTGCACTCTCGTACGCCCCGGCGCCAGAACTTATCGGCGCCGTACTCGCCTCCCTGGAGGCCTACAACCCCATGTTCCTGCCAATCAGCTCTTTCATGATCTCATCGGTTCCGGCGTAAATCCGGGTGACGCGCGCGTCTACCCAGGCCCTCGCGCCCGCAACATACCGCTCGATCGTCAGATCCACAAACACTCGGGTGATTTCGATCTTGGTCTTGAGTTCGGCCCGCCGGGAGCGCGAGTTCTCGAAGGAGCCGATCGGCCGACCGCACCAGCGTCCGGAGCCCCTTGGCGAGTGCAACGCGGTCGGCTACCTTAAGGCCCGGCAATTTCGGAACCGAATCAAGGAGTACAGATGCCGACGTACGAGGAGACAGCGCCGCTAGGCCCCGCGTCAGCAGTGCGCGATCGCAGCCAGGCCGTGTTCGGCCAGGTGATGGGGTTGGTTGCGATCACCGTCGCGTGTACCGCGCTCGGCGCCTACATCGGACGCAACCTCAGCGGCACCACCGGGCTGTTCCTGTTCATCGGTGCATTCGCCTGCATCTTCGGGCTCAACATCGCTTCGCGCAGGAAAGCTGAGCAGCTCGCGGTCGTGTTCCTGTTCGGGCTCGGACTGTTGCTCGGAATGGCGGTCGGCCCGGTGCTCGCGGCGTACGCCAAGGCCGACCCCGCCGTGCTGTGGCAGGCCGCCGGCGCGACCGCGGCGTTCGTCGGCGCGCTCGGGGCGTACGGCTACGCAACTCGCCGTGACCTCTCCTCATGGGCGCGGACGCTGTTCTGGGCGCTGCTCGCGCTGATCGTGTTCGGGATCATCGCGATCTTCGTCGCGATCCCGCACGCGAACATCATCTACGCAGTCGCCGGCCTCGTGATCTTCGGGGGCTTCACGATCATCGACTTCAACCGGCTGCGGCGCTCGAACATGGACAGCGCCGTCCCGATCGCGGCCGGGATCTTCCTCGACATCTTCAACGTCTTCCTGTTCATGCTGCAGCTGTTCGGCGGCGGCAGGGACTAGCGGCTCCCGCCGGCCCGCGGCGCCCGCAGCGCACCACCCCACCCCGGCTTTTCCCCCGGCCCCCCGAATGTGTGACGAATGTCGCATTTTCGGGGCTCGCGCGCGAGATACGGTGCCACCACTATGCACCGCAAGAGCTTGGCTGGGGCGCGGAAACACCGGTCGCGACGGCGACTGGGACCGACCCAGGGGGCGCGGGGGCGCTGGACGCAACCGAGGGCGTTGCGATTGAAGGGGGCTTGCGCGGTCGCCGGGCGCGCCGGGGCGCCCGGCGACCAGCGACTGCCTGGTGCCCACGTCGGCGGCGAACGCCCCCGTCAGGCTCAGGCAAGCAGGCGACTCGGTGCACTGATCTGGCGCACAAGCCGTGGTTCCAGGAGGATGGCGAGCCTCCTGGAACCACCTACCTGTCGACGGCGATGACCGGCCGCGGCGAACGCGCTGACCCGATGCGGGTGTTCGGCGATCTGCGCGCGCTCGACGTCAGATCGCTGGCGGGCCCGGTGTTCGAGATCGAGGTCCCCGCCGGCACCGAGCTCGTCCGCGAGGGCGAGCTGATCGGCACCTTCTTCGTGATCCGGACCGGGACGGCGTCGGTCTCACGCGGGCGCCGCAGCCTCGGCACGCTCGGACCCGGTGACTGCCTCGGGGAGAGCGACCCGAGCTCGAGCGAGCCACAGCGCCACACGATCATCGCCGCCAGCGAGATGCGGCTGCTGGCGTTCAGCGCGCTCGGAATCGGGCAGCTGTGCGCGGCGATCCCCGGGGCGCGCGAGCGGATCCTCTCGGGGCTGCGACCACCGCTCGAGGCGTCGCGCGGCCCGCGCGCGGTCGCGGCCGCCTGAAGCCGCGATCGCCAGCGTCAGCCGGCTGCGCCTCCTCCTGACCGCTCGCGCAGGGCGGCCGGGTCGAGCACGGTGATCGCGCGGTTGCTGGTCGAGACCCAGCCGAGCTGGCGCATCAGCCGCAGCGCGCGCGACACGGTCTCGCGTGTCGCTCCGGTCCAACGGGCGAGCTCGTCCTGGGTCAGCGAGAGCTCGATCCGCGTTCCGCCCTCGGACGGCGAACCATGCTCGGCGGACAGCTCGAGCAGACGCTTGGCGACGCGGCCGACGCTGTCCTGGGTCGCGAGTGCGACGCGGTCGCGGTCGGCCTCCGCCAGCCGCCGGACGAGCATCCTGATCAGGACCAGCGCGGCCCCGGGATGATCGTGCAGGAAGCGCCGGAACTCCTCGGCGTGCATGAACCCCGCCTCGACCTCGTCGAGCGCGATCGCCGAGGCAGTCCGTCGCTGCGCGCCGAGCGCGGCCATCTCGCCGATCAGCTCGCCCGGGCCGCGGATCGCGAGCATCACCTCGCGCTGGTCGACGCCGTAGGCGACCAGGCGGACGCGGCCCGACAGGACCAGCACGACGTCATCGCCGGCGGCCCCGGCGCGCAGGATCGGGTCCGAACGCGGCACCGTGCGGCGACGCATGCTCTGGACGAGCGCATCTGCGTCGTCGTGTCCGAGCTGGCGCAGAAACGGAATGTGCCCAGCGCTCACCGCACCGATTCTCGCAATCGGCGGTCGGTGTGAGAAATGTCGCAATTGACCGCCCACCGCCGGACATAGGGTGAGCCGCGTGAGGACCCTGAGGCAGCGGCTTGTACTCGGCCCGGCGACCGAGCCGACGCCCACCGCGCTCGCCGCGCTCGCCGTCACCGGCATTCTCAGCTTGGGCATGGGGGAACGGGCAATGGGGGCAGTCGATCGAGGAGTCAGGCCGGGCTCGATCCAGAAGGCAACCACGCAGCCGCCGCTCGGCGACTAGTGGCGTCAAAAGGGGGTGCGACCCCGGGCGGATCACCCTCCGCCCGGGGTCGCCCACGCGTGCACGGCGACAGGGCTCCCCGCGCGATCGCAGTGCGACCATTCCGCCTCCCCCCGCCGTCAAATACCATCCGCCCGTGGGGACGGTAAGGCAGACACACCAGGCTGGGGAGCTCGTGTTCAAGGCTGAGGCGGCGGTTCGTGGCGCCCGCTGGCTGGAGGCGCTCGATCTCGCGTCCCAAGCACTCGCGGCTGACCCGAGCCTGACCGAGGCGGCGGCGCTGGTCGGGACGGCCCGCCAGCACCTCGGAAGCGTCAGCGCGGCCGCCGCCGAGCTGCGCCAGATCACGGTCCTGGCGGTCGACATGGTCGGGTCGACGCGAGTCGCGGCGCAGGTCGGGCCCGAGACGATGCGCAGGCTGATGCTCGACATCTACGAGATCTGCGCCGAGGCGGTCGCCCGTTACGACGGGCGCGTGATCAAGTACAGCGGCGACGGCGTGCTGGCGCAGTTCGGCCATCCGGTCGCGCACGACGACGACGCCCGGCGCGCCGTGCTGGCGGCGCTCGGCGTTATCGAGCAGGTCAAGCTGTCGGGCCAGCGGTGGGAGGCCGAGATCGGCGAGCAGCTCCACGTCAGGGCGGGCGTCGACTCCGGGGTGGCGGCGGTCGGCCCGGTCGACGCGAGTCCGTTCTCGCCCGAGGAGATCGCCGGCGATCCGCCGAACGTCGCCTCGCGCGTGCAAAGCACGGCCGAGCCGATGACCGTCCGTGTAACCGACGACACCCACCGGCTCGTGGAGGGCTGGTTCCAGACCCGCGGAATGGGAATCGTCGAGCTTCGCAACTACCCGCGGCCCGTGACGCTGCACGAGGTAATCGGCCCGACCGAGGCCGAGACCCGGCTGGAGGCTCACGTCCGCGCCCGACCATCGCTGGTCAATCGCGGCGAGGAGCTCGCGGCGCTGCGCACCGCCTGGAACACGGTCGCCGGCAGCGCCGGGCGACAGGTCGTGAGCATCAGGGGCGAGGCCGGGATCGGCAAGTCGCGGCTGGTGGAGCACATGCTCGCCACCGCGGTCGCAACCGGCGCCGCCCACGTGACGTTCGCGTGCTCGCAGCTGTACAAGGACAGCCCGCTGCGGCCGGTGGTCCGGGCCGTGACGCGGTTCTTCCGCGTCTTTCCCCACGAGGGCGGCAGCGACGCGCTGTGGCTCGATGCGATCCGGACGCGACTCGACCAGCTTCCCAACCTGTCCGGCTCGACCGATGACCTCGTCCCGATCTACGGCTGGCTGCTCGGGATCCGGTCCGCCATCGATCTCGAGCCCGAGGAGCTACGCCGCCGTTCGTTCGACGCGATCATCGACCTGCTCGAGGCGATGGCAACGAGCTCGATCCTGGTGCTGTCGATCGAAGATGCCGACTGCGCCGATCCGTCGACCGCGGAGCTGCTGAGCCGACTGCTGGCGCGGCCGTCCTCGCCGATGCTCGTGATGGCCACGAGCCGCGGGCCGATCCCGTGGCTGGACCGGCCCGACCAGGTGCTCGAGCTCGAGCCGCTCAAGGGCTCCGACGCCGCCGCTCTGGTCCGGTCGATCGCCCCGGATCTGTCCGACGAGATCGTCGGTCGGCTCGCGGAGCGCTCCGACGGTGTCCCCTTCTTCGCCGAGGAGCTCGCCCGCTCGGCCGGCGAATCCCAACGCGGCGCCCTGGCCGAGACCTTCGAGCTGTCGGGCTTCCTGTCGGCGAGGCTCGACGAGCTCGGTCCCGAATGCAAGCAGCTGATCGGGCAGATCGCGGTCGCGGGCCAGGAGATCCGGTTCGACGTGCTCGAGACGTTCGTCGAGCTGCCGCGCGATCGCCTCGACGTGCTGATCGACGAGCTGCTCAACCGCCGCGTGCTGGTGCGTGTCGCCGGCCCAACCGGCGAGGCGCTGCGGTTCCGTCATGGCCTCGTCCGCAACGTCGCCTACGGGAGCCTGCTGGCTCGCCGCCGAGCCGAGCTCCACGGCCGGATCGCGGTGATGCTGTCGGCGCTCCCAGCTGGAGTCGCCGAGCCCGAGGACGTCGCCAACCATCACTCGCTCGCGGGCGATCAGGCAAGCGCCGCGCCGCGCTGGCTACAGGCGGCCCGCCGCGCCGCCGCCGCGGCGGCGGGTGCCGAGGCCGCCGAGCTGTTCCGCCGCGCATTGAGCGCCCTCGATCAGCTGCCGCCCGGCCCGGAGCAGGCGCGCCTCGAGCTCGACGCACAGCTCGGGCTCGGCAGCGTGTTGTCGGGTGTCGAGGGGTACACCTCGCCGAGCGCTCGCGCCGCATTCGAGCGAGCGGTGACGCTGGCAGAAGGGCTCGAGGACACGCTCGCGATCCTGCCCGCTCTGTGGGGGGCATGGGCCTATTGGTTGGTGCTCGGCGAGCACGGGGTCGCGGCGGCACTCGCGGACCGCTGCGCACGGATCGCGGCCGACGAGGAGCACCAGGCGGCGAGGCTCGTCGCCGCGGCGATCAACGGCTACCAGCTGCTGTACATCGGGCAGTTCGCCCGCGCGGCCGCGGAGCTCGAGCTGACAGGTCAGCTGCGCGAGGTCGAGCCGCCCGAGGCGTTCCCGCACGACCCGGCGCTGATCGGGGTCGCGACCGGGGCCGTGGTCCGCTGGTTCCTCGGCGAGCCCGAGCGAAGCCGGGCGCTCGCGGCCGAGACGCTGGCGCGGATGCGGGCGCTGGCACCGAGCGACCGCCGCACGCCGCTGACGCAGTCGTTCGTCGGCTGCGTGCTCGCGTGGCAGGCCGAGCTCGACGGGGAGCATGTGGCCGCGATCGCGCTGGCCGAGCGCGCGGCTGAGATCGCGACCGAGCACGGCTACCCGGTGTGGATCGCCGCCGCGACGATGCACCGCTGCATCGGGCTGTGCAGCCTCGGGCGCTACGACGAAGGACTGCCGACGCTCGCCGCCGTCGTCGCCGCGTGGCGCTCGGCGGGCCAGGACACGGGCGGGCGCCAGTTGCATCCGGTGCTGATGACGCCGTATTTCGCGGGGCGGCTGGCCGCCGCCCTGCTCGTCACCGGCGAGGTCGAGCAGGCGGCCCGGGAGCTCGACCGGATCCTCGCCGACACAGCCGCCAACGGCGAGCGATTCTGGGACGTCGAGCTGCTGCGGCTCCGCGCCGCCGCCGCGCGGCTCCGCGACCCCGCCTCGGTCGAAGCTCAGATCGACCTCGCCAGCGCACGGCGGCTGGCCGACGAGCAGCAGGCCCGCGGGCTGATCGTCAACCTCGACCGAGATCAGGAGCAGGCATCGTGGTCCCACTGAGCTATCTCCCCGAGTACGTCGAGCGGGGCGGCCAGCAGGTGTGGCGGCCGCCGTACAGCGCCAGGGAGATCGAGCTTTACGGATTCGTGATCGAGGCCGACCCGGTGGCGATCGACGCGCTGCTGGCGCGCGACCTGATCCATCCCTCGCAGGGCGCCGTCGATTACCGCTGCGCGCACGCGCACGTGATCGTGACGTTCGGCCGGATCGGACACGAGGCATCGCTCGATCCAATCGACTCCCAGCGCGGTTACCTGGTCGAGCGCGAGGTGTCGATCTGGTGCCTGGTCGCGGACGTGTTCTCGAACCGCCTGCTCTGGTACCTGCCCTACATCTTCACCGACTCGGAGCAGACGATCGCGACCGGCCGCGAGCTGTTCGGCTACCCCAAGCAGCTCGGATACTTCGATCAGAGCTACCCGCAGGCGCTCGGCCCCGCGGGCGGCGAGACGACCGTCACGGCGCTGTCGATCGACCCGTTCAGCCCCGATTCAGAGGCGATCACGCGCAAGATGATTTCGGTCCGCCGCCAGGCGGGGGAGGCGACCGCGCAGGCACCGGCGGAGGACTCGATCGCCGCCGAGCTCGGCTCCCTGTTCCCGGGTGGCTTCTCGGTCGACCCAACGCGAGCGGCGGCGAGGCAGCGAATCCCGTCGGCGGCGATCCGCCATCCGAGCGCGCCGGCGCCGCAGCTCGCCGCTCCCGTGCCGCACTGGGTCAGGGGGGTGCTCGACGCGCTCGAAGGGCGATCGCTGACCGGCGACCCGAGCGAGATGATCGCCGACATGGTGCAGAACACGACGCTCGTCTTCCTCAAGCAGTTCCGCGACGCGTCGTGCCCAACCAAGGCCTGCTACCAGTCCGTGGTCGAGGCGCCGATCAGCTTCGACCCAGCCGGCGCGAGCTATCAGCCACTGGATCCGAGCGTGTTCGAGCTCACCGTCCAGAGCTGGGCAAGCCACCCGATCGCCGACGAGCTCGGGATCCCCAAGGCAACCGCAATCGCGCCCGCGCGTGCGTTTCACACCGGCTTCGGCTTCGACATCGAGCTCGGCCTCGAGGTGTGGCGGGCTCCGACGTGAGCCGGGGCGACTGAAGTGGCGGCGCTGCCTCGAATCGCGATCCTCGGCGGTGGCGTCGGCTCGGTCACGACGGCATTCGAACTGTCTCGTGACGGTTGGCAGGATCGCTTTCAGTCGATCACCCTGTACCAGCTCGGCTGGCGACTCGGAGGCAAGGGCGCCAGCGGCCGTGGGCCGGGCCTGCGGATCGAGGAGCACGGCCTGCACATCTGGTTCGGGTTCTACGAGAACGCGTTCCGGATGATGGACGCCTGTCATCTCGAGCTCGACCGGATCGAGCAGGAGCAGAAGATCCCACGCTGGCCGCTCGCGTTCAAGAACATCGAGGACAGCTTCCACGCTTGCAGCGAGATCGCCCTGACCGACCACGACGGCTGCGCTTGGAAGTTGTGGACGGCCGACTTCTTCGATTTCAGCGACGATCGGCCATGGCTCGAGCCCGACCCGCGGCCGCCGGCAGCGAGACCGGACGCGTGGTCGGTCGAGTACTACGCGGGGCGATGCCTGCACCTCGCCGCCGACCTCGCCTGGTCGCTGCTCGAATCCGACACGGGCCTGCGGTTGGGGGCGGCGCCGCCGGCCGGCATCGCGCGCGAGTGGAACACACTCGACGAGGCGGCCGCGGGCCTGTGGGCGGCGATGGGCGGCGACATCCAGGGGATCCTGCGCGCCGCCGGTCACCTGTTCGACGCGCTGACGGTCGAGCTGCTCGAGCTGCCGGTCGTGCTCGAGATGCTCGATCTCGCGGTGCAGGCCCTGCAGATCTCGCTGGACTTCCTGCGCGGCCGCGCTGAGGAGTTCGTGCGGGCCGACGACGACGTGCGCCGTGCCTGGTACGTCGTCGATCTGATGATCGCGATCGTCCGCGGTCTGATCGAGGACGGGGTGATCACCTCGCGCTCGTTCGATGTCGTCAACGGAATCGACTTCTGCGAATGGCTCCTGAAGCACGGCGCGCGGCGCGAGTCGGTCGATTGCGCGCTGGTACGCGCCGTTGTCTACGACCTCGCGTTCGCCTACCGCGACGGCGACCCGCAGCGCCCTGCGGCGGAGGCGGGCACCGCGCTGCGGGGCCTGCTTCGCACCTTCTTCACCTACCGCGGCGCGCTGATGTGGAAGATGAACTCGGGGATGGGTGACACGATCTTCGCGCCGTTGTATGAGCTGCTGGTCAAACGTGGCGTCGAGGTCCGGTTCTTCAATCGGGTCGAGGCCGTACGCGCCTGCAACGGCCAGATCGAGGAGATCGAGATCGACCTCCAGGCCGACGTGCCGCCTGGCACCAAGCCCGAGGACTTCCTGCGTCCCGGCCCGCCGGCGACGCCCCCCGACCCGGCGCTTTGGCCGAGCGACCCGAGCCACCTGCTCAGCACGGACGGCGTGCGCCCTGCTCCGGCGATCGCGCCCGGCGTCTACGAGTCCTGGTACGCGGGCCGCGACGCCGCCCGCGTCGGGACCAAGGTGCTCAGGCGCGGCGAGCCTGGCGACGGCTTCGAGCTGGTCGTGTTCGGCCTGCCGATCAGCTGCGTCGAGCAGATCGCGCCCGACCTCCCGGCCCGCTCGGCTCGCTGGCGCGCGGCGGTCGACGCGATCGAGACGGTCGCCACCCAGGCCCTGCAGCTGTGGCTGACGGTCCCCGCGAGCGGCCTCTGCGACACCGACCCGGGGATCGTCGCCGGGGGCTTCGTCGAGCCATTCGACACCTGGGCCGACATGCATCACCTGGTCGGCCAGGAGCGGGTCACCGGATCGGCGACCGTCGCCTACTTCTGCAACGTGCTGGGCGATTCACCACCGCCGCCGCGAGGCGCCGCCGGTGCCTGGATCGAAGCCCAGCAGCAGCTGGTCCGCCAGCACGCGCTGCGTTTCCTCTCGCAGGACCTCGCCGCGTTGTGGCCGCGGGCGACCAACCCGCTGACACGCGAGCTGTTCTGGGATCTGCTCGTCGACCCGTCGGGCGCGGCCGACGAGGCCCGGCTCGACGCGCAGTTCCTGCGGGCCAACATCGAGCCCTCGGAGCGCTACGTGCTGTCGGTCCCCGGCTCGAGCGGATCTCGCATCGCCCCCGACGACACCGACTTTGCGAACCTCTACGTGGCGGGTGACTGGACCGCCTGCACAATCGATGCGGGGTGCGTGGAGGCGGCCGTCATCTCGGGGATGGTGGCGGCGAATGGGATCTATCGGTCGATCGGCGCAGATGCCGAGCAACAACCAATCATCGGGCGCGGCGGCCCGTAATGGAGGAGGACGGGATGGCGACTGAGCAAGGCGGGCAGCAACCACGCGGACCCATGGATCCGCTGGTCGGGGTGGCCAACGATGGCGTCAGGCTCGGCTATCAGGCCGTCGAGCTGGTGGTCGAGGGCCTGCGCGAGAGCCTGAGGCTGCAATCGGGCCGGACAGGCGGCCAAGCCGGGGCTCCCGCCGCGAGCGGGCCAACCGTACCGCTACGTTCAGCGGCTCAGCCGCCAAGCGGATCCGGTGGTCCCTCGCAAGCCGGCGGATCCGGTGGCTCCTCGCAAGCTGGAGGCAGCACCTCGACAGGGCTCGTCGGCGACGTCGCGGCGATCGTTGCGGAGCTGTTGACACGCGCGGGGAGCGTCGCCAACCAGGTCGCGCAGACGCTGAGCGAGCAGGGAAGCAAGGCAGCGGGAGGGGCAGCGGCGGTTCCCGAGCTGCAGATCCCGGGCGTGGCCGGTGAGACGACGATGCTCGAGTTCTCGATCTGGAACACGGGCGCGACGGCGCTGCGCAACATCACGCTGAGCGCGACCGATCTGGTCGGCTCGGGCGCTCGCACCCCCCAGGACGCGATCTCGTTCAAGCCAGCCGTGATCGCCCAAGTCGGGCCGGGTAAGGCCGCCACCGCCGAGGTCGCGATCGCGATCCCGGCCGAGCTGCCGGCCGGGACCTACCGAGGACTGATCCAGGCGGACCCGGGCGACACCTGCGCGGTGATCGAGCTCACGGTCTCCGCCCCGCCGGCGGACGGCGCGAAGGCGGCGTGAGCGTCGCCGCCGGCTCGCTGGTCGAGGGTCAGCTCGCGCGGGCGCGCGAGCTGACCCGGCAGGCGCTGCTCAGCTACCTGCCCGCCGAGCCGCTGTACGCACTCGCCGGCGAGTACCCGCGCCGCGCGAGCAAGGGGATCCGTCCGGCGCTGTGCCTCGCCGCCTGCCGCGCGCACGGCGGAACCACCGAGGACGCGCTCGGGGCGGCCGTCGCGATCGAGCTGTTGCACAACGCGTTCCTCGTGCACGACGACATCTGCGACGGCGCCGAGCAGCGCCGCGGCGCGCCATCGCTGCACGTCGAGCACGGCATCCCGCTGGCGCTGACAGCGGGCAACGCACTCGCGTGGCTGGCGTTCGAGCCGCTGCTCGACAACGTTGAGCTACTCGGCGCCGAGCTCGCGCTCGCCGTCCTGGGCGAGTTCAACCACCTCGTCAGGCGAACGATCGAGGGCCAGGCATTCGAGCTCGCGTGGCGCGAGCGACCGCACCCCGAGCTGAGCGCCGACGCGTACCTGCGCCTCGTGCTCGACAAGACCTGCTGGTACACGGCGATCCACCCCTGCCGCGTCGGCGCGATGATCGGCACCCGCGGCGCCGCGGACCTCGACGCGATCGCCCGGTTCGGCTTCTTCCTCGGCGCCGTCCTCCAGATCCGCGACGACATCGAGAACCTGACCGATCGCGCCGAGGCGTTCGGCAAGGACTTCGGCGGCGACGTCATCGAAGGCAAGCCGACGCTGATGCTGATCCACCTGCTCGACCATGCGGCCCCTGAGGTCGAGGTGCAGGCTCGCGCACTCGCCGGCCCCGAGGGAGAGGGCAGCGGTCTGCCGGCATCGGAGCGGATCGACCGGATCGTCGAGCTGATGGAGGAGCACGGCTCGATCGACTACGCATGCGCGTTCGCCGACGGCCTCGCCGGCGCCGCCCTGGCCGAGTTCGAGACCTCGATGGGCCACCTGCCCGACTCCGAGGACAAGGAGTTCATGCGCGCGCTCGCGTTGCACCTGCGCGATCCGGTGCTGAGGGGTCGGTAGGGGCCCGGCGATCGCCAGGCGGGACCCGGCAGCGCTGGTTGTCGTGGTCGAGGAGGTTGTGAACGCGGCTGATGGGTGGCCGGTCTGTGAGGCTGCTGTGTGGCCGCCTGCGGTTGTAGTAGCGCGTGAATGATCTCAGGGCTCGCGTGCGCTGCTGGGAGTTGTTCCAGGCGCGTGCGTAGGCCCATTCGTCTTGGAGGGTGCGGATGACTCTCTCGGCCGGACGTCTTCTCAACCGTTCACAAAGTCTCTGGACTGCTCACCTAGCGCCGCCCCGATTCACCCCCGCGCAGCGGAACTTTCGCATCTAAACGCCGAATGCCGGCGGTGAATTGCGGTTCATCGGCTCGGAGGCGTGAGCGCCGTAGTGCCGTCCGCCGGCAGTGTCGACCCCACACCCTCATCACCTGCGGGACTTCGGGCCGCGGAACCGCTCGGCCGTCGGGGTCCAATCCGGCCCCGGAGCGTCGGCCTCGCCGTGTCCGCGTCCCCAGCGGGCCTGCGCTCGCTCGCCGCCTGCCCGGTCGCGATCTCGAGCGGGGGCAGGTCGGCCATCACGGCCGCCGCGTCCTCGCGCGTCTGAGCAGCAGCGATCGCACCCACCCTCCGCTCGAGCTCCTCGACGCCGAGCCGGCCCGCCGCGGCCTGACACGCCCGAAACGTACCACCCGGTACCGTTCAGGCAGCGATGTACATCCGCCTACCCGCCACGATGGCCGTGGTCGGCGCGCTGGTGCTCGCCGGTTGCGGCAGCAGCAGCTCGTCGAGCACGAGCACCACCAACCCGGCGACCACGTCGACCGCATCCGCCTCGTCCGCGAGTCAGGCCTCGCACACGCAGGTCGGATTCGAGGGCGTGCCGATCGAGCAGGGCGCGCCGCTGGGCTCGGCCGGGACGACCCAGACCGGGACCGTCGACGGGATCAAGTGCGGCCCGACCGAGCAGCTCGCCTATCACATCCACGCGCACCTCCAGGTCTACGACAACGGACAGCCGCGCTCGCTGCCGGGCGGAATCGGGATCCCGGGATCGCAGATGGTCAACGAGGGCCAGGGGCCGGTGGCCGCCGGCGGCAAGTGCATACTACTGGCTGCACACGCACGCTCCGGACGGGATCATCCACATCGAGTCGCCGACCGAGCGGATCTACACGCTCGGGAACTTCTTCGACGAGTGGCACCAGCCGCTCAGCGCCAACCAGGTCGCCGACGCCAAGGGCAAGGTCACCGCGTACGTCAACGGCAAGCCGTGGACGAAGGACCCGCGCTCGATCCCGCTCAACGCCGCACGCGGTGATCCAGCTGAGCGTCGGCTCACCCGTTGTGCCGTTCCACGGAATGTCCTGGGCCGGGCTGGCCCTCTAGCAGCCCGCGACGCGCCCGCCGCCGGCGTCGGCTGAGCTCGAGCCAGATGCCGGCTCCGAACAGCGCGATCAGGCCCGCGACCGTCACCCAGCCGAGGTCGTTGGCGAAGTCGAGCACGCTGGGCCCGATGAAGTAGCCGCCGAGGCCGAACATCAGCGCCCACAGCACGGCGCCGAACGCGTTCGTCGGGAGATAGATTCGGGCGCGAACGCGGTGGATCCCGGCGATCCACGACGGCGTCAGCAGGATCGCCGTCACCGGCCAGCGACCGAACACCTCGTCGCCTCGCGCGAGCGCCCGGGTGCGCATCCTGTGCAGCGGTCCGCGGGTGGTGAGGACCGTGCGACCCGCCTTGAGCCCGATCATCCAGCCCGCGATTCCTCCTGCGGTCGCCGCCACGGCAGCGACCAGCAGCACCTCGCCGATATCCAGCCGGTGCTTGGCCGCGAATACTCCGGCCGCGATCAGGATCGGCTCACCCGGACCGGGCACGCCGATCCAGCTCGCCGCGGCGGCCGCCGCCAGCGCCGTGTAGTCGATCGGCGGACCGTGGAACCGGTGGTGGAAGACGACGCCGAGGATCAGCACGGCATTCCGCAGAAACGGGAGGCGCTCCACCCGGCGATCGTGGCACACCGCTTGGCCGGCTCCAGCTGGACAGCGGCGGCGAGAGATTGTTGGCCCGGTGGCCAATGCGCGCAGGTGGCCGCGTCGCGCACGATTCGGACCCCTATGAGCACCGACATCATCGTCTCCTACGACGGGACACCCAACGACGACGACGCCCTCGCGCTGGGGCGGATATTCGCTGCCGCCGGAGCCCGCCTCGCGCTCGCGTACGTGCGCCATTCCCGCGAGTTCGATCCCCGGCGCGAGCAGATCGCCCAGCACGACGCCGAGCGCCGGCTCGACCAGGGCGCGGCCCTGCTCGACCAACCCGATGTGCCACGCCACGTGGTGGTCAGCGCATCGACGGGAGAGGGACTCGCGAGGCTCGCCGAGGAGGAGCAGGCGACGATGATCGTGTTCGGCTCCGATTACCGCACGACCCCCGGCCACGTCGAGCCCGGAACCACGGCGCAACATCTGCTCGAGGGCGGCGCGATCGCGATCGCGGTCGCGCCGGCCGGGATGCGCGCCGGCTCCGATGCGGGGATCTCGACGATCGCGGTCTCACCGCCGGACGGCGACGGCGCCGTTCAGGAAACGGCCACCGGCCTCGCCGGCAAGCTCGGCGCGACCCTGCTCGACCCCGGCCGCTCGGCGGACCTGGTTCTGGTCGGCTCGCAGGACGGAGCGCCGGAGGGACGGATCGCCCTGAGCGGCGCCACTCGGACCCAGCTCGACTCGGTTCGCAGCGCCGTGCTCGTGCTCCCGCGCGGCAAGTCGCTGTCGCTCTAGCCAGCGCCCCGGTTGGCACAGGCGCCGGGCCCCGGAGGCGGCTTCGAGGGGCCTCGCCGCGGCGATTTCCGGTGCTTGCGGGGAGTGTTTATCCCAATGTCCAGCCACCGTGAGTAAACGCTGGACGAGGGGCCATGGCTGCTGCTCCGGCGCTAACGCAACATAACGCCACCTTGGGCTGATCCGGCCCGGCCGGCGCGAGAGCGGCGGTGCTAGTTCGTACGTCCAAAGGACAAGGAGATTCATGCTGGTAAATGCTCCATCGTGGCTCAGCAGTGGAGACACGACTTGGCAAGTGACCGCCGCGACGCTCGTCGGCTTGATGAGCGTCCCCGGCCTCGTAGTCCTGTACGGCGGCGTGATGCAGAAGCGCTGGTCGATCAACAGCATGATGTTGACCTTCGCCGCGTTCGCCGTCGTGCTCGTCGTGTGGGTCCTATGGGCCTTCAAGATGGGCTTCGGCTCACCGTTCCACGGGCTGTCTCACTCGGGCTTCCTCGGGAACTTCATCGGTAAGCCCGGACCAGTCCTGGGCCACGCAGCCGAGCAGCACCAGGCGAATATTCCGCTGGTCGGCACCACCGCCTTCCCGCAGTCGGCGCTGGTGTACTTCCAGTTCGTGTTCGCCGGGATCACGCCGATCCTGATGCTCGGATCGGTGCTCGGCCGGGTCAACTTCAAGGCCTGGATCCCGTTCGTGGCGCTGTGGACAACCGTCATTTACTCGGTCGACGCGTTCCTGCTGTGGGGCGGCGGCTTCTTCGCCCACCATGGCGCGGTCGACTACTCCGGCGGTTACGTGATCCACCTGTCCGCCGGTGTCTCCGGCTTCGTCGCTGCGGCCGTGATCGGCCCGCGCCTCCAGCGCGACCGCGAGGTCGACGCCCCGAACAACGTGGCGATGGTGGCGGTCGGCGCCGGTCTGCTGTGGCTCGGCTGGAACGGGTTCAACGGCGGCGATCCTTATACGGCCAACATGTCGATGGCCGCGGCCGTGCTCAACACCAACCTGTGCACGGCTGTGGCGTTCCTGATCTGGATCGGCTGGGACTACCTGACGGGCCGCAAGCCGAGCCTGCTGGGTGGTGTCAACGGCATGATCACCGGTCTGGTGGCGATCACGCCCGCAGCCGGTTACGTGAACGGATGGGGAGCGATCGCGCTCGGAGTGATCGCGTCGACGATCGTGTACTTCGCGCTGAACTACCTGAGCCGCCTGCGGCCGTTCCGGAACGTGGACGACACGCTCGGCGTGATCTACACGCACGGCTTCGCCGGTCTTGCCGGCGGCCTGCTTACCGGCATCTTCGCCGACCCGCAGATGGCGGTCTACTACACGCGGACCGGTCCTGGTCACACGCTGACCGCAGTCTCGGCCAAGGGAGTGATCCACGGGAACTGGACGCTGTTGAAGTGGCAGTTCTTCGCGGCCGCGTTCGTGATCGTGTTCTCCGCGGTCGGGACCTATGTCCTGCTCAAGCTCGTCGGGCTGTTCGTGCCGTTGCGAATGTCCGAGGAGAACATGGAGATCGGCGATACCGCCGAGCACGGCCACGAGGTCTACCCCTCCGACGTGCCTTCGCTCGGGTTCCCAGGTGGGATCCCTGGGCTGGCAGGAGGAGGAGGTTCCGGACAACCGGCGCCGTCGGCCGCCTGATCGCGGTGATTGCTCACGCGTACGGTCAGGGCATAACTCAGGCCGCGTGAGAGGCACGGAGAAAGCTCGGGGGACGGCAGCTGCCGTCCCCCGAGCTACGCCGCTGAACATGGTGTCGGCCGCGGTCGCCGGCGATGACCTTCAGGCCGTCGCCCGCGCCGCGTCCGCCGCGCTCGGCTGCCCGGTAGCGATCTCGCTGCCGGCGCTCGGAGCTCCGGTCATCGGTCCCCCCGGCACCGCCAGCCCCGAGGCGATCCAGAGGCTGGTCGCGCTGTGCGAGGCGATCATCGCCGGCGCCAGATCCGACGAGGACGCACCGAATCTGGTGCCGATCCGGATCGGCGAGGACGTGGTCGGGATCGTGACCCCGCTTGGCGAGCGCCCGAGGGCGCGCGAGCATCGGTCGTGGCTCGAGGCGGCCGCGGCAGCCGCCGCCGTGACGGCGCTGATCAGCGCCGCCCGCAACGGTGACATCGAGGATGCCCGGCGAGCATTCGTGCTGGCGCTGATGGCGGCGCCGCCGGCCGATGTCGGCGCGATGATCTCGCAGGCGAGGCGGCTCGGCCTCGAGCTCGAGGCCGGTGCGGTCGCGATCTGCGCCTGGCCCGACTCTGGCACGAGCACGCCCGCGGCAGGCGAGTTGCCAGGTCTGTTCGTCGAGATCGGGGAGCAGCGCCTGATCGGACTGCTGCCGGCCGAGAAGGGCCTCACGGTCGCGGCCGAGCTCGAGACCCAGGGCGCTGGGGTCGCCCTGTCCTCGGCGCGCCGCGACCCCGCCGCCCTGCACGACGCGCTCCGTGAGGCCGAGCTGATGGCGGAGCTGCTGGCCGGCGCGGACGCGCCAGTTGCCGGGCAGGATCACACCTACCGGCTGCTGATCGGGGTCCTGCTGCGCGACGCCGACGAGCTCGAGCACCTACGAGCCCAGACCGTCTTGCCCCTGGCGCGGTACGACGGCGAGCACGACACCGAGCTCGTTGCGACGCTGAAGGAGTTCCTCGCCCACCATGGTTCGACCACCGAGACGGCCGACGCGATGGGCCTGCATCGTCACACGGTCGGATACAGGCTGGCCAGAGTCCACGAGGTGGCGGGCCTGTCGCCGTATGAGTCAGGCGGTCGAGAACGTCTCGGCCTGGGATTGAAGGCCGACCAGATCCTGCTCGCGGCCGAGCGCTGCGTCGGTCAGACCTGGCCGACGCGTCCGGCGCTCAGCCGAGTACCAGCTCCGCCGCCACGCGCAGCGTCTGCGGATCTCCGCCGACCAGCAGCGTCGTGACGATCGACTCGCGCCACGCCTCGAGCTGATCGCGGATCTTCTCTTTGGAGCCGATCAGCGTCAGCTCCTCGATCAGCTTCGTCGGGATCGCCGCCGCGGCCTCCTGCTTTTGACCTGCGAGATACAGGTCCTGGATCCTCGCGACCTCCTGCTCGTACCCCATCCGGATCGGGACGTTGGCGTGGAAGTTCGCGCCCCGGGCGCCCATCCCGCCGAAGTACAGCGCGTACATCGGCCGCACAGCATCGACGGCTGCCTCGACATCATCGGTCACGATCAACGGCACGCTCGCTGCGACCTCGAACTCGTCCTTGCTGCGCCGGGCTCCGGGCCGAGCCAGTCCCTCGAACAGCGCCTCGCGGTAGAAGTCGTCGAAGTTGGGCGAGTAGAACAGCGCCAGCCACCCGTCGCACAGCTCGCCGGCGAGCGCGATGTTCTTCGGGCCCTCGGCCGCGAGATAGATCGGGATGTCCTCGCGCAGCGGACGGATGCTCGACTTCAGCGGCTTGCCGAGCCCCGTCCCGTCGGGGAGCGGAAGCGGGTAGTGCGGCCCTTCGTTTGTCACCGGCCCCTGCCTTGCCCAGATGTCGCGCAGGATGCCGATGTACTCGCGCATCCGCGCGAGCGGCTTCGCGAACGGTTGGCCGTACCAGCCCTCGACGACCTGCGGGCCGGAAACGCCGAGGCCGAGGATCAGTCGGCCGCCCGAAAGATGGTCGAGCGTCATCGCCGCCATCGCGGTGGCGGCCGGCGTCCGCGCCGAGATCTGGACGATCGCTGTGCCGAGCTTGATCCGCTCGGTCGCCGACCCCCACCACGCGAGCGGCAGCAGTGCGTCCGAGCCGTACGCCTCGGCGGTCCAAACCGAGTCGAAGCCAAGGCGATCGGCTTCCAGCACGGTCTCGGCCGACCCCGGCGGCGGTCCGCCGCCCCAGTAGCCGAGCGACAGTCCAAGCTTGAGATCGCGAGCCATGCGCGCGAACCCTACTTGCTCGCGCGCCCCGTCAGCCGGTCGATCAGCCGTCCCAGCGGACCACCGCCCGCTCGCGCGTCGCTCTCGCCCCGCGCCTCGCGGCGACGGTCGCGGCTGTACTCCTCCCGGGTCGGAAGCCGGCCCGCCTTGCGCGCGCGCATCACGCACTCGCTGTGCGCGTGACGACGCCGGCTCGAATCCCCCTCGGGGACGATCAGCATGTGCTCGATCAGCGCCGGCAGGTGTTGTCCGCACAGCGGGCAGCGATACGTGGCCGGCTTGTGATTCTGCGCCCGGCGCACCGCGTACCAGCGAGCCTGCTCCATCCGCCAAGGATCGCACCGCCGATGACCCGGTATCGTCGCGGCCGTGGATCACCACGACGAGAAGATCATCGTCGAGACGGCGCGCCATCGGATCACGGGTCTGCTGCGTCTGCCGCGCGATGGCTATCGCAGCCGGCTGACCGATTACCTGAACGCATCGGAGCGGACGTTCGTGCCGCTCACCGATGTCGAGATCAGATCGCTCGGCGACGGGGCGGTCGAGCGCCGCGCGTTTGTCGCGGTCGCGCTGAACCAGATCGTGCTCGCGACGCCCGCCGACGCAGCCGCGGGCGAGGATTAGAGCGCGCGGGGCGTTATCGGAGAGTTCCTCCGGGGCACGTCCAGGGTCCAGGTCGGGGCTTGTGGCGTTCGCCACGGACTCGAAGCGAAACCGGCGCAGGTCGGCCGGGTATCCTGTTGGTATGGCTACCGGTCGCGCAGACGAGCTTCACGACGTGAGCCGCAGCGATGTCCTGAAGGCCTCGCCGCGCATGTTCGAGTCGGACCTGCTCGACAAGCTCTCGCGCGTGCATCCGGCGGTCCCGCCGATCCTGTTCGGCCCGGCGATCCTGTTCTTGGTCGTCTACGGGGTGATCCAGGGCAGCGGCTGGCTGACCCCGGTGTGGGTGCTCGGCGGCTACCTGTTCTGGACCCTGACCGAGTACTGGCTGCACCGTCTCGTATTCCACTTCGAGCCCGAGCACGGGATCGGCGCCCGCCTGCATTGGATCATCCATGGCGTCCATCACGACCACCCCAACGACCCGATGCGGCTGGTGATGCCGCCGTCGGTCAGCATCCCGCTGTCGGCGCTGTTCATCTGGGGCTTCTACGCGGTGCTCGGCAGCCCGGCGTTCATGCCGTTCGGCGCCGGCTTCCTGGCCGGCTACCTGTTCTACGACATGCTGCACTACCACGTGCACCATCACCGGCCCAAGACCGCGCTCGGCAAGCGCCTGCGCGAGCTCCACATGCGCCACCACTTCCAGAACCACGAGCGCGGCTACGGCGTCAGCGCACCGTTCTGGGACCACGTGTTCGGGACCGCGCCGAAGGCGCGGTAGACGCGGCGGCTGGCGCAACGCGCCGGCGCGGCCAGCGACCACCCCCGCACCCAGCACACGATCCACGAGCAGCTCACGACCCTTGACGCTGAGCTTGGCGTTACGGTGCAGCTTCATCCGGTGTCCTCCTTGGGACTGATTGGCTTGAGCACCTCTCAGCCTCCAAGGAGCACCGGATGGCTTACCCCTCAGAGCGGAACAACGTGGTCAGGAACTACATCTGATATGGCGGTTCGTTTGTCAAGGGGGCGTGGCTGGTCGCGCCCGCTGGGAGGGACGGTGGGTGGTGTTCAGGAGGGCGGGGCGTCGGGCTGGTGTGTCGGCGTTGCCAGTCTGATATGCGGGGATTTTGTGTACCCCAAGGCCCGGTTTCGCTGCCGGCGTGCGCGTGTCTAGGAACGAGCGTGACACCCGTTGAAGGTGTTGCTCATAGGTGTATCGCGCGTGCCCGGCCGCTTCGTTGACCCGGCGCCCCGGCCTCCTGAACGGTGGTGCTGTCCTGGGCGGTCAGTCCGCGGTGGCTGCGGCCCAGAGGAAGCATGCGAGCTCGCGCGCGCAGGCCACGATGGTGACGTTGTGAGGCTTGCCGCGGGCGCGCATGCGGTGATAGACGCGGTGCAGACGGTGCTGCGCGCGGTTGGCGATCGCGACCACGTGCTCGGGCTGGCCGTGCTGGCGGCTCTCCAACGTCGCGCCGATCCGTGGCTCGCGCGCGTAGTGCCAGGCGGCTTCGACGAGCAGCCGACGGGCCAGGGTGGATCCGGTCTTGGTGATCGACCCCTGATGGGAGGATTCACCGGACTGGTTCAGCGATGGTGTCAGCCCCAGCCATGACCCGACCCGGTGGGCCTTCTGGAACCGTCGCCAATCACCGCCGAGCTCGAGGTGGATCGTCAGCGCGGTCAGCGTGTCGACGCCCCGGAAGCAGCGCAAGCGAGCGACCGTCGGCCACCACTCCCCTTCGATAGCCAGCCTTGAGAGCCGCTCGGCCAGCGCGATCTTGCGGGCACTCAACCCGTCGACCGACGCGAGCAGGTTCGCGAAGGTGAGCTCGCTGGCCGGCTGATCGAATTGCTGACGTGAGAGCCAGCGTCGATGCTCCCGGCTCCAGGTCGACGGCTTCGGATACACCCCGCCGTGGCGCAACAGCATCTTCGAGACACGATGCCTCGCGTTCATCAGATCCCGTCGGCACGCGTCATGACAGCGCGTCAGCTCCCTCGCGGCCTCGACCTCGACGGACGGAACCGTGACCGGCGTCAGCGACCCCGCCAACAGCAGCCGAGCGAGCAACTCAGCGTCCTTGCGATCAGTCTTGACCCGGTCAGAGCGACCACGCGGTGTCTTCCCCGGCGCGACCACCTCCATACCGATCCCCGCCGCCACCGCCGCCCGGTAGAGCCCGAACCCGGTCGGCCCCGCCTCATAACACGCCCGCACCGGACCCGCCAAAGACCGCAGCCACACGACCGGCGCCTCCACCCCCGGCCCGAACCGCCATCGCTGCAACTCCCCGGTCCCGGTATCGATCGCCGCGGCGTGCGCCGAGCGAGCATGGACATCAAACCCCACCCACGTCATCGTTCCGGACATGGCCGGACCTCCTCACTCATCTCGGGTCAGCCGGAGCCACTCTCCGGCCAGACAAATCCCCGCGAGGAGCGTCCGGCCACTAACCCCGGCGGTCAACCCTGCAAGAGCCGACCCACGCCATAGGGTCTAGGCGGGAAGGGGGTGTCCCGCTTGCACCCTCGTGCCAGCTCCTCGCGGCATCACTCAAAGCAGAGCCGACCTGCCGTCGACAACACCGCCTCGCACAGGGGCGGGGGCTAGGCAACGTGACATGAATCGAGATGTTCAGGTCACTCGTCGGGGTCCTACTCACTACGACTCCCCGGCCCAGTGGATGTGGCTCAGCTGCCGAATGGGTGGCCGTCCTGGCCGCATCTGGCCCCCTTTGGCGGCAGGGTCCCGTTGATGAAGTAACGACTCTCGAACCGATTCACACAAGCACTCGGATTGAGCAGCGCCGTGTGGCCGTAGCCGTCCAGAGTGAGCAGGCGTGCCCGGGCCAGCGCGCCCGCCATGGCCTGCGCCCCGCGGAGGGGGGTGGCCGGGTCAAAGGTGTTGCCGATCACGAGCACTGGGTTGGCGGTGCGGTTGTCCCACCGTCCTCTGTAGGGGTGGGCGCTGCGCACGGGCCAGGTCGAGCAGGGCTCATAGTCCCAGGCCCAAAACGGCCCGACCACCCCCGAACGCTGTCGTGCGAACGCGTCGATGGCCGGAAAGGCGCTGGCCGGCGGGGAAGGGACTTCGCCGCAGGCGATCGCCATCTCCTGCTCCTCGCCGCGGCCGGCCGGTGGGGGGATGGCCGCGGGTCCGTGCTCCCACAGCTTCTGTAGGTCGATCGCTTGAAGCTTCCAGTTGGCGACCACGTAGAGAGCGCGGACCGTTCCCGAGATCGCCTCCGCGTAAGTCGTTTGGCCGGCCGTCGGGTTCACGGGCAGCCGCGCCAGCAGCTGGGTGAACTTCTGTCGCGTCGCCGCGGGGCTCCCGGCGGAGAACGCGCAGTGCGTGGTGTCCGTGCTCCCGCACCGATCGAGAAAGGCATTGAGGGTCTTGGCCGTCTCGACGTCGGACCTGAAACGCAGCCCGCCGGGCAGGAAGCGGCCGCCGTTGGGCTTGAGCTGGGGGCGCGACCAGGCGATCGGGTTCACGACGCCGTCGAGCGCCATCGCCCGAACCCGGCCGGGGAACATGTTCGCGTAGACGGCGCCGACGATGGTCCCGTAGGACGTGCCGACATAATTCAACATGCGCTCGCCGGCCCGCCGGCGCAGCAGATCGAGATCGCGGACGGTGTCAACCGTGGCTACGTGCGTGAGTAGGCCACCGTTGCGCTGCTTGCAGCGCTCCCCGAAGCGGCGGTAGCGCTCGATCCAGGTCGTCATCTGGCTCCGCCCAACCGGAAAGCCGTCGACGTTCCTCGTCGGCGATCCGGCGAAGAAGCGGTCCTCGGCAGCTTGGCTTGAAAAGCACCGCACCGCGGTGCTCGCGCCAACCCCACGCGGGTCCCAGCTCACGATGTCAAAGCGCGCCCGGACCGCGGCCGGGAAACCCCGGAAGGCCAAGGCGGGCAGGAACTCGGTGCCCGGCACCCCCGGCCCGCCGGGCTCGTAGAAGAGCGTGCCGATGCGCCGGCCCGGACCGCTCGCGCGGTGGCGGATCAGTGCGAGGTTGATATCGCCCCCGCGCGGACGCCCGTAGTCGAGCGGCACGCGGATCTTGGCGCACTGAAATCCCCGCTGAGCGGACTTGGCGCATTTGTGCCACGGGATCGCCGGCGCGTGCCGACTCGACGGCGAAGCAGCGCTGGCTGGACTCGCCCAGAATGCCGCCGCTGTCCCCAACGACACGACCAGCGCCAGAGCGCCGATCCGCCGTGCGCGCCCACCAGAGTGCACTGGAGTTCTTCGGCTCGCGCCATGGGATCCGCCTGCGAACGAGCCAAACCTAACGATCATGAAATTTGCCTCTTCGGCCCGCGTTTGCCGAATTGTGGGCTGAAGGGTTGTCGGCTTAAGCCGCATAAGGATCTCCTTCGGTGGGATGTTGAGTTGGACGAGGTGGGTGTCGGTGGCGTCCTCAACGCCATGGCTAGGGTCTGTTTGGCTGGCGTTGCCGTAGCCCTCGTGGCTGAGGAGACCCGAGCCCTGCCAGCGTCGGCGGCGGGCCGACGACCTCGCAGCCGTAAGCGCCGAAGCGGCGGACCACTTCGTCGATCGGTGGCAGCACCTTCTCGGTTGGCTGGTTGGTGCCGACGACGGGGACCCCGAGCGCGACGAATACCTCCTCGAGCCCGGCGGGGGTGAGGGTGGTGAGCATCCGTGCGCGTTGCGAGCGAACGACATAGGCGTGCGTCGTCTCGCGTGGAGCGAACGCGTAGTCGCCCGCGGAGAGATCGATTCGCTCGCCGTCCACAAGCAAGCTGACCTCGCCCTCGAGGACGTAGAACGTCTCGTCTTCGTTGTGGTGAATGTGCAGCGGGGTCGCGGTGCCTCGCGGATCGTTGGTCTCGAACTGGGCGAGACTGCCGCCGGTCTCCGCTCGGCTGGCCTTGATCGTCAGCCGGCCGGTTTTCCACCACACGTCGGAGAGGCCCGTGCCGGCAAGGAGCTGGTACGTCTTTGCGAATGTGTCGGTGCTCATGCTTCCCTCACTGGGTTGCGTTTGTCAGGTCAGAGCACCGTAAGCGCGGCTCGCCGGCGTGTCTCCTACGTGTTTGCTAGCTCAACCTGACGAGTTGCTTACCCGGCCGTCGAGGCCGCATGCGCGGCGCGCATCGGTCCGCTCGTCGCAACCTCGCGCAGCGCAACAGACGCGGCCAGCTGCAGAGTGAGTTGCCCGCGACCGACCCGTTCGAGCCCGACCCCGCAGTCCATCAGCGCCAGCCGCTTGCGCAGCACGAGCAGCCTCGCTTCGAGGTTGTCGTTACCCGCCGGAAGGCCTAGGCGCTCATCCAGGCGCAGCTCCCGGTTGGTGAACGCTGTCCGCCCATCGGCCGCGTGTTCGCGCAGCAGCTTCCACAGGATCCGGCCGGGAACGCCCTTAACCACGTAGACATCGTCGACAAACACGCTGTCGTCGGCCTGGTAGTAGACAACCGAGCTCGGCTCCGCGCGCGACGGGACCGGCGCCGGCGGAGGTTTGCTGGGCGCGCTCTCGCGACGGTCTGCCTGCAGCACGGCGAGCGCTGCACCGAGGTGCCCGCCGAGGATGCGCAGCAGCCGCTCGTCACCGGGCCCGAAGCCGCCCGGCCGGTCGCTCTCGAGATACAGGACGCCGGCGAGCGCACCGTGGACCACGAGCGGGACCGCGGCAGCGCTCTGCACCAGGTCAAGGCCGGGCAGCGGAATCTCCGTGCTGGCCGCGCGCCCAGCTCCGGTCTGGCCGACACTCTGCTGGATCGCCGCCTGCATGCTCCGGCTTCGGGCCATATGGGGAACACACACGACTCTCCGTCGCTCCGCCGCGGTCCCGATCACCCCGACCCCGATCCGGACCTCCGCCCCCGCAGCTGAGAGCGGGTAGCCGTTGCTCGCGACCGCAAACACCCGGTCGCCGCGCTCATCCGCGACAAGCAGGATCGACTGGGCAAACCCGAACAGGTCCTCGAGCGCTTCCAGCCCCGCGCGCGCCGCGTCCGCATAATCAGCGCACAGCGCGAGCCTGCGCACAAACTCATCAAGCGATGCGAGCACCTTCAGCTCGCCGCCCCGCTCCACAGCAGCAGGCCGCGCGATCTCCCCGAACGGGACACATCGAAGCACCCGATGAATGTCGACCCCGCGCAACCGAAAAACGTCGGTCATCCCCGTCTGTGAGGCGACCGCGTCCAGGTTTGCCTTCACGGCATCGAACGTCGCCCCCTCCGTCTCGGTGTGCAAGAAACGCAAATCGAGCAAGTACTGGTCGCTCGTCTGCGGCTCCACCACAACCACCTGCGCCCACGGATTCTCGTCAAGGTTCGCGCGCGTCTTGTTAAGAACTGACGCGTCAACGCGACACGCTCGGAATCGACGTAGTGAACGATCGACAGAAGCGTGACGTTCGGCACCCCCTCCGCCGAGCACGTCGCGATCATCGAGGGGATCACTCCCTGCAGGCACGGACGGATCCCCTCCAGCGACACCGACCGCACGCTCACAGGCGAACACCCGCCCTCTGCCCGGGCGTCTGGTCGAACACTTCGTCAATCGAGAGCGTCACCGCCAGAAAATCCCGACGCATGAACAGGCGCTGCGCGTTCCCAGGCGGAGCGCCAACCTGCTCAGCCTCGGCAGCGAACGCTTCCAAATGCCGCCCAGCGCGCTCGAGGTCTTCCGCCACCGGCTCGCGCGCATGCACCATCCCACCCTTGAGCTGAAGCGCCCGACCCGCCGTCGGCGGGTTGAACACAACCGCGATCGCTCCGTTGCCCTCGATGTTCTCCCGAGTGGGCGAACCTCGCGCCGCAACCACACACAGTGTCAACCAAAGCCCATCCGCAGACACCGCCGGTCCCCAGCCGCGCGTATACGCCGGCCGTAGATCTTCGTCGCGCGTAGCGACACCAACCGCCACCCCACCAGCGATGAACGCCACCAAACCAGCGTCCAGCACACCCCCAGTACCAGACCGTGCCATCCCCGGAAGCTACACCAACTGGCTCAGCACGACCCGAACTGTTGCACCCAGCGCCCAGCCCGCGCTCCGCTCACAGCTGTGACCCGAGGACCCGCACCAAGGCGACGCGGCTGCACTATCGGATCGCGAGATCGTGCAACGGCTCGCAGCGAGCAGCCCCAGCCCGCAGCGCCACGTAGGTGCTCCCGCGCCTGGCCACGGCCGTGCCGAGCGCCATTTGAGGATCGTAGATTCCTGGGAAGCCCAGGACCACCCAAACGTAGGACTCGGTCGTCTCTCTGGCGATCGCGGTTCTTCTCCTCGCCACGAGCAGGTACGCGCCGATAGCGCTAGAGCCGGTCAGGCAGACGTTGCGACAGACCCGCTTTCACGAACAGGCAGAGCTCTCGCCTCCTTCGAGTTGGGCGGGCCACACTTCCGCCCTCAGCTGGACGGGGCTACCCGGAGCCCCGCTTGCGCAAGCACTGCCACAAGCATCTCAACCACGTGCGCGTTCACATGCGATTGCGCGGAAAGACCCACCGCGAAGAACTGCTCAGGCGAGCGCCACGAAAAGCGGAGAGGGCGGGATTCGAACCCGCGATGGAGTGTTATCCCCATACTCGCTTAGCAGGCGAGTGCCTTCAGCCACTCGGCCACCTCTCCCAAGGGCTTTAGGCAGTGTAGTGGAGCCGTCCGGGCCTCCGGGCGCCGGCCGCGGCGCCCAGCCGCGGCCCTTGGGCACCGGCCGCAGCCCCCGGGCCGTGCCCCTTGGACGCCGGCCGCGGCGCCCAGCCGCGGCCGTTGGGCGCCGGCCGCAGCCCCCGGGCCGCGGCCCTTGGGCGCCGCGCACAGCTAGCATCGAGTTGGTCCCGGAGGGGTGGCAGAGTGGTCGAATGCGCTGGTCTTGAAAACCAGAGTCCGTGCAAGCGGACCGCGGGTTCGAATCCCGCCCCCTCCGCTCCGATCCAGCCGCCGCCGAACGCCCCGGCGTGAGCCGCCACCGCCGGCCGGCGGGACTACGTCGGGCCGAGTACGGCGCGGCTCGGTGTCGCACATCGGTATTCATCCTGAAAACAAATGTGCGGCATGCGCGGCCGCACGGCCCGCGCGCGTGATGCCCCGCCGCCGGTCCACGCGCGTGTGAGGCGCGGCCGCCGCTGCTCTCGGCGATTGCACGTCTTGCGCCCGGCCGCCCGGCCGCCTAGGATTAGGCCAAGGTATGGCGACTGTAGCCGCACCTCGGGCTGAGGCGGGGCCGCCTCCCGGGGCAATCGAGAGGCCTGACTTCGAGATCGTCCCCCGCAAGGGGCTGATCCTCGTCGGCGTGGCCGCGGTTCTGCTGATCGTCGCGATTGCGGTCAACAAGCTGTGGCCGTTGACCTTCTTCCACGTCGCGGGCGGGGCCGCCTGGACGATCATCGACCTGTTCCTCGGCCTGATCCTGGGGCCGATCATGGGCAAGATGTCGGTTCCGGCGCGGGTCGAGTTCACCACCCGCCTGATGCCGAAGATGGTCCTGATCATGCCGACCGTTGTGACGGCCACGCTCGCTGCGGGCTGGCAGTTGTCGACGAAGACAGGCACCAACCTGACGAGCTCGCCGGTTCACGGCTGGGTCGTCGCCAGCATGATCATCGTCGGCGTGATGGCCGTGCTCGCCCTCGGCCTGCTCGAGCCGGCCAACATCGCCGTCCTGATCGAACTGAAGAAGCCTCGCCCGAGGCCCGAAGTGATCGAGAAGCTGATGAAGCGCTTCATCTACTGCGCCGGGGTCCTCGGACTGATGCAAATCGCGACGCTGGTGATCATGACCAAGCTCGCCTCGACATGAGCGAGCGCCGCCTCCCCCCCGTCACCCAGCTCGCGATGACATCGCTGGCACTGATCGTGATCGGAGGGATCTACCTCTCGGCACACCTGCCCCGCCACGTTCCGCTCGGCCCGGCCGTCGCGCTGCTCGCGCTGTCGGCGCTGCTGCTCGTCACCAACCTCGTGCTCCTCGCGCGCGTCGACGACTTCCCTTGGAACCGGTTCTTGGACGTCGCCAAGTGGGCTCTGCTCGCCTACGTGGTGATCGCCGGGATGATCGAGTACGCCTTCGTCCGCGACCATCTCCACGGCGGCGCGCTGATCGTCCTGACGCTGTCGCTCGTCATCTTCGCCGTCCACGTGCCGACCCTGATCGGCTTCACCGTCGCGCGCTTCTACGAGCCAGACGCGGCGCCAAGCCCGTCCTAGCGCCGACCCGGCATCTCCGCGCGGGCACGGCTCACGGCAGCCCCGTTATCCTTGCCTGGTGGCCAGGTGGCGCCGACGCTCGTCGGCGCGCGCGCGGCCAACACCAAGGCGCCCGTAGCTCAGCTGGATAGAGCGTCGGTCTACGGAACCGAAGGTCGGGAGTTCGAATCTCTCCGGGCGCGCTTAACAAAGGGCTCCAAATCGTTGCAATTCTCGTCGGCAGCTCGCGAGGATGATCGGACCCCTGAGTACCATGCGGGTACCAAGATTGAGGCTAGTGACCTCTCTCGGTCCCGGCGCCCCGGAGCGGCGCCGTCGTGCTGTGCGAACGATCGGAACGTCGCCGAAGCGATGGCGAGCTCAGGGACCTCCCAAGGAGCGAAAGCGATCGTCTACGAGGACGCGCCGTTCCGGTGCAGTGCGACGGTAGTGTGGTGACGCGAGATGTCTCGTGCGCATGAGGGTCGTAGGGTGATCGGCGGGCGCCAGGTCCCCGGGGAGACCCGCGGACCTGCCCCGGCCGTCGAGGACGCTCCTGGCCGCGCCAAGCTCGGCGAATGCAAAGAGCCCTCTACCGCGTCTAACGAGAGCCGCGCCGCTCCAAACGGTGCGCCCTCACTCGCCGTCGGTACTCATTCAGCGTGATGTCGGCGAGCCCCACCACTTGCTCCTCGTTGAAGCCCGGTCGTGGAGTCCAGGTGAAGGAGCGCTGATGCGGCCAGATGCGATGCGTGTTCATCGTGCGCAGCTCAACGCCTTCTAGCAGCCCGGGGATGGTCGTACCCGAGACTTGGAAGACAACAGGGCCAAACAGAATCGTTACGGCCCACACATCTCGAAGACCACCGTCGGGCGCCCATTCCCGATACACGTCTCCGGCCATCTGAACATCGAACGCCCCCGTGCTCCCGACGGCGACGGCGTAGGAGCCCTGATAAGAGGCCATCCAGATGCGGATACGCTCTGACGGCTCGCGGTGGGTGAAGAGATGCTCGTACTCCTCGTCGGCAATGAAGCGGCGCTTGGGCCCGTGCAGGTGCTCGATCATCATCGAGGTCTTCAGCGCCCAGGTCGCGAGCGTCCGCTGACCGCCCTCATACAAGAGACGCCCGTGGTGCTCGAGCATCGGCTGCAGGTACCCCTTGCCCCGTGATTCGAGGTCGGACATCCACGTGTTGTTGCATCGCTCGCAAACAACCCCGACGGTGACCGAGTACGCGGGCTTGCTGTACTCACGCTCCTCGACGGGCCGCCCTTCCTGGAATATTTGGTGGACGTGCCGCATCGCCCCCTCGTCGGCCAGCGTCGCGGCTGCCCAGTTTGGCCAGACGTGCTCCTGGCTGTCGGCTGGCTGGCCGCAGAACACACATCTTCGGGGCATTGCGACGCAGCGTAACCACCGTTCCCTCGTCCGCCTGTCGAGGACCGGCTCCGTGACGGGCTCGGGCCTGGGGCGATTACACACTCGTGCGCCGCCGCCTAGCAGAGTCTGGAATGCGTGGTACGGGTGACCTGCTCTTGTCTTAAGTCCGGCCTGGTGCGTCCTCGCCGGCGCGATGTCTCTAGCCTCGCCACCTTGACGGATCACCGAGCTCTCCCGCCGCCGGCGCTGGTTCGGCCATCAGCGCGCGTCATTGATGGCCCCGAGGACCACTGCTGACCGCATTGCGAGGTATACCTCCACCATGATTACCCGACTCGACCTCATCGGCATCCCCTCCCAGGACGTCGACCGCGCCCGCAGCTTCTACCGCGACACGCTTGGCCTTCGCCCCGACGAGCACGCTCCCTATGAGCAGTGGGCCGGCGATACATGCTTCGGCATCTGGGAGCCCGAGAAGATGGGGATGCCGTTCGTCGCGCAGAAGGGCAACCCATGGGCGCTAGGGTGCGACGATGTAGCCGCCACCCGCGCCGAGCTCGAAGCCAAAGGCGTCGAGTTCTCCGGCGACACCTTCGACACCGGCGTCTGCCACATGGCCTTCTTCTCGGATCCGGACGGCAACGACCTCATGCTTCACCACCGCTATGCGCCGTACGTCTGACCATCACGCGTTGCTTGGAGCACCCACACCCGTGTAGCGTGGATTCCCGTTCGCGGTCCGCCTCCAGTCTTTGCACTGGACCCCTGCGACCTCACGGGTTCCGGTCGCGTAAGGACCGCTTGAAGCCGCGACGCACCGGACCACGCAACGCGATCAGGCTACCGACCGGTCCGGGGGCACACCTGCTTCCGCGCGTTCGAGAGCACCTCGGTGCCGCCAACGACAGTCCCGGCTTCTGTGGGATCTCAGGCGGCGTGTAGGGTTGGTCGGGCGCGAGCTTGCGTTTGTCATGCAGTCGGCGATGCTCGCGAAGGTTCATAGGTTGTTGGCGGCATTCGCGTAGCTCGTTCAGGCACCGGGCGCGAGCCGCAACCGCTCTGCCGAGAACGCGGGATCGGGTGCGCGGTGAGCGTCGGGTCGAGGTGGCGGTCGCTTCGCAACAGGCGCTCCGGTTCGGGATCGCTCAGGATCGAACTCAGCTGCATTCGTCGCGGAACGTTGTATCGGCGTGTGACGAGCAAGCTCGCGCTCAAGATTCGCGGACGGTCGGTTGAAGCTCAGGCGGCAGCTCGTCACGCGCGCGTCGATGTGCTCGTTTCGGTCGTCGGTCGCGATTGTCGGCGATGATTCGCGCGATCGGTATAGTAACGTTCGAGTCATGCTGGCGTTCGCTGTGAACTTCGTGCCATCGACTGCGGCGCGGATGGCAGGGCGCAGGCACCATGCAGCGTGTGCCCAGCGCTGCCTATGCAGATGCCGGTAGCACCCCCCTGGGCGTCGCTCGCGCGTTCGCCCAAATCCGAGCGCGAGGATTGTCGCCAAGCGCGCCCGGCGTGGGTTCTGCTTCGTCGCCACTTGGGGAGTTTCGGGGCTACTGCCGCTTCGCCCCGTCGCGGAGCCGAAGGAGCAGTCAGGCCACCGGCTCAGGGTGCCAGCCTCCCTGCCGTCCGTTCGTGGTTGCGGGTGCCTGGTTCGTCGACGAATTTGTGCTCTCGGGTCCGTGCACTGACCGCGCGCGCTGTTGGGCCCTGTCGAGCCCGCGCATAGGGCTCCGCGGCAGGCTGTTGCCGGGTGTCGCGCAGGTGCTCCAGGCGCCTATCCGAAGCTGACGTTCCCGGTGGCGGAGAGCGAGTTGTATTCGGCCATCGGGCGGGCATTGCCGCCCACTTTGCATTGGCCCTTGTTCTGGCCGTTGGTGTAGCGGGACGCGAGCAGGGCATGGAGCTCGGTGGTCTGGAGGGTGCCTTTGATGCCGGCGTACAGGCCTGTCCCGTTCAGTGCCGCGGTCGCCGAGGTTCCTGAGAAGATCGCCGAGCAGGTCGCGGTGTCGCGGGCCCTGGGCTTGTCGGTCAGTGATGCGACGTTGAGCTCGAACGTGCCCTTCTTGAGGATGATCTTCAGGTAGCTGCCCTGGGGGTCGGGTTTGCCGTTTCTATCGCTGGCGAGGTATCTGCCGTAGTCGCCGATCGCGCCGGCGATCAGGATCGTGCCGCTGGTTCCGCTGGCCGTCGGGTGTGAGAACAGGTTGATCGCTCCGCCGGCTGGGGCGCTCGCGTTTGCCTGCAGGGCGGTGCTGCCTCCGAGGAGCGCGGTTCCGGCCAGCACGAGACTGAGTGTTCTTGGTCCTGTTCGCATGATCGACCTCCGAGTATAGTAGCTGTCGCGTTCGGTGGGCGACGCTCGACGCCCGAGATCGATTGTGTTGGTGGATGACAGCTCTGTCGTCGGTCGTGAGTGCGATTTGGGGTCGTCTGGCCGGTGATCTTCGCTCCCAGCTGTGGGGTAGGAGCGGTCCGACCTGGGTCGGACTCGGAGTCATCGCAGAAGGGGATGTGCCGCGTGTCTCGAGGCGGTACCGTCGGAGCCGATGGACGTCGCTGAGATGCTCCACAACCGCGCGCGCGGTTTTGATCCGGTAGTCGTCGACATGACGGTGGCACTGCTGTTGGGGATCGTGTTCGTCGTCCGGGAGGCTTCGATCACCCGTCCCGCGGTCATCCCGTTGCTCGCGGGTTCGGCGTGTGCGGCGACGGTCGCGTGGCGCCGGCGCATTCCCGCGCTTATGACGCTCACTGCTGCGGCGTGCGTTGGCGTGCTCGTGTGGTGGGGTGGCAGCACGGACCTTGTGCCGGTCGTGCTCATACTCGACTTCTCTATGCTGGGCCGGCGCTCGGCCGAGCGGGGGTGGTCGCCGGGTGAGGTGCTGATACTCGTGATCGCGATTCCGGCGCTGGCGATCGTTCCGGGCAACTCCCGCGTCGTCGACTTTGTGTCGGTGTGGGCGTTCTTCGTCGCGGCGCCGTTCGTCGCTGGGCGGGTGATCGGGCGCCGCGGTGTCACAACGCGCGAGCTGCAGGCCGACGCGGTCCGCCTCGAGCGCGAGCAGCGCGAACGCGCTCGGCGAGCGATCAGCGTGGAGCGCATACGGATCGCGCGTGAGTTGCACGACGTGGTCGCCCACAGCGTCAGCGTGATGGTGATCCAGACCGCTGCAGCACGACGGTTGGCGGGACACGACCGCGATGCTGCTTGTGACGCGCTTGAGTCGGTCGCGAGTTGTGGCCGTGACGCGTTGAGCGAGATGCGCCGGATGGTCGGCGTGCTGCACCGGGGCGACCTCGAGCTGATAGGCGCGACGACTGGCCCGGGGCTTGCGCACCTGCACACGCTGGCGCAGCGTGCGCGGGCGTCCGGGCTGCCGGTTGATGTGCGGATCGAGGGACAGCCCCGTCCGCTTCCAACGACACTTGACCTGGTGGCGTTCAGGGTCTTGCAGGAGGCGCTGACCAACGTGATCAAGCACGCTGGTCCGGCGCGCGCCCGCGTGACGGTGACTTATACCGAGCACGCGCTCGAGCTCGAGGTGGTCGATACCGGCCGCGGGCCGGCGGGGTCGGGGTCGGGCGGCCACGGGCTGGTCGGTATGCAGGAGCGGTTGGCGCAGCAAGGCGGCGAGCTGCGGACCGGTGTGTGCGGCGACGGCGGCTTTCAGCTCCGGGCGCGCGTCCCGCTCAGCGAGGCCGTGGCGGCATGAAGCTCCTGCGGTGGGCAGACCCGTGGTTCGACCGGTTCCTCGCCGCGGTGTTGCTGATCGCAGCCGAGGTCGAGCTGCTCGCCCGAGCGCACAGCGGGCCGCTGCTCGTCGAGCTCGCCGTCGTTGCCGGGATCACGGTGCCGATCGCGTGGAGACGTCGAGCCCCACTCGAGGTCGCGTGTGTGGTGATGACGATGCTGATCGTCCTGAAGGCGATCGACAGCGACTTCCACCAGCTCACCGTCCCCCTGTTCGCGGTGTTCATTCCGCCGTTCTCGGTAGCGGCCTACGAGCCGCGAGAGCGCGCTCTGCTCGGTCTCGCCGTATGCGTCGCAGCTGCAGGCATTCTCAACGCGATCGGCTCAGGCTCGGGCTCGTTGGCGTTCGCGATCGGCGCTCCAAGCGTGTTGTGGGCGACAGGGAGAGTCCTCCGGGCCCGCCGGCTGCAGGGCGTCGAGCTGTTGAGCAAGGCGAAGCGGGTAGCCGCCGAGCGCGAGGATCGCGAGCGACTGGCCGTCACCGATGATCGCTCCCGAATCGCTCGTGAGCTGCACGCCGTGGTGGCATCGACCGTCAGCGCGATGGTCGTCCAGACCGACGCGGCGCAGCGGCTACTCGACGTCGACCCGGCTCGAGCCGACAACGCGATGGCGAGCATCGAAGAAGCCGGTCGCAAGACGCTGTCCGAGATGCGGCGTGTTCTCGGCGTCCTGCGAGACGAGCACGCACCCGCCGAGCTATCCCCCCAGCCGGGCGTCGGCCAAATCCACGCCCTGATCGAACACACACGCGAGCGCCTGCCCGTCGAGCTGCACCTCGAGGGCGAGCCCAGGCTCGCTCCCCGCGAGCGTCAATCTCGGCCTGTACCGGATCCTTGAGGACGCGCTCACGACCGCCGGCTTGGACAGCCCGCAGCCGACGGACGTCAGGCTGCGCTTCGGCGAACACGACGTTGAGCTCACCGTCACGCCTGCGGGGGGCGGTTCGCTGGGCTGGCCGACGCTGGCGATGCGTGAACGGGTCGCGTTGTGTGAGGGCGAGATCGAGGTTGATCTCACACCCAGCGCCCGGGAGCGGCTGCTCGTGCGCCTTCCGCGCACCTTCGCTGGAGCGCTCGCATGACCGTGCGCGTGTTGATCGCCGACGACCAGCACCTGTGTACGCACGGGCTTGAAGGTGATCCTCGACAGCGAGCCCGACATCGAGGTGATCGCCGAGGCAAGCAACGGACGCGAAGCGGTCAGCATCACGCGCGAGCTGCGGCCCGATGTCGCGATCATGGACATACGGATGCCCGAGCTCGACGGCATCGAGGCGACCAGACAGATCACAGCGCACAACCGCGAACCTCGCACCCGCGTCTTGATGCTCACGACCTTCGACCTCGACGAGTACGTGTTCGAAGCTCTCCGCGCGGGGGCGAGCGGCTTCCTGCTCAAAGACGTCCAAGCCCACCAGCTCGCCGACAGCGTGCGGATGATCGCGGCCGGGGACGCCCTGCTCGCACCCACCGTCACACGCCGCCTGATCGAGCAATTCGTAGCGGCGGCTCCCGCCGCACCGCCACCACCAAGACTGGACGAGCTTACCCCGCGCGAGTTCGAAGTGTTCCGGCTCGTCGCGAAAGGCATGACCAACGCCGAGATCGCGGCCGAGCTCTTCATCGGAGAGGCGACCGTGAAAACCCACCTCACTCGGCTCCTGATGAAGCTCGACCTCCGCGACCGTGTCCAGGCTGTGGTCCTCGCCTACGAGACCGGCATCGTCAGCCCCGGCCTCGGGCGGGTGGCGAACTAGATCCGCCGAGCGCCCAACACAACCGCGGTCAACCGCAGGCGCACGCGCACGGAACACCTGCTCTTCAGGCGCGACGAGTCTCAGCCGCGCACCGGTCGGGAGACCCCCTACGCGCGGCAAGCAAGGCTCCGCAACGCGCTCCACCGAGCCCCCGTCGTGCCTAGGCGCGGATCAATTGCGAGGGCAGTCCCGTGCGCGCTCGCCATCCCGTGAACCCTGGGCGTGAACGTAGGCCGAAACGGCTCGTTACCACTGCCGCATCGTCGCCCACGCGGGTCTCGTGGCGGTGCTGCCGCTCTCGCTTTCCGCCAGCACGAAGCGGAAGCGCAGATTGCTGGTCGCTTCCTGATCGCGGAAGTGGGTGGCAGCCGTCGTGAGCGGCGGAGGATCGTTCGACGCATCGATAAGGTCGCGAAGAGGCTCGGATCGCAACGACACCGGCAGTAAACTGAGGCTCATGAGCCACACGCCGCTCACCGCCCAAGAGCGACGTCGCGTCGAGCGCGCTGCGCCCGCACGCAGCGCTGATGACCGCACGGTCCTGGTGGGGATGAAGCGGCCAGCGACGCCTGCAGAACTGCGGGCGTTCGTCGACCGCGAGCAGGCTCGCATCCGCACCGAACGCGGGCTGACGCCCGCGGCGTGAGCTTGCCGCGGCGTGTTCGAGCCGCTGAAGGCGATCGACACGCTGAATGAGCACGGCGTCGACTACGTGGTCGTCGGCGGCTGGGGGACTCTGCAACACGGCGCCACTCATCTCACCCAGGACCTCGACATCTGTCCGGAGCTGAGATCGAGAATCTCGAACGCCTCGCCCAGGCACTGACCACGTTGCAAGCCCAGCTGCAAATCGCCCCCGACGAAACCGTCCCGGTGCCGATCATCGACGGACGCTTGCTTTCACATATGCAGATCGGCAACTGGAGCACCGACGCAGGCGATCTTGACATCCTGCAACTCATCCCAGGCCTCGACGGCCGCCAGCTCGGCTACTCAGAGTTGTGCCAGCACGCCACCAAGGTCACCGACGACGGGCGAGTGTTCGCCGTCGCAAGCCTCGCCGACATCACCGCCTCAAAGCGCGCGGCTGGTCGTCAGAAGGACCTCGAGGCCCTACCCGAGCTGGACCGGCTCCTCGCCGAGAATCCGCCATCCCGAGACAACGATGGCTTGGACATCTGACAGCCGAGACTTCCAGATCGTGGCCGAACGGGCCGTCTCGCCGAGGGTTGCGCTAATCGGATACGTGCGGCGGTGCCGCCGGCGCCGCGCGACCTGAGTATCTCCGCATTGGTGCGTGGCCCTCCGCATAAGCTTCGCCGCGGGTCAACGCGACGCGAGACGAGACCAATCCCGGACCAAACGTCTGAGAACGGCTTTCAGGTGTGCAATCGGGGGTTGATCGGAGATCGCCAGAAAGCCGTGGAAAACCCGCCTTTCTGTCGTCTCGTGCGGTGTAGCGAATAATCGCCTGCTCGGTCTACGGAACCGAAGGTCGGGAGTTCGAATCTCTCCGGGCGCGTCAGAAGAGCCCCGCACACAGCGGGGCTTTCCTCGTTCTCGGGATGTTTGCCGATCAGCCGGATCTCCGGGATTGCTCAGCTCCTACCTCGGTTTCGTGCCTCTACGGCCGAGGAGGTTCAACCGCTCAGGTGCCGAGAAGCTTCTGCTTCTGAGCTTCAAACTCGGCGGCGGTCAGCACCCCGCGGTCGCGCAGGTCGGCGAGCTTGGTGAGCTGGTCGGCGACGTCGGTCTGCGGCGCGGCCGGGGCGCCACCGAGTGGAGCCACACCGGCGCCTGTGACGACGAACGCGGACGCGCCCGAGCCTTGTGCCTGGAGCCGCGCGCGGAGCCCTTCGGGATCTTGGGAGGCCTGCTGCAAGATGTCCGCGAGCGGGCCGCTGCCGAGCGCCCCCTCCAGCCCACTCGGCACGGCGGCATGTTCACCGGCCTGTTGCCACTGCGCGTACACCTCCTCCTGCAGCGCCGGCAGGTCAAGCACGATCTTTGTGCGATCTCTCGCGTCGTATCGGACCGGCACCGTTTTTCCGGGCTGGAGACGGCCCTCGAGACTTGCGTAGATCGCTTCGCCGCCTTCGGCGCCGAGCAAATCGCGATGCACGAACCCATGGGGGACGTGTTCAAGCGTGTCCGCCCAGTCCTTCTGGTAGGTCTCGAACGTCACATCCGCCGTGGCGCCGTCGTCGAACTCGACGCGAGTCTCAAACACATATTGAAGAAGTGACGCGTCTCTACCTGGCTGATATACCAGCTGTCCGCCGGCGCCAGTGGTACCGCCCGCGACCGCGGGCGCGATGCGACGCGTCAGGTTTGTTATGACGGCCTGGGCTTTGGCTCCCTCGGTTAGCAGCTTCTTGTGACCGAACATGCATCCCCCGGCGTGTGCAGCGGTGGTGTTCGCCAACACCGGACGGTTCTGCGTCCGTCCACCATTCCGACGAGGCGGGTCAACACCCTGAGCGCAAAGCCTACAGACGCGTCTTACCCCCTCGCAACGGAGGGAGCGACCAACGGCCGCAGGCTGCCGATCGGCGCACGAGTGGGTCTGGCTCAATTGACCGGCCGCGTCGCGTCATGTCTTAGGTGCTTGACGCGTGAATCAGGGCGGGTACATCTGTGCGGTCGCCGACTGCCGCGCCGGCGGAAGGACTAATACGATCGTCCGCGACAATCGCCGCCATCTGTCAGCAGATCGCAGCTGAGCACTCTAAAACGCCGCCACCGATGTGGACACGACGGTGGTCGCCGAGGTCACGACAGAGTGCCGCTACGGCGAGGTTTGACCCCAATGCCGACCACTCGAAACGGCGAATTCCCACGCTCAGGGCCTGCCGTCGAACCTCGTCTATGAGCAATCGCCCAATCCCACGATGCTGCCAGTCATCGACAACCTCGATCGCCGTCTCCGCAAGCTCTGGGTCGTCAGTCCTGACGTAGTGCGCAGCACCGACAGGTGACGCCGGCGACCCGGCGAATCCGATCACTCCGGCGCGATGCCAGCCGTCGACGTCGACGAGCCCCGACACATCGCGACCGCAGATCGCCGGTTTCGGAGCAAGAAAGCGTTGAAGGCGCGCCTGCGGGCCGAGCCGCGTGAAGATCAGCATGAGACATTCCCGGTCATCCTGCTGCAGAGGGCGAATCGAGACGGCGGCGACACTGCTGAGGAGTGCTCGAAGGTCGAGACGCTCGCCCGACGCCGTGGATGCGCGGTTCGACGTTGTAATCACACAGCTATCTGCTGGCCACACACACGTTCAACGCCCGAGTGCCGCCCGGCGTGAGATCTTCATGCTCACGCACGCGCACCTGGTCGTCGATGCGATCACGGCCCGTCGGTGGGGCCAGGAACAACCGCGATTGTCCCTGAGATCGATGCCGAATAAGAGCCAAGCGCGGGACCGCTACCGTAAGCGGAAGTAGGGCCATGCCCAAGTACACCAACGACAGCTCGAACTTCGGTGCCGATGGTCCTTTCTTCCACGTCATCCGCGAAGGGCTGCACGGACTCGTCGACGGCGAGGACTACTTCGACATGCTCGCCGACGACGTGGTCTTCGAATACGTCATCTCCGTGCCCGGCTACCCCAGACGCGTGCACGGACGCCAGGCCATCATCGACCTCTATAGCGGCTACGACGACTACATGAGCGTGCGCAGCGCCGACAACCTCCGCGTCTACCGAGATCCGCAAGCATCGGTCGTCGTCCTCGAGTACGAGGTGCACGGCGAATCGGTGCAGACTGGTCGGTCATACAACAACTGCTTCGTCTCGATCGTCACCATCAAGAACCACAAAGTGACGCACTGGCGGGACTACCTCGACCCAATCGCCATCTTCGAGGCGACGGGGTGGCCCGAGCGCTCAACCTGAGCACTTGGGCGCGAGCCCGAAATCCGCCGGGAATCTCGTACGTCTACGTCACGCCCGCCGCGGAGGATGACGCATCCTCACGTCCTGCTTGGTCGCCACAGGTCTCAAGAGGGCGGCCAACCACCGCGTGCATCGGGGGACGGGTCGATCGATTGGCTAGCCATCGCCGCCGACAGTGGCCCGGTCGGACCCGACCCGCAGCTCGCTCAGGCGGGCCTCGTAGGCGGCGACATTGCCCAGCTTGATCCCCTCGTAGCCCCGGATCATGTCGGGAAGCTCGGCGATCTCGACCGCTGCGAGGTGGTTGGCCGCGTCGAGGCCGTCGAGCACGCGGTCGATCTCGGCCCGGTACTCGCCGATCAGCCGGCGCTCGACCCGGCGCACCTCCGCCATACCGAAGAGATCGAGTGGGGTGCCGCGCAGGCGCCGCCCGGCTCGCAAGCCGACGAAGAGCGGCATTGCCCAGCGGCCGAGCGAGATCTTTCGCTTCATCCCCATCGCCCGCAGCGCCGGCGGATGCAATTGGTACGAGTAGCGGGCGTCGGAGCCGAACTGGGCGGCGATCTGTTCCCGCACGGCGGGGTCGAGCAAGAGCCGCGCCACCTCGTACTCGTCCTTGTAGGCCATCAGCTTGTAGAGGTTCCGCGCCACCGCCAGCGCCAGCTCTTCGGCCGATCCGGGAGCGCGCTCGCTTTCCAGTTGACGCACCCGCTCGACGAATCGGGCGAAGGACTCGGCGTAAGTGGAGCTCTGATAGGCGACGAGCTCGCTACAGCGGTCGAACACGACTTCGGCCAGCTCGCCGTCGGGCTCGGCCGCCACCAGCGCGGCCGCCCGGGCGCCCGCCGCTGTCTGGCGCCGCGGCGGCTCGGCCTCGGCCGAAGGCGCGTTGCCGGCGACGAGATCGATCTCGGTCGCACGTCGCCCGAGTCCGAACGCGCTCAGGTTCTCCTCGATTGCGACGCCGTTCAGTCTGATCGCCTGCTCGAGAGCTTCAAGCGGCAGCGGCAAGGCGCCGACCTGGTAGGCGGCGCCGAGCAGAACGATGTTGGCGTACTGGTCCCCGCCCAGCTCGGCTTCGGCGAGCGCACGCGCGTCGAGGAAGACGCCGGCCGAGCCCCGGGTCGCCGCTTCGATCGGCCCCCTGACCTCGACGAGGTCAGGGAACCCGGTGGCCGGGTCGGCGACCATCCGTCCGGTTGGCACCTCGGCGGTTGACACGACCGCGACCGTCCGCGCCGCATCGGCGACGAGCAGGTTCCTCGATTCCGCGGCGACGAGGATGTCGCAACCGAGATAGAGATCGCACTCGCCCGCGCCGAGCTTGTTGGCCTGCTCGATCGGGACGCGCGAGACCTTGATGTCGGAGACGACGGGGCCCGCCTTCTGGGAGAGACCGGTCTGATCGAGCGTCCGCACATGCATCCCCGCGAGGTGGGCGGCGTTAGCCACGATCTGGGAAACGGTCACGACGCCCGTGCCGCCGATCCCGGTGATGCGGATGTTGACCTCGTCCGTCCCCACGGTCGGAGAAGGATCGGCGATCGCCGTCTTCACCTCGGCGCTCTGACGGGGGTAAGGCTGCCGTTTCTTCTGCTCTTTCGCCGAGGGAATGACGGTCATGAATGACGGGCAGTCGCCGCCAAGACAGGAGTAGTCGAGGTTGCAAGAGGCCTGGTTGATCGCTGTCTTGGTGCCGTACTTGGTCTCGACGGGCTCGACCGAGAGGCAGTTCGACTTCGCACCGCAGTCGCCGCAGCCCTCGCAGACGCGCGCGTTGATGATCACGCGTTGCTCCGGGCGCTTGGGTGGATTGCGCTTGCGGTTGCGGCGTTTCTCGATCGCGCACTGCTGATCATGGATCAGGACGGTCACCCCGGGCACCTTGGCGAGCTCCGCCTGGGCCTCCTCCAGCTCGTCCCGGTGCCGGACTTCGACTCCGTCCGCGAGGCGAACGCCCCGATAGCGGCGCGGTTCTTCCGTCGTCACGATCACCCGCGCCACCCCTTCGGCATGGAGCAGCTCGGTTAGCTCCGGGACCGAGCGCAGCCCGACTGCCTGCTGGCCGCCGGTCATCGCCACCGCGGAGTTGTAGAGCAGTTTGTAGGTGATGTTGATGCCGGCCGAAACGGCAGCCCGGATCGCCAGGCTGCCGGAGTGGTGGAAGGTCCCGTCGCCGATGTTCTGCAGAAAGTGGTCGCGTTCGACGAACGGTTCCATCCCGATCCACTGGGTACCCTCGCCGCCCATTTGCGTCAACCCCAGCACCTCGCCTACCCGCTCCGGGTCCATCAGCAGGACCATCGTGTGGCAGCCGATCCCCGCGCCGACCGCGGAGCCCGCGGGCGTTTTCGTCGAGGTGTTGTGCGGGCACCCCGAACAGAAATACGGAGTGCGCTGAAACGGCAGCTCGGGACCGGAGACGGGGGTAAAAGGCTGCTCAGTCTCCACCTCGGATCGCCGGTCGGTCAGCCACCGCTGCACCGGCTCGATCTCCCCCCGCCCCCCGAGCCTCCGGGCCAGCGCCTCGGCCACCATGTCGGCGTCGAACTCCGCTTGCGGTGGAAGCAACGGCGCCCCGTCGAGATCGCGCTTGCCGGAGATCGCGGGCACGCCGGCGCGCCCATAGAGGTGCTCCTTGAGCGCCGTTTCGAGGAAGGGGCGCTTTTCCTCGACGACAATGATCTCGTCCAGGCCTCGGGCGAACTCCTCGACGATCTCCGGCTCCAGCGGGAACAGCATTCCCATCTTCAGCAAGCGGATGCCGTAGGTCTGACGAGCCGCGGCGTCGAGGCCGAGTTGGCGGAGAGCCTGACGGACATCTAGGTGGCTCTTGCCGGCAGCGACGACGCCGACGCGGTCGCGCACCCCATGGGACTCGAGGAGGTTGAGGCGATTCAACCGCGCGTACTCGCGGGCGACATCCATCCGGACCCCGAAAGCCGTACGCTCGGCCTCGACCGGCATCGGGCCCAGCAGCTTCGAGGTGACGACGTGGCGGAAGGGACGACCGCCATCTTCCAACACGGGTACTCGCGGCTCGGGGCGATCGGCTTCCAGCAGCACATCCCCGGCGCCGTCGGCGACGTTGGTGACGATCTTCATCGCCGACCAGAGCCCGCTCGCGCGTGACATCGCGACGGCGTGCAAACCGAGCTCCACGATCTCCCGCGGGTCGGCCGGATAAACGATCGGCATCGCGAGATCGGCAAGCGTCCCCTCTGACGCGCCGGGCATCGTCGACGACTTCGCCGTCGGGTCGTCGCCGACCAACGCGACCGCCCCGCCCCGGTGGTGGGTGCCAGCGAAATTGGCGTGGCGCAGCGCGTCGCTGGCGCGATCGAGCCCCGGCGTCTTCCCGTACCAATAGCCGACGACCCCTTCGATGCGCGCATCGGGTCGGTCGGGGACGAGCTGAGTGCCGGCGATCGAGGTCGCAGCAAGCTCCTCGTTCAACGCCGGCCGATGGACGATCTCGAACTCGTCGAGCAGCTTCCGCCGGCGGGCCAACTCGATATCGAGCCCACCCAGCGGTGAGCCCTCATAGCCGGACACGAAAGCCGCGGTCCGCAGGCCCCGGGCCCGGTCGAGGCGCTGTTGGTCGAGCATCAACCGCACCACGGCCTGGATCCCGGTCAGAAACACGGACCCGCTCGGCTCCGTGTAGCGGTCAGTGAGCGACACTCCTGGCCGGTCCGAAAGCTTCAGGTTCATCCGGAGACGAGTATCGACGTATGTTGCAAAAAATCAACGACAGGGCCAGAGAACACAGACAATCGCTCTTCATATCAGCAAGCCCGCCGGTCTCCATCGCGATCCGGTGGCTGATGTCGAGCTCCCCCGCGGCCCATCCTGCTTCTCGCGTACAGGCGCGTTGGGTCGTCTAGAGCGCAGTCCAATTGATCGATCAGGGGGCGCGAGTAACGTGCGGCGATCGGTTGTGCGGCCGCCCCGGCGCGGCGGCGCTTGTGGCCGAGCCGGTGGAGGCTCGACGGCGAGAGCGAGAAGCGAGGAGCGATATGAGCGTGGACCCTAGAGGCGCTGGTGAGCCGAGGTTTCCGTTTCTGTACGAGAACTTCGACATTCATGCCGACGTCGTCAACGAGCACTTCAACGATGTCAACCGCGATTTGCTCGAGCACTGCCCGGTCGCCCACAGCGCGACCCACGGTGAGAAGGGCTACTGGATCGTCAACCGCGCCGAGGACGTGCTCAAAGCTGGACAGTCGAAGGCCTTCAGCGCTGAGCACGGGATCAGCCTCGATCGTGTGGAGCTGGCAGCCCCCGAGGAGGTTGAGGATCCGCTGCACACGCCGTTGAGGCTGCTGCTGAACCCCTATCTCACGCGGGTCGCGGTAACACGGCACCGCCCCACGATCGAGAACGTCGCCAATCGGGAGATCGATGGGTTCATCGATGATGGTGAGGTTGACGCGATTTCGCAGTACGCGAGCGTGCTCGCCGCGGAGGCCTTCGCCTTGATCGTGGGGGGAATACCGCCCGAGGACATGCCGGCGCTGCACAGGGACACGCACGGGCAGCTCCACGCTCCCACCGCCGAGGAACGGGCGGCCGCCTGGTATCGCGTCGTTGATTACTGTGATCGCTACATGTCGCGCCGACGTGACGAAGGCGGGGGCGATGGCCTGGTCGACGCTTTGGTCAGGTGGGAATTCGAAGGATTCGAGTGGAAGGACAAGGTCAACTGCCTCGTCCAGCTGCTGGAGGGTGGACTGGGCACGACCAGTGCAGTGATCGGCGAAGGACTGCGTTTCCTAGCCACGAATCCGGAGGCCCGCCAGCGCCTGCTCGACGATCCATCCCTCCTCCCCCAAGCGATCGAGGAATGGCTTCGAACGACGTCATCCGTGTTCACAGTGGCCCGGAAATTGAAAGAAGACACCGAGGTCGCCGGGACCGCGCTGAAGGCCGACGACTGGGTGTACATCAACTTCGCCGCGGCGAATTTCGATCCCCGCAAGTTCGAGGATCCGATGAGGACCGAAATCGAACGGCATCCCAATCCGCATCTGGCGTTCGGAGCCGGACGTCACCGTTGCATCGGATCGCATCTCGCGCGGATGAACCTGACGATTGCTTTTGAGACCTTCCTCACCCGGATCCCGCACTTCTCACTCGCCGACGGTTTCACCCCGACTTACAGCACAATGGAGCTCCGGACGATGAACAGCCTCCGGCTGCAATTTCAGGTGCCGTCAAAGGATGGCCGCGCATCGGGGCGCGTGGCCACCACCGGGTGATCGCCCAAACAGTGACCAACGGACGCAGGTGTGACTGAAATGAGAATTGCCATCAGTGAAGAGAAATGCTCAGGACACGGTCGGTGTTACACCCTGGCCCCGAGCGTCTACGAGGCGGACGAGATGGGATTCGCCGCGGCGCGGGGCGGGGTGATCGATGTCCCTGCTGGCGAAGAGGAAGCTGCCAGGCTCGGTGTCATCAGCTGCCCCGAAGAGGCAATCGTCCTCGTCGAGGAATAGCCGACCAACCGGAGGTAGATGTGATCAGTGAAGGTCGCCTCGGCGGCCAGGTTGTCCTGGCGGCGGGCGCAAGAAGCGATATCGGTGCCTCCGGAGCAGGCGGGAGCATGCAATGACCGCCGAGCGGCGTTTTCCCGAGAGCGCGGACGTCGTCGTGGTGGGTTCGGGCAGCGCGGGCGCGGCGCTGGCGGGCGTGGTCGCCGCGGGTACGGACGCTGATGTGGTGTTGCTCGAGGCGGGACCGGACTACGGCCCGCGCGACAGCGGTCGCTGGCCCGAGGACCTGCTCGACGCCGGCTATCAGCCGCTGGCCTCGTATGACGCCGCCACCCGCAGCTGGACCCTGGAGGCATCGCATGACTGGGGCTACGTGGGAGAGGTTCAGGGGCGATCGGTGGCGTTCTCGCGGGCGAAGGTGATGGGTGGCTGCTCCTCGCACAACGGCGGCGGCGTGGTGTACGGCAGCCGCGCCGACTACGACGGCTGGGCCGCGGCCGGCAACCCGGGCTGGTCGACGGATGAGCTCGCACCGCTGTTCGCCTCGGCGTGGGAGCACCTGAACGTGCGCCGGGTGGGTCTCGATGAATTGACTCCCTTCCAGGAGGCATGCCTGACGGCGATTGACGCCGACGGGATTCCGATCGCACAGAACATCAACGACTTCGACGAGACGGAGGGCGTGGGGCCGTATCCGCTGGCCGTCACCAAGTCGGGGCTTCGGTTCAACTGCGGGTTTGGCTATATCGATCCCGTGCGCGATCGCTCGAACTTCAAGGTGTTCGGAGACGCCGAGGTGGAACGCCTGCTCCTGCAGGGCGATCGCGTGGTGGGAGTGGTGATCCGTGACGGCGGTGAGGAGGTGGTCATCCGTGCCGACCGAGTGGTCGTATGCGGCGGCGCCTACGGCAGCCCGGCGCTGCTGCTGCGCTCAGGGATCGGGCCGGCCGGGCACCTGCGCGAGGTCGGAGTCGAGGTCCGCCACGACCTGCCCGGCGTCGGCGAGAACCTCCACGACCAGCCATCTCTGTACGTCGCCTACGCGGGTATGCCGGAGCTGATCGAGACGATGAAGACTTACGCCGTCGATCACTGGACGCCCCCCGAGCAGGTGATCGCGAAGTATCGGTCCGAGGGGTGGGATGACGGTTTCGACATGCACATCTATCCGATGGGGGGCCCGATGCCCGAGCCCCATCTGCCGTTCTACCTCTGTGCGGCGGTGGTACGTCCGCTGTCGCGCGGAACGGTGCGGCTGTCCGGGCCCAACGCCGCCGATGGAGTGCTGCTCGATCACAGCTATCTGACCGACCCGCAGCAGAGCGACCTGCGACGGCTGGTCGATTCGGTAATGCGGATCCGTGAGATCGCCCAGAAGGAGCCGTTGGCCCGCTTGCTCGGCGACGAGCTCCTCCCAGGCCCGGAGATTGCCGGACGCGATGCCCTGTCCGAGTTCGTCGCCACGGATCTGGTCCACTACTACCACCCTGCCGGAAGCTGCAAGATGGGTCCGGCAAGCGACCCGACCGCGGTCGTGGGAGCCGACGGCGCCGTGCACGGAATCGACGGCCTGTTCGTCGCCGACGCCTCGATCATGCCCACCGTCACCTCGGGCAACACGCACATGCCGACCGTCGTGATCGGCGAAAAGATCGGACGCGCTCTGCTCCAATCCACTGCGGCACTGGCTTGATCTCAGCTAGGCGAGCGGCTTACATCCCTGCCTCAGAGCGTCCAGAGCCACCATTCGACCAGTCGTCCTCGCTGCCGCAGAGCTTCTCGAGCGCGGCGGCGAAGGCCACCCAACCGTCGAACGCGACCATCTGTCCGGCTTGATCGGAAATCTGGCCGACGGGCCGTGCCAGCCATTGCTCGAGTTCGAGGCTCAGAACGTGCGCTGCGGTCATCATTTGGACGCTGGCGGGATCGAGACTGGTTCGCGTGAGGGACGGTCCCTCATCTTTCACCGCTCGGCCGCGAGCACTTCCGGCAGCTGCTCACGCGAGTTGATTCCGAGCTTCCGGTAGATCCGGCCGAGGTGGTTCTCGACGGTCTTCGGAGTGATGAACAACCCTTGGGCGATGTCGCGGTTGGAGTCGCCGCGCGCGGCCAACTCCGCGATCCGCTGTTCTGAGGCTGTGAGCGCGTCGCGGCCCGTCACCATCGCTCGCCGCGGACGTCCGCCGCACGCGAGCAGTTCGCGGCGGGCACGCTCGGCTAGCGGGCCGGCGCCGCATCGGTCCGCAAGTTCGAGTCCTAGACGCAGCGGCTCGCGTGCACTGCCACGCGCGTTTGCCCGCCGCAGTGCGGCGCCGAGATCTGTCAGCGAACGCGCGTACTCGAGTTTGGCCGGCGAGCGCTCGAGCGCGGTCACCGCTTCCCAAAGCTCCGCAATCGCGTCCTCGCCGCGCTTGAGCAGCCCTGATGCGCGGAGTGCGATCCCGATCGCGCGCGCGGAGCCGGCCTCACGCGCGCGCCGGAGTTCCGTCTCAACGAGCTCGGTCGCCCCGGACGGGTCTTCCGGAGCGATGGCCAGCGCCAGCTCCGAGCGCCAGCCGTTGACGTTTGGGTTGCGGATCGCGATCGCCTCGAGCGCCTCGCCGGCGCCAGCCATATCCTCGATCCCTCGGGTGCGGTCGCCGTTGGCGACACGGGAGCGACCCCGGATCTGGCGCAACATCGCGCCGGCGAGCGTCTGATCGAACCCGGGTGGCAGCGCCACCGGCTCGAGCAGCTCGGCGACCTGCGCCGGATCTCCGCGTTCGAGCATCGTCGCGCCGAGATACGCGAGCGTGAATGGGATCGTGAACAGCAGCTCATGCTGCTGGGCAAGCTCGAGCGCGGCGCGTGTCTCGGCCTCTGCCTGCACCAGTGCCCCCTTGCGGAACGCGACCAGGCCGCGATGCGCTGACCCGGCAATGAAGCCCAGAACCAGCCCGCGACGCCGGGCGTCGTCGATCATCGCGACCGCGAGCTCGTCCGCGCGCTCGAGCTCATCGACGAACACCAATACATTGACGGCAACCGCCACCGCGATCGAATCCGATGTCTCGACCTTCAGGAGGCGTCCGTGGTCAAGACCGAGCTCGACACGCGGGAGCGCTCGGTCCCCGTTCTCACCGCTGGTTGACGCAACCAGGGACAAGAACGCGTGCAGGGTGCGAGCGTTCGATCCCGTCTGGTCGGCGAGCCGCCGCAAGCGCGACATGTCAGCCCGCACCTCACGGTTGAACCGCGGATCGCCGTAGCCGACGTGAGCTGCGAGCGCCTCGAGTTGAACAGCGAGCGGCCGATCCTCGCCGGCAAGGTCCTCGAGCGCATTCCGGAGCACGGTGCGGCCGCCCTCGAGATCGGCCACGTACAGAAGCGCATCCGCCAGCGCGAGCGCCGCACGAGCGCGGTCGCTTGGATCGTGTAACGCTTCGATCGCCGCTCGCAGGTGCGCGATGCCTGCAGGGTCGCGCATCAGCTGCTCGCACCGCCCGAGTTTGTACAGCAGGCGCCCGCGCATGTCTCCCGCCAGATTCGCTTGGAGAGCGTGACGAAGGTAGCTCACGGCAGCGTCGGGAGCACCCCGCGCAAGAGCGGCATCGGCCGCGTCGACAAGCAACTCGGCGTAGCCGGGATCGTCGTCGGGTCCAGTGCAGACGAGGTGAGCGGCGACGAGCTCCGGATCGCAGTGCGTCGTCGCCAGCAGGGAGGCCGCGCGCGCGTGCAGGGCGGAGCAGACGGATGCCGGTATGTCCTCGTACACGCTCGTGCGCACCAGCGGATGCACGAAATCGAGCGCCGGGGCGGCGCGCAGGATGCGCGCTGACACGAGCGCATCCAATGCCGCTCTCAGCTCGGGCTCAGGCACTTCCGTCAGATTCGCCAGCCGGGCAGGAGAAGCCGTCGCTCCGAGTACCGCGACGCCCTGGGCGGCGCGGATCGCGACGGGGCCGAGCCGTGCCAGGCGCAACATCGTCGCTCTCGTCACGGTCTGCGGGCCGACCTGATCGAGCATCGAGGCAGCTGCGCCGGTCGGCTTGACGCCATCTTCGGCGAGCGCCTCCAGCAGCTCTCGCACGAGGAACGGGACGCCACCCGTGGCCTTCGCGAAGGCGCGCACGAACTCGTCCTGCACCGATCCGGCGAGCCGCCCTCCGATCAGGCCCCTGAGCGCGGGCTCGCTCAGCGGCTGCGGCCGGATAATGCGCTTGCGCGCCGCCGCTTCGCTCGCGAGTTCCGCCAGCGGGGTGGTCGCGGCAGCCACGTCCTCCGCGCGCATCGACAGCAGCAGCATGATCGGGACCCCCTCGAGGCGGCGAGCCAGGAACGCCACGAATCTCAGCGAGCGACCGTCGGACCATTGGGCATCGTCAACCGAGATCAGGAGCGGCTGGCGGGCCGCGATGTTCGCGGTCAACCAGTACAACCCATGCAAGACGGCTCCTTGGTCGGGAGCTGTCCCGCCGGCACGATCGTGACCGTCCGCGTTGCCGAGCCCAAGCACTGGACCAGCCAGGCGCGCCGCTCCCTGCAGTACATCGGCTTGAGCGTCGCTCGTCATCGTTGCGAATACGGGCACCAGCAGCTGCCTGACGATGCCGTACGCATACTCGTGTTCGAGCTCGCTTGCGCGCGAGCGCATCACGCGAACGCCTTTATCGACCGCGCGGGCGGTGGCCGCCCGTAGCAACTCGCTCTTGCCAATCCCCGCCTCGCCCTCGACCAGCAGGATCGAGCCCTCGCCTTGGAGCGCGCCCTCCAGCCCGGAACTGATCATTGCCAGCTCGGCCTCGCGCTCGAGGAGGACCTCCATGCCACCGAACCGTACGCCGCCGGTCACGACCGCTGCAAAAATTGCCGGCAAAAGATGAGGGTGCGTCCCTCACGCGAACGGCGAGGACAGCGGCGATGCTGGCACGCGTGAGCTCGATTGGGCGTGCCAAGGCGTTGTGGGTCGGGGCACTGATCACGATTGCGGCGTTCGCGTGCGGCGGCACGGCGCTCGCGGATACGACCACCGTTGGCGAGACCGCACTGACGCCGAACAGCGGGGTGGCCGATACCACGGGGCAGAACATTCCTGTCTTCCAGGGAGACTCGAGCGGCAACTACGTGCTCAGCTCTCCCCGGACGGGCACGGTCACATCGTGGAGCTTTCTCAGCGCGGGCATCGCCACCGGCAAGCAGTTCGTGCTGCGGGTGCTAGCCCCGGTAGGCGCTGGTGGCACGACTTGGCGCGCCGTTGCGACAAGTGATCCGGTGGCCGTGACGAGTGCGACCGGCGTGGACGATGTCAACGGGCCGTTTACTACCAACCTCGCGATCGCCGCCGGCGACAGAATCGCGCTGCAGCCCGTCGACGACGACTCCGATCCGATCGAGACGGGGGTCAACGGCGAGGACGGGATCCGCTACTTCACAACACCCTTCGCCGATGGCTCGAGCGCCACGCTGGCGCCCGGCAGCGACATGGACAACGGCGACGTTGTGCCTGTCCAGGCGACGGTCCAGTACTCCCCGACGCTGGCAAACGTCGAGCCCCCGGTCGTCGTCCACGACTCGACACCTGTCACGAGCGCCCAGGCCGGCGAGGTCCTGAGTTGCCGTCCAGGTACGTACAACGACGAGCCGACGACACACGTCTACTACTGGTTCTGGTCCGAGACGACCTACGTCCGGACGAGCCCACGCAAGCTCCCCGTCGCCGAGGTCTCCGAGACCGGCCTTCGCGTCTCGGGCCAGACGGTGACGCTGCCGGATCTCCCGGCGTTCGCCCCCCGCGCCGCCTCGCACGACGACACGAGCACGATCTCGTGCGAGGATTCCGCGAGCTTCGATGGTGGTGCGCCGCTCGACGTGCGATCCGCGCAGGTCCGCGTACAGCCGGTGATTCCGACGCTCGCCACGCGGACGGTCCCGAGGGCACACAAGAAGCCCTTGACGGTCCCGATCCAGCCGCCGTCGATCACCTCTGGAGTCGGTGTCGGCGGCACAAACCGGTGTATCCCGGGAGCGTGGGCCCACTTCCCGACTGGCTTCGCCTACTCATGGTGGCGCGTCGCCGTCAACGCAAAGGGGACGAAGTTCCTCCACCGTCTGGAGCAGGGACGACAGACGTTCAAGCCAGGTTTCGCCAATGAGGGCTGGCGGATCGCGTGCCGCGTGAACGCCTACAACGATGCCGGCGGCGGCCTGGCGACGAGTAACAGCTACGTCGTGCCGGCGTCTGCGCCTGTCGCAACGAGCGCGCCGCTCGTGACGATGGCGACCGAGGACCCGCACCGCGATCAGGTCGTCGTGACTCCGTCCACGCATGCGACCCTGCCCGGCTACACCAGCAATGAGTGGGCCTACTACACAACGATCGCCGAGAAGATCTACCTCAGCTGCAACACCGGCACCTGGAACCGATCAGACCTGAGCTTCACCACGCGATGGTTCATCAATGGCCAAGCGACCGACATCGTCGGCGACACGATCGGAAACGACTACGTCGAGATCAGCGATCCACTCGCCTTCACGAAGACGATCGACGGGCCCAACCTGCGGTTCAACTTCACCCCCGACAATTCTCAGGAGCCGACGTTGTTCAACGGGCGAGTGACCTGCATGGTGACAGCGACGACGCACACGGGCCATCATTCAGACTCGAGCTCTCTGCCGTTGACGATCTGGAACGGCTGCAACGTCGGGATCGAGCCCTGGGATCAGAAGATCCTGCGCGAAGGTCCGCTGTGCGCGGACTACGCACCCTTCTACAGCAACTGACGAGCCAGTAAGCGCCCCCGCGCCGCTGCGGCGCGGTCCGGAACTCGTCGTCCAGAGCGCTCTGGTTGCGGTCTAGCTCGCGCGCGCGGGCCTAGAGACTCGGGTCGGCCCGCTCCGAACCGCCAGCGGATTGAAACTCAGCCGTCGCCGCCGGCGTCCGGTCCTGACGCAAACCTGGGTCGCAGTGATGGGTGTGTGCGCACGAGATGGGCGTAGGCGTCTTGCAGCACCGCGGAGGAGATCGTGGCCGTCTCGAGGGCGTCGAGCAGGTCGGCGCCCTCGATCCTCAGGCAGCGACACCGCGTCGTTGTGATGATCGTGGCGGTGCGCGGGATCGCCGCGAGCACGCCGATCTCGCCGAAGTAGGCGGGTGCCTCCAGGTTGCGCAAGTGATGTTCGGGCGCGTCGGTCTCGCCGCGGGAGCGGACTTCAACCTCTCCCTCGGACAGGATGTAGAGAGCGTCGGCCGGATCGCCCTGACGGACAATTGCCTCTCCCGCGTCGAATGACGCACTCACGCCCTGGCCGGCCAGCCGTTCCAGCATCGGCCTGCTAGCGGTCGCGAACATTCCCAGCTGCTCCAACAGCGCGACGTTGGGCGCCAGTGCCGCCGCGCGGCTGGCGGTGTCACGATCGATCGCCATCAATGCGGGATAGCCGAGCAGCCCGATCGCAAACGGCACGAAAGCCATCGACAGCAGCGCGGCGTCGAAACCGAAGGCGCGGACCACCTCCGGAGCGACAACCGTTCCCAATATGTTTCCAGCGACCGCAAACACGAAGAACACGCCGAACGCCCGCGCAAGTCGTGCCGTCGGTACCGCCCGCTGCAGAGCGGTGACCGCGAGCACGTCGACAACCAGCGTCGAGGCACCGCGCACGACCTCGAGCGCGAATGCAATCGAAACCGAGTGGATCGCTGTCAGCAGCGCGGTCGGCAGCGTGTACCCGGCCAGGCCGCAAATCATGATCGGGGCCAGGCCGCGTGAGCCGGCGAGCCGGTTGACGACCGGGGTCATCGCCACCCCGCCGACGCCCAGGGCCGCGAACAGATACCCGAAACCGTCCGAGCCGGTGCCGAGCTTGTGCGCGGAGACGCCGACCAGCAGGACGGGGTCGGTGCCGTAGACGAAGCTGCCCAAAGCGAAGAAGGCGACAGCGGTCTGGGCGGCCCGCAACCCAAAGATCGTCCGCATGCCAACCGCCATCTGTCGCAGAGGGCCGGCGGCGCCTCCGGCCCTCACGTCCACGGTCCGGCTCCGGACTCCGATCCTCGAGACGATCGCCGCCGAGACGAGGAAGCTGGCCGCGTTTACCCCGAACACCAGGCCCGGCCGGCCCAGCAACAGCAGTGCCGTGCCGATCGCAGGGCCCGCGATCACGACGAGGCTGTCGATCGTGCCCTTCATCGCATTCGCCGCGACCAAGTCGTCTTCGCCGACCAGCGACGGGATCGCGGCGGCGACGGCAGGGCTGTAGACGACGTTCGAAGCGGAGGTGAGAGCGGCCAGGACGAGCGCGAGCAGCACCGGCCCGTGGGTGGCAACGGTGATCGCCAGGCCCGCCTGCCACAAGGCACAGAGGCGGTCCGACCAAGCCATCAGGCGGATCCGCTGCACTCGCTCGGCGATCACCCCTCCGTAGATGCCGAGCAGCAGCGACGGGATATAGCGCGCCAGAGTGGCCGCCGCGACCCAGGTCAGCGAGTGCGTACGGTCGAACACGAACGCGAGCAGCCCGACCTTGTACGCCCAGTTCCCCGTGGCCGACACGGCTAGACCACCGAGCAGGAGCCGCAGATCGCGATGTTCGAGTGCCGAGCGGTAGCTTCCAGCCGGCCCAACGGGGCTAGACCGCACGCCGATCCGCCTCTCTAAGGGGTATGGGCTGCCGCGATGGATCGGTGAGCGCCAGGCCGCGCAAGCTATCGATGGCTTGACACGATCGCGCTCGCCCTTCTAGATTGCCGAGCCTGTTAACCCAGGGAAGAGGGGTTGAGATGCGTGGTAGCCGCGGTAACGCCTTCGCTAGGGATCGGCGTGGGATCTCGTCGTATCTGCAGGAGGCACGCCCTCGATGGCGCGTGCTTTCGGCGCTGGGCCTGATTGTCACCGCTGCGCTCGCTCTGAGCGCGTGCGGCGGCTCTGGCGGCAGCAGCGGCGCTGTGTCGGGTTCGCTCAGCCAGCCGGGGCTGTACGGCAAGCTGCCGCCTGCCGGCACCCCGACGCACGGCGGCACGATCTCATTCGGCCAGCTGAACGGCAATACGCCGAACTACATCTTCCCGATCGTCCCCTCGGGCAACGCGAGCACAATCAACTACCAGTGGCAGCAGGTGATGTGGCTGCCGCTGTACAACAACTTCCCCTATGGCGGCCAGCCGGGGATCAACTACGGGCTCAGCGTCGCCAACAAGCCGACATTCAGCGACGGCGACAAGACGGTCACGATCCAGCTGAAGCACAACTACAAGTGGAACGACGGCAACCCCGTGACCGCGCAGGATCTGCTTTTCGATGTCGCGTTGATCAAGGCGGCGGTGGGCGAGAGCGCGGCCAACTGGGGCTCCTTTACCCCCGGCTACTTCCCGCAGAGCCTGGCCAGCATCAGCGCGTCCGGAACCTACACCGTCGTCATGCACCTCAAGCGCGCCTTCAACCCCGGGTTCTTCCTCAACAACCAGCTTGCCGCCAATCTCTATCCGCTGCCGAGCAAGGCGTGGAACGTCGCCGCGGCCGGCGGACCACATCTCGACTGGACGGTCCCGGCCAACGCCAAGAAGATCTATGACTACCTCGGTAAGGCCGGCGGCCAGGTCGGGCAATATGGCTCGAACCCCCTGTGGAAGGTCGCCGACGGGCCGTTCGTGCTGACGAGCTTCAGCCCGGTCACCGCCTCGTGGACGATGAAGGCCAACACGAGCTTTGGCGGCACGCCGAAGCCGTACATCTCCACGCTCCAGGGCGTGACCTACACGGGGATTACTCCGATGCTCAACGCGATGCGCACCGGCACCCTCGATGTTGGCCAAGTGGACTTCTCTCAGCTCGCCGACGTGTCCAGCATAAAGTCTCAGGGCTACAGCGTGTTCGGTCTGCCGGACTTCGGCTGGGCCGGGGTGATCTGGAACTTCAAGAACACCGTCAACCACTTCGACAAGATCGTCTCCCAGCTGTACTTCCGCCAGGTGATGGCGATGCTCGTCAACGAACCGGCGATCATCAAGGGGATCTACCACGGTGCCGCCGGCCTCGCCTACGGGCCGATCCCGTCGGTTCCGAAGACGCCGTACGTGCCGCCCAACGCGGTCAACCCGCCGTATCCGTACAACCCGGCGAAGGCGGTGTCGATCCTCAAGGCCCACGGCTGGCACGTCGTCCCGAACGGGACAACCACCTGCGCCAATCCGGGCACCGGCGCGAACCAGTGCGGCGCCGGGATTCCCAAGGGGACGCCGATCTCGTTCCCGTGGGCGACCGAGACGGCCGCCGCCGGGCCCTACGTTTCGCTCACCGACGAAGCGGTCACATCCGAGGCCAAGCAGGCCGCGGGGATCAACATCCAGCTGTTCCAGAAGACGTTCAACTACATCGCCAGCAACTACAACAACGCCGATCCGTCGGTGGCGAAGTACACGAACGACTGGGCGGTGGAAAACTTCAGCGGCTACACGGATAGCCCGTATCCGACCCAGAACTCGATCTTCAACACCGGCGGCTCGTTCAACAGCGGCACCTACAGCGACCCGAAGATGGATCAGCTGATCCACGCATCGGTGTTCGGCTCTGACCCGAACGCGGTGACCAACGAGGCTTCGTATGAGACGACGGCGCTGCCGGCGCTGTTCCTGCCCAATTACGACTTCATCTGGGCCGTAGCCAAGCGGGCCGGCGGGTCGCCAAACTCCTACCTCGCGCTGACGCAGTATGGACTGTGGCCGCAGTTCTGGTGGGTCAATAAGAAGTAGCTAGCCCACCGGGAACGACCAGCGCCCGCAGCGATGCTCGGCTACATCATCCGCCGGATCCTCGTCGCGATCGTGATCACGATCGGGATCGCGGCGATCACGTTCGAGCTCCTGCACCTGATCGCCGGCAGCCCGGTCCACCAGGTGCTCGGCCGCAACGCACGCCCGGCCCAGGTCGCGGCGTGGAACAAGTCGCACGGCTACGACCGGCCGCTCGTAGCCCAGTTCGCGACCTACCTCGGCCACCTCGCGCGCCTCAACTTCGGCTACTCGTACAAGCAGGGACAAAGCGTCGCCCAGCTGTTCAAGGAGAACGCAGGGCGCAGCATCTACCTGTCGGGCTCGGCGCTCGTGCTGTCGCTGCTGATCGCGATGCCACTCGGGATCGCCCAGGCCGTCAGGCGCAACAGCTTCGGCGACTACGCGGTGACGACGCTGACGTTCGTGCTGTACGCGATGCCCCCGTTCTTCCTGGGCATCATCCTGATCGACATCTTCGCCCTGCACCTGACGATCTTCCCGCCGCTGGTGCCGTCCTCACTGACCTCGACCGCATCGGCGATCACCCACCCGCGCGACTACTTCCTCCCGATCATCACGCTGACAGCGGTCAACATCGCGTCGTTCAGCCGTTACATGCGCTCGTCGGCGCTCGACAACCTGGCGCAGGACTACATTCGTCTCGCGCGCGCCAAGGGGCTCTCGCAGCGGGCCGTGCTGTACCGCCACCTGCTCCGCAACGCGTGCCTGCCGATGATCACGCTCGTCGGACTGTCGATCCCCGATCTGCTCGCGGGCAACCTGCTGGTCGAGGTGCTGTTCAACATCCAGGGTCTCGGGTTGCTGTTCTACAACGCGCTGCAGAACGGCGACTACCCGATCCTGCTCGCCTACACGATCCTTGGCGGCATCCTCACCGTGCTCGGGAACCTGATGGCCGACGTTGCCGTCACGGTTGCCGACCCGAGGGTCCGAATATGACCGAGGGACGGATCAAGCCGCTGGGCCAGGCCGAGGCGCCGCTCAGCCACCCCGACCTGCTCTCGACGATGGCCGACGGCGGCGAGGTCCAGGTGATCTCGAGCGGCTGGCGGCTGGCACTGCGGGAGTTCACCGACAACAAGATCGCCGTTCTCGGCGTGGCGATCGTCGTCTTCTTCGTGGTCTTCTGCTTCGTCGGCCCGCTCTTCTACCACACCAACCAGAGCCTGACGCAGCCACTCAACGCCAATCTGGCACCAGGCGCGGCCAAGCCACTGGGCGGCACCGCTGGGCCTCTCGGCACCGATGAGCACGGGTTCGATGAGCTCGGGCGGATCATGGCCGGCGGCCAGACGGCGCTCGAGATCGGCTTCTTCGCCGCCCTGATCGCGATCGTCATCGGGACGCTCTACGGCGCGGTCTCAGGTCTTTCTGGTCGGATCGTCGACGGGATCCTGATGCGCTTCGTCGACATCGTCTACTCGATCCCGTTCCTGTTCATCGTTCTCGTGCTGGCGACGAAGTTCAGCGCCACCGTGCTCGAGGAGAGCCTGCTGCTCGGCTTCTTCTCGTGGCTGGTCCCGGCGCGGCTGATGCGCGGCGAGGTGCTGACGTTGCGCGAGCGTGACTTCGTGTGGGCGGCGCGCGTGATGGGCAGCGGCCGCGCCCGCCTCGTCTACCGGCACCTGATCCCAAATGCGCTCTCGGTCACGATCGTCAACGTGACCTTCCTGATCGCCGACTCGATCCTCGCGCTTGCCTTCCTGGGGTTCCTCGGGTTCGGGCTGCAGTACCCGGCCGCCTCGTGGGGCGACATGCTTGGCAATGCCGATACCTATGTCTCCAACGGCCAGTGGTGGCTCGTGTACCCGGTGGGGTTCTGCCTGGTCGCGGTGGTGATGGCGTGCAATCTGATCGGTGATGGACTGCGCGATGCGCTCGACGTGCGGCTGAGGCGACGCTAGCGATGGCGACGGAGAGCACGAGGGCCCTCGAGGTCGCCGACCTCAGCACTCACATCAAGCTGTCGCGTTCGACCGTTGAGGCAGTAGGGAACGTCGACCTGGCGATCGACGTCGGCGAAACCCTCGGTCTGGTCGGCGAGTCGGGCTGCGGCAAGTCGATGCTCGGCCTCTCGATCATGGGGCTGCTGCCAAAGGGCGGCGAGATCATCGAGGGCTCGGTCCGGCTCGACGGCCGCGAGCTCGTGGGGCTCCCCGACAAGGCACTGCAGACGCTCCGCGGCAACGAAGTGGCGATGATCTTCCAGGACTCGCAGTCCTCGCTCAATCCGACCAAGAAGATCGGCGAGCAGGTGGCCGAGCCGGTCCGTCGTCACCGCAACGTATCGCGCAAAGAGGCGGGCGATCGCGCGCTCGAGGTGCTGGAGCTGGTCGGACTGCCGCGGCCAAGGGAGCGCCTGCAGCAGTATCCGCACCAGCTCTCGGGGGGTCTTCGCCAGCGGGTGATGATCGCGATCGCACTCGCCTGCGAACCCAAGGTGCTGCTCGCCGACGAGCCGACCACCGCGCTCGACGTGACGATCCAGGCGCAGATCCTCGCGCTGCTCGACGAGCTCGAGGAACGGCTCGGCATGGCCACGCTGCTGGTCACCCACGACATGGGCGTCGTCGCCGGCCGGACCGACCGGATCAGCGTCATGTATGCGGGGCGGATCGTCGAGAGCGCCGCCACGGAAGCGATCTTCTCCGAGATGCGCCACCCCTACACGCAGGCGCTGCTCGGCTCGATCCCAAAGTTGGCGCAGGACAACACCAAGGCACTGGTCAGCATCCGCGGCCTCCCCCCCGACCTCACCAATCCTCCGGTCGGCTGCCGTTTCGCGCCGCGCTGTCCGCGCGCCGATGACCAGTGTCGCGGGCAAGAACCGCCACTGGAGGGGGACCCGGATCACCTGTTCGCGTGCTGGCATCCGGTCGATGGCCCGGTCAGGGCCCTGCCGCAGATCGCGATCCACACGGGCCCCGCGGCCGATCCCGCCCGAGCAGCGAGCGACCGCCTGCTCGAGCTCGACGACGTCGTTCGCGAATATCCGGTCACGGCCGGGGCACTGCTTCAACGCCAGGTCAACTCCGTGAAGGCCGTCTCAGGCGTGTCGTTGCACGTCGCCGCCGGCGAGGCGCTCGGCCTGGTCGGAGAGTCCGGATGCGGCAAGACCACCTTGGGCAAGCTGATCGTCGGCATCGAGAAACCGGATGCAGGCCGGGTCGCGCTCGACGGGCGCGAGGTCTTCCGGCTACGCGGGCAGGCGCTACGGACCGCGCGACGCGATCTCCAAATGATGTTCCAGGACCCCTACGCCTCGCTCGACCCGCGGATGCGCGTCCAGGCGCTGCTGCGCGAGCCACTCGTCATCCAGAAGGTGGGAGATCGAAAGGAGCAGGACCAGAAGATCCGGCAGCTGCTCGATGAGGTGGGGCTTCCCCAGAACGCGCTCGAGCGATATCCGCATGAATTCTCGGGCGGACAGCGCCAGCGGATCGCGCTCGCCAGGGCACTGATGCTCGAGCCGAAGGTGATCGTCGCCGACGAACCGGTCAGCGCCCTCGACGTCTCGATCCGCTCGCAGGTCCTCAACCTGATGAAGCGCCTTCAAGCCGAGCATCAGCGGGCGTCCGTGGTGATCTCGCACGACCTGGCCGTCGTCAAGTACCTCGCCGATCGGATCGCGGTCATGTACCTCGGCAAGGTGGTCGAGCTCGGGACCGGCGATGACATCTACCGCCGACCGGTGCATCCCTACACGGACGCTCTGATCAAGACGATCCCGGTGCCAGATCCCGCGGCCGAGCGTGCGAAGACCGAGGTCGGCATCCGCGGCGAGCTTCCCAGCCCGATCGATCCCCCGTCCGGCTGCCGCTTCAGAACGCGCTGCCCGCGCGCGCAAGGGCTATGCGCCGAGCAGGAACCGCTGCTGCGCCGGTTCGGGCCCACGCACGAGGCTGCCTGCCACTTCCCGCTTCGAGAGCCCGACCCGACCGAGGCGGCCGGCGCCCCGTGAGCCTGCGTCAATCCGAGACGAGCGCCGTGCCCCGAGCGGTGCGGGTGATCGACAACGACTGGATCGAACTGCCCGATCGGGTCCGCCTCGGGATCCGTCTGTGGCTTCCGCAGGACGCCGACAGTCGCCCGGTGTCGGCGATCCTAGACTCGGTCCCATACCGCAAGAGCGACGGCACCGCGATCGGGGACGCCTCCTGGGGGACCTATTTCGCGGCGCACGGATTCGCGTACGCCCGGGTCGACCTGCGCGGCAGCGGCGACTCCACGGGGATCCTCGAGGACGAGTACACCGAGCAGGAGCAGCGCGACGCCGAGCGGGTGATCGCATGGCTCGCCGAGCGTCCATGGTGCACCGGGGCGGTCGGCATGATCGGCGTCTCGTGGGGCGGCTTCGCGGCGTTGCAGATGGCGGCCCGCACCGTCGAGAGTCTGCGCGGTGTCGTCGCGATCCACGCCAGCGACGACCGTTACGCGGACGACGTCCACTACGTCGGCGGCTGCGTCTCCGCGATGGACATGAGCCAATGGGCGACCTCGATGCTGGCCTACCTCAACCAGCCGCCCGACCCACGCGTGGTCGGTGCAGGATGGCGGCAAGCCTGGCTCGAGCGGATGGATGGCGCCAAGCCGTTCATCGAGCCGTGGCTCAGTCATCAACGCCGCGATGCCTATTGGCAGCAGGGGTCCGCCTGTGAGGACTACGGCGCGATCAAATGCCCCGTGTTCGCGGTCGGCGGATGGGGCGACGGCTACCGCGACATGGTCTTTCGCGTCGTCGAGCACGTCCGCAGCCCGGTCCGGGGGTTGATCGGGCCGTGGGGCCACACGAGTCCCGAGGCTGGAGCTCCGGGCCCGGCGATCGGCTTCCTCCAGGAGTGCGTGCGGTTCTTCGCCGCCAGCCTCGACGGGACCAAAAACGGCTTCTTCGAGGAGCCACAGCTGATCAGCTACATGCAGGAGCCGGTCGCGCCGGCCGGCTCCTATCGGCAGCGGCCCGGTAGATGGGTGGCCGACCCATCGTGGCCATCGCCCGCGATCGACTCGTGGACGCATACGCTCGGTGCCGAGGCACTTCTGCAGGACAGCGCCGGCGACGGCACCGCCGCGACCCGGAGTCTGTCCGGCCTCCAGGGGACGGGCGTCGACGGCGGCGTGTGGTGCGGTGACGGCAGCCTGGCCGACTTCCCACTCGACCAGCGTCCCGATGACGGCGCCTCGCTGTGCTGGGACAGCGAGCCTCTCACCGAGCGTGTCGAGCTGCTGGGCAAGGTCGAGGCTCACCTCGAGCTGAGCGTCGATCGTCCTTGGGCGCTCGTCGCGGTACGCGTTTGTGACGTCGCCCCGGACGGAAGCTCGACGCTTATCGCACGCGGACTGCTCAACCTCAGCCGCCGGGAGGGCCATGACCGCAGCATCCCAATGCCGCTGAACGAGCCGGTGCTCGTACGCGTCCCGCTCCAGGCGACGGCGTACGCAATTCCGGCCGGGCATCGGATCCGGCTTGCGGTCTCCAACACGTACTGGCCGATGGCCTGGCCGTCCCCGGAGGCCTGCACGTTGACCGTTGTGTGCGGCCCGCAAAGCGTCCTATCGCTGCCGCGGCGCCGGCCAACCGAGCTCGATGCTCAGCTTCCACCGTTCCAGGACCCCGAGAGCGGCACGCCGCTGGCCAGCGAGGGCACGATGTTGCGCGATGGCGGTCGACGAATCCGGCGCGATCTCGCCACCGGCGAGGTCGAGCTCGAGTTCGACTGGCACCCCTCGCGCACCCGCATCGTCGCCACCGACACTGAGATGGGCGAAGAGAACCTCACCACGTATCGCATCGTCGAAGGTGACCCGCTGTCGGCGACGGTGACTTGCCACGTCGAGGTGTCGCTCGCACGCCCGGGGTGGAACACGCGCACTCTGGCCAGCAGCACGATGACCTGCGAAGCCGACCGCTTCATCGTGACGACGACGATTGATGCGTTCGAGGACGGCGTCCGAGTTCACGCCCGCGCCTACACGCATCAATTCCCGCGCGACGGAAGCTGACGCTGCGGGGATCTGTCAAGCTCCCACCTGGGGCCGCTCGCAGGAATCATTGATGGACCCAGGACGACGTCCAGCCCACGCATCACGTCGCAAACGCGGCTCGCGGTACGTGAGCTGTCCTTGTCTGGCGGCTTGCGCGGCCGTCCTCGCTCTCTCGGGCTGTGGTGGGAGCTCGAACTCGGTGGCGAGCTCGCGCCCCGGTCACCCGGTCCCGACCGTCAACCCGGCCCCGCAGCCCCCCACGCCTGGGATCACGACCTCCAGCGGCGCGCCGCGGGTAACGCAGTTCGCGGCACCGACCAAGTTCTGGTGCCTATCCGACTACGCCAACCGAGCTCAGGTGACGATTGGCTGGCACGTTCCGTCGGCGACTGACGTGTCGCTCGCGCTGGACGGGCGCGCGCTCTCGACCGTCAGACTGTCGCGGCTGCTTGCCCCCGGACAGCCGCCGTTCGAGGTTCTGGCAGGCGGCCCGACGGGAATCGGCGTGACGATCGTGTTCCCATGCAAGCCTGTCGAGCGACACACGATCACGATGCGCTGGCGGATCGGGCACTCGCCGAGCACGCGTCGGGTCGTGACCGTCAAGAGGGCTCATTCGTGAGTCGGTTCGTCGCACAACCGCGCCTCAGCAGACGGACGTTCCTGGCCGGCGCCGCCGGCGGATTACTCGCGGTCACGCTGGCCCGTTGTGGGTCTGGCAGCCGCGCGCAGAGCACCGAATCGATCGGCGGTTGGCTTCAGCCGATCAGCCGCCGGAGCGTCGGCGGCGAGCTATCGACAACGCTGCGGGCGAGTGCCGGCCCGGTTCTGGTCGGCACCCGCGACGCCAAGGCGGAGACCTACGAGCAGATGTATCCCGGTCCGACACTGGAGGTCCGGACGGGTGAGCGGCTGCGGGTCGACCTCGTCAACGACTTGCACCAGGTGACCAACCTTCACACCCACGGGCTCCACGTCTCGCCCGACATGCCTTCTGACGACGTGCTGTTCGGAATCCCGCCCGGGAAGCACTTCCAGTACGAGTACGACCTGCCGGCTGACCACCCGGCCGGGACGTATTGGTACCACGCCCACTACCACCCGCTGACTGACGATCAGGTCGGCGCCGGGCTGTTCGGGGCACTGATCATCCGCGGTGATGAGGATGAGGTCTCGGGCGTCGACCGCGGCGGGGAGCGGTTGATGGTCATCAGCCAGGTCGAGATCAAGAACGGCGCGATCGAGGATGCCGCAATCAGCTCGCTGTCACACCAGGCGACGCTTGTCAACGGTCAGTACCAGCCGTCGCTGACGATCAGGCCCGGAGAGATCCAGCGGTGGCGGTTTGTGAATGCCTCGATCGTGTTCCTGCGTCTGCAACTCGAGGGTCACGTCCTGCACAAGATGGCGGTCGACGGAAACACGATGGCCGCGGTCTCGCCGGAGCAGGTCGTCGCGATCCCGCCCGGCGGTCGCGTCGACGTACTGGTCCAGACGGACCGCGAAGGCACGTTCGACCTGCGCTCGCTCAGCTTCGAGCCGCTGGGGGTGTTCAACACGTCGATGGTGCCCGTCCCGGCTCCGCTGGTACGCGTCGTCTCGCGGGGCAGGCCGGTGTCACCGCGGCCGACGCTGCCTACGGCGCTGGTTCCGTTCCACGACCTTCGCCACGCGAAGATCGACTACCGGCGCACGTTGCGGCTCGAGGAGATTGAGCCGAGGAGCATCCTGGGACAGCCGCTCTACAAGAATCAGACTTACCGCTACTACATCAATGGCCGGGTCTTCGACCACTATCGGGTAGACGAGACGATGGTGCTGGGCGACACCGAGGAGTGGGAGTTCGTGAACGAGACCTACGAGCCTCATCCTGTCCACATCCACCAAAACCCGTTCCAGGTCGTCGCCGTGAACGGCAAGCCGGTGGACGAGCGCCACTACCGCGACACCGCCACGCTACCCGCGTTCGGGACGCTCACGATCCGCCACCGGTTCCTCGATTACACCGGCAAGTTCGTGTGGCACTGCCACATCCTGTTCCACGAGGATCACGGCATGATGCAGCTGCTCGAGGTCGTCAAGGACGGCGTTCCAAGCACCGCCACTCCGGTGGCCCTGGGCGCGGCCAACGCCCCCATAGATCACGAGTTGATCTGCCGGCTGCCGCTCGTCTGATCTTTGAGCAATCGCTTTGAGCAGTTGCTAAAATCGCCAGAATGGCTGAACGACGCCGAGCGACGGGGCCGGGCGACCCGACGGCCGCGGCCGACACGGGGCCGGGCGCGGGCACCGGGCAACTCACCGGGACCAAGCTCGAGATCGTCGAGGCCGCGCTCGACGCGTTGAAGTCGGTCGGATTTCACGGCGCCAGCGCACGCGAGATCGCGCGTGCCGGGGACTTCAACCAGGCGCTGATCTTCTACCACTTCGGCAGCGTGCGGAAGCTGCTGCTGGCCGCGCTCGACCTGGTCAGCGATCGGCGGATGGATGCCTACCGGCCGGCGTTCGTCAACGCGCGGACGCTCGCCGAGCTTGCCGCGCTGGCACGCGAGATCTACGACGCCGACCTCGAACACGGCTACGTGACCGTGCTGGGCGCGCTGGTCGCCGGGGGCATGTCCGATCGGGAACTCGGACGCGAGGTCGCCGCCCGGATCCATCCCTGGATCGAGATGGTCGAGCTGAAGGTCCACGAGCTGATCGCCGGCAGCGTGCTCGAGGCGATCGTGCCACCGCGTGAGATCGCCTTCGCGATCGTCTCGCTGTACCTCGGGATCGACATGCTCAGTCACCTCGAGGACGACCGCGGCGCGGCCGAGTCGCTGCTCGATCTCGGAACTCGGTACGCACCGATCGGCGACGCGCTGCTGCCGTCCGCCCCGCGGCGGGTGCAGCGATGACCGGCGAGCGCGGCGTCGACCTCGTCACCGGAGCGTTCAGCTACTCGGGCGGTCACATCGCCGAGCTGCTGCTCGAGTCCGGCCGTGCCGTCAGGACGCTCACGTTCCACCCCGATCGAGCGCACCCGCTCCAGGGCCAAATCGACGCTCGCCGGTACGCGTTCGGCGATCGGAGCGCACTCGCGCGAAGCCTCGACGGGGTCGCGAACGTCTACAACACCTACTGGGTTCGCTTCGATCACCAGCGCGCTAGCTTCGAGCGCGCCGTCGAGAACTCGCGAGCGCTGTTCGACGCGGCACGGCGGGCCGGCGCGGCCCGCGTGATCCACGTCAGCATCGCCAACCCTGCGCTCGACTCGGGACTGCGCTACTACCGCGGCAAGGCACTGGTCGAGCAGGCGCTCGCGGGAAGCGGGATCCCGTACTCGATCGTGCGTCCGACCCTGGTGTTCGGCGGCGACCGCGACGTGCTCGTGAACAACATCGCATGGATCCTCCGGCACACGCCGCTGTTTCCGATTCCGGGAGATGGTCGCTATCCGGTCCAGCCGGTTCACGTCGCCGATTTGGCGCGGATCTGCGTCGACAGCTCGCGTGCCGAGGGCAACACGATCACCGACGCCGCCGGTCCCGAGACGCTGACGTTCGACGAGCTTGTCCGCGCGATCCGATCCGCCACCGGCAGCCGGGCACCGATCATCCATGTCCCCCCCACCGCGATGGCGCTCGCGTCGCGGGCGCTCGGACTGCTCGTTCGCGACGTCGTGCTGACGCCCGATGAGATCAAGGGCCTGATGGCCGGTCTGCTCGCCTCCGACTCGCCGCCCGCAGGCACGATCGGGTTCACCGAGTGGTTGAACGCGCGAGAGCGATCGCTCGGGGCGGCCTACGCCAACGAGCTCAGCCGCCACTTCGCGCTGGCGTGACGCGGCTCCTTCGGGCCCTTCCGGCGTCGGCGGCGGGCCTTGGTACGGCCCGCCGAGGCCGCTTGCGATCGTGCCCCCCTACCCCCGCGGGCGACACGCCGACCGCCGCCCTCCGTACTACCGGCCGCTGATCAACCCGACGATCCCGGTCACGACCAGGTAACCGCCGGCGAGGACCGAGACGAGCAGCATCCCCTCGCGGCGGTGTTGCTTGATGAACGTGTCGACCGCTGCCACCACTTGCTGAGTCCTCTCAGGCGCCGCGACGAAGCCGAGCAACGGCAACTCGATCGGCGCCAGCATCACCACGTTGAACAGCACGACCAGGATCACCGCATCGACGTTGCTCAACTGCGCGTGTGCGATCTCGCCGAGCCCGGCGAGGTACAGCAGACCGGGAAGGTGCATCGCGACCCCGATCGCGGCAATCAGTCCGATCGAGCCACGGGCCAGGATCCGCGTCGTCGTGCTCGGGCGGTCTCCCCTCGCCGCGCTCTTGTGCGCCTTGCGGCGCGCGAGGCGCTCGGCCGCGCGGCGGCGCACCTCGGCCGAGCGTTCGGAGTGGAGCCACGCCGCACTGAGCAGGATCAACGCCCCGATCGCGAGGTCGAAGATCGGGAGGCTTGTGTGGCGGTGGGGGGCGAACGCGGACGTCGCCGCCAGCCCCGCGATGATCGCAACTCCAACCAGAACCGATGCCGCGAAGCTCCCGGCGACGTATGCGCCGAGCAGACGGCCCGGGTGCGGGCGAGCCAGGATCAGGAGCACGGCCGCAATCGCGGTTGGGCTCGTGATCGCCGACAGTACGGCGAGTGGGATCAGGTGTAGGAGCATCGCTGCCTGTTCGGTGCCGCCCTGAGCGCGTGGCTGCCGAGGACTGTCAAGATTCGCAGGGAGGGTAAGCCGATCACGCCGAGGAGCGCATGCAGCCGCAAACGCCATCATCAAACAGAACGATGCCGCCGTGCGCGGTGATCCCGCAGCTCGTCTACGACGATGTGCCGGAGGCTGTCGCGTGGCTGTGCGACACGTTCGGATTCGTCGAGCGCTGGCGCGTTGGAGACCATCGTGCCCAGCTGGCGGTCGGGACCGGGGCGGTCGTGGTCACCGAGCCGCGGACCTCCAGCGTGCTGCCCGGCCACCAGTCGGTGATGGTCCGCGTCCGGGACGTCGACGCGCATCACGCGCGCGCGAGAGAGCGCGGCGCGGCGATTGTCCGCGAGCCGACTGACTTCCCCTACGGCGAGCGCCAATACACCGCCGAAGACCTCGGCGGTCACCAGTGGTCGTTCTCGCAAGCGATCGCCGACGTCACGCCCGAGCAGTGGGGTGGCACGTCGGGGCCAGGGCTCGAGCCGCAGCCCGCGACCGAGCTGTTCGCCTCGCCCCCGGCGATCTCGGTGATGCTGATCGTCCCCGACGCCGAGACCGCGATCTCGTGGTACAAGCGCGCGCTCGGAGCGCGCGAGCTGTGGAACCTCGGCGGCGTCGCGGGACTGCAGATCGACGGCGCGCCATTCTTCCTCCACGAGGCCAACCCACACAACCCGCCCGAGGATGCCCCGAGCCGGGTCGGCGGGACGAGCACGCGAATCGAGCTGTTCGTCGAGGACCCCGACGGCATGATCGAGCGAGCGCTGGCGGCGGGGGCGAGCCCAGGATCACCAATCGAGGATCACCAGGCGCCGTGGGGCAACCACCGCCAGGGCGGTTTCCGCGACCCGTTCGGCCACAACTGGTCGGTCGGCGACAAATCGCCGATAAACCACCACGCGGTGTGATCTCGGACCGCGTATAACGTTGCCTGCATGAGCAACACTTCTGAACAGCCCTTCAGCCGGGTTGGGATTGTCGGCGGCGGGATCATGGGGACCGGAATCGCGGAGGTGTGCGCGCGCGCGGACCTCGACGTGATCCTCGTCGAGGCCAATCAGGCAACGGCGAACTCGGCGCGCGAGCGCCTTTCCAAGTCGCTGCAGCGCGGGGTCGCCCGGGGCAAGCTCGACGAGGACGAGTCCACCGCGATCCGCGATCGGGTTCTGTTCACATCGGAGCTGTCGACACTCGCCGACCGCGAGATCGTGATCGAGGCGGTGGTCGAGCGCAAGGACGTCAAGCTCGACGTCTTCAAGCGGCTGGCCGACGTCGTCCAGGATCGCGAGGCGATCCTCGCCTCGAACACGTCATCGATTCCGATCGTCGAGCTCGGCGTCGCGTCCGGCGAGTGGGAGAGCCGCGTCCTCGGGCTGCATTTCTTCAACCCCGTGCCGGTCCTGTCGCTGGTCGAGATCATCCCCTCGCTGCTGACCGCTGACCAGGTCCGCGACCGCGCCAAGCAGTTCGTCACCGACCAGCTCGGCAAGGACCCGATCGTCGCACCCGACCGCGCCGGCTTCACCGTCAACGCGCTGCTGATCCCGTACCTACTGGCGGCGATCCGGATGCTCGAGCAAGGGCTCGCGAGCGCCGAGGACATCGACCGCGGCATGGTCAAGGGATGCGCGCACCCGATGGGCCCGCTCGCGCTGTCTGACCTGATCGGGCTCGACACGGTGATGGCGGTCGCGGAGACGCTGTACGCCGAGCATCGCGAGCAGCTGTTCGCGCCGCCGCCTTTGCTGCAGCGGCTGGTCGCGGCTGGGCTCCTCGGCCGCAAGTCCGGGCGCGGCCTGTACAGCTACCAGTAGCGGCGGCCGGCGGCTCAGGCCGGTGGTCTCACACGCAGGAGCGCGCCGAGATCGGCAACCCGTCCGAGGTGGGTGAGCTTCTCCGGGTTGACGACCGAGTGCAGCGACTGGACCTGACCATGCGCGATCTCGAGCGACCAGACCCCGATCAGCGCACCGTCGCCGTCGAGCAGCAGCGCGCCCGGCGCGCCGTTGATCTGGGCCGGGCGCATCGACGCCCCGGCGATCCGCGCGCCGGCCTTGACCCAGTTGAGCAGCGTGCGAGCGACGCGGCTGCGCCCGTGCAGCGAGCGCGCCAGCGCCGGGACCTTGCCGCCACCGTCGCCGGTCAGGACGATGTCGTCGGCGAGCAGCGCCTCGAGGCCCGCAAGGTCCCCCTCCTGGACTGCGGCGAAGAACCGGCGCGCCAACTCCTCGCGCTGCTCGCGCGAGGCCTGGAACCGGGGACGTCGCGCTTGCACGTGGCGGCGCGCGCGGGTCGCGAGCTGGCGGACGTTGGCCTCGCTCTTGCCGACGACGGCCGCGATCTCGTCGTAGTCGTAGTCGAACACATCGCGAAGCAGCAGCACGGCGCGCTGCTCGGGAGACAAGCTCTCGAGCAGGACCAGCATCGCCATCGACAGCGAGTCGGCCATCTCCGCCTGTCGCGCCGGATCCTCGGGCGTGTCGGTCACGATCGGCTCCGGCAGCCACTCGCCGACATAACGCTCGCGGCGTGCTCGAGCTGAGCGCAGTTCATCGATCGCGAGCCGGGTCGTCACGGTCGCCACGTACGCTCGCGGCGACTCGATCTGCTCGCCGGAGGCGAGCGCCCTGTGAACCCGGAGCAACGCCTCCTGAACGATGTCCTCGGCCTCGGCGACGCTGCCGAGCATGCGGTAGGCAATCGCGAACGATGCCGGCCGGAGCTCGTCGAGCAGCTCGTCGTCGGGGCTCATGATGCGAGCCCTGCCCGCCAGCTCGGATGCTTGGGCTCCCATTCGAGCTCGCGCTTGGCCTTCTCGTTCGAGGCCCCCCGGATCTCGGTCATCATCACCACACCTGCCTCGCCGGCCGCCAGCCGGCCGACGAACCGCGGCACCCGCCACGGCTTCGGTGCACCGATCTCGCGCGCGAGCGCGGGCAACCACTCGGCGACGGTCGCCGGATCGTCGTCGACGATGTTGTAGATCCCGCGCCGGCCGCGCTGCAGCGCGGCAACCGTCGCGTCGGCCGCGTCGGCGACGTGGACGAACGACCACACGCCGCCGCCGTTGCCGACGACCGGGAACTTGCGGTGTCGGATCATCTCGAGCTGCTCACTGCCGTTGCTCATCGACGTGCCGGGACCATAGAACGCGCCGTAGCGAAGGGCGATCCCCTCGGTCCAATCGGCGCCGGTGACGGCCGACTCCAAATGGCGGATCGCGGCCAGCGATTCGCGCATGTCGCGCACCGGGGTCAGATCCAGCGGGTCGTCCTCGCGCTTGACGGCGCCGCCGGTCCGCGCGTACGGCCAAGCCGCATAGCTCTGGGCGATGAACCGCCGGACGCCGACCGCGCGGCCGGCCGACAGCAGGTTGTCGGTCCCCTCGCTTCTGAGGCGGTTGGTCAAGGCGAACTCGCGATCGAAGTGCTTGAGGTCGAGCGAGCCGATCGCCGTCAGCTGATGGATGATCGCGTCCGGCGCGGCACTTGCGACCGCGGCCGCGACCTGCTCGGCGTCGAGCGCGTCGGCGAGGACCGGAGTGGCGCCGAGCTCGCGGAGCTCGGCCTGCTTGGATTCGGTTCGGGTCTGGCCGACGACCTCGTGCCCGGCCGCGACCAGCCGCGGCACGAGCTGCCTTCCGATCGCGCCGCTCGCGCCGGCAAGGTAGATCTTCATGTTTCGCTCCTTTCCACGTATAACGGCTCAGACGAGGTAGCCGTCGTGGCTGTGACAGCCGGGCGTGATCTAGCCACGCAGTTCGGCGCGCGAGAAGCTGAACGGGCGAAGATCAATCTCGCTCGTCCCGTCGGTGACGAGCTGGGCGACCGCCTCACCGATCGCCGGGGAGTGCTTGAAGCCGTGGCCCGAGCAGGCCGAGACGATCAGCACCGAGTCGTGATCAGGATGACGATCGATCACGAACCGCCCACCAACCGTCCTCGTATACAGGCAGGAGACAGTCCGCAGCGGCTCGGAGCCGAGTCGGGGCAGCCGGGTACCGATGAGCCTGTGCATCTCGGAGATCTCCGCCGCGGTCGCGGGATGCTGCATGCCGTCGGGCGCCGTCGTCTCCCTGTAGATCTCAGTCGCAACCTTGATGCCGCCGTCGCGACCGTCGATCGCAGGGAACCCGTAGAAGCCGAGCAGATGGTCGAAGCGCTCGCTCAGCCGCTCGAGGTCCCAGACGAACACAGGCAGCTTGCTGAACTGCTCATAGCCGCTCCGGATTGGGAACCAGTACAGGAGCTGGCGGTAGATCGCGAACAGCGTGCGCCCCGGCGCGAACAGCTCCGGCAGCCACGGCCCTACGCACAGGACGAGCTGACCGGCCTCGTAGGTGCCCCGATCGGTCCTGACCCGAATATCGCCGGCGCGCGCCTCCCAGCGCTGTACCCGCTCGCCGAGCCTGAGCTCGGCGCCGTCGCGACGGGCGAGCCCGAGCTGCGCGCGCACGGCCGCTTCGGGACGCACGTAGCCGGCCGCGGGCTCGTAGTACGCCTCGGTTCGATCCTCGACGGCGAGCACCGGAAAGCGCTTGCGAACCTCGGCGGACGACAGGTTGCTGTGCTCGATCCCGAACTGCGCCGCGACCGCCCGCGTCTGACGCAGGAATGCGCTGCCCGGCGAGCCCAGCGTCACACCCCCGCACTGCGTCAGCAGCGCTACCGACGCGCGCTCCTCGATCACCCGCCACAGCTCGTGGGCACGACGAACGAGCGGAACGTACTCGGGCCCTTCGCCGACCGCCACGCGGGTGATCCTTGTCTCGCCGTGGGTTGAGCCGTACTCGTGGGGAGGCTCGAACTGATCGATCCCGATCACCGACGCGCCGCGGGCCGCGAGCTGCATGCACGCGGCGCTTCCGATCGCACCCAGCCCGACGACGATCGCATCGGCGCGGCGCGGCGCGGTCATCTGCCGCCGCCGCTCACGGGTGTCGCCCGACGAGCCGGCACCAGCTCATGCGGCCGCGTTCAGCGAGTAGACCGGCGGCAACTTCGAGGCGACTCCGAACCAGCTCGCACCGGCGTCCGAGGAACCGAAAACATGCCCCGAGGTCGCGCCAAAGTACAGCTCGAGCCCGGCATCACCGCTGCGATGGTCGAAAGCCAGGCGCAGGATCGTCAGGTAGGCGTGCGACTGCGGCAGGCCATCCCCGCGCCCGATCCAGGTGGCGCCGCCGTCCCTGGTCTCGAATACGCGGACCTGTCCGTCGGGGGTCACGCGATCGATATCCGCGCACAGCGGAATCACATAGGCGCTGTCGGGATCGACGGGGTCGACGGCAAGCGGGAAGCCGAAATCGGAGACGAGGCTCGAGCCGATCTCGGTCCAGCTCTCGCCCGCGTCGTCGGAGCGGTAGACGCCGCCGTGGAACTGCATGAACAGCCGCTCCGGCCGGGTGGGCGAGCGCTCGATGTGGTGGACGCACAGGGCGGTCGTGCTCTGCTGCTCTGACTCGGGGAGGTAACGAGCGACGAGACCGTGGTTACCCTGGCGCCACGACCGGCCGCGATCCTCGGTCAGCCAAACCCCGGCGGCCGACACAGCCACCAGCAGACGGTCGGGATCGCCGGGCCAGGGAACGATCGAGTGCAGGCACAACCCTCCGCCTCCCGGCTGCCACGAGCCGCGCGTCGGATGGTTCCAGAGAGCCTCGTTGAGCTGCCAGCTGCTACCTCCGTCGCGGCTCTCGAACAGCACCCCGGGATCGCCGCCGGCGTACAGCAGACCATCTTCCTCACCGGCAACTATCACCCAGACCCGCTCGAGCGCGGCATCCGCGCCGGCCGGTATCTCGACGCCGGCTGCCTGCGCCCACTCCCCGGCAGGGTCGTCGGCATAGAAGATCTTCGGGCCGTAGAACGGGCTCGTGACACCGGCGAACAGCCGGCCGCTGCGGGGGTCCCGCATCGCGTAGTCGACAGGCTCCCCGGGAAATGCCCTCGCGACCACGTCGAAGCCCGTCGCCGCGTCGCCCTCGAGCACGAACAGGCCCTTCTTGGTTCCCATCACTAGTTCTGTCACGCGGTCATCCTCCTGAAATCGCCGGCAGCACCTCGACTCGATCTCGCGGGTGCACTGGGGTATCGCCATTGGAACGCTCGCCGTTGACGTACACGGTGATGTGACGCCGGATCCTGCCTCGCTCGTCGAGAACCCAGCCGCTGAGCGCTGGCCGCTCGAGCTCGAGCGCGCGCAACACCGCGGACACGGTCACGCCCTCGAGCGGATGCTCCGAGCCGCCGGCGAGCCGCTTCAGGGGACCGTGGATGCAGACGACAGCCATGGTCAGATCCTAGGTCGAGGGCTGGGCGGATGCAGGGATTCAGTGGCGAGAGCCATTCTCATCACTGCAGACGCCCGGGGCGCGCGAAAATCATCGCTGCGGACGCCCGCACCGGTGCGCACGGCACGAGCACCGACTGACGCATGGCATCCTGTTCCGGTGGGCCAGATCTACGAGCAGATCGACGAGCGTCTCGGTGAATGGATCGCGAGCCAGTGCATGTTCTTCGTCGGCACCGCGCCGCTCGCCGGTGACGGGCACGTCAACATCTCGCCGAAGGGGCCGATCGGCAGCTTCCGCGTGCTCGGGCCGCAGTCCGTCGCGTACCTCGACGTGGTTGGCTCGGGAGCCGAGACGATCGCGCACCTGCGGGAGAACGGGCGCATCGTGATCATGTTCTGCGCGTTCGACGGCCGCCCACGGATCTTGCGACTGCATGGTCGCGGCACGGTGCTGACCCCGGGAGATCGAAAGTTCGAGCAGCTCGCCGAGCGCTTCGACCAACCTGCCCACCCGGAGGCGCGCCGGGCGGTCGTATCTGTGCAGGTGACGCGAGTCGCCGACTCGTGCGGTTACGGCGTCCCGCTGATGAGCTTCGATGGCCTGCGGCCCCACCAGGACGCGTGGGCGGCGAAGAAGCTCCGGGTCGGCGGCCCCGAAGCAATCGTCGCCTACCAGCGCGAGAAGAACCTGCTCAGCATCGACAAGCTGCCGGCGCTCGACCTTTAGAACAGCCGCGCGCCGCGGAGAACATTGAATTGCGCGGTTTTTTGCACAGCCTTTTTCCAATCTTGTGCAGAAGACGCAATAAAGTCGCTGCGTGGATTCGCGTTATGACGTGCTCGAGGACGCGGCCGCGATCGCACGAGAGTTCCTCGACGGGCTTCAGGTGCGGGCGGTCAACGCGCAGGCGGGCATTGACGAGCTGCGAGCAAACCTTGCCCGGCCGCTGAGCGACGAGGGCGAGGACCCGCGAACCGTTATCGCGGAGCTCGCCCGGCACGTCGATCCGGGCCTGGTCGCCTCGCCTGGGTCGCGCTACTTCGGATTCGTCGTCGGTGGCGCTCTGCCGGTCGCGGTTGCGGCCGACTGGTTGACCTCGACGTGGGACCAAAACGCGGGCGGCTACGACGTCGCCCCGGCGGTGTCGGTCGCCGAGGAGGTGGCCGCCGGGTGGGTGCGAGAGTTGCTCGGCCTCCCGGCCTCGTGCGGGATCGGATTCGTCACCGGTTGCCAGATGGCGCATTTCACCTGCCTCGCGGCCGCCCGGCACTCGGTGCTGCGCGAGCTTGGCTGGGATGTCGAGGCCGAGGGGCTCCAGGGCGCGCCGCGGATCCGTGTGCTCGCCGGCGAGCAGGCCCACGTGACGGTCAAGGGCGCCTGCCGGATGCTGGGGCTCGGGGCCGATCGGGTCGAGTTGATCGCGACCGACGAGGTCGGTCGCATGCTCCCCGGCGAGGTGGAGCGAAAGCTGCGCGAGCACCGGGGTCCGGCGATCGTCTGCACGCAGGCGGGCGACGTCAACACCGGCGCGTTCGATCCGATCTCGGAGCTCGTCGATCTGTGCAGAGAGCACGGCGCCTGGTGCCACATCGACGGGGCCTTTGGGCTGTGGGCGGCGGCAAGCCCCGCTCGGCGGCATCTGCTCGCGGGCTACGAGCGAGCCGACTCGTGGGCCACCGACGGGCACAAGTGGCTGAACGTTCCGTATGACTGCGGGATTGCGGCGGTGGCCGATGCCGGCGCCCATCGGGCCGCGATGGCCTCGAGCGCCGCGTACATCCCCGCGCACGCCGAGGGCACTCCGTGGGGCTTCGATTGGGTGCCCGAGTTCTCGCGGCGCGCGCGGGGTGTGCCCGTGTACGCAGCTCTGCGCGCGCTCGGACGCGAGGGAGTCAGCCGCCTGGTCGAGCGCTGCTGCGAGAACGCCGCGCGGATCGGGCAGACGCTGGCGCGCGCCGACGGAGTCGAGGTGCTTGCCGATGTCGAGCTCAACCAGGTCGTGGTCCGCTTCGACGGCGACGACGAGATCACCGAAGCGGTGATCGACCGTGTTCAGCGCGGCGGGACCTGCTGGATGAGCGGCAGCACATTCCGCGAGCAGAAGGTCATGCGCGTATCAGTGGTAAATTGGCGTACCACGGCGGACGACATGGACGCGTCCGCGAGGGCAATCCTCGACGCGCTACGAGAAATCCGAGCACGCCGATCCACATCCCCCTTGAAAACTTCAGAGAACTCATGAGGCGCTCCGCGCTCGTACTCGCGGCCTTCCTGGCGCTCGCGGCGGCGCCTGCGCTCGCCCACACGCGCAAGCCGCAGACGGTCAAGCTGAAGGTCGGTCTGATCCACCACTGCCACCGCCATCGCCACCGCCATCGCTGGTCGCGGTGCCACGGCGCCAAGCCCAAGGCGCATCGCCCCTCGCATCACAAGACCCACGCGGTCGTGAAGGCCACGCCGCCGCCGGCCGATCCGACGCCGACGGCGACGCCGACGCCGGCGCCGGTTGTCGAGATCGGCGACGTCCCCGGCTGCCGGACCGGGTCGAGCCCGCTGTCATACCTGGCTCAGTACCAGGCGGTGCTGCGGGTGATCATCAACCCTGGCAATTACCAGGCCGGGGTGATCGCGTGCGCGCAGCAGGCGGCCGCCGCTGGCTACCGCGTCCACCTCGTGATCCAGTGGTGGAACCCGTGGACGATCGCTCAGGTGCAGAGCTTCTACCGGACGATCCTCGACCAGCTTGGGGGGATCGCCTGGGCGGTCAGCATCGGCAACGAGCAGGAGCTCACCAGCGGTGGCCCGGGTATCACCGGACCCCAGTATGCGACCGTCTGGCAGGCCGTCGAGCCGATCGTCGCCGCCCAGGCCCCGCAGGCGATCAGGGTCGCCGGCGAGATCTCGCCGTGGGGCTTCCATCACCTCCAGGCCGCGTACGCGGCCGGGCTGCCCGGGGTGCAGGCGGTCAGCGGTCACCCGTACAACATGTCCGGATGCTTCTCGCTTCCCGCGTTCCTCAGCTGGGCCAACTCGATCGGGCTCCCGGCCTGGTTCGACGAGGGCTACTCGTTGCCTGGCGTGTGGCTGCCCGCCAAGGCCAGGACCGACAGCGAGGTTGCGGGCGCGGCGGTCGTCGGTGCGTGGCTCGTGGGCAACCCGGGCACCTGAGGTCAGGCGCCGTCGACTGCCAGCACGAGCTTGCCTCGATTCTCGCCGGTGAACAACATCAGCAGCGTCTCGGGGAAGGTCTCGAGGCCGCGGACCACGTGTTCGCGCGACTTCAGCTTGCCGGCGGCTCGCCAGCCGGCGAGCTCGCGCGCGGCTTCGGCGTAGCGATCGCCGTAGTCGACGATCACGAAGCCCGTCATGCTCGCGCGGTTGACGAGCAGCGACATGTAGTTGGCCGGGCCGGTCATCGCGCCGGTCGCGTTGTACTGGGAGACCGCGCCGCAGATGATCACGCGCGCGTGGAGCGCGAGCGCCGCCAGCGCCGCATCGAGGATCTCGCCGCCGACGTTGTCGAAGTAGACGTCAATCCCCTCGGGGCAGTGCGTGCGAAGACCGATGCGGACGTCCTCTGCCTTGTAGTCGATCGCGGCGTCGAAGCCGAGCTCGTCAACCACGTAGGAGCACTTCTCGGGGCCGCCGGCGATCCCGATCGCGCGCGCCCCCCGGATCTTGGCGATCTGCCCCACGACCTGCCCGACGGCGCCCGCCGCCGCTGAGATCACGACCGTCTCGCCGGCCGCCGGATGGCCGATGTCGAGCAGCCCAAAGTAGGCGGTCATTCCGGGCATCCCGAGCGCGCTTAGCCACACCGGCAGCGGAGCCAGCGCCTGGTCGACCTTGATCAGCGCGGCACCGTTCACGACCGCGTACTGCTGGACCCCGAGCAAGCCGTTGACGTGGTCGCCGGGAGCGAGCGACGGATAGTTGGACTCGACCACCTCCCCGACCGCGACCGCTCGCATCACCTCGCCGACCTTGACCGGCGGCACGTAGGAGCGGCCCTCCCGCATCCACCCTCGCATCGCAGGGTCGAGCGAGATGAACAGCACCTTGACCAGCACCTCGCCGTCGGACGGTGCCGGAACCTCGGACTCGACGTACTGCCAGCAGTCGGCCGTCGGCAGCCCGGTTGGACGCGCCGCCAGCACGAACGAGTGGTTGAGCCGATCCATCGCGAGCATCATGACGGAGTTCGAACCCGAAGGTGGCGCAACGCATTAGAGTCCGAGCGCCATGAGCTACGAAACGATCATCTGGGAGAAGACGGGGGCGGTCGGTCGCCTGACCTTGAACCGTCCCGAGACGCTCAACGCCTGGACCGGCGAATTCGGCCGCGAGCTCAGGCAAGTACTCGAGCACGAGGCGGCCGATCAGTCGGTCCGCGCCGTGTTGATCACCGGTGCAGGCCGGGGCTTCTCGTCGGGCGCCGATCTGAGGGCAGGGTTCGAGCCGGCAGACGACGGCATGCCGGACATCCGCCACGAGCTCGCCGACATCTACCACCCGGTGATCGCCGGCGTCCGCCGGCTGCCCAAGCCGGTCGTCGCGGCGGTCAACGGTCCCGCCGTTGGCATCGGGTGCTCGCTGGCGCTCGCGTGCGATCTGATCCTCAGCGCGGAGTCGGCCTTCTTCGGCCTTGCGTTTGTCAACATCGGGCTGATGCCGGACGGCGGCTCGACCGCGTTCGTGCCTCCGGCGGTCGGGCGCGCGCGCGCCTTCCAGATGGCATTGCTGGGCGAGCGCGTGCCGGCGCCCCAGGCACTCGAGTGGGGCCTGGTCAACTGGGTCCATCCCGACGATCGGCTGCTCGAGGAGGCCAACGCGCTCGTCGAGCGCCTCGCCGCCGGTCCGACGAACTCGTACGCGTCCACCAAGCAAGCGCTCAACCATTTCATCTACGGCGATCTCGAGGCGCAGCTGCATCTCGAGGCCGAGCTCCAGCACCGGCTCGGGCGGACCAAGGACTTCGTCGAAGGCGTCGCCGCGTTCGCGCAGAAGCGGCCGCCCGCATTCACCGGGAATTGAGGCGCGTTGGTGGCGCCTAAGCGATAGGGTCAGCAGCGTGGACACGGACGAACCAGAAGCCGAGCCGCCTGGCAAGATCCGGCTCGTGATCGCCGACGATCACCAGGTCGTGCGCAGCGGCCTGCATCTGTTGCTGGATGCCGAGGAGGATTTCGAGGTGGTCGCCGAGGCCGGCGACGTCGACGCGGCCCGGCGGGTCACGATCGGCTACCACCCGGATGTCCTGGTGCTCGATTTGAACATGCCGGGGGGCTCCGTGCTGGAGGCGATCCCCGAGCTGCGCAAGCGCGCGCCGGAAACCCAGATCGTCGTGTTGACGATGCAGGAGGAGCCCGCGTTCGCGCGCGAGGCGCTGAGCGCCGGCGCACTCGCATACGTGCTCAAGGAGGCAGCTGACACCGAGCTGGTCGAGGCGGTTCGCCGTGCCGCCGCGGGAGAGATCTACCTCAATCCCCGCCTCGGCGCGCGGATCGCCGCCGAGCCTCCCCGGGCCGCCCGACGACCTCAGCGAACGCGAGGTCGACGTCCTGCGCCGGATTGCACTCGGCTACACCAACGCCGAGATCGCCGAGCAGCTGTACCTGTCGGTCCGAACGGTCGAGACCCACCGCCAGCACATCCAGCAGAAGCTTCGCCTGACGACGCGCGCCGAGCTCGTCCAGTACGCACTGTCGCGCGGGCTGCTGTCGACCAACTAAGCGCGACGGCGGCGTGAAGGAGTACTACGACGCGCGCGCCGCCGAGTATGACGAGTGGTACCTCGGCGACGGCCGCTTCGCCGAGCTCGAGCGGCCCGGATGGGAGCCCGATCTCCGCGATCTGATCGCCACGCTGGCGGCACTGGCGCCGGCGCGAACGCTCGACATCGCCTGCGGAACCGGGTTTCTGACCCGTGAGCTGCCGGGGACGCTGACCGGGCTCGACCAGAGCGAGCGGATGCTTGCGATCGCGCGACGGCGCCTGCCGGACGCGACCTTCGTCCGCGGTGATGCGCTCGCGGTGCCGTTCCTCGAGGGGTCGTTCGATCGGGTCTTCACGGCCCATTTCTACGGTCACCTCGAGGCTCGCGAGCGCGAGTGCTTCCTCGGCGAGGCGCGGCGGGTCGCACCCGAGCTGATTCTCGTCGATTCGGCGACCCGTCCCGAGCACCCGCGCGTCCAGTGGCAGCGGCGGGTCCTCAACGACGGGTCGAGCTATCAGGTCTACAAGCGCTATTTCCGCGCGGGCGACCTGGCCGACGAGCTCGGCGGCGGCGACGTGCTCCACGAATCGCGCTGGTTCGTCGCGATCGCCTCGCGCTCCTGATGGGTCGCTGCCACGTCGGTCAGAATCCGGATCATCGTGTTCGCGGCCGGAGCGACCCCCGGCCCTCCGATCGTTGCGGCGATCACCTTGCGGGTGGGGCTCTCGGGCGCAAGCTCGCGGACGACGATTCCCGGTCGCACGCGTGTCAGTGCCAGCTGGGGAATCAGCGCGACGCCGACGCCGGCGGCGACCAGCCCCTGAACGGTCTCGTAGTCGTCGCTCTCGAACGTCACGTTCGGCTCAAACCCCGCCGCAACGCAAGAGCGCACGACGTGGCGAGCGCACGGGCTCGAGGCTGAGGTCTGGACCCAGTCCTGCTCGCGCAGGTCACCAAGCGTGAGCGCCGCCTTTCCCGCGAGCGCGTGATCGGCCGGCAGCGCCACGTGCATTTCGTCGTTCAGCAGCGTCACGCTGCGCAGCCCGACCCCCGGCCGCTCGCGCGTGCCCGGGAACTCGAACAGCAGCGCCAGGTCGAACTCTCCGGCCCGCAGCCGCGGGGCGATCTCCTCGGGCTCACCCTCCGCGAGCGTCAACGAGACGTCGGGGTGGCGCTCGCGGAAGGTCGCGACCGCCGACGGCATCAGGGTCGCGCCTGCCGACGGGAACGACGCGACGCGCAGGCGGCCGGCCCGGAGCCCGAGCACCGCCGCCAGCTCGGCCTCGGCGACACCGACCTGCGCGAAGATCGCATCGGCATGCTCGACGAGCGTCGCCCCCGCCGCGGTCGGGCGGACCCCGCGGCGATCACGGACCAGCAGGGTCGTGCCGGTCTCGGCCTCGAGCCTGGCGATCGCCTGTGAGACGGCGGACTGCGTATACGACAGGGCCTCGGCAGCTCCAGAGAACGAGCCGCGCGTGACGACTTCGGAGAGGACGCGGAGCCTGCTCAAGTTGAGCATTAGCAGAGCTTATCGTGATGATGATCAAGTTCATTAGTTCTGATAGAAGGGCGATGCGATCCTCGCGCCGAACACGACGGCGATACCGCAGGCCCGACTCGAGGAGAGGTAATGACCCCGACCGCGATCGTTTCCTACGACGACACGCTCAATGATCATGACGCGCTGGCGCTGGCGCGGGTCCTGAGCGACGCCGGGGTGTCGCTGACGCTGGCCTACGTTCGTCACACGACCGAGCTCGAGTTCGAGCGCGAGCAGCTCGAGGAGCACGACGCCGAGGCGCTGCTTGCACGCGGTGGGCGGTGGCTGGGCGATATCGAGGTCCCCGTCCGCGTCGTCGTCAGCGCGTCGACCGGCGAGGGCTTGAAGTGGTTGGCCGAGGAGGAGCTCGCCGACATCGTCGTGTTCGGCTCGGACTACCGCACGGCTGCCGGTCACGTCGCCCCCCAGCACTCGACCCAGACGCTGCTCGAAGGCGGTCCGGCGGCCGTCGCGATCGCGCCCGCCAACTACCGTTGCAACCGCGATCCGCAGATCGCGACGATCGGCGTACTCGCCGAGACCGATGACAAGGCCACCCTGCAGACGGCCTATGAGCTCTCCGATCAGCTCGGCGCGACCCTCACCTTGGAGGAGCGCAATGTCGATCTGCTGGTGGTCGGCTCGCGCGCGGAGGCTCCCGAGGGACGCGTGATGGTCACCGCCCGCGCGCAGAACGCGATCGAGAACTCGACCGCGCCAGTGCTGGTCCTGGCCCGCGGTGTACCGATTCGGTTCGCCGCGGCGGTCGTGGCCTAGCCCGAGCTCGAGACGGCGCCGCGCCGGCCGGCGCGGCTATCGTGGCGGCGCGTGCGCTCGCTCGTCGTCTCCGACCTGCACCTCGGAAGCCGCCTGGAGCACGACGTGCTGAGGCGCGATGCGCCGCTGCGGGCGCTGCTGTCGGCGCTGCACGGGGTCGAGCGCCTGGTGCTGCTGGGCGACGTGATCGAGCTGCTCGAGGGCCGACCCGAGCAGGCGATGCGCGTCGCCGAACCCGTGCTCCGTGCGATCGCCGCGGGGCTCGCCCCCGGTGCCGAGGTCGTGCTCGTTCCGGGCAACCACGACAACGCGCTCGTTCGCGACTGGGTCCGCTCACGGCGATCGGAGCTGACCACTGACACGACTGTCCCGCTCCAAGCCAGCCCCGCGCTGGCGCGGGTGGCGTCGTGGCTATCGCCCGCGCCGGTGCGCGTCCACTACCCGGGCGTGTGGCTGTCCGAGCGCGTGTGGGCGACCCACGGTCATTACCTGGACCGCCATCTGATGCCGGTCTCGGCCTACGGCGTCGCCCGGGGACTGCTCGGCCGGCCGCCGCGCGACTTCGTCTCGCCGGCCGACTACGAACGCGGGCGCCGGCCATCGACCGCTCGTGCGACGCGATGGCTACCGCGTCCAGCGGCCGAGCTTCTCAACGATCTCGCCGAGCTCGTCCGCGCTTCGACAATGCCGCGGGCGAGGCGCCACCTGCTCCGTAATGAGATCGCCCCGATGAACTCGCGTTTGCTCGGGCTGCAGATGCGCCGGGCCGCGATTCCGGCCTTCGGCCGGGTCGTGCGCCGCCTCGGGATCGAGGCCGAGTGGGTGATCTTCGGCCACGTCCACCGGCTCGGCCCGCTGGCGGCCGACAACCCATCCGAATGGCAAGGACCGGGCGGCCACCCGCTGATCCTCAACACCGGCTCGTGGGTGTACGAGCCGCTGCTGCTCAGTCGTTCCTCTCCCCCGCACCAGTATTGGCCGGGCGGCGCGATCGTGCTCGAGGGAGACCGGCCGCCCGAGCCCGTCGGCCTGCTCGACCGGCTCCCACAGGCGATCCTGCGCTGAGACGCGCGCGCGGCGGAGTCGTCAGGGAAGGATCAGGTGGCTGTCGCCAAACTCGTGCCACAGGTAGCCGCGCGCCAGGGCCGCCTCGTAGGATCGGCGCAGCAGTGAGCGCCCGGCGATCGCCTCGAGCATCTGCAGATGTGAGGCCTCGGGCTCGTGCCAGCCGGTGATCAACCCGTCGACCGCGCGGACGCCTCGCTCGGGCGTGATCACGACGTCCGGTCCAACCGGAGCTCCGCTGCGGCTCGGGACTGCCGCCGGCGGCTGTCTCCAGTGCCCGCACGACCGTCGTGCCGACGGCGATCACGCGCCCGCCCCATCCTCGAGCCTCGCGCACGAGCCTCGCCGCCTGCGCTGACACCTCGAAGTACTCGGGGAATGGCGGCTCGTGGCGCTCGGGCGAGGAGACGCCCGCGTGCAGCACGATCGGAGCGACCAGCACGCCGCGCGCGATCAACCGCGTCAGCAGCCCGGTCGTGAACGGGCGACCCGCGCTCGGCATCTCGGCGCTCCCCGGCACCGTCGCGTACACGTTCTGGTAGCGCTGCAGCGGCCACGCGCGCTCGACGTAGCGATAGCGGATCGGCTCGCCGTGGGCATTCAGGTAGCGCTCGACCGTCTCCGGCAGGTCCAACCGCGCGAGCATCAGCCGCGGCCCCGACGCGTACGGCGCCACCAGCTCGATCGAGGCTCCCGCGGCAAGCGCGATCCGCTCGCCGGCGCGCGCCTGCGCGGGGCTGGCGCCGTCGGGGCTGCGGAGCTCGACCACCCGCCAGCATTCGGCCAGTCGTGGGGCGCGCGTGGCGACGTGGACCCGGACCGCCGTGCCGTCCGCACGGATCCCATCGATCGCGGCCGGAAGCGTCTTCGAGACGTTGATCACGACCAGGTCGCCCGGGGTCAGCAGGTCGGGCAGCTCGGCGAAGCTGCGATGCTCGAGCGCGCCGCCGCGCCGCGCGACCAGCATCCGGACCTTGTCACGGCCGACGCCGCGCGCCTCCGGCGGCTCGGTCGCTTCGAGCGCCTGTGGAAGCTTGAAGGCCAGCGCGGTCATGCCGCGATCTCGCTCCCCACGTCGCGCGCGCGGTAGCGACCGCTCGGCAGCTTGCCTTCGATCAGCACGAGCAGGCCCGGGACGCTGACGTCGGGCTCGGGACGGTCAGAGATGTCCTCGCCGGGGAACGCTTCCTGGTGCATGCGCGTCCGCATGTCGCCGGGATCGACGGCATACACCGCGACGGCCGGTTGCTCGGCCGCGAGGATCGCGCTCAGCTGCTCGAGCGCCGCCTTCGAGGAGCCATAGCCACCCCATCCCTCATATGGCTCGACCGCCGCATCGGAGGTGAGGTTGATGATCTTGCCGGCGTCGCGAAGGCGCGGCAGCACCAGCTGCGCGAGCGCCAGCGGCGCCAGCGCGTTGACGCGATAGACGTAATCGAGTTGCTCGACTGGATAGGCCGACAGCGGCGGCTGTGGACTCGGGCCGAGCACGCTTGCGTTGTTGACGAGCAGGTCGATGTCCGGCCCGGCGGCGTCGATCAACGCCTGTCGGTGTCGGCGATCGGCGACGTCCCCGGCGACCGCCACGACCTCGGTCCGCTGGCCGAGCTCGCGGGCGACGCGTTCGAGGTCGGCAGCGCCGCGGGCGTCCAGCACGAGCGCCCAGCCGCGATCGGCCAACTCGCGGGCCAGCGCGAGACCCAGCCCGCGCGATGCTCCGGTGATGATTGCTAGTGGCATGTCCCCACCGTAGAAACGGCGGGGTAGCAGTTACCAGTGGTAATTGGTCCTAGGACCCGGCGTCCACGAGTCCCCGCCGGACCGCCAGCAGCGCCGCCTGGGTGCGGTCGGTGACGCCGAGCTTGGCCAGCAGGTGTCCGACGTGAGTCTTTACCGTCTTCTCGGAGATCCCGAGCTCAAGCGCAATTCGCTTGTTCGAACGCCCGTGCGCGATCAGCCCGAGCACCTCGCGCTCGCGGCGGGTGAGCGTTCCGGTCGCGTCCGGGTCGGCGGTGCGCTGATCGCCGAGCGCCGTCACCAGGCGCGCGGCGACGGTCGGGTCGATCACCGCGTCGCCCGCGTGAGCGGCGCGGATCGCGCGGGCCAGCTCCGACGGTTCGGCGTTCTTGAGTAGGTAGCCCGCCGCCCCGGCGCGGATCGCGGGCAGCAGCCGCTCATCCTCGAGGAAGCTCGTCAGCACGACCACGCGTGCCTCCGGCAACTGCTCGCGCAACTCGCGCATCGCCTCAACCCCGTCGAGCCTTGGCATCACCAGGTCCATCAGGATCACGTCGGGGCGCAACCTCTGCGCCTGCGCGACCGCCTGCTCGCCGTCCGCGGCCTCGCCAACCACGACCAGCCCGTCCTGGAGCTCGAGGAACGCGCGGAGTCCCTCGCGCACGACCGCGTGGTCGTCGGCGATCAGGATCGTGATCATCGCGCCAGCTCGAGCCGGACGGTCGTACCGCGGTCGGGTGCCGAGCGAATCACGATCCTGCCCCCGAGCTCGCGAGCGCGCTCCTCCATCGAGGTCAGCCCGAGGTGATGCGAGCGCAGCTCGGGCCGCTGCGGATCGAACCCGACGCCGTCGTCGCTGATCGCGACGCCGGTGGCGCTCAGCGTCACCTCGATCCGTTTGGCGGAAGCGTGGCGCAAGGCGTTGTGGAGCGCCTCCTCGACGATCCGCAGGACCGCGAGATCGGTGCTCTGCACCGCTCCGTCCGGAGGCGCGTCGCCGCGCAGCTCGATCTCGACACCATGGATCCGGCGGAGCATCTCGATCTCCTTGCGAAGCGTCGGCTCGAGCCCATCGCGCTCGAGTTCGGCCGGACGCAGACCGAGGATCAACGAGCGGAGCTCCTCGAGCGCTTCCCGCGCGAGCTCGCCGAGGCGCTCGATCAGGCGCCGTGCCTGAACCGGATCGCGGTCGAGCTGGGTGGCCGCAGCCTCGGCGCTGAGCACGAGGCTGAACAGCTTCTGGCTGACCACGTCGTGGAGCTCGAGTGCCAGCCGGTTGCGCTCGGACAGGATCGATAGCTCACGCGAGCGTTCGAACAGGCGGGCGTTCGTGATCGCGATCGCGGCGTGCGCCGCGAGCAGCTCGATCAACGCTTGATCCTCCTCGCTGAACGCCGGCCGGCCCCGCTTCTCGGTCAGGTAGAACGAGCCGATCACCTCACCGCCGGTGACGATCGGGACGCCGAGGAAGGAGCGCATGTCCGGGTGCCGGGTCGGCCACCAGCCGCGAAAACGGGGGTCGCGGTGAATGTCGTCGGTCCGGTAGGGGACGGTCCCCTCGAGCATCGCGCCGAGCATCCCGTGCGTTCGGGGCAGCGGTCCCATCGCGGCGATCAGCTCGTCGCTCATGCCCGACACGAGGAAGCGCCGAAAACCACCGCTGCCGTCCGGGATCCCGAGCGCGGCGAACCGGGCCGACGCGAGCTCGCGCGAGGAGTCGACGAGCTGCTGCAGAACCTCGTCGACCGACAGCTGCGAGGCCACGGCGAGTACGGCGTTGCTGACCGCCGTCAGCGCCGGATGGGGCGGCTCGGGCATCGCGGTCACGATAGTCGCAATCGGCGCCTCAGTAGAAAACCCTCACGCGGCCGCGTGTTGCCCCCCGATGCCGCCGGCCACCGACAGGCGTACGGTCTTGCTCAGAGCCAAGGAGACCCGACGTGTTCAAGCAGATTGTGGTCGGTGTCGATCAACGTGCCGGCGGTGACGACGCGCTCGCTTTGGCCCGGCAGCTGATCGCCCCAGACGGCGAGTCAACCTCGGCGTTCGTCCTTTCGGGGACGAGCAACGACCGCGACATCGCCCCGACGCTGCTACGGGTCCAGGCGCGCTCGGTCGCGCGCGGCCTGCACGAGCTGGCATCCGAGCAGGATGCCGACCTACTCGTCGTCGGCTCGTGTCACCGGACGCGGATGGGCCGCGTGCTGATCGGCGACGACACTCGCGCGACGCTGCACGACGCCCCGTGCGCCGTCGCTGTCGCTCCTGCCGGCTACGCCCGCGAGAGCAATGGGCTCCATCGGCTCGGAGTCGGCTATGACGAGTCGTTCGAAAGCGAGCGCGCGATCGCGCTCGCGCGTCAGCTCGCCCACGCATACGGAGCCGAGCTGTCGGCCTTCCAGGCGCTCGCGGTTCCGCTCAGCACGCACGTCACCGGCAATCTCGCGCCCTCGCCGCGCGTGACCGAGCTCGCCGCGCGAGCGCGCAGCCAGATGGAGCAGCAGGGCCTCGAGCCGCACATCGGCTACGGAGACCCGGCCAAAGACCTGTCCGTGTACAGCGCCTCGGTCGACCTGCTGCTGGTCGGCTCGCGCGGATACGGTCAGCTCGGCCGGCTGTTCTACGGGAGCACGTCGAGCGCGCTCGCCCGCAGCGCACGCTGCCCGTTGCTCGTGCTGCCGCCGCCCGCCGGAATCGCCGGCGGTCTGCGCACGGCGCGGTCCTACACCGCGGCGTGAGGCGCCCGCGCCGGCTTCCCGCTAGCGTTGAAGGCGATGCCACGCCTCTGGATCTGGACTCAGGCACTGATCGTCGTGTTCGTGCTCGCGGGGATCGTGATCGCGATCACAAAGCTCGCCTGAGCCGCGGGTTAGAGTCAATCCAATGTTCGGCTCTGTTCTCGTCGGCACCGATGGCTCGGACACGGCCACCACAGCAGTCCGCCACGCGATCGGCCTCGCCTGCCGGCTCGGGTCGCGGCTGTTGATCGTAAGCGCGTACGAGCCGGTTTCCGGACAGCGCCTGCGCGGCGACCGCGTCCAGGTACCAAAGGACCTTCAGTGGCTGGTCAACCCGCGCGAGGACGTGCTCGAGCTGCTCGAGACCGCCAAGCAGGAGGCCCACGGGGCGGGCGTCGGCGAGGTCGAGACGTTTGCCCGGCAGGGCGACGCGGCCGACGCGATCCTCGACGTTGCCGAGGAGCAGCGAACCGAGCTGATCGTCGTCGGCAACAAGGGGATGACCGGCGCCAAGCGCTTCCTGCTCGGCTCGGTGCCGAACAAGGTCTCGCACCATGCGCCCTGCTCGGTGCTGATCGTGCGCACGACCTGACGCCGAGCGGACGGCCGCTCAGCCTGATTTCGCCGGCGCGGTCGCGGCCGCCGCGTCGAGCAGCCCCCATCCATAGTCCTGATTGGGCCTGGTGGCCGAGCCCAGCGGCTTGGCGGTCTGCTCGAGCCGGATCTTGACCGCATCGGGACTCGGGTGCGAGCCGAGCACGCGGCTTGCGATCACGAGCGCGGCCGTGGCTGCGACATGCGGACTCGCCATCGAGGTCCCGTAGATCCCGCTCGGGAGGCCGAACCGGTCGGGGTTGGACGGATCGAAGAAGGTCATCTGGTAGACGGGCGGCAGGTCGCGACTCGGATGGCAATCCGGGTCCGAGGACAGGCTCGCGTCATCGCCGCCGCCGGGAGCGACGAGGTCCAGCAACGGGCCGCGGTTGGAGTAGTCGGCCAGGCAGCGGTCGCGCGTCGTCGCACCAACCGAGATCGCTGACGGGGCACGTGCCGGATAGGCGACCTGGGAGACGCCCTCGTTGCCAGATGCGGCGACGACGACGACATCGTGCTCGGTGGCATAGCGGACGGCGCTGAGGATGTCCGGGATGTCGGCAGCCGTCACGTCGGGGGTGAACTCGAGGCTCATGTTGATCACCCGTGCGCCGTGCTTGACCGCATAGCGGATGCCCTTTGAGATCGTCGCCGCGTCGCCGGTGCCCTGGGCGTCGAGCACTCGCACGGGCATGATCGAGGCGCCGTAGGCGAGTCCCGTGACGCCGATCCCGTTGTTGGTCGACTCGGCGACGGTTCCTGCCACGAACGTCCCGTGGCCTTCGCGATCGAGCGGGTAGGAGTTGTGCGCGACGAGGTCGTACGGATGGACGAACCGGGTGTGGTTGAAGTCCGGCGAGCGCCGGAACTTGTGCCAGTTGCGGTACGCGACCCCGGTGTCGAGCACGGCCACGACGACGCCGCGTCCACCCGGGCGATGATCCGCGATCAGGTTCGACCACGCCTGCGGCGCATCGACGCCCGCGGCCGAGAGGAAGTTCCATTGCAGCCGCTCCCAGCCCGCGCGAGTGTGGCCCCGGCCCGGATCGTCGGGAATGTAACCGGCGGCGTGCGCGATGAAGTTCGGCACGGCGTACGCGACCCCGCGCTGCCGGCGGAGCTTGGCGACTCCATCGGCCACGGACTCACCGCGGGGTAGCTTGAGAACGCGCGTGCCGGCCTGCGGGCTCGCCGCCGGCACCGCCCTGATTCCCATCCGCTGTTGGAGGCTCGCGGCGACCGACGCCTCGGGGCCGGGCGCGTAGCCGACTACCACCTCGCCGGGGACGTAGTCGGCGGCGGCCGCCGGGCTCGTGGCCACCGCGGCCAGCGCGACCGCGAAAGCGACCAGGCACAACGCGAGCACGATCGAGCGGCGGATGAGAGTGGTCGCAATCACGCTTGAAAAGGATGGTCGGCGCCGAGAAAGTCGCGGCTGCTTGGTTAAGACATCATCAGACAGCCGAAAGTTGCCCTCCTGCAACGGTAGCGGCACGTCCGTGAGTACCCACTTCTTCCCCCGCGACGAGTACTTCATGCGCCTGGCGCTGCGCGAGGCCGAGCGCGCGCTCGAGCACGACGACGTCCCGATCGGCGCGGTCGTCGTCCACGAGGGCGAGGTGATCGGCCAGGGTCACAACGAGCGCGAACTGCGCGACGACCCGACCGCGCACGCGGAGATAATCGCGTTGCGCGATGCCGCGCGGGCCCTGCGCAGCTGGCGGATTCTCGACTCGGTCATGTACATCACGCTCGAGCCGTGCGCGATGTGCGCGGGGGCGATCGTGCTGGCCCGCGTCCCACGGGTCGTGTTCGGCACCCGCGATCCCAAGGCCGGCGCAGCCGGGAGCGTTTTGAACGTGCTCGACGTTCCCCAGCTCAACCATCGGCCGCAGGTCCAGGCAGGCCTGCTGGCCGACGAGTGCGCCGCGCTGTTGCGGGGCTTCTTCGCGCCACGCCGCTGACGCGGGTGACTCAGGACGCTAGACGGGCGCGGCGCTCGGCGCCTCGTGCAGCAGCCAGTGCCCATTCGAGCAGCGCTGCACGGCGCCGGCCTGCTGCAACCGCCCGAGCGCGGCGACCACGGAGGTCCGGTGTGCCGAGACGCAGCTCGCCAGGACCTCGTGCGAGAGCGTCAGCGGGATCACAACGCCATCGGCGCTCGACCGGCCCCAGCGATCGGCAAGATGCCAGAACAGGAGGTGCAGCCGCATCGCGAGCCGCGGCTCCTGGGCGATCGCGAGCCGGATGTTCAGCGATCTGAAGCGACGCTCGGTGCGGGCGTACAGATCGGTGGCGACGGCTGGAACGCTTGCGAGCTTCCCGAGCAGCTGCGAGTCGAGCACCGCGATCCGGCCGGGTTCGAGCACCCTCCAGGTCCGCGAACTCGCGACCGTGGGGTCGCCTTCGGCCTCGGGCTCGGCCGAGCCGAACAGATCGCCCGCGCCCAGCAACTCGGCGCTCACCCGGCCGCACACCTGAACCTGTGCGAGGAACAGGCCCTCGAGGATCAGCAGTCGCGACGAAGGATCGCGGATCGGGTTGCTGTCTGGATCCCATCGCCCGCGTTCCAGTTCCCACCCCGGGGCGAGGACGCGGCTGGCCGCTTCGGCAGGAGCACGCGAGACCGCCGCAAGCAGGTAGCGCAAGCTCTGATCCTCCTCGAAGATCCGAACCGGCGAGGACGGCTGCGCGCGGACCGATGGGGACAAGCTGCCCGGCGTCGTGACTGACAGCTCGGCGTTTGCAAGCAACTCGGGCAGCCGGTCACGTCCGCTGGCTGCGGTTGCCCGGTGGTTCGACGTGCGCACTTCGACCCCAGACTTCATAGCTCCTGTTACCCCCGGAGAGACCCCTCTCCGCGCCGCTGTTAGCGGGCCGTATCAGGCAGGATGGTACATGGTTATTCCAGCGAATCCCAGCGCGTCAAAGTTCTGACGGCTAGCGGCCGAACGAGCTAGGCGCCGGGCACGCTGCCGGCGCCGTCGGAATCCGGGCCGCTCTCAGCGGCCTGCGGGAATACCAGCTTCGACAGCTCGTTGAAGTCGACCGGTTTGGTCAGGTAGCCGTTGGCACCGAGCTCCATCGCTCGCTCTCTGTATGCCTGGATGTTGTAGGCCGTCACGAGATATACGGGAACCGGGGGCCACTGGTTGCGGATCGCCTCGAGCAACTCGAATCCGTCCATCCCGGGCATCCGGATGTCGCACAGGATCAAGACGACGTCGGGACCGAGCCGGCCCAGCTGAGACAGTGCCTCCTCGCCTGAACCCGCAAACCCGAACTCCACCTCGCCTGCGCGGATCTGGTGACGGAAGTACTGCTGGAACAGGAAGGTCACGTCATCCTCGTCATCGACCACGAGGACTCTCTTCTTGCCGTCGGGGATCGAATCCATCGCCGACCCGCCTCAGGCCTCGGACAGCAGGCGCCGCGCCCGCGGCGTCGCGGAGGTGTACACCAGCTTCACGCTACAGCTCCCGTCATCGAACTCCGACTCGCTGATCTTGCCGTAGATCTCCTCGCCCTCGATCAGGCACATCACATCGTCGAGCGGGGACAGGCGCAGGTCGCTGCGCAACCGCGCCGAGTGTGGGCCAGCGGCCACAAGGTCGGCGGCGCTCAGCGCGCCGATCCGCTTGTTGACGATCTTGGCGAGCTGAGCGTGGCGAGGCTGCTCGAGCGGGGTTGGCTCGGTCTCGGGCTCGGGAAGCCGGATACCGTGCTCGCCGCCAATCCCGCGAACCTCATGCACGCGCAGCGGATCGGAGACGCCCTTGAAGCGGATCTCGAACGTCCTGCTGGTCTCGACCGGCTCGGACGCGGACCGGAGCGTGTCATCGGAGACGAAGATCTGCCCGCCGATCGTGGTGTCCTCGATCCGCCCGGCGAGGTTGATGTTCCGCCCGACGGCGGCGTATTTCATCCGCCGTCGAGAGCCGATCGTGCCGACGATCGCATCGCCGGTGTGGATCCCGATTCCGACCGACAACTCGGGCAGGCCGGCCACGCTGTGGCGCTCGTTCAGCTCAGCCATCGCCAACTGAAGCTCGACCGCGGCGGCGATCGCGTGGTCCGCCGCCGACGAATCCGGGACGGGGGCGCCGAACAGCACGAGCAGGCCGTCGCCCAGGATTTCGTTGACCATCCCGAGCCGTTGCAGGATCACGTCGCACGCGGTGTCGAGGTAGCCGTTGAGCGTCGCGACGGCGGCCTCGGCGGGTAGCTCCTCGCACAGACGCGTGTAGCCCCGGATGTCGACCATCATCACCGTCAACTCGCGCCGCTCGCCGTTCAGCGTCGGTCCGTCGACCGACGACAGCAGCTCCGCGACGACGTCATCGCTGACGTACTTGCCGAACACATCCTCCACGTAGCGGTTGCGCGCGGCGAGCTCGACGGCGCGTCTTCGTGCCCATTCGCCGCGCCGGAGCTGACGAACGACGGCCATCGCTTTGGCGATTGTGTCCTGGAGGTCGTCGATGTCGAGCGGCTTGATCTGGAAGTCGAAGGCACCGCGCCGCATCGCCGATCGGACCGTCCGCATGTCGCCGTAGGCGGTCAGCACGATCGTCTTCAGCGGGAGCTTCATCTCCTCGATCACGGCCAGCAGCGCCAGTCCGTCCATCACCGGCATGTTCAGGTCGGTGATCACGACGTCGAGCGCCGGATCGGCCTCGATCGCGGATACCGCCTGCCGCCCGTCACCGGCGAACGTCAGGTCGATGTTGCCGGCGCGGATGTCCTTGCGAAATCGCAGCCGGAACAGTGTCTGGATGTCGTCCTCGTCATCCACGACGAGCATCCGGATCGGGCCGTCCTCGCTGAAGTCTCGGTCGTCGAGCTCGAGCAGCGCCGGATCGAGGTGGCGCCTTTCCGTCCGCAGCTCCCGCTCCTTCTCAGCGGAGGTTGTGCGCGTCCACGAGGGAGACTCCGCGATGCTTGGTTCATGCATCTCCCCAGAATTTGAGCCATCGCCGCGCGAAAGACCACAGGGGGCGTCGGGCGCCCGACACCTGGGGGTCGTCCCGATGTCGGGCGCCCTACACAATCGGAGGTCGAAGCTCCCTCGGCAGGCACCATTACAGCGTGGGCGTGAGCGGCGACTTGCAGCTTCTGTGCACGAGTGGTTCGTTTGCGAGCGCCGAGCCTGGACAGCTGCTGGAACTCCTGCAGCGGGCGCGCTCGGTCCAGCTCGACAGCGGCGAGATCCTGTTCCGCGAGGGCGAACCGTCCGACGCCGTATTCATCGTCGCCTGCGGCATGCTCGAAGCGAGCAGCGGCCGTCCGCCCTCGCGCGTCCGCTTGCTGGGTCGCGGCTCGATCGTCGGCGAGGTCGAGGTGATCAGCCGGCGCCCGCGGAGCGCTTCGGTTCGCGCACTGCGGCCCACCCGAACGTTGCGGGTCGACGCCCCCGCGCTGCGAGCGCTGCTGTCGTCCGACGGCGCGTTCGTCGCGGCGCTGCTCGCGCAGCTCGCGGCGCGGGCCGGCGAGGACCCGGTCGCCACAGCGGCGCAGCGGCCGAGCCGGCGGCGGGTGGCGATCGTCGACGGGACCGGCGGCGCCATCGCGTTGGCGCGGCGCCTCGCGATCCTGATCCGGGGCATCGCGCCGGCCGTCGTGATCGAACCGCCGCGGGACCGCGCCGGCGTCGAGGAGGCGTTGGCGGATGCGCTGGCGTGTGATTCGGACGGGACCCGCGTGCTGCTGCTGTGCGGCGAGGATCCAGACTGGACGCGGGCGTGTGTCACGGCCGCCGATCGTGTCGTCGTTCTCGCCGACCGACGCACCGTGCAGGCGCCGCCGGGCAGCGGCGGATTTGCGGGCTGCGAGATTCTCGCGCTGGGGGCCGATGTGCCGGCGGCGGCGAAGGCGATCCTGTGCCATCGGGTGGATGGGGCCGACGACGCCGAGCGCCTGGGCAAGGTCGCCCGGCGGCTCGCGGGCCGGTCGCTCGGGGTCGTGCTGTCGGGCGGGGGCGCACGGACGCTCGCCCACATCGGCGTCCTTGCCGCCCTCGAGGACGCCGGCCTCGCGATCGACCGGGTCGGCGCGTGCTCGCTGGCCGCCGTGCCGGCCGCACTGTACGCCGCCGGACACGACCCCGATGCCATCTGCGAGATCGTCCGCGGCTTCGACTTGGCCACGATCTGGCCCGGCGATCAGAGCGGCGCCGCCGAGCTCGCCGAGCTGACGGCCGCAAAGTGCGCGCCGCTGGTGCGCGATCTCTACACAGTCTCGGCCGACCTCACATCCCGCGGGCGGCGGGTGCACCGGACCGATCCGCTCGACGAGATGCTCGAGGTATCGATCGCGCTTCCCGGGATGGCGAGGTCCGTCTCCGCCGACGGCCACGTTCTGGTCGACGGAGCGCTGGTCGATCCACTGCCGGTCGAGACCATGTATGAGGACGGCGACGGCCCGATCGTCGCCGTCGACGTGTCGGGGCTGTCTCCCCGGGCCGGAGGCTCGCCCGCGGACTGGAGCGGCGCACGGCCAAGTCCACTCGACGTGACGATCCGGTCCTTCGAGCTCGCCGGCGTCGAACGCCACCGTCGATCGCGGAGCCTCGCCGACATGACGATCGACCCGGCCGTCCCGTTCGGAGCGCTCGCGTTTGACCGCTTCGACGAGATCGTCGCCGCCGGCCGCCGCGCCGGCTCCGAGGCGCTCGCGGCCGCGCCGAGCTCGGTCAGTGCCGTGCTCGGCGTTTGTTGCTAACCGGCCCGAAGCTCGAACACGTCGCCCTCGCGGCCGAACACGACCGACTCGTTGCCGGCTGCGTAGCGGCGACGGAGCGCCTCGACCTGTGCGTCAGTGCGGGCCGGGCTGTGGTGACTGAGGACGAGCGTGCCAACCCCGGCTTGCTCGGCAAGTGCGAGCGCGTACTCGATCGTCGCATGGCCATACAGGTCGGCGAACTCGATCTCCTCGAGTGTGAACTGCGCGTCGTGGATCAGGACATCGGCGCCGGATGCGAGCTCGAGCGCCGTCTCGTGCAGTTCACCGAAGCCGGCCGGCCCCGGGCCGTAGGCGAGCGGGGCATGGTCGGGCATGTACGCGAGCGCGCCTCCGCCGTTGCTCGAGATCCTCAGACCGAAGGTGCGGCCGCCCTTGTGGATCAGGTCGCGCGCGGTCACATCGACCCCGGCCAGTTCGTGGTTGCCCGCCTCGAGACCCTCGAAGCTCCACTCGCCCTGAAGTCCGGCCGGCGTGATCGGGAAATGCGGGGGCGAGAGCGCACGGGCCAGCACGGACTCGGCGTCCCCCTGCTCCGGGAGCAGCAGCCGCGTGCTGGCGTCGGGATGGTCGACGGCACGGCAGAACGGCAGCCCCTGCGTGTGATCCCAATGCAGATGCGAGAGCAGCAGCGTGCCCCTGAACGGTTTGCCGCCCATCAGCGCCGGCAGCCGGCCGATGCCGGTACCGGCATCGAGGACCAGATGCGGCGCCTGCTCGCCGAAGCTGATCGCCACCGAGGACGTGTTCCCACCGACCTCCGAGAACTCGCTGCCGGGCGCCGGGCACGACCCGCGGACGCCGCAAAGCCGGATCACGAGCTTGGAAGCACCTTCTCCCATCCGCCGACCATATATGGAATCGGCCGCGCCGAGGTTCCTGCAAGCTGTCGGGCGCCCGACATGACGCACCGGGAAATATGCGATCACCACGATACTGTCGCGTGGTGAGCAGATCAGCCAGCCGGGGCTTGGCCGAGCCACGCAAGGCCAACGCCGCCTCGAGCACGCCCGCTTTGCGCGAGACGACCGGTCGCCGGATGCGCGTCACGCGCAAGGCATTCGTCGATCTGGCGATCGCAATGGTCGGCTTCGGCCTCGCGATGGGCATCGTGTTCCCATTCTTCGTGCTGCTCCTCGGCGTCAGCGCCGGCGAGGCGCTGACGGCGCGATTCTTCGCGGCCTGCATCGCAGCTGGGCTGATTGTCGGTGCCGTGAACTTCTGGCTCGCGCGCTCGCTGGTCGGCGGCCGCCTGCGGCTGCTGACCAAGCGGATGCGATCGACGGAGAGCGCGATCCGCGAAGCGATGGAGACCGGCGTCTCAACCGAGCTGCAGCGCGGCAAGCTGAGCCTCGAGATCGACTCCGATGACGAGATCGGCGAGACCGCCGCGGCCTACAACTTCATGATCGCCGCCTTCGACGCCTCCCGCGCGGTGGAGGCGATGCTGATCGACCTCGTCTCGCTGATGAACCGGACCACCGGCGTCGAGGAGTTCTCCGACGCTGCACTCACCCACCTCTGCTCGCGGGCCGACGCGACCAGCGGCACGCTGTACGTCTATGACGAGGCGTATCGCAAGGTCGCCACCTTCGGAGCGGTGCATACTCCGGACAATCCCCGCGAGCTGCCCGCAGCGGCGCAGGCGATCGAGTCCGGCGAGCTCAGCGTCCGCCCAGCGCAGCCGGGTGAGCGCTGGACCGGCAGCATTCCGTTGCGTCGCCGGCGCGGACCGACCGGGATTGCGATCCTCGACTTCGACCGCGCCGCTGACGCCGGCGTCGTGTCGCTCCTGCGCGGGAGCGCCTCGGGCCTCGGCGTGATGCTCGGCAACGTGATCGACGCCGAGCGGCTCCAACGCGTGCTCGAGGCGCAGGCACGCGAGGCCCGCGCGCAGGGGATCCTTGCTTCGGCTGCCGACCCGATGATGACCTGGGACGAGGGCTGCCGGATCCTCACAATCAACACGGCCGCGCTGGCGCTGTTCTCAGCCGACGAGGCCCAGCTCGTCGGATCCGATGTCCGCAAGCGGCTCGTGGCAGAGCTCGTGGAGGACGCCGGGCGCGACGTCCACCTGACCCCGGGCGAGGCCAAGGTGCTGATGGTCGGCCAGGAGAGCGACGCGTGGCGGCAGAACGGCGAGCCGCTCCCGATCGAGATCAGTCTGAGTGCGTTCGACTCCGCAAACGGCCGCGTGTTCACCGCGATCCTCCGCGACCTGACCCAGCGCCAGCTGCTTCAGCGTCAGCTCGTCGCACAGGAGAAGCTCGCGTCGCTCGGCGGGCTCGCGGCCGGGATCGCTCACGAGATCAAGAACCCGCTCAACTTCATCACCAACTTCGCCTCGATCAACGCCGACCTGGTGGAGGAGCTGCGCGAGTTGATTGCCGGCTGTGCCGAGTCGACGGAGGTAAGCCCCCAGAAGCTCGCGGAGGTCACCGCCGTAGTCGAGTCGGTCGGCCAGACCGCCGCCCGGATCGTCGAGCACTGCGGCCGCGCCGACCGGGTGATCGTCAACACCCTGTCGCTCAGCCGCTCTTCGCCTGGTGCGAGGATCAGGGCCGACGTCAACCCGCTCGTCAAGGAGAGCGTCAACCTTGCATGGCACGGGATCCGCGGCGTCGACCCATCGATCGCCTGCGACCTGGAGGTGCAGCTCACCGATCAGCCGCTCGAGATCGAGATGGTCAGGGCGGACCTCGGGCGCGTGCTGCTGAATGTGATCGGCAACGCCTTCCAGGCGGTCCAGGAGCGCCGCCAGGAAGGCGACGAGCGCTACGAGCCGCAGGTGCGGGTGCAGACGGCGCTCGAGCACGACGAGGTCGTGATCACGGTTGCCGACAACGGTCCCGGCATCCCGGAGGCCGTCCGCCAGAAGATCTTCGAGCCGTTCTTCACCACCAAGGCACCGGGCGAGGGCACGGGCCTCGGCCTCTCGATCTCCCACGAGATCGTCACCGCCGAGCACAACGGCACGATGAGCGTCGAGTCGCGCGAGGGCGAGGGCAGCGAGTTCTGCATCCGCCTGCCGGTGGGGGCCGCGCCCGGGGCGGGGTAGGGCCCCGGCGCGCGGCGGAGCAGCGCCACGGCGCGCGGTCGCTACTCGCAAGCATCGTCCCGGACGCCGACCTACAATCGTCGCTGACTGCCCTTGGGGCCTGAGTCGTCGCACCGGCGCGCTCGGGCGCCGACACCGGAGAGGTGGCAGAGCGGTTGAATGCGCCGGTCTCGAAAACCGGTATGGGCGGTTTCGTCCATCGAGGGTTCGAATCCCTCCCTCTCCGCTAGCCATCTAAGAATATGCCTCTATGCGGGCAGTTTGCGTCTGTGCTCGCGACCTTCGCCAGCTGATTGACGTTGTTCGCCACCGTCGCCAACAACCGGCGCAGCTCAAACAGTCCGCGACCCACGCCCGCCGCTCCGCCGGCGTCTGCACACCTGTTGCGCTCCCGTTTGCCGCCTCGCCTGTTAACCCGTTGCGGGTGAGGCGACGAGGTTCCCGGTTCGGCAAGGTATGCCTTGTAGAGATGGCGGACGATTCCCGGCACGGCGCAGGACGCGAGCATGATGCTGGCGCCCGGGGCGCGCTTCCGCCGCTGGTGGAGGCCAAGCTCGCGGTGCCGAGCGTCCGTCACGGCGTGGTCGATCGGCCGCGCGTTCGGCGGGCGCTGGATGCCGGCCGGGACGCATCGCTGATGCTCGTGGCGGCGCCTGCCGGGTACGGCAAGACGACGGCGGTACGAGCGTGGTGCGCGGGTCTGGCGACGGCGCCGGCCTGGGTGACGCTTGACGCTGGCGACAATGACCCGGTCCTGCTGTGGAGGTATGTTGCGACGGCGGTCGAGCGGGTGTCGTCAGGGCTCGGTCGGGAAGCGCTGCGCCGGCTGAGCGTCGAGGGCGGCCAGGTCGAAGCCGCGATCGATGAGCTTATGAACGCGGCGGCGGCGCTGGGAACCGGCCTGGTCATTGTGCTCGACGACCTTCACGAGGTGGTCGACGACGACAGCCTGTCGTCACTTGACTACGCCATCAGGCACCTGCCCGCGAACCTGCATTTGGTACTGCTGACGCGGGTGGATCCAGTGCTCAGCCTCGGAAGGCTGCGGGCTGCCCGCGCGCTCGTCGAGGTTCGTGCCCTCGAGCTCGCGTTCACGACGGCCGAGGCGCGAGAGTTGCTGGTGGGTCTCGGTCGCCTAGAGCTCGGTGCGGACGAGTTCGATGTGCTTCTGGAGCGGACCGAGGGCTGGCCCGCTGGGCTTGTGCTGGCCTGGTTGTGGCTGGGAACTGTCGACGATCCGCCGGCGGCGGTGCGGGCGTTCGGGGGGGACAACCGTTTCGTCGCTGATTACCTGAGCGGCGAGGTGCTCGCGGCGCTGGACGACGACGGCCGTCTGTTCCTGCACGGCGTCGCGGTCCTCGGGGAGTTCACGGCGGAGCTGTGCGACGCCGTGTTCGACCGCAGCGATTCGGCGGTGCGCCTGGCCGAGCTTGAGCGCACCAACCTGTTCGTGTCGCGGCTGGAGCGGGGCGGCTGGTTTCGTATCCACTCGCTGCTCGCCGACTATGCGAGGACTCAGCTCGCGTCCGTCGACGCGGGGGCAGCGGCGTCGATTCATCGACGGGCCGCGCTGTGGCTCCGGTCGCGCGGGTTGGCGGCCGAAGCCGTCAGGCATGCGGCGGCCGCGGGCGATCACGAGTTCGTGGCTGAGCTTCTGGTCGAGTACCACTTGGCTCTGATCAGAGCCGGCGCGGCTCGGACGGTGCTGCGCTGGGTACGCACATTGCCCGAGGGGCAGCTGATCGAGTATCCGCAGCTGGCGGTGGCGGGTGCGACGGCCGTGATGCTGATCGGCGCGGGCAGGCTCGAGCAGCGCCGGTTGCTGGCGCTCGCTGACCGAGGCGGTGCAGCGCGGCCGGAGCGGGTCGGCGTGTATGTCGAGGTCGCGGCGTTGCTGGTACGGGCGGTCACGATCGACGGCGGCGTCCGCCAGGCCGTGCTCGACGGCCGGCGTGCGGTTGCGCTGGCGACGGGTGGTGCGGACGAGATCCTCACGGCAGCTCTGGCCGCCTGTGCCCGCGCACTGTTCTTCGCTGGAGAACTCGACGAGGCTTGGGAGGTCGCGGTCCGGGCACTCGAACATCCAGCGATCCAGCGCGCGGTGCCGAGCCTCGTGGTCGCTCGCTCGACGCTCACATTCGTGGCGATTGAGCGCGGGCGGCTCGACTCCGCACGAGGCCAAGCGGAGAAGGCGAAGGCGGCGGTGGGTCGCATCGGCACAAGTCGAAGCTGGCTCGGAGCCAACGCCTCGGCGGCCCTTGGCGGGGTGCTCGCGGCCCAGGGAGCCCTGGTTGAGGCCGAACACGAGCTCGTCTTGGCCGAGAGGTTCTTTGCCGACGAGGTGGCGACTGTTCACCACACGTGGCTGCTGATCCTGCTGGCCCGCGTCCGGATGCGTCGCGGGCGTATGGTCGAGGCCGAGGCGACGCTGCGTTCCGCACCGGAGGCGTTCGGGGGGGTCAGAGACAACGGTCTGGTTACGGCGCTGGCCGAGACGGTGGAGCGAGAATTCGAGGCGGCGCAGGAGCGCGTATCGACCGGTGAGATGATCGAGGCGCCGAGTGAGGCGGAGCTCGCGGTGCTCAGGCTGCTGTCCAGCAACCTGTCCACCCGGGAGATCGGTGAGCGCCTGTTCCTCTCCCAGAACACGATCCGATCGCACCGGCGCGCGCTCTACCAGAAGCTTGGGGTTCACACCCGAGCCGACGCGGTCGCCCGGGCCGCGGTACTGGGACTGCTGGGGCAAACGCAGTCACCCGGGTGAAAGACCCGCCGTTTCGCCGTCCGTGCGGTGATCGGTGGAATGCTCGGATGCATGGCTAGTCGGAACTATCGGTTGATCGTGGCGGGCGAGCTCAGCGATGAGTTTGCGCCCGGCTTCCGCGGCATGACGCTCACGCGAGCTGACGGCAACACGGCGCTCACCGGGACCGTTCGCGACCAGGCCGAACTCCAGGGTCATCTCCGTCGCGTGTCCGACCTCGGGCTCACCCTGCTCGAGGCCAAAGCGATCGACACGCGCCCCGGCGAGCTCCCTGGACATCAACCCACGAATGTGGATTCGGCCGGGAACAGACCATCTGGGTCCCGGTCTGAGCTGAAAGGAGCCGAAGATGGCTACTGCGACCAAAGAAGTGAAGCGAGTCTCAACCACGGTGCCTCTTGACTGGAAGGAGGTGTGGTTTACCAACTGCCCGATGGTGTCCGCCAACAATGTGGACCAGGAGCTGGGGTGGTGTCGCGAGGAGTACAAGAAGATCGGCGTCGAGTACGCCTACTTCCGCCACGCGCCTGAGAACAACTGGTACCCGCACTACATCCACAACCTCGACAACCTGATCCGCTTCGGCGGTCTTTACCCGCCGATCCATGTCAACGCCGACATCCGCCGGACACGACTGCTCGGGGCCACCTGGGTCTACGAGGGCGGCTGCATGGCCGTTCGGGCCCGAGATGCGATCTTCCGGATGGATGATCTGAAGGGCAAGAAGATCGGCCTGTCGAAGAGCCTGAACACGATCAAGAACGACTGGTGGCGCATCCAGGAGCACATGGGCATCGAGAACATGCTCAAGCTCAACGGTATGACCATGGACGACGTGGAGATCGTCGAGTTTCCGTACCCAGACGACTGGTACGACAAGCCCGAGATGCTGATCCCGCCGATGAACAACCCCTCAGAGCTATGGCTCCGGCGCGACCACAAACACGACCTGGCCTTCCGCCCGCTGGAGACAGCGCTGCTGGGCGGCAAGGTAGACGCGATCTACACCCAGAGCAAGGTCTTCCAGCATCTCCAGGAGGCCACGGGCGCGATCAAGATGATCGAGGACCTTTCGAGGTACCCGGACTGGACAGTCCAGGTGGCCAACACTCCCGCGGTCATCACTTGTACCGACGTTATGGCCGAGGAGCATCCAGAGCTCGTGATCGCCTACATGAAGGCGATGATCAAGGTCGGGCGCTGGGCCAACGAGAACAAGCGGGCCGCGGCGTTCATCCTCAACCGTCAGACGTTCTACCAAGATCCCGAGGACACCTACCGCGGGATCAAGCACGTCGACATGGTGCCGAGCTTCAGCGCTCAGAACATGCAGTGCATCAAGATCGGCAAGGACTTCATGGTCACCCACGGCCACATCAAGCACGACTTCGATGTGGACGAGTGGGCGGCGCCGGAGTTCTTGGAGCAGGCGGCGGTCGAGGTGCTCCAAGAGGAGTGGGCGACAAGAAGCTGGAGCAAGCTGCCCGAAGGCGGCGGGCTCGAAGCGGAGGGCGTTCGGCTCGGCTAGCCCAAGCGGCTGACCCAGACGACCGGGCCTGATCCGCCAGTTGCGTCCATCACCGCCGGCTCCGGTGATGGCAACCCTCTCTACCTCAAGGAGCGAAAGCCATGAGAACGACAGCCGCACAGATGGTGGGCAACGCCAACGCCCAGATCGGGCATGTTTCCCCAAAGGATGCCTCGGCTGAGGTCGCCTCGGGTAAGGCAGTGATGCTCGATGTCAGAGAGCCCGTCGAGTGGGAGCAGCACATCAAGGGCGCGGTGCAGGTACCCAGGGGACTGATCGAGTTCGTCGCCGATCCCGCCAGCCCCAAACACAACACACAGCTCGACCCAGCCGGCCGGGTGATCGTGTACTGCAGGTCGGGCACACGAGGCGCACTCGCAGCCCTCACCCTCAAGGAACTCGGGTACGAGGATGTCGCCAACCTCGACGGTGGGTTCACCGCCTGGACGCAAGCCGGCCTGCCCACCGAGGAGCACCACGCCGACATCTAGGAGCTCGAACCCGCACGATTCGGGTGCTTGACCTGCAGATCGGGGAGCGGGGTAGCGCACCCAAGACGCAACTGAAGCAGGACTGCCAACCAGCGGGGCTCACTCATGGATCTGGGAGGACCGCCGACCCACAGGTCTCCTAGCCGTCAATGAATGGCGTCCCCGGCGGCTTCTCTGCTTGACGCTGCGAGAGCGGCGTGCGGTAAGACCGACGGGTGCTGATCTAGGTCACCGATGAGCGCCGCCCACGCGTCAAGCTTGGCGGACTGCGTCTAGGCCGGTCTCGAAAACCGGTATGGGCGGTTTCGTCGATCGAGGGCTCGGATCCCTCCCTCTCCGCTGATCAGCCGCAAATATGGCTCTGTGCGGGCGCGGCGGTCGCGCGACCGAAGTCGCGCGACCTCCTCACCGGCTGTCATTTGGCGATCCGGATCACGCGCTCCATGCCGAGCGTCGTGTGCTCCCGACCGTCCTGGGTATCCATGAAGCAAGCCTGGACGTAGTAGCCGGGCTTGGCGTTGAGGACCTCCTGCTGCATCGCGCCCGGCGAGGCGGGATCCATCAGGTCGACGCCGCCCGACGCGAGCTTTTGGGCCTTGTGGTCCTTACCGGCCTTCAGCAGCGCCGCGATCTTGTTCGCGCCGGCCTTGTTGCTGGCGCCGATCAGCACGTCCATGTGCACCAGGAAGCCGCCGTTGACCGTCCGCACGATCGTCCCGTCATGCAGGACCTTGGGGCCCTTGAACCCGAACTCGATCGAGGTCTCGGTCGCCGCGGCGGCCGGCAGCGCGGCCGGCGAGGACGACGTCGTGACCGTGAACTGCGCACTCGCTGACGGCCCGTTGCCCGTGAGATTCAGGGCCACGTAGTTGCCCGCTGTCAGGTCCGTCTGGACCGTGCCCGGCGCATCGGCGGCAACGACAATCGACCCGAGCGGGGTCAGCGCGTTGGGGTCACCGTGATGGCTCTGGACGGCACCGAGCGCCTTCTGAAACGACACGCCCTGGTCCAGGCGAACGAGCCCGTAGGCACCCTGGCCCTTGCCGCTGAACGTCGAGGTGACCTTCACCGCGCCCGACACCGTGCTACCGGACACCGCGATGCCCGTCTTGCCAGTCACCGCCACGTTGAGCGTTGGCAGCGTCGGCGTTGCGCTCGCTCCGCCTGGGAGCAGGGTCGCAGCCATGATGATGAGCGCGCAGGATGCTGCAATGAGCGCTCCGAATCGTTTGGGCATGTGTCGGACCTCCGAGTATTAGTGGGTGGACTTCTTCGAGCTACAGCGTTCCGGCCCGGCGGCGAGTGCTTGTAGGCACGGCTCCGGTCATTGGACGTCTGATGGCTGCGACGCGCCGCGAGCAGCGCCCTGACCGTCGGCTGATTGCCCCGACCGCTTAGCCGTCGTCTTGAGCTCGTTGGCCGAGGGCACGTCTCGCTCCCTGGGATCGGTCGAGCTGGATACGACGGCGTCGAGCGAGGCGAACAGTTCGGTCCAACCGACAAATGTGCCCGCCGGTTCACCGTGGCGCCGCCAACGGCCGGTGATTGGAGGCCCAGTCGCCTCGATCTCGATCTCGAACCGCAACGGCTCGCTGAATGCCATGATCGAACGATCGTGTGTCGGCAAGCGCTTCGCATCGTGGACCACCCCCCGGTCTTTGACCGACAGCACCCCCATGGATCGACTCTGTGTTGAGCACTTCTGCCGGGTCGATGAGCAGCGGTGACCGCGGCAAGCTGCTCGAGCGCGACGATGAGCTGCGCGAACTGGTCGCGTTGCTCGACCGTGCCGAGGCCGGATTGGGAGGAGCGGTCCTGATCGAGGGCGCGGTTGGTGTGGGCAAGACGGCGCTACTGGAGCGGAGCTGCAGCGACGCCGAGCGCCGTGGCATGATCGTGCTCGCGGCGCGTGGCGGTGAGCTGGAGAGCGAGTTTGCTTGGGGGGTTGCTCGTCAGCTCTTTGAATCGTGGCTTGCGGGCTTGGACGTGCCGCGCAGCTCGGAAATGATGGCCGGATCAGCCGCCTTGGCGGCGCCGGTGTTCGGCCGCCAGCCCGCGACACAGGTGCCTGAGGCATCATTCTCCGCGCTCCACGGCCTGTACTGGCTGACCGCCAACATCTCCCGCGCGAGCGCTGTGCTGCTAGCCGTCGATGACCTCCACTGGGCTGATCTACCGTCGCTGCGGTTCGTGGTTCACCTCAGCTCCCGACTCGATGGCCTGCCGATCGCGTTGCTGGTGACGAGCAGACCGCCCGACTCGGAAGCCGCCAGCGATGCCCCTCTCCTCGCCCGGCTAACGACCGATCCGAGTGCCGCACAGCTTCGTCCCGCGCCGCTGACTCAGACCGCGAGCGAACAGCTCGTTCAAGCGCATTGGCACAGAGCAGCGGATCCGGAGTTCTGTCGGGCCTGTTATGAGATGACCGGCGGGAATCCATTCCTGCTGACGGCTCTTCTCGATGCATTAGAGGCTGAGCACACGCAACCGACGCTGGAGAGCGCCGCTCAGGTGCGACGGATGAGTCCTGGCACGGTTGCCAGGAGCGTGTTGATCCGGCTCGCCACGCTGCCGGACGGCTGTCTCGCGCTGGCGCGAGCCGCGGCCGTGCTAGGAGCCCGCGCCGAATTCCGTCAGGCGCGTCGGCTCGCCGGCCTCGAACGGGACCGGGCCATCGAGGCGATGGGCGCGCTCGCGCGCGCCGGAATCTTGCGCGGACAGTCCGTCATCGAGTTCGTACATCCGGTTGTGCGTTCCGCCGTCTACATGGATCTTGCCGCGGCCGAGCGCAGTCATTGGCACACGCGCGCCGCCGAGCTCCACGCCGCCGACGGCACCCCGCCAGAAGAGATCGCACCTCACCTGTTGGCCTCGATTCCCGATGGCGATCCGACCGTCGTTCAGCGGTTGCGAGATGCGGCGGTGCATGCTCGCGCGCGCGGCGTGCCTGAATTGGCCGCTGACTATCTGTCTCGCGCGCTGGCTGAGCCGCCGGCGCCGTCGAAGCGCGCTGCGGTGCTGTTCGAGCTTGGCTCCGCCGAGTCCGTGCGGAACCCGGCGGACGCGATCTCGCATCTTCAGCAAGCGATCGACGTGGCGACAGCGACCGACGAGCGCACTGCGATCGCGTTAGCCCTCGGGGACACGCTCGCTGCCAGTGGCAAGTTGACGGATGCGATCGGTGTACTCAAGCTCGGACTCTCCGAGCTACGCGACCGCCGGAGCGATATGCACGCCCACCTCCAGGCTGTGCTCTTGGCGACCGCACGCTGGGAGCAGTCGGCACAGGATCTGCGCCACGAGATCGTCGCGGAGCTGCGCGCCCGAGCCTCGGCAGGGGAACGGCTTGACGTGCTGCTGCATGCCCAACTCGCCATCGAGACCGCCGCCGCCGGCTCGGATCGAGAAGCCGCCACCATGCACGCCCGTGTAGTGCTCGATATGGCACCGGAGCTCACACTCGGTGCCTCTGCCGTGCCCGAGGCCGCGCTTGTGCTCACGTTCGCGGGCCACCCCGAGGAGGCCTGGCGTGCCACCCAGGCGTGGCTGAGGACGGCGCAACGACTCGGCTGGCCGCTGGGCGTCGCTACCGCGTCCACATGCGCCGCGCTGACCGCCCTACAGTTAGGCTGGATCAGCGAGGCCCTCGCCAGCGCGCGCGATGGGATCACCCCCGGAAGCGACGTCGCGCTCGCTCCGGTCACGGCCGCATTCCTGATCGAAGCGATGATCGAGCGGGGAGACATCGCCGGCGCGCACAACGAGCTCGCCCAGCACGGTCTGGACGGCGAGTTGCCACTCACCTGGCCGACCACGCCCCTTGTCCTTGCGCGCGGGCGGCTTCACGCCGCATCCGGGGACCATGCGCGAGCACTCGAAGATCTCCTCGCCACCAGCGAACGGCTCGCCGCGTGGGGCGTGCACAACCCCGCGATGACCCCATGGCGATCCGCCGCCGCGATCTCCCTTGCCGCCATCGGTGACCGCCGCGAGGCGATCCGCCTCGCCGCCGAGGAGTTGGAGCTCGCCAAACGCTGGGGAACCGGGCGCGCTATCGGTGTGGCCCTCTGCGCGCTCGGCATTGCCCACGGCGACGCGGACGGCGTGGATTTACTGGCGCAATCTGTCAGCGTGCTCCGGGATGCATCCGCCCCGGTCGCGCACGCACGCTCGCTCGTCGAGCTTGGCGCCGCGCTCCGCCGCCGGGGCGTTCGCGACCGCGCGCGCGAGCATCTCCGCCGGGGCCTCGATCTCGCCCACCGGTACGGCGCGATTGCACTCGCCGATCGGGCCCGCGAGGAACTGATCATCGCTGGTGCGCGACCACGTCGTGACGCGCTCCGCGGCCGCGACGCGCTGACCTCCAGCGAATACCGAGTAGCCCTTCTCGCAGCCGGCGGGCGCACCAACACCCAGATCGCTCAGCTGCTGTTCATCGCCCCACGCACAGTCGAGACCCATCTCACGAGCAGCTATGCCAAGCTCGGGATCCGCTCACGGCGAGAGCTCGAGGGAGCCCTGCAGACAGACCGCTCAGGCTCGGGCCCCAAAGGTTCGTGATAAGCCGCGGCTCGCGGGGGGCGCACGACAGTCGGCGGCTGTGGTGGCGCTCTCTAGCGAACGAGTGCTCGCTCACTATAGTGCGGGCATCGAGAGTCCTTCAAGCCGGGATGGGTGCACTATGGCTCGCGAGAGCCCGCGGGTCGTGATCAGCAACGACGACGGTATCGCGGCGGAAGGGCTCCGCGCTCTCAGCCGGGCGATTGCCGCCGAGCGACTCGATGCGATCGTGGTGGCCCCAGCTGAGAACCGCAGCGGCGTGGCGCGTCTCGCGTCCTATGGGTCGCCGGTAACCCTCGAACTACTGGGCGAGGCGTACGGACTGCAGCGATTCAGCTGCTCTGGATCACCGGTGGATTGCGTCCGGACGGCTCTGCTCGGTGACTTGGCGCCAGCCGCCGAGCTCGTCGTCTCGGGCGTCAACCACGGGCCCAACCTGGGCGACGACCACCTGAACTCCGGGACCGTTGCCGCCGCCTCCGAGGGGGCTCTGCTGGGCGCTCAGGGACTTGCAGTGTCGCAGCAGCAGTCCACCGATCACTTCCACATCCTGGACGCCGTCGATCAGACGACAACTGTGTTCGAACTCACCGCACGCGTGGGAAGCATGTTTGCTGCCGCGATGCTCCAGACCGCCTCGCCCCCGCGCGCTCTCCTGAACGTAAACGTTCCGGTAGTGATTGCCGACGCGCATGTTGAGGTCACGCGCGCAGGACGGCGTTTCTACAAACGCGGAGCACTCAGGCCTGTGGAGCGCAACGGCGTGCGCGGGTATCTGACCTTCGGCGAGCGCGGAGGGCCAGCGCCGCCGTTCGAAGACGGGGAGGGAACGGATTTCGGAGCACTCCGGAACCACCACATCGCGGTCGTGCCATTGTCCTTTGCCTGGGATGTGCCGGTGCAGGAGCGCGAGCGCGAGCTCCTGGAGTGGGCGACAGTGATTGCTTTGAAAGTCGAGCGTCGTCTTGCCGGTGAACTTGCTTCTCCGGACCTCGTTCGCCGTTCTGGCCGCGAGCCCGTTCGCGCGGTCAATTGCTGAACTCCTCGCCCCAATGGGCCCTCAGCTTCGATGCGGATGTCAGTCCACACGAGAGGAAGCTGATCCGCGAGGCTCTGGCACCGTGGTCGCCGGCGGTGCTGGGGGCGCGCAGGATTCACGTCTCGCCTCTGCCCGGTGGGGCCAACAACCTCAACTTCACGATCGAAGGGGGAACTGTCAAGGCGGCCCTGCGAATCGCAAACCCTCATCCCGAGAACCTCGGCATTGACCGCGGCTCTGCCCAGCGCGCGCAGATGGCGGCCGCCCAACTGGGGATCGCCCCGCGCGTGCTCGCATCTTCGCTCCCTTCCGGCGACCTGCTGTGCGAGTTTGTCGAAGGAGAACCGCTGGGGCCTACCGCGTTCGACGACAGACATGTTCTAAAGAAGGTGGCGACCGTGCTGAGAACCCTGCACCAGGCATCAGCCGACGTCCGCCCGTGGTCGCCGTTCGACGATATCCGCATCCATGTGCGGCGAGCCGATGAGAAGCGGGGCGCGTTCCCGGATCGGTGGAGCCAGATGATCGACGTCTGCGGGCAGCTCGAGAAAGTCCTCGCGCACCTGGGGCTGCCCCAGGCGCTGACGCACAACGACCTTGTTCCGCAGAACTTCATTCTTGGATCAGGAAGGCTGTGTCTCGTCGACTGGGATTGGGCAGGATATGGGTCGCCGCTGTTCGAGCTCGGGTCGCTTGCCTGTACGGCGCAGCTTCGACCTGAGCAGATCAACGACCTCCTCTCCGACTACAACGGCGCAGGCGCAACCCGAGAAGAGCAGCGACTGGTCACCGCAATGTCCTTCGTCGCCTCCGTACGGGAAGTCGCCTGGGCCGTCTCGTCACTTGCGTCGCTGGTTGGTGGGGAACAGGTCAACCGCAGCTTCTACGAGCATCATCGTGATTGGAATCTCGTGGTCGGGCTGCGGCTCCTCGACGGCGAGGAACTCGATCGGCTGCTGCGTTCACCCGCCGGATGAGGATTGGAGAATGACAAAGGACCGAAAGTGAGCAAGCCCCATGTAGCCATCATCGGCGGCGGCGCGGCAGGTCTCGGTGCTGCGCTTGCGCTCTCGGAGGCCGGGTGCCGTGTAACTGTGTGCGAACGTAGCCACCTTGCCAGCGGCTCGTCTTCGCTCTCGGTCGGCGTCTTCAACATCAACAGCCCCGATGATCTCCAGCTTCAAGTCCGAGTTATCTCTCGCACAGTTCGTGATCGGCTCGAACGAGAGAATGGCCTGCCCTTGTCTCGGATCGGATATGTGCGACTCGCCAAGACCCGAGAGCAGCTCGATGTCTTCGAGACGATCATCGACAAGCAACGCGAGCTTGGCGCGACGCCTTCCGAGGTGGTCGATGTCACTCGCCTGCTCGAGATCGTGCCGCATCTCTACGTGGACGATGTAGTCGGGGCCCTGTATGACCCACGCGACGGTCACCTGGACGGTTCGATCCTTTGCCGCACGTACGCCGAGCGGGCAGAGGCGGCGGGCGCGCGTGTCATGCAGAAGACTTCAGTGCTGGGGTTTGGAAGAGGCACGACCTCGCGGCATCGGCTACAGCTGGCCGACGGTTCACTCGAGTCTGACTTCGTCGTCAACGCGGCCGGCGCCTGGGCAGATCGTGTCGGCGACCTTCTCGATGCACCACTGCCGTTGGTGAATCAGGTCCACGACGTGATAAAGGTCAAGCTGCCAGAGGAGATCGGGTACACCGTTCCGATGGTGCAGGAGTACCTCCCGGGTTCGGGCGAAGGTCTCTACTTCCGGCAGGAGGGACCGAAGCTGTTGATCGCGGGCATGCACACCTACGACATCGTCGAGTCACTCGGATCCGCCAACCCCGACGCCTATCGACGTTCGCTCGACTGGGAGAAGTGGCAAAGGGTCGCTCAAGAAACGAGCGCACGTTTGCCCGCCGAGGGGCTGGGCTTTGAGTTCGGCTGGACTGGGATCTATCCGATCAGCCAGGACGAGGATTTCGTGGTTGGCCCATATGAACACGACGAGACGATCATCGCGCTTGGCGGCCTTGGCGGCCATGGAATCGTCGCGAGCCCGGCGCTCGGACTTACCGTTGCCGAGTGGGTGTTGCACGGCGAGCCTCGGACGATTCCCGATGCAGGTCGCTTTCGCCCCTGCCGGAAGCGGTTCGGCGTGGGTCCCGCGGATCGCCCTTCGGTCAGAGGCTGAAATCAGGCCTTGGCGCCGGCCGAGCGGCTGCTGCAGGAGCAGGACCGGATGCGGCCGCTGCCCGTTCGGTTGCCGGACACCAAGTCGCGATCCGGGTTCGGGGTCTTGACGTAGTCTGGGGCACCCCGGAGGTGCAGCGTGCTGCCGGCCCCGTCAGCCGGTTCGCGGTTCCCACCGGAAGAAGTGGATCGCGAACAGGAGTCCGGCTAGCCCCCAGATGGCGACTGCCAGGACGTCGGTCCAGTGGAACGGGCCGCCGAGGAACCCGGCCTGCATGCCGGCGAGAAAATGCTTGACCGGGAAGATCCGGCCGACCCAGACCATCCACCCGGGCGGGTCGTTCCCGAGCGGGACGAAGATGCCAGACAGGAACAGCAGCGGAAGGATGATCGCGTTGACGATCGGCTGCGAGGCGTCGGCGTTCGGGATCACCGACGAGATCGCGAACCCGAGCGCACAGAACGCGGCTGCGCCAACGGCGAGCATGACGAGCATCCGCACTAGGCTGGCTCCGGTAGGGATGACGGCGCTGTAGAACGCGTGTCCGAACGCGGCTGTGATTATCACGAGCAGTACCGACACGAGCACTGCGTGCAGTATCCGGGCGCCAAAGAACGATGCACTTGGCAATGGCGTCCCGTTGGTGCGCTTGAGCACCCCCGCGTCACGCTGGAACGTGATCGCGACAGCGATGTTGTTGAAGCAGACGGTGATCACTGCCAATGCCGCCATTGGAGGCACGTAGTAGGTGGCCTCGTTTATCGGTTTCGCACCGAACTCGACCGTCGAGTTGCGGAAGATCGATGTGAAGATCACTAAGAACATGAGCGGGTAAACGAAGGCGAAGAACGCAGAGGCTGGATTTCGCCAGTAGGCCTTGTTCACATAGCGCAGCTGCGAGAGAGTGAGCACGGCCGCGTTCATTGCTCGCGTCGCTTCCGCTTCGCGGCCGGGGCTCGCTGGCTGTTGCTGTCGCCGCTCGGGGTGTCGATGAGCGAGAGATAGACGTCCTCCAGCGACAGCCTCGTCACCTCCAGCCCGTCGAGACTGGCTCCCTGATCGATGGCCCACCCGGTGAGCTGGTGCAACGTCTGGACCACGTCGTCGGGCGTGATCTCGGTGTAGCCATCCGGCCCAGCGGGGGCGAAAAGCCCGCCCGAAGGAGCGCGAACCTCTGTGGCCAGTGCGAAGCGTTCGCTGTGAATTCGGTGGCTTCCAATCGTTGCAACGAGGACCTTCTAGTCGATTGTCCCACGCCTCGCGCCGCGGATCAGAAGCTCCACCGCGGCCACGCTGCGCTCGCCTTCCCGCACAGCTTCCCGCAGCGCCGCCGTGGGAGGATCTCCCTGCAAACCGCCACGGCCCCCGATGACTGAACGGTTACTACTCGGGTACTTGGGAGACGGACCGCCGGCCGCTGCCTCGGCGCGTTACGACCGCCGAGTTCATTAGGCGGCTGTGCGCTCGGCGGCGAGGCCGGCGACGGCCTGCACGAGCCGATCGACCTCGGCATCGGTGGTGTAGAGCACGATGCTGGCGCGAACTGCGCCGCCGCTTTCGCTGAGGCCGTAGCGCCGCATCAGCTCGTAGGCGTAGTTGTCGCCGTCCCACACCGCGATCCGCTGCTGGCCCAGGCGTTTGCTGAGCTCTGCTGGTGTGAAGCCGTCGAGCAGAAAGGACACGGTCGAGGTGCGCTGTCGTGGCGATCCGAGCAGCCGAACGCCCGCGATCGCCGAGAGCCCGGTCAGGAGCTGGCTGAGTAGGCCTTGCAAGCGCGTCTCGATCGCGGCGAACGCGGCGAGCAGCCGCGCGCGGCGCTCGCCCTGCGCGTCGGTGAGGTCGGCCAGCCAATCCACGGCCGCGGACACGCCGGCCAGCAGCTCAAAGGGTGGGGTGCCACGTTCAAAGCGCTCGGGGACGCTGTCGGGGGATGGTAGGAGCTTGGCCGGCCGCAGCTCTTCCAACAGCGCGGGGTCGGCGGTGACGCAACCCATGTGAGGTCCGACGAACTTGTAGGACGAGCATGCATAGAAGTCCGCCCCCAATTCGGCCACGTCAACGGGGACGTGCGGCGTGCAGTGAACACCGTCGATGTAGGTCAACGCGCCAGCGGCGTGCGCGGCATTGGAGATCGCCCGGACGTCCGGGCGCGTGCCGATCAGGTTGGACGCCGCGGTCACGGCGACGAGCTTTGTGCGCTCGCTGAGCACCTGCTCGACGGCCGAGACCGGCAACTCGCCAGTGTCAAGATCGAAGTCGGCGACGCGTACCGTCGCACCGGCGCGCTCGGCAGCCAGGCGCCACGGGCGCACGTTGGCGTCGTGGTCAAGGGACGTGACGACAACCTCGTCCCCCGGGCCCCACGTCCGCGACAGCGTGTCGGCCATGTGAAAGGTCAGGGTCGTCATGTTCGGCCCGAGGATCACGCCCTCGGGCACACCGCCGACCAGATCGGCGATCGCCGAGCGGGCGGCAGCGACGACCTCCGCGCTGAGCCGGCTGGCGGCGAAGGAACCGTGGACGTTGGCCATCGCCGTGCGCAATGCGCCGGCGATCGCGTCGATCACCGCGACCGGTACTTGTGTGCCGGCCGCGCCGTCCAGCGCGGCGTCGGCGGGCGAGAGCCCGGGGAACTGCGCGCGGAGATCGTCGATCGGCAGAAGTGAGGGCAGGTTGCGTGCTGTGGTGTTCATGGCGGCAAGCATGCGTGCTCGAGCCTCGTCTCGCAAGTACAAGTTGCTGGCCCCCTCCGATCCGCCTAGCGTTTCTTGAACACGAGCCGATAGTGGTCGAGCAGCTCGCGCTCGAAGCAGACGCTGTTGGCGCTCACGCCGGAGGTGAACGCCAGCCTGAACTGGGAGCTCGTGAGGTAGCGGGGGACGAGCTGGGCCTTGATCATGGTCTTGCGCAAGCTGCGATTCGCGAACCGGGCGCGCCACTGCTTGATCGTCTCGATGTAGTCGAGGCGGCCGCTGGAGCTCTCGACCAGGTCGAAGTGCGGTTCGGCGGCGCGGATCACCTGCTGTGCCCCGAACGGTAGAAAGGAGCCTGGGAACTGGTGCTGCATCAGCGCCAGATACCAGGCATCAGACTGCGGCGTCGCTTTGATCGAGACCGCGTCGATCGGAATCATGTTGCGTCCGAAGACCATCGTCTGAAGGAACAGGCGGCCACCGTCCTCGAGAACGCTCGCCACCCGGGCGAAGACGTCGCGGTAGATCTCGTCCTGGCGTCCGATGCGGTAGTCCTCGGGCGAGCAGAAGTGCTCAAAGGCGCCGAGACTGGCAACAGCGTCGAAGCTGCTGAACGAGTCGCGAACGAGCTCACGGACGTCCATCAAGTGGACGTCGAGGCCGTGGCGACGGCAGGACTGCGCCTGCGCCGAGGAGAGCGTCACCCCCACTCCCTCGCCCCCGCGCTCGCGGACGAAGTTGAGCAGCGGCCCCCAGCCACAACCAAGATCGAGCAGCCGACGGCCCGGTCCGATCCCGACACACTCGGCGACGTACTCGTGCTTTCGCCGCTGCGCGTCCTCGAGCAACAGTGAGAGATCGCCGTCGTACTTGGCGCCGCTGAAATCCGCCAGCTCCCCGAGGCTCAGACGGAAAATACGGTCGATCAGCGAGTAGGTGAACTCGAGGTCCTTGCGATCCGCCACGGCCAACCGGCAGGGTACTCACACGACGCCAAGGGCACCCAGACGTGCTTTGCGAGGACGCCTCCCCCGCTCCTCCGGCGTGTGCGATCCGCGGCTGAACTGCAACTAGCGGAGGATGTTCACGGCTCGCGCAGCCACCAGCAGGATCGTCAGTGAAGAGATCGCCGACTCCGCCAGCATCATCATCTTCACCCGCCGGGTGAGCGGCATCGCATCGGTCGGGCTGAAGGCGATTGCGTTGGTGTACGCGATGTACACGTAGTCGGCGAGTCGCGGATGCCAGCCTGATTCCGCGAGCGCCGGGTTCTCATCCTGCGGGAACTGGAAGTCTCGCGGCGGCGGATCGGGCTGTCGGCGGCGAACCGGGCCGCCGCGGTCGAACTCCCAGAACAGCAGCCCGAACGTGATCACGTTCGTGCCCCAGATCGTGGCGCCCTTCAGCAACAGCTCGCCGCCGCTCTTCTCCTGCGCTCTCAGCAGCGACGCGATCAGCGCAACGAGCGCAAGGATGTTTGCGATCGTGATCACGGCGACGAGCGCGAGCGCGACGGTGCGTCGCTCGCCCATCTGCTCGAGGCGATGCCTCGGCTCCGACCACGCGAGCGACAGCAGCAGCGCCGTCTCGGGAATGACCGGGATCAGCCAGACCCACCCATGTAGCCCAATCAGCTTCCAGCCGGCTCCAAGGCTCACGAGCGCCAGCGTGACCTGCAGCCCGATCACGAGCGCGACGGCAAGCGTCGCCTCGTACCGGGACTCGACCTCCTCTTCATGCCATTCCACGTCGCCCACCTTACGACTGTCGAGCTTCGCCGGAGACGGCGATCGGCTCGGTGGGCTAACGCCGACAGGAATCAGGCACCGGCCCCGCAGTCAAAACCGGTAACCCCCGCCTCCCGCCTCGTGACGCGAGGAGCGTCGTTGGTGGCATTCGGGCTTGAGCTGAGAGTTCTGGCCGCAGGGCCAGCCACTTATCGACAGTACTCCGATCGCGGCGTTTGTCGACGCCAATCCCCAAATTTGCCCAACCCCTCGCGAGTCACGACCCCAGGAGGGTGTCAGCTATCTGTGTCAGGCGGGTTCTGGCGCGTCGGCAGCAGCGCAGGCGGCTTGCTGCGCGATCGCAAGGCCGTCACGGAGGTTGAGGAGCAGGTCGCGGAGCTGGGCGCGCTGCGCGGCGGTCAGACCGGAGAGGAGCTCGTCCTCGGCGTGGCGCTGCGCTTGCGCGGCGGTGTCGAGTTGCCGCTCGCCTGCCGGGGTGAGGCTGACGACGTGGCGGCGGCGATCGGTGGGGTCGCGGTCGCGTAAGAGGCAGCCGTCGGCTTCGAGCGGGTTGAGCAGCGTCACGAGGATGCTCGGATCCACGTCGATGACGTTGCCGAGCTCGCGCTGGGTCATCGGGCCGCGGTCGTGCAGCAGTCCGAGTAGGTGGAACTGCCGCGGTGACAGGCCGCTTGCGGCATGGGCGGCGCGCAGGTGGCGCATCGCGTGGGGGCGGACCAACGTGATGGCCGGGCCGAGCCCGGAGAACCTGCGGCGACTCGGCCGCTTGCTGGCCGAGGGCGGGCTGCGCGTCCCGATCCAGCGGACCTACGAGCTTGCCCAGGCCCCCGACGCTCTCGTGGCTCTCGGCGCCACTCACGTCCAGGGCAAGCTGGCCGTCCGCGTCGCGTGAGCGATCTGGAGGTCGGCGTGCCCTCGTTCAGCGAGCTGCACCTCGATCTCCACTGGCCCCGGTGTGACGATCGTCCGCGACTTCCTCGAGATCGACGAATAGACCTTCGGCGACGCCTTTGATCTGAACCCTTCACCGGCCTCTCATCAACCCGATCGACCATCCGGCGATGCTCTCAACGGATGCACCGTACGGTTGTCGATGACCCGCGGACTGGACCGCCGTTCTGCTGGACTGTGTCTCGGCATCGCGGTTGTCCTGATCGCCCTCCTGCTCAGCGGCCCGAAGGTGACCGCGATCGGCATGGCCGTCGCGATCGTGGCCTCCCTCCCGGCGCACCGGATCGCGCGTACCTATCGGTCGACCCGCACGTCAGCGCCACGCACCCGGTCGGAGCCGATGGTCCTCGGCTTCGCAGCGCTTGGATGGGCGTTGGTCGCTGCCGTCGGGCTCTTCGCCCCGGCGCGGTCGGTCATTCACGCCGCGCGCGCCCTGCAGCGCACGCACGGTTCAGCGACGATCGCCACTGCCACCGAGCATCTCGTCCTGCCGTGGCCGATGGTGATCGACGTGCTGGTCGGCGGAGCGCTGGTCTGTTCTCTGTTGGCCGCCCGATCGCTCCGTCGCGCGGCGATGATCGACGACAGCCGCTCGTCGCGATCGCTCATGCGCGCTCGGAGCATCGTCGCCGAGCACGGTGAGGACTCGCTCGCTCCGTTCATCCTGCGACCCGACAAGAGCTTCGAATTCGCGGGCGACGGCGTCGTGGCCTACCGGGTCGTGGGCGACACCGTGGTCGTTTCGGGCGATCCCGTCGGACCCGACGTCGCGGCCGCCGCCGCGTTCAGAGGACTGCTGCAGCGCGCGCGCCGAGCAGGCCTCCGCACCACCGTCTACGGTGCCTCCGAGCGACACCTCGAGACCTATCGCGCCGCCGGCCTCCGACTCCTGCAGGTTGGCGAAGAGGCAATCGTGGGCCCCGCCACCTTTACCCTCGAGGGGCGCCGGGTTCGGAAGCTGCGCCAGTCGGTGCACCGTGTGCAGCGGCGCGGCTGGCGGATCGAGGTCCGCGATGGACGCGACATCGAGCGCGAGCTCGAAGCGGAGATCGACGGCGTCGAAACCGCGTGGCGGGACAGGCGTGACCGGCTGCTCGGATTCGCGATGAGCATGGGCGAGTTCGAACCCGGGGTCGGCCCCGACGATGTCTACGCCCTTGCCTGGTCCCCAGATGGCCGGCTTCAGGCGGTGATGCGCTTCATCTCGCACAGACGCAACCTGTCGCTCGACACGATGCGCCGGATCGGGGAGACACCGAACGGACTCAACGAGGCGCTCGTCTGCCACGCGGTCGACTTCGCACGCGCGCGGGGGGTCTGTGAGGTGAGTCTCAATTACGCCGGTCTCGGCCATCTGGTTCGCGAGCGGCACTCGCTCGGTTGGCTTTCGCGGGGGCTCACCGCGATGCTGATCAAAGTCCTCAAAGGGCGGTTTCAGATGGACCGCCTGGTCCTGTTCAACGAGAAGTTCCTGCCGCTGTGGCGGCCGCGCTACCTGATCTATGAATCACGGGCCGGCCTGCCACGGTCGGTGCTGCGAGTCCTGCAGGCGGAGGGCTACGTACCGGAGGGGACGACGAGGCGCGCCGGACGCGACGCCGAGGCCCCGTTCTGGCCCCCATCCACGCCGCTCGAGGAGGGACTCATCGGATGAGGAAGAAGCTCCTGTGGGCCGCCGCCGTGTTGGCGGCGGCCGGCGCAGTCGTGGCCGGGATCGCCGGCGCCTACAGCTACGGTCTCAATTACGACCTTCATCGCGGCTTCGCGACCCCCGCACAGCTGCCGCACGCCGGACGGGGCAAGCTGCTGACAGTCCGCTTCTACTCCGTCGCGCTTCATCGCCGCGCCGACTACCTGGTCTATCTGCCGCCCGGGTATGGCGGGGGCCGGCGCTACCCCGTCTACTACCTGCTGCACGGGATGCCGGGTGATCCACAGCACTTCCTGTCGATCTCCAGCATGGATATCCGGCTCGACAACCAGGTCAGCCTGCACCGAGCCCGCCCGATGATCCTCGTCTACCCGGACGGTGAGATGGGCGGCAGTCCTTTCTCGGATTCGGAGTGGGCGAACACGCCGTCGGGTGCCTACGAGAGCTACGTGATCGACGTCATGCACGACGTCGACCATCGCTTCGCGACCAAGCCCCACCGCCAAGACCGCGTGATCGCGGGCTGCTCAGCCGGCGCCTACGGGGCCGTCAACATCGCCCTGCACCACCTGAACGACTTCGGCAGCGTGCAGTCCTGGTCCGGCTACTTCATCGAGACCAAGACCGGCGTGTTTGCCCACGCCAGCCGCGCCAGCCTCGCCTACAACAGCCCCCTCGACTACATCAGGCACCTCGGCCCCACCCTCACCACCGATCCAATCCGCGCCTACATATTCGTTGGTCGCCATGACCCGGCCTACAGCCAACAGCAACCGATGGTCGACCTCCTGCGCCACTACGGCGCGCACGTGCAGTACCGCGCCTACCGAGGGGGACACGATTGGTCGGTCTGGATTCCGCATCTGAACCAGATGCTCGACCTCGCCTCCTACGACATGACCCATGCGCGTTCGAGCCATCCCATGGACGCGCAACTGCACAGGTCGTCGCGTCTCGCTCCGTTGACGGGGCTACCGTCCTCGACCTCTGCCCACGGCGCGCTGGCGGTCGCGCGACACCGGCCACATCCTTCGGAGCTGGTCCTCCTCGGAGCGCTGCTGCTGGCGCTGGTTTCGGCGGCGCTCATCAATCTCGGCTTCGTGCTGCAGCATCGAGGGCACTCGCATCGAGGGGCGAGTCTCGTGAGCGTCGCCCGCGATCGCTCCTGGCTGGTCGGCCAGGGGGTCGGCTGGCTCGGCTTCCTTGGTCAGATCGCCGCGATCGCGCTGGCTCCACTCACGCTGGTGCTGGCCTTCAGCGCGGGCAGCCTCGCCATTTCGGTACCGGTTGTCGCCCGGCTGTTCGGACACCGCGTCGGCAGAACCCAGCTTGCGGCGATTGCCGTCATCGCGATTTGCCTCGCGTCGCTCCCGATCGGCTTTGCCGCCGGCCACGGCCATCTGTACCCGGGCGCGCTGATCGGCGGCATTCTCGCTGCAATTCTGGTCGCGACTGTGCTCGCCCCGGGAGCGGGCGCGCTGTGCCTGGCGGTCGTCGCGGGCCTGCTGTACGGCGCGGGCGACGCAGCGATCAAAGCCGTCGCGGTGGGCCTGCACGATCGTCACCCGGCCGGCTCGACGGTGGGTTGGGCGATCCTCGTCGCCCTCTGCACGTTTGCCGGCTTCCTCTCTTTCCAGACGGCGCTGCGCAGGGGCGATGCGGTCCGACCGCTGACGCTGATGAACGCGTTCAGCGCGATCACGGCTGCGACTCTCGGCGTTGCGGCATTTGGCGAGTCGCTCGGGACGGTCCCTGCTGCGACCGTTCTGCACGCCCTGGCGATCGCCCTCGTCCTGATCAGCGTTGGCCCACTCGCGGCTGCTCAGCAGCGGCTGGTCGACCAGGACACGGCTCCTGAGAAGCCAAGTGAGCCTCCGCACTCCAGGTCGTCTCTCGGCCTCGCCCATCGGTCAATAGGTGTTGCGCGCGGCGCTGGGACACTGATGCTCGCCGCGGTCGCAGTGCTCGCGGCATCCGTGGTCACGATCGGTCTGGTCTACGGGCTCCGCGGGTTGGGCTGGTTCGCCGGCGGCCCGCGGGTCAAGGATGCGCTGCCGTTGCTGCAGTTGGCGGGATTCGACGCCCAGCCCTTGGGCCGCGTTCTCGTTGCCGGCCTCCTGGCCGGCGTGGCTCTCGGCGAGGTGCTGATCCGGCTGCGGTGGCAGATGATCAGCCTGACCGGAGTCCTCGCCGTCGCGCTGCTCCTGTTCGAGTCCGATGCGTCATACGCACTGGCTCACAATCTGCGCCTCGGCTCGGTCCTCGCCAGCCGATTGCCTGCAGCCGGGCCGTGGGTGGAAGGACTGCTGCTGATCGCCGGGTGCCTGGCGGCGAAGGCGCTTGCGGTGCGGGCCTCGCAACGAGAGCCAGCGGCGCGGTGGCTCGCGTCGCGATATCGCCCTCGCTTCCACCGAGCCCAGAACGACTTGTGACGCTCGAGTGCGACCGAGGGCAATCGCGCGCGGCCAGTTGGGAACCGTGGCCGTGCTGATCGCGCTCGTTGCGGTCGGAGCCGTCGTTTTCCGTGCCGCCGGTGCGCGCTCACACCGCAGCCGTCCCGCGCAGGTCGCTGCTTCCATTCGGACGCTGTCGCTCACCTGCCGCTCCGCCGCCCTCGGCGGGAAGCTCCCCGCTCAGGTCTACCTGCCGCCGGGTTACAGCTCCCACGGTCCGCGCTACGCGGTTCTCTACTTTCTCCACGGCCTGCCGGCGACGACGCAGTCCTACACCCAGAACGGCTTTGTCGCCCAGAGCCTCGTGTCAGCGGGCCAGCATGCAATCGTCGTCGCACCCCAGGGCGCACGCGCCTCGGGCAGCGATCGGGAGTACCTCGATTGGTCTGCGAGCGAGAATTGGCCGTCGGCGATCACGCACGACCTGACCACGTGCGTCGATCGCCGCTTTCACACGATCGCCAATCGCCGCGGACGAGCGCTGATCGGGCTCTCAGCGGGCGGCTACGGCGCTCTGAACATCGGACTGCGGCACCTCGCGACATTCGCCGCGGTTGAGTCCTGGAGCGGATACTTCGCCGCCACCAATCCGAGCGGATACGACGTCCTGAGGTTTTCGTCGCCCCAGGCCCAGCAAGCGGCGACCGTTCCCAGAGGCAGCGCACTTCTGAGATCCCTCGCCCGCTGGCCCTCTCTGATCGCCTTCTATGTGGGACAGGCCGACGATCGTTTCGCCGACACCAACCAGGCGTTCGACGCCTCGCTGCGCAGGGCCGGAATCCCTCACGTGTTCCGAACCTATCGTGGCGGTCACACCAGCACGTTGTGGCGCAGCCAGGCCCCGAGGTGGCTGACGATGGCGCTGGGGTATCTGTCGACTGGGCGTGTGTCCCTGACGCCGTAGCCCGTCTCGGGCGGCGCTTGAGACCGCCACCGTTCAGCCCGCACGCACATCTCGGTTCTCGGGGACGAACTTGCTTGCGGTGAAGGTCGCACCCTGCGGATCGGTGATCACAGTCATCCGCACCCACGGCGCATCGAATGGCTCCACCACCACTTTCCCGCCGAGGCGCGCCGCCGTCGCGGCGATTACATCCGGATCCTCGACGGCGAACGTCACGCTCCAGTGCGCGGGAAGAAGTGGCTGATCGGCACCGATCGGGTTCAGCGTCGCGACGACGTCGGCGAACCCGGCCGGGGCGCCGGTCTGCTCCATCCGCTCGCTCAGCCCCGGGTCACGCTGCTCGAGGTACTCGCCGTAGCCGGGCAGCCGCCAGGCGTCGGCCCCGGGCTGGAGGGCGAGTGTCTCCCATCCGAACAGCGACCCGTAGAACGACCGGGCACGGTCCGGGTCGCGCGTGTTCAGGCCGTTGAAGTTGAGCGAGCCCGGTTCGTTGACGATCTTCGCGCCGCGGTGCTCCTTCGCCTCCCACAGGCACAAGGCCGCGCCCTCCGGATCGGTCAGCACCGCCATCCTCCCTGCGTTCATGACCTCGAACGGCGGGCTGACGAGATTCCCCCCGGCGGCCGTCGCCCTGGCGGCCGACTCGTCAGCGCTCTGCACCCACACGTAGGTGTTCCAGACGGCCGTCGCGGGCGCGCCCTCGGGCTGCGACCCAACCGCGGCGACGTCGCCTCCCTTCAGCCGGGCGATGAAATAGCTGCCGGGTGCCTGCGGTGGCATCACGTCCTCGAACTCCCACCCGAAGATCGCCCTGTAGAACTCCACCGCGGCTTCCGGATCCGGCTGGTTGGTGTCGACCCAGCACGGGACTCCGGCCATGTATCCGTCTCGCTCGAGCATCGACGCTCCCTTCGCTTTGTCGAGGACGGATCCACGATAGGACCGTTCTAGGTCAGGATCGGTCCTCGGCCGGAAGCGTCGCGAACCTCCACGAAGATCACACCCGCGGTCCCCGAAACCGCTCTTTCACCCACTTCGGATGATGTCCATCCCCGGGTGCGCCCAGACTATCCGCCTACATACATACGGCACTCAAAAGGGGACGGCGATGAGTACGGCAGGCGGAGCTCACGCGCATCCGACGGGCTCCAGTGGTCCGGATGGGCAATCGCAGGTGGCCGACGTGTTCGTGATCTTCGGGATCTCGGGCGATCTGGCCAAGGTAATGACCTTCCACTCGCTCTACCGGCTGGAGCGGCGAGGACTGTTGAAGTGCCCGATCGTCGGCGTCGCGGTCAACGATTGGTCGGCTGACGACCTGCGTAGTCACGCGCGCGCGGCGATCGAGCAGTGCGGCGAGAAGATCGACGGCGCGGTATTCGACCGGCTGGCGGCGCGGATGTCGTACGTCAGCGGCGACTTCGGCGATGCCGCGACGTTCGAGAAGGTCACGCGCGCGATCGGCGAGGCCCAGTGTCCGGTCTTCTACCTCGAGATTCCGCCGTTTCTGTTCGGCACCGTGATCAAGGGCCTGTCGCAGGCCGGGTTGACGAAGACCGGGCGCGTCGTCGTCGAGAAGCCATTTGGGCATGACCTCGAGTCGGCGCGCGAGCTCGCCGCGGAGATCCACCAGTACCTCGATGAGTCCCAGCTGTACCGGATCGACCACTTCCTGGGCAAGAAGGGACTCGACGAGATCATCTACCTGCGGCTGGCGAACGCGATATTGGAACCGATCTGGAGCCGGCACCACGTGGCCTCGGTCGAGATAACGATGGCCGAGAGCTTCGGCGTCGAGGACCGGGGCCACTTCTACGACCCGGTCGGGGCGTTGCGCGATGTCGTCGTCAACCACCTGATGCAGGTCGTCGGCGCGGCCGCGATGGACCCGCCGGCCGGCCGCGATGCGCAGACGCTGAAGGACTCGCTGGTCTCGCTCTACCGGGCGATGCCGGAGGCCGATCCGGCCCAGTACGTCCGCGGCCAGTATCAGGGCTACCGCACGATCGACGGCGTCGCGGCGGACTCGCAGACCGAGACGTTTGCTGCGCTCCGGCTCGACATCGACAACTGGCGCTGGTCGGGGGTCCCGTTCTTCATCCGCACCGGGAAGTGTCTGCCGGTCACCCAGACCGAGTTGCGGCTCGTCTTCAAGGGCCTCCCACCGCGGCTTGGGTTCGGCCTGTCGCGCCACCCCGAGCCCAATCAGCTGATCGTCCGACTCGACCCCACGACCGGCATCCGCCTGCATCTCGAGGCGCAGCGTGGCAGCGCCGTCATGCCCGAGACGATCAACCTCGACATGGAGTTCGCCCAGGAGGGCGGCGAGGGTCCGACGCCCTACGAGGTCCTGCTGCTGGCGGCAATGGTCGGCGACAGCAAGCGGTTCACGCGCCAGGACGGCGTCGAGCAGTGCTGGCGGGTGATGCAGCCGCTGCTCGACCACCCGCCGCCGGTGCACGAGTACGCCAAGGACTCATGGGGGCCGGCGGCGGCGGACGAGCTGCTGGCCGGGCACGGCCGTTGGCGCGGACCGTGGGTATCGGCATGACCAGTTATGACGTGATCGTGATCGGCAGCGGCGCCGGCGGCGGCACGCTCGTCCATCACCTCGCCCCGACCGGTAAGCGGATCCTGCTGCTCGAACGCGGTGACTGGCTCACGCGCGAGCCGCAGAACTGGCTCGCCCAAGATGTGTTCGTCGACGGCCGGTACAACTCGCCCGACACCTGGCACTACGCGGACGGCTCTCCGTTCCAGCCGCAGGTGCACTACTTCGTCGGCGGCGCGACGAAGCTGTACGGGGCAGCGCTGTACCGGCTTCGCAAGGAGGACTTCGGCGAGCTGCGCCACCAGGACGGGCTGTCGCCGGCATGGCCGATCTCCTATGACCAGATGGAGCCTTACTACACGCAGGCCGAGCAGCTCTACCAGGTCCACGGCGCTCGCGGCGAGGATCCGACCGAGCCGCCCTCGAGCGCGCCATATCCGTTCCCAGCGCTGTCGCACGAGCCCCGCATCCAGCAGCTGTCAGATGACCTCGCGGCAGCCGGGCTGCATCCGTTCCACGCCCCATGTGGGGTGCAGTTGAACGAGGGCAACATGCCGTTCAGCAAGTGCGTTCGATGCCAGAACTGCGACGGCTTCCCATGCCTGGTGCACGCCAAGTCGGACGCCGAGGTGATCGCCGTGCGGCCGGCGATCGAGCATCAGAACGTGACGTTGCTGACGGGCGCGAGGGCCGTTCGCCTGAGCTGCAACGACGCCGGCACAGCCGTGACCGGCGTCGAGGTCGAGCGCGACGGGCAGCGCGAGACGTTCGAAAGCGACCTCGTCGTTGTCTCCTGCGGCGCGGCCAACAGCGCCAAGCTGCTGCTCGCGTCGGCCAACGACCGCCATCCGGCCGGCCTCGCGAACGGCTCGGACCAGGTCGGCCGCAATTACATGTTCCACAACAGCCAGGCGGTGCTCGCACTCTCCCTGGAGGAGAATCCGACCGTCTTCCAGAAGACGCTCGGCATCAACGACTTCTACTTCTCGGGCCCTGACTTCGAGTTCCCGCTCGGGAACATCCAGATGGTTGGCAAGTCCCAGGCGCCGATGTTCCGGGGCGAGAAACCGGGCGAGACGAGATTCGCGCCGACCTGGTCGCTGGAGGACGTCGCCAGCCATGCCGTCGACTTCTGGCTCTCGACCGAGGACCTGCCGCTGCCGGACAACCGGGTGACGCTGTCGCGTGACGGCAACGTGGCGATCGACTACACGCCGAGCAACGAGGTCGCCAAGAATCGCCTGTTCGAGACGCTCAAGTCGATGCTCGGCGATCTCGGCATGCACCACGGGCATCTGCTCCCCCATCACGCCTACCTGAAGAACGAGATCCCGGTCGCCGGCGTCGCCCACCAGGCTGGGACGTGCCGGTTCGGAGCCGACCCGGCCTCGTCGGTGCTCGACCCGAACTGCCGAGCCCACGAGCTCGACAACCTGTACGTCGTCGACACGAGCTTCTTCCCGAGCATCGGCGCGGTCAACCCGGCGCTGACGGCGATGGCCAACGCGCTTCGCATCGGCGATCATCTGATCGAACGCATGGCCGCCCACAAACCCGAGTCCCAGTCGGCGCATGCCGGATAACGGCTCCGGCCCAGCCCGCCGCCGGGTCGTGATCATCGGCGGCGGGTTCGGCGGGGTCGAGGCGGCCTCACGGCTGCGCCGCGCCGACGTCGACGTGACGGTGCTCGATCAAACCAACCACCACCTGTTCCAGCCGCTGCTGTATCAGGCGGCGTCCGGAGCGCTGTCCGCGGGCGAGATCGCCGCCCCGATCAGGGTGATGCTCCGCAAGCAGGCCAACGCGACGGTGTTGATGGCCAGCGTCACTGATGTCGACGCCGACCACCGCCAGGTCGTCCTCGACCGCGGCGAGCGGCTCGACTACGACAGCCTGATCGTCGCCTGCGGCGGCCAGACGTCGTATTTCGGCAACGATCAGTGGGTCGAGGTCTCCTCGCCACTGAAGTCGCTGCAGGACGCGCTCGCCCTGCGCGACCGGATCTTCGGCGCGTTCGAGGAAGCCGAGCGCGAAGCCGACCCCGCGATACGCGACGAGTGGCTCAGGTTCGTCGTCGTCGGGGGCGGCCCGACCGGGGTCGAGATCTCCGGACAGCTCGCGATCCTCTCTCGCCACACGATGCGGCGCGACTTTCGTCGCTGTCACCCCAGCAGCGCCGAGGTGATCCTGCTCGACGCGGGCGACCGTGTGGTCCCGAGCTTCACCGAAAAGACCTCGGCGACCGCCGCCAAGGAGCTCGCCGGCCTTGGCGTGACCGTGCGCGAGGGAGCGATGGTCACCGGGATCGATCCCCGGGGCGTGACGATCAAGGTCGGCGACGGCAGCGAGCGGATCGCCTCGAGAACGGTCGTGTGGGCGGCCGGTGTGCGCGCCGCCGACATTGCCTCGGTGGTCGCGCGCGTGACCGGCGCGAGCACCGACCGGGCCGGTCGGATTCAGGTAAACCCCGACCTCAGCATCCCCGACCATCCGGAGATCTCGGTGATCGGCGACGCTGCCGTCCTCGCCGGCGAGGACGGCAAGCCGATCCCCGGACTGGCGACCGCTGCAATCCAGGAGGCGCGCCACGTGGCCTCCGGGATCCGCGCCGGCAAGCCTGGCGCCGACGGGCCGTTCAAGTACTTCGACAAGGGCGCGCTGGCGGTCGTCGGCCGCGGCCGCGCAGTGTGCGAGGTCCGTGGCCGCAGGCTGTCCGGTCTGATTGCGTTCCTCATGTACCTCACGGTCCACCTGTACTATCTCGGCGGCGTGGGCGGTCGGCGACTGACCGTGATCACGACGTGGATTTCAGCCGGACTAGGTGATAACCAGAACCGGGTGATGGAGACGGAGTTGGCAGGCGTCGAGCGGCAGCTCAAAACAAGCCCACCGACGAGCGCGAGCTGATCGATGGCCAACGACCTCGCCCGCTGGCAGTTCGCGACCACCAGCATCTATCACTTCATCTTCGTCCCGGTGACGATCGGACTCGCATTCCTGGTCGCGATCCTCGAGACGGCCTGGTATCGCACAGACAACCCCGACTACAAGCGGATGACGCGCTTCTTCGGGACGCTGCTGCTGATCAACGTCGCGATCGGGGTCGTCACCGGGCTGGTCCAGGAGTTCGAGTTCGGGATGAACTGGTCGAGCTACTCGCGCTACGTCGGCGGCATCTTCGGGGCCCCGCTGGCGATGGAGGGCCTGCTCGCGTTCTTCCTCGAGTCGACCTTCCTGGGGCTGTGGCTGTTCGGCTGGGACCGGCTGCCCAAGCGCGTGCACCTGGCAACGATCTGGGCGGTCTCGATCGGCACGATGCTCTCGGCGATGTTCATCCTGATCGCCAACTCGTGGATGCAGCACCCGGTCGGCTACAAGATGAACAAGGCCGGTCAGCCCGTGCTGAACAACGTTTGGGCGCTGTTCGTCAACCCGACCTTCGTGTGGGGCTACGCGCACGTTGTCCTCGCATCGCTGATCACCGGCGCGCTGGTGATGCTCGCCGTCTCGGCCTGGTACCTGCGCAAACAGCAGCACGTCGAGTCCTTCCATCGCACCGCGAAGGTCGCGCTGATCGTGCTGATCCCGACGATCGTGATCCAGATGTCGGTCGGCAACCAGCTGGGGGTGGTCGAAAACCATTACCAGCCGATGAAGATCGCCGCCGCCGAGGGGCAATGGAACAGCTGCAAGCCGTGCTCGTTCTCGGCCTTCCAGATTGGCGGTGGCGCCAACGACCAGACCCCCTCACAGATCATCCCGATCCCGCACTTGTTATCGATCCTGGCGACCGGCACCTGGAACGGACCGGTGACCGGGTTGAATCAGCTCCAGGCGCAGTACCAGGCGCGGTATGGGCCCGGCAACTACGTGCCCGACGTGTTCATCCAGTACTGGTCGATGCGGGTCATGGCCTACCTCGCCTCGGCGATCCTGCTGCTGGCGCTTTGGGGTGGCTGGCTGCTGAACCGGGGCAAGCTGCGCAGCTCGAAGCTGTTCCTGACCTTGTCGGTCTGGGCGGTGGTGACGCCGTTCTTCATGAACACGGCCGGCTGGCTGCTGACCGAGAGCGGCCGGCAGCCATGGATCGTCCAGGGCCTGCAGAAGACCATCAACGCCAACTCCCCCTCGGTCAGCTCGACCGAGATCTGGATCAGCCTGATCGTGCTGATCCTCGCCTACATCGTGCTCGGCACGGCCGACGCCGTGCTGATGCTCCGCTACTCCCGCCACGGGCTAGCCGACGCCGACCGCGAGGCGGCCGAGCCAAGCGACACCGGTGGCGGCAGCGCCGTCCCAGCTCTGACCTACTGATTCATGCAGCTTCACACGATCTGGTTCATCATCATCGTCGTTTTCTGGATCGGGTTCTTCGTGCTCGAGGGATTCGACTTCGGAGTCGGCGCGCTGCACATCTGGATCGGCAAGACCGAGGCAGGCAGACGCGTCGCGATCAACACGATCGGGCCCTGGTGGGATGGCAACGAGGTCTGGCTGATCGTCGCCGGGGCATCGCTGTTCGCGGCCTTCCCCGGGTGGTACGCGACGATGTTCTCGGCGCTGTACCTGGCGCTCGTGGTCGTGCTGCTGGCGCTGTTCGCGCGGGGCGTCTCGTTCGAGTACCGCGGTAAGCGCGACAGCGAGCGGTGGCGCAACGGTTGGACGTGGGCGCTGACGATCGGCAGCGCGCTGATCCCGCTGCTGATCGGCGTCGGCCTCGGCGATCTGCTGCACGGGTTGCCGATCAACCACCAGCACGAGTACACCGGCGACTTCTTCGACCTGCTGACCGGCTACGGGCTGATGACCGGGATCACGCTGCTGACGTTGTGCCTGCTGCACGGGTCGACCTTCCTGGCGCTGCGGACGACCGGCGAGATCCGCGATCGGGCGCGGGCGTTCGCGCGCACGATCGGCCTGATCGCGATCGTCATCAACATCGCCTGGGTGATCTGGACGCTGGTCGTGATCGGCGGCGGGACCGTGCCCGAGACGACTCAGATCTTTGGCGTGATCGCCGTGATCGCCGCCCAACGGCTAGCCAGCACCGACCAAGACGGATGGGCCTTCGCATCCTCCGCGTTCGGCATCGCGGCGTGCATCGGGCAGCTGTTCATCTCGCTGTACCCGCGCGTGATGGTCTCGAGCACCAGCAGCGCCTTCAACCTGACCGTCAACAACGCCGCCGCCGGCCACTACGCGCTGGTCGTGATGACGATCGTCGCGGTTATCTTCTTCCCGATCGTGCTGCTGTACCAGGGCTGGTCGTTCTACGTCTTCCGCCGCCGCATAAGCGAACCCCCGGCTGCGTCCGGGGAGCAGTCCGGCTCGCAGCCGGCGAGTGCCGGCACAGGCGCGGGCGCCGCCGCCGGCTCAAGCTAGGTTCGTGCGCGCCCTAGATCCGCGCCTGCTCCGCCGCGCGAGCTCGGCGCGCCCGCTGCTCATGCTCGACGTCGTGCTCGGCGTCCTCACCGCGGTTACCGTCCTGGCGCAGGCGACGCTGCTCGCCCGGATCGTCGCGCGCGCCTTCGACGGGACCAAGCTGTCGGCGCTGTGGCCCGACCTCGGCGCGCTGTTGCTCGCGTTCGCGCTGCGAGGCGCGTTCGCCTGGGGGATGGAGATCGCGGGGCGCCGGGCGGCGTGGAGCGTGCTGTCGGCACTTCGGCTCGAGCTCGTGCGCCGGCGGCTCGCCACCCAGCCGATCGCGGTCGACGGCACCACGGGAGCGGAGCTCGCCGCCGTCGGCGTCCAGGGAGTCGAGGCGCTTGAGGGCTACTTCGCGCGCTATCTCCCCCAGGTCGTGCTGTCATCGGCGGTGCCGCTCGTGGTTATCGCGTGGGTCGCCGTAATCGATCTCGAGTCGGCGCTGATCATGCTGTTGACGCTGCCGCTCGTGCCCGTCTTCATGTGGTTGATCGGACGCTACACCGAGGAGAAGACGCGCGAGCGCTGGGACGCCCTGCGTCAGCTCTCGAGTCACTTCCTCGACGTCGTGCGGGGTCTGCCGACGCTGCGGGCGTTTGGACGGGCGACCGACCAGGCGGTCTCGATCGGCGAGGTCAGCGAGCGATACCGGGTGACGACGATGCAGACGCTGAAGGTCAGCTTCCTATCGGGCTCGGTGCTCGAGCTGGCGGCGACGCTCGGGGTCGCGCTGGTCGCGGTCTCGGCGGGATTGCGGCTCGTCAGCGGCAGCCTCGGGCTGCAGGACGGCCTGACGGTACTGGTGCTCGCGCCTGAGCTGTATCTGCCGTTCCGGCGGCTCGGCGCCGAGTTTCACGCCAGCGCCGATGGGCTCGCGATCGCACAGCGAATGCTCGATCTGCTCGACGAACCCGCTGCCGCACCGGCCGGCGGGTCGCGGCCGGCACCAAACCCGGCCGAGGTCCCGATCCGCCTCGAGCGGGTTTCGTTCTCTTACCCGGCCAGGAGCGCGATCGTGCTCGACGGCCTCGACCTCGAGCTCTCGCCCGGCGAGGCGGTCGCGCTGGTCGGCGAGAGCGGCGCCGGCAAGAGCACGGTCGCGGCGCTGCTGCTGGGGCTGCTCGAGCCGACAGCCGGTCGGATCTCGGTCGGCGATGTCGACCTCGCGGCCTGCGATCTCGTGCAATGGCGCCAGTCGGTGGCCTGGGTGCCGCAGCATCCAACGCTGTTCCGCGGCAGCGCGGCGGCGAATATTGCTCTCGGCGAGCCGGCGGCGAGCGACGAGCAGGTGATGCGGGCCGCTGCGCTCGCGGGGGCCGACGAGTTCATCACGGCCCTGCCCGACGGTTACGCGACGCTGATCGGCGACGGCGAGCGGAGCCTCTCGCCTGGGCAGCGCCGCCGGATCGGGCTCGCGCGGGCGTTCCTCAGAGACGCACCGCTCGTGATCCTCGACGAGCCGACAGCCGATCTCGACCCCGCCAACGTGGCGCTGGTCTCGGCGGCCGTCAAGCGCCTCGGGCGCGGGCGCACGATGCTGGTGATCGCGCACCGTCCCGAACTGGTCGAGCAGGCCGATCGCGTCGTTCGCCTCGCCCGGGGCGACACCGTCGCAGAGGCGAAGGTGCAGGCCGCATGAACGGCGAGACGGCTGAGATCCGCGGGACGCTGCGGCCGCTGCTGAGGCTCGCGCCCGCGCCGCGCGGGCGTCTGGCCCTCGCCGCCGTGCTCGGCGCGCTGACGGTCGTGTTCGGGGTCGGGTTGATGGCGACCGCCGGATACCTGATCTCGCGCGCGGCCGAGCAGCCGCCGGTCCTGTCGCTGACGATCGCGATCGTGGGCGTGCGGGCGTTCGGCCTCGGCCGGCCGGTGATCCGGTACCTCGAGCGCCTCAGCTCGCACGACCTCGCGTTGCGCGTGCTCGGCCGCGTGCGGCAGACGTTCTACGAACGGATCGAGCCACTCGCCCCGGCGCAGCTCGACTGCTACCGCCAGGGCGATCTGCTCTCGCGCATGGTCGCCGACGTCGACGCGCTGCAGAACCTCTACCTGCGCGGGCTCGGCCCGCCGATCGTGGCGCTGCTCGCCGGCGGCCTGTCGGTAGGCGTGCTGGCGGCGTTCCTTCCGGTCGCTGCCCTGGTGCTGGCCGGCGGCCTGCTGGTCGGGGGGATCGTTGTACCGGCCGCGGCCGGGGCGCTTGGGGCGCGCGCGGGCCGGCGGCAGGCGCCGGCGCGAGGGGAGCTGTCGGCCGAGCTGATCGAGGTGATTCGCGGGGCTCCCGAGATCGTCGCGTTCGGTGCTGACGGAGCCGCGCTCGCGCGGGTCGGCGATGCCGACCGCTCGCTTGTCGCGCTCGCTCGCCGCGACGCGCTCGCCGCCGGCATCGGCGACGGCCTTGGCGTGCTCGTGACGGGGTTGACCGTGGGCGGCGTGCTCGCGGTCGCGGTCACGGCGTCGGGCAACGGTCACCTCAACCGTGTGCTGATCGCGCTGGTGGCGTTGCTGGGGCTGGCCTCGTTCGAGGCGGTTGCGCCGCTGGCCGGGGCCGCGCGCGAGCTCTCGGCAACGCTGGCCGCCGGCCGCCGGTTGCTCGAGCTGACCGACCAGGCCGCGTCGATCCGCGACCCTGCAGATCCGGCGCCGGCGCCGGTTTGGCCCTTCGCGGTTGCGCTCGAGGGCGTCAGCGCCAGGTATCCCCGCAGCCAGGGGCTGGTCCTCGACGGCATCAGCCTGCGACTCGAGCCGGGCGAGCGTGTCGCGCTCGTTGGGCCCAGCGGCGCCGGCAAGACGACGGTCACGAACCTCCTGCTTCGGTTCCTCGATCCGGTGCACGGAAGGGTCACGCTCGCCGAGCGCGATCTGCGCGATTACCGCCTGCGGGACATCCGCCACGCGATCGCGATCGCCGGCCAGGACTCGCACCTGTTCACCGCCAGCATCCGCGACAACATCCGCCTCGGACGGCCTGACGCAAGCGAGCTGGAGATCGAGCGGGCGCTGACGCGGGCCCGGATCTGGGACTGGGTCAGCCGCCTGCCGGACGGGCTGCAGACGCTGGTCGGCGAGGAGGGTCGCGAGCTGTCCGGCGGTCAGCGGCAGCGGATCGTGTTGGCGCGCGCCCTGCTCGCCGAGGCGCCCGTGCTGGTGCTCGACGAACCAACCGCCCATCTCGATCCGGCGACGGCGAGTGCGCTCGTCCACGACGTGTTCGAGGCTGCACAGGCACAGACCGTGCTGCTGATAACGCATCGCAGCGAGGGACTCGATCTGGTCGACCGCGTTGTGACGCTCTAGTGCCCTAGCTTCCCCGCGTGGGCTCGTCGCCGCCCGACGCCCGCGCGAGCCGCGCCCGCCTGACCTGCGTGATGCCCCGTTCCAGAGTGGGTAGGCGGGCAATCAGCCAGGCCAGGCGCTCGGCGCTGAACATTGCCAGCCTGACCGGGCCCCGAGCGGTGATCGTCGCCAGCCGGGGATAGGAGAAACCGGCGCCCCATTCGAGCGCAGCGAACTCCCCGAAGAAGTCGCCGCGCTCGAGCAGATCGACGCGTGCTCCGTCGCGGTCGACATCGGCGCGGCCTTCGAGAACCACGTAGAAGTCGCGTCCGGTCGCCCACTGCTCGACGATGCGCTCGCCGTCGGCGGCGGTGAGCGCCGTCGACATCGACTGCACGAGCGCGAGCGCCTCGTCGTCGAGCCCCTCGAACAACGGCACTGCACGCAGCTCGGCGGCTGCGACGCGATCGGCGTCGGGTGTCGGCTCCGGGTCGCGGACCGCCGCCCGCAGCGCGGCGCCGACCGAGGGCTCGCGCTCGAGCACCGGCGCGGGCGTGGCGCCTGGAGCGCCGCCACCGACGGGAGCCTGGGCGAACCAATCGAGCACTCCCTCGACGTCGGCGCGCGTGGTGGCGTGGTTGAGGATGCAGAGTCGCACCGAGTAGGCCCCGCGCAGCCGCGTTGATGACACAAGCCCTTCACCGGTGTCCGCGTAGCGCGCGATCAGTTCGGCGTTGAGTGCGTCGAGCGCGTCCTCGTCGTCGAATCCCGGCGGATGCCGGCGGAAGCACACGATCCCGAGCGAGGCTGGGCTGAGGAGCTCCAGCTCGCCATCGCACTCGATCCGGGTCTGGGCGGCGAGCGCGTGGTCGAGGCACCGGTCGATTGCCGCCGCGAACGCCTCGGTCCCGAAGCAGCGAACCGACAGCCAGATCTTCAGCGCGCGAAAGCCGCGCGAGAGCTGCATCCCGAGATCGGCGAAGTTGACCTCCTCGCTCTGTACCTGTGCGTCGCGCAGATAGTCGGGCGTGATCTCGAATGCGGCCCGGAGCAGGCGACCGTCGCGCACCAGCACGCACCCGCACTCAAACGGCTGATACAGCCACTTGTGAGGATCGAGTGTGATCGAGTCAGCCCGCTCGATCCCGGTGAGCGCGGTCCGGCCGCGTTCGGTCAGGGTCGAGAAGCCGCCATAGGCGGCATCGACGTGCATCCAGGCTCCGTGCCGCTCGCAGATCTCGGCGACCTCGGTCAGCGGATCGATCGCGCCGGTGTTGGTCGCGCCTGCGACTGCGTTGACGAACAGCGGGATCCGACCGGCGTCACGATCCGCCGACATCGCCTCGTCGAGATGGCGCGTACGGATGCGGTAGCTCGAGTCGACGGGCAGGACGCGGACCTGCCCGGGCTGGAAGCCGAGGATCCGTGCGGCGCGGGCTAGCGATGAGTGCGCCTGATCGGAGACGTAGGCGACGGCGCCGTCGGTCATCGTCCCAAGCCGGGCCTCGCGGGCGCATGCGAGCGCCGTCATGTTCGCCTGCGACCCACCGCTGACGAGGATCCCCGAGGCATCGCTCGGGAACGAGACCCACTCCGCGAACCAGCGGAGGACCTCGAGCTCGACCTGGCTCGGGCCCGCGGCCTCCATCCACGAGCCTACGTACGGGTTCAGCGCGCTCGCGATGAAGTCGGCGAGGGCGCTCGGCCACGTGCCCGAGGCAGGGATGAAGGCGAAGTAGCGCGGTGCCTCGCAGCGGCTCGCGAACGGGATCACGTCGGCCCAGAGCTGTTCGAGCGCCTGCTCGAACGGCTCGCCCTTGGCCGGTGGCGGCCCGCCGATGCGCGCGCGCATCTCGGCCGGCGTGGCACGCTGCAACACCGGTCCAGGATCGGGATCGGTGATCCGATCGACCAGCAGGTCGACGGTGCGATACCCCAAGCGGCGCATCGACTCACGGTCGAGCGCGAGCGGATCCTCCCCCATCGCCGCAGAGGATACGCGGGTGATCGCCGACGGGCTAGGATCGCGCCATGGGGGAGCGGGCGGCCGTGCTGTCGAGGGTCCTCGCCAGCCGCGGCTTGCGCCGGGCAGAGCTGGCGTTCGCCGCCTTCGCGACGGCCGAGTACGGAGTCTGGGTCGCGATGCTCGTGTACGCGTTCGCGCGCGGCGGCGCGACCGCCGCCGCCCTCGTCGCGGTGATCCAGCTGGTCCCGGCGGCGATCGTCGCAGCCCCGGCGGCGACGATCGCCGACGTCCGCGGAAGCGCGTTCGCGCTGCGGCTCGGCTACGCGATCCAGGCCGCGGCGATGGCCGCGACCGCTGCGGTTCTGCTGACCGGCGGGCCGGCGGCGGTGGCTTACGCCTGCGCGGCCGTCGCGGCGTCGGCGGTCACGATCACGCGGCCCGCGCAGGCGGCGTTCGTCGCGGCCGTCGCCGAGCAGCCTGACGAGCTGACCGCGGCGACCGCCCTCTCGAGCTGGATCGAGGGAACGAGCGTGCTGACCGGTCCCGGACTCGCGGGGTTGCTGATCGGACTCAACGGCCCCGGTCTCGCGTTCGCGTTCTTCGCCGTGCTCGTCGGCGGCGGAGCGCTGCTCGTCGCCGGGATCAGCCCGACCTCCGACCCCGCGACCGTGCGCGCTGAGGAGAACGAGGACTTGGGCATCCTCGCGGGCTTCGCGGCGCTGCGCTCGGAGGTCAACGCCCGCTCGGTGCTGCTGGTCCTGGCGGCGCAGTACCTTGCAACCGGAGCACTCGACGTCCTGGCCGTGTTCCTAGCAGTCAAGGTGCTCGGCCTGGGGCCACCCGGCGCCGGCTATCTGACCGCCGCGTTCGGTGCCGGCGGCGCGCTCGGTGGGCTTGCCGCGCTCAGTCTGATCGGTGCCCGATCGCTTGCGCGGCCTTTGATCGCCGCGGCAATGGCGTGGGCGGCGATGTTCGCGATCCTGATCGCGTGGCTAACGCCCGTCCCCGCGTTCGTGCTTCTGATCGCCGCCGGCGCGGCTCGCGGGATCCTCGACGTGGCCGGCCGGACGCTGCTCACCCGAGCAACCTCCCCGCACGTGCTCGCGCGCGTGTTCGGGGTGCTCGAGGGGCTGGCGATGGCGGGACTCGCGATCGGTTCGCTGCTGGTCCCGCCGTTGGTCAGCCTCGGCGGGGCGAGTGCGGCGCTCGGGGGCATCGCCGCGGTGATCGCGGTGGCGACGCTGATTTCCGTGCCGCGGTTGCTGGCCCTCGACCGCGAGGCCGTCGCCACGACGCAGCTGGCGCTGGTCCGGGGCAGCGAGCTGCTCGCGATGCTGCCGCCGCCCGTGCTCGAGGCGCTGGCCAAGGACCTCGAGCCGGTGCGTGCCCGCACCGGGACGGTCGTGATCACAGAAGGCGAGATCGGCGATCGCTTCTACCTCGTTTCCAGGGGCGAGCTACGCGTTTCGGTCGCAGGCTCGGAGATCCGGACGCTGGGACCCGGCAGCGGCTTCGGCGAGATCGCCCTGCTCCACGACGTCCGCCGCACCGCGACCGTGACCGCCACCCGCGACTGCCTGCTCTACGCGCTCGAGCGCGAGCCGTTCCTAGAGGCGCTCGGGCCTCCGCTTCGAAGCAGCTGAGGGCGTCTGACCGGCCGGCGCGCTCGCGAGGGCGCCCTGATCCCGTTCGCGCGCCGCCTTATGTCGCCCCGATAGGGCACAATGCCCGAAACCAGGACCGTGACTGGGTCTCTCGTTTGCGCGATGCGGGCGAGCGCAACTCATCTTGGTCTAACGTGTTGAGCCTGCTGACGGGGCGCAAACACGCTTTCGAAAAGCTCCTGCCGATTGATGGACTCAAGCCCCAACGTGACATGGCAGGACGGCCGAATCTCCCGCGAGCAGCGGTGGCGAGCACTCGGCGCGTCCGGCGCGACGATCTGGCTGACCGGGCTCCCCGCGTCGGGCAAGTCGACGATCGGGGCGGCATTGGAGGAGCGACTGGTGGCCGCGGGCCGGCTCTCGTACCTGCTCGACGGCGACAACCTCCGCCACGGCATCTGTGGCGATCTCGGATTCGAGGCGGCTGACCGGGCGCGCAATGTCGCGCGCGTGGGCGAGGTCGCGCGGCTGTTCGCGGACGCGGGCGCGATCGCGATCGTGGCCGTCGTGTCCCCGTTTGCGGCGGCCCGCCAGGCGGTTCGCGAGCGCCACATCGAGTGCGGGCTGCCGTTCTTCGAGATCCATGTCGCCACGCCCCTGGAGGTGTGCGTCGAGCGAGATCCGAAGGGTCTGTACGCCCGCGCCCAGGCCGGGGAGTTGAAAGGCTTGACCGGAGTCGACGATCCTTACGAGGCACCTTGCCAGCCCGACCTGCGGATCACCGACGCGGTGGCGGTCCCCGCCGCGGTCGACGCGCTGCTGGATCTGCTGGCAGAACCGTTCGAGCCGACCGTCAGCAGCCTCCGGCCTCGAGCCCGGGCTGCGGCTCGACACTGATCGCAACCAACAAGGAGCGGACATATGAAGTTGATTGGAGCCGGACTACCGCGCACCGGAACGCTTTCGCAGAAGGTCGCGCTGGAGATGCTGGGCGTCGGCCCGTGTTACCACATGGTCAACGTCCTCGGCGACCTGGATCTGGCGCCGATGTGGCGTCAGGCGCTCGATGGCGATCCCGATTGGGACAAGATCTTCGACGGCTTCGAGTCGACGGTCGACTGGCCGGGATCGTTTTTCTACCGCGAGCTGGTCGACGCCTACCCCGACGCCAAGGTGCTGCTGAGCGTGCGCGACGGCGCCGCCTGGGCGAAGAGCATGCGCGAGACGATCTGGGGTCTGTTCTACGACGACGTCCTGATCCGCCATCTGTCGGATGCGCGGGCGACGATCGATCCCAAGTGGAATGGCTACATGGACATGATGCGCGAGTTCTGGCGCCAGAGCGGCCTGATCACCGGCGAGGACACGACCGCCGAGTACATGGCAGGCGCAATGGAGCGCTATAACGACGAGGTCAAGCAGAACGTGCCCGCCGACCGCCTGCTCGTGTGGTCGGTGGCGGACGGCTGGGAGCCGCTCTGCGAGTTCCTCGAGGTGCCGGTGCCGGAGACCCCGTTCCCGCACCTCAACGACAGCAAGGAGTTCGGGGTCCGGATCGTCGACGGCGCGATGCTCGCGGTCCAGGAGTGGGTCAAGCAGACCCGCGAGGACGCAGTCCAGTCCGCTTCCTAGACGCGATCTCGAGATCGCGGTCGCGCTCGACAGTCAAGCGAGCGTGACCGCGATCTTGCAGGCATCGGGCGGCGTGCGGGCCCTGCAAGCATCGGGCCGCATGCGGGCCCTGCAAGCATCGAGCGGCGTGCGGGCCCGTGCCCGCATGCCGCTCAGCAGTCTCTAGTACCCCTGCGAGGGGACGCCGCCACCGCCACCGTTCTTGTTGTTGTTGCCGTTCCCCTGGCCGTTGCCGTTGCCGTTCCCGTTGCCGTTGCCGTTGCCTGTGCTTGGCGAGGTCGTCGGCGCTGGGGCGGCCGTGGTCGGCGCCTGCTGGGCGACGGTCGGAACCGCAGTCGTCGTCACCGGCGCGGTGGTCGTAGTCGCGATGGCCGCGGCGGCCGTCGTCGTGCTCGTGCTCGTGTGGTGCTTCTTCTTGTGCTTGTGCTTCTTCTCAGACTTCTTGGGCGGGTCCGAGGTCGTGCTCGAGCTCGTCGTAGTCGTCGTCGCGGCGGCGTTGGAGGTAGTGCTGCTGCTGCTGTTGCTGCTGCCTCCGCAACCGGCCGCGGCCAGTGCCACGGCGGCGGCCAAAGTCGCCAGCATCGCTTTCTTCATTAGCCCTACTCCTTTGTCGCAGAACGGCTTCGTCCTCAGATTACAAGGCAAACGCGGTGCCGAGGAGGGAACTGACTCCGCCTCTGTTGCTGCACCCCTTCCTACAGCGACAGCCGCGAGCAGCTAAGGTTAGCGCCGCCGACGGAGGCACCTGGTAGAACGTCTCCCTCCGGGACGGCGACTACCGGCACAGCCATGGAGCGTACAGGGGACCTTCAACGGACTGAGGCTGATCGCAACGATGCGGTCGGTCGTGGTGACGCGGCACAGGCGCCCACGGGCGACGCCGGGCTAGCGCCCACGGGCGAGGCCGGCCAGGCACCCGCGGGCGAGGCCGGCCAGGCCGCTGGAGCCCAGGCGCCGGCTGGCGCGGGCCCGCCGGCAGGACCCGGTTCCCCCGGTTCCCCCGGTTCCCCGGGGGCGCCAGCCGCCGCCGGGCCGCCCGACGCGCCAGAGAGCTCGCGAACCACTTGGATCCTGATCGTCTGCTGCGTCGCGCAGTTCATGGTGATCCTCGACCTGAGCATCGTCAACGTGGCGCTGCCTTCGATCCAGTCGAGCCTCGGTTTCACCAACCCGGACCTGCAATGGGTCGTCGACGCGTACGCGATCACATTTGCCGGCTTCTTGATGCTAGGCGGCCGGGCGGCCGACCAGTTCGGTCAGCGCCGTACGTTCGTGGCCGCGCTGGCCCTGTTCGGGCTCGCCTCGCTGGCCGGCGGCGCGGCTCCGACCCAGGGCCTGCTGATCGGCGCCCGCGCGGCGCAGGGCTTCGCCGGCGCGCTGATGGCCGCATCGTCGCTGGCGATCATCACCTCCTCGTTCCCGCCGGGGCCCAAGCTTCACCGCGCGATCGGCATCTGGGCGGCGATGAACGGCGCCGGCGGCGCGGCCGGGACGTTGTTCGGGGGGATCATCACCCAGGCGATCAGCTGGCGATGGGTGCTGCTGATCAACCCGCCGATCGCGCTGGTCGCGGCGATCATCGCGTATGCGGTCGTCACCGACCGCCGCCGCAGCGATGACAGGAGCTTCGACCTCGCCGGGGCGCTGACGCTGACGATCGGGCAGATGATCCTGGTGTACGGCGTCGTCAAGGCCGGAACCAACGGCTGGAGCTCGGCCGAGGCGATCGTCCCGATCCTGATCGGTTTCGTGCTGCTGGCCGCCTTCGGGGTGATCGAGTCGAGGTTCGCGTCGGCGCCGCTGATCCCGTTCCCGGATCTGTCAAAGGTGCTCAAGATCTCCAACGGAATCGTGCTGCTGTTCAGCGCGGCGCTGTTCCCGATGTGGTTCCTGAGCTCGCTCTACCTCCAGCAGGTGCTTGGCCTGTCACCGCTGCACGCCGGGCTGACGTTCTTGCCGATGGCACTCATGATCATGCTGTGCGCGCAGCGAGCGGGGGGACTCGTCAGCCGATTTGGGGTACGCGCCGTGCTCGGCAGCGGCCTGATCATGATGACTGTCGGGCTGCTGCTGTTTACGCGGATCGCCCCGAGCGGCAGCGCGATTGTGTACGTGATAGTCCCGGGATTGCTGACCGCGGCCGGCATCGGCTTCTCGATCGTGCCCTCGACGATCGCCGCCACACAAGGCGCCAAGCAGGGCCAGGCAGGGCTCGCGTCCGGCCTCGTCAACACCTCGCGCCAGGTAGGCGGCGGACTCGGCCTGGCGTTGCTGATCACGATCGCGACGCAGTACACGACCCATCTGATCGGCGTCGGCCACGGCGTCCCGCAGGCGCTCACCGACGGCTTCCGGGTCGGCTACTTCATCGCCGCCGGGTTCACCGGCGCCGCGATGGTGGTCACTTTCATCGCGGCCCCCAAGGCGGTCGCGATCCAGGACCCGCCGCCGCGAAGGCTGCCCGCCGCGATCGCCCTCGGCGCCGTGATCGCCGTGTTCATCGGGATCGCGGCAGCGACGGCCGGCAACCACGGGGCCCCGATCGGCGCCTATTCCACGAGCGGCGCCTACAGCTTCGTGACCGAACCGGGCCTGCGCCCGCCGATCGTCCGCACCACCTCGACCGCGCCGCAGGGCCAGCTTTCCCCCGGTTACGTGTTCCTGACCAGCTTCTACGACCTGACGCAGCCCCCGATGGTGGGACAGAGCGGCCCTATGATCCTCGATAACCGGGCGCAGCCGGTGTGGTTCCGCCCGGTCCCGGAGAGCGTTGCGGCGGCCAACCTCAGCTACCAGATCTACAACGGCAAGCCGGCGATGTCGTGGTGGCAGGGCAACATCACCAACGCCGGCCAGACGCTGAGCGGCGAGGATGTGGTCCTCAACCAGCACTACCAGACCGTCGCGCGGCTGCAGGGCACCGGCGGCTGGATCCTGACGCTGCACGAGATGGTGATCCGCGGCGATGACGCCTGGGTCACAGCCAACCGCAACATCCCGATGGACCTGTCGAAGTACGGCGGCGCCTACAACGGCGCGTTGATCGACTCGGCCGTCCAGGAGTACAACCTCAAGACGGGCAAGCTGCTGTTTACCTGGGACGCGCTCAAGCACATCCCGCTGGGCGACTCCGAGGCCTCATTGCCGACCAACGGCTTTCCGTGGGATGCCTACCACGTCAACTCGATCGACGTACTCGGCAATGGCCGCTTCCTCGTGTCGATGCGCAACAGCTGGTCCGCCTACCTGGTTGACGCCAACAGCGGCCGCGTGATCTGGACGCTCGGAGGCAAGCACTCGAGTTTCAAGTTCGGTCCCAGGGCCGGCTTCCAGTGGCAGCATGACGTCGAGATGTATCCCGGCTCGATCGTCTCGATGTTCGATGACCACTGCTGCCAGATCACGGGCGGCGGCACCTACGTATCGCCGACGGCGCCGTCGCGCGGGCTCGTGCTGAAGCTGAATCCGGCGGCCGGCACGGCCAAGTACATCGGCGAGTACAACCGCGGCAACTTCGACGCCGAGTACATGGGAAACATGCAGCCGCTCGCCAATGGCAACGAGTTCATCGGCTGGGGCTCGCAGCCCTACTACTCCGAGTACAACAGCTCCGGCCACATGCTGATGGACGCGATCCTCCCCCACCCCGACCTCAGCTACCGCGCGAGCCTCGAGCAGTGGGTCGGCCAGCCGCTGTACCCGCCGCGCGCCGCCGTCCGGCATGCCGGCGGCAAGACGACCGTGTACGCGAGCTGGAACGGCTCGACGCTGGTGCAGGGCTGGCGCGTGATGGCCGGCACCTCGGCCGGCCAGCTGAAGCCGGTCGCGTCCGTCGCCAAGTCAGGGTTCGAGACGGCGATCGCGGTCCCGTCGGGCTACACCGTGTTCCGGGTCAAGGCGCTCGACGCCAACGGCCACGTGATCGGTAAGTCGGCAACCGTCGGCTGAGCACCGGCCCGGACGCCTCGGGGCGCCAGGCAGCCGGACGCCCCGGGTCGCCACGCAGCCGGACGCCCCGGGTGGCCACGCGACCCAAAGAGCGCGCGTCCCCGCTCCGGAGAGAGCGGGCGTGGGCAGCGACGGGGGGCAGCTCGGCTTTCTTAGCATGCTTCCAACGTTGTTCCCGATAATGGGGAACAACGTTGGAACCGCGGCCTAGGTGCCCCGAAATCCCGGGCTCCGAGCTCCCCGCCGGGCTCCGAAATCCCGCGCCCCGACCCCCCGCCGCGCCCGACCCCGCCGCGCCCGAACCCCCGGCGCCCCGAACCCCGCTACGCCCGGCGGGAGGGGATGCTCTGGGCGTTGTGGAACACGTCGTGCGGGTCGTACTTGGTCTTGACCCTGACGAGCCGCGAGTAGTTCTCGGCGTAGTACTCGCGCCGCCAGTCCCGGATGCTGCGATTAGGGAAGTTCTGGTAGCTCTCGGCCGGCGTGTATGGCGCGATCAGCCGGATCATCTGGTCAGTCCACGCGATCAACCCGTTGCGCACAGATCTCGGCGAGTCGATCTTCCACACCGGCGTGGCGCGCAGCATCGTCAGCATGTCGCGGTGGACATACGCCGTGTCGCGGCGTCCGACGGCGTTGACGACCGGGCCGCCGACCCATCCGAGCGACCACATCGAGCCGTTCTCGTCCTTGGTCCGGGTCGGGCAGTCGGCGAGCAGATCGGCGACCTTCGCGACGACGTGATCAGGCAGCGGCTCGCGCGAGTAGCGCGAGATGTCACCGAACGAATGGCGCTCGGCCTCGACGCTCGCGAACATCCGCTGCATGTCCCAGTAGGTCTTCGTCTCGAGCTGAGTCTTGGCCGGGGGGCCTGCCGCGTCGATCAGCGGCTGCACCAGATCGCGAAGCTCCGACAGCTCGCCGATGTACTGCCCGCGCGAGAACACGTCGACCGCCTCGCGCGGACCGCCCGAGCCGACCGGCGAGGCCTGGGCCTGGGCGACGGCGTTGAGTGCTGCAGGAGCGTGCTTGAGGATCTTGTCGAAGGCGCCGAGAACGGCCGCCGCCGCGTCCGCGCCGCGCCAGTCAAAGCGGTAGAAGGCGACGTGGCTGCGCGGCACCTTGGCGAGCTGGAAGGTCCACTGGGTGTTGATGCCGAAGCTGCCGCCGGCGCCACCGCGGCAGGCCCAGAACAGATCCTCGTGGCGCGAGTGGTCGATTCTGCGCACGCGCCCGTCCGCGGTGACGATCCGCGAGCCGACGAGGTGGTCGCTGGTCAGCCCCGCCCAATGGGTGTTGTAGCCGATGCCGCCACCGAGTACGAGCCCGCCGACGCCGACACCCAGGCAGGTGCCGCCAGGCAGAACGTGGCTGGTATCGACGGTCGCATCGAACACGTTCTGGTTGAGCGCCGCACCGCCGAGCACACCGACCCCGGTGTCCTGGTCGATCGTCACGTGGTTGATGTGTCCGAGGTCAACCAGCAGGCCCTCGGTCGTCGAGTAGCCCGCGTAGCTGTGACCGCCGCCGCGCGCCGTCGGCGGCACGCCATGCGCTCGGGACCAATTGACGCATGTGACCACATCGTCCTCACCGGTGCAGCGGGCAACGGCCAGCGGCTTGATGCCGTCAAAGCGAGCGTTCGCTGGAGTGCTCGCTGCGTCGTAGCCGGGGTCGCCCGGGAGCAGCAGATCGCCGTGCAGTGCCCGGCGCAGCTCTCGCAGCGCCCGCGGGCTAACGCGGTGATTGGCGACGCGCGCGTGCCAGTCCGCCGACCGCGCGTCGGCGGCAAACGGCAGCCATAGCCCGATCGCGCCGACGGCGCCGCCGCGCAACACCTCGCGTCTCGTCAGGTCCGTCATCTGACGACCTCCACGGCGGCCATCATTCCAAGGTCCTCGTGGGCGATCACGTGGCAGTGCTCGACGAACTTACCGGTGAAATCGTCGAAATTCATCTCGAACGTCAGCGAGTCCCCCGACCGTTTGGTCAGCACGAACGTGTCACGCCACAGTGGCTTGTCGAGCTTGCGTCCATTGATCGCGGTGATCTTGAACGGATTCACATGTATGTGGTACACGTGGGCGTGGTCCATCAGCTTGTTGTCACAAGCGTTGGTCAGCGTCCACTCTTCCGCGGTGTCGAGCTTCGCCCGGTAGGGCTCGTTGTCGAGGCTGAACTGCTTGCCGTCGATGCCGAAGAACACGAACTCGTCCATCGAGTCCCGCGTGACGGTGAACTCGAAGTTGCGCTGCTTGACGATCTTGCGGATCGGCGGATCGAACGCCGGCAGCGCGCGCGGGAGTCGCATCTCGCGGCCGTGACCGACGACGTGGAGTGTCGCGATCGAGCGCGGCTCGAGCTCGGGCGGCTGGTCCTGGAGTCCGTACATCGGCTCGCGGGCCATCAGGTTGCAGAACAGCTCCGACCGCGTCGGCGGAATCGACTCGGGCATCCCCGGGATGTTGGGCTTCTGGCTCGAGCCGGGGGTGAGCATCAGCTCGTAGGTCCCCGGTTTGTCGGCTTTGACGAGGAACTCGACGCGGTTGCCGGAGGACATCATCACGAGCGGAACGGTGTCGGGCTTGCTCAGCGTAAGCCCGTCCCAGGCCAGCACGTGCAGGTGGTGCTGCCCCAGCTCGAGCGACATGAACTTCCCCTCTGCGGCATTGACCAGTCGCCAGCGTTGGACCTCGCCCGGATACATCGTGATCTTCGGCCGCAGCTTGCCGTTGACGGTGTAGAGCACGTTCTTGCGCGGGAAGAACGCCTGCTCCTTGGTCGGGTCGGGAATCGGATCCAGCAGCTCGTAATCGGCTCCGAGCTCGATCGACTGGAGCACCATCACCTGCTCCTTCGCGGCGCGGACCTCGCGGACACGATCGAGATCGCCTCGAACGATGATCAAACCGGCCATCCCGGCGCGAACCTGCTGGGTGACCGCGCCATGGTTGTGCGGGTGGTACCAGAAGATGCCGGCCGGGTGGTCGTGCGGCAGCGGGATCCGGTAATGCCGGCGATGACCCGGTGGGATCTTCAGGAAGATGTTGTCGGCGTTGCCGCTGGGTGAGACGTGAAGCCCGTGGGTGTGGAGGTTGGTGGTGGTCCACTCGTGCGGGCGGTCCATCGTCATCGGCGGCTGGCGCTCGAGCTCGGGGAGGTGATTGCGGAGGTCGACGTAGAGCGTGTCGCCGCCGCGCAGCTCCCACGTGGGCCCCGGCACGGCGCCGTTGTAGGTGTACGTCCGGACCGGCTTGGGAGCACCCATATCGACGGTCGCCGGGACGCAGGTGAGCCGCGCTCTGAGCCGGCCGTGGCGGCTGCGCAGGATCCGGGGTGCGACGAGCTCGGTCTGCTCCTCGGCGGCCGCGCTGGCCGCGGGCTCACCGACGACGCCGCCCGGCCACGCCGCCTGCGCCAGCTCTGGTGTGACCGCGACCGCGGCCGCTCCCATCCCGTACTTGATGATCCGCCGACGAGTCAGCCCTGCCATTTGTGCCCTCCTTGTCAACCCCGAAGCCGGACCGGCACGGGAGCCTATGTACGACGGGCGGAGCTGTCAACGGACCGGGCGCATCTGTTCACCTCGAGGCCGCGCCGCGTCCAGACGCGGAACGCGCCGTTGCAATTCGCCGGCTCCTGGAGCCCGGCCCCAGTGGCTCGGTCATGCCGGCTCACGGATGATGAACGCGACATCGTCGAGGTAGCAGTAGGACCAGTCCTCGCCGGCCTCGGCCGAGGTCACGATCGGATGGCCGCTGTCGCGAACGTGAGCGCTCGCGTGTCGGTTGGGCGACGAGTCGCAGCAGCCGATGTGACCGCAGCTGCGGCACACGCGCAGGTGCACCCACGATCCCCCGGTCCGCAGGCAGTCCTCGCATCCGGCCACCGATTCCGGCCGCGGAACGGTGACTTGATCGAGGTGCGAACAGCTCGCCATGACACTCTCCTCTGATTGGGTGCCGGTCGCGGGGTGTGGCCGGCTCTCCCGTTAGGTTGACGAACGCGTCAAGTCCTCGGAGCGGGGGGCGAGCTCGAGCTCGTCGTCGCTGATGCGGTGTCCCGCGGCGCAGCGCAGCTCGGCCTCGACGCGCTCACCGCAGCCGTGGTGTCGGAGCTCGACGCGGCCGCCGTCCTCGGCCAGCCAGCGGTCGCCCCACTGCATCAGCCCGACCAACGCAGGCAGCAACTCGGCGCCCTTGCGGGTCAGCCGGTACTCCGAGCGGGTCCGTTGGCCCGGCTCGCGATATGCGCGGCGCTCGAGCAGCTCCTCGTCGACGAGGCCATGGAGCCGCTCGGCGGCGACCGATTCACTGATCCCGACGCGCTCGGCGAAGTCGTCGAAGCGTGTCGTCCCGTAGAAGGCCTCGCGCAGGATCAGCACCGTCGAGCGCGCGCCGACGTAGTCGAGCGCCTTGGCAATCGAGCAGCGCTCGGCCGTCCAGCCTGCTCGCGGCTCGAGCCTGCCCGTCATTCGAATTGTCATGGATGAATTATATCGCGCTGGGTACGGTGAACCAAAGTCAGCTTTGCTAGGGTGTCTGACTATGCCAAACCCGAGTCAGCCTCTGTCCTCCCCCGGGGAACCCTTACCCGCGGGACCCTCCCCCGGGGGACCCACCCCCGGGGGACTCACGAGTCCGCGCGCGATCGTGATGGCGATCGTCTGCGCCGGGATCGTGCTGGTCAACCTCGACCTGTTCATCGTCAACGTCGCCCTTCCGGCGATCTCGCACGACCTCGGAGGCCGCGATCTCGGAGCACTGTCCTGGGTTCTGAGCGGCTACGCGATCGTCTACGCCTCGCTGCTGGTCCTGTTCGGGCGGCTCGCCGACCGCCACAGCCTGCGCAATGGCTTCCTGCTCGGGATCGCGGTGTTCGCGCTGGCCTCGGCCGCCTGCGCAGCGGCGTCGTCGGTGCCGATGCTGATCGCGTTCCGGGTCGTGCAGGCGGCCGGAGCCGCGCTGCTGACGCCGACCTCGCTGAGCCTCGTGCTCGCCACCAGCCCGCCGGACCGCCGCGGCTCGGCCGTACGGGCGTGGACAGCGGTCGGCGGCCTCGCGGCCGCGCTTGGGCCGGTGATCGGCGGCTTGCTGGTGGCGGCGAACTGGCGCTGGGTATTCCTCGTCAACATTCCGATCGCGGCGGTGGCGCTGGTCGCCGGACGGCGATGGCTGCCCGAGGTGCCCGGCCATCGCGGGCCCCGGCCCGATGCGCTCGGAGCGCTGTTGGTGACCGGCGGGGTCGGGGCGCTGACGCTGGCGCTCGTCGAGGGCCACACGTGGGGGTGGGGCTCGACTGCGACGATTGTGGCGCTCGCTGGGTCGGCGCTGTCGCTCGCGATCTTCGCCGTCCGCTGCCTGCACCACGAGCACCCGCTGGTCCCGCCGAGCCTGTTCCGGGCACGTGCCTACACCGGCGCGACGTTTGTGGCGACGCTGTTCTCGATCGCATTCGGTGGGATGCTGCTGTCGATCGTGCTGTGGGCCCAGGACGTGTGGGGCTTCTCGGCGCTGCAGACCGGTCTCGCCGTCGCTCCCGGGCCGCTGATGGTGCCGCTGTGCTCGTTCCTTCTCGCTGGCCGGGCGATCGCGCGCTTCGGGCCCGCCGCTGTCGGCGCGACCGGCGCGGCGCTGTTCGCCGCCGGCGCGCTCTGGTGGACGCTCGCCGCGGGCCTTGCGCCTGACTACACGGGCGATGTCCTCGGCGGAATGCTGCTGACCGGCGCCGGCGTCGGCTTGACGCTGCCGACATATCTGGCAACCGCCACCGGTTCGCTGCCGCCGACCTCGTTCGCGACCGGATCGGGGGTTATCAACATGCTGCGCCAGCTCGGGCTCGCGATCGGCGTCGCGATCCTGGTCGCCGTCCTGCAGTCCACGAACGGTGGTGCGCCCGGCCTCGATCAGTTCAGGCAGGGCTGGATGGTGATCTCGGCGGTCGCGCTCGCGAGTGCCGTCGTCGGGGCAGTCGCGCTCCCGCGCGGGCTGTGGCCGCTGGCGCGCGAAGCCTCCGCCGGGCCCGCGGCCGCGGCCGCCGCGGACCGCGTATAGAGGGTAGGTTTCCGCCATGGATCTGCGACGGCTGCCTGCCCGGACCGCATGAGCGGCAGCTGGGTGCCGGGGGCCGACGGGTCGGGCTTCGGCATCGAGAACCTGCCATACGGCGTGATCGCCCCGCACGGGGCACACCCGCGGGCGGCTGTCCGGATTGGCGACTACGGCCTCGATCTCGCGGCGCTGGCCGGCGCCGGCCTGCTCGATCTTGCACCTGAGACGTTCGAGCAACCGACGCTCAATCGCTTTCTTGGTCTTGGCCCGCAGGCGTGGTCCGCTACACGCGATCGGCTGCGCGAGCTGCTCGCGCGTGAAGGCGGCGAGCGATCGCGCGTCGAGCCGCATCTGCTGGCACTGCAGCGGGCCGAGCCGGTGCTACCGGTCGCGGTCGGCGACTATGTCGACTTCTTCTCCTCGCTTCACCACGCCACCAACGCCGGGCGCATCCTGCGGCTGGGGGCCGAGCCGCTGCGTCCCAACTGGCGCCACCTCCCGGTCGGCTACCACGGACGCAGCGCGACCGTCGTGATCAGCGGCACGCCGATCGACCGGCCCGTCGGGCAGCGGCCGCCGGCAGCCCCGGGCGAGCAACCCAGCTTCGGCCCCGAGCGCCAGCTCGACTTCGAGCTCGAGCTCGGCTTCCTGACCGGCGGCGGTCCCCCGCAGGGCACCCCGATCCCGATCGCCGACACCGGCGAGTACATCTTCGGGTTCGTCCTCGTCAACGACTGGAGCGCGCGAGAGATCCAGCGGTGGGAGTCGGCGCCGCTGGGCCCGTTCCTGGGCAAGTCGTTCGCCACGTCGGTGTCACCGTGGATCGTCCCGCTGCAGGCGCTCGAGCAGGCGCGCGTGTCGGGCCCGGTCCAGGAGCCGGCGCCGCTCGAGCACCTGCGGACGGACGTGCCGTGGGGCCTCGACATCGAGCTTCAGGCGGCGCTGGCCCCGCCGGGCTCGGCGAACGAGACGACGATCACGCGCACAAACGCCCGCGAGCTGTACTGGAACGCCGCCCAGCAGCTCGCTCACGCCACCTCCGGCGGCGCCTCGGTGGCGGCCGGTGACCTGTTCGCGTCGGGAACGATCTCGGGCGCCGAGCGCGGGAGCTACGGCTGTCTGCTCGAGTTGAGCTGGGGCGGGCGCGATTCGATCGAGCTGAGCGGTGGTGAGCGGCGGACGTTCCTGGACGACGGCGACACGGTCGTGCTGCGCGGCCGAGCCGGGTCCGTGTCGCTCGGCGAGGTCCGCGGGCAGGTGATCCCAGCCCGGCCCGTCTGAGCGCCCGTCTGAGCAAAAGAAACGCCCGGCGCGGTCCCCCGCTCCGGGCGTCTTTTGCCTGCCGCCGGCGGCGGCCGCGCCTGAGCACGACCAGCGCCAGCGACAGAAATGACCCCTCTAACCGCGCGACAGTTGCAGCGACGTACGGACTGGCGTGCGCCTCGCCACCACAACCGTCGGGATGCGGCTAGTAAGAGTTGGTCGGCCTACGGCCTTACGGCTGCGGCGCGTCCAACATCGACTCGGCCGACTCGGCCTCGAGCACGCGCTTGGTCGGGATCTTGATCCCGCCCTTGACGTCCTCTGACTGCTCCTCGGTCAGCTCGAGATCACGAGCCTCGTCGCGGCCTTCCTCGTCCCTACGCTGCTCCCCGGTCATGTGCGCCCTCCTGTTTGTGGGGTATTGGGGTTGTTCCCTGTCGGCGAAGTTATCACGGGTCGCAAGCGGCATGGAAGTTTTGTGTAGTGCATTTCACAGTTCGAGCTGCTGGCTGCACAGGTAGAAGTACAGCCCGCGGCGCGCCAGCAGCTCGTCGTGAGTGCCCCGTTCGACCAGCCTGCCGCTCTCGAGTACGAGGATCAGATCTGCATCGCGAACGGTGCTCAGCCGATGCGCGATCACAACCGACGTGCGCCCGCTCAGCAGCTGGTCGAGGTTCTCCTTGACCGCCCGCTCGGACTCGCTGTCGAGCGAGCTTGTGGCCTCGTCGAGGACCAGGACCGGCGGCTGGTGATAGACGGCGCGGGCGATCGCCAGGCGCTGGCGCTGACCACCTGAGAGCCGCAGCCCGCTCTCGCCGACGCGCGTGTCGTAGCCGAGCGGGAGGCGCTCGATGAACTCCGACGCGTGGGCTACGCGCGCGGCCCAGATCACCTGATCAAGGTCGACCTCGTCGGCGCCGAACGCGATGTTCTCCGCGATCGTCGCGTCGAACAGATGGTTCTCCTGGAGCACGAAGCCGATGTTGCGCCGCAACTGCCCGTAGTCGAGGCTGGTCAGCGGCACCCCGTCGTAGAGGACCATCCCCTGCGTGGGCTCGAGCAGCCCCGCCAGGCACTTGATCAAGGTGGTCTTGCCGGAGCCGCTGCGACCGACGATCGCCGCCGTCATCCCCGGTGCCAGCTCAAAGTCGATGTCCTCGAGCACCGGTGCCGAGATCGCGCCCGGATACTCGAACCCCATCGACTTGAAGCGGATCTGACCGGACAGCGTCCTGACCGGCTGAAGATGGGATCGGTCCTCCCCCTGCTCGGGCTCCTGCGAGAGGATGTCGTCGAGCCGTCCGAGCAGGACGGTCGAGTACTGGGCCTGGTCCCACATCGAGAGCACGATCACGATCGGCCCGTTTGCGAGCACGACGAGCGCGTTGAACGCGACGAGTCCGCCGACCGACAGGTTGTGATTCAGCACCTGCAGCGCGCCGATCCACAGGAACAGCGTCAGCGACAGGAACGACACGAGCTGGATCGCGCCCTCATACAGCATCATCGTCAGGTCCGAGCGGAACACCCGGTTCGAGAGGTCGTTGAACTGGCCCAGCAGCAGCTTGCGCAGCGCCGGCTCGGCGCCCATCGCCTTGACCGTTTCGATCCCGCGGATCGAGTCGATCTGACGTGACTGATACTTGCCCCACGAGTCCTCGAGGCTCTCGAACGTCGGCCGCAGACGCACCGCCGAGAACCGCATCAGCCCCGCGTACAGAGGGACCGTCGCGAGGTACACGAGCGCAAGCTGCCAGCTGAAGGCGAACATGACCGCGATCGCGACTACCACCTGGGTGGCCGCGGCGAGGCCGAGCACGCCGCGCTGGACCATGAACTGCCGTACCTGGCGCATGCCGTTGAGCCGGCGCTCGATATCGCCGGTGCGCCGCGCGTTGAAGTAGCTCATCGGCAGCGCCAGCAGCTTGCCGGCGAGGAAGTCGAGGCTCTCGCGATCGACGCGAACTGCTACCCGGCTGAGCATGTAGCGCTGTACGACGGTCGCGACGATCGTCAGCAGCAGCGCCCCGAACATCCCGAGCACGATCAGCGTCAGCAGTCCGTAGTCGCTGTGCTTCGGCGGGATCACGTCGTCGACGATCACCTTGCTGATCGCCGGGATCAGCATCTCCGCGCCCGCGGCGAAGAACCCGAGCACGAATGCGACCGCGAACGTACGCCGGTACGGGCGCACGAATTCGAGGATCCAGCGCGTCCGCGACTCCTGCTCGGGGGTCTGCTCGAACTCGTCGGTCGGCGCGAAGAAGGCGGCGTAGCCGGACCACTTCTGCTCGAACTCGTCGCGGCTAAAGCGGCGCTTGCCGCGCGCCGGATCGGACACCCGCACGCGGTCGTCGCCGACCTCGTACAGGACCATCCAGTGGTTGCCCTCCCAGTGCACGATCGCGGGCAGAGGCATCTGCTCGAGGCGGCTCTTGGAGACCTTCGCGGTCAGCGACGCAAGACCGAGCTCCTGTGCCCCGCGCGCGATTCCAAGCAGGCTCGTGCCCTCGACACCGCTGTGAACAGCCTGGCGGATCCTCGTCAGCGAGACCTTGCGACCGAAGTAGCGGCAGACGATCGCCAGCGCCGCCGCCCCGCAGTCCATTTCGTCGACCTGGTAGACGTGCGGGAAGCCGCGCGAGCGCGGCGGCGGCAGCTTCGCGGCAAATTCGTCCCAGCGGTCCTCGGCCACCCCAGCGAACTGCGGCGCCGGTTGGTCGGCGCCCTCGTCGCCCTCCGCGACCTGGTCGACCTGGTCGAGGCCGACGACCTCGAGCGTCGCCTCGGCCGGCAGCAGCTCCTCGGCGAAGTCGAGCGGCACGCGCACCGTGCGGTGGTAGTCGTACTGGGCGATCCGCTGCTCGATCTGCTCGCGGAACTTCGGGTGCTCGGCGACCAGCTGCTGAAACACGGTGGGCGCGAGCGCGAGCAACTTGCAGTCCGACACCGCGGCCACCGTCGCCGTTCGCGGGCTGCCGCGAAACAGCGAGACCTCGCCGAAGAAGTCGCCTCGCCGCAGGTAGGAGCGGTCCTCTCGCCGGCCGTCCTCGTCGATGAATGCTCGTAGGCGGCCCTCACGAACGATGTACATCGGCCCCGACGGGTCCCCCTGGCTGATCACCTCCTCGCCGGCTGTGACCTCAACCGGCTCGAGGCCTTCGAGCATCGTCAGCACGCCGGCCGGCGGGAGCTCCGCGAACGCCGAGTAGACGCGGAGAAAGTCGCGGAGCTCGTGGCGCCTGACGTGGAGCTCGAGATACTCGCCGACCGCGGGATTGCTCCGCACCAGCCCGTCGAACACCGCCTTGTCGAGCCTGAGTGCCTGCACCGGGCTCGAGGCACGGACGGTCGCCGTACGCCTACCGTCCTGCTCGAGCAGCGCCCGCTCGCCGAATGTGTCACCCGGCCCGAGCACGTTCAGCGGGACCTCCTCTCCGTGCTCGCCGACCTTCAGCGCACGCGCCGTCCCCGACACCAGCACGTAGAGTGCGTCGGCCTCGTCGCCCTCGCGGACGATCACCTCGCCGAACGCGAACTGCACGCGAGTCAGCGACGCCTCGATCAGCCGCCGGACCTCGTCGGGCATCAGCGCCAGCAGCGGGACCTGCTCGAACGGTATCGGCGACCCGGTCCCCGGAGCGGACGCCTCAAAGATGCTCATGCCACCTCACCTGTCGGCTCACCTCGCCCGCTAGTAAACGCTGCACGACCCCTCTCGCGGCCCGTTCGCGAACGGCTTCGTCGTCGATCCTTGGAAGCACCCTAGCCGCAACCAGCACCAGCCGATACTCGTTGCCGATCTGGATCGGGCCGAGCAGCTCGCCGGGATTGGCCGCCAGCAACCTGACGCGGAGCGCCGGCTCGACCTCGTCGATGTAGACACGGCGATCGCTCGGCTCGGCCGCGGCGTCGCGCGCGACCTCCTCGATCGCCCTCCCGTCCTGCCGGATGCAGAGCGCCGCCTCGCGCGCCGCGAGTTCACTGCCAAGCGACAGCTGCCGATAGTCGACCCGCGTCCATCCGATCATGTTGGCCGTCAGCTCGGCCTTCAGCGCGGTCGGCGTGAGCGCCTGGCGCGAATAGCTCTCGACTTGCGACTCGAGCAGCTCCAGCTCGCCATCGCCGGCCCACGGTGGCGCCGAGCGATCGTCCATCAGGCGCAGGTGGACGGCGACCTGCTCGGCCAAGCGCTGCGCGAACTGCGACGCCGCGCCGCTGCAGACGGCGGCTGCCCAGGTCGCCCGATCCAGCTCGGCCTGGTCGAGATGCCGTCGGTCGCTCGTCGTCGCAGCCGCGTCCAGCAACTGCAGGCGCATCTGTCGGGAGAGCTCGTCGGGCGCGATGTCCCAATGGCCCAGCCATTGCTGCAACTCGTCGCCGGCGAGCAGGCGGTGCTCGTAGCGGAACGCGTCGACGGCGGCGGTGACACGCTCTGCGGAGGGCGCCGTCCCGCTTCGGATCGCCTCCTGTTCGAGCTCCAGCAGTCGTTCGATCCTGGCCTCGAGCTGCTGCCAATCGCCCCACGCACGGGCGCGGCTGACAACGTCACCCCAGGTGAACGTCCGTCCGCCCCCGGAGAACACCGGCACGCCCAGCACCGCCTCGTTCGCCACGGGCGTATCGTTGCACGCGCCAGCCGACCCGGCTATCGGCACGACCCCGGCCACCGCCCGTGGGGGTTGACGGGTTGCGATACCGGGTGTACGGTCTGCGGCTGGTGGGGAATCAGGCCAAGGGTAGTGTCGGCGCACAAGCGACCACTCACAGCGTGATTCCTGGTCTAGACACATAGTCGTTACTACGCGGGAGCGATCAGCCCGTTGGGGCGGCGAGTTACCGCATCGGCCGTGGATCCACGTGTCCGTGCGCAATTGGGGAATTGGTAATGGTCACACCGACGAGGGCACCCAGTTGGTCCGGCATCGGAGGCATCGAGCCTCTGAACTTCAGATGGCCGTGATCGGAGTGTCCGACACTCCGACTTGGCGCAGGTCGACATCGCCTGACGAGGAGCACGCGGCGCGCCGGCAGTGGTCCGCCGCGGGCGGCGCCGAGCGCCAAGCGCTGATCACGGACGACGACCCTGCGCCGATCCGCGTGCTCGTCGTCGATGACGAGCCCGACGTCGAGCGACTGTTCCGGATGCGGTTCCGCAAGGACATTCGCGAGGGAGGATTCGAGCTGCGCTTCGCCTCCGACGGCAAGCAGGCAATCGAGGCGATCGAGGCCGATCCGAACCTCGACGTCGTCGTCACGGACCTCAACATGCCGGTCATGGACGGCCTCGCGCTGCTCGCCGTGATCGACGAGATGAAGCTGCCCGTAAAGACGATCGTCCTCAGCGCCTACGGCGACCTGCGCACCGTTCGGATGGCGATGATGCGCGGGGCGTTCGACTTTCAGGTCAAGCCGCTCGACGTCGACGAGCTCCGGAGCACGATCGGCAAGGCGGTCGCGTCGGTCCGCGAGCTCCAGGCGGCCGGTCAGGCGAGCTCGACGCACCCGCTCGAGGACCTGTTCGGCAACTACGTCAGCGACGAGGTCGTCACCCAACTGCTGTCGGCCGACGGCCGGCCGGAGCTGACCGGCGAGCGCCGCACGCTGACGGTGCTGGTCGCCGAGATGCGCGATTACGCGAGGCTGTCCGAGCAGCTCGCCCCGGGCGAGGCGCTGGCAACCGTCAATCGCTACCTCGAGACCGCATGCCAGGTGATCATCGACCGTCGGGGGTTGATCAGCGAGATCATGGGCGACGGGCTGATGGCGATGTTCGGGGCACCGGTCTCGGACCCGTCGGCCGCCGCCAACGCACTCGCGGCGGCGATCGAGCTGCAGCTGGCGATGGACGACGTCAACCAGGAGCAGCGCGATCGCGGCCTTCCCGAGCTGGCCCAGGGAATCGGCATCCACACTGGACCGGCGATCGTCGGGACGATCGGTTCAAGCCGGCGGATCATGAAGTACGCCGCGATCGGCTCGAGCGTCAGCATCGCGGCACGGCTCGCGGTCAAGACCGGCGCCGGGCAGATCCTCGGCTCCGAGGAGACGATCGCGGCCGCCGGCGGGCTGACCGAGGACGCAGGCACCGTCGAGATACCCGCGTCCGGCGCTACGCAGCCGATCCGCGCGGTCGACGTGCGCGGGCTCGGCGGGGCGTACCGGCTCACACTAGAGCGAGAAGGGACGAGCGGGCCGACCGGGTGAGGCGTCCCGCACGGATTCAATGACTCCGGGGCGTTGAACGTGACCGTCGCAAGCGCGGCTGGCAAGGTCGAGCTGCCTCAAATCGGAGTCCGGGCCAAGCGCCAGGGGGTGCTGGCGCGGCTCGACGAGCTTCCCGGCCCGGTCCTGTTCGCGATCGCGGCCGTCGGTTACTGGGGCCTGACGTATCTCGGCTACACACTCCCCTACCTGCCGGGGCTCGCGTCGCCGATGTGGCCCCCCGCCGGGTTGGCCGCAGTCCTGCTGATCGCGGTGCGTCGCCGCGATCACCTGCTGTGGGTGATCGCGGGGATCTTCGTCGGAGAGATGGTCAGCGACCTGATGCACAGCCAGCCGCTGCTGGCGTCGCTCGGGTTCGGCGTCTCGACGTTCGCCTACGTCCCGTTCGCGTTCCTGATCAACCGGCTCGAGCTCTATGACCACGGCCTGATCAACCGCGTTCGAGACGTCGTGCTGTTCGTGCTGATCGCAGTCGCGATGGGTTTCGCGAACGGCGCGCTGGCGCTGATCGTGGCGGTGGCTTACAACTACGGCGACTACCTGAACTTCTACGTCACGTGGTCGACCGGGTCGATGCTCGGAATCGTGCTGTTCACGCCGTTCCTGGTCGCCTGGCTGGGCCAGCCGCTCGACTTCCGCGAGCTCCGACGGCCGAGCAAGGATGCGGTGATCCTGTTCGTCAACCTGATCCTGGTGCTCCTCGCGGTGGTGGTGCTGTTCAGCCACTGGGCCGTCGGCTCGACCGCCTACGTCGGCGGTCACCGTGCCTCGGGACCGCTCGGACTGCTGGCGCCGTACCTGATCGTTTCGCTGATCGTTCTGAGCGCGTGGCGGATGGGTCCGCGGGCCGCCACCTTGCTGCTGGTCGCGGCGGCGCTTGGGATCGCCTACCAGACCGGGGCAGGACGGGGGCCATTTGCGGAGTTCAGCTCGAGCCCGACCAACGCCCTGTACGTGTCGCAGCTTGCGTTCACGCTGATCGTCGTCACGATCCTTCTGATCGCGGCGGCGCGAGTCCAGTTGAGCGCCGCCGAGGCGCGCTACAGAGCCCTGTTCGAGAACGCCCCTGCGATGTATCTCGTCGCGCGGCCGTCGGCGACCGGCGGCCCCAAGCTGATCGACTGTAACCGCACGTTCCTCGACAGCCTCGGCATCGATCGCGAGGACGCGCTCGGCCGGCGGCTGACCGAGTTCCTCCCGGCAAAGTCATCGACTGAGCTGATCAACGGCGACTTCCAGAACGCGATCGAGGGCCAGCTCACACCGCAGGAACGAGAGCTGGTCGCACGCGACGGCTCCGTCATCCCGGTGCTGATGCAGGCCGCACCGATCGTCGACGAATCCGGCAATCCGGCCGGCATCCGCGTGATGTGCATCGACCTCAGCGACCGACGGCGGGCGCAACGGCTCGAGCTCGAGAACCAGCTCGTCCGCCAGCAGCAGCTCGCGCTGCTCGGGACGCTGACGGCGGGCATCGCGCATGAGGTCAAGAATCCGCTCAACTTTGTGATCAACTTTGCCGAGGCAAACGAGGAGATGGTCGATGACCTCGCCACCTTGAGCTCGAAGTCCGGGAGCGCCGAGGAGATCGAGCCGATTCTCGAGGATCTGCGCTTCAACGCCGAGGCGATAACGAAGCACGGCCGCCGGGCGCTGGACATCATGATGGCGATGCTGGCGCTGAGCCGCGGCCAGGACTCGATGCCGATCCCCGTGGAGCTCAACTCGGTGGTCGAGCAGTACGCGTCGCTGGCCTATCACGGGCTGCGCGGTCGCGGGATCGACGTCCCTGCTGACGTCGCTTTTGAACTGGCCCCGGACCTGCCGCCCGTGCCCGCGGTCGAGGCCGACCTCGGGCGCGTAATCCTGAACCTGGTCAGCAACGCGTGCGAAGCGGTTGTGTCGGCCGGCGAGAACAACGGCGACTCGCGGATGGCGATCACCGTCTCGACGGCGATGAGCTCCGAAAACGAGGCTGAGATCAGGATCCGAGACACCGGCACCGGCGTCGCCGCTGATCAGCAGGAGCGAATCTTCGAGCCGTTCTTCACGACCAAGGCAGCCGGCGAGGGGACCGGGCTTGGCCTCGCGATCTCGCGCGACATCGTCCTCAAGCACCACGGCACGCTCACGGTCCGATCCGAGCCTGGGCAGTTCACCGAGTTCGTCGTGACGCTGCCCGCCGCTCCCGTCGGTGTGACCACCTGATCGTCTGATCGAAGTGCCGACCGCTGATCTCCTCCGCAGCGTTCCGATCCTCGCTGGGCTCTCGGACGACCTCCTGCAGAACCTCGCCGAGCAGGTCGAGGAGGTGCGACTGAACGCCGGCACGTGGCTGATGCGCGCGGGCGATCGGGCTGACAGCGTCTACATCGTGGCCTCCGGGCGACTCGACGTGATCGACGAAGGTCCTCCCGAGCGCGTGATCCGCGTCCTTCGCCGCGGCGACGTGCTCGGCGAGCTTGCACTGCTGAGCGCGGGCACCCGCTCGGCGTCGGCGCGCGCCGCCCGCGATGCGCAGCTGCTGGAGCTCAACCGCGAGCCGTTCGAACAACTGATCCAGCAGGCGCCCGGCTTCGCGCTCGCCCTGACCCGCGAGATGGGCGCTCGGCTGTCGGCCAGCCACACGCCGATCGAGGACTCCTCCCCGCCGCGCACCGTGGGCGTCGTCGGCCTCGATCGGGGAGCGCCGGTGGCGGCCGTCGGGGCCCGGCTCGCCGCAGAGCTGTCGCGGTTCGGCTCGGTCGCGACGCTGACCGCAGGCGAGCTGGCGACGATCGATCAGGCCGAGCGCGACAACGACAACGTCGTGCTCGTCGGCACCAACGCGCCGGAGGATCCGTGGACCGAGATCTGCATGCGAGAGGCCGAGCTCGTCGTCGCGCTCTGCACAGGCGTGGCCGACCCCTCCTGGATGCGCCGCAGCACGGCGCTCCACGGCTGTGAGCTGATCGTTTTCGGGTCCTCGCTCGGCGACGAGATGCTCGCGGCGCTCCGGCCGCGCGAGGCCCAGGTTGTCGCCGAGCAGCCCGAGCGAGATGCGGCCGTCGACGCCACCGCTCGCCGGATCGCGGGCCGCGCGCTCGGGATCGTGTTCTCCGGCGGTGGTGCGCGCGCGCTTGCGCACCTCGGCGTGCTCGAGGAGCTCCGCAACGCCGGCGTGCGCATCGACCGCTTCGGCGGCGTCAGCCTCGGCGCTGTCGTGGCCGCTTCCGCGGCTGCCGGGTTCAGCACCGAGTCGATCTATGACACGTTCGAGCGCAGCTTCGTGACCGGGAATCCCAGCCGCGACTACGTACTGCCCGCGTACTCGCTGATCCGCGGCGCGAAGGTGCGGGGGATGCTGCGCGATGCCTTCGGCGACCGGCGGATCGAGCAGCTGCCGGGCCGCTTCTTCTGCCTCAGCTGCGATCTGATCGCACGCGAGGAGGTGGTGCACCGCAGCGGGCTGCTGTGCGACGCCCTGTACGCGAGCGTCGCAATCCCGGGCGTGTTCCCGCCGCTGGTCACCGAGTCGGGCCAGCTGCTCGTCGACGGTGGCGTACGCGACAACCTTCCCGTCGCGGCGATGGCACGGACCGGCGAGGGCCCCGTGCTCGCCGTCGACGTCACCGGCCAGCTGAGTCAGTGGAGCCGAGGCGGGCGCCCCCGACTCGCGCGCCTACGGCGGCCGGCCCGGCGGCTGATGACCGGGAGCAACGCAGAGGTCCCACGGCTCGGGGAGACGATCGTCCGAACCGTCACGGTCGGAAGCGCCGATACCGTCGCCGCCGCGCGCAAGCACGCCGATGTCGTGATCTCCCCTCGCGTGGAAGGAGTCGGCCTGCTCGACTGGAAGGCATTCGAGCGGATGCGCGAGCAGGGCCGCAATGAGGCACGAGCGACGCTCGAGTCGCATCCCGAACTGCTGACTCGATTGGGGGGGTAGCGATGACCGGCGTGGAGAGCTCAGAGGTCGCCGTCCCGAGCGTGAGCTCGGCCGCGGACGCACAGTCCACCGAGCCCGCCGCCAGGCGCCGCGGGCCGTCGGCGGTGACGGTCCTCAGCATCGCCTCGCTCGGCGCCGCGGTCGCGTTCCTCGACGCGACCGTCGTCAACATCGCTTTCCCGAACATCGAGAAGTCGTTCCCGACGGAGCCGATCACCTCGCTGTCGTGGATCTTGAACGCCTACAACATCGTGTTCGCCGCGTTCCTGGTCGCGGCTGGGCGGTTCGCCGATCTGATCGGCCGCCGACGGATGTTCATCTTCGGGATGGCGCTGTTCACGGTCGCGTCGGTCCTGTGCTCAGTCGCTCCATCGGTCGGGGTGCTGGTCGCGTTCCGCGTGATCCAGGCGCTCGGATCGGCGTGCCTGGTGCCGGCTTCGCTCGCCCTGGTCCTGAACGCGTTCCCGCCCGATCGGCGCTCCTACGGCGTGACGCTGCTGTCGGCGGTCGCGGCCGCCGCGGCCGGTCTCGGCCCAACGCTCGGCGGATTGCTCGTCAGCGCGGCGAACTGGCGGCTGGTGTTCCTCGTCAACCTCCCGATCGGCGTGATCGCGGTGCTGCTCGCGCGCCGCTTCCTGGTTGAAAGCCGCGCCGCCGGGCGCAGGCGGATGCCCGACATGCTCGGCGCGGCGATCTTCGCGGTCGCGATCGCGGCCCTCGTGCTCGCCGTCGTCAGGGGCGAGGACTGGGGCTGGGAGGACCCGCGGATCATCGCGTCATTCGCGGTCGCGGTCGTGCTCGGCGCCGTGTTCGTCCGGCGCTGTCGGTGGCATCGCTCCCCGATCGTCGATCTGAAGCTGTTCCGGAGCCGCACGTTCAGCGCCTCGAACGCCGCGACCGTGATGCTCGCCGCCGGCTACTACGGCTACACGCTCGTCGAGGTCCTGTTCCTCACCGGCGTCTGGCATTACACGGTGCTCCAGGCAGGTCTCGCGCTGATCCCCGGACCGTTCGTCGCGGCCGCCGCGTCGGAGCCGTCCGGCCGCCTCGTCGAGCGGATCGGCCCGCGGCCGGTGCTGGTCTGTGGCTCGATCCTGTGGGGAGGGGCGGTGATCTGGTTCATCACCCAAGCAGGCTCGACGCCGGCCTTCTTCAGCGTTTGGCTGCCAGGGGTCGTGATGCTCGGGGCCGGCGCCGGCGCCGCGTTTCCGAACCTGAGCGCGGTCGCCGTCGCCTCGGCACCCGGCGACAGCTTCGCCACGGCGACCGCGATGAACTCGGTGGCCCGCCAGGTTGGGGCCGCGCTCGGAGTCGCGGTCGTGGTCGCGATCATCGGAACGCCGACACTGTTCGGGTTCGAGGCCGCGTTCAAGGACGCATGGAAGTTCTGCTCGGCGATCCTGATCGCGGCCGGGTTCGTCTGCCTGCTGATCGGCCGCCTGCGCAGCGAGCTGGCGCCGTCACTCGGCGACGCCGCAAGGGTCGTGCTGCGCCGCGACACGCTCCGCGACGCCGTGGCGGCACCGGTCCGGCGCGCTCGCCGCGCGATCGTCGTCGATCTCGCCCACCACGGTCCCCCACGGGCCGAGTCGGCCGCCGAGTTCCTCGCCCATGCGCCGGTATTCGCGGGCCTCGAACCGGAGCTGCTCGAGGCGCTTGCCTCCAAGACCAGCAGCATCCGCGTCCCGGCGGGCAGCTACCTGTTCCACGAAGGCGACCCAGGCGATGCGATGTTCGTCGTCCGGGCGGGGCGCCTCGAGGTGCTCGACGAATCGTCCGGAACGGTGATCCGCCAGCTCGGACGCGGCGACGGCTTCGGCGAGCTCGCGGTGCTGACCGCCTCGGAGCGGTCGGCTGCGGTCAGGGCCGCTCGGACCAGCGACGTGCTCGCGATCGCGAAGGCCGACTTCGAGGCGCTGCTCCACGACTCGCCGGCGTTGTCGCTGGGCCTCACACGAGCGCTCAGCGAGCAGCTTCGCGACACGCGCGCGCCAGTCGACACGAGGCGCCCGCGGCCGACGACGGTGGCGCTCGTCGCGCTCGGCGACAGGATCGACTTGGCCAAGCTCGCGTCCGGCTTGACGCGCGCGCTGTCTGAGTACCTCTCGCCGGTGCTGCTGAACGGAGCCGAGGTCGCGGCGCCCGATCGCGGCGCCGAGCCGGCGACGATCTACGGGCCGCTGCTCGATCGGGCCGAAGGCTCTCACGATCTCGTCCTGCTGCAGGGCGGCTCGACCCTCGCCGGCAAGCCGTGGACCGAGTTCTGCCTACAGCAGGCGGATCGGATCCTGGCCGTGACGTCAGGCGGCCCTGTCCCCGCGAGGCTCGGCGAGCTTCCCGAGCTGCGCGGCTGCGATCTGCTCTGCCTCGACGTCGCGCAGGGCTCGGGCAAGCTCAGCGGCTGGGCCGACGCGCTCGACCCGGTCGAGTCGCACGTGGTCCGCCGCGCGAGCTTCGATCAGGATCTCGAACGGGCCGCCCGGCGGTTGAGCGGCAACTCGCTCGGCGTCGTGCTCTCAGGTGGCGGAGCGCGCGCATTCGCGCACATCGGCGCGATCGAGGAACTGCTCGCGGCCGGGCTCAAGATCGACCGCATCGCCGGCGTCAGCATGGGGGCGATGATCGGAGCGCTGTTCGCGCTCGGTCTCGATCCCGACGAGGTCGACGCGCTGTGCTTCGAGGAGTGGGTGCAGAAGCGGCCGCTTGCGGACTACGCACTGCCGCGCCATTCGTTGATCCGCGGCGATCGCATGCGGGCGATGCTCGACCGCATGTTCGACGGACTGCTGGTCGAAGAGCTTCCGCGCAGCTTCATCAGCGGCTATGCCGAGCTGCGCAGCGGGCGCTTCAAGATCGCGCGCCACGGCAACCTGTGGGAGGCGGTCGGCTACAGCATGTCGCTCCCGATCCTCGTGCCGCCGGTGGTCCGTGGGCGCGAGCTGTACATCGACGGATCGCTCGTCGACAACCTCCCGGTCAAGGCAATGGCCGATCTGGCCGAGGGACCGATCGTCGCGGTCGACGTCAAGGCGACGCTCAAGCGGCCCGGCGAGGACCCGCGGCCCGACGGAACCGCACTTGACATCGCGGGCGCAAACGGCGCCGACCCGGCCGACGCAGTGGCGCGTCTGCCCGGCCTTGGCGAGACGATGATGCGCGTGCTGCTGCTCGGGAGCGCCAACACCTCCGAGGCCGCGCGCCGCCACGCCGACCTCGTGATCAACCCCCTCACCGAGGGCGTCGGGCTACTCGAGTTCCACCAGCTCGACACCGCCCGGGAGGCCGGGCGCGCGGCCGCGCGCGAGGCGCTCGAGCAGGTCGCGGGCCGGCTCTAGATCGATCGCCTGGCCGGTCAGGGCCTACCTCCCCGCGAGCGCGGTCGCGAAGCGCGCGAGATTGTCGGTCCGGGCGTTGCCATTCGCCGCCTCGCGGCGATCGGCGGAGCGATACAGCAGATACACGAGGCGGGCGCCGAGCCATCGCACCGGCTCCGGCTCCCAACGGCGGGTCGTGTGGCCGACCCACGGAAGCCGCGTCAGCTCGGTGTCCTGCCCGAGCACCAGGTCACGCAGCGTGCGAGCCGCCAGATTGGTCGTCGTGACGCCGCTGCCGACATATCCCCCTGCGATCGCGATCCCGGTGGCGCGATCGAGCCGAACCATCGGCGACCAGTCGCGCGGGACCCCGAGCACACCGCACCACGCGTGCTCGATCGGCGTGGCGCTGAGCACCGGGAAGATCCCGTGCAGCACCTCGATCAGCTGGCGGATTGTCCGCTCCTGGGTCTGCCCGCGACGATCGGTCCGCGATCCGAACCGGTACGGCACGCCGCGCCCGCCGAGCGCGATCCTGCCGTCACTCGTCCGCTGTGCGTACATGTACGCGTGGGCGCCGTCGCCGAGCAGCTCGGCTCCCTCCCAGCCGATCGCCTCCCAGCTCGCGCTCTGCAGCGGCTCGGTCACGATCATCGCCGAGTTGAGCGGGAGCAGCGTCCGGCGCTGCCCGCGCAGCCCGGCGGTGAAGCCCTCGAGACAGCTCAGGACGAACTTCGCGCGGACCGTCCCGCGGTCGGTGATCGCCCGCCCCGGCGCGATCTCGCGGACGGTCGTGGACTCGTAGATCGGCACCCCGAGGCGCTCGACCGCAGCCGCCACCCCCTGCACGAGCTTCGCCGGCTGGATCCGTGCCGCGTGGGGGTTCCACGTTGCCGCGAGCCCGCCCGCGACCCTGACCCGTTGTGCGAGCTGGGTCTCGTCGAGCTCGATCAGATCCTCGGGGTCGAGCCCCCAGTTAGCAGCCTCGCTGAAGGCGCGATGCAGCCGCGCTGCCTGAGCGGGGTTGCGCGCGACGCGGAGCATCCCGTGCTTGACGATGTCCGCCTCGATCCCCTCGGCCGCGCAGACCGCGATCACCTCGTCGACCGCCGCCTCCATCGCGTGCTGGAGCGCGATCACCGAATTGCGGCCGTGCGAGCGCGCCATCACGTCCCTCGGAGCCGCGAAGTCCGGCGACAGCCAGCCGCCATCGCGCCCCGACGCGCCGAAGCCGGCGAACTCCCGCTCGAGCACGACGACCTCGAGCTCGGGCTGCGCCCGCTTGAGGTAGTAGGCCGTCCACAGGCCCGTGAAGCCGCCGCCGACAACGCACACATCGGCCTCGCGATGGCCCTGAAGCGGCGGCCGCGGCGCCGGCGTCGCGGTGTTCGCGTACCAGAACGAAACCTCGCCGTTGTGTCGTGCCAACTCGGTCACCGCCGGTCTTATATCTGGCTGTGGCGGCCGGCGCCATTCGCGCCCGCCGCCGCTAACGGGACGACGCCGCGCCGGCGACGGCGCCGAGCACACGCTCGGCCACGTGCCGCGCCGCTTCGGCCGCTTCGCGCAGCGGCTGCGGGCGGCGCTCGAGTCGCGACACGATCGCGCTGTTTGCGGGCAGCCGGATCCCGTACATGAACGGCGCGTCTCGCTGCGGCTCAGCCGTCGCGCACGACAGCTCCCTCATCGCCTGCTCGTACGCCGCCGGCCGGCCGCGGTAGAGCTCGATCAGCCGCGGATTGAGCTCGCGCAGGCGCCTGACGATGATCCGGTCGGCGAGCGGCGAGGCCGGCTCGACCCCGATCCCGTCGGCCCGTGTCTGCAGCACGAGCACGTGCGTCGCGCCGAGTCCGATCGCGGCGCGGTACGGAATCGACTCGGCCAGACCGCCGTCGAGAAAGCGGCTGCCGCGGAACTCGACCGGCTTGCCACCGACCCACGGCATCCGGCTCGACGCGAGCAGTGCGCCGCGCAGCTCGGGCACCGAGCGCAACTCGGAGAGCACGACCGCATTCGCGGTGTCGATGTCGACCGCGATGCAGTGCAGCGGGATCCCGCTGCGGGCCGTGCGCTCGTGGCGGCCACCGTCGAGCTGGTCGTCGGCGTGATCGAGCGTGTAGGCAACATCGACCGCCGCGCGCCCGATCAGCAGCCGGTAGGGGTTGATGAACCGGCGTGCGGCGAAGGCGCCGTAGTACGCGCGACAACACGGGTCCGCGACGCCCGCCAGCAGCGCCGCGCCGTTCAGCGCGCCCGCTGAAGTGCCGACGACGAGGTCGAAGCATCGGGTCAGGCCGAGCCGCTCGATGCACGCGGTCATTCCGGCTGACACGACCCCGCGCATGCCACCACCCTCGATCGCGAGCGCGAGCTTCGCGCCGTCCTCACGCCCGCCGCGACCGGCGGCCCGGCGGCGGAGCAGATCGAGGACCGGGTGGATGGCGTCCGCGTCTGACATCGCTTGCAACATACTCGTGCGGTGGTGGTTGAGGTCAACTGTGAACGGCCGGCGGGCTCGTGGTGACGCTCGCCGGCTGGGCCGTGACGGTCTGGCTGGTGGCCGGCCTGTTCGGGCTCGACCTGTTCGTCTCGAGCCGCTTTCCGCATACCGTCCACGTTCGCGAGGCGGTGATCTGGTCGCTGTTCTACCTCGCCGTCGGGGTCATCTTCGGTGTCGCGCTCGGGGTGCTCAGCGGCTGGGACTACGGCGGCCAGTACTTCGCCGGCTTTGTGGTCGAGAAGAGCCTGTCGCTGGACAACCTGTTCGTGTTCCTGATCATCATCAGCGCGTTCGCCGTGCCGGCCGCCCAGCAGCCGCTCGCGATCACGGTCGGGATCGCCGCCGCACTTGCGCTGCGGGTCGTGTTCATCGCGGTCGGCGTGACCCTGTTGCACGCGTTCTCGTTCATGCTGCTGATCCTCGGGATCGCATTGCTGATCACCGCGGTGCAGCTGTTCCGTCATCGCAACCAGGATCCGTCGATCGAGCACAACCTGCTGGTCGAGGCGGCCCGTCGCGTGTTCCCGCTCTCAAACCGCTACGACGGCGGTCGGCTGTTCACGCGGATCGACCGGCAGCGCGTCGCGACGCCGATGCTGCTCGTGATCGTCGCGATCGGGAGCAGCGACCTGCTGTTCGCACTCGACTCGATCCCCGCCGTGTTCGGCGTCACCCAGAGCGGCTTCATCGTGTTCGCCGCCAACGCCTTCTCGCTGCTCGGTCTGCGACCGCTGCTGTTTCTCGTGGCCGGCCTGCTCGAGCGGTTCGTGTACCTGTCGACCGGGATCTCCGTGATCCTGGGCTTCATCGCGGTCAAGCTGCTGCTCGAATTCGGCCACGAGCACAACGGACACATCCCAGAGATCTCAACGCCGCTTTCGCTGGTAGTGATCCTGGTGATCCTGGCCACCACTGCGATTGCGAGCCTCGCCGCGGTGCGGCGAGACCCCTCTCGCCGGCCCCACGCAGGTACGGTCAGGCGGCCGGCGCCGCCTGACCGAGTGAAACCGCCGGCGCCGCCCGACCGAGCGGAGCCGCCGCCGCCAGAACGCACCTAGTCCGCCGCCGGAGCGCGTCTAGCCGCGGCGCGCGCGGAGCGCGTTCACGATCACGGCGAGGTCGATCACCTCCTGCAGCAGCGCACCCGCGACCGGAGGCAGATAGCCGGCGGCCGCAACCGCCATCGCCGCGATGCTCAGCCCCATGCCCGCGATCACGCTCTGGCGCGCGATCTGCAGCGAGCGCCTGCCGATGTGCACCGCGTCGGCGACGCGATCGACGCGGTCGACGGTGATGACCGCGTCCGCCGTCTCGGAGGAGACGGTCGCGCCCGCGGCGCCCATCGCGATCCCCAGATCCGCGATCGCCAGCGCCGGGGCGTCATTGATGCCGTCGCCGACCATGATCACGGGCCGCAGGTCCGGGCGGGTCTCGAGACCTTTGACGATTTCGAGCTTCTCTTCGGAGGTCTGCTCGGCGTAGACGCGATCGACGCTCAGCTCCCGGCCGACGCGCTCGGACACCGACCGACGGTCGCCGGACACCATCGCGACGTAGCGAACTCCCTCGGCGCGAAGCCGCTCGACGATCCGCTGTGCATCGCTGCGCAACTCGTCGGCCATCACGACCATCGCCGCGAGGTGACCGTCGAGCGCGACCATCACGTGGACCTCGCCCGACCCACGTGTTCTGTCCCACGCGGACGAGTCGATCTCGTGCTGGGCGATCCCGAGCGATGCCATGAACCGAGGGCTGCCAACGGCCACCCGATGCCCGCCGACGGAGCCCTCGATGCCCTGCCCCGGCTGCTCGTGCACGTCCGTCGGCATCACCAGCTCCAGCCCCGCTTCCGCCGCGGCCCTCACCAGCGCTCGTCCGAGCACGTGGGTCGAGAACCGATCGAGCGACGCGGCGCTGCGAAGCACCTGCGTCTGCGCCAGCTGGGGCGCGGTGATGATCTCCCCGACCTCGGGCGTCCCGACCGTCAACGTCCCGGTCTTGTCGAACAGCACCGTGCGCGCCTGGCCGAGCGTCTCGATCACGCCCGCGCCCTTGACGATCACTCCCGCCCGCGCGGCCCTCGAGACGCCCGATACGAGTGCGATCGGAGCCGCCAGGATCAACGGGCACGGGGTCGCCACGACCACCACCGCGAGCGCGCGGACGGGGTCGCCGCTCAGGATCCACGCCAACCCGGAGGCGACGAGCGTGACGACGAGGAAGAATCCCGCGTAGCGGTCGGCCATCCGCACGAACGGCGCGCGCTGGGTCTGGGCCTGCTCGACGAGGCGAACGAGCGCCGCGTACGCGCTCTCGCTCGCAGGCCGGCTCGCGCGCAGGTCGACCGGCGCGCCTGCATTGGCCGAGCCGCTCATGACCGGCATTCCACGGGCGAGCGTCTCGGGCAGCGGCTCGCCGGTCAGCGTGCTCATGTCGATCACGGCCTCGTCGCTGAGCACGGTGCCGTCGACGGGAACGACCTCGCCCGTGCGGACGACGACCACGTCCCCGGTCTGGACTCGCTCGACGGACACCGTCCGCAGCTCCTCGCCGATTCGCAGCTCGGCGAACTTCGGGGCGCGCTGGACGAGCGCGGTGAGCTCGCGTCGCGCCCGCCTCGCCGCGACCGCCTCGAGCGCGGCGCCGCCCGAGAACATCAAGCCGATCACGACCCCCGCGAGCTCCTCGCCAAGCGCCAGCGCGCCGACCATCGCGACCAGCGCGATCGTGTCGACGCCGAGGCTGTGCTCGACGACGACCGTCCGGGCTACCTCGACCGCGAGCTCGGCGGCCAGCAGCGCGACGGCCGCAGCCCACACCGCGTCGCCGCTCGCCCCGTCTCCGGCCAGGTGCAGGGCGCCGCCGACGACGATCGAGGTTGCCGCGATCAGCGCAAGAATCTGGGCGCGCTGCTCGACGAGGCGGCCGGCGAGCCCGCGATCGTGATCGTGTCGGGGTGGTCTGACCGCGCCGACTGGAGTCGCCTCGGCAGCGTTCATGCGCTCAGGATCGCGCCAGCGCCCCACGACCGTCATCCGTAGGAGTCCGTTGAATCGGGTGACAATCCACGGATGCAGACGTGCGCACCCCACGCCTAGGCTGAGTTCCGTGAGGGCCCTGGCGAGCGCAGCGAGGCCGTGACGGCACCGGCGCTGTCCGTGCGCGAACTGGTCGTCCGCCGCGGCGGACGCGAGGTGCTGCACCGGATCAGCTGCGAGCTCCCCGCCGGGACGGTGACGGGCTTGCTCGGTCCGAGCGGCTGCGGCAAGACGACTCTGATCCGATCGATCGTCGGCGTCCAAGTCGTCGAGTCGGGGACCTTGACCGTGCTCGGCACGCCCGCCGGGTCGCCGGCGCTGCGCAGCCGCATCGGCTACGTGACTCAAGCGCCGTCCGTCTATCTCGACCTCACCGTCCGCGAGAATCTCCGCTACTTCGCGCGCGTGCTCGATGCCCCGCACCGACGGATCGAGGAGGTGATCGAGACCGTCTCGCTGGGCCGCCAGGCCGACCAGGTCGCGACCACCTTGTCGGGCGGCGAGCTCGCCCGGGCCTCGCTCGCGACGGCGCTGCTCGGCGAACCGGACGTGCTCGTCCTCGACGAACCGACGGTCGGCCTCGACCCCGTCCTGCGCCGCGAGCTATGGGGTCATTTCGCGCGCCTCGCGGCCGGCGGTGTGACGTTGCTGGTCTCAAGCCATGTGATGGACGAGGCCGAGCACTGCCAGCTGCTGCTGCTGATGCGCGACGGCGAGCTGATCGCGACCGAAAGCCCCAACGAGCTCCGCCGTAGAACCGGAGAGCACGACCTCGAGGACGCGTTCCTTGCGCTGATCGACGAGCAGCAACGGCGAGCACCGTCGAAGCTCGGGGACGAGCACGAACGGCGGGGAGCCCCGTGAGTCCTCGGATCGCCGGTGCGACCACCGTCCGGGTCCTGACGCAGCTTCGCCGGGACCCGCGCACGATCGCCCTGCTGCTCGTCGTGCCACCCCTGCTGCTGACGCTGCTCAAGTACGCGTTCGAGCACCAGCCGCTCGCGTTCCAGAAGATCGGCGGCCCGCTGATCGGGCTGTTCCCCTTCATCACGATGTTCCTGGTGACCTCGATCACGATGCTGAGAGAGCGCACGACGGGAACTCTCGAGCGGCTGATGACGATGCCGCTCGCGAAGCTCGACCTGCTGGCCGGATACGGCACCGCCTTTGCGATCGTCGCGGCGATCCAGGCCCTCCTGACTGCCGCCGTTGGCTTCGGGCCGCTGAACCTGCACGTCGCCGGCTCGACCGTCGTCGTGATCCTGCTCGCGATCGGCAACGCCGTCCTCGGGATGTCGCTCGGGCTGTTCGTCAGCGCCTTCGCACGGTCGGAATTCCAGGCCGTCCAGTTCATGCCTGCCGTCGTCCTGCCCCAGCTTCTGCTGTGCGGCCTGTTCGTCGCACGCAGCGACATGGCCAAGGTGCTCGAGGTGATCTCCGACGTCCTGCCCCTGACCTACGCCTTCGACGCGCTCAAGCGCGCGACCGTCACCGGCACGCTCGGCGCCCGCGGCGCGCTCGACATCGCCGTCGTCATCTTCGCGACCCTGCTCGCACTGGCGCTCGGCGCGGCGACGCTGAGGCGCCGGACGGAGTAGCGAAGCCCCTCGCCTCGGGAAACCCCGGACCCGCGCTGCTGCTATCTGCGGATGTCAGCTCGGGCATACCGATCTAGCTTGGGTGGACAGTCCGGAAAGCGTCAGGAGGTTGGCCATGCCCGCTAGCACCGAAGTGACACCAGCACCATTCCACGGCAGCTATCTGATGCCCTCGCTCGAGCACGCATCGGTTTCGGATGCGATGCATCCCGGGGTCATCTCCGTCGCCCCTGACGCGACGCTTACCGAGATTGCCAGAGTGATGGCCTCCAACCACGTCCATTGCGTGGCCGTGATGGGGATCGCCCACGAGGGTGGCGGCGAGTCGCTGGCGTGGGGCATCGTGACCGATCTCGAGGTGGTTCGCAGTGGCCTGCGCGACCCCGCCGAGCAGACGGCGGCGACGCTCGTAGGCGAGCGAATCGTCAACGTCGAGCCGACGACGCCGCTGTTGGAGGCGGCCGAGCTGATGCTGACCCACGGCGTCGCTCACGTGCTTGTCGTCGATCCGCGCACCCAGCGGCCGGTCGGGATTCTCTCGACACTCGATGTCGCCGGGGTCCTCGCCTGGGGCGAAGCCTGACCCCCGGGGGGCGACAGGACCCCGGACCGATGCGCCGTACTTTGCCGAAGCAGGTCGGCGCGTTTGCCCGGTGGCTGGAACGCCGGCCCGTGACTACCTTGATCACATGCACGGAACTCTCTCACTCGCCGACACGACCGGGTCCCTGCCGATGCTCCGGCCGATCCGGGTCGTGCTCGCTGAGCAGCATCCGAGGACCCGTCTGAGTCTGCGCATGCTGCTCGAGAGCGAGGAGGGGCTGCAGGTAGTCGCCGAGACCGGTGACCTGGCATCGACGCGGTATCAGGTGTTCGAACAACACCCGGACGTGCTGGTCGTCGATCTACACCTGCGCGAAGGCTCGAGCCTGGATGTGATCCGCCAGCTTCGCCAACATGCGCCCTCGACCCAGATCGTAGTGTTGACGATGCAGGAGAACCCGGGGTTCGCGCGCGAGGCCGCCGCTGCCGGCGCGCTCGGCTTCGTGTTCACCGACCGCGCCGACGACGAACTCGCTGAAGCCGTTCGGCGCGCCGCCGCAGGTCAGCCGTTCACGAGCCCGCGGCTGGCAACGTCGCGCAGCGCCCCGGCGCGCTCGCTGCGCAGGCTCTAGGCCCAAATCGGTAGTAAGTACGAAAAACGGGCGCGGCGATCTACGGTCGCCCCCCTCCGATCGCCATGTCACGCTGTGGCGCTCTGACCGAAGGGCCGGCACGGCTCCGAGACTGCCAAGCGATGACAGCGATTCTCAGATGCGACCACTGTGGGGATGTGATCGGCGTCTACGAACCGACCGTGCTGGTGATCGCCGACCGGCCGTGGCTGGCGTCGCAGGCAGCGAGACCCGAGCTGGCGCTCGACGCGCACGAGCGCTATCACCGGGACTGCTACGAATCCGCGCGCGGTCCAGGCGCCGTCGAGCGGCTGCTCTGAGCGCTCGCTCGGCCCGCTGTCAGCGCTGACGCGGGCGCCGTGCACGCATCGCTGCACGCGCCGGTGCATGCGTCCGCGTCGGCTGACGACGGGCGATACTGCAGAGAGATGAGCCGCGCTGAGCACGCCGCCAAGATCCCGTTTCAATCTCTGTACCGGCACGGATTCGTCCGCGTGGCGGCGGCGGTCCCGCACGTGCGGGTCGCCGAGCCCGACTTCAACGCAGCCCATACGGTGGCGCTCGCACGCGAGGCACACGAGCGCGGCGCCGCGGTGGTCGTGTTTCCCGAGCTCGGCCTATCGGCCTACTCGATCGAGGATCTGTTCCACCAGGAGGCGCTGCTCGACGCGTCGCTGGAGGCGCTCGCGACGGTGGTGGCCGCGAGCACCGAGCTCGAGTCGCTGATCGTCGTCGGCCTCCCGATCGAGGTCGAGCACGGCGTCTTCAACATGGCGGCGGTCGTTCACCGCGGCAGGCTGCTCGGGGCGGTCCCCAAGAGCTACCTGCCCGAGTACCGCGAGTACTACGAGAAGCGGCAGTTCCGCGCCGCGCGCGACATGATCACCAGCGAGCTGAGGCTGCTCGGACAGACCGTGCCGTGCGGTGCGGAGCTCGTGTTCGCCGCCCGCGAGCACCCGAGCTTCGTGGTCCACGTCGAAATCTGCGAGGACCTGTGGGCCCCGATTCCCCCTAGCACGTACGGCGCGCTCGGCGGCGCGACGGTGCTCGCGAACCTGTCGGCGAGCAACATCACGGTCGGCAAGTCGGAATACCGCCACGAACTGTGCGACGCACACTCGGCCCGCACCGTCTCGGCCTACATCTACACGGCCGCCGGCCTCGGAGAATCGACGACCGATCTTGCATGGGACGGGCAGGCGATGATCTATGAGAATGGCGACCTGCTGGCCGAGGCTGATCGCTTCGCGCAGGACGAAGAGCTGATCTTCGCCGACGTCGATCTGGACCGGATCGTCTCCGACCGCGCGAGCACGAGCAACTACGGAGACTCCATCCACGACCACCGTCGCCGGCTCGCGCGGCTGCGACGGGTCGAATTCGAGCTCGGCTACCCGGCGCAGGCGGTCACGCTGAAGCGGCGCGTGACCCGCTTCCCATACGTCCCGTCGGACCCGGCCAGCCGCAACGAGCGCTGCGAGGAGGTCTACAACATCCAGGTCCGAGGGCTGCAGACACGCCTGCGCGCGACGGGGATCGAGAAGGCGGTGATCGGCGTCTCGGGCGGCCTGGACTCGACCCACGCGCTGATCGTCGCGGCGCGGGCGATGGACAGGCTCGGGCTCCCACGGTCCAACGTCCTCGGCTACACGATGCCGGGCTTCGCGACCAGCAGCCGGACGCTGCAGAACTCGTGGCGGCTGATGCAGGCACTGGGGGTCAGCGCCGCCGAGATCGACATCCGGCCCTCGGCCGAGCAGATGCTCCGCGACATCGGCCACCCGGCGGCCGACGGCGATCCCGTCTACGACATCGCCTACGAGAACGTCCAGGCCGGTGAGCGAACCTCACACTTGTTCCGGCTCGCCAACCACCACGGCGGCCTCGTCATCGGCACCGGCGATCTGTCGGAGCTGGCGCTTGGGTGGAGCACATACGGAGTCGGTGACCAGATGTCGCACTACAACGTCAACGCGTCGGTCCCGAAGACACTGATCCAGTTCCTGATCCGCTGGGCGATCGACACCCACCAGTTCAGTAACGACGCGAGCGAGGTGCTCGAGTCGGTGCTCGGCACCACGATCTCGCCCGAGCTGGTCCCCTCCGAGGACCCCGATGCCGAGCACCCGGTCCAGGACAGCGAGAGCACCGTCGGCCCATACGAGCTACAGGACTTCTTCCTGTACTTCATTCTCCGGTTCGGTTACCGACCGAGCAAGGTGGCGTTCCTCGCCCACCACGCCTGGCACGACACCGCATCCGGCCTGTGGCCCGATCTGATCCCGCCCGAGCGCCGCAACGAGTATTCGCTGGCGGAGATCAAGCAATGGCTTGGGGTGTTCCTGCACCGCTTCTTCCAGACCAGCCAGTTCAAGCGCTCGGCGATCCCGAACGCGCCGAAGGTCGGATCGGGCGGCTCGCTGTCGCCACGTGGGGATTGGCGCGCGCCGAGCGACAGCTCGGCCGCTGTGTGGCTCGCCGAGCTACGGGCTCAGGTACCCGACGAGGCGTAGCTGCCGACGAAGCGCTCGCGCAGATCGAGCTTCTTGAACTTGCCGGTGGCGGTCCGCGGAATCTCGGGCAGGAACTCGAACCGCTCGGGAATCTGCCACTTGGCGAACTCCTGCGCGAGGTGGTCGCGCAGCTCCTCGGACGTCGCCTGCGCGCCCTCACGCAGGACGATCGCCGCCAGCGGCCGCTCTCCCCAACGCTCGTCCGGGATCGCAATCACGGCCGCCTCTGAGACGGCCGGGTGAGCCATCAGCAGGTTCTCGAGATCGACAGACGAGATCCACTCGCCGCCCGACTTGACCAGATCCTTTGCCCGGTCGCAGATCCGGATGCAGCCGCGTTCGTCGATCTTGACGATGTCACCGGTCTGAAACCAGCCGTCGTCGGTGAATTTCTCGGTGCCGGTTCCGCGGTAGTAGGAGGCGGTGACCCACGGGCCGCGCACCTCGAGCTCGCCCATCGCCTTGTCGTCCCACGGAACGAGCTCGCCGTCGTCCCCGCGCGCGCGTATCTCGACGAACGGAACCGCGATCCCCTGGCGCGCGCGGAACTGATACTGCTGCTCGCGCGGGATCTCGTCGAGGTCGACCGGCACCCGGCAGACGCTGCCGATTGGCGAGGTCTCGGTCATCCCCCAGGCCTGGATGATCGTCAGGCCGTGGCGGTCGAAGCCCTCGAGCATGCTCTGGGGAACGGCGGAGCCGCCCACGATCAGGCGATCGAGGGCGCTCAGGTCCCAGCGGTCCGGCTCAGCGTCGAGGGCCTGGAGCACGGCCATCCACACGGTCGGCACGCCGGCCGTCATCGTCACGCCCTCGCCGGCGAGCAGGTCCAGCACGCTGACCGGGTCCAACCGCGGGCCGGGCAGGACCAGCCCGGCGCCGGCGAACGCGGCCGTGTAGGGGAGGCCCCAGGCGTTGACGTGAAACATCGGCACGACCGGCATCACGGTGTCGCGCCGGGCGACGCCGAGCTGGTCCGGCAGCGCCGCCGCGAACGAGTGCAGGACGAGCGCCCGGTGGGAGTAGAGGACGCCCTTCGGCCGGCCCGTCGTCCCCGACGTGTAACACATGACCGCGGCCCGGCGCTCATCGGGTGCCTCCCACTCGAACCGGTCCCCGCCCTCGATCAGCGACTCGTAGCCGATCATCCCGTCGGGCACATCGCCCGAGTGCGAGACGACGATCACGTGCTCGAACTCATGAGCCGAGGCGAACGACGCGAACACCTCGAGCAGCGACTCGTCGACGACGATCGCGCGATCCTCGGCGTCCTTGACGATGAAGCCGAGCTCGTCGCGGTGAAGCCGGGGGTTGAGCGTATGGATCACGGCCCCCATCGCCGGGAGGGCGAAGTACAGCTCGAGATGCTCGGGCTGGTTCCACAGCAGCGTCGCGACGCGATCGCCGATACCGATCCCCAGCCGCGACAGCGACGAGGCCAGCCGCCGAGCCCGGTCGGTGCACTCGCCCTGCGTGGTCCGGTGAATGCTCCCGTCGGGTCGTCGCGAGACGACCGCCCGCCGGGTGCTGAACCGCTCGCTACGCTCGACGATGGCGGTCAGCGACAGCGGGAAATCGTCCATTGTCAGTCCGCTCAGCATCGAATCGCTCATGCTCTCCTCCGGTTCAGCTGTCAGATCAACCGCGGACAGCATGACCACACTGCCCCACGCAAGCAAGCCTACGCGGCCAGCGCCAGCGGTGGCCGCTGGCCGTCCGCAACCGCCTGTCCGTCGGGCGACGGGGAGTTCGCTCCTGGCCTCGCCAGCCGCACGATCTTGCGGACCACGGACCCGAACTGACGCTGCAGCGGACCGGCGTTGTAGGGGAGGCCGTAGCGCTCGCAGATCGCGCGGACCTCGACCGCGATCTCGGCATAGCGATGGGCGGGGATGTCCGGGAACAGATGGTGCTCGATCTGGTGGCTGAGGTTGCCCGAGAGGACGTGGAACAGCTTCGACCCGGTCAGGTTCGCCGATCCGAGCATCTGCCGCAGATACCAGCCGCCACGGGTTTCGCTCTCGACCTCGGCCTCGGAGAACTCCTCGACGCCATCCGGGAAGTGACCGCAGAAGATGATCATGAACGCCCACACGTTGCGGATCAGGTTCGCGCTCAGGTTGCCCGCCGCCACGACCGGTGCGCCGGGGCCGGCCAGTAGCGGGAACGCGACATAGTCCTTGAGCACCTGCCGCCGGCCCTTGCACCAGATCGCGTGCAGGATCTCGCGCTTGTCGCTCAGCTCGATCTCGCCCGCTTCGATCCGGTCGACCTCGAGGTCGTGGACGGCAACCCCCCACTGGAACAGCAGCGCCAGCAGCGTCGCGTAGACGGGGTTTCCGAGATCACGAAGGCGCCACGGTTGATCCTCGGACATCCGCAGGATCCCGTAGCCGATATCGCGGTCCTTGCCCAGTACGTTTGTGTGCGTGTGGTGCACGTAGTTGTGCGAATGGCGCCATTGATCTCCAGGGCAGGCGGTGTCCCACTCGAAGCGCCTCGAATCCAGCGCCGGGTCCTTCATCCAGTCGTACTGCCCGTGCATGACGTTGTGGCCGATCTCCATGTTGTCGAGGATCTTCGACAGCGACAGGGCGGCGACGCCACCGATCCAGGCGGGCGGCAGGAACCCGGCGAACAGCAGCCCGCGGCCCGCTATCTCGAGCCCCCGCTGGGCCCTGATGATCCGTCGGATGTAGGCGGCGTCGCGCTCGCCAAGCTCGCCGACGACGCGGTTGCGAAGCTCGTCGAGCTCTCGCCCGAGGGCGTCCAGTTGCGCTTCGGTCAGCTGCGGATGTGTGGTTGCCATGTCAGTTCGCTCCTGTTGTCAGATCTCTAGTGCGACGTCTCCGGCGGGGACCGAGATGCAAAGCTGGATGTCCTCGTGCTCCTCGGCGGAGACCTCTCCGGTCAGGACGTTGCGCACGGGCCCGGCCACCTTGCGGCAGGTGCAGGTGTGGCAGATGCCCATCCGGCAGCCGAAATCAGGCCTCAGGCCCGCGGCCTCGGCCTGCTCGAGCAGGCTCCCCTGCCCGATCGCGACGCTCCGCTCGGTGTGCAGGAAGCGGAGCAGGCCACTCGCGGCTGCTCCGCTGGTGGTCAGGCTCGGTGCAGCGAAGGTCTCGGCGAGCACGGGCCCGTCGTGCGCGTCGTGCACCGCTGCGATCAGGCTCGGCGGGCCGCACACGGCGGCGTCGGCGCCGCTCCAGCCGGCGAGCGTCTCGGTCCCGAGCCGGCCGGCGCCCTCGCGCGTGGCCACGTACTCGGCCGTTACGTTCGGGTGTCCGCGGGCCAGGCGCTGCACCTCCTCGCGGTACAGCCAGTCGGCGGCGGTCCGCGCGTAGTGGAGGAACAGCAGCTCACCGCGGTAGCCCTCGTCGCACAGCGTCCGCAGCATCGACAGCACGGGCGTGATGCCGCTGCCACCGCTGATCAGCACAAGCCGCTCGGGGCGCTGGGCGGGCAGCCTGAAATCTCCCTGGGCGGGGCCCAGATGGACGACCGTCCCGGGCGTCAGCCGCGAGCGTAGATGGCGCGAGACGAGGCCGTCAGGGTGGGTCGTCACGGTCAGCTCGAGCGTTCCGCCGCGACCGTGCTGCGAGCCCGCCGGCGAGTAGCACCGAGTGCGCCGGACGCCGTCGATCTCGACGCCGACGCGGACGAACTGGCCCGCCGTGAATCCTGCCCAGGCCGAGTTCGGTGCGACCGTCAGGGTGACGCTGCGGTTGGTCTGGCGCCTGACGCTCAGAACCCGCCCCCGCGCGTCGCGAACCGTCAGCTCGGGACGGATCAGCTCTAGATAGCGGTCGATCCCGTGCGGGCCAACGAGCAGGTCGATGAACTGCGAACGGAGCAATCTGTGAGTCGTGTTCAGCTTGGGCATCAGCGATCCGCGATTTCTTAGTGGACAAGTGTTCACAGGATGATGATGTGAGAGTTCCCCCCTTGTCAAGCGGCAAACTGCGCTAGTGTGAGCACCTGCACACGATGGCTGTGAACAGGCGTACACACTCCTCACGGCCGCGGCGGACCCAGGCGGAGCGGCGGCGGCACACGCGTCAGGCGCTGCTCGACGCGGCACTGCTCCAGATCGAGGCGGGCGCGAGCTTCGATTCGCTCAGTCTGCGGCGCGTGACCCGCGCGGCCGGAGTCGTGCCGACGGCCTTCTACCGCCACTTCGAGAGCATGGACGAGCTCGGGCTGGCGCTCGTCGAGGAGTCCTTCCGGGCGCTTCGAGCGATGTTGCGCGACGCCCGTGAGGACCTGTCGCCCGACCACATCATCCGGCAGTCGGTCCAGATCCTGATCGACCACGTCCGCGACAACCGCCAGCAGTTCGTGTTCGTCGCCCGTGTTGGATCGACCGGCAACACCGTCCTGCGGCACGCGATCCGCAACGAGATCCGTCTGTTCACGAGCGAGCTCGCAACTGATCTCGCCCGCCTTCCGGCCCTGCGCGAGTGGAGCACCGACGACTTGCAGATGCTCGCCGGGCTGTTCGTCAACACGATGATCGCGACCGTCGGGGCGATGGTCGACGCGCCGGTCGCAGCCCCCCAGGCCGAGGCGGAAATCGCCCGCGTGGCCGAGAAGCAGCTCCGGTTGATCAGCCTCGGAGTCCCGCGATGGCGCAGCAGATAGCTTCTGCTGGATGACGCCTGAGCGCCCGCGCGACGAATACCCCGACCAGTCGTGGTCGGGATGGGGCGACGCCGATCAGATACCGCCGCTGCCCGAGACGGTCGTGAAGTTGCTCGAGCAGGGGCTGGGCGTCTCGCCGGAGCGCCGGGCACCCCTCGGGGCCGAGCCGCAGCCGCCTGCGATCCGGCTCTCCGCCGCCGACATCGAGACGCTCGGCGCCGTCGTCGGAGCGCGGCACGTGAGCGTCGACTCACCGACCCGCGTCCGCCACACGCGCGGAAAGTCGACACTCGACCTGCTTCGGATCCGCCACGGCGACGTCGGCGACGCCCCCGATGCGGTCGTGTTCCCCGACTCGCACGAGCAGGTCCTCGAGCTCCTTCGCGTCTGCAGCGAGCGCCTGATCGCGATCGTGCCGTTCGGCGGTGGCACCTCGGTCGTCGGCGGACTCGAGCCGTCAGCGCGCAGATACGCCGGCGTGGTCGCGCTCGACCTGCGGCGGATGAACGCGCTGCGCTCGCTCGACGAGGAGTCTCGGATCGCCGAGCTCGAACCGGGCCTGCGAGGGCCTCAGGCCGAGGCGCTGGTGCAGGCGCGAGGGTTCACGATCGGCCACTTCCCCCAGTCATTCGAGTACGCGACGCTCGGCGGCTACGCGGCCGCGCGCTCGAGCGGTCAGGCCTCGGCCGGTTACGGGCGGTTCGACGATCTCGTCGTCAGCCTCGAGGTCGCCACTCCCGCCGGCACGCTGTCGCTCGGGCGCGCTCCCAAGTCGGCGGCAGGGCCGGACCTGCGCCAGCTGATCCTCGGCTCCGAGGGAGCGTTCGGCGTGATCACGGCGCTTGGCGTGTCGCTGCGCCCGCTACCAGAGGAACGCGAGTACGAGGGCTGGCGCTTTGACTCGTTCGCCGCCGGCACCGCGGCGCTGCGATCGCTCGCGCAGGATGGGCCGCTGCCGACCGTGCTGCGCCTGTCTGACGAGGCCGAGACCGCGCTCAACCTCGCCCGCCCGTCGGAGATCGGAAGCGGCAGCGCCGGAGGCTGCCTCGCGGTCGTCGGCTACGAGGGCACGGGCGAGTGGGTCCGATCGACCCGCGAGCACCTGTCACGGGCGCTCGCCGACCGCGGCGGGCAACCCGACCCCGACGCAGGTGAGAGCTGGGCCCGCGACCGCTACCGCGGCCCATACCTGCGCGATGCGCTGCTCGAGGCAGGCGCGCTCGTCGAGACGCTCGAGACGGCGACCTTCTGGTCGCGGCTGTCCGCACTGTACGCGGCCGTGTGTGACGCACTGCGCGAGGCGCTGACCGCGCAGGGCACGCCCCCGGTGATCCTTTGCCATGTCTCGCACGTCTACCGGACCGGAGCATCGCTGTACTTCACCGTCGGCTGCGCACAGCGCGAGGACGCGGTCTCGCAGTGGCGCCAGGCGAAGGCCGCGGTCGGCCAGGCGATCCTCGCGGCCGGTGGCTCGATCAGCCACCATCACGGCATCGGCCGCGACCATCTGGCGGCCTACGAACAGGAGATCGGCACACTTGGGATCGAGGTGCTCCGCACCGTCAAGGCGCGACTCGACCCCGTCGGCATCCTCAACCCTGGCATCTTGATTCCGACATGAACAGCTACGTCCGCCCCCTCGCCGAGCTGATCGTCCGCTTCGGCGCCAATGTCCAGCCAGACCAGATCGTGACGATCTCATCCGAGCCCGGCAAGGAGCCACTGACGCGTGCTGTTGCCGAGGTCGCCTACGAGCAGGGCGCCAGGTACGTCGACCTGTCCGTGTTCGACATCTACCTGAAGCGCGCACGGGCGCTCCACGCCGCGCCCGAGTCGCTCGACTTCGTGCCCTCCTGGCTCGGGGAACGGATGCTCGCCCTCGGCGAGCAGCGATGCGCGCGGGTCGCGTTGTCTGGACCCGCAGCCCCGCACGCGCTCGACGGCATCGATCCGACGCGGCTCGGCAAGGACCGACTGCCGGCCGTCCGCGAGTCAGGCAGGGTCCTCAACGAGCGCACGACGAACTGGTCGGCCGCGCCCTGCCCGAGTCCCGGCTGGGCCGAGCTGGTCTACCCAGAGCTCGACACCGAGGCCGGGCTCGAGCGGCTGTGGTCGGAGATCGCCCACGTCTGCCGCCTCGACGAGCCGGACCCGGTCGCGGCCTGGCAGGAGCGGCTCGACCAGCTCGTGTCGGTCGCAGCCAAGCTCGACGAGCTGGCGCTCGACGCGTTGCGGTTCGAGGGACCGGGCACCTCGCTTCAGGTTGGCCTGCTGCCCAGCAGCCGCTGGCTGTGTGCTCGGCTCAGCACCGTCGACGGGATCGTCCACGTTCCGAACATCCCGACCGAGGAGGTGTTCGCGACCCCGGATCCCGAGCGCGTCGACGGGACCGTGCGGTCGACCAAGCCGCTGTTCGTGGGCGGCGTCCTGATCACCGGGCTGCAGATTCGCTTCGAGCGGGGGCGCGCCGTCGCGATCGATGCCGAGCAGAACGCTGAAACCCTGCGCACGCTGTGTAAGACGGATGACGGCGCGGCGCGGCTCGGCGAGGTGGCGCTGGTCGACGGGGCGAGCCGAATCGGCCAGCTCGGGACGGTCTTCTACGACACGCTTCTGGACGAGAACTCGGCCAGCCACATCGCACTTGGACAGGGACTCGAGTTCGCGATCGGAGATCCAGCCGACGTCGAGCGGATGAACGACAGCGAGATCCACATCGACTTCATGATCGGCGCCGACGACGTCGCGGTGACCGGGATCGCCGCTGACGGCCGCGAGATTCCCCTCCTCGGCGGCGGTATCTGGCAGGTGTGACGGATGCTCGGCGCCGGTCACGCTACGCTTGCGCCGACTCCCCGGAGAGGTGCCGGAGTGGTTGAACGGGCGCGACTGGAAATCGCGTAACGGGGGTCAACCTCGTTCGGGGGTTCGAATCCCCCCCTCTCCGCTGTCAGGGTCGTTTTCACACGCTGGACGTCCGTCTGACAGATGTCCAGCACCGCTGGCCAGCGGTCTGGACAGCAGCAGATGGCACAGTTGTACAAACTGCACAATCCAGCAAGCCAAGTTCCTCCACATCATCCCCGCGGCGAATGATTCCATTCCAAGTCCTCTGAAAGGATGCGTTACTTGAGGAATCGGGCAACCAGGAGTTGGGAATGACGGAGGCAAGCTCGAACGCGCGACCCGCGCTGCGACTGGTCGAGTCGGCGGAGCCGGCTGTCGAGTACGCGTGGTTCTGCGGTCATTGCGCAGCGCCATCCCCGCGGAACGATCCGCCGCCTCCCCACGCACGCGTGTGTTCGTCGTGCGGACTCGGCCTGCTGCTCGAGACCCGCACCGACGTCGTGCCGAACGAGCACGAGTCGTTCCTGGTGGTCGACGCCAACCTGCTCGTCCAGGCAGTCTCGATCGACGCCGAGCGCCTGCTCGGCGTGAGCGAGGAAGAGGCGGTCAATCAGCCCGTCTCGAAGCTGCTGGTCCCGGCCGACGCGGAAGCCCGCGGCACGACCGAGTTCGCCGCCGCCGTCGCCGACGCGATGGCGAGCGAGGAGCCGACCCAGACCTTCGTCAGGCCGTGGAACACCTTCGGCGTCCGGATGCGCGTGAAGATCGGCGCCTGCGGCCCGCCGTGCGCGGCGCTGCTGGTGCTCGACGCCGCCCCGCGCAGCGGCCTGCGCCTCGTCAGCAGTTAGCTCTCGGCTGCCGGCGGCAGGACCGCGGGCGCCCCGTAGCGCTGGAGAACTGCTGGGAGCTCGACCGAACCGTCGTCGCGCTGCCCGTTCTCGAGCAGCGCGATGATCGTCCGTCCGACGGCCACCGCGGTCCCGTTGAGCGTGTGCAAGGTGACTGGGCGCTCGTCAGCGGGCCGGTAGCGGATGTCGAGCCGCCGCGCCTGGTAATCGGTCGTGTTCGAGCACGACGTCAGCTCGCGGTAGCGCCCCTGCCCAGGCAGCCACGCCTCGCAGTCGTACTTCTTGGCAGCCGAGGCGCCGAGGTCGCCGACCGCGATCGCGACCACGCGATATGGGATCGCGAGCTCCTGCAGGATCGACTCCTCGATCGCCAGCAGTCGCTCGTGCTCGGCCAGGCCGTCCTCGGGAGCGACGAAGCTGAACATCTCGACCTTGTCGAACTGATGCACGCGGAAGATCCCGCGCGTGTCCTTCCCGGCCGCTCCGGCCTCGCGTCGGAAGCAGGTCGAGAAGCCGGCGTAGCGGCGGGGGAGCTGGCCGGCGTCAAGGATCTCGTCGCGGTGCAGCGAGGCGAGCGCGACCTCCGAGGTGCCGACCAGATACAGGTCGTCGTCGGCCAGCCGGTAGATCTGCTGTTCGGTGTCGGGCAGAAAGCCGGTCCCGTACAGAGCCTGCTCGCGCACGAGCACCGGCGGGATCACGGGTTCGAAGCCCTCGTCTGAGAGCTTGCCGAGCGCGAACCGCACCAGCGCCAGCTCGAGCATCACCAGCTCTCCGAGCAGATATGCGAACCTCGACCCCGACATGCGGGCGGCCCGCTCGATGTCGATCCGCGGCCCGGCAAGCTCGAGGTGGTCGCGACCGCGGGCACCTGCCTCGCCGACCTCCTTGAGCACCGTGTCCTCGTCGGGGGCATCGTCGGCCGGGAGATTTGGCAGCGTCGCGAGCTCGGCGTCGAGTTCGGCACGCAACGCGGTCTCGTGGTCGCTGAGCTCGCGCCCGCGAGCGGCGAGCATCGCCAGCTGCTCGCGCTCCTGCGGCGTCGGCGGCCCCTTGCGACCGCGGCTGGCGCGGTTCTGCTGCGCTCGCAGCTCCTCCGCCTCGGCGGTCACCGCGCGCCAGCGCCGGTCGAGCTCGAGCACGCGGTCGACTGCCGCGGCCGCCTGCTCACCGCGCCGGGCGAGCGCCGCACGCACTGCGTCTGGGTCACGGCGGATCAGCCTGAGGTCGAGAACGAGTGCCGTCCCTGCGGTGCGACGCTACTTCTTCTTCTTGCCCGAGCTCGTGCTCGACGAGGTCGTCGAGCTGGTCGTGCTCGAGGTGCTCGACGTCGGGGCTGTCGGGTTCGAACTTACGGCGGCGGTCGCGTTCGCCGGCGGCAGCGTGCCGACCGGCTGCGCTTGGCAGGGCGGAACGCCGGGCGACTTCGCGGCCTGGCGGCCTGCATACGTGGCCACGAACTGGGCCACGTCCCTGGCGTCCTCGCCCACGACTACGTTCTGCGGCATGATCGCCCCCGAGAAGCCACCGTTCTCGATCGCGTACAGCACGCGGTCGACTGGGCGCTCGCAGCGCACGTTGAAGTTGGGCCCGTTGGTGACCTCGGCCGACCGCACGTTCGATGCCGAGCCCTGAGTCGCCGCGTAGGACAGCGTGTGGCAGCCGGAGCACCGCTGCGAGAACAGGACCGCACCCCGGTGTAGCGTCTTCTGCGACGTCGGCACCGAGATCTTCATCGTTCCGCAGGCAGCAGCAAACACCGCGACCGCGGCCAATGCACTCGAGATGAGAAACACCCTGAACGGCCGGCTCATGCGGGCCGAGATCATAATCGGGATCGGGAAGTCAGGGGCTCGCGCATCGATCCTCGGCCTGATCGTGGCATGCGCGGGACTGCTCGCAGGCTGCGGTCACACGCGGGTCGTGAGCGCCGGCCAGACGCTCCACATCGCGGTGTCGGAGTATCGGTTGAACCCTCAGGACGTCCGTACAACCCCAGGCAATCTAACGATTGTGATCAGCAACGTCGGCCACCTGACGCACAACCTCGTGATCACCCGCGACGGACAGACGACGGCCTCGACGAACACGATCTGGCCCGGCCAGACCACGTATCTGACCACGTACCTCTCGCCCGGGACGTATTCGATCGCCTCGACGCTGGTGTCCGATCAGCTGCTCGGGACCTATGGGAAGCTGACCGTGAGCGGGTGATCGGCTCGAGCAGGAGGCTCGCGCTCGGCGCCGAACTGTTCCTAAGCCCCGGCGCCGGCTGATGAGACGTCGCTAACCACGTCACCGCGATCGTCCTCCCACGGCGGCAACCAGAGGGGGTCGGCGCCGGGGCCGGCATCCGCCCGAGCGCTCGCGCGCTCGCATCGTCGTGCCCCCGGGACGGTATAACCAGCCGCCGATGGCCGACCGGACCCACCGCCCGGGGAGCATCCGCGATGCCCTCGCCAACGCGAACATCTGGCGCGCGCAGGTTTCGTTTGGGCTGACTGTCGTCGCGCAGACGAGCTGGGTGGCGCTCGGTCTGATCCTGACCTACGACGCGAACGGCGCGCTCGGCCCCGGCGTGTTCGTGCTCACCCGGCAGGGGCTGGGCGCAATCACCGCCCCCGCATTCGCCGCGCTGGCCGAGCGCTGGCGGCGCGAGCACGTGCTCGCCGCTGCAACCGCGGTCAGGGCCGCGACGGCGGCCGCGACGATCGCGATCGTCGCCGGGCACCTGCCGATCGGCTGGTTCTACGTCGCCGGGGCGATCGAGGGAGCGGCGGCATCGGCGCCCAACGCGATTCAGACCGCGCTGCTCCCGTGGCTCGCCCAGAACCCGCCGCAGCTCGTCGCCGCCAACGCGCTGACCTCGATCTCGGAGATCGGCGCGGTCGCTGTCGGCGGCGCGATCGATGCCGTGCTGCTCGGAGTCGCCGACTCGGAGGCCGTGCTCGTCGCGGTCGTTGCTCTGTTCGCGTGGGGCGTCGTGTTGCTGCTCCGGATTCGCGATGTCAACACCGCCACGCCGAGCGCCCCACGCCGCCGGTTCGCCGAGAACTTCTTCGCCGGCGTCCGCTACCTGTGGCGGACCGATGACCCACGTCTGATCGTGATGGTGCTGACGATGCCCGGGTTGCTGATCGGGATGCTTCAGGCGTTTGCGACGACGATCTCCGACCAGCTTCTGCACCTCGGCCGCTCGGGCACGCCGGCGCTGATCGTCTGCGGCGGAGTCGGTGGTGTGATCGGCGGCTTTGCCTGCACCTCGCTCGCCGAGCGCCGCCGCCTGTCCGTGCTCGTCGCAGTCGGGGTGTTGCTGTCGGGTGCCGGCACGCTGCTGATCGGAGCGCTGCCGGTCCTGGTCCTGACGGTGGTGGCGCTGTTCGGGGTCGGTGCCGGGGTCGCGTTCCAGAACGTCTGCGGCCATACGCTCCTGCAGCGCGTGGTGCCCCCGCGCTCGCTCGGTCTGACGGTCGGCGTCCTCGGCCTGCTCGAGGTGGCTTCGGTCGGCGTCGGCGGGATCGCCGCATCGGCGCTGGCTCGGTCGATCGGCGCCCGCGGCGCGCTGCTGATCGTCGGCGGCGCGGTCGCGCTCGCAGCCGTTGGCGCCCTGCGCGGGCTGGACGCAATCGAGCGGCGCGCCGGCTCGCGGCAACGCGAGATCGACACGATCTCCAACCTCGACGTGTTCGAGCCGCTGTCGGTCGGCGTCAAGGCGCACCTGATCGACCGCGCCGAGCCGGTCGAGGTCGCCGACGGCGAGGCCGTGGTCCGCAAGGGCGATGTCGCGCGCGACTTCTTCGTCGTCGACGACGGGGCGTTTGCCGTGTTGGACGAGGATCGCGAGCTGCGCCGGCTCGGGCCCGGAGACTGCTTCGGCGAGCTCGCGCTGCTTCGCGACAGCGCTCGCACGGCGACTGTGGTGGCCGACGGCGCCGGGAGGCTGTGGCGGCTCGATCGTGCCGACTTCCTGTCGGCGGTGGCGAGCAACTCGCACGCGCTCGGGCTCGCCCACGCACTCGCCGACTATCGCCTGCACGCGTCCTCGCAGTGAGGCCGCGTTACCGCTCCCGGACGGCACGGCACAGCTCGCTGATCACCTCGTCGACCCCGCGTCGCCCTCGGAGCTCGACCCCGAGCGCGCGCAGACCGGCGGCGTCGAGGATATTGCCCGGCGCCGGCGCCGGCCCGAGGGCCTCGGCGGGCGGATCGACACCGAGGCGCCGGCTCGCGAGCTCGGCGATCGATCGGCGCGAGACGTACATGTCCGAGCAGTTGAAGATCCTGCCGGCGACGGCCGCGGCCGGCGCCCGGAGCAGCGCCAGCACGGCCCCGGCGACGTCGTCGACGTGGACTTCGGTGCCGCCGCCGCTGAGGTCGCTCGCATGCCCATCGGCGACCCCGCACACGAGATCCCACCACTTGCTTGCCTGCACAGGGTCGGCGACGCCGTACACCCCGGTCGGTCGTAGGCCGCACAGCAGCGTCTGATCGGCGCCGGCCGGCGCGGCGATCTCGACGACCTGCTCGAGCGCAGCCTTGCAGCCGCCGTAGACGGTGGTCGGACGCCGGGCCGCGCGATCCGGAATCGTCGCCGGATAGTCGACCTGGAGCCCGTCGAACACGGCGCGGCTCGAGAACACCACGACCCGCGGCAGGCCCGCCGCGAGCGCGGCGGCGATCAGGTGCAGACTCCCGAGCAGGTTGACCGCGATGAACCCAGCCGGATCCTCACCCTCGCCGCCGCGATAGCGGCCCGGGATGTGTTCCAACGCCGCGTGCACGAGCGCGTCGGCTCCCGGCAGCAGCGCTGCCCCGAGCTCGCCGTCGCGCAGGTCGCCGGCGTGCAGCTCAAGCCCATCACCGCCGCGCAGCCGTGGCTCGTGATCCGGTCTGACGAGCGCCCGCACACGGTGGCCGTCGCGCAGCGCCGCAGCGACGAACCGCGCGCCGATGAAGCCACTAGCGCCGGTGACCGCGATCAGCACCGGGGGCTCGGGGGCAGGCTCGCCGGCGCCCGGCCGTGATCGAAGATGTGCGTCCAGACTGCTCGCATCGGCTCGAGCCGGTGCGACTGGCCGGCGCCGGGATCCCAGGGCTTCTCATACTGAAAGTGCAGGACGACCACGTCGTCCCAGTCCCAGCACTCAGGCATGTTCAGCCACCGGTATTGGAGCGTGTTGAACTTCGGCGGCAGTCGGTCCCAGCTCGGGAACACGGACTCGAGGAAGGTCTGGTCGGTCCGGCGCCAGTAGGCGTGGCCAGCCTGTAGGCGGACCAGCATCTGCTCGAACAGCGGCCTGTCGGGCGCCGCCACGAACACTCCCGAGTTCAGCCGCCGGTGGGGGTCGTCGCGGAGATAGAGGTTCGGCCCGGCTGCGAATGGCTCGTAGCCGAACAGCCCATCCGGATTGCGCAGCGCGACCGCGTCGGCGTCGAGAAACGCGACCCGCTCGTACTGCTCGAGCTCCCAGATCCGGAGCTTTGAGAAGTTGCGCAGCGGAGAGTGAAACCGCGGCTTGTCGCCATTCTGAAAAGGGTCGCGGGCGTGGATTCGCGCGCCTGAGTGGCGGCTGCAGAACGCGTCCGAGAACGGCATCGGCGCGATCACGTGGGGCAGCGCTCCCTCGGCCTCGATCGCGGCGACGGTGCGCGAGTCGGCCACCGCCTCCTCGATCAGCACAACCAGCGGCAGCGAGGACCCGCAAGCACGCAGCGAACGGCTCAGCGCCAGGGCGCCCGGCAGGTAGTCGGCCGTCGCCAGCAGCGTCGCGTACGCGTACCTAGGTGCGTGCTCACCCCCACACACGGTCGCGATCCTACCGCGGTCAAGGCGTCGGTTAGCCTCCGCCGATGGCGTCCGAGCGCTCCGAACGACTGTCTCCACTGGAGGTGCGCTACCTGGAGTTCGATCAGCAGCTGATCATGGTCGGAGTGCTCATGTTCGAGTCCGGCGAGCAGGGCCCGCCGTCGCCGGCCGAGCTCCGCGAGCGGCTCGCGAGCCGGCTCGGCGGGATCGATCAGCTGCGCCGCCGGGTGCGCCGTGTTCCCGGCAACCTCGCTCCGGCGGTGCTCGAGGAGGTGCCGGTCGACGTCGACGAGCACCTGTTCGTGTGGCGCGGTGGCGAGCGCCTCAGCATCAGCGCCGCGGCCGCGCTCCCTGGCCCGGAGCTCGCCGGCGCCCAGCCGGACGCGACCAACGACGTGCTGGCGATCGCCGCGAAGGAGCTCGCGATCGACTTCGACCTGACGCGCCCGCCGTGGCGGATCGCGCTGGTCCCGGCGCTGGCCGATGGGCGGTTTGCCGTGATCGCCGCCTGCCACCACATCCTGTCGGACGGGATCGGCGGTGTCGCGATGCTGCTGGCGTCGATCCTCGAGCTCGAGGGCGCCGACGCGCAGGAATGCCCGCCGGCGCCCGCCGTCCACCCGGGCGCCCCGCTGCGGAGCTCGCAGCTGATCGCCGACGGGATCTCTTACCACGTCTCGCGCGCGGTCTCGGCGGCTCGGAGCACCCCGCTCGCGGTGGCCTCGGCCCGCGGGGTGCTGACCCCCGACGGCGTCGACCGCCTCGGGCGGCTGCTGTCGACGCTGGCGCGCCGCCAGGCCCGCCCTCCCGCGCGGCACCCGTTCGCCGTCCCGGGCGACGCCGGCGTCGAGATCCTCGCGTGGGAGAGCTCGCTGTCGGACCTGATCGCGCTCGGACACGGGTTCGGCGCGACCTTCAACGACGTGCTGCTGAGCGCGCTGGCCGGCGCGATCCGCGGCTGGCACCTGGACCGCGAGAGCGAGCCCGCCGACATGCGCTGCAGCTTCGTGGCACGGGTTGCGGACGGCCCCGATGCCGGGCGCAACCCGACCGCGCGCGTGTTCGTCGATCTGCCCGTGTCGGAGAGCAGCCCGCTGAAGCGGATGCGCCTGCTCGCCGCGCGGACCTCGGTCGTCAAGGTCGGAGGGGAGCCCGAGCTGGTCAAGGAGATCGAGCGCTGGGCCGAGCGCCGGCCGGCTCCGGTCCGGCGCCGGGTGATCGACTACCTCTACAACAACCCATCGGCCAATCTCGTGACGATGTCGAACTTCCCCGGCGTGCCGGTACCCGTGTTCCTGCTCGGGCACCGGCTGCGGCAGCTGTTCCCACTCGTGACGCTGATGGGCACCTACCGGCTCGGGATCGTCGTCACGAGCCTCGCCGATCGTGCGTTCGTCACCTGCACCGTCGCCCGCGATCTGCCAGGCGCTCACCTGATCGCCGAGCAGATGCAGGCCGAGCTCGAGCTGCTGGCCGACACCCACCGCCGGCTTACCGCGGTCCGGGCGGTGCCGCTGTTCGCGTCGGTCAGCGGCGAGCGTCAGGATCAGCTCGCGAGCGAGGCCGATGAGGTGGAGCTGCCGGCGGGCACGACGATCTACGAGCTCGGCGACGAGCCCGACTACTTCTACATGCTCAGCTCGGGGTCGGTCTCGCTGCGCGGGTCGGGCTTCGACCTGACCGCGACGGCACCTGACTTCTTCGGCGCCTACGGGATGGTCGGTGGCGAGCCGCGCCCGGTCAGCGCCCGCGCCGAGAGCGACGTGACGCTGCTGCGCATCGATCGCGACCAGTACGTGCCAGCGGTCCTCGAGAACCCCGTCGCCCAGCGCGTCGCCGAGGGCTTCGTGGCTGCGGTCCGCGCCGAGCGCGATTCGGAGTGAACGATCTACCCCGCCGTCCCGGCCGCCCGCACGAGCAGCACGACCACGACCAAGGCCGAGAGCGCCATCACCCCCATCTCTCGCTGGACGATCGCGAGCACGATCCCCTGCTGCTCATCGGGTCCGAGCTCGCCGACGGCCGCGGCCGAATCGTAACCGCGGGAGTCGAGCACCATCTGCGCCGATGCGATCCGCAGCTGCTCGGCGATGAACGAGACAAGCAGCGGCAGCAGCCCGTAGATCACATGCAGGCTCGGCGGCTTGTGCCCGAGCGCGACGAGGACGCCCCCGAGCGCGACCTGGACGATCACCGCGACCTGGCCGGCGCGCAGCAGCGGCCAGAAGCCGGCGCTCGATTGCACGCGCCACCACCGCCAGGCGCCCCACAGGCCGGCAGCCGCGTTCAGCGCGATCGACAGGATGCCGACGACCAGGTGGACTTCCTTCAACGCAATTTCCTGTGATCAGCGTTGGTACTCAGAGTCCAACCGGGGTAAGTTGCGAGCGCCTCTTCGTACCCCGAAAGATAGCCGCATTCCGCACTAAGTAACACGTTGTTACAAACTACTCCGTCGCGGTGCTATAAGACCTGCTGATGCTCCGAACCTACCTCCCCGCGATTGTCTTCCTGATCCTCGGCGGTGTGGTGGGAGTCACCTTCTCGGTGCTGAACATCTTCCTCGGGCAGCGGCGACCGAATCGATCCAAGCAGGCACCGTACGAGTGCGGGCTGCCGTCCGAGATCCAGCGCGGCTTCCGCTTCGGGATCAGCTTCTACCTCGTCGCGATGCTGTTCATCCTGTTCGACATCGAGGTGATCTTCCTGTACCCGATCGCCGTGCAGCTGCGCGCATTTGGAACCTTCGCGTTGAGCGAGACGGTCGTCTTCGTCGCGCTGCTGATGGTCGCGTTCGTGTACGTATGGAGGCGAGGAGCGCTGGAATGGAGATAAAACGCGAGCCGCTTGGCGGCGGCGACTTCCGCGTGCGCCAGCTCCAGGCCCGCGACATGCTGCGCGGCGAGCTCGACGACGAGCAGCTCGAGCGCTACGTGCACGAGCGCGTGCTGACGACCTCGATGGACAAGGCCGTCGCCTGGGCGCAGGGCAACTCGATCTACCCGCTGACGTTCGGGCTGGCGTGCTGCGCGATCGAGATGATGTCGATCGTCGGCGCCCGGATGGACATCGCGCGGTTCGGGTTCGAGGCGATGCGGGCCTCGCCACGCCAGGCCGATTTGATCATCCTGTCGGGCCGCGTGTCGATCAAGATGGCGCCCGTCATCCGGCGGCTCTACGACCAGATGCTCGAGCCGAAGTGGGCGATCTCGATGGGCGCCTGCTGCTCCTCGACCGGCGTGTTCAACAACTACGCCCTGGTCCCAGCCGACAAGTTCATGCCGATCGACATCCACGTGCCCGGCTGCCCCCCACGGCCTGAGTCGCTGGTCCACGGAATCCTCCGCCTGCGCGACAAGATCCAGGGCAACAAGCACGAGGGCTGGCGAGCCCGCTATGCGGCGATCGGCACCGAGGAGCTGGTCGAGGGCGAGACCCAGACCGACGCGCCCGGGATCGAAATCTTCAAGGTTGGGGACACCGCAGGTGCCTGACGCGACCGGCCTGGAGCTAACCGCCCAGGAGATCCAAGCGCTCGACGGGGACGCAATCCTCGACACGAGCTTCGAGCGCGGTCGCGCGACCCTCGTGATCAACCCGGTGAAGATCCGCGTCGTGCTCGAGCACCTGCGGGGCAAGGGCTTTCGCAGCCTCGCCAGCCTGCATGGAGTCGACTACTACCCACACGAGCCGCGCCTCGGGGTCCTCTACGAGATGCTCGACATGGAGCACGTCGACCGGATCAGCGTCAAGGCGAGACTCTCCACCGAGTCGCCCAGCATCCCGTCGGTGGTCGAGATGTTCCCCGGTGCGGACTACCCGGAGCGTGAGGTCTACGACATGTTCGGGGTCGTGTTCGACGGCCACCCCGACCTGCGGCGGATCCTGATGCCCGAGGATTACGAAGGCCACCCCCAGCGGCGCGACTTCCCGACCGGCGGCGAGCCCGTCCTGTTCACGTTCAACGAGCAGCAGAACTACGGGAAGTGGGCCTGATGGGCACGCCGGACACGGTGACCGAGGACTACCGCCGCCGCGAGGAGTCGATCACGCTCTCGAGCGAGCCCGCCGGGACCGGCGAGACGCACGAGCTGATGACGCTCAACATCGGTCCGCACCATCCGGCAACCCACGGCGTGCTGCGGCTGCTGGCGACGCTCGAAGGCGAGGTCGTGCGCGACATCAAGCCGATCATCGGCTACGTCCACACCGGGATCGAGAAGACCGCCGAGACCAAGTCCTACTGGAAGGCGATTCCGGTCGTCGAGCGGATGGACTACCTGGCCTACTACTTCAACGCGATGGCGTTCTGCGGAGCGGTGGAGACGCTGCTCGGCGTCGAGGTGCCGCCGCGCGCCCAGTACCTGCGCGTGATTCACCTCGAGCTCAACCGGCTGATGTCGCATCTGGTGTGGCTCGGCACCAGCGCGCTCGACCTCGGCGCGATCTCGATGTTCTGGTACTGCTTCCGTGAGCGCGAGAAGATCCTCGACCTGTTCGAGATGTCCTCCGGCCAGCGGATGCATACGCGCTATTTCCAGGTGGGCGGCGTGTTCGAGGACATCCCGCTCGGGTTCGCCGAGAAGCTGAGCGCGTTCGTCGCCGAGATGCCGAGCCGCGCGGACCAGTACGCCGACCTGCTCGAGAAGAACGAGATCGTGCTCGAGCGCCTGCGCGGCACCGGCGTCGTCTCGCAGGAGACGATGCTCGGGCTCGGGGTGACCGGGCCGCTGCTGCGCGCGACCGGTTACCCCTGGGACCTGCGCAAGGCCGCGCCGTACTCCAGCTATGACCACTTCGACTTCAAGATCCCGGTCGGCACGGTCGGCGACAACTACGACCGCTACCGCGTCCGCCACGCCGAGTTCTACGAGTCGGTCAAGATCATCTCGCAGGCGCTGGAGGGACTCCCCGAGGGCCCGCACATCACCACCGATCGCAAGATCGCGCTGCCGCCACGGCATGAGCTCGCGACCAGCATGGAGGCGCTGATCCACCACTTCAAGCTGGTCACCGAGGGGTTCCGCGTGCCCCCGGGCGAGTGCTACTACCCGATCGAGGGTCCGCGCGGCGAGCTCGGGTGCTTCGTCCGCGCCGATGGGTCGGCGAAGCCCGCCCGCGTTCACATGCGCGATCCGAGCTTCGTCAACCTCCAGGCCCTCGCGCACATGGTCAGAGACGGTTACATCGCCGACCTGATCGCGACCCTGGCCTGCCTGGATCCGATCCTCGGAGGGATCGACCGATGAGCACGGTCCCGCGCTTCGGCCACGGCAGCCGCGTTCCCGGCTGGGACCAGGCCGCCGACCTCAGCAAGCCCGCGGCGACGATCCCCGACCCCGCCAACACGGACGTGCCGCCCGAGCTGCGGGCGACGATCGAGGCCGCGATGGCCAGGTATCCGGACCGCCACTCAGCTGCAATCCCGGCGCTCCACGCGGCGCAACGCGTGCATGGCTGGTGCTCGCCCGAGGCGATCCAGCAGGTCGCCGCGGTGATGCGGCTGACGCCCGCCTACCTCGAGTCGGTGGCGACCTTCTACGACATGTTCTCGATGGTCCCGAAGGCGGCCAACGACGTCTACGTTTGCACGAACATCTCGTGCTCGCTGCGCGGTGCCGACGAATTCCTGGAGGCGATGGAGGCGGCTGCGACCGACGCGGTCAACGTCCGCTCGTTCGAGTGCCTCGGCGCCTGCGACATCGCGCCGATGGCGTCGGTCAATGGCGAGTATGTCGGCCCGCTGAACCTCGACGACGCCCAGCAGATCGTCGACGACCTCGCGGCGGGGCGGCCGGTGCTCGAGCACAAGCAGCTGCGCTACCGGCGCTGCGTCGACCCCGGCGCGGCGCAGGCGAGCGCCAGCCAGGCCGGACTGAAGGACGAGCGATGAAGCTGCTGTTCGACGGCATCGACGAGCCGGGCCTGAACACGCTCGAGGTCTACCAGCGCCGCGGCGGCTACGAGTCGCTCCGCAAGGCGCTCGCGATGCCGCGTGAGGACGTGCTGCAGAACATCATGGACTCGGGCATCCGCGGCCGCGGCGGCGCCGGCTTCCCGGCGGGCAGGAAGGCGTCGTTCCTGCCCCACGGCGACATGGACAAGTACCTCGTGTGCAATGCGGACGAGTCCGAGCCGGGCACGTTCAAGGACCGCGAGCTGATGCAGAAGAGCCCGCACATGCTGGTCGAGGGAATCGCGATCGCGACCTGGGCGGCGGAGATCGGGCGCGCGTTCATCTACATCCGCGGCGAGTACGCCTACCAGGCCGACATCCTCGAGGCGGCGATCGCCGAGGCACAGGACGCCGGCCTGCTCGGCGAGCACATCCTCGGCTCCGAGCATTCGCTGCGGCTCGTGCTCCACCGCGGCGCCGGCGCGTACATCTGCGGCGAGGAGACGGGACTGCTCGACTCACTCGAGGGCAAGCGCGGCAACCCGCGGCTGAAGCCCCCGTTCCCGGCGATCGAGGGCCTGTACAACGGGCCGACGTTGATCAACAACGTCGAGACGCTCGCCTCGATGCCCCACATCATCCGGATGGGCGGCGAGCAGTACGCCAAGCTCGGCACCGACACCTCGACCGGGACCAAGCTGGTGTCGGTCTCGGGCGACGTGCAGCGGCCGGGCAACTACGAGATCGTGCTCGGCGCCCCCTCGCGCCAGATCATCTACGACCTCGCCGGCGGGCCGCCAGAGGGGCGCGAGGTCAAGTTCTGGTTCCCGGGGGGATCTAGCTCCCCGGTCCTGACCAGGGCCGACCTCGACCTGCCCTACGACTTCGACTCAATGGCGAAGGCTGGCTCGATGCTCGGCTCCGGTGCGATCATCGTCGTCGACGACTCGCACTCGGTGCTCGAGGTCGCCCTCAAGCTCGCCAAGTTCTATGCCCACGAATCCTGTGGGAAGTGCGTCCCGTGCCGGGAGGGCACCAACTGGACCCACAAGATGCTGCAACGGATCGGGACCGGCGAGGCGACGCCGATGGACCTCGACATCATGGCCTCGGTCCAGGAGCAGATCATCGGCAACTGCCTGTGCGTGCTCGGCGACGCGATGGCGATGCCGATCGGCTCGATGGTCCAGAAGTTCCGCGGCGAGCTCGAGGACGAGATCGAAGCCGCGCGCGAGCGCGCCGAGGCGGGAGCGCTCACCGACGTCGTCGCACTCGGCGTCGCCGACGAGCTTGCCGGACCGATGCCGGTGCACTGACTCCAGACAACGATGCCCCGACCCGAGCAGAAGAAAATCCAGCTGACGATCGACGGCCGCGAGATCGAGGCGATCGAGGGCGCGATGCTGGTCGATGCCGCCAAGCAGGGCGATGTCGAGATCCCGTTCTTCTGCTACGAGCCCAAGCTCGGCAACCCGGTCGGCGCCTGCCGCATGTGCCTGGTCGAGATCGAGGGCATCCCCAAGCTCCAGACCTCGTGCTCGACGCCGGTCAAGGACGGGATGGTCGTCCACACCCAGACCGACCGCGTCCGCCACGCCCAGAACGCGGTCGTCGAGTTCCTGCTCGTCAACCACCCGCTCGACTGCCCGGTCTGCGACAAGGGCGGCGAGTGCCCGCTGCAGGACATCACCTTCGGCTGGGGCCTTGGCCGCTCGCGGTTCATCGAGCCCAAGCGTCACTTCGAGAAGCCGCTGGCGCTGTCGCCGCTGATCGCGATCGATCGCGAGCGGTGCATCCTCTGCTACCGCTGCGTGCGCTTCTCGCAGGAGGTGGCCGAGGACTTTCAGCTGATCTTCGCCGAGCGCGGCGCCCACACGTACGTGACGACGTTCGACGGCCATCCGTATGTCGCCCCGTTCAGCGGCAACATCATCGAGCTCTGCCCCGTTGGCGCGCTGACCTCGCAGCCCTACCGGTTCCGCGCGCGGCCGTGGGACATCGAGAACGCCGGCGGCATCTGCACGCTGTGTCCGGCGCAGTGCAACGTCAGCTTCACGGTCCGCGACGAGAAGGTGATGCGCGTTCTCGCGCGCGAGAACGACGAGGTCGATGACGGCTGGCTGTGCGACAAGGGACGATTCGCCTACCAGGCAATCCACGTCGACGAGCGGATCACGGCACCGCTGGTGCGAGACGGCGACGAGCTGCGCGAGGTCTCGTGGGAGCGCGCGCTCGGAGTCGCGGCCGGGCTCGCGAAGCATCGCGGCCGCACCGGAACGCTGGTCGGAGGGCAGGCGACCAATGAAGAGGGGTTCATGCTCGGGCGGCTCTCGCGCGAGGCGCTGGGGTCAGACGACATCGACTCGCGCTCGTGCGGACACGTCCCGGCAGAGCTGGCGCGCGCCCTTGCCAACCCGGCGCTGCAGGCGACCGTCCCCGATCTCGAGTTCGCGCATACGGTCCTCGTGGTCGGGTGCGAGCCGCTCGACGACGCCCCGATCATCGATCTCCGAATCCGTAAGGGCGTTCGCCGGCGCGGGGTCAAGCTCGCGATCGCGAGCGCCCGCCCGAGCGCGCTGGATCCGAACGCGCGGACGGTCACCCGCCTGCGGCCGGGCGACGAGGCGGCGTTCCTGGCCGGCCTCGCCGGCGAGCTGCGCGGCGATGGAGGCGGCGAGCTGACGCAGCTGCTTCGCGACGGCGGCGAGGACGTCGTGATCGTCTGGGGAGAGCGGATCGGTCCCGAGGGGATGGCGCAGTTGCTCGAGATCGCCGCGATCCTCGGGCTCGCCGATCGCACCGGCGCGGGCCTGCTCGAGCTACCGGCCTGCGCCAACGGCCGCGGCCTGCGCGAGGCGGGCGCGGTACCGGACTGCGGTCCCGGTTATTCGTCGCTCGACGGCGCTCCCGGGCGCAGCGCGCTGCAGATCGCGCAGGCGGCCGCCGCGGGCGAGATCACGGCGCTGCACCTGTTCGCGACCGACCCGGTCCGCGATCAGCCCGACCGGGCCCTGTGGGAGCGAGCGCTGCACGCCGCCGGCGTCGTCGTCGCCCACGCGAGCGTGCTGACCGACGGCATCCGCGAGCACGCCAACGTGATCTTCCCGACCGAGTCCTACGCCGAGAAGGAGGGAACGCTGGTCCACCCGGACGGCCGCGTCCAGCGGTTGCGCTCGGCGATCGCCCATCCTGGCCAGGTCCGCGCAGGCTGGTCGGTGATCGCGGAGATCGCCACGCGCTGCGGACTCGATCTGCACGTGCTGAGCAGTGGCATGGCGTTTGCGCAGCTCGTCGAGGCGGTGCCCTTCTACGCGGGCCTGACGCTCGAGGAGATCGGCGGCCGCGGCATCCGCTGGCCCGAGCTCGAGGCAGCGTCGGCGCTGCCCGCGGGCGGGCCGTTCACGGTCATCGTGCCCGCCGAGACGGCGGCGCCCGGAGCGCAGGACGGCGGCCTGCGGCTCGGCACCTACCGTCCGATCTGGGCCTCGCCCGAGGTCGAGATCTCGCCCGCGCTTCACTTCGCGATCGCCCACCAGCAGGTCGAGCTCTCGCCCGAGGACGCCGAGCGCCTGCAGGTGCGCACCGGCGACGAGGTGACGGTCGCCCAGAATGGGACCAGGCTGCGGGCGCGGGCCGCGGTTCGCACCGGCGTCCCGTCCGGCACCGCATTCCTGGCCGACGGGATCGGGACCGATTCCGCCAACGCGCTGACCGCGTCGAAAGTCGAGATCGTGAAGCGATGATCGGCTTCGCGGACGCGTTCTACTTCGAGCCGTGGTGGATCCAGATCGTCAAGGCGCTGGTGATCTTCGGTGTCGCGTTCGCGATCCTGCCCGTGCTGACCGTCTACGAGCGCAAGCTGCTGGGCCGCTTCCAGGCCCGTTACGGGCCCAACCGCGTCGGCCCGTTCGGACTCGCGCAGCCGATGGCCGAGATCGTCAAGTTCGCGGTCAAGGAGCCGTTCCGACCGACCACATCAGTCGGCTACCTGTTCCGGATCGCGCCCGTGATCGCGATCACGACCGCGATCGGCGGGCTCGCGCTGGTGCCGTTCGGCGACGTCCAGCACATCTTCGGCACCCCGGTCGGGCTGTACGGGATCGACGTCTCGATCGGGCCGTTGTATGTGTTCGCGCTCGGCGGGATCTCGTTCTACGGGATCATGCTCGGAGGGTGGGCCTCGGGCTCGAAGTACTCGTTCCTCGGCGCGATGCGCGGGGCCGCGCAGCTGATCTCATACGAGGTCTCGCAGGGTCTGTCGCTGATCGGAGTCGTGATCCTGGCGCAGACGCTGTCGCTCACCGGGATCGTCCACGCGCAGTCGCGCCTGTGGTACTTCATCCCTCAGATCGTCGGGTTCCTGATCTTCATGGTGGCGTCGTTCGCCGAGACCAACCGGGCGCCGTTCGACCTCGTCGAGGCCGACGCCGAGCTCGTCGGCGGGTACTTCACCGAGTACGGCGGCACCCCGTTCGTCGCGTACCTGTTCTCGGAGTACATGAACATGTTCGTCGTCTCGGGGATCGCCGTGACGGTGTTCTTCGGCGGCTGGCTGCTGCCATTCGGGATCCACCCGCCCGGCTGGGTGGACCCGTTCGTCGTGCTGGCGAAGATGATGCTGTTCATCACCTTCTTCATCTGGATCCGCGCGACGCTGCCGCGCCTGCGCTATGACCAGCTGATGTCGTTCGGCTGGAAGGTGCTGCTGCCGCTCGCGACCCTGAACCTGCTCGTGACGGCGATCGTGGTGGTCGCATGAGCACGCCTCACTACGACCCCGGCGATGTGATCAAGGTCGTCCGCCACCCGGCTCCCGGGCCGGCCGCGGGCGCCTACCGAGCGTTCGGCGAGACCCTCCGGGGGCTGAAGACGACCTTCGCCCGGATCGTCGAGGGCCCGGTGACGATCCAGTACCCCGAGGAGAAGACGCCCGTCTACCCGCGCTTCCGTGGCCGCCACAAGCTCCACCGCTTCGAGGATTTGGATCCCGCCCACCCTGGACTCGAGAAGTGCGTCGGCTGCTCGCTGTGCGCCGCCGCCTGCCCGGCCGATTGCATCCGCGTGGTCTCGGCCGAGAACACGCCCGAGAACCGAGTCTCGGCCGGCGAACGCTACGCCGCCGTCTACGAGATCAACCTCAGCCGCTGCATCTTCTGCGGCTACTGCGAGGTCGCCTGCCCGTTCGACGCGATCACGATGGGCCACGACTACGAGCTGTCCGACTACACGCGCTCGGACCTGATCTTCACCAAGGAGATGCTGCTGGCCGAGCCGATCGAGCGCACGCCGCTGAGGGCGGAGGGCGAGTGACTCAGGTCATCTTCTTCATCGGCGCGATCGGCGCGCTGGCGGGGGCGGTCGGCGTCGTCACGCTGCGCAACCCGTTCTATAGCGTGCTCGCGCTGGTCGTTCATCTCGTCTCGCTCGCGGCGCTGTTCCTGCTGCTGAGGGCCGAGTTCGTCGCGGCTGCCCAGGTGGTCGTCTACGCCGGCGCGGTGATGGTGCTGTACGTGTTCGTCGTCGCGTACGTCGGCGGCGGCGATGAGCTGGCCGGCGGCACCGCGCTGCGGATCCTCGGACCGCTGTTCGCGCTGGCGCTTGCGATCGAGCTGTGCATCGCGCTGCTCGGCTCGGCGCTCAAGGGAATCTCGGGCAACGGCGCGCACTACGTGCTCGGGTTCGGCACCCCGAAGCAGATCGGCGCGGAGTTCCTGACCAAGTATCTGTTCCCGTTCGAGGTCGCCTCGCTGCTGCTGCTGGTCGCGGCGATGGGCGCAGTCGTGCTGGCGCGCCGCCGCCGCGGCCTCGACGATCACGACGAGGCCGAGGTGCTGACCGTGCTCACACCGCGACCCGCATACACAGGCACGATGGCCGAGGCAGCCGGGACCCGGGTCGCGCAGTCGGCTCCCGAGCCCGACGGCGAGCCGATCGGCGCCCAGGGCGAGCGAGGCCACGAGGGCGGCTGGTAGCGCCGTGGCGATCGGCTGGTACCTGACGCTGTCGGCGCTGATCTTCTGCATCGGCGCGGCCGGCGTGCTGACGCGGCGCAACCCGCTCGTGATCCTGCTGTGCCTCGAGCTGATGCTCAACGCCGCCAACCTCGCGCTGGTCGCGTTCTCGCGGATGTGGGGCGGCGAGGACGGTCAGGTCTTCGCCCTGATCGTGATGGTCGTGGCCGCCTGTGAGGTGACGATCGGGCTCGGGCTGATTGTCGCGATCTACAGACGCCGGCTGCCGATCGACGTCGACGAGCTGAACGAGCTCCAAGGGTGATGCGCAGGTGAGCATGACGACGTTCGGCTGGTTGGTCCTGCTGTGCCCGCTGCTCGGGACCGTGGTGATCGCTGCCGCGCACTCGCGGCTACCGGGACGGACGGCCGGGTGGCTGGGGACGCTTGCGATCGGGGTCTCGTTCGCGTTCGCGCTGTGCATGCTCGTCTCGATCCAGAGCCGGGTGCCGTCCGCACGCCACGCGACCTCGTCGCTGTGGGATTACGCCGTGACCGCCGGCCTCGACGCCAAGCTCAGCATCTACGTCGACCCGCTGTCGGTGTTCATGGCGCTGGTCGTGTCCGGCGTCTCGACGCTGATCCACCTCTACTCGGTCTCCTACATGACGGCGGACCGCGGCTTCAACCGCTACTTCTCGTACCTGAACTTCTTCGTGTTCTCGATGCTGCTGCTGGTGATGGCGGGCAACTTCGTACTGTTGATCGTCGGCTGGGCGTTCGTAGGCGCAGCCTCCTACCTGCTGATCTCCTTCTGGTACCGCCGCACGACGGCCACGCGAGCCGGGATCAAGGCGTTCGTGATCAACGTCGTCGGCGACGTCGGGCTGGTGCTCGGCACGTTCGTGATCTTCAACCACACCGGGACCGTCGACTACGCCAAGGTGTTCGCGCTGTCTCCGCACGTGTTCCAGTACAACGGCACGACGATCGTGATCGCCTGCCTGCTGCTGCTCGTCGGGGCGTTCGCGAAGTCGGCCCAGGTCCCGTTGCACACCTGGCTCCCAGACGCGATGGAGGGCCCAACGCCGGTCTCGGCTCTGATCCACGCGGCGACGATGGTCACCGCCGGCGTCTACCTGATCGCGCGCATGCACCCGCTGTTCGACCGGGCGCCGACGGCCGACGACGTCGGCGTGATCGTCGGCTGCGCGACGCTGCTGATCGCCGCGACGATCGCGATCGTCCAGACCGACATCAAACGCGTGATCGCATACTCGACGATGTCGCAGATCGGCTACATGATCATGGGCGTCTCGGCTGGCGCCTACGCGGCCGGGCTGTTTCACCTGATGGCCCACGCGTTCTTCAAGGCGCTGCTGTTCATGGCGGCGGGCTCGCTGATCGGGGCGATGGCGGGCGTCCAGTCGTTGGACCGGATGAGCGGGTTCCGAAAGGCGCTGCCGTTCACGTTCGCCTGCTTCATGATCGGCGGCCTCGCCCTCTCCGGCCTGCCGCCGTTCTCGGGCTGGCTGTCCAAGGACGACATCCTCGGCTTCATCGACCATCGCGGCGGCGCTTACATAATCGTCGGCGTCGCCGGCTATTTCGGCGCGCTGCTGACCGGGATCTACACGTTCCGGATGATCTTCCGAGCGTTCTTCGGCGAACCCGTCGAGGAAGCGCGCGAGCTCGAGCACGGCCACCTCGCCCACGCCGACGTGCCGCGCAACCCGGCCAACGGTGAGGAGGAGGACACCGACGTCGGCTTCCCCGGGCCCGGCCACTACATCGCCGAGCGCGAGACCCCGATGAAGATCGCGATGGGGACGCTCGCACTGCTGGCGCTGGTCGGCGGCGCGCTGCAGATCCCGGGCGTCGACCGGGGAATCGAGCGCTTTCTGAACCCGACCTTCGCCGACTCGAGCCTGGACCACCTCAACGTCTCGACGCGAAGCGAATGGCTGGGCCTCGGGATCGGCGCAGTGATCGCGATCACCGGCATCTTCATCGCCTACCGGCTGTGGGTCGTCTCGCCCGAGATCCCGGTCCGGCTGCGCCAGCGCTTCTCGCTGGTCTATCGCTTCCTGTGGAACAAGTGGTACTTCGATGAGCTGATCGACGTGCTGATCGTGCGGCCGGCGCTGCTGGTCGGACGCGTGACCGAGTCGGTGCTCGAGCGGATCGTGATCACCGGCGGGATCACAGGCGGGACGCTCGGGCTCGTCCGTGCCGGGTCCGCCGCCGTCCGGCGGTGGCAGACCGGGTTCCTGCGCTACTACGCCGCCGCGATGGTCGTTTGCATGGCCGGCGTCGCCCTCTACTTCCTGATCTCATCCTCATGACGCTCTCGATCCTGATCTGGCTGCCGCTGGTGATCTCGGCGATCACCGCGATCGGCGCGCCGAAGCCGCTCGTCGGCCGCATCACGGCGATCGGAAGCCTCGTCACGGTCGCGGTGGCGATCTCGTTCGTCGCGCGCTTCAAGCTCGGGCACGCCGGACTGCAGTTCGTGACCGACCGCGTCTGGATCTCGGCGCTCGGGATCCATTACAAGCTTGGGCTCGACGGCCTCAACGTGGTCCTGGTGCTGGTGACCACGATCCTGTTCAGCGCCTCGCTGATCTGGGCCTCGTTCCGCGAATGGGATCGACCGGCGCTGTTCTACCTCCACTTCGGGCTAGCTGAGAGCGCGGTCCTCGGCGCCTTCTGCGCGCAGGACCTGGCGCTGTTCGTCGTGTTCTTCGACCTGATGCTGATCCCGTTCTACTTCCTCGTCGGGATGTGGGGTACCGGCGAGCGGGTCCGCGCCACGACCAAGCTCGTCATCTACACGCTGGTCGGCTCGTTCTTGATGCTCGCCGGGGCGATCGCCACCGGCGTGCTGGCCTCGAGCCAGCACAACACGGGACTCACGTTCGTGATCTCCTCGCTGCAGCACCTGCCGCTCTCGCACGGCTCGCAAGAGTGGATCTTCCTGTGCTTCGCGGTCGCATTCCTGGTCAAGATGCCGCTCGTGCCGTTCCACGGCTGGCTCGCCGACGGGTACAAGTCGATGCCGATTCCAGCGGTGGCGGTGTTCTCCGGGATCCTCTCGAAGGTCGCGGCGTACGGGTTCCTGCGGATCGTGCTGCCGCTGTTCCCGTACGCGTCGGCGCATTACCAGATGCTGATGCTGTTGATCGCGCTGGTCTCGATCCTGTGGGGAACGGCGCTGGCGTTCACGACCACCGACGCGCGACTGGTGGTCGCGTACTCGAGCGTCGCCCAGCTCAGCTTCATCACGCTCGGGATCTTCTCGCTGCGCTCGCAGGGGACGCAGGGCGCGCTGCTGCAGATGGTCAACCACGCGCTCGTGACGGCGCCGCTGTTCTTCATCGTCGCGGCGCTGGCGGCGCGTGCCGGCGGCTCGGAGAGCCTGCGCGACATGGGCGGGATCGCGTTCCGTGCGCCCGTGCTCGCGTCGCTGTTCCTGATCGTCGCGCTGGCGACGCTCGCGATGCCCGGATCCTCCAACTTCGTCGGCGAGTTCCTGATCCTGCTCGGCGTGTTCAAGGCCAAGACCGCGATCGCGGTGATCGCCTTCCTCGGCGTCGTCGGCGCCGCCGTCTACGCGCTGCGCGTGTTCATCGGAGCGATGCACAATCGCGTCAACCCGAAGGTCACCTCGCGCGAGATCGGACGCGCCGACTACCTCACGATAGTGCCGCTTGTCGCCGTGATCCTGGTGCTCGCGTTCTATCCGCAGTTCGCGCTCAAACGCTCGCAATCGACCGTCAACAACTCGGTCGCGGCGACGACATCGGCGGTCCAGGTGGCGGCCCGATGATCGCTCTCGCGACCACCCAGCACATAAAGGGCCCGCATATCTCCTGGGCCTCGCTGTCGCCGATCACGGCGCTCGCGGTCGGGGCAATCGTCGTGCTCCTGGTCGGCCTGCTGCGCCCCGCCGTGATCCGCCAGCGCGTCGTCCCGGTGCTGACGCTGATCACACTCGGCCTCGCGCTCGGGATGGAGATCTGGCGCTTTCATCACTCCGCCTCGATCATCTCCTCGGCACTGCGGATCGATGACCTGGCGCTCGCGCTCGACATGCTGTTCGCGGTCTCCGCGATGGCCGCCGTGCTGCTGTCCTGGCGCGCGCAGGCGCCGCGCGAGGCCGGACACGGCGAGTACCACTCACTGCTGTTGTTCAGCGTGATGGGGATGGCCGTGTTCGTCTCGGCCCAGAACCTGGTCACGCTGTTCATCGGGATCGAGCTGCTGTCGCTCCCGCTGTACGTGCTCTGCAGTGCCGAGATGCGGCGCGAGGGCTCGCTCGAGTCCGGCCTCAAGTACCTGGTGATCGGGTCGGTCGGGTCGGCGACGCTGGTTTACGGACTGGCGCTCGTCTACGGCGCCACCGGCTCGACCGATTACTCGGGGATCGCGAACGCGCTCAGCCAGGGCACGATCACCGGCGACGTGCTGCTGCTGACCGGGATCGCGCTGGTCGTCGTCGGGTTCGCCTTCAAGGCCTCAATCGCGCCGTTTCACCAGTGGACCCCCGACGTCTACGAGGGTGCGCCGACGCCGATAACCGGATTCATGGCGACCGCCACCAAGGCCGCCGCGCTCGGCGCCTTCCTGCGCTTCTTCGACGTCGCCGTGATCGGCGCGCAGGACACCTGGGCTCCACTGCTGGCCGCGCTCGCGACGATCACGATCATCGTCGGCAACGTCGGTGCGCTCAGCCAGTCATCGCTCAAGCGGATGCTCGGCTACTCGGGCGTCGCCCAGGCCGGGTACATGCTCGGAGGCGTGATCGTCGGCACCCAGCTCGGGATCCAGGCGACGGTCCTGTACCTGCTCGTCTACCTCACGATGAACATGGCAGCATTCGCCGTGATCGTCGGTCAGGAGCACGAGGGGCCGGCCGGAGACGACATCTCCTCGCTCGCCGGCCTCGGCGCGCGAAGGCCGTGGCTGGCATGGCCGATGACGATCGCGATGCTCGCGCTCGCCGGCATCCCCGGGACCGTTGGCTTCATCGGCAAGTTCCAGCTGATCCACGCGCTCGTCGCGGGTGACTACACATGGCTCGCGATCGTGCTCGTGATCGGCTCGATGATCTCGCTCGGCTACTACCTGCGGGTGGTCGCGACGATGTGGATGACCCCACGCGGGGCCCCGGTCCCGGCGCTGGCTCCAATCGCCGGCGGCTCGCCGGAGGCGGACGAGCTCGAGCTCGGCGCGGACGCCACAGGCGCCCGGACAACCTACCCGGAGGTCGTGTTCGTGGCCGTCCTGTTCGCCGCCGCCGCGATCTTCTTCGGCATCTTCCCCTCTCCGCTGTTCCAGTTCGCGGCCCACGCGGGCCACGCGATCAGCGGGCTGTTCTAAGGGCAGGATTGCCCGGCGGACGCCCGGGCGTGGCGGACGCCCGAGGGTGTCGAGAGCCGGGCCCGGGGGTGTCGAGAGCACTCGCCGCGGGTAGCTCTCGACCATGGAAGAGCGACGCACCGACACCGAGGAGACATTCGGGCCCCAGGATCCGCCGGCCGAGGTCTCAGACCAGAACGCCGAGGAGCAGCCGGCCCCGGCCAGCGACGGCGCCGCGGCCCGCGAGAAGCCCCCGGCAGAGCCTCGCCGAGACCGCAGCGGCAAACCCGCCGGCGCCGCCGGCGAGGGCTCGCAGTCGACTGGTCACCCCGACAACGCGGGATAGCTGTTGGGAGCAGCGGGGTAGCTGTCCGGGCCACCGAACGGCTCCGGGCCGCACGCTACGATCCGCCGTCCGTGCAATACCCGGTCGAGAGCTTCACGGACGCCGAACGCGAGCGCCTGAGTGCCCACTTCACCAACCTGGACCGGCCGGTTTTCGCTCTCGTCAACCTGCCGGAGACGGTCAAGGGGGCGCTGTTCGCCCGATACTCGCGCTACCCGGGAACGCTACGCCGGCTGTTCCTCGACGAGTTCGCGGCCGACGTGCCCGAGGCCGGCGTCGCCTGGGACGGGCGGGGCGGCGAGCGCGCGGCGCAGCTCTACGAGCGGATCTTCGTCGGCTACGGGGACGATTCGGTCGCGCAGCTCGGCGGCGCTCACGTCGCCTGCGAGTGGGTCTCGAACGTGCTCACCAAGGTCCTCCAACGCCCGCGCCTCGGCGCCTACCTCGAGCAATCGACCCGGTACATCGCCTACGACGCGCCGATCCCAGAGCCGCCCGGCGGCTATCGCTACTACCGCGACCCGCAGCTCGGCGACGCGTACGTTGCGGCGATGGACGCCCTGTTTTCGATCTACTCGAGCGCGCTCCCGCGGGTCTGCGCGTGGGCCGAGGCTCAGTTTCCACTTGCGCCGGGCGAGGCTCCGGGCGCTCACGCCCGCGCGATCAAGGCCAAGGCACTCGATCTGCTGCGGGGCCTGCTGCCGGCCAGCTCGCTCTCGCACATGGGGATCTTCGCCAGCGGTCAGACCTATGAGCAGTTGGTCCTGCATCTGCTCGCCCATCCGCTGCCCGAGGCGCGGAGCTACGGCCGCTGGATCCTCGAGGAGATCAAGTCCGTGATGCCCAGCTTCGTCGCGCGCGTCGAGCGCCCCGACCGCGGCGGCCAGTGGATCTCCTACCTCGAGTCACGCGCCGAGGCCGGCGAGCGCTGGGCCGGGCGCCTCGGTCTGCGTCGTCACGGGGCGGACGACCAGACGCGGCCGTCGGTCAGGCTCCTGTCGACCCAGGGCGAGGAGGAGGACCTGCTCGCGGCGCTGCTGTTCGAGTCCAGCGCCGTCTCGGAGCAGGACGCCCGCGAGGCTGTCTGCGCGCTGTCCGAAGAGGATCGAGCGCTGCTGCTGTCGGACCTCGTCGGCGATCGTGCCAACCGCCGTTACCGCCCGGGGCGCGGCTTCGAGGCGGTGCGCTACCGCTTCGAGATCGTCGCCGACTATGGCGCGTTCCGGGACCTCCAGCGCCACCGAATGCTGACCGTGCAGTGGCAGCAGCTGACGCCGGAGCTCGGCGCCGGCGTCCCCGAGCAGGTCGAGCTGGCGGGCTGCGGCGATCAGTATCGGCACGCGCTCGAGCGCTCTCGCGTCGAGTACCAGCGGCTCGCCGAGATCGGGCTGGCGACCGCGGCACCATATGCGCTGTGCCTCGGCTTCCGAATCCGCTTCATCCTCGATCTCAACGCCCGTGAGGCGATGCAACTGATCGAGCTACGCTCGGGCCGCGAGGGGCACCCCAGCTACCGTGCTGTCGCGCACGAGATGCACGCCCAGATCGCGTCGGTCCATCCGGCTGTGGCCGCGGCGATGAGCCGCGTCGACGATGACACCGAGCCTCGGCTCGAGCGGATCCTGTCCGAGATGCGCACGCACGCCCGGGCCGCCGCGCGTTCCTGACCGCAGGCGTCGGGCGGGGGCGAATCGGGATGCAGGCCTCGGCCCCACACGGGGCCCTTTCCAACGTTGTTCCCCATAATCGGGCACAACGTTGGAATCGAGCTTGGCGGGGCCGTGGAGCAGATCCGCCGGGAAGCTCTGGCGCCGCCTCGGCGTCTGCACAGAGAACCAAGCTACCGGAGGTAGGTTCCAGATGAGACGAATCGCCGTTCTGGCGGGCGTGATCGCGCTCGCAAGCGCATCGATGGCCGCAGCCGCGGGGGGAGCAGCAAAGATCGGGCTGAGGATGACCGGGCGCGGGAAGCTGATCGCCAACGCCCATGGCTTCACCGTGTACGCCTTCACCCGCGATCGCGGCGGCACGGACCACTGCGTAAAGATCCGCGCCTGCACCTCGACCTGGCACCCGGTGATGACCAAGGGCAAGCCGGTGGCCGGGACCGGCGTGTCGGGCGGGCTGCTCGGGACGACGAAGCTGTCGGGCGGCAAGCTCCAGGTCACCTACGACGGGCATCCGATCTACACCTACGCCGGCGACACCGGCCCGGGTCAGACCGACTACATCGGAATCTCGCAGTTCGGCGGCAGGTGGGAAGCGCTGACCGCGAAGGGCAAGCTCATCAAGTAGCACCGACTCGGCCGGCCCTCCCGAGGGCCAGCGGCTGAGGTGCGCCCAGGGCCGGGGGCCCGCGATCCCGTCGGTGGCCCCCGGCCCGCTCACGCGTCGGTGGCCCCCGGCCCGCTCACGCGTCGGTGGCCCCCGGCCCGCTCACGCGCGGGCCGGGGCACACCGTCACCTCATCACCTCACTCGCAAAGCGAGCTTGGTCGTCGACGCGGCCTTGTGGGCCTGCGTCAACACCAGCGTGATCGTCCAGGCACCGCGCGTCACGTGCCCGACCTCACGCAGGGTGACGTTCGCCGCGCCGTGGCTGACCGTGCCATGGCCGAGCGCCGCCACCTTGCCGCCGCGGGCGAGACGTGCCCGCAGCTTGCCCTTCATCGACTTCGACTTGGGGAAGGTCACCGTGCACTTGATCTTGTGGTGCGTGACGATCTTGCAGCTCACCTTCGGCCTCGGGCCGGGCTTGCCGCGCGGACCGACGAGACCCGCGTGCTCGATGAACCGACTGGTCACCGTGCGGGTATCGCCGTTGGCGTCCTTGAGCGTCCAGATCGCCTTGTACGTACCCGGCTTGATGCCGCGCACGGTGACGCCCTTCGCGGTGTCCACGTTGGTGGCGCGGAACACCGGGCGCCCGCCGGACGACTTCACGATCGACAGCGCGATCGATGACGTCGAGTCGGTCGGGATGACCGTGTTGTCCGGACCGGGCAGGCCCGACTGGGCCAGCGCCGTAAACGTCCCGTACACCGTCTCGCCGTCCATTGGAGAGGTGTTCTGGATGTCGGGCACCTCGGTCTGGGTGCTGCCGCCGCTCCGCTCGTCCGTCTGAACGATCTGGGTGGCCGACAGTCCGGCCGCCTTTCCGTTCGCGGGACAGATCGAATCGGTCAGTGCCGAGCCGCCGACCAGCGACGTCGGGTCGCCGGCAGCTGAGCTCGTCGGAGGCGTGCTCAACGGCGGTGCGTAGTAGTTGTACGGCTCACACGTGCCGCCGGACAGCACCGACTGCTCACCCGTGATGTCGACCCGCAGATGGGCCACGTGGAGGGTGCTCAGCGGCCGGTGGCTGCTGTTGGACAGCACCACCGAGTCACCACGCTTGGCCGCCAGCGCGACCGTGATCGCGCCCGTGTCATCGGCTGCCGCCGTCCGCTTCGTGGCACCGTCGGTCACCGTGTAGGAGGCCGACGGGACCAGGCCGCTGCACGACACGCTCTGGGCCTCCAGATCTGCTGCGCAGGTCGGGAAGCCACCCGGCGTGAAAATCAGCGGACTGACGAACGGGGACACCGAGTCCGGCTCGCCGGCACTCACGGTCAGCTTGACCAGACCGCCCACGGGATTCGCCGTGGGGAGGTTCGGGTCAGAGAACGCACGGTTGTCGTTCGAGCTGACGGTGAGGGCCTTGGCCGCCGTCACCGGGCTGCTCAGCGGGATCGTGGCCACGTCGGTCTGCGTGCTGCAGAAGTCGACCAGGCCGTCGTCGCCGTTGGGCGGAGTGACGTTGGTTCCGTTGATTGCGGCCTGCAGGACGCCGGTCTGGAAGCACGGCGCGATCTGCAGCTGTGGACCGCCGCTGTTGGTCGTCGCGGTCCCGTCGTCCATCGCTGTCCAGCCCGTCCACCCGGACTCGTTGAACGGGTTGCCGCCGTTGCCCGTCAGGATCACCTGATGGTTGGGCGTCGGGGCGTTGGCACCGGAGTAATCGACATCGATCTCGTCGCGGTCATCCCCGACGGGATGCTGCAGCGTGACCGACCACGCGCCACTGGCGTTCGTGAGGCCGGAGGCCTGGGCCACCGCCGCCGGATTGCCATCGGCGCCCATCCGGATCACGGTCACCTGAGCATGGACGCCGGCGTGGTTGCTGGCGATGTTTCCGCTTACCGACGTACTGAACTGCTTCAGGTACACCTGCGGCAGCGGCAGCGGGCTCGACGTCTTCGTCGTCGATTGCACGCAGCCGTTGTCCGTGTTGGACCACATCTCCTGCAGCAGCCACTTGTCGCCGTTGATCACCTGGTTGTACGGCGACCCGTTGCCGGCGAAACCGAGCGGCGTTCCGTGCTGGGGCCCGAACTCGCACTTGTCGGCAACCTCGAACCCGTTCGGATCCATGTATCCGACACCCTCCGGGTCGGTCATTGCCTCGACCGTCTCATGACCCGCGATATCGGCAGTGACCTCGGCATCGGGGTTGCCCTGCGGGTCCCCACCTTGGGCGATCGAGCCGGCCTCGATGATCGGATCGATCGTCACCGCGTAGATCGTGGTGCCGTGGCCCACGTCGGAGACCGAGTGGTAGCCACCGAATGCGTTCGTGCCGCACACCCCTGGGAGGATGCACTCGTCGACGTTGGGAGGCAGGAACACGTACCACAGGTTGTGCAGCCCGCGCGGGTGCCCGGCGGTGGTCTGCACCAGATGGTCGACCTCCTGCTGAACCTGAGCGTCGGTCAGGCACGCACCGGTCGCGTTGTTCGGCGACGCGCACTGACCCGAGGACGGATACGGATCGGTGTCCGTGATGCTGTCGGTCCCGGTGTTGTAGTTGATCGTGTACGCGCCGCCGGCCGTGGGAGTCCCATCCGTCGACCCCTGGCCGTATTGCGGAAGAACGGTGAGCATGTTGCACTCGGAAATGGTGCAACCGCTACCGCTGCTGCCCGTGCTGTCGGCTGCCGCGTCGGTGAAGAACTCCTGGACCGTCCCCTTGTACGTGGGGATGCCACCCCCGGGAGAGCCTTGGAACGCGAAGCCCGAAGGTGCCCAGAAGATTGTATGAACTGTGACACCGCCAGCCATCACGGCTCCGCCGTGATAGGTCACCGGGGTGAGTGCTCCGGATGCAACGTCATCCGCCCCGAAACGACCGTGGCTGTTGACGGGTGGGATCAGACCCAACGCACCGCCTACTCGCGGACGAAAGTGCGTCTTTCCAAACGCTGCTGGTGCCATCACACCGAGCAGGACGCACACGACCGCGGGCAGGACAAAACGCTGCCTACGAGTCATATTGACCCGACCTCCCTACTAGTGGTTTTCCCCCTCCGGCAATGACCGGCCGCATCCTACTCCCAATCCACGAGAGTGGCGCCGTCCGGCCGTCGCTATTCGAGCTCGCGCTGGCGTAGCTCGATTCGGCGGATCTTGCCGGTGAGCGTCTTGGGGAGGTCGGAGACGAACTCAATCCGGCGGGGATAGGCGTAGGCGGAGTGATGATCGCGGACGAACGCCTTGATCTCGTCAGCAAGCTCGTCGGAGGGCTCGTTGCCCGCCGCGAGCACGACGAACGCCTTGACGATGTTGCCTCTGCGCTTGTCGGGTGACGCGACCGCCGCCGCCTCGGCCACGGCCGGGTGCTCGAGGCAGGCTGATTCGACCTCGAACGGTCCAATCCGGTAACCGGCCGAGATGATCACGTCGTCGGCCCGGCCCTCGTACCAGAAGTAGCCGTCCTCGTCGGTTCGGGCGGCGTCCTTGGTGTGAAACCAATCGCCGCCGAAGACATCCTCGGAGTCCTCGGGCGGGCGGTTCCAGTAGCCGAGCGGATAGTGCGGGTTGGTTCGCGCCCGCAGGCAGATCTCACCACGGTCGCCGGAGGCGACCGGGTGCTCGTCCTCGTCGAGGATCGCGACCTCCCAGCCGGGCATCGGCTTGCCCATCGACCCTTCGCGCACCTCCATGAACGGGTAGTTGGCGCACAGCGGATAGGACTCGGTCAGGCCGTAGTAGTCGAGCACGGTGATCCCGTATTGGTCGCGAAACCAGCGGATCGCCTCGGGGTTCAGCGGCTCACCCGCCGAGCAGACGATCCGGAACTTCTGTGGGTAGCGGGTCCCGGCGTCGTTGATCGACATCATCGAGCGGATCGCGGTCGGGGTCCCGAACACGTTGCTGACCTCGTGGCGCGAGAGGAAGTCGAGCTGCTTGTGGGGGTCGAAGCCGCCCTCGCGCTGGTACACGGCCTGCACCGCGCCGAGCCGCCACGGACCGATCAGCGGGCAGATCCCCGCCGCCCATGCCCACTCCCCCATGCCATGGAACAGCTCGCCGTCCTGGACGTCGTGGCAGTAGGTGAACTCCTCGTGGGCGAGGATGTAGCGATGGGCGTGGAGGATTCCCTTCGCGAGCCCGGTTGTCCCCGAGGAGTAATACAGCTGCGCCGGGTCGTCGGCCGCGGTGTCGGCGCACTCGAACGAGCTCGAGCCGCGCTGCAGCAGCTCGTCGTCGAGCAGCAGCACGTGCTCCACCAGCGAACGCTCGATCCGGTCGGCGTTCTCGGCGTTGGTGACGAGCACCTTGGCCTGCGAGTCGGTCAGCCGGTGGCGGATGCCCTCGTCGCCGTACAGGACCGACATCGACAGAAGGATCGCGCCGACCTTCCAGGTCCCGAAGAACGCGGCCGCCGTCTCCGGCGTCGGCGGCAGCAGCATCGCGACGCGATCGCCGCGCTGCACGCCGTTGGCGACGAGCACGTTCGCGAAACGGTTCGAGGCATCCTGCAGCTCGCCCCAGCTGACCTGGCGGACGTTGCCGTGAAAGTCCTCGTGGATCATCGCCAGCTTGTCGCGAGGATGGCTGTCGCAAACGTCGGCGGCGATGTTGTAATGGGCCGGCACCTCCCAGCGATGCTCGGCGCAGGCTTGTTCGTATGACGAGATGGTCGATGAGCTCATGGTTCACATCTTCTCCGCCAGGCGGCGCCGGCACAAGTGGGCAGCCTCGGCGCTAAGCTTTTTGACGAGCTGCGATGAACCTCGCCCTTGGCGTCCTGATCGGGATCGGGGTCGCCACCGCCGTCGGCGCGGTGTGGAGGGTCCTCCGCGCGCCACGAGCCGAACGGGTGCCCGAGGCAACTGGCATGCAGTCAGCGCTTCACGCCGCGACGGCCACGCTTCCGCACCTTCGTCGCGGACTCAGCCCGCGCTCCGCTGAGCAGGCGGTGCCACACCTGCGGGCGCTGACGGGGGCGGCGGCGATCGCGCTCGCCGACACGCGCGCAGTGCTTGCGATCGACGGGCAGGGCCGCGAGCAGGTGCGCCCGGGAGACCTGCTCTCGAAGCTGCTCGCCCGGACTCCCGACGACCGCCTCCACACCGTCCCGCACCTGGTCTCATCCGATCCCGCGTGCCCGCTGCGCTCGGCCGTGCTCGCACCGGTGATGGTGCAGGGTAAGCGTGCCGGGACCCTGATCGCGTTCTACCACTGGCCCGGACGCCCGAGCCAGGCGGAACTTCGAGTCGTCGGCGAGGCCGCGAGCCTGGTCTCGGCCCAGGTCGCGCTATCGGTCCTGGCGCAGCAGGAGGAACGGCTCGCCCAGGCCGAGTTGCGGGCACTGCGCGCGCAGATCTCGCCGCACTTCATCTACAACGCCCTGGCGGCCGTCGCCGGCGACATCCATGCACGCCCGGAGGAGGCGCGGGAGCTGTTGATCGACTTCGCCGAGTTCACCCGGTACCTGTTCCGCGACGGCCGCTCCTACGTGACGCTCGGCGAGGAGCTCGATCACGTCGAGCGCTACCTCCGGCTCGAGCGCGCGCGGTTTCGCGACAGCCTGCATGTTCGGATCGACGTTCCCGCACCGACGCGCAACGTTGTCGTGCCCGCGATGTCGGTGCAGCCGCTGGTCGAGAACGCCGTTCGCCACGGCGTCGAGCGACGCGCGGGGACGGGCCTGGTCGAGATCACGGCGACGTCGGTGGGCGCCGACGTCGAGCTGCGGGTGATCGACGACGGCAGCGGGATCGAGCCCGAGCGGGTGCCCGAGCTACTCGCGGGAGCCGGCGGCGGGATCGGGCTCGCGAACGTCGACGGCCGGCTCAGGGCGACGTTCGGAGATCGTTACGCGCTGCGGATTGAGTCGCGCCGGGGAGCGGGTACAACCGCGGTGATGAGGGTGCCAGACCTCCGCGGCTCGGCCCTAGCGCCCGAGCTGGTGAGCTCGGCTTGAGTGCCGAGCGGCTGCGGATCCTCGCCGTCGACGACGAGCGAACCCAGCTCGACGACCTCGCCCGCCTGCTCCGGAGCTCGCCGATCGTGCACGAGGTCGACTGCGCCCAGGACGGCCACGACGCCCTCGTCAAGGCATCCTCGTACGCGTATGACGCGATCTTTCTCGACGTCCGGATGCCGGATCTCGACGGGCTCGAGCTCGGACGCGTCCTGCGTCGGTTCGCGGCGCCTCCCGCGCTTGTGTTCGTGAGCGCTTTCGACAGCGCCGCGGTCGACGCGTTCGAGCTCCAGGCGCTCGACTACCTGCGCAAGCCGGTCAGCCGCGGACGCCTCGAGGAGGCGCTCGGCCGGATCGCGAGCGCGGCCGCGGCGGCCTCGCTCGCCCCGGCCGCCGCACCCGCTCCCGACAGCCAGCTGATCGCCGTCGCCAACGTCCGCAATGGCTCGACGCGGCTGGTCGCGCGCGGCTCGATCCTGTACGTCCAGTCCCACGGCGACTTCGTCCGGATCATCACCGCGGACGGCCGCTACCTGCTGCGGGCGACGCTCACCGAGATCGAACGGCGGTGGGAGCCGTTCGGCTTCGTCCGCGTCCACCGCCAGTTCATCGCCAACCTGCCGCGAGCGGTCGAGCTGCGGCCGCGCCTGGGCGGCACGGCCGAGCTCGCGTTCCCGGACGGCAGGACAATCCCGATCGCGCGCCGGCACGTCGCCGATCTGGGCCGGCGGCTCGGCGTCTGAGCTCGAGCGGCCGATCGAATCCGAGGCGGCCGTCGCCCACTACTCGTTCGCCTGCTCCTCCTTGATCTTGCCCTCGAGCTGTGACATCACATCGGGGTCGCGCAGCGTCGTCACGTCGCCCAGCGCTCGGCCCTCGGCGATGTCGCGCAGTAGCCGTCGCATGATCTTCCCCGACCGCGTCTTGGGCAGATCGTCGGCCCAGATGATCCGCTTCGGGCGGGCGAACTTGCCGATCCGGTCAGCGACGTGGCCGCGGATCTCCTCGACCAGCGCGTCGCTGGCGTCCGTTCCATCGCCCTGCAGGGTCACAAACGCACAGATCGCCTGTCCGGTGTCCTCGTCGGTCTGCCCGATCACGGCCGCCTCCGCGACCTTCTGGTAGGAGACGATCGCCGACTCGACCTCGGCGGTCGAGAGCCGGTGACCGGATACGTTGACGACGTCGTCGATCCGCCCGATGATCCAGAAGTAGCCGTCCTGGTCCTTGCGGGCGGCGTCGCCGACCAGGTAGGTCTCCTTGCCGAAGCGCGAGAAGTAGGTCTCGACGAACCGGTCCTCCTCCTTGTAGAGCGTCCGGAGCATCGACGGCCACGGCCGCGTCAGCACCAGCAGCCCCTGGCCGTCGACTGGCTTGCCGTCGCGCTCGTCGACGACTTCGGCCGCGACCCCCGGGAACGGCTGGGTGGCCGAGCCCGGCTTGGTGGCGGTAATCCCGGGGAGCGGCGAGATCATGATCGCGCCGGTCTCGGTCTGCCACCACGTATCGACGATCGGACAGCGCTCGCCCCCGACGACTGTGTGGTACCACAGCCACGCCTTGGGGTTGATCGGCTCGCCGACCGATCCGAGCAACCGCAGCTTCGACAGGTCGAACTTCTCGACGTGCTCGACGCCCCATTTGACGCAGGCGCGGATCGCCGTCGGCGCGGTGTAGAACAGCGTCACGCCGTAGCGCTCGCACAGCTCCCACCAGATGCCCTTGTGCGGGTAGTCGGGCGCGCCTTCGTACATCACGCTGGTCGCGCCGTTGGCCATCGGCCCGTACACGATGTATGAGTGCCCGGTGACCCAGCCGACGTCGGCGGAGCACCAGTAGACGTCGGTGTCGGGCTTGAGGTCGAAGATGTAGCGGTGGGTCGCCTTGACGCCGGTGAGGTAGCCGCCGGTCGTGTGCAGCACGCCCTTCGGCTTGGCCGTCGAGCCACTCGTGTAGAGGACGTACAGCGGGTGCTCGGCGTCTAGCGGCTCGGCCGGGCAGTCGGGGTCGGCCTTCTCCATCAGCTCGTGGAACCAGACGTCGCGACCGTCCTTCATCTCGCAGTCGGCATCTGTGTGCTTGACCACGATGATGTGCTGCAACGTGGCGAGGTCGGCCATCACGCTGTCGACCTGCTGCTTGATCGGGGCGGTCTTGCCCTTGCGCCGGGCGCCGTCGATCGTGATCAGCGCCTTTGCCTCGGAGAACTCCATCCGCTCCCTGACCGACTCGGCCGAGAAGCCTCCGAACACGACGTTGTGGGGAGCGCCGATCCGAGCGCAGGCCAGCATCGCCACGACCACCTCGGGGATCATCGGCAGGTAGATGCCGACGATGTCGCCCTTCGCGATCCCCAGATCCTTGAGCGCGTTGGCAAAGCGCTGGACGTCGCGGTGCAGGTCGGCATAGGTGAGGTCGCGCTCCTCGCCCTCCTCTCCGCGCCAGTGAAACGCGACCCGATCGCCGTTGCCCGCCTCGACGTGGCGATCGAGGCAGTTGTAGGACGCGTTCAGCTTGCCGTCGGAGAACCACTTGTAGAACGGCGGGTTGGACTCATCGACGGTTTCGGCCGGCTCGGTGAACCATTCCAGCTCCTTCGCCTGCCGCAGCCACCAGCCCTTCCAATCGCGCTCCGCCTCCTCGTAAATCGAAGGATCCGTCAGCACGGCGCTCCTACGGAACTCCTCGGGCGGATCGAACTTCTCGATCTCGAGCATGCCCTCGAGCTTGGCTTCGAGCGACTCCTCGCCGGCCGGGGTCGTTGCCGTATCTGCCATAGAACTCTCTCCTTCTGACGGACGTGCGCTTCACGCGGTCGCCCGTGGCGCCGGCATCTGCTGCCGGCGCCCGAGCATCCGCGTGATGTGCGGCGATTTTGATCCTTCCTAGTTCTACCCGACTCGCGAGCAGTTAGCGGTGCAGTGGGAACACAGGCACCACAGTCCGCCCGAACGTCGAGTTGATGACCGCGGCGAACGACGCGTACCAGGCGACGACAGCGGTCGCGAGGCCGAGCCAGCCGCCGAGCTTGATCGTGCTGTTGGTGACATTGGTCGTCCCGGCCAGCGCCGAGTTCCCGATTCCCAGGACGATGAACGTCGCCGCCAGAAGCAGGAACACAAGCGCAACCGCACCGGTAGTCCGCAGCGAGGCGAAGAACATGTACGTAGTGAAGATCGCCCACATCCACAGGTATAGGCCCAACCCGCTGAAGAGCTCGCCGGTCGCCTTCGCCGCGACCACCCCGGGCACGCCGAGCTGGACGATCAGGAAGAACGAGATCCAGAACCCTCCGAATGAGCAGAACGCGACGGCGCCGAACGTGTTGCCCGTCCGGAACTCCCACAGTCCGGCCAGGAGCTGAACGATGCCGCCATAGGCCAGCGCAACACCGGCGACGAGCGGCAACAGGCCGCCGCCGACCAAGGTGCCGGCGCCGACCAAGCCGGCATTGATCATGCTGAGCACAAACGTGGTGCCGGCGAACCCCGCCAGACCGAGCGGGCCCGGATCGGCGGGCGTCCACCCGGCCGACCGACCGGCGGCGGGATCCGGCGCGGGAGCGAGGTCGGCTTCCCGGACCGCTGTACGTGCTTCCATCTTCCCTCCTCTGAGGTTGACGATGCGGCCGGAAGCTGCCCAGCTACCGGCATCGTGCAACGGCGGATCGATGAACGGCGGCGTGCGGCCGGCGAACGGTCGATCAGGCAGGATGACCGGTGCCCCGCAGTCCTGGCCCCCGGCGTGGACGGGGGCCAGGACAGTCTCGGCCGGGGCGCCGCTGACCGGGCACAGTTGTCGCTCCGACGGGCGGTCCCGCTGGAGCTCAGCGCCTCACGGCCGGCAACGGTGTTGCGATTGTGCGGAGGGAAGTGAGGAGAGCCGGCCCGCCTCCCGGACGGGCCCCTTTCCTCCGCGTCAGAACCATCGGCACCGGCGGCCCCGGCCAATAGCCTCGCGGACGAATGTCTGAACGGCGCCTCCGCGCGCTCAAGTAAGCGGTGGTGGGTTCTGAGGAGCCGCTTGGGACCCCGCGCTCGACTAAGCGGGCAGGGCCCGGTGCGGCGCGCCTACTTGCGCCGCTTGCGCTTGCGCTTGGGCGTGCTCGACCGGCTTCGCCCGGCGGGCGCCGCGGCGACCGCCTGAGGCGCCGGGGTCGCGGCGGGCTTGACTTTGGGGCCGCGGCCGGCCCCGCGCATCCGCTGCTCGCGCATCTCCGCGGAGGAGGGCCACTTCTCGGCCTTGCCGCTCTGCCAGGCAGGCGGCATACCGCTCGGCCAGCGCCCGGCGAACAGGACCGCCAACGCCAGCAGCCAGTAGGCCTCGACGACCGGGACCTGCACGAGCGGGAAGATCATCAGGACGCCCGAGAAGATCCCCAGGTAGCCCATGAAGCGGGTCAGCAGCCCGACCCGCATCGCCCCGAGCCCGATCAGTGCCAGCGACATCGCCAGCAGCAGCGTCCCGAGCAGGTTGCCGTACTGGAAGATCAGGAGCACTGCCGATGAGGTCAGCTGGTGTCCCTGCTCATAGGTCTGGGCCCCGGTCGTGACGAACTCGTGGGCCTTGACGGCGATCAGCACGGCGTTGGTGACGGAGCTGAGCGCTGCGAGGCAGCCGCCGACGAGCGCCAGCAGCCGAATGTAGGGCTGGAAGGTCGAGTTGCGGGCGCGGGCCGCGCTGAACAGGAACACGAGCGTGCTGGTCAGGGCCAGCAGCGCGACGCCGTTGATCACGGCGGCGGTGATGTCGAGCACGTGGCGCTTGTTCGCGTAGACCAGCCCGACTGTGAGCTCGTTGATCGTGGTGTGAGGCCCGAGGAACTGCAGGATCGCGGCGAGGATCAGCAGCGTTCCGGCAAGCGCGGCGATCACCGACTGGCGCATGCGGACGCGGGCCTCGTACAGGAGCTGATCGTCTATCGACAATTCAGGCGACATGCTAACCGCCGCGCCGTGATTCGAGCCCGACGTTGACACCGATGATCGGGCTCATCGGTGGACTCGAGCTCCCGGGCCTCGCAGGTGGCTACCATTGACGACATGGAAGGAAGCGGCTTCGGCGGACTTTTCGGAGACCCGGATGAGCTCCAGCGGCGGCTGGGCGAGTTCGCGGACCAGATGCAGGGCGCTCAGCGCCTCGCGTGGGCCGACAACGCGATCAAGCTCGCGGTCGATTTGACCGTCGCTGCGATGAACCGGGCCAACATCCAGGGCACAACCGAGCAGCAGGCCGAGCAGCTGCGGTCGGTGATGGCGACGGTCTTCCCCGAGGCCGTGACACTCGTGCGCGAGGCGCGCGAGGGCCTTCAGTAGCAGCGGCTCAGGACTGCAGAGCGCCGAGCACGAGCGCGTCGTGCTCCGCCGGCTTGACCTTGCGGAATGCCTCGCGGATCTTGCCGTCCGGGTCGATCACGAACGTCGAGCGCTCGATGCCCATGTATTGGCGCCCGTACATCGACTTCTCCACCCACACGCCGTACGCCTCCGCGACCGCGTGATCCTCGTCGGCCAGCAGCGGAAAGCCGAGCGAATACTTGCCGTCGAACCGCGCCAGGCGTCTGGGCGGGTCGGGCGAGACGCCGAGCACAACCGCATCGGCCTGCTCGTAGTCGGCCTGGTGGTCACGGATCCCGCAGGCCTGGGTCGTGCAGCCGGGAGTGTCGGCCTTCGGGTAGAAGTACAGGACAACGGTCTTGCCCCGCAGCCCGGCCAGCGAGACCTCGTTGCCGTCCTGGTCGGGGAGCGTGAAGTCAGGCGCGTGATCTCCCTTTTCGATCATGCCCGGAGCTTAACTCACGAGCCGAGTCGGATCGCGGTCAGCGAGGGGTTCTGGAGCACCGCGCCCCACGAGTCGGCACTGTGTCGGGCTTGCGGGCTCGGATGATGGCTGAAGTCGAGTGCTCGTGTACTCGGTGGGTCTCGCGGATCTCGACATCGGTGAAGCCGGCGTCTTTCAGGCCGTCGCGAAATTCTTGCTCGGTCAGGGCGCCGGCGATGCAGCCCGTGTAGGCGGCCAGGTCCGCGCGCGTGGCGTCGTCCATGTCCGGGCCGGCGATCACGTCGGAGACGGCCAAACGCCCACCTGCCTTGAGTACGCGCGCTGCTTCGGCGAGAACCTTGGGCTTGTCACCGGAGAGGTTCAGCACGCAGTTGGACACGATCACATCGATCGAGTCGTTTGCGAGCGGGATCTCCTCGATGAACCCCTTGACGAACTCCACATTCGTGACTCCGGCATCTGCGGCGTTCGCGCGTGCGAGCTCGAGCATCTCATCGGTCATGTCGAGCCCGATCGCCTTGCCGGTCGGTCCCACGCGCCGAGCGCTGATCAGCACGTCCGCGCCGGCGCCCGAGCCGAGATCGAGCACCGTCTCTCCCTCGTGCAGGTCCGCGACCGCGGTCGGGACCCCGCAACCGAGCGAGGCCGCGACCGCCGAGGCAGTGGCGCCCTCGGTCTGCGCGTCGTTGTACAGCGCAGCGCCGAACACGCGCTTCTCGTCGGCGTCGGTCAACGTGATCGAACCGCAGCACGATCCTGAGTCGTGCTGCTCGGCGACCGCTCTCGCGGCCGCCGCGTACCTCTCGCGCACGGCCTCGCGAATGTCCTCAGAGCGCGCCGCCGTCGCGACCTCGTCCGCCTGGCCGTGCGAGCAGCCGCAGCTGCTGCCGGCCGCCGGCGCGCCGCAACATTCCTCCTTCTCAGCAGGCTCGCAACAGATCGCCTGCGCCTTCGGGGCACAGCAGGCCAAGGTCGGCGTGGGGTCGGTGGTCAGCTCAGCCATGCCGAGAGCTCAGTGAGCGCATCGGGGACGACGTAGTAATAGGCCCACAGGCCCTCCCGCTCCGAACCGACGATCCCCGCCTGGCGCAGCACCTTGAGGTGATGGGACACCGTTGGCTGGGAGAGATCGAACAGCGGCACCAGCTCGCACACGCAGACCTTGCCGGCGTGCTTGCGCAGCACATCGACCAGCTGTAGACGCACAGGGTCACCCAGCGCTTTGGCGATCATCGCCATCCGCTGCGCCTCGTCGCGCTCCACGTCCGGATAGACCACGGGCTCGCAGCACGGCTCGCCTGGCGGGCGCTTGGTCTTCGGAGTCAGCTCCAGATCGATGGCCATCAATACACATATATCGATTGAACAGGCTCCTGTCAATGCATAGACTTGGGGCTCGAACCCTTTGTCCGCAGCTCGCGCGGACCCAGCAAAAGGAAGAGCGATGAGGTACGTGCTGTTCGTCTGCACCCACAACGCCGGGCGCTCTCAGATGGCCCAAGCGCTGTTCGAGCGCTACGCCCCGGAGGACATCCGCGGCGAATCAGCCGGGTCCGATCCAGTCAGCCGCGTGTGGCCCGAGGTGATCGAGGTCATGCGCGAGCTCGACATCGACCTTGCTGGCCACAAGCCGAAGCGGCTGACGGTCGAGATGCAGCTACACGCTGACTGGGCGGTGACGATGGGCTGCGGCGATGTCTGCCCGTATGTCCCGACGACCGTCGATGACTGGGACATCCCGGACCCCGCCGGCAGACCCGTTTCGGAAGTCCGCGAGATCCGCGACATGATCGACGACCGTGTCAGCGAGCTCGCACACGAGAAGATCGATGCGATCCGGCTCGACGCTACCGCGCACCGGTTCCGGCTGGAGAAGTTGCTCCCGCAGCTGATCGACGAGTTCGCCGGGACCCGCGCGCCCGAGCTGATCCGTGGCTGCGCGGACCGGATCCTGGATGACTACGACGACGTACCGGTCCGCAGCCACATCCTCACGCTCGCGCATAAGCGCACCCGCGACTGCCTACGCCAAGAGCACTGCGACATGCTCGAGGTCGGTCACCACGGTGCCTAGCGCCCGCGTGATGACCGTGACCGCCCAGAGGAGAATCATTGCGACTCGGGGCTTTGCTCGGTGAGCGTGCAGGTCGGGATCAATGGCTTCGGTCGCATGGGGCGCCTGGCGCTGCGCGCGGCTTGGGGCTGGCCCGAGTTCGCGTTCACGCACGTCAATGAGCTCCATGGCGACGCGGAAACCGCAGCGCACCTGCTGATCTTTGACTCGATCCATGGGCGATGGTCCGAAGACGTCAGCGCAGATGGCCAGACGCTCACGATTACCGATCAGACGCTCAGCTACAGCCAAGCAGCCGAGCCCGGCGCTGTGCCGTGGGGCGAGTTGGGCGTCGACATCGTGCTCGAGTGCTCGGGCCGATTCCGGACCCGGGAGCTGCTCGACGCGTACTTCGAGCAGGGTGTGCGAAAGGTGATCGTCGCGGCGCCGGTCAAGCACCAAGCGCTGAACCTCGTGGTCGGCGTCAACGACCATCTGTACGAGCCGGCCCGCGATCATCTCTTGACGGCGGCGTCTTGCACGACGAACTGTCTCGCGCCGGTGGTGAAGGTGATCCACGAGGGGATTGGGATCCGACACGGCGTGATCACGACCCTGCACGACATGACCAACACGCAGACGCTGATCGACGCCCCCCACAAGGACCTGCGCCGGGCGCGCGCCGCCAGCCTCTCGCTGATCCCAACGACCACGGGTTCCGCGACCGCGATCGGGCTCATCTTCCCCGAGCTCGAGGGCAAGCTGAACGGCCTCGCGGTACGTGTGCCGCTGCTCAACGCCTCGCTCACCGACTGTGTGTTCGAGGTGGCTCGCACGACGACCGTCGAGGAGGTCAACGGCCTGCTCGAGGACGCCGCCGACGGCCCGCTGGCCGGGATCCTCGGATATGAGCCACGACCCCTCGTCTCGGTCGACTTCAAAGACGACCCGCGCTCCGGCGTAGTCGACGCACTGTCCACGATCGTCACGGACGAGACCCAGGTGAAGATTCTCGCGTGGTACGACAACGAGTGGGGGTATGCCAACCGCCTCGTCGAACTCGCCCGCACCGTCGCTGACACCCTCCCCAGCGACGAGCAGATCGCGGTCGCCGACCCGGCGAGGACGACGCATGCCTAGCGGCACGGCAGAGCCGGCCGCAACCGCCGCCGCTCCCCAGCGGGGAGACTTCCGGAACTACGTGCTCGTGACCGGCGCGTATTGGACGGACACGCTCGTCGACGGCGCGATCCGGACGCTCGTCCTGTTCTATTTCGACCAGCTTGGCTACACGCCGCTGCAGGTCGCGTCGCTGTTTGTGTTCTACGAGATCGCCGGAATCGTCACGAACCTCGTCGGCGGCTGGCTCGCGGCGCGCCTGGGCCTGAAGATCACGCTGTTCATGGGGCTGGCCCTGCAGGTCACGGCACTCTGCATGCTCGGCTTCGCGCCGCCCTCGCTGTTGGTCGTCCCCTACGTGATGGCCTCACAAGCACTCTCGGGCGTGGCCAAGGACCTCAACAAGATGAGCTCGAAGAGCGCGGTCAAGCTCGTCGTGCCCGAGAACGACCAGTCCTCACTGTACCGCTGGGTCGCGATCCTGACCGGCTCCAAGAACGCGCTGAAGGGAGTCGGCTTCTTCCTCGGCGGCCTGCTGCTCACCGTGTTCGGATTCCAGGCGGCCGTGCTCGCACTCGCCGGTCTCGTGCTGAGCGCCCTGGTCGTGACCTCGACCTCGATCCGCGGCCACCTCGGCCGCCCGGACAAGACCGCGAAGTTCAAGCACATGTTCTCCAACAACCGCGCGGTCAACATCCTCGCGGCAGCGCGCATCTTCCTGTTCGCCGCCCGCGATGTGTGGTTCGTGGTCGCACTGCCGTTCTTCCTCTACTCCGAGCTGGGCTGGAGTTTCTGGGCGGTCGGGATCCTCCTTGCCGTGTGGGTGATCGGCTACGGCGGTGTCCAGGCGGCCGCGCCGCGCCTGGTCCGCGGCAGGGGCCACGGCCCCGGGGGCGAGCCCGATGGCCGAACCGCGGTCTGGCTGGCGTTCGGCGTCGCCATATGCCCCGCCGCGATCGCGGTCGCCCTCGATGCGAACATCGACCCGACCGTCACGATCGTCATCGGGCTGATCCCGTTCGGGGTCGCGTTCGCGCTGAACTCGGCGGTTCACTCCTACCTCATCCTCGCGTACGCCGACAACGACAAGGTGGCAATGAACGTCGGCTTCTACTACATGGCCAACGCGTGCGGCCGCCTCGCCGGCACCATCCTGTCAGGCCTGCTCTACCAATGGCACGGGCTGACCGCATGCCTCTGGGTCTCAGCAGCGTTTCTGGTCGCGGCCGGCCTACTTTCGCTCAGCCTGCCGACGGAGGTAGCTACCGGCACGCAGCGAGCGCGACAGTCACAGGCGGCCTAGCCGGATGGCACTGCGGCGCTTCGCAAGAATCCGAACGATGAACGATGATGCGCCGGGGGTCGCCGGCGGAGCCGGACTACCACGCCCGGTCGAGCTCGAGGATGATGGCCGTGGCTGTCGCTGAGCGCCCGCCGACGCCACCTGCGGGACAGCCGCCGGGCGCTACGCCAGCCCGTGTCGTCTCGCGGCTCTCGACCCTTGACCGCTTCCTGCCTTTGTGGATCGCGCTGGCGATGGCCGGCGGTCTCGCGCTCGGATCGCTGCTGCCGCATCTGAATCGCTGGCTCGGCAAGCTGCAGGTCGGCACCGTCAGCCTGCCGATCGCGGCCGGCCTGCTGTTGATGATGTATCCCGTGCTGGCGAAGGTCCGCTATGAGGAGCTCGGTCGCGCACGTGCCGACGGTGTCAGCGACCGCCGGTTCTTCGGCGTCTCGCTGTTCCTGTCCTGGGTCGTCGGGCCGCTGCTGATGTTCGCGCTCGCCTGGGTCTTCCTCTCCGATCAGCCCGCGTACCGCACGGGCGTGATCATCGTCGGGCTGGCCCGGTGCATCGCGATGGTGCTCGTCTGGAACGAGATCGCCCGCGGTGACCGCGAGCGCGCCGCCGTGCTGGTGGTGTTCAACGCGATCTTCCAGCTCGCCGCCTACTCCTTGCTCGGCTACTTCTACCTGACCGTGCTCCCAGGGTGGCTTGGCCTGCAGACCCAGGGCTTTCAGCCGGGAATCTGGGAGATCGCCCGCACCGTGCTGATCTTCCTCGGGATCCCGCTCACCGCCGGATACCTGACCCGTCGCATCGGCCTGCGCCGCCGCGGGCGCGAGTGGTATGAGCAGCGCTTCATCCCCAGGATCGCGCCGATCACGCTTTACGGGCTGCTGTACACGATCGTGCTGCTGTTCGCGATCCAGGGCGACCGGATCACCTCACAACCGTTGGACGTGGTCCGAATCGCGCTGCCGCTGCTGGTCTACTTCGCCGTCATGTGGGCCGCCGGGTTCGCGTCTGGCCGGTTGATGCGCTTCGGCTACCCACAGACCGCCAGCATGGCGTTCACCGTCGCCTCCAACGACTTCGAGCTCGCGATTGCCGTCGCCGTCGGCGTCTTCGGCGCCGCATCCGGCGAGGCGCTCGCCGGCGTCGTCGGGCCACTGATCGAAGTTCCCGTGCTCGTCAGCCTTGTCTACCTCGCCCTCTGGCTCTCCCGCAGGCTTCGGTGGCCGACGCCCGGCGAGCCGACGACCGACCGCGACCAGCGATCGGCTCCGGCTACTTGAGCAGCCGCGACAGTCGCCGGTCCTTGAGAAGCTTGCCGTCCGTCTGACAGGTCGGGCAATAACACATCACGTAGTCCTCATAGAACACAGCCTCGAGCTGATCGCCGCAGCGCGGGCACGGGTCGCCGTTGCGGCGGTGGACGGTCAACGGCATCGGCAGCTTGTCGGGGATCGGCAGCGCGAGCGTTTGCTGATAGTGCGCGAGCGCGTCGCCGAGGCATGTGACGATCGCATCGCGCAGTCGCTGCGCCTCGTCGGCGTCGAGATCCGAGCCGCGCTTGAACGGCGACAGCATCGCGCGGTGCAGGATCTCATCGACCCACGAGCGCCCGATCCCGGCGACCACGTGCTGGTCGCGGAGCAGCGCGTACAGCGGGCGCGGCTCGTCGAGCAGCTGCTGGAGCGGGGGCGGGTCGGGCCATGCCTCGGGGCCGAGCTCGGCCAGCACCTCCTCGTCCTCGAGCTCCACGCGGCGCAGGATCTTGACCCACGCCCGCTGCTTGGTCCCGAACTCGCGCAGCCGGAGCTCGCGCCCGTCCTCGAGGCGGACGAGCAGCCGCGAAGTCCGGTCGCGAAGCGACGCGCGTGTGTCGAACAGCTGCAGACGACCGGCCGACATCAAGTGAATGAGCATCAGCAGCCCGTTGTCGAGCTCGAGCACGAACAGCTTGCCGCGGCGGCGCACGCCCGTGAAGCGAGCGCCGTCGATCGCCGACAGCGGCGGGTCATAGGACTTGAGCGCGTTGATGCCTGGGGTCAGCGACGACTCGACGCGCGCGCCGTCAATCGCCGCACCGATCAGGCGCGCGGTGATCTCGACTTCTGGCAGCTCGGGCATCGGACTTGAACACGAGGTTAGTGACTACGCCGCGACCGGAAGGCTGAATCGCACACGCGTTCCGACATCGGCCTCCGGCAGCCAGATCTGACCCCCGTGGGCCTCGACAATCGCTCGCGAGACGGCGAGTCCGAGACCGGCGCCGCCTGACGTCCGAGCGGCGTCGACGCCGCCGCGATAGAACGGCGTGAACACCTGGTCGCGCTCGTCGGGCGCGATCCCCGCGCCCGAGTCCGCGACTTCGATCTCGATCTGCCCGGCCACCGGCTCGGCGCGCACGACGACGCTGCCGTCGGCCGGCGTATGCCTGATCGCATTCTGGATCAGGTTGAACAGCACGCGTTGGAGCTTCTCCGGGTTGGCCCGCGCCGGACCGATCGCGTCTGACACCTCACTCAGCACGGCGACGCCCTTGCGCTCGGCCTGCACGCGCATCGCCTCGACCGTCTCGCCGACCAGCTCGCGCAGCGGTACGCGCTCGAGCGTCCACCGGATGTCCCCGGCCTCGAGTCGCGAGAGCTCGAACAGGTCGTCGATCAGCGCGCTGAGGACGTCGATGTGCGTGCGCATCCGCTCGAGATAAGCCCGGCGAACCTCACCGTCGACGACATCATCGCCGACCGCCTCGGCCAGCAGCCGCAGCGATGTGATCGGTGTCCGCAGGTCGTGGGAGACGGCCGCGACCAGGCGGCGGCGGGCGTCGTCGGACTGCTCGCGGGCGTTCTCCTCGTCGCGCAGCCGGGTGATCATCGCGTTCGCGGCTCGTGCGAGCTCGCTCAGCTCGTCGCTGCCGGCAGTCGCGATCCGGACATCGCGCCCGCCTTCCCCGACGGCGCCGAGACCGTCCCTGATCGTCTCGACGTCGGCCAGGATCCCGCTCGCCAGGAGCTTCGAGACCGCGACCCCGAGCGCCCCGGCGGCGAGCACGATCGCCGCCACCAGCGCGACGTCGTGTCCGGAAAGAACCATCAGCAGGCCGATCACCACCAGCGCGAGCAGAATCGGCGCGACCGCGATCGCCACCGTCAGCGCGAGCTGGCGCGGCAGGCTCCCGACTCGCCGGCGGATGCGCCCCGAGGCCGTCGCCGCGATCTGCCGCGCGCTCATGGCTGGAAGCGGTAGCCGACCCCCCACACCGTCTCGATGTGCCGGGGTCGCGCCGGGTCAAGCTCGATCTTCGCCCGCAGCCGGCGGACGTGGACGGTGACGGTCGAGGTGTCGCTGTAGAAGGAGTACTGCCAGACGGCGTCCATCAGCTGGTTGCGCGAGAACACCTGGCCGGGGTGCCTGGCCAGGAACAGCAGCACATCGAACTCGCGCTGGGTCAGCGCGACCTCGTCGCCCCGCACGACAACGCGCCTGGCACCGGGGTCGATCGTCATGTCGGAGAGCTCGATCGGCGCCTCGCGCGCCGGGGAGGTGTCGACCCGCCGCAGCACAGCATCGACGCGCGCCACCAGCTCGGCGGGGGAGAACGGCTTGACGACGTAGTCGTCGGCACCGAGACGGAGGCCGATCACGCGGTCGGACTCCTCGCCCTTGGCGGTCAGCAGGATCACCGCGATCCGGTCGCGCTCGCCCTCAGGGCCGTCGCGCAGCCGGCGCATCACCTCCAGACCGTCGACGCCCGGAAGCATCAGGTCGAGTACGACGAGATCGGGCCGCTGGCTGGCGGCGGCGTGCAGCGCCGCGGTCCCGTCCCCCGCGATCCGGGTCTGGTAGCCGGCGCGTTGCAGGTAGCGCGAGACAACCTCGGCGATCGTCGGCTCATCGTCGACGACCAGCACCGAGCCCCGAACGTGATCGTCCATGTCCGCGATTGTCGCAGTGATCACGTTCGGGGCCACTTCGTGTGCGCCTAGTTCACAGGTTGTTCAGGATCGCTAGTTGACGACGATCCCGAACGCCGTCGCGCCCGCCGGCAGTGAGGTGGGCGAGGACGAGAGCTCGGTCAGCTCGCCGCCGCTGACGCGGAACGCGCTCACCTGTGCGGTGCCGCTGTCGACGACCCACAGCGTCCTGCCGTCGGGGCTGAGCCGAGCGTCAAACGGCGACAGGGTGCCGGTCGATGCCCGGAACGGGGTGCTGCCGAGCAGATGAAGCGATCCGTTCCATGCGATCGCGTAACTCGAGATGCTCGGTGTCGCCGTGTTGACCGTGAACAGGAACCTGCCGTCGTGTGAGATCTCCACCCAGCACGGGGCCGTTTGGAAGTCGGCGAACGGTGAGTCACCGATCGACTGAAGCGATCCGTCTCGCGACACCGCGAACGCCGACACGGTCCCGTTGCCACTGCCGCCGTGGGCGTTGGAGACGAACAGCTGGTCGGGGTCCGTTGGCCGGAACTCGCTGCCGAACGGCCCAGGACCCTGGGCCGGATACGGCGAGCCGGGAGCCGCGCGCAGACGTCCGTCGAAGCCGACGCGGAAGCTGTCGATCAGCGAGGTGCCGACGCGCGTTCCCGCGAGCTTGGTGCCGTCGCCGTTGAACAGCACATCACCCGGCGACGATCCATCCGGGAGCGCGACCGTCGAGTCCGGCAGCGGGCGCAGGCGTCCGTCGCGCCCGAGCGTGAAGCCGGTGTAGTTCGCGCCGCCGTCCCCGGCGTTGGCGACGTACACGAGCCGATCGTGGATCGTCACGCTGACGGGCTTATTGCCGCCCGAGGAGACGACTCCGCCCGGGATCTGGTGGAGCGAGCCGTCACGCTCGATCCGCAGCACCGAAAGCTGATCGCTTCCGGCGTCGACCGCGACCAGGTAGCGGCCGTCGCGAGCCTCCTGCAGCGCTCCCTGCGAGCCGATGCTGGCCCCGGTGCCGCTGCCACCGGTCGCGAACGGCGAGCCCGGTAGCGGCGCCAGCGTCCCGTCCGCGCTGCGGTCAAACGCGGCGATCGTGTTCTCCCCCGCGGTGTTGTCGTTGACGTATACCTGCCCCACTACGGCGTGCGACGGCACCGCCAGCGCCGTACCCGCCATTCCGCAACAGACTGCACACGCAGCCGTGATGATCATCGCCAGCCGGCGCAATGGATCTCCTTCGTTCGAGGTTCCTCTCCGTGCAGGAGAGCTCGCCTCGATTCGAGCACTCGCGCCGCCGCACATCAATGCCGACAAGAGACTCGAAAGTAATTGGTAATCGTGCCGTAATTTCTTACGCGGCTGTGACGCCCGCCCCGTCGCGATCGCACCGTGCAGCGGCCAGGCCGGCCCGATACGCTGCGGCGTCTGATGAGCGCAGCGCTTGCACCCGACGACGTTGTTCGCACGCACGAGGACGCCGCCGCCAACAGCCGCGAGCCGCTGCTCGTGCTCGAGCCGTTGCGCGAGTTTCTGGCGGCGCACGGGCTGCAGGCGCCTGGCGATCTCGAGGCGGCGCCGGTCGGCGAGGGTCATTCCTGCGTGACCTTCACGCTGTCGACCGACGTGGTGCTGCGGCGCCCTCCGCGGGGACCGCTGCCGCCGAGCGCGCACGATGTCCTGCGCGAGGCGCGGCTGCTGAGCGCGCTCGAGCCGACCAGCGTGCGCACGCCGCGAGTGCTGGCCGTGTGCGACGACGCCTCGGTGATCGGCGCACCGTTCTATGTGATGGAGCGCGTCGAGGGCGACGTGATCACCGCGTCGATCCCCGAGCCGCTCGACCACCCCGAGCAGCGCGCGCGGATCGCCGGCGAGCTGATCGACGCGTTGGTCGAGCTTCATGACGTCGACTGGACGACGATCGGGCTCGACGGGTTCGGCAAACCGACCGGCTACCTCGAGCGCCAGCTGCGTCGCTTCACCGGCCTGTGGGAGCACAACCGGACGCGCGAGCTGCCCGAGGTCGAGGAGGTCGGCGCCTGGCTGGCGGCCAACCTGCCGAGCTCGCCGCCGGCGACGATCGTCCACGGTGACTACCGGCTGGGCAACACGATGTTCGCCCATGGAGCCCCGGCGCAGCTGATCTCGATCTTCGATTGGGAGATGGCAACGATCGGCGACCCGCTGGCCGACCTCGGATACATGATGATCCACTGGACCCAGGCGGGCGATCAGGCCGGGCGTCGCTTCAATCTCCAGTCGGTCACCTCGAGGCCCGGGTTTCCCACCCGGCAGGGCCTGATCGACCGCTACGAGCAGCGCTCGGGCCGCTCGATGCAGGCGCTCAGCTGGTACGTGACGCTGGCACTGTGGAAAGCGGTCGTGTTCATGGAGGGCAACTACAAGCGCGCGCTCAGCGGCTCGACCGACGACCCCTACCTGAAGTCCTTCGGCGAGGGTGTGCTCGAGCTCGCCACGCGCGCGCTGCAGGTCTCGCGCGATGGCTTCTAAGCCGACCGGGCCGCGAGCGATGATGTCAACACCCAACGGCCAGTACCGGGGTCTCCTTGTCGACTACGGCGGCGTGCTGACGACCAACCTGTTCGAATCGTTTCGAGCGTTCTGCGAGCTCGAAGGCCTCGAGCCGAGGGTGGTCGGTCGCCTGTTCCGGGAGCACCGCGAGTGTCGCGAGTTGCTGATCGGACTCGAGACCGGCCAGCTTGCAGAGGAGGAGTTCGAGTCGCGCTTCGCGGCGATCCTCGGGGTTAGCTCGGCGCGGCTGATCGACCGCCTGTTCGCCGGCTCGAGCCCCGACGAGCCGATGCTCGACGCGGTTGCGAGCGCGCGCCGGGCGGGGATCCGCACCGGGCTGATCTCAAACTCCTGGGGCACCCGTCGCTACGACCGCACGCGACTCGCCGAGCTGTTCGACGGCGTCGTGATCTCCGGCGAGGTCGGGATCCGCAAGCCCGCGCCGAGGATCTACGAGCTCGGCGCCGAGCAGGTCGGCTTGCCGGCGACGGCCTGCGTGTTCGTCGACGACCTGCCCTTCAACCTCGAGCCGGCGGCTGAGCTCGGGATGGCGACGGTCCATCACGTCACCACCCACGAGACGATCGACGAGCTCGAGCGGCTGCTCGGCGTCGCGCTGCGATGAGGCGCGCCGGCGCGATCCTCGCGGCTACGGCGCTGCTCGCGGGCTGCGGCGGGTCGGGGCGGCTCTCCTCGAGCCAGCTGCACACGCGGGCGACCGCGATCTGCGCGCTTGCGACCGTGCAGATGGGCCGGATCCCGACCCCGGCATCGCCGACCGGTGGTGGCGACTTTCTGAGACGCGGACTTGCGATCCTCGATCCCGAGATCGTCCAGCTGCGGCGCCTCGAGCCCCCCGACGATGTCGCCGATGTCTACGGCACGGCGATCCGCGCGCTGGACCAGAAGCTGACGGCGATGAAGCGCGCGGTCCACGATCTCGATCACGGTGGCGATCCCACCAGCGAGATGACGACGCTCGCGCAGCACCTCGCGCCGATCCAGGCATCCGAGAACGGTGCCTGGCGAGCGCTTGAAGTTCCCGCCTGCGTCGACAGCTGATGCGGCGGCTGCAAGCTCGCCCGCCGGCCACGGGCGAGCTTGCGGCGTGTACCTCTAGGGTGTCACCACCGGGACGGTCAGCTTGACCTTGTCCATGCAGGACGTGTGAATGCCGTCCAGGCTCGTGCACGTCATCGTGCCGGTGCCCTTGGTGCCCTTCATCGTGCCCGTGCCGCTTACCACCGTCAGGGATCCGAGGTAGTCGGTCTGGTCGAAGTTCAGCGACCCTTCCTGCGGCGTCAGGTCATACGTGCCGTGAAGGCTCCCAGTCGTGAACAGCCACGTGAACGTTCCAACCGTGTCACCGCTATCAGGTACGGTGAACCTGTCGGTCTGAGTGGCGTGACCTAGTTTCCCACAACTTGCGGGACCATACTCGGTCCCCTTGCCGACCGGCGGCGTCACGCCGGTCTGGCCTGCAGGGATCATGATCGCCACGTTCGTGGTACATGTCACCGAGACCGTCTTCGTTGTCGTCGTCTTCTTCGTCGTCTTCCGCTTCGCCGCGGTGGTCGCGGCGGTTATTCCCAAAGCCAACGGGATCGCGCTCATGGCGATGCCGATCAGGCAGATACGGCGTCTCACAACTACCTCCCGGTTTCGCGGGTATTGGTTCGATCGATTCCGGCTCGTGTGCCGGCTACATCACGTGGTCCGGACCGGCCCAGCCGCCGGAGCGACCGGGCCAGTGCCGCGACACTTGCCGCCTGCGTCAATCAGTGCACCGTGCGCAGCGTGTGGGTCGATGCGTTCTTGACCACCTTCGGCAGCGGCACAAAGTCGAGCCGTGGCCCGAAGGCCTGGCCCGAGCCGAGCGCGTAGCTCACGAACGACTTCAGCTCCGCTCCGTTGTGGAGCGGGTCACTGGTACGCAGGATCGCGTAGGTGAACGTCGAGATCGGGTATGCGATCTTGGCGCTCCTCGGCGGATCGACGATGTGGAGCTCGTTGTTGCCTGGCACGTGCTTCACGCTCGACGCCGCGTTGGCGATGTTGCTGAGGTTCGGAACCTCGTAGTTGCCGGCTGCGTTCTGAATCGCGGCGGCCGGCATCTCGTGCGCGATCAGATACGACACGGCGATGTAGGCGATGCCACCGCGCACCGAATCGACCTCCGTGACCATGCCGCTGTTCCCGCTGGCGCCTGGGCCAACGGGGAACGTCGGCTTGGTCCCGCGCCCGACCTGATGCGCGAACGTGCTGCTGACACGCGACAGGTAGTCGGTGAACGCATACGAGTCGCCCGAGCCGTCCTCGCGGTGGATCGGGGTGACCCTGGTGCTCGGCAGGTGCGTACCGTGATTCAGCGAGGTGATCCGGTGGTCGTTCCACTTCGTGATCTGGCCCAGATAGATCTCGGCCAACACCTTGCCGGTCAGATGCAACCGGTGAACGCCGGGGAGGTTGAAGCTGACCCCGGTGGCGGACAGAGCCCAGGGGAGCTGGACGCACTGCGGGCACGGCGACGTCGATGCCGAGATCGGCGCGTCCGAGGCGCCGAAGTCGACGAGGCCCGAGCCGATGTCCTTCAGTCCGGTACCCGACCCGACCGGCTGATAGACGGGCGTCGGGTTGCCGGTCTGGTTGGCCCAGGCCGTCGCCCACTCGGCTTCGATCGGAGCCACAAGGGTTGAACCTGCACCCTGGAGAGTGGCCGCCGCCGAAGCGGCCGAGGCGCTAATGCCCAACGCGGCAACTGTCACCAGGGCCGCGCAGCTTAGCCCGGCAAGTCTCTTCACAACCAAAGCAACTTCCTTTCCGTATTGCAACGGGACGAGGGTTAAGCTCGGTGGGACTCGCCCGGCCCGGCGCCCTGTCGAGCCACGCGGCAAGGATCGCTGCGAAGGTTTGAGCAACTGTTGCTGGGTTGTAACCCCGATTTGTAATTCTCGTGACTGGTGTGCGGCCAGCGAGGTGAGCGAGCAAATTGTTCTTTACGCTGCCGCGGCGTGTCCTCGGCGACCAGATACTGCTGCGCGTGTGAACGCGCTTTGAGCCGCTCGTGAAGGTCGGCGACAACACCGGCGACCGCGTCCTGTTCGGCCTATGCGCGCTGGCAGGCGTGCTCGCCGCGTTCGTGCTGGTCGAGATCGTCTACCAGGTAATTCACGGCGCGAGTCCCTCGATTTCACAATTCGGGATCTCGTTCATCTGGCACTCGCGCTGGCAGGCGAACTTCGGGATCTTCGGCGCCGCGGCGGCGATCTACGGCACGGTCGTGACAGCGCTGATCGCACTGGTGATCGCGACCCCGCTCGGCATCGCGATCGGCCTGTACCTGGCGATTATGGCCCCGCCCGCGGTGCGCGCGGTCATCGGGCCACTGGTCGAGATGCTGGCCGCGATCCCGAGCGTGATCGTCGGCTTCTGGGGGGTGGTCGTGCTGGCCCCGTTCATCGCCGCGCACGTCGAGCCGTTGCTCCACAGCGCGCTCGGCTTCATTCCGCTGTTCGGCACGCCCCAGCCATCGGGCTTGAGCATCTTCACCGCCGGCGTGGGGCTGACGCTGATGGTGCTGCCGATCATCGCCGCGCTCAGCCGCGACCTGTTCCTGACCGTGCCCGATGAGCTCAAGGAAGGCGCCGCCGCGCTCGGCGCGACCCGGTGGGAGATCATCCGCGGAGTTGTGCTGCCGAGCACCGCCTCCGGCGTCGCAGCCGCGACCGTTCTCGGGCTCTCGCGCGCGCTTGGAGAGGCGATCGCGGTCACGCAGATGATCGGCGACGGCGCCGACATCCACTCCAACCTGTTTCTGCCGGGCGTCAGCCTCGCGAGCCGGATCACGGATGAGTTCAACACGCCGCAGACGAAGCTCGACATTCCGTCGCTGTTCTACCTGGCGCTGATTCTGCTCGTGATCGGGCTGATCACGAGCCTGATCGCGCGGCTGATCGCGGGGCACTTCGATGTCTATCGGAGCGTCGCCCGATGAGCGCGCTCTCTCCGCCGATCGAGCGCGAGCGCTGGCACCCGGACCCGGCATCGCCGCTGACACCGACCGGCAACCTGCGCCGGCGCTCGGTGATCAGCGGCGTGATCGGCGGCCTCGCGGTCGCCTCTGCGCTCCTCGCCGTGGCGATGCTGGTGGCCGTCGTGTTCGCCGTCGCCAAGCGTGGGCTGCCCGCGATCAGCTTCGACTTCCTGTTCACAAACTCGCAGGGCCTAGCCGGTGGCGGGATCGCGAACGCGCTCATCGGGACCATCGAACTCGTCGCGTTCGCCGCGGTGATGGCCGTCCCGCTCGGGGTCCTGACAGGCCTATACCTGACCGAGTTCGCCGGGCGCCAGTCGCGGACCGCGCGTGCCCTGAAGCTGGTGCTCGACCTCTTGCAGGGGGTGCCGACGCTGATCGTCGGGGTCGTCGTCTACGGACTGCTGGTCGCGACGACCCACATCGAAAGCGGCTTCGCGGGCTCGGTCGCGCTGGCGATCGTGATGCTGCCGCTGATCGCGCGCTCTAGCCAGGAGGTGCTGCTGCTGGTCCCGAACAGCCTCCGTGAGGCGGCCGATGCGCTCGGCGTCGACCGCTGGCGGACGGTGCTCGGCGTGATCCTGCCGGCGGCGATGAGCGGGATCGTGACCGGAGCGATCCTGTCGATCGCCCGCGCTGCCGGGGAGACCGCTCCGCTTCTGTTCGTCGACAGCATCTACAACCCGACCGCGACGCAGCTCAACCCGTTCGGGCATGGGGTCCCCAGCATTCCGATCTACATCTTCACGACCTATGACCTGCCGGATCCGGATGCGATCACGCGCGTGTGGGGTGCCGCCCTCGTGCTGCTGACCTGCATCCTGATCGCGAACGTCGCGGCACGCATGCTGCTCGCGCGCTCGCGTCGGAAGGGGATGGGATGAGCGCCGACGAGCCCGGCAGCGGCACCGGGGCGCCCGACACCGCCGCTGCGGCCGGCGTCCCCGAGGCCGCCGTTCCGGGCCGGATGCGGATCGGTGCCGACCCGGTCGGCCCCGTCCAGGCGCAGCCGCAGTACAACGGAGAGCCGCGAGAGATCGTCCGCGAGACGGTGTTCGACATTCACGATATGGCCGTCTACTACGGCAACAACCAGGCGCTCGGCTGGACCTCGCTGAAGATCTACCGCAACCTGGTGACCGCGGTGATCGGCCCGTCGGGATGCGGCAAGTCGACCTTCATCCGCAGCCTCAACCGGATGAACGACTCGATTCCCAGCTTCAGACTGACCGGCCAGGTGCTTTACCACGGTCACGACGTGTACGCCGCCGCGACCAACCGCGTCGAGGTCCGCCGGCGGATCGGAATGGTGTTCCAGAAGCCCAACCCGTTCCCGAAGTCGATCTACGACAACATCGCCTGGGCCCCGCGCAATCTGGGGATGAAGACGGATCTCGACGAGCGCGTTGAGCGCGCGCTGCGCAACGCGGCGCTGTGGGATGAGGTCAAGGACCGTCTGCGCGAGAGCGCCCTGGGCCTGTCGGGCGGCCAGCAGCAGCGGCTGTGCATCGCGCGCGCGATCGCGATCGAGCCCGACGTGCTGCTGCTCGATGAGCCGGCCTCGGCGCTCGATCCGGTCGCGACCGCGTCGATCGAGCAGCTGGTGGGGACGCTCAAGCGCCGCTACACGATCGTGATCGTGACCCACAACATGCAACAGGCAGCGCGCGTCGCCGACCGGGTCGCGTTCTTCAGCCTCGATACGCGCGAACGCGTCGGGACGCTGATCGAGTACGGCGACACCGAGGCGATCTTCCGGCGGCCGACGGACTCGCGCACGCGCGACTACGTCACCGGCCAGTTCGGCTGAGCGCGTCGCACTGGCTGAGCGCGTCACAGAGCCGCCCGCTGGGCGGACTCGCCGGACGCTATCGGTCGAGCGTCGGGTCGGCCTGCGCCTCGGTCAGCAGCGGCTGGCCGCACTGCCAGCAGAAGGCGGCACCGAGCGAGTGCGGCGCCCCGCAGGACACGCACGCTCCGGCGGTCGAGGTCTCCTCGAGTCGGAGGATCCGTTCGACCTCCGCCAGCTCGGCATCGGCGCTCTGGAGCTTGGCCGCGCGCTCGACCAGCACCTCGACGCTGATCCGGTCACGGATCGCCATCTCGTACACGAGGCCGCCGAGATCGAACTGAAGCTCGGCGACGCGCGCCGCGAGCTGATCGCGGCGGCGTCCCAGGTCGACATCGCCCTTGCGTTCGGGCAGCGATCCCGGAAGCAGGGGCGGCGCCCCGGTCACCGTCGTGGGCGGACGGCCTCCGCGGCGACGCCGGAGCTTCGGCAGCGGCGGCGCCTTCACCGTCGATCACCCACCGAAGAAGTGCCCGGTGAACTTTCCGCCCTGACAACCGGCGCCGTGGGCGCACTTCTGTCCGGGCTGCACCGTGATCGGTGCCAGGTTCTTGCCGCTCGAGCCGAGCACCTTGGCGGCGGCGGCGTTCGCCTTGGCGGCCACCTTCTTGCTCAGATGGACGGTGACCGTCTTGGTCTTCGCCTTGCTCTGCGTCGTCTTCTTCTTGCTCTTCTTGGTCGAGGTGCCGCCACTCGACGCGGCGCCGCCCGACCCCGCGACCGTCACCACCTGCACCGGCGGCGCGCTGGCGCGCTGGGTGGTGGCGTTGCCGCTGTCGGTGCGGCCGATCAGCACACCGACGCCCATCGCCAGCAGCAGCGTCGCGATGCCGGTGACCATCGTCGCCCCCGAGGACCAGCGCAACCGGTGACGTTTGGCCGCAGGAGCGGCCGATGCCGGCGCGGTCGGCTGCGGCTGCGCGCCGATCGCCGCCGCGGCAAAGCCGCTCTTGCCCCGGCGCTCGCCGCAGTTCAGGCAGTAGCGCTGGTCGCTTGCCAGCGGGCCGTCACATGTCACGCAACGATCGCCGACCGGCCCTCCGAACAGATGGCGGGTCGGGCCCGTGTCCTGCTCTGAATTCTCGAGTGTGTCCTCCACCGGTGTGGGCGAGGGTAGTCGCGGTCCGGGCGGCGATTGTGATTAACCCGTGACTCGCCGCCGAGGCTGTTCACACCTTCCTCACATGTTTACCGGTGACTGCCACGACACTCACGGCGATGGGAATCGACCGCTCGCCGGCAGACCCCGATAGCGCGCTGCACTGCCGCACGTGCGCCGCGCGCCTGGCCCACGATCAGCGCTACTGCATCGAATGCGGGACGCGTCGCGGCCCGCTGCCCGCCGCGATCAGGGCTCGCCTGGGCTCGATCCACGAGCAGGGAGCTGCAGTGCCCGCTGTGCCGGGGCGGCCGGCGGCACCAACGGCCAGCCGCGGCTCCCGCCCGGTCCCGAGCGTATTCGGGCTGGCGCTGCCGACGCCGCGAGCGACGGCCGCGGCCGTGCTGTCGATGCTGGCCTTCGGCGTGATCGTCGGCTCGTTCGGCAACACGCCAATCGCCAGCCTCGCCAAGTCCCTGCTCGTGGTCGTCTCGAACCCGGCAGGCCAAGGCACCAGCGGCGGTGGTGGTGGGGGCGGTGGCGGTGGTGGTGGTGGTGGTGGTGGCGGCGGCGGCACCTCGGTCACGACCACGGTCACCTCGACACTCGGCTCGCCGGGCGGATCGGGCGGCGGCGGTGGTGGTGGGGCCTTGACCGGGGGCACGACCCCGTCGACCGGCGCAGGCGGAGGCGGGAGTGGCGGCGGTGGTGGTGGAGGCGGAAGTGGCGGCTTCGGCGGCCTGCCGCCGGTCAAGCACGTGTTCCTGGTCGTGCTCTCGGGCCAGGGGTACAGCGATACGTTTGCGCCGAGCTCGCACGATTCCTACCTGAGCAAGACGCTCGCGGACCAAGGCGAGGTGATCGACAACTATTACGCGGTCGCGGGGAGCTCGCTCGCGAACCGGATCGCGCTCGTCAGCGGTCAGGGCCCGACCGTCGCGACGGCCACCGACTGCCCCGCGTTCGCGCCGATCACGGCGGCCCGAGTGCATTCGATGGGACAGGTGATCGGGCGCGGGTGCGTGTACCCCGAGGCGACGCGCACGCTCGCGGGCGAGCTGACCGCGGCGCACGACACCTGGCGTGCGTACATCGAGGGGATGCCGAGCACCTGCACGCACCCCAAGCTCGGCGTCAAGGACCGCGATCAGGCCGCGACCAAGCGACTGTCATACGTCACCTGGACCAACCCGTTCGTCTACTTCCGCTCGATCGACGCGTCCACCTGCCGTCACGACGACGTTCCACTCACACGGCTTGCAGCCGACCTGAAGAGCGCGAGCAAGACGCCGACGTTCCTCTACATCAGCCCAACTCCGTGCGACGACGGCGCGACGATCCCGTGCAGGCCCAAAGCTCCCGCGGGCCTCGAGCCGGCCAACCGCTTCCTGCAGAAGGTCGTGCCGGAGATCGAAGCGGCGCCCGCGTACAAGAAGAACGGCCTGATCGCGATCACGTTCGACGAGGCGCCGCAGACTGGCTCCCACGCCGACCAGAGCGCCTGCTGTTACACGCCGCGGTACCCGAACCTGCCGAAGACGACGACCACGACGACGCCGACGACCACCACGACGAGCACGAGCACGGGCACCTCGGCGACGACGACGACCAGCACGACCAGCACGACCAGCACGACCAGCACGACTTCCAGCTCGAGCACCCTGCCACCGCCCACCGGTCCTCAGCTCACGAGCCCGACCGGCGGCGGCGGAATCGTCGGGCTGCTGTTGATCTCGCGCTACGTCAAGCCCGGCAGCAGCGACCTGATCGACTACTACAACCACTTCTCGCTACTGGCCACGATCGAGAAGATGCTCGGCCTGAAGACGCTCGGCTACGCGAGCGACCTGCAGATCGGCTCACTGGACTCGCTGATCTTCAGCGGTTAGCAGCGCTGCGGCCGAGGGACGTGCGCGACGCCGGTTAGCCGAGCACAGGGGCGCCGGCGGCGAGCTCGGCGAGCCCCTGCTGCACCGCCGCGGCGATCATCGAGAAGTGCTCGGGGCCCGCTGTCAGCGGCGGCGATGCGGCGACCCCGCGGCCGAGTGGGCGGACCAGCACGCCTGCCTTGCGCGCGGCCTGCGCGACGCGGGCGACGGCGCCCCGATCGGCGGCGAGCACGTCCTCGGAGAGCTCGACCGCCGCGAGCGTGCCGACGCCGCCGCGAACCTCGGCCACGGCCGGATGCTCACCGAGCGGCGCGAGCGCGTCGAGCAGCGCCTGCTCGTTCTCGCGACCCCGCTCGAGCAGACCATCGCGCTCGAGCAGCGCGATGTTCGCGAGTCCCGCCGCGCAGCACGTGGCGTGGCCCGAGTACGTCGCGCCATGACGGAAGATCGACGCGCCCGGGGCGCCCCAGAACGGCTCGGCGATCCGCTCGTCGACGATCACCCCTCCGAGCGGCAGATAGCCACTGGTGACGCCCTTGGCGAACACGACCATCGCGGGCTTGGCATCCCAGCGCTCGATCCCGAACCAGGTGCCGAGCCGGCCGAAGCCGCAGATCACCGAATCGACGATCAGCAGGATCCCGGTCCGCTGGCACAGCGCCGACAGGCCCTCGATGTAGCCCTCGGCCGGTGGGTAGACGCCGCCGGCGCCGATCACCGGCTCGGCGAAGATCGCGGCGATCCGCTCGGCGCCGACCTCGGCGACCGTGTGCTCGACGTCTTCGATTGAGTCGCGGGAGACGTTGATCGTTCCGTGCGCAGGTGGGAAGCCAACGAGGTTCGCCGGAATCCCGGCAAGCGCGGTGCCGAACCCGTTGGTGCCGTGGTAGGCGTCGTGACGGCTGATCAGGAGGGTTCGCTCGGGCTGCCCGAGCTCGTAGAAGTAGCGCTGGGCGAGTTTCGCAGCAGTGTCGATCGCCTCGCCACCGCCCGAACCGAAGAACACCTTGGCCGGCATCGGAGCACGCTGCGCGAGCGCGTCGGCGAGCTCGTTCGACGGTCGGCTGGCAAAGTCACCGAAGTTCGAATACGCCTCGAGCTTGGACAGCTGGGCCGCGATCGCGTCGGCGATCTCGCGGCGCCCGTGACCGACATTCGCGTACCACAGGCTCGCGGTCGCGTCGAGGTAGCGATTGCCGTCGGCGTCCCACACCCACACATCCTCGCCGCGCTCGATCAGCAGCTCCGCGTGCTGCACTGCGCCCATGTCGGCGAACGGATGCCACTGCGAACTCACCGCTTCACCGTAGCGCCATCGCGAACGCGTCCGTGTCCCATCTGCCCGCGGCCAACTGGACGCGGCGGAGTGTCGGCTCGGCTTTACACCGCGGGTGTCGGCTCGAACTACGCGGGATCGAGCTCGATCGACTCGATCTTGGGAGGATCGAGCGGCCGGTCCTGGGGACCGGTGGGAACGCCTTCGATCGCATCGACCGCGTCCATGCCGGCGGTCACCTGGCCGAACACGGTGTGCTTGCCGTCGAGCCAGGGAGCGCTGTTGGTGGTGACGATGAAGAACTGCGAGCCGTTCGTGTTGGGCCCGGCGTTGGCCATCGCCAGCGCGCCGCGGACGACCTTGTGCTGATTGAACTCGTCGTCGAACTTGTAACCCGGATCGCCCGTGCCCGTCCCCAGCGGGCAGCCGCCCTGGATCATGAAGTCGGGGATCACCCGGTGGAAGATGAGGCCGTCGTAGAAGTGCTCGCCCGCGAGCTTGCGGAAGTTCTCGACCGTCTTGGGGGCGTCCTCGTCGAAGAACTCGATCGCGATCGTCCCGTGCGTGGTGTTCATGTTGGCTGTGCTCATGACCCGAGCGTACGCGGTCTGGCGCCGCGTCAGCTTCTGGCCGGCTCGAGCTGGAGCTCGTGGCCGCGAATCGTGGTTCCGCTCAGCAGCTCGACGACGCGGTCGGCCTCGCTCGCCGGCACCTCGGCAAAGGCGAATCGCTCGAGCATCCGCACGTTGCGCACCGCCTCGCCGTCGAGTCCCGTCGCGGTCGTGATCGCGTGAACGATGTCAGACGGCTCGAGCCCCGCGGCGCGACCGCCGGAGATGATCAGCTTCAGCGCAGGCCCCTCGCCGTTGACCGACACGTGCGGCTTGGAGTGGCGCCGCGGCCTCGGCTTGACGGGAGTCGGTGCGACGTGCGCGTGCTCGACCCACGGCGCCAGCTTGACACCGGCATGGCGCTCGATCGCTTGAACCTCACGCTGCTGGCGCGGCTCGTAGAAGGTGATCGCCCGCCCGCTGCGGCCGACCCGGCCGGTCCGCCCGATCCGGTGGACATACACGTCGGGCGAGGTCGGGACGTCGTAGTTGATGATGTGCGAGACACCGACGATGTCGAGACCCCGCGCGGCGACATCGGTCGCCACCAGCAGCGGCAGCCGCCCCTCCTTGAACGAGATCATCACGCCGTCGCGCGCCCCCTGGCTCATGTCGCCATGCAGCGCCTTGACGTTCATGCCCCGGTCGCGCAACGTGCGGAACAGCTGATCACAGCGGATCTTGGTGCGTACGAACACGATCGCCTGCTCGGGCCGCTCGGCCTCGAGCACGTCGACCAGCCGGTCGGCCTTCTCGCGCGGGCGCACCTCGAGCGCGAACTGCTCGACGGTATCGACCGTAAGCGTCGCCGTCTTGACCTTGATGGTCACCGGTTCGTACAGGTACTGGTCGGCCAGCCGCCTGATCTCCGGCGGCATCGTGGCCGAGAACAACGCCGTCTGCCGGCTCGACGGGGTCAGTGCGAGGATCCGCTCGACATCCTCGAGGAAGCCCAGGTCGAGCATCTCGTCGGCCTCGTCGAGCACCACGAACCGGCACGTGTGCAGTACCAGCGAGTGGCGCGAGATCAGATCCTTGACGCGCCCTACGGTCCCGACCACCACGTGGCCACCGGCACGCAGCTGCGCCTGCTGGCTGCGGATCGGTGCGCCCCCGAAGACCGCCACGACATCGATCCCCTTGCGCTTCCCATATGCCCGCAGCGCCTGCGTCACCTGGATGCACAGCTCGCGCGTCGGCGTCAGCACCAGCCCTTGAACCTCGTGCTCGGACGGATCGACGTACTGCAGCATCGGCAGCCCGAACGCGGCCGTCTTGCCCGATCCCGTCTGCGCCTGACCGATCACGTCCGCCCCCCGCAGCAGCGGCGGAATCGCCTCCTCCTGGATCGGGCTTGGCGCCTCGTATCCGACGTCGCGGACCGCGCCCAGGATGTCGGGCGCCAGGCCCAGGTCGGCAAATGTCGTCATCTCATCCCTGACGATAGACGGCGCGCTCGCGTGGCGGAGTGATCACCGCGTTAGGAACGGCGTTTGCGGTGGCGGCGTGGGCGCATCAACGCCCACTCTTGACATCAAATCCTCAGGTTCCTAATCTTTAGGTACCTCATGATTCACCTCTCTGCCATGCGCCCCGCGCCCCGCAGCTTCAGCCACCGATGAGCGCCACCAACGATCGTATCGACGCCTACGTGTGGCGGATCAGCGCCGTCGTGATCGTCGGGTCGATCATGTCGATCCTCGACACGACGATCGTCAACGTCGCGCTCGCGACGTTGGGGCGGGAGCTGCACTCGACGATCGCCCAGATCCAGTGGGTCGTGACCGGCTACATGCTGTCGCTGGCGGCCGTGATCCCGATCACCGGCTGGGCTGCCAAGCGCTTTGGCGCCAAGCGCGTGTACCTGACTTCACTGGTTCTGTTCACGGCCGGCTCGGCGCTGTGTGGTCTGGCGACGAGTACGACCGAGCTCGTCGTGTTCCGCGTGATCCAGGGCCTCGGCGGCGGCATGATCCTGCCGATCGGGCAGCTGATGATGGCCGAGGCCGCGGGCCCGAAGCGGATGGGCCGGGTGATGAGCATCATCGCTGTGCCGGCGATGCTGGCGCCAATCCTGGGGCCGACGATCGGTGGACTGATCCTCGATAACGCCAGCTGGCGCTGGATCTTCTACGTCAACCTCCCGATCGGGATCATCGCCGTGATCGCAGCGCTTCGGATCCTTCCGCGCGCCGAGCCGCGCGAGGCAGGACGGCTCGACATCCGCGGCCTCGCGCTGATGTCGACCGGGCTGCCGCTGCTGACCTACGGCCTCGCCGAGATCGGCGTCACCGGCTCGTTCACCTCGACCAAGGTGGTCGTCCCGATCTTCCTCGGGCTGGCGCTGATCGCGGGCTTCGCGTTCCATGCGCTGCGCGTTCCGCGGCCACTGCTCAACCTCCGCCTGTACAAGCGTCCGACGTTCTCCTCCGCTTCGATCGCGATGTTCTGTCTCGGCGCGGCGCTGTTCGGCGGCATGATCCTGCTGCCGCTGTACTGGCAGGAGATCCGCCACGAGAGCGTCGTCGACACCGGCCTGCTGACCGCCCCCCAGGGGCTCGGAATGGCGCTGATCATGCCGCTGGCGGGCAAGCTGACCGATCGGTTCGGCGGCGGGCCGCTGGCGCTCATAGGCGTGATCGTGACAACCGTCATGACGATCCCATTCGGCCTCGTCGGGGCACACACGTCGGTCGCGGTGCTGGCGGTCGCGATGTTCCTGCGCGGGATGGGGATCGGCTTCGCGTTCATGCCGGCGATGTCGGCCGCGTTCGCCTCGCTCGAGCACGATGAGCTGCCCGATGCGACGCCGCAGCTCAACGTCCTCCAACGGGTCGGCGGATCGATCGGAACGGCTCTGCTCGCCGTGATCCTGCAGCGGGCGCTGATCGGCGCCCACACGCTGTCGGCCGCCGCATCGGCATACGGCACCGCGTTCTGGGCCTCGGCGGTGCTGACCGCGCTCGCGATCATCCCCTGCATCGTCCTCGTCCGCGCTGAGCGCGCCGCGCGCCGCAGCCACGACAGCGCCGACACGCCCTCCGACACGCTCGCGGAGGCGATCGCGGCGTGAGCGCCGACGCGGCGCCCGCCGTCGTGCAGGCCAACGCCGACGGGGCCGAGGAGATCGGCCGCGCGTTCAAACGATCGATGGCGGCGATGCGGCGGCTGCGCGGCCGCGAGACCCACCGTCCCGGGGAGCTCAGCTACGCCCAGTACGGCCTGTTGTTCGGGCTGGCGAGCGGGTGCGAGCTGTCCTCGCGCGAGCTCGCCTACGCCGCCGGCGTGACCGCGGCCACCGCCACGCAGATGCTCGAAGGGCTCGAGGCGGCGGGGCTCGTCGAGCGGTCGCGCTCAGACCACGACAAGCGCGTGGTGCTGACCTCGCTGACCGCCCGTGGCCGCGAGGTGATCGCCGCGCGCCGCGCCGAGTACGAACCGCTGTGGCGCGAGGCGCTGTCCGAGTTCACCGACGCCGACCTCCACACCGCCGCCGCCGTCCTGGACCGGCTCGCGTTGCTGTTCGAGCAGATGGCTGAAAGTTAGCCCGGGCCCGCCCGCAGCTCGCCATCGAGGTGCGGCGTCTCCTTGCGCGCGTCGCGCACACCGAAGCACACGCCCTCCCCGCTCGCCTGCTCGGCGAACGTGACCGTGGCGGGCAGCAGGATCGGCCGTCTGAACGCGACTTCCACGGTGAACGCGTCGGGGAGGCGGTTCTCGAGCGCCGCCAGGCACCTCGCCTTGGTCCACATGCCGTGTGCGATCGCCGAGCGAAAGCCGAACATGCGCGCGCTGAGCGCGTGGATGTGGATCGGGTTGATGTCGCCCGACACCGCCGCGTAGCGGCGACCGAGATCGCCGCGCAGGGTCCAGGTCGCGCCCGCGGGCAGCTCGTCTGGGCCCGGCACCGCCGTCGCCGGCGCCTCGGCGATGCCCGGTCCGCGCCGCAGGTTGGTCGAGACCTCCTCCCAGACGAGCTCCTCGCCCGCCCGCGCCTCGGTCCGAATCGAGAACTGACGCCCGCGCGGGTGCGGCTCGATCGCCGTCGCCCACACGCGCAGCGACAGCCGCTCGCCCGCCTGCAGCGGACGGTGGTGCGTGATCCGGTTGTGGATGTGGACGAGGCCGACCGGCGCGAACGGGAACCGGCCGTCGGTCATCAGCGCGAGCTGAATCGGGAACGCGAGTACGTGGACGTAGGTCGGCGGCAACCGATCGCTCAACGAGAAACCGCACACCCGGTCGTAGGCCGCCAACCGCTCGCGGTCGACAGCGAGATCGGGGCGGACGAGGGTCAGATCCGGAGTCGCATCGGAGCCACCCGCGACGAATGGCAGCCGGGACGCCCCCGGGATCGCCGCGGCGCCGGCGCGCGCGAACATCGGCAGCAGGCTGGGGGAGCTGTGGAGCTCGCGCTGTGTCATCGCTCACGCCCCCAACAGACTCTGCCCGCAGACACGCACGACGTTGCCGTTGACGCCGCCCGACGCCGGGCTGGCGATCCACGCGATCGCCTCGGCCACGTCGACGGGCAGGCCTCCCTGGGCGAGGCTGTTCATCCGGCGTCCGGCCTCGCGCGTGGCGAGCGGCATCGCGGCTGTCATCTGGGTCTCGATGAACCCGGGCGCGACGGCGTTGACGGTCGCGCCCTGCGCGCCGACCGCCGGCGCCCAGCCGCGCACGAACCCGATCACCCCTGCCTTCGAGGTCGCGTAGTTGGTCTGACCGGCGTTGCCGGCGATCCCGCTGATCGAGGAGACGCACACGATCCGGCCATTCGCGCGGATCGCCTGGCGCGCGGCCAGCTGGCGATCGATCCGCTGCGGCGCCGTCAGGTTGATCGCGATCACGAGCTCCCACTGCTCGGGCGTCATCCGCCCGAGTGTCTTGTCGCGCGTCACACCCGCGTTGTGGACGACGACGTCGACGCCCTGATGGTGCTCGAGCAAATGGTCGGCGATCTGCGAGGGCGCGGCCGTGTCGGTGATGTCGAGTGTCAGCGACGAGCCACCGATCGGCCCGGTGACCTCGTCCAGCGCGGTCGCCTGCGCGGGGATGTCGAGCCCGACGACATGGGCGCCGTCGCGCGCCAGCACCTGCGCGATCGCCTCCCCGATCCCGCGCGAGGCGCCGGTCACGAGCGCGACCTTGCCCGCCAGCGGCAGGTCCCAATCGTCGGGGACGACGGTCCCGGCAACGGGCGGCGAAATCCTGATCACCTGACCCGAGACGTACGCCGATCGCGGCGAGAGCAGGAACCTGATCGTCGATTCGATCGCCGTCTCGGCCCCCGGCTGAACCTCGACGAGCTGGGCCGTCGCGCCGCGCCGCACCTCCTTGCCGATCGAGCGCGTCAGCCCCTCGAGCGCCTGCTGCGCGATCGCCTCAGGGGGGGCTTCGCCGGCGTCCGGCGGCGTGCCGAGGACAATCACGCGGCCGGAGCGGCGAACGCGTCTGATCGTCGGGTGGAAGAACGCGTACGCATCGCGCAGCTGCTCGCTGGACGTGATCCCGCTGGCGTCGAACAACAGTGCCTTGAACCGCTGCTCGGCCGGGGCGACGTTCGCGCTGAAGACTTTTGCGTCGAGGCCGGCAGCTGCCGCCGCCCGGCGGAGCTCGTCCTGCATCGGTGTGTGAACCTCGGCGCCGGCCGCCGCCAGCACCTGCGCAATCGGCCCCACCAGCCGCGAACCGGGCGCGGCCCCGAGCAGGACCGGGCCGTCGATCAGCGGCGCGCCCGGCCGGTGGCGATCGAGCTCCACCGGCGCCGGCAAGCCGAGCTGCTTGGACAGCATCCGTCCCAGCGGAGTGTTGATCAGTTGCGAATAGCGATCGCTCATCCGGCCGCCTCCATGATCGCGACGACGCCGAGGCCGCCGGCCGCGCAGATCGAGATCAAGCCGCGGCCCGAGCCCTTCGCGTGAAGCGTCTTCGCCAGTCCTGCCACGATCCGACCGCCGGTCGCCCCGAACGGATGCCCTGCCGCCAGCGAGCCACCGTGGACGTTGAGCCGGGCGCGGTCGATCGGACCAAGCGGCTGATCGCGCCCCAGCCGCTCACGACAGAAGACGGGGTCCTCCCAGGCCCTGAGCGTGCACAGGACCTGCGAGGCGAATGCTTCGTGGATCTCGTAGAAGTCGAAGTCCTGGAGTGTCAGCGAGTTGCGCTGCAGCAGCGTCGAGATCGCGTACGCGGGGGCCATCAGCAAGCCTTCGCGCGTGTGGACGTGGTCGATCGCGGCCGTCTGGGCATCGACGATGTAGGCCTGGGCGGGGATCTCGTGCGCCGCGGCCCACTGTTCGCTCGCGAGCAGCACGGCCGCGGCGCCGTCGCTCAGCGGCGTCGAGTTGCCGGCGGTCATCGTCCCGTCGGGGCCGCCGAATACCGGCCGCAGCTTCGCCAGCTTCTCGACGCTCGAGTCGGGGCGCAGGTTCTGATCGCGCTCCAGGCCCTGATAGGGGACCACGAGGTCGTCGAGGAAGCCTGTGTCGTACGCGGACGCGAGGTTACGGTGACTCGCGACCGCCAGCTCGTCCTGCGGCTCGCGCTCGATCCCCCACTCGCGCGCCGTGATCGCCGCGTGCTCGCCCATCGAGAGGCCGGTCCGCGGTTCGGCGTTGCGAGGAATCTCGGGCATGATCTGCTGCGGGCGCAGTCGCGCCAGCGTCTTCAGCCGCTGTGCATTGGTGCCTGCCCGGTTCAGCTCGAGCAGGACCGAGCGGAGGTCTTCGTTGATCGCGATCGGGGCGTCGGAGGTGGTGTCGACGCCGCCGGCGATCGCGCTGTCGACCTGGCCGAGCGCGATCTTGTTGGCTACGAGGATCGTCGCCTCGAGGCCGGTGCCGCACGCCTGCTGGACGTCATACGCCGGCGTCTCGGGTGCCAGCCGTGAGCCGAGCACCGATTCGCGGGTGAGGTTGAAGTCGCGGCTGTGCTTGAGCACGGCGCCCGCCGCCACCTCGCCCAGTACCTCGCCCTCCAGCCCGAACTTGCCGATCAGCGCGTCGAGCGTGGCGGTCAGCATGTCCTGGTTGGAGGCACGTGCGTAGGGTCCATCCTGGCGCGCGAACGGGATTCGAATGCCGCCGAGCACGGCCACGCGGCGGCCGTTGGTATTCATCTTCGGTACTACTCCTCTAGTTGGTTGTAACGGAGGTGTAGGTTAGTGGCGCGCTGGGTTCTGAGCCGCAGTTGCGGTCGTGAACGAGCCGCCCGCCGTGGCGCGGCGGACGAGGCCCGGAGCGAGGACCCGGAGCGCCGCCGCGAGCCCGTAGGCGCGCGGGACATAGCGCTCGGCCCTGCCGCCGGGACCGGCCTGCATGATCGCCTCTGCTACCCGATCCGGGGTCGAAACGATCCACCGCGTGCGCGCGCTGGAGAGCAGCTCGGTCGCCGGGAAGCCCTCGGTCTTGATGAAGCCGGGAAGCACCAAGCCGACGTGGATCGAGTGCTCGAGCTCCTCCGCGAACAGCGCGTCGCTCCAGCCGGCGAACGCGAACTTGCTCGCCGAATAGGCGCCCGAAGCGGGGCGTGAGACGCGCGCGGCGGTGCTCGCGACGTTGACGATCGCGACCCTGTGGCCGCCTGCGCCGGCGGCCGTCCGGCGCAGCAGCGGCAGCAGCGCCTCGGTCAGCCGCACAGGTGCCTCGAAGTTCAGCTTCATGTGGCGCTCGATGTTGGCCCAACCAGTCTCGTCGAACCGGCCCCGCCAGGCGGCGCCGGCGTTGTTGACGAGCAGGTGCAGGGCGCCGTGCTCGCGCTCGACGGCCTCGGCGATCCGACCCGCGGCCTCGGGGTCGGTCAGATCCTCGGCGAGCACGGTCGCACCGCCGAGCTCGTCGGCGAGCCGCGCCAGGTGCTCCTGACGGCGCGCGGCAAGGATCAGCTTCGCCCCGGGCTCGCGCGCGATCCGGCGTGCGGACTGCTCGCCGATGCCGCTCGAGGCACCGGTGATCAGGGCGACGTACGGCGTTGCCGGGTTGGCATTCATCAGCACGACCCTTCACCCTCGGTCGGTTCGGGACGCAACCGTACCGCACGCGGGCGCGGCGGTTATCGCCCGGCGCCTGTCGGCGCCAACCCAACCCTGATTCGCAGCGCGAGCTGGAGCTCGAACCGCCCCTCGGCGCGCTCGAGCGCGTCCCCGAGCAGCTCGCGCAGCTTGGCCATCCGGTAGCGAACGGTCTGGGGATGGACGTGCAGCTCGGCCGCGATCGAAGGCGTGTGGCGCTGGTGCGCCAACCAGGCCGCAAGCGTCTCGATCAACCGCTCGCGCTCGGACGCGGGCAGGTCGGCCAGCGGTGCCAGGCTGCGCGCGAGCAATGCCTCAGCCATCTCGTGGTCGGCGAGCACGATCATCTCGACCAGGTGCTCGTCCGCCTGGACCGTGGCGACGCCCGGGAGCTGTCCGCGCTGGCGCAGCGACAGCGCCAGGCGTGCCCACCGCAGCGAGCGCTGCGCCTCCCGCGGGCCGACCGCCGGCCCGACGGCGGCGTGTGTGCCCGGCGCGGCGAATGCCGCACGGATCGCGGCGGGCCTGCCGGGCGCGGCGGGGTCGGGAAGCACGAGCCAGCTACCGGCGGTGTCGGACCCGACGAGGACGTCCGCGCCGAGCGCGCGCGTCATTGTCCCGGGGGCGTCGCGATCGAGCGCGACCAGGGCGACCGTCCGCGGCAGCGGCCAGCGCGCGAGCTCGGCGGCGTGTGCGATCAGCTCAGGATCGGCGCGCTCGGACTCGACCAGCAGCGACGCCAACCGGCGACGACGGCGCTCGCGCTCGCCGGCCTCGTCGGACTGCATCTGCAGGTAGCCCTCGACGACGACGGTCGCGAGGTCGTCTGCATAGGCGAACATCGCCTCCGCAAGTGCGACCACGGTCGGCGCCGGCATCCCGGCTGCGATCGCTGCGTCGGCCGCCCCCCGCCACGCCGCTCGCGTCCCGGTCCGCCAGGCGGCGCGCAGCGCGGTCAGGCTCCGGCCGGCCTGGAACTCGGCCTCGCCGAGCCGCCGCCACAGTTCGGTCGTGTCGAACGAAGGACGCTCGCCGAGCTCGATCGCGTCGAGAAACGACTTGATCGCCTGTTCGATCCCGAGCCGGATCCCCACGCCCTCGGGACCGGCGAGGGTCTCCGCATAGGCCGGGCTGTCGGCCCGAATCGCCGAGACGATTCCGGCCACGAGCGCGTCGACCTGCGCGCGGACGGCGGAAACCGTCGCCGTCGAGACGCGTTCGGGGCCCCATTCCTCGACCGCCATTGTCAAATTGTGACAAAACATCGGCGCCAGGACTTGGGCCGGATCGGTAGATAACAGCTCGCGGCGGGCGTAGGGTGAAGCGCGTGTCTGCCAACGCCCCGCGCCGCCGCAGCATCACCGAGACACACGAGCGGATCGCGCACCTCGGCTGGGAGCCCGACTACCACACACCGGCCGTCCGCTACCCGACGCGCTACCGGTTCCCGAACAAGGCCAAGGACCCGATGAAGCACATCATGCGCGAGTACCTGCCGATGGAGCTCGAGAAGGACGAGCGCGTCTACGGCGGCCTTGACGCGGCGGTCCGAGCCGACATGCCGAGCAAGACCCACGAGCGCTGGCTCGAGATCCTCAAGCCGTTCATCACGATCACGAACTTCGCCGAAGTCGGCGCCGGCCGCTGCATGTCGATGCTGATGAACGCCGTGCCCAACAACGAACTGCGCAACGGCTACCACGTCCAGTTCGTCGACGAGATCAGACACACCGGCCTGCAGATGTCGCTCGCCCGCTGGTACGCGAAGAACGTCCCCGATCCGGCGGGCTGGAACCTCGGCCCGAAGGCGTTCTGCAACTCGGTGCTGACCAACCCGGGCCTGAACATGCTGTCCCACTTCATCGTCGGCGACCCGATCCAGTGCGCATTGACGCTCCAGGTCGTGGCCGAGACCGCGTTCACCAACATCGTGTTCGTCGCGCTCCCGGACGTGGCCGCGCGCAACGGTGATTTCGCGCTGCCGACCACGTACTTGAGCGTCCAGTCCGACGAGGCCCGTCACATCTCCAACGGCTACGCGACCCTGCTGACTGTCCTCCAGGACGACCACAACGCGCCGCTGATCGAGCGCGATCTGCAGCAGGCGTTCTGGATCAACCACGCGTTCATCGACATCTTCTCGGCGGTCGTGATCGAGTACTTCTCGCGCGACCGCTCAGACCCCGAGTCATATCTGGACAAGTGGGATCGGTGGGTTCGCGACGACTGGCACCGCGCCTATGTCATGAACCTCGGCAAGCTCGGGCTCGAGATCCCCACCGATGTGTTCGACCGGGCGCGCGAGCGGCTGCTGGCGGGCGTCCACCACCGGCACGCGATCCTCGCGTTCGCCGCATGGCCGCTCGCCCACTGGCGCTTCGACGCGCTCGACGAACGCGACTTCGAGTGGTTCGAGGACAAGTACCCCGGCTGGTACGCCGAGTACGGCGCGTTCTGGGAGGCATTCCGGACCGGGACCGATCCCGCTGCCGGGTTCCTGCCCCTGAAGTTCATGAACATGGCCCCGCCGTTCTGCTGGACGTGTCAGGGATTGTGCGTGTCCTCCGAGGATCGGCGCCACCGCGTGACGGACGGGCGGACGCGCTTCTACTGCTCGCCGGAATGCCAGTGGATGGATCAGTCGAACCCCGGCCGCTACACCGGCGATCGCAACTACCTTGACCGCTACCACGGCTGGGAGGCGTCCGAGGTGATCAAGGATCTCGGGTTCGTGCGCGGTGACGGCGAGACGCTGATCGGCCAGCCCCATCTCGGGGAGCACCGGCGCTGGACAGTGTCCGACGTCCGGCGCCACGACCTCCGCTTCGTCAGCCCCAACATCAGGGTCGCGGCGGAGCTCGGCTTGCCCTCGGGCGACTGGAGCGGCCGCGCTTGAGCCCGCGCGTCCGCCTCGAGCCGATCGGCGAGGAGATCGACTGCGCGGCCGACGAGACGGTCCTCGACGCGGCCTTCCGCCAGGGCTACAACCTCGTCTACGGCTGTCGCGAGGGTCAGTGCTCGGCCTGCAAGTGCTTCCTGCTCGAGGGCGAGGTCGCGCTGAAGCGGCACTCCAGCTTCGCGCTGTCGGACAGCGAGCGCGGCAACGGCTACTCACTGATGTGCCGCGCGATGCCCGAGCAGGACCTCGTGATCGAGCTCCTGCACTACGACCCCGACGGATACCGGCTGCAGCACGCGATCTCGGACTTCTCGGCGGAGGTGACGGCGGTCGAGTCACTGACCGCGGAGATCGTGCGAGTCGTGCTGCGCATCGACGGGTTCGAGTTCACGCCTGGGCAGTACATCGACCTGCACGTGCCAGGCGACGAGGCCAGCCGCCGGTCGTTCTCGATCGCGAACCTGCCGGGCGAGGGTTCGCTCGAGCTGATCGTCAAGCGCTACCCGGGCGGGCGCCTTTCGGGCATGCTGGGGGGCGAGATCGCGGCCGGTTCGACGGTCGCATTCACGGGCCCGTACGGGTCGCTGCACGTGCGAGAGTCCGAGCGACCGATCCTGATGATCGCCGGAGGGTCGGGGATGGCGCCGATCCTGTCGCTGCTGCGGGCGCTGGCCCGCACCGGCTGCGCACGCCCGGTGCGGTTCTTCTACGGAGCCAGGACCAAGGCCGACCTGTTCGCGCTGGAGGAGATCGCGGCGCTCGGTTCGCGGCTTGGGGACTTCAGCTTCGAGCCCGTCGTCGAGCGCTTCGTGCACGAGGCGGTCGACGAGTTCCTGCGGCGGGGCGAGCTCGACGCGCCCGACGTGTACATGTGCGGGCCGCCGCCGATGGTCGAGGCCGCCGAGGCGATGCTGACCGAGCGCCACCGAATCGACGAGCAGCGGATCTTCCTCGACAAGTTCACGACCTCCGCGCAGGCCGCCGCCCCCGAGCCCTCCGGGCAGGCCGAGCCGTACGACACGGTCCACGACGAGTCAGAGCGCGAGTTCACCTGGTTCAGGGCGGCCCGGCGCCGCGCGAGCATCTACGAGGACGTGACCGTCGACACCCAGCCCTCGGTGCACCGGCACCTGACGCGTGGGTGGCCGGTCAGCTTCGAGGACGGCCGCGGCACATGGAACGACGCCTCGACCGCGCTGCAGTCGACCGACTGGTTCGATTTCCGCGATCCCGGCGAGCAGTGGGAGCGACCCTTCTACCAGGCGGGCACGGCCGTCGAGCAGCAGATCGAGGGGGCGATGCGCTCGGCGGCGCAGGAGGGGCTGCTCGACGACTTCCACCCCGAGTGGGTGCAGTTCCTGCGCGCGTACCTCCAGGTGCCCGCGTATGTCGAGCACGGATTGTGGTTCGCGCTGGCGACGATCGCACGCGACTGCCTGTCGGATACGGTCGCCACCTGCGTGTGCCTGCAGGCGGCGATGAAGCAGCGGTCCGCACAGGCGATCGTCCTGTACGCGATGGACCTCGAGCAGCACCACGGCACTTTCGATCTCGCGCGCGCCCGCGAGACGTTCCTCGAGGACGAGCGCTGGCAGCCGGCTCGCCGGTATCTCGAGCGCCTCGCCGCGACCCACGATTGGGGCGAGGTGATCATCGCCGCGAACCTGTGCTTCGAGCCGCTGGTCGGGACGCTGCTGCGCCGCGAGCTTGGGATCCGAGCCGCCGCCGCCAACGGCGACACGATCACGCCGGTGCTCGCGCGCGTCGCCACCCAGGAATGGGAGTGGGCGCGGGCGTGGAGCACGGAGCTGGTGCGGTTCCTGAACGCCGATCGCGGATCCGGAGGCGAGAACCGCGAGCTGATCGAGTCGTGGGTCAAGGCCTGGCAGCCGGCCGCGATCGAGGCCGTGCTCGCTCTGGCGCCGCTGGCCGATGGCGTGCCGGAAGGGATCGAGGCCGGTCGAGCGATCGAGCGAGTCGAGGCCTACGCCGCCGAGGTGGTCGAGTCCGCGCTCACCGCCGCGCCGGCCGGCGACGGCGAGCGGGCGGTCCACCGCCGACGCACGCGGCCCGCGACGCGGAGCGGCGCGGCCGCGGCGACCGGGGCCGGCTACGACCTCGTCGGGATCGTCATGGCCAAGAGCGCCGAGGGTGACGCCGTCGCCGAGATCCTCGGCCGGCGCGAGGGTGTCGAGGTGATCGAGCAGCCCTCGTTCTGGGACATCAGGACGCACGCGAGGCTGACGATCGCCTACGAGGAGGTCTCCGAGCAGCTCGGCTACCCGATCGACGCCTACTCGATCCAGCACGAGATGTCGACCCACTACGGCCGGATGGTCGCGACCGACGCGGCGCTGATGTTGTTCTCGGATCCGACCGAGGCGATGCAGTACCTGATGGCATGACGCGGCTGCTGCACTGGCTCGTGGTGCAGGGTGCGTGGGCGCTGATCCCGCACCGCTTCGACCGCGCGAGCGCCGGCGACCTCGACGCGGCGTTCGAGCTGCGGATCCTGCGTTCCGGCGCCGCCGGAGCCTGGTCGGCGCTGTCGCTCGTGATCGCCGGCGGCCGCTGCGTCGTGCGGCGGGGTTCGGATGCGCGCGCGACGGCCACCGCGACGCTCGCCCCCGCGGATCTGCTCCGCCTCGGCGCCGGAGCCGTCGGTTGGCCGGCGCTGATGGCAAGCGGACGTCTGGAGCTGTCGGGAGATCCGTTTCTCGCGCTTCGCTTCCCGGCGCTGTTCCGGCTCCCGACCGAACGCAGAATCCCTACTCTCCAAGCGATGAGCGATCGCGCCAAGCGGATCCGAGACCGGGTGGAGTCACTGGCGGCGTCGAAGCCCGGCAGCTGGTTCTTCCTGAATATCGCCAACCCGATCGACAGGCGGCTGCTGCCCGCGACGGGCGGCCGAGTCAGCCTTTCGGTCGGCCAGCCGGTGCTGTGCCTCGAGGTCCGCGGCGCCAAGACCGGCAAGCTCCGGCGCACGCCGCTGCTGTTCGCCGAGCTCGACGGCGATCTCGTCCTGATCGCCTCAGCGACCGGCCGGCCCAAGCATCCGGCGTGGTACCGCAACCTCACCGCCAACCCGAGGGTGCGCCTGTACGCACCGGGCGGCCGCAGCGGCGAGTACATCGCGCGGACCGCCGAGGGCGAGGAGCGCGAGCGCGGGTGGGCCGCCGCACGCCGCCTGTACAAGGGCTTCGATGTATACGAGGACCGGACCACGGGTATCCGCGAGATCCCAGTCGTCGTGCTCAGCCGGGCGTCGTAGCGGGCTGCGGACTGTTCGCCGGGTCGGTCACGACCGATTCCGGCATTGCCAGCAACCCGCCACCGCGGCAGTCGGCGCACCGCACCTGGCGCCGAGGGTTAGCGATCCCGACCAGTGAGGTCACTCCGCCGAGGATCACCAGGACGGCCCCGATCCCGACCCCGATCCGGAACGAGTACACCGACGCGTTGCTCAGGGCGGCGTGGATCTCGACCGCCTCGGCGCCGCCGACGCCGGTGACGGTCGTCACGAGCGGCTTGGTCGCCGCGTCCGCAACGGCTGCCTCGCCGGCCGGGCTCAGCCGGCGTCCGGCGAGATCCTGATCGAGCCGAGTCGTGAACGCGCCCGAGACGACAGCGCCGAGCGCGGCGATCGCGAGCAGGCTCGCGACCCGCGCGACCGCGTTGTTGATGCCGCTGGCGAGTCCCGACTGGGTGGCCGGAACCGACCCGAGCACGGTCGCGGTCAGCGGCGCGACGGTCGCCGCCAGGCCGAGCCCGAAGACGATCAGCGCCGGCAGGATCGTCGTCAGGTAGTCGGCCGACGAGCCGGTGCGCAGCAGCAGCAGCAGACCCGTACCCGCGACGATCGGGCCGCCCGACATGAACGCGTGCGGCCCGTATCGATCGGCCAGCTTGCCGAAGCGCCGCGACAACAGGAACGTGATGACCGTCAGCGGCAGCAGCGACAGCCCCGCCTGGACCGGGGTGTACCCACCGACCTGTTGGACGAACAGGATCAGGAAGAAGGTCGCGACCCCGAGGCCCGAGTACAGGGCCAGCGTCGTCAGGTTGCCAACCGCGAAGTTACGCACTCCGAACAGGCCGAGCGGCATCATCGGATGCGAACAGCGCGATTCCCACACGAGGAACGCGCCGAACAGCGCCAGCCCGACGATCAGCGGGATCGCCACGCGGCCGTCGCCCCAACCGTACCGCGGCTGCTCGATCATCGCGAACACGGGCCCGCTCAGCCCGAGCGCGCACAGGACTCCGCCGACGATGTCGACGTGGCCGGGTGAGCGGTGGTCGCTTGGCAGCCGCGTGAGCAGCAACAACGTGACGGCGACTGGCACCAGATTGACCGCGAAGATCCACCGCCACGAAGCGGCCTGGATCAGGGCGCCACCGCCAAGCGGTCCGATCACGGTCGCGACCCCCGTGAACGCGGTCCAGGTGCCGATCGCGGCCGAGCGCTCGCCCTCATCGAAGGTGTCCATGATCAACGCCAGCGTGCTCGGGACGAGCAGGGCGCCGGCCACTCCTTGCGCCGCGCGGGCTCCGATCAGCAGCGTGCTGCTCGGAGCCAGTGCGCACAGCAGCGAGCATCCACCGAACCCGGCCAGGCCGGCGGCGAACACGCGGCGACGGCCGTACAGGTCGCCGAGCGAACCGCCGACGAGCAGCAGCGAGGACAGCGTCAACAGATACGCCTCGACGACCCACTGTTGCTGCGCGAGGCCGCCGTGGAGGCTCGTGCGGATCGCCGGGAGTGCGACGTTGACGATCGTCGAGTCGAGGAACACGATCCCCGAGCCGATGATGCTCGCGGTCAGCGCGATCTGCTTGGTGGTCATCCAGCGCCCGGGCGTCATCCGACGTCCTCCGTCGTCATCCAACACCCTCCGAGAACACGGAATTGGACTCGTAGCCCGCGAACCTGACACTCCGCGCGAACGGCAGCTGCGTGTCGACGATCACGCAGTAGGTGCGGTCGCCTCGGTCGCTCGGCACGCACGTGCGGTAGATCCGGCCGGGCTGGATCGCGAACGTGCTCACGTACTCGAGATTGCGGCGGAACTCGGCCGGGGCCCGGTCGCCGATCCACGCCTGTGCCCTGACGATCGCATCCTGCATCGCCTGCTGGTGCTGAAGCACCGTCGGCCGGTGAAGGAGCCCCACGACCAGCAACGCGAGCGTGACCGCCACAAGCGCCGCACGTCCACCGTAGTCGAGCGCGACGACCTTGGGAACGTCCTTGCGGCGGCGCCGGATCAACGCGCCCGCCAGCGGCGCCAGCACCAGCACGACGATCAGGTTCAGGAACAGCGCGACCACCAACGCGCCCCCAAAGCTCTGGCCGTCGCCGGTCAACGGGAGTAGATGGGCGATCAGCGCATCGGCGAGCGTCAGCGCGATGAACACCGGCCACAGCCAGGCCCCACGCCGCCGCCAGCGCAATCGCACGAGCCAGCCCTGGGACATCCCCTACAAATGTATTGGGCCGGTGCCGGGGAGCGGTGAAGCCCCTAGCGACGGGCCTTGACCGGTGAGCGACACCGGCGTAGCCTCGAATCCGGACGGCATTCGATCCCCGCGGGGGCAAGGAGCACAGCATGAGACTTCGGTGGGCGGGCGCTGTGGCGCTGGTGACTTCACTGCTGATCAGCGCAACCGCGCTGGGGGCGCCAAACGGCGGTAGGTACAGCGGCCCGATCACGACCGACGGCGGCACGGTCGCGTTCCACGTCGCGAACAAGGGCAAGTCCGTGCTTGACTTCCAGCCGACCTTCCCGGTCACCTGCAAGAAGGCCGGACAGCCCAACCAGTCGGTCTCGATCACGACCGACGTCGGCACCGATATGGCGATCCACCACAACGCCTTCAAGCTGCACACGACCAAGGCGCGGATTCACAACGGCTCTGCCGTATACGCGCTCGGGACCGAGAACATCAGCGGCACGTTCGTCTCAAAGCACAGCGCGAGCGGCACCTACTCACTGACGTTCACCTTCAACAGCACCGCTCCCAAAGGCCTGCCCGGCTTCCACTGCGCGACCGGCAAGCTGCACTGGTCGGCGTCGCGCGATTAGATGATCTGAGCCGCGAGCTGGCGGCTCGGCTCGCTAATCCGTCCACGCGGATCGGCGGCGCTGCAGCCCCCGGCATCCCCACCCGAACCGTGGAGTAAAGTCGCTGCTGCCCTGTCGAGGGCCGCGCCGGAGATCCCGGGGCGGCTTAATCAAGTTGGGCCGGAGGAGATCCCGACCGGCCCGCGGACGAAAGGGAAGCGCTTAGATGGCGACCCATATGGCTGAGCCGACTGCGAGCGGAACCGACGCTGCAGTCGAGCATCTCACGCTCGAGGATCGGGTCTGGCTGCTCCGCGCGATGCTGCTGATGCGCGGCATCGAGGAACGCGCGATGACCCTGTATCGCCAGGGAAAGGTTCCTGGCTCCTTCTACGACGGCTACGGTCAGGAGGCGGTCTCCGCCGGGCCCGCATTTGCGATGGCACCGGAGGACCGCCTGTGCATCCTCCATCGCGACCTCGCCGCCCACATCATTCGCGGGGTCACGCCCACGCGGATCCTCGCTCAGTACCTCGCGCGCGAGGCGGGGATCACCAGAGGGCGCGACGGCAACGTCCACTTCGGCGATCGCAAGCTCGGCTGCGTCGGGATGGTCTCGATGCTTCCGGACATGATGCTCGTCGCGACCGGCATGGCAATGGCGTTCAACCTGCGCGGTGAGCGGCGCTGCGCGATGACCTGGTTCGGCGACGGGTCGACCTCGCGCGGGGACTTCCACGAGGCGATGAATTGGGCTGGGGTGCAGAAGCTCCCGGTGATCTTCATCCTCGAGAACAACCAATACGCCTACTCGACGCCACTCGACAAGCAATTCGCGGTCGACCCGATCGAGCGCGCCGCGGCCTACGGGTTCGTCGGCGTCACCGTCGACGGCAACGATGTCGAGGCGATGTTCGCGGCCTCCTTCGAGGCCCGCGCGCGGGCACTCGCGGGCGACGGCCCGACGCTGATCGAGGCGGTGACGATGCGGATGCACGGTCACGCCGCCCACGACGACATGAAGTACGTCCCCAAGGACCTGGTCGAGCAGTGGCGAGGGCGGGACCCGATCGATCGCCACCAGGCGCGTCTGCGCGCCGCCGGGGTCGACGTCGATCAGCTCCGCGCGTCGGTGCAGGCGGAGATCGACGCCGCCACCGAGCAGGCGCTCGCGACCCCGATGCCCGATCCGTCGGCGGTCACCGACGGGGTGTTCTGCGAAGGGGAGGCCGAGCCGCTTGGCGATGGAGTCGCCCGGTGGAGCGGATTCGTGTCGCACTCGAGCTCGAACGAGGGGGCGGTGTGATGGCGACCCTCACTTATCTACAGGCGATCTCAGCGGGACTGCGCGATGAGCTGCGAGCCGACGAGCGCGTGCTGGTGATGGGCGAGGACGTCGGTGTGTTCGGCGGCGCCTTCAAGGTCACCGACGGCTTCATCGACGAGTTCGGCGCCGACCGGGTGATGGACACGCCGCTCGCCGAGTCGGCGATCATCGGGACCGCCGTCGGCGCAGCGGTCGTCGGGATGCGGCCGGTGTGCGAGATGCAGTTCGCCGACTTCATCGCGTGCGGGTTCGATCAGCTCGTCAACGTCGCGGGCAAGATGCACTACCGCCAGGGGCTGGCCGTCCCGATCGTCGTGCGGCTGCCGTCGGGCGGCGGCTTCTCGGGCGGGCCGTTTCACTCGCAGAACCCCGAGGCGCTGTTCATGCATTCACCCGGGATCAAGGTCGTCGCACCGTCGACGGCGCAGGACGCCAAGGGCCTGCTGCACTCAGCGATCCACGACCCGAATCCGGTCTGCTACATGGAGCACAAGCACCTCTATCGGCGGATCAAGGGCGAGGTTCCCGACGGCGTGTTCGAGACGCCGTTCACAGCGCGGGTCGCGCGGCAGGGGTCGGATCTGGTCGTGATCGCCTACGGCGCGATGGTCCACGTTGCACTCGAGGCGACCGAGGATTTGGAAGGAGCGTCGATCGAGGTGCTCGACCTGCGCTCGCTGGTGCCGCTCGACACCGACGCAATCCTCGACTCGGTCGCCCGTTGCTCGAAGGTCGTGATCGTCGACGAGGCCAACCAGATGTGCGCCGCCGGCGCCCAGGTCGCGGCGGTGATCGCCGAGTATGGATTCGAGGATCTCGACGGGCCGGTGGTCCGGGTCGCGACGCCCGACGTCCCGATCCCGTTCTCGCCACCGCTCGAGCAGGCGGTCCTGCCCGGAGTCGATCGAGTGAGGGAGGCATGCCGTGAGCTCCTCGCGTACTGAGGTTCGGACCGGGGTCGCCCTGACCGACGTGACGATGCCCCAGATGGGCGTGTCGGTCGCCGAAGGAACGATCATCGCCTGGCGGGTCGAGGTCGGCGAACGGATCGAGCCCGACCAGACGATCTGCGAGATCTCGACCGACAAGATCGACACCGAGGTCCCTTCCCCGATCGGCGGCATCGTCGCCGAGATCCTGGTCCCCGTTGACGCGACGGTGTCGGTCGGGAGCGTGATCGCGCGGATCGGTGGGTCGGCGGTGGCGGGCGGTGGTTCGCCGGCGGGCGGGCCTCGCAACGGAGCGACCGCCGGCGAGGGCCGGGCGGCGACGAGCCCCGCGAACGGCGCCGGCGCCGCGGCGGCACCCGAGGTCACGCCCAGCGTCTCAGACCGCCGCCGCTACTCCCCGGTCGTCCAGCGGATCGCCGCCGAGCACGGCGTCGACCTGACCCAGGTGACCGGCACCGGTCGCGACGGCCGTGTGCGCAAGCAGGACGTGTTGGAGTTCCTGCAGTCGGCCCCCGAGCCCCCGCTCCACATCGAGAGCCCGTACCGGCCCGAGCCTGTGGCGCCCGCTGCCGTGAGCGGAGGGCTGTCGCGGATTCGCCGCCAGATCGGCGAGCACATGAAGCACTCGCTCGATACGGCCGCTCACTGCACGACCTGGATCGAGATCGACATGCAGCGTGTCGAGGCGGCCCGCGGGCGGCTCGGGGTGACCGCACTGCCGCTCGTCTGCAGGGCGACGATCGACGCCCTGCGCGAGCACCCGGCACTCAATGCCTGGCTCGAGGGCGAGCGCTACACGCGCCCGGAGGAGGTCAACCTCGGGATCGCCGTGTCGCTCGGCGAGGACGGGCTGATCGTCCCCGTGATCCACCGTGCCCACGAGCTCTCGGCGGAGGGGCTGGCCGCGCGGATCAAGGACCTCGCGCGTCGCGCGCGGTCCAGGGAGCTGACGCCCGACGAGGTCCGCGGAGGCACCTTCACGATCACCAATCCAGGCCAGTACGGCTCGATCATGGCGACTCCGATCATCAACCAGCCGCAGGTGGGGATCCTCGACCTCGAGGCCGTGGTCAAGCGCCCGGTCGTCGTCTCCGACGGCGACGGCAACGACTCGATCGCGATCAGGCCGATGACGATTCTCGGCCTGAGCTGGGATCACCGGGCGCTCGACGGCGCGATCGCGGCCCAGTTCCTGGCGAGCATCAAACGCCACCTCGAGGAGTGGTCGGGCGGATGAGCGAGCTGTGGGTGTGTCAGCTTGGGACGGTCGAGTACCGCGCCGCGCTCGAGCTCCAGCAGCGGATCCGGGCTGCACGCCAGCAGGACGAGCTGCCCGACGTGCTGCTGGAACTCGAGCACTCGCCCGTCTACACGCGCGGCCGGCGCTCGACGCCCGGTGAGCTGCCGATGGGCGAGGAGTGGTACGCGATGCAGGGGATCGAGGTCGTCGAGACCGACCGCGGCGGCAAGGTGACCTACCACGGCCCGGGTCAGCTGGTCGGCTATCCGGTCGTCCGCGTCGATGACGTGCTCGCGTACGTGCGCCTGCTCGAGCAGGCCCTGATCGCCGCCCTGGGCGAGGTGGGCATCACCGCGCGAGCGCGCCCCGAGGACGGACCCGACTTCACCGGCGTCTGGGTGCAGGAGCGCAAGATCGCCTCGATCGGCGTGCACGTCCAGCGCGGCGTGACCACCCATGGCTTCGCCGTCAACGTCGAGAACGACCTGCAGCCGTTCGGCTGGATCGTTCCCTGCGGTCTCGACAACGTCGAGATGACCTCGCTGATCAAAGAGACCGGCCGCCTCGCGGGCCAGATGCGGTGCTTCCGCAGACGCGCCGCCTGGCACGTCGCGGAGGCGCTCGGCCACCGCCAGCGCCTCGTCAGCCTCGCACGATTGGAGCAGTACACCGGCACGCTGCAGTTGCAGTAGGGAGCCACGAACCGGAGCTCCCGAGCCGACGCTCTGGGCGAGCGCGCGATCAGTCCCCGGCCGGACCACCCCCAGCGCTAGCCTTAGCCTGTGAACACTCGCGAGCATGCGACCAGATCGAGGGCCAATCCCGGCGGGATTGCGGACGTGCTCGGAGTGATCGGGCCAGACACGCAGCCGCACCGGGGACGCAAGCCGCCGTGGTTCAAGGTGCCCGCCCCGGGCGGACCCCGTTACCGCGAGCTGCAGCAGCTGATCGAGGCGGAGAACCTCCACACTGTCTGCCAGGAGGCGGCGTGTCCGAACATCGGCGAGTGCTGGCAGCGCGGCACCGCCACGTTCATGATCCTCGGCGACACATGCACCCGCCGCTGCGGCTTCTGCAACGTCAAGACCGGCAAGCCGACGTGGCACGATCCGCTCGAGCCGGCGCGGGTCGCGCGGTCGGTGGCGAAGATGGGACTGCGGCACGCGGTGATCACGTCCGTCGACCGTGACGACCTGCCCGACTACGGCGCCTCGTCGTTCGTTGGCGTGATTCGGCAGATCCGACGCCAGGCGCCCCGATGCCGAGTCGAGGTCCTGACACCCGACTTCCGCGGCGAGGAGATGCCGCTGGCGAAGGTGATTGCCGAGCGGCCCGACGTCTTCAACCACAATGTCGAGGTCGTCCCACGCCTGTATCCGCTCGCGCGGAGGGGCTCGACGTTCGAGCGCTCGTGCCGCGTGCTCCGCAACGCGAAGGAGATGGGCGGCGGAGCGCTCGTTACCAAGTCGGGCCTGATGGTCGGTCTCGGGGAGTCTTTCGAAGAGATGGTCGACACACTCGGCGCGCTCCGCGAGAACCACGTCCAGGTGCTGACGATCGGCCAGTATCTGCGCCCGACCGAGGACCATCTCCCAATCGTGCGGTACTGGCATCCCGATGAATTCAAGGAGCTGGAGGAAGCTGCCTACGCACTCGGCTTCGAGCACGTCGCCGCCGGCCCGCTGGTGCGGAGCAGCTACCACGCCGATCAGCACGTCGCGCAGCACGAGCCCGGGGTTGGTCCGCTCGCGCTCTCCCCGGCCGAGGCCCCCGACCGAGCCCACGTCCAAGTCCCTGACGCCCAGGCCAGATCGGAGGCCGCAGCATGACCCGACCGACCCCCCGCAGGCCGTCCGGCTCGACCAGCTCCAGCAGGCCGTCGCGCTCGGTTACCAGGCGCCGCGTGCTGGTGCTCGCGCTGATCGTCCTCGCGATGCTGCTGATCGCAGCGCCAGTCGCGCTCGCGTCAGCCGGCGGCGGTTCAGCCGGATTCGGTGGTGGCGGCGGCGAGGGGGGCGGTGGGCGCGGCGCCGGCCTCTACATCCTCTTCCAGATCCTGATCCGGATCGCGATCATCGGACACGGGCTCGGTGTGCTGATCATCATCGGCGCAGCGCTCCTGTACTTCCTGTTCACGCGTGCGCGGCCCAACGCACGGAACTTCTGGAGCGCCCGCGCGAGCGCGGGCCGCTCGGCCCGGCGCCGCACCGCTGAGCGCGAGCATCGCGTCCAGCTCGCCGCCGCCGAGGCGGCCGAGGACGATCCCGCTTTCGCTCCGACGATGGTCAAGCCCGCCGCGGCGCGCCTGTTCACGCAGATCCAGGCGGCCTGGGACGCAGGCGACCGCGATCGGCTGCGCCGCCTCGTCGCGCCCGACCTGATGGCCGAGTGGGAGCGGCGGCTCGACGATTTCGATCGCCGCGGCTGGCGCAACCGCGTGCAGCCGGTGGGCGAGCCGCGGATCGAGTACGTCGGGCTGATGAACCGCGGCGATGAGGCCCAGGATCGGGTCACCGTCCGGATCGAGGCGAAGCTTCGCGACTACGTCGTCGACGCCCAGGGCAACCGCGTCAGGCGCCGTGGCCACCTCAGCGAGACCGTTCCGGTCCGGGAGTTCTGGACGCTCGGCAAGCGTGGCGGCGTCGGGCGAACGAACGGCGCCGGTTCGTGGATCCTGTTGTCGATCGAGCAGGGCGCCGAGGGCGCCCACGCGCTCGACCAGCAGATCGTCGCCACCCCCTGGTCCGACGAGCAGTCGCTGCGCGACGAGTCGCTGGTCGAGGGCGCGGTTGCGGATGCGCTGCCCGCCGACGTCAAGCCGGCCGAGGTCGCTGATCTCCAGTTCGCGGGCGACGCTCGCGCGGCCGCGCTCGACCTGAGTCTCGCCGATGGCCGCTTCGCCCCGGACGTACTCGAGGTCGCGGCGCGGCGCGCTGTCGCAGCCTGGGCCGAGGCGGTCGACGGCGACGACCGGGCACTGCTCGCCGTCGCCGATCGGGAGGCCGCCCACGAGCTGCTGCATCCCGGCGATCCGAGCGGAAGGACGCGCCTCGTCGTCCGGGGCCCGCGGGTCAAGCAGATCAGAATCGCGGCGGTCGACGCAGGATCTGACCCGGCCACGATGACGGTCGACGTCGACCTCGAGGGACGGCGCTACATCGAGGATCGCAGCACGACTGCGGTCCTGACCGGCAGCCAGTCGCGCTCGACGAGCTTCAGCGAGCACTGGACCCTCGCGCTCACCGGCGACCCGCGCCAGCCTTGGCGGATCGTGCGAGTCGGCGCTCCGCTCGCGCCGCGCTGAACCCGGGCGCCGGCGAGCGGGGGCCAACGCCGGGCGCGACGTCTACGCTCCCGCGCGCGTGATCCCGATCAAGGACAACATTCCGACCGACCGCTTTCCGGTCGTGACGGTCGCTTTGATCGTCCTCAACATCGTGGCGTACCTGCTCGCGGTCCGCCACGGCGGCTCGCTGTTCAGCGGCCCAGACGCGCAGGAGATCATGAAGTACGGGGCGATTCCGCGTGCGCTCACGCACTCGGGGGTTCATTGCGCTGAGGTAGCGCCGGTGAGCGACCCGCAGAGCACCGAGGTCCTGTGCAACACGCGCGTGCTGGCCGCCAACGGCATCGCCCCCGAGAACACGCTGCCGCCGTGGCAGACGGTGTTCACGTCGATGTTCATGCACGCCTCGATCCTCCACATCGCGGGCAACATGCTGTTCCTGTGGATCTTCGGCAACAACGTCGAGGACTCGATGGGGCCGGTCAAGTTCGTGTTCTTCTATCTGCTCGCCGGGATCGCGGCGCTCGCGCTCCAGGTCGCGATCGCCCCGAGCTCGACGGCGCCGACAGTCGGCGCATCGGGAGCGATCGCCGGCGTCCTCGGTGGCTACATCCTCATGTATCCGCGCGCCCGAGTGCTGACGTTCGTGTTCATCATCCTGTTCGTCACGGTGATCGAGCTGCCGGCGCTGGTGATGCTTGGCATCTGGTTCGCCGAGCAGGCCGTATTCGGCGCCGTCGGACTCACCCACCCGACCGGAGGAGGCGGTGGCGTCGCGTACTTCGCCCACATCGGCGGCTTCGCGTTCGGGATGCTGACGATCCGCCTGCTCGCGACCAAGATCAAGCAGGTGCCACCGCGAGTCCCGGTGCACTGACGGTATGCGCGCCGCCGTGCTCACGATCGCGCTGCTGTTCATCGCCGGCCTCGGGGCGCTGACGGTGCTCGACATCGTCAACTACGGACTCACCGCGCTCGACGTGATCGCGTGCCTGATCGTGTTCCTGTTCGCGACCGGGATCGTCGGGGCGCTGCGGCGGCCTCCCCGCGAGTGAGCCGCTGTCTCGGAGGCGGCCCGGCCGGCGGACCGATCCAGCCGTGATCCTCACGCTTCTCTTAGGCGACTGACGCGCGCCGCTTACGCAGGTCGGAGACGGTTCAGCGCAGCACAGAACGCGTTGGCGGTGACGGTGACCGTCAACCAGGCGAAAGGAGTCGTTGTGTTCGGAGACGGTCAAGGCCGCGCGCGGCAGCTGAGACGGCTGGGCGCGATCGTCATGGTGATCGGCGGCGGCGGCGCGGCGGTGGCCGCGGCCGGCACCGCCTCGAGCGAGTCGGCCGGCGGCGCGGGGGCGCGGGCCAGCCGCGCCAGCACAAGGGTCGTGAACACCGGATATGCGACGACCCCGACGTCGTCCGGGGCGATCAACCCGTCCGCCGTGCCGCTCGGCGACGGATATGTCAGCACGACGCCGAAGGTCGGCTACGTCGACTCGTGCACGACCCAGTTCGGGCTCGGCGGCGCGTCGGTCAACGGACCCTGGATCAACGAGCGCAACAAGACCTGGGACTACCGCACGAAGCTGTCGGTCAACGGTGCGATCAAGTGGCCGAGCGGCTCCTACAAGGTGCGGATCGCCGACGGCAGGCGCGTGATCAAGTTCAACGACCTCCCGATCGACCACACCACCGGCCGGTTCCCGATCAGCTCGAGCGACGCCGCATACAGCTACGACCGCAACCCCAACCACATCGCGGCTCAGAGCTTCGACTGGAGCCTGTCCGAGCACCCGAAGCTCGCCGGCCACGCAAGTTGCGTCTCGATGGGGCCGATCGGGGTGCTCGACGATGGCGTCGTCCTGTACAACGCGCTCGACGGGGGCGGTCGTGACGCAGCCGCCCACGAGGTGCTCGACATCTGCGCCGGCCACCCCGACCAGTCGTCGACCTACCACCACCACGATGTCCCGCCGTGCATCCTCAACAAGACGCCCAACGGCCGCTCGACCCTGGTCGGCTACGCCCTCGACGGCTACGGGATCTACGTCAAGAAGAGCTCGAACGGGACGCTCCCGACCAACCGCCAGCTCGACCGTTGCCACGGGACGACCAGCCGCGTCATGTGGAACGGCAAGATGACCCGCATCTACCACTATGTGGCGACGCTCGAATATCCCTACACGGTCGGCTGCTTCCGCGGCACGCCGATCAGCAGCGGGCACCAACTCGGCGCGACCGGGGGCGCGCCAAGCGTTGTGAGTGCGCCAACCGGGGCCGGCGCGCCGGCGACCGCCGGCGCGACCCAGCCCTGACTCGTCCGTTGCAGGCGCCGGTCCTTAACAGGGCCGGCGCCTCAGCGCTCGACGAAGTACGAGCCGCTGCCCTGCCCGCTCGAGAACCAGCGGCTGGTGACAGTCTTCTTGCGCGTGTAGAAGTCGACCGCGTCGGGCCCGTGAGCGTGCAGGTCGCCGAGGAAGCTGTCCTTCCACCCCGAGAACGGGAAGAACGCGACCGGAGCGGCGACCCCGATGTTGACGCCAATCATGCCGGCCTCGATCTGGTGGCGGAAGTGCCGTACGGAAGCGCCGGACTCGGTGAAGATCGACGTCCCGTTGCCGAACCGGCTCTGGTTGACGATCGCGATCGCCGCGTCGAGCGATTCGGCGCGGATCACGCTGAGAACCGGGCCGAACACCTCCTCGCGCGCGATCTCCATCTCGGGGCCGACGTTGTCGAGAATCGTCGGCCCGACGAACGCGCCGGCCGGATCACCGCCCGGGTCACGGCCGTCGAGGACGAGCTCGGCGCCCCCGTCGACGCCCCGGGAGATCCACCCGGTGATCCGGTCGCGGGCAGCGCACGAGACCACCGGCCCGACGTCGGTGGCGTCCTCGATCCCGTCGCCGACTCGCAGCGCCCTTGTCGCCTCGAGGAGTGGCGGCATCAGCTGCTCGTGAGCGTCGCCGACGGTGACCACGACCGAGCCCGCCATGCAGCGCTGGCCGGCGGCGCCGAAGGCCGACCCGATGATCCCATCGACGGTCTTGCCGATCACCGCGTCTGGCATCACGACCATGTGGTTCTTGGCCCCGCCGAGCGCCTGGACGCGCTTGCCGGCCTTGGCGGCGCGCTCGTAGACGATTCGTGCGACGGGCGCCGAGCCCACGAACGAGACGGCGTCGATGCCGGGGTGCTCGAGGATCCCCTCGACGACCTCGCGTCCGCCGTTGACGAGGTTCACGACCCCGGCGGGAAGCCCGAGCGCGTCGAGCTCTTCGAACGCGATCTGCTGCGTCATCGGCACCTGCTCCGACGGCTTGAGCACGAACGTGTTGCCGCACGCGATCGCGAACGGCAAGAACCAGAACGGCACCATCGCCGGGAAGTTGAACGGGACGATCGCCGCACAGACGCCGACCGGCTGGCGGATCGTCTCGGCGTCGATGTTGCGCGAGACGTCCTCGAGGATCCGCCCCTGCATCGTCGTCGGGACCGCGCACGCGGCCTCGACCATCTCGATCATCCGCCCCACCTCGGCGCGGGCATCGCCGATCGTCTTGCCCATCTCTCTCGTCACCGACCGCGCCATGTCCTCGCTGCGGGCCAGCAGCCGCTCGCGCAGCTCGAACAGCTTCCGAGCGCGGGCGATCGTCGAGACGGCGCGCCAGTCGGGGAGGGCTTTGCGCGCCGCGATCACGGCCGCGTCGAGATCGACGGGACCCGACAGCGGAACGCGCGCGAGCGCCTCGCCGGTCGCCGGGTTGGTCACGTCGAGCTCGCCGGTCGCGCTCTCGGCCGGGGTCCAGCGTCCGGCGATGTAGTTGTCGAGCAGGCGGGTGGCGGTTGCGGACATCGTGCTCCTTCATCGGGACGCGGGCGGCGGCGCCAGCGTCCACTCGTTATCTGGATCATTGCTAACGGCCCATGGCCGTGACGGCCCGGCCATCACATTGAGGTGATTCGGTGATAGTAGGCCTCCTCGAGCATTGTCTCGCGCGGGCGAGGACCCGAACCCCCGTGGGCGGCGCGCGCAGCGTGTCACAATCGCAGGCATGCTCACCAACCGCTCGATGCCGGCCGCGACCGTCTTCCCGGTCCTGATCTACGAGGACGTCGACGAGGCGGTCGAGTGGTTGTCCGACACGTTCGGCTTCGTCGAGCAGGTCCGCGTCGGCGACCATCGCGCCCAGCTTGGCGTCGGGGACGGAGCGGTGGTCGTGTCCGAGCGGCGCGTCGCTCCGATCCACAACTCCGCCGACGCGGTGGTCCTGCGAGCGCCCAGGCGCGGCGAGGTGAGTCACGTGATGACGGTTCGGGTCCCCGACGTCGACAGCCACTACCGCCACACGCGCGAGAGCGGAGCCCGGATCCTCAACCCGCCCGCCGACCACCCGTACGGCGAGCGCCAGTACACCGCCGAGGACCTCGCCGGCCACCGCTGGACCTTCTCTCAGTCGATCGCCGACGTCGCCCCCGAGGAATGGGGCGGCACGACGGTGGCGGCCCGGTAGCCGGCGTCTGTTTACCCCGACCGCGAAGGAGCAGCCATGGCCAAGGCAATCGTCGTACTTGGAGCGCGGAACCTGGGCGGCGCGATCATCGACCACTTCGTGGCCCAGGGCTGGAGGGCGGCTGGAGTCGCGAGGAGCCCCGACACGCTCGAGCGCGTTGCGGCGCGGGGAGCGCTGGCACTCGAGGCCGATGCTTCGGATCCCGACTCGCTCGCGCAGGCGCTGGCCGGCGCCCGCGAGCAGCTCGGCTCGGTCGACGCGGTCGTCAACGCGGTCACCGCGAGCCGGCCGCCGCGGTCAGGACCGTTCGGCGGCGGCCCGCTGGCAGACGCCGATCTCGACGCATTCCGGGGGTGGACGGTCGCTGTCGCTGAGCAGGCGTTCGTGTTCCTCCACGCCGGCGCCGAGGCGGTCCGTGAGAGCGGCGGCGGGACCCTGATCCAGATCACGGGTGGCTCGTCGCGGCGGGCGATGCCCGGCAGGGGGCTGTGGGCGGCCGGCGCGTTTGCCACCAGGGCGCTCGTCCAGGCGGCGGCGCAGGAGCTCAGAGAGCGCGGCATCCATGTGGCCCTGCTGGCGGTCGACGCGACGATCGAATCGCCCAAGACGGAGGCGTTCACGCGCGACACTCCGCGGGAGGCGCTGGCGGACATGGCCGAGGTCGCCTCGGCCGTCGGCTTCCTCGCCTCGCAGAGCGCGCGCGGGCTGACGCACGAGCTCGTCGTCACCCCGTCGGGTGACCGCTGGGTCCCATAACGGGGTAGCCATGTAGCAGACATGCGAGAGGAGGATCGATGACCCTCGAGTCCGGATGGCGTACGGAGCCCCCGTTCCGCGCGGACCACGTCGGTAGCCTGCTGCGGCCGCCCGAGCTGATCGAGGCGCGGGATCGCTTCGCCGAGGGAGCAATCTCGGCCGAGCAGCTGCGCGAGCGCGAGGACGAGGCGGTCCGGTCGGTCGTGAACATGCAGCGCGACGTTGGGCTGCAGTCGGCGACCGACGGCGAGTTTCGCCGTGCCTCGTGGCACATGGATTTCATCTACGCGCTCGGCGGGATCGAGCGCGCACCGGGAGACATCACGGTGCGCTTCCGCAACGCCGAGGGACAGCTCGAGTTCACGCCGGCCGCGATTCACGTCGCGGAGAAGGTTCACCTCGAGCATCCGATCTTCGCCGAGGACTTCCAGTTCCTCCAAAGTGTCGCCGCCGGCGACGTGACGCCGAAGCTGACGATCCCATCGCCGAGCATGGTCCACTACCGCGGCGGCAGGGCCGCGATCGATCCGGACGTGTACCCGGAGATCGACGAGTTCTGGCGCGACTTGACCTCTGCCTACGCGGCGCAGGTGCGCGCGGTCGCCGAGCTCGGCGGGCGCTACCTGCAGTTCGACGACACGAGCCTCGCGTACCTCAACGATCCGGCGCAGCGCCGGCAGATGGCGAGTCAAGGCGAGGACGCGGAGCACCTGCACGAGACCTACATCCGCCACATCAACGAAGCGCTCGAGCACAGGCCCGCGGGGCTGACCGTGACGACCCACATGTGTCGCGGCAACTTCCGCTCCTCGTGGGCGGCCGAGGGAAGCTACGACTTCGTCGCCGAGGCGCTGTTCGGCGGACTCCAGGTCGACGGCTTCTTCCTCGAATACGACGACGCGCGCTCGGGCGGGTTCGAGCCGCTGCGATTCGTGCCCGACGACAAGCTCGTCGTGCTCGGACTGGTCACGACGAAGCGGGGCGAGCTCGAGAGCAAGGACGTGCTCAAGCGACGGATCGAGGAGGCGTCGAGGTTCGTCGGGATCGAACAGCTCTGCCTCTCTCCCCAGTGCGGCTTCTCCTCGACGGTCGAGGGAAATGTGCTGAGCTACGAGCAGGAGGTGGCGAAGCTCGAGCTGATCGTCGAGACGGCCGCGGAGGTCTGGGGCTGAGCCCAGATCGGCCCGAGGCCGCCGGCGCTCAGCCGAGTCCTTCGAGCACGACCGCCAGCCCCTGGCCGACGCCGATGCAGATCGCGGCGACGCCGTAGCCGCCGCCACGGCGCGCGAGCTCGTGAGCGAGGCCGCCGAGCACGCGCACGCCCGAGGCACCGAGCGGGTGCCCGATCGCAATCGCGCCGCCGTTGGGGTTGACCGCGTCGGGATCGAGCTCGGTCCACTCGGCCATGTCGGCCAGGCACTGCGACGCGAACGCCTCGTTGAGCTCGACGACCGAGACCTGGTCCCAACCCAGCCCGGCGCGCCGCAGCGCCCGGTTTGCCGCTTCGACGGGTGCGATCCCGAACACGTCCGGGTCGACCCCCGCGGCGCCGCGGGCCACGACCCGCGCCAGCGGCTTGGCTCCGGCGGCCTTCAAGCCCTCCTCGTTCGCCATCAGCAGCGCGCCGGCGCCGTCGTTGAGCGAGGAGCTGTTGCCGGCCGTGACCGTACCGCCCTCGACGAACGCGGGACGCAGCCGTGCGAGCTTCTCGAGCGAGGTGTCCGAGCGGATGTTCTCGTCGCGTGCGAGCTCGATCCCCGGCACCGGGATCACCCAGTTGTCATAGAAGCCACGATCCCAGGCGGCGGCCGCGCGCTCATGCGAGCGCAGCGCGAAGCGGTCCTGCGCCTCGCGCGAGATCTCGTACATGCCGGCCAGCTTCTCGGCGCTTGCGCCGAGTGAGATCGTCCACTGGTCGGGCATCCGCGGGTTGACCATTCGCCACCCCAACGTGGTCGAGTGAAGCTGCTGGGTCTGGCGAGGGAAGCCCTGCTCGGGCTTGAGCAGCACCCAGGGAGCGCGGCTCATCGACTCGACGCCCCCGACCAACACGACCGACGCATCGCCGGACTCGATCGACCGGCTCGCCTGAATCGCGGCGTCGAGGCTCGAGCCGCACAGGCGGTTGACCGTCGCCGCGGGCAGGCTGGTGGGAAGACCCGCGAGCAGCACCGCCATCCGCGCGACGTTGCGGTTGTCCTCGCCCGCCTGGTTGGCGTCGCCGAACAGGACGTCGTCGATCTGCGCGGGGTCGAGTCGGGGGACCCGGTCGATCGCCGCCTTGACGACATGCGCGGCTAGGTCATCCGGGCGCACCGACGACAGCGCACTGCCGTAGCGGCCGAAAGGCGTCCGCACTGCGTCGATCACGTATGCGGTGCTCATCGGTTCACCAGCTCGTAGAGATCATGGTTAGGGTCAGCGATGGCGGAACTATATGACTATATGACCGCCGCGATTCGCCGGACGCCGTCGCGACGCCCCGATCAAACCGCGGCCGGCTGTCCGTTGACGACCAGCTTGACCTCGATGTTGCCGTGCGTGGCGACCGAGTACGGGCAAACCTTGTGGGCGGCCTCGACGACCTTGGCGGCCTGCTCGTGATCGGGCACCTGCGGCAGCGTCACGTCGAGCTCGACCGCGAGCGTGAACGAGCGCTGCTCGGTCGGGACGAGGCTGACGCGGCTGGCGATCGAGACATCGCCGGCCTCGAGACGCTCGCGCCGGGCGATCAGCCCGAGCGCGCTCTCGAAGCACGCCGCATATCCGACTGCGAACAGCTGCTCGGGGTTGGTGCCGCCTCCCTCACCGCCGAGCTCGACCGGGGTCCGGAGCTGGACGTCGAGCGCGCCGTCGCTGCTGCGCCCGTGTCCCTCGGACCGTCCCCCGGTGATCGTCGCCTCGGTCGTGTAGATAGGTTCCCGCATCGGTTCTCCCGGACTGGTGGTTTGGACACAGCACACTACTCGGGGCGCCACGGCAACCCCGAGCGCGCGTGATAATCGACGCTGATGGCGGTGGAGGCTCAACCAGGCACGTCAGGTGGGCGCACCGCGTGGGCGCGCAACCTCGGGGCGCCTGTTCGGAGCTTTCTCAGCACCGAGACCGGCGGCGCCGTCGCGATGCTCGCCGCGGCGGTCGCGGCGCTCGTCTGGGCCAACTCGCCGTGGTCCAGCTCCTACGAGTCGGTCTGGACGACGAACCTGTCGATCCACATCGGCAGCGCGTCGCTCAGCGCCGATCTCCGCCAGTGGGTAAACGAGGGGCTGATGACGCTGTTCTTCCTCGTCGTCGGGCTCGAGGCCAAGCGCGAGCTCGATCTCGGCGAGCTTCGGGAGCGGCGGCGGCTGGCGATCCCTGTGTTCGGGGCGATCGGCGGCGTTGCCGTCCCGATCGCGATCTTCCTCGCGTTCAACGCGGGCCGGCCCGGTGGTCATGGCTGGGGGGCGGCGATGTCGACCGACACGGCGTTCGCGCTCGGAGCGGTCGCGTTGCTTACGCCCCGGTCGGCGACCCGGTTGCGCGTGTTCCTGCTGACGCTCGCGGTCGTCGACGACCTCCTGGCCCTGGCCGTGATCGCGACCGTGTACACCGTCCACGTCTCGATCCTCGCGCTTGCGATCGCGATCGCACTGTTCGTGGTGCTGCTGCTGCTGCGCTACCTGCCGGCCGGTCGCCGCGTCGCGTCCGTCGGCGTCGGAATCGCGCTCTGGTGCGCAATGTTCAAGTCGGGCATCGACCCGGTGATCTCGGGACTCGCGATCGGTCTCGGGACCAGCGCCTACCCACCGGCACGCGACGATCTCGAGCGAGCGACGGCGCTGACACGGTCCTTCCGCGAGCAGCCGACGCCCGAGCTCGCGCGATCGGCCCAGCAGAGCCTGCTGTCGGCGATCTCGCCCAACGAGCGGATCCAGTACGAGCTTCATCCCTGGACGAGCTACGTGATCGTTCCGCTGTTCGCGCTCGCCAACAGCGGCATTCATCTGAGCTCGTCGCTGCTCTCGAGCGCAATCACCTCGCCGATCACGCTCGGGATCACGCTGGGCTACGTCCTCGGCAAGCCGATCGGAATCGTGACCGGATCGTGGCTGGCATCGAGGCCTGCCCTGCGCGGACCACGCTCGCCGCTCAGCATGCCGCTGCTCACGGCCGGCGGCGCCTGCGCGGGCATGGGCTTCACCGTGTCATTGCTGATCAGCAGCCTCGCGTTCACGGGCCGGCGGCTCGATCAGGCGCGGCTCGGGGCGCTCGCCACCGTCGTGATCGCCCCGGTCGTCGCCTGGATCGTTCTGAGGGTGGTGAGGCACCTGCCAACCGCGGTCCGCGCCCGTCAGATCGGGCGCACGGCCGAGGACATCCTCGACCTCGTTGACGAGGTCGACCCGGCTCGCGATCACGTCCGCGGGCCCGACGACGCGCCGGTCACGCTGCTCGAGTATGGGGACTTCGAGTGTCCCTTCTGCGGGCAGGCGGAGCAGGTGATCCGCGAGCTTCTGGTCGAGCACGGCGACGACGTGCGCTACGTGTGGCGCCACCTGCCACTCAACGACGTGCACCCGAGCGCCCAGCTCGCGGCCGAGGCCTCCGAGGCAGCCTCCGCCCAGGGCTCGTTCTGGGAGATGTACGACACGCTGCTCACCCACCAAGGCGAGCTGACCCCACGCGATCTGCGCCGCTACGCGGCCGACCTCGGGCTCGACGTCGAGCGCTTCATGGACGAGATCCGCCGCCGGGAGCACGCCGCGCGGATCAGCGAGGACGTCGCAACCGCGGACGAGAGCGGGGTGTCGGGGACGCCGACATTCTTCATCAACGGGCGCCGCCACTACGGCGTCTACGACATCCACACGCTGACCGAGGCGGTGCGGGCGGCCAAGAACCGCGCGCGCCTGTCCGCCGAGACCGCGCCGGATATCCTCCCGACCGATGGCCGTGTTGCCTGACTCCGCCCGCGAGGTCCTGCGCTCGAACGCGCTTGCCCATCTGGTCACGCTCAACCCTGACGGAAGCCCGCAGGTCTCGATTGTGTGGGTCGGCCTCGACGGCGACGAGATCGTCGCCGCCCACCTGCCCGAGCACCGCAAGGTCAAGAACGTCCGGCGCAACCCGCAGGTCGCCCTGTCGGTCGAGGCCGGCACGCTAAACCCGATCGGGCTGGCCGAGTATCTGGTGGTCTACGGCCGCGCCCGGATCACCGAGGGCGGCGCTCCCGAGCTTCTGCAGGAGCTCGCCCACACCTACCTCGGACCCGACGTCAAGTTCCCGCCGATGGACAATCCTCCGCCCGGCTACGTCACCCATATCACGGTCGAGCGGGTGACCGGCGTCGGTCTGTGGGCCGGCTGAGGCACGAGCGCCGACGGCGAGTCGCCGGCCTGCGCCCCGGGCGCTAGGGGCGCGGCGCTCCCATCGGGTGCGGCCACAGCCTGCTCGCCAGCCGCAGCACGTAGAAGCCGCTGGAGCCGTCCGTGTACCAGATCTCTCGCCGGGCGGGATCGAATGCCGGCTTGGACATCGCGAAGTTGCTCCCGTCGTAGAGGTTGAGGACCGCGCGCCGCGGCGGCGCGATGAAGTAGCCGATCTCGCGCGGGCGCAGGGGGTTGCGGATGTCGAACACCCTCAGCCCGGAGGAGATGAACGAGCAGGCTGCGATCTCGGGGTCGACCTCGCGCGGGATGTTGCAGTAATGAGCGGCATAGCCCTGCGCCGGGTCGATCGCGCCTGGGTCGTGATCGGCCGCGTGATGGGCCGCAGGCTGGTCGACCTGTAGGCGCAGGTTGGAGACCACGCGCGGATGACGCTCGTCGTTGATGTCGATGATCCGCGCGGCGCCGACCGTGTCGGGGGGCGCAGGAGAGCTGAAGCGGAACGCGTACTCGTCGAACTCGAGCAGGTAGCGCCTGCCGTGGATCGTCATCGGGATCGCGTTCTGGGGGATCGTCACGGTGTGCCAGGTGAGCCGGCTGATCTCGCGCACCTGCGGGTTCGGCTTGCGCTCCTGCACCTGGCTCGTGTCGAGGATCAGCAGCTGGCCGTCGATCGGGTCGGCGACGTACGCGCGGTCGCCGCTGTCGCTCAGTGTCAGTCCGTGGGAGTACTCGCTCCCCTGCCAGATCGGTCGCGGGTGCTTCGGGTCGGTGACGTCGATCGCGGTCAGCGACTTGACCGCGGTTCCGGCGGCCCAGAACGTCCGCCCGTCAGGTGAGAAGTTGCCCTCGTGCCCGAACGGCGCCGCGAGCGTCGTCGAGTCGAGGACCGGATGGCGGCAATCGGCGCTGACGTCGTAGATCGAGAACAGTCCCGGGGCGGTTGCCGGGTTGCCGAGCACCGCGGCGAGCAGGCCCCGGCGCTGGTTCAAGCTCAACGACTCGTGCGGCGACATCATCGGCAGCGAGGTCAAAGTGTCGGTCTGGACCGGATGCGCGGGATTGGTCATGTCGAGTACCGCGACCCCGAGCGAGGTACCCGACAGGGTCAGCGCGTTGGTCGGGAACAGCAGCGTCGTGTCGTAGTACGCGCACACATGACCGTGCTTATCGACGTAGCGGAGCACCTTGAAGCCGCCCGTCGTGCCCTGATGGCCAATCAGCGTCAGGTTGCACGTGTACCCGTGCGCCGCCGCCGGCGAGTTGATCGCCGAGGCCGGGACGCGACCCTGGACGCCGGCCAGAGGATGCGATCCGGGACCGCACTTCGCGCGCGGAGTCGCCTGCAGCGGAGGCTCCGGGTTGTGCTGGACCGGGACGGCTGCGACCTGCTGCCCGGGAGCCTTGCCGAGCAGCAGCAGGTCGTTGCTCGGCAGCACGAATGACCCGTGCGCGACGGCCGTGGTCGCCGTCATCGCGGCTACAGCTATCGCCAGCCAGACCCTCCGTGCACGCCCGAGCCTGCGAATTCGCGCCATCCCGCACCCTTGCCTCGTTTGCCGATCGCGGATCGTACGCACCGTGCGAACACGATGCGCCGGTTCGCTGGCTATTGATCGCAGGGGCGTTCGCTCTGCTATTCGTCGCGGGGGCGCTCGCTATTCGTCGCGGGGGCGCTCGCTATTCGTCGCGCGGGCGCTCGCTATTCGTCGCGGGGGCGCTCGCTATTCGTCGCGGGGGCGCTGCCGGCCGACGAGATGGTCATCGGCCCGCAGCGCGTCGGTGAAGCGGCGCGGCACCGCCGGGTCGTCTCCCTGCTCCCAGAGCGTCACAACGACGAGCTCGCTCCCCTCGGGGCGGCACACGTACACGAGATCGGGGCGCTCGAGGTCGCGGACCAGCAAGGCTCCCCGCTCGCCCTCCTCGGTCCGGCCGGCCGCATGCGCCCGCGCGACGCGAGCCGCAACTTCCGTACGCGCATCGAGCGTGCCACGAACCCGCTGGCGGAACCGGTCGGCGGCGTGGTCGGTGACGGCGACGAGCATCGTCGAGGACGATAGTGGCCACCCTCGGAGCTGATGCGATCGCGCAATCTCGCGTGCATCGCGCCGCCGCGGGCGTCGCGCGACAGGGATCCGGCGCGCTGGGGCGAACAGGCCGTGCCATGAGCACTTTCGGCAGACGACAAGCAGGAATCGAGCGGCCCTCGCGGCGGCGCTCTCCGCGTACCCATTTCTCCGATCTGGGCGACCGCTTCACGAAGGCCTTCCCGACCCAGCAGTTCCCGACTGAAATCCCAGAGGAAGACGTCCTCGCACGGTTCCCGATCGTCCGGCAGGGCTATGACTGCCTGGCCGTCGACGAGCACATCGCCGCGCTCGAGCGCGAGCTCACAGACCTCGACCAGGAGCTCGCGGATCTCCGTGCCCAGGCTCCGGTTGAGGGCGAGGTCAAGGCCGAGATCCACCGGATCGGCGAGCAGACCTCGACGATCCTGCTCGCGGCGCATGACAAGGCTCAGGAGACGACTCGCCGGGCCCAGGCCGAGGCGGACCGGTGCGTCGCCGACGCGGCCGCCAACGCGCTGTCGATCACCGAGGACGCCAACCGTCAGCTCCGCGACATCGAGCGCGAGATGGGTACGCTCGCCCGCCAGCGCGAGTTGCTCGTCCACGACGTCCGCGGCATCGCCACGTCGCTGTCAGCGCTGGCCGACGAGGCCAAGGGCAAGTTCGACGCCGAGCCGGCGGCGGTCTCGCCGGTGATGTTCGACCAGGGCGGTCCCGGCGACTATGACAACACGATCGAAGTGAGCTCGCTCGCCGACGCCGGCGAGGTCGCCGAGGCCGAAGGCGCGATCGAGCCGATCTAGAACCGATCCACCACGTTGACACGGCCGGCCGGTGCGCTCGAGGCGCGCGGCCGGCCGTCGTGATTAACTCCCGCGCGACCGCTCTCGCCTGCGCGGGATTCGTCCGGGCAGCCGCGATCCCAGGTATAAGCTGCACCCGATGGTGCTCTACACCTGCCCTGATCAGAAGAAGCTCGCGTCGCTGGGGCATCCGTGCGCGAAGGTGGCGCGGGCCCTCGACGAGGCCGGGCATCGCTACGAGCTGAAGACCGTGCCCGGCGGGACACTGAAGTTCTGGACACTTCCGAGCCGAGCCAAGGACCGCGCCGAGATCGAGAAGCTGAGCGGCCAGCGCTCGGTCCCGATCCTGGTGCTCGACGACTGCACGGTGGTCGTCGGCTCGGGCAAGATCGTCACCTGGGCCCGCGAGAATCAGCCCCAGGCGGCGTAGAGGCGGGCGGGCCGGGCGGCCTTGCTGGCGCCCGAGGCGGCCTTGCGGGCGCCAGTCCGGTCGTGTGGGCGCCCTACGGCGGCGGCCTCGCGGGCGCCAGTCCGGTCGTGTAGGCGCCCTACGGCGGCGGCAGGCGTGCTGGCCGCGCGGCCGAGGCCCGGGCCTCTGCGGCGGAGGTCTGGGGCCCCTGCGGCGGCGGAGCCCGGCCCCCGGCCGGCGCGCGGCCCCCCCGGCCGGAGCGCGGCGCGACCCGACATAACCTCGCAAACCCGGCGCCGCGGGCGAGGCTTGCGAGATTAAGTCTGCTCAGCAGACTCAAAACGCCATCTCACCCAACCAGAGCTCAGTTTGCGAGGTTATGCCCCCCACCCCGACGCCCGCGCCGGCCGCCCGCCCCGGCCCCACCCCGGCACCCGCGCGGGCGCCGCACCCCCGGACTCGCGCCCGGCCCCGGCCCGACCTCGCGCGACCCCGAGCGCGCGACCGCGCAAGCCCCCTGGCCCCGCCTTACAAAACTCTCACGTTGGATTGCCGTTCGTCCTACGGGGAACGCTTATCAATAGACCATCACCCCAATCCAATCGAGAGAGGTCTGATGATCACTGCAATTATCGTCTTGAATGTCGCACTGATCGGCTTCGTCGTGATCGGCATGCTCGCCCTGCTCGGGTGGGGTGTCGCGACCGATCGGCCGATGCGCGTCGCCCTGGATCGCCGCGCCCAGAGCCGCGCACGCACGCGGAGCCCGCAGCCCGCACGCCGCGCCGGCTACGGCCGTGCACCGGGCCTGGGCGCGTAGCCCCGGCTCGAGGCGGACGACCGCCCCGGCTCCCCGCAGCGGCCGATTCACTTCGCAGGCAGCAGACGGCCGGTGACCCCGTGGTCACCGGCCGTTTGTCGTCCCCGCGCCAGTGCGTACTCGCTCACGGCGAGGTGAAGCCCCTGACGATCTTGCTCCGCGCCCTGATGCGAACGCTCCCGGCCGATCCGGTGAGCGTCAGGCGCAGCTGCTCGCGTCCCCGCGCAATGAAGCCGGTTCCGTGCACCGTTCCCGCCACCGACACGTGACCGAGCGGCGCCACGATGCCACTGACTCTGACCTTGAAGCTCTGGCCCGCATCGGGGATGCTCGGCTCCGCCGTCAGCTTTCCGGTCAGCTTGCCCGTCAACTCGAAGCAGTGCGCCGACTCACCGCAGTCGCGATCGCGAATCCGAACGACGAGGCCCCGGCTCGCGCCGTCACTCCCCCCGCGGCCGTCGCCGACCAACAGCAGCGCGCGCACGGTGCCGTGATCGCCGCTGTAGCTGCCGCCGGTGCCCTTGACGGCGCCCGCAAACGAATCCCTGCGGGCGGCGCCGGCGGACTTGGCCACGCCGGCCGCGGCCGCAACCGCGAACACGAGTGCGATCACCGACGCTAAGCCCCAATAGCGCCGCCACCTGGGGGCTGTGCTCGACATGCGATCTGGTCCTTTCATCCGTGGTCCGCTCTTTGAACGGGCCGGCTTGGGCAAAGTTGCGGCGGCGACACCTCTAGGATCGGCTCAGTGCACCCCGACCCCGACCCCGACCCCGACCCCGAGGATCCGGTGCCCTCCCCCGGCCATCCCCTGCGCGGCTCATGCCTGTGCGGGGGCGTTCGCTTCGAGGTCACGCAGCCGTTTCGCCGTGCCAACTACTGCCACTGCTCGCGGTGCCGCAAACATTCGGGGACGGTCGCCTCGGCCCAAGGGCGGGTCAGCCGCGACGGCTTCAGGCTGCTGGCGGGCGAGGAGCTGATCGAGACCTACCGCCCCGACGGCGGCATGGCCAAGGCCTTTTGCCGGCTGTGCGGCTCGAGCCTGTTTGGCGGCACCTGGCCGGACGGCCCCGAGGTCTCGGTCCGCCTCGGCACCCTCGACGACGACCCAGGGATCCGTCCTCAGTACCACAGCTTCACCGGGTCGAAGGCCTCCTGGGCTGAGCTGCCACACGACGGCCTGCCTCGCTACGAGGGACGCAGCCCCCAGCCCTGAACCCCCCAGCCCTGAACCCCCCCAGCCCTGAACCCCCCAGCCCTGAACCCCCCAGCCGTCAACCCCAAGCCTCAGCCCGCCACCCCCAACCAGCCCCTGAGCCCTCAGCCGCCGGACGGCGGCCACGGCACGAGCGGCCGCCCAATCTCCCACCGGTGCCCAAACGGATCGTCGATCCGCCCGAGCTCCCAGCCATGCTCATCGCCTACTGGGCTGATCTCGGCCGCGCCCAGCTCGACTGCTCGGGCGAGCACCGCTCTCGGATCCTCGACCATCAGCAGCATCCGGATGGTGGCGCCGCCGACGGTCTTGGGGCTGAAGTTGCCATGCGGCGGGGACTCGTCCTCAACCCACAGCAGCGAGTCGCCGACCGCGAGCTGTGCGACGAGCTCATCACCGTCGTGCTCGCCTCCGAACCGGAAGACCTCGACCGCTCCGAAGGCCGACTTGTAGAACTCGACCGCGTCTCGCCCGCCGCGCACCGACAGCTGGGCCTGGAGCTGTGGCTGTCTCACGGCTGCGCTTCCTCAACCGCGCCGAGGTATGCGAGCACCGCGAGCACGCGGCGGTGATCGTCGTCGGTCGCAGGCAAGTCGAGCTTGGCGAAGATGTTGGACACGTGCTTCTCGACCGCGCCGAGCGTGACCACCATCTCACGCGCGATCGCGGCGTTGGTCCGGCCCTGGGCGATCAGCGACAGCGTCTCGAGCTCGCGTCTTGTCAACTGCTGCAGGCCCGTGTCGGCCCGGCTCCCGGCGTGATCGCGGACCAGATGCGAGATCACCTCGCGGTCCAGGGCCGTGCCACCGTCCGCGACGCGCTCGACGGCGTCGAGGAACGACCGCACTTCGCTGACGCGTTCCTTGAGCAGGTATCCGACCCCGCTCTCGCCGGTCGCGAGCAGCTCCCCGGTGTAGACCGGCTCGACGTATTGCGAGAGCACCAGCACCGCCACCTCGGGGTAGCGCTGCCTGAGCTCGAGCGCGGCGCGGATGCCCTCGTCGGTGAACGTCGGTGGCAGGCGGACGTCGACGATCGCGAGGTCCGGGCGATGGCCGCCGACGATCCGCAGCAGCCCGGCGCCGTCCTCGGCCTGGGCGACGACCTCGATCCCGTGCTCCTGCAGCAGCGCGACGATTCCCTCGCGCAGCAGCGCCTGATCCTCGACGATCACCACCCGCATGGCAGCACCGCCCGCACCGTCGTACCCTCGCCGGCCGGTGAGCGGACGGTCAGGACGCCGTCGAGCGCCTCGACGCGCTGGCGCAGGCCCGTCAGACCGCTGCCGCTCGGGTCGGCTCCGCCCGGCCCCTCGTCGCGCACCTGAACCGTCAGCTCGTCGGCCGTCTGCGCGATCGTGATCCGAACGCCCGCGCCGCCCCCGTGCTTGATCGCGTTGGTCAGCGCTTCGGCAACGACAAAGTAGGCGGCCGTCTCGACCACTGCCGGAGCACGGCGATCGCCGGACGACTGCACCGAGACCGGCACCTGGGCGCGCTGGGCCAGCGCCCCGACGGCCGCGGTCAGCCCCCGGTCGGCGAGCACCGGCGGCGCGATCCCGCGGGCGAGATCGCGCAGCTCGCCGATCGCCGCGGCCGCCTCCTCGCGCGCGTGCCGCACGAGCGCGGCCTCCTCGGGGCGGTCCTCGAGCCGCTCCTCGGCGCGCCCCAGCTGAATGCTGAGTGCGACCAGTCGCGCTTGGGCGCCGTCGTGCAGATCGCGCTCGATCCTCCGCAGCTCGGCCGCCTGCACGTCGAGCGCGCCACGCCGCGTGCGGGCGAGCTCGTCGACCCGCCCCGAAAGCTCGCCGCGGGGCGGCCAGTCGAGCATCGCGTGGATCAGGAACAGCCCCGCCAACCCCAGCCACGCGAAGATCGGCCAGAAGTAGCCGGCCCCGGCCATCGCCCAGGTCAGCAGCAGTGATGTCGCGGCGATCGCCGACAGCGCGGCGTGCACCGCCAGCCGGCGACGCGGCCCCGGTGGCGCTGACCAGGCCGACGGGAGCGCGATGCTGAGTGCCAGCGGGATCGCGAGACCGAGCCACACCCACATCGGCCAGAAGTAGCTGTCTCCGACCGCCAGCCATACGACGAACGTGCCGCCCGCCACCGCCGCCGCCAGCACCCACTCCTTCAACGGAAAGCCGTCGGCGGCGTTCGCGTTGGTGAGGTGCGAGTCGGGCATCGGCGTGGCGGGCGACAGGTCGATCGTCATGATCCCAGCGCTGCGTACTCCGGCGCCTGCTGGCGCTGACGGCGGGGCTCGCGGTCGCGGGCGCGGACCTTGATCCGGCCCCCGAGCAGGCTGATCACAGCGGGCAGTCCGACCGATCTTACGATCGTCGCGTCGATCGCGATCGCGGCGGCGAGACCGATCCCGAGTTGCTTGAACTCGAGCACGTCGAGCGTCGCGAAGGTCGCGAACACCCCGATCATGACGGCCGCCGCACCGGTGACCGTAGCCGCCGTCGAACTCAGCGCCTCGGCCGCGGCCGTGCGAGCGTCGGCACCGCGCACGCGCGCCTCACGCGCGCGTTCGAGGATCAGGACGGTGTAGTCCATCGACAGTCCGAACAGGATGACGAACGCGAACAGCGGCAGCCATTCGACGATCGCGCCATCGGAGGTGAACCCGAACAGCGAATCAGCGAGACCGTGCTGGAACACCGCGACCAGGATCCCGAACGCCGCCCCGACCGACAGCAGGTCGAGCCCGATCACCGCGGCCGCGAGCGCGGGTGATCCGAACGTCGCCACCAGCAGCAGGAATGCGAGTCCCAGTACGAACGCCAGCACCAACGGCGTCGCCGTCGATAGGCGCGAGGTGAAGTCCGCGTTCCAGGCGGCCTCGCCGGTTAGCTCCGCGTGCGCCCCCGGTGTGATTCGGCCGGCGCTCGGCAGCACCGTGGTGCGCAGGCGGTCGACCATCCGGTTCGCGGCCGCCGGAGCCATTTGGGGCGTCGTGACCGATACCAGCGCGGTCCGGCCGTCGCGTGCGACCGCGACCGTTGGCGTCTCGCCGGTGCCGGTCACCGACGCGGCACGGCGTCCGAGCGCGTGCAGCCCGGCCACCGCCGCAGCCGCGTGGAGATCGGACCCGGTGACGACCAGATCGGCATCCGCAGGCGAGACCCCGAACGCGTCGTCGATCGCCCGCGAGGCGAGCAGCACCTGGCTTCCGGCCGGGAGATCGTTCTCGCCAGGATCAGCCGTCCGCATCCCGAGCGCCGGCAGCGCCAGCGCGACAAGTACAACGACGGCCGCGAGCAGCGCCGCGCGCGGGCGGCGCGTTACGGCGGCGCCGAGGCGAGCCGATGGGCCAGCGGCGCCCGGCCGCCGGCGCCGGCGCGGCCACAGGCGCCCCCGATCGATGCGATCGCCGAGCAGCGCGAGCACGGCCGGCAGCACGGTCACCGATCCGACCATCGCGATCGCGACGACCACGATCGCTCCGAGCGCCATCGACGTGAACACCGACAGGCCGGTGAACAGCAGCCCGGCGAGCCCGATCATCACCGTCAAGCCGGCGATGACGATCGCGCGGCCGACGCTGGCAGTCGCCGCCGCCAGGGCCGCGCGCTGGTCACGGCCGGCCGCTCGCTCCTGGCGCCCGCGGCGGATGTAGAACAGCGAGTAATCGACGCCGACGGCGAGCCCGATCAACAGCACGACCGAGCTGGTCGCAGAGCCGCTGGGGGCCAGCTGCGAGACGAGGCCGAGCGCACCGAGGGCGCCGGCCACCGAGGTCAGCCCGAGCAGCAACGGGACCATCGCGGCGACGAGCGCGCCGAACGCGACGATCAGGATCACCAGGGTGATCGGCAGCGAGATCAGCTCTGCCCGGTGAAGGTTGTTATCGACGACCTGCGTGATCGCGAGACCGACGGACCCGTCGCCGGTCTCCTGCAGGCGCACGCCGGCGCTCCCCGCGGCTACGCGCCGTACGGCCTGCTGGACCTCGGCGGCGTGCTGGTCGGCCACGTCCGGATTGCCTCGCAAGGTGATCCGCACGAGCGCGATCCGGCCGTGATCGCGCGACAGCGACGGAGATCGCCCGGCCCCGAGAACCGACGCGACCACGGGCAATGCCGCTGCCCGCCGCTCGATCGCCTGCGCGGCTCGGGCGGTCCGCGCCGGACTCGCCGAGCTGACCAGCACGCTCTCGATCGACGGAGCCTTCAGACCGGCGGCGTTCAGTGTTCGCAGCGCATGGGCTGACTGCCCGGTCCCGGAGTCCGTCTGGCTGAGCATGCGCGTGCCGGTGAGCGAGCCGCTGACGACGCACGCCGCGATCAGCACCAGCCACAGCGTGATCATGGTCTTCGGGCGGCGCTCGGCGGCGCCGGAGATTGCGCTGACTGATCTGGCGAGACGGCCGCCGGTCCGCGCGGGGCGAGGGGAAGTGGGGCGTGATTTGTGCATGCCCGACACGGTGGCGCCGGACGGCATCGCTGTCGCTGGGGCTGCGATGCGTCTGTGCCCCCACCACGCCCCCGAGAATCAGGGTGGGGTCAACCCCACCTCGGCCCGCGCAACCGATCGGGCGCCAACGGCCCGGCCCGGAGGCTCAGCCGTCGGCGGACGGGCGTGCGGCCAGGTCCTCGAGCACCGTCAACAGGGCCGAGTGATCGAGGTCACCGCCCCCGTGCGCGATCAGGCTCGAGAACAGCTGTGCCGAGATCGCCGCGCCTGGTAGCGACACCCCGTACTGGCGCGCGCTGTCGAGCGCGATCTGGAGATCCTTGGCATGCAGCCGCGAGCGAAACCCCGGCGTGAACTCGTGCTGCAGGAAGTTGCTCCGACGGACCTCCATCACCTTGTTGCCCGCGAGGCCGCCCGAAAGGACGTCGAGGATCCGCTCCGGCTCGACGCCGGCCTGCTCGCCCAGCACGAGCGCTTCGGACACCGCCTGGATCGTCATCGCGACGACGATCTGGTTGCAGGCCTTGACGACCTGACCGGCGCCGGCCGGGCCGACGTGGACGATCGTCTTGCCGAGCACGTCGAACAGCGGCCGAACCCGCTCGAGATCCGCGGGCTCACCGCCGACCATGATCGACAGGGTCCCGCCGCGGGCGCCGACGTCGCCACCGCTGACCGGCGCATCGAGGATCGCAATCCCGCGCTGAGCCGCACGATCGGCGAGCTCGCGACTGACGATCGGCGAGATCGTGCTCATGTCGACGAGCACCGCATCGGTGTCCGCGGCAGGAATCACGTCGTTCATCACCGCGGCGACATCGGGCGAGTCCGGGAGCATCGTGATCACAACCTCGACGCCGGTGGCCGCATCCGCGGCCGATATTGCGGCGGTGGCACCCTGCGCGACCAGGTCATCGACAGCAGCCCGGCTGCGGTTGTGCACCTTGAGCTCGTGTCCGGCCGAGACCAGGTTCGAGGCCATCGGCTTGCCCATCGCGCCGAGCCCGATGAAGCCAATCCGGGTCATCAGCTCGCCGCCCCCTCGGTTCGGTTGCGGTACGCGCGAAGCCATGCCAGCGACTCGGTCGTCTCGCCCCGCGGGCGGTACTCGAGCCCGACATATCCGTCGTAGCCGAGCGACTCGATCTGGTCGAGAACGTAGTCGTAGGCGATCTCGCCCGAGCCCGGCTCGCCGCGATCCGGCGAATCCGCGATCTGGATGTGAGCGATGCGGTCGATCTGCTCGCGCAGCGTCGCCACCACGTTCCCCTCCATGCGTTGCATGTGGTAGGCGTCGTACTGGAGCTTCACGTTTGGACGGTCGACGCGATCGATGAACTCGAGCGTCTCGTCGGTCCGTGCCAGCAGGTACGGGCCATTCTCGAACGTGTTGATCGCCTCGATCGTGATCGTGACACCGCCCGTGCTGGCCTGATCGGCGACCCAGCGGACGTTCTGCACGGCGAGCTCGAGCTGCTCCTGCGCGCCGATCTGCTCGATGCGCTTTCCGACCAGCGCGTTGCACCGCGTGCAGCCGATCTGCTCGGCGAGCGCCAGCGCGCGCGGCACGGCCTCGCGGAACTCGCCCTGGCGCTCGGGATCGGACAGCAGTCCCCGTTCGCCGGCCGCCATGTCGCCCGCATAGAAGTTGAACAGCGCGACCTCGACACCAGCCTCGCGAACGCGCGCCGGGATCGCATCGAGATCCTCTTCCGCCGGCCAGAAGAACTCGACCGCGCCCAAGCCGGCTTGCCGCGCCGCGGCGAACCGATCGAGGAACGGGTGCTCGGTGAACAGGAAGGAGATGTTGGCGTCGAAGTTCATCACTCAGGGCAGCAGCTCGGCCGGGACGTCGAGGCGCTCGAACGGCGGCGCCTCGAAGACGCCGTCCTTGAACCACGCTGTACGACGATAGAGATCGAGCTGCGGTGGCGCCGCGAACCCGCCCCACAGGGCTGTGCTCGGCACCGCGCTGATCCCGTGGTGCACGCCGCACGGAGCGAACACGCAGTCGTACGTGTCCATCTCGTGCCAGCGCCCGCAGGCGAAGGCGCGGGCCGTGCCAGCCCACAGCACGACGCACTCGTCGGCGGCGGGATGTGCGTGCGCCGCCGTGCTCAGCCCCGGCTCGCCGGTGGCGAAATGAAAGCCGGTCGAGCGCGGGCCGTAGCCGGGCCACAGCAGAAACAGCATCGGCGCGTCGATCACGTCGACCTTGGCGCCGCGAAAGATGTTGAACAGGGCGCCGTCGGCGCTGACCTCGGCGACCGACAGGTTCCACGGCCGGACGTCGGGCGAGTCGTCCCAGTAGGACATCTCCTGGGCCGGCGAGAGCGATCCCGGGACCGCGTTCTGATGGGCGAAGAACGCCGCCTCCTGGTTGATCGCGCCGAATTCGACGTTGTAGAAGCCACAGTCGGCGTACAGGTCGAACTCGGGCGGGGAGATCGCCGTGACGATGACCAGATCCTGGCCCGCCTGCGCCGAGACACGAACCGAGTGCGGGATCCCCGCCGGGTGGAACGCGAGATCACCCGGATGAAACGGCACCCACTGGCCTCGCACGTATGCCTCGCCGCCGCCCTTCAGGCACAGCATCGCCTCCTCGGCCATCCCATACGCGTGCATCTCCATCTCCTGCCCGGGCTTGAGCGTGAGCACGTGGAGGCTCTCGGTCTGGAAGCCGTTGCCCGGCCACACGATGATCCGGGTGCTGACCCCGTGGATCTGAACCTCGATGCCCTGCAGCAGGCTCCCGATCGCCCCTTCGGCTCGGATCTGCGCTGCATCCCGGTGCCAGGCACGGTACGTGTCCTCGAATCGCTCCGGCGTGAGGCTGCCCTGACTCATCCTGCGCTCCTTGACTTCCGGGTGACCAGCAGGCCGAGTCTTATCACGGGTAGCCCCGAAGCCGACCGGCGACCGTCGGGACCGGGACTCGAGTGCGGGTGGAGCAATGGTTGCGCCGATCGCCTCCACCGGACCTTGACTGCCCTAACGGTCGTTCAGTAGGCTCGCGCCGTGGAGGACGCGGAGTGGCCCGCGTCGCCCCCGAACGACGAGAAAGGCGAGCCGTGACGACTGCCAGTGACGTTCAGCCAAGGGCCGCCGCGGCCCGTCGCCCGAAGGCATGGAACAGCAACCCGGTCGTGCTGACGGTTGCGGTGACGGGGGCGGACGTGTTCCGGGAGAACAACCCCAACATCCCCTACACGACCGTCGAGATCGCCGACCACAGCATCGAGGCCGCGCAGGCCGGCGCGACCGTCGTCCATCTCCATGTGCGCGAGGACGACGGCACGCCGAGCGGACGGCCCGAGCTGTTCCACGACGTGATCGCACGAATCCGCGGGGGCAGTGAGCTGATCACAATGGTCTCGACCGGCGGCGCCAACGACATGACGATCGAGCAGCGGACCACGGGGCTGCTGGCACGGCCGGACCTCTCGGGCGTTGAGTCGGGCTCGATGAACTTCGGCGATGAGACGTTCATCACGCCACCGCCGGCCGCCCGCGGGATCATCGAGCGCGCGATCGCGGCGGGGATCGGACTCGAGGTCGAGGCGTTCGATGTCGGTCACGTCGTCAGCGCCGTCCGCTGGCTCGAGGATGGGGTGATTCCCAGCCCGATGCGGATCAACCTCGTGTTCGGTGTGCCGGGAGGGATCGATGCATCGCCCGAGGCGCTGATGGCGATGGTACGACCGCTCCCGCCCGAGACGTTCTGGACCGTCACATGCGTCGGCCGCCACCACCCGCGGATGCTGGCGCTTGCGCTCCTGCACGGCGCGCCCGGGATCAGAACGGGTCTCGAGGACGCCGTCTACATCAGCCGCGGGGTGCTGGCGCAGTCCAACGCCGCCCTCGTCCGCTCCGCGGTCGAGCTTGCGCGCGCCGTCGGCCGCGACGTCGCGACCCAGGAGCAGACCCGCTCGCTACTCGGCCTGTGAGTTCGCTGATCGAAGCGCTCGGCACCGCGCGGGTGCTCGAGCCCGCCGGCGCGCTCCCCCAGGCGGCGCTCCGACTCGACGCGACGCTGCCGCGGCAGCCCTACGAGATCGAGGTCGAGGTCGACACGCTCTGCGTCGACTCGACCAGCTACCGCCAGCTCGTCGAGGCCAACGACGGGGACCCTGAGAGGATCGCCGACGCGATCCTGTCGATCGTCACGGAGCGGGGCAAGATGCACAATCCCGTCACCGGCTCGGGCGGGATCCTCGCCGGCACCGTTCGCGCGGCCGGAGAGGACTATCCCGACCCTCCGACAATCGGCGCGCGGGTGGTGACGCTCGCATCGCTGACGCTGACGCCGCTGCGGCTCGATCAGATCGGCGAGCTGAGTCCGTCGAGCCCCCACGTCCCTGTCAGCGGCACCGCCTACCTGCCCTCGACGGCACCGTGGGCGGCATATCCCGACGGGGTCCCGTTCGAGGCCGCGCTCGCCGCGCTCGACGTCTGCAACTCCGCCTCGCAGACTCGGTCGTTGATCGACGCCCAAACGCGGACGGTCCTCGTGCTCGGCGGCGGACACGCCGGCCTGCTCGCGCTGGCGGCCGCGCGCGATGCGCTGAGGCCGGGCGCCAAGCTGGTACTGGTCGATGCCGACGAGCGGATCTGCCGGCGGGGGCGCGAGCTTGCGCTGTGCGATCTCGCGCTGCAGGTCGACCTGCGCGACGCGGTCGGCGCGCTCCAGACCCTGTCGGAGGCCGGCGTCGATCGGGCCGAGTTGACGATCGTCGTGGTCAATGCGAGCGACTGCGAGGCGGCGGCGATCCTGCTGACAGCGGACCATGGTTCGGTGCTGTTCTTCTCGATGGCGACCTCGTTCACGAAAGCCGCTCTGGGATCCGAGGGGATGGCATCGACGGCAACGATGCTCGTCGGCTCGGGCTACGCCCCCGACCGAGGGGCCTACGCGCTTGAGCTACTCGGACGCGATCCGCGTCTGCAAGCGGCCCTGTCCACCGCGGCGATCAACGTCGGGCGATGAACGGGATCCGCCTTGCAGTCCGCTGGCGCGATCTCGACCCCCTCGGTCACGTCAACGCGGGCGTGTTCTTGACCTACCTCGAGGAGGGCCGCAGCGTGTGGCTGCAGCGGGCGCTCGGCGATTACTTCGGCCCGGACGATTGGGTGATCGCGCGGATCGAGGTCGACTACCGAGCCGAGATCCCGCAGGGCACCGACCACGTCCTCAGCACGCATGCGCTCGAGTCGATTGGTCGCTCGAGCATCACGCTGACGGAGCGACTGATCGACCCCGAAGGCGCCACCGTGGCCGACGCGCGCGTCGTGATCGTCGTCTGGGACCCGAGGCTGCGCCGCTCCCGCCCGGTCAGCGACGGCGAGCGCGAGGCCCTGGCCGCGACGGCAGTCGACGGCTGAGCCTCACCCCCGCCGCGTCGCCCGAACCGCCGAGGCGATCGCGCGGCGGCTCGCCCCGACCGAGCCGAGGACGAGCTCGACGTGGATCTCGGCGACCTCGTCGAGCGTGCGGCTGCCGGCAGGGTCGAACCAGAGCGCGACGCCCGTGCACTCGAGCAGGATCGCGTAGCTGGCGATGCGGACCTCCGAGACTGTGAACACGCCGGCGCGGACGCCGTCCTCGATCAGCCGTATGAACATGTCCTGGTAGGCGTCGCGCTTGGCGATCAGCGCCGCTCGGTTGTGGGGTGAGAGAGCGCGGATCTCGCTGTCGGTCACGAACGCTGAGCGCGTGTTGAGCCCGTGGAACACGACGTGCTCGCGGACGGCGGCGGCGAGCCGGGCATCGGGGCGGTGCTGAGCGGCGATCGCAGCGATGACCTCGGCCGTGAGATCGGCGAGGAACGCATCCTGGAGCTTGATCAGGATCGCCTCCTTGTTCTCGTACCAGTGATAGATCCCGGCGGCGCGGACGTCGACCGCCGCCGCGATCTCGCGCATCGAGGTCGCGTGGTAGCCGCGCTTGGCAAACAGCCCGACCGCGGCCTCGAGGATCGCATCGCCGGTGTTGCCCGAATCGCTCACCGGCGTCCCTCGAGCAGGCCGCCGAGCGCGGCGACAGCCAGCTCGCCGACGGTGGACAGGTCATAGCCCCCCTCCTGGACCGCGACCACGGGGCCGAGCCTGCCGACCAGCGCGCACGCCGCCGCGTAGGCCTCGGCGCTGACCTCGAGCGGGCTCTCAGGATCAGACCGGGCCGCGTCGAGGCCAAGCGACATCACGATCGCGTCCACCCCACGCGCTCGAACCTCGTCGCACAGCGAGGCGACCGCGGCCAGCCAGCCCTCGTCGCCGGTGCCGGGCGCGAGCGGCACGTTGCGATTGGCGCCCAGCCCGTCGCCGGCGCCGCGCTCGTCGGCGAACCCGAGATAGTGCGGAAACCAGCCCGCCGCCGGGTCGACGTGGACGCTGCCGACGAATACGTCGGCACGCTCGTAGAAGATCGACTGGGTGCCGTTGCCGTGGTGGGCATCGATGTCGATCACGGCGACGCGGGCGGCCCCCGAGTCGCGCAGCCCCTGCGCCGCGATTGCCGAGTTGTTCAGATAGCACGAGCCGCCGTACGCCGACGGTCCGGCGTGGTGGCCCGGAGGCCGGCACAGCGCGTAGGCCGCGGTCGCCCCGCCGGCGACGATTTCCGCCGCGGTCAGGGCGACATCGGCGGCGGCTCTGATCGCCCGCCAGCTGCCGGGGCCGATCAGGGTCATCGTGTCGTAGCAGTAGAGGCCGGCGCGACCGTGTACGGCGGCGGGCGGCCGTGCCGGCAGGCCGCCGAGCAGGCCTCCGGTCGGGAACAGGTAGGGGACGACGCGGCGGCGCCCGTGCTCGGCCGGGTAGCCGGCTGCCACCCACTCGTCCCAGACGTTCGCGAGATGCTCGACCAGCGCGGCGTCGTGGACCGCGAGAATCGCCGCATCGTCATGCCTGTTCGCCGGCACCACGTCGGCGCCGGCCGACCGCAGCGCGGCGAGCAGCGTACTCGCGCGCTCGGGGACCTCGGTACCTGCCTCCCAGACGCCGAGCCAGACCTCGCCGTCTGGGTCGTGGCGCAGGCAATCCTGATGCCAGACGATCGGCAGCGCCGACACCGGCGCGCTTGCGATCACGCCCGCACCTTGTGCGACATGATGAGCCGATGACGCGAGCGGCAGACCTCGGGATCACGATCGGCACCCTGCCGAGCGGCCCCACCGGCTCGATCCTCGACGTCGCCGGCGTCGGGGTTGGCCACGCGACCGTGTGGCGCGACGAGCCGCCGCCGCCCGACGGCCGCGGCTCCGCGAGGACCGGGGTGACGGTGGTCGACCTCGGCGGCAACCTGTTCCGCGAGCCGGCCCCCGCCGGCGGCGCGATCCTGAACGGCGCGGGCGAGTGCACGGGTTTCATCGCAGCGGGCGAATGGGGCCTCGCCGAGACGCCCGTGTTCCTGACCTCGACGATGCAGCTCGGCCGCGTCTACGACGCCGCCTGCGAGCTGCTGATCGCCGAGGATCCCGGGATCGGCAGCGACGACGTGATCATCCCGATCGTCGCCGAGTGCGACGACAGCTTCCTCAACGACGCCCGTCGCATGCAGGTGAGCGCCGACGATGTAGCGACGGCGCTGCGCGAGGCGCGCGCGTCCGCCGGCGGACCGGCCCCGCCCGAGGGCGCCGTCGGCGCCGGCACCGGTATGAGCTGCCTTGGCTTCAAGGGAGGGATCGGGACCGCGTCGCGGATGACGCCGTCGGGGCATGTGGTCGGCGTGCTGCTGATGTCCAACTTCGGTGAGCGCAGCCGCCTGACGGTCGACGGCGTGCCGGTCGGGAGGCTGCTCTCGCCCGCAGACCCCGACAGCGAGGCGCGCCTCCAAGGCCACCGACCGCCGGCCGGCTCGTGCATCGTCGTGGTCGTGACCGACGCCCCGATCGACGCGCAGGCCTGCACGCGGCTCGCGCGACGGGCCGGGTTGGGACTGGCGCGGACGGGCTCGACTGCGTCGCACGGCAGTGGCGAGATCTTCATCGCGATCGCAACGGGGCTGCGGGCCCGACGCGGCGATCGCGACACGGAACAACCGGGCGCTCGGATCGCGGGCTGGGATCTGGACCCGTTCTTCGCGGCGGTCGTCGAGGCGACCGAGGAGGCGGTCCTCAACAGCATGCTCGCTGCCGCGACCGTCACCGGGCGTGACGGCAACACGTCCTACGCCTTGCCCGCCGACCGGGTGCGAGAGCTGCTGCACGCCGCGGGCCGCTGCTAGCCGGAGCGCTTCGCCGCTGTCGGGAGCGAGGGCTACGAGTCGGGTTCGCGAGGTCCTGTCTTGACCGCGTAGCACGAGCGCGGCAAGCCTAACGGACGTTCAGTAAGCTTGCAAGTCGCCGTGCAGATGCCGACCGATGAGCTGACACCGTCCGCGGACCCGACGCCGCCGGCCGCCCCACGCATCGCCCACATCCGCGAGCTCCACGGCGAAAGCGTGGGCGATGACTACGCCTGGATGCGCGACCAGCCGCCGGCGCTCCGCGCCTATCTGGAACAGGAGCGCGCCTATTACGACGCGCGCGTGAAGCGGCTCCGCCCGTTGGCGGCGCAGCTCGCGCGCGAGGCCGCGGCGCGACTCCCCGACGGTGCCGAGTACTCGGTCAGCTGGCCGGTCGGCGAGTACAGCTACCGCACGTGCGTGCCCGTCGACGGCGACGAGCCGCAACTGCTGAGATCGAAGGGAGGCGGGCCCGAGCGCGTCTTGCTCGACGTCAACGCGGTCGCCGCTGAGACCGGATTCGCCGACGTCGGTGTGCGCGAGCCGAGCCCCGACGGCGCCTGGCTAGCCTGGTCGCTCGACACCAGCGGCGCCGAGATCTACGAGCTGCGAATCAGGAACCTCGAGACCGGCCTCGATCTCGCGGAGGCGATCCCGTGCACCTACCCCGGCGTCGCCTGGGGCTCCGATTCGCGCCACCTCTACTACCTGGTGCCCGACGAACTGAACCGCCCGTTCCGGGTCTGCCGGCACCTGCTCGGAACGCCCGCCGACGCCGACGTGCTCGTCCACGAGGAGCCCGATCAGCGCTTCGAGTTGACGCTCGAGCGCTCACGCAGCGGCGAGCTCGCGATCATCAGCGCGGAGTCGCGCGACACGACCGAGGTGCAAACGATCGCGCTCAGCGATCCGCGCGCCGACCCAGTCGTGATCGAGCCGCGACGGCGCGCGAGGGAGTACCGCGTCGACCACGCCCGCGGCGGCGATCTGTACATCGTCACCGACGCGAGCGCGCCGGAGTTCTCGCTGGTCCGGGCGGGCGGCGAGGAGCCGCATCTGCGCGACGCGACGCTGGTCGAGTGCGAGGCGATCGCACCAGCGCGCGGCGACACCAGGCTGCTGCGCTGTGACGTGCTCGCCGATCAGCTGGTGCTGACGCTACGTCGCGGCGGCGAGCCGTTGCTCGCGATCACTGACCACGATGGCGGCGACGTCCGCGAGCTCCGATCCCAGTTCCAGGCCGGAGCGATCAGGGTGCAGCACGCGGAGGACTACGACGTCGGCAGCGTGATCGTCGCAGAGGAGTCGCTGATCGAGCCGACGAGGTGGTCCAGGCTCGAGCTCGCGAGCGGTCAGCGCGATCCGCTCCGGCGGCTGGAGGTACCGGGCTATGACCCGGCCGCGTACTCGACCGAGCGCCGCGCCGCGCCGGCCCCCGACGGCACCCCGATCCCGGTCACGCTCGCCTACCGGCGCGATACACCGCTCGACGGCACCGCACCGTGTCTGCTGTACGGCTACGGCGCCTACGAGTACAGCCTCGACTCCGAGTTCGATCGCAGTCTGCCCTCGCTGCTCGATCGCGGCGTCGTGTACGCGGTCGCGCACATCCGCGGCGGCGGCGAGTGCGGCCGCGACTGGTGGCAGCAGGGACGGCTGCGCGCCAAGGCGACCACGTTCACTGATTTCATAGCCGTCGCCGACTGGCTCGCGGGCAAGCCCGGGTCAGCGCTGGTCGACGGCGATCGGATCGCCTCGCGAGGCGGGTCGGCCGGCGGGCTGCTGCAGGGCGCGGTCTACTCGTTGCGGCCCGATCGCTGGCGAGCGGTGGTCGCCGAAGTGCCGTTCGTCGATGTCGTGACGACGATGCTCGACCCGGCGATCCCGCTGACGATCAACGAGTGGGACGAGTGGGGCGACCCCCGCGACCCCGGCGACTACGCGTGCATGCGGGCCTACTCCCCATACGACAATCCGCCGCCCGCGCCACGGCCGGCGCTGCTGATCACCGGCGCCATGCACGACCCCCGGGTCGCGATCCACGAACCGGCCAAGTGGATCGCACGCCTGCGGGCGACCGGTGCGGGAGAGCCGGCGGCGCTGTTCCGGCCCGAGCTCGGCGCCGGCGCCCACACCGGCCCGTCGGGGCGCACTGCTCGGTTCGGCTACGAGGCCGAGGTCCAGGCCTTCATCCTCGACGCGCTCGGGATCGGTCAGTAGCTACCGTCGGCGCGCTCGACGAGCACGACGGGCCGTGCTAGGCGCCTGCGGCGCCTTCGTGCCACGGCCTGACCGGGCGCATCTCGCTGGCCGATTGCAGCGCCGCCAGCGCGACTGCCAGTGCCGCGATTCCATCCTCGAGCGAGGTCAGCGGAAGACCCTCGCCGCGAACCGCGGCGGCGAAGCGAGCGACCGCGTGCTCGTACAACGGCCAGCGGCTCCCGACCTCGACGGGGATGATCCTGCCGTCGCGCCTGATCGACACCTCGCCGACCGGCTCGGCTCCGAGCACGCCGCGCGCCAGCAGCGACGCTTCGGTGCCATGGATCTCGAGACGGTTGCCGGCGTGAGGGATCGTGAACGAATCGTGGAACGAGACCAGCGGCCCGCGGCTCGTCCGCATCGCCCCCAGCAGCGAATCCTCGATGCCATCCGCCGCTAGCCCTCCGTTCGCGGCGAGCGCGGTCACCTCGACGATCTCGTCACCGAGCAGGAACCGAGTCGTGTCGGCAACGTGGACGGTCAGATCCATTGCGACGCCCGCGCCCGCCTCGCGGCGCGTGAGCCTCCAGGTCCGCATGTCCTGTCGCAGCGAGGTCAACATCGAGACGCCGGCCGCGACGATCTCGCCGATCGCCCCCTCCTCGATCAGCCGCCGCATCGCGCCGATCGTCGCGGCGCCGCGGAGGTGGTGGTTGACGGCGACCACGACCCCGGCCTCGCGCGCCGCCTGCCGGATCGCCAGCGCCTCGTCGATGCTGATCGCCACCGGCTTCTCGCACAGCACGTGCTTGCCGGCCTTGACCGCGGCGATCGCATGCGATGCGTGCAGATCGTTGGTCGAGCTGATGTAGACGGCGTCGATCTCGGGATCGCCGAGCAGCTGCTCCAGCGACACGTAGGAACGCTGCAATCCCTGATCACGGGCGAACCGGGCCCCGCGCTCGGGATCGCTCGAGTACACACCGACCGCCTCGCACCTGTCCACCGACCGCACCGCAGGAACCAGCCGCTCGCCGGCCCAGATGCTGGCGCCGATGAATCCCCAGCCGACGGCGCTCACTGTCGCTTCACGGCCGGCAGCACCTCGGCCGCAAACCGCCGCGCTTGCTCCTCGTAGTCGTCGCCGATCGGGAACAGGATGATCGAATCGGCGCCGGTGGCGGCGAAGCGTTGCAGCGCCGCACGGCAGGCGTCTGGATCGCCGGCGATCGCGAGTCGATCGCTGACCTCACGCGGCACCGGTCCGGGCGCCAACGGCTCCGGCAGCGCGGCCGCGCGAACCGGCTCCGGGTACAGGCCCGATCCGAGCCACTTGTCGACGCCCGGTCGCAGCAGCTCACGCGCGCGCTCGTCGTCGTCCTCCAGTTGCGCCCACACGTAGACGAACGTGCGCGGCTCGCCGCTGCGGTCGCGGGCGGCACGCACCTGCTCGCGAGCCCACTCGACGAAGCGCAGGCCGCACCCCTCCGGGATCAGGACGCCGTCGGCATGTTCGCCTGCGATCCCAAGGCCCTTGGGCCCTGTCGTCCCGACGACGATCGTCGGCGGACGCTCGGGGGGATTGTCGAGCGCGACCGACGCGAGCCGGACGTGGCTCCCCTCAACGGTCACCGTCTCGCCTGCGAGCAGCCTGCGGACGGTCTCGACGACCTCGGCTAGCGCCGTCAGCCGCTTCGCGGGCAGCGCCCCGATCTGGTCCATCCATGCGCGGACGCCGTGCCCGTAGGCGATCGTCAAACGGTCCGGATGCAGGCGCGCAAGTGCCGCGATCTCCATCGCCGCGATCGCCGGGTTGCGGACCGGCGCCGGCAGCAACCCGACGCCGACGCGGAGCGTCCGCGTGATCGCCAGCGCCGTGGCCGCCATCACCAGCCCGCCAGAGAGAAAGCAGTCCTCTACCACCCACAGCTCATCGAAGCCGGCCTGCTCAACCTCCGCCGCAAAACTCGGCAGCCGCCGAACGTCGGCGTGGGCAGGAAACGCCACCCCGAATGAAGGCGCCGGGCTCATGTCCGACAACCTGCTCGCTGCGCGAAACGGAGGCCTTGAGTTTGCACTTGCTGGACGGGCATCTTACGCACGGGCGGCTGTCTTGCATGCGACCCTCGGCACCACTCGCGGTAGCTAACCTGCGTGAGGGTGGAGCGCGGCACGGTAACCGAGAGCATCGAAGCGCCGGCGGCGGTCGAGAGCGTCGACCACAGACCGAGCGAGATCACCTATGACGAGCAGTTCTATCCGGCTCGCCCGCGAGGGTTCCGACCGTCCGCACGGCGCCTGTTTCGGATCCTGACCGCGACCGAGGCGGAGGGTGAGCCGACCGGCTCGAACGCGATCTACGTCCAGTGGCTGGTCGACCACTCGATGCTGAGCGACGCGAACCAGCTTGCGCGTCAGCTATCGGGTCAGGGGAGCATGTGGCAGAACCCGTTCGCCCACCCCGACCCGTGCGCGGCGGTCGAACGCGCGTCGGTGTGGTTCACCGCCTACCCGCCCTCATTCATCACCAGGCCCGACGAGTCCTTTCTGGCCGGACTCGCCGATCCCGATCTGTGGCAGGCGTTCTCGCACATCGGGATCGAGGCGGTCCACACCGGGCCGGTGAAGCTCGCGGGCGGGCTCGACGGCTGGCGGCTTACCCCATCGGTCGATGGTCATTTCGACCGCGTCAGCATGCAGGTCGATCCGATCTTCGGGACCGAGGAGGAATTCCGGCGCCTTTGTGCCGCCGCCGCCGAGTTCAGTGCGATCGTGATCGACGACATCGTGCCGGGCCACACCGGCAAGGGGCCCGATTTCAGGCTCGCGGAGATGGGTTATGCCGACTACCCGGGGATCTACCACATGGTCGCGATCAACCCCGCCGACTGGGACCTGCTTCCCGAGGTGCCGGCCGGTCAGGACGCGGTCAACCTCGACGGCGACGCCGAGGCCCGGCTGGCCGCCGCCGGCTACATCATCGGCGAGCTGCAGCGCGTGATCTTCTTCGAGCCCGGGGTCAAGGAGACGAACTGGAGCGCGACCGATGTCGTCAAGGGTGTCGACGGGATCGAACGCCGATGGGTGTACCTGCACTACTTCAAGACGGGCCAGCCGACGATCAACTGGCTCGACCCGTCCTTTGCCGGCATGCGGCTGGTGATCGGCGACGCCCTCCACGCCCTCGCCGACCTCGGCTCCGGTGCCCTGCGGCTCGACGCCAACGGCTTCCTCGGGGTCGAGCGCAGCGCCGAGGAGGAGCCGGCCTGGTCTGAGGGGCATCCGCTGTCGGAGGCTGCCAACCATCTGATCGCGAGCATGATCCGCAAGATGGGCGCCTTTTCGTTCCAGGAGCTCAACCTGTCGATCGACGACATCAAGACGATGGGCGAGTCCGGGGCTGACCTGTCCTACGACTTCATCAACCGCCCCGCTTACCACCACGCGCTCGTGACCGGCGACACGGAGTTCCTGCGGCTGACGCTGGGTACCGCACGCCGCCTCGGGATCAACTCGGCCTCGCTCGTGCACGGGCTCCAGAACCACGACGAGCTGACCCATGAGCTCGTGCACTTCTCGACTCGGCACCGGGACGACGTCTACCCGCTCGGTGGCGAGGAGCTGGCTGGGCACGAGCTCGCCGATCGTGTGCGCGCGGATCTGTGCGGCAGGCTGACCGGCCCGAGCGCTCCGTACAACCTGACGTTCACGACCAACGGGATCGCTTGCACGACGGCGAGCGTGATCGCGGCAGTGCTCGGCGTCCGCGACCTAGCCGACCTGACCGCGGGCCAGACCGATCGGATCCGTCGCGTGCACCTGCTGCTGGTGATGTTCAACGCGCTTCAGCCAGGCGTGTTCGCGCTGTCGGGATGGGATCTGTGCGGGATGCTGACCGTGCCGACCGAACACGTCGCCGAGCTGATCGCCGAGGGCGACACGCGCTGGATCAACCGCGGCGCCCACGACCTGATGGGTGTCGACCCAGAGGCGACCCGCTCCGCGGGTGGCCTGCCGCGCGGCCGGGCGCTGTACGGGTCGCTGCCCGACCAGCTCCCCGACGAGCGCTCGTTCGCGAACGGGCTGCGCCGGATCCTCGACGTCCGCCGCCAATACCGGATACCGACGAGCACGCTGCGCGACGTGCCCGATGTCTCGCACCGCGCGATGCTGGTGATGGTTCACGAGCTCGAGCCAGGACGCCTGCAAGTGATGGCGCTCAACTTCTCCGCCGAGCCGCTCGCCGGCACCGTGCGCTCCGAGTGGCTACCGCCCGCGGCGCAGGTCACCGACATGTTCACCGGCGAGGACCTCGTCACCGTCGATGACCTGCACAGCTTCAGCCTCGAGCTCGACGCCTATGCCGGCGCCTCGCTGCTCGTCCACGCCGCTCCCGAGGCGGACCCGCCTACCCCGTGAGCTTGTGCGTGGCGGTCGTGCTCCTACCCGCCGCGTCCTTGATCACAACGGTCAGCTCGAGGCTCCCGAGCTGGTGGTGCTTGGCCTTGGACTCGAGCCCGCTGCTCTCGTGCACGGCCTTTGGCCGCAGCTGGACGCCGACGGTCTCGACCGCCCCCTGAAGGGTCACGATCAGGTGGCCGTGACTGAGCCGATCCGCCTTCACCGCGCCGCCGGTTACCGACACGCCGGTGTGAGTCGCTCCCGGGGCGAAGCTGAGTCCGTGTGGGAGCTCGACCTCAAACGAGCTCAGCTTCGGGGCGCCGCCGGCGGCGGCGAGTGCGAATCTCAGCTTTGGCGAGCCGTGCGCCAGCCCCGACGCCGACGCCGAGCCGATCTTCGGCTTGCCGGTCTTGGGCGGCTTGGTCGCGTGACACCCCGAGACCGTGAACGGCGCAGACGCCGCCACCGTGCGGCCGCCGTTCTGCGATGTGAGGGTGCTGGTCGCCGTACCGGATGGCGGTTTGCAGATCGTCTCGAACACCGCGTTTCGGCCGCCGTTCAGGGTCACGCCGAGCGCGGTCAACGGAATGTCCGGCACGTCGTGGAAGGTCGTCGAGTTGCTCGTGAGATCGACCAGACCGTTGATCCGCAAGGCGAACGGCGCCGGGAACAGGATCGAGATTCCGAGCGGCGGTCCGTTCGCGCTCAGCGACCCGATCAGGTAGACCTTGCCCTTCAGCGGCGTCGGGTACAGCGGCGACGTCGAGCTGGCGCTGCCGATCGGCTTGCACTTGCCGGTCGCTGGGTTCAGGCACAGGATGCCGCCGTTCAGCGTCGCGGCGGCGTTTGGACCGAGCAGCTTCGGAAGTGTCAGCTTGACCGTCTTGCTCGTCGATTGACTCGCCTTGTCGGGCTGCGTGATCGTCGTGCTGATCGCGACCCCTGGATCGTGCGCGTCCTTGGCGACCCTGACGTGGAACGCCGGCGTCAGTGTCAGCTTCGAGCAGTTGGTCACGTGCAGCGGCGCCTTCGCGGTGCGCTGCGTCGACGGAGCCGAGTACGAGGTCGCCGCGACCCGGACCTGGGCGGCCGAGGAGGGGCAGCTGTCGGGCAGTCGCAGACCCGCGAACGTGCTGTTCAGCTCCTGCAGCGAGATCTGGACTCCCGAGAAGGTGTCGGGCAGGTTCGTGAAGACGATGTTCAGCCCGGCACCGTTGGGGTCGCTCGACGGCCGGATCGTGATTGCACCGGGGCCGCCGAGCTGCGAGGTCTGACCGGCGGTGCTGACCATCACCGCGAGTCCCGCGAGATCGCCTGGCTTCGGCGGCGCGATCAGATCGAACTTCACCGGCAGCGATATCGGCACGAGCGTCGTCAGGGGTGGAAGCGCAGCGAGGGCCGCCTTCGCCGTTCCACTCCCAACCTGACAGGCCGAGGTCGGCGTCGAGCTCTTCAGGCACGCTCCGCCGTCGACCGCGGCGTTGGCCAGCAGCCCTGGCGGCAGCGTCAGCGTCAGGTTCTTCGGCGAGTCGCTACCCGTGGGGGAGAACTTGAGATCCATTCCGAGCGGCACGGTCGTGCCGGCCTGGGTCCCGGCGCTCTGATCGAGCGTCACCGTCGGTGTGATCGAGGCCAACGCACTCGGCGCGAGCGCCAGCAACCCGGCCCCTGCCGCCAAGCACGCGAGTATGTGTCGACATTTCGCCTGCACTGTGGTGTCCCTCCCTCAGCGTGGTCGTGACGATGTCATCGTAGTGTTGCCCTGCGCGCAATGTGCCGGTTCCCCCGGCGGCGTGTCAGCGGCCGGGCGTGCGATGGTGGTTGACGAGCTCGATGTTGTTGCCGTCAGGGTCGAGCAGATACGCCGCGAAGTAGCCGGGGTGATAGCGGCGGCGCTCGCCAGGAGGTCCGTTGCTCCGGTAGCCGGCGCTCGTCCCCTCCCGGTGAAAGCGCTCGACAGCGCCGTCGTCGCCCGTCGCAAACGCCTGGTGCAAATTCTCGGTGGGTACTCCGGGCACGAGCGTGAACGGCCCGCTGGCACCCCGGAACTGGACGCGATCAGGCCCGGCATGACCGAGCCGGAGGCCGGCGTCGGGCGCGATCGTCTCGTAGAAGCGCCTGCTCGCGGCGAGGTCGGCAACACGGATCCAGAGGTGGTCGATCACCCCACCCCGCCGCATCCCGCGGTCGCGATGGACGGCCTCCGCGCTGTTGCCATCGGGGTCGAGCAGGAACGCGCCGTAGTAGTCCTCGCTGTACACCGGTCGGGGCCCGGGCTCGCCATCCGAGCGGTATCCGGCCTCGGTGCCGGCCTGCCAGAACTGATCGACCTGCGCGCGCGACGGCGCGACGAAGCCAATGTGCAGCCGTCGCGTCGGACGATGGAGGTCGTCGGCCTCGGTCAGCAGGAAGTCGTGCCACTCCGAGAACGAGACCGTCCGGTAGGTCTCGTCGATCCCCAGCCGCGCAAGCACCGTGTTGTAGAAGTCCTCCGAGGCGGCCCGGTCCGAGACGCGGATCGTCACGTGGTCAAACACCGGCTGACACTCTAGCCACGGGGGGTTGACGGTCCGGCTGCACGAACCCGGCGCTCTCGCGTGCGGGCCGCGCGGTCAACCGGGGGTCGTTGTGAGCTTGCGCGACGCCCGGGGCGCGTGTACACACGAGAGACGTCCCACGAAAGGAGCCCTCCATGGCCCGTCACACCGCCCGCCGGCGCCGCAGCCACCGACCCCGATTCACGCCTCCCACGATCACCGGCCCGTCGATCGCCGGCCCGCGCCTGCTCGGGCCAACCGCGATGGCCCCGCTTGCGATCGCCGTATCGGCGATCGGCTCCGTCGCGATCGGCCGTCTGGTGATCGCCAAGGCCGTGATCCGCCAGCTCCAGGCCGAGCAGATCGAGATCGGCTCGCTGAAGGTCCGCGAACTCGAGGTCGCAGGCCGGCGCTGGCCCGAGCAGCAGTGATCGGGGGCCCGCGCGGGGCCCCAGTGCCGAAATCCGGTCCTACCCCCCGATCTCAAGCGACGAGGCGAGCGCGGTCCATTCGGCGCGCGGAACGCCACTGACCCCAACCGGCTGTAGGCACACGTGGTTGGCGCCTGCGCTCAGATGCCGCCTCGCCTGCGCTGCGATCGCATCCGCATCACCCTGCGGAACGACCGCGTCGAGCAGGCGCTCTGAGCCGCCGTCCGCGATGTCGCTGTCGCTGAAGCCGTATCGCAGCAGGTTGCTCGTGTAGTTGGTCAGCCGGAGGTAGAGGCTCGCGTACTCGCGTGCAGCGGCCCTGTCCTGACCGAGCACGCACGCCAGCTCGGGCGCGAGCAGCGCCGACGCCCCGAGCCGCTCGCGCGCGTCGCGCGTGTGCTGCACCGGCACGAAGTAGCTGTGGGCTCCGAGCGAGCGTTCGGCGCTCAGCGCGAGCATTCGTGGCCCAAGCGCGGCGAGACAGCGGCGATCGCGCGGCACTGGGTCGGGCGCGGCGTCGAGGCCGTCGAGAAAATCGCCCATCGCCGACAGCGGCCGGGCGTACTGGCTGGTCGCCTCCGGGTGGCCGATCCCGATCCCGAGCAGCACACGTCCCGGGAAGTCCTCCTCGAGCTTCGCGAAATCGATCGCGACCTGCCGAGGGTCGCTCGCCCAGACGTTGAGGATCCCGGTCGCGACGGCGATCCGCTCGGTCGCGGCGAGCAGCGGCCGCAAGGCGGGCAGCTGCTGTGAGCCGCCGAGCCAGAACGTCCCGAACCCAAGCTCCTCGACGAGCTTCGCCGCCTCTGCTGCGTTGTCCTCGCCGATCGTCCGGTACGAGGTCCAAACGCCGTAGGCACCAAGTTCCATGCAGAACAGCTTTGCACACCGCCGGCCTCAGCTCGGCGGCGCTCAGCGGGCGGCGGCCGTGTCCTCGCGGCCCCAGCGCGTGACGGTCGCGCGTAGGCCCGGGATCGCGACTGCTGCGGCGGGCGTCGGCAGCCATACCGCGACGGTGCGGTACGCCAACACGGCCGGGAGCGCCAGCGCCGGGGCGACGCCGAAGGCGATCAGCATGCCGGCCATCCCGCCGCTCACGGACCCCGGGATCGGAAGCGTGTTCGCGACCTGGCCGACGAAGTACGCGAGCGCGATCACGGGCACCGCCGGCGGCGCCCCGAACGCGTGCAGCATCGACCACAGGACCGCCGCATCGAACGCCCAGTAGGCGATCGCCCCGGCGAGCCTCGAGTCCCGCGACCGCACGAAGGCGAGCGCATCGGCGACGGCGTGCCCGATCAGGCGCGCGCCGCCGGCCAGGCGCCCGGCGGGCGGCTCGGCGCTCGCCGCAGGGCTGTGCGTGCAGGCCAGCACGAGCGCCACGACGATGCTCGCGAGCGCGGCTGCCGAGGCGATCGCGCTGACGGCCGTCGGGCCGTGGTGGGCTCCGACCCCGAACGCAAGCGTCAGGCCCGCGAGCGCGAGCGACGCGAGAAATACCGAGTACAAAAGGACGAGGAAGGCGAGCAGGGTCCGCGCCGCGGCCGCCGGCGCGAGGCCCGCGCGGCGCAGGGCCCACAACGTCAACGCCGCGCCCCCTGCTCCGGCCGTCGGTAGCAGTCGCGTCGCAGCCGTCCCGGCGAGCGTGATCTGTGCGCTCTGCGCTGCGCCGATCCGGGGTGTCGCGCGGCCGCCTACGAGCGACAGCAGCCAGACGTAGCCTGCGACCGAGACGGCCTCGAACACGATCCCCGCCGCCGCCCACCCGGGGTTGGCGTCGAGCATCCGGCGCAGGATCTCCGCGAATGCGTGAATTCGGCCGCCGGCGAGCACGGCGAACGCGACCCCGGCGAGCACGAGCAGGGCCGGGAGCACGGCGCGACGCGCAAGCCCACGTAGGTCGAGGGCTGGGAGCGCGAATTCGGCGACGGTTTGTTCGGGGGCGAGCATCTGTCTGGCGGCGCGGCGGCGTTCAGATCAGTTCTACGACCCGCGGGCCGGAATGGATGTGACATATGTCCCTCGCGCCGGCGAGGGCCCAGCCCGCGAACCGAACGCTACTTCGCGATCGCGGCGGCGACCGGATAGCTGCCGGTCTTCGCGGAGTGGAACACGCGCCGGGTTCGCGTGTCGACCAGCGTCACCTTGCCGGCATATGTGTCGACCACGACCGCGGTCCGCCCGCCGTCGGCGAGCGTGATCGCGGTCGGATAGGAGTAGAGGCCGACCGACACCGGGTGGCCGGCGTGCCCGGTCCGCGTCGCGATCGGAGTCAGCGTGCCTGACAGTGTGTTGACGACCCAGGCGGTCGGCCCGTCGGGTGAGATCGCGACCGCGTCCGGCGAGCGGCCGACGGCGACCGCCGATCCGAGGCGCAGGCTCGCCGCGTCGATCGGCGTGACCAGGTCGCGATCGCCGCTGACGACCTCGACCTTGGCCCCGTCGGGCGTCACGGCGAGCGCGTTCGGCGCCTGCCCGACCGCGATCGGCCGCTTCGCCCGGCCGTCCGCCGTATCGATCGGTGTGACCGTGTTCGATCCGAAGTTTGCAACGTAGGCGACGCGACCGTGGCGCGCGATTGCGATCGCGTACGGATAGGTGCCGACGTGGATCGGGGGCTCCGGACGGTCGGTCGCGAGATCGATCGGGGTCACCGACGCGCCGCCCCAGTCGAGCACGTAGGCGGACCGTCCATCGGGCGTGACCGAGATCGCTCGCGGTTCCGAGCCGACGCGGATCGGGTGGCCCGGCCGCTTCGTGGCCGTATCGATCGGGGTCACCGTGTTCGAGCCGCCGTTGACCACATAGGCGGTCCTCCCGCTGCGCGCGATCGCGATCGCGACCGGGTCGGCGCCGACGCGGATCGGCCGTCCGGGCCTGCGGGTGACGGTGTCGATCGGGGTGACGGCGCCCGCGCCGCGGTCGACCACGTACGCGGTGTGGCCGCTGACGGCGATCGCCGCTGGGTCGGCGCCGACCGGAATCGCCTTGCCGGGCTTCCCGGTCGCGAGCGACACGGGCGTGACGGTCGCGGAAGCGGAGTTCGCTACGAGCGCCGTGGCGGCGCGGCGCGCGCCGGTTCCGCGAGCGCTCGCCGGGTGGGCGATGTGAGCGAGCGCGGGCGGGTCGAACACGTCGTTGACGGCGCTTGCGTAGCGGTCGTTACGCGTCAGCGTGCCAAGGTGCAGGGCAGCCTCGACGGTCCGCAGCAGGCTGTAGTGCGTGTAGCGAACGTGCGACACGAACCCTGCACGTACATCGCGGGAGCCGAGCACGATCGTCGGGACCAGCTGCGCCGGATGCTGGTGGTCGTATGCGTCCTCGTCGAACGTGATGATCGCGAGGCTGCGTTGCGTTCGCCAGGCCGGCGAGCGCCGGATCTTGCCGAGCTCGGTCGCGAGGAACCGATCTCCCTGGTGGATCCCGCACCCCTCCATGTCGCTGCAGTCGTTGGGTCCGATCCACGAGAAGCTCGGCGTCGTCGCGGCGCTTGCGAGGTCGTGGTTGATCGCCTGCAGCGGGACGACGTGAGCGGCGCAGTAGGCGGGCCGGTCTCGGACGTCGGGGAAGTACAGGAACGGCAGGTCGTCGTTCCAGTAGTAGCGATGGACGGTGTCGTCACACGGGCCGTCGGCGCTCTGCATGTACGCCCGCCAGCTTTCATGCGCCGAGCTCACCAGGTCGCCGATGTTGCGCTGCTCGACGCTGAATCGCGGGTTGATCTCGAGCGGATCGGTCAGCGGCAGGCCGAACACGCCGCCGGCGCTGAGCGCAAGGTAGTTGCCGTCGCTCGGGTGCTCCTCGGCGAACAGGTTCGCGAGCAGACTGCCTCGCCGAAGGAGGCTGTTCAGATACGGCGCCTGCTTGCGGTTCCCGATCACCGAGTGGAAGTCCTGGTTCTCGAACATGAACATGAATACGTGCTCGAAGCGCGGGACGCGGGCGGCCGGCGGCGCGAGCACCGGCGCGCGGCTCACCGCGGCGCTGACCGTGAAGCCGACGTGGCCAGCAACGGCGCGGTCGTAGCCGACCTTCGGCGCGTCGGGACCGTCGAAGTTCCTCAGCGAAGTCGCGAGCCCGATCACGATCTCGGCGCTGGCGGCGCCGTGGGGCAGCCGCCCCGACGCCGTCCGGTCGGCCAGCGAGGGCTGTCGCAGCTCGCCGACGGGGCCGATCCTGACCTCGCCGAGCGGCTTGCCGGCCGCGGACAGGAACCTCGCGGTCACCGATCCGGCGCTCGTGACACCGCCTCCGAGCGCGGCCGACAGGCGGTAGCGCGATCCGCCTCCGAGTAGCGACCCTCCGGGCGCGCGCAGCGCCACGACCTGCTCGAGCCGCGCCGAGCCGCCGGCGCCGCCGGCGAACAGCCGCTCGCCGGGACCCGCGCGCCCGCCTGGCCTCGCGCGCCCGCCCCGCCTCTGGGGGAAGCCCGGCGTGCCGTAGCGCACGACCGTCGGCAGGCCGCCGAGCACCCGCCACCCGGGAATCGTGATCGCGTCCCAACCCTGGACCGAAACATCGCCGGCCGAGCCGTCACCGTTGCGAACGAGGTTGGTCCCGCCGGGGCTGGTCCCCGGCGCGGTCGCACCGCCGGCGGTCGCCGCCGGCGCGATGCTCACCGCGCAGGCGACGAGCAACGAGATCGTCAGACGGCGAATGCTCAGCGGTTGCAACAGAGCCCGGTCCTTCGGGTCGAGATTGCGCGTTGCCAAGATACCGCCTCCGTGCGGTCGGTGCCCTAGCTCAGGGACTAGTGGTGGGCGTGCCCGCCGTGGCCGTTGTGCTGGCCACCGTTGCCGTTGCCGTTGCCGTTCCCGTTCCCGGTCGTCGGCAGCCCGCTGCCGCCCGACGGGGGCTGCGGCGGCTGGGCGTAGAGCGTGGGGTTGTTGAAATTGCCGGTGGTCGCTGTGCCGGTGCTGGACGAGCCGCCGCCGGACGCAGGGCCGCTGGCCGAGTGGGCACCGGTGAACGCGGTGCCCTGGAACGGGACGGCCGGCGGTGACCAGTCACCGCAGTAGCCGTTGCTCGCGGTCTGCATGAAGTCGTGCCAGATCGGAGCGGCGAGCGTGCCGCCGAAGCCGTCGGCCATCGGAATGTTTCCCTGCGGGTAGCCGACCCAGACCGCTGTCGACAGCTTCGGCGTGAAGCCGACGAACCAGGCGTTGTCCATGCCCTCGGCGGTCCCTGTCTTACCGGCGGCGGGGCAGCCGTAGTCGGCCGCGGTGCCGGTTCCGCTCTTGATCACGCCCTTCATCACCTGGATCGCGGCGTACGTCTCGCCGTAGCTGAAGATCCGGTGCTTGGGCGGGTTGCCGATGCTGTGGTCGACCTTGCCGTCGGGGAACACGACGTGGTCGATCACGGTCGGCGCGATGTGGTAGCCGCCGTTGGCGATCGTCGCGTACGCGTCCGCCATCTCGAGCGGCGTGACGCCGACCTTGAGACCGCCGATCACCTCGGCCGGAAGGCCCTGCAGCGGCGAGGTGATCCCCATCTCGTGCGCGATCTGGTCCATCTTGTCCGGCCCGAGGTCGACGACCAGCTGGGCGAACACGGTGTTATCGGAGACGACCGTCGCCTTGGTGATGTTGATCGTCCCCTGGTAGGTCTCCTCGGCGGTGTGGACCGACCAGGTCGGATCCTCTGGCAGCCAGCCCGCGGGGAGGAACTTCGACGTGTAATAGGTCTTGTTCGGATCGCCGTTGTAGTCGTGGATCAGCGTCATCAACGCGAAGATCTTGAACGCCGAGCCGGGCTGGCGATGGGCCTGAACCGGGTAGTCGTACTTCGTCTGCTCGTAGGTGGCCGACGACCCCAGTGCGATGATGTGACCGTTCGACGGATCGACGCTGGCGAGCCCGGCCGCGGGCTGGTCCTGGAGCACCGAGCCGCCGGGCTGGTGGGCGATGATCGCGTTGTGGGCGACCGTCTGCATGCCCGGCTCGATCGTCGTATAGACCTTCAGGCCGCCGTCCTGCACCGTGCGCAGCCCGTAGTGCTCGATCAGCTGTGACTCGGCGAAATCGAATAGGTATGGCTCGGACACGCGCGAGTACAGCGTGCTGCTCTTGACGCCGAGCTTGGAGTGCTCGGCGGCCGTCGCCTGGCGCTGGGTGATGTAGTCGCTCGTGACCATCGCCTGGAGCACCTCGTCGCGGCGCGCGATCGCGAGATCCGGGCGCAGGAACGGGTTGTAGTTGGTCGGCGACTGCGGCAGTCCGGCGAGGGTCGCCTGCTCCGCGAGCGACAGCTTCCACACCGGCTTGTCGAAGAACACCTGCGAGGCCGCACCGACCCCCTGCGCAGTCTCGCCGTTGACGGTTCCGTAGGGGACGTCATTCAGATACGTATCGAGCACCCACCGCTTGGAGTGCTGGCTCTCGAGCTGCTCGGCGAGCTTGGCCTGGACGATCTTGTACTTGAGATTGTGGTGAATCGCGTACTTGCGCGGCATGAACATGTTGTCGACGAGCTGCATCGTCAACGTCGAGGCGCCCTGGAGGCTCGAGCCGCCGCCGAACACGTCGCGGATGCCCGCTCGCAGGATCCCCTGGTAGTCGAGCGCGCCGTGCTGCCAGAAGCGACGGTCCTCGATCGCGACCGTCGCATCCTTGAGCGTCTTCGGGATCCGGGACGGTGACACGCGGTTGAAGATCGTGTCGGTATGGACGTATCCGAGCAGGCCCCCGTCGGCGGCGTAGATCCGCGTGACACCATGCGGGTCGCGAGGCTTGAGCTGCTTGAGGTTGGGCGCCGAATCGGCGGTCGCCACGACCCAGCCAACGGCGGTCAGGGCCCCGATCGTCGCGGCCAGGGCAAAGATCATCACGGACATCACAACCACCCGTCGCACGGGATGGCCGCGATGCCGTACTCGGCGTCGATATCGCTCGCGTCGTCTCACTGGCTCGAGAACAGAGTAATGGAGGCGGGTTTTCTGCTCGCTCGCAGCACCTCGATGGGTATTTTCGCGTCCCGATCTCGTGCACCTTCGCCTGAACGCTCAGCGCCGTTCGGCCCCGGGCGGACGTGGCTGCGGCCGCCGCTCAGAACTGGTGCTTGATGGCCGCCGCGACGGTGATCTCGTCGGCCTCGCCCAGGTACGCGGCCCGCGAGCAACCGCCGTTGATCTCGGCCTCCACGGTGCCGGCGTCGAGCGTCCCGCTGGCAGGAACCCCGTGCTCGTTGACATAAAGCTGGGCGTAGGCGCTCTGCTGCGCCGCGGGCGCCGAGGTCCATTCCGAACACGAGGTCGAGTCGGTCAGCGCGGCCGAGCTCGATCCCGAGACGGCAGTCACCGCGGTCAGGCCGACCAGGACGAGCACGATCGCGGCCGCGATCGCGACGGCGGCCTTGTGGCGACGGACCAGGACGCGCAGCGGCGGGTGCACTCGCGAGAGGCTACCCCCGGCCGCCGGCTAGCGCAGGCCGAGCAGGGTGTCGATAACGAGTTGGTCGAGCGCTTCGTTGTGGTAGCCACGAGCGGCCAGCGCGTCTAGCTCCGCGACCGACGCCTTAAGCTCGTCGGCCTCGCCCGCACCGCTGGTCGTCGACTCCGCGAGCTCGACCGCGCCGGCCGTCTCCAGCGCCTGGGCGACCTCCGGCAGCTGGTCGAAGTGGCGGGCCCTCTCGGCGAGCGCACGGTACGTGCGCATGCACCCGGCCGCGAACTCCCACACCCCGTCGGCGTCCTCGTTGCGGTACGGATGCGCGTCGAAGTGCAGCGGGCCGGCATAGTCGGCCCGCTGCAGCAGCCGCACCAGCAGGAACGCCTCCTTCAGATCCTCGGCCCCGAACCGGAAGTCCTGGTCGTAGCGACCGACTCGCTGGGCGTTCAGGTCGATGTGGAACAGCTTCCCGGCCCACAGCGCCTGGGCGACGCCGTGGTGGAAGGACAGCCCCGAGATCGTCTCGTGCGCCACCTCGGGATTGACCCCGACCATCTCGGGACGCTGCAGCCGCGAGATGAAGTGCAGCGCATGGCCGACCGTCGGCAGGAAGATGTCGCCGCGGGGCTCATTCGGCTTGGGCTCGATCGTGAACCGCAACGAGTATCCCTGTGCGACCGAGTAGTCCGCCAGCACGTCGATCGCCTCGCGGTAGCGCTCGAGCGCGTCGCGCGGGTCTTTGGAGATGCCGGCCTCGACGCCCTCGCGCCCGCCCCAGAAGTCGAACACCTCGGCCCCGAGCTCGGCGCCGAGATCGATCGCCGCCATCGCCTTGCCGACCGCCGCGCGCCGCACCCTGCGGTCATTCGAGGTGAACGCTCCGTCCTTGAATGCTGGGTGTGTGAACAGATTCGTCGTCGCCATCCCGACGCCGAGGCCGGCATCGGCCAGGGCTCGCGAGAATCGCGCCACGATCCGATCGCGCTCGGCGACCGAGCTCCCCCACGGGACGAGATCGTTGTCGTGCAGGCTGACGCCCCACGCCCCCAACTCGCCGAGGTGTCCCACCGACTCGACCGGATCCAGCATCGCTCGAGTCGGCTCTCCGAACGGATCGCGGCCCGGGTTACCGACCGTCCACAGCCCGAACGTGAAACGGTGCTCACTCATAGTTTGATCGTCTCCTGGCGCATCGTCAGCTGGCAGAACGCGCGGAAGCCCGCAAGGACCGCGATACACGCCGGCACCAGACCGATCCTACAGTCGCGCCAGAGTGCCGCCGGCCTGCTTGGCGAGAAGCGCCGATCGCTGGTCGTGATAGGCGCCGTAGATCTCGCCTAGCGCCGCGACGAGCCCGTCGGCCGAGAACCGCTGCTGATAGGTCTCCCGCGCCTGCGCTCCGAGCCGCGCGCGCAGCTCACGGTCGGCCAGCAGGCGCCGCACCGCAGCGGCCAGCGCATCGACGTCACCCGGCCCGACCAGCAGGGCGTTGCGGCCGTCGACCAGGTCCTCCGGCATGCCGTCGCAGGCACTGGCGATCACCGGCTTGGCAGCGCGCAATGCCTCGAGCACCGACACCGAGCCACTCGACTCGGCCAGCGACGGGAGTACGAAGATGTCAGCCTGGGCGAGGTAGGGCGCGACGTCCGGCACCCGACCTGTGATCGCGACCCGGTGGTCGAGGCCGAGCTCCGTGGCGAGCCGGCGATGGCTGGCCAGCAGGGCGCCCGGGCCGACCAGGCAGGCGCGGAACGGAACCCCGGCGCGGGCGAGCTGCGCAAGCGCGAGCAGCAGCCGGTCTACGCCCTTGCGCGGCACGTGACGGGAGACAGACACGATCAGTGGTGCCGCTCGCGGCACCAGTCGCCTGATCGATTCCGGCTCCGGCTGCGCTTCGGCGAGCACCGGCGTGAAGGCGTCAGGAGCCGCGTACGGAAGACGTCGGATGTTGAGCTCCGGGCCATAGGAGCTGAGCAGCACCCGGCGCACGGACTCGTAGTTGACGAGCACGACGCTCGAGTGCGCGTAGCCCCACCCTTCGACGGAATCGTCGACCGACCAGACCCACCGTCGCCATGCCCGGTACCGAAGCTGGTTGGACAGGCCGTGGTATGGGCGCAGTCCGTTGCCCATCACGCGTAGCTCATAAGCCCGGGTCCCATAGGCGCTCGCGATCTGCACGGCGTCGACACCGCGGCGCGCCAACAGCCGCGTCGCGAGCACGCCTGCAGCTCCGTAGACCCCGAAGCTGTGGATCAGGTGGCGGCCCGGGCGCTTAGCCAGAAAGCCCGCAATCCCGTAGGCGAGCGGCGGCATGCGCGTGGGCAGCGGGATCTGGAGGAGCACGGGCGGCCGGCGTCGCGGAGGAGCCAGCACGCGATGGATGACGCCGAGCTCGGTGCGCTCGGTCGATTGCGTCGTCGACGCGAAGAAGATGTGCGGCTCATACCCGAGCCGCGCGGCGGCCAGCGCGTGCGCTTGCACGTAGGTCTCGTGCCCCCCGGCCCCGAACACGTCCTTGCCCGAGATCAGGACGAGCGGGGGGCGATCCATCGCACCACGCTACCAACGGGTGGACCGGTAGCGTTTGGACCGGTGAGGTCGGTCCTGTTCTGCAATGAGCTCTTCGGGCTCGGTCACCTGCGGATCTCGGCGGCGCTCGGCGGCGCGCTCGCAGCCCACGACGAGAACAGCACCGCGCTGATCGTGACCGGCCTCGCGTCCCACCAGCCCGGGCAGCTTCAGCCGCGCGTGGATGTCGTCAAGCTTCCGTGCGCGCCGATGAGCGTCGATCGCCGATGGGGCGCGACGGCCTTCGCCCAGGCGGCCCAGCTCGCGCTCACGCCTGCCGAGATCGGCAACCTGCGCGGGGAGTTGTCGCTCGCGCTCGTCAAGGCGATCGACCCCGACGTCGTCGTCGTCGACTACGTGCCGTTCGGCCGTTGCGGCGAGCTCCGGGCGGCGCTCGAGTGGCTGCGCGGCCACGGCCGCGCGACCACCGCGCTCGGCCTTCGTGACTTCGACGACCCAGCCGACCTCGACGAGGTCTGGAGCCAGCAGCTCGCGCAATCGATCTGCCGCTTCTACGACCTCGGCCTCGTCTACAACGACCACGAGATCGACGACATCCGGCTTGCGCGGTTGCGGACCGCCGGGCTGCCGATCCGTCGCACCGGATTGGTGAGCGCGCCGTTGCCGCCGGTGGAGCGGCCGAGTCTCGGTCGGGGCTACCTGCTGGTCACCGGCGGCGGCGGGTTCGACGCCTTCCCGCTCCTCGACGCGGTGATCGCGGCGCTCGCGACGGATCCGACACCGGTTCCGGCGATGTTCGTGGCCGGACCGATGATGCCACCGGGCCAGCTCTCGCGGCTGCGCGAGCGGGCCGAGACGATCGGAGCCCGAGTCGATCGCGAGCGCCACGACATGGAATCCGTCCTCGCCGGGGCGCGGGCGGTGATCGCGATGGCGGGCTACTGCACCGTCGCCGAGATCCTCGGCAGCGGACGACCCGCGCTGCTCGTACCGCGAGCGACGCCGCGCCACGAACAGCTCGAGCGCGCGCGCTACTGGGCCGCGACCGGTCACGTCCAGATGCTCGAGCTCGCTCAGCTCGAGCCGGCCCGTCTCGCCCGCGCGATCTCGGAGCTGCTCGAGCGACAGCCGATCCCGGCCGAGCCGCTGACCGGAGCAACTCGAGCCGCCCAGATCCTGGCCGGCGAGGTCGCACAGCGCGACGCCGCGGACCGGACCCGCGCCGCCGGCTCGGCGGCGGGCTGAGACGGAGGGAGACCCGCCGGGCGGGTCTCCGTCGGCGGATCGTTTCGGCCGCCTGTCACATTGACTGCGTCTGACGGGTCATGCGTGTGAAAGCCGGTCGAACGGAGAAGACTTAAGCGATGGATGAGCGCGATTGGCTGGCCGAGCGCTTCGAGGAACAGCGCTCTCACCTGCGCGCCGTGGCCTACCGGATGCTCGGCTCGCTGAGCGAGGCTGACGACGCGGTCCAGGAGGCGTGGCTGCGGCTCAGCAGGACCGATTCAAGCGACATCGAGAACCTCGGCGGGTGGCTGACGACGGTGGTCGCGCGCGTGTCGCTCAACATGCTGCGCTCGCGCAAGTCGCGGCGCGAGGCCCCGCTCGACGTGCACGTGCCCGAGCCGATCGTCGACCGCGCCGACGGCGTCGACCCCGAGCACGAGGCGCTGCTCGCCGAGTCGGTCGGGCTGGCGCTGCTTGTCGTGCTCGAGACCCTGTCCCCGCCCGAACGGCTGGCGTTCGTGCTGCACGACATGTTCGCCGTGCCGTTCGAGCGGATCGCGCCGCTGATCGACCGCTCGCCCGAAGCCGCGCGGCAGCTCGCGAGCCGCGCCCGCCGGCGGGTCAGGGGCACCGCTCCCGCCCCCGATGCTGACCTCAGCGCCCAGCGTTCGGCGATCGAAGCCTTCCAGGCAGCAGCCCGCGACGGTGACTTCGATGCACTTCTCGCCGTTCTCGATCCCGATGTCGTGCTCCGTGCCGACAGCGGCGCCGGATTGCCGGCCGCGACGCTAGAGGTTCACGGCGCGGCGGCCGTCGCGGCCCGCGCACAGATGTACTCGCGGCTCGACCTTGACCACCGGCCGGCGCTGGTCAACGGCGCCGCCGGGGTTGTCACGTTCAGAAACGGGAAGCCGTTCTCGGTCCTCGGGGTGACGGTCCGGAACGGGCGGATCGTCGAGATCGACATCCTCGCCGATCCCGAGCGCCTGGAGCGCCTCGACCTGACGGTGCTGGACGCCTGACCGCGTCACATCCGCCACTCGCCGCGGGTCATACGAGCGACCCAATCGACCGCAAGGAGTCGCTCGCATGTCCTCTTATCTGTCCCCCGTCGAGAAGCCCAAGGGCCTGCTGCTGAAGCTGGGCTACTGGTTCACGCGCCGCCAGTTCGGCAAGGTCCCGGGCCCGCTGAGTGTCTTCTGCGCGCGAATGCCAATGGCCTTCACGCGCTTCTTCGGCAAGGTTTCGAGGCTCGACAAGAAGCTCGAGCTGTCGTCCGACACGGTGGCGCTTGTTCGCGAGCGCGTCGCCAGCCTCAACATGTGCCTGTTCTGCATGGACGCCACCCGCTGGTACACGGTCAACAAGGCACCGCACAACGTGCCCAGGTTCGACGCGCTCCACGAGTACCAGACGAATCCGATTTTCAGCGACAACGAGCGGGCGGCGCTGAAATTCGCGACCGAACTGACCGAGCACAAGCACGTCAGCCCCGAGACCTTCGCCGAGCTCGCACGTCATTACGGCGAGCGCGAGATCTGCGAGATCGTCTGGGTTGTCTCGAGCGAGCACCTGTACAACATCAACAACATCGGCCTGAACATCGGCTCGGACGGGATGTGCGAGATCGCCGACCGGCCGCTCCAGGCCGCTGCACGCGCGTGACCGGTTGCGGATAGGCTTGTCCGCGTGAGTGCACGGGTGGTGGTGCTCGGGGCCGGCTTCGGTGGACTCGAGCTGACGACGATGGTCTCGGACGCCTTCGGCGATCAGATCGACGTGAAGCTGATCGACAAGGGCGACTCGTTCGTGTTCGGGTTCTCGAAGCTCGACGTGATGTTCCGCGGCGCGACCGTCGACGAGGTCCGGCTCCCCTACCGCGAGATCGCAAAGCCGGGCGTGCGCGTGCTGCGCGAGACGGTCACGGCGATCGACCCGGAGGCCCGCCGTGTGACGACGGACGCGGGTGTCCACGAGGCCGACTATCTCGTGATCGCGCTCGGTGCCGAGTACGACATGGACGCGACGCCGGGCCTCGCCGAGGGAGGCAACGAGTTCTACTCGGTCGCAGGCGCCGAACGGCTCGCCGCGATCATCCCGACGTTCTCACAGGGGCATGCCGTGATCGGCGTCTGCGGCGCGCCGTTCAAATGCCCGCCGGCGCCGAGCGAATGCGCGCTGCTGCTCCACGACGCTCTCAGCAAGCGGGGAGTTCGCGACGCGTGCCGGATCTCGTTCGTGATCCCGTTCAACTCACCGGTCCCGCCATCGCCCGAGACCTCGGCCGCGCTCGTCGACGAGTTCGCGCAGCGCGACATCAATCTGATCACGGGCCATCGCGTCGCCGCGATCGATCCGGCGCGGACCGTCGCCGTTCTCGACGACGGCTCCGAGCTGCCGTTCGATCTGTTCCTCGGCGTTCCCAAGCACATCGCCCCCCAGGTCGTGATCGACAGCGGCATCACCGAAGACGGGTTCGTGCCGACAGACTTCGCGTCGCTCCAGACGCGCTTTCCCGGTGTCTACGCCGTCGGCGACGTCGCAACTGCGGGGGTGCCGAAGGCCGGCGTGTTCGCCGAGGGTGCCTCGCGGATCGTCGCGCAGGCGCTGATCGCCGAGATCCAGGGCGGCGAGCCGCCCGGGCGGCATCTGGGCCAGGGCACCTGCTACATCGAGTTCGGCGAAGGTCGCGTCGGCAGCGTCGACATCGACTTTCTGTCAGGACCGACGCGGACTGGTGTCTTCCACGCGCCGTCCGAGTCCCTGGTCGCGGACAAGGCGCACTTCGGCTCGAGCCGCCGCGCGCGCTGGTTCGGGCGCGAGCAGTAGCGGGGCGGCAGCGCCACCAGCGATCGACCGCGGCTCCCTCCTTCACTCCCCGCTTCGCGCGAACCTGGGGTCGCCGCGGCGGCCGACGACGAACCAGATCGCCTCGACGCGCTTGGCGCCGGCGTTGAACAGGCGGTGGGGCATCGTCGATTCGAACGAGATCGAGTCGCCTGGACCGAGCTCGTGCGTGTCGAAGCCGACGGTGACGCCGAGCCGTCCCGTCAGGACGTGGCCGTATTCACTCCCCGAGTGCCGCATCAGCGAGTCCTCGGGACAGGACTCGCCGCCCGGCTCGTAGACGACTGACACGAAGTCGACGTCCTGCGGTGAGGGCGGGGTCAGGCGCTCCCAGACGACGCCCGACGCGAGCCGGATCACCTGCCCCTCGCCGCGGCGGACGACCGGGTCGAGCTCGGGCGGATCGCTGCGCGCGGCGTCCGCGCCGCCGCCGTGCTCGAGCAGCAGCTTGTCGAGCGACAGCCCGAGCACGTTGACGATCCCGTACAGCGTCCCGACCGACGGCGACGCCCGCCCGAGCTCGACTTGCGAGATCAGGCTCGGTGAGACGCCGACGCGGCGCGCGAGTTCGCGCACTCCGATTCGCTGGCGCAGTCGCTCCGCTCTGACGCGGCTGCCGATCGCGCCCGCAGCTACGTCCGGCCGGCTCGAGGTATCGGCCATTCCTCGACGGTCAGGACTCGGTCGCGTCGGTGCGAGCCAGTCGCGTGGCGAGGTAGTCCCAGTCGCGGTTGAACCTGTAGGAGTGGTTCGACGGCGGCAGCGGCGACTGCGTCTCGAGGAAGCGGATGCGGCCGGCGCCGCGATTGTGGAACGCGTGCACGCACCCGACCCCGGTCCAGAGCAGATCGCCCGGCCCGAGGGTCAGCTCCTCGCCGTCGGCGCTGGCGTCGATCTCGCCCTCGAGCACGTAGTAGGCCTCCTCGAACGGGTGATCGTGCGGCTGCGCGACGCCACCGGGCTGGTACTCGACCATGAACATCTGGTGCAGGACCGCGCCGAGGCGTTGATCGACGAGCATCTTGACGGCGATCCCGCTGTACGCCAGCAACGCCGTCGCCATGCTGGCCGAGACGGTCGGCGCGTCGACCGTCGCTCCGATCTTGAGGCCGTCGAGATCCATGTCGGTCGTGCCGAGGCGGAACAACGTGCGTGTCCGCGGGTCGCGGATATCGGGCGGGCTCGGCGAGTCCGCTGTCGGCACGGCCTCGCGGGTCCAGAACGTGTCCGGCGACCCCGAGGTCCGGGGCGCGGGCGCAGTGATCTGTAGCCATGCCGCTTCGGTGCGCGCGCGCCAGGCATGTGCAACGCCGACCGGCAGCAGCCCGCACTCGCCCGGGGAAAGGCGGCAGGTGCGGCCCTCGACGGTCAGCTCAGGGTTGCCGGAGATCACGAAGAAGCTCTGCTCGGCCGAGTGCAGGTGCGTCTCGACGCACCCCGACGGCCCGAGCTCGCACAGCTCCCACCCGGTGTGCGCCGAGCCGACGCCACGCCCCACGAGCGTGGTGAGCGACAGTCGCTCCGCGTCAGGCGTCAAGCCGGGCTGCGTCGCGGGACCGGGGTCGCCCGCCCGGTGGACGTGGTGCAGACGGTCGTGCGCGCTCACGCTCGGGCTCCGATCGTGGAACCGCCAGCGTCTAACCACACTGCACAGCTGATCGCTGTTCTCATTGGATCACCCAGCCACCGTCGACCGCGAGGTTGACGCCGTTGATCGAGCGGCTCTCGAGCAGGAACAGGGCCGCGCCGGTCACATCGTCCATCGTCACCATCCGCCCGGTCGGAGTTCCCGCCGTTACGCGCTCGCGCATCTCGGCATTGTCGATCCAGGCCGGGCTGTCGCCGACGATCCCCGGGTGCACGGCGTTGACGCGGATCGGTGCGAGCTCGATCGCGAATGTCCTGACCATCGCGGTGACGGCGCCGTTTACGCTTGTGACAGTTGTCGAGCCGGGATACGGGCGGTCCTTCGCGAGGCCACCGAACAGGAGCACCGAGCTTTCGTCGTGCATCCGAGGGTGCAGGCAGTGCAGCGCCTCGGTGTAACCCACCAGCTTCAGCGTCGCGAGCTTGAGCGCTCGCTCGATGCTGTAGTCGCGGACGGTGTTGACGTCACGGTCGATCGCCGTGAGCACCAGATGGTCGACCTGCCCGACCTCCGCGAGCGCATCGGCAATGCTCTCGGGAGCGGTCAGATCGAGAGCGACCGCGGAGGCGCCCGCGCCGATCTCCGCCACGACCGCCTCGCCCGCCTCGAGGTCGCGCCCGCTGATCACGACGCGATCGCCCCGCCGCGCGATGCGCTCGGCGAGGTGGCGCCCGAGGCCTCGCGTTCCACCGATGATCACCGTTGTCCCTGCAGCCATCGAATCCCGGCGCAGTGTATAACGCAGTTGTACAACGGCGGCGAGCTGCCGCGCCGCAGCGGCCGCATTGGCTATGCCCGGAGGGAGGCGTAAATGGCTGATCGGATCCTGACCACCCACGCTGGGAGCCTTCCGCGCCCCAACGAGCTCGCCGACATGATCTGGGCGCGGACGGACGGCCAGCAGGTCGACGAGTCATCGCTCCAGCAAGCGATCGACACCGCAGTCACGGAGGTGATCGGCAAGCAGCGCGAGGCGGGTGTCGACATCGTCAGCGACGGCGAGATGAGCAAGACCGGCTTCAGCACCTACGTCAACGAGCGGTTCGCCGGGTTCGACGGACGCTCGGAGTTCCAGGCCGACGACGTCGCGGACTTCCCCGACCTCGCGATGCGGCTGTTCAACACGCCGTCGATGGCCCACATCGTGTTCTCCAACTGCGTCGGTCCGGTCGAGCTGGCCGACAAGGACGCGGTTCGCAGCGACGTCGAGCGCTTCGCGGCAGCGCTCGACGGGCACCCGCGGTCGGATGCGTTCCTCGGTGCGATCAGCCCGGGCCAGATCGCGTTCAACTATCCCGACCAGCACTACGGCTCCCACGAGACCTACCTCGCAGCGCTCGCCGATGCGCTCTCCTACGAGTACCGGGCGATCACCGACGCCGGCTTCAAGCTCCAGATCGACTCTCCCGACATGGCGATGGCCGCCCACTGCCGGTCGGTCGGCAGCAGCGTCGGCGACTGGCACCGGCACCTGCCGCTCGCGGTCGAGGCGCTCAACGCGGCGCTCGGCGAGATTCCGCCGGAGCAGGTGCGTCTGCACGTCTGCTGGGGCAACTACGCCGGGCCGCACCACAAGGATGTGCCGCTCGAGCAGATCATCGGCGAGGCGCTGAAGGTCAACGCGGGGACGATCTACGTCGAGGGCGCCAACCCGCGGCACGCACACGAGTGGCGGGTGTTCGAGGATGTCAAGCTGCCCGACGACAAGTCCGTGATCCTCGGCGTGATCGACGTCAAGTCGAACTGCATCGAGCATCCGCGACTGGTCGCCGACCGGCTCGTGCGCCTCGGCAAGATCGTCGGCAAGGACCGCCTGCTGGCAGGAACCGATTGCGGCTTTGACACATTCATCCGGTTCTCCCAGGTCGACCCCGATGTCGCCTGGCTGAAGCTGAAGTCGCTCAGCGACGGCGCGGAGATCGCGTCCGCCGAGCTCTGAGCAGGTGAGCGCCTCACGGACCGCCCCCGCGGATATCACCGCCTCGGCGCTGGCGAGCTTCGATGGCTGTGCCGATCCCCGGCTGCGCGAGCTGATGCGGGCGCTGGTCTCGCATCTGCACGCGTTCGCGTGCGAGGTCGAGTTGACCCAGGATGAGTGGCGCGGGCTGATCGCGGTCCTGACCGCCACCGGTGAGATCACCGACGATCGCCGCCAGGAGTTCATCCTGTGGTCGGATGCGCTGGGGCTGTCGATGCTCCTCGACGCGCTCGCCAACCCGCTGCCGGCCGGCGCGACCGAGTCGACCGTGCTCGGTCCCTTCTACGTGCCCGGAGCACCGTTGCGCGAATACGGCGAGAGCATGGCCGCGTCGGGCGAGGGCGCGTCCGGGACTCCGGCCTGGATCCACGGCCGCGTGCTCGACCTCGACGACCGGCCGATTGCCGGCGCCGAGCTCGACGTCTGGCAGAACGGGCCCGACCGGCTGTACGCCGTACAGCGACCGGAGGCTCCCGAGGACCACCTGCGCGGGCGCTACCTGACGCGTGAGGACGGCAGCTACGCGCTGCTCGCGGTGCGGCCGGTCCCGTACACGATCCCCGACGACGGCCCGGTCGGCGCGATGCTGTCGGCGTGCGGCCGGCACCCGTGGCGCCCGGCGCACATCCACATGATCGTCCGCGCCGACGGCTACCGGACACTCACCACGCACATCTTCGACGCCGACGGCGACTACCTCGACGCCGACGCCGTGTTCGCCGTCAAGCCGTCCCTGCTGCGCACCTTCAAGGCCCGCGGCGCCGACGATCCGGACCGGCCCCCGGGCGTGCAACACGAGTGGGTCTCGGTCGAGAACGAGATCGTGCTGGCGCCGGCGGGGTGACGCGGTCGCGCGCGCCCGGGGTGCGGCGGCGCATGCGCAGTCCCACGCGCCCGGGGGACGGGCGCCTCAGGTCGCCGGCGCGTCGGCGACCCGTGCCCGGCGCCGCGCCCGGTGCCGGGCGAGCAGCCGCTGCTTCTGCGGCCGCATTTTGAGGTCGAGATACACCATCGTCCGCCCGACGGTCGCAAACGGGAGCAGCAGCGAGTAGATCACGGCGCCGATCACGTTGACGACGCCGGGATGGACGGGCGCGAACAGCAACGCGAAGCCGATCACGGGGCCGGGTATGTCGCAGATCAGGATGAACACGAATGCGCGGCTCGCGGCTACCCACCAATGGCCGCGCACGACCCGGGTGCTGCCGCGGATCGCCTCGCGGATCGAGCAGTCCTCGAACATCACCTCCTGGGCGGCGAACTGCCACTGCGGGACCTTGTAGATCGCGTACGGGATCCCGATCACCGTGAACCCGAGCACGAGCAGAGTCACGGTGACGACGATCTGCGCCCCCACCACCCGCCAGAACCGGCTCGCGAGTGCGCGAACATCCGGCCCGATCCCCGCCGCCGCTCTGCGGGAGAGGTTCCAAACCATCGCGATCGCGAGCCCATCGGCGATCGGCGCGACGATCGGCTGCCCGGCCCCCGCCGAGGTGAAGATGCCAACGCTCTTCTGCGAGCTGTTGAAGCTGAGGCCGGTCGTACTGACGCCGAACGGCAGCAGCACGAGATACTCGAGGACATCGAACGCCGCGATCAGCAGCAGCACGCTGACCGCCATCATCACGACGGTTCCGCTCTTCTTGAAGCACAGTCGGGCTGACGCGAGCAGGATCTGGCCGAGCTTGCGGCGGCTGGCGACCGGGAACACGGCCGTGGGGCGCCAGGTCGTGAGGAACACGGGGGTCAGCACGATCAGCAGCGCGACCGCGGCGACCGCAAGCGCTCCGGGCAGGGTCTTGTCGGCCAGATTGAGAAACCCGGTGACGGCCGAGACGGTGCCGCAGAACAAGTGCGCGATCGAGGGACCGGCGATCGAACCGGCCGGAACGGTCGGGCTGCCCGTCCGGGTCCCCTCCATCCACGTGTAGGGGTCGAGCCAGACCGTCTTCGTGTTCGGTCCCGCGGGCCCGTTGTTGAACCCGGCCTCGAGCTGGCCCCAACGGCCGGTGTAGGTGAGCCACGCGAACGGACCGCGTGCGACCGGGACCTCGGGAGTCAGCACTGCACGCGGCCGAACCTCGGTCAATGGCCCGGTCGTGTTGTCGCAGCCGACACCCGATCCGCCCTGGCCGTTGCCGAGGTACAGCGCCGAGCCGTAGAAGGTTGCGTGCGATCCCGCCGCCGAGTAGACGATCGGATGGTTTCCATCCTTCTGGACCCGGCCATCGTCCCAATCCGTGTGCTCACCGCCGGCGTGCTGGAACAGCACGATCTGCGCCGGACTGGCGTTCAGCGCCTGCTGCGGCGTGGCCTGCTCGAACCACAGCTGCATCCCCTCCCAGTCGCTCTCGTGCAGGTCGTTGAACTGGTTGAAGTAGTAGTAGAACCAGTACTGCAGCGCGAACCCCGGGACGCCGGGCTGCCTGGCGATGTGAGCGTAGGCGACCGCCGGTGCGTGCCCGGCCTGACGCAGCGCGCGAAAGTCCTTGGCGTAGCGGCACTCGGGCACAAGCGGGTCTCCAGGCAGGTCCATGTAGTAGCCGGGTCCGAGACCCGCGATCTCCTTGGCCGTCGGGGCGCGCGAGACCACGCGGAACTGCCTGCCGTTTCTGTACAGGAGCCGGACGGCGGGATTGCCGAGCACGATGCCGACCGAGGTCGGCGGCGAGTACTGCTCCTCCGCGGTGTTGCACACGGCCTTCAGCGTGCGGACCATCACGATCGGCGAGTACATGTCGGCCAGCTGCTGGGCCGCGCTGGGCGTCGCGCCGGCGGCGGCCCAGGCGCTCGCCGGTGCGCCCGCCGCCGGCAGCGCGAGCGCCGCGACGATGCATGCCGCCAGCAGAGCGAGCCGGCGGGCACAGGCCGATGGACGCAAGCGGAACTGGTTCAAGACCCCGGGGAAGCCTATTGGTCTAGTTGACGGCACGCCACCGCAGCGGCACCGGGCCGGCGGCACTCAGCGGTCCTTGCTGCCACTGAAGCGGCGCTTACCGTCCGCGCCGGCGAAGCAGGACCGCGAGCAGGAAGCCGAGCACCAGCGCCACCGGTACGGGGTTGCTCCGCACCCGGTCGAGGATCACCGAGCGCAGCAGCGGCAGTGCGTCGAGCGGAGCGTGATGGTGGTGTGGCTCCGGCTGCGGCACCGAACCGGGCGCGGCCTCGCCGGGCCGGGTTGCGTCGCTGGCGGGCGGCATCGCGCCGGCCTGATCGGCGTCCCCAGCCCCAGTCGCATCGCCGCTCGCGGGCGTGGGCGCGGCCGCGTCGCCCCCTGCGTCCCCCGCGCCCCCTCCGTCTCCCGTGGTCAGCGAGTCCTGCAGCCGCTTCGCGAACTCCCGCAGCAACCGCTCCGAGATGTCCTCGATCATCCCGCCGCGCCCGAACCGGGCCAGCCGTCCGGTGATGTGATAGTCGGTGATCACCTCGACATGGGTACCCGATCCGGCCTCCGACAGCGTCGAGCGGATCATCGCCTTCGCGCCGCCCTGGCCCCGCTTGTCGGTTCCGTTCGCGTGCATCGTCGCGGTCCGCGCCGCCTCGTCGATCTGGTCCATCTCGAGCTTGCCGGTGTAGGCGGCGGTCGTCGGTCCGATCTTCATCGTGAACGTGCCGCTGTAGCTCCCGTCCTCGTTGCGGCCGGTCACGGCCGCGCCCGGCAGACAGGGAGCCACGTGCTCCACGTCGATCAGCGCCTTCCACACCCGATCGACGGGTGCCGCGACGTCAAATGACTGCTCTAGCTTCATTCCGAATCGCCTCCAGGTCTTCCGGGGTGTCGACATCTCGCCCGGTCGCCAGATCCGAGCACTCGATCGTGGTGGCGCCCGCGAGCAGTCCCCGTGCACCGCGATCGCCCTCGAGCTCACCGAGCCTCGCGAGCTGCTCCGCGCCGAGCACGACCGGGTGGCCGGGTCGGCCGCCGTAGCTTGCCCGCGTACCTCCGGGTGCGGACAGGAAGCGCGCGATCACCGCCGGCGTGACCGAAGGCGCGTCACCGAGCGTGACGATCACCCGCTCTGCCCCCGCAAGCGCCGCGACGCCGCAGCGGAGTGACGCCGCCTGCCCGTCGCTCCAGCGTTCGCACATCACCGGCTCGGCACGATCGAAGCAAACCCGCTCGAGCACCAGCCGCGCGTTGGCGCCGAGCACGACCACGACCCGCTCGAGCTCTGGCACCGCGCACTGCGCCTTGATCGCATGTTCGAGCAGCGGCCGTCCGTCGAGCTCGGCGAGCAGCTTGTGCTCGCCCCCGAACCGCGTGCCGGCGCCGGCGGCGAGGATCAGCCCGCAGATCACGCGGCAACCTCGTGAATCGCGCCGCGCGAGGCAGTCAGGCGCCCGCCCTCGCGGCCGTGGCGGGCGGCGACGACCTCCGCCAGGATCGACAGAGCCGTCTCCTCGCCGCTGATCGCTCCGAGGTCGAGCCCGAGCGGCGCCGCCAGCCGTTCGAGCTCGGCATCGGTGATGCCGGCCGCGGCCAAACGCTCGCGCCTGGCCGCTTGGGCTCGGCGTGAACCGATCGCGCCGACGAACCTCGCCGGCGAGCGCAGCGCAAGCGTCAGCGCGGCATCGTCGAGCTTCGGGTCATGCGTCAGGACGGCAATCGATGTCGCCGGGTCGATCCCGCCGAGCTTCGCGAACGCCGCCTCAGGCCACGCGGCGATCACCTCCTCGGCATCCGGGAAGCGCTCCGGCGTGGCGAACCGCGCGCGCGGGTCGACCACGTAGACGCGCCAGCCGGCGTCGCGCGCGAGCGTGCACAGCGACGCCGCGAGGTCGACCGCGCCGAACAGGATCAACCGCGGCGCCGGCGCGATCACGTCGACGAACCATGCCCCGCGCCGCTCGGAGCGCTCTGCCCACAGCAGCTCCTCGGCCGCTAGCGTCGCATCGTCGTCGATCTCCGGCGCGCCCAGCGTTCCGGTCCGGGTGCCATCGGCCTCGACCAGCAGCTTCGCCCCCGGCCGCGCCCCGTCGAGCAACGTCACCTCGGCTGCGCGTCCCCCGGCCCGGGCGAGCTCGTCGAAGCGCCCCGGCTCGTGGACCTGCACCCACACGTCGATCTCGCCCCCGCAGGGGAGCCCGACGTCCCACGCGTCGGAGTCGGCAATCCCGTAGTGCTGCAGCCGGGGCGAGTCGCCGGCCAGCACCTGCTCGGCGATCTCGACGACGGCGCCCTCGACGCACCCTCCGGACACCGCGCCAGAGATCTCGCCGCGGTCGTTGACAGCCATCTTCGCGCCCGGCGGGCGGGGCGCCGAGCGCTTGACGTCGATCACGGTCGCGACGGCGACGCGGTCGCCGCGCTGGGACCAGCGCGTGATGTCCTCGAGAACGTCGTTCACATCTCCTCCAATATTGCAGCCAGCTCCTCGAGCGAGGCGATCGAGTTGCCCGCCAGCAGCCGGTCGACGTGCGGAAGTGCCGCTCGCATCCCTCGCGTTAGGGGCTCGTACTCTGGGCTCGCCGCGAGCGGATTGAGCCACACGAGCCGGTGGGCGCTGCGGCTGAGCCGGCCCATCTCCGTCTCGAGCAGGTCCGGATCGCCCCGATCCCACCCGTCGGACAGGATCACCACGACAGCACCGCGGCCGACACGGCGGCCGTGGGTACGGTTGAGCTCGGCCAGCGACTCGCCGATCCGCGTCCCGCCCGCAAAGTCGACGACGGCGCCGGCGGCGCGCTCGAGCGCGAGGTCGTGGTCGCGCCCGCCGAGCTCGTGCGTGATCCGCGTCAGGCGCGTCCCGAACGCGAACGCCTCGACGCGCCTGCGGGCCGCCACGCACGCGTGTAGATACTGCAGCAGCATCCGCGCGTACGGCGCCATCGACCCGGACACGTCGCAGATCAGCACTAGCTTGCGAGGACGCGAGCTCGGCGCCCGCCAGCGCCGGTTGACCGGTTCTCCGGCGGTCCGCAGCGACGATCTCACCGTGCGCCGTAGATCGGGTGTGTGGCCCCTGCGGCGGGCGGGGCGCGTGCGGCGCGAGATCCTCGTCGGCCCGCGCCGCGCGAGCCGGGCGATCAGCTCGCGGGCGAGCGCCATCTCGGCCTCGCTGTAGTCGGCGAAGTCCTTGGTACGCAGCAGTTCGACCTCGCTCCAGGCCGCCGGCACCGGGTGCGGGTCGGCGGGGGCCGACTGCGGCCGCCCGCCCTCTCCCGGAATGCCCGCCCGGGGAAGCGCTGCACGCTCGATCTCGCCTAGCTCGTCGAGCGGCTGCTCGCGCCCCGGCGCCTGCCCGTCGCCGAACACGGCCTTGAAGGCCCGCTCGAACCGCTCGAGATCGCCGTGGCCCGAGCAGAACACGGTGCGTAGCGCCAACCGCGAGTCCTCGCGCGACCCGGGGTCGATCGCCGCCAGCGCGCGGTGGGCCATCAACAGCTCACCGACCCCGACTCGCGATCCCTGCGCCCTGAGCTCGGCGGCGAGGGATCCGAGCCGGTCGGTGACCGCCTCAGACACCGTCGAGCACCTTTCGCTCGCGCACGCGCAAGACGTCCTCGTGAACCTTGAGCGCGACCCCGAGCGTCTCGTCGAGATCGACGGCGTCGCCGAGCGCGAGCAGCGCCTGGGCCCACACGATCGTCTCGCCGACCCCGGGGAGCTTGTACAGATCGCCCTGCTCGCGGAGGCGGCCGGTCGCGCGCACCACCCGCGCGGCGATCTCCTCGGGAACACCGGGGATCCGCGCCTCGACGATCGCTCGCTCGCGTTCGGCGTTCGGATAGTCGATCCAGTGATACAGACAGCGGCGCTTGAGTGCGTCGTGGAGTTCGCGCGTTCGGTTCGAGGTCAGGATCACGATCGGCCGGTTCGCGGCCCGGACGGTCCCGAGCTCGGGGATCGTGACCGCAAAGTCCGACAGGAACTCGAGCAGAAACGCCTCGAACTCGTCGTCGGCTCGGTCGATCTCGTCGATCAGCAGCACGACCGGCTGCTCGCCGTCGCCCTGCAGTGCGTCGAGCAACGGCCGCCGCAACAGGAATCGCTCGGAGAACAGCTCGCCCTCGTCGACCCCTCCCTCAGCGGCTCGGAGCGCGAGCAGCTGGCGTGCGTAGTCCCAGTCGTAGACCGCATGGTGCAGGTCGATCCCCTCGTGGCATTGAAGCCTGATCAGACGTGCGCCGATCGTCTGAGAAAGCGCCCGGGCGACCTCCGTCTTGCCGACCCCAGCTTCTCCCTCGAGCAGCAGCGGCTGATCGAGCACGACCGCCAGCTGCACGGCAAGCGCGAGCGGCCGGTCAGCGAGATAGCCCTCGGCGGCGAGCGCCGCGCTCGCCGCCTCCACGGACTCGAACTGTTTCAGTGCCCGACCCTCACGTCAGTCCCGCGGCCTCGGTCAGCGCGCGGTGGCAGAGGACCCGAGCCAAGTGGCGCTTGTAGTCGGCGCTCGCGTTCAGATCGGCGGGAGGGTCGGTCCCCTCGGCGGCCTGCTCGGACGCCTTGGCGATCGACTCGACGTTGACCGGCTGACCACGGAGCGCCTCCTCGACGGCCGTGGCCCGCAGCGGTACATGTCCCATGTTCGTGAGGCCGATGCGGACATCCTCGCAGATGTCGCCTGTCTGCTTGACGACCGCGGCGACCGCGGCCATCGCCCAGTCCTCGCTGCGCCGGTTGAACTTCTGATAGCCGAATCCCCAGCCATCGAGGGCGGGAACCCTGATCTCGGTGACGATCTCGCCCGCCTCGACGGCCGTCAGCAGATAGTCCTGGAACAGATCCGCGGCGGCAATCGAGCGCTGCCCGCCCGGACCGACGACGGTCGCGGTCCCTTCCGTGATCAGCATCACGGCCGGAAGGTCGGAAGCAGGGTCGCCGTGGGCGAGCGAGCCGCCGATCGTGCCGCGGTTGCGAACCTGCGGGTCGGCGATCGTGGCGGCCGCGCGGGAGACGATTCCGAGCTCGGGCGTGTGCTCGAGGTCCGCGTGCGGGGTCATCGCCCCGATCCGCCAATCGCCGTTCTGACGCTGGACCCCGTGCAGACCTGGGATCTTGCGGAGATCGACGAGTAGCGATGGCGCAGCCAGTCGCAGCCGCATCAGCGGGATCAGGGAGTGGCCGCCCGCCAGCGCCTTGGCGTCCTCGCCACCGTCGGCAAGCGCCCGGATCGCGTCCTCGAGCGTGTCCGGGGCCGTGTAGTCGAACTCTGCCGGGATCATGCCGCACCTCCCTTCGGGCTCGCGCCCTGGGCTTCAGAGATCGCCTCCCAGACCCGCATCGGGGTGAGCGGCATGTTGATGAACGTGACACCGAGCGGGCGCAGTGCGTCGATCACGGCGTTGGTGACCGCCGGGCTGGCGGCGATCGTGCCCGCCTCGCCGACGCCCTTGGCGCCGAGCGAGTTGACCGGTGTCGGGGTGACGGTCCGGTCGAGCTCGAAGCTCGGGAGCTCGGCCGCGGTCGGGAGCGCGTAGTCAACGAACGTGCCGGTCACGAGCTGGCCGTCCTCGTCGTAGTGCACGCGCTCGTACAGCGCCTGCCCGATCGCGTGTGCGATTCCGCCGTGAACCTGCCCGTCGATTATCAACGGGTTGATCGCGTTGCCGCAGTCGTCGACCGCGACGTACCGTGCGACCTTGACCTTGCCGGTCTCGGCATCGACGTCGACGATGCAGGCGTGCGCTCCGAACGGGAACACGAAGTTCTCCGGGTCGAAGAAGGTCGTCTCCTCGAGCCCCGGCTCCATCCCCTCCGGCACCATGTTCAGATACGCGGCGCCGGCCACGTCGGCGAGCGCCATCGCCTTGTCCGGCGACCCCTTGACCGAGAACTTGCCGTCGCGGAGCTCGATGTCCTCGGGCGCTGCCTCGAGGTTGTGGGCGACGATCGCCTTGGCCTTGTCGGCGACCTTGTTGGCGCACTTGGCGAGCGCCTCGCCGCCGACCGCGAGTGAGCGCGAGCCGTACGTGTTCCGGCCTTCGGGCCCTGCGGCGGTGTCGCCGTGGATGACCTCGACGATCGCCGGGTCGACCCCGACGCGATCGGCCACGATTTGCGCGAACGCCGTCTCGTGGCCCTGCCCGTGCCCCGAGGCGCCGGTGTAAACGGTCACGGCCCCGGTGTTGTGCACGCGGACCATCGCCGACTCCCAACCACCGGCCTGGACGCCGACGCCGGCGGGCCCGGTGATCCGGGACGGCGCCAGGCCGCAGATCTCGGTGTAGGTCGAGAAGCCGATGCCGCGGTAGATCCCCTTCGTGCGCAACTGCTCCTGCTCGGCTCGGAAGGCCGGCAGGTCGATGATCTCGAGCAGCCGGTCGAGCGTCTTCTCGTAGTCGCCGGAGTCGTAGATCACGCCGGTCGCGACGGCCGCCGGGAAGCTCTCCTTCGGGATGAAGTTCCGGCGGCGGATCTCGAGTGGGTCGATCCCGAGCTCAGCGGCCAGCTGGTCGAGCGTGATCTCGATCATGTGTGTGGCCTCAGGCCGGCCGGCACCACGGATCGCGTCGGTCGGGCACTTGTTCGTGAACACCCCGACGATGTCGGTGTGGACGGCGGGGATCTTGTAGCAGCCGCCCATCACGAATGCGCCGAGCGACGGGATCAACGGCGTCAGCAGCATGTTGTAGGCGCCGAAGTCGGCGATGATCTTGACCTCGTAGGCGGTCACTGTGCCGTCGCGCTTGGCGCCGATCTTCACATAGGAGATCTGGTCGCGGCCCTGGTGGGTGACGGCCATGTTCTCCGAGCGCGTCTCGATCCACTTGACCGGGCGGTTCAGCTTGCGCGACGCCCAGCACGTGAACACCTCCTCGCCGGTGACCTGGAGCTTGGCCCCGAAGCCGCCGCCGACCTCGGGCGCGATCACGCGGACGCGCTCCTCGCTCAACCCGAGCAGCAGCGCCAGGAACAGTCGCACGAAGTGAGGTACCTGGGTCGAGCTGTAGAGCGTCAGCTGGCCGGCGCGGTAGTCGGCGAGCATGCCGCGAGGCTCGATCGGGGCGCCGGCGATCCGGTGGTTGACGAACCGGCGCTCGAGCGTCACGTCCGCCTCGGCAAAGCCGGCCTCGAGATCGCCCCCCGGGAGCGACCACTCGTGGACCTTGTTGGTGCCCAGCTCCTCGTGCACAAACGGGCCGCCCTTGAGCGCCGCCTCGGGGTCGGTCACAACCGGGAGCGGCTCGTATTCGACGATCACGTCCTCGACCGCGTCGATCACCGCGTAGCGATCCTCGCCGAGCACGACCGCGACCGGATCGCCGACGTGCCTGACGGCCCCGCGTGCGAGCGGCCAGTGCTCCGGGTTGTTGACCTCGACGCCCGGCGGGACCCACGCCATCGGCAGCGGACCTCCGAGGTCGCTGAGGTCGGGACCGGTGTACACCGCGACGACGCCGGCGCGCTCCTTTGCCGCCGAGGTATCGATCGAGACGATCTTGGCGTTGGCCTCGGGCGAGCGGACGAACGCCGCCCACACCATCCCGGGCAGCGAGATGTCATCGACGTACTGGCCGCGGCCGGTGATCAGGCGGGGATCCTCCTTGCGGCGCAGCGCACGGCCGACGTGGGGCTTGGAGGCCCCGTTGCCGGCTGCTTGGGCTTCGTCGATCACGCTCATGCCGTCACCTCCGGCTGCGAGACGTTCGCAGACTTGCTCTTGGCCGCATCGAGGACCGCACGGACGATGTTGTGGTAGCCGGTGCAGCGACAGAGGTTGCCCTCGAGCGCGTGCCGGACCTCGCCCTCGGTCGGATTCGGGTTCTCGGTCAGGAACGCGGACGCGGCCATGATCATGCCCGGTGTGCAGTAGCCGCACTGGAGACCGTGGTCGTTCCAGAACGCCTCCTGGACGGGATGCAGGTTGTCCTCCGTCCCGAGGCCCTCGATCGTCGTGATCTCGGCGCCGTCGGCCTGGACCGCCAGCACCGTGCAGGACTTCACGGCGCGACCGTCGAGGTGGACCGTGCAGGCACCGCAGTTAGACGTGTCGCAGCCAACATGGGTACCGGTCAGGCCGAGCTGATCGCGTAACGCATGGACGAGCAGCAGGCGGGGCTCCACCTCTAGGTGATGTTCCGCACCGTTGACGTTGAGGCGGACAGGGACAGTTCTGCTCATGCATCTCTCCTCGTGACTTTTCCGGAGTTCGCGCGCCTTTGCCGGAGCTTTTCGCGACCTTACTCCTTGCGGAGCGTCGTGTGAAGGGAGGCCGAGCATGGCTCGGGCCCGCGGCTTTAGCGTCGAGTCTGAGTGCCGGCGCGCCGTGCTGCTCGCGCCTGCGCCGGCGGCCTAGCGGAACTCCCAGATCTGCGAGCTCCTGTCGGCACAGGGCTCGAGCACGACGGCGGCGCCGTTGCTGGCGCCGTCGCCGCGGATCGCGAGGCACTTCCCGAGTAGCTGCAGCTGATCCAGATCGGTGACCGTCACACGCTGGGCTGCGGTCCGGTTGCAGGTGAAGATCTGGACCGGCGTGCCGTCGGCGTTGCTCGAGCCCGGCGCGTCGAGGCACTTCCCCATCACCCTCGCCGCCGGGCTCGCGCCGACGCTCGAGAACTGAACCTCGCGGCCCTCGAGCTGGAACTGTTGAGCGGCCGTGCCGTTGCAGTCGAACAGCTGCAGCTTCGTCCCGTCGGCGGTGTTCTGGCTGGGGAGGTCGAGGCAGCGACGGGGCGCGAGGACGCTCGCGAGCTGCTGCCAGGCGGGCGGGTTCTGGGCGAACACGTCCCGCGCCCGGTTGCCGTCGTTGCAGGATCTGTTGGCGCTGTCGGAGGTGAGCGCGCAGATCATCTTGCCGCCGCGCTCGGCGCCGTAGCGTGAAACGAGCTCATCGCGCAGGATCGACCACTGGCGCCTGGCCTCGTCGATCGCGCCGTCTACGGCCCGCTGGTCGTTGTCGAACAGCTTGCCCCTGGGTGAACCCGGATCGCTGACGAATCCGGTCAGTGAATTGATGTCCATCTTGTCCTTGTTGAGACCGCCGTCGTGGGTGATCCGCCCCTTGCAGAGGAAGTCCGGGAAGCAGCCGGTCGACAGGCGCGGGTCGGGCAGCGGCGCCGACGCGTGGCGCAGATCCCAGTACTCGGGCAGATACCGGTGCCCCAGTCCCGGAGGATTGGCGATGCTGATCGGCTTCGAGGGATCGGACAGGTCGGCCCAGTTGCTGTGCGAGTAGAAATCCTCGGTCACGTGGAGCAGGTAGCCGAACGGCTCCCACACGTTGCACTTCGCCCGTCCGAGCTCGCCGTTGTACCAGCAGTCGGGCGAGAAGACTCCGGTGCCGGGGTCCGAGACGTCGACGTTGCCCTTGCTGCTCAGCAGCGTCTTGGCCTCGGCCACGGCCCCCTGTTCTGGCCACGTACGCGCCAGACTGGACGAGCGGCGCCCGTCGAAGAGCATGTCGCGGCCCCAGCTCCGGCACTCGTTGAGCGCCTCGGTCGCCTTCGCGCGCGAGTGCGGATAGCCCGGCGTATCGAGATAGTCGGCGTCGTCGCAGTGCCAGTACGACGGCCCGCCGCTGAGATGCATGGGAATGTTGTCCGGTGAGCCGACCGCACCCCAAGTTCCGTTCTTACCGGCGACGTTGTCGAGCGAGGCCGACTCGAAGCAGGAGCCGTCATGTGGCTGGCCGGCGTGGCACCGCAGCGCAAGCCGCGTGATCAGCTCGTGTTCGGCGCGCTGACCGAGGATCCGCACGGTCCCGAACGCCGCCGCCCCGGCGGGGATGAGCGCGCCCAGTCCGAGGCACAGGCCCGCGACGATGATCAGATGTCTTGCCCAGGAACGCACTCGGTCACTTCCTACAGGTGTCGGCCGTCGCACAGTCAGGCAGATGGAATGTGATCACGGCCTCCACGAACCGGTGCCCGGAGCCCGATCTGCGTGCGACCCGCACACGAGCCTTGCATCGCAGCCGGAGCGGCACATCCTCATGGCTTCCGATCAGCGCGCAGCTCAGCCCCTTCCCGGTCGCGTGAAAGCGGCGCAGCCGCTTCTCCGCTTGGGCGCAGCTGAGATTTTTGACCTTCAATCCCAGCACCGGTAGGTGATCGACCTTGACCGAGCCGCACGAATGGGTGGCGGCGGCAGCCCCGGCGTCGGCGGCGAACAGCACGAGCGCGGCGCCCATCAACGCGACGAGGCTTGCGACCGCACCCCGCGCGGGAACCCCCCTACGACGCTTTACATCCTCAGCGTGCAGCACCGCCACAAACGATACGCCAGAAGTCAACGCTCACCAGGCGCGGCGCGATTGCCGTTGGGTCAGCTTCCTTCGCCGATCACGAGCACTGGAACCGGTGCTGTGTTGATCAACTCCTCGGCTACCCCGTGCAGCAGCAGGCGCCCGGCCCGACGGTTGTGATGCTGGCCGCAGACGATCAGGTCGAAGCCGTGCTCGTGGGCGTAGTCGATCAGAGCCCGCGCCGGCTGGTCGCCTTCGATCACGTGGTGCTCGACCGTGATCCCGACCCGGTCGGCGCGGTCGCCTACTTCGGCAAAGGTCTGCTCGAGGTACGTGCGCGCCGCTTGGGCTGACTCGTCGCGATCGGCGCTGGTCTCGGCGTGGGCGGGGCTGTAGGCGATCGACAGCGCGGTTAGCTCGCCTTCGTAGCGGCGGGCGAGGTCGATGCTGACGTCGAGCGCACGCACCGCCACGCGTGACCCGTCCCAAGCGAGCAGGAAGCGCCGGAACATCAGTGGAGGATCGGGATCAGGGCGAGGGCGAGGATAAGCGTCATCAGCATGTATAGGAGGTAGATGGACAGGTGCCCGGATTGAGTCCGGCTGATCAACGCACCGGCGGCGAGCGCGAGCTTTGCAAGCGGTCGGTAGATGTAGCGGTCGACCGACTGCACGACCGAGCGCTCGAGCACCGGCGGGCGACCGTCGTCCGCCGAGACCAGCTTGCTGCGGTAGCCGAGCGGGCCGCGGAGGATCACCCGCATCGGATTCGAGTACGCGGACGGCCGGTACTGAACGGCCGCGAGCTCGGCGCCACTGCCGGTCGCCCAGACGGGCGCCCGGCGAGCTGGGCGGGTGCGCATCGTGCTCGCGATCAGTAGCGCGAGCAACGCGTAGGTCGGCAGGACGATCATCAGCCAGGTTGGCGCCAGCACGGAGAAGTGGGCGAAAACCGGTCCGAGCACCAGCGGATGGCTGATGACCTCGTTCGCAGGGTCGAACCCGACCGCCTGCGCCAGTCCGGATCCGATTGCGTGGATCTCCCACGGGGCGGCGGCGCCGAGGAACAGCAGGATCGCCGACAGGCCGCCGAACCCAAGCCACGACCCCGCGGCTTCGGCGGCGTCATCCGGAGTGCTTCGCGCGCGTCCTAGGAACGCGAACCCGTAGGACTTGGCGAATGCCAGCAGCGCGAGACCGGCGGTGAACGCCAGCGCCATAGCCGCGAGTGCGCACAGCAGTTGCGAGAGCAGTGTCGGCATTCGGAACCCCTGAAGGAGTGCCTCGAACGTGAACCATTCGCTGACGAACCCGCCCAGCGGCGGAATCGCCGCCAGCGTCAGCGTCGCAATACCGACACCGGCCGCGGTCACCGGCATCCGGCGGCCGAGCCCGCCCAGTGGAGCGAGCGTCCACCGACCGGTCGCGTTCTCGACACGGTCCACGCCGATCAACGCCAGCGTCTTCGCGAGGCTTGCGGCGCACAGCTGGAGCGTCGCCGCCAGCAGCCCGGCCGCGGCAAGCCGTGGGTTGTGCGCCGACTGGCCGAGCAGTGCGACGCCCAGCCCGAGCAGCACGATCCCTGCCTGTTCGACCGTCGAGTAGCCGAAGAAGCGCCGGAGATCGTCCTCGGTGATCGCGTATGCGATCCCGGCCACGGCGGTGACCGCGCCGACGATCAATGTCAGATCGCCGCACCACGCGGGCAGCGGTCCGAGCGTCGCGAATGCGAATCGCCACAGCCCGTAGAAGCCCGCGCTGAGCGCGACCGACAGCCACGCCGCCCCCAACCCGGGCGAGGCACCGTACCCGGCCGGAACCGCTCCCTGCACCGGCACCACCCCGATCTTCGTGCCGAATGCGATCAACAGCAGCACATACACGATCCCGCGCTCTCCGCCGCCCAGGCTCGCGTGCACCCAGGCGTCGAGTGCGAACGTGTGCGTGCGCGCGTAGATCAGCGCGATCGCCGCGAGCAGCGCCGCGCCGCCGACCTTGGTGACGCCCGCGGCGAAGTAGCCGCGCAGCAGCCGCTCGGGGTGTTCGCGATCCGCGCTCGCAATCAGATAGATGCAAACGGTCAGGCTCTCCCAGGCGAGAAAGAACAGAAACGCGTTGTCGGCCGTCAGCGCAACCACGACCACGAGCAGCAGCGTCGAGCCGAGCACCGTCAGCCACCGGCCCGCGCTTCGCTGCACAGTCGCCAGCGCCGTCGCCGCGCCCGCCAGCCCGGTCACCGTGAGGAAGATGCCGGCGAGGCCGTCGGCGCGCAGAGCGGAGCTGCCGAACCCCAGCCAGCTCCCGATCTGGAGTAAGGGATGGGCGCCGCCGAGCGCAGCGTCGAGTCCGACGATCACGATCGCGGCGGCGCCGGCCGCGCTGGTTCCCGCGCCGACCCGGAGATCGAGGAGCGCGATCAGCGGCGCCAGCGCCAGTCCCGCGATGCCGATCGCGAACAGCGCGGTCATCGCGCCGAGCCCTCCCGCAGCAGGCCGACCGCGAGCAACAATCCGTGGAGCAGCGCGATCGGCGAGGGCGGCGAACCCGGCACGTAGACGTCGACCGGCAGCACCGCGTCGATCCCCCGTGCCTCACTCGCGCCGTCGGCCGACAGGCCGCCCGAGCACGCGTCGGTACCGACGGCGATCAGTGCCTTCGGCTCCGGCATCACCGCCCATGTCCGCGCGAGCGCCAGACGCATCGGGTCCGTCACGACACCGGTGGCGAGCAGAATGTCGGCGTGCCGCGGCGCCGCCGTCAGAAAGAAGCCAAGGCGCTGGATGTCGTAGTACGGGTTCCACAGTGCCTGGATCTCCCACTCCTCGGCGCCGTCGGAGCCGGTGTCGATGTGCCGCACGTGGATCGAGCGCTTCAGCGCCCGCACCTGGTCCGCGAGCGCCTCCCGCGCAGGATGCGCGTCCGCGGTCCGCGCGTCGCCACCGAGTGAGGAGACAACGAGCGCTGCGCGGGCTCTCGCCGCCGTTTCATAGCGGCGGGCGAACGCGAATCTCGCGGGCGCGGCGCGAACGCACTCGCCGCACTGGATGCACCGTGCGCGGTCGAGTCGGAGGCTGCCGTGCGCGTCGACCGCGATCGCTCCGGTCGGACAGCACCGCTCGAGCTCCGGCTCGGCCCGCGCCGCATCGAGCACCTCGATCGGACCGCGGAAGTCGTCGGGCGGCGTCTCCGCCGCGCCCGGATAGCCGGTCGTGATCCGCCCCTTGGTCAGTCCGCGCACGATCCAGGCGAGCATCAGCGATCGGCTCCCGCCGGTGTCAGTCCGAAGCTGTGTTCGATGAACGCGAAGTCGGTCAGCACGTCCTTGGGGAAGGCGTGGTCGAACAGTGCCCAGTTGCGCAGCGACGGAGAAGCGACGCGCATCCCGCTCAGCAGCCCGTCGCTCAACTGCACCCAGATCACCAACTCCCCCTGGGCAGCCTCCGACCAGCCGAACGCCGAGCCGCGGGTGCCGGCCGGGAGCGGTGACGCGAGCGCCCGATCAGTCCCGCGGAGGTGGTCGACCGCCTGGCGCAGGATCCGCAGCGACTCGGTCAGCTCGTCGAAGCGCACGAGCACACGCGCCATCGCGTCGCCGTCGCGGCGAGTCATGACCTCGAGCCCAAGACGGCGATATTCGCCGTACGGGCGCTCGTGGCGGGCGTCGATCGAGAGGCCGGACCCGCGCGCCACCGGTCCGACCGCGCAGTGGGTCTCGACCAGCTCGCGCGGTAGTCGCCCCGAGCCGATCAGCCGATCGGTCATCGATGCCGTGCTGAGGAACAAACGGCGGTCGCGGCTGAGCTCGCGCTCGATCGCCGCCAGCTCAGTGAGCAGATCGCCCGGAGCGATCGCGCCCTCGAACCGGACGCCGCCGGGAACCACGGCTCCGCGCCCGAAGCGGCTGCCGACAAGCCGCGCCCGCAGCCGCATCACCTGCTCCTTCAGGATCTGGAAGCGAGCCTGCCCGACCGACAGCGCGGTCGTCTCAGCCTGCTTCGCGATCACATCGAGGTGGCACACCATCCGCTCGAGCTCGGCGTACACGACCCGCCAGCGCTCGGCGCGCGCAGGGACCACGACCCCCAGCGCACGTTCGACGGCCTGCGAGAACGCGATCGCGTAAGCGACGCTCGAGATGCCGGCGATGCGCTCGGCGACGTGGACGGCCCGTTCGGGCGACATCCCGACGACGCGCTGCTCGAGACCGCGGTACTTGAAGTTGGGCCGGGTGCGGATTCGCGAGACGTCCTCGCCGCCGGTCTCGATCATGAACTGGATCGCCTCAAACACCCCAGAGCGGACAGGGCCGTACGGGAGCGAGAACACGTCGAGCCCCGTGAGCGTCTGATCGAGGGAGTCGGCGTCGGGCCGCGTCAGCGACGGGAGCTCAACCATGCCGACCGGCCGCACCCCGTAGCGGTCGGCCAGTTCCTGTTCGGTCCACCGAGCGGCGGGCCACCTCGGACCGAGCGCCGTGTACGCGAGCGGCTGATCGGCCTGGACCGGGGCGCGCAGCACCACAAGGTCGCCGCGCAAAGCGAACGCCCCCAGGATCGCGGGCTCGCCGCCGTCGACGATCGCGAGCGTCACGAACCTCGCGCCGGCACGGTGCAGTAGCTGGCTCGCCCGTCCGAATGCCAACGGTGTAGTCCGAATCCGCACTTCGTCAGGAGGCCCGGGCTCGCCGACCCCGCCCAGATGCTCTGGCAGGTAGTCGGGCAGCGAGGTCGGCTCCTCAGCGAGGCTCATGGCGTCGAGAGCAGGTGGGAGGCATGGGCGATCAATGTCTGGAGCGCCGACGGAAGGTGCACGCCGAGCGCGACCACGACCGCCAGGCACGCGACCATCGCCGCGACCATCCACGGGCTGCGCTCCCCCCGAGCCGTCGCCCGCGAGCCGTCCTGCGCGGCGGCCGGCGCCGGGCCCAGCGCCATCCGGCCCGCGTGCCACAGGACCCCGAAGAATGCGACGTTGACGAATACGAGCAGCAGCGTGACGCCGACGTACTGGGGTCGCGCAAACCCGCCACAGACGATCTGAAACTCGCTCCTGAAGACCCCGGACATCGGCAGCCCGCACAGCGCAAGCGCCGCCGCGAGGAAGATCGGCCCCGTCCATGGCATCACGCTCGCCGCGCCGGTCACATCGTCGACCTCCTTGGTGTCGTAGCCGCGGACGAGCGAGCCCGCGCCGAAGAACGCCAGCCCCTTGGCGGATGCGTGCGTGATCACGTGCAGCAGCGCCCCAGCGATCGCCAGCGGCGCGCCGAACCCGATCCCAAGCGCAATCACCCCCATGTGCTCGATCGAGGAGTACGCGAGCAGCCGCTTGAAGTTCCGCTGGCGGAGCACGAACAGACTTGCCGCGATCAGCGAGCTCGCGCCGAACACGATCAGCACGTGCTCGGCGAACGACCGCTCGACTGCCACTACCGCGATCTGGAAGAAGCGCAGGATCGCGTAGAACGCGCTCGCAAGCAGCGCTCCGGAGAGCAGCGCCGACACCGGCGCGGGCGCCTCTGAATGGGCATCTGGCAGCCAGGTGTGCGTGGGCACGAATCCGACCTTGGTGCCGAACCCGACGACCGCCAGCACGAACGACAACCGGACGGCATCGCGCGACAGCCCCCGGCCGTGCGCGAGCAGCCGCGCGAACCGCGGAACGTAGGAACCGCCGAGCACGGTGGCGCCGGTGGCGTACAGGACGATGATCGCCAGCAACGCGATCCCAAGACCGCACGACGCGATCAGGACGTACTTCCACGACGCCTCGAGCGCGGCGTCGGTGCGGTCGATCGCGACCAGCAGCGCCGAGACGATCGTCGTCAGCTCGACCGCGACCCAGAGCGTGCCGAAGTCGCTCGCCAGCGGCACCAACAGCATCGTCCAGCCGAACAGGTTCAGCAACGCGTGGTAGCGGCGCGCGAAGCCCGGGAAGTCGGGAACCCGCTCGTCGCCGCGCAGATAGCCCACCGAGAAGACCGCGGCGAGCGCATACAGCAGGCCGATCGCGACCAGGAACACGGCACCGAGCGGATCGAGCACCAGCCATCCCCCGGCGGTCCGCACAGTGCTCCCGTGCTCGACCGCCCCCGCGAGCGCGATCGACAGCCCGAAGCTCGCGAACCCGGCGACGATCGTCGCGGCCCGAGCAACACGCCAGCCGGCTGCGACGCTGGTGAGCACCGACAGCGCCGGCACCGCCAGGATTGCGATCAGCGCCCAGCTCATCCGGTCAGCCGGTTGAGGACATCGGTTCGCACCGCGGTGCGCGCAACGGCGAGGTACTGGACAAGGACGACGAACACGACCACGCCGATCAGCACGTCGAACAGCAGCAGCAGCGCGAGGATGATCGGGAGCCCGGCTGCGATCACCAGGCTCGCGACCGATACGGCGTTCTCGAGCACCAGGAACCCGAGCAGCTGCGACGGCGCGTATGGCCGAACGACCATCAGCACGAACGCGACCAGGATCCCGCTGACCGCGACCGGCAGCGCCTCCAGCGGAAGCGCCGCCACGCCGCCGACCTGGACCGGGCGCAGCGCGATGAACGCGAACGCGCTCAGAACCACCGCGATCAGAATCGACGAGGCGACCCCGATCGTCGACGGCACCCGCGGGTCAATCTCGAGGCTGCGCAGTACGAACCGGATCCCGACCGGGAACAGGAGTGCCTTCAGGGCGATCGTCGCCGCCGCCAGAACGTACAGCGAACTGCCTCCATGGCCGCTCGCGGCGGTCGCGATCGCGAGCGCGGCGACCACGATCGAAGCGAACCCGTATAGGCGCAGCTGCTCCCACACGTCCTGGGAGCGGAGCATCATCAGTGCCAGCAGCAGCACGACCACCGCGGCGATCGTTGCCGACGCGCCGAACACGCTCAGCCTCGCGGTTCCGAACAGCGGTCCGAACAGGAACATCACGACCGCGAGTGCCGCCAGCAGGAAGCTTGCGACGGTGAACTCCGGGATCTTGTAGAGGCGCAGCTTGGCGAAGCTCGACTCGATCACGACGACGGCCGCGCCGATACCAAGCGCCTTGACGCACAGCCACCCGACCGCGGCCAGCACGTGGTCCAGCCGCCCATCGGCCGCCAGTCCCCACGGCACCAGCAGCACGTTGGCGAAGATCGTGTACAGCACGAGCTGCTTGACCGACGATCCCCAGCGCAGAAACGCCAGCCCCGGTCCCGAGTGCTCGGTCACCCGCCCCTCTTCGATCTGCCCGAACTCGAGCGTGCCACCGTGGCTCTCGACCGGGATCCGCCCCGTCTCGGTCAGCACGAGCATGAAGAACGCAGCCACGATCAGCAGATGGCTGGGGCGCACGACCTCGACCGCCGAGCTGCGCAGCGTCGCGCCGAGCACATATGGCAGGTCGGTGTGCGTTGTCAGGGCGACCACGAAGATCACGAAGATCACCGTCGGCTCGTTCAACGCTCCGAACGACCGCAGCCTGCTCGAGCCGAGCTGTGCGTACGGACTGCCGCTGTCGATCGCCGCGACCGACACGGCGAAGCTCGCCATCCCGAGAATCAGCCCCCCGCCGAGGATGTCCCCCATGTAGCCCAGCGGCAGGCCGAAGCTCGTCAGCACCGGGATCAGCAGCGGGACGGTCGCGTAGCCCGCAAAGCTGATGTACGGCGCAAACCTGAAGATCGGACCCGCCGGCGCCGGCAGCACCGTCTCCTTCCGCAGCAACTTCGCGATGTCGAAGTACGGCTGCGCCACGCGCGGGCCCTGGCGCTGTTGAATCCTCGCCTCCGCCTTCGCGATCAGCCCCGTGATCAGCGGCGCGAGCGCCAGCGTCGCCACGACTTGGAGTAGCTGTACGGCCCAGTCCGGAAGCGTTGGCACGGCGGTGAATAACTCCTCTCGCGTGATTGCATGTGCGAAAGGAGCCATCAGCCCTTGTCCGAGGTGGGCGGTTAGGGAGCGATGCTCCCGCCAGGACTCCATCTGGCCGAGTCACAACATACCGCACCCGACAAGCGGTCAGGCTATGGAGTCACATCCGCCCCGATCGTGGTGCGAGCTCGCCACACCGTCAGTGTGAACATCGCTTGCAGCATGTATTAGTCGCGGCGGGAGCTCGCTAGGGCGAGACGCCGGACGGACAAGATGGCTTGACGCTCGGATCCGCAGACGCAAAGCGGCGGCCGGCTTGCTCGAGCACGCGGCGCACGGTCACCATGTGAACGGGCTCGACCCGAGCCCAGGTCGCGCGGGCGATGGCACCGTCCTGTTGCACGAAGGTTGCGAACAGCAGCGCCCGCCGCTCGCGCTTGAACAGCATTTCACCCGGCATCCCGATCCGCGAGCCGACACCGAGAAGCACGAAATCGGGCGTGCTGTCTCGCACTTCCCAGCCGAGCACGTACCCCTCAGAGCCAGGGGGGCCGAGCTTGAGGCCAATTGCCGACCACCCCGCGAGGAGGCCGTTTCGCATGGCCATCGGCGCGTCCTGGAGAACAGATCGCGCCCATCGCTCGGCGGTGCGGTCAGGCGCCTGCGCGATGTCGAGATGGAACGCGTCCTCGTAGTCGACGCGCGACAGGGTGCTGAGCGCCCGGGCCGACGCAGGTACGGCAACCTGGCGCACCACTCCCACTGCCGATGATGAACGTTGTGGGCTGTGCGTGGGCGTCATTGTCAGCTTCATCCATACAGCACTGTATGGATGAAGCTAGCAAGCTCTCGATTGGTGTCAAGTCCGGGCCCGACGCGATACTGAGCGGCGATGGCCGCTCCCACGCGCACGCCCCGCAGCCGCTGGATCAGCGAGGGGCTGCGAGCGCTCGCCGCGGGCGGGCCGGATGCCGTGCGGATCGAGCCGCTGGCACAGGCGCTCGGTGTCAGCCGCGGCGGCTTCTACTGGCACTTCGAGGACCGACGCGCACTCCTGAAGGAGATGCTCGACGCGTGGGAGCGCAGAACAACCGATGAGGTGCTCGAGCGCGTCGAGCGCGAGGGCGGAGACAACAGGACCAAGGTGCGGCGGGCTGGAATGCTGACCTTCTCCAGGGAACTGCTGCCGATCGACCTCGCGGTCCGGGACTGGTCGAGACGCGACAAGTCAGTCGCGAAGCGACTCCGGCGCGTGGACAACCGACGGATGGAGTACCTGCGGTCGCTGATTGGCACCTTCTGCATCGATGCGGACGAGATCGAGGCCCGCAGCATGCTCGCCTTCTCGCTAGCGATCGGCAACCACTTCATCGCCGCTGACCACGGCTCGCTCAGCCGCGCGGACGTGTTGGAGCTGGCGCTGGATCGGATTCTCGCCTAGTGGCCGGGGCGGTGAGCATTCGGGCCGCGGCCGCATCCGAGGCGCCGGCGCTGGAGGCCCTCCAGCGCCGATCTTCGGATGTCTGGGAGGAGTATCGCGAGCAGCTCGCGGCGAATCCGGATGCGATCGAGCTGCCCCAGCGGTTCATCGACAATGGCTGGGTGCGCGTCGCGGTCACAGCCGACGGGGCTCCGATCGGATTCTCGGTCGTGATCCCAGGCGACGGTGCAGTCCACGAGCTCGATGGGCTGTTCGTCGAACCAGGTCACATGCGCTGCGGCGTTGGACGTGCGCTCGTCGAGGACGCCGTCGCGCGCGCGTCTGACGGCAGCGCCACCTGCCTCGAGGTGACTGCTGGCCCGGCGCGAGCGTTCTACGAGCGGGTCGGCTTCAGGCTCGTGGGCGAAACCCAGACGCGCTTTGGTCCAGCCGTAAGGATGCGTCGAGAACTACTGCGTGAGCCGCCTCAGGGTGCCGCGAGGCCGAAGCAGATCTGACCGTGGCCACGATGTTCACCACATGTGATCTCTCGCTGAGCGCACGTCGAGGCGTCGGTGTGGACCTTCGACGGCCACAAGCTGCGTCTGATCGCGCGCCACGCGGCCGATGACGCCGCCCAGGTGCTGGCACCTGGTAGACCTCCAGGCCTACGCTCCGCCGCCGGCCGCCGTGTTGCCGCTCAGCCCGTCCGCTTGAACTCGACGACGCCGTGCCAGCTGAAGTCGTCCTTCAGACAGCCGTCGGACGCGAAGCACATGTCACGGTGCGCCGGTGCGTAGTGCCCGGCGCTGATCCGGACCTTGAAGTAGTGCCCGACCGGAAGCGACTCGAGCGTCGAGACCTTGACCGGGAAGCTGGCCTCGAGCTGGCTGGGGACGTCGAACTCGGGTAGCAGCAGTTGCGAATCGTTGAACTGGATCGCACAGCTGCCGGTCGTGAAGCCCCAGCCGCCCGAGAAACCCTTGCCCGTGAATCCGGTGTGCCCTCCTACGGCTCCGACCTTGACATGAGACTTGGCGCGCTTCCCTGCGCTCGACATATCGAACTTCGCGTCGTTACCAGGCTGCGCTTCAGATTCGCCCTTGCAGTTGGCGATGCCGGGCTGGCAGCCAGTGTCGCTCAGCGTGACCGTGGACTCGTTGCTGGCGAGGGGAGACGGATGCGCCTCCGCGTTCGCGGGGACTCCGTCGACCCCGTGCGAGCCGAAGATCAGCACGGGCAACTCGTAGTGCGTGACCCAGGAGAAGTGCGTCGTCTCGTTGCGGACCTCGGTCACGTCCCCGCACTCGGGCGATGTAATTGACTTGGTCCGGCTGGTCAGCTGCCCGGCGCCGCTGTAGGTCACTTCGAAGCCTTCGCCGTGTGCCGATGCGAGCGCCGCCGGCCACGCACCCAGGACGAGCAAGCCAACGACCAGTGCTGCAATCCGCGCCCTCACGCACCGGACCATACCGCTACTCGGCGTCTACCGCTACTCGGCGCCGACCGCTGCTCGCCGTCGTGGACGCACGTTCGATCGTGCCGCTCGAGCAATCATCGCCCTCCGAGTCGGGTGATCGCATACAGTCCCGCCAAAGAGCCAAACCGGCCAGGAGAGGAGGCGCAGAATGTATGTACGGATCGCGCGGTTCGAGGGCGGCGAGCGCAACTGGGACGATTTCGCAGCAGACATTCGGGAGACAATCCGCAGCGGCGGAAGGGGCACGCCGTTCGAGACGGCGGGCGACGCGGCAAAGAGGATGATGCTGCTTGTCGATCGCGAGAACAACCAGGGTGCGAACCTGATCCTCTGTGAGACCGAAGACGACCTCCGCCGCGTCAATGCCGCAATGGACCAGATGACGCCAGCGGCCGGACGCGGCACTCGAACCGCGGTCGAGATGTACGAGGTGCTGCTGGACGAGGCGCCCGGCAAGTAGCCGTCACCTCACCCTTCGGGATCAGCCCAGGACAAGCTTGAAGTGAGTCCCCACGGCGCCAATCGCAGCCGGCGTGATCGTGGCCTTCACACATCCGCTGGTGGTCTTGTGCTGTGCGATGCAGAACGTCCCCACCGCCGACTTCGCGGACTTAGGGGGAATGCCCATCAGTTTGTCGATGAGGTGTGGGTAGAGGGTGCCGTAGCGCTCGCCCTTGAGCTTGTAACCCTTGATGTGGGCATAACCGCCCTCGACACATTCGTCTAGGGCGCAGTCGCTGCTGAAGTTGAGCTTGCCCACCTTCTTCTTGCCCTGATACAGGGCCGAGATCGTCCTTGGCCCATTGCCAGGGATCTTCGGGGGGACCGACTTGACGACCACGCCTGTGAGGCGCAGCCGCTTGGGCTTCGCCCCTGCACCGGCCACGGGCAGCAGTACCGCCAAGCTCATCGTCACTGCCGCCACCGCGGCCCCGATCCCGATCCGTCTCATCAGCGATTCGCCCCTTTCCTGTCTGACCGCAGGAAAGTGTACGGCCTAGGTGGGCCAGGTCCGCAACCGGATCTCAGCCGGGCGTCCCGGTCGCCGCGGCGAAGCTGATGCCGGGAAGCCATGAGCTCCGGCGGCGGGCTCCGCGCTCGCCGCTCGGCGCAGACTCGCTGAGAGCGAGCGCGCGAAGGCCGTACCAGAGCTCACTGATGTCGCCCGTCGAACGCATGCTGCGTCCGGTCAATTCCTCGATCCTGCTGATCCGGTAGTTGACCGTTTGGTTGTGAACGAACAGCGTCTTGGCGGCGCGGCTCGGAGAGCGGTCGCACTCGAGGTAGGCCCGCAGTGTCTTCACCAGCTCGGTGCCGTGGACACGATCGTATTCCAGCACCGGCTCGAGGATCCGCTGAGTAGCGCGGGCGGCTTCTGACAGTGTCCGAGGTAGGAACGCGTCGCTGTCGTTGCCGTACCGCGCAAGCCCGAAGGTCCCGTTGCCGACCGCCTCGAGCGCCCAGCGCGCCTGCCGACTGGCGTCGATCAGACCACTGACACCCGAGAACGGATCGCTGATTCCGATCCGGTACGGCTCGGACGCGGTGAGCTCCGCGAGATAGTCGGTGACCGCCTCGTCGGCCTGGAGGATGGCGACGTAGTTAGAACCGATCCCCGAAAGGGCATGCGGAGTTCCGCGGACGGCCCAGCGCCGTGCCAGGCGATCGATCATTATCTGCTCGGCCTGGATCACAGTGCACAGCCAGGGGGGATCGAGACCGCGCTCGCGGAGACCCGACGCAAAGCCGTTCGCGTCGAGTCGGCCCTGCAGCGCCGCGGAGAGCAACTCGGCGCACGATCGCCGCTCCCGCTCCAGTCCAGCGTCACTGCGTGCCATCTCGAGCGCGCACGCCGCCGCGACGTGCTGCAACACCGCCACCCGTGGTCCCTCCTCTCCGTCCGGCACGACCAGAAGCATCGCCGGGCGCTCGACCGGGATTCGCGTCACCGAGGCAGGTCGGCCGCCGAGGCGCAGTCGGATCACGGTCGGCATCTTGCCGCCGCGCTCCTCCAATGCGGCCTCGATCTCAGGCCGCCAGCCGGCCTCAGGGATGGCGCACCCCTGGAGCACCGGTTCCCACAGCTCGGGATCAACCAGATAGAGCGTGCACCCCACCGCCCGCCCGAGCCCGGCGACGAACCCCTCGGTGCAACGACGCTCGAGCAGGCTCAACCGCACCTCATCATGAACCCGAACGATGTGACTCAAAGAATCGCCGGCCGATCCCTGCGTCGCGGCGACCGCCTGCACGTAATGTGTCCACGGAACCGAGTACTCGGCCGCCAATATCGGAAATCCGAGGCGGTTGGCGGTGTCCAGCATCTGATCGCTCAGCGGCGGGCATGCGGACTGCGGACTCAGATCCTCGCCGACCACCAGCCCGCTCAGCCCCTCGACGTCCAGTCGCTCGATGAACGCCCGCTGCTCGGCAGGATCGCGCGGAATGATCCACCCGGCCGTCATCACCAGGTCCCCAGGATCAACGAAATTCCACGGCTGCCGGGCGTCGGGCACGCACGCTGAAACGATCCGCCTGTCTAAACCGTCGTGCCCCGCCAGCGTTCTCGCCCGCAGGTGTGGCAGTGCCACGAGATCCCCAACGGTGATGCCGGAGCTCGAACTCGCCATCAGCTCAGCCGGCCGCGGACGGCCGCTCGATCGCGGGTGTCTGTGTCCTCGGTCATCGTCCAACCGAGGGTCGTGACAGCAGTTCGTCTCATCTCGCCGGGACCACCTCCCCAAGCTGATGGACGGGCTCTGAAGGTAACGGGGCGACCACGACCACGGGCTCGCACTCCTCTCTCGTGACGGGCCCAGTCCGCACCAGTCGCAGCGCCAGATCGACGAACCAGTCCTGGATGTTCTCGACCGAGGTGCCTCGAGACGGGCGATACCAGCTCTTGATTCCATTGACCATGCCCAGCAGCCCCAGCCGCGTCGCGCGCCGGTCAGGGACATCGAACACGCCCACACGAGCGCCCTCCTCGAGTACCCCCTCGAGGATCGCCTCATAGTCGTCACGCAGCGCAACGATCCTCGGCCGCACGTCGCTACCCAGCCACCGCAGCTCGTTGTCGGATACGAACGAGATCTGCTGATTGACGGTCTCCATCGCGACGTGGGCCATCACGAGCCGAGCAAGCTGGATCTCAGGATCGGCGCTGCCGTCGACGGCCTCATGACCCACGCGGAGCAGCTCGTGCAGGCCCTCCTCCATGATGCCGACAAGAAGCGCCTCCTTCGTCTCGGCATGGTGGTAGAGCGTGGCCGAGTTCACCCCGACCTCTCGTGCGAGCTCGCGAATTCCGGTGGCGGCGAACCCACGCCCGGCGAACAGCTTGACAGCTGCTCGACGTACATCTTGAAGCGTCGTAGCCACGCGCCTACCTTTCCTACGACTGCACCGAGCGCCCGCGAGCCAGACCGCCCCCGCGGTGGGTCCCGCCGCGCGACGTCGTTGCCTCGGAGCCTCAGGGCGACTAGATCCATGCTCCCAATCGATCGATTGATTGAGTGCGTGATCGCAATTATCCAGCGAGCCCGGTGCCGTGTCAAGGCAGCCGGAATCGACACCCTCGGCAGAACAGATTGCGGGGCCGCCAGAATGGCAATCGCCAGTTACCGGTCCCAGTAAGCTGTCGTCCGTGCCGTTTCGGCCCTTTACGTCAAAGCGGTCGGCCAGCGCCAGAGCACAGTTGACCACGTTTCACGACAGTCCTTTGCTCAAGGAGTCGGGGAGTCACGGGGACTACAGCCGCCCGCTGCACACGACATTTCGACTGCAGGTCATCCCCGACAACGGGCAGCCGATGTTTGCGTCCCAGCTGTCGGTGTGGGGAACTGATGCCGACCATTTGCAGCCGGGTCGCTGGACGTACGTCCTCTATGACTCCGACCACCCTGATCGCTGTGAGCTTGACAAGGACCGTCTGTCGAAGGAGTTCGAGCCGCTCTACAGTGGCAGGCACCGGGTGATGGTCCCCAAGGAGGTGAGCGACGCGTGGTTTGCGAGCACTGCCGCCGCCGCCGAGAATCCCGCCCAATCCGAACCGCCGGCGGCATCAGACCCGATGGTCGCCGATCTCTCGCGGCTGGCGGACTTGCATGCCGCCGGAACGCTGAGCGACGCGGAGTTCGCCGAGGCGAAGGCTGACCTGCTCGAGCGACGCAGACCTCAGTAGGTTCCGGACGTACTGAACCAAGGTGGCCCAGACCCCGATGCCCCGCCGACTCGTTCCCTGGCCAACCGTGTTGAACATGCCCCAGCGATTCGGTACCTGGCGAGCCGCGCTGGGCATCGTCCTCGCGGCGCAGGTCGCGATCGCGGTCCCGGCGGCGGCGCACGCTCGACCGGGCAGGCCTGCGCAGCCGGCCTCGGCCCCCTGGAGCGGCCTCGTGCATCCCGCCCGGTTCGATCCGGGTGCGATGCTGCTGCTCACCGACGGTCGCGTGCTCGTTCAAGATCAGGGCCCGAACGAGACCGGTTCGAGGGCATGGTGGATCCTCAGCCCCGACCGTCACGGAAGCTATCGCCGGGGAACCTGGAAGAGGGCCGCCTCGCTGCCGGCGGGGTATGGGCCGATCTCGTTTGCGTCGGCGGTGCTTCCGGACGGACGGGTGCTGATCGAGGGCGGGGAGGACAACCTCGGTCAATCTGGCGTCGAGACGAACAAGGGAGCGATCTACGACCCGGTCTTGAACCGCTGGACTCCCGTTGCGCCACCTGCCGGCGGCACGGGAGAGTGGGCTCGTATCGGCGATGCGCCGAGCGCCGTGCTGCCCAATGGAAAGTTCATGCTCGGGGTCTCGGGATACCTTGGAAACGCGGACGAGGCCGTGTTCGATGCTTCGACCCTGACATGGGCCGCTACCGGCGCGGGCAAGGCCGATGGCAACGGCGAGGAAGGGTGGACGCTGCTGCCGAGCGGCGAGCTCCTCACCGTCGACGTCATCGATGCTCCAAACACCGAGATCTTTGATCCGGCCACGGGAGCCTGGCATAGCGCCGGCGCCACGCCAGCCTCGCTCGTCGACGCGGGCGGCGAGGTGGGTCCGGCCGTCCTGATGCCCGATGCCAACGTGCTGGCCACCGGCGCCACCGGCAGGACCGCGATCTACCGCACCCACAGCGGAACCTGGGGCGCGGGCCCGTCATTTCCGATCATCGCCGGCAAGCAATACGACATCGCCGACGGCCCGGCCGCCGTCTTGCCCGACGGCGAGGTCTTGCTGGAGGCCAGCCCGGGTGATTACCACCCTCCGGCACACTTCTTCATCTTCAACGGGGCCACGATCAAGCGGATCACGGACGCCCCGGATTCCTCGTCGGAGGCGTCGAGCTACGGATACATGCTCATGCTTCCGACTGGACAGATCCTGTTCGACGCGCGGCTCGGCCGGCTCTATCTCTACAACCCGGCGGGCACGCCCAAACAGGGCTGGCGACCGACGGTCACGTCGGTGCCGAGAAGGCTGGCGGCAGGAAAGACCTACAGGCTCACGGGGCGCCAGCTCGGCGGGCTCACTCAGGACTCCGCGTACGGCGATGACTTCCAGGACGCGACGAACTACCCGTTGGTGCGGATCCTCAGCCGCCGCTCGCATCGCGTCTTCTACGCCAGGACCACCGGAATGACGAGCATGTCGGTTGCTCCTCGTAACGTCTCCAAGACCTCGTTCGCGCTGCCTCCAACGGTCACACCAGGCGCGGCGACCCTGTCAGTCGTCACCAACGGAATCGGGTCGCGCCCGATCGGCGTGACGATCCTGCCTGGCGCTTAGGACGACGGCGTGCCCGGCTCGATCAGACCGCTTTCGTAGACAGTCGCGCGCTGTTGCAGTGGTCTGAGCCTCGGCCACGATCGGCCGGATCGTCAGGGCCGCGGTTCGGGGCCGCCGGCTTCAGGCGTAATGGCGCCGGAATCATGGCCGCGCCCGCGATCACCAGAAGGAATGCGAGCATGCGACCGGTGATCCCGACCGCTCCGGAGCCGACCGATTCGCCGAAGACCACGATGCCGCCGAGAATCGCGGCCAAGTTGGCGGTCACCGAGGTGATCGCGATCACCTCGATCGGGAACCCGACCTGGAGACTGCGCGCGGAAGCGTAAAACGAGACCACGAACGAGGCCACGGCCGTCAGCGTCCATGGGCTGATCAGCCCGAGCGCGGGGCCGTGGGCATGGGTCAGATACTTGACCGCGACGTCTGAGACGCCGAACAGCGCACCGGCGGCCGTCGCCAGCAACAGGCCCTCACGGCGTTGTTGCACGCTGCGATGGGTCGAGACGACTACCAGCAGGGCCCCGAGCGCGAAGACGGAGCTCTCGACGGCGATCAGCGCCGCCAGCGAGGGGCGACCCGTGCCTCCCCCACCGCCGGTGAGACCGACGATCGCCAGCCCTGCGGCCGTGATCATCACGCCAAGCCACTGGCGGCGGCCGAGGTGGAATCCGAAGAAGCGCTCGGCCAGCACGGCCAGGAACGCCAGCCCGCCTGACAGGACCGCCTGGACCGTCGAGAGCGGCGCACGAGACAGAGCGCCCACGTGCATCAGCCAGGCGAGAACGGACACCGCCCATCCGATCGCGAACCAGCGAGAACGAAACAGAGCACTCGCGCTCTTGAGCGGGTGACGCACATGGATCGGATCGGCGAGCACCGCGCCGCGTTGCTTGAACAAAAAGCTCAGATTCGTCGCCAGAGCCGAAGCAACGGCCAGAATTAATCCCAGAAGCATGGTGGACGTGCGGCGCCGCGCCGCAACCAGATTGTCGACGAGCGCCCGCGCGATCGCCTCCGTGGAACACGCTTTGCCGGCAGCGGTGTACTACGGTTCTCGCCTCCCTAACCGACTCGGGGCAGCATCCGGCTGCTACTATCCGCCGATCAGGTCGAGCGGTTTCGTTCGACAAAGCAGTGTCAGCGCTCGTAGCTGTTGCTCATAGCATCTCCGCGTTCGCAACACTTCACCCGCCGGAGGAAACAATGGCTACAGGAACAGTCAAATGGTTCAGCGACGACAAGGGATTTGGGTTCATCACGCCCGATGACCAGTCCAAGGACTTGTTCGTCCACCACACAGCGATCGTCGGTAACGGGTATCGCTCGCTTGCCGAAGGCGCCAAGGTCTCCTACGAGGCCGAGGCCGGCGACAAGGGCCCGAAAGCCGTAAACGTTCAAACCATCTGATGCTGTGAGGCCTGGCGGCCGTGATCGGCCGCCAGGGTCATAGCCGCTACTCATCACCCCCACCGCCCAGCAGGCCAGCCTCGCAGCCAACCGTCGCTGAACGTTCATCCTCGGGCGATAGCCGTATTCCGTAGCAACCGGACTACGCGCTTAAACGGATGACGGGCTACCCGTCGCGGACTACATTGAGCGACACCGAGCCACCTCAAGGAGGTGATCTGCCGTGAGAACTCTCACTGCCGTAGTCGGCATACTGCTGATGCTGCCAGTGCTGCTTCTCGTCGCCATTGGACTCGGACCGGCAGCCCTGATGATCGTGGCCCTTGCTGGGACGGCGCTGTTGGTCGTCGCGGTCGGGGGAGCGGTTATGAGGTTCGCGCGCGATACACGAGTACCGCCGGCACACGGGTAATCATCCGCGTCGGCGACAGCCACCAAGCGCGGTAGTCATCGGCGGCGAGGACTACCGCGTCAGCTCTGCGAGCGGGCCGAGCAGCTGACGGCGGCCCGCTAGCCTCGGTTGCGTGACCAGCCTGCCGGCAGAGGATCCACCGCCTGAGGCTGGGAAGCTGCCGGCGGGCCGCTTGGCGCGGACGGTCCGGGTCGGCGGGCTGGTGACCGGGCAGGGCGTGCGCTGGGCTGGGATGCGCGCCGCCAACCGCGTTCGAACGCCCGAACGAGCCGCGGAGGCCGAGAACGCTCGCACGGCCGCCCTTGTCGACGAGCTCGTGGAGCGACTTGGGCAGATGCGTGGCGCCGCGATGAAGGTGGGGCAGATGATCTCGATGGCCGAGTTCGACGGCCTTCCGGAAGAGCAGCAGCAAGAGCTGCAGGGCAAGCTCGCGACCCTCCGCGACGGCGTGCCTCCGGTCCCATTCCCGCGACTGGAGAAGATGATGCGCAAGGAGTTCGGGGCTCCTCTGCACACCGTCTTCGCCGACTTCGACGAACGTGCCTTCGCGGCCGCCTCGATCGGCCAGGTCCATCGCGCGAGAACCGTTGACGGCCGCGAGGTGGTCGCCAAGGTCCAGTACCCGGGCGTTGCCGAGGCGGTCGAGACCGATCTGCGCAACGCGATGATGCTGCTGCCGCTCGTCAAGCGGCTTGCGCCAGGCCTCGACGCCAAGGCGCTGGCCGCCGAGATGCGTGAGCGAATCGGGGAAGAGCTCGACTATGAGCTGGAGGCCCAGAATCAGCGCCGGATCGAGCGGCTGATGCGCGGCCACCCGTTCATCCGCATCCCGCGCGTCGACACGGAGCTCTCGACCACGCGCGTGCTCGTGTCCGAGTACATCGAGGGCGAGCGGTTCGAGGCCGTGCGCCGTGGGGATGAGGCCGAGCGGGACCGCTATGGCGAGATCGTCTTCCGGTTCTACTTCGGCCTGGCCTATCGCAGCCGGATCGCCCTCGGAGACCCGCACCCGGGTAACTATCTGCTGCGCCCCGATGGCCAGGTGTGTTTCCTGGACTTCGGCCTCCTACGCGATGTCGGCGAGGCCCGCGTCGCCCACGAGCGCGCGATCGCGCTCGCGGCCCGTGAGCGCGACGCGGCAGCCCTGAAGGCCAGTCTGATCGCCGGCGGGTACCTGCCCGCCGATCGCGCAGACGCGGTTGACGCCGAGTTCGCACTCAAACTCATGCGCCGTGCGATCAAGTGGTATGCGGTGCCGGGTCCGCGCCGTTTCTCGCGTGAGGATGCCCGCGGCGAACGCGACCGGGAGCGTCCCGACGCTGAGCAGCGGACCGCGATCCGGGCTCAGGTCAACCAGTTCACGATGCCGCCGGATGCGATCCTGATCCGGCGCATGCACGGCATCGTCGCGATCGTTCTCGGGCAGCTGCGGGCCGGCGCGGACTGGGGGGCGATTGCCGCGGAGTACCTGCACGCCGCACCGCCGGCGACGCCGCTGGGCGAGGCCGAAGCGGCGTTCTTCGCGCGCAGCCCGGGATTCGGCGGCGGACAAGCCGTTGCCGGATAACTGCTGCGGGGTCGCTAGCCCGCGACGGCGTAGGCGGCTGAGGGCGCCCGGGCGTTACGGCTAGGCCAGCTCAGGCTGCGGCGAACCTGGGTCTAACGTCGCTAGGCGGACGAAATGGCGAGCCAGGAGCACGGTTCCGAGATTGGTGAACACAGCGACCAGGTTCGGGACAGCCAGATACCAGTCGGGTTTGACCAGCCCGTACGCCGTCCAGCACGCAGCGCCGACGACGATCACCCACATGAACATCTGGCTGATGTCGCCGGCGTGGCGGCGCACAAGGATGCGACGCACCTGAAGCAACGGCGCGAGCGCCATGCCAATCCCCATGATGCTGGCCTGCAGCCCGAGATATTGAACCGCTGACACTCCAGCGACCGTAGCAAACGACGCTGGCCGCGGATCGCCGATTTCGCGGTCTGCGCGAACGGCCCGGGAAGGGCGCAAGCTCGTGCTCGAACGCAATCGGGCCCCGGCCCACGCGACGTCCTCCACCTCTTCGAGCAGCTCTCGCCAGTGCGCGGCGGTCCTGGCCGAAGGATAGGCCGCAACGGAGCTCGTGCACTCGCGATGTCGTCGCTTCTGCCCTCCGGCGGACGGGCGGTGCCTCGAGCGGGTCTGGTCGCTTCTCTCAGCCCGCGGCGCCAGCTTCCGTGGTCGGCCGCCGCGAGTGTCGCCGCGCGCGTGTGGGTACTGGTTGCTGTTGGGTAATGCAATGAATCCCGCCGCCGCCTGCTGCGAGCGTGTCGATGCGCAGCTGGACGATGTCTCGATCGGGGTAGAGCTCGCGCGCTAGCGTTTTCGCCGCTGCGTCCGCGTCGCGGTCGTCGAAGGCCGGGATCAGTACCGCCCCGTTGCAGACATACCAGTTGACATAGACGTTGACAAACGTGTTCTGATCTTGACCCGGCGGGATCGTGCTCGACTCTCTCGAGATCAGGCAGTGCAGGGGTCTGTGAACCGCATCCTTGGAGCGTCGCAGGATCCTCAGCGCCTGTCGCTCAGACTTGGCCCACACGTCGGTCGCGTTCGGATCTGCCGGCTGGTCCACGACGACTCTTGCGGGCTTGACGAATCTGGCGAGCCCGTCGATGTGGTCATCGGTGATGTCGTGCCCTTTGAGACCTGGGACCCAGAGCATCTTGCGCGCGCCGAGGTACGCCAGGATCTCCCCGGTCAGCCGCTCCTTGGACTTGCCGGGGTTGCGGTTGGCGTTGATGATCGAACTCTCGGTTGCCATCACGGTTCCCTCGCCGTCAACCTCAAGCGCGCCGCCTTCAGAAACGAACGGCGCGACGAACCTCGGTACCCCGAGCAGGCTGAGGACCTCGCCTGCGATCTTCGCGTCGTTGTGGTGAACCTGCTTGTGCCCCCAGCCGTTGAAGTTGAGATCGAGGCCCGCCAGACCGCCGCTGTCATTGACGAGGAAGATCGGACCCATGTCGCGCATCCACAGGTCATCGTTGACCAGCTGCACGATGTCGACGCCCGGCCCGCACGCCGCCGCCGCGCCGGCGGCCTGATCCGGACGGGCGACCATCGAGACCGGCTCATAGTGTGCGATCGCGCGGGCGACTCGGGCGACGTCTGAGCGGACTCTCCCGAGGAGGTTGCCCCAGACGTCTCGTCGTGCCGGCCACGCCATCCACGTTCGCGAGTGAGCTCGGTGGTCGGCCGGCACGTACCACCCTCGGCCGGACGGCGTCGCAGCGCTGGCGCTCGTCGCTGCCCACAACCCCCCGGCGACCCTGGCTCCAGCGAGCGCCCCGGCCCCGCGCACCAACAGCGCGCGCCTTGTGAGGTCTCGATCGAGGGCGTGCATGATCGCTGGCGACGTTAGCGCTTGACAGCGCCACCCAGACGTTTTCCGGCGATGAACGCCGACCTCAAGCCTTGGACGCGACATCGTTCCCGGGGCGACATAGCTCGCGCTACGTCGAGAGCAGAACTACGCCGCACAACACACCCACGATGCCAATCAGTTGAGATCGGCGAATTCGCTCGTGAAGGACGCGCTCGGCCAGCAACACCGTGACGGCCGGATACAGCGAACCCAGGACGGACACCGTCGCGAGTTGACCGTGGCGCGTAGCAAGTGCATAGAAGGCCGCGCCGCCAAACGCAGACAACGCCCCAGCGAGGACCATCCTGCCGGTATTGCCTCGTAGCATCGGGCGCAACGACACGCGTCGGGTTGCGGCTATGCCGCCCAGCACAAACACCGGAATCACACGGCAGACGAGCGTCGCCCAGGGTACGCCCGCACGGCTGGCCGGGGCCATCCACCACATGAAGCACCCGGAACCGACAGCAGCCAGCAGAGCCAACCACACGCCGGACTCCCCACGCCTCACCGGCCCCTCCGCGGGCGCACGTGCTGCGAACACGACCCCGATTACCGCGGCAGCCATTCCCACCGCTTGCCAAACGCTCAAACGGTCACCGCCAACGACCCCGGCGGCAACCGGGATCACGGCGCCGGTCGCGGCGACCGGAGCGACGACGCTCATCTTGCCGACGACCATCGCCTGAAAGAAGGCACCGAGTGCGACGGTGATGGCCACACCGGCCCCGGCGGCCGCGAACACCGCTCCCGCCCCCGGCGCCCGGTCGCCGCTGGAGGCAACCCACACCACTGAGAGCAGCAGCCCGATGACCTGCGAGATAAAGGTGAACTGCACCGAGCCGATTCGGCGCGAGCTGGATCCCCCGAGAAAGTCGGAGATCCCGTAACTCAGCGCTGAACCGAGTGCGAGCGCAGCACCCAAGGTGCGCACGCTAGCCGTGAGGCCCCGCACAAGTCAGCTGAATCGCCAGCTAAAAAGCTCCCGCGGGATCATGCTCCGCGTGGGGCTCGGACCGGTGCGGGCAAGCGGGTTCGTGGCTGCGACGTCGGAAGCGAGCTGACCGTGCAGAATCACTGAGCCGATGCAAACCAAGACTGGCGGTGACCGATGACCGAGCGTGCCTCGAGCAACCCATCAGCAGCACCGGGTCGACAAGCCCAGCACTCCTGGCCTTCGCTCGACTACACGGAATGGAGCACGACCTGCGACACGCTGCACGCACACACACAGGTTCTTGGCAAGCTGGCGGTAGCGCTGGCACCGCCTGAGCCCCAGCTCCAACACGCCGCACTGAGACTGACCGCGCGCGGCTGGGAGACGCTCCCGCTGCCCGCACCCGATCGCTCCGGCGCGCTCGTGGCCGGGCTTGACCTACACGTGCACGAAGCGTTCCTCGAGCACAGCGACGGCCGCGTGCAACGCGTCGCGCTGAAGCCGAACCGCCCGGTCGGCGAGGTCACGCGAGAGCTCCTCGGTGCCACCCGCTCGCTAGTCGGTCCGCTGGAGATCGACCTGACTCCCCAGGAGGTGTCGTGGACGATGCCGCTCGACAAGGACGACGAGCACGCGAGCTATGACGCCGAGGCGGTCGGCTCGTACTTCACGGCCGCCACCCACGCCGCGCTAGTCCTCGCCGAATTCCGCGCTCCATATCGGGGCCGTTCGACGCCGGTCAACGCATGGTGGGGGTCTTTCGATCTCGCGGTAAACCTGTTCTCTGGCTCACCCGCCGACCCGCCCTCTGCAGACTTCATCATGCGCAACGCGATGGATGCTCAGGAGGTCGCGGTGGGCTGGTGGCCTGGGGACACGCGCTACGCCAAAGCCGCGTTCTACGCCTATGCGCATCCGGCTCCCAGCGGTTTCGCCGGCGCTCGACTCTCCGCGGGGCGCTGGGACGACACGCTCGGGGAATACGTCCTCGATTGGGACGACATCTGCTCCACGCCTGACCCGCACCAAGCCGCGCTCGACTTCGCGCACTCGGCCTTTCACCATGCCTGCACCGTTTGCGAATGGGACCCGGGTCTACTCGCCAGCGCCGAAGGATCACCTCCTCCCGTCAGGTGATCTACTCGTGATCGAGGGCGCTGACCTGATCGCGGAGACCGAGCTCCAGCCGGCGGTCAGATGTCGACGCCGCGGTCGGCCAGCCAGTCGCGCACGCTCGCGGGGGGATCGCCCTTCCACTCGGCCCGCGCCACCAGGCGAAGGATCTCGTCCGGGTCATCGCCAAGCTCGCGCCGGCGGTGGGCGAGGTACAGGATCGCCGCAGCCGCCATCGAGACAGCTGGGTCCTCGATCTCGGCATCGACGCCTTCGACGGCGATCGCCACCCGCTCCTCGAGGTTCTGGATCGCGGTAACGGGCTCGTCCGCGTCCTCGAACTGCGCCAGCAGCTCGCCCAGCCGCGGATCGGAGTCCGAGGGGTCACTGACCTCGATTGCGCGCTTGGCGACCTCGAACAGGGTTACGGGAGGGGGATTGGTCGGCATCGCAGGTCATCCGGCGAGCATCGGCGACGGCGGGATGCGGGTATGCCCGCGGATGCCGTCGATCACCATCCCGACTTCGTCGATGTAGCACCAGCTCCAGTCCTCGCCCGGCTCCAGCGAGCGGATGATCGGATGCCCACTCGAGTGGTAGTGGGCGGTGGCGTGACGGTTGGGCGAGTCATCGCAGCACCCAACGTGGCCACATTCCAGGCAGATGCGCAGATGCAGCCAGACGCCGCCTTCCCGCAGGCAGTCCTCGCAGCCCGCGACGCTTTCAGGTAGCTCGAGCACGGTGATGGTGTCGAGGTGGGTGCAGCTACTCATTTGCCGTCTCCGTTCTCCTGGGGTGGGAAGGTCGAGGGAAGCTATACGCGGAAGGGTGTGCCGGGGTGTTGCGCGGGCCGCGGTCCACGTTCGTCAGCTGTCAGTGGGCCGCGAGGTGCGCGTGCACGAACTGGACCGCCATCGCCCCCTCGCCGACGGCGGTGGCGCACCGTTTGGTCGAGCCTGCGCGGACGTCGCCGGCGGTGAAGACGCCCGGAACGCTGGTCTCGAGCAGATTGTCGGCGTCCGCGGCCGGGCCGGCGAGGATGAAGCCTTTCTCGTCGCGCTCGATGGCGTCGTCGAGCCACTCCGTGCACGGCAGCGCGCCCAGGAACAAGAACAGGAATGAGAACGCCAGCCGCTCGCCGGTGGTGAGCGTGACCGCTTGCACCCGCCCATCCGCTCCGTGTAGTGCGGCGATCTCGCTGCGGTCGCGGACCGCGACGCCGTAGCGCTCGAGTTCGCGAATGAGGTAGTCGGACATCGTCTCGCGCAGATCGGCCCGGCGGTGGAGCAGGGTCACGAGCGCGCCACCGCGAGCGAGCCAGACGGCGGCCTGGCCTGCCGAATTTCCCCCGCCCACGACAGCCACTCGCGCAGCGCCGCACAGCTGCGCCTCCGGCGGGCCGGCGGCGTAGAAGACGCTGATTCCCTCGTACTCCGCGAGCCGATCAACCGGCAGCCGCCGGTACTGCGCCCCAGTGGCCAGAACCACCGCGCGCGCGGCGATTTCGTGACCCTCCTCGAGGCGCACCAGATGGCGTCCGTTCCCCGCTTCGAGTGACAGCACGCGGTATGGCGTTGCGAAGCGCGCGTTGAACTTCCGCGCCTGGGTCACGGCGCGGCTGGTCAGCTCGTTGCCGGTGATACCGGCCGGGAAGCCGAGGTAGTTCTCGATCCGCCGGGATGCGCCCGCCTGCCCGCCGAGTCCGGTGCTGTCGACCACCAGCGTGTCGAGGCCCTCCGACGCGCCGTACACGGCGGCGCCCAAGCCGGCGGGGCCGGCGCCGACCACGAGCAGGTCGACCTCCTCCCGGGGCGCCAGCTCGAGCCCGATCCCCAGCGCGCGCGAGACCTGCCCGGCCGACGGGTTGCGGAGCTCGACGCCACCCGGCAGCCTCACCAGCGGCAGGCTCGCCTCGTCGAGGCCAGCCACGAGCTCAGCTGCAGCGGGATCGTCGCCGCGCCCGGGGTCACGCCAGCTGAACGGCAGACGGTTGCTCCGCGCGAAGCCCAGTAGTTCCATGGTGGCGTTCGAGGAGTGCGGACCAACGATCTCGAGACCGATTCCCCGGACGGTCTGCAGCGCCTCGCGGCGGGCGATGAACGCCGCCAGCACGAGATCGCTCAGCGCCCCATCCTCGAACAGCAGCGACCGCAGCGTCTCGCGCTCGACCGCGATGTAGCGCAGCGGCTCGGTCACTACGGCCGTCACGAACACGGTCTGCCCGGACAGAAGGTTGAGCTCGCCGAGAAAGCCCGACGCCCCGTGCCGGGCGATCTCGTTGCCGGCCCCGTCCCGAATCACGGCCTCGCCCTCGCGGATCACGATGAACGGGTAGCGCCGATCACCGACCCCGTAGAGCACGTCGCCGACGTTCGCGGTGCGCTCCTCACCCACCTGCGCCAGAGTCGCGATCTGCGACGCGGACAACGTCGGGCTGAACCTCCCCGACACGGTCGAACTCGTGTGCTCTGGCATTGGAACGAGCTTAGCTACCGGCTCCGTGAAGCAGGTGCGAGCGTTCCTGCTCTTGGGCGTTAGCTATGCCGGACGCGATGCAGCGTGCCGCTCGCGTCGTACTCACCGCCGAGGTGCGATGTGACGGCGTCATACACGTTCGCGCCGGCGCGCTTGAGGCAGTCGACGTCGCCGCCGGCGCACGTCACTCCTGGCCCGAGCTTACGGAGGTAGTGGTGGTAGCCGTTCGAGATGCTGTCGAGCGTCAACGGACCGTGACACCTGGAGCTGAGCTTCCAGCTGCCCCCAGTCTCTCCGGCGTTCACGACGATCACGATGTGCCGACGTTTCACATGACTGCCGGCCTGACCGACGATGTAGCCGCTCCAGGTTCCGGTCAGGGGTCCGCGCGTCGTGCGGGCGACGGCGCTGATCGCCGTCATCGCGCCGATTGCTACGAGGAGGGCGAGCGGGAGGAGCGGACGCGGCCAGACCATCATGGGCAGCGGCCACAGTATCACCGCGCCGCGCATTCTCAGGGCCGGATCGGCGAATCTCGATGCTGGGCCGGCGCCCGCCGCTGTTGTACGAACGCATAGAGCCAGCTGAGAGTTTTGAGCTCGGCACACTTCGATGCGTTGCCGGGGGGCGGGAGTATCTACGTGCGGCTGCGCGCGCGATGCTGGCTCATGGCTCGAGGCGTATCCGCTTCCCAACCACTTAAGGAGCGACGAACCATGGCAACGAGCGAAGCGGCGACGGCAACGGGCATGTCAGGTCAGGAGATCTCCGCGGCGCTCGGCGCAGCCCTGGTTAGTCGGGACCGCGAGGCTGTAAAGAGCTTCTTCGCCGACGATGGCGTCTGGATTTCGCACATTGGTGGCACCGAGTATCGAGGCCCGGAGGCGGCCGCGAACGCGCTGGTTGACTTCATCGAGACCTATCCTGAGGCGCGCTTCGAGCCCATCCGCCGGGAGTTCGCCGGCGATCAGGGATACAGCGAGTGGCGCTTCGTCGCGAAGACGCAGGACGGTGAGGACGCCGGGTTCCACGGTTGCGATCTCTACCTGTTCCGCGACGGCAAGGTCGTGATGAAGAACAGCTTCCAGAAGGCGTAGTAGGCCTCGGCCTACTACACCCGCGCGGCCCGGACACGTTCGACCATTTCTCGGGCTCGAGATGGATCGACTGGGTTCCATGTTGAGCCGTCGAGCTTCAAGCTGGTGCCGACGATCGCGCCGTCGGCAATTTCGAGCAGCTCGGCCACGTTTTCGAGATTGACGCCGGTGTTCGCGATCACGGGCGTGCCCCCAACAGCCGCTTTGGCTGCCTTCAGGTCGCCGGACCCGGCGGCCACGCCCGCCTGGACGCCGCTGATCAGCAGCGCGTCCAGCCCCATGTAGGAGGCGCCGCGCGCGCGGTCCGCTACCGGCCGGTCGCTGATCGAACGGCTGAACTCGGGGGTTATGTTCGCGAACAGGGCGACGTGATCCGCGCCGATCGCGTGGCGGTAGGCCGCCAGGTCGCCCAGCGATGGAGAGAACAAACCCATGTCGCTCTCGAACACGCCCGTGAAGACCTCGCGGACGAACGAAGCGCCGACCGCGGCGGCCACGGCGAGGCTCGCCTTCGCGTCCCACAGAATGTTCACTCCGAACGGCAGCTCCACCTCGGGCCGTACCTCGACAACCGCGGCTGCCATTGCCGCAGCAATCTCCGGTCCGACCGTCAGCTGATATGGAAGGTCGTTCTCGTTGCAGAACAGCAAGCCGTCGACACCGGCTGCCTGGAGAGCCTCTATGTCGTGCCTGAGGCTGTCGACGATCGGCGTCATTCCAGCCGTCGCGTCGTATTTCGGTCGTCCGGGCAGCGCCGGTAGGTGGCACATCGCAATCAAGGGCTTCTCAACGTTGAAGATGCGCTGCAGTGCATCCATTCCGGCTCCTGTTCATAGGTCAATAGACGCTAAGAATCTCCGATTGGACGCGACTGTGCGCGTCCCCGCGTTAATCCATGAAGGAGCCCCCGTTGACGGCGAGTGCCTCTCCGGTGATGAATGCCGATGCCGGGCTCGCGAGAAAGACGACGCTCGACGCGACGTCGGCGGCTGCCTCCAGTCGGCCAAGCGGTGTGTCCGCCAGATACATGCCCCGGACTTCATCGACGCTGAGGCCGCGGAGCTCCGCCTCCCATCGAAGCTCGCGCTCCTGCATGCCCGTGGCGACGTACCCCGGACACACGCAATTCACCCGAATCTGGAACCGAGCCAGCTCGGCCGCCATTGCCTGAGTCAGCCCCACGACCGCGAACTTCGATGCCACGTAGTGGGAGAGGAACGGGGTTGCTCCTCGCTTACCCGCCATCGAGGCCGTGTTGACGATCGCGCCGCCGCCGTTTTGGATCAGTCGGCGAGCGGCCTCCTGGCCACACAGGAATACGCCCTTGGCGTTGACGTCCATGTTGTGATCCCAGGCCTCCTCGCTGACGTCGACGAACGCGGCCATACTCGAGACGCCGGCATTCGATACCCAGACGTCGAGCGGACCGAGCTCGCGCTCGGTCGTGTCGGCGGCCTGCTTGATCGAACCCCGATCGAGGACGTCGAGACCCACTCCGAGAGCGCCGACCGCCTCCGCCTTGGCGCGCGCGGCGATCTCATCGACATCGGTGACTGCGACCTTGTGACCTGCCTGGACGAGAGCTTCGGCGATTGCCGCACCGATTCCGGTCGCGGCTCCGGTGATTAGGGCGCTCAACCTATGACCTCCTTGATCGCGGGGTACAGAGCTCGATATGCGCGATAGCCATGCTCGTATGCGTCGCACGGGCGCGGTTGGACAGTGGCAGCGACTCTGGTATATCGCTCGATCTCGCGCCAGTCATCGAGCGCTCCGCTGGCGATACCGGCCACGAACGCGGCGCCAACGGCGGCCCCACCGAGTCCGCCGACGATCTCGAGCGGCATATCCAGTACATCGGCGATGATCTGGGTCCACGTCGCAGACTTGGACCCGCCGTCGCTGACCCGGATCCGTCGCGGAGCGTGGCCTAGCTCGCTGAACACTTCGACGTGGTGACGGAACGCGTAGGCAATGCTTTCGAGCACGGCGCGGTACAGGTGCGCGCGTGTGTGGCCAAGGTGCAGGCCGACAAACGCGCCCCTCGCGCCTGGGTCGTGCACCGGAGTCTTCTCGCCCAGGAAGTACGGCAGCGCTACCACGCCGTCTGCCCCGGCTTGCACAGCAGCGGCTTCGGCGTCGAGGTCGGCGAGGTCGCGCCCGTCCGCGAGCTCCCGCTGAAACCACCGCACGAGGCTGCCGCTTGTCGCCATACAGCCATTCGGCATGTATCTCCCCGGGATGACGTGCAGATCGAGGAACAGGCGCTCATCGATCAGCGGGGCGTCGGTGGCCATGAGGATGTCGCCTGCGCCACCGAGCTTGATCAGCATGTCACCGTCATCGATCGCCCCAGCCGCGAACGCCGCCGAGACGTGGTCCGCGGCCCCGGCGATCACAGGCACACCCTCCGGGAGCCCAGTTGCGGTTGCGGCGGCTGCAGTTACCACGCCGATGATGTCCGACGGCTGGCGCACGGCCGGCAACAGTGACACGGGAATCTCCGCGGCGGCAAGGACGTCACCGGCCCATGCCCGTGTCTCCAGATCGTACATGCCACTCTCGAGTGCCCAGTTCGCCTCGACGCTCGTTCGACCGGTCAGACGGGTCACGATGAAGTCATACGAGCCCTGCAGGAGTGCAGCGCGCGCCCACACGTCCGGCTCGTGACGTGCCAACCACAGCAGCTTCGGCGGGATCGACTGCTGGGTGATGGCTGATCCCGTGCGCTGGAGGATCCGACTGTCGCCAAGCCGCGCTCGCAGCTCCTCTATTTCGGCTACCGCCCTGGCATCGTTTTGCTGAATCGACAGGCGGACTGGCTCACCACCGACGTCGGTGAGGACAATGCAGGGAACCATGCCGGTGACTGCAACAGCCGCGACTTGGCCTTCGCTCGCTAGCTCGCGAGCTAGTGCGCAAACGTTCTCCCACCAGAGCTGCGCGTCCTCCTCGGCCCAGCCGGCTTGACGGCTGATCAATCGCGCCTCCCGCTCCCGCTCGGCGATCACACCGGCAGTTGGGTCAAGCAGGACCGCCTTCGTCGCCGTCGTACCGATGTCGATCCCGAGAATTGCCGGCACCAGTTATCGCGTTCCTCTCATGAGCTGACGTGAGCAAACTACTACCCGCGCGATCAGGCGTGACGGGCCGGCAAGCGGCATTCTGGCTGCGAGCGCTCACCCGATACCGATGCTCACTCCCCCATCGGCGACGATCGCCGCGCCGTGAATGAAACTGGCCTCATCGGAGGAGAGAAACACAGCGGTGGCCGCAATCTCTTCGGGCTGTCCCAGCCTCTTGACTGCATGTGCCTCGGCCGTCTGCCTGCGCGCGTCCTCATCAGCAAGAAACGGGGCCATCATGTTGGTGTCGATCGCCCCGGGACAAATGCAGTTGACCCGAATCCCATCCTTGGCGTGGTCGAAGGCCATCGCGCGCGAGAGGGCATAGACGGCGCCCTTGGAAGCGCAGTAGACCGAGATATTCGGTTCCATGAAGAACGCGTTGACCGAGGCGATGTTCACGATCGTTGCGGGCTGCTTGCGGGCGAGGGCGCGCTTGATCACCTCCTTGGAGCACAGCCACACTCCCCGTACGTTGATGCCCATGATCCGCTCGTACTGATCGAGTGGGGTCTCAGCCACTTCGTTGAGCTCGACTATCCCAGCGAAGTTCAAGCCGCAGTCGGCGGCACCGAGCGACTCGTCCACGTTCGCGAACGCCTTGACGACCGAGTCCTCATCCGCGACGTCGACCTGAAGCCCGACGGCCTTGCCTCCTTCGGACTCGATCGCCGATGCCGTATCGAGCGCTCCTGCCTCATTCAGATCCAGTACGGCCACCGCCGCCCCCTCACGCGCCGCCGCCAGCGAAGCTGCTCGCCCCTGGCCGCTCGCGCCACCGGTCACCACCGCAATCCGACCCGCTAGCCGACTCATCAGCTCTCTCCTCCGTATCGAGTTCTTACGACAGAGCCTGAGCCTCCCGGACCGCGTTGCCCTCCACAACCGTCGCAGCCAACAAGATCAGACCCGGGCTTTGGTGTCCTGAAGTAGGACGATGCCGGCAGTTGTCCGGTAAGCGAGCGTTCGTTAACATTGCGATCGCTTTGCTTGACGCTGAACGGACGACCGAGCTTTCGACCCCGAGCACCGCGTCCTCGGATGCCGATCGCTTTGAGCAGTCTCGGATCTACATGAGTCGCGCCGAGCAGGTGCTGGCGCGTGGAGTTGGATCGGCGCTTCGCCTGCGCCAGCAACCGATCGCGCTGACGCGAGCGAGCGGCAGCCATTTTTGGGATGTGGACGGCAATGAGTATGTGGATTGCGTCCTCGGCCTCGGTCCGGCGATTCTCGGCCATAGCCCGCCGGCGGTGGTCAATGCCGTCGTCGAGCGGATCGAGAATGGACTCATCTACGCCGCCCAGCACGAGGGAGAGGCCGAACTGGCAGAGCGGATCGTCGAGATGGTGCCCTCGGCAGAGATGGTCGTGTTCTCGACGAGTGGCAGCGAGGCAGTACATGCGGCACTGCGAATCGCGCGTGCGACCACCGGCCGGCAGACCGTAATCAAGTTTGAGGGCCAGTACCACGGCTCGATCGCCAACATCTACGTCAGCGGTCCAGGCACGAACGCCCTCCACGATCGGCCGTACGGTGCCGGCGTTCCCTCCGTGCCGGGCGAAGCGCCGCCACCCGACGTGGTCGTAACTCACTGGCACAACCTGGAGGCCCTGGCCGCCACCCTGGACGCCCACCCTGGCGGGGTGGCGGCGGTAATCATGGAGCCTGTCCCCCTGTTCGGGTGCTTGGCCCCTGAGATCGGATACCTCACTGCGGTTCAAGATCTGTGTGCCGCCCATGGGGCCCTGCTGATTTTCGACGAAGTGGTCTGCGGCTTCCGCCTCGCAGCCGGCGGAGCGCAGGAGCTTTTCGGGGTCACGCCCGACATGACGGTGCTCGGAAAGGCGATCGCATCCGGTCTTCCCGCATCTGCCGTCGTCGGGAGCGTGGAGGCGATGGCGTCGGCCACGACTGGCGAGGTGCGTCACGCCGGCACCTATAACGGAAACCCGATCAGCGTTGCGGCCGCTCTGGCCACGCTCGGTGAGATCCGCGCCGGGGGCGACGAACTCTATGGTCACCTCGATCGGATGGGCTCGCGCTTGCAGACAGGTCTCGAGCTGGCCGCACAATCCAGCGGCGCACCGGTGGCGGTCAATCGAGTCGGCTCCGTCTTGTCGATGTCGTGGGGCCTAGAGCGGCCACCGCGGACCTATCAGGAGGCCCTGTCCTCGGACGGCGACCGCCTGGCCGAGCTGTCCCATCGGGTGCTTCGCAGGGGCGTCCACACGTTTGCTCGTGGTGGGCTCCTACTCAGTGCCAGCCATTCCGAAGCTGACATCGACAAGGTCGTTTCCGCGCACTCCGAGGCGTTCGCGGAAATGGTTGGCCGGGCGTAGCGACTGCGCCGACTCTTCGGGCCGAGATGATCGATCTCGCGCGCATGGCCCGCTACACGTGCGGGCGCAAGTTCCTACGTGATCCCCAGTAGGCGTTGGGCCGCTGCCCAGGTGAGATCCGCCACCTCTCCTGGCGACAGGTGCCCGCTAGGCCGGTACCAGATGTTGACGCGCTCGCACATCGCGATGATCGCAAACCCGTCGACCATTGCCCGGTCGGCCGACCTAGTCCGTGATGCCCATCGTGTCAACTCTCTGATCAATCGAGCGTACTCGCGCTCGACTCCGGCGAGGGCCTGGTACTCACCCGCGTTCATCGTGTGTGCGAGTTGCTCGTGCTGCATCAGGAGATCATTGGCGGTGGCCTCCTCCTGATACTCGAGCTGCCGGAGCGTGTGGCGGCGAACGATCTGCTCCAGCCACCGCTCCGGCTGCTCGTCCTGCAACGGCTCGAGCACGCTTTGCAGGAAGCTGCCGAGACTGAGCCACATGGCCTCCACAAAGATCTGGCGCTTGGAGGAGAAATGGTTGTACAGCGCCGGCGAGGTGAGGCCAACCTCAGATGCCAGGTCACGCACCGTACAAGCATCGAAACCACGGCGGGCGAACAGCGGCACCGCTGCGTGGAGAACGCGATCATGCGTGTTGTCCTCACCATCGCTGGTGAAGTGCCGGTGCTCTGCGACCTCCGCCAATATGTTCGCCCGTCGCTCGAGCACGGCGCGACGCACCGGCCCCGGAACCTGGCGAATGGCGGTAGTCGAACTCATCGAGTGCCGACAGCTCGGCTAGCCAACCCGGGCGCCGCTATACCCTGCACGGCCTTGGTCCGCAGGAGCAGGTACGCCGTTGTCAAATGCCATGTCTTCAAGGTTTGCCTTGATGATGTCCCCGGCATAGATTGACAGCTCAGTGCTGGCGCCGCCACCACGGCGCATCGTGGCCCCGTCGATTGATGCTACGCCGGCCGACCGGCGAGGTCCCGCCGCGCGGGCTCCCCGTCGCGCGCGACCGCGCGCCAATTGCGTCGCGCCTGACCGCGCGCCAATTGACCGAGCTAGGCAGCGCCCGACCGCCGGGCCCGAAGACATTCTCCTTGACACCGTTTGACCGGCTCGCCTAGACTTAGCGCTCATTCACATGGTTCTGTTTTGGCGGTCCGCTCAGGCAGGCTCGCGGGTCGCCGTCGGGAGAGGTTGCCGCAGCGTTGGTAGCGAAGGGCGACACTCATTTCGGAAGAGAGAGGAGTGGTAGCGCCTCCTGTAGGCAGCGTCTAGTTGGTGATCCCCGACGCTTTCTCCCAGCGAACGCTGGTCATCAGTTTTCGCTCGCTTAGTTCGATCAGCAAGCGCGTCAAACGAGGAGTGTGTCCATGCGTACCGAAAACGACAGCCTCGCACTGGGCGGTGCCTCCGATTCGGGGCTCACGCGCCGAGATCTCGTCGCCCGCGGCGCGCAGCTTGGTGGGGCCGCCACCTTGGGTGCAAGCTTGCTCGCGGCATGCGGCGGGAGCAGCTCGTCCAGCGGCACACAGACGGCGGCCGTGGCCGGGCCACATGGACTCACTGCACTGCCCGGCGGGACGCCGAAGCAGGGGGGCACGTTCACCGTAGGCGTGATCAGCAACGGAACCGCCGAAACCGTCTTTCCCGGCCTCGCGTATGTCAACCCTGACTGGGTGCGAACTTACGCGCTCTTTGAGCCGTTGTTCTATCCCGGTGTCAACGTCTATCCCCTCGCCCCCGCCCTGGCCACGTCAGCTGAGCCGAATTCCGATGCGACGAAGTGGACCTTCCATCTTCGCGACGGCGTCACCTGGCACGACGGCAAGCCCTTCACGGCTGATGATGTCGTCTACAACTTTCAGTCTGTTTGGTCTAAGCCGACCAACAGCGTCTACGGCGGCCTCGCCGGGCTTTTCGATCCCGCGCAGGTGCGCAAGGTGGGACGGCTTGCGGTCGAGGTCCCGCTTCATAAGCCAGTCGCACAGTTCCCGACCCTGTTTACCTTTTTCGGCGCCCTGATCGTTCCCGCGGGATCCACCGAAAAGAGCGTTCAGGCACACCCGATCGGTACGGGACCTTTCAAGTACGTCTCATTCACGGCCGGCAAGCGGAGCGTCTTTACCGCGAATCGGAACTACTGGCAACACGGCAAGCCGTACGTCGATGAGTTGATCGTCGATTCGACATTCACGGACGAAACCTCGTTGGTCAACTCGTTGCTCGGCGGCGTCATCAACCTGCTTCCGTCTGTTTCGCTTTCTACAGCCCGCGCGCAACTCGCATCGAAGCAGATGCAGATCCTCGAGAGCCCGCCTGCCGCGCAAACGTTCGGGATGTGCATGCGAACCGACAAGGGACCGTTCGCGGACAACCGGGTACGGCTGGGGTTCAAGACTCTCGTGAATCGGCAGGCGATGATCGAGAGTGCGCTCAACGGGTTCGGAGTGCCGATCTATGACATGCCTGGCTACGGGTCGCAGTATTACGCGACCTCGCTAAAGCGCACTCAGGACGTCGAACAGGCCAAGTCCCTGTTCAAGGCGGCCGGCGTGCTCGGGCACACGTTTACGCTCCAAACTGCGGAGGTCTACCCAGGGCAGGTCGAGTCCGCCACGATCCTGGCGGAGCAGGCTCCCGCCGCGGGAGTAAAGGTGGCGGTGCAGACGACCAGCCCATCCACGTACTTTGGACCGGCAGGCGGCTTCCTGACCCGCTACTTCGGCTACGAGATCAATGAGGCCAATTCGAGCTTGACCGGCGTCTACCGCGCCGAGCTGACGAAGGGCGCTCCGTATCCGGACACGCACTGGTCAGAGGGTCCGCAGGGAGACGCGCGCAACGCAGTCATTGACGCGGCGATCCAGGAGGTCAACCCATCCCTCGCAGATCAGAAGTGGCATACCGCCCAAGAGGCGCAGTTCAATGAGGGCGGTTACCTCTGGTGGAGCGCGTTCCCGTTTGTGGATGCTGCTGCCCAGAACGTCCGTGGCCTGTCCTCTGGCGCCGGGTTCAACTTCAATAACTGGCAGTTGCAGAATGGATGGATCGAGTGACCCGGCGGCCGGCGACGGCCGCTCCCGGTGTTGCGATCTCGTAGACATGGATCGCGTCCAGGGATTACATTGCAAGGCATGACGCCGACCGTGGCAGACGCGCTGGCGCTTGGACTGCGTCGGCACGAGGTCGGGACGATTTTCGGGCAAAGCCTTCCGTCCCCGCTGTTGTTGGCCAGTGAGAAGCTGGGGATCCGCCAGCTCGAATATCGCACCGAGAACGCCGGTGGCGCGATGGCCGACGGCTTCGCCCGCATCTCTCATCGAATCGGTGTCGTGGCTGCCCAGAACGGACCAGCGGCGACGCTCCTCGTTCCGCCGCTGGCCGAAGCAACAAAGGTCTCGATCCCGATCCTGGCGCTGGTTCAGGACGTCCCGGTCGGAAACCGCGATCGAAATGCGTTCCAGGAGTTCGATCACTTCGGGCTTTTCGCGTCGTGCAGCAAATGGACGCGGCGCCTGGAAGATCCTGCCCGGGCCGATGATTACCTGGACATGGCGATCATCGCGGCGACGACCGGACGCCCAGGGCCGGCCGTGCTGCTACTTCCGCGAGATGTTCTTCTCGCCCCGGCCGTTCCCCAGTCGGCGCGGCGGGCGAGCCTCGGTCAGTTCCCACTTGACCGCTGCCGCCCCGACCCGGGGGCCGTGGTGCAGGCGGCCCAGTTACTCGCCGGCGCTCGCGCCCCGGTGGTCGTTGCCGGCGGCGGCGTACACCACGCTGGGGCCGCCGCGGCGCTCGGAGAACTCCAGGCGTTGGCAGGCGTTCCCGTGGCCACAACCAACATGGGCAAGGGTGCCGTCGACGAAACCAATCCGCTGTCGATCGGCGTCGTGGGCAACTACATGGGCATCCGCGGCGCCACACGCGCGATGCGATCAATGATTGATGAAGCGGATGTAGTGCTCCTCGTCGGGACCCGCACGAATGAGAATGGGACCGACGGCTGGGAACTGCTGCCACGAGACGCGACGATCATTCACCTCGATGTCGACGGAACCGAGATCGGCCGCAACTACGAGGCGGTGCGGCTCGTAGGCGATGCGAGGCTGGCGCTCGAGGACCTGATCGCGGGACTCAAATCGCTCGGCGTCTCGCTGCCGCACTCGCGCCGACGCGAAGTCGAAGAGACGATCGCCCGTGGGCGCCGCGCGCACGCAGAGGAGGCTCGGTCGGTGACCGAGTCCGACCAGTCGCCGATCAGACCCGAGCGGGTGATGTCGGAGCTCGACCGTCTGTTGGTCGACCAGGCGATCGTCGTCGCCGATGCCAGCTACTCCACGATCTGGGTGGGCAACTATCTGTCCGCGCGGTGCTCCGGTCAGCGCTTCCTGACGCCGCGTGGGCTCGCAGGCTTGGGATGGGGACTGCCGATGGCCCTGGGAGCACAGGTCGCGTGTCCAGACGCTCCGGTGGTGTGCGTGACCGGCGATGGCGCTTTTGGACACGTCTGGTCTGAGTTGGAGACCGCCGTCCGGGAGCGGCTGCCGGTCACGGTGATCGTCCTCAACAACGGGACCCTGGCCTTCCAGAAGCATGCCGAGCTGGTTGGACTCGGTCAGCACACGACTGCCGTCGACTTCGGTGGTGTCGATCACACGGCCATTGCCGGCGCTTGCGGCATGGATGCAGTCCGCGTCGAGCGGCCAGACGACCTCTCCACGGCTCTTGGCTGGGCGCTTGGGACCGACCATCCCACGCTGATCGAAGTGATGACCGACCCCGATGCTTACCCGCCAATCACGGCTTGGGATGACCGGGCCGAGGGGGCGATCGCCCGCGCCGCGCCGGTCATGCTCGGCGCCTAGCCAAGGCCGCCGCCCACCGCGCGAGACACCGCGGTTCTGAGAACGTTCGACGCCCGGCGTCGGCCGCTCGCGCAGATAGCCGGCTTGGATCGCGGCGACGGAGCGCGTGGGGCTGCGAGGGCGGTGTGAGGGCCGGGCAGGAAACCTACGTATTCCTACGCTTGTTTGACCCGGATGACGGCTGTATCGTCGTTGTTGACGATGTGGGGACCAGTGGGCGCGAGCAGCGCGATTGGACCGGGCGAGCGCGAGCATTGGCGACACGCCGGTGCCCCGCACTCTCGCCTGTGGGTCCTGGTGGCGGTCGGGTTGACGACGGTGGTCTGCGCCGCGTTTCCGCGCGTTGCGCTTGCGATGAGCTGTCCGAACGGTTGGACAGTGATAAACGGGACGCAGTGCTCACTGTCGATCCAGGCCCCCGGGACGTATCCGGTGACGGTGCCGAGCGGCGTTCATACCCTTCAGGTCATTGCCTCCGGCGGACCCGGTGGCGGCATTCCGAACGGGACCCCCGGCGGATTGGGTGGGGCGGACGGGGGATTCCTGGCGGTCACACCGGGCGAGGAGCTGACCGCGGTCGCGGGTGGCGCCGGCGGCTCACCGACTGGTCTGACCGGCGGGAGCGGCGGTTATGGCGGCGGCGGCCCGGGCGGCGCCGGCACCGTCTCGCTTCCCGGCAATATCTGCGGCGGCCCGAACTGCAATGGGACTGGTGGCGGCGGTGGCGGCGGCGGCTCGTTTGTGTACGGCCCTACCGGGCTGCTGGTCGCCGCGCCGGGCGGTGGCGGTAGCACCGTGAGTGAAGACGGTGGGTCCGGCAACGGCGGGACTGGCGGCTGCGCGGTGCATGTCTCGGGAAATGCGGGGATGTGCGGCGGTCAGCCCGGTACTTCCACGGGAGGCGGCGCGGGCGGAACGCCCGGATCACCAAGCGAGCCACCGACGGTCGGCATGGGCGCCGGTAACGGGACGGCGGGCGCCGGCCCGGCGAGCTCATCCGGCGGCCCGGGCAAAGGCGGCAGCGGCGGCACGAGTACCAACTTCACGCTTAACGGCTCCACATATAGTGGACTCAGCGGCGCCGGCGGAGGCGGCGGCGGCTTCTACGGCGGCGGTGGAGGTGCCAGTGGCGGCCTCTCTGAAACCGCCGGTGGAGGCGGCGGCGGGAGCGGCTACCTGGATCCGTCGCTGACGAACACAACGTCGGTGCCAATCCCTCTCGGCAGCGGGGTCGAGTTCCGGTACACCCCCACAAGCGTGATCGTCAACAGCACGCACACGGGGACGGACCCGACCGAGGCGCAAAAGGGGGTGTGCGACATCACACCGTCGGCCTCTACTCCGACGTGCACGCTCCCGCAAGCGATTCTCACCTCGAACGACACCACGGGCAAGGCGATCGCCTTCGACATCCCGACCGGGTCCGGCAATGCCTTCGACGCCGGGGTACCGCAGATCGACCTGAGCGGCACGTCTCTGCCGGCGATCAAGGCGCCGACAGAGATCGATGGGACGAGCCAGCCCAGTGCCGGGAGAGTCGAGGTGAGCGGCGAGGTGAACGAGGCGACGATCCTCGACGGGCTGGTCGTTGGTTCCGGTGGTGGAGGGTCCACGATCAAGGGGCTCGTGATCAACGGCTTCCAGGAGATGATCGTGCTCCAGGCGGGCAGCGACACGATCGTCGATAACTGGCTGGGGACCAACGCCGCCGGCGAGGTGGCCGACGCGGCTCCGCTTGGGCCGGCCGAGGACCCGAGTCTGCCGGTGTCGCAGATCGGCGTTCGCATCGACAGCACCGGCAACCAGATCGGTGGCCCCGGGACCGGGCAGGGGAACGTGATCGCGAGTGGTTACACGCCGCGGGTGCCGAACGGCGCAGTCGAGAACTACCACCTGGAGGGCGCCGGGCTGATCGACGACACGAGAGGCGGGAACGTGCTCGAGGGCAACAGACTCGGGGTGGCCGCCGGCTCGTCGGCGCCCCTGATCGGGTCGCCGCCCTCGGCCCTATCGGGCCCGTCCGTGGTACCGGCGCTCTCGCTCTCGGGCGCTGCCGATACCGTTGGGGGCAACAGTTCGGGGAAGGGCAACACGATCGCCGGCGGCGGCACGATCGCCTCGCGCGGAACCGTGCTGCAGGGCAACACGATCACCGACGGCGGGCTGATCGAACCGACCGACGGCGCGGCCGGCGAGGACGCGCTGACCGTCAGCGGAGCGGTCACCGTCGGGGGCCCGACGACGACACCGGGGGAGGGCGACGGGAACACCTTCGTCACCAGGGACGACACCGGCACGAACCTGCTGACGATCACGGGCGACGGCGCCGTCGTGCAGGGGAACCTAATCGAGGGCGACCCCGGAGGTGGGATCCTCGATAAGGGCTCGAACGTGACGATCGGTGGCAGGAGCGGCTTCGGGGTCGGGAACCGGTTCAAGGACAACGGCGCCACGCTGGGACCGGAGCAGGAGCCGCCCGCTGCTCATGTCGCCGCCGTCACGGTGGTCGACGAATCGCTATCGAATCCGAACACCCTGATCGCCCACAACAGCTTCGAGCACAATGGCGGCGCCGGGGCGGTCGACCTGGAGGTCGGCTTCGGGGTGACCGTGACCGAGAACAGCATGCTCGGCAACTCGCAGGCGGTCACTTACCAGGCTATCTACTACTACGACGGTCAGCGGTTCGCCGGCAGCGGCGCGCCCAACGACCTCCAGCCCTACCCGCGGATCTGGAGCGCCGAGCGCAGCGGCGGCACCAGTCTGACCGGCAGCGTGCCGCAACCGCAGAACTACCACGGCGGCCACTACACGATCGAGCTGTACGGCCAGCCCTCGTGCGCGCAGGACAGCATCACCCCCGGCCAGGGCGAGACGTGGCTGGGCGGCCAGCCGCTGCGACCGAACGGCCTTGGCGACCTCGCAATGACGTTCCCGGCGACGCCGGCCGGCGAGGATGCCGTCAGCGCGACGATCACCGCGCCCAACGGGAGCACCTCAGAGTTCTCGCCCTGCCTAACCCTCGGTCACCGCGCCGAGAGCTTCCCCGCCTCCGCGGTCACGGCCACCTCAAGCACGATCACGGTCGCCCCGAGCCCCTCCACCACCGCCGATCTCGCCGCCGCCGGCCCTCAATTGCAGACGAGGTCGGTTGCACAGGAGAGGTCGGCTAAGGTCACGACCGCGCACGGGACGCTGCGCCTATTCTGCCCGCCGATCACAACCGGGGGGTGCACAGGCAGTTTCCGGCTGACTTTCCCCGAAAGGCACCCCGCGGCGATCGCCCACGGCCGGTTCACCCTCGCGCCGGGCGAGGTCGAGCCGATCAAGATCACGCTCACCGGCACGCGCCTCACACAACTCCAGCGCGCTCACCGGATGCGGGTCGTGCTAACGACGAACGCCCACGACCGGGCACGACACCGCCACCACCGGACGGTGCACGCCCGGCTGACGCTCGCCTACAGCTGAATCAGCGCGACGACGATCAGGCCGAGAATGATCGCGACTACGCGCACGATCTTCACGTGGCTCGTGGGCTAGGGTCCCGGGCCGCGGCGAGAGCTGTCCGGGAACCGCGGCGGCTGCCCTCGGGTAAAGGCGCGCCCGGCCTGCTGCAGCTCTACATCGGCGGCAACCTCGTCGGCAACGCCGAGGCTCCGCTCACGACGCCGTTCATGTTCAACCCCGGTGCACTCACATGCGGAGCCAACCCGGGCTCCCCCGTCACACCCGACTACGTGGGCCCATTCACCTTCACCGGAACGCTCCACAGCGTCACCCTCGACGTCAGCGGCGAGCTGATCCACGACCCCGAAGCCGAATTGCGCGCACACCTAATCCGACAGTAACGATCGCCCGGAGCGCCGCTCCTCAGCTGGGGCGCTCGTCACGGTGGCCGGTCACCATGCGTCGCCGTTCTCGACGCGCTCGATCTCGTATCCGGCAATGCCGACAGGGAGCTGACGTGCTCGCAGATGTTCGTCGAACGCCTGCTCGACGAGGTCGACGGTGAGCTCTTCGACTGTGATCGGAACCGGAGGGTACGCCATCGCTGGGTGGGTGATCAGGGTCAGCTGCTGGCTCTGGACGCGCACGATCTGACCATTGACGCCGGCCGCGGCATCCGAGAGCAGAAAGACGACGACGGCTGCATTGTGGGCCTCAGATGGGTAGGCCGCGTTCTCTGGATTTTCCCCGTGGTAGTACTCCTCCAGCTGCCGCGCCTGTCCAGTCCTCGCCCTGGGTGAAATGGCATTCACGCGCACACCGCGGTTGTCGAGCTCCGCCGCCCATGCATATGTAAGCGACGAGGCCCCTCCTTTGGAGGCTCCGTACGCGGAGACGTGCTGGTGCCCACATTGGTTCATCGATGACACGTTCACGATCGAGCCACCACCCTGGGCCAGCATCCGCCGCGCGGCGTGAATCCCTGGGAACGCCGTGCCCAGGATATTGACCTCAAGGCACTCCCGGAAACTCACCTCGTCCTGCTCTTCGATCGTCGCGAACCGGACGACGCCGGCATTGTTCACCAAACCGTCAATTGCGCCGAACTCCTCTACACACCGCTCCACAAGCCCCGCTGCGTCACGCCAATCGGCCACATTGGCTGCGTGAGCGACTGCCCGGCCCCCAGCGGCCGTGATGCGTTCGGCGACGCGCCGCGCGGACTCCGGATCGATGTCGTTGACGACGACGTCGCCGCCGGCTTCTGCAGCGGCCAGCGCATACCCGGCGCCCAAGCCCGCTCCAGCGCCGGTCACAACGACCGCCTTGCCCTGGAGGCGGCCCTCCTCTGTAGATGATGATCCCGTCATTCACTCTCCTCATTCCGCGGCAACGACTCGCTAGTGCGCACACGTCAGTGTAAGGACGGGCCCGAATCCGCCGGTTCGCTCATGCAACGGCGTTAGGGCCGTTCCGGTCGCCTGCGGGCTGGTCCGAGCGCGAACCGATTGCCCCGCGACATGGCCGCGGCTGCTCACGCCCGCGGACGCGGTTCGCCAAACGTTCGCCCCGCGCGGTAGAGCGCGCCCTCCGCGAGACCCGTGGTGCGGCTTGCCGCGCACAGACCGGCCGCTCGGCGCATACGACTGACGCTCGTCCAGCTGGCGACTTGCAACTCAAGCTCGATCCCGGATCGATCGATTAGACCTTTGCCAATGGTGGCGAATCGCCGGCTTAAGACCCAATCGCCTGTGACTCGAGGGGCGCCCACCATTGGCACTGATGCCGATTGCGGGTCGCCGCGGAGTGGCGTCTGGTCGCGGACGGTGCCCGACCTTGAGCAGCGAAGGGCGGAAGCGAGTCGCTGAGGCAGCCATCGCGTGCCCGGTGGAGCCAGCCGGGATCGAACCGGCGACCTCCTGCATGCAAGCGGCAGGCTCTGATCCAGCGGGGAGAGCCCAGATTCCCTGCAGCCCCGGGCAGCTGGCCGCGTCTCCTCGCCGGGCGCCAGACCTAGGTGGTCGGGCCCGCCGCGGGGTCCTCCCGTCGATGTCCCTTGGCCAGTTCGTGGAGCGCCGCCCGATCGAGCTGGTCGGCCTCCACCGAAGCCACGCGGCAGTTGGTCACCGCGACGAGCATCGAGCTCCGCCTTCCTCCCTCGAGGTGGGCTCGCTCGCCGAGCATCGCGCCGGGGCCGTACTCGGCCAGGCGCTTGCCGTCCCGCTCGACAGCGAGAACGCCGTCGAGCACCAGGTAGACGGCCGAGTCGGTTTCGCCCTCGCGCACCAGCGTCGTGCCTTCCTTGAGCTTGCGGAACTCGGGCTGCTGGCCCTCGGCCATGAGCTGCTCGGAGAGCCGCCTCTCCAGCGCGGTGCCCACCGCTGTGACTAACGCCGGGGAGTCCTGGTCACCCCATGGCGTGTAGCGGCCGAACGATTCGCGAAACCAGTCCTCGAAATCGGCCAGTCCCGACTTCTCGGATAGCCGACCGCGGTGGTCATACACCCAATGGCGCGGGAACGCGCTCGCGCCCGCGAGCGTTCCCGTCGCGCGACCGTCGGCGTGAATCGTCAACGATAGGGTCGTCCACACCAGCGGAGCCTGCCACTGCACGAACGGCGGTCGCCGGACCCTTCGCGGTGCCGGCACGCCCGTGTGGCCCCCGGTCGTCTGCACGAACCGCACGAAGTCAGCTCCGCGCTCGGGAGCCGGCCGCAGATCGGGCAGCCCGACGGCTTGGAAGGTTCGCGCCAGGGGACCGAGCCTGAGCGCCGTCGCGCCCATCAGGCCGCCCCCGGTTGAGCCCCAGTCCGAGATATGCCCCGAGTCGTCGACCTCGATCCAGGCCTCGAGCCGGTTCGCGAAGCGGAAACCGTCCGCGGCACGGAGCTGCTCGATGTCGCTGAGCTCGTCGGGCGGGGGAGCATCGTAATGCGCCACGCCGGCATCGAACGCAACGCGCGTGGTCCCCTCAACCGCCTCGCGTGGAATCCACGACAGCGAGGTGATCGAACTCTGATGACGCATAAGTGCGCAGCCTAACCCTGTTTGAGGTACGTGGCGCGTTCGCTTGGCGTCAACTGGCGGGTGGTGTTGCGCTTGGCGATCGCGAGCAAATGATCCAGGCCGCCGCAGAGGTCGCATGGATACAGCTCGACGCCGGCCCCGAGTGCCGTGACGATCTGGGCGCCGTTGGGGCTCAGTCCGCCGCGCGCGACCGGATCGGAGTGGAAGAGCTGAAGGTGGTCTGCAAGGTCCCATACGTTGAGCGACTCATCGCCCGAGGTGACGAGGTAGTTCGAATCGGCGCTGAACCCGATCTGTACGCCGAGGCCGGGCCCGACGTAGATAGCGAGGTTGGACGGCACGTGCTGGAACGTCGTGAGGTGCGTGTAGGAGGGGATCCGCCACACGTAGGCGCCGCTGGCGGCGCCGGCGGCCAGGAACTTCCCATTGGGGCTGAAGCCGAGCGATTCCACAAAGCTGCCGCCGGGCGCACCCAGGACCCCGAGTTCCTCGTGGGCGAGTTGTCCGGTGGCCGGGTCGTAGATCTCCACCCCCTGATCCGCACCCGACACCGCGAGCAGCGAGCCGGCGGGGTTGAAGGCGAGCGTCAGCGGCGCGAACATTCGGCCGCCAGGGACCTGCGGGGTGAGCGGACTCCCGACGATCGTACGCTCGTGCACGCCGGTGCGGGCGTTGTAGAGATCGATCGTGATTGGACCGAACGTGGGCTGGCGAACGACCGGCGACGGCAGCCTGGGCCGGCGCGCGATCGCCAGCTGCGACCCATCGCGCGAGAACGCGGCCGCCGCACCCGGCAGGGTGCTCGACAGGTGGTGGAGGAGCTTGCCGGTGCGCGTGTCCCACTCGTCCGCGCTCCCGTTGGCACCGAGCGTCACGAGCTTGTCTCCCTGATGGTCGAGCGCGCCGTTGATCAGGCCACCCTCGCCGGTCGGGGCGATGGTGGCGATCAAACGCCCGCTCTCGGTGTTGTACAGCTCGCCACCCGCGATGTACTGAAGCGCGTGGTTCTCGGTCAGTGGACCTGAAAGGGCAACGATCGTCGCGCCGTTGCGGGTTGGCTGGGCGCCGGCAAAGCCCTCCCCGTTGGGCGCCTTGAAGCGGGCGAGGACCTTGAGCGTGGGCGCATCGAGCACCTGGCCCTGCCCCGTCTGGCTAGCCTGAACGATCCGGGCGTTGTCTGGGGTGAAGGCGATGCTTGTCGTGAAGGCGTCGGCCTGCGGCGAGAGCACAGCCGGCGCCAGCGTCGCCGACGGCTCGGGCTTCGGTCCTGCCCATACCCGCACGGTGCCGTCCGTCGCGGCGGTCGCCACCTTCATGTCGTCGCGACCGAACCCGGCGTTTTCGACCGCGGATGCGCTGCCGGCCAGAACCTCGATCGGCGGTCCGCCGGTGAATCCGTTGTACACGCGAGCGCTGTTGTCGTCGCTGGCCGTGACGACATCGACGCCGAACGGGTCAAAGTGGACCGTGTTGATCGTGTCAGTCGCGCCAGTCAGAGCGTGGCTCAGGTGCGACGCGAACGAATAGACGTGAGCGAGGTCGTCGCCGACGGTCGCGTACGCGAGTTCCGGAACCTGCTCTAGCGGGCTGAATGCGGCCGTCGACGCGGCTCCGGGGAACGCGATCACCCGCCGGCCGCTGATGGTGTCGTAGACGAATGTGCCGTCACGCCCCTCGGCGCGGGCCTGCGCGGCAACAGAGAGATGGGCGATGCTCGCCAACGTGTTGGGCACGGTGAAGACGTAGCGCGAGCTGTCGGGGCTGAAGGCCACGCTGCCGATCAACAAAGGCTTGTGGATGGAGTGCAGCAGCGCGCCCGTGCGTGTGCTCCAGGTGTCGAGTTCGGCGGGCGAGGTTCGGGAGTAAAGCGATTGCAGGTCGCATTGAGCGACCACGGCGTCATCGGGGGACAGCGCCAGGCACGTCGTTCCGCCGTGATATCGAGGGCGAAATGACGCCAGCTGGCGTCCGCTGGCCAGATCGAACACGTGCCCGATCGAGTCTGGGGCGACCGTTACCAGGCGTGTCCCGTCGGCGCTTAATGCAACGAGCGTCCCCGTGCCCGGCACGTGGGCGATGAGGCGGCCGGTGGTTGCGTCATACACGGCAGGGTCGGTGCCCCCGATCACGACCCGGTCGCCGCGGGCGTCCCATCCGCTCTGACCCGGATGGCTCGGCGCCGAACCCAGCGGGACGGGCTGGCGATCGGTTCCCGGCGTGTAGATCCGCGCCCAACCACCGGTGCCCGGGCTGGTGACCAACAGCCGCGTGCCGGTAGGATTCCACAGCGCGTCACCCTGGGGAGCCTCGAGCGGGTAGCGGATGCGCACATTTGATTGCGCGAGCGCCGCCCGTAGGGCCTCCTCCGTGGCTGACCCGGGGTTGACCTGAGCCGCATGGACGGCCAGCAGCACCGACAGCTCCGGATCGGTCGGATATTGGCTCTGGGCGTCGGCGTCAAGTTGGCGGCCGAAGGCCACGTTGCGCTCGTGGATCGCGTGCGAGCGCTGGATCACGGCGACGATCGCGAGCACGGCAGCGACCACGAGTGCGACCGTCACCGCGCCGATCACCGTGCGCTGGCGCCGCGTCGCCGAGCGGCGGCCGGCTAGCACGTACTCCCGTTGAAGCTGGGTCGGCTCGGGCTCCTTGTCCGTGCCCGAGACCAGCCACGCCTCGGCAGCCGATAGCTCGGCGCCACGCAGCAGCTGGCTGCGCTCGCGCCCGCTTTGCTCCCAGCGATTGGCCTCCACCCCGAGGCGGGTATGGGTGCGCACGTGCTCGAGGTCCTGTTCGAGCGCACCCACCAACTGCGTGACGCCGATGCTGAAGTCGTCTTGCTCGCGCAGGAAGATCCAATTCAACGCTGCCGCGGCATCCGGCACGTGGGCGCCGTCGGGGTCGCGGCGGACCACGGGGATCACGCGCTTGTGCTGAGCCACGGCGTGCTCGAGTTCCTGTGTGCAGACCTTCGACTCGGCGCTGTCGGGCGAGATCACGTAGACGAACCCGTCGGCGCCGTCGACGCCGGCCCGGATCTCGGCGAACCATTCCGCGCTGGGCGGAATATCCTCCCAGTCGACCCAGACCTGGTACTCGCGCGCCACCAAGGCGTCGTTGAGTCGAGCGACGAAGTCCTTGTCGCTTCGCGAGTAGGAGATGAAGACTGACGGCACCGTTGCCCCCCGATATCCGTGTCCGGTCACTTTACGATGTCGGCCGTTAGCGTCGCATGAACATCTCTCCGCCGCCTCAAGAACCGTCTGCCACGAATCATCTGCACCCGGCGGAGTGGTGGCTTGACGCCGTCAAGCGTGAGGAGCGACGCGGCGAGCTGCTGGCCGCATTTGACCTGGCCGAGCGCGGCCTCGACGATCATCCCGATGACCTGGCGCTCAAGCACCGCGCCGTGCTCGCGCTGGCACGCACCGGCGCGACGGAGGAGGCGGCGCGTCGGTTCGAGCAGTACGGCCTCGCCCACGTTCCCGAAGAGGACATCGCTGCGCTGCGAGCCCGCATCGCCAAGGACACCGCCCTGGCCACGAGCGGCGCGGAGCGCCGGCGGCTCGCGGCCCGCGCTGCCGAGCTGTACGGTGGCATCGCCGCGCGCACCGGTGGCTACTACACCGCCATCAACGCGGCCACGCTGTGGCTGATCGCCGGCGACGCCGAGCGAGCCCGGGAGCTTGCCACGTCCGTGCTCGAACTCCTCGCTCGAACCGGCGAGCAGTCGTACTACGCGGCGGCGACCCGAGGCGAGGCCCATCTGCTGTTGGGCGAGGAGACCGCCGCGCGGGACGCGCTCGAGAGCGCCGCGGCGCGCCATGGCGACGACTACGGGGCGCTGGCCACGACGCGGCGCCAGCTGCGAACGATCTGTGAGGTGCTGGGCACCGACGCGGCGCTGCTGAGCCCGTTGGCCGGACCAGCCATCGCGCACTTCTGTGGCCACCGGATCACCGGCGGACCTGGGGAGGGCCGGTTTCCGCCCGAGGCGGCCGCGAACATCACCACGACGGTGGCCGAAGTCGTGAAGCGACATCCGGCCGGCTTCGCCTATGGCTCGCTGGCCAGTGGAGCGGACATCATGTGGGCCGAGGCGCTGCTCGCGGCCGGCGCCGAGCTTCACGTCGTGCTGCCGTTCGTGCGCGAGGAGTTCATCAACCAGTCCGTGCGACCCGCCGGCGAGCCCTGGGTGGAGCGGTTCGAGAGCTGCCTCGATGCCGCGACTGTCGTCGACTACGCGACCAAGGATGCATTTCTCGGCGACGACGTCCTGTTCCGCTACTGCAGCGAGCTGGCCATGGGGCTCGCTCTGCTGCGGGGCCGCTACCTCGACGCCGAGGTGCGCCAGCTCGCCCTGTGGGACGGCGGCGCCGCGGATGGAGCAGCGGGCACGGCGATCGACGTCGCCACCTGGCGCCGTGGCGGCCGGCCGCTGACGATCGTCTCGCCCGACGGTCCCGAGCCCGGCATCGAGGAAGTTCCGGGCGCAGCCGTCGCGGCGGGACCACCGGCAGCCACCGCGACTGGCGCCGACGGTCGCTCGGGCCGAGTCGTGCGAGCCATGCTGTTCGGCGACGTCAAGGGGTTCTCAAAGCTGACCGACGAGCAGCTTCCCGTGTTCTCGCGGCTGTTCCTCGGCGATTTCGCCGCCGCCGTCAATCGACATCGCACCGATGTCTGGCACCGGAATACGTGGGGCGACGCGCTGTACGTCGTGCTGTCGGACGCCAGCACGGCGGCCGCGTGCGCGCTCGAGCTCCAGGATCAGCTCGGGCAGCTGGATCTCGAGGCCGAAGGGTTGCCGACCACCCTGGCCCTACGGTTGGGCGGCCACGTCGGACCGGTGTTCCCCACGTATGACCCGGTGCTCGAGACGGAGGGGTTCATGGGCTCGCACGTCAGTCGCACGGCCCGGATCGAGCCTGTGACGCCGCCGGGCGCCGTGTACGTCACCGAACCGTTCGCCGCCGCGCTGGTGCTCGCCGATCGGAGCGAATTCACATGTGACTACGTTGGCCACATGAAGGCGGCAAAGGACTACGGTCGACTGCGCATGTACCGGTTGCGGCGGGCCGACGCGTTGCCTGCCTCTGACGGTGCGCCCTAGCAGCTGGTTCGCGGCGCGGCTTGCTTGATCTTCGCGTACCTTTGGGGGCGGCGATGGCGAAGGCGACTCGGGGCAATACGAACAACGTGTCGATGGCAGAGCGCATTGCGCGAGGCAAGTCGGCACGAACTGAGGTGCCGCGCTCGCGCCACGCGGTGTTCGAGCCCGCCGCGGATCGAGCCGATCCACTCGAGCTCCTCAAACGTCAGGCGCGCACGCGCGTCCCGGAGCTCGTGCCGATCCGCTATGGCCGCATGCTCGTTTCGCCGTTCACCTTCTATCGCGGGGCGGCCCTGATCATGGCTCACGATCTCGCGAGCACACCGAGGTCGGGGTTGAACGTGCAGTGTTGCGGCGATGCTCACCTCTCGAACTTCGGCGTGTTCGCGTCGCCCGAGCGGCGGCTGGTTTTCGACGTCAACGACTTTGACGAAACACTCCCGGGCCCGTTCGAGTGGGATGTCAAGCGGCTGGGAGTGAGCATGCTGATCGCGGCGCGCGACAACGGCTTTGGCGCCAAGGATCAGGCGCGGATCGTGCTCGAGACCGTCGCCAGCTACCGCCAGGCGATGGCCGGCTTCGCAGGTATGACCAGCCTCGAGGTGTGGTACTCACGCCTCGATATCGAGAGCGCGCTGCGCGGCTATGGCCCGCAGTTCACGCGGAAGATGCGTAAGCGAGCGGACCACAGCCTGGCCAAGGCGCGCACACGCGACAGCATGTCCGCCTTCTCCAAGCTGACCGAGTCGGTCGACGGTCAGGTCCGGATCGTCGACCAGTCACCACTGATCGTGCCGATCGACCGGCTCGTCGCCGCTCAGGATCGAGAGGCCGTGTTCGCTGCGTCACACGAGCTGCTGCAGAACTATCGCGCGACGCTCGATTTCGAGCGGCGAGTTCTCCTCGAGGATTTCGAGTTCGTCGACCTGGCCCGCAAGGTGGTCGGGGTCGGGAGCGTCGGCACCCGCGCGTGGATCGCGCTCCTACTCGGCCGCGCGGGACATGATCCCCTGTTCCTGCAGATCAAGGAGGCCGAGGCGTCGGTACTGGAGGAGTTCCTCGCCCCGAGTGAGTTCTCCAATCACGGCGAGCGCGTCGTGATCGGACAGCGGCTGATGCAGGCCACCAGCGACATCTTCCTCGGCTGGCTGCATGTCGACGCCGAGCTCGACGGCCTCCCGCGCGACTTCTACGTACGCCAGCTCAGGGATTGGAAGGGCTCGGCGGTGATCGAGGACATGGTTCCTCTGGGCATGGCGACCTACGGCAAGCTCTGCGGCTGGACGCTCGCCCGTGCCCATGCCCGCAGCGGCGATCGAATCGCGATCGGGGCCTACCTCGGCAAGGGCTCGAGCTTCGACCGCGCCATCCTCGAGTTCTCCGAGGCCTACGCCGAGCAGAACGAACGCGACTACAAGCGCCTTCTCGCCGCCGTCGATGCGGGCAAGATCGCCGTTGAGGCGGGGCTGTAGGGCGCCTCTAACGCCTGGCGATCGTAAACGTCAGGCTGTTGCTGATCGCCGACGGGTCAGACGACCGCGAGCGGTCGAATCATTGAGCCCGTGGCACCGCGTATCGGAAGCGGGAGGCAGACGAACAGGAATTCATGCACCGCGTCCTGGGCGAGCTGCTCGAGGTAGACCCATTCGATGATTGGTACACCGTGCTGCTGGATCAGGAAGCGGTGCACGGGCTCTGGATCGCCGGGAGCCCCCGACGGGAAGACCTCAAACGACTCAGTATCGCTGCCTACAGCCGCGGGGTTCTGATCGAGCAGCCACCGCGCACCGTCGAGGGACACCCCCGCCCCTTCAGCGCGCGCCAGGGCGTCCAGGTCTGGCCAGTCTCGCATCATTCCGGTCCTGACCAAAACGACGTCGCCGCTACGGACCGTCGTGCCCTGCCGGTCTGTTGCAGCCATCAGCTCGGCACGTCCAACCGGAGTGTTGGCATCAAGCGCGTCTCGATTGACGGCGCTGGGGATGTCGAGCAGCACGCCGCGGGCGATCAGAGGGCGAAGCTCAGATGCGTCACCGCTGAGTGGCCCAAAGTCTCCGAGCTCCGTGTCCGCGCTATGGCCACCATGCCATTCATGCCGTGGACCCGCGGTGATGTGCGCCAACGCATCTATGTGAGTCCCGATGTGGGTCGTTCCGCTCACCAGGTCGGAAATGAAGCCATGTCCGACCTGATTGTCATCCTCGAGAAGCGCGATGTCGGCTGCGTTACGCGTGCCCCTTGGAGTGCGGTAGGTCAAGACCTGAAGGGGGGCGTGACCGGTGTAGCCCGGCATCTGAGGCCACCACCCTGAGCTGAGGTCATATGCCCTCCCGTGAGATAGGGTCCGGAGCAAATCCAGGGGGACATCGATGGGGCTATCGATTCCCTCGCGTCCGACGCGCGTGTGATGCGCTCTGGCGCTCATCAGTCCGCCAGCTTCCTGGTCATCCGGTAGCGCTTCGTGTCGCGGCCAGTCATGGCTGCTCCTTCGTCGCTCGTGGTATCTGCCTCATTGCCGGGGTCGCGCGCCTGGCCGGGGCGCTCGTCCAGTCGAGGTCTGGCTGGTCCGTCGATGATTCCACCGCGTGAAATATATCGAGCACGCGCACTGATATCGTAAGATTTCAGCCTCTCGCTCAGGCTGTGCCGTGCGTCCCGCATGTAGCCGTACCGAATCCTTGAAGCCGCATCGTTGGGAGGGCGTTCAGATGAAATTCGGGATCTTCAACGTTCCCAACTCGCTGGGTTACACGCGAGGCCAGCGGACCGCCGGAGACGTGCTCGAGTGGGATCTCCAGCTGACTCGGTGGGCAGACGCTTACGGGCTTTCGGAGTCCTTCTTCGCCGAGCACTACACGATCGGTCGTGAGCCATGTCCCGCACCCGACGTGATGATCGCCGCGGCGTCGCAGGTCACGACGCAAATCACGCTCGGTGCGGCGGCGCATCTCTTGCCCTACCACAACCCGATGAGCTTGGCGCACCGGATCATGTGGCTTGATCACATGACCCGTGGCCGGTACATCGCCGGGATCGCACCGGGCGCGTTTCCGACCGACGCGCAGCTCTTCGGTACCGGCAGTGAAAACGCGACGATGATGGAGGAGGCACTCGAGATCATTCTCTCGATCTGGGCCAATGAGGGCCCGTTCCGGATCGAGGGGCGGCATTGGACCTGCGACATGCCCGCATACTCCGACACCTGGCAGGGCCCGCACCTCAAGCCGTGGCAGACGCCTCACCCGCCGATCGCGATCGTCGGCGTCAAGCCAACTTCTCCGTCGTTGGCCAAGGCCGGCGAGCGCGGCTTCATTCCGATCAGTCAAGAGCTGTCTTCACGCACCCTGTCGGAGCACTGGGAGACCTACAGCCAAGCGGCGCTAGCCGCTGGGCGGACGCCGAGGAGAGAGGACTGGCGTGTCACGCGCGACTTCTTCGTGGCGGAGAGCGACGACGAGGCGTTTGACGCTGTCCTCAACGGCGGGATGGGGGAGTTCTGGCGTGAGTACCAGCTGCCGGTGTTCAAAACTCCACGTCAGCGTCCTGGCGACGCGGTTCCGACCAGCCTGGCGCCATCTCTCGTCGGCGACGACGGGTCTGAGAAAGACTTGAGCGTTGAGTGGCTAGCGGAAAACTTTTGGCTGATTGGTTCGCCGTCCACCGTCGCGGAGAAGATCAGACGGTTGTACCACCGGACTGGCGGGTTCGGAACCGTCCTGACCCTCACGTATGACTACATCGACAATCCTGAGTTGGTGCGACGCAGCTTCGAGCTGCTCAATCAGGAGGTGATGCCCCTTGTGGCGGACCTTCAGGCCTAGGAGCTGCCCGTGGGCGGCGATACGGCCGTGCGTCGTGAGCAAAGGCGCACGAACGGGTGACTAACGGCAGAGTAAGGAGCGAAGATGACGCGTCTGGCCGATAAGGCAGTGGTAGTGACGGGCAGCGGCTCAGGGCTGGGAGCAGGGTACGCGCTCGCGGTCGGACGAGAGGGTGGCCGCGTCGTGGTGAACGACCTCGATCCAGAGTCCGCGGAAAGCGTCGCCGCAGAAATCAACGCGGCCGGTGGCCGGGCTATTTCCCACGCGGCGAACGTAGCCGACTGGAATGAGGCGGCGGCACTCGTGGACCGATGTGTTTCCGAGTTCGGAGCGATTCACGGATTGGTGAATAATGCGGGCGTCGTCCGCTTCGCTACGATCGAGGAGCAGGACGAAGCCGACTTCCGAGCGTGTCTGGAGGTCAACATTCTGGGTACGGCCTTTCCCGGGATCCACGCGGCACGACACATGCTCCGGCAAGGAGGCGGCGCGATTGTGAACGTGTCGTCGATGAACCAATGCGGTCACCCACATCTCGCCGCCTATGGTGCATCCAAGGGAGGCGCGTCGTCCCTCACGTACGCCTGGGCGGCGGAGCTCGGCGGACGCGGCGTGCGAGTCAACGCGATCTCACCTAGAGCCCGAACCGGTCAGACCCGGCAATTGGAGGCGTTCTATCACGGGGAGAACCCCGAGAACGCCCCGTACCCGTCCGAGGCACACAATGCCTCGCTTGTCGTCTACCTGCTCTCCGATGCAGCGGCAGGTGTCAACGGGCAGATCGTGCGCGTTCAGAGCGACCAGCTGAGCCTCATTACGCATCCAGCCATGGCTCATCCCTTTGTGCCGATCACGGGCGGAGAGCTCACTCCCACGTTCGTGGAGCAGGCGTTCGCCGCTCAGCTGGACGCCCGACAGTTTCCTACTGGAATCGCGGCGTACGAGATCCAGAGCGTAACTTCGGAAGAGTGGTGAAGTGCCGGCCGCGCCATCCACCACGCGTATACTCCGACCGATGGCGTCTCTGAACCCAGAGTGGTTGCGAGATGAGCTCAACGGCACAACGTACTCCCTAGTGCCGGAGACGACGGAGTTGAAGGTCACCAAGTTGGTTCGCGAAGCCATTATTTCCCGAGCGCTTGGACCTCAGGACAATCTCCGGATTCACAAGCTCGCTGCCGATCTTGGCGTGAGCGTTACTCCAGTTGCGAATGCACTCAAGCGTCTAGAGGTCGAGGGGTATGTCGAGATCGAGCCGCGTAAGGGGTTTCGAGTTGTCCCTCTGTCGCTCGAAACACTCGAGGAGCTCGTGGTCCTGCGCGTTGCCGTCGAGTCGTTTGCGGTAGGACTGGCAGCGCCCAAAGTGAGCGCGGAGGCGCTTGCATCCTTGCGTGATTTGAACCGGACACTGGACCGGCTAGCTCAGGACCCTCAAAGCCCGTCTGACGGGTTCTTCAGATTGGATCAGGAGTTTCATCTCGCGCTGTACCGCGCCTCCGGCCGCAAGGGACTGATGGAAACGATCGTGGGACTGCGGAATCGTTGCCGCGCCTACATGCATCTTGCGGCTGCAGATCGCACCCATCTTGCGGCCTCACAGCGACAGCATGCCGAACTCCTCGACGCCGTCGAAAGGCGGAGGGTGGCACGAGCGCAGAAGGTCATCGTTACTCATATCAACGACACGCTCGAGGTGCTGCAGCCAGCACTCAAGGCGGCGGAGTCTGACTCTTGGTCGCCACTGGCTCGCGTCTGAGGCCGTCGCGAGCGAAGCTCAGCCGGCGCGTCCAGCGATCGGAGCCTTCGACCCCGACTGAGCTGCCTGGCCGTCGTGGCCCGACCCGGCTGCGTCGGCAGGCCTGGAGTGAACCCGCCGGTGCGACGACGTCGCTCGCCGGCGATGCAAGCCCGACGTTCGATTTCAGCGATGACGCTCCGCAGCTTTGGAGCGCTCGGTTACGTCCGATCAGCCACCCGAGGGAGGGTTGTTGTGCCTGAACAACGAGATGGATCCAATACCGAGCTGGTTGCCCCCGCCGGCCTGACCCGTCGCAGGCTGGTGAGCCGCGGCGCTGCGGCGGGCGCTGGCCTGAGCGTTTTGGGGAACGTGCTTGCCGCTTGCGGCGGCTCAAGTAGCAGTCAAGGGCACAGCGCGTCAGTTCAGGAGACCCCTGCCATACATGGCCTGTCCGAGCTGCCTGGCGGAACGCCAACCCGCGGTGGGACGCTCACAGTCGGGACGCAGAGCGGAGGGACGGCGGAGAACCTCTTTCCCGGGACCGGCGAGATAAACAGCGATTATGCCCGCCAATACAATCTCTTCAACCTCTTGTTCTACACGGGGACGACGAACAAGGAGCTGGTTCCGGGCCTGGCCCTCTCTGCAGAGCCGAACTCGGATGCCACGAAATGGACGTTTCACCTCCGCGACGGGGTGACCTGGCACAACGGCAAGCCGTTCGGCGCTGATGACCTCGTCTGGAACTTTACGCATATTTGGCCGGAGCCAAGCAATCTCTTTTCCCCAACTCTCAACGGTGTGGTCGATTTCAAGTCGGCGCGTAAGCGGGACAAGCTCACGGTGGAGGTGTCCTTGCTGCAACCTACCGCCGAGTTTCCGTCGCTCTTTGTCTCATTCAACGGCATGATTGTCCAGAGCGGCATGACCGCGAAGGACGTCGAGCATAATCCTGTCGGTACAGGCCCGTTTGTCTACCAGTCATTCACTCCAGGGCAGCGCAGCGTCTTTACGGCAAATAAGAACTACTGGGAGGAAGGCCGACCTTATGTCGACAGGCTCGTAGTCGACTCGTCGTTTACTGATCCCACGGCACAGATGAACGCATTGCTCGGGGGTCAAATCGATCTGCTCCCATTTATCCCGCTCACCACTGCGCGCGACCAGTTGACCTCAAAGCAGGTTCAGGTCCTTTCAGGCCCTGCTGTGGCGCAAGCCCCGATGATGGTGATGCGGGTTGACAAGGGTCCGATGACTGATGTTCGTGTGCGCCAGGGTTTTTTCTTGTTGATCGATCGGCAAGCGATGAGTCAGGCCGCGCTCTCAGGCTGGGGAGCTCCCGGCAATGATCTCTTCTGTCCAGGCGCCAAATACTTCGCTACCGACCTCGTCCGCCATCAGGATGTCGAGCGGGCTAAGTCCCTGTTCAAGGCCGCCGGGGTGCTGGGTCACACGTTCACGTTGCAGACAGCCAACGTGTTGCCCAGCATGGTGGCCTCGGCAACCGTGCTATCGCAGCAGGCACCCGCTGCAGGGATTCGCGTTCGCCCGCAGCTACTCGGTGAGACGACCTACTACACCCCTTCTGGGGGCTATGTCCGTCGAGTGTTCGGTCAGGATCAATGCAACCTCGACCAGTCACTCACGTTGGCGTATCGCTCGTTCCTCGTAGCGAATGCGCCGTACGGATCCACAAAATGGGGAGCGCAGCCTGGTGGGAAGGCTTCTCTGAAGCTGATCTCGGAAGCAATCGCTGCTACCGACTCCTCTAGGGCGACCGCACTGTGGCACGCCGCACAAGAGCAGCAGTTCCGGCAAGGAGGCAACATCATATGGGCGACCTACCCCTACGTAGACGGTGCGAGAAATAACATCCGGGGCCTTGCGGGTGGGAGCGGCTTCAGCTTCAACTCTTGGAGATTCCAAGACGGCTGGCTCGCTTCGTGACTAAAGTTGCGGCAAGCTCACATAGTCTGGTTTGGCTTGTAAAGAAGTCTTGTGGGGCGATCGGGGATGGCGCCCATCGCGCTGCGCGTACGGGCTTTCATCTCCCGAACATGCTTTAGGCATATCTGCTCGAGGCTGACGCTTCGGCCATGCCCGACACGGACGCACGGGCCGGAGGCGCTCCGATCGCAGCGGCGGGGAACAGAGCCGAGGCAGAGCCGCTCGCCGGCGGGGCACGCGCTATGTGGGCCGTGGCCGGCGGATTGGTCGTGCTCACGCTGCTCATCGCGGCTGCGCGCCGGCGGGGGTGGCGGGATTTCGAGGGTCGGTCCGGAGTTTGAGCTCACCAGCGGCCGACGCGGAGGCGATTCTGCGCGGTTCGCGGCGCCTACAGGGCTTGCCACCGCGGAAAGGCCGCAAGTCCGACCCGAACCGTGGCACGCGACCGGGCATCCCGTGGGTCACAACCATCTCGGTCTGTTATCCCGGCGGGTAGTCGCGCCAGCTGCAGCCGAGTCATCGGCTCGGCGGTCGTGCGCGCCGACGCTGGTATTAACGGGACGGTGCGGGTTCCAGCCGAGGTGTGAGGCGATCTCGTCCAGGGCGGCTCGTAGCTCTGGGTCGTGCTTGGTTGACAGCGCTGCGACCTCTTGTGCCTGACCTTTGTAGTTGATGTCGCCTCGTGCTTCCACGAAGCCAAGCACGTTGAGATCGTTCGAGTCGATGTGTGTGAGCGAGGCGCGGTCGAACTTGCTGGCGTAGAGCGGAATCAGCTGTAGGCCAGGTTCACGTCCGCTGAACGTGCAGGTCGGCGATCCGAATGATTTCTTCCCATCGGCCCTTGCCGAACCGACCTGCACGCTCGAGCCCCTGCGCGGCGAGCTCGCGTACCTGCCGCTCGATGTCGGGATCGTGTGTGTGGTAGGCAGCGTCGGTGAGAAGTCGCGCCGCCTCCTTGTCCTTGCCGGCTGCGAGACCGTCGCGCGCCTGCGTCACCAAGGCCTGGACATTGGGGTGATCGACCATCTCTGGCTCGGCCATGTCGCCTCCTCCGTTGTTTGTCGTTCGGCTGTCACCGCTCAGATCGTCAGCTCAAGGGCCGAGCTGGCCGCTCGAAGTGCCGGCAGCAAATCGTTTGCGCTGCTCTCGTCATAGAACGGGCTGCGGCCATCGGTGAGCAGCAGCCGGATTTGCGCGACGCCGCGCGCTGATACCGGACGAGCCTCGAGGAGGCGCTGCGCGATCGCTTCGATCAGCTCCTGGGCTGCGTTGATCTGGCCTCGGCAGACTGGGATGGGTATTGCTGACCAGACCGGCTCTCTGGCCTGAGCGATCAGATCGCACAGACCACGCGATAACCCGCGCCGGGCTCGCACGCCGATCAGCGCGCCGGCGCGAAGCGAGATCGCGGCGCCTGAGTCGGGTGAGATCCCATCGGCGAGAGCCCGGTCGATGCGGCCCGCGCTAAACCGCGCCAGCATCTGTTCGCGGACGTGGCCGTGACGGATCGTGATCGCGCTTGATTCTGAACTGCCGGTCAGGAGCACAGTTGCCATTGGGATCAGACGTCGGTCACGCAACCTCTGAGGCCGGGAAAGCAAACCCGAACCGGCGACGCCTGGCCATCGGTACTCCTACCCATCTTCAGCGCCCGCGGTCCGGTCTCTCGCCCGAGCTGCCGGCTAATCCCGTCGTGAGACAACTGTCGGTCGTAGCCCCAACAGCCGCATATCCATCATCAGATCAGCCAGCTGTTCGTTGGCCGCTGTGCCCGAGCGGGCCCCGGGCGCGACGCGCAGCAGCAAACCCGAGCCGTCGGAGAGTTGTCTGCGGGTCAGGACGAGAGACGGCTGACGGCTTGTCGCCTCTTTGCTGATCCAGGCCTGGATCTCGGAGTCGGACATCGACGCCGGCCTCGTGAGCGAAATCAGCACCTCGATCACGCCGTGATCGTGACATGGCAGGAATCTGACAACCATAGGTGTAAGTCCCAATCTTGCCTGGCGCGCTACGTGCCTGACCCGGCAAGCTGGTTCCCGGCGCCGCATCGGCTTACGCGGGTCTCAAGGTTCGACGAGCCCGCGCCGGATCGCGTAACGCGTCAGCTCGGCCGCGTTGCGCATGCCGAGCTTGCCGAGGATGTTGCAGCGGTGATGATCGACCGTCTTTCTGCTGATGACCAGCGCCTCGGCGATCTCATCGCTGGTGTAGCCCTCAGCGATCAGCTTCACGACCTCAAGCTCGCGCGGCGTGAGCGGATCCTCCGGCGCGGTCTCCCCCGCCCGAGCACGCTCGAGATAGTCACGGATCAGCGCCGTCACCGCTCCCTGATACAGAAACGACTCGCCCCGCATGCTGGCTCGGCACGCAGCGACGAGATCGCGATTGGCTGCAGTCTTGAGAACGTAGCCCGACGCTCCAGCCTTCAGTGCCTCGAAGCAGTAACGCTCGCTGTCATGCACCGTGAGGATCAGAACCCGCAGCCCGGTGCGACGGCGGCGCAACTCGGCGGCCGCCTGCAGCCCTGTCAACCGCGGCATCGAGACATCCAGGATCGCGAGATCGACATCGTTGGCGAGCGCCTGCTCGATCGCCTCGCTTCCGTCCGCGGCCTCTGCAACGACCTCGATGTCGGCCTCGCGGTCCAAAACCGACCGAAGCCCGCTGCGCACGACAGCATGGTCGTCGGCCAACAGCACTCGTGTCCTTAACGGTGTTGTCATCGCCTCTCCGGTGCTGGCGGAACGCTGAGAACGATCTCCGTCCCCTCGGCAGGCGCGGAGTGGACCGCGAGCTGCGCACCGATCAGCAGCACGCGCTCACGCATCCCGGCCAACCCGCTCTCAACGCGGGGCTCAGACAGACCGCGGCCATTGTCAGCGACAACTAACTCAACACCTCCACCGGTGGCGGTCAGGCTGACCGTCGCCTCCGTACCCCCAGAGTGACGCAACGCATTGGTCAGCGCCTCTTGGGCGACCCTATAGATGACGAGCTCCACCTCAGGGGACAAAGTCGGAAGTCGCCAGGCCAAATCACGCCGCACGCGCAGGCCACCCTGCCGGTCAACGCGTGAGCACAGCGCCAGCAGCGCGTTCACGAGCCCGAGATCGTCAAGCGCCTCTGGCCGCAACTCGCGTCCGATTCTGTGCACCTCCTCGAGGCTCTGAAGAACGGTCCCGGCAATCTCGGTCAACGCCTGGTCCTGCTGCGACGCCTCAGCCGCGGCGCGTTCAGCCCGAAGCGCAACCGCGGTCAGCGTCTGGCCGACCTCGTCATGCAGCTCACGCGCGATCCGAGAACGCTCCCCCTCCTGCGCAGCAAGGGCTCGCCGACCGCTCTCGCGGCGCTCGTCCTCAACCCGATCAAGCATCGCGTTGAGCGCCTCGGCGAGCGCGACAACCTCGCGACCAGCTCTTCTCGATGGCTGAGCGCGGTGGCCGGGTTGGCCAGGATCGACACGGCCAATCACAGCCGCCAACCGGCGAAGCGGCCCAAGCGCACGACGCAGAAGCAAAGCGTCAAAGACCAACATCACCGCCAGCCCGACCGACAGGACCAACATCTCCTCCGGAGTAGCGACCCGCTGGACCGTCACCGGCGTCCACACCAACAACGCCAACGCCACTACGAACACGACGACATTCGCCCCAAACACTCTCCACAGCAGCGACATGTCCCCCCACCGTCGGCGAATGCCAAACCGCTCCGCTCGAAGCCCCACGCTCGCCCTTGGCAGCTCGGCTCGCTGCTCAGACATCGACCACAGCCCAAAGCCCAGCTTGAGTCGCCGAGAGCATCACTCTCATGCCAGGGTCGGAAATCAACAAACTCCTCTCCTGAGCACACGTTACGACTCCGGACCACATCGAGCAAGCAAACGTCTCCGGTCGCCGGGTCCGCGCGACTGCTTACTTGTGGAGGCCCCCAGACGACATTCGCCGCAGGCCGCCGCTCCCGCAGACTCGATCCGATGGCGCTTGCGATCGACTCGGGCTCCGATCATCTTCGCCCGCTGGCGCGCACCTGGCCCAGCAGCATCATCAGTACGGTTACGAACATCGCCGGATTCGGTGGGCGCCTTAGGCCAGCGATGGTCCGCCTTTCCTCCCGGCTCCTGGCTTCAGTCCTCGTTGGCCAAGTCGTCATCGTCGACGGTTGTGATCGCGAGCGCGTGGGCTAGTCGGGATTCGCCGTCGAGGTTGTAGCGGATATCGATGGTGTCGTCTTGTCGGTAGGTACCGACGCCCCAGGCGCCCAGCAGCCAGCGCCAGCCTGAGATGCGGTCGTTGCGTAGCGTGCGGTCGAAGACGAGCGTGCGCCCATCGAGTTGATAGTCAACGTCGGGTTGCTGTTGCACGCCGCTGAGGTAGACCTCGAAGTCGTCGTAGATGTCGAGGTCACCGGGCAGTTTGACGATCGAGCGCGCCACGAGCTCACCAAGCGGTGTGGTTCACGCCGGTCCCAGCCGCCGGCGTCTGTTGGCGGGCGGTTGGAGCGGCGGGGACTTGCGCTTGCCCGCGAGTATTGATGACGACATGGAGCTTCTTATCAGATAATAAGCGTATAAGACTCATGTGGAAAACTACTGACCCGTCGTCCGTAACTCCACTGATGCCCGCTGGCGCGCATCGCCGCAGACTGCCGGCGTGGAGCCGCTCCTTTGCGCACTCTGCGGCGAGGCGATCGGCGTCTACGAGCCGGTCCGCGTGCTGCTACCAGACGGCAGCGACCGCCGAGGGTCGTCGCTGACCCTCGGTGAGCAGCTCAGCACAAGCGGCGCGACGCTCGTGCATGAACAGTGCCACCTGCTCCGGCGGGCAGGCGAGCAACGAGGACCGAACCCAGCCTGATGGCTCCGGCGAGGACGCTACTACCGGCCGGTGCGCGTGGAGGCCTCGTCGGCCAAGCCGACCAGCAGCGTGTGCGAGTCGGTGATCGCCGATGTGAGGATCTGCTTGGCGATCGCCAGCAGCTGTGAGACGCGAGGATCCCTGATCCCGTAGTAGACGCTCGTCCCGACCCGCCGGCTTTGGAGCACGCCTTGGTTGCGAAGCGCGGCGAGGTGCTGGGAGGTGCTGCTCGAGTCAAGGCTCAACTCTGCTTGGAGCTCTCCGACTGTGCGCTCCCCGGCGAGCAAAAGCTCAAGGATCCGGATCCGTATCGGATGACCGAGAACGCGAAACAGTTGCGCCTTGACGACATAAACGGGATCTGAGCGCACATGCGTCGCCGTGCGGTCTGTCGACGGCGGAGGAGCTTCGTGGGGCTTCGAGCGCGGCGTCATCAGATTGAGCGTAGAGATAGCTGCGGTTGGCTCTGCCCGATCAGTCTATCTGAGGGGCAATCTTATAAGATGATAAGATACTGCTGTTCATGTACTTCTCCGGGTTCGCCGTCGACCCCGGTGTCTGAGAAGAGCAATCGATGTTCAAGCAGCCGTCCACCCCTCGCCGATCCCGCACGCGGAACCGACACCTCACAGTCGTCGATCTCGAGTCCCGAGACCCTGAGCTGGTGACCAATCGCCGGATCACCGAGCAGCGAGATCTGGTCCAACTTTCGCGAGCCGGGCCCGCTCGCGCGGGGCAGCTCGGAACCGTTGACCGACCCGACCTGCAGCCATCCAATAGACCGCGACGGCAGCGATGAGCCGGCAACACTCGCCCGCGCGTCGATCCACCCTCACCGGCGATCGCTCGAGAGATACCTCGCCCATGAGCAACCCCGCCGACCCCGGCGAGACTCAGCTCACGTCTACACAGCCCGCTGTTGAGATCGTGCACGCCCAATACCACCTGGCGCTTCACCGCGCGAGCTCCACTGCCGGGGCCGAGCGCGAACGGGCCCTGCTTGAGACGCGACGCTTGGTCTCGCTAGCCGTCTCGTTCCGCACCAGCACGCGCGCCGAGCCTGCCCCCCGCGGTGGCTCCGGCGTGACCGGGCGTCGGCCCCGGCACGCGAACGAGCAGGATTCATCATTCTCCGCGGCTGACGAGCGGGCGAGCGACTAGGGCACTACGGGTGTTCGGGGCGAGGTCCGGCAGCCAACCACCGCCTACGCAGCTGCCGTCGCCGCTCTGGGACGATCTCCTGACCGAGGCCCAAGCACGGCTCTGCGGCGCGCGGCAAATCAAAGGCGCGGGCCCATCCTCGCTAGAGGGGACGGCAAGCGCGGTCGCGCGCGCACACTCACGGCTACTGGTCGCGCTCGAACACGGTGCAAGCGCGAGCGAAGACCCAGTCTGGCAGCCCGTAACCGAGGCCGTTGAGCTCCTGATCGCGGTCGCGAGAGTCGGGGCAACCTTCGGGAACCCCGGCAACGAAGGCCGCAGCCTGCTAGCCGACCAGCTCGACAACCGGCTTGCCCGCCACGAAGAAGCAGTCCTCGCTGGCGAGGTCACATACAACGTGTGGCCCGAGCAAGGCGAGGAACCCGCTACACACATGCGCCAAGCGATCGCGAGCCTCTCCCGCAACCCCTCCAAGCCCGACGCGACCCTGGTCTCAATGCGCGTCGCCGCCGTCGAGCTCGCCGCACTGCTAATCCGAATCGCGGCGAACACCAGAGCAAGCGGTCAAGCCCGCGAGGCGCCCGAACAACGCACCACAACACTCACCACCACCCTCGACACCGTCATCGACGAGCTGACAACCCACCCACCTCAGCCCGACCGGCCAACCAACAGCCACGCCGACCCCGTCGCGCATTACCTCGCCGCCGCCCTGCGCGTTCATCTCCGCCCAACAGAACCGGCCGGCCTACGAAACTCGTGGCTAACGCTCGCGACCCACCAATACGCAGCGATCGCCACACTCGACGCCAAACTCGAGAAGCCAACCTACACCACGCACTCCGCAAACCTCAAAGAAGCCATCGCCAAGCCGACAACAAACCTGATCTGCGGCGCCCGGCTACTCACCCGACCCCACGCCTTTCACCACCACCTAGCGTGGCGGACACAAACCACCGCCCTCACCTACGCAGTCGAGGCATACATCGCCGGCCTACACGGCCACCAGCCAAGCCTCGCCAAAGCCCAAGCGATCACCCTCACGAGACTCACCCGCGCCGCGACCGCAATCACCACAATCGACCTCACACCCACGCACTGAGGCGGCGCTTTCACTGACGGCGTCGACCAGATCGAGGGCTAGCGCTCTTTCCAGCGTTCACGTGCGACCGACGGGGAACCGGGGCGAGGCCTGATCGCTCTCATCGTTCGCGGGATCCGCGCGCGACAGTAACCGGCTGCCGTTCGGACTCAGGTATATCGAGCCCAGGAGGAGCACAATGATCAGCGCTCCGGTCATCGATCGGACAGCGCGGGGAGCGTCCGGCGCTCGGACCGACCGCACCCGCTCGCTGCCTGCCGTGGGCTCGGTCCTGCCTGGCGTCCGCGCCTCCGAGCCGGCGACCTCCTGCTTGCAAAGCAGATCGGATTGTCCACTCGTGTCTCGTGGCGTCGCGTAAATGCCTGCAAATCACCGCATTTCCATTGGCCTCGGAAGGACACGAAAGGACGGCGCGAGACAAACTGGTGCCCCCCTGGTGCCCCCTCGGCGTTCGTCACTTGGGGCGGCGGGAAGAGCGCGGCCCCCGCTTGCCCGGCTGCGTCAGCTCGAGGATGCGGCCGCGGCCAAGGCTGCTCTTGCGTCGGCGATCGCCGTCTGCGCGTCGAGCCGCGGCATATCCTCAAACTCGCGCATCACGTGGCCATAGGTGCTGAGGGTGAGCCGCGCGTCGTGGCCGAACTGGCGAGCGACGTAGATCACCGAGCGCCCCTCGTGGAGCAGCAGCAAGGCGAACGAATGCCGAAGGTCGTAGGGACGGCCGTACTCGATCTCGCTCGGCGACGAGAAGGACACGAACCGATCGCGCTCGCCCCGCCAGGAGCTGGTCGGCACTCGGTCCCAGCGCCCGGCCGCCCTCGATCTTGAGCAGACACGCCGTCTCGGGCCGGCACCCACGCCAGTAAACTCGACTCATGAGCGTGACCGTGCGACTCCCCGATGACCTCGCAGCCCCCCTGGCTGAGGAGGCTGCGCGCCAGTCCGTGACCGCGGACGAACTCGCTGCGCGAGTGCTGGCCGAGCACATCCCCGCCCGACGCAAGCTCGGGTTCGTCGCGACGGGCGCGTCAGACACGGGTCGCACCGCCGCGGAAGCGGAGGACATGCTCGCCGAGGGGTTCGGTCGCTGACGCTGATCGTCGACACCGGCGTGCTGCTTGCTGCCGCCGATCGCAGCGACCCCGACCACACATCCTGCCGCGAGCTGCTGGAGACGCATCCCGGGCCTCTGGTCACGACGACGCTCGTGATGGCGGAGAGTGGCTGGCTGATCGATCCGCAGCTCGGGCCCGCAGCCGAAGCGGCGCTCTATGAGTCCGCGGCTGCCGGCGAGATCTGCGTGGAGCCGCTATCGGCAGCCGACTGGACTCGAATCGCCGCGCTCACCATTCAATACGCCGATCAGCACCTCGGCGGCGTCGACAGCAGCCTCGTCGCCATTGCCGAGCGACTCGGCGCAACCAGCATCGGCACCCCTGACAGACGCCATTTCGGCCTCGTCCGTCCTCAGCGCGTTGCCGGCTTCGAGCTGCTTCCGTAACTCATCGCCGCAGCCCCCGACTGCATCCTTCGCTGGTGCACGAGCTTGCTTCCCTCGGGCCTTGAGCAACCCCGCCGCACCCCTTCAATCAAGCAACGACCCCGACTACCCCACCCTTCCCTCGTGACATATGTGGGGGGGCGGGTAGTCGGGGCCGTGAGCGAGTGGAAAGCCCAGGGGCGGCGGGGCTGTTCGGGGGCTCAAGTGTGGACTCCAAGTCCACCCATCCGTCCACACTTCTGTCCACCCCTTGGTCCTCACCTTGAGCGGTCCGCCACAGCGGACTCCGCGTCAACTGGGAGCGGCCTGCGTCCACGACAAACTGGCCGCCTCGCTGGACCCGTCGCACAAGAAAGAGAGGTGTACGACGGCAAGCCTGCGTCGCCGGACACCGCAGGCCCGACGTGCGCAGGTTTGGCGAGCAGGAGGGCCGGGGCGGGCGCCGGCGAGACACCTGCATCGGTCATGGGCCGGTTCCCCGGTGAGACCAGCTGCCTGTCACTCGTCTGGGCGGTCCTCGACCTGTTCATCAGCCACGCCAGCAACGGCGCCACGTTCACCGACGTCGACCGCCAACGCCTCTACCGCATCAAGTACCAACAAGCCGACCCAGACACCCTCGACGAGGAGGTCACAGCCGCCTAGACTCAACCACGGGAACCGAAACTCGCGTCGGATTTACAGCACTCTTGAGACGCGACCTCGACGGGCAGCCGGGCCCTCGCTCGGGTACGAAAGCAGTAGCAATGCCAGCCGCTGGTAAGCAGCGGATCGGTCGCTCACCGGCTGCCGATCCGCCTACCGAAGCAGACGGCGGCTAGTGGGAGGCCGCGCCGCAGCGCAGCAACCGCGCCGCAGCACTTGAGATCGGTCGCGAGTGCCCGAGCAGCGTGATCCGCGCGGAACGCGGTCAGCGTCCCGTGCGCGCGAAGCGCAGCAGTGCGGCCCTCTCTTTGCGCTCGGCTGAGAGGGCTTGGCGGCTCCCTAACGCTGCGATCGGCGACGGGATCGATTGCGGGTGGGCCCCAAGGATCGCCTGCTTCAGCTCGGCGAGCACAGGCGCCCTGTCGGCCCGAGGGGCGGCCCGGGTGATTTGTGCCGGAAGCCCGTTGGCTGCCACCTGCTGCTGAAAATTCGCGAAGGCGCTGGGGCTCACAGTCGTGGGTACGCCGAGCCGCTCAAGCGCAGTGATGGCGCGCGGACGGAGCCTCAGTTCCGCGCCCAGCGTGGTCGCAGCCTTCAGGGCAAAGCTCCTGGCCGCGCGGAACTGTCTGTCCGCCCATAGCTTGTTCCGATGGTCGGTGGCAGAGTTGGCGCGATCGATGCTGATCCCGACCGCCTGCACCAGCGCGTCGGCTTTGGCCTCAGCGCGCATCCATTTTGTGACCCTGTTCGCGGCCGGCCGCAGCTGAGGGGAGACCCGGAACGAGGGGACGTTGATCGGGCGTTGCCTGAAGATCTGACGCCAATGCGGGTCAAAGGGATCCTCCGCGATTCTGTTGTTTGCGATTGCTAGCACCGTGAATCCGAACGCAATCCAGGCGCAATATGCGTTCCCTGGAGGCGGAGTCGTTCCTGCACATACGGCGTACCCCGCGGCTGCCAGGTACTCGAGGTCGCGTTGGTTCCTGGCGCTCTGCTTTTCCTCGGGCGACACCCGGTGGCACGAGCTCGCGCTCGCGATCGGCTCTCCAGCGTCACGCGCCAGCGTGCTGACGCAGTAGTACGACGGCAGCACCCCGTAGTAGTCGCACGACTCCCAGGATCCCTGCCCATTGGCGCCGTTGATGCAGGCAATCTGGTAGGTCCCGGTGGGTGAGACCGCCCGCAAGGTGCACGTCAGCTCGTCGTGCCCGCATCCCTTAACGGCCTCGAGACCACCAGTGACCGACCAGTCGAACGAGTTGTCCTTCGGGAACCCGCACCCCGGCGTGACGGTGCCGACGATCCTCGAGTGCTTGCCGGCCGTAACCACGTGCGGCGAGAAGTGCATCCCGCCACAGCGCGACTGGGGCAGTGAGCTGTCTGGCGGGACCGGCCCGAGCGGGTTGGCGCTAGCGGTACCCACCAGCAGCATCCACACGACTCCGACGATTACTGTGAAGGCACGCCCCATTTTAGCTTCCCTCCGGAGACCCTTGTCCTCCTCAACGCAAGCTACCGGACGCAGTGCGACACCGCAAGGCGTCCGGCCAATCCATCAGCACGCGCGCTCAGACTGCTGCTGTTGAGCTAGAAGTAGCCGCCTGGCGGTCCGACAGCCAGTGATCTACCCGGCCGACGCGAACCGAGGGGCCGCGAAGCGGCTACTGCTCTCGTGGCCGAGCAGGCGCCGGACGCGCCCTCGCATCTCTTCTCAGATGGACGACAACCGGCGGTCTCGTCTCACAGCCGCTTTCGCTGGAAGCACCGGCGAACCAGGTGGAAGGCGACGCTGTCGAGATTGCGCGCAGGCAGGCGCGCCCAAACGTGCTGGCCGGAGTTCTGCTTTGTTCACGGCACGCGCATCTCGAGCACGTCGGCGAGCGCCCCGCTAAGCGCGGACTGCAGGGAACTCGGCGTCGTCGTGGCGCGCCAGGCCGGGCCCACGGGGCTCCTGCGCCTGAGGGCAACGAGCCGTAAGCTGAGTCGCATGGCACTTGCGGAGAGCGTGTCGGCGCCGTACCCACTGTCTTCGCCTCATGCCCTAGTTGGCGTTGGATGACGACCAGTGGGACACCCTCGTGGGCCATCTCGATCGCGTGCGCGTGTCGCAGTTGGTGCGGGGCGAACCGGCGACGAACACCCGCTTGCGTGGCGGTCCGTCGGAGTTGCTTGCGAGCGGCAGAAGGCTCCCAGTGCCTCCCAGCGGTTGCGCGGTGGATCACGCAGAGTAGAGCTCCGACTGGGAGATTGGCTCGGATCTCGATCCATGGCTGTAGCTGATCCCACGATCGCGGTAGGGACCGCCGTTGCCGGCGGCCCCCCGCACAGATCCCAGCGTGCGCGTCAACGCACTGGGCTCCTCCCTCGGGTTCTGGCGTCGAAGCGCTTCTCAGGCCAGGGGTGCAGGATGCGGGGCTGGGGCAGCCATCGGGAAGCGAGACGGTCAATCCGTTCCCAGGTGGTCCAGCCTTTCTGGCTGCGGCGTTTGAGCGCCGCTCGCCAGTGGTGGATGACCCGTCGTCGGAAGGCACGCATTGCCTCGCTGTTGTCGGGCACCGCGTAGTAGTTGTAGTGCCCTTGCAGGACCCTGGCCAGCCAGCGTCCCTGTTCGGGGATCGGGAGGTGCATCCGTCGTCTCATCTCGGTCTTGACCGCTGTGAGCTTGGAGCGCATCTTCTTCTTGCTCGTGACCCGCTTGAGCTTGAACCGTCCGTGCCTGTCCTTCGCGCAGATATGCGTGAAGCCCAGGAACTCGAACGTCTCAGGCTTCCGGCCGCCACGCGCCTGGCGTCGTTCGGCGGCGTACCGTCCGAACTCGATCAGCCGCGTTTTGTCCGGATGCAGTCCCAGACCGAACGCCGCGAACCGCTCGCGGAGATCGGCGAGGAATCGCTCGGCGTCGTCACGGTGCTGGAAGCCCGCCAGGAAGTCGTCGGCGAACCGCACGAGAACAACATCCCCGCGCGCCCGGCGGCGCCTCCACTGATCGGCCCATAGGTCGAACACGTAGTGCAGGAAGACGTTTGAGAGCAGCGGCGATACCGATGCTCCCTGAGCCGTCCCGGCTTCCGTCTCCGCCCATGCCCCGTCCTCGATGACTCCTGCTCTGAGCCATTTCTGGATCAGCCGCAGGATCCTCGTGTCCGCGATCCGATGCTCGAGGAACCGCTCCAGCCAGCTCTGATCGAGCTGGGTGAAGAAGTCGCGGATGTCCGCGTCGAGCACCCAGTTCACCCTCTTGCGTTCGAGCGCGACCGAGAGTGCGTCCAACGCATCATGCGGACGCCTCCCCGGCCGGAACCCGTATGAGAAACCGAGAAAGTCCTCCTCATAGATCGCGTTCAGCACCTCGACCACCGCCCGCTGGACGACCTTGTCCTCCAACGCAGCGACCCCGAGCGGCCGCAGCCGCCCGTCGGGCTTCGGTATGAACACCCTGCGAGTCGGGCTCGCTCGATACGCCCCTCCATGGACCCGGGCGTGGAGATCGCGAAGGTTCGCTTCGAGATCCACGCCGTAGTCCCGCCACGTAACCCCGTCTATGCCCGGTGCGGCGTTCGGGCTGACCGCCCGATACGCCTCCCGCAGCCGGTCGACCGTCACGTGGTGAAGGAGCGCGGTGAACCGCACATCACCGTCCTTTCGCGCCACTCGGCGCACACACTCCAGATCACTTGACACGCCCGGCCCGGCACTGAGTCCGGGGCGTGTTTCGCTGGCCGTGTTCCCCTCGGGCAGGCCCCTTCCCTCCACCACCTCGGCCCCCGGTCGCCCGGGATTGTTCGGCGGTTTCGCAGGTACTACGAGCCTGTCTGACTTCTCGCGATCGTGCATCGAGGGATTACCGCCTAAGCGTTCCCCCCGCGGCCCGCCCAGCGCTGGTCTGCCACCCCGCGAACCATCCAGGACGGGGCATCACCAACACCTCGCGGACGACCACGAGATCTCCCGGTTCTCGCGCATGGAGCTCGTCGTGCGTGCCTGGGATCTCCGACCGCGCAGGGCCCACCAGCGACTCGCGAATAACGCCGCCAGCGGTATTGCCTTCCGCACACATGGGAAAGCGTCGGCACCCTGAACTTCCATGGAGTTTCGCGGCTCAATAACCCCGCCCACACACCCCCTGTCAACGCTTCGCTGCGCCCTCACGGAACGCCAACGCATGACTCGGGGCCACCGTGACTCGCTACGTCTTCGATGTAGAGCGTTCTCATCTCCTTCTCCATACCGGTTTATCCCGGCGCTTTCCCCAAGCGTCCATCCCGACCTCGCGGCGCTTCCCGCCCTTGCCTCGCCTGACGAGCACGGCACCGCGCGGGCGGTCAAGGTCCGTTTCGGCAAGGTCGAGTGCCTCGCTGATCCGGAGCCCGGCGCGCCACGGCATCACAATCAGGGCACACAGCCGTGCTCCATCTGGACTGTCGTCGGCGGCGCGCATGACGGCGACGATCTCTTCGATGGTGGGCGGATCGGCCGGGTAACGGAGGCCTTTGTTGCGCGGGGCTCGCCCCTGGTGATAGCCGGGCATCGTGGCCGGCGAGCGGCGGTGACCGGCAGCATCCAGCAATACCGATTCCATGTCCTCTCCTCCTTGGTTGTTGATCGGACTTGCCGATCGTCGCGCTCGACATCGGCGCGTCACGCCGCCGGGCAGAAAGAGGACGGGTCTAGGATCTTTTGGTATTACAATAAGCAGGTGGAGATTCACGACTCGGCGCGCAAGCACGGCGTCGCCGACCACGACATCGTCCACGCAATCGACCATGCGCTCGCGATCGACGACGCCGGAGAAGACCCCGACCGTTGGCTGCTCATCGGCCCGGACACCGCAGGCAACCTGCTTGAGGTGGTCGTGCTGATCACGGCCGAAGGCACGCAGATCGTGATCCACGCGATGCCGATGCGCGACAAGTACGCAAAGCTGCTCGAACCATGACCGAACCAACCATCCATGGCCACACGAAATCCGGACGTCCGATCACCGATCAGGACATCAAAAACCTCGCGGCCGAAGCCGAGGCCGGCTACGACGTCGAGACGCTGATCGCCCGACGCAACAAGCGTGGCCGGCCCACGCTTGGGAACGCCCCGGCCAGCGTGGAGTCAGTCCGACTGGACCCTGAACTCCGCCGCGAGCTGCTCGACCGCGCCGAGGCCGAGGGAACCACCACCTCCGAGCTAATCCGCGAAGCGCTCCGCCGCTACCTCCGAGCAGCCTGACGAGCACACACCCTCGCCTGGCGACGAGCAGGGCGCCCGCGCCTTCGCGGTTCGGATCTGCTTTGCTTTCACGAAGGGCGCGGATCCGGGGGTGCGGGGCTGCCGCTCGGCGCCGGAAGCGCCGTCTGCACGAGAGTGCCCTGAACGCGGCATCGCGGAGGCGCGGTGGCCCCGACGAGAACAGTGGCTATCTCAGCTGAGAGCACCTGTGGGGCCGGCTGGGGTCAGGCTTAGGGGGTGGGCGAGGCGCTCATAGAAGCGTCTTCGTTGGCTCAGGCCCGGATCGACGACGCGAACCACAGACTGCAGTGGTGGCTTGCACGCACGGCGCGGACCCACTGCTTGACCGCTCATTCAGTGGTCGCGCGTGCTTGATTGTCGTCGTCGCGTTCCCGGTCGGATAGGTCTGGGGCGGCAGGCAGGCTCAGGTCCTCGTGGGGATCGTCGCCGAATAGGGTTTCGAGGGTTGAGCGCACCTCGGCCCAGCGGTCGGCGCCGACCTGTGCGGCGTAGTCGCGCTCGAGCGCGAGCTGCCGCTTGCGAGCGATAGCAACGCCGGCGCGTCCGCGGTCGGTGAATCTGACGATCACGCCGCGCCCGTCGTTCGGGTCTGGGTCGCGGCGCACGAGATCGAGCCGCTCGAGCTCGTCTACGAGCTTGGTGATGGCTTGGCGCGTGACGTCGGCGTGTGCGGCGAGCTCGCTGGGGCGAGAACCGTCCTCGCCGATGTTGCGCAAGAGCGCGGAGTGCGCGGGCGTGACATCGCCAAAGCCGTTGCGTGCGAGATCGGCGCGGACGGCGGACTCGATCGCGGCGCGGGCGTCGCGGAGAAGGATCTGGAGGCTCTTCGCCATCGCCAACGATTGTAGTTCACCTTGCTTGACAAACGCGACGCGCCGTGAGAAGCTTCTCCCAACTTGTCAACCAAGGTGAACTACTAGGAGATCTGCCACGCGCCACCCATCAACGAACTTCAGACCCGAGACCGGCGTTAGACCGGACAACCAATACAGAACCAATGACCCAATGGAGCCCCTGTGATTACTTCTTCCCTTGACCCTGCAACCCGCCTTGACCCTGCAACTCGCCCCGCCGTTAGTCGGCGCATCGACTTTCGCCCGGGCCAGGACATGTATTGGGAGATCGTGCGCAACGGCGAGGACACCGATGGTGAAGTCCTTGAGGCAAATGCCTGGCTCGGTCCCCACAGCCCCAGCCCCCCTGTGCACGTGCACGACAATGTTGAAGACAGTTTTGAGATCGTCGAGGGCCGACTTGACGTGAAGCTCGACGGGACTTGGCGTACCTATGGTCCGGGAGAGCGCGCCGCAGCGGCTCCCGGTCACCGGCACACCCTGCGAAACAGTCACGATGAGCCGGTTCGGTTCATCAATCGCCATCGCCCCGCCGCCGATAACGAGGGGTTCTTTCGCGACATGGCGTCGCTGACATCGACCGGGAGGATGGGCGCCGGAATACCTCACAGTCCGCGCCAGGCGATCTACGTAGCGATGCTGTTCAAAGCCCACCCGACCGCGATCCGCACCTCGCGCGTGCAGCGATTTGCCTTCGCGTCGCTGTCGGGCGTGGGCCGGATGCTGGGGATGAGCCTGTGACCGCGCTTACACCCCGCACCAAGAATCTCGCGCTCGCGCTGCTGGCGATGGTGCAGTTCGTGATCGTGATCGACGCGTCGATCGTGAACGTCGCGCTGCCGTCGATCGGCGCTCACCTGCACTTCTCCCGCGACAACCTGACCTGGGTCGTGAATGCCTACACGCTGACGTTCGGCGGCTTTTTGCTGCTGGGCGGGCGGATGGCCGACCTGCTGGGGCGACGCCGCATGTTCATGCTCGGACTGGTCGTCTTCTCGTTGGCCTCGCTGGCCGGCGGCTTGGCGCAGTCCGAGACATGGCTGATCGTCGCTCGCGCGGTCCAGGGCCTGGGCGCCGCGATCGTCTCCCCCGCCGCACTGTCGATCATCACCACCACGTTCGCCGACGGGGCCGAGCGCAACCGCGCGCTCGGCATCTGGGGCGCGGTCGCCGGGGCCGGCGGCGCCGCCGGGGTCCTGCTGGGCGGGATCCTGACCAGCGGGCTGAACTGGCGCTGGGTGCTGTTCGTCAACGTCCCGATCGGGCTGATCGCCGCCGCGCTGGCCCCGCGCATCCTGCGCGAGAGCCGCCGCGAAGAGGCCGGCAACTCGTTCGACATCCCCGGAGCGGTGGCCGTCACCGCCGGGCTGGCGCTGCTCGTATACGCCGTCGTCGACGCGGTCAACGTCGGCTGGGGCGCGACCCGAACGATCGTCTGCCTGGCCGCGGCCGTGGTGCTGCTGATCGCGTTCGTGGCGATCGAGCGACGCCAGCGTGATCCGCTGATGCCGTTCTCGATCTTCCGGCTGCGGACCGTGCGCGGCGCCAACATCGTCGGGCTGCTGATCGGCATGTCGCTGTTCTCGATGTTCTTCTTCATCTCCCTCTATCTCCAGGAGGTGCTGGGCTACTCCCCGATCAAGACCGGGATCGCCTACCTCCCGCTGGCGGTGGGGATCTTCATCGCGGCGGGGGCCGCCGGCCAGCTGGTCACGCGCGTCGGCTTCAAGACACCCCTGATCGCCGGCATGCTGCTGGTCGCCGGCGGGCTGCTGTGGTTCTCACAGGTACCAGCGACAGGCGGCTCGTTCGCCGCGGACGTCCTCGGCCCCTCCCTGTTGGCAGCCGTCGGATTCGGACTGGCGTTCGTGCCCGTCACGATCGCCGCCGTCACCGGGACCAAGCCACACGAGGCGGGCCTGGCCTCCGGACTGATCAACACCTCCCAGCAAGTCGGCGGCGCGCTCGGGCTCGCGATCCTCGCGACCATCGCCAACAGCCGCACCCAAAGCCTGTTCCACGCCGGCGTCCACAGCACGGCCGTGGCGCTGACCAAAGGCTTTGACCGGGCGTTCCTCGTCGGCGCCGGCCTCGCCGTCGCCGGAGCGATCCTCGCCGCCGTGCTGATCTCCTCACGCGACAGCCACGAGCACTCGAAGGCGGCCCGCAGCGGCGAGGCCGAGGCGGCCGCAGCCGGCGCCGATGCCGCAGCCGTTCCCGTCATCGCGGGCTGAGCGCTCCAGTCGATCTGGCGCTCATAGACGAAAGGCCGCCGGCCCACCGTGTCGTCGCAGGGCGGAGCTCCGGGCCGCCGGAGCTCCGCCCACTCCAACCTCACCCCGAAACCAAGCTCAGGCAAAGGACCAGAACCCATGATCTTGATGAGCGCAACCCCCGCCAATCGTGTCGAGTGGGTTAACGACATGATCCGCTTGGAGATCGTGCTCTGGGAGCGCGTCGACGCGCGCTTGCGCGAGCGACACCAGTTACCGTTGTCGTTCTTCGCGTCGCTGTACTTCGTCTCGCGCGCGCCTGACACGACGATGCGAGTCGGCGACCTCTCCCAAGCGCTGCGGGTCACGGTCAGCGGGACTAGCAGGCTCGTCGATCGCATCGAGCAGGCCGGCCTCCTCGCCCGCCAACCGGACCCCGACGACCGGCGTGCCGTACGCGCCGGTCTTACCCCCGCCGGCAAACGCAAGCTCACCGCCGCGATCAAGACCTACGAGACCGCGGCCGCGACGATCCTCGACGCCGCCCTGCGTCCCGACGAGCAGCAGCAGATGCACGATCAAGTCACACGACTGCTCGCTACTGCCACCGCCAGAGAACCGTTATGACGAACACGATGCGGCAACTCGGGTCCCCTGCTATGGCTACCAACGCCCGTGCTGTCCACATGGACCAGTCGATCGCCCCCGAAACGGAACTCGAGCGAGAGCTGCTCGCCGACCCCCGGCTGCAAGCCGGGCTCGACTGGGGTGCGGCGCGCTTCGGCCACCCGGAAGGACGTGTCCGCGCGCACGTCGCCGCGATGCTCGCCGCGATCCCGAGCGACGACCCGCTCCGCAATGACCTGCGGTTCCTCGCGCTCGTACACGACTCTTTCAAATCGGAAGTCCAGCCCGACCAGCCATGGTCCGCTGAGAACGACCACGCGATGCTTGCTCGCCGCTTCGCAGCGCGCTACACGACGGACGAGCGCCTGCTGACAACGTTGCAGCTGCACGACGAGCCGTACTCGATCTGGCAGAACTCGCAGGCGCCAGAGAAGGCGCTGCGGCCGCTCCTGAAACAGCTACCAGACCGAGAGTTGTTCGCGCGCTTCGTGGAGCTCGACGCCGCCAATGAAGGCAAAGACCTCACCTTCCTGTGGTGGTTCCGCCGCGAGCTCGCAATCCAAGGACAGCTCCCGAAGCAGCCTGCGAGCAGTCCGGACGGCGAGACCGCCGATGTCGTCTACGTGAAGGCCCTCGCCACCACACCCCCGCAACAGCAGGCAGTCGCAAGCGCCGCCCGGGAATTCATCGCCGAGCAAAGCATCAGGATGCGGGCCGGAGGGGAGGTGCTCACCAGCGACGACGGACTACGCGTTGTGCTCTTGTGGCGCTGGCACGGATCGCGCCGCGAGCTACTCGACCGCGACGCAGATGTTGTGCGAGAAGCACTCGCCGCCCACGCTGGGCCTCCTCGCCACCGGTGCCTACATGACCCAAAGCGCCTGGAGCTGGTCGACACCGTGGATCGTCGCCGGGCTGGCCGGTCTGGCGACGATCATCCTGCTCGGCTCCGGAGTGGAAGCAAGCCGCGGACGCGCACTCAAGAACGAGCTGCAAAGTCACGACCTCTCCGAGCGGGCGCGCCGCCTAATGCGCGACCCGCTCGCCTGGACGGCCAGAGCGATGGAGTGGATGCTAATGCTCGGCGTGATGTTCGTGATGACCACCAAACCGCCAGTCTGGGGCTGCGCCACCTCGCTGGTCATCGCATCCCTCACGGGCGCCGTAGCCGCCGTGCCGATCTGGCACCCGTCGGCAAGACACCCCGCAACGCCCAATTCTCCCGGCCAAGCCCAACACGCGGGCATCCGCTGAAAATTCCCGCCCGAGCCGACCCCTCCCCGCCGGCGAGAACATCCGGGTCCCTTTCGAAGACCTGCTTCGGCATCAGCACGAGCATTCGAGCGGCGCCGCAGCGCGGCCCCGCTTCGCGCGGCCAGCGGGGAACAGAGCGCCGGGGTGCTCCAGCCACGCCGACCTCAGCGGGGGTCGGTGCGGTAGGCGATCGAGCGGTGGCGGATCGCGGCGACTCGGACGGTCTGCTCGTTCTCTGCCAGTTGGTAGATGATGCGATATGCGCCGACGCGGAGGGAGCGGAGGCCACTCAGTCGGCCGCGTAGGGCGTGTCCGCGGTGGGGGTCGCGCTCGAGGAGTCCAAGCGCGTCCTCGACGGCGTCGATGCGGGGCCAGTCGAGATCGAGCAGTTGTTGTCGGGCGCGTCGCGCGAGAACGACTTTGGCCACGCTTCAGCGGGTGGCGCGACGCTGAGCGAGGTCCTGGCGAAGATCGTCGAGCGTGACGGCCTCGCCTCGTGCGAGCTCGCCGAGGCCTGCTTCGATGGCCGCCAGCGTGTCCGAGTCCGAGAGGATTTCTGCGGTCTCTTCGAGCGCTTCATACTCGTCGATCGGGACGAGCGCGGCGGCGGGCTTGCCGTTGCGTGTGACGAGGACGTGATCCCGTCGGTCGGCCACGTCACTCAGCAGCTCGCTGAGCTTGGTTCTGAACTCCCGAGCCGGAACGATTTTCGCCACGTCGTAAGTGTACCTTATTGCGTACGCGGGCCGATGTGGATCATCGGCCTCCCACCTCTGACGAAGGCCGACCGGACTCCCGGTGCAGCGGTGGGTCGGTTCGAATAGCGGCACATCGTCAACCGCTCCACCAAGGAGGATCCATGGAATCTGTGGTGCTGGACGCTGCAGGCCATCGCCGCTCACCCGCGACCATGCCCGGCTATCACCGCGGCCGGCCGCCGCGCAACAAGGGAGAGCAGTATCCAGCCGATCCACCGACTGTCGAGGAGATCATGACTGTGATGCGCGCGATTGGGGACCGCGCCGACGAGTCTTCGGCTTTGCGCGCTGCTCGTGCTGCTGTGGCGCGCCGGACTGCGCATCAGCGAAGCGCTCGCTCTCCAGGAGATTGACCGCGGACGTGGCGCTGTGCTCATCCGCCGCAGGAGGGGCGGCAAGCGACGCGAAGTCGGGATGGACCGGTGGGCCTGGGAGCAAGTCCACCCATGGCTCGAGATCCGAAGCGAGCTTCCGGTCGGCGCGCTCCTGTGTGTCATCCACGGACCGACCGCGGGGCGGCGCTGGGAGGCCTCCGCGGCACGTCGGTTCAGTCCGCGCCACACACAGACCTCTCAGACATAGACCTCAGCGCAACGCGCGTTAGGATGAGCGCGTGTCCGATGACCGCTGCGAGCTGCTGTGCCTCGACCTCCCACGCGCAGAGGACATCCGCCAGCACCTCAACGGGGCGGCGATCGCCGACGCGGCCACGCGCGCCAAGGCGCTTGGTGACCCGACGCGACTGACGATCGGCGTGGCGTTGCGCGAAGGCGGAGAGCTGTGCGTCTGTGACCTGGCGTGGATCACCGGCCGGGCGGAGAACCTCGTCTCTCACCACCTGCGCACGCTACGTGCAAACGGCCTCGCGACCTCGCGGCGCGAGCACAAGATCGTCTTCTACGCGCTGACCGAACTCGGCACGCGTCTGCTCGACGCGCACCTCACCCCGACCGCGGCCGGGCGATGAGCACCACCCGGATCCAGCTCCCGACCGCCCGCAGCACCTCGGTAGGTCAGCCGGAGCTCGCCGAGCGCGACCGGCTGATCCGCCGCGCCAAGGCGCTGTCCTGGCTATCGCTGGCCTACATGACCGCCGAGGGCGCGATCGCAATCACCGCGGCGATCCTCGCCGGCTCGGTCGCGCTGCTGGGCTTCGGCCTGGACTCCGCGATCGAAGCGCTCGCATCGGTGATCGTCATCTGGCGCTTCACCGGGTCGCGCCGACTCTCGCCAGACGCCGAACGACGCGCCCAACGTCTCGTCGCGATTAGCTTCTTCCTACTCGCCCCGTACATCGCCCAGGACGCGATCCGCGCCCTGATCGCCGGCGAGCGCCCGCACACCAGTTGGCTCGGAATCGGCCTCTCGATCTCCAGCATCATCGTCATGCCCCTCCTCGGCAACGCCAAGCACCGCCTTGGCGATCGCCTCGGCTCCGGTGCCACCATCGGCGAAGGCACCCAAAACCTGCTCTGCGCCTACCTCGCCGCCGGCGTGCTCGCAAGCCTCGCGCTCAACGCCACCCTCGGCGTGTGGTGGGCCGACCCCGCCGTCGCGCTCGGCATCGCCAGCCTCGCCGTCAGAGAAGGCCGCGAAACCTGGCGAAGCGGAGGCTGCTGCGCCACGTCGCCGATCCCTGGCAAGCGAAGCGCTTCCTGCGACAAGGACTGCTGTACCTAAACGCAGTGCGCCAGGCGATCAGGCTCCGAACCTTCGAGGCGCCTGCCTGCCGCCGAAGACGGCCAGGCCTCGCGAACGCGACGACGTTGCCGCAATTGGTGCCGAGCGGTCACGACTTCGCCGTGGCTGCTTCAGGCGTCGAGCGGTCACGGCCACCGCTGACACGGGCCGGTTTGGGACGCAGCCGTGCTTTGGCCGTCTGACGAACACCTCGCCGGCGGCGGTGGTGGAGGCGAGGCGCGGCTTGCGAGGACGACCGCGCGCTCACGGCCCGGTCAGGCGTCGTGTTCGTAGGGCGCCGAGTGCTGAGCGATGCGGAGCGCTTGCTGTGCTGGACGATGAGGGTGCGCGCGACGAGGATCGCTCCGATCAGGTTATGACGAACGATTTGTGTCGGGCATTTCCCGGCGGGTGAAGCCGCACGATCCCGGTTCACCGGCGTCGAACAAAACCAGCGCCTTCACCGAGGCGGCTTCGGACATGACGAGCGAGTGGTCGTGGGCGACGGCGGCCGCGGTCACGATCGCGGAGATGATCGGGACCGCGTGTGGGCTCGTTCCCCGGAAGTGTGGGTCGGTTACTTCTTGGCCTGCTCGAAGTACGGGTTGGTGCCGGAGGCGTGGTCGGTGACGTCGACGACGTGGTCGATTTCGGAGATGGCCTGGGTGATGGCGACCTCGATGCCCTGGCTGAGGTGACTGTGGCCATGCCGCACCCCTGGCATCCTCCGCCTAGGCGCAGGTATGCGGTGGGTGGCGTCGCAGGACTGCTGTAAATATGCGTCGGGTGCTGTCAGAGCAACGGCGTAGGTTCCCTCAAGTCCTGACAAGACGATGAAGGAGGCCTACGCCGTGAGACGTACCGTACCGCCATCAGCGGAGATACAAGCTGAGATCGACAGGCTGCTTGGGAAGGGCATGGTTGATGACCCGCAGAAGATGCTCGGGGATCTCGCGAGGCTCGGTGCCAGGTTGATCATTCAGCGGGCGGTCGAGGAGGAGTTCGATGGCTGGTTGGGTCGCGCTCGGTATGAGCGCCGGCCGGAGCGCCAACGCGGTTTGCGCAACGGGTTCCGGCCGCGGCACTTGCAAACCGGGGAGGGCGAGCTGCGGATCGAGATCCCGCAGGCCCGAGAGGCGGCGATGCCGTTCGTTTCGAAGCTGTTCCCGAAGTGGCATTGCAAGCGGCTGCTGCGGACGGACCCGTTGAAGGCGTTGGTGATCGGCGGGTTCGTTCGTGGGCTGTCGATGCGCGATGTCGAGTCGCTGTGCGAAGAGGCCGGGCTCGCGAAGATCTCAAAGTCGAGCGTGTCGAGGGTCTGCGCGGAGCTGCACGAACGGTTCGAGGCGTTCTGTCGCCGCTCGCTTTACGAGGTCAACCTGGTCGTCCTGTTCCTCGACGCGATCTATCTGCCGGTCCGCCCGAGCGGCCCGAAGGAGGGCGTGATGTGCGCGTGGGGGATCACCGAAACCGGTGCCAGAGCGCTGGTTTCGGTGCGGTTGGGGATGCGCGAGTCAACGGAGGACTGGCTCGAGCTCGGCCGCGACCTCACCGCCCGTGGACTCGCGGCACCACGCCTGGTCGTGGGTGATGGCGCGCCAGGGTTGATCGGCGCGGTTCGGGGAGATCTGGCCGCGCGCCGACCGGCAGCACTGCGCCGTTCACCGCCTGCGCAACCTGTTGGCGAAGCTCCCAAAGTCAGAGCAGAACCGGATCCGTTTCAACTACTGGTCAGCGCTCACCGACGCGACCTCGGTCAACGACGGCAAGCTCCGCCTCAAGATCCTCATCAGCGAACTCGAACATGGCGGCTACGAGTCGGCCGCCCGCTGCCTATCAGACGACCTCGACGCGCTCGTCGCGCACCTGCGCTACCCGCTCAGACACCGCGAACGGTGGCGGTCAACAAACCTCCTCGAAAGATCGCTCGGCGAGGTCCGGCGGCGCACCAAAGTGATGGGCCGCTTCCCCGGCGAGACCTGCTGCCTCCAACTCGTCTGGGCGGTACCCGACCTGTTCTTCAGCCACGCCAGCAACGGCGCCACCTTCACCGCCCTCGACCGCCAACACCTCTACCGAATCAAATACCAACAAGCCGACCCAGACACCCCCGACGAGGAGGTGACCGCCGCCTAGACTCACCAGCGGGAACCTGAACCGCGAGCGAATCTACAGCGGCAAAGGGACGCCACCCAAGCGCGGGTCGAGACGCGCTTTGTTCTCGTAGGGGCATGAGGCCCACGACGTCGTCGCTGATTGTGTCCGGCGGCCGCAGCGGCTCCGAGCGGTTGGGGCGTGAAGACGCTGGCTTCCCCGGCACCTGCAGCGACCACTGCGAGGTCCAGCTCGTCGTGGCTGCCATCTCGCGAACGTTGATTTGGTGCTGAGGCCTCGATGATCATGTTGCTGACGCTTACCGGCCCAGTGTCGCGAGCTTGGATCTCTGCCGGCTGGTTGCCGTTGGCGGTGCTCGCGTCGGTCTCCTTCTCGATCGTTCCCCCCGAGCCGGCGGTGCTACCCGTCCCGGTCACCGTCAGCCCGCCGGCCGAGCCGGTGTTCAAGAGCAGGACCGGATCTGGGGCGCCGCCGGCTGATGTGCCAGACGTGATCGATTGGAAGATGAGACCGGGCGCGCCGATCGCGGTGCTCTCGACGTCGAGAGCGTCCCCCGTCTGGCTGCTCAGCGTGTTCGTCGAGCCCGTCACGTATATGGTCTCGCCGCCGGTAGCCGCGAAGGCTTTGTCGGTCGCGGTGACGGCCACGGTCACGCCGCCAGTGAAGTCGACGGTCGCCCCCGGTGTTGGCCGAGAGGCTGACCCCTGTGCCGCTGTCGCTGACCGGGCCGGTGACATTGACCGAGCCGCCCGTGCGGTCGGTGATGTCCACCGAGTGCCCCGCCGAGCCGCTGATCGATGCGCCGACGTTGATCGTTCCTGTGCCCGCGATGATGTCCAGGCCGGCCCCGCCGGCGTTCTGGATCGTGTCCCCGGCGCTCAGCGTGAAGGTGTTGACCGGCTATTTGACCTCCCGATCGCACCGTCGATCGATCCGCTGCTCGGTCTGGCTCTCGTTGCGGGCTGGACGACGCGCCTGGGGTTGGGGGCGAACGTGGTCCCGTTGGGGCGCAATCCGTTCCTGCTCGCGAAGAAACTGGCGCAACTCGAGCGGATCTCTAACGGCCGGCTGTTGCTGAGTTTCGTGACCGGGATCGGAGCCCGGGGGGAGCGAGAGGCGCTCGGGCTCGGAGACGCAGGCGCTGTCCAAGTTCGTGATCGGGCCCGCTGCTGGCGTTGAGTCATGGATCGACGAGTCCGAATGGCTGGCGGACACGATCCTCGATTCTCCAGACCTGACCACAGACGCTGGGTGACGGTCACCCAGGGCGACGGCTTGGGTTGTGATACTTAGCGGCCGGGATGAGTGCAGCACGTTCAGCGCGACGACCGGGCCGGGCGGGCCCGGCCGTCCGGACCAACCTCGCCGTCCTGCGGGATCGAGGTGTGCCGTTGGCCATCGCAGCCGTCGCGTTCGTGATCGTCTGTATTGCGCTGGATCTCGGTGATTACCCCGGGCACGGCGGCGCGTTCGCGCTGACGGCGGGTCTGTCGATCGTCCTGACCGCGGTTCCGGTACTGGCGTTCAATCGCCCGCGCCCAGGCGGGCACCGTCCCGCTGACGCCGGGCCGTACCTCCCTCTCTGCGTCGGGATCGCGATCATCCTCGATGCCGTACTGCCGGCCAGGTTGGTCGAGGGGATCCTCGGATTCGCTGCCGGCTTCTTTTTTGTCGCCTTCGTTGTCGTCGCCACCGACCTCTACCGCCTGCGCGCCTGGGAGCAGCGGACGGGCAAGCTCTGACGTCACGCAACCGCTGGCGACTGCGGCCGGTCGACCCATCAGTTGGCTCGCGCCGCAGGATCACAGCACCTGGTTGCTCCCGCGTGCGAGATCAAGCCAGGTTGCGACGTCGTTTGCGTTCAACACCGGCGGGCGGGAAGTTGAGGGCCTCGGCACGGCGGGCACAGCGGTCGCGCACCGCGCGCTGCCCACCTGATATGGCGGTTCGTTTGTCAAGGGGGCGTGGCTGGTCGCGCCCGCTGGGAGGGACGGTGGGTGGTGTTCAGGAGGGCGGGGCGTCGGGCTGGTGTGTCGGCGTTGCCAGTCTGATATGCGGGGATTTTGTGTACCCCAAGGCCCGGTTTCGCTGCCGGCGTGCGCGTGTCTAGGAACGAGCGTGACACCCGTTGAAGGTGTTGCTCATAGGTGTATCGCGCGTGCCCGGCCGCTTCGTTGACCCGGCGCCCCGGCCTCCTGAACGGTGGTGCTGTCCTGGGCGGTCAGTCCGCGGTGGCTGCGGCCCAGAGGAAGCATGCGAGCTCGCGCGCGCAGGCCACGATGGTGACGTTGTGAGGCTTGCCGCGGGCGCGCATGCGGTGATAGACGCGGTGCAGACGGTGCTGCGCGCGGTTGGCGATCGCGACCACGTGCTCGGGCTGGCCGTGCTGGCGGCTCTCCAACGTCGCGCCGATCCGTGGCTCGCGCGCGTAGTGCCAGGCGGCTTCGACGAGCAGCCGACGGGCCAGGGTGGATCCGGTCTTGGTGATCGACCCCTGATGGGAGGATTCACCGGACTGGTTCAGCGATGGTGTCAGCCCCAGCCATGACCCGACCCGGTGGGCCTTCTGGAACCGTCGCCAATCACCGCCGAGCTCGAGGTGGATCGTCAGCGCGGTCAGCGTGTCGACGCCCCGGAAGCAGCGCAAGCGAGCGACCGTCGGCCACCACTCCCCTTCGATAGCCAGCCTTGAGAGCCGCTCGGCCAGCGCGATCTTGCGGGCACTCAACCCGTCGACCGACGCGAGCAGGTTCGCGAAGGTGAGCTCGCTGGCCGGCTGATCGAATTGCTGACGTGAGAGCCAGCGTCGATGCTCCCGGCTCCAGGTCGACGGCTTCGGATACACCCCGCCGTGGCGCAACAGCATCTTCGAGACACGATGCCTCGCGTTCATCAGATCCCGTCGGCACGCGTCATGACAGCGCGTCAGCTCCCTCGCGGCCTCGACCTCGACGGACGGAACCGTGACCGGCGTCAGCGACCCCGCCAACAGCAGCCGAGCGAGCAACTCAGCGTCCTTGCGATCAGTCTTGACCCGGTCAGAGCGACCACGCGGTGTCTTCCCCGGCGCGACCACCTCCATACCGATCCCCGCCGCCACCGCCGCCCGGTAGAGCCCGAACCCGGTCGGCCCCGCCTCATAACACGCCCGCACCGGACCCGCCAAAGACCGCAGCCACACGACCGGCGCCTCCACCCCCGGCCCGAACCGCCATCGCTGCAACTCCCCGGTCCCGGTATCGATCGCCGCGGCGTGCGCCGAGCGAGCATGGACATCAAACCCCACCCACGTCATCGTTCCGGACATGGCCGGACCTCCTCACTCATCTCGGGTCAGCCGGAGCCACTCTCCGGCCAGACAAATCCCCGCGAGGAGCGTCCGGCCACTAACCCCGGCGGTCAACCCTGCAAGAGCCGACCCACGCCATAGGGTCTAGTGCTTCGCTCGACGCCCGATCGCTCCTATGTTTGGTTCGCGGGGCCACGGCGCCGACGCGACCGCTCCAGCCGTAGCCAGGCGGCGCACGTCTCGTCGACCAACACCTGCTTTGCCTTCGTCAGAAGCATCTCGGTCGTGACGCCGACGTCCCTGCTCAGCGCGGACGGATGAAAGTCAAGGGCCGTGCGACCAATTTGTGGGTCGATTCGGGGTGACTGTTTGCTTGTGGGTGCTCAGGGCCGGGTTGTCGGCGTGGGTATTGGGCGGTAGGTTGTGGTCGGGCGCGGGTGACTGACGTAGCGAAGCGCAGACGTCAGGAGCTTTGAGTCTGCCGCGCGGCTTTGCCCTTCGAGGGCCTTATTTATGCGCGCTCCGGTGTCGCGCTCGCGCCCACTTTCTTTGGTGCTGTGGCTTGCCAATCGCGGACCATCCGCACGTAGGAGGCCTCGGCTTGGCGGGCGAGCTGTTTCTCGGCTTCGCGCACGGCTCGGTTGGCGGTCCAGATCCCGGCGGCCGAGGCGTCAAAGCGCTTGGCGCCGGCGATCAGCTCGAGCTTGCGCAGCTTCTTGGCCGTCAGCGACGGCTGTGCGTGCGCGAAGTTCTCCTCGCGCGTGAGCAGGCACCAGAACAGGCACGCCAGCTTCCGGGCTGCGGCGACGGTCGCGACCTGATAGCCGCGCCGCGCGCGGATTCGCTGGTGAAACGCGCGCAGCGGCCCGGGCTGGAGAATGACGCTGTGGGTTGCCTCGACCAGCGCCCACCTTGCCCGTGGGGATCCCTGCTTGGAGATCCGCCCCAGAAGCGCGGCGTCTGATCCGGACTGGCGGACCTTCGGATCCAGACCGAGATAGGCGACCAACTGTCGGGAGGTCCTGAAGCGGCGGATATCACCGATCGCGGCCAGGAACGTTGCAGCGCACACGACGTTCACACCGGGGACGGTCAGCAGATGCCTGGCGTCGCCTGACCGGAGCGTCTGCTGCGCGATCAGCCGGTCGACATCGGCGATCTCGACGTCGAGGAACTCGATCTGGCGCATCGTCGACTCGACCGTCTCGCACTCCTCGACCGGCAACTCCAACGAGCGCAGCCACTCGCGGCCAGCCTTGCCGAACATGTCCGAGAACGGGCAGCGGCCCTTCAGCCGGCGCATCAGCACCGCGTGGATCTCGTTCTTGCACCGCGTTCGCGACCGCACCAGCTGCTCGCGGCGCGACAAGCGCCGGCGCAACACGCGCGTGTGCTCATCCGGCGTCCACACCCCGTCCAGCTCACCAACCCATAACAGCCGCGCCAGTGTCCGCGCGTCAAGCCGATCGGTCTTCGCGCGCGCGTGCGCGATTCCGGTATCGCCCGGACTGACGACGATCACCTTCGCGACGTGCGGCTCGAGAATCCTGACGATCTCCCACGAGGCGCCCATCACCTCCAACGCCACCCGGTCGGTCGGCAACAGACTCGCCGCCAACGCCACCAGCGCTTCAGGGTTAGTGTCCACCCGGCCAACGGAACGAACCTGCCCGTTCTCGCAGACCGCGACCTCGCAGAACTCCAGGTGCACGTCCAATCCGATCGCACGACCGACTGAGCTCACAACCACCTCCTCACGTTGGGCAACGATCAACTCGGAGAAGCAGCGGGCAAACGACACGGACGGATTCGCGCTCGCAGCGCAACCGGGCAAGTCGCAGGGGCGGCCATCGAAAGCACGGGCTCGCAGCCCACCGCGCAAAACGGCCTGCCCAAACTGCGTTCTCCCACAAGGCCCCTGTCCCAGTCACCCGACCCTAAGACCGAGCGCGGACAGCAACCTCAAACAGCATTTTCATCGCCCGAAAACGAGCGTCCACCGGGCCGGCTGAATCGACGCCGAGCACGGCGGCGCTCAGTCCTGCGCAATCACGAAACCGGGCCTCTCAGCCGCGCCCCCCGTAGCCCTCGGCGTAATTGGCTCGCACCGTCCGGCGTATCGACCCAATGCCCCGGCAATGGCCCCTCCTCCGTAGACTCGAACCAAGGTCCTGTTGAAGACACCGCGCGAAACGGAGAGATTTGCGGGGCCTTCCTACAGTGGAGCCAGCCGGGATCGAACCGGCGACCTCCTGCTTGCAAAGCGGCATCCCAATCCACTAACGAGGCGTCGGATTCTCTGCTTTTGCAGGGGATTCGGCGCCTCAGTCGTTCCGGGACGCAGTCCGGGGATTACGGGCGATCGCGGGGGATACGGGCAGCGGGTAGCGGCTGCTGCCCGATCGACTCTTCGGCGCCGACACTCTTGGCCGGCCCCTCCAACGTAACCGTGAGTCGTGGCCGTCGGCGATCGGCTTTGACTCCGCGGGACTCGTGAATCTACGATAGGCGGAGTCATGCGACGGGCCATCCTCGCCCTATCCGTCTGCATTCCTCTCGTGGCGCTCGCGCCATCGGCCGTCGCGAGAGTCCACCGGTGCGCCCCCACGAACGCATACTGGTCCGAGATCCGGATTGACCATCTGAGCTGCGGGCAGGCATACCGTCTGCACAAGGAGAAGCTCCGGGACTGCAGCTACGGGACGACACGACGGGTCACGCGAACGGCCTACGTCTTCACGTGCTACTTCGGTCGGTGGACTTCGACCGAGCGCGTCAACCGGCGCGGGACGTTCTTCGACTACGTCTACATCCGCAGAGACCGCGGGCGGATCTGGCTGCGCTACAGCGCAGCCCCCTAGGCTCGACTGGAAGTCGCCATCGCGCGGTCCCCGGTCGGCGGCTTTCAAAACGCCGTTGCCCCTGAAAGGGGGTCGTGCGGATAGTCAGGGGTGATGAGGTTCAAGCGCTCGAGCACCACGCCAGACCTGGCCAGGGTGCCGCTGTCTGCATTGGTCGAGGAGATCATGCGGCGGACTGGCCTGTTGCCGGACCTGGCGCTGCTCGTGCTCAAGATCGGGCACGTCGGTGGCGCCGAGGTAGCGGCCGAGGAGATCCGGGGCTTGCGCGGGGAAGTGGCTCGACATCGCGAGGCGGCGGCGCTCGCGATGGCGGTGTGCCGCGATCTCGCGGAGCTACCAACCATCGATGAGAGGGACGGAAGGCATGGCGCCTGAGTTGCGAGAGAAGGCGATCCCGAGGGAGCTGGTGCGGGACACCGGCGGTTTCTACTTGTACGAGCCAGACACGTCGCGGAAGGCGTACGCCGTGGTCCCGCTGTCGTTTCGGCCATTCGGCGCCGCGCATCACTTCAAGGTCGGTGACGAACTGCAGGACGTTCTACCGGCTGACGTGCTCGCGGCTTGCCTTGAGCGTGGCGAGGCGAGCTACACGAACCCGAAACAGCCGAAGGGAGGCTGACCCGATGGCACCGGCAACCGTGACGTTCACCGCGCAGCAGCGGGAACTGTCGATCAGGGACGCGATGAACGATCAGAGGCTGCGGCCGCAGATCTTGCAGTACGTCGCGGCCAAGCGCGGTCTGTCGACAGGCGACGCCCTGAAGTTCATCGACGGCCAGCTCTCCCGCGAGCTCGGCAACACTCCCGGCAGCCGCCCGGTCACGCTCGGCGCAGCGCTCGACCATCTCGATCATCCGTATCTCGACGGACCGCCGTCTCGGGACACGAGCGCGACGCTCGACGCCGACTATCGAGCGGTGTTCAACGACGGCAAGCTGCTCGATCGCGTCGTGCGGTCGATCGCGATGGATCAGGACGGCAACTACGTCAAGGCGCTCGAACAGCTGCACGACGGCACCGACAGCGCGCGCGATGCGGGGAAGCGCACGCTACGCGCCGCGCTCGAGGGAACAAAATCGAAGCCCGACGACGTGCAGGCGAACCTGACGATGCTTCAGCGTCGCGACGCGGCTGTGGCGGCCGCGCATCAGCGCGAGCTCGAACCGATCACGCTTGAGCGGACCAACTCGCAGGGCCTCGTCCTGCTCGACCAGGGCGACGACAACGGCAACGACAGCGGGTCCGGCGTCACGGTCGACGTCGGTCTGGCGCTCGCCGATCCGGTCGAGCGGGAGCGCCGACTCGCGCGAGCGCGCAAGCTGGCACCGAACGCCTACTCGGGTGAGAAGGGCCGCCAGGATTTCTTCGATACGGACCGCCTCCATCTCGAGTCGGGGATCGATCTGGTTCGGACGATGGAGCGCGGCCGCGAGATCCAGACCGCCCAGCGCAAGGCCGAGGGTGTCGCGCGCCAACTCGATCAGGCGATCAGCAGCACCATCGACAAGCGCCAGCAGCTGCGGCTGCTCGACGCTGAGATCGCGAAGCTCGAAGGCAAGCTCCAGCCGCTGCAGGACGACGCCAAGCGCCAGGAAGCGAAGCTCCGCCTGCTCGAGACTCCGCAGGCGGGCGCGGCTGCTGCCGGATCGGACAGCGGCTCGGAGATGCTGAGCGTGGTCCTCCAGAGCCGGATCATCGACGAACTTCGAGCGAATCCGGGCGACCCGTACGAGGAGGCACGCCGGCGCGTGCTCGAGGCCGCCGAGCCGGGCGTGCCGATCACTCTCGACCAGGAATCGGCGGAGTGGAATGCCGGCAACTTTGGCGTCTCGCTGGACGTTCCGAGCATTGAGCAGTAGCCGGCCGAGCCGCGCTCCGCGCATGACGATCTGTACCAGCGCGTCCGCGAGCGGATGCGCGAGCTCGGCCGTCCCGAGAGCGAGTACCCGCGGACGCTCGAAGAGATCCTCGCCGAAGACCCCGACGCGTCGTGGTGATCCGATGTCATTCGTTCGCGACCGCGAGCACGGGACGGGGCGTCACGATGAGGAGTCCTCATCGCGTCCATGTCTATCCAGCTCCGTCCCGTGCTGGCCGCCGCGACGTAAGGCTGCGACGCGCTGCGCACGCAACGAGCGCTCCCACACAGCAAATCGGTCGATAGCCGCTGCCGTTCAGGCGGCCGTCGCTCTCGGCAATCGGGCAGCACAGCCTCTCCGCTGGCCGCTACGGGCGGCGGCGAGGGCGGGACGGGCCCATGCCCGACAGCGGGACCTGTTCCCGCTCTCCTGTCTCGTGTGCCTGCCGGGATCGCTCATCTGGCCTGCCGCTCACGACGGCGGTCCGGGAAGGCTGAGGAGTTGCACTACGGATATGACAAGGAGCGCGCCGGCAACGCCGACCAGTCCGTAGCGCGCCGCGCGGACGGGGAAGCGACTACCGATGCCAACAAGGAAAAGCACGGCGGCCAGGAAGACCGTAAGGCGAACGTACTTGTCAGCCGTTCCCGCGGCTGACTGGCCTTCATTGAAATACGCGTCGGCCCGCGCGCTGAGCGCGAGCCCCGCCGCCTGTTGTGGGATTCGGTATTGCGGCATGTATGACGGGTCAGGCGGCGCGTGCGGATTCTTCAAAGGGTGGAGCGCTATCCATGCCTTGACCGCTGGGCGATAACCCGCCCGCATCCGATTGATGTCCAGACGGAACAGCTTGAGGTTGTTCGCGGCGTAGGCTGTCTCCGCCGCGTTGAACGACACCGAGTCCAGCGTCCGGATCTGGTTGGCTTGGATCAACGCGAGGCTGGCTTTGGTCCGCGTCGATGAGGCCTTCGCAAGCGAAAGCGACGATTCCGTGCCCCACTTGGCGGCCGAGTAACCCGACCATGCGGCCAGCAACGCCACGACGGACAGCAGCACCGCCTCAATGATCCCGATCCAGCGGTCCCGCCGAGCATGCTCGGCCGGCGCCTGCGCTGCGGTCACGTGATCCACAGACGCGTGCTCTCGATGCTCGGCGATCTCCTTGCCAACCTCGCTAGCCGACAGCCCTTCAGGCACAGAGATGCTCCATTTCTTGTCGATGACGGTTTGGCGCGCGGAACTTGCCCAGCCGAAACCCAGCAACGAACCCACGCCCGGCGGACAATCACAGCGGCGCCGCCGAGTTCCATCATCCCAAGAGGATGACCAAGCTGAGCGATATAGCCATACGCTCAGACGCGCCAGGCCCAGTCGTTCCCGGACGAGCTCGCCCGCTGTTCCAGGATGTCGGCATGAGGCGTCGAGGCTCGGCTACAGCTTTTGATCGAAGCCCAGCAGCCGCGACATCGCTACTACTTTGGATCGGGGAACTCGTGACCACGCATCATGTTTGACATCCCGGAGCGCGCGCCGCAACTACCTGACGGGCAGCGATCCATGCTCGGACCGGGCAGCGCGCGCGTCACAAAGGGCCGATAGGCAGGTGGCGGCCATACATGGCGCGCGTACGACCGCCCGCTACGAAGGCGAACGCTCGGAGCCCCTTAGGGCCGCTGCAGGACGGCCGCAATCGAGCCACTCGAGGCTCTCACGGTGCCGCCGCCATCGAGCTTTATCATCGCCTCGCCCCGGAGGACGCCGAATTTCATGAGTCTTCGGCCTTTGAGCTCAGTGACCTTTCCGATGCGGCCATCTACCAGCTGAACCCGAGCGCCAAGTTCAACCTTCTCCGGTGTCGCCATGTCGGTGTCCTCGGCTCGGACAACGTCAAAACCCGAAAGCGTCCCGCCGCTGAGCGTCACATGTGGCGTTTGGGAGGGGTTCGGCAGCGGCGCATGCCCAGTCAGGCTCTGGGCCGCCTGAATGTCCTCATCCTCGATGTACTTGGTGTGTCGAGGTTTGTCGGCCAGGCCCCGGACCGCCGACACGTCGCAGACTCGATTCTGTATCGCCTCGATCGGCAAGCTGTTCACCGCGGGTGACGCGGTCCGCCAGGCCGTATCCGGCGTCGAGCAGTCGACGGCGAGAGTCAGCGACGAGCACCGCGCCGGAGAACTGCCCGGCGGCTGCGCGCTGCGCAAGCCACGCGCCATAGCCACGCCAGGTGGCCGGCGTGGCGGCAGCCGGGGTGCCGCTCGCGCCTGTTGTGGTGGGGGCTGCGGTGGTGCCGCCGGGCGGCCCGCCGGCGGACGGACCGTGCTTGGCGCACGCCTTCGAGGCGGCCTGGAACCGAGGTGAGTTCGGGTTGACGCCGCTTGATGGGGATAGCGTGATGTGCCCGTCGACGGGGTTCGGGAAGCCGTGGATGCCGTGCGCGCGCATGCAGTCGGCGTACTGCTGGGGCAGCGAGACGCTCGACCCGGTCGGGCCTTGCGTGTGGTTGGACGAGCCCGCCGGGTGCGAGCCTGCGGATCCCCCGCAAGCGCCCAGCAAGAGCGCGGAACCGATCCCGGCGAGCGCTGACGCGAGCCTGGTCTTCACGATGATGGTCCTCCTTGTGATCGACAGCCGGGTGGTGTGGCCGGTTGTACGCGGCGGCCGTTCACACCTGTTGCACGGGAGCCGTTAACTCGCTGTGACCGGCTATGCGCAATGCTGGTTCTGTGCCTCTGCGGCGAACGGTCAGACTGCGGCTGACGATTCTCTACGGCGGCTTGTTCTGTGCCTGCGGGACGGGGCTCTTGGCGATCACCTATCTGCTGGTCCGGCACTTCTCTGCGCACGTACAGCAGCTCGCGCACCACGGCCCGATCAGCTCTGCGCGCTCGCCCGGCGGGTCAAGCGCGCCCCTGCCGCCGCTACCCTCGCTCGCCCGGCTGCAGGCCGGTGCGCAGGCCGCGCTGGTCAACCAGCACAACAGCGATCTGCACGAGCTGCTGGTTTGGTCGCTGGTCGCGCTGGCGGTGATGACCGCGATCTCGATCGTGGCTGGCTGGCTGGTCGCCGGCCGGGTGCTGGCGCCGTTGCGGACGATGACCGCGAGAACCCGACGGATCTCGCAGGACAACCTCGACCAGCGACTCGCGCTGCCCGGCCCCCGCGACGAGCCGCGGGATCTTGGCGACACGATCGACGCCTTACTCGCCCGGCTGGAGGCGGCCTTTGCGTCCCAGCGCCGGTTCGTGTCCAACGTGGCGCACGAGCTGCGCACGCCGTTGGCGCGGATCCGCACCGCGTTGGACGTCGCGATCGGCAAGCCCGGCTCGGTATCGCCGCAGGTCGTGGTGCTCGACCGCAAAGTCCGCGAGGGGCTGGACCGCGCCGACCAGCTCGTCGAAGGGTTGCTGGCGCTCGGACGAGCTGAGCATGGGGAGTTGCCCGACCGCGCAGCGGTCGCGCTAGATAAGGTGATCGCCGCCGTAGTCGCCGAGCGCGAACCCGACCTCGCCGCCAAGCGGATCACAATCGACCAGCAGCTGAGCGCCACAACCGTCTCAGGCAGTCCGACACTGCTCAGCAGAATGGCCGATAACGTAATCGACAACGGCGTGCGCCACAACATCACCGATGGCTGGATGCGGATCGAACTATCCGACCAACCAGACCGTGTTCGGCTGACGGTCGACAGCGGCGGACCGACGCTCGATCCATGTCAGGTGCGCGGGCTGGCACAGCCGTTCCGGCGCCTGGGCGCCGAGCGCACCGGCTCAGACCGCGGCGCGGGGCTCGGGCTGCCGATCGGCGCCGCAATCGTGGCAGCGCACGACGGGACACTCACGCTCGACGCGCGCGAGCAGGGAGGGCTGCGCGTCGCAATCGAGTTCCCGCACGACCGCTCGATCAACGGCACGGCAGCAGTGCCGTGAGAGTGCTGGTGGTCGAGGACGAGCGGGGGCTGGCCGATGACATCACCGAAGGTCTACGCGACCACGGCCTCGCGGTCGACGTCGTCTACGACGGCCTCGACGCCGCCAGCAAGATCAACCTCTACCCCTACGACGTAATCGTGCTCGACCGCGACCTCCCCGGCTTGCACGGCGACTCGATCTGCCGGCTCGTCGCTGACACCGACAACCCCGCGATGATCCTGATGCTAACCGCCGCTGACTCCCCCGGCGAGCGTGTCGCCGGCCTGCAACTCGGAGCTGACGACTACCTCGCCAAGCCGTTTCACTTCCCCGAGCTCGTCCTACGCATCCACGCCCTCGCCCGCCGCAAGCCAGCCGCCACCAACCGCATCCTCCGCGCCGCCGGGATCGAGCTCGACCCCGCCCGGCGCACCGCAACCCGCGACGGCCGATCGCTCGACCTCAGCGCAAAGGAGTTCGCCGTTCTCCACGCGCTACTCCAAACCAGCCCCGGCGCGCTCACCGCCGAGCAACTACTACTTCAAGCCCGGGACGAGAACATCGACCCCTTCACCCGCACCGTCTACGTCACCATCGCACGACTCAAGAACAAGCTCGGCGACCCCCAACCCATCCAGACGGCACCCGGGCTCGGCTACAGCATCACTACCCACGCCTGACAGCCGCCGCCGCTCTACACAGCTCGACCACCAGCGTGTCAGGGCCCGCCCACGGTCGGCGTCCACCAGCGCAGACCGCCTCCGCCCAGCAGGACCCACGGGACTTCGCGTCCGCAGGCCTCGTCCAGTTCCGCACAGGCAGCTTCGGAGCCGGGATATTGGACCTTCAGGAGCTCGGGGGCCAAGTGGCGCTAGTGCGGCGGCGCTCGCAACCACGAGCGCCGAGAATTGCTGCGCTTCCAGCTCCTCGCCTCCGCGAGCGTAGACAATCGGTTCAACCACCAACGCGACTCCGGAGGCGCGACAGGCAGCAACGGCGGCGCGAACAATCTCGTCTTGTGGCCGGCTCTGCTCCGGCAGATCCGGGCGGTAAGGCAGCAGCAGCTTGCAACCGACGGCTCCCAGCGCCGAGGCATCTCGCGGTGTCCACCATGGCAGGAAGGTGGCGCGGCGGACCGCCCTGTCAGCTTGACCGCCGGCAAAGCGAAGCCAAACTCCGCGAACATGCCAACCAACCACACCGCGTAGCACACGTCGAGTAGTCAGGCTTGGGGGCGCAGGTGATCAACGCAATTATCGATTAGGCGTACGCCCGTCATCCGATCGGCCGCACAGCTGGCGGTTAGCCAACATGACGATCGCGAACGTTGACGAAGCGGTGCGTTGGGCCTGCTCCATTGATGCGCGGACGGACCGCACCCGGCAGACCGGCGCGGTGGCGGCAGGCAAGAGTCAGCTAAGCAGGCCTCGTGTCAGTCCGCCATCGACCAGCAACGTTACGCCGGTGATATATGCCGCTTCGTTTGAGCAGAGAAAGGCGGCCGCAGCGGCGATCTCCTCCGGAGACCCGAACCGGCGCATTGGGATGGTCTCGGCGTCACGCATCCGGGCGGCCTCGGGATCGGGCTCGGTTGAGTAGAGGTAGCGGAGCCGCTCGGTATCGATGTAGCCGGGGGCGATCGAATTCACGGTGATCCCGTTCGGCCCCTCCTCACGCGAGAGATGCTTGGCCCATCCTGTGACCCCAGGACGGAACGCGTTTGAGAGCAGCAGTCCGTCATTTACCTCCTTGACGGCCATCGAGGTGAGGTTGACCACCCGGCCGCGGCCGCTGCGGCGAAGCATCGGCAGCGCCAGCCTGGTCAGCCGAAGCGCCGAGAGCAGGGTGAGCTCGAATCCAGCCTGCCACAGCTCGTCGTCGAGATCGCCGAAGTCGCCCGCAGGCGGACCTCCGGTGTTGTTGATCACGATGTCGATCCTGCCGAACGCCTGGTTCGCCTCGTCCACGGCTCGAGCTAAGTCGGCCTGGAGCGTCGAGTCCCCGGCCACTGCGATTGCCTGCCGGGAGCCGGATGAATCCGCGATCTCGGCCACGGCCTCCGCGAGCGCGTCGGACCGCCGCGCGAACAAGAGCACACCCGCCCCCTCGGCGGCGAGACGCCGGGCGATTGCGCGACCCATCCCCGACGACGCCCCTCCAACGATCGCAGCACACCCATCTAGTCCTAGATCCACGCTGAACCTGCCTTTCCATGCGTTGCGTCTTGCTCGTTTGACACTTCACGACTCTCGAATCACCACCGGAACGCGGTCTCCGCTGACCAGCGCCTGCTCGCAGGCCTGCACCACGCGCAGCGTCTGGAGCGCATCACCCGGCGTGCAGAACACCCGCTCCGGTTCACCGCTGGCCGCAGCGGCCAGGAAGCGCTCACTCGAACGACGGAAGGGGTCGTCGTATTCGCTGTCCAGTTGGCTTCCATGTCGCAAGCCGGTGATCCGAAACGCGTCCGGCCCAAGCTCGATGAACAGGGTGGACTCATCCGCGATCACGTCCATGGAGTAGTGCTGCGGGTGATCGTCAGCGGTCCAAGCCACCGCCACCGACCCGATCGCGCCGTTTGCGAAATGCAGCGTGGCCAGCACGTAATCCTCGACGTCGCCCTCATCGGCGCGCGCAGGCGCGGGCGGACTGGCCGCTACCGCCGACACCGATTCCACCTCCCCAACCAGCGCCCGTTGAAGATCAACATGGTGACTGCCCCGCTCGAGTAGCTGACCGCCACCCTCCGCGCGTTGGATAAACCACGGTCGCGCGGGGACAGGCCCATAGTTCCGCCCGATCACCAACGCGATCGGATGACCAGCGGTGGCCTCCCGCGCCCGATCGAGCAGCTCGGAGGCGTGCCACTGATAGCCGACTGCGCACACGGCGCTGCTAGCCGCCGCCGCGTCGACGATCGCCTGCGCGTCAGTGGGTGAACGGGCGATGGGCTTCTCCAGATAGACGTGCACGTCCGCTTCCAGAGCCGCTAGCGTGGGCTCGCGGTGAGCAAGCGGCGGCGTGCAGATCCAGATCGCGTCCAGGCGCTCGGACTCGAGCATGGCCCGCCAGTCCGTGTACGCGGTCGCCCGCCGCGGCCGCGCGAGCGCGCGTGCCCGCGGCAGATCAGGATCACACACGGCGACCAGCCGCACGGATCGAACCGTGTCCAGCGCGGCGGCATGCAGCCCGGCAATCCAGCCGGCGCCAACCATGCCCGCTCTAACTGCGACCTCCGCTCTCACGCGATTAGAACGCCATCCAGCCGCCGTCGACAAGCAGGTTCGTGCCGGAGACATAGACCGCGTCGTCCGAGGCCAGGAAGGCGACGGCTGCGGCCACGTCCGAGGGTTGTCCCAGCCGGAAGAAGGGCGTGCGGGACTGCGAGTACTCGATCGGTTCCTCGGTGAATTGCGCCGGCGAGCCCGTGAGGATCTTGCCTGGGGCGACGGCGTTGACAAGGATCCCCCGAGGGCCGTAGTCGACGGCCAGTTGACGGGTCAGATTGATCACACCGCCCTTGCTGGCCGAGTAGGCGACATGGCCAGGTGAACCGACCAGCCCGTGCTGTGAAGCGATGTTGATCACCCGGCCGCGAATGCCGGCAATCGGCTCTTGCTCCAGCATCTCGGCGATGACCCGTTTGCAGCAGAGAAACACGCCGCGTAGGTTGACGGCCATGATCGCGTCCCAATCCTCCTCGGTGGTGTCGAGCAGCGGCTTGGAGTGAACTCCGGAGATGGCGGCGTTGTTGACCATCACGTCGAGATGGCCGAAGCGCTCGACGGTGCTTGATGCCAGCCGATCGATGTCCGCCCAGCGAGTGACGTCTGCGTCAATCCGCTGAGCGGTTCCACCAGCGCGCTCGATCAGCACCTCGGTGCCTTCGCCGCCCTCGACTGGATCCGGCCGCACGTCCGAGACCACGACGTGGGCGCCCTCCTGCGCCATGCGCAGCGCAATCGCGCGGCCGATGCCCGACGATGATCCGGTTATCACCACCGTCCGGCCGGTCAGCCGTTGTGCTGAGATGTTTGTCGGCTCGACAGCAGCCAAGTTCACGGCTCCGTCGCAAGGGTGAGCAAGGTGCGCGCCAGAACCCGCGTGGCGGCGAGGATAGCCTCGGGATCGGTGTCTTCCTCCGGCGTATGGCTGGCCCCGTCGGCGTTGCTGCGCACGAAGATCATCCCCGTGGGGACGCCGGCCTCGGCGAGTACGGCGGCGTCGTGCAGTGCCCCCGAACTGATCGGCTGGATCGACTCCCGGCAGGAGTCGGCGGCACCCAGGATTGCCGCCCGGATCTCCGGGCTGGTGGCAATCGGATGTTGCCGCCACAAACCGCGCAGCTCGCTGCGGCATCGGGTGTTGACAGCCACCTGCGCCATCGTCTGCTCGAGGGTCCGGACGAGCGCGTCGAGGCCGGCGTCGTCCGGCGCCCGGAGGTCGAGCGTGAGCACGGCCTGCGATGCGATCACGTTCGACGCCCCCGGCTCGACGTCGATCACACCCACCGTGGCTACCGCGTCGGGGATCTGACCCGCCGCCCGGGTCAGGGCGGTGATCACCTGCGCGGCGGCCACTAGCGCGTCGGCGCGGTGCTCCATCGGAGTCGTGCCGGCGTGGCCCGCGCGCCCTTCGATCACCAACTGGCCTCCGACCATGCCTACGATCGCGCTGACGCATCCAACCGCGTGCCCGGAGGAAGCCAGCACCGGCCCCTGTTCGACGTGAAGCTCGAGGAACGCGCCCGGAAGCGGGCTCGGGTCGGGCGGCGCCGGCGCCGACAGGCCCAGCGCGTACAGCGCCTCGCGCAACGCAACACCGTTTCGGTCGCGGCTGTCCAACTCATCGGAGCGGACTCGGCCGCAGATGCCACGGCTGCCGAACGTACCGCCTCCGAAGCGCCACCCCTCTTCGTCGCGAAAGCTCACCACTGCCGTGGTGCGGGATCCCGGGCCGGCGTGCGACAGCGCGGTCACGGCTTCGATTCCGGCAACCACGCCAAGCGCGCCGTCGAAGCGGCCACCGGCCGGCACCGTGTCCAGGTGCGATCCGGTCCACAGCTCGGCCAAATCGGGTTGCGTTCCCCGAACGCGTCCAAAGAGGTTGCCAAAGCCATCCGTCTCGACCTCCAGCCCGGCGTCGGCCATCCAGCTCGCGGCCAGATCGCAGGCCGCCTGCTCGTCGCGGCTAAACCCGGGACGGGTCGCATGCGGCAGGGAGCCGACGGCGAACAGCTGCTCCAGACGGCGCGACATCCGCTCGAGATCAATCTGTTCTTCGAGCCCAGAGGCCATGATTGGGGGATCGCCCACGGCGGCTGCCCTATGAGCTTGGGGCCGGTGGGGGCTCGCCGATGCCGACCCGCTGGCTACGGCCCACAGGCAGCGGCTCGCTGTGCTGGTCCGGGGTCGGCTCGGAGAACGCGCCGTGCCGGGTGCGCTGGTATGCGCCCAGGAACTGGCGAAACGCCGCGCGCCAACCGGTCTCGCGGGCGAGTTGCCCGATCCGCAGATTCCGCACGCGCGGCACCGGCCCACCGGCGGCCCGCATCCCCGCCAGCCGGGAGGCGACCGCGAGCTTCTTCTCGACCTGGTGGGGCTGGAAGTGATCCATCCGGCGCACTGGGATCGCGTCCCCGACCTCGAGTACCCCTGCTGTCACCGCTGATTCGAACAGCTCGGCGCCGGCCTCGGTCCGGACGAACACGGCGTTGTAGCCGTCGTCATTGTCCGGCGGGTCACCGCCGGGCCACATATCGCCGGCCACGATGTCCGCCACCTCTCCGACTGCGTCGGGGCAGACCTTGCATCGGGACTGGATCCGCCATCCAGCTTCGTCCTCCCACATCTCCCCGTAGGTGACCGCCACGTCTCGGCCATCGTGAGTCTGAATCCGGTTCAGTCCCGGACTGCCGTGGCCGCGGTAGCGAAACAGCGACAGCTCGCTCTCCTCAAGACCGAATTGGGTCAGGACCGCGCGAGACTTCTCCAGGTCAGAGGCACCGCCGCAGAGCATGGCAAGCGCGTAGCGCAGCTGACTGGCCAGGCGCGGCTCGGAGCGGGCCAGATTGCGTACGGCACCGACATCGCAAGGCTTGCCGATGAGCGCGAATGGCCTGCCCCGATCGACGATCGCCATCAGATCACGCAGGGGCGCGGCGGGGCCGTAGCGTGATCCGGCGCCCTCGAGCACCTGCACGCGATCAAAGCTCACCTGGCCCTTAGAACGCATCGGCGCCTCGCGGGAGGCGGCTACGTGCACAATCGCCTCGACGCGCCTCGACTCCAGTAGATACTGGGCAAGCGCGGTGAGCACGCCACCGGAGGAACCTCGGTACCTCACATGCGGATCGGCGGCGTGAGCCTCAACGAGCCGTATGATCGGTCCCCAGACAGTATCCACGGACGCACGGGTGGGCACGCTCGCGGGCGGCACCCCGGCGATCCGGGTGCCCGGACAGGCACTCTCGATGCGCCGCCATGTCGACGAGGCAATGGGTCGGCGAACCCGGGGTCGCTCCCGGCCCTCGGCCGTCATCACCATCTCAATCTGGTTGGGAGCGAGACTCTCGCACAGGCCGCAGCCGATGCAGAGCCCACCTGCGACTACGTCCTCAACGCTATCCACGGTTACCGACAGCCGGTCTGGTCACGCCGCGTTAGCTTTTCCACATGTGCTTGAAGTCGTAATTGTTGAACGACTGCCCGGCGACGCCAGCGATCGCCCCGCCGACATTGGGACGGTAACCGTCAATGATGGGGATGAAGAAGGGGATGATGTAGGCGCCCTGGTTGTAGTCGATCATCTGCAGCTCGTGGCTGATCTGTGTACGCTGGCTCTCATCGACCGTGGCCTCCGCCTGGTTGTAGAGGCTGGTGTAGTGGGGATCGTTCCAGTGCGTCTCATTGAAGGGCGCACCGGCAATATTCGAGTCCGCCACCTGCGGAAGGTAGAAGTTGTAGTCCCAGTAGTCTTGGGCAAAAGCCCACTTCAGGTAGTTCTGGCCGAAGAACTCCGACACGGTGACCTGGCGCAGATTTATCGTCGCACCGGCCGCGCTGGCCTGTTGTGCCAGCACCTGCGCGCATTTGAGGACGCCTTGGGCGATGTCCGAGGTGACGAGCTGCACGGTTAGGTTCTCGTGACCAGCGGCCTTCAGCAGGGACTTTGCCTGCTCGATGTCCTGAGTGCGCTGCGGCAGGCTATGGTCGTACTCGGGGGCAAAGATCCCAAAGACGTCGTTCCCCATCAGCCCAAGTCCATCGAAAACCGTTTCGCGCATCTGCTTACGGTCCACGATCAGGCGCATGGCCTGGCGGACTCGGACATCGCTGAACGGGGAGACGTCAACGCGCATGGTGAACGGGTTCCAGCCACCGCCGTTTGAGATGAGTAGCTTTTGCCCGCCGCTCTCCAGCTGTGCCTTCACGTCCGTCGACACGCCCGCGATCGCATCCGACTGCCCAGACACGAGCGAGTTGGCCTGCGCGGTCTCGTCGCTGTAGTCGACCAGCACCAGCGTGTCGGCGTACGGCAATCCGTGTTGCCAATAGTTCTCGTTGCGCACGAACGTGCTCTGCTGTCCCGGTGTGAAGCTCTTGTACTTGAAGGGCCCGGTGCCGATTGGCTTGTCCGTCTTGGGGTTGAAGCCCACGGGGACGAGATACGGCGCAACGTTCGTGGCCAGAGATTGAACCAGCGTGCTGATCGGCCTGCTAAACGGTATCCGTGCCGTGTACTTGTCGAGCTTCTTCATCCCCTTGACGTCCAACGCCGCGAGCGCCGCCGCCGCTTCACCGGGAGCTTTAGGGTTGACGTTGAGCTGGAAGGTGTAGATGACGTCCTCGGCCGTGGCCTCCTTACCATTATGGAACGTGATCCCGGGCCGCAAGCGGATGTCCCACTGAGTCGCCTTGCTGTTCGAAGTGATCTCCTCAGCGAGGTTCAGTGCGGAAGTGCCGTGTGGGGTGATCTGTGCGAACAGGTCATAGAGGTTGAGCACGCGCGCATAGTCGACGTTCGCCACCGGAGCAAGCGGGTTGATGGTGTCGCCGCTGCCGCCGCCCGTGAAACCGATGGTCAGCGTCCCGCCGCGCTTCGGCGCGCCGATATTGGCCGCAGTGGTGGTGGCCGACGACGACGAACTCGAGTTACCGCATGCCGCAAGTAGCCCTCCTGTTCCCAGAGCCAATGAGCCGGCTGCCACTGTTCGCAGGTGCTCTCGTCGGGTGTAACCGTCCACTGTGTCTCCTCGGGGTCGTGTGGTGTCTATGGGGCGGTGGCCGTCGCCGCCCAGGGTCGTGGCAGGTCTTTGAGCAGGGTCTGGGTGTACTCGTTCCCCGGCGTCTCCAGGATCGTGGCGGTGGTGCCGGACTCAACCACTACGCCGGCTTGCATCACCACGACACGTTGCGCGATGCTCCTCACCAGTGCGAGGTTGTGTGTGATGAACGCCAGGGCCAGACCTCGTTCGAACTGCAACCGGCGCAACGTCTCGATGATCGCGGCTTGTACCGAGACGTCGAGAGCGGAGGTGATCTCATCGCACACCAACAGTTCGGGCTCGACCACCAGTGCGCGCGCAATCGCTACTCGTTGGCGCTCCCCCCCGGACAGTTCCCCCGGCTGAAGACGCCGGAACCCCGAGTCGAGCGCCGCCTCCTCAAGCGCCCAGTCGATGCGGTGTAGACGATCACGGCGACTTAGGGCCTCAAAGAAGCGCTTGAGCGGCTGATCGAGGATTTGCTCCACCACCTTGCGCGGATTCAGCGATCCATACGGGTTCTGGAATATGTACTGCACCTGGCGCAGCAGATCCGGGTCGCGCTCGCGAGCGCTGCGTGGAAGGGCCGTCCCGCGCAAGGACGCCAACCCGCTCCAACCTGGGTGGAGCCCGACGACGCAGCGGGCGAGCGTGGTCTTGCCGGATCCCGACTCCCCCACGATCGCCACGCACTCCCGCTCGCCGATCTCGAGGCTCACGTCCGTCAGGACCCGATTAGATCCGTAGCTGGCCGACAAGTCCCGAACGGCGAGCAGCGAGGCGCCTTCAGCTGCCGTCTCGGTCCGCGACAGCGGCGACGCCGAGTGGTGGATGTGCTCGAACTCAGAGGCACGCCGACACCGAACCAACTGACTCACACCGGCCCGAGAGAGCAACTGCTGCTCGTCGGCAGTGCAGGCCTGCTGCACAAACTCGCAACGAGGCGCGAACGCGCAGCCGGGCGGGCGGTCGCCGGGTCGGGGCGGGTGGCCCTCAAGACCTTCAAGGCTCGTGGAGCGATCCGGCAATGGAACGGCGCGGAGCAGCCCGCGAGTGTAGGGATGGGTTGGCTTCGCGAAGATGTCCGCTTTTGCCCCGAGCTCGACAATCCGGCCGGCGTACATCACCGCCACCTGATCGACCAGCTCGCCGATGACCGCCAGGTCGTGGCTGACGAAGATGCCCGCCGCGCCGTGCGCGAAGCAGAGTGCGCGAATGGTGTCGAGCACCCTGCGCTGCGTCGTCACATCGAGCCCGGTAGTCGGCTCATCGAGCACGATGACGGCAGGTCGCAGCGCAAAGCCCATCGCCAGGACGACCCTCTGCTGCTGACCGCCCGACAGCTGGTGAGGGTAGGCGTCGAGCAGTTGGGCACTCGGCAGTCTGACTTCCTCGATCAGCTCGTCGACGCGGTCGGCGATGTCGGAATCCGATACGCCGTGGCTCACGAGGGCCTCCCGGAGCTGCGTCCCAACCTTCATCGCCGGGTTCAGCGCGCTGGACGGGTCTTGCGGGACGTAGGCGACTTGCCGCCCGCGCGTCGCCCGAAGAGTCCGGTCACTGCGGCCGCACATCTCCACTCCGTCGACGAGCACGCTTCCGCCTGCCAGGCGCAATCCACGCCGGGCGTAGCCGAGAAGCGCCAGGGCGACCGTGGTCTTCCCGGATCCCGATTCGCCGACCAGGCCAAGCATCCGACCAGATCCAAGCGAGAAGCTGACGTCGTCAACGACTTCGGCCCCGCCATAGGCAAGTGAGATACGCAGATCGCTGACCACGATCCGCGGCGGAGCCTTGTCGGCTGTCGCCAGCGGCTCGGCTATGCCGGCTGAGCGCTGCCTATCCACGGTTGGGCTCCTGCTCCGGTTCGGCTACCGTCACGCGCAGGCGGTGGCGGCGCGGTTTGTGACGCTCTCGGTGGGCTCGGAGTGTCCCGAGGGAGACTCTGGCAACCGCGTCGGTAAACGTGTTCATGCCGACGGTCAGGATCACCAGCATCAGAATCGGTGCGATCACAGCCCATGGATTGGCCACGAGACCGACGCGATTCTCGTTGATCATCGCCCCCCAGTTGGGCGATGGCGGCTGCAGCCCAAAGCCCAGGAACGACAGTCCGGCGATGATGATGATCGAGAACGTCAGCCGCAGCCCGAGTTCCACCATCAGAGGTGAGATCAGGTTGGGGAGGATCTCACCGGTCATGATCTTCCGGCGCGGGATCGCGATCAGTTCTACCGACTTGACGAAATCCCGCTCACACACGTCCAGCGCCGCGGAGCGGATGACGCGGGCCACCTGGGGTGCGTGCGCAATCGCCACTGCAACAACGATCAGCCATACCTTTGGGCCGATGATGCTCACGAGCATCAAGGCGAACACGATCTGCGGGAAGGCCAGCAGCACGTCAACGGTCCGCATCAGGATCGAATCCAGCCACCCGCCCTCGAACGCCGCCAAGATCCCCACCAGAGCGCCTATCGCCACTCCGAGCACCGTGGCGACGCCTGCCATCGCGAGCAATTCCCATCCCCCGTTGAGCAGTCGGCTGAGGACGTCGCGTCCCAGGTCGTCCGTCCCGAGCGGATATCCGGATCCGGGCGGCAAGAAGGAGCCGCTGACGAGTTCGGTCGGCGAGTGAGGGGCCACGAGCGGACCGATTGCGGCGACGAGCACTACGAACATGACAAGCGCTGCGCCCACGCGGCCACGCGTCGTCCCCAATGCCGTTGTGATCAGCGCGAGAGGCCCACGGCTGACCCGGGTCTCGGGGGCCGGCGTTACCGGCGCGGTGATGGCCAGTTCCTCGATCGCCACGGCTATCCCGATCTCGGCAGGCGGCGCCTTGGGGTCACGGCGAGCGCCAGGACGTCGGAGGCGATGTTGACGAATACGTAGAAGCCGGCGAGGAGGAGCACGATGAACTGCACCACCGGGATATCGCGGTCAGCCACTGCAGACACCAGCCCCTGGCCCAGCCCCGGATAATTGAACACATACTCGACCACGACGATGCCTCCGGCGAGGTACAGTAGATTGAGTCCGACAACCTGAATCGTGGCGGCGGTCGCGTTGAGCAGTGCGTGTACGAACAACACTCTGCGTCGAGGGACGCCTTTGAGCGTGGCCATCTCGACGTAATCGGACTCGAGTGCCTCCGCCGTCGCACCGCGCGCCATCCGGAACGTGTACGGCACGGTTACGAGCACCAGCGTGGCTACCGGCAGGATCAACAGGTTAGGGTGGCTGAGCGGCGAGTCCCCTGGCGGCACGATCGACACCGCCGGCAGCAGGTGAAACAGCATGGTCGAAAAGATGATGATCAGGACGATCGCCACCACGAACTCAGGTAGGGCAGCTAGCGTCAACGCCACGAGCGAGAGCGCGTGATCGGGCCACCGGTCGCGCTGCGCCGCCGCCCAGACGCCGAGGATGACGCCCAGAGCGGTGCTGATCAATCCTGCGATAACGACGAGCACGGCGGAGTTGGCGATCCGCGAGCCGACAAGGCTCGACACTGACTGGCCCGAGGCGAGTGAGGTCCCGAGATGTCCCTGCAGCACGCCGCTGATCCAGCGCCAGTACTGCTCGGTCGCCGGGCTGTTGAGATGGAGCTGCACCTCGAGTGCGTGTATGCGGGTCGGGGTGGCCGTGTTCTGTAACACCGCATAGGCGGCATTACCGGGAAGCACCTGCGTGGCCAGGAAGACCAGGATCGAGACGAGGAACAGGGTGAGGATGCCGAGCAGGACGCGGCGGATCGTGAGTTCGAGGATCGGGTGAGCGGCGCGCGCCGTAGGCGCGGGTAGTTCGGCTGCCGGGACGACGCTCACGGCACCGGCGTCTCATCCACGGCCACCGGGTCGGTGGTCTGCGCCAGGGCGTGACTGAGATCGTCGACCAGGTCGGTGACATCCTCGACCCCGACCGACAGCCGGAGCGTGCCAGGGAGGATCCCGATCGCCTCACGTTCCTCTTGGGTGAGACCCAGGTGCGAAGTGTTATGAGGGGCGCTGATGAGCGTCTCGACACCTCCGAGACTGGTCGCCTGCCGGGCCAGGTGCAGACTGTTCATAACCTCGGCTGAGCGTGCATCTCCGCCGCGCACGCGGAACGTAACCATCCCTCCTCCGCCCGACAGCAGACGGTGAGCCAATTGAGCATTGGGGTGGGAGTCGAGCATCGGGTAACTGACGGCTTCAACCTCCTCATGCGCCTCCAGCCAGCGCGCGAGGTGGGCCGCGTTTTCGTTCTGACGCTCGACCCGCAGCGCCAGCGTCTTGAGGCTCTTGTCGAGGCGGGAGGCCGCGCTCGGATCCAGGCAGCCCCCGAGCCTCACCGCGAGCTGGCGCACCGGCGCGACCCTGTCCCGGGCACCGACGACCGCGCCGGCGACGAGGTCGGAATGCCCGTTGAGGTACTTGGTCGCCGAGTGGACCACGAGATCGAAGCCGTGCTCCAATGGGCGCACGTTGATCGGCGAGGTGAAGGTGCTGTCAACGATCGCTACTGCCGCCGCCTCGCGGGCCACGGCGGCGAGAGCGGGGAGGTCAGCCAGCCGCAGCATCGGGTTGGACAGTGTCTCCAGGTACATGGTGTCGGCGCCCACGAGTTCCGCGCGCCAGGCGTCGAGATCGTCGAGTGCGACGAACGTCACCGTGCGGCCGGCGTCGGCGACTGTCTGTCGCAGCAGATCGAACACGTCGCCGTACAGCTCGCGGGCGGAGACGACCCGTCCTCCCGGGGGCGTTAGGGCGAGGATCGCGGTCGTGATTGCGGCCATCCCGGAGGCGAACACGACAGCATCCTCGCCGCCCTCGAGCGCGGCGATCCGGCTGGCGACGGCATCTACGGTCGGGTTGCTCAGTCGCGTGTACCACCAGGTCCGTTCTCCTCCGGTGGCCACGATGTCCTCGTAGGCCTCCTCGTCTAGCTCGAAGGTCGAACTCTGAAACACAGGGGTCGAGGTCCCACGCGGCCAGGCACGCGGTGGGCTAACGCCGCCGTGGACCGCCGCAGTCGAGCTGCCGGGCCTCACGGCGACGCGGCGCGGCTCGGAGCGGCGCTGCTCGTCGTGGCTTTGGCCGTTACTCATTGCCCGTTCGTGCGTCTCAGCCGGTGACTCGCGCGGCCGGCATACCTTGGTAGGGGATCGCCTCGGGCGACGAATAGGACCCTCGCTTTGAGGTCCACAGGCCCGCGGCCCAAAGCGCGTGCAGCATCAGCGCCCCGACCACCACGCCATTGGTGACCGGCACCCCGATCGCGGTAGCTACGGCAGTCTCGATGTCCGACATGCCGCCACACCCGAGTACGATCGCTTCCGCCCCGAGGTGGTTCACCGCGTGTTCGGCTAGGCCGATGATCGCGTCAGTCGTGGCGGGGAACTCGGAGCCCTGCTCGGCCACTGGGATGCCGAGCGCGAGGACTCCTGCGCAGCGCTCCGCGAGGCCGCTATGAATCAATGCGTCCTCGATCTCGGCACGCCCCCGTGCCAGGGTCGTGATCACCGCGAAGCGTTTGGCCACCATCGTGGCCGCGCCGTAAGCGGCCCCGCCGATGCCGACCACGGGTGCGGTAGTCAGCTCCCGCACCGCGTCGAGCCCGGGGTCGCTGAAGCAACCGATTAGATAGCCGTCGTGGTCCGGGTGCGCCTGCACGACCCTCACCACCTCGGCGGCGGCAAATGACTCGTCCACGGCGCTCTCGATCGACTTTGGCCCACGCTCGGCGGTATACGCCTCAACCTCGGTCGCTGGGGGCAGCGCGTTTCCAATCGCCGATGCCATCGCGGCCGTGTCGGAGGCGTCGGTGTTCGGATTAATAACCGCCAGTCGGAACCGGCTCATGGCTGGCCTCGAGGTCGGTGACCGGGTCGGTACGGGGGAACTCCTGGCTGGAGAGAAAGAGGCCGTAGCCGGGCGCGACGTGGAATTCACCGTCCGCGTAGACGGTTTGCCCACGCACGATCGTTCGCATCACTCGAGCTCGGAGCTTGCGCCCGTCAAACGGGGACCAGGGATTCTTGGAGAACTGCTGCGACGCAGCGTCGATTGTCCACTCGGACTCCAGATCCCAGAGAACCAAGTCGGCATCAGAGCCCGGCAGAATGGTCCCCTTGCGGGGGTAGATGCCGATGATCTTGGCCGCGTTGGTGGATGAGAATCGCGCGAAGGCGTCAAGCGCCATGCCGTGGCGGTGGACCGCCTCGGAGAAGACTGCCGGCACCGTCTCTTGGATTACCTGGCAGCCCAGAGGGCACTCGAGGATGTCCGTATAGCCGACGTTCTTCTCTTCAATCGTGTACGCGCAGTGGTCGGAGATGAGGGAGTCGAGTTCGCCACTGAGAACGTGCTTCCACATACCATCGACATGCGCGCGAGAGCGAATCGGCGGGGCACAGCAGCCCCAGGGCCCCAGTCGCTTGAAGTCGTCAAGGTCGAGCAGCAGGTGGTGCGGGCACACCTCGGCGCTCGCCTTCTGTTCGCCGGCCCGAGCGGCGATGATCACCTCCAGCGTTTCCGGGCTGGAGGTGTGAACGACTTGCAAACGGGCTCCGGCGTGGCGGGCGATGTACAGAGCCCGGTGCGCGGCCTCCTCCTCGGTGAACGGCGGCCGAGATTCGGGATGGGCCATGAAGTCGCCACTCCGCCCGGCCGCCTTCAGCCGTGCGCGATTGGCCTGCAGGATGTCGTCGTTCTCGCAGTGGACGAGCACGAGAGCATCCCTGGCGGCAGCAGTCCGCATGCCGCACAGCAAGTCGTCGTCCGACGCGTTGGGGTAGGACGGATCCGAGTAGGGGATGAACGCTTTGAAGCCCATCGCCCCCTCATGCCACTGACCATCCATGTGCTCGAGGGAAGTTGGCGTCAGCGCTCCCCACAGCCCGAAGTCGATCATCACCTTCTGCTTGGCCATCTCCCGCTTAGACGTGTAAAGGTCCACCGTCGTCACGGCCGGGTAAGTGAGCGGATGCTCGATGACGGTGGTGAAGCCACCAGCCGCGGCCGACATCGTGCCAGTGGTGAAATCCTCACGCTCGGTGTGCCCGGGATCCTCGAAGTGCGAGTGTGGGTCAATAGCCCCCGGCATGACGACGTAACCCGAGGCGTCGATCACCTCGTCGGCTCCACGCAGGATGTCGTCGTCGGTGAAGAGACCGGAGATGCGATCCCCGACGATTCCCACGTGGGCCCGAAACACGCCGTAGTCGGTCGCCACCGTTCCGTTGGCGACCACGGTGCGGCCCCCCTCGCTGCCGAGCCCGCTCATTGCATCACTCCTCTCGTTCTCGTGTGGTTCGGACGGCGGCGTCAGCTCGCGCCGCGGCCACCTCGCTCTCCAAACCGAGCGTGCACAGGTATTCCTCGAAACAAGCTCGCGGCGACTCCCAGTCGTGGCTCAGCCACGCTCGCAACCCCAGCCCATCGATCAACCGGTTGAGGATCTCGGCCTGGAGGTCGAGATCTACCCCGTGGCGCAGCCGCCCCTCGGCGCGACAACGCTCTAGAACCGCGCGCACCATCCTGGTCCATCCGGCATCGGTGATCTCGACCTGCTGGGCGAATTCGTGGTCGCGTCCGGCATAGACCCACATCTCCGCCCACAGCCGCCACTCCGCCCGTCGATCATGATCGGCGGGGCAGGACACACGTAACAACGCCGCCACTAACTCCTCGATCGTTCGGGCGGCGTCCAGCTCCGCTCGGGCCCACGCAGTGAAGTCGCGTGACGCCCCGGCGAAGGCGGCGACGATCACGTCGCGCTTGTCGGCGAAGTGATGCGACAGCAGACCCGTCGTGAAGCCGCCCTCGCGGGCGATGTCCCGAAGGGTCGTCGCCTCCAGCCCGTTGCGGATGATGACCTGGCGGGCGGCATCGGTGGCCGCGGCCATCGGACCTGAAAGCCCTTCTTCCGTTGCCAAAATTGTTGTTTCCACGTCCACCACAACAGTTGTGATGTCGACCCTAACATGTCCTGCGCGCGAGGGCAAGGAGGTCTCCGCGGAATCCTTAGACAGCCGAACACGCATGCGATCTGCGCGTCGTGGATACCGTCTCGTCTCTGCGGTCGGCTCGCTTGCCCGGCCGGCCCGGGCGTGGGTGCGCCGGCTCCGGCAGATGGCCTCACTCGGATCGGCTTCGCATGGACGACGAATGATCCGCCGGGCACTGAGCAGAGCCACCCCGAGCACCGGCGGGATGCCAAAGGGGACTTACGCAAGGCCGCACGCCGGGGACCTCATAGCCCGAAGGTCGGGCTCGACTCCCGTCCCGTTACCCAAGGGCGGCCAGGAGAGCCAAGCGCGTCGGCGCTTGACGGCCAACCGCGGCCGCGACCTTACGACTATGAGCCGCTCGCGATCCTGCCGGCTCCGAGGGTGGCGTCGAGTTTGGTGATCCGCTGCGGCCCGGGGAGGAAAACGACTTGCGCGAGGGCGTTGGTGGCGGTTTACATCTCGTTTAGTGAGTCTTGCCGGCGTTCGACCGCGGCGGTGGTCGCATCCTGCCAGGCGTCGTTGACATGGATCTGGTGGCCGGGGTAGAACCCGAGCGCCGCCGGCCGCACGCGCCGCGGAGCCAGTCCCGAGCAGATCACTCCCGGGCGCGCGATGGCCACCCGAGCGAACCACATACGGCCGTTTGATGCCCAACCGTGATGCCCAAGCAGCCTGCTCGATACGAGGTAAGCCCGGAAAGTCTCCCAAAGATCCAAAGATCCCGGTATGCAGGGACAAGGTCCCATGGAGCCAGCCGGGATCGAACCGGCGACCTCCTGCTTGCAAAGCAGGCGCTCTCCCAACTGAGCTATGGCCCCTCCGTGTCCGAGTCTAACGAGCTGGCGCTGGGGCCATAGGTGGTTCCGACGAGCTTTGTCAAGCGCGCTGGCACCTCGCCGGGAGCAGCGTTGCGTAAACGTGCCCTCCCTACTCGGCCACCACTCGAAGCGGACCGGGCTAGATGCCCGAGGTGGGCGGTTGCGCGGCCGATCCGTCTGTCATAGTCGCCCCAGCGCGAGCTTTGCAGGCGAAGTGATCCTCACCGTTACATTGAACCTGGCGCTGGATGTGACGTACCACGTCGAGCGTTTCGAGCCTGGCCAAACGACCAGGGTCGGCGAGGTCGCGCGACGCGCCGGTGGCAAGGGGATAAACGTCGCTCGGGTACTGCACGAGCTCGGTCACGACGTCGTGGTCACGGGACTGGCTGGGGGAGTCACCGGCGACGCTGCCCGCGCTGAGCTGAAGGCGATCGGCGTGCGCGACGAGCTCGTCGAGATCGAGGGACACTCGCGGTTGACGCTCGTCGTCGTCGATCGTGAAGGCTCGGCGACGGGGTTCTGGGAGCCGGGGCCTATCGTGGCCGCACAGGAATGGGAGGCCGCCTGGGCCCGGTACTCGGAGCTGGTGGCCTCGGCGTCTGTCGTCGTTCTAGCTGGCAGCCTGCCCGCGGGCGTCCCGCCGGACGCATACGCACAGCTAATCGCCGCGGCAACCGACGCGGGCGTGCCCGCGCTGCTCGATGCAGAGGGCGAGGCGCTCGCGCTCGGCGCGGCGGCAGGGCCAGCAGTCGTCAAAGTCAACGTCTCGGAGCTCGCGAGTACCACCGGCAAACGCGAGGTCCGGGCAGGCTCTCGCGCCTTGCGCGATGCCGGCGCGCGGACGATCGTCATTACCGACGGCCCCGCAGGGTTGACTTGCTTCGCCGACCGGGCTGCACTGCACGCCGTAGCTCCCGAGGTGGTGGGCGGCAACCCAACTGGCGCCGGAGACGCCGTCTCGGCCGCGCTGGCCGTGGGAATGGTCAACAACGTCCCGTGGCCCGAGCGGCTGGCCGACGCCGCGGCGCTCTCGGCGGCGGTTGTGAGCGCCCCGCAGGCGGGCTCCTTTGATCCAGACCTCTATAGCAAGCTGCGGGCGACGGTCCATTCTGTTGTGGTCTAGTGGCCGATCGCGTTCCCAGTCTTAGCGTCGAAGAAGTACAGCCGGTCAAGGTCGACCGCGAGCCGCGCAGGACCGGCTTCACGAACTGAGGCGGTGCGGCTCAGCCGCGCTGTCAGAAGGCGCGGCGTGGTGCCAGCGACCTGGTCGGTTGCCTCAGCTACGAGTTCGTCTGCCGTCGGTGCCTCAAGGCCGGAGTGCGCTTCGTCGACCGGCTCGAAGTAGACGATCAGCTCGGAACCGAGCGACTCGGCCCGTGCGACCTTGACGTCAAGATGGCTGAAGCCACTTGACCTGCTCTGCTCGGGCGATGAAAAGTCCTCTGGCCGGATCCCTACAACGATCTCCGGCGAGGGATGTTCGTGAAGCCTAGGGGAGCGCCGCATGACGGCCGCAGACAGCGGGATCTCTGAGCTCCCGATTGACACTCTTGCTTCGCCGTTATCTGTTCGTAGCCGACCCGGGAATAAGTTCATTGCCGGAGAGCCGATGAACGTAGCCACGAAGGCATTTACGGGTCTCTCGTACAACTCCTCCGGTGCTCCGAGCTGCTGGAGCTCGCCGCCGCGCAGAATCGCGACCCGATCACCCATCGTCATCGCCTCCACCTGGTCGTGCGTGACGTACAGCGTCGGCGTGGCGAGCCTGCGCTGAACGTTGACAATCTCCGCGCGCATTTCGACCCGCAGCTTGGCGTCGAGGTTCGATAGCGGCTCATCCATCAGGAAGGCCGCGGGCTCGCGCACGATCGCCCGTCCCATCGCGACGCGTTGGCGCTCGCCGCCGGAGAGCTGCTTAGGCTTGCGCTCCAACAGCTTCGTGACGCTCAGCATCGCCGCGGCGTCATCGACGCGCCGGCGGATCTCATCCCTGGGCATTCCTGCCATCTTCAAGCCGAAACCCATGTTTCGTCGCACGCTCATGTGCGCATACAGGGCGTAGTTCTGAAACACCATCGCGATGTCGCGCTCGCGTGGTGGCATGCGTGTGACAACGCGATCGTTAATGGTCACCTGGCCCGAGGTGATCTCCTCGAGCCCGGCAACCATCCGCAGCGTTGTCGTCTTGCCGCAGCCGGATGGCCCGACGAGTGCGACGAACTCGCCCTGCTCGATCTCGAGGTTGAGGTCGTTGACGGCCACGACGCCGCCAGCGAACTCCTTCCGAATTGCTTCGAGCACGATGCCACCCATTACTGACGACCTCCTCTCATCATGTCGAGCCGCTTAGCATGCCCCGGATTTGACCGTTCAGCGCTAGCGCCACGAGCGCCGGCGGCAGCAGCGTGATTACGCCAGCTGCGGCTAACAAGGGGTAGTTGGTCGTGTACTTGCCGACGAAGTCGGTGATCAACACGGTGACCGGCGTCGTCGAGCTCGATGAGCTGAGCAGCAGTGGAATCAGGAATTGGCCGTAGACCAACAGCATGACGATCGCCGCCACCGCGGCTATCCCGGACCGCATCTGAGGCAGCACCACCCTCCAGAACGCCTGCCAGCGCGTGCATCCATCGATCAGTGCGGCCTCCTCGGGCTCCAACGGCAGCTCGCGGCAGTGGTTGTAGAACAACCAGATCGCGAGCGGCGCCAGACTGCTGAGATATACCAGGTCGAGCCCGAGCTGTGTATTGACCAGGCCTAACTGAACCATCAGCTTGAAGAGCGCGACGACGAGTGTGAAGAGCGGAATGATCAGGGTCGCGAGCACGGCCCACAGCAGCACCTTGCTGCCTCGAAATCGCAATCGGCTGAACCCATACCCTGCCATTACCGAGACGACGAGGGTGGCAACCGTGGCCTCGATGGTGACCTCGATGCTGCTCACGAGCGAGGCGCCGAATGCGCTCGCATCGGCCGCGGTGTTCCCCGTATTCGTGTTCGTGCCCGTGATCAGAGCCTTGTAGCCGTCGGTGCTGAATGCGTGCGGAATCCAGCGTGCCGGTACGGACTCGACGTCGTTCTGGCTCGACACGCTGGTGAGCACCGCTACCGCCACCGGGCCCAGTGACCACGCGATGATCGCCGCAATCGCGAGCACCCGGACGGCGCGAGCCGGCAGCGAGGACTTCACGCTGTACTCGACTTCCGTGAGATCAAGAGCGAGGCGAGCGCGAAGAGACCGGTGGCGGCCGCCACGATGAAGGCCAGCGCAGTGCCGTGTGCGAAATCGGCGTCGACAAACGCGATGTTGTAAACCTGGATTAGCACCGAGGCCGTGTTGAGGGCTGTGCCGTTGAGCACGTAGATCTCGTCGAAGATCGTGATCGCCTGGATCAGCCCGACGATCACCGCGACGGCCAGCGCCGGCCGAAGCAGCGGGAGTGTGACGTGCAGAAACTGCCGCACCGGCGTCGCCCCGTCCACCGCCGACGCGCTGTACACCTCTTCAGGGATGCTTTGTAGCCCGGCGACGAGGATCAGCGCGATCAGCGGCAGTACGCCCCAGACGTGGACGAGCGTGATGAATGGAATCGCCCACCCACTCGCGAACCACACCTGCGGCGAGTGGATGATGTGCAGGTTGACCAGGATGCTGTTGAGGAGGCCGTTGTCCGGCGCGAAGATGCGCTGCCAGAGCACACCGCTCACGACGGAAGGCAGCGCCCATGGCAGGATCAGAATCGCGAGGATGATCCCGCGTCCACGAAACGCGCGATGCAGGACGACGGCGATGATTAGCCCGCCGGTGATCTCCAGAGTAAGCGCAATCGCGACGTAGAACAGCGTGTGCAGAAAGGTCGACCTGGTCGTCGGATCATTGAGCAGGTCGGAGTAGTTGCTAAATCCGACGAACTTGCTCGGCGCACTCAGCGTCGACGCCTGAGCATGGAGGCTGGTCTGGAGACCGACCACGAGCGGGTAGACGACTAGCGCGGCGGTGATAGCGACCGCCGGCGCCACCAGCCAGCGGCCGAGCCGCGCATTCTCCCGCGCAGATGCGGGCCCGGATCGCAGCCTACGCCAGCGACCGGGCCCGACTCGTTCGGCCTCGTGCGGTTGCTTCAGGGTTGGAGTGGTCACCGCCTTCGATCAGAAGGAGCCGCTCGCGACGCTGTTGGTATATGAGGTGAGCTGCTGCAGCGCCGAGCTCGGGGTCATCTCGCCCTTCACTGCTGCGTTGATCAGCTGCTGCGCCTTGGTATCGAACTTCGAGTACCACTCCGGCGCTCCCTGCGGGAACAGCGGCACGATGTGGTCCAGCTCCTGTTCGATCGCCGGGCCACCCTCGAGCTTGCCTTCCTTCGAGAGCGTCTTGATCACCGACACGCGGCATGGCAGGAAGCCGATCGACTTGTTCGTATACAGCTCGATCTGCGTCTTCGGCTCCATCCACCACTTGATGAACGCGAGCGCGGCCGCCTTGTGTTTCGCGGTGACGGGAATTGCGAGTCCCTCGGGGAGGCCGAACGACGAGCCAGGGCCGTTAATTCCGGGGATCAGCGCTCCGGTCGCGTGACCGGCGATCTTCGACTGCGACGGATCGTTGGCCGTCGGGATGTTCCCGGGTCCGGCCGCGTACAGGACCGCGGCGTCACCAGCATTGAAGTTGTTCAGCGCAGGAGTGTCGTCCAACGTCACCGACCCCGGTGACACCCATCCATTCTTCACCGCCGAGATCTCGAACTCAAGTGCCTTCAGCGCGACCGAGTTAGGCTCTCCGAACACGGGCTTGTTCTGGGAGTTGAATAGCTGTCCTCCCATGGCAAGCGTTAGCAGATACCAAGGCGTCAAGCCACCCTCGGTCGCGCCGAGCGGCATCGACATCGGCCACGGCGCGGGCTTCTTCTGCTTGAGCAGGTTGAGATCCGCGCTCAGCTCGGAGAACGTGGCAGGGAACTGCTTCAACCCGGCGGCCGCGAAATCCTTCGTGTTGTACATCGACAGGCGATAGTCGTTGCTGTAGCACGCGGCATACGTGTGCCCCTTGGTGTCGAACGCCTTGTTTACGTTGCCGAGATCGCTGACCAGCTGCGGGCCCAGCCCGGATTCCAGCGGTTCGTACCAGCCCGACCCACCGAACTGTCCCGTGAACGACCAGTCGAACTCGGTGACATCAGCGATGTACGTCCCGGCTGTGTTGGCAACGATCAGCTTCGACTTGACGTTGTCCCAGCCGGCCGTGTTGTACGTCACCGTCACGCCGCTCTGCTTGGTGAATTGGTTCAGGATGCTCTGTGACACCTGATACGGGAGCAACACCGTTATGTGTTGCCCGCGGATCGGCGTACTGGATGAGAACACCGATTTGGACGACGCGCCCCCACTGCTCGAACTACTGCTCGACGACGAACCACACGCGCTCAGCGCCAGCACGACGCCGATAGCCACGGCCGCCGTAACGGCGAGAGCCGTCCGCCTATTGCTTGGCATGGAACCCGTCCTCTCCTTCATGAGCCCTCGCCGTTCGGGTCGGGCATCCCTTGTAGAACTACAGACCGGGTGAGAAATCGCGGCTGGTCCGCATCGAGCCCGCGAGCGTTCGCGAGGGCGACAGCAGCGCGGTGGATCATGACCAGCTCGACCATCGGATCGCGCCGATTGTCGACCACCGTCGCCCCCGCTGCGGCAGCCTCGCCCAGGACGCCGCCATCAACTGCCCCAAGGGCCCACACGAGGGTCCTGGGCGTCAGCGCGCTAATCGGCCCGTGCCGGTACTCCATTGCCGGGTAGGCCTCCGTCCACGCGCCTGCCGCCTCGCGTAGCTTCAGAGCCGCCTCGTTGGCGACGCCGATCCCCCAACCCCTGGATAAGAACACGATCTGCCTGAACCGTGCGAGCGCGGCCGGAAGCGGCTGGCGCAACGCGTCCTCGGCGGCTTCGCTGAGCTCGTCTACCGGTTCGTCGAGGAGGGCCCGAATCAGCGCGAGCGCGCCGGTGGCAAATCGCGTCTGAACGACCGAATCCTCGTCGGCGAACTCGAGCAGCACGACGCGCTTTACGGCCGCGGGCACGGGAGAGCCGGCGACCGCGCAGATCGCCATCGTCTCCACAGACTCGGGTACGCGCTCGAGCGCCTTCAGGACCTCGGTCGTGGTGCCTGAGCGAGAGACCGCGAGGACGGCGTCATAGTCCCGGCTGAGCTGTGCCTCGGAAGCGGCGTAGGCGTCGGTCTCGCCATGGCCAGCCGACTCTCGCAGAGCGGCCATCGCCTGGGCGATGAAGTACGAAGTCCCACAGCCGATGATCGCGACGCGATCACCTCGCTTTGGCAGGTCGTCGGCCGCAGCGCTCGCCTGCTTCGCGGCCTGGCGCCAAATGAGCGGTTGGCTCGCCAGCTCGTGCTCGATCTTGAGCATCTCGGCGCAACCCTAACGCTAAAGCGCGCATCGGACAAGCAATATCCTGCGCGATCGCTCATCGAGCAGCGCTAAACGCGCGTCACGAGAAGTCCGGTGTCCTCGAGAGCGTTCACGTCGTTGCGACTAGACGAGGTATCCGTGATCAGCTCGTCGACATCACTCAGCGAGCAGATCCGCGCGAACGCGACCCTTCCGAGCTTTGAGCTGTCGGCGACGACGATGACGCGCTTGGCCCGGCTGATCAGCGCTCGGTTGGTGTAGGCCTCGACTTCGTGGTGCGTGGTGCAGCCCGCCGTCGCGTCGATTCCATCTACCCCGACAAACGCCAGGTCGAGATTCAGGTCGTCAAGCCCGGCTTCCGCGATCGGACCGACCAGCTCATATGATTCGGGTCGCGCCACGCCTCCTGGCACGACAATCTTCAGGTTCACTCTCACCGCGAGCTCCGAGGCGATGTTCAGAGCGTTCGTTACAACCGTGAGTCCCGGGCGCTCCGCGAGCGCTCGCGCTACCTCGGTTGTCGTAGTGCCTCCGGTGAAGCCGACGGTGAGGTGGTCCGTTACCTGATCGGCCGCCGCTTGCGAGATGCGCTGCTTCTCTTCGTGCTGGCGTCCGGCCTTGTAACGCAGGGGAAGTTCGTAGATCACCCCACGGGCCACGGCACCGCCGTGGACGCGTCCGATCAGGCGCTGCTCTTCGAGCAGCCTGAGGTCCCGGCGGATCGTGGCGAGCGAGACATCAAAGGTGTCTGCCAACTCGCCAACGTTGACGGTGCCGTTGTCCGACAGTCGCTCGAGGATCGCGGCCAAACGCTCAGGCTGCTGCACGCTAGGCACCGTACCTGATGCGCGTTCGCGCGCAAATTCCCGGCTACCGCGCCGCAAGGCTACACTGCCGCGCGCATCATGGCCGAGCGCGATCTCGTTGTTTTGGGCGATTGCAACCCAGACCTGCTGCTGCGTGGGAACGTCGTGCCGACATTCGGCCAGGTGGAGCAGATCCTCGACGAGGCCCACTTTGAGATCGGGGGGTCGGGGGCGATCCTGGCCGCGGGTGCGGCTCGCCTAGGTCTCCGATGCGCGCTGGTTAGCGTCGTTGGCGACGATATCCTCGGACGGCTTCAGCTCGATGCTCTTTCTCAGCGCGGCGTGGACGTATCCACCGTCGTCGTCCATGAATCGCTTTCAACTGGGCTGACCGTGATCCTCTCGCGAGGCGACGACCGGGCCATCCTCACCTTCCTTGGAGCGATCGCCGCACTGGATGCGGACGCGATCGATGCCACGGCGCTGCAGAGCGCTCGCCATGTACACGTGAGCTCCTACTACCTGCAGGGCAAGCTACGGGCGGCTCTCAAGCCGCTCCTCGTGACCGCCCGAGAAGGCGGCGCGTCAGTCTCAGTCGATCCGAACTGGGACCCGGAGGAGACCTGGGACGGCGGGCTCTTGGCCCTGCTGCCTCTGATCGACTACCTGTTCGTCAACGAGCAGGAGGCGCGGCTAATCGGCCGCCACGGCGATGCGATCGAAGCCGCACGGGCGCTTGCGTCTCAAGGCCCGACAGTCGCGGTCAAACTCGGCGCCCTGGGCGGCGCGTTGGTCTCGGGCGCGGACATGATCCGGGCACCTGCTCTTCGTCGGGCAGTCATCGACACTACCGGGGCTGGTGACAGCTTCGACGCTGGGTTCCTGTGCGGGTTGCTTAGTGGATGGGAGCCGGCCCGCTGTCTTGAGCTCGCGTGTGCCTGCGGATCACTGTCTGTCTCGGTTGCGGGGCTCGACGGCCAACCGACACTCGACCAAGCCCTGCGCGTCTGTGCTTGAATGCGCTCATAACGAACGAAGCCGAGCACAGGTCGAGCATTATCCGCGCATCTAGGGCGCTTGATCCGCTGACGGCAAACGAGATCAGTGCCGTCACCGCGACGGTTAGGGCGGCACCCCAGTTCGCGTCCTTCCGTGGCCGTGGACGGTTCATCACGATCACGTTGCGTGAACCTCCCAAAGACGTCGTTCTCGCGCTCCGTAACGAGTCGGGCGCGCCTAACGTGAAGCGCGAGGCAGAGGTCGTGCTGCTCGACCAAGGCGACGGGGCGACGCACGAGGTGGTCGTGTCGCTCGCTGACGAGTCCATCGTCGATTGGTGCCAGCGAGATGGCGTCCAGCCACTCGCGACCGTCGCCGAGCTTGGCGAAGCGGAGGAACTCGTGCGGCTCGACCCACAGTTCCAAGCCGCATTGAAGCTACGCGACATCACCGACTTCGAGAAGGTCCAGATCGACGCCTGGCCCGCGGGCAACTTCGGCTACGACGACGAGGTCGGGCTGCGGCTCGCGCGCTGCGTCGCTTTCATCCGCGATCAGCCCGGCGACAACGAGTGGGCTCACCCTGTGGACGGTCTGATCGCGCTCGTTGACCTAAACCGCCTCGAGGTGCTCCGGATCGACGATCACGGGGTCGTCCCGGTGCCGCCCGAGCCCGGAAACTTCGACCCCGAGTCGGCGGGACAGCTTCGGACCGACATCAAGCCGCTTGAGATAGCGCAGCCCGAGGGCCCAAGCTTCGTCGTCGACGGCAACGTAGTGACGTGGCAAAAGTGGCAGCTTCACGTCGGCTTCACGTCACGCGAGGGCCTCGTCTTGAACCAGGTCGGCTACCAGGATGGCGATCGGATGCGCTCGATCCTCTACCGCGCGTCACTGTCGGAGATGGTCGTGCCTTATGGAGATCCAAACCCGACCCACTACTTCAAGAACGCGTTCGATGCAGGCGAGAACGGCGTCGGGCTGTCGACATCTTCGCTACGTCTCGGCTGTGACTGCGTAGGGGAGATCTACTACTTCGACGCAGTGGCGTCCGATGCCGATGGCGCTCCGGTCCCTATCCCCAATGCGATCTGCATGCACGAAGAGGACTACGGTGTCCTGTGGCGCCACATTGAGTGGCGGACTGGCGAGGGCGAGGTGCGCCGCTCGCGCCGGCTGGTGATCTCCTCATTCGCCGCAATCGGCAACTATGACTACGGCTTCTTCTGGTACCTGTATCAGGACGGGACCATCGCTCACGAGGTCAAGCTCACGGGCGTGCTGTCGACCGGCGCTGTGCCGCCGGGCGAACGTCCCCGTCATGGGGTGCTGGTCGCGCCGGGCCTGAACGCGATGGTCCACCAGCACTACTTCAACATGCGACTCGACCTCGACATCGACGGGCTCGACAACACCGTCGAGGAAGTGTGGACCGAGCCTGTACCGTCCGGGCCGGGGAATCCCCACGGCAACGCGTTTGCGGTTCATCGCCGCCCGCTCTTGACCGAGACCGAGGCCCGCAGACGGGTCGCGCCGTCTTCCGCGCGCTGGTGGGAGATCGTAAACGCTAGTGTGCGCCACCGCCTGGGGGAGCCGGTTGGCTATCGGCTGATCCCGGGCGAGAATGCCGTGCCATACGCGCAGGCGGATGCGGCGGTGATGAAGCGCGCCGGCTTCATCTCGAACCATCTCTGGGTTACGCCGTATGAACCGAGCGAACGCTATGCGGCCGGCGAGTATCCCAGCCAGCATCCCGGCGGTGCCGGCCTCCCCGAGTGGACCGCACAGGATCGACCGGTGCAGGATCGCGATCTGGTGGTCTGGTACACGTTCGGTCACCACCACGTGCCGCGGCCCGAGGACTGGCCGGTGATGCCGGTGGCGATGATCGGCTTCACGCTGAAGCCCGCGGGCTTCTTCGAGCGTAATCCCGCTCTCGACGTGCCCCCGTCCGAGCCGCACTGTCGTCCGGTCGGGTGAACCCGCCCGTTTAGCCATTGAAAGGAAAGCGATGAGCTCTATCGAAGGCAGAGTTGCCCTGATCACCGGAGCCAGCCGGGGTATCGGTGCGTCCATCGCTCACGCTTTGTCTAACGGCGGCACACGCGTCGTCCTAGCTTCACGCTCGGGTGACGACCTGGGCATCGCCGGTGCCCTGGCGCAGCCGTGCGATGTGCGCGACCTGCCATCGCTGGAGAAGCTAGCCGCCGCCGCACGGGAGCGCTTCGGCGGCATCGACATCGTTGTCGCGAACGCCGGCGTCGGCGCCTACGGCGACTTCCTCGACCTCGACGTAGATGTCATGGACGAGATCATCGACGTCAATGTCAAAGGCCTGCTGTACACGATCCGCGCGACGCTTCCGTTGCTGCTCGAGAGCGACGCCGCCGAGTTGGTGGTGATCGCGTCGATCGCCGGTCAACGCGGACCGGAGGGCGAGGCGGTCTACGCCTCTTCGAAGTTCGCCCAGGTGGGTTTCATGCGCTCGCTGGATCACGAGCTCTGGGACCGCGGCGTTCGTTGCTCCACGATTTGCCCAGGCGGGGTCGCGACTGACTTCGCGATGGGTCGCGGTCGCACGCCGGACGATCCGGATCTCGAGGTGATGATGCGCCCCGATGACGTGGCTGAGTCGGTTCTCCACGTTCTGACGCGTCCACGCGCGCTGCGCGTGCTGGAGTCGTCGCTTCTGCCGATGGGTGAGGACTCCCTTGGTTGAGTTCGGCTGTTCCTGGCAACCAACTGAAACGGAGGACAGATGCCCATCAAGCTGACGGTGATCGGCGGTGGATCGAGCAGCTTCGTACCCGCTCTGGTTCGCAAGCTGATCAACTCGGATGTCCTCAATGCAGTGCAGCTGACGCTGATGGACATCAACGAGCAGCGGGTGCGGACGATGGAGCAGCTCGCACGCAAGCTAGTCGCGAGCTCGGGGAGCTCGCTGCAGGTGACGGCGACGGTCGATCGCCGCGAGTCACTGCGCGACGCCGATTACGTGATCACGACGATCGCCGCTGGCGGCATGGACGCTTGGGAGAAGGACATCGAGATTCCGGCCAAGTACGGCATCGTCATGCACGTTGCTGACTCGATTGGTCCCGGCGGCATCATGCGCGCGTTCCGAAACGCCCCCGTTATTGCCGCGGTGGCCCGCGAGGTCGCGGAGGTCGCCCCAGACGCGTTGGTGTTCAACTACGCCAATCCTGCGAGCGTCGGAGCGATGGCCCTTCGCACCGTGCCAGAGGTCAGGTCGCTCTCGCTCTGCTCGTGTACCGCACAGCCCTCTCATCCCGGTTGGCTGGGCCATTACGTGGGAGTGGAGCCGGACGATATCGTGATGCCGGTCGTGGTGGCCGGGATCAACCACTGCGCCAGCGTGATCGAACTGCGGCTCAAGGACGGCCGCGACGGACTTGCGCTGGCACGCGAGCGCGTTGAGGAGCCGGTCGTAAAGTGGGCGCTTGAGACGTACGGCGTGCTTCCGTACTGCTGGCAGCACTGGGTCGAGTTCCACCCCCAGATGCAATACGCAGACGAGCCCTACAACGGCCGGGCGCAGGGACTGGGTGTCCGGTACGGGATCAAGACCCACGACATGGACTACGAACGCGGACGCGTCAAGCAGTTCGAGGATCTCGTCGTGGCCTGGACCCAGCCCAATGCTGGCACCGTGACGCTCGAGGACCTCCCGCCCGGCGACGAAGACGAGGGCATTGAGGTCATCCGGATCATGGAGGCGATCGTCGACAACCTCAACGAGACCCACATCGTCAATTCGCTCAACCGCGGGACGATCCCGAATTTGCCGCCCGACGCGATCGTTGAGGTCAACGCCTCGGTCAATGCCTACGGCGTGCGCCCGATCTACGCTGGCCCGCTGCCCGAGCCGCTTGCCGCCCATCTGCGCCAATACGTCGCGCTTCAGAAGCAGATGGTCAAGGCTGCGCTCAGCGGTGACCGTCGGGATGCTTTGCACGCGTTTCTTCTGGAGCCAACGATCGCGGCAAGGCTTGATCTTTCGCAGACCGAGAGGATGCTCGACGAGCTGCTCGCCGCGCACGCGGGCTACCTTCCGCAGTTCGCGGGCCGCTGATCCGCGTCGCGGCGCCGGCCTTCGGACAACGGTTCAGGCCGAAGCGGTGGCGATCGCTTGTTGCTCTGCGGGTGTCAGGGCAACGACCTCGACCCGGTTGTCGTGGTAGGTCGGCGCGCCCCCCATGTCCGCATCGGCTTCGGGCGTAGTTGCGTTGGGCGTCGCCTTGCCGGGCGAGAACCGGCGCCAGTACTGCTTGGGCGCCATCGCGACCCCGGTGCGGGCGGCGTCGCTGATCCAAGCCTCGGCGATGAACGCGCCGCGGTCGTTGAACACGCGCACGACGCTGCCGTTCTCGATGCCGCGCGACGCGGCGTCATCGGGATGGAGCAGCAGCCTGATCGCTCCGGACTTCTTTCGATGCCAGTCCAGTGACGCGAAGGTCGAGTTCAGGAAGAACCGGGTTGCCGGCGTGATCAGCACGATCGGAAAGCGCTCCGCCAGCCGGCGATCTGTGACCTCTCTCGGAGCTGAGTAGCCGACCAGCGGATCAAGCCCATCCCGCCTCGCCCGCTCGGACCACAGCTCGACCTTGCCCGACCGCGTCGGGAACCCGCCGTTGGCGAACGGCGCCGTCCCGCGCTCGAAATCCGCCGCCCAGATGAACCCCTCCGTGCGCAGCCGCTCGGCGGTGATTCCGCGCTCCTTGCAGGCGGGCGTATCGAGGAACTCCTCGATCAGCTCGAGCTCGGTGCAGAGCACCCGCTTGTCGGTCACACCCAGGCGGCGGCCGATGCGGCGCAGGATCTCGGCGTTAGGAAGGCTCTCACCGTAGGGCTCCACGGCCTGGGGATTCCAGCCCAGATAGTTCTGGCCGTAGGAGTTGACGATGTCGAGCTGTTCGAAGTGCGAGGCGGCGGGAAGCACGACGTCCGCGTAGTCCGTCGTATCGGTGAGCCGCTGCTCGATCACGGCCACGAACAGATCCGAGCGGGCGAAGCCCTTCACAACCCGGTTCTGGTTCGGGTTGCTCGCCACCGGATTGAAGTTCCAGACGACCGTTGCGGCGATCGGAGGGTCATCGAGCTCGGTGAGCGCCTCGGCGACCCGTGAGATATTGATTCTGCGAGCCCGCGGGGCGGTCATCCAGCTCGGCTCGACATGCCGTGGCCAGCGATACGGAAAGTGGTTCGACGTCTGGCTGAGGGCTCCGCCGCCGAGATGACGCCAGTCACCGGTCAGCGCCGGCAGCGCCATGATCGCCCGGATCGCTGCACCGCCGCCGGCGGTGCGCTGCATGCCCAGCCCGGTCCGCAGTGCGGTTGGGCGGGTCCGAGCGATGCGGCGGCCGAGCTCGCGGATGACATCCTCGTCAAGCGCGGTTATCTCTGCCGCGCGCTCCACCGGCCACTCGCCGAGCCGCTCGCGGAGCTGCTCCCAGCCGATGGCGTGAAGCTCGAGCCACTCGTCATCGACGGCACCCTCGTCGAGGATCGTGCGCATCAGCCCGAGTGCGAGCGCGGCATCGGTACCGGGCATCGGGGCGACGTGCTGATCGCACTTCGCCGCCGTATCGGTGCGGATCGGGTCGATCGCGACCAGATAAGACCCGCGGCGCCTCGCCTCCAGGATGAACTTCCAGTGGTGCATGTTTGCCGTGATCGTGTTGATCCCCCAGAGGATCACGAGCTTGGCGTGGACGATGTCCTCGGGATCGAAGCCCACCGACCCGCCGAGCAGGTACCTGCAGGCTGCCGCCGCGGCGCCGTCACACATCGTTTGGTCAAGGCGCGATGCGCCGAGGTGCGCAAACAGACGGGGCCCGAACACCCAGCTCTGTACGTGTCCCATGTTCCCGCCGAAGCACAGGGGCAGAATCGACTCGGGACCGTGCCGGTCGATCGCGGATCTGAGGCCGTCCGCGACGAGGTCGAGGGCGTCATCCCAAGACGCACGCTCGAAGCGGCCCTCCCCCTTGCGGCCAACACGGACCAGCGGGTGAGTGAGACGCTCGGGCCCGTAGATCCCCTCCAGCGAGCGGTTGACCTTCCCGCAGAGAGCGCCGGCCGTAAACGGATGGTCAGGATTGCCCTTCAGCGATACGATCCGGCCGCTGTCGCCATCGACCTCGAGCAGCATCCCGCACGCGTCCGGACAATCAAGCTGGCAGGTCGACTTGACGATGCGGGTTGCCACGGCGGCTACCAGTCTCGCAGACCCAAGTCAGTCGGGCCGGCCGCACCGTCACGCACGACGCCAGTGCGCCGACGCGCCCGAGCCGCGTCGCCCCGTCTCACCCCTCGAAATCGAAGTCCCGCGGGGGACGCTGCTCGAACCAGAGGCGATCGTGGTCGGGCGTGTCCTGGAGGAACTCGGGCGTTTCCTCGAGCACATCTTCGTCGTCGCCTTTGCCGCCGTGCTCGCCATGCTCGCCCGGTTCGCCATGCTCGCCCGGTTCGCCATGCTCCCTGGTCACGTCGTACTCGGCCGTCTCGGGGCCAGGCGGTGCGGAGTCCGCCGCCCGATGCGGGGGCGGGACCGATGGGTCGCCTTCGGGTGGCTCGTCCGCTTCGACCTCGAACAGCTCTGTCGGTTGGTCGGGATCCGGCGCCTGCGCAGGCGGCTCGGCGGCTCTCGCGCGCTCGGGTGGCTCGGCAATGTCGCCGCGCGCGGGGGGCCCGGCGACGTCTTCGCGTGCCGGCGGCTCCGCGGTCCGACCCGCCGCCCTCGGAGGCGGAGGCTCGTCGTCGAACTCCTCGTCGTCGAATGGCTCGTGCTCGGAGCCCGACGGCTCGTCGAACGGCTCCGGCTCGGGCGACTCCTCGAGGCGCTCGCGTTCCTCACGCTTTGCGCGCCTGCGGGAGCGCCACGACTCCTTCTCAACCGGCTCGCTTTCGGCGTCAAACGGCTGGCTCTTCCCGCCGAACGGATCACGGTCTCCGGTGAACATCTCGGGCTCGTCGGCGAACAGGCCGGATTCGTCCTCGAACGGCTCGTCCCAGTCCTCATGGTTTGCGAGCGTCGGCCCCGATGGCTGAGCGGGCGGCGCTGCGACCTCGTCGTGTCCGTCGAGTTCGTCGAGTTCGTCGGGTTCGTCGGCCTCGGCTTCGGCTTCGGGTGCCCGTCTCACCGGACCGAGCGCTTCTCGCTCGGCGCGCTCGATATCGGCCGGGTCGGCACCCCGCCGGCGCTTCAGCTCCAGATGCTCGCGAATTGCGTCGTCAAGTACACCCATGGCGCAAAGGCTACTCGGCACCGAACACGTTCGCTGTCTGCGGCTCGGCCCGGATCGTGCGGTTCTTACCTTGGCGCTTGGCCGTATACAGTGCCGCGTCGGCCGCGGTGATCAGCCCGTCCTTGTCTCCATCGGACGCCGAGGCTACGCCGACGCTTGCCGTGATCCGCAACGGACCCTTGCCATCGAGCCGTGGCACGCGCAAGGCCTCGACCGCCACCCTCACGCGTTCGGCGATCGCATAGGCGCCGTCGAGATCCGTGTGCGGCAAGATCAGCGCCATTTCCTCGCCACCGTAGCGCGCCGGGACGTCGACTTCGCGCGAGCTGTCCTGGACCACATGGGCGACGTGCCTCAGTACGACGTCACCCTGCTGGTGCCCGTAGGTGTCGTTGATCGACTTGAAGTTGTCGATGTCGAGCATGATCAGGCTGAGCGGGTTGTGGTAGCGGCGGACCTGCTCCACCTCGTGACCGAGCAGCTCCTGGAAGCGCCCGTGGTTGGTAAGGCCGGTCAGCTCGTCGGTAACGGCCTGGCGCTGGACTTGGAAGTGCAGCCCGACGTTCTCGAGCGCGAGCGTTGCCTGCGCGGCCAGCGATCGCAGCAGCTCGCGGTCGTCGTTGCTGAACTCGCGGTCGTGGCGGGCGACGGTGATTACGCCGTGGGTGCGGTTGGCGCCTTGCATCGAACCCATCGATACCGAAGCGACGGCCCATCCGTCGGCGCTCGCCTCCCCGAGCTCGCCATCGAGCAGCGCCGCCCGCTCGGCCTCGAGCACCTGCTCCTGGACCTCCGCAAGAGAACCGACGCGGGCGGACTCCGACAGCGGCTCCTGGCTGGTCGCACGCGAGCTGAGACGTCCCGATGCGGCGTGGACCGCATCGACTGACGTGGTCAGAGCGAGCTCGAGCAGCGCTTGGCGATCAAGGTTCGACTCAAACGTTTGGCCGATCCTCCGGATCGATTCGCGTAGCCGCACCCGCTCTTGGGCGAGCTCATCGATCCGGTGCGAGAGCTGATCCGACATCCGGTTGAACTCCTCGCCCAGCGCGGCAAATTCGTCGTGCCCTTCGACCGGAACCGGGGATGAGAAGTCTCCTGCCGCGAGCCGCCGTGCCGCCTGGAGGAAGCGCTTCAGCTGCCCCGCGAGGGCGCGCGAGGCCAGAATCGAGAACGAGAACGCAAGTAGGACGAAGGCGACGATGAAGCCGACGGCCAGGAGGCGGCTCGCACTGACAGACGAGTCCGTCGCCGACAGGTTTGACAGCACCGATACCTGGACCGGAGCGCTGAAGCCTCGGAACGCCTGCGTGACGGCCCGGTAGCTGACGCCGTTCAGCTTGACCGTGCCCTGACGCGGGAGCGCTCGAGCGGCGGCCCCGGGCGCAGTCGAGGCCAGGGTCGTGCCCGCCTCCCGCACGATGACCCCGACGTCCGGAGCGAACAGCTGGCGGGCGTACTCGGGCGCCGTGACCTCGGATGCGCTGATCGTCTCGATCAGCCCGCCGGACCGTGTCCTGAGCGTCGCGAGTCCGGGCGCGATCGCGGCGCGATTGCCGATGTCTACGAGCTGCCGGCCGGCGCCCGTAATAGTCACGCGCGCGAGACCCGACTGTGCGGACAGCGTCGCGACCCGCGCGCGCAGGGCCGGGCCTGTCAGCGATCCGACGGCGCGCGCGATCGTCTCGGCGTCGCCCCGCGCAGCGACGCTCTCGCTTTGGTAGATGCTCGCCGCCGCAGTCGCAAGTCCGTTGGCGCGTGCGTCGGCCTTGCCCTGCTCGCTCTGATTGATCAGGCGGAAGACCAGGAACCCGACAGCGACCATCGGAAGCACCACGATCAGGACGAAGAAGCTGGTTAGGCGCGTACGGAAGCTCATAAGAGGCCCGGTCCGTGAGGAGCGTATCGGCCAATCGACGCAAACCCGACAGGTTCCCTGCCGTAGTCGGGCCCCGCCGTTGCTCAGGGGGCGACGAATGGCGGCACTCCATGCGAGCCATGCCGACACGGCGCCCCCCAGCCTGCGGGCTACACTGTCTGGCCACCGGGCGGTATTTCCGCGCCGCACGGGGCTATAGCTCAGTTGGGAGAGCGCCTGGATCGCACCCAGGAGGTCGGGGGTTCGAGTCCCCCTAGCTCCATCGGAAAGTCGCTGTAACCCGGCGACTTTTCTGTCGTTGGCTCCCAGCCGGCAGCACCGGAATTGGGAATCACTTGCTGCTACACGCGATTGCGCAAGCCGGGATGCGACGCCGACAAGCGGCGGTTGACCGGCACCTAACCCGACGATCAGCGCTTCTTGTGCGCCGGCTTGTGGATCTTGTGCGTGAGCAGAACCGACTCAGCCCGCTTGGTCGCCTTGAAGCTCTTGCTGCTGCGCGCCGCCCCCCATTCCCCCAGCACGCCGCGAGCGCTGATGCTGACGCGGCCGCCGAAGGTCAGCGGGAAGTGCCCGACTCGCAGGGAGCGGTGTGACGCCGCGACGGTGAAGCGCTGCTGGGCGCCGTCGCTGCGGGTGAGCAGCACGCCATAACGTGTCGCGCCCGCCGCGGCCGTCCACTTCACCAGCAGGCTGCCGCCTTTGCGCCGCACCGTCACCTTGCCCGGCCTGCCGGTCTTCACTGTGCCGGCGAAGTGGAAGCGCGCCAGCGTCTGGCTGCGGATCGGACTGCCGTCGACGGTCGCGCTGGCGACGATCGTGCGGGTGCCCGGCGCGCCCGGAGCCGGCGTGAAGTGGACGGTTCCGGTCCCGCCGGTCGAGGTGATGAGCGGGTGCATCACGTTGGCGCCGTCCTCAAAGAACGTCACACGCTGGCCGCCGCCGCGCTTGCGTGCGTCGTAGTGGAGTGTCAGCCGCGACCCGCGCCCGCTGACCTTGGCGCTGAAGTCGCTGTCATAGCCCGGACGCGTCTCCGCCAAGCTGGCGATCGGCACCGAGTCGGGCAGCGGCGAGATGGTATAGGTACCCGGGCGCGCGTCCTTGAGACCGATCCATGTGGTCGAGTAGGTCGACGCGCTGATCGCCTGCAGCGCACCATGCTTGACGGCGTTGTCCCCATCGATGCTCAGCGTCTGACCGCCGGGACCGGTGATCTCGACGTGCGGCGCACCGCCGCTGCCGACGAGCTTGACGCTCTTCGCGCTCTCTCCCTTTGCTACGATGATCTTGACCGCCTGCGCCGCGTGCGCGTAGCGCGCATTGGCGCTAAACGACCCGCGCCCGGCGCTCCAGTACCGGCTAGGCTTGCAGCCGTCCGGCAACCACACATCCAATGTCCCGTTGACCTGGACGCCGACACCGGGGTTCAGCCCGGCGACGGTCACGCACGCCACGGCGCCCTTCTCCGAGGCGACCAGCAGGCCGCCGCCACAAAGCGGATTGCCGAAGATCGTGAAGCCGCGCACGCAGATGTCGGCGCTGGCATCGAGCTCGAACAGCCGCCGGTCGAGGGCGAACTGGCCGCCCAGGCTACCGTGGAAGACGAAGATGCCCAGTTGGGCGTCGACCTTGGCGCCGATCCCGATGTAGTCCGGGTAGGAGTAGACCGCACCACCGTGGGCGATGTTCAGATCGCCGACTCCCGGAACGGTTATTGCGACTGCCCCGCCGACCGCGAACGACGTGCTCGTGAACGTCCGGCCCACGAGATCCTGCAGAGCCGATCCGGCGGCGGCGGCAGTGAGGGTGTAGGAGGGGTAGTCCCGGGTCGGGAACACCGCCAGCAGGGAGCCCTTCACTTGGGTGATCTGCGCCGCGGATAGGGTCGCGCCGCCGATCAGCACCGTGGGCTTGAGCCCAAGCTGAAAGTTGATGCCGTCGAGGAAGACACCGGGGAAGAGTTCCGGCGCCGCCGCGCCCAAGTCCACATCCGCACCCAGGTATGAGAACGAGCCCTGGCAGAAACGGATGCCCTTGAAGGGCGGCGGCGACATCAGGATGGCTGGCCCCGGCGATCCGTCGTCGCCTGCTCCGAGATAGACGTTCGCGCTCGCGCTCCAGTACTTCGCTGGGCACATGACGCCCCGCTCAGGGTCGCCGTTTGCGTTGTAGGTGAACAGAAGGTTGCTGAGGCCGATCCCGCCGATCGAGGCGTTCGGCACGCTCAGGTTGAGCGTGTCGAGGGACAAGCCGCTGGTGTTGGTGGCCGCCAGGCTGACGGCACCACTGGGCTGGTCGCCGGAACCGAACACATCGAAGACCGACGGCAGCTCCACATGCAGGGTCGCTACGGACTCGCGCACACCGTTCTCAGAGGCAAACGCCAACTCGGCATCGGCGTTCAGTGAGAAGCCGCCGATCGACGGCAGGTCCTTCTGCGCGTCGAAGCTGAGCAGCGACCGCGTGGTGCCCGAGTAAGTCAGATCTCCGAGCGTGGGCTGGGCGGCGACCACCGGGGTGAAGTCGAGGTCGACGTTCCCCTGCTTGAGCACAAACGGTCCGAGCTTCAGCGTCGCGTTGGAGGAGTACACGTGACCGGCCGTGGCGTCGACCACCACCGACGCACCGTCAGCCGGCGTCAGTGTCATCCCATTGAGCTGGATCGCTCCCTGGCTGACATATGCGCTGTAGTTCTGATCCAGCAGCTTGCGGTAGTTGGCACACCAGTCCGCGGGCGGGTTGGGCGGAACTACACAGACGACCTGATAAGCCTCATCATCGGCCTGAGCACCATTGCTCCAATACTGCTCTGCAGTAGCGGCCTCAGGCCCTGGAACCTGGTCAGGCGACGTCAGATGCTTCAAGCAACCCCTGGCGCCGATGATTCCGAAGTCCACCTCGGTCTCAGAGCAGAGCCCGCTCGAGACGAAGCCACGGAAGGCATTCAGACTCGATGAGAGCACCGCCACCTGCGGCGGGCCTGGCGCTCCCCGCAGCGTGTTACCCAAGCCAGTGCCCGACAACGTGGCGCTCAGCCCCGCGGAGGCGCGCAGGCCCGTCGGCCCCACAGCGTTCAGCGTGATCCTGTCGATGCCGCTCCTGGGCACCGTCAACTGCAAGTACGGAAGCGACGGTGACGCGCTGATGTCGGTCCTGCCGTCACCGTTCAGATCCCACAGCAGTCGAGTGGCGCCGGTCGTTCGCGCGGCGCTGAGGATTGGGTTTCCGCCCTTGGTCGGGGATGGCAGCGTCGTCAGCGACGCCGTGGTGGTGGTGCCGGTCAGCTCCGGCGGCGTTGTCGCGGTTCTCGACGACACCTGCGCGGCCTGGGCATCGCTCAGCGCGCCGTTGTAGACGCGCACCTCGTCGATGTCGCCGGTGAACGAGAACCCGCTGCAGGGCTCGAAATCCCCGACCGAGAGAGCGTCCTCGTCGACGGCGTAGTCGATCGCCGCGCCGCCCGATGGCGTCGCCGAGCCGACCAGGGCGCCGTCGAGGTAGAGGCGCACATGGGAACCATCGTAGGTCCCCACGAGCGCATGCCAGTGACCGTCCCAGATATCGGCCGGTGGCAGCGATGCCGAACTGACGGTCGTGGTGCGACTGGTGGCGATATAGAACGACGCGCCGCCGTTGGGCCCGGTGTAGAGCGCGTAGGACGCGACGCCGCAGTCGTTATCTCCCCCCTTGGCGATGATCGCCTTGTACGACCCCGGGCTGCTCGACGCCTTCACCCACGCCATCAGGGTTATCTGTGACGGTTGGAAGTGCGCCCCTTCGGCCTCCATAAAGTCCCGATCGGCACCGTTGAAGCTGAACGCCTGACCGAACCGTCCGGTCACCTGCTGCGCGCCGTAGATCTGGAGACCGTCCGTGTTGTTGACGGTACTCGGCGTGTCCGGCACCTCGCCGGGCTGGATCGTGTCCATATGCCACTCACCGAGAAGCGACGGAGCACCGCCGGAGGCGGCCACGGCCACAGACGGCCCCCCAGCAACTCCGATCGCAAACACCGTCACGACAACCAACAGCAGCCCCCGAGCGCTCATCGAAAACGATGCTGTCGGGCGCGCGTGCCGTTTGCATCAGGGTCAACCCTGAACTTTCCTTGGCTTCGCTTAAGATTCGAGGCCTGAGGGCGGATCTGACAGAGGGAGTGCTGCTCGAACGCGAGCCGGAGATTCACGCGCTCACAGAGGTTTTGGGCGGCCTGAACGGCATCGGCGGGCGGGTCATCGTCATCGAAGGGAACGCTGGCACGGGCAAGAGCTCTCTTCTGAGCGAGGCGGTGGCCTCCGCGCGTAGTTCAGATATCGAGGTTCTCCGCGCGCGCGGCGGGGAGCTTGAGCGTGAGCAGCCTTATGGCCTACTTCGCCAGTTGTTCGAGCCGGTCATGCGCCGCATAGATCAGCGCACGAGAGACGAGTTGCTGTCCGGCGCAGCCGCACGCGCGGCACGTGTACTCGATGTCGGCGGCGAGGCAGATCAGTTTGCCGATCGCTTTGCGGCAGCGCACGCCGTCTTCTGGTTGGTCGCCGGCCTCTGCGCCCGTCGGCCGCTGCTCGTTGCGGTGGATGACGCGCATTGGGGTGATGCGTCTTCGTTGCAGGTGCTCGAGCACCTCGCGCGCCGGATCGAAGATCTCGGCGCCGCGCTGCTGGTGACGTTCCGCCCTGCGGAGCCGGCGGCTCGGACATCGCTGCTCGACGCGCTTCGACAGGCTCCTGGCGCACTGCACCTGCAGCCCGCGCCGTTGAGCGAGGAGGCAGTCGCAGCATTCCTCACTGCCCGCTGGCCTGACGTTCGAGCCGAGGTATGCGCTGCCTGTCACGAGGTCTCTGGCGGCAATCCGCTATTGCTCACGGAGCTGCTGCGTGCGCTAGCTGGCTCTGGGCCTCCGACGCTTCGGGCTGTGGGCTCGGCCTCAGTCGCGAGCCTGGAGGAGCGGGTTCTGCGCCGGACTGGGCGCGTGGCGCCTGAAGCGCCGGCGTTGGCCCGAGCAATGGCGATTCTCGGAGACGGCGCGCGGTTGCCGGTCGCCGCCGAACTGGCCGGTCTCGACCCGGTTCGGGTCGTCGCCCTCGCCCACGAGTTGCGCCGCATCGAGGTTCTGAGTAACGAGGATCCGTTCACGTTCGTGCATCCGCTCGTGCGCCAGTCGGTTTACGACGGTATCCCGCTCGGTGAGCGCCACCGACTACATGGCATGGCCGCCGATCTGTTGGAGGCGAGCGGCGCCCCCTTCGAAGTCGCGGTCGCCCACCTCACGATCCTGCCGCCGGCCGGTTCCAGCCACGTCGCGACCATGCACCTCAGTGCCGCCGAGGCGGCCCTCATGCGCGCGGCACCATCGGAGGCGGCCAAATGGCTCGAGCGAGCGCTCGAAGAGAACGCGCCTGAGCCGCCACGTGCCGTGCTACTCGCGCGCCTTGGCTTGGCGCGCGCGACCCTGCGCGACCCGGGCTGCGTCCCCGTACTGCGAGAGGCGTACGACAGCCTGCAAGATCCACAACTGCGCAGGCTGGTGGCGATCGAGCTCGGATACACACTCGCGATCTCCGGTGCCTGGGAGCCCGCCGCCGAGTTGATCGACCGGGCTGGGCGGGACCTGGCGAGCGACCCTGCGGCAATCGCCGACATCGCCGCGATGCGCGCGTCACTGGAGCTGCACGACGCGCGCCGCATCGCCGACTTCGACCGCCACCGCCCCGAGTTTGAGCGGATCGCGCGTGAGAGCAACAGCTGGGGGGCGAACGCGACGGCCGCGATCCTCGGCAATGGCGCCGCGTATCGCGGTCGGATCGAGGCGGCCCGAGCCGGACTGGGGCTCGCCCGGCGCCAAGAGCGGCTTCTCAGGGAACGGGGCGGCGGAGGCTGGGCGATGCCGATGCTGCTCTCGCTGCCGATCATCATTGACGAGCTTGATCAAGCTGAGGAGCTGATCGCCGAAGCAGAGCGCGCAGCGCGCGACTCAGGCTCGATGCTGGCCCGGCTGATGACCGTGGCCAGCAGTGCCTGGTTACGGGCGCGGCGCGGTGATCTGATCGGTGCGGAGGCGGACTTGGCCACCCTGCTCACCCTCGCCCAGGAGACGGGGATGGCGATGCTGATCGCGAACATCGCGCTCTACCTGATCGATGTCTTGGTAGAACGGAACGACGCCGCGTCCGCTCGCGCGGCTATCGAGAGCACACCGGTCCCGCCCGAGTTCCTGCCCACCTGGTCAGGGGCGATGCTGATCGAAGCACGCGGCCGCCTGCGTCTCGCGCGCGGCGCCCGGGCTGCTGCGATCGAGGACCTGCGTGAAGTAGGCCGTACCGCCGAGGCCCTCCGCTTCGGTCCGGTGATCTCAGGCTGGCGCTCCGCGTTGGCTCTAGCCCTAGCCGGCGAGGCTCCTGAGGAGGCGTTGGGTCTGGCCGAGGAGGACCTCAGGCTCGCGCGGGAGTCCGGCCTCGCGCGCCCGATCGGGATCGCGTTGCGGACGCTCGGGATCGTGCACGGTCGGGCGGCTCCCGGGATTGAATCTCTGCGTGAATCTGTGACCGTCCTCGACGGCGGACCGAGCCGGCTCGAGCACGCCCGATCACTCGTCGCGCTGGGAGGCGCGCTCCGGCGAGGCAACCAGCCCCGCGAGGCTCGCTCACTGCTGAGCGCCGGGTTGGATCTGGCCGTCGTCTGCGGCGCTGAGCGCCTGAGTGAGAACGCGCAGCAGGAACTGCTGGCCGCCGGTGGCTGGCGCCGCCGGCGCGAGGAACAGGGCGTTGAGTCGTTGACGGCCAGCGAGCTGCGGGTTGCGAAACTGGCCGCCGCCGGACTCAGCAACGTGGAGATAGCTCAGAGCCTGTTCGTCTCCGTGAAGACAGTCGAAACCCACCTCGCGCACGTGTATGGCAAGGTCGGGCTGGCTGGTACCGGGTCGCGATGGCGGTTGGCCGGGATGCTGAACGAAGAGGTCTCGCGCGAACTTGTGTGAGACGGGGAAGTGGCCTGGACCACGGAAGCGCGTGGACACGTGGGCGTCGACACTCAGCGTGTGAGGTCTTCCTCTTCTGGACCGGCCCCCGTTGAGGCTGGACCGGAGACCCGCCGCAATTGCTGACCTGCAACCAGCGTGAATGTCGCGATCGCGTGCCGTACGTAATCGCCTACGCATTTGGGCCTTGTCACGCCTGACTACTCCTTGACGCCCCTGGCACTTGGTTGTAGGGTCGGCGCAGCGTCAGGCGACTTAAGAAGGGGCTGCAGATGCGTCGGAGCGTAGGGCGCGCTCGGGTCTGGACGGACCGCAAGCGTGCGTGGGGTTGCCGTTCGATGGCCGTAGTTGATGGGGTCATGCCAGCTTGGGTTCTGTCTCGAACCCGAGGAAACCGAGCGTGCCGCCGCCTGTTGGTCGCCGTGACCGTGTGGCTCGGAGCAATCCTGGCCCTCGCGGCGCCTGCCGCCGCGGATATCTACTGGACTGCTTACAACAGCCCCAACACGTACATTGGCCACGCCAGCAGCGCCGGCACTAATTCCAATCCGAAGTTCATCACTCTGACCGGCGACGCCTTTGGCCTGGTAGCCGTTCAGGGCAACTACATCTACTTCGTAGACGCCCCCGGTGCGCCCAATTCCGGTTGCGACTTCGAGGGAGGGAGCAGCAAGTACGACTGCGATATCGGCCGCGCCAACGTGAACGGCACCGGAGTCAATCCAGACTTCATCTCGACCACCGACCAGGATCTCCAGGGTCTGGTGGTCACGCCGACCAACATCTACTGGTCGGCGCTGAATGGCGGAGGCGTTGTGGGGGGCGCGCCATCATCGATCGGCGAAGCATCGATCAGCGGCGGCTCGGTGAACAACAACTTCATCACCGGCCAGAGCGCCTATGAGGCCCTGGCTGGTTATGACGGACACCTGTACTGGATCGGATCGACTGGCAACACCTACCATCCGACGATCGGGCGTGCCACGTTCTCAGGCGGCAGCGTTGACACCGATCTGGCGAGTGTGCCTAACGGGGACGGCGTTGCGCTGGCGGTCGGCGCCGACGGTATCTACTTCTCGGCTGCTGGCGCAATCGGGCACACCAGCCTGAACGGATCCTCGATCAACGAAAGCTTCATCACCGAGGCCCACGATGGCGGCGGCACGCACGGGCTCGCGCTCGATTCGACCTACCTGTATTGGGCAACCGAGGCGTCTGCGGCGACGATCGCTCGATCGAAGCTGGACGGCTCGGGCATCAACACGAGCTTCATCAAGCCAAGCAACACGGCAGGGGGGTCGCTGGGCGGAGTTGCGGTGACCGGGTCGACGGCTCATCAGGTGTCCGGGACGGTGTATGGCCAGCAGTGTGACGTCGGGTGCAAGCGGGTGGGTTTGCCTGATCAGAGGATCTTGGTGACCGGTAGGGCCGCGGATGGCTCGGAGGTGTCTCAGACCGATGTGTCGGGATCAGATGGGTCGTGGTCGGTGATGGTGCCCAACGGCAGCTATGAGGCAGGGCCGACGTTTGATGGGAAGGTGATTGAAGGCGCGGGTTTCGATCCGGAGCAGATCGGCCCGATCACGGTCAACGGCGCGGATGTGCCGGGACAGGAGTTCACGACCTGTGATGAGAGCTCGGGCGCCTCTGGGGATCTAGTTGGGGGGCTCAGCGCTACTGACGCTGGTTCAGGCGGATCCTCGGACGTGTGCGAGTCGACATATAGCTTTGTGGCGGGCGCGTCGATTCATCAAAGGACGTTTGTGGATCCGGCGCCGTTGGCGCCGTATGCGCCGCATCCCGATGGCCAGGGGTACCGGGCTGATAACGCTGATCCGCAGTGGGCGGGTCACCTGCCGCAGTGCTCGAAGTTCGCTACCGCGGATCCGGACACGACGCACTTGAAGTGGTCCAGTTATTACTTGGGGGGGCGGAGCATCGGCACGGCGACAGTGAAGCTGACGTATAACAACTGGCTAGACCGTATCTCGCTGGCTGGACAGCCGACGGTGGCCACCGGATCAGTCACCCGGGTGTTCACGTATCAGAAACCTGGTGAAAAGCCCGGCGAGTGCACGCTGCCGGGGCGGATCGCGCCGATCGCGGCAGTACAGATCACCGACAAGCACGCTTTCCAGATCGTGATCAGCTGGATGCTTCCGTTCGACGCGCGCGGGTTTGAGGCGCACAACGAGATCCCCAAGGTCCCGCTTGCGGCGACCGCCCTGCATCACACCGTGCACCAGGTGGCCGATGAAGTCCCGGGATTCGAGCATCTGCCCGAAAAATGGCAGGACGCGATCGTGTACGTCGTGACCGAGACCATCGAGCACAAGGGCATCCATTACCTGACGCACGCATCCGCGCAAAAGATCGTCCCGCAGCTGATCGAGACCGAGATCGCGTATGAGAAGAAGTTCAATCTCGCCGCGGGCGCATATGACTTCGTCGTCTCCCAAGCCGAGGAGAAGGAGGGTTATCACGCGATGACGATGGTGATCCGCGGTGAGCTCGAGCATGGTCCCTGTCCTCCGAACTACAAGGTGGGGAAGTCGCTGCCGAGCAACCTCCGCTTCTGTGAAGACACACAGCTGGCGTTCGACGCGAGCACCGACCACTTCCCGGACTACACACTCAAAATCCTGCGCAACGGCAAGACCGTCCCGCCCACCACCAACACGCTGCCCCCCCAGAGCGTGTTCATCGACCCGGGCGCCAAAGCCGCCACGCTGCCCGAGGTCTACAACACTCCGCCGATCGGCGAGCCAGGCGGTATCGGCGAGGCCCGAGGCGGCGAGCCATTCATGAAGGACCTCTCGCTGGCAATGCAGTTCATCGAACCCGGCGCCCTGCAAGCCCTAGCCGGAACCACCGATTTCGCGGGGACACCCAAGGGCGAAACACCATTCTGCGTCGGCAACCATGGCCTCGGCCCCGGCACACCGACCACCCGCTGCTACACCTGGCTCGACGCCTCGCCCTGAGACCGGGAAGCACACCCGTTCGGGCGGGTGGCCGTAAGGCGCTCGCCCCCGCCAACAATCCCGATATTGTCCGCTCCGTAATGACACCGGTCGCTGAGGCCCTACGCGACGAGGTCGTCACGCTGCTGCAGAAGCTGATCCGCGTTGATACGAGTAATCCCCCGGGAGGGGAGACGCCGGCCGCGGAGCTGCTGCAGCGCTACCTGACCAGCCATGGTGTCACGTGCGAGCTCGTTGCTCGCGAACCGCACCGCGCGAACCTGATCGCCCGGCTACAGGGGAGCGGTGACGGGCCGTCGCTGATGCTGCTCGGTCACACCGACGTCGTGCCGGCCCAGCCCAACGGATGGACGCACCCGCCCTTCGCCGGCGTGCTCGACGAGGAGGGCTGGGTTTGGGGCCGTGGCGCGCTCGACATGAAGAACGAGGTCGCCACCCGCGCTGTGGCGATGGCGGCGATCGCCCGCTCGGGCCGGCCACTCGACGGCGACCTGGTGCTGGTCGCCGTCGCCGACGAGGAGGACGGGACCAATGGCGTTGGGCTCCCGTGGCTGGTCGACGCGCGGCCCGATATCGCGACCGACTACGTGATCAACGAGGGCGGCTCGGAGTGGCTCACGCTTGCCGACGGGCGCACGGTCGCGACGATCTCCACTGGCGAGAAGGCGGCGGCGGCGGTCCGCGTCACCGCGCTCGGCACGCCGGGCCATGCCAGCACCCCCGACGGCGTCGACCATGCCGTGCTGGCGCTGGCCCAGCTGATACGCCGGCTCGCCGCTTACCGGCCGCGTCGGCGGCTGCTGCCCGCCACGCTTGAGCTACTCGAACGGCTGGTCGGATCCAACGCGGACGGTGACCTGGACGCAGCGATCGACCTGGCGACCGCGCTGCATCCAGCGCTCGGTCCGCTGGTTGCGCCACTGTTCTCGACCACGATCGCTCCCACGCGTCTGCACGGCTCAACCGCCCTCAACGTGCTGCCGGGACGGGCCAGCGTCGACTGTGACTGCCGCCTGCTTCCGGGTACGACCGTCGAAGAGCTTTGGGGCGAGCTGACCGAGGCGCTCGGCAGCGACATCCGCTACGAGCTCGAGTTGCTCGACGCACCGGTCGGCGGCACGATCTCGACCACCGACTCGCCGCTGTACGCCGCCTGCCAGGAGTTCGTCGAGCGCGACGACGAGGTGACCCTGCTGCCGATCCTCTGCACCGGCTTCACCGACTCGCATTACATGCGGGCCGCGTTCGGCTCGGTCGCATACGGGATCTGGCCGTCTCGCTCGACGCCGTACGACGTGCGCGGCGCAACCGTGCACGGCGACGACGAGCGGGTCCACGCCGACGACCTCGTCTACGCGACGCAGTTTCACATCGAGCTCTGCAGCTCCGTACTGGCGGGCGGGCACGGCCTGGCCTGAGCTCTCCGCGCTCGAGGCCGAGCACGCCCCCACCGCGAGGGCACGACTACATGTCCGTCGCGAGCACGTCACAGAACACGAACCCTTCTCGCGTGACGGTCTCGCCGAGCTGACAGGCGATCGGGGTGGTGAAGATCGGACCGGCGTGGACGAACGTATGAAACTCTCCGTTCTCGCCGCACGGGTCCACGTCCGGCGGGAGGTCGGCGAGCAGATCGGAGTCGAACGGGCGGCCCGCGAACGAAGGATCGAGCTGGCGGGGATCGACGCAAACGAGCACCGCCTCGAACCCATCCGCGATGAACTCACGAGCCAGCACGCTCGTGTCCCGTTCCCACAGTGGGAAGATCGCCCGCTTGCCGACCCGGCTCAACCGCTCCTCCCGGTACGCGCGGATGTCGGCCAGAAACAGGTCACCGAACGCGATCGTCGGCGCCTCAGCGAGCGGCCCCTCGGCTAGCGCCTGTTCCATCCGCTGCTCGTAGACGCCGTCCGAGCAGGAGGCCGGGATCTCGACCTCGACCAGGGGCAGGCCGACCGCTCGCGCCTGACTGGCGAGCAACTCGCGTCTGACACCGTGCATCGAGATCCGCCCGTACTCGGCCGTAACCGTGGTGATCAGCGCGTCTGGCGCCGGGCCGGCGCGTTCCCGCAACTCGTGCAGCGTCAGGGCCGAGTCCTTCCCACCGCTCCATGACAAGGCCGCATCGATCCTCACAGGTCGAGGACCACGTCGTCGCGCGGCTGGGAACAGCAGATCAGCAGGCTTCCCTCCGCGGGGGGTTCGACCGGGTCTGGGCTGTAATCGACATCTCCCGCAATCAGCGTGGTCTCGCACTCGTGGCAGACGCCGGTACGGCATGACCACCGAACGGGCACATCGCACGCTTCGGCGAGTTCGAGCACGCTGCCGTAATCGCTGCTCCATGGGATCGCGAGGTCACTGCGCGCGAACTCGATCTTCGGGCCACTTCCCGGTTTGCCGGTGGGCGGGTGAGGCGCCCGCGCGGGCGTCGCGGCGATCCCCGGCGTGACGCCGGGGGCCGGCCCGAACGGCTCGGTACGGATGCGCGAGGCTTCGATCCCGATGGCAGCCAGACCAGCGCTGATCTGGTCCATGAAGGGCGTGGGACCACACACATATGCCTCGGCATCGTGTGGTGGCGCGAGTTCGGCGAGGATTGGCGCGGTGAGCCTCCCGGGGGTGTCGAAGTCGCGACCCTCGAGATCGTCCGCGCCGGGATGGCTGTAGTACACGCGGCTGTTTGCGTTTGGGAGCGACGCGAGGAGGGCCTGCGCCTCGGTGGCGAACGAATGCTCGCGGCCGTTGCGTGCGCCGTGCAGCCACCAGATCTCCCGATCGGAGTGCTCTTGCGCCAGTGCCTGAAGCATTGCCAGAACGGGGGTTGCCCCGATCCCGGCGCTGATCAGCAGCACGGGCGCATGCGTCCGATCGAGGATGAATGTGCCCCGTGGCGCGGCGACGTCGAGTTGGTCGCCGACGGCGAGACGGGTATGCAGATAGCCGCTGGCGACGCCTTCGCGTTCGCGCTTGACGGTGACTCGGTAGTAGCCCGCACCGGGCGGTCCCGAGAGGGAGTAGTTGCGCAGCACCGAGCGCTGCTTCTCGTCTGGCTTGACTCGCAGCGTCAGGTACTGACCTGGACGGGCGGCTGGCACCGGAGTGCCGTTGGGGTCCTCGAGGCGCACCGAGATCACCGAGTCGCTTTCGCGCGTGATTGCAGTGACGGTCAGCTGACGGAAACCGGGCCAGGCGGGAGGCGGGCTCGTTACCGTGAGGCCAACGTTGCCGCTGCCGGGTTCCCGCTCGAGCAGAGCTCGGAAGGATCCTTGCCAGCCCGGGCTGAGGGCGGGGATCCGAAGCGCGCGGAGCAGCTGCTGACGCGTGTGTCCGGGAAGGTAGAGCAGCCCGTCGACCTCGGCGACCGGCATCTGCTCAGGTCCCGAGGCAAGCTTGAGGATTTCGTCTCCGGCCTGTACCTCGCCCTCGTTCAGCACGCGGAAGTAGAAGCCGGGGCGGCGGTGGGAGACGAGCAGGGCGGGAATACGTGGGTCGTTCATCCGAATCCCGACGCGATAGCAGGTGACGCGCGGTTGCGTGACCTCGAAGATCGCCGTGCCGATCTGGTAGCGATCGCCGATGCAGACCTGCTCGTCGCCGAGTCCTTCAACGGTGAAGTTCTCGCCGAACTGCCCGTACACGAGGTCGCTGCGTCCGAGCTCGTGCTCCCAGTATCGATACGAGTCGACCTGATAGACGAACACGGCTCGCTGCTCGCCACCGTGCCCAGCCAGATCGCCCTGACCGTCGCCGTCAACGTTGAGCTTGCGGACCCGGCGGGGACCGGACACGGGGTCCTTGAAGACGCCCGTGAAGACGGTCCTTCCTTGCCAGGACACGTCCTTGGGCATGCCGACGTTGAGCGACACCAACCTCCCAACGGGTCCGGGATTTTCCTCCCACATCCGAGCCGCAGTATCCCGCACAGCTCCCGCCCAACCGGTCGTCACCCCTGTCCTCGCCTCGCCGTTGGATCGCGCTCGCCTAGGCGCGCACTCGCGTCTGGAGCACAGCCTTGGCAATGCGGGCGCTGATCGGGTTCTCCAGCACCAGCTCGCGCATCGCCTCACCGTCCACCGCCAGGAGCTTTGCCCCGTCCGGCGCGAGGACGGTCGCTGTCCGCGCCTGGTCGAGCAACAGCGCGACTTCACCGAATGCATCGCCCCGCGCAACCGTTCGTTTCAGCTCTCCGTCGACGAGTACGTCGAGCCGCCCGCCTTCGACGATATAGAAAGTATCCCCGGCCGCTCCCTGCTCGAACAGGATCTCGCCCGCCGCCAGCTCGACCCGCTGGAGCTTGCCGGCGATGACATCGAGCTCCTCGAAGCTGAGCGGAGCGAAGATCGAGACGCCCTCGAGCAGACGCAGCGTCTCCCCGAGCTCGAGGATCTCGCTGAACCCGGCTTCGATCGCGGCCGCCGCCGCTTGCGCGTCCGGCACGGTCGCCTTGTTGATCACGATCCCGCACAGGAGCTGGCCGTTGTGGGAACTGGTCGTCACCTTGATCCCGTCGCGGCTGTTGATGCCGACGAACGGAAACGGGATCAAAACCGGACTGCCCATCAGGTACAGGGGGATCGGAGCGCCGGAGAAATTCGAGACGATCATGTTCGAGCCACCGATCACGCTCTGCGCCCAGTGCGTCGCGCGCTTGCCCAACGGAATCGGCAGCAGCTTGGTCAGGGTGGTGAGCGAGCGGACCCGACCCGCTTCGTCGGTCTCCTTGAGCATCGTCAGTTCGTCGTGTACCCGACGGATCCGCGCCAGCGGGGTCGGCGCCGTGATGGGCAAGGTGGCGCGGACGATCGCGATCGCCGTGTTGCCAACTGTCGCCGACGCGCTCTTGGCGCGGACGGGGACTCGGATAGTCAGGTCGAACAGCTCCGCGTCCCGCTCAATCAGCCAGTTGCGCATACCCGAAGCTACGGCGGTGAGCACGGCGTCGTTGACCGTCACGCCACCGCCGATCAGCTTCATGGCGTCGCGCACGTCCGCGACCGGAAGCTGAAACCGATGGACGTGGAGCTCGCGGCTCGGCGGGCCGTTGAAGACGGCCGGCTTGACCGGCCTTCGCTTCCACGACCGAAGCAGGACCACCGAATCGACGACAGCAGAGCGGCGACCGGTGCCGGGCTCCAGCGTGCCGTTGGCAACTCGCAGTGCCTGTGCGGCCTGGCTGATCGTCGCGAGCTGCCCCTGTGCCGCGGCGCGCGCGAGCGCCCGGCGTCCATGGCGCTCAGGCAGCCAGGGATCGTGCGGTTGACCGGCCGACGGGTCAGGGCTCGGCTCGACGTCGAGCGTCATCGCCACCACCGCGGCGAGGCCGGTGGTGGCGTCCCCGATGATGTGGTGCAGCGTGGCGAATGCGGCCAGTCGGCCGTCTGCGCACTCTGGGACAACGTCCAGCCGCCACGGTGAGTGGCTCAGATCGAATGGCTTCACGAGCAGCTTCGCCCCATACTCGTTGAGCTCGGCATCGGTCGGCCGCGGCCCAAGCTCGGCCTCCACGACGTGACGGTTCACGTTGAACTCCAGATCGTCGACCCACATTGGCGGCAGGCCGCCCCGGCCCGGTTCGATTCGCTGCCGAAAGCGCACCGGCACCAGCGACAGCCGAGAGGCGACGATCTGGCGGATTGCACCCACAGTTGGCCGGGGGCGGCCGTCGATGTCGGCGAACCACAGGCCGAGTACCAGCTGCTGGGGGTCAGTCTCGTAGTACTTGACGTCCTCGAGGCTGAGCGGCTCGGGTGCGCTCACCCGGCCACCGGCTCCGATCGGGGCAGGTTGAGCAGCGAGCGAGCCGCCGAGGCCGCCTCAGCGAGATCGTCGACCAGGATCGCGGAGATGCCCAGAAGAGCCGCCGCGTCGATGTTCTCGGGGCTGTCATCGAGGAACACAAGCTCTCCGGGCGCGATCTCCATCCCCGCCAGCGCCCGCTCGAAGAAGGCCGCCTCGGGCTTGCGGACTCCGAGCTCGCAGGAGTCGAAGGCCCAGTCGAAACCGATGTCGGCACCCACAGTCTGCCGCCACTGCCGCTGGTACTCGGACACATTGTTGGTGAGGATTGCCGTCCTCAGTCCGGCCTCACGAGCCTCGCGCGCGAGTTCGATCATCGCCTCCTGCGGGGTCGACAGCACCTTGACGAACCGCTCTTGCACCTCGCTGACCGAGACTGGCCGACCGCGCGCCGATGCGGCCGCGTCGAGCAGCTCCCAGAACTGGCGAGCCTCGATCTCGCCGCGCTCGAGGCGGTCCCAGGTGGGGTCGGCTGCCGGGTCGTCGAGCGGCTCGCTCCACATACGCAACAGCGCGCCCGGCTCGTAGCCAAGCTCGGCCTCGTACTGGAACAGCGCCACGTGAGCCGAAGCCGTGAGCACACCGACGACATCAAAGCCCACCACCGTATAGGGATGATCCATTTGCGAAGCCCTCCTGAGGCGAGACCGAAAAGCGCCGCGGCGCCCTAGCGGCGAACGCTCGCATGGGAAGCTACTGGGGTTGTCAATACCGACGGTTCACGGGCCGACCGCGGCTTCAGCCGGCGACCGAGGTCGTCAGCGACGGCTCGGCCGAGTCCGCTTCGGCGGTCGGGGTCGAGCGGCGGACGACACCCCAGGCGAGTCATCCCGTTCGGGTGATGCTTGACCGATTCGTTGCGGACATCCTTGGGCAGTCGGACGTTCCGCGCCGGCGACCGGGGGCTAGCCGTTCTGCCTCGAGGCATCCAGAGAGCGAGGACTGTATGAGCGACCCGTCGAGGCGCCCGAATGTGATGTTGATCCTCACCGATCAGCAGCGGTTCCCCACCCCGTATGAGCCGGAGGCACTCCTGCGATGGCGCCACGACGAGTTCGACGCGGAGCCGAGGCTTCAGGAGACCGGCGTCAGCTTCACCAAGCACTACGCGATGGCGTCGGCGTGTGCCCCGAGCCGGGCGTCGTTGCTCACGGGTCAATATCCGTCCTTGCACGGCGTCACCCAGACAGACGGGCTGGGGAAGGCCGTCGACAGCGACGACATGTTCTGGCTGTCCCCGAACACCGTCCCGACGATGGGCGATTGGTTTCGCGCCGGCGGCTATCGGACATTCTTCAAGGGCAAGTGGCACGCCTCGCACGTGGCGCTCCCGGATCCCAGCGGCGAGGGTTATCTGCTCTCGATCGACGACGAGGGCAATCGGAACGAGGAGAACATAGCCGCGTACCTCCAGGCCAACCTCCTGGATCAGTTCGGCTTCTCGGAGTGGGTCGGGCCCGAGCCGCACGGTCTGGGCAAGCACAACACCGGATTGCTCAAGGACGCCTTCACCGCGGACGAGACGATCGCGCTGCTGCAGCGAATCGACGGCGACACCAGCGAGCAGCCGTGGCTGACGGTGTGCTCGTTCCTGAACCCACACGACAGCTCATACTTCGGTGTGGTCGGGCTGCTGCAAGGTATGCGCTACCACCCGTCGGAGGTGCCGGACATTCCCAAGCCGCCGACGCATGATGAGGACCTCTCGACGAAGCCGGCGTGCCAGCAGAGCTACGTCGATGAGTGGAAGACGATCGGAGCTCCGCAGCCGTGGATCGAGACGCACCGCAAGTTCCACTATCAGTGCCAGCGCGCCGTTGATGACCAGATCGCCCGGGTGCTCGACGCGCTGCGGGCAAGCGGGGACTATGAGAACACAATCGTCGTGTTCAGCTCCGACCACGGGGACATGCTCGGCGCCCACGGCGGGATGCACGAGAAATGGCACAACGCCTACGAGGAATCGATCCACGTCCCGTTCGTCGTGGCGGGTCCGATGATCAACGGCACTCGCTCAGTCGAGATTCCCACCAACCATGCCGACCTGATCCCGACGCTGCTGGGCTTCGCCGGAATCGATGTCGATGTCGCCCGCGAGCAGCTGGCTCGCGACCACACCGAAGCCCGTCCGCTGGTCGGACGTGACCTCTCAGCACTGGTCCTGCACGGCGCGGAGCATCCCTCCGAACCACTGCTGTTCATGACCGACGACGAGATCAGCGAGGGCTCCGCGACCGGCGCGAGCCCGGTCACAAAGCTGGCGAAGAAGCTCCGCATCTACTCGACGGTCGTTCAGCCCAACCACGTCGAGACCGTCATCGCCGAGGTCGACGTCGAGGGCGAGAAGCACCTCGTGAAGCTCTCGCGCTACTTCGACAACGCGCAGTTCTGGAGCGTCCCCGGCGAGCGCGACGAGCGGTTGCACCGTCGCAAGACCACGACCGTGACCGAGCCCGAGCCCGATGAGTACGAGCTCTACGACCTCACCGCCGACCCGCTGGAGCAACGCAACCTCGCGCACCCGAGGAACGCCACCGACGCCTCGCGGCGTCTGCAAGGCGAGATGCTGAGATTGCTTGCGGATCAGCTTGCGGCAAAGCGGCTCGTCCCAGCGACGGGCGAGGTGCCGGGATATCGGCCGCCGGCCGCCGCCTGACGGACGGCCACCGCCTCAGACCGCCCACCTCCTACCGGGTTGGCCTCGGTTATCGTGCCGGGGATCGCTGTTTGGTCGGGTGCGGACTGGAGGTAGAGCGTGGCTGTGCTGGTGCTGAGCGATGGCCGGAATCTCGCCTATGACGAGTACGGTGATCGGAACGGATCGCCGGTGATCTTCAGCCACGGGCTGTCTGACTCCCGGCTGATACGCAATCCCGACGCGGCCCTCACGGCCTCCCTCGGCGTTCGCGTGATCGCGGCCGACCAGCCCGGCGTCGGTGGTTCCTCGCCGCAGAAGGGCCGCCGGATGGTCGACTGGGGTAAGGACATGGAGGAGCTCGCGAACTCACTCGAGCTTGACCGCTTCGCCGTTGCCGGGCACTCCGGCGGCGCGCCCCACGCGCTCGCGATCCCCTACCGGATGCCCGATCGGGTGACGAAGATCGCCCTCGCCTCGCCGGTCAGCCCGCTGGGCGAGAAGGGGATGGCGAAGCTGATGATCAACAAGGATCTGAACACGTTGGCCAAGGTCCACAACCTCCACCGCCTGATCGAGTTGGGCTCGAACTTGGCCGCCAGGAAGGCCGAGAAGGACATCCCGAGGTTTATCGAGGCCACGGCCAAGGACGACCCCTCCGACGCTGCCACGTTCCTCGACGACCCGGCCCAACGGGCGATGTTCGAGGCCTCGTTCACCGCCGGCATGGTCCAGGGCGGAGAGGGGATGTACGAGATGATCATGGCGCTGTGGGATTGGGGCTTCGAGCCCGAGGCGATCGAGCAGCCGGTCGCGCTGTTCTACGGCGACGCCGACGACATCATCGACCCGAAGATGCCGCTACACCTCGCCGAGCGCCTTCCCAACTGCACGACCCACGCCTGGAAAGGCGCCGGCCACTACGCATTCGTCGACCGTCAGCGGTGGTCGGAGTTCTTCTCAGCGGTTGCGTGACGCAGCGCGTCGCCGTGGCCGACGTCGCAATCGCGACCTGACAACTTCAGTGCATCTCCTTACCGCCGGAGACATTGATCGCCTGCCCGGTCAGGAACGAGGCATCAGGTCCTGCGAGGAACGCGATCACGCCGGCGACCTCGGCTGGCGAGCAGGCCCGACCGATCGGGATCTCCGCGACATAGCGCGCCCGCAGCGACTCGGCATCGCCCTCGCCAGGGAGCTGCGCGTACCCCTCGGTGAGGACGTCGAGCATCTCGGTCTCGCAGATGACCGGGCAAACGCAGTTGACGGTGACGGGCTCACGTGCCAGCTCGAGCGCGAGCGACTGCGCGAATCCGACAACGCCGAACTTCGACGCGCAGTAGTGCGCGATCCCCGCTTCGCCGGTCTTCCCGGCGTCCGACGCGATGCAAACCACGCGGCCGCGAGGTGACGCCCGAATCAGCGGCAGGCACTCGCGCGTGACGAGAAACGTGCCCGTCAGATTGACGGCGATCACCCGGTCCCATTGGGGCTTGGTCATCTCCGCGACGCCGGCGACGTCGATCACCCCGGCGCAATTGACGACAACGTCGAGGCGGCCGAGCTCCGCGGAGACCGCGGCGACCATCGACCGTACGTCCGACTCGTCGGTCACGTCGCAGCGCAGCGCGAGGGCGGGGCCCGCGGTCCAGTCGCCATCGGCGACATCGGTGCCGGCCACCTCGAAACCTTCGCGACTGAGCCGCCTGACGACGGCACCTCCGATCCCGCCGGCGGCGCCGGTCACGAGCGCGACGGGAGCTCCGGTCGTCGCCGAGGCCGACACTGCTCTATCCGGCGAGGAACGCGTCGATCAGTGTGACGACTTCGTCGGGTCGCTCGAGGTGCGGGACATGACCCGCGTCCGCGACGATCTCGACTTGGGCGTCGGGGACGGCGAGGCTGAGCACACGCGCGTGGCTGACGTCGAAGACACGGTCCTCGGCGCCCCAGATGACGAGCACAGGCACGTCGATGTCCGCGAGCAGATCGCGAATGTCGAGCCGTTGTGCCGCTCCATCGAAACTGCTGCGGGCCACGGCCCGGACGGCCGCGTGCACGCCAGGCTGGCTGAGCATCCTGGAATGCTCGGCCACGCCAGTCGAAGTGACGAGCGTCGGGTCGTGAAAGAACAGCTCGAGGATCTCGCGTGATCCGGCGTCTGTAGCGTCGGCTTCGATCAATCGCAAGAGCTCCGGGTCGGTGTCCTCACTTGCGCCGGCTGGGTCGATCAGCACGAGCGCAGCGACGAGGTGGGGTGAAGCGATGGCGATCAGCGCGGCGATCGCGCCGCCGAGCGAGTGGCCGGCGATCACGACCGGCTCATCGCAGACGGCACCAATCGCGTCGGCGATGGCGCTCGCCAGGGCGGCGGGCGAGTAGTCGCACTCGCCCGGATCTGGCGCCGAGCTGCCACCGTGGCCCGGGAGGTCCACCAGGATCACCCGCTTGTGCTGCGAGATTGCGTCCGCGACGCCCTGCCAGGTCATCAGCGATCCTCCGAGCCCGTGCAGGAGCACGATCGGTGGACCGTCGCCGACCGTCAGCACATGGATCCGATGGGGCCCGACATCGATCCACGTCTCGCCGGTCGGCCCTGGCGCCGCCCTTAGGGCGGATTCGCCCGGCCCCGCCGCGGCGTCGCGCTCGACGTCCTCGAGGGTGACCCGGCCGCCCGGTCCGGTCGGTGTCACGTGCGCGAGATCGAGGCCGAGCTCGCGCGCTCGCTTGCGTGCCGCGGGCGAAACCGGGATTCGGTCGCTGGTGCGCGCGGAGCGCCGCGGCCGTGCCCGCGGGGCGGCCGATCCAGCGGCAGTCGGCACGGGCGCCTGCTGCGCCGGCTGAGCAGCCTCGACGATCGCGTCGAGCTCGGCGTCGGTAACCGTCTCGCCGGGGGAGCTGAGCACGGCGACCGGTGCGGTCACCACAACCTTCGCCCCCTCCGCGACGACGATGCGGCGCAGCACGCCGTCGTGGGGCGCATCGACATCGCTCGTCGCCTTGTCGGTCTCGACCGTGAACAGCGGCTCGCCGGCCCTGACCTCGTCTCCCTCGGCGAGAAGCCAATCGCTCACGGTGCCCTCAGTCATCAGCAGGCCCCACTTCGGCATCGCGACGATCGTCGGCATCGAGGCGCTAGAGAAGCTCGCCGACGGTGGCGGCGATCGCCTGCGCGCTCGGTATGTATGCCTGCTCGAGCGGCGGGCTGAACGGCACCGGAGTGTGCGGTGCCGTGACCATCTTGATCGGCGCGTCGAGTGAGTCGAAACCCTCGTCGGCGACGATCGCGGAGATCGTCGCGGCGACGCTGCACAGCGGGTTGTCCTCGTCGACGATCACGAGGCGATGCGTCTTCTCGACCGACGCAAGGATCGCGTCGGTGTCGAGCGGCGACAGCGTTCTGGGGTCAAGCACTTCCGCCGAGACGCCCTCGCGTGCGAGCTGCTCTGCTGCCTCGAGCGCGGTGTGGACCATGCGCGAGATGCCGACGATCGTGACGTCCTCGCCCTCGCGCTTGATCTCGGCACGCCCGAGCGGGATCGCCTCCTCTCCCTCCGGGACATCGCCCTGCATGCCATACAGCAGCTTGTGCTCGAAGACGATCACGAGATCGTCGTCGGCGATCGCCGACAGCAACAGGCCCTTCGCGTCCGCGGGGGTCGACGGCGTGACGACCTTGATCCCGGGCATGTGCGTGAACACCGAGTAGTGACAACCGGAGTGATGCCCAGCGGCGCCCAGCCCGGCCCCGATCGTCGTACGGATCACGAGCGGGCAGCGCGCCTTGCCGCCGAACATGTATCGCAGCTTTGCGCCCTGGTCGAAGATCTGGTCCATGCAGACGCCGAAGAAGTCGACGAACATCAGCTCAGCGATCGGTCGCAGGCCGGTCGCTGCCGCGCCGACGGCGGCGCCGATGAACCCCGACTCGGTGATCGGCGTATCGAGCACGCGCTCGCGTCCGAACTCCTGCACGAGCCCCTTGGTGACACCCAACGCGCCGCCCCAGGCCTCGTCATCCTGAAGGTGGTCGACCCCGGCGCCGCCGGCGACGTCCTCGCCAAGCAGGATCACGTCGGGGTCGTTGCGCATCGCCAGCCTGATCGCCTCGTTGACGGCCTCCGCGTAGGTGAGTGTGCGGGTGAGGACGCTCATCGATCGGCCTCCTGATAGGAGACGTACACATCGGTGAGAACCTCAGCCGGATCGGGCCACGGCGCCTCGCGCCCAGTGGCGTACGCGTCGGCAACAGCCTGGCGGCACTGCTCGCGGATCGACTCGAGTTGCTCGCCCGTCAGGACCCCCTCGCTCTGAAGATGCCGGCCGAAGCTCGTGATCGGGTCGCGCGCCCGGAAGGTGGCGAGCTCCTCATCGGTCCGATAGGTGGCGGCGTCGCCCTCCTCGTGGCCAAAGAAGCGGTACGTCTTCGCTTCGATCAGGGACGGCCCGTCCCCCTGCCGCGCTCGCGCGATCGCCTCGCCCGCGACGTCGAAGACTGCGAGCACGTCGAGGCCGTCGACGATGTGCCCCGGGATCGAGTAGCCGGCGGCGCGATTCGCGACGTCGGGCGTCGAGCAGTGATAGCTGAACGGCGTGGCCTCGGCGTACTGGTTGTTCTCGCAGACAAACACGACCGGGAGCTTCCAGATCGCGGCGAGGTTGAGGCTCTCGTGGAACGTGCCCTGGTTGGCGGCACCGTCCCCGAAGAAGCAGATCGCCACTGCCTGGGTGCCGCGCACCTTGGCGGTCAGCGCCGCGCCGCAGGCGAGCGGGAATCCGCCGCCGACGATCCCGTTGGCGCCGAGCATTCCCTTCTCGACGTCGGCGACATGCATCGAGCCGCCCTTGCCCTTGCACAGCCCGGTTGCCCTGCCGAGCAGCTCAGCCGCCATGCCTTCGATCTCCACATCCTTGGCGATGCAGTGCCCGTGGCCGCGGTGCGTGCTGGTGACGTAGTCATCGTCGTCGAGATGCGTGCAGACGCCGACGGCGACCGCCTCTGACCCGGCGTAGAGGTGCACGAATCCCGGGATCTGCCCGTCGGCGAACTCCCGACTCGTCGCCTCTTCGAACTCGCGGATGAGGGTCATCCGCTCGTACATTGCGCGCAGGGTCGTGGACGTCGCCTCGACGGGGCGTGGCTGGGTGAGCGCCATAACGATTCTCCTTCCCGACGGCGACCGCTCACCACGACGCAGCGGGCCCACAGCGAGCGGCAGGACCGGCCCACCCTACCATCTGCGTGACGTCCGAAACGGCCGATCTATCTGGCGGCGGCCCGCGGGCGATCAGGCAATCGCGGTGAAGCCGACGATCGGAGGCGACTGGAGACAGGTCACGCCCGCTCCTCGCTCAGCAGCTCGAGCAGCTGGGCTCGAGTTACGTTACCGCCGCTCGCGATCAGGGCGACGCGCTTTGAAGCAAGCTGTGCGCCGAGTCGACGTGCTGCTGCGAGTGGCGCGGCGCCTGCCGCCTCGATCAGGTTGCGCGTCGCCTCGATCATCAGCGCCTGTGCGGCGCGGATCTCGTCGTCACTGACGAGTACGAAATCGTCAAGCAAGCGCCAGAGGATCGTCTGCGGCAGCTCGAACGGCCTGCGCGTGGCGAGCCCCTCGGCGAACGTCCGTGTCCGATCCTCGAGAAGACGCCGCTCGCGCCACGAGCGGAAGGCCGCCGGCGCGGCGTCCGATTGGACACCGATCACGCGGATCGACGGGTTGACGGCCTTCGCGACGATGCAGGCGCCGGCCGCACCGCTTCCGCCGCCGATCGGAACGATGATGACGTCGATCTGCGGCTGCTCCTCGAGGATCTCGAGAGTCTGGGTGCCGACGCCGGCGATCAGGAGCGGCTCATTGCCTGAGTGCACGTAGCGATACCGATGCTCGCGGGCGAGCTCCTCGGCGTGCTCGCGGGCCTCATCGAAATCGCGACCATGGAACACGAGCTCCGCCTCGAGGTCGCGAATCGAGGCAACCTTGACCGGGTTCGCATCCTCGGGAACGCAGATCGTCGCTCGCACCCCGAACAGGTGCGCCGCATAGGCAACCGACTGGCCGTGGTTTCCCGTCGAAGCGGCGACGACGCCTCGCCGGCGCTCCTCAGGGCCGAGCTGCGAGATCAGATTGACGCCGCCCCGCACCTTGAACGCCCCGACCGGCAGGTGATTCTCGTGCTTGACGAAGACCTCAGCGCCCAGCAGCCGGCTGATGCCCGCGTAGCCGTACAGTGGCGTCGGGCGCAGATAGGGCGAGATCCGGCGCCGTGCGTCGAGTACATCCGCAAGCGTCGGCAGCTGCCAGTCCATTACGGACGTGACCGTACTTCAAAAGACCCGGCGCGGGCCGATCACGCCGCGTGTGGGGTGATCAGGTATTTCTCCCCGGTGGCGCGTCGGGTGTACCCACGAATCGCCTCGACGGACAGCACGTCGGCAAGGGCGATCTCCCGGGTGAAGCTGCTCTTGAAGGTTGTCGTGAGCTCGGCCGCGACGCGGGCGCGCATCCGGGCTGACGCCTCGGGGCCGATGCGTTCCATGAACCAGGTGACCAACCAGCCACCGACGCCCCAAGCCATCCCAAACGTGCGCACGAGCTCGACTTGCCCCGGGTCCAACGTTCCGTAGATATAGACCTGCTTGTGCACGGGCGAGCCGTAGCGGTTGTATTCGCTCGCGCCGGCGCTCAGTGCGCGTTCCATGCTGCCGAGGATCGTGCCGGCCATCGTCCCTCCGCCGATCGCGTCGAATGCCAGCGTTGCACGCGTCTCGCGGATTGCCGAATCGAGATCGTCGATGAAGCTCGGGGCGCTCGAGTCGATCACGTAATCAGCGCCGAGCTCTCGTAGCGTTGCCACCTGCGCAGGGCTGCGCACGATGTTGACCAGCGGGATCCCGTCGGCGCGACAGATCCGAATCAGCATCTGCCCGAGGTTCGACGCCGCCGCGGTATGCACGAGCGCGCCGTGACCCTCTCGACGAAGCGTCTCGGTCATCCCCAGGGCGGTCAGCGGGTTGATGAACGCGGCCGCTCCCTCCCACGCAGCGACGCCCGCGGGAAGGACCAGGCAGTCGCTGACGCGCGCAACGCGGTATTGGCTCCACATACCAGGCGTTCGGGTCGCGACGGTGCGCCCGACGAGCTCCTGTGCGTCCTCGCCGGCGGCAATCACGACCCCCGCCCCCTCGTTGCCGACCGGGAGAGCGAGATCGACGCGGCCCTGGATCGGAGGCAGGCTCGCCGGGGCAACGGTCGCCCTCACAACACGCTCGGGTCCCTCGCCCGCAGTGGACAGCGTGTCGAGATCGGCTGGGCCGAGCAATACGCCGATGTCGGACGGATTGATCGGCGACGCCTCGACCTGCACCAACACCTCGCCACGACGCGGCTGACCCACATCGCATCGCTCGAGCCACAACTTCAACTCACCGTTCGACCCGACCTTCGACTGTACCTCGTAACCTGAACGATCCATCTCAATACCTTACGCCAGGTGCAATCACGTCACGATCCGTGACCGCATCGACCAGGACCGGGCGGCCGGCGCCAACTGCTCGAGCGAGCGCCGGCTCGATCTGACCCGGTTCCGTGACGCGAATCCCGATCGCGCCGATGTCATTGGCGAGCTGTGCGAGATCGACATTGGTGAAGTGCCACAGTTCGTGGTGACGCCCGGACAGCTTGTTTCCGTACGCGCGTGTGTATGGATTGATCTCCTGGTTAAGCGAGCGGTTGTCGTTAACCACAAACACCACAGGGATATTCCAACGAACCGCGGTCTCGAGCTCGCTCAGGTGATACCACAAGCCCCCGTCCCCGGTGATTACGACGACTGGCCGTTGCGTCGCCCCGAGAGCCGCTCCGATGCCGGCTGGAAGCGCCCAGCCGAGGTTTCCGGCGGCGCGGAGATATCCCTGCCGGGGCCCCAGGTCCATCCAGGCCCCCGTCCAGATGCCCGCGTGACCGGTATCCGCGACAACCAGCGCGTCGTCCGCGAGACACCGGGACAGCTCCTGCATGAGTCGCTCCGGCCGCATCGGCTGATCGTCGCTCTCCCGCACGGAAGCGGTCTCCGAGTGCCAGCGCTCGACGTGGCCCCGGGCCGTTGCCGCCCATTCGTGGTGTGGCACGTCCTCGGGGCCAAGCGTCTCCAGGATCTGCGCCAGCACGCTTCGCGCGTCGCCGAGGAGACTGGCGCTGTTGGGGTAGTGCCGGCCCAGCTCGGATGCGTCCAGATCAATCTGCACTACGCGGGTGCCGGGCGATGGCACCGTCCAGCCGTTGGTGGCCTGGCTACCGGTCTGGCTACCGATGAAGATCACGAGGTCGGCGTCGGACACCACGCGGTTCGCGCTCGGTCGGGCATACAGACCGGGGACCCCAACCGCCAATGGATGATCTCCTGAGATCAACGCTTTTGCATTGAGGGCCGTGGCGACGGGGATCTGCAGCCTCTCGGCGAGCTCTACCAGCACGGCGCCGGCATCCGACCACCGCGCGCCGCCACCGGCGACGAACACCGGTCGGTCCGCCCTCCGGATCAATCCGACCACCGCCGCGACGGATTCCGGATCTGCCCGCGGGCGGTGCGGCGGGACCTCGCCGTACACCGTCTCACCGTAGACCTCGACGTCGCTCTCGGCGGTCTCCAACTCCTCGCCCTGCGGCCCGAGCAGCTGAAGATGCGACGGACCCGGCTTGCCGCTCGTGGCAACACGAAACGCCTGACGAATGAGATCGGGGACGCGGTCGAGACTGAGCGCCCGGCCGTTGAACTTCGTCACGGGCTCGAACATCGGAAAGTCGTTCACCTGCTGGTAGGACTGGCGCGAGTGGTTGTGGGCCGTCGGGCCTCCGGTCAGGGCGATCACCGGCGAGCAGGCCAAGAACGGTTCGCGCAGCGACGCGGCTATCTCGGCGGCGCCGACCGCTTGACCAAGGCAGATCCCGGGCTTGCGGGTCGCGCGAGCGTACCCATCGGCCATGTACACGGCGGCTCGCTCGCTATGCCCGACGATCCGCGTGACGTCCATCGACTCCATCTCGTAAAGCGCATGACTGAGGATCGTCGGGACGAAGAAGACGTGATCGACGTCATATGCGCAGAGCATCTCGGCGAAGACTCTCCCGCCTCGCTTGATCGTGCCTTGCGCCGCTGCCGCTGCATTCACCCTCGTTCACACCCCAGAGCGTTCGTGCCAGCGTCACTGATACGGCACCTTCACGCTGACGGTTACTTCGGCTAGATCCGAGGGTGGTAATGAAGCTACCCACACCCTGTCGGCGTCAACCCTGGCCATGCCTAAACCGCCGCCGACGGTTCATACCTGACTAGCAACAGCCGCGAGCCAGCGGTGCGATCGAGCCGCTACTGTGGGACGCGTAGACTCGCGAGGATGTCGTTGCATCTGTTCGCGGGTCTGCGCGTGCGCGACTACGAGGCGGCCCGACCCTGGTATGAGCGGTTGCTTGGAGAGCCGACGTTCTTCCCGCATGCGACGGAGGCGGTGTGGACGCTGGCCGGCGATCGGTCGGTCTACGTCGTCGAGCACACCGACGGTGCCGGCAAGGGCGTGGTGACGATCTTCGTCGATGATCTCGACGCGCAGGCGGCGACGATCGCCGCCCGCGGGCTCGAACCCGACGAGCGCGAGACGCTGTTCAACGGCGTACGAAAGGTCGTCTACCGCGATCCCGACGGCAACGAGCTCGCGTTCGCCGGCGCACCGCTGGACGCGCGTGCCGGTTAGGCTGGCGGTCGCGGCCGCTGGGGCTACCGGATATCGAGGTGCCGCAGGGCGACTGTCGCTGCGGTCGCGCCGGCGATGGCCACTGCTGCCAGGACGGCGAGCGACGCGACACCGGCGCCGCTGGCAAGCTGGTGGTGGCCGACCGCCCAGTAGAACAGCGAGACGTAACGGAGCGGCTTGATCCAGCTGATCACGGGCGCGAGCGAGCTGATCAGGTACGAGAGAGCGGCGATCGTTGTCGTGATGCCGATTGCGGCGCCTCGGCTGGCGGTCGCGGCGCCGAGCGCGAGCGCGATCAGCCCGATGTCGACGCCGAGTAGGAGAACGGCGATCGTGGCGGTCGCGACGTGCCAGGGGTCGAGCGTCAGCTCGAATAGGCGACCGATGCAGACGCATGCGGCAACAACGACCGCGAGAAACGACGCTTGCGCAACCATCGTGGCAATCTTCTGGGCGACGATCCTGTCTCGCCGCAACGGAAGAACGGCCAGCAAGCCAAGCGTGAGGTCCTCGTTCTGGCCGGCAATCGCGCCGGCACCGTACCCGATCGTGAGCAGCAGCATGATCAGTGGCAGGAAATTGGCGTACGCGTTGACGTCGAGCCACCCGGCGGGTGAGGTGATGGTGCCGGTCGCGCCGAGCAGGGCGGCCAACCCCGAATTGCCCTCGGTGAGTTTGTTGAGCTCGCTCGAGTGCTTGAACGAGGGGTAGAGGACGACGATCACGAGCATGTACAGCACCATCCCTACGGCGTAGCCGATCGTCGACCGGCGGCGGTTGTACAGGTCAAGCCGGGTGATGTCCGTCTTCATCGCTGGAGTCCGTGTCGCGGTAGTACGTGAGAAACAGCTCGTCCAGATCGGCATGACGCGCGACGACGTCGACCGGGTCGTGGTCGGCGATCATGCGCAGCAGCGGCGCCAGCGCGCCGGTCACTTGCAGCGTGACGCGCTCGCCGTCGACGACGACGTGACGCACGCCGATCAGGCGCTCGAACTCGGCGGCCGGCACGACAGCCTTGAAGCGGACCTCGATCGTCTGTGGGGCTTGGCGGCGGAGCGCTTTCACGGTGTCGGCGACTACGAGCCTTCCCTGGCGGATGATCGCGACCCGGTCGGCCACGCGCTGGACCTCGTCGAGCTCATGCGACGAAAGGAGCACGGTGCGCCCATCTGCGACGGTCTCGTGCAGCAGCCTGTGGAACTCGTCCTGCATCAGCGGGTCAAGGCCGGAAGTGGGTTCGTCGAGTATCAGCAGCTCCGGCCTGTGCATGAACGCGAGCACGAGCCCCAGCTTCTGCCGGTTGCCCTTTGAGAGCTCGTGAGTGGGCCGGTCGAGGATTACATCGAAGCGCTCGACCAGCTGGTTGCGCCAAGCCGGGTCGACGCCGCCGCGGGCGCGGGCGAACCAATCGAGCAAGCGCTGTCCCGTCATGCGTGGGTAGAGCTCGAGCTCGCCCGCCAGATAGCCGCATCGGGCATGGATCGCAACGCTGTCGCGGTGGCTATCAAGGCCGAGGATCGTCGCCGTCCCAGCGTCTGCCGCGCAGAGGTCGAGCAGACACCTGATCGTGGTCGTCTTGCCGGCGCCGTTCGGACCCAGGAACCCAAACACCTGCCCGGCTTCGACCTCGAGATCGAGGCGGTCGACGGCCACCGTCGCACCGAATGCGCGGGTCAGCCCGTGGGTTTCGATCGCCACGCTCACGTCGACGATCGGGATCCGTCCGCCCTCGTGCCGATCAACCGGTCCTTACTGTCGAGAATCGGGATGCTGACGCTGGGCGAGTCCCGCGGGGACCGACCTGGTCGCTTCACCGGCGGTCGTGCCAACCGCTCTTCTCGATCATGACCGCGGTGGTGGTGGTGGCGGCGACGACGACCGCCACCGAGCCAAGGAACGCAATGTGCGTCCGGCTGCCCCAGATCCCGTCGGGCAGACCCAGCAAGGTCGCGAGCGCGATCGCCCAAACTCCGGCGCTCGCGGTCCGAGCCCAGCGGCCGCTCAAGAGCGCACAACAGGGCCCGGCGATCAGCAACCCGATCAGGATCACTCGATGCCCGAGGCTTGCGTCGATACCGGCGATGACCGCGCTGATCCCGAACGCGAGGCACGAGATGCGCTGTTGCGACCAGCCGGCGATCAACGATCGACGGCCCGTTGCCTGATGTGGAGCCGGAGCGCCGCCATTCGTCGTCGTCGACTGATGGAGGCCATCGCAGTGCGGTCGCACACCCACCGGGGAGCTGACCACATCTGGCACCGGCGGGATCACCGCGCTCGCGTGGCCGCCGGGGCCAGGTCCGCCGGGGCCATGCGACTGCCTCCGCCACCGTGTCCAACCCGCGAACGCGATCCCGATCGCCACCGGTAGTGCCGTCCACACCAATATTCCCGTGGTTGACGAGTAGGCACCGGTGAGTATCAGGCCCGCGAACGCCAGATACGCACAGATGATCAGCGCGCCGGCGCTGCGGCGCAGCCCGCTCACTCTGTACGCGCACAACAGCGCGAATACCGTCAACCCGAGATACCACACGGCGATCATCGTCGACCCCGTCGATGATGATCCGAGGCCGACGATCACGCCCGGGAGGAGTAGGCCTACGGCGACGTTCAGCGCGTTACTGTTCATCGCGGTGCTGAGCGTCGCTGGTCCCCGCCCACGCCGCGCGAGATACACGGCCGCGACCGCGTTGGGCAGGCTGGTCACGGCCGCGAGGATCAAGCCGCCGACGACGATATCTGGGATCCCGCGACGCGTACCGAGCGTGGTCGCAGCTTGCTCCATCGCGACACTCGCAGCGACTACAACGATGATCGAGGTCGCTGCCACGGCCACGTCCCGCGCACGGCCACGGCGAGGGTGGATCGCGGTCTCGAGCTCGAGCTCCTCCTCGACGATCGCGCCTGCAAGCCACCGGACCCACGCGGCAGGCAGACCCAACCGGCCGAGCCGCTCGTGCCTGATACCGAGGATAGCGAGATACGGTACGAGCACGGCAAGGACAAACGCCAGTCCCACCGCGGCGGACAGCGCACCGACCACCACCGCGACGCACGCCGAGGCGATCCAGACCGCCACCACGCCCTCGAGCACGATCACCCGTCGGTGCAGCGCGATCTCGCCCGCCAACACCGCTGAAAGCCCCAACAGGGCCGCGATGTTGAACACGTTTGAGCCGATTACCACACCCGCACCGATCCGCGCGTGGTGCCCTGCCAGGGCCGTCACCGCAGCGGTGATCTCCGGCGCGTCGGCGGCCAACGCCGCGAGCATCCCTAACAACGCCTCCGCAAGCCCTAGGCGAGCGCCGATCCGCTCGAGCCGCGAAACCAACACCCAGCTGGCCCCCAGACTGACTGTCGCGACGACCGCGAAGGCCGCCACCAGAAGGGCGTCAGACACTGGCTGCAGGCCGCAGGGCGGATGTACGGCGATCGGGGCGCGAGACGTGATGCGGTGTGTAGAGCTGTGTCCGATTCACCACGGCCTCCCATCCAGGGCACGCCGGTCAATTCCCCGGCAGTCCCCGCAGCAGTGTAAATCGTCAGCGCATCCCGGAACAACTAACGTCCCGAGCCCGAGCGACGCGAAGGCGAGACGATGTTCGTTGCCGAGCCAGGGTCAGAGACGAGCGCGGTCCGGTCCGCGGCCCGATCGCCGCGGCCAGGAATCGGCCGGCGGTCTCGTGCCGGCATCGAGCGCGGGCAAGCATCCCGCGCTCAATGCCGATCCGGACAGGCTGCTCATGCTGCCTGAGCGGTCGCCTGCGCGATTTGAGCGACCCACTTGCCGCTGATCTGCCTGGTGGCCGCGTTCATACGATTGAACGTGTTGATCGTCGCGATCGCGAGCACGAGTGCGGCAAGCTGCGGCTCGCTGTAGTGGCGAGCGGCCTCATCCCACACCTCGTCCGGGACCGGGTCGGGGCGATCGGCGAGGCGAGTGGCAGCCTCCGTGAGCGCCAGGGCAGCTCGCTCAGCGTCGCTGAAATACGGCGTCTCGCGCCACGCCGCAACGGTCAGTATGCGCTCGTTGCTCTCACCCGCGTACGAGAGTTCGCGCGAATGGATGTCGACGCAAACGCTGCAGCCGTTGATCTGGCTCGCCCGCAGATTCACCAGGAACAGCGTCGTCTCGGGGATCCCTGCGTGGGTTGTCGACGCCGCCAGTTGCTGAAGCGCATCGAGCGCGCCCGGAACGGTCAGGGCCGGGTTCTTGATCCTTCTCTGCATGATGTCCTCCGGATGGTGGTGTGTCGTGCTGTCCGCTGTCCGATTACCACCGGCGCTCTTGACGTCACGTTCCGGCGGCTGATCGGTAGCTCTATTTCCTTGACACCCGGCGGCAGCGCGATGTGACGCGGGGTCGAGACCACCTAAGAGGCGGCCTAGACGACGACCTGCAGGGAGGGCGTGGGTTCGACGCGCGTCCCGGATGTGACGAACGGGACGAGTTCGGCGATCTCGCAGCCGTTGTCCGCGACGCGCCCGAATGCACGCGCGGCGAGCACCATGTGCATCGCCCACTCGCGCGTCTCGCGGTCGTCGCCGATCGCGACGGCGCGGTGCAGGACCTGATGGCCGAGCCGACTGAACCGCTCGCGCTCCGGGGCGAATCCGTCGACGGTCCGCAGCTCGAATGCCTCCCGCGCTTCGCTGGCGCAGGACCGTGCGATCACGCCCATCGCCGCGACCAGCTCGAGCAGTACCGGATCACGCCTCGGCTCAGCGCCCGACAGGGGGATCAGCTTCGCGACGTTCACGCACTGGTCGCCGATCCGCTCGATGTGGCGGATCGCGTCCAGGAGCGCCGTGATCATGCGGAGGTCTCCGGCGACGGGCGCCTGCGTCGCGATCATGCGCACTAGGACGTCGTTCACCTGGATCGTGGTTCGGTCGAGCACGGCATCGTCGGCGACAACGGTTCGGGCGAGCGCGATGTCGTGGTCCTCGATCGCAGACAGCACATGATCGGCAGCTCCAACCGCGAGCGCGAGCGCGGCCAGCGTCTGGCGCTCACAGCTCCGCAGCGTCTGGATGAACTGATGGCGCGTCTCACGCACGCGTCCTTAGATTCCCGGATCAAGCCGCTCAGATGCGCGGGCAGGTGAGCGGCTCCGCTGAACGGTTGCTTTCCAACGCCAGCCCGCTGCCGATCGACGCCCGCCTGTGGGAACCGACGCCCTGCTCGCGGCGGGGACTGGCTGCCAGGCGCGCCAACTTGACCGAGATCGCCGATTCGTGTATCAACTCGCCCGTGGGCACTCGCACGATCACTTTGGTCGTGCTCGCCGCGGTCTTCATGACGATTGCCGCGGGCTCGAGCGCGGCGCCGGGGAATCTGCGCGCGCGAAACGGCGCGCTCTTGTTCGATGCGATCGACGCCAGCACGGGCACCGTCCAGATCTTCCAGGCCTCAGCTAGCGGGACCGGGCTCAAGCAGCTGACGAGCACGACCGGGAAGATCTGGAACGAGGACCCGTCGTTCTCCGCAAATGCGCGGACGATCTACTTCGACAGCCTCGACCGGTCGACCACCGCTCCGAGCCACATCTATCGGATGGCCGCGAACGGAAAGAACCGTAAGCTCGCGGACCGGCCCTCGGCTCCAACCCACGTCTGGCCGGCGGTCAACAAGAACGGCTCGTCGGTCGCGGTCGTGCAGTACGGCAAGAACGGGCTCGCGGTGATCGCCACGATGAACGCGAATGGTTCCAACCTGAAGGTCGTCGCCAACGCCACCCGCCTGCAGGGCTACGGCGCTCCCGACTACGCGCCGACCGGTTCGCGGCTGGCGTTCTACCGGGTGACCTACCACAACAACGGGCAGGGCATCGCGAAGTCCGACCTGTTCATCCGCAACGGCAACCGCAACACGGACATCACTGTCCGCAGCTCGGCGCAGTTCTTCAATCCGTCGTGGGCGCCGAACGGCAACTTGCTGCTCGCGATCCGCGGTCCGCACGCGATCGTGTCGATGCGCCCGAACGGCACCGGTATTCGCGTGCTCACGACCATATCGGGGGCCCACACGAGCATCGGCGATGCCGTCTATTCGCCCGATGGCAAGAAGATCGCCTATATGCAGTGCACGGGCGACTGCGGCGACCCAGAGCTTCACGGCCAGGGGTCGATCTGGGTGATGAACGCCAACGGCTCAGGCAAGCGTCGGGTGTTCAACGGCGGCACCGCGGTTCAGCCCGCCAACCGCTTGTCCTGGGGCATGTCGTAGCGGCAAAGCCGCGAGTACGACCCCAGATCCTCAGCGGCTCGACTTCCTCAGTCCCCGGCAGCCGCCTTCTCAGCGGTCTGGAGGACGGCCTTGATGATGCCGTCGTACCCGGTGCAGCGGCACAGGTTCCCACCCAGGGAGACCTTTACCTCTTCCTCGCTCGGCGACTCGCTGCGGCGGAGCAGAGCGGTGGCGGAGACGAGCATGCCGGGCGTGCAGAAACCACACTGGACGCCGCCCTGCTGGAGGAATGCTCGCTGCAGCTCGCTCAGCTCGCCGGGAGGGGCAAGTCCCTCGACGGTCGTTATCTCGCCACCCTCGGCCTGGAGCGCGAGGTATGAGCACGAGTTCACCGGCTCCCCGTCGAGCAGCATCATGCAGGCGCCGCACTCCGAGTCATCGCATCCCTCCTTCGCGCCGGTCAGGCCGACCTCCTCGCGCACGGTCTGGAGCAGGCTGGCGTGCGGGTCGATCTCGACCGGGCAGTCGATGCCGTTCACGCGAAGTGTCGCGGCGACCTTCAATTGAAACCTCCATGGAGTTCGGGGCTGGCGGGGATCGGGACCTCCTGGCCACGGGCGCGGGCGATCGCGACCTCGATCGCGCGGCGGCCGATCACGGCCGCCATCGCGCTTCGGTAGGTGGCTGAGCCGCGCTGGTCGGAGATCGGCGCCGACGCGGCCGTGATCGCCTGGGCCGCGGCATTGACCGCATCGCCACCACCGTCGCTGCCGTTGAGCGCGGCTTCGGCCTCGGGAACGCGCCTGATCGTCGGCGCCAGCGCGGTGATCGCGATCCGCGCATCGGCGACGCGGCCGTCCTCGATCCTGAGCACGGCGGTCGCCCCTACGACCGCGATCTCCATCTGGCGGCGGTACTCGAGGCGCAGGTAGCAGCTGCCGGTGCCCGCCGGGGGCAGCGGCATCTCGACGGACTCGAGCAGCTCGCCCGGCGCCGCAGTCGTGCGGCCGGGCCCCGCCATCAGCTCGGCGAAGCCGAGCGTCCGCGTGCCGTCCGCCGAGCGCAGCGTCACGACGGCGTCGAAGCACAGCAGTGGGCCGCCGGTCTCCATCGCCGGCGAGGCGTTCATCAGGTTGCCGCCGAGCGTGCCCTGGGCCCGGGTCGCGTGTGAGCCGACGATGCTCGAGGCGTCGGCGAGCGCGGTCAGGCGGCCGCGGACGGTCGGGTGGGCGGCGAGCTCGGCGTGCGTCGCCAGCGCTCCGGCCAGCAGCGCCCCGTCGGCATCGCGCGTGTAGCGGAGGTCCTGGAGGCGGTGGATCGCGACCAGGCGCTCGGGCAGCGGCGCCTTGCCCTGGCGTGCGCCGACGACGAGGTCTGTCCCGCCGGCGACAACACGGCCGCCGCCGGCGAGCTCGCGAAGAGCGTCGTCGAGCGAGGAGGCGATCAGCAGTGATCCGCTCATCGCGTCGCCTCCCAGACGCGCTCGGGCGTCATCGGAAGCTGGTAAACGCGGCGGCCGGTCGCGTTGGCGATCGCGTTGGCGACTGCGCCGGGTGTCGGCACGCACGGCGGTTCGCCCATGCCCTTGCTGCCATTGGGGCCACCGTCGAGCGCCGGGTTGTCGATGAACGCGATCTCGATCTCAGGCGCGTCGGCGGAGGTCACGAGCTTGTAGTCGAGCAGGTGCGGGTTGAGCTGGCGGCCGTCGTCGTCGAGCTGCATCCCCTCCGACAGGGCCTGGCCGATCCCCATCACGACGCCGCCGAGCACCTGCCCGCGGGCGCCGATCGGGTTGATGATCGTTCCGGAGTCGTGGGCCGCGGCGACCCGCAGGACGCGAACGACGCCGGTCCCCGGATCGACCTTGACGTGCACGGCGTGGGTGATCAGCTGGGGCTCGAGGAACGACTCCAGCCCGAGCCGGCCGAGGCAGCCGCTGTCAGGATTGGTCGGCGGCATATCCGGAACGCGGCCCGAGCCCTTGCCCAGGATCGGGGTGCCGGTGCCGGCCAGATCGGCGATCGACACCGCCTTGTCGGGCGAGCCCTTGACGCGCACCATCCCGTCGGCGAGCTCGAGGTCGGCCGGGTCGATCTCGAACTGCTCGGCCGCGAGCTCGCTGAGCTTGTCGCGGACCTCGCCGGCCGCCTCCATCACGGCGCGGCCGTTGTTGAACGTCGTCTGCGAGCCCGATGACCCCATGTCCCATGGACCGGCCTCTGTGTCCTGGTAGAGGACCGAGAAGTCCTCGGGCCGCATCCCGAGCACCTGGGCGGCAAGCAGCGGCAGGCCCATCACCGAGCCACTGCCGTTCTCCTGCGCGCCGGTGATGATCGTGCCCGTCCCGTCGCCGTTGAGCTTCAGGTAGGCGCCCGACTCGACGGCGAACGACGGCCACCAGCCGCAGGCGACGCCGATGCCTTCGTTCTCGGGCAGCTCTCGGCCATAGCCGATCAGCTCGGCCGCGCGCTCGAGCGACTGCTTGATTCCGAGCGGCCCGAACACCTGACGGGTCGGGCTCTCGGCGCCCTCTTCGATCAGCGTCCGGCGGCGAAGTTCGACCGGATCGAGCCCGAGCGCCTGCGCCACCTCGTCCATGTGCTGCTCGACCGCCCAGCAGGTCTGCGGCGCGGTCGGGGCACGGATCGAGCCGGATGGCTGATTGTTGGTGTAGACGAGCTTGGCGTCGATGTCGACGTTCTCGAGCACGTACGGGCCGCAGGCGTGCATCGCCGCCATCTGGGCGAAGAAGCCGCCCTCGCCGCAGTAGGCGCCGCCGTCGAGCACAAGCCGGCCGCGGCGCGCGAGCAGCGTGCCGTCGCTGCGGGCGCCGGTCTCGAGCTCGACGAGGATGCTCTCGCGACGGTGGTCGGGAGCGATGAACTCCTCCTTGCGCGAGAACACGAGCTTGACCGGCCGTCCGGCTGCCCGCGCGAGCGCGGCGACGTGGCCCTCGTAATGGAAGTCGCACTTGGAGCCGAACCCGCCGCCGAGCAGCGGCACGATGATCCGGACGTTCGACTCAGGGATGCTGAGCACCTGGGCAACGCCGCTCTTGGCGGCGAACGGCGTCTGCGACGAGGTCCAGACGGTGACGCTGTCGCCGTGCCACTGGGCGACGACCGCGCGCGGCTCGATCGGCACGCCGTGCGAACCGTCAGCCAGGTAGCGGCTCTTGACGACGACGTCGGCGTCGCGCATCGCGGCGTCGACGTCGCCCCTGACGATCGTCGAGTGGCCGAGCACGTTGCCGCCCATGTTGAGGTTCTCGCTGGCCTCGTAGGAGCTCCAGTCGGGGTGGATCAGCGGCGCATCCTCCTCGAGCGCGCGTTCGGGATCGACGATCGCGGGCAACGGCTCGTACTCGACCTCGATCAGCGCGGCGGCCCGTTCGGCGAGCTCGGGGGTCAACGCCGCGACGGCCGCGATCACGTCCGCCTCGTAGCGCACCTCCTCCTTGGCGAACAGCCGGCGGTCCTTGACGAGCTGGCCGTAGAGCACGTCGGGCACATCCTCGTGGGTCACGACCGCGAACACGCCCGGAACCGCGCGCGCCGCCGCGGTGTCGATCCGGACGATCCGGGCGCGCGAGTGGTCGGAATAGCGGAAGCGCGCGTGCAGCTGGCCCGCGAGCGTCAGGTCCGCCGTGTAGCGGCCCGCACCAGTCACCTTCTCCTTTCCGTCCGGTCGGACGAAAAGTTCGTTGTCAACCACCGTCGCCATGCACTCTCCTCTTTCAACGATGTTCGCGCGCACCGCACGAGTGGGCACGGGACTGGCGATGATACTCATGCGCACCGGGCCTGAACCGGGGGGCTTGGACACGGCGCACAGTAAAGGCCACCGGCGTCAGCCGAATCGGCGCACGCAGGAGGATCGAGTCCACGCCGCCCGGGGATCCCGAAACCCGACGCTACGGGGTCAGCACGATCCTTCCCCGCGCGCGACCCGACCTGATCAGGTCGTGGGCCTCCTGGGCGCGCTCAAGCGGCATCGTGTCGATCGTGTACTCGAGCTGCTCACGGCGCGCGAGCTCGATCAGCTCGCCGAGCTCGTCTCGCGAGCCCCAGATGCTCGACAGGAAATGCGCCTCGTGCGGCACCGCTCCGAGGCCGAAGGGGACGGTCCCACCGAACAGGCCGATCACGATCGCGATGCCCTGCCGGTCGACGAGCCTGGCCGCGTGGGCGAGCGAGTCATCGGAGCCGACGAAGTCGAGCACGGCCGTGTATGGGCCCTCGAGCTCCTCGGGGGCGGCGGCCTGCTCGGCACCGAGCGACAGCGCGAGCTCGCGCTTCTGGGCCGACGGGTCGCCGACGTGGACGGTCGCGTCGGTCAGCAGGCGAAGGAACTGGATCCCGAACTGCCCGAGCCCGCCGGCGCCGAGCACGAGCGCCTGCGAGCCGGGGGCCAGCCAGCCACGAGCATGCTTGACGGCGCGGTACGGCGTCAGGCCGCCGCACCCGAGCGGTGCCGCCTGCACGGGGTCGAGATCGCCGATCGGGTACAGATAGCGGCGCGCCGGCACGCGCATGTACTCGGCGTACCCGCCGTCTTGGAACATGCCCGCCTCGCGCCCGTCGGGGCAGATCATCTCCTCCGAGGCGCGGCAGAAGCGACACTCGCCGCAGCCCCACGGCGCGTACACGAGGACGTTCCCCAGGCGCTCGTCGTGAGCGACGATCTCGTGGCCGAGCACGAGCGGGAGCTCGCACGGGAAGTAGTTCTCGACGACGTGCAGGTCGGAGTGGCAGACGCCGCAGGCGAGCACCCGGACGACGGTCTGCTCGCCACCCTCTGCGGCCGGCACCTCGCGCTCCTCGAGCTCGAGCGGCGCGTTGAAAGCGCGAAGAACGACTGCGCGCATGTCGTTACCTCCTGAACGCGTTGGTCGCGTGCTCCAGCGGCCGCGAGACCGTTACGATAACCCGCCTCACGAGGGAGAGGAAGAGAGATGGCATGCAGGTGACCGGGCCCGAGGTCAACATCGAAGCAGTTCAAGAGTTCCTGGATCGGGAGAACGTCCACACGGTCGAGTGCATGTTCCCGGACACCTGGGGCATCCCCCGCGGCAAGCGGCTTTCGGCCAAGCATTTCTGCTCCGCGGCCCGCGGCTCCGGCTTCGCGATCGCCAACGTCGCCTTCACCTGGGACATGCACGGCGTGATCTTCCCGACAGCGTGGGTAGACGACGTCGACGGCTATCCAGACATGCACGTCGTCCCCGACCTCTCGACCCTGCGTCTCGCCGCCTGGAAGGAGGGCACCGCGTTCTGCATCTGCGACACGGTCGACCCCGAGACCGAGCAGCCGATTCCGCTCGACGGCCGGGCGATCCTTCGCAAGGCGGTCGCACGCGTGCAGAAGTTCGACTACGAGCCGGTCGCCGCGACGGAGCTCGAGTTCCACCTGTGCCACCCCGACTGGGAGCCGCTGTACACCGGGACCCACTGCTATTCGATGCAGAAGGGCGCCGAGCTCGAGCCGGTCGTCAGCGACATCAAACGGGTGCTAGAAGCCTCCGGGGTCGAGGTCGAGGCGTGGAACGTCGAGTACGGGCCGGCCCAGGTCGAGGTCAACCTCGGGCACGGGTCGCCGATCAACGTCGTCGACGCGACGCTCGTGCTCAAGTACGTGGTCAAGCAGGTCGCGACCGCGCACGGCCTGCGCGCCACGTTCATGCCCAAGCCGTACATCACCGAAGCTGGCAACGGCCTGCACATCCATCAGAGCCTGCTCGACGCCGACGGCCGCAACGCATTCGCGCAGGAGGACGACGGTCCGCCGTTGCGCTCCACGCTGATGCGCCGCTACCTGTCGGGACTGCTCGCGCACCAGGTCGAGCTGCAGGCGATCAACTGCCCGACGATCAACGCCTACCGGCGCGTGGAGGACTACTCGTTCGCCCCGACGCAGGTCAGCTGGGGACTAGACCATCGCCTCGTGGGCGTCCGCTCAACCGTCGGTCGTGGCTCGGCGACAAGGCTCGAGTGCCGCTGGGCGTCGGCCGACGCCAACCCCTACCTGGTCGTCGCCGGGTGCCTCGCCGCGGGTGCCGACGGGCTCGCGAACGAGCACAAGGTGCCGCCGATGGTGAGCGGCGACCCGCACGTCGATGGATCGCTTCCGCGGCTGCCGACCCAGCTCGAGGAGGCGCTTCCGTTCCTCGAGAAGAGCCAGTTCGCGCGCGAGTTGTATTCAGACGTGTTCATCGACGCCTACGTGGCGATGCTCCGCCACGAGCTCGAGCTGTTCGCGCGGCACGTCACCGACTGGGAGCGCGAGCGCTACCGCGAGGTCATGTAGCGAGCAGGTCGCTCACGACCTGCTCGATCTGAGCCGTCTCGCCGGCCGTGATGCCCCAGGCGTAGTGACCCCAGACGCTGTCGATCTCGCGGTAGGCGCTGCCCGCGATCAACTGCTGCTCGGCCCGGCAGTCGGCGGCTGCGAACCAGCCGTCGTGCGAGAACGGGGAGACGGTCGTGCGAGCATCGATCCGTCCGAGTGCTGCCGCGAGGTCTCCGCCCGCGTGGCGCGCGACGTCGGCTCGCCGCCACTTCGCCAGCTGCGCCAGCAGGTCCTCGCCCGCCAGCGGCGCCAGGTCCTCCACGAACAGCCGCGCGACGAGGTCGTCGACCGACGTGAAGCCCGCCTCGCGCCAGGACTCGCGGCGAAACAGTTCGGCTGACAGACCGGTCGCGGCCCAGAAGTGCGCGTGCTGCTCGGTGCCGCCGGTCGCGAGCGCCTCCGCGGCGGCGGCGACGAGCAGTCGATTGGCCGCGGTCGTGCGGGCCAGCCCGGCGAACACCGCGAGTCGCGCGACCATCGGCGGAAACCGCACTGCCCACTCGTATGCCTGCTGCGCGCCCATCGAGAACCCGAGCACGAGCTCGAGTCGGTCGATCCCGAGCTGCTCTGAGACGAGCCGGTGCTGGGCGGTCACGTCGTCCCCGATCGTCAGCTCCGGAAACGGCGCCGCCGCGCTGTTACTCGGCGACGAGCTGACACCGTTGCCGAGCTGGCCCGGGCAGATCACGAACCAGCGGTCGGGGTCGAGCGCGCGACCGGTCGCGATCCAGGGGTCGAGCGAAGCGGGCGTCCCGGAGTACATGTGCGCGAACAGGATCGCGTTGCTCCGATCCGCCGCCAACGTCCCATGCGTCCGATATGCGAGCCGGGCCGCGGGCAGCACCCCGCCTAGCTCGAGCTCGAGCTCGCCGAGCTCAAGTGTCGCGTCGGTCGCCACTGATGTCAGACGTCGTGCCAGTCGTGCATGTGCGAGCGCACGTGCGCGGGCAGCGCGTCGGGCGGGTAGTAGCGGTCGTAGAAGTCGACGTCGAGGTGGGCCGCTTGGTACCAGACCGTCATCAGGAACGGGTCGATCGTCGCCGGGAAGCGCCCGTAGGTGTCCCAGATGTACCGGCACAGCGTCCTCGTCGCCTCGACCGCCTCATCCGACGGGCGCGGGACCGCACGTGCGACCTCGGGCGAGCGCCACGGGATCGGCCGACGCTCGGGAGCGGAGAAGATGCCGTTCTCGCCCCAGCGCTGCTCGAGCACGAAGTCGACGGCAGCATCCATGTCGGGGTGAAACGGCGGGCACGCGCCCTCGAAGATCCCCTCAAGCCCGACCGGGATCTGCTCGCCGGCGCCGACCGGGGCATCGTCGGGGACGCTGTGAAAGGTGAAGCCGAGCGAGCCGCACGGCCCTTCGCCGCCGATCTCGTGCCAGCGCTGCTCGCCGCCGAGCGTGACGCGCCCCTTCCCTCCCGAGAACGGGTGGCCGCCGATCCCGAGCGCCTGGGTCGCAAGCATCAGGTTCTCGACCATCAGCCCTTCCTCGACGCCATTCATGTCGACCATCTGCCAGCGCTCGAAGTCCCACAGGTCGACCGGGTGGGCTGGATCCAGCAACCCCGACTTGACGAACGGACGCAGCGGGTCGTTCCCGAGCTGCTTATCGACGATGTAGTAGCCGTGGGGCCGGTCGAAGTACAGCAGCATCGCCGAGATGCACTGGCGGGTCACGTCGGAGACGGGGATGAACAGCGTCGCGCCCTCGGTGTTGACGACCCACTCGTTGAACCTGAACAGATTCGGTCGCCGGCGCGGGACCTCGAGGCGCCCGTCCTTTAGCTTGATCGCCTGCCGATAGAGCTCGGTGGGCTCGTCCTGGCTCTGGAGCTGGACGTAGCGCTCCGGGAGGCAGTCGCGCTGTGGCAGCACGAACACGCCGTCGTCATTGGTCCAGAACAGCTCGGTGCCGTGGATCGCGAGCGGGCTCGGGAAGCTGCGCCCGGTGAACGACGCGAGCTTGTCGGCGCTGGTCGTATCGCCGGTCTCGGTCGCGAACGGCCACTCCTCACGAACGACGCCGGTGATCCCGGTGGCCGCCGCAACGAGGATCGCCTCCTCCTCGACGGCGAGCGGGACCGGCTCCTTGTCGGAGCGGTATGCGAGCGGTCCGGTCAGCTCGGTCCCGAGCGCGAACCGGCGGGCACGGCGCGTGAAGATCGCCTCCAGCGCGGGAAATGCGAACGCCGCCTCGAGCGCCGCGGGGCGGACAGCGGGACGCGCTCGCTTGGTTGTAAGACCCATGACACCCACCTTCCTCGCAGGTCCGGGTCGACTACATCGAGTACCGTCCGCGCGATGAGGCCGGCCCGCGTGATCGCGGAAGACTACTCGCTGGGCGCGCCCACCTCCCGCGTCAGCCGACCATGTACGTTGCACAGATGAGCGAGTGGGCGACGGTCGGGCCCGTGCAGGGCCGTCCTGAACTCGACGCGGTCTGGATCGGCGATCTCGAGATCGCCGTGGCGCGGCTGGCCGACGGCTCCTGGGCGGCGTTCGACAACTCGTGCACGCATGAGGACTGCCCGCTTTCGGAGGGCGACCTCGAGGGCGATCAGATCATCTGCCACTGCCACAGCTCCGCGTTCGACGTGCGCACCGGCGAGGTGCTCGAGGGACCAGCCGAGGACCCGCTGACCGTCTACCCTGTCCGCGTCGCCGGTGGCGAGCTGCAGGTGCAGGTCCGATGAGCGCGCTCGCCGGCGTCTCGCTTTCGGACATCGACCTGACCGATCTCGATCGCTGGGCCTCCGCCGCGCCGCACGAGTGGTTCGCACTGCTCCGCAGCCGGCAGCCCGTTTTCTGGCAGGACGAGCAGGACGGTCGCGGCTTCTGGTCGCTGACGCGCTACGAGGACATCCTCGCCGCGTCCAAGGATTACGCGACCTTCTCCTCGGAGGCGGGCGGCACCTCGCTGATGGACCTGACTCCTGAGCAGGTGCAGTCGCGGATGTCGATGCTCGACACCGACCCGCCCAAGCACCGCCGGCTGCGCAACATCGTCTCGAAGGCATTCACGGTCCGCGTCGTCAACGACTATGAGGACCGGATCCACGCGATGTTCCGCGAGGTGCTCGACAGCGCGTTCACCGAGCCGGAGCTCGACTTCGTCGACGCGGTCGCGGTCGAGCTGCCGATGCGGATCCTGTGCGAGCTGATGGGCGTGCCGCTCGAGGATCGCCGTTACCTGGTCGAGCTCGGCAACCGGATGCTCGGCAACACGGACCCCGACCATGCGGGCGAGTTCGTGGCCGGCGAGGCCGACCTCTCGCAGTACGGCCACCTGCCGTTCTCGAGCCCGGCCGCGCCGGAGATGTTCGCCTACGCGAACGCGCTCGCGGCCGAGCGCCGGCGCGAGCCTCGCGACGATCTCACGACCCGCCTGATCGAGGCCGAGATCGACGGCGATCGCCTGTCCGAGCACGAGTTCGACCTGTTCTTCCTGCTGCTGGTGACGGCCGGCAACGAGACGACCCGTCACGCGATGTCGAACGGCCTGCTGGCGCTGCTCGAGCACCCGGCGCAGCGCGACCGGCTGCTGTCCGACCCGTCGCTGATCCCGACCGCCGTCGAGGAGATCCTGCGCTGGGCGCCGTCGCTGCTGCACTTCCGGCGCACGGCCACGCGCGAGGTCGAGCTGCGCGGCGAGACGATCCGCTCAGGCGACAAGGTCGCGCTCTGGTACGTCTCGGGCAACCGTGACGAGGATCAGTTCCCCGACGCCGAGCGCTTCGACGTCGGCCGCCAGCCCAACCGCCATCTGGCGTTCGGGCTCGGGGGACCGCATTTCTGCCTCGGCGCGCACCTTGCGCGGCTCGAGCTGCGGATCTGGCTTCAGGAGATGCTGCCGGTACTCGGACGGATCGAGCTCGCGGGCGAGCCCAAGCGACTTCGCTCAAACTTCTTCAACGGCGTCAAGAGCGTCCCGGTCCGGCTCCGGCCCTGAGCCGCCGCCGTCGGCGCCAGGTCCTGAACGCCAGGATCGCCGCCAGGATGACGACGACCGTCAGCGCGTAGGAGACGATCCGGATCCCGACCGAGGTCTTGGCCTTGGCCGTCACCAGGATCGATCCAGCCGGATACAGCGTCGACCCGCCACCCGGGGCGCAGCGAGGGCACGAGACGACCGCCTCGTAGAGCCCGCTGGCGAGGTTGGTCGGCACCTTCAGGCTGACCTGCTCGGCGACCGTCGCGACGGTCGCCAGCGCGCCGTGGTCGGCGGGAACGTAGTCGGCGACGACCGGCAGCTGGACGAGGCTGATCGCCGCGCCCTCCACGGCGGGCTCAAGCGGCCGGTCGCCACTGGCGACCACGGTTCCACCGGCCTCGCTGCCAGGCGGGTTGAAGGTGAACCAGATCGGGCTCTGCAGGCAGCGCAGCAGGTCGTCGTAGCGAACAGTGTTCGAGAACCCGGAGTACGGGCACACCCGCGGGTTCAGGAACGCCACGCTCGGCTGCCCCGAGACCGCGACCGCGAGTGACGGCTGCACGCCGCGGATCCGCCGGACGGTGACCGGGCGCCCGTGGTAGCGCGCCCTCCCGAGTGCCGCACCGAGCGCCAGCGTCCGGCGCGGGGCCGGCGTGCTCGGGTAGCTGGTGGCCGTGTACTGCTGCCCGTCGAACGCCAGCGGCTGCAGCAGGCAGGCCCAGTAGGACGCCCCCGAGAAGCCGGAGCACCGGTGCCCGATCACGAACAGGGTTTTCGGCCGACCGCTGACGAGCACTGCGACGCGCGGGTCGATCGGGCCGGCGCGGAGGACCTTGACCGAGTTCTCCTGGCGGTGGCAGCCGTCGGCGGTCGTCGGCTCATCGACGGTGCCGCTCCCCACCGAAGCCCCCGCCGGAACGGTGACCGCCGGCGGGATCGCGGTCGCCGCGTAGGCGAGGTTGCCGTATCGCAGGAAGGTCTGGGTCGGGCAGGACGCGGCCGAGGACGGCGCGGCCCCGATCAAGGCCGCGAGGACGGCCGCCGTGCAGGCGGCCGCGGCGACGCGCAGGACCTTCACGGGCCCTCCGACCTCATGCCTTCATGCGGCGCGCCTGCTCGGCCGCTCGGGTCTCGCCGGGGAGCGGCAGGTCGGCCGGGCGACGGTCCTCGTAGGTGACCGAGCACGGTCCCGCCGAGGCACCGACGTCGGCCTCCGAGCGCCATTCGAGCAGCCGCCAGCTACCGATCGGACTCGTCTCCACCCGCACCACCGGAAGCGTCTGCGGTTCGAGCAGGAGCAGCGGCAGCGATCCCGTCTCGGTCCCCAGACGGCGGGCTCGCCGAGCCACGATTCGCCAGCGGAACGCCACGAACGTGCCCTCGAGCGCGCGCGGCAGCTCGTCGGGAAGCTCGATCGCGAAGTACTTCCAGTTGACCTCGTCGAGAGGCCCGAGCTCGAGGCGCTCGTTGAATACCTCCTCCTCGAGCCAGATCGGGACGTGGCGGTTGCGGATCTCCGCGTACGTCGACCAGCTGATCAGGTCCTTGCGCCCGACGAGCTGGGGCGCGACATCCATCCAGAACGCGTCGCAGCGGGCGGTCACGTAAATGGGGCGTGGGTCGGCACGTTGATTAAGGCGCTCGACGCGGCCGGCGATCCGACCGCCGCCCTGTGGCACCGCCTCGTCGAGCATGATCGCGAACCCGTGGGCGTCCTGCCGCGGCTCGATCCCGCGGAACCGGAGGGGTTCAGGGACTTCCGTGACTAGCGACACGCCACAACGTAGCACTGACGCGTGCGGCCGCTACGGTAGGTCGCGATTCCTCGCTCGGCACACGGTCGCCCAGATCCGCCCGGGGGCGACGCTCGTACGTCGCCGCCCCCCGGGAAAACGTGGCCTGAGGGCTCAGGCCTCCTCGTGGACGAACTTGCCGACCGCGTCGTAGCGACCCTTCGACCAGCGCTTGTAAACACCGCCTAGCAGGCAGCCGGCGATGAACACGCCGAGCGCGATGAACGGCGAGGCGAACACCCAACCCGTGTTCGACCCGGTCGTCAGGGCCGCGCGGTTGGAGATCATCAGGTACACGGCGAACACGATCGACGCCGCCGCCAGGATCGGCGCCACCAGTGTCTTGAACCAGTGGAAGCCGTCCCGTGCCTCTCGCAGGAAGTACACCAGGATCGCGATGCTGCACAGCGCCATGATCGGGAACAGCAGCAGGTTGCCCTGGAACGGCAGCCACGTTCCGATCTGCGACAGCGCTACGAGCGGGTTCGAGACGCCGATCCCGAGCGCGTGGCGCTGCCCCGCGCCGGCGAGGCCGGTAGCGAACAGCAGCGTCAGGATCACGCAGAATCCCGCGGTACACATCGTCGCGACAAACGGGCTCTTGTGGGTCGAGTGCGTGCGCCCGAGGATGCGGGGGAAGATCCCCTCACGTCCCATCGAGAACAGGTAGCGGTTCGACGTGTTCCAGAACGCCAGCGAGCAGGCGAACGATCCGGTGATGATCAGGAGCTCGAACAGGTCCTTGAGCCACACACCGACGAAGTGCTGGGCGACCGGGTAGTAGACGCTCGCGTAGTTCCCCTTCGGGAGTCCGACGCTCGCGGGAGCGGTCTTGATCCCGTACTGGGTCGAGACGGCCCACGGCCACTGGTTCTTGGTCGAGCCGTACGCGGTGACCAGCATCCATGACCAGAACGTGTAGACGACGCCGAGTCCGATGCAGGAGATGTAGATGGCGTAGGCCATCATCTTCTTCGGGTTTCGAGCCTCCTCGGCGTAGTTTGGCGCCATCTCGAAGCCGACCCACGACCAGTAGGCCCCGAAGAATCCGACGCCGGCCGCCGACGCTCCGAACACCTTCGCGGCGCCGCCGACGCCGGCGCCGCCGCTGAACATGCCCGCCGGATTCAGTGCCGACCACAGGATCCCGCTCGGACCGCCGCCCTTGAACAGCACGGCGAACGAGAATATGAACAGGATCACGAGCTCGCCTAGCAGGCAGATGCCGAGGATCCGGGCGACGATCTCGATGTGGAAGTAGGTGACCGTCAGCAGGATCGCGAGGAACAGGAAGCAGTAGATCCGCCAGTCCATGCTGATGTGGAAGAGGTCATTGAGGCTGGTGTTGGCGAAGTACGTCGTCACACCGTTGACGCCGACGGCGAACAGCAGGTACGCCGTGACGATGCCTACGGCGGTGCCCAGGCCAACGATCCGCCCGAAGCCGTAGGACGTGTAGGAGTAGAAGCCTCCCGCCGTCGTCACTCGCCGCGCCATCTCGACGTATCCGACCGAGAACAGCGTGAACGACACGCCGGCGACCCAGAAAGCCGACGGCACCGAGATACCGATGCCGAGGCCCGAGAGCGGGTCGTTGAACATCATCGCGGCGAGCGGTGCCGACCCCGTGACAATGCAGAACAGGATCTGAGGTAGCCCGAGCGCGTTGCGCGCAAGCTCGGTCGACCCCGTCAGCTTGCTTCGCGCAGAGCCGACATCCTGGACGCTGCTTGCTTCCATGAGCCTCTCCTCGTTCGGTTTTCCACCCCGGTGCTCAACCGAGATGGATACCTTATACGCGTTGGGGGGGCGATGTGCAACTTGCACAGACTTTCGCCAGGGAAAGTTTGCGGCCCAACCACTCCCGAAGGCCAAGACTCCATCTGAAGGTGTGTGGGAGGATGGGACAGATGGCGAAACTCGACGGGATCCGAGCGCTCGTCACCGGAGGCACCTCGGGCATCGGCGCGGCGATCGTGGAGCGATTCACGGCCGAAGGGGCCACGGTTGTCTGCACCGGCCGCGACGAGCAGCGCGGGCGCACGGTCGCAGCACGGACCGGCGCCGATTTCGTCCGCGCCGACGTTCGCGACGGCGCCCAGGTGCGGAGCTCGGTGCGGGCCGCGGTGGCGAAGCTCGGGGGCCTCGACGCACTCGTCGCCAACGCCGGTGTGCTGCTCGACGCGACCCTGTCGCAGACGACCGACGAGAACTGGGACGCGGTGCTCGAGACCAACCTGTTCGGCTACTTCCGCTACGCCGTCGCCTGCCTTCCCCATCTGCGCGCCGCCGGCGGCGGCTCGATCACGATGATCTCCTCCGACGCCGGCGTCTGGGGCGAGGCCGCGATCGGCGCGTACTCGGTCAGCAAGCGCGCGGTCAACATGCTCGTGCAGACACTGGCGGTCGAGGCTGGTCCGCACGGGGTCCGAGTCAACGCCGTCTGTCCGGGCGACACGGCGCCGGGGATGGCGACCTTCACGGCGGGCCGCAGCGAGGAGTCCGACCCCGACAGCTGGATCCTGCCGCCGCTCGCGCGGGTCGGGACCGGCGCCGACGTCGCCGGCGCGGTCACGTTCTTCGCCTCGCACGACGGATCGTTCTGCAACGGCTCGATTCTGCTCGTCGACGGCGGCATGCGGGCGGCGCAGCGGGCGAGCAACGCTGCCCGCGAGAACGCGCCATGACGGTCTCGCTTGGGCTCGAGGGACGTACCGGGCTCGTCGCCGGCGGCACGTCTGAGATCGGCGCCGCGTGCGTCCGGCGACTGCGCAAGGAGGGCATGTCGATCGCGTTCACAGCGGCCGACCGTAGCCAGGGCGAGGCGATCGCCAATCCGACGGGCGCTGCGCTGATCGCCTGTGACGAGCGCGACCGGGCGAGCTGCGATCGCGCGGTCGCGCAGGCGCTGGCGCTGCACGGAGGCCGGCTCGACGTGCTCGTCACATGCCCCGGCCCCGCGATCATCGGCGCGATCGAGGCGACGGCCGAGGCCGACTTCCGGCAGCTGCTCGAGACCAACCTGACAGCGCCGTTCAGGATCGCCCGGGCGGGCCTGGCGCCGATGCGAGCCGAGGGACGCGGCTCGATCATCCAGATCGGCTCAGACGCGGGCATCCGAGCCGATCATGCGCGCGGCGCACAGTCGGTCGCGGCCGCGAGCCTGATCGTCGCGGCCGAGCTGTTCGCCGCCGAGGGAGCGGACGACGGCGTTCGCGTCAACGCCGTCTGCCCGGGCGACGGGGTCGACGGTGCGGACGTCGCCTCGCTGGTCGCCTGGCTCGCCTCTGATCAGTCCGTCCACGTGACCGGCGCGACGCTCAGAATCGACGCCGGCGCCGGTGCCGCGATGGTCCTCGACACGCGAGCTTGACAATCCGGCGCTTGACACGCGACCGCCGACGAATAAGGATTGCGCGCCATGAAACGGATCGTCGTCGGGTTTGACGCATCGGAGCACTCGCGTAAGGCGCTCGCGCGTGCCGCAGACATCGCGAACGGCGCAACACTCGCCGTCGTGTGCGCCGCCAACATAAGCAGGCTGATGCGCGACCCCGCGGGAGGAACCGCGCCGGTCGATCCGGCCGACGTCGAGGCACGCCGCGAGGCCCTCGCCGAGGCCCGCAAGTACGTCGAAGGTCGCGGTCTCAAGGCCGACCTGATCGAGGGCCACGGCAACCCCGCGGACGTGATCGTGGAGGAGGCCGAGGCGTCGGGCGCCGACCTGATCGTGGTCGGCACACGGGGACTGGGTGCGACCCGCCGCACATTCATGGGGTCGGTCAGCACGAATGTCGTGCACCATGCCCCGTGCGACGTGCTCGTCGTTCGCTGAAGCTCAGACTGCGCGCTCGAGACTCGCCGGCTCAGCCGGCGAGCGACTGCCAGTGCTCGTCCAGTAGCCGGTTGTAGTCGTCCGGGAACTCCTGGAACGGCTGATGGCCGGCATCCGGGATCACGACCAGCCGCGCGCCCGGGATGCGCTCCACCAGCTCGTTGGAGAAGCGAACGGGCAACGCGATGTCGAGCTCGCCGACCGTCACGATCGTCGGCAGCTCGATCGCGCCGAGCCGGTCGGCGGTGTCGTGCTCGATCAGCGCCTCGGCCGAGCGGCAGAAGGCGTCGACCGACTGCGCGTACGGGCTCGCCTCGGCGGCGTCGATCCAGCCGTCCATGATCCCCTCGTTCCAGATCCGAGGCGCGAAGCACCATAGGTTCACGGTGATCAGGAAGTCGCGGATCGAGTCGGCCTTGTTCGCCGACCACATCCAGTTGCGGAAGACCTCGTGCAGGAACCGGTCGCCACGGCACCAGGTCCCGTTCAGGACGAGACTGCGAACGAGGTCCGGATGCGCGAGCGCGAGCTCCTGCGCGATCGCACCGCCCATCGAGGAGCCGACCACGTGTGGCCGCTTCAGCCCGAGCGCGTCGATCAGCGCCGCCGTGTCGGCGGCGAAGTCCGCGATCCGAAACGGCCCGTCGGGCGTCGCCGAGCGCCCCACGCCCCGGTTGTCGAATGTCGTGACCCGGTAGCGGTCCTTCAGACCCGCGACCTGATCGACCCAGCACGCCCCTTCGTCGGCGAGCCCGGAGATGAACAGGACATCGTCGCCTTCGCCCTCTTGCTCGACCCACAGGTCGACGCCATTCGCAGTAGTTGTCGGCATGGCGGGATCCTAACCGAGCGCGAGCGGCCTGCGTGAGGCAATTCGCGCGGCGTCGCGCCCGAACGCGCGGGCGTGCTCAGACGGCGCCTCTAGATACGGCCGCGCCGGGCTCGCGGCGAGGACCAGCACGAGCCGCTCGCGGTCGGCGCCGATCCCGATCCCGAGGATCGCGGCTCGCGCCGCCGCGCGCGCGAGTGCTTCTGGCGCTCCGGCGGCCTCCGTGACGATCACGGTGACGGGGACGCCCTCCTCCTCGAACCCGGCCGCGAGCGCCGCGCCGGTCGCGGCGTCGTGCAGGAGTGCCAGTACGAGCGGATCGCTCATCTCGCGCCGGCGTTGGCAAACGTCAGCACGAGCCCGACCGCAACTGCCGCGCGCGGTCCGTGACGGCCGAGCACGTTCCCCCGGGCGACCGCCAAGTCGAGCTCTTCGAGCTCGGCGGCGACCAGGTCGACGACCTCGGGATCGGTCGCGCAGCCTCCGATCAGCAGCACGAGCTCGCCGCGCGGCACGCCTCCGACGGCGTCGATCGCCCGCCTGACGTTGAACGCAAGCACCGCTCGCTTGGCCGCTTGCCTGAGCCTGCACCAGACCTCCGGCGCGAGCTGCGCCGGCAGCGCGAGCAGCCGCTTGCCGTCGAGCGCGCACAGCCGGGCGAGCGTCTCCGGCGGAGCGGGTTCACCGAGGAAGCTGCGGCTTCCGTCCTCGTGGTGCAGCGTGAACGGCGTCTCGACGCGCGCCGAGCGATGACGCTTGGCGCGCTCGGCGAGGGCGAGCTGAGAGCCGAGCAGGCCCGCGCAGATGCGCGTCACGAGGTCGCCGCCGCCGGCGGTCGCGATCGCACCCTCGGCGCGGTGCAGATCGACCGTGCCGCCGCCGAGGTCGACGACGAACGGCGCCCGCCCCGCGCCCGGCGTGGTTGCGGCGCCGAGCATCGCGGCGTCGGGCTCGCGCGCGACGACCCGCGCTCCGTCGGGGCAGAGGTCGGCGAGCGCGTCGAGGAGGTCGCCGCTCTCGCCCCGCTCGAGCAGCGCGATCGCGATCGCCTGGCGGCGCGCGAGCCGCCTCGCCAAGCGCGGGTCCTCGGGAGCCGTGGGCAACTGGCGCCAGACGACGTCGAGGAGCGAAGCCCGGTCGCCCGCCGCGCCCCGGATCGCGGCGATCTCGCCGGGCGGGGGCGGGTCCGCGTGGGCTTGCAGGGGCTGCTCGGCGCCATCGGCTGCGACCAGGATGACCGCTCCGTCGCTCGACGGCCGGGTCTCCTGCGCGCGCGCCGTGCGGACGACGATCGCAGCCCGGTGGCCCGCGACGGCACGAGCGGCGGTGCGGGCCGCGCGCGCCTGGTCGGGATCGAACCCGAGCAGCAGACCGAGCCGCAGCGGATCAGACAGAACCGAGATCGATGCGCCGGCCTCGGCGACCTCGACCGCGGCCGTGGCACCGAGTGGCAGGCCGGCGACATCGCCGACCTCGTCGACGATCGGCAGGGAGGTGTCGAACCGGTTCCCGATCAGGACCCCGTCGTCGGTCTCGACGATCGCGGCAGCGATCCGCCAGCCGCGCTCGCGGGCGTCGCGCAGGCGGGCCGCGACGTGGTCGAAGTCCTCGCGCCCGATCACCGCGATCACATCGCCGGCCGACGGGGGGCCACCGAGCTGCTCGAGACCCGTCAGGCGACCAGCGCCGACACCGCTGCCCGACGGCGTGTCGCTCGCCGGCCGGGCGATCGCCGTACGCTCGAGCGCGAGCTCTTCGAGCCGGCCCAGTTCGAGCAGCTCGGTCTGGACGGGGTGCAGCTCGGCCAGCAGCGCGAGCTGGGCCCGCGCCCCGATTCGCCGCTCGGCGCGGTCCAGCAACTCCGCGATCCCGGCTGCGCATTCGACCGAGCCCTTCGCGCCGGTCGTCGGGCAGCGCGCGACGAACAGCCATTCGGGCGCGCGCCCGGGCTCGACCCGCGCCAGCGCAACTTCAGTCGTCGAGTTGCCGACGTCGACGCCGGCGACCAGCACTCGTCAGACGACGCCGCTGACAGCCGTCCGGCTGGGCTCCGACGTATGGACGGCGAGTGCGTCGACCAGCAACCGCTCGACCGTGCTCCGCCAGGCCGGCTCGTCGAGCGTGCGGTGCAGGCCCTCACGACGCAGGAAGCGGCGCTTGCCGAGGCTGTCGAGCGCGCGGATCGCCGACATCACGAGATGGAAGTCGCGCTCGTCGACGAGATCCTTGATCTCGCGCGCGGCGGCATCGGTGGGCGTGAACGAACCCTCGGCGACCCCCTGCCAGTACGCGTGCTGGAACACGCAGCCCGATGCACCGCCTCCGGGCTTGACCCAGCATCCGATCGTCAGGCCGTGCCCCGAAGTCTGGATCCCACGCAGCGCAAGCTGCAGCAGCTGTCGGCCGCGCTGATCGCCCGCGAGCGCCTCCAGCTGATTTCGAGCCTTCTCTTCCTCACGTGTCATCTCGGCTTCTCCTTGTGCAGACAGTTGCAATTTTAAGCGATCAGTCCGCGCCGGACGTAGGTAGCGCACGCCTCTCGCACGAGGTCGGCGCAGCGCTGCGCGCCGCGCTCCTGCAGCGCCGCGGCGAGCGACTCGAGCTCCCCGGCCGTCGAACGTCCGGGGCGCAGCATCTCGTAATAGCGCAGCAGCTCGTCGTCTTCGAATGCGACGAGCTCGGCCGCGCGCCGGAGGTTCTCGCCGAGCTGCGGGTTGCCGCCGCGCTGAGCGAAGTCGGCCTGGAGCCTCAGCGTGTCGGCCGAGATCGTGACGTCGCTCGGGCCTAGCGTGCCGGCGACCGCCTGCTCGAGCGTCACACCCGCGACCGGCGTTCCGGTCGCCGAGTGCACCTCGGCGCGTGCGCTGACTCCGAGCGGATAGCTCAGCTCGGCCACTGCGCCTCCAGCTCGACCGGGTCAGCCTCGTCGGCGAGGCGACGTTCGATCGCCACCAGCTGGACGACGCGGGCGTGATACTTCGGTCCCAGCGGCTCGCCCGACTCCGGCAGCAGCAGCGGCTCGGGCGCGAGGCCCTTGGCGTACCGTGCTGCATTGCGCCCGAGGCCGCGATACAGCTCGGCGGTCACCCGTGGCGCGATCGAGAACAGCTCGAGGTTGGCCAGCGGCGGCAGGTCGGCTCGGTGGATCAACGCCGTGCCCTTCGCCTGCAGCCCGACCGAGACGCCGGAGCCCGACAGGCGCGCGGCCTCCCACCCGATCGACCCGAGATCGATCGAGCGGGTCACGCGCACGACCCGCGAATGCAGGCCCTCCTCCTCGATCCCGGCGAGCACCTGTCGCAGCACCTCGGCGACCGTCATCCCGTTGAGCGCCGCCCAGATCTCACGCCCGAACGCCGCCGAGACCCCGACCACAACCTCGTCGGGCCGCTCGCCGGCGAGCGCGGTTCCCGTTTCTGCAAGGACGATGCACCCCTCCGAGCGAGCCTGCTCGAGCGCGAGGTCGGCGGGGAACCAGACCTGCCTGACGTTCGCGACCTCGCTGCGGCGCTCCGGCGACATCCGGTAGCCGGTGCCGGGCCCGGCGTAGTCGTTCGGATCGGTCAGCGCCGACATCACGTTCAGGTCCCGGTCGAGGATCGCCGAGGTCTGGAGGACGTCGCCGAGCAGTCGCTGGCGGGTCATCTCGAGCACCCGCTCGGCCTCCTGCTCGAACCCGCATGCGGCGAGCGCGCGGACGACGTCGAGCGCAGTCAGGCCGCTGTCCATGATCCGCTCGGACGCCTGCCCGGGCAGGTCGGACTCGAACACAGGCACGTCTAGGCTCCCGTGCGCGCGGACGCAGGCATCGACGTCGTCGTCGGAGAACTCGGCGAGCTCGAGCTCCTCGAAGGCGGCCCGGCACGCCTCCGCAGCGCGGCGGCGAACGGCCAGCAGCTCAGCGTCCTCGCGCCAGCGCAATCCGCCCTCGAACCCCCAGTCGCGCTGCACGACGAGGTAGTCGTCGAGGTCCTCGGCGTTCATGTTCGACGGTCCGAAGGCGTTGTCGTAGGCGGGGATCGAGCCGAAGCCGGAGAACAGGAAGTCGGTGCCGGCGAGCAGGATCGGCAGCGTGTGCGCGGTCCGGCGGATGTCCGATGCCGACATCAGTGTGTCGTTGCCGGTGCAGGACTCGAGGTCGTGGAGCATCACGCACAGGTTCTCGGCGATCACCTCGCGCATGCCGTCGGGCACCGAGGCGGTCACGTTGACGCCGTCGATGCCCCCGTTCTGCACCCCCTGACTACCGGCCGCGCGCGTCAGCGCGATGCACCGCGCCTCGAGGTACAGCATCGACTTGCCCTCGCTGGCACCCATCAGTACCTCGGATCCGGAGCCCGAGGTGAAGCGCATCTTGAGCCCGCGCGAGGCGTAGCACGAGGCGAGGAAGGCCTTCGACCACGGCGTGTCGTCGCCGTCAACGAACACCTGCTCGGTGCCGTACACCGACACCGTCTCGGCGTACGTCGTCAGGCCCCGCATCCCGAGCTCGAGCTCGGTCCGCTCCTCGACCGAGCACTGTGTCAGGGCGCCGGCTTGTCCGACCTGGCTGCCGATCAGCAGCGCCAGCGCGTTCGAAGGCGCGTGGCGCAGCACCGGCACGGTCGTCTCGAGCTCGCGGAAGCCGAGCGCGACGGCAGCCGCGGCGTCGGCGGCGATCAGCAGTGGATTGTCGACGCGGTTGGTCACGTGCGCCTGGATCGACGGCGTCTTTCGGACCCGCATCTTCTGCATCGCCTGGAGGATCTCTACGGATGTCAGCAGCGCCAACGTCGCGGCGATCTTGGCCGGGGTCATGCCGGCGGTCAACCGAGTGACCTCGGACCGCGGCGTGTTCGGGTCTACGATCTTCCGCGCGAACTCGACGGTCGGGATCGCCATCGCCTCCTCCGCCACCTCGAGATCGATGCCGCGGAGCGCGATGAACTCGTCGATCATGTCGAACTCGGCCTCGGGCTTGCCGTCGAGCTCGACCACGCGGCCGTCCTGTACCCGCAGCGACGGTTCCGGATCGAACGGGCTCGAGAACGCGATCAGGCCAAGCGCCGGCTCCTCCGGCACGAGGTTGTCGCCGCTGATCGGGCGACTGCCGAGGAACTCGGACCTAGCCGATACCCGATCTTCGAGCATTCAGTGCCGTGACGACGAGCTCGACGCGACTGTCGTCTCGTCGCTTCGACGGCCGGCGCCGTCTTCTGCCGGCCCCTCGCGCTGATCCGATGCGACGAACTTGGTCGGCTCGCATGCGCGCGGCGGCATGCCATCACCGCGCCGAGCCAGACTCCGGTCGAGCCCGACCCACGAGCGCCCCGCGCAGCAGCTCCGTCCAGCTAAACGCAGGTACCGATTGACGAAAGCGAACGATGAGCGCATACGATGCACCTTACGGCGAGAGTATCACGCCCAGGTCGGCAATCTGACCTGTCCGCGCCGAGCGGTTATGCTCTCGCCGACTCGGCCAGGGCGCACAGGCTCTCGCCGACTTGACGAGGGCGGAGACGCAATGGTGACCGAGAGCTTTGTGGCGTTCTGCAGGCTGCATCCTCTCGCGTGCTGACGTGCGCCTGGGGCTCCTCGTCAACCCGATCGCCGGCATGGGCGGGCGGCTCGCGTTCAAAGGAAGCGACGACGCCGCGCTCGTCGCGGCGGCGCGCGAACGCGGGGAGAGCCCGATCGCCCCGGCGCGGGCAACCGAGGCGCTGCGTGTACTTGCCGCCCACGGCGAACGCCTCGAGGTGCTTGCGTACGCCGGCGAGATGGGCGAGCAGGAAGCGGTCGGCGCCGAGCTTGTGCCGACCGTGCTCGGGCGCACAGGGTCCGTTACCTCGGCCCAGGACACACGCGCCGCGGCGAGGGCGATGGCCGATCGCGGAGTCGATCTGCTCCTGTTCGCGGGCGGCGACGGGACCGCGGTCGACGTCCTGCGGGCGATCGGCGATCGCGTCCCGGTGCTCGGGATCCCGGCCGGCGTGAAGATGCACTCTGCGGTGTTCGCGGTCAACCCGCGCAGCGCCGGCGAGCTCGTCGCCCACATCGCTACCGACGGGGTGCGGAGCGTGCGCCGGGCCGAGGTGATGGACGTCGACGAGGCGCTGCTGCGTGCCGGGTCGGTGTCGGCGCGACTGCATGGCTTCCTCAACGTCCCCGACGCGCGCCGCCACCTGCAGAGCGCGAAGGCGCGCTCGCTCGGCAGCGAAGCGTTGGCGCAGGAGGCGATCGCCCATCACCTGATCGACAACGTCCTCGGCGAGGGCACCTGGCTGATCGGCCCCGGCACGACCACCGGCTCGCTGCTCGCGCAACTCGGCCTCGAGAAGACGCTGCTCGGGGTCGACGTCGTCCGCGGGCGCAGCCGCCTGATCGCCGACGCCGACGAACGGGCGCTGATCGAGCTGCTCGCGGGGACCGATGCGGGGATCGTCGTGACGCCGGTCGGCGGCCAGGGGTTCCTGTTCGGGCGCGGCAACCAGCAGCTGTCCGCTTCCGTGATCGGGTCGGTCGACCGGGAGCGCATCATCGTGATCGCCACCGAGGCGAAGATCGCGCGCCTCGGCGGAGCCCCACTGCGCGTCGACACGGGCGACCCCGCGCTCGACGCGAGCCTTGCCGGCTACACCCGTATCGCCGTCGGCTACAACCGCGAGATCGTCTATCCGGTCGCGTGAGGACCGGACCCGAGGAGGTCACTTCGTGAGCGACGCGCCGCCCGCCCATCCGTATATCCCGAACTCAGCGCCAGCCGTCAGGCAGGCGATGCTCGATGCGATCGGCATCGAGAGCGTCGAGGAGCTGCACAGCTCGATCCCCGCGCGGCTGCGCGTCCCCGAGCTCCTCAATCTGCCCGCGCCGCTGCGTTCTGAATACGAGCTCCGCCGCCACGTCACGGGCGTGCTCGACCGCAATCAGAGCTGCGCCGAATTCCTCAGCTTCCTCGGCGGCGGCTGCTGGCTCCACTACGTGCCGGCCGTGTGCGACGAGATCGTCAACCGGGGCGAGTTCCTGACCGCTTACTACGGCGACACCTACGGCGACCACGGCAAGATGCAGGCGCTGTTCGAGTACGCGAGCCTGGTCGGCGAGCTGGTGCAGTGCGATGCCGTCAGCCAGCCGACCTACGACTGGGGCGCGGCAGCAGCGACCTCGATCTGCATGGCGGCTCGAATCACCGGGCGGCGGATCGCGCTCGTGCCGGCATCGGTCGGTGCCGAGCGCCGATCGCTGATCGAGGGCTATTGCGACCCGTGGGTCGAGCTCGTAACGATCCCGTTCGATCCAAGCACCGGGCTGCTCGAGCTCGACCGGGTCCGCCAGGCGCTGAGCACCGACACCGCCTGCGTCTACTTCGAGATGCCGAGCTTCCTCGGCGTCGTCGAGACCCAGGCGCCGGAGCTGGCGGCGCTCGCCAAGCAGGCCGGGGCACTGACCATCGTGGGCGTCGACCCGATCTCGCTCGGCGTGCTCGAGGCGCCTCCACGTTACGGCGCCGACATCGTCTGCGGCGATCTGCAGCCTCTCGGAATCCACATGCACTACGGCGGCGGCAGCGCCGGCTTCGTCGCCTCCCAGGACACCGAGCAGTTCGTCTCGGAATACCCGATGTTCCTGATCGGCGTCGGCCCGACGGCGGTCGAGGGGGAGTACGGCTTCGGCGAGGTCGTGTGGGAGCGGACCTCCTACGTCCAGCGCGGAGACTCCAAGGAATACACCGGCACCACGCAGAACCTGTGGGCGATCGCGGCCGGTGCGTACCTCGCGATGCTGGGACCGCATGGACTCGAGGAGCTCGGCCACGGCATCGTTCAGCGTGCGCGCTACGCTGCCCGGCGTCTCGGCGAGTTGCCGGGCGTCCGCGCTCCGGCACTGACGGCGCCGTTCTTCAAGGAGCTCGTGGTCGACTTCAACGACAGCGGCCGGTCCGTCGCAGAGCTGAACGTCGCGCTGCGCGAGCGGGGCATCTTCGGCGGGCTGGACCTCTCGGGCCAGTTCCCCGAGCTCGGGCAGAGCGCGCTCGTGTGCGTCACCGAAATCCATACCAAAGCCGACATCGACCGACTCGTCGAGGAACTCGCGGAGGTGCTGCGATGAGCCCTCGTCCAGTCCATCAGGCCAGCTGGAACGAGCCGATCGTGCTCGAGCTGTCGACCCCCGGCGAGCGCGGGATCCTGCCGCCGCCGCTCGAGCCGGAGCTGAGCGGAGCCGACCGCGACCCGCTCGCCGGGATTCCCGACGCGCTTCGCCGCTCGCAGGCCCCGCAGCTGCCGGAGCTCAGCCAGCAGCGGGTGCTGCGCCACTACATGCGCCTGTCGCAGGAGACGCTGGGCAACGACGTCAACATCCATCTCGGGCTCGGTACCTGCACGATGAAGTACAGCCCGAAGGTCAACGAGGAGCTGGTGCGCTCGCCGAAGGTGACCGAGCTGCACCCGCTCCAGGACGAGGAGACCGTCCAGGGGATGCTCGAGGTCCTGTACCGGTTCGAGCGGATGCTGTGTGAGATCTCCGGCCTCGATCGCTTCACTCTGCAACCGGCGGGCGGCTCTCAGGGCGTCTACGCGAACGCGCGGATGATCCGCGCCTACCACGCGGCGCGCGGCGACGCCGACCGCGACGAGATCATCACCACGATCTTCTCGCACCCGTGCGACGGCGCCGGGCCGGCGACCGCCGGCTTCAAGGTGATCACGGTCTACGCCGGCGAGAAGGGCTATCCGGAGCCCGACGCGATCCGCCGCGCGGTCTCCGAGCGCACCGCCGGGCTGATGATCACCAACCCCGAGGACACGGGGCTGTTCAACCCGCACATCGAGGAGATCGTCGAGATCGTCCACGACGCCGGCGGCGTCTGCCACTACGACCAGGCCAACGCGAACGGGATCCTTGGGATCACCCGTGCCGGCGACGCGGGCTTCGACCTGTGCCAGTTCAACCTGCACAAGACGTTCTCCTCGCCGCACTGCTCGATGGGGATGCCGGTCGGAGCGTGTGGAGTGACGTCCGAGCTGGCGCCGTTCCTGCCGGTGCCGACCGTCGAGTTTGACGGCTCGCGCTACCGGCTCGACTACGGCCGCGGCCAATCGGTCGGCAAGATCCGCGCCTTCCACGGCGTCCCGGCCACGGTCGTGCGCTCGTTCGCGTGGGTGCTGAGCCTCGGCGCCGAAGGGTTGAAGGAAGTCGCCCAGACGGCGGTGCTCAACAACAACTACCTCGCCTCGCGGATCGCCGCGATTCCGGGGATCGGGGTCTCGTTCGCGGAGACCAACTCCGCCCGCCGGCTCGAGCAGGTCCGCTACACCCTCGCCAAGCTCCACGAGGACACCGGCATCGGCACGCTCGACGTCGCCCGCCGCACGGCCGACTTCGGCGTCGCGAGCTACTTCGCCAGTCACGAGCCGTGGCTGGTCGCCGAACCGATGACACTGGAGCCCTCGGAGTCCTACTCACGCGCTGACCTCGACGAGTACGCGGACATCATCGAGGAGGTCGCGCGCGAAGCGTATGAGAGCCCGGAAACCGTGATCTCGTCCCCGCAGCGGAGCACCGTCCACAAGCTCGACGCGGCGCCGCACGACGATCCCGAGCGCTGGGCACTGACCTGGCGCGCCTACCAGCGCAAGCCGCACGGCGGCGCCACCCCGTCGGCTGCGGCGTCCGGCGGGGGTGGCCCGTCCGCGGGGGCGGGGTCCGCCGGGGCTTGAGATCCGTGGCCAAGCTCACCTAGACTGACGCTCATGGCTGACGCGCTGGTCGTGATCGACATCCAGAACGAGTACTTCCCTGGCGGGGCGCTGACGCTCCCCGATGCCGAGCGTGCAGCCGAGCGCGCCGCCGCGGCGATCGGCGCCGCGCGCGAGAACGGCGTCCCGGTGATTCACATCCGCCACGAGGAACCCGACAGCGACGAGTGGTTCGTCCCGGGGAGCCGCGGCGCCGAGACCAATGCCGCGGTCGCTCCTGCCGCCGGCGAGCACGTGATCGTCAAGCACTACCCGAACTCGTTCCTCGACACCGATCTCGGGCAGCAGCTCGCGAGCGCCGGCGCGTCGCGCATCGCTTTCTGCGGGATGATGACCTCGATGTGCGTCGACGCGACCGTGCGCGCCGCCGCCGACCTCGGGCTGAAGCCGCTGCTGATCGACGACGCCTGCGCGGCGCCCGATCTCGAGCATCGCGGTACGGTCGTACCGGCCGGCGTCGTCCACGCGGCGTTCTGCGGAGCGCTCGCTGACGAGATCGCGACGCTGCTGGGCACCGCCGACTTCACGGTCGGGCCGACCGACGCCTGAGCGCGACGTGGCGCCGGTACTCGAAGACCTCGCGCACATCGACGTCGCGAGCCCAAGGGTCTACGCGGAGGGCGTGCCGTACGAGGCGCTCGCCGCGCTGAGGCGTCACGACCCGGTCCACTGGCACCCATGGCCGGGGACGCGGGGAGGCTTCTGGTTGCTGACCAAGCACGCCGACATCGTCGCCGTCGGCAAGGATCCGAAGCTGTTCTCCTCGCAGCTGGGCCACATCGCGCTGGAGGACCGCGAGCCCGACGCGCTCGAGGCCCGGCGCTCGATGATCGAGACGGACCCGCCCGAGCACACCCGCCTGCGCAAGCTGGTCAGCTACGCCTTCACGCGGACGAGGGTGCGCGAGTACGAGGACTACACCCGCGAGATCGTCTCGGGCCTGCTCGACGCAGCGATCGCGAAGGGCGAGTTCGACTGGGTGACCGAGATCTCCGAGCCGCTGCCGGTCACCGTCCTGATCTCGATCCTCGGACTGCCGCGCGAGGACGTCCCGATGCTGATCGAGCTGACCAGCGAGATGGCCGCGGCGACCGACGCGGACTACCGGCCCGATCCGGTCAAGTACCCGACCGAGGTCGATCCGCGGCTGCTGCCGTTCGGCACGCCGGCGGCCCAGGCGGTGTTCGACTACGGACGCAAGGTCGGCGCCGAGCGGCGCGAGCATCCACGCGACGACCTCGTCTCGCGCCTGGTCCATGCCGAAGTCGACGGTGAGCATCTCGACGACACCGAGTACACGAACTTCTTCCAGCTGTTCATCTTCGCCGGCAACGAGACGACCCGGACCGGCATCTCGCAAGGGGTCCTGGCGTTGATCGACCACCCCGACCAGTTCGAGCGGCTGGCGACGGACCCGTCGCTGCTCGGCACCGCGCCCGACGAGATCCTCCGCTACGGGACGCCGCTGATCTACTTCCGGCGCACCGCGACCCGCGACACCGAGATCCGCGGGGTTCCGATCCAGGCCGGCGACCGCGTCGCGATGTGGTTCCTGTCGGGCAACTTCGACGAGGACGTGTTCGAGGACCCGGGGCGGTTCGATGTCGGCCGGCACCCGAACCCGCACGTGACGTTCGGCCGCGGCGGCCCGCACTTCTGCCTCGGCTCGTTCCTCGCCCGTCTCGAGATCCGGGTCCTGCTCGAGGAGATCCTCGCGCGCCGCGTCCGCTTCGAGCTCGCCGGCGATCCAGTCCGCCTCAGCTCCAACTTCGTCAACGGATTCAAATCGATCCCGGTGCGCGTCCGCCGGGTGTAAGGGGGCCACGGTGGCAGACACCATCCGGGCAGCCGTGCTGCACGAGTTCGGCCAGCCGCTCGTCGTCGAGGAGCTCGAGCTCGATCCGCCGAAGGCGGGCGAGGTCGGCGTCCGGATGGCCGCCAGCGGCGTCTGCCACTCCGACCTCCACGTCGCCCATGGCACGCATCCAACCTCGCTGCCGGTCATCCTCGGCCACGAGGGCGCGGGGATCATCGAGCAGGTCGGCCCCGGCGTCACCGGCCTCCAGCCGGGCGACCACGTGCTGCTGACCTGGCTCCCGTACTGCGGGCACTGCCGCGAGTGCGTTCGCGGACGCCCCAATATCTGCGAGAACACGGCCTGGTACGACGCGACGATGGAGGACGGCACGTGCCGCTTTCACATGCGCGGGCAGGACGTCCACCACTACAACACCTCGTCGTTCGCCGAGCGCTCGGTGGTGCCCGCGCGGACCGCGATCAAGGTCGATCCGAGCCTGCCGCTGGCCGAGCTGGCGCTGATGGGCTGTGCCGTGATGACCGGCGTGGGCGCCGTCGTCAACACGGCGCAAGTGCGCCCCGGGGACACGGTCGCGGTCGTCGGCTGCGGCGGCGTCGGCATGAACGTCATCCAGGGCGCGAGGATCGCAGGCGCCGGCGCGATCATCGCGGTCGACGTCGTCCCCGCCAAGCTCGAGCTCGCCCGCCAGATGGGCGCGACCGACGTGATCGACGCGAGCGAGCACGACCCCGTCGAGGCCGTTCGAGAATTGGTCCCGGGCGGCGTCGACCACGCGTTCGAAGCGCTCGGCCGGCCCGAGACGATCGCGACCGCGATCGCGCTGATCGGGCGCGGCGGCGAGGCACTGCTGATCGGAATGGCGCCCCCCGATGCCCGTGTCGGGATTGACGCGCTGACGACCACGCTCGAGGAGCGGTGCGTGCGCGGGTCGTGGTACGGCTCGTGCGTGCCGTTGCGCGACATCCCCCTGCTGGTCGACATGTACCGCGACGGTCGCCTCCAACTGGCGCCACTGATCACACGCTGCGGGCTCGAGGACGTCAACGACGCGTTCGCGCGGATGGAGGCCGGCGAGACCGCGCGCAGCGTGATCGTGTACTGACGGTCAGGCGGGCGGGTTGGGGGCGGCCGGGGCGGCCGGCTAGGAGGGTGGGCGGCCTGCGGGGGCGGCCGGCACGGGCGGGGCGGCGGGCACCGGCGGGCGGGGCGGCGGGCACCGGCGGGCGGGGCGGCGAGCCCCGGCGGGCGGGGCGGCGAGCCCCTCGCGGTCGCGCGAGGGGTGCCAGCGGGGCGGCCCGGCATCGGGGCGGGCCGGCGTGCGAGCGCGGGCAACGTGACTTTCGACCCGGTCGCGAGCGCGAGGGTCACGTTGACGGCGCCCGACGCCGTCAACGTGCACCTGGCCTTCCCGGGCAGCTCGAAAGTCACGTTGACGGCAAGCAAGCGGCCGCACCCACCCTCAACAGCCCTCGCACCCTCCCTTCCCGTCGCCCCGCCCCGCCAAGCGGCCGCACCCACCCTCAATCGGTCGCCCGACCGAGCCAAGCCCGCCGAAACCTGCGCTATCGTATACGGAACTCGAAACACCGCATACGGCTGGTGGGACTCTGATGGAAGCTTCACAGGGCTGGGACAGTGCCGAGCACCGAGATGGCGGGCGCTTCGAGGAACTCGGCGGATATGTCCGCGCCAAGCGAGTCGGGCCGTTCGTGTTCGTGGCGGGCACGACCGCGGTCGAGCGGTCGGGGCGGGTTCACCGCCCCGGCGACACCGAAGCGCAGACCCGCTTCACGCTGCAACGGATCGACGCAGCACTGCGGGCAGTCGGCGCGAGCCTGAGCGACGTCGTCAGAACGCGCGCGTATCTGGTCGACATGTCGCATGCAGGCGCCTTTGCCCGAGCCCACCGCGAGGCGCTCGAAGACGCTGCCCCGGTGCTGACGGTCGTCGGCGCGGAGCTGGCCACGCCGGGGCTGATGGTCGAGGTCGAGGTCGACGCGATCACCGGCGATCGGACACCCCCCGGTTCCGGGGATGAGGGTCTCTAGACTGCGGCCATGACCGCCATCGAGCGAATCGACCGGTCGCACTCGAGGCTCGCGGGCGAGGTCTACCAGCGACTCGTCGAGGCGCTCGTGCAGGGCACCGTCAATCCAGGCGACCGCTTGATCCAGGACCGGCTCGCGGAGGAGCTCGATGTCAGCCGCACCCCCGTCCGGGACGCGCTGCTGCGGCTCAAGGAAGAGGGCGTCGTCGAGCCCTCGGGGCGCCGCGGCTATGTCGTTCGCAGCCTCTCGGAGACCGATCTCCGCGGCCTGTACGGGGCCCGCGATGCGGTCGAGGGCCACGCCGCCGCGACCGTCGCCGAGCTCGGGGATGAGGCGGTCGAGGAGGTGCGGGCAGCGCTCGCCCGCGCGACCGCGCGGAAGCTCCGCTCGAGCCGCGAGTCGTTCGAGGCCAACCGCTCGTTTCACCGGGCGATCGTCGAGACGACCGGCAACGCCTACCTGCTCAACTTCTTCGACGCGATCTGGGGCCGCGCGATCGGCGCGCTCGCGTACCACGACTATTACGTGCATTCGCCCCACGACGAGTTCGTGGCCGAGCACGAGGCATTGATAGACGAGCTCGCCTCGGGCGATCCCGCGCGAGCGCGCAAGGCGATGATCGAGCACATCGCCTGGGGTCTGCAGCGCAACCTCGATGGGCAGGCCGCCAAGCGCCGCGCCGGCGGCCGCGGTCGCCGCCCGTCAAAGGCCGCCTGACCGCGCTCTGGCCCCCTGACCGCGCTCTGGCCAGCCGCGACCTCAGGTGCGGGTCAGGCGAGCCGCGACGCGAACCCCACGCCGATCCCGGACGCGATCGCGCGCATCGCCGGCTCGGCCGCGACGGCATCGCGCTCGAGCTGCTCCGGTGTCACGCCATTGCTCGCGAAGAACCTGGTCGTCGCCGCGAGCAGGGTGCCGTCACGACCGCGTAGGCCCGCGGCCAGGCCGGCGACCCATTCGGGCGAGACCTCGGGGTGGCACTGAAACGCCCACGTCTCGCCGTAGCGGCACGCCTGCACGCAGATCTCGTTGGACAGCAGCGGCTCGGCGCCCGTCGGCGGCTCGAACGCGTAGGTGTGAGCATGGAAGATCGAGAACTCGTGCGCGACGCCGGCGAGCAGCGGATCCCCAGCGGCGGCCGGCAGCGCGGCAACGTCGGCGAATCCGAGCTCCGGGCGGCACTGGTAGACGCCGCCGCCGAGCGCCTGGGCCAGCAGCTGGCCACCGAGGCACAGCCCGAGGATCGGCAGCTCGGCCGACAGCGCGTCGTCGATCACCGCTCGCGCGCGCTCGACCGGCTCGGTCTCATCGACCGGATTGGCGAGTCCCGGCAGCACGACGAGCCCTGCGTAGCGGCGAACGTCGGGAAGCGCTACCGCCGGCGATCGCACGTCGAGCTCGGCCCCGGCGTGCGCGATTGCCTCCGCGATCCGGCCAAGCGGCTTGTCGGGGTCGTTCTGCACGACGAGCAGGGGTGCGGGCACGAGCGCTGTCTGCCATGTCTTCCGATCAAAGTCAAGCCTGGTTACGATCTGCGACCCGGATGAGCTCAGCATCACCACCTTCCAGACGCGCGTTGATCATCGGCGCCGCCACGGGCATCGGCGCGGCCGGGGCGCGCCGGCTGGCAGCCGCCGGCTGGCGGCTGGCGCTGCTCGACATTGCCGCCGATCCGCTGGCGCGGATCGCGACCGAGACTGGTGCGACCGCGATCACGGTCGACGCCGGCGACGCCGGCGCGCTCGGCCAGGCGCTCGAGCAGGCCGTGCAGGCACTCGGCGGCCTCGACGCGGCCTGGTCCAACGTCGGGGTCCAGGTCAATGGTGCAGTCGGTAACTCGAGCATCGCCGACTTCGACCGCTCCTGGGCGGTCAACGTCCGCGCGCACTTCGTCTGCGCGCAGACCGTGTTTCCCCATCTCGCGCGCGCCGGCGGCGGCAGCCTTCTGATCACCGCCTCCAACTCCGGCCTGCAGACCGAGCGGGCGATGGTCGCGTACGCCACCACCAAGGCGGCCGCGGTCGCGCTCGTTCGCAACCTCGCCCGTGACGCGGCGGCTGATGGCATCCGCGTCAACGCGCTCTGCCCAGGATTCGTCGACACGCCGTTCAACGAGCCGATCTGGGCCAACTACGGCGGCCGCGAGGCGTTCATCGACCAGATCGGCCAGACGATCCCGCTCGGGCGGATGGCGACCCCGGAAAGCGTCGCCGAACAGGTCGCGTTCCTGCTCTCCGACGCGGCCTCGCTGATGACCGGCCAGGCGCTCGCCGTCGACGGCGGCGAGCTGATCGCCTAGAAGCCGGCGCCCGCCGGCGGTGGAGCACACCCGCGGCGGGGCGGTGTCCGCCACCCGCGGCGCGACAGCCCCTCCGCACGCGCCGCGCGAGGGCCCGGGCGCGCCCGCGGCGCGGCGCCCGGACGCGCCCCCTCCCTGCCCATGCGCTGGGCCCCGCCGACCCCCCGCCGGGCCCTTTCCGCGGCCGCCTCTGCGCCTTGTGCGCTTCTCGTGTTTCGTGTACGGTATGCGATAACGAAGGGAGAGGTTGTATGTGCGGGATCGCAGGCCGGACTCTCAAGGAACCAGGCCGAATCGGCGCGGACCTGACGGCGATGATGGCTGCGCAGCGCCACCGCGGATGGGACAGCACCGGCTTTGCGCTGTACGGCCCTCCGCTGTCCGACGGCTACGTCGTTCGGGCCCTGCTCGCCGACCGCGATCACCTGTACGAGGACCTCGAGGCGCTGCGCGCAGTCACTCGCAGGCACGGCGCCGATTTCGTGCAGGAGCCGACCTGGGACGACAGCGGCCAGCGCCACGTGCTCGCGCGGTTCGTCGTCTCCGATCCAGACCCGTTCCCCGCCTGGGTCGACGCCTGTGACGAGCTGCCGCGGGTCGAGCTCCAGTCGGCCGGCCGGGCGCTCGAGATCGTCAAAGACCTGGGCGACGCCAACCAGGTCGCCGACAAGCACGCCGTCAGCGAGTTCGTCGGGACGCACGGACTCGGCCATGTCCGCCTGGCAACGGAGTCGAACGTCTCGCCGGTCGCGGGTCACCCGTTCTGGGCGCGGCCTTTCCCCGACGTCGCGATCGTCCACAACGGGCAGCTGACGAACTACTACACCTGGCGCCGGCGGCTGCAGCGCCGCGGCTACCGCTTCACGACCGAGAACGACAGCGAGCTGATCGCGGTCTGGAACTCCGACCGGATGGCTGCAGGCGATTCGCTGCAGGCCTCGCTGCAGCGCAGCCTCGGCGAGCTCGACGGCGTCTTCACCTACCTTCTCGCGACTCGGGATGGGATCGCGCTCGCCAAGGATCGCTGGGCGATCAAGCCGGTCGTCGCGGTCGTCGGACCGGACGACGTCGCGGTCGCGACCGAGGAGCAATCGCTGCGCACGCTCTACCAGGACGAGATCGACGTCGAGGTCTACGACGGTCCGTCGATCGTCCGCGTGTGGCCGGTCGGCTCGCCGGTGGCGATCGGAGCGGCGGCTTGATTCGCGCCGGCGATCGGCCCCTGCGGGAGGTCAACCGCGAGATCCGAACCGCGGTCGCGGCGGGCGAGCACGTCCACGTGACCGAGCCGCTTTCGCGCCACAACCTCGGCGTCGCGCTGTCGGCCGGCGGGAGCGTCACGTTTGAGGGATCGGTCGGCTACTACTGCGGCGGGCTCAACAACGGCGCCGAGATCAACGTCACCCGCAACACCGGCTGGGGCCTGGGCGAGGCGATGGCGAGCGGGCTGATCACGGTGCAGGGCGACGCCGCGATGAGCGTGGGCGCCTCGCTACGCGGCGGCACGATCCATGTTCGCGGCAACGCCGGCCCACGCTGCGGCGTCGCGATGAAGAGCGGCATGATCGTGGTCGAGGGCTCGGTCGGCCACGCCTGCGGCTTCATGGCCCACGGCGGGCGGGTGATCTGCCTCGGCGACACCGCCGACGCGGCAGGCGACTCGCTGTGGGAGGGAGAGATCTGGGTCGGCGGCAAGATCCGCGGCCTCGGCGTTGACGCGCGCGTCGAGGAGCCGCCCGACGAGGACGTCGCCGAGGTCCGCGAGCTCCTCTCCAGCCTCAACGTCGACGACGGCGGCCGGCCCTGGAAGCGGATCGTCTCCGGACAGGCGCTATGGCACTTCAAATCGAGGGAAGCGCAGCAATGGCTGATGATCTGACCGGACGCAACGGTCACCACTCCGATCAGGACCCGGCGGCGTTCAGCGACGGGGCGATTCCCGACCGCCCCGCCGGGGTGGCTCGGTCGTATACCGAGGGCTCCTCGAGCCGGTGGACGCCGCACGCGATCGCGGACATCCACGCGAAGGCGCAGCTCGGCCGCTACCAGATCCGCGGCTTCTCGACCTTTCAGCGCCAACTGCCGACGTTCGATGACCTCGTCTTCCAGCCGGCGACGATGACGCGCCTACCGCTCGAGGGCTACCGCGAGAGCTGCGACACGAAGACCATCCTCGGCGACGGTCTCGGGATGGTCGAGCAGCCGATCGAGCTCGACATCCCGATCTACATCGCCTCGATGAGCTTCGGCGCGCTGTCGGCGCACGCCAAGGCGGCGCTCGGGATGGGCGCCTCGCGGGCGGGCACGATGACCTGCACTGGCGAGGGCGGAATGCTCGAGGACGAGCGTGCGGCGTCGAAGACGCTGATCTACCAGCTGACGCCATCGCGCTACATGCTCGACCTCGACCACCTGCGCCGCGCCGACGGGATCGAGGTCGTCGTCGGGCAGGGCGCCAAGCCCGGCACCGGCGGCCTGCTGCTGGGGATGAAGATCTCCGAGCGCGTCGCGCGGATGCGCTCGCTCCCGATCGGCGTCGACCAGCGCGCGACCGTCCGCCATCCCGACTTCCTCGGGGCCGACGATCTCCAGATCAAGATCGAGGAGCTGCGCGAGGCGACCGACTATCGCGTCCCGATCTTCATCAAGCTCGGCGCGACCCGGCCTTACTTCGATGTGGCGGTCGCCGCCAAGACGGGGGCCGACGTGATCGTGCTCGACGGGATGGAGGGTTCGACCGGGGCCTCGCCCGAGCTGCTGCTCGACCACACCGGCGTGCCGTTGATCTCGGCGATTCCCGCCGCCCGCCGCGCGCTCGAGGACTGCGGGATGGCAGACAAGGTCAAGCTCGTCGCCTCAGGTGGGATCCGCTCCGGGGTCGACGTCGCCAAGGCGCTCGCGCTCGGGGCCGACTGCACGATGATCGCGACCTCGGCGCTGATCGGCCTCGGTTGCAACTCGCCGCGTTACGTCGAGGACTACGCCGCCTTGGGAACCGCACCCGGCGCATGTCACCACTGCCACACAGGCCGCTGCCCGGTCGGGATCACGACCCAGGATCCCGAGCTCGAGACGAGGATGGACGTCGAGGCCGGGGCCGAGCGCACGCTGCGGCTGCTGACCGCGATGACGATGGAGGCGACGCTGCTCGCCAAGGCGTGCGGCAAGTCCTCAGTCCACAACCTCGAGCCCGAGGACCTGCGCGCGCTGACGCTCGAGGCGTCGGCCTTCACCGGCGTATCGCTGGCCGGGATCGACCGGCCGTTCGAGTTCTGAGCGCTCGCACTACGGCGGGCAGTAGGCCGAGCCGACCTCGCGCTACTGCGGGCGATGGGTCGAGCCGACGGCGCGCTACTGCGGGCGATCGGCCACGCCCCCGCCGGCCGCCGGGCGCCGCGAAAGGCTGAAGCGCGACTCGATCTCGATCTCCCCCAACGCCAGCGCCGCGACGTGCTCACCGGCCACGGGGCCATGCTTGAACAGATGCCCCGAGTCGCCGGCAACGAGCACGACCTGTTCGTGAGCCGGGTGGCGGTCGATCAGGAAGTGGGTGTCGGACGTGTTGGCGATCTGGCCGACCTCCTGGCCAACGATCGGCGCGCCCGCCAGCTGTGGGAAGCGGTGGGCGAGGTAGCGGCGCGTGCGGGCGATCGAGGTCTGCGAGATGACCCGGTCGTCGCGATTGATGTCGACAGTCAGGCCACGCCAGACGATCACCGCCTTGAAGCCGAAGCCACCGGCCGCGGGAATCCCGTAGGCGGGGTAGCCGTGGTCGATCCAGGCCGGGAAGCTGTCGGCGTCATAGCCGGTCGAGCCGGCGGGCGGCTCGACCATGATCACGTCCTGGCGCGAGATCTCGAGCCGCGAGCCGAGCGTGCGCGGATACAGCGAGCCCATCCAAGCGCCGCATGCAACGATGACGATGCCGGCCTGCACCGGCCGGCCGTCGACCAGCAGCCGCTCGTGCTCGTCGGTGCTCCCGACGGCGCGGCGCACCACGCCGCCCTCGCGGCGGAACAGCGCGACCGTCGCCTGTAGCGCGCGGCGCGCGTAGACGAACCCCGACTCCGGCTCCCACAGGCCGTAGGCGAGGCCGCGCGGATCGATCAGCGGCAGGCGCAGGCTCAGCTCGTCGACGTCGACGACGAAGCTCGGGATCCCGAGGCGCCCGAGCGTGTCGCGCGAGGCGTCCTCCCAAGCCGTGTGTCCGGCGGTGGCGAGCATCACGGCGCCGCTCTGGACGAACAACTCCTGGCCGACCTCGGCTCCGAGCTCCATCCACCGCAACCGCGCCTCGCGGCTCCAGCGCGCGTACAGCTCGTCGGTCCCGTGACTCGCACGCAGGATGCGGTGATCTCCGGAGGACGCGGCACGCGCATGGCCGGGCTCGCGCACGTCGATCAGCGTGACCTCGAGCCCTCTGCGCCGCAGCGCCAGCGCCGTCGATGCCCCGCCGATACCGGCTCCGATCACGACCGCGTCGCTGGACCCCGCCATCGGCTCTCCTCAGGTTGTCGCACTTGCAATCGCTCCGGCCACCGTATACGGTACACGAACTCTTATGATCGCGGAACCAGAGGGTGGGATGATCGCGACCGGCGCCGACGACGTCCCGCGCGGGGCCCGAACGACCGGCGCCGTCGAGGCCCGGCGCGAGGCCTCAGCCAGGCGCGCCGGTCACCCGGAATCCGCGACCTCCGCCGCCGGCCGGGAGCGGCGCTGATGGACCTGGCGCTCGTGCTCGGTTCGATCACCGCGACCGCGAAGACCGAGAGTCTGCTCGCGCACACGCTGCTGGTCGTCCAGCCGATCGAGCCGCAGGGCCGCCTGTCGCGCAGACCGTCCGAGGTCGCGGTCGACACGGTCGGCGCCGGCCCCGGCGATCGCGTGCTGATCGCGCGTGGGTCCGCGGCTCGGCAGCCACCTGAGACGCGCGCGGCCGCGACCGACCTGACGATCGTCGCGATCGTCGATTCCGTCGACCTCTCCCCGACGAGGTCGACCGGACAAGAGACCACCAAGACAAGGAGCAAGTGATGGCGGAATCTCCGCAGGTAGCGCTGGGGATGATCGAGACGCGGGGCCTGGTGCCGGCGCTCGAGGCAGCTGACGCGATGGTCAAGGCCGCGAACGTCGAGCTGATCGCGACCGAGCGTCCCGGCGGTGGGCTTGTGTCGGTGATCGTTCGCGGCGACGTCGGCGCTGTGAAGGCGGCGACGGATGCAGGCGGCGTGGCCGCGAACAAGGTCGGCGAGGTCCTCTCGATCCACGTCATCGCGCGCCCGCACAGCGACCTCGCGCTGGTGATCCCCGGCACCGCCAAGAAGTAGCGCGTGGTCCGGTCGGCGGCGAGGATGACCTCAGCCGGGGAATTCGAAGCGCTGCTGGAAGGCCTCAGCGAGGTCAAGCCGGCCGCGGGTCTGCAGGAGCACGAGCCACTGCGCCGGATCGCGGTGCTCGGAGCGGGCCCGGTCGGCCAGACGCTCGCCTGCGAGTTTCTCGCGGCCGAGTGCGAGGTGAACCTGTACACCGCGTTCGAGCCCGAGCGCGCGGCCCTCGCCGGACCGAGCGCGGTCACGATCCGGGGTGAGCACCTGATCGGAACCTACCGGCTGTCTGATCGGCCGTCATCGGAGCCGGCGATCACGTTGCGAGCCGGCATCGACGATGCGATCGGCGACGTCGACGCGATCCTGATCGCCACGCCCGCGATCGCCCACGCCGCCTGCGGTGGACTGCTCGCCGCCCGGCTGCGGCCAGAGCAGCTGCTCGTGCTTGTCCCCGGCCGCTCGTTCGGCGCCGTCGAGGTCGCCCGCTCGCTGCGCCGGTTCGGGGCCTCGGCGCTGCCGACGATCGTCGAACTGGCGGCCTCGCCGTACCGGGTCGAGTCCTCGGCGCCGGGCGCCGTGACCGTCGCCGCGGTCGCCGACGAGGTGCCGGCTGCGGCGCTCCCAAACCGGGGCACGGTGGAGGCGGTGCAGCGGTTGCGCTCTGTGCTGCCGATGTTGACCGCCGCCCGCGGCGTGCTCGAGACGTCCTTCTCCGATCTCTCCGGCGTGATCGACGCCCCGCCCGCGCTCCTGCGCGAGCCCGCATCGGTGGCGCGGCAGATCGACGACGAGCGCCGCCGCGTCGCGTTCGCCTACGGCGTCCGAGACCTGCCGGCGGCGCCACCCGCCGATGACCCGCCGGCGGCACTCGAGCGCTCAGACGCAAGGATCCACGATGCGCTCTGCTGCTCGCTGGTGCCGCTTGTCAGCGCCGGCGCGCTGGCCGGGATCCCGACCCGGACCGCGGCGGCGATGGTCGATCTCGGCTCGGTCCTGCGCAAGCTCGACTACGCCGGCCACGGACGCACGCTGCCGGGCCTCGGCCTCGACCGGTTCCGGCCCGAGGACATCCGCCGCGCGCTCGACGGCGGCGATGCCGCGCTACTCGAGCAGGCTCTGTCATGACGGTCACGTTCGCCGATCTCGACTCGATCGCGCAGGCCCGCCGGGCGGCCGACCGCGCGTACGAGGCGTGGCAGACGTTCCGCACCTGGGAGGCCGCCGACGTCGATCGCGTCGTCGAGGCGATGGCGCGCGCGATCGCCCCGGAGGCGGCAAGGCTCGGCGAGCTCGCCGCGCAGGAGACCGGTTACGGGAACGCGGATGACAAGACACTGAAGAACCTGTTCAACACGATCGCCGTCTCCGACTGGCTGCGCAACGTCCGCACGCTCGGGGTGCTGTGGCGCGACGAGGCGACCAAGGTCGTCGCGATCGGCGAGCCGATGGGCGTCGTCGCCGCGCTGATCCCGGTCACCAATCCGACCTCGACGGTGATCTTCAAGACGCTTTCCGCGGTCAAGGCCGGCAATGCGATCGTGCACGCACCGCATCCCCGCGGCCGTCACTGCGGCGCCGAGACGGCCCGCGTGATGGCCGAGGCGGCCGAGGGCGTCGGCGCCCCGGCCGGTCTGATCCAGTGCCTATCGGGAACGACGCTCGACGGGACCCGCGAGCTGATGAGCAACCACCGGATCGCAGTCGTGATGGCGACCGGCGGCTCGGCGATGGTGCGAACCGCATACTCCTCGGGCAAGCCGACGCTCGCGGTCGGGCCGGGCAACGTGCCGGTGTACGTCGATCGCTCGAAGCAGGACGACCTCGACGAGGTCGCCGACATGATCCTGTCGAGCAAGTCGTTTGACTATGGGACGGCGTGCGCCGCCGAGCAGGCAGTGATCGTCGACCGCCCGGTCGCCGAACGGCTGCGCCGCGCCTTCCGCGAGCAGGGCGGCCATCTGTGCACGACGCGCGAGGCGGATGCACTCGCCGCGGTCCTGTTCGACCGCAACCTGAACTACAGGGTCGAGAATGTCGGGCAGTCGGCGAGCCGGCTGGCGCAGTTGGCGGGCTTCGACGTGGCGCCGCGTACGCGGGTGCTGCTGGCCGAGCTCGAGACCGTCGGCCGCTCGCACCCGCTGTCGGCCGAGAAGCTCGACCCGGTGCTCGCCTTCTACGAAGCCGACGGCGCCGAGCTCGGCTTCGCCCGCGCGCTCGAGATCCTCCGCTTCGGGGGCGAGGGCCACACCGCCGTCGTCCACGCCTCCGATCCAAACGTCGTCGCGCGGTTCTCGAGGCTGCCCGCCGGACGGGTCGTGGTCAACACGCCCGCGTTGCACGGCGGCATGGGCTTCTCGTGCGACATCGACCCGAGCTTCATGCTCGGCACTGGGACCTGGTCGGGCTCGATCGTGTCCGACAACGTGACCGCGCTGCACCTGATCAACATCAAGAGGGTCGCGTACGAATCGCGCCCGTGGCGCTCGCTTCGGGACCTGCTCGAAAGGGATAGTGGCTGATGGACCTTCGCGCGCTCGTGCAGATCGACCGGCTCCAGCCGCAGTTCGCGGCGTACACCGGCGCCACCGTCCAGGGCTCGGTGCCGCTCGCCGGCGACACGATCCTGGTCGGCGAGGTGGGCCCGGGCAACGAGGTGTTCCGCGTCGTCGACATCGCGCTGAAGGCGTCCGACGTCCAGGCCACCTCGCAGATCGTCGAGCGCGAGTTCGGCTTCTTCATCCTTCGCTCGACCTCCAATGCGGAAGTCAGCGCGGCCCGCGAGGCGGTGCTCTCCCATCTCGGCGTGGGCCTCGCCGGGCGCCGCAGGGCGAAGGTCGAGTCGAGCCAGATCATCACCTCGGTCGAGCCCTACCAGGCGCAGTTGCTGAACAAGTGGGCCAGCGGGTCGCTGCTCGTGCCGGGAGAGACGCTCGGGATACTCGAGTGCGGGCCGGCGGCGTATATCACCGCCGCCGCCAACGAGTCCGAGAAGGTGGCGACGATCAAGATCGTCGAGGTCCGGACGCTCGGGCGCTTCGGGCGCATGTTCATTTCGGGCTCCGAGGCCGACGTGCGCCTCGCGATCGAGACCGCAAGCTCGGCGCTGGGAGCCCTGGAAGGCCGCGAGTGAGCGTCGTCGGCGAGGAGCACGTTCGCGATGCGTTCCGTCGCGGCCAGCGCAAGCTCGTCGTCGCGAACGATGACATCGTCACCCCGCAGGCGCTCGACGCACTCGAGCGTCTCGGGCTTCAGATCGTCCGCGGCCCGCTCGAGAAACCGGCGCCGATCGGCACCGACCCGGGGCGCGCGATCCGCCGCAGCCTGTACCGCCGTGGTGCGCGCTGGGTCGCGCCGGCCCGACCCCGCGGCCTGACGCCGACGAGATTCTCACGGCTCGGGTTCATCGGCGCCGGCGGCGTCGGCGCGGCGACGGCGCACCTGGCCGCGATCGGCGGGATCGCCGACGAGATCCGCCTGATCGACATCGTCCCCGGCCTGGCCGAATCGATCGCCCTCGACATCGAGCACGCATCCGGGATCACCGGCTCGCCGACGCGCGCCCGAGGCGGCACCACGCTTGACCTCGTCAGCGCCTGCGACGCGATCGTGATCAGCGCCGGCAGGCCTCGAACCCCGGGGATGGATCGAGCCGCGCTGCTCCGGATCAACCGGCCGGTGATCTCCTCCGCCGCCGAGGCGATCGCTCAGTTCGCGCCGGGGGCGGTAGCGATCGTCGTCACCAACCCGCTCGACGAGATGACCTACGAGCTGTGGCGCGCGAGCGGAGCCGACCCGGAGCGGGTGATCGGGATGGCCGCGACGCTCGACTCGAGCCGCTTTCGCAACGCGATCGCCGCCGCTGCCGGCGTCCAACCACGCGACGTGCACGCGATCACGCTCGGCAGCCACGGCGACGAGATGGTCCCGATCGTCTCGACTGCAACCGTCCGCGGGCGCCCGCTGCTCGATCTGCTGCCGGCGGAGCGGATCCAGGCGTGCGTCCGACAGACGGTCGACGGCGGCGGCGCGGTCGTCCGGCTGCGACGGACCGGGTCGGCGACGATCGCTCCCGCCCACGCGACGCTCGAGCTGCTCGAGGCGATCCGCGGCGCCCAGGCCGGAACGGTTCCGGTGTCCGCGTACCTACAGGGTGAGTACGGGATCGAGGACCTGTTCCTCGGCGTGCCCGCCGTCCTCGGGCGAAGCGGCGTGCTCGAAATCGTTGAGCTGACCCTGTCCGAGGAGGAGCGCTCGGCGCTCAGATCGGCCGCCGAAGCAGTGCGCCGGCGACTGCACGGCACCGCCAGGCCGGTATAAGGAGCAGCACCCGATGACGCACTCGATCGAGACATGGTTCCCGAGATGGCGATGAGGCTGTACGCGCTGCACTGTGGCGGCGACCTGATGGACTGGGCGGCGTTCGACCCGTTTGACGAGCGCGCCGGCACCAAGGTCTACAACCCGTACTTCATGTACGTCGTGACGCACCCGCGCGGGACCGTCCTGTTCGACACCGGCGTGCATCCGCAGATGGCGACCGACCCCGAGGCGCGGCTCGGGCCGGCAGCGGCCGCGTTCGACGCGCGGATCACGCCCGAGGATCGGATCGAGGCACGGTTGGCGACGATCGGGATGAAGCCCGGCGACATCGACCTCGTCGTGATGTCGCACCTGCATTTCGATCACGCCGGCGGGCTGCAGTGGCTCGCGCACGCGCCGATCCTGATCCAGCGCGAGGAGCTCAAGTTCGCATTCGACCCACCCGTCTACCAGAAGCTGATCTACGTCCGTGCGGATTTCGATCACGGCCTGAACTGGCACGAGCTCGATGGCGATCACGACGTCTTCGGCGACGGGCGCCTCGTGACCCTGAGCACACCCGGCCACAGCCGGGGGCATCAGTCGCTGATGGTCAGGCTCGACAGCGGCCAGACCGTGATCCTGCTCGCCGACGCCGCCTACCTGCTCTCCAAGATGCGCGAGCGGGCGCTGCCGGCGGTGATCTGGAGCCCCGACGCGATGGTCGCGAGCTGGGAGCGGATCGAGCAGCTCGAGCGCGAGCGCGACGCGATGCTGATCGCGACCCACGACCTCGACTACAACGAACGGATCAAGCTCGCCCCCGACGGCTGGTACGAGTGACCGCGGAGGGCGATCCGCTCCCTCCAGCCCTGATCGCCGATGCACTTGCTCGGTTCGGACTGGCGGCCGGAGCGGAGGCCACGTTCGTGCGCCACGGCGAGAACACGACCTACCGTGTGACCGCGCAGGACGGCAGACAGTTCGCGCTGCGGATCAATCGCCGCGGTTACCACACCCCCGACGCGATCCGGTCCGAGCTGGCGTGGATGGAGAGCCTTCGCGAGGCGGGTGTTCGCACGGCGCCGGCGCTGCCGGGCGTGAACGGCGATCAGCTGCAGATCGCAGCCACCGGCGAGGATCTGGCTCGGACCGCCGTGCTGTTCGAGTGGATCGACGGTCTGCCGCTGAGTGCTGTCGCCGAGATCGAGCCGTGGGCGACGCTCGGCGAGCTGATGGCGCGGATCCATCAGCACTCACGCAGCTGGTCGCGCCCGGACTGGTTCACACGTCCCTCATGGGACGCGGAGGCGCTGATCGGCGAGGAGCCCCGCTGGGGGCCACCCGATCCGGATCGCGTGTTCGCACCCGAGGACCGCGCCGTGCTCGAGGCGTGCCGGGCGGAGGTGGGCGCCCGGCTGGCGCGGATCGGCACCGCCCCCGACCGCTTCGGCCTGATCCACGGCGACCTCGGCTTCGAGAACGTGCTCGTGTCCGGCGACGGCGAGGTCGCGATCATCGACTTCGACGACAGCGGCGAGAGCTGGTACCTGCACGAGCTCGCCGTCGCCCTGTACCCGCACGACCGCAGCGACGGGCTGAGCGATCGCCGCGACGCCCTGGTCGAGGGCTACCGCCGAGTGCGCGAGCTCCCGGACGAGCTGCTCGTCGAGCTGCCCACGTTCCTGATGGCGCGACGGATCCAGACGCTCGGTTGGGTGTTCAGCCGCGCCGAGACCGCGCATGCCGGCCGCCAGCGCGAGCGCCGACTTCGAAGCACTCCACAGGCCACGCGCGAGTTTCTGTCCTGGGCCCGCGCGCAGCCACTTTGAATGCTCGCTCAATCCGATCTGCTGACCCCATCCGGTTTGAGATATCGTCGCTGGCAAAGCTTCAGCACAGCGCAAGCGACTCCACAATCGGGGTCACCCAACGGCGGAAGGAAAGAGCAGATGGCTGATTACGCGGTGATCAATCCGGCGACCGGAGAGAGCGTCAAGACATACCCGACGATCAGCGATGCGGACCTGAAGGAGGCGATCGCGAGGGCCGACAGAGCCCATCGTGAGTGGGCCGCGGCGACGACCGTGCAGGAGCGCGCCGCGCTCGTGCGGCGAGTCGGCGAGCTGCACGTCGAGCATCGCGAGCGTCTCGCCGAGATCATCGTTCGCGAGATGGGCAAGCCGATCGAGCAGGCGCTCGGCGAGGTCGACTTCTGCGGCGACATCTACGGCTTCTATGCCGACAACGGCCCGAAGCTGATGGCCGACGAGCCGATCGAGCTGCTGGCCGGCGAGGGCTCGGCGATGATCCGCCGCACCTCGGTCGGCGTCCTGCTGGGGATCATGCCGTGGAACTACCCCTACTACCAGGTCGCGCGGTTTGCCGGACCGAATCTGGTGATCGGCAACACGATCCTGCTCAAGCACGCGCCGCAGTGCCCCGAGTCCGCCGAGGCGATCGAGCAGCTCTTCCAGGAGGCCGGCGTACCAGCTGACGTCTACATCAACATCTACGCCACCAACGAGCAGATCGAGTGGGTGATCGCCGATCCGCGCGTGCGCGGCGTGTCGCTGACCGGGTCGGAGCGGGCCGGAACGGCCGTCGCCCAGATCGCCGGCCGCAACCTCAAGAAGGTCGTCCTCGAGCTCGGCGGCTCGGACCCGTTCATCGTGCTCGGCGCCGACGACCTCGACTCCGTGGTCGAGTCGGCCGTCGGCGCTCGCCTCGAGAACACGGGCCAGGCCTGCAACGCCGCCAAGCGGTTCATCGTCGTCGACGAGCTGTACGAGCCGTTCCTGCAGAAGTTCACCGCCGCGCTGACGGCGGTCGAGCCGAGCGACCCGACCTCGCCCGAGGCAACGATCGGACCGCTGTCCTCGGCGCTCGCGGCCGAGCGCCTCGACGACCAGGTGAAGCTTGCCGTCAGCCAGGGCGCGACCCTCCTGTCCGGCGGCGTGCGCAAGGGCAACTTCTACTCGCCGACAGTGCTGACCGACATCACGCCGGAGAACGAGGCCTACCGGCAGGAGTTCTTCGGCCCGGTCGCCCAGGTCTACCGCGTCGGCTCCGAGGAGGAGGCCGTCGAAGTCGCCAACGACACGCCGTATGGACTCGGTTCGTATGTGATGAGCAACGACAGCGAGCAGGCCCTGCGCGTTGCCGACAAGCTCGACGCCGGCATGGTGTTCGTCAACATCGTCGGCGCCGACGGCGCCGAGCTCCCGTTCGGCGGCGTCAAGCGCTCCGGCTTCGGCCGCGAGCTCGGCCGCTACGGGGCCGACGAGTTCGTCAACAAGAAGCTGATCCGCGTCGGAGGCTGAGCGCGCCCAGGGCGGGCCCCTCCCGGCGGCCCGCCCGCGTGGCACATTGGGGTGTCGTCCCGGGGTCGCCGGGCGCCAGTCGGTGGCCGATCGCCGGCCCGGCCCGGCCCGGCCCGGGCACGGCATAACCTCGCAAACTCGGCGCCTCGAGCGCCGCGGTCGAGATTAAGTCGGCACACCAGACTTAATCTCGACCCCCGCCCCGCCGAGGGCAAGTTTGCGAGGTTTCTCACGCCCCAGACTCCGCTGGCACCCCCCTGCACGGGTCGCATAATGTATGCACCCCACCTGGGCCGTCCCCTGACCCACCTCAACACACATCACACCTGGGCCGTCCCCTGATCCACCTCAACACACATCACACCTGGGCCGTCCCCTGACCCACCTCAACACACACCCCACATGGGCCGTCCCCTGATCCTCGTCAACTGCTGGCGTCGGGAGCTTCCGACGTACCTCGGCGAGCGGACGCGGCTCGAGACGCTCGATCCCGCCTACGCGGAGCAGATCAGCGATGCCGGCGGGCGGGCGCTGTTGGTCTCGCGCCCTCCGCTCGGGGCCGAGGAGGTCGGTGAGTTGATCGCGCTGGCGGACGGCGTCGTGCTGAGCGGCGGCGGCGACCTCGATCCGATCTGTTATGGCGCCGGGCGTGAGAACGTCGAGGGCGACGATCGCGAGGCGGATGCGTTTGAGCTGGCGATCATCGCGCAGGCGCGCGCGGCCCGGCTGCCGATGCTCGCGGTCTGCCGCGGCGCGCAGCTGCTGGCGGTCGCCCATGGGGGCGCGCTCGTGCAGCGACCGCCCGCGGTCGGGGGCCACCCAGAACTGACAGGCCGCAGTCCCGAGGCGATTCTCGCCTCACGCCACCCGGTGTCGCTCTCCCCGGGCTCGCGCGTCCAGCGCGCGCTCGGGATCGCGACGGTGTCGGTCAACACGATCCATCACCATCAGATCGGCGACGCCGGCGAGCTCGAGGTCACCGCGACGGCGCCTGGGGGCGTGATCGAGGCGGTCGAGCCGCGTACCGAGTGGCCGTGCGTCGGCGTCCAGTGGCATCCCGAGAAGATGCACGAGCCCGAGCAGGATGGCCTGTTCGAGCAACTCGTACGCGACGCTGACGCCGCCCACCGGAGGGCCGCGGCATGAGCGAGTTGCGCGGCTACACCGCGCCGCTGTCACCCGACGGCAGGGCGGCCATCGTGCCACCACCCCCGTGGCACTACTCGGGCGACTTCCTGATCGCCGAGTACCGCACCGACCCCGACGCGGTCGCGGCGCTGCTGCCCGACGAGCTCGAGCCGGCCGAGGATCCTGGCGCCGTCGCCGCGATCTTCGCCGACTGGCAGTCGTGCTCGGCCGACATGCACGAGCTCGTCGACCCGATCCAGTGCCAGTACCGGGAGTTCTTCATCGTCGTCGGGGCCCGCTACCAGGGACAACCGGTCAGCCGATGTGTCTACATCTGGGTCGACAAAGACTTCGCGATGTATCGCGGCTGGATCCAGGGCTTCCCCAAGAAGCTCGGATCGATCCACATGACCCGCCTGTTCGCGGCCGGCAAGGCGACGCCCCGGCTGCACGCCGGCGCCCGCTTCGGCGCGAGTTGCGCCGCCAACGACCGCCAGGTCGCGCGCATGGTCCTGACGCTCGAGCACGTCTCGGAGACCGGGCCGACGGTCAACGACCCGCCGATGCACAACACGCGCCATTTCCCGGCTGCGAGCGGAACGCTGCCGGATGTGTTCGAGCTGGTACGGGCCGGTGGCTTCGATCGCGATGCGACGCCGATCTGGGAGGGAAGCGCCGAACTACGGCTCTATGACGACACGCTCGAGGACCTGCGGGCGATCGCCCCACGCGAGATGCTGCGCGGCTATCGCTTCACGTTCGGCTACACGGTCGACGGTGTCGATGTCGTCGCCCAGCACCACCAGGAGGTCGGCGTATGAAACACGTCCGGTTCGAGCAATACGGCCGCTCGGTCGACGGCGTCCTCGACGGCGCGACGGTTCGCGCGGCGTCGCTCGAGATCCCGGCCGGCGAGGTGCAGCGGTGGCTGGCACCGGTGACGCCCAGCAAGATCATCGCCACCCACCTGACCTATCGCTCCCGTGCCGAGGAGTACAAGATGGCGCGGCTGCCGGAGACCCCGTCGTACTTCATGAAACCTCCGTCATCGTTGTCGGCTCATCTGGCGCCGGTCAGCCGGCCGGCGGGCTGTCGCTTCCTCAACTACGAGGGCGAGGTCGCCGTCGTGATCGGGCGCCGCTGCCGGGGCGTGAGCATAGCCAAGGCGCTGCAATACGTCGCCGGCTACACGGTCGCCAACGATTGGGGCGTGCACGACTTTCGCCACGCCGACCGTGGCTCGATGTTGCGGGTCAAGGGCCAGGACGGCTTCTGTCCGCTCGGCCCGGCGCTCGTCGACGCGGCCGACGTCGATCCCACCGATCTGACGCTGCGTACATATGTCAACGACGAAATCGTCCAGGAAGGTCACACCGGCCGCGATCTGATGTTCTCGTTCGCGTACCAGATTGCGGATCTTGCGCGACTGATCACGCTGGAGCCCGGCGACGTGCTGCTGACGGGTACTCCCGCGAACTCGCGTCCGGTGCAGCCAGGCGATAGGGTGGCAGTCGAGGTCGAAGGGATCGGGCGTCTGGAGAATCACGTGGTGCAGTCCGAGGAGCAACTCGAGTCGGTTGGCGAGCAGCCCGCGGTGACCGCGCAGACGCTGCACGTGGCGCTCGCGATCCCCGAGGACGAAGCACAGCGCGAAGTAGCAGAGGAGGCACGATGACCGTCCCGCAGGTTCTCCATCCGTTCGCCTCGCCGACACGCGCGGCCGGCGACTTCCTCGACGTGGTCCGAGCCGAGGGGTGCCGCCTGTGGGACAGCGAAGGGCGCGAGTACCTCGATGGCACCGCCTCGCTGTGGTACTGCGCGGCCGGTCATGGTCGCCAGGAGATCGTCGACGCGGTGCACGCGCAGATGAGCCAGCTCGCCGCGTACCACACGTTCGGGCGCTTCACCAACCCGCCGGCGCAGCAGCTCGCCGACGTGCTCGCCGAGCTCGAACCGATCCCCGGCTCGCGGGTGCTGTTCACCAACGGCGGGTCTGAGTCGGTCGACAGTGCGCTGAAGCTGGCGCGCGCCGGGCACCGCGCCAATGGCGAGGCCGGGCGCACGGTCTTCCTCAGCCGCCATCATGCCTACCACGGCGTGATGTTCGGGGGGACCTCACTGAGCGGGCTGCCGCCGAACCGGCAGCCGTACGGACCGCTGCTGCCCGACACGTACCAGGTTCCGCACGACAGCGTCAAGGCGATGCGCGACGCGGTCGCCTATCACGGGCCGGAGCGGATCGCGGCGATCATCACCGAGCCGGTGATTGGCGCGGGCGGCGTATTTCCTCCCGCCGACGGCTACCTCCAGGGGCTCCGGGATCTCTGCGATGAAAGCGGCGCGCTGCTGATCTTCGACGAGGTGATCACCGGCTTCGGCCGGCTCGGCTCGTGGTTCGGCAGCCACCATTTCGGGGTCGAGCCGGACCTGATGACGTTCGCGAAGGCGATCACGAGCGGCTACCTGCCGCTCGGCGGGGTCGTCGTCGGACCGCGCGTCAGGGAGTGGCTGGAGGCCGACCAGGCGTTTCTTCTGACCCATGGCGGCACCTACTCGGGTCACCCGAGCTGCTGCGCCGCCGCGCTCGCCAACCTCGAGATCCTCAAGCGCGAGCGGCTGCCGGAGCGAGCCGCGGCGGCTGGGAAGCAGCTCCGCGCCGGACTCGATCAGCTGCGCGGCCGCGCGGGTGTCGCCGAAGTCCGCGGCGAGGGCCTGATGCAGGCGGTCGCGTTCGAGCGGCCGGTGCTGGCCGGCGCCGTCGCCGAAGCGATGCTCGCGCGCGGCGTGATCGGCCGCGCGTCGCCGTTTGCCAACGCGGTCGCTGTCTCGCCCCCGCTGATCATCTCGGATGCGGAGGTCGACGAGCTGGTCGACGCGCTGGGCGCGGCCGTCGGCGACGTGGTCGCCGCGAACTAGTGTCCGAAGGATCCGGCAAGGCCCTGGCAAGCGTCGAGCCAGCGCCGCTGGCGATCGCGAGTGTCGTTGACCAGGTGTACGCCGCGATCCGTGAGCGGATCGTGCGCGGGTCGCTCGCGCGCGGTTCGCGGATCCACCAGGAGGACCTGGCCGAGGAGCTCGGCGTGTCGCGGACGCCGGTGCGCGAGGCGCTGCGGCGTCTCGCGGCCGAGGGGCTGGTCGAGATGCGCACCAACCACGGCGCGCGCGTCGCTGACATCGGCCTCAGCGACATGCATTCGGCCTATGAGGCGCGGCTCGTGATCGAGCCCGGCGCCGCCAGGCTCGCCGGCGTCGAGCGGCTGCCGGGGCCGCTGGCGCGGATGCGCACAGCGCTCGCGGCTCAGCGGCGAGCGATCCCGGATGTCAGGCGAAGCTTCGACGCCAACCGCGACTTCCACATCGCGCTCGTCGACGCCTCCGGCAATACATTCCTGACTCAGTTCGTGCAGCGCCTGTGGGTCGCTCGGATCGGAGAAGTGATCTACGAGCGCCAAAGTGAGACGCCTGAGCGGATGCGGCTCGATGCCGACGAGCACGAGCAGATCCTTGCTGCGATCGAAGAGGGCAACGGCCGCCGCGCCGAGTCGCTCACCCGCCGTCACCTGACCGACGCGATGCAGCGGTCGATCGACCTGCTCGCGCCCTGAGGCACAACGACGCCCTGTTCAGGGCTCGTCGACGACCCCGTTGCTGAGCGTCCCGACGCCGCCCACGGAGATCTCGACCGTGTCACCGGAGCGCAGATAACGCGGCGGCCGGCGCGAATCGCCGACGCCGCCGGGAGTGCCGGTGGCGATCACATCACCCGGGTTCAGCGTCACGCCGGCCGACAGGTAGACGATCAGCTCCTCGATCCCGAAGATCAGATCGCGCGTGCTGGCGTCCTGCATGACCTCGCCCGAGACCGTCGTGCGGATCTCGATGTCGCCCAGATCGACACCTTCGATCGAGGCGATCGCCGGTCCCAGAGGCGTGAACGTGTCAAAGCTCTTGCCGAGCGTGAACTGGCGCAGAGGCGTCTCGAGCTGCGCCCGACGACCGGAAACGTCGTGCAGTGCCGAGATCCCGCCGATCGCCGCGCGGGCGTTGTCCGGGGTGGCGCGGTACGTCCGCCGGCCGATGATGACCGCAACCTCGCCCTCGAAGTCGGGGCGCGTCTCCTCGCGAGGGATGACGATCTGTTCGCCGGGCCCGATCAGCGACGAGGTCCATTTCGCGAATACGACCGGAACCGTCGGGATCTCGAGCTCGGATTCCACCGCGTGGGATCGATAGTTGAGCCCGATCGCGAGAATCTTCTCCGGGATCACCGGGTGCAGCAGCTTGACCTCGGACAGGCCGAGCTCAGGCCCGTCGGCCCGCTCGAGCTCGGTCCACGCCGCGTCGGTCGGGACGAAGCCCTGCGGCCCGGCCGGACCGCCGTCGCGCACCGTGTCGCCGTCGAGCATGCCAATGCGAACGGCGCCCTGCGGGTTGGTGTACCGGACGGCTTTCACGAGGGTGCCTCCTGTTCGTCAGTCAGTACGTTCGACCGCGGTGATCGCTCACGACTGGGCCGTCTTGACCGGCCCCGTTGGGGCGGATACTGTATCCAAGCCGCGTGGAGAAGTCGTCCTCGATCCGGCCCGCGGTGTCCTGTTGAGATGATCTCATTGCGCCGCATCCACCACGTCTGCCTGACCGTCAAGGACCCGCGGGAGGCGACCGAACGGTGGTCGATCCAGTTCGGCCTAACGCCGCGAGAGGTGCGCGACGACCGCGCCTACCTGGCCTGCGATTACGAGCCCTACTCGCTCGAGCTGGCGCGGGGCGCGCAACCCGGCCACGCTCACACCGGCTACGAGCTGGCGCGCGGGATCGGCCTCGACGACGCCGCCGCCCACCTCGACGGGCTCGGCGTACGCTACGAGCGCCGCGAGCAGGCGCTGCATCTGAGCGATCCTGATGGCCACGGCGTCGAGCTGGTGCCGTTCGCCCCGGAGACCGATCCGCGTCCGCCGATCGCGCGCTCGACGACGACGCTGCCCGGGTTTCACCCGCGCAAGCTCGGGCATGTCAACTTCTTGACCGGACAGCTCGCGACGATGACCGACTTCTGCTGCGAGGTGCTCGGGATGCGGATCACCGACCACCTCGGCGACGAGGGGACCTGGCTGCACGTCAACGCCGACCATCACACGATCGCGCTCGTCGCCAAGGGCTACGCCCACATTCACCATCTCGCGTTCGAGCTGATCGACTGGGGCGAGCTGCGGGTCGCGCTCGACCACCTCGCGCAGCACGGCCGCTGGCTCGCCTGGGGCCCGGTCCGGCACGGACTCGGCCGCAACCTGTCGGCCTACGTGCGGATCCCGGAGGAAGAGTGCTTCGTCGAGCTGTTCAGCGACATGGAGCAGATCGAGCCCGACCACGAGCCGCGCGAGTGGCCCGATGACGCGCACTCGTCCAACACCTGGGGGATCCTCCCGCCACGGTCCTACTTCCGCTTCGACGAAGCGGCGGTACAGGCCGAGCGCGAGGGGCTCGAGGCACTCGGATACCCCTTGCCGGCGATCGGAGGCAGCTGATGGCAGCGACACGTTCCCAGCGTGCGACCGGCGCGAGGACCGGCGAGCAGTTCCTCGATGCGCTCAGACAGGGCGGCCGCGAGATCTGGCTGAAGGGAGAGATGGTCACCCACCCGCTCGACCATCCCGAGCTGCGCGACGCGGCCCTGTCGATGGCGCGCGTGTTCGACATCCAGCACGAGCACGCCGACGAGATGCTCGTGCCCTCACCGGATGACCCGAGCCGGCTGATCAACGTCACCCATGTGATCCCGCGAACGGCCGAGGATCTGAGCCGCCGGCGCCAGGCGATCGAGATCGTGGCGCGGATGTCGGGCGGCACGATGGGCCGCACCCCGGACTACTTGAATGTCACGTTCGCGTGCTTCGCGGGACGCTCGGATGTATGGGCGCGGCGCGGCAACGAGCAGGGCGCCGCGAACCTGGTCGAGTACCAGAGGTACATGCGCGACGCCGACCTGTCGACGACCCACGCGCTGATCAACCCTCAGGTCGACCGCAGCAAGCCCGAGGCCGAGCAGGCGATGGGACAGGTGTCGCTGCACAAGATCGGCGAGACCGCGGATGCGATCGTCGTCCGGGGCGCGCGGATGCTCGCCACGCTGGCGCCGTTCGCCGACGAGCTGCTGATCTATCCGGGCTCCGACATCCGCCCGCAGGACGGCAACTACGCACTGTCGTTCGCGGTACCGATCGCGACGCCCGGGATGCGGTTCGTGTGCAGAGACAGCTACTCGCGACAGCGCGACCCGTTCGACTACCCGCTGTCGGCGCGATTCGATGAGATGGATGCGGTCGTGATCTTCGACGACGTCGAGATACCGAAGGATCGCGTGTTCCTCGACGGCGACACAGTCGGCTACAGCGAGGTGATCACGGACACCGGCTGGCGTGGCCACATCATGCACCAGGCATTCACGCGCGCGTACGTGAAGCTGTGCTTCGCGCTCGGACTGGGCCACGCGATGGCGAACACGACCGGTGTCGTTCGCTTCGACCACATCCAGGAGAAGCTCGGCCAGATCTGGGCGATGAGCGAGCTGGCGCGGTCGGCGCTGGTCGCGGCCGAGGCCGGCGCGGCGCTCGACGAAGGCGGCGTCATGTATCCGGACGACAGGCCGTTCCTGGCGCTTCGCGGGGAGATGCCGAAGTGGCTGCCCCGCTGCAACGAGCTGTTGCAGCTGATCGGCGGGGGCGGCTTCATGGCGACGCCGTCGAGGGCCGACGTCGACGGCGTACTGCACGATCAGATCGAGCAGTACTTTCAGGCGGCCGGATCCGACGCGCGCCGCCGAATCCGCCTGTTCCGCCTCGCCTGGGACTTCCTCGGCTCCGAGCTCGGCGGCCGCGGCGAGCTGTACGAGCGCTTCTACCTGTCGGACTCCTGGCGGATGACCGCGCTGGCGTACAAGATCGCCGATAAATCGTTCCCCGAGTCCTTGGTCGAGCAGTTCTTGCAGGATTGAGCCAGACGGTCCTCATCACCGGAGGCGGCACCGGGATCGGTGCCGAGGTCGCGCGACGGATGGCGAGCGACGGCTGGAGCGTGTGCGTCGCCGGCCGCCGGCCCGAGCCGCTCGAGGAGCTCGCCGCCGAGACGGGCGGGCTCGCGGTAGCAGCCGACATCGCGGAACCCGCGGGCGCGGAGCTGATCGTCGAGCGCTGCCTGCACCGCTTCGGCCGACTCGACGCGCTCGTGATCAGCTCGGGCACGGGCGCCACCGGCGCCGTCGGCGATCAGACACTCGAGCGCTGGAACCGCGTGCTCGGGACCAACCTGACCGGGGCGTTTCTAGTCTGCCGCCAGGCGCTCGCACCGCTGACCGCGCAGGGCGGCGCGATCGTCACGGTCGCGTCGCTGGCCGGGCTGCGCGCCGATCCCGAGTCAGTCGCCTACTGCGCGTCCAAGGCCGGCCTGATCATGCTGACCCAGTGCATCGCTCTCGACTACGGCCCGCAGGGCGTGCGAGCCAACTGCGTCTGCCCCGGATGGATCCGCACCGACATGGCCGACGGCGCGATGGACGAGCTCGCCGCAGTTCACGGAATCGACCGCGAGGCTGCCTACAAGCTCGCGGCGGCGGAGGTCCCCGCACGCCGCGCCGGCCAGGTCCAGGAGGCGGCGGCCGCCGTCGCCTGGCTGGCGTCGCCGGCGGCCTCCTACGTCAACGGAGCCGTACTCACGGTCGACGGTGGCGCGTCGGTCGTGGACGCAGGTACGCTGGCGTTCGCGCCACACCACCGACCGGCTCAAACCGCAGGAACTGAAACCCGAGGAGAGTCAGAATGAGTTCCGATCTCGAAGCCCGCGCGCCGGCCGAACTGCCCGACAGCCTCGCGGAGCTGGCCGATGTGGGCGTCCGCGCCGTCCGCCTCCAGTACGCCGATCTGCACGGCATCTGCCGCGGCAAGGACATCCCGATCTCGGCGTTCCCGCATGCCGCCGAGGACGGGATCGGGTTCGTCGCCGCGATCATGACCGTCGATTTGCGCCACAACGTCGTCGCGGGCTTCGAGGAGGGCTTCCCAGATCTGCTCGCGCGGCCCGACCTGAACACGCTGGTCCCGATCCCGTGGCAGCCCGACGTGCTCGCCTGCCTCGTCGACCTCGAGGACCCGGTCACGCACGGCCCCTACGCGCTCGACTCGCGCGGAGCGCTGAAGCGGATTCTCGCGGACTTCCCCAAGTACGGCGTCGAGCCGATCGTCGGCCCCGAGCTCGAGTTCTACCTGTGTGAGCCCGACCCCCAGGCACCCAACGGCTACCGCCCATATGCCTCCCAGGACAGTCCCGTGTACACCGTCGGCGACCTCGCCGACCCAAAGGGCACCCTCTCGCGGATGCTCGATGCGGCGGTCGACCTTGACCTGAAAGCGATCGCCGCCGCGCACGAGTACGGGAGGGCGCAGTTCGAGATCAACCTCCGCCACGGCCCGGCCCTGAACTCCGCCGACCGCGCCTTCCGCTTCAAGCAGATGGTCAAGGAGCTCGCTGCGCGCGACGGGCTGCTGGCGACGTTCATGGGCAAGCCGTTCAACGACGACGAGGGCTCGGGGCTACATCTGCATGTCTCCTTCGAAGACTGCGACGGCAACAACGTCTGCGACGAGCCCGGGCAGCCCCACGGTCTGAGCGCGCTCACCCGTCACTTCATGGCCGGCGTGCTCGCCCACGGGCCGGGGATGATGGTGTTCTTCAACCCGACCGTGAACGCCTACCGCCGAATCAACGCCGAGGCGTTGGTCCCGACACGCGTGTGCTGGGGCCACGACCACCGCATGACCCTGATCCGCGTGCCCAAGGAGCGCCGCTCGGCGACCCGGCTCGAGATCCGCCTCGGCGACGGCACCGCCAACATCTACCTCGCCTACGCGGCCGCACTCGCCGCCGGCCTCGACGGCATCCGCCGCGAGCTCGAGCCGCCCGAGCCGCTCGAGGGCATGATCTACGACCTTCCCGACGAGCAGCTAGGCCGGCCGCTGCCGACCACCTTCCAGGAGGCACTCGACGATCTCAAGGAGGACCCGGTCCTGATCGACGCCCTCGGCGAGGACCTCATCAACACCTTCGAGACGATCAAGATGGCCGAGCTCGAGCGCTTCCGGGCCTGGGTGACCGACTGGGAGTTCACCGAGTACTCGCCTCGGCTGTAGGAGTTGTCGGTCGTCGCTGTGCGCGCCCGCGTCCGCGCCCCAATCAAGATTGGATACATTACGCAGAGGGTGGTATCGTTGCCGCTGATGGGAGCGAGCGCGACTGACAGGTTCTCAGTCGACCTGCTGGATCACGACCTGTTCGCCGACCACGAGCCGTGGGAGGTGTTCGATCTGCTCCAGCGCGAGGCGCCGGTCTACTTCCACCCGGAGCCGGACGGCCGTGGCTTCTGGGCCGTGACGAAGTACGACGACGTGCTGACGGTGATCCGCGATACGAAGACGTACTCGTCGGAGATCGGAGGGTCGGCGACGATCGGCGACATGCCCGACGATGTCCTGGCCGCGCGGCGCAACTTCCTCGAGTTCGACCCCCCCAAGCACGGCCGCTACCGACGGCTGATCTCGACAAACTTCACCCCGGGTGCGGTGGCCGTGTACGAGGTGTGGCTGCGCAAGCTCGTCAGCGAGATGCTCGACGGGATCGAGTCTGGTGCCGAGTTCGACTTCGTCCACGAGCTCGCGGCGCCGGTGCCGATCCGCGTGCTGGCGCACGTGCTCGGTCTCCCGGATCAGGACCTGCCGCATCTGATCGCGCTCGGCGATCGGTTGCTCGTCGACACCGACCCCGAGTACGTCGGCGAGCTGGCGTTCGCGCCCGAACGCCCGGAGGACCGCTACAGGCCGTTCGGCTCGCCATGGGCCGAGGAGCTGTGCTCGATCGGGCGTGCGTACTACGCCGACCGGCGCGGCTGTCCCCGCGACGATGTGCTGACGCTACTCGCCAATGCCGAGGTCGACGGACAGCGGCTGACCGAGGGCGACCTCGACAACATGTTCGCGCTGCTGATCGTCGCGGGTAATGAGACGACCCGGCAGGGACTCGCGCTTGGCACGCTCGCGCTCGCCCAGCACCCGGACCAGTACGAGCGCGTCCGCGCCGACCCGGAGCTGATCCGCTCGGCGGTCGAGGAGATGCTGCGCTACTCCTCGCCGGTGTGGTGGTTCAGGCGGACGGCGGCGAAGGCGGCGGTGCTCGGCGGCAAGGAGATCGCCGCCGGTGACAAGGTCGTGATCTGGTTCGCGGCGGCCAACCGCGATCCCGACCACTATCCCGAACCGCATCGCTTCGACGTCACGCGCAACCCGACCGACCAGCTCACGTTCGGTCGTGGTGGCCCGCACCATTGCCTCGGCGTGCACCTCGCGCGGCTCGAGATCAGGGTGTACCTCGAGGAGCTCGTCCGCCGCGTCAGCGCGATTGAGCTGACAGGCGAACCGGTTCGCCATCGATCCAACTTCACCAACGGGCTCAAGCGACTGCCCGTCCGGATGACGTTCAGCTAGTGACCGGCACACCTCGGCTCGTCCTCGTTCTGTCGGAGAACTGGACGATGACCTCGCCTCGGGACCTGCGGGCGCTCGTCCGGATCGCCCAGGAGGCCGAGGACGCTGGGATCGACGGTGTGATGCTGAGCGAGCACATCGTGCTCGGCCCCAGCGCCGGTGCCAAGGGGCGCCCCGCGAACCCCCGTGACTACGCCGCCCCGGGCAACCAGGACCCGGCCACGCCGTGGCCAGACTCGATCGTGCTGATGGGCGCGATCGCCGCGGCGACGACGACCGTCCGGCTGATCGCCGCCGCGATCATCGCGCCGTTGCGCCATCCGCTGCTGCTCGCCCACCAGCTCGCGACGCTCGATCTGCTGTCCGAGGGAAGGCTGGTCGTGCAACCGACCGTCAGCTGGCATCGAGAGGAGTACGACGCACTGGGCGTTTCGTTCGAGCAGCGCGGCGAGATCCTCGACGAGCATCTGGCCGCGTGGTCGGAGCTCTGGCGGGCGACGCCGGCGAGCTTCGACGGCCGCTTCTTCAGCTTCGACGACGTCTACCTCGAGCCCAAGCCGTTCCGCCCCGAGGGCCCGCGGCTGTGGTTCGGCGGGATCTCGGTCGGGCCGTGGATCGTGCGCCGGCTCGTCACCTACGGCCACGGCTTTCACCCATTCGGCCAGCCGACGCAGGAGGAGATGCGCCCGCTGGTCGACGCGATGCATGCCGCCGGGCGCGAGATGTCCGAGCTCGAGGTCGTCGGCGGCATCCGTGGCGCGCTGCCCCCCGGCGAGGGCGTCGCCGACCTCGACCGCGCCGCCGGGTCGATCCCGGCCCAGCTCGAGGCGGGCTACACCACGATCTGCTTCAAGCCCTCACAGTTCACCGACGACCCAGCCGAGGTCGGCGCGCTGTGCAGGCGACTGGTTTCGCTCAGCTCTGGCTGAACGCCGCCGTGCGCTCGCACACGGTCTTGACGTCGCAGTAGAAGTCGAAGGAGTGATGGCCGCCTTCGCGGCCGATGCCGGAATCGCGCGCGCCACCGAACGGCGTCTCGAGATCGCGCACGTAGAAGCAGTTGACCCACACGGTGCCGGCGACGACCGCCGCACCGACGCGATCGGCGCGGCTCTCGGAGCCGGTGTAGATCGTCGCCGCGAGGCCATACGGGGTGCCGTTGGCGAGCTCGATCGCCTCGGCCTCGGTCGCGAAGGACTGCAGGGTCAGCACCGGGCCGAACACCTCGCGAGTGAGGATCTGGGCCCCGCGCGGAATATCTGTGAACAGCGTCGGGGCGTAGTACAGCCCCCCGAGCGATTGCCCGCCGAACAGGAGGCGTGCCCCGTCCGACAGTGCGCGCTCGACGTGCCCGGTGACTCGTTGCAGCGCGACCGGATGGATCAGCGGTCCGTACGTCGTCGCCTCGTTGCGCGGATCGCCGACCTGAATCTGCTCCGCGCGGGCGATCAAGCGCTCCAGGAACTCGTCGAGGATCGAGGCCTGGATCAGCAGCCTGGTCCCAGCCAGGCACACCTGCCCCGAGTTGTCGAATTGGTAGGCGGCGGTCGCCGCGGCGGCGTCGAGGTCAGCGTCCTCGAACACGATGAATGGCGACTTGCCGCCGAGCTCGAACGACACCGGCGTCAGGTTCGCGGCCGCGTCGCCGTAGACCGTGCGCGCGGTCGCGGGCGAGCCGGTGAACGCGACCCGGTCGACGCCTGGGTGGCCGGTCAGCGGCGCGCCGGCGCCGACGCCGGTCCCGTGCACGATGTTGAGCACGCCGGCCGGCACGCCTGCCTCGTCAGCCAGATCGCCGAGTATCGAACAGGTCAGCGGCGCCCACTCCGGCGGCTTTAGCACGACCGTGTTGCCGGCCGCCAGCGCAGGACCGACGCGCCAGGTGGCGAGCATGAACGGCGCGTTCCACGGCGTCGAGACGGCGACGACGCCGCACGGGTCATAGCGAACGCGGTTGCGCTCGCCCCCATGCAGGATGCGGGGAGCCTCGTCGAGCCGCTCGCGGGCGAAGTCGGCGAAGAACCGGATGTTGTTGGCCGCGCGTGGCAGGACCCGCAGGTGCATCGCCTCGTACAGCGAGCCGTTGTCAACGCATTCGACCTTGGCGAGGTCCGGGACCGCCGCCTCGATCGCATCGGCGAGCCGAGTCAGGATCTCGTGCCGCCCCTCCACGCCGAGCGCCGCCCAGCCGGGGAAGGCCGCGCGCGCGGCAGCCACGGCCTGGTTGACCTCGGCGCCCCCGCCCGCAGCGACGCGAGCGAGCTCCCAGCCGTCCCAATCGATCGGGCTGCGAACCTCGAAGCGCTCGGTCGACGCAGTCCGGCGCCCGCCGATGTAGTGCTCGACGGGGACGCTCACGCCCTCGATCTCGACGCGCTCGCCACCCCGACTGCCGGTCTGCATGCTCACGGGGCTCCGATCATATTGCGCGCCCGTGAACCTCTCGGCGGCGCAGACCTCGGTTCACCCACAGGACCGCGCCGATCGCCGCGAGCGCGTAGATCGCGATCGCCAGCGACTCGCCGGCGAGCACGTCGGAGGCGTAGTGGGCGCGGAGGTAGATGCGGCTGAGGCCGACGAGCACCGCCACCAGCCCGCCGGCCGCGATCGCCGCGACCCTTCGCCGCCGGGCCCGGATCACGATCGCGAGCGCGATCGCCAGCGCCAGCCAACCGATCGCGTTGGCGGCATGGCCCGAAGGGAAGCTCTGCCCCGAGGTCGCGACGAGCGCGCCCGGCGGACGCGGACGGTCGACCGCGAGCTTCACGATCCAGACCGCGCTCCACGTGAGCGCCGCGCCGGCGACGAGCGCGATCGCACGGGCACCGAGTCGCCGCCGGAACAGAATCGCCGCGGCGAGCGCGACAACAGGCCCGACGACAGCGATCAGCCCGAGCGTGGTCAGGACCCGGGCGACCGAATCCAGCCACGGCGCGCGTAGGTCATCGACGACGCGGAACGCGCCGGAGTCGAAGGAGAGCGACGGGTTGCTCGTGACGGCGACGGTCAGCGCGGCGAAGACCGCGAAGCCGATGATCGCCAGCAGCATCAGTCGCCAGAGCGCCGACGGGGGCCGGACCGTCACGACTTCACTTCCCCGGCCCCCACCGATGCCGCGCGCGGCGTTAAAGTCCACGGGGAATGTTGAACAAGGCCGGCTTGATCCTCCAACACGGGCACGACGGGCCGCCGGCGCGATTCGGCGCCTGGCTGACCGAGCGCGGCGTGAGCTTCGAGGTGCACAGCGCCGGCAACGGACCACACCCCGATCCGCGCGAGTTCGCGTTCGTCGCGTCGTTGGGGTCCGAGCGTTCGGCGGGCGACACCGAAGGCTGGGTGCCGATGGAGATCGAGATGCTGCGAGAGACGATCGCAGCCGACGTCCCCGTGCTCGGGATGTGCTTCGGCGGTCAGGCGCTGTCGGTCGCGCTCGGCGGCCGCGTCGAGGTGATGGAGTTGGCCGAGATCGGCTGGATCGAGCTCGACACGGTCGACCCGGCGATTCCCGCGGGCCCGTGGCTTCAGTACCACCGGGATCGGATCGAGCTGCCGCCGGGCGCGATCGAGCTCGCGCGCAGCCCGGCGGGGCCGGCGGCGTTCCGCCACGGCCGCCATCTCGGATTGCAATTCCATCCCGAGGCCGACGCCGAGCTGGTCGACCTGTGGGCGCGGACCGACCCGAAGCTGGACGCCGACGGCGTCACGGTCGCCGAGCTCGCCGAGCAGGGCGCGGCGTTCTCGGCCCCGGCGCTGGACCACGCCCACCGGCTGTTCGATCACTGGATCGAGTCGATTCTCGAGTAGACCGGAAGCTCAGGGGAGGCCCATGAAGGTGCCGGCGTCGGCCAGCACCTCGCGGAGCCCGCGGGCCATCTCGTCGAGCTGCTGCTCGGTGCTGATCAGCGTCGGCGCGATCTGGAGGACCGGGTCGCCGCGGTCGTCGGGGCGAGCGATCAGCCCGGCCTCCCGGAGGCGCCTGGGCAGGAAGCCCTTGATCAGCTGCTCTCGCTGATCGGCGTCGAACTGCTTCTCGGGCGCGCCGGCGGCGAGTTCGAACGCCCAGAAGAATCCGGCGCCGCGCACGTCGACGACGATCGGCAGGTCGAGCAGCTCCTCCCGCAGGCGGCGCTCGAGAAACGGCTCGAGCGCGCGCACGTGGTCGAGGACTCCGTCACGCTGGAAGATCTCGAGGTTGCGAAGCGCGACCGCCGAGGCGACCGGATGGCCCCCGAAGGTGATCCCGTGCAGCAGCATGCTCTTGTCGCCGTAGAGCGGCTCGGCGACGCGGTCGGACACGAGCACGGCCCCCATCGGCATATAAGCCGAGGTCAGACCCTTCGCGACGGTGATCAGGTCAGGGCGCGTGTCATAGCGCGCGGAGGCGAACCAATCGCCGATCCGCCCGAACGCGCAGATGACCTCGTCGCAGATCAGCAGGATCCCGTGCCGATCGCAGATCTCGCGCAGCCCCTTCCAGTAGCCGGGAGGCGCGACCAGACAACCGCCGGCATTCTGGACCGGCTCGGCGATGAACGCGGCGACGGTGTCCGCTCCCTCCTGCGCAATCACGTCCTCGATCTCGGCCAGCAGCCGTGTGGTCAGCTCCTCGCCGGCGAGACCGTCGACGGGACGGAACTGGTTGGTCCAGCTGACGTGGCGCACTGGAATCGCCGGCGGCCCAAACGCCTCCTTCAGGTTCGGCACGCCGGTGAACGACAGCGCGCCGAGGGTGACGCCATGGTAAGCGCGGTCGCGGGCGATCGCCTTCGTGCGTTGCGGCTCGCCGCGCGCGACGTGGTACTGACGGACGAGCTTCCACGCTGCCTCGACCGACTCCGACCCGCCCGAGGTGAAGAACACGCGGTTGACATCGCCGGGCGCGAGCTCGGCCAGACGCTGCGCGAGCTCGATCGCCCCGGGATGCGCGACCCCCCAGTTCGTGCCAAACGCGAGCTTGGTCATCTGCGTGCTGGCGGCGGTCGCCATCTCCTCGCCGTACGAGTAGCCGATCTGGGCGCAGAACAGGCTCGAGAGCGCGTCGAAGTACCGGTTGCCGTCGACGTCGAACACGTAGGGGCCCTCGCCGCGCTCGAGCACCAGCAGGTTCTCGTCGCGGGGGCCGAGGCCGCCGTTGCGCGCGAAGTGGAGCAGGAGATGGTCGCGAGCTGCCTCGCGCAGCTCGGCCGGATCAGCGTGGGTGGTCACTGCCATGAGAATCGTCTCCGGTTTCGAAGTCGTGCCGACGCGCGGATCTCAGCCCGTGCGCTCATAGTGTGTCAGTGCGGCGAGGAGCCGCTCGTCCGAAAGCGCGTACGCGGTCACGCCATCGCGGCCAACCATCGTCTCGGCGGCGAGAATCGCGTTGACGATCGCCTCCTCGGTCGACTCGACGACGGCGTCGAACAGCCCCGTGATGTAGGTGTCGGAAAGCATCTGCACGGGCACGCTGGTCGGCACCCCCTCCCCCGGCTCGCCGGCGGGCGTGGCGCGATTGCCGGTCGCGAAGCAGAAGAACAGATCGCCGCTCGAGTGCTCCCCGACGCCGCCGGTGCGCGCGACCCCGAGACCGGCGCGCTGCGCGAGCCGGTCGCACTGCATCGGAAGCAACGGCGCATCGGTCGCGACGATCACGATGATCGAGCCTGCCCCCGCGGCGAGATCCGAGTCGCCCGGCGACGGGATCTCGTCGGTGCCGAGCTCCAGGCCGACCGGGGCGCCGCCGACGGCGAAGCGCTCGCGACGGCCGTGGTTGGCCTGGACGAGCACGCCGACGGTGTAACCGCCCTCGGCGGCCGGCAGCACTCGCGAGGCGGTCCCGATCCCGCCTTTGAACTCGTGACAGATCATCCCGGTGCCGCTGCCGACGCCGCCCTCGAGCACCGGGCCGTCGGCCGACGCGGCGATCGCCTCGAGCACATGCTCGGGCTTGACGTGGAAGCCGTTGATGTCGTTGAGCATCCCATCCCAGGTCTCGCCGACGACAGGCAGGCTCCACCAGTAGCCGGGCTGCGGGCCACGCTGCTCGAGCTCGTGGGCGATCAGCGCATCGCGGACGACGCCGACGCTGTGCGTGTTGGTCAGTCCGATCGGCGTCATCAGCATCCCGGACTCGCGGACCCACTCGAGGCCGGTCAGCTCACCGTTGCCGTTGAGGCGGTGGGATCCCGCGAACAGCGGCTGCGCCCACGGCCGGCCGGGCGGCAGCACGACCGTGACGCCTGTGCGGACCGGGCCTGCGCCGACGCGTAGCGGGCCTTCGCCGTCGATCAGCGTCGTGTGACCGACGCGCACGCCGGCAACGTCGGTGATTGCGTTCAGCGGACCCGGCGTGCCCCGGCCGATCGTGATTCCGGCCTCGCGTGCGCGCATCGGCCATACGGTAGCGCGCTCCGGGTGGCGCGGTCCGGCCATGGGAGCGCGGTCCGGGTGGCGCGGCCCGGCGAGGGTGGCGCGGTCCGTCGAGGAGCCCGCGTCGGCGGGCCGTGCCCGTGCGCGGTGGCGCCGTCGCCGACGCCATGCCAGTACAAAATGTGATCTTTTTAGATAAATGGTCTTGGCAAATTGACGGCGAAATGGTACGGTCTCTTTTCGCCAGACGTCAGCGATATGTACGACTACGGCTTCTTCTCCTACGACTCCAAGGCGGACTTCCTCCGTCGCTCGGAGGAGTTCTGGAATCCAGACAAGACGCGCTTCTGGCAGGAGGCCGGGATCGATCTGGTGATCGATCGGCGCGAGGGCTACCTGTTCTGGGACATGGCGGGGCGGCGGCTGATCGACCTGCACCTCAACGGTGGCACCTACAACCTCGGTCACCGCAACCCGGAGCTGATCGCCACGCTCGAGCAGGCGATGGGGCGCTTCGACATCGGCAACCACCACTTCCCCGCGCTCGCGCGCACGGCCCTGGCCGAGGCGCTGGTCGCAAGCTGCCCGCCGAACATGCAACGCGTCGTGTACGGCTCAGGCGGCGGCGAGGCGACGGATATCGCGATCAAGACCGCCCGCCACACACGCCAGCGGCGCAAGATCGTCTCGATCCGCAAGGGCTACCACGGTCACACCGGGCTCGCGCTCGCGACCGGCGATGATCGCTTCTCGACGCTGTTCTTGTCCGACCGCCCGGAGGAGTTCACGCAGGTCCAGTTCAACGACCTCGAGGCGATGGAGGACGCGCTGCGCGGCAACGACGTCGCCGCGGTGATCATCGAGACGATCCCGGCGACGTACGGCTTCCCGCTCCCCGAACCGGGCTATCTGCAGGCGGTCAAGCGGCTGTGCGAGCAGTACGGCGCCCTATACATCGCCGACGAGGTGCAGACAGGGCTGATGCGGACCGGTGAGATGTGGGCCGTCGCGAAGGCCGGGATCGAGCCCGACATCATTGTGATCGGCAAGGGCATCACCGGCGGCATGTATCCGATCGCCTGCACGGTCGTCTCCGAAGAGTGCTCGCAGTGGCTCAGCGAGGACGGCTTCGGCCACATCTCGACCGGCGGCGGCGCCGAGCTCGGCTGCATCGTCGCGCTGAAGGTGCTCGAGATCTGCGGCCGGCCGGAGGTCCGCTCGATGGTCCACTACATCGCCGAGCGCTTCCGTCGCGGGCTCCGGGCGATCCAGGAGCTGTATCCCGACTGGCTCGTCGGGATCCGGCAGGACGGGGTCGTGATGGGGCTCGAGTTCGATCATCCCCAGGGCGCCAAGATCGTGATGCGCCACCTCTACGAGCACGGCGTCTGGGCGATCTTCTCGACGCTCGACCCAAGCGTGCTTCAGTTCAAGCCCGGCATCCTGCTCGGCCCCAATCTGGTCGACGAGATCCTCGACCGGACCGTGGTCGCGATCGAGCTCGCACGCGACGAGGTTCGCAGCGGGTCCCGGCGGCCGGCGGCGGTGGGCGCATGAGCGCGCGCGAAGGTGGCGTCGTCGAGGCCCGGCGCGGCGAAACGCCGGGAGCGCCCCGTGCCCGGATGATGCTCCAGCGCGCGCGGTGGGCGTCGACCGCATTTTCCGCCTACAGCCCAGACCAAATCAAGAAAATAGTCAATTCGGTCGGGGAACATGCATTCCAAAATGCTGAAAGATTTGCTCGAGACGCGGTGGAGGAGACGGGCATGGGCGTCGTCGAGCACAAGCGGCGCAAGAACGAGGAGTGTTCGCGAGGCCTGGTCGAGCGCTACGCCTCCAAGGACTACGCCGGTGTCCGGATCGATCCCGAGCGCAGGCTCATCGAGGTGCCGAAGCCGGCCGGGGTGATCCTCGCGCTGACGCCCTCGACCAACCCGATCGCGACCGTCTACTTCAAGGTCCTGCTGGCGCTGATGACGCGCAACGCGATCGTCGTCTCACCGCACCCGCTCGCGAGAAAGGTGTCGGTGCAGGCGGTTGGCGTGATGGCCGAGGCGGCGGTCGCCGCCGGCGCTCCGGACGGCTGCATCCAGGTGGTCGAGGAACCGACGATCCCCCTGATCGAGGCGCTGATGGCCGATCCGGGGACCGACGTGATCGTCGCGACCGGCGGCACCGCCGTCGTCCGGGCCGCCTACCGATCCGGCAATCCGGCATTGGGAGTCGGTCCCGGCAACGTCCCCGCGTTCGTCGACACGAGCGCCGACATCGCCCGCGCCGCGCGGTGCCTGGTCGAGTCGAAATCATTCGACAACTCGATCCTGTGCACGAACGAGTCGACGGTGATCGCGCAGGAGCCGATCGCCGACCGGCTTCTGTCTGAGCTGAGCGGCGCCGGCGCCGCGATCCTCGACGCCGAGTCGACCGACCGGATCCGCGCCGTCTGCTACCCGGACGGCCGCATCGACGTGGGGCTTGCCGGCAAGGACGCGGTCGCGCTCGCGCAGGCCGCCGAGGTCCGCGTCCCGTCCGGCACGCGGCTGCTCGTCGCGCCGTTCCCGATGGTCGTGCCCGAGGAGCCACTCGCGCACGAGAAGCTGTTCCCGCTGCTCGGCATGGTCCGGGTACCCGATGCCCAGCGCGGGATCGACGCCGCGCTGGCGCTGCTGCGGATCGGAGGCTCCGGCCACTCGGCCGTGATCCACTCGCACACTCCCGCGACGATCCTCGCCTATGGGGCCGCGGTCAGTGTCCTGCGAGTCGCCGTCAACGCGCCGGGCAGCACTGGCTCCTCAGGCCTCGACACCCACCTGCCGTTGACGATGACGATCGGGACCGGCTTCTTCGGTCGCTCGTCGCTGACCGAGAGCCTGCAGCCAGATCACCTCGTCCAGTGGACCCGGCTCGCCTACGCGTCTGACCCGAGCGAGCGGTTCGACGACTTCACCGGCCTGCAGCCGTGGTCGGTCGCCGCGACAGCCGGCGCGGGCACCGCAGCGACCGCCGTGCGAGCGACGCCCGCCGCCGCCCCGTCGATCGTTCAGGGAGACGCCGGCCTCTCGCGGGAGGAGCTTCGCCGCCTGATCCTGGCCGAGCTGCGCGAGGTCGTCCGGAGCTGACGATGGCTGAGCTTCGATCCGCGATCTTCATCGACCAGCTGCAGCCGCAGACGATGTGTTACCTCGGCACCTGGATCCGCGGCCGGCTGCCGCGCACGCGGATGGCCGCAGGAGTGATCGAGATCGCCCCTGGGCTCGACATCGAGCCGCTCACCGACGTCGTCCTCAAGCACACCGAGGCGCAAGCGGGGATCCTCGTGGTCGAGCGCCAGTTCGGCTACCTGGAGTACCACTCGCGTTCGACCTCGGCGGTCCAGTCGGCCAGCCAGGCGGTGCTCGACTCGCTCGGCGCAGTTCCATCGGACGCGACACCGCCGACGATCCTGGCCGCGAAGCTGGTCTCGCGACTCGATCATCAGCACGCGTTCCTGATCAACCGCAACAAGCTCGGCTCGATGGCACTCGCGGGGGAGTCGCTGTTCGTGCTCGAGATGCAGCCGGCCTCGTACGCGATCGTCGCCACCAACGAGGCCGAGAAGGCCGCCCGGATAAAGGTCGTCGACTACCGCATGATCGGCGCGACCGGCCGGGTCTACCTGACTGGTCTCGAGTCCGACGTCCGGACCGCCGCCGAGGCGGCGACGGCCGCGCTGCAGGAGCGACAGTGAGCGCCGGCGAGCGCGACGAAGAGCTGCGCGCGGTCGCTCGTGAGGTGCTCCGTGAGCTGGTGCCCGGGATGCTGCGCGAGGTCGCCCGCCCCGGCGGTAACGGCCACACCGGTAATGGGCCCGGCGGGAACGGCCACACCGGTAACGGCCATACCGGTAACGGCCACGCCCACGCTGCTCCCGCCCAGGCGGTCGATCCCGGCGCGAGGACCGTACCCCAGGTGCCGGCGCCGCCGCTCCCGGCCGTGATGCGCCCATCGACCTGGGACCGACCGCCGGCGCCCGGGGAGGTCATCGGCGACAGGCCCGCTGCGCCGCCCTCGCCAGCGCCTCGCCCCAAGCCCCCCGCCACGGCTGCGCCGAGCGCGAACTCCTCCCCGCCGGCCCCGAGGCCACAGCGCGAGCAGCCAGCGGCGATCGCGATCCCAGGCGGCGACGCGCGTGTGGTGCCGGTCACGCTCGACACCGACGAGGACCTGATGCAGTTCGTTCGCCAGCTGATCAGCCGGGTCGAGAACCCCCGCGAGCGGGTCGCGATTCGCACCGGCCGGCTGCGGTTCGCGCTGCGCCGATCGGCGGTCGCGACACAGGACGCGCCGGCCACCCCAGGCCCGGTCACTCGCGTCGAGAAGGGCGCGGTCACCGAGCGGGTGATCCGCGCGGCGGCCGAGGCGGGGACCAGGCTGGTGCTGGCGCCGGGGATCGTGGTCACGCCGCTTGCGCGCGAGCAGGCCCGATCGCTCGGCGTCGAGATCGAAAGGGAGCGCAGATGCTGAAGGCGACGGTGACCGGATCGGTGTGGGCGACGCGGCGCGTCGAGGGGATCCCGCGCGGCGCCTTCCTCGAGGTCGCGCCCGACGGTGGCGCGCCGCTCGTCGCCTTCGACGTGCTCGGCAGCGGACTCGGGGAGCGGGTCCTGATCGCGACCGGCTCGGTCGCGTCGAGCTGGCTCGGACCGGAGCACCCACCGATCGATGCACTGATCATCGGCTCGCTCGACACCGCCTCGGAACAGAGCGCGGCGAGCCCCAACAACAAGGCGAGAACCAAGGAGACGTGACATGAATGAAGCGCTCGGCATGATCGAGACGAAGGGATACGTGGCCGCGCTGGCGGGGGCCGACGCGATGGTCAAGGCCGCCAACGTGACGATCGTCTCGCGCCAAGAGGTCGGCGACGGACTGGTCGCGGTCGTGGTGCGTGGCGACGTCGGCGCCGTCAAGGCGGCGACCGAGGCCGGCTCCGAGACCGCTTCGACCGTCGGCGAGCTGATCTCCGCCCACGTGATCCCGCGGCCTCACGGCGAGCTGGACAAGCACTTCGGCGTCAACGGCTGATAGCCGCCGGTGTCCCCCTCGCCCGAGACGCCGGTCGAGCTCCGCGTCTACCTGCCGATCCCCGACCTTGCGGCCCAGTTCGCCGCGTACCTCGGCACGCCTACCCGGGCGCGCGGATACCCGCCGGTCGAAGGTGACAACGCGCTGATCGTCGAGGTCGCCCCGGCGCTCGCGATCGAGCGGATCATCGACCTCGCGCTCAAGGCGGTCCCCGACGTCGAGCCGGGGATCCACTACGTCGAGCGGCAGTTCGGCGTGCTCGAGGTCCACGCCGCCGACCCCGAGCACGTCGAACGCGCGGGCGCCGCGATCCTCGCCGGAATCGGTGCGACCGCCGAGGACACGCTGCGCCCGCGGCTGCTGTACATCGGCGTGATCGAGGACATCACCGACCAGCACGCGGTGATCCTCAACCGCAGCCGCGAGGCGTCGATGGTGCTCCCGGGTCAGACGCTGCTGGTGGTCGAGGTCTCCCCTGCCCTGTTCGCCGCGGTCGCGGCCAACGCCGCCGAGCAAGTCGCCCCGGCCCTGACCTTGGTCAGCGTCTCGATGATCGGCGCCGCCGGACGGGTCTACCTCGCGGGTGAGACCTCGGATATCGTCAAGGCTCGCGAAGAGATCGTCCGGGTATTGGAGGCGGTGACCGGGCGCGAGAACTGAGGCGGAGATGAGCGAGGAACAGGAGCAGATCGGCGAGCTGGCGAGCGCGGCGCTGCAACCATTCGGGCTGGATCCGGAGTCGACCGTGACGCTCTGCAACGTCTCCGAGAATCACACCTATCGCGTGCAGGAGCCAAGCGGCAGACGGTTCGCGCTGCGAGTGCACCGCCCGACATACCGCAGCGTCGCCGAGATCGAGTCCGAGCTGGCGTGGCTCGATGCGCTGCGCGAGGACCAGGTCGTCGACACTCCGAGCGTCCTGCGGGCGCCCGACGGCCGGCGGGTGATCTCGGTGCGAACACCGGCGCTCGGCGATCGCAACGTCGTGATCTTCGAGTGGCTGACGGGCGCCGAACCCGACCTCGACGCGGGCGACGCCGCGATCGGGCAGTTCAAGACGCTCGGCGCGATCTCGGCGCGGATGCACGGTCATGCCCGCAGCTGGCAGCGGCCGCCCGGGTTCACCCGGCCCCGCTGGGACTACGACTGCTCGATCGGGCCGACAGGTCATTGGGGTGCATGGCAGGACGGGCTCGGGATCGGACCAGATGAGCGCAGGCAGCTCGACCGGCTCGATGCGACGATCGCCGCGCGCCTGGCCCGCTACGGCGAGGACGAGACGCGGTTTGGTCTGGTCCATGCCGACATCCGGCTCGCCAACCTGCTGATCGACGGCGACCGCGTCCGCGTGATCGACTTCGACGACTCCGGGTTCTCGTGGTTCATGTACGACTTCGCGACGACGGTGACGTTCATCGAGGACCACCCGCGCGTCCCGGAGCTGCAGAACGCGTGGGTCGAGGGCTATCGCTCGATGGCCGAGCTCGAGCCCGCCGCCGAGGCCGAGCTCGAGACGTTCGTGATGCTGCGGCGGCTGCTGCTCGTCGCCTGGATCGGATCGCATCACGCGTTCGCGACCGAGGCCGTCGAACACGGTGCCGAGTTCACCGCCGGGACGTGCGCGCTCGCCGAGAAGTACCTGTCAACACACGCGATCAGCTAGGAGAGGCCCAACAGTGTTCACCCCCGTATCCGGCCGGACCGTTCTGGTGACCGGCGCGACCAAGGGCATCGGCAAGGGCATCGCGGCAACGTTTCACGATGCCGGCGCCAACGTCGTGATCGTCGGACGCGATCGCGAGGTCGGCGCCCAGGCGCTCGCCGATCTCGGCGGCGAGCAGCGAGCCGCGTACGTGTGCGCCGACGTCAGCCTCGCGCGTGACACCGAGCGGATGGTGGCTGAGACGATCGAGCGGTTCGGCGGCCTCGACGTGCTGTGCGCGAACGCCGGCGTGTTCCCCGACGTCGCGCTCAAGAACATGACCGAGGAGGACATCGACTCGATCTTCGCGACCAACGTCAAGGGCACAATGCTGGCCGTTAAGGCGTGCATCCCCGCACTCGCGAGCAGCGGGCACGGCCGCGTGATCATCACCTCGTCGATCACGGGCCCGATCACAGGCTTCCCCGGCTGGTCGCACTACGGCGCCACGAAGGCCGCGCAGCTCGGGTTCCTGCGCACGGCCTCGATCGAGCTGGCGGCCGACGGGATCACGATCAACGCCGTGCTGCCCGGCAACATCGAGACCGAGGGGCTGACCGAGCTCGGGTCGGAGTACCGCGCGAAGATGGAGTCCTCGATCCCGCTCAAGCGGCTTGGAACCGTCCGCGACATCGGCAACGCGGCGCTGTTCCTCGCGACCGACGAGGCGGGCTACATCACCGGCCAGACGATCATCGTCGACGGCGGCCAGATCCTGCCGGAGTCGCTGATGGCGCTCGAGGCGCAATAGCGGATGGCGGCGAGCTTCCGAGGCTCGCAGCTACCGCTCTCGCTGGGCCCTGCGGCGATCGAGGTCCGCGATCGCATGCTGCTGGAGATCGCCTCGGGCGGGCTCGCGCCCGGGCAACGGATCGGCGCCGAGCGTGAAATCGCCGAGCGACTCGGCGTCTCGCGCTCAACCGTCCGAGCCGCCGTCGCCGACCTTGCGCGCAACGGGGCGATCCGGCGCGCGCGCGGACGTGCGGGCGGCATCTTCGTTGCCGACCGCAAGGTCGAGCGCGACCTGACCAGCCTCGCGGGACTCCCCGCGTACCTCCGCCGGCAGGGATTCCAGTCCGACGCTCGGGTGATCTCGACCGCGATCGTCACACCCGATGCCGAGGTCGCCGAGGCGCTGTCGCTGGTGGGCGACGAGCTCGCTGTCGAAGTCGTTCGGGTGCGGCTGGCCGACGGCGAGCCGATCTCGCTCGAGCGCGCGGCGTTCCCGATCAGCCGCTTCCCCGACCTGCTCGACCGATCATTGAGCGGCTCGCTATATGAGCTGTTCGAGAGCGAGTACGGACTCAAAGCCGGAGAGGCGGAGGAGCGAATCGAGGTGGTCAGCGCGGAGCTCCCGGAGGCGCGGCTGCTCGGCGTGCCCCCGGGCGCGGCGCTGGTGGCGATCTCGCGCACGTCGTGGGACATCGACGGCGTCGCATTCGAACGCTCGCACGACCTGTTCCGCGGCGACCGGGTGCGAATCGTGGTCAGGGCAAGGTCGGCGGCCGAGATCCCGAGCGTGGTGGCATCGGCGGTCGAACTCCGCTGAAATAGACCCATGACCAGCCGCCCGCCACTGGACCTCTCGGCGAACGAGCGCGAGGCGCTCGCCGGGCTCTCGCAGTTCCCGCTGATGCAGGCGCTGTTCGGCCGGCGCTCGAGGCGGTTCCCGATCGGCGGCGAGATTCCCGACGGACCGCTCGCATACAAGTCCGAGCACGCCCACGTGCCGCTGTCGGAGCTCGAGACGATGCTGATCCTGGCGGTGATGGGCGGTACCACCGGCTGGCACTTCGGGATCACTCGCCACGCGCGCTACGCGCCGGCGTTCGCCAACTACAACGGCGCCGCCGCCGGGCGGACGATCCCTTCGGCAGCGGGTTTCCACACGACCGAGCTGTTCTACACCGACGACTCGGGGCTGTACTTCTGGCCGACCCGCGACACCGGCGCGCTGGTCGATCCCGCCGAGGAGGAGGTGACAGTCGAGCTGATGCTCGAGCGCCATCGCGATCGCAGGGTGAAGCTGTCCGACGAGCGTCTGTACCTGCCGCGCAAGGAGCCCTACCTCGAGGGTCACAACACCTGGATCGCGAACGAGCCCGGTTCGCTGTTGGCGATTCCGGTCGCCGACATCGCCCAGCACCACATCGCCAACATCTGCTTCTTCACTCAGAACGGCTACTGCCTGTTCGACGACATCAATCAGCGCCCGATCCCGGGGATCGAGGAGTTCGCCGACATCGTCGACACGACCGAGCCGGTTCCACTCACGTTCGTCGAGCAGTATTCGCTGACCGAGGCGACCGCCGAGCTGATGACCTCGAGCTACAACGGCGCGCTACTGCTCCAGGCGATGGGTCTCGGCGGCTGGTCGTTCGACGGGATCGAGCACATGGCGCTGATGGGCGCCTCCGGCAATCCCGACGTGCCCGGGCTCGGGTTCAGATACGACACCGATCCGCGGTGGGGAACGCCGAATCCGACCGGCCGCACCGACGGCACCTTCCACGCCTTCTGCCCGCCCCACTTCGAGACGATGGGCGCCGCCGTCGACGCGTTCTGTGAGCGCAAGTTCGGGCCCGGCGGCCCCTACCACCCCGACACGCCCGGAGCGTGGCGCAAGTCGAGCGCGATCCGCGCCTCGGCGCAGCGCCACGACGAGCGCTTCAGGGCCTGCGTCACGCTCCAATGCGAGTACGCGCTCGACACTTGGGGGAAGTTCCCCGGGACGGTTCCGAGCGTCTGGGTGATGAACTTCCTCCAGGCCCAGCACCTCGACCTCGAGTTCTACGACCGGTTCTTCCGGCCGGGGGCGTACCTCGAGACTCATCGCCGCCACATGCGGACCTGGCACGGGGAGCCAGGCCAGGCGTAGGCCGGGGCGGCGGGTCAGGCGTAGACCGGCGGGCGGCGGTCCGCCCACGGAAGCGCCTGCTCGAGCTGTGCCGCCACGCGCAGCAGGACTGCCTCGTCGGGCGCGAGCAGCTGCACGCCCACCGGCAGCCCCGCGACCTCGCCGAGCGGCAGCGTGATCGCGGCCCAGCCGGTGGCGTTGGCGACCGCGGTCCAGCCGGTCACGCTGAACTCGACGTCGAAGAACGCGTCGACCGTCCCGCGCGAGGCCGACAGCGACCCCGGCGCGGGCGGGAGCGTGTTCAGGGTCGGGCACAGCAGCACGTCGTCTGACTCGAACGCGATCGCTGCCCGTCGCGTCTGAGCGTGGAGATCGTCGACCGCCGCCGCGTGGTCGACTGCGCTCAGCGCGAGCCCTTCGCGCAGCATGTCCCATGTGACCGGATCGAGCTCGTCTGGCTCCGGGGTACGTCCGAGCTCGACCTTCAGCCACCCGAACGTCGAGGCGTTATCGACCGCGTGAATCACCGAGATCGACCGGCGCACGACCTCGGGGTCGAACTGCGGGGCGCCGGCATGGACGTCGTGGCCGAGCTCCTCGAGCGCCCGCGCAGCGCGATCGGCCACGTCCTGAACCCGCGGGTCGACCTCGCCCGGGAACGGCGGTCGCTCGGCGAGCATCACGCGCAGCCGGCCCGGATCAGCGCCGACCTCGCTCGCGAACGATCGCTGCGGCGCCGGCGCCGTATATGGATCGCCCGGTGCCGAGCCCGCGGTCACGTCGAGCAGCAGCGCTGTGTCGCGCACGCTCCGGGTGAGCGCGTGCTTGTTGACGAGGCCGTCGAGCAGCTGCCCCGCCGACGGCGCGAACGAGCCGCGGCCGCGTCGCGGCTTCAGCCCGACCAGACCGCAGCACGAGGACGGCATCCTGATCGAACCGGTCCCGTCGCCGCCCGAGGCGGCGCCGATCAGACCGGCGGCGACGGCGGCCGCGGAGCCGCCACTCGATCCGCCCGGCGACAGCGCTTGGTCCCACGGGTTCAGGGTCGGACCGAACAGCGACGGCTCGGTCGCACAGTGGTTGCCGAACTCGGGCGTGTTCGTCCGCCCGCAGATGATCAGCCCCGCCGCGAGGTAGCGCTCGACCGACCAGGCCGTCTCCGTGGCGATGTGATCGCGCAGCGCGCGCGAGCCCATCCGCTCGGGCAATCCGGCCTGTGGCTCGGCGAGGTCCTTGAGCAGGAACGGCACGCCCGCCAGCGACCCCTCCCCGAGCGGCCCGACGGCGGCCTCGCGCGCCGCCTCGAACTCGTCGTGGACGAGGATGTTGAGCTCGGGGGCGCTCTGGAGCCCGGCGATCGCGGCGTCGACGAGCTCGAGCGCCGAGACGTCGCCGCTGCGAACGAGCGCGGCCTGCTCGGTCACGTCCTTGCGCATCAGCTCGCCAGACACGGCGGGCACTCTAACGACCGGAGTCGGCCGCCGGGCTCGCCCCCTCCTCAGCGCGATTTCCCTGCGGTTTCGGGCGCCGTCGCGGTTGGTGGCCTCTGCTTCGTGACAGAACGCTGACCCTGGAACGCTACGGTGGGCCGGGTGTCAGATCAGGCTGTTGCCCGCGCGCCGGTGCAAAGTGACCGGCTCACGCGCATGGCGGTCTCGGCGACGTTCCTCGTCCACGGCGGGTATTTCGCCGCGTGGATCGCCCACATCCCGCATGTCAAGGCGTCCCTCGGACTGTCGAACAGCGGGCTTGGGGTCGTGCTGCTGGGGGTCCCGCTCGGCGTCGTCTGTGCGCTGGCGCTGTCCGCCGCCGTGCTCCCGCGGATCGGGAGCCGCCCGGGGGTCCGCCTGTCGCTCACCGGCTACTGCCTGATCGGCCCGCTCGCTGGCCTCGCCGGCTCGCCAGAGGTGCTGTTCGCAGTCCTGTTCGCGTGGGGGTTCTTCCAGGCGTGTCTCGACGTCGCAATGAACACGCAGGGCATCGCCGTCGAGCGGGCCCAGGATCGTCAGCTGATGTCGGGATGGCACGGTCTCTGGAGCCTCGGGTCGCTCACCGGGGCGGCGCTCGGAGCGGCCGCGGTCGGTGCGGGGATCTCGCTGGCCGCCCAGCAGGCGGCCCTGTCAATCCCGATCCTCGCCGGCGTCGGCTGGCTGTCGGTCTGGATGGTCGATGACCCGGTCGCCGAGTCAGCGGGCGCCGGCCCGAGCCGGCGGCGGGTGAGAATCTCACCGGCAATCCTGTCGCTCGCCGCGATCGCGTTCGCCGGGCTGCTGTGCGAGGGCGCCTCGGCGGACTGGGGTGCCGTGTACCTCCATACCAACCTCCACACCTCCGCCGCCACCGCAGGACTTGCATACACGGTGTTCCTGCTGTCGATGATGGTCGTCCGCCTGGCCGGCAACCGGCTGCTGTCCGGGGCACACCCCAACCGAAAGGTGTCCGCGCTGGCGGCGATCGGAGCTATCGGCTTTGCGCTCGGCCTGCTCTCCGGCAAACCGGTGCTGACACTGATCGGGTTCGGCTTCCTCGGCGCCGGAGTCGCGCCGGTCGTCCCGACGATGTTCAGCGCCGCCGGTCGGGTCACCGACGGGCGCGTTGGCTCGGCGGTCTCGACGGTCGCTGGCCTGAGCTACCTTGGAGTCGTCTGCGGACCGCCACTGATCGGCGCAATCTCGGGGCTGAGCTCGCTGCGTGCGGCGCTGTTCGTGCTTGTGCTCGCAGCCGCGCTGATCGCGATCGTGACCCTGCGCGCACGGGCGCTCCGGTAGGCGTTCTCAGGCGGCGTCGACGCTGGCCCAGCGATCGCGCGCGAGGAGCTGGAAGTCGGGCCAGCTCGAGGGCGGTCCGGGGGGACGCCCGACCAGGCGGGAGTCGCCGCGCGGCAGGGCGGCCAGACGCTCGCCGACGGGCGACGCGTTCAGGTGCTCGGTGACGGTCGATACGGCCGTCTCGATCACCTCGTGACGGCGGCGCGCGCTCATCAGGTTGCCGCCGATCACATCGAGATCGTGGACCGTCGGCTGCAGCAGCGCGACCTCGATTCCGGCGGCGCGCAGGCGCTTCGCCTCCGAGCCGAGGCGCCGACCGGCAGCCTGACGCATCCCCAGCGCGAGCCGCTCTGCGACATTGCGTGGCGAGGCCGCGTGCAGCGAGGACATCGGATTCAGCGCCACGACCAGATCGACCGGCTCGCCGCGAAGGACGTCAAGGTTGGACGTCGAGTACACGCCGCCGTCGACGTAGCGCCTGCCGTCGACCTGCACCGAGCGGTAGAACCCCGGGATCGCGCACGACGCGGCGACTGCATCGGGCAACGTCGCGGGCGGCGATCCCCGCCGGCCGAACGCAACCCGTCTCCCGGTGGTGTAATCGGTCGCCATCGCCCAGTAGTTGGGATGCGGCGCCCAGTCACCTGAGCAGGCGCGTCGGATCGTGTCCTTGAGCGGCTCGGTCGAGATCATCCCGTGTGGAAGCCAGCCCGAGATCACCGCCATCGGCGAGTACTTGTACGGGCGGGCAGCCGAGGCGACCGCCAGGCGCCACGAGCCCGGACCGAGCGGGAACCCGCTGCGGTCCAGCCGGAACGTCGCGCCGGCGGAGCGATCGGCCGCCGACGCCGCGACCCCGCGAGCATCGTTGAGCCCATCGAGGTCCTCTCCCGCCGAGTGGGCGACCATGAACCAGGGCGGCACGCCGCATGCCACAAGGCCGCCGATCATCGAGCCGGCCGAGGTGCCGACGATGTAGTCGGCGGCACCCGGGTCCCATCCGGTCCGCGCGGCGATCGCGTGGAGTGCGCCGACCAGCCATGCCCCGCCGAGGATCCCACCGGCGCCAAGAACGAGCCCGACGCGGGGTTGGTCACCGTCGCTCATAGACCCCCTACTGTGACGGATCGTCGCTCACGGGCTCGCGCCGGGGCCATCGAGCCGCACCGGGCGCCGCGGCGCACACTCGCCCGCGAGCGACATCACCCAGCAGAGATCCGATCGCCACCAACCCAGGGTCGCCTGTCCGATCTCCCACTCGACCCGGAGCGCCGACCAGCGACCCGGCTGCGCGCCCGTCAGGAACGGGTCGACGACGGTTCGGCGGACGTTCAGCCGCAGCCCCTCGCGGCGGACCTTGGCCGCGGCCTCCTTGCCCGTCCACAACAGGTTCGCGATCAACGGCCGCTCGCTCGGCGCCGCCGAGCCGACGAGCGCCTGCTCGGATGGCGCCAGCCACTCGCGCACGAACGCGCCGCTGCGCGGCTCGATCAGCTCCAGATCGCAGCCGATCACAGCGGGGGCATCGGCAACGACCGCCACCGCCCGGTGGCCGCGGTGGCTGATCGAGATCGAGACGGGCAGCTGCTCGCGACCTCGCCAGGCCTCGGGCGCGCCGTCCGCCGCGGCTCGGATCTCGATCCTCGCCGGCGCGAGCTCGAGCCACTGCGAGACCGCGGCCTTGGCGGTCCAGCGACCGAGCCTCCATGACGTTCGCCGGGGCTGGAGTGCAAGCGCGGCGAGCACGGATCGCTCGCCGTCAGAGAGCCAGCTCACGCCGGGCGGCACGTCAGCGAGCTGTCGGCTGAGCCATCCGGGAGCCCCCATGATCTGCCCTCCTTCGCGTGCGCTCGACACTGCGCATGCCCTGCTGGACCGAGTCGATCAGGTACCGTCGCAGCGACTGCGGTGCAACGGTCGCGCTGACCGACCCGACGCGCACGGCACGCTCGACGCTGTGGACCTGATCGAAGCGATCGGCGAACTCGCGGCGCTGCTGCGCGAGCACCTCGCGCCAGAGTGAGGCGCGCCCGCCACGGAGCTGTTGGCGCTCGGGGCCCTCTGCGTTCGCGATCCGCTGGTCCAGCTCAGCGATCCGCGGATCGGAGGCCGCCGCCTGCTCGACCTCTCGTGCGAATACGACGGCCGCGGCTGGAGCACCGCCGATCACCGATGCGCGGGTGCCGTCGAGCGCGATCGTGACGAGCTGCGGATTCAGCTTCTGGGAGAAGACGACGAACGCCCCGCCGTGGAAGCGCGAGACCACGCAGAAGACGATCGGCCCATCGTGGTTGACGACGGCGCGGCCGATCTCGGCGCCGAACTCGAGCTGCCAGTTGCGCATTGACTCGGGCGAGCCGTCGAACCCGGCCAGGTTCGCGAGCACGACCAGCGGTCGTCTGCCGGCGCACGAATTGATCGCGCGGGCGATTTTCTTGGCGGAGCGGGGGAACAGCGTTCCCGAGGTCCATTGCTCGGGCCCATCGGCCGGGATTGGACCGTGACGGGCGAGCGGACGCGACTCGATCCCGATCAGCGATACCGGCGATCCACCAAGGTGGGCGTCCCACACGACCGCGATCTCGGCGGCCTGCATCGTCGGCCAGCGTTCAAGCGGCGGATGGTCCGAGTCAACGACGGCGTGCATCACCGAGCGGATGTCAAATGGCTGCTTGCGCCCGGGATTGGCTGTGTCGGAGAAGACATCCCCGAGCCGGGTCAGGAGCGACCCGGGCGCGACATGCTCCGCGTCGCAGATGTCTCGATCGGCAGGGTCGGCGGTCGGCGCCGGCCGCGGGAACCGCTCGCCGGGGGCGACGTAGGTGTGCTCGTAGTAGGACAGCAGCACCCGGCAGGCACCGGCCAGATCGGCCGCCCAGTACTGCGCCTCGCCGTTCGGGCCCATGATCCGCTCGTAGCCACCGATCCCGAAGTTGTCCTCGGCCGAGACGCCGCCCGAGTAGTCGAGCGCCTGCTTGCCGGTCAGAACCATCGCGCTGGCGGGCGTCATGATCAGCGCGCCGCGGGTGTGCATCAGCATCGTCGCCTCGGCGTTCCAGTACGGCTGCGCTCCAACGTTGATCCCCGCGACGACCACGTTGATCTCGCCGCCGGCCTGGGTGAACAACACGATCCGTCTCAGCACCGCGGCGATCCAATCCATCGTCTCGGTTCCGCTGTCCATCGCAATCTTGGCCCCAGCCGACAGCGCGAACCACTCGAGCGGCACGCCGAGCCGCTCGGCGTGGTCGATTGCGGCGATGATCCTGCGGCACTCGGGTTCGGCCAGCGACCCAAGCGCGCGGGTCGGGTCACCGAGCAGGATCACGCGCTGCATCCCCTCGGGGTAGCGATCGGTGTAGTTGCGAACGGTTCCAACGACGATGCCGCAGCGATTGGTGGCCGGCAGCCTGTCGACCGGGATCAGTCGCCCGAGCTCGTCGAGGTCGTGTTCGACGAACTCCCCTCGCGACTGCTCGGTGCTCGCGTTGTGCGGCGCGAGCAGCCGGACGATCTCGGCCGGATGCATCGTGCCGCGGCGGCGCGCCGAGATCACTCGCCGGGCTCCCTCGTCGAGCGGATGCAGCGGCTCGGTCGGTGGGTCGTCGACCTCGAGCGAGACCTCGTGGCCGGCCGCGAAGAACCGCAGCAGCCGCTGGCGCGGTGCGCCGCCCTTATCGGCGACGCGGCCGTGCACGCACAGCATCTCGAGCCCGAGCCCGGCGGCCGACGGCGCAAGCCGGGCCATCAGCCGGCGGAGCTCGTCGAGATCGAGGTGCATCACCGGCCAGACATGCAGGATCACGCGGTTCCACATCAGCCGCCGGTGGAGCGGGCGCGGCGCCTGGAACACGCGGATCGTCTCGAGCACCTGGACTAGCACCTGCTCGAACTCGGGCAGCGCCACGTGACGCCCCTGATCGTCGATCACCGGCGTCAGGTCGCGGACCTCGGCCAGAGCGAACAGACGCTCGTCCTTCGGGTTGCTGCGCGCGGTTCCGTGGAACACGTAGGCGTCCTCGGACGACGCTAGCCGCTCGAGATCGAACTCGCGAAAGCGCCACAGCGCGAGACGGTGACCCATCATCGGGTGAAGCCCGCGCATGACCTCGTCCTCGACCAGTCCGCCGGCGCCCGGCACCGGCCGAAACGTGAACAGGTCGACCGCCGCCATGCCACGGCCACGTCTCGGCTCGGCGGTGCCGATCACGATCCGGTGCAACGCGCGCGCAGTCGGCAGCTCGGCAAGCTCGGCGCCGAACCGCTCGGCCAATGCCGCGACGGTGAGTCCGTCAGTCGGCTGCTCGGCGAACAGGTCGAGCACTGCGAGCTCACCCGCCGGCAGATCCGCCGCGTAGCGGGCGAACGCCGCCGCTGCGGCACCGACCTGACCCAGCTCGACGTAGGCCGCGAGCAGGCGCCGGGTGGCGCCTTCGAACGGATAGCTGCCGGCGATCGCCTGGATACCGTCGAGCTCGAGCTGCTCGAACCCGTCGAGCGAGCGAACCCGGTAATAGCGGCGAACCATCGCCTCGACCAGCAGCGGGCGAAGGCGCGGCGAAGCCGAGCGCATCGACGAGGTGAGGAGCGTCGCAAGCGGCCGCGGGCACTGGACGATGGAGTCGATCGCGTCGTCTCGCTCGGCGGGCTCCAGATCGCGCGCGAGGGCGGCGATCTGAAGGCCGATCTCGGAGTAGACCCTGTCTCGGGCGGCGGCGATCACAGGCTCGTCGAAGTAACGGAAGCGGACCTCGCGGGCGAGGTCGGCGACGACCGGGTCGCGACCCTCGAGCACGACCACGAGCCGGTCGAGCGCCTCTCGGAAGGCGTCGTCGACGAGATCGATCAGGTGCTCGGCGTCCTCGAGCCGATGGTCGAGGATCGCGAGCACGAGCGAGCGCGCGACGTCGTCGCGCTGCTGCGAGAGGAACAGGCGATGGCAAGCGTCCTCGAGCTGCGGGGTTCGTTCGAGGTCGGTGATCCCGTAGTGGGCGAGCGCCGTCCGCAGCTGCGCGAGGAATCCGTGCGGCAGGCCCTCGGCCTCCGCATCGAGCGACCGCAGCCAGGCGTGCAGGTGCTCCTGCGGGCTGTGGAGCAGCAGCTCGTCGCCGTCGTCATCGCGCAGCTGCGAGCGAGACAGGGCGCGCACGTCGGCGAACAGCCCGAGCAGGCGGTTCTCGCCTGTGAGCAGCTCGATCCGATCCACCGAGTCGTCCGCCTCGAGCCCGCGCAGCTCGGCGATCGTGCGTGTGGCCTCCGCTTGGCCGATGTCGTATCCGAGTAATGACCAGCGCAGCCGCGCGAGCGCGGCGCGGCCGTCGGCGGCGCCGGGCTCGGGGTCGGGGACCTCGATCCTCAACCGTTGCCCGGGTCGCGGCGCGGCGCTCGACTCGATCGGCTCAAGCGCGACCAACGGCGACTGCGCCGCCACGTGCACGTTCTCGCCGACGAACACCTGCTTGATGCGGCCACGCGCCGGCGAGGTCAGCGAAGACTCCATCTTCATCGCCTCGACGACCGCGACCACGTCGCCCTCTTCGACGATGTCGCCGACGGCGACCGGGAGCGACACGACGACGGCCGGCGACAGGTTGCGGATGATGCCGCCGTCGTCCACGGAGATTCGATGCGGCATTCCGTCGACTTCGACCAACAGGTCGCCGCCCTGCTGGGAGGTCACGGTCCGGTGCGAGCGAGAACCGAACTCGATCCGCCGCTCGTGGCGACCGAGCCGGCGGCGCGAGACCTCGAGCTCCCGGCCTCCGACCGCGATCCGATAGCGATCAGGCGCGAGCTGCGAGACCTCGACCTGGTAGGACTGACCCCGGTGCCCCAGCTCGAGCAAGCGCGAGCGCCCGGTGTCGGCCTGAGGGCGTCCGCGCCGGGCGTACGCGAAAAAGCGCGCGCGGTCGTCCGCGAGGGCCTTGTCGGCGAGCTCGATCGCGGCCTCGATCAGGGCGATGTCCCCGTGTCGGTTGGTCGTGGCGCTGCCACCGAGGTAGACGCGGTCGAGCAGCGAGGTGTCGACTTCGCCGGATTGGACCTCGGGCCGCCCCAGCAGCTCGAGCAGGAACCCCTGGTTCGTGGTGCCGCCGTCGACGACCACGACCGTCTCGGCGACCGCTCTGCGCAGGCGCGCGAGCGACTCGTTGCGGTCGCGTCCCCAGGCGATCAGCTTGCCGATCATCGAGTCGAACTCGGCCGGGATCAGATCGCCCTCGCTGACGCCGGTGTCGACGCGCAGCCCGGGCCCGGTCGGCAGGCGGAGCATCAGCAGTCGGCCGGGGGCCGGCGCGAACCCAAGCGCGGGATCCTCGGCGTTGAGCCGGGCTTCGATCGCATGACCGGACGGCGCCGGAGGCTCGCCCTCGAGGCGACCGCCGCCGGCGATGTGAAGCTGGAGCTTGACGAGGTCAACGCCGGTCACCGCCTCGGTGACCGGATGCTCGACCTGGAGGCGGGCGTTGACTTCCATGAACGAGAACCGCTGCGACGCGGGCTCGTACAGGAACTCGACGGTGCCGGCGTTTCGGTAGCCGGCTTGCAGCACCAACCGCTGAGCGGCGGCCATCAGCTCGCGCTCCTGCTGCGCCGTCAGCGCGGGGCTCGATGACTCCTCGAGGATCTTCTGGTTGCGGCGCTGGTAGGAGCAATCGCGGACACCAAGCGCCCACGCCGCATCCTTGCCGTCGGCCATGATCTGAACCTCGACGTGGCGCGCGCCCGTGATCAGCTTCTCCAGCAGCAGCGTGCCGTCGCCGAATGCCTGGAGCGCCTCTGTGCGAGCGCTCGTGAACGCGCCCGCGAGCTCATCGACTCCGTTGACCCGGCGGATCCCGCGGCCGCCCCCGCCGGCGGCGGCCTTGATCATCAGCGGGAACCCGATCCGCTCGCTGTGGCTCAGCGCCTCCTGCACCGTCGACACGGGTCCGTCGCTCCATGGAGCGACCGGGATCCCGGCCGCCTCGGCAAGCCGTTTGGCGGAGATCTTGTCGCCGACCAGACGCATCACCGCCGGGTCAGGGCCGATGAACACGATTCCGAGCCGCTCGCACAGCTCGACGAACTCGGGCTGTTCTGCGACAAAGCCCCAGCCGACCCAGACCGCATCGGCGCGGGCTTGCAGCAGTGCCGTCTCGAGCCTGGCGTGGTCGAGATAGCCATTTCGTCGCGAGCCATCGACTCCGACGACGATGCTCGGCCCGAGGCTGATCGCCTCGTCGGCGTTGCGGACGAACATCGCGTCACGCTCGGAGTCGGTGAACAGCGCGATCAGCGTAGTCTTGCGGCCATATTCCTGGTCGAGCTCGTGGACCGCGTGGATCAATCGCATCGCCGGCTCGCCGCGGTTGACGATCGCCAGCCTGGAGAAATGGCGGACCATCAGTCGCCGCCAGCCATCGCATCGCGGATCGGAGCCAACGCCTCGTCCTGGACCGCGCCCGGCAGCTCGATCGTCCGGTAGCCCTCGAGCCTGACGCGGACCTTGCCGTGCTCGTCGACGACCTCGGCGTCGGCGCCGCCCGCATGCGGGCTGACGACGGCCGTCAGCCGACCAGGATCGCTGGCACCGGCGTAGCGAAAGACGCGATCCACGTGGGTCGGCAGCGCGATGCGCCCGGCGGTGCCCAGCTCCCACACGCCGGCGGTCTGGAAGCACAGCTCGATCAGCCGGGGTGCCAGCTCCGTCGGCCGGCTCTCGGGGTCGTGGTCCGCCGGCAGCTGACTCGCGAGGCGACCGACGACATTGCCGTTGTCGCGCCAGGCCCGGTCGAGAACCTGGTAGGCCGGCCCGTGGAAGTAGACGCCGTAGAGCGCATCGTGATCGACGCCCTGGCCGTCGTCGGGCACGACCGCGCCCTGTGGTTGGGCGGGCACACTCGCCGCGAGACGGGCACGTCCGGAGAAGTGGCGTGTCTCGACCTCGTCCTGGCCTGGCAGGCGACGCCGCCCGAGCAGCTCGCAGTCGGCGAGGACGGTGCCGCCGCCGCCGTCGCGCAGTCGCGCGCGCAGAATCGCGGTGCGCGGCTCGTCCCGGTAGAACTTGAACGGGGCGAGCAGCTCGACGTCCTCGAGCTCGATCACTTCGTACCCGGGCACGAGCGCCTTCGCGGTCTCGGCGAACCCCTCCATCCCCATCACCCCTGGCAGCACTGGGGTGCCGTCCATGCGGTGATCGTTGAGGAACGCCTGGCGGGCCGGGTCGAGCTCGGTCAGCACCGTCAGCGTGCCATCCGCCGTGAACGAATCGACCCTGCCGCTCATCGGGCCGCCGCTTTGAAGCAGCGCACTGCTGACGCGATCGAGATCGACACCACCGCTCGGATGGCGCTCCGCGAGCAGAATTCCGAGCGATCCCGCGACCAGCGTCTCGCCTCCGGACCCGGCGGCGGTCAGCTCACGCCGGACGATCGGGATCCCCTCCTCGGGCGCGAGCATGTCGATCCGGGCTGCCTTCATCACGGTCGGGATCGAGCCGCGACTGGCCATCCCGATCTCGGACCATGCGGTCCAATCGATCGCGATCCCGCGCGTCGTGCCGCCGCGCCTCATCTGCGAGACGCTCTTGCAGAGCAGATCGTTGGCGGCCGAATAGTCGGTCTGTCCGCCGTTGCCGAACCGCCCCGCGATCGAGCTGAACACGACCGCAGCGCCGGGCTTGGCTCCCGCCTGCTCAAGACCCGCGAGCACGTTCAGCCAGCCGTGGGCCTTGACGTCGAACACGAGGTCGTACTCGCGCTGCGGCTTGTCGGCCAGGAAGTGGCTGATCTCGAGCCCGGCGCAATGCATCAGCACGTCGATCTTGCCGCTGCGCTCGACGGCCGCGGCGAGCGCCCGTGCGACCTGCTCGGGATCTGTCAGGTCGAGCTGGTGCCAGTGGACCTCGCCGCCGGCGCGCTCGATCTCGGCGATCGCATCGCGCGCCGCGCAAGCCCGCTCGATGCGCGCGAGCTCGCGTTCGATCAGCTTCGGCGTCGGTCGCTTACCACGCTCCCGGATCCGCTCGGCCAGCTCGGCCTTGAGGCCGTCACGATCGCTGCTGAAGCGGGCGAGATCAGGATCCTCGGGATCGGGCTCGGGCACGAGATCGAGCATGTGAAAGACGCCGCCTCCGGCCGCCGCCGCGAGGTCCGCGGTGATCGCCGAGACGATGCTTCCGGCCGCGCCGGTGATCAGGAACACGGTGCTCGCATCGGGCCGGCGACTCGCGTCGGGGCGGGCCGGCGCATCGATCAGTCCGACCGACCAGCGCAATCCGTCCGCATACCCGATCTCGACGGCGCCGGGATCCCGCAGCGCCTCGGCGAGGATCAGCTCTGCGGTCTGCGCCGGAGCGCCGCCCAGCTCGAAGTCGACGGACTTGACAAGCGCATCGGGACGCTCGCGCGACAGCGCCTTGGTGAATCCTGTGACGGCGCCGCCGAACACCCCCGTTGCGCCGGCGGCGTCATAACCGTGACGCCCTCCGAGCCGGGTGCCGCTGAGCAGGAAGGCGCCGCTCTCGAGCGTGCGCATCGCCGCGGCGAGCAGCTTGACACGGACGTGCAGCGCGGCCTGCCGGGTCGCGGCATCGAGCTCCGCGACCTCGCCCTCGGGATCGAGCCCGGGCAGCCAGAAGACGCCGTCGATCGGGCCCTCATCGGACCAGACCTTCAGCTGCTGCTCGAGCGCCCCGGTGTCGGGCGCGCCCTCGATCGTGAGGACCGTCGCGCCAACCGCCTCGAGGCGCTTGCTCAGCTCGGGCGCGACGCCGCCGCTGTCGGGCATCACCAGCACCCGCGCGCCCTCGAGCTGGAGGGCGGTCTCGACGCAGGAGTCAAGCGGCGGGCGCAGCACCGGGACCGGAACGCGACGTGGGAAGCCGTCGGGCTCAGGCTCTGGCGTGTTGGTTGCCTGCGTGGCCGGGGGCGCGGTTGCGGTTTCCGGCTCGGCCGGGGTCGTGGTTGCGGTTTCCGGCTCGGCTGGGGTCGTGGTGTCAGCCGTGTCAGCCGTACCGCAGCGGTCGTGGACAAACCCGACCACGTGCGCAAGCGTCGGATAGTCCCGCAACTTCAACGAATCATCACGCTCGATCCCATACGCCTCACGAATCGACGCGAACACCTCCGCCTGCTTGACCGTATCGATCCCCAGATCCGCCTCCAGATCCAAATCCAGATCAAGCAAATCCGTCGGATAACCCGTCTGCTCCGCAACCACCGCCAACACCGCCGCCTCAACACCATCAACCCCAGACTCATCAGAAGCAGCCGCCGGCACAGCGGCAGGAGCAGGCTCAGCGGCCGGCGCGGGCTCCGGGGGCCGGTGCGGGCGACGACGGCCGGGGTCGTGGTGTCAGCCGTGTCAGCCGTACCGCAGCGGTCGTGGACAAACCCGACCACGTGCGCAAGCGTCGGATAGTCCCGCAACTTCAACGAATCATCACGCTCGATCCCATACGCCTCACGAATCGACGCGAACACCTCCGCCTGCTTGACCGTATCGATCCCCAGATCCGCCTCCAGATCCAAATCCAGATCAAGCAAATCCGTCGGATAACCCGTCTGCTCCGCAACCACCGCCAACACCGCCGCCTCAACACCATCAACCCCAGACTCATCAGAAGCAGCCGCCGGCACAGCGGCAGGAACAGGCTCAGCGGCCGGCGCGGGCTCAGGGGCCGGTGCGGGGACGACGGCCGGGGTCGTGGTGTCAGCCGTGTCAGCCGTACCGCAGCGGTCGTGGACAAACCCGACCACGTGCGCAAGCGTCGGATAGTCCCGCAACTTCAACGAATCATCACGCTCGATCCCATACGCCTCACGAATCGACGCGAACACCTCCGCCTGCTTGACCGTATCGATCCCCAGATCCGCCTCCAGATCCAAATCCAGATCAAGCAAATCCGTCGGATAACCCGTCTGCTCCGCAACCACCGCCAACACCGCCGCCTCAACACCATCAACCCCAGACTCATCAGAAGCAGCCGCCGGCACAGCGGCAGGAACAGGCTCAGCGGCCGCGGCAGGCTCAGGCTCCGACGCGGCCGCGGGCTCGGGCTCCGCCGCGGACGCGGGCGCGGGGGTCGCGGCGGGCTCGTGGACGACAGCCGCGGGGGCGACCACGGGCCGGACCGGCTCGCGCACCGCTGCCGCGCCGCGATCGACGAACCGCAGCCGACGCTGGACGACCTCGAGCTGTGGCTGCTGGTCGCCGCTGATCCGGCGCAGCCACGCCGTCCATGCCTCGCGGTCGGCGATCCGGTAGTCGAACCCGAGCTGATCGACGCTGCGGCGGCTCCCGTCGGCGACAGGTGTCCACCGCAGCAGCAGCATCGCGATCTGGGATCCGAACCCCGCGGCCAGCCGCAGGGCGTAGCGGATCGGATACGCGCCGCCGGTCGACAGGTGCAGCTCCCCGAGCTCGGGATCGGGATCGCGGAAGTTCGGCACGGGCGGGACAACCCCTGTCTCGAGCGCCTTGACGGCCAGCACGTCCTCGAGTCCGACGCCCATCGGATGGCCGGTGAAGCCCTTCGTGTTGGCGATCACGATGCTGTCGGCGGCAGCGCCGAACACCTCGCGCAGCGCATGGATCTCGGCCGACGCGCTTCCGCCGCGCGCCGGCGTGTAGGTCTCGTGCGAGACGAACATCGTCTCGGGCGCGATCTCCGCGCGGCGGATGCCGCGGCGCTCGGCCTGCTGGATCAGCCTCTCCATCACGGAGCCGATGTGCTGGACGTCGAGACGGGTGCCGTGGAAGGCGGAGTTGGCGGTGACCGACCCGAGGACCTCGCAGATCGGCGTCAGCGCCCGCTCGCGCGCCGACTCGGCGCTCTCGACGACGATCCCCGCAGCGCCCATGCCGATGATCATCCCGTGGCGGCGGGCATCGAACGGCAGCGCCGCATCGGCGACGACCTCGTCGGTCGCGGCGGCGCCTGAAGCGAGGAACCCGGCCCCGATCCATCCCATCATCGTGTCCGAGGTGGCGTCGTCGGCGGCCACGATCAGCACCCTCCGGCAACGACCGGCATGGATCCAGTCCTCGGCCAGCGCGACCGCCTGGGTGGTGCTCGCGCAGGCCGAGTTGACCTGAGTGTTGGGGCCGCGGGCGCCGATCAACTCGGCGAGCTGCGAATGACCCATCGACAGCACCCGGAACAGGAAGCGGCGATCGAACACGTAGGGCTCCTGCTCGAGCTCGTGCTCGCATTCGTGGATGCGGCGCTCGACTTCGGCGAGCACGACCGAGTCGGTGCCCTCGTGATCGAGCATCCGGACGTGCAGCGAGCGCAGCGCCTCGAGGCGTTGGATCCGCATCCGGTGAACCGTGCAGCGCTCGACCTCGGACGTCATCTCCTCGAGGCCGGGGAACGCCGAGGCGAAGATCACGCCCGTGTCGTCGCGCAGCTCGTCGGGCAGCGACCACCGCTCGGGCAGCCGTGTGCCCGTGGTCGTCGTCTTGTAGCGAAGAACAAGTGGGATGCCGGCATCCCGGAGTGCGTCGATCCCTGCCGCGATCGCGAGCTGCGTGTCGTGGCCGAGGGCCGCCAGCCGCTCATCGTCGACGCCGAACTCGGCGGCGAGGTCGAAGCTGCCCGCGCGGGCGGCGAGCTTGATCACGGCCTCGAGCCGGTCAATCGTCTCGAACGACGCGCTTCCGTCATCGCCCTTCACCAGCCGGGTCACGTGCTTGTCGAGCATCTCCTGGCGCAGCCGTGCGGGGATCACGTCGATTCCCTGCTGACCGTCGAGCAGCCGCGCCAGATTGGCGTCGTCGAACAGGCGCTCCGCCCCGGGGAGGCCGAGTGCCGCTCCGGTGATGACGACCGGCTCGCTGCCCGCCTCGGGCGCCGGGCCGCCCTCGCCCGCCTGGCGGGCGATCAGGCGGCGACCGCGTGCGACGAAGTCCTCGAACAGTCTCGTCAGCTCGTCGGCCGGGTCGGACGGCTGCTCGCTCGCGGACTCGCGAGGAGCCCCGAGCCCCGCCGCCCACAGGCCACACAGGGCGCTGTTGAACGACGGCACGTCGCCCTGCTTGGGATGGTTCGTGGCGAGACTGAGGATCGCGTCATCGCCGAGGACATCGGACGCGAACCCCTGCAGGGCGTGCTTCGGCCCGGTCTCGACGAAGATCCGCGCGCCTTGCTCGTACAGCGTTCGCAGCCCCTTTTCGAACTGCACCGGAGCCGCGACCTGGCGCGCGAGGATGTCGAGCATCTCGAGCTCGCTCGTCGGGTACAGCTCGCCGGTCACGTTGGCAACGACCGGCAGCTGCGGGGGCCGCAGGCCTAGCCGCTTCAGCGCCGCCCGAAGCGGATCGCTGGCGGGCGCGACGATCTCCGTGTGGAAGGCGTGGCTGACGGGCAGCGGGATCGCGGTGTGACCCCGCTCCTGCAGGGCCTTGACCGCGTCGCCGACCGGCTCGGTCGCGCCGCCGAGGACGACCTGGTGGGTCGAGTTGATGTTGGCCAACACGACGTAGCCGTCGATCGAGTCGATCACCTCGCGAACCTCGTCCGGCGGCGCCATCACGGCTGCCATCGCGCCGGGATCGCCGGTGTGGATGCTCGCCATCTCTCGCCCGCGGGCGCTGACCGCCTCGAGCGCCGCCTCGAATGACAGCGCCCCGGCGGCGACCAGCGCGGCGTACTCGCCGAGCGAGTGGCCCATCACCATGTCGGGCGCGATCCCGTACTGATCCAGCAGCCGGGTCAGGGCGATGTCGACCGTCAGCACAGCCGGCTGGGTGATCTCCGTGCGCCGCAGCTCGCTCTCCGCGCGCGCTAGCGCGTCGGCGTCGGCTCGATCGGCGAACACGATCTCCGACAGGCGACGGCCGTCGAGCAGCGGCGCCATGATCGCGTCGGCCTCGTCGAACAGCTCGTGCACGACCGGCTCCTGCCGGCACAGATCGGCCAGCATGTTCGCGTACTGCGAGCCCTGCCCGGTGTAAAGAAACGCGACCTTGCCCGGCTGGCCGCTGCCGCGGTGGATGCCGCGGGCGCGCAGCGCAACCCATGCGGCGTCGTTGCCTGACTGCATCAAGCGGAGCGCCGTCTCGATCTTGCCGCGCAGATCGTCCCGGTCGGCGTAATCGATCGCGATCCGCTCGGCCGAGCGCAGCGTCTGCGCGCTCGGCGGCGCCGACGGCAGCTCCCGGCCATCACGGCAGCGTTCGAGCGCGTCCTCGAGTGCCTGGCCGAGCGCCTCCGGATTGCCGGCTCCGAGCACCAGCGCGCCGCGCAGCGGCGGCTTCGCGGAGGTGGGTGCGGGTGGCACCGGGGCGCCGGGAGCGGGCGTCACGGGCGCAGAAGCCGCGGCCGGGGCCGACTCGGGTGGGCCGGCGCGGGCGATCAGCGCCCGGTGGCCGTTGGTCTTGTTGTGCTCGGGCATGTACTCCTCCATCACGATGTGGAAGTTGGTGCCGCCGAAGCCGAAGGCGCTGACGCCCGCGACTCGAGATCGGCCGGCAGCGACGTTCCAGTCGCGCATCTCGGTGTTCACGGCAAAAGGCGACCCGGCCCAGTCGACGTTTGGATTGGGCCGCTCGAAATTGAGGCTGGGGGGCAGGACCCTGTCGCGCAGAGCGAGCGTCGCTTTGAGCATCCCGGCGGCCCCGGCGGCTGCCTTGAGATGCCCGATGTTCGACTTGACCGAGCCGAGCGCGATCGATCCGGGCGTCAGCTTGGCACTCGCGAAGGCTTCGCCGAGGCTGGTGACCTCGACCACGTCGCCGACCCGTGTCGAGGTCCCGTGGCCCTCGACCATCGAACACTCCGAAGGCGACATCCCGGCAGCCCGCCAGGCGCGCTCGACGGCCAGCCGCTGTCCGACCGGGTTGGGCGCGGTGATGCCCTTCCCCCTGCCGTCGCTGGCGCTGCCGATGCCGCGCACGACCGCGTAGATGTGATCCTCGTCCCGGATCGCGTCCGCGAGGCGCTTGACGACGAACAGGGCCGCGCCCTCCCCCATCACGAAGCCGTCGGCGCCATCGGCGTACGGCCGGGTGCCCGTTGGCGACAGCGCTCCGATCGCGCAGAACTTGGTGAACGTGGAGGCGCCCATGTTGCGATCGACACCGCCGGTGATCGCGACGTCGAACTCCCCGGCCGCAAGCCCGTCGGCGGCGGCGCCCATCGCCGCCAGCGCGGACGCGCACGCGGCATCGACCGTGTAGTTCGGCCCGTGCAGGTTGAAGAGGTTGGCGATCCGCCCCGCGATGCAGTTGCCGAGCTCCCCGGGCATCGTGTCCTCGGTGACCGCCGGCAACCGGGCCTCGAAGTTCTGGCGCAGCTCGCGCTCGATTTGGGCGCGGACGTCGGCCGGGAGGGCGGCGAAGCTGTCGGCGCGCTCGAGCGCGCCCGCGAGCTCGGGAAAGCTGATCCGCAGGACGGTCAGATAGTGCCTCTCGCCCGCCATCGCGTTGCCGAGGATCACCGCGGTTCGATCGAGCGCGAGCGGGCGCTCAGGCCAGCCGGCGTCGGCAAGCGCCATCCGCGTGCACGCAACTGCCCACTTCTGCGTGTCGTCCATCGCGTCCGAGACCTTCGGCGGCATCGGCAGCTTCCAACCCAACGGGTCCCAATCCCAGTCGCGCACCCAGCCGCCGATCTTCGAGTAGGTCTTCTCGGGCCGATGCGGATCGGGGTCGTAGTACAGCGCGGGATCCCAACGTTCGCGATCGACCTCGCTGATCGAGTACCGGCCGTCGCGAACGTTGTCCCAGAACGTCTGGGCATCGCGGGCGTCGGGGAGGATCGCCCCAACGCCGATGATCGCGACAGCTTGCTGACTGCTCATCTCGTCCTCCTCAACGTTGGGCGATCGCCGCTAATGCCGGGCGTACGCGGCATCGGAGACCTCATCGAGGTCGGCCAGCAGGCCGGCCTGCGCTGTATGGATCGCAGCTAGCCCGAGCCGGTCGGTGAGCGTCTCGCCCACCGCCGCGTCGGCCCCTGCAATCCAGCGGATGGCCTCCGTGCCGATCGTCAACGCCACGTCCCTGGCGTTGACTCGGCTGATCGCCGCCAGCTCCCGCGCCCCGAACCGCCGGGATGCCTTATCTGACAGTGCTCCGTCCGCGGCGGCGGCAGCCCGACGCGCGAGCGCGCCGGCACCTTCCGCGAGCGCGGCCAGCTGCCCGAGCCGCAGCAACACGTGCTGATGGCGGGTCAGCCGCCCGACGCGGCATGCCTCGAACAGCTCCGCCAGAGCGTGCATGGCGAGCGCCGTGGCCTCGGCGCCGACCGCCGGGCACTCGGCACCCAGCCGCTCGAGCTCGCGCGCGCAGTCGTGATAGTGCTCGCCGCGGGTCTTGAGGTGCTGCTGCCAGCGATCGCGCGCGACCGTCATCTCCATGATCTCGGAAGTGCCCTCATAGATCGTGGTGATGCGGACGTCGCGCTTGATCTTCTCGACCATGTACTCGTGCGTGTAGCCGTAGCCGCCGAGCGCCTGGATCGCGGCGTCGGCCGCCGCGTTGCCGGCCTCGCTCGCGAGGTACTTGGCGATCGCACCCTCGGTGCTGAGCGAGCCCTCGCCCGCGTCGATCCGCGCCGCGGTCTCCTCGATCGCCGCGCGAGCGGCCTCGAGCCGGACCACGTGGGGCACGATCAGCTTGTGCGTGTATCCCTGCTTCTCGGACAGCGGGCCGCCCGCCTGGATCCGCTCGCGCGAGTACGGGACGGCACGGTCGAGCGCCGCCCAGCCGGCTCCGAGGCCGAACGCCGCCACCATCAGCCGCGTGTAGCCGAACACCTGCTGAGCCTGGACCAGCCCCTGGCCCTCGACGCCGCCGATGACCCTGTCGGTCGTGACGTGAACGTCTTCGAGGAACAGCGCGGCCGTGTTGCTCAGACGAATACCGTGCTTGTTCTCCGGATCGCCGTGGGTCAGGCCGGCGGCACCGCCATCGACCACGAACCAGGTGGGGCCGCCCGGCGCCAGCGCGAGGACGGTAACGGCGTCGGCGATACCGCCGTTGGAGATCCACTGCTTGGCTCCGTTCAGCCGGTAACCGACGGTCGACCCGTTCTCCACTACCGGCGTGGCCGTCGTCCTCAGCGCGGCGAGGTCCGAGCCGGCGTCCGGCTCGGTCGCGCCGTATGCCATCAGGATTCCCTCGCTCGCGATTCGTCCCAGCCAGTGGGCCTGTTGCTCGGGCGTGCCGCCGACCCGGATCGGGTCGCTGCCGAGCGATGTCGCGAGGACCGACGTCGCGATCCCAAGGTCGATGCCGGCGACGAGCTCGCAGACGCGATACACGTCGCTCGCGGAACCGCCCATGCCTCCGTGCGCTTCGGACAGGAACACCAGCTGAACGCCGAGCTCCTCGCCGCACATCCTCCGTACGAGCTCCTCGGGGACCTCGTCTCGGTCGTCGAGCTCGATCAGCAGCTTCTCAGGGAGCTCGCGATGCGCGAACTCGGCAACTGATTCGAGCGTGAACTCCAAGCTCTCCCGATCGAGCCCCCTTTGAACCTCGATCAAAGACACAGCACCACAACCTCACGTCGAATTGGCTTCGTGCCACCGTGACACGCTGCGGAGCGAGACCCAACCGCCCCGCACCGCAGACAGGCTTCGGGGAACTACGAGTCCGTGACCGTTGTTTGCGTGCGGCTGGTCAGCTGAGCGGCGCGACGATCACGGGCGTGCTCGTCGGTTTGAGGCTGCCCCCCGCCGGCTCGGCGGTGACCATCAGCCGGCTGACGCCGCTGACGCTGCCGGGCACCCCCACATCGCTGGTGCCGTTGCGTGTCACGGTGAACAGGGTGCTGGTCGGCGACGGTGGCTGCTGGCCCCGCTGGAGCCACATCTCGTAGACGTGGCCGGCCGGCGGCGCCGGGAGGTGGTGCACGACGAGCTCGGCGTGGCTGCCGGACACACGCACCTCGGCGCTGCCGACGCTGGCATCGATCACCCGCGTCGAGCTCGAGCCCGACGAGCCGATCTCGACCCCCGCGAAGACGGCGACCACGACCGCCGCAAGACCGCCGGCGAGGACGCTCGGTCGCGGCAGCGCGACCGCCGGCAGCCGCCAGCGGCGCCGTGCCGGAGCCCCCTCCCCCTTCGGCTCGGCCGCGACCGTGCGCAGCACGCGCCGGCGCAGCGCTCGGGAAGCCGGGTACTGCGGTGCAGCCATCGGCAGCGCATCCGCGACCGGGCGCAACGCCGCCACCTCGTCACGGCAGACGACACAACTCTCCAAGTGTGCCCTGAACGCCCGCGCCTCTTCGTGGTCGAGCGCGCCCAGCACGTACGCCGCGGCATCGCCGCCGCAATCGCGGTTCTCAGACATCGAATTCGCCTCCGTCATAGCACGACCCCGCCTGGATCACCAAGGGCCATGCGCATCTTCGTCAACCCCAGCCTCATCCTGCCCTTCACGGTCCCCGCCGGAAGCTCGAGCATCTTCGCGATCTGACTGTGTGTGAACCCGCCGAAGTACGCCAGCTCGATCACCTGCCGCTGGTCATCGGGCAAGCCGTCGAGCGCGTGCCGGACCTGATGCGCCTCCTCGCGGCGCTCGACCTCCGTGTCCGTTCGCTCGGGAGCGACCAGCTGCTCGGCCAAGCCCTCGTCGGCCACATCGCGACCCTGCTTCACGGCTCCGCGACGGAAGGCGTCGACAGCTCGGTTGTGGACGACGCCGAGCACCCAAGAGCGCACGCTCCCCCGCGCTCGGTCGTAGCGAGCGCCGCTACGCCACAACGACAGGAACGCCTCCTGCACGACATCCTCGGCCATCGTCCGCCGTCCGCACATCCTGTAGGCGAGCGAGAACGCCACTCCCGAGTGGCGGTCGAAGATCACCTCGAACGCGCGGGCGTCGCCGTCGTAGACGCGGTGCATCAGGTCTTCGTCGGCGAGCGATCGAAGATCGCCGCTCCTCGAGCCAATCGATGTTTGAAAGAACAAGGTCCTCTGGGTCGGCATTGGATCAGGTCGCGCGCAGCCGCACCTGCCGATCTCTATACGACGCCGCCCCGAGGATGGATCAATCGCGGAGCTCGCACGCGTCAGCGCGGGATCGCCGGCGAGGTGCCGAGCACCTGTCCCGAGCTGTCGAGCGCTCGCGCCGCGAGATAGGGCTGCGTCGTGGCCGCCGGGATCGCGGTCTCGAAGCCGGTCGCGGCGACATCGCCGGCGGGAGAGAGGTCGGTCGGCGCAGGCCCCGCCAGCAGCTGCCAGCGCGCCACGTCGGTGGCTCCGTTCCAGCTCGCGAACGCTGTCACCGCGCCGGTGGGCGCTGCAGCCACCGCGACCGCGGGCGGATCCGCCGGGCGCGCGTGCCACTGCGCACGATAAGCGCGGTAGGACTGCACCGGTCGCGGCCACCGGGCGCTGAAGATCTGCTCGCCGCTCCGGGTGTACTCGGAGAAGTCGGGCTCAGAGCCCCAGCCGACGAACGCGTTGCCGTTGGGCAGCAGCTGGAGGTTGCCCTGGCTGCCCGCCAGCACCGGCGGCGTGTGGGTATAGCTGCGGGCGAGCTTCGTGGTCATGTCCTTCGTGTCGAGCGTCAGCTCGAGCGCACGCGACTGGCTCTCCTCCTTGGGAGTGTCGGCGTTGTCGAACATCGTGACGGTCCCATCGGGAAGCATGCGCACGTCGTGCTGCCATTCGAACTGCGTGCCGGCACCCATCTTGAAGTCGGAGCCCTTGCCGCCGAGCTGCCACAGGATCCGGCCGGTACGGCGGCTGACCAGGTAGACCGCCCAGGTGTCGCGCGCCGAGATCAGCAGGTCGCCGTCGGGCAGCTCCTGGACCGAGTTGATGTGGAAGAAGTCGTATGGACCGCGCTGGACGCGCTGGTTGTAGCTCGCGTTCAGGGGCACGTGGCCGAGCGCGTGCCATTCCCACAACAGCCCTCCGGTCCGGACGTCGATCTCCTGGACGATCCCGTCGAGCACAGTCCCATGCCGTGGCCCTCCGACCGAGCTGAGATCGGCATGGATCGGCTCGTAGGCGGTGATCAGCGCGGTCCCCCGCGGCGTCAGCAGGAACTCGTGCAGGTCGGCGTGATAGCCCTCGGCGGCGTGAACGGTCGCGATCGGCCGATACGAGCGGTCGAGGATCACGTCCGCGCCGACGCCGTGGCCGCCGACGAACTGCCCCTGCCAGTAGGTCAGCACCGATTGACCGCGGTAGGTCTGCTTGCGGAGGTCGAGCGCGAGCTCGTTGCCCGGCAGCGGGTGAAACCAGACCAGGCGCCCCTGGCCGTCGAGGATCATCGGCCCGTTCTGGGCCGCCTGCTGGGCATCGAGAAAGACGTCCCCGGAGTTGGGATCGGCGTCGGCGGTCTTGACCGTCACGACCGGGGGGCGCAAGTCGGGGCGCGAGTGAAAGGCCTGGGTCGATACCAGCGGCGAGACGGCGTCGGCGCCGGCGGCGGCGCGATGCCGCCTGGGTGTGATCGCGACCGTGAACGTGAAGCTCAGTTGACGCGTGCTCGAGCCGCTGGCCGCTCGTGCCGCCTGCGGGCTCGAGACGTTCGCGTGCACGGTCACGTGCTCGCCCGCGGCGAACGGCCGGTCGGGAACGAACGCGGTGCCGCGACGATCGGGGAGCGCGCTCAGATGACCGCGGTGCTCGCCGCTGTCTGAGCCATCGACCGTCACCGAGCGAAGCTGCGAGGGGGACAGGGTCGTGAACGTGATCTGGGAGCGCGCCGAGGCGTCGGGCGTTCCCGGGAACGGCACGACAGCCAGCGCCGGCGCGGTCGCATGCTTGCCGGCGCTCAGCGTCAGCGCCAGGCCGGCGGCGGCGAGGCCAACGCCGAACACCGCGGCGCCCCGGCGCAGGCGCCCTCCGACCACGAGCCGCTCGCTGTGGCGGGATCCGCTTGGTGATACGAGCACCTCGGCAACAGTAATCGCGACCGCGAACGGATGAGCTGCCGCCCGCCCCGGGGGCCCGCGGGCGCTGTCGGCGCTTCGCGGCGAAGCGCCTCTGCTCAGGACATCGGTCCGTCAGATTCGCCCACCCGGGATGCTGGGTGCGCGGCCGTGTGCCGGGCGGGAGGCGTGAGAAACCTCGCAAACCGAACCTGGCGGCGCGAGGATGGCGATTCGGGTCTGGTGGACAGACTCAAACTCGCCCGCCGCGCTCGTGGCGCGCTTGTTGCGAGGTTATGCCGGCTCTCCGCGCCCGACCCGCTCCTTGGGACCGGCTCACCGCGGCCTTCCGACCCGCCCCGACCCGCCCCTTGCGACCAGCTCTCAACCAGGAGCCCCTGCCTACACCCAACCCTGGCGCCGGAAGTACATGATCAGCGCGATCCCGGTCGCGACCATACTGCCGACGCCGATCACCCAGAACGTCCAGGTGTCCCTGATCAGATGCGTGACGAGGTAGCCGAAGTTCATGCCGAAGAAGCCGGTGATGAAGCCGAGCGGCAGGAACACCGTCGCGATCACGGTCAGCTGCTTCATCACCGCGTTCTGGCGGTTGCCGACCGTCGAGAGGTACAGATCGGTGGCGCCCGACAGGAGATCGCGATAGGAGTCGATCAGGTCGCTGATCCGGATCAGGTGGTCGTAGACGTCGCGGAAGTAGTCGCGTTCGTCGAGCTGCAACCCCGGCAGCTCGGCGAGCTGGTCGATCGAGCGCGCGAACAGGTCACGCTGCGGGGTGATCACCTTTCGCATCGCGACCAGGCGGCGCTTGAGCGTGAACAGGCGCTCGAGCTGGGCGTTGGTGGGGGTGTCGAGCATCGCCGACTCGAGCGAGTCGATCTCGTCGTCCATCTCGGACAGGAGCGGGAAGAAGCTGTCCGTGAGCGCGTCGAGCACACGGTAGATCAGGAACTGCTCGCTGTGGAGCATGCGACCGTGGAGCTGCTCGCGCTGCTGGTCGAGCGTCGGTAGCGGCACCCGATGCACGGTGATCAGAAACTGGCCTGACAGGAACAGGTGCACCTCGCACAGCTGCTGGCGACCGTCTTCGTCCAGGGCAGCTCCATAGAAGACGAGGAAGATCGTGTCGCCGTAGTTGTCGAGCTTCGGGCGCTGGCCGAACTGCTCGGTGTCCTCCATCGCCAGCGGATGGAAGTTGAAGATCTGCCCGAGCCGGTGGAGCTCCTCGGGACTCGGCCCGGTCAGGTCCAGCCAGAAGAAGTGGTCTCGCTCGAGATGCTGCTTGATACCCGGTTCGTCGATCTGGGTGAAGCAAGGGACGACGAAGCGAAACTCCTCGCCCGCGCCCTCCCGGTGTGCTGCTCTTGCCTTGCCGACCGGCATTTCGTCTCCTTCGTGTGTGCAGCGATCCACGGGATTACACCGGGAGCGCCTGTCGCGTTCGTGAAGATCGTCGGTGGCCCGAAGCCAAAGGCGTACGATTGGTCCATGACCGCTCTTGGTATCGCCCTATTGGTGATCGGAGCGATAGCGATCCTGGTCGAGGCCCACGTGCCGACGCTGGGCGTCCTCGGCGGCCCTGGAGTGATCGCGCTGGGCGTGGGCGCGGTGCTCGCAATCAGTGGCCTCGGGGCCGGCTTGATCGTCGGGATCGTGGCCGGTCTGCTGCTCGCCGGTGCCGGCGCGGGCGCGCTACTGCTGACCCTGCGCAAGGGCATGGCCGTACGCCGGAAGCCGATCAGGGCCGGTCCCGAAGGCCTGATCGGCCACGTCGGCGTCGTCCAGAGCTGGGTAGAGCCGACCGGCAAGGTGCTACTCGACGGCGCGCTGTGGCGCGCCCGCCGCTCGTGGGGACCGGATGAGGAGGAGGAGCCCGACCTCCATCCGGGCGACCAGGTCGTGGTCGAGCGGCTCAACGGGCTTACGCTCGGCGTCCGCCGAGCAGAGGAATGGGAGTTGAGTCCATGGTGATCTTGATCGTCCTGCTGGTGCTGCTCGTGATCGCGGCGACCGCGGCCGGCGCATCCGTTCGCGTACTGCGCGAGTACGAGCGCGGTGTCGTCTTCCGTCTGGGCCGGCTCGTCGAGGGCCGCGGTCCGGGGCTGGTGCTGCTGCTGCCGACGATCGACCGGATGGTGCGCGTCAGCCTACGAACCGTCACGCTGACCGTCCCGGCCCAGGAGATCATCACCCGCGACAACATCCCTGCCCGCGTGACCGCCGTCGCCTACTACCGCGTCGTCGATCCCGGCAGCGCGATCACCCAGGTCGAGAACTTCCACACCGCCACGCTTCAGATCGCGCAGACGACGCTGCGCTCGGTCCTCGGCGGTGCCGACCTCGACACGCTGTTGTCCGAGCGCGAGCGGCTCAACGAGGGCCTCCAGCACGTGATCGACGCCCAGACCGAGCCCTGGGGGATCAAGGTCACGACTGTCGAGATCAAGGACGTCGAGATCCCCGAGCGCATGCAGCACGCGATCGCGCGCCAGGCCGAGGCCGAGCGCGAGCGCCGCGCCAAGATCATCAACGCCGAGGGCGAGTTCCAGGCCGCCGCCAAGCTCGCCGAGGCGGCGGACGTGATCGGCGTGAACCCGGTCACGCTCCAGCTGCGCTACCTGCAGACCCTCCGCGAGATCGGCGTCAACCAGAACTCGACCGTTGTCTTCCCGATGCCGATCGACCTGATCCGCCCCGTCCTCGATGCGATCGGCGGCGACGGACACACGTCCGCCAACGGCGCCGAACCCCACGCCAAGCCACGACGGATCGAAACCGGCCCGATCCAGGCGCCGGAGATCGAGGCGGGGGAGCCGGAGGTGGCTGAGGCGCCGCCCGGCGAGCGCGCGAGCGCTCCGGTGCAGGCCGGCGAGCCCGACAAGCTCGACTAGCGCGCAGGCGGGGGGTCTCGCCGCAAGTCCGCAGCCTTCTATTGCCGCAAGTCCGCAGCCTTCCATCGCCGCAAATCCGCAGCCTTCTATCGTCAGACGCGATGGCCACGCGTCAGGACCTACGCAACATCGCGATCATCGCCCATGTCGACCACGGCAAGACGACGCTGGTCGATGCGCTGCTGTGGCAGTCGGGCGCGTTCCGCACGAACGAGTCCGTGCAGGATCGAGTGCTCGACTCGATGGACCTCGAGCGCGAGAAGGGGATCACGATCCTCGCCAAGAACACGGCCGTGCGGTACGGCGGTGTCAAGCTGAACATCGTCGACACGCCGGGCCATGCGGACTTCGGGGGCGAGGTCGAGCGCGGGCTGACGATGGTCGACGGGGTGCTGCTGCTGGTCGACGCCAGTGAGGGTCCGCTGCCGCAGACCCGGTTCGTGCTCCGCAAGGCGCTCGAGGCACGGCTCCCGGTGATCCTCGTGATCAACAAGATCGACCGGCCCGACGCGCGGATCGACGAGGTCGTCGACGAGGTGTACGAGCTGTTCCTCGACCTCGATGCCGACGAGTCGCAGATCGAGTTCCCGATCGTTTACACGAACGCCAAGGCGGGCCAGGCGTCGCTCGATCCAAACGTGCCGGGGACCGACCTGCAGCCGCTGCTCGAGCTGCTGGTCGAGCACGTGCCGGCTCCGAGCTACGACCCCGAGCACCCGCTGCAAGCGCACGTCACCAATCTCGACGCGTCGCCGTACGTGGGGCGGCTCGCGATCTGCCGAATCAGGCACGGGACGATCGCCCGCGGTCAGACGATCGCCTGGTGCCGGGTCGCCGGCACCGTCGAGGAGGTCAAGGTCACGGAGCTGTACGTGACCGAGGCACTCGATCGCGTGCCCGCGGACGTGGCTGCGGCGGGCGAGATCATCTCGCTCGCCGGGATCGCCGAGATCACGATCGGCGACACGCTCGCCGATGCCGACGATCCGCGGCCACTCCCGGCGATCACGGTCGACGAGCCGTCGCTGAGCGTCACGATCGGGATCAACGACGCGCCGCTCGCCGGCCAGGACGGCGACAAGCTGACCGCCAGCCAGCTCAAGGCCCGCCTCGACCGCGAGCTGGTCGGCAACGTCTCGCTGCGGGTCGCGCCGACCGAGCGCCCCGAGGTGTGGGAGGTCCAGGGCCGCGGCGAGCTGGCGTTGGCGGTGCTGGTCGAGCTGATGCGCCGCGAGGGTTTTGAGCTGACCGTCGGCAAGCCGCAAGTCGTGACCCGCGAGATCGATGGCACTCAATATGAACCGGTCGAGCGGATGAGCGTCGACGTCCCGGAGGAGTACGTCGGGGTGACCACGCAGCTGTTGGCGCTTCGCAAGGGGCGGATGGAGCAGATGATCAACCACGGCACCGGGTGGGTTCGGATGGAGTACCTGGTTCCGGCGCGGGGGCTGATCGGGTTTCGCACCGAGTTCCTGACGGAGACCCGCGGCACCGGCCTCGTGCACCACGTGTTCGACCGCTGGGAGCCGTGGCACGGCGAGCTTCGCACGCGCCCGAGCGGGTCGCTGGTCGCCGACCGGCGCGGCATGGTCGCCGCATTCGCGCTGTTCAACCTGCAGGAGCGCGGCTCGATGTTCGTCGGCCCCGGCGACGAGGTCTATGAGGGGATGATCGTCGGCGAGAGCTCTCGGGCCGAGGATCTCGACGTCAACGCGACGAAGGAGAAGCACCTGACCAACATGCGCTCCTCGACCGCCGACGAGCTGGTGCGGCTGGTGCCGAAGCGGGAGCTGTCGCTCGACCAGGCGCTCGAGTTCCTACGCGAGGACGAATGCGTCGAGGTGACCCCGGGAGCCGTCCGCCTGCGAAAGCTCGTGCTCGACGCGACCGCGCGCCAGAAGCTGGCTCGGGCGCGCAAGCGAACCGGCTAACCGGCGCGCGAGCGCCGGCGGTTGTAGATGCCCGACGCCACCCAGGCGACGAGCCCGGCGATCAGCGCCAGCACGCCCAACTCGATGTGAGGCGGCGCGAATCCGAACGTGACGCGATGGACGCCGGCGCCGACCGGCACCTCCTGGTAGAGGCCGTCGACCTCGCGCACTGCAACGGCGTGACCGTCGACTTCGGCGCTCCAACCCGGCATGTAGGTCTCCCTTCGGATCAGCTCGGAGGGCGCGGCGCAGCTCAGCTGCGCGGCTTCGCGCCCGCTCGCGGTCACGCGGCAGCGACCGCCCGTGGCCGTGAAGTAGGGGTCAGAGCCGGCGAGACGGTAGATCCAGGTGCTCGGGCTGCGGAACACGAGCCGTAGGCCGTCTGCTCCCTGGGGAAGCAGCTGACCGGCCGGAGCGAGCACATACTTGACCGCAGCGCCCCGGTAGCTGCTGAGGTTGCGCATCAGCTCCTGGGCGGGGCTCGGCGTAAACAGGCCACGCCCGCCCGGAGTCCCGACGAACGCCGCCGGCGGCGAGTACGGGTCGAGGTGTGCGTGGATGTAGCGATTGAACGCGCTCGGGACCGGCAGGTCGTTGATGTTCAGCAGACCGACGCCGAAGTAGGAGCCGTAGTTCGGAGCCAGCGGCCCGAACGTGTAGGCGCGCGACGTCCCGAGGTTGCGCTGCAGGAACGAGACGGGCGCCAGATCGAGCTGGACCGCCCGCGGCGCGGCCGCCTCGGGGATCATGAACAGGACCAGCGCGTCGGCCGCGACGAGCGCCGTCGCGAGCCAGACCCTTGCTCGCGGTCTTCGCAGCAGCACGACGGCGGCCCCGGCGAGCAGCACCGCGACCCCCCACGCGATCGACCCGGCGAAATACGGGCGGCCGGCGAACTTCGACCCGAGTTGCCCGGCCAGCGAGTGGGCCCAGACCGCGGCGAAGGCGATCAACAGCAGCAGCGCCCCGGTCACTGCCGCGACGCGGCGCGCTCGCAACGGCGCGGCGAGCAGGTCGTCGAGTCCGAGCGCCGCCAGCACGATCGCCGCGAACTCGACCGACGAGGTCGCGTAGCGGTAGAAGACGACGCGCGACATCCCCGGCAGCACGCCGAGGATCGAGCCCAGCACCGGCGGCGTGCCGTACATCCGCGCGAGCGCGAGCACGATCCAGGCCAGCAGGATCAGCCGCAGCGCGCGACTGCCCTTGGACAGCAGCCCAAACGTCGCGAACAGCAGCAGCCCGGTCGACAGATAGCCGCCGACCGATGCCCAGATCACGCTCAGCGTCAGCTTCGGGTCGGTGTAGTCGAACAGCGGGCCGAAGATGTAGGGAAGCAGGACCTGGGGCAGCCCCCGAGTTGGGATGTGGCCCGAACCGAAGAAGCCGTTGCCGTGGTGGCCGAGGTATGCCTGGCCGATGTAGTCGACCATCGCGATCAACAGCGGCGCGGACAGCAGCGCCGCCACGCACCCCCCGGCGGCGCCCTTGGCGACGAGCGCGCGCACCCGTTCGCGCCCAGCGCAGCCGCAGCGCCAGGCGAACCAGGCGATCGCCAGCAGCGTGTCGATGTAGGCGACCTCGGGGAAGCCGGCGTACAGCGACAGCGTGCCCGCGACCACGATCAACCACCAGCCACCGCGGCGGCCTTCGAGCGCAGCGCTGTAGGCGAGCTCGATCCCGAGCAGCAGCAACGGCAGGAAAGCGATCGGGTTGACGGGCGCGTGACTGAACCACGAGAAGGCTCCGTTGAGCGCGAACGCGATCCCGGCGGCGATGCTCGCGGGCCGCCCGAGCTCGAGGCGGCGCAGCAGCTTGTAGGTCGCAAGGCCCGCGATCAGCTCGAACAAGATGTCCTCGTAGAGCTGGCCGTTGCTGATCGCAGTCAGGAGCGTCGCCGGGAACAGCGCCGCGGACTGCATCTCGCCCGCGAGCGGCGCGCCGGTGCCCTCGTACGGGTTCCACCACGGGATGCTGAGGTGCGCGAGGTCGAGCACCGACCTGTGTCCGAGCGCCTGCGAGACAAAGCCGTTGTTCGGGTCGAGCGTCGGCTGACCGGTGGTGCGGCCGGTGATCAACGTCGCCACCAGCCCGCTGCGCGGGCCGAGCGGGTTGATGTCGAAGAGGTCCAGCAGGTAGGGCAGATTCGCGACGATCACGGCCGCGACGATCGCGATCATCGCCCACGTCTCGGGGGACAAGCGCCGTCGCGCCCGCCAGACTGTTTGCGCAGCGGCGCTCACCGGCGGCAGATGATCGCGCAATCGCTGAGCTAACCTTCGCCGGCCAGTGGGAGTCCCGGAAGCCGAGACCTCGGGGCACAGCGACTCCGAACCTGCCGCCTCGCAGACAGCCGCCGCCGCCAAGGTGATCGTGGTGATGCCGGCGCGCAATGCCGCACGTACGCTCGAGCACACCGTCTCGGCGATCCCCACGGCCGTCGTCGACGAGATCATCTTGGTCGACGACAAGTCCACCGATGAAACGGTCGAGGTGGCCCGGCGTCTGCCGCTGCACCTGATCTGGCACCCGCACAACGTCGGCTATGGCGGCAACCAGAAGACCTGCTACCTCGAGGCCCTGCAACGGGGGGCCGACGTAGTCGTGATGCTGCACCCCGACGGCCAGTACGAACCGGCCTTGATTCCGCACCTGGTCGAGCCGATTCTGCGCGGCGAGGCCGACATGGTGCTGGGCTCGCGCCTGGCCGAGCGCGGCGCCTGGCGACGCAGCGGGATGCCGGTCTACAAGTACCTGGCCAACCGCGGCCTGACGATGATCGAGAACGCGATCCTGGGCACGCATTTCTCCGAACTGCACACCGGCTACCGCGCGTACTCGCGCGAGCTGCTGTTGACCGTGCCATTCCTGCGTAACTCGATCGACTTCGTGTTCGATTCCGAGATGGTCATGCAGGCCATCCATTTCGGCTTTCGGATCATCGAGGTCCCGGCCAAGACCCGGTACTTCGCCGAGGCCTCGTCCGCCTCGGCAGGCCAGTCGATGGTCTACGGGATCAAGACGCTGGGCACGGCGGTGCGCTTCGTGCTGCACCGCCATCGCATCCTGCGCACGCGCAAGCTGATGCCGTAGACGAGGCGCGAGGCGCGACGCTCAGACGAGGTCGCAGATCGCGACCAGGTCAAGCGCGTCGGGCGAGTCATCGACCAGGAGAAAGTCCTCGGGCCCGATCTCGAGCGCGCCCGGGCGCGGAGTGGCCCGGTCCCGGGTCAGGCGCCAGTCGTACAGGAGCTGCCGCGCGCGGCGGGGAATCAGCCGCCGCAGGGCCAGTGGGTCGCGCGCGAGCAGGCGGTCGAGCTCGTGACGCTCGGCGGCCACCAGCGCCCGGTAACGCTCCGAGCCGACCAGGCCCTTGATCTCGACCCGGTCAAAGAACGGCTGACACAGGCGCCGCAACTGGACCGAGTCGTATTCCACGTAGTGATAGGGGTCGATGATCTCATCGGGCCGTCCGAAGGTCAGACGGTTGGGCGTGACCAGCAGTGCCCGGCCCGGATGCTGCAGCACGCGAACGATCTCGCACAGAACCGCCTCGGGATCAGGCACGTGCTCGATCGACTGCACCGACAGCACCGAGGCGAACGATCGATCCTCGAGCGGCAAACGTCGCATGTCTGCGCACACCGTCTCGCGGTCCTGTTCGTCCAGCGCGCCGGAGTCAAGGTCGACACCGACGCTGACCCGGGGCGCCAGCTCGCGGTAGGAGTGGCCGACGCCGCAGCCCAGGTCAAGCACGCGCCCGTCCGGGAGCAGTGGCGCACACAAACGGTAGGCGGCGACGTGGCGCTGGAAGGTGGGGTTGAAGCCACCGGCGTCGGTCGTCACCCGCTCGCCGGTGATCACAGCCGCCGCGCCTCGATATAGACGGTCCCGCCGGCGCCGGCAATGATCTCGGCCGCCGCCAGGGCGGCCGCCGCCGGCGCCACCGCGACCCCGGCCGCAAGGACCGCGGCCCGGCGCCGGCCCGACATCTCTTTGCCCTGAGCCCCCGTGCGGCGGATCGCGCTGTACAGATCGGGGTGGCCGGGCAGGGCTCGGACCAGGCCGTAGAGCCAGCCGAACAGGATCTGCCCGCCGCGCCAGTGACTGCAGCGCTGGATCTCAAAGCCCCGCGTGCGAATGCCGTGGGCCAGAGTCGAGACCGGCAGGTGGACGAGGTGGCGGGGCAGGTCGAGGTGAAACCAGTCGCGGCTGAACACGCGTGCCTGCCAGCTGCTCAGGTTGGGAACCGCGACCGCGAGGATGCCCTCGGGCTCCAACAGCTCGGCGGCCCGGTCAAGCGCTCCGGACGGATCTCGCAGATGCTCCAGAGAGTGCCAGAAGACCACCGCGGCCCACTCGCCGGGACGCTGAGCGAAGGCGGTGATCTCGCACTCCAGCACATCATCGCTGATGGCGGCGCGCTCCAGGCCGACCGCCTCGCGGCCCTGCGCCCGTACGGCCCGGATCAGGGTCCCGTCGCCGGCGCCGACGTCGAGCACCGGGCCGGGCGGGGCGATCCGCGACAGGCGCCGGGCCAGCCGGGCCCGGGAGAAGCTCAGTACCCGGTCACCGCCGCCGGAGAAGCGCCCAGCGCTCGGCCGGTACCAGTCGCCGTAGGCTTGCTCGAGCTCGTCGTCGCCGGGCCAGGGGCTGGTGGTGGCCGCCCCGCAGACCGGGCAGCGAGACAGGCCGTCGACCCCGGCGGGCGCGGGCACGCCACACCATGCGCACAGACCCAAGGCGCCGCGCTCGGCCGCGGCGCGATCATCGACGATCGACGACACGCTGACAGCGTAACGAGCGCCGGTTCAGGCCCGGCGGCCGCGATATCCGTCGGCGCGTGGGCCGCGAAACGGGCGGGACGGGACGGCCTCCTCCAACGACACCGGGTAGCGCCGGCGCCGGCGCCGGCGGCGGTCGCGCAGGGCGCCTGGAAGCAGTGGCGCCGCGGCGAGGAGGCCGCGCAGGTGGTCGCCGAGGGCGCCGCCCCGCAGGGCGTGCCACAGCCACCCCGCCTGGCGGTAGGCGACGTACGGCAACCAGCGGGGCGGAAACCACAGAGCGACCAGCACCACGTAGTTGCGCGTGACCAGGCGCTGATGCCCGCCGGCAAGCTGGCGCGAACTGCTCTCGCCCGCATGGCGCGCGACCGCCGGCACGTACAGGCAGCGCCAGCCTGCCAGCCGCAGCCGCAGCGCCAGGTCGACGTCTTCGAGGTACGCGAAGTAGCGCTCGTCGAATCCACCCTCGGGCCGGATTGCGCAACGGCGGTACATGGCCGCTCCCGCGCAGGCACCGAAGACCTCGCCCGGAGCGTCGAACCTCCCATCGTCTCGAGTGAACCGCCCGCGCTGCTCGCAGGCTCCGTCGCGACGCAGGACATCGCCGGCGTCGTAGATCGTCGAGGGGTCAGCGAGCGAGACCATCTTGCAGGCCGCCGATGCCGCGCTCGGATCGTCCGCAAGAGCCAGCGCCAGGCGCAACAGCCAGTCGGGCTCGAGGACGACGTCGGCATTGATCAGCGCGACCAGGTCGTTGCCGGCGCGATCCACCCCGAGGTTGGCGGCATGGGCGAACCCCGTGTTGCGATCCAAGGCGAGCACCGCGACCTGTGGGTGGCTGTCGCGCAGGTAATCGACCGAGCCGTCGGTCGAGCCGTTGTCGACCACGATCACCTCGGCAGGGGTCAGTTTCTGGGCCGCCAGCGATGCCAGACAACTCTCGAGCCAGCCGCGGCCGTTCCAGTTGGGGATCACCACCGAGACGCCAGGAGCGGTGGTCCGACGAGCGGGATCGGCGATCATTGCCCGATGCCGATCGTCCGCGTGACCGTGATCGTGTTGGCGCTGGTGATGTGCGCCTGGTTCGGGCTCGGTGCGTTGCAGGCGATCGACACGAGCCGCGCCACGCAGGTGCTTGCCAATTCCGGGCCGCTGACCGCGGCCCAGGCCCACCGTGCGAGTTCGCTGTTGAACTCGGCCGCCGTGCTCAATCCCGACCGGACCGTGGATCTGCTGCGCGGGGAGCTGGCGTTCGAGCAGGGCCACCCGCCTGTGGCAGTACGGATCATCGAGCGCGTGACCGCCGCCGAGCCCGACAGCATCGAGGCCTGGGTGACGCTCGCCCGGGTGGCGCTGCACCACGACAACGCGGCGATCGAACGCGCGGTCGCCAACATCGGCCGGCTGGACCCGCACGGCCAGCAGTGAGCGCGGCTCAGGGCGACCACAGAGCGCCGCCGATCCGATCCAGGAGCTCGTCGGGGAACGACTGGCTCCAGCCCGTGCTCCATCGCACGTGGCTGGCCGTTGCCCGCGCCTCGAAATCCCGGCTGGCGGCGACGGCCTGCGTCAGTCCGCCGAGCACCCCGTCAACGGTCGGCGCCACGGCCCGCAGGTTGGGCGAGATCGCCGCCATCGCCTCCGGTGTCTTGTTCTCGAACGCGCTCGTGACCGTCACCATCCCGGCGGCGGCCATCTCAATCGGAACCAGGCTGGGGTGGGGCGTGTACATCAGCGCCAACCCGACGTCGTGCTCGCGCAGCAGATCGGCGTAGGACTCCTGGTCCAGGCGCGAGCGCAGCCGCAGCGACCTGCCGTTGCCCAGCGGGATCGCGTCACCCTGCCCGACCGAGCCGACGCCGTTGAGCTCCCAGCCGTCGGCGAACAAGCCATCCTCCAGGGCCCGGGACAGCGCGAGCACGCCGAGCTCGAACATGTTGCGCGCGGCGTGCGGTTCGGGGCGGGCGTAGAACAGCAGCCGGCGACTGCGCCGCGCGGCCAGCTCGGCGGCTGAGGTCGGCGGCACTTCGGTGATCGCGTTCTCAAACGAGGCCGAGGCCTGATCGCCGGCGGCGACGCCGCCGGCGTAGACGCCGATCGAGTGGCGGCGAAAGTAGTCGCGCAGCATCTCGCTGGAGAACAAGGCGAACTGGTCAAACGTGTAGGACTCGGCGGCCAGCGCCGCGTAGGTGCCCATCGGAAACGTGAACGGCTCGTACTCCTGGATCAGATACAGAAACCGCCCAGACGGCAGCGACGAGACCGCATCGGCCGCGATGTGGGCGGTCCACCAGGTGGTGGCGATGAAGCCGTCGCGCGGGCTGACCTCGAGCCCCGCTGACTCGCGGCCAAACGCCACCTCGACCTCGTCAAACACGCGCTCCAGGCCTCGATACGAGGCGAGCCGCCGCCGCCAGTCCCCGGCCAGCGGTCCGACCGGATCGACGGTCACGATCCGCACCCGCCAGCCCCGGGCGGCCAGCCGCCGGGCCAGCGCGAACTTGGCGATGTAACCGCCGAAGAAGTGCTGCAGATCGATTGTCGGGATCAGCAGGTTGATCCGCCGCGGCGCGTCCTCGGAGATGGCCCACTGCAGCGGCGCGATCTTGCCCGAGATCTGGGCGGCGCTATCGGGCAGGCCGATCCGGCCCGGCTGCACGATCAGCGAGGGCGGCGGCAGGGCATCCAGACGCAGGCGGCCCTGCGGGCGGTCCCGCGCACTGGCCGCGACCAGTCGGCGCCAGGCGAACGCGTGCAACAGCATCCATTCCGCCCCCAGGGTTTCGGGCCGGCCCAGCAGCTCGCGTGCGCCTCGGCCGGCCAGCGACAGCAACGGCCGGACTGACCCATCCGCAGCCAGGAAGCCACCCAGCGTGCGGCGCTTGGCTCTGGTCATCCGGCCGCCACAGCGCAGCAGCAGGATCGTGGCGAACTGCTGCAGCCGGCAGACGTCGGCGAAATAGTGCAGGCGCCACATCCGGACCCGCTCGCGTGCGGGCCGCTGGTGGGTCAGTCGGTCCCGTAGCGAGAGCATCCGGTTGGCCGCAGCGTGTCCGAGGGACGCGTGGCTGTGCTGCACGTAGTCGTAGAGGGGGCGCGGCACGTACGCGACCTCCCCCAGCGACGCGGCCACCAGCCCGAGCCAGTGATCGTGGAAGTGGGCGAACTGTGCGGGCGGGAAGGGGAGCGCGTACTCCAACAGATCGCGCCGCAGCAGCGACGCTGCCCCGGTGACCGCGTTGGCCACCAGCAGCGACAGCAGATCCTCGTGGTTGTTGCGCCGCCGCTCCCACCAGGTGTCGGAGATCACGCGCCCGTCGCGGGCCACCACCCTGGCATCGCTGTAGACGAGCGGCGCGTCGCCCAGGGCCCCGAGCAGCACCGCGAGCTTGTCCGGCCGCCAGACATCGTCCTGGTCAGACAGCGCGACGAAGCGCGCGGTGGCCGGGACCAGCTCCAAGGCTCGCTCGAAGTTGCGATAGAAGCCGAGCCGGCGCGGCGAGCGCGACACGAGAAAGCGCGGGTCACCGGCGATCGCCTGCTCGATCATCGCCAGCGACTGTTCGCTGGAGCAGTCGTCGCTGATCACGCACACCCAGTTTGCGTGGGTCTGGGCGCGGATCGACGCGAGCTGAGCCTCGAACAGGTCGGGCGGAGGGTTGTGGGTGGCCATCGCGATCGCCACCGGCTCGCCGGCCTCGGGCGCCGGCCACCTCAACGACGCGGCGGGAGTGCGCGCGCGCGGCGCGAAGGTGGCCAGAGGGGCCACGGCGGACTCGCCGGACTCGAGCTCGGCCCGCAGAGCCAGCTCACACCCTTCACGCAGCTGCCCCGGCGCGATCGTGACGATCCCCCAGAAGCCCGACCGGTAGCCGTGCAGGCCCGGATCCTCGTCTGACCGCGGGTCGGCGTTCAGCCCAGCCGTGGCAAACGGATCGAGGGTCGGGTGCATGGCCCGAAACGGGTCCAGCCGAGGCATGCCGTGCGCCGCCACCGGCTGCGCCTGGCCGCCGACGATGAACTCGAGCCCTCGGATCGGCCGCTGCGGACACACGCACCAGCCACACACGAACAGCGCGGTTCCCAGACCCACCGCCAGTTCGCTCGGGAGCTCGCATTCGAGCTGCACATGGAGAGCGGGGGCCGGCACGCGGCTGAAGCGTAGACAGTCGGTGCCGGTCGGCTACCGTGGCGCAGATGGATGACCAGCCCGGGGGATCCGCGAGCCTGGACCGAGCCTCGTTCTGGGCGGCGCTTCGCGCCCGGCATCCTCGCGTGGTCCCGGCGCTGCTGGAGGACGCCCGGGTCACCGCCATGCACCGCGGCGAGCGTCACGCGTTTCGCTCGCGGCGCGACGCGGCGGCGCAGATGCTGCGGCTGGCCGTCGTCAGCGATGCCTTCCTGGCTCAGGCCCTGTACCGGGTCAAGGCGGGGTTGCAGGCCAGGGGCGTGCCGATCCTGCCCCGACTCGCCCACCGGCTGGCGATGATCACCGCTCAGGTATCGATCGGCGACCCGGTCGTGATGGAATCGGGGGTCTACATCGTGCACGGCCAGGTGGTGGTGGACGGCCTGGTCGAGATCGGGACGGGGACGGTGATCGCGCCGTTCGTGACGATCGGCCTGCGCGCCGGGGACGTCCGCGGGCCGACGATCGAGCCCGGCGTCAGCGTCGGGACGGGGGCGAAGCTGATCGGCCCGGTCCGGATCGGCGCGGGGGCGACAATCGGCGCAAACGCCGTGGTGGTGGACGACGTACCACCTGGGGCGACCGTCGTCGGCGCTCCGGCCCGGGCAGTCGACCCCCACCCGGCCGTCTCGCCTTGAGCTCACTGGTGTTAACTTGCGGCGACGATGCGTGCATTTGAGCGCTGGGGGCTGAAGACCGGACGTGGCGCGTCGGCGGACGTCCTGACCGACGAGCCGCCCGTGGGGGCCGATGCGCTGAGCGCCGAAATCGAGCGGGTATCGGAGCTCAATCGGGGTCGGCCCCGGCTGGAGTTGGAACGCCGGCTGCTGACACTGCGCAACCTGGCGGGGATCGACCTCGTGCAGCGGGGGGCACCGGACCCGGCGCATCCCGAGCCCGATTACGGATCGTTGCCGGTGAGCGAGGGGCTGGTGGAGATCGACTCGTCCGACCTCACGGCGCCGCTGCTGCGCGCCGCGATCCTTGGCCACGGCTGCCTGCTGGTGCGCGAGCTGATCCCGCGAGCGTCGGCCGTCCACCTGGGTCGGGAGATCGACCGCGCGTTCACCGAACGCGAGCGCCACGACGCCGGCAAGCGCCACGACGGGAGCTACTTCGAGCCGTTTGCGCCCGACCCGCGTCGTGGCCAGGAGCTGCCGCGCAACTGGATCAAGAACGGCGGCGGTCTGCTCGCCGTCGATTCGCCGCTGCTGAGCTTCGAGATGCTCGAGCTGTTTGCCCAGGCCGGGCTGCCCGCGCTGGCCCGCGACTACCTGGGCGAGCCGGCCCTGATCGCTGCCGACAAGACGACCCTGCGTCGCGCCGAGCCGACGGTCGGCGGGGCCTGGCATCAAGACGGGAAGTTCATGGGGGAGGTCAACGCGCTGAACGTCTGGCTGGCTCTGTCGCGCTGTGGCGACGAGGCGCCCGGTCTCGACATCGTGGCCCGGCGCTTTGAGGACCACGTGGAGACGCACGTCGAGCCGGGGTTCGAGAACATGGTCCCCCACCAGGTGGCCGAGCAGGTGGCCGGGGACCTCGCGATCCAGCGTCCGATCTTCGAGCCCGGCGACGCGCTCCTGTTCGACGAGCTGTTCCTGCACCGCACCGGCTCAGACCCGAACATGCCCAAGCCCCGCTTCGCAATCGAAAACTGGTTCTTCGGGCCGTCAGGATTCCCGGCCGACTACGCGCCGCTCGCCGTCTAACGAAACCGAGCACGACTGACGATGTGGAACGGCAAAGAAGTATCGGTCGCGCTGATGACCTATGCGGAACGCGACTCGATTCGCGACGTAATCGAACGGTTCTTCGCAACCGGCTATGTCGACGAGGTTGTCGTAATCGACAACAACGCCCAGGCCGGCACCGCCGAGGAGGTCGCCAAGACCAAGGCCCGGCTCGTGCACGAGCCCCAGCAGGGCTACGGCCATGCCACTCGGCGCGGGCTGCTGGAGGCCCGAGGGGAGCTGATCGTCCTGGCCGAGCCGGATGGGACCTTCCTGCCCGAGGACCTTCCGAAGCTGCTCGTCTACAGCAACGAATGCGACGTCGTGTTCGGCACCCGGACCACGCGCGAGCTGATCTGGGCCGAGGCCAACATGGAGAGCTTTCTGCGCTGGGGCAACTGGGCCGTGGCCAAGCTGATCGAGGTGCTCTACAACACCAGCCACCTCAGCGACGTCGGTTGCACCTACCGGCTGCTGCGCGCACCGGTGGCCAAGGACGTGGCCGAGCGGATGAGGGTCGGAGGCCATCACGCCGGCGCCGAGATCATGCTGCTGACGATCCTCTCGGGCGCCCGGTTCGTCGAGGTCCCGGTGAACTACCTGCCGCGCGTTGGCACCTCCGCGGTGACCGGCAGCCCGGTGACCGCGGTCCGCGTTGGCCTGGAGATGATCAGGCTGGCCGTATCGATGCGCCGCTCGGCGCCGCGGCCCCGCAAGCGGCCCCCGGCCTTTTCGCACGGACGCCCCAACGACCGGGCAGGGTCATGAGCGACTCTCACTTCGATCAGATCGCGACCGTCTACGACGAGTCGCTGCCGGCTCACGTGGTCGAGCACTACCTGCGCAAGCGCACCGCCTTCATCGCCGCCGCCTGCCCGGCCGGACCGGTGCTCGACGTGGGCTGCGGGACAGGTGCGCTGGCCGAGCGCCTGGCCGGCCGCGGCTACGAGGTGGTGGGCGTCGACCCCTCGGAGGGCATGCTCGAGGTGCTGCGCCGGCGCTGCCCGGCGGTGCGTGCGGTGCGGGCGTCGGGAACCGAGCTCCCGTTCGACGACGACAGCTTCGAGCTGGTGGTGACCGTGGCCACCATGCATCACATCGCACAGGCGCAAGCCGTCAGGCAGGCGCTGATCGAGATGGTGCGGGTGTCCCGACCCGGGGGCCGGATCCTGATCTGGGACCACAACCCGCGCAATCCGTACTGGGGGCCGCTGATGTCCCGGGTCCCGCAAGATACCGGCGAGGAGCGGCTGATCGGCGCCGACGAGGTGATCCGCGGGCTGATCGCCGGGGGCGCTCAGATCCTGGCGGTGCAGCAACTGGGCTGGGTGCCCGACTTCACCCCCTCGCAGCTGGTGCCGTTGGCCGCGAGAGCCGAGCGCATGTTCGAGCGAATGCCCCGCATCCAGGACTACGGAGCCCACAACGTGATCCTCGCGAGCAAGCGTGCGCCCGATCAAGCGCTGCGCGGCACCAGCTCGGCGACGATCAGCCCATAGGCGCCACGGGCCACGGGCCGCAGGTCGAACCTGCGGCCGATCTGGGCCAGCAGCCATTCGTCCTCCTGGTCACCACCCTCGATCGGGTGCAGCAGCGGGTCGATGCCCGGGTCAGCGCGCAGGCGATTGAGGATCGCCAGGGCGGTGGTGTCGAGCAGCAACCGCTGGCCGGGCCGAAGCTGGGCCACCTGCGCGCTGAGCTTGGCCTTCCAGTCGGATGGGACCAGGCTGTCGTCGACTGGGTCGCCGATGTAGAGCGGGCTTGAGCGCTTGCTGCGCATCAGCGTCTCGATCGTCAGGTCGGGGTAGACGGGCATCACGATCAGCGCGTGGCGACCGGGGATATAGCGGTCCAGAAGCGCCTGCGCCTCGGGCGCGCGCGGGTCGATCGGAGGCGGGTGCGAGAGCCGATCGACCGCCGCCCGCAGACCGCCGCCCGGGTACGCGTGAGCGAGCGCGCTCTGCCTGAAGTTGCGGTTGGCCACCGGCCAGGCGGCCGAGACCAGCAGCGTCGCCACCGCGACCGCCAGGGCTAGGCCGATCCGGCGATAAAGCGCCGAACCGCGGTGCTCGCCGGCCAGCAGCAGCGACAGCCACAGGGCTCCGGCCAGCAGCAGGGGCAGGGTCACGTAGGGCAGCAGGTAGGTCGACGAGCGATTGTCGGCATAGCTGAGCAGTGCGATCTGGTAGGCGCTGAGACCCGCCACGGCGATCAGCGCCCGAGGACGGCGCCGGGCGAGCTGCGGCGCCTGGCGCAGCAGCAGCACGACCGCCGCGGCGCTCACGAGGGCCGCGCCCCCAACGGCCAGGCCGGGAGACCACCGAGAGAAGCCGTAGCTGATCGCGCCGGCCTCGCCTCCGAGCAGGAAGGACTTCAGGTAGGCCAGATACTGCCCCCAATCGGGCAGCTGGCCGGTGGCCGCCAGGGTGGCCAGGGCCAGCAACAGGTGGGCGAACGCGCAGACCGCGACGGCCAGGAAGGCCTGACGCGCCAAGAACCTGACTCGATCTCCCGCCGGGCGCAGCCAGGCCTCGACGGCGACGATCGCGGCAAACGTGAACACCGTGTAGGCGAACGCCTCGAAGGCCCAGATCGAGGACACGGCGAGCACCAGCAGCGCGACACCGGCGAAGACCGTTCGTTGCCGGGCAAAGCGCAACTCGGCCACCCGCGCGGTCACCAGCGCCAACGGCAGCCCGAACCGCAGGGGACCGGTCTCGGGCAACGAGCCGACCGGGTACTGGAGCGCGTAGCTCAGCCCGACCACGGCGATCATCGCCGCCGCGATCGCCAGCGGCCGATTGACCCCGGCCAGGCGCAGCAGCAGATACCCGGTGAGGTAGAACAGCGCGCTGAGAATCGAGTCCAACAGCCCGAGCGTGCCGTAGCTGATCGGGACGAGGTGAAACCAGGCGTAGAGGAAATAGATCAGACCGACGCCGTACTGGGAGACGGGCACGTTGACCAGCAGGGCACCGCCGCCCAGCACCTGGTTGGCCGACCCCAGCAAGTAGTCCTGCTGGTTGGCGATGACCCCGGGCGGCGCGTAGATGTTGGGGAGCTGCCCGCTCGAGCTGTAGACGACCACATTGGCCACCGCAAGGAGCACTATCAGCGCGACTCCCAGGTCGACGGCGCGGCCGGTCCAGCACCCGAGCGCCGGCAGCCGCAGGCGTGGCCAGCCGAGGACCACAACAAGGCCGACAACCAGGCCGATCGTCAGCGGGACTGGACTCAGCGAGCCGGTCGTCGTCACACACAGCAGTACTCCGAACAGGAGCAGCGCGCCGGCGATCGCCAACCTGGGTGCGGCCGAGTCCCGTCGTAGCAACGCCGGCCACGGTCGCCCGCCGGCCGCGCGGGCCAGTACGGCCGCCGCTGCGGCCAGCCATACGACCACGGCCACCAGGACGACCACAAGCCCGTCGCCCCATGGCAGCCGCGCGGACAGCCGGACCGCGATCAGCAGCGCGGCGAGGCTGGCCACGAGCCCACCGGCCAGCGCCGCCAGACCGGCTCGGTTGGGGGTGGCGGCGACGGCATCGGCCAAGCGCGGAACCGTGACCAGTGCCACTGGCAGGATCACGAGGTAGGCGGCCACATACAAGAAGCTCTTGGCGCTCTGGTTCTGCTGGTTGACGCGGCCCGCGAACGCCCCAAGGCCGGCCGTGTCCGGATGGCTTGCCGAGATGACGATCGCCATCAGACCCAGGAAGGCGGCCACGGTCAAGGCCACCGTGATCGCCAGGGTCGGTCCGTACGGAGCGCGGGCGATCCGGCGCTCGTCAGCCCGTGCCCGCACCGACATCTGAGTAGACGGCGACCACCGTGCCGCCGAGCCCCTTGTAGCGCTGCTCACCGGTCAGCCCGTACGACGACGGGAACTGACTCGGCGCGGGGTTGATCCGGCCGGCGAGGCCGGCGATGTCGGTCACGAACGCGTTGGTGACCAGGAACACGCGGTGGCCGCGAGCCGCGGCCACGGCCCGATTGACGGCGGTCTGCAGCGGGATGATCGGATCCAGGAAGGCGAAGGGATGGCCGCGTTCGGCTGGCGCTTCGGCCCGGAAGATCGGCACTGCGCGGTGCAGCGCCACGTCGAGGCCCGTGAGCGGGCCCGGGCTGAGGGCACCGGTCTCGTCGACCACCACGTCGCCCGGACGGACATGCGACCCGAGATAGGAGGCCGCCCCCTGGTAGTTGGGGCGGACGAAGTTGCCGCCCAGCATCTTCGTCGACCCGAGGACAAGACCCGCCAACGCCAGCGCGGCCCCCAGCGCCATCCAGCGGGGCGAGCACAGCGTCAGCGCGGCAGCCACGGCGATCGCCCCGTAGGGCCACGAGGCGCCGAGATCGCGAACGCTGAAGACGCTCTCGCCGAGCGCTCCGAGGACCAGCTCGGCCGCCGGCGTGACCAGGGCCAGGCCGACGATCAGGATCACGCGGCGATCCAGCCCCGCGACCAGATCCCGGAACGGGCCCGATCGCAGCCCCCGCAGCAGGCCGCCGGCGACGATCAAGCCGGCGAGCGCGAACAGGATCAGGGCCAGGCGGCCGGGCAACTCGGTCAGCCCACCTGCGAACGTCTCGGGATAGCCGACCGCCCAGTGGGTGAGATCGATCCGGATGTCGGTGGCCGTGAACGGCGACAACGCGTTGAGGATCTTCACTGTGGGCGAGTGCAGATCATTGATCAATCCGGGCAACCACGGGATCACCAGAACCGCGGCCACAGCGGTTGCGATGATCGCCGCGCGGCGGGACGCGGGATGCGCCCACAGCACCCACACGAACTGCAGCCCCAGAGCGAACGCGCACGTGTAGTGCGACCAGAACGCCGCGGCCGCCGCAATCGCGTACAGCGCCCACCAGCGCCGCCGGCCCGTGTCCACCGCGCGCAGCATCGCCAGGGTCGACACCAGCGTGGCCAGGATCATCACCGCGTAGGCACGCGCGTCGGCCGAGTAGTAGACCGTGAACGGAGCCACCGCCACGAACGCCGTCGCGATCAGCGCGCCCCGGCGCCCGACCGTGCGAAACCCGACCAGATAAACGATCGGGATCGTGGCCGTGCCGGCGATCAGAGACGGCAGCCGAAGCCATTCCGGGGATTCACCAAACCGCGAGGTCAGCCAGGCCAGCACGAAGTACAGCGGCGGAGAGATTTCGGCGTGGGCGATCTTGCCGGTGCCGTACATCAGCGATATGACGCCGCCAAGGCTGTGCGTGGCAGATATCCAGTAAGTCGACAGCTCGTCGGCGAATAGCGACTGGCCGGCGAGCGGGTAGCGCAACGCCAGCCCGACTACGGTCAGACCGGCCACCAGCAGCATCACGAGCCGGGCTGAGTCGAGCCCGGTCCTCGCCGGCGCTGTGTCCCGCGCCGCCGCTGGCGACTCGGCGAGCTCGCGGGCGGTCATCGCGAGCGGACTGTACCGCGCGGCCGGTCCCGTGAGGCCGCTTCGGGCCGTCCGCCTCGGGTCCGCGATGCACCGTTCAGGTAACGTCCCGGCCATGTTCAAGCGCAGAAAGCGGACGGCTGACCCGCAACCCGAAACGACCATCACCGCGCCGCGGGCGGTGCCCTCCGAAGCCGACCTGACGGCGAGCTTCGAGGTCCTGACGGCCGAAATCGAGACCTTGAGCGAGGCCAACCGGGTGCAGCCTGACCGGGACACCGAGCGCCGGCTTGTGCTGCTACGTCATCTGGCCGGGATCCGCCTCGTCGAACAGGCCTCCGGGCAGGCGAGCTTCATCGAGCCCGATGCCGAAGCCCGACCTGCGGCGACACTGCCAGGGGGCGCGCTCCCGGAGGTGCAGGCCCCGGACCTGACCGCCGGGTTGATCCGCGCCGGAATCATGCGCGAGGGGTGTCTGCTGGTGCGCGGGTTGGTGCCCCGAGAGAGCGCCCTGGACCTGGCGAGAGAGATCGATCGGGCGTTCACCGAGCGCGAGCGCCTGGATGCAGGGCAGGCCGCCGCCCCCGGCTACTACGAGGAGTTCCCGCCCCAGCCCCGTTACGGCGCTGTGGTCGGCCGGGGCTGGATCGAGCAGGGCGGCGGGCTGCTGGCCGCCGATGCGCCGAAGCTCAACTTCGAGATGATGGAGCTGTTCGGCGCCGCCAACCTGCGCTCGATCGTGTCGGACTACCTTGGTGAGCCCGCGCTGATCTCGGTCCACAAGACCACGCTGCGCAAGGCCGATCCGTCGGTACCCGGCGCCTGGCACCAGGACGGCTTCTTCATGGGCGAGGTGCGCTCGCTGAACCTCTGGCTGTCGCTGTCGCGGTGTGGAGACCTGGCCCCGGGGCTGGACATCCTGCCCCGCCGGCTCGAGCACTACGTCGCCACGGCGACCGACGAGGCGGTGCTCGATTACACGATCTCGCAGCGCAACGTCGAGGACGTGGCTGGGGACACGCCGGTCATCCGCCCGATCTTCGAGCCCGGCGATGCACTGTTCTTCGATGAGCTGTTCCTGCACCAGACCGGATCTGACGCGTCGATGCCGAACCCCCGTTACGCGGTCGAGAACTGGTTCTTCGGCGGTTCGGGCTTCCCGTCGGAATACGCGCCGATCGCCGTCTGAGCGAGCGACCGGTGGCGAGCAGCGGTACCGGGGACCAGGCGTCCGCGCTGGAGCTCGAGGCCGACGACAGCCCCCATCATCCGATGGCCGCATGGTTTGCCGACGTGCGAGCGCACCGCCGGGAGCGCTACGCGAGGCGAGCTGCGCCGCCTGGCCCGCGCCGCCGCGCGCTGATCACGATCGTCCACAACGAGCCGGTCTTCCTCCCGATCTGGCTGGGCTACTACGCCCGCTTCTTCGCGCCGGATGACATCTACGTGCTCGACCACGAGACGACCGACGGATCGACCCGGGGCGCCGGCTTCGTCCGTATCCCCGTTAGCCACGACACCGTCGACCACACCTGGATGGTGCAGACGATCCAGCAGCTGCAGCACGAGCTGCTGCGCCGCTACGACGTCGTCCTGGTCACCGACGTGGACGAGATCGTCGTGCCCCACCCGCGGGCGGGAACGCTCGGCGAGTATCTCGACCGTTTCAACGAGGATTGGGTCAACTGCTTGGGCTACGAGCTGCTGCACATGCGCGACTCCGAGCCGCCGCTGGCGCTCGATCGCCCGATCCTGGACCAGCGCGGCCACTGGTTCTACAACGACGGCTACGACAAGGCCGCGCTGGCCACGGTGCCGATGAGCTGGCGTCCGGGCTTCCACGGGCGCGAGGACTTTCGCTTCAACCTCGATCCCGACCTGCGACTCGTGCACCTGCACCGGATGGATTACGACATCTGCCTGGCGCGCCACCGGGTGCGCAGCCGCCGCGATTGGGCGCAGCTGGACGCGCGCGAGCGATGGGCGACCCACAACCGCGTCACCGAGGACGCCGAGTTCGAGCGCTGGTTCTACGAGGACAGCTGCTTCCCCAACCTCGAGATCCAGCCCGAGAGGATTTCGCCGGCGTGGCGCGGTCTGTTCTGAATCACGCCATGGCCGCGGTCGCCGGGCTCCGACGCCGGGCCCGGTCGGTGGTCGCGCGGTGGCGGGCTCCCGAGGCCCGATCCGGGGCCGATCAGTGGCAGCGGACGGTGCTCAACCGCTCGGTCGACGCATATCTGGACGGGCTCGGGCCGGCCGAGTGCCGAGCGGCGGAGATCTCAGGCGCGGGGCGCGCAGGCAAGCCGTGGCGGAGCTTCGTGAGCCTCGACTACCCGGAGTTCGACCTGTGCGCGCCGCCCCCCGATCACGACACCTACGACGTCGTCATCTGCGAGCAGGTGCTCGAGCACGTGTTGGACCCGGTGACCGCCGCCGTGACGCTGGGTGCACTGGTCAGGCCCGGCGGTCATGTGATCGTCTCGACGCCGTTTCTGATCCGCGTGCACGAGCTGCCGGGTTACGGGATGCCCGATCTGTGGCGGTTTACGCCCCGCGGGCTGCGGGTGCTGCTCGAGCGCGCCGGGCTCGAGGTCTTGGCCGTGCACACGTGGGGCAACCGCGAATGCGTGGTGGCCAACTTCGACCATTGGCCGGCCCGTCGTCGCTGGCAGTCATTGCGCGACGAGCCCGACTTGCCGGTTCAGGTGTGGGCGTTTGCCCGTCGGCCGGCTCAGGCAGTCGCCGGTTCGGACATCAGCCCCCCGTAGACCCGGCGCTCGATCGCGGCCCAGCCCGGATTTCGCTCGTACAGAGCGGCGATCTGCTCGGCAGTCAAGAACGAGCTCAGGCGGTGGTCATAGTCACCTTGGTTGACGCGGCCGACCGAGCTCACGGCCTCGCGCGCGACCGGCTCGGGCACTCCCAACTCGCCCATCAGCGCGAGCACGTCGTCGGCCAGCGCCTCGGTTCGCAGCCAGCGGGTGACCGCCAGCCGGCCGTGATCGGTCATCCACACCAGCAGATCGTCGGGATCGGTGAGCCGGCTGAGCTCGTCGGCGCTCTGCAGCGGCAGCGGGCGGTACTCGGGATGGACGCCGTGCCGGGCCCGGTGCTGGGCCGCGCTCAGCATCCAGGCGGGCAGCCGCCGGATGTTCATGGCCAGCAGCTTGCCGCTCACCTCAGCCTCGCGGGCAAAGAACGGGAGGTGCTTGTCGTTGGAGTCGAGCGGATCGGAGAACTGCACCAGTCCGGGGGCCGCGAGCAACATCGAGCAGGTCGCGTCGCCGGCCGTCTTGGGAAGGTGCGCCCAAGCGAACCGGCGCCCGATCACCATCGTCGCGCTCCGATGCTCAAGCGCACGAGCGTACCGGCGCGCGTGCCCGGTTGAACCGTGCCGGACGGGCCGCGAAGTTAGACTCGCCGCCATGAGCGAGCCAGAGCTCGAGTTCGACCCTTATCTGAACGACCCCGATCGCTGGGGCGTGTCGCTGGCCCAGGTGGCCGAGATCATGCTCCCTTGCCTCGATGCGGCCGGCGTGCGCTCGATCGCCGAGGTCGGCGCATTCGCCGGGGACCTGACGCGCGTGCTGGTCGCCTGGAGCCGGTCGGCCGCCGCCAAGGTGATGGCGATCGACCCTGCCCCCCAACCCGCGCTGGAGCGGCTCGCGGCCGAGCACGCCGAACTCGAGCTGATCCGGCAGACGAGCCTGGAAGCGCTGCCGGCAATCCCGCTGCCGGACGCGATCGTGATCGACGGCGACCACAACTACTACACGGTTCGCGAGGAGCTCCGCCTGATCGGCGAGCGGGCGACGGGCGCCGAGTTGCCGTTGCTGCTGTTTCACGACGTCCGCTGGCCGCACGCGCGTCGTGACGACTACTTCGATCCCGAGCAGATCCCAGACCAGTTCCGCCACCCAACCGCCGGCGGCGCAGGGCTGTTCCCGGGAGATGCCGGCGTCCGTCGCGGCGGCCTGCCATATCCGAAGTCGGCTGCCCACGAGGGTGGCGAGCACAATGGCGTGCTGACCGCGGTCGAGGAGTTCGTCGCGGGGCGCGAGCACGTCCGGCTGGCGGTCGTCCCGGTGTTCTTCGGGTTCGGAGTCGCGTGGCACAGCGAGCGCCCGTGGGCCGACGCGGTCGCGGCGATCGTCGATCCGTTCGACCGCCATCCGGTGCTCGAGCGACTCGAGGCCAACCGCGTGACGATGCTCGCTCGCGACTACGTCGACCGCAACGAGGTCTGGAAGCTGCAGGACAGGCTCGTGCGCCAGCAGGCGGTGCTCGAGCGGCTGCTCGAGTCGAGCGCGTTCGCGGTCGCCGAGCGGCTCTCGCGGTTGCGCGCGAGCGCCGGCGTCGCGACCGAGCAGTCGATCGTCTCCAAGGACGAGATCCGCGCCGTGCTCCGCGACTAGGAGCTGCCGTTGCGGCGCTCGGCCGCCTCGCGGCGGAGCCGGTTGAGAGCGCGCAGCGGGGCCGTCAACCGCCACGAGGCGGTCTCGGTGGTCTGCTCGAACTCGCGCTCGAGCTCGAGTACGCGGGCATCGAGCTTGAGCGACTCGGACATCGCGATCGCTCGTGCCGCCTCGCGCCGCGCCTCGGCCCGGCGGGCGCGCCGCTTCCACGTCTGCTCATCCTCGATCGGGCCGTGGAGCGTTCCGTTCCACTTCTCGGCGAGGCGGATGTGGGCCTCGACCCAGACCTCGAGCTTGGCGATCAGCTCGAGCGGCCGGTGGTGCACGACGCGCAGGTCAGCGACGATCAGCTTGCGCCCGGCGTTTCGGAGCTGGAGGCTGAAGTCAAGCTCGAAGCCGTGACCGAGCAGGAGCGTTTCGTCGAACCGGAAATTGCGCACGACCCACGGCGAGAGCACCAGCAGCTGGCCGTCGAGCGCCTCGACCTCGCCGGGCGCGGGCCGGCGCTGGGCCCACGACAGGCTCGGGACCTCTCCCCCGCCGTACTCCTCGTAGCGCTGCCACACGTCCGCGCTGATCACCTCGCCCTCCCACCAGGCGATGCTGTGCACGTTGTTGGCGCCCGCGCACCCGACGGCGCCGACATCGGGATCGGCCAGCGCCTCGCGCACCTTGTGACAGAAGCCGGGATCGACGATCTCGGTGTGGGGGTGGACGAGGACCAGCGCCTCGAGGTCATCGCGCGCCGACGCCGCCTCGAGCACGAGGTTGTAGGTGCGGGCGACCGGCTCGACCGCGGCGAACGCGTAGATCGCGGAGTCGGACTCCGATGCCAGCCGGATACCGGGCTCCGCGTAGCGGCGGTACGCCTCCGCACCGCTGATCGAGGATCCGAAGGCGATCAATGCGTCTCGGCGCTGGTCAGACGCTCGGACAGGCTCCTCGGCGTCAACTCCGGCCGGCGCCGCCTGGGCGCCGTATGGTGAAGCCATCGCAGCGGCGCCGTGATCCGCCAGGAGACGCTCCCGGTCGTCTCGGCGATCGCGCGCTCGAGCTCGCGGGCCTGGGCGTCTGCCTCGAGCGAGTTCATGTAGGCGAGCAGCAGCGCCGCATCGGTGTCGGCCTCGGCCCGCAGCGCGCGCTCCTTCCAGGTCCCGGCGCCGGTCCCGATTCCCATCCGCCCGTCCCACTTGTCGGCGAGCTTGACGTGGGCGTCGATCCATTGCTCGGGGTCCGGCACCATGTCGAGCTGACGGTAGTGAATTGCCCGGAAATCTGCGGTTCTAACGGTCCGTCCTGCCTCGCGGACCTGGAGGCAGAGGTCAAGGTCGTAGCCGTGGAACTCGCCGAGCTGCTCGTCGAAGCGGATGTTGGCAACGACCCACGGCGAGAGCACGAGCACGAACCCGTCGAGCGTCTCGACCTCGCCGACCCGCGCGTACGCCGGCGCGTCGTTCCACGCCCACGAGAAAGACGGAAGATCGCCGCCGCCGTGCTCGTCGTAGCGGTTGATGAACGAGCCGAGCGTGACCGAGGCTTCCCACCAGGCGATGCTGCGCACGCCGATCGCGCCGACGCATCCGACCAGGCCCACCTTGGGGTCGGCCAGCGCCTCGCGCACGATCGCGCAGAAGTTGCTGTCGACGATCTCGGCGTCCTGGTGCACGAGCACCAGCGCCTCGAGGCCCTCCCGGTCTGCAAAATGGTCCAACAGCGCGTTATAGGAGCGAAAGATCGACCCGACCGAGTCCATCGCATAGATCTCGGAATCGGCTTCGGCCGCGCGCCGGATGCCCCGCTCGGCCGACCGGGCATACACGTCTGGCTTCGTGACTGAAGAGCCGAATGCGATCATGAGCGACCTCCGCTGTGCACGACCACGAGTGTAAATGCCGCTGAGAAGCACAACGACAGTCGACGAGCCGACCCCGGCTCCCCCCACGCCGGCACAGTCTCGGCGGCCGCGCGGGCCGGTCGTGGTCGAGGTGCGCGGGCTGCACAAGACCTTCCGGATCCCGAGCCACCGAGTCGACTCACTGAAGGAGCGGGCCGTGCACCCGCTGACGCGGGTCGAGTACCGCGAGCTGCAGGCATTGCGTGACGTGTCGTTCGACATCCACCGCGGCGAGTTCTTCGGGATCGTCGGGCGCAACGGCTCGGGTAAGAGCAGCCTCCTCAAGATCATGGCGAGCATCTACAGGGCCGACGCCGGGACCGTGCGGATGGCCGGGCGCGTGGCTCCGTTCATCGAGCTGGGCGTCGGTTTCAACCCGGAGCTGACGGCGCGCGAGAACGGGGTGCTCAACGGCGTGCTGATGGGGCTCACACGGCGCGAGGCCCAGCGCCGGCTGGGCGCCGTGATCGAGTTCGCCGAGCTCGAGGAGTTCGCCGACCTGAAGCTCAAGAACTACTCGTCGGGGATGATGGTGCGGTTCGCGTTCGCGGTGATGGTCCAGGCGGACGCCGACATCATGCTGATCGACGAGGTGCTCGCTGTCGGCGACGCCGCGTTCGCGCAGAAGTGCATGGACGTATTCCACGAGCGACGCTCCGCGGGCAAGACGATCGTGCTGGTCACGCACGACATGGGAACGGTGCAGTCGCTGTGCCATCGAGCCGTCCTGCTCGACGAGGGTGAGCTGAAGTACATCGGCGATCCCGAGGACACCGCGCTGCGCTACTACCGCCTGAACTTCGCTCCGAGCAGCGCGGACGCAGCCCGGCCGCCGGGCGAGCCGGAGGCGGTCATGGACGTCAACGTCCGGGTGGTCGAGGCGACGCTGCGCGACAAGAACGGGGCCGCGATCTCGAACATCGAGCAGGACGTGCCGATCGAAGTCGATCTCGTGTTCGAGGCGGCCCGCGAGCTGGCCGGGCCGATCTTCGTGTTCCACGTGGTCAGCGAGGAGGGCGTGGTGGTGTTCGCCTTCACACGGACGCTGAACCAGTCGGTCAGGGCCGGGCAGCGCATCCGCCTGCGGGGGCGGCTGGAGAACCGTCTGGTGGCGGGGCGCTACTACCTGGACTGCTGGGTTCGCCAGGACGTACACCAGAGCATGATGGCCCTCCAGGCCCTCCGCGTCCTGCGCTTCCTGGTGTTCGGGACCGCGCCCCGACACGGCGTTGTGACGCTGAACGCGGATATCGAGCCGATGGTGGAGCCCTGATGTCAGTGACCGGCGAGGAGGCGCTCGCCCTGCGCGAGGTGCCCGGTGAGGAGGCGCTGCAGCTGCGCGAGGTGCCGGGCCCGTCCGCGCTCGGCGGCGGCACGCGCCGCACGTTCGAGCTGCTGTACGTGATCGCGCTCAACGACTTCAAGAAGACCTACTTCGGGACCGCGCTCGGCTACATGTGGTCAGTCGCGCGCCCGCTGATGCTGTTCGGCGTCCTGCTCGCGGTCTTCACCCACGTCTTCCACCTGCACTCGAACGTCCACCCGTACGCGACCTTCCTTCTGTTCGGGATCGTGCTGTTCGGGTTCTTCCAGGAGGCGACGCTGATGGCCGTCGCCTCGATCGTCGGCCACGAGTCGGTGATCCGCAAGACCCAGTTCCCGCGGCTGGTGGTGCCACTCGCCGTCGTGCTCACGAGCCTCTTCAACCTCGGACCGAACCTTGTCGTGGCGTTCGCGTTCCTGCTCGGATTCGGCGTCAGCCCCGAGTGGTCGTGGCTGCTGCTGAGCGTCGTGCTGCTCGGCCTGTTCACGATCACGACCGCGGTCGCGATGACCGTGTCGGCGCTGTACCCGCGCTTTCGCGACGTCTCGATCATCTGGACGGTGGCGTCGACCGCGCTGTTCTATGCGACGCCGGTGCTGTACCCGATCGACGCGGTATCGAACAACTTCAGGGATGTGATCGCGCTCAACCCGCTGGCTCCGCTGATGGAGCTCTCGCAGAAGTGGGTGACCTATCCGGGAGCGCCGTGGCCGTGGTCGCCGGCGGCCGGCGGCCCGGTCCGGTTCGCGATCGCGGCCACGCTGTTCGTGGTGGTGTGCGTGGTCTCGGTGTGGGTCTTCAGTCGCGAGGCACCGCGGATCGCCGAGGAGCTGTGAGCGCGACCATCATCCCGGCCAGCACGATCGCGACGATCGTCACAGCCGGCATCTCCCAGTCCCAATCGAGCGGTTGATGCGCGAGCCAGGCGACGAACACCGCGGCCGGCCCGGCCGCGAGCGCGGGCGCTGAGCGCAGCGCGTCGCGGGCCGCGAAGCCGACGCCGACCACGAATGTCAGCAGAAACGCCGCGCCGAGCAGTCCGAGCTCGGCCAGCGTCTGCAGCGGCAGTGAGTGGGCATCCTCGGCGAACTCGTTGATCGTTCGGTATCGCAACCAGTAGACCGCCCAGCCCCCGGCGCCGACACCGCGCAGCGGCTGATCGCCGAACGCCCGAATCGCGACCCGCCAGTAGGCGTAGCGGTTGCTCTGAAGCGTGACGTAGCGGGTCGCACCACCGCTCAACGGAGCACTCGAGCGCTCCTTGGCGCCGACCACGATCGCAACCGCGAGCCCGGCGCAGATCAGGGCCACGGCCGTCGCCGGTGCCCACCGGGGCATCGCCAGCGCTCGCGGCCGCTCGGTCGCGATCAGGCGCCACTGAGCGAGCACGGTCAGCGCGATGATCACGACCAGCAGCACGAGCGTGATCGCGCCCTGGCCCTCGCGCCTCGACGGCGACCCGGCGAGCGCCGTGACCGAATGAAACGGCGCCGAAGCCGCGGCCGCGAGGATCGCGGCGGCGAGCGCGACCAGCAAGCCCCGGAGCTGCTCGACCGTCGGCGCCAGCAGCAGCAGCGCGATCAGCCCCGCAAAGCAGGCGAACAGCGCGCCGCGCGAGAAGCTCAGATACAGCCCCATGCCGATCGGCGCCGCGGCTGCGACCGCGACCAACCGGATCCAGCGCGACCGGGTCGCGTCGCCCGCCAGGCGCGCGCACAGGACGACCCCGAGCGCGGCCAGCTCGCCCATCGCATTCCAGTAGGTGAGTGGCTGCTCGAGCCGCCCCTGGGCGCTCACCGACTGGGAGAAATGAAGCAGCCCGGGGAGCAGCCGCTCGGAGATCCCGTAGCCGATCACGATCAGCACGCCGGCAGCCAGCGCCGGCTCGGCGACCCGCTGTCCGCGGCGATCGTGCAGCAGCCCGATCGCGGCCAGCATCACGCCCACGTACAGGATCGCGATCTGGCCTGCGTGGTAGGCGCTCCCGGCGATCGGCGCCCACAGGATCGACAGCAGTGTCCAGCCCGCCAGCAGCGCGAGGCCGATCAGGGCCACCAGCCCGCTGCGCGCGACCCTCAGCGCGGACGGCACCGCCAGCAACGCGATCGCGACCAGCGCCCATGCGATCAGCCCGGCCCATGCCCTCGGAGCATCGAAGAACCCACCGGCGAAGAACGCGAGCACCGTGCTGCCTCCGAGCAGCACGACGCGTGCGCCGGTGAGGATGCCGGCGCGCATCGCTCAGCGGTGCTGGTCGCGCACCGCGCGCCTGACCAGGCGTGTGGAGGCGAGCAGCTGGCGCTCGCCAACCGCGGGGCGCCAGCTGCGATCCGAGGCGGCGTCAACCTCGCCCAGGATCCCGCGGCGGAAGGCCGCTACGTCGAACCTGGCGGCGTTGGCCCGGCATGCCTCGGGGTCGACCCCGCCGTCGTCGAACTGCACGACGGCCTGCGCGAGCTCGGCCGGCCCACCCGACCAGAGATACCCCGTGACTCCGTCGAGAACCGTCTCGAGCGCACCGCCGGCGCGCCGCGCGATCACCGGCCGACCGGCCGCCTGGCTCTCGACGGCCGCGATCCCGAACTCCTCGACCGAGGTGACGATCATCGCCCGAGCCCCTTGCACAATCTCGGCGACCGACTCGTCGGGCAGCCTGCCGGCAAACCGGATCGTCGGTCCGGCGACGCGGCGCAGGTGTCGGTACGCAGGGCCGTCGCCGACCACGACCAGCGGCAGGCGGAGCTGGTTGAAGGCGGCGATCGCGACGTCGAGCTGCTTGTGCGGCATCAGCTCCGAAACCGTCACGTAGTGCTCGCCGACAGCGCCGGGGGTGAACCGCTCGGTGTCGACGGGTGGGTAGACGACCTTTGCGTCGCGGCCGAAGTACGCCCTCACCCGTGCCTGCGTCGCGCGCGAGTTGGCGATGTAGCGATTCGTCCGCTGCGCCGCGATCCAGTCCCACTGGCGCCAGCGGCGGAAGGCGCCGCGCAGGAAAGCGCGCGTGACCGGATTGCGCCGGCGCGAGAGCGTCTGCTCGCGCTCGTTCCAGGCGTAGCGGAACGGGTTGTGGCAGTAGCTGACGTGGACCGTCTGTTCGTCGCACAGCACCGCGTGCGCCCACGCCGACGAGCTCGAGATCACGAGATCGTAGGCCGACAGGTCGAACGATTCGATTGCCGCGGGGTACAGCGGGAACAGCGCCCGGAACGTCCGCGCGGTCGGTCGCAGCCGCTGCAGGAAGGTCGTGTGGACGGTGCGGTTGGCGAACCGCCCCTCGGTTCCGCGCTCGTCGTAGATCGCGGTGAAGATGTCGGCCTCGGGCCACATCTCGCACAGCCTCAGGAATACGCGCTCAGCGCCGCGCACGTCGAGCAGGAAGTCGTGCACAAGCGCAACGCGCTGGCCAGAGGGCACGGATTGCAGAGAGTTCGGCACGCCCGCAGTCTAAGAGCTGGATAGCCTCCGGAGCGCAATGCCCGCAGTCGTGCTACTCAGCTACTCGGGAGCACTGGGAGGCGCGGAGCGTGTGCTGCTGGACTTCGCCTCCTCGCTGCAGGGGGAGCGATGGCTCGCATGTCCCGACGGACCGCTGGCCCGGGCGGCCTGCGAATCGGGGCTGCGCGTCCGTCCGATTCGCTCGCTGCGCCTCGACCTGCGCGCCTCGGCCCGCGACCGGATCCTCGCCGCCGGCCGCCTCGCCGAGCACGCCCGCGAGGCGCGGGGCGTTCTGCGCGACCTCGATCCCGAGCTGGTGATCGCGTGCGGGACGCGCACAGCGCTGGCGTTGCTGCTGGCACGGCCACCCGCGGCGCCGGTCATCTTCATGCACAACGAGCTGCTTCCGGGCCCGCGGATCGCGGCGCTCGTCCGCCGCGCCGCCGGCCGGGCCTCGCTCGTGATCGTTCCGTCGCGGGTCGTGGCCGACGATCTCGCGCTCCGACGCGCCCCGACGATCGTCCACCCCGGGGTCGAGACCGATGCATTCGCGAATCTCGGCGAGCCCGTGCAACCTCCGGAGGTGCTGGTGCTGGGCGCGATCGCCCCGGTCAAGCGCCCTGACCTGGCGCTCGAGATCTGCGCCCTTGCCCGCCGCCGGCGCCCCGACCTGCGGCTGCGATTCGTCGGCGCGCCGCTGAGCTCCGGACCGCTGCCGGAGCAGCTGCGCGAGCGAGCACGCCGCCCCGACCTGGCAGGCTCGGTGCAGTTCGCGGGCGAGGTCGCCAACCCGGCGCCTGATCTGGGCCGGGCGAGCTGCCTGCTGCACTGCTGCGAGACCGAGTCGTTCGGCCTCGCCGTGGCCGAGGCGATGGCCGCCGCACGCCCGGTGATCGTGCCGGCAGCCGGGGGCACCGCCGAGGTCGCCGACGCGAGCTGCGGTGTCCTGTACCCGCTCCGCGACGCCGCCGCGGCAGCAGATGCAATCGTCGAGCTGCTGGGCGATCCCGAGCACGCGCGCGAGCTCGGCGAGCACGGACGCAGCCGGGTTCGGGAGCGGTTCGCGCGCGAGCGGACGCGGCGCGCGCTCGCTGCCGCCGCGGCACCGCTCCTTGGACCGGCCGGGCCGCAGCGCCGGGGCCGTGGGACCTCGCGAGCGCCGTTGCCGCGCGACGGTCTCGCGCTGCTGACCGTCACTCACAACTCCGCCCCCGAGCTCGGAGGGCTGCTCGATTCGGTCGCGCGCCACCTGCCCGGCACCCGCACGGTCGTCGTCGACTCGGCCTCCGAGGACGACAGCGTCGCGGTCGCACGCGCCTGTCCATCGGCGTTCAGCATCGCGCTCGAGCAGAACGTGGGCTTCGGACGGGCGTGCAACCGCGGGCTCGCCGAGATCGCCGAGCCGGTGTGCGCGCTCGTCAATCCCGACGTCGAGCTGATCGACGGCTCGCTGGCAGATCTTGCGGCCGAGGCGGCCCGCCGCGACCGCCCCCCGCGGCTGCTGGCTCCGCTCGTGCTGTGGCCCGACGGAAAACGCCAGGACACGGTCCACCCGCGGCCCGGGTCTCCGGCTGAGCTGATCGTGTCGGTGCTCCCGCCGGCGCTCGTCCCCGGCGCCGCCCCGTGGCGCGCCGATGCCCCGCGGAGCGTCGGCTGGGCGGTCGGGTGCGCGGTCGTGGGCCCGACCGAGACGCTGCGCCGGCTCGGGCCCTTCGACCCGAGCATCTTCATGTACGGCGAGGATCTCGAGCTCGGCCTCCGCGCCGCGCAGGCCGGCGTCCAGACATGGTTCTGGCCAGCTGCACGGGTCCTCCACCACGGCGCCCACGCGACCACGGCAGCATTCGGTGGCGAGCCATTCGAGCGGCTGGCGCGCGCCCGCCACGACGTCGTCAGGCGCCGGCTCGGGTCGCGCTCGGCGGTGCTCGACGATCTCGCGCAGGCGCTGACGTTCGCGATGCGGATCGTCGCCAAGCGCGCGCTCGGCCGGTCGGCGGCGCGCGAGCAGCGCCAGCTTCTGGCTCTGCGTTCGGTCAACCGGCCCCGATGAGGCGGCTTTGGCTCGGCGCGGCGGCCGCGCTGCTCATCGTCTGCGCTGTCGCCTCCGTCGTCCTGCTGACGCGCTCGAGTCACCGGCCGAGCCGATCGCTCTCGCCTCCTGCGCTTCCGGCGCCGAGCGCCGAGCAGTTCGGGATCAACGTCAACCGCCTGTTCGACGCCCACGCCTTCGGCCCGTTCGAGGTCGCGGCGCAGCTTCAGGCGCTGCGGGCGACCGGAGCGACGCTCGCCCGCAGCGACGCGCTGTGGGAGCTGACCGAACCGGCGCCGCCGACGGGCGGCGTCCATCACTACAACTGGTCGTTCGACGACCGGATCGCCGGCGCGCTCGCCGCCCAACGGCTGCGATGGCTGCCGATCGTCGACTACACCGCGACCTGGGACCAGTCGCAGGCGAATCTCCAGCACACGCCACCGCGCACCCCCCAGGATTACGCGGCCTTCGCCGCCGCCCTGGCGGCGCGGTACGGCCCGGGTGGCACGTTCTGGCGCGCGCGGCCCGATCTCACACCCGAACCGGTCGATACCTACGAGATCTGGAACGAGCCCGACAACGGTCAGTTCTGGGCGCCCACCCCCGATCCCGCCGCATACGCCAGCCTGTACCTTGCCAGCCGTGCGGCGATCAGGGCCGTCGACCCGAGCGCACGGGTGATCATCGGCGGCCTCACCCGGGCGCCATCGTTCCTGCCCGCGCTGATCCACGCGCGGCCTTCGCTCATCGGACACACGGATGGCGTCGCGATCCATCCCTACGGGCGCAACGCCGCCGCCGTGCTCGGCAAGGTCCGAGCCGCGCGAGCGACGCTCGCCTCACTCGGGCTCGGCAGCGTCCCGCTGTACGTGAGCGAGTTCGGATGGACGACCCACCCGGCGGGGACGCTCAACTTCGCGTCCGCCGATCAGCGCCCGCGTGACATCCTGACGACGATCGCGGCGCTCGGCCACACGAACTGCGGGATCGCGGCGGTCCTGCTCTACACGTGGGTCACGCCCGAGCGCAGCGCTCTCGACAAGGAGGACTGGTTCGGGATTCATCCTCCGGCGGGAGGGAGCACGGCTGCCACCGAGGCGTTCGCCGCCGGGCTGCGGCGGGCCGCCGCCCCGGCGAGGACGCTGCCGGTCTGTGGAGCGTCGGGCTAGCTGCGGGCTAGCGGGTGCAGGAGGTCGCGAGGCGGCCCTTCCTGCGACAGCCCTCGAGCGCCAACACCGCCTTCGTGTACGCCGGCAACGCCGGCTTGGCCACGATCTTGCCGTCGGTCTGGTAGCGAAGCAGCCCGGCGAAGTTGAACGCCGGCGCGTGCGGGTATTCGGCGCCCATCCACGTGTAGTAGTTGAAGCCGATCAGATTGAGCGCCTTGCGATGCTGGGCCAGCAGCGGCAGCAGCTTCGAGATGTCGCGCGCCTGGCCCTTCTCGGTCGTGTTCCACGAGAACTTCTGCGGCGACTTGCCCTTGGCCGATGGGAAGCTGAGCTCGGTCGCGATCATCGGCTTGTGCTTGTCACCCTGCCGGTTGGCCGCCCGGCGCACGAGCTGCAGGTAGTCGATCACGCGGCTCGGGGTCGAGGTGAAGCCGTTGATCGAAAGCGTGTCGTAAAGGTTCTTGGCCCCGTGGATCGCGTCGATCTGGCCGAGCGACTTCCACGCGTAGTTGGTCAGCGAGGTCAGCACGACCTTGGCGCCCGGATCCGCCCGCTTGATCGCCTTGTGCGCAGCGCGCAGCAGCGAGACGTAGCCCTTGGCGAACGGCTGCGCCCAGTAGTAGCTCAGGTTGGCCTCGTTCCAGACCTGCCACATGCGGATCGGCAGTCGCGACTTCTGGCCGGCCCAGAAGCTGCCGTGCGGACCGTAGCGATCGATCAGCGCCGTGATGTAGGCGGCGTACGGCGCCGCACGCTTGGGGAACGGCAGCCCGCCGCTCTTGTTGATCTTCTGGTCCCACGAGGGCACGTACAGAACGGTCGGCAGCAGCTTGATCCCGCGCTGGGCGGCGAGCTTCGCCAGCTGGTCGGTGACGCTGAAGTCGGTCGGCACTCCGTTGACGTCGGTGAAGCCCGGGGGGACCGCCGATCCCGGCGGGAACGGCTGCGCAGCCGACCAGTCGAACGCGACCCTGACCGTCTGGACGCCGGACTTGACCATCAGGTTGAGCTGCTTGGCGAGGTTGATGTTGTCCGCTGGGTGCATCGGCGGCCCATCGAGGTCCACGCCGACGAAGCCCTGCGGCACCGGCGTGCCAGGCAGTGCCGCGGCAGCCGATGCCGAGGCGGGAATCAGGGCGCACGCAAACGCGAGCACCAGGATCGGGAGCAAGCACCGCCGCAAGACCGCTTCGAGTCTAGACACAAGCACTCAAACACGGCTCGACGGCGAAGGTCGCGGGGTTTCCGCAGATCGCGCCGTGGCCGACCCGCCGGCGCCACACGCCGGCTCGCCCACAGCCCGCGCGGCTGGCGGCTACAGCCCAGGCGGGTGCCGGACGATGAAGCCCGCAGTGCTCGCCATCGTGCGCGACCAGCGGGTCCCGGTCTCTGCGAGAGCGACGGTGTCGAAGCGCCAGCCCGCGACCACCATCCAGGCGTGGTCGGCGTTGGCGTAGACGGTGATCCAGCGTCCCGGACCCGAGACGCCCCAGTTTTCGAAGCCTGTCGAGTCGAGCGGGGAGGAGAGCAGGCCGGCCGCGGCGAGCGCGTAGCTGACCGAGCCCGAGCAGTCGTAGCCACTGGCGTGGAAGGACGCGTGGCCGCCTCCGTAGATGTACGGCAGCGTCGCGATCGCGTTGCCGGCGGCGATCACCTTGGCGACGGCGGCCGGCGCTCCGGCCGGCGGCTGGACCATGCCGCCGGTGTTGACCGCGATCCCTCCGACCGGCGCGTTGTGGGTCGCCGCGGCGCGTGCTGCCTGCGCCGCGGCGCGTGCTTCAACCGCCCGCAACCGCGCGTTCAGACTGCGCAGCTCGGCGTCGACGCCTTGCAACCTGGCGGCGTCGCGGTTGCGGGCGGAGACCTCGGCGATCTGGCGCGAGAGCAGGGCGGCGTGAAGCGCAGCCACCTGGTTTCTCTGCGCCAGGATCTGGTCGGTGAGGCTACGGTCTCGCTGCTCCAGGGCAGCCAGCGAGGCCGTCTGCTTGGCCACGGCGGCATGGGCGGCACGGGTGAAGCTGACGATCTGAGAGTCCTGATGCCCGACGCGCTGCAGGAACGACAACCGCTCGAGCAGGTCGGCGAAGCCTCGCGACTCGAGCACAACGCTGACGAGGTCTGGCTGGTTGCCCTCGTAGGCGGCGACGAGGTTCGCGGCGAGTGCGTTCGATGCCACACGGAGGCGGTTCTCGAGCTCGACCAGGTGGTCGCGCGCGGCGAGGAGCCGGCGCTGGACGGACCGCAGCTCGGCCTCGCGGGCGCTCAGCGTGCTCTGAAGCCCGTCCAGACGCGACTGCGCGGTCTGAACGCCGCCGGCCGTGCGCTGGATCTGCGCCGAGTCCGCCGCGATCGCCGACTGCAGGGATGACACCGCCAACTTGTGCGCCGAGATCTGGCTCTGGAGGTCACCCGAGCTCGAGGCGGTCAGCCCGCTGCCGAGCAGAGCGGCCGCGACCGCCGCGGCCGCGATCACAGCGCGCAGGGTCCATCGATGTCGGCTGGCGGCAAGCATCGTCATATGGGACCCATATCGCGCTGCCACGGGACGGCGGGCGAGGTCTGGATCCAGAGCCCACGGGAGCGGGCGCGAGCACCCTAACACGCCTCGTCGCGATCACGCGGCGATCTCCTGGCGATGCAATAAATCCTGCAAAACGTGGGTTTGGGCGTCCGGCACCGGGCGCCTGGGCCGTCTCGGACCTGGCTCCCGTAACGCGACGATCCGCCGCGCACGGCCGCTGTCGCGGTAGAGGTGACTGAACGCGAGCAGCCCCATCTCTTGCAATACTCGCAGCGTGCAGAAACTCCCGAGATTCTTGATCTGCCTGTCCGTCCTGGCGGCGGTGGCGTTCGCGGGACCGGGTGCGGCGTGGGCGTCGGGACCGTCGGCGGGCGACCAGCAGTACGTGGACCCGCTCTCAGGCCACCACAGCCACACCTCACCGACAACGCCGGCCAGCACGACGCCGGCGACGCCGGCGACGCCGACCGCGACCACGGCGAGCTCGCCGACGTCGACGACGCCGGCAACGACGACGCCGACGGCGACCACCGCCACCAGCTCGACCGGCAAGACGCTGCCGTTCACCGGCTTTGACGCCCGGCTGGCGGGAGCGCTCGGAATTGGCCTGCTGGCGACGGGCGTGGTGCTGCGTCGCCGACTTGGCACGTCGCGCTGAGGCGGCTGCCGCCGGGCTGGTCGCGATCAACGCGCGCGCGGCCGTGCGCGCCGAGATCGGCGGAGTCGAGCGGCTCGCGCGTGAGATGGCGATGCGCCTGCCGGCGCTGCGCCCTGACCGCTACGTGGTCGTACGGCCGAGCCCGTCGCTCGCCCACCGCGCCGGTCACGCCTGGGAGCAAGCGGTCCTGCCCGCACGGGCGCGCCGCTGCGCCCTGATCTACTCCCCCGCCAACCTGGCGCCGGCACTCGACCCTCGCAACGTGCTCGTGATCCACGACGCGGCCGCGCTTCGCCATCCCGAGGCGTACTCGCGCGCCTACGTTTCCTATCAGCGGCGGCTGCTGCCACTGCTCGCGCGCCGGGCGCGGCGCCTGATCACGGTCTCGGAGTTCTCGCGCGGGGAGCTGGTCGAGCTGCTTGGCGTCGCGCCCGAGCGGGTGGCGGTGATACCCGAGGGCGTCGACGAGCGGTTCTCTCCCGACGTCGACCTCGGCGCCGTCGGCGACGCGTTGGGCCTCCCCGCCGGCTACGTCCTGGCCGTCGGCACGGCCTCGGCGCGCAAGAACCTGGCAGCACTCGGGCCGGCGGCGGGCGCGCTGCGAGAGCGCGGCATCGAGATCCTCGTCGCGGGGTCCGATCGCGGCTACCTACGCGGCGAGGAGCCTCCGTTCAGACGGCTCGGCTACGTGGCCGAGGCGATGCTCCCGGCGCTCTACGCGGGCGCGCGGGCGGTCGTCATGCCCTCGCTGTACGAGGGCTTCGGGCTGCCCTGCCTCGAGGCGATGGCCTCCGGCGTGCCGGTGATCGCCGCTCGCGCCGGCGCGCTGCCCGAGACGGTCGGCGATGCCGGGTTGCTCGTCGATCCGGACGACCGGGCGACCCTGGCGGACGGGGTCCTCGCCGTCGTGTCCGACGACTCGCTCCGAGCGCGGCTGATCGCGGCCGGGCGCGCCCGCGCCGCCCGGTATACGTGGGCCCGGACGGCGCGCGCCACCGACGCGACGATCGGCGAGTTGCTGGCCGCCGGCGCCGCGTCGCCGGGCGGTCGCGTCAGCTCGTGAGCGCGACCTCGTGCGCTCGCTGCCTGCGGCGGCTCGCCGCTGTAACTGGTGCAACTGCGGCTGGTGCAACAGCACCACGCGCGGGGAGATCGTGCAGGTGCTCGGGTCCCGCGGGCACGGCGGCGCCGCCCAGAGCGGGACCCGATCCCGGTCGGGGGTGTGCGGAACTCGACTCCGGTCGGGGGTGTGCGGAACGCGACCCCAGTCGGGGGTGTGCGGGACTCGACCCGGATCCGAGCCAACGCGTCGCGAGCAGCGCCAGGGCCGGGAGCGCCACGATCGCGAGCATCGCCAGGAACCAGACCTGGCCGGCGTCGGTGCCCTCGCCGAGTGCGTGGGCCAGGCCGGCGAGCCAGGCCAGCGCCGTGAATCGGTGCACGGTGCGCCAGCGCTTGGCGCCGATCCGGCGACGTGCGTAGTACGACAGGCCGAGGATGACGAGGCCCCAGCCGGCGACGATGCCGAGCGACGTCCAACCCGACTTGTAGCTGCTCACGAATGGGATCGAGATGTCGGCGATCGAGGGCTTGAGGTAGCTGTCGCCGAGCAGCGCGACGCCGTGGACGACGATCGCGACGATCGTCGAGAGCGCGATGATCTCGTGCGCCGCGAGCAGATCCGGCCCGCGACGCTTGAGCAGCTTGGTGCTCATCAACAACCCCAGCGAGACGCCGAGGCTGGCGAGGATCAGCGCCGCGAACCCAGCCGCGCGGCTCGTGATCCAGAAGATGTGGGGTGTCAGGTCGGTGGTCATGGCAATCAGCTTGATCGCCCACCGCTAGAGAGTCGTAGGGGCCGCGTAAGAGAAAGGTCAGAACCGGCGAACGGCAGCCGGCGGTCCGGCTCAGCGGCCGGGGTCAGGGCTCCGGCTCAGCGGCCGGGGTGGACCAGGTATCCGTCCCTGATCGCGCTCGCGCGGGCCGAGTCGAAGCTGCTCGTCGGCACCTTCACGGTCGAGTACTTGACGCTGAACGAGGACCCGCCCGCGGTCAGAGGCGATGGCGAGGCGGCCCCTGCCTTTCCCGGGACGTAGGTGATGAACTGGCGCCCTCCGGGGCTGAGCTTGATCTTGGTCGTGTTCCAGGCGGGGTCGGAGATGGCGCCGGTGTGACTGGCCGTGCTCGTCGCCTGTGCACCGGTGAAGGTGGCCGAGCCGAAGTTCGCGAGCGGCAGCGTCTGGCACTGGCTCGGGCTGGTGCACTCAGACGGCGCTTCGACGATCCATTCGGCTGACGAGAGGTCGATCGTCGACGCGTGGAAGGTCTTGTGGAACGAATGCCCGGTCGTCCTGTCCGAGAGCGACACGGTCACCTCGTGGCCGCCCACGGCGACGCTCGCGTCGATCGAATCACCCGGGTGAACGGTGAGATGAATCGGCTTCGAAGGGGCCGGCACCAGCTCATACCAAGCGCTCGACTTGATCTTGCCGCTGGCGTTGCAGTCGACCTCGGTGCCCGTCTGCTCGAGCGCCTGCGAGGTCAGGCTGTACCCACCGAGCCCGACCCAGACGGCCGAGTAGGTGCGCTCGCCGCTCTTGCAATGCGCGCTCGGCTGCTTCCACGAGGAGCTGACCCGGTTGAAGCTGACGCCGCTTCGATGGGCGGCGTAACCGGCCCAGTTAGAGCTGATCGTCGTGTCGGCCGTGGCCGGCGCAGCGCCGGCCAGGGCCAGCACGCCGGCGGTCAGCGTGGTCGCTGCAAACGCGGAGCCGAATCGCTGTGGCCTCGCCAGTCGCTTGAACATGGATCCCCTGTCCGTCTATCTCCTTGACGCAACCAGGATGGCAGATGCCTTGCCTCGGCAGTCGTACATCGTCCCCCGCGTCCCGTTATTGGCTGTAAATGTGACCTTTCGGCACACGCTTTCGGCTGTGTTGATCGCCGCCTTGCTGCCCGCGCGGGAGTCGCCAGGCAGCCCCTGCCCCTGGCTCTGGTCGGCGAGGATCCAGCGCAGGTGACCGCTCCGAACCGCTGAGGCCAACCAGGACGCCGAGACGGTGCTCTCGCGACCCGAGAACCCGCCGAGCCCGGCGACATTGGCGTTCTCGGAGATGATCAGGGGCGCCGCGCTGCTCTGACTGGCAACGCCGATCGTGCCGCCGCCGTGTGCGTCTGCGTATTGGACCGCGGCCTTGAGCGTGGTCGTGTCGCCGCCGAAACCACCGGGACCACCGGCGCCGCCCGCACCACCGGCGCCGCCCGCACCACCCGCACCACCCGGAGGCGCACCGAAGCCGCCGCTCGGAGGCCCGCCACCCGCACCGTGGGCAAAGCCGCCGGCCGAGCCCGGCACGGAGCTGCCCGCGGCCGCACCGGGGACAAAGCCGCCGGCGCCGAATGCGCGCGCGCCGAGGCCACGCCCGCCGAAGCCACGCCCGCCGAAGCCCGGACGCCCGCCGCCGCCGGGGCCGCCGCCGGGGCCGGGGCCGCCGATCATCGAGCTCGCGGGGCCGCCGGTCGGGAAGGTGCCGTTGGTTGCGTGGCCAAGGGTCTCGGCCGCCCAGGTTGCGGGTGCGGCCAGCAGCGCCGCGAGCGCGACGCCGATCAGCGCAAGCCGCAGTCGCGGCGCCAGCTCGAGTGCGAGCGCGAGCGCGCAGCCGCCGGCGATCACGATCAGCAGCGGCTTGGCCCATGACAGCGAGCCGCTCAGCTCGCCGAGCACGACCAGCTCGGTGACGACGCCGGCGCCGATTGCGAGCGGCGCGATCACGCGCGCCCGACGGTCGCCCGCGAGCATCTGGCCGACGCCGGCGCCGATCAGCGCGGCCGTGAACGGGGCCAGCAGTGAGACGTAATAAGGATGGAAGATCCCCTGGGCGAAGCTGAATGCGATCGCCGTCGTCAGGAACGCGCCGCCGACGATCATCAGCCAACCGGTGCGCGGGTCGCGGCGTCGCAGCCGCGTTGCCACCAGCAGACCGAGGCCGGACACGAGCGCGAATCCGAGCAGCCAGCCAGCCTGGTCGCCGAGCCCGAGGTGCAGCAGCCGCAGCGGTCCCGTGTTGCCGCCGAACAGGATGTTGCCGCCGCCGCCGCCGCCGGCGCCACCACCGCCGCCGACGCCACCGCCGGGAGGCCCACCGCTCTGCCCGGCGATCCGGCCGAGGCCGTTGTAGCCGAAGATCAGCGACCAGATGCTGTTGTCGCTCGTGCCCGAGATCCAGGGCCGGTCGGACGCGGGCGTGAGGGTCACGAGCAGCGGCCAGGCGCCGCCGACGAGAACCATCGCCAGGCCGCCCCAGAGCAGGGCACGCAGCGCCGACAGCCGCTCACGGAAGCTCGGATTCGCGGTCCACATCCACGCCAGCGCGATCCCTGGAACGACCATCAGCGCAACCAGCATCTTGGTCTCGAAGCCGAGACCGACGGCGACGCCGGCCAGCACGAGCCAGCGCGTCTGGCGGGTATCGAGCGCGCGGGCCGTGAACCACAGCGCCGCAACCGAGCACAGCACCAGCAGCTCGTCGGGATTGTTGTGGCGTGAGACAGCGACCACCACCGGTGTGGTGGCCAGCGCGAGACCGCCGACGAAGCCCGCGACGCGCCCGAAGCGGCGGCGCACGAGGTCGTATACGAGTGCTGCCGCGGCGATGCCCATCAGCGCCTGGGGCAGGAGGATGCTGAGCGGGTGATAGCCGAACACACGAACCGACAGCGCCTGGACCCACAGCGCCAGCGGCGGCTTGTCGACGGTCATCAGACCGCTGGGATCGAGCGAGGCGAACAGGAAGTTGTGCCAGCTCGATGCCATCGATCGCACGGCGGCGCTGTAGTACTCGTTCGCCCAGCCGTTGATGCTGAGCCCCCAGAGGTTGAGCACCCCCGCGAGCGCCATCAGCGCCAGCAGCTCGGGCTTGGCGAACAGGCGATCCAACCGCGCGCGAGCCCGCACGCGGGCGGCCACCGGAGGGCGGTAGTAGAGCGAGCCGCTGGTCATGGCGCCAGCATTGGGCGACGAGGTGAGAGCAACGTAAGCCCCGATCTGCCGCGGTTCGTGCGCAGGCGCCGCTCAGACCCGCAGCGGACGTCGACGGTCGCGGGCTGGCGGTCGCCGCAGAGCAGCGGCGCGACCAGTGGCACCAGAGCGTCAAGGTCGGTCGAGAGCTCGACGTCCATACAACACAGCACGCGCGCATCGCTCTCGCACCAGGCACGCCGCAGCGCCCGGCCACGCCCGGGCACCTTCAGGTGGATCAGCTCGACGCCCTGCAGCTCGTAGCTCAGCCGCAGCGCGGTCGCAAAGGTACGGTCGGTGCTCGCGTCGTCCGCGATCAGGATTGACCAGGTGTACGGGAAGGTCGAGCAGAGGAAGCCGTACAGCCGGCGGATCGACGCTTCGAGCAGGCGGTCCTGATTGTGGACGGGAACGACGATCTCGACGTCGAGTGGAGTGTTGAACGGCGGGCGGCCGGGCAGTCCGGCCGACCCGCGTTCGATCGATGCCGTGTCCATCGTCACGGCTGCCCTGGGACGCGATGCGTCTCGGTGTATGCCCCGGCCGCGCCGACGGCCGCCACGACGGCGACTGCGAGCCCGGCGAGCGTTCTGGCTAGGAGTGTCATGGCCGACAGCATCGACCGTGCCCCGAAGCCTCCGTGAAGACGTCCCTAAGACGAGCGTAGGAAGGAGCGCCCGGGCAGGCTCGCCCTGCCGCGCGGCCCAGCCCGGCCCGGCGCCCGGACGAAGCTCTTAGAGTAGGAGTAATACCTGTCTGTAGGAGGACCCGAAATGAGTAAGAACAGCTTCGACGCGAGGGGCAGCCTGAGCGTCGACGGTGACACCTTTGAGATCTTCCGCCTCGAGGCGCTGCAATCGCGCTTCGACGTCGCGCGGCTTCCGTTCTCGCTGAAGATCCTGCTCGAGAACCTGCTCCGCAACGAGGACGGCGAGTCGATCCGCGCCGCGGACATCGAGGCGCTTGCGCGCTGGGACGCGGGCGAGGAGCCGAGCAAGGAGATCGCGTTCACTCCCGCGCGGGTTGTGATGCAGGACTTCACCGGGGTGCCCGCGGTCGTCGATCTCGCCGCGATGCGCGACGCGATGGCAGCGATGGGAGGTGACCCCGCCAAGATCAACCCGCTCGTCCCGGCCGAGCTCGTGATCGACCATTCCGTTCAGGTCGACGCGTTCGGGACGCGGCAGGCGTTCCAGCGCAACGCAGAGCTCGAATTCGAGCGCAACCAGGAGCGCTACGCGTTCTTGCGCTGGGGCCAGGGCGCATTCCACAACTTCAAGGTCGTGCCACCGGACACGGGGATCGTCCACCAGGTCAACCTCGAGTACCTGGCGCGGGTGGTGTTCGTCGACGACGCACTCGGGCAGGCGTATCCCGACACGCTGGTCGGGACCGACTCGCATACGACGATGATCAACGGGCTCGGCGTGCTCGGCTGGGGCGTCGGCGGGATCGAGGCTGAGGCCGCGATGCTCGGGCAGCCGATGTCGATGCTGATCCCGCAAGTGCTCGGATTCGAGCTCACCGGCGAGCTCCAGGAGGGGGCGACCGCCACCGACCTCGTTCTGACCGTTACCGAGATGCTGCGCCGTCACGGCGTCGTCGGCAAGTTCGTCGAGTTCTACGGCCACGGTCTCGCCAACCTGCCGCTGGCCGACCGAGCGACGATCGGGAACATGTCGCCGGAGTTCGGCTCGACCTGCGCGATCTTCCCGATCGACGCCGAGACGCTGCGCTATCTCGAGTTCTCAGGCCGCCCGCGCAAGCTGATCGAGCTGGTTGAGGCATACGCCAAGGAGCAGGGGCTGTGGCATGACGATGACTCCGAGCAGCCGACGTTCACCGATACGCTCGCGCTTGACCTGTCGACGGTCGTGCCGAGCATCGCCGGCCCGAAGCGCCCCCAGGACCGTGTTTCGCTGACCGAGTCCAAGCAGGCGTTCCGGTTCGCGCTCGAGGGCTACCTCCCCGACGAGGACCCCGAGGACGAGTCCGTCGCTGAGAGCTTCCCGGCCAGCGATCCGGTCTCGACGCACGTTCTCAACGGCGAGGGCCACGAGCCGCAGGGGGGCACGGGCGGCACTCAGATCGCCGACCGGACGCGCACGAGCACACCGGTCACGCTGGCGGACGGGACCGAGACCGAGCTCGACCACGGCCACGTCGTGATCGCCGCGATCACAAGCTGCACGAACACGTCGAACCCGTCGGTGATGCTCGGCGCCGGGATTCTCGCGCGCAACGCGGCGCAGCGGGGCCTCCAGGTCAAGCCCTGGGTCAAAACCTCGCTCGCTCCCGGCTCCAAGGTCGTGACCGAGTACCTCGACCGCGCCGGCCTGACCGAGTATCTGGAGAACCTCGGCTTCCACCTGGTCGGATACGGCTGCACGACATGCATCGGCAACAGCGGTCCGCTCCCCGAGGAGATCTCCGACGTCGTCGGCGCCGAGGATCTGGCCGTCGTGTCGGTGCTGTCCGGCAACCGCAACTTCGAGGGGCGGATCAACCCGGACGTGAAGATGAACTATCTGGCCTCGCCGCCGCTCTGCGTCGCCTACGCGCTCGCCGGGACGATGGACATCGACCTCTACGACGAGCCACTCGGCACCGACGACCACGGGCAGCCGGTGTATCTGAAGGACATCTGGCCCTCGGCGGCAGAGGTTGCGCAGACGGTCCACGAGGCGGTCCAATCGGACATGTTCCGCAAGAGCTACGGCGAGGTGTTCGACGGCGACGAGCGCTGGAACGGACTTGAGGTTCCGACCGGTGAGCACTTCGCCTGGGATCCCGAGTCGACCTACGTGCGCCGTCCGCCGTTCTTCGAGGACCTTCCGGTCGAGCCCGAGCCGATCGAGGACATCGAGGACGCGCGCGTCCTTGCGGTACTCGGGGACAGCGTCACGACCGACCACATCTCCCCGGCCGGATCGATCAAGCGCGACGGGCCCGCCGGCAACTACCTGATCGATCACGACGTCAAGCCGAAGGACTTTAACTCCTACGGCTCGCGGCGCGGCAATCACGAGGTGATGATGCGCGGCACGTTCGCCAACATCCGGCTGCGCAATCAGCTCGCGCCCGGGACCGAGGGCGGGGTCACGGTCAAGCTCCCCGAGGACGAGCAGATGTCGATCTACGATGCCGCGATCCGTTACCTCGAGGACAACGTCCCGCTGGTCGTGCTCGCGGGCAAGGAGTACGGCTCGGGCTCGAGCCGCGACTGGGCGGCCAAGGGGACCCGTCTACTCGGAGTCCGCGCCGTGATCGCCGAGAGCTTCGAGCGGATCCATCGCTCGAACCTCGTCGGCATGGGCGTTCTACCGCTGCAGTTCAAGGATGGCGATTCCGTGCAATCGCTCGGCCTCAGTGGCCGAGAGCTGTTCACGATCCACGGTCTCGCCGATACCGACACCATCCCGCGCGAGCTCGCCGTTCGCGCTGACGAAAAGGAGTTCACGGTGATCGCACGGATCGATACGCCGAAGGAGCAGCGTTACTTCCGTCACGGGGGCATCCTCCAGTTCGTGCTGCGCGAGCTGCTGGAGTCATAGCCGATGCCGATTCCACAGCTGCTCGAGGCGCTGCTTGAAAGCGTCGGCCCATCCGGGCATGAAACCGATGCCGCGCGCGTTTGGCGCGAGGGCTGCCGGCCGTTCGCCGCCGAGGTCGGCGCCGACAACGTCGGCTCGTCGTTCGCTCGCGTCCCCGGCACTGGCGCGGGGCACTCGCTCGCGATCGTCGGTCACATCGACGAGATCGGCGTCCACGTCACGCATATCGACGAAGCGGGCTACCTGCGGTTCGGGCAGGTCGGCGGCTGGGACGCGCTCGTGCTGGTCGGCCAGCGCGTGCGTGTGATGACCCGCGGTGGACCGATCATCGGCGTGATCGCGCGCAAGCCGATCCACCTGCTCAAGGACGACGATCGCAAGAAGGCCCCCGAGCTGAAGGAGCTGCACATCGACATCGGCGCCGCCTCGTCCGAGGAAGCCCGCGAGATGGTCAGGATCGGCGACGTCGCGGTGATCGATGCCGGGCCCGCGATGATGCCGAACGACCGTGTCATCGCGCGCGCGATCGACAACCGGATCGGTTGCTACGTCGCCGCCGAGGCGGCGCGGCTGGTGGCCGAGTCCGGCGGGTCGCCGGGAGAGGTGATCGCGCTGGCGGTCGCTCAGGAGGAGACGACGTTCGCGGGCTCGCGGACCAGCGCGTTCGCCCACAACCCCGCGGTCGCGGTCGTGATCGACGTCACCTATGCGACCGATCAGCCGGGCGTCGAGCTCGGCGAGATCACCCGGCACGAGCTCGGCTCCGGTCCGGTGATCGCGCGTGGCACAACCCTGCATCCGAAGGTGTTCGAGCTACTTCACGACACCGCGCAGGACGAAGGAATTCCGTTCACGCTCGAGTCCAACGGACGCGGGACGGGCACCGATGCCGATGCCTTCCATCTGACGCGGGCCGGGATCCCTACCGGTCTCGTGTCGGTTCCGTGCCGGTACATGCACTCGCCCGTCGAGATGGTCTCGCTGCACGATCTCGAGGCGGCAGCGCGGCTGGTGGCGGCGTTCGCCCGCCGCCTGACCGCGGACGTGTCGCTGTTGCGCTGAGTGCTGCTGCTGTTCGACATCGACGGCACACTCGTCGCCGGGGCCACGGGCGCCCATCGCGACGCGCTCCACGCCGCGATTACCGAGGTCCACGGGATCGACCCCGCCGGGGTCCGCTGGACGCTCTCGCCCGCGGGTCGTACCGACGGCGAGATCGCACGCGCGATCCTCCTCGGGGCAGGCGTCGACGCGCTACAGATCGACGAACGCGCCGACCGCGTCCGCGTTCGCTGCTGCGAGATCTATGCGGAGCTCTCGACCGCGGACCTGTCGCACACGGTCCTTGCGGGCGTGCCGCCGATGCTCGAGTTCTGCAGCGCCCAGCGCGACTGGCGACTCGGTCTGCTGACCGGCAACTACGAGCCGGTCGCGCGACTGAAGCTCCGGCGCGCCGGGATCGGCCACTTCTTCCCCGCGGGCCTCGGCGCCTTCGGCTCAGACAGCGAGGACCGAGCGGCGCTGCCGGAGATCGCCCGCCGGCGAGCCGGCACCGTCCGCGTGCCGTATCCGCGCGCCGGCACGATCGTGATCGGCGACACCCCGCGCGACATCGCGTGCGCGCAGGCCGACGAGGTCCGCTGCGTGGCCGTCGCGACCGGTCCGTACGGGACCGAGGAGCTGACCGCTGCCGACTTCGTCGTGCGCGACGCGGTCCAGCTGCAGCAGCTGCTGGCGGGGTTCGCGAGCTAACCCTTGGGGGTTCGGAGACTGGCGGCTAACCCTTGGGTGGTTTCGGTGACTGGCGGCTAGCCCTTGGGGGCGGGGAACTGGGTTCGCATCGCGCGATCCCAGAGCCGGTCCGGCATCAGCTTGCGCTGGTTGATCATCAGGTGGGCGCTGGCGGTGACCGGATAGCGTGCTCTCGGGCGCCCGGCCGTGATCGCGGACGCGATCGTCTTGGCGACCGCCTCGGGACCGGCGCCGAGCTTGGCCATCGGGCCTTTGTAGGCGTCCTCTGTGATCTTCGCCACCTTGCGGTTGAAGTCGCCGTAGGCGTCGTGCTCACCCGCCGATTGGACTGTGCCCGAGGCGACTTCGCCGAACCGCGTCACGATCAGCCCTGGCTCGATCAGGATCACGTCGACGCCGAAGCCCCGCACCTCGAATCGCATCGCGTCGCTGAGCGCCTCGACCGCGTACTTGGTCGCGTGGTACAGGCCGCCACCGGGGAATGTCAGCCGGCCGCCCATCGAGCTGATGTTGACGATCTTGCCCCAGTGCTGTGCGCGCATGCCAGGAAGCACCAGCTGGCACATTCGCGTCAGCCCGAACACGTTGGTTTCGAACTGACGGCGCACCTGCTGCATCGGCACCGTTTCGACCGCGCCGGACTGGCTGTAGCCGGCGTTGTTGACGAGCACGCCGACCGCGCCCTCGGCTTCGGTGACCGCGTTCACGGCAGCCGTCATCGAGGTCTCATCGCAGACGTCGAGCGCCAACGTCTTGCAGCCCTCGTCGCCCAGATCCGCGATCGACTCAAGGCGCCGAGCGGTCGCGTAGACGGTCCACCCGTCCGCGGCCAGCCGTTCGGCGGTCGCGTGCCCGATGCCCGACGAGCAGCCGGTGATGAGAACGGCCTTGGATGGCACGGCGGCAGTCTATCGCCGGGCGGTCGCCCTCCAGGCCCTACCGCGGGCGCGAGGCCACCTGGCCATCGACCCTACCCGCGGACGAGCTTCTTGTACGTGATCCGGTGGGGTCGGTCGGCCTCGGCGCCGAGCTGCTCGTGCCGGAAGCTCTCGTAGGCCTCGAAGTTGCCCTCGAACCACCGCACCTGCGAATCGCCCTCAAACGCAAGCACGTGCGTGGCGATGCGGTCGAGGAACCAGCGATCGTGCGAGACCACGACCGCGCAGCCGGCGAACGCCAGCAGCGCCTCCTCGAGCGCGCGCAGCGTGTCGACGTCTAGGTCGTTGGTCGGCTCGTCGAGCAGCAGCAGGTTGCCGCCGGTGCGCAGCAGCTTGGCGAGGTGCAGCCGGTTTCGCTCGCCGCCCGACAGCTTGGCGACCTTCGTCTGCTGATCGGTGCCCTTGAAGTTGAACCCGGCAACGTAGGCGCGGCTGCTGACGGTGCGGTCTCCGAGCGGGATCTGGTCCTGTCCGCCGGAGACCTCCTCCCATACGGTCTTATCGGGGTCGAGCGCGTCGCGGGACTGGTCCACGTACGCGAGCTTGACCGTGTCGCCGAGCCGCAGCGTCCCGCCGTCGGGCTGCTCCTCGCCGGTGATCATCCGCATCAGCGTGGTCTTGCCCGCGCCATTGGGACCGATCACGCCGACGATCCCACCGCGCGGGAGCTTGAACGACAGTCCGTCGATCAACATTCGGTCGCCGTAGCCCTTGCGCAGATCCTCGGCCTCGACGACGACGTCGCCGAGTCTCTGCCCGGCGGGGATGTGGACCTGGACCTGGTCGAGCTTGACGTTGCGATCCTCGGCGAGCAGCGCCTCGTAGGCGTTGAGGCGCGCCTTCGGCTTGTTGCGCCGTGCGCTCGCGTTCAGGCGGACCCACTCAAGCTCCTGCTCGATCGTCCGCCGCCGGACGCTCTCCTGACGCTCCTCCTGCTGCAGGCGAGCGCGCTTCTGCTCGAGCCAGCCCGAATAGTTGCCCTCGTACGGAATCCCGCGCCCGCGGTCGAGCTCGAGGATCCAGCCGGCGACGTTGTCAAGGAAGTAGCGGTCGTGGGTGACGGCTACGACGGTGCCGCGATAGTCGTGCAGATGGCGCTCGAGCCACGCCACCGACTCGGCGTCGAGGTGATTGGTCGGCTCGTCGAGCAGCAGCAGGTCGGGCTGGCGAAGGAGCAGTCGGCACAGCGCGACCCGGCGCCGCTCGCCGCCTGACAGCTTCGAGACCTCGGCATCCGCGGGCGGGCAGCGAAGCGCGTCCATCGCGATCTCGAGCGTCGTGTCGAGGTTCCAGCCGTCAACCGCGTCGATCCGCTCCTGGACGGCCCCGAACTCCTCCGCCGTCTCATCCGAGTAGTTCATCGACAGCTCGTTGAAGCGGTCGAGCAGCGCACGGATCTCAGACACGCCCTCCTCGACGTTGCCGCGGACGTCCTTGCTCTCGTCGAGCTGCGGCTCCTGCTCGAGCATCCCGACGGTCGCGCCGGGGGCCAGCTGCGCGCTGCCGTCGAACTCCGTGTCGAGCCCCGCCATGATCCTCAGCAGCGTCGACTTGCCGGCACCGTTGTAGCCGAGCACGCCGATCTTGGCACCCGGCAGGAATGACAGCGAGATGTCGCTGATCACCTCTCGGTCGGGCGGGTACCGGCGCGCGAGCTTGTAGGTCGTGTAGATGTACTGGGCGCTCATCTGCAGCTGAGGATAGGAGGGCGCGGGCGGCGCTGCCCTGAGACGGGCACACGCCACCTGCAAGGCATGCCCGCCAACTGCCAGGCTTCCCGCCACCTGCGAGGCCTGTGCGCGCCACCTGCGAGGATCAGCGCGTGCGGATCGCCGCCGCCGTCCTAGCGCTGATCGCCGTCGGGTGCATGTCGCTGGCGATCGTCGGCATGGTCACCGGCAAGCCGGGCGATCGGGCGGGGCTCCTCGTCCGCGTGCTGGCGCTCGCCTGCTTCTTGCTGGCGGTGCTGCTGAACGCGCTTGCGCACTAACGGTCGCGGGTCGCAGGATCAACGGGTCGGGGGGTCGCCTTAGGACTCGGGCTGCCAGCCGCTCACGACCCACCTCCCCTGGCTGATCTCTGAGACCGTCGCGATCGCCAGATGCCAGGCTGCGCGCAGGCCCTGGTAGGCGGACGTATTGGTCGCGCTGGTGCGCTCAAGCGTGACGACTACGAACCGGTTGCGGCTGTGGCCGAGCGGTGCGATCGCCTCGACCTCGCCGCTGTTGGCGATCCCGCCCCGCTTGAGCTCATAGTCCTTGGCGGTGTTCGCGGCAGCGAGCTGGAGCTCGGCGCGCGCCTGGCCGATGCTCCGCGCCGCGAGCGCGCTCATCTCGGCCGAGACCGTGCTCGCGTTCCAGTTGATGTAGGCGGTGCTGAACAACGCGACCGCGGCGATCGGCGAACCCACCGCCCCGATCGCTCGCTGGCGTGGCGGGTGCGCCGGCGGGTACTCGTGCGTCGCTCGCGCGATCGCCAGCGGCGATGAGCGGCGGGCGGGCGAGGGCGAGGTCGTCGTGCTCGGGCTCGCCAGCGCGCTGCAGCCCGCCAGGGCGCTGCAGCCCCCCAGCGCGCCGCAGGCAAGCAGCACCGAGCCACAGGCGCGGAGCGCTGCGAGCGGCCGTCTCACAGTCCCACCGGGTGACGAGCGACGAAGCCGGCGGCGCTGCGAACGAGCGGATGCCAGCCGATGCCGGTGCTGCCGTCGCCGGGGCCGGCGGCGTTGTGCGTGTCCCAGCGGAGACCCGCGACGTACATGAAGACGTGGTCGACGCTCGCATAGATCGTCACCCACCTGCCCGGGCCCGGATCCCCGAACGTCTCGAGCGTGCCGGAAGGTGCGTCGTAGCTGACGGGCAGCAGGCGGGCCCCGTAGAGCAGGTGCTCGACGCTGCTCGAGCAGTCGTAGCCCGACGCGATCTCCGACAGCGGCAGACCGTGACCGCCGCCGTACACGTACGGCTTGCCGACGATCTGATTGCCGGCCGCGATTATCTGCTTGACCGCCAGCGGCGCCGACTGTGGTGCCGCTGCCAGGCCGTTCGGCAGCAGCCGCGCGCGAGCGCCGGGGGTCAGCGGCAGGCCCGAGACCGCTCCCGGCGCACAGCTGCCAGGGTCAGACGAGATCGCCGATGGGGCCATCAGTACGGCCGCCTGGCCCACCTGTCCGAGCAGGTTCCCAGCGCCGGCGACGGGCGGTCGCTCGATCCTGACGGGACCCGACCACATCCCATCCTCGTACGGGATGCCGATCCGCTCGGCGAACTCCCACCACAGATCGATCACCCGCGGCAGCCCGTCGATCGGGCCGCCGCCAAGGCCGAAGTCACGCTTGTAGGCGATCGCCGAATCCGAGCCGAACGTGATCCGCAGCGGCGTCATGTACGGCAGGCCGCCCATCGCGGTCGCCGTCTGCCACGTCAGCCCGCCGAGCTCGGCATACGTGTCCGGGTGCTCGAGCAGGTTGTCGCCCCGCGCGCCGACGGTGCCCGAGCTTGGATCGCCCGGCCCGCCGTACTCCGTCGCTCCGACTCGCTGGCCGCTCCCGGGCGGACCGAGCGCAATCGCGCTTGCCGCCGACGGCGCCGCCTGGCAGGGGCTGCTCTGGGCCAGCGTCGCGATCATCATCACCAGCGCCGTCGCCAGTGCCCCGACCGCGCCGATCGCACCGAACGCTCCGGCGACGATCACGGCTGCACGGCGGGCATGCATGACGCCACGGTAGGCCGCGCAATGCCAACTGAGTCAAACTGAGACAGAGTTGACACTTCTCGATCCGAGCGGACGCGCTCGCTCCGGCGACGCTAACGTTGATGCCCTATGCCTCGGATCCTCGACGTCGAGCAAGCGCTGCTGCTGCTTGAGCTCGAACCGCCTTTCGATCAACGCGCAGTTCAACTCGCGCGGCGGCGGATGGCAAAGCGCTGGCATCCCGACATCGCGCCGGCCGGACGCCAGCACGAGCACCAGCGCCACCTGCAGGCGATCAACGAGGCAGCCGACCAGCTCGCGCAGCTGGCTGAGACATCGCGCGGCGGGCGGGTCACGCGCAACGCCGTCAAGGTCTCCGCCGCTGCCACGCGCCGCGCTCGCGAGGAGGCCGGGCGCCGCGCCTACGAGGAGGAGCAGCGCGCCCGCGCCGAGGCGGCGGATCGCGCCAAGAACGACCCGTTCGGCGCGCGCGTCCCCGATCACTCGGTGGTCCACCGCTACGCCCGCTGCCTGTCCTACCCGGAATGGGGCGTCGGCACGGTGACCGGGATCTACTTCTCCGGCGACGACGAGGATGCCCAGCAGTGGGCGCGCGTGACGTTCGCCGTCGGAGTGCGGACGATTCCCGCCGGCTCGCTGCAGTTCGTCGACTTCTCAAAGCCCGACGACGCCGCCGATCGCGTCCAGCGCTTCATGACCGCAGCCCAGCACGCGCTGGCCGAGGGCAATGCCCCGCTGGCAGCGCAGCGCCTGGTCTATGCGCGCGACGCCGACCCGACCAACCCGGTCGTGCTGCGGCTGCTGACCGCGGCCTTCTGGCAGGCGGGCAACCTTCCCGCTGCCGCCCGGGCCGTGCGCGACTGGGCCCGGGTAGACACCGACCGCCCCACCCCGGAGCGGTTCGCGAGCCGCATCTACGAGGACATGGGCGCGATCGATCTCGCCGCCGACGCCGCATTGCGTGCCGCCGAGCGTGCACCCGGCGATTCCTCAGCGTGGGAGCGGCTCGGGCGCATGCGGCTGCGGCTGATGGACCGAGCCGCCGCGATCTCGGCGCTCGAGCACGCCCGGCTGATGGGCCCGACCGTCGAGGGCCTGCTCGACCTTGCGCTCGCCTACCACCTGGCCGGCGACGTCGGGGCCGAGGTCTCGGCCGCCGAGGCGGCCACACGCCTGGATCCCGAGTCCGAGGCGGCTTGGTCGGGCTACGCACACGCGCTGGCGCGGACCGACAGGGTCAGCGAGTGCATTGAGGCCTGCCGCCGCGCGCTGGCCCTGGGCGACAATCCCGAAGTGTCCGATCTGCTGGCCCACGTCGAGGCCTCGGTACCTCGAGGGCTCTCGCAGCGAACGGCAGCTTAGGCGCGGCTGGCTCGAGGCGGCGGTGTGGCTGGTCGTACGGCGGCGGCGGGGGGGAGCGCGCCGCGGTTGCGTCCGGGGAGCCGGCATTACCTCGCAAACACGGCGCAGCGAGCGTTGCTTGCGAGATTGAGTCTGCTCACCAGACCCAAACAGCCAACCTCAGCCCGCCTGGGCCGGGTTTGCGAGGTTATGCCCCCTCCCCGCTATCACCACCGAACGCGCACCCGGCATCCGAATTCGCCCCAACCGGTCGACCCGTCAGTAGGCTGCACACAGCTATGGATTGGCGACGCCTGTGTCCCGGGTGGATCCAGGTGGCGTTGGTGGTTGCGCTGCTGTGTGCCGGTTGCGGCGGGAGCCGGAGCGCAGGCGCCGGGAATCAACCGAGGGCCCGCCGAGCGAGCGACGCGCAACCCGTGACTCCTTCGCCGTCGCTCGTGTTCCCCAGCTCGACGACGGGCGTGCTCGGCGCCGGCGCGAGTGTCTTTCGGTCCAACGACGGCGGGCTTCACTGGAGCAGAACGCTGCGGTCCCCAGATCCGATCGTCCAGCTGTCGTTCGCGGATTCGCTTCACGGTTGGGCGATCAGCGGATCGCGCCTGTATGCCACGGGCGACGGCGGGCATACGTGGTCGGTGAGGACGAAGCCCGGAACCGGGGTCCTCGCGGCCGCCCAGCTCCTGACCCCGACGATTGGCTATGCGACCGAGTGCGCCGGGCACGGCACGTACGCGTTTCGCACCGGCGATGGCGGGCGCAGCTGGCGCTCGCTGCACCTCCCCGCGCGCGATCGGAATCTGTCCTGCGATCAGCCGGTCACGAGCGCTGGGGCCGGCAGCGTGTGCTTCTCCTCACCGTCTCGGGGGTGGGTCCTGGTCGGTTCGCGTCCTCGCCAGACGGTGTTCCGCACCTTGAACGGAGGTGATCACTGGAGCAGGAGCCTCCGAGTGAGCGGAATGTCCTACGGCGGGGGAGGGGCGCTCGCGTGCTCGGGCACGCATGTCTGGTTGTTCGCGCAAACCAACACGGCGATGTTCCAGGTCCCGTTCACGGTCTTCGTCTCGACCGATTCCGGCATGCGATGGCGAACTGCGATCGAAGGCGGTGCGATGCCGCCACGCGCCGAGGGGGTCAGGCGCGGCCCCACCGCCGTCTGGAACTGGGCCGGATACCTCGAGTTGATCGGAGCACGGAGCGCCGTGCTTGCGACCGCGTGCGCGGCCTGCGACGGCTCGCGGCGTCCGGATGGATTCGTCACGCTCGAGCGCACCTCGAGCGCCGGCAGGAGCTGGCGGGTGGACCCGAGGGGGCAAGGCATGCTCCCAGGGCCACGCCACCGTCCGGCCGCGGGAGCGCTCCCGTTCGTCTCCCCCGGAGACTCCGCGTCCGTGGCCACCTGGTTCATCAACCCAACCGACGGATTCGTGCTCGCCCCGGCCGCTCGCAGCGTCGCCCAGCTCAACCTGATCCGCACCGTCGACGACGGGCGCTCGTGGCAGCTCGTGCGAAGCTTCGGCGGCTGACACACGATCCTGAACCGCCCCGCCGGGCGATCCCAGGCTGCTCAACCTTCGACCGCTGACCCCTCGCGCCCGCACACGGGGCAGGCCTCGCCTGGGTCGAGCGCCCGGCCCCGGCACTCGGGACAGGCCTCGACGCTGTCGAGCACACCAAGCAGCTCTCCGACCCGGCACACGAGCAGGCGCTCCTCCTCGACCTCGACCCAGACGCCCGCCGAGGCGGGGAACACGACGTGGTCGCCCGGCTTGACCGGCATCTGCACGCCGACGTGGTCCCACCAGTCGAGGCCGGGACCGACCGACAGCACGATCCCGTGCTGGGGCGGCGCCTCCTCGGTGCCCGGCGGAATCACGAGGCCCGAGCGCCGAACCCGATCGGGGTCGAGCTCCTTGATCACGACGCGATCGAAGAATGGGCGAAGCTGACTGCGCATGGTTCAGGCCTGATCATAGGACGAGGCCCCGCAGGTCAATCGATGACGCGCCGCCCCCAGGCGAATTGATCGCCCAGCCAGCTACCGCGTAGCGGCAGCACGTACACCCCCTGGCTCGAGGAGTGGATCACCCAGTTATCGCCCAGATAGATGCCGGTGTGATCAATGTCTGACTCGGTGGCGGGCGAGTTGAAATGTGCGCTACCGAAGAACAGCAGATCCCCGGGTCGCAATTGGCTCATGTGCAGGCGCTCGCCGCGAGGTATCTCCCCCGCCATCTCCGCCGCCGTTCGCCCGCCGATCTTCTTGCCCCACGGCAGTCCCGACAGCTTGAACACGCGCCACACGAACCCCGAGCAATCGAACCCGCCATGGGCCTGCGGACCCCACATCCACGTGTCTGGCTCCGAGGTATCGGACTCGCCGGCGTACACGTACGGGTAGCCGATGCGAGAGACGGCGATGCGAAGAGCCTCGAGCTGATCGGCGGTCATGTGCGGGAGGCGGTAGCCACCGAGCGTGTCATGCGCGTCCTGGATGTTCCAGTCGCTGAAACCCATCACCTGGGCCAGCGACCAGGCCGCTTCGGCGCGCGTGATCGGATCGGTTGGGAACAACTCGAGCCGGTCGGTACCCGCGGGATGGTCATATCGCAGCCCTAGGTATCGAGCCACGACCTCGGTGCCGTAGTAGTCCGGCGGCCGCAGGCCCGCGCGGCGGGTGATCTTCTGCACGTGCGCGGCGGTGCCCGCCAGGCCGAGCTGGTCGACGATCAGCCGGTCGTAGCCGACCACGGTGACGGGGCTGTGAGCAGTCGCGGCCCTCCGAGCGCCGGCCGGGAGCAGCCCCTGCGCCTGCAGGCGCCGCTCGAGCGCAACCATCGTCCGGTCAGCCGCGCCCGCGTATACGGACCGCGCACCAGCGAACCGGCCGTGCACCTTCTGGATCAGGCCCGCGGCGACGACCTCACGCTGCTGCGCCGTGTCCCAGTTGCCGAGCGTGACCGCGCGCGCCGACGTGCACAGCAGCAGCACGACTGCGGCTGCCAGCAGCGCCGCCAGATTCCTCCGATGCCTCGATGCGAACACGACTCTCTGGTTCTGGTTTCGACACCCGCCGGGCCCGCAATTAGCGGCGTCCAGTCCGGCTTCTGACAGGCCGAGGCATTAGCTTTCGGCCAATGCGTCTGATCGTCGCGCGCTGCGAGGTCCGGTACTCCGGGCGCCTCGACGCCCACCTACCCGAGGCCCTCCGCCTGATCATCGTCAAGGCCGACGGCTCGCTGCTGATCCATGCCGACGCGGGCGGCTACAAGCCGCTGAACTGGATGACCCCGCCGACTGTGATCGAAGAGTCGCCGGAGCAGATCGTCGTCCGCAAACGGGCTGGAGCCTCGGAGGACCGGCTCGAGATCGAGATCCGCGAGGTCCTGTCCGACGTGACGCACGAGATGGGCTCACCCGACGACGACACGGCGCTGGCAAAGGATGGCGTCGAGGCCCACCTGCAGGAGCTGCTGGCGGAGCAGCCGCACTGGTGCGGCGAGGGACTGCGCCTCGTCCGCCGCGAATGGCCGACGGACATCGGCCCCGTCGATCTGATGTGCCGCGACGCCGACGAGGCGTGGGTCGCGGTCGAGATCAAGCGGATCGCCGGCATCGAGGCGGTCGAGCAGCTGACCCGGTATCTGGAGCGGATCCGGCTCGACCCCGCGTTCGCGTCGTGCCGCGGCGTGCTCGCCGCGCAGTCGATCAAGCCCCAGGCTCGGGTGCTCGCTGGAGCGCGCGGGATCGAGTGCGTCGAGGTCGAGCTCGCGGTCCTGCGCGGTGAGCGCGAGCCGGACCTGAAATTGTTCGCTGCATGAACGATGAACAAGCAGTCTTGAGCGAACGCCGCGGCCGCGTTCTGCTGATCACGATCAATCGCCCCGACCAGCGCAACGCCGTCAACCTGGCCGTCGCCGAGGGGATCGCCGCTGCCCTCGACGAGCTCGACGGCGACGCGGAGCTGTCCGTCGGCGTCCTGACGGGCGCGGGCAAGGGCTTCTGCGCCGGCATGGACCTGAAGGCATTCGTCACGGGCGAGCGCCCTTACGCGGGCGACCGCGGGTTTGCGGGCATCACCCAGCGCGCCGCCGAGAAGCCGCTGATCGCGGCGGTCGAGGGCTTCGCCGTCGCCGGCGGGCTCGAGATCGCACTGTCCTGCGATCTGATCGTCGCCTCCCGGGGGGCCAGGCTCGGGGTTCCCGAGGTCAAACGCTCGCTGGTCGCCGCGGCCGGCGCGCTGCTGCGGCTGCCGCGCGTACTCCCGCGCAATCTCGCGATGGAGCTGGCGCTGACGGGCGAGCCGATCGATGCCGAGCGCGGCTACGAGCTCGGGCTCGTCAATCGACTGACAGACCCGGGCGAGGCCGTTGACGCCGCGCTCGAGCTCGCCGCCGTGGTCGCGGCCAACGGCCCGCTCGCGCTCGCCGCGACCAAGCGCGTGATGTCCGAGTCGTCTGACTGGCCCGAGGCAGAGTTCTGGACACGCCAGCGCGAGATCGTCGACCCGGTGTTCGCGTCCGAGGATGCGCGCGAGGGCGCGACCGCGTTCGCCGACAAGCGCGCACCGGTGTGGCGCGCGCGCTGAGGCTCCCCCACAAGCTCACTCCCGCCAAGCTCACTCGCCCCAAACGGTCGCGATCACCGTCCGCGGACCGGCTCGATCGCGATGCTCGCACAAGTAGATCCCCTGCCAGGTGCCGAGCGATAGCCGCCCGTCCGACACGGGCAACGTCAGGGAGGGGCCGAGCAGCGCGGCCTTGACGTGGGCGGGCATGTCGTCGGGACCCTCGAGCGTGTGCGTCCAGAAGGGTGCTCGCTCGGGGACGGCCGCGTCGAACCACGACTCGAGGTCTCGGCGGACCTCGGGCGAGGCGTTCTCGTTCAGCGCGAGCGAAGCGGACGTGTGCTGGATCAGGAGGTGGACCAGGCCGATCCGGAGCTCGCCCAGCTCGGGCAGCTCGCCGACCACCTCACGGGTGACGAGATGGAAGCCCCTGGGCCGGGGGGCAAGTCGCAGCTCGCGCTGGGCCCACATCAGAGCAACCCCTCCGGGATCATCCGAGCGACCCGCATGTCTACGCGGGTGCCCTTGAATGGCACGCCCTCGGCCTCAAGGCGGCGGCGCTGCTTCTCTCCCATCGCCAGCGAGCCATCGGCGCGAACGATCCGATGCCACGGCAGGCCCGGCTCGTCGCAAGCGTGCAGCACTGCGCCGGCGACGCGCGGCGCCCCGGGGGAGATGTCACCGTAGGTGCGGACGAACCCCTCGGGGGTGGCGCGAACGCGGTCGAGAATCGCTCGCTCGCGCGCGCTGCGGACTGGCCTGTCACGCTCCACGGGGGTGGAGCATAGGAATCCGGGGCGGTCCACGAGCGCAGGGAAGGGGGCTGAGCCCCGTGCTTCTTCGTTAGTTCCAAGGGCGGGCCGGTGCACGAAATCTTGCGACATCGCAGTTCGCAACACGTAATGCTGGTAGCCTCGGTGCCGCCGAATCCCCTGTCAAGGCAGGGGAACGGGGGACCCACGTCTCTCGGGGCGAACCGTCGCCTGATGGCGACGTAGCGCAACACCAGCGCGAGCCCGTCAGCTAACTCCGTAGGCAAATATTGATGAACTTCGCTCGACGTTTCGTGTCAGTCCGGCTTGCCCTGGGCGCGATCGCGCTCGGATCCGTGGCGGCGGTCGCTGCGCTCCCAGCGCACGGCGCCGGTGCCGCGAGCCTCAGCCAGCTGAACTCGCAGCTGAGCCAGGAGCAGGCGCACCAGCAGAGCCTGTCCGCCTCGCTCAGCCGGCTGTCGGGCGTGATCAGCCAGCTCGAATCGCAGATCGCGCTGGTGCAGTCGCGCGAGGCCGCGGTCCGGGCCGAGCTGACCAAGGACCAGGCGGCGCTCGCGCATACGCGCGCCGAGCTCGCCCGCGAGCGCCACCAGGTCGCGCTCCTGAAGGCGCGCCTAGCGCGCGCGCAGATGATCCTGGCGCGGCAGCTCGTGTCGAGCTACGAGGGCAGCCGCCCGGATCTGGTGACCGTCGTGCTCGAGTCGACCGGATTCAGCGACCTGCTCCAGCGTCTCGCCTTCCTGCACAGCGCCGAGCACCAGCAGCAGTCGATCATCTCGATCACGCGGGCCGCGAAGGCGCGAGCCGACGCCGCCGAGCACCGGCTCGCCAAGCTCGAAGCGACCGTCGCGCAGGAGACCCAGGCGGCGGCGATACGCGAGCGCGCGCTGGCCGGGATGAACTCGCTGCTGACGACGCGGGAGGGCGCGCTCCAGAACGCCCGCTCGGCACAGCAGTCGGCGCTCGCAGCAAGCCGCGCCCACGGCCAGGCGCTGCAGTCGCAGATCTCGCGGATTCAGGCTCAGCAGGCCGCCGCACGCCGCGCCGCCGCAGCCGCTGCGGCCGCGGCCGCCGCCGCCCAGTCGAGTCCGCCGACGCCGCCGACGACGACGACGACGAGCTCAGCGTCGGCCCCTGCCACCGCCTCGGGCGGTTGGACAATTCCGGCCGCGATCGTGATGTGCGAGTCCGGCGGCCAGAACCTGCCGCCGAACAGCGCCGGGGCGTCGGGCTACTACCAGATCATCCCGGGGACCTGGAAGGCGAATGGCGGCACCGGACCGGCCGCGTACCTCGCGCCCAAGGCCGAGCAGGACGCCGTCGCCGCGCGGATCTGGGCCAGCTCCGGCCCGGGCGCGTGGGTCTGCGCCGGGATCGTCGGGATCCACTGACGCCGGGCTCGGGGCTCCGGGGATCGGCCCGGCCCCGTGGGGTCAGGCCGTGCGCCAGTCCGGCGTGAACATCGGCCGGTGGATCCGGCCGGAGGCGCTCAGCTTGTCGAAGTGATCGAGCGCCTGACCAGAGCCGACCGCGACGCACGTCAGCGGCGAGTCCGCGCTGAACACGGGCATCCCCGTCTCGGCCGCGACCATTTCCTTGAAGCCGCGGATCAGGGTCCCGCCGCCCGCAAGCAGGATGCCGTCGCGGGCGATGTCGCTGGCGAGCTCGGGCGGAGTCTGCTCGAGCGTGTCGCGGATCGCCTGCATGATCTCCTGAAGTGGCAGCCGGATCGCCTCGCGGACCTCCTCGCTGCGCAACGCGATCGCCGTCGGCAGCCCGGTGACGAGGTGGCGGCCGCGGACTTGGATCGTCTCCTCGGGCGTGAGCGCAATCGCCGACCCCAGCGTGATCTTGATCGTCTCCGCCGTCCGCGAGCCGACCGCGAGCTGGTAGACGTTGCGCAGGTAGTGGGTGATCGCGTCGTCCATCTCGTAGCCGCCAACGCGGACCGAGCGCGAGATCACGATCCCCCCGAGCGAGATCACGGCCATCTCGCTCGTGCCTCCACCGACGTCGACGACCATCCGGCCGACCGGCTCCTCGATCGCAATCCCAGCACCGATCGCAGCAGCGATCGGCTCCTCGATCAGGTGAACGCGGCGAGCACCCGCCGCCAGCGAGGCCTCCTCGACGGCGCGCCGCTCGACCTCGGTCACGCCCGACGGGGCGCACACGATCAGCCGCGGGTGGGCCATCTTGCGCGAGAGCACCTTGCGGATGAAGTAGCGGAGCATCTGCTCGGTCACCTCGAAGTCGGCGATCACCCCGTGACGCAGCGGCCTCGTCGCCGAGATCGTCGCCGGCGTGCGGCCGATCATCCGCTCGGCGTCGGAGCCGACGGCATGCACGAGCCCGGTGTCGACGTCGGACGCGACAACCGAGGGCTCGGAGACGACGATCCCGCGACCGCCGACGAACACGAGCGTGTTTGCCGTCCCGAGATCGATCGCCATGTCGTGGGCGCCGACGTTAGGACCGAGGTGGCGGCGGGATGTGTCGCGGACTGAGCCGTCTCTACGGAAGCGGATGCTCCACAGAGTGTCAGAAGCCGGCCCGTGGCGTCGGGATCGGCAACGCGGGTTGCACGGACCAGGGCCACAACGACGACGGGCCCGAGCCTGTTGAGGCCCGGGCCCGGTCGCTCCCTCGGAGCTCTATGCCTTGACAGTCACGAAACCGCGCATGAAGCCGTCATGCGCCATCGCCCATGGGTCGCATGGAACCGCGCACCACCAGGCGTACTTGCCAGGCGTCTTCGGCGCGGTGAACGTGAACGTCACCGTGCGGGGGGCGTTGAGGCTGCCGCCGCCGGGGATCGTCTCGTTGACGCCGATCGCGGGCGAGGTGAACGAGTGCGGCCCGCCGTCGTAGTTGACGATCGTCATGTTGATCTTGCTGCCCGCCGTGACGCTGAAATCGGCGGGCAGGAACGCGTCATGCCACTTGCCATCCGGGCCCTTCCTGCCGTGCTCGTCATCGGCCTTGACCGCGAGCTTGACCGCTTCGGGCTTGGCCACAGCGGCCTGGGTACCGAGCGCGGCAGCCGGCGTCGCCTGCTGCACGGTGGTCGTGGTCGGGCTCTTCGACGACAACGCGACGGCCGAGATGATGACCGCCAGGATCGACAGCACGCCGGTCAATCCGACCGCCACCATCATCCACTCGTGCCACGCCCGTTCCTTCTCAATCTTGTTGGGTTGGTCCGTATCGGCCATTTGACTTCCTCCGAGGGGTCGTTTCCGATTTCGGGGGAAGTTAGGCCAGTTCGAGGGCCGTGGAATCCGGGTGGAAGCGCTTGCTTGCTGCTGTTTTCCACTGCCGCCTGTGCGGGTTTCCCACAGACCCGGAGCCGTGTCATCCCCGGTGCAGGGCCGTCGCTTCGAGGTTTGGCCCGGGCGCCGAGGGCGCGCGCGCCTGCCCCGACGCGCCCGACCCCGGCTACCTCTCCCCTGGCAGCTTTCTCGGGTACTGGGAGACAGGCTCGGAGAGGTCCAGCGCGGTGCCGACGATTCGGTTCTGCTCGATCGCGTGGGCGATCGGATAGCCCTCGCCCGAAGCGGCGCGCTCGGGTCGGCCGATGTAGCCGAAGTGGAGATGCTCGGGGAGGATCTGGAGCAGGCGCGGGGACATATGGGCGCGGGCGCCCATGTTGCGCGGCTCCTCCTGGACCCAGACGACTTCGGACAGGCGCGGGTAGCTTTCGACGAGCGCCAGGATCTCGGCCTGTGGGAAGGGATACAGCAGCTCGATCCGGCCGATCGCGACCTCGCTCTGCTCAGCACGCGAGGGGTGGCCCAGCAGGTCGTAGTAGATCTTGCCGCTGCACAGGATCAGGCGGGTGACGCGCTCGGGATCGACGTCGGCGTCCGACAGGACCGGCTGGAAGCGCCCCTCCGCCAGCTCCTGCACGCCGGAGCTCGCCTGACTGAGGCGCAGCAGCGACTTCGGCGTCATCACGACCAGCGGGCGCTGCTTGGCGATCCGGGCCTGGCGGCGCAGCAGGTGGAAGTACTGCGCCGGCGTGGTCGGGTTGGCGACGCGGATGTTGCCCTCGGCCGCGAGCTGAAGGAAGCGCTCGAGTCGCGCGGAGGAGTGCTCGGGTCCCGAGCCCTCGTAGCCATGGGGGAGCAGGAGGGTGAGTCGCGACGTCTGGCCCCACTTCGCCAGCCCCGAGACGATGAACTGGTCGATTATCACCTGCGCGCTGTTGACGAAATCGCCGAACTGGGCCTCCCAGATCACAAGCGTCTCGGGTCCCTCCTGCGAGTAGCCGTACTCGAAGCCGAGGCAGGCCATCTCCGACAGCGGCGAGTTGTGCAGCTCCATCGGCGCCAGCGCTCCCGGCAGATGCTGCATCGCACAGTGCTCCTGGCCGGTCTTGGGGTCGTGCAGGACCAGGTGGCGCTGGCTGAAGGTGCCTCGCTCGGTGTCCTGGCCGGTCAGGCGGATCGGGATGCCCTCGGTCAGCAGCGAGGCAAACGCCAGCGATTCAGCGTGGGCCCAGACGATCCCGTCGGAGGCGCCGGGGTCGAACGCCTCGTGGCGCTGCTCGAACTGCTTGACGAGCTTCGGGTGGATCGTGAACCCATCGGGCACCGACAACAGCTCCTCGTTGAGCACCCCCAGCCGCTCGGCCGAGACGGCGGTCTTGACCTCGGGCGAGGCGGTGCGGTCGAGCTGGTACTCGCCGGTTGCGTGCTCGAGCTCGCGGGCCGAGGCGATCCGGGCCTTGAGGCGCTGGTGCTCGTCGGTCAGGACCGACCACACCTCGTCGGTCATCTCCGTCGACTCGGGCTCGGTGACCACGCCCTGCTCGATCAGCTGCTTGGCGAACAGCTCGCGCACCGGCGGATGCTTCTTGATCACCTGGTACATCTCCGGCTGCGTGTAGGCGGGCTCGTCTGCCTCGTTGTGGCCGAACCGCCGGTAGCCGATCAGGTCGATCAGGACGTCGTGGCCGAACTCCTGCCGGAACGCGAAAGCCAGCCGGACCGCCGAGATGCATGCCGCAACGTCATCGGAGTTGACGTGGATGATCGGAACGTCGAAGCCCTTCGCGAGGTCCGAGGCCCAGGTCGTCGAGCGGGCGTCGTCGGGATCGGTCGTGAACCCGATCTGGTTGTTCTGGATGATGTGGATCGTGCCGCCGACGGTGTACCCGTCGAGCGCCTGCAGGTTCAGCGTCTCGGCGACGACGCCCTGTCCCGGGAACGCGGCGTCGCCGTGGATGATCACCGGCATCGCTGCGTTCGTGTCCTGGTGGGCGTGCGGACCCTGGCGCGTCGTCTGCGCGGCGCGGGTCGCGCCCGAGGCGACCGGCGCGACGAACTCGAGATGCGACGGGTTGGACTCCAGTCGGACGATGATCGACTCGCCGCTGGGAAGCTGGTAGGAGCCGTCGGCGCCGTGGTGATACTTGACGTCGCCGGTCCCGCCCTGAGGGATCGTGGTGATCGGCTCGAGCGTCGAGGTGCCCTCGAACTCGGCGAAGATCGTGTCGTACGGCCGGCCGAGGTTGTGGGCGAGGATGTTCAGGCGGCCGCGGTGAGCGGTCCCGATCACAACCTCGCGCGCGCCGCGGGTGGCCGATAGCAGGATCAGCTCGTCGAGCATCGGGACGGTCAGGTCGAGGCCCTCGATCGAGAACTGCTTCTGGCCCAGGTAGGCCTTGTGCATGAAGCGCTCGAGCGCATCGACCTCGGTCAGCCGCTTGAGCATCCGCTTCTGCTCGTCGGTCGTCAGCGGCTTGCGGAAGGCACCGGACTCGATCGCCTCGCGCAGCCACAGCCGCTGGCGATGCGACGCGATGTGCTCGATCTCGTAGGCGATCGGGCCGCAGTAGGTCTCGCGCAGGTGGGGCAGCGCGTCTGCCAGCGTCGCCCCCGGGACCCACATCCTCAGGATCCTTGCCGGGATCTTCGCCATCAGCTCGGGCGTGAGCCCGAGCGGGCCGGGATCGAGCGCAGGATCGCTCTCGGGCTCGCGGCCGAGCGGGTCGAGCTTGGCCGCCAGGTGACCGTGGGTCCGGTGGGCCTTCAGCAGCGAGGTGGCGGCCTGGACCGCCTGCAGCAGCGCCTCGTCGGGAGCGGCGCTCGCGGCCGGCGCCGGGACGGCGGCGGCCGCCGCGGCGAGCGCAGGCGGCGGCGGCAGCTCGGAGAGCTCGACGCCGAGATCGCGGAACACGGCCTCGTAGAACCCGTCATCGCCCTGCAGGTACGCCTCGATCCGCGCCAGGAAGCGCCCCGACTCGGCCCCCTGGATGATCCGGTGGTCGTAGGTCGAGGTCATCGTCATCACCTTCTCGGCGCCGATCAGCGCGCCGATGTGGCCGAGCCCGACCGGGTAGGCGATCGATCCGGTCGCGATGATCGTCCCCTGGCCGGTCATCAGCCGCGGGACCGAGGCGACGGTTCCGAGCCCGCCGGGGTTGGTCAGCGAGACGTTGGCCCCGGTGAGGTCGTCGGCCGTCAGCGTGTTCGTCCGCGCCTTCTCGACGAGTGCGTTGTAGGCGTCGAGGAAGTCCTTGAAGTTGAGCCGGCCCGCGTCGCGGATGACCGGGACCATCAGTGTCCGCGAGCCGTCCTTCTTTTCGACGTCGACGGCGAGCCCGAGGTTCACGGCGGCGTCGTCGAGCCGGTGCGGCTTGCCCTCGAGCTCGGCGAAATGGTGGGCCATGACCGGCATCTCGGCGGTCGCGACCCGGGCGATCGCGTACGCGATCAGGTGCGTGAACGAGACGCGGTGGCCGGCATTCTTGAGCTGCTTGCGGCGCTCGTCGAGGACCGTCACGGTCAGCGTGCGGAACGAGGTCGCGGTCGGAATCGAGCGGCTCTCGTCCATGTAGCGAGCGAGCGCCGCGGCGCCGCCCCTGAGGGGAAGGGCGGCCCCCTGCGGGGGGGCCGCTTGTGGGGTGGCACTCGCTCCGTTGCCGGCGGCCGCGAGCACGTCGGCCTTGGTGATGCGCCCGCCACGGGCGCTGCCATGGACGCCTGACAGGTCGACGCCCTGGCTGGCGGCGATCCGCCGAGCCACCGGCGAGGCGTTGGCGCCGTTGCCGTCACCCGCGGCCGGCGCGGTGTCGGCTGCGTCCGCGGCCGGTGCCTGCGCTGTGTCGGTCGGGGCCTGCGACGGCGCCACGCCGCTGGGGCTCATCCGCGCGATCACCTGGCCGACGCTGACGGTGTCGCCCTCGGCGAACAGGATCTCGGCGATCGTCCCGCTGGCTGGGGCGGGTAGTTCCATGTCGACCTTGTCGGTCGAGATCTCAACGACGGTGTCGCCCTGCTTGACGGGGTCGCCGACCTTGACGGTCCACTCGAGGATCGTGCCCTCGGTGACCGACTCGCCGCCGGTCGGGGTGACGATGTCGAGAAGCTCCGCGGCCGCCTCGTGCCCATCGTGACCGTCGGCGGCGGGCGGCGCCGGACCCTCGGCGGCATCGTCGTCGGCGGCCGTCCCGGGGGCGGCGGCACGGGCGTCGCCGTTGCCGGCGGCGGCGTCGTCAGTTGAGATCTCCGCCAGGACCGCCCCGACTGCGACGGTCTCGCCCTCGGCGGCGTGAATCTTCGCGAGCACGCCGGCGGTCGGCGACGGGACCTCGGCATCGACCTTGTCGGTCGAGATCTCGAGCAGCGTCTCGTCGAGGGCGACCGCGTCGCCCTCCTGCTTGTGCCACTCCAGGACGGTGCCCTCGGACACCGAGTCGCCCATGGCGGGCATCACGACCTGGACCGTGCTCGCACCTACTGCCATCGAGACCTCAACTGTAACGCGTGCTGAGGGCTGTGGCGGGCTGTTCTGTGCGCCGCCGGCGGCGATCGCAGATGATGAAGCCGACTGTCCCGCAGAACGGCCCGAGGCCGCCGAGCACGGCGACCGTCACGGCCAGCCAGAACGGGATTATCCGCGCGCGGGCAGCGGCGATGCAGATCAGCGACATCGTGATCCACATCAACCCATGAGCCAGGCCGAGGACGAACGTCTCGGGCTGAGGATTGCTGAGCACGAACGCGCAGATCAACAGGGCGAGATAAACGCACGAGTGCGTGAACGAGGCGGCCTCGAGGCGGCGGAAGGTGATCTTGTTCATCGCCCCGCGGACAGCAACGATCCCATCCGGCGCAGCGGCTCATCGGCCTCAGCCGGCCATCGCTCGACCTCGGCGGGCCACCACGCGAACTCGTCATGCTCGTCGTCGGGCGTGACCGAGGCCCCGTCGTGCAGCCAGGCCTGACCGACCAGCATCGCGACGTGGCTCGGGAGCAGGACCAGCGCCTCGATCCGCATCCGCTCCGGCGCCACCGACCACTCCTCGAGCAGCTCGCGCTGCAGCGTGTCGATCGGGTCCTCGTCGACCTCGACCGAACCGGCCGCCCCGAGCGCCCAGCGTCCGGCCCACGAGGCCAGCCACAGCGCCCGGCGCCCCGCCAGCCAGCGGCCGTCGGCCGCGCGCACGATGCACAACACCGACATCGCCTGGGCGGCGCTGTCAGGCAGCAGGCGCAGCGCCCACCGCGCCGGTTGGAGCTCGAGCGCGAGACGCCCGTTGGTGGCATCGAAGCTGACCAGCCGCCCGGCCAGCCCGTCGTGGCTCGGCGAGCCGCGCTCGCGCAGCGCGTCGAGCGCCTGATCGGCGGCCAGCACCTCGTTCCTCGACGGCTCGAACGGATCCGCCCGCCAACGCGTGTCGACCTGCCCCGGATCCCAGGGGCCGCGAGCGAGCAGGCCAGGGGCGTACGTCACGCGCTACACGGTAGCGGCGTCAGACGGCCCGGCGAGCCGCGCGTGTAGGCTGCGGGCCCGTGTCGAGGCGGCTCAAGCACTGGGGTTGGGGCTACGAGGACGAGCAGCCGACGCCGGACGCTCTGCGCGAGCAGGCCGGCTTCATCCGGGAGCACCTCGGCTTCGGCGAGGCCGAGCCCGAGTTGCCGGTGGCCCTCGAGCGGGTGACGCTCGCGCCGGCTCGGCTGGCGGCGCCGCGGGCGCTCGACGCGATCAGCTCGAGCGAGGTCTACGACCGCGCGCTGCACGCCTACGGTCGCTCCTACTCGGACATCGTGCGGGCATTTCGCGGGCGCTTCGACCACGCTCCCGACGTCGTCGTGCGGCCGCGCAGCGAGGACGAGCTCCAGCAGGCGCTCGACTGGGCGCTGTCGGCGGGCGCTGCAGTGATCCCATTTGGCGGCGGCACCAGCGTCGTCGGCGGTGTCGAGCCGCGCGTCGGCGATCGCTTCGCCGGGGCCGTGTCGATTGACCTGAAGGCACTCGACCAGGTGCTCGAGCTCGATCCGGTCTCGCGCGCGGCGCGGATCCAGGCCGGCGCGACCGGGCCGCGGCTCGAGGCGCAGCTCGCGGCGCACGGGTTCACGCTGCGCCATTTCCCGCAGTCGTTTCAGTTCTCGACGCTCGGCGGCTGGATCGCAACCCGCGCCGGGGGCCACTTCGCAACGCTCTACACCCACATCGACGACCTCGTCGAGTCGGTCCGGGCGCTCACGCCGAGCGGCGTCTGGGAGTCGCGGCGGCTGCCCGGCTCGGGCGCCGGCGTCTCGCCCGACCGCCTGCTGCTCGGCTCCGAGGGAACGCTCGGCGTGATCACCGAGGCGTGGGTGCGGATCCGCCCGCGGCCGACCTATCGCGCCTCCGCGGGAGTCGAGTTCGACGACTTCGCGGCCGGGGTAGCGGCCTCCAGGGCGCTCTCCCAGTCGGGCCTGTTCCCCGCCAACTGCCGGTTGATCGACCCTCGCGAGGCAGCGATCACCGGCGCCGGCGACGGCGCGAGCGCGCTGCTCGTGCTTGCTTTCGAGTCGGCCGAGCACGACGTCGAATCGGCGATGGCGACAGCGCTTGAGTCCTGCGCTGATCACGGCGGCCGCTGGGAGCGCCGCGGTCAGTCGGGCTCGGTTGGGAGCTGGCGCGAGGCCTTCCTCCGCGCTCCCTACCTGCGCGACACGTTCGTCGCCCTCGGCGTCCTGTCCGAGACCTTCGAGACCGCAATTACGTGGGATCGCTTCGACGCTTTCCACCGGGCCGTGATCGGGGCGACCACCGACGCCGTCCAGGAGGTGTGCGGCGCCGGCTCGGTCACCTGCCGGTTCACGCACGTGTATCCCGATGGCCCCGCTCCGTACTACACGATCCTGGCGCCCGCCCGCCGCGGCGAGGAGCTCGAGCAGTGGGCAGCGATCAAGCGCGCCGCCGCCGACGCGGTGATCGCCGCGGGCGGGACGATCACCCACCACCATGCTGTCGGACGCGACCACCGGCCCTGGTATGACCAGCAGCGACCCGAGCCGTTCGCGGCGGCGCTGCGCGGGGCCAAGGCGGCGATCGACCCGAGCGGCGCGCTCAACCCTGGCGTCCTGCTCCCCGCGCCCTGAAACGCCCCTTAGCGGGCTCCGGCATCCGTCGCTAGAGCATCTGCTCGTAAACGCGGAAGCGCTTGACGACGCGCCCGCCCATCGCCTCCATGCCGCGGTTCATCGCCTTGTTGGTCTCGAGGATCCAGCCCATCTCGCCGCCCTTGCGGCGAGTCTGCTCGGCCATGTCGAAGTGCTCCATGTACAGCAGCGCCGCGACTCCGGTGTGCTGGTACTCCGGCAACACGCCGAGGAAGCCGACCCGCACGCGATCGATGATCCGGCCCTTGTTCAGGTAGTACCACCATCCGAGCGGCAGCAGGCGACCCCGCATCTTCTTCAGCACCTGGTTGATGTCGGGCACTGTGATCGCCATCGCAACGGCCTCGGTGTCGTTCTCGGCGACCATGAACCAGTCGCGGTCGTAGACGAGCTGGAGGTCGAGCGCGTACGCGTCGAGGTCGTCCTTGGAGTAGGGAACGAAGCCCCAGTTCGAGGACCATGCTGCGTTGTAGATGCGCGCGAACGCGTCGAGCTCGCGGCGCAGGTGCCGGCGCGACATCTTGCGGATCCGGATGCCGTGCTTGCTCTGCGCCGTGGCCGCGATCTCAGGCAGGATCGGCAGCACCTTGGTGCGGTCCGAGATGTAGAGCTCCCACATCAGCAGATCCATCGCTTTGGTCAGCCCGGCGGCCTCGCAGCGTTGCTGGTAGTACGGCGGCTGCCACGGCTGCTTGATCAACGGCTCCCGGTCGAATCCCTCGATCAGCACGCCGCTCTCGTCGTTCATCTGGAAATCCATCGGCCCGACCATCCGATCGCAGCCGCGTTCGCGCAGCCACGACGCGGCGCGCGAGAGCATCGCCTCGAGCAGCTCGGGGTCGTCCTCGAACTCGAGGAACCCGAACATCCCCCAGCGACTCTGGTGATACTCGTTGAAGGCGGTGTCGACCTGAGCCGTGATCCGGCCGACGACGCGGCCTCCGCGCCGGGCCAGGAAGTACTCCGCCTCGCCGTGCTTGAAGTACGCGTTCAGTCGCCGGCTGAGGAACATGTAGCGCTCGAGCTTCAGCGGCGGGACCCACCGGGTACCGGCGTGCAGCCGGAACGGCAGGCCGACGAACGCCCGCAGATCGGCTGGGCCCTTGACAGCGGTGACCTCGATTGCCATCGGCGCGAAACCGTACCGGCTCCGAGCCGTCGATCAGGCCGTCGCCTGCGCAGCCTGCTCGAGGGCGTCGAGCTCGTCGTCGCTCAGCACCAGCTCGGATGCCCCCATGTTCTCCTCGAAGTGCTCGATCGACCCGGTACCGGGGATCGGCAGCATCACCGGCGAATGCCCGAGCAACCACGCGAGCGCCACCTGCGCACCGGTCGCGTCATGCGAGGCGGCGATCTGCTCGAGCGGACCGCCCGGCCGCGCAAGGTCTCCGGTCGCGAGCGGGAACCATGGGAGAAACGCGACCCCTTCGCGCTGGCAGGCCTGCAGCACGTCCTCCGAATCCCGGTCGACGATGTTGTAGCGGTTCTGGACCGACACGATCTCGACGATCTTGCGGGCGCGCTCGAGCTGCTGCTCGTCGACGTTGCACAGCCCGACGTGCCGGACCTTGCCCTCCTGCTGGAGCTCAGCCAGGGCGCCGACCGAATCCTCGATCGGGATCCGCGAGTCAACCGCATGGAGCTGGTAGAGATCGATCCGCTCGAGCCCCAGCCGCCGCAGCGAGTTCTCGCAGCAGACCTTCAACCGCTCGGGTCGGCAGTCGCGCTCCCAGCGCCCGGGCCCAGGGCGCGTGAGCCCGCCCTTGGTGGCGATCGCGAGATCGTCTGGATACGGGCGCAGGGCCTCGGCGATCAGCTCCTCCGACACATCGGGTCCGTAGGAGTCGGCCGTGTCGATCAGGTTGACTCCGTCCCGCACGACCCGCGTCAGCAGCTCCCGAGCGCGCGCCGGGTCCTCCGGCGGCCCCCAGATGCCCTTGCCGGTGATCCGCATCGCGCCAAAGCCGAGGCGCCGGACCTCGAGGTCGCCTCCGAGTGTGATCGTGTCTGTGTTGGTCATGCTTCGAGCCTACTCAGCCCGATCCGGCCAACGGCAAGCGCACGCGGGCGAACTTTCGCATTCGACCGCCGAGGGGTGGCGGTGAAATGCGAAAGTTCCGAGGATGCCGCACGTGCGCGTCGGCGGAGCACATGTATGGCAGCCTGGCGGGGTGATCTCGATCGCGGTGCTCGGCCCAGGGGGCGTCGGCGGCTTCCTCGCCGCGGCGCTCGCGCGCGCCGGGTCAGACGTGACCGTGATCGCGCGTGAGTCGACGGCCGAGTTGATCGAGGCCGGCGGGATCTCGGTCCAAAGCGTCCGCCTGGGCGACTTCTCCGCTCGCCCCAGCGCCCGGGCGGTGCTCGACTCGCCCTGCGGCGTCCTGTTGATCGCGACCAAGGCGACTGGGCTCAGCGATGCCCTGCGGCGGGTCGAGTGCGAGCCGGCGCTCGTCGTTCCGCTGCTGAACGGCCTCGACCACATGGAGGCGCTGCGACGGCGGTTCGTCAGCGGCACGGTGGCGGCGGGCACGATCAGGATCGAGTCTGATCGCCCGACCCCCGCGCGCGTCGTTCAGACCAGCGCGTTCCTGCGCGTCGAGCTCGCCGCCGATGACCCGCGCCTCGCAGCCCCCGTGCAGGCACTGTCCTCGACGCTCCGCGACGCGGGGATTCCAGCCGACGTCGGAACCTCCGAGGCCCAGGTCCTGTGGTCGAAGCTGGTCCGCCTCAACGCCCTTGCCTGCACGACCAGCGCGAGCGACCGACCGATCGGGTTCATCCGCTCAGACCCGGAATGGCGCGCGATCCTGGTCGACTCGATCTACGAGACTGCCGCCGCCGCAAACGCCGACGGCGCGAGCGTCGATCCGGCGGCGACGCTCGCGGAGCTGCAGGACGCGCATCCCGAGCTCGGCTCCTCGATGCAGCGCGACATCGCCGCCGGGCGCGAGCCGGAGCTCGACGCGATCCCGGGAGCCGTCCTGCGCGCCGCCGCGCGCCACGGGCTGCAGTGCCCGACCGTCGCCCGGCTGAAACGGGTGATCGCCGAGCGCGCCGGGCTGCCCGCGCGCTAGAACGGCGGGCGGATCTGGGGCGGCGCGCCCGGACCCGGCGCGTGAGCTGGCTCGGCGATCTCCTCCTCGGCGATCGCTTCGACGATCTCCTCGGCTTCCTCCTCGACGCCGTCGCCGTGCTCGCCGTCGCACAGGATTCTGAACGCACCGGTGACGCCGTCGTCGGCTTGGAGCACGATCCCGGGCAGGATCGCCTCGCCCTCCTCGAGCCCGAGCCGCTCGATGTCGAAGTGCGTCATCCCGATCCCCCAGGTGTGATGGCCGGGGTTCTCTCGGTCGTGCGCGGCCACCCCTTGCGAGAGGCGCTCGAGCAGGTAGGCGATCTTCGAGGTCTCGGCCACGATCGCTTAAGTTACCCCCCTGGGCGCGCTCGCATCGATCCGGCGAGCAGCCGTCCCCCAATAGACTGGCCCGATGGCACTCATCCACACCTGCTACCGCATCACCGATATCGACCGGAGCGTGGCCTTCTACAACGCGCTCGGGTTCGAGGAGGTCGGCCGCGTCCCGATCCGCGACGAGGCGACCAACGTGTTCATGAACCAGCCCGGCGACGGGGACATGCCCCGCCTGGAGCTGACGTTCAACCATGGCGTCACCGAGCCGTACGAGATCGGCACCGGCTACGGCCACATCGCGATCACCGCCGCCGACCTCGACGGGACCCTGGCGAAGCTCGCCGAGCAGGGGATCGAGCCCGAGAAGCCGCCGTACTCGATCCGCGAAGGCGGCAGCCGGCTGTGCTTCGTCCGCGATCCGGATGGCTACCGGGTCGAGATCATCGAGCGGAGCTGACGATGATCATCGAGCGCTCGATGGATGAGCAGTGGCTGTCCAACACCTATCTGGTCGCGGACGAACTCGGTGCCGACGCCGTGATGATCGACGCCGGCGGGCCGGTCCAACCGCTGCTCGACGTGCTCGAGCGGATGCGTTTCGGGCTCACCCACATCCTCCTGACCCACCACCACCACGACCACGTCGCCGAGCTCGACAAGGTGCTCGAGCGATATCCGGGGACGCCGGTCCTGATTCACGAGCTCGAGCGCGACCTCGTTCCGGGCACGACCGGCACGATCTCACCGGGCGAGGCGATCCACTCGGGGGCGCTCGAGATCGTGCCGCTTCACACCCCGGGCCACACTGCCGGGATGCTGTCGCTGCTCGTCAATGGTGGCGACGTGTTCACAGGCGACACCCTGTTCAAGGGGTCGGTCGGCGGCGTGCGCGCCCCCGGCCACACGACCTATGCCGACCTCAAGTCCTCGATCATGGACACGCTGCTGACGCTGCCGCCCGAGACTCGGATCCATCCCGGTCACACCGACCCGACGACGGTCGCCGACGAACTCGAGCACAACAAGTTCGTGCGCATCTGGCGGGGCGTCGACCCCGAGGGCGATGAGCGGTGCACGGCGCTCGACCAACCGGCCACGCTGATCCTCCTCGGCGACGACTACGACGGGGGCTACAAGGCGTGGATCCGCTGGCCCGACGGCTCGGACGACATCGTCCCGGGGTCTCGGATCCAGCGCGGCGCGTCGTAAACTCGTCCTAGTGGCGAAGGACAAGATCCCCACCTCCCGCGTGGGGCGGACTGCCAAGATCGGGGGACTTGCAGCTGGGCAGGCGATCCGGCAGGCCGGCACCCGCGCGGCCAACATTGCTCGGCCCAAGGACCGGCGCGACGCCGCGCTCGAGCGCCGCCACATCGAGGCCGCGGAACAGATCGTCGCGGCGCTCGGGACGATGAAGGGGGCCGCAATGAAGGTCGGCCAGGTGATGTCCTTCCTCGATGTCGGCCTGGTTCCCGAGGAGTATCGCGAGGAGTTCCAGCGCAAGCTCGCCGCACTTCGCGACGCGGCGCCGACGGTCAGCTTTCGCGACATGCGCAAGGTGATCGAGGAGCAGCTCGACGAAAAGCTCGGCGACGTGTTCGAGGACTTCGACGAGGAGCCAATCGCGGCCGCCTCGATCGGTCAGGTCTACCGGGCCACGCTCGCCGACGGCCGGCAGGTCGCGGTCAAGGTCCAGTATCCGGGGGTCGCGGCAGCGGTCAGGGCCGATATGCAGAACCTTGGGCTGATCCTGCGACTCGCCAAGCGGATCGCGCCCGGGATGGATCCTCAGGCGATCGGCAACGAGATCCGCGAGCGGATTCACGAGGAGCTCGACTACGAGCTCGAGGCCCAGAACCAGCGGCGGCTCGCGCGGATCTTCCGCGGCCATCCGTTCATCGTCGTGCCGCAGGTCGTCACATCGCTCTCGCGCGAGCGCGTGCTCATCAGCGACTATGTCGAGGGCACCGGGTTCGAGGAGCTGAAGGGCTACCCCCAGGAGCAGCGCGATCGCGTCGGCGAGATCCTGTTCCGCTTCTACTTCGGCTGCCTGTACCGCCAGCAGCAGTTCTCCGGCGATCCCCACCCCGGCAACTCGATGATGCTCGCCGATGGCCGTGTCGCGTTTCTCGACTTCGGGCTGTTCAAGCGGATGCCGCCCGGCACGGTCGAGCTCGAGATCGCGGTCGCCCGGGCCGTGATCGAGGGCGACACCGAGACGATCATGCGGATCGGCTCCGACACGGGCTTTTTCCCCGAGCCCGACAAGTTCAAGCCCGAGCGGGTGCTCGAGCACTTCCGCGCCGCGACCTCGTGGTACACGGTCGACGAGTACATCGAGCTGACACCCGAGTACGCGACCCAGGTGCTGATCGACATGAGCGATCCGCGGTCGGAGTACTTCGGCATGCTGCGCCACGAGTCGGCGCCGCCCGACCATCTGTTCGGCCGCCGAATGGAGGTTCTGACGCTGGCCGTGATCTCCCAGCTGCACGCCCGCGGGAACTTCCACCGGATCGCCCGCGAGTGGTTCTACGGCGACGAACCGGCGACCGAGCTCGGTGCTCAGGAGGCGGCGTTCTTCGAGCGGGCAACCGTCTAGGCCGGGCCACCAGGCCGGTCTGAGACAGGCTCTAAGAGGGCGCCTCCCGCTTGCGCCGCCATGCTCGCTCCGCCCCCCTCACGGTACGCCCCTGCAGTGTCACCGCAACCCGCGGTCCCGGACTGCACCGCAGACGGTAGCGCGCGAGCTCCGGTAGCGCAAACTCAGACGCGCTGAATCTGGACGAGGCTCGTCGTCCCCGGCTTGCCGCTCGGCAGGCCGGCGGTGATCGCCACCCGCGCGCCGGGCTTGACCCATCCGAGCTCGACGACGCGACGAGCGGCGTCGGCGATCAGCGCCTCGGTCACCTCGTGGCGGCGCATCGACGCCGCCTCGACACCCCACATCAGCGCGCATCGGCGCACCGTTTCCTTGCCCGGCGACAGCGCGAAGATCGGGACCTGCGGCCGGTGAGCCGAGATCAGGCGAGCTGATCGCCCCGACAGGGTCGGGACGATCAGCGCCGCCAGATGCAGGTCGCGCGCTGCAGTGCAGGCGCTGTGGGCGACCGTGTAGGCGGGGTCGCGCGCATCGCGCCTGACCCGCTCCTCATTCCACGGGTGATACGGAAGCGCGTGCTCGGTGCGGTTGGCGACGGACGCCATCATCGCTACGGCCTCGACCGGGTACGTGCCGATCGCCGTCTCCTGCGAGAGCATGACCGCGTCGGTGCCGTCCATGATCGCGTTGGCGACGTCGGCGACCTCGGCGCGGGTCGGCCGCGAAGAGGCGACCATCGAGTCGAGCATCTGGGTTGCGGTGATCGACGGGCGGGCGAGCCGGCCGGCGAGGCGCAGCAGCTGCTTCTGGACGAGCGGGACATCCTCGATCGGCAGCTCGATCCCGAGATCGCCGCGGGCGACCATCACGCAGTCGGCGGCGCGGATTATCTCCTCGGCGGCATCGACGGCCTGCGGCTTCTCGATCTTGGCGATCAGCGGCAGCCGCGTGTGGCGGCGCACGGCGGTCACGTCCTCTGCCGTCCGCACGAACGACAGCGCGACGAGATCGACGCCGATCGACTCGCCGAAGCGGAGCATGTCGAGGTCCTCCTCCGGAACCGCCGGCAGGCCGCGCGTCGATCCCGGAATGTTCAGTCCCTGGCGCGAGGCGACCGAGCCGCCGACCTCGACCGCGGTCTCGATCTCGCCATCGCCCTCGCGGACGCTCACCACGCGCAGGCGGATCGCGCCGTCGGCGAGGTAGATCACGTCGTCTGGATCGACCGCTCCGGCCAGCCCGGGCCAGCTGACCGAGATCCGCTCGCCGTCGCCGGGTGCGTCGGAGCCGCACATCAGCACGAGCTTCTCGCCGGGCTTGAGCTCGGCGATTCCGTCGCGGATCGCGCCGATCCTGATCTTCGGTCCCGGGAGGTCTTGGAGGATCGCGACCTGACGCCCGACCGCCGAGGCCGCGGCGCGCACGCGCTCGGCGTTCTCGGCGTGGATCTCGCGATTGCCGTGCGAGAAGTTCAGCCGCGCAACATCCATCCCCGCCTCCACCATCCGCACGAGCGTGTCGGGATCGCGGGAGGCGGGACCGATGGTGGCGACGATCTTGGTTCTGCGCATGCTTACACCGAAGCTAGCCAACCGACCACAGCTTGTCGTTAAGCATTTGGCCATCTACACCCAAATGTCCCCCGTCGCGCAGGTCGCAGATCAGGTCCCAGTGCAGGCTCGAGACGTTGATCGCACCGGTCTCCGGGTAGGAGCGCCCGAGCGCGAGGTGGACCGTGCCGGCCATCTTCTCGTCGAGCAGGATCGACCCCGTCGGCCGATCGATGCCCGCGTTGGTCCCGATCCCGAGCTCGCCGAGGAAGCGGGCTCCCGGATCGGTGGCGAGCGCGGCCTCGAGGTAGGCCTGGCCGCGCTCGGCGCGGGCGCGGACGACCTCGCCGTCGACGAGCTCGAGCTCGACGCCGCTGACGTCGACCCCGGCCGGCCCGGTCGCGACGCTGAAGTAGATCGTGCCGTTGGCCGAGTTCTCGATCGGACCGGTGAAGACCTCGCCACTGGGTATGTTGCGGCGACCGTCCGAGTTGATCCAGGTGCGCCCATCGACGCGCAGCCGCAGGTCGGTGCGATCGGCCTCGATCCGGATCTCGCGGGCACTCGCGAGCACCTGCACGATCGTCGCCTGGCGGGCACTCAGCTCCATCCACGCGGCGACCGGGTCGTCGCGGTCCAGAAACAGCGCGCGCTCGAGGAAGGTCGCATAGTCCTCCTCGCTCATCCCCGCCTGCTGCGCGAGTGCCGGCGTCGGCCAGATCGTCCCGCACCACCGCCGCGCGAGCCTCGACTCCTGGATCTCGCGGCGCGCGGCGGCCGCGCGCGAGACGACGGCTGGATCGACACCGGCGAGCGCGCGCGTGTTCGCCGGCGCGGCGATCCGGAGCTGCGCGTCGACACCGCGCGCCTCGGCCAGCTCCTGCGGCGCGAAGCCGTCGAGCGCCGCTGCCGTCGCGTAGCGGTAGAAGTCCTCGCCCGCCCACGTCGGCGCCACCCGCAGCAGCGGCCATGCTCCGCGCTGCAGCAGCGCCCCGTGGAGCGAGCGCGTCAGCGCATCGGCGAGCGGCGTCGTGTGGATCGCGACCTGCTGGCCCTCGCCCACCTGCAGGCACCAGTCGCACAGCAGCGTCGCGAACCGGACAGGGTCGATCACGGCGCCTGCAGCTCGGGAAAGTGCTCCTGGACGTGGGCGCGCAGCGAGTCGCGTACAAACAGGCGCTCATCTCGGGAGGCGAAGCGGTAGCGCGCCAGCAGCTCCTTCTGGCGGTCGATCTCGAGCCCCGCAATCGTCCACGAGACCGCGAGCCGCTCGAACAGGAGCTCGGTCGCGCGCTGCCACGCGTCCTCGCGCTCGATGCCGCCCGCCAGCACCTGCGCATACTCGCGCCGCGCGGCCGGGGTCAGCGAGCCGCGCAGTCGCAGCCGATTGCCTTCGGAATCGTGGTACTCGCTGATCGGCGCCGCCGGCTTCTCGCGTTGGCGATGGCGGCGTCCCACCGCTATGCCGGGCTCGAGGCCGCTCGCTCGAGCTGCGCGCCGACGTCGTCGGTGACCGGGTCGGCGTGCCCGGCGTAGACGATCGCAGGCTGCAGCGCGGCGAGCTTGCGGATTGACGCGCGGGCCTGCTCGGTGTCGGCGTTGAAGGCCGGGTGGGGCACGTGGGCCGCGTTCTTGATCCCCGTCTGCGGGTCGATCGTGTAGAAGCAGTCGGACACCAGCGCGAGCCGATCGGACTCGCGGATCAGGCCGATCAACCCCGGCGCGTGGCCGCGGAGGTCGATCACCGTGAACCCGGCGAGCTCGTCCCCTTCGCTGACGGTTCCGGCGATCGTGACCGCGCCCCCGTCCCAGCTGCTCAGAAGCTTCGGATAGATCCGGCGTGCGTGGGGCGCGAGCTTCGAGAAGTCCCAGTAGGGCCGCAGCGGATTGTCCGACTCGGCCGCCTCGCGCTCGGCAGGATGGCAGTACACGGGCGCGTCGATCGCCGGGGCCGCGCCGCGATGGTCGGCGTCGGCGTGACCGAGGACGATCCGCTTGATCGGCCCGAGGCGCGCCCCCGCGATCCGAAGCGCATCGCCCATGTCCGAGATCCCGGCGTCGAACACGGTGAGGCCGTCACCGTCCTCGATCAGGTAGACGTTCATCGTCTTCATCGGGAAGCCGCCGCGCAGCAACCACACGCGATCGGCGATCCGCTCGGGCTCGGAACCGTGAACCCACGACTGCATCTTGGTCTTGAGGTTTGCGAGCCGCGTCAGTCGCTGCTCGGCCTTCGAGCCCGCGGGCGGGAGCAAGCCGAGCTTGCGCGCGAGGTCGCCCGAATCGAGATACGCGTCGTTGTGCTGGATCTTGTCCTCGGCGACCGTGAGCATGTCGCAACCCTCGATCTCGAGGTGGGCACCGTTGGGCTCGAAGCCCTGAAAGCTGCCGGGACCGGCGAACGTTCCACGCGCACACCAGCGCACCGCGCTGCGGTTGCGGGAGGTCGTGATGTCGAGGATCTCGAGCCTGAAATCCGGGAACGCCGCGAACAGGCTCGAGAAGTACTCGCGAACGCCCTCGGGGGCGGGCAGCGCGGGGCCGCCGACGAGCCGGTCGATCGCCCCGGGGGCCCACAGCGCCACGGCAGCGTCGAGGTCGTGGGCATTCAGCGCCTCGAAGTAGCGCTTGGCGACGTCGGCGGTTGAGGGCATGAGGCGCCGCAGTGTACGCGGCGGCAATATCGTGCGTGCCATGACTCGCCAGCGAGAGCTCGGCCGGGGCGAGAAGGTGCTGCCCGGTCTCTGGCGCCTGCGGCTGCCGCTGCCGTGGCCCGGCGTCCCCCACGGCAACGCATTCGCGATCGCTGCGGGCGACGGGATCGTGCTCGTCGATACCGGCATGCATGAGGCGGGCTCGCTCGCGCAGCTCGAGCGGGCGCTGGAGCAGGTCAACCTCCGGCTCGAGCACGTGCGTCTGATCGTCTGCACACATGCGCATTCCGATCACTGGGGGCAGGCGGCCCCGATCTGCGATCGCGCCGGCTGCGAGTTCTGGATGCATCCCAAACACGAGCATTCAACGCGCGGCGCTGCCGATCCCGAGGCGATGCTCGCGCGGCGGCTCGAGGTCGGCCGCCAGAGCGGCGTCCCGGCCGAGCTGCTCGAGCGCTATGCCGAGCGGGCCAAGGAGATGCCGTCGGGCATCGCGCGGATCGTGGAGCCCGATCGGGATCTGCTGCCGGGCGTCACCGTCGACACCGATCTCGGGGCGTGGAGCGTGTACGAGACCCCCGGCCATGCTCCCTCGCATGTGTGCCTGTTCCAGCCCGAGCGCCGCCTGATGATCTCGGGCGATCACGTGCTCGGTCGGATCTCGCTGTACTACGACTATGGCTGGACGCCCGACCCGGCGGGCGAGTTCCTGCGCTCGCTCGACGTCGTCGATGCGCTCGACGCGCGCCTGTGCCTCGCCGGCCACGGGCGCCCGTTCAACGACGTCCACGGCCACATCGAGGGCAACCGCAAGCTCGTCGGCGAGCGCCTGCATGCGGTGCTCGGCGCGCTCGACGGCGAACCGCGCACCGCGCTGCAGATCGTGCCGAGCGTCTACGAGGACCCACTGACGCAGTTCAACGGCTCGTGGCTGCTGTCGCAGACGCTGTGCTACCTGCGGCACCTCGAGCTCGAGGGCGGCGTGCGGCGCGAGCCCGATGACGGCGTCGAGCGCTGGCGCCGGGCCTGACCCGCGACGGCGGGGGCCGCGGTCCTCGCTCCGCTCAACCTTGACACGCTCGTGTCAAGGTCGCTACAGTGCCGCCACGGTGCGAATCGACGAGATCATCGCCGGTAGCGACGAGCCTGTCTTCTCATTCGAGTTCTTCCCGCCGAGGACCGACGAGGGCGAGCAGCATCTCCGCTCGACGCTCCGCGCGCTGCAGCCGCTCGAGCCCGATTTCGTCTCGGTCACCTATGGCGCCGGCGGCACGACCCGGGACCGCACGGTCGAGCTGACCGGGTGGATCAAGCACCAGCTCGGGATCGAGTCGATGGCTCACCTCAGCTGCGTCGGCGCGACCCGGGAGGAGCTCGGATCGATCCTCGACGGGATCGCGGCCGAGGGCATCGAGAACGTGCTCGCGCTGCGCGGCGATCCCCCGCGCGGGCACAGCGAGTGGACGCCACACCCGGGCGGTCTGCGCTACTCGACCGAGCTCGCCGCGCTGATCACCGCGAGCTACCCGTTCGCCGTCGGCGCCGCGTGCTTCCCGGAGGTCCATCCCGATGCCCCGAACATGTCCCACGACCTCCGGTTTCTGCGCCAGAAGCTCGACAGCGGCGTGTCGTTCCTGATCACCCAGCTGTTCTTCGACAACGAGCTGTACTTCCGGTTCGTCGACGAGGCGCGCGCGGCCGGGATCAACGTCCCGATCATCCCCGGGATCATGCCGATCACCGACGTCGCCCAGATCAAGACGATCACCGGGATGTGCAAGGCCTCGATCCCCGAGTCGCTGCTCGAGCAACTCGATGCCCGCGCACAGGACCGCGACGCCGTCCACCAGCTGGGCGTCTCATACGCGACGCTGCAGTGCGCCGAGCTGCTGGCGCGCGGCGCGCCCGGCATCCACTTCTACACGCTCAACCGCTCGACCGCGACCCGCGCGATCCTGTCGGCGCTGAAGCTGCTGCGGCCGTGGGTGCGCCGCGAGGTCGTCAGGACGGCGGGATGATCTCGAGCGCGTGGGCGACGGTCGGCCGCCCGTCGAGCTCGTAGCGAACGTCGACCTCGTCGTTTCGCTTGTAGGTCCCGATCCCCCAGAAGCCGATGAACCACGCCCACGGCCCGAGCTTCTGAGCGACGAGCTCACGCTGGAACACCAGCTCGCCGCTCGAGATCTGGTAGTCGCTGCCCAGTTCCTGGCGCACGCCGTTGACGTAGACCTCGAACGGCGGGCGGACCCCCTGCGGGAGCTTTACGCGTGAGCGTTGCGGCACCGCGTCAGCCTTGCATATCCCCGCGGAGCAGCGACATCACGGCGCGGTCAACCCGTCCGGCCCGCTGACGGGCGTAGCCCCGCAGGATCCCCTCGTGGACGAAACCGGCTCGCTCGGCAGCCCGGGTCAGATGCTCGTTGCCGGGTTCAGCCAGGACCCCCAAGCGCTCGAGGCCGCAGCTTTGAAACAGCCACCCAGCCGTCAGCCTCAGTGCCCGCGGCGCCAGCCCCCGCCCGCGAACCTGGGGCGCCAGCCAGATGCCGAGTTCGGCGCGCGCATCCGTCCAGTCGATCCGATCAACCGAGATCCCGCCGACGCACTCGTCCGAACCCGGGAGCACGATCGTCAAGCGGACGCCGCTGCCGGCGGCGCGCTCGCCGGCAGCGCCCTCGCTCGCGCGGCCGAGCTCGGCGCCGCTCGGCGGCCGCTCATCCCCGAGACGGAGGTGCAGCTCCGGATCGTCCTGGTAGGCGATCAGGATCTCGGGGATGTCGCGCTCGGCGAACAGCCGCACCGCAACGGCGCCGTCGCTCAGCGGCTCGTGGGGTTGGGGGATCGAGGGCATGTCGGCAGCCGACCGTAGTCTGTCGCGGGTGGCAGAGATCCGCTATACGGTCCGGCGCTCGGAGCGCGCCCGGCGCGTTCGCGTGACCGTCGACCCGGCGCGGGGGGTCGAGGTCGTGCTGCCGCGGCGCGCCCACGAGCGCGAGGCGGCGGCGGCGATCCGCGAGCTGACCCCGTGGATCGAGCGCCGCGTCAAGGAGCTTCACCGAGTCCAGGCGGCGGTCGCGGCCCGCGGTGACACGGTCCCGTACCTGGGCACTGTCCTGACCGTCGCCACCCAACCGGGCCGCTCGCGCGTGCTCCGCCGCGGCGACATGCTGTTCGTCCCATGCGGCGAGAAGCAGCTGCCCGCACTCGAGCGGTGGTTTCGCCGCGCCGCAGCCGTCGAGGTCGGCAGCCGGCTCGACGACGCCTGCGCGATCGCCGGCAGCTCGTACTCGAGGTTGACTATCCGCGGGCAGCGAACACGGTGGGCGAGTTGCTCGCACACCGGCGCGATGAGCTTCAATTGGCGGCTGCTGCTCGCGCCCGAGCCGATCCTCGACTACGTCGTCTGGCACGAGGTCTGCCACCTCGAGGTGATGGACCACTCGCCTCGGTTCTGGGCGCTGCTCGGGTCGCGGTGGCCGCAGTACCGCGAGCACGCACGCTGGCTGCGCCGCCACGGCGCGACGCTCGTTCTCTAGGAGGCGCGGGTCTGCTGCTTGCGGACCGCGCGACGGAGCGCGCGATACGGTGATTCGCCGCGCTTGCACTTGAGCACCTCGCGCTTGAGGCGCCCCATGTAGGCCTCGGTCGAGCCGTCACCGCGCACGTCGATGCCGACGTGGACGCTCGGCAACAGCCGCTGGGGACCGGCGAGCTCGATCCGCGCGGTGACCTGCTGGACCGGCTCGAACTGCTTGACCTTCACGTCGAGCGAGGGACGCGGCGCCTCGCCCGCAAGCTCACCCGCCCGCTCCTCGAGCGCGTCGAGCGCCGCGTCGAGATCCTTGAACCGCTGGCGCTTGACCTGGGGGCCGTCGCGCACCGTCAACGTCCACGCCATCGGGCGATGATCGCAGGGATCGGAGATCGGAGGAGCTCGCGATTCCTCCGATCGGAGGATGACCGGCTCATTCCCCTGATCCTCCGACCAGACGATGTTCACGCGCGCGCTCAGGGCTGATCATGTCCCCATCAAGCAAACAGCAGAAACGAGAAAGGGAAAAGGAAATGAGCGCCACGACAATCACCATCAGCACCGGCACCGGCAAGCTGCAGCGGCCACCGCGCGATCGGGGCCAAGGCTGCTCACTTCCTCCGCCGCGGGATCGAGTGCTTCGACTTCACATACGCGGGGGTCGCGCTGGGCGCGATTCCACCGAGCAACTTCACAACTGGGGGCGCAGGCGGTTCCCGATGACGGGAACAGACCGGCCCAGGCGACGGCCAACGGACTGAGCTGTCACCTCCAGGATGGGGGCGCAGGCAGTTCTCAACGGACTGAGAACAGACCGACCGGGTGACGGTTCGACGGACCGAGCCGACACCCACCCATAGGGCGACTAGCCACGGACCAACGTCGCCCGCCTACCAGCCAGAGTGGCGGCCCGACGGACCGGGCCGCCACTCACCTATTTGTGGCCTGGTCCGCACAACTCGCGGGCGGCGCGCCGCCGCACGCCTACCCGCGCTCTTGCATCGGCACGTAGTCGAGCTGGTGGCGGCCGGTGTAGATCTGGCGCGGGCGCGCGATCTTCTGCTCGTCGTCGTCGATCATCTCGAGCCACTGCGCGATCCAACCGCTCGTGCGCCCGATCGCGAACAGGACCGGGAACATCTCGACCGGCATCCCCAGCGCCTCGTAGATCAGGCCGGAGTAGAAGTCGACGTTCGGGTAGAGCTTGCGCGAGATGAAGTAGTCGTCCTCGAGCGCGATCTTCTCGAGCTCCGTCGCGATGTCCAGCAGCGGGTTCTTGCCGGTCACCTCGAACACCTCGTCGCACGCCTTCTTGATGATCTTCGCGCGTGGGTCGAAGTTCTTGTAGACGCGATGGCCGAAGCCCATCAGCCGCTCCTTGCCGTCCTTGACGCCGGCGATGAAGTCGCGGACGTTGTCGGGCGTCTCGATCCGGCGCAGCATCCGCAGCACGGCCTCGTTGGCGCCACCGTGGAGCGGCCCGTACAGCGCCGCTACGCCGGCGGCAACCGCCGAGTACGGATCGACCTGCGATGAGCCGACGCTGCGCACGGCGCTGGTCGAGCAGTTCTGCTCGTGGTCGGCGTGGAGGATGAAGAGGACGTCGAGCGCGTGCTCGAGCCGAGGATCGGGCTCGTACTTGAGCTCGGTCATCTTGTAGATCATCGACAGGAAGTTGCCCGCGTAGCTGAGGTCGTTGTCCGGATAGACGTACGGCATCCCGCGGTTGTGGCGGTAGGAGAACGCCGCCAGCGTTGGCATCTTCGCGATCAGCCGGACCACCTGCATGTAGCGGGTCTCGGGATCCTTGATCGACTGCGCCTCGGGATAGAAGGTCGAAAGAGCGCCGACCGAGGCGAGCAGCATCCCCATCGGGTGCGCGTCGTAGCGGAACCCCTGCATGAACTCCTTGATGTTCTCGTGCACGAAGGTGTGGATCGTGACCTCGTGCGAGAAGTCCTCGAGCTGCCGGCTGCTAGGTAGCTCGCCGTGCACCAGCAGGTAGGCGACCTCGATATACGACGACTTCTCGGCCAGCTGCTCGATCGGATAGCCGCGATACTCGAGGATGCCCTGCTCCCCGTCGATGAAGGTGATCGCCGAGCGGCACGACGCGGTCGCCATGTACGCCGGGTCGTACGTCATCAAGCCGAAGTCGTCGTCGTGCGTCTTGATCTTGCGCAGCTCGGTCGCGCGGATCGTCCCGTCCTGGATCGGGACCTCGTAGCGCTTGCCCGTCCGGTTGTCGGTGATCGTCAGCGTGTCCCCACTCGTGCCTACGCCGGCGCCATCCTGCTTCTGGGTCTCCGTGGTCATGCAGTTCCTCTCGCGCGCTTGCTGAACGGTCTCTCCGCCCCAGGCCGAGCAGACGACCGACAGATCACTCTAGTACCCCGATGACCTCGCTGGGAAGCCACGGTGAGCGGGGGTTACTTGGGGAAGGCGCTCGTCACGATCGCCATCGCAATCGCGGTCAGCATCAGCACGAGGCTGACCGCGATCACACCGCGCTGGCCCTTGACGCTGTAGGGGAACTCGGGGTGGGTCAGGCCGATGCTGGCGAGGACGACCGCCCACAGGGCGAGCGCCAGCCCGGCGATGTAGAACGGAACCTTCGACGGTTCGCCGGCAGCGAGCAGCAGCGTCAGCATGGCGGCGCGAGCCTATCCAATCTTCGAGGACTCCGCAGCCCGGCGGTCCCCCTCGTAGCGGCTCTCCGTCGCAGCCCGCTGACCCTGGTAGTGGCTGCCCAGCTCGGGCGAGCCGTACGGGCGCAGCGCAGGCCTGTCGAGCGCCATGAACGACAGCTGGGCGATCGGCAGGCCGGGGTAGAGCTTGATCGGGATCCGTGTCAGGTTGTTGAGCTCGAGCGTCAGCGTGCCCCGCCAGCCCGGATCGCAGAACCCGGCCGTGGCGTGCACGATCAGCCCGAGCCGGCCAAGGCTCGACTTGCCCTCGATCCGGGCGACGATGTCATCGGGCAGCTCGACCCACTCGAGCGTCCGCCCGAGACAGAACTCGCCGGGATGGATCACGAACGAGTCATCCTCGGAGACGATCACCTCCTCGGTCAGGTTCTCCGGCGGGCGCCGCAGGTCGATTGCCGACGCGCGATGGTTGTGGAAAACTCGGAACGAGTCGCCCAGCCGCAGGTCGACGCTGGCCGGCTGGACGAGGTCAGGATCCCATGGCTCGATCCGGATCCTGCCCCGATCGACCAGCTGCAGGATCGTGCCGTCCGACAGAACTGACGCAGCACGCGAATCGCTCATCGGCGGAAGTCTGCCAGCGCGTGCGGATCAGTGGCCGAGCGACCGCGCCCGAGCGCGGGTCGTGCGGACCCGGGCCGGCGGCAGCGGCGCCGGATCACCGTGTGGCCCGCGCCGAGGATGGCGCGGGAACGGCTTGCGCGGATGGCGTTCGGGCTTGCGCTTGAGCCCGCCGTCGTCATCCGAGGGCGAGCTCTCCTCGGGTTCCTGCTTGACCGCCCACCAGACGATGTAGATCAGCGCAGCCAAGGGCAGCTTGAGTGCAAGCATCAACCACAGGAATCCCCACGTCACGACCCAGCGATCCTACCCCTAAACGGCCGCGATGTCACGTGAGTTGGCGGCGATCTCAGGGTCGACCCGGCTGCCCACGGAACGGTTCCGAGCTAACGCGCGGGGCGACCCGACCGCTACCCCCGTAGCGCGATCGGCTTCTCCACGAATCTGGTGATCCGCTGAAGCTCGGCGACGCGTTCGGCGAGCTCGTCGCTCGTCAGCGTCGAAACGCGCTCGACCCCGAACGCCTCGACGTTGAAGGAGGCGATCGCGGTGCCGTATGCCATCGCGCGACACAGCACCTCGTGGTCGAGCTCGCCGTCGGGATGGGCAGCGATGTAGCCCATGAAGCCGCCCGCGAACGAGTCGCCGGCGCCGGTCGGGTCGATCACGGACTCGAGCGGGAACGCCGGGAGCCCGAAGAAGCCCTCCTCGGTGAACATCGCCGCGCCGTACTCGCCCTGCTTGGCGACGATCACGCGCGGTCCCCACTCGCGCACCTGGCGCGCGGCGCGGACGAAGTTCGGTTCGCGGGTCAGCTGCCGCAGCTCGGCGTCGTTGAGCAGCAGACAGTCGACCCCCGCGATCGTCTCGATCAGCGAGTCACGCGCCGTGTCGATCCACAGATCCATCGAGTCGAGTGCGACGAAGCGGGCATCGGGGCACTGCCCCCGGACCTCGCGCTGGAGCTCCGGCTGGATGTTGGCCAGGAACAGCACGTCGGACGCGATCGACGCCGACGACAGCTTTGGCTGGAAGTCGGCGAACACGTTGAGCTGGGTGTCGAGCGTGGTGCGGTCGTTCAGATCCCACCCGTACTCGCCGCGCCAGAAGAACGTGCGCCCGCCGGCGACGCGCTCGATGTCGTCGGTGACGACGGCCCGCGCCCGGAGCACGTCGTACTCGGTCTCACCGAAGTCCTCGCCGACCGGCCCGACGACGTGGACGGTGTCGAAGAACGACGCCGCCAGCGCGAAGTGGACGGCCGAGCCACCCAGCATCCGATCGCGGGTGCCGAATGGGGTGGTGACCGCGTCGAACGCGATCGAGCCGACAACGGTGACGGACATGAGGCGGGGAAGGCTAGCGGCCCGCCGCCACAAGGGCGACGGGCCGCGGCCACGGCGGTTTGGGGATCGCCGTTGCTTTCCGAGCCGGGCGATTTGCCGGCTAGTAGAGTTTCTGACTACCCGTTGTGCCGTCGACGTAACGCCAGGCGACTGTCTTGGCGCCGGTCACATGGAGCGAGTGGCCGACCACGTCGGCGTGGTCATCGGAGAACTGATCGGGAGGATTGTTGGTGCGATCGGTCCCCTGGACGTCGGTGAAGCCGCCGCCCGGCTGCGGCGTCATCGACCAAGCGGCGGCGCCGTCGCTGAGCACAACGATCTTGTCCACGGTCTCGTTCAGGTTGAACGGGTAGAAGTAGCCGTCGATGTAGTGGTTGGGGATGTGCATCACGGTCACGACGGAGTTGGGGAGGACCGGCTGCAGGCCGGTCGAGTCCGAGCTCCATCCGACCCACTTGCCGCCGAGGGCGAAGCGGTAGCCGGGCTTGGCGCCGTTCAGCTTGGTCGTCTTGCCGCTGGACTTGACGCACACGAACGCGCTGCCCTTGTGCGAGTAAACGCGCGCGTAGCTGTCGGACGCGAGGGTCTTCGATCCCGAAGGCTGGCAGTGGGTCTTTGCCTGGGCGAGTGCGGCTGGGCCCAACGAGGCGGCGACGGCGGCTAGGGCGGCGAGTGAGATGCGGGTGCGGCGGCGGATCATCGTGGCTCCTTGGTTGCGAGGTCTGCTGCGGTGCGATCAGTGTCAATCCGCACAGCGCTCGGAACCAGACACCCCAGGGGTGAACCGAGGCCACCCCGGGCGGACCCGCCCCCGCGACGCCGCTCAGTCTGGCTGATGAACCACCGACGCCGCTCAGTCGGGCCCCGGAACCACCGACGCCGCTCAGTCGGGCCCCGGAACCACCGACGCCGCTCAGTCGGGCCTCGGGACCACCAGCACCGGGCAGGGCGCGATGTGCAGCAGGCGCTGCGTGACGCTGCCGAGCAGCAATCCGCCGAGGGCTGTGTGCCCGCGCGAGCCCATCACGATCAAGTCGGCCCCGGCCTCCTGGGCGACCTCGGCGATCGTGTGCGCGGCGGGGGTGTAGCCGCCGTCTACCAGCTTCTCCTCGACGTCGATGCCCTTCTGCTTGAAATCGGCGATCTGCTTGGCGATCTTCGCCTGGAGCTCGTCCTCGTCGAGGTTCTTGTAGGAGGCGCCGCGGGCGCCGGGCCCGGTGATCTGCTCAACGCTGTGGAACACGACCAGGCTGGCGCCGTTCTCGGACGCGAGCGAGCCGACGAGGTCGAGCGCGCGGTCGGCCGATTCAGAGCCATCGGTGGCCCACACGATCTTCTTGAACATGTAGCGGTTCCCCCGGTCGTGGCCACGCCATCAGCGCCGCCATGGGTCATTAGGTAGGGCGACCCTACCATTGCGAGCAAGCGGTTTCTAGGCTCCTGTGGGGGCGTTCCGGACCCGCTCGCCGCGGGGGTCGAACAGCGGCTCGCGCGCAACCTCGCCGCCGATCCACTGGCCGAAGATATCGACCTCCACCGGGGCCCCGATCTCGATCGCGGCGGGCAGGTAGGCATAGGCGATCGAGCGCTCGACGGTGTATCCGTAGCCACCGGTGGTGACGCGGCCGCGAACCTCCCCGCCGACCCGTACCGGCTCGTTGCCGAGGGCGACCGAGCGCGGATCCTCGAGCACGAGGCAGCGCAGGCGGCGATCGACCGGGCGCTCGCGCAGCGCCGCGGACCCGACGAACTCCTTGTCGTCGCGCACGCAGAAGCCGAGACCGCCCTCAAGCGGGGTCTCGTCGGGGGTGATGTCGGCCGCCCACACGCGGTACCCCTTCTCCAGGCGCAGCGCGTCGATCGCCCGGTAACCGCCCGCGAGCAGCCCGTGGGGCCGGCCGGATTCCCACAGGGCTCGCCACAGCCCGGCTCCGTACTCGCTCGGGCAGTAGAGCTCCCAGCCGCTCTCGCCGACGAACGTGACCCGCAGCGCGCGGACGGGAACGTCGCCGACTGCGATCTCGCGCATCGACATGTACGGGAACTCGAGCGCGTCCGAGGTCAGCGGCGCCAGCACGTCGCGCGACCGTGGTCCCCACAGCGCAAAGCACGACCAGCGCGAGGTCACGTCGCTGACTCGCACCGAGCCGTCGCCGGGCAGGTGACGGCGGATCCAGCTCGCGTCGTGGTTGCCGAAGGCGGTGCCGGTCACGACCTGGAACAGCTCGTCCTCGAGGCGGGTGACCGTGAAATCGCACTCGATCCCGCCACGGCTGTTGAGCATCTGCGTGTAGGTGATCGCGCCGACATCGCGTGCGACGTGGTTGTCGCACAGATGCTCGAGCAGCGCGGCAGCACCGGGGCCCGAGATCTCGAGCTTCGCGAACGACGATTCGTCGAACAGGCCGGCGGCCTCGCGTGTGGCGCGGTGCTCGGCGCCGATCGCCGGCGACCAGTGCATCCCAGCCCACCCGCGCGGCCGCAGCGACCCATCGCCAAGCGGCTCGTTGGCCGTGTACCAGTTAACCCGCTCCCAACCCGACTTCTCGCCGAACGCGGCGTCGTGCTCGCGATGCCAGGCGTACGCGCTCGAGACCCGCAGCGGCCTGCCTGCCTCGCGCTCGTGCCCGGGATAGCGGATGTCGTAGTAGGTCTCGTAGACCTCCTTGGCACGCTTCAGCGTGTAGCTCGGCGAGCGGTAGTGCGGGCCGAAGCGGCGGATGTCCATCTCCCAGACGTCGAGCGAGGGCTCGCCCTCGACGATCCACTCGGCCATCACCTTGCCGATCCCGCCGGCGCCCGCGAGCCCGTGCGCGCAGAAGCCGGCGGCGACGAACAGCCCCCCGACCTCGGTCTCGCCGAGGCAGAACTCGTTGTCCGGTGTGAACGCCTCCGGCCCGTTGATCAGCCGCGTGACCTTGACGTCCTCCATCGCCGGCACGCGGCGTGAGGAGTTGCGCGCGATCTCCTCGAAACGCGGCCAGTCCTCCTCGAGCAGCCGGCCGTTGAAGTCGGCGGGGATCCGGTCCAACAGGTGCTGGTCGAGCGCCCACGGCGCGCTGTGGCGCTCGTAGCCGCCCATCACGAGGCCGCCGCCCTCCTCGCGGAAGTAGACGAGCAGGTCGGGGTCGCGCAGCGTTGGCAGGTGCTCGCCAGGCTGGCGCTCGCGGAACGGCTGGGTGACCAGGTACTCGTGCGCGAACGGCACGATCGGCACGCGCACGCCGGCCATCCGGCCGAGCTCGGCCGCGAACATGCCGCCGGCGTTGACGACGATCTCGGCCTCGACATCGCCCCACTGGGTGCAGACGCCGCGCACCTGTCGGTCGCGCACGACGATGTCCGACACGCGCGTGTGCGTGAACACGCGACAGCCGCCGGCGCGCGCGCGCTCGACCAACGCGTAGGTGAGCTGCGAGGGGTCGAGGTAGCCGTCGGTCGGCAGATAGGACGCGCAGCGGACACCGTCGGTGACCATCAGCGGGAACAGCTCTCGCGCCTGGTGCGCTGACAGCAGCTCGAGCGGGAGGCCGAACGTCTTCGCCCACGCGACCTGGCGCATCACCTCCTGCTCGCGCTCGGGTGTGCACGCGAGCCGGATCCCGCCGCACTGGACCCAGCCGCAGTCGAGCGTGCGGTAGAGCTCGACCGAGTCCATCATCATCCGCGTCAGCGAGACGCTCGACCGCAGCTGGCCGACGAGCCCTGCGGAGTGGAAGGTCGAGCCGCTGGTGAGCTCGTTGCGGTCGAGCAGGATCACGTCGCGCTCGCCGAGCTTGGCCAGGTGGTGCGCGATCGAGGCGCCGCCGACGCCGCCGCCGATGATCACCACCCGAGCGCGGTCTGGAAGCTCACGCGGTCGCGGCATCTAGCCACTCCTCGAAGCTCGGATCCTTCGCTGCCTCAAGCAGGCGCGAGAAGTGAAATTGGGCATACGAGTTGAAGTCGATGTCAAGTTCGGACACGACCGACTGGACCACGCCCCAGGCGCCCTCGCGTGCGTCCGACATGATCCGCATCAGCCGCAGCGCCGCGCGCCGCCCGTCGCTCGGCGGCTCGCCGAAGTAAGCACGCAGCATGCGCTCCTCGGCGGCCGCGTCGAACTCGTTGTTGACCGCGAGATTGCCGAGGTCGAACATCCGCGGCCCCATCCCGGCGTACTCCCAGTCGACCAGCATCACGCCGCCGCCGGCCGTGCGGATCAGGTTCCCGCACAGCAGGTCGTTGTGGCACGGCGCCGGCTCGACCGGAGGCAGCGCCCGGGCGATCCGGCCGGCAACGGCCTGGACCTGGCCGTAGGCCGGCGGGAGCTCGCCGCCTCGCTCGACGGCGGTGGCGGCATAGGCTTCGAGCAGCTCCGGCACCCAGAAGCTCACCGGCAGCATCTCGCCGGAGTCGTGAAACGCGCGCAGCGCGTGGGCGAATGGCTCGGGATCGGCGGCGACCCGGTCGGTCGACTGGGTGACCCCCACGACGAACTCGGTGACCAGACAGTCGGGCTCGGCCGCGAGCACCGCCGGGGCGATACCAAGCGTCGCCGCTGCTCGGTTCGCGATCCGCTCGGCATCGCGACTGATCCCGAGCAGCGAGGTCTCCCTGCCCGGCAGCCGCACCACGCACTCGCGCCCGCTGAACGCAATCCGGAAGTTGCGGTTGGTCTGGCCGCCGTGCAGCGGTGCGGGTGGCCCGGCGGCCGGTCCCAGCTCGCGCTGCAGGCGCTCGACGATCGCGTCCAGGTCGCTCACGTCGCGAAACCTAGCGTCTAAGGCTCGCTTCCTATACCTTCAGGCTCGCGATGACCCTCGATGAGCTCAAGGCGGAGGTCCAGCGCGGGGCGATCGATACGGTGCTGCTGGCCCTGACCGACATGCAGGGGCGCCTTCAGGGCAAGCGCCTGACCGCGCGCCACTTCCTCGACGAGGTGGCCGAGCACGGCGCCGAGGGGTGCAACTACCTGCTCGCCGTCGACGTCGACATGGCGACAGTCGACGGCTACGAGATGGCCTCCTGGGAGCAGGGCTACGGCGACTTCGCGATGCGCCCGGACCTCGACACGCTGCGAGAAGTGCCATGGCTGCCGGCGACCGCAATGTGCCTGGCCGACCTCGAGTGGGCCGACGGCAGCGACGTCGTCGCCTCGCCGCGGCAGGTACTCCGCGCCCAGCTCGCGCGGCTCGCACAGCGCGGCTGGACGGCCCACGCCAGCACCGAGCTCGAGTTCCTGGTGTTCAACGACACCTACGAGGAGGCCTGGAACAAGGGCTACCGCGATCTGCGCCCAGCCAACCTCTACAACATCGACTACTCGCTGCTCGGCACCGCCAGGATCGAGCCGCTGATCCGCCGGATCCGAAACTCGATGGCGGGTGCCGGGCTCGAGGTCGAGAACTCCAAGGGCGAGTGCAACCTCGGCCAGCACGAGATCAACTTCCGCTACCAGCACGCGCTGCGGGCCGCCGACGAGCACTCGATCTACAAGAACGCGGCCAAGGAGATCGCCGCCCAGGAAGGGATGTCGATCAGCTTCATCGCGAAGTTCAACCAGCGCGAGGGCAGCTCGTGTCACATCCACTTCTCGCTCGCCGACGACTCCGGCCCGCTGTTCACGCGCGAGCCGAAGCTGTTCGAGTCGTTCCTCGCCGGCCAGCTCGCGTGCCTGCGCGAGCTGACACTGCTGCTCGCGCCCAATGTCAACTCCTACAAGCGCTACGCCGAGGGCTCGTTCGCGCCGACCGCGGTCGCCTGGGCCAAGGACAACCGCACCTGTTCGCTGCGGGTCGTCGGCCACGGAGCTTCACTGCGGTTCGAGAACCGGGCCGGCGGCTCTGACCTGAACCCGTACATGGCGCTCAGCGGTCTGATCGCGGCCGGGCTCCATGGTGTCGATTCAGGGCTCGAGCTCGAGCCACCGTACGAGGGCAACGCCTACCTCGCTCACGACAAGCCACGGCTCCCGACGACTCTGCGCGAGGCCCGTGAGCTGTTCGCGGCCAGCGAGGTGGCGCGCGCGGCGTTCGGTCGCGAGGTAGTCGAGCACTATGCCCACGCCGCGACGGTCGAGCTCGCGGCGTTTGACTCGGCCGTCACGGACTGGGAGCACTTCCGGGGATTCGAACGTCTGTGAATCGCGTCAGCGAGCAGTTGCCGGGGCTCGAAGAGGTGGCCTCGCTCGACACGGTTTTCGCGCCGGTTCGCTCGCAGACCGCGTTCGAGGAGACGGTCGAGCGGCTCGGCACGGCGATCAAGCTCGGGCTGCTGCCACCCGGGACGCGACTACCCGCCGAGCGCGAGCTGTGCGCGAAGATGGGGATCGCGCGCTCGACCCTGCGACAAGCGCTGGTGGCGCTGGCGCAGAGCGGCCATCTGCACGCGATGCGCGGGCGTGGCGGCGGCACCTTCGTAGCCGACCCGCAACCGCCCGCCGATCCACCCTCGCCCGACGTGCTCGCGGCCTGGCGCGAGGTCTGCGACCAGCGGATGGCGGTCGAGGTCGGGGTCGCGGTGCTGGCGGCCGAACGCGCCGATCCGCAGATGCTCGACGGGCTCGACGAGCTGGTCGTGATGCTCGACGGGATGCTCGAGGACTTCACCAGCTACCGCCAGGCCGACGTCCGGCTGCACGTCGGTCTCGCCGAGGCGACCTGCAGCCCACGGCTTGTGATCGCGATGACCGAGGTCCAGGGCGCGATGAGCGATCTGATCTCGCTGATCGCCCACCCGCCCGAGGTACTCGACTCCTCCAACGACTCCCACCGGCGGCTTCTGACGGCCGTCCGCAGGGGCGACGAGGCGGCCGCCGCGCGCGAGATGGCGGAGCACCTACGCGGGACCGAGCACATCCTCGTCGGGCTGCTTCCAAAAGCCCAAAAACGAACCTTGACTTCCGCCTCCGAGCGGGCGTAAGGTAGCGCTGCTAAGGACGGACCATCAGACCTTTAGACGAGGAGGGGCCGAATGGCGGTCAGACGCCACGCGCTCGACGCCTACAGCGAGGTCAAATCGATCTACTACGCGACCTCGTAACAGGCGCTACCGCGGGCTACGCGGGGACGGCGGCGACAGCCCCGGCCGGCGGCTCGTTCACCGGCTGCGCGGCTGGAGCGCGGACGGCGAGCGCTGTGCCGATCCCGAGCAGCGTCCAGGTCATCGGGTCCTCGAGGAAGTCGGCGTACAACATCGTGTGGAACACGAGCGCGACGAACGCGGCGGCGATCGCGGCGCGGGCGGGTGACGCCCGCGCCCCGCGCAGCAGCACGAACGCGGCGACCAGGACAAGCGCGACGTACACGACCTCGCCGATCAGGCCCTGCTCGGCGGCGACGGTGATCGGGATCGTGTGTGACGCCGACAGCGTCTGCGAGCTGCCGGGGTTGTAGACCCGGTACTCGTGCACGAACGAGCCCGACCCGTACCCCCAGACGGGGCGGTTGCTGAATAGGTCAAAGCCGCCGCTGACGAGTCCGGCACGACCGCTCGAGGCCCCGTTCAGCCCCTGGTTGAGCCCGAACGTCTTCGGCGATATCGCGACCGCCGCCGCTCCGACGACAACGACGACTACAGCCGTCGCCACCACCGGCCAGGCCTTCCAGCGCAGCGCCGCCAGGATCCCAAGCCCGACCAGAAGCGCCCCCAGACTCGAGCGCGACAGGGTCAGCACCAGCCCGCCCCAGAGGATCGCGAGCACGACGCTCGCCGCGATGATGTCGCGTCCGCGGCGGTCGTAGAGCAGCAGCGAGGCGGTCACGATCATCACCATCGCGAGGAAGCGGCCGAAGATGTCAGGATCGAAGAAGACCGAGTTGACCGTGAAGTAGGCGTGGACATCGTTGGCCGCGACCAGCTTCGGGTTCAGGAACAGCGTCTTCGTCTCGTACTCGACGAAGCCGACCAGCGCGAACAGCAACGCCAGCGCGATCACCAGCTGCAGGCACGTCTTCAGCAAGGCCGGTGTCCACTCGATCCTGACCAGCAGGCAGAACAGCAGCGAGAACGGCACGTAGAAGAACACCATCTGCTGGAGCGCCTTCTCGAAATCCGTCGAGTAGATCGCCTGCAGCGCGTACAGCACGACGTAGGCCGCGAGCAGCCGCTCGATCCATCCGGAGCGCACGTCGGCATCCTCCTCGGGTGCCGCGAAAGCATCGATCACAGCCGCCAGCGATCCCGCCGCGACGACGAAGTACAGCGGCACCAGCAGGTTCGACGTCGTCCCGCCGGCCTGGATCGGAACGCGGAACGGCAGTGCGATCACGGCCAGCACCGCGAGCAGCGCGGGACGGCGGCGGATCAGCAGGGCCACGACGAGCACGGCGGCGAGCGCCACAACCACGGCGACCGCAGCGAACAGCGGATGGCGGTGCGCGACCCGCAGCTGCGGCGAATGCCAGATGTCCGCCAGCAGCAGGACCGGCGCGAGCACGAGTGACCCGAGCATCGCGGTCGCGCGGGCTCGAGGGTCGCTGGCGAGCAGCGCCCAGGCAGCCAGCAATGAGACCGCGACCACCCCTAACTTCGGCAACGGTCCGGTCAGGGCAGCAAACACGCTCACGCGTCGGGAGAGTAGATCACGGCCGCGCCAGCACAACGGGCGATCATCTACTCTCAGGCCATGTCCTCCGCGAAGGTTGCGGTCGGCTGCACGCTGGTTGCCGCGCTGCTGGCGGGTTGCGGGAACTCCGCCAAGCCGATCGCAGGCACGATCCCACCCACTGCCACCACCGAAGGCCATGCGCGGATCGACGATCCGCGCACCAAGCACCTCACCTGCCTGCGCGAGCACGACGTGCCGGTGTTCAAGGTCGGAGAGACCTGGCTTCAGATCGGCACGCCGCCTGCCGGGCCGCGCGTCAACTTCCTACCGACCCCCGGGGCAGCGCAGTACGCCCAGATCAGTGGGCAGGTGGAGGGCGCTGAGGCGATCGGCAGCGCTCTGCTGTACCCCGATCAGGCCGGCGATCACGAGCTGAAGATCATCGAGGACTGCATCGCCGAGGGGGTCTCCGGCTGAGTTCGCTGATGGCCAGGCTGCTGGCCATGCTGGCGTTGGTTGCAGGCGCGTTCGCCGTACTCGACCACGGCCGCCGAGGGTCGAGCCCGCCTCGCTCGACACGGGGCGAACTGAATGTCTCGACCGAGAAGCTGCTCGGCCAGCGGATCATGGTCGGGCTGAGCGGCACCAGTGCCGACGCCGAGCTGCTCAAGCGCATCCGGCAGGGCCGCGTCGGCGCGGTGATCCTGTTCGCCCAGAACATCACCTCGCGCGCTCAGCTGCGAGCGCTGACGGACTCACTACAACACGCCGCGCGCGTTGGCGGCAATCCGCCGCTGCTGATCGCGACCGACCAGGAGGGCGGTGAGGTCAAGCGCCTGTCGGCGGGACCGCCCGATCTCTCCCCGCCCGAGATCGCGCGCGCCGGCAGCACCACCGTCGCCGCGCGCGAGGGGACCGCCACCGGTCGCTACCTGAAGGACCTCGGCATCAACATGGACCTCGCGCCGGTGCTCGACGTGCCGACCGCTGCGAGCGCGTTCATCTGGCGACAGGGTCGAGCGTTCTCGATGCACTCAAGCGAGGTGGCTCGGTACGCGACGCCGTTTGCCCTCGGACTCCAGCACGCCGGCGTCGCAGCTACCGGCAAGCATTTCCCCGGTCTCGGCTCGGCGCTGGTCGACACCGACTACCGGCTCGACGAGCTGCACCCGACCGGACCCCAGCAGGCGGCCGCGCTCGAGCCCTACCGGACCCTGATCCGCAGCGGCCTCGACGCGGTGATGGTGTCGATGGCCGCGTTTCCCGCGTACGACCACTCGGGAGCGCCGGCCGCGCTCTCGCGCCCGATCATCCAGGACGTCCTTCGCCGCCGGCTGAACTTCACCGGCGTCACGATCACCGATTCGCTCGGGGCGCCGAGCGGCCACGACGAGCGGACCGCGGGCGTGCTGGCGGCGAAGGCCGGGGCCGACATCCTGCTGTTCACGGACTCGGCTCCAGGCGAGCTCGCGGCGCTCGAGCGCGCAGTTCGCAGCGGTGGGATCAGCCGCGGCGAGGCCGAGGCTTCCTACGGCCGGATCGTCGCGCTCAAGCGCCGCGTGGCGGCGCCGTGATCGTCGCGCTCACGCCCCGCGTGGCCGCGCCGTGAGACCGCCCGCGCGGTCCGCGACGAGCGGGTCGAGGTCGAGCGCTTGGCCGCGAGCGCGCCGTTGCCGCGCGCGCTCTAGAATCCTGCGGCGACGCCCGCGCCCTGCCGCGGGCTCATCTGCGTCTGCCGCCCGATCTCCCGACCGCGGCACCCGAAACCGTTCATGTCCGTACCCAGTGCAGAGCTGACCGCGCCGACCGTCCGTTCCCGATCAGCAAATTCGACCGCCGGCATCTCCGAGCGACTCGCAGGAGGCCGCTTCTACCTCGTGCTGGTGGCGGTTGCGCTCGCGCTCGGCGGCCTGTCGCTGCTGATCCCATCGACCCCGAGCTATGACCCGTGGGCATGGCTGGTGTGGGGCCGGGAGATCATCCACCTGAACCTGCAGACGACCGGCGGACCGTCGTGGAAGCCACTGCCGATGATCTTCACGATCCCGTTCTCGCTGTTCGGCGGCGCCGCCCCCGACCTGTGGCTGGTCGTCGCCCGCGCGGGCGCGGTGGTCGCTGTGGTGATGGTGTTCAAGCTGTCGGTGCGGCTGGTGCGCCAGCTCGCCGGGCCGCTGCAGTCCGGCGCCTCGCGCTGGGATCTCGCGGCTGCGTGGGCACCGGCGCTGATGGCCGGGCTGATCGCCGCGATCGGGCTCGCGTTCTCCGGCGGCTTCATCAGCGATAACGCACTCGGCTACTCCGAGGGGCTGATGACCGCGACAGTGCTGATCGCGGTCGAGCGCCATCTAGACGGCCAGCGCCGTCAGGCATTCGCAATCAGCTTCCTGGCCGCGCTGGACCGGCCTGAGATCTGGCTTTTCTGGGGGCCGTACGGCCTGTGGCTGTTCTGGAAGGACCCCGGCGCGCGCAAGCTCGTGATCGGCCTGTTCGTCCTGATCCCGGTGCTGTGGTTCCTGCCCGAGTACTGGGGCTCGGGACACTTCCTGCGCGGCGTCAGCCGAGCCCAGCATCCGCGCTCGAACAGCCCAGCGTTCGCCAAGTGCCCGTTCTGCACCGAGCTCGCCGACCACGCCTGGCCGACCGTACTGCTGCGGATCAAGGCGGTGGCGGCGGTCGCGGTAGTGGCAGCTGCGTGGCTGCTGTGGCGGGCGAACCGCGCACGAGCGAAGTTCACGCTCGCGAGCCCGCGGGAGCGGGCGATGGCGGCCGTGATCGCCTGCGGAGTGCTGGGCGTGGGCTGGTGGGTCGTGATCGGCGTGATGACGCAGGCCGGCTTTTCGGGCAACAACCGCTACCTCGTCCTCGGCGCGGCGCTGATCGAGATCGCCGGTGGCGTTGGCTGGGGTTGGGCGGCGCTCGAGCTCGGCCGGGCCGTTCCCCGCGTGCTGTCGGGCGCGCGCTCCGCCGCCGCGCGGATCGCGGCCGGCTTGGCTGCGGTCGCGGTGCTCGCAGTCGCGTTCCTGATGATCCCCAGCTGGGTCGGGGGCAACCTGATCGACATCCCGCGCACCCACCGCGCGCTCGTCTATCAGGCGCATCTGCGCGAGGACATGAGCGCGGCGGTCAAGGCCGTCGGCGGCGCCTCGAGGGTCCTGGCCTGCGGAAGCGTGATGACCGAGGGCTTCCAGGTCCCGATGCTCGCCTACAACCTCGACGTGCACACGCTGGCGGTCGCGGCCTCGCCGGTGCTCGAGCCCGGCCAGGCACCTCCGCCACCCCCGAACGTGATCTTCCAGACCCGTGCGCAGCGAAACGCCCACCTGCTGCCGCTGCTGAGCACCTGGCCCAACGTTGATTACAGGTTGGTGACGCACAACCGCACCTTTAGGGTCTACGAACACTGCCGGGTAACCTGACCTCGGATTCATGGCCACCGCCGTAGCCCCTCGCCGTCCCCTGTCGAACTTCGATGTGCGCACGCCGTCGTGGCTCGAGCGCGTCCCCTCGCGGATCTGGGTCGGCGGCGTGCTCGCGCTGCTGACGCTGCTGTCGGTGTATGTCCGCAGCCGCTACTTGAACGGGCAGTTCTGGATGGACGAGGGCCTGTCCGTCGGGATCTCCTCGCACTCGCTCAGCAGCATTCCGACGGTTCTGCGCCACGACGGCTCGCCGCCGCTGTACTACCTGCTGCTGCACATCTGGATGAGCTGGTTCGGGTCCTCCGAGACCGCGACCCACACGATGTCGCTCGTGTTCGGGGTGCTGACGGTGCCGGTCGGGGCGTGGGTCGCGTGGAGCCTGTTCGGGCGCCGCGCGGCGCTGTACGCGGGTGTGCTGTTCGCGCTCAATCCGTTCATCACGGCGTACAGCCAAGAGACCCGGATGTACACGCTGATGGCGCTGCTCGGCCTGCTCGCCACCGGCGGGTTCATCCACGGCTTCATCTACCGGCGCCGGCGCTACCTGATCCTGTTCGCGGTGTGCCAGGCGCTGATGCTCTACACGCACGCGTGGGGAATCTTCTTTGGTGTCGGTGCCGCGCTCGCGCTGATCCCGATCTGGATGTACGGCGAGGACCGCCACGGCGTACTACGGGACGCGATCCTCGCGTTCGGCGGCGCGGCGATTCTGTTCCTGCCGTGGCTGCCGACGCTGCTGTACCAGGCCACGCACACCGGATCGCCGTGGGACACAGCACCCAACTTCGGCGCCCCCGTGCAGATCAGCCGCAACCTGATGGGCGGCGACCGCGCCACGGCTGCGCTCGTCCTGGCCGCCGCGATCGGACTGGCCAGCTACTGGCTGCGCGGCCAGCGCACCTCGCGCGCGGGGCTGATGATGTGGACGTTGCTGATCATCCCGGCGGGGACGCTCGCGTTCGGGTGGGTCGTGTCGAGGTTCTCGCCGGCGTGGCAGTACCGCTACTTCGCCCCGATCCTGGCCTCGTTGTTGCTGCTCGCCGCATGGGGCCTGGCGCGAGCTCGCGGCGTCGGCTTGATCGCGCTGTTGCTGGTCGTGATTTTCTGGTTCAACCCTGCTTCCTACACGCCGCAGAACAAGAGCGACATGCGTGATGTCGCCGCCGAAATGGCGCCGCGTCTGCACCCGGGCGACCTGGTCGTCGTCGGCCAACCCGAGCAGGTGCCGCTCGCCTGGTACTACCTCCCCGCCGGCCTGCACTTCGCCGACACGACCGGGCTGTCCGGAGATCCGCAGTCGATGAACTGGGTGCACGCGCTCAAGCGCCTGCAAAACGCCAACCCGACGGCCACGCTCGGACGGCTGATTGCTACCCTCCGACCCGGGCAGCAGCTGCTGTTCATACGCCCGCTCACCGAGGGCGCACAGAGTTGGGAAGCGCCATGGACGCAGCTCGTGCGCAGGCGCTCGGCGCAGTGGGGAGCGATCCTCGCGTCTGATCCGAACTTCAGGGCGGTCTCGTGGGCCCCGCACAACTATCGGGGTGCGTGCTGCGTCGCCGACAGTGCTGTGCTCTACAAGAAGGTCACCTAGCGATCCCAATGCCCGACCAGATCCCCAGCTCAAGCGACGGCCCGATGGATGGTGCTCGCGCGGCCGCAACCCCGGCGCCGTCCACGCCGGCGCACCCGGAGATCAACGCCGAGCATCCGGTGCTCGTGCTCGGCGGCGGACCTGCGGGGCTGACCGCCGGGTACCTGCTCGCCAAGAAGGGCCAGCCGGTGATCGTGCTCGAGTCGACCGATCAGGTCGGTGGCATCGCCCGCACCGAGGTGCGCGACGGCTACCGGTTCGACCTCGGCGGCCACCGATTCTTCACAAAGGTGAAGGAGGTCGACGACCTCTGGCACGAGATCATGAAGGAGGAATTCCTCCGTCGCCCGCGCCAGTCGCGGATCTACTGGCGGCGCAAGTTCCTCGACTACCCGCTCCAGGGGATGGACGTGATCAAGAAGCTCGGCCCGGTCGAGCTCACCCGCTGCGGGCTCTCCTACCTGTGGGCCGCGATCAAGCCGAAGGGCCGCGAGGACACATTCGAGCAATGGGTCACCAACCGATTCGGCAAGCGACTGTTCAACCACTTCTTCAAGTCCTACACCGAGAAGGTGTGGGGCGTCTCGACGTCCGAGATCCGCGCCGAGTGGGCCGCCCAGCGAATCAAGGGCCTGTCGTTCTTCAGCGCCGCCAAGTCTGCATTCTTCGGCAACCGCGGCGACAAGATCAAGTCGCTGATCTCCGAGTTCAACTACCCCCGCTACGGCCCGGGGCAGATGTGGGAGCAGATGACCGATGACATCCGCGCCAACGGTGGCGAGGTCCGCCTGAACGCGCCGGTCACGCGCCTGCACATGTCCGCGCAGGGCCACGTCACCGAGGTGATCGCGGGCGGCGAGACGCTGCAGCCGTCCTACGTGATCTCATCGCTGCCGCTGCGCAGCACCGTCGGCATCGCCGAGCCCGACGCGCCCGGCGAGGTCCGCGACGCCGCCCGTGGGCTCCGCTACCGCGAGTTCCTGACCGTGCTGCTCGTGATCGACGGCGAGGATCTGTTCCCGGACAACTGGATCTACATCCACGAGCCGGGCGTCAAGGTCGGGCGCATCCAGAACTTCAAGTCGTGGAGCCCGTGGATGGTGCCCAACGACCGGGACGCATCGATCGGGATGGAGTACTTCTGCTTCGAGGGCGACGAGCTGTGGACGATGGACGACGACAAGCTCGTCAAGTTCGCGACCCGCGAGATCCAGCAGCTCGGACTGGCGAAGGCCGAGAAGGTCAAGTTCGGCTTCGTCGCCCGCGTTCACAAGGCCTATCCGATCTACGACGCCGAGTACGCCGAACGCGTGCAGACGATCCGGGGCTGGCTGGCGGGAATCGACAACCTGATCCAGGTCGGCCGCAACGGGCTGCATCGCTACAACAACTCCGACCACTCGATGCTGACGGCGATGCGCGCCGTCGACAACATCCTGCTCGGGACCCATCACGACATCTGGGCGGTCAACGCCGAGAGCGTGTACCACGAGGAGCACCAGGAGCCGGAGCAGCCGTATCGCGACGCGCCCGAGACGCCGGCGATGGAGCAGCCACTCGCGTCGGAGCGGTAGCCGTGCGGCGTCCGCTTGCCGGCCTACTCAGTCTGATCGTGCTGATCGTCGCGCTGCCAGGCGCGGCACTCGCGGCCTCGACGCCAACGCTGTCGGCACCGAGCACCTCGAGCCCATTCAGTCCCGGCGTGCCGGTATCGCCGGCGCAGACGCCGACGACGACAACACCGACGATCGTCAACCCGACGAGCACCACCTCGGGCGGCAGCGGCCTGTCGGGCTCGACAGCGCTCGTGATCGTGGTCGGGGCGCTGGTGATCCTCGGCGGCATTTCGCTCTTCATCTGGCGCGATGCGCGCCGGCGCGCACCCATCCGGCACCGGGCCGCAGCTGCGACCGCCGACGCCGGCTCACGCTCGGGCTCGAAGTCGCGCGCCAAGCAGCGCAAGCTCAGCCCGGCCGAGCGCAAGCGGCGCAAGCGCGGGCGCGCTAAGTAGGTCGTCCCCCGGCGCCGTCGTCGGGGTCGGCGTGGGCGTGGGCGTGGGCGTGGGCGTGGGCGTGGGCGTGGGCGTGGGCGTGGGCGTGGGCGTGGGCGTGCCCCGAGGCTAGCCCGAGGCGCCGGCGCGGACGGCGACCCTCGCCCGTATTAGCTGCCGTTCGACGGTCCGGGGCGTGCAGCCCTCGTGGATCGCCATCTCCACGTAGCTGAGCCCGAGCGCTTGCAGCCACAGCAACCGCTGCTGGCGGATCGGGACGGAGGAGATCGACCCGAGCAGCTCATGGGCCTCGACCAGCTCGTCGAGACCCGCGGAGGCGGGGATCGTCGACGCGCCGGCGGCGCCTTCGAGCAACGCGTCGAGCGACTCGTCGCGGTTCGCTCGCCTCAGCAGTCGCAGCGCCTCGCGCTCGGCGGTTCTCGCCAGCCACGCCAACTCCGCGCCCGAGCTGACGTCGTCGCGACGGCAGGCGAGCTGGCTCCATGCGAACTGACACGCGTCCTCGACCACACCGCTCGGAACGCGAACGTCGCGGGCGACGATCCGCTCGAGCCTGTGCCCGAGTGAGACGTACAGCGATCCGAGGTCGGAGCCTGTTTGCATACTGAGTAATCTAGAAACTAATTAAGACTAAGTTGCCACGAATGAGGCTAGCTCACCTGTGTTGGAATTGGTAGAGTCAATACTATTCAATTAGACTCAATTAGCAAAGGAGTACCCAAGGCGATGATCAGCCAGCTCGCGCCCGCGGTCAGTGCGCATCCCAGTCCGACCGGTCTCCCAGGGAGCAACGTGCTGCAACAGCTCGTCAACGGCGCCGAGGCGTGGGCCTTGGCGATCGCGCTGCTCGGCGCATTCGTCGGCGCGGGTTTGTGGGCGGTGGCCTCGCACACGCACAACCACCACTACGCGGGGCGCGGCCGGATGGCGGCGCTGATCTCGGCTGCGTCGGCGCTCGTCGTCGGCGCCGCCCCGGGGCTCGTGAACTTCTTCGAGCACCTCGGAACGAAGGCCAAGTGATGCGCCTGACTCGATGTGGCGCGGTCGCCGCGATCGCGCTCAGCTGCGCGACGCTCGCACTCGCAAGGGATCCCCAGCCGGCGCGAGCCTTCAGCCCGATCGGCACCGCCTGCACGGTCGCGGGATGGTTCAGTGGCATCGCTGGCAAGGCCTGCAACGCCGGCAACAAGCTGTTCGGAATCGGCAAGAAGGTGTTCGGGGGCGGCAGCTCCTCGAGCAACAAGACCTCGAAGGTCCAGGCCGCGATCGGGCTCGCGGCGATCGGCGCCTGGGTGATGGGCGGAGCGAAGATCGCGATGGTCGAGACCGCCAAGGTGCTCGACCACACGACCAGTCCACGGCTGACCACGACCTGGTTCTCGTCCACCTACTGGCGCATGGCCGCGCTCGCGGCGGTGCTGACGCTGCCGTTCCTGTTCGCCGCCGCCGTGCAGGCGTTGGTCCGCTCCGACCTCGCGCTGCTGATGCGCGCAGCGTTCGGCTACCTGCCGCTGGCGCTGCTCGCGGTCGGGATCGCGGCGCCACTGACGATGCTGTTGCTGTCGGCGACCGACGAGATGTGCCGGGTCGTGTCGTCCGCGGCCGGCGACGCGGGCTCGCGCTTCCTCGCCCGCGCCGGAGCGCTCGCGGGCGCCGTCTCGATCCTCGACGGCTCGGCTTTCCTCGCCTTCCTGATCGGGCTGTTCGTCGCGTTCGGGGCACTCGTGTTGTGGCTGGAGCTGCTGATCCGCGAGGCGGCGGTGTACGTGATCGTGCTGATGCTCCCGCTGGCGTTCGCGGCCTTCGTGTGGCCGGCTCGGCGGGTTTGGGCGACGCGCGCGGTCGAGCTGCTGGTTGCACTGATCCTGTCCAAGTTCGCGATTGTCGCGGTCCTTTCGCTCGGCGGCAGCGCGCTCGGCCAGAGCCCGTTCAGCGGCGCTACCAGCATGCTCGTCGGGCTCGTGCTGGTGACGCTCGGCGCCCTCGCGCCGTGGGCGATGTTGCGGCTCGTACCGCTGACCGAGATGGCCAGTGGAGCGGCAGCCTCGCTCCACGGCGAGTCTTGGCGCCTGCGTCGCGCCGGCGCGCTCGCCAACTCAACCGCGCGGGCGGCGCTCGCCTCCGGCGGCGACGACGGTGGCCTCGCGGACTACGACGACGAAGCCGAGCCCGCGTACGCGGCGCGTTCCGAGGCCGAGCGCCTCGCCGAGCTGCGTGACCCGCCCGCGCCGGCAGCAAAGGACAGCGCGCCGGGGCGTGATCGACCCGGGGACCGCGACGGATCCGGAGGGCGTGATCGACTCGGGGACCGCAACGGATCCGCGGATCGCGATCGACCCGAAAGCGACGACGGATCCGGGGATCGCGATCACAATGACGTCGAGCCTGCGGACGCCGGCGAACGGATCGCCGGACTTGGGCCGCTCTACCAGATGGACGACAACAGCTGGCGGGCGATCGTCCTCGGGCTCGACGACGGCTGGCCCCCGCCGTCGCCTGGACCAGAGCCCGGGGACGAGCCTCCAGCCGCCCCCGACCCCGGACCCAACCCGGGGCCGGCCGGCGGCGGTGCCGACCCCGGGCCACCATCGCTGCAGCCGCCCCAGCGGGCGCTGCCGCCCGGATCACCGTCGTCTGGACCCCACGGCCAGGCCCAGGACGGCCAGGAGGCCCCACCTGTCGCCGACGACCACGATCCCCGGCCTCCCGGGCAGGAGCCCGAGGACGGCCTCCTGTGAGCCGCGGACCGACGACCTACCGCTTCGGGCCGATCGAGCGACGTGGCATCCTCGGACCCGTTCGCGGCGGCCAGGCCGCTGTGCTCCTGGCGGGCGGATTGACCGCGATCGCGCTGCTCGATCAGTCGCCAACGGCCGGCGGCGCCCTGCTCGCGACGGTCTCGCTGGCGGCCGCCTTTCTGGTCGCCATCGCCCCGCTCGGCAGCCGGACGCTCGAGGAATGGGCGCCGGTTGCGATCCGGTTCGTGGTGCGCAGATTCGCTGGACGGGCGCGCTTTCGCTCATCGCTACCCGTGACCGGGATCCGCGTGCGCCCGGGTGCGGCGGCGCACAACCAGACCGCCCCGGTCATCCCCCGCGTGCTGCGAGACGTGCGGATCCTCACCGCCGAATACCGCGATCGCCCGATCGGCCTGTTGTCCGAGAACGGCGGCCGGCGCCAGACGGCTGTGCTCGCATGCCGGGTGGTCTCATTCGCGCTGCTCGACGGGGAGGCGCAGGAGCGGCGACTGTCACGCTGGGGACTCGTCCTGTCCAACGCCGCCAGCACGCAGATCCGGCGGCTGCAGTGGATCGAGCGGACCGCACCTGCCCAGGGCGACGAGCTCGCTCGCTGGCTCCAGTCAGAACGCGATCCGGCGATCCCGCTCAGGGGCACACCGATGATCGAGTCCTACCTCGAGCTGATCGGGACGACGGCCCGCGTCACCCAGGAGCACGAGATCCTGCTCGCCGTCCAGGTCGACGGCCGTCGCGTACGCGAGCGCGGGCGCGACGCCGTCACGCACGCCCTGATCGAGGAGACCGAGCGGATCGCCCAGGGGCTGGCGGCAGCGGAGGTGACGATCCTGGGTGCGCTCAGCTCGGGGCAACTCGCGCGCGCGCTTCGGACAGCGTTCGACCCATACGCGCGCGCCGAGCTTGCGGTCCTCGAAGCCGCCGACTCTGACCGCGAGGGCCTGGCCGAAGCCAACGCCTGGCCGGTCGGCGCCCAGGAAACGTGGGACCGGTACCAGAGCGACGGCGCGGTCCACACGACCTACTGGATCGGTGGCTGGCCGCGCGTCGATGTCTCGGCGATGTTCATGGATGCGCTGCTTGGCCGCTCGAGCGCGGTTCGCACTGTCGCAGTCACGTTCGAGCCGATCGCCCCGGAGCGCTCGACCCGCGAGGTCGAGGCGGCGGTCACACGCGACCGCGCCGACCACGATCTCCGTCGGCGCTTCGGCCAGTCGGAGACGGCCCGGCAGCGCCAGGCGCAGCAGGCGACGATCCGGCGCGAGGCCGAGCTCGCGGCCGGCCACAGCGAAGTCCGCCTGTCGGGGTTCGTGACCGTCTCGGGGCGCGACCGCGACGAGCTTCGGCGGGCGAGCGCCGAGGTACTCGAGCACGCCGCCAGGGCCCGGCTCGAGCTTCACTGCATGTACGGCCAGCAGGCCGAGGCGTTCGCGTTCACGCTGCCGCTGTGCCGGGGTCTGCGATGATCGCCGCTCGCCCCGGCCACCGGGCGACGACGCGCCACGCCCAGGCGATCTACCCGTTCATGGCGGCGGGCGGCCTCGGCGGCCGTGGAGTGTTCATCGGGCGTGATTCGAGCGGCGGTGCGTTCTGCTACGACCCGTGGGCGCTGTACGCGGAGGGCACGCTCGACGATCCGAACGTGATCGTCCTCGGCAAGCTCGGCCAGGGCAAGAGCGCGCTCGTCAAGACGCTCCTGTGGCGGATGCTGCTGTTCGGGCGGCGTGCGTTCGTACTTGACGTCAAGCGCGAGTACGGACCCCTTTGCGAAGCCGTCGGCGTGACGCCGATCTCGCTCGTCCCGGGCGCGGGCGTGCGGTTGAACCCGCTCGCGTCGCGTCCCGAGGAGCACGCCCAGCTCGAGCTGCTGCGGGCCGTGGCCGTGACCGCGATCGGCGGTCCCATCAACCAGGTCGAGGCGGCGGCGCTGCGTGAGGCGCTGCGCATCGTCCGCGGTCGCGGGGTGCGGTGAGCCGACGCTCCCTGAGATCGCCGCCGTCCTGTTCGACCCGGTCGCCGAGATGGCGAGCGCGCTGCGCACGACCCCGCATCAACTGGCCGCCGATGTCCGGCGTGCCGCGTTGGCGCTCCAGGACCTGTGCGAGGGTCCACTGCGGGGAATGTTCGACGGCCCGACGACCCCCGGCCTCGACCTCGACTCGCGTCTCGTCGTCCTTGACCTCCACGCCGTTCGCGACTCGCCCGCGGTCGGGATCCTGATGGCCTGTGCGACCGCTTGGATGAGCGCGCTACTTGCCCGGATGGCCGAGCGCCCGGGACGCGAGCGGTTGATCAACGTCGCCGACGAGTCGTGGAAGATCGTCCAGCACACAGGCCTCGGCGAGTGGTTTCAGTCGAACTTCAAGCTGGCACGGCAGTTCGGCGTGATGAACCTCGTGGTGTTGCACAAGCTCGCCGATCTGCACGCCGCCGGCGACGCGGGCTCGCGTGCGGCGCGGATCGCCGAGGGGCTGATCGCCGATGCCTCGACCCGAGTCGTGTACCACCAGGACGAGAGCCAGGTACCGCTGACCCGGACCCTGCTCGGCCTGTCCGACAGCGAGGCCGAGCTGATCGCGATGCTGTCCGCGGGCCAGGCCCTGTGGCGCGTCGGCAGCCGCTCGTTCGTCGTCCAGCATCACCGCTCGTGGCTCGAGACCGAGCTGACCAACACCGACACGGGGATGCGGGTGTCCACCGAACGCCTGCTGCGGGGATGAGCGAGCGCCGCCCAGAGGGCGTCTCGGACGTCGCGGTGCTCGCCGTGATCGGGCTCGCCGCCGGGCTGGCGGGGCTGGTCTGGGCCTGGGGCGGGATCGCCGGCGCCGTGTTCGGCCGGGGCTGGCCGCGGATCGGGCCGGGGCAGATGCCGGGCGTGCTGATGCGGCTGCCGGCGCGGTTGTCGGATCCTGCGCGGGCGTGGCCGCCGGACGCGCGACGGTGGCTGCCCGACGGACCACAGTTCTATCTCGCGCTGGCGATGATCGCGGGCGCACTGGCGCTCGCAATCTGGCTGCTCGTCCGCAGCGGGCTGCCGGGCCGCCTCGCCAGCCGCGAGCCAGGGGCACGCTGGGCGGGCGGCTCGGATCTGCGCAGCTTGCGCCCGGGCCGGATCGGACGGGGCGGACCGCGGCGCCGGCGCGCCAACGGGCGGCTCCGACCGCGCCGGCTGCGGGCCACAGGGCGGCTCGTGCTCGGCCGCCACCACGGACGGCTGCTGCATGCCGAGCAGCGCCACGCGCTGGTCGCGTTCGGGCCGCCGCAGTCGGGCAAGTCGGCCGGACTCGCGATCCCCGCGCTGCTCGAGTGGGACGGCCCGGCCGTGGCCTCCTCGATCAAGACGGACCTGCTCGGGGCGACGCTCGCCGCGCGCTCGAAGCTGGGTGAGGTGTTCGTGTTCGACCCGTTCGGGCTTGCCGGAGTGCAGGCGCACACCTGGTCGCCGCTGGCGCAGGCGAGCACCTGGGACGGCGCGCTCGAGGTCGCCTGGCGTCTGGCGGCGGCAGCCGAGCTCGACCAGCGCAGCGTCGAAGGAGGCGACTTCTGGGCGGTCGCGGCCGAGCAACGGCTGGCACCGCTGCTGTACGCGGCGGCGGCGAGCCGAGCCGGAATCGACAGCGTCGTGCGATGGGCATACGGACAGGGAACGGCGGAGCTCCACCGGACGCTCGCACAGCTCTCGGGCAGCGCCCGCGACGAGCTCGCACTCGAGGACGCAAACGCGGCGTACGACGCGGTCAGTTCGTTCGAGACGCAGGCCGACCGCACTCGTTCCTCGATCGAGGCGACGGTCCAGGCGCTGCTGCGGGCGTATCGCTTCCGGCGCGTCGTCCGCTCGGCGGCCGGGACCGAGATCACCGCCGATCGCCTGCTGTCGGGCCCCTCGACGCTGTATCTGATCGGCGACGCGAAGGCCTCGAAGCTGCTGCGCCCGATCTTCTTGGCGCTGCTGTCGGAGATCGTCGACCACGCATACGAGCGCGCGACGTTGGCCGGCGGGCGCCTCGAGCTGCCACTGCTGCTGTGCCTCGACGAGGCCGGGAACGTCGCCCCGCTGCCGAACCTGGCTGAGATCGCGTCGACCGCCCCGAGCCACAACATCCAGCTCGTATCGATCTTCCACGACCTCGCCCAGGCGCGAGCGCGTTACCGACAGCAAGCGGAGACGGTCGTCAACAGCCACCGCGCCCGGATGCTCCTGCCGGGCGTCGCCGACCTCGACACGCTGCGCTACTTCGCGGGACTCGTCGGGGATGAGGAGGCGTGGGACCGGACGCGGACGACCGGGGCCGGCGGGACGACGCGGTCGATCTCTCGCCGTCGCCGCCCGCTGATCGCTCCCGAGGCGCTACGCCAGATCCCCGAGGGCCATGCGCTGCTCCTGTATGGGCGCCTGGCCCCGGTCCAGCTTCGCCTGCGCAGGTGGTTCGAGGATCGGCGCCTGCGCCGACTCGCGGGCGCACCCGGTGTGCCTGGTGGGCTCAGTGTGGCGGGCGCTGTGCCCGGTGTGCCCGGTGTGCCCGCTGTGCCCGGTGTGCCCGATGTGCCCGGCGTGCCCGGCGTGCCCGGAGCGGCGTCGTGACGTCTTCCGATCCCGACTGGGAGGAGTTCGACGGCGCCGGGTGGCACCACTCCGACCGTGACCTCGGTCCGGGAGCGGAGTCCTCGCGGTGGCCGCTCGACTGGCAGGGCCTCTACCCGAGGGAGCGATGGATGTGGTTCGAGCAGCTGTGGTCAGACGTGTGCGCGCTGCGCAAGCGGTACCGCCTCCCGATCAGGTCCGGCTGGTGGGCGGACCAGGTCCAGGTCGAGACGCTGGCGGCGCTCGCCGCCTGGGTCGAGCGCTATGACTGCGGCGAGTGGGATGACCCGCCCGGCAAGCTCGGGCTGCTCTACGACCTCGAGCGGATCTCGGCGCTGCTGCGCGACGGCAACCAGCCATTTCATCCCGACCGAGACCGGCTTGCGTTCGCGCGCCATTTGATCGAGATCGGATGCCAGCCGCCGCCGGGGAGCTGATCCGGGCGGGAACGCACTCGGCATTGCGGCCGTCACACGGCGCGCAATCAAGGCTTGAGGATCAGGCGCCCGGTGTAATCGATTCGATTCATGAACACCGGCTCGTCGGCGAAGTACTCATCGACCGCAGTCCGCGCTCCCTGCCAGTGGCCATAGTCATCGATGATCAGAATCCCCCCGCTGGCAAGCCGCGGGTAGAGATGCTCGAGTTCGTGTCGGGTGGACTCATACCAATCGGTGTCGAGCCGTAGCAACGCGATCTGATCAGGCGCCCCGGCCGGGACGGTGTCCTCGACAAGCCCCTGGACATATTCCACGTTCGGATAGTTAGCCACCGTCATTGTCTGTTTCACGTCTTCAAGCGTGGCCCACGCCCAGGCAAGATCTTCTGGTGTTCGCTTCGAGCGCGCAAGCAAGTCGGCAGCAGGCTCGCCCGTGAACTGGACGTCCGCATAACTCGGTGGCGGCATCCCCTCGAAGGTGTCAAACAGGTGAAGGTTCCGAGAGCGCTCGTCGAGCTCCAACAGGGTCAGCGCCATCAGCAGGCTTGAGCCGCCGCGCCAAACGCCGCACTCGACGAGCGCCCCCTCGATCCCGCGACCCACCACGTAGCGGGTCGCCTGCCAGAGGGCGTACATTCGCTCGACCGACGTCATCGTGTACGGCGATGCTCGGTCGTACAGCGCCAGAAACCCGTCTTCCACATCGGGAGGTCGCACTTCCCAACTCGTCGGCACCTCCCGGCGAAGGCGACTTCGCAGGCCCCAGGCCATCGTGCGGAATCGTAGCGCCGTGGTCATCGTTTGCCGGGCACATCACCTACCTCTTGGCTGACATCCTCCCCGGGTGGCCTTTCCGATCGGAGCCGACGTCACCGTCGCGGCCCTCGACGAGGATCCCCACCCGCTGCTGGCGACGCTCCGTGAGCGCGAACCCGTGTCGTGGGTGCCGGCGCTAGAGGGCTGGCTGGTGACGCGGTATGCCCTCGTGCTGAGCGCGATGCGCACGCCGCAGAGCTTCACGGTCGACGATCCTCGCTTCTCGACGGCGCGGATCATCGGGCCGAGCATGCTCAGCCGCGACGGCGAGGAGCACGCGAGGCACCGCGCGCCGTTCGTGGCGCCGTTTCGCGCCGGCGCGGTCGGCAGTCGGTTCGGGGACGCGGTGCGTCACGAGGCGACCGCGCTGATCGACCGGGTGCAGGCGCGAGGCCGGGCCGAGCTGCGCCGCGAGTTCGCCGGCCCGCTCGCCGCGGCGACGGTCGCGCGCGCGCTCGGCATCTCCACGGCGGAGGTCCCGGCGCTGCTGGGGTTCTACGACGAGATCGTCGCCGCCGTCACCGCGATCTCCGCCGGGCGTGGACCCGGCCGCGCCGGTTCGTCGGCCTTCGCAGAGCTGCGCACTCGGCTCGAGCAGGTGCTCGACGGCGAGCCGCATGATTCGCTCTTGGCGGCCGCATCCGATGGCTCGACGCTGACCCGGCCGGAGCTCGCCTCCAACGCGGCCGTGCTCCTGTTCGGCGGGATCGAGACGACCGAGGGCATGATCGCCAACGCGATGCTGGCGCTGCTGCGCGACGTGGTAGCCGCCGCGACCGCCGCCGACCCGGCGCTGCTGGCGGGCGCGATCGAGGAGTCGCTGCGACTCGAGCCGGCCGCGGCCGTCGTCGACCGGTACGCGACCGCCGACGTCACGCTCGGCGGCGTCGCGATCGCGCAAGGCGATCTGGTCAGGCTCTCGATCGCCGGCGCCAACCGCGATCCGGCCGTGTTCGACGAGCCGGACCGGTTCGACTCGCGGCGGGCGAACGCGCGGCGGCATCTTGCGTTCGCCCACGGCCCACACGTCTGCGTCGGCGTCCACCTGGCGCGGCTCGAGGCGCGAACGGCCGTCCGCGAGCTGTTCGCCCGGCTGCCCAACCTGCGCCTCGACTCGACTCGGCCGGCGTGCGCCCGCGGGTTGGTGTTCCGCAAGCCGCCCGAGCTGCAAGTCATCTGGGACACGTGATCCGCGATGATGCTCACCAAGCCGCGACAAACCGAGGAGAGACGATGGCGCTGACCAAGCACAGCAAGCGGGAATCGGTGCAGCACGCGACCACAGGACCCGCCAACCAGCCAGCCTGGCTCGAGGTCCCGGTCCATGAGATGCCCGAGCACGGCATGGGCCTCGACGTCGCCTACGAGGCGATCTCCGGCGAGCTTCTGCTCGACGGTCAGGCGAGGCTGAACCTGGCCACATTCGTCACCACCTGGATGCCGTCGGTCGCCGGCCGACTGATGGCCGAGACGGCCGACAAGAACATGATCGACAAGGACGAGTACCCGCAGACGGCGGAGATCGAGTCGCGCTGTGTCCGGATCCTCGCCGACCTGTGGAACTCACCCGATCACGAGGAGGCAACCGGCTGCTCGACAACCGGCTCGAGCGAGGCGGCAATGCTGTCCGGTATGGCTCTGAAGTGGCGCTGGCGCAAGCGCATGCAGGAGGCGGGCAAGCCTGCCGACAAGCCCAACCTGGTGATGGGGGCCAACGTGCAGGTGTGCTGGGACAAGTTCTGCCGCTACTGGGAGGTCGAGCCGCGGCTGGTGCCGATGGAGGGCGAGCGCTACCACCTCGGCGTGCCCGAGGCGATCGCGATGTGCGACGAGAACACGATCGGCGTCGTCGGGATCCTCGGGTCGACGTTCGACGGCAGCTACGAGCCGATCAAGGAGCTGTCTGAGGCGCTGGACCGGTTCGAGTCAGAGAGCGGCCTGTACGTGCCAATCCACGTTGACGGCGCCTCCGGCGGATTCGTCGCGCCGTTCATCCAGCCGGACCTCGAGTGGGACTTCCGGATCCCGCGCGTGCAGTCGATCAATGCCTCCGGTCACAAGTACGGGCTCGTCTATCCGGGCGTGGGGTGGGCGGTGTGGCGCGACAAGGCGGCGCTCCCCGAGGAGCTCGTGTTCAGAGTCAACTACCTCGGCGGCGACATGCCGACGTTCGCGCTGAACTTCTCGCGTCCCGGAAGCGAGGTGGTGGTCCAGTACCACATGTTCGCCAGCCTCGGCCGCAAGGGCTACACCGAGGTGATGCAGCGTGCGCAGGGGATCGCGATGTACCTGTCGAGCGGGATCGCCGAGATCGGCCCGTACCGGCTGATCTCCGACGGCAGCGAGCTGCCGGTGTTCGCGTTCACGCTGAAGGACGAGATCGAGAACTACACCGTGTTCGACGTCTCCGACCGGCTGCGGCAGCGCGGGTGGCTGGTTCCCGCCTACACGTTCCCCGAGAACCGCCAGGACCTGAGCGTGCTGCGGATCGTGATCCGGGCCGGGATGAGCCGTGAGATGGCCGACCTCCTGCTCGACCACCTCCGCGACGAGACCGAGTTCCTGGAGTCGCTCGAGTCACCACTGCCCGACCAGGCGCCGGAGAAGCGCCAGGCGTTCGCACACTGACAATCGCGTCCAGATGGGCTAAAGCTGGGCCGCCGCACTCCGATAAGCGGCAGTATGCGAACACGACTCGCAGTGCTGCTGCTGATCGGCCTGCTGACACTCGGCGCCGCCGCCGCCTCGGCCGCGATCCCCTCGGCCCCGACCCGCAACCACGCGCGCTACATCAACCCGTTCGCCAACCCGGCGTGGGAGCCGAGCCGGATCGACATGGGTGTTGACTGGGTGCCGGTCCGCAAGCTGCCGGTGCTCGCCATCGGCGACGCGAGAATCCTCGGCTCCGACAGCCACGCCGGATGGCCCGGCAAGCACATCATCTTCTACGAGCTGCTCGACGGCAGCCACGCCGGCGATGTGATCTACGTCGCCGAGCACCTGCGCAAGCTGCTGCCTGCCGGTCGCGTCGTCCACGCCGGCCAGCAGATCGCACTCGCGCTGCCCGGCGACCCCTGGACCGAGTGGGGCTGGGCCGATACCTACGGCTCCCCCCGCGCCTACCCCTGCTACAAGGAGGGTCACGTGACCAACTCCGGCAGGGAGATGGCCCGCTTCATGGCGTCGCTCGGGGCCCGTCTCGCCGCGCGCCCGGGTCGCGGCCCGGACCGTCCGACCGGGAGGTTGTGTTAGCGGGAAGGTCGGGAGGTTGGGTCGGGAGGTTGGGTCGGGGCGGTGCGGTCGCGTGCCTGTGGGCGCCGTGAACGCGACTCTCGCGGCCGTGGGCGGGTCGAAAGTCACTTGACGGCCGTGGGCGCTGCGCGGCTGCCCCGCCCCGCCACCCGTTCGACGCACCCCCGGCCCGCCCTAACCCCACCGGCGCCCGCGCACCTGCTCACTCGCTAGGGTCCGGCGGGGCCTGGAGAACGTGCTGCTAGGAGCAGGAGAGGCGCCGACGCGATGAGCACCCACGACTGGGTGAAGCTGGTCTCGATCCCCTTCTTCACCGGGGCGATCGGCTGGCTGATCAACTGGACGGGATTGATCATGCTGTTCAACCCGGTGTCGTTCCGCGGGTTCAGGATTCCGGGGCTGCTGGAGCTCTCGACGCTGCTGCCACGCAAGCTGCAGGAGGTGCCCGGGATCATGCAGGGGGGTATCGGGTGGCAGGGCATCGTCCCCGCCCGCGCGGCCAAGATGGGAAGCATCTCGGTCGACAAGGCGATCTCGAAGCTGGGGACGCCGGCCGAGTTCTTCCAGCAGCTCGAGCCCGAGAAGATGGCCGAGCACATCGTCGGCGTGTTCGAGCCCGAGATCCCGGCGATCGTCGAGGAGACGATGCAACGCGAGCATCCTGGGCTATGGAACGACCTGCCGCCGCGGGCGCGTGAGGCCGTGTACGCACGCGTGCAGACGCAGCTGCCCGAGATCGTGCACGACATCACCTACGAGATCGGCGTCTACATCGACCAGCTGCTTGACCCGAAGCTGATGGTCGTCGATCACTTCGAGCGGCACCCAGAGCTGGTCAACCGGATCTTCCGCACGATCGGCAAGAAGGAGCTGCGGCTGATGGTCAACTTCGGCTTCCTGTTCGGCTTCCTGTTCGGGATCCCGGTGGCGATCATCACCCACTATCTGCCCGCCTGGTGGCTGCTTCCGGTGCTCGGCGTGATCGTCGGCTGGACCACCAACCTGCTCGGCATGTGGGTGATCTTCGAGCCGGTACACGAGCGCCGCGTCGGGCCGTTCAAGCTCCAGGGGCTGTTTCTGCGACGCCAGGACGAGGTCGCCGAGCTGTACGCGCAGATCATCGCGGACGAGGTCGTGACGCTCGAGAACATCGGCAACTTCCTGCTCGACGGCCCCCGCGGCGACCGCACGCGCCAGATGCTCGAGGAGGCGATGGAGCCGGCGATCGATCGTGCCGCCGGCCCAGCGCGGGCGGCCGTGCGCGTCGCCGTCGGCGCCCGCGAGTACGACAACATCCGCGACTCGGTCGCCCATCAGGCAGCGGATCACACGCTGACCGGATTCCAGGACCCCGCGTTCAGCCGGCGCCAGAGCGAGCAGATGCGACGGCTTGTCGCGCGGCGGACGAAGGAGCTGCCGCCGCAGGACTTCGTCGAGATGCTCCGCTCGGCGATCAAGCAGGACGAATGGATGCTGTACCTCCACGGCGCGGTGATGGGACTCGCCGGCGGCTTCATCCACCTGGCGCTGTTCGGAGCATGACCAGCGACGGCGAGCCAGATCCCGGCGCGGGGGCCGCGAGCGGCGATCGCGATGACCTGATCGCAGACCCCGGCGCGGGGGCCGCGAGCGGCGATCGCGATGACCTGATCGCAGTCGCCGGCGCGCTCGACGCGCTGCCCGGACTCGCGCGGGTCGCCGCAACCGCCTGGTTGCACGGGGCCGGGTGGGCGCTGGAAAACTCGATCAGGGCGAGCTGGCGGGTACTCGACGCAGCCGGTTCCCCGCACAAGACCGCCGAGCTGATCCGCGACGGACGCGGCGCGGCGCGCGAACTGCTGCGCGAGCTGCTCGACGCCGATTCGGCCAACGGATCGCAGGACAGCGCCAACGGCGCATCAGACAGCCCGCGCTCGCTGCGCGAGGAGGGCGAGCGCCTGCTGCGCCGCTCGCGCGACGTGCACTACGAGGTCCAGGCGCACCCCGCCTACGAGCGGATCCTGTCCGAGCTGGCCCCCGACGAGGGACGGATCCTGAGGCTGCTGGTGGTGCAGGGCCCGCAGGCGGCCGTCGACATCCGCACCGGAGGCCCGGTCGGCCTGGTCAAGTCGCGGTTGATCGCGCCCGGGCTGTCGATGATCGGGGCGAGGGCCGGCTGCCGCTACGTCGAGCGCGTGCCCTCGTATCTGAACAACCTGTTCCGGCTGGGGCTCGTGTGGTTCTCACGCGAGACGCTGCCCGATCCGATGCGCTACCAAGTGCTCGAGGCACAGCCCGACGTGCTCGAGGCGATCAATTCGGTTACGCACGCGAAAGTCGTCCGCCGCAGCATCCACCTGACCCCGTTCGGCGAGGACTTCTGCCGCGTCTGCCTGACGCCCGAGACGACCGTGTTCGATCAGCTCCCCCACCACTCGGTCCCGCCCGAGAGCACCACCGGCTTGCGGCCGCCGAGCGTCGGCGAGGACTAGAGGCACTCCGCCAGGCGACGGCCGGCCGTCCGCAACCGGGCGGGAGTCCCGGCCTCGAGCACGACCTGAAGATCGAGGATCCGCATTCCGAAGCCGTCGAGCGCGCGACGCCCGACGACCGCGTAACTCGGAACGCCGGCCTGCCGGGCGCGGGTCGCGACCTCGGAGACGGCCTTGCCGACGAGGCTCTGCTGGTCGAGCTTGCCCTCGCCGGTGATCACGGCCCGGGCCGCGCGCATCCGACGGTCGAACTCGACGGCGTCGAGCACGAACGCCGCGCCGGGGACCAGCTCGGCGCCGAACAACGCCCACAGGCCACCGGCGAGCCCGCCGGCCGCGCCGGTCATCGGCACCCCCCGCGGGTCGCGCGGCAGCCGCGCGGCGGTCGTACGCAGGCGGCGGCTGAGCCGCCGCACGTCGTCGGGGCCCGCACCCTTCTGCGGCGCGAACACACGCGCGGCGTCCTCGAACGGCGTGCGGACATCGCACAGGATGATCAGCTTTGCGCCCCCGAGCCCGCCGGAATCCGAGATCGCACGGACAGCGCCGGCGCCGCCGTCGGTCGTCGCGCTGCCGCCGACGCCGACGTAGACGGTCCGCGCCCCAGCCTGCACCGCGGCCGCAATCAGCTCCCCTGTCCCGTAGGTCGTGGCCGCGATCGGATCGCGCTCGTCCGCGGGGACGAGGCCAAGGCCACTGGCCGCAGCCGTCTCGACGATCGCGGCATCACCGCCCAGACCGAATGCAGCGGTGATCGCGCGACCGAGCGGGTCGCTGGCCGGCGCCCTGTGAAGCTCGCCGCCGATCGCCGGCAGCAGCGCGTCCATCGTCCCCTCGCCGCCGTCGGCGATCGGGCACAGGTCGACCGGACGGCCCGTATCGCGGACGCCGCGCGCGAGCGCGGTCGCGACCTGCGCCGCGGTCATCGTGCCCTTGAACGAATCGGGCGCGATCAGGACCGCCTCGGGAATGCCGCTGATCCGGGCCACTTAGGCGAGCGCGCGGCCGGAGCGCAACCGGTGGATCGTGAGCAATGTCACTTGTGCCCCGAGATGTGATGAGATATAGCTCACGGGGCAAGCCTATGAGAGGAAGGTGGTGCTCAGTCAACACCTAGGGGCTCTGGGTATCTTGCCCGCTTGCGCGTACTTTGCACGGACAGCAACTAACCGCCATCAGGGAGTAGGAGCAATGCTTAGCAACACCACACGTCGGACCCGTCTGATCGCCGCCGCCGTCACGCTCGTGGGGGCGCTCGCGATCATCCCGGCCGGGGCCTCGGCCGCCACCACTTACTTCGGCTCGAGCCTGGACCACACGCCGGCCAACACTGGCACGCCGTGCAACCAGAACATGAGCGGGCCGGCCCCGAGCTGCACCCACGTCGGCTCGTTCTATCCGGGATTCTCGGGTCATGCGCTGGCCAGTAAGAACGGAACGATCACCAAGATCAGGGTCCGCCCGCAGAACCCGATGAAGATGCGCTTCGAGCTCGTCCGCGTCCACAACCTGTCGTCCAACGAGCAGCATGGAAAAGTGAAGATGCTGTTCCAGAGCAAGGTCCTGCAGGTCCCGGGACCGACCGCGGCGCAGAACAACAACGGGGTCGTCCCGATCCAGACGATTTCGGTGAAGATCCCGGTTCAGAAGGGCGACGAGCTGGCGATCACGACGAAGGACGACGAGGCCGACTACTGCTCCGACGGCACGCCGGGTGAGCTGACGTTCTTCAACCCCGCGCTGACGATTGGCCAGGGCTTCCGCCACAACACCGGCATCGACGGCTGCCTGCTGCTCGTGCAGGCCGTGATCAAGAACTGATCCCGTCTTCGGCGTCCGCTTCGAGGGCTCCGGCGTCACGCCGGGGCCCTCGCCGGTTAACGAGGTAGGTGCTAGGAGCGCATCTGCTCGAGCTTGCACTCGAGCGGCAGCTTGTCTTCGCGCCAGCGCAGGATCTTGGTGCCGTGACGGATCCTGCCGCCGCTCGCGTGGTCGAAGGTGACCTCGACGACCAGCTCGGGTCGCAGCTCGATCCACTCGAGCTCCTTCTCGTTCTTCCACCGGCTCGGGTCGCCGTGGCCCCGGTGGCCGGTCTCGTACGGCGCCAGTCGCTGCACCAGCGCGCGCTTCTCGGCAGCCCGCAGGCCGGAGGAGTGACCGACGACGTGGAGCTCGCCGTCGCCGTCGTAGAGACCGAGGATCAGCGATCCAACGGTTCCCTGCTCCTTGCCGGGGCGGTAGCCGGCGACGACCGCATCGATCGTGCGCACGCGCTTTACCTTGACCATCCCGGTCCGCTGTCCCGGCCGGTACGGCGCGCCGGTCTCCTTGGCTACGACCCCCTCCCCCGACAGCAGCCAGGGCTCGGCCTCCGTTCGTGAGCGGGTAACCGGCGTCAGCGCGATCCCCACCGGCGCGAGCTCCTCGAGCGCCCCGCGGCGCTCCGCGTAGGGACGCGGGAGCAGGCTCTCGTCCTCGCGCGCGAGCAGGTCGAAGGCGATGTAACGCGCCGGGATCTGCTCGGCGAGCATCTTGATCCGCGACTCCGCCGGGTGGATCCGCTGCTGCAGCGCGCCGAAGTCCTGCAGCCCGTCCTCGCCGTCGATCACGATCTCGCCGTCGAGGACGTAGCGGCCGGGCGGGAACGCAAGCTCCGGGAAGTACCGCGATAGCGGCTTGCCACCGCGCGACTGGATCACACAATCGTCGCCGTCGACAAACGCGATTGCGCGAAAGCCGTCGTACTTCGGCTCATATGCCCACTGCTCGCCGTCGGGCAGCTCGGCCTTCGAGCGGGCGAGCTGAGGCTCGATCGGCGGCTTCAGCGGCAGGGTCACGGCGGAGCCGATGCTACGCGATCGGCCCAGGAATCAGCGCCCGCTACGATCACCTGATGGCCGCCGAGCACGCCACGCCAGCCGAGGAGGAGTACCTCGAGACGCTGTTCTGGCTGTTCGAGGCGGGCCTGCCGATGACCGCCGCAAACCTCGCTCGCGCGATGCAGCTCTCGGCGCCCACGGTCCACGAGATGGTGGGTCGGCTCGAGCGCGACGGATACATCGTCCGCGACGCCGGCCGGGCGATCAGCTTCACAGACTCGGGCCGCGAACACGCCGAACACGTCGTCAGCCGCCACCGGATGATCGAGCGCTTCCTGACCGACGTGGTCGGGGTCCCGTGGGACGACGTCCACGAGGAGGCCGAGCAGCTCGAGCACGCGATGACACCTCGGTTCGAGGCGTACGTGCGCTCGGCGGTCGGCGATGCCAGCACCTGCCCCCACGGCCACCCGATCCGGGTCGGCGAACGGATCGACGGCGTCCCGCTGGCGGACTGCGAGCCCGGCGCCGAGGTCACGATCCTGAGGCTCGAGAATGAGGCCGAGGACCTCCTCCACTACCTCAAGGACGCCGGCGTCGAGCCGGGCATGACTGGCAACGTCGCGAGCAACGACGGCGAGCATGTGACGGTCACCGCCGACGGTCGCGAGGCGACCGTCACCTCGAGCGTCGCCGAGACGGTCTCGGTGCTCGCCGACCCCTCGCCGCCGCCGCGAATCGCGCTACCCGAGCAGCTCGTGCTCGGGCGCGAACGCTACGGACGCTAGCCCTCAGCCGCTCACGCTGCGTCCGCGCTGCGAGCCTGGGCCACCTCGCTGTAGGCCCCGGCGAGCCTGCTCACGCCCTCCTCGATCTCGGCGGTCGTGACGCCGGAATAGGCGAGCCGCAGGCACGCATCGGCACCGTCGAGGACAAAGTCCGAGCCCATGACGAACTGCACGCCACGGGTCGCCGCCGCGTCGAACAGCGCCCCCACGTCGGTGCCCCGGGGCAGCTCGACCCACAGGAAGTAGCCACCCTCGGGATCGACGAAGCGCGCGTCGGGCAGCTCGCGACGCAGCGCCGCGCACAGCGTCCGGGCGCGCTCTCGCAGCGCGGCCCTGACTGTCTCGATCGAGCGGTCGATCGCGCCTGAGCGGCAGAACTGGTTGACGATCCCCTGGGCGACCATGTTCGGGGAGATGTAGGTGCTGGTCGCGATCTTCGCGATCCGCGCGATCAGATCCTCTGGGCCAACGAGGTAGCCGACTCGGATCCCAGGGCAGACCGTCTTCGAGAACGACGACGCGTAAACGACGCGCTCGCGATCCATCGACAGCATTGAAGCCAGCGGCGCGCCCTCGAAGCGCAACGCCACGTACGGGTCGTCCTCGAAGATCGTGAAATCGAACGCATGGGCAAGGTCGAGCAGCGCCTCGCGCTTGGCCGCGGAGAGCGTGTAGCCGGCCGGGTTCTGGAAGTTCGGGATGATGTGGGCGAGCTTCGGCTTGGCGCCGGCATTGAGCACGCGTTCGACGGCGGCGACGTCGATTCCGTCGGGCTCGAGCTCGACCATCCGGACATCGGCGCCCCGGTTGCGCAGCGACAGCAGCGTCCGGTCGTATGTCGGGCGCTCGACGATCACCGCATCGCCGGGCGATACGAGCGCGTCGAACAGGAACGCGTCGGCCTGCATCGAGCCGTTGGTGACGAGCACCTGCTTGGGATCGACCTCGTGGCGCTCGGCGATCCACTCGCGCAGCGGCACGTAGCCGACCGATGTCCCATACGCGGTGGTCCCGCCGGGATCGTTGGCGAATGTGTCGGCGGCGGCCGCGCGTAGACCCTCGAGGTCGATGATGTCGAGCGAGGGGGCTCCGCGGGCGAACGAGATCGAAGGCGCCATGCTTTGAAGACTAGTGGTCCTCGCCCAGATCGACGTCGATGATCGCGCGCGCGGCCCCCTCGTAGCCTCGAACCGACGCCCCGCGAACGCCGCGAAGCGAGCTGAGCTCACGTTCGAACTCCCTGACCGAGTCGATCCGGGTGAACGGTCCGGCCGAGAGCGTGGCCTGATCGGACCCCGCAGGCGTTTCGGGCTCACGGTCGGTGGTGATCCCCGCGAGCATCGCCTCGATCGCCGCGACGGCCTCCTGCAGCGTGCTCAACACCGCCTTGATCTCGCGAAGCTCGGTCTGCAGATCTGACGAGGGAGCGCGCAGCTGCGCCAGCAGGTCCGCGAGCGGCCCGGAGCGGCCGTGCGGGCCCGGGGGCTCGGGGGGTGGCGTCCGAGGCAGGGGCTCGGGGACGACCGGGGGCGCGGGGGGCGGAATCGGTGGCTCGGGAGGCGGCGGTGGTTCGGGGGCGGCCCGAGGCGGCGGGGACGCCTGCACGACCGGGGGGGCCCCGGCGTGGTCGCCGTCGGCCATCAGGTCAGCCTGGATCTCGCGGAGTCGGCGATCGAACTCCGCCAGCGTGGCGTCGAACTCTGGGGCCGCTTCGATGCGATCCGTCATCGCGTATCTACGAGCGTACCGGTCGGGGCAGCGGCCAAACCGGCGGGCTCGGCCGAGCCCGAGCCGCGCAGCGTCGAGGCCGGTCCAAATGCGAGCCAGTAGTTACTACGCGATCGCCGCGGAAAAGGCCCGATGCCCGCGATCTTCGACTTCGCTGAACTGACGCGATGACCTTGCAGGCAACCCTCCATCCCCCCCGGCTCGCGGCAATCGGCGCAGCGATCCTGATGCTGGTCGGCATCAGCGTGGTGCTGCTGTCCGAGGCCGGCTCGCCGAGCCGGGCCGGGCTGCTGAAGACGCTCGAGCATCCCGCCGTGTATCCGGTTGCGACGGTCGGCCCGAGTGCCGTCGACACGACGCTGAGGGCGGGGCCCTACCGGCTGCACGTCCGTCTGACTCCGAACCGTGCGAGCTCGCGCAACACGCTGGCGGTGACGGTCACCGAGGCCGGCAAGCCGCTCGCCGGCGCCCGCGCAAGCGTCAGCTACTCGATGCCGAGCATGAACATGTACAACGCGCTGACGACAGCGCTGACGCGCGCGGGCCGCTCGAAGCTCGCGGCGAACGAGCCGGTACTCGGGATGCCAGGCAGCTGGACGATGCGCTTCCTCGTCACGCCGGCGGCCGGGCGCGCATTCAGCGTCGGGCTCGCCGACTGGATGCACAGCTGAGCCGCGACTCAGGCCCCCGCAGCCTCCCCCGGACGGCGGGCGACTCAGGCGGTGGCGCCGAGCAGCGAGACCGCCAGCTCGGCGACCTGCGTCGGCGTGCGGCCGACCCGGACGCCCTTGGCCTCGAGCGCCTCGGCCTTCGCTGCAGCGGTGCCCTTGGAGCCGGACACAATCGCGCCCGCGTGTCCCATCGTCTTGCCGGGCGGCGCCGTGAATCCGGCGATGTAGCCAACGACGGGTTTGCTGACGTTGGCCGCGATGAACTCGGCCGCCTGCTCCTCGGCGTCGCCGCCGATCTCCCCGCACATGACGATCAGCTCGGTCTCCGGATCGTGCTCGAACATGCCGATCACGTCGATGAAGTCGGTCCCGGGCACCGGGTCGCCGCCGATCCCGACGATCGTCGAGTTGCCGAACCCGCGCTGCGCCAGCACGTTGCCGATCTGGTAGGTCAGCGTCCCGGAGCGCGAAACGACGCCGACGTTGCCCTCCTTGAAGAACGACGCCGGGATGATCCCGACCGTCGCCTTGCCCGGCGACAGGATCCCCGGGCAGTTGGGGCCAATCAGGCGCGAGCGACCGTTCTTCTTGATCACGTTGAAGACGCGCAGCTCGTCGTGGGCCGGGATCCCCTCGGTGATAGCGATGATCAGCTCGATCCCAGCGTCCTCAGCTTCGAGAATCGAGTCGGCGGCGAAGCGCGGCGGCACGAACACCATCGCGGTGTTGGCGCCGGTCCGGTCGACCGCCTCGTGGAAGGTGTTGAAGACCGGGATGCCCTCGACGTCCTGCCCGCCCTTGCCGGGGGTCACGCCGCCGACGACCTGCGTGCCGTATTCACGGTTGCGCAGCGAGTGGAACGTGCCCTCGCGGCCGGTGATGCCGGACACGCACAGCCGAGTGTTGCGATCGACGAGGATGCTCATGGGCTGCTCGCCAGTTCGACGACGCGCTCCGCCGCGCCGTCCATCGTCGATTCGGTGTGGACGTTCGGGAGGCTGGCCTCGGCGAGCAGTCGCCTGCCCTCGACGTCGTTGGTCCCGTCGAGCCGGACGACGAACGGAACGTCTGGTTTGATCTGGTCGAACGCCTCGATCAGCCCCTTGGCGACCTCGTCGCAGCGGGTGATGCCGCCGAAGATGTTGAACAGCACCGCCTTGACCTTGGGGTTGGAGAGGATCACCTCGACCGCGCTGGTGATCGCGTCGGCCTTCGAGCCGCCGCCGGCATCGAGGAAGTTGGCGGGCGAGCCCCCGGCCTGCGCGACGACGTCGAGCGTCGACATCACCAGCCCCGCGCCGTTGCCCAGGATCCCGATGTCGCCGTCGAGCTTGACGTAGATCAGCCCGCGCTCCTTGGCCATCCGCTCCTGCGGATCCTCAGCCGACGGGTCGCGCAGCTCGGCGTTCTCGGCGTGGCGGAACAGGGCGTTGCCGTCGAGCGTCACCTTCGCGTCGAGCGCTTTGACCTCGCGTCGGCCGGCCTCGCCCGGCGTGATGATCATCGGGTTGACCTCGACCAGCGTCGCCTCTTCGGCGATGAACACCTCATAGAGCTTTGCGAGCATCGCGCCGACTGGGCGGACGACGTCGCCGTCGACCCCGGCCTCGTACGCGAGCCGGCGGCCGTGGAAATCCTGAAACCCGAGCAGCGGGTCGACGTGCAGCCTCGCGATCGCGCCGGGATCCTCGTCGGCGACCGCCTCGATGTCCATCCCTCCCTTGGTCGAGAGCATGATCAGCGGCGCCTTTGCGGAGCGGTCGAAGATCACCGACGCGTAGTACTCGGAGGCGATTTCCGATGCCCCCTCGACCCACAGCTCGTGCACGGTCAGCCCGCGGATGTCCATCCCGAGGATCGCCTTGGCGTGCTCCTCGGCCTCGACCCGATTGCGGGCGACCTTGATGCCGCCGGCCTTGCCGCGGCCACCGATCTGGACCTGGGCCTTGATCACGCACGGGTAGCCGATCTCGTCGGCCGCGGTGGCCGCCTCGTCGACTGTCAGCGCGTGGCGGCCGTTTGGAACGGGCACGCCGTGGCGCGCGAACAGCTGCTTGCCCTGGTATTCGAGCAGATCCATCGGCGGGGCGGGACTCTAGTGAATCCGCCGTCCGAGCAGCCTCTCGGCGGCCGATGCGGCGACCGTGCCGCATCACCGAAGACCCGCGAAAAAGCGGCGGTGTGGGCCCCCGTGGCATCATGCCCGCGTCAATGGCGATCCCAAAGCAAGTTACGTTCGTCACGTTCGACGTGTATGGAACGTTGATCGATTGGGAGTCCGGCGCATACGACGCGTTTTCGCGCGAGGCCGAGCGCGACGGGTTCACGATCGAGCGAGATGAGCTCGTCCCGCTGTTTCACGAGATCCAGCAGAAGATCCAGGCCGGCTCCTATGAGCTGTACGCCGAGGTCCTGCGCCGCACCGCGGTCGAGATCTCAAAACAGCTCGGGTGGCCGCTCGAGCCCTCCCGGTCGGGGTTCCTGCCCGATTCGGTCCAGCGCTGGCCGCCGTTCAAGGAGACCAACCAGGTCCTCCAGAAGATCTCCAAGAAGTACAAGATCGGGCTGATCTCGAACATCGACGACAAGCTCCTGGGCCAGACCCGCCGCCACATCCCGCTCGACTTCGATCTCGTCGTCACCGCCCAGCAGGTCCGCTCCTACAAACCCGATCCTGCCCACTTCACCGAGTGCGAGCGGCGGATCGGCGGCAAGAAGGGTTGGGTGCACGTCGCGGCCAGCTACTACCACGACGTCGAGCCGTGCATCAAGAAGAAGATCCCGGTGATCTGGGTCAACCGCTCCAAGCAGCAGCTCGAGGCGGGCCAGAAGAAGCCGGATGCCGAGGTCACCTCGCTGCGCGAGGCGGCGAAGCTGCTCGGCGTCGGCTAGCACCGGCCGACCCCCTTAGGCCCGATGCGCCTTGAGCCCGAGCCGCGACGCGTGAACGCCGATCGGCGATGATCCTGTTTCGCAATCCGTCGCTGCCGCTGGCGCGCGGCGCCGAGACGACGCTGCTCCGCGTCAACCCTGAGCAGCCCGTCGCGAGGTCGGCTCGACGCGTGCTCGAGGCGCTGATGACGCCGGACTTCGCGACCCCCGGTCAGGCGATTCACGTGCTCGAGCTCGGATGCCGCGACGGAGCCGTGTCAGCCGAGCTTCAGCGCCTGATCGCGGAGCGAACGGGCAACGGGATCGAGAAGGTCCGGTGGTTCGGGCTCGACCCGAGCTCCGTCGCGATCGTCCGCGCGCAGTCCGATCACCCGGCGATCGGCTGGATCAACGACACGCCCGGCGAGTGGTTGCGGCGCGACACCAGCCGCCGGCTGCACGACAGCTTCGACCTCGTGATCGACCGCGGATATCCATCGTTGATCGACTCGCCCGAGCAGGCGGCTCGCGACGCTGCTGGCATCGCCGCGATGCTCGCGCCCGGCGGCGTAGTGGTCGAGCTGCTGTCGCGCAACGCCTACGCCGAATGGGCACACCTCGCCTGCGTCGGGTGGGAACGCTCGCTGCAGGAGATCCGCGCCGCGGTGCTCGGCGCCGGGCTCCGCGTCGACGACGCGGACTGCTACGTGACGGTGCGCGGCGAGGTCACCACGACCGCCGGGCTGGTCGAGTGCGGGCCGCTGCCGGGTTCATCGTCGAGCGGATCGACGCATACAACGAGATCGCCGACGGGGTGATGCGCAGCGAACAGGTCGAGATCAACGATCCCGCCGCCCCGATCCACGAGATCGGCGTCCGCAACGGACTGCTGATCGACGGCGTCCACCTGAACCCGACGGCCGCGGCGCTGCTCGGCCATCGGGTCGCCGAGCGGATCGCTTCGGCAAGGCCGGGCTGACCGCAACCAACAGCTTATGATCGACGGCGTGAGGGTGCTGGCGTTACAGGCCGACGCGATCGTATTCGTAAGCGCGTTCTGGCAGACGACATGCACCGCCGTCCGCTCGGGCGAGGAGGGGTTCGTGATCGACTCGCCGGTGCTGCCGCACGAGCTCGAGGCGCTCCCGCAGGTGCTCGAGCAATCGGGCTTCCCCGTCTCCGGGCTGCTCGCGACCCACGGCGATTGGGATCACCTGCTCGGCCGCCAGGCGTTTCCGAATGCCTCGCTCGGCTGCGGCGAGCTCACCGCCGAGTTGCTCGCGGCGGACCCGGCCTCGCCCCAGCGCGAGCTCGACGAGTTCGACGACGAGCACTACATCGACCGCCCGGACCTGCTCGCGCTGCAGGACATCCAACGCCTCCCGGTCCCCGGCCGGCTCGATCTCGGGGCCGACGGCCTCGAACTCGAGCTCCACCCCGCCCCGGGCCACACGGCCGACGGCACCGCGTACCTGCTCCCGTGGCTCGGCGTGCTCGTGTGCGGCGACTACCTCTCGCCGGTTGAGATCCCGTGGATCTCGGCGAGCGGGTCGCTGGCCGCCTATCTACAGACGCTCGAGCGTCTACGCGGCCTCGTCGAGCGCGCGAACACGGTCGTTCCGGGCCACGGCGGCCCGGTCCCCGGCGGGCGCGCGCTCGAGATCCTCGAGCAGGACCTCGTGTATCTGCGGGCGCTGCGCGACGATCCCGCGACCGCGGCCCTTCCCGAGGGCCGCAGCACGGAGGCGCAGCACAAGATCCACGCCGAGAATCTGGGGAGGCTGACGTGAGCGCGAGCAGCGATTGGCTCGAGACCAACCGGGAGATGTGGGACGAGCGCGTCCCGATCCACGTCGACGGCGAGTTCTACGACGTCGCCGGGTTCCTCGCTGGTCGCTCGGCACTGCGCTCGTTCGAGCCCGGCGAGCTCGGCGATGTGAGCGGCTGCACCCTCCTTCACTCCCAATGCCACTTCGGCCTCGACACGCTGTCGTGGGCACGCCTCGGCGCCCGGGTCACCGGACTCGACTTCTCGGGTCCCGCGGTCGCGGCCGCGCGCGAGCTCGCCCAGCGCGCCGGGATCGATGCCGAGTTCGTGCAGGCCAACGTACTCGACGCGGTCGCGGCGCTCGGGGGCCGGCGCTTCGACGTCGTCTATACCGGCCTCGGGGCGATCATCTGGCTACCGGACATAGAAGCCTGGGCCCGGACGATGGCGTCGCTGCTGGCGCCGGGTGGGCGCCTCTACCTGGTCGAGTTTCACCCCGTCACCGACATGTTCGCCGACGAGTCGCTGGACCTGACACGTTCCTACTTCGACCGCCGAGAGCTGGTGTACGACGAGCCCGGCACATACGCCGACCTGACGGCCAAGACCGTCCACAACCGCTCGATCGAGTGGAGCCACGGCCTCGGCGAAGTCGTCTCTGCTGTGATCGCCGCCGGCCTCGAGCTCGAGCTCCTGCACGAGTTCGACTACACCCTGTTCCCCCGCTGGCCATTGCTCGAGCGCGCCGGCGACGGGACTTACCGGATGCCCGAGGGGACGCCCGAGATCCCATTGATGTATTCGCTGCGAGCGCGAGGCGGCGGCGCCCCGCAGGGCTAGGCGGGGCCCGCGGCCTACTCCGAGCTGATCACGGCGAGCGTGTCGCCTGAGGCGACCGACGCTCCGACAGCGATCGGCAGCTCCGCGACGGTGCCGGCCTTGTGCGCGGTGATCTCGTTCTCCATCTTCATCGCCTCGATCACGCACACCAACGCGCCCTCGTCGACGGCCGCGCCGGCCTCGACGGCGACCTTGAGGACCGTCCCCTGCAGCGGCGAGGCGAGCGTGTCGCCGCGACCGCCGCCCCCGCCGGCCGCACGCTCTCGCCGCGGCGCGCGTCGGGCGCCCGCCGCCGGTGCGGTGCCGTTAACTGCCGCATTGGCGCCACCACCGAACGGCGGCCCGATCACCTTGACGTCGAAGCGCTTACCCGACACCTCGACCGTGTAGGTCTGTTCGACTTTGGCCTCGTCCTCGTCGACCTCCGGTGGTGCCTCGGGCTTGGGGAACGCCAGCGTCTTCAGCCACTGGCGATCCTCGATCAGATCACGGCAGGTCTCAGCGGCGGACCACTGCTCGCTACGCAGGATCGCGTCGTGGAACGGAAGCAGCGTCTTGCACCCCCCGATCTCGTACTCGGCCAGCGCGCGCAGCATCCGCGCGGTCGCCTGCTCGCGGTCGACATCCCAGACGATCAGCTTGGCGACCATCGGGTCGTACATCGGGCTGATCTCCGAGCCGGGGCCAACGCCCGAATCGACGCGAACGCCAGGGCCGGCCGGCTCGCGATACGACTCGATCGAGCCGGGTGCCGGCGCGAAGTTCTTGGACGCGTCCTCGGCGTTGATCCGGCACTCGATCGCGTGGCCGCGCAGCTGCACCTCGTCCTGTGAGATCGACAGCGGCTCGCCGGCGGCGACCCGGATTCCCTCCTTGACGATGTCGACGCCCGTGACGAGCTCGGTCACCGGATGCTCGACCTGCACGCGCGTGTTCATCTCGAGGAAGAAGTACTCGCCGTCCTGCAGCAGTCCCTCGATCGTTCCCGCCCCCGTGTACGACACGGCGGCCGCGGCCTCGGTCGCGATCGCGCCGATCCGCTCGCGCAGCCCGGCGTCGACGGCGGGCGCGGGCGCCTCCTCGATCAGCTTCTGGTGGCGGCGCTGGATCGAGCAGTCGCGCTCACCCAGATGGATCACGTTGCCGTGCTTGTCGGCGAGCACCTGCACCTCGACGTGGCGGGGGTCGGGCAGGTAGCGCTCGAGATAGACAGTGGGGTCCGAGAAGAACTTCTCACCCTCGCGAGCGGCGCCCTCGAACGCGTCCTGCAGCTTGTCCTCGGTCAGCGCCACCCGGAAGCCCTTGCCGCCCCCGCCGCCGGCGGCCTTGACCGCGACCGGGTAGCCGATCGTCTCGTCGATCAGCTTGCGCGCGTCGTCGATCGTCGCCACCGGCTCGGTCGTGCCCGGCACGATCGGGACGCCCGCCTTCGCCATCAGCTCACGAGCACGCGTCTTCGATCCCATCGCCTCGATCGCCGAGGACGGCGGGCCGATGAAGACAATCCCGCGCTCCTCCAGAGCCGCGGCGAAGCCGGCGTTCTCGGCCAGGAATCCGTAACCGGGATGGACCGCCTCGGCGCCGCTCTGCTCGATCACCTCGAGCAGCTTGTCGACCTTCAAATAGCTTTCGGAGGCGGGACCGGGACCGAGCAGGTACGCCTCTTGGGCGCGCTTGACGTGGAGCGCGTCGCGGTCGAGCTCGGAGTACACGGCGACCGTGCCGATCCCGAGCTCCTGGCACGCGCGAATGATCCGGACCGCGATCTCGCCACGGTTGGCAATCAGCACCTTCGAGAACATGGGCGCGTGACTCTACCGGCGTGCGAGCGCTGCTGCGGCCGGCGCGCGCTGCGCCCGGCGGGCCGCCCACCAGCGCATCAGGACCTTGCCGGCGGCGAGCGCCGCGATTGTGTACAGCCACCCGAGCACGATGTCGGAGAAGTAGTGCTCGGCGCCGTAGATCAGCGAGAACGCCATCGCCAGCGGGTAAAGCGCGACGATCGGCCGCAGCCATTTGTGCTTGCGCGGCCACAGCGTGATCGCGATCAGCAGCGAGAAGGCCGCGTGCAGCGACGGCACCGCCGCGATGTTGTTGGCGTACGCGTAGCCGTGCTCGATCACCGAGCCGGCCGAGTGCAATCCGATCGCAGGCCAGACGAGCGGGACGATCCGGGTGACCGGGCTGATCAGATGCGCCTGGGCCGCCATCCACGGCGGCGCAGCGGGATACAGCGCGTAGGTCGCGAGCCCGGCGAACGACAGCGTCGCCACGTACACGACGAACATCCGGAAGCGCTGGCGATCGATCTTCCACAGGACCGCCGCGACCAACGGCGTCGCGAAGAAGTGCGTCAGGTACACCGCCCAGACGATCACGTCGTACCAGACGACGTGACCGTGCCACAGCCAGTGCTGCAGCGCGACCGTCGGTGTGGTGCCTCCGAACAGCGCCTGATCGGCCTGGATCTGGGGCAGGTAGTGGACCGCGAACAGGTGGCTGGCACCGCCTCGCAGCGAGTCGTAGGCGATCAACAGCGCGATGAACGGGAGCCACTCGAGCACGACGCCTCGCGCATACGCGCGCAGGTCCGAGAGCGAGAAGCACAGCAGCCCGAGCAGCAGCCACACGGCCAGCAGGTCTCGGTCGATCGGGACTCCGAGCAGCACGAACACCGCCAGCGAGGCGATCACGAACAGCGTGGGGACGATGACCGTGCGGCGCAGCAGCCGCGATTCGCGCAGAGACATCAAACTGGCAAATATAGGGCGCAGGCGTCGCCGGGGCGCGACGCAAACGCAGTGCTAACCGGCGCCGAGCACCATCCCGGCGCCAACGGTGTCATTTGTGGCTTCATCGATCAGGATGAAGCTACCCGTCGTCCGGTTGCGCAAATACGGATCGACCATCAGCGGCGCGCTGGCGCGCAACCGCACGCGGCCGATCTCGTTCAGACCAAGCTGGTCGGCGGGCTCGTGGCCGAGCGAGTTGACATCGATCCGATGCTCGACCTGCTCGATGACCACTCGGGCGCTACGAGTCGTGTGCTTGATCGTGTAGCGGCCGCGCTCGGTCAGCGGCTGGTCCGCCATCCAGCAGACCATCGCGTCGAGCTCGCGCGAGACCGCCGGCTGATCCTCGATCTCGACGACCATGTCGCCGCGTGAGATGTCGATCTCGTCGGCCAGCCGTAGCGCCACCGACATCGTCGGGAAGGCCACGTCCACCTCGCCACCGTAGGTGTCGATCGCCGCGACCGTCGTGCGATGGCCGCCGGGCAGGACGACGATCTCCGAGCCCGGGCGCAGGACACCGCCGGCGACCTGCCCTGCGTAGCCGCGGTAATCGTGGAACTCGTCGCTGTTGGGGCGGATCACCCACTGGATCGGGAAGCGCACGTCGGCGAGGTTGCGGTCCGGAGCGATCACGACGTGCTCGAGGTGATACAGCAGCGGCGCCGCCCCGTACCACGGCATCATCTGCGAACGCTCGACGACATTGTCGCCGTGGAGCGCCGAGATCGGGATGAAGGTGATGTCGGGGATCTCGAGCCGGGCAGCCCAGTCGGTCATCTCCTCGAGGATCCCGTAGAAGACGTCCTCGTCGTAGCCGACCAGGTCCATCTTGTTGACGCACACGACCAGGTGCGGGATCCGCAGCAGCGAGGCGATATAGGCGTGGCGCCGCGTCTGCTCGCTGACGCCCTTGCGCGCGTCGACCAGCACGATCGAGAGGTCGGCGGTTGACGCGCCGGTCACCATGTTGCGCGTGTACTGCTCGTGACCCGGGGTGTCGGCGATGATGAACTTCCGCCGGGGGGTCTGGAAGTACCGGTAGGCGACGTCGATCGTGATCCCCTGCTCGCGCTCGGCGCGCAGGCCGTCGGTCAGCAGCGCCAGGTTCAGGTAGCCGTCGCCGCGCCGCTCCGAGGTCTGGGCAACGTGCGCGAGCTGGTCCTCGAGGATCGCCTTGGAGTCGTGCAGCAGCCGGCCGATCAGCGTCGACTTACCGTCGTCGACGGATCCTGCGGTCGCGAGCCGCAGGAGCTCGGTGGTGCGGGTCCTGACCATGTGTCCGTTGGTGGCTGCGCCTGGCATCAGAAGTATCCCTCGCGCTTGCGATCCTCCATCGCGGCCTCGGTCGCACGGTCGTCGGCGCGCGTCTCGCCGCGCTCGGTGATCCGGGTCGCGGCGATCTCGGTCACGACCTCCTCGAGCGTCGTCGCGGTCGACCGCACGGCACCCGTGCAGGTCATATCGCCGACCGTCCGGTAGCGGACCGAGGTCGCGAACACGGTCTCGCCCTCGAGCAGCTCGACGTGCTCGCTGGCCGCGTACAGCATCCCATCGCGCTCGAACACATCGCGCTCGTGCGAGTAATAGATCGTGGGGACCTCGAGGCTCTCGTTGGCGATGTACTGCCACACGTCGAGCTCGGTCCAGTTCGAGATCGGGAACACGCGGACGTGCTCGCCCTTGCGAATCCGGCCGTTGTACAGAGACCACAGCTCCGGACGCTGGGCCTTCGGATCCCACTGACCGAAGTCGTCGCGGAACGAGAACACGCGCTCCTTGGCGCGCGCTCGCTCCTCGTCGCGGCGGGCACCGCCGAACGCGGCGTCGAACCCGTGCTCCTCGAGCGCGTCGAGCAGCGTCGTCGTCTGGAGGCGGTTGCGCGAAGCGCGGGGACCCGTCTCCTCAACCACGCGGCCCTTGTCGATCGACTCCTGGACGCTGGCGACGATCAGGCGCTCGCCGAGTTGCGAGACCAGGCGATCGCGGAACTCGATCACCTCGGGGAAGTTGTGCCCGGTGTCGACGTGCATGATCGGGAACGGGAAGCGGCCGGGCCGGAATGCCTTCTCGGCCAGCCGCAGCAGCACGATCGAGTCCTTGCCGCCGCTGAACAGCAGCACGGGGCGTTCGAACTCGGCCGCAACCTCGCGGAAGATGTGGATCGACTCGGCCTCGAGGGCATCGAGATGGGAGAGCTCGTAGTGGAACGGATTCATCGCGTCAGTCAGCCGCTATGCGACGTGGATACCGCACTCGGTCTTGTCCTGCCCGGCCCACCGCCCCTCGCGGCCCGAACCGGGCTGGGTGCACGGAGCGCACCCAATGGAAGCGTAGCCGCGATCGTGCAGGAGGTTGTACGGGAGGTCGTGCTCGAAGATGTAGCGCCATACGTCCTTCTCGCTCCAGTCGACGAGCGGGTTGAACTTCCAGATCCCGCGCTTGTCGTCGTGCTCGACCTTGGCGGCTTGCGAGCGGGTGGTCGCCTGCTCGCGGCGGATGCCGGTGATCCAGGCATCGACCCCGTTGAGCGCCCGCTCCAGCGCGTCGACCTTCGCGGCGCTGCAGCAACGATCGTGCGTCCAAGGCTCGTCCGGGCTGCGCGCATCGAGCACCTCGATGCCGACGCCGAAGCGCTCCTCGAACTGCTTCCAGGTCGCCAGCGTCTCCGGGAACAGGACACCGGTGTCGATTGTGAACACCCGGGCAGTCGGTTCGATCGCGGTCAGCATGTGGACGAGGACCGACTCCTCCTTCTGGAACGAGCACGCCATCGTCAGGCGGGGATGGAACCGCTGCACCGCGTAGGCGAGCACTTCCTCGGCCGAGGCGTTCTGTAGGTCTTGGGCCACCGTTGTCATCGTTCTATACCGCGCACTCGCCTTCACCGCGGATCACCTCGAACGGGGCGTTCTTGGTCCAGTCGATGAAGTAGTTCATGTTCTGCAGGCTGAATTCGATTGGCATCGTCAAGTCCTTCACCCGGGCTTCGAATTCAGCCGGGCCGACACGCGTCACGAAGGCGTTGAATTCCTCGCCTTCGTTGCGTTCGGACTCATAGAAGCGTACCCATCGCTCCACCGCATCGGGTACTCGCTTCGCCGGAAGGCGCGCTTTCAGCCGCTGACCGTAGCGGACATCGCCACCTTCGTAAGTCCCGCCGACGTGCGGGATGTAGGCCGGGATAGAGTGCTCGCCGACCTTGATCGAGGCGCCATAGAAGCCGATGTTGGCGATGTGATGCTGGCTGCAGCCGTTCGGGCAGCCGCTCATCTTGATGTGGATCCGCCGCATCAGCTCGTCGTCGATCTGCATCTGCTCAAGGCGCTCGTGAACCGCCTTGTTGAGCCCCATCGAGCTCGTGATCCCAAGCTTGCAGGAGTCGGTGCCCGGGCAGCTGACGACATCGGTGATCTCGTCCGCGCCGGGATCGCCGAGCTCGAGCTCGGCCAGTCGCCGCCAGAGCTCGTACAGAGACTCGTTGCGCACCCACCGCAGCACGATGTTCTGGTGGACGGTCGTGCGGGCATAGCCACCGCTGTACTCGCGCATGATCTGGCCGATCCCGCGGAGCTGCTCGGGCGTGAGATCGCCACGTGGGATCTTGACCTCGACCGTCGCGAAGCCCTCCTGGCGCTGGCCCTGCACGTTGGTCTCCAGAAAACGATCGAACTCGCTCAACTCGCCGTCGGCGCTCGCGTACGCCTCGCGCTTGGCGGGTGCGCCCGCCTGCTCGTCGTGCTCCAGCAGGATCGCGTCCAGCGAGAAGTCCCGCTCCGCGACCCAGTCACCGTCGAGCTCCCCCTCGACCAGCTTGCGGAACTCGTCGATCCCGATCTTGTCGACCAGCACCTTGATCCGCGCCCGAGCGCGATTGGCCCGCAGCCACTCCTGGCGGTCGAAGATCCGCATGCACGCCTCGGTCACCTTCAGGTAGTCGCCGTTGTCGAGCTCGACGAACTCGTACAGCGTCGGCGCCAGCCGGGGCATGATCGAGGTGCCACCGCCGACGCGGACCTCGACGCCGCGGGCGCCGTCGCGCAGCTTCGGGACGAACGACATGTCGTGAATGCGGGTGATCGCGTTGTCCTCGTCGGTCGCCGTGAACGCCGTCTTGACCTTGCGCGGCATCGCCTGCGTGGTCGGATGGCGGACGAAATAGCGGACGTACGCGCCGGCGTAGGGGGTGATGTCGAACAGCTCGCCCTCGAGCGTGCCGGCCCGCGGGTCGCCGGTCACGTTGCGCATCGTGTTCCCGCACCCTTCGCGCGACGACAGCCCAGCGTCTCCGAGCTCGCGGATCAGGTTCGCCGCATCGGGCAGCGGAATGTGGTGCATCTGGATGTTCTGCCGCGTCGTCACATGACCCTTGCGCAGCGGCACGTACTTCTCGATCACCGCGGCGAACGCGTCGAGTTGGTCCGGCGTCACCCCGCCCAGCGGCAGCTTGACGCGGACCATCTGTACGTCGGGCTGGCGCTGGCCGTAGACACCCTGCTTGAGGCGGAACTTGATGAAGTCCTCCTCCTCGAGCCGTCCGTCGAGGAACCGCGTCGACTCGGTGTCGAAGTCGTCGAACTCGCGCTCCAGGATCGGAATCACGTGCCCGGGCACGTTCTCGACCACTTCGGGATTCTCGAGCGAGCCGGTCCGAGCGTGCGAACGGCCCGCGGTACTTTGGAGGGAAGCAGGCTCCATCAGGTTCCTTTTCGGTTGACCGGCAGTTCGAGCAGCCAAATCTACCAAAAGGGGATCGGAATAGCGGGTTTTCCGATCTGCGCAGGGGTTTTGGGTGCGGGGGGCCGGCGTTCGGCGCGTGGCGAGATGGCCTCTCGGGGACGCAGGGGCTGCAGCGCGTCCATCGCCGCCATCGCCGCCTCGGGCAGCCGTCCACCTGTCAACGTGACTTTCGACCCTCACGCAGGCGCGAGTTGCACGCTGACGGCGTAGGGCGCCGTGAATGTGGCTCTGGCCCTCACAGCCGGGTCGAGTGGCACGTTGACGGCCAGCCCGCGGGCTACCGCACCCACGCCTGCTACCGCACCCACGCCTGCTACCGCACCCACGCCTGCTACCGCACCCACGCCCGATTCTCCGCCGAGTCGCCCAGCCCCCGTGTCGCCAGAACCCGCGGTGGGCTCAGGCCCAGGGCAGCGGCAGCTGGGGCTCGCGGGCGACGCCCTCGTGCAGGGCGGCGCGCTGCCAGGGGTTCTGCGCTCGAGTGAGCGGCGCCGGCGGCGGCGTGGTCTCGCGCATGAAGCGATCGAGTGCGGCGACGACCGCCGCGGCCTCCTCCGGCGAGGCGTCCGGGGCGACGATCGTTAGCTTCGGCCGACGGTTCACAGCGCCGCCGAGGGTATCGTGCGCCCCGTATGAGCGCCCTTCCAGTCCTCAGCCACGAGTCAGTGCTCGAGGCGGTCACGCCGCAGATGGCGATCGAGCGCGTCCGCGCCGGCCTGCTGCGTTTCCACGCCGGGGATTGGAGGATGCCCCCGAAGGTCTATCTCGAGAGCCCGCCATTCGGTGACTTCCGCGCGATGCCGGCACTCGGCGACGGCCTTGCCCTGCTGAAGTGGGTGACGTCGTTTCCGGGCAACCCGGAGGTTGGGTTGCCGACCGTGACCGGCGTGATCTGCCTCTCTGATGCCGGCAACGGCGAGCCGCTGATGCTGCTTGACGGTCGCTCGGTGACGGCGCTGCGGACTGGCGCCGTCGCCGCCGTCGCCGCCCACGCACTCGCACGACCGGGGGCGCAGACGGTGGGGATCATCGGCTGCGGCCTGCACGGCGCCTGGGCCGCTCGCTGTCTGGCGGCGGCGGGCTATGGGCCGGGCGTGTGCTTCGATCAGCGCGGCGAGGCCTCGCGTGCGCTCAGCGCCGAGCTCGAGTGGGACCAGGGCTCGCACGAACAGGCACTGCGCTGCGACATCGTCTGCTGCGTCACACCCGGAACGGAGGTAGTCGTCGAGGCGGGCGATCTGACCCCCGGGCTGCACCTCAACATGCTCGGGGCCGACGGCCCCGGCAAGGCCGAGGCGTCGGTCGAGGCGGTCGCGTCGTGCGCACTGTTCTGCGACGAATGGGAGCAGGCGTCGCACGGCGGCGAGCTGACCGGCGCGGTCACCGCCGGCACCGTCTCACGCGAGAATGTCACCGAGCTCGGCGCCGTCCTTGCCGGCGACGCGCCCGGGCGCCCCGAGCCCGACGCGGTGACGATGTTCGACTCGACCGGACTCGCGATCCAGGATCTCGCGGTCGCGGCTGCGGCGCTCCAGGCATATCGCGAAGGCCGCGTGCGGGCGCAGGAGATCGAGCTCTAGACGTAGTTGCTGAGCGAGGTTGTTCGGCTAAAGCGGGATGTTCCCGTGCTTGCGCTTGGGGCCCGACTCGCGCTTGGTCTGGAGCGTCTGGAGCGCCGTGATGATCTTCGGCCGCGTCTCGTGCGGCACGATCACGTCGTCGATGTAGCCGCGCTCCGCGGCGGCGTACGGATTAGCGAAGTGCGCCTTGTAGTCGGTGATCAGCTTCTGCCGGCGCGCGTCCGGGGTCGGCGAGGAGGAGATGTCGCGGCGATAGATGATGTTGACCGCGCCCTCCGGACCCATGACCGCGACCTCGGCGGTCGGCCACGCGAAGTTGAAGTCGGCGAGCATGTGCTTTGAGGCCATCACGTCGTAGGCGCCGCCGTAGGCCTTGCGGGTGATGATCGTGATCTTCGGGACGGTCGCCTCGGTGTAGGCGTACAGCAGCTTGGCGCCGTGGCGGATGATCCCGCCCCACTCCTGTTCGGTCCCGGGCAGGAAGCCGGGGACATCGCAGAAGGTGATCAGCGGAATGTTGAAGGCGTCGCAGGTGCGGACGAACCGCCCGGCCTTGCAGGACGAGTCGATGTCGAGCACGCCGGCGAGCTGATTGGGCTGGTTGCCGACGACCCCGACCGCGAACCCGTCGAGACGAGCGAACCCGCAGACGATGTTGCGCGCGTAGTGCTCGTGCACCTCGAAGAACTCGCCGTCATCGACGATCAGGCGAATCACGTCGCGCATGTCGTACGGCTTGTTGGGGTTGTCGGGGACGACGTGGTCGAGCTCCTGATCTTGGCGCAGAGGATCGTCGGTCGGCATCACCCGGGGCGGCGTCTCGAGGTTGTTCTGGGGAAGGAAGCTGAGCAGGTAGCGCGTGTCCTGCAGGCAGGCATCCTCGTCCTCGGAGGCGAAGTGGGCGACGCCCGACTTGGTGTTGTGCGACATCGCGCCGCCGAGCTCCTCGAATCCGACCTCCTCGCCGGTCACAGTCCTGATCACATCAGGGCCCGTGATGAACATGTGCGAGGTCTCCTTGACCATGAAGATGAAGTCCGTCATCGCCGGTGAGTACACGGCGCCGCCGGCGCACGGCCCCATGATCAGGCTGATCTGCGGGATCACGCCGCTGCACTTGACGTTGCGGACGAAAACGTCGCCGTAGGCGCCGAGCGAGACGACGCCCTCCTGGATCCGCGCGCCGCCTGAATCGTTGATCCCGATCACGGGGCACCCGATCCGTGCGGCCAGATCCATGATCTTGCACATCTTCTCGCCCATCACCTCGCCGAGCGATCCGCCGAACACGGTGAAGTCCTGGCTGAAAACGCACACGCGCCGCCCCTCGATCGTGCCGTGGCCGGTGACGACCGCATCCCCGAAGGGCCGGTTCTTCTGCATCTCGAAGTCCGAGGTGCGGTGGCGCACGAATGTGTCGAGCTCCTGAAAGGAGCCCGGATCGAGCAGCTTCTCGACGCGCTCGCGAGCCGTGTACTTGCCCTTCTCGTGCTGCTTGGCGACCGCCGACTCGGAACCGGCGTGGACCGCCTCCTCCTTCAGCTCCTGGAGCTGGGCGAGTTTCTCCTCGTAAGTCTCTGGTGCCTTCGCGCGCATGGTCAGGGGGCGCGAGTGTACCCCCGCGCCCCCTGAGAGAGTGCCGTCAGGATCGCGAGAACGGGCGGTGGTGGGCCTGACCGAGGCTGTCGAGCGCGGCCGTCAGCGCAACCGACGCGTCCCGGGGGTCGGGGTCTGAAACGGCGGCCGCCGCGGCCGTCTGCCGCGGGGTGGCGATCGGCTGGCGCCGCGTTTCGACGGGCTGACGCGGGGTTGCGATCGGCTGGCGCCGCGTCGCGACCGGCTGGCGCGGCGATGCGACGGGCTGACGCGGGGTTGCGACCGGCTGCCGCGGGGTTGCGACCGGCTGGCGCCGCGTCGCGACCGGCTGGCGCGGGGTTGCGACGGGCCGGCGCCGCGTTGCGACCGGCTGACGCGGGGTGGCGGCGGGGTCGGGCTCCGCGGATGACCCGGGCCGGCCGCGCTTGAACAGCCGCGCAAAGAACCCCTGCCTCGGCTCGGACGCCTCCGCCGCGGGATCGAGCTCCTCCGGAGGCGCGGGCTCCGGCTCCCCCGGCTCTCGCTTCGGGGCGACCGCGGACGTCCGCCGCTCTGGGACCGGCTCCCGCTCCGCGGGCTCTGGCTTCGGGGCGACCGCGGACGTCCGCCGCTCCGGGGCCACGGCCTCCTGGGCAGCGCGCGCGGACGCCTCGCGGGCCGCGCGCGCGGACGCCTCGTGGGCCGAACGCGCGGACGCCTCGCGGGCAGCGCGCGCGGACGCCTCGCGGGCCGCGCGCGCGGACGCCTCGTGGGCCGAACGCGCGGTCATGATCACCCGCGTTCCCCACCCCGAGGGCTCGAGCCGCACCGTGCCGCACATATCTTCGCCCTCCCAGGCAACGGCGGTTTCGGGCTCGAGCCTCGTGATTCGTATCTCCCCGAACTGGTCCAGATGGCGCCCGAGCGAGCTTGCGTCGCTGCATTCGGCCCACAGTTCCGGCGGGGACTTGACCAGGGTCCGGCTTGCCTCGTGCTCTGTCATGGTTCTAGACGTTCGCCCGCAGGGAGGCGACTCCTTCCGCGGGCGTCGGCTTGCAACGCGCCGCCGGATTGGCTTAAGACGAGGAAGGAAACGGACGCGATATGACCCACCAGCTTGGCAGCAGCGGACCTCAGGTTTCGACCGTCGGCCTTGGATGTATGGGCATGTCCGGGATGTACGGAACCGCCGACGAGGCCGAGAGCATCGCGACCATCCACGCGGCGATCGAGGCTGGGATCAACGTCCTCGATACCGGCGACTTCTACGGGATGGGGCACAACGAGATGCTGATCGGGCGAGCGCTGCGGGACGGCAAGCGCGATCAGGTGCTCCTCAGCGTCAAGTTCGGCGCGCAGCGCGGACCCGAGGGGGCGTTCCTCGGCTATGACGCCTCGCCGGCCGCGGTCAAGACCGCCGCCGCCTACTCGCTCCAGCGCCTGAACACCGACCACATCGACGTCTACCGCCCGGCACGGCTCGACTCGAAGGTGCCGATCGAGGAGACGATCGGCGCGATCGCCGAGCTCGTTGAGGCGGGCTACGTCCGCTGGATCGCGCTGTCGGAGGTCGGACCCGAGACGATCCGCCGCGCCGCCGCCGTGCATCCGATCGTCGACCTCCAGATCGAGTACTCGCTGATCTCGCGCGGGATCGAGCCCGCGATCCTGCCCGCCTGCCGGGAGCTCGGCCTCGGAATCACCGCGTACGGAGTCCTATCGCGGGGGCTGATCAGCGGCCACTGGGCGCCCGACCGTCGGCTCGAGGCCGGCGACTTCCGCAGCCGCGCACCGCGCTTTGCGCCCGAGAACCTGGAGCGCAACCTGCGGCTTGTCGAGCGGCTCCGCGCGGTCGCCGCCGCTCAGGGAGCGTCGGTCGCCCAAGTCGCGATCGCCTGGGTGCGCTCGCGTGGCGATGACATCGTCCCGCTGATCGGGGCGCGCACTCGCGAGCGCCTGACCGAGGCGCTCGGAGCGCTCGAGCTGTCGCTGAGCGACGATCAGCTGCAGGCGATCGAAGCGGCGATGCCGGCCGACGAGGCCGCCGGTACGCGCTACCCCGAGCAGCAGATGTCGCACCTCGACAGCGAGCGCTAGCCGGTTGCGATCGGATCGACGGTTTCTCGCGCTAGCTCTGAGGCTCGGCGACGACGATCACGCCCGAGGGCGCATCGAGTAGCTCGACGGTGCGTCGCGCGGCCGCGTCGACGTGGATTCGCGGGTGCTCGGGCACATGCTCGCCACCGAACGTGCCGGGGCCGTAGAAGGTGCCGTAGCGCAGCACGACGCCCCCCGCCCGAAGCACGAGGCGCTCGTGCTCGGCCACCGCCTCGCCGCCGGCGGGCGGCGTCCAGGCGATGCTCTGGGCCAAGAAGCGCCCGGCCCCGGCCGCGCGGGCGCCGGCCAGCAGATTGCGCGTCCCCTCGGTCCTGATCCGGTTGTTGCGCTGCGCGAACTCCGGGATCTGCTCAGGCGAGTCGGGCAGGTCGGTCAGCTGGTGCATGACCAGATCGGGCCGGGCGGAGCGGACCGCATCGATCAGCGCGTCGGCATCGAACACGTCACAGACGACGGGCTCGGCGCCGAGTTCGCGCAGCCGGTCGATCTTTCCCGCCGAGCGCGTCATCCCCGTCACCTCGTGACCGGCTGCGAGGAGCAGCGGCACCAGCCGCACACCGATCACGCCCGTCGCTCCGGCCAGGAAGACCCGCATTCAGCGGTGCCGGGCCATGGCTCAGAAGCTCGGCTGATACTCGCCGAACACGTCGCGCATCGCGGCGCACACCTCGCCCAACGAGCAGCTGTCCTTGAGCGCTTCGCGCAGCACCGGCAGCATGTTGCCGGTGCCCTGCGCCGCCTCGCGGATCGCCTGCAGGCGTGCGGCGACCAGCTCCTGGTCGCGGTTGCGCTTGAACGCCTCGAGCCGCGCGACCTGCTCGCGCTCGGACTCGGGATCGACCCGGAGGATGTCGGGGACCTCCGGCGTGTCCTCGACGAACATGTTGACGCCGACGACGATGTCCTGGCCGATGCGGTAGCGCTCGTGGTAGCCGAACGCCGATTCCTCGATCTCGTTCTTCATGAAGTCGATCGCCTGGACCGAGCCGCCGAGCTCGTCGATCTTGGCGATCAGCTCCCTGGAGCGCAGCTCGAGCTCGTCCGTCAGCGCTTCGACGAAGTACGAGCCGGCGAACGGGTCAACCGTGTCGGCGGCGCCCGACTCGTGGCCGATGATCTGCTGGGTGCGCAGCGCGATCTTGGCCGCGCGCTCGGTCGGGAGCGCGAGCGCCTCGTCGAATCCGTTGGTATGCAACGACTGGGTCCCGCCGCAGACGGCGGCGAATCCCTGCAGCGCGACCCGGACGATGTTGTTCTCGGGTTGCTGGGCGGTCAGCGTGACGCCGCCGGTCTGGGTGTGGAAGCGCAGCCGCCACGAGCGCTCGTCCTGGGCGCCGAAGCGCTCGCGCATGATCTCCGCCCACATCCTGCGCGCGGCGCGGAACTTGGCGATCTCCTGGAAGACGTTGTTGTGGCCGTTGAAGAAGAACGCCAACCGTGGACCGAACCTGTCGACCTCGAGGCCGGCGTCGAGCGCCGCCTGCACGTAGGCGATCCCGTTCGCGAGCGTGAACGCGACCTCCTGGACGGCCGAGCAGCCCTTCTCGCGGAAGTGGTAGCCGCTGATCGAGATCGTGTTCCACTTCGGCACCCGTTCGTTGCAGTAGGCGAACAGGTCGGTGGTCAGGCGGATCGCCCCGGCCGGCGGGTAGATGAAGTTGCCTCGGGCGATGTACTCCTTGAGGATGTCGTTCTGGGTCGTGCCGCGAAGGTCGCGCGCCGGGACGCCCTGCTCCTCGCCGACCAGCTCGTACAACAGCAGCAGCACGCTCGCGGGCGCATTGATCGTCATCGAGGTCGAGACCTCGCTCAGCGGGATCCCGTCGAACGCCGTGCGCATGTCGTCGATCGTGTCGATCGCGACGCCGGTGCGACCGACCTCGCCGAGGCAGCGGGGATCGTCGGAGTCGAGCCCGAGCTGGGTCGGTAGGTCGAACGCCATGCTGAGCCCGGTCGAGCCGTGCTCGAGCAGATAGCGGTATCGCTCGTTGGACTCCTTGGCGCTGGCGTACCCGGCGTACTGGCGGTGCGTCCACAGCTGCTTGCGGTACATGTCGCGGTGGATCCCTCGCGTGAACGGATACTCGCCTGGCTCGCCGAGGCGCTGCGCCAGGTCCGGGGGAAGGTCATCTTCGGCGTAGAGCGGCTTTACCTCGATCCCCGAATCGGTGAAGCGGCGCGGATCGTCCGGACCTACGATCGGCGCGATCGTGCGATGTTCAGGCGTGGTCGCCATCTCCAGGGAGGTTACCCGCGAGCGACGCCCCACCGCGTTGGTGTCTCGCGACCGTTCAGCACGCCCCTGCGCCTAGAGCACCTTCGACAGGAACGTCCTCGTGCGCTCGTGCTTGGGATTGTTGATGACATCCGCGGGAGCCCCGGACTCGACCACCACGCCATCGTCCATGAACACGACGCTGTCGGCGACCTCGCGCGCAAAGCCCATCTCGTGGGTGACGACGATCATCGTCATCCCCTCCTTGGCGAGGCCACGCATCGCGTCGAGCACGTCGCCGACCAGCTCCGGGTCGAGCGCCGAGGTCGGCTCGTCGAACAGCATCAGCTTCGGTTCCATCGCCAGCGCGCGCGCGATCGCGACGCGCTGCTGCTGCCCTCCTGAGAGCGCGACGGGGTAGACGTCGAGCTTGTCGCCGAGGCCGACCTGACTGAGCACCTGTGTGCCCCGCTCGCGCGCCTCCTTGCGCGACTTGCCGAGCACCTTGGTCGGCGCCAGCGTCACGTTCTCGAGCGCGGTCATGTGCGGGAACAGGTTGAAGTGCTGGAACACCATCCCGATCTGGGCGCGGTCGCGGCACACCTCCTTGTCGCGCAGCTCGTAGAGCTTGTCGCCGCGCTGCCGGTAGCCGACCAGCTCGCCGTCGACCGACAGCCGGCCGGCGTTGATCTTCTCGAGGTGGTTGATGCACCGCAGGAACGTCGACTTGCCCGACCCTGACGGGCCGAGCAGGCACATGACCTCGCCCTGCGCCACCTCGAGATCGATGCCCTTTAGGACCTCGAGCCGGCCGAAACGCTTGTGCACCCCCTCGGCTTTGACCATCGCGCTCATTGGCCGTGGTGCCCGAATCGGAGCCACCGCTCGGCGAAAGTTGCCTGCTGGGTGCGGCTGAAGCCTCGCCCGAACCGTCGCTCGATGTAGTACTGGCCGACGTACAGCACGCTGGTCAGCGCCAGGTACCAGATGCACGCGACGATCAGCAGCGGGATCGTCTTGTAGTTGACGTCGTAGATCAGCGTGACCGAATACAGCAGCTCGGTGTAGGCGATCACGCTGACGAGCGACGTGTTCTTGAGCATCGAGATCGTCTCGTTGCCGGTCGGCGGGATGATCACTCGCATCGCCTGCGGCAGCACGATCCGCCCCATCGTCTGCAGCCGTGACATCCCCAGCGATTGGGCCGCCTCGGTCTGCCCCTCGTCGACCGACAGGATCCCGGCGCGCACGATCTCGGCCATGTAGGCGCCCTCGTTGAGGCCGAGCCCGAGCAGCGACGCGACGAACGTCGTGATGATCGCGTTGCCGTTGGCGTGGATCAGCGCCGGCCCGAATGGAACCCCGAGGTCGATGTTCCGGTACAGCGCGGTGATGTTGTACCAGAAGATGATCTGGACCAAGAGCGGCGTGCCGCGAAAGAACCAGATGTAGATCCCACTGGCGCCGGACACCAGTGGGTTCGGCGACCGCCGCATCATCGCCAACAGCACCCCGAGCAGGATCCCGATCAGCATCGAGAGGACCGTCAGGATCAAGGTCCGCTCGACACCCTGGATCACGCGCGGATCGAACAGGTACTGGCCGACGTAGTGCCAGCCGAAGTTCTTGTTGGTGATGACCGAGCGGACGAGCGACGCGACGATCACGAGCACGATCGCCGCGGCGACCCAACGCCCCGGGTGCCGGACCGGAACGGCCTTGATCTCCTCAGGCCGTTCCGTCCGGTCGTCAGATAGCTCGGAGGTGCTCACCTCTGAGCCGTAGTTTGACTGCTAACTGGTCGCTCCGTTGATTTTGACCTGGGACGGCGGGATCGCTCCAGCCTCGATCCCCCAGTGCGTCAGGATCGTCTTGTACTGACCGTTCTGCATGACGACCTTGAGCGCGGCCAGCAGTGGCTTGGCGAGGCCGCTGTTCTTGGGCACGGCGAGACCGTAGGGCGCATTCTCGATCGACGAGCCGACGAGCTTGAACTGCCCGTTGGACTGCTTGACCTGGTAGGCCGCGACGGGGGAGTCGGCGAACCCGAGCTGCGCGCGGCCGCTCGAGAGAGCGAGGTTGGCGCCGTTCTGGTCGGGGAACGCGAGCACCGTCACGCCGGGCTTGCCGGCCTTCTTGCACTTCGCGTCCTGATTGGTCGCGTCGGTCTGCTCGGTCGTCCCCTTCTCGACCGCAACCGTGTGGCCGCACAGGTCTGCCAGGCCGGTGACGGAGACGCCGCCGCTGGCCTTCGTGAAGAACGACTCGCCGGCGACGAAGTAGTCGACGAAGTCGACCGTCTTCTGGCGCTCCTTGGTGTCGGTGAACGACGACGCGCCGACGTCGTACTTGCCGGCGGCGAGGCCGGGAATGATGCTGTCGAACGTCTGGTTGACGACGTTGACCTTGAGCCCCATGACGGCGCCGAGCGCCTTCATCAGATCTGGATCCATGCCGACGACCGTGTGCCCGTCTGAGCCGATGAATTCGTTCGGCGCATAGCTCGCGTCTGAGGCGACGGTCAGCCCCTTGGACTTGATCGCGGCCGGCACCAGCTTGACAACTGAGGCCACGGCGCCGGCGGTGGCGCCGGCGCTGCTCGAGGCCGCCGTGGTGCTCGAGCTGCTCGACGACGAACTGCTGCTGCTTCCGCAGCCGACGACACCGGCGACGGCGATCGCGGCCAGCGACGCGGCGAGTCCGGTCCTCTTCCAAGTTCTCATCTGACTCCTTCGGGTTGAATCCGCCCCTGATCGAGGCCCCAGCATAAGCAACCTGCCGACCGCAGCGGATCAGGATTAACGAGTCGCCAACAGAGAGCTAGCCTTGGGTCCATGCACATCAACGTCCGCCTGTTTGCGGTGCTCCGAGAGCGGGCCGGTGCCGAGGAGCTGGAGCTCGAGCTTCCCGACGGCGCACGCGTCCGCGACGCGCTCGAGCAGGTCCGAGGATTGACGCAGGGGCTCCGGGTGGTGATGGCGGTCAACCAGGATTACGCCAACCCGGCCGATGTCCTGCACGCGGGTGACGAGCTCGCCCTGATCCCGCCCGTGTCGGGTGGTTCGGTCGGTGAGATGCACGTGCGGGTGACCGCCGAGCCGCTGTCGCTGGAGCCGCTGATCGCGCGGGTCCGCGATCCGAGGGCCGGCGCGATCGTGACCTTCGAGGGCATCACACGCGAGGTGCCGCAGCTCGAGTACGAGGCCTACACGACGATGGCCGAGCGCAAGATCGGCGAGATCGTCGCCGGCGCCGTGCTGCGCCACGGCCTGTGCGCGGCGGCCGCCGAGCACCGCCTCGGGACGGTGCCGCTGTCGGAGGCCTCGGTGGCGGTGGCGGCATCGGCGCCGCATCGCGACGCCGCTTTCGCGGGGGCACGCGAGATCATCGACCAGATCAAGGCCCAGGTCCCGATCTGGAAGAAGGAGGAGGGCGAGTGGGTGCCGGGCACGACGCCGAGCACCTGAATCGACTGCCCGCCGTCCACGAGCTCGCCGCGGCACTCGACGCCCCACACGCGATCGCCGTCGCCGCCGCGCGCAAGGCGATCGATCAGCGCCGCGAGGCTGTTCGCGCCGGCGTTGCCGATGACGCCCCGCTGGTGGAGCGCGCGCGCGAGCTGCTCGCGGAACTCGAGCGACCATCGCTTCGCCGCGTGCTGAACGCGACCGGTGTGATCGTCCACACCAACCTCGGACGGGCGCCGCTTTCGGATGCGGCCCGGCTGGCGCTCGACGGCGTCGCCCGTGGCTACTCCAACCTCGAGCTCGACCTCGAGCAGGGCGGCCGGGGGCGCCGCGATGCCCACATTGAGTCGCTGCTTCGGGACCTGACCGGAGCGCAGGCCGCGACGGTCGTCGGCAATGGCGCAGGGGCGGTGCTGCTCGCGGCCGCCGCGCTCGCCGGTCCGGGCAGGTCGATCGTCGTCTCGCGCGGGCAGCTCGTCGAGATCGGCGGCGGCTTTCGGATCCCCGAGGTGATCGCCCAATCTGGATCGGAGCTGGTCGAGATCGGCACGACCAACCGAACCCGGCTGCCCGACTACGAGCGCGCGATCCGCGGCATGCCTGCCGTTGGAGCGATCCTCCGCGTCCACCCGTCCAACTTCCGCACGGTCGGATTCGTGCAGGACGTCTCGATCGAGGAGCTCTGCGGGCTCGGCCCTGCGGTGATCGACGACGTCGGCTCGGGGGTGCTCGCCGACGCGCGAGGGATGCCGGCGCTCGGCGAGGAGCCCGCCGTCAGGCGCTCGGTCACCGCCGGAGCGGCGCTCGTCTGCTGCTCGGGCGACAAGCTGCTGGGGGGGCCGCAGGCGGGACTGCTGATCGGTCGCCGCGATGCCGTCTCGGCCGCGCGCTCGCACCCGCTGGCGCGCGCGCTGCGGATCGACAAGCTGTCGCTGGCGGCGCTCGAGGCGACGCTGATTCTGTACCGCGACCCGGCCCGGGCGCGGCGCGAGATTCCAGTGCTGGCGATGCTCGAGGCCGGCGAGCGCGAGCTCGCCGAGCGGGCGCGCCGGTTGGCCGAGGCGATCGGGTGCGACTCATGCGAGATCATCCGCGCCACCGGAAAGGTCGGCGGCGGCGCGCTGCCGCTGCTCGAGCTCGAGGGTCCGGTCGTCGCGCTCGACGCCGACCGCGACCCGGTGCCCGTCGTCGAGCGTCTGCGCCGCGGCGATCCACCGGTGCTCGCGCGGATCCACGACGGGCGGGTGCTGCTCGACCCGCGCACACTCGGCGACGACGAGGTACCGCTGCTCGCCGCGGCCGCGCGCGCGGCGGTTAGCCCCACGTGAGCGACGCGCCGCTCACGCTCGGAACGGCCGGCCACATCGATCACGGCAAGAGCGCGCTGACCCGCGCGCTGACCGGCGTCGACACCGACCGCCTGCCCCAGGAACGCGCCCGCGGGATCTCGATCGAGCTCGGCTTCGCGAGCCTCGAGCTGCCATCGGGCCGGCGCCTGTCGGTCGTCGACGTGCCGGGCCACGAGCGGTTCGTCCGCACGATGGTGGCGGGCGCGACCGGGATCGACCTGTACCTGATGACGATCGCGGCCGATGACGGCGTGATGCCGCAGACACGCGAGCACGCCGAGGTGCTGCGCGCGCTCGAGGTCACGGCCGGAGTGATCGCGATCACCAAGACGGACCTCGCCGACCCCGGACCCGCGGCACTCGAGGCGGCCGAGCTGCTCCCCGGCACCGAGGTCGTCCCCGTCTCGGCCCGAACCGGCGAGGGGCTGGCGCAGCTGCGTCAGGCGCTGGACCGCGTGGCCTCGGCGCTCCCCGGCCGCGACGGCGCTGCGGGGCCCGCGCGGCTGCACATCGACCGGGTGTTCACGATTCGCGGCGCCGGGACCGTCGTCACCGGGACCCTGTGGTCGGGCGCCGTCGGTCGCGGCGACGAGATGGTCGTACTACCCGGCGCTCGCCGGACTCGCGTGCGGGGCGTCCAGGTGCACGATCAGCCTGTCGTTCGAGCCGGTGCCGGCCAGCGGGTGGCGGTCAATCTGGTCGGCGTGGCAACCAACCAGATCGCCCGCGGCGAGGTGCTCGCGAGCGCCGGGGGCGAGCTGCGCCCGAGCTATCTGATCGACGCCAGGCTGCGCTTCGGCGGCCATGAGCCCGAGCACGGGACGCGCGTCCAGATCCACCACGGCACGCGTGAGGCGCCCGCGCGGATCGCCTGGCTAGGCGGCCCCTACTGGCAGCTCCGGCTCGAGCAGCCGCTGATCGCTGCGCGCGGCGATCGACTCGTGGTCCGGCAGATCGCTCCACCCGACACGATCGGCGGCGGCCTCGTGCTCGACCCCGCGCCTGCTAAGCACGGCCCCTCTCGGGACCTGCTGGCGCGGCTGCAGCGGCTCGCGTCCGGAAGCGAGCCCGAGGAGCCGGCGACGGCGACCGCGACCGCCGCCACGCCCGCGCCGGCGGCGACGGCGCCCAGCGCTGAGCTCGGGCCGGGGGCGGTCGCGCTCGAGCGGCGCCTGCATGCGGCCGGGTTCGAGCCGCCGCTCGACGCCGAGCTCGATCCCGACGACCTCGCGTCGCTGGCTGCGAGCGGGCGCGTGGTCCGGGTCTCGAAAACGCTCCACTACCACGCAGACGTGCTGCGCGACCTCCGTCAGCGCGTGGTCGCGTTGGCGCAGCGAAACCAGGGGGCCGTCACGATCGCGCAGCTGCGCGACGAACTCGGGACCTCGCGCAAGTTCGCGCAAGCACTGCTCGAGCATCTCGACGCGGAGAAGGTCACGATCCGCCGGGGCGAGGCGCACGTCCTGCGTCGCCGGTCCTAGCCGCTAGAGCACGTCCCAGGCGCTAGAGCACGTCCCAGGCGCTAGAGAGCGCCGCCCGCGGCCGGGGGCGCGGTCGGGTCGGTCGCCTCGCCGCCACCGACCTCCCGGGCGAGGTAATCCTCGACCACGTTGGGCGCGTCGGCGGAGCGTTCGGCGACCGCGAGCAGCGACGACATCGTCGCCACCTCCTCGACCTGCTCCTTCAGGAACCACTGGACGAACTGCTCGCTCAGGAAGTCTCCCTCGTCGCGCGCCACCCCCATCAACGCCGCGACCTGATCGCTCACGCGCCGCTCCTGCTCGAGCGCGAGTGCGACCGGGGCGACGAGATCGGCGAACTGCGTCTCGGGTGCAGCGACGCCGGGGATCGCGACCGTCGAGTCGGCGTCGAGCAGGTAGCGCACCATCATCATCGCGTGGTTGCGCTCCTCGACCGCCTGGGCGTAGAAGAACGCGGCGAGCTGCGGCATGGTCTGCGAGTCGTAGTAAACGGCGTTGGCGATGTACTGCTGTGAAGCGGCGAATTCGTACGCGACCTGCTCGTTCAGACGTTCGACAAACCGAGCCGCGGCCATCGCTTCCTCCAATCGTTGCTGGGCCGCGGATCCTATTGGCAGCGCGCACAACACCTGCGTCGATGTAGATTGGCGGCATGCCCACCTGTCTCGTGACCGGCGGAGCCGGCTTCCTCGGCTCCCATCTATGCGAGGAGCTGCTGCAGCGGGGTCATCGCGTGATCTGTGTCGACAACCTCGAGACTGGCTCGCTGGCCAACATCGAGCACATCCGCAGCCCCGACTTCATGCACTTCAACCTCGACATCATCGAGCCGTACTTCGTCGACGAGCCTGTCGACTTCGTCTACCACCTCGCCTCCCCGGCCTCGCCGATCGACTACCTGCGTCTGCCGCTGCACACGCTCAAGGTCGGCTCCTACGGCACCCACCACACGCTCGGGCTCGCGAAGAGGCACCGCGCACGATTCCTGATCGCGTCGACCAGCGAGGTCTACGGCGATCCGCAGGTGCACCCTCAGCGTGAGACGTACTGGGGCCACGTCAACCCGATCGGGCCTCGCGGCGTCTACGACGAAGCCAAGCGCTACGCCGAGGCACTGACGATGGCCTACCACCGCCAGCAGGGCGTCGACACGGCGATCGTCAGGATCTTCAACACGTACGGGCCGCGGATGCGCCCGCACGACGGTCGCGCGATCCCGACCTTCCTGCGCCAAGCGCTCCAGGACCGCCCGATCACGGTGTTCGGCGACGGCTCCCAGACGCGTTCCTTCTGTTACGTCGAGGATGAGATCCGCGGACTGATCGCGCTGGCCGAGTCCGGCCATCACTATCCGGTCAACATCGGCAACCCCGACGAGTTCACGCTGCTCGAGCTCGCCAAGGCGGTTATCGAGGTGACCGGCTCGCGCTCGGAGATCGTGTTCGAGGCGCTGCCGACCGACGATCCCCAGGTGCGCCAGCCGGACATCACCCTGGCGCGCGAGATCCTTGGCTGGGAGCCTAAGATAGATCTCAGGGAAGGTCTGCGGAGGACGATCGAGCAGTCCGGCGTAGAGACTCTGGTAGGCGCCGCGCGCTAGCCGCGGGGCGACGCGACCGAGGCGTCACATACGGTTCGGGTCTCGCCCCGAACTGCCGCAGGAGCTCAGATCCACTGGGCCGACATTCCATAGCCCCCCTACCTCTACTTCGTAACTTCGATGTCAAGATACCGTTACGACTCGGGGGAAGTGATGAAGGTTCGACGCCAAACGTGACAATCGAGCAGCAAGAAGCGGCCGGTCGTTCGAACGGCTCGGTGGGCCCCTCCGCCCGCCCGATTGTGCTTCCCGAACGCGATGTGCGGCGCAGGCGTCCGACGTTCCTCGCGTTCTTGCTTCACCGCGAAACGCTGCGCCGGATCGCGCGCGTCGTCTCGCTGCTGATCATCGACCTGATCGGCGTCGGCGGCGCCCTGTTCACCGCGCTGCTGCTCAAGACCTGGATCGCGACCGACGCGGGGCCGTCGGTCGCCTGGCACGAGACCGACCACTGGGTCGCGTTCGCCTACCTGATCACGGTGCTGATGTTCGCGCGACTCGACCTGTACGCCGATCGCCCGCGCCGGCCAGGGCTCGCGAAGATCGCGACGGGCCTGTTCCAGGCAACGGTAATCGCACTCGTGTTCGCGCTCGCCAATGGTGAGCACTTCTCCAGCTATTACATCTTCTACGGGTCGCTGTTCTTCGGGACCGTGTACGTCGCGACCCTGCGTGAGCTGCACCTGCGCGCGACCGGGTGGCTGCTCGAGCAGGCGGGGTACGAGCGTCGCGCGGTGCTGGTCGGGTCCGGCAGGCAAATCGAGGAAGTCGCGCATGCGCTCGCGGATCAGTCCCACACCCGCGTCGCGCTGGTCGGCTACATCTCGTTGACGCCGCGCCCCCAGAACGGACTGCGCTCGCTCGGCCAGCTGCACGATCTCCCGGACATACTCGCCCGTGAGCGGGTCCAGGAGGTGATCATCGCCGATCCCGACTTTCCCCAGGAGCGGGCCGTCGACCTCGTCGATCTGTGCCACCGCCGCGGCGTGACGGTCCACATCGCGCCCTCGACGATGGAGATCCTGATCGACCGCGCCGAGTTCGTGCCGGGCCAGAGCGTGCCGCTGTTCACGCTGCGCCCGCCAGTGTTCGCGGGGATCGACTACGCGATCAAGCGAGTCTTCGATCTCGTCCTGTCGACCGCCGGGCTGATCCTGCTCAGCCCCGTGCTGCTCGCGATCGCGATTGCGGTCAAGCTGAGCTCGCGTGGGCCGGTGATCTACCGCTCGGTCCGTCCCGGGATGGCCGGCAAGCCGTTCTCGTGCTTGAAGTTCCGGACGATGCGCGAGCATGCCGAGCACATCCAGGACGACCTCGAGCCACTCAACGAGCAGTCGGGCGCGCTGTTCAAGATCCGCCACGACCCGCGACTGACCGCGATCGGGCGCTTCCTTCGCCGCTTCTCGCTCGATGAGCTGCCGCAGCTCGTCAACGTGATCCGCGGCGAGATGTCGCTGGTGGGACCGCGACCGCTGCCGATGCGCGACTTCGAGCGCCTCGAGGAGTGGCACAAGAAACGCTATCTGGTGCTGCCCGGGATCACCGGCCTGTGGCAGGTTTCAGGTCGCGCTGAGCTCGACTTCGACGACCTCGTCCGCCTCGACTTCCTCTACCTCGAGCGCTGGTCGGTGCTGCTCGACCTCTCGATCCTGATCAAGACGATCCCGGCAGTGCTGAGCCGGCGAGGGGCGTTCTAGGTCTTCGAGCGGCGGCCCGGCGGGCCGCCATTGCCCCGGCCCCGCTAGGCTGCGCGCACGATGCCGCCGACCGACCGCTTCGTGATCAGCTTCGCCGCCTCGCCCCCGCAGGAGCCGCTGCCCTACGGACGGTGGGCCGACACGCTCGCGAGCCACTTCCTCGCCGCCTGCCAGGAGGTCGATACCGAGGGCGAGGAGATCGGCGAGCCGGGCGAGATCGCCTGGTTTCCCGATCGTTCATTCGGCGGACGGACCTACATCCCGGCGATCGCCCGCACGAGCGAGGCCTATGAGCTGTTCGGCTTCGTCTCCTTCAGCGAGGGCGAGGGTGGGCCCGCCGACTTCGCGGCACAGGCAGACTTCACCGCTGAGACCGCCGAGTCGAACCCAGACTGGAAGGTCGACCTCAACGACGACGTGATCGCGGCCTGGCGCGGCGAAGAGGGCAAGACGGCGGACATGACGCTCGTCTGGGGGATGCCGATGATCCCCGGCGGCAAGGTCGTCACGGCCGAGCTCGCGAATCTCGCCGTCGATCAGTGCGAGCTGGTCGACGAGCGCTTCACGCTGATCGCCCCCGACAACTACCGGGGCGACTTCGTCGAGGTCAAGCTGTGGGGCTCGCGCGGTCAGGAGCTGGCGCGCGAGTCGCTGTACGTCGACGAGTAGCGACCCAGACCCTTCCGACTACGCCCTCGACACCGCGCCGACCTCGTCAGGCGGCGCCCTGATCCGCCTCGGCGCGCTCGTCCGCCCGGCCGCGCGTCAGCGCGACTGGAAGCCGCAGGCGGACCTCCTCCTCGGTCAGCGGGAAGTGGCAGGCGACCATCGTCCCGGTCCCCTTGTCCTCGAGTGGCGGCTCTTCGGTCCCGCACAGCTCCTGCGCCTTCGGGCAGCGGGTGTGGAAGCGACACGCGAGCGGCGGGTTGGCAGGGCTCGGGACGTCGCCGGTGAGCAGTGCCCGCTCGCGACGCCCCGGACTCGGGTCCGGGACCGGCACGGCCGACAGCAGCGCACCCGTATAGGGATGGCGCGGGAAGCTGTAGAGCGCATCGCCCGGGCCGGACTCGACGATCTTGCCGAGGTACATGACCGCAACTCGATCGCACATGTGCCGCACGACGCTGAGGTCGTGGGCGATGAACACGAGCGTCAAGCCCATCTCGCGCTGCAGCCCGCGCAGGAGGTTCAGCACCTGCGCCTGGATCGAGACATCGAGCGCCGAGACGGGCTCGTCGGCGATCAGCACCTTCGGCTCGAGCGCGATCGCGCGCGCGACGCCGATCCGCTGCCGCTGGCCGCCGGAGAACTCGTGTGGATAGCGGTTGTAGTGCTCCGGGTTCAGGCCGACTCGGTCCATCAGCTCCTGGACCCGCCGCTTGCGCTCGCCGGCGGCCTTGTGGAGCCCGTGGATCACGAACGGGTCTGAGATGATCGAGCCGATCGTCTTGCGCGGATTCAGCGACGAGAACGGATCCTGGAAGATCATCTGCACGTGCCGGTGCAGCTCCTTCAGCGCCGAGCCCGTGCGGCGCGAGATGTCCTCGCCCTCGTAGCGGATCGTCCCCGAGGTCGCATCGAGCAGGCGTACCAGCAGTCGCGCGGTCGTGCTCTTGCCGCATCCCGTCTCCCCGACCAAACCGAGCGTCTCGCCCGGCATGATGTCGAACGAGACGCCGTCGACCGCCTTGACCGCGCCGATCTGGCGCTGGAAGATCACGCCCTGCGTGATCGGGAAGTGCTTGACCAGGTCGCGGACCTCCATCACCGGCGAGACGCTCGGCTGCTCGCTCACGAGCCGCCCTCCTGCGCGACCGGGAGCGCGCCACGCCGGGTGGCCCCGGGGGGCTCGGCGAGGTGCCTGAGCATCCCTGGCTCCTTGCCGTCCTGAAGCCCCTGCCAGATCTGCGATCGGGCCGAGGCCTCGAGCAGGCACGCGACCTGATGGGCCTCGTCGCCGGGGATCGGCTCCAGCTGCGGGTCGATCCGCTTGTGGGACTCGCTGACGTACGGGCAGCGAGGATGGAAGTGGCACCCGGAGGGCGGGTTGATCAGGCTCGGCGGGCGACCGGAGATCGGAACCAGCTCCTCTCCCCGCGGGCTGTCGAGGCGGGGGATCGACTTCAGCAGACCCCATGTGTAGGGGTGCTGTGGGCTGCGGAAGATGCCGTTGGTCGACGCGTGCTCGACGATCCGCCCGGCGTACATGACGCAGATCTCGTCGGCGGTCTCTGCCACCACGCCGAGATCGTGGGTGATGATGATGATCGCCATCCCGAGCCGCTTCTGCAGGTCCTCGAGCAGCGCCAGGATCTGCGCCTGCACGGTCACGTCGAGCGCGGTCGTCGGCTCGTCGGCGATCAGCAGCTTCGGCTCGTTGGCGAGCGCCATCGCGATCATCACGCGCTGGCGCATGCCGCCGGAGAACTCGTGCGGATACTGGTTGACGCGGCGGTCGGGGTCCGGAATCCCGACCAGCTCGAGCAGCTCGACGGCGCGGGCTCGCGCGCCGGCCTTCGAGATGCTGCGGTGGATCCGCATCGCCTCGACGAGTTGCTTGCCGACCTTGAAGAACGGGTGCAGCGAGGACAGCGGGTCCTGGAAGATCATCGCGATGTCGTTGCCCCGGATCCGGCGCAGCTGATCATCGGACATCTGAACCAGATCCTTGCCCTCGAACATCATCTTGCCCTCGACGTCGGCGCCCTGCGTCCGGGTCAGCCCCAGCGTCGTCAGCGACGAGACGCTCTTACCCGATCCCGACTCGCCGACGATCCCGAGCGTATGCCCGATGTCGACCGCATAGGAGACGCCGTCGACGGCGCGCACGAGGCCATCCTCGGTCGGAAACGTGACCCGAAGGTCCTCGACCTCGAGCAGGCTCACGAGTAGCGCACCCGCGGGTCGAGATACGCGTACGCGACGTCGACGACGATGTTCGCAAGGATGATGAACATCGCCGCCAGTGTGATCGTGCCCTGGACGATCGGGAAGTCGGCGTGCGTGATCGCGTCGTAGTTGAGGCGCCCGATCCCGGGAATGTCGAACACCGTCTCGACCAGCACGGCGCCGCCGAGCAGGATCGCGATATCGAGCCCGAGCACCGTCACGAGCGGGGTGATCGCCGAGCGCAGCCCGTGCTTCATCACGACAGTGCGCTCGCGCAGGCCCTTGGCCCGCGCGGTGCGGATGTAGTCCTCGCCCATCACGTCGATCAAGCTGCCTCGGACCAGCCGCGCATAGATCGCCGCCGAGGTGGCGGCTAGCACGAACCACGGCATCAGCAGCGACTCGAACCAGGCCAGCGGGTCGTTGGTGATCCCGGTGTAGCTGCCGGCGCCGTGCAGGAACGGGATCGGGAAGCGACCGATGTCGGACGCGAACAGGAACAGCACCAGCAGCCCCAGCCAGTAGACGGGCGCCGAGACGAGGATCAAGGCGCCGCCCATCGAGAAGCGATCGAGGAACGTCCGCCGCTTGATCGCGGAGATGATCCCAATCGGAATTCCCGCCATCAGCCAGATCACGACCCCACCGACGGTCAGCGAGATCGTCGCCGGGAGCCGGTCGAGGATCAGGCTCTTGACCGAGGCGCTCGAGTAGTAGCTGTAGCCGAGGTCGAAGTGGAACACGAGCCGCTTCATGTACAGCCAGAACTGCGTATAGACCGGCTTGTCGGTGCCGAGGTCGTGGGCTATCTCCTTGATCACGGCCTGTGACGGCGTTCGCCCGGCGCGCAGCACGGCGGGGTTGACGTTGGGCAGCAGGTAGAAGATCACGAACGTGATCAGGATCACGGCGATGAGGAGCACGATGCCCCACAGAAGACGACGAATGATGTACTGGATCAAGTGCTGGTCCCAATAGTGGGGCCCCGCCGGTGACGGGGCCCCACGTTGTTCGCTTTCGCGCTACTTGAGCGACGAGTACGCGTAGTCCCAGGAACCGATGTTCCACAGGTCGTTGATGCCGCGGACGTCCTTGGACTCCAGATTCGGCTGAATCGTGAAGTACCACGGGACGGCCACCGCGTTGGCGACCAGCATCTTGTCGACCTGGGCCCAGGCCGCCGCGCGGCCCGAGGTTCCGACCGCCGCCTCGGCCTTCTTCATGGCCTGGTCAAGCGGCGTCAGCGGACCGCTGGTGTAGGTGCCACCGGCCGACTTCGGGTAGTCCTGCCAGCTGACCTGACCCCAGTTGGAGTTGTTGGTGGCGACGATGTTGTAGCCGGCGAACGTCGGGTCCAGCAGCGTCTGCGGGTCCGACCAGTCGCGGATCCAGCCGACGTTCGGGCAAACGTCGATCTGCGCCTTGGGAACGCCGCAGTACTTGCCGTACATGACCGGCTGATCGACCAAGGTGAAGTTGGTCTTGAAGCCGAGTGCCTGGACGGCGTTGTTGGCGATCGCGGCGGTCTTGTCGGCCGGGTCGCCGGTCGAGCCGACAACCTTGACGACATAGCTGCCGGTGTACTTGCCCGTCTTGTAGCCCGCGAGCTTCATGTACTTCTCGGCGACGGAGATGTTGCCCGCGGGGTAGTTGTTGTAGTCGACGTTCGGTCCGTGTGCCCCGCCTGCCTGGGAGTAGCCGAGCGAGCCCGGATACAGGAAGTGGGTCCCGACGGAGCCGACGATCTGGCCGCCGGAGACCTTGACCATCGCGGCACGGTCAGTCGCCGCCCACAGCGCCTTGCGGACGTTGACGTTCGCGAACGGCCCATGGGAGTTGTTCAGGGCGATATAGAAGTCACCCGCGCCAGGCACGGCGATCAGCTGGTTGTAGTAGTGCTGATAGGCGAGCTTGACGTCCGAGGCCGAGGGCGTGTCGCCGTCGACCATGTGCGACCCCTTCAGCACCTGCGGGCCGATCACGTTCTGATCGCCGCCGATGTTGACGTTGATCTGGTTCAGATACGCGGGTCGCGGATCGGTCGACGCATTCCAGTTCGGATTGCGGACGAGCGTCAGCGACTTGCCCGGCTGGTAGCCGATCCCGATGAACTTACCGCTGCTATCGGCCTTGATCATGTACGGACCCGATGCCACCTCAGAGGTCGCGCCGTAAGCCGTCGGCTTCTTCGCATCGAGCGGAGCCGCGAACGACTTCGGCACCGGCGCGGTCAGCGGCAGCGACAGCGCCCCGACGAAGAACGAACCGTACGGAACGGTCAGGTGGAAGACGATCGTCGTCGAGTTGGGCGTCGAGATCCCGGGGATCGGACCGCCGGTGGCCTTGTCGGCGCCCTTGATGTAGAAGAAGTAGGACGGGAAGTACGGATTGGCCACGTTCGGATTGGCCCCGCGCTCGATCGCGTAGGCGACGTCGGCTGAGGTCACCGCTCGGTTCACGGGCGGGCTGAAACGAACGTTTGGACGGATGTGCACGGTCACCGTCTTGCCGCCGTCGGTGATCTGTGGCATACCCGACGCGAGGTCAGGGATCACCTGCGAGGCGTTGTTCGGCGGGAAGAAGTACAGCGGCCGCTGAGTGGCGTAGATCACCTGGTAGTCCAGCGAGAAGTACGCCTCACCCGGATCCAGATGCTGGAAGTCCTCGTGCTGGAAGACGGTCAGCGTGCCGCCCTTGGTTCCGTTGTTGAGGACCTGCCCCGAGCCGTCGAGCGCGGGCTTGAGTCCACCCGACGATGACCCCGAGCCGCTCGCGCTGCTGCTCGAGCTGCTGCTCGAGCCGCCGCAGGCCGACAGGGCCAGCGCGGCTGCGCACAGAAGCCCGATCAGCGCCACGGCCCTGATCCTTACAGTCATCCTTCCTCCTTCGATGGGTGTGTTGCGGCCGTTCACCTGTCGGCCTTTGGGTTGAGCGCGTCCTGAAGACCGTCACCAACGAGGTTGAACGCCAGCACCGTCAGCAGCAGCGCGATCCCGGGGAACAGCATGTACCACCAGGCGGTCTGGAACGTCGGCGTCGCGTCGGCGATCATCTGGCCCCAGCTGGCCGTCGGCGGCTTGACGCCAACCCCGAGGAACGACAGCGCCGCCTCGAACAGGATGTTGATCGGAATCAACAGGCTGCCGTAGACGATCACGGGCGCGACTAGATTCGGCAGGATCTCGCGGAACATGATCCGTTTGTTCGACGCACCAAGCGAGCGCGCGGCCTCGACGAACTCCTTCTCGCGCAGCGACAGAACCTGCCCTCGCGTGATCCGGTAGATGTAGGTCCACCCGGCGATCACGATGATCGCGAGGATCGTCGGCACCCCGCTCTCGATCAGTCCCCCGAGACAGCCGTTGACCGAGCAGGCCGCGGCGACGCCGAGCCCCAGCAGCAGGATCGGGAACGACAGCACCACATCGGCGAAGCGCGAGAGCACGGTGTCGGTCCAACCCCTGTAGAAGCCCGCGAGCAGTCCCAGCGCGACGCCGACCAGAACCGACAGCAGCGTCCCGATGATCCCCACCTCGAGCGACACCCGCGTCCCGTAGATCACTCTGGACATCACGTCCTCGCCGAGCGGGTCGACGCCGAACGGGTGGGCCGCGTTCGGCCCGATCGGGCTGCCGAACGCATCCGTCAGATTGAGGTTCTGGACCGACGGGCCGGGGAGGCCAAGGGCCTTGACGATCAGCGGCGCGAAGATTGCGACGAGGATCAGGAAGACGATGAACCCGGCCGACACCATCGCCACGCGATCGGCCCGGAACCGGCGCCAGAACAATTGCAGCGGCGAACGCGCAGCGATCTCGCCGCTGACCAGTTCGACTGTTTCGACACTTGCCTCGCCTTCGACGAGGAGCCCTGATGCTCCGACGCTCATTGGCTAAGCGAGGTTCCGTGGGAGACCGCTCATCCCTCCTCCACACGGTGGAAATACCACACCGCAAGAACGTTGTCATCTCGCCCTAACCCTGCGACAACGAACCCGTCGGACGCGGATACTCTCTGGCTAGCCGCCGTCGCGGCCCCGCGAGCCCTCGTAGCTCAATGGATAGAGCACGCGCCTCCTAAGCGCGGGATGCAGGTTCGATTCCTGCCGGGGGCATCGCCGCGTCGCGGTCCGGGGCATCGCCGCCTCGCGGTCCGGGGCATCGCCGCCTCGCGGTCCGAAATTCGTTGCTACCTTCGACGACCGCATGGCTGAACAGACGCTCGACCCACCCCAGAGCGGCCCCGCTCCCGAGCCGGGCGATCAGCCTCCAACCGGCCGCTCGGCGACCGCACTCCTGCGTCGCCACCCGTTCGCCGTGGCCGAGCTCGCGCTACTCGTGTTCTCGGCGCTGCTCGTGATCTGGGCGCGAACGCGGCCGGGATACGACCCTTACGGCTGGCTCGTGTGGGGCCATCAGACACTCCACCTGAGCCTCGATCTCGGCGGCGCCCCTTCCTGGAAGCCGCTGCCGTACGTGTTCACCGTCCCCTACGCGCTGTTCGGCCACTACCAGCTGTGGTTGTGGATGGTCACGTCGGTCTGGATCTCGCTGAGCGGAACCCTGTTCGCCGCCCGGATCGCCTACCGGCTGACCGCCCGGGACGGCGACGCCGGAACGCGGTGGCCGGCGATCGCTGCGGCCGTGTTCGCCGGCCTCGGGCTGCTCGGGCTGCAGACCTACATGCACTCCGCGCTCAGCGTCCAGTCGGACACGATGATCGTAACCCTGTGCCTGGCGGCGATCGACGCACACCTGTCGGGCCACCCGCGGCTGGCGTTCGTCGTCGGTTGCGTCGCCGGACTGGGCCGTCCCGAGGTGTGGTCGACGCTGGCTCCGTACACGCTGTGGCTGTGGTTCACGAAGCCGGCGATGCGCAAGCTGCTCGTCGGTGGCTGGGTCGTGGTCCTGTTCTTCTGGTTCGGCGTGCCGACAATCACCAACGGCCGGCCGCTGCTAGCCGAGCAACTGGCGTTGAAGTCGCCGCGCGAGCTCCATCAGAACAAGATCATCGGCACGATCCACCGCTTCACCGGGCTCACCTGGCTGCCGGTTCAGCTCGCGGCGCTGCTGGCACTCGGGATTGCCTGGATCCGGCGCAACTGGACCGTGCTGCTGCTCGGGCTGAGCGCCGTCACCTGGGTCGTGGTCGAGATCGTGCTCGTGCTCCGCGGCCTGCCGGGCGTGCCGCGCTACCTGTTCGAGCCCGCCGCGATCGAGACCGTGCTCGCGGGCACGGCGCTCGGATGGATGCTGATCGAGGTCTCACGGGCGAAGGCCGGCCGGGTCCTGCGGACCGCCGCCGCGGTCCTGTCCGTGCTGCTGGTCGGGACGATGGTTCCGGCCGCCATCGCCCGCATGCGCGACGAGCACAAAGACCTGTTCCACGAGCGCCAGCGCACGACCGTGATCAACCGGCTCGCGGCGACGATCAACGAGCTCGGAGGCTACAAACACGTCCGCGCCTGCGGGCACCCCGTGACCAACGTCGAGTACGTCAGCGTCCTCGCCTGGTACACGAAGCTGAACGTCGGCAAGGTCGGCTACCTGCCCAAGCGCGAGCTCAAGAAGCCCTACCCGATCGTCCTGTTCATCCCGCTTCCCAACGGCTGGGAGGCCCAGCCCTACCACCAGAAGGGCGCGCTGCGGGCGCAGTGCGCCGCGCTCAACGCCGCCTGGATCTACACGGGGCCGCACCCGAACGGCGTGCTCGTCCCCAAGTGATAGGACAGCGCGCCAGGCTCACCCGGGCCCGTTCCCGCGAGCGCCCCGCCCGATCCTCGGGCCCCGTCTAGTTCGATCCACCGTCCGATCATGCTCGGGGGGGCGGCGGCCGATACATGCACCGTGATCCATCGCGTGCTGGTGCTGACGGCTGTGGCCTGCTGCGCGCTCGTGAGCGCGTCGTTTGTGCTGTTCGCGCGCGACCAGATCGCGGGCGCCTCGAAGCATCAGCAGAATGAGATCGCCGCCAGCGCGACGACGACCACGGCGCCGGTGCCGGTCACGCACTCACAGGCGCAGCCGCGACGGTTCATCGACGGCGCCTGGCGGGTGCTGACCTCGCCGTTTCGGTCGATCGTTCAGTCCGACAGCCAGTGGGTCCTGCACGGTATTCCGACGATCTTCGCGTTGCTCGTGTACGGGGTCGGGCTCGGCTACCTCGCCCGATACTCGCGCGGGATGAGCTGAGCGCCACCGCGCGATCAGCCGGCGCCACTGCGCGATCAGCTGAGCGCTACTCGTAGTAGACGTCGACCCAGTTGCCGATCGCGAGCCAGTTGTAGGCCGGGATCGCGTCGACGATCGGGAGCCGCATGCAACCGTGGCTGGCCGGATAGTCGGGCGCGGGGTTGTAGCCGTGGATCGCATAGCCGCTGTAGAAGAAGTCCGAGTAGTACATCCCGTCCGGGAGGTATCCCGGCACCCGGCTATAGACGCGGAAGTTCCCGAGGATCGTCGGCGTCGAGGGCTTGCCCGAGCTGATCGGGAAGATGTACTGGACCTTCGAACCGTCGATCAGGCCGAGCAGCTGGTCGGTCAGATCGCCCTCGGCGTGGCGGCCGTTCTTGGGGTAGTGGACCTTGAACGCGCCCCAGCCGTTGAGCAGGAAGCTGATCGTGCGGCCGTCGAGCGACTGCGAGACGCCCCTCCGCAGCAGCCGGTGATAGGCATCGACCGCGAGCCCCGTGCCGCCGTCGTAGACACCGGTCTGCGGGATGTAGAAGTGGAGTGCGGCGAGGCGCTGCTGGACGAGCTGGACGAACCGCCCGGTCGAGCCGAAGCCAACGCTCTCGTCGAGCGAGTCGTAGCCGCGGCGGACGATGAACCCCATCATCTTCCGGTTGCGGTAATGGGTCATCTTGACCTCAACGCCGCCGACGGCCGGCGTCTTGAGCCGGTATGAGAAGTAGCTGAAGCGGTGTTTGCGAGACGACTTCAGGCGGATCCGCACCTTCTTGAACTGCCGGTGATTCAACGAGATCCGCAGCGTCACGAGCTGCCCTGCGACGTAGGGCGTGACAACGCCGTTGATGTGGATCCAGCGCTTGGGGACGGTCACCGCCTGGCGATGCACGAAGAACGCATCGGGCAGGTAGATCCGGCCTTTGCCACGCACGCGCTTGGGCTTCGGCGGCCCAGTCGTGGTGGACGTCGTGGTGGTGGTCGTCGTCGTCGTGCTGGTCGTGGACGTGGTCTTGCCCCCGGTGGCCAAGGCAACCGCCGGAACCAGCAGAAGGACGACGAGCGGTGCAAGTGCGATTTTCAGAAACTTGGCCATTAAGCGGAAGTAAACCAGCCCGGGCCCCCGGCGTACATACGGGCGTACGGATCCGGACGATCGCCGGGCGCCGCAGGCGTACGCATCCGGACGATCGCCGGGCGCCTCGCGCTCAGGCCGGGGTCGGAGCAGGATGCCTCGAAAGCGGGAGGGTGATCGACCCGATCACGACCAGCGCGGCCGCCATCAAGCCGATGATCTCAAGCCCGTTCCAGTGCAGCTCGTTCACGCCGAGCGCGAGCGCGTTGTTGACCGAGTGAAGCGCCATGCACGGGTACAGCGACCGCGTCCGCCAGCGGATCAGGCACAGCACGAAGCCGAGAAATCCGAGCGGCAGCAGGTACTGGGGCGAGGCCGAGCCGGCGTGCACGGCGCCGAAGAAGATGCCGGTCACGATCGCCGCCACCCAGGTGCCGATCTCGTGGTGCCCGACCCGGATCCGCATCCGCCGAAGCGCGCCGAAGATGAAGCCGCGGAAGAAGAACTCCTCGCAGATCGGCGCGATCACGCAGACGAACACGGCCGCGCCGATCAGCGCCGCGGTGCTCTTGCTGACGCCGAGCTCGCTCGGGAGCTTGTCGGAACCGTGGAGCCGGATCAGCGACGCGTAGATCGCGGTGACCACGTAGTAGCCGATCCCGCCGACCACAACCGCCGTAACGCCGAGACGAACCGACACCCGTCGAAAGCCGAAGTCCGAGGGCCAGATCCGGCCTGCGGTCGAGGCCAGGTACAGCGCCGCTCCGACGAACCCGAGGTCGAACACGAAGTCGGCAGACAGGCTCACTGCCGGCGTCGGGTGCGACAGGCTCGAGCCCGAGATCTGAGCGACGATCCCGACGACGACGCTCGCGAGCACCCCGAGCACGAGGCCGAGCGCGACCCCCGCGGGGGCCGTCCAGACGGCCCACGGCGGCTCGTCGTCGCGGCGTTCGGGGGCGGCCGGCAACGGCCTGACGGGCGAGGGCTGGGGCGGTGGAAGGGGCTGGGGCGGTGGAATGCTGTCCATCTGGCGCTCAGGTTAGGCGCAAAGGTCCGCCAGCTCGCGCAGCGTCGCGATCGTCGGCACACCGTCCGGGGGCGGAGGGGGCTGGGACTCGGCCATCGCCGGGCCGGCCGCGGGCGGCTCTCGGCGCAGGAGGATCGGTCTGATGCCAGCAGAGCGCGCGCCCTCGACGTCCTCGGCGACGCTGTCGCCGACATGAACCGCCGCGGCGGCATCGACGCCGGCCAGCTCCAGGGCTCGCTCGAAGATCTCGCGCGCGGGCTTGCGCGCCTGTGCGTCGGCGGAGGTGATGATCCCGTCGAGCAGCGAGGCGAGGCCAAGCCGCGCCAGCAGATCGTGCAGCGAGACGTCCCAGTTGCTGACGACGACGGTCCGCAGACCACGCTCGCGGAGCCCCGTGAGCGCCGGCTCGACGTCGCCGAACGCGGTAAAGCGCAGGCACGACAACAGCAGCTCGGTGATCCGCTCCGGGCCGGCCGCGGCCAGCCCTGCCGACGCCGGCAGCGAGTCCCCGACGACCTCCGCGCAGGCCCGGCGCAGTGCCGCCAGGCTCCGCGGATCGCGCCCCTCGTCGAAATGGCTGCGATAGAACGCGATCTCGGCCTCGATCGCCCGCTCGGCCTGAGCCGGTGTGACCACGACCCCCAGCTCGCGCTGCAGCGACTCGCGCAGCAGCGGCGCCGGCGGCGTCAGTGCGACGAGGGTCCCGAGCGCGTCGAGCAGGATCGCGTCAGGTGCGGGGCACGATGACACGACAGCCGATGTTGGCAAGAACCAGCGCCCTGGCGCGGCTGCGCGCGGCCTCGCGCGCTCGAAGGCGCCGGAGGCTGGTAGCTTTGTGTGCTGGCGTGCGCCGCAGCATGCCCACAAATCGATCCGGAAAGCATCTGTATTGCCCAAAGAAGAGAAGGTCGAACTCGAAGGCGAAGTGATCGAGGCCCTGCCCAACGCGATGTTTCGCGTAAAGCTGGACAACATGGATCGCGTCGTTCTCGGCCACGTGGCGGGCAAGATGCGGCGGTTCCGGATCAGGATCCTTCCCGGCGATCGCGTCCGCGTCGAGCTCTCGCCGTACGATCTCGATCGCGCCCGGATCGTCTACCGCCACCGCTGATTTCCCGTTGCGCGAGCGCGAGCTGATCGACGCGCTCGCGAGGATCTTCGCGCCGGAGGCCGGGCCGCGCGTGCTCAGGGGCATCGGCGACGACGCCAGCGTCGTGCGCGCCGGCGGCTACGCCGTGACCTCGCTCGACGCAATGGTTGACGGGATCCACTTCCGGCGCAGCCAGCTCGCGCCCGAGGAGATCGGTCACCGCGCGCTGGCGGCGGCGCTGTCGGATCTTGCGGCAATGGCCGCGGCGCCGGGGGAGGCATACATGCTGCTCGGACTCCCCGCCGGACAAGGCACCGAGGAGGCGTTGCGGGTTGCCCGTGGCGCGCAGGCGCTCGCGGCGGCGACGGGCGTCACGATCGTCGGCGGCGACGTGACCGCGGCGGCGGCGCTGACGATCTCCTTCACGGTCGTCGGATGGGCGCAGGACGCCGGCGCGCTGGTCGGGCGCGACGGGGCCCGGCCCGGCGATGCGGTGATCGTGACCGGGACGCTCGGCGCTGCCGGCGCCGGTCTGGCGGTGCTCGACAGGCGCGTGCGGATCGACGCGCAACCGGCGATCGCGCTGCGCGAGCGCTACGCCCGGCCGCAGCCGCGGTTCGCCGAGTCGCAAATGCTCGCCGCGGCCGGCGCGACCGCGATGATCGACATCTCGGACGGGCTCGCGACCGACGCCAACCACATCGCGCAGAGCAGCGGCGTCCGGCTCGAGCTGTCGCTGGCGGCGCTCCCGCTGGCCGACGGCGTCGCGGCGGTCGCGCGCGAGCTCGAGCAGCAGCCCGCGGTGTTCGCGGCCACGGCCGGCGAGGACTACGAGCTGTGCGCCTGCCTACCGCCCAGCGGGGTCGCGACCTCGGTGGCCGCGGGGGCCACCGAGGTCGGTCGTGTCGTGTCGGGAGACGCGATTGCGATCTTCACCGACGGGAGCCCGGAGCTCGCCGGCTATGAGCACACCTTCTGAGCGCTCGCGGCAAGGGGCAGGCCTGGGCGTTCAATCGGTGCGCGGCCAACCGGCGTGAGCCCCGGGGTGGCGGCCCGGCCGGCGGGCGCAGTTACCGCCGGACTCGCCTTCAATGCGGCAATCAACCCGAGCCGCCGCACGATCGCGTCGGCGACGGCCTCGGGATCCACCCGATAGTTGCCGCGTCGGATTATGTCTTGGATCTGTGTCACCTTCTCCTCGCGATGCACGTCGATCAAGTCCTGTTCAGCATCGGCGTTGCCGCGGTCTTCGTCCATCGGGTCTAGACCCCAAATCTGCGGATACCACTGGCCGGCGACACCCACGCGCCGGCGGCTACGCGACCGCGCTGGCGGCCGCTGCCGGCGCCGGCTGGACACCCTTCAGCCGCGCGAACACGACAATTCGCTGGGCGGCGCTGTAGAGCGGGTTGCAAGCCGATAGCACCAGTCGCTCGTAGCCGACGTTCTTGGTGATCCACAGTGCCGTCGGCAGCACGATCCGGTGGTACTGGACGACGTAGGTGAAGCGGCCGTAGGGCATCTTCACGACGATTCGATCGCCGGGTACGAGCGCGTCGATGTGCCGGAACGGTGCCAGGTAGGTCGTGCGGTGGCCCGCGATCGCGACCGTCTGTCCGAGCCCGGGCAGCGCGGTCGCAGCGTAGTGGCCCGGTCCCTTCTCGAGGCTCGCGGCGTCGGTTCCCTGGACGATGTCGTAGCTCGCCCCGATCTTGCTGATCACGATCCGGCCGACCGCATCGCCGGTGATGACTTGGCGCTGCTCGCGTCTGGCGAGGTACGCGAGGCGCTGATCGATTCTGTGCAGATCGACGAGCGCGTCGCGGTCGATCCGAGATAGAGGCGCCGTCTGGAAGCTGAGGTAGCGCTGGTTGATCTCCCCCCGCTTGATCAGCGCGATCACGGCCGTCACGGGCTCCTGCCAGACGAGCGTCACACCCGCGTCGATCAGCAGCAGCACGCCCGAGATGATCAGGACCGACGACAGATCCCGGACCAGCCGCCTCATCGTCTCAGCGCGGACTCCGTTCCACCGAGCGATCCCGGACCGGCGTACGTGATCGGTCCGCGCACGGTCACGGGTGCGGCTTCGACCCGCGCCGCGCGGACGGCTCGGATCGCGATCACGAACACGCTCGCGACGCAACCGAGCAGCAGGCTCCACTCGAGCGCCGCGATCACGCCGACATGACCACCGGCGATCAGCAGCAGCCCGCTCCAGAGCACGCCCGACGGACCCAGCCCGAGCGCGCCGGCGTAATACATGACGACCAGCACGGGCGGTGCCAATCCGACGACGAGTAGCGCCAGCGCGGCCGGCCGCGGAAGCCGCCGGTCCGGGTCGAGAATCCACATCCACAAGTGCAGCGCCGGAATCACGAGCGCCGCCGCGAACGGATTGCGCAGCCAGATCAGCACCGCCGCCAGGCACATCACGATCAGCACGGCTGCGCCGGCGCCCGGATTTCGCCCCTGCTCGGCGGGACGCAGGCGGGTCAGCGCGGCGACCAGCGGGCGGCGCGCGAGCAGGCCACCGACGATCACGACCAGCACGGCAACGAGAACAGCAATGCCCGAGCTGCCGAGCGGGACCGCGTCCGGCGCCAGTGGGCCCGGCGGTGCGATCGAGAGCAGGCCGATGGCGCGCGCGCCGATCGTCAGTCCAAGCGCGATCACGAACGGCAGCGCACCGGCCAGCACCCAGACGAGCGAGCTCCAGATCGGGTAGCCGCGGCGCCGGGCGCGCGCGGTGCCGTCGACCGTGACCGCCAGCACCGGCAGGATCAGCGCGAGGATCAGGACTCGAATTGCCCACGGGGGGACGATCTTGCGGTCGTAGACCAGATACGCAGACGGCGCCGGCACGGTTCCGGCCGTATCGAGCGCGTTGACGGCGTTGAGCACGGTGCGTCCCATCGTGCCGATGCGGTCGGGGCCGCCGATCGGCTCGTCGGCGGCCGGCGGCTGTTCACCCGACAGCGACAGCAGCACGGCAGGCTCGCCGGCGGCGTTGAACGGGCCCTGCTCGGAGATCGTCAGCGGCAGCGCGAGGTGTGCGAACTGGCCGGCGAGGCTCGTACCCCCGGGTCGCAGCCCCGCCTGCCCCCAGAGCGCGGCGGCAACCGTGTTGCGGAGCATCGTCGGCGCAACGCCCGGTCCGTTGGACCACGGAACGATCAGTGGCTCGCCCGACTTGGCGCCGGTCAGGTCACCGAGCGCAATCACCCCTTCGACCGGGCGGCCGAGACTCTTCGCGACCTGGATCGCGCCGGCCTCTCCGGCGGAGCCGCTGGTCGACGCCAGCACGACCGAGCGGTGCTGGGTCTCGCCGGCGAGCACACGCGCCAGCTCGAGCAGGACGGCGGTGCCGGACAGGTCGGCGATCGACGGCGAATGCAGCGAGTCGCGGTGGGCAACCACGACAATGCTGCCGCTCGAAAGCCCCGGTCGCACGCCGATCACGCTCTCGACCGTCTTCGTGCCGACGGCCGTCCGCACCTTGCTCAGATCGGTCGAGACCATGAACCCGTTGGCGTGGAGGGTGTGGCTGACGGTCGTCGCGATGTCGTAGTCGGCTGACGAGCCGGGGAGCCGGCTTGGATAGCGCGTCGCCAGCGACTTCATCGCCGAGTAGGCGTTCTGACCGTTGAAGGCGTCGGGCGCGAGCGTCGTGCCGACTGACCCCTGCTGATCGGTCAGCGAGAAGGCGAGCACGAACACCGCCAGCGCGACTGCGATCAGTCCGCTCCGGTAGATGCGTGGATCGAGCATCGGACCCAGAGGTTAATGACCTGTGTCCCGGCTAACTACGGTCGCAGCGACACTGGCATCTTCGAGCCGACTAGTCTTTGCCGCAGAGGCGAGAGGTCATGGCCGATCCGACAGCCCGAATCCTGCTCGTGGACGACGAGCAGTCAATTCAGACACTGCTCTCATATCCGCTGCGGCGCGATGGATATGAGGTCGTCCAAGCGAGCGACGGACGGCAGGCGCTCGACCGCTTCGAGGAGAAGCCGTTCGACCTCGTGGTGCTCGATCTGATGCTGCCGAAGATCGACGGCCTCGAGGTCTGCCGGCGCCTGCGCAGCCAGAGCTCGGTGCCGATCATCATGCTGACCGCCAAGTCAGAGGAGATCGACAAGGTCGTCGGGCTCGAGATCGGAGCCGACGACTACATCACCAAGCCGTTCTCGCTGCGCGAGTTCTCGAGCAGGATCAAGGCTGCCCTGCGCCGAGCGGAGATGAGCCGCCCGACCGAGACCGCGCCAGACGAGACGCCGCTCGAGATCCGCGAGCTCCGGATCGACTTCCCGAAGCGGACCGTTCGCATGCGCGGGACCGACGCACAGTTGACGTTCGTGGAGTTCGAGATCCTGGCCGCGCTTGCCCGCGCCCCGGGCCGGGTGTTCACCCGGGACATGTTGCTCGCGCGGATCTGGGGCGACTCCGCGTACCGCGACCCGCGCACGATCGACGTCCACATCAGGCATCTGCGGGAAAAGATCGAGAGCGATCCGAAGGACCCCGAGTATCTGTTCACCGTGCGCGGCGTCGGCTATCGCTTCCGCGACACGGAGTGCTAGCGCCGCGTGAACGTCCGCCTGTCGCTCCTGCACAAGCTCGCGCTCGTCTTCTTCGGGATCACGTTCATCTCGATCGGTGCGCTCTACCTCTCGGTCGCGCCCGGGCTCCGCACACGCCTGGTCAACGAGCAGCTGTCCCAGCTGGCGGCATCGGCACGTCGCTACTCCGGCGCGATCGGCCGCACGGTCGGCACTGCGACCCCGGCGGCCCAGATCCAGGGCCTGGTCAACCTGGCGGCCGCACGGTCGAGCGATCGCGTGACGCTGCTGTCGGTCTCGGTCGCGATCCTTCCCGGCGGCCCGCAGCTGGCCACGCAGGCGGACTCGAACGGGATTGCGACCGCGCCGCTGCACTTCCCCGTCGCCTTCCAGGCGATATCGAGCGGGCGGCTGGTGACCGGCACCGAGTCGACGCGGGTCGGGACGGTCGCCGAGGCCGCCTACCCGGTCTTCTACCAGGGGCGCGTCACCCGCGTGATCGTCTACTCGGCGCCGGTCTCGGCGGTGGTCCGCAACGTCGCCGTCGTCCGCCACGAGATCCTCGTCGCAGGCGGGATCGCGCTACTGCTCGCGCTCGTCGGTGGCTATTTGGTGGCGCGCGCCCTCGCGCAGCGGGTCAAGCGGCTCGAACGGGCCGCCGAGCAGATCGCCGCCGGCGACTTCGAGCACTCGATCAAGGTCGACTCGAGCGACGAGCTTGGCCAGCTCGCGGTCGCCTTCAACGAGATGCAGCGCCAGCTCGCCCAGCTCGAGTCCGCGCGCAAGAAGTTCATCGCAACCGCCTCGCACGAACTCCGCACGCCGATCTTCTCGCTCAGCGGGTTCGTCGAGCTGCTCGAGGACGAGGACCTCGACCCAGAGACGCGACGCCGGTTCCTCGGCCAGGTCCGCAGCCAGGTCGAGCGACTGCGCAAGCTGTCGGTCGACCTGCTCGACCTGTCCAAGCTCGAAGCCGGCTCGCTCGAGCTGCGGACCGAGGAGGTCGACCTCGGCGAGCTGACGCGGTCGGTCTCGGGTGAGTTCGAGCCGACCCTCGCCCAGCACGACTCGCGCATCGAGCTGCGGCTCGCAGCGAGGCGGATCGAGGCGGTCTGCGACCCCGTACGAGTCGCACAGATCATGCGGATCCTGATCGACAACGCGCTCACCCACACGCCCTCAGGCACCCAGATCGTCGTCACCGCCGCGCGCGAGGACGGCCACATCCGGCTGGCCGTCCGCGACAACGGCGAGGGCATCGAGAACCACGCCTTGCAGCGGATCTTCGAGCCGTTCTTCACGGCCGACGATGCGCAGGGCTCGGGGCTCGGGCTCGCGATCGCCAGCGAGCTGGCCGAGCGGATGGCGGGAAACCTGCGCGTCGATTCACGGCCCGGGGACACGGTCTTCACGCTCGAGCTACCGACCTAGACCGCGGCCTGGGTCGGAGCGGTTTTTGGTGCGGTTGCGGGGCGAAGTCACGGGCGGGCCTCACGGCGCCGCGGCCGTGGCTTCACAATGACGACAGTGAGCCAGCTCTCCCAACGCCGCGACGAACTAGCCCTGGCCCTCGCGCAGCAACTGCGCGAGGTGGTCCTGCCGTCGCTCGGCTCGTACGCCGGTCGCAGGCACGCGGGCGACGGCGCCGGCGGCGACATCACGTTCGCCGTCGACGCGATCGCCGAGCAGGCACTGGCCGAGTTCGTGGCCGAACGAGCCCCGCGGATGGCGTTCTACTCCGAGGATCGAGGGCTGGTCGCGGCCGACGACGCGACGCACGTGTTGATTGTCGACCCGATCGATGGCACCCGGCCGGCGATGGCCGGGCTCGAGTCCGCGTGTGTCGCTGTCGCGCTCGCACCGCTGGCCGACTCCGAACCGACGATGGCCGATCTCGAGGTCGGTTGCGTGGTGGAGATCAAGACCGGCGACTGGTTCGTCGCCGTCCGCGATCAGGGGATCAGGTCGAGCCGCGAGGTTGCGGTCAGCTCGAGCACCGACATCGGGCGCCTGTTCTGGTCCTACGGGTTCCGTGGCCGGCCGGCGCGCGCGACCGTCGCGGTACTGGCCGAGCTGATCGATGCCTCCTCGGTCGGCGGCGGGACGTTCGAGTTGGGCTCCCAGGCGTTCTCGATGACGCGGGTCGCGACCGGCCAGCTGGACGCGGTGATCGAGGTCGGCTCACGGATGGTCGACGACGTCCCCGGGATGAGGGCCGAGTTCGAGCGCGTCGGCGGCGGCCAGATCCTCAACAACTCCCCCTACGACCTCGCCGCGCCGTGGCTGTGCCTGCGCGAGGCCGGCGGCGTCGTCAGCGACGGTTGGGGCGAGCCACTGGACCGCCACCGCCTGCTCGGCTCCGGACACGAGTTCCAGATGTCCTCGATCTCGGCCTCGAATGCCGAACTGCACGCGAAGCTCGTACGGGCGGTCGACGAGGGGATCAGGAGGTTGAAGGCAGGGGGGTAGGGGGTGCTGTCGCGGCGGGGCCTCTGGGGTGTCGGTGGCGGCGGGCGCGCGGCGGAGGGTGTTGTGCGAAGGGCGCGGCGGAGGACCGGGTGTTGCACGAGGGGCGCGCGGGCGGAGGACGCCGGTCAACGTGAACCTCGCGCCGCCGCCAGGGACGAAAGTCACGTTGACGGCCGTGGGCGCCGTGAACGTGGCCCTCGCGCTTCGGCCGGTGTCGAAGGTCACGTTGACGGCCACGACCACCCACCACACCCGCCTACGCCCAACCCCTGGGACGCCGGTGATGACCCGCCGCTCCATACCCGTTCGCCCCCCTGCGGCGCACCCCGCACAGGTGTCGATATGGTGCGTCACCCCCCTGCGGCGCACGCCGCACAGGTGTCGATATGGTGCGGCTGCGGTCCGCCGCCTGACCCATGCTCCAGCCCGTCTCCGTAGCCCACAAGTACCTCGCCGATTACGCGAGCCTCGTTGGCCGTCCGCTCGTGGACGAGATCCGCGAGCGCGCGGAACGGCTCAAGGGCAAGCGCATCCTGCACGTGTCGGCGACTGCGTTCGGCGGCGGTGTGTCCGAGATCCTGTACACGCTCGTGCCGCTGATGATCGATGTCGGGCTCGAGTGCGAGTGGCAGGTGATCTACGGCCGCGAGGAGTTCTTCAACGCGACCAAGGTGATGCACAATGCCCTACAGGGCAACCCCCAGAACCTGACCGAGGAGCAGTGGACGACGTGGCGACGCTTCAACGAGATCAACGCCAAGGAGCTGTCTGACGGCTGGGATGTCTGCATCGTCCACGACCCCCAGCCTGCCGCCCTCGCCTCGCTCGTCGGCGAAAAAGCGCGCAAGTGGGTCTGGCGCTGCCACATCGACCTGTCGACGCCGAACCCGGAAACGCTCGAGCGCCTGCTGCCTGTGCTCGACCCGTATCAGGCGGCTGTGTTTCACATGCCGCAGTACGCCCCGCCGGGCGTTGACGGAAGGGCCCATATCGTGCCGCCGGCGATCGATCCGCTGGCGCCGAAGAACATGGCGTTCTCGCCCGAGGACGCGGTCTATATCTGCGGGCAGTTCGGGATCGACGTCGACCGCCCGCTGCTGTGCCAGGTCTCGCGCTTCGATCCCTGGAAGGATCCGCTCGGAGTGATCGACGCATATCGAATCGTCAAGGCGGAGATCCCGGACGTCCAACTCGCCCTGGTCGGCTCGATGGCCACCGACGATCCCGAGGGCTGGGACTACTTCAATGCGACCGTCGCCCACGCTGACGGCGATCCCGATATCCATATCCTCAACAACCTCAACAATGTTGGGGCGATCGAGGTCAATGCGTTTCAATCCCATTGCGACGTGGTGATTCAGAAGTCAAAGCGGGAAGGATTCGGACTGACCGTGACCGAAGCGATCTGGAAGGCGAGGCCGTTCATCGGCGGTGATGTCGGGGGGATCCCCCTGCAGGTCACCGATGGCGAGTCCGGCTTCCTGGTGGAGACCGTCGAGGAATGCGCCCAGCGAGCGATCGAGATCCTCAAAGATCCGGGGCTGGGCAAGCGGCTGGGGCGAGCGGGCAAGGAGGCAGCCAGGCGGCGGTTCCTGACGCCGCGACTGTTGCGCGACTGGCTCGAGCTGTTCGAACAGCTCGGGGCCTAGCGAGCGCGTTGGCGATGTCTCGCGCGCCGCTCGTACTGGTCTCGAATCGCGGCCCGGTGACGTTCGAGCCCGATGGCGAGGTGCGGCGCGGGACGGGCGGCCTGGTCACCGCCCTGATCGGGCTCGCGAGTCACCGCGACGTGACCTGGATCGCATCGGCGATGACCGAGGAGGACGTCCGCGTCGCCGAGCAGCACGGCGGTGAGCCGTTCCCCGTCCGGGCTCCGGGTGGAGGCGAGTACCGGGTCAAGCTCGTGGCCTCCGACCCCGAGGCCTACGACCGCTTCTACAACATCATGGCCAACCCGATGCTGTGGTTCATCCAGCACTACCTCTGGGATCTGTCCAACGCGCCGGACATCCGGCGCAACGAGACCGAGGCCTTCGAGTTCGGATATAACGCCGTCAACGAGGACCTCGCCCGGGCCGTGATCGAAGAGATCGAGGGGGTCGAACGCCCGGTCGTGATGGTCCACGACTACCACCTCTACACGCTGCCCGGCCTGATCCGGAGAGCTCGGCCCGACGCCTTCCTGCATCACTTCGTCCACATCCCGTGGAGCCAGTCGGACTCCTGGCGCGTGCTGCCCTCGATGATCAGGCACGACCTCTACGCGGGGATCCTGTCGAACGACATCGTCGGCTTTCATACACGCTCCTACCGGCGCAACTTCCTGCAGTGCTGCGAGGATCTGTTCGGCTACGAGGTCGACCGCAAGGCCGGTGTGATCCACTGCGAGGGTCGCGAGGTGTGGGTCCGTGACTACCCGTTGCCGATCGACTGCCACGCCGTCCAGGCCGTCGCCGCGCGCGAGCGTACGCGCCAGTTCGAGGACGAGCTCCTGCGCCGCCGCCGCGATCACCTGATCCTGCGTGTCGATCGCGCGGACCTGTCGAAGAACGTGTTGCGCGGCTTCAGCGCGTTCGACGTGTTCCTCGAGCAGCACCCCGAGTTTCGCGAGAAGGTGACGTTCATTGCCCAGCTGATGCCATCGCGTACCGATGTCCCCGAGTACGCGGAATATCTCGAGCGGATCGAGGCCGTCGTCGCCGTCGTCAACCACCGGCACGGCTCGCCCGACTGGATGCCGATCCAGCTCAAGCTCCGTGACGATCTCGAGGAGGCGGTGGCCGCCTACAAGCACTACGACGTGCTGATGGTCAACGCGATGTTCGACGGGATGAACCTGGTCGCGAAGGAGGGACCGATGGTCAACGAGCGCGCCGGGGTCTCGATCCTGTCGGAGAACACCGGCGCCCATGAGGAGCTCGGCGAGTACGCGCTGTCGGTGAACCCGTTCGACATCCAGGAGCTGGCCGACTCGATCCACGCCGCGCTGACGATGCCGCACGAGGAGCGCGAGCGGCGCCTCCACGGACTGCAGTCAATCGTCACCGCTCGCAACCCCGGCGACTGGGTCGACGAGCAGCTTGAGGACATCCGCAAGAAGGGCCTGGCTGACGCCGCCAGCCCGCTGCAGGCTCAGTAGAACGTCCTGCCCTGCTCGAGCATCTCGACGAACCGTGCGATCCGGGCCGCACGCGTTTCGGGGCGCTTGGCCGAGTTGATGCGGTAGATGAACGCGTAACGGTTGGCGCCGTTCAGCGTCTCGAACAACGCGCGCGCCTTCGGGCTGCGGTCTAGTTCGCGCCCGAAATCAGGCGGAACGGTGGCCCGGCTCTGGGACTCGTAGGCCGCCTCCCAGCGGCCGTCCGATCGCGCTGCTTCGACCTGCCGAAGTCCGGCCGGGCGCATTCGCCCCTGCTCGATCAGCTCCTGCGCCCTCTCGACGTTCAGCTGAGACCACCTGCTGCGAGGATTTCGAGGCGTGAACCGCTGTAGCCAGTGACTGGCGTCGTGCGCCGCCTTCTGACCGTCGATCCACCCGAAGCAGAGCGCCGCGCCGAGCGCCTCGGCATACGTCACGGTCGGGCTGTCGGCGCCCTTCTTGGCGATCTTCAGCCACACACCGGCAGACTGCTCGGCCTCGGTTTCGAGCCACCGTTCCCAGTCGGCGAGGGCCGGGAACGCGAGAATCGCCAGTCCGTCCTTCGGGTGGGTGGGCAAGATCGAGCCGTCAGCGAGAGTGATATGCCGGCCGTGCAGGACCGGGGCCCGAGCTTAGAGCCCGGCCACGACGACCACCCGTTGCTATAGTCGGCCGCCGCCCCCGGGGCGATGCGACTATGCCTGAAAACCCCCCCATCTACGACCTGATGCTGCTGCTCTCGACGGCCGCGCCGGACGAGGAGCGCGCGAAGGTCCTTGCCGACGTCGAGGCGGCGATTCCGGCCGGCGGCGGCTCGATCGAGCGGCGCGACGACTGGGGGCGGCGCCCGCTCACGTTCCGGATCGACCATCAGGCCGAAGCCGACTATCACCTACTCCAGTTCTCGGGCCCGCCCGCGCTGCTGGAGTCGCTTTCACACAGCCTGAAGATCGACGACGGCGTGCTTCGCTTCCGGATCATCAAGGTCCTGCCGGGCATGCCGCCGGCGCCCGACACGCCTCCGCCGGTGCTCGCGCCAGCGGTCGCGGCGGCGCCCTCGGCCCCCGCCTCCGTCGGCGGCGAAGCCGAGCTCGAGGCGTAGGCGAGCGTCGCGCGGGCGGCCGCCGGGCCACCGCGACCGAACGCGTCCGCATCTCCCTCGCCCGCCCCGCACCCGCCCCGCAACCTCGCCCACCCCGCACCCGCGACCTCGCCCACCCCGCTCCGCCCCGCACCCGCGACCCAACCCAACCGTGACGAAACCGTGCCGGCATCTGCCAACCATGAACGGATCTGCAACGTTTCAGCCCATTTTCCGGGGAGAACCGGGGTTGACGTCTGGAGCAGGCCTAGACTCGCCACAAGCTTTGAAAACGTCCTGAAGGGAGCCCCGGCATGAACATCAACAGAGTCGTGCTAACCGGCAACTTGACGCGCGACCCGGAACTGAGCGCCACCAACGGCGGCCTCTCGATCTGCAAGCTTGGCGTCGCGGTCAACACTCGGCGCAAGAACAGTGAGGGGAACTGGGAGGAGAAGCCCAACTACTTCCGCGTGACCGTCTTCGGCCGCCAGGCCGAGAGCTGCAGCCAGTACCTGCGGAAGGGGCGCCCGGTGGCGATCGACGGACGACTCGAATGGAGTCAGTGGGAGAGGGACGGACAGAAGCGCGAGTCGATCGATATCATCGCCGATACCGTGCAGTTCCTCGGCGGGCGCGAAGACGCTGGCAGTGGGAACGGTTTCTCCAGCGGCGTGCGTGCCACTGAGAGCGACGTTCCGATCGACACCGGCGACTTCGAGACCGCGCAGGTCGGCGGCGGAGCCTCCGAGGACGACATCCCGTTCTGAGCAGGCTGAGCGAAAACCCGAGCTAGAGTATTTCCCGTGGCAAAGCAACGTAGACGACCAACTCGACGGCGCGACAGGAAGGGCGGCCCGACTTCGGGCCGGCGTAAGCCGTGCCCGTACTGCCGCGACAAGGTCGATCAGGTCGACTACAAGGACATCTCGGCGCTGCGCCGGTTCATCTCCGAGCGCGGCAAGATCCGCTCCCGGCGGATCACGGGCGCCTGCCGTCGCCACCAGAGCCAGGTCGCGCGCGCGGTCAAGCGTGCACGCGAGCTCGCGCTCCTGCCCTACGTCGCCGAAGGCGGCAGCGAGAGGAGCGATCGCGGTCGCGACCGCGACCGCGATCGCGACCGCTGAGAGGGCTGGCGCCGTGCCGCAGGCGATCCTGATCGAGGACGTGGAAACGCTCGGCGAGCGCGGGACCGTCGTCGATGTGTCCGCCGGCTATCTCCGCAATTACCTGCTGCCTCGCAAGCTCGCCGAGCCCGCGACGAGGGGCTCGATCGCGGCTGCGACGAAGCGACGGGAGACGGCGGAGCGGGCCCAGCAGGAGGCCGAGGACCGGGCCAGGGAGAATGCAGCCCTGCTCGGTCGCACGGTGCTCACGATCCCGCAGCAGGCGGGCGATGACGGACGGCTGTTCGGCTCTGTGACGACGCAGGACATCGCCGACGCGATTCGCGACGCCAGGGGAATTCGGGTCGACCGGCGCAAGGTCCACCTCGAGGAGCCGATCCGGAACGTCGGGACGTACATGGTGGTGGTCGAGGTCAGCGACGGCGTGACCGCCGCGGTCAAGACCATCGTCGTCGCCGCCTGACGGCTGTAGCGGCTGCTGTCCTGACGCTCCGCACGACTCGCTGACGGCTGCTCCTGGACGCCTCTCGGACGCCCGCCGAGGAGGCTCGGGGAATCGCTCGCTGGTTGCGGGAAAGGTTCTCTGCTGACGCCGCACACGGACCTAGACTCGGCCGAGCCATGAGCGCCGTCCAGACGATCTCGGTTCCGCCGCACAACCTCGACGCCGAGCGGTCGGTGCTCGGCGCGGTGCTGCTCGATGACCGCCATCTGTACTCGCTGCTGGTCGAGGAGCACCTGCGCCCGGAGCACTTCTACCGCGAGCAGCACGGGGCTGTGTTCGCGGCGATGGTCGAGCTGCACAACACCGATCGCAAGATCGATCACCTGACCGTGGCCGAGGTGCTGCGCGAGCGCGGCAAGCTCGACGAGGTCGGCGGTCCGGAGATGATCGAGGAGCTCGCCGGTTGGGTTCCGGCCGCTGGCCACGCGCGCGAGTACGGTCGCATCGTTCGCGATGACGCGCAGAAGCGCGCGCTGCTGACGGCGTCCTACGAGATCCAGGCGAGCGTGCTCGGCCGTGAGGCCCCGGCCCGCGACCTGGTAGAGCGGGCCGAGCGGATGATGCTCGAGGTCGCGCACGATGATCGGCAGAAGCGAATCCGGACGATCGCCGACATCCTCCACGAGGAGACCGACAAGCTTCACCGACTGTCGGTTGCGAAGACCTCGCTGACCGGGACGCCGTCGGGGTTCAAGGACATGGACGGTATGACCGGCGGCTTCCAGGCGGGCAACCTGATCGTGATCGCCGCCCGGCCATCGATGGGAAAGTCGGCGCTGGTCGCGAACATCGCCGAGAACGCGGTGCTGGCCGGGCACCCGGTGGCGCTGTTCTCGCTCGAAATGTCGGAGTCCGAGCTGGCCCAGCGGTTCGTCGCCTCGCAGGCCAAGATCAAGGGCGAGGAGCTGCGGCGCGGCAAGGTGGCCGAGGCGCGCTGGCCAAAGATCCTCGAGGCCTGCCAGCGGCTCGCCGATGCGCCGCTGTTCGTCGACGATTCGAGCGACACGGGCGTGCTCGAGGTCCGCGCCAAGTCGCGTCGTCTGCATCATCAGCTCGAGGGCGGCCTCGGGCTGATCATCGTCGACTACCTGCAGCTGATGCGGCACGAGGGACGGGTCGAGAGCCGCGTCGAACAGGTCAGCCAGATCTCGCGAGGGCTGAAAGGCCTCGCGCGCGAGTTGGACGTCCCGGTGATCGCGCTGTCGCAGCTGAGCCGCGCGGTCGAGCAGCGCGGCGGCGACAAGAAGCCGATCCTGTCGGACCTGCGCGAGAGCGGCGCGATCGAGCAGGACGCCGACCTCGTCATGTTCATCTATCGCGAGGAGTACTACCTCAAGGACGAGTCCGAGCGACCCGGCGAGGCCGACATCATCATCGCCAAGCACCGCAACGGTCCGGTCGGTGACGTGGTGCTGACCTTCCAGCATGAGTACCCGCGGTTCATGAACTACGCCGGCGAGCGGTTCGCGTGATGAGCGACTGCCCGTTCGGCCTCTGCGATGGAAGCGGCCTGCTCTACGACGAGGACACGAACACCGCCTACGACTGCCGCTGCCGGCCGCAGGTGATCGCGCAGCGCAAGGCGCGGAGCCTGTCCGCGGTGATTCCGCGGCGCTACCGCGACGTCAGCTTCGACCGCCCCCCGGTGACCGAGATCGATCCGCAGATCGTGGCCGCGACAAGACGGTTCGCCGGCGCGATCGACGAGCAGCTCGATAAGGGCCACGGGCTGTGGTTCATGGGACCGGTCGGCACCGGGAAGACGACGCTCGCGATGCTGGTCGCCAATGCGGCGCTGAAGGCCGGGAGATCGGTCGCGATCTACTCGCTGCCACGCTTGCTCAACGAGATCCGCGACACCCATCGCGCCGAGCGCTCACACGTCGATCTGCTCGACCGCCTGACCGCCGTCGACCTGCTCCACATCGACGACGTCGGCGCCGAGCGGACCACCGACTGGGTGCTCGAGGAGCTCTACTCGATCGTCAACGCGCGCTACGAGGACACGCGTTCGATCGTGATCACGACCAACATCCTCGACCGTGAGGCTCTGTGCCAGCAGATCACCGAACGGACCGTCTCGCGGCTGACGGAGATGTGTGACGAGCTGCCGCTGATCGGTTACGACCGGCGCATGGATCGCCGCTCCGCCTGAACGGAGCCGTCTCAGTCGTCGACGCGACGCTCCGACTCGGCGCGTTCCTCGAGCTTCTCCCGCAGGTATCGCGCCTTCTCGGCCCGCCGTTCGTGCTGCGCCGTCTCGTGCTCGTCGAGCGACTCGCGCGCCTGGGCATGCTCTGCCTCCTCGCGCTTGCGTTGCGCCTCGGCCAGCTCGTCGGTATCTGGGTCGTGCTCCATCGGAGACAAGTTAACCCGGCTCAGGCCGGAGTCAAGACGGGACGCTTGGCGATCCACGCGTGACTGACCTCGAGCAGGACGTCGAGCATCGCGGCGGCGGCAGCCGAGCGGTAGCCGGCCGGGAACACGGCGAGGATCGGTCGCGACGGCGCCTGCGGCTCGAGCCTCCGGATGACGACGTCGTCGCGGACGCCGCGGGCGACCATGTCAGGCACGAGCGCGACCCCGACCCCGGCGGCGACGAACCCGAGGATCGCCGGGTAGTCATCGTTCTGGAACGCGATCTGGGGCTCGAAGCCGGCATCGTGACAGGCCCTCAGGAACAGCATGGAGTCCGGGCACGAGTTGGTCGTCGCCAGCATCCAGGGATCGTCGGCGAAGCTCGCGAGCTCGAGCGGGTCGGAGCCAGAGAGTGAATGGCCGAGCGGCAGCGCGACGTACATCGGATCGTCGAACAGGTGCACGACCTCGAAGCCGGCCGGGTCGCCGTCGCCGATCGCATCGGCGGCGGTGATCGGATCGTGCGAGATCGCGAGGTCGAGCTCGCCGGCCCGCAGGCGCGGCAGCGATTCGATCGGATCGGCCATCACCACGTTGATCTCGATCGCCGGATGCCGCCGGCGGAACTCGGCGATCGCGAGCGGCAGCACCGAGGCTGCGGCCGACGCGAACGACGCCATTCGGAGCTGACCGCCGTCGAGGCCGGCGAGTGCCTTGAGCTCGAGCTCGACGTCGGCCAGCCGCGCGAGGATCGCCTCACCGCGCGAGACGAGCAGACGGCCGGCGTCGGTCAGCACCGCGCCCTGCGGGACGCGGCGGACCAGCAGCGTGCCAACCTCGGCCTCGAGCGTTGCAATCTGCCGCGAGATCGCCGGTTGGGTGTAGCCGAGCTCAGCCGCCGCGGCAGAGAACGATCCCTGGCGAGCAACCTCACAGAGGATCCGCAGACGCCTCGTGTCCAACATGACGAATGGTTATACCCCATCCAGCAAACCCCTATTTGCATTTATGCCTGCTGGAGCGCACAGTGAGGACATGAACACCACCGCCGCCGCCATCACGATCCGCCCCGCCTACGCCGACGACGAACCCGCGTTGCTGCGCCTCGCGGCCCTCGACAGCGCTGAGCGCGTCCCACCCAAGCCGCTGCTGCTAGCCGAGGTCGACGGCGAGCTCCACGCGGCGCTGTCTCTGCACGACCGGTCCGCGATCGCCGACCCGTTCCGCCCGACAATCCACCTGCTGAGCCTGCTCGGAACCTACGCCGAGCAGACCGCCAGGCCGGCGGCCCCGGCGCGGCGCTACCGGCTGCGGTTCGCCTGACGAAGCGGCGGCCGGCAGGCGGCCGGCCGCTGGCAGAAGCGGGCGACGGCCGCTAGCAGGAGTGGATGCGCGCCACAAGTCCTGCGCCCGGTGCTCGCGTCCCCGGTATCGTCGCGGCGTTGGCGGGGCTCGCTTGCCCCGCCTGGTTAGGGAAGGTGTGTTGCACGAGCCGCGAGGAATACGGGAAGGGCTGGCGGGGGACCAACCGCCGTCGAGCCATCACTTGGACGACGGGCCGCTGCGCCTGATCGTGCTTGGGGCTGCCGGCAGCGGCGTCCAGACGCTGGTCGACACGCTGCTCGGCGACTGCACCCCGGAACCGGGCGCGTCCAGCCACGGGGCACCCGAGGGCAGATGCATCGCGACCGCCGCGCGCCGCTTCACCGTGGTGGCCGCGACCGATGCCGATCGGCCGGGGACGCGAGCGCTGGTACTCGGTGCTGCGACCGCGGACTGCGCTCTGATCGTGGTCGACGCGAGCGAGGCTGACCTCTCCCAGGCGCGGCGGCACACGCATCTGGTCCAGTTGCTGGGCGTCGCCCACGTCGCGGTCGTGTTCACGAAGATGGACCTCGCCGGCTACTCGCTTGCGCGGTTCGCCGAGCTCGAGGGGAACTTCCGGCAGTCGGCGACCGGCGCCGGGCTCGAGCAGGTCACGTGCCTGCCAGCCTCCGCCCTTGAGGGCGACAACATCCGCGCCCGTAGCGACGAGCTGCCCGGCTACGCCGGCCCGACGGTGGTCGACTACCTCGAGTCTGTCGCGGTCGAGCGCGAGCCGCCGTCCGACCCTGGGCCGTCGCCCGAGGTCGCGAGCCAGATCGAGGCGACAGTCGTGTGGCTCGGCGAGAAGCCGATGCTCCGCGGTCGCAGCTACTTCGTGCAGCGAGGCGCCGGCACGCTGACCGGGAGGGTCACGCCGCTGAAGTACAAGCTCGATCTCGACTCGCTCGAGCACCTGGCCGCGACCAAGCTCGAGCGCAACGAGGTCGGGGTGTGCGAGATCGAGCTGAGCCAGGCGATCGCATTCGACCCGGCTCCGCGCAACCGGCAGGCCGGCGGCTTCAGGATGATCGACGACATCACCGGGGCGACGCTCGGCGTGGGACTGATCAACTGCAAGCTGCGTCGGGATCGAGACGTTCGCTGGCAGGCGCTGACGATCGACAAGCACGAGCGCTCGCTGAGTCTGTGTCAGCAGCCGGCGGTCGTGTGGATGACCGGGCTGTCGGGAGCAGGGAAGTCAACGATCGCCAACCTGGTCGAGGGCGAGCTGCACGATCGCGGCCATCACACCTATCTGCTGGACGGCGACAACGTGCGCCATGGGCTCAACTCCGATCTCGGCTTCTCCCAGGCGGACCGCGTCGAGAACATCCGTCGCGTCGCCGAGCTGGCACATCTGATGGTCGACGCCGGCCTGATCGTGCTCGTCTCATTCATCAGTCCCTTCCGGGCCGAACGCCGGATGGCGCGGTTGCTGTTCGACCCCGCCGAGTTCGTCGAGGTGTTCGTCGACGCACCCCTGGCGGTCGCCGAGGAGCGCGACCCAAAGGGCCTTTACCGCAGGGCGCGGCGCGGCGAGCTGCGCGACTTCACCGGGATCGACTCGCCCTATGAGCCACCCGACGCGCCGGAGATCACGGTCCGCACGGCCGAGTGCACGGCGCCCGAGGGCGCGCAGCAGGTGATCGACGGGCTCGAGCAGCGCGGCCGGCTGCGCCCGCCCACGGCCGAGGATCCGTGCTCGGGGTGAGCCGCGTGCAGACGCTCGGCGGACGCCGACGCAGTGGGCTTTCGACGCCCCGGCCCCGCGTACACTGAAACCGTATGCCGGGAATCGTGATCGTCGGCGCCCAGTGGGGCGACGAAGGCAAGGGAAAGGTGACCGACCTGCTCGCCGAGCAGGCGGACGCCGTCGTCCGCTTCCAGGGTGGCAACAACGCAGGTCACACGATCGTCCGCGACGGCAAGACGTGGAAGCTCCACCTGATCCCGTCGGGGATCCTGCACGGCGGCAAGCTGTGCGTGATCGGCAACGGCGTCGTGATCGATCCGAAGGTGCTGAACGAAGAGCTCGACGGCCTGCGCCGCAACCGCGTCGACATCACATCGCTGCGAATCTCGGCCAACGCGCACTTGATCATGCCCTACCACATGATGCTCGACCACGCGGGCGAGGCGAAGCTCGGCAAGCTCGAGATCGGGACCACCCGCCGGGGTATCGGTCCGTGCTATGCGGACAAGGCCGCCCGGCTCGGGATCCGCGTCCAGGACCTGCTCGACGAGAAGATCCTGAAGAAGAAGATCATCGCCGCACTCGACCCCAAGCGGCTTTCGTTGCGACCTTACGCGAAGGATCCGCGACTCGACCTGCAGACGATGACCGAGGAGTACCTCACCTACGGCCACCGCCTGGCGCCGTTCATCGCCGATACGAGCACGCTCGTGCTGGACATGCTCGACGCCGGCAAGGTGGTCCTGTTCGAGGGCGCGCAGGGCGCGCTGCTCGACATCGACCACGGGACCTATCCGTTCGTCACCTCCTCGAATCCGGTCGCCGGCGCCGCCTGCATCGGAGCCGGGATCGGACCGAAGGACATCGACGAGGTGTGGGGAGTGACGAAGGCGTACGGAACGCGCGTCGGCGCGGGCCCGTTCCCGACCGAGCTCGAGGGTCCAATCGCCGACGAGATCCGCGAGCGCGGAGGCGAATACGGCACGACCACCGGACGCGCGCGACGCGTTGGCTGGCTCGACCTCGTGGCGCTCCGATACGCCGCGCGGCTGAACTCGATGACGGCGCTGGCCGTGACCAAGCTCGATGTGCTGTCCGGGATGGACACCGTGTGCGTCTGCACGCGCTACCGCGGCCCCGAGGGCGCGGAGTTCGATCACTTCCCCTACCACCAGACGGTGCTGCATCACGCCCGCGGCGAATACATCGAGCTGCCCGGGTGGAGCGAGGACCTGACCGCGTGCCGCGACGAGGAGGACCTGCCGCCGGCCGCGCGCGAGTACCTGCAGTTCATCGCCGACTTCGTGAACGTGCCGATCGGGCTGATCGGCGTCGGCCCGGCCCGGGATCAGGTGATCCTGACCGCAGCCGGCGAGGACCTGTTCGGGGCCGGCAAGCCGGCCGCAGTCTGATCAAGCCGGCCGCAGTCTGATCCGCGCCCGACGGGCCCGGCGGCCTGCGGCCGTCACTTACGCCCGGCCGGCGGCCGTCACCCGGTCGCTCGGCTCACGCCGCCGTGCGCGATGGATGGCCCTCCCCCGGCCACGGAGACAGCACCAACACGAGCAGTGAATCGGTGATCGCCTTGACCGCGTGACGCTCCGCCGGCTCGAAGTGCGAAAGGAAGCCGGGGCCGCCCGAGACGGCCTGGCTTCCGTCGGAGACCTCGATCTCACCCTCCGCGACGAGCAGATAGGCGCGCTCGTGCACCTGGTGCTCCTGAAGCTCCTCGCCGGCCAGCAGGTGGATCGCGATCGCGCGCGTCTCGGCGTCGGATCGCAGGACCTGCGGCTTGTGAGCCTCGATCGCCAATGACCTGATGTCCCAGGTCTCCATCGTGTCCTCCTCGTTGTGATCGGTTCGCCCACGGATCGTCTCACGGCGGCGACCGGAGTGCGGCTACGGCCAGCGCTCGAGCAAATCGCCGTCGGGCACCTCGCGCACGACGCGGGCGGGAACGCCCATCACCACCTCGCGGCGCCCGACGTCGCGGGTGACGAGCGCCCCGGCGGCGACGAACGCCTCCTCGCCGATCTCGACGCCGGGGACGAGCACGGCGCCGCCGCCGATGCGGCATGCCCGTCGGAATACCGGGCCGAGCAGCGCTTCACCGGCGGGATGGCGTCCCATCGCGTGGTCGTTGGTCGTGGTCACGCCGGGCCCGAGGAACACGTCGTCCTCGACCAGCGAGCCGCCCGTCACGTACACGCCGGTCTGGATCAGGACCCGGTCGCCGACGGTCGCGGCGAAATCGACGCACGACGCGCGGCCGACGACGGTACCGGTGCCAATCTTGACGCGTTCGCGGACCTGGGACTGATCGCCGATGATCGCCGAGCGGCCGATCTCGCTGCCGGCATAGACAACGGCTCCGCAGCAGACCGTCACGCCCGCGTCGAGAACGAGCGGCGACAGGGGCGAGCCGGCGGCGCTGGAGCCCGGCCGCAGCCGCGGGTGCTTGCCGAGCGTCGCCCCGTTCTCGATCACGCAACCGTCGCCGAGCTGAGTCCCGGCCCCGATCACGGCCCCCGCTCCGATCGTCGAGCCGGCGCCGACGGTGACGCCGTCGGCGATCACCGCGAACGGCCCAACCGAGACGTCATCGGCCAGCCGCGCACCCGGGTCCACGTGTGCGTCAGCCACGGGCGACAGCCGCCTTCTGGAGCGAGTGCTGCAGCTGCTCGAGCACGCGGACGACGCGCAATCCGCTCTCGCCGTCGGACCGCGGGCGCCGGCGATCGCGGATGCATTCGATGAAGTGCTCGCACTCGATCCGCAGCGGCTCGGCGTTGGAGATGCGCGGGCAGAAGATGTCGCCTGTCCTGGTGATGTACTCGCCGTAGCTGCTCGAGTCCTCGTCGAAACCCTTGTCGTAAACGGTCAGCTTGCCCTCGACGGCCATGTCGTCGAAGGTCGCCATCCGGCGCGAGCCGACGACAGTGAACCGGCGCTCCTTGTGCGGGTCAAGCCACGACAGATGAAGGTGGGCCGAGAGCCCTGACGGGAAGCGCAGGAAGCAGAAGACGACGTCCTCGATGCCGGCACGAACGTAGGACTCGCCGTGCGCGACGCACTCCGACGGCTCCTCGCCGGCCAGGTGCAGGACGACCGATACGTCGTGCGCACCGAGGCTCCACAGCGCGTTCTCGTCCGCCCGCAGCTTGCCGAGGTTCAGACGGTTCCCGTAGATGTAGTAGATGTGGTCGCCGAGCTCGCCCGAGTCGGCCAGCTCCTTGAGCCGTTGCAGGCCGGGGTGATACTCGAGCAGGTGGCCGACCATCAGCACCTTGCCGCTCGCCTGCGCCGCCGCGACGACGCGCTCGGCGTCCGCCACCGATTGCGCGAGCGGCTTCTCGACGAAGCAGTGCTTGCCCGCCTCGAGCACGCGCACGGCCAGCTCGGCGTGCGTCGACACCGGCGTCGACAGCACGATCGCATCGAGCGACGGATCCTCGAGCAGCTGGTCGAGCTGGTCGGCCATCCGCACGCCGGGAAACCGGCCGGCGACGCGCGCTCGCGACTCCTCGGAGTGATCGCAGCACCACGTCAGCTCGCAGTCGGCGATCGACTGGAAGTTGCGAGCGAGGTTCGGCCCCCAGTAGCCGAGGCCGGCCACGCCGATTCTCACAGGCGGCCGGCTTGGCTGCTCGGACGAGGTCATGCGAAGCGCAGTGTAAGTGCCGCGACGATCCGCTCTCCAGCGTGCCCGTCGCCGTACAGGGATGGGCGCTCGCGCGGCGGCCTGCGCGCGAGCGCGGCGAGCGCTGCCGCCGCGTCGAGGTCGACGAGCACGTTCCAGCCGGCGTCCACCGTCTCGGTCCACTCGGTGCTGGGACGCAACGTGATGCATGGCACCCCAGCGAGATAAGCCTCTTTCTGCAGTCCGCCTGAGTCGGTCATCGCCGCACTCGCGTTGCACAGGAGCGCTGTCAGCTCGAGATAGCCGAGGGGCGGCGCGAGGATCGCGTGCGGGCCGGCCTGCAGGCGCGTGAGCAGCCCGTACTCGAGCAACCGTGAGCGCGTCCTGGGATGTAGCGGGAAGACGATCGGACGCGGAACCGCGAGCAGCAGCTCCACCAGCTGCTCGAGGCGGTCGGGATCGTCGACGTTGCCGGCTCGGTGTGCCGTCACCAGGACATAGCCGCCGGGCTCGACGCCCCAGCGCGAGACGAGATCGAGGCGGTCGCGGACGCGTGGCTGGAGGGTCAGTGCGACATCGACCATCACGTCCCCGACCAGCTCGACCTCCCCGCTCGCGCTCTCGCGACGCAGGTTCTCGACGGCGGTCTCGGAGGAGCACAGCAGCAGGGTCGAGGCGTGGTCGGTCAGAACGCGGTTGAGCTCCTCGGGCATCGAGCGATCGCCGGAGCGCATCCCTGCCTCGACGTGGGCGACGGGGACCCCAGCCTGGGCCGCTGCGAGAGCGCCAGCGAGCGTCGAGTTCGTGTCACCGTAAACGAGCACGGCGTCGGGCACCACCTCAGCCAGCACCGGCTCGAGCGCGGCCAGCATCCGCGCCGTCTGCGATGTGTTCGAGCCGAGCGCGATCCCGAGCTCGCGATCGGGAGCCGGGAGTCCCAGCTCGGCGAAGAACACATCAGAGAGCTGGTCATCGAAATGCTGTCCGGTGTGCACGAGGATCTCCCGGCCGGCACCGCGCAGCGCCGGCGACACCGCCGCGGCCTTGATGAACTGCGGGCGGTTGCCGATGACGGTGAGGATCTTCAACCGGCGGCTAGCTCGGATCTGACCCGCGCACGCATCGCTTCCGCGGCGCGCGCGGTGACGGGTGCATCGGCTGCGAACTCGTGGTCGTCGATCGCTGCGATCGGCTGCACGTCGCGTCCGGTCGAGGCGAGGAACGTCTCGTCGGCCTCGTACAGCTGATCGAGCGTGCAAGGCCGCTCGACCGCGTCGGTCAGCTCGATTAGCGCGGAGCGCGTGATCGACGCGAGGATTCGCTCGTCGAGCGGCGGTGTGAACAAGCGCCCATCCTGCAGCCAGAAGATCGAGCTCGTCGGCGCCTCGAGCACACGACCGTGGGGGGTCACGAACAGCGCCTCGTCGTAGCCCTGTTCGCGTGCAAGCCTGCTCGCGAGCATGTTGGCCGCATAAGACAGAGACTTGACGCCATCGAGCACGCGCGTCGGCGAGTATATGACCGTGCACAGGCGCGCGCGGTCGGGCATCGGAGGCATCGGCTCGGTCAACAGCAGGCGCCGGCCGCCGCGCGTGAGCACGATCCGCAGCAGGTCGTGCTCGGGCTCGGCGGCGGCGCGTGCGAGCAGGCGGTAGGCATCGGCGCGCACCGCCTCGAGATCGACCGGGAGCCGCAGACTCGCGGCCGATCGTTGCAGCCTTTGCAGGTGCGGCTCGAGCGCGTACGGCTTGCCGTCGTAGACGCGGATCACCTCAAACGCGCCGTCTCCGCGCAGCAAGCCCTCATCGGTCGCCGGGATCGAGGCCTCGGCGGCAAGCATGATCTCCCCGTCGAGCGAGGCAAGACTGCCTGGTGCGGTGCTCACGCCGCGGGAGACTACTGCGGCGCTAGGCCGCCGGCTCGGGCGCCGTCGCCGCCGGTGGCGTCGCTCGCCGCCTCTCCGGCCCAGACCTCGGCGAGCCGGACGAGCGTCGCCGCCGTGGCTGCCAGGTCCTGGACCGAGACCCACTCGCGGGGCGAGTGGTACTCGTGACCGCCGTTGAAGATGTTCGGGGTCGGGAGCCCCATCTCGCTCAGCCTCGAGCCATCGGTGCCGCCCCGGATCGGCGTTCGGATCGGCTCGATCCCCTCATCTCGAATCGCCCGCTCCGCCGCCTCGAGGACGAATGGCGCGTCCTCCACGTAGCGTCGCATGTTCCGGTACTGCCTACGCACATCGATGTCCAGGCGCGCTCGTGGGAAGCGGGCGACGACGTCCCGCGCAGTCTTCTCGAGCAGCGCGACGTGCTGCTCGAGCTCCTCGTCGTCGAAATCGCGCACGATCGCGCGGAAGCCCGCGGTTCCGGCGGACCCGGTCAGCTCGTAGGGGTGGATGAACCCCTCCCGGCCGGACGTCGTCTCGGGCGTCAGACGGTCGGAAGGCAGCTCGGCAACGATCTCGGCCGCGATCCGCAGCGCGTTCACGAGCTTGCCGGTCGCCTGGCCTGGGTGGACCTCCACGCCCTGGATCTCGACCAGCACCTCGACGGCACTGAAGGTCTCGTCCTGCAGCTCGCCGAGTTCCGACCCGTCGATCGTGTAGGCGCACAGCGCCCCGAACCGGTCGAGGTCGAACAACGTCGCGCCCTCGCCGATCTCCTCATCTGGCGTGAAGGCGATCCGCAGCTTCGGGCGTGGTAGCTCGGGGTGGCTGGCAAGGTGAGCGACGGCGCTCATGATCGCCGCGACGCCGGCCTTGTCGTCGGCGCCAAGCAGCGTGTCGCCGCTGGCCGTGACGATGTCGTCGCCGCGCTTGTCGGCCAGCCCCCCCAGCGTCGCGGGGTCGAGGCGGGTCGCGTTCTTCGGAAGCTCGATCACACCGCCGTCGTAATCGCGATGGACGATCGGCTGCACCCCGGAACCGGGCGGATCGGGGCTCGTGTCGAGGTGTGCGATCAGCCCGATCACCGGGGCCCAGTGGGCGCCGCCGGACGGCGCGAGCGTCGCGAATACGTAGCCGTTCTCGTCCAGGGAGGCATCCTCGAGCCCGGCAGCGCCGAGCTCGTCGACGAGCCGCCGGCCGAGCTCGAGCTGCCCCGGGGTGCTGGGGCTGGAGGTTCGATCACGACGAGATTGCGTATCGATCCGGACATATCGCAGAAACCGCTCGAGCACATCGGGCGAGAGCCGCTGCGCAAGTTCTGAGGTGTAGGGCACGGTCCCAGTATGGCGCGAGCCGCACGTGTGACGTGTGCCACAGATGACCGCGTTTTTCAGGGTGTCGCCCGGGTAGGCCAACAGGCAGGGCTTCGTCCATCGGGCGGGCCAGCAACATCAAACCGACAACGAACGTCAGGAGAGATAACGATGGCCCAAGAGACGCGGACCAAACGCCAGGCCGCGGCCAAGAAGGGCGCGGCGACCCGCAAGCGCAACGCCGCCAAGCAAAGCACCGCGGCGACCAAGACCTCGGCGCGCCGGACGACGACGTCCGCGCGCCGCACCGCGCGCTCGGCGGCGGCGACCTCGCGTGCCGGAGAGCGGACGGCCGCTCAGGCGGCCCGCAGCACCGGCCGCAACCTCGACGCCGCGGCGACGCAGATCGAGGCCGCCGGGCGCCAGGCGCAGCGTGTCCTGCTGATCCAGCTCGGTGCCGCGATCGAGCTCCGCGAGGGGATCGCCGAAGTCCTGCAGACGTACACGAGCGTCGAGCGGCTCGCCCGCCAGCTCGGCCAATTCGAGCGCCGCGGCGAGCGCGCCATGCGCCAGAGCAGACGGTCGCTCAGGCGGCGCCGTCGTGAGGTCGAGCACGACGTCCGCAGCGCGCGCCGCGAGGTCGAGCGCCAGAGCAACGGCCTACGGTCCGACGCCGACGACGTCGTCGAGCGGATCAAGGCCCTCGCTTAGCCCAACTCGAAGGACGAAGCGACTCCGGAGGTCCGCCGCGCGGCGGACCTCCGAACGCCGGCGGCGATCGGACCCCGAACGGAATCGCGGCTAACGGCCAACAATCCTCAGGTTTGTGCGTTAACCCTGCGCGAGCACAAAACCATATGTGCTAAAAACGAACTGTTGTCTGCGAAGGGATGATGCATGCCGTTGTCAGCCACACAAGTTGGCGCATCTGCAGCGACTCCCGGCTCGGCCGAGCTGTTTCAGCGGTGGCACCGGTACGAGGACCGGCGTGCCCGGGATGAGTTGATCGAGCGGTTCCTGCCGCTCGCGCGCAAGCTAGCGCGGAGATATGTGCCGTCGAGTGAGCCGTACGAAGATCTGGTGCAGGTAGCGAGCCTTGGGCTGGTCAAAGCGGTCGAACGCTTCGACCCGGAGCGCGGGTTCGCGTTCACGTCGTTCGCGGTCCCGACGATCGTCGGCGAGCTGAAGCGGTATTTCCGCGATACGGGCTGGGCGCTGCACGTCGACCGCAGCGCCCAGGAGCGCGCGCGCCGGATCAGCGAGGCCCAGCGGCAGATCACCTCCCGCACGGGGCATTCGCCGACCGTCAACGAACTCGCGCAGTTCCTCGAGAGCTCGGTCGAGGAGGTGCTCGACGGGCTCCAGACCGCCGAGGCCTACGATGCCGTGTCGCTCGACGCTCCGGTGCAGATCGACGACGAGGCCGGCGCCAGCCGGATCGATGCACTCGGTGAGGATGACGACCGGTTCGGGCTGGTGGACGATCAGGCGACGATCTTCGCCGCCGCCCGCCGCCTGCCACGGCGGGAGCGGGAGATCCTGTTCCTGCGCTTCAGCGAGGACCTCACCCAGAGCGAGATCGCCGAGCGCGTAGGGGTATCGCAGATGCAGGTCTCGCGCCTGCTGCGCAAGTCGCTGCAGCGCCTACGGGACCTGACTGACGATCGGCGCTGAGCGCGCGGCGATCGTCAGTCCGCGAGCCGGAGTTCACCAGCGCCCGTACCAGCGGCGGCGGCCGCCAAGGCCTCCGGACTCCACACCTCCGATGAAGAAGCCAAGCACCCAAAGCGCGAGCGCCACGAGCAGCGCGATCCACAGGAAGTGGGCTGCGAAGCCAAGCCCACCGAGCAGCGCAAGAATCAGCAGCAACACAATCAACGCGACCATGTCTCCGTCTCCTTTTCGATCTGAGGAGCCTCCCGTTGACAGCGCTACCCGTTATCTGCACCGACCACGCAGCCCGCGAGGCGATGCAGGCCGATTCGCGACGCCACCGCGCGGAGATCAGTAGGCTCGCGCGAGCGTGCAGAGCCAGTTCCGGGTAGATGTCCGCAGCGAGCAAGGGGCAACCGTGCTCGCGCTCAGCGGTGAATTGGATCTGGCCTCGAGCCCGGCGCTCGAGGACGAGCTCGAGCGGGCGTTCGAGTCCGATGCCGAGCTGCTGATGATCGACCTGCGCCAGCTCGAGTTCATGGACTCCACCGGTCTCAGCATTCTGGTGCGAGCCCATCAGCAGGCGACCAAGTCCAGCCGGCGGCTGTGCCTTGTCAAGGGACCGCCCCAGGTGCAGCGCCTGCTCACCCTGACCGGCGTCGCCGAGCGCCTGTCGGTCGTGGACACGCCTGCGGACGCGCTCGACGGGGACTGACGCTGGCGCGGGAGGCCTCATTCTCGGGTGACGGGCCACGGGATTGGCGGCGCGTCACCCAGATTCTCGACATCCTCGCCGAGGCGGTCACGATCCGCGATCGCGACGGCACGATCGCGTATGCGAATCGCGCGGCACTCGGGACGATGGGGTTCGAGACGATCGAGGAGATGCAGCGCCGGCCGTCGAGCGCGATCATGGCCGATTACCTCGTTGAGGATGAGTACGGCAAGCCCCTGTCGATCGAGGACGTTCCGTCGGTGCGGCTGATGCAAGGACTCGAGGCGAGCCCGCTGCTGATGCGAACCGTGAACCGGGAGACGGGCGTGCTCGCGTGGCGTCAGCTGAAGACGACGCCGATGCTCGACGACGACGGCGAGCTGGTTGCGGCGGTGACGGTGATCGAGGATGTGACAGCAGTCAAGACCGCAGAGCTGCGCACACGCGTGCTGGCCGAGTCTGGACGCGTGCTCGCGACCTCGCTCGACTACGAGCAGACGCTACAGAACGTCGCCAACATCGCTGTGCCGGTGCTGGCCGACTGGTGCGCGGTCGATCTCGTCGACCAAGAGCTGGCGCGACAGACGTCGGTGGTCGCTCATCACGACCCCGAAAAGCTGGCGCTGGCGGAGCGGTTGCGGACACTCGAGCCGAGAGCGATCGACCCCGACAGCACCGCGGGCCGCGTCCTGCGGACCGGACATTCCGAGTTGGTCGCGGAGATCACCGACGAGCAGCTCGAGCACGGCGCGAGCGACGAGGAGCAGCTCGAGCTGCTGCGCCGGCTCGGGTTCCGCTCGGCGATCGTCGTCCCGATGCGGGTGCCGGCCAGGACGATCGGGCTGATGACGTTGGTCACGGCGGAGTCGCGCCGCCGGCTGGATCGAGACGACGTCGAGCTCGCCGAGCAGCTCGCCCGCCGGGCCGCGGTGGCGGTTGAGAATGCGCGGCTGCACACGACGCTCGCCGGCGTGGCCGAGACCCTCCAGCACAGCCTTCGACCCGATGAGCTCAGCGAGATCCCGGGGTGGAGCGCGGCGGCGCTGTACCGGCCGGCCGGCTCGGAGCAGCGGATCGAGGTTGGCGGAGACTTCTACGAGGTGTTCCCGGCCGACGAGGCGTGGTTCGTGGTGATCGGAGACGTCACCGGCAAGGGGGTCACCGCGGCGACGCTAACGGGAATGCTGCGCCACGGTTCGCGGTTCGCAAGCCGGCACGACCCCAGGCCGGCCGCGATCCTCGATCAGCTCGACCAGGCGCTCCGAACCGGCTCTGGGACCTCGCTGTGCACGGTCCAGTGCGTTCGGCTCGAGCGCAACCGTGTGACGGTGAGCTCCGCGGGTCACCCGCCGGCGCTGCTGGTCACCGGGTCCGGCGAAGTCCACGAGATCGCCGACGCGGGCCCACTGCTCGGGGCTTTCGACAACGCGAGCTGGCCGGAGGTCCCGATCGAGGTCTCTGACGACGCGCTGCTCGTGCTCTACACCGACGGCGTCACCGAGACAGTCGGCCGCCAGGATCGCTTCGGGATCGGGCGGCTGAAGCAGCTCCTCCGCGACAGTGCCGGCTGCTCGCCCGAGCAGGTGATGGCGAGGCTCGATCACGAACTCGATCGCTTTCGCGCCGGCCCACGCCGGGACGATGTCGCAGCGCTGGCGCTGCGATCGGACCCGGCTTAGCGGCGCGCCGGCAGCGCCGCCCGACCCGGACCTAGCGGCGCTGGTCGAGCATCACGACACGGATCCGCCCAGCACCGCCGTCAGATTCGCAGCTGAGCTCGTCGCTCAGCATCGCCAGCGGCGATCGAAGGCCGACCACCGGGTCGTCGCTGTGCAGCAGCTCGCTGGTCCCCTCGCGAAATGGCCCGATCGTGATCGCCAGTTGCCGCGGCGAGGCGTCGAGACTGAAGCCGATCCGATCGCCGATCGAGCAGCGCCGCGAGAGCGCGCCGAGCGCGTCGGTGACGAGATAAACGTCGGAGAACCGGTCGAGCGAAAACCTGGCCGTGGCCGCAAGCGCGCGAGCCAGCCTCCCCAGGACGCCGTTGATCAACGAGATCGGCGAGACCGACGCAACGGCGTCGCCGGACAGCGTCCGCGTCCATCCATCATCCGGCGAGGGCGGGGCCGGCGCTCCGAACAGCGGCCTGCCCTCACGCGCTCCCGCGAACACCATCCACACCTCGGTGCCCCCGTCGCTCCCGTGCCGGAAGTCCGCCTCCTGAGCCAGAGCCTGGATCACCGGCAGGCCAATCCCCTGGAGCCGGTCGTCGGCCGGGGTCAGCTGCGAGATCCCCGAGCCATGGTCGCGCACGGCGACCTCGATCGAATCGGAGCTGACGTACATCCTGACGGCCAGCGGACCTGCCTCGCCGCCGTACGCGTGCAACACGACGTTGTTGCAGGCTTCGCTGACCGCGGTCTTGAGGTCGTCGAGCAGCTCGGGGTCGATCGCCAGGAGCTCGGCTACCCCGCCGAGCATCCCCCTCACGAGCGTGAGGTTCTCCGGGCGACTCGCCAGCTCGAGGCTGACGGTTGGCGGATCACCGTCCAAGTCGGCCGCTCCGGCGGGATGTCAGCATCTCACCCAGGGTGTAGATCGAATCACGAATCGATGCACCCCGCGCGTTCGTGGCACCGGCCGACGAGACCGCCAGCGCGGACGGCGCACATCGAGCTCGAGCTCCTGGATCTGCTGCTGATGAGTCCACGGCCTGCGGCGAGAGCTTGCCGTTCTAGTTTCGGCCGGCGCGCGTCTACGGTTGAATCGACATGTGCGCTCGCCCCCAGTCGTTCCCCGCTTCGCAGGCCACTAAACTCGCCGGATACTGGATCAATGGGAGCGGGTGCAACAACCGTTGCAGCCGCTAGCCGAGGTCAGGCGCTCGACGCGTCCTGGCCGTCGGTGAGTTCACGCAGCTCGGCGAGCGCGCGCCGCAGGATCCGAGACACCTGCATCTGCGAGACGCCGATCACGTCGGCGATCTGGGTCTGGGTCAGGTCCTGGACGAATCGGAGCTCGAGCACGCGCCGTTCGCGGGCCGAGAGCTGCTGCGCGGCGGCCGCGATCGAGACGCTCGCGTCGACGAACTCAAACCGCGCGTCGGGCTCACCGAACGAGTCCGCGAGCACCCCCGACTCGCCATCGGCGTCCTCACGCGGCGTATCGAGCGAGACAGTGTGGTGGGCACCCGCCGTCTCGAGCGCGTCGAGCACCTCCTCGATGCTGAGCTCGAGGAACTCGGCGAGGTCATAAACGCTCGGTGGCCGTCCAGTCCGCGCCGTCAGCTGCTGCTGGGCCTCCTCGACCTTGAGGGCCTGCTCCTGTGCACCGCGAGGGACGTGCACCGCCCATCCGAGATCGCGGAAGTAGCGCTTGAGCTCGCCGAGAATCGTCGGGACCGCGAAGGACGAGAACGCGGTGCCACGCTCGGGGTCGAAGCGGTCGATCGCCTTGACCAGTCCCAAGCTCGCGACCTGGAGCAGATCGTCAAACGGCTCGCGGGCGCCGCTGTAGCGCCGCGCCAGCTTGCGGGCGAGCGGCAGGAAGCGCTGTACGAGCTCCTCTCGGGCGCGCTGGTCGGCTTGCTGCTGCCAGGCAACGAACAGGGTGCCGGCATCGGCGCCTGGGGTGATTTCGGCCGGACGGGGAATCGTGCTCAAGGGCTGCATGCGGCAGATCCTTCCCGCCCTGATGGGTCCGAATCGTGGCTCATGTCACTATGTAAGAACGCTGACGATCAGCCAACTTGGACTTGCACCTCGTCCAACGAGGCGTCGAGGGCGCGATCGAAGTTGGCGTAGATCCGCTCCGCGGCCGCGTGTTCCTGACCCAGGATCCGCCGCGTGAGCAGTTCCGTGTCGCGATCGCCGGCGCGCCTCGCCACCCGCTCGAGCAGCTCGTAGGCCGCAATCTCGAGGTGCTCGAACGCGTACGCGAACGCCGCCAGCTTCGCCGGCGTATCTGGCTGCGCACGGAAGAACATGCTCCAGTTGAGCGCGCCGAGCCGCAACGCCGCATCCTTGATCCGCGACGGACCCCCGCCACGCGCCGCCAGCCGCGCGGCGACGAGCTCGCGGTGCTCACGTGTCTCGGCGAGGTGATCCTCGTACGCGTCCGCGAGCTCGCGATCTCCGGCGATCGCCGGCGCGTGCTCGAGCAGTGTCGTCGCCTGGGACTCGATCGCGTGGGCATCGGCGAGGTAGTTGTCGAGCTGCTCCCCGAGCCGCTGTGGTGGGTCCTGGCCGAGCACCACATCGACGGTGCGGTCAAAGCACGCGGCCAGCCGTCTTGCCATTCGCCGCTCCTGTTGCTCGATTCGCGCGGCCACCCGCACGGTCTCGTGGTCGCCGGCCCGCTCGGCGACCCGCGAGATCATGTCGTAGGCCGCGAGCTCCATGTGCTCGTAGGAGAAGGCGTGCGCGATCAACTTGCCGGGCGTGTCAGGGTTTCCACGCGCGAACGCGACGAATCCCTTGCCGGTCAGCGCGCCGGCAAGATCCTTGGGCGCGGCCGGAGATGCACCGCGAGCCTCGAGGCGCGCGCGCACGAGCCGCTCGTGATCCTCGGTCTCGGTCAGATGGGTTGCGAACGTCGCCGCCAGCGTGGGATCGACTGCCAGCTCTGGCGCCGCGGTCAGCTGGGCCCTTGCCATCTGCTCGATCGAATGGGCGTCCGTCAGGTACTTGGTCAGCTGCTCGTCTAGCGAAATCGGCATCGTCGGGATCTCCTGTCGTTTGACTGACAGCTGTCCCGTTGCCGCGAGGTCCAAACGCCGCCAGGCGACGTGGCGATCGGGTCGCCTCAGCGCTCGCCGACGGCGAGTCTGTCCGGGTTCCAGGAGTAGGCGTACGCAGGGTCGTCGTGAGCGCGCCAGCACTCCGTCAGAGCAAGCGGCCTGAACGTATCCCACATGATCGCCAGCTCGTCGGTGCGGCTGCGCCCGAGCGCTTGCTCGACTGCACCCGGCTGGGGACCGTGGGGCAAACCCGACGGGTGCAGGGTCAGGCACCCGATCTCGACCCCTTTGCGCGCGCCATAGTCGCCGTCGGCGTAGAACATCACCTCCTCGGACTGGATGTTCGAGTGGTGATAGGGAAGCGGGACGGCATCGGGATCCCAGTCGAGCATCCGCGGCGCGAATGTGCAGACGACGAAGTTGGGGCCCTGAAACGTCTGGTGGGTAGGCGGCGGCAGATGCAGGCGGCCCGCGCGCGGCTCGAAGTCGGAGGCATTGAACGTGTACGGCCAGACGTAGCCATCCCAGCCGACGACGTCGAATGGGTGACGGTCGAGGGTGTAGTCCTGAAGCCCGCCGCGGACGCGGACCGTCAACCGGTGCTCGCCCGACTCGTCGTGGGTCTCGACCGCGGCCGGAGCGTGAAAGTCGCGCTGGCTGAACGGAGCGTGCTCGAGCAGCTGGCCGTAGCGGTTGCGGTAACGCGACGGCGTCTCGATCTCGCCCGGAGTGTGAAAGCACAGCCAGAACTGCTCGGCCCCCGGGTCCAGCTCCCAGGTGTGGGTCGTTCCGCGCGGGATCACGACGTAGTCGCGGTCGCGAAACGGCAGTCGGCCGAAGACCGTCCGCAGCTCGCCGCCGCCCCGATGCACGTACACGAGCTCGTCGCCCTCACCGTTGCGATAGAAGCCGTCGCGCGCTTGCGTCGGCTTCGCGACCGATACCTCGAGGTCGTGGTTGAACATCAACACCCGCCGGCCCGACAGCGGATCGCCGCCGGGCGCGACCGGGTTGATGTCGGTCAGCCGATGCACATGTGCGTCGGGCAACCATTCCTCCCGCGAGATCGCGGCGAACGGCCCCACCTCCTCGATCCGGCACGGCGAATGAAGGTGGTAGAGGATCGACTCGTTGCCCGAGAAGCCCTCGTAGCCCATCACTTCCTCCACCAGCAGCCGTCCGTTGCCGTGAACCTGCACGTGCCGCTTGGCTGGGAGCCGGCCGACGGACACGTAACGCATCAGAGATTCCCACGCCTTTCCTGCTCGCACTCGATCGCCTCGAACAGAGCTTTGAAGTTGCCCTCGCCGAAGCCGCGGGCGCCGTGGCGCTCGATCAGCTCGAAGAAGATCGTCGGTCGGTCGGCGATCGGCTTGGTGAAGATCTGGAGCAGATGGCCCTCGTCGTCGCGGTCGACGAGGATCCCCAGGCGCTGCAGATCGGCGAGCGGATGTCCGACCTCGCCGACTCGCGCGGGCACGGCGTCGTAATAGCTGTCCGGCGTCCCGAGGAACTCGACGCCGAGCGTCTGCAGATACTCGACGGCGCCGACGATGTCACGCGTGCTGAGCGCGATGTGTTGCGCGCCGGGACCCTCGTAGTACTCGAGGTACTCGTCGATCTGCGACTTGCGCCTCCCGGCCGCCGGCTCGTTGATCGGGAACTTGACGCGACCGTCACCGGTGCTCACGACCTTCGACATCAGCGCCGAGTACTCGGTCGAGATCGCCTCGTCGCTGAAGTGGATCATCTCGGTCATCCCGAAGACGTGCTCGTAGTAGCGCACCCAGGTTTCCATCGCGCCGAGCTCGACGTTGCCGACGATGTGGTCGATGCCGAAGAACAGCGGCTCGCCGTCGTCGTGATCGTCCCGACCCGAGCGCTCGTAGCCGGGAAGGAACGCGCCGTCGTAGTCCGAGCGCTCGACGAACCGGTGGATCGTCTCGCCGTAGGCGGCGATCTCGGCGATCCGCACCCGCCCGCGTGAGTCGCTGAGTTCATGCGGCGCGCTGACCGAGCTCGCTCCCCGCGCCGTTGCGATCCGGTGCGCCCGGTCGACGTCCGGCACTGACAGCGCGATCACCTTGACGCCGTCGCCGTGCTTGGCGTGGTGGCGGGCGACGTCGGTGTCAGACCGCAGCGCTGCCGTCAGCACGAGGCGGATCCGACCCTGCTCGAGCACGCGCGAAACTCGATCGCGCGACCCGGTCTCGAGGCCCTGGTAGGCCGTTTGCGTGAATCCGAACGCGCGCGTCAGCAGGTACGACGTGTGCGATGCGTTGCCGACCCACAGCTCGACGTGGTCGATGCCGTGCAGTGGCATCAGATCCGACTCCGGACCGCGCTCGCGTGCGGACTCGATGGTCGTCTGCCTGGTTGCCATCAGCTCCTCCTGGATCAGGTTCTCGCGGCCGCTCGATCGGCCATTGCGGAGATCGACTCGTCGGTGCAGGTGTCGAAGAAGCCCCCCACCGCCTCGACGATCTCGTCGATCGATCCAGCCCGATACAGGACGGGCTGATAGGCGGTGATGTCGTAATCGGCGGTGCCCATCTCGACGATGTCGAGCGGGCGGTGCTCCATCTCGCGGAACTCCTCGATCTCCCCGAACGAGGACAGGATCCCCGCCCCATACGCGCGTAGCTCGCCCTCCTCGACGACGACTCCGAACTCGAGTGAGAACCAGAAGACGCGCGAGAGGAAGCGGAGGCTGTCGACCTCGCGCAGGCGCCGGGCGGCGACGCCTGCACGGCGGTGAAGCTCCCCGAAGGTCGGCGTCGCGAGCAGGTGCCCGTGCCCGATGACCTCGTGGATGATGTCTGGCTCGGGCGTGTACAGCGGCACCGCCGGGTGACGGATGTACTGCGTCGAGTGGAACACGCGGTCGGCCAGCGAGCCATAGAACTGATCGAGCGGCACGAGCCCTGCGGCCGGCGCGTAACGCCAGCCGGTCACGGGCTCGATCCGCGCGCTGACCTCGTCGAGTCCCGGCACGCGATCGACACCGAGGCCCACACGGGCGAGCGCCTCGCGGTACTCGCCGACGGCATAGCGTTCGTGGCGTGGCGCGAGCTCCCGGCAGACCGTTCTCCACACGTCTCGCTCGCGGTCGGTGTAGGCGATCGATGGCGACGGGGCCCCCGGGCGCCAAGCGAGCGCCGCGGCCGCGATCTCGTTGCGCCGCGCCCGATATGCGGGATCGTTCGCTCCGGGGTGGTCGTGTGCCAGCTGGACGCTGACCGAGCCATCCGCCTCGGTGCTGACGGGCGAGTAGAGCTGAGCCTCTTCGAACATCCCTCGCGGCCGAAGTCCAGCACCAGGCCCTGCCGACTGCAAGTCTGATCAATGAGCAGGGGCAGATCGACTACTTCTGCTGCGCTGAAGACTATTCTGCTGGTCAGATTGACCATTGATGAGCTCGATGCCCGCCTGATCTCGGCGCTCCGGGAGAATCCGCGAGTGGGCCTGCTGGAGATCGCGCGGCGGCTCGGGGTCGCGCGAGGCACGGCGCAGGCGCGGCTGGCAAAGCTCGAGCGCCGAGGGGTGATCACGGGCTACGGACCCGAGGTCGACGCGGCCGCGCTCGGCTACACGATCACCGCGTTCGTGCTGATCGAGCTCGCGCAGGGACGACTGACAGAGGCGGTGGCGGCGATGGAGACGATCCCAGAGGTGCTCGAGGCCGACGCGATCAGCGGCCCGCAGGACGTCATCTGCCGGATCGTGGCCCGCGACACCGAGCACCTGCAGGGTCTCGTCAACGAACTGTTGCGCACCCCGGCGATCCGCCGCTGCACGAGCTACATCGCCCTGTCAAGGCAGGTGCCGCCGCGGACGGGACCGCTCGTGCAAGCGGCCGGGGCTAGTCCGGCCTAGCTGCTCGGCTGGCTCGGCTGGCGCAGCGGGTGCAGATGCAGTGGCGCCCGTGGACCGGCGAGAAGTCGACCTCGCTGACCGTAGGCTGCTGACGGCGGGTCGCCGCGAGCCCCCGGCGCAGCGGCGGCGCGGCCACCTCGCGCGCCTTGCGAGATGCACCTACCGCACGGAGAAAGGTCGGTAAGGACATGCCTGCCATTCGTGACAACGTTACGCACCGCGGCGGCAGAAAAGGCCCGCCGGTCCTGGGTCGCTGTATATCCATCTGCCGCGATCGGCAATCATCCAATCCGTGGGCTGCCCTCAGAGCTGCGCTCCGCAGCAATCCGCGCCGTGAGCCCGCTGCACGCGGCGGCGATCTTCGCTGCGGGGATCGCGGCCGGCACGATCAACACGGTTGTCGGTAGCGGGACGCTGATCACCTTCCCGGTGCTGCTCGCGTTCGGATACGCGCCCGTGACCGCAAACGTGAGCAACACGGTCGGTCTCGTGCCCGGATCGGTCGCCGGGGCGGTTGGCTATCGGCGCGAGCTGGCGGGCCAGGGCCGGCGCACGGCGCCGCTGGCGCTCGCGTCTTGCTGCGGAGGAATCGGGGGAGCCGCGCTACTGCTGACGCTGCCGCCATCCGCGTTCAAGGCGATCGTTCCGGTGTTCATCGCGGCGGCCCTGGTGCTGATCGTCGCCCAGCCGCGCTTGAGCGTCGCGATCGACCGGCGCCGCCGCAGCGCGCGCACGACCCACGCCGGCGCCGCCGGAACCGCGGGCGTGTTCGCGAGCGGACTCTACGGCGGCTACTTCGGCGCCGCCCAGGGAATCCTGCTGCTCGCGATCCTCGGGCTCTCGCTCGACGACGAGCTCCAGCGGATCAACGCACTGAAGGTCGTGCTCGTCGGGCTCGTCAACCTCGTGGCGGGGGTCGCGTTCGTGCTGTTCGCGCACATCGCGTGGGGGGCGACTGCGCTGATCGCGGCAGGCGCGACCGTGGGCGGCGTGATCGGCGCCAGAGTCGGTCGCCGGCTTGCACCCGAGGCGCTGCGCGCGGTGATCGTGGTTGTCGGCATCGCCGCGATCGTGCGCCTGGTCTCGTGAGCGTCCAATTGGCTTCACGGCGCCCCCCGTGTGCTACAAGCCGGTGATGGCGATGTACCTCGTCGTCCTGCGCCGGTCCGGTCCGAAGTACAGGCGTGGGCTGCGGCTCGAGGAGCAGTCAGGTTGGGCCGAGCACGCCGCGTTCATGGACGATCTCGTGGACGCCGGCTCGATCGTGCTCGGTGGCCCGCTCGCCGACGAGGCCCGCGTCGTACTTGCCGTAGAGGCGCCATCGGAGCATGCAATTCGCCGCACGTTGGCGAATGACCCATGGAGCGAGACGCACCTGACGATCGACGCGATCGACGCCTGGACGATCCGGCTCGATGGCAGGGCGCGCTAGGCGGCCCGTCCGCGCTTAGGCGGCTTGACGACCCGGACGCGGGTTCCGAGCACCCGCCGCAGGCGGCGCAACGCGGGATGGTGTGATGAGCGCCGTAGCGAGCGCCGAGGCGGCAGCAGCATCGCGTCGAAGCGGCGCTGGATGACCCACGCGTGCAACGGCGGATCACGTCCTTCGATGAGCAGCGTGAAGACCGCGCGCTCGGCCGCGGCGCCGAGCAGGCCCATCGCCTGCCGGAGCTCGGACGCCGCCTCATCGCGGACGGCGCAGTTGAACGCGTCGGGCGAGGGCCCGCAGCAGCGAAGGGCGGGGGCCTGCGGTGCCGGCACGACAACGGTCAACTCGGATCCGGTCAGATCGGCGAACAGGGCCGCCTCCCGGAGCGCGGCTTCGCCTCCACGGCCGGGCTCAAACAGAACCGCGATGCGGCCGGCACCGCCCGCGCGCGGGCCGTGATCGCCGCCTGAACCGGCTGTGGGCCTCAACGCATGCGCCATCGCACAGATGATCCCACGCCCGATCCATACCAGGGGCCGCTTGGGCCGGTAATCTGGCGCCATGGACGAGGGGCTGCCAATCGCATACGAAGTGCTAGATGAGGGAGTGCCCGTCTATTCGTGTGACGGCGAGGCGCTAGGCACCGTCGCGCACGTGATGGCGGCGCCGGCCGAGGACATCTTTCATGGGATCATCCTGAAGACGAGCTCCGGCACTTGCTTCGTGGCCGCCGATCTGGTCGCATCGCTGCACGAGCGAGGCGTCGACCTACGGATCGACGCAAACGCGGCGGCGGCGCTCCCCAGTCCTGAGACGACGTCGCCTGCCTGGCACGTTCGCGAGCCGGGCGTCAAGCCGAGCCGCTGGCGTCACATCCTCGACGAGCTCGAGGGCGTCGCCCCGACGCGTCGCAATTGGACGCGAGACGAGTGATCGGCTACTCGGGCTGCACGCTCGCGCCGCCGCTACCGTGCACAAGATGGATGCAACTCACCGCGCCCGGGTCGAGGCGCTGCTGAGCGGCGCCGCGGCAGAGCACGCCGAGCTGATGTCCCGCCTGCCGGCGGACTTGCGGGCCTCGCTCCCGGTCGATGCTCAGGGCGTGACCAAAGCGATCGAGCATCTCGCGATCGCGGCCGGCCTGTCCGAGACGGATCGGCGTGCGCTGATCAGCCCCCACTCCGTCAATCCGGCCGTCCTCCACGCCCGTGTGTTTGGACGCGCGCCGCTCGCCCGCGAGACCGTGGTCGGATCGTTCGTCGAGGGGGCGCGCGTTCGCGCCGACGCGCTCCTCGCTCTCGCCGACGCCGTCGGCGGCGAGCCGCTCGGGCGCGAGGTGCGAACCCTGCTGATCGCCAACCCCCCTCCCGTCAAAGCCGACGGAGCTGATGTCGACGCCGCGCTCCGCGCCACATACGCGGCGCATGAGCGGGCGGCCGTGATGATCGCGGCCAGCCTCGATCAAGCCCAGATCTAGCCTGGGTCGTCGTTGCCGTGATCGCCGGGCGTGCCGGTGCGGCCTCCCCACGGCCACCAGGAGGCGCGGAACACAAGCGCCAGCCACGACAGCTGCGCCGCCTCGGGGCTGATCAAGGCGATTGGGATCGAGACGAGGAACACCGCCGCGGCCGCGAACGGCTCCCACCCGCCGCCGAGCTCCCTCGCCCCCGTGTCGGTCAGGATTCGGGCACGCTGCGCGTAGATCCGCATCGCCCCGGCGAGCGCCGCCAGCACCGCGATCGTCGACGCGTACAAGATCACGCCGGCAGACTCGCCGCCGTAGATGCCGAGAACCCGCGTCGGATACGGCACGAACGCGATCAGGCCGAGGTAGGCGAGGTTCATCAGCACCACGGTCTGGTTCAGTCGGGCCAGCGATCGGAAGAACTGATGGTGACGCGTCCACAGGAATCCGATCACGACGAAGCTGATCACATATGAGATCAGCTCCTGCCGGCGATCGAGCAGCGCGTGGCCGAGCTCCCCATGATGACCCGCGGCCAGCACGGGCACGCCGATGTTCAGCACGAGCAACGTCAGTGCGATCGAGAACACTCCGTCGCTCAGCGCGACTGTGCGCGAGTAGTCAAACGCTCGCTCCTGCGGCGATTCGGCGGCGCTGAAGCTCGCGTCGTCGGGCACCGCCCAAGTATCGATGCGCCGGCAGACGCTCACGGTTACGCTGCGCAACCACCGTGCCTGCTGCCAGCATGCTGTTGGCAATGACTCCCGGCGTGGCCCAACCATCGAGCACGTCGGCCGGCGCGAGCGGCTCGCGCGATCGTGGCTTCTGGCTGCGCCGAGGCCTGCATCTCGAGTACGCGACTCTCGGCTGGAACGTGATCGGTTGCGCGGTGCTGACGATCACGGCGATCGCCGCCGGCTCGGTCGCGCTGGCCGCGTTCGGGGTCGATTCGCTGATCGAAATCCTCGCTTCGACGGTCGTCATCTGGCAGCTACTGGGCAACGATGCGAGCGCGCGCACCCGTCCTGCGCTGCGGACGATCGCGTTCGCGTTCGCGCTGCTGGCGCTTTACATCACCGTGCAGGCGGCGGTCGTGCTTGCGACCGAGAATCGCCCCGGGCGATCGATCGCCGGTGCCTTGTGGCTGGCTGCGACCGCGCTCGCTATGTTCGCCCTCGCCCACGGCAAGGCGAACGCCGGGCGACGGCTGAGCAACCCCGTGTTGCGCACCGAAGCGCGGATCACGCTGATCGACGGGGCGCTCGCGGTCGCGGTGCTGGTCGGCGTCGCGCTCAACGCCGCCGCGGGCTGGTGGTGGGCTGACCCGCTGGCCGCGCTCGTGCTGGTCATCTACGCCGTCCGCGAGGCGCACCACGCCTGGTGCCAAGCGGCCGGGCGCCGGGAGCTCGAATGAGCGCAGCGCCGGCGCAGCTGTCGATCGGGGAGGTGGCGGCACGCGCCCGGATGAGTCGCTCGCGGATCCGCTACTACGAGACCCGCGGCGTGCTGGCGGCGCCCGAGCGCGTCGCCGGTCAGCGACGCTACGACCCCGCCGTTCTCCGGCGGCTGGCGCTGATCGACGCGGCCCAGCGCGTCGGCTTCACGCTCGAGGAGATCCGTGACCTGCTCGGCGCACGCGATGAGACCGCGCACGAGCGACTGCGCCAACTGGCGCTGCTGAAGCTGCCCGAGCTCGAAGCCCTGATCGAGCGCGCCAGCTCAGTGCATCGCATGCTCCAGATGTGCAGCACGTGCGACTGTGAGTCGATCGACGTGTGCCGCATGTTCGACTTGACTTCAACCTGACTTGAGCTGCGACGCTGCGGAGGTGAGCTCAATGGATGTAGGTCGCCGAGCGCAGCTGCGCGCTCTCGCCCGCCGGCTGATTGCCGCGAGCGTCGCAGTGGGCGTACTGGCGATCTGCGTCCGAGCCGCCGTCGGTGGAGCGCCCGCCCAGACGCTCGAGGGTGCGACGCTGTTCCTCGCCGCGGCCGCCGCCCTGGCCCACGTCGTCGCTCGCCACGACCGCCGTCGCGAGCTGCTGATCCAAGCGATGCTCGTGACGGCGTTCGCACTATGGGGAGTCGTCCAGATCGCGCCCACGCTGCCCGGCGTCGCTGTCCTGAACGACATCGTGATCCTGCTGTTCGTCGCCGACCTCGCGATCCTCGTGAGCACCCGAGTCGGTGCTTCAGTCGAGCTCGACGTCGAAGTCCCAGGAGACGGTCGGGCTGGATCCGCTCGGCGACCAGGCGAGCCGTCCACCGCCGACCGGCAGCACGGCCCGGATCGTCAGCCGGACCGATCGACCCGCAGTTAGTCGTCGGGGAAGAGCGCCGCCAGCGGCCGGCGAGACGGTCGGGTGATGGACGTGGCCGAGCTCGTCGACGATCTCGAACGCGCGCTCGCGCAGTGGGACCGACCCCGACCGGTCGGCGATCGTGACCGTGAACGTGCACACGGTCGCGACCGGCGCGGCAAGCGGCGAATGACGCGGAACGGCCGGGCCGGCGACGGTCGCCAGCGCGCGAGCGCGACCGAGGCGCACCGACACGGTGTCGCCCTGGACAGCGAGCTGGGGATGCGTCGGGCTGGCCTGCAGCACCGGCTGCAGGCGCGCGCGATTCGGGGCCTGGACTCGGCCGGAGGCGTTGTTGAACACGTCGGTTCCGAACGGCGCCAGTCCCGCCTGGGCGGCGTAGCCGAGATGCCCGTCGCCGTCGAGGCCGCGGGAAACCCGCCCGACGCGATACAGGTCCTCGATCGTGCGAAGCCAGCTGTAGTGGTTGTAGAACCGGCGGCTGACGCTTCCGGGCCTGATGTAGCGGCTGATCAGCACGCTGCCGGTATCGCCGCCGCCGTTTGTGGGGTCGGTGGCGTCGAACAGGGGATCGGTCTGTGCTGTCCGAGGGCCGACCGTGACCCCGTTGACGGCGCCGGTGGTCAGCAACGGCTCACCGGATGAGTTGACCAGCGTGAACGAGCCGGCGACGACGAACCCGCCGTTCTGCGCCGGAGCCGTAGCGGTCACAGGCGTGTTGGTCACCTGGCCAACGAACGCGCCGCTCGGGATGCCCGCGCCGGTGACCGAGCGGCCGGTGTCGGTGATCACGATCGCGTTGTCCGCGATCGACCTCCGCCCCGGCGCGGCGCTGGCCGCGGCATCCGTCCGCGCTGGCGGGATATTGGCGCCGCCGCCGAGCAGGCACGTTCGCGCGGGCTGCGGCGGGTTGGTCTGAGCGACGCAGTTGGAGGGGCGATCGACGAACGCGTTGTAGCCGGGGCCGGGATACAGCTCCTGGCCGAAGACGCTGCGGGCCAACGGCGTGTTGGGCCCGGTCGGCTCGTAATGGATGCTGTGGCCGAACACCGTCTCGCCGGCCGAGTCGTTGGCGATCGAGGTGGCGGCCACGGGCGGCACGAGCTTGGAGTTGGCAAAGCTGTTGCCGGTGAACGTGAACGGCGGAAACGCCTCGTCGAAGGTGATGTCGATCAGACCGCCGTCGCGATATGCCGGCGAGCGTTCGATCGCGGGGATGACGTGCTCGAGAAACAGATCGGCGGCGTACAGGCCGCCGGTGTAGTTGACCGACTTGCGGGGTCTGTTGGGACCGGCAAAGCCCCCCGACAGGTTGTTCCCGTGGCAGACCGCGTCGTGACCGTCGCTGCACATGTTCGGCGTGATCCAGCTGAACGCCGGCGTGGTCGAGTCGCGGTGCAGGTCGTGGAAGAGACCATCGCGCGGATCGAACAGGCTGGCGATGTGCGCCCGGTTACAGACGCCGGAACCAAGAATCGACTCGAACCACGGGAACGGGAAGTGCTTGGGGAGGTACTGATTAGTGGCAGTTGCAACGCTCGGGTTCGGTTGCGCCGTGCTGCCGGTCGGCCCCGGGGAGGAGTACGGCGCGCCGCAATACCGGATCCCTGACGAGGACCGCGGCGTCGATGAATCGGGATAGCCGAGATCCTGGGCGTAGCCCTTCCAGCTCACGTGGGCTGCGCTGAGCTGGTTGAACAGCGTCTTGACGCTCGCGGGGTAGACGCATCCGTTCGCGCCCGGCGCCGCGTTCGGGCCCTGCGCCGAGGTCATCTGCCCGAAGTTCGAATTGGTTCGCGGCGACCCGGCCATATCGACATGGCCTGAGAAATGGTCGTAGTAAGGGCAGTCGACCTGGGTGTCGCTGACCGTCGCCTGGCCGCTGACGAGCGAGATGTAGTTGTCGAAGCTGAAGTGCCCGGTCCCGTAGTAATTCTTCAGCAGCACCCCTTCCGAGGGCAGCGTCCGCCACAGGTACGTGTTGCGATTGAGTCCGGTGAACGTCGCGTCGTAGGACTTGTTCTCGAGAATGATCAGCCAGACATGCTTGATCTTCCCGGGGGCGATCCCGATGCCGTCTGGATGGGCCGGGCGGGGGCGGTGGTGATGTGAAGCAGCCAATGCCGCCGCGGTCACGAGCCCACAGCTGCACAGCGCTACCAGCAGGAGCCCACCCACGCGCAACCGTCGCCGTCGGCCGAGCCTGGGGCGGGCTCTCATTGTCCGCTCCCCACCATGTCGTCCAGCCTACAGATCGCTATCCCCGAACGCCGGCGGCGTCGGAGCAGCCCTGCGAACCGCGGCGGCTTGCGAGCGCCCGTCGGCCGACCGCGCGCCGTGTCCCCCCGGGCTTATACTCGCCCGATGGGCAAAATCACACATCTCCGAGCCGCGGCTGCGCTGTCACTCGCGGTCGCCGCCGCGGTACTGACCGTGGCCGCCACAAGCGCTGTCGCCGCCGGACCTTCGTGCAAGGGCATCAGCTTCACGGTTCTGCACAACGACAAATCAGGCGGAGTCACTTTGCCAGCCGGGCAGTACAACATCACGAGCCCGAACCTGTCATGTGCATCGGCCTCCAGCTACTTCAAGACGTTCCTCGACAAGTACAACGGAAAGATTCCCGGCTGGACCGGAAAGCAGTTCTCTGCCGGTTACGGCAAGTACTCCAAGAACAACAGCAAGCTCAACTTCACCGTCAAGATCACCAAGCCGAAGGGCTCCGCGCCTTCGTGCAAGGGCATCAGCTTCACCGTTCTGCATAACGACAAGTCGGGCGGAGTCACTTTGCCCGCCGGGCCGTACAACATCACGAGCCCGAACCTGTCATGTGCATCGGCCTCCAGCTACTTCAAGACGTTCCTCGACAAGTACAACGGAAAGATTCCCGGCTGGACCGGAAAGCAGTTCTCTGCCGGTTACGGCAAGTACTCCAAGAACAACAGCAAGCTCAACTTCACCGTCAAGAAGAAGTAGGTCCTCTTCGGCCGTCGCCACGGCGTGCGACGGTCTGCACCGGTTCGTCTCGGCGGCTCGCCATCAGGTGGGCCGCCGAGCAGCGACCTCGCCCATGGTCTGAGCAGATCTCAGCTACCGGCTGAGCACGCCATGGCCGGCCCGCCAGCGTCGATGGACGCGTCGCAAACACCTCGTCGATCACCGTCAGCCAATCGAGCGGCGCAGGGTGCGCTTGGCTGTTCGCGACCCTCCTGTCCAAATCGCCGCCCGTGCGGCGACGTAATCATGAGGCCGCGTACGGTGCGGCGAAAGCACGAACTTCGGAGGCGTTATGTCTCAGTACTTGTTGCTGGTGTATGAGCAGGAGCTCGGCGCCGACGAGCAGGCCGAGCGCGAGCGACAGCTGCCGCTGATGCTCGAGTTGCACGACAGCCTGCGCGAGGCCGGGCTGCTGGTCTCGGCGCAGCGCCTGCACTCCACCGAGAGCGCGACGTCGGTCCGCGTGCGTGACGGTCAGACGGAGATCGTCGACGGCCCGTTCGCGGTGACGAAGGAGACGCTGGCCGGCTACTACATCCTTGAGTGCAACGACCTCGACGAGGCCCTCAAGCACGCGGCACGACTGCCGATGGCGGACTGGGGGACGATCGAGGTGCGCCCGATGATGCCGGCCGAGGAGTGGGGGCGATTGGCGCGCGAGGCCGGCGTCGAGGTGTCCGACGAGGAGATGAGAAGGCGGACGTGATCGGGCCGATCGAACCGGCCGACCCGGTCACGACCGCGATCGCACGCGCATTTCGCGACGAGCGCGCGATCGTGCTCGCGACGCTGATCCGGCAGTCCGGGGACTTCCAGCTGGCCGAGGATGCGGTCCAGGACGCTTTCGAGGCGGCGGTAACGGCGTGGCGGCGCGACGGAGTCCCGGCCAACCCGGGGGCCTGGATCACGACCGCCGCCCGGCGACGCGCGATCGACCGCCTGCGGCGCAATCGGTCGGTGGCGGACCGCGCCGAGCGTCTCGCCGAGCTGACCCGCCTGGAGACCCAGCACGAGGAGCTTTCCGTGAAACACGAATCGACGATCGTTGACGATCGGTTACGGCTGATCTTCACCTGCTGCCACCCCGCGCTCGACACGTCTGCTCGCGTGGCGCTGACACTGCGGGCGCTGGGGGGCCTGACCACCGGCGAGATCGCCCGCGCGTTTCTGGTGGCGGAGCCGACGATGGGCAAGCGGATCGTGCGCGCGAAGCGCAAGATCGCCGAGGCTCGCATCCCCTACCGCGTGCCGCCCGACGAGGAGCTACCCGAGCGCCTGCGTGGAGTGCTGCGGGTGGTGTATCTGATCTTCAACGAGGGTTACGCGGCCGCTGAGGGCGAACGCCTCGTCCGCGAGGAGCTGTGCGACGAGGCGATCCGTCTTGGCGAGCTGTTGTGCCGGTTGATGCCCGACGACGCCGAGGTCTGGGGACTCTCGGCATTGATGTTGTTGCACGACGCACGACGCGACGCCCGGGTGGACCCGAGCGGGCGGTACGTCGCGCTCGAGGATCAGGACCGGTCGCTCTGGGATCAGGATCGGATCCGTGCCGGTTTCGCGAAGCTGGAGCGCGCCGTCCGGCTGCGGGATCCGGGTCAGTACCAGGTGCAGGCGGCGATCACGGCCGTGCAGATCCAGGCGGCCCCTGCCCCCGAGCGCACGGACTGGGCGCAGATCGCCGAGCTGTATGGCGCGCTGGCCAGGCTGACTCCGTCGCCGGTCGTCGAGCTCAACCGCGCGGTCGCCGTCGGCTTGGCCGACGGACCCGCCGCGGGCCTGCAACTGCTCGAACCGCTGATCGCCGATCCCGCGCTCGCGCGCTACCAGCCGCTGCACGCCGCCCACGCCGAGCTGCTCAGCCAAGCTGGCGATACGCTGGGAGCCGCGCGCGCCTACGAGCGCGCGATCGCGCTCACCGCCAACGCCATCGAGCGCACGGAGCTCGAGCGGCGCCTGCGCTCATTGCCCTGACCGATCGCTCTCGGGCTGTCCAAATCGCCCTCTCAGCTGCGACGTCTTTTCGAGGCCGGCTGTTGAAGCCGAGGCCCTCGACGAGATTCCAGCAATTCGAACGGAGGGACGAAATGACGTCGACCAGGCACATCCATCGCCGGCTCGCATTCGCGCTGTTGGCGGTGTCCTACTTCATGACGACCGTTGATCTGACGATCGTCAACGTGTCACTGCCGACGATCGGCCGCGATCTGCACTTCAGCGAGACCAACCTGCAATGGGTCGCGACGGCGTATGCGCTGACCTTCGGAGGGTTCCTGCTGCTCGGCGGGCGGTTCGCCGACCTGCTCGGCCGCCGCAGGATCCTGATGCTCGGACTCGGTGCATTCACCGGAGCCTCGCTTGGATGCGCGCTGTCCACCGGCGATGTCCTCCTGATCGCGATGCGAGCCGCTCAGGGGCTCGGCGCAGCGATGATGATTCCCGCTGCCCTGTCGATCGTGATGAACATGTTCAAAGAGGGCGCTGAGCGCAACAAGGCGCTGGGGATCTGGGGCGGGCTCGGCGCGGCCGGCGGAACGGTCGGGCTGATCGCCGGCGGGGTCATCACCCGGTATGTCGGCTGGCAGTACATCTTCTATCTCAACGTCCCGATCGGAATCGCAGCGCTTGTGCTTGCGCCCAGGATCGTGCCCGACAGCCGGCTCGTCGGCCCTCGGCGTCGATTCGACCTGGCGGGGGCGATCACGGGTACCGGCGGTCTGGTGCTGCTCGTCGACGCTCTTTCGCAGGCTCCGCAGTACGGCTGGAATGCCACGCGGACGATCGTGCTGCTCGCAGCGTCAGCGGCCGCGCTGGTGACGTTCTTGGTGATCGAAACACGCGTCGAGGATCCAGTCGTGCCGCTCTCGATCTTCCGGCTGCGGACGCTCGCCGCCGCGAATCTGGCGGCACTGCTGCTGGGCGCGAGCTTCTTCGCATTCGTGTTCGCGGGCACGCTGTACATGCAGCAGGTCCTGCACTACAGCGCGCTGCAGACAGGGGGCGCCTGGCTGGTTGCGTCGATCACCTCGATGGCGCTCGCGGGGGTCTCGCAGCTGCTCGTCACGAGGATCGGAGCCACGATCGTGATGGCGATCGGAATGACCCTGATCGGGACCGGCATCGTGTGGGCCACCCAGGTGCCAGTCAACGCCCACTTCCTCGCTGATCTCGCCGGGCCGTTCGTCGTCGCGGGCGCCGGAACCGCGTTCTCGTTCATCCCGATCTCGGTCGCCGCGCTCGAGGGCGTGGCAGAGCATCAATCCGGCCTCGCCTCCGGCCTGCTCAACACCTCCACTCAATTCGGGGCCGCGATTGGGACGGCGATCGCCTCGAGCGTCGCCGTCAGCGCGACCAACTCGCTGCTTGCGGCCGGTCACGCTGCCCCGGCGGCGCTGACCGGCGGCTTTCACCAGACATTCTGGACGCTCGGAGCGATCGCGCTGATCGCGCCTCCGGCGATCTTGGCGTTGATGCACCGATCTGGCCGGCGACCGCAACCTGCCAAGTCCGAAAGCCGCGAGCCACAGCGCGCACTGCCGGCGACCAACTGACCCCTGACACCAGTGGACAACCGAGATACGGAGCTTAGGAGCCGACATGAGTAATGAAAATCGCCGTCAACCGCCAGTCGGTATCGACGGGGCCGCGGTCCCAGCCGTGGTCGACCGAGCGACATATCAAGCCGAACTCGATGCCTTGCGGGCCCGAGAGAAGGCGCACACGCGCGAAGGCGACGCGATCGCCTCAGCCCGCCGGCGGCTCCCGATGGTGGAGGTCGACTCCACCATCGGGCTGGTCGGTCCGCGCGGGCCAGTGACGCTGCTTGACGTATTCGAGGGCCGCCGGCTACTGATCGCGTACTACTTCATGTGGTACACCGGCCGACCCGCCGCGGAACAGTGCGAGGGCTGCACGCTGTACACGACACAGGTCAGGGAATTGGCCTACCTGCATTCGCGTAGTGTCACGTACGCCACAGTCTGCCAGGGCCCGTTTGACGAGAGCGCCCGTTACCGCGACTTCATGGGTTGGGAGATGCCGTGGTATTCAGCTCAACAGTCACTTGACACGCTGCTGTCCGGGCGGCAGGTCGGCAGGTTTCACCTCGTGTGCTACCTGCGAGATGGCGAGCGCGTATTCGAGACCTACTGGACAACCGGCCGCGGCGCCGAGGCGATGGACAACACCTATGCGCTGCTGGATTTGACGGTCTACGGACGCCAAGAGCAGTGGGAGGACTCACCCGCCGGTTGGCCGCAGCGAGATCAATACATCTACCGCACGGACGGCCGGCCCACCGCCCAATGGCCACGGCTGGGAGCCGGGCGGTCCGACGACCTCGGCGGCGGCGTGCGGAGCCACAGGTCTGACCGGACGCGCCAGTAGCGGGCCGCCCGCTCGGAACGTCCCGACCTTGTCATACTCGCTGGCCACGGTGGAGGCGAGAACGGAGGACGGATGATGCGTACGCGGGCACGACATTCGCCGCACTCCGTGCGAGCCGTGGCTCTGGCAGCCGGCGCGGTCTGCTTGATGATGCTCACCGCCCACGCACAGGCTGCATCCGCGGCAAGTGCGCGCGCCAAGATCGACGGGTTGATTCGCAACGCGATCGCGCATCACGGCCTGCGCGCAGTGATCTTCCAGGCCACGATCAACGACCGCCCGATCATGACCAAGGCGTACGGATCCTCGATGACCGGCGTTCCGGCTACGACGCGGATGCATTTCCGCAACGGCGCCGTCGCGATCTCGTATATGTCGACGCTGCTGTTGCGACTCGTCGATCAGGGCAAGGTCAGCCTCGATCAGAAGGTGTCGAAGTGGTTGCCGAACCTGCCCAACGCGGATCGGGTAACGCTCGGAATGCTCGCCCGAATGACTGCCGGATACCACGACTACGCGCTCGACCCGCAGCTGGCCGATGCCTTGTTCTCGAACCCGTTCGGCGTGATCACCACGAGCGATCAGCTCCGACTCGCACTCGATCAGCCGCAGCAATTCAGACCCGGCACAAACTGGAGCTACTCACACAGCGACTACGTGATCCTCGGACTCGCGCTCGAGAAGATCACGAAGCTGCCGCTGAACCTCGCGATCCGCCGATCGGTTCTGCGACCGCTCGGCCTCAAGAACACAGTCGCGTCGCAGACCGCGGAGATCCCGCCGCCCGTCCTGCACGCATTCTCCCCCGAGCGCAAGTCGTTCCTCGGCATCCCCCGGTCGAAGCCGTTCGATGAGGACTCCTCGTTCTGGAACCCGGCATGGACCTTGGCTCGCGGGGCGGTCGAAACCACCGACATCGCGGACTTGACGCGCACTGCGGTCGGGATCGGCTCCGGTCGCCTGCTGACGCGTCGCTCCTACCGCCAGCAGATCGACCCACACCTCGGGTTTGGACATCCCCAACGCGACTGCGAGCGGTGCGCGAAGCTCACGCGCGTGTACGGCTATGGCATCGGCGTCGTGCGCAACGGATCGTGGATCCTTCAGAACCCCATGTTCGGCGGCTACGCGGGGATCGAGTCTTACCTGCCGTCAAAGCGGATCTCGATCGCGCTCGCGGTCACGTTCAAACCAAGCAGCTACGACTACGCGGGCAACCCCAGCAGCTACTGGAGCACGACCCTGTACACAAAGATCGGCAAGCTCCTCGCCCCGCACGACCCGCCGATCACGCGCTGAGCCACGCCCGAGATCGGCCCGGGCTACTGTCAGCACGTGCCAATCATCGGGCTGGACCACGTGCAGGTCACGGCGCCAATCGGGGGCGAGGGCGATGCCCGTCGGTTCTACGGGGCGCTGCTCGGCCTCCTAGAGCTGGAGAAGCCCGAAGCGCTTCGGGCTCGCGGAGGTGTCTGGTTTGCCTGCGGCGCCAACCAGCTGCACGTCGGCGTCACACGCGAGTTCTCGCCCTCGACCAAGGCGCACCCTGCGCTGCGGGTCCACGGCCCAGATCTCGATCTCATTGCCGAACGACTGATTGCAGCCGGCAGCACCGTGCAGTGGGACGACGCGATCCCTGGAACGCGCAGGTTCTATACGGCCGATCCGTGGGGCAACAGGATTGAACTGATCGGCGCGAGCTGAATGCCGGGCACGTGCTTGCGAGGCGTTCCGGGCCTGCTGCGCTCACCTTCCGGAGGAGCGCGTGTCGCAGCTGACCCAGAACCCCGTGGCTCGTCTGTCTAGATCTGTCTAGGGCTTCACGCGCCCTGCGCGCGGAGATCTGCGATTCGGATGATCTCCTCCCAGCGACCCTTGCCGAACCGGCCCGAGCGCTCGAGCCCCTCGGCGGCGAGCTCGCGCACCTGCTGCTCGATTCCCGGGTCGTGCGTGTGGTAGGCCGCGTCGGTTAGAAGCCGTGCCGCCTCCTTGTCCTTGCCCGCCGCGAGACGATCGCGCGCCTGCGTAACGAGTATCTGGGCATCGGGGTGATCGACCAAGCTTGACTCGGACATGTCGCCTCCTCTGATTGCTGATGGTTGGTTGTTCGCTAGAGCTGTGGGCAGTGGCCCGGCGAGCAACTGGGCCACGTGCTGGAGTTCGATTTGCAGCGGATGGGCCTCGTGGCCGTACAGCGGCGATCGGGCGTGCGTCACCAGCCACTCGGCGCGAGCCAACCCCGGCGCGGCGCATCGTCCGCCTCGTAGAAGGCGGGCGATCGATCGAATCTGGCCGCTGACGCTCTGGATCATCCGGTAGTCGAGCAGCGGCGGCGCCGGCCGCAGCTGGCGCGATCGAGGAGCGCTCGCCTGCCGCACGAGGTCCTCGAGGCAGCGGGCCAGCGTGAGGTGCGTTCGTCGACGCAGCAGACGCCGTCGCTGGGCTTGCACCGCGCCCACCGCAAGCGTGTCCTGACCGTGGGAGATCAGCTCGTTCGCACGATCTCGCAGCGCCGTACGGCAGCCGGCAAGGATCAGGGCGAGCACGGCCAGCGTGACCGCCGCGGCGGCGCCCAGGGCCACCCCCCATGTGTGTCCCTCAGCCGCGGGCCGGATGCAGCCGACGGCGATTGCGGCGACGACGACGCACTGTCGTTTCGTCGCTTCGCAAGCATCAATCGCGCGTGCCAGTGGGTGATCGATGCCCAGCACCAGGCCGGCGGCCCGGTCGTCACGAGTGGCTTCGAGCGCCCGTCGCATCATCACCGACGCTCGGGCGGGGGCGTACTAGCCCCTTGCGGGACCTGCGCCACGGTGGCGGCTTCGCCGGTCTCGGATGACAGTAGGGTTGACATCGGAGTGAGACAGGGCTGTTTAACACCGGACCCCGTCCAGCTGCGAATCAACTACAGCAACGCTGTTCTCGAGATCTCGATCTTTGCGGCGAGGATCCCACTGTGGGCGCTGTAAGCTGGCTCGCGTGATCGCACGGCTAAACAGCGATGCTTGACTCCGAGCAGTCCGAGCCGAGGGTTAGCACCGGCCTTGCCGCGCTCGATGTCGTGCTCGGTGGCCTATACCGTGGAGACAACGTCGTGTGGGACCTCGACGGGGCCCCGGTGCAGCCCTTCTATGACGCGATTGCGCAGCGCGCCGATGCCTTCGACAGCCGGACCGTGGTCGCGCTCGGCGACGGCGACATCGGCCTAACCGCGAGCGGGCTGGAGGTGATGCGGGCTGGACCGGGCACCTCGCTGACTCATCCCGTGGAACTGCTGCGCGAGATTCATCGCCTCTGCCAGCCCGGCGGCCGGCGCTTGATGCTGTTCGACTCGCTCGACCGGGTCGTCGCCGCATGGGGTTCCAGCGGCGCGCGTGGCTTCTTCTCGCGTTGCTGCCCGATGCTGCTCGATCTCGGAGCAATCGGCTACTGGTCGATGAGCGTCCGCGACACGCCGGCGACCGTACGTGACACGGTCGAGTCGGTTACCCAGTGCGTTCTGCGCGTCGATGATCGCAGCGTCCGCATCGCCAAGGCGGAGGCGCGCGCGCCCGAGGTCCGCGGGACACTTCTGCACTGGCATGAGGACGACAGCCACGCCGTGCTCTCGCCGGCCAACATCAACGGAAGAGTCGCCGCCTCGCTGCGCGCGCTGCGGCGCGCGCGCGGCCTGAATCAGCAGGATCTGGCACAGCTCGCCGGGGTGACCGCAAGCGCGATCTCGCAGGCCGAGCGCGGCGAGCGCGGGCTGTCGCTGGGCACATTGGCCCAGCTGAGCGTCGCGCTGGGCATCACGATCGACGACCTTCTCCATGGCAGCGGCCCCGAGGTCTACCGGATCGGTCGTCGGCCGGACGACCCGCAGCTGTACAGCGATCACGTCATGGCTCTGCTCGGGGAGGAGGGCTCGGGCCTCAGGATCGACCTGGTGCACCTCGGTCCCCGGGAGGCCGCGCACCCCGCCGCGCAGCCCGACGGAACCGGGATCGTCGCCGTCGGCGCCGGACTGGTGCAGGTCGATGTCGGCGGCCAGACGCCCGCGGTGCGCGCCGGCGAAGTGCTGGTCGCGCCGACCAACCGGATCGAGGCCGTGCGGAACATCGGCCAGGGGGAGGCGATGCTGTTCTGGATGGTCCAGCCGCCGATTCCGGCGTGGTTGCGAAGCCCGTTTGCTCCATGAGCCTCGCTCCGCCAGATAGCGGAACCGGCGGCTGCTCTCGGAGGAGGCGGTCCGGAGAATGGCTCGCGCCGCCGAGCGCTGATCACGCCGGCCGGCTGTCGAGCGCTCCGGTGGTGCGTTCGGTTGCGATCAGCAGCACGCGTGTCCGTGCGTTGATTTCGAGGTGCTCTCGCAGCCGGCGACACTCCTCGTCACTCTGCAGGGCCCGCAGCCCGGCGAGCGGTGCGGCCCCGGACTCGCCGATGGTCAGACCGTTGGCGTCGAGCTCGCGCATCGCGCCGTCGGCCTCGTCGTCGGTGACGGTGACGGTGCCTGCGATCCCGCGGTGAAGGCTCGGCCACGCTGCGGGGGACACCGCGGCACAGTCGAGACCGGCCATCGTCGTACCGGGGGCGTGGACCGGCGTCGGGACACCGTGCGCGAGCGAGGCGGTCAGACACGCGGCCGTGGCGGGTTCGACGCCGATCACCCGAGCGCCCGCGTGGGCGCCGTGTCTCGCGGCAGCGGCGGCCAGCGAGCCGACGCCGACCGGGACGAGGATCAGGTCGTAGCTCACCTGCTCGGCCGTCTCCACGAACAACGTCGCGTAGCCGTCGATCACCCACTGGGGCGGGCCTTCGTCGCCGACGTCCGCGATCAGCGCGGTGCCGTCTTCGCCCGCGGCAACTGCCGCCGCCTCGACGGCGTCCTCGTAGGTTCCGTCCACCATGACCACCTCGGCTCCTTCAGCGGCAATCGCCATACGGCGCACCGCGAGCGTTCGGCCGGGCAGGTATATGCGGCACGCCAACCCGCGCAGGGCGGCGGCGTGCGCAACCGCCCGGCCGTGGTTGCCAGCGCTGGCAGCGAGGAGTGTGTGCGCGACCGCGTCGCCGTGCAGCGCGCGTTCGACAGCCCAGGACGCGCCCAAGATCTTGAACGCTGGCAGCCCCAGCCGACAGGACTCGTCCTTGACCTGAACCGCGGCGACGCCGAGCTCCGACGCGGCGCGGTCGAGCTGGTGGACGGGGGTCGGAGCGTAGCCGGGCAGGGCGCGGTGAAACGCCGGCGCGTCGTCGCTTGGCGCGGGGACCGCGGTGGTGTCCAACGCAGTGTTGATGATCGCTCTCATGCGCAGAATCGTGTGGTCAGGCGGACCAGTGTGCGGGTCACGGCCTCCGTGTCGGAAAGGCTGACCCATTCATCGACTGCGTGGGCACCCTCGCCACCGGGACCGAACAGGACGGTCGGGATACCGGCGGCGGCGATGAAGGCGGCAGCGGCCCAGTAGCTGGCGCCGGCGATCGTGACCGTTTCGAGAAGCACGTCGGCGGCAACCTCGCTGACGAGGGCTATCAGCTCCTCGTCCCGGTCGATCTCGAACGGCTCGCGCACGAGCAGCGTGCGGCGCGAGGCGTCGAACTCCGGATCCGCTTGCCGGCAGCGCTGCAGCAGCGACTCCAGCTCCGCCTCGATCTGGAGCCCCGTCTCGCCCGGCAACGTCCGGCGCTCGAGCCCGAGCTTGCAGTGCGCCGGGTAGCTGGAGAGCTCGACGCCGCCCTCGATCAGCGATGCGTGTACCGAGGCGCGTCCCAGCAACGGATGTGTTCGCTGCGCCAGTGAGCGGTCGAGCTGCTCCAACTCGCCCAGCACAGCGCCCATCTTGAGGATCGCGTCGACGCCCAGGTGCGGCCGCGAGCCATGCGCCGAGCGGCCGCTCACCTCGATCTCGCTCCAGACGAAGCCCTTGTGGGCGACCACCAGCTCGAGCTCGGTTGGTTCTGTGACGACGGCGGCGTCGGTCGTCACGCGCCGCAGCACCTCCCGCACGCCGAGGCTGGCGTGCTCCTCGTCGGCGACCGCGGCGACCAGCACGTCACCCGCGAGTCCGAGTCGTGAGGCCTCTCGTGCCGCCAGCAGCGCGGCGGCGACGCCCGCCTTCATGTCATACGCGCCGCGGCCGTATAGCCGGTCTCCGTCGACACGCGGCGTATGTGGCGCGGCCATGCCCTCGACGTTGACAGTGTCGATGTGTCCACACAACAGCAGAGACCGACCACCCCCCGAGCCGCGCGCGCGGACCAAGACGCTCGGACGGCCGCTCGTCTCCTCGAGCCGCTCGGTCTGCCTTTTGGCGGTTCTTTGGCGTCGGTTTGTCGGGGCCGCTGATAGTGCGGGCACACCAATCACGGATCGGGAGCACAGGCACTATGAGTTTCGTTCAATCGTCGGTGGCGTCGGAGCAACGAGGACCGTTCGGGGCAGAACCCACGCGGTCCCGGCCGGACTTGGGGCCGGTCCTGGGCCTGGGGCTCGTGGGCCTCGGGCTCGGGATGCTGTGCCTCGGAATCTTCCACGGGTTCGCGCACGGGTCATGCTCGAGCACCGGATACTCACGCAACTATGGGCCCGTGCCGCACTGCAGCAGCGGCACCGGCTGGTGGATGCTGATGCTTATGGTCGGGCTGGTCGTGGCGGGGGGCGGAGCGATTCTGGCCAGCTCGGTCGGCTCGCTCATGCTCCCGATGTTGTTTGTCGCGATCGGAGCCCCGTTCATCGCGCTGGCCTTCGGGGACCACGGCCGATTGCTGATGAACGCCTCCTCGGGCACGGGCAAGATCTACTCGGGGGTGTTCGGGGGCGGCTTCGTGATCGCCGGGCTGATCTGGGGAGCGTTCGCTGCGCGTGGCGTCACGGGCGTCAGCGGCGGCTCGCTGCTCGGCGGGGTGCTGGCGGCGGTCGTCGGTGTCGGCGCAGCGTTCGCGATCGCGTCCGGCGTCTCAACCGCGATCGGCAAGACGACGGCGCCGAGCTCCGTCCAGGGCACGCAGGGCGTGACGGTCTCCTCCGCGTCCGCTGAACGGGCCCGCGAGATCTCGCTGTGCAAGGAGCTGGTCGCCGCCCAGCACCTGATCGGCGCCCACGCCAAGGCGTCGCTGGCCGCCAAGTGCACAACGAACTGGAGGGCGGCCGAGCGCCAGCTGCCGAAGGTCGCGAAGCGGGCAGCGGTCGCGTACGCGACGACACGGTGCAGGCAACAGACGCAGCAGGTCGGCGCCTCATCCGGACTTCCCGCATCGGCCGGGACGACCCTCGCCCGGGCGTTCGCCGGCGCGTGCGGAAACCCCGTCGCGAGCAGCCAAGGCAAAGGACTGAAGGGCCTCGAGGCGACGCTCTGCCGGCAGATCGTCGAGGCTCAGGTCCCGGCTGCGGCTCGGAAGCAGGCGCTCGCAAGTTGCGCCAGGTCGTAGCTTGATGCGCGGGAAGGTCGTGCGACCTTCCCGCCTTCCGGCCGCAACTGCTCCCGACTAGGTGCTGCGCGAGTACCTGCCGACGGCAGGTGGACGCGCTAACCGGCCATCTCTTGCTCGAGCAGCGCCCGCCAGGCGGCTCCGAGCTTCATCCCGGCCGGGTACGTCTTGATCGCCTTGCTGGCCCGTTCGGCATGCTCGTATGCGGGGCCGGGCCCCGGGGAGCTCGGCTGCGCTTGCTTCGAGTTCTTGGGCATGATGAACGAAACCCGGTGCTTCTTTCCGTTCGCGCGAAGCTTGACCTGGCTGTCGGGAGCAATCCCGTAGGAAGGCCAGCCATCGATCTGGATCTCGGCGAGCGGCGCATTGAACACCTCGGCTCCGTCCGTTTGCACGAACATGAGCCGACCCTCGGCCAACCGAAGCTCGCCCGACTTCGTACCTAGCGGTCGCCACAGCCACGCCACGCTGCGCACCTCACCCTCGACGGGTTCAAGGGTCAGCTCGTCGGCATCGGCGGACGAAGCGCCTGAAGCCTCCATGGCGTGAACCGTATCAGGGGATTCGGAGCTGAGCCGAGCCCGGCTGCTGGACCGCGCCGGCTACCCGGGCTTCGGCGGCGGCAGCCAGCTCGCAGTGAACCTAACGCCATCGCAGGGCGAACCAGCGATCTTGACCTTGCCGGTGAACTTGTGGTGCGCGAAGCCGGCCGTGACGTGCACGCTGCCGCGGTAGTGGCTCTGCTTGATCAGTGCGTTCGTCTGGGTCGTCGTGAACCGCTCGATGCGGGCGTTGCCGTTGAAGCCAATCGTGCCGTGGTGGATCTGCAGGATCGCGCTGTTGAACTGCTCGGTCACGACCGTGTTGCCGCTCGGCTTCCCACAGCTCGCAACGATCGAGCCGGTGGTCGTCGGAATGTCGACGTGAATGTCGGTCTCCAAGTGGCCCGCGCCGGGGAGGAGCTTGTGGCCGGTGTAAGCGCCGAACCGCGGGCCAGCGGCGCTCGCGATCGCGATCGACCCAGCGAGCAGGCCCGCCGCGACGAGCGGGAAGACGCACGCGCGCATCCTGCTGCCGAGGCTGCGCGCCCGGTCACTCATGGCAACCGGAAGACCTCTTTGCCGCGGGTGCAGATCGTCTGCGGGACCGGATCATCGTCAGGCGCGTTGCAGACATAGCCGGGGCTCTCAAACGGTGCGTTTGGGTTCGATCCGTTCTTCTGGGCCTCGCGCAACCCCGCGGCGTATGCGAGCGCGGCCTTCGCGCAGCTCATGTTGGTGACACTCGTCTTGACCACGAAGTCCGGATCGACCTTCGGGCACAGCTCCGTTCCCTGCGGCAGCGCCTTAGCGGTCCAGTGGCCGGTCTCGACGCATGGATCGCCAAGGATCGTGGAGGTCCGTAGCGTCCCCGTGCCCTTCGCGTGAGCGTGTTTCTCAAACTGGCCCGTGATCGTCACGTGGAAGTCGGAGCCCAGCGAGGTTCTCGAAGTGAACTCGTCGCGCTTGATCTTCGCCCTCGCGAGCGCAACCGGGGGGGTGGGGGCGCAGATCGCTACCGCGCCGGCCATGTTCGTGACCTCGCCCCCCGAAGTCACCTCGAACTGGACCTGGAGCCGGGACCAGTCGTTCTGGCTCTCGCCGTACTCGCCGTCGTAGACCGTGTTCTTGACGACGTTCGCGTTGTTGGCGGCCGCGACCGCCATCGCGGCGAACACGAGCCCGCCGAAAACAGCCACCACGACTGCAGTCAAACGACCAGCGCGCATCAGAGGCCCCCGTTGCACGCACTGAATGCTACCGATTGGTCATCCCCGGCAGCTGCGGGCTCGAGCTCGAGCGCTTGTTTGGCGCCGAGGCCCGTTACCAGTCGCTCTCGCGCCTTGCAGCCGTTCGACCGTTTGGACGCGAGCGGACGGCCCGGACTCCGCCCGCTGCTGCCGCGGTAGTCTGGTCACGAGCTGAGGGATTAGGGATATGTAGTTGCGATGGCTATGGGCGAGCTCCGCGAGCGTTGGTCGGATGCGCAGCTGCTGGCCGCAATCGCCGATCGTGACGGGGATGCGTTCAGCGTCTTCTATCGTCGGCATCTGCCACAGACTGTTGGCTATCTGCTGAACGAGACTCGGAATCGTGAGATCGCCGCGGATCTCGCCGCAGAGGTGTTCTCGGCAGTTCTGTTGTCTGCACGGCGATACCGCCCCCAGAACGAGACGGCCGTCCCTTGGGTCCTCGCTATCGCTCGCAACATTCTTGGCGCAAGCCGTCGCCGTGGGCGTGTTGAGGATCGCGCGCGCCGCCAACTCGGCCTCGAGCCGATCGAGTTGGACGATCATGGCCTAGAGCGCACCGAGCAGCTTGCCGACGAGCAGCGGGGCGTGCTCGCGCTTGTCGAGCGTCTACCCGACGGTGAGCGTGCGGCCGTCACAGCGAGGGTCGTCGAGGAGCGCGACTACTCGGACATCGCCGTAGAGATGCGCTGCTCGGAGCTGGTGGTGCGAAAGCGAGTGAGTCGGGGCCTCGGTCGCCTGAGGGCGCAGGTGGAGAGACACGATGGCTGACTATTACAGCCGGCTTGAGGCTCAGCTCACGGAACTGACCGCCCACGGCGCACATCGTCCGCGTCGCCGGTTCGGGATTCGTCTGCCCAAGCGTATGGTTGGCGTGCAGGCAGTCGCGCTGGCCGTTTCGGCGCTGATCGTGGTCGCGGTTGCGGCAGCGTTCCTGGGCGCTGGGGCGGGCCGGCGCCGACCCCATTCCTCGACCGCGACACCCCAAGGACGTGAGGCGGTGCTTCACAACTCGTACGCGGCCCGCCTCCCGGCTCCGCCCGGTGCGTTGGTGTGTGACGCATCCCTGAACGCACCGCGCGGCCAACGATCGGGTCACGGCGTGGTTCGCTTCTATGCCAGGCCTCCGACCCGCGTCGAGATGTTCCTGACCGTCTCTGGCCTGAGCCCGATTCGATCCGGAGATCGGTATGCGGTGTGGGTGCTGCCCGCGGTCAGCACAGTCTCGGGTGGCTACCAGCCGGTGCATTCGGGGACCCCGGAGCTGCTCGGCATCGTCGAGCCATCGCCAGGCCCCTCGGGACGCCTGTCCGTGGCCAGCACGTTACCTCGGGCACTGAACGGCGCATACGAGGTGGTGGTCACGATTCAGCGGCGATCCTCGGTCCGGCGACTGGGCGCGATCGCGCTCGACGGCTTTGTTGGGTTTTGACCGGCGCCGGCGCGGCGTCATGCGGCTGGTCACAACACCCGCCCGATCAGACATGTACTGGTGAAGGGCGCGAAGCACGGCCACGAAGAGACCGGCTGACGCGCAACCGCGAGTCACCCAACACGGGAGCACCAGATGCGTTCTGATCGGAGAGTTCAAGCCGCGGATCGGCGGTCCAGGCGACGGGCAGGGCGGTACCTGAGCAGTGTCGGGGTTGCTGTCGTGCTGGCCGGGCTCGCTTGCTCGACGTCCTTGGCCGCCGGCCACGGTACGGTCGTGGGACCCAGGGGGAAAGCGGCCGGCGGTGGGTACGCTCACTGGCTGGCGGTGAGGAATAGGTTGCTGTTCGACACCGCTGCGCCCGGGCCGCCGGTCTGCGGCACGCAGCGCGGTCCGGCTGGGCCGATCGCATTCCTCCTCGGCGGGGGGCACGATCGCCACGACTTCAGCTGTAGCGAACCGGCGGGACGTCCGGTCTATGTGGGCGGGCTGACCAATGAGTGCTCGACGATCAGCGGTGACCACAAAGGCTATGGCACCACCAACGGGGAGCTCGCGCGGTGCGCTCGCCGTGGCTATCAGGGACTTCGCACCAGTGCCAAGCTCGATGGAGCGCGCGTAGCCAGCTTTGACAAGCTCATCATCCAGGCCCCGCCGATCACGTTTCACGTACCAAGAAACAACCCGTTCGGGATCAAACCTCAGAGCGGAAGATCGGTTGCCTACGGCAGTGGGCTGCTCCTCTCCGGCCTAACGGCCGGGACGCACACGATTCGCATCAGTGAACGCTTCCCTCCACCTCATCAGAGCGATAGCAATACCGTCACCTATGTCCTCCACGTCACGAGACACCACGGCTAGCAGCAACTCGCACGGCGCACTTCCCAGTCAGGTCAGCGGTCGAGAACACTCGAGATCTTGACGCCTGACTCCAACTGATTCGCAAGCCGCCGGCCGCAGTAGCTCCGCGATCCGTCCTCGGGCGACGCTTCGGTCTTCGGACCTGGCGTGACTGGTCGTAATAGTGTGCGCGGCGATTTGATGAATGGCGCTGCGTCCAACGACCGTGGTGCCAGCCTCCGCCGGCTGGTGGCCCTGGCCTACATCCTCGCGATCTCGATCCCACCGCTCGGACTCATCCTCGGGATCACGCTGATCCTCAGGCCCGGGAGGCAGTACGCAAAGCACGGCATCGGGATCATCGGGCTCAGCATCATCGCGTCGATCGTGTGGATCGTGATCTTCACCTCCGGGGCGCTCAATGCGTCCACGACGAGCTACTGATCCGATCCTCCACGCCCGGCACCGTCTCAGCCGAGACGAAGATCTCAGGGCGATGCCGTCGCCGGCGAGCAGACGCGGTTTGCAGGACATGAGGCGCGGACCGCATCCGTCGGTCCGCGCCCACGAGCTGGTTGGGCGGCCGCGCTCGCCGCCCGGAGCTATGGCACGACGTAGTTGACCGACGTTCCCCAGTTCGCGAAACCGTCTCTGGTTCCGCCGCAGGTTCCGATCGTCAGCGTGAATGCCTTCTTGGTGCAGTTGGGGTACTGGATGTAGTTGGTGGCGAAGTACAACCGGTTGCTGCCTCCGGGGAGGTATATCGCCCAGCTGTAGTCGCCCCAGCGGGGCCGGGTTGGACCCGGATAGCCCTGGTACTCCCCGAACCCGTCCTCGGGTGACTGTCCCGCATCCGCGACGTTGATCACCGACCCGGTCATGCCGAGCGATGCGGCGGTCAACCGACCGTACGCGGTGCTTGGGTAGAAGCCGCCGTGATCTGCCCTTGTGGGTCCACCGTTGCCGTTCAGAGTGAACGCCATGATCGCCCCGCCGTTACCGCCGGTGCCCTCCGCGGCCATGGCCGGCATCTCCAGGTCTTCGTGCGCCGCCGAGACGTATCCCTGGTTGGTGATGCTGAACTGGCCGGTCTTATCGAACGAGCCGGTGTCGAGGACCCAGTACACCGCGCCCTGGTGCAGTTCCGAACTGCTCCCGAACGTCTGGTTGACCTCGGTCGTCATCGCGCTCCACAGTTGACCCTGGGACTGTGAGACCTGGGTCATGAAGTCGCCGTTGGTCTCAATTCCGCCTTCGGGGCAGCGTTTCGGCGCCGGGGTTCCCGTGCTCAGCCCCGCCGCACCGCACTTGTCACCGAGCGGGATCGGCCCCTTCTTCTGGGGAGCCACGAACCCGACCCCCAACGAGCTCTCTGGGTCGTAATACGGGTCCGTGCCGGTGAACAGCTGGCCGCCGAACTTGACCCCGCTACAGCTCCCGCAGCCACTGCTGTTGAGGTTGCCAAGCCCTGTCCAGTCCCACACCGCCATCCGGTTGTCGCCCGATGAGGGTTGCCCGGCGAAGCTGTTGAAGTCAAGGGCTCCCATCATGAACCCCGACCCGCCATTGTGGTTGTCGTACTGGCCCCCATCGGCCGGCTGCGCCGGGATCGCCGCTACCCAGCAAGTTATGCCGTTACAGCTCCCGTCGGGCGTGGTGAGCAGGCCCATGTTCTCCCTCGCGACGTTGAAGTTGGGATTTGTCTGCCCGTTTGAGAGCGTGACCTGCCGGCCGTGCTCGAGCGCATTCTTGTCGAAGGCAAACTCCTGCGCCCCGTTGAAGAGACCCCCGCCGAACCCGTTGCCGTTGAGCGGGAACTCGTCGTAGAACAGCATTAGGGCGTCGCGGGTCACTCCGATCTTCGCGAAGTCGTTGAGAAGGTACGGATAGCCCGGCTCGCTAGGGTCGTAATTGGCGTTGAGGAAGTACACGTAATACGGTCCGAGCGGGCTCGAGCCTTGACTCACGGCAATGCCCTCGTAGCAGCTGTTGGCCACGGCCGCAAAGCACCCGGTGAACGCACCCCCGCCTGCCTCGGGGCTGGCCGATGCGATCTCGGTGAAGAACCAATGCCCTCCGTTGCTCGAGTCGTATTCGCAGGACGGATCCCCGCCGCTGCTCCACCCCCTGCTGGTGAGCCCCATGATCGTGTCGAGTGGGATCGGACCGGATTGGCGCTGGAGCGCTGTGTTGTAGACCTGAATCTCGCCGATGTTGTTCGCTTCGACGACGTCGCCGTTGCCCGCGCACAGCCCCTGGTCCGCAGGCTCGATGTCGCCGAGCGGATTCGTGCTCAGCGAACCGCTGTCAACCGCGTTCAGCCCGTTCACGCCGGTCGCGCCGCCTGATGATGTGCTGATGCTGTCGCAGCCGGCCCCCAGCGGTTGGCACCTGACGGTCGGGATGATCGGGGCGGGATCCGCCGCTGCGCGCAGCGACCCCTGCGTGTGGCCTGGGGTTGTCGGGGCAGGCAAGGCGTGTGGGCCGGACAACTTGGCTCCGGCCTTCGGGCTGGCCGCGCGGTTGCTCGCCGACGATGAAGAGGTCGTCGATGCCGTGGTGGTCGGACCGCTCAGCAGCGAGCAGCCACTTGTGCAGCCGGTGGCCGAGGGACCGACGAATGTCGGCGAGAACGGTCCGTAGCTGGTTGTGGAGTCTGTGCTCGCCCCGCTGCTCTTGGCGCTCCTGGTGCTCCCCGTGGCCGTCGCTGAGGCGCCGACCAGTGCAAGGGACAGCGCCAGCAGCACCACCCGTTTGCCGATGATGCTCTTACGCACGAGAAACCTCCCTCTGACGGGCTCCCCCACCCACCTCTCCTCCGCGCTGCGCGCTCCGCGCTGCGCGGTGACATGTTCCCACCGCGGCCTTGATGTAAACACTTCCGTGCGTCGATGTTCATCGCCCGTGCCCGACGACATCCCAGGGAGGGCCGTTGAGGCGCGGACCGCCACCGCCTTGGCGGTCCATCGGAGTTCTGCTGAGGGCGAGATTGGAGTACAACACGCGTGTGACGGAGCCGTCTGGCGAGCTGAACCTCGACGCGATTCGTGCGGAACTCGAGGCACGGCGTGAGCGCGAGCGCGAACGCCTGGCGCTACTTACAAAACGCCCCGAGCGTGGCAGCGCAGTTGGATTCGGTAAGCGCATCGGCGATGGGACGTCCGAGGCCGTGAGTCGGCTGACCGACATCGGCGTTGGCGACTCACTGGAGCGTGGGCTCGAGCGCACAGAGCGGGCGCTGGCCAAGCTTGACGAAGGAACGTATGGAATCTGTGATGCCTGCGGCGATCCAATCGCCCGCGGCCGGCTGCGGGCAATGCCCGACGGAGTGTTGTGCCTGAGCTGCGCCGCTACCGCGCCTCGGGTTCGTCCTCCGCGACGTCGTTGAAGGACTGCCGGTGAACGACGGAGCGGATCAGCTCGATCTCGGAGCCCCTGTATTCGACGAGACGAGCGCCGGTCTGCTCGGCGCCCAGCCTCTGTGCGATGCCGGCGGATGCCAGGTTGCGGGGCTCGCGGTCGATAAGAACCTGAGTCAGCCCGAGGCAGTCAAACCCCCAACCAGTCAGCGCCCGCGCTGCCGCCGTCGCGATCCCACGGCCGCGGGCGGAGCCGAGCAGCCAGTACCCGAGCCTCGCGGTGCGGTCTCCCAGATCGAGCCCGAACAACCCGACCATGCCGACCGGTGACAGCTCACCAGCTGCGACGATCGCGAACACCATCGCCGTGCCGCTCTGCGCGCGCTCGAACTGACGGCGGATCCAGTCTGTCGCCAGTTCGTCCGTGTAGGTATCGGGGACCGTCGTGAATCGCGTGATCTCCGTATCGCCGCAAGCCCCGCGCAGCGCCGGCGCGTCGGTCAGTCGCCATGGCCGCAGCGTGACGCCGCACCTGGCGATGGTTGGCAGCTCGAGTGGGTTGCCCACGCTCACAGTCTTGTGCGTGCAGGACGCATGTGCGCCGCCAGTGGAGCTATCGCTCGCCGGCGGCCGGACTCCGTCCCGCCGCGTGGGATCATGACGCTTTGAACATCGCCGGCACAGATCTGCAATCAACGGAGGGATCTCGATGGAAGCGCACCTGAGCAACCACCATCGCGACACGGTCGAGAGGATCTTCAGCCATCCGCCAAGCCGCAACGTCGAGTGGCGCCAGGTCGTGTCGCTCCTCGAGGCGATCGGAACCGTCACGCATGAGCACAACGGCAAGCTCCGGGTTACGCTCGGGCCTGAGACTGAGGTGCTGCCCGCGCCGCGCGGCAAGAACGTCGATATCCAGATCCTGGTGGACTTGCGGCGGATGCTGAAGCAGGCCGGTGTCACTCCCGAGGGCTCGCCGGCGATCGCGGATCAGAGCGCCCGCGATCACGGCGATGGGCAGTGGGGCGAGCCGACCTAGCTGAGACTTAGAAGGGGCCTCCTAGACGTCCTGGACGCCGAGGGGCGCAGGCGCGAGCGTTCGGATGTCTTTGACCGCGAGCAGCATGGCGACGACGATGACATCCGTAGCCCCGCAGAGATACAGCGCCGTCGAGGTACCCACCGCGGCGGCGAACGGCCCGATCAGCGCGAATCCGAGCGTCTGGAGCGCGAGCGATCCGAACCAGTCATACGAGCTGACCCGGGATCGCGCGGCCGCGGGGATGTGCTGTTGCAGCGTCGTCTCCCACAGGGTGTTGAAAACCATGCCCCCGATGCCGGACAAGAGCGCGGCAACGGCAATCGGCGCAAGTGGCGTGGGCACGGCGAGCAGCAGCTCCGGCAGCGCTGGGAGTAAACCGATCAACGTGGCCACAAGCAGCGGACGGCGCGGCATGAACCGCAACAGCGCAGTCCCGGCAACCAGCGCACCGGCGCCCTGGACGGCGAGAATCACGGCCCAGGCACCGGCTCCACCGAGCTCGCGCTTGGCGATCAGCGATCCGAGGACGGGAAACGCCACGCCCACGGCGTTCGCGATCGAGGCTGCGACGATCGTCGCCCACACCCAAGTTCGCGCTCGGAACTCCGCGAAGCCGTCGCGCAGCTCGGCGAGAAACCGCCGCGACGGCTCGGCGCGAGCGTCGCTGCCAATGGGGCGATCGTCGCTGTGGACCCGAGCGAGCAGCAGCGCGCTCGCGCCATAGCTAGCGGCGTCGATCAGGAGCGCCACCCCCGGGCTGGTGGTGACCACGAGCACTCCCGCAATCGCCGGCCCGGCGATGTTGCCGACGGCCATCGCCATTCCCCGCAACGAGTTCGCCTGCTGCAACCATCCGCCGGCGACCAACGGGATAAGACCGCTCGATGCTGGATTGAAGAAGCCTGTGGCTGCACCGAGAAACGCCTGCGAGACCGCCAGCTCAAGGACCGTCGCGTGCCCGCTCACCAGCAGAACCCCAACCGCCGCCTGGGCAAGCAGCCGCACGAGGTCGGCCCCGATCATCACCGCACGGCGACCGATGCGATCGGCGACCACGCCACCGACTAGCAGAGACCCGACCAGCGCCACCGTGCGTGCTGCCAGCACCAGCCCAAGATCGGTCGCCGAACCGGTCAGGTCGAGGACCGCGAACGTCAGCGCAACCGGCACCATCCCGTCGCCGAACAACGACACCAGCGCAGCGCCGAACACCAGCCGGAAGTCACGCAACCCCAACACGTCGAGATCAGACGGCAGTCGCATCCACCGATTCTCGCTCACGCGATCCGGCTCACCGACCGTTCCCGCGGCGGCGAGCGACGACCGGCCCAGTAACACGCGGGTGTGGCCGTGAAGCTGCGAGCGCTACCCAGAGATCCACACCGCTCTGCTCGTCCTCGCCTGCTCGATCCTCTGCTGGCGACGACTCAGCGGGCTCCTCGCTCAGACCGCCGGCGGCTGCTGAAGCGATAGGACATTGCCGTCGGGATCAGCGAACCACGCTACGCGCGAACCTCCCGGCGCGGTCCAGATCCCATCCTCGTCCTGCGTCATGCCCTCATAGCGTTTGAACATCACGCCCGCCTCGCGAAGCGCCCGGATCGTCGCGACGATGTCCACAACGCGCCACCCGAGCACTGTGTAAGGCGCCTCGCTAACCCGGTCGACCCGCGTGACCCGCAACTGTGTCCCGTTCGCGTCATAAGCACTTGCGAACTCGCTGGCCTCGAGCAGGCGAAACCCAAGCACCTGGCCGTAGAACCGACCCGCCCGCTCGAGATCACAGCTCGCCACGAGCGCCACGAGGTCGGCATCTCCCAACACCCGACGGATCCTAATCTCTCATTCCGAACGGGGTTCTAAGGCTCAGGCCCAGACGGGCCCCAGTCACCACCACACGGCTCAACGGGCTATGGACACATCGCTGCATCCGAAAACCCGACCCGTTCGCCGGCGGCCCGCAGCGATCACGACTGCTCGCGGGTGTTGCGGCGCCGATGCCCCGCGCAGTCACCGCCCTGTAACAATGACCCCGAGTGCACGACTAGGATTGCACCATTGTGGAGCGTGCACGGTCGCGAGGCAATGATGCTGAGGATCTCGAGGACGTCGCGTCCAAGCCGCATGAACCAAGTGTGCTCACGCGGCGGTCCGCGCTCGGGATTGGGGCGGGCGCGGCGATCGTGATCGCAGGGGGCGGGCTGCCGGCTTGGGCTCGCACGACCGCGCTCAGCCAACTGATGTCGCACCGAGGCCAGCCCGATGAGCTGCCATTCCCAGATCGCCCGATGGGCGAGCCCGGTCTCCCGCAGATCGAGCACCTCGTGCTGCTGATGCTGGAGAACCACTCCGCCGACAACGTGCTCGGCATGTTGCCGCACGCCTCACCCGGGCGCCGCACGCATTTCGATGGCCTACCTGCGAACCGGCGTGGAATCCCGATCGCCAGCAATCCCGACAGCAACGGGCACCGGGTGCGATCGTTCGCGCTGCCCGACCTGTGCCCGGCTGACGGGCTGACCCAGAACTGGAACTCGAGCCACAAGCAGTGGGACGGCGGGCGCAACGACGGATTCGTCACGAACGCCGACTCGGTCATCCCGATGGGGTATCTGACCCCGGCGCAGATGCCGGTCACATACGCACTGGCGCGACATTTCCCCGTGAGCGATCGATTCTTCTGCTCAGTCCTAGGCCAGACGTTGCCGAACCGTCGCTATTACTTCAGCGGGACGTCCAGCGGCCAGGTCAACGACGACACTTCCAGCCTCCTCGTGCCCGCCGCCAACGGCACGATCTTTGATCGGCTCGACGCGGGCCACGTCTCATGGCGCGTGTATTACGAGAACGAACCGAGCCCGTTCTACTTTCCCAATTTCCGCAACAACCCTAGCCAGGTGGCCCGGTGCGTAAAGAATGAGCAGTTCTTCGCCGACGCCTCGGCCGGGCGCCTACCCTCCGTCTCCTACGTCGAGCCCAACTTCAGCTACCAGTCCGAGGAAAACCCGCAGGACATCGCGTACGGCGAGAGCTTTCTCAGGCGAGTCGCGGAGGCGGTGATGGAAGGGCCTCGGTGGCAGCGGACCGCTCTCCTCATCACCTATGACGAGCACGGCGGTTGGTATGACCATGTGCCGCCACCGAGGGCTGTCCCACCCGATGACATCCCACCCGATCTCACGCTGTCGGCGAAGGGAACGTTTCCAGCCGGCTTTAACCGCTACGGCTTCCGTGTCCCACTGACCGTAGTCTCGCCCTGGGGTCGACCTCAGTACGTATCGCACAAGGTGGCGGACCTCACATCGACCCTCGCGTTGATCGAACACAAGTGGAATCTGCCCCCGATGACCCGACGGGACGCGAATGCGTGGAACCTCCGCGACATGTTCGAGCTCACCCGACGAGAACTGCAAAGGCCTCTGCGGCTCCCGCATGCGCCAGACATCGACAGGACGCTCGCCAAGTGCCGCGCCGACGGCGAGAACCCTCCCACCGCTACGGTGGCCGCGCGCGACCTCGGCCGGCCTCTGGCACGGGCGACCTTGTCGAGCGGTCAGTAGTCGGTCTTGAAGGCGAAGTAGGAGCCGCGAATCGTTCCGGCCAGCTTCGACTTCTGGCGCGCGAACTTGAACCGCGTGGCGAGCTCGGCGGGGACTTCCATCCCGTCGGACAGCTTGAACCCGACCGCCCGCTTGCCGGGGCCGTCGATCGTGTACATCACGTTGATCGACAGACCGCTCTCATAGAAGACGTAGGCCATTCGGATGTTCTCGACCTGGAAGGCCGTCGCCTCGAGAGGGGGAGAGGAGATGACGATCTCGCGCTCTTCCTTGAGGATCCGGTGCACCCAGTCGATCGTCGCCTTGGCGTCGCTCGCCGGCTCCACCGTGAAGACGTGGTCGTACTTGTTCTTGAAGTAGCGGGCCTCGTTCGCCCGCAGACCAGCGAGCGCGGCAGCGACCGGCGAGGACTCCAGACCGGCGGTCGAGACATCGTTGAAGTCGACGGCGTAGGGCATGGCGCACTCTCCTGTCATCTTGCTTGGATGTTGTCGTTCTACCGGCCATGACCCAAACCTAGACCGTGATGTGACGCACCAAGCAGTCGCGTGTGCCCGCGTTGGGCTACGAGTGCGACGCCGCGTTGGACTACGACGCGGCTCCCGGTGCTGAGCCGGTCTACGCCGCGACGAAGTTGTGTAACTGGACGATGTGCGGTGCAGCCTCGGGTAGCCCGACCTCGCCGGCAATCGGCATCATCTTCTCGCCGAAGGCCTGGAACGATTCGGCAGACTCCCAGACGTCGAATACATTCAGAGCGCCGGACTCCTCCTGCCAGGCGGCGTGCTCGAGGCAGCCTCCTCCCGGCCAATCGGACAGCTTGGTCATCGGCTGCCCGTTGTTGAGCCGACGACATACCTCGTCGTACTGCTCAAGCGTTGTGTTCTCAAAGCTGAAGTACACCCCGATCGCCATCTCTTCTCCCTTTCCGAATTCTCGCGAACCCACGCTAACCGCGGGCAGGCTCCCGTGTCAACGTGAGCCTTCGCCGTGTTGGCGGACGACGACCCTTTGATGCGCTGACGGGCGTGGGTCGCGCGCACGCGTAGCTCGCCGACGGTCGATCACGACGCGCGTATAGAGTCCTGCCGATGCCAAGGCGTCGTGTGGTGGTCGATCATGTCAGCGTCGGGGTGAGCGACCTTGCTCGGAGCCGTGATTTCTATCGTCGCGTGCTGACGCCGCTCGGGTTTGCCGAGATTGGACCGTGGCGAGAGGGTGCCGAGGAGGTCGCCTTCGGGCTCGAAGAGGCAGACGACTTCGCCATCTCCACGGCTTACCGCGCGGGCGCGCCCGCCCATGTCGCCTTTGCTGCGGACCGACGTGAGCAGGTCGATGCCTTCCATGCAGCCGCGCTCGAGGCTGGGGGGCGCGACAACGGACCGCCGGGCTTGCGCCCGGAATATTCAGAGGGCTACTACAGCGCGTTCGTGCTCGATCCAGACGGTCACAACATCGAAGCGGTGCAACGTGGGCGGTGAGGGCCGGGGCCCGATCGCTCGGACGGCATGCGGAGCAGACCGCGTGGCGCAGCGTATCTCCGGCCTCAGCTAGACCCCTCACCCGCTCCAAGCTGCGGCGTCTCGGGCGTAGCCCCGGGGCCCACCTCGGCCTTCAGCTTGGCGAGCTGGTCGTCCACGGCGCTCTTCGCTCCGAGCTGGTCAAGCTGCCTATCGATGTCATCCTGCGGCGGACCGAGCGTGGTGAGATCGTCGAACGTCCCGGCGGCCTGGAGCTCTTCTACTGCCGAGGCACGGGCCTGCATCTGATCGGTTTTGTCGATCGCCCGCTGCATCGCCTCGCCAAGGTCCGCCATGTGGTCCCCGATGCCGGTCGCGGCTTCCGAGATCTGCACCTGCGCCTCGGACGCCGAATACTGCGCCTTGATGACCTCCTTCTTGGACCGGAACTGCTCGATCTTGGTCTGGAGATTGCGCTCCGCGTCGGTCAGCTTCTCTTGCTGTGACTCCAGATCAGCCACCTGCTGATCAAGCGAGCCTGTCTCCTGGACGATCACCTGCTTGCGCTCGATCGCAGCGCGAGCCAGATCTTCGCGGCCGGCGGACATCGCCTCGCGAGCCTGGCCATCAAGCTTGTCGGTCTGCTGCTTCAGCTGCTCCTCCTGGAGCTGAAGGCGCTTCTTGGCGGTGACGACATCAGCGATCCCCGACTTGACCTTCTGGAGGTCTTCGATCTGTTGCTCGTAGGCATAGTCCAGGGTCTCGGCGGGATCCTCTGCTCGATCGAGCAGGTGCGAGATCTTCGCCTTGGTCAGCGTCTCGATTCGGCCTCCCAGTCCAGGCATCAGTTCCTCCTATCGGTGGGCGCAAGGGCTCATGCGTTCGTGAGACCCCGATCACCCTCGCCGGGATATCGGGTACGGGGTGAGCGACGAGTGATGTTGGTCTGGCCAGTGTACGTCGCGTCGATCCTCAAGCCCGACCTCGGGATCTCGCTCAAACGCGCGTGAGGGTGATCGTCGGCCAGTCGTGGACGAGGCGACGCAGCGTTCGGTCGTGAGTGACGAGAACGACCGCGGCCGGCGTGCTGAGGAGGGCATCGCAGAGCTCGTCCGCGAGCGTGACCGAGAGGTGGTTGGTCGGTTCATCGAGCAGCAGCACCGACGGTCGGCGCAGCAGGACGCGGGCGAGCGCGACTCGGCGGCGCTGCCCGACCGAGAGCTGACCGAACGGGCGTACGAGGTCAGCGTCGCGGAGCAGTCCGGTCGCACGGATCTGATCGAGATCCCACGCGCCGAGCACGTCAGCGGGCGTGCGGTTGGGGTTCCAGGCGTCCTCTTGAGCGAGCAGCCCGACCCGGGCAGCAGCCGCGACGGTGATCGTGCCGGCGTCGGGTGCGAGTTCGCTGGCGAGCACACTCAGCAGCGTCGACTTCCCGGCTCCGTTCGCGCCGCGCAGCAGCAGTCGGCCGCGTGGCCTGAGCAGTATGGGCGAGTCCGACGGCTGGGTCACGCGACCGCCCACGGCGATACCGCTGGCCTCGAGCAGGGTCGCGTCACCTGTGTCCGCTGTATCGGGTGCGGTGAACGTGAGCGGATCCGGCGGCGCAGGCCCGCGCTCGCGTCGGAGCTGGTCAATGCGGCGCTGGATCAGTCGCACCGAGCTCGCCGCGCGGCTCTCGCGTCCGTGCTTGGCGGCGCCCTTGCCTGGCTGCCAGTGGCCCGGAGCTGCGGCGCGAGCTGCGATCAGCCGCTTGGAGAGCTCGCGCTCGTCCTCGAGACTCGCGGCATACCGTCGGCGCCACTCGCGCAGCGTCCCGGCGCGGGCCTCGCGGTATTCGGGAAAGCGCCCGCCGAACAGGGTGCCTGCTGCGCCGAGTGCTGGGTCGAGGTCGAAGATCGCTGTCGCGACCTTGTCGAGAAGCCACCGATCGTGCGTCACGAACACAGCGATCCCAGGAAACTCGACCAGCCACTGAACGAGCCGCTCCAGCGAGCTGTCGTCGAGGTGGTTGCTCGGCTCATCGAGCAACAACGTGCCGGCCGAGTCAGCCACTGCGCAGCCGAGCCGCAGGCGGTAGCGCTGTCCGATCGACAGGCTGGCAAGCGCCCGTTCGGGGTGGAAACGCGCATCGAAGGCGCTGAGCGCTGCCCCGAGTCGCCGCTCGGCGTCCCACGCGCCGATCCGCTCGGCATGGGCGAGCGCTGCTGTGTAGCGCTCGGCGGCGCCCTCCGCGCCCGCGGAGAGGCCGGACACAGCTTCCTCGAGCCCGGCCAGCGCCTCGCGCGGCGATCTCAGAGCCTCTGCACGCACCGAAGCGACGGTCGTCCCAGCCGGTGCGTGCATCTCCTGCTCGATCAGGGAGCGACTCTGGGTGGTGCACCTCACATCGCCGCCGTCGGGCACGAGCCTGCCCGCGAGCAGCCGTAGCAGCGTGCTCTTTCCGGCGCCGTTCTCACCGATCACAGCGAGGCGCTGCCCAGCGGTAACAGTGAGCGAGACGCCATCGAGCACAGCGCCGTCACCAAATCCCTTGCGCAGATCGCGCGCAAGGAGGTGCGGCCCCGAGCCCAAATCCAACGGCGCCAGAGCGCCGAGCATCTGCGAACGCATGACGTTCCTTCCTGACGTGTGACATCACGACCGCCGGCCGCGACGAAAGGACCTAACGGAACAGGTCCGGCGCTACAGGAAGCAGTGGAGGGCGCACGTCATGCAACACCGAAGCTACCACGCCCCGGCGCAAACGATGCGCTCCGCATGCCATCGATGGCATGCGATCGCCGGCGCCGCCGTTTCCTCGCGCGGGGGATCGCCCATAAGGACTCGAGGCCGTCAGCCCGCGCCCCGCCCCACACATAGGATATGCGGTCATGAAGCTCTTCTTCGACGACGTCGGCTTCGACGGGCAGTTGCAGCGCAGCATCGGGAAGTGCGACGCCGGTATGGCGAATGTGGGTGAGTGTCTCTACATCGCGTCGCAGATCACGTCTGGCGATCGAGACAGCTGGTACCGCGAGTGGTCGCAGTTCGCCGATGGCTTGGTGCAGCTGGCCGACCAAGCACTCGCGGCCGGCCACACGGTGAGCGCTGCCGCCCTGTACCTCCGCGCGGCGGAGTACTACCGCCAGGCCTTCTTCTGGCACCGCGACGACCTGGCATGCAAGGAGCTGAAGACCGCCTATCCGGCTCACGTGCGGGCGTTCCGGGCAGCGTTGCCACACCTCGGTCGACCGGGCACGGTCCTCGAGGGCGACACGCCCGGCTACCTCTTCGCACCGGCGGGCGACGGCCCGTTTCCAACGATCCTGCACATCGGCGGGTACGACGGCACGGCCGAGGAGACCTACCCGGCTGTGTATCAGGCGCTCGACCGTGGCTGGGCGTTCGCTGGACTCGACGGGCCCGGCACCGGCGCCGTCCTGTACGACCGGCGGCAGCCGATGCGACCCGACTGGGAGAACGTCGTCCCCGGCATGGTCGACCTGATACTGGGATGCTCGGAGGTCGACGCGAAGCGGATCGTGCTCGTCGGGCGTTCGTTCGGTGGTGTCCTCGCACCGCGAGGCGCGTCGGGCGAGCCGAGGTTGGCGGCGATGATCGTCGACCCTGGCCAGTACGACATCAGCACGTCGTTGAAGCAAAGGCTCGGCGATCTGTGGGAGTCGCTCGACGACCCGGGCGCCGATCCGCAGTTCGACTCGCTGCTGGAGAGCCCCGCGATGAAAACGATGCTCGGTCCTCGCATGGCGACGCACGGCATCGACAGCCCGCGTGCGTACCTGGGCGACATGCGCCGCTACAACTGCGTCGGGCAGGCGCCGAAGATCACCTGCCCGAGCTACGTCACCGACAACGAGACCGACCCCGTGTCCACGGGACAGGGCGAGCGGCTGTTCAACGCCCTCACCTGCCCGAAGGAGTTCCGGCGCTTTCTCGAGAAGGAGGGCGCCGAGGGCCACTGCGAGGGCATGGCTCCGGTCGTGTTCTGGACCGCGGCGTTCGACTGGCTCGAGTCCACGCTCGCGTAGCGAACGCGACGGTGCTGTCCGAGCCGGTCGGTCGGGCCGCCGAGGCGGCAGCTCATGCCCCCCGCCGTGGAGGACTCAGACCCGAAGCGATCGAGTCGGTGGGCTAGACGGACCAGAGGGCTTGGGTGGGTGAGAGGCGTGCGGCTCGGAGGGCGGGGGTCAGGCCGGCGATGGCTCCGATGATGAGGGAGGCGGCGATGCCTCCGGTCCAGGCTTCGGTGGGGATGATCGTGGCCCAGTGTTTGGTGTGTGCGTAGACGGCCGTGGCCGCGGCCCCGAGAGCGACGCCGACGGTGCCACCGAGGAGCCCGAGCAGGATGGCTTCTGAGAGGAACTGGGTGCGGATGTGGCCTTTGGTGGCGCCGAGGGCTCGGCGCAGTCCGATCTCGGAGCGGCGTTCGAGGACCGAGATGATCATGATGTTGGCGACGCCGACCGCGCCGACCAGGAGGGCGACGGCGCCGAGCCCGAGGAACAGGCCGCTGAGCGCGTTCTTGGCGTCGGCTTGTGCGACCAGCGCGGAGGAGGGCTGGCTGACGTTGACCTCGCTGGGGTTCTCCGGATTGGCGGTGGCGGCTAGGAGGTTGTCGACGGCATTGACTCGGTCGGTTTGGGCGCGGAGGTAGATAGTGGACGGGTGGCCGTCGAAGCCGAGGTATTTCTGTGCCGCGGGATAGCCGATCAGGACGGAGGTGTCGATCGCAGAGGCGAGTACGGCGGATTTGAGGACGCCGGCGAGGTAGAACCACTGCCCGCCGACCCAGATGCGCTCGCCGGGGTAGACGTGGTCGATGCCGAGCAGCTGGGCGGCGGCAGCGCCGAGCACGGCGACGGGCTCTTGGGCGGTGGCGGGGTTGAGATAGTGGCCTTGAGCGACGGTCGTCGCGAGGACGAGGAGGAGGCCGGTGGATGCGGCTTGGACAGTGAGACCGTTGGTGTCGACCGAGGGGATGTAGGGGGTGCGGTAGGCATTGGCGCTGCTGACGGTCCCGGTTGTCTGGACTTGCTCGACGCCGCTGATGCGGCCGATCATGGGCGGTGCGCTGGTGGACAGCTCGGCGGTGCCGCCGGTGAAACTCTGGCCGTTGCTGACGGTGAGCAGGTTGGTGCCGAGCTGGTTGATCTCGCTGAGCAGGCCGGCCTGGGAGGAGGCGGACAGGCCGAGCACGGCGACGATGGCGGCCACGCCGATGGCGATGCCGAGCGCGGACAGTCCGGCCCGTAGCTTGCGCGTGCGTAGTCCCACGGTAGCGAGCCGGGTCAGATCGGAGAGCCGTAGCCGTGTCCGCCTCGGGGTCGCGGCGGCGCTCACGACGGCTCCTCGCCGACAGACAGCGCCGGCCGCGATCCGGAGGTAGGGGATTCGCCGACGGGATGCAGCGGGCGGAGACCGCGACCGGATCCGCTGGGGGGCCCGGTGTCGGCGACGATGTGGCCGTCGAGGATCTCGACTTTGCGGGGCATCCGCTCGGCGATGGCGTGGTCGTGGGTGATGACCACGACGGTCGACCCGGCCTGGTGGATCCGGTCGATCAGGCCGAGAACGGATTGCCCGGTCGCCTGGTCGAGATTGCCGGTCGGCTCGTCGGCTAGCACGATGGCGGGCTGGCCGACGACCGCCCGGGCGACGGCGACTCGCTGGCGTTGCCCGCCCGAGAGCTGGGTGGGACGCGCATGGGGCCGGTTCGCTAGACCGACCAGCTCGAGGGCGTCGAGGGCGCACCCGCGGCGCTGCTTGAGGGAGATGCCGGTGTAGAGAAGCCCGTCGGCCACGTTGTCCAGCACGGTGGAGTGCTCGGCCAGGAAGAACTGCTGGAAGACGAACCCGATCCGGGTCGCCCTCAGGTAGGCCACGTCCTCGTCGGCCATCGCGGCCACGTCTAGTCCAGTGATCCGCACCCGGCCGCTGGTGGGCTGGTCGAGGGTCCCCATCAGTTGCAGCAGAGTGGTCTTGCCCGACCCCGACGGGCCGACGACCGCGACCAGCTCCCCCGCGCCGATGCTGAGAGTCACCCCGCGCAGGGCCTGGACCGGCGGCTCGCCCCCGTAGCTCTTGGCCACGTCATCGACCTCGAGCACCGGCGCTCCCGCAGCGCCGCTCGCAAAGCCGCCCCCGACCGCAACGAGGTCTCGGCCGGGCGTGCGTGGCTGGGTGTGGGTCATGTGGCCGGGACCACCACTCTCTGGCCGACACTGAGTCTCGAGCCGGTGACTTGCACCAGCCCGTCGGCGTCGTCGAACAGCCCGAGTGAGACCGGCACAAGACGGTGGGTCGCGCCTGCGACGACGACCTCGACGGCGTAGCCACCGCCGGACTGGGCCAGCAGCGCGCTCACCGGCACCACCAGGGCGCCCCGCACCCTGGTGGTGGTGATTCCGACATGCACCGGAGCCTGATCCCACCTGCCGGTCGCGCCCCGATCAGACGGGGTGACCTGCACGGTGATCGTCGGCGTCGTGCTGCTCCCCGAGCTGCCCGAGGAGCATGTGTCCGTTAGCACCGGAGCGGAGTTAGAGCTCGACCCGCCCGACCCCGAGCTTGATGGGCAGCTGGCAACGTTCCCGACTGAGGAGACGACACCTCGGGTGGTCCGGTTGTTGGGCAGGGTGATGCTCACTTTGTCCCCCACCGCCACGTCGGTCTGTTGCGAGGCGTCCAGCGCCATCTGCACCTGGCGTGTGGTCGAGGTGGCGTGCACCACCGTCTCGCCAGGCTGGGCACCCCCCCCGAGCTGGGCTGACACGGCCGTGACCCGCACGGTCGAGGGCTCGAACACGACCTGGCCGAGAGCCAGCGTGCCGTTCTGGGTCACGCCCACCGTGGCCTGGAGCTTCTCCACCGCGGTGGTCGTCGCCCACCCGAAGGAGGCGGAGGTTGGGCTGAGCTGAGCTCGTGTGGCATAGCCGAGCGCGACCAGATCCGCGTTGAGCTCGGCGACGTCAGGGCCGGCCGCCCCGGCCGACAGGCTCCGGTACGCGGGTGTCGAGCCATACAACAGCACCACCGGCACGTCGTTCACCCGGTAGAGCACCCGACCCTGAGAGATCACACGGCCCAGCTCGGGCAGCTCGGTGTACGTACCGTGCGCCTGGTTGATCACGGAATACGGCGAGCCATCTGACCGCGCCCGATAGGTCAAGATCCCAGCCTCCGAGACGATCGCCGAGAGCGTCCTCTTCTGCACCTGCGCGGTACTGGCCGGCGCCAGCTGTGCCGCCAGGGCCTTTTGCTTCGCGCCGGACATCACGACCACGACGGCAGTGGCAGTTACGGCCGCCAGGCCGGCCGCTGCGGCCAGCACCCAGGTCTTGCGCCTCACCGCTGGACCCCCGCTGCCTCTGCCGCATCGCGGCAGTTCTGCATCGCAGCGTTGAGAATGCTCATCCCCCCGGGTTGATTGGCGGATGGGATTCGATTCGTGTCGACGAGCGGCCCATTGGGGAGGGGGTCCGGGAAGTCCTTCACGCCGTTGGCGCGGATGCACTGGGCGAACTTGAGGCCCGCCTGCTGCTGCTGGGAGGTCCGCCTGCTGCCCATGAACCCGGCTGGCTCCAGGTTCTTGCACGCGCTGATGGCCTGCTTGAACACCGGGGTGCTCGGGTCAAGCGACGAGCCATTCGCGATCGCATCGATCGTGAGCTTGCCCGACGCGCCCGGGTCCGGGAACTCGCTGACCCCGTTGCTGCGCATGCACTTGGCGAAGTTCACCGCCTTCTCAGCACTGGCGGCGGTGTTGTCGCCGCTGCTGCTGCTGCCGGTTCCGGCGGTTGCGGTCGAACCGCAGGCGCTGATCAGGGCGACGATGGCGATCAGGGCAAGGGCGGCGAGCGGCCGCAGCGGTCGTGCTGGCTGGATGTAGGTCATGCCTGCAGTGAAGACCGCGGCGTGTTGCCAGCACATATGCGTTTCTCGATATGCCGACGATATGCCCGGGCTGGCAGCATCGAGGACATGCGCGTGTTGATCGTCGAGGACGAGCCGTATCTGGCTGAAGCCATCCGGGACGGCCTACGCCTGCAGGCAATCGCGGCAGACATCGCCGGTGACGGCGACGCCGCCCTGGAGCTGCTGCACATCAACGCCTACGACATCGCCGTCCTCGACCGCGACATCCCCGGGCCCTCCGGCGACGAGATCGCCAAACGCATCGTCGCCTCCGGCAGCGGCATGCCGATCCTGATGCTCACCGCCGCCGACCGTCTTGACGACAAGGCCTCCGGGTTCGGGCTCGGCGCTGACGATTACCTCACCAAGCCGTTCGCACTCCAAGAGCTCGTGCTTCGCCTGAGAGCGCTCGACCGCAGGCGCGCGCACAACCGGCCACCCGTGCGAGAGATCGCCGGCCTGCGTCTGGATCCGTTCCGCCGCGAGGTCCACCGCGACGGCCGCTACGTCGCTGTCACCCGCAAGCAGTTCGCCGTGCTCGAAGTTCTCATCGCTGCCGAAGGCGGAGTCGTCAGCGCCGAGGAGCTCCTGAAGCGGGCGTGGGATGAGAACGCAGACCCGTTCACCAACGCAGTGCGGATCACAGTCTCGGCACTGCGCAAACGCCTCGGCGAACCGATGATCATCGCCACCGTCGCCGGCGCCGGGTACCGCATCAGCACCGAACCGGACAACGGGCATGAAGGAGGAGACCATGGATAGAGCAGCCGGCCTCAGGACGCGCCGACTCTGGCTCGCCAGATTGACGCCACGTCGGCTGCTCCATTTGCCCTCCCGGACCGTCCGTCTGCGCCTGACCCTGCTCTACAGCGGCCTCTTCCTCATCTCCGGCATGGCGCTGCTCGCGACGACCTACCTCCTCTTCCGCAGCTCCACCGGGGTCGACCTGATCGTCCCGAACGCAGCTGCGCATCGGCCGACCAGCCCGGGCGCCCACGACGGTGCATCACTGAACCCAGAGGTGGTCCGCCAGGTGCGCCAAATGTTCGACGCGGCCCTCGCACGCCACCACCGCGGTCTCCACCAGGGGCTCCTACAGTCCGCGATCGCGCTGGCGGTCATGACCGTCGTCTCGATCGCGCTCGGCTGGCTGGTCGCGGGCCGGGTCCTGCGCCCGCTGCGCACGATGACGGCCAAGACGCGGCAGATCTCCGAGCGCAACCTCAACGAACGGCTCGCGCTCTCCGGGCCCAGCGACGAGCTCAAGGATCTCGCCGATACCGTCGACGGCCTCCTCACCCGGCTCGAAGCACACGTCTCGGAACAGCAACGACGCGCAGCCGAACAGCAGAGATTCGCAGCCAACGCTTCCCACGAGCTTCGCACCCCGCTGGCGATCACCCAGGCACTTCTCGAAGTCGCCCGGAAAGACCCCAGCCGCGCCAACGGCGAGCTTATCGACCGCCTCTATGCCGTCAACGCCCGCGCGATCGACCTCACCGAGGCATTGCTCCTGCTCAGCCGCGCCGACCAGCGGGCCTTCACCTCAGAACAGACCGACCTGTCCCTGATAGCGGAAGAAGCCACCGAAACACTCCTCCCCTTCGCAGAGGAACATGGCGTCACGATCGAAACCTCCAGCGACACGACCCCGACGATCGGCTCACACGCGCTCCTGCTCCAGTTGACCACGAACCTCGTGCACAACGCGATCGTCCACAACCTGCCTGAACAGGGCACCGTGTGGGTCACGACCAGCGTTCGCCCCAAGAGCGTGCTCCTCACTATCGAGAACACCGGTGAGAAGCTCGCTCCGGAGTTGGTGTCCACGATCGGGGAGCCGTTTCGTCGCGGCACCGAACGCATACACACCGACCACGCAGGTGTCGGCCTCGGCCTGGCGATCTCCAAAACCATCACCCAAGCACACGACGGAACGCTCGCCCTCACCCCCCGGGCCGCCGGCGGGCTCTGCGTCACGGTGCAATTACCCGCCACGCCACCCGACACCGGTGGATGAGGGTCAGCGGTTTGCCGCACCCGCACCCGGCGCGCCCCCGATACACGCCAGAAACTAGTCTTGTTTGGCGGAGGTCTGAGCGAGCGCTTGCTCGAGCGCGCCCTCGCCGCCGGGGGTGCCGGTGATCGCCAGCTCCGGGGACCAAGTGGGGACGCGGCCGCGGAGCGCCGCGGCGCGCTTACGGCCCGCGACCTCGATCGGCGCGCGCTGACGGAGTTGGGCGAGCAGCCGGGTGCTGTACTGCTGCGGTGACTCCTCGGGCGCGATCGCCGGCCGACCGAACTCGAAGAATTCGACCTTCACGTGCGGGCGTGCTGTTGGGAACCGCGGGATCGCGACCGTGCCGCTGCACGCGGCCCCGATGATCGTTGTCTCCGGCACTGCCCGCGCCATGTAGCCGACGCCGCTACGGGCCCGCAGCGCTCGGCCGAGCGAGCGTGTGCCCTCGGGGTAGATCCCGATACATGCGCCATTGCGGAGCTCCTCGATCGCGCGGTCGAGCGCTCCGGTGTCGCCGGACCCACGCTCGATCGGGATCTGGCCCATCCCGGTCAGGACCGCGCCGAGCAACTTGTTCTTCCACATGGAGGATTTCGCCAGCGCCCTGATCTGCCGACGGGGCAGCGCCGCGATCCCGGCCGCCACGGTGTCCCAGTAGCTGTCGTGGTCCCCGACGAGCAGCAGCGGACCCTCCAGCGGCAGCAGCTCGACACCGGTCACCTGCAAGCGGCCCCACCAAGCAATGCCAGCGGTTGACGCGATCATCACGCCGCGGTACGCCGGGGTGATCTGCTCGATGCGATCGGACATCGCCCCCGAGGCTACCCGGAGCGCCTGGAAGAAGAGCCTCCGAGGCGCCGGATCGGGTCGTAAGCTGGAGGCGCGTTGAAGACGGCACTGCGCTACCGCCTATTCCGCGCCGGAAAGATGCCCGCTGAGTTGCGTCAAGCGACGGCGGGCTCGACCGTGCTCTCAGCCGAAGGGATCTCGGTGAAGGAGTCCGTCCGCGGGCTGCGGCTCCCGGGCACGCGCGTGGGCACCGGCAGCAGCCTGAGGGTCGGCTCGCTGGTTGTGGCGCCCGGGGTTCTGCTGGCGGCGATTGGCTCACGGAAGGTCCTCGACACAGGCGATCAGGCTACGTCGGGTCCGCGCGCCACGCTTGAGTGCGCCGCCGACGGTCTGCGGCTCAAGCTGGACATCGCGGACATTGTCGACGGTGGGGTTGGTGCGCTCGAGGTCCACTACCGTGTGGCGCTCGACGCGGCCGCGCTCGCCGCACTGCCGGCGACGGGTACCGGGGTCGCACTGACCGATGCCGAGGCCCTGCTGACCCCATGGCACCGTAGTCGCGCGGCCTGACCGCGACATCTAGTGCTGACGAAACCAGGGCCCGCGGGGCCCGAGGTGGGTGCACATGCGTTGGCAGGGCGCCGAGGGTCACCGATTCTGGCGCGAGGGAGAGGGCTACGGGCGGCGCCGGAGCGGCGATCATCGCTACGACGATTACCCTCCTCGCCCAAGGCGCGCCCGGTCTGGATAGCGTTCTGTGATCTGGCCAATGCAGTTTCCGCGCGCGGCTGCGGCGGTCAGGCACTGCCGCGGAAACAACCGTCTGGAGGGGCTCATGCATCGAATTCGCGCCCATTTGCTCGCTGGCGTCGCAGCGTTCGCCGGCGTGCTCGTCGTCGTCACGTCCGGCGAGGCCGCGGCCGGGCAATTCAGCCCGGTGACCAAGCGTGCACTCACGTCGATTGTCGTCAGCGGCATGGGCGCCGGGGCGATGCCGGGCGTGGCGGTCGGTGTGTGGGCGCCTGGCCAAGGAAGCTTCGGTCGAGCGTTCGGCACGAGCAGCCTCGCCACCGGGAGTCCGCTGCGGCTCGATGACCACTTCCGGATCGCCAGCATCAGCAAGTCGTTCACGGCAACGGCGATCCTGCGGCTCGTCGATCAGCGCAAGCTGTCGCTCACCGACCATCTGGGCAAGTACATCGCCGGGATCCAGAATGGTGACCGGATCACGGTGGCGCAGCTGCTGGACATGACCAGTGGGATCTATGACTACGTCAACGATCCGGCCGTGCTGCGCGCCTACGCTCGCAATCCGCGACGACCGTTCTCGCTGCGCGACGTCCTCACAATCATCAAGCGCCACAAGCCGCTGTTCGCCCCCGGCACGCACGTCGCCTACGACAACAGCAACTACTACCTGCTCGGCGCGATCGCGAAGAAGGTTACGCACGCCCCACTCGGCGCCACGATCAGGTCGCAGATTCTCCGACCGCTCGGGTTGCGCCAGACCAGCTACCCGACGACTGCGATGCTCCCGACACCGTTCAGCCACGGATACCTCGACCAGCCCAACTTCCCGCCCCGCGACGTGACCGCGAGCAACCCGGCATTCGCTGGGGGCGCGGGCGCGATGATCTCCACGCTGGGCGACCTCAGGGTGTGGGCCAAGGCCCTCGCCACAGGTTCCTTGCTCGCACCAGCGACGCACCGCCTACAGCTGAAGACCCGGGTGCTGAGTCAGAGCGCCAAGGTCTCCGTCCGGTACGGGATGGGCATCACCGACATCAACGGCTTCCTCGGGCACGACGGGGCGATCTTCGGATACGGCTCGGCGATGTTCTACCTTCCGAGCCGCGACGCGACGATCGTCGTGCTCGCGAACAACAACGACCTCGGGCAACCCAAGCCCTTGATCATCGCCATTTCGCTCGCGGCGTATCTGTTCCCGAGCCAGTTCCCGAAAGGAATCTAGTGGCCGTTCGCGCCTCGCCGAAAGCAGAACCCGCGAGACGGCTTACGGAACCGACGGATAGGGCCTTGGTCGACTGCGGCGCCGACTCGAGGCTCGGTCGTCAGTCGCGGAATTTGCCGATTGGTTGCGCGTGTAGGATCTCGGACCGCAGCCACGAGTCAGCGCTAGCCAGGGGGGTGTCAGTCGGTGTTCGGGAAAAGAAGGAGCAGGCCGCGGCCAACGAGGCCGCGGTGCAGGCGGAGCTGGAGCGGCTGCAGTCGCTGACGATCGAGCAGGTGGCCGCCGAGGTGATGACGCGGACGTTCGTGCCATCGGGACCCTTTGGCGGCGAACTACGCGACAACGCGGTCGCCGACGCATTCATCCCCGATGCCATGCGCAGGGAGATCAGTCGACTGAAGGACCGGCCGCTGGCGGGTCACGAGAACGAGCCGTACTGAAAGCTGAAACCGCTCGTCCGTGAGGCGCTCCAGGTCCTTGAGCACAACGGCCTCGTGGTCTATGAACCCAAGAACAGCATGCCGGGCTATTTTCGCGCAACGCAGCTCGGCACCGATGCGCTTGCTCAGGGTGCGGTCGAGCGCGTGATCCGCGGCGACCGCCTGTAGCCGTCCGGATTCGCTCGCGCGCTGGCAAGCGTCGCACCCGGCGGCCTGACGGGAACAGTGCCGGCTTGATCGACTCCGGGCGGACGTGGGACCGTCCCCCAACGCGGCACAGGTCGGGAGCGCGGCGAAGGCGACTTGAATGGCGAATTCGCGATCAGTTCGGCCCGTGCGAAAGTCTGAGGAGTCATGTTGAGAGAATTCGACGCCCAACTGCAAAAGGGCAACAACCCAGGCGCATGGACGTGTGTGGTGATCGGCGACGTGCCCGAGCTTTTCGGTACTCGCGGGCTCGTCAAGATTCGCGGTGCAATTGATGGCGAGCCGTTTACCGGCGCGCTGATGGCGCAGGGCGACGGCACACACAGGCTCCCGGTCAAGGCTGCGCTGCGGACGGCCATCGGCAAGGAGGCGGGCGACACCGTCCACGTCCGGATCGACGAACGGATCGGCTAGTTCGCCGAGGCCTCGCCGAGCGGCCCGGGAGCTTGACCCACGGAGCACGGCGGGACACCGCGTCGGGCGGTCGCTACAGCAGTTCCGCGATCTCCCGTGCAGCTCGGGCGGCTCCGTCGTCGGCGACCACCATGTAGTCGACGTTGTGTTGCATTTCTTCGACGATCGCGGCTGCGATCTCCGTGGTTGAGACGGTCTCGTAGTCGAGTCGACGTCCGGCGCGGTATCGCTTGAGGCGGTGGTGGACGTGGCGGTCCTGCTCGAAGTGGTTCTTTAGCGGGAAGTAGAGGAACGGTGTGCGGCTCGCGGTGAGTTCCATGCAGCTGCTGAGGCCGCCGTGGACGACGGCGAGGTCGCACGCCGCGAGGTGAAGGTAGAGCTGGTCGACGTAGGGGTGGACGTCGACGCCGGACACGGTTGTCAGTGATTCCGGGTCGATCCGGGGTCCTGCGACCACGACCATCCGCAGGTTCTCGATGTGTTGTTGCGCTTCAGGGTAGGCGGCCATGACCCGCCTGAGGAGGTCGGCGCCGACGCCTGAGCCCCCCACGCTGACGACGCAGATGCGTTCAGCTTCCCCGTAGCCGAGGCTGCGTCGTAGGGCCTCGCGGTCGCTGATGCCCGACCGGTCGAAGCCCGTGATGTAGCCCGAGAACGAGAAGTGCTCCTCGGTCCAGTCGCGGATCAGCGGCATGTCGGGACCGAACCGGTCGGGGACGATGTCGTCGGGGTCGCCGACGAAGATCGCGCAGTCACGAACGCACGGGTGGCGGGCGATGTGCTCGATCATCTCCGTGTTGTAGTCGGCGGTGAGCGAGGATTCGTGCTCCCCGCCCGCTGGCATTGGCAGGTAGCCAACGAAGTCGGTCAGCCACGCGAACGGGGCGCGCTTCTCTTCGGGGTTTTCATGCAGGTAGTAGTCGAGTTCCCAGGCTTCGTCGGCGATCCAGACGTCGAAGTTCTCTTCCCGGACGAGGTCGCGGAAGACCATGAAGTTCGCGAGCAGAATCTCATCCATGCGTCGCAGCGCTTGGAAGGCGTGCAGCTCGTGGCCGCGTGATTCGCGCTGGATGTGGCGCGACTCGTTTGCGAGCATCGCGCTCATCGGGTGGATCCGCTCGCCACGCGCCTGCAGTACGGCAGTGACCGGATGTTGTGCCAGCCACTCGATCTGCAGTCCAGGGCGCAGCGCCCGCAGCTCGTCGGCGATCGCGGCGTCGCGGCGTACGTGGCCGAGCCCGATCGGCGAGGAGATGCAGAGCGCGCGTTTGGCTCGCGAGCGGCCGCGGGTCCAACGGGCCGGCGACGGCGGCGCGCAGATGAACTCGCGGACGAGCTGGTTGAACTTCACCGGGTCGCGGGCCGGCACGCCGTGACCGCAGCCCTCTAGGGTGACCAGCCGTGCGTTGGGCACTGCCGCGGCCACGGCGGCGCCGCGCTCCGGCCCGACGATCGCGTCCGCAGTGCCCTGCAGGACGAGCGTCGGGCACTGGACGCGTGCGCATAGAGAGAGCGCGCGCTCGGGGTCGTTCTCCCAGTCGCCGTCCAGGCCGCGCAGGATCGTCTCCGGGTCGGTGTCGAGCCCCCACCCGACTGAGTCTTCGATCTGCTTGGTTGAGTGCGGCTCGGTGAAGACGCGAGAGAAGAAGAACTCTACGTATCCCGGCCAGTCGCGCAGCCAGTAGTGGCGATTGGACTTCGCCCAGCCCTCGTCGGTGTCGAGCAGAGCATCGAACGAGAAGCCCGCCTGTTGCTCGGGATCCGACGTGAGCAGCAGGTTGGGCGCGATCGCGACGAGTGCACTCACACGCTCGGGGAACTCCGCGGCGAGGATCACTTCCTCGGATCCGCCGCACCAGGACACCACCGCCGCACGCTCGACCCCCGCCGCATCGAGTACCGCGACGGCGTCGTAGGCGAACTGGCGGCGATCGTAGGCGTGCACGTCGCGCGGTCGATCAGACCGCCCGTTACCGCGCGGGTCGAACGTGACGACCCGGAAGTGCCGGGAGAAGTAAGGGATCTGGAACTTCCAGATGCGTGAGTGGACGATCTCCCACGTAGGCAAGAACAAGATTGTCTGCTCGCCCTCGCCGTAGCGCTCCCAGAAGGTGCTCACCCCTTCGCGGTTGACGTATCCGGAAGCGTCGGGATCGCGCGCGCGGGTCTGCTCGATCTCGCTGCGTGTTGCGGACACCGGTTTAGTGGCTTTCATGGCGGCCCCGCCAAGAGACTAACCACGATCCTCGCCTCGCCGGCCGCTTGCCGGGGTGAGGACACGGTGGCATGGGCGGAGAAACATCGAGACTGCCCGCGCCGAATGCCGCGGCCACCACGTCGGGGACTCTCCTCGACACGCGTCGCGACGAACGCGTCGATGAGCGGTGGCGGCGCTCCACGGTGTCGGCGATCACGAGCGGTGCGGTCGAGGGCGCACCGAACTCGACGACGGCCCGCGCACTTGCGTGACGGCGCCGACGACGGTTGCCGGCGATGTCGGCTCAACGAGCTTCAGTGGCCGCCGTCGCCGCACCAGCCACGACCGGCGAGCGACCGGCGACCGACGGCGAGCCCGCCGTCCAGAAACCTCGTCATAGACCATGTACGCAACAGATCCGTAAGTCAACACGAACAGCGCGATGCCGAATCCCGTTCCCATGTGCTCCCTCTCTGATTGTTCGGTCGGACCGTAGGTACACCCGGCTCCGATCGCATCAGGTGGCCACCTAGTTCATCGAGATGCCGGGATCGCTCACATCCGGGCCGTTGACAACAGGACCGCGCTGCGCCCTCGGCGGCCTGGCGAGCAGACTCGGCTGCGAGTTCAGCTCTGAAGTCGGCTCCCCTGGCGCTCGACGCCCCTCAGGGAAGAGGTGCGTCCAGGGCGAAGTATTTCCAAGCCGCCTGTCGCGTTGTTGATACTGCGGTAGCAATCTGGCGAGTGGAGGCGAACATGGTTGATCACGTACGCAGAAACGTCATCGCCTATCTGGCGCTGTTCGTAGCCTTGGGGGGCACGTCATACGCGGCGGTATCGTTGCCGCCGAACAGCGTGGGGACCGGGCAACTGAAGAATGGGGCAGTGACCGGCCCGAAGGTAAAGGCTAAATCCCTTACCGCTGGTGATTTTGCAGCGGGAACGCTGCGGGTCGGACGCAAAGGGGACACCGGTCCCAAAGGGACCACAGGGCCGGCCGGACTCTCGGCCTCGGTCGTCCATGATGACCTGTCAGCAGGGACGGCCTTGGGCACGCTGTCCTCAGCAATCCCGCTCAAGCAGGTCACGATCGACATGTCGAGTGCGGGCAAGCTTGTCGTGATCGACCCTGAGGTCGAGAGTCTCAGCTTCAACAATCCCACCTCATCGACAGTCAGCTACTCAGGCGTGAGCCTGTATTTGGACGGCAAACCGGTTACTAATGCTCGAGTCCTATGCACGGGCTGCTCGATCCCGCCCTTCACGACATCCTCGGCCGGACCAATCCGACTGCCCGATCTGTCGATTCCCAGCGTCTCTGCGGGGTCACACACGTTAACGCTCGCTTTGATCGGCAACTCGGCGAACTACGCAAAGGCTTCATCCGCGCGACTCGTGGTGCTCGCTACCGGATGAATTGCGAGCTTGGCCAGCTCGTTGTGGCTAGCGGCTAGACCTGCTTGTCGTCGTTCGCTGGACCCCGGCGGACTTGAGTCCAGGCGTCAACTGTCGCACGTCAAAGCGAGGGACCTGTTGCCCGGATCTGAGGCGGTGAGACGGTCAGCCGAGCACCACCGCGGTCACGCCCTGGTCGGCGCCGAAGCTTGAGCTCGTCACACCGGTCCCGCCGCAAGCAATCCCGATCGAGGCGGTATGGGGGCCGGCCGCCAGCACGGTCGGTGTGACGCCGGTGAGCGTCACGTTGCTGACCGTGGTGCCGTTGGGAACACTGTCAACAAACGAGCCGGGCACGCGGGCGCCGTCGACCACAAGCACAAATCTGACATTGGCCTCGCCGGTGCAGGTCGCGCTTATCGAGTCAATGAATTTCGACACGAAGAGGTGCCCGGCCTGGGTCGTGGTGAATGGGCTAGCGTCCCTGGTGGCGTCCACCATCACGGTTTGTGAGGTGTTGGAGAAGAAGTCGGCCGAGGTGCCCTCGGTAGGGCCGGGTGGACCAGTCTTTCCTTTCTTGCCCTGGATGCCCTGCCGGCCGAGCTGGTTCCAGGTCAGGGTCCGCTCGCTCCGATCGCATCGGCCGCTAGCACCCGGCCTTGAGGTATTGAGCACGCGCAGGCTCCCGCCAGTCTTGAGGTAGCAGGCGGTGATTACCCCTCCCTTGCCTGGAATCGATGCCTCGGCCATACCGCCCAAAGCAACCAGCAGGGCGATGAGCGCAACCACCATCGCAGGCGACGGCCGGAAGTGAGTGATGCGACGCATGAAGATGATCTCCTATCGGATAGCAAGCCCTCGGACAACGCGGCGCCCTTCAGCGGACCACCCTCGCCTCGCGAGGCACCCGCCGTCATCCTAGTCCGATCCGGACGGACCGCGTGTTTCCCCGCACGCCCGCGAGTCGAGCGACGGTCGAGGGTGCTTGTAGCGTTAGGGTCGCCTGCCAAGTTCAAAGCCGTCGGCGCGGGCGGCAAACACACGTGTGCCATCCGAACAGACGACTCCGTCGCCTGGGGATTGGACTCCGACGGTCAGGCGTCCCCGCCTTCGGGCACGTTCAGAGCGGTCATTGGGGCGGCTACCACTCGTCTACGGCTGTCGGAGCACGGTCCCCCAGAGCTCGGAGTGAGTCACGTTCTTGATCGAGGCTGCGAAGTTCATCGCGATCACGAGCCCCCCTGGTGTGGAGAGAGCCGTACCGTCAAAGCCGACGCCGTGCGGCGTCGGTGGCGAGAGGACCGTCGAGGTCCCGCCGGCGCCGTTGTGATCGCCGAGCCTGGCGACGATCTCGTCTGTCGAAGAGTCCACGTACTCGTACACGATCCATAGCCGCCCGTCGGGAGCGGCGGCGGCGCCGATGAAGTTCAGGAACGCGTGCGGCGTCGTGATGTCGAGCACGGTGACCGGCGCCGTCTGACCGGGGGCCCAGGACACGAGCTCGTTCTTCGAGCTTCCGCGCTGGTAGACGACGTGGCAGTTCGAGTTGCACGCGAGCCTCATCGTCTGCGAGTTCGCGCTGTTCGTGCTGTCCGGCGCGAGTTGCGGGGTCGCGCCGGGTTCGGGTCCGCCGGTCGCGGGGTTGAGTTGCTCGAGAAAGACGCCCGTGCCACCGCTACTGACGGGAAGTCCGTACCACGCGAGCCACAGCCGCCCGCTCTTGTCGTATGCGAGGGTCGCGTTCGTGGTGGCCTCGAACACGACGCCAGAGGGATACGTGGGGTGCTGGCTGGCCGGCGGATAGGCGGTGTCGTTCCAGACATTGAGGAACACGCTCGTGGTCCACACGAGCGTACGCCCGCCGCTCGCGAGAACCGCGCTGTTGGGATCCGTCGCCCCCGGCTCCACCAGCGACGCGTCGATCGAGCTCGGCGGCCCGAAGCTGCCGTCCGGCTCGTACTGGAGTAGATCGAGGCCGTTCAGCGAATCGCTGGCGACGCTGCTGTGGTTACCGGAGACCATCAGTTGCTGACCGCCGGCTGCGGTCGGCAACAGAAGCGGCGTGCCGAGCTGGCTCCAGCCCGAGATCGGGTTCGTGTGGGCGATCCGGGACGGCGCCCCGGTCACGTCAGGGAAGCTCGCGACCTGAACGCCCGAGTTGTTGGCGTAGTTGTAGGCGGCGAACACTTTGCCGGCGCCCTGCCCGAGCGACGGCGCCGCCAGCGACGGCGACGATATTGCCGACAACCTGCTCCACCCGGGAAGATTGTCGACGGCCGCGCGCAGATGTGCGTCGCCTGCCGCGAAGCCCGTGTCGCCCGTCGCCGCGACGTCGAGCTCGCAGGCGTCGAGCAGCTGGCCGCTCGTGATCCCAGCGGCCTTGCAGGCCTTCTCGGCGGCTGCGCGCTTGCGCCGCGGCAGCGATGCGACCGTCTCGTAGGTGGCCGGGAACCCGGCGACGTCATAGGAACGCGTGGACTTGCCGCGGCCGTAGCGGAACAGCGATTCGCGCCGGGTGATCCGCCAGCTGGCGCCGAACTGGCCATAGCGGACCTTGACGTCGTGCTTCGAGCTACCTGTGATCACACTCGGCGGATAGAAGCGGCCGTTGTCACCGGGGAACTCCTTCGCCGCCTTCACGTCCGCGTTGCCGAGCAGCCCCTTGACATGGCCAAGCTGGTCGTGCGACAGCGCGATCGAGACATCGAGCACGCCCGAGCCGAGCCCGCCGGCATTGAACACCTTGGCGACGGTGCCATCCGCCCAGGTCACCGTCGCGACCGCCCCGAGCGGCGGCTCGTGCCCAACCGAGAGCTTCGCTCCGCCGCCGAGCTTGGCGCTCGACCCGCGCGCTGGCCGCTTGTTCAAGTATACGGCGATTTTCGAAGCGCCAAGACGGTCGACCTCGACCACCGTGTGGGCCCCCACGCGCATTGCGGCTGCCGTGTTGAACGACACGCAGCAGTTCGACAGGGGCTGCTGGCGGACCTGGATGTCGACGTCGTCCTTCGTCGACTGCAGCAGCGTGAACTCGCCGGCCTGCTGAAAGTCGAACAGGCCGCCGGCGAAATCGATCATGTGCGGATCGCCGCCGGTGCCCCCGTCCCCGCCTTGGCCCCGGCTCGGCGTCGGCTTCGGCGTGCAGTATGCGCTGAGCGGGATCGAGCTCACCGTTCCGACGGTCCCACCCTTGGGGTCGCCGCTGACCCCGAGCGCTGCCGGAAACTTCATCCGCTCGCTCGGCGGCACGGTCCCGTCATCGCCGGGCGGGCACTGGCAGCCACTCGGCGATGCCGCGGCGCAGAACAGGACATCGCTCAGGTTGGTGCGATTGACGCCCTCCCCGATGAGCGCGTCGTTGCCCGGGGAGATCGCGACGCGCACCAGTGGTTGTGTCGCCTGGACCGTGTACTGGCTGGTCGTGTAAGGGGCCGCGAGCAGCGGCCCGTCGCCGAGGATGACGTCGACTGGCGCCTTTGCGGTTGGCACGGCGGGGCTCGTGATCGACCAGTCGAGGCCGTAGTTCGGAGCGTCAAAGAAACTCGAGCCCCAGTTCACCAGGAAGCTGAAGCTCTGGCCGCCCGCGGCGTTGTACTGACCCTCCTGCGTCGGCTGCGCGAGGATCGTCTCGATCGTGTGCCAGAGGTCGTGCTCGGAGTCCTGAATGTGGCCCCAGAAGCCCTCCGCGTCGTAGTTCCGCTGGAACAGGGCCGTGGCCGGCGAGGTCACATAGCCGTTGAGCACGCCGAGGTACCCAGGCGTGGGCTTCAAGGTCTCGGCTGCCCACTCGGCGAGGCCTTCCGTCGTCCACGCCGACAGATGGGCCAATCCCGGGTCGAGGTCGAACTCCTCGCAGTGGAATACCTCGTGGGCGAGGATGTGGCTGATCGTGTCGCCGTCGAAGTGATCTGACGCCGGCGTGAGCCGGATCCGGCAGATCGGGCCGTCGGCCGTGGGGTCTCCAGCGGCGTTGATCGACGATGCGTCGGCGGGGGCATCCGTGTGGCTGTACTGGTTGTGGACCGTCGTCGTCGTTGCGCCGGCCACGATCGTCAGCTTCAAATAGTGGCCGAGGAACGTCGGCAGCGCGTAGAGCAGCTTCCATTTGTTCGCCGCCGCCGTCAGTGCCGCGTCCGGCGTGAATCCGGCATCGCCGTACGACGCGGCGTGCGCACGCGAGCCGGGCAGCGTGATGCCCATCGCGTGATACACGTCCCGCTTCAGGCGGCCCTTGAGGCGCGACAGGTACGGCGTCACCCACCCGCGGGCGAGGTCGCCGGACACGATTGAGCTGCGGTGACCGGACGGCACGGAGACACCCGGGAGCGGACCGTAGGAGAGCGCGAACGCCTCGAGCGCGGTCCGCTCGGAGACGCTGCCGTTCGGCCTGACCTGCGCCGTCACCTTCCCCCATGCGGTCGTGGGCAATGCCGTCCTCAGGTACCTGTCCGCGAGTTGGGCATACGCGAGCGCGTCGGTGCGCGCGCGGCCCTCCGCGCGCGTCGCGGTCAGCGCGATCAGGCCGAGGCGGGCGGCGTCACGCCACAGCACCTGTACGAGCTCGCGCCGGCGCGATCGGTGGACAAAGATAACCCCGCCTCCGCCGATCTTCACACGACCGGCGCGGTCGTGATGCTTCCAGGCTGCCAAGACGCGCTCCGCCGCCGAACCCGACCGCAACACGAACGCATCCGAGCGCCACTGCTGTCCGCGCGTCCTCGCGGCCGAGGCTTCGACCGATGCGTGACGCAGGAGCGCACGGACGCTCCTCGGGAGCCCAGCCTCGAGCTGGCTGCGCGCCGCGCCAACGCTCCCGGCCACTGGATGCAGGTGGAGCGTCGAGAACTCAGACGCAGAGAGCACCAGTAAGTCGTCCGTGCGGGCGAGCGCCGGCGCCGCCAGCACGAACGACACGATCGTCAAGCCCAACAGCGCCCCAAGCCGCAGCGCCGAAGCGACGCCGTTCGAAGCGCGGGCGTCAAAGAAGAGGGCCATGTCGCCTCGCGGCCCGTCCCCACCGGTCACCGCCCGTCTAGCATAGTGCCCGCTGCAGTCAGTGCTGCACCCGTCCGGCGCGACGGTCCGCCCGATGCCGCCGCTGATCACGCGCGCTGAGACCCGCCGGCACGGCGAGCTGACCGGCCATGCGAGATCGAGGCGCTGTGAAGCGCGTCTGGGAGGGCGGGTCGAGCGCTTCGCTGGCTTCCAGCCCGCACCTCGGGGGCGATCGCGACTAGCTGCCAGCGCAGCCGATTGATCATCCGAGCGCGCTCGCTGATGATCTGGTCTCGGTAGTCCGACAGCACGCGGATCTCCAGAGCGTGCTGGTCAGTGAGCGCCACCGGGCCGTGAACGACAATCTTCTTGGAACCGTCGGTCTCTAGTGGTCTTTCGGGCGGGATCTGTGGTCTTCTACGGATCTGAGGGGGCGGGCCCGAGCCGAGTCAATGGGTGACGACAATCCACTGAGCCCGTTTGAGGGAGGTCAAGATGACCCTTCTTGCCCACCGGCCACGGTCTATGGCCACCGTGGTGCTTTCTACGATCGCTGTGCTTGCCGCGGTCGCGCTGTTCGCGACGCCGGCAGCATCCGGAGCCAAGAAATGGCCCTCGACACCGGCCTGCGCCACCTCGAGGCTGGTGGTCTGGATGACGAACAGCAGCTACCGGCTTGGCAGCACTGTCTACAAGCTGATGTTCACCAACTTCGGCCGTCGCTGCACGCTCAAGGGCTTTCCGGGGGTGGACTCGGTCAACATTGGCGGACGGCAGCTCGGACGCTCAGCCAAGCGCGTCAATAGCCCTAAGCCGAGGCTCATGGTGCTTGGCACTGGTGCCACGGCCGTCGCCCGTCTCCAGGTCCTAGACACCTGGCTCTTCCTCTTCCCAGTCTCGAGGTGCAGGCCGCAGCCGGCGGCCGGGTTCCGCGTGTCAGCACCCAACGGGAGGACATCGAAGTACGTCGCCTTCCCGTTCGCGACCTGTGCCGCCTCGAGTCGGACGCTGTACATCCGGCCGGTGCAGAACTCAGGGATAGGACTTCTGTAGGACGAACCTCCTGCCGGCCAGATGTGAGAGCGAACAGACGACCGGTGTTGATTCCGGCCAGCCGTTCGGACGTCGATGACGTGACCGCGACAGTGGAGATATAGGAACGGTGCTGACATGAACAAAGCGAGTCTCGAGCTGGCGTATTTGAGCGCCAGTGACCAGATTGAGCGGTTTCGCAACCGGTCCATAACGCCGGTCGAGGTGCTCGATGCACAAATCGAGCGCTACGGGGAGGTTGGGGAGCGCATCAATGCGGTCACCGACGCGTACTTCGAGGAGGCTCGTGCCGCCGCCCGCGCGGCCGAGAGCCGCTACCTGACTGGCGAAGCGCGACCGCTTGAGGGAGTGACCTGTGCGCTGAAGGATGAGGACGGACTCGCCGGATGGCGTGTGACCTCAGGATCAGTGCTGCTGAAAGACAACCGGCTCAAACAGCCGACGCCAGTAGCAAACAGGCTGCGGGCGGTGGGAGCGATCTTTCACATGCAGACGACCGCACCCGAGTTCTATTTCATCCCACTGACCTGGTCCAAGCTGTTCGGAGTCACCCGCAACCCTTGGAACCTCCGCTACACGGTGGGTGGTTCCTCTGGCGGCTCGGGGGCGGCGCTTGCCGGCGGCCTGACTTCGATCGCCACCGGCAGCGACATGGGGGGTTCGATCCGTGTTCCCGCGAGTTTCAACGGGGTCTACGGCTTCAAGCCGCCGCACGGACGGGTGCCTGTGGTCCCGGGCTGGGAGGTGATGCCGCAGGGGACATCCGGCCCGATGGCCCGGACGCTCACCGATCTCGCCCTGATGCAGTCGACGCTGACCGGCCCGCACCCGCGGCAGATGACCGCGCTGCGGCCGGCGCTGCAGTACCCGTCGTCGTATCCCGGTATCGAGGGTTGGCGCATCGCCTACAGCCCGGACCAGGGCTGGGCCCGAATCGACCCGGACGTTCGCACCAACACCGAAGCCGCGATCGGGCTGCTACGCGATCAGGGCGCGATCGTGGAGCAGGTCGACCTGTGCTGGGACAGGGAACGGATCCGGTCCGGGCTCCTGAAAGCGTTGCTGTCCTCGGCGATGGGCAACACCCTGATCGACATCAAGGAACAAGACCGCCCACAAGACCTCACGACCTACGCCAACTACTTCATCGGGCTCGTCGACGGGGCCGGAGGCCCGCAGCAGCTTGTCCAGGCCCAGGAGGTCGCGGCGCAGATGCACACCGAATACGACGCGCTGTTCGAGCAGGGCTATCGCGCCTTCGTGTGCCCGACCGTCGCGACGGCAGACGTCGAAGCCGATTTTGATTTCACCACCGGCGAACAGAAGATCGACGGCGAACTGGTCGATCCACTAGGGGGGTGGATCCTGACACCCGCCTTCAATCTCGTGTACACGGTTCCGGTCGTCAACGTCCCGACCGGACTTGACCGTCACCGGGTTCCCACCGGGATGCAGATCGCCGCGCGGGCGTTCGATGATCTCGCGGCGTTCCAGGTTGCCGCCGCGTTCAGCGCCGGCGCGCCCGCGTTCTTCACGAACGACCTTATGCCCGACTTCCGCGGTGCCAAATGACTCGGATCAACTCCGACAGCCCCGAGGCGTTGAGCCGAACGCCGGGAGCAGATGGGCTTCGATCGTAGAGGGCGGAGTCTTCGCCGGTGACGGGGCGCTCGCGGCCGGTGCTGACACATCCGCGCCCGACCGACCGCTAGGCGGAGATGGTGAACTTCGCGGTCTGTGGCTTGCCGTCGGTCGGGGTGGCTGTCAGCACGTAGGTGCCGCGGGCGAGCTCGTGGTTGGCGATCTTGCCGTTGAATGTGAAGGCGTTGGCACCGGCGGTGCCGGTTGTTGTGATCGAGCCGCTGATCTTCTTGGTGAGCGTGCACTTCGCGTGGTGCTTACGGTTCTTGTGCGTCTGCTTGACGCACTTGCCCTCGACCTTGCGACCAGAGCCCTTGGCCTCCAACGTGAACGTGATGGTCGCTGCAACGTTGAGCGTGTAGCCGATCTTCAGCTTGATCGGCCGCCTGCACGTCGGATGGGTCTTGTTCGTCGCGGCGGGCTTGACGCACCGGCCGCCTGCCTTTCGCCCAGCGAGCGAGAACCGCTCCGGGGACACCCGCAGACCTGAGAGCGTTGCGGTCCTGGACCGTGCGACCGTGGCCTGGAAGGCCCCGAGATCGCAGAGACCCGCCGGGCGGCTGACGCCGCGCTCGTCAACAGCCGCGCAGCCGGAGCCGATTTTGAGCGCGGGGCTGCCGGGCTTCAGCTCCATCGTCGCCATTCCCGGCCCGCCGTTGAACTGAAGAGGCCCGAGCAGCGGATCGCCGGTCAACGGCGTGCCCGTTACCGTGCCGTGCTCCTGCGCATTCATCGTACGCACGAGGTCCGACTGCGACACGTCCGCATTGGCACTGCCGAGATTGGCCGGCGTGATGTAGTCGGTCTTGTCCGACGCAAGGTCGTAAGCAGCGCCGACGCCGCCTGAGACGATCGTGTCGCGAAGCGTGGTCTGCGCCGTGCGCGCCGTGGAGCCATCGTAGACGAGGTTGTAGATCTGAGAGCCGTAGTAAGCGGCTGTGTTGTTCGCGATCGTCGAGTCGGTAGCGGTGAACGTGCCGCTGAGGTTGAAGACGGCGCCGCCGATCCCCTTGCCTGGGTCGGGAATGCTGGTTGGGGCGCCTCCGAGCGCCGTGTTGCTCGCGATCGTCGAGTTTGTGATCGTCAGCGTTCCCTGCATGTTGAAGATCGCCCCGCCCATCCCCGCGCCGCCCCCGCCCTCGACGCCGCACCCCGCCGCATCGGGCGTCCCGCCACCAAATCCCGGCGCGCCTCCGCCCGTGCCGCCGGCGCTGCACGACGCTCCGCCACCACCACCACCGAAGCCCCCGTCGCCACCCTCGTAGTCGCTCCACGAACCGCCACCGCCGAAGCCGCCACCACCACCGGGTGTGTCAATACCGCCGCCGCCGCCGACTCCGCCGCCGCCACCGCTGTCGGCCGGCGCCCCCTGCCCAAAGCCGCCGCCAAGTCCGAAGCCCCCACCGGATCCGCTGAAGGAACCGCCACCGCCACCGCCGTCGCCGGCATCGCTGAGCGGTGCACCCGTGTAATCCCCGCCGGAGCCGCCCATGCCGGTGGCCGGGCCGCCGCCCGCGCCGGGCGTGTGTCCCGAGGCTGGGCCGCCGTTCTCGCCTGCGCGGAAGCCCGCGCCGCCGCCACCGGCCTCGGTGCCGCCGGCCCCGCCAGTTCCGCCGCCGAAGTTACCGGTGCCGAACCCGCCGCCGTCATATGTCGGGCTCGAGTTCGTACCGATCCCTCCGCCCGAGACGCCCGCCGGTCCGGAGTTGTTGTTAGCGGCGCCGCCCTGGGCGGTGTTAGCGGTGAGGGTGCTGCTGTCGATGACGACGACGCCCTGGCTGAAGATCGCGCCTCCCATGCCGGCCCCGCCGCCACCGCCGTTGGAATCGCCACCCCTCGCCAGTCCGTCCTCCAACGTTAGATGGCGCAACGTGAGGTTACCGGGGCCGGGCGAGACGTAGTCGTTCGTAGCCGGGTTGGCCGGATCGGCGCCGACGTAGAACAGCCGGAACTTGGGCGCCGCGGAGGCGCGCGCGATTGCTGCGCCGTTGCCCTCGATCGTGATCTGCGACTTGATCGCCGGCAGGCCGTCCGGCCCGTACCAGTTGCCGAGCGTCGGCGTGAGGGAGTCGGTATAGGGGCTCGTCAGCGTGTACTTGCAGCCGCGGCCCAGCTGGATCGTGTCGCCCAACTCGCTGTCCGCCCGCAGCACGGCCCAGACGAGCCCGCCGCTCGTGCCAGATCCATTGTTGGACACGTCACCGACGCCATTCAAACAAACAGCAGTCAGCGTCCGGCTTGCCCAAGCGCTCCCGCTGCTCGCGAGTACTCCGCAGCAGACGAGGCTGGCGACGCAAAGGACGCGTCCCACAATCGAACGCCGTCGCGCGAATCCGACAAGCCCCAGACGCCCAGACACCCGGCACCGATGTCGCAGGACTTGGGTTGCAGCCTCTCCTAGCATCGCCCCTCAGAAGTTAGATGCAGTATGGACCCTACCCCGCTCGAGCCCCGGCTGCAACCCGCGGAAGTGGCGGACAACCATTACTGATCAGCTGCGGAGCTGCACTGCCCAGTCATCAAGCGAGACAGAGCCAGAGTGACGCCCGGCACGCACGGACGCCGGATCGACCCAGGCGGCGCGACGGCGCGAACGAGGCTCCTATGTCGCCGAGTCTGCGAGATTCCAGTCCCAGCCATCAACACTGGATTGGGCCCATTTGCCAGGAGGCCCGGACGGATGTTACGGTGCTGTCATGCGCCAGCGCAGGAGCGCTCAGGGAATGCGCCTTCGTGCGGGGGTTCGCGGTGCTCAAGGCGGGAGACGCGTTCGTTTAGGGTGCCGTCTTCTACTGATCACAGGTCTGTGCGGCGCTATCCAGGTCACGACCAGCGTCAAGGCGGTCGATGCATCCGCTGCCCCGGATGTCGCGTCGCCATGTGCGTCCCATCAGCTCGTGATTTCGCTGGGGGCCCTGAGCGCCGCTCTCGGCCACCTCGCCCTGCCGATTCATTTTCACGACAGAGGCGGGGCGTGCAGTCTGCGCGGCTTTCCTCGCGTTGATGGTTTGTCGGCGACGGGCGGGGTCATCATCCACGCCAAGCGCTCTCTTAAGGGTTACTTCGGACGCTGGCGCATCGCGACGATCACGCTCAATAACGGACAGACCGCCTCGGCGCTGCTTGAGGGGCTCGACCCCGCGTTTTTCTCCCGTCGCCCTCGCTCTGCGCGCAGCTTTCGCATCACGCCGCCGAATGTCTCACAGAGCGTCGTGCGGCGCACGACTTACCCGCTGTCCGACCTGACCATTCATCCCATCGTCGCGAGAAGGAACGGCGGTGGCGAATAGGTCGCCGCGGTGCTGCAGGCGCTGGTGTCCGGGGTCTTCTCAGTTTCGCCCCGTTGCAGCAGTCTTTGGGTCTCCGCGCGTCGGTGCTTGACGCCAATTAGGGTCACGCCGACGTGCTGGCTGCTTCGCACCCGAAGCGGCCATGATCGCCTCTGTACCCGCCTGTTGGCCCCACTGCCACCCTCACGCCATCGTGCCTAAGCTGAGTGGGGGTGCACGCTTCCGCCGCTCTGAGGACCGCCTGCGCGATCCGATCAAGTCCGCTCAACCTCGACGCAGACACTCGCCTTGTGCAGGCTAGTTGGAGTTGCAGGCGGGTTGGTATATCCGCGCTGGCACCACTCCGTCCGCGCAGTACTTCCCGCGATCGGCGGGCTTCCAGACTCGCCCAACGGCGCGGAACAGCACCGTACCCTCATTTCCGTCCACCACCAACCCGGCGTACGCGAACCTGCCGGCACAGGCCCAGGGCCGCACCAGCCGACCCTGAAGCGGCCGTACCCCTCGGCGCAGGCCAGCAACTAAAGCCTGCCTTGTGCACGGAGGGTGCCCTGACATCGGACGGTGAGCCGGCGCGCCCGGATTGCGAGCGACCCGGTATACCGTGACACTGGCCACGGGTCGGCCTCGGAAGATTTCGCACACAGCGAAGCGGTGCGACGCCGAAGTTGGGAAAGATGGGGGTGGCGACGAGCAGTCCCAGCCGCCTGGGTATTCGAAGATGCAGGTGGTTCCGCGTCCTCGACAGGTCTTAGTGGCTATGTCGTGGAAATAGGTCTTGATCCGGCGGTGCCCCGCGTTGCACGAGACGCCGTGCAAGACGAACCGTAGGGTGATCCGCTCGCCGCCGAGCGTAACCGTCTCCTTGGAGCACGCAGCCGGCGCCCTGCCGCCGCTCCGCGCTGGCGCGCCGCTCGTGATCGGCGCCAGCACGGCGAGCAAGCCGCCACACACAACGACCGCCGCCACGACGCGCGGCACCACTCGCCTGTAGGCGCGTGCACCCAGTTCGCCCTGTTGCGGCAATACCCATGCGCTACGTGGCGAAAGTAAGCTCGTATCAAGCTGTGAGCTCGATTGCACGACACTTTCCCCTGCAGCACGAACCGCAGGGTTAGCTTTCCGGCAACGCCGTTGACGGTTTCGTTTGAGCAGGTGGCCGCGATCCTGCCGCCGCCGGTCGTCTGCGCCACCGCGCTCGTGAACGCGAGCACCGCAAGGGCGGCTCCAGCCGCAAGGGCGGCTCCAGCCGCAAGGGCGGGGACGATCCGCCACAGCTGAGCTGTTCCCCAACGACGAAGCGGTCGCGCCCGCATCGACTCACTCTCCCGGCACACAGCCGCCCTCAAGCGTGCGCGCCCGGCTCTGATAGAGAAGATCGACCGCAAAAGGTCTCGCCCTAAAACGCTGCCGCTCACCCCGCGACTTAGCGAGCGTACACCCGGTTAGGCGCGAGTCAAAATGGCCCGATCTTGAGCTCCGTGAAATCGGGTGTCGGGCAGGTCTGCTGTCGGCCACCCTGTAAAGCGGCGCGGGTATGAGCTCGCTTCCGCCTGGTCAGCCAGCGCTACGCGATCCCTACGAGACCTCCTTTCGCATGCGGCGGGCATCTAGATCATGGCCGGCGATCGACGCGGAAAGCGCGGCGGGCGGCCGCGTCCAGTCCACGCCGGCCCGAGCTGCTTCTGCACCTGCCGACCGTCCGGCAGCCGGTACTTCACGTACCAGACCGGACCTCGCGCCCGCTCGACCCGGAACACATTCCCTGTCGGAGGCCGCAAACCACCCGCCATACCCCACAGATACGCCCATCTCGGGACATGATGGGACCACGTTTCAGACTCGCCACACCCCCAGAAACGCAAAAGCCCCGCCAGCCGCACGGGGCCACCCGAATGGGCCGTGGAGGACTCGAACCTCCAACCTTGGGATTAAGAGTCCCCTGCTCTACCAGTTGAGCTAACGGCCCGGGACAGGCGATGTTACCCGCCGGAAGCGGCGCAGGCCTCGCGGCGCGCGGGCCGGCCTCGGGGTGTCGGGGATCGTTTGGCGGGGCGACCGAAAACCCGCGAACCCGGCCCCGCGGGGCGTTCTAACAGGTGGCCGCGACCTGGGGGTTCGTCTTGGCCTGCGTCAACTGCAGCTTGAGCTGCGCGCGGGAGGACTTGGGAACGAGGCTCTCGGCCTTGGCAGCAGCGAGGTCTCCCTTGCGGGTCTGCTTGGCGGCGTAGGCAGATGCGGCGAGGCACTCGTAGCCCTTGGCCTGGCTCGGGTTGGCGAGCGTCTCGTACTCCCAGGCGGTGGCCTCGCCGGCGTAGTTGGCGAGTTGGCCGTAGGCGTTCGCCGCGAGGATTGCGATGTTGGAGTTGGGATTCTTCGTCAGCGACACGTAGTGCTCCCAGTCGCTGGTGAGGGCGCTGAGCTCGGTCTTGCCCGAGGCGGTGTAGGCGCCCGTGGTCGTGTCGTAGTTGTTGCCCTGGTTGGCGTTGCTCCAGCGGGCCTGGATCAGGCTGGCCCAGGCGTTCGGGTCGCTCGGATTCGCGGAGGTTTCGCGCAGCGCGGTCTTCTCGGCCTGACTGACCACCTGCTTCTGGGCACCGCTCGAGCCGCTGCCGGTGAACGCGTTGAGAATGCCGCCGAAGCCGTTGCCGGCGCCGACGCCGAACAGCACCAGGCCTCCGCCCATCAGCACGGCGAGACCGAGGTATACGGCCTGAACTGTGCGGCGGCGGCCGCGACTGCGGAGATCGAACAGCATGCTTCTAGGTCAAGTCGAGTCCGTCGTCGAGCGCGTTCAGCTCGTTGGCGGCACGCGAGGCGGCGCGGCGGTCGGCGATCTTGAGCAACACGATACTGGCGAGATAGAGAAGGACGAGCGGGAGCATCTCGAACCCCGTGGATACGGGATCGGCCCCCGGCATCGCCGCCGCGATGACGGCGATCCCGACGGTAGCGTAGCGCCAGTTCTTGGTCAGGGTGTGCGAGTTGATCACGCCAATGCGATCGAGCGCGAGCAGCGCCAGCGGAAGCTGGAACGCGAGCCCGATTCCGAGCATCGTGAAGATCTCGAACGTGTAGTAGGTCTTGGCTTGGACGAAGATGTCGAAGTGGCTGGAGTTGTAGCCCTGGAGGAAGTGCACCGCCGGCGGCAGCACGAAGAAGTATGCGAACGCGACACCGGCCGCGAACAGGATCGGCGCGACGAGCATCACCGGTAATGCGACCCTTCGCTCGTTCGGCTTGAGCGCCGGGATCACGAACGCGTACGCCTGGTAGAGGATCAACGGCAACGAGATCAGCAGCGCGAAGTAAGCGGAGACGGTCAGCGTGGTCGTGAACGGCTCGCCGACACCGAGCGTGATCGGCAGGCGTTTCGGGTCGGTCTGCGGCAACGCCTTCGACGTGGCCGTCGCGTCGGCCGCGAGGGTCTGGAAGATCTGCCGGTCGGCGGCCGTCTGGCTCGGAGACTGGGCGAGCTTGGCGAAGTTGTTCCCCATCGCGGCGATGTCGTGCGCGGCGCTGACCGTGGCGTCGGTCAGCCCGTTGAGATGGTTGGAGCTCGTGGTCGGCGTCGCCGGCAGCGCGCGGTTGAGGATGTTGAGCAACGTCTGGTTCTGCCAGAAGCACAAGCCGAACGCGACCGCGAGCGCGATCGCGCAGATGATCAACCTGTTCCGGAGCTCGTCGAGATGGTCGACGATGCTCAACCGTTCTTCGTGCCCGATGGGCCGAAGGCGCGCCACGAGGAGACCCCGATCAGCCGCTAGGAGCGGCCGTCAGAACCGACCTCAGCCGACGGCCGGTCAGCTGGGGCAGCGGGCTGGGCCGGTTGCTGCTGAGGGGTCGCCACCGCCGGCGGCGCAGGTGCGGCCTGCGCCGGATTGGCAGTCGCCTCGGTCAGGGCAGGACGCTCTGCTTCCTCGTCCTCGTCCTTGGACTCGCCGGTGATTCCTTCCTTGAACTCCTTCATCCCCTGGCCGAGCTGCTTGCCTAGCCCCGGCAGACGCTTGGGCCCGAAGATAAGCAGCACGATGACCAGGACAACGATCAGATCGGCAGTGGGGTTGCGGAACATACTTACGCCTCCGAGTGGGGTCTGCCAAGAGTAGCGGTCGCGAGCGGATTGGGTCGAAAACGCGCAACAAGCGCGATCTTGGGCCTCTGACCGTCTCAAGCTTCCCCCGCGCGACGCCGATTAAAAGCACGCGGTGAGGCGCGATGGAACTCAATTCTGATCCCCATCACTCTGTGAGGCGGATCGTGCTGCCGAGCGGGCGCTCGATCGAAGTTGTCCGCTTCAGCGAGCTCAAGGAGCCGGTGCGGCGCGGCCTGCACGTCTGCCCCCGGTGCGAGTCAGAGCTGGTGCAACCGGTCAGGTGGAATGAGGCGCCCGAGGAGCATTGGGAGCTGCGCCTAGAGTGCCCGAACTGCTGGTGGACCGCCGATGGGCTGTTCTCTCAGGACGACGTCGACTTGCTCGAGGAGCAGCTCGACGACGGCGTGTCGGACATGCTCGACGATCTCAAGCGGCTGACGCACGCCAACATGTCGGACGAGCTCGACCGCTTCGTCGCGGCGCTGTACGCCGACCACCTGCTGCCCGAAGACTTCTAGTCTCAGCTGTAGCGCTCGACGACGCCGTCGGCGAGCAGCTGCAGCGCGGAGCGCTGCCGAGCCGGGAGCGACGGCAATCCGCGCTTGGCCGCGCCAACCAGCTCGAGCGCGCGCCCACGGGCGGCGTCGAGCGCGCCTGTGGCGGCGATCCGCTCGCATACCGCGGCGGCGTCCTCAGCCGTGCGGATCGAGCGCAGCTCGACAGCGGCGAGCTCGGGGTCGCGTTCGCGGGCGAGGATCAGCGGCAGCGTCACGGTCCCGTCGAGCAGGTCGGCACCGCGCGGCTTGCCGGTCCGCTCGGGTGGTCCGGTGACGTCGAGGACGTCATCGAGCAGCTGGAAGGCGATCCCGATCTGCTCGCCGAAGGCGCCGAGCGCGCCCGGGTCGCAGGTGCCCTGCAGCGCACCGAGCTCGCACGCGGCGCGGAACAGAACCGCGGTCTTCAGCCGGCAGCGCTCGAGGTAGCGCTCGGTCGTGACATCCGCGCGCCACGCGTCGGCGCGCTGCATCAGCTCCCCGACCGCCAGCTCCGAGCTCGCCCGCGACAGCGCCCGCACCGCCTCCGCCGAGCCGGCGGCGGCGAGCTCGGCGAACGCGCGCGAGAACAGCAGATCGCCGGTTGCGGTCGCCTGCAGGCGACCACCGTCGGCGACGACGGTCGGCCGGCCGCGTCGCAGCGAGGCGCCGTCGAGCACGTCGTCGTGAACGAGCGTCGCGGCGTGGACCAGCTCGACCGCGACAGCAGCTGCGATCAGGCCGTCGGACTCGGGCGGCGGTGTGCCGGCCGCGAGGCACACGAGCAACGGGCGCAGGCGCTTGCCGCCGGCCGCGATCGTCGAGCCCGCGTAGCGGGCGAGCTGCTGCCCATGCTCGTTCGCGCTCGCGAGCAGCCGCTCCTCGATCGTCGCCATCAGGCGCGTGACCGGAATGCCGCCGGCGTCGACGACTGCCTGGACCGCGCTCACGCCTGACCCTCGCGCTCGCCCACGTGGAGCGCGATGATCCCGCCCGCGGTCAGCACGTAGCGAACCCGGCCAAGGCCGCAGCGCACCATCAAGTCAGCCAGGTCCTCCGGTCCCGGGAAGCGTCGCACCGAGCTTGGAAGATAGCTATATGCCTGCGCATCGCCCGCGACACGCCCGAGCGCGGGCACGATCCGGTCGAACCAGAGCCTGAAGAACGTCGACAGCGGCGGTCGGCGCGGCGTCGTGATCTCGAGGATCACGACCCGACCTCCCGGGCGGGCGACGCGGGCCATCTCGCGCACGCCCTGCTCGAGATCTGAGAAGTTGCGGGCGCCGAAGCCAACCGTGACCGCGTCGAACTCGCCGTCGGCGAACGGCAGCTCGAGAGCGTTCGCCCACCGGAACTCCAGGCGGGAATCGCCGCTCGGCGCCTTCTGTGTCGCCAGCTCGAGCATCCGCTCGGAGAAGTCGACGCCGATCACCTCTCCGCCCGGGACGCGCGCGGCGAGCTCGAGCGCGAGGTCGCCGGTACCGGTCGCGACGTCGAGCACGCGGCTGCCGGGCGCGACCGCCGCCAGGTCGACGGCACGACGACGCCACTGGTGGTGAAGGCCCACCGTCATGACGCTGTTCATCCGGTCGTACAGACCGGCGATCCGGTCGAACATCGCGCGGACCTGAGCCTCCTCGAGGGTCCCGCGATCCTCCGACGAGGAAGCGACGCCATCCGGCATAGCGGCAGGCCTCCGCGGCTCCCCAGCGCCAGTCGAGCCTATTGCAACTCGGCCAGGAAGTTGACCAGGTTGTTGAACTTCTGCGGAGATTGCTGCGCGAGGTTCTTGAACGACGGCATCGGCGCAGTCGGGTTGCGCAGCGTCGAGGCGATCGCCGCCGGCGGCAGCGTCTTACCGATGTGGGTCAGCGGCGGACCGGGCCCGTTGTTGCCGTTGTCGCCGATCTGGTGGCAGGCGAGGCACCCCGACTGTCCAACGACCAGCTTGCCGGCGTTGAACACCGCCACCTGCTGGGCACTGAAGTTGGCCGGCGGCTTCATGTCGACCGAGTTCGGCGACCCGGTGTTGGCGCCCTCGTAGGTCAGGTAGGCCATCGCGAAGATCGTCGCGATCCCTGCCGCCAGCGCGATCGGCCGGCGCTCGATCCGGCGCTCCGGGCTGCGGTCGTAGAACGGCAGCAGGAACAGCAGGATCATGCAGATCGTCGGCACGCCGATCGTCGCCATCGGCGTGAACTTCGGCACATTGCGCATCACGCGCAGAACCTCGAACAGGAAGAAGAAGTACCAGTCGGGACGAGGCACGTAGGTCGTCGTCGTCGGATCCGCCTTCGGCCCCATCTCGGCGCCGAACATCAGCGACAGGAACACGATCACGAGGACCACGATCAGGGCCATCAGCGAGTCCTTCGCGACCGCGTACGGGAAGAACGGCTTGCCCTGGTTCTTCAGGATCGAATAGTCGCGGAGGTATTCCTCCTTCTGGGCCTGGTTCACGAGCGGTGCCCTCCGCTAGGGCGAGGCGAGCGGTCCACGTGTCTCACACTTCCGACTCGGGAAGGCCCTCGGGCACGGGCTCGGCCTTGAGCCACGGCGGCGCGGAGATCCCCAGCTTGGAGACCAGGTACAGGTGCGCGCCGATCAGCGCGGCGATGATCCCGGGGATGATCATCATGTGGATCGCGTAGAACCGCGACAGCGTGGTCGCCCCGAACTCGGGCCCAGCGCGCAGGAAGTCCGACAGGTACGGGCCGATGAACGGGCCGGTGCCGTTGATGTTGACGCCGACGATCGTCGCCCAGTAGGAGCGCTGGTCGAACGGCAGCAGATAGCCCGTGAAGCCCATCGCCATCGTCAGGATCAGCAAGGTCACGCCGATGATCCAGGTCAGCTCACGCGGGTACTTGTAGGCGCCGTAGAAGAACACCCGCCCCATGTGCAGGAAGATCAGGATGATCATCACCGACGCGCCCCACTTGTGCATGCCGCGGACGAACTGCCCGAGGAACGCGTCGTCGGTGATGTAGCGGATCGACTCGTAGGCGCCGCCCGTGACGTCCGGGCGGTAGAACATCGCCAGGAATACGCCGGTTACCGCCTGCGAGAGGAACGCGAACATCGTCGCCGAGCCGAGTGTGTAGGCCCAGTTGACGCCGCGGGGGACCTTGCGGAACATCATCCAACGGATCCCCGGCGACATCGAGGTCCGCTCGTCGAGCCAGTCGACGACGGTGATCCCCGCCTCGGCCGGCCCGACCGCGTTGCCGTTTTCCTCGCCGGGCCGCTTGGGCTTCGGCGTCAGAACCTTGGGGAGCGGAGGAGAGGGTATGCGCGGCATCGCGTTGGCTAGCTGTTGGAGGGCGGCAGGACGGAGGTCGAGAAGCGCTTCGGGTAGAGGTACTGGCCGATCCCATCGAGCGGCTCTCCTGGATCACGCGGCGAGAAGCGCTGCAGCTCGGAGTTGACCGAGTAGCGCGGGCCGATCTCGACCAGGCCGTTGTGGAGCCGGGTGTAGAACCGGTCAAGCGGCCGCACCGGCGGGCCGCCGGCGACCATGCCGCGGAAGTCGTAGACGCCGCCGTGACACGGGCAGATGAACCGCTCGGCCGCCTCCACGAACCGCACCGGACAGCCGAGGTGCATGCAGCGCGAGGACAGCGCGACCCAGTGGTTGTACTGGTCCTCGGGCTCGGTGTCGATCGCGGGGTTACGCGCGCGGACGTAGGCGATCGACTTGCCGGCCTCGCCGATGCCGTTGACGATCGTCAGCACCTTGGTCATGTACGTGTTGTCGGGGAAGTCGGCCGGCGTCCCGATCACCTGCCAGTCGAACGGGACGCGGCTGAACAGCGGGCCGAGCGCGAAGCCGAGCGCCGGCAGCGTGAACGCCGCCGTCGTCAGGCCGCCGGCCGCCATCACCGTCAGGCTCATGAACCGCCGGCGATTGACGGTCTCGCCGTCGAACGAACCCGGCATGCCCCGATCCTGGGTGTACTTCGACTTGATTTGCTTATGTCTATCTGGCACGGGCTCTAGGGTTGCGGCGCTCGCTCCATTGAACGCCGCTGGAAGCGTATCGTCAACATCGAGACGAGCGTCACGAGGGGCGTTCCCGCCGGTTGCTCGCCGCGCGACGGAGCAGCGTCGCCGCTTCAGGGTCGCCAGCCCGTGCTCCAGCCTTCGCCTGCTCGTGGGGATCGCTCACGCCCCAGCCGATCGCGACTGCCCCGGCCTCCCAGACCGCATCGGCCAGCTCACCGTCTCCGGCGGCGTGAGCCTCCGCCACCAGCGAGATCAGATCCGCCAGCTCAGCGACGGCCTCGAGGTCGCCGAGCGCGGCGACGCGCGCCAGCCCGAGTGCGTACAGCTGGTCGCCCAGCAGCAGCGCGAGATCGCGGTCATCGGTCTTGACGACCCGCGGCGAGCCGTAGTGGAGCTGGGCGCCCTCGTAGATCATCTCGAGCAGCAGCTCGTACTCGGCCGCCGCGGCAGCGGCCCGGGGCCCGGATGCGGCGAGCTGCGGCGGTCCGGCGGCGCCCGGCGCCAGCGCGCCCTCGACAGTTTCGGCGAGCGCGCCGCCGTGGGACCTGAGCTCCTGCTCGAAGCTCATTGGGAGAGCTCCCCGAACGCACCCCGCGCGGCCTCGACGGTGACGGCGATGTCCTCGGTCGTGTGCGCGAGCGACGGGAACCACGCCTCGAACTGCGACGCGGGCGGATACACGCCGCGCTCGAGCAGCGCCCGACACCATGCCCCATAGGCGGCCAGATCGCACGCCGCGGCGTCCGCGTAGCGCTCCACCGGCGAGCGCGAGAAGAACACCGTCAGCAGACCCGTGACGCTCTGAACCTGGACCGACACGCCCGCCTCGGCCGCCGCCTCGCGCAGACCGTCGGCCAGCAAGGATGTCAGCCGATCGAGCTGCAGGTAGGCCTCGGCGTCGAGCTGGCCCAGCGTCGCCAGCCCGGCCGCTACCGCGAGCGGGTTGCCCGAGAGCGTCCCGGCCTGGTAGACGTCGCCTGCGGGCGCGACCCGCTCCATCAGCGCGCGGGGGCCGCCAAATGCGGCCGCCGGCAGACCCCCGCCGAGGACCTTGCCGAGGATCGTCAGATCGGGTGTGATGCCGAACCGCTCCTGGGCGCCGCCGCGCGAGACCCGGAAGCCGCTGATCACCTCGTCGAAGACGAGCAGTGCCCCGGTCCTGTCGGCGCGCTCGCGCAGCAGCTGCAGGAAGCCGGCGGCAGGCGGGACGACCCCCATGTTCGCGGGCACGGGCTCGACCAGAATCGCCGCCAGCTCATGGCGCTCAGTCGCGTCGACCAGCGCCTCGGGGTCGTTCCAGGGAACGATCACAGTCGCCGCCGCGGCGGCGGCCGTGACCCCGGGGCTCGCGGGGATGCCCTGGGTCGCGAGGCCTGAGCCACCCTCGGCGAGCAGGCCGTCGACGTGGCCGTGGTAGGCCCCGGCGAACTTCAGCACCAGCTCGCGCCCGGTGACGGCACGGGCCAGCCTGATCGCGCTCATCGTCGCCTCGGTACCCGATGAGGTCATCCGCAGCATCTGCACCGAGGCGACGCGGTCGGCAACCACCGCGGCGAGCTCGACCTCACCCTCGGTCGGCGCGCCGAACGAGGTCCCGCGCGCGGCGGCGGCGGTGACCGCGTCGATCACGGCCAGATTCGCGTGGCCGAGGATCAGCGGGCCCCACGATCCGACCCAGTCGACGTACTCGTTGTCGTCGACGTCGCGCAGCCTCGGCCCGGCGCCGGAAGCGATGAAGATCGGGTCGCGGCCGATCGCGCGCATCGCGCGCACGGGGGAGTTGACGCCGCCCGGAAGCAGCGGCAGAGCCCGGTGGTAGAGATCAGCTGAGCGCGTCACACGCCCGCGTGCTTGCGTTCCCAGGCCCGGTAGTCGTCGGTGAAGTAGAGCAGCCGGATCTTCTTGAACTCAGTCGACGAGTAGAGCGTCGCCCTGTCGCTGACGCCGGTGTCGAGCGCGATCGAGTCGAGGATCGCGTCGCACTCCTCCTTCGAACGGCCGTGGGCCATCGTGAACACGGAGTAGGGCCAATCGCGGTAGGTCGGGCGTTGGTAGCAGTGGGAGATGCCCCGGTACGCGGCCATCTGCGGGCCAAGCTCCATGATCCGATCGTCGGGCACCTTCCAGACGCCCATGCCGTTGGCGCTGAAGCCCGCGCGCCGGTGAAACAGGATCGCCGCTACCCGGCGCAGCAGGCGCCGCTCCTGCATCGCATGCAGGTGGCCGAGTAGTTGCTCCTGCGAGATCCCGAGCTCCTGCGCAGCCGGCGCGTAGGGCTCGGGCACGACCGGCATATCACCCTGGAGGGCGCGGATCACGGCGATGTCGAACTCGTCATATGGCTGGCGCTCGGTCTCGGCGGGGGGGGCCACCTCGACCGACTTCGCGAGCGCGTCGGTACCGCCCTCCATCTCGAGGTCCATTCGGATCTTGAACAACTTCAGGGTCGGCAGCTGGCGGATCGACTCGGCGCCGGCGATCCGCCCGAGGACGTCGAGCGTCGCTTCCAGACCCAGGGGCGAGTCGGGCTCGGTCGCGATCGTGAACCAGATGTTGAACTCGTGGTTGCGCAGGTAGTTGTGCGAGACGCCGGGGTGCTCGTTGATCACCTTGGCCGCGCGCCACGGATTGTCTGGATCGACCTTGGCGGCGACGAGCATCGACGAATAGCCCAGAGCGCGGGTGTCGAAGATCGGCGTGACCTGGCGGATGATCCGATCCTCGAGCAGCTCGCGAACGCGCGCGATCACGTCCTGCTCCTCGATCCCGGCCTGCTGCGCGACGTGGCGGTAGGGCCGAGCCGCGATCGGGAACGAGCCCTGCATAAGGTTGAGCAGCCGCTTGTCGAGATCGTCGAGCGAGACCGCGGCGCCGAGCTTGCGGCTGCGGAGCTTCGGGCCGTGCTGCGAGCCGGGGGTTACTGCAGCCACCGCGCCGCGTCCTTCGCGTGGTAGGTGACGATGATGTCGGCCCCCGCTCGCCGGATCCCGGTCAGGAGCTCGAGTACGGTCGCGCGCTCGTCGAGGTAGCCGGCGGCCGCGCCGGCCTTGACCATCGCGTACTCGCCGCTGACGTTGTAGGCGACCTAGCGGTACGCCGGTCTCGTTCTTGACGCGCCAGACGAGGTCCAGATAAGGCAGCGCCGGCTTGACCATCACGATGTCGGCGCCCTCCTCGATGTCGAGGCGGGCCTCGCGCACCGCTTCGCGTCCGTTGGCCGGATCCATCTGGTAGGCGCGGCGGTCCCCGAACGCCGGGGCCGAGTCGGCCGCCTCGCGAAACGGGCCGTAGAACGCCGAGGCGAACTTCGCCGAGTAGGCGAGGATCGGCGTCTCGACCAGACCGTCGTCGTCGAGCGCGGTCCGGATCACGCCAACCCTGCCGTCCATCATGTCGCTCGGGGCGATGATGTCGGCGCCGGCGCGCGCCTGCGAGACGGCCGTGCGTGCCAGCAGCTCGAGCGTCGCATCGTTGTCGACCGAGCCGTCCGGGCGAACGACGCCGCAGTGACCGTGGCTCGTGTACTCGCACAGGCACAGGTCGGCGATCACGAGCAAATTCGGGATGCGCTTCCTTGATCGCGCGCGTCGCGAGCTGGATGATCCCCTCGTCGTCCCACGCGCCCGAGCCCTCCTCGTCCTTCGCGGCCGGGATCCCGAACAGCAGGACTGCCGGGATCCCGAGCGAGGCGACCTCACCGGCCTCCTCGACGGCGTGGGCGATCGACAGCTGGTCGACCCCGGGCATCGCGGCGATCGGCTCGCGGCGATCGATCCCGTGGGCCACGAACAGCGGGTAGATGAAGTCGGACGGGGAGAGCGTGGTCTCCCGGGCGAGGCCGCGGAGCGCGCGGTTTGCGCGCAGGCGTCGCAGGCGTGTCTGCGGGAAGGCCATGACTCCAGTCAGGATACCCCTGGCCCGGCACCGGGCTCGGCGATCGTCCCCGGCGGGCTGCGACGGCGCCTCAAACGACCTTCCAGCAACTCGATCCGCCGGGCGGTCACGAGGCCGGCCTCGACGTACGGATCCGAGTCTGCGAAGGCGTCGATCTGCGCGGGCTCAACGCCTCGGAACACGATCGCGCCGCCGTGCGGCGGGTCTCCGAGCGCGCCCGCCATCACGACTCGGCCGGCCTCGCGCTCGGCGCCGATCTTGGCCAGGTGAGCCTCGCGGTATGGGCCCCGCCGGTCGGCCATGTCGGGCACATACTCGTAGAACAGGATGTGATGATCTGGCATTCGCAGAACCCTACGCTCCCGGGCGCGGTACGCTCCCTTACGTGGCAGATATCCAGAAGCGCGGCAGCTACACCCCGCGGCGGGCACGCGAGCGGCGTGCGTACCGTCTGGCGGTCACCGGCGGCACCGCCGGGGTCGTCGGCGTCGTCGGAATCGTCCTCGCGATCGCCGGGGTGATCGGGGCGACGATCCCGATCATCGCGCTGATCGTCGCGGCCATCTGCGCGCTGATGTTCAGCCGCGCGGTCGGCCGCTGACGCCGCTCAGACTCTCGACGCGAACCGGTTGAGGGCGAGGCGCGCCAGCGCCCCAAACACGACGGTCAGAACCGCGAGGTGGACGAGCGGCCAACCGATCCCCGGCGAGGAGCCGCTGAACGCGTTCGTGATCGCCTGCAACGCGGCCTTGAACGGGAACACGAACGAGATCGCGTCGAGCACGGTCTTGAGCGCCCCCGAGACCGCGCTGGCGGGGATCAGCGCGATGAACGCGATCGGAAGCGACACCAGGAACGCCATCAGCGAGGCCGCACTGACCTCTCGGGCGAGGCCGCCGATCGCGACGCCGAGCGCGCCGAACGCCAGCCCGCCGAACGCGAGCGCCAGCACCCAGAGCTCGAAGCGGGTCCAGTCGAGGTGAACGAACAGCGACACGAGCGCCGCCATCAGCAGGGTCACGAGTCCGGCGCAGCCGGCCGACAGGATCACCTTCTCCGACAGCAGCCGCGCCGGCGAGACCAGGCCCCGGACGAGCCGCGAGTAGGCGTTCTCCGAGCGCTCGACGGCGAGCATCCCCGCCGCCAGCAGCAGCGCGACGAACATCAGCGAGACGATCACCGCGATCGCCGCGGCATAGGAGTCGGTCGGCGTCGTATTGCCCGACAGCTGCGTCACGTTGACCGTCAGCGGGTTGCCGATCGAGCCGAGCACAGGATTTGCGAACGCGAGTCCCTGGATCGCGAGGCCGGCGAAGTTGACGACCTGTCCCAGCGCCGCGCGGACCGGTGAGTTACGCGGAAGCGTGCTGAGCGAGCTCTGGATGATCGAGCGCGCGTTGCGCAGCCCAAGCAGGCGGAAGTTCTGGCCCAGGAACTGGATCGAGCCGCCGTTGAGGACCTGCTGCAGGTCGCTGATCGCGACGCGCAGGACCTGCTTGGAGACCGCCTGCTCGACCTCGTTCAGGCGCGAGGTGATCGCCTGGTCGACGAACTGGCGCTCGATCGGATCTCTCGAGTTGAGGATCACCTCGACGGTCGGCGTGCCGACCCCGGTCGTGACCAGGCTCTCGATCTGCGCCGTGATGTCCGACGGGATGATCAGCGCGGCGAGCGCATCGCCGTTGCGGACCTTGGCGATCGCCTCGTCGCGCGAGTGCACCTTGATCGGGTCGATCGACTGGAACAGCTGACTCGCGTAGCTCGAGATGTTGATCTGCTGGCTGCCGAAGCTGAGCTTTCCCTTGCCGGTCGGAACCTCGCTGTAGAAGGCGACCTTCGGCTTGCCCGGCGGGCTCGACAGCGCGAACCCGATCATCAGCGCGATCGCGACCGGGTAAACCGCCAGCAGCCCGGTCAGCAGTGGCGAGCGGCGCAGGATCTGAAGATCCTTGACCAACAGCCAGCGCATCAGTGACCCCGCTCGTGCAGGAAGCGGACGAACGCCGCCTCGAAGTCGCGCTGGCCGTGACCGACCTCGCGCTCGAGGCCGGCCGGGGTGCCGGTGAACAGCAACTCACCGTCGACCAGCACGAGCACCCGATCGGCCTGGCGCTCGGCCTCGGACACATTGTGCGTCGAGAACACGACCGAGGTGCCGCGCCCGGCAAGCGTCGCAATGAACTGCCAAAGGCGTTCGCGCTGGCGCGGGTCGAGCGATGCCGATGGCTCGTCGAGCAGCAGCACCGATGGCTCGCACAGCAGGCCGATCGCGATGTTGACGCGCTGCTGGTTGCCGCCCGACAGCCGCCCGACCGATTCGTCGGCTCGATCGCGCAGGCCGGTCTGATCGAGCATCTGCTCGACCGCCGCCTCGGGGTCCTCGAGTTTCTCGAGCCGCGCAAACAGACGCAGGTTCTCCGCCACCGACAGCTTCGAGTACAGGGCCGGCTGCTGTGGTACCCAGCCGATCTTCCGCGCGGGGTGGGTCAGCTCACCACCGGTCGGCGTCAGAACACCGGCGAGGATCGAGAGCAGCGTCGTCTTGCCGGCGCCGTTGGGCCCGATGACCGCGACCAGCTCGCCCGCGGTCAGCTCGAAGCTGACACCGTCGAGCGCCGTCCTCGCGCCGAACCGCTTGGTCAACGTGCGCGCCGCGAGCGTGGTCATCGCGTCGCCCGTGGCGGGGCTGGCAGACACGCTCTGCAGGCTAATACACGAGCGCCGCCGCCTGCCCGGGTTCAGGCCGGCGTTAGCCGGGCGTTCGCACCCGGGGCTCGAGCGAGGCGCCGCACGAGCGGCAGAAGGCGTCACCCGGCGACGCCGCGGTCCCGCAGTCAGGGCAGTGGTCCGGCGCGACAGGCATCACCCCGGTCCCCGCTCCGATCGTGCCGCCCGGGGCGGCCACCACCCACGGCTCGAGCACCAGGTGGCGACGAAGGTAGACCACGGTCTGGCGGATGATCGCGGCCAGCGGGAGTGCCAGCAGGGCTCCCACGATCCCGTACAGCTGGTAGCCGATCAGCAGCGCGAGGATGATCAGGATCGGGTTGATCCGCAGCGAGATGCGGAACACCTGCGGCGCGACCAGATGGCCTTCGAGCTGCTGCAGGGCGACGAACAGGAGAACCACCCAGAGGGCGCTGATCGGGTCGTTGAACAGCGCGACCAGGACCGCCGGGAGCGGGCCGATGATCGGGCCGATGTACGGGATGAACTCCATCAGCCCGTAGAACGCGCCGAAGAACACGGCGTAGTGCTCGCCCGCCGGAAAGATCCCGATCACGCCGAATATCCACAGTGCCACCGCCGCGCTCGAGCCCATGATCAGGCTGAACAGGATCTGCCCGCGGACGTAGCCGAACACGGCTCGCTGGACGAGCAGGGGGAAGTCGTCCTCGGGGGTGCCGTCGCCGGCGGGCATCACCCGGCGTACGAGCTCGCCGATCTGCTTGCCGTAGACGAGCAGGTAGATCGACAGCACCAGCACCAGCACGAGGTCGAACGAGACGGTCAGAACCTGCGAAAGAAGATCGCGCGAGAACGAGACGATGCTGCCCGAGCTCTTGAGGACGTGCTTCTCGAGCGTCTGCAGGGCCGTCTGTCCCTGCTGCTGGATCTGGATCCGGATCCCGTGGTTGTTGAGCCAGGTCTGGAGGTTGGCGAGGTCCTGGTTGGCCTTGTCGATCAAGTGCGGCACCTCGCGGGCGAACCGGCTGACCTGGGTGCTGATCGGATCGGACAGGAGCACGCCGAGGCCGGCGACGATCGCGAACCCGCCCAGATAGACGATCAGGATCCCGAGTCCGCGGGGTATGCGCGCGCGCTCGAGGATCCTCACCAGCGGGTTGAGGATCAGCGCGATCACGCTCGCGATCAGCAGGATCAGCAGGACCGTGCCGGCCGCCCTCGCGAGCGCCCACAGACCCAGAAGCGCGAGCGGCAGTAGGACCAGCTGGACCCAGCGCGGGACGACTACTGGGGCGACGGGGTGCGGTGCCGCGGTCGGGTCGGGGCGATCCGCAGGATCGGTTGCGGCCGGGTCGGGGCGGTCCCCAGGATCGGTTGCGGCCGGTTCAGCGGCTGCTCCGGAGGCCGGGGCGGCGGCGGGCAACGCCGCCTTCGGGCCGTCATCACGCGTTTGATCCGCGCTCGCGCCCTCGTCCCCGTGGGCCTCGAGTTCGGTCGCGTCGCCGTTCGAACCGCCCGCGCGCGCGGCAGCCGACTTCGCCCATGGCAGCCTCAATCTCATCCAACTGGAAGTATGCGCGTCACGAGGACGTGACTGAAGCGATCAGCATCCTGTTTGTAGGCGACGTCGTAGGTGGGCTCGGCCGGCGAACGCTCCTGTCCCTGCTGCCGCCGCTGCGGGAGCGGCTGACCCCTGACTTCGTGGTCGTCAACGGCGAGAACGCCGCCGGCGGCCTCGGCATCACGCCGAAGATCGCCGACGAGATGTTCGCCGCCGGCATCGATGTGATCACGCTCGGGAACCACACGTATCGCCACCGTGAGATCTACCCGTATCTCGATCAACACGATCCCATCCTCCGCCCCGTCAACTTCCTGCGCAGCCAACCCGGCCACGGCTCTTGCGTCGTGACCCAGCGCGGGATCCGCCTGGGCGTCGTATCGGTGTCCGGCAACCTGTTCATGAATGCCGGGCGCCCGGCCTTCTCCGAGGTCGACGCCGCCCTGCACGCGCTCAGGGACCGCGTCGACCACGTGCTCGTCGACATGCACGCCGAGGCGACCAGCGAGAAGGTCGGGATGGGCTGGCATCTCGACGGCCGGGTGACCGCCGTCGTTGGCACCCACACCCACGTGCCGACCGCCGATGCCCGCGTCCTCCCCGGCGGGACCGCCTACATCACCGACGTCGGCATGACCGGGCCACGCGGCGGCGTGATCGGCGTCAAGCGCGAACTCGCGCTCGAGGCGATGATCACTCGGATGCCGATCAAGTTCGAGACCGCGACTGAGGATCCGTGGCTCAACGGCGTGTTGATCACCGCCGACGGCCCGATGCACGCGAGCGCGATCGAGCAGGTGCTCGAGCCGGCGCCGGGCGTCAGATAGCCCGACGCCGCCGGCCGTCGTGGGGCGGCTGCGACGCTCGCGCTCCATCCGAGCTCCCGGTTAGCTTCACCGCCGTGATCGGCACGGTGTTCTCGTCGCTGTGGGAAGCAATACGGTGGACGTGGCACGATCCGGACGGGTACAACATCGTCAGCGGGCCGCTGGCCGACATCACGCTGCTCGGGGGCGCTTATGCGATCTTCCGCCGTCACAACTGTCACGCCAAGCACTGTTGGCGGATCGGGCGCCACAAGGTCTCCGGCACCGACTACATCGTCTGCCGCAAGCACCACCCGCACGAATCACCGTCGGCGGAGCAGATCCTGTCCGAGCACCGCGCCGCGCAGTCCGGGCCGGTCGGCCCGGATACGAAGGAATAGCCCGGCGCTGGGCCTCGCGACCCCGCCCGGCGGCGGGTGGTTCCAACGTTGTTCCCGATAATCGGGCACAACGTTGGACTCGACCTCTCGGGTCGCTACACCGGGGCGAGGCGACCCCACAGGTCGCTACGCCGGGGCGAGCAACGCGCGCTGCTGCTCGGCCTCCTCGAGGCTGCCGAGGGCGTAGCGAACCTCGGACGGGAAGGCGCAGACCACGGCGACGATCAGGAGCGGGAAGAACCACGGGATGTACGAGGTAGAACCAGTGAGTCAGCGCGAGCTGGAAAGCGATCAAGACGGCTGCGCCGAGCGCCGCCACCTCGACGACCGTGCGCTGGCGCGGCACGAACGCGACGGCGATCGCGAGCCCGATCGCGAAGCCCTGAACCAGATGCTGCACGATCCCGAGGCCGCCCCACAGCCCCCAGATCGAGAACGGCGAGCTGCGGTCCACCTGGGAGACGATCGTGTCCTCCCAGAATGTGTGGAAGTTGCCGTCGAGCAGGACGGGAATCATCACCACCACGGCCGTCAACGCGAACGCGACCACGAAGGCGAACAGCGACCGCTTGCGCGGGAACCCGCCGACCCCGCGCAGGAACAGGGGCGCGAGGATCAGCGGAGCGAACTTCGCGAACCCCGCCAGCGCCGTCGTGACCCCGCGCGCCGGCGCTGAGGTGATCACCAGCAATGTCGCCACCAGCAGCAGCGCGACCAGCGAGTCGTTGCTGTTGGAGCTGAGCGCGTACAGGGTGAACGGATACGCAGCCCACAGGTACGCGAGCACTGTGCCCGTCGTCGGGCCGCGGACGCGGCGTCCGAGGAAGTACAGGCCGAACAGAGTCAGCAGGTCGAAGGCGATCGCGGCGGCGTGTGCAGCGGGCAGGTCGTCCCAGGTCCCGCTCCACCCGAAGATCGCGCGGAACGGTACGTACGCGTAGTAGTTGACCGGGCCGTAGGTGTCGCCATGGACATTGTCCTGGGGCCAGCCGCCGTACAGCGGCTCGTCGTGCAGCAGCTTGTCGGCTCCGATCACGCCGGCGTAGCCGACGTCGATGACGTTGGAGTTGGTCACGTTGAGCCCGACCCGGAAGCCGACCAGGAACACGACCGCCACCGCCAGCCATGAGGCCGGCACGAGCAGCCGCAGCGGCTCGCGCGGGACGCCGCGACCGAACGCGAGCAGCAGCACGCGCGCCAGCAGATACAGCAGGAACGGATAGACGAGCGGCACTGACAGGCCGATCAAGGCGTTGTTGAAGAATGCGAGCGAGATCGAGAATCCCAGCAGCACCAGCAGGTCGAGATGCAGCAGCGTCGGCCGCCGGCGCCACGGGATGAACGGCACGAGGAAGATCACGCACATCGGCAGCCACACGTACGAGGCGTTGACGCGGCGACCGAACGCGCCCTGATACCCGCGCGCCATCGTCCACGCGACTTGGAATCCCGTCCATGCCTCGGTCACCTTCCCGGTTGCGTCGTCGACGTAGACCTGGGCCAGCTCCTTGCCGTTTGGTCCGGGACTGAACCAGCTGACCTGCCAGCGGCCGGGTCCCTTCGTGTACTCGTACGGTCGCGCGGTCGGGTGCCGGTGACGCTCGGCGGCGATCTTCGGCACGACCGCCGCGATCCGCTCGACCCGCTCCGCGGTCAGCCGGTAGCCGGCAGGCGGCTTGTTCAGTGAGGTGACGAGGACCGGCGTGTTCGGGTCGACCGCAGCCGTCGAACTCGAGGCAGCGACGGCGGTGCCTGCCGGAATCAGAAGCGCTGCTGCGGCCGCCAGTACGACAACCGCCCATGATCGGAGCCGGGAGCCGCTTACGCCTTGAAGCTCCAAAGCTTCTGCCCGAGGAATGACAGCGGTGTCCCCGCCGCAATCGCGATCGCCTGCGCGACGACCTTTGACATGCCGGCTCCCTCGACCAGCACGATCAGCACGACGTACGTGAACGCGAATGCGATCAGGGACACCGTGAAGAAGCGCGCGGCCTGGAAGATCGGATGCCGATGCTTGGCATCGAAGGTCCAATGGCGGTTCAACCAGAAGTTGTTCATCACCGAGACGAGGAACGCGATCACCGCTGAGACGCGGTAGTCGATCCCCAACAGATGAACACAACCCGCGAACACCGCGAGGTTCACGACATAGCCGCTGGCGCCGACGGTCGTGAACCGAACTAGCTGGAGCCAGTTGTGCGGGCGACGGACGCCGTGCCGCACCCGTGCATGGAACGGCAGCTCGACGGTGCTGATCAGGTCTTCGGGCATCTGGGAAATGTATCGGCGGGTGTTCAGCGAACTCTAAGTGTTCGGGGCGCGCTAACGGGAGCCTAATCCGAAATGGTCGCGGACGAGCGGGGTCACGTCCTGCAGCGTCCAGAGATCACGTTCGTTGCGCGAGCTCGGGCCGGTACCGCACCACAACAGCGCACCGAGCGAGTCGGAGCGATGCAGCGAGCCATGCGAGCCGCCGCCGACGTGATCAGCCCCGCCCCAGTCGACGAACTCGTAACCGGGCGAGGCCGACAACAGCAGGTCGCCCGCGTTGGCGCAGTTCAGCGCCGACCACATCCGCCCGAGTGCGTCTGGGTACTCGGTGCACAGAAAGCGCCCATCCTGGACCTCGGCGAGCACCGTCGACAGTTCGCCCTCGACGCTCCAGCGCTTGCCGCGGCCGTCGAGGAGCTCGCCGCCCGGCGCGAACCGAAGCTCGCCGCGAGCGCTGCGCACGACACCCTCCTCGCCCGAGCGCCAGATCATCAGATCGATCCCATCGAGTTGCTCGACCGCCTCGATGCTGCGGTTGACAAGCTCGTCGCGACGGTCCTCGTCGAGCGCGTAGACCATCGCCGAGCGCTGCGCCGGACTGAGCGCCACCTCGGCGCCGACCGAGCGCGACGAGCTCGGCGCCGCGACATCGAAGTCCCCGAACGCCGCGTCGAGGTGGATCCGCTCCTCAACGGCGGCCTGTGAATGGTCCGAGGTGACGATCACCGCGTGCTGTTGCAGGAACGCATCCGGGCCTCCACCCGCGTGCATCAGCCGCTCGAGCTGACGATCGGCCGCCGCGATCGAGGTGACCTGGGCGTGCGGGCCGTTCTTGTGCGACCAGGCGTCGTTGTCGGGGAGCGAAAACAGCATGAAGTCGAACAGGTCATGCTCGACCAGGTACGCGCCGACGCAACCCGTGTGCTGGTCGCGGATCCCGGGCATCCCGAGCTGGCCCCGACAGCCGGTCTTGCGGCTCGCGTAGAGGTCGGCGTAGAACAGTTCGAGCGGACCGTCGATCGTGCGCCGAAACAGGGTCGAGGTGACGATCCGCGCGAGCGCCGTCTCGTTTGAGACCTCGTGCTGATGGCGGCCGCGGTAGATCAGGTAGGTGGTCCCCGCCGTACGGACGTCGACATCGTCGAGTGACTCGAACACCGTCTCGACGTCGTGTGACAGGTGCTCGGCGTTCATCCGGTAGATCGTGTCGGTCAGCGACCGCAGCACGCCAAACTGCCGCGAGGCCGAGAAGCTCGAGCCGTACTCGACATATCTGGCCTCGTCGCGGTGGTACCAGTTCATGCTCGGGATCAGGTGCCGATCGGGGCCGACCCCGGTCGTGATCGTCGCCGCGCACACGGGCGTGACCGACGGGAACGACGCGACGCAATCATCGACGTAGACGCCCTGCTCGCGAATCCGCGCCAGGGCCGGCGCGCGGCCGGTTGCGATCGCGCGCTCGAGCATCGCCGGCTTGAGCGCGTCGATGACGACCAGAACGAGCTTCTTGACGGTGCTCACCGGAGGATTCGCAAGCCTGCGTACTTCTGCTGACCGCGGCGCCGGCCGGCGATCAGGAGCCAGATCAGCAGCGCCAGCAGGATCGGCCCGACCGGGGGCGCCAGGACCGAGAGGATCGCCGCCAGCAGCGCTGCACCCTCGGCGTAAACGGGGACCGATGCGCCGGTCGCCTGGTCGAGTCGGGCGCGCACGCGCGCGAGCAGCGGCAGCGTCGCGGCGACCGCGATCAGCGCGCAGACGACGCCACCGATCAACCCCGGCCAGACCTGGTAGTGACCGCGGGCAAGCGAGCCGGCGAACAGCAGCGCCCCGAGCACGGCGCTGATCGCGGCCAGCACGAGCGCGCCGGCGCCGCGCTCCAGTCGCTCGGTCGGCAGCCGCCGCTCGATCACCGCCAGGATCACCGCCCCGATGACCAGAACGAGCAGGAATGGGGCGCTCTGCAGGAAGGAATAGCTCGTGCCGTTGAAGTGGATCTCGGCGTCGCCGGCCGCCAGCGCGCCGACCGCGAGCCCCGGTAGGAACGGGCGGATCCCGACCGCTGCCGCGATCCCAATGCCCTGGAAGATGTCGAAGACGAGATGCACCGTGCTGTACCGTGACTAGTCGTGACGATAGACAAAAGGGCATGACGGGCCCCGATCGGAGCGGGTCCGCTCGGCGCCCACGTTCGACGGCACGAGACATCGAGCGGTACGGCGCACTGTTCGCCGAGCGAACGAAGGTCATGAAGTCCTCGGCGATGCGCGATCTGATGGCGCTCACCGAGCGACCCGATGTGATCTCGCTCGCCGGCGGCCTGCCCGACACCTCGACCTTCCCGCCTGACTCATACGCGTCGCTGATGAGCTCGGTGGCGGTCGACTCGTGTGCGCGCGCGCTTCAGTATGGCCCGACCGAGGGCCTGACGAAGGTGAAGGAGTGCATCTCGGAAGTGATGCGGGCCGAGGGCCTCGAGATCGACCCGGGCGAGGTGCTGGTGACGACCGGGGGGCAGCAGGTGATCGACCTCGTCTGCAAGACGCTGTTGGACCCGGGGGACGTGGTCGTCACCGAGGCGCCGACGTATCCGGGCGCGGTGCCGACCTTCTGCGCGTATCAGGCCGACGTCGTCCAGGTCACGATGGACCGCGACGGGATGCGAGTCGACGAGCTCGAGCAGACGCTCGACCAGCTCGAGCGCACCGGACGCCGGCCAAAGTTCATCTACACGGTCCCCAACTTTCACAACCCGGCGGGGGTGACGCTGTCGTTCGAGCGCCGCCGCGAGCTGGTCCGAATCGCGGCCGAGCGCGAGCTGCTGATCCTCGAGGACAACCCCTATGGCCTGCTCCGTTACGAGGGCACGCCGCTGCCGCCACTGCGCTCGCTCGACGACGAGTTCGTGATCTACGCGAGCACGTTCTCGAAGATCCTGTCGCCCGGCGTCCGGCTCGGGTGGGCTACGGCACCGGCCCCGATCCTGCAGAAGATGAACATCGGCAAGCAGGCATCGGACCTGTGCTCCTCGTCGATCTCGCAGTACTTCGTCGGCGCCTATTTCGAGTCCGGGCCGTGGGAGCAGTACGTGCGATCGCTGATCGAGATCTACCGCCGCCGGCGCGACGTGATGCTCGACTCGCTCGCGGAGCAGTTCCCGCGCGAGGCGAGGTGGACCCACCCCGAGGGCGGCCTGTTCATCTGGGCGACGCTCCCTGACTACATCGACACGACGGACCTGCTCGCGCGCGCGCTCGAGGAGCACGTCGCGTTCGTCCCAGGTCGTGCGGCGTTCGTCGATGGGCGCGGTGGCTCGTCGATGCGGTTGAACTTCTCGGGCGTCACCGAGAGCGAGATCCGCGAAGGAATCCGGCGGATTGGCGAGGTCGTGCGTGAGCAGGTCGCCCTGTACGGCACGCTCACAGGCAGCTTCGAGGCGGTCCGATCCGCGCAGCAGCCGGCCGAGTCGGCACAGCAGCCGGCCGCCCGGGCTACGCAAGGCGCCGAGCTCGCGAAGGTGCTCCGGCTGCCGCGCAAGCGCGCGGGATGAGCCAACCCAGGGGCGTGCCCGGCACCGGCGGTACCGGAGCCGGGTGGCCGGCGCGGGACGGGCGGGTGGCGGTGCTCAAGGGCGGGCGCTCGCTCGAGCGCCAGGTCTCGCTGAAGTCGGGAGCGCGCGTCGAGGGCGCGCTTGAACGGCTCGGACGAGAGGTGATCCCGATCGACGTCGGTGCCGACCTCGTGCAGCGGCTGACCGACAGCGCGCCCGATGTCGCATTCGTCGCGCTGCACGGTCGCGACGGCGAGGACGGGACCGTCCAGGAACTGCTCGAGGTGATGGGCATTCCCTACACGGGCTCGGGCGTCTCCGCCTGCATCCGGACGCTCGACAAGGTGCTGGCCAAGCACGCGATGCGCGATCGGGGGATCCCGACGCCCGACTTCTATGCGTTCAACGAGACCGCTTTCAAGGAGCTCGGTGCCGCGCAGGCGCTCCCCGCGATCGAGGATCGCCTCCAGTTCCCGATCGTCGTCAAGCCCGCAGGGCAGGGCTCGGCGCTCGGAATCAAGTTCGCCCGCACGCCTGCGGACGTTCCAGCGGCGCTCGTGGCCGCTTTCTCCTACGACCGCAAGGTGCTGCTCGAGCGCTACGTGGCCGGCCGCGACCTCGCGGTCTCGATTCTCGAGCTCGATGGCTCGCCGCAGGTGCTCCCGATCGTCGAGGCGGTCCCCGAACAGGAGGACTTCTATGACTTCGAGTCGCGCTACGAGTTCGGGCGCACGCGGTTCGTGTGCCCGGCCGAGCTCGACGCGTCGGTCGCGGCACGTGCCGGCGAGATCGCGCTCGAGGTCTATGAGCTGCTCGGCTGCTCGGGCTTCGGCCGCGTCGACCTGATGGTCGGGCAGGACGGCGACGGGCTCCAGGTGCTCGAGGCCAACACGATTCCGGGTCTGACCGAGATCAGCCTGCTGCCGCAGGCCGCCGACGCCGCGGGGATAGGATTCGATCAGCTGATCGGGCGAATCTTGGCCGCGGTGAAGCGATGAGGATCGAGACCCAGCGCGACATCCTGCGACAGTTCTTCGCGCTGCGCGACGCGCACACGACGACGATGGCACCGGCTGTTCACCGCCAGCAGGCGTCGGTCTACACCGATCCCGAGCGGCTGTCGGCCGAGGTGCAGGCGCTGTTCCGCGGTCGTCCGATGCTGGTCGGCCTGAGTGCCGACCTGCCGGGCACCGGCGACTGCATTGCGACCGAGGTGGCGGGCGTGCCGCTGCTGCTGATTCGTGGTGAGGACGCCGCGGTCCGGTGCTTTCTCAACATCTGCCGCCACCGCGGCGGCAGGGTGTTCAGCGGGCGCGGCCGACCCGGGCGCGCGATCAAGTGCCCGTATCACTCGTGGGCCTACGACCTCGACGGTGAGCTGCTCGGGCAGCCGCTGGCGCGCGACGCGTTCGACGGGATCGACCGCACCGAGCTCGGGCTGCTCCCGGTCGCCGTGGCCGAGCGGTTCGGATTGATCTTCGCCCGGATCGGATCCGAGCAGCCGATCGACGTCGCCTCCGAGCTCGACGGACTGGGGCCCGAGATGGGCGATTACGGGTTCGAGCGCTGGCACTTCTTCGACCAGCGCTCGGGGGTGTTCGAGGCCAACTGGAAGCTGATCCACGACACCTTCACCGAGACCTACCACGTGTTCTCCCTGCATCGCGACACGCTCGCGCCGGACATGCTCTCGACGCCGTTCGTCGGCGAGAACTTCGGGCCGCACACCCGCGCCGCGGTGATGCGCAAGGAGGTCACGCGCCTGCTCGAGCTCGACCAGTCCGAGTGGGAGCTGCGCTCCTACGCGTCGATCGTCTACCTGCTGTTCCCGAGCGTCGTGATCAACCTGCCGATGAGTGGCCACGCCGAGCTATGGGAGATGTACCCCGAGCCCGACGATCCCCATCGCACGCGCGTCAGCGTCAAGTTCTACATCCCGCGGCAGCCGAGCACCGACGAGGAGCGCTCGTTCTGGGAGGCCAATGTCCGCTTCACCGAGCGGGTCGTGTTCACCGAAGACTTCGACCAGCAGCAGGACATCCACCGCTCGCTGCGCACCGGCCTGATGCCCGAGGTCGTCTACGGCCGCAACGAGCCGGCTCTGATTCACCACCACAAGCAGGTCGAGGCAGCGCTGTCAGAGTCGGCGCTCGAGCTGGGCTAGCTCTCGCCCCCCATGAAGTCCTCGGGGGTGACGCGGTCGAGAAAGTCCTTGAACTTCTCGACGACCTCCTCGGTGTCCTCGACCTCGTGCTCGAACTCGATCGCGGACTCGGCGATCACCTCGTCAGCGGCGAAGATCGGGGCACCGGCGCGAACGGCGAGGGCGAGGGCGTCGCTGGGGCGTGAGTCGATCTCGACCTCGCGGCCGTTGACGCGCAACGAGATCGCGGCGTAGAAGGTGTTCTCGCGCAGCTCGGTGACAGCCACCCGGGTGCACTCGACGTCGAGCTCGCCGAGCATGTCGGAGAGAAGATCGTGCGTCATCGGGCGCGGCGTCGAGGCGCCCTGGAGCTTCATCAGGATCGCCGCAGCCTCAGGATGGCCGATCCAGATCGGCAGGAACTTGTTGCTCTCGACCGTCTTCAGCAGCACGATCGGCTGCTTTCCAACCATGTCGAAGCTCACGCCGTAGATCACCATCTCCTGCACGCGGGGCTCCTAACTCTGGGTCTCGGCAAGTATAGGCCGCTCAACCTTGAGGCCAAGCGGGCCGATGATCCCGTCGTGGACGCCTCCAGCTACGCCTTCGTGCATGGGATCCGCAGCACGCGCAGGACGCTCGTGGCGTGGAACAAGCACCCGTGGCCGGTGCTTGCGGGCTGGATCGGCGGCGCGCTCGCCGCGGCACTGCTGCTGCTCAGCGCCGTCTGGGGGATCGGCGCGCTCAACATGGCACCCGGGATCGTGTCGCTGCACCGACCGCCGTTCCGGGTCGGCACGCCGGCCGACGTGCTCCGGATCCTGGCCAAGAACTCGCTCGTGCTCGCATTGCATGCGATGGCGTGCGTGGCCGGCTTCATCGCGGGCGCATCGCTACCACTCCAGGCCCGTGACCGAACCGGTCCGATGCGCGTGATCCACGAGCAGGGGGGCAGGCTCGCGATCGCGTTCGTCGTCGCCGCGACGACGTTCTCGCTGAGTGCCCAGGCGTACGTCCTCGGGGTCGGCGTCGGCCACGTCGCCTACGCCTACGGAACGACGCCGGGGCTGCTGCTCGTCGGTCTGCTCCCGCACGCGATTCCGGAGCTGACAGCGCTGTTTCTCCCGCTCGCCGCGTGGATCATCGCGAGCCGTCGCGGGGACTGGGACAAGCTGCTCGCGGCGACCTTCGTGACCGTCGCGCTCGCGATCCCCGTGCTCGTCGTGTCGGCGCTGTGGGAGGTCTACGTTGCGCCTCACGTGCTGTACTCGCTGGTCGGGCGCGGACCCATCTAGAAGCGCGCTACTCTAACCAGCCAATCGCCTATGGCTGGTGAGAGTTCATCGCTGCAGCCCGGCGGGCGCGAACCCGCACCGAGCGAGCTCGCGCTGGTGCAGGCGTTCATCAACTCGCACTACGACCTCGAGGTCGACCACGGCGCGGAGCTGCTGGCGACACCACGGTCACTGAAGCGGTGGTTGCTCGCCCACGAGCTGATCGATCGACGCGACCGCGTCGGTCTCGGTGAGCTCGAGCGGGTGCTCGACGTGCGCGAGGGCCTGCGGGCGCTCGCGGGCGATGCGCTACCCGAGGGCCGTCTCCTCACGGCGCTTGAGCAGGGCGCTCCGGTTGAGGTCCGGATCGGCGTCGGCGGCCCGCGCTACTGCCGGAGCGAGCGCGGAGGCGTCACCGGGGCGATTGGCCTGCTGCTTGCGATCACCGCGTGCGCGATGATCGACGGGACCTGGGCGCGACTGAAGGTGTGCCCCGGGGAGGACTGTGGCTGGGCGTTCTACGACCATTCGCGCAACCTCTCCGGCCGCTGGTGCTCGATGGCGGTCTGCGGCGGGCGGGCGAAGGCGCGAGCGCACTATCAGAGGAAGCGACGGTGAGGGCCGGCGGGGCGATGTTCGCGCTCGCGATCGCCCGCGTGCGGCGGCGACCGGCCCGCTGGCTGCTGACAGTGATCGGAATTGCGGTGGCGACAGCGTTCGCGGGAGCGGTAGCGGCGCAGAGCACGATCGCGGGCGATCGGGCGGCGCGGTCGGTGCTCACCGCGCTGTCCGACACGCAGCGCGCCGTCACCGTCACCTCGCAGGACAACGTGACCCCGCTGATCGCACGCCACGCGCGCGAACTGATCGCGGGCCTCGGGCTCGGCGCGCCGACCGAGGTTGTGCTGTTCGGCCACGTCCGCCTCGGCGGGGTCGTCGTCCGACCGGCCGCGATCGACCCACTCGACCGCTGGCTGGCGAGCGGCAAGCCGGCAGCCACCAGCTCCTGCACGGCGGTCAGCTGCAACGTGGTCGCGACGGGCGGAGTGCCCCGGTCGATGCTGCTGAACGCCCCCGGGGTCCGAATGCGTGTGCTCGGCGGGGCGTCGTTGCGCTCGCCGGCGCCGCTTGGCTTCACCCCAGATCCGAGCCGCGGCCGGACGCCGGTCGTGCTGACCGGGGATGCACCCGGCCTCGATCAGCTCGCGGGACTGAGCAGTCGCTACCGGACCGACAGCTGGATGGCACTGCTGCCGACCGGCAGCCTGCACTCCTGGCAACTCGAAAGCCTGCAGCGGCACCTGACCGGTGAGCAGGCCACGCTGCAGACGGGCGGTGGCGCGGTCACGATGACGGCGCCGTTCGCGGCGCTCGAGCGCGCCCGCGCCGAGGCGAGCGCGTCGCCCAAGCGGCTACTGCTGACGGCGGGCGGCGCGGTCGCCGCACTGGCGCTGTTCGTGGTGCTCGCGGTCGGCGCCGTTCGCCGCGAGCTCGACGCCGAGCTCGAGCGCCTCGAGGTGGGGGGCGCGACCTCGAGCCAGCGGATGCTGTTCGTGACGCTCGAGGCGGCGATCGTGTGCGGCGCGGCACTGCTCCTGGGTGCGGCGCTGGCGATCGCCGTCGGTGCGATCGAGGCGAGCACCGCAAACGAGCCGGTCGGTGCGATCCTGGCCCACAGCCTCCTGACTCCGGCGGGAGCGATCGCGCTTGGAGCGGGGTGGCTCTGCACAACCGCCGGGCTTGCGGCACTGCTGCTGATCAGGGGCACCCGCGTCGCCGATCTGCTGGCCGCCGCCGCGGCCGCCGCACTGGCAGTGATCCTGATCAGCGGCACGACAGCCAACGCTGAGCTCGTCGTACTGCTGGCGCCGCTCGCATGCCTGGCCGCCGGGGTGCTCGTGTTCCGCGGATCCTCAGCGCTGCTGCGCGGCGGCGAGCGCCTGGCACGCCGTGGGCCGGTCCCGACGCGGCTCGCGTTCGTATCGCTGGCGCGATCGCCGAGCGGCCCATCGCTGGCGATCGCGTTGATCGCGCTCAGCACGGGACTTGGCGCGTTCGCGCTCGGCTACCGCGCGACGCTCTCGCGCAGCAGTTCGGATCAGGCCGCCGGCCAGGTGCCGCTCGACGCGACCCTCGCGCCCGGTGCGGACTTCGTCTCGCCGCTGGAGATCGCCTCGCTGCAGCGCTGGCGCAGGCTGGCGGCAGGCTCCGTGTTTCCGATCCGGACGACCGATGCGAGCTTCGTCAGCGGCGGCAGCTCGGTCACGGTTCCGGTGCTCGGTGTTCCCGCCGCGGCGCTGAGCGCGATCCACGGCTGGCGTACGAGCGACGGCTCGACCCCGCTCTCAACGCTCGCGCCACGGCTCTCGCCGCCGGGCCCCGTTCGGACCCCTGGCCCGACACTGGCGGCGGGCAGCCGGGCGGTCGGGATCGACGCGCAGGCGAGCGGCGTCGCGATCACGCTGAGCGCCGAGCTGCGGCGCTCGGACGGATCCGTCCGCACGCTATCGCTCGGTCAGACGCGCCCCCGCAAGAGCAGGCTGCGGGCGGGGCTCCCGCCCGGCGCGGGCGCCGGCTCGTGGCAGCTGGAGGCGCTCGAGGCGACTGAGCCGGCGGGACTCGAGGCGACCAACGGGCACCAGAACGGCGAGAACCCGGCAGCGGCGACCCAGTTCGCGACCGAGCTGAGGCTCGGGCAACTGCAGATCGAGGATCGAGCCGGGCACTTGAGCACCGTCCCAATCGACCGATGGACTTCGCTCGGCGCCGCGCGGGGCTCACGGCCGGTCGGCTCCGGACTCGCTGTGCGCTTCGCGACCAGCGGCACGCCCGCGCTGATCCGCCCGCGCCAGCCGAGCGACTCGCGCGCGCTGCCGGTGCTCGTGGACCGGCAGACGGCTGCGCTCGCCGGCCGGGGCCGCGAGCTCGAGATGACGATCGACGGCCTGCCGATGCGCACGCGCGTGGTCGGAGCGCTGGCTCGCTTCCCGACAGTGCCGGCGGCGACCGCGGGCTTCGTCGTCGCCGGCGAACCGGCGCTGTCGGCGGCGCTCGACGCCCAGGCGCCCGGACAGGGCGCTGCCGACGAGCTGTGGGTGGCGACCGCGAACACCGCCCGCCTGCGCGCGGCGCTCGCCCGCGGCCGGATGCGTCAGCTCAACGGCACGTTCCGCGCCGACGTCGAGCACAGGCTGCAGGCGGCGCCGGTCGCCCGCGCCGTGTATGGGACGCTCGTGGCCGCAGCGGCGCTCGCCGCGGCGCTGGCGATCATCGGCCTGCTCAGCGCACTGCTCGGCTCCGCGCATGATCCTCGGATCGAAGCCGACCTGATCGCGCAGGGGGCCGGACCGCGGGCGCTCGCACACGAGATGCGGCTGCGGCTCGTTCTCGCCGCGGTGATCGGCGTCGTCGCGGGAGCCGCGATCGGCGTGGTGCTGACCCGGCTCGCGGTCGCGACGGTACGGGCGGCTGGGACGGTCGCGATCCCGAGTCCGCCGCTGGTCACGGTTGTGCCGTGGCTCGGGCTCGCCGCCTGGAGCTTGGCGCTGATCGGCGCACTGGCGCTGGCCGCGTGGCTGGCGACGCGGACGACCGTCGCGAGGGCGCGGTGATCACCGCCGCCAGGGCACCGGAGCGGACCGGCGTCAGCGGCACGCAGCCCGTCGTCGCTCTGCGCGGTGTGTTCTGCGTGCACCGCACCGATCAGGGCGACGCCGCTGCGCTCCAGGGCACGAACCTCGACGTCGGCGCGGGCGAGGTGCTGTGCGTGCTCGGGCCCAGCGGAGCGGGAAAGAGCACCCTGCTGCGCGTGATCGCCGGCTTGCAAACGCCGTCGGCGGGCGAGGTCCGGGTGCTCGGCACCGACGTCGCGCGACTCTCGCCTCGTCTCCGCGCACGCTTCCGCCACCAGACGATCGGTCTCTTGCCTCAGCGTGCCGACGCGATCCTGGCGCCCGAGCTCCCGCTCGCCGACGCGGTCGCGCTCCCGCTCGCGCTCCGCGGAAGCTCGCGGCGCTTGCGCCGCCGCCGTGCGCTCGAGCTGCTGAGCGCAGCCGGACTGGGCGAGCGGGCGGATGCGCTGCCGGCGGCGCTGTCGGGCGGTGAGCGCCAGCGCGCGGCGCTGTGTGCCGCGCTCGTCCACGGCCCGGCGCTGCTGCTCGCCGACGAGCCGACAGGGGAGCTCGACCGCGCCGGCGCCCAGGCCGTCCGCTCGCTGATCGCCGAGCTCGCCCGCAGCGCGGGCACGACCGTGATCGTCGTCTCGCACGATCCCGCGACGGTTGAGCTCGCCGATCGCAGCGTGCTGTTGCGCGATGGCCGCGTGGTTCTGGATGCCGCGCGCGCCCAGGACACGCTCATGGTCAGCGACGGCGGCTGGTTTCACCTGTCGCCCGAGCTGCTGCGTGCAGCCGGGATCGCCCGGCGCGCGCGGGTGCGGTTGGGAGCTGACGGTGTCGTGATCACCCCCGCCGAGCCCGAGAGCCCCGCCGAGTCCGAAACCCCTGGCGGGTCCGAAACCCCTGGCGGGTCCGAAACCCCTGGCGAGGCCGCCATCCCCGCCGAGCCCGAGCAGCTCGCGGCGCCGGTGCAAGCAGCGAGCTGGGCCCCCGCCACCGTCGAGCTCAGCGGCGTCTCGCGCGTGCGGGGCCGACGGGTTGTGTTCGAGTCGCTGACCCGGAGCCTTCGGTCCGGCGTGATGATCGCCGTCACCGGCCCGTCGGGGTCGGGCAAGACGACGCTGCTGCGGTTGATCGCGGGACTCGAGCTGCCCGATCGCGGCGAGGTCCTGATCGACGGCCGTCCGATGCAGCTCGCGGACGCCGAGGAGCGGGCGGCACTGCGCGCCAGCCGAGTCGGCTACCTGCCGCAGGAGCCGACGCCCGTCGGGTTCCTGAGCGCGACCGAGAACGTCGAGCTCGCGCTGGCGCTGCGCGGCTGGGAGCCGGACGCGGCCCGCGCGCGGGCGGCTGTGGTCATCGGCCGTGTCGGGCTATCGGACCGTGCCGGGCAACGGGTCGCGCGGCTGTCGGCGGGCGAGACCGCTCGGGTCGCGCTGGCGCGCGCGCTCGCGAGCGCAAGGGGTCTTCTGATCGTCGACGAGCCCACGTCCCGGCTCGATCTAGCCGCCGCGGCGACGGTCGCCGAGCTGCTCGCGGGCGCCGCCCGCGACGAGCGCCAAACGGTGATCTGCGCGACCCATGACGTCGAGCTGACCAGCCGCGCCGACGAGCGCGTCGAGCTGTGAGTCGCTAGCCGGCGCCGTCCTCGGCGAGGACATCGCGCGCAATCGCGAACGCGGCGTTGGCGGCGGGGGCTCCGGCGTAGACGCCCGCGTGGATCAAGATCTCGCGGATCTCCTCGACGCTGAGCCCGTTCGTGCGGGCGGCGCGAACGTGCAAGGCAAGCTCGCTCTCGGCCCTCAGCGCGACGAGCACCGACAGCGTCACCGCGCTTCGCGTCCGGCGGTCGAGGCCGGGCCGCGACCACACCGCACCCCACGCATAGGTGGTGATCAGCTCCTGAAAGGGCGCTCCGAACTCGCCCGCGCGCGCGGTCGCGCGGTCGACGTACTCATCGCCGAGAACCGCTCGGCGGGTCCGCATGCCCTGCTCGTAATCACTCATCGAAAGTCTCCTCGAGATAGTCCAACACCAGGTCGGTGACCGCTGCCGGCGCCTCGACGACCGCCAGGTGCGCGGTCGGGAGCAGTTCGAAGCGCGCACCTGGGATCCGATCGGCGATCAGCCGACCGTGCTCGGGAGGCGTCGCCGGGTCGGTCTGTCCGGCGATCACGAGCGCCGGTGCGGTGATCGCTCCGAGCTGCGTTCGCAGGTCCATCTCCGCGAGCGCCTGGCAACACGCGGCGTAGCCGGCGGCCGGGATCGCGGTCAGGCGTGCGCGGATCTCGCCGACGATGTCGGGGTGGGCGCGCGCGAAGCCGCCGGAGAACCAGCGTTCGAGGACCGCGTCGGCGATCGGCTCGAGGCCATCCGCAAGCACCGCCGCCGCGCGGGTCCGGTATGCCTCGCGGGCATCCTCGCCGAACCGGGCGCTGGTGCAGCAGAGCACCAGGCTGCCCACGCGATCCGGTCTGCGCGCCGCGACCTCGATGCTCGTCATCGCCCCGATCGAGATCCCGCACAGCGCCGCGCGCTCGATCTCGAGCCGGTCCAACAGCGCGACCAGGTCGTCGCCGAGATCGGCGATCGTGTAGGGGCCCGGGGGGATCGGCGAGCGCCCGTGCCCCCGGAGGTCGTAGCGGACCACGCGGTAGCGCTCGCTGAGAGCCACCGCCTGCTGCGCCCACAGCGACAGATCGGTCCCGAGCGACTGCGAAAGGACGACGGCGGGCGCGCCCTCCGGACCGCTCAGCCGATAGTGGACCTCGCACGCGCCGCCGGTCACAGCCGCTCGCTTCCGTGCGAACCGCGCCCGCGATGGGCGGCGAGCGCGCGATCGATCAGCTCGCCGGCGACGCCGAGGTAAGCGCAGGGGTCGAGGGCGCGGTCGACCCCGTCGGCTCCTAGCGTGTCGCGGATCTCCGGTGACTGGAGCAAGAGCTCGCGCAGCGGCGAGGACTGCTCGACCGCTGCGCTCAGCGACCGCTGGATGAGCTCGCGCGACCGCCGTGCTCCCAGCGACGGAGCAAGCGCCGACACGACGCTCTCGCTCATCGCCGCCGCAACGATGTTCGACCGCATCCGCGCGGGGTCGACTTCGAGCCCGGCGAGCAACTCGTGGGTGGCCGCAGCGGCGGATCCGGTCAGGCGCAGCAGCTCCGCGAGCACAGGCCATTCCGCCTGCCACCGCCCGGCCGCCCGCTCGTGCTCCTGCGCCATCGCGGACAGCACCGTCGCCACCAGGCCGGGCCCCCGCTGGGCGCAGGCCACGATCGCGATCGCGTTCACCGGGTTGCGCTTGTGGGGCATCGCCGAGGACCCCCCCTGGCGCGCCGGGCCCTCGCGGACCTCCCCGACCTCGGTCTGGGCGAGCAGCGCGACGTCGCCACCGATCTTTCCCATCACCCCGAGCGCAAGCCCGAGCGCGGAGGCAATCCGCGCGGGCGCCACCCGGATCGAATGCCATGCATGCGCCGGGACGGCCAGCCCGAGCCGCGAGGCGACGTCCGCGACGACCTCGAGCCCGCGGTCGCCAAGCGCTGCCAGCGTCCCGACAGCGCCGCCGAACTGGAGCGCGAGCTCGTGCTCGCGAACCTGAGCCAGCTCAGCGCAGGCCGCGTCCAGCCCGCTCAGCCATCCGGCGGCCTTCAGCCCGAACGTGGTGGGGACGCCCTGCTGAAGCAGCGTCCGCCCCGGCATCACCGTGCCGCGATGAGCTTCGACGAGCTCGGCGCAAGCGCTCGCGGCGGCGGCGAGGTCGGCGAGCAACGGCTCGATCGCACGCCGGGTCAGGAGCATCGAGGCGGTGTCGACAACGTCCTGGCTGGTCGCCCCCCGGTGCAGGTGGGCAGCCGCCGGGCCACCTGGATCGAGCCTGCCACGAAGCGCGGCGAGCAACCCGGGCACCGGCGTGCCGCTATCGGCGGTCACGCGCCCGAGCTCGGCCAGGTCGAGCCAGTCGGCGTCAGTGCACAACGGCGCCAGCTCGTCAACAGCCGCGGCCGTGGCCAGGCCTGTCCGCGCCAGTGCCTGGATCAGCGCCAGCTCGAACTCGAGCATCGCGTGGGCGAATCCGCGATCGCTCACGAGCGAGCCGACCGGCCCACGGGCAAATAGCCCGGCGAGTATGCCCTCGGAGGTTGCGGGCACGCTCAGATCGGATGCCGGCCCGGCAGTTGGGTATCAGCCATCGGTCTCCTCGCTCCGCGTCGAGGCGAACGTACCAGATGGCTTTCAGTTGAGCCGGTGCGGGACTACGCGGCTTCCGAGCAGGCCGGCTCAGCGGCCCGCCGCCGCTCGCGGGACTCGTGCCGGCGTGCCGGGGCGAGAACCACGACGCCGACGGCGAAGGCCACGAGCGTCAGGATCGCCGCGATCAGAAAGCCCAGCCGATAGCCGCCCGTCAGCGCGGCCGCGGTCCCGTGCCCGCGTGACAGCAGCGTGTGCGTGCGCGTCGCCGCGAGCGTCGCCAGCACCGCCAGCCCGAGCGCACCGCCGACCTGCGCGGTTGTGTTGACCAAGCCCGAGGCGAGCCCGGCCTCGGTCTGGCCAACGCCCGACATCGCGAGCGTCATCAGCGCCGGGAACGAGACGCCGGCGCCCGCTCCGAGCAGGACCAGCGTCGGTAGCACGTCGCTCGCGTAATCACCGCCGTGGGCGGGGACGCGGGTGAACAGAAGCAGGCCGGCCGCGATCAGGATGAGGCCGGGCAGCAGCGTACGTCGCGCGCCGAAGCGCATCACCAGCCGCTCGGAATAGCGCAGCGACAGCGTCCCCATCACGAGCGTGGTCGGAAGGAAGGCGAGTCCGATCTCGAGCGCGTCATAGCCGCGCACGCGCTGCAGATACAGCGAGCCGAGGAAGAAGATGCCGAACATTCCCGCGACCGACAGCGCCTGAATCGCGTTCGCGCCCGACATGTTGCGCGAGCGGAAGATCCGCAGCGGCACGAGCGGGGTCCGAGCCGTCGCCTCGCGCGCGATGAAGGCGACGAGCAGAGCGAGCGAGCCGGCGGCGAACAGCAACGTGCTGGTCGCACCCCAACCGTGCTCGGCGGCCGGTTTGACGATCGTGTACACGCCCAGCATCAGCGCTGAGGTGATCAGCGTGGCGCCGGGGAGGTCAGCGCCACGGCCGAGGCCAATCCCGCGATCGGGCTCGAGCACGCGAACGGCGAGTATGCCGGTAGCGACGCCGATCGGAAGATTGACGAAGAAGATCCAGTGCCAGTTGATCGCCTCCGTGATCAAGCCCCCGACCAGCAGCCCGATCGAGCCGCCGGCGGATGCGACGAACCCGTAGACGCCGATTGCCTTCGCCTGCTCTCCCGGCTCGGGGAACATCGTCACGATCATCCCGAGGATCACAGCAGACGTCATCGCGCCGCCGACGCCCTGCACGAAGCGAGCGCCGATCAACAGCTCCTGGCTGTCGGCGACGCCGCACAGCGCGGACGCAGTCGTGAACAGGACGAGGCCGGCGAGGAAGATCGTCCGGCGCGAGATCAGATCGCCGAGACGCCCGGCGAGCAGCAGCAGGCCGCCGAACGCGATCAGGTAGGCGTTCATCACCCACGCCAGGCTCGACTGCGAGAAGCCGAGATCCGCCTGGATCGACGGGAGCGCGACGTTGACCACCGTCACGTCTAGCACGATCATCAGCATCCCCACGCAGAGGACGACCAGGGCCACCCACCGTGACCGCTCGGTTGCCGGGGCTGAAGTCATGCTCTAACGCTCCTGTGCTCGAAGATGGACACCGCAACAGAGACCGTTGCGCGAGCCTGAACTCATCGGTTCGAGGTCAGAAGAGGGGCCCGAGCCCCGGCGGACACCGGGGACCCGGGATACCGGCGGCCCGGGGCGCGTGGGTCACCGGCAGGGCGCAGAAAAACGGCCCCACAAATGAGTCGCGCCCCGAAAACCGGCGGGATATGAGGCCGGGTCTGAGGGGCGCGCTCGAGGGAGGAGAGGGTTACTGCACCGACCATGATGGCGACTCGTCGTTTAGATGTCCAAGACGAGTATCGTCACTTACCTATAGGCTTGACTTATGGATGTTCGGCAGCTCCGATACCTGGTGACGCTCGCCGAGGAGCGCAACTTCACGCGCGCGGCCGCGCGCGAACACATCGCCCAGCCCGCGCTGTCCCAGCAGATCCGGCGCCTCGAGCAAGAGCTCGGGTTGGCGCTCGTGGAGCGCACCACCCGCCACGTCGCGATGACGGAGGCGGGTCAGCTGCTCGTCGGCCGCGCGCGGCGAATCCTGTCCGAGTTCGATGCCGCCTCGGCCGAGATGCAGCGCCTGACCGGGGTCCAGACCGGTCATGTGACGGTCGGCGCGATGCACACGATGGGGCCGATCGACGTCTCCCAGGCGTTAGCCGTCTTCTACCAGCGCCACCCCGGCGTCGAACTGACCGTGCGAGAGCAATCGAGTGAGGAGCTTGCCGAGATGCTCCGCGTCGACGAGCTCGACCTCGCGTTCCTGTCCGTCACCGAGCGGATCGAGAGTCACGGGCTCGGGCTGCACCAGCTCGTGTCCGAGGAGCTGGTGGTCCTGCTCGCGCGCGATCACCCGCTGGCACACCGGCGCCGGATCCGGATGGTCGAGCTCGCAGGCGAGCACTTCATCAGCTACCGCGAGGGGGCGCGCCTACGCGAGCTGCTCGTCGGCGCCGGGCACCAGGCCGGATTCGAGCCGGACGTCAAGCTCGAATCGAACGAGAGCCAGCGGATCCGCCGGCTCGTCGCACGGGGATTGGGGGTCGCGATCCTGCCGCGATCAGACGCTGACAGCGCCGATGCCGAGCTCGCGGTGGCGGCGCTGGTGGCTCCCGCGCTGCGCCGAAACATCTCGCTGGCCTGGCGCGAGGATCGACACCACTCACCCGCGGCTGCCGAGTTCCTCGAGCTGTCGCTCGAGCTGTTCGCCGACCTGCCGCCAGACAACTCGAGCGCGCTCAGCGAAGCTGCTCATACTGAACCCGGATCTCCCGCAGCACCTCGTCGGCGACCTGCTGATGGCGCTCGCGCCCGACGCCCGGCTCGGGATCGAGACGGAGCGGCGGCCCGTAGCTGATCTTGACCTCGGGAAATCGCAGGCGGCGCCAGTTGCGAGCGCGCTCGGAGCCACTGATAGCGACCGGAACCACGGAAGCGCCCGTCTCCAGCGCGAGCCGCCCGACGCCCGGCCGCGCGCTGTCACCGATCTGCCCGCTGCGGGACCTTCCGCCTTCGGGATAGATCACGAGCAGTCCCCCGCCCCGCAAGATCGCCACGGCCGTCGAGATCGCCTCGTCGTCGTGGTGGCCTCGCCTGACCGGGAACGCCCCCAGGCGCGGAAGCATCCACTCGAGCGCGCGGCCTTTGAACAGCTGCGACTTGGCCATGAAACGGACGCGGCGCGGCAGCAGGATCCCCACGAACCAGTGATCCATCGCCGAGAAGTGGTTCGGCGCAAGGATCACGGGACCCTCTCGCGGAACGTTATTTAGCCCGATCGCGTGTAACCGATAGGCAACACGGCAATAGGGATAAGAGACGATCTTGACGAACGTGTAGAACCAGCCAGGTTCGCTGGCTCGCGCGCTGGCGTGGAAGCGATCGAAGTATCCCGCCGGGCGCGGATCGAGGTAAACCTGGGGTTTGAGCGGTGGCAGATCATCGTGCGTCATCGGGGTCGGGCAGCTTACCCAGATGGCTGCCGTTTTGTTCGACAAAAGTCGAACAATCGTCTATAATTCGATACCCATCGAACCTTTCGAAACCGGAGATTGACCTGAGCAGCTTGAAGAATCATGGCCGCGAGAGCGCAAGCAGAACGCGCAGCGACCATCCCGAAACCACAAACCTAGAAAACAAGCGCCGCACGCGGGCGTCGATGCCGGACGCCGCCAAGCGGCCGCGCCGGCGGCGCGGTCCGCACGCGCCCACCCGCGGAGCAGGCCAGGAGCTGGCGGCCGCCCGCGCCGATCATGGCGCGGTCTCGACCGACTCGCTGGAACTGTTCCTGCGGCAGGCTCGCCTGCATCCGCTGCTGACCGCGGCGGAAGAGATCGAGCTGGCACAGCGGATCGAGCGCGGCGACCTCGAGGCCAAGGAGCGGATGATCAATTCGAACCTTCGCCTGGTCGTGTCGCAGGCGCGCCGCTACCAGGGCCACGGCCTACCGATGGAGGATCTCGTCCAGGAGGGAATGCTTGGCTTGATCCGCGCCGTCGAGAAGTTCGACTGGCGCCGCGGGTTCAAGTTCTCGACCTACGGGACGCTTTGGATCCGGCAGGCGATCCAGCGCGGGCTCCAGAACCACGGACGAACGATCCGGCTCCCAGTCCATGTCGCGCAGCGGCAGGTCAAGGTGCGCAAGATCGAGAGCGAGCTCAACACAAAGCTCTCGCGTGAGCCCACCGACGAGGAGATCGCCGCGGTGGCCGAGCTGACGGTCGACGAGGTGGCGGAGATCCGCGAGCTCAGCCGCGGGCTCGCCAGTCTCGACCAGGCTGTCAGCGAGGACGGCGAAACCGCTCTCGGAGACCTGCTGGCGAGTGATCGCCCCGAGCCGGTCGAGGAGATCGAGAAGTCCGATCGCGACCAGCGACTCGGGCAGATCGTCGACCAGCTCCCGGAGGCCGAGCGCAACGTGATTCGGCTGCGCTTCGGGCTCGCGGGCGATGAGCCGCGGACGCTGCGGCAGACCGGAAGCGAGCTCGGCATCTCGGCCGAGCGGGCCCGTGAGCTCGAGGAGCGCGGCCTGCGCCGGCTGGCGGGCAGCAACGAGCTCGAGCAGCTGAGACTGGCCGCCTAGGCATCTGAGGTCGGGTGCGACCCCGCGCCGCGGGGCGCGCCCGGCCGTTCCGACGCCACCTGCCACGAGCGCCGGCGCGCCCAGCCGTCCGGATGCCGCTGGCCCCCGGCGGTACGATTTCGGTGTGTTGTTGACATTGGGGGTCGAGGGCCGGCGCCGCGGGCGCGCGCAGGCGCTGCGACTGGCGATCGGCGAGCTGCCGCCGCAGACGAGGCGAGCGATGCTCGACGCGACCGAGACAGAGGAGCTGATCGTCGGCGCCTACACGGATCGATCCGGACGCCCGTGCCCGATGCTGGCCGCGCACCGGCGCGGCGCTCGTACGTGCGCGCGTGGGTTTCCCCGCGCCTGGGATGCGTTCGCACGGGCCTCGCGGCCGCGGCCCGCGAGCGAGCGGGAGCTCCAGATCCTGAGGGCACTGTTGCAGGAGGGCCTCGCCGGCCGCGACGCCGAACGGGCGCCGACCCCCGTCGGACCGCCGGTCGGCGCGGCAGCTAGCTGACCGCTTCGCGATGGCCGTCGTCATCGCATTCGCCTGGCTGCTGGCGCTGGCGCTCGGTCCGTTGGCTGTCTGGCACCAGATGCTTTCTCAGATCATCGCTTCGTTCCACTGGAGCTTCACGTACGTCGTCGCCGAGCTCAGCCCGTGGCTGCTGCTCGGAGCGGGGATCGTGTTCCTCGTACCGGTGGCAGTGTCGGCCGGCAGCAACCCGGACAGCAGGCTCTACCCTCGCTCGCGGCGTGCGTACATCGCCTGGGGCACGGTCGTGTACATACTCGGCCTGCTGCTCGCGCTCCAGGTCAATGCGGTCTGGGGCTACGCGCACTGACCGCTACCCGCGAGGCGCCTACGGCGCCAGCGCGACGAACCGCTTGAGCTTCCCGGTCGCCTCGTGGCGCTCGATGCTCGCCACCCGCTCGACTGTGACCTGGGCGTCCGGCAAGCCGTGCAGCGCCAGCGACTCGACCAGCTTGACGGTCAGCGCCTGACGGTCGGGCGTGCCGACCACGAGCACGCGTGCCCCGGAGGCGGTCTGGTGCACCTGGTACTCGGAGATCGCCGGATCGGTCCCGAGCACATGGCGAAACACGCTCGCGGGAATCGCGCAGGCGGCGTATTGGAAGTCGTCGTCGCGACGGCCGGCGATGTCGGCGACCCGGATCAGCGAGCTGCCACACGGACATTCGCCTTCGAGCAACGTCACCTCGTCGCCGAGGTCATAGCGGATGAACGGGAACGTCAAGTTGGCGAGCCCGGTCGCCAGCGTACGAGCCGCCGGCTGATCGTCGGGGACCGGGACCCCGTCCTCGCCGACCCGCTCGAGCACGACCTCGTCCTCGCACACGTGCAGACCGTCGCCGTGACTACAGCCGACCGCTTGGACCCCGATCTCGGTCGACCCCCACAGGTTGTGGACCGGCGCGTTCCAGGCGAGCGCGATCGCGTCGCGGTCCTCGGCGGTCAGCGGCTCTGAGTTCGTGCTGACGCGTACCGGGCTGATCTCGAGCCGGCCGTTGAGCGTGGCGCGAGCCAGCCGCCCGACGACCGAGGCATAGCCGACCAGGTGGGTCGGGGCGGCCGCGGCGACGGCTGCGCGAACCTCGTCAAACGGCGCGCCGGCCTCGATCACGAACGTCTGCACCTCGGCCCGGACCGGGGCATCGAACAGCGGGGTGGAGGCATGCGGAGGCGTGCCGGCCGCGAGCACGGCCAGCCGGGGCGCGGCCACGCGTTGCGGCAGCCGGCGATCCTCGCGCGCCTGCAGCCGCCATGCGAGGCACGCGAAACTGATCAGCGACTGCCAGTCCCACACGTAGACGCCACGGACCCCGCTCGACCCGCCGGAGCTGAACACCTGCTCGCCGCTGGCGGTGTACGAGAACCAGGACTGCTCGGCGAGGATCCGCTCGGCGGCGGCGCGATCGAGATCGGGGACGGTGATGATCTCGTCCCAATGCTCCTGGGCCTCCTGCTTGAGCATCGGCGGCAGGTGCGCGAGGTCTGGCACCCCCGCGGTCGAGGGGTCGAGGCCCTGCATCCGCGCAGCGTGAAACGGTGAACGCTCGCGTGCGTGCGTGAGCAGCGCTCGCAGCCGCTCCGTGCGGTATCGCTCGATCCGCTCGCGCGGCCAATCGACCCGCACGACATGATCCTCCAGCGCCGCGCGGTAGGCGTGCAGATGCGCGCTCCGGCGCCGCTCGTAGGCGGCGCGCGCGGAATCCTCAGCGGCGGACATACAGATACGCCGGTGGCGCCGGGAGGCGACGGAAGTGGTTCTCGAGGTAGGCGACGACACCGCGTGTCCACGGGATCCGGCGGTTGGTCGAGCCGTTGCAGCGGAGCGCCCCAGGCGGCGCGCAGTAGAGCCACACGTACTGGGCTCGCCGGAGCCCCGACATCCACCGCTCTCGAACCGCCGGGAAGTCGCCCGCCCCCAGGAGCGCGTTGCGCCCGTGCGAGAGGGCATAGTCGGTCCCAACCGAGTCGACCATCTGCGAGCAGCGAGGATCGCTCGCGGTGAAGCGGTCGGCGATGATCAGGTACGACGGCATGTCGGTGAGGACGCAAGCGCCTGGCGGGATCGTCACCTGCGCGGCCGTTGACGGGTTCTTGGTCTTGAGCCGCGCCTCCTGGTGAAAGTCGACCGCAGCCATCGCGACGATCGCGACCGCCGCCGCGGCAGTCAGCACCGTGGACATCGGCACGCCACCAGGACCGGGGCGCGATCGTGGTCTGCGACCGGCGACCCATCTAGCCGCCGGGAGCGCGACCGACAGCGCCAGAAACGGTGCGAAGAAGCCCGCGTAGTGGGGGTAGTAGTCGGCCGGCCACATGAACGCGAGCACGATCAGGACCGAGCTCAGGAGCGCGAACCACTCGAGCATCGGCGGCCACGGATCCGCTCCGCGCGTGGCGGCTACGAGACACACGACGACGAACAGCCCGATCACCAGGCACGCAAGTGCGATCACCGTGTTCGACGGCGTGAGATCGCTGAGGCCGGCCAAGCTGAGCAGGCGATCGAGCACGGGGACCCGGGACAGATCGACGCGCGAGAGCTGCGCCGCGACGACGTTGTCGTAGAACGATCGCGGCGCGAGCGCGACGAACGGCAGCACCGGAATCGCAAAACCGGCGAGCGCCCCGGCGACGTAGGCCGCCGCGCTGCGAACCCCGCGCTGGCGCCAGCAGAGCGCCACCAGGATCACAATCGGGAGGATCGCCCACACCTTGATCGCGGCCGCGAACCCGAAGGCGGCGCCACCGAGCGCGAGGCGACGGCCGCTGCCTGTGAGCTCATCGCCGTCGAACGCCGCCAGCGCGCCGAGCAGGCAGAACAGCACCAGCCACGGCTCGAGCAGCACGCTGTGCGAGGCGAGGATCGCATCGGGGTGCACCGCCAGGATCCCGCACGCCAACACCGTCGCCAGCACGCCGCGGTGCCGAACGAGCAGGCCGACCAGCAGCACCCCGGCGGCCCCCACGCAGACCGTGAGCACTCGCGCCACCGCGAACGCCGTGTCAGTGCCGGTCACCCTCGAGAGCGCGGCCAGCGGCGCCATCAGCAGGGTGATCCCCGGCGGCTGCACGAGCGTGAAGTCCCGGTAGGGGACGACGCCATGGATCAGCCGCACCGCGCTGCCGAAGTCGACGGCGTCGTCGTAGCCGGTGATCCCGAGCAGATAGTTGGGCCGGGCGAGCTCGTACAGCCGGAGCGCGAGTGCCAGCCCGGTCGCCAGCACCAGCACGAGCGGCACGCCGCGCAGGCGGTGAAGCTCGGCCCGGGCGGGGACCCGAGGCGTCTCGGCCGTGACCGCCACGCTCATCCGCTCGCACCGTCCGGCCCCGGCCCGGACGGTCGGTCGGTCGCGGGCGCCGGCTCGGCCCCCGGTCCGCCTGACGGCTGAGCCGAGGCGCCGTCGTCGGGCGTCAGCTCGGGATCCTGCTGATCGCCTGCGATCAGTCCGGCGGTCGCCATCGGCATCAGCAGCGGGACGATCACGGTTGGCAGAAGCAGCGGCAGCAGCAGCAGGTGCATCCAATCCCACAGCGTGTTCCCCTCAAAGCCGGTCCATGACCAGCCGGCGAGGTAGCCACCCAGAACGACGATCGCGAAGGTGCCCAGAGTGCAGAGCGCAATCGCCGTCTGGCGGGACGTCCACCGCCGCCGCAGCTCGCTGAAGGTCGGGATCAGGGCGACCGCGACCGGAAGCGCCAGCAGCTCCAGCCAGTCCCACAGCTTGTTGCCGGTGAACCCGGTCCACGCCCACGGAATCGCGTAGCCGCCGACGATCAGCAGCGCCAGCGCGGCCGCCACGCCGGCGCTCGCCAGCTTATGGGGTCGCCGCAGGTCCGAGCGGCGGCTGACCCAGATCGGCAGGATGCCGACCGCGATCGGCAGCAACAGCAGGTGCAGCCAGTCCCACAGCGTCGCGGTGTGCCCGTTGATGCCCGTCCAGGGCCAGCGGCGGCTGTAGCCACCCCATAGCACGAGTGCCAGCAGCGCGCACAGAACCGCGATCAGGCCAAGCCGGGCCGGCGAGGTCGTACGCCTCGCATCCTCGGCCCGGTCCGGAGACTCAGCAGTTGCCGTCATCGTGTCGTTTGGAAGGCGGCTCCCGGCGTGGCTGGGGCCCAGACGCGATTCTCGCAGGTGTGCTGACGCGCGATCAGTCGCCTCTGGCCCCGGCTGCCCGCGGCCCGTGATGGGACAATCACGGCATGGCCTCACAGGAGCTCGCTGCCACGCGCCCACGCTGGGCATTGCTCTCGCTTCTACCGCTCGGGCTCGGTGCGTGGGCCCCGATCTACGCCGGCGTGCGTGCCCGGGTTGCGAGCTGGACTGCGCTCGGAGGGGTGTGGTCGGCAATCGTGGTCGCGGGTTTCGTGCTGTCTGGAATGAGCACCACCCATGGCCATCACAAGACCAGCACCGTTGCGGGCCTGCTGCTCGTACTGGGCTGGGTCGGCGCTGTGGCGACGTCGTTCATCATCCGCCCCGAATACGAGCGGCGGATGGCCTCGCCGCTGCAGAGCGCTTCCGAGCGAGCCGAGAATCGCCTCCGCGATCGGCGCGAGGCGATGGAGATCGCCCGCCGCAACCCAGCCCTGGCCCGCGAGATGGGCGTCGGGAGGCCTGACCTCGCCGGCGCCGCGGACGCCGGGGTCGTCGATGTCAACAACGCCCCTGCGCAGTCCCTGACGGGGCTGCCGGGCATCGATGATGCGCTCGCGAAGAAGATCGTCGACGCGCGCGCCCAGGTCGGCGCCTTCTCCTCGGTCGAGGACCTGGGCATCGCCCTGGACCTCCCCGCCGAGGTTGTCGAGGACCTGCGCGACCGGGCCGTCTTCCTCCCGCGCTGAGCATTCAAGCGACCCAACCGTCGGGATCGGATGGACGTGCCAGCCGGCTCGGGCTGGGCTCCTCAGAGCAGCGTCCGGGCGCAATCCTCGATCGAATCGGCGACCGGCCGTGTGCGCCAGCCGAGCGTGGTGCGGGCCTTTTCGCTCGAGAACCAGGATCGCTTGCCGAGATCGCCGACGACTGAGCGGATGCTCCCGTCGAACACCGCCATCGTCCGGATCAACCAGTTTGGCGCCACGCGCTTGGGCACCTTCTTGGCGGCGGGGCCGAGCCGCTCGCGCAGGATCGCAGCCACCTCCGGCATCCATACGAACTCGTCGGTCGCGATGAATCGCTGCCCGGCCGCAGCCGGGTCGGTCATCGCCCGAATGTGCAGATCGGCGACATCACGCACATCGACGAAGGTGAACCCGAGCTGGGGCGCCGCCGGCAGGCCCCCGAGCAGCCGCTCGATCGCCTGCAGCGAGTAGGAGTGGTCGTCGCTGATAGTCGGCCCGATGATCGCGCCGGGATTGATCACCACGAGTCTGTCCTGCGCGCCGGCCGCGCGCGCGTGGTCCCACGCGGCCCGCTCCGCGAGCGCCTTCGACCGTACATACGGAGTCCGCGCCGGGTCGTTCCCGTCTCTCCAGTCAGCCTCGGTGTACGGAGCCGACTCGGAGCTCTGTCGGTCAGAGCGCACGGCTGCGATCGAGGAGGTCATCACGACCCGCTCGGCGCCGGCCGCGAGTGCGGAACGGAGGACCCGCAGGGCTCCGTCGCGCGCTGGAACGATCAGCTCGTCGGGGTTCTTCGGCTGGACTGGTGGGAACGGCGAGGCGACGTGGAGCACGTACCGGCAGTCCGCGACTGCCTGCTCCCAGCCGGCGTCGGACAGGAGATCGGCTGAGATCACGGTCAGCCGATCTCCTGGATCGGCCCCCGCCGCGGCGACCGCATGGCGAACCGCCCGCTCCTTGGCGAGGTCACGTACAGTCGTGCGGACCTCGTAGCCACGCCCGATCAGCAACGCGATGCACCAGCCGCCGAGGAACCCGGTCCCTCCGGTTACGAGCACCGTTGCGCCGGGCTCAGGCATGCGAGCACCCTAACGGAACCCGTCGTGCGCCAGCTGTTTTCTAGACTCCGCCGACGCATGCCGTCCGGTGCCTGACCACAGCGAGCACGATGCGGATCCTTGACGTCTCTCCACGGCTCGTGTGGCCGGCTCAGAATGGGTCCGCCGTCCGGACCTACCACCTCATGCGCGGGCTCAGCAATGGGCACGAGGTGCGCCAGTTCTCGACCCCGCGACTGCGCGATCTGCGCGCGCCCGGGTTCGAGGTCGATGTGTTTCCGACCTCGTCCTACCGCGAGTATCGCGATCCGAGCTGGCTTCCGGCCGCCGCCGCGGAGCTGTGCCACCGCTCCTGGATCCGCCCCCAGGCGATCTTCACGAGCGCTTGCCTGCGCCTGACCCGCCCTGCTCGCCTCTCGCGCTGGCTGCGCTGGGCCGACATCGCGATGATCGAGTTCCCATGGTCGTTCGCGTACTGCCGCCGCGCCGCGCCGGCGCTTCCGATCGTGCTCGCATCGCACAACATCGAGGTGCTGACGCGAACGTCGAATGCTCGCGCGGCCGGGATCGCGACGCGGCGCAGCCCGCTGCTCGCGTTCGTCGCGCGCGTGGAGCGGCACGCGGTCGCGCACGCCGATCTGATCCTCGCTGTCAGCGACGAGGACCGCCGCCATTACATCGACTGCTTCGGGGTGTCGCCCACCCGCGTCGTCACCGTGCCGAACGGAAGCGACACATCGACGCTGGTACCGGCGTCGGAGCAGGACAAGCGAGCGCTTCGGGCACGCCTCGGACTACCCGACCGGCGGACGGTCGCCTACATCGCCGCCGGTCCGAAGGTCCCCGACCTCGAGGGCCTCAAGTGGGTCCGTCGTGTGGCCCGTCGAGAGCCCGATCTCAGCTTTCTGATCGTCGGCGGGATCTCGCGCGCCGCAAGTGTCGAGGGCAACGTGATCGCCACCGGTCGCGTCGCCGATCATCGTCCCTACCTGCAGGCGGCGGACATCTCGCTGAACCCGATCGAGCACGGCGGTGGGACGAAGATCAAGCTGCTGGACAGCCTCGCGGCCGGCCTCGCGACCGTCGCATTCAAGGAGACGATTCGCGGGACGGCGCTCCGAGACGGCGAGCACGTAATCGTCGCCGAGGCCGACGAGGACGCGCTCGTGGGGGCCGTTCGGCGTCTGAGCGACAATCCGCAGCTCGCCGGCGAGCTGGCGGCCGCCGGCCGCAGCTTCGTCTGCCGACATCACGACTGGGATCGGATCGCGAGCGGGCTCGACCAGACGCTGGTCGAGTTCGCCGCCCGCTTCCGGGGTAGCGGTGGCTGGTGATGGCGACCGTCGAGTCGACCCCCGGCCGCGTCGTTCTGATCGCCGGCACCGATCCCAGTCTCGACGTCAGCGGGCATCGGACCTACGTGCGGGCGCACGCCCTGGCCGCCGCGGCTGCCGGCTTCTCGCCACACGTGTTCGTCACCGCGCGCGAGCGATCGCTGCCGGAGCCGACGCCGTTCGGCGTCCTGCACCGGATTCGATCGCCGCTTCTCCCGCACACACTGCTCGCGGCGGCGCACGAGCCGTTGCTGGCAGCGGCGGTCGCGCGGCACCTCGCGTCCGAGCCGGGGCCGCACCTGATCCACAGCTTCGGCCCCTGGGCGGCCACCGGTACCAGAGCCACGCGCATGCTCGCACGGCGCGGCGTCGGTGCCGTCGCAATCGCCAACGCCTACACGACGCTCGATCACGAGGCCAACGGCAAGCGCGATGGGGTCGTCACCGGCCACGAGCTCGGAAAGGAGCTCGGCTACCGCGCAACGCACCAGTGGGTCCGACTCGTGGCCTCGCGCTCCGAGCGGCGGGGGTACCGGGGATCTCGGCTGGTGGTGGTCAACTACGAGTCAGTCCGCGGGCTCGTGCGGGCGCTGTGCGGCCCCGGCGTCGAGATCCGCCGGCTCCCGTATGCGGCGCCATCCGCATTCGCACCGGCACTTGCCGGCGGCCGTGGCGGAGACCGAGACCGCGACCGCAACCGCGACCGCGACCGCGACCGCGACCGCGACCGCGACCGCGAGCCTGCCGGACTCGCCGCGCTGAAGCCGCGCGACGCGCCGCTGATCGTCAGCGTCTCCCGCCACGACCCCCGCAAAGGCATCGACGTCCTGCTGCGCGCACTCGCCGGCCTGGCCGCGGCGGGGATCGAGTTCCGCGCCTGCCTGCTCGGGCTCGGACCGCTGCTCGAGGCCCATCGGGCGCTGGCGGCAGAGCTCGGACTGCTGGGCCGCGTCGCGATCCCGGGCTGGGTCGACGACCTGTTCGACTACCTCGGTCGCGCTGACGTGTTCGTACTTCCATCGCTCGAGGAGGGGAGTGGCGCGGTGTCGCTGCTCGAGGCGCTCCAGGCGGGGGCTGCGGTGGTCGCCTCACGGTGCGACGGCATCCCCGAAGACGTGGCCGACGAGCGCGATGCCCTACTGGTGCCGCCAGGTGACCATGCGGCGCTCGAGGCGGCGCTCGCGAGGTTGCTGGGCGACGCGTCACTGCGCTCCCGCCTGCAGGACCGCGCCCGCGCCGTCTACGAGGAGCGGTTCTCGGCGCCGGCGCTCGTCCGCGCGTTGACCGACGTCTACGCCGAGCTCGGCTTCCTGCCGGGGAGATAGGCGCGACGGGCTCCTGGAAGAGATCTGCATCCCGAGGGTCGGCGAGCGGCCGCCTTACATCTCGAGGGTTGCGGAGCAGCCGCCTTACATCCCGAGGTTGCGGAGCGCTCCCAGGTCGGTGACGATGATCTCGCGGCGGCCGGTCTGGACGAGGCCGAGCTTGCGCAGGTTCTGAAGCGCCTTCGCGACGGCCTCGCGCGAGGCGCCGGTCCAGGCCGCGAGCTCGTCCTGGGACAGCGCCAGCGAGATCGTGACCGGGTCTTCGTGCGGCTCGGCCGCCGACTGGGTGGCCAGCTCGACGAGGCGGGCCGCGACCCGCCCGATCACGTCCTTGGTCGCGAGGTCGACCCGCTGGCGATCGGCGACCGCGACGAGCGCGGCGACCTGGTCGAACAGCAGCGAGGCAACCCGCGGATAGGCCGAGATAAACCGGCGGAACTCGTCGGCGTGGAGCGCGATCGCCTCGACGTCGCCGACCGCGGTCAGCGTCGCGCTCCGTGGCGCCCGGGCAATCGTCGCGAGCTCACCCACCAATTCGCCCGGCCCTGGGAACTGAACGACGACCTCGCGGCCGCCCGCCCCCTCCATCGAGACCTTGACTCGGCCCCTGATGATCGCGAGGACGCCACGGTCGTCATCACCCTGACGAAAGATCGTCTGCCCGGGTCCGAAGTAGCGGTCCTCGCCGGCAGCGTGAAACGCGGCCCGCTCCTGCGGGCTCAGCGAAGCCAGGAAGGGCTTCGTGCGCCGCTCCGTCATCGACGTTCGCGACCGCCGACCTTGTCGATCTCAGTTACCACCCATCACCCCAATGTGCGCTCTCAAGGGCCTGTGTGTAATTCACCATAGACCAGTTGCCCCGCCCGGCGGGCAGCACTAACTTGGCATCTCCCCCTGATCGCCGCCCCACAGGCTGGGCGCACCTGTTGGGGCGGCGGCCTTGGGGGGCCGCCCGCCAAGGCCTTGGCGGGCGGTCGGCGGGGCGGGGTCGGCGGGCAGTTGGCGGGGCGGGGTCGGCGGGCAGTCGCCGGAGCGGGCGGAGGTCCGCCCACCACGACCGGGAGCGCGCAGCCAGCCAGGCATTCGGGACGGGATAGACTGAGTCGGGCAAACGGGTGACGGAGCGATGAGGGGCGCACACGCAGCAACAGCGGCCGCAACCGGTGCCGCCGATGGTTCGAGCCAGTACGCTGATCTGCCTCGGCTGCCGCTGCCAGAACCGCAGGCAAGCTGCAATGAGCTCCTGGCTGCCAGCGCCTCGGTGTTGACCGCAGCGGAGCGGGTTCGCCTGGGAGCGGCCGTTGACCGGTTCCTTGCAGGCCCCGCGCCGGCGTTGCAGGCCGCTCTGCGCCAGCGTGTCGGCGACGACGCCTGCTGGTTCGAGCGGATCTCGCTGACTCGCTACCTCAAGCTTCGCGCCCCGTTGCCATTGGGTCAGGACTTCGGCGCCTGCACTGTCCCGGGCATCCTCGGCGAGCATCCACTCCACGACGTCGTCGGCCGACTGGCCGCTGGTATTGCCGACGAGCTGGACGCGGCACTAAGTGACGGACTGACACAGGACACCGAGGGCAGCCGTGAGCTGTGCATGGACCAATACCGCGAGTCGGTTTGCGGCCTGCGCGAACCTCACAGCGGATGTGACACTTATCGTTCGCAGAAGCACTTTGACGAGGTCATCATCGCGCGCGGTGGTGCCTTCTATCCACTGGAGGTTCGAGATGGAGGTCACCCGGTCGCAACCGACAAGCTGGTCGCTCAGTGTCGAGCGATTGTCGAAGCGCCCAAACCAGGCAGCGCCCCGGTGGGCCTGCTCACGTCGCTGCCCCGAGATCAGGCAGCGCTGGCGTTCGAGTGCCTGATCGACCACCACGCGGTGAATGCGCGGTCGATCGACACGATTGCCAGGTGTGCCGCGATCATCTGCGTGGACGAGGCCGGCGAGGACACTGCCGCTGCGGCGGCACGTCGGGCATGGATCGGCGACCCCGCCAATCGCTGGTTCGGCAAGCTCCTGCAGTTCATCGTGGCGAGCGACGGGCGGGTGGGTCTACATGCGGAACACAGCCATGTCGATGGGGCACAGTGCGCGCGCCTGGGGCTCGACTGTGTCGTCCGGGCGCTCTCGCGGCCGCCGGCCGGCGAGACCCAGGCAGCTGCGACTCCCGCTCCGCTCGAGTGGCAGGTTCCGCCGCTTGTGGCGGCGATGCTCGCGCAGGCCGAGCGCTGGGCCGCCGTGATGCTCCGGCAGGCTGGTGTGGTGGTCCAGCGGATTGAAGTACCGGACGCCGACCGGAGAGCCGCCGGGCTGCCGGGCGACGCCCTGACGCAGCTGGCACTGCAGCTCTCGTACCGGCGAATGACCGGACTGCTACCTGACGTCTACGAACCCGTTGCGATGCGTCACTACAGGCGCTGGCGCACGGAGCGCGTCCAGCCAAGAACGCGCGAGTCCACAGCCCTGATCGAGGCGCTCGCCCGCGGCACCGCAGCACGAGTCGACGCGGATCTACTTCCCGCTGCGGTGACCGCCCATCGAAAGTCGGTTCGCAACATCAAACGCGGCCGCGGCTATGCGCGTCATCTGGATGCGCTCGCCGAGGTCGCTCGTGAGACCGGAGACCACGCAGCGCTCGAGACATTCCTGGACGCTCCGCTGCTACGCGCCGCCTGGCGCGAGGATGTGAGCATGAGCTCGGTTTCCGTTCCTGCTCCGTTGGCCGAGTGCTTTGTGTTCGCCCCGGTGGATCAAGGATCGTTCGGCACCGCCTGCTTGTTCGACCCGGAGGGCATCGGCCTGGTTGTCACTTCTCTGCACGGCGGCGAAGTGGAGTTCGCGGGCCACCTGCAGACGGCTGCACAGGATCTCTTGCAGGTAGCAAGGCGCTTCTCGGGCTCGGAAGCTGGGGGGTCGAGCGCATGACAACCGTGCCTCGCGCCTGGGACACCGCCGCCGTCGACGACTACCTGGGCGCTCGAGCACGCCTGCTCCTCGAACAGCGCTATTACGAGCCGATCAATCGCGCCGCCGCGACTGACGCGCTCGCCAGCCGGGAGGTAATCGACGAAGCCGGCGTGACCGCGCTGATGGCGCCGGACCGGGGGGTGGTCGCCGTCTGCTCGCTCGCTCAGCGGGCGCTCTGGACGCTCGACATCGTTCGTGGCCGGCTGATTGCCGATAGATCGAATGAGCGGATGGAATTCATGCGCACGTACGGCGTGCTGCTCTCGTACATGAGTCAGATCCGTGGCGGTGCGCCGATCGCGCGACACCTCACCGACTCGGCGTTCGACGACGTGCTCGAGGCGCTGCTCGCAGGTGCGAGCAGCCGTGCGATCGCCAGGGTCAGGGAAGTGACGCGCTCGGATGCAGATTCCGCGGAGCAGCTACGGGCGCTGCTGACGTTGGCGGACGCTGGTGTGACTGGTCCGGACAGCGACCTGCCGCAGCTCGAGTCCTCCACGCCGGAAGCACGTGAGCTGAGTGAAGACATCGTCGACACGCTGCGGGTCGTTCGGTGTGCGCCTGCGCTCCACATGCGATCCGCCCCGTTGCGAACCTCGGGCGGTTACGAGCTGTTCGTCGACCGCACCACTGCGGACGCGGTCTGCGCCCTCGAGACCGCTGGGGGCCGGATCTTCCTGGTCAGCAGCCGCGATCCACACACCGCCGGTCGAGCCAATCTTGCGGTCTGCGAGTTGACTCGCGACGGCAACGTTCGCTTCGCTCCGCATACAGCCCAGTTCCTGTCGACCCTGGCCTCTAACCGTGGGGCACGCGCGTTTGCGCTCATCGCCCTCGACGCCTACGAGTTGATCCGGTCGAGCTTCGGCTCAAACCAATCGCACGATGCGCCGGCTCCACGACTTCAGCTCGAGCGCGGGGTCCTGGAGACCGAGTTCTTCGAGTTCGTTCGAGCTGCGATCGAGCTGCGCGATCCAAGCCTGGCGGAGTCGATCGAGGATGTCCCGGCGCTGGGCGACGTGCCGCCGCGCGAGCGCATCCGCTACGACGCTGCCGAGAGGCTGGCGTTGGACGACGACGCTCGCGGCGAGATTCTCGTGCACATCGGCTCTGCCCGCGATCCGGCCAGCGAGCTCGCGGGTGAGGCGGCGTTTCGGCATGTGCGACGCGTCCGCGTCCAGCCCGATGAGGTGCTCGTCGACGCGGGCGACCCCAGCGGATTCGTGTACGTGGCCGAGGGCGACGGGTTGGCTGGCAATCCGGTCGGCGAGTACCCACCATTCGTCGTCAAGCCGTGGACGCTGATCGGTGCCCGGGGAGCGATCAGCGGGGCGCCGCGAAGCGCTCGCATTGTCGCGTCACGCGAGGTCAGCGTCCTGATGATCCCGCCCGAGACCTATTTACAAAGCTGGTACCGCGCGACCCCAGCCATCGATCTAGCCCGGCTCAGCGATCCGGGCTAGCGGCTGACCGCCACCTGACAGGCACCCGACGGTCGCGCCAGGCCAGTGTGTAATTCACCATAGAACTGTTGCTCGGACCGGCGAGCATGGGTACCTTGGCATCTCCCCCTGATCGCCGCCCCACAGGCTGGGCGCACCTGTTGGGGCGGCGGCCTTGGGGGGACCGCAGCCAGGGTTCGCGCGGCGGGGGTGCAGTTGAGATCGAGCGCGAAACCCGCGGCTGCGCGAACGCCGGGACAAACGTTGCCAGGCGTGGTCCCACGCTCCAAGGCGAGGTCCGACGCGCTCCCAGGCGAGGCCTGACGCTAGAGGGGCTTCAAGCGCGTCCGCTCGACGTGCGCCAACTTGACCTTCAGCCGGCGGAACTCGGCCTCCTGGGAAGCCGTCCGCCTGTGGCCTGGATGCGCGATGTTGATGCGCTCGAGAGGATCCGTTCGCAGGTCGTACATCTCCCACTGCTGGGCGACAGCCGGACGGTCCGGGTCGTGGTAGCGGGCCAGCTTGTAGCGCCGCTCACGGATGCTGACGATGTGGGTGGGGCACGGCGGGAACGGCAGCTGGCCGGGGTAGGGCTTGCTTGCCTGTCCGGATTGGAAGTCGTCGTAGGTGAACACCGTGTAGTCCTGCGGCGGCTTCGAGGAGCGCGACAGGATCAGATCGGAGTAATCGACGCCCTGCCAGTCGCCGCGGGCGCGGCGTGGGGCCCGCACCAAGCTGGCCAGAGTCGGCAGGAAATCGACATGTGAGACGAGCGCCTGGCTGCGCCGCGGTCGCTTGAACAGGCGAGGGTTCGAGTACACGAGCGGAACTCGGAGCGACTCCTCATAGAAGTTGAAGTTCTTCTGCCGAAGCCCCCCGTGGGCGGTGCCCATCTCGCCGTGGTCGGATGTCGCGACGATCAGCGTGTCATCGAGCATGCCGTTTCGCTCGAGCGTGCGGATGATCCGCTGCAGGTAGCGGTCCGAGGACCGCATCAGGTTGCCGTAGAAATTCAGGTAATGGCGCTTCATCTCCGGCGTCGAGAGCTCGTTGTCCTTGCTGGCGTTGAAGAGCGTCAGGAACTGCTTCTGTGCCGTCGGCTTGGTGGATAGGTCCTCGTCGACGGTCGCCGGCAGTCCGATCTCTCCGTGCAGCCACTCGTCGCTGTATTGGGCTTCGGTCAGCGTCGGCGGATAGAAAAGCACGTCGTGAGGGTTGACCAGCGACACGACCATGAAGAACGGCTGCTGGTGCGCCGCGTGCGATTCGAGGTACTCGATCGCCCCCTCCTTCCCGGCTCGAGCTCTGCCGTCGTCATTCATGAAGCGACCGTCGTTGTCGACGTCGCCCCCGGGAGGACCGCCGGCCTCCGGAAGCGACTGGTCCGCCCCGGCATCGGGCGGATCCCAGCGCGTAAAGCCGTACTGATTGACGTCCGAGGGCACCCAGCCATGCTCGTACTTCTGCTTCACGCAGTGGAACTTGCCCTTGTAGACCGGTGTGTAGCCGGCCGATTCGACAACTGACGCGGGGTTCTTGAAGTGCGTCGAGAGCTCGACCTGGGGATAGCCCTCCGATGCCGGCATGTCCGCCTCGAGCGTGTACTTGACTCCGTGCTGAGCCGGGAAGTAGCCGCTCAGGAAGGTGGCGCGAGCGGGCGAGCACATGCACGCGTTGGTGCACGCGTTGTCGAACGTCAGCCCGTGTCGCTGCAGGCGGGTCAGCCCAGGCATGTGACGCTGCGACCAGCCGCGCGGGAAGTGCTGGATCGCACGCTGCTGGTCGGTCACGAACACGAGGATGTTCATCCCCGCGACCTCGTTACCGGACGGGTGAGGCCGACGCCGACGCGGCTGCGCGGAAGCCGCCTGCGCGCCAAGCAGAACACCGGGCGCTGCCACCGCCGCGGACTTCAGGAAGTCACTGCGGGTGAGGCCATCGTCCCCTTGGTCGCCTTCGGGTGCGCGCACACCACGTGTGCCATCGTCAGCCGTCATCGGAACTCCCTCCTTGTGGCGCGTAGTGAGCGCTCAGCACCCCCGGCTGACCCAGCGACCCCTCGGGCCCGCCGCCAGCACGTCATGCGCTTGCGAGGCCGCGATTGTACCGACTGGCACGAGCGACGCAAGCGCTTACGAGGTAAGGTCGATGCGACATGAGCGCCCCCGCAGTCGTCCCGTGGTCGGCAGCTCCCGGGCTGCTCAGCGAGGGTCCGAGATGGCACGAGGAGCGCGCGGAGCTGCTGTGGGTCGACATCCTCGGCCGCCAGCTGCATCGTGGAACGCTTGCGCCCGACGGTAGCCTCGACGAGCTCGCGACGATCTCGATCGATCGCCACGTCGGCGCTGTAGCGCCGGTCGTCGATGGCGGCTACATACTCGCGGCGGGCACCGGGTTCCTGTTCGTCGACGAGGACGGCTCGATCCGTGAGCTGGCCCAGCCCGACGCGGGCCGGACTGATGTGCGGATGAACGATGGAGCATGCGATGCGCACGGCCGCTTCTGGGCCGGAACGCTCGCCTACGACGAGACGCCGGGCGCGGGCACGCTCTACCGCCTCGAGCTCGATGGCAGCTGCACGACGGTGCTGACTGGCCTCACGATCTCGAACGGCATCGGGTGGAGCCCTGACGGCAGCTCGATGTACCTCAACGACAGCGGCACCGGCTGCGTCGACGCGTTCCGCTTCGAGGCCTCGAGCGGCGCGATCTCCGAGAGACACACGCTTGTCAGCACCGAGCAGAGCCCAGGCGTCCCCGACGGCCTGACCGTTGACGAGGACGGAGGGATCTGGGTCGCGATCTGGGGCGGCGGAACGGTCAATCGATACGCGCCCGATGGATCCCTGCTCGCAACGGTGCCTCTGCCGGTCCAGCGGCCGACCTCGTGCGCGTTCGGCGGCCCCGACCGCGCCACCTTGTTCGTGACCAGCGCACGGGCGGGGCTCGACGAGGCCGCCCGCCACCGCCAGCCGGACTCCGGCCGTGTCTTCTCGGTCACTGGGCTGGGTGTTCGCGGCCTCCCGTGCGAGCCTTACCGCGGCAGCGTCGGCGCGCCGCGACGCCGGGCGTGACGGGCCCGAGGCGAAACTACGGATCAAGCTGAGGGGTTCATCCCGATGGCTTTCCGTCCCGGAGGGGCTACGGTCTTGGAGTAGGTTCAGATGAGCTTGCGCCCTGTTGCCCCGGTGGGGCTAGGGATGGGGGTAGCCGGACGCGGAAAGGAGTAGTCATGGTTCGCGTTCCGTTACTTACGCGGTCGCTCGTGGCCGCCGTGTTTGCCGGCCTTCTCACTGTCGCCCTGGCGGCTCCCGCATACGGCTCGAGCCCACAGCCCGGAAAGCTCTATACCGGCTACACCTCGGCCTCGGCGTATCACAACATCTCGCCGCCCGTCAGCTTCACCGTGTCGAACAACGCGGCCAAGCTGCTCCGATTCAAGTGGGCGGGTGGTGGATGCATCGGGCTCGGCGGGCCGGGCGATCCGTTTGCCAGCGCGCAGATGAACTACAAGGTCGGGACGATCAGGGTCGCGAGCAATGGCACTTTCTCGGTCAAGAACGTACGGTGGACGTACACGGGAACGCAAGCTGGAGTGCCGTTCACCAAGGTCACGATCAGCTCGGTAAGCGGGCGCTTCACGAAGGCATCGAAGGCGACGGGCACAATCTCATTCTCACAGAAGCTGACGACGAGCTGCACCGGCAAGGTCGATTTCACCGCTGCCGCCGGACCGGCGTCCGGCGCGTTCCGCAAGACGAGTCCCGCGAACCACGCTTCCGATCAGACAGCCAGCCCGGGCATCACGTGGTCCTCGAGCCGGAACGCCCCCGGCTACAAGTACTGCGTCGACACCTCGGACAACGACACTTGCAACAGCTCTTGGCTAGCAACAGGTAACCGTACGCACGCGACCCTCGGTGGGTTGAAGGCGGGTGACACCTACTACTGGCAGGTGATCGCCACCAGCGTTCATGGCACGGTGGCGGCGGACAGCGGGAACTGGCACTCGTTCGCCGTGGCCGGCTCGAAGCCCGAGGCCGGGACGTGGCGGTCGCTTCGCCTAGGGGGGTCGGTCGGGGGCGGCTTCGTCCAGGTGACCGGCATCAGCTTCACCGTTTCGCCGGCAGGCGTGGCCAATTTCGGGTTCAGCTACGAGTATGCGAACGGCATCTGTGGATCTGGGTCCGGGTCGAGCATCCCGAATCAGAGCCGGCGGCGCCGATCGCCGGCGGGCAGTTCTCATCGCCGGGCGGTGCGACCGGGCAGTGGACGGGGTACGGTGCCGGCACGTTCTCGGGCACCTTCGACTCCGCGACCGCAGCGCACGGGACCGCGACGTTCTACTGGACGCTGACGGGCAACGGCCCCTCGTGCTTGACGACCGGAACGGCTGGTCCGTTCACCTGGAGCGCGGCCAGGTAACGCCGGCCGTCGATCGCCTCGGTCGGGTGGCATAAGCTGCACGCCCGATGCCGGCCGACGCTCCGATCACTGAAACCTACGTGGACACGGCGCACGGCGGGCGGCTGCGATGCCTGCTCGCCGGCGACGGTCCGAACACGCTCGTGCTGATCCCGGGGTGGACGATGACCGCCGACGTGTTCGTGCGGCAGTTTGAGCGGTTCGCGGGTCCCGGCCTGCGTGTCGTCGCGTTCGATCCGCGCGGCCAGGGCGACTCGACCAAGGATTGGGGCCATCACGACTACGACACCCGCGGCGACGATGTCGCGAGGGTCCTCGAGCAGTGCGCACCCGGCCCCGTGGTGCTCGGATCGTGGTCGCAGGGAACGTTCGAGCACCTTTCGTTCGTTCGCCGTCATGGCCAGGACCGCACCGTCGGCACGGTCATCATCGACGGTGCTCCCCGCCAGCTCGCCGACGACGCCCGACGCGAATGGGCGTGGTTCGAGCTGAACCCCGACTCGCCGTGGGAGGTGCACCTCGCGACGTGGATCGTCGACCCGACGACCAATCGGGCGGAGTTCAACCGGGAGTTCATCCCCTGGATGCTCGAGGACCCCCGCCCCGAGGCCGTGGGGTGGTTCGACGAGCTGAGCAACAAGACGCCGGACGGCATCGCCTCGCTGATCAACGCGATGGCGATCCCAGTCGACTTCCAGGAGGAGCTTCGCGTGCTGTCACGCAGCCAACCGACGGCGATCTTCGCTCGTGATGAGTGGCGCGCAACCGTCGAGGCCTGGGTGCAGGCGAACGCGCCAAGCGCCCAGCTCGTGCCGATGCGGAAGCACGCCGCCTTCTGGGAACGCCCCGAGCAGTTCAACGCCGCGCTCGCCCAGTTCCTGAGCGGCTCGGTGGGCTGGCAGCTCTAGGGACGCGCCTGAGTAACCTCGCAAGCTCGAGCCTGTCGGGGCGAGGATGGCAATCTAAGTCTGCTGGACAGACTTAACCTCGCAAGCGACGCTCGCGGCGGCGACGTTGCGAGGTTGTGCCGGGGTGTTGCTTTAGGATGTCTTTAGCTTTGGCCCGCCACCGGCACCTTCGAAATGGCTGAGCGCTCGAAGCTGGTGGAGCGTGAGGGCGAGCTCGCCGCGGTCGGCAAGGCGCTCGATGCAACCAGGAACGGCGAGGGGTCGCTGATGGTGGTCGCGGGCGCGGCGGGGACGGGCAAGAGCACGCTGCTGGCGAGGTCTGCCGACGCCGCTCGGGACCGCGGCAGCACGGTCTGCCGGGCACGCGGATCGGAGCTCGAGGAGGCGCTGCCGTTCGGGGTGGCTCGCCAGCTGTTCGAGCCGCTGCTGGTCGCGGCACCGGCCGACGTGCGCGACCGCCTCCTCGCAGGTGCCGCCGCAGGAGCTCGGCGGCTCGTGTTCGATGCGCCGACGCAACCGGGCGGCCTCGCGGACGGCGATTTTGCCTCGCTGCACGCGCTGTATTGGCTCGCCGCCGGGGTCGCGGCGCGGCGGCCGGTGCTGTTCGCGGTCGACGACCTCCACTGGGCCGATGCGCCGTCGCTGCGCGCGCTCAACTACCTCGCCGGGCGGATCGTCGAGCTGCCGGTGCTGCTGCTGGTCGCGACGCGGCCTGGTGAACCGACCCCGGCCGCCGACCTGGTGCGCGCGGTCGAGTCGGCTCCCGGGTCGCACCGCCTGGAGCTGGCATCGCTCAGCCGCGACGGAGTCGCCGAGGTGGTCCGCGCAACCATCGGCGACGCCGACGATCAGCTCAGCGATGCTCTCTGGAAGGCGAGCGCCGGCAACCCCTTCTACCTGCGCGAACTGCTGCGCACGCTGGCATCCGCCAACGGCACCCGGCCTCAGATCGAGACGATCAGGGGCACCGGTGTCACCGGTGTCGCCGATCGCGTGCTCGGACGCCTGGGGGCGCTGGGTCCCGACGCGCCAGAGCTGGCGCGGGCGATGGCGGTACTCGGCGCGAGCGGTCGGATCGAGCACGCCGCCGCGGTCGCCGGGATTGACCCTGCGCGCGCCGCTGACGCCGCCCGGGCGATGCGTCGCGTCGAGATCCTCGCGCGCGAGGATCCGTTCGAATGGATCCACCCGCTCGTTCGCCACTCGCTGTACGAGAGCCTGACCGTCATCCAGCGCGACGAGCTTCACGCGCGCGCGGCGGAAGTGCTGAGCGTGGCTCACGCATCAGTGGGCTTACGCGCGGCGCATCTCGCTGCGGTTCGCCCGACCGGGTCCACGCATGTTGTCGCGGCCCTCCTGGCCGCGGTCGACGACGCGCTTGCGCGGGACGCCCCCGAGGTCGCGGTCGACCTGCTCCGGCGAGCCCTGCGGGAGCAGGCGCCCGAGCCGTCGCGAGCCGCGCTGCTGCTCCGGCTGGGGCAGGTCGAGGTGACGCGCCGCAATCCGGCTGCGATCGAGGTCCTGCGCGAGGCCCACGGGCTGGCACAGGATCCGCGCCAGCGCGCGGTCGCTGCGCTCGCGCTCGCGGAGATCCTGACTCATTCCGGCCACTTCCAGGCATCGGTCGAAACGGTGCTCGCCGCGCTGGCGGAGCTCGATGGGAGCGATCCGGAGCTCGCACTCGAGCTCGAGGTCGCGCGAGCTGTCACGTTCGCGTTCGATCCGTCACTCGCCCCCGAGCTGTGGGCCGATCGGCAGAGGCTGCTCGCGCTGAGCAGGCAAGACGCGTGGCCGTCGCGAGCGCTGTCGGCGCTGCTCGCGCTGACCTACGCTCTGCGCGGGGAGGAGCTCGAAACCGTCGTGCCCCTGTGTGAGCAGGCGTTCGGCGACGGTCGACTGGTGGCCGAGCGTGGCGCCGGGGCGTGGGCGCCGGCGGAGCTCCTGGGCGCGCTCGTCGCGGTCGAAGCGTACGACCGTGCGGAGGAACTCGCCGATTACGTCGAGGCCGCTGCCCGAAGCCAGGGATCGCTCTCGAACGTCCTCGCGGCCGAAGGCATCCGGGGGTGGGTGGCCGCGCGGCAGGGCAACCTGGTCCGGGCGGAGGAGATCTTGCGCCCGACCGCTGAGACAACGCAAGCGCACGGGATGCTCCTATTCCTCGTGACGGCGCTGTGGTGGATGAGCGACGTCATCCTCGAGCGCCCGGACCAGGACGACCTGGCGACGATGATCGAGTCCGTCGAGCTGCCTCCCGGCTTCACCGAGGTGGCTGGCGGCGCCTGGGCACTGCTGGTACGTGCCCGCGTGCGGGGGATGCGTGGCCAGCGCGCCGGCGCCGCGCAGGACCTGCGTGCTGCCGGGCGGGTCTTCGACGGGCTCGGGTTCGGTCCGCTGCACGAGCCGTGGCGCTCGGAGCTCGCGCTCAACCTGGCGCCCGCGGACCGCGACGAGGCGCTAGCGCTCGTCTCTGACGAGCTGATGCAGGCGCGAGGGATCGGCGTCGCGCGCCCGATCGGCGTCACGCTGCGGGCCGACGGCCTGCTTCGCGGCGGCGATGATGGGATCGAGATCCTGCGGGCGTCGGTCGCGACATTGCAGGACACCTCCGCACGCTGCGAGCGGGCCAGATCACTGATCGAGCTCGGAGCGGCGCTGCGCCGAAGCGGCAGGCGCGCTGACGCAAGAGAGCCGCTGAAGGCGGGCGCGGAGCTCGCTTTCGGATGCGGTGCCGAGCGGTTGTTGAGTCGAGCCAGGGAAGAGCTGGTCGCGGCCGGAGCACGGCCGCGGCAGCTCGCACGCTCCGGCTTCGGCTCGCTGACGGCGAGCGAGCGGCGGATCGTGAGGCTCGCCGCGGAGGGACGCTCGAACCCCGAGATCGCCCAGACCCTGTACGTCAGCGTCAAGACCGTCGAGACCCACCTGTCGAACGCGTACGCAAAGCTCTCGCTCTCGGGCCCCGGCGCACGGCGCCGGCTACAGGCGATGGTCGAGCGCACCTAGTGTTGTGAGTCGAAATTCGGTGCATCGAATTAATGACTCACGGCACTCGCGTCAGGCAGCGGCCGCCCGCACCAGATCGTCGAGCAGGTGGGTCCGGCGCGGGCTCGAGGGATCGAGCCGCGCGTCGCTCTCATAGGTTCGGAGCAGACGCTTCGGTGGAAGCTCGATCATCTCGGGGCGCAATCGCGGCCGGAACCCGTGCCAGCCGAGAGCCAGCGTCTCCTCCGCGAACGGGCGGTGATGCACGTACTTCTCGATTGCGTGGGCGCGGCTGAGGTACAGGTAGTGGCGCATGTACAGCGACCGCGGCGCCATCGCGAGACCTTCAAAGCGGACTCGATGGCCACCCGACCACCCCAGCTCAACCGGCCCGTCCTGGCGCTTGAAGGCCCCGAGCCGATGCGGGAATCCAGGCGCGAACGGGTAGTAGGAGCGCATCGTGTGCTCGAACTGAGGGTGGTCGTGGTCGGGGGCCTCGCGCGTTGGGGTAAACGTGAACTCGAGGAAGTTGACGGCGTTGAAGCCGGCGCGATCGAACTCTTCGAGCGCCTGGGACAGCGTTTGCCGGGGGTTTGGCGAGACCCGGATCTCGTCGATGTCGTGGTGGATCAGCCAGTCGGCATCGAGCTCCGCCGCAAGGCGCTCCTTGCGTGCACATATCTCGCGCCAGTTGTGGTCCTCGTGCGGCGCCAGCCGCTCGATTTCGATCACGCCCCGGCCCAGATACCGCTCGGCGATGCTGACGGTCGCGTCGGTCGAGGCATCGTCGATCAGGTAGACGCCGACGCCCTGGGTTCGCAGGTGCTCGATGCAGCGGGCGACGAAGTGCTCGCCGTTATAGGCCTGGATCATCGCGATGACCCGCATCACACGCGGACGGGCGCACGCATCCCGCCGAATCGCCCGGTCCGCCTCGGCGGCCGCGCCGCCGCACGGAAGCAACGGCGATACATCCAGCGGTTGCGTAGTGGCGCGGCCCCCGACGGCGCCCCGGCCCGCTGTCGCCACAGCGCCGGATCGACTACCGCCGCCGGCGCCGGCCGACGCGACTCGGGGACCGCCAGGAAGTCGGCCAGGCGATCGACCTCACGGCGGCCACCGGTGAGCACCCGGCGATGATCGACCAGCAACCGTGGGCTGCCAGCGGTGTGCTTGAGCGCGGACTTGGAGTACGCGAGCCACAGGTCCGCCCAATCGCGCTCCGCGAACCCTTGGGGCGGCTCGGCCGGAGGTCGCTCGGATCGCCGCCGCAGCGACGCCGCCACCTCCGCCGGATGCCGGATGCAGACGATGTACTGAGCCGGTCCGATCAGCGGGCGCCAGAACGGCAACGTGATCGACAGTCGCGGGTCCTTGATCGCCCACCGGGCGGACTCGAACCGCGCGAGCTCGGCCCGCGCACGGTTGCGGAACGGCTCGAGCTCCGGGCTCTTCTCCCAGCCGGACCCGACGACGGGAGGGCTCCACCACGAACCGCCCAGCGCATCGAGGAGCTGCTCGTTGATCGACCAGATCTCCCAGCGCTCGAAGAACCCTGCCGGATTGTCATCGGGATGGGGCGGGATCAGCCCGCTCTCGGGGCCGAGGTCGATCCCCATCTCGCTGACCAGCTTCGTGACCAGCGAGGTCCCGCACCGGTGCATGCCGAGGATCACTATCGGGCCACGCGGACGCTCTGGGATGTTCGACATGCGGTCGATTCTCAACCCCGCTGCGGACGGCTCCGCAGGCCCGAACGCATCCGCCCCTATCGCCGCGAGTCGGTCTGCCGCCGCAACGCCGGCGAGCGGGCCATTAGTCTGGTTGTCGTGTCAACTCCAGCGAACGCCGAGACGGTTGCGCGCGAGCTGATCGACTCCTTCTCCCAGGCCGACACAGCACGACTGCGCTCGCTGCTCGCCGACGAGCTCCGCGCTCACATCACCAACAGCGAGGGCGGTGTCGACGACGTCGGTGCCGACGAATACGTCAGACGCGTCGCGGCAATGCCCCTGGCCGACACGCAGTTCAAGCTCGAGGTCACCCAGCTGGTGGCGCCCCGGCCCGACATGGTGCTGGTGATGGTCGAGGTCAACGCGGCTCGAGGAGACAGGACGCTCCACAATCACGCGGCACACTGCCTGTTCGTCCGAGACGGTCTCGTCGTCGAGTGGTGGATGGTCGAAGCGCTGCCGGCGGAGAGCGACGCTTTCTGGTCGGTTTGAGCAGGACGCCCGGCTTGTTCGCCGCATCAGTCCTCGCAGAGTTCGATCCCGGCTAAAGAGGATCGCCCGAGGTGACGATCACGCTGGGGAGAGTCAGACTCGGGAGAGGGGATAGCGATCATGATCTTGGTGACGGGCGCGACGGGGATGTTCGGCGGCGGTGTCTGCGGTCAGCTGGCCGAGCGCGGCGCTCCGCTCCGCGCGATGACCTCCAACCCAGGACGCGCGGAACAGCTGATGCGGCACGGACTCGATCCGGTCGTCGCGGACATGGATCGCCCGGAGACGCTGGATCAGGCGATGGTCGGTGTCGACACCGTGTTCCTGGTCTCGCCGATGGACGAGCGCGTCAAAGCGCGCGAGCGGAACGTGTTGGATGCGGCGCAGCGGGCCGGCGTCCGTCGCATCGTCAAGCTCTACGGCGCGGTAGAGCACCACGGCGACCCGCTGGGCGCGCTCCACGACGCCAGCGTCGAGGCGATTCGCCAGTCCGGGCTCGAGTGGGCGCTGCTATCGCCCACGTCGGTGCTGGAGACGAGCCTGCTGTCGATGATTCCGTGGATCGAAGCGGTGGGCGCGGTCGTTTCCTCAGCCGGCGAGGGCAAGGTTGCGCACGTCGCTGCCGACGACGTCGCCCGCGCGGGCGCGGTCGTGCTGGCGGATCGTCATGAGAACGGCCGCAACTACGTGATCACCGGGCCGCAGCTGCTGACGCTGGCCGAGCTCTGCGAGATGCTCTCGACGGCTACGGGGCGGTCGATCCCGTACCTCGACGTCCCAGACGAGGAGCTCGAGCGGATGCTGGTCCAGGAAGCCGGCATGACGACCGAGCAGGCCGAGATCGGCGTCATCTGCCACTTCCGAGCCTGGCGTAACGGTGATGCTCAGGCACGGACCGACACCTACAGGGAACTCACCGGCCAGCCGCCGACAACGGCCAAGGAGTGGATCGCGACGCATCGCGACGCGTTCGCACAGGCGCGCGACAAGGCGCCCAGCACGATCGCATCGTGAAGCGCGTCGGTCTGCGGTCGCGGCGATCAATGCCCGTGCGCGGGCGTGAAATGCAGCGTGAGGGTGATGCGCCCAGTCTCGCTGCACTTGGTGTAGAAAGTGTCCACCCGACGGCGAGTGCAGCCTCCGTCCGGCCCGGCGCTGTGCTTGACGGTGAACGCCTTCGTGCCGCCCAGGCGGGACCGCGGGATCTTGACCAGGTCGTTCGGTCGCTGATCGTCTTCGCCGAGTGCGTCCGGCTCGATCAACGTGTCCGCGAGTCCGAGCATCGGCCCCGCCAGCACGGGGGCGGTGCTCTCGGGCGAGCAGATCGAGCCGGCATCCGGGTAGCGAAGCGACATGCTCTCGACGAAGAACCCGCCGCCCTGCTGAATTCGCTTAACGGCCGCCCCGCCCCGCGGCAAGAACACCATCTGCACGCGCGTGATGCGGGAGTTGTTACGGCTCACGACCGATCCGTTGCAGTGAAAGCTGCGCTCGGCGCTGCAGCCGGTCTCGTTTCCGTCGATGTCCACATGACGCGGCGGATACGAGCCGCTGATGTTCACGCTACCGCCAGACCTCATCGCCAACGCCAGCGCGATGCCGGTCCCTTCGTAGACCGCTGCATGCGGTGTGGAGATCCTGACGCCCAGCTTGAGCTTTTCGCGCGCGGTGCCGGTCGCGCCCGTGCTCCGGCAGTTAACCCAGCTCACGGCGTCGGAATAGCTCCCGGCAAGCGAGCCCGACACAAGCCAGTAGCGCGTGTGCGACGCAGCCGCGGGTACGGCCGCGACGCAGCACACGGCCAACACGCAACCAGCAGCGATCGCCAGCGCGCGTAAGCGACGAGCCCGACTCCCCAGAGTCAGCAGCACAACCCGGATCCTATGCGACGGCCCAGCCATGCACCACCTGATGGCTCTGATCCCAGCGGGAAGCGGCGGCGAAGCAGCGCATAGCCCCAGAGACCGCCGAGGCTGAGGACCGACCGGTCGCAGGCTGAGGACGACCGGTCGATCGGTTCCGGTCGCCTACTTGACCACGACGGTTCCGTGCATGAAGGGGTGAAACTGACAGATGTATCTGTACACGCCAGGCGCGGCGAGCTCGACGGTGGCACTGCGACCCGGTTCGACCGTCCCAGTGTCAAGGTGCTGATCAGTGCTGGTGGCGGTGTGCGCCGTCTGGTCATGGTTCGTGAACACGACCTTGGTACCCGGGGCGACGGTGATGCTCGCCGGGAGATAGGCGTAGTTGCGGATCGCGACCCTGACCTTGGCCGGGCTCAAACGCGTGGTCGAGGTCGTGGTCGAGGTCGTGGTGGAGGTCGAGCCCACAGAGCTCGACCCGCACGCCGTGACCATAAGTGACAGAGCCACCACGATGGTGGCAAGGGCGCATCGAGATCGTGGGGGCATGGCGCATGTGACATACGGCACCTGGATCGATGCGGATCACATGATCCAATGCGAGCCGGTCTCCGTAGACCCCCTGAATCCAAATACTGCCGGGGGATAAATCGAAGGAGGCTCGATGACCGACCCCGTTAAGACAGAACCCGAGCGGCCGACCGACGGTGTCGTCGAACGACTCGCGCGGGACGACCTCGAACGCAAGCAGTTCCTAAGGATGGCAGGCAGGAAGATGGGCGCCGGAGCGGCCGCGACCGGACTGGCGGCCTTCATCGCCGCCTGCGGTGGTTCGTCGAGCTCTTCCCGTTCAACCGGAACGGCCTCTTCAACCGCTGCCTCCGCGACCTCGTCCGGCGGGGGATCGGGTGACCTGAGGGTCGTCAACTATGCGCTGACGCTCGAGTACCTCGAGGCACAGTTCTACGCCAAGGTAGCCAAGAGCGGTCTGTTCCATGGCAACACCCTGTCGCTCCTGAAGTCCTTCGGGGCTGAGGAGGATCAGCACGTGATTGCGCTCAAGCAGGTGGCAACCAACCTTGGTACGCCGGCGACCGAGCCAACGGGCAAGTTCCCGCTCGGGAGCGCGCCATCGGTGGCCAAGCTGGCCGCGACGATCGAGAATCTCGGCGCCGCCGCCTACCTCGGCCAGGCTGGGAACATCCAGAGCCGGGAGATCCTCGCCGCCGCGCTATCCATCCACACGATCGAGGCTCGCCACGCGGCGACGCTCAACACGCTGATCACGAAGTCGCCGACGCCCGATGGCGCGTTCGCGAAGCCGATGACCATGGCGCAGGTACTGGCGGTCGTCAAGCCGTTCATCGCCTAGCTCCGGCTCGGATAGCTGAATTCGCAAGAGAGGAAGCACAAAGATGAGCAAGTCGGAATCTGTCAGTCCCGAACTGGGCGCGGTTGAGGTCCACGGCATCAGCCGTGCAAGCTTCATCCTGCGAGGAGCGATCGCCGCCGGTGCCGCATATGGCGCCACCGCGGTTGCTCCCTACGTGAGCAGCGCGCTGGCTGCCAGCGGAAGCAGTGATGTTGACATCCTCAATTTCGCGCTCACACTCGAGTACCTCGAGACCGCCTTCTACCAAGACAAGGGTAAGAGCGTGGGCCTCAGCGGCCAGGCGAAATCCCTCGCCAGCTCGTTCGGCGACGAGGAGGCCGAGCATATGGCCGCGCTGAGCAAGGCCATCACCGGCGCTGGCGCGAAGCCCGTCAAGCGGCCGATGTTCTCGTTTCCGGTGAACAACCAAGCGTCGTTTCTGAAGCTCGCCTACACGCTGGAGAACGTCGGCGTCGGCGCCTACAACGGCGCCGGCCCGTCGCTGATGAACAAACAGTATCTGGCCGCAGCCGGCTCGATCGTGCAAGTCGAGGCGAGACACGCCGCCGCGATCGCGCTCCTCACGGGATCGAAGATCACGCCCGATGGCGCCTTCGATAAGCCGCTCAGCAAGGCTGCCGTGCTTAAGGCCGCTGGGCCGTTGATCGAGAAGTAGGACGCCGCGGCGGCACCAACTCCCGGCGCCACTCAGCGAAATTCAACCGATAGGAGACCCCCAAAATGCTCGGACTTGACAACCCCATCCATATTGCCTTCGTGCTTGTCCTCCTGCTCCTCGTGTTCGGCGCCAAGCGCCTACCGGAGATGGGTAGGTCGGTGGGCGAGGGACTGCGCGGGTTCAAGGACTCGATCAGCGGCGAGCCAAACACGACGCACCTGACCGAAGCGAGTAGCTCCAGTAGTGATGAACAGGTACACGTTTACAGCACCGAGCCCTCGCCTCAGCGGGCGAGCGTGCCAGCCGGCGAGTCGACCTCCGCACGCCCGGCCGCCTAGGTAGCGCGCCGCGCAGCCCGAAGGAACACGTCATGCAGATGTCAAGCGCACTCGGGTCGACCAGGATCAGGCCGGTACGCCACGACGACCATCTGAGCGTTATCGACCATCTCGACGAGCTTCGAACTAGGTTGATCGTCTCGCTGGTGGCGGTCGCCGTGGCGTTTTGCATCTGCTTCTGGCAGAACCATGAGCTGCTGAACCTGATCAATAGGCCCCTCGCGCACAACACCCAGCAGCAGGTTCGCGACGGCCATGGTCCGCTGGGGGCGACGTACTCGGTGCAGCGCAGCGCACGCGACGTCGCCCAGCAGGTGGGGACGGTCGCGGGGTTGCTTAGAGCCGAACAGCAGTCACCGGCCACGCGGTCGACGCTGTACAACGTTCAGCGGAGTCTCCAGCGCGACGTCACACGGCTGTCCGCACCCCCCAGCGGCGACCGACCGGTGACCCTCGGGATCGGGGAGCCGTTCACCACCACCCTGACCGTCACCCTGATCTTCGCCCTGATCCTCGTACTCCCTGTCCTGCTGCTGCAGGCCTACGGCTTCTGCATGCCCGCGCTTGACCCGGCGCAGCGACGACGGATGGCTCCGATCACATGCGCGATTCCAGTCCTGTTTGCCGCTGGGGTCAGCTTCGGCTATTTCGTCGTTCTCCCCGCCGCTCTGCACTTCTTTCAGAACTTCAACAGCGGCGAATTCAACGTTCTTGTTCAGGCCAGCCAGTACTACAAGTTCGCGGCCACCACGCTGCTGGCGATGGGGCTTCTGTTCCAGGTCCCGGTGGCGATCATCGCCGCCACCCGTGCTGGCCTGGTGACACCCAGGCAGCTGCGTCATAACCGCCGCTACGCCGTGCTGGCCTGCGGCCTGGTTGCAGCGGTGTTACCCGGCGACGCAATAACGATGCTGCTCGAGACGCTCCCGCTGTACCTGTTGTTCGAGTTCAGCGTGCTCCTGGCGGGGATCTCCGAACGCCGCCGTACCCGCGTGACGTGATCTCACCTCCGTCCCGGCGGTCATTCGAGCCACTCCGTTTCGAACGTGGGATTGGCATGGATGCAGACGAGGTAGGCCTGCTCGGTGCCGCAGTTGGTGAACTTGTGCGGCATATCCGCGGCGACGATCACGATGTCCCCAGGCCCGGCCTCGAGTTGCTGATCGCCGGCCTGGAAGATGACGGTGCCCTCGATCACGACCCACGACTCGTCGTAGGGGTGCTTGTGGAGCCTGGGGCCATCACCGGGATCTGAATGGTCGAGGATCAGCGAGGTCGTCGCTTCGTACCCGACACCCTCGAGGTGCCCGGTCGGCATCGCACTGGCCTTGATCACTGGCATCTGTCTTCTCCTATCTCCCCGGCACTCTCTGTCCGCTAACACGTCCATGGTAATGAGCCTGGCCGGCAGGGCCGAAGAGCGTCCAGCGAACGGCGGGCGGCGGGCGGCACGCGGGGCTTCTAACCTATTTGGTGAACTAGCTCAAAGGAGAAGCGATGCCGCTACAAGGCGAATATGAGCCGAGCTCGGCGGAGTGGGTGCGCGACCAAGTTGCCGAGTACGAAGCCTCAGGTGGGACCAAGGGCACGACGCTCAGGGGCGTGCCGGTCGTCGTCATCACCTCGCTGGGCGTCAGGTCCGGCAAGCTGCGCAAGAACCCCGTTATGCGGGTCGAACACGATGGCGTCTATGCGGCGGTCGCATCTAAGGGTGGAGCACCCGAGCATCCCGCGTGGTATCGCAATTTCGTCGAGCATCCGCTGGTGGAACTCCAGGACGAAGCCGCCAAGCGCGACTACACGGCGCGCGAACTCTCCGGCGAGGAGCGCGCGACCTGGTGGAACCGCGCTGTAGCGGTCTGGCCGGCCTACGCCGAGTACCAGACCAAGACCGACCGGGAGATCCCGGTGTTCGTGTTGGAGCCCGCGGACTGATCTGCTTGCCGAGGTAGCACGAGCTCGACCGCGTCACCGGCGCGCGGGCTCAACCCGGATCCCGGACGTATAGACGTGCCAGCGCGTTGAGCGGACCCGGGCCTGTCGCGAGAGCACGAAAATGGCGCCTGAAGTAGCCCAGGATCTCCGGTGTCCAGGGGATCAGACGGTTGGTCGAGCCGCGCCGATCGCAGAACGGGGCAGCCGGAGGCCCGCACTGGAGCCACACGAATGCAGCCCGCCGCAGGCCTGACAGCCAAACGGCATCCAGCGACACGTCGGCACTCGAGGCCATGAGGCCATTTCGGCCGCCATTGAGGGCGAGGGACGTCCCGAAAGCGTCGACCATCTTGGAGCATCCCGGATCAGTGGATATGAAGCGATCGGCGGCGATCGTCAGTGCTGCGCTGTCGGTGAGGACGCATGAACCCGGGGGTACGAGCCGATCGACCCAGGCGGTCAGCGTGGACCTACCCACGCTCGCCTCGTACTCGAGCCGGACGCCCGCCATGATCGCGATCCCGATCGCCGCCGCAACTGTCAGCCGCCAAACCGACGCGGGGACCAGCGCGCTTACGAGCCCTGCGGCGGAGAGGCCGACGGCGAGGCCGAGGAAAGGGGCGAAGAAGCCCGCGTAATGGGGGTAGTAATCGGCCGGCCACAGCAACGCCAGCAGGACCACCATCAAGGTCCCGATCGCGAACCGATCGAGGGTCGGCATCGAACGGGGGCTCCGCACGACGGTACGAGCCGCCCACGCCAACAGGAGTCCTGCGACCGCAGCGGTGGCCAAGATCACTTTGGCCTCCCCCGCGCTCAGATGACGGAACTGGAGCAAGCCGGTGATCCCGGACAGGCTCGCCAGGCGCAAGATCAGCGGAACCCGGGCGACGTCGATTCGGGACACCTGCGCTACCACGACGTCGTTGAAAAACGCGTGGGGGGCGATCACGACGAACGGCAGCACCAGGACTACGAAGCCGCCTGCCACGCCGCTGACATAGGCAGCAATGCTTCGGCGACCGCCGGCTCGCCACACCAGCCACACCAGCACGAGCACTGGAAGGATCGCCCACACCTTGATCGTGCCGGCGACGCCGAAGGCGATGCCGGCGAGCGCCAGTCGCGTCCGGCTCGAGGTCAACTGATCGCCCTCGAACATCAGCGACGCGCCCACGAGACAGGCCAGCACCAGCCACGGCTCGAGGAACACCGTGCTGGCATCGAGGATGCCGTCCGGATTGACCGCCAGGATCCCGCACGCCAGGGTGGTGGCCAACGGCCCGCGATGCCGCACGAGCCGACCTAGCAGCAAGACACCGGCCGCGCTTGCGCATACGGTCAGGATCCTGGCCACGGCCAGCCCGCCATCGGTTCCAATCGCCTTCGTCAGCAGCGCCACTGGTGAGAGCAGCAGCGCGATCCCTGGCGGCTGTACAAAGACGAAGTCGCGGTACGGAAGCGACCCCTGCAGTAGCCGGAGCGCGCTCCCGAAGTCGGCGCCGTCGTCGTATTGCGTGGGGCCGGAGAGGTAGTTGGGCCTGGCGAGCTGGTAAATGCGCAGACCCAGCGCCAGCGCCGTGGTCAGGAGGATGCTGACGTCTACCAGGGTGAGCCGGCGTGGCTGGGTCAGCGGGCGGACGCGGGCGACGCCTGCTTGCAACGACTGCGCTGTGCGGGAGATCGCCGACAGCTCGTACTCCCAACGACCGCCAGTCAGGCGGCGCTGACCTCCGGCCTCGCAGCTATCGCGAAACGATCGCCGAGCACGGGCGTCCGTACGTGGGGGAAGCCCGGTCGGTGCTCGAGGCAACGGGCAAGAAACCTGCGCTGGTTATTCGCCTCGGCGATTGCCACGATCCGCATCGACCGGCGCCATTCTGTTGCACGAGCCGGACGTTCATGGGACCGCAGCGGACACTGCACCGGGCTCGTAGGACCGCCGGTGCGGGCTCCGTCCGGTTCGCCCCCTAGCCTCGCCGGGCTGTGGAGTCCACGTCTGCCCCGGCCGGCGCGGTTGCCTGGCCACCCGCCTCGTCGCGGGACCGGCTGCTGGCTTCCGTCGCGTCGTTGCGCTGGCCGGTGCTCGTGTACCTGGGCAGCCGAGCGTTGGTACTCGTGCTGGCGGTCGTGGAGGGATCCGTCCATCACCGCTCGTTGATTCTCGAGCTCACCAACTGGGACGGTCAGTGGTACAGCCGGCTGGCGTATCACGGTTATCCCGCGCACCCGCCCGGGGCGGCGGAGAGCACGCTCGGGTTCTTCCCGTTATATCCGCTGCTCGTGCGGCGACTCGCGGGTGTGCTGGTCCATCTCGGCGGACCGTCCAACTTCATGTCGGTGATCTACCTCTCCGGCGTGATCATCTCCGGAGTCGGCGGTCTCGTCGCCGCCGTGCTCGTCCACCGGCTGGCGACCGGGTGGTGGGGCGAGGCAGCGGGCCGACGCGCGGTGGCGATCTTCTGCCTGTTCCCGGGTTCGGTGGTGTTCTCGATGGCCTACGCCGAAGGATTGATGCTGCCGTTGGTCGCCGCGTGCATCCTCGCGCTTCAAAATCGACGGTGGGTGCTGGCGGGGACACTGGCCGGACTCGCCACGGCGACCGAGCCTGAGGGACTCGTCCTGATCGCCGTCTGCGGCGTTGCCGCTGTGCGAGAGCTTCGCAGCTGCGGGTGGGACAGCCGCGCCGGACGGCGGAGCCTTGTAGCGCCCGTGCTCTCTCTGACCGGCGTGGCTGCGTTTGCCACGTTTCTGTGGGCACACACTGGTACGCCGTTCGCCACGTTGATCGCCCAGCATCGCTCGTGGGGAGAGGGATTCAATCTTGCATCGCTGGCAGATCAAGTGCAGAGACTGATCTGGCGAACCGCACATGCCACACCGCGAGTGCTCGGTCCTCCGATCGGCGGCCTGGCCGGTGCAGCCGTCTTGGTAGTCCTCCTGACTTTGCTGTTCAGAAAGCGCCGATCCCTTTCGCTCGAGGCCCTGACCTGGACCGTCGGCGTCGCACTGATCTCGGTCTGCACGGAGCGCGTGCCACCGAACTCGCGGATGTTGATCACGGCATTCCCAGCCGTTCTGGTCGTCGGCACGTACGTCAGCGGCCGGCGTCTTTGGCTGCTCCAGAGCGTAAACGTGCTGCTGCTGTTGGCAACAGCGTGGTTTACGTTCATCTTCCCCCGTGTGCTGCCGCCGTAAGGCGAGGCCGGGGCGCAGACCGGCCTCCGTCCGAGCTCTAACAGCAGCGCACCTCCACCCAGCGTCCGGGCGGAGGTTTAGGTTGCCACGATTGGCTTGCCGGATGGCGTGGCAGAGTGACGAGATTGGCTCCGGGCATGCTCGAGCTCGACCGGGCTGCCGGCGCTAACGGCGCGCTGGAGGCCGGCCCCGAGGCGCGGCCTGACGCCTCGTACGGCTTGACGGAGTCCCCGGCCGCGCCGGGCGGGCTGGCCTGGGTTCGCGGCCGCTGGCTCGGCGTGGCGCTGTTCGTCGTGTGCGGACTGCTGCTGTTCTTCGCTTTCCTGGCCCAGGCCAGCACGGCCCCCGCCAGCTCTGAGAGCAGCGGGCAGGCCCTCCAGGCCTGGGACATGCTGCACGGCAATCTCCTGCTGCACGGCTGGAGCCTGTCGGACGTGTCGTTCTACACGACCGAGCTGCCCGAGTACATGCTGGTGGAGATGCTCCACGGACTCAACGTCGAGACCGTGCACGTGGCCGCCGCGCTGAGCTACACGCTGACGCTCCTGCTCGCGGCGCTGTTGGCCAAGGGCCGGGCCACTGGCCGCGAGGCCGCGGTTCGGATGCTGATTGCCGGCGGGATCATGTTGGCGCCGTCGCTCGGCTCGGCCACCCACTGGCTGCTGGGCAACCCCGATCACATGGGAACTCATGTTCCACTGCTGACCATCTACCTGGTGCTCGATCGGGTACGTCCGCGCTGGTGGGTGCCTCTGCTGGTCGCCGCGCTGCTCACCTGGGCGCAGATCGCGGACACACTCGTGCTGTTCGAAGGCGCCCTGCCGCTGGCTCTGGCCTGCTCCATCCGGATGTACCGGCGCCGTGGCGCGATTGCCGGGCAGTGGTATGACGCCCTGTTGGCCGCCGGCGCGCTGGTCTCCGCCGTGGCCGCTCGACTGGTGCTGTACCTAATCAACGACGCCGGCGGTTTCCACGTCAGGACCCCGGTGGCCGAGTTCAAGACCGTGTCAGCGTTGTCGACGGTGCTGGGGAGGCAGCTCACCAACCTGCTGAATATCTTCGGCGCCGACTTCTTGGGCCCGCCCGCCGCCTCCGCTCCGTTTCCCGCCCTGGTCCACTTGATCGGGTTTCTGCTGGCTGTGGTGGCGGTCTGCATCGGGATCCGGCGGCTATGGCGGGACAACGATCTGATCGTCCAGATGCTCACGATCGCGTTCACCCTCGTCTTCGCCGCATACCTGGTCAGCACCCAGACCGAGACCAACGAGATCGTCGGCCTGCTGCCGATCGGGGCGGTGCTGGCCGGCCGGGTACTGGCCGGCCCGGTACTCGGCGGCCGGACACTGCGCCGAGGCCTGCTCCCGGCGCTGGCTCTCCTCCTGGCCGGCTACATCGGGATCATGATCCACAACGCCAGCCAGCCGCCGGCAGCCAACCCCGGCGTGCCTCTTGCCACCTGGCTGAGGACGCATCACCTCAGCTACGGTCTGGCCGGCTTCTGGGGCGCAGGCATCGAGACCGTGGCCAGCGGTGACCAGGTCCGGGTGCGGCCGGTCCGGCGCTACGGGAGTCAGCTCGTGACCACGGCTTGGGAGTCCGACGCGTCCTGGTATGACCCGCATCTCCACGACGCCAACTTTGTGATCGCCTCGCCGGACCAGGGCTGCACGACCTGCCTGTCGTACGCCGTCGTCGCCAAGGAGTACGGGCCTCCGGCCGCCACATACCACGTGCACGGGAACATCATCATGGTCTGGAACAAGAACCTGCTGGAACGCCTGCCCGTACTGTTCTGGTGTCGGCAGGCGTGGCCGTGGCTAGCTCGGTCCGCCCCGTCGGGGCGGGCGTGCGGTTGAGCCGGATTCACATCTGGGCGCGACGCAGCAGCAGGCAGCGTCCCGGGTCACGACGCCAGCGGCACCGTCGCAGACACGCCGAGGACGTGCCCGGACGCGTCGCGCGGCTCGACGGCGAAGTAGGGCCCAACGTTCGCCGCGGCGATGGCGGTCTCGAACCCCGTACGTCGAGCCGAGCCGACGTATGCAAGGGACGAGTGTCGCTTGCCGGCCAGAAGACCCCACGACGCCACCCTGGTTGCGCCGTTCCAGCTCGCGTAGACAGTCGCCCCATCAGAGCGGGCGGTGGCCGCGGCTGCGGGGCGCTCGGTCGGATCGCCGGTCCAAGGTCGACTGAAGGTGCGGTACGACGGATTGCCTACGGGCATGACCGCGTCCATCACGAGCGAACCATCGGCGGCGAACTCGGAGTAGCAGGGAGCGGCGCCCCAGCCGACGAACATCCCGCCATCGGGCAGCAACTCAGCGTTGCCCATCGCGTGGGCCAGGATCTGAGGATTGGGATGGGTGAACGCGCGGACCAGCCGGACCCGTCTCGCCGCAGGGTCAAGGCGCAGGATCAGCGCCCGCGACTGTGGTTCGTATGGCGGCGACGCGCCGTTATCGAAAAGTGTCAGCGTCGTCGCCCCGTGCGGGCGCACGTGGTGCTGCCAGTAGAACTCCACGCCAGGGCCGAGCTGGAAGTCGGACCGCTTGCCTCCCAGCCGCCAGACGATTCTGCCGGCCGGCCGAGCGACCTTGTACACGGTCCAGGTATTGCGTGAGGAGACGAGCAAATCGCCGTCGGGCGCGACCGCGATCGAGTTGATGTGGAAGTAGTCGTAGGGGTCGCTTGGAGTGCCCCCGGCGAACACCTGTCGGCTCTCAGCCAGCGGCACGTGATCCAGGCTGTCCCACTCGAACAGCAGCGCCCCCGTCGCGATGTCGAGCTCCTGAACGACGCCTGACAGCACGTAGCCGCGGACCGGCCCGCCGACGGCCGACAGGTCAGCGACCGACGTTCGGTAAGCGGTGATCAGGGCGGTGCCCTGGGAGGTGAGGTTGAACTCGTGCAGATCGGCCTGGAGCCCGTGGTGCGCCCGCACAACGTGGGTCGTGCGGTAGGACGTGTCGGCAATCATTCCGACGCCGAGGCCATAGCCGTTGTCCGTTATGGCTCCCTCCCACCAGGTCAGCACGGGCTGACCGCGGTAGGTCTGGGCGTTGATGTCCATGCGGTGGTGGCGAGGAGCGTTGGGCCTCATCCAGACGAGGTCGCCGGTGGCGTCGCGGATCAACGAGCCGCCGTGCGATTCGTTCGTCCACGGAGCGTTCATGAAGGTGTAGCCCCCGTCGGTCCCCAGGGCGGCGCGGCTGACGTTGACCACTGGAGGCGTCAGGTCCGGCCTGGTCACGAAGCGCGTCAGCCCGCCGCCGGCGCTTGCACCGGCGTTGAGCAGCGCCGCCTCGGACGATCCGATCTCCAACCGGTCGCCAACCAGCCCCAGCCCGGCCACGCCGGCGGCGGCGGCTCCCGCTCGCCCCAGCAGCTGTCGTCGAGTCATACCCATGCCGCTTACTCAGTATGTCGATCGGGTCGGTCACGGCGAGGGGCGCGAAACCGCGTCGCCTCCGGCGTTGACGAGAGCCGAGTCAGGGGGCAGCCGTTGTCCCGGCGATCGGGCGGCCGGCGACGGTGCCATCGATGGCCGCCACGGCGTGTGAGCCCGAGATCGTCCAACGAGCGATCAACCGGCCACCGCCCGTTGTCGTCAGGTGAGCGAGCACGTCGTACTGATCGACAGGGTTCTTCGACGGACTGAGCGCCATCGTCCCGCTGACGGCCACGCCCGGGATCAGCTGGTCTCGATCGAGGGTGAGAAGCCGGCCATCCTTCGTGACCGCGACAGTGCCGCCGTGCAGCCCGGTGTCGTGGTTGCCGACCGCTGCGTAATAGCGCGTGTACGCATCCCCGGCCGTCGCAATCGCGGCCGCCGCGAGCCTCCGCGCCTTCTCCGACGCCGCCCGCCCCGGCGCCAGCCTGATCGGAGGCTCCTCGGCGAGAGAGCCGGCGAACACGCCGACGGCATGGATCGCGGGTGCTCGCGCCCCGCACGACGTATCCAGGTGTTCGAGCGCATTCGGCCGCTGCACGAACGCTCTGAGAAGCAGTGAGCCACAGACCGTGTCGCCCTCGCCGACCACATGCGTGGAGTTGGCAACCATTACGAAGCGCGAGTGCCCACCCAGGTAGCTGAGGATGCGCGCATGGTCGGCCGGGGGCGTGAGCGTGTCGAACTCCCCGGCGATCACCAGCACTGGCAGCGAATGGGGCAGCAGTGGCGGCTTGCGAATGATCGGGGCCTGTGCGTCAGTCGGCCTCGGCCACTTGAGACACGCGTCGTAGGTCTCGGTGTTCTCGTCCATCGATAACCACTCATCGGTCGTGAACGGGAAGAAGGTCCGCGGTTGCAGCGCCGCCCCGGCGTCCGCATATTCGCGCTCGCGCAGGCCGATTGGGTCGCTGATCTTGAACAGCTGCGGGTAGTCGAGACAGATGACCGACAGGTACAGGCCCTCAGACTCCTCGTTGGCCGCAACCTCGTAGTTCTCGTCGTAGGCGCGTCGCTGCGCGTACAGGCGGAGCAGCGGCGCCGGATCGCCGTTGTCGATCAGCGCACGATCGGCGGCGTCGAGCTGCTGGTAGACGATTGAATCGAACCCGGCGTCATTGACGAGGTTGACGAGCCCCACCACACCCATCGTGCTTGCACCGCGCCGTCCATCGTAGGGGCCAGGCACCACGCCCGAGATTGGATGGGCGCGCAGGCGCCTCGCCACCTGGGCGATTCTGCTCCACGGCGTCCCGGCCACGCCAACTTCGGCACTGGCGCACGACGGCCAGCGAGCGCACGCCGCGTTGAAGTCGTGCGGCATCGATCGCACCGTGCTGGGGTACCACGGGTCGATCTTGACGGTGGCATAGGTCGAGTCGAGGGTGAGCGACCGGAGCAGCTTCGGGTAGCGCGAGGCGAAGATCTGTGCGAACCACGACCCGTACGAGTCTCCGTAGAGGTCGACTCGCGGCAGCCTCAGCGCCCGGATTACCGCCGCGACATCCTCCGCCGCTGGAGCCGACGTGAACAAATCCGAGGCGTGGACGCGCGACCCGCCCTGGTAGCGCCAACGGTGGTCGAGCGATGCCGCGCACGCCGCGGCGGCGTTCTCGAACCACACCGACGGTTTGGGCGCGCTCAGGTGCTGGATCGCGGCGCAGTTGATCGGAGATGAGCCGCCGGTGCCACGCAGGTCGATCGCCAGCATGTTCCAGCGCCGCAACAACCGGCCGTACATGACGGCGTAGCCGCCCGCGACCGAACCGACGGAGGAGATCCCCGGTCCGCCCTCGACCGGCAAGACCGTACCTCGTGCCTTCACGTGCCGCCCGTTGTCGGCTGGATACCACTCGAACTTGATCGAGATCCGAGGCGAGATTGCCCTGTGGCGATAGTCGAGCGGGACGGAGAGGCGGCCGCAGTAGCCCAGCGGCGCCGTGCTGCAACGGGTCAGAGTCTGAGCCCCGACGGCGATGCGCCTCGCACCGCGACCGCCGGCCGCCGACGCGGCGTGCGGCCCCACGGCCAGACACGCCCCGAGGACCACCATGCCGTATGCCAGGCGAAGGCCATGTCTGGCTGTCGCACTCCGTCGCGATGAGCCACCAACCATCGGGCACAGCATCGCACGGCGGCGAGCTGGGCGGCACCGCCGAACGGGCCGAACGGTCATCACGACTCATGGACGTAGCACCCGCGCCCTGTTCCGGACGCCAAGGCTCCGGCCCGATTTGTTGCTTCCACGGATTGTTGCCGGAGACCGAACGCATGACCCTCAACATCGATCCTGGATACACGACGGAGAGGAGACGCTATGAGTCGGCTCGCAGGTCGGGTCGCGGTTGTGACCGGTGGCGCGAGCGGCCAGGGGCGGGCGACCGCTCTCTTGGCCGCGCGCGAAGGGGCTTCGGTGGGGGTGTTCGATATGAACGAGGTCGGGGCCGCGGAGGTGGCAGGGGAGATCGAGTCCGCGGGAGGCAAGGCGGTCGCGATTGGGGTGGACGTCTCGGATGCGGCCTCAGTCGAGCGGGGCTTTGCGGCCGTGGACGAGTCGCTGGGAACGGCCGACTGCGGCTTCAACCTGGCCGGAATCCACGAGGTCAACGTGGTCGCCGAGACTTCGCTTGAGCAGTACGAGCGGATCATGGGGATCAACGCTCGCGGTGTGTGGCTGTGTTCCAAGGAGGTCATCACGCGAGCCTTGGCGAGTAATCGCCCGGCTGCGGTCGTCAATATCGCCTCCGTGAACGCGTTCTACGCGGAGCCGACATCGTCCGTTTACTGTGCATCCAAAGGCGCGGTCTATGCCCTCAGCCGAGCGATGGCGTTGGACCACGCGAAGCACGGGATTCGCATCAACTGCATCTGTCCGGGAAACATCGAGACGCCCATGATCAGCTCGTATCTCACTGACCCCGACGTTCGCCAGCAGCTGGAGCAGGGTCATGCCGTCGGAAGGCTTGGTCAGCCAGAGGAAATCGCCGCGGTTGCGGTGTTTCTGGCCTCCGATGACGCGAGCTTCATCCATGGCGCGGCGATCGTCGCGGATGGCGGGATGACGATCGGCGTTACCTGAGTCCGCAGGCGAGCTCTCGACCTGTGACATCTCGGGTTGAGATGCACGGTGTAACTGGCTCGGTCGGCGTCAAACATGGACACATAACCTAGGTTCCCGGCAGGTCGGCGGCCGCTCGGTTTCCGTACGACCTGGCAGTCGGCGCGGGAGTGTCAGCCTGGATAGCCGCACGAATCGCTAAGTCGATCCGTACACCATTGCCAGCATCCCGCCATCGACCTGCATGAATGAGCCGTTCATATAGGAGGACTCGTCAGAGGCCATGAACAGCACGGCCTTCGCCACCTCGCTGGGATGGCCCATCCTCTTCTCTGGGTAGTGCGCCTCGATCTCGGCGCGGGCCTTCGCCGCGTCATCGGTCGACTCGAAGAGCTTCTGCATCATCGGCGTGTCCATGTCACCTGGACACACGCAGTTGCAACGGATCCCGCTTTCCGCGTAGCCGACACCGATCGAGCGGGTGAAGCCGAGCACCGCATGCTTGGTCGCTGTATAGACCGGACCGAATGGGTCCGCGGTGAACGCAGCCCCGGACGCGGTGTTGACGATCACTCCCCCACCGCTGTCCTTCATCGCCAGGACGGCGTGCTTGCACCCCCAGAACACACCTCGGCAGTTGACGTCGAACTGCCAGTCGTACTGCTCGTTGGTCACCTCGTGCAACTGCCCCTCAACGATCACGCCTGCGTTGTTGATCATGAAGTCCAGGCGACCGAACCATTCAATCGCGCCGGCGATCGCAGCCTGGATATCGGCCTCCTGGGTGACATCACACCCCAAACCGACCGCCGTACCACCGGCCGAGGTGATCTCATCCACAAGCGCAGTGGCCCCCGCCTCGTTGACATCGGCGGCAACCACGCTCGCGCCCTCAGCGGCCAAGAGCAGCGCGATCTCTCGCCCCAACCCCGACGCCGCCCCCGTGACCACGCCCGACTTCCCCTTCATACGCATTTCTCTCGTGCCTTCTCAGGTCGCAGGTCAAGGACGCTCGGCGTGCCGATCACCGCTCCACCAGTGCCCGAGTGATGGGGCCGCATCTCCGCCGACATTCTACGCTCGCCCATGCTCGCCCGAACGCGCACCGCCGATCCAGCTCGACATCGGCGCGGATAATGGGCATCCGACACGACAGGGCCGTAGCGACGCCGTAGATAATGCGAGCCATGGCCCCGGGCGCACCTGTCGCGGTCGTCGGCGGACTGGATCCCGCTGGCGCCCCAAACGGACACCTGAGCTACGTCCGCGCGCATGCCCTCGCGCTGCAAGCAGTCGGCTTCGACCCGCATGTCTTCTGCGGGGCGGGCTCCGATGGCGTTGAGCAAACCGACTATGGAACGTTGCACCGGGTCGCCACGCGCATACGCCACCACCTCTTTGCCCCCACGTTTTCACGGACGCTGGCAGCGGCGGTGGCCGACTATCTGCGCGGCTCGGGTCGCCTTCCGCCTTATCTCATCCATGCCTTTGGGCCCTGGGGCGACGTCGCCGTCCACGCGACGGCGCTGTTGGCCGCTGACGGGCTCCGGGCGATACCGGTCGTCAGCGCCTACGACACGATCATCAGTGAGTCGCGCGACATCCTGCGCGGCGTCGACTCCGATCACGGGCTAGGCATGCGTGCCTACTACTTCGGCAGCTACGCCTGGCAGCGCGCGATTGGCGGACGCAGCGAGCGCCGCGGCTGCCGAGGTGCACGGCTGCTGCTCGTCAACTACGACGCCGTCGCGAACGCGGTGCAAACAGCTCACGGCCCGCTGGCGGACGTGCGCCGCATTCCGTACGCATCGGCAAGCGCATTTGCCTCGGAACCCAACGGCTCGTTGCTCGACCCCCGTGCCCTCGCCGGCCTGGAACCATCGGACGCGCCGTTGATCGTCTCAGTCTCGCGCCACAACCCTCGCAAGGGTATCGACGTGCTGCTACGAGCACTCGCACAACTGCGCTCGCACGACATCTCATTCCGCGCAGCCCTGATCGGCCCCGGCCGACTGCTCGAGGCGCATCGCAGCCTCGCGGACCGGCTCGGCATCGGTCGCAGCGTCGCCCTTCCCGGAGCCGTTCCCGACGTCCGCCCCTTCCTGCGGGCCGCCGACGTGTTTGTGCTGCCCTCGCTCGGCGAGGGCAGCGGCTCGGTGTCCCTGATCGAGGCGCTGCAGGCCGGCATCCCGGTGATCGCTACGGGTGTCGACGGCATCCCCGAGGACGTCGTCGACGGCGAGTCAGCCCTGCTTGTTCCTCCCCGCGACGCCTCGGCGCTATGCGATGCGCTCGCGAAGCTCCTGCGGGACCCATCGCTCCGCGCACGGCTGGCGAGCGCGGCGCGCGAGACCTACGAGCAGCGGTTCTCGGCCGATGTGTTCACCGAAGCGCTCAGGCGCACGTACGCCGAGCTCGGCGTCGAGCCATGAGCGGCGTTCCGTTCGGACGCGCGCAGGGACAGCGCGCGGCGCAGCTGATGGAGCTGCTCGGGCTGGGCGAGGAAGAGCTCTACACCGAGATGGGGCTGCCGCCGGCGACGCGGCTCGCGCGCACGGACTCGGCGACGTACGCGATGTCCTGATCGCGGAGCGCCGGGCCGGACGGGAGATAGAGCCCTCCGCGGCCGAGCTGCTCGGCGACGGGATAGCGCTGTCCGGCGAAGCGGGCGTACAGCGCCGGCTGTAGGTGCAGCGGCACGAAGAACGTTCGTGTCTCGACGCCGCGCGCGGCGAGCCGGCGCCGCAGCTCGTCGCGGCTGATGCCGAAGCCCTGATGAACGGTGATCCCGAACATCCAGCTGACGGCGCCGTCCTGCTCGGGCGGCAAGCCGACGCCCTCGATCCCGGCGAGCGCCTCCCGGTAGCGCTGGGCGTTGACTGCGCGCAGGGCGACGAGCTCGCTGAAGCGCTCGACCTGCGCGAGGGCGACCGCGGCCTGGAGGTTGGTCATGCGGTAGTTGAAGCCGAGGCGCCGGTGCCAGAAGTGCCGCTCGCTCGAGAACGCGTGGTCGCGCAGCTCGCGCGCGACGGCGGCGATCCGCTCGTCGTTGGTCGTGACGAGTCCGCCCTCGCCGGCGGTGAGGATCTTGTTGCCGTAAAGCGAGAAGGCCGCGATGTCGCCAAGGCTGCCGGCGGGCCGGCCCTTGTACGTCGCCCCGTGCGCCTCGGCTGCATCCTCGATCAGCACGAGCCCGTTGCGCCGCGCGATCTCCCGCAGCTCGTCGATCGCTGCCGGCACACCATACGTGTGGACCGCCACGATCGCGCGCGTGCGCGGCGTCAGTTTGTCGAGCACCCGCTCGGGATCGATGTTCCACGTCCGTGGCTCGGCGTCGACGAGCACCGGCGTGCCGCCTGTGTAGATCACCGATGTGGCGCTGGCGATCATCGTGAACGCGGGCACGATCACCTCGTCACCCGCGGCGATTCCCGCCGCGGCAAGCGCCAGGTGGAGCGCCGCCGTGCCACTCGAGCACGCAACGGCGAACTGGCAACCGACGGCGGCTGCGAATTGCTGTTCGAGCCTCGCGACGAAGCTACCCGTCGAGGAGACCCAGTTGGTGTCGATGCACTCCTCGAGGTAGCGACGCTCGTTGCCGTCGAGCAGCGTGTCGGCGACACGCAGGAGGCGCCCGTCGGGGCCTGGTTCGAGCTGAGGTTCGGGGTCGGGGATCAGGGTCGCGATCGACTCGAGCTGCGACGCCGACAGCGTGATCGGGTCAGTTGGGCGCGCGATCTCGGCCGGGGGCTCGTCGAGAACCGGCGACTCGGGGGCGCTTCGCAGGGGAGCGCAGATCCAGTCTGCCAGCAGGCGCGTGTTGCGCAGCATGCCGGCATAAGTCTCGGGCGGCGCGGGCTCGAAATGCTGTTCGAGAATCCGGCGAAGCGGCTCGCGCAGCCGTTCGTCGACCAGCTCCAGATAACCCGCGCGGTAGCCGGGCTCGGGCTCGACTTCAAATTGCAGTGCCTCGGCGTGCAGTCGCTCGTAGACCTCGAGCGCTCGCTGGCGACGCTCGGGCGCGATGCCCCGCTCGAGCAGTGCCGCGACCCGTTGCGGGGTGGTTTCGACGAGGCAGCGGACCTCCTGCATCTCGTGTGCACGGTCGGCGCTCGCGCTCGGCGGGTCCTCGGGAGCCTCGTCCGTGATCAGGTACTTGCCGCCCGGCGACCACTCGGCGTGGGAGATCAGCAACTCGCTCAGGTCGATACCGGCGAGTGCTGTTGTGAGATCCAGCGCGATCAGGTTGAACGCAATTCTGCGGCACTCCCCGCAGCGGCTGCACGCGCGCTGGTCGAGCTCGGCTGACGAGCAGGAGAACTGAAGGTCTCGCAGGTCGGCATAGCGCTGAGCGAGCAGCCGCTGGACCTGAAACTGCCAGAGCGAGTTGGTCAACGAGCCGACGCGCACGCCGCCTGGCGCAACGGCTTCCGAGACCGCCCGATGCGTCACCGCCGAATACATGAAGTGGCGTGCCTGAACGACCATCCCGCCACGCTTCGCATTCTCCTGTACCTCGGCCTCGGAGGCGATCATCGCAAACGCCGCGCCGCGTGCCGCCGCCACGGCGATCGCCGCCGCAAGGTACAACAGCGCATCGCTGAGCTCGTTGACGCCGAGGCCGTATCGCTCGGGCCGCGCAACTCCCTCGAAGTTCCCACGCAGATCGTAGGTAAAGTTCTCGTTCCCACGCAGGTCAGAGACGACCTCGACCAACTCCCAGCCGCGCCGGCGATAGATCTGCTCGAACGCCTCGCGCCGTGGCGCAGCCTCATGCTCATGGCTCCAAGCGACGGGGGAGGTAACGGTGACCAGGGTCGGGACCTCCCCGAGCTCGGACAGCATCGCCGCCTGGGTGATGCTGTCGCGGCCTCCGCTGAAGCAGGCGACGACGCCGTCGCGCTCGCGGGCGGGCGGCGTGAGCTCGGGCCAGTCGAGCACCGGACCCGACCCCACCAGCTCGATGCGGCGCGCCGTCTCGCTGCCGTCGACTGTCGCCTCGAGCGTCGCGACCGCCGCGTCGGTCATCCGCAGCCACAGTTCGGCCTCGCCCGGGGGTAGCCGTACCGGCAGGACGACGCGGCACGGACGGAGCAGGGGCCAATGGGCATGCAGACAGATCAGCGCGATCCGCAACCACAACGGCGGTGGAACAGCCGCAAGATCGACGGTCGGCGGGAAGCTGAGGTGAAACCCTGTCCGCTCGTACAGCTTGGTCTCTGGAGTTACCCTGAAGTCGAACTGGACCCGTTGACCCGTGATCGCCGGCTCCGCCAGCTCGATTACGGTGACCTTCACTGCTGCGCCGTCCCGCCGAGGCGCGCCAGCAGGCTCAGGAACGGTTGGAGCCGACCGCGTAGGCGCCACCATCCGCCGGTCTCGATCCGCCACTTTCGGCCGACGAAGACAACATCTCCGATGAGAACACAGCTCGGATGGATGCTCACGTGTCGGCCTTCGGGCTTCCACACTGTAACGCGTAGCGCATGATGTCCGACGCCATCTGCACATAGTGTGATAGCGGACGTCGGCGATCTCCGAGAAGACCGATATCTACGTTCTCAATCGCGAGCCGCTCGCGTAGCGCGAACAGCACCACCGCGAGGTCAAATGCCCAATCCGTTGGCAGCGCTAGACCCGCGAAAGCCGCCCTTCTCAAGAGGTAGGTGCCAGAGATTGGTAACGGAGGGATCGTCAGAGTCGGAAAAACGAGATCGAGCAGTGGCTCGACGACGAGGCGAGTCACTGGAAACTCGTCGTAGGGGGACTCGAAGACACCACGCGCTAGATCTGCCTCGCTGTCGAGTAACTGACCGAGTCGGCCGAAGTCGAGAGCATCGATATCGGCATCAGTTCGGAGGATGCGCGAACTTCGAGATTGCGCAAGCCCCAGACACATAGCCCGACCCAAGCCAGGTTCCGGGCACGAAAAGACTTCCGCACCGGCAATGGCCGCGCGGCGCGCCGTGCGATCTGTTGAGCCGTTGTCGACGACGATGATCCGGGATACCGGAAGCGCAGCTCGAATCCCTGCGACGACGTCAGTGACAGTGGCCTCCTCATCCCGCGCGGGGATAATCACATCAACGTTGGAGGCGCGTTGCACGGTCACGCTCACCGGGCGAGAATGCGCGAGAGCGTCGTCTTCGAGAGCCACACGAGTCGATCGACGAGCGAGTCCGCTGCCACGCCGAGAGGGGACCCATGAGCGACGAGCTCAAGCGAGGAAGCCGTGTTCGTGGTCGTGTTGATGACCGAGACATATTCGCCCGTGTAGTTCGGCACGTACATCAGCCGTGCCTGGGCGGCTGTCGGAACGAGCACGATCCCAAGGCTTGCGCCAAGCGCACTTCCCAACCGCCGGATCCGACTCATAACCAGCCCCCTCGTTCGGCAGTGCAGGGGTTGGGAATCAACCCTAGGTGAGCTTATCCCCTTCCAGCGGGGGTCGCGTCAGACGGCCTCCGGCCCTGGCGTGTCGAGCAGAGACCCCGCGTTCTCCGCGCCGAGCGCGTCGGCTAGTCGTGGGCGGCGCTGATTGGGCGCCGGGGGCCGCCAGTGAAAGGGCGAGCGCCACTGCATCAGCGCCCAAGACGACATTCGTTCCTCGGCTGAGCGTCATGGCGGGAGCATCCGATGCCCGACGGTGAACGTGAGCCAACTGGCGGCGATCAGGAGCACGAGGCTCGCCGAAGCGAGCCACGCAAACCAACGGCCTCTGACGCAGTCGGCCAGCACGACCACCACTGGGAAGGCGCTTATCAACATCCTCGGATTCGGCGGCACGTTCTCCGTCGTCACGGCGAGCAAGCTGATTCCAGCAGTCCAGATCAGCGCCTCCATCGACATCGTACGGCGCTTGCGATAGACGATGATCAGGAGCACGAGCAGCACGAGCGCGCCGAGCACGGCGACCACGGGCTTGTACGTGCTCTTCCCGGGCAGCGGGTGCGTGATCTGGGCGAGCGCGGTGTTCAGCAGGTCGACGAGCGCCAGCGGATTGGTACGTTCCTTCCACGCGTCGTGCTGGGCGCTCAGGGTGGCGAACGGCGTCCCCGTCCGGAGCCATAGATAGCTGGCGAACGCGGCGACACCGGTGAGTGAGAGCGCGGGCGCCCATAGGCTCATGCGCACCGATCTGTCGGCACGGTCGCGCCGGTGGAGCTCACGCGCGGCCGCTGTGGCGCAGACCAAGATGAGAACCAACCCCTGAGGCGCGGTCGCCGTCGCCATACCTGCCAACGCGCCCGCCAGCACCCACCTGCGGCGCTGGAGCGCGAGGATGCAGCCCGCCGCAAGCGGAATCAGCAGGCCCTCGGCGTAGACCATCGAGAAGACGACCGAACCCGGGAAGAGGCAGAAGATCACTGCCGCTCGCCGCCCGGCCTGGACTCCCCACCACGCAGTCGCCAAGCGCTGGACGAGCACCGTCGCGACGAGGCCCCCGACCCCCGAGACGATGACGCCGGCGATATTGATCTGCTCGGCGAACGGCAAAGTGGTACCGAAGTGCGCGATCACGCCGGCCACCCTTCTGACAACGAGCGGATAGAGGGGGAAGAACCCGAGGGTCGTCTGCCCGTGGCCTGCACGCGCGGGGTACCAGTGCAGTGCCAGCTCGCCGTACCACTTCCCGTCCCAGCTCGCGAACTGCGCCAAGAACGGCTGGCGCCGGACGTGGTGCTCCACCGCGGCCATCACCACGAGGACCATCCGGCTCGATAGGAACACGAGCACCGGCCACCTGAGCGTCACGATGGCCGAGGCGAGCCTCGCTCTCACCGATGCCAGCTCGGACAGCAAGTACCGCAATGCATCCAGGGCGGGCGTCAGGCTGAAATTGGGCTCAGAGCTCGCGAGCGCCGAGCCGAGCCTCGCGGCCGGCAGCGCGATCGCGCAGACCAGGAACGGCTCGAGGAACGCGGCGTAGTGGGGGTAATAGTCCGCCGGCCAGAGGAACGCGGCGACTACCAGCGTGGTTGTCGCGATCGAGAAACGCTCGAGTGGTGGCGGAGGGCGGCGCGAGATGACCGTCGCGGCGATGACACAGAGGGCGATGAACGCGCACAGCGCGGCAGCCACCGCGACCGTGACGCCGACTCGCGGATTCAGATCCCTGATTCCTGTGAAGCTGATCAGGCGTGTCACGACGGGGACCCGGGTGATATCGGTGCGCGTGAGTTGCGAGAAGATGACGTCGCGTGTGAACGCCGTCGGGGCGATCGCCACGAACGGGAGCGCGAACACCGCCGGGGCGGTGATCACGCCGCCAACATAAGCGAGTGTCCTGCGCCGGTCGGCCAGTGCGAGAAAACACACGACCAGCACGATCACGGGTAGAACCGCCCACACCTTGATGACGCACGCGAACCCCAGTGCGGCGCCTCCGAGCCCGCACCGGTATGAGCGCGCCGTAAGCCGGTCGCCATCGAACAGCAGAAGCGCGCCGGCGAGACAGAACAGCACGAGCCAGGGCTCGAGGAGCACGCTGTGCGAAGCGATGATCGCGTCGGGACTGATCGCGAACAGCCCACACGCAAGCGTCGTCGCGACGGCGCCACGATGGCGGACCAGGAGACCTACGAGCGCGACATTCGAAGCTCCGGCCAGCGCGGTCAGGACGCGAGCGACCGCAAAGGCCGAGTCGCTGCCCACGACCTTTCCCAGAAGCGCCACCGGAGCCAACAGCACGGTGATCCCGGGAGGCTGGACGAGCGCAAAGTCACGATAGGGAAAGCTTCCATTCACCAGCCTCAGGGCACTGCCAAAATCCACACCGTCGTCGTAGCCAGACACTCCGAGCAGATAGTTGGGCCGGCTCAGCTGGTACAGGCGTAGGAACAGCCCCAGCGCCGTTGCGGCGACGATGCTTAGCGCAACGCCTCGCATGAGCGGCGATCGCGACGGAGCCGCTGGGGCGATCTTGAACCGGTGCGATTGCCCCTCGCCTTGGAGCTCTGGGGCGAGGCCGACGCTCATGCGGGCGCAGTGCGCTCGAACGCTGCGACGACATCATCGAGCACACGGGTCCGTCGGCGCCGAGACCGCCCAAGCACGCGCGGCATTCTCGCCGCCCCGGCGGACGCTTTGCACGGCCCGGTGGCAGATTCGCGAAGGGCGATTCGTCCGCAAGCGCCCATAGCCTCGGACCGATGGAGTCTGCATCGCTGCAACTACAGGCGAGCGAGCGGTCGACGGCGTCCGGGCGCAGGCGCGCCTGGAACGTTCTCCTCCCGTGCCTCTACGCCCTCGGCATGTTGGGCCTAGGGGCGATGGCTGTGGTTCGCTTCAGTCACGAGGCGAGGTTGAGCACGTCCAACCCGGCCGTGGCCGCGGACGCGCAGATCCCGGCCGGCGCCTGCGTACTGACGGACGTCGCCTCCTACACGATCGTGGCCAATCGGTTCTTCTCAGCGAAGTCAACATGCCCACGGCTGATCGATTCGATCGGGACCGACTACGCGCTCGCCGACGGTCGCAACGCGCTCGTCGGCGCGGGCCAAAATCCGGCCGTTCAGCGTGTATGGGAGGCGGCGTTTCGCCAAGCGCAGTTCGTCTGGCTCAGCTGCGCGCCGGTCACGAGTCCGTCGTGCGCGAATGCGACCGGCCGGCGCATCCCCTGGACACCGGTGATCAGTACGTACTTCACGACTCATTTCCGAGCAGAGCGCGGCGCGGCCGGCTTTCTCTTCGTCCGCGTTCGTCGCTGAGCGGGACAGCGCACGCGCCCCGTTGGAGAACGCTCGGGTGGGCGATCCAGGACTCGAACCTGGGACCTCTTCCTTTGCATCGTGGCGGTGTATCCAGATGCCGTGTTTGCTCGCGCAGGAGCCGAGATGCCGGGAGGCTGGATGAGAACAAAGTCGCGGTACGGCAGGGCGCCACCGACAAGCCGGACCGCACTGCCGAAGTCGACCCCGTCGTCGTATCCGGTGAAGTCCAGCAGGTAGTTAGGACCGGCCCGTTGATACATGTGCAGGAAGAGACGAAGACCAGTCGGCGCGATCGCGCTCACCAACGCCGCACCAGCAGCCCGCGCGGCAACCGACGAAGTCCACGGCGATGACGCCCGCCCATCGGATTCGCAATCGCCGACGGACGCTGGTCCTGCGCGACGGCGATTGTGTAGTACCTCTCGGACGGCGCCGGGCCGCCTCAAAGCCATCCGGTTCCGCTCATAGCCTGCTCTCTCGGTGCCCCCCGTTGTCGTCCTCATCCGTGTCAGCACAGCTGGGCTGATCGGGGCCGGCTGGCTCACCCTTGTTCGCTGCGTGTTGCCTCCGTGACGATGGGTGTCCGGTCGACTCAATCGCCTGGCCCGGACACGTCCGGAATCGCTCGCCATCGCGAGCCGTCACCGACGCTCGGATGGCCCCAGCTGGAGGCGCCCGCGCGAGTTCGGGGGTCGATCCGGGGCACGATCTCGAGCCGGCCACTCGTCGTACAGTTGGCGATTCTTGGCGGCTTCTTGGCTGCGGGAGTTCTGGCGACGTGGCCGCGAGCGCGTGACCTGTCCGGTCACATGCCGGCCACTCGCGACGCTGGGAGCTACATATGGGGGTTCTGGTGGGTCGCCCATCAGCTCGAGCACCTGAGCAATCCGTGGTTCAGCCGGTACATCGCAGCGCCGGTCGGCGCGCCCCTCGGCCTGCACGCGCTGATGCCGCTGCCGGACATCCTGATGATGCCCGTCACGATCGTGTTCGGGCCCGCCGCGTCCTACAACGTCGTGTCGATCGCGATCCCTGGGCTCTCGAGCTATGCCGCTTACCGCGTCGCCCGCCTGTGGCTGCCGACGCAGGCCGGCGCGATCGCTGCCGGCGCATTCTTCGGCCTGTCCTCGATGCTGTCGTGGCGCGCCTGGTATCACCTGAACCTCGCCGCGGGGGCCGTGTTCTTCCCCCTCGCCCTGGAGGCTGCGGTACGGCTCCGCCGGCGGCCCTCGCACCGCCAGGCGGTGATTCTCGGCCTCGCGCTGGGCGGAGCACTACTGACCGATCAGGAAATGGCCGTGCTCGTGGCGGTGGTGGCGGGACTCGCTCTCCTCCCGTGGCTGATCGAAGGTCCGAGGAAGAAACATCTCAGGCTCACGGGCCTGGCCGCGCTTACGGCTGGGCTGTTCGCCGCACCGCAGATCGCGGCCATCGCAACACAAGTCAGTTCGGGCGGAGCCACCTCCTCCCCGTACGCGCTGGGTGCGGATTACGTCGGCAGCAGCGTCAGCCTCGACGGAATGTTCGCGTTCTCACCCAGGGTGAGGGACTTCGGCCTTGGACACGTCGGCCTCGTCGACAACAGCCGCCTGGGTGACGGCATCCATACATTTGGGCTCATCCTCACCCTGCTCGCGCTGGTCGGACTGTTCCTGGCTCGCCGGCGGAGGAGCGCCTGGCTGCTCGCCCTTCTCTGGGCCGGATGCGCGGCGCTGGCGTTGGGGCCCGTGGTGCGGCTCGGCTCTCATACCGTGGTTCCCGCGGCGTTGCAACTCGACGGTCAGCGGGTGTCGGCGCTCATGCCGTTCACCTGGTTCGTCCAGCTTCCGCTGCTCTCGGGCTTCCGCGAGGCGAGTCGGATCATGACGCTCGGGATGCTGCCCGCCGCCCTGCTGGCGGGCGCTGCCGTGGACTGGCTGCGCAAACGTTGCGCGCCGGCGGCGATCATCGTCGTCGCACTCGCCTGCCTGGAGCTCGGCTGGTCCGGCGCGGGGGCGATCGGGACTCTGCCCACCGCTCTGCCTGCTGTGGACCGCGGAATGGTCGCGGATCACTCGCACTCGATCGTCGTCGATGTCCCCTACGGCATCCGGGGCGGAACGGACTGGAACGGCCTCGGTTTTGACCCTGACGCGCAGGTGCTGGCTGCCGCCGATGGTCATCCACGCGCCGTCGGCTTCATCTCGCGCATCTCTCCTCACACCCTGGCCGGACTCGACAAGGACTCCTTCTACACCCGACTTCTCGCCGCCCAGCAGGGCCATGCGAGCACACCCACCCAGCTTGCGGCAGCGCGGACCAACGCCCGTGCGCTGGACATCGGTTGGGTGCTCATGTGGAGCTGGCCCGACGCCCACGCGCCTCGCGTTCAGGGCTACATCCGCCAAGTGGGATTCAGGTTCGACTACCACGCCGACGGCGTCCAGGTCTACAGGGCCGGAGCGCTCAGTTAGGGTGAGCGGCTTGGTCGGTTCCCGTCGCCTGCAGGAACTTCCCCCAGTGGGCGATCCAGGACTCGAACCTGGGACCTCTTCCTTATCAGAGAAGCGCTCTAACCGACTGAGCTAATCGCCCGTGACACCGGGCCGCTCATCACGCGGGCGGCCCGCACCACGACGGCAGGGATTCTAGTCCGTGCGATCGGCCCGCCGCGCGCGGTTTCGCGCCCCACTCGGCGTCGGGCCGCCGCAGCCGGCCGCCGCGGCCCAGCCGGCGTCGCTCAGGCAGCCCGGCCCACGCGCAATCGACCGACGAGGGCGAGGGCGGCGTCGACCGACTCGAAGCTGAGCTGGGCGCGGTAGCCCTGGCCGGGGCCGGGCGTGACCTGGACGTCGGCGCCGAGCAGCTCGCTGAGTGCGTCGGAGATCTGCTCGATCGCCGCTTCCTGGTCGGGGTGCAGCGGGCGGCGGCGCTTGCTGGGCTTGCGCTCGGGCTTGGCCGCGCCGGCGGCGCGGGCGCGCGCCTCGAGCTCGCGGACCGACCACTGCCCCGCGACCGCCTCGCGAGCGAGGCGGCGGCGCTCGGCGTGGTCCTGGGTCAGCAGCAGTGCGCGGCCGTGGCCCTCGGTCAGCTCGGAGCGCTCGATCAGCCCGAGCGCCTCGTCGGGAAGGTCGAGCAGGCGGATCAGATTGGAGACGGCCACCCGGCTGCGGCCGACGCGGAGGCCGACCTCCTCGCGGGTCAGGCCGAGCTCCTCGACCAGCCCGGCGCAGGCACGCGCCTCCTCGACCGGGTTCAGGTCCTCGCGGGCCATGTTCTCGATCAGGGCGACCTCGAGCGAGGTTGCGTCGTCGTGGCGGCGGACGACAGCCGGAACCGTCTCGAGGTCGGCCAGCCGTGCCGCGCGCCAGCGCCGCTCACCGGCGATCAGCTCGTAGCGCCCGCCGAGAAGCGGCCGCACGAGCACCGGCTGGAGGACGCCGCGAACGCGGATCGAGTCGGCGAGACCTACCAGCGCGTCCTCGTCGAACGACTGGCGGGGCTGGTTCGGGTTCGGGTCGATCAGCTCGATCGGGAGCTGACGGAACTCCTCGGGCCCCTCCCTCGGGGCTGCCGACAAGATCGCCGCCAAGCCGCGGCCCATGCCCTTCTGGCGCTCAGCCACGGGCGGCCACCTCCTTCGCGAGCTCGAAGTACGCGTCGGCCCCCGCGCAGTGGGGATCGTGATGGATCACCGGCTTGCCGTAGCTCGGCGACTCACCGATCCTGACGTTACGCGGGATCACCGTATCGAACACCAGTTCGGGAAAGTGCTCGCGCACCTCGCGCTCGACGTCCTGGGCCAGGCGCGTTCGCCCATCGTGCATCGTCAGCAGCATCCCGGCGACGGTCAGCCGCGGATTCAGCTCGCGCTGCACCAGCGAAAGCGTGTCGAGCAGGCCGGCGAGGCCCTCGAGCGCGAAGTACTCGGCCTGGACGGGCACGATCACCCGATCGGCGGCGACCAGCGCATTGACCGTCAGCGGGCCGAGCGACGGCGGGCAGTCGAGCAGCACGAACGCGTAGCGGTCGCGTAGCGGGTCGATCGCGGTCCGCAGCCTCGCTTCCGAGCCGGCCTGCTGCGGAAGCTCGACCGTCGCGCCTGCAAGGTCGGGGCCGGCCGGAGCCATCCACAGATGCTCGATCGAGGTTGGCACAATCACGTCCTCGAGTGGCGTTGATCCGATCAGGACGTCGTAGACGGTCAACGCGAGATCCTTGCCGATACCGAGCCCGAGGGTCGCATTGCACTGAGGATCGACATCGACGACCAGCGCCTCGTAGCCCGCCTCAGCGACGCACGCGGCGAGGTTGACGGCCGTCGTCGTCTTGCCGACCCCGCCCTTCTGGTTGGCGATCGCGTAGACGGTCCCCATCGTGCCCACCAAGCTACCGGCGTCAGCGGTCAGACGTCGGGCCGGTTGCTATCCCCGATCCGGTCACGGGGACGCGTGGCGGCGGCCCCGAGTGGGCGCTTGACCGCCGCCCCCGCCCGTCGCGGAAACCGCGCCGGGGTCGAGCTCACCTTCAACATCAGGTGCAGGTGACGATGTCGCGCCTCCGGATAAGGCGAGACCGCGAGCGGCGGACGGAGCTCGAGCCCAAGTTCGGCGGCGGCCGCCGCCGCCTCACCCTCGACCTCCGAGTCACGGCGGCCACGCCAGGCGACCAGGACGCCACCGACTCGCAGCAGCGGCGCCCCGTACTCGGCCACGACGGCGAGCGACGCGAGCGCGCGGGCGGTGACGACATCGGCCGTGCCTAGCCCCTCGCGCCACTCCTCTGCCCGGGCGCATGCGACGGTCGCGTTGTCCAGGCCACAGGCGGCAATCGCCCGCTCGATGAACTCGCACTTGCGCCGGCTGCTCTCGACAAGGGCCACGCGGACAGCGGGCAGCGCGATCGCCAGCGGCAGCCCCGGCAATCCCGCTCCCGAACCGATGTCGACGATCACCCCAGCGGCGTGGATCTCGTCGAGCTCGAGCGCAACGAGCGAGTCGGCGAGGTGGTCGTCGACGATTGCGTCGGGTTCGCGGACGGTCGTCGGCGCCAGCTCGTCGGCGGCGAGTACGCCGAGCAGTGTCAGCAATCGATCAGCGGCGCCCGCTGGCAGCCGGTAACGAGCCGCCAGCGCTTCGACCCGCGCCGCGACTGCTTCGCCGCCCAGCCCGGGGGCGCCCGGGGCGTCAACCATCGCTCTCGCTCCGTGCTCGAGCGCGCTCGCGCTCGATGAAGGCGCTGTAGCGCTCGCACATCGCGCGCAGACGCTCGGCCGCATAGCCGTCGAGTCCAGCGTGAAGCTCGGCCTCGAGCAGCGGAAGCACGTCTGTGACGAGGACGCGGCCCCTTGCCATCCACTGGTAGTACGAGCGACCGGCGTGGTGATAGGGGCCGTACAGGCGAGTCTCCGGGAACCGCTCGATCAGCCATCTGAACAGCGCCTCGTGCCGGGTGTGCATCCGCAGGGTGACCTGGGGTTGCTTGCCGTCGCCGCCGAACGAACCTTGGCCGACGAGCAGCCCGACGATCACACCACGATCGAATTCAGACAGCCTTCGCATCCCCGGAGTTGTACCGCGCCCACTGTTTCACCGGTAGGAAAAACGTGAAACGGGGGCGGCGTCGGACCACGCGAAGCCAAGGCGGATGGCCGGCGGCGTGAAACGAATCGCGGGGCGGGCGCCGGCTCGTCAGCGCTCGCGCGCGGGCAGCGGGGCGCGGCGCCCGGGCGTGGAGCTGTCGCGGGGCGAGCGCGACCGATCGTGACGCCCGGACGGACGCACGAACCGGGCGCGCGCTGACGGGTCAGCGCCGTCAGCCTGCGCCTGGCGGATGCCGCAACTAGTCGACCAACGGCGCGACGACGAGCCTGCGTGAGGGCTCCTGGCCCTCGCTGTAGGTCTCGACGTCATGGCGGCTCTTGAGGTGCTCGTGGACCACCTTGCGCTCGAGCGCGTTCATCGCCTCCAACGCGACCGGCCGGCGGTCGTGGACGGCCGTCTCCGCGGCCTGGTCGCCGGCGGCACGGAGCGCGACGGCGCGGCGCTCGCGATACCCGGCCGCATCGACGACGACTCGCTTGCGGTCCGCCTCGCCCCGGAACGCGATCCGATATGCCAGATGCTGGATCGCGTCGATCGTCTGGCCGTGGTGGCCGATCAGGAGCCCGAGATCGTCGCCGTTGAACTCGGCGACGATTCCCTCTGGGTCTTCCTCGACGTCGATCTCGGCTTCCACGCCGACCGCGTCGCGGATTCGCTCCAGCAGCTCGTAGACGCGCTCGGCGGCCTCGCTCGTGATCTGCGACACGCTATCTCCGGCGTCCCGAACGCTTCTTCTTCTTGCGCGGCGGGGGTGGCGGCGGGCCGCCGCGACTGGCGCGGTTCCCACTTCCGCCCCCACTTCCGCTCCCGCGGGTGCTTCCACTTCCGCTCGACCGTTGCTTGCCAGTGCCGACCGCAGCCGGCTCCTCTGGCTGCTTGAGCCGACCACGCAGCAGACCGCTCAGGCCACCGGAGCTGCTGGAGCCACCGGAGCCGTTGGCGCCGTCATCGGCACCAGGCAGGCCATTGCCACCGCCGCGCGGTTTCGGGCCGCCACCACCGCCAGCGTCCGCGGTCGCAGCGACGGGCGGGGTCACCGGCCCGATCCGTCTCTTCACGACGTACTGCTGAAGGATCGTCCACGTGTTCGTCGTGACCCAATAGACGATCACGCCCGCCGGGAAGTTGATGATGAACACCACGAACACCAGCGGCATGAACATCATGATCCGGCGCTGGGTCTGATCCATCGTCGGGCTCGACATCATCAGGCTCGAGGCGAACTGCGTCCCCACGTAAAGGGCAATCAGCACGACCAGCACGGCCCCCGACGCCTTGTTCGTGAGGTCGGGAATGAAGAGGAAGCCCGCGCCGTTGTTCGGGCCGCAGGGAACGGTGTGCGCGTGGCTGATCGGCACGCTGGCAGCGATGTGCTGGGCCGCCCTTTGGGTTTGCGGACAGATGTCTATTCGCAGGCTCGAGCGCAACATGTAGAACAGCGAGATGAAGACCGGCAGCTGTGCGACCAACGGCAGGCACGAGCCCAGCGGGTTGACCTGGTTCTCCTTGTAGAACTTCATCAATTCCTGCTGCTGACGCTGCTTGTCGTCCTTGTACTTGGCCTGCAGCGCCTTCATCTCCGGCTGCAATCGCTGCATCTTCTGCATCGAGTGGAACTGCTTGACCGTGAGCGGAATCAACAGCGCGCGCACGAGAATCGTCAGCAACACGATCGACCAGCCCCACGACCCGCCGATCAGGCCGTGGATCCCCTTGAGCACCGCCTCGAAGACATCGATCAGCGGTTGGAAGATGTTTGCGTCTATAAACATTGGTCAGGCACTCGTGGCCGGAGTTCGTGACTTGAACAGCCGCTGATCCTCAACGGGATCAAACCCTCCGTGGCTCCACGGGTTGCAGCGCAACAGTCGCCATCCGGCCAAGACCAGCCCGCGGAGTATGCCGAATCTCTCGATCGCCTGCGCGGCGTACTCCGAACACGAGGGGTAGTACTTGCAGCGCGAGCCGAACAGCGGCGACAGCAGCAGCTGATACAGCCTGATCGGCGCAACCGCGAGCTTGCGCACGAACCTCACGCCGCCCCGGCCTCGGGCTCTGAGTCCGACCCGGCGGCGAGCTGCCCTTGCCCGGCCCCGGCGACCTTTGCGATCAGCTCCGAGAGCGCGGCCTCGACGCCGGCGAGTCCCTCGCGCTCGGCGAGATCCCTGGCCGCGGGGCGGGCCACGACGACGACGTCGGTCCCGGCCGGGAGGCGCGAGCTCTGCGCAGCGAAAGCCTCGCGCAGCAGACGCTTGACGCGGTTTCGCTGCACCGCACCACCAACCTTGCGAGAGACCGACAGTCCCATCCGGGACTCGCCGCCATCGCCTCTCGGGAACACGTACAGCACCAGCTCTCGGCCGCCGTGCGAGCGGCCGGTCCGGAATACGCGATCGAAATCACCGCTGCGCGAGAGCCTTCCACGACCCGGCTTGGGTCGCGCGCCCGCCGCGCGGCTCATCAGACTGTGAGCCGCTTGCGACCCTTCGCTCGGCGGCGCTTCAGCGTCAGACGACCGCCGCGCGTACTCATCCGCGCGCGGAAGCCGTGCGTCCTCGCTCGCTTGCGCTTTTTCGGCTGGTAGGTGCGTTTCATAGCTCACGGTGGCCAGGGGCCGGTTCGGATCAGTATACGCAGCAGCCTTGCGCGCGAGGAATCGGCCAAATTCCCCTCCGTGCAGGGCACTCTATCGGTGGCCGAGAGGCGGCTCGCGCTTTTTCCCGCCAATTGCGCCAACCCCCCCAACCGACCCTCCGTGAGCCCGATTACCGCTGATATATTCGCCCGCTCGGGCCGCTCGGCTGTTGCCCGAGATCACCTCACCCATCGGTCCCCGAACCTCCGGAGAAGGAGTCGCTTGGAGCTGCCCGCGCAACGCGAGCTCGGTCCTGCCTGGCGCGAGATCCGCGCCCAGGTTCGCCAAGCGGTCGGCGACAGCACCTTCGACATCTGGATCGCCCCGCTCGAGGTCCGCGCGTGGGACGGGACGGTGCTCGTGATCGAGGCACCCGCGGCTACCCAGACCTGGGTCTCGAAGCGATTCGGACGGATCCTCGAAACCTGCACCCGGACCGTCATCGGCGACGGCGCGACCGTCTCGTTCTCCGGCGCCGAACCGACCCCCGAATCAGCCGGCAGGCTCGACGACCTCGGGTCGCTGAACCCCCGCTACAGCTTCGAGCAGTTCATCATCGGCGACGGCAACCGCCTCGCCCACGCAGCCTCGCTCGCCGTCGCCGAGCTGCCCGGGCAGGCCTACAACCCGCTGTTCCTGCACGCGCCACCAGGGCTTGGTAAGACCCACCTGCTGCACGCGATCGGCAACTACGTGCTCGCGTTCGGCGGTGGTGCTGCCGTCCGCTACACGACCGTCGAGGCGTTCACCAACCATTTCATCACCGCGCTTGGCACGCGCTCGGTCGATCGCTTCAAGCGCGCCTACCGCGATGTCGACGTGCTCCTGATCGACGACGTCCAGTTCCTCGCGAGCAAGGCCAAGACCGAAGAGGAGTTCTTCCACACGTTCAACGCGCTGTATGAGACCGGCCGGCAGCTCGTACTCACGTGCGACCGGCTGCCACGGCAGCTCGTCGCGGTCGAGGAGCGCCTGCGTGAGCGCTTCGAGTCAGGGCTCGTCGCCGACATCAGGCCACCCGACTACCCGACCCGCCTGACGATCCTTCGCAAGCGCGCCGCGATCGACCGCGTCCACCTGGCCGACAGCGCAGTGCTCGAGCTGATCGCCGAGCGCGTCACCGACAACATTCGCTCACTCGAGGGCGCGCTGATCCGGATCGTCGCACTGCACTCGCTGACCGGCCGCCCGATCGACACCAGCCTCGCAGCCGATGTCCTCGACGAGATGTACCCGGCGAGACCGTCATCGGCTCCCACGCTCGAGGAGATCAAACGCGAGGTCGCGACTCACTACGGCTTGTCCGTCGCCGAGCTCGTCTCAGCCAGCAGAGCCGGCCGCATCGCCTGGCCACGGCAGCTGGCGATCCATCTCGCCCGCGAGCTCACCGGCGCCTCGCTCCAATCGATCGGCGACGCCTTCGGCGGCCGCAACCACGCAACCGTGCTCCACGCATGCAAACGTGTTGGCGAACGTGTTCACACCGAACCAGAATCGGCAGCCGACGTTGAAGAACTGACGTCCGCGCTCCGCGCACGAGAAGGCGACCGCTGCTATTGACACACTGGTCTGTCGCCCCCGAGCGCCAACTTCCTCGCTCGTTGCGGACGAATGCGGACTTCTCCACAGCTTCTATTCGCTCTATGACTTCTACCTTCCTTCTGAGGTATTCATCGTGAAGATTTCCCTCGAGCGTGACGCTCTGCTCGCGCAGCTCCAGACGGTCAGCCGTGTCGCCTCCACACGCAGCGCGATTCAGGCGCTCTCGGGCGTCCAGCTCGCCGCCTCTGCGGATCAGTGCGAGCTCCGCGCAACCGACATGGATGTCGGCCTTCGTGTTCCACTTGAAGCCGAGGTCGCGCGCGAGGGCGTCGTCGTGCTGCCGGCGCGCCTGATCCTCGACGTGGTGCGCGCACTGCCCTCGCCACAGGTATCGCTCGAGCTGCGCTCGGCTGAGCAGGATGTCGAGCTTGTGTCCGGCTCGGCCACGTTCCACATTCGCACCCTCCGTACCGAGGACTTCCCTCCATTCCCCGAGCCAGAGCCCGACAGCGCTGTGTCGGTCCCTGCTGAGGCTTTCGTCGCGACCGCACTGAAGGTCGCCGGCTCAGCCTCTAGGGACGAGACGCGCCCGGTCCTGACCGGGATCCTGGTGTCGGCGTCGGAGCGCGAGCTGCGAATGGTCGCGACCGACTCCTACCGTCTGAGCGTCAAGGAGACGAAGCTCGACTCGCCTCTCTCGGCTGCGTTCGAGGTCAATGTGCCGGCCCGCGCATTGCAGGAGCTGGCGCGGGTCGCGTCGCACAGCGACGACGACGAGCTCAGCGTCAGCGTGCGCCAGAACCAGGTCCTGTTCGTGCTCGGCCGCGTGATCCTGTCCTCGCGTCTGATCGACGGCCAGTTCCCCAATTACCGGCAGTTGCTGCCGGAGTCGTTCGAGCACGAGCTGCGCGTCGCTGGTGGCGAGCTGACCGATGTCGTCCGCCGGATCAGCCTGCTTGCGCAGAAGAACGCGCCGCTGCGGCTCGCGTTCCAGCCCGGCGAGCTGACCGTCTCGGCGCAGACGCCAGACGTCGGCGAAGCGCTCGAGTCGTTGCCGGTCTCATTCCAGGGCGAGCCGCTCGAGATCGGCTTCAACCCGGAGTTTCTGCGCGATGGCCTCGAGGCAATCGAGGATGGCGACGTCCGCTTGAAGCTGATCAGCCCACTGCGCCCGGGACTGATCGAGTCCGCCGACGACAGCGGCTTCCGGTACCTGATCATGCCGATCAGGCTGAACGTGTAGAGCGGCGATGCGCGTCGTCGCTGTCAGCCTGCGCGACTTTCGCAGCTACCAGACGACACGCGCGATCATCGGCCCCGCCGTGACCGTGATCTCGGGCCCGAACGGGGCCGGTAAGACGAACCTGCTCGAGGGGCTGTACTTCGGCTGTACCGGGCGGTCGTGTAGGACGACAAACGAGCGCGAGGTCGTCCGTTTCGGCGAAGGCGCAACCCGGGTGGTGGTCGAGGCCGAGGGCGACGACGGCAGGCATGAGTTGTCGGTCGGCTTCTCCCCGGGGCAGCCGAAGCGGATGCGGGTCGACGGCGCTCAGGTCGAGCGGATGCTCGATGTGCCCGATCGTCCGCTCGTGAGCGTGTTCCTGCCCGACCGCCTCGAGCTGATCAAGGGCGCACCGTCGCTGCGGCGCGCCCACCTCGATCAGTTCGTCGCCGCGATCTGGCCGGCGCGCTCAGCCTCGCGCCGTGCGTACGCCCAAACGCTCGCGCAGCGCAACGCGCTGATCGCACGAATCAGGTCGCACGCCGCGTCGCGCGATGCCCTCCAGACTTGGGATATGCAGCTCGCGCGCCATGGGCTCGCGCTGATGCGCGATCGAGCAGCCGCCGTCGAGGCGAGCGCCGACGCCTTCTCACGGATCGCAGGGGAGATCGGCCTTACCGGCGAGGTCACGCTCGGTTACCGGCCGCGCTCGCGTGCCGGCACCGTCGAGGAGCTTGCGGCTGAGCTGGCCGATCGGGTGCAGAGCGACCTCGCGCGCGGATTCACGGGCCACGGACCTCACCGTGACGATCTGCTCCTGTCGCGTGATCGGCATGATCTGCGGGCCTACGGCTCCCAGGGTCAGCAGCGACTGGCCCTGCTCGCGCTGCTGCTCGCGGAGCGCGACACAATCGCCCGCATGCGAGACTCGCCGCCCCTGATGCTGCTCGACGACGTCATGAGCGAGCTCGATCGTGACCGCCGGGAGTCGCTCGTGGCGCTGCTGCGGGGCGACGCCGGCCAGGCGGTCTTGACGACGACCGACCTCGATCAGGTCCCCGGGGCACTCGAGCCCGACGTCGCGCGGATCGCCGTCGCCGACGGTCGCCTGCTCGAAGAGGCGCAGGTGGCATGACCCACCACCGCCGGTCCCCCCGGTCGCTTTCGTTTGCGCTCGACGGACTCGTGAACGAGCTCGCGCCCGACACGTTGTTGGCGACGGTCCAGCAGGCGTGGCCGCAGGCGGTCGGTCCGTCGATCGCCGCCGAGGCGGTTCCGACGGCCGAGCGCGGCGGGGTCGTCACGGTGTCGTGCTCGGCCGCCGTCTGGGCGCAGGAGCTCGATCTGATGGCGCCATCGATTCTCGCTCGCCTGAACGAGCTGCTCGGGCAGGCGCCGGTGCATCGGCTTCGATGCGTGACGGTATGAGCCTGCGGCCGTGGCTCGTCGTCGCGATGACGGTCGCGGCGGGGTTGCTGTCCACGGCTGCGCCTGCCGCCGCCGACATCTTCACCTACGGCTACAGCAACGCGAGGACCGGCTCTGACCCGGCGCCCGCCGGAATCTCGCCGGCGATGGCGCCGCGGCTGCGGATCGGCTGGCGGACCCGCCTGTCGGGCGCGATCGACGGCCAGCCGCTCGTGCTCGACCGCGTCCGCGTCTGGCACCGCCGCCGCGACCTGGTGCTCGTCGCCACTGGCCACGGCGAGGTCGCCGCGCTCGATGCCGACAGCGGACGGCTGATCTGGCGCCGCTGGATCGGAAAGCGCAAGATCCTGCCCAACTGCGAGGCGAGCCCCGATAGCTACTTCGGCGTCACCGCGACGCTCGTCGCCGACCGCGCCGCCGGACGTGTCTATGCCGTCGACGTCAGCGGCCTGGCATGGGCGTTTGACCTGACGAACGGGAAGGTGTTGCCGGGATGGCCGGCACGCGTTCACCCGGCGGGGCCAGACTTCGTGTGGGGCGCGCTGACGCTGTCGCGCGGCTGGTTGTACGTGCCGGTCGCGTCGTTGTGCGATGTCGGTCACTACGACGGCGGCGTCACCGCGCTTTCGCTCGGCCACCCGCAGCGCGTCCGGCGCTGGCTGAGCACCGGTGGCACGGCCGCCTACGCCGGGGGCATCTGGGGCTGGGCCGGGCTCTCGGTCGACCCCCGCAACGGCGAGGTGTTCGGCGCGACCGGCAACTCGATCGGGACGCCTAACGAAGCGACCGGTCATGCCGAGAGCGTCGTTGCGCTCGGTCCCAAGCTCGTGCTGCGACAGGCGAACGATCCGCTGCAGCCGCCGTTCGCGATCGGCGACCGTGACTTCGGCACGACCCCTGTGCTGATCCACGCGGGTGGATGCCCCGCTCAGCTGGTGGCGATCAACAAGGACGGCGAACTGTTCCTGTACGACGAGAGCAGCATCGACGCGGGCCCTCGCCAGCGGTTGCGAGTGGCGGCCGAGTCGCCGACCGCGATTCCGCTGATCGGCGTCCCGGCATTCGACCCGGCGACCAGGACGCTGGTGCTCGTCAGCCCGACGACGCCCCCTGACAGCTCGCTGCGCGCGGGCGTCCAAGCCTTCCATCTGACGGCGGCGTGCACGTTCACGACCGACTGGCAGCAGAAGTTCGACTACCCCGATGCAGGAGGCGACGCGACGATCGCCGGCGGGGTCGTCTACATCGGTTCGGGACGTGATGGTTGGCTGCGCTCGTACGCGCTCTCGAACGGCCGCCCGTTGTACTCGAAGCATCTCTCCCACAGCGCGATTTTCGCCGCGCCCTCGGTTGATGACGGGACCTTGTTGATCGGCGGATGGAGCGGTTATCTGTGGGCGCTGCGGCCTCACAAATGAGGGCGCGCCCGGCCTCGCTCGGGCCCCCCGCGCGTGTGCCGCAAGGGGTCCGTTCGGGGCCCGCGATCAGGCTCTTGGGGAGCTTCCGTCAGGAACCGTTACGCGGCTTGGGTTTAACCCGCAGTTTGTCGCAATTTTGCAGGCAATTTTCACACCGCTGAGGGGCCGGTTCGGGGGTCTGGTGTGCTATTCTCTAGTACACCAGCTTCCGACGCCCCGGCGCGCAGTCTGATGCGCGGTGTCCGGGGCGTCTCGATGTCATCGGAGGATCGTTGGCAAGTGACAGCGGCGCCACCCCGCGCCCCGATAGAGAACCAAGTTATGACGCCCAGGACATCACGGTCCTGGAGGGACTCGAGGCCGTTCGCAAGCGGCCGGGCATGTACATCGGTTCGACCGGACCCCGCGGTCTTCATCACCTCGTCTACGAGGTTGTCGACAACTCTGTCGACGAGGCGCTCGCGGGTTACTGCAGTGCGGTCGCCGTCGTCATCCATCCCGACAATTCGGTAACGGTCACTGACAACGGCCGCGGGATTCCGGTCGCGGTCATGGCCAAGGAGAAGCGACCCGCCGTCGAGGTCGTGCTGACCGTGCTGCACGCCGGCGGCAAATTCGGCGACGGCGGTGGCTACAAGGTCTCCGGAGGCCTGCACGGCGTCGGCGTATCGGTCGTCAACGCGCTGTCCGAGCAACTGCTCGTCGAGATCCGTCGCGACGGCTTCAGCTGGACCCAGTCCTACGAGCGCGGCAAGCCGCAGCACGACCTCGAGAAGGGCGCGCCGACGAAGGAGACCGGCACGGTCATCACGTTCCAGCCCGACGCCGACATCTTCGAGACGCTCGAGTTCGACTTCAAGGTGATCGAGGAGCGCATGCGCGAGACGGCGTTTCTGACGCGCGGGCTTCGGATCACGATCATCGACGAGCGAGAGGCCGGCCAGCGCGTCGAGTTCCACTACGAGGGCGGGATCGTCGACTTCGTCCGCTACCTCAACGAGAACCGCGAGCCGATCCACAAGAAGGTGATCTCGTTCACCGGCGAGAGCGACGAGGGCGCTGTCGAGGTCGCGATGCAGTGGAACTCCTCCTACCAGGAGTCGGTGTTCTCGTTCGCCAACAACATCAACACCCACGAGGGCGGCTCGCACCTGTCGGGCTTCCGCTCAGCGCTGACCGGGGCGCTCAACAAGTACGCCCGCGACAAAGGGTTCCTCAAGGAGAAGGACGACAACCTCGCCGGCGAGGACGTGCGCGAGGGGCTGACGGCGGTGATCTCGGCCAAGCTGACCGATCCGCAGTTCGAGGGCCAGACCAAGACCAAGCTCGGCAACCCCGGGATGCAGGGGTTCGTCCATTCGGTCGTCAACGCCCGCCTGTCGGAATTCCTCGAGGAGAACCCCCAGGACGCCAAGGCGGTGATCACGAAGGCCGTCTCCGCGGCCCAGGCGCGCGCCGCGGCGCGCAAGGCGCGTGACCTGACGAGGCGCAAGTCGGCGCTCGAGAACTCGACCCTCCCGGGCAAGCTCGCTGACTGCTCGGTCAAGGATCCGGCGCTCGCGGAGCTGTTCATCGTCGAGGGCGACTCCGCCGGCGGTTCGGCGGTCAGCGCGCGCGATCGCAACACGCAGGCGATCCTGCCGCTGCGCGGGAAGATTCTCAACGTCGAGAAGAGCCGGATCGACAAGGTGCTCGCGAACACTGAGGTCCAGGCGCTGATCACGGCCGTCGGCACCGGCGTGCGCGACGAGTTCGACCTCGAGAAGGCGCGCTACCACAAGATCGTGCTGCTCACGGACGCCGACGTCGACGGCGCGCACATCCGCACGCTCGCGCTGACTTTGCTGTTTCGCGAGATGCAGCCGCTGATCGAGGCGGGCTACGTGTACATCGCCAAGCCGCCGCTGTATCGGCTGACGCGCGGGCAGAAGCACCGCTACATCGAGCGCGAGTCCGAGCTTGAGGAGATCCTGCTCGGCGACAAGTTCGAGAAGATCGAGGTCTACGACCGCTACAACAAGCCGTTCAAGCTGACCGAGGCGCGCTGGAAGCGCTTCAAGCGGCTGCTGAAGCAGTACGACGGCTGGGCCTCAGCACTCCGCGCTGCTCACGGCCACGGCGTGATCGCGCTGATCCAGCAGGCACGGCTGCTCGAGGAGCAGATCACCAGTTCCGATCAGCTCGCCAAGCATGTCGGCAGCGACGGCGACAACGGCCACGCGTACACGACCGAGCTGATCTCAGAAGACGCAAACGAGGTCGTGATCCGCACGCTCGAGGCGAAGACGGGGCTCGCGACCACGCACCATGTTCCCCGCGCGACGCTCGACGCCCACGAGTACCACCGCCTCGCCGATGTCCACAAGGAGCTCGAACTGCTGGCCGGCTCGCCCCCGTTCCACATCACGATCGGCGACAGCCAGGAGGAAGCGGCCGGCTACGCCCAGCTCCACGACGCGGTCCTCGCTCTGGCCCAGAAGGGGATTCAGTACTACCGCTTCAAGGGCCTCGGCGAGATGGACGCGGAGGAGCTGCGAGAGACCACGATGGATCCGGCCAGCCGTACGCTCGTCAAGGTGACGATGGAGGATGCGGCGTCCGCGGACGTCGTCTTCTCGATGCTGATGGGCGACCAGGTCGAGCCACGGCGTGCGTTCATCGAGGCGAACGCGCGCCTGGTGAGCAACCTCGACGTCTAGGAGGACGCGGATGGCGACGATCGACACCATCGGTGGCGGCAACATCGAGCCCCGCGGGCTCGAGGAGGAGATGCGCTCGGCGTATCTCGATTACGCGATGTCGGTGATCGTCGGCCGTGCGCTGCCCGACGTGCGCGACGGGCTGAAGCCAGTCCATCGGCGCGTGCTGTACGTGATGAACGAGCTCGGCCTGCGGCCGCAACGCAAGCACGTCAAGTGCGCCCAGATCGTCGGCGAGGTGATGGGTAAGTACCACCCGCACGGCGACTCGGCGATCTACGACACGCTGGTGCGGCTCGCACAGGACTTCTCGATGCGCTATCCGCTCGTCGACGGCCACGGCAACTTCGGAAACATCGACGGCTACGGCGCGGCGGCGATGCGCTACACCGAGGCCCGCCTCGACCAGCTCGCCACGGAGATGCTCCGCGACATCGATGCGGACACGGTCGATTTCACCCCCACCTACGACGGCGAGCGCCAGGAGCCGGTCGTGCTGCCGGCGCGCTTCCCGAACCTGCTGGTCAACGGCGGCTCCGGAATCGCAGTCGGAATGGCGACCAACATCCCGCCGCACAACCTCCGCGAGGTCGTCTCGGCGACGATCGCCTACATCGAGAACCCGAGCATCGACGTCGAGGGCCTGATGAAGTACATCAAGGGCCCAGACTTCCCGACCGCGGGGACGATTCTCGGGCGCGACGGCATCCGCGAGGCGTACGCGACCGGCCGCGGCCGCGTACGCGTGCAGGCGAAGGCGCACATCGAGCCGATCGGTCAGGGCAAGGAGGCGATCATCGTCACCGAGCTGCCCTACCAGGTGCGCAAGGGTGGCGATGGCGGCCTGATCCTGAAGATCCGCGACCTGGTGCTTGACAAGAAGATCTCCGAGATCACCGATCTGCGCGACGAGTCCGACCGTCACGGGATGCGAATCGTGATCGAGCTCAAGCGGGACGCGATCCCGAAGGTGGTGCTCAACAAGCTCCACAAGCACACCCCGATGCAGTCGACGTTCGGGGTCAACATGGTCGCGCTCGTCGACAACGTCCCGCGCACGCTGTCGCTGCGCGAGGTGATCGGCTACTACGTCGAGCACCAGCGCGAGGTGATCATCAGGCGGACGCAGTACGAGCTGCGCCGCGCCGAGGAGCGTGCCCATGTCCTCGAGGGGCTGCTGATCGCGCTCGAGAACCTCGACGAGGTAATCGCGCTGATCCGCGGCTCGCGCGACCCGGAGGCAGCTCGCACCGGACTGGTCGAGCGCTTCGCGTTGACCGTCGTCCAGGCGCAGGCGATCCTCCAGTTGACGCTCAGCCGGCTGACCGCGCTCGAGGCCGACAAGATCCAGCAGGAGCACTCCGACCTGGTCGAGCGGATCAAGGAGCTTCGCGAGATCCTCGGCGACGAGAGTCGGGTCAACGGCCTGATCAGGGACGAGCTGACCGAGATTGCCGAGGTCTACGGCGACGAGCGCCGGACCGAGATCACCCACGCCGAGGGCGAGATCGACATCGAGGACCTGATCGCCGACCAGCAGATGGTGATCTCGATCACCCATTCGGGCTACATCAAGTCGCTGCCGCTCAACACCTACCGCCAGCAGCGACGCGGCGGCGTCGGCGTGACCGGTATGGACATGAAGGACGATGACTACATCGAGCACCTGTTTGTGTGCTCGACCCACGACTACCTCCTGTTCTTCACCAACCGAGGCAAGGTCTATCGCCTGAAGGTCTACGAGCTTCCCGAGGCGTCGCGCACCGCGCGCGGGCGCGCGCTGGTCAACCTGCTACCGCTGCGCGAGGGCGAGCGGGTCCAGTCGGTGCTGTCGACGCGGGACTTCAACGAGGGCCGCTACCTCGTGTTCGCGACGCGCAAGGGGATGATCAAGAAGACCGAGTTCGGGGCCTACAACACTCCGATCAAGGCCGACGGAATCATTGCGATCAACATTCGCGACGACGACGAGCTGATCGCCGTGCGCCGCACCAGTGGTCACGACGACATCATCATGATCTCGCGCTCGGGCCAGGCTGCCCGCTTCAGTGAGGATCAGGTGCGCTCGATGGGCCGCGACACCAGCGGCGTGCGCGGGATGAACGTCTCCCAGCGCGACAACGCCGTGCTCGCGATGGACGTCGCTCGCGACGATCAGGAGTTGCTGGTCGTGACCGAGAACGGCTTCGGCAAGCGCACCTCGATCTCGGATTACCCGGTCAAGGGTCGAGGGACGATGGGGGTCAAGACGATCACGCTGACCGAGAACAAGGGTCAGCTCGCCGGCGCGCTGGTCGTGCGAGAGCACCAGGAGCTCGTGTTCATCTCCCAAAACGGCATGGTCCAGCGCACCTCGGTGCGCGGCATCAATCGCTACGGCCGGGCCTCGCAGGGTGTGCGCCTGATGAACCTCCGAGACGAGGATCAGGTCAGCGCGGTCGCGCTCGTCGTCGAATCAGACCCGCCCACAGCGGCGTCGGTGATCGACGACGACGAGCTAGCGCCGATCGCCGACGAGCCGGGCGAGATCGCGGAGCAGCCGGGTGAGACGGATGACGCGATCGACGAGGGCGACGCGATCGATGACGCGATCGACGACGGGCCCGACGAGGGCTGAACCTCGGGGCTGTTTGGCGCCGCCGGAGGTGGCTGCCGGGGGCGCGCAGGGCCGATCCGACGGACAGATGTCTCCCGCCGGGAGGAGTAGCCGCCGCGTTCGCTAATCTGACGCGTACCAGAGAAAGGAGGTGGTCCGAGCTTGTCTGACAGTTCTTGCGGGACCCTGGAGGTGTCCGGCCGCTAGGTCGGAGGCTGACCCCGCTTAGCGGAGTCCCCCCGCGACACCGTCGCCGTGGACGCCGGGAGTAGTCCCTCCGGCTTTACAGATTCACGGCGGATTGGCAGTCACATTTGCGAAGGGCGCCGGCGTCGACGGCGCCCTTCGCGCTTTCTGGATGGCGATCGTCTTGGATTGACACGCCCGCATCGGGTCCCGAGGATCCGCGCCGGTGCACGGACGATCAGCGCTTGGCGAACGCGCGCGCCCGGTGGTGACGGTCGGGCCGAGGCCTCGAGGAGCCGCGGCCTCTACGCTTCTGAGCATGTGCCGAAACATCAGAACGCTCTACAACTTTGAGCCGCCGGCCTCGCGCGACGAGGTCGAGGCGGCCGCGCTTCAGTATGTGCGCAAGATCAGCGGCTTCGCGAAGCCGTCGAAGGCCAACCAGGAGGCGTTCGACCGCGCGGTCGAAGCGGTGTCTCACGCGTCGATGCATCTCCTCCACGACCTGCAGACGACGGCAGCGCCGAAGAATCGGGAGGTCGAAGCGGCCAAGGCCCGGGCCCGGGCGGAGCAGCGGTTCGCGGCCTAGTCGCGTCGGATGCGCCGGCCGTCCCACACGGTCGTCCCCCAAAGCCAAGCGTCCAACGTTGTTCCCCAATATCGGGAACAACGTTGGAACAAGCCCCCGGCGGCCCGGTCCACGCCGATCAACCAACCCGATCGAAGCCGATCAACCAACCATGTTCGACGCTCGGACGGTCGCCGCCGCTCGCCTCGGCCCGCCGCCGCTCAGGCCGCCGCGCTCGCCTCGGCCCGACGCCGCTCAGGCGGCTAGGTACTGACGCCAGGCCGCTGGGATCGTCGGGCTTGCGACCTGGATGAAGACGTGCGGGCTCGGCGTTCGAGGTTGCTTGCGCAGCCGCATGCCCGCCTGCCGCGGTAACGCGTTGCCCTTGCGGCGGTTGCAGGGCGCGCAAGAGGCGACGATGTTCTCCCAGCTCGAGGAGCCGCCCTTCGAACGGGGGATCACGTGATCGACGGTCAGATTCGAGCGCGCGCCGCAGTACTGGCAGGTCCAGTCATCGCGCGCGAACACGGCGCGACGGGTGATCTTGCGGCGGTGCGTGTCGCGCGGGATGCGGACGTAAGCCACCAAGCGGATCACCATCGGGCGCGGGACGGTGCAGCTCTCGGCGTGCAGGACGAACTCGGCCCGCTCGATCATCTCGGCCTTCTCCTTGAGCAGGAGCACAACCGCGCGCCGGACCGTGCAGACGTTGATCGGCTCGTAGGTCGCGTTCAGGACGAGCACCCGGCCAACCTCCCGCCCGCGTCGCTGGTGCTCTGTGTGCGACGCGGACCATGCTGGCGCTGGTACTGAACTGGCCATGGCTTGGCCGCAGTGTAGCGATGGCGACAGCGGCGTCGGCCGGGTCTGCGGGCAGTCCGGGCGGCGCGATCGAAGGCGCCGATCGCCGCAATACGGACGGCGAATCCGGGCGCCGCTGACGGCGAATCCGGGCGCCGCTGACGGCGAATCTGCGCTCGTCGGGGCTCAGGCGGTCGGGAACGACCCGAGCACGCGGAGCACCTCGACGTGGTCGCGCAGGCCCGCCAACCCGTCGGCCACGCCGGGCTCGCTGGCCCGGCCCTCGAGATCGGCGAAGAACATGTAATTGCCGAGTCCCTGCTTCAGCGGCCGCGACTCGATCCGGGTCAGGTTGACCCCGCGCGAGGCGAGCTCTGACAGGCAGCGCACGAGCCAGCCGGGTGAGTCGGACCCGCCCCCCAGAACACGATTGCCGTCTTCCACGCGACCGCCTCCGCCGCCTCGCGACCGCCCGCCTCGCGACCGACCGACCCCGCTCCCTCGGCCCCCTCGCTCTCCGCCGCGAGCCACACGAACCGGGTCTCGTTGCCCGGGAGGTCCTCGACGCCCGAGTGCAGGATCACGCAGCCGTAGCGTTCAGCGGCGGCGCGGGTTCCGAGCGCGGCCCAGCGTCCGTCGTGGTCGGCGACCTGGCGGACGGCGTCGGCGGTCGAGCCGCCCGACATCACGCGGGCTTCCGGCAGCTCGGTGCGGATGAAGCGGGCGCACTGGGCGGTCGCCTGAGCATGCGAGACGACGACCTCGATCTCGTCGAGCTCGATCTCGGTCTTCGCGATCAGGCACTGGCGAATCGGGTGGACGACCTCGCCGACGATCCTGACCCGATCGGCCTCGATCGCGAGTACGTCGAGGGTCGCGTTGACCGATCCTTCGAGCGAGTTCTCGATCGGCACCAGCGCCAGCTCGATCGTGCCCTCCTCGACCGCCATGACGGTGTCGTAGATCGTCGGAAACGGGACCAGCTCCGGCGGGTCCGGCCCGCCCTCGATCGCGTCGAGCAGCGCCTCGTGCGTGAAGGTGCCCTCGGGGCCGAAGAATCCGACTCTCATCGTGTGTTCAACGATCGTCAGGAGGGCTGCTGCGAGCTGTCGGGGCCCTGGAGCGCGAGCCGGACGGCCTCGTCCTCCTCGGGCGAGAGCTCGAGCTCGGAGCGACCGTTGTGGACCTGCTTGGCGTACAGGCGAGCCTGGTCGCGGTGGTGGATCGAGGACAGCACAACCCCGGAGCGGGTCGCGTCGAGCAGCGCGATCGAGGTCGATTGGCGCCCCGACATCTCACCGTAGGCGTCGTAGCGCACGAGTGCGCGATAGGCCATCGTGCCGTCGAGTCGGTGTTCGGCGGTCTGCATCCGGGTGTCGAGCCGATCGGCCGCGTCCTGGACGTATTCCGACAGGGCCTCGAACTGGGATTGGAGCTCGGCCGCATGCTCGACGAGGTCCTGGCGGCGTTCGCCGAGGACGGCCTTCTGATCGGCCCGGACGCGCCTCAGCCGAAAGGCCAGGGCGAGGCTCGTGGCAAGCGCGACCAGCGCGACTGCCCCAGCCGCGATCGCAACGATCCCTGCCGTGCTGGTCAGGTTGTGCACCCGCGACAGCATAGGCATCAAGGCGGTCGAGCGGCGGGCTGCCGGCGATCCAAGTTGGCCGTTGGGCCGCTACTGGAAGGTCACCGGGAACGACTGGGTGTTGTTCGCCGTGTGGGTCTCGCCCGGGACCGGTTCGACCGTCGCCGTGACGGTGTAGTTGCCGGTCGGGGGGGCCGAGCTGAGCGTCACCTGCCCGGTCGTCGACTGCCCCGCGGTCGTCTGCGGGACGACCTTCTGGCCGCTCACGCTCGTGCCGCTGACGGTCACCTTGAGCACGACGTTGGTCTCGGTGTTCTGGCCGGTGTTGGTGAAGTGCAGCGTGAACGTCGGCGGCGGGCTGGCGGCGATCGTGTTGGTCGAGCCCGTCTGAAGCGTGTTGCCTCCGACGCTTACCGAGTCGAGCGAGTGGCCGTGCAGACCGGGGGCAGGCTTGCCCTTCGGCGTCGATCCGTGGGCGCCGATCTGGGAGGTCACGTAGGTCGGCTGCAGCCAGTCGAGGCTGGGCAGGAACTGGCCGCTCTCGATCGCCTCGCCGTTGGCGCCGCCGACGGCGATCCCGGCCGCGTGCAGGGCCGCGGCGATCTTGGTCGTCGTGTAGTTCTTGTAGATCGCGTCGGAGGCATAGAAGTTCGCCATCTGAACGGCGATCGAGTTGACCGCGTCCTTGTTGGCCGAGGTCCCGAGCGCGGGCTGGATCTCTCGCGCGATCGTCGCGATCCCGTCGCTGCGCATCTGGAGGGCGAGCAGCAGGTTCTGCTGGGCCCCCTTCATCTCGTCGGGAACGTTCAGGCCCTGGGCGCTGGCGAGCTGGTGGTCGGCGCTCAGTCGCGTCTCGTTGATCTGGTTCTGGAGGCTCGCGGCGTTGCCCGAGCCACCGCCGGTCGAGAGCTGATGGAACAGCTGGCTGCTGGTCTGGTCGGACTGCTGGATCAGCGACGCGACGCTGTTGTTGTAGTCCTTCAGCGCGCTGTTGCGCTGGCTGACCTGGCAGCTGTGGACGCCGAGCACGATCAGGATCACGAGCACGACGACGACGACGGCGGCGATGCCACGGCGCGCCTGGATCGACTGCCGTTCCCTGGGCGGGCGCCTCCCACTCCCTGGCGGTCGCTGGCCACTGCCCGGCGGCCGCCGGCCGCTTCCCGAGGGTCGGCGTCTACGCGGCTCGGGCCGCGTCCTTGTGGAGGGCTCCTCCGCGTCGTCGAAAAACGACAAGCTCTCGCTCCTTGGATGGATCGGCAACGCCCAGTATGAACTGCCGGACGGCTGGATCGGCGCAGTGCAGGGCCGCGCACCGACTGAGCGCAGCGAAAAGGGACGAGCGCCTCGACGTGGAAAAGCCCTCTGATGAGCGCGAGCCAGTCGCCTACCGCGCGCCTTCGATCGACCGACCAAGAGACCGCGGCCCCGAGCGCGTCGCGCCGAACGCGGGCGCGGGGGGACGCGATCCTGGTTCTCGGGCGCTACCGGCTGGATCGGCGGCTCGGCGCGGGGGCCTTCGGAACCGTCTGGATGGCGCGCGACGAACGCCTCGAACGCGACGTCGCGGTCAAGATCGTCCCCCGCGAGCGGGTCGTCGGTGGCCGGCTCGAGCGCGAGGCGCGGGCGGCGGCCCGCCTAGCGCACCCCGGGATCGTCACGCTGTACGAGGCTGCGGCCGACGATGACGGCGCGTACCTCGTCTCGGAGCTGGTCCGCGGCGGCACGCTCGACCATCTGCTGAGCGCCGGGATGCTGTCCGACCGCGACGTCGTCGCGATCGGGATCGCGCTGTGCGACGCGCTCAGCTACGCCCACTCGCAGGGCGTCGTGCACCGCGATGTGAAGCCCTCGAACATCCTGATCCCCGATACCCCGGCGAGTCCGGCGCAGATCGCGAAGCTGACCGACTTCGGCGTCGCGCGGGTGCTCGGCGGCGACTCGCTGACGCGGACCGGCGACGTCGTCGGCACGGCGGCTTACATGGCCCCCGAGCAGGCCGAGGGCCTCGAGGCGGGGCCGCCGGCCGACCTGTACGCGCTCGCGCTCGTGATCTACGAGGGGCTGACGGGCGTCAACCCGGTTCGCACCGGGACGGCGGCCCAGCGCGCCCGGAGACTCGGTGCCTACCTGCCGCCGCTGCGGCGTCAGCGGCGCGAGCTGCCCCGCGCGCTCGGGGCGGCAGTCGACCTGGCGCTGCGCCCCCGCGCGCGCGAACGCGGAACGCTCGCCGAGCTGCGCGGCGCGCTGACCGAAGCGCTCGCCGTCGCCCACGACACCCCGGGCGTGGTCACCGGCGCGTGGCCGCGGGGAACGACCGAGTCACCGCAGGTCGAGCCGTTGCGGACGCCCGAGCACGCTCCCGCGCGCTCGGCCCAGCCGCAGGCGGGCATCGACGCCGACGCGCTCGAGCTCGCAACCGCACCAAGCTGGCCCGCGCGTGCGCTCGCCGCGGTCGCCGCAGCCGGCGCCGCCGGGTGGTTGACCGCGCATCTGCTGGCCCCGTCGCCGATCGCGCCCGCGGCGGCCGCGCTGGTGGCGGGCGTCGTTGTCGCCGCGCTCCCGCGCCTCGGATGGCTGGGGCTGACGGCCGTGCTCGCGATCGGCGCGGCCCTTCAGGGGCGCCCCGGCGGCGCCGCGATGATCGCGATCCTGGCGCTGATCCCGGTGCCGTTCCTGCCCCGCGACGGCGTCATGTGGCCGCTTCCCGCGGGGGCGACGGCACTCGGCATGATCGGGCTCGGGGGCGCGTGGCCAGCGGTCGCGGCCCGCGCCAACGGAACCTGGCGGCGCGGTGTGATGGGCGCGGTCGGATGGCTTTGGCTGGCGCTGGCGGCTCCGATCGCGGGCGCCGGCCTGTATCTGAAGCTCCCGAATGGGACGGCGCCGCTGGCGGTCTGGGACGGGTCGGTCCATCAGACCGTCGTGCTGATGCTGCGGCCGACCGTCGCGTCGGGCGCGATCGCGGCCGCTCCAGTCTGGGCGCTCGCATCGATCACGCTGCCGTGGCTGATGCGCGGGCGATCGCTCGCCGTCAGTATCGTCCTGGTCACCGCATGGTCCGCGGCAGTCGTCTCGGCGACCACCACCGTGATTGCCCTGGTCCGTCCCGGGGAAACGATCCTGCCGTCGGGGACTGCGGTCGCCGGCGCTGTCGCCGGTGCGCTGATCGCCCTGGGAACCGGCACTGCTGAGAGCAGTCCGCGCTCGCGGCTGACTTTCGTAGCATGGAACGGCCCTGCGGGGCTCCCCATGAGTGTGCTCAAAAGCCTAGAAAGCAAGATCGCGGGCCTCGTCGAGGGCACGTTCAGCCGTGCGTTTCGATCCGAGGTGCGCCCAGTCGAGATCGCGCGAAAGCTCGCGCGCGAGATGGAGGAGCACAAATCCTCGTCTCTATCCAGGACCTACGTGCCCAACGAATATCGCGTGTTTCTCTCGCCGCGCGATCGCCAGCGGTTCGCCGACTATGAGGAGGCCCTGTCCGACGAGCTCGCCGGCTACCTGCTCGAGCACGCCCGCCGCGAGCGCCTCGCGCTCCTGTCGCGCCCGGTGATCGAGTTCGAGACCGACGATCGCCTCGGGCTCGGCGAGTTCGGCATCCAGACCCGGGTCGTGCAGCCACCGCACGAGCCTGAGGCGGAGCCGGTGGCCGAGGAGTCGGGTCGGACGATGATCTACAGCGCCGCCGGTCGGATGGTGGAGCCGCTCGAGGAGCGTGCCCGGGCCCGGAACCAGACGGCACTGCTGCTGCACAACGGCAAGCGGCTGGTGGTCGGCCCCGCCGGCATCGTCCTTGGTCGCAGCCGCCAGTGCGACGTCGTGCTCGACGATCCGAACGTGTCGCGCCAGCACGCCGAGATCCGCCCCCGTGGAGGCTCGTGGGTGCTGAGCGACCTCGGTTCGACAAACGGTTCATCCTTGAACGGTCGGCGGATAGACAACCCTGAGGTACTCAAGCGCGGTGACCAGGTCGAGCTCGGCACGTCGATGATGACGTTCGAGCTGGAGTAGGAACCAAAATCGATGCTCGAGCCCGTTTCGGTTGGCCTGAAGTTTGGTTTCCTAGCAGTGCTGTATCTGTTCCTTCTGTGGATCGTGCGCAGCGCGCTCAAGGACTTGCGGCGCGGCCACGGCGGAGTCGTCGAGTCAGATCAGCCCACGCCGATGGATGCCACCGGAATGTATGTCGCCGCCGACGGTCTGGGCGGACCCGACGGGTTCGATGAGGACTTCGAGCCGAGGCTGCTCGTCGAGCGCGCCGTCGGTCACGAGTCAGGCACCGCGTACGACCTCGCGGACGGAGCGACGCTCGGGCGTGGTGACGTCGAGATCCGGCTCGAGGACCCGTTCGCCTCCTCGCGCCATGCTCGCATCTCGCGCCAGGGTCACCTGCTGGTGATCGAGGACCTCGGCTCGACCAACGGCACCTTTCTGAACGAGGAGCAGCTCGGCGGCCCGCAACCGCTCCATCCGGGCGATCGGATCCGGATCGGCGACTCGGAGTTCTCCTACCTGCAATAGCGATGCTCCGCGCCGCCGAAACCACCCAGCTGACCGACACCGGCCGCCAGCGTCGCGGCAACGAGGACTCGATGTTCGCGCGCGCGCCGCTGTTCGTCGTCGCCGACGGGATGGGCGGGGCTCGCGGGGGCGAGGTGGCCTCGAGACTCGCGGTCGAGACGTTCGAGCAGGGGCTGCCGGACTCCGGCAGCCCCGAGGAGCGGCTCGCCGGGCGGGTGCGCGAGGCCAACACGCGGATCTACGAGCTCTCGCACGGTGAGCCGGCGCTCGACGGGATGGGGACGACGCTGACCGCGGCGCTGCTCGACGATGCGCATCTGTCGATCGCTCATGTTGGCGACAGCCGCGCCTACCTGTTCCGCGACGGCGAGCTCAAGCGCCTGACGCAGGACCATTCGCTCGTCGGCGAGCTGGTCCGTCGCGGCAAGCTGACCGAGGAGCAGGCCGAGGAGCACCCCCAGCGCTCGATCATCACCCGCGCGCTTGGGCCCGAGGCAAGCGTCGAGGTCGACACCTGGACCTACCCGGTGCGCGAGAGCGACGTCCTGTTGCTGTGCAGCGACGGGCTGACGTCGATGATCACCGAGGAGCAGATCACCCAGATCCTGACGAGCGCGACCAGCCTCGGCGATGCAGCCGACCGGTTGATTGCCGAAGCCAACCAGGCCGGCGGGCGAGACAACATCACGGTCGTCCTGTTCAGGCTCGAGGAGGTCGGCGACGCCGCGCCGATCGACGAAGCGACGATCGTTGGGGTGCCCGCAGTCGTGGCGCCAGCCGCGCCTGACGCGACGCCCGACGGCGCTCCGGCAGCCCCGGCGTCGGCCGCCTCGGCCTCGTCGGCTCCCGCGACGGCTCCCGCGACGGGCGCTCCCGCGACGGCAACTCCGGGGGCGGCGAGCGTCAGGCCGGCGCCGCTGGCACGGACCCAGGGCCCGCCGCCGGAGCCCTCCAAGGCGGGCCGCCGTCACCGGTGGGCGAAGCCGATCGCGGCGGTGATCACGGTCGTGATCCTGTTGTTCATCCTCGGCGGCGGCGGTTACCTCGCGACCCGCCAGCTGTACTTCATCTCGACCAACCCACAGGGAATCGTGACGATCTACCGGGGACTGCCGTACGACCTGCCGCTCGGGATCCGGCTGTATGAGAGCTACTACGTGTCGGGTGTCCCGGCCTCGGTGGTGCCGGCGGACCGCCGCGGCTCGCTGTTCAACGACGACCTGCGCTCGCAAACCGACGCGCAGAACCTGGTCCGGGACCTCGAGCTAGGGAAGGTCTCGAAGTGAGTCCCCGCAACCGCGAGCTGATGGGGCTGATCCCGGCCTCGCTGCTGGTCACCGCCGGATTCGCGGCGGTCTTCATCCAGCGCTCCAACCACCTGTCCAACCTGTCGCTGACCTACGGGGCGATCTTCCTCGGACTGTGCGTCGCCGGCCACGTCTTCATCCGGGTGACGCTCCCCAACGCCGACCCGTACATGTTCCCGCTGGTCGCGCTGCTGGCCAGCTTCGGGATCGTGATGGTCTACGGGATCGACCAGACGCTGGCCCGCCAGCAGGCCCAGTGGTTCGTGCTGGGGCTGGTCCTGTTCGCGACCACGGTCGTCGCATTTCGCGACTACCGCAAGCTCGAGCAGTACCGCTATGTGATCGTCGCGGCCTCGCTGGGGCTGCTGCTGCTGCCGCGCGTGCCCGGGATCGGCTACCAGGCCAACGGCGCCTACCTCGGAATCCGGATCCCCGGGCTGTTCGTGTTCCAGCCGGCAGAGTTCGCCAAGATCGGGCTCGTCATCTTCCTCGCGAGCTATCTGCGCGACACCCGCCACGTGCTGGTGATGGGGTCGCGGCGGATCCTCGGCGTGACGATCCCGCCGATCAAGCACTTCGGGCCGATGCTCGTGATCTGGGGGATCGCGATGCTGATCCTGTTCGTACTGCACGACATCGGCTCCTCGCTGATGTTCTACGGCGCGTTGCTGGCGATCCTGTACGTCGCCACCGGCAGGCTCTCGTTCGTCGTCGTCGGGCTGATCGCGTTCGCGCTCGGCGCCTGGTACCTCGGCACCCACATCCCCCACATCCACGATCGCGTCGAGGCGTGGCTGAACCCGTTCAACCCGGCTGAGTACAACAAGGTGGGTGGCAGCTTCCAGCAGGCCAACGCACAGTTCGCCCAGGCCGCCGGCGGCTTATTCGGCGAGGGGTTCGGGCAGGCGACGCTGACGATCCCGGGAACGACCTACAACCTGCTGCCGGCGCCGCAGACCGACATGATCTACGCGGTCATCACCGACGAGCTCGGGTTGTTCGGCGCCGCCGCCGTGATCCTGATCTACCTGCTGTTCGTCGCACGCGGGTTCAAGGCCGCGATCCTCGCGCGCGACTCGTTCTCGAAGCTGCTCGCGACCGGCCTGACGGCCGTGTTCGCACTCCAGGTGTTCGTGATCGTCGGCGGCGTCACGCGCGTGATCCCGCTGACCGGGGTGACGCTGCCGTTCATCTCCTACGGCGGCTCCTCGATCGTCGCCAACTTCGTGCTGCTGGCGCTGCTGCTGCTCGTCTCCGACCGCTCGCGGAGGCCGGCGTGAACCGCCAGATCGTGCGCCTGTTCGGGTTGTGCGTGGTCCTGTTCGCGCTGCTGATCGCGTGGACGACGCGATGGGCCGTGATCGACGCGACGGCGCTGCGCGACAACCCGCTCAACAAGCGCACGCTCGTGCAGGACCTGCGGATCAAGCGGGGGCGGATCGTCGCCGACGACGGGACCGCGCTCGCGGTCTCGAGGAAGGGCCCAGGCGGCACCTGGAGCCGGTACTACCCGACCGGGTCGCTGTTCGCCCAGGCGGTCGGCTATTCGTTCCTGCGCGCGGGCCAGGCTGCAGGGCTCGAGCAGTCACGCGCCGATGCTCTGCGTGGCATCCAGACGGGCCTGAGCTCGATCTTCGGGCCGCTGACCTCGCACCGCGTCGGCGACGACGTCTACACCTCGCTCGATCCGGCCGCCCAGCGGGTCGCGGTCCAGCAGCTCGCCGGCCGCGTCGGCTCGGTCGTCGCGCTCGATCCGCAGACGGGTCTGATCAGGGTGATGTACTCCAACCCGTCGTACAACGACAACCAGCCGCTCGCACGGGGACCGAACATCTCGACGCTCAACCGCGCCACCCAGGGCCGCTACCCGCCCGGATCGACGTTCAAGGTCGTGACCGCGACGGCGGCGATCGACAGCGGCAAGTACACGCCGAGCTCGGTCGTCAACGGCAAGTCGCCGGTCACCGTCTCCGGCGTGCCGCTTGCGAACGACAACAACCAGGCATTCGGCCTTATCAATTTGACCACGGCGCTGACGTATTCCGTCAACACCGTCTGGGCGCAGGTCGCCGAAGCTGTCGGGCGTGGAACGATGACCAAGTACATGAAGCGCTTCGGCTTCTACAAGAAGCCGCCGCTCGATTACCCCCCGGACCAGATGCACCCAAGCCAGCCGTATCCGCCGGGGAGCAATAATCCCTATCCCCCTGGCAGCCCGAACGAGGACATCGGGCGGATCGGGATCGGCCAGGGTGGGCTCGAGGTGACGCCAATCCAGATGGCGATGGTCGCCGCCGCCGTGGCCAATCAGGGCAAGCTGATGGCTCCGCACTTCATGGAGCGGGCCGTCGATCAGGACGGACGGACGGTGGAGACGATCAAGCCGCAGGTCTACAGCCAGGTGATGAAGCCCTCGACCGCGAATCAGATCGCGCAGATGATGAAGAACGTCGTCGATGAGGGGACCGGCACGCCGGCCCAGCTCGGCGGGATCAGCGTCGCGGGCAAGACCGGGACCGCGTCGGTCGGCCGCGCGGGTTCGAACCTGACCCAGCCGTGGTTCATCGGCTTCGCGCCCGTGCAGGACCCGAAGGTCGCCGTCGCCGTGACGGTCGAGCTGACCCACGGTGGCTTCGGCGGTACGGTCGCCGCGCCGATCGCGAGGGCCGTGATCCAGACGCTGCTGTCGGAGGGTCGCTGAGCGATGCCCGAGCTCGCCAACGGCACCCTGATCGACGGGCGCTACCGAGTCATCTCGCGGCTCGGGACCGGCGGCATGGCGGACGTCTTCTGCGCCGAGGACGAGCAGCTCGGGCGCAAGGTCGCGGTCAAGCTCCTGCACCGCCGATTCGCCGAGGACCCCGGCTTCGTCGAGCGCTTCCGCCGCGAGGCCCAGGCGGCGGCCGGGCTCCAACACCCCAACGTCGTCGGCGTCTACGACCGCGGCTCGTTCGACGACACCTACTACATCGCGATGGAGTACCTGTCGGGGCGCTCGCTCAAGCAGCTGATCCGCGACGAGGCGCCGTTGGAGCCGGTCCGCGCGATCGACATCACGATCCAGATCCTGAAGGCGGCGCGGTTCGCCCACCGCCGCGGCATCATCCACCGCGACCTGAAGCCCCACAACGTGATCGTCGACGACTCAGACCACGCCAAGGTGACCGACTTCGGGATCGCGCGCGCCGGTGCCTCGGACATGACCGAGACCGGCTCGATCATGGGCACCGCGCAGTACCTGTCGCCCGAGCAGGCCCAGGGTCACGCGGTCAGCGCCGCCTCCGACCTTTACTCGATCGGCGTCGTGCTGTACGAGATGGTCACCGGCCGCGTCCCGTTCGACGGCGAGTCGGCGGTGACGATCGCGCTCAAGCACGTGTCCGAGCCGCCGCCGCCGCCGCGAACGCTCAACCCGAACATCCCGCCGGAGCTCGAGCAGGTGATCCTGTGGGCGCTCAACAAGAATCCCGCCGACCGCCCAGTCGACGCCGAGCAGTTCATCGAGGTGCTCGAGCAGGTCAAGAGCCAGATCGTGTCGGGAGCGCGGGGTGAACGGACCGCGAGCTTCGCCGCCGTCGGGGTGGTCGGGCTGGTCGACGACGCCGCGCTGCACGGGGCCAACGGCGACACCGGAGCGGGAGCGCTGGTCCCGGTCGTCGGCGAGGTCGAGGATCCGCTCGGGCCGCCCGAGGATCCCGACGAGCGCCGGCACAAGCGCCGCTGGTGGCCGTGGGTGGTGGCGCTGGTCGTGCTCCTGCTCGGGGGTGGCGCCGCGGCCTACGTCCTCACGCGCCCGGTCCAGAAGACGGTCCCGACGGTCGTCGACGAGACGCTGACGGTGGCGACCGCGACGATCTCCAACGCAGGGCTGACGCCGAGCATCATCTACGTGCAGGACAGCAAGCCCGCGGGCACCGTGATCCGTCAGTCCCCGCAGGGCGGGACGAAGGCCGATCAGGGCTCGACGGTGACTCTGACCGTGTCGCAGGGACCCGGCAACACGAACGTCCCGACGGTCGTCGGCATGACCGAGTCACAGGCGTTGCGCGCGCTCAGGCGATCGCGCCTGAAGGTCGGGAACATCCGCTCCGAGCATTCCTCGCAGGTCCCCGCCGGCAATGCGACGCGGACGATCCCGGGCGCCGGCCAGCAGGAACCGGTCGGGACCACGGTCACGCTGTTCGTGTCCTCGGGCAAGCCCAATGTCGACGTCCCGCATGTGATCGGGGAGACCGAGGCGGCGGCCCGCTCGGCGCTCCAGAATGCCGGCTTCAACCCCGCCACCACGAACCAGATCTCGAGCAGCGCGACCCCCGGGACGGTGATCGGCCAGAACCCCCCCGGCGGGACGTTGCAGCCGCCGGGCACGACGGTGACGCTGACAGTCGCCCAGGCGCCGCCCCCGATCACGATCCCGAGCGTCAAGGGCCAGACCGCGGCGGCCGCTCGCAGCGCCCTGATCGCCGCCGGCTTCAAGGTCGCAGAGCAGTCACAGAGCGTCAACAAGCAGGCGAACGACGGAATTGTGATCAGCCAGAGCCCGGGCGGCGGCTCGAAGGCCAAGAAGGGAACGACGGTGACGATCGTCGTCGGTCACTACACCGCGCCGCCACCGACGACCTCGACGACCAACCCGACCACGACCTCGACGACGCCGACCAGTACCTCAACCACGACATGACCCAACTTCGAGTCGCCGTGCTCGGCGGCGGTCGGTCGTCCGAGCACGAAGTGTCCCTCGCCTCAGCCGCGTCGGTGCGCGTGGGGCTCGAGCAGGCCGGCCATCGGCCGATCGAGATCGAGATCGGACGCGATGGCGTCTGGCGCCGGGACGGCGAGGAGATGGAGGTCGTGCTCGGGCGCCGGCTCGAGGGCGTCGACGTCGTGTTCCCGGCGCTGCACGGTCCGTTCGGCGAGGACGGAACCGTGCAGGGATTGCTCGAGTGCCTCGATTTGCCCTACGTGGGCGCGGGCGTGCTCGCCTCGTCGCTGTGCATGGACAAGATCGCGTTCAAGAACCTGATGGCGCACTCCGGGGTTCCGCAGGTCGCCTACCTGGCCGTGACCGAGCAGCGCTACGCGTCCGAGCGCGAGGCGGTCCTGGCGTCGGTGGCCGAGCTCGGGCAGCCGGTGTTCGTCAAGCCGGCGCGGCTCGGGTCATCGGTCGGGATCGCGCGCGTGGCCGAGCCCCGCGAGCTGCCGGCGGCGCTCGATGACGCGCTGCGCCACGACGCGCTCGCGATCGTCGAAGCAGCCGCGCCCGGGCTCGAGATCGAGTGTTCGGTGATGGGCAACAACGATCCGGTCGCATCCCAGCCCGGCGAGATCCTGCTCGCCGCCGGTGAGTCGGGGTGGTACGACTACGAGGCCAAGTACACGCCGGGCGCGATGGAGCTGATCGTCCCGGCGCGGATCCCGCCGCACGTCCGCGAGCGCGTCCGCGAGCTCGCGGTCTCGGCCTTCCAGCTGACGGGCTGCGCCGGGCTGGCCCGGGTCGACTTCTTCGTCAACGGCGAGGAGGTCCTCGTCAACGAGCTCAACACGATGCCCGGCTTCACCCAGACGAGCGTGTTCGCTTCGCTGTTCCAAGCCGGCGGCATGGGCTACCCAGAGGTTCTCGACCGCCTCGTCCACCTCGCACTCGAGCGCTACGAGGCCGAGCGCAAGCACGTGCACTGAGGGGGCGCGGCAGACCGGACCACCGCCGCAGCGACCGGACCGCCGTCGCGGCACCCGACCGCCGTCGCGGCAGACCCCGGTCCCCCGACCGCTACTGGTACAGAGTCAGCTCGTTGATCTGGAGCGAGTCGTGGCCGCCGAGGGTCGTGATCCACAGCAGGTAATAGCGATACTTGGCGCTCGCGCCCGTCAGGTGGATGTCCTGGTGGGCGCCGACCTTGACCGGGCTCGAGACGTGGATCCAGCCGGCGTCGGGCCACGTACCGACCGGTGGCGCGCTGTTGCGAGCGTAGACCGAGGCCATGAACCCGGGCGTGGCCGTGGAGACGCGAAGCAGGCGCGCGGTGGTGCCGGGCTTCGCATCGAGGTAGATGCCGACGCCGGCCTTCTCGAGTGCGCCGCTGTAGTAGGTCTGGGTGCTCCAGAAGGTGTCCGGCTGGTTGTCGATCGCGAGGCTCGCGTCGGGATGCTCGTTGGTCGGGCTGCCGAGCGGGTTGTAGCCGTGGGCGCAGGTCTCGCAGAGCGGGACGGCCACGAGCCGCTTTGGCAGCTTCGGCGGCGCCTGCGCCGGGTGCCCGGTGCCGTGATGGGCGCGCGTACTCAGCCAGAAGGCGCCGCCGCCGAGCACGGCGACGACGACGAGCGCGAGCAGCAGCGCGATCGCCGGGTGGCGCAGGCGGAACGGCACGCGCCGCTGGGCGCTCTCCGGCAGCGTTCGCAGCACCGAGGTGACCTCGCCGGTGGCGCTGCCGGCGCGGGCGGTCTCGATCGCGAGCACGTCCTCGAGGTCGGCGATCAGCTCGGCGTCGTCGGCGTAGCGATCCTCCTGGTGCTTGGCGGTCGCCGTGTCGACGACGGCGGCCAGCGCAGCTGAGACCTCGGGTCGCTTGGCCTGGACGTCGGGCAGCTCCTCGCGGACGTGCTTCATCGCGACCGCGACCTGGTTGTCGCCCTTGAACGGGACCTCGCCGGTCAGCATCTCGTACAGCACGATCCCCAGCGAGTAGAGGTCCGACTGGCCGGTCACGCGCTGGCCGAGCGCCTGCTCGGGCGAGACGTAGTCGGTCGTGCCGAGCACGCGCCCGTCGGCGGTCAGTCCCTCCTCGTCGAGCGTCCGCGCGATCCCGAAGTCGGTGACCTTGGCCGACCCCTCCTCGTCGATCAGGACGTTCTGCGGCTTGACGTCGCGGTGGACGATGTGGCGGGCGTGGGCGGCGCCGAGCGCGCGCGCGATCTCGATCGCGTACGCGACCGCTTCGCTGATCGGGAGCCGGCCGAGACGGCGGATCCGCTCCTTCAGCGTCTCGCCCTCGACGTACTCGAACACGATGTAGGGCCGACTCTCGTCCTCGCCCGCGTCGATCACGCCGACGATGTGCGGGTGCGAGAGCTGGGCGACCGCACGCGCCTCGCGCCGGAAACGCTCGAGCTGGTCGGAGTCGCTCGCCACCTCGCGGTTCATCAGCTTGATCGCGACCTGGCGCTGAAGCGTCTCGTCGAGCGCGCGGTAGACGGTCGACATGCCGCCGGCGCCGATCCGGGCCTCGAGCCGGTAGCGGCCGCTGAGCGTCGTTCCGAGCAGGGTGCTCATCTACCTGCCACTATTCTGCGCCACGCCGACATGACCCGCCGTCGCGCGGTAGACCGATACGGGGGTGATGGGGGGTTGGGTTTTCGGCCCCTACGCCTGCGAGAGCCCACCCGAGTCTCCGCTCAGCCCAAGCGGTGGCAGGCTGATCTGGCCTGTCCGGTCGGTCAAACGCCCGATCCGCGCTGCCCCGGGATGCTGCTCGCCCAGCAGCTCCACCGCCGCGCCCGCCTGATCGGCAGCGACGATTGCGCAGAACCCGCACCCCATGTTGAACACCTCCCACATCTCGGTCGCCGTGACCTCTCCGAGCTCGGCGATCAGCTCGAACACCGCCGGCACCGGCAGCGGGTCGGTGATCTCGTAGCCGACGCCGCTGCCGATCCGAAGCAGGTTGAGCAGGCCGCCGCCGGTGATGTGCGCGAGCCCGTGCACCGCGATCTCGCTGCGCAGCAGCTCGACCACGGCGCGGACGTAGATCGCCGTCGGCTCGAGCAGGACGTCGGCGACGGTGGCGCCGCCGAGCGACGGCGGCGTCGCGTCGATCCCGAGCCGGCCGTCGTCCAGGAGCGCCCGGCGCGCGAGCGTGAGCCCGTTCGAGTGGACGCCCGACGCCGGCAGCCCGATCAGCGCGTCCCCGGGGCGGCAGGCGCTGCCGTCGACGATCCGATCGAGCGCGACCGTGCCGAACGCCGAGCCGACGAGGTCGAACCCGTACGGCGAAGGATGGCCGCGGATCACCTCCGGCAGCTGGCAGACCTCGCCACCGGGGATCTCGACCCCGGCAAGCTCGGCGCCGCGACGCAGCCCGACCGCGAGCTCGCGCAGCAGCGACGGGTCGGCCTGCTCGACGGCGAGGTAGTCGAGCAGCGCGAGCGGCTCGGCACCGACGCAGATCAGGTCGTTGACGTTCATCGCGACGCAGTCGATCCCGATCGTGTCGAACCGCTGCGCCTGCTCGGCGACGATCACCTTCGAGCCGACGCTGTCGGTCGCGAGCGCGATCCCGAGCCCCGGGGCGACCCGCATCACGCTCGCGTAATGCCCAGGCAGCGGCACCGCCAGCGACGGGCGGCCCGGCTCGATCCCGCGGAGGACCTCGACGATCGCCCCGACCCCGCGGTCGGCTTGCGCGGTATCGACCCCGGCGGCTGCGTACGCATCCGTCACGCGGTCATTGTCGTTGATCGGCAGGACGGGCGCTGGACCGGTGGCGGCGCCACAGGCGCGCCAGAACGACCGTCCCGAGGGCGATCCGGTAGCCCGCGTAGGGGAGCAGCGAGCGGTCGCGCTCGACCTGCCGGATCAGCCATGTCGAGCCGAGCGTCGACGCGAACGAGGCGCCCGCCCCGGCGGCGAACGCCACGCGTGCTTGCGGCGGAAGTCCCCGGCGCCGGAGCCGCATCCCCTTCAGCAGGGTCGCCCCGGCGATCACCGGCAGCGCCACGTGGCGCGAGAGCCGGTTGGCGTCCTCGCGCGTGAAGCGCCGCAGCCGGGCGGCGGCGAGCGTCGCGCCGTTGCGCGACACGCCCGGCACCAGCGCGCAGGCCTGAGCGACGCCGAGCCACAGCGCATCGCCGGCGCCCGCCTGGTCGTGCGTCCGCGTCTGAGGCCGGCGGTCGGCGAGCGCCATCACCCAGCCGCCCGCGATCAGCCCGACGGCGATCGTTCCGGGCGTCCCGAGCCGCTGCTCGATCGGTCGCTCGAGCGTGAGACCGACGGCGGCCGGCGGCGCGAACGACAGCGCGATCAGCATCAGGCGGCGCAGGTCGAGACCCTCGACGGCCTCACGGACCTCGTCCCGCAGCGTGATCAGCAGGGCGGCGGCGGTCCCTGCGTGCAGGGCGACCTCGAAGGACTTTCGCAGCTCGTCGTCGAGGCGGTCGTACTCCCAGTCAAGCAGCCATGGCAGCAGCGTCAGGTGACCCGAGGAGGAGATCGGCAGCAGCTCGGCGGGACCGTGGAGGGCGCCGAGCGCGATCGCCTGCGCGAGCGACAGGCGCGCCCCGGCGACAGCAGGTCTGCTAGGAGGCAACGCCCGGAGCCGGCCCGCCACCGCCGCCGCGCGCGCGGCGGACGATCAACCACACGATCGCGCCAACCACGATCGCGGCGCCGACGTAGTCGACGTACTCGAGGTTGTGGCGCCAGCTCTGCCAGCTCGAGCCGACCGCCTGGCCGAGCACTGCGAGCCCGACGATCCACGGGATCGAGCCGAGCGTGGCGATCACGAAGAACCGCAGGAACGGCATCTCGGCAACGCCGGCGGCATATGGGAACGCGGCCCGCACGACCGGGATCAGCCGCGAGAAGAAGATCGCCGGGTCGCCGTAGCGCTCGAACCACCGGTGGGCGCGATCGAGCCGCGCCCGGCTCATGTGGAGCTTGCTCCCCTGGCGCTCGAGCAGCTCGATCCGTCCGTAGTAGCCGATCGCGTACGCGATCGAGGCGCCGAGCATGTCGCCGATCAGCCCCGCGATGATGATCCCGAGCAGCGTCAGGTGATGCTCGGAGACGTTGAAGCCGGCGAACAGCATCGTCGGTTCGGTTCCGGGCAGACCGACGACGCCGGTCGTGGTCGTCATCAACCACACGCCCGCGAGTCCGAGATCTCGGATCACGTGCGTGGCGAGGGTGACGAGCGAGTCGGTGACGGAAGCGGTCAGCAGCAGCACGGCGCGCCAAGCGTACCGATGGCCCAGCGCCCCGGCGCGGTCGGGGATGAGGGGTCTCTCACGCGCGAGTAGGGTTGGGGCCCGATGACGGTCCCGCTGTTCGACACCGCCACGCCGCTGGCGCCGCTGCGAGCCGCGATCGAGGCGAAGCTCGGCGAGGTGCTGGAGCGGGGGGTGTTCATCCTCGGTCCCGAGCTGAAGGCGTTCGAGCGCGAATTCGCCGGCTACCTCGGCGTCCGTCACGTCGTCGGCGTCGCCAATGGCACCGATGCGATCACGATCGCGCTGCGCGCGCTCGGGATCGAGCGGGGCGCAGAGGTCGTGGTCCCGTCGTTCACCTTCTATGCGACCGCCGAGGCGGTCGTCAACGCGGGCGCGGTGCCGGTCTTCTGCGACGTCGACCGCGACACCCGAAACGTCACGGCGGAGACGATCGAGCGGGTGTTGACGCCTCGCACGGCGGCGGTGATCGCGGTCGACCTGTTCGGCAACCCGGCGCCGGTGCCCGAGATCAGGCGGCTCGGATTGCCGGTGCTCGAGGACGCCGCCCAGGCCGCCGGCGCGACGCTGGGCGGACGCCGTGCGGGTGCGCTGGGCGAGGTCGCGACGTTCTCTTTCTACCCGTCGAAGAACCTCGGCTGCTTCGGTGACGGCGGCGCAATCGCGACCGACGACGACGGCGTCGCCGAGCTGGCGCGGGCGCTGCGGTTTCACGGCTCGCGCGACAAGCGGGACTTCGAGTATGTGGGTTACAACTCGCGCCTCGACGAGATCCAGGCAGCGATCCTGCGCGTGCTGCTGCCCGAGCTCGACCACTTCAGCGACGGTCGCCGGGCGGCGGCGAGCGCGTACGCGAGCGCGGGTCTCGGCGAGCATGTGGGTCTGCCGGCACCACTCGCGGGGGCCGAGCCGGCGTGGCACCTGTACGTCGTCACGCACCCTCGCGCCGACACGCTGATCGACGGCCTGCGCGCGCAGGGGATCCAGGCTCGCGCCTACTACCGGGCTCCCGTCCACCGGCAGCCCGCGATGGCGGCGTTCGCCGCCGCGGCGCTGCCGGTCACGGACGAGCTCGCCAGGACCAACCTGGCGCTGCCGATGAGCCCGGTGCTCGAGCCGGCGCAGGCGCGGCAGGTCGTCGCCGCGGTGGCCGGCCTGCAGGCGCCGTGAGGGTCTGGATCGACCTGACCAACTCGCCGCACGTGCTCGTCATGCGGCCGGTGATCGAGAGGCTGCGCGCGCGCGGGCATGAGGTCGAGGTGACCGCGCGCGACTTCGCGCAGACGCTCGAGCTGTGTGCGCGGTTCGGGATCGAGCACACCGCGATCGGGCGCCACCAGGGGGCGACCGTCGTGGCCAAGGCTGGAGGGCTCGTGACGAGGTCGGTCGCGCTCATCCGCTGGGCCCGGCGGCGCAACTTCCAGCTCGCGCTGGGCCACGGCTCCAACGACATCACGGTCGCGGCCGCGGTCCTGCGAATCCCGTGCTCGACGATGTTCGACTACGAGTGGGCGACGGTCCAGCACACGGTCAACTGCCGCCTCGCCCAGTGTGCGGTCGTCCCCGACGTGATCCCGGCGGCGCGCCTGTACAGGCTCGGCGCCAAAGGCAAGATCCGCGCCTATCCGGGGATGAAGGAGGAGTACTACCTCGCCGACTTCGAACCCGATACCGAAGTTCTGGCCGAGCTCGGGCTTGATCCGAGCCGCCCTATCGCGGTCGTCCGCACGCCGCCGGAGGTGTCGCTCTATCACCGCTTCCACAACGAGCTGTTCGCCGAAGTGCTCGACCGTCTGCGCGGCACTCAGACGGTCGTGCTGCCCCGCACCGAGGAGCAGCTCGCTCGACTGGTCGATCAAGCCGGCGTGATCGTCCCGGAGCACGCGCTCGACGCCCAGTCGCTGATCGCCCACGCCGATCTCGTGATCTCGGCGGGCGGCACCATGAACCGCGAGGCGGTCGCGCTCGGAACGCCCGCGCTGACAGTGTTCGAAGGGCGGCTCGGGGCCGTCGACGAGAGCCTGCTGGCGTCGGGCCGGATGCACCGGCTGACCCGCGCGGATCAGGTCGACTTGACAAAACGCCTGCAAAACGACAACGAGGGTGGCCGCGTGAGGCGGGATCCGCAACTCTTGGTCGAATTACTGGTTAGTCCCGGTTGAGGCCGCTACCCTAGGGTGATCTGGGCGTTCCGTCTGCGGCCGGAGGGGCGCCTGTTGATTCTTAGACGTGATTTGGGGATGTAGCGAAATGTCAACGTACCGATGGCCGCGCCGCGCGCTGGCACTGTTTATGGCTCTCACCGCGCTGGTGGCGGCGCTCCTGCTCGCGGGCGGGTCGCCAACGCGAAGCGCGGCCGCGTCCACGGCGGTGAGCGTCTACCCGATCGCCGGCAGCCAGGTCGTCGCACCGCATACGCAGATCGCCTTCCGCGGGATCCCGGCGAGCCAGCTCGGCTCGATCACCGTGACCGGCTCCAAGAGCGGCGAGCACTCCGGCAAGGTCGAGAGCGACTCCGACGGGCACGGCGGCAGCTTCATCCCGAGCTCTGGCTTCACCTCCGGCGAGACGGTGACCGTCAAGACCCACCTGAACATCGTCGACGGCCATCACGGCGAGTTCCAGTACAAGATCGTCACGCCGGCGGGGGCGATCCCCGACACGCCGTTCGGCCCGGCCAACCGCACCAGGGGCGACGTCTGGAACTTCCACTCGCGCCCGGACCTGAAGCCGGCCGCGGTCGAGGTCACGAGGCAGCCCCATGGCACCGCCCACGGATACATCTTCTTGGGGCCCGAGTACGGCCCGCTCCAGGACGGGCCGCTGGTGCTCGACTCCTACGGGCGACCGGTGTTCTTCAAGCCGCTGCCGCCCGGCCAGATGGCGACCGCGGTCAGGGTCCAGACCTACCACGGCCAGTCGGTGATGACCTGGTGGCAGGGGCATCTGGGCGCCGGCGTCGGCTCCGGCGTCGACGTGATCAATGACGACCACTACCACCAGATCGCCACGGTCGAGGCGGCCAACGGCCTCCACGCCGACCTGCATGCGTTCGAGATCACGCCGCAGAACACGGCGTTGATCGTCTGTGAGTATCCGGTGCACTTCAGCGCAGCCGAGATCCACCAGACATCAAATGCGGTCGTGTTCGACTCGGTTGTCCAGGAGATCGACATCCCGACCGGGCTGGTGCTGTTCCAGTGGGACAGCCTCGACCACATCCCGCTCAGCCAGAGCTACACCCACTTCCCGAAGCCCGGACATCCGTTCGACTACTTCCACATCAACTCGGTCGACCAGGACCGCGACGGCAACATCGTCACCTCGGGCCGGTCGACCTCGGCCGTCTACAAGATCAACCGCAGCACCGGCCACGTGATGTGGACGCTGGGCGGCAAGCACTCGAGCTTCAAGCTGGGATCAGGAGCCTCGTTCGCGTTCCAGCACGATGCGGTGCCACGGCTCAACAACGGCCTGACCGTGTTCGACAACGGCGCCGGCCTGTTCAACGCCCACAGCCAATCGCGTGCGCTGTGGCTGCGGCTCAACTTCAGCAACCACACTGCGACCGAGACCAATCAGATCGAGCATGCGCCGCCGGTGCTCGCGCAGTTCGAGGGCGACGTCCAGGAGCTGTCGGGCGGTGAGGACTTCGTCGGCTGGGGTCAGCAGCCGTGGTTCAGCGAGTACAACCGCCACAACCAGGACGATTTCGACGCCCGCTTCAAGGACGACAACGCCAGCTTCAGCGTGTATCGCTTCCACTGGAACGGCTATCCGCAGACGACGCCCGCGATCGCAGCCTCCAACAGCGGCCGCACGACGACCGTGTGGGCGAGCTGGAACGGCGCCACCGGCGTCAAGCGCTGGCGGGTGCTGTCGGGCTCGAGCTCATCTTCGCTGCACACTGCGACGAGCGTTCAGCCGACGGGGTTCGAGACCACGATCCACATCTCCTCGGCCTCCTACGTCGAGGTCCAGGCGCTCGATTACAAGGGCCGCGTGATGTCGAGCTCATCGGCGATCAAGTCGTGAGTCTGGGCGCAACAAACTCCCGGAGTCCGTGTTGGGGGAGAAAAGGAGTTCTCGCTGGCGCGTACCTGCGCGGGGGCCAACGCCAGTCCACTGATCCGCACTTCGACCGGAGGACGTTTTTCCAGATGCGAAACGCAAGAGTTGTGGTTGCCGCGACCGTGGCGATCCTGTGCGCAGGGGCCGTCGCGGCGAGCGCCGCGTCTGCGGCGTTGTGGAACTACACGACGCGCGGCGCCTACTCGTTCGTCAGCTCGCCAAAGCTGCATCCGCCCAAGCTCCATTGGAAGGTCAAGGGCCACGCCAAGCTCGCGAGCGGCTACTTCTTCATCGCCAACACCCCGAACCTCGCGGCCGGCACCAAGATGGCCGGCCAGAGCGGTCCCGAGATTCTCGACAACCACGGCCACCCAGTCTGGTTCCAGCCGGTGGCGCGAAACGTCGTAGCCAACGACCTGACGCTCCAGACCTACAACGGTCAGCCGGCGCTGAGCTACTGGCAGGGCGTTGAGAACGCCGAGGGCGTGATCACCAAGGGCGAGGACGTCGTGCTCGACCAGCACTATCACAAGATCGCGACGCTCAAGGGCAAGAAGGGCTGGATCATCGACCTCCACGAGATGGCGATCAGCGGCACCGACGCGTGGGTGATCGCCTCCAAGAGCCAGAAGGCCGATCTCAGGCCCGAGCACGGCCCGCGCCACGGCACGTTCGTCGACAACGCCGTCCAGGAGTACGACCTGACCAAAGGTAAGCTCCTGTACACGTGGGACGCCAAGCAGCGCGTCAAGTCGTCGGACACCTACAGCAGGCCCAACAAGCGCGGCATCTGGGACCCGTATCACATGAACTCGCTGCAGCTGACCGGCTCCAGCACGTTCCTGGTCTCGATGCGCAACACCTGGGCGGCGTACATGGTCGACCAGAGCACCAACCACATCGACTGGACGCTGGGCGGCAAGCGCAGCACCTTCAAGATCGCCGGAAAGGCGCAATTCCAGTGGCAGCACGACGTCCAGCTGCACCCCAACAACGTCGTCAGCATGTTCGACGACCACTGCTGCCAGGTCGACAAGAACGGCAATCTCGTCGTCCCCAACCGCTCGACTCGCGGGCTCGTGCTGCGGCTCAACATGGGTAGCCACAGGGTCTCCGAGGTCGCGCAGTACACCCGCGGCAAGCACTTCTACACCGCGTTCCTGGGCGACACCGAGCTGCTCGGCAACGGCAATGTCGTGGTCGGATGGGGCTCGCAGCCCTTCTTCTCGGAGTTCTCGCACTCCGGCAAGATGCTGCTCGACGTCGAGTTCCCGGGGCCGGATCTGTCCTACCGGGCGGAGCTCGAGCACTGGGTCGGGATGCCGAGCTCGCCGCCCGTCGGCGCGGTCAAGACCAAGAGCGGCCGTGCAACGGTCTATGCAAGCTGGAACGGCGCCACGCAGGTCGCGAAGTGGCGCGTGATGGCGGGATCCAGCAGCAGCCACCTGTCGGCCGTTGCCACCACCGGCAACACCGGCTTCGAGACCGCGATCGCGCTGAGGAAGAAGTACAGCGCCTACGAGGTCGTCGCGCTCGACTCCAAGGGCAACACGCTCGGCACCTCGAAGCCGTTCCCGCGCGGTCACTTCGGGCACTACTAGGACCTGATCGGGGTCCGGCTCGGCCGTCGCAGCCGACGGTCGAGCCGGTGCCCTGCACGCACAGCTAACGTCGCCTTAGCCGCGGCAGAGGTCCGCGAGACTAGAATTTCCGCCGCATGCGCCGGCGGATCAGATCGGCGGCCTTTCCCGTCCACCGGCATTCGATCCCACAAGTCGTGGTGGACGGGGTCCTGGTCGCCCTTGGGTATTACCTCGCGTTTCAGCTGAGGTTCGAAGGCCACGTCCTGGGCAAGTACGACCGGCTGTTCGACAGCACGATCTGGTGGGTCGTCCTGGTCTGGCTGATCGTGCTGGCCGCGTTCGGTGTCTACCAGCGGCTTTGGACGTTCGTCGGCCAGCGCGACTACGAGGCGGTCGTCAAGGGTGCGGTCGTCGCGATGCTGCTGACGGTCGGCGCGATCGACATCCTGCATCCGGTCCAGACGGCGCCCCACTTCAAGCACTTCCAGCTCGTCTCGAGCGCGGTCACGCTCCCGGCCAGCGTCGTCGCGCTGTTCTTCCTACTGGCGTTGATGATGCTGCTGGCAGCGCGATTCCTCGTCCACCTCGTCGTCGAGGGGCGCGTGCGGAGCTTCCGCGTCAGCAAGGGCGCGCGCGACGTCCTGATCGTCGGCGGTGGCGACGGCGGCCGGCTCGTTGCCCGCGAGCTCGCGCGCAACCCACAGCTGCGCCTGCGTCCCGTCGGCTTCGTCGACGACGACCCGCGCAAGCGCCGCGTCAAGGACGAGTACGGGCTCAAGGTGCTCGGCACGACGTCGGCCGAGGACCTCGACCGGATCCTCGACGAGGTCGAGCCCGACGAGGTGATCATCGCGATCCCGTCGGCGCCCGGCACCGTCCGCGCCCGGGTCGTCACCGCGTGCCGCGAGCGCGGCATCCCCGTCAGGACGACGCCGACCGTATTCGAGCTGCTGCGCGACGGCTCGGGCCAGCTCAAGGTCACCCACCAGCTGCGCGAGGTCCGCGTCGAGGACATCCTCGGCCGCGAGCCGGTGCGGATGGAGCTCGAGCGCGTCGGCTCCTATCTCGCCGGCGAGGTCGTGCTCGTGACCGGCGCCGGCGGATCGATCGGCGGCGAGCTGTGCCGCCAGATCGCCCGCGTCGGCCCGCGCCGGCTGATCCTGGTCGATCACGCCGAGGACAACCTGTTCGAGATCAACCGCGAGCTCGAGGAGGAGCGCCACGTCCGCACCGCGGTGCCGGTGCTGGCGGACTGCAAGGAGGAGGAGCGGATGCGCGAGGTGCTGAGCGAGCATCGCCCGACCGTCGTCTTCCATGCGGCCGCCTACAAGCACGTCGCGATGATGGAGAGCAACCCTGTCGAGGCGGTCCGCAACAACGCGCTCGCGACGCGGCTGGTGGCTCGGATCGCGGGCGAGATGGGCGTCGGCACGTTCGTGCTGATCTCGACCGACAAGGCGGTCAATCCGGCGACCGTGATGGGCGCCTCGAAGGCGCTCGCCGAGTGGGCCGTCGAGGCGGCCGCGGCGCGCCACCCAGCGACCCGGTATTCGACCGTTCGGTTCGGCAACGTGCTCGCCTCCTCAGGCTCGGTCGTGCCGATCTTCCGCCGCCAGATCGCCGCAGGCGGACCCGTCACGGTCACCGATGCACGGATGCGGCGCTACTTCATGACGATCCCGGAGGCGGTCCAGCTGGTGATCCGCTCGGGCTCGCTGAGCGAGGGCAGCGGCCAGGTGTACGTGCTCGAAATGGGCGATCCGGTGCGGATCATCGACCTCGCCGAGACGATGATCCGGCTGTCCGGGCTCGAGCCCGAGCGCGACATCGCGATCGAGATCGTCGGGGCGCGGCCGGGAGAGAAGTTCCACGAGGATCTGTTCAATCCGTATGAGCGGATCCAGCCGACGCCGGCGCAGAAGATCCTCCGCGCCGAGCGCGAGCCACTCGACCCCGAATGGGTCGAGGACACGTTCGCGAATATGAACCTGCTGGTGCTCGAGGGCGACGCCGCGGGGCTCGCCGAACACGTTTCAAGGCTGGCCCGAGGGAGGGCCACGACTGCCGGCGGGCCTGGCGCCCGGGTCGGCACGTAGACTGCTGGCGCAGCATGGGGTCGCTTCCGCTCGCTCTATCGATCCATCACTTCATCAGCTCGGTGGGCGCTGATGCAGGCTTCGCCTCGATCATCGGGCTGGCGATCCTCGTGCTGCTGTATTTCTCGCAGGCGCGCGAGACCTCGACGCTGCGCGAGCACGCGTACGAAGCGGCCGAGCGGATCGAGCAACTCGAGGCACGCGTAGCCCAGCTGAGCCGCGGCGGCCAGCAGCCGCCGCCGCAGGCGCCGGCCGCTGCAGCGGCCGGCGCCCGTGCGGCCGCAGCGCCGAGCCGGGCGAGGGCCGCCGCCGTCGCACCGCCACCCGCCACTGCGTTCGCGCCGGCGTCCGGATCCGCGCCCGTCGCGCCGGCTGGGGTCGCGGCGCCGGCGCTGACAGCCGCGACGAGGCTGATTCCGTCACCCGAGCCGGCCGGCGCCGTTGCGCTGGCGCCGCGGTCGGCGGGCGGCACGACCACCGTCTCGCCGCCTCCGGAGGACGTCTCCGGGCCCGCTCCCTCGACCGTCGCAGGCGCCGCCAACGGCGCCGGCCGTGACGCGGTCGCCGCGCCGCGCCCCGTCTCGGCGCCGCCGGCGTCGCCGCCCCCGCGCGGCCAGGGACGTCTCGGCGCGCCCGCGCCATCGGGTCGCCGGCCTGGGCCACCGCCGCGCTCGCGGCCACCGCAGGGCGGCGGCCAGGGGCCGAACCGGGTGCTGATCGCGATCGCCGGGGTGGTCCTCCTCGCCGTCGTCGTGGTGGTGCTTGTGATCGTCACCTCAGGCGGCGGCAGCGGCTCGAAGTCGGCCGCCAGCTCGGCCAACACCACCAACTCGCCGGCGACCAAGCGCGCGCACAAGGCGGCGTTCAACCCGAGCTCGGTCACCGTCGCCGTGCTCAACGGGACGGCCACGAACGGGCTCGCGAAGCGGGTCTCGCTCGAGCTCTCGGCCAAGGGCTACAAGCCGGGCACGGTCGCCACCGCAAGCGACCAGACGCACACGACGACCGTCGTCGGCTATCTGTCCGGTTTCCGTCGCGATGCGGTCGCGGTCGCCGGATCGCTGAAGATCGGCGGCTCCGCGGTCGGGCCGGTCGATCAGGCCAGCCAGGCGGTCGCGTGCCCGCCGCCGGCGAGCTGCCCGGCCAACGTGATTGTCACCGTCGGCGCCGACCTCGCCAACAGCCAGTAGCGCCGATCCCGATGGTGGACCTCCTCGACCTCCCTGACCGGAGCGCCAAACCTCGCCAGCGAGGCCTGACGCACGTGCTCGACCGGGGGCTGTCGGTCGACCAGATCGACGGGCTGGTCGAGGTCGCGGGCGAGTTCATCGACGTCGTCAAGCTCGGCTGGGGGACGGCGGTGGTGACCGGCAATCTTCCGGCCAAGATCGAGCGTTACCGCCACTATGGCCTCGCGGTCGTGTTCGGCGGAACCCTGACCGAGCTGGCGATCGCCCAGAATCGCCTCGACCGGTTCATCGAATGGCTCAAGGAGCTCGGGCTCGACCACATCGAGATCTCCGACGGCACGATCGAGTTGCGCCACGACGACAAGGTCGAGCTGATCTCACGACTGTCGAGCGAGTTCACTGTTCTGTCCGAGGTCGGCTCCAAGGACGACACGCGGATCATGGCGCCGTACAGGTGGGTCGAGCAGATCGAGCGGGAGCTCGAGGCGGGCGCCTGGAAGGTGATCGCCGAGGCGCGGGAGAGCGGCACGGCGGGGATCTTCCGCCACGATGGCGAGGTCCGGATGGGCCTGATCGACGAGATCGTCCACGCTGTCGACCCCGAGAAGATCCTGTTCGAGGCTCCGCAGAAGGACCAGCAGGTCTGGTTCGTGCGGCGCTTCGGCGCCGATGTCAACCTCGGCAACATCGTCCCCGACGACGTCTTGTCGCTGGAGACGATCAGGCTCGGTTTGCGCTCGGACACGGCGTCCAGCATGTATGAATGACGAGCCGACCGCGGCGCTGCTGCTCGCTCGCCACGGCGAGACCAACGACAACGTTGAGCCGATCCGCGCTCAGGGCTTTCGCGACACCCCCCTGAACGACACCGGCCGGCGCCAGGCCGCCGAACTCGCCGAGCGGATCGCAGCCGAGCCGATCGCGTCGCTGTGGGCATCGGACCTGTCCCGCGCGCGAGACACGGCCGAGATCGTCGGCGCGCGGATTGGCCTGGAGCCGCGCCTGGACGCGCGGCTGCGTGAGGGCAGCCGCGGGCGCTGGGAGGGCCGGCTGTTCATCGACATCGCCCGCGACGAGCCCGAGCACTACGCCGCCTGGATGCGCGGCGGCGCGGACTTCCGCTTTCCCGGCGGCGAGTCGCTGCGCGAGCACCAGGCGCGCGTCCTCGCTGCGCTGGGCGAGATCGAGGCGACCGGTCAGCTCCCCGCCCTCGTCGTCTGCCACGGCGGCAGTATCCGGGTCGTTCTCTGCAGCCGCGACCCACGCGGCCTCGATGCGTTCCACGACTACCAGGTGCCCAACGTGGGGGTGGTCAGGCTGTGAGGCGGCTGCCGGTCGCGGTCTTCGGCGCGCTGATCGCAGCGACCGTCGCGGCATTCTTCGTCACCCAGCACCTGAAGGTCTCGACGCCGCTGATCGCGGGCTTCCCGGCGCCGTCGCCGGAGGTGATCAATCCGAGCCGCTCGGCCGTCTGCGACGGCAAGAACCACGACCGGATGCGGATCTCGTTCTATCTGCTGCACCGAGCCGACGACGTCGACGTGTACGTGATCGACGACAACGGGACGATCGTCGCGACGCTCGCGACCGGGCGCCACATGCGCCGCAAGGTGCGGACGCCCGACGGTCAGTTCAGCTGGGACGGCCGCGAGGACAACGGGTCGATCGCCCCCGACGGCAAGTACTACATCCGCGTCGCGCTACTGCGCCAGGGCCGGACCGTCGACCTGACCAAGACGCCGGTGATCGTCGATACCGTCGCTCCGCGCCCGGTCGTCAAGCTCGTCTCGCCGTCGCTGATCCCGGACGCCGGCAAACCGGTGACGATCCGCTACGGCGGCAACGAGCATCGGCCTGCGACCGTTCTGCTGTACCGCACCGACGTTCCCGGCCGCCCGCGGCTGGTCGACAGCTTCGGGATCGAGCCCAAGACGCCGGCGAGTTGGGATGGAATGATCGGCGGTCGCCCAGCGCCGGCCGGGATCTACCTCGTCGGTCTGAGCGTCACCGACGCCGCCTGCAACACGGGCTACTTCCCGATCACGATGCCGCCGGTCCCGGGGACGACGCCCCACGCCGGCGTGACCGTGCGCTATCTCGCAGCCGAGCCGCCGCTTTACCCGGTCCCAGCCGGCAGCCGCGCGCTCGTCTACGTCGACGCGCGCAATCACGCCTATCGGTGGGCGCTTCGCCGGGTCGGCGTCGATAAGCCGATCGTCACCGGCTCGCAGCGAGCCGGTGACTACGCGATGCACGTGCGCCTGCCGCGCTCGCAGGGACCAGGCCTGTACAAGCTCGCGGTCCGCTCGGGTCCGTACCGGACGGTCGTGCCGATCGTCGCCCGGGCGGCGGCGGGGACGAGGCCGATCCTGGTCGTCCTGCCGGCGCTCACCTGGCAGGGTCAGAACCCGTCCGACGAGAACGGCGACGGGCTGCCCGACACGCTCGACGCGGGCGGTCCTGTCGGGCTCGCGCGGCCGTTCGAGCGCGGCCTGCCGCCCGGGTTCGGCGACGAGCAGGGGTTTCTCGCGTATCTCGACAAGGCGCATCTCGGCTATGACCTGACCACCGACCTGGCGCTGATCAACGGCACCTCGACGTTCAGCGGGCACAAGGCGGTCGTGCTGGCCGGGAGCGAGCGCTGGCTGCCAGCGTCGGTGCTCGCCGGCCTGCGGACTTATGTCGAGGGCGGCGGTCACGTGCTCTCGCTCGGGCTCGACTCGCTGCGGCGGACGGTAACGGTGCGGGGTGCCGAGGCGCTGCATCCGAGCGGGCCGTCGTCGAGTGACGCGCTAGGCGCCCGCCCCGGCCCGCTGGTGCTCCACAACCACGCGCTGGTCCTCGTCTTCCACGACCACCTCGGGATCTTCTCGACGACCTCGGGGGCATTCACCGGCTACTCGAGCTGGCAACCGACCGCGGCGGTGCTCGCGCCCGGAAAGATCGAGTCGGAGGCCGGCACCAGCACGGCCAGCCCCAGCATCGTCGGCTACCAGCTCGGCAAGGGCATCGTCGTCGACATCGGCCTGGTCGGGTTCGGGTCGAGCCTGGCCGGCAACGTCAACGCGAAGGAGCTGGTGTCACGGACGTGGCAGGTGCTCGGTCGCTAGCCGTCTGGTCTGCCAGCCCCTACGACCCGTACCGTGTGCCCGCGTGAGCGCGTATCTGAAGCGCCTGGTCAGCTCGCTGGCCGCCTACCAGGTGGCAGATCTGGTGTCGAAGTTCATCGCCGTTCTGCTGCTGCCGGTCTACACGCGCTACATCTCCCCGAGCGGCTACGGCGTCGTCGAGCTGCTCGCCAACGGGGTCATCTTCATCAGCATCGTGGTCCGCTTCGGGATCATCGAAGCGTTCCTGCGGTTCTACTTCACCGACCAGGATCAGGCGCGCCGCGACGCGCTCGTGCGCCGCTGCATGCGGTTCCTGCTGGTCGCGACCACGATCGCCGCCGCCGTGCTCGCGGCCGCGGCGGGGCCGCTGTCGACGCTCGTGCTCGGCCATCGCGACACCAAGACGTTCCTCGTCGCCGTGCTCGGTCTGTGGAGCTTCACCAACCTCGAGCTCGCCTACGCGGTGCTGCGTGTCGACGAGCGCCTGCGCACGTACGCGATCGCGTCGCTGACCAACGTCGGCCTGACGATCGCCTCGTCGGTCGTGCTCGTCGTCGGCTACCACGACGGCGCTCGGGGGCTGCTGCTCGGCAACTACGCCTCCTCGACGGTCGTGCTGGTCGGCCTGTGGTGGACGATGCGAGCCCGACTGCTCGGAGGCGCCGGACGCAGCGAGCGGCTCGAGTCGCTGCTGCGGTTCGGGCTACCGACGGTGCCGGCCGAGGTCTCCGTGTACGCGCTCAGCATCGTCGACCGTTACTACATCTACCACGCGCGCAGCCCCTCGCTCGCGGGCCTGTACTCGATCGCGGTCAAGCTCGCCGGATCGGTCGCGTTCATAGTTCGCGCGTTCCAGTACGCGTGGCCGCCGCTCGCCTACTCGGTCACCGATGACGCCGAGGCCACGCGGCTGTACGGGCTCGTCACGACCTATTACCTGCTCGTCTCGGGCTGGGCGGTCGCCGGGCTGGCGCTGCTCGGGCGGTGGGTCCTTCGTCTGCTCACGACCCCGGCTTACTTCGGCGCTTACCGGGCGCTGCCGTGGGTCGCGCTCGGGTGGGCGATGTACGGGCTGTGGGTCGTGTTTCTCGTAATCGCGGGGCGCGCCAAGGTGACGACGCGCAACTTCCCCGCGTCGCTCGCGGGGCTCGCGGCAAATGTGGTGCTACTGCTGGTGCTGGTGCCGCCGCTCGGGATCGCCGGCGCCGGGATCGCACTGTGCGGGGCGTATGTCGCGATGCTCGGCGTCATGCACCTGCTCACGCGGCGGCTGTTCCCGGTCTCGTTCGAGTGGCGGCGACTCGCGCAGCTGGTGCTGGTGATCGGCGGGATCGCCGCCGCCGGCGAGCTGCTGCTGCCAACCCACGGCGTCGTAGGGTTCCTGACGCGGACGCTCGCATTCGCGGCGATCCCTGCGATCTTGTACCTGACCGGCTTCGCCCACCAGCAGGAACTGAGACAGCTCCGAGCGCTGATGCAGCGGATGCGCCGGGCCGCCGGCCGGGGTCTCGCATGACCCGACCGCCCGTCACCGTCGTGATGCCGTTCGCCGGCGATGCGGCTGCCGCCCGCGCCGCCCTGGAGGCGCTGCTCGAGCTCCGCGTCCTCCCCGGAGACGAGCTGATCCTTGCCGACAACTCGGGTCTTGCCGAAGCCCCGGCGGCGGGCGTCGAGGTGGTGCGGGCGCCCGGCGAGCAGTCGCCTGCACATGCGCGCAACGTCGGCGCCGAGCACGGCCGCAACGAGTGGATCCTGTTCCTCGATGCCGACTGCCGCGCCCGCCCGGAGCTGCTCGACGCCTACTTCGAGCAGCCGATCGCTCCTGGGGTCGGCGCGCTCGCGGGCGAGGTCCTCCCGGGTCCCGACCGATCGAGCCTCGCGGCTCGCTACGGCTCGGCGCGCAGCTTCCTCGGCCAGTCCACCCACCTCGCACATCCGTACATGCCCCGCGCGGTCGCCGCCAACCTGCTCGTCAGGCGCGTGGCGTTCGAGCAGGTCGGCGGCTTCTACGAGGGGTTGCGCGCCGCCGAGGACACCGACTTCAGCTGGCGGCTGCAGCGCGCCGGCTGGGCGCTGCAGCTGCGCGCCGAGGCGAGCGTCGAGCACCGGTATCGCTCGAGCGTCGGCGAGCTGCGCGCCCAGTGGCGAGGCTATGCCGCCGGGCGCGCCTGGCTTCGCCGGCGCTATCCCGACTTCACACCGCAGCCCGCGCTCCGGCGTGCGCTCGGGCGCCTGCGCCGCGGGCGCTCGGGCCGGGTCGCACGGCCGTCCTCCGACCGGGGGAAGCGGGGCCAGGCGCCGGGGGCGGTCGAGCACGCACGCCACCTCGCGCTCGATGCCGTCCTCGGCGTCGAGGAGCTGGCCGGGTTCGCGCTCTCCAACCGCCCGCGCCCGGGGGCGCGGGACGCGCCCGCTCCCCGCGTCGTGCTGGTGGCCGATCGCTTCCCGTCGCGAGGCGATCCGCTCGTCGATTACGCCCGAACCCTGTGGGGTGCGACCGTCGAGGCCCGCGCGCGTCCCGAGGCACCGTGGCTCGAGGTCACCCGCGAGCTGCCGATCGCCTACCGCGAGGACGACGGCGCCGCGACCCGACTTGGGGCGCTGGTGTGGGTGATCGTCCGCCATCCGTGGCGGGCCGTGGCCGATTCGCTCCGGCGCCGTCCGGAAGAGCCACGGCTGCGTGAGCTCGCCCCCGCCGCCCGTCGCCTCGCGCGTGCCGGCGACGCTCGCGTCCATGCGCTCGGCGGCGAGGACGTGCAGCGGACGGCGAGCCGGCTTGCGTGCCTGCTCGGACGGGAGCTCGGGCCGGCGTGAGAGTCGACGTCGTCGACCCGTCGGCGTTCACGCCGCCCTACGACCACGCGCTGTGCGCCGCGCTCGCGCGCGCCGGTGCCGGCGTGCGCCTGGTGACAAGCCGCTTCGCCTACGGCGAGGCGCCCGCGCCCGACGGCTACGAGCGCGACGAGCGCTTCTACCGCCACGCTCGCGGGGCCGCCGGTTCGCGGCTGCGGCAGGCGAGCAAGCTCGCCGAGCACGTTCCCGACATGCTGCGCTACCGCACGGCCGCGCGCGCCGCAGATGTCGTCCACTTCCAGTGGCTCGACGTGCAGTGGCTCGACGGAGACCTGCTCCCCGACAGGCCGACCGTCGTCACGGCCCACGATCTGCTCCCGCGCGAGCCTCGGCCCGGCCAGGCGTGGGCGCAGCGCCGGCTCTATCACCGGGTCGACGCGGTCATCGCCCATTCGAACTACGGTCGCGACCAGCTCGTACGGACGCTTGGGCTCGATCCGGGCAGGGTTCACGTCGTCCACCACGGCGCCTTCGAGCACCTCACCGAGCTTCGCGATCGCCGCCCGTTGCCAGAGCCGCTGCGTCGCACCTCGGGCCCGGTCGCGCTGTTCTTCGGGCTGATCCGGCCCTACAAGGGAGTCGAGGTGCTGCTCGACGCATGGCGTGGGGTCGACCAGGGCGAGCTCTGGATCGTCGGTCGGCCACGGATGCCGCTCGCACCGCTCGAGGCCCGGGCGCCCTCGCGCGTGCGCTTCTTCGGACAGTTCATCCCAGACGCCGAGCTGCCGGCGCTGTTCGAGCGGGCCGACGTCGTCGTGCTCCCGTACTCGCGGACCGAGCGCTTCGACCAGTCGGGCGTGCTCGCGACCGCTCTCGCGTTCGGCAAGGCGATCGTCCTGACCGACGTCGGCTCGTTCGGCGAGATCGCCGCCACGGGTGCGGCGCGGCTGGTTGCGCCCGACGATCCGGTCGCGCTCGGCGAGGCGCTGAGAGAGCTGCTCGGCCACCCGGCGGAGCGCGAGCGACTCGGGGCGGCCGCGCTCGCTGCCGCCCGCGGGCGATACTCCTGGGGCCAGGCCGCGCGCGACACGCTTGCCGTCTACCAAAAGTTAGTGTCGTGATCGACGCTAGGTTGAGGGCGATTTGACGATTCTCGAGATCCTGTTCTGGGCCTCAGCGGGGCTGCTGCTGTACACGCATCTGGGCTATCCGATGCTGCTGGCGGCACTCGGGCGTCTGCGCCGCGTCCGGCCCTCGGCGCCAGACGCCAGCGCGCTCCCGGACGTCTCGGTGATCGTGGCCGCCTACGCCGAGCAGGACGTGATCGCACAGCGCGTCGCCAATCTGCGCTCGCTCGAGTATCCAGCCGAGCGGCTCGAGCTGATCGTCGCCTGCGACGGCTCGCCCGACGCCACCGCCGAGCGCGCTCGCGCCGCGGGTGCCGATGCCGTGCTGGAGCTACCGCGCGGCGGCAAGATCCGCGCGCAGGACGCCGGCGTCAGGCAGGCCCGGGGCGAGATCGTCGCGTTCGGCGACGCCAACGCGTTCTGGGAGCCGCGGGCGCTGCGAGCGCTGGTCGCCCCGTTCGCGGATCCCCGCGTCGGCTACGTGTGCGGCGCGGTCCGCTTCGTGAACGAGCGCGGGACCAATCAGGAGGGGCTGTACTGGCGCTACGAAATGGCTGTGCGGGCGCTCGAGTCGAGGTTGCGCTCGGTCACCGGCGGCAACGGCGCGATCTACGCGACCCGCCGCGACTCCTATCTGTTCGTCGATCCGATCATGGGCCACGACCTGTCATTCCCGTTCAAGATGGTCAAGCACGGGTGGCTCGCCGTGTACACACCGGAGGCCCGCGCAAGCGAGAAGATGGCCCCGACGATCGAGGGTGAATTTGCCCGCAAGCGGCGAATGATGAGTCACGGCTGGCCGATCGTCATCCGCGGCGGGATGCTGTCGCCGCGGGGCTACGGCCTCTTGTACGCGCTGATGATCTTCTCCCACCGAGTGCTTCGCTACCTGTCCCCGTTCCTGCATCTGATCGCGCTCGCCACGAGCGTCGCGCTGATCGGCGCGGGCTGGGTGTACGTCGCCGCCGTGGTCATCCAGGTGGGGGTGCTGGTCGCGGCACTGGTGGCGCCGCTGCTGCCGTTGCGGCCGCTGCTGGTCGCCCGCTACTACGTCCTGACCACGGCGTCGCTCGCCGCGGGCCTGTGGGATTGGCTCGTCCACGGGACCGCTGCCGGTTGGGAGCCGGCCGAGGGCACGCGATGATCAAGCGGCTGCTCGACCTCGTGATCGGCTCGGCGGGATCGCTGTTGAGCGCGCCGGTGGTGCTCGCGCTCGCCGCCGCCATCCGGCTCGAGTCGGCAGGTCACCCGATCTACCGTCAGACGCGCGTCGGCAAGGATGGCGAGCCGTTTGAGATCTTCAAGCTCCGCACGATGGTCCGCGGCGCCGAGTTCACCGGTGCCGGGCTCTCGATCCAGGAGGGCGATGACCGCATCACCCGCATCGGCGCGCTGCTGCGCCGCTATTCGCTCGACGAGCTGCCCAACCTATGGAACGTGGTCCGCGGTGAGATGTCGATCATCGGCCCACGGCCGACGATCCCGGTGCAGGTCGAGCAGTACACCGAACGCCAGCGCGGCCGGCTCGATGTCAAGCCGGGAATCACCGGCTGGGCCCAGGTCAACGGTCGCGCCTCGTTGCCCTGGAGCGACCGAATCGAGCTCGACCTCTGGTACGTCGAGCACCAGTCGGCGGCGCTCGACTTCGAGATCCTGGCACGAACGGTGCGGATGGTGTTCACCGGGCAGGGCCTTTACAAGGGAGAGACGGGCGGATGGCACCCTCCGGCATAGGTGTGCTGCTGACCGGCGTCGGCAAGCGCTACGACATCGTGTCCGCGTTCGCGCAGCACGCGACGGTGGTGGCCGCCGACCCCAACCCACTCGCCCCGGCCCAGTACGCCGCCCACCATCGCCGCGCGGTGCCTCGGATCGACGATCCGGGCTACGTGCCGGCGCTGCGCGAGCTGTGCGCCGAGTTCAAGATCGGCGCCGTCGTGCCGCTGACCGATCTCGACCTCGAGGTCCTCGGCCGCGCGCGCGAGGCCGGTCATCTGCCGGCGTTCGTGCCGGACGCCGAGATCGCACGGGCGACGTTCGACAAGTACGAGGCTCATCTGCTGCTCTCGCGCCTCGGGCTGCCCTCGCCCCCAACCGTGCTGCCGGGAGAGCCGGTGCCTTCATACCCGGTGATGATCAAGCCCCGCCAGGGGTCGGGGGCGCGCTCGATCCACCGCGCCGACGACGCCCGTGCGGCTGAGTTCTTCGTCGACTACGTCAACGAGCCGACGATGGTGCAGCGGTTGATGGACGGCCCTGAGTTCTCGATCGACTGCCTCTGCGATCTGAGCGGGCGTTGTCTGAACGCGATCCCGCGGACGATGATCGAGTCGCGTGGCGGCGAATCGATCAAGGGCACGGTGCTCGCCGACCCCGAGCTCATCGACCTCGGTCGCCGCGTCGTCGAGTCACTCGGCGTTCGCGGCCCGTGCACCGTGCAGGTGTTTCGCGACGCCGAGATCGGCTACGGGATCACCGACGTCAATACGCGCTTCGGCGGCGCCTTCCCGGCGCCGATGTACGCGGCGTTGCCGGGCCGCACGTATCCGGAGCTGATCGTGCGGATGGCCGGCGGCGAGCAGATCGAGCCCCACGTCGGCGAGTTCCGCGCGGGGATCACGTTCACGCGCTACTTCTGGCAGCTCGAGCTCGACGAGCGGTTGGCGCCAACCGGCCGTGACATCGTCACGCCGCCGGGCCCGCCACCCCCCCGCGCGTAACAGCCGCAACCCCCGCCGGGCCCGCCACCCCCCGCGCGTAACGGCCGCCACCCAGCGCGGGTCAGGCGGTCGCCTTCGCCGACACGGCCGGCTCCTCGCTCCAGCACGCATCGACGAACTCGGCGATCTTTGCGGTCAGGCGGGCCGGCCTGACGCGGAGCTCGATGATCGAGTTCGCGTCGATCAGCCGCGCGTTCGGCAGCTCTGCGGCGAGCATGTCGGCATCCGAGAACGGGTGGACCGGGTCCCGCGGATGGCCGATCACCAGCGTCGGCGCCTGGAACGTACGCCGCTCGGTGCGGTGTGGTGCCGTGCGCCCGAAGATGATCCCCTGCAGCACCGCTGCGCTCGGACCCGGATCCTGAGCCACGGCATCGATCCCGATCTGTGCCAGCAGCGGCATCCGATCCGACTGAATTGCCGAGGCTGCGCGGGCCAGCAGCCTCGCCGCCGGCTCGCCCAGGGTCAGCGCCAGCAGCATTGGTGCGAACACGCCCGCGCATGCGGGGATCGCATTGTCGAGCACCGGCATCTCGATCAGCATCCCGCGCAGCCGCTCGGGCGCGCGCGAGGCCACCTCGAGCGTGATGTTGGCGCCCAGCGAAGTGCCGCCCACGACCGCCTGCTCGAGGCGGAGGTGGTCGAGCAGCGCCACCGCCTGCTGCGCGAACGCCGCCATCGAGTAGCGCCACATGTCCCGCGGTCGATCGGAGGCGCCGTGGCCGAGCGGGTCGAACGTGACGACCCGGTTGCCTGCTCGCGCCAGCTCGCGCGCGATCCCTACTTGCATCTTCTGCGAGAGCAGCAGACCGGGCATCAGGACCGTCGTCCGGCGGCCTCTCCCGTAGATCGTGTAGGCCAGCCGCTGCCCCTCGAAGCGAAAAGACCCCATCGGCTCGCGAGCATAGCGGCCTCGCGCTGGCGTTCCGATCCGAGAACCTCGATAATCGTGCCCCATGGAAGCGGGCGCCATGAGAGCACTGCCGTCCGGCGGACCACTGCACTTCTCGCCAAGCCTGTTGCGCCTGTCGCCCGACAGCCGGCTGGTGGCGCTGATCCGCGAGGGACGGCCGGCCGCGTTCGAGGTCGTCTATGACCGCCACCACCGCGCGATTCTGTCCTTCTGTCGCCACGTGCTCGGCGACCTCGAGGAGGCTCAGGACGTCGTTCAGCAGACGTTCCTGTCGGCCTACAACAGCCTGATCGAGTCCGACACTCAGATCCACCTGCGCGCGTGGCTGTTCACGATCGCCCGCAACCGCTGCTATTCGGTTCTGCGCGCCCGCCGCGAGCAGCCGTCCGGAGATCTGTCCGAGGCGCTGACCGAGGGCCTCGCGGCGCAGGTCCAGCGCCGGCAGGACCTCCGCGACCTGATCGTCGACATGCAGCATCTACCCAGCGACCAGCGCGCGGCGCTGGTCCTCGCCGAGCTCGATGCGCTTAGCCATCAGCAGATCGGCGAGGTGCTGGGGGTGCCAAGGGACAAGGTCAAGGCGCTCGTCTTCCAGGCCCGCGAGTCTCTGATCGCGAGCCGCGCGGCACGCGAGACCGACTGTGCCGAGATCCGCGAGCAGCTCTCGACCCTCCGCGGCGGCGCCCTTCGCCGCGGCAACCTCCGCCGCCACCTGCGCGAATGCTCGAGCTGCCGTGAGTTCCGCAAGCAGGTGGAGCGCCAGCGCCGTCAGCTCGCGGTGCTGCTGCCAGTCGCCCCGAGCATCGCGCTGAAGAAGCTGGTGCTGGGCGCGACGGTCGCGGGCAGCGCCGCTGCGGCCGGCGCCGTCGGCGGTGGCAGCATGCTCGCCTCCTCGGCGCTCAAGGGCGGCCTCGTGAAGTTCCTCGTCGGCGCGGCGGTCGCGGGCGTCGGCACGGCCGGCACGCTCGTCGTCGCCAACGACATGCCGCTGCTGAATCCCGCGCCACACAAGCCCGCGAGCCACACGCTCGCCGCGAAGGCAGGCTCTGGTACGCGGATCGCGGCGGCCGGCCGCACGCACGCCTCCACGCGGCGCACGCACCGCGCTGCTCGAGGGGCGGCCGGCGGCGGAGCACACCGTGGGCGTCTGGTCAGCGTGAGGCTGGGCGCGCGTCATCACGCCCACCACGATCGCGGCGGCGCCTCGCAGCATTTCGCGACCGCGCAAGCGAAGCGCAACCACCGCGGTGGCGCTGCTCGCGGGCATCGCAGCCACTCCTTCACCGGGGTGTTCGCGGGCGTTCGCCACACCGCGAGCCCACGCGGATGGCACCACTACTCCGGCTGGCACCACGTCTCCGGGTGGCACCACGCCCCCCACGTCTGGCATCACTTGGGCGGCTGGCACGGCGACGGTGGCCGGCACGGGGACCACGGCTGGCACGGCGGCCACTGGCATCACGCGGCGGACAGCTGGGCGCGTCGCGGCGGCCGCGGGCGCTGACTCGCCACGCTCGCGCGTCGAGCGCTACCGTCTACGCCGCACGGCACCGTCGTGCGCACGGATCAACCAGGAGGACAAGATTCATGGCGAAAGTCCCACGATCGCTCGCCGGGCAAGTGGTCGCAATCACCGGCGGTGCCCGCGGCATCGGCCGAGCCACGGCGCTCGCCCTGCTCGCGCAGGGCGCGCGCGTAGCGATCGGCGACATTGAGGCAGACCTGGCGCAGCGGACCGCCGAGGAGCTCGGCAGCGGCACGGTCGGGCTCGCGCTCGACGTCACCGACCGCGACAGCTTCGCCCGCTTCCTCGACGAAGTCGAGTCCCAGCTGGGCCCGCTCGACGTCCTGATCAATAACGCCGGGATCATGCCGATCGGGCCTTTCGTTCAGGAGCGTGACGCGACCGCCGATCGAATGATCGCCATCAACCTCAACGGCGTCATCTATGGCTCGAAGCTCGCGCTCGAGCGCTTCCTTCCCCGCCGTCGCGGCCATCTCGTTCAGATCGCCTCGGCCGCCGGCAAGTCAGGATTCGCCGGTGGCGCCACTTACTGCGCCACCAAGCACGCCGTCGTCGGTCTCAGCGAGTCGCTGCGCGGCGAGCTCCGAGGAACGGGCGTCGAGATCAGCGTCGTGATGCCGGCCGTCGTCAACACAGAGCTCGGCTCGGGCCTTTCGACCACGCGCGGTTTCGCGGTCGAGCCCGAGGACGTCGCGGGCGCGATCGTCGAGGCGCTCCAGACCGGCCGCTTCGACGTCTACGTCCCGAAGTCGCTCGCCGCGCTGAACAGGCTCACCGCGATCCTGCCGCGACGCGCCAACGACGGCATGTCGCGCCTGTTCAAGGGCGACCGCGTGCTCGCCGAACCCGACCACGCCGCCCGTGCCGCTTACGAGGCGCGGATGGAGCGCTCGGTCGCGGTCGCCGAGAAGCCGACCGCCGAGAAGCCGCCGGCCAAGCCGAGCGCGTCCAAGCCGAGCGCGTCGAAGCCGAGCGCGGCTCCGACCCGGTCCTCGGCGGCGACCGCCTCAGCCGCCGAGAGCGTGGCCGCCGTCGCCGACACGGCGCAGGCAGGCGATTCGGCCGAGTCCGAGAAGCAGCCCGCCTGATCCACAGCTGAACGCGAGGCCGGAAGCACGCCGTGCTTCCGGCCTCGCCTCGTGCTGCGCTCACGCGCCGGAGCGCAGCCAGTCGGCGATGCGGGTCCCGATCTCGGGGCCCGCGTCCTCCTGCAGGAAGTGGCTGGCGTCGGCGATCACGTGCGAGATCTCGGCGCCGAGCGCCGCGGCGAAGCGCTCACCCGTGCTGAGCGGCAGGACCGGGTCGGAGTCGGCCCACATCACCAGCTTCGGGCGCTGATCGCCGCGCAACGCCTCGACCACGCGCTGGCCAGCGGCGGCGCCGGGCATCTCGGGCGAGGTCGGCAGCATCAGCGGGAACGCCCGGGCGCCGGCCTTCGACGCAGGATTGGGGTACGGGGCGTCATACGCCGCGATCACCTGATCGCCCGGATCGCGCTTGCAGGCGCCTCGCACGAGGAACCCGACGGGAAGATCCTCGGTTCGTTGCACGAAGTCGCGGAACGCGTTCCAGGCATCGGTCATCTTCTGATGGCCGGTGAACAGGCCGGTATCGAGCACCACCATGCGGGACACGCGGTCGGGATGCTCGACCGCCGCCCGAAGCCCGATCGGGCCGCCCCAGTCGTGCACGACGATCGTCGCATCGCGCAGGTCGAGCTGCTCGAGCAGGGCGCTGGCGACCTCGCTGTGCCGGTCGTAGCTGTACCACTCGAGCTCCTGCGGCTTGTCCGAGCGCCCGAAGCCCGGCAGGTCGGGTGCGATGCACCGGTAGCCCGCCTCGCGCACCGGCGGGATCACCTTCCGCCACAAGAACGACCACGTCGGCTCGCCGTGAAAGAACACGACCGGCGGCCCATCGCCCTCGTCCAGGTGCGCGAGGCGCAACCCGTCGAGCTCGCGATAGTGCGACTCGAAAGGAAAGTCGGGAAGTCCCTGCAGGAGCTCGTCGGGAGTGCGAATGGCGTCGGTCATGCGTGGAACCTACCGGCCGGGCGCGGAAAGGGGGCCGCGGGGGTCAAACCCCGCTGACGATCACTCCCGACGCGTCAGACGCGACGTTGATCTCGATTGTCGACGGGGTGCGCACCCAGGCGATCAGGTCCAGGGCCTGAAGGCGATCGAGCATCGCCTGGAACGCCTCGGCCTGGCGCACATTGACGTAGTGGCGGGCGATCGAGAACGTGTAGCCGGTGGTTGCGCCGACCGGGCCGCCGCCGATCGCGCTGTCGTAGCGCTTGTCGATCACAGCGCTCTGCAGCATGAGCGGCGCCGCCCCGCCCGACAGCGCCTTGACGCGCGCCGCGAGCTCAACGAGCAGGTCCAGCGCTGGTGCCTCGAGGCCGCGATACAGCGCGCGGGGTGCGCCGAGCTTGTGCGCGAGCGCGCCGATCGCCGGCGAATAGGCGAGCCCCAGCCGTCCAGGATTGCGGGGAAGTGCCACCAGCTTGTGCGACGCGTAGGCGGAGTACAGCGCACTCGGATCGGCGAACACCTGCGTTTGGCCGGGCGGGTGCAGGACGTAGGCGTTGGAGTCGGCCCCGAGCTCGAGTCCCGCGAGCCGCCGCAGCGCGCCTCGGTCGGTGCGGTACAGGTGCATGATCTGGACCGCGGCGAGCACGCGCCAGTAGTACAGCGAGCTGTCGTCCCCAAGCCCCGACAGCAGCCGGTAGGCGTCGCCGTGGTGGGCGGGGTCGGTGTCGAAGTACAGCTGCGCGTAGGGGACGGGGTGGCCGCCGTCGTAGTCGTCGAGCACCTGGTGCAGGTTGCCGATCCCCATGTGGTAGGAGACGACCGCGAGATCGAGCCGGCCGAAGCGGCGCTCAGCGAGACGCAGATAGCGGACGGTCGCGGCGAGCTCCTTGGCTGGATCGAAGCGGTCGTCGATCCGGGCGCGCTCACGAGCGAGGCGGTCCAGGAGCAGGCCCCGGCCCTGGTCGGCGGTGCGGACCATCTGGTCGGTGAGGCGGCGGCTGAGCGCGAGATTGATGTGCATCGCGAGCAGCGACTGGCCGGTCTGGGCAAGGATCTGCGTGAGGCCGGAGGCGTCGGCGGGGTCGGTGCCGGCGATCACGTCCGGCCGGCCGGCGCTTTCCAGGAACACGATCCCCTCGAGCAGATTCGGGTCGATCCCCGTCCCGGCGGTAGCCTGGTCGATCAGCCGGCGGTAGCCGGCGACGCGCGCGGCGGTCGCGACGGCGCCACCGGGACTCTTGGTGAACACGACCTGGGCGGTCCCGGCTCTCGCGCGTGCGACGAACTCGGCCTGATGCGAGGCGTCGTATGCAAACGGGTCCCCGGACGCCGCCGGACGGCCGATTCCGGGCAGCGGCAGCCGTGGCTTGCCGCCCCCACCCAGCGCGGCCACCAGGACCGCAATCACGAGCACCAGCGCGGCCCCGAGCGCCAGCAGCCGCATCCGCCGCGACGTGACGCCGCCGGCCCGTTCGGATCCCCCTGACTGTGGCAGAGCCATCTCCCGCAGGATGCCAAGACGCGGCGGCGCGCGATCGGCGTAACCTCCAGCTACGCGCGGCCTACGTTCTGTAGTGACGTTGGCTATCCTCGTGCGCTCGTAGGTCAGCGATCACAGCAGCTTCGGCCGGATGATCGGCCGCCTCGCGGGCCGTAGCGCGTGAAGATCCGAACAGCTGAAGGTACTGGAGCATTCGTATGGCACTCAACGGACGAGCACTCAACGGACGACGGGTTCTCGTGACCGGAGGTTCCGGGTTCATCGGACGCCGCGTCGTGTCTGAGCTCACGGCTGAGGGCGCCCAGGTGCGGGTCGTCGACCTGCAGGCGCATCCCGATCCGGGCGTCGAGCTCGTCCAGGGCGACATCGCCGATCCGGATGTCCTGCGGGCGGCCTTCGATGGCGGCTTCGACTCGGTCGTGCATCTCGCCGCGGTCACCTCGGTGCTGCGCTCGATCGAGCAGCCGGAGCTGACCTACCGCACCAACGTCGAGGGAACCCACCGCGTGCTCGAGGCGGCTCGCGAGGCGGGCGTCACCTCGCTGGCGTTCGCATCGACCAACGCGGTCACCGGCCCGATGGAGGAGCCGGCGATCACCGAGCGCGCGCGACTGCGGCCGCTGACCCCCTACGGCGCCACCAAGGCCGCCGGCGAGATGCTGATGTCCGCCTACACCGCCTCCTACGGCCTTCGCTGCGCCTGCCTGCGCCTGACCAATGTGTACGGCCTCGGAATGCAGGCCAAGGACAGCATCGTCGCGCGGCTGATGCGGTGCGTCCTGACCGGCTCGACGTTCGAGATCTACGGCGACGGGCTCCAGGTCCGCGACTACGTCAACGCGAGCGACGTCGTCGGCGCCGTCGGGCTGGCGCTACAGGACGAGCAGTGGGCCGGCCCGGTCGTGATCGGGACCGGTACGTCGCTGTCAGTGCTCGAGGTGATCGAGCAGGTTCGCACTGTCACCGGCGCGGAGCTGTCGGTCCGCCACGGGCCCGCCAAGGCTGGCGAGATGCCTGCGGTGATCGTCGACTCGGCGCGCGCCAAGGGCGCTGGCTGGACACCCCGCTACGGCTTCACCGAAGGCGTTACGGCGGTCTGGCAGGAGTGGTCGCAGGCCGAGGTGCCGGGGACAATCACCGCGCGATGAGCATCGCTCCCGCAGACCAGTTTCCGCTCGAGGCCGAGCTCGCCAAGCTCGAGCCCCACGAACGCGGGCCCGCCCGCGCGTTCCTCGCCGACCACCCGCCCGCGACCGGAGCTCCGCTGGCGGTCGTGATCCCGGCCTACAACGAGGAGCCGACCGTCGCCGAGGTCGTCGAGGAGATCCCGGCCCAGGCCGCCGGGCTCGCGATCGAGGTGATCGTCGTCGTCGACGGAGCCAAGGACGCGACCGCCGAGCGCGCGGTGTCTGCCGGTGCGCTCGTTTGCGACGTCCCGGTCAACTGCGGCCAGGGCGCCGCGCTGAAGCTCGGCTATTGGCTGGCCCGTGCCCGTGGCGCCCAGATCGTCGCGACGATCGACGCCGACGGCCAGTACGAGCCGCTGGAGCTCGCCGCCGTCGTCAGGCCGATCCTCGACGGTCGGGCCGACTTCGTCTCGGGCTCGCGCCGGCTCGGGACAGAGCTGACGACCGACAAGACCCGTCATGCGGGGGTGATCGTGTTCGGTCTGCTGATCAGCCTGCTGGTCCGCCACCGGGTCACCGATCCCGCCTGCGGCTTGCGTGCGATGCGAGCCGAGTTGACCGCCGACGTGACGCTCGAGCAGCAGCAGTTCCAGGCGTCGGAGCTGATGATCAGCGCGGCGCTGAACGGCTATCGCCTGGCCGAGGTCCCGACCACGATGCGCGATCGCGGCGACCACGCGACGCACACCAAGAAGGGCAGCAACTTCAGCTACGGCATCAGCTTCGGGCGTGCCGCGTTCGGCACGTGGTGGCGCGATCGCGGCGCGGCTCATAGAGCCGGCCGCTCCCGCTAGACGACCTGGCGCCCGCATGTCGCTTTTGATCGCGCGAGCGCGGCGGCTGCGGCCGAGCCTGTACGTGGTGATCGCGGCAGTCTCGCTGTTGCTCGCGATCGCATCGCTCGCGTACCCGTCGGCGCCTGCGTATGACCCATGGGCGTGGATCATCTGGGGCCGGGAGATCCTGCATCTGCACCTGGTCACGACCGGCGGGCCGACCTGGAAGCCGCTGCCCGTCATCTTCACCACGCTGTTCGCGCCGTTCGGAAGCGCCGCGCCGGCGCTGTGGCTGATCGTCGCGCGCGCCGGCGCGATCATGGCGGTCGCGCTGGCGGCGGTCCTCGCCTACCGGCTGACAGCACGCGGCGGCGACCGTGCCGGGTCGATTCTCGCGGCGACGCTCGCGGCCGCCGGGCTGACACTGCTCGCAGGGTTTCCCGATGGTGCCGCGCTTGGCGAATCGGAGGGGCTGCTGGTGGCGCTGATGCTGCTCGCGGTGTTGCGCTGTCTGCACGGCGACCGGCGCCAGGCGTTCGTGCTTGGGTTCGGGGCAGCGCTGGTGCGCCCGGAAGCGTGGCCATTCTTCGCGCTGTTCGGGATCTACCTGTGGCGAGCCGATCCGGGCGCTCGCAGGTTGATCACGATCTCGTTCGCGCTGACCGCGGCGCTGTGGTTCGTGCCCGAGTTGTGGGGCTCGGGCACGCTGACGCGGGGCGTGCAGTGGGCCCAGCACGACCGGCCGGGCAGTCCCGCGTTCGCGAGCTGCCCGTTCTGCTCAGAGATCGCCGCCCATGCGTGGCCGCTGACGATCGCGCCGTGGAAAGTCGGGATCGCCGTGCTGGTGGCGCTCGCCGCGCTTTGGCGCCGCCGCTGGCCGGCCCCCGCCCTGGCGCTCGCCGCTGTCGGCGTCGCATGGGTCCTCGAGGAGGCCGTGCTCACGCAGATCGGGTTCTCGGGCAGCGATCGCTATCTGATTGCTCCGGTCGCACTGCTGGTGGTGGCCGGAGCCGTCGGCTGGGGAGCGCTGCTCGCCCCGGCGCGCGCGCTGATCGCCGCCCGGCTCACGAGGGCTTGGCTCAGGCCCGCGCTCGCCGGCGCGACCGCGCTCGCCGCCGTCGCCGTGCTGCTGGCACTAACCGTGCCGTGGCGCGGATCGCACCTCGCGGGGGTCGCAGACACGGTCAGCGAGGTGCGCTACCAAGCGACGCTGTGGCAGGACCTACGCGAGGCCGTGTCGGACGCGGGCGGGGTCCGTCGGCTGACTTCGTGCGGCGCGATCGAGACCAACCCATCCGAGGCACCGCTCGCAGCATGGACGCTCGGTGTCCAGATGCTCCGGACCGAGAATGGCGACGGCAACGTGCTGATCCAGTCGGCCAGCTCGCAGGGAAGCGCCGTGCAGCCGCGCCCCGCCGACGCGGGCCACTACCGGCTGGCGGCGCGGGTCCGCGATGTCACAATCCTCACACGCTGCGTACCCGACCACAGGGTTCGGGCGGCCGCGGCGTCGGGCGCCGCGTAGATCGTTGCTTGCGCGGCCGCGTGGTCCGACGCGCGGCTACGGGGTCCGACGCGCCGCTCTCGACGCGGCGGCTACGGCGTCCGGTTGGCGCGTGCCTCGGTCCACCCCTGGCGGCGGGACTTGAGCGCGGCGCGGATGCGGCTGCGGCCCGAGAAGATCCAGAACTCGTACAGGAAGTACCGCATCCCATACAGGATCACGAGCACGCCGAAGTAGGAGGCGGTCACCAGCAGCACGCGGATGCCGTGGCCGGCGGGGATCCCCTGGACGTGGTTGTGGGTCCACGCTGTCGCAAGCGACAGCGCCAGCAGCGTCGTCGCGGACACGACGACGTAGGCGACGATCTCGCGGCCGAACGCGACGCGGCCCTCGACCTTCCAGGTCCAGCGTCGGTTGAGTGTCCAGTTCGGGATCGCGCCCGCGACGAACGCCGCGATCGAGCAGACCGTGGTCGAGAACCCGAGCACGTACAGGATCGGGAACACGACGAGGCTCGTGCCGGCCGCGACCATCGATGAGATCGCAAAGCGTGCGACTCGGCGCCCGAGGATCCGCTGCTTCCAATGCTGAATTCGCGCCTTTAGCACACCACGATCCTAGCGGCTATCGCCGTCAGCCGGGCACAACGGTACGTTCTGGATGTGCACATTCAGGATACAACCGAACCGATCACGCTCACCGATGACCTCGTGATCGCCGGTGACAACCTCCCGGCTCTGTCGCGGCTCCCACCTGGTGCGTTCGACCTGGTGTATCTCGACCCTCCGTTCAACACCGGGCGCGCACGGGCGAAGCGGACGCTCGCGGTATCGGCCGACGGGTCGGGGGATCGCGTCGGGTTCGGCGGTCGGCGCTACAGCTCGAGGCTGCTGCAGACGCTGTCCTACGACGACTCGTTCGCCGACTACCTCGCGTTCCTCGAACCCCGCCTGCGCGGAGCGCGCGACCTGCTCGCGCCACACGGGACGCTGTACTTCCACATCGACTACCGCGAAGCCCACTACTGCAAGCTGCTGCTCGACGAGATCTTCGGGCGCGAGGCGTTCCTCAACGAGATCATCTGGAGCTACGACTACGGGGCCAAGCCGCGCCGCCGCTGGCCCGCCAAGCACGACACGATCCTCGTCTACGTGCGGACACCGGGTGGCCATCACTTCGACGCCGACGCGGTCGAACGCGAGCCGTACATGGCTCCGGGGTTGGTGACGCCCGAGAAGGCCGCGCGCGGCAAGCGACCGACCGACGTCTGGTTTCACACGATCGTCCCGACCAACGGCGCCGAGAAGACCGGCTATCCGACGCAGAAGCCCGAGGGAGTCCTGCGCCGGATCGTCGCGGCCTCGTCGCGCCCGGGCGGCTGGTGCCTGGATCCGTTCGCCGGGTCGGGCACGCTCGGCGCCGTCTGCGGCGAGCTCGGGCGCCGTTTCGTCCTGATCGACGAGAGCCCGGTCGCGCTCGAGGTCATGCGCACGCGGCTGGCCGGTGCGGCTAGCGATCGCGAACGAGCGGCACGAATCGCACCGCCTCGAGCTGCTGGCGCTCAAACCCCTGCTCGGTCCGGCGCGTGAGGATCAGATGCTGGTGCTCGGCGCCGACCGGCGCGACCAGGCGGCCGCCGATCGCGAGCTGGCGCTCGAGCTCCGCCGGCGGCGCCTCGCCCGTCGCGGCGGCGACGTTGATCGCGTCGAACGGAGCCCGGTCGGGCAATCCGTCGTAACCGTCGCCGACCGCGAACGTGACGTTGCCGATCCCGAGTCCGTTGATCACCCGGCGGGCGTACTCGGTCAGCTCGGGGTGGCGCTCGATCGTCCACACGTGCTCGCACAGCACCGCCAACAAGGCCGCGTGGTAGCCAGACCCGGTGCCGATGTCGAGCACCCGGTCGGTCGGCCGCAGCGCCAGCAGCGCCAGCATCCGCGCCACGACCAGCGGCTGCGAGATCGTCTGGTCGCAGTCGATCGGCAGTGCCACGTTCTCGTACGCTCGCCCGCGCTCTCGCTCGGGGACGAACCGCTCGCGCGGGATCGCCGCGATCGCCGCAAGCACGCGCTCGTCGCCGATCGCTTCGCGCAGGCTCGCCGCCAACGCCTCGGCCTGGTTCATCGCTGCAGTCTCTGCGCTGCCCAGTGCTTTGACAAGGTTTCAAACCTAGCTCGCGCAGCCCCTGCCGAGGTCCGCGTCGTGCAGCCGGCGCCGGATCGCCCCCAGCAGCGCCGCCGCCGGCTCGCCGTACAGGATCCGGTGATCGCAGGCGAGCGTCAGCGTCAGCGACTGGCCCGCGACGACGGCCTCGTCGCGGACGACCGGCGTCGCCCGGACCGAGCCGAAGCTGAGCGCGGCCGCCTGCGGCGGGACGATCAACGGGCTCGTGCTCGCGATCGAGTCGCCGCCCGCGCTCCACACGGTGAAGGTCGCGCCCGCCAGCTCGGGCGGCGACAGCTTGCCCGAGGCGGCGCGCTGGTCTCGGTCGGCGATCGTCTCGGTGAGCGCCGCGAGCGTCGCGCGATCGGCGTCGAACAGGGTCGGGATCACGATCGCGTCCGGGCTCGCCACCGCGAGCCCGACGTTGACCCGCGAGTACAGCTCATAGTCGCCGTCGCGGTACGCGCCGTTGGCGCGCGGGACCTCGCGCAGACCGAGCGCACACGCCTTCACGACGAGTGCCGTGAGCGAATACGAGCGTGCCTGCGCGAGCTGCAGGCATGGGCCGATGTCGACCTCGGCGGCGAGCTCGAGGTAGGGCACCGTCGCGCGAGACTCGGCCGCGCGACGTGCGAGCGTGCGCTGCGCGCGGCTCGTCTCGAGCGGCTGGATCTCGCCCTTGTTGGCGCTCACTGTCCACCCTCGCCGTCAGCGCCTTCCCAGCGCGCAAGGAATTCGTCGGCACCGAGCCCGGCGAGGTCGGTGCGCAGCTCCCTGACGAGCCGTGACGCCTCCTTGGCGGGCACGTCCCAGTACAGGACAACCTCGCCGTCGTCGATCGAGACTACCTCGAGCCGGTCGAGCCGCTCGGGGTCGGCCAGGAACGACGGCTCGATCCCGCCGCGCGAGACGATCAGCTCGTAGGCACGGTTGGCCCTCATGCCGGACTCGCCGCGAGCGCCTGCTCGATCGCGTCCGGTCCCTGAAAGCAGCGCCCCCCGAGCGTGATCGCGGGCAGCGAGGCGACCCCCGCCTGTTCGGCCCGGGCGAGCGCGCGCTCGAGTGCCAGCGCGGTCGATCGCAGCCCGATCGCCTTCAGCACCGCGCTCGGATGCATCTCGCAGGCGGCGGCCGCGATCAGCACCGTGTCGCCGTCGCCGAGATCGCGCCCGCCCGCGAACGCCTGGCGGAACGCCGCCAGCGAGAACGCGACCGCCCGCCCGATCTGCTTGGCGTAGACCGCCACGAGCGTCGCCTCGCGCGTGTCGGCGGGCCAGATCCGCGGCCAGCGCAACGGCTGCAGACCGAGCTCATCGGCGCACCGCTCGATCGCTGAGCGATCGACGACGGCGGGCTCGTCGCCGAGGCTCGCGCCGAGCACCGGCTGCCATTCGGGGATCGCCGGCAGCGCGGTCATCACGCGCTCTGCGACGAGATAGCAGCTGGGGCTGCTGAGGTCGTAGTAGAAGACCGGCTGCTCGTCGTGCGCGTTCGGGCTCACCCGTGGATCAGCCAGCCGTCGGCGGCCCGCGCGGCTTCCATCACCGCCTCCGACAGCGTCGGATGCCCGTGGACGATCCGCGCGATCTCCGGGTAGCCGCCCTCGAGCACGCGGACGTTGACGAGCTCCTGGATCAGCTCGGTCGCCTTCGATCCGACGATGTGGGCTCCGAGCAGCTCGCCGTACTTGGTCTCTCCGACGAGCTTGACCAGCCCCGTGCGGTCGCCGTACACGGTCCCGGCGCCGACCGCGCCGTACTGGACCTTGCCGACCGTGACGTCGTGGCCGGCCTCGCGGGCCTGCGCCTCGGTCAGCCCGAAGCTCGCGACGTTCGGCATGCAGAAGGTCGCACGCGGGATGTCGACGTACTCGATCGGGTGTGTCTGGAGCCCGGCGGCGTCCTCGACCGCGATTACGCCCTCGTCGGACGCCTTGTGGGCGAGCGCCGGCCCGGGGACGACGTCGCCGATCGCGTACACGCCCTTGGCGCTCGTGTGCATCGCGCCATCGACCTCGATCAGCCCGCGCTCGCCGACCTTGACGCCCGCGCGCTCGAGCCCGAGGGCCTCGACATCCGGGCCGCGGCCGGCGGCGATCACGAGCCACTGCACCTCGGCCGACTGATCTCCGTGCGAGAACTTGACGGTGCGCTCGCCGGAGGCGACGCCCTCGACGAGTGTGTTCGTGTGGATCTCGATCCCCTGACGCCGGAGCCCTCGCTCGACGAGCTTGGAGATGTCGGCGTCCTCGGTCGGAAGCACGCGGTCGAGCGCCTCGAACAGCGCCACCTCGGTCCCGAGCCGAGCGTACGCCGATGCGATCTCCGAGCCCGAGGCGCCGGCGCCGACGACGGCCATCGTCTTCGGCAGCTCGGTCAGCGCCCACGCCCCCTCGGTTCCGATCACGCGCCCGCCGAGCTGTGTGCCCGGAATCGGCAGCGCCACCGAGCCGGTTGCGAGCACGATCGCGGCGGCCGCGATCTCGGTACCGCCGACGGCGACCGCACCCCCACCGGCGAGCGAGCCGTCGCCCGTGATCAGCTCGATCTTGTTCTTCTTGAACAGCCCTGAGACGCCGCCGGTCAGCGTCGAGATCACCTTCTCGCGGCGCTCGACGACGGCCGCGAAGTCGACCTCGGGCTCGCCCACCTTGATCCCGAAGTCGCCGGCATCGCGGACCTCCGAGAGGACGTCGGCGACGCGCAGCACGGCCTTGGCGGGGATGCACGCATAGTTCAGGCAGCGTCCGCCGACGCGGTCCTTCTCGATTACGGCCGTCTTCAGCCCGAGCTGCGCGGCCCGGATCGCCGCGACATAGCCGCCCGGGCCCGAGCCGATTACAACGCAGTCGTAAGAGGAATCGGGCATATGTCCTGAGCCTACTAACGCCCCGGGTACTTCGGCATCTGAATCCGGCTGAGTACCCGCACGAGCTTCCAGAACAGCCAGCCGCCGCCGACGACGCCGGCGAGCGCGACGGCAAGTCCGAGCAGGCTCGAGACCTTGATCAGCGCGAGCGCAAACGCGACCACGGTGATCCCCAGTAGCGCCATGAAACCGAGCACGGCCCAGTACTTGAGCGCCCACAACCCACCCGCGCAGGCGAACATCAGCGCCGCGAACACGATCGTCGAGCCGGCCTTGGCATGGGTCCCGGCGACATCGAGCTTGACGCCGGCGAGGAACAGGAACAGTTGGGCGCCGCCGGTCAGCGCCGCCAGCAGCGCAGCGATCCGGACCGACCATGGCCGCTCCCCAGGCGCCAGCGGCGTCAGCCCCGCGCGGACCGCCTCGTTGCGCTGCTCGGAACGCGACGCCCGCGAGGGCCGCGGCGGCGCGGCGGGCACCGGGGACCCAGCTGACGGCGCAGCGGGCGCCGGGGGCGACGCGGACGCTGAGGGCGACGCCGGGGAACCCGCGGACGGTGAGGGCGCGGGCGGCCGCGGCTTCGTGCGCTGGCCGCGCTTGCGATTACGTTGACCCAACTGGCTCCTCCGTAAGCCGCGAACGCAGCTCGCGCGCGGCGAGCTCGGGATCGCCGGCGTCGGTCAGTGCGCGTACGACCGCGATCCTGCTCGCGCCGGCCGCACGCACGGCGTCGGCATTGCCGGCATCGATGCCGCCGATCGCGAAGAACGGCACCGGCGCATGCTCGGCCGCATAGCCGACCAGCTCGAGCCCGACCGCCGGCCGTCCCGGCTTGGTCGGTGTCGCGTGCACCGGCCCGACGCCGATGTAGTCAGCTCCGGCGGCCGCGTCGACCTGGGCCGGGGTGTGCGTCGAGAGGCCGACGAGGCGATCCTCCCCGACGAGCGCGCGCGCGGCCGCGACGGGGACGTCGTCCTGGCCGAGATGGACTCCGTCGGCACCGGCCGCGACCACCAGGTCTGGGCGGTCGTTGACGATGAACAGGGCTTCGTGACGGGCGCACAGCGCCGCGAACCTGGTCGCCGCGTCGAGCACGCGATCGGCGGCTGCGTCCTTGATTCGCAGCTGCACTATGTCGACTCCACCGCGCAGTGCGGCATCGAGGAACGCGTCCTCGCGATCCTCGCAGACGAGGTACAGGCGGGCGCTTCGCAGTCGCCGGCGACGGTCGGGCACCCGCTCAGTCTGCCAGGAGCGTGGCGCTAGCATTGCAGTGAACGGGAGCCCTGAGTGCGGGCTGAGAGGGCGGACACGATCCGCCGACCGTCTGAACCTGACCCGGGTAATGCCGGCGGAGGGACGTTTCTTTGCGCAACCCAAGCAGATCATTCGATGTGGCCGTTGTCGGGGGTGGCGTGATCGGCCTGTCTGTCGCCTGGCGCGCCGCGCAGCGGGGCCTGAGCGTGGTCGTGCTCGAGCGCGCCGAACCCGGGGGCGGCACCTCGCGCTACGCGGCCGGGATGCTCGCGCCCGTGACCGAAGCCGACCCGGCGCAGCGGTCGATGCTCCGGCTCGGATTGGCGAGCGCTAGCGGCTACCGCGCCTTCGTCGACGAGCTCGCGGACGCCGGTGGCCAGGACCCCGGCCTGCTCGAATGCGGAACGCTCGTCGCCGCCCGTGACCGCGACGAGGCTGAAGCGCTCGAGCGCGAGCTCGCGATGCGCCAGAGCCTCGGCCTCGCGGTCAGGCGCCTGCTCGCGAGCGAGGCGCGCGGGCTCGAGCCGGCGCTCGCCCCCGGCCTACGCCTGGCACTCGAGATCCCCGACGACCACGCGATCGATCCCCGGCTGCTGACGGCGGCGCTGGCCGCAGCGGTGAAGCACGCCGGCGCGGAGCTGCGCGCCGGCGCGGAGGTTGCCTCGGTCGACGTCAGCGGCGACCGCGTCATCGGCGTGCAGCTCGCCGGAGGCGAGCGCCTCGGCGCCGGGCAGCTCGTGCTCGCGGCCGGCGTCTGGTGCTCGCAGCTGCAGGGGCTGCCCGCCGACGCACAGGTCCCGGTCCATCCCGTCAAGGGACAGATCCTGCGGCTGCACGATCCGGCCGGTACCAGGCTTCTGAGTCGCGTGCTGCGGATGGCGGGCGGCTACCTGGTGCCGCGCGGTGACGGCCGCTATGTCCTCGGCGCTTCGATGGAGGAGCGGGGGTTCGACACGACCGTGACCGCACGCCCCGTCTTCGAGCTGCTCCGTGACGCCCTCGAGCTGCTCCCAGGAGTCGACGAGCTCGTGATCGACGAGCTCTCGGCGGGCCTTCGCCCGCGGACCCCGGACAACGCACCGGCGATCGGCCCGGGCTCACTCGCCGGGCTTCACTGGGCAACGGGTCACCACCGCCACGGCATCCTGCTCGCGCCGATCACCGCCGAGCTCGTGGTCGCAGGGCTCGCCGGCGACGAGCCCGCCGAGCTCGCCGCCGAATTCGCACCGACGCGCTTTCACGCGGTGGCGGCGGAGGTGTGACCGTGCAGGTGCTCGTCAACGGCGAGGCTCAGGAGCTGCCCGACGGGGCGACCGTCGCGAGCGTCGTCGAGCGGCTCAGCGGCGTCCCACGCGGGCGCGGAGTCGCGGTCGCGATCGGCGGCGAGGTCGTGCCACGCGGCGAGTGGAATCAGGTAAAGCTTCGCGACGGCGCTCACGTCGAGGTCGTCGGCGCAGTCCAGGGAGGTTGATCGTGATGGAACCACAACTCGAGATCGCCGGCCGCACGTTCGGCTCGCGCCTGCTCCTGGGAACCGGTGGGTTCGTCAACCACGACGTGCTTGCGCAAGCGCTGGTCGCGTCCGGGACTGAGATGTGCACGGTCGCGCTGCGCCGCCTGGACCCCGCGGCTCGCGGCTCGATCCTCGACGTGCTCGATGCCGCCGGCGTCGCGATCCTCCCCAACACGGCGGGGTGCTTCACCGCCCGCGACGCGATCGTGACAGCGCAGCTTGCGCGCGAGGCGTTCTCGACCGACTGGGTCAAGCTCGAGGTGATCGGCGACGACCGCACGCTGCTGCCCGACGCCGTCGAGCTGGTGGCGGCGGCCGAGGCACTCGTCGACGACGGCTTCGTCGTGCTGCCGTACACGACCGACGACCCCGTTCTCGCCCGCCGCCTGCAGGACGCCGGCTGCGCTGCGGTGATGCCGCTGGGCTCGCCGATCGGCAGCGGCATGGGCATCTGCAACCCGTACAACCTGTCGATCATCGTCGAGCATGCCGAGGTCCCGGTCGTGCTCGACGCGGGCGTCGGCACCGCCTCGGACGCGGCGCTGGCGATTGAGCTCGGCTGCGACGCGGTGCTGTGCGCGAGCGCGATCTCCCGCGCGCACGACCCGGTCGCGATGGCGCGGGCGATCAGCCTCGCGGTCCAGAGCGGCGAGCTCGCGCGCGCCGCCGGGCGCATCCCGCGCCGGCGTTACGCCGAGGCCTCGACCACCGAACAGGGCCTCCCCGTGTTCGATCTCCCCACGCAGTGACCGTCGACGAGCTGATCGATCGCTGGGAGGCCGCGTGGTCCGACAAGGATCCGGCAGCGTTCGCCACCGTCTGCCACCCGCGCATCCACTACGAGGACCCGCTCACAGAGGAGCCGCTCGAGGGCGCCGACGAGCTCGCCCGCCACGCCGCCAGGCTGTGGAGCGGGTTCCCCGATGCCCGCCTCGAGCGCACAGGCGAGCGCCTCAGCGACGGTCGCTTCGTCGCGGCGCCGAGCAAGCTGCTCGCGACCCACCGCGCCCCGCTCGAGGGCCTGCCTGCGACCAACCGGTTCGTCGTCGTGCACTGCGTCTTCTACTGCGAGCTCGCGTCCGGCCAGCTGCTCCGCGTCCGGGCTTTCTTCGACCTCTACGGCGCCGCCACGCAGTTGGGGATCCTGCCCGGCCGCGGGACGCTCGGCGGCAAGGCGCTGCTGGTGCTGCGCGGGTTCGGGTTGCGCTCGCGGGGCGTGTAGGCGCCCCCCGCGCCTCGACGTACCCCGGGCTTCTGGCAGAAATCGTCCTGTGGACGGCATTGCGGACAAGCGCGCGGAGCGCGATGATCGCCGCATGCCACCGCCCCGCCGGATTGTGATCGTCGCGTTCGAGGGCGTCCAGGCGCTCGACATCACCGGTCCGAGCGAGGTGTTCTCGCTCGCGGACCGGTCCCACGCAGGCGCTGGGCGCGCGAGTCGCGGGATCTACGAGCTCGAGCTGGTCTCACCGCTCGGCGCAGCCGTGGCGACTTCGAGCGGGCTGCGGATGATGCCCCACGGCTCGCTCGATGACTGCCAGGGGCCGATCGACACGCTCGTCGTTCCCGGCGGCCAGGGGACGCGCGCGGCGGCCGCCGACGAGCGCCTGATCAGCTGGCTGCGGCTCGCCGCTCGACGGACGCGGCGCGTCACCTCGGTCTGCACCGGCGCCTTCCTGTTGGCGCGCGCCGGCCTGCTCGATGGCAGGCGCGCCACCACCCATTGGGCCGCGTGCCCGGCGCTCGCGCGCACCTACCCCGCGGTCGCGGTCGAGCCCGATCCGATCTTCGTCCGCGACGGCAACGTCTACACCTCGGCTGGGGTGACCGCGGGGATCGACCTGACGCTGGCGCTGGTCGAGGAGGACCTGGGGGCGGGCGCCGCCGCAGCCGTCGCCCGCGACCTGGTGCTGTTCATCCGTCGTCCCGGCGGCCAGGCCCAGTTCAGCGCCGGGCTCGCGGGGCAGCTCGCCTCCCGGGCCGGGATCCGTGAGCTCCAGGGCTGGATCGCCGAGCACCTGGCCGCTGACCTGAGCGTGGCATTGCTCGCCGAGCGCTCGTTCATGAGCCAGCGCAACTTCGCTCGCGTGTTCGTCGCTGAGGTCGGCGTGACTCCCGCCGCCTACGTCGAGAGGCTCCGGGTCGAGCGCGCCCGGGCGCTGCTCGAGACGACCGTGATGCAGCTCGAGGAGGTCGCCCAGCGCTGCGGCTTCGGGACGGTCGAGACGCTCAGGCGAGCGTTCTCCCGGCAGCTGCACGTCAACCCCCGCGACTACCGCGAACGGTTCGCGACCGTTGTCCCACTACGAAGGAGTGCCGCTTCATGAACATCGCGATCCCGATCTTCGACCGCCTGACGGCGCTCGACGCCGTCGGGCCTTACGAGGTCCTCGCCCGGGTGCCAGGCGCCCGGGTCCAGTTCATCGCCGCCGAGCCGGGGCCGAAGCGGACCGAGACCGAGATGCTCGCGGTGATCGCCGATGGCCGCCTCGAGGACCTCCCGAACCCCGATGTGGTCGTCGTCCCCGGCGGCTTCGGTACGCGGCCGCTGATGAAGGACCCGCAGATGCTCGGCTGGCTGCGCCGTGCCCACGAGACCTCGCAGTGGACGACGTCGGTGTGTACGGGGTCGCTGCTGCTGGGCGCTGCCGGGATCCTCGACGGGCTTCGCGCGACCACCCACTGGACTCAGCTCGAGCTGCTCGGCGAGCTCGGCGCGACGCCGGTGTCGGAGCGGGTCGTACGCGACGGCAAGGTGATCACTGCGGCGGGCGTGTCATCCGGGATCGACATGGCGCTGCACCTCGCCGCCGAGCTCGCGGGAGAGCGCGTCGCCCAGGCGATCCAGCTCGGGATCGAGTACGACCCAGAGCCGCCGTTCGAGGCTGGCTCGACGAAGAAGGCGTCGCCCGAGATCGTCGAGCTCGCGGCCGCGGGGCTCAGGCGATTCGCGTGAGCACCGGGGCGTGGTCGGACAGCTGCCCGCGGTCGAGGATCTCGAATTCCGGCGCCGCCAACGGCGTGTCGCCGCGGTACACGTGGTCGACGCCGACGCCGCCGGCCCAAGCGAACCCCTCGAGCGCGGGTGCTTCGAGGTTGAAGTCGCCGCCGAGCACGACGCGGTCGCCCGCCGCCCACGCGAGCGCGACCGCCGCGGCCGCTCGAGCCTGAGCGACTGAGGCATCGATGTGGACGTTGGCGACCCACAGCGATCCAAGCCTGACCGCGTGGATCCAGCGGCGCTCGGGGAGTAGCGACAGCCGCCGCGCGCGGTGCTCGTCGATGCTCGCCCCGCGCACGAGGATCGCGTTGCTGCCGCCGCCGTTTGCCCTGATCAGATCGGGCCGGCGGACGGCGACCGCGCGTCGCAACGCCGGCAGCGAGTTTCGCGAGGTCAGCACTCGCCGCTCGGCGGCTTCGAGTCGATCGGCCAGCACCGCCGGCCACCACGGCGGGACCTCCTGGAGCAGCGCAACCTCCCACCGCCAGCTGGCGAGCGCCCGCGCGAAGTCGTCGAGCAGGTCACGCCTGGCCGGTGGCTGCGCGCGCCCGTGAAACAGGTTCCAACTCAGAACACGCAGCGGCACGCCCGCCAACGTACACTGCCCGACTTGCCCCGCCACCTGCTCACCGGTGCTGAGCTTTCTCGTTCCGAGCTGGAAGGATTGCTCGACCGCGCGCTCGAGCTCAAGGCGGCGCCGTACAGCTCAGACGTGCTCGAACGCAGGGCCGTGGCGCTGATCTTTCAACGGCCGTCGACGCGCACGCGTATCTCGTTCGAGGTCGGGATCGCGGAGCTCGGTGGCACGCCGATGGTGCTGCGGACCGACGAGCTCCAACTGACTCGCGGGGAGTCGGTTCGCGACACCGCCTACGTGCTCTCGCGCCACGCCGCCGCGGTCGGGATCAGGACCGGCCCGGACGAGCTCGTGGCCGAGCTCGCCGAACATTCGACGGTCCCGGTGATCAACATGCTGACCGTCGGTCATCACCCATGCCAGGCGCTCGCCGACCTGCTGACGATGCGCGAGCAGTTCGGCGCGCTCGAGGGGCTGACGCTCGCCTACGTCGGCGATGGCAACAACGTCGCCCGTTCGCTCGCGGTGCTCGGGCAGATCGCCGGCGTGCAGGTGCGGATCGCCTCGCCGCCCGGTTACCAGCTCGAGCCTGTCGGCGACGCCCTCCTAACCCACGACCCGCGCGAGGCGGTTGCAGGCGCGAACGCTGTCTACACCGACGTCTGGGTCAGCATGAGCGACGACCCCGCAACCGCCCAGCAGCGCCGCGACGCGTTGTCGTCCTACCGCGTCGACGACGCGCTGCTCGACCTCGCGGCGCCAGGGGCGATCGCGCTGCACTGCCTGCCTGCACATCCAGGTGAGGAGATCACGCCCGAGGTGCTGTACGGCAAGCGCCAGCGGATCTGGGACCTGGTCGAGAATCGCCGCCACGCGCAGAAGGCTCTGCTCGAGTTCGTCCTGCACGGATAGGGGCGCCTTCGGGTAGGCTCGCACGAGCTTCGTTCCAGCAGTAGGAGGCAGAGCGTGCCCCAACCGAGACCGTCATCGGGATCGTCGAGAGCAGCGGGCCAGGGTAAGTCCGCGAACAAGCCGGCGTCGGCCAAGGCGTCTGGGAAGAGCGCCAAAGGCGCTGCCAAGGGGGCCAAGCCGCGGTCGCGTAGTGGCGGCCGCCGGCCCGCGGCCTCCGCTCCCGCCTCCTCGGAGCGGGCGCTCGCCGGCGACGGCTTCGCGAATCTGGCCGAGCAACTCGCCAACCGCGTGTTCAAGCCGCTCGGGCTCGTCGTGCTGACACGCGAGCGGATCCAGGAGACGCTCGACGAGGCCGCCGAGCGCGGACGGGTGACGCGCGCCGATGCCAACGAGCTGGTCGCCGAGCTGGTCAAGCGCGGACGCCAGCAGACCGATGACCTGCTGGGCGACATCGAGCGCCTGCTCGGCCGCGGGCGCGGCCAGCTCGAGTCCGCGACCAAGCAATCGGTCGACAAGCTGGTCCGCAGCGCCGATCGCGCCCGGCGGACGATGGGCGTCGGGCCGGCGTTCCCCGTCGCCGGCTACGACGACCTCACGGCGGGCCAGGTCGAGCAGCGGCTCGATGGACTCAAACCCGCCGATCTGCGCAAGGTCCGCGATTACGAGCGCCGCCATGCAAACCGCAAGTCGGTGCTCGAGGCGATCGAGAAGGCTCTCGCCTGAGCGGCTTCGGCCTGGCCTGAGCGCCTCCGGCCGGGCCTGAGAGCCTTCGGGGAGCGGCGATAGTTGTCGAGATCCGCGGGCCTGCCATGCTAGAGCCGATGCAGTCAACCGCCACCAGACCCCGTCCGGGCACTGAGCTCGAGCTGACGATCGACTCGCTTGCGTTCGGCGGCGCCGGCGTCGCACGGCTCGACGGCTACGTCGTGTTCGTCCGCGACGCCGTTCCCGGCGATCGCGTGCGGGCGCTCGTGTCGAAGTCCAAGCGCGCCTACGCCGAGGCGCGGGCAACCGAGATCCTGACGCCGGGGCCAGACCGGATCGCGCCCGTTGCGGACCATCCGGGGGCGCCCTGGCAGGTCCTGCCCTATGAGCAGCAGCTCCAGATCAAGCAGGATCAGGTCGCCGACGCTCTCAGCCGGCTCGGGCGCCTGAGCGGCTTCGAGCTTGAGCCGATCGTGCCCGCGGTCCAGACCTGGCGCTACCGCAACAAACTCGAGTACTCGTTCGGCACCGATCCGTCGGGGCGCCTGATCTGCGGCTTCCACGCGCCGGGACGCTGGGACCAGATCATCGAGATCGACGACTGCATGCTCGCGTCCGAAGCCGCCAACGCCGTTCGCCGCCGCGTCGTCGAGTGGTGTGCCGCGACCGGCCAGACGGTCTACGACCGGCGCTCGGGCGATGGGTTCCTGCGGAACCTGGTCGTCCGCGAGGGCCGGCGCACGGGCCAGTTCCAGGCGCGGCTCGTGACCGCGCCGGGCAAGCTCGACGGCGAGTCGCTCGTCCGCGCCGCCGGTGATCCGGATACGAGCATCCTCTGGACCAGGCACGCGGGCGTCGCCGAAACCACCCAGGCAGGCGAGACCGAGCTGCTGTCCGGCCAGGACCGCCTCGACGAGGAGCTTGGCGGGATCTCGCTGCGGATCTCGCCGGCGGCGTTCCTGCAGACCAACACCGAGATGGCCGAGCAGCTTTACGGGCTCGCGATCAAGTACGCCGAGCCGCGTGGCACCGATCGCGCCTACGACCTCTACTGCGGGATCGGCACGATCGCGATGCTGATCGCGCCACGAGTCGCCGAGGTCTGGGGCCTCGAGATCGTCGAGGAGGCGATCGCCGACGCGATCGCGGGCGCGCGACAGAACGAGATCGAGAACACGCGCTTCTTCGCCGGCGACGTCCGCCTGGCGATGCGCGAGCTGGTGGAGACAGCCGGCAAGCCGGACGTCCTGATCGTCGACCCACCGCGAGCCGGCCTGTCGCAGAAGATCGTGCGCAGGATCATCGAGGCCGGCCCGCGGCGGATCGTGTACGTCTCCTGTAACCCGACCACGCTCGCGCCCAACGCAGCCCAGCTCGTGGAGGACGGCTACGAGCTGACCAAGGTCCGCCCCGTCGACATGTTCCCGCAGACGCCGCACATCGAGTGCGTCGCCCAGCTCGTTCGGCGCTAGGGTTCCGCGGTCCATGTACGCAGTCACGATCCGCGATCAGGCGCTCATCTACGAGCAGCACGACGACCCCGCGCCCGGCGCCGGCGAAGTGCTCGTCACGGTCAAGGCCGCGGGGATCAACGGCGCCGACACGCATCAGCGCCTCGGGAATTACCCGGCGCCGCCGGGGTCGCCCCAGGACATTCCGGGACTCGAGGTCGCGGGCGAGGTGCAGCGGTGCGGGCCTGGAGCGCGGCGCTTTCAGCCCGGCGACCGGGTGATGGCGATCGTCGGCGGCGGCGGCCAGGCCGAGCTTGCAGTCGTCCACGAGCGGGTCCTGATGCCCGTGCCCGACAACCTCAGCTGGGTGCAGGCCGGCGGCGTGCCCGAGGTGTTCACGACCGCCCACGACGCACTGTTCACCCAGGCCGAGCTGAAGGCCGGCGAGCGCCTGCTCGTGCACGGCGCCGCGGGCGGGGTCGGCACGGCCGCGGTCCAGCTCGGTCGCGCAGCCGGTGCGCGCGTGACCGCGACTGTGCGCAACCCCGATCTCCGCGACCAGGTGGCCGAGCTCGGGGCGACCGTGATCGCGCCCGAAGGGTTCGCCGAGCACGGCCCGTTCGACGTGATCCTCGAGCTCGTGGGGGCCCCGAACCTGCCCGATGACGTGGCCGCGCTGAACACCTGCGGGCGGATCGCGGTGATCGGCATCGGCGGCGGCGCCAAGGTCGAGCTCCACCTCGCGGCGCTGATGGGAAAGCGCGCACGGATTTACGCATCGGTGCTACGCGCCCGACCGCTCGAGGAGAAGGCGTTGACCGCCCGCGCGATGGAGCGCTCGGTTCTGCCACTGCTCGCAAACGGGGCGCTGACGGTCCCGATCGCGGCCGTGTTCCCGCTCTCGCAGGCCGAGCAGGCATACGACCGCTTCACGGCCGGCGGCAAGCTCGGGAAGATCGTGCTCGAAGCGTAGGGGTGGGCGGCGGTGGACGCCCGGCCCGCAGGGGTCCTGGGGCGGATCGGGGGCGGCGGAAGGGGCTGGCGCGGATCGGCGGCGGCGAGCGGGGCTGGCGCGGATCGGCGGCGGCGAGCGGGCATAACCTCACAAACCCGGCGCCATGAGCGCTGCGGGCGAGGTTAAGTCTGCCTGCCAGACTTCATCCGCCAACCAAGCCCCGCCAGGTCTGGTTTGCGAGGTTTCTCACGCCTCGCACGCCTCGCGAGGCTTCTCACGCCTCGTGAGCTCGCCGAGCCTCGCGACCTCGCGGGCCCACGATCTCGCCACGCCCGACGCCACCATTTTGGAGAGGGGCCCGTAGGCCCGGGCGGCGCTACTCGGCGTCGCCGAAGCCGCTCTCGTCCGCGACGAGACCGGGTTCGTCCTCGGCGGCATGGATCGAGCAGAGCGCCGGGCCGCCGGATTCCATCGCCGCCTGGATCTCCTGCGGTGTCAGCTTGGCGCCGCATTCCTCGCAACGGTCGCCGAGCTGATCGAGGCTCTTCTCTTCTAGGTCCATACATCCGAGTCTAGAAGGTCGGCGCCGGCCCCGGCGGCCTCGCCCCAGCCCGGCGGCCGCGCCCCGGCGCGCGCGCCGCTCAATAAGGCGGCAGATCGGCCCACCACTGCCCGAGCACGCGGAAGGCCTTCCAGAACTCGCGCTTGGCGTCCTCCTCGTCGAGCGCCTCGTCGATGTTGGGGACGAACAGGCCCTCGATCGACGGGGTGAGCCGCTGGAGCTCGCCCGGGGAGTCGGACAGCTCGCGCCGCAGCGGGACGTCGAGCTCGTTGACGATCCCGAGCGCCTCGTCGCCCATCACGACGACCATCTTCGGCGAGATGATCGCGAGCTCCTCGACCAGCCGCGCCACGCACGCCGGATCGGCCATCTCCGGATCGGCGACCGGGCACTTGACGCACAACGTCCCGTAGACCGCGAGCGGGTCGATCTGGAGTCGCTTGAGCGACTTCATCAGCGCGTTGCCGGTGCGACCGTAGAAGGCGACCCCCTCCTCGACCTCGGCCGGCCGCGCCGAGTACTTGATCAGGAAGATCTCCGCCTGGGGATGACCGGAGCCGAGCACCGGCATCAGCTGGCCGCGCGGGCAGTGGGGGCAAGCCTGGAGCTCGCGCGCAAAGGCATTCAGCTCGCGGATCGCACGCTCGAGGTACTTCTCGCGAATCTCGTCATCGGTAGCCGGCACTCCGGTCGGATTGGACGGCTCGCGAGCTTGTCCTTGCGAGTGCATCAGGACTTGCGTGTCGCGCGACGGACTCTGCGGTCCCGCGATGCCCGCCGCGCGGCCCCTGGCAGCGCCTTTGTCTGCAGGAATTTCAGCGCCTGGACGTAGAGCAGGCTGGCCGGGTTGCGGACGATGTCGGCGGCGCGAAGCGACTCGAGGAACTCCTCGGGGCCGTCGAAGTCGCGCATCCGGATCCGGACTGAGCCGAGGCCCTGCGGGACGTGCGCGTCCGAACCCGCGCCGGCCGGAATCCGGTACTTGGCCGCAAACCGGACCGCTTCGTCGTTGAACTCGCTGATCGCGACCCTCGGGTTGAACACCTCGATCGCGTCGATCTCGTCGAGCACGGTCAGCAGGTGCTCGTAGTCGGGCACCGAGTGCAGGCGGTCGAACGGGTGGGGCACGTAGACGATCCCGCCCTGCCGCTTGATCTCGGCGATCGTCTCCTGCAGTGTCAGCCCGCGCGGGATCTTCTCCTCGATGAACAGGCCGATCACCTCGCCCTGCTCTCCGGTCTTGACCTCCTCGCCAACGATCACCTTGACGCCCTTGGCCTTGGCGCGCGCCTCGAGCGCTCCGGAGATCTCGTTGTGATCGGTGACGGCGATCGCGCCGAGTCCGCGCTCGGCCGCCTCGGCGAGCAGCACCTCGACCGGCGTCGCGCAGTCGTAGGAGTGATCGGTGTGCATGTGCAGGTCGACATCGATCAGCCGCCGGTTGGCGATCCGGGTGCGGACGCGGGCGTTCGCGCGCCCGTCATGGCGCTGGGCCGCCAGCCCTTCGTAGATCGCGGCCAGCTCGTCGGTCACGCGCCCCCACGAGAAGCTCGTCCGCAGCACATCCGCCTGACGCAGCCATCGTTCGCGCAACTCGCGGTCACCGAGCAGCGCGCTCAGATGGGCGCCGAGGGTCTGCACGTCACCGGGCTCGAACTCGAGCCCGTAGCGCCCCTCGGACAGCAGCTCCTCGTAGGCCGGCAGCCGCGAGGTCACGGGCACCGCCCCAGCCGCGACCGCGCGCACGAGAATCCCGGGCATCGGCCGCAGGCCCTCTGAGGCGAGCACCGCGATGTCGGCCTGCGCCAGCACCTGCGCCTCGGTCAGCTCACTAGCGTCGAGGAACCTGACGCGGTCGCGCAGCGCGCGCCCGAGCGTTGCGGGCGCCGCCAGCGGGCGGGTCGAGAACACGGTCGCGCGCCACTGCAGCTCAGGCGGGAGCGCCCGCAGCGCCCGCAGGAAGACCCGCAGCGCGTTTCGCTCCTCCTCGGCGACCATCACGATCTCGATCGGATCGCCGCGCTCGGCGCGCGGGGTCAGATCCGCACCGGGCGTGATCACCTCGTAGTCGGACGGAAAGTAACGCTGCATCAGATCGCGGGTCGCCCGGTAGCTGGCGGTGCGCGCGTCGAGCCGCGAGAACAGCAGTCGCGAGAGCCCGCGCGTCAGCTGTGTCGAGACGACGCGCTCGGTCGGCGCGTGGAAGCTGCCGACGTTGAGCGCACGCGAGTAGCGGAGCGCCGCGCTGGCGGCGCTCGGGGCGAACGGCTCGTGGACGTGGACGACATCGAGCGCGAGGCTCCCGAGGCCGTCCTCGATCGTGCGCGCGACGTCGACCGGAAGCGAGGCGCTGCGGCGCCGGGCGGGCGAGAACGGCAGCACCTCGCCAACGCCGAGCACGACCGGGCCGTCCGCCGCATCCTCGAGCAGCTCCTCGGGATGCGTGCGCAGCGCGCGCCGGCTGTCTCTGACCAGCGAGCTCGACTCCGACGGCGCGACGATCACGACGCGGTGGCCGCGACCGGCCAGCTCGTCGGACACCCGCCGTACGTAATGGTTGACCTCGTTGGTCGCCTCCCACGCAAACGGCGTCACCTGCGCGATCGCGAGGCGCTCTGGCGGCACCAGCGCAGTTTAGAAAATGGGGGCCGCCTGCGCGGCCCCCCGGGGTTCAGGCCTTCGCCTTGGCCTTCTTCGGCTCTCCCGCCGGCGTGCGCGCGTACTTGGCGATGAACTTGTCGGTCAGCTCGCGTGCCTCGTCATCGGGACGCTGGTGCATCGGCGACTTCATCAGGTAGGAGCTGGGCCCGTCGAGCTGGCCCGTGAGGCCGTTGTTGAGCGCCAGCTTGCACAGCCGCACCGCGTCGATCACGATCCCGGCCGAGTTCGGCGAGTCCCACACCTCGAGCTTCAGCTCGGCGATCAGCGGCACATCTCCGAACGCCTCGCCCTCGAGCCGGATGTGGGCCCACTTGCGGTCGGTCAGCCACGGCACGTAGTCCGAGGGGCCGACGTGGACGTCCCCCTTGGGGAGCACGTGGCCCATGATCGAGGTGACGGCGTTCGTCTTGGACTCCTTCTTGGACTCGAGCCGTTCGCGCTCGAGCATGTTGTAGAAGTCCATGTTGCCGCCGACGTTCAGCTGCGAGGTCCGCATCAGCTTGACCCCGCGATCGTGGAACAGCCGCGCCAGCGATCGGTGCACGATCGTCGCTCCGACCTGCGACTTGATGTCGTCGCCGACGATCGGCAGCCCCGCCTTCTTGAAGCGCTTGTTCCAGTACTCCTCGCGGGCGATGAACACGGGGATGCAGTTGACGAAGCCGCATCCGGCCTCGAGGATCTGCTCGACATACCACTTGGTCGCCTGCTCGGAGCCGACCGGGAGATAGGAGACGACCACGTCGGTGTTCGTGTCCTTCAGGATCTGGACGATGTCGGCGGTCGGGCCGGGGGCCTTGGTGATCTTCTCCTTGAGGTACTTGCCGAGGCCGTCGTGGGTCATCCCGCGCTGCACCTCGACGCCGAGGTTCGGCACCTTCTCGGCGAACTTGATCGTGTTGTTCTGACCGGAGAAGATTGCCTCCGACAGATCCTTGCCGACCTTCTCGACATCGATATCGAAGGCAGCGCTGAACTCGATGTCGTGGACGTGGTAGCCGCCGAGGTCGACGTGCATCAGACCCGGGACGGACTCGCGCGGATTGGCATCGCGGTAGTACTGGACGCCCTGGACGAACGAGCTCGCGCAGTTGCCCGTGCCGATGATCGCGACCCGGACCTTGTCCTGCTGATAGCGGCCAGCGCCATTGCTGCGACCGTTGCTAGTGCTCACTTTGAAGTCCCTTCTGGAAGATGATGGCCGGCGCGAGGCCACACGGCACCGACACACAACACCTATCCCCCGCGCGGCGCTTTCGTTACACCTCGGCCGGCGCGTTCAGCTGCTTTCTGACGTACAGGATGCGCTGGAGCGTGGTCAGGACGGTCACGGCCGCGAGCACGTACACGGCGGGCGCCAGCAGCTCGAAGTTGGCGATCGAGGCACCCTTCGCGAACACAAGTCCGGCCGACAGGATCACGACCCGGACCGGCCGCGTCGCGAAGCCGACCTTGCAGGCGATCCCGAGCGCCTCGGCGCGGGCGCGTGTGTAGGACACCATCAGCGACCCGAGCACGGCGACGACGACGGCCGCGACCGCGATCTGGTTGCCGCGCGAGGCGAAGTACGCGGCCACGGCGGTCAGCACGATCCCCTCCTCGAGCCGGTCGAGCGTCGAGTCCAGGAACGCCCCGAACGGGGTGCCCTTGCCCGACATCCGCGAGTAGCGGCCGTCGAGTGTGTCCATCACCGATCCGATGATGAACGCGATCCCGGCGAGGAAGAACATTCGCCCGACGACCAGCCCGGCGGCGGCGAGGTTCAGCGCGAAGCCGGTCAGCGAGATCGCGTTCGGCGTCAGTCGCGACTCGATCAACCGCTCGCGCATCAGCTCGTGCGTTGTCGGACCCTCGCGCCGCGAGCGTCGGGGCCGTCCGCTGCGCTGGCGGACGGACTCGGTCTGGTCGGCCATGGCTACGCGGTGACCTGACCGAAGGCCCAGGCCTCGGGTCTGGCTCGCGCCAACAGCCGTTTGGCGATCAGCGCCGAGGCGCCGGCGGTGAGGGCGCCGAGGAACGCGTCGGTCAGGTAGTGGTTGCCGGTCGCGACGACCACGAAGGTGATGAACAGCGGGTACAACCTCCAGGCGATCTTGGCCGGACGCCGGCGGACCAGCCGCGCCATCGGCCAGCCGACCAAGATCGCGAAGCACACATGCATCGAGGGCACGGCGGCGTAGCCGTTGATGAACGCCTGGCTCGCGGAGCTCGTGTCGAAGTGCATCGTCCCCATTCCGAGGAACTGCGAGATCGAGTCGGTGAAGCCCCACTCGGGCATCAGCCGCGGCGGCGCCGTCGGATACACCGCGTAGAGAACGAGCGCGATCAGCATCGCGACCATGAACATGTTGCGCACGAAGTAAAACGAGTCGTTGCGGCGCAGGTAGATGAACACGAGCGCGCCGATCGTGACGAAGTAGTGCGCGTTCAGGTAGGTCCAGTCGGCGATGTCCATCAGCCAGTGGACGCTCGATGCCCACGCTTGGACGCTTGGCTCGATGAACACGTGCAGGAAGCGCTCGAGGTTGATGATCTTGGTCGCGTCGCCGAACGGCTTGTAGCCGCCGCTGCCGACGACGCCGCGGACGACCTGGTAGAGCACGTAGGCGCTCGCGAACAGCGCAAGCTGACGCACCACGTCCTTCCAGCCGTGGGGGAGGATTCGGGCGTCGACCTTGCGGAGAAGTTCCCTCATCTAGTGACGATGCTACCGAGATGGTTCAGCTGCAGCGATCGGAGTCTGCCCCGATTCGGCTCAGCGAAAAACTTATGACCAAGCGCATGACACCCGCATTGTGGAAGCTGACGGTGACGAAATCGCCGTTCTTCGCCACGCAGCCGCGGCCCCCGCTCAGCTTCCAGTAGGGCGAGAACCGCACCCTGACGAGCGCGCTGCCGGGGTGCACCGCCCGCAACGTCACCGAATTTGGCCCGAGCGCCGTCAGCGTCGCCGCGCCCTGGACGATCGGCGTCGCGCCCGCCACCTCGTACACGCGCCAGTGCTGGCTGCGGTAGACCAGATGCAGGTAGGGCAGGCCGTGGTCGATCAGCGCCGCCTCCTTGTGGGCGGAGAAGTCCAGCGGCGCATCGGGGACCGCCACGAACCTGACAGCGAGCGAATGCAGCCATGCCTCGTACGTGCTCGCATTCAGCGTGCCGCCGTAGAACAGGTGGTTGTAGCGGATGTCGAGCTGGCGCTCCCAGCCGCGCGCGAGCGGAAAGCGCGGCGCCACCTGGTAGGCCTCCCAGTGGAACAGCGTGAACGGGATCTCGACCCTGAACGGCGGTCCCGATTGCCGGCTCAGGAACGCGAGCAACGGCTGGTAGTAGGAGGCCGACACCGACGGGTCGCCAGCGGCCGTGCTCACGTCCCGGATCGGCGCCTGCCACTGCAGCCACAACAGCGGCAGCGCCGCCGCCGCGAGCCAGGCCGGGTGGCGCCGCCACCATAAAAGCGCCGCCAGCGGCCCTGCGACCAGCGGCGCCAGACGCGCCGCGTTGCTGCCGACCGGCGTCGTCAGAGCAAACGCGGCGATCACCCCGAGCACGTACAGGACGATCCCGGCCCGGAGCGTCACGTCTTCGCGCGGGATCACGAACAGGGCGACGATCGCGATCGCCGGGATCGGCCACAGGGTCGCGAGCGTGAACGGCTCGCTGCCGCCCTCCGGGAACGCGACCGACAGCATCAGCACCGGTAGCAGCGAGCCGACGATCGTCGCGAGTCCCGGCAGCACGGCCCGCAGCTCGCGGCGCTTGGCGTACTGGCCGATCGCGTATGCCGCCCCGGCGAGCGCCGAGAACAGCGCCGCGACCGGGCTCGCGAGCGCGGTCAGGACCGCGAACAGCGTCGCCAGTCCGGGCCGCCGTCGCTGCAGCGCCAGCGCCATCGCCATCGCCGGAAGCAGCCCGAACGCGAACGTCAGCCGACCGGTGAACAGGTTCATCGCGGTCGCGGCGCCGAACCACAGGCACCCGAGCCACGCGTCCTCACCGAAGTGGTGGCGCGCGAGCGGCTCGAACAGCGCGGCCGTCCCGACTGCCGCCAGGCCGCCCGCGACCTGCGGTGTGAGCACCGATGCGACCGGCGGAAACAGGACGCTGTAGCTCGGAACGTGGTGGCCGGCGTACCACCAGTTGTTCCACAGCCCGAAGCCCTCGGCCGAGAACAGCTTCGCCCGCAGCAGGTGCGCCGCGAGGTCGAGGCTCGGCGGCGAGACGATCACGTACACGATCGCGAACGCCGCCGCGAGCGCGGTCGGCGCCAACCGCTTGATCAGCGTCCGCGTTCGGTCCGACGGCTGCAACGTCGCTCCTCGCGCGACTCGGTCGTGTGCCTCGGTCGTCACGTTTGCATGAATGCTGACGCGATCTCGATCACACTTGAATCCTCGAGCCACGGCCAATGGCCGGCGTCTGCAATGAGCTCGAGGCGAGCGCCGCGCAGGAGCTCGGCGTAGCGGCGCCCGAGCTCGGGTCCCAGCCACGGATCGAGCTCGCCCCAGATCACCAGCGACGGGACCGAAAGCTCGGCGAGGCGGCCGCCGGTGGCCGCCAGCACGCGCTCGCTCGTCGAGCGGTGCAGGCGCAGGATCGCCCGTTGGGTGCCCTGGTCGAAGTCGCTCCAGACCTCGTCGATCCGCTCCTCGCTCCACGGTCCGCCCTTGCGCAGCTCGCGGGCGAGCATCCACTTCTGGGCTGACCCCATCGCCAGCTCGCCGAGCAGCGGGCGCTGCCACAGGCGCGAGAGTCCCCGCGCCCGGAAGCCGCCGAACAGCGGCTGCGCGTTGATCAGGACGACGCGCTTGACCCGCTCTGGATGGCGCTGGGCGAACACGAGCCCGGCGGCGGCGCCCCAGTCGTGACCTACCAGCGCAACGGCCTCGATCCCGAGTTCGTCGAGCAGCGCCGCGACGAACTCCGCCTCTCCCTCGAGCGAGTAGTCGAGGTGACCGCCCTTGCCCGAGGCGCCGAACCCGGCGAGGTCGGGAGCGATCCCGCCGGCGCGCTCGAGAAACGGCAGCCAGTCGGCGCCGCTGGTGGGGATGCCATGGAGATACAGCGACGGCACCTCGCCTGAGCCGGCCGATCGGTAGTGGACCGGTGAGCCGCCGAGCTCGATCGTGTGTTCCTCGACGTGCACGGGCGGGCGAGGATAACGTCCGCACTGTGAGCGCAGATAAGCCGTCCCGGACGCTGTGCCTCGGCGAGGCGCTGGTCGACCTGATCTGCCAGCGGCCGCTGCAGAGCCTCGCCGGCGCCGACTCGTTCGTCCCGCACTTCGGCGGCGCCGTCGCCAACGTCGCCGTCACGGCCGCACGCGCGGGTGCTCGCGTCGCGCTCGCGGGCGGCGCCGGCGACGACGCGTGGGGCGCGTGGCTCCGCGACCGGCTGGACGCCGAAGGCGTCGATCTCGGCTGCTTCACGCTCGTGCCCGGAGCCCAGACCCCGCTTGCGGTCGTGACCGTCAACTCCGAGGCCGAGGCGACCTACGCGATCTACGGCGAGGCGATCGCGACCGTCCTGCACGCGCTCAGTGACCGCGTCGAGGAGGCGGTCGCCGACTCGGCGGCCCTGTTTCTGAGCTCCAACACGCTCGTCACCGCGGCTGAGCGCGAGCTCTCGATGCGGGTCCGGGCGTGCGCGATAGAGCTCGAGCGACCGGTCATCTTCGACCCCAATTTCCGCCTGCACCGATGGTCCTCCAACGCCGACGCAGCCGCCAGCGCGAACGCCTGCGTGCCCGGTTCGCTGCTGGTCCGCGCCAACGCCGCCGAGGCAGCGTTGATGACCGGCGAGGACGATCCCGAGCGCGCTGCCGTGGCGCTCGTCAAGGCCGGCGCCCGGCTGGTCGTGATCACGCTCGGGCCTGAGGGGGCGATCCTCCGCGGCGAGTTGCGTGGCGAGGCCCCCGGCGTCCACGCCGACGTGATCAGCACGATCGGGGCCGGCGACGTGTTCACCGGCACGCTGCTCGCACGGCTCGCGATCACCGGCTTCTACCCACCGGCGGTCGCCGCCGCCCTGCCAGAGGCGGTCGCCCGGTCGGCCCGCGCCTGCGAGCGCTGGGGCGCGCTTGACTGAGCTCGCCGCCCCGCCCTGGCGGCGCCCGACTCCCCGCCGCGTCCGCGCGATCCGCGATCGCCTGCGTCTCGTCTACGGGATCCCGCGGGCGAAGCCACACGGTCATCCGATCGCCGAGCTGATTCTGACCGTCCTCTCGCAGTCGACCAACGACCGCAACCGCGACGTCGCCTACCTCGCCCTCCGCGAGCGGTTCCCCGACTGGGAGGCGGTCCGCGACGCGCCGGTCGACGAGATCGAGGCGGCGATCCGCCCCGGCGGCATCTCGAAGGTCAAGTCGGTCCGGATCAAGGCGATCCTCGAGGCGATCACCGACAGCTCACCTGAGCGCGACGCCGCCGGCGATCCGATCCTGTCGCTCGATTGGCTCGCCGCCGACTCGGTACCGGAGGGACAGGAGTACCTGACCAGCCTGCCGGGCGTCGGCCGCAAGACCGCGGCCTGCGTCCTGCTGTTCGCGCTCGGCATGCGCGACATCCCGGTCGACACGCACGTCTCCCGCGTCGGTACCCGTCTCGGCCTGTTCCGCCCGAGCGCGCCGTTCGTCGAGCTCCACGACGTGATGCTCGAGATCACCCCGCCCGGCGAAGAGCTCGAGCTCCACCTCAACCTCCTGCGCCACGGCCGCCGCACCTGCCATGCCCGCCGCCCGGACTGCCCCGGGTGCCCGCTGCTGCGAATGTGCCCGCAGGTGGGCGTGTAGCGACGCTCAGGCCTGGAAATCGCATCGAAATCTGCTATAACAGCACTAAGATTTTTGCGAACGCAGAGGAGTAGAACTGACATGGGAAAGACGATCGGAATCGACCTCGGAACGACCAACAGCTGTATGGCCGTGCTCGAGGGCGGTGAGCCGACGGTGATCGAGAACGCCGAAGGTGGGCGCACGACTCCGTCGGTCGTGGCGTTCACGCAATCAGGCGAGCGGCTGGTCGGCACGGTCGCCAAGCGTCAGGCCGTCACGAATCCACAGAACACGATCTTCTCGATCAAGCGCTTCATGGGCCGCAAGGAGGCCGAGGTGCGCGAGGAGGAGTCGATCGTGCCGTACAAGGTGGTCTCGGGCCCGAACGGGGACGCGCGCGTCGAGGCCGGTGGCAAGCAGTACTCGCCGCCGGAGATCAGCGCGATGATCCTCGGCAAGCTCAAGAGCGACGCCGAGGCTTATCTGGGCGAGACCGTCGACAGCGCCGTGATCACGGTGCCCGCGTACTTCAACGACGACCAGCGCCAGGCGACCAAGGACGCCGGCAAGGTCGCCGGCCTGGACGTCAAGCGGATCATCAACGAGCCGACCGCGGCTTCACTCGCCTACGGCTTGGACAAGGAGTCCGACCAGACGATCCTGATCTTCGACCTCGGTGGTGGCACGTTCGACGTGTCGGTGCTCGAGATCGGCGATGGGGTGTTCGAGGTCAAGGCGACCGCGGGTGACAACCACCTCGGTGGCGACAACTTCGACAAGGCATTGGTCGACTGGCTTGTGAGTGAATTCAAGAAGTCGCAGGGAATCGACCTGAGCCAGGATCCGATGGCGCTGCAGCGTCTGTACGAGGCGGCCGAGAAGGCCAAGATCGAGCTGTCCACCACTCAGGAGACGCAGATCAACCTGCCGTTCATCACCGCCGACTCGAGCGGGCCGAAGCACCTCGACACGCGCCTGACCCGCGCCAAGCTCAACGAGCTCACGAGCACGCTGCTCGATCGCACGATCGCGCCGGTTCGCCAGGCGCTGGATGACGCCAAGGAGAAGGGCGTCGCGAGTATCGACCACGTCGTCCTCGTCGGAGGCATGACGCGGATGCCCGCGGTCCAGGAGAAGGTCAAGGAGCTGACCGGCAAGGAGCCACACCGCGGCGTCAACCCGGATGAGGTTGTTGCTGTCGGCGCCGCGATCCAGGCCGGGGTGCTGGCAGGCGACGTCAAGGACGTGCTGTTGCTCGACGTGACCCCGCTGACGCTTGGGATCGAGACCAAGGGCGGCGTCATGACCAAGCTGATCGAGCGCAACACGACGATCCCGACCCGCAAGGCGGAGATCTTCTCGACCGCCGAGGACAATCAGCCGAGCGTCGAAATCCACGTGCTCCAGGGCGAGCGCGAGATGGCTACCTACAACAAGTCGCTGGGCAAGTTCCAGCTGACCGGCATCCCGCCGGCGCCGCGCGGCATCCCGCAGATCGAGGTCGCGTTCGACATCGATGCCAACGGGATCCTCAACGTGTCGGCCAAGGACCTCGGCACCGGCAAGGAGCAGAAGATCGAGATCCGCTCCGGTTCGGGTCTGTCCGACGATGAGATCAAGCGAATGGTGACCGACGCCGAGTCGCACGCCGACGAGGACCGCCGCCTGCGCGAGCTGGCGGAGGCCCGCAACAACGGCGAGAACGCGGCCTACCAGGCCGAGCGTCAGCTCAAGGAGCTCGGCGACGCCGTCGAGCAGTCCTCCAAGGACGAGATCGAGGCCGCGATCAAGGCGGTTCGGGAGGTGCTCACCTCCGACAACGCGGAAGACATCACGGCCAAGACCAACGCCCTGAACGAGTCCTTCCACAAGGTCTCCGAGGCGATGTACCAGCGGGCCCAGGAGCAGGCGTCGTCCGCATCGGCCGACGGCGCGGGCGCCGAGGACGGCTCGACCAACGGTGCCGGCGCCGAGGACGTCGTCGACGCCGAAGTTGTCGACGAGGGCAAGTAAGCCATGAACACAGATCGCGAGTCCCAGCTCCGGACGCCAGTCCGGAGCCAGACCGAGGACCAGCAGGAGCCCATCGACGCCGCGGCAGAGCCCGAGGCGCCGGTGGGCCCCGCCGCCGTACCGGAGGCCGGCGAGGCCTCCAGCCCGGATGAGCCGTCGTCTGCGGCCGCTTCGGATCTCGAGCAGCTCGCCGCGAGGGCGGCCAGGGCTGACGAGTACCTGCAGCTGGCCCAGCGGACCAAGGCCGACTTCGAGAACTACCGCAAGCGCTCCTCGCGTGACGCGGCGGCCGCTCAGGAGCGCGGGGTCGCGAAGCTCGCCAAGGAGCTGCTGCCCGCCGTCGACAACCTCGATCGCGCGCTAGCGGCCGCGTCCGACGGACACGGCGACGACGGCACGCTGGCGTCTGGCATCAAGCTCGTGCACGCGGATGTGATCGCGGCGCTGGCTCGGGTCGGGATCGAGCCGTACTCGCCCGAGGGCGAGCAGTTCGACCCGCAGCACCATGAGGCAGTCGCCCAGCAGCCGGTGCCGGGCGCCGAGCCGGGGACGATCGTGGAGGTGTACCAGCGCGGCTATCGCCTCGGCGACACCGTGTTGCGCCCGGCTCGCGTCGTCGTAGCCGGCTGACGAAGGAACGCTGATGGCGGCCAGGCCCGATTACTACAAGACGCTTGGGGTCGGCAAGGATGCCTCCGAGGCCGAGATCAAGAAGGCCTACCGCAAGCTCGCGCGCCAGTACCACCCCGACCGCAATCAGGGCGACAAGCAGGCCGAGGAGCGCTTCAAGGAGATCTCGCAGGCGCACGACGTCCTGTCCGATCCGGACAAGCGCAAGGACTACGACCGCGGCACCGGTCCGTTCGCGGGCTTCGGGATGCCGGGCGGGTTTGATCCGAGCTCGTTCGGCGGCGGTTTCAGCGACATCCTCTCCAACCTCTTCGGTGGAGGCGCCGGCGGTGCGGCCGGCCGCACCGGCGGCCGGGCCGGCGGGGTCCGCGGCGCCCGCGCCCAGCAGCGTGGCCGCGATCTCGAGACCGAGGTCTCGCTGACCTTTGACCAGGCTGTCAACGGCGCCCAGGTGCCGCTCGCGGTTCCGATCTCACAGCCGTGCCCGACCTGCAAGGGCACCGGTGCCAAGCCCGGTACCTCGCCGCGGGTGTGCCCGGTGTGCGAGGGCCGCGGACTCGAGGCACAGAGCCAGGGGATCTTCTCGATCTCGCAGCCGTGCTCCAACTGCCAGGGCTCCGGCACGGTGATCGACGATCCGTGCCCGACCTGCGGGGGCAGTGGGGCACAGCGCACGGTCAAGAAGCTGCGGGTCAACATCCCGGCCGGTGTCAAGGAGGGCTCGAAGATCCGTCTCGCCGGCAAGGGCGAGGCCGGGCAGCGCAGTGGCGATCCCGGTGATCTGTACGTCATCACGCGAGTTCAAGATTCCCCCGTGTTCAAGCGCGCAGGCGACAATCTCGAGGTCGAGGTGCCGCTGACGATTCCCGAGGCGGTGCGCGGTGGCGTGATCGAGGTGCCGACCCTGAACGGCCGCAAGCGGCTGAAGGTGCCGCGCGGGACCAAGCACGGAACGGTCCAGCGGTTGCGGGGCGAAGGGCCCCCGCGCCTCGGCGCCAAGAGCCGCGGCGACATCCACTACCGGTTCGTGATCGACGTGCCGGTTTCGCTGTCGCCCGAGCAGGACGAGGCGATCGACAACCTGTCGAAGGTGATGAACGGCAATCCGCGGGCGAAGCTGTTCAGAGCGAGCAACGGAGCGCAGAGCTGATGGCGACCCGGCGCCAGACCCGAGTGACGCGGACCACTACCCGGATCGAGGTTTCCTCCGACCGCGGCGTGTTCATGATCTCCGTCGCCGCGGAGCTCGCCGACATGCACCCGCAGACGCTGCGGATGTACGAGGCCCGCGGCCTGATCGAGCCGCAGCGCTCGCCGAAGGGCACGCGCCTGTACTCGCAGAAGGACGTCGAGCGGCTGCGCCGGATCCAGGAGATGACGGCCGAGCTCGGCATGAACCTCGCGGGCGTCGAGCGCGTGTTCGAGCTCGAGGAGCAGCTCGGAACGATGGCGCGCAAGGTCGCTGCGCTGCAGCGACGCGCCGCCGAGCTCAGCGCCGAGGTCAACCGGCTCGAGCAACTCCGCCGTGAGCTGCGCGCCGAGATCGTCCCATACGAGGGCGGTGGTGAGCTGGTCCGCGCGTCTGATCTGAAGGGCTTCAAGATCCCGGTCGCGCGCCCGCGGGCGGAGGCGCCTGAGACCGCATCCAGCGATCTCGAGTCCTAGATTCGGCGGTGGCTCGGGGCGGCAGTTCGCCCGCGGTGTGACAGGATGCCTACGTGGGGATGAGCGTTAACCGAGCATGGACGCCTCGAGTTGCCCTCGGGATCGCCCTCGCGGCTCTGCTTGCCGTTGCGGTCCCGGCCGCGGCGAGCGCCGCTTCGCCGCGGGCGCGGATCACGGCCATCGGCGCAGCGCCGTCCTCACAGCCGATCCAGCTGGTGCTGCCGCTGGTCGCCGACGACGCCGGAATCGAGCGGTTCGCGGCCGCCGTCAGCGACCCGGCCTCGCGCCGCTACGCGCAGTACGAGCCACTCGCCGCGCTGGCGCGGCGGTTCGGAGCGCCGGCGCGCACCCGCCGGCAGGTCGTCGCATACCTCCGCGGGGTCGGCGCGAGCTCGGTCAAGATCGACCGCACCGGGCTGTTCGCCGACGCCGTTCTTGGCGCCGCCAAGGCCGAGCGGCTGTTCGCGACGCCGCTGACGCAGTTCCGAAGCGCGACCGGAGAGCGGTTCCTGTCGCCGCGCCAGACCGCGACGGTCCCGGCTGGGCTGCGGGGCCTGGTGCTCGGCGTCGTCGGCCTCGACACCCGCCGGCTCGGTGCCACTGGTCAGCTCGCGCGCTCGGACGGCTCCAGCGGGCGGATCGCGTCGCAGCCGTCCTCGGCACTGCCGCGAACCGGGACCCCGAGCTCGAACGCGTGTGCCGGCGGCAAGTCGGCGGGCGAGGTGGACCACGATTCCGCCACCGCCGGATTCACGCCCAACCAGTACCTGACCGCCTACGGCTACGCCGGGCTCTACAGCACCGGCCTCAGGGGCCAGGGCGAGCGGGTCGCGCTGATCGAGATCGACGGCTTCAAGCCCAGCGACATCAGGTCCTTCGCGAGCTGCTTCCACCTCGACATCCCCCGGCTCAACGGCTTCACGATCGGTCTCGGCAACCGGCGGCTGGCGCCGGGCGGGGAGGCAACGCTCGACCTCGAGGTGCTCGACGCGGCGGCCCCCAATCTGAAGGCGATCGACATCTACGAGACGCGCGCCGATGCCGCCAACACGCTGCTCGCGCTGACGGCCCCGTTGCAGAACCCGGGCTACCGTCCGCAGGTGATCTCGGCCTCGCTCGGCCTGTGCGAGCAGGCGCTGCGCGGCGCGATCGGACGGGGCGGCATCGACAACACCGAGGCCGCGCTGGCGATGGCGGCGGCCAGCGGTACGACGTTCCTGGCGTCCAGTGGCGACCAGGGCTCGGCCGACTGCGTCAACTCCTCCGGGCGCTCGCTGCACGAGCTGGCCGTCAATTTCCCCGCGTCCTCTCCGTGGGTGACGGGCGTCGGCGGCACCAACTTCCTGCTCAATGCCGCCAACCAGATCACCAGCGAGGTGGTCTGGAACGACGCCCAAGTCCAGCCCGGCTCGGCTGGCGGTGGCGGCCCGAGCCAGCTGTTCCCGCGGCCCTACTACCAGAACGGGACAGTGCACCACAACCATCGCGGCGTGCCGGATGTGTCGATGCTCGCCGACATCGTGCCCGGCTACGCGATCTACTGCACCGCGTCTATCGATTGCTCGCACGAGCGACCGTGGGAGGCGGTCGGCGGCACCAGCGCGGCGACGCCGCTGCTCGCGGGCGGCGTGGCGCTGGTCGACCAAGAGCTCCGCGAACATCACCGCCAGGACCTCGGCCTCGCCAACCCGCTGCTCTACCGTCTCGGCCGCTCATCGCTGTCCACGCAGGTGTTCACCGACGTCCTCTTCTACGGCAACGACGTCGGGACCGAGATCCCCGGCAACGGCCACCCGCTCGGCTGCTGCAGCGCTGCGCACGGATTCGACCTCGCGTCGGGTTGGGGCAGCGTCAACGTCGACGGTCTCGGAGCTCAGGCGGTCGCGCTGCAGCCGCCGCGTGAGTCAATGACGCTGCCCGCCCACCAGAAGCCGGTCGCCAACCACCAGATCGACGCGACCGTGTCGTGCATGGCCGCGTGCCGGATGGGGGCGGTCGCTGAGGTCAAGATCACCGGCCAGAAGGCGTTTCAGGCGGCGTCGGAGCCGGTCACGCTCGCCGCAGCGGGCAAGCAGACGGTGTCGATCGCCTTTTCCTCATCGCAGCTCTCGCGCCTGCGGCGCGGCCTGCAGCGTCACCGCCGGATCGTCGCGGAGGTGTCCGCCGTGATCCTCGACTCGCAGAATCGGATCCAATCGGCGACGCTCGCTAAACGATTGACAATCAAGAGCTGAGGACCGCTTAAGCAGCGCGACTAGCGTGTCAGGTGCCATGACGCGCACTGATTGGCTGACGCGCTTTCGCAGATTGCCGATCCGCGCGCGTCTGACGATCGCGTTCATCGGCGTGATGGCGGTCGTGTTGATCGCCGCCGGCGGGTTCCTCTACGCCCAGTTCCGCGCCGACCTCGACGCCCAGATCAACGCTGCGCTGCGCGCCGAGGCAGCCGATGTCAAGGCGCTGGTAGCGGACGGCGGCCCACGCGAGATCGCCGACAGCGGTGCGCCGCTGGCGCAGGTGTTCTCGGCCGGCGGCCAGCGCCTTGCGAGCACCCGCAAGGCCAGGCCCGCGAGCCTGCTGTCGGCGCAGCAGGCGGCCGGCGCCGTGCGCGTTCGCCAGCCGATTCGCACCGAGCAGCTCGATTCCGGCCCGGTCCGGGTGCTGGCGGTGTCGGCGACCGCTCCGGGCATGCGCCCGCTCGCGCTCGCTGTCGCCGACCCGCTGCGCCTGCGTGACCACGAGCTCTCGCATCTGCGCAGTCTGCTGCTGACCGACGGGCCACTGGCGCTGCTGCTCGCCGGGCTCGCGGGCTACGGCCTCGCGCGCGCGGCGCTGAAGCCGGTCGATCGGATGCGCGGCGAGCTCGAGCGGATCTCGGACCGCGTCGAGCCGCTCCCGGTCCCAGACACCTCCGACGAGATCGCGGCGCTCGGCCACACGCTGAACGCGCTGCTCGGGCGGGTGCGAGCGGCGGTCTCCCGCGAGCGGCGACTGGTCAGCGACGCCAGTCACGAGCTCCGGACGCCATTGACGACGCTGCGCGCGGAGATCGACCTCGCGCTGCTCGGCGATCGCGATCCGGGCGAGCTCCGGGCGGCGCTCGAGTCGGCCGCCGAGGAGGCCAGGCGGATGTCACGGCTGGCCGATGACCTGCTGATCCTGGCGCGCGCCGACCAGGGTCGCCTGCCGCTGCATCCCGAGCCGCATGCCCCGGACGTGCTTCTCGAAGCAGCGGCCGCCCGGGCTCAGGCGGCGGCCGAGATCCGCGGTCGCTCGCTGGTGGTGCAGCCCGGCGGCGTCCCAAGCGGGGTCGCCGTGCTGGCCGATCCGGACCGGACCGCGCAGGCGCTCGGGAACCTGATCACCAACGCTCTGCTGTATGGCGAGGGGACCGTGATCCTCCGTGCCGAGCTCACTGGCAGCCTGGTCGAGCTGCACGTGCGCGATCAGGGCGCGGGCTTCCAGGACGAGCTGCTGGGGCGGGCGTTCGAGCGCTTCGGGCGCGGCGAGCGGGCGCGCTCGCGAGAGCCGGGCAGCGGTCTCGGCCTCGCGATTGTCGAGGCCGTAGCGGTCGCCCACGGCGGCGAGGCCCGGGCCACCAACCGTCCCCAGGGTGGCGCCGACGTGTGGATCGCGTTGCCGATGAGCCGCGCCGGCGGGCGGCCGCTAGCCCCGCCCCCGGAGCCGGTAGCCGGCGCCGCGAACGGTCTCGATCGACTGAACCCCGAACGGCCGGTCGATCTTCTCGCGTAGATAGCGGACGTACACGTCGACGACGTTGGAGCGGTTCTCGTACTCGATGTCCCAGGCGCCCTCGAGCAGCTCGTAGCGCGACAGGACCTGGTCGGGCCTGCGCATGAACACTTCGAGCACCTGGAGCTCCTTGGTCGAGAGTGGAATCTCGACCTCGCCGCGCCGAGCGGTGTAGGTCGCGAGGTCGAGCCTCAGATCGGCGACCTCGAGCACAGCTCCGCGCTGTACCGGCCCTCGCCGCGAGAGGGCACGGACGCGCGCGAACAGCTCACCGAAGTCGAACGGCTTCAGCAGGTAGTCGTCGGCGCCCGTGTCGAGCCCGGCGATCCGGTCCTCGACACCGTCGCGCGCGGTCAGCATCAGGATCGGCGTGCGGACGCCGTCGCTGCGGAGTCGCGAGCACGTCCGAAAGCCATCGATCCCGGGCAGGTTGATGTCGAGCACGATCACGTCGTACGGGCTCGAGGCGGCCATCCACAGGGCGTTCTCGCCGTCGGCGGCTACATCGACGAGCATCCCCTGCTCGCGCAGTGCCTTCTGAATCAGCGCCGCGAGCTTGCTCTCGTCCTCGACTACCAGGACCCGCACGGTCGCTCCAAGCATACGTAGGCCCCGATCACCGCACGCTCAGAAGGGCCGCGCTCCGTGCCGGAATCGCGACGCGGTAGCCGCGGGGGCTGCGGGCGATCTGAGGGGCGATCCGGTGGCCGGCCCAGGCCCCGGTCGCGGTCAGGTGCTGCCCGGCGAGCGTGACCCCGGTGGTCGAGTACGGCGACGGCGCGAGCAGGCGCTGAACGGTCGCGAGCCCCGAGCCCGGGATCCGCACCTCGACACGGGCATCGCGCCGGCTCCTGTCGATCATCAGCACGTGCACGCCGCCGCGGACGCGCACCGCCCAGGCATCGAGGCGGAGCCCCGGGCGCGTGCTCGACCGCACGTGCAGGAGCGTGGCCCCTGGACCGAGCGCGCGGACGAACATGATCATCCCGTACAGCAGCGGGCGTGCGTTGATGCCGCGATCGGTCAGCGTGAATGGCGCGTTGATCGCGTACTCACGGACGTGGAAGTTGACGCCGTCGACGCCCGCGTGGAGCAGGTAGAACAGCGAGTCCGGGGCCCACAGCGCGGTCGCGAACGCGTTGCTGACGCCGGGCAGCCCGCCGCATGTGACCGAGTTGAACTCGGTCAGCCGGAACGGCAACCCGGCGCGGTGGGCCAGATCCATCGCGCTCGAGATGCTCCTGACAACACCCGACGTGGCCCGCTCGCTGAGGATCCGTGCGACGGTCGGATGATTGCGCGCCCACACCGGCGAGCAGGCGCCGAACGGATACCGGTGGGCGGTCACGAGACCGAGCCCGGGATGGGGACCGGCCAGCAGTCGCGAGATCCAGTCCGCATGGACCCCGGGATTGGCCAGCGCCGGCCCGGCCAGCGGGACGTGCGGCGCGACGCGAGCGAGCAGTCGCGCGTAGGCGCGGAAGTCCGCCGCGTAGCGAGCCGCCGTCAGGTCTCGGGGCAGCGCCGGCTCGCCGAAGCCCGCGCGCACGACCAGCGAGCGCCACCACAGGCGGTTGTAGATGTCGGGCTCGTTGCCGATCTCGTAGGCGGCGATCGCGTGGCGCGGTAGCGCTGAGCGCGCGATCCTCGCCCATGCGGCGGCCGTCCGCGGCGAGGCGGTCAGCAGGTTGAGATCGAGGATCAGTCGAAGTCGCATCGCCTCGACCAGCCGGCTCGCGCCTGCCAGCCACGCGGGCGACAGCCTGAACTCCCAGTCGGGCAGCGACCGCTCGCGCCGCACCCAGTCGGAATGGTCGGCCGAGTCACCCCCGACCCGGAGTAGGAACGGGCCGTTGTCTGGGACTCGCAGCAGCGACAGCACGCGCTCGAGCAAGGTCAGGTGCTGCTCATAGAGCGGCAGCGTCCAGTACTCGGTCGAGAGCCCGAGGAACGAGCGCGGGAGGCGACGCTGCGGCGCCAGCGACGGCACGCTCACGATCGCCTGCGCCGGGGCGAGCGCCCGCGATCCGGTGGCCGCGGCCCGCGAGTCGTGATCGGGGAGCGCGAACAGCAACACGACCAGCAGTGCCGCGACCACCAAGATCGCCGACAGCGCTGAGAACGCGAGAGCTCGATGTCGAGAGCGTCGCCACATGCTCAGAGCCGCGGACGGTCGCGGCAGCAGGTGAGACGAAGATGAGTCAGCCGATCGGCGTCGGCGACGGTGCGGCCCCGCCCGGCAGCACCCGTTCGCCGACGTGCTGAGGCGGCACTCGCGCGCGAAGCTCGGCCGGGCGCCCCGGCAGCCCGAAGTCGGCGCCTCGGTCGACCAGGCGCTGGGCACAGCGCTCGCTCACGGCCGAGATCGTCAGCGATGGGTTGACGCCCAGCGACGTCGGGATGATCGAGCCGTCGATGCAATAGAGACCCTCATACCCGTATACAGCCCCGGCGTCGTCGACGACGCCGAGGTCGGCCGACTGCGCCATCCGGCAGCCGCCGAGCGGGTGAGCGCAGTACACGCCCTGGGTCTCCGTCAGTCCCATGAAGCGCCCGAGTCCGCGGCGCGTGGCGACGGCGCGGATCGCGGCGTTGGCCGCCTCGCGGATCGCGACCGACTGCTCGGACATCGCGTAGTTGAAGGTGCCGATCGCGATCGGACCGGAGCCGGCGCGGATCGCGGCCCCAGTCGGTGGTGGCGCGTAGAAGGTCCCATCCTGGGTGTCCTCGACCATCGCCAGCAGCTCGATCCGGTTGCTCCAGTGCGCGACCGCCTGCTTCTTCTGCAACCCCCACCACGACGGGCCGCCCGCGAGCGTACGGCCGCTGTCGTAGAGGAAGTTGGTCAGCGTCGAGAGGAAGATCTCCTGGAGGTTGAAGCGGGTCCCGTCGTATCGATGGCTGCTGCGCCCAACCCACCAGTCGTAGCTCATCGTCGTGATCGGCTTGCCCTTGTAGAAGTCGTGGTACCCAGGGAGCCCGAGCACGGACTGGACGCGCTCGGGGTCGTACTCGACCGCCGCGACGTGGTCGCCGTTGACTCCCAGGTTGTTGCCCACCTGCCCCGAAAGCGCCGGCAGCGCGAGCCGCGAGCGCATCAGCAGCGGCGGCGTCCCCATTGCTCCCGCGGCGAGCACGAGCACCTTGCACTGAAGTTGGACGCCCTGACCGTCGGGCCCGCGCGTCGGGCTCGGCCCCTCGTTGTCGATCGAGCTCGCTTGGACCACGTAGCGGTACGGCCGCGCGCTGGTCTGCGCGATCGACTCGACCTCGAGGTTGGGGCGCACCTGTACGCCGGCGTTCTCCGCCGCCCACAGGTAATTCGTGATCAGCGAGTTCTTGGCGCCGAAGATGCAACCGGTGTGGCACCACTTGGCGTTGACGCAGCGCTCCTGCGAGATCGCGACCGGCACCCGGTCGCAGGTATGTCCGGCGTTGCTGAGGGTCGCCGCCCACAGCCCGCCGGACTTCGAGACCTCGTCCCAGCCCGGGCGCTGCACGCGCAGCCCCCGCTCGGCCAGTGCGTAGTAGGGGTCGAGCGAGGCGCGCGAGATCTCGTCCGGCCACATCCGTCGCTCGGGCCCGTCTCCGGGCCGGCGATCGCGGCGCTCGAACGTCTCGCGCGGTGCTCGCAGCGACGCTGCGAGGTACAGATTCGAGCCGCCGCCGACGGCGTTGGCGGTCAGCACCTGCGCTCCCTGGCCCTGGATCAGCAGGTAGACGTCAGACAGGTGATCGATGTCCATCGACTGGCGAAAATCGGTGTGGCCGTAGCGCCGGCCGCGCTCGAGCACCGCGATCCGTCGCGGGTCGACGCCCGCCGCGCGGTACAGCTCGGCGAGCCGCCACGCGGTGATCGAGCCGCCGAACCCCGAACCGACGATCACGACGTCGAAGGACTCGGTGCTCACGGCAGCGAGCCTCCGCTGGTCCGCTCGCGGCTGAGCCTGCGCCGCCACGAGAAGTCGCGGTAGCCGTCGGGCGCGGTCCCGGGCAGCCCCATCACCCGGTAGCCGCAGGCGTCGGCGGCGGTCGCGTTGCGGATCAGCGCGGCCGCGCAGAAGGCGGTGAACGGGACCGCCGCGGCCGCCTCCCACAGCAACCGCGTGGGATTGCCGAAGTCCAGGCCCGACAGGCACGTCTGCACGCGCGCCTCGAATCCAAGGTGCAGGAAGTCGAGCCCGTGCAGTAGCGAGCGCGCCTCGAGATCGGCGAGGAAGGCCGGCGCCAGCGCATCGAATCCGACCTCGGAGTTCTGGTAGAGCTCGAGCGCGTCGGCCTCGACCGCACCCGGCAGCGGATCGGCGCCGGCGATCGCGAGCGGGTCGATCGCGTTGCCCGACTCGGTCCGGGCCACCCTGCGCCCGGGGATGATCGTGTCGGCGAACGCCTGCAGCGTGGCGTCGGTCACGATCGGATCTGCGGCGCGCGCCGGCGCCGTGCGGACCGCGAGCGGCACTGCTGAGGCCACCAGCGCGCCGAGCCCGAGCGCCGACGCCCGGCCAAGGAGATCGCGCCTGCTCAGCAGCGCCTCGAGCTGGCCGCGATCGGTCACGTCGCTTGGCGCACGTATGACAGCAGCGTCACAAGTGGCGCCGGCGCGATCCGCCGGGTCGCGGATCCGCTCCGTCGCGAGCGCGCCGGATGCGCGTGGATCGCGGCGGGATCGCGCTTGGCAATCGCCGCGCACTGGGGATCGACCGGGATCTTGTTGTGGGTGATCACACCGCCGGTTCCAGGGCCGAAGTACTGTCCGTATCCGGGTGGGAACCCGGGCAGCTGGGTCGGGTCGAAGGTCTGGCCCGCGACCGTGAAGTCGGTCACCCAGGCGCCGCCGTCGCCGGTCGCCTTGTTGAAGAAGTAGTGGCCGACGAATTCGTAGAGCAGCGTGCTGTCGTCGGATTGGACGATCGAGCCGCGCCAGTGGTCCTCCTGGAAGTAGAAGCACTTCGGCACGGCCGCCGCGGTTCGCGCCGGCTCTCTCAGCAGGAAGTCGACGATCCCGAGCTGTGCGACGTTCTGGTCGGTCTTGTTGAACCGCACGCAGTACGGGTCGGCGCCGGGATCCGGGACGGTCGTGCCGAAGCCGGCGTTCTGGATCGCGCAGTGGAACGGGTTGCGGCCGTTCCAGGGGGTCGGAGGCGCGAGCGCTCGCGCCGCGGACCCGCTCGCTGCGAGCACGACCGCAGCGAGTGACGAGATGAGTACCAGCCTCCGCAAGGTGATCAGCGCCTCCCCGGCTCTCGATTACCTGAATTGCGGTCCAGTGTACGTAGTCGTTCAGGCCAATGTCGCGGTTGCGAAAAGATTCTTGGCAGTCGGCGCAAGACCTGCCATAATCTAAGTCTCACTGACTTAGATTTTTCCTGACCGAAAGAGATCCCAGAAGCCGATGCAACCAGACAGATTTACGATCAAGTCCCAGGAGGCTCTGCAGGCCGCAGCGCGGCTTGCCGATCAGCGGCGCAATCCCCAGACGACTCCCGAGCATCTACTCGCCGTGCTGCTCGAGCAGGACGGCGGCGTCGTCGCCCCGGTGCTGCGCAAGCTCGGCGTCGACCCGGCTGCAGTTCGTCATGCGCTCGGCCCCGCACTCGACGCGCTGCCGACCGTCAGCGGCGGCGCCGCGGAGCCCGCGGGCGGCTCGAGCGAGCTCGTCCAGATCCTGCGCGCGGCCGAGAAGGAGATGCGCGAGCTGGGCGACGAGTACGTCTCGACCGAGCACCTGGTGCTGGCGATCGCCGCGCACCCGGGGAAGGCCGGAGATGCGCTGCGGAGCACCGGCGCGACCCGCGAGGAGCTGCTGAAGGCACTCACCGAGGTTCGTGGCAGCCATCGCGTGACCGACGAGAACCCTGAGGACAAGTTCCAGGCGCTGGAGCGCTTCGGTCGCGATCTGACCGAGGCCGCGGCGCTCGGCAAGCTCGACCCCGTGATCGGACGCGACGACGAGATCCGGCGCGTGATCCAGGTTCTGAGCCGCCGCACCAAGAACAACCCGGTGCTGATCGGCGAGCCGGGCGTCGGCAAGACGGCGATCGTCGAGGGCCTGGCCCAGCGGATCGTCGACGGCGACGTCCCCGAAGGCCTGCGCGACCGCAAGCTCGTCTCGCTCGACCTCGGCGCGATGGTCGCCGGGTCGAAGTACCGCGGCGAGTTCGAGGATCGCCTGAAGGCGGTGCTGAAGGAGATCGCCGACGCCAAGGGCCAGATCATCGTCTTCATCGACGAGCTGCATACGATCGTCGGTGCCGGCGCGGCCGAGGGCTCGGTCGACGCTGGGAACATGCTCAAGCCGATGCTGGCGCGCGGCGAGTTGCGATGCGTCGGCGCGACCACGCTCGACGAGTACCGCAAGCACATCGAGAAGGATCCGGCGCTCGAGCGCCGCTTCCAGCCCGTATTCGTCGGCGAGCCGACCGTGCAGGACACGGTCGCGATCCTGCGCGGGCTGAAGGAGCGCTACGAGGTCCACCACAAGGTCCGGATCCAGGACTCGGCGCTGGTTGCCGCGGCGACGCTCAGCCACCGCTACATCGCCGACCGCTTCCTGCCCGACAAGGCGATCGACCTGGTCGACGAGGCCGCCTCGCGGATCCGGATGGAGATCGACTCAAAGCCGATCGAGATCGACGAGGTCGACCGTCACATCATGCAGCTCGAGATCGAGCTCAAGTCGCTCGGCTCCGACGAGGACGATGCGGGCACCAACGCGCGCCGAGAGCAGCTCGAGCGGACGCTGGCGGAGGAGAAGGAGCGCTCGTCGGCGATGCACGCCGAGTGGCAGCGCGAGAAGGACACCGTCGGTGCCGTCGCGGCCCTGCAGGAGCAGCTCGAGCAGGCCAAGATCGATCTCGAGCGGGCGCAGCGGGAGGCCGACCTCGGCCGTGCTGCCGAGCTTCAGTACGGGACGATCCCCGAGCTCGAGAAGGCGCTGCAGACGGCATCGGAGGCCGAGGCCGACGCCGAAGCCGACAGCCGCCCGAAGTTCCTCAAGGACGTCGTCGACGCCGACGACGTCGCCGAGGTCGTCGCCAAGTGGACCGGAATCCCGGTCTCACGGCTGATGGAGGGCGAGATCGAGAAGCTCGTTCACATGGAGGAGCGGCTGCACCAGCGGGTGATCGGTCAGGACGAGGCGGTCGAGGCCGTGTCCGCGGCGCTCCGGCGCTCGCGCGCCGGGCTCCAGGACCCCGATCGGCCGATCGGCACGTTCCTGTTCCTCGGCCCGACCGGCGTCGGCAAGACCGAGCTCGCACGCGCGCTCGCCGAGTTCATGTTCGACAGCCAGGATGCGATGGTCCGGATCGACATGTCCGAATACATGGAAAAGCACGCCGTCTCGCGGCTGGTCGGCGCGCCGCCCGGCTACGTCGGCTACGAGGAGGGCGGTCAGCTGACCGAGGCGGTCCGCCGACGTCCTTATTCGGTCGTGCTGCTCGATGAGATCGAGAAGGCCCACCCGGACGTGTTCAACACGCTCCTGCAGGTGATGGACGATGGCCGCCTGACCGACGGTCAGGGCAGGACTGTGTCGTTCAAGAACACAGTTCTGATCATGACGTCGAACATACCCGGCGGCCGCGCCGGCGTCGAAGCTCAGTTCAAGCCCGAGTTCATCAACCGCCTCGACGACATCGTCGAGTTCAAGCCGCTGACGCGCGAGCAGATCGGCGCGATCGTCGAGCTCCAGGTCACGCGTCTGATCGAGCGGGTGCGCGAGCGCGGGATCGAGGTCGAGCTCTCAGACGACGCTCGGACGCTGCTCGGCAACCTCGGCTACGACCCGACCTACGGTGCCCGCCCACTCAAGCGGGTGATCCAGAAACGGCTGGTCGATCCGCTCGCGCTGGCGATCCTCGAGGGGCGCTTCGTGCCGGGCGACACGGTCAAGGTCGACGCCGCCGAGGGTGAGATCGTGCTCGAGCGCGTCGGCACCGTCGCGGCGGTCTGACAGTCCGGCAGGCTCAGGCTCTGTCCAGCTGGATCTGCGGACGGAGCCTGAGCGTCTCGCCGAGCATCGCGAGCTCGATCGCCCGGCGGACCGGGCCGGCTTTGCAGCGGACGGTGAGGCGGCGGCTGCGCCGCGTCAGTCGGCGCTGGGCCGCGAGCAGCACCTGGAGCCCGGTGGTGTCGATGAACTCCACCTCGCTGAGGTCGACGATCACGTCTCCGTTGGCGCGCTGCACGATCTGCCCGATCCGCGCCGCGAATCGCGGCGCCGTCAGTAGGTCGAGCTCGCCGTGGACGAACAGCACGGTCGCGCGCAGGTCGGTGAGCTCTGAGAGCTCGAACTCCGCGGCGGTCGGCTTCTCGAGCGTCGCGGGCCTCGTATCCACCTTGAGCATCTCCTCGGGGTAAGGGACTGAGCGGCGGTCCGGCCCGCACCGCTGACGAGTGAGGACGGTCCCGGTCGCGCGCGAGGTTACCCACGCGCGGCCGGGTCTAAGCAGACTATTTGCGCGCCGGCGATGCAGCCTCAGCCGCGGCCGTGGTTGCGCGCCCGCGCTGCGGCCTCAGCCGCGGCCGTCGACGAGGAACAACCGCCACTCGCCGGGAACGCCGGCGAGCGATTGCATCCCGTGGAAGCGGAAGCCGATGTTCGAGCCGACGACGAGGTCGCGGACGGTGCCCGATACGAGCACCTGGCTCGGCTGCGCGAGGTCCGCGATCCGGGCGCCGATGTGGACAGTGACCCCGGCGAGGTCGTCGCCGGCAAGCTCGCACTCGCCCGTGTGCAGACCGGCTCTGAGGTCGACGTCGAGCGAGCGGGCGGCGTCGATCACGGCGACCGCGCAGCGGATCGCGCGCGCCGGCCCGTCGAACGCGGCGAACACGCCGTCGCCGGTGCTGCGGATCGCGCGGCCGCGGTACACCGCGATGTGATCCTGCACGAGCCGGTCGTGGTGGGAGATCAGGTCGTGCCAGCGGCGATCGCCGAGGCGTGCCGCGTGCTCGGTCGAGCGGACGATGTCGGTGAACATCACGGTCGCCAGCACTCGATCGGGGTCGTGGACGCCGCGCGAGCCGGTCACGAACTCCTCGATCTCGTCGAGCAGCGCGTCGGTGTCGCCCGCGAAGTACATGTGGTCCTCGCCGGGGAGCTCGACGTACCGCGCATCGGGGATGTTGGCCGCCAGGTAGCGGCCGTTCTCGACGTCGATCAACCGGTCGCCGCGGCGATGCAGGATCAGCGTCGGAACGCGGATCGCCGGCAGGATCGCCCGCACGTCGAGCTCGCTGATCGTCTGGAAGATCGGCGCCACCATCCCGGGACGGACCGAGTGACGCTCGAACTTCCCCCACCAGCGGCGGAAGCGCAGATCGCGCGAGAGGCTCGGCGCCAGCACGTTCAGCGACGCCCCTGAGCCCCACCCGTCGATCCACCGCTGACCCTGGGCGATCGCGAGCTCGGGCGACCGTCCCTGCGTGTAGTCCTCGCTCTGCAGCCACCGTGCGCAGGCGCCATACAGAGCCAGGCTGATGCAACGCTCCGGGTAGGTGGCGGCGAACAGCGACGCGATGAACCCGCCCTCGGAGGCGCCGAACAACACGGCGCGCTCGGAGCCGACCGCGTCCATCACCGCGATCACGTCATCCATGCGCTCCTCGAGCGTCTGCGTCGCGGGCGCCGGATCCGACAGCCCGGTCCCCCGCTTGTCGAACATGATCAGCCGGCTGAACGACCCGATCCGGCGCAGGAAGTACGACGACGCCGGGTGCTCCCAGTACTGCTCGATATTCGACAGCCACTGCGGCACGAGCACAACGTCGACGTCGCCCTCGCCGAGAACCTGGTACGCGATGCTGAGATCACCGGCCTTGGCGAATCTGGTCTCGGGAAGCTCCCCCCTGAGACTGGTCACCGTCTCACTCGCATCTGATCAACACTCCCCCCATATCGGCAGCGTATCGGTGGACGGCCCGCCGGGGGGCCGTGCCGGGGGTACTTTGCGCTGCGCGCTCAGCGAATCTGGACGGCGATCCGGTGCATCGGCCCGCCCGGCCGGGCGGAGTAGTGGCGCCGCGTGTCGACCTGGAGCGTCCAGCTCCCGCGCGAGGGCGTGAACGGGAAGATCCGGACCGGCGCCGTCCGCAGATATCCGCATTGGCCGCGCGTGTGCCCGAGTGAGACCGTCGTTCGGGCGCTTCCCGACGGATCGACGTAGTGGAGGTAGACGCCGCGCCGGGTCCCCTGCATCGAGAAGCCCCACACCTCTACGGGAGCGCGGAGCGACTGGGCGGTGCCGCTGCTGGCCAGGAACCTGGCACCGGCACTCCGGGTCAGCGTGAAGGTCGCCCGTGCCGTGCGCGTGCCGTCGCTGGCCTGGAGGCGCTCGACGGCCTGGGCGACGCCGGCCGGCAGGCCGCCGGGGCGCAGCGAGTCACGGGGCGAGATCTCGCCGCGGGAATCGGTCTTCGCCTGGCCGAAATAGACGCCGTCGATCGACACCACGTAGGCCCTGTCGGGAGCGAATCCGGTGCCGCGAAGATGAACGGCCGCGCCAATCGGATAGCAGCCGCGGGTCGTTCTGATCGCGGGCCGCCCGGCGGCTGCGAGCGCCGCCGCACAGGCGCACGATGCGACACCGGCGCCGACCACGAGCGCCCGCGCGAGTCGCCGTTTCGAGGGGCGCAGGACTGACAAGGCCGGCCATGGTACAAGTGCCGCTTGCGCACAAGTGTCAGTTCACCTGTCCAGAGGAGGCAGCCGTGCCGACGTACCTGATGTTGTCGACGCTCACTCCAGAAGGCGTCCAGACGATCAAGAACAATCCGTCCCGGATCCGTGAAGTCAACCGGGAGGTGGAGCAGCTTGGGGCGACGGTCAAGGCCCAGTGGGCGACGCTCGGCCAGTTCGATTTCGTCAACGTCGTCGAAGCACCCGACGAGAAGACGATCGCCCGCGTCTCGCTCGAGCTCAGCTCACGCGGAACCGCCAAGTACGAGACCCTGAGCGCGATTCCGATCGACGATTTCATTGGCTCGATCTGATCGCCCGCGCGTCCTGGTGATCGGATCCGGGGCGCGCGAACACGCGATCATCCACGCGCTCGCGCGCTCTGCCCGCGAGCCGATCGTGAGCTGCGCACCCGGCAACGCAGGGATCGCGCAGGAGGCCCACGTGGTCGACGTCGACGTCGGCGACATCGACGGATTGGTCGCCGCGGCCCGCGCCGAGCAGGTCGAGCTGGTCGTCGTCGGACCCGAGGCGCCGCTCGTCGCGGGCGTCGGCGATGCACTCGCGCAGGCCGGCATCCGCTGCTTCGGGCCGAGTCGCGCGGCGGCCGCGCTCGAGGGGTCGAAGGCGTTCTGCAAAGAGCTGATGGAGGCGGCCGGCGTGCCGACAGCGTCCTACACGGTGGTCGAGGACCCGACCGCCGGACTCGAGGCGATCGACGGCTACCCGGTGGTGATCAAGGCCGACGGCCTCGCGGCCGGCAAGGGCGTGATGATCGCGACCGACGAGCTCGAGGCGCGCGAAGCCCTCGACGCGCTGCTCGTGCAGAGGAAGTTCGGAACCGAGCGCGTGGTCGTCGAGGAGTACCTCGAGGGCGAGGAGCTGTCGCTGCTGGCCGTGTGCGACGGCGTTCGAGCGCTGCCGCTCGCCTCGGCGCAGGACTACAAGCGGATCTTCGACGGCAACGAGGGCCCCAACACCGGTGGGATGGGCTCCTACTCGCCGGTCCCGTCGATCGCGTCCGACCGCGCGCACCAGATCTGCGCGGCCGTCCACCAGCCGGTGCTCGACGAGCTCTCGCGCCGCGGGATCGCCTTCCACGGCGTCCTCTACGCCGGGCTGATGATGACCGCCGCCGGCGCGAAGGTGCTCGAGTTCAACGTCCGCTTCGGCGATCCCGAGACCCAGGCGATCCTGCCGCGGCTGCGCTCGGACCTGCTCGAGCTGATGGAGGCCGCCACCCGGGTTGGGGGACTCCAGGGAGTCGAGCTGACGTGGGCCCGGGAGAGCGCCGTGACGGTCGTGCTGGCGAGCGCCGGCTATCCCGAGTCGTCATCCAGCGGCGACGTGATCACCGGCCTGCGCGACGTACCCGCCGGGGTGTTCGTGACCCACGCCGGCACCGGCACCTCGCAGTCGGGGGAGATCGTGACGGCGGGCGGCCGGGTTCTCAGCCTGACCGGCGTGGCCCCGGATCTGGCCGGCGCCCGGTCGGCCGCATATGCTGCCGCCGACGTCGTTCAATTCAAAGGCAAACAGCTGCGTCGAGACATCGCATTAGGAGTGACATGACCGAGGCCGAACCCCAGACCGTCACCGACACCGAGGCCGCGTTCGAGGAGCTCGACGTCGACGCTCCCCGGGTCGGGATCGTGATGGGATCCAAGAGCGACATGGCGGCGATGGAGGCAGCGGAGAAGGAGCTCACCGAGCGCGGAATCCGCTCCGAGGTGAGGGTCATGTCGGCCCACCGCGAGCCCGACAAGGTCGCCGAATACGCGCGCAACGCCAAGCTCCGCGGGCTCCGCGTGATCATCGCGGGCGCCGGGCTGTCGGCCGCCCTCCCGGGCGTCGTCGCCGCCCACTCCGAGCTGCCGGTGATCGGCGTGCCATTGACCAGCCGGACCTCCGTCGCGGGGGGTCTCGACGCGCTGCTGTCGATCGCGCAGATGCCGCCGGGCGTGCCGGTCGCGTGCGTCGGCGTCGACAACGCCCGCAACGCCGCGGTGCTGGCGGCCCGGATTCTCGCCGACTGAACGCTCTCGTTCTCGGGACTGGCACGGCCGGATCGTCCAGGGGAGCGACGCGGCCTCCTCTTCCCGGGCCCGGGGGCGATAGCCTCTCTCGCAGCGACTGATGCCCGACAGCATCGTTCATGTCTCCTCGCTCGCGGGGAGCCCCCTGCTCGATTCCTCCGGCGATCGCCTCGGCCGGGTCGAGGACGTCATCGCGAGGCTCGATCTCGCCGACGGTCTGCCGCCGATCGTCGGGCTGCTCGCTCGGATCGGTGGCCGCGAGATGTTCGTACCGATCGATCGGATCGCCCAGCTGGGGCCTAACGCGGCACGGACCTCCACGACCAAGCTCAACCTCGCGCAGTTCGAGCGCCGGCCGGGAGAGGTCCTGCTGCGCTCCGACGTGCTCGACCGCAGCCTGATCAACGTCGACACGGCGCGTCTCGTCACCGCCCGAGAGGTCGAGATCGTGTGCGACGACGGCGTCTGGCGGGTCGCCGGGATCGACCCGAGCCTGCGCCCGCGGCTCTGGCGGTTCCTGCCCCGACGGTTCAGGGGCCACGACACCGAGCACCGCCAGTTCATCGGCTGGGACGAGATGGAGCCGTTCGTCGGCCACGTCCCGACCTCGCGCTTGAAGCTGGCTTCGCGGCGGATCGCGCGCCTGCATCCCGCGCAGATCGCCGACCTCGTCGAGGCCGCCTCGCACGAGGAGGGGGAGGAGATCCTCGAGGCGGTCGGATATGACAAGGAGCTCGAGGCCGACGTGTTCGAGGAGCTCGACGACGAGCACCAGGTCGAGTTCCTGCGCGAGCGCTCCGACGAGGAGGTCGCCCAGGTGCTGGCGCGGATGGCGAGCGACGACGCGGCCGATCTGCTGCTCGAGATCGAGCAGGAGCGCCGCCTGCCCGTGCTCAACCTGCTGCCCGCCGCCAAGCAACGCAAGATCAAGGGCCTGCTCGGCTACAACCCGTCTACCGCCGGCGGCCTGATGAACCCGGACTTCGTTTCGATGCCCGCGAGCGCGACCGTGGCGCGCGCGCTCGAGCGGGTCCGCGCCAGCGATCTCGGCGAGCAGCAGGCGTCGATCGTCTGCCTCGAGGACGAGACCGGACATTTCGTCGCGGCCGTGTCGCTGCCCGAGCTCGTGCGCGGAGCGGGCGATGAGGTCCTCACGAAGCTTGTCGATGGCCCGGGGCCGACGGTCGAGGTCGATGCCGACGTCCCCGAGGTCGCGATGCTGATGACCGACTACAACCTGACCGCGATTCCGGTGCTCGACGACGACAACCTCGCCGTCGGCGTGATCGCCGTCGACGACGTGCTCGAGCTGCTGCTGCCGGAGGAGTGGCGCTGGCGCGCGGGCGCCGCCCGCGGATAGCGCCGGCGATGGCCCGCGAGCTCGGGTGTCGCCGGGGGCCCTGTGGGTCGCCGGGCGGTTGTGAGGAGGCGGGGGTCGCTCTTCCCCACGCCGTCAACGTGACCCTCGACCGCGCCGCGGCCGCGAGTGGCACCTTCACGGCGCCCCACGCCGTCAACGTGACGCTCGACCCTGCCGCGGCGGCGAGCGGCACCTTCACGGCGCCCCGCGGGAATCGCCCGGCCCCTGGCCAGGGCCGCCGGCCCGCCCGCAAGCCCTGACCGCGCCCCGGCCAGGGGTCAGACCTGGACCCTCAACTGCCCCGCTGGTACCCTCAAAACTACCGCGACATGGCGGTTTACAACCGTTTCACACGATGACTGGCCAAGAGACATATCAGGACAGCGAGCTACCGCGAAGTAGCACCCCCGCGGCTGGCATCGTGAGGATCACCTCGCGCGCCCGGATCTGATCCGGCCCCGAGCGACCTCCGAGCCCGCCGCGGCACGTGCCGAGCGGGAAAGGAAAGGAGGTCGAGCAGATGGCGAGCAACACGTCTCCCCCGGCGCCGCGCGAGCCTGCCGTGCTCGACCCCACGCACGGACGCGAGATCAAGGGCGCGTTCGGCACGATCCACCAGCACGAGGAGGGTCACCGGGGCCTGCGCTCGCGAGCGCTGGCGCTGCTCGCGATCATCGGCCCCGGCCTGATCGTGATGGTCGGCGACAACGATGCCGGCGGCGTCGCGACCTACTCCCAGGCCGGTCAGAACTACGGCACCAGCCTGCTGTGGGTGCTGATCCTCCTGATCCCGGTTCTGATCGTCAATCAGGAGATGGTCGTCCGCCTCGGAGCCGTGACCGGCGTCGGCCATGCGCGGCTGATCATCGAGCGCTTCGGCCGCGGCTGGGGATGGTTCGAGTCCGGCTATCTGTTCCTTCAGAACTTCCTGATCATCGTCACCGAGTTCATCGGCGTCAGCCTCGCGCTCGGCTACTTCGGCGTCTCCCAGAACGTCTCGGTTCCGATCGCCGCGGCGGCGTTGGTGGCGGTCACAGCGACCGGCAGCTTCCGCTCGTGGGAGCGGTCGATGTTCCTGTTCGTGTTCGCCAACCTGCTCGTGATCCCGCTGTTCGTGATCGTCAAGCCGAACATGGGGGAGGTCGTCCATCACCTGTTCGTGCCCGGGATCCAGGGCGGCGGGAGCTCGACCGCGGTGCTGCTCTTGATCGCGATCGTCGGCACCACGGTCGCGCCGTGGCAACTGTTCTTCCAGCAGTCGAACATCGTCGACAAGCGGATCACGCCGCGCTGGATCAACTACGAGCGCATCGACACGATGCTCGGCGCGCTGATCGTCGTGCTCGGCGCCGCGGCGCTAATCGCGGTAACCGCCTTCGGCTTCGCCGGAACCCCGTACTTCGGCCATTTCACCGACGCCGGGGCGGTCGCCAGCGGCCTCGAGCACACGGTCGGCTCGCCCGCGGGCGCGTTCTACGCGATCGTCCTGCTGAACGCCTCGCTGATCGGCGCCGGCGCGGTGACGCTCGCGACCAGCTACGTGATCGGCGACGTGTTCGGGACCAAGGGCTCCCTGCATCGCAGCTTCAAGGAGGCCAAGGGCTTCTATGCGGTATTCAGCGTCCTGATCCTCGCTGCCGCCGGCGTGGTCCTGATCCCGGGCGCGCCGCTCGGCGTGATCACGGAGGCCGTGCAGGCTCTGTGCGGGATCCTGCTGCCGATGACGACGCTGTTCCTGCTGATGCTGTGCAACGACCGCGCGGTGCTCGGGCCGTGGGCGAACCCGCCCTGGTTGAAGGCGCTCGCGAGCCTTATCGTCGGCGTCCTGATCCTGCTGTCGGTCGTCCTGACCGTGACGACGCTGTTCCCACACGTCGACGTCACTGCGCTCGCGGCCGGCGGCGCCGTCGTCCTCGCCGCGGTACTGGTGGTGATGGGCGCCGCCGCCGTTCGCGCGAATCGTGGCGCGAGCACCGTGACGGTGATCGGCGGCAGGCGCCAGGCGAGCAAGGAGCACTGGACGATGCCGCCGCTGACACTGCTCACGCGGCCGCGCTGGTCGGGCGGACGCCGTGCTGCGATGGGCGTGCTCGGCGCCTACATGATCGTCGCGCTGGTGCTGCTGATCGTGAAGTCGGTCCAGCTCGCCGGGGGCTGAGCTCCCGGGATCGCCGCTCGCGGGGCCGCGCGGATCGAACTGCCTCATCGGCCGGCGGGCGCAGTTACCCTGCTGCCGGGTGCGCAGGGCATCCCTCACCACTCTGATCCTCGGCGTGACCGCTGTCGCGGTTCTGACGCTGCCCGCCGTCGCCGCGGCGGGAACCTACACGTGGACCCAGCCCCGCGACTTCACCTCGGCCAGTCCCGGCGCCAACCCCGATCACGATCGCTACGGCGCCAAGCCATGGAGCTACGTCGAGGGGCCGCCGGCGGCGCTGTTCCCGTTCCCGCCGAGCCTCACCCCGTCCTCGTTCACCAAGCTGTCGTCGTTCTCGGGCGACATCGCGGGCGGGCTGACAGGGTGGACCGACAGCTCCGACACCAACGCGTTCGCCGCGCTGAACAAGGGCGCTACCACCCTCGGCACGGTGCGGCCCGGAGATTTTGCGCTCAACCCGGCGGTCGATCACGTCGTCGCACTGGCGTGGACATCGCCGCTGTCGCACAGCGCGAGCGTGACGATCACGGGCTCGGTCACGGCCGGCGGTGGATGCGGCGCCTGGAGCCTGAACAGCGGCAGCTCGGCGCTGCAGTCCGGCACCGGCAGCGGCACCATCTCGCGGACCGCGATGGTCCCGCCGGGTCGAACGATCTACCTGGTCGTCGGCTACACCGGCACGCAGCTCACCTACAGCAAGACCTGCGCGATCTCCGACGTGTCGCTGACAGTCAAGGCGACCGAGACCACGCCGCCCGCGGTGACGCTCACCAGTCCCGGTCAGGGCGCGCTCCTGAGCGGCGGCCAGCCGCTCTTCTCCGGCTCGGCGGCGACCGGCTTCGGCGAATCCGCCCACGTCACGGTCCGCGTCTACTCCGGCGCTTCGGTGACCGGCTCGCCGACCCAGACGTTGACCGCGACTCGCGGCGCCGACGGCCGCTACTCCGTCGGACCGAGCTCGCCGCTACCCGACGGCCGTTACACCGCCCAGGCCGAGCAGGACGACCTGTCGACCCCGGCCGACCGCGGGCTGAGCTCGGCCAACACGTTCGTGATCGACAACGCGCCGCCAACGATCACGCTCGACCCGCTCGGCTCGCGACCGCTCCACACCGCGACGCCGACGCTCACCGGCACCGCCGGCACGTCCGCCGGCGACAGCGACACGGTGACCCTGCTGGTGTATCCCGGCGCCGCCACCAGCGGCGCCCCGCTGCGGACCCTCCACAGCTCGCGTGGCAGCGGCGGACGCTTCTCGATCCCGATCACCCCGGCGCTCCCCGATGGGCAGTACACGGCGGTCGCGACTCAGGCCGGCGGCGGCTCGACCGGCGGGGCAAGCCGACCTCTGACGTTCTCGGTCAAGGTCCACGGTCCGGCGCTGACGCTGACGGCGCCGGCCGCCGGGAGCCGGGTCGCCACGCGCGCGCCGAGCTTCTCGGGCGTCGCGGGCGACACGTTCGGCGACTCCTCGAGAGTCACGGTCGTGCTCTACCGCGGCACCTCGACCGCGGGCAAGCCGCTCGGCCGGCTGCGCGCCACCCACTCGGGCGCGAGGTGGTCGGCGCAATGGCCGCGCCCGCTGCCGCTCGGGCGCTACACGGCGCGCGCAACGCAGAGCGATGACGCGGCCCACACGACCCGGACCGCGGCCCACACGTTCACGATCATCCAGCCGCCGAACGCGATCGGCCCGGCCGTGACGTTGTCGCATCAGGGGCGCGCGGCGGTCACGATCAGGTGCCTCGGGCGCGGCTCGCGGCCGTGCTCGGGCGATGTTCTGGTGCTCACCCAACGCCACTTCAAGACCACGGCCGGCGGACCGTCGGGGCAGCTGCGCGTGCTGTTCGCCTACGTCACGATCCACGCCGGCGCGAGCCTCGTTGTAAGTCGTCCGGTCGACCCCGAGGTCGCGTCCGTGCTCCGGCGCGAGGCTCCGCTGATGGTGCAGGTCAGCGCCGAGTTCGAGCCCGGCGGCAGCTACTCAGGAGTCCGGACGCTGCGGCTGGGCTCATAATCGACTGAGTGATCACGCGCTACACGCGGCCGGAGCTGGCCGAGATCTGGTCTGACACCGCACGCTTCGAGGCGATGCGGCAGGTCGAGGTCGCGGCGTGCGAGGAGATGGAGGGGCCGACCGCAGCCGAGCTCGATGAGATCCGCGCGGCAACGTTCACGGTCGAGGCGATCAACGAGCGCGAGAAGGTCACCGACCACGACACCGCCGCGTTCGTCGACGTGCTCGCCGCGTCGGCGGGACCCGCCGGTCGGTGGATCCACTACGGCCTGACCTCGAGCGACGTGCTCGACACCGGCCTGGCGCTGCAGCTGCGCCGGGTCGCCGAGCTCGTGCTGCCCGACGCGCGAAAGCTCGTGCAGGCGCTCGCCCGCCGCGCGCGCGAGCACGTCGACACCCTGTGCGTCGGGCGCACGCACGGGATCCACGCCGAGCCGACCACGTTCGGGATCAAGTTGGCCGGGTTCGCGTTCGAGGCGGACCGCAACGCCAGGCGGCTCGAGCACGCGTTCGCGCAGGCCTCGGTCGGCGCGCTGTCGGGCGCGGTCGGAACCTATGCAGCGACCTCGCCCCAGTTCGAGGAGCGGGTCCTGGCCCGCCTGCACCTCGAGCGCGAGCCCGTCTCGACCCAGGTCGTCGCGCGCGATCGCCACGCCGAGCTGCTGGGAGCGATCGCGCTCGCCGGGGCGGGGCTCGAGCGGTTCGCGACCGAGCTGCGCCACCTCGCCAGAACCGAGGTCGGCGAGGTTCAGGAGCCGTTCGGGGCCGGACAGAAGGGATCGAGCTCGATGCCCCACAAACGCAACCCGATCAAGTCAGAGCAGGTGGTGGGCCTCGCGCGGGTGCTGCGCGGCAACGCGCTCGCCGGGCTCGAGGACGTCGCCCTGTGGCACGAGCGCGACATCTCGCACTCATCGGTCGAGCGGATCGTCCTGCCTGACTCGACGACGCTGCTGGATCACCTCCAGCGACGCGTGCTGTCGTTGATCGACGGGATGGTGGTCAATGCCGAGCGGATGCGCGAGAACCTGGAATTGACGTGCGGCGCGCTGTTCTCCCAGCGCGTGCTGCTGGCGTTGGTGGAATCGGGGCTGGAGCGCGACGACGCCTACCGGATCGTCCAGCGCCTCGCCCAGCAGGCGCTGACAGAGCGAACTCCGATGCGCGAGCTGATCGCCGCCGATCCCCAGGCGGCGGCGGTAGACGATCTCGACGCGATCTTCGACTACGCCCCGTTCGTGCGCTACGCGGACGAGATCGTCGGACGCCTGCACGCGATCGCTTAGAGTCGCTCGGAGCGCGAAAAACGGGCCTGCGGCCGCCGCCCCCGTTGCTAGCATCGCCCCGGTGACCGTCATCGCCGACCTGCCCCTTCTCGCCTCGGGCAAGGTCCGCGAGATCTACGAGAGCTCGCCGACGGAGCTGCTGCTCGTAGCCTCCGACCGAATCTCGACCTACGACGTCGTCCACCCGACGCCGATCCCCGACAAGGGCAGCGTCCTTACCGGGCTCACGACGTTCTGGTTCGAGCGCACCGCCGGGATCGTCCCCGGCCATCTTGTGTCGGTCACCGATGGCGTCCCGGAGGAGGTGCGCGGACGTGCGATGCTCGTCCGCCGGCTCGAGATGCTCCCGGTCGAGTGCGTCGTGCGTGGGTACATCACCGGCTCGGGCTGGAAGGACTACCAGGCGAGCGGTGCCGTCTGCGGGATCGAGCTCCCCGCCGGGCTGCGTGAGTCCGACCGGCTGCCGGAGCCGATCTTCACGCCGACCACGAAGGCCAACGTCGGACATGACGAGGCGGTCGACTTCGAAGGGGCGGTCGCGCTCGTCGGTGATCGCGCTCTGACCGAGCGGTTGCGTGACGTCTCGATCGAGGTCTACAGCCACGCCGCCGAGCACGCGCGCGAGCGCGGAATCATCCTCGCCGACACGAAGTTCGAGTTCGGGCTCGACGCGGGTGGGGTGCTGACGCTCGGCGACGAGGTCTGCACCCCTGATTCGTCGCGCTTCTGGCCGGTCGACGAATACGAGCCGGGCCGCGGCCAGCCCAGCTTCGACAAGCAGTTCGTCCGTGATTGGGCCGCCTCGACCGGCTGGGACCGGACGCCGCCGGCGCCCGCGATTCCCGACGAGGTCGTCGCCAAGACGCGCGAGAAGTACATCGAGGCCTACGAGCGCATCACGGGCGCGAGCTTCGACAGCTGGCTGGGCAGGACCGGCGCTCGATGAGAGCCCGCGTGCTGGTGCGGCCCAAGCACGGGATCCTCGATCCCCAGGGCCAGGCGGTCGAGCGTGCGCTGCCGGCGCTCGGCTTCACCGGCGTTGAGAACGTCCACGTCGGAAGGTTGATCGAGCTCGACGTCGAGGATCCGGCGCGGCTGCCGGAGATCTGCGAGCAGCTGCTCGCCAACCCGCTGATCGAGGACTACGAGATCGAGCAGAGCGGATCGTGAAGTTCGGGGTCGTGCGCTTCCCCGGATCGTGCGATGACATCGACGCGCTCGGAGCGGCGCAGCGTGCTGGCGAGGCGACGCTGTTGTGGCACGCCGAACGCGACCTCCACGGCGTCGACGCGGTGATCGTCCCAGGCGGCTTCTCATACGGTGACTACCTGCGGGCGGGGGCGATCGCGCGGTTCGCGCCGGTGATGGAGGAGGTCTCGCAGTTCGCGCGCGCGGGCGGGCTTGTGCTCGGCATCTGCAACGGATTCCAGGTGCTGTGCGAGGCGGGCCTGCTGCCGGGCGCGCTGCTTCCCAACACCTCGCTGAAGTTCGTCTTCAGGCAGGTGCTGCTCGACGTCGCCGACCCCGACACGCCGTTCACGCGCGCGTGCGAGCCGGGCCGCCGGTTGTCGATCCCGGTCAAGCACACGACCGGCCGCTACTACGCGAGCGAGCCCGTCCACGTCCTGCTCCGCTACGCCGCGGGCCACAATCCCAACGGCTCGCAGGAGGACATCGCGGGCGTCTGCAACGAGGCCGGCAACGTGTTCGGCCTGATGCCCCATCCCGAGCACGCGGTCGATCCACTGACGGGATCGACCGATGGATGCAAGATCTTCGAGTCGATGCGAGCGCATGTCGGCGACGCGGCCTTCGTCTAAGCACCGCGAACTAGGGCTGACCGACCACGAATATGAGCTGATCGTCGATCGGCTCGGGCGCGAGCCGAACGGCGTCGAGCTCGCGATGCTGTCGCTGATGTGGTCCGAGCACTGCGCCTACAAGCACTCGCGCAAGCTGCTGCGGCGTCTGCCGACGAGCGGCCCGCACGTGCTGATGGGTCCGGGTGAGAACGCCGGCGCGGTCGACGTCGGCGGCGGCCTCGCGGTCGCGTTCAAGGTCGAGTCGCACAACCACCCGAGCGCGGTCGAGCCGTTCCAGGGCGCCGCGACCGGGGTCGGCGGCATCCTGCGTGATGTGTTCGCGGTCGGCGCGCGGCCGATCGCGGTGCTCGACTCGCTGCGGTTCGGGGATCCGGCCCGGTCGGCGCGGTCTCGCTACCTGCTCGAGCGCGCCGTCGCCGGGATCGGCCACTACGGCAACTCGATCGGCGTGCCGACGGTCGGTGGCGAGATCTACTTCGAGCGGAGCTATGAGCAGAACTGCCTGGTCAACGCGATGTGCCTCGGCCTCGCCCGCCATGAACGCCTGATCCGGAGTGCCGCGGCCGGCCCGGGGAACGTGCTCGTGCTGCTCGGTGCATTGACCGGGCGTGACGGGATTGGCGGCGCCTCGGTGCTCGCCAGCGCCGAGCTCGGCGACGCCGACGAGGCCAAGCGGCCATCGGTTCAGATCGGCGACCCGTTCGCGGAGAAGAAGCTGATGGAGTGCTGCCTCGAGCTGCTCGATCGCGAGCTGCTGGTGTCGTTGCAGGACCTGGGGGCCGCCGGGCTGACCTCGTCGGCCTCCGAGATGGCGAGCAAGGGCGACGTTGGGCTCGACATCGACGTATCGCGGGTTCCGCTGCGCGAGGCCGGCATGGAACCGTTCGAGATCATGGTCTCCGAGTCCCAAGAGCGGATGCTGTGCGTGGTCGCGCCGGAGCGGGTTGCGCAAGTGATCGATGTCTGCGAGCGCTGGGAGACGCTGGCGACGCCGATCGGGACGGTCACGGACTCGGGCCGCATGCGAGTGCTCGACGCCGGCACGCTCGTCGGCGATCTGCCTGTCGGCGTGCTGGTCGACGACTGTCCGCTGTACGACCTTGCACCGGCACGGCCCGACGCGCCGGTGTACAGCGGCGAGCCGGCGGTGCTGAATGGGACAGAGAGCGAGGCCGAGATCCTGCTGGCACTGCTGGGCTGCGCCAACATCGCTTCGCGGCGCCCCGTGTTCGAGCAATACGACCCGATCGTCCAGTCGCGCACGGTGCGCCGCCCCGATCAGGCCGACGCCGCGGTGCTGATGCTCCCCAGCGGCGACGCGATCGCGGTCGCGATCGATGGCAACGGGCGCCGGGTTGCCTGTGACCCGCGGGCCGGCGCCGCCGCGGCCGTGTACGAGTGCGCCGCGAACCTGGCGTGCGTTGGCGCCGAGCCGCTCGGCCTGACCAACTGCCTCAACTTCGGCAACCCGGAGAAGCCCCACGTCGCATGGCAGCTGCGTGAGGCGGTCGAGGGTCTCGCCGAGGCGTGCGAGGCGCTTGGCGTGCCGGTCGTCGGTGGCAACGTCTCGCTCTATAACGAAGCGCCGACCGGGCCGATCTTCCCGACGCCGATCGTCGGCATCGTCGGCAGCCTGCCCTCGGCCGAGCGCGCGGGGCGGCTCGGCTTCGACCGCGAGGGTGACGCGATCGCCCTGATCGGCGCCGCGGTCCCCTCGCTGGCGGGTTCGGAGCTCGCCAAGCTGCGCGGCGAAGCGCCCACCGGCCCGCTGCCGGCGCTCGACGGCGCGGCGATCGGCGAGCTTTTGAAGACGGTGCGCGAGGGGGTCAGGTCGGGCGCCTTCAGCAGCGCTCACGACGTCGCCGAGGGCGGGCTGGCGGTTGCGCTGGCGGAGTGCTGCGCGGTGGGCGGAATCGGCGCCGAGGTCGAGCTCGAGCCCGGCCTCGAGCGGCTGTTCGGCGAGGCCCCGGGCTGCTGGTTCGTCGTCTCGGGGCGCCCCGAGACGCTGGCGGGGCTTGAGCTGATCGGGCGGGTCGGCGGCAACGAGCTTCAGATCTCAGGATCACTGAAGGTCACCCTCAGCGATCTCCGCGACGCCCGAGATGGCGGGCTCGCCGCCTACGCATAGCTCGCTATTAGCGGATCGGGTCCTCCCGCCAGGTCAGCCGACCGGTCCTCGGACGCGAACGCCGTTGCTAGGCTAGAACGTAGGAGTCGGCCGAGGGTTACGCCATCCTTGGCTGTCCCATGTCTCTTGTGAACGATCATCGCGACGGGCCACGCGACGAGTGCGGCGTGTTCGGGATCTACGCGCCCGAGCACGATGTAGCTCGCCTTGCCTACTTTGCGCTGTTTGCGCTCCAGCATCGCGGCCAAGAATCGGCCGGGATTGCCGCCGCGCAGCGCGGCGGGAGCATCATGGCGATCCGCGACCAGGGCCTCGTCGCCCAGGTGTTCGATGAGCACAAGCTGCGCTCGCTGATCGGCGACATGGCGATCGGCCATGTTCGCTACTCGACGACCGGCTCCTCGGAGTGGGAGAACGCCCAGCCGATCGTGCGCGACGACCAGCGAACGCTGGCGCTCGCCCACAACGGCAACCTGATCAACGCGGTCGAGCTCCACGCCGAGCTGCGCGGTCGCGATGTTCCGTTCCGCTCGACCTCTGACTCGGAGATCATCGCGGCGATGCTGGCGACGCACCCGGCCCCGCGGATCGAGGACGCCGTCGCCGACGTGCTGCCCCGGCTGAAGGGCGCGTTCTCGACGGTCGTGATGACCGAGGAGGCGGTCGTCGCGTTCCGCGACCCGCACGGTCTGCGACCGCTTGCGCTTGGGATGATCGAGTCCGCCGGCGGCGCTCACTACTGCGTCGCGAGCGAGTCGTGCGCGTTCGACCTGATCGGCGCCCGGTACCTGCGCGAAATCGCCCCCGGCGAGGTCGTGACCCTGACCCAGGGAGGCTTCAAGTCCAAGCTGGTCGCCGGCGCCGAGCGGCACGCGTTCTGCGTGTTCGAGTACATCTACTTCGCCCGCCCCGACTCGCGCATGGCCGGGACCGTGCTTCAGGTCGCGAGGGCGCGGATGGGCGAGATCCTGTGGCGCGAGGCGCCCGTCGACGCCGACCTCGTGATCCCGGTCCCGGACTCGGGCAACGCCGCCGCGCGCGGACTCGCGCGCGCTGCCGAGTTGCCCCAGGACGACGGCTTCATCAAGAACCGCTACGTCGCACGGACGTTCATCCAGCCCGGGCAGGAGCTGCGCCGTCACGGCCTGCGGCTCAAGTTCAACCCGCTGCCCGAGGTCGTCGGCGGCAAGCGCCTGGTCGTGGTCGATGACTCGATCGTCCGCGGCAACACCACGCGCCAGATCGTCCAGATGTTGCGCGAGGCGGGCGCCGCCGAGATTCACCTGCGGATCTCGGCTCCCCCGATCAAGCATCCCTGCCACTACGGGATCGACATGTCGACGCGCGAGGAGATGATTGCGCACGGGCAGACCGTGTCCGGGATCGCCGCCGAGCTCGGCGCCGATTCGTTGCACTACCTGAGCCTTGACGGCGTCTACGAGGCGGTTGGCGTCTCGCGCGACGCCCACTGCGACGCTTGCTTCAGTGGCGAGTACCCGCTCGCGGGCACCGAGGAGGCAAACGGCAAGTACGCGCTCGAGGCAGAGCTCCCGCTCGTCCGCGCCTGACGGGTCGCGGGGACTCGGGGGCCGCCGCGACCGGTGGGGCGATTGCGCGCAGGGGCCGCCGCGACCGGCGCTATCGTCGCCCGCCCAATGAACGTGCGGCAGTCACTGCATGAGCGCTTCGGCTTCGAGGACTTTCGCCCCGGCCAGGAGGCGGCGATGGGCGCGGCGCTGGCCGATCGCGACGCGCTCGTCGTGATGCCGACGGGGTCGGGCAAGTCGCTCTGCTACCAGCTTCCGGCGCTGTTGCGCAACGACCTCACGCTGGTGGTCTCGCCGCTCGTGTCGCTGATGCAGGACCAGGTTCAGGCGCTGAGCGAGGTTGCCCCGGGGCAGGTGGAGCTCGTCAACGCTCAGCGCGCAGGGCAGCGCAACGCCGAGACGATGCAGCGCGCCGCCGCCGGCGAAGTGCGGCTCCTGTACGTCGCCCCCGAGCGCTTCGCCCTGCCGACCTTCGCGGCCGCGATGGCCAAGGTCCGCGTCGGCCTGTTCGTCGTCGACGAAGCCCACTGCGTGTCCCAGTGGGGTCACGACTTCCGTCCCGACTACCTGGCGCTGGCGGCGGCGGCGCGCCGTCTCGGCGCCCGCGCGACGCTCGCGCTGACCGCGACTGCGACCCCGGCCGTCGCCGACGACATCGTCCGGCGCCTGGAGCTGCGCGATCCACTGCGCGTGCGGACCGGCTTCGACCGGCCCAACCTCAGCTTCGGCGTGATCCCGTGCCGGACGACGATCGACAAGGAGCGCCGGCTCGCGGCCGCGCTCGCGGACGACGGCGCGCTGCCGGCGATCGTCTACGCCGGCACGCGCGACTCCTGCGAGCGGCTCGCCGGCGGCCTCGCCCGAGCGCTGGGGGAGGACGTCGCGATCTATCACGCCGGCCTCGATCGGCGCTCGCGCGCGGTCGCGCAGGAGCGTTTCATGAGCGGCGAGCTGCGAGTGATCGTCGCGACCAACGCATTCGGGATGGGGATCGACAAGGCCGATGTGCGGACGGTCTGCCACGCGGCGGTCCCTGGCTCGCTCGAGGCGTACTACCAGGAGGCCGGTCGCGCCGGGCGCGACGGTCTGCCGGCCCGCTGCCTGCTGTTCGCCGAGCAGCGCGACAAGGGCCTGCACGTGTTCTTCATCCAGCGCGCTCGCGTTCCCGACGGTGCGTTCGCGGCGCTCGCCGAGCGACTGTTGTGGGCCGGGCTCGACGGGCGCTACGACGTCGAGCTCTCCGAGCTCGCCGGTTGCGTCGGCCCGCGGGCCGAGATCGACTCGGTCAGAGGGGTGATCGGACATCTAGCGCGCGCCGGCATCCTGGCGCCGTCGCCATCGGCGCCCGATCGCGCCGCGGGCCGGATCGCGGGTGGCTGGGACGCCGGCCAGCTCGCCGCCTGTCGCGCGTCGGCGCGTGACGCCGAGCGCGCTCGCTGGGCGCAATACCGCGCGATCTGGGAGTACGTCGAGCGCGCCGGGTGTCGCCGGAGAGCGCTGCTCGCCCACTTCGGCGATCGGGTGCCCGAGCGGGCCCCCGAACACTGTTGCGATGTCTGCGATCCGGCGATCGCCTCGGCGCTCGCCGCGCTCGCCGCGCCCGTCGCGAGCTCGCGTCGTGCCGGCGCCGCCACCGAGGCCCCGGGCACCGATCTCGACAGCGCGATTCTCGATGTCGTCAGGGCGGCCCAGCCGGCGGTCGGCCGTACCCGCACCGTCGAGATCCTCCGCGGTGGGCGTTCCAAGGTGATCGCCGAGCACGCGTACGACGAGCTGTCGGATTACGGGACGTTCGCGCATCTGCGCTCCGACGACGTCCTCGGGCGCGTCGACGAGCTGCTCCAAACCGGCCGCCTGCGCTCGACCGGGGGTAGGTTTCCGAAGCTCCGCGCGGCATGAACGTCGGCGTCCTTGCATCGGGCGAGGGGACCAACCTCCAAGCGCTGCTCGACCAGGTCCACGGGCGGGATCGGATCGCGATCGTCGCGCTCGCATCGGACAAGCCCGATGCTCGGGCGCTGAGCCGAGCACAGGCCGCCGGTGTCGATGCCGCTTCGTTCCCGGCTCAGTCCTACGCCGATCGCGCGCAGCGCGACGACGCGATCCGTCGCTGGCTGACCGACCACGGCGTCGAGCTGGTCGTGCTCGCCGGATATATGCAGCTGCTGAGCAGCTCGTTCCTGAACGCCTTCCCCCAGCGCGTGATCAATGTCCACCCGGCGCTGCTGCCGGCGTTCCCCGGGCTGGGCGCGATCGAGCAGGCGATCGCCTACGGCGTCAAGGTGTTCGGGGTGACGGTCCACTACGTCGACGACGGCGTCGACACCGGGCCGGTGATCCTCCAGCGCGCGATTGAGCTGCCCGACGCGCGCGATCCAGGCGACGTGCTCGATCGACTGCACGCGATCGAGCATCAGTTGCTTCCGGAGGCGGTGCGGCTGATCGGGCGCGGCGCGGTCCGCTTCGATCCCGACAACCCGCGTCGAGTGCTGATCGATCGATAGAGTCGGGTGGGTATGGATCAGGGTGTCGAGGCGTCGAGCACCTACGGGACCGTTTCCCCTGGTGAGGTCAGGGTCGCGCGGGCGCTGCTGTCGGTCTCCGACAAGACCGGCATCGTCGAGTTCGCCCGCGGGCTGGCCGAGCTCGGGATCGAGATCGTCTCGACCGGCGGCACCGCCGGCACGCTCGAGGAGGCAGGGGTCCCGGTCCGCTCGATCACCGAGCTGACGGGCTTTCCGGAGATCATGGACGGGCGCGTCAAGACGCTTCACCCGAAGCTGTACGCGGGGCTGCTCGCTGTTCGCGACAACGAGGAGCACCTGCGCGCGGCCGAGCAGCAGGCGGTCGAGTTCGTCGATCTGGTGTGCGTCAACCTGTACCCGTTCGAGCGCAAGGCCGCGCAGCGCGGCGTGCCCGACAGTGAGGTGATCGAGAACATCGACATCGGCGGCCCGACGATGATCCGCGCTGCGGCCAAGAACTCCGCCTTCGCCGCGCCGGTCGTCAGCCCGGAGAGCTACGACGCCGTGCTGGCAGAACTGCGTGAGCTCGACCGCCGCCTGTCGCTGCCCACGCGCGAGAACCTCGCCGCCGAGGCGTTCGCCTACACGGCCCGCTACGACACAGCGATTGCCCGCTGGTTCCAGGAGAAGCGCGAGGACTTCCCGCCGCTCTACGTGCGCGCATTCGAGAAGGCGCTCGAGCTCCCCTACGGCGAGAACCCGCACCAGCGGGCCGCCTACTACACCCAGGTCGGAACCCGCACGCACGTGCTGTCGATGGTCTCCCAGCTGGGCGGCAAGGAGCTCTCCTACAACAACCTGCTCGACCTCGACGCCGGCCGGCTGCTGCTGTCGGAGTTCCAGATCCCGGCGTGCGTGATCATCAAGCACAACAATCCGTGCGGCGTCGCCGTCGGGCAGACGCCGCATGAGGCATACGCGCGCGCGTTCGCATGCGATCCGTTGTCCGCTTTCGGCGGGGTGATCTGCTTCAACCGCGAGGTCGATCGAGAGCTCGCCGAGACGCTGGTCGGCCAGTTCATCGAGGTCCTGTTCGCGCGGGGTTACGGCGACGGCGCCGTCGACGTGCTCCAGGCCAAGCCCAACACGCGGATCCTCGATGACCACGAGCGTCGCGCCGCGAGCATGATCGAGCCTCACGTGCGCCAGGTCGTCGGTGGCGTCCTGCTCCAGGATCGCGATGCGGCGCTCGAGGAGCGCGACGAGATGAACGTCGCCAGCGAGCGCCGGCCGAGCGAGGCCGAATGGAACGAGCTGCTATTCGCCTGGCGGGTGTGCAAGCACGTGCGCTCGAACGCAATCGTGCTCGCGCGCGAGCTGGCGACAATCGGGATCGGCGCCGGTCAGATGAGCCGGGTCGACTCGGTCCGCCTCGCGCTCGAGAAATCGCGATCCGAGCCGGTCGGCGCCGTGCTCGCGTCGGATGCGTACTTCCCGTTTGCCGACGGCCCGCAGCTCGCGCTCGAGGCCGGCATCACCGCGATCATCCAGCCAGGAGGTTCGATGCGAGACTCGGAGGTCGTCGCCGCCGTCGATGCGGCCGGCGCGGCGATGGTGCTGACCAGCCGACGCCACTTCCGACATTGACCGAGCGACTGGCAGGCGATCCCCCCTCGCCGTGGGAGGGGCCCTACGGTTTCTGCCGCGTGGTCAAGGTCGAGCGCTACGTCCACGTTGGCGGCACTACCTCGGTCGGACCCCACGGCGTGATCCTCGGTGAGACCCCATACGAGCAGACGATTGAGATCCTCAGCAAGATCGGGCATGAGCTCGAGCGGGCCGGGGCCAGCCTCGCCGACGTGATTCAGACGCGCATCTACGTGACCGACATCTCGCGCTCGGAGGAGGTCGGCCGAGCCCACGGCGATGTGTTCGGCGAGATCCGGCCGCTGATGACGATGGTCGGGGCGAGCGGGCTTGTCGACCCGCGGATGCTGGTCGAGATCGAGGCCGTCGCCTTCGTCTGAGGTCTGCAGGCCAGGGCCGCGGCGCGCGCCCCGCCCGGCTTTAGGCCAGGGCCGTGGTGCCTGCGCCGCCCGACTTCAGGCCGACGGCTGCGGCGCCTGCCCCGACCGTGAACCAGACCGTCTTGCCGACCGCCGAGCGGTGCTCGACACCCCAGGCCTCCGACAGCAGGTTGACGATCTGAAGCCCACGTCCGGTCAGCTCGTCGGGCCCGGGCGAGCGCATCCTCGGCGTGCCGCCGGCACAGTCGGTCACCTCGATCCGGATCTCTTTGCGCGACCGAATGACGGTCATCTCGAACGCCGTGTTCGTGTGGCGGATGCAGTTCGTTGCCAGCTCGGAGACCATCAGCTCGACCGATTCGAGCAGCTCCTTGTCACTGCCGGCGAGCACCTGGCCGGCAAACCTGCGGGCAGCGCCGACCGAGATCGGATCGCGCGAGAAGTCGCGGGTCCACTTCACGCGACCACCCCCAGCTTGTGCTCGAGCCCCATCGAGCCGATCACCCGTCGCAGCAGCGGCGAGACCTCGCGGAGCTCGATCTGACCGACGGTCGACGCCCACCGAACCCACAGCGCGATCGCGGAGCTGTCAGCGAACCGCAGATCGCTGACGTCGACCACCAGGCGCTCGGGCTTTCGCTCGATGATCGGAGCTACGGCTTGCTCGAGCTCGTCGATGTTGGCTATGTCGAGCTCGCCGCTGATCCAGACCGTCGCGGTGCGTCCTCCTGTGGCCAACTCGAACTGCATCTCTGAGTTGTTATCGGCGCTCAGCTCAGCCATCTGAGGCCCACAATCGCGGTGTCGTCTTCAGATTGCCCGCTGTGCATCTCGTTGAGGACTCTGTCCAGAAGCTCCGGCAGCGTCGCCTGATTGTCGGTCGCGGCATCCCGCAACCGCGCGAGCCCGTCGTCGAGCGCCTCACCGCGACGCTCGACGAGTCCGTCGGTGTAGGCGAGGAAGGTCGCCGCCGGCGGCGCCGCAACGGTCAGCGGCGTGTACGTGGCGTCCTCCTCGACGCCGACCGGAAGCCCGACCGTGCTCTCGAGGAACTCGCCGTGGCCGTCGCTGATCAGCAGCGGCGGCAGATGGCCGGCGCTCGCGATCGTCAGCTCGTGTGATCGGATGTCGATCACGGTGCACAGCACTGTTGCAAGCTGGCCGCTCGATGTCACGCTGAGGATCTTCGACAGTTTCGCAAGAATCGTCTCCGGCGGGTCATTCTCGGCGGCGTAGGCGTGGATCGCGAAGCGCAGCGACGCCATCGTCGTCGCCGCGCGCAGCCCGCGTCCCGAGACGTCGCCGACGACCACCAGCAGTCGGCCGTCCTCGAGCGGGATCACGTCGTACCAATCGCCGCCGACGTCGATCCCTCGTTCCCCGGGCTGGTAGCGCGCGCTCGCCTGCGCTCCGGGCAACTCGGGGAGCTCGTCGGGAAGCAGCGAGTGCTGGAGCGTCTGCGCGATCGTGCGCTGCTCGGCGTACAGGCGCTGATTCTCGGCGACCGCGTGCTCGAGCCGGCCCGCGAGCTGCTCGGCCGAGCGGCGGCCCTGAATCAGCCGGATCGTCAGCGCCGCTGCGCCGAGTGACAGCAGCACTCCCGCGATCACGATGATCCATGGCAGCCGCTCGGGAAGCGTTCCCGACAGCGGCTCGCGCGGGGCCACGACCAGGGTCAGGACGGTGTCCCCGAACGGGATCTCCTGTCTGGCCTGGCGACCGGTGATCGGCGGCGCCGGGACGCTGGTCAGCAGCAGCGACGACGCGTGGACGCCGGGGCCGAGGTACAGCACGTAGTTCAGATCGGAGAACGCCGAGTTGCGCTCGAGGCGCGATCGCCGGTTGGCCGCGAGCCCGTTCTCGCCGTAGACCACGAACCGGCTGCCCGGGCCGGTCGAGGTCAGCGCGAAGCCGAGCCGCGTCAGCGCCGGTGGCGTCAGGCCGATCACGGCGAGTTTGTGGCTCGTCGCCGCGCGCGCGAACACGGCCCGTGCACGAACGGGCATCGACGCAAGCACAGGTGGCGTTCCAACGACGGCGATCGGCCCTCGGGCGATGTCCCCGAGGCGCCACAGCGACAGCGAGTTGAACTGCGCACCGGGTCGCGGGCGGATGAAGGGCGAGACGAATTGCATGAACTTGTGAACGTTGCCGCCGGTTGCGTTGGCCAGCGCCGCTGCCGAGGCCATCGGCGTTTGCGTGTTGGCGGTCGCGGATTCGAGTAGTAGCCCGAGCTCGCGGGCCCGCAGCTGCAGGAGCCGATCCTCGTTGTTCTTGTACTGCGAGCTCGAGATCAGCGCGAGCGCGCCGGTCACCAGCAGCCCGACGACGAACACGCCGACCGCGAGCCAGTACGGCCACCGCCGCCGGGCGCGGGCCGGCACGACCGACTCGTCAGCCAGTAGCTGCTCGGCGTCTTCGCTGGCCCGCGCGCCGCCATCCGAGCGCGCCTGGCTGCCGTCATCGAGGCTTTCGGCCGTCGGTGCTCCGGCCTGTGGTGCCCGGTTCACCCGCGAAACGCTATCGCGCGGGGCGGTGCACCGCGCCGGATGTGACCGTTTGCATCGATCGGTTCAGGATCCCGGAGGCCGCCGGGACCGCTGCTAGCGTCGGCCCGCCCGGACTCAGAAGGAGCCTCTGCCATGCGATCTGCGCGCCATCTCGTTCTCGCCACGCTCGCGGCGCTCGGCGCGATCGGGCTGGGCGCGTGCGGGTCGAGCTCGAGCTCCACCTCGACCTCCACCTCGACCTCGACCGCGACCTCGACTGCGGCGGCGTCGAGCTCGTCCCCGATGACACCGGGCGTGATCAAACGGACGCCGCTTGCGGAAGCGAGCAACCTGACAGGCGTCCCGGGCAAGACGCTGGGGCTGTCCAAGGTCGTGATTGCGCCCCACTCGGCGCTCGCGCTACACCGGCATCCGGGCACCCAGGTCGCCTACATCGACGCCGGCAAGCTCAGCTACACGGTCCGTGACGGGTCGGTCGAGGTGATGGCGGGAGTGCCCGGCGTCAACCAGTCGGTCGTGCGGCGGATCGGGCCGGGGCAGACGGGCACGATCTCCGCCGGCGAGTGGATCGTCGAGCGCCCGACCGTGGTCCATTTCGGCGCCAACAAGACCAACTTCCCCGTGATCATCTTCCTCGCAACTCTGTTCAAGACCGGCAGCCCAGCGTCGATCCCGGGCAAATAGGGGTTGCCGCCGTCGGGCGGGGGCAGCCCGTTATTGCCGACGGCCGGGAACCGGCCGCTACGGTTTCTCGAGAGGGCCAGGAACCGGCCGCTACGGTTTCTCGAGAGGGCCACGAACCGGCCGCTACGGTTTCTCCGGAAGACGAGTCCGAGCAACCGGAGCAAGGCGTGGCGCAGTTTCACTGGGACCCCGACAGCTATCTCTCGCTGATGCGGGAGGAGGTGCCCGACTACGAGCGGATCCAGGACCAGACGACGGCGGCCGTCGGCACGTCGGTCGAGCGGGCGCTCGAGCTCGGCACCGGGACCGGCGAGACGGCCCGTCGCGTGCTGGCGGCGAATCCTTCGGCGTTGTTGGTCGGGCTCGACGCGAGCCGCGAGATGCTGGAGCACGCGCGCTCGGCGCTGCCCAGGGACCGCGTCGAGCTGCGCGTCGCGCGACTCGAGGACGAGCTCCCCGACGGTCCGTTCGACGTCGTGTTCTCGGCCCTTGCCGTCCATCATCTCGACGACGAGCGCAAGCGCGACCTGTTCCTGCGCATGGCCAAGGTGCTCGCACCCGGCGGGCGGATCGTCGTCGGCGACGTGATCGTGCCCGAGGATCCGAGCGATGTCGTCACGCCGATCGACGGCGTCTATGACCGCCCCAGCACGATCGCCGAACAGCTCCGCTGGCTGCAGGCCGCCGGCCTGCGCGCCCGCGTCGCGTGGGCGCGCCGTGACCTCGCGGTGCTGCTCGCGGAGTCAGGTCTGCTGCACGACCGCCGCGGCCACTAGCGCCCCGCGCCATACTGATGTCATGGTCGCGCGTCGTCTGACCGGCTTGGTGCTCGCTGCGGGAGCAGTCGCCGTTGGTGCCCTCGCGGCGGTGGCGGCGGGAGCTCCGGCGACCGTGCCGGCGATCGCTTTGCGAACTCCGCTCCCGACCGTTGTCCGGATCAACCAGTCGGTCACGGTCAGCGGCCACGTAATCGGCCTCAGCGGCTCGCCTCGCGTCGCGCTCGAGCTCGCGCGCACCCAGCCGACCGCGCGGACCGCGCGCACCGCCGACTGGATCATGCTCGCCGCGACCCCCGTCAACCAGAACGGGCGCTTCCGGCTGCGCTGGCGCGTCGCCCACGGGACCGCGCCCGGGCCGATCAAGCTGCGCGTGGTCGCGCTCGCGGACCATCGGATCGTCGCCCACACAGCGGCGATGCAGTCCTTCATCGGACCGGCAGCCGTGTACTGCAAACCGCCGTCGCCGCCCGGCAGCGTGCCCCCCGGCGATGGTTGGATCGTCGGCGGCCTGTACGGCCGCGGCGGTGCCTACCCGGGCATATACGCCTGCTCGAGCAGCGCCTACAAGGTGAGCGTCAGCGACAAAGCGGGCACCACGGTGACCCGCGAGTCCGTGCCCGCGCTCCACAGCTACACGCTGGTCCTCCCTGCCGGCACCTACACGCTGACCAGCGGCGTCTGCCACGGCCAGGCGAGGGTGCAGGCGGGACGGCGCACGAAGGCCAACACCTACTGCGATTACCCGTAGGGCGCGGCGTCAGCGCGCGGCCCGGCGTCAGCTGGCTGCGCCGTCCGGCGTCAGCTGGCTGCGCCCCACACGAGCAGTGACTGCGGGTTCTCCGGATCGACCTTGACGATGATCTTGCCGCCCTCGGAGATGCCCTGAAGCGTTGCGTCGTGCAGCGACTGCGAGACCTGGACCTGGTAGTCCTCGCCGCCCTCGGGATGAACGGTCAGGCCGAACTCCATCTGATGACCACCGCCAAGCTGCGTGCCGACCTCGCGCATCGAGTCGACCGTCGCCGGAGTCTGTACGCCGGCTTTGTTGATCCGCATGATCTTGTCGCGCTCGCCCGCCTGGCCGACGGGGTTGAGCGCCTGCTTGGCGGTCCCCTTCATCTTGTCCAGAAAGCCCACGGTGGCCCCTTTCTCGTGACTGCCGCCCCGGTTCGGCGCGGCGGGACCCGGCGGCCCTGCGCGAACGCTACCACCGGGTAGCCCGCCGTCCTGGTCGTTGGATTGCCGTTTCAGGTGCCGACCGGCAGCTCAGTGAACGCTTCAGCCACGGCCGGGCGGGAACCCGACCTGCACGCGCTTCCCATCGCGGACGATCGTCGGCACCATCCCGCGGTTGTTCGTGTAGCCCATCAGCTCGGCCTTCCAGCCGGCGTCGCGCGTCGCATCGCGCTCCTCGACCGTCTCGCCCTCTGCGGCCAGATGCTCGCGAGCGGCCTGGCAGTACGGGCAGTTCGGTTTCACGTACATGATCAGGCTCATCACGAGCCAGGGTAACGCGACTGGAAGCCAGGCGGATGCGCGCGGGAGGAAGTGGAGCGCTGCTCAGCGCGTCGCCGAGACGCTCGGCAGGAACAGACTCGAGCCGGCGTAGGAAGCGGTCAACCGGCGTCCCCGGTGACCCTTGATGCGAACCGTGACCGAGGCCGTGTCTACCCTCATGCCGCTCAGCCGGCGTCGGGCCAGGATCTTGCGGCCGCTTCGGAACACGATCATCCCGCCGGGCGGTCCCGGGATCGCGACGCGCGGCTTCACGGTTGCCGTCAGCGTGACCCGGTGATGGCGCAGCGCGCGGAGTCGCAGCGAAGTTCTCGTCGCGACGACTTCGAACGCGCCGATGTCGCACCGCGGCCCCTGCGGGCGTCGCACGCCGCGCTGATCAACGGCGCCGCGGCACGAGGCTGCGGACGCAGGGACTCGATTGATCGCCGGACTCGTGCCTATCAGTGCCATCGTCGCGGTCGGACCGCCGTTGTCGGACAGCGCGACGAGCCCCGGCCTCGCCCTGACCGCATGCTTGGTGAAGCCGCAGCTGGTTCCGAGCTCAAGGTCGAAGCCGCCGTCACCGACGGGACCGTGGCAGTTGCCGCCGCGGTTGTTGGCGACGATCGATCCGGTCACCGTCAGTCCGGAGCCGCCGGCGATACCCCCGCCGGAGGCATCTTCGCCGAGGCTGGCGTTGCCGGCGATCGTGCTGTTGGTGATCGTGCCGGTCGCCCCGGAGCCATTGAAGATCGCGCCGCCCTCGTCGTTCTTGAAAGTGCGCTCGCCAGCGACGTTGCCGGTCAGCGTCGTGTTGACGAGCGTCATCCGGCCCTGATTGAAGATCCCGCCGCCGGCGCCCGCGAACCCCGTCCCGAGGAACTTGTTGGAGGCGATCGTGCTGCGGCGGACGATCAGGCGCTCCGGGCCGAATGCCTGGATCCCGGCACCGCCGTTCTCGATCGCGGTGTTGTCTGACACGGTGCTGTCGCTGATCTGCACGACGCCGAAGTGCCCCCCGGCGGACTGCCCGCTGACCCCGCCACCGCCGCCCGAGGACTGGTTGCCGTCGATCGTCGTGTGTTCGATCGTCAGCGACCCGCCGAAGCTCAGGACCGCGCCGCCGACACCATCGACGACGATCGCCCGGTTACCTCGCATGACGCTGTCGACGATCGTGATCTTCGCTTCACTACCGTAAATCGCGCCGCCGTTGCCGGCGGCGTTTGCGGCTAGCTTCGAGCCGCGGAGGTTCAGTGCGCTCTGGCCCCCGAGTAGGATCGCGCCGCCCAGCTCCCCGCTGGCGTGCTCGATGTTGCCGCCACGGACGGTCAGGCCGGTGACCGACAGCGAGGCGGCGCTGTTTACCTGGAAGAGTCGGAATTCCGGAGATCCGGTTGCGCGCACGATTCGCGCGCCGCGGCCGTTGATCGTGATCCGGCCGGAGATCAATGGCAGCCCGGTTGGCCCCGCGCCGTTGTCGAACAGCACCTTCGAGACTGAGTAGGTGCAGGTGGGCGCGAGCTGGATCGTGCCTGCGCCGCGCGTGCTGGCCTGCTGAATCGCGGCGATCAGCCCGTTCGTGCCTCCGTGCGGTCCGCGGCACGGGACCGATGCGGTGCTCGGCCCGGCGCCGGCCGCGGGAACCGCGACGACGCCGGCGAGCACCACAGACAGCAGTGTGACGATCTTGATGCGCGCCCCGCGCCAAGTCTGCCGATCCACGGATCCCTTATCGGCCAGGACCGCCCCAAACTGAAGCCGCGCACGCGGTCCGCGAGCGTCGGGCAGCTGGGATCGGCGCGAGTCCTGTCCGACCGCTACCAGGCGTCAGCCGATCCAGTCGTGTCCGACCGCCACCAGGCGTCAGCCGATCCCGTCGTGTCCGACCGCTACCAGGCGTCAGCCGAACCCGTCGTGTCCGACCGCTACCAGGCGTCAGCCGATCCCGAGCACCGGGACCGCCATCCGGGCGCTGTCGTTTCGCCTTACGCGCTGGGTCAGGCTGAGTGCGACCGCGCGGTCTCGGACCTTGTCGCCACCTGTGCTCCCTTCGCCGGTGCTCGCCGATCGAATCCCACCGAAGAGCGAACGCGGTGATCCTAGCGTCCTGGAAGTGGGAGGCGTGAGTAACCTCGCAAACCAGGCTCCGGCGGGGCGAGGATGGCGTTTTGGGTCTGCTGGGCCGACTTAATCTCGCCCGCCGCGCTCCCGAGGCGGAGTTTGCGAGGTTGTGCAGGCCGGGCCCCGGGCCCCGGGCCGCCCGTCCGCGCGCTCGCCCCGCCGCCCGTCGGCCCGGGCCCCAGCCGCCTCCGCCCGTCCACCCGGGCCGCCGCCGCCGGCCGCCGCCCAGGCACGCCCACCCGGGCCACCAGCCGCCGGCCGCCGCCCAGGCACGCCGGGCCGGGCCCCGGACAGAGCGCTTTAGTGCTTCTTTGGTCCGCCTTTGCCGGGCTGGCGCAGAGTGCGACCCAGATCATTTCCAAGTGTCGCCTCGAGGAGGAAAGACGAATGAAACCGTTGTCAGACGAGCAGTTGCGGGTCAACCAGCAGGCCGCCACCGTCGCCGCGTCGGTCCTGTCCGAGCAGGTGCAGGCAGCGACGCGCTGCGAACAGGTCACGGTCGACATGAGTGCCGAGGCGGCCGGAGTTGGTGCGATCAACCGCGGCCTGATGCGCGGCATGATGTCGATGAACAAGGCCTCGAGCGTCGGGCGGATGGCCGATGGGCTGCGGACCGGCGGGCTGCCGCAGAGCTTCATCCTCGCCGTCACCCCGACCCACGTCCACGCGATCGAGGACAAGCAGAATCGTGGCGAGCTGGTCGCGGGCAAACTGCTGAAGTCCTGGGATCGCGAGGGCTTCCAGGCCAGGCACGGCAACCCCGCCACTTACCCCGGGATGGGGATCCCGGAGGACCGGCAGGTGCTGACCCTGCTGCTCCCGATCGAGGGAGGCAACAACCGCTACCTCAAGGCTGCCGCGCGCAGCACGGCCCACACTCCTGGCAAGCCGCAGAAGTTCATGGTTGCCAAGGACGCGCCGAGCCAGGCCGTGATCGACGCGCTCGTCACGACCGGCGCTGGGCCGAACGTCATGATCGGCGGTGTCAGCCTTCAGGACATGATGGCCCAGGCAGCTGGCGGCACCCCGGCGGCGGCGGCCGCTCCGGACCCGATGGAGCGCCTTGGCAAACTCGCCGACCTCCACGAGCGCGGCGTGCTGACCGATGAGGAGTTCGCCGCCCAGAAGGCGAAGATCCTGAACGCGGGCTAGGGGGCCCGGCGCCGCTCCCTGGCCAGCTCGGCGGACCTGGTCCGGGCCGGCGCCGGCACCCTCGCCTGCTCGGCGGACCCGGTCCTGGCCGGCGCCGGTACCCTCGCCTGCTCGGCGGACCTGGTCCGGGCCGGCGCCGGTACCCTCGCCGCATGGACCTCGGAATCGAAGGACGTGTGGCGCTGGTGGGCGGCGCCAGCCAGGGCATCGGCCGTGCCGTTGCGCAGGCGCTGATCGCCGAGGGCGCGCGGGTCGTGATCACGTCCCGCGACGCTGAGCGGATCTCGCGAGTCGCCGAGGAGATCGGCGCCGCCGCCGGACTTGCGTGGGACAGCGCCGATCTCGATGCCGCCCCGGCCTTGATCGCGAGCGTCGCCGAGCGGGTCGGACCAGTGGAGATCCTCGTCACGAACACCGGCGGGCCGCCGCCCAACCCCGACCCGCTGGCGTTCTCCTCCGAACAGTGGGAGCACGCGCACCGGACGCTGGTGCTGGCACCGATGACGCTGCTGGGATTGGTGCTGCCGGGGATGCGCGAGCGTCGCTGGGGCCGTGTGGTCGGGATCGCTTCGACTTCGGTCCGCGAGCCGATCCAGCCGTTGATCCTCTCCAACGCCGAGCGCTCGGCGGCGCTGGCGGCCTACAAGACGCTCGCGAGAGACGTCGCACCGGACGGGGTCACGATCAACACGCTGCTGACCGGGACGATCGCCACCGAGCGGATGGTCTCGCTGGCAGGCTCGTCGCAGGCCGCCGAGCAGTATGCGGCCGCGACCGTGCCTGCCGGCCGGATCGGCCGCCCAGAGGAGATGGCATGGGCGGCGGCGTTCCTGTGCTCGGAACGGGCGGCGTTCATCACCGGCACTGCCCTGGCCGTCGACGGCGGCATGCTGAGCGCAGTTTGAGCGCCCGCCGCGTGCCGGTCGCCGCCTCAGCCTCCATCGACAGCAGCTCGTCGCCGAGGCTTCCCTGAAACGGGGCATCAGCCGGCTCGCCCCAGTCGTCCTTGCCCCCGGCCGGGCAGTAGGTCGACCAACAACGTCGACCATCCGAACCTCCGGACCGCGAGGCCCTCGCCGTTGATCGGGTTGTAGTACTCGCGAAATCCGTGGCGTGCGCTCCGGCGGCTGATCTAGGATGGCCGCCACACCGAGCGAGCAGACGGGGCGCACAGCGAGAACACACGATGCCCGGCGATCCTGACTGGCCGGACCTGATCTTCGTCAACGGCCCGTCGAGCGCGGGCAAGACGACCCTGTGCCGCGGCCTGCAGGCGGCGATCCTCGAGCCGTATCTGTGCATCGGCTTCGACGACTTCATCTTCACCTCGGCCCCGCGCTACTACTTGGGAGCGGACACCGCCGAGCAGGCCGGCACCGACCGCTTCACCGCCGAGGGCGTCGAAATGATCAGAACCTCGGCGCCCGGCGAGCCCGTCAGCATCACCGCCGTGTTCGGCCCTGTGTTCCGTCGGCTGGTCGAGGCGATGCCCGCGGCGGTACGTGCGATCGTCGACGGCGGCAACTCGGTCATTTTCGACGACGTCCTGCACGATCGAGCGATGTATGACGGCCGCGCGCGCGCGTTCGCCGGCCTCGATGTGTTCGCGATCGGGGTCGTCTGCTCCCTCGACGTGCTCGAGCACCGCGAGCGCTCGCGCGGGGACCGCGTGCTCGGTCGCGCTCGCGGCCTCGCCGAGGTCGTTCACAGCTTCTGCAACTACGACGTCACCGTCGACACCGGCACGACCGACCCCGACGGCTGCGTCGCCCAGATCCTCGCAGCACTTGACCGGCGCGGATCCCGAAGGGCGTGGCGGAGCTAAGGGGAGGCGCGGCGGAGCTAGGACAGGCGCGGCGGAGCTAGGGGGCTGAGCGGGGTTCGGTTCTCCGCCAACGACTTGGCCGGTTGGCCCACCTGGTCAGCGGCGCCGCCGCACGGCAGTCTCTTCATCACTGCAACCGACAGATCAGAGGCGAGGACGGCCGCTCTGGTCTCTCGCCGGGGACACGGGGTCGTCATGAAAAGAAAGCTGGAATACCAACGCCCGCGATGGTGGTGGCGGTGATCGCGCTGGTGGTCGCCCTCGGCGGCACGAGCTACGCCGCTCTGAGCCTGCCGGCGAACAGCGTCGGCACAAGCCAACTGAAGAACAAGGCTGTGACGCTCGGCAAGATCGCGCCGACCGCACGCACGTCGCTGAAGGGCGCGAGGGGGCCCGCGGGTGCGCCGTGCTCGCCGAGCAACGCGGCCTGTCGCGGGCCCGCCGGGCCAGGAGCGATCTCGATGTTCACCGACACGAAGGTGCAGTTCAACAACGTCGTGGTCGGCAAGGTCGGTCCCTGGGCGCTCGTCGCCTCATGCATCAACCACAGCGGGATGACGAACATGTCGCTCACGGCCAACGGACCGGCCGGTTCAGTCGCCGACGGCGCGGAGGACGCAGGTGCCTACAGCGTCAGCGGTGCGAGCATGAACATGATCGCGCCGCTATCGCTGCCGTCGTCCTTCGGTTTCCATGGGACTGAAGGTCGACCTGCACGCGCCCAACGGCGCCACCGCCCATGTGAATGTGTTCGCCTACGCCCAGAGCCCGAGCGACACGTTCCGCTGCAAGATCAACGGCTCGGCGTTCGTCACACAGCCGTGGCCGCAGGGCTAGACAGCTCAGTGGTTCGCCACAAGCCCTGGCGCGGAATCGGCCGCGCCAGGGCGCGGCGGGCTGAGCCGGGGCGGGGCTCGACCTGGCGCGTCGGGGGCGCGCCGGCGTCGCTGCGCCGGCGTCGCGTGGCCGACTCGCACCCACGCCTGCCGGCCGCCGGCTCGCGGACTCACTCGCGTTCTTCGAGTTCCTCCGCGCGGAGATGTCCGCGATGCTCGCCCGCTGGGAGAAGGAGCGGGCGCGCGACCGTCGCTGATCGGGCACGACCGCGATGGTCAGCTTGCCTACCAGACGTGCTTGCGCAGCGTCGCGCATGGGTAGCCGCAATGGTCGATCGTCAGCAATCAGAGGAGGGCGACATGGCCGATCAGCCGGATGTCCAGGTACTCGTCACCGAAGCACGCGATCGTCTCGCGGCGGGCAAGGACAAGGAGGCGGCGCGACTTCTAACCGACGCCGCCTACCACACGCACGACCCGGCAATCGAGCAGCAGGTGCGCGAGCTCGCGGCGGCGGGGCTCGACCGATCGGGCCGGTTCGGCAAGGGCCGTTGGGAGGAGATCATCCGGATCGCAGACCTGCACGTCCGGCACAACTGACGCTTTCGAGCGCGCGCGCAGCGACTCCGGGGGTCCAGTCCGCCGATCGGGTCCCTAGAGTTGCTCGGCATGCCCGTGTTCGTCCTCCGCCTGAAGGCGCCCCGCCCCCGCTTCGCGCAGACGCTCACTGACGCCGAGCTCGCGATCATGAGACGCCACGGAGCGCATTGGCAGCCCTACGTCGAACGCGGAGAGATGGTCGCCTTTGGGCCGGTGCTGACCGACGATGACTCGTACGGCCTCGCGGTCGTAGAGACCGACGATGAGCAGGCGCTGCGGGATTTCGCCGCCGAGGACCCGGTCGTGACGACGGGGACGGCAAGCTTCGAGATCGGCCGGATGCGTGATGGCAGCACCGTCCGGCCGCGTGCGTAACGACCGCAGCCGCGACCGGTAGACCAGCGCTCAGTCAGCGCGGAACGCTTCGTGGCTCTGGTTGAGATATTCCTGCTTGCGGTCGGCTCGATGTTCTGGCCGCTGCTGCTCGTCGTCGTCGTGATCGCCCTGGAGTCGAGCCGGCCGGCGAAGATCTTGGTCTGGTTCTACCTCGGCGGCTTCATCACCGCGGTCGGCGTTGGCGCCGCGATGGTGTTCCTGCTGCAGGACAGTCCGCTGATGACTGGTCGCACCCGGATGCCGTCGGCGCCGGGGGTCGACATTGTTCTCGGCGTGCTAGCGCTTGTGATCGGGGCCGTACTTCGGCGCACGCATCGCAGACGCGAGCGCAATCGGTCGCGTCGGGATGCCGCGGCCAAGAGCTCGAGGACCAAGGACCGGCTGCGGGGGCTGGTTGAGAACGGCGGCCCGCTCGCGTTCGCCGGCGGCGTCGTCGGGTCGTGCGTTCCGGGGCCGCTCGTGATCATCGCGATGGCGAACATCGCTCAGCTTGGCTATTCGACGATCGGGACGCTTATCGTGATCCTCGTCTTCTTCGCGATCGTGTTCGCGTTCATCGAATTGCCGATCGGCGGTTTCGTAGTCGCTCCGGAACGGACGAAGGCCACAACTGTCGTGGTCAAGGCCTGGCTCGATCGCAACCTGCTTCTGCTCGCGGCCTGGGCGCTGACGGTCGTCGGCGCCGTCGAGGTTGTCAGAGGAGTCGTTGCCGCTGTCGTGTAGCGGCCATCAGGACGTGCCGAGTTCGCTATCTAAGGGGTTGCTTGTGGCGGCAGCGGGTCCGACAGGCCGAGCGACCAGACCGCCAGACCGTGCAGGTGACGGGCGGCGGCGAGCGTTGCACGGATCTTGTACGAGCGCGCGTCAGCCCACCACAGCGTTGAACGGTCAGGCAGCGTTGCTGTCCATTCACCAACCGCCGTCACCCACCGGGCTCGCGCGTGATTGCGGGCGACGAGCTCCCGGGCTTCGGCGTCTGAGAGCGTGTAGCGGGCGTGGGGGCGCCAGATGTACCCATAGCCTGCCTGGCCGAGGTCGAGCTTCCCCGCCGGGACGGACCGAAGGACGAGCTTCAGCCCGGCTTTCTGCCATGCCAGCGCTCCGACGGGACCGGGGGTGCGCTCCCACGGACCGTGCTGATCGTAGGTCATCAAGATCACGCGGCTGGTGGCAGCTCCGAGCTCACGCAGGTCGTACCCGTTCGCCGGATACTCGCGGGCGTTGGTGAAGCTGGTGATGCAGATGCTCAAGGTCTTGTTGGCCGGCAGCGCGGCGCGCAGGGCGCGAACGAACTTGACGAGCCCCGGCTGATCGCGCCGGTGCAAAGACTCCAAATCGACCGAGACGCCATCCCAGCGCTCGCGGGCGACGGCTCTGGTCAACGTGCGCGTGACTGCCGCGATCGCCGCTGATCGCGAGAGCATCCGATGGGCCACCGGCTCGGAGAAATCGTTGATCGAGTCATCCCAGTTGCCTACGAGGAGCTCGGCACGCAGGTAGTCCGCGTGGCTCCGCTGAAGCTGTGCAAGCGCCATCCGGTCCGGGACGCCAACCTCGTCCCCACTGTGCGTCAGGTCGACACCGTCGACGCCAACCGTGGTCAGAGCCCGAGCGCTCCGATCGATCGCCATCGGCGACGCGCTCTCCTCCTGAAAACCGGTTACGGCCAGCCGCCGGCTCACCGAGGTGGCTCGACTGGCGCTTGTCGCCGCGCCCACGCCGAAGGCGAGCGGGAGCAGTAGCAGCGCGGCGGTCAGCCACGGCGCAATCGCTCCGAGGCGCCGGTGGGTGAGTGTCGAAAGGCGAATGAGCGGGCTGGGAAGCATGGGCGACTGACGCCAGCGTAAGTGAAGGTCTGCGATCGCGCCGATCCTTGGGCTGTCGGCCGAGGAGGCGGCGCGTGCTGTTCGGCGGGTCAAGCCCTCCGTCGCGTGGGATCATGGAGAGCGTGAACCGCGTGCCAGATTGGTTCGCCGAGCGGAGCGCCAGAGGAATGCTCACGAGGGCGGTTGGCGCTTGGCTGCTCGTCGGGATACCGGTCGTGGCGGCAAGGGTCTGGTGGTCGGTTCCCGCCGCTATCACCGTGTTCATCGTCACCGTGACGATCTACGTTGCGGCGGCGGGCCGCTACATGCGCAGGCATCGTCGACACGTCTGACGGCGGCGCGTGAGCGTCATCGCCACGCTCAGCCGGCGACCGGTGAGGTGGCCCAGTCGATCGTGACCTCGTGGCTCGGGTTCGCGGGGTTGACCGCAACGTCCAGATGCGCGCCGAGACGGAGCGTTGCCACCTTCGCTTCGGGCACCCGATTCATGAACACGCTCTCGATCGGGCTGGAGCCGTCAATCGGCAGCTCGACCTTGATCACGTACACCGGATCGTTGGGATCCGGCAGCGCGGGGTTCAGATCGCCGACCGTCTTACCCGACGCCGAGTACTCGCGAAGGACCGCGGTCATCCGCTGGCCGGTCGCCAACAGATCGGCCGCCGACTTGCGTTGGCCCGTGTCTCCTGTCGCTTGGACCGCTGCCGCGATCTCACCTGCGCTGGCGTCTTCAAGCGTCTCCCCGGCGTCGCCAGCGCTCGCGCTGGCGATCTTCTCGCCGAGCTCCCAGTTGTCGTGATCGCCGGGGTCGTAGCGCACTGAGAACGTGTCGCCGGGCCTGAGGTTCCCGATCTGCGAGAACTCAACCTGCGTCCGTGCCGCCAAATCGAATGGCTCGCTTCCGTCCACGGGCGTAATCCGCAATGTCAGGTCGACCAGCGGCGTGAAATTCTGTTGCCCTACCTCGCGAAACGAGACGAGCACTGCCCGGGCGTTGACGCCCGCTTCCTCCAGCCGCTGTTGCTTGCGCTTCCTGTTTCCGAAAAGTGCCATTTGCTCCTATTCCTCCTGCTTGCCGAACGACAGTGACATCTGCCCTCGCCGTCAGTCGAGGACGGAGATCGCAGCCTGGAGGCGGTCCGCAAAGACGCGCCAAATAACCACCAAAGCCCGGACCAACTCGAGAGCGGGCGGCGCTGGCTGGATCCACTCGGAGCGATCAGGGTGAAAGCCCGGCTGATCACGAGGCAGCGCTAGGCTGTGGCGATGAGTGACAGCGTCCGGATCGAGCGCGGTTGGATCTTCATCGACGGTACCCGGCAGGACGATGGCACGATCAAGTTCGGGACCGGGGCTGAGATGCGCTTCAGCCCGTTCGAGGCGATCTCGCAGCGCCAAGACGCGCGGATCACTTGGGGCAACATCCTCACCGCGTCAGTACAGCGGCTGGCTTTCTGGCGACGCTAGGCCGCTCGAAATCAGGCGGTAGCCGCGAAGCCGCGGACCTTGCGGCGAGGTCCCGGCGATGCGTCGCCCTCTCAGCGGCTGCTCACCTGGTCCAGGACTGAGCGCCCCGCGTAGCGTGCGCGCTCGCCGAGCTCCTCCTCGATCCGCAGCAACTGGTTGTACTTCGCCACCCGCTCGGACCGTGCCGGGGCGCCGGTCTTGATCTGGCCCACGCCCGTCGCGACGACCAGGTCGGCGATGAACGTGTCCTCGGTCTCCCCCGAGCGATGCGAGATCACGCAGCGGTAGCCGGCTTCACGCGCGAGCTTGATCGTGTCGAGCGTCTCGGTCAGCGTCCCAATCTGATTGAGCTTGATCAGGATCGAGTTCGCGATGCCGCGGTCGATGCCGTCGCGCAGAATCGCTGGGTTCGTCACGAAGATGTCGTCGCCGACGAGCTGCAGCCGATCACCGAGACGGCTGGTCAGCATTGCCCAGCCATCCCAGTCTTGCTCGGCCATCCCGTCCTCCAGGTACAACAGCGGGTAGCGCCCATTGACCGTCTCCCAGTAATCGACCATCTGCTCGGAGCTCAGAGTGCGGCCCTCGCCCGCGAGCTCGTACCGGCCGTCGACGAAGAACTCGCTCGAGGCCGGATCCAGGCACATGACGAGGTCTTCGCCCGGGCGATAGCCGGCGCTGTCGATCGCCTCGATAAGCAACCTCATCGGCTCCTCATTGGACGCCAGCGCCGGGGCGAACCCGCCCTCGTCACCGACACCGGTCGCGAGCCCCTTGGCCTTCAAGGTGCGATGCAGCTGTTGGTACACCTCGGCGCACATCACGACCGCCTCGGCGAACGACCCGGCGCCGACTGGAGCGATCATGAACTCCTGGAAATCGACCGGGTTATCGGCGTGGACGCCGCCGTTGAGCACGTTCATCGTCGGCACCGGCAACAGAGTCGCCTCCTCGCCGCCCAGCCACAGGTACAGCGGCAATCCCGCGTCCACCGCCGCCGCCCGCGCCGCCGCCATCGACACCCCGAGGATCGCGTTCGCACCGAGGCGCGTCTTCCCGTCCGTGCCATCGAGCGCGATCAGCCGCTTGTCAAGCTCCCGCTGCCCTGCAGGGTCCAGACCGCGCACCGCGGCGGCGATCTCCCCATTCACGTTTGCGATCGCGTGCGTCACGCCCTTGCCCCCGAACGGTCCGGAGCCGTCGCGCAGCTCGAGCGCCTCGCGCGTGCCCGTCGAAGCGCCCGACGGCACCGCTGCCCGCCCGAACGCCCCCGAGGCGAGCCTCACATCCACTTCGATCGTCGGGTTGCCCCGACTGTCAAGAATCTGACGAGCACTGACCCTGTCGATGACACTCATGGCGCGGCTCCTGTCGGAGTTGAGGGCGAGCGAAGCTGAATCGGGCTCACTCGGAGCTTGGCAGACCCGAGCACCTCCGGCGCGCCTCCGCCGTTAGCCCTGGGCAAATCCTCGACCATCCAGGCACTGGCTTCGGCTATGACCTCAGCGCTGAGCGCGGCGGCGACCTGGGGTCGCCGCCGCGCGTTTCGCGTCAGCGCTTGATCCCGTGACGCCCTACGTGGTGGTAACGGTCACCGATGCCGGGCAGGACCTGCGTGCCCTCGCTCTGGACGGCTTGCAGGGCATCCGGGTCCAGCCCGAGCAGCCGCAGGATCGTCGGGGCGACCTGGGTCGTCTCGACCCAGCTGTGGGACCGCGAAGGCCTCACGGCATCTGGTGCGTACACGACGAGCGGCACATCACGGTCGGCCGGATTGTCGCCGCCGTGCTCGGCGATCTTGGTGCCGGTCGTGTAGACGACGCCGACCTGCACACGGCCGAAGACGTCCGGGTGGCGCGGGTCTGAGACCGGAACCCCGAAGAACCGGGCGGCCTGCCGGCCGGCGTAGATCCGCGCCAAGCCGGAGTGCTGCAGCGTCCGCGTGCCGCCACCGTAGGTGACGCCGGTCGCCGGGTGAGTCCACAGGTAGTGCTTGACGAAATCAGCCGCCGCCTGCGTCCTGACCGACAGGTAGCTCTGCCACAGGTCGTCGTCGGTCCCGTAGACGATCAGCGGTCCGGCGCTGGGATGAGCCGCCGTCCATGCGTTGTTGATCGCAGTGACGATCGGGCCGTCGGGGATTCGGGTCAGCTGGTCCGAGTTCTGCGGCGACTGGCCGTGCTTGGCGGTGATGATGATCGCCGTTGAGTTCTCGAGGCCCTGAGCCCGGATCTCATCGGCCATCCGCTCGAGCTGCGCATTGACGTAATCGAGCGCCTGGCTGAGCAGCGGCCCAGGCGTCGTCGTGCCGGGCAGGTAGCCGCCGGGCAGCGATGGTCCGCCGATCACCGCCGGGGACGAGAGCAGCTTCTCAGCCGTCGAGACGGTCTGGAAGTTCATCCCGAAGATCGCGGGAACGCCGATCTTCTGGGTTCGCTGATGGTTGTAGCCATCGAGCCAGTTGAGCACCGCCTCGACCTTGTAGCTGTCGTACTGCTTGGTCGCGGCGTTGTTGTCGGTCCAGGAGATGTTGCCCGGATACGGGGTGCCGTTCGGCATCAGCGCGATGCTGTCGATCTCAGGGTCGAATGAGTCACTGATCCCGTTGCCCGAGGGCCCGTTGAACGATGTGTAGATCGGGTGCTTGTCGGACCAGGCGGTCACGAGGCCGGCATCGTGGGCGACGTTCATGATCGTGTTGACCTTCAGGTACTGCCACGGCGCAATTCCCTTGCAGGTGGTCGGGTCGACCGGGAACCGCGAGGGAACGAGCAGCTCCTGCGGCGTGCTCGTCATCTGCAGGATGCTGCCTGGAAGGCCGGAAAGGCCCTGGCCGGCGTCGAGGGAATTCGGGTCGATGTCCATCGGCGAGTCGTACTCGACCGGGGACCCGGGCGGCGTGCCTGTGCACGAGGTCGTCCCGGGCGGAAAGAGCGTGCTGTTGTACTCGTCGTCGTAGTAGACGCCGGTTGACCGCGGGTCGCCCCCGGTCATCAGCGCAGTGCCGCCCGGATCCGAGTCCGAGGGATCGGACGTGTGGGCATCCGAGTACTCGGCTCCGCCGGTGGCGAGCCTGGCGAGCTCTGAACCCGGATGGTTCGCGATGTACCAGTCGAGATCTGACTGATGCATCCCATCGACTGAGATCAGCAGCACGTGCTTGATCTGATGATCGCGATCATGGCCGCGGCCGGAACCGTGATCGCCGTGACCGGCGGCCACGACCGGCACGCCGATCGCGACCGCCCCGGCCGCAAGCACCGCAAACGCCCCCTGCCTGAAACGTCCTCGCATGCGTATCGACTCCTTTTGGGTTTTGCCGACTTATATGAAGAAGCGCCGGCGCCCAAGTTGCCCAGATGTGAATGCGAGGTGTCGCGTCATGCAGCCGGGCCCGAGGAGGCGTTTGAGCTGCGTCAGCGCGGCTGCGAGGATCGCGATCTCAGACGACATGGGCGAAGGTCGCTCGGAACGACCAGTTGTCCATCGCCATCCAATAAGGGGGTAGCCGTGCTTCATAGGATCTCAACTCACGCCCGAGGTAACGCCGTCGCATACCTCGCGCTGTTCGTCGCGCTCAGCGGCACTGCGGTCGCGTCAACACTGAAGCTGTCGGCGAACTCGGTTGGGACCGCACAGCTGAAGAACGGGGCGGTCACCGGCCGCAAGGTCGCCAAGAACACGCTCACCGGCACCAACATCAAGGCGTCGACGCTAGGAACGGTGCCGCGCGCCACCGACGCGACCAACGCCACGAGCGCGACGACCGCCACGAACGCGACGAACGCCGCGAACGCCGCGAACGCCGTGAACGCCGCGAATGCCGCGGAACTTGGAGGGCACGCGCCCGCCAACTTCCAGGCCCGCGTCAGCGGCACGTGCGGCCCGGGGAGTTCGATCGCCTCGATCGCTACGGCCGGCACCGTTGGATGTCAGTCGGCAAACGTGACGCAGATGCTGGGCGGGACTGAGCTGCTTGGCACGACGGCCCCTCACTATCTTGCGGCCGACGGCTTGACGCCTACGCCCCCTCCGACGACCGAGACCGATGGGTTGGGAGCGTCGGCGCTGGCTGGAACCGCGGGCAATCTCGACGTCGGCATCTTCGTCTTGCTACCCACCGCGTTCACGTTCACGCTGGACGTGAACGACACCCCGACTCCGTTGAGCTGCACGATCCCGGCCGGTGGAACGACGTGCTCGGACTCGACCGATACGGCGTCGATTCCCGCCGGCGCTCTCGTCGACATCTCGGCTGCCGGCGGCTCAGGCAGCTCGACGCAGGTCGCCTTCGGCTGGACGGACAGGACCGCAGGCTGAGTCGAGCTGCTGCCGCGAGAACCCTTTAGCGCATGCCGAGGGTCTATTGGTGTGAAGTCTTCCTGTTGATTGAAAGGACCAATATGACCCACTCGAGTTCTGAGCTTCACCTCACCTCGTCGCGTTCCGAGTCCGCCCAGCGCGCGACCTTCGCAGCCGGCTGTTTCTGGGGAGTGGAGGCTGCCTTCCGCGAGCTCGATGGCGTGCTCGACGTGACCGTCGGCTACACCGGCGGGACGACGACTGATCCGACCTACGAGCAGGTCTGTGGCGGTAGCACCGCACACGCTGAGGCCGTTGAGGTCATCTTCGACCCAGCGACGGTGAGCTACCGGCAGCTGCTGGACACCTTTTGGCACATCCACAATCCGACCACCCCGAACCGCCAGGGTTGGGATCTCGGAAGCCAGTACCGCTCCGCGATCTTCTTCCATGATCCGGAGCAGGAGCGCCTCGCCCTCGCCACTCGCGACTCGGAGCAGGGGTCGCTCGTCAAGCCGATCGTGACCGAGATCGTCCCGGCGACGACCTTCTACCGGGCCGAGGAGTACCACCAGCGCTACTTCGAGCGCTCCGGCTACGCGGCCTGCGGCGTCACGATCGAGGTGCCCTCGACCAGCTAACCGCGAGCCGATCGCTCACTGCGCCTGCTCGAGCCGGAGGTACGGCTCGAGCAGCGCGCGGAGCTGCATCCGCCCGCGGTGCAGACGGCTCTTGAAAGCCGCCTGTCGAACGCCGGCCGCCGCCGCGGCCTCCTCGGTCGAGAGCCCTTCGAGGTCTCGCAGGACGACGGCGGCGCGGAGGTCGGCCGGCAGCTGTGCCAGCGCCCACTCGAGCATCTCCTCGAATTCGCGGTCAAGCGTGCGGCTCTCGGGGCCCGCTCCGATCGCATCCGGTAACGCGGCAATCTGATCCTCGTCGCCGGGCCGGCTGAACGCCGTCGCCGGCGGGCGCCGCGCAAGCCGCCGCTGGGCCTCGTTGAACGCAATCCGGTACAGCCAGGTGGAGAACTTGGAACGTCCTTCGAACCGCACCAGGCCTCGCCAGGCGCGCAGGAACACCTCCTGGGCGACCTCGTCGGACTCCTGCGGATCCAGGCCGAACCGTCGCAGGGCGCCGTATACGCGGGCCGAGTGCTCGTTCACGAGGTGCGCGAACGCGCTCTCGTCTCCCGCGCGTGCGCGCGCGATCAGCGCGCGCTCGTCATCCGGATCAGCGGCCTGCCGGTTCATGCAGCCGTCGCAGGACGGCGCTGGCGATCGCCGGTACCTCGGCGACCGGTACCACCGCCGGCGCGCTCTGAAGCAGCGCGAGCATGTGACGCAGGTCCTCGAGGATGCTCCTGCATTCGACGCACTCCGCCGTGTGGCGCTCGAGCCGCGCCCGGGCCCAGGCCGGTAGTTCGGAGTCGAGGTAGGCGGACATGTGTGGAGGCGTCCACCGATGATCGCGGCGGAAGCGCATCTCGTGCCAGAGAGTCGTCATCGGCGGTGTGACCCGATCATCGGCGGAAAGGTTCGCAGACCGCTCAGAGCCGGCGCAGGCGATGAACCGTTTCGCCGCCGACCGGGGTCAGAGTGCTCGTATACATCACGAAAGGAGCGCGATGACCAATCGCATCGAGAAGACCGACCAGCAGTGGCGACAGGAGTTGACGCCGGAGGCGTACAAGGTGCTGCGCCACAAGGGGACCGAGCGACCCTTCACCGGCACCTACGTCCACACCAAGGAGGACGGCATCTACCGCTGTGCCGCCTGCGATGCGGAGCTCTTCTCCTCCGACACAAAGTTCGACTCGGGTACCGGCTGGCCGAGCTTCACCGACCCGGCCAACCGCGCGAACGTCGAGCTGCACGAGGATCGCAGCCTGTTCATGCGCCGCACCGAGGTGACCTGCGCCACCTGCGGCGGGCACCTGGGCCATGTCTTCAACGATGGTCCCAACGGGTGCGACCGCTATTGCATCAACTCGGTCGCCCTCAAGCTCGACCCGACACCGGTGCAGTAGCCGCGAAAGACAAGTGGGGTTGGTCGGCGTCCGGCGCCGCCCAACTCCACGCGAGGAGATCAGTGGCTCGGCCGTACGTCGCGAAGCCGGCCGGCCGTCCCCGGTCGCTCGGCGTTATGGTCTTGGGCGTGGACACGCCGCTCGCCCTGATCGAGTTCCCCGCCGATGATCCAGACCGCGCGCGGCGGTTCTGGTCGGAGCTGCTCGGCGTCGGGCTGGCCGAGCGCAACGAGGCCGAAGGTCGTGGCTGGCAGACGCATACCGGGGATCCCGCCGTCGGCATCCACGAGCGCGGCACCGGCCCCGGCGACACGGTCTCGCTGCCCTACTTCGCGATCGCTGACATGGAAGCGGCGCTCGCCCAGGTCAAGGCACTGGGCGGGAGCGTCATCCATCCCGGGTCGCGATGGGCGATCTGTCGTGACTCCGAGGGGAGCCCGTTCGGGCTGGCCCTCGACTCCAAAGGCCCGTAGCGACGCCGGTCGAATCTCGTATCAGCGAGGATTCGACCAGAGATGCCGCTGAGCTACACGGACTATTACGAGGTATTGGGAGTCCCGCGCGACGCGGACCACGACACGATCAGGCGGGCCTACCGCAAGCTGGCTCGCAAGTACCACCCGGATCTGAACTCCGACACCGACGCCGAGGAGCGCTTCAAGGAGCTCGGCGAGGCGTACGAGGTTCTGTCCGACGCCGACAAACGGGAGCGTTACGACCGCCTCGGCGCCCGCTGGCGTGAAGCCGAGCACGAGGCGCCAGGCGAGAGCTTTGAGGACTTCCTCGCTGACCAGGGGTTCGGCGACGGCGCCCGTGTCGAGTTCGGCGATGACCTGTTCGAGGCGCTGTTCGGGGCGCGAGCCGGCCGGCCGACCGGGCCCCGGCGCGGTCCGGACCGCGAGGCGGTCCTCGAGCTCTCGCTCGAGGACGCACTGGCGGGCGGGCGACGGCGGTTGACGCTGGACGGCCGTGAGGTCAATGCGAACTTCCCCGCCGGCGTCGGTGACGGCCAGCTGATCCGACTGGCGGGTCAAGGAGGCGAGGGCCGCGATGGCGGTCCCCCCGGCGACTTGTTCTTGCGGGTGGCGCTGAAGCCGCATCCGCGGTTTCGCCGGCGCGGCGATCACGATCTCGATGTCGAGGTTCCGATCACTCCCTCCGATGCCGCGCTCGGAACGACCGTCGAGGTGGAGACACCCACTGGCGTGGCTCGGGTTCGGGTCCCGGCGGGCTCCTCCAGCGGCCGACGGCTCCGGCTCCGGGGACGCGGGCTTCCCAAACGCGGTGGCGGCAGCGGTGATCTCCACGCAGTCGTCAAGATCGTCGTACCGAAGGTCCTGTCGGACCGTGAGCGCGAGCTCTATGAGCAGCTCGCCGAGAGCTCGAGTTGACGCGCGGAAGGCTATGACGATGAGCGCAGGCAGACGCAGACGACCGACGGATCGCGACCTCGCCGCCGAGGCGACGGTCGATCTGACCGTCATTGCCAGGCAGGCGGGGGTGAAGATCGTTCACGTGCGGCGCTATCTGGAGTTCGGGCTGCTCGAGCCGCACCGCGCAGAGGGGGCCGAAACCCCACGGTTCGACCCGAGCAGCGCCGCGCTGGTGGCGCGAGCGGAGCGGCTACGCCGCGATCTCGGGCTCAACTACGCGGGCGCGGTGCTCGTATGCGAGCTGCTGGACCGGATCGCCGAGCTCGAGGCTCGTCTCTAGCTCACGGCCGCGGTCGCGGCCGACGGCGTGCTTTGGTCGGGCTCGCGCTGCGGTCACCCAGTCTCGCGTGCATCCGCTCCGGTGTCAGGCGGCCAGTTGCCGGGCCTCGTCCGCGGGTGCTTCTGCGGCGGCTCGGGCCAGCCCGGCGCGGCGCCACCGCCGGACCGGGATCGTGTGCGCGGCCTCGGCGTCGTTGATCGTCAACGCCGGCCCCACGCCGGCCAGCGCGATCAGAGCGGCGGCCACGAACGCCACCCGATAGGCGGCGAGGTTGGGAGAAACGTGCCCGGCGACCTCCTGGGTGGGCCCGACGATCACGATCGCGGTCGTGAGCAGTGCGACTCCGAGCGCGCCGCCCAGCTGGCGCATCGCGTTGAACATGGTCGAGCCGCGGCCGGTGTCAGCCGGGGAGACGGTGGCGAACGCGACTGCCTGCACCGGGACGAACACGGAGGCCATCGAGAACCCGAGCGTCAACATCAGCAGCCGGGCCCACCACAGACTGCTGTCCGGCCCGAGCAACGCCATCAGGCCGATCGAGAGTGACACGCCCACGAGGCCGAGGCTGATGTGCCGGCGGGGTCCCAGCCAGGGGTACAGGATCCGGGTGGCCACCTGCGCGCCGATCATCACGCCGACCGCTTCGGGGAATGTGCTCAGGCCGGAACCGAGGGCGCTGAGGCCACGACCATCCTGGTAGTAGAGCGAAACGACGTAGAGCACGCCCAGGAAGGCGATGCTTCCCAGGATCATCACGGCGTTGGCCGAGCGGAACAGCCGGTTGACCAGTAGGCGTAGGGCCACCATCGGTTCGGGCACGCGCAGCTCCACCTTGACCATGATCGTCAGCGCGACCAGTCCTGCGGCCAGCGACGCGATGATTCGCGTGCTGCCCCAGCCGGCCTCGGGTCCCTCCGAGAAGCCGTACATGAACAGCCCAAGTCCCACTCCAGACAGCAGAAAGCCCACGAGGTCGAATCGCCCCGGGCTCTCCTGACGGCCGTGGGGGAGGAACAACATCCCGAACAGGAAGGCGGCCAGCCCGATCGGGAGGTTGACGAAGAACACCCACCGCCAGGTCAGGTTTGTCACGAGCAGCCCGCCCAGGACCGGTCCGAGGGCTGGTGCGAAGGCGGTGGGAACGACCAGGATCGAGGAGGCCCTGATCCGCTCCTCGGGCGGGAACGCTCGGAACAGCATCGCCATGCCGACTGGCGCGAGCATGCCTCCGCCTGCACCCTGAAGAACGCGGAAGGCGATCAGTTCGCCGAGGCTCGTCGACAGCCCGCAGAGAACCGAGGCCGCGGTGAACACGACGATCGCGGCCAGCAGGACCCTGCGCCCGCCGAACCGGTCTCCGAGCCAACCGGAGGCCGGGATGAACACCGCCAAGCTGACAAGGAACGCGATCGAGATGCCGTCGACCGCCGTCGGACTCACTCCGAAGTCGTGACCGATCGTTGGCAACGCCACGTTCACGATCGTCACGTCCATGATCGTCATGAACATGGCGGCCACGAACACCACGCTCACCGCAACCTTCTCGCTGATCCGTACTCGCATGCTCTCCGTTCGCTCGTCGAGCCGCCACTAGCGGAGACTCCACATAGTGAGTATCCTCAGCATAGCCAATGAAGCCTGAGACCGGAAGCGAGACCGTCGACGCCATCCTGCTGGCCGCCCACCGCATCCGCACGGCCGCCGACCGCCGACTTCGATGCGAGGGCATGTCGCTGTCCGGTTACAAAGTTCTGAAGGCGCTGGCGCCTGGCGAGCGCTCGATGCGAGAGCTGAGCGATCTGCTCCAGGTTTCCCCCCGCACCGTGACCGACCTGGTCGACGGTCTCGAGGGACGCGGGCTCGTCGTCCGCGGGTCGCACCCGACAGACCGGCGCGTCACGCTTCTGGCCCTGACCAGTGAGGGCAGGCAGTGCCTGAAGCCGGCTCGGGCCGCTGCCGAAGCGTCCGGAGCGGCCGCGATCGCGGGCCTCTCCGCCACCGAGCAGGCGACCCTTCGCGATCTCCTGCGCCGGGTGGCTGCGTCACCGGCCTCGGACGTTGTCGCCGGGCGCGTTGGCTGAGCGAGGCGGTTCGAGCAATCCCGCCGGCGATCAGCCTGCCCCACCGCAGGTGGTCCCCGTTTTGATCCCGCTCCGAGCATGAAATACGGTCGAGCTTCGGCGATCCGCCGCGCCTACGTAGAATGCTCGGCCTTGAGCAGCAACGGCTTCCAGTCCGCCAACCCCGGCCGCGACGTCCAGCGGGTCGGCACCGCTCGCTTTCTCGGCGAGGACGTGGGCAAGATCTACGATCCCGTCTGGGCAATCACGGGCAGTCTCGGCGACAGCCAGTGCTACCTCGGCGTGCAGGCCAAGGTCGCGGCCGTCCAGGCCGCCCTGTCGAAGCGCGTGCGCAGCGACGAACTCGCGGTGCGGCTGATCGCGCCGACTTACACGCTCGGGGTCTCAGACGGACAGCTCAACGGCACCCCCTGCATGCGCTTCTCGCTGATCGGCCGTGAGCTCGTCAACGAGAGCATCGACCTGCTGCTGAACTCCAACAACGTGGCCGGGCTGATCTCGGTCGTCGCGTGCGACAAGCCGCCGGTTGGAACGCTCGCCGCGATCCTCGAGCACAACGCGCCGGCCGTGCTGATGTCCGACGGATCGATCAAGCCCGGCACCGACCCGGAGACGGGCGAGCGGATCGACATCGTCACGGGCTTCCAGTTCGCCGCCGACCCCGACCCCGCTACCCGTACGCGGATCGCGTTGCATGCCTGCCCAGGCCACGGCAGCTGCGGCGGCATGTTCACCTACAACACGATGCAGACCTTCATCGCCGTGCTCGGCATGGAGCCGCTGCAGATGGTCGCGCCGGCGTCCGAAGACCCCCGCCGCCTGAATGAATTCCCGGACCAGCTGATCGACTGCCTGATCGCGATGACCAACGCCGGGATCAGGCCGCGCGACATCGTTACGCCGACGTCGCTGCGCAACGCGCTGACGGTGACGATCGCGATGGGCGGGTCGACCAACGTCGTGCTGCACAGCGTCGAGATCGCGCGTGCCGCCGGGTTTGACCTCTGGGCCGACGTGCTCAGCCAGAGCGAGTTCAACGCGCTCTCGCGTCGGCTGCCAGTACTCGTCAACATGCGCCCGTTCGGCTTCTACTCGATGGTCGATATCGCGGCCAAGGGTGGCCTTCAGGTGATCGTCAAGGAGCTGCTCGAGGCCGGCCTGCTCGACGGCGAGGCGCTCACCTGCACCGGCGAGACGCTCGCAGAGCAGGTCCGCCGACTCGATCCGCCGGCGCCGGACGGGGACGTGATCCGTCCGATCTCGGCGCCGTTCAAGGACACCGGCGGGCTCCGGCTGCTGCACGGGAACCTGGCGCCCGATGGCGGCGCGGTGCTGAAGCTCGCCGGCGTCGAGGGCGGGCTCCAGGACGGAGTCTTCCGCGGCCGCGCGCGCGTCTTCAACGGCGAACGCCAGCTGATCGAAGCGCTCGAGCAGACCCCCGACTCGTTCGCGGACCGCGACATGGTCGTGATCCGCTACGAGGGTCCCCGCGGGGGCCCGGGCATGCCCGAGCTGCTCGATCCGACATCGCGGATCACCGTCCTATGCCGGCAGCGCGATATCACGATCGCGCTGATGACCGACGCTCGCTTCTCGGGCGGCTCGGTCGGGCTCGTGATCGGCCACGTCGGGCCGGAGGCGTTCCTCGGCGGCCCGATCGCGCTGATCGAGGAGGGCGACACGATCGTCGTCGACATCAACGAGGATCGGATGGACTGCCTCGAGCTCGACGGCGTCAACGAGTCCGCCCGCCGTACGCAGGCGTGGCGAGCCGCGAGCGACGCCAACGGCGGGGTCCACCCAGACGTCACGGCCATCTCTAGCCGTGTACTCGCGCGGATGCGCACGACCGCGCAGCCGGCGCTCCGCGGCGCCGGGATGACGACGGGCTAGCGATCCGCACGGTGACGCGGCCGGCGAGGCTCGCCGCGCGCGGCGCCGGTCTTGGCCAGGACGCTCACGGGGTGCGGTCATAGTGAGCGGTTGCTCGCCGGACGAGCCCATCGGGTCCGACCTCCATGAACTCCACCGCGGTCAGATCCTGAACGCTGCGGTAGTGCAGGACGACGCTCGCCGGGGCGAAGAAAGCGCCCAGCGGCTCAAACCGCAAGTCCGGGAAGCGCTCCAGCGCGCGATTCCAGTAGCTCCGAAGGTTGTCCTTGCCGTAGATCGTTCCCGAGTCATCCGCGCCGAGCTCCGCGACGAACGGTGAGGTGAAGACGACATCATCGGCGTAGTGGCTGAGGACCTGGTCGAGATCGTGCGCGTGCCACGCCTCGAACCAGAGTCGGGCGAGAGCTTGAAGGCCGGCCTGGCTGACCGGGCCGGTTGGAGAGCCGGCGGTGGCTGCCGAGGCGCGCACCGTTGCCACTCGCAGCGCTTGCTGGGCGTCGGAGGCCAGGCGCCGCGCAAGCTCGCCGGCGGGAGCTTGAGTCGCCAAGGCGTGTGCTTCGCCCGCCCACAGATTCACCAGCTCGTCATTGCCTTGCTGGCGAGCGTGCCCGCGCATCGGTGAGGTGAGGTAGTGCAGCTCCGGGTAGGCGATCGGCGCGGCGGTCGTGTGCTCATCGAGGAAGCGGTTGCGGATCCCGCGCGCCAGCCGCCCGGTGAACGCGCGGGTCAGCGCGGTCTCGCGGCTGCTCAGCAGTGCCTGCCGGTGGGCCTCCGACGTGCCGGCCTCGGGGCAGAGCATGAACGCGGTGCCGATCTGCGCCGCCGCCGCGCCGGCGGCCAGCGCAGCGGCCAGCGAGGGGCCGTCCGAGATACCGCCGCTGGCGACCCGGGGCAGTCCAGATGCCCGCGCCACCAGCGCGAGCAACGGGAGCAGGCCGTAGAGCGGGAGATCGGGCCGGTCTACGAACGACCCCCGGTGTCCGCCTGCCTCGGAACCCTGTACGACGAGCACGTCGGCACCAGCGTCCTCGGCCTGCAGGGCTTCCTGCGGGGACGTCACCGTCACCCAGATCTCCGAACCCGCGCCGCGCAGGGAATCGATCACCGTCCGCGGCGGGCAGCCGAACGTGAACGAGACGAGCGCCACCGGCTCGCGTACGAGGAGCTCGATCTTCGCGTCCCAATCGTCGTCGCTGTGGCGCGGATCGCCCAGCGGAACGCGCTCCCTCTCAGCCCACGCGGACAAGCGGTTCACGAATGGTCGGTAGCCGGCGGGATCGGTCGGCGGTCCGGGGGCGAACAGGTTTGCTCCGATGTCGCCGCCGCTGAGAGTCCTGGCGGCGCGCAGGCGGTCCGCCAGCTCCCCTGCCGTCAGGTACCCGCCGGCGACGAAGCCGAGACCGCCGGCGTTCGTCACAGCGGCCGCCAGCTCGGGCGTCGACGGTCCGCCGGCCAGCGGCGCGAGCACAACTGGGATCTTCAGTCGTTCGAGAATCACGAGCAGACCAGCACCCTCTCATTTTGACCCGGCGTGGGCTGGATGTTGTGTAGCGTGTGGCGATGAGGCAGGGCGACGGTGGGCGCCTACGCGTACGTTCCTGCGGTCGGCCCGGGCACCGCGGCTCGCAAGCTCGGTACCCGGCCCTTGACCGCGGTTGGGCCAACGGGCGTCAGGATCTCGCTGGTCGCCGCTCACGGGGTGATCCGCCGCCGCGGCGTCCCCGACGCGATCGTGCCTCGCGGCGGACGGGTGCTGATCGCCGGCAGCACGCGACCACGCATCAGTCACGAGCGCGTACGGATCGCCGCCGAAACGTATGCCGGCAGGCACGCCATGCGGCTTCGCCACCTCGAAATCGGCGCCCCGCGCGACGACCGACAGCGGAGGTTTTCACATCTGGTGGCATCCACCGCGGTCCGGGACTTACATGATTACCGCTGACCTTGCCCATCCCGGTGACGGCGACTTGGCTGATCGCGGCTGCGACCTCAGCTTGCTCGCGCGCTGATCGTTTCTCGACGTCGAGAGACCGCTCAGCTGCCGTGGCCGGTCCACTATCTTGTTATAGCCGGGGACCACGAACGAGGAGGCGCACATGGCGGTTGAGCCGCAGAACGTCAGGGATCTGCAGACCGTGTCGCTGGCGTCGGTTGCGACAGACGATGCGGCATGGATCGGCGGCTACTTCTCCTACGGAGGAAGTAAGGCCGAGCAGTCGTGCACGATCTACTTCGCGATCCCGCCCGGCGACCGCCTCGGCAAGCACGTCGACACCGCCGAGGAGACCCAGTACATCCTGTCCGGCACCGGCGACCTGCTGACCGACGATGGCGCGCAGCCGATCAAGGAGGGCGACGTGTTCGTCTTGACCGAAGGCACCTCGCACGACCTGCGCAACACAGGCTCGGAGAACCTGTGCGTCCTGGCGTTTTTCTCAAAGCCCCAGGTCGAGCAGCACTGGGACGTCGAGACCTGGCCGCCCGATAACTCGAAGGTGACAGGCTCGCCAAATCGGGGCTAGCCTGGCCCGACGGGTCGGGACATTTCGCCAGTCCCGGGCGTTTGAGCCTGGCCGTTGAGCCCGGCGCGCCGGCGGCAGGCGAGATCAAGCGCACACCTCGAACATGTCGCTCCCGTCGCGACCCATTTGGCGCAGGATCACACTCAAATCAGCGACTCGCATAGCGCCGACATGCCAGTGTGCTGCAGCGCGAAGCGATCCAGGTCGAGCGCGTCGGGAAATGTCGAGAGCTTTGCGATGACCGTCCGGGAGGGGCGGTGCACGAAGATGTTCTGACCATTCATGCCAACGGCTGCGTGGACGCCGCGCTCGGCGTCCCAGACCCACCAATTGTCGTGGTAGAACGCTTCCGGCGTTGGGCCCCCGAGTTGGTTGGGCTCTCCGTACGCGTCGATGAGCTCCTGCTCGCGAACGAGCAGCCGCGCGACCCACTCCCTGGGCACGATCGTGCGCCCGCCGAGCGAGCCGTCTTGCAGCCACATCAGCCCGAAGCGCCCGGTATCGCGCAGTGTCGCGCAAATGCCCCCCTCGACGATCGCGAAGCCCTTGGCGTCGACGATGATCTCAGCATCGCTCTCGGCTCCGAAGGCAGACCACAGGTTCGCCGACAGCAGCTCCGGATAAGGCGCGCCGCCCGCACACGTGAGCACCCAGCCCAGCACATCATTGGCGAGCGAGCAGTAACCGAACGGCCCACCGTGCTCGTGGGCCAGGCCCAGCGTCCGTGTCCAGCTCGCCGTGTCAGCTGGAATCTCGGTTCGGCCGTGCGCGCGGTAGTCGGAAACGTCGAGGATCGTGTACTCGTCGACGTCAAAGTCCCAGCGAACGCCGACGCGCATGTCGAGCAGGTGCTGAAGCGTGCAACCCTCCCAGGCGGTGCCGCGCAGGTCCTCGATGTGGTCGGTCACAAAGTCTTCTGGCGCTACCAAGCCGCGCCCGTGCAGCACGCCGCACAGCGCCGCATTTATCGACTTCGAGACCGACATCAGCAGATGGGTGTCCGATGCAGCCATCCCGTTGAAATAGCTCTCGCACACAACCGACCCGTCGTGGATCACGAGAAACCCATCGGTGTAGGTCTCCTCGAGCATGGTCGTGAGGTCCAGCGACCGCCCCCGATGCTCGAACTCAAAGCGACCGAGATCCCGATCCGCACGCGGCAGGCCAATTGCCGGATCTGCCCCCCGGGAAACCGCCGCCGTGCGAGTGACGTTCGCGACGCGTCGAAACCCCAGCCGGTTGTACGGAGGATCGAGCCAGTTCGCACTCGTCAACCCGACGCGCTGGGCCTCGTCCTCATATTGCTCGATGTCCACCTCGGGTCCCCTTCCGTTATTGACGCATCGGGTGCTGACGCGTACTTGTCCTGTTCGACAGGGTCCGGCATTCGCTCGAGCCGACGAAGTGACCGATTCAGGTCCGGCCATCGATCAGCTGGCCGGCGAACGAGGAGCTTCCCTGTGCTGAGTTGAAGTTGATGCTGACGATCAGCGTCACGACGCGGTTGAAGCTTCCGGTGGGGTACGTCTGGAGGTGGAGCTGGTCGATGCCGCTCTGCAGAGTGAGAGTGAGCGAGTTAGAGCCAGGCTGCAGTGTGATGCCAGCGTCCGCGCCCCCTTGGTCCAGGATCGCCGAGATCAACAGGCCGGTGCTGTTCTTGATCGTCACCGACGGGAAGCCGTCGCCGTTGACCGCGACGTCGACTTCGATCCCGGGGGTCGAGAGGAGCTTTTGCGACTTGGCACCGCCGCTGAGCGCCGCCGCCCCAGAAACGAGCCCCCCGTCGCCCTGCACGAGGGCGCTCGGGCGGAGACCGCCGACCTCATCGGAGTTGCGCGCCGTTGCGCTGATCGCCAGGTACCTCTTGTTGGCGTCGGTGCCCGTCAGGAAGTGTTTCGAGGTCGTGTGTTGGAAGTAATAGAAGATGCCGGCGTCGGACTCCAGCCGGGCGAGCACGACATCGATCTGCTTCAGGTCCCCCTTGAGCTCAGGGCTCAGGCCCTTCAGTCTCAGGCCGCTCGTCCCTTTCGGTACCTGCGCCATATGCGCGTCCGACGGCATCACCGCCGCGGCTGGCGTCACGTCGTTCGCCGGTCCCGGGCCGGTCGCCGCGGCGATCCCGGCGAGTAACGCGAGCACCACGATCGTGACCCCCACGCTGATCGCGGTGACCTTGACGTTGCCGTACCCGGACATGCCGTCCCCCTCTCGTAGACGCTCGTTGCAGCGAGTTTCTCACCTCCCGCCGGGGGCTGAGAGCGGCCGCGGCGGGGGATCGCGTTGGCCGAGTGGCGATCCGTGCGTCGTCGCCCGAACTGCTTGCGATCGGATGTAGACCGATGGGCAACCTCAGCTGCTCGGTCCGGTGAGGTCGCCCGGCCGGAACATCGGAGGTGCAAGAAGGCCGGGAGAGCGCGAGCCTTGGCCATCGCTGGATCGGCTGAGACATCGTGTCTGGTGGGCCGTGGTTCGCGAAGGTCCTCGATCGCGAACCCCGCATCGACGAACAGCGCCAACCACGCGTGCAACGGTCGATGGATCTGGTGAAAGCTGAACGCGAGCCCGTCTCGGTCGACCTCATCGAGGGTTCGCTGGACATCGAAGTAACGTCGTTGCTGACCCGGCGCGCGACCGAGTGAGCGGACGCGAAGGGGTGCACGAAGGCGGCGAGGAACCGGCCGCCCGGGGCGAGCACTCGTCCAGCCTCACTGACCGCGCTCGCGGCATCGTCCAGGTCCTGCAGCGACATGAACGCCACGACGAGATCAAACGACTCCTCAGCGAACGGCAGCGCGGCGGCATCGGCCAGGACCACCTGCTCGTACGCTTCGGTGCGGGAGGCGAGCTCGGTCAGCGCCTGCGCGGTAATCCACGCCGATCACCCGGTGCCCGAGCTCGTGTAGCGCGACCCCCACGCGTCCCTCGCCGCAGCCGAGGTCAAGCGTCGTGTGCCCCGGAGGGGGAATCAGTCCGACGAACTGTGGCCAGTTGTAGAGGTAGTAATGGTGGTCGTGTCCGGGAGTGCGAACCCAGCGGGCCCACGCCTCAGCCTGCGCCTCCCACTCCTCTGCCAGCGATCGATCACCCATCCGACCAGGAGTAGATCACGAACAGCTGCCCCGCCAACCGTCCGCGACCAAGTCTCGCCGCCCGCTGTAACGATCTGGGCTGAAATCGACAGTAGGGGTCATGACGAGGGATCACCAGATTGGTCGCGGTGCTGTTGAGGCGCGGTTCGCCGAGATCTTCGAGCACCTGGACTTCATAGCCCGATACGCACGTCGTCGGGGCGCACGCGATCCGGACGGCATCGCGGCCGAGGCGATGGCAATTGCTTGGCGTCGGCTCGCGGACGTCCCAGCCGCCGATCCGCGGCCGTGGTTGATCGTCACTGCTCGTAATTTGCTGCTTGCTGAGCGTCGGAGCGAGCCGGAGACCGGAAGAGGGCCGCTTGGCGACGTCGACCTTCAAGCACCGGCCGAGCAACTGCCATCCGAATTGGATCTCGACCCCGACCTCGCGCGTTGTCTAGGAGTGCTTGCGGAGAAGGATCGCGAAGCGCTGCTGCTGATCGCCTGGGAGGACCTGACCCCGGCCCTGGCGGCGGCAAGCCTTGGGATCTCCCCGACGGCGTTCCGAGTACGGCTCCATCGGGCTCGGCGCCGGCTCAGCGATCTCCTGACCGAGCAGGCCTCGGTGAAGCCCTTCTCCGCACATCAACCGAATTGGAGACAGACATGAGGGATGACAGTTTGACGCGCCGTCTGCGCGCGGCCAGACCAGTGGCCGGAGAGCCCGCCAATCACGCCGCACTGTTCGCGCGGATCGTCGCCGAGCCGGGAGACCCGCGCGGGTTCGAAGCTCCGCCCGAGCGCTCGTCCCGGGTGCTTGGTCGAAAAGAGCGGCCGTGGAGTCGTGCGCGTACACGCGTTCTCGCGGGCAGCACGCTCGGGCTGGCTTGCGTCGGAGCGGCGCTCGCGCTCGCCCTGAGCGGGTCGGCGGCCGCGCCGGCGTTTGCGATCACGAGAAGCGGCGATGGCTCGGTATTGGTCAAGATCAACCGGCTGCAATCGCTTCCCGACGCGAACCGCAAGCTCACCGCAATCGGCATCCACGAGCAGGTCACGATCTACATGGCGTCCGGCCCGGCAGCCGTCAGCGGCCCCGTCACCTGCACACCCGCACCCGGTGCCAACCTTTCCGGGCCGCCGCTGAAGGTTCTCATCGCCAACAACGGCACCGAGATCATCCGCCCCGGCCAGACCGCCGGCAACACAGGCGTGGGCACATACCACCTGGCCCACTGCATCACCACGGGCGATCCCGGCTCAGGCACCGGCAACACAGGCAACACAGGCACCGGCTGACGCTGTGATGACCGCCCACTCCGCCCAGGGCGGGCGGCGAGACCGCGAGGATGCCTCCGCGGGAGGCGTCCCAGGCAGTTGCCCTGTGGATTCCGATCCCGCAAGGATGCATCATGCGTAGAGCATCTGTGACCGCCCGCCTGGCGGCGCTCGCTGGCATCTGCGTTGTCGGCGTGCCGGTGGCGATCGCTATCGCTCCGGCCGCCGCGGACCCGCGGGCGGTCACGACGCTGGCGGCGTCTGTCGCTGCCGTGACTGCCAACAATCCGGGGGTCGGCGCGGTCTCCGCGACCGAGAGCAAGACGATTGAGGTGTGGATGGCCGGTCACCAGCAGGCCGCGCAGCGGTTCGTCGACGCAGTCAGCACGCCTGGATCAGCGAGCTACCACAGGTTCCTCAGCCCGAGCGCCTACACCGAGAGGTTCGGTCCCAGCCCCACGCAGGTCAAGGCGGTGCAGTCGTATCTGACCGGCGCGGGATTTACCCAGGTCCAGGCCAGCGTCAACGACGACTACATCTCGGCCACCGCGCGGGTGTCGACGATCGATCGGGCATTCTCGGTGAAGATGCGCCGCTTTCAGGTCGCTGGGGCTGACGGCGGGCAAACGACGATCGAGTCAAACGACCGCGATCTCACGGTCCCGGCCTCGCTCAGCAGCGACATTCTCGCGGTCACCGGCCTGAACACCACCCAGCCTCAGGTCACTGACACAACGACCGGTACCAGCACGGGGGGCTTTGCGACGCTGATGCCGACGTTCGGCGCCACAGGCACCGACGCTGCGGCCTGTTCGCGCTACTGGGGGCAAAGGACAACGACGATCATCCCAGCGTTTCGCGGTCTGACGAGGGCCGCGGTCGCTGTGTGTGGCTACTCGGCCAAGCAGGTCCGGGGAGCCTACGGGCTGACGTCGGCCAACACCGGCAAGGGCAAGACGATTGCGCTGATCCAGGTCGGAGCGCCGGATGAGAAGATGCTCCAGACCCTCAAGGACTATGCCCGGGCTAACGGGCTGCCGGCGCCGCGTTCTGGCCAGTACCGCGAGCGGGCAGTGGGCCAGGGCGGCCACAACGGCAAGTGCATCAACGGGGCGGTAGAGGAGGCGGCGATCGACTCCGAGGCTGCGTATGCGGTGGCGCCCGGCGCCGATCAACTGATGATCGACGGCGATGACTGCGACACCCGCGACCACGGCGATCAGGCACTGTTCAACGCCCTGCTGGCGCCGCTGACCGGCAAGCGATCCAGCGCGAGCGCCGCGATCGAATCGGTGTCCTATGGGTTGCCCTCCACGGAAAGCAAGACTCCGCCATCGCAGCTGAGGATCAGCCACGCGATCGCGCTGCGCGCCGCGGCCGAGGGCGTGAGCCTGCTCTTCGCCTCCGGTGACAGTCCGGGCATCGACCCGCCCGCTTCGGATCCGGACGTCACCGCCGTCGGCGGCACGACGGTCGGCATCGGCGACCACAACCAGCGTTTATTCGAGACCGGCTGGTCGACCGCGTTCGGCGAACGAACCGGCAACAGCGGCCCATGGCACGACGAGGGCATCCTGGTTGCTGCCAGCGGCGGCGTGAGCACCGTCTACCGTGAGCCTGGGTACCAGCGGGGCGTCGTCCCGAGCTCGATGGCTCTCGACCAGACGGGTAACCGAGGGCGGACGGTGCCCGACATCTCGGCCGACGCGGACCCCTCCTCGGGGATGCTGTTCGGGCTCATCGTCACCCACTCAGAGGGGAAGACGACCCCATACACATCGTTCCGCCAGGCCGGGACGAGCATGGCCGCGCCCCTGGTGGCCGGGGTGGTCGCCGACGCCGAGCAGGGCCGGCCCAGAAACCTCGGGTTCCTCAACCCGCTGCTGTACGCGCTGGCCGGAAGCAGGGCGTTGCACGACATCCTGCCGGTCAGCCCGTCCGATCCCCAGGTCGATCGCGCCTTCTACACGACGGGGCTTACCGACATCAACAACAAGTTCGCACGCGGTTTCCTGGTCGGCGTCAACGACGCCCAAGACGCCAGTGGCACCAACCAGGTGACCGCGCCGGGCTACGACACGATGACGGGGCTCGGCACCCCGAACGGCCCGGCGTTCATCAAGGGGCTGCGATCGGGCAAGCGCCACCCGACGCGGCCTCGCGGTCGTTGAGATCGCCGACGCATCGGTAGTGGGAGAGGGTCTCGCTCCACTCGCCACCACGGCGGACGGCGCACGCCCAGCGCCGACGTCGGCGATCGCGCGGTTGGCGGTTCGGGCCACCAACGATGCCGGGGGCCGGGCCGCTGCGTGGTGGCCATGGTCGATCGTCGCCGCGGCGGTCGGATGGAACCTCGCGAGCCTGCGGGCGCTCACGCTCGGGGTCACGTACCTGAACGACAGCTCGGTACACGAGCAGATGGTGCGCTTCGCGACGACGCAGCTGCGCGCCGGGCATCTGCCGCTCACAAGCTGGTTCCCGTTCCTCGGGGAGGGGTCGCCGCAGTTCCTGCACTACCAGAGCCTGCCGGCGATCGTGACCGGGCTGGTGGGGCTGGCGGTCGGCCCCGACGTTGCGTTTCGCTGGTCGCTGTACCTGCTGTTGTCGCTGTGGCCGATCAGCGTCTACCTGTCGGCCCGCGCGTTCGGGGCGGGCAGGCCAGCGGCGGCCGCGTCGGCCGTGATGGCCCCATTCCTGATGAGCGTCACTGGGGTCGGCTACGAGCAGCACGCCTACGTGTGGACGGGGTTTGGCGTCTGGACGCAGCTGTGGGCGTCATGGACGTTGCCGCTCGCGTGGGGCTGGAGCTGGCGAGCGATACGCGACGGGCGCGGCTACTTCCGAGCTGTCCTGCTGATCGCGCTCACGGTCGCGCTGCACTTCGAGACCGGCTACCTGGCGCTCTCGGTCTTGCTCGTCTGGCCGCTCGTCGCCGGCAGGCCGCTCGCGGCGCGGTTGCGGCGGGCTGCGGTCCTGCTCGGTGGTTCGCTGCTAGCGGCGGCGTGGGTGATCGCCCCGCTTGTTGCGCAGCGGGGGTGGGCGGCCGTCAACGAGCCGCTGCAGGGCAGCGAACTCGTCAACGGCTACGGTGCCCGTCGCGTGCTCGATTGGCTGGTCTCGGGGCAGCTGCTCGACTACGGGCGGCTGCCGGTCGTGACCGTGGCCGCGGCGCTCGGGCTTGGATTGGCGTGGCTTGCGTGGTCCTCGGACGTCGACGCCCGCGCCCTGCTGGTCGCTCTCGCGGTGTGCCTGCTGTTGGCGTTCGGTCGCACGACACTGGGGCCGCTCGTCGATCTGATCCCAGGCGCCGCCGACCTCTTCTTCCGCCGCTTCATGATGGGCGTGCAGCTCGCCGCGCTGCTGCTCGCCGGTCGCGGGGCGGCGTGGCTGGCGGCCGGCTGCGTGCGGCTGCTCGAAGCCCGAGCCCCGCATTGGTCGCCCGGCCTGTCGCGCGGCGCCGTGCTACTCGCGGCGGTCCCCGTGCTCTCGCCCGCCTGGCTTCAGCTCGGCGCCTACGACGGTCGTGACGGCGCCGCGATCGCGGCCCAGCGCCGCGCCGACGACGCCAAGGGAGCCGAGCTCGATCGCCTTGTCGCGGCGATCGGCCGCGGCGGCCGCGTGTACGCCGGAATGCCGTCGAACTGGGGCGAGAGCTTCACCGTCGGGGCCGTGCCCGTGTTCAAGTACCTCGAGAGCCGGGACGTCGACGAGGTCGGGTACACGCTGCGGACGGCATCGCTGATGACCGACTCGGAGTACTACTTCGCTGAGCGCAACCCAAGCGACTACCGGCTCTTCGGAATCCGCTACCTGATCATCGCCACCGGCTCCACACCTCCCGTCACCGCTCGGCTCACGCTCCGGGCCGGTCCCTACTCGCTGTGGACGCTGCCAGCCGCTGGGGGCGTGCTGCAGGCCGGCGCGATCGTCGGTCACCTGACCGCCAACCGGACCGACATCGGCAAGCAGGCCAGTCCTGTGCTCCACTCCGACCTCGCCCAGCACGAGCGCTACGAGCAGGTGCGATTCGATCAGTCCGGCTCCAACGTCCCGGTTCGACCCGCACGATTCTCGACCGTGCCGGCGTCCCGGCGCTCGGTCGGGACAGTGGTTGCACAAGCCGACCATCTCACTGCCGGGCGGGCCGCCGCGACTGTCGCGATGCGCCGGCGCGGCATCGTCGTCCTGAGCGCCTCCTTCGACCCCGGTTGGACGGCGACGGTCGACGGACGGTCGCAACCCACCGAGATGATCGCCCCGGCACTTCTCGCAACGACCGTTCAACCCGGAGCACATCGCGTCGTATTCCGCTACCACGGCTTTGCCGGGTATCCACTGCTGTTCGCCGTCAGCGCGGCGACGCTGCTCACGCTGCTCTGCGCAGGAGTCCTGGGCCGTCACACTGCAGCTCCGTGCAAGCGCCGTCGGCCCCGACCGGCCGCGGCTAGATCGGCGAGTAAGGAAGCTTGGTGAGGTGCTGCGGGAGGGGGATGCGGAGCTTCCGCATGATCTCGAGAGCGGTTCGGTCGCCGCTTTCGACGCCGCCGTTGAGGTAGCCCTGGCTGTAGGTTGACGTCGCTTCTCCCGCGAAGTGGACATTGCCTTCGGGTTTGCCGAGGCGGCGCCAGAAGCGGGTGTATTGGCCGGGGGCGAACGCGGCGTAGGAGCCGCGCGTCCACGGGTCGTGGGGCCAGAGGTCAGCCCAAGCGTGACCGTTGAAATGTTTCCGGCTGCCGGGCACAGCCTCGTCGATCCGGTCAAGCACCGAGTCCCGAAGTCCGGCAGTGGCCGACGCGTGGGGTGCTGGACCGCGCCATGACTCGCCCGTGCGTCCGCCTGCGTAGACCGTAATCAACCCCGCTTTGCCGGGTTGACGGGCCGAGCTCTCCCAGGTGTCGAAGTCGGGGTCGGAGGAGGTCATCAGGGAGCTCCAGCTGTCGAGCGTCCAGGGTCGCGTGTCGTACTGCACGATCACCTTGGCGTCCGACCCCATCGCCAGCTCGTGAATCGCGGCGAGTTTGTGCGCGCTGAAGTGGGCGTGTCGCATGTCGACTTCGCGCAGCGTGGTGAATGGCGCGGTCAGGATCACGAGGTCGGCCACGATCGTGCGCGAAATGCCGTCAAACTCGAGCGCATAGCTGCCGCCGGCTCGGCGGCTGATTGCCCGAAGCGGCGTACCTGTGCGGATACTCCCCGCGGGGAGCGTGGCTGCCGCCCGATTGATCACCTGATCGTTTCCGCCGTGGACGTGCCAGCGTTCGTCCGCGCCCGGGGAGGGAACGATCAGATAGTCGATCCAGTTGAGTGCTGACAGGCGGTCCATGTTGAGGCCGTACCACCCGCTCATCGTCTGGTCGAGCCACTCGCCCGGGTCGGAGCCGAGCACGCCCGGCACGTGCGTCTCGAGCCATTCGGCCATCGAGAGCTGGTCGACCGCGATCGCTTTGGGGGTTGCCGTCGGATAGGAGTACGCAGACGTGTCGACCCGCCCACGCGCGCGGAGCACACCAACACGGCGCGCCTCGTGTGCCACAGCTGCTTGCACGGGATCCATACCGACGTTGATCTCGTGCTGGGTAAGGTCGCGACCGCGCACCCAGTTTGGCGAGTACGGCCCGGTCCTCGCCGCGAACAGGTCGTCGAGCTTGAGGCCGAGTTCCTGCACGAGTTGGCGCAGATGAACGTGGCGCGTGTCGATGAACTCGCCGCCGTGCTCAGCGGTCTGGCCGTCGGCAAACCCGCGTGCCGTCCAGCATCGCCCGCCCAACCGGTCACGAGCCTCGTAGATAGTCGAGGCGACCCCGACTCGGTGGAGCTGATAGGCAGCGGCGATGCCGGCGAGACCGCCACCGACGATCACCACACGGGCATCGGCACGCGGCTTTCGGCTGGCCGAAGCCGAAGCGCGAGCGGCCCCTGCCAGAATCATCGCCGCTCCGAGCCCGCCGCCGGCAGCCAACAGCTCGCGCCGAGATGACGTCAACCACGAGCGCGACTCATCCCGGGGACCACCGGCGAGCCCCGCTCCGATCGATTCAATCGAACGCTGCTTTACCTCGCGGGCGGCCAGCGACCGACGACCACCACGAACGCAACTCTCAGGGGCAGCGTTATCGCCGTTCACGCCTGTCATTCAAACGTGCCCGACGCCCCACCGTCAACCCAAGATGCCGACTGTCGGTTTCGCAACGCGCGGCGTCGTCATCGTGACCACGACCAACTGAGCCCGATACGCGCCTACCGATGGACCGTGTTCGCGGCAGCAGCTTGGAAGTGCGGGAGCAGGCTGGACCAGCCATGCTGGTTCTGTTGGCGGCGCTCTGGGCCGCGCGCACCGAGCCGTTCCCAGCCGCGGTGCTCGATCGATACGGTCGTCCCATCGCGTTGGGAGGCGGCGAAGGTGATCTCGACTTCCGTGGCGTCCGCACGGTCCTGGCGTAGATGCCAGAGGTAGGCGATCCGGTTGGGTGGTTCCCAGCGGGTGATCTGGCCCCAGTCGTGCTCTTCGCCTTGCGGTGTGCGCTCGTAGATGCGGCCACCGACGCCGGGCTCGATCACGATATCGACGCCGGGCTCGGCACTGACGGTGTGGGTCGCCGGCCACCACGTGCTGGTTTGTGCGGTCCAGAGCTCGAACGTCCGCTCGGGTGGGCAGCCGACGACGAACGTGATCCGGAGGGGTTCGATCATCTTGTGTCGCTGTTCTCAGCGACCGAGCGGAACCGTGCTGCGACATCGCCCCAGACCTGCTCCAGATACGCGCGTACCGCGTCTAGGCCCTGGTCGTGGAGCCGGTAGAGCCGGCGCGTGCCCTCGGCGGAGGAGGTCACGAGCCCGGCTTCCTTGAGCAGCCGCAGATGCCTCGAGACGGCCGGCCGGGTGATCGGCATGTCGTCGGCGATCTCGCGCACCGAGCGCGCCCCGCCGTGCAGCAGTTGGAGGATCGCGCGGCGATGCGGATCGGCAAGCGCGTCGAACGGATTTGTGGCCTGTCGCGGCACGGGGGTTGATGGTAGCCGACCAGTTACGGTAACCTTTGCGTTACCATGAGCGAACCAGTGACCGGCAGCGGCACCAAAGACGATCCCTGGGTCCTGCGGACCCCACCCGGCCAATCGGGCTATCTGGCCTACCGCGACGAGGCAGCCGACCCGCCGACGCTCGTTTGCATCGTCGGCAAGACGACGCTCGGCTATCAGCTGCGCTGCCTCGAGGATCTGCATGTGTTGCTGACCGAGCACAGCGATTGGCGCTCGGCACGGCCGACGAGCAGAAACCGGCTGCCGACGGAACGGTGGAGGCGTGGGCGCGCTCACCGGAGAACCCGGTCGGGGGTTGGTACGGCGTCAAGAAGGGACTGCGCGGGCGGTTTGCGAACTACGTGCCACCGGTGATGGAGCACCTCGGGCTCGTCGAGCTCGAGCACAACCCGCGTAACAACCGGATGCGCGCCCGCTGACGCCCTCGCGACGTGGCCAAGAGCAACGTGGCCAAGACCTACCACCCCGGCCCGCCGATCAGGCCGCCCCGACACCTCGAGCCATGAGGAGCGCACCCGTGAGCAAGCACCTAATCATCCGATACCGAACCCGCCCCGAGTCGGCCGAAGAAAATAGCCGCCTGGTCAGAGCGGTCTTCGCGTCGCTGGCCGAACTCGAGCCGAACGACTTCGCTTATACGACCTACCGACTCGCCGATGGCGTCAGCTTCGTGCACGTCGCCCGCCTTGACGATGCCGAGAACCCGCTGGTGACGCTCCCTGCCTTCGCAGAGTTCCAGCGCGACCTCGCCGAGCGCTGCGTCGAGCAGCCGACGCCAAGCGCCGCGACCGTCGTCGGGTCCTACGGGTCGAGCGGATGACGCGGCGAAGCCGGCTTCTAAGATGGATGACCGTAAGGCGGTGAGGAAGGACTAGGAGGCTGCGGATGACCGACGAGCAGGCTGACCATTACAACGTTGCCGAGTGGCACGGCAAGATGCTGATCGATCGTGACGGCGAGAAGATCGGCAAGCTGCAGGAGGTCTACGTCGACATCGAGAACGACGAGCCGCAGTTCGCCACCGTCAAGGAGGGCTTCATCGGCCGCCATCTGACTTTTGTGCCGCTGGGCGGCATCACGGTGCGTCCTGATGACCTTCAGGTAGCGGTTTCCAAGGCGCAGGTCGAGTCCGCGCCGAACATCGAGCAGCACGGCGAGGAGCTCTCGCAGGCCGATGAGTCCGCGCTGTATCACCACTTCGAGCTCAACTACACCCCGCCTGACACTGAGAGCGGACGCCGCCTCGCCCGGCGCTGACCGTCCTCGCCGGCGGCTCGCTACGCGCGTCAGCGTCACTGACTTGTACCTGTCAACACCTACACCACCGGCGGTAGCAGCGTGGCCCGTTCGTCGGGTGGATACCCGTAGGCGTAGACGACGAGGTCCTCCTCGCCCTCGTTGACGCTCTGCAGGGGCGTCCCGGCCTGCACGTGGATGATCCCACCCACCGGAACTACGTGGCGCTCAGGCGGCTCCCCGAGATACATCGTCAGGCGCCCGGCCAGAACAACGAACGTCTCCTCTTGCTCGTCGTGCACGTGGCGACGGCCGCGTGCACCGGGCTCATAGCGCCAGACGTTCGCGCGTGTGTGCTCGAAGCCCACGAGCCCCTCCAGCTCAGCCACGTGACGAGCGGGCTCGCCCGGTTTGTGAGGACGAGTCTCCCATTGAAGCTGGTCCGGCACAACGATCGAGAACGGCATCCTCAGGACCATATCCACCGGGCTGACCCCCGCTAAGGGTCGACGAAGCGGCGTCGGGGTCGGTGCCCGCCAGACCAGCCAGGCTTAGCCGTTGCACCAGCACCTCGCCAGTTCGGCGCGCTCAGCAGCCGTGGTGCCGATAGCTTGTTGTCGATGAAGCGCGACGTACGGATTCGGGGTGAGACGATCACCTTGGGTCAGCTGCTCAAGCTCGAAGGGGTGATCGACAGCGGTGCCGAAGTCAAGACGCTTCTTTCGACCGAGCGGGTCTTGGTCAACGGCGAGAGAGAGGCGCGCCGCGGCAGGAAGCTGCACATCGGCGACATCGTGCAGGTTGGCGAACTCGAGCTGCGCTTGACCTCCGCGGATCTGGATACCCGCTGACCGGAGCTGTGTGGGGAGCGGGTGGTGGGGGGCGGCCATCCGTCAGACTGAGGTGATGAGCGAACAGAACCGTGGTTTCTCAGCCGACCAGGCGCGCGAGATCGGCGAGCGGATCGGAATCGAGTGGGATCGATCCCGATTCGACGTCGAGCAGTTCAGGATCGGACTCGGTGTGGAGCTTGAGCATGGGAGCGCAGATCCGGCAACCAACGTCAGCGACGACGACGAGCTCACGACCGGCAAGATCGCGCGGGCGCACCTCAATGAGTTCCCCGACTACTACACGCGGCTGGCGAAGATGGAGGCCGAGGCCGAGCGCTACTGGTCCGAGCAGGAGCGCTGACTGGATTGGCCGGCGCCCTCGGAAGGGTGACCGGCCTGTGAAGTCGGTCCGATCAAGATCATTGCCGTTGCTTCCAATCGGCGTATTGGGCTGGCATGCAGACGCCACAGGGGCGATACCCGGCCGCGCGTGCCGTCCGTTCGTTTAGGAAGAAGACGCGCTCGGTGACGTATCCACCGCGTGCGATCGCGCGCAGCGCAGACGGGCAGTCCAGCCGGCCATAGATGCGACTGCGGCGATGGCCGGCGAGACGTCCCGGCCGCTTGCTCTGATACAGCTGCCCGTTCGGGCCCAGGAGGGTCCACGTTCGCTCGTCAGCCGTTTTTCGGATCTCGTGGCGCTCGTAGGCGATGTCGAATTCACGTTGATCAGACGCTCCGAGCGAGCCGGGATGTGAGGTCATCTGGCGTCGTGGAAGATGATTCCGAGGGCGGTGCGCTCACCGCGGGTGATGGTCGCCACACCGTGCCGCATTCCGATCCGGTGGTATCCCGTCTTACCGCGATTCGGGCGCTGCGCGGTGGGGAAGATGACGACCGCGCCATGGGGCGGGGTGATCACGTGGGCGCGGCTCTGTGCGCGCGGGCGTTGCTCGAGCAGGACGAACTCGCCGCCATCGAAGTCCCGCCCGCGGACCGACAGGACAGTAAGGATCTGAAATGGGAAGTACACGTCCCCGTAGAGGTCCTGGTGGAGCGCGTTCCAGTCTCCCTGACGGTAGCGGAGGATCAGCGGCGTCGGTCGATGTTGACCAGCGTTGTGGCACAGCTCGAGCAGCTCCTCGTGCGCGAGCGGGAACGTCTGGCTTTCGCCGCGCAACAGCTCGGACCAGCGGTTTGCGATCGGCGCGAGATGCGGATAGAACGAGCGGCGGAGGCCGGCGATCACCTCGGGCAGCGGATGCTCGAAGTAGCGATAGCGGCCGTTGCCGAACCGATAGCGGGCCATGTCGATCGTCGAGCGGAACCGACCGGCGTCGAATAGCTCGGCTAGCTCAGCACACTCCCCGGCGTCAAGTATCGCGGGCGTGATCGCGTGGCCCCATTCGTCGAGTTGACGGGTCAGGTCCTCCCAATCGAGCGCGTTCACGCGTTCGTTCATCTCGTCAGTGATCGTTGTCGTGGTCGTCATGGGGTCCCCTGTCGTGAAGTGATCGTCAGTGGGTTGTGTCGTGTCCGGGATAGCTCGCGGCGCAGTCGTCTGAGACCCTCGAACACTTTGCGACGTGCGGCGGGCTCACTGATCTGCATGGCCTCGCCGATCTCTTGGTGGCAGAGGTCGACCAGATACCTCAGCGCGATCGCTTGGAGTCGCTTCTCCGTGTGGCGACATGCCTATTAGACGATCACCATCAGCGATTTGTGAGGTCAAACCATCACAGCAGCGCGTCGAGGTCGCGTACCGTCGACGGGCATGATCACGGGGCGATCCCAGGTCGACCGTGCGCGCCGCTGCACGGCCGGACCACGACCCGTTCACTGGTCGCTGCCGGTCCCTCTCCTAGCGAGTCGTGCCGCGGTGGTCATCTCCGAAGCGGATGAGCTCGAATCGGGCTTCGGTGAGGTGGCTGCAGGTGTTTGGGGGAGTCTGTTGCGTGCGCCCCGCGACCGGTCGCGTTTAGCAGCGGCGAGCGAGAGCTGTCGGGCCTCGATCACGCGCGTGTGGGCAAGCCAGTCCGGGAATCCCAGGCGCCTGAATGGGATCGGCACAAAACCCCACGGCAACGGCACCATCGCGAGGTTCATCCCGATCCAGCGAACGAATGCGCGGACTGGCTTGACCTTCTCCCCGCTCGCCGTCACCAACCGAACCTGCATCAGGCGAGAACCTAGCGTCTGGCCCGTTACCGACCAGAATGCGACGAAGTACGCGGCACTCCAAATAACGTAGATGGCACCGGCGATCGCCAGGAAGACTGGCTTTAGATTCTTCGTGATCGGAAAGATCGAGGCGACGAGCTGGAAGCCAAGCCCTGTGATGATCGCCACGACGTTGATCAGCAGGAAGTCCACCGTCCAAGAGATCATGCGTGTCATCAGCCCGACGTACGCGACGTTCTCCGCAGGCGTGGTCTGGAGCGCTGTGCTGCTGTCGGGCGACCTGTCTGTGCTGCTCATCGGATGTGTCCGTCGCTATCTCGCGGGATCCGGTCGGCATGATCGGGGCTGGGCCGACGAGCCGTTCGCTCCCCCGACCTGCGTGTTGCCGGCAGGAGACCTACGGGTGCTGTCCATCTTCGTCGCCTTGGGTCAAGACCTGCTGCGACTCCGTCCGGTGGCGATGCATCAGGCGAGCAGCGCCGCGCTCGAGCCGGCGGTCAGCGTTTCGCGATCGCGCCCTCACCGATGCGCCGACCTCGTCGGCGAAGCCGAGCCCCTGCTGCGAGAGCGCCGCCCTGACGGTCGGGCTCGCCGCGATCTCATCGACGAGCCGCCACAAGCCGTCGCTGGATAACAAGCGGTCGACGAATCGGTTGAAAAGGCCGCTGTCGAAGAACGTCTCGATCAATTGCGTCGCGCCCTCGCTTTCGATCACTTGCGCGACGATCGCTTGCGAACGGGCGCTGGCGAGCAACCGTTCGAGTTCACCGCCTTCGAGCAGGCGGTCGACCGCCCGCTGTTCCAGGCTGATCCCGGCGTCGGCGACGGTGCCGACGGCACCGGTAAGCGGTCTTAGCGCAGCCGAGGCGGCGCGACCACCGATGTCCGTGAGCGCCTTGAGAGACCGCGATCGGGAGTTCTGTGTGTGGTCATCGGCCATGCGGATCAACGCGAATCTTCGCAGGACGAGACCTGGCCCCGTCACCCGAATCGGACGACGTGGGCGTGCAGCCCGCTTTCGGTCATCTGTTTGCGAGACGGTCAGTCACCGCCGCCAACGGCAATGCCCCAGGGGATTTCTAGGCGGTTTCGGGCTGCGGCTCCGCGACCCTCATCTCCACGCCGGCGGCGGCGTAGGCGTCGACAGCGTCGAGCGTCTCGGCCTCGAGCAGCGCGTGAGCGAGGCTGTCGAGCTGCTCGCGGTGTTCGCTGAGCAATCCGCTGACGTCCGCATGCGCTTCGTCGACCATCCGACGAACCTCGTGGTCGAGTAGGCGCTCGGTCTCCTCGGAGGTCTCTCTGACGCCGGGCAGAAACGGACCCGCAGCTTCGGCCGGGAGTACCGCGATCGGCCCCACCTTGTCGCTCATACCCCATCGGCCGACCATCTGGCGCGCGACCTGGGTCAGCTGCTGGATGTCTGACTCGGCGCCCGTCGTGATCTTGCCGAAGACAATCTCCTCGGCGACGCGACCCCCGAGCGCGACCTTGATCATCGCCTCGAGCTCCTCGCGCGAATAGGAGACCCGATCGGAATCGGGCGTTGAGAGCGTCACCCCGAGCGCCATGCCACGCGGGATGATCGAGATCTTGCGCACCGGGTCGGCGTCCGGCGTCAGCATCCCGACCAGCGCGTGGCCGGACTCGTGGTAGGCCGTGCGCTCGCGATCCTGGTGGCTGAGCACGATGCCACGCGGGGCGCCGAGCATGATCTTCTCCAGCGAGTCGGTGAGGTCCGCCATCTGCACCTTGTCGTGTTCTCGCCGCGCCGCGAGCAGCGCGGCCTCGTTGGCAAGGTTGGCCAGATCGGCTCCGACCATCCCGGGCGTCGACGACGCAATCGCGTCAAGATCGACGTCGTCGGCCAGCGGCGTCGATCGCGTGTGAACCTCCAGGATCTTGCGTCGCCCAGTGCGGTCGGGAGGCTGCACGGCGACGCGGCGGTCGAAGCGCCCCGGACGCAGCAGCGCTGGGTCGAGGATCTCGGGCCGATTGGTCGCGCCGAGCACTACGACCGCCTCGGTGCTGTCAAAGCCGTCCATCTCAGTCAGGATCTGATCCAGCGTCTGCTCGCGCTCGTCGTTGGCACCCGTCACCCCGGCCGACCCCTGACGCGAGCGACCGATCGCATCCAACTCATCGATGAAGATGATCGCCGGCGCAGCCTCCTTTGCTTTCGCGAACAGGTCACGCACGCGCGCGGCGCCGACACCGACGATCGCCTCGATGAACTCCGACGCCGCGATCGAGAAGAACGCCGCGTTGGCCTCGCCGGCAACCGCGCGTGCGAGCAACGTCTTGCCGGTCCCCGGCGCGCCAGACAGGAGCACGCCGTGGGGCATCCGACCTCCGAGACGTCCGTAGCGCTCGGGAGTGCGCAAGAAGTCGACGATCTCGGTCAGCTCGGCCTTGGCCTCGTCGATCCCGGCGACGTCGTCAAACGTGACGCGGATCTTCCCGGGATCGACCCGTCGCGCCTGGGAGCGACCAAAGTTCCCCAGCGCTCCCATCCCTCCGCCGGCCGTCGCGCGGCGCGCCAGGAGCACGAACAGCCCGATGATCAGAAGCGTAGGACCGAACCCGAGCAGTATTTCGGCCACCAGCGAGGTGCTCTTCGACGTCGATTGCGCATTTACCTGAACCCCCTTTGATCGCAATAGGGTCGTCAATTCGGCGTCGTTCCAGAACGTCGGCACCTCGGTCGAAAACAGCGTTGTCGGGGTTACTTTCGTGTCGTTGGGCGGGTATCGGAGCTTCGTCGTGAACGTGCCCTGGATCGTGTCGCCCTTCGACGAGATCGAACTGATGTGATCGGCCTGGAGTTGCTCGAGGAAGTACGGGCTAAAGGGCACTTTCACCCGCGGCTCGCCCGACGACTGGAACACCAGCACTGAGATCCAGTTCAACGCCAGCAGCACAACGACGAAGATCCAGAAGCCACGGAGCCGGTGCGGTGGAGGCGGCTTGTGCTGCTCCGGCATCCCGCGACCGTCGGGAGCGGGAGCAACCCGCCACCCACCCTTGTCCTGCGGCATCGGCGCTGGTGGCGCTGCCGTGTCACCACTCGGCCCGTTGCTCGCTTCAGGACTTTGCTCGGTCACCGACCCCTCCCAGCAGTTCGAGCCGCCCGCACCTTACTCACAGTCGCTCCTTGTCTCGCCATTGACGCGCCCATCGACGGGCCAGTCAAGTCAAGCAGTCCCCACTCTCAAACGCTGCGCTCCTCGGGTCAAGCCGGTTGGTCCCGCCGCGGTGGTGACTAGGCTCGCGGCCATGATCGCGTCCGCTTCGCAAGCCGAGCCACCGAAGCTCGGCCGCAGGGTCGTGCGCCTGTTTCGCCCCCACCGCGGTGCGCTGGCGCTGATCAGCATCACGATCCTGACGACCTCGGTGCTGAGCGTGATCGGCGCACTGCTCGTCCGCCAGGTATTCGACAAGGCCCTTTTCGTTGCGGGCGGCCCCGACCTCGGCGTGCTGTACCCGCTGGTGGCAGCGCTGATCGCGATCCCGATCATCAACGGGGTCCTGAACATCGTCCAGGTGTATCTGACCGAGGTTGTGGGCAATCGGGTGCTGCAGGAGTTGCGCGACCGGCTGTTTGAGCACCTCGAGAAGCTTTCGCTGGCGTTCTACACGGCCACCCGCAGCGGGGAGGTTCAGTCGAGGCTGGACAACGACGTGGGCGGTGTGCAGGCGACGATCACGTCGACCGCATCGTCGGTCCTGAGCAACGTGGTAACACTGATCTCGTCGGTGGTCGCGATGCTGGTGCTCTCGCCGCTGCTGACCGCGATATCGCTGGCCGTGACACCGATGTTCGTGTTGTTCAGCCGTCGAGTCGGACGCGCACGGCGGAGAGCGCGGCGCGATGCGCAGGCCTCGCTGGCCTCGATGCAGTCGATCACCCAGGAGACCTTGTCGGTGTCGGGGATCCTGTTGGCCAAGGTGTTCGGCCGACAGGCGCACGAGGTCGACCGTTACCGCATCGAGAACGCCAATCAGGCCGAGCTGCAGGTCCGCCAGGCAATGGTCGGCCGTTCGTTCTTCGCCGTCACGCAGGCGTTCTTCGGGATCAGCCCCGCGCTCGTGTACCTGGTGGCCGGTCTGCAGGGCACGCACGGGGAGCTGTCGGCGGGGACGTTGGTGGCGTTCACGACCCTCCAGAGCCGGCTGCTGATTCCAATCAACCAATTGCTGCAGGTCTCGGTTGATGTCCAGTCGTCGCTGGCGTTATTCGGACGGATTTTCGAGCTGATCGACCTCGACCCCTTGATCACCGATCGCGAGGATGCGCTCAGTCTGACACCGGCCGAGATTCGGGGAGAGGTGGCGCTGGAACAGGTGTCGTTTCGCTATGGCGGTGGCGAGGACGGCGGGCCGATGGCGCCCGAAGTGGCGTTGCGGGACGTATCGATGCTTGTCGCGCCCGGGCAGCTCGCGGCGCTGGTTGGACCATCCGGGGCGGGCAAGACGACGATCTCATATCTGGTTCCGAGGCTGTACGACGTCGAGCACGGGGCGGTCAAGATCGACGGTCACGACGTGCGCACGCTCGCCTCCGGGACGATCGCGAGCGCGGTCGGCGTGGTGACCCAGGAGAGCTATCTGTTCGGCGGCACGGTGCGCGACAACATCAGCTACGGTCGGCCGGACGCGACCGACGAGGAGGTTGTGGCCGCTGCGAAAGCCGCCTTCATCCACGACCGCATCCTCGCCCTCGAGGATGGATACGACACGGTGGTCGGGGAGCGCGGCTACCGGTTCTCAGGCGGCGAGCGTCAACGACTGGCTATCGCCCGCGTGATCCTGGAAGACCCGCCGATCCTGATCCTCGATGAGGCCACCTCGGCGCTGGACACCGAGAGCGAGCGCGTCGTACAACAGGCGGTGGAGGCGCTGATGCAACGTCGCACCACGATCGCGATCGCCCACCGGCTTTCGACGATCCGCAACGCTGACGTGATCTTCGCGATCGATCGCGGCACGATCGTCGAGCGCGGAACCCACGACCAGCTGCTCGCAGAGGGTGGCCTGTACGCGCGTCTCTATGAGGAGCAGTTCGGCGACGGGGCGATCGAGGCCCACTGCAGCGACGGCGTGATCCTCGCCAACGGCCAACCCTGTCGACCATCGAGCCAGCGACCGCGGCCGAGCCCGGAGATGGCGGCACGCCGTCCGACGGAGCCCGAGGCCCTCGGCGAGCTCCCCGCGGAGCTGCGCACGGCACTGAGGGTGTGACCAGGAGCGTCGGCTTGCTCAAGTCCGTGCGCGAGCGAGCGCAGTTGTCAGCTGAGCGCGCGACCGAGGGCCGCTCTGTCGGTCGGCCCGCCGTGTGTCGCGAGCACGACCTCGACCGGCAGGTCGAGCAGCATCTCTAAGCCGTTCGCGACCTGCTCGCGCGTCACGCCTGCGGGTAGCCAATCGGCCAGGATCTCGAGTCCCTGGCCGAAGTCGACGAGCGTATCGCCAGCGATGACCGCACGCCGGCTCTCGACCCACAGCACGACATCGTTGGGCAACCTTCCGGGGAACGCCTCGACCCCGAACGGCAGCCGATCGCCGGCCGAGTACAGGTGCGCGTCGCTCCTGGCTCCGCCCAGGAGCCAGGCGACGTCGGGGCTGCCTTCGTCGGGCGGTGGTGTGAACACTGGCGCGTTGAGTCGCTCCACGAGGCTACGCGTGTCGCGCTCGTGCCACGGCGAGGTCAGCACGACCACCGACTCGCGGCCGGCAGCGAGCTCCTCGATCTCGCGCGGCACGGCCAACGGGTCGAACAGCAGCAGGCGATCGTCGTCGTCGATCGCGTAGGAGGAGACCAGACCGCGTGCCGCCTGATTCGGCGTCTTGGCCATCGCCGCGAGGCCCTCGCAAAGCGCCTCGCCCTCGGGCCCGGCCCAGTCCGGATGGGGCGCCTCCCAGTGCCAGACGCCTCTCTGCACCGCGCGCATGGAGCGATGCTACGCGAGGGTGCGGCCGACAGGGTTTCCGAGACGCGCCCGACCAATCAGGAACCCCTCGATTGCCGGCGACGTGCAGCCTTGCGGCGGGGTGTGAGCGGTCGCGGTCGCCCGCGCTGCGTAGCCGACAGTTGGCTGCGCCGACCGACTATTGGCGATAGTGATCCTGACGCCACGCGGCCTGATCCCGCTCGCGCTCGTCGCGCGTGTAGGGTCTCGCGTGCAGATATTGCGAGCCGGCAACCGGGTTACGGGGCGTCGCCCCATGAGAGAGAGCCTCATGAGCCAGGATGAGAAGACCTTCGAAGGTCAGTGCTACTGCGGTGCCGTCAGGATTGCCGTCACGGGCGATCCGGTCGGCGCCGGCTACTGCCACTGCGCCGCCTGCAGGAGCTGGTCCGCCGGGCCGGTCAACGCATTCACGCTCTGGAAGCCCGAAGCGGTCAAGGTCACGCAGGGAGAAGACCAAATTGGTGAGTACCACAAGAACGAGCGCAGCTATCGCCAATGGTGCAAGGTCTGCGGCGGCCATTTGCTCACCCGGCACCCCCAGTGGGATTTGGTCGATGTCTACGCGGCGACGATTCCCTCGTTTCCGTTCGCGCCGGGAGTGCATGTCAACTACGAGTCGACGGTGCTGCCGATCAAAGATGGCCTGCCCAAGCTCAAGGACTTCCCCGCGGAGCTGGGCGGCTCCGGCGAGACGCTAGCCGAATAGCGACGCGACCCGCGGTCGAGAATGCTCTCGATTCGCTCGAACTCAGCTATCGGGGATCGCCGGCGCGACCAATAGTCTCGCCGGGATGGGCGTACGTGCACAAATCGCGGCTCCGGCGAAGCCCCCCGGAGTTTGACTGCCCGGGCGGGACCGTGCCGACGATCACTCTCGACCCGGCCAGCATCCCTAAGCGCCAAGCGCTGGTGATTGCCCCGGGCCAAACAATCTCTGGCAGAACTGTCCGGTTTCCAGCCACTTCCCGATGCCGCCGGTGGGGATCGAACCCACGACCTTCGGATTAAAAGATCGTCTTTTGCAGGTCTTTTGCAGTATTTACGGAGCGGTTGGTGCTGCTGAGAGCAGTTGGAGCAGGTCAGAATTGCTGACTTCGGGACATATTTCGGGACACGCGGTGTCCGACGCGTCTTCCGCACAACGCGTCGGAGCCGGGGCCGCTGGTCCTCGGTAGTCGATGTGGATCCAAGCGATAGGCGGTCCGAGGCGGTGAATGGGTCTTCCACCTCCGGCAGGAGCCCTTACGACAGTTTGATCGGGAACAGCATGATCTGCGTGCCCAGACGCTGGTCGGGGTGGACGGGGCGCTCGGTGGCGGCGATGGCCCCCAGCTCGTATCCGGGAATCGTCGCCGATCCGCTGCATGTAGCGATCGGTTGATCGGCGGCGCCGTCGCACAATACGCGCCCCATGCGGACGTGGGACTGGGCAAGCAGAGCCGCAAGCGCTTGCGGCGTGAGCGGTCGGACAGCGGTGCTGCTTCCAAAGCAGATGGCTGGCTGCGCGAGGCATGGTAAGCCCGTTGTTGGGAGCGTGGTTAGGCGCCAGCGGCTGTAGCGATGGAACCTCGTGGGCGGCTTGATGCGGTTCAGCGCTACCTGCGCGGCGACCTTCTGAGCCCGGCTCGTCTCCCACAAATCCCACTGGCAGATCTCACCCGGCGGATAGACGGTCCGCTGATACGTCCGCGACCGCAAGAACATCGGGCGGACCTCACGCAGATAATCGTCGACGATCGTCTTGCCGCCAACGAACCCCAACGGCTCCAACAACTCCCGGACCCTGACCCCAGAAAGCTTCGGATCGTCCTTCAACAGCCGGTGGATCTCATCCTTGAACGGCTCCAGCATCGACGGCCGCTCCGGCACGCTGAACGCTGGCGGCGCATCCGACCGCAACGCCGCACGCACCGTATTCCGCGACAACCCCGTCCGCCGGACCAACTCCTTGATCGACACGCCACGAACGAAGTGCTCCCGACGAAGTTCAGCCCAACGCTCCACGTCCAGCACGCCTCCTCCTGGCACTCGATCACGATGACCAAGCCAGGCTCAACCAAACCCCGGACGCCTCCGCCCACCGTCCGACGAGGGGTCAAATCTCAACCGGCGAAGGAGGGTCAGTTTTCCACCGGCGCCGACATGAAGCACGTTCGTTCCATTCATCTGTCCAGGCTTGAGGTCTCCAACGTAGGTGTAGAGCGGTTTGCAGTAGTACGTCTGAGCGGCCCCCGTTCATCGGTCCACCTGCTGTGAGCCGCTTCATCTCCTCACGCTCCTCGCCGGTCGCCGGACCCGGCCGCAGGCCACCATCGCCCTCCGCCGCGGCACGTGCCTTCTCGACGTCTCCTGGTGAATCCCGAGATCAGTCGCACCATGCCGCGCGGGCCGACCAGACTCGATGGCAAGGCGCGCAACGCGATCGATGAACTCTTGAGGGTACTTCCGTCCTTCTCGCATCGCTGGAGGGTCCCCCGCCCCGAGAACAGATCGTCCTCGATGCGAAGCCTCCCCGAAACCCGGCTGGCTCATAGGGGGTCGAGTAGCTAGCTGCTATTCCAGGTAATCACCTGTCCGTGCACTTGCCTTCGGTCCCGATGGTGTCCGGATCGGCGATCCTGATCCAAACCAGTGCCTAGCTGACGCAGCCAGCGCTGGCTTGACTGCCAATGGTGTGAATCCCGGCGAGTCCTACCGGGGACGCTGAGCCAGCAGCTCGGGCGTGAGACCACCCTGGACTTCGCGCGCTGCGCGTCGTCGATACGCAACCGCCAACGCACGACCTCGAGTCCGCCGCCGCCCTCCAGCCAAAGACTCAGTAACAACCACTCACTAGTCCGGCCTCACGGCGCTGCTGCGGACTAGGTCGTGTTCTCGACGCCCCGTAGGCGAGCCGGTGGAGTCTTGACGCCGTACTCGTGGATCGTTAGCGTACCGCCGACACTTCTTGCCGGCCAGGGAGGCGTGGTCGGCTCGCACTTCTAATCCGTGGAGCCCGCGAATACGCGTGATCGAGCGTCCGGCTTGGCTATGCCAATCTTGCCTCCTCGCCATATTGGTTGCGGCGCTCATCTTTGGACCGCCAGCCGAGGTTAGGGCTGACACGTTGGATGGGCCACAGTCCTCATTGCCGTCATCAGCAACCGGGTTGCCTGTTTCACCTGTACCAGCGTCCGTCGTCTCGCGCATGCCAGCGCCGCCGATGACTTCGGTGCCCGTCACCTTCCCGACTCCGGATACACCGCCTTTACCGCTGAGTGCCACAGCGCCTCAATCGCCAAGTACGGTTGCGGCTGCGATCGCAAGGAGCACCACTCCGTCAGCGACTCCCAGCAGCGTCACGTTTGGTGTTGCCGACGCTATGGGAGCGTTTCTCAACTGCTTCAATACGCCAGGTTTCGCGACGCTCCAGAGCAAGCTACCCGTACGCAACGTCCGCTTCTTCGTTCCGTGGGATACCTTTGCTACCGCTAGCGGTAGTACCTGTACACACGATACGTCTGCTAGTTACACGGCGACGCAGGTAGCCAACCAAGACACGCTCGCATGGTCGATCATCGCAGCAGCGTCGCGTCATCTAAACGTCACCCTTGTCCTGAGCGGCGGAGGCCTCGGCGTTAGCGGTGACACGGGTCAGCCGAGTGACTCCCAATATGAGTGCGCGTTCACGTACTTAGTGGATACGATTAGGACGACTTGGAACGCCTCAGCCACTGCGCACGAGTATGAGACCTTCAACGAGCCGGACGAAGCCAACATTTGCGCTTCGGATGCCGCGAAGTACTACATAGACGCCCTGATCGGAGATGAATACGGAGGTGCGTCCCAGGATGACATCATCGCCGGCGGCTTTGGCGAGAGAGCTATGCGCCACGGTGCGGCCTGTGGGAGTGGCGACTACCTACCCAATTACATGAGCTACCTAACAAGTGACTGGGCAGTGAACTGCAACGCCGGGACGGCACCATGTATTTGGCCTGAGGCAATCTCCGGCCACCCCTACGACGATCCGGATCAGAGCCATACGTCCGGCAGCAGCACACCGGAGGCCTCCTACTTGGTGGATCAGGTAAACGCAAGTGGCTTCGTAGGCGACCCAGTGTTCCTCACCGAGAGTGCCGTGTGGCTGACCGACAATCTGCCAGCGGATTGTCACGCGGGAAGCGGCTACGCGGATCTGGACTCGGTCGATGACGGCTCCTACGCGGCCTGCGTTGATGATAGCCCGATTGCGCAAGCGAACGCTGCGGAAAGATGGCTGAGTCTTGCATCCCTACCTCAGGTATTCCGCGTGTACTGGTACCAGTACCAAGCCTACTTCAACTGGGACTCAGGCCTGCTCGCTCCGAGCGGAGAGGCGCGGCCGAGCTATTGCGTCCTCACGGGACAGGGCTCGGCCAGTTGGTGCGCCGCGAACGTGAACGACACGAGCCAGGGCGTGCCGTACGACCAGGACTACAACGACAATCCGGGAGGGACGGAGCACTGACGACACGCAGCTCGGTCGCCCGAGACTCTGCAATGATGGGCTGATGCTGGCTGGCGGATGCATTGCAAACCGTTGGCTCCTGTTGTCGAACTCGACTTCGGCGGAGCGGGGATGAGGAAGCTCGCAGTGCCGATGGGAGAGATGGTCGTGTGTAGGCCACGGGTGCTCGGTGGCCGGGCGGCGGGTCGTGCGTGTGGCGGGCGAGCTCTGTTGGTCGCGTGTGTGTTGGTGATGGCAGGCTGTCTCGCACCATCGGTGGCGCGGGCGTCTGCTCTGCTGCGTTGGGGCTCGCCGTGGCTGGTCGACTCGCGGGCAACGGCGCACGTCGGTGGCCTCGGCGCGGTCACGTGCGCGGCCGGGCCGGTCTGTGTTGCGGCGGGTGGGCGCGATCTCGTGGTCTCCCGCGATCCGGCCGGTGGCCGGCGAGCATGGCGGAGGTTCATGCTGCCGAAGACCGTCGTAACCCCGGCTGGGTTGTCGTGTCGCTCGCGCGCGCTGTGTGTCGGCGTCGCGGGCGGGGAGGTGATCAGCTCGGGTGATCCGACGGGTCGCGCGTCGGCGTGGAGGGCGGTCTCGGTCCCAGCTCGGCTCGCGAGCGTGTCGTGCGCGACTGTGCGGCTGTGCGTGGCCGCGGGCGGCTCTGGCAGGGTGACGCTGTCGACTACGCCGACCGCTCGGACGTCCGGATCGTGGAGCACCTACACGGTCCCGACATCCGTTCCCTCCGAGTGCGGAAAGGACGGCCCGGGGAGCGATTGCGTTGCCGACCTGACCGGGATCTCGTGTCCGACCGCGTCGCTGTGCGTTGCCGTCGATAGCGCCGATAACTCCGAAGGCGACGTGATCGTCTCGACCGATCCCACTGGCGGAGCGTCGACCTGGAAGTTCGCTCGGATTGACACGGCAAACGGGTTCTCGGACGTGTCGTGCCCAACCGCATCGCTGTGCGTGGCGGTCGACTTCGCCGGCAACCGATACGTCTCCCAACGCCCCGCCGGTGAAGCCGGTGCGTGGAGATTCACCCGCGCACGGTTCCCCGCGAACATTGGTGAGAGCCTGCCCCAGGTGTCGTGCGGCTCGACCAAGCTATGCGTCGAGACGGTAGGAGACGCCGCCAACGTCTCGGCCACACCCGCTGCCCGATCTCCCTGGCTGTTGACGAGGATCATCCCGCCGCGCAATCAAGGCGTGCAGAGCATCTCATGCGCGAAGCCCGCGCTGTGCGTAGCTGCCGATGACTCCGGCCACGTCGTCGTCGGAACGCCCGCAAGACGAGCTCGCAGACGCCGGCAAAGCTGACTCAGAGCCTGCTGGTGACGCGGCCGCTTCCTGCGGCTCGCTCGCGCGCCGATGCCGGCCGCGCGTCCGTGCGCGGCACGACCACGCGCGACACACACGCCCGTGCTCGACGATGACAGCGCCCACCTGTCCGGCACGTCGAAACGACCGAGTCACGCGCGCGCGGACCGGGACGCATCGATCGCGCATCCCTGCGCGATGGCGCTTGCCCGCGCGCGGGAACCTGAGGATCGTGCACCACAGCCGCCGCGCGTTTCGCCGCGGCCTTGCTCCGCAACCCGTCGTAACCGAGCCCCCCTCCGCTGCTCGCCCGCCAACCAAGACCAAACCAGCCACCCCACGACCCGGACGAGAAACAGAGGTCCGCCCCTCTAACCGCCCATGCCGTCCCACCTGCCACCAACCGCCTGTCCCACCCCAACAACAGCAGCAACACCCTGTCCCACCCCAACAACAGCAGCAACACACTCCACGCACAACTGTGCTGATCTCCGCACGGATGGCGGCGGGAACCACCCAGAATCGCGGCCGTCGCAGCGCTTCTCTGACCGCCACGAGCTCTCCCGCCAACACGACCCGCGGAGGTCCCAGGACATCTTCCGACATCTTGGTGACATCTTGGAACTTCTGCCTGCAAATCGGCCCATTCATCATTTCAGAGACGGCCGATTCGAGTCATCGTGGTTCCCCCGCGACGGTCCCGGCCGACGCGTCAGTCAGAGCGAAGGCCTCGGCCACCAGCCGTGCATCCTCCGCACGTGGCGCGTAGTGGAGGTACTTCATCGTCGTTTGGACGTCCGCGTGGCCCATCCACTCCTGGACCCGTCTGATGTCCGCCTTGGCGATCATCCGGGTCCCGAACGTGTGCCGCAGATCGTGGAAGCGAAGCGGCCGCAACCCTGCGCGCTCGAGCGTCGCCTTGTACCGACGTCGGAGCGTGGAGCCGTCGACGTACCCGCCCGCCTCGCCAGCGAAGACGACATCGTCATCGCCGAGCCAGTACTTACGCCGGCCGAGTTGTGCCAACGCGGAGGCGACGTCGGGAGCCATCGGCACAGCTCGGACCTTGCCCGACTTGGGTGTGGTCAGCTGGCCACCGGCGTAGCTCGCACGCACTCTGATCGTCGCGCCGGTGAAGTCGACGTCGCGCCAGTGCAGCGCAAGCAGCTCGCCCATGCGGAGACCGGTGAACGCCGCGGTCAGGAACATCGCCCCGTCCTGCTCTGAGGTGCTCGCGCGCACCAAGCCCCAGACTTCCTCCGGCGAGAACACTTCGATGTCACCGCTTCGACGCTGGGGGTGCTTCTCGATCCGGGCGAGCGGATTGACAGAGAGGCCGTAGATCGTTTGGGCGCGACGGAAGATCCCGTGCATGACGATCAGCAGCTTGTTCTTGCTTCGGTTCGAGAGTTCGCCGAGCGATGCTCGCCATTGTTCGATCACGCCGATCGTGATGTCCTCGATCGGCATCGGGGCGAAAACTGGCAGCAGTCGTGACTCGAGCACCGACCGGTAGTCCCGGATCGTCGAGGGCTTGCGCTCGCGGTCCTGCTCGATGAATCGCAGCCACTCCGCGGCCGCATCCGCAAACGTCGCTCCGCTTCGGGTCACGCCCGGCAGCGTTCCGCGCCGGGCCTCATCGAGTACCTCGCGTAGCCAGTCCTCGGCGAGTCGCTTGGTGTAGTAGCCGGCTGGTGGCCGGCCTCGTCCTGACCATGCCGGGCCGATCTTCTTCTGTATCTGGCGTCCGTCAGGCAAGCGGTACTTCGCGTACCAGACTGGCCCGCGCTGGCGCTCGACGCGGAAGACGTGGCCGCTCGGGGGCTGGGCCGCCGGCATCTCGAGACAGGTCTACCCGACCTTCGGGACATATTCGGGACACCTCTGCGGCCGACCGCCTAGCACGATAAGACAAAGCGCCCTATTTCCAGCCACTTCCCGATGCCGCCGGTGGGGATCGAACCCACGACCTTCGGATTAAAAGTCCGCTGCTCTGCCAGCTGAGCTACGGCGGCCTGAGAGGATGATCGCGCACTGCGGAGACGCAGCGCGACGGAACGGATGATGACGCACCCGCGGTTGGTGGGGCAGACCACTCACCCTAGAATCAGAGCCGAGCCCCCATGGTCTAGCGGTCAGGACGCCTGCCTTTCACGCAGGAGATCGCCGGTTCGAATCCGGCTGGGGGTACTGGCGGACGATCCTGCAAATCGCAAGAGTTCACGCACCGCGCCGAACGGCACGTCATTGGGTTGGCGTCGCAGGCAACGGTGCCAGGCAACGTCCGGGCTGCGCGGCGTTGGTGGCGTCCCAGTGACCGTGACGCCGCATTAGGTCCGTTGACGAAACCGGAATGCGGCGACGAACCGGGTGGGCCGAGCGGAGCTAGTCGCTGCAGGCCCGACAGGCGCCGTGGAGCACGATTTCGTGTTCGTCGACGCGCATCGGGACCCGGCGTTCGAGGTTCTTGATTGCGGTCTCGAGGGCGGGGTCGGTGAACGGGGTGACGGTGCCGCAGTTGTCGCAGACGAGGTGGTGGTGGTGGCCTTTGCCGGTGCGGATCGGTTCGTAGCGGGCCATCGCCTGTCCGACTTGGAGCTTTTGGACGAGGTGGAGGCGTTCGAGCTCGTCGAGGATGCGGTAGATGCTGGCTCGCCCGATCGGACGCTGGCGGGCGCGGAGTTCGTCTTCGATCTCGACCGCGGAGAGGGCGCAGGCTTGGGTGTCGAGCAGTTCGAGCAGCGCTTGGCGGGCGGCGCCCGTGTGGTGCTTGGCCCGGGCGAGGACGTGTTGTGCATGCTCGGCCCAGCTCTCGGTGTCTTTCCTGGCCATGCTCTCTGAGTCTAATTCTCGGTCCCGCGGATCACGGTCAGCAGCCCGCGCGTGCGGGCGTGGCGCAGGTCGCTGGTGGCCAGGAACGCGAGCAGGTAGATGCCGGTGGCGACGGCGATGATCGCCGAGCTCGGCGGTAGCTGCGGGATCAGGTAGCTGAGGGTCAGCCCGGCCCAGGTGCAGAGCACCGCGATCGCGCCGGACAGTCCCAGCGCGTGGTATGGGTTGGCGGTGAGTCGTTGGGCGGCCCCGGCGGGCGCGGCGAGCAGACCGAGCAGCAGCAGCGCGCCGATCGCCTGGGTGGCTTCCGCTGTAGTGGCGCCGAGCAACGCGAGCAGTAGCAGCCCGAGCGCGTGGACGGGGACGCCGCGCGCTCCAGCGACGGCAGGATCGACGCTCGCGAACAGCAGCGGTCGGGCGATCGCCAGCAGCACGGCGACGATCCCACCGGCGATCAGCACGGCGATCAGGGCGTCGCTGGCGCTGAGTCCGAAGATCGATCCGAACAGGGTGCGGGCTCCGAGAAGGCCGTTGCCGCCTCCGGATCCGGCGCTGAAGAGGGCGAGGAAATACACCCCGAGTCCGAGGATCGCCGCGAACGTGACCCCGATCGTGACGTCGTCGGCGTTCGAGCGATCGCCGAGGGCGCCGAGCAGCAGCGCGATCAGGATCGTCGCGGCGAACAGGCCAATGCGGACGTCGATCCCGGCGGCGGCTGCGGCGAGCGCGCCGGTGAACGCGACGTGGCTGAGCGCGTCGCCGGCGAACACCTGAGCGCGCAGCACGACGAAATAGCCGATCAGGCCACTCGCAAGCGCGATCGCGGTGCCGGCGAGCCAGGCGTTGCGGACGAACTCCTGCGCGAACATCAGGTGGGCATCTGGGCGGCGCGGGAGCGGCCGTGGAGTAGGGTCGGATGGTCGATCGCCGCGCGAGCGAGCCGGGCGATCACGTAGACGGCGAACGCGACCGCGGTGATGTAGAAGCCGACGGGATAGTTGTAGAAATAGGCGAGCGCGAGTCCGATCCATGTGATCGCGACGCCGAGCAGCACCGTCACGATCAGGCTGGCGCCGATCCGCGGGGTGATCAGCTGCGCGGTCGCGGCTGGCGCGACCAGCAGTGCGAACACCAGCAGAGCGCCGGTGATCTGGGCCGTCGCGGCGACGGTCAGGCCGAGCGCGAGCATGAACGCGAGCGAGACCCGGCGGACAGGAACGCCACCGGCGCGCGCGACTGGCTCGTCGACCGAGGCGAACAGCAGCGGCCGGCCGACGACCGCGAAGAACCCCAATGCCAGGACGCAGACGATCGCGAGCGTTAGCACTTGTCCGCGGGTAATCCCTAGGAAGTCCCCGAACAGCAGATTCTCATAGCCGGCGAGGACTCCGTGGTAGAGGCTGAGGAACAGGAACCCACACGCCAGCCCGAATGCCTGGACGGCGCCGGTAACCGCGGATTCCTCGCTGCGGTGGTGTCGTCTGCCGGTGGCGGCCGCGCCGATCACCAATGCGCAGGCGCCGCAGAAGGTGTAGTAGCCGACGGCGGCGGATAGCCCGAGCAGCAGCGCGAACGTCGCGCCGGGGAACGCCATCACCGACAGCGTGTGCCCAGCGAACGTCTCACGGCGCAGCACCATGAACCAGCCGACCACGCCGGCCATCACCGCCACGATCGTCCCGGCCTCGAGCGCATTGACCATGAACGGGTAGGCGGTTAGCTGCCGGAAGTCCCAGATCAGATCGACCGAAAGGGCAGCGATCGGAAGGTGGCTACCCATGCTCGTGATGCTCGTGGCGGTCGCTGTGATGCGCGGGCGCCTCGGGAAGCCCGACCACGACGAGCCGCCCGTCGGCGGCCTGCAGCACCTCAACCGGAACGCCGTAGAGACGGGTCAGCGTCTCCGCCGTGATCACGTCGCTCGGGGTGCCGACAGCTGCGTTCCCGGCTCCGAAATAGACGACCCGGTCGAGGTAGGTGAGCAGCGGGTTGACGTCGTGCGCGACCAGCAGCACGGTGACGCCCTGCTGGCGGGAGATCCGCGCGAGCAGCGCCGCGACCGCGGTCTGATTGGGCAGGTCGAGGCTGTCCAATGGCTCGTCGAGGATCAGCACCTTCGGACGGCTGATCAGCGCCTGGGCGATCAGCAGCCGTTGCTGCTCGCCGCCGGAGAGCCGGCCGATCGGCCGGCTCGCGTACTCCCCGGCACCGACCAGCGCGATCACTTCCTGCACCCGTTCACGCCAGGAGCGCCGCAGCGGCAGTCCCCACCGGGCGCCGTCGAGCCCGAATCTGACCAGGTCGATGCCGCGGATTCTGATGCTCGCGTCGAAGTGGCGGCGTTGGGGCAGGTAGCCGATCTGACCGCTCGCCTCGCCCGGCGCGCGACCGAGCACAGTCGCCGTGCCGGCGGTGAGCGGCAGGTGGCCGAGCAGCACCCGCAGCAGGGTCGTCTTTCCTGACCCGTTCGGTCCGAGGATCGCCGCGAACTCTCCCTCCGCGATCTCGAACTCCACGCCGCTCCAGACCGTGTTGGGACCGATCCGGGCCTGCGCGCCGCGCAGCCGCACCACTGGCACCGAGGAACGCGCCGACCCGAGGGTTCCGTCGTGGGCAACGGGCGCCGCGTCGACCATTGGCGTACGACTCACCGACCCGTCGCCTCGTGAAGGGCCCGCTGGAGGTTCTGCAGCTCCGCGACTTGCCATTGCTCGAAGGTAGCCGAGGCCGGTGAGAGCGTCTCGGTGATCGTCGTGATCGGAATATGTGCCGCGCGGGCGAGCTGGTTGACGCGCTGCACGTCCGGGGTTGCGTTCTGGCTGTTATAAACCCACACCCTGATCAGCCTCTTCTGCGCCTGGATGTCGACGGTCTGCTTGTCGGCCGCGCTCACGTCAGTCCCCTCGGCGATCGCCTTCGCGAAGCTGTATGGCGTCAGCAGCTTCAGCCCGAGCGCCTCCCCGAGCGGCTGGAAGATGCTTTCGCTGTAGCCCACCGGCACCCCGGCGTAGCGCGCGCGGATCGTGGCGATCATTTTGTTGTACTCGGCCAGGCCCTTGGTCTCGAAGGTTGTGCGCTGACGGTCGAAGTACGCGCTGTCCTTCGGGTCGAGCTGTTTGTAGTCGGCGACGATCTGATCGATCACCCGCTGAACCGAGGACGGCGAGTACCACTGGTGCGGGTTGTCCCCCTCCACTAGTCCGAGCAGATCTCCGACGTTCAGGACCTTCCGCGAGCTCGACGGGTTCGCGGCGAGCAGCTTCGACGCCCACGCGTCATAGCCGATCCCGTTCACGATCGCGATCTGAGATTTCGCGAGCGCGACCCCATCCGAAGCCGTCGGCTCATACGAATGCGGATCGGTGCTCGGATTCACGATGATGCTCTGCACCGACACCTTCTGCCCACCCAGCTGCGCGGCGATGCTCCCCCAGAAGTTCTCCGCCGCGACGACCTGCAACCTCCCGGACGAGGAACCATCGGTCGACCCTGCAGCGCCGCCGCCACACGCCGCGAGCCCAAGCGCACAGGTCGCGCTGACAAGTACCGGCACGAAACGCAACAGCACTCGAAGCACGACGCCCTCCTAGGCTCACGGGTGGCAAGGCGAGCGACGGCCTTGCTGAGCTGACAACATATCACGGGAATGAGATTCAGTCTCGTTCCTAGGGCGGATGATGGCTAATTCCCAACGAGACGGAGCAAGCGCCAAATCGCAACCCGTCGTGGTAGTGGATCGCCCGCCCGCCGTCGTCACTGGCTACAGCGAAAGCCACCTCTACGTCAGAAATCGCTCCGTCGCGCGCGACAACCGATGTCGGCTGGCTTCAATACCCCGTTCCCGGTTCCCCTCGCGGTACGATCATGCGAACGGACTGATGAGGACATCGGTAGCTATGCGGCAGCAGGTATGGGCGTGTTGGTCCTGCTGAGAGCGACGTCCTTCTTCATCGCGCGCGATCGATCGACGATTAGCAGCTCGCGAGCGCTCCGATGCGGATGAAACCGGCGGGCCGGCTCGTATCGTTCGGTCAGGTCGCTCTGCTCGCGCCAGCGGCGTTTGCCGTGCACCAATTGCGCTATGTACTGGCGTTTGGTGGGGCTGCCGGGGCCGAGCTTCAGCGGACCGGGCATTCGTATCTACATTCGGTCGTGCCCTGGATTGTGCTGCTGCTCGCGGTGGCTGCCGGCGGGTTCCTGCGGGAGTTGGGGCGCGCGTTTGCGGGGCACGCCTCGTTGCCTAGTTACACCCTGTCATTCGGCGGCATGTGGTTGGCATGTTCGGTGTGCCTGGTCGCGATCTTCGTCTTCCAGGAGTTTCTGGAGGGGGTGTTCGCGGCCGGCCATCCTGCCGGGCTGGTAGGGATCTTTGGCTACGGCGGCTGGTGGGCGATTCCAGCGGCCGTCGGTGTCGGGCTGATGCTCGCGGCGTGGTTCCATGGCGCTTGCTGGGTTCTACGCGAGGTCGCACGCAGGCGCGTTCGGAGAAGCCGTGCTTGGACCGGACCGGCGCGAGTGATGCCGCGTCCGCGCGACGTGGTGACGGTGAAGCTGGCGCCATTGGTGGGGGGCTGGTCGGATCGGGGTCCGCCGGTATAGCTGAGGCATCCGTGCTCGTCGCTGCGAGCACGATGCCGAATTGCTTGCTCTGGTGCGCGTAGGGGCGAGATGGTCGAGAGTCGCGCCCGTGCGTGCTGCGCGCGCGGTTGGTGGCCGGCCGTGCTTCCAGAAGGCGTTTCCTCGATATCGACAGGAGGACAGATGAGTACGAGTACCGCCGGACTGCGGTTGATCTATTTGAAGGCCTCATCCGGGTCCTGGCCGGCATGAGCTCTCATCAGCGCGGCTGGTGCGCTGCACGGATGAGCGAGCACGTTGGCACGCTGAGGGACTCGGCGTGAGCCCCCGGGCGCGCACACACGCGGGTCCAAGCGCGCGCCGTCGCAGCGCGCGCCGCCGGGCACAGATCAGACGTCGCCGAGCGACGGCGTTGACGTTGTCTCGCTGTCGCGATCGTGCTCGTCGTGTTGTTCGCGTCGCTGGGCGGCAGCCCCAGCCCACGTCCAAGGCCAACGTCGCCCCGCGACCAGCAGCAGCGCCCTTGCGGGCGGGCGACATCGCCCCGCATCTAGCGTTAGCACCGAGTTGGCGGAGGACAGGGCGATCGATCGGCTGCTCGCACGCCAGCCGTTCATCTCGGCCGGTGGAACCGAGCGGCGGGAGATCGCGCTGACGTTCGACGACGGGCCCGGCCCGTACACGCCGCGGCTGCTGGATCAGCTACAGCGGCTACACGTGCAGGCGACGTTCTTCGAGATCGGCTTCATGTTCCAGTGGTTCCACGACTCAGCCTCTCGCGAGCTCCAGATGGGCGACGCGATCGGCGACCATACCGAGACGCACCCAATGATGGCGGAGCTGTCGCCCGCGGCTCAGCGGAGCCAGATCGTCGATCAGACTCAGTGGGTTCAAAAGTACGGGGGGCCGTTCCCGCGTCTGTGGCGACCGCCATACGGCTCCTACAACTCGGCGACGCTCGCGATCCTGCGCCAGGAGCACATGCTGATGGTGCTCTGGACTGTGGACACCGACGACTATCTACGACCGGGCGTCAGCGTGATCGTCCACAACGCTCTCGCGCGAGCGCGGCCAGGAGCGATCATTCTGATGCACGACGCGGGCGGTGACCGCACGCAGACGATCGCCGCGCTGCCAATGATCGTCCGTGGGCTGCGCGCTCGCGGTTACCGGCTCGTAACAATTCCCCAGCTGATCCTCAACGACCCGCCACAGCGCACCCAACACCTACCGACCGCGCTCGCCGGCGACTGATAGGCACGAGCAATCAATGCTGTCCTGAAATCACGTTCAGCATTCACACCGTCACGCCGACGCAGCGAGCACCATCACGATCGCGTTCATGGCGACGAGCACCACCTCCTGCGGGACCATTGGCCGCCGGTTGCCGGCCCTCGACGAGCCTCGGGGGTTGCGCGCAGGCGGGTCGTTTCGCTTATGCCAGGACGCCTCGGACTAGAACGATGGCCACGATCAGCGCGGCAACACCGGCCCCGATCGCGACGGCTGCGGCAAACAGGCGCAGGCGGATACGCCCCGAACCCTCCGAGTCAGGGGGCGCTTGTTGGTCTGTGCTGTCGTGGCCGGTCAAGGGGCCTCCTCATCCATCTGCTTGGTCGACGATCAGTGCGGTGAACGGCGGCCCGCTCTTCGGTGTGATTTGGAAGGCGAGCCCCCACTTGCCGACCATGACCAGCGCGGGTGCGGCGCGCGAGTACACGCCGGGCTGAGTCTCGGTGAGCTGGTATTCCTGCAGTGGGCATCTGCATCTCGAGGTGGTTGAAGGTCAGGGTCACGTTGGCTCCGCGGACTGGCTGGCCGCCCTTGGTGAGGCGCAGCGCGAACGAGTCGGGGGCGGCGGCCTTGTTCGGGGGAGACCAGCACCTGCAGCTCGTAACCCGCGTGATGCACCGTCTGGGCAACGCGACCGGGGCCAACCTTCGCGATCGCCGAGTTTTCAAGCGCGAACGCCGGCGGCGGCGGCGCGAGGCTGGAGAGCAGGGCCGCGGCGAAGATCGCGCCGGCGATGATGACCGCCTCGCCGCTCACCAGCACGCGCAGCAATCCCGCCGCATGGCCACCGCCGTCTGGCCGGTCGCGGGCGGCGACGAGGCCGGGCGTGGAGCGCAGGAGGTTGCCCGAAGCGAGCAGCAGCGAAGCCGCCGAAGAGCCCGGTCTTGACGAGAATCGCCTGGCCGTAGCCGGTCTCCCATAGCGCGTTCACCGCCGGCATGTGGTTGATCGCCTCGCCGATTCCGCTCGCCCCGAGCAGCGCTACCGAACCGAGTGCGACGTTCGAGAACCGAGGCACCACGACCGACAGCCCCGTGACTCGCCGCCCGGCTGGGAGGCTGCGCCACAGGACCAGCAGTCCGACCAGCCCGCCGAACCACACCGATCCGGCGGCGAGATGAAGCCAATCGAACGCCAGTGTTAGACCCCGAGGCGAGGTCTGAGCCGCGTGCCCGGCCGCGCCCGGAACGATCAGCACCGCCGCCGCCGCGAGCAGAGCGCCGCAGGTGGCGGTCAACTCGGCGATCGAGCGGTGCTCGCGCTCGGGCCGATCGAGCCACAGCGTAATCCAGCCGGCGACGGCGAATAGCGCGAAGCAGAGCTCAAGATCGACGATCGCCCGTCCGAACGCTGTAACCCGAAACAACGGCACCAGCGCGCTCAGATCGAACACGGAGCGCAGCGAGTCGTTCGCCGTCGATAGGTCCAGGTATACGGGGATGGCGATCAACCCCACCACCGACGCGACAACAAACGCGATCGAGATTGGGCGCAGGCTCGTGCCCTTCACCCTTCGCCGAAGCGGCCGGGCGATCATCAGCCGAAGCGCGAGCAGCCCGATCGCCCCCATCAACGACAGGAACATGACCCAACGCCCGATCAGCAGCTGCGGCGTGGTCGCCGTCGCGGAGATGTTCGGCACCTTGAACTGCGGCGCCGGCCCGGGATTCGGACCCACCGCATACGTGAAGGCGCCTGATACCGGATGGCCGTCGACTGAGATCGCTCGCCAATAGATCAGATACCAACCCTCCGGGAGATGCGGACGCAGCGGCACCACCAACGTGTCCGGGTTCGAGTGCGAACGAGCGACAGGCGCCGTCGTCTCCTGCCGCCCCGAAGCGTTGGTGACCGAGATGATCGCGAACCGCGGCTCGACGGCCTCGTCGTAGGTCAGCTGGATGTTCGGGGGCGGAGCGTTGAGCACCACGCTCGCGGCCGGAACCGTCCTGACCAAATACGCGTGCGCCGCCGCCGCGCTCGGTAGCATCAATCCAGCCGCAACAACGGCCAGCGTTACCGCGCTCCGCCCCCACCGGGTCATGCCAGCGCCCGCTCTCGCGAACCACCACCGATCAGCGCGAAGCCGCCGGCCAGTAAGCCGAGCGCTCCGATCACCAGTGCGATGATCGTCAGCAGCGACACGCCTCCACCGCCGAGTGAGGTTGACGCCTGTATCGTCGGAGCTGGTGCTGCCGAGGACTCAGGCCCGGCCCAGTTGACGATCGACCCATCCGAGTATGTCTGCTCGACCTGGAACGTATACGTCTTAGACGACGCGGGTTGGGCCAGGAACTGAAACAACGAGTCCTCTCCGGTCGGGGTCTTGCCCCCGGTCCAGGTCACCTTCGTGACCACCGCGCTGTCGCCAGAGCCGGTCTGCGCGACGTGCATTCGCCAGCCGGGGGGCGGCGGCACGAACGAGTCGATCCCGAAACCGCTGGGGACGGTCATCACGATCTTGCTGGTAGTCAACCCGCTCTTCTCGGTTGGCACCGCGAGGCTATACAGCTGCAGCTTTCCCGACACCGACACCGCGGGGCTGACCCGGGCATGCGCCGACGCGGCTGCCGGAGCGATCGCCAGCAGCGCTAACGCCCCGGCGATCGCGGCCAGTCGTCTAAACAATGAAGATCTGCGCTTCACGTTGGTAGTTCTCCTCTGAAATCGGTGGGTGCCCACGGGCCGCGGACGTGCAGCCTGCGCGGGTCTGGACAAGGCCTCTCTTGCGCGCGCAGCTACTCGCTCTGCCCAGATCGGCGCTGAAGGCAGCCGGCCGTTCCAGAGCAAGCGAATCGCTGGCGGAGCTTGCGAACCACGTGCCAACCGACGGCCACAACGGCCGCGATCGGGATACGCGGTGCGGGCGATCTAGCTCGGAGGACCTCGGCCCGACCAACCCTCAGCCAGCGGCGAGAGCCGCGGCAACAGCGCATCGCGAGAACGAAGCGGCTTGCAAGGGCGCCGCACGCGCGCGGTGAGCGCGCCAACGAATCGCTGGGCGATCTCGTCCAGCACCCAGCGGGCGCCGTGGAGGATTGCCGCCAAAACCAGGCCCAGGCACACCGCCGCGGGAATCGACCACCAGCCGCCAAAGCCGAAAATGCCCGCCAGCCCGGCGGGATGGCCGGTCGCGAAAAGCCCCTCGAGAAACTCCTGCGCCACGTAAATACCGATCAGGCAGACCGAACACACAGCCCACAACGCCGCCAACGAAAGCGTGTAACGCGGCACCGATCTCTGACCCGCCAGCGCGCGCCCCAGCGCCCACAAGAAACCTCCAGCCGCGACGCCCATCGCCAACACAACCCAGGGCACCACCGAGTGCAGGTACGAGTGGCCCTGGCGCGTTAGCTCGACACTGGCGTTGCCGCCGTAGGCCAGCATGTAGCGCAACTGATGCACAGCAAACGCGGCCGCAGGCGTCAGTGCCGCCCGGATCAAGCATCGCATCACCGTCCGGCGATCAGCGCGCGCGAACATCGCCGACACGATACCTCTCAGCAGCGGATTCGCCACCACAACCTCCGGCGGGCGGCCGGGATTGCTGCGAGGAGGCCGATCTGGCACTCCTCGCTCACGTGAGATCGCGCAGCACGCGCTCAAGGTGGGTCCCGTGCTCCCATGTGTCCCGCCGCGCTTGGCCGATGCACGTCTACACCGTCGTGGCGTTTGCGCGGGCCGGACTCGCGCCGCTGGAGTCATCGTGATCTGTCGTCTGCCAGCGGCTCCTTCCTAGTCTCGCGCGCGATTGGCTGCAACATCCCTTCGGGCGCGCGAGGCAAGCGGCCCGCTCAGGTGCGCCGCCTCGCTTCGATGCTGTGGAGTGCGCGCATCGCGCAGTTGAACGCGGTCGAGATGAGCCGCCGAAATCGGTTGACGGTCCGCGCCTCGCATCGCGGTTGTCGAGTTCGCGCAGGAAGGTGCCGAACTCGCGCGTTGTGATGTCGGCGATCGGAGGTCACCGAGCGCCGACATCAGCAGCCCTGGTGACCGGCTTTTGCAGCGACGGTGTGGCCGACCCGGCTCGGTGACCATCCATCGATGGTGGACGAGAGTTGATCGCTTGGTGCCCTTCTCGCACTCGAGGTCGATGAGCCATTCGTTCGTGAGCTGACGGTCTCAAGGGAACTACCGGTGAGTCGGTCGAGGCGTGCGCTCAGCCCGCCCGAGTTCTCGCTCGAAGGTGTCAAGTAGATCGAACAGGCCCACCGATTCCCACGCTCGGTTCCGACGCCCGACGGTGGTCTGGCTGATAACACCAGCTTGGTCTAGGCGGAGGATCGCGAGCCTGGCCTGCTCGTCGCTCCCCCCGAGCGCCTCGCTCACAGTCTTGACGTTGACCATCGGCTGTGACGGGAGCAACTCGATGAGGCGCCGCGGTCCCGAGCCTCGGCGGGGATCTCCTGCCAACTCGATCCAACGGCGTTGGAGATCTGCCACCCGGCCGGCGAACTTGTGGGCTCCAACCGATGCCCGATAGAGGGCCTCATTGAAGACGGTGTACCAATCCTCTTCGTCACCTCGACGCCAGCTTGTCAGCCCAGCGACATATCGATCGCCGTAGCCCGCGAGCCCGAGGCTGACCGGCGGGAGGTACCGCGGGGCCAAGCCACGCCGCCGAAGGATGATCAGGATCAAGGCTCTCCCGACGCGGCCATTCCCGTCGTGGAAAGGATGGATTGTTTCGAACTGGGCATGCGCGATCGCTGCCTGAATCACAGCGGGAAGGTCCACGCGGTTACTGAATGCACACAGATCGTCAAGCAAACGATTGACCAACTCGTGCGGCGGAGGAACGAATTCCGCGTTGCGGGGACTCGAGGCTGCACCGCCGATCCAGTTCTGCTCCTCACGAACGACGCCACCGAGATGCTCGTCGCGAGTTCCATCGAACAGCTGACGATGTAGCTCACTAATGTGCTCGCGCTTCAGACCGTCGACCTCGGTCGCGAGAACGACAGCTCGCTCAAGTGCGGCAATGTTCGCGAGAACGCTTTGGGCGGTGATATCGCGCACGTCGTGCGAGAACGCTGCTTTCGCGAGCCTCCTATGCGAAAGGACCAGTCCCTCGATCCGGGATGAGGCAACTGACTCGGCACGCAGCAGCTGGCGAGCGAGCGCCTCAAGGTTCGCGAGCGCAGGTGGATCTTCGTTCAGCCCGCGGCATGCCTGCTCGGCATTCGCGGCGGCGGCAGCGACGTCCGAAGCCAGGAGAAAGTCCTCCTCAGCAATCGCTGAAGGGACATAGGCCTGATAAATGAAGTCGCGCCTTGCGGACCGACCCCCGGCTGCGGTAGGGCTTGCCGTCCACCGCCGGTCGACAAGATCGCCACGACGGGATTTCTCGCCAACTTTGAGCATCCGATTCCATACCCAAGGTTAGCACCGTAAGTTTGGATAGCGATCCGGCGTAGCCAACCTTGAGGTATTCGCCTCTTACCCAAAGCTCTGGCGCATCTTTGGATAACGGGCCAACCCGCAGCACCACGAGTCGAGGATCAACGAGTCGACCCAAGTGTCGTGACGCTGGCCGCGGGCGCGGGCGTAGACGCCAGCGTCGCAAGGGTGGTGTCGGCTCGTCAGCGGGCTGGTCGTCGGCGAATTTCGACCCAGCGCGGCTCTAACGGCTTGCCAGGCCGACGGCCGAGTTTAGATCGGGCGTGGGAGGGGTAACCCGGCGCCGGGCTACGCGTGCGCGTAGCGACCAGAGCGGACCGGGGAATGGAGACAGCAGAATGTCCTTGACCCCTCGTAAGGTTGCTTCGGTGATCGGTGCGGCCGCGGTCACAGCGATCGCGGGCGTCGGCTCGGCAGCAGCCGGCTCGACCACCCGAGCCAGTGTGGCGAGGCCTAGCTTTTCCAGGTTAAGCTCGAGTCAGGTCAAGGTGCGCTCGTCCGGCAAGCGAGAGCGCATGGTGGTCGTGTTCGACGACCAGCTCGCAAATCTGCCGGCGAACAGAGCCCACCGGAGGGCCCGAGAGACAACGGCCGCGTCCATGCAGGCTCCCCTCGTAGCGCAGCTGAAGCAGGTCGGGGCCGCGCACATCACGACCCTTTCGCTGATCAACGCTGTCGCGGCGTCAATGCCTGCGGCCGAGGCACAGGCACTGAGCCACAACGCCGGCGTCAAGGCCGTCGTCCCCGATGCAACCGTGATCATCGGAGAAGGCAGCTCGAACACGAACACGGTGGCCGCATCCCGAGCACGAAAGTCGACCATTCCAGCAACGGCGGCCGACGGTCAGAAGTTGTGCAATTCGTCTCCCCGCAAACCGTTGCTGGAGCCCGAGGCTCTGACCAGCATCCACGACGCGTCCAACAACCCGACCGATCCAAACGAAGCGTCCGCGATCGCGACGGGCCAGGGCGTCATCGTTGGGAACGTCGACGCCGACTCGTTGGCCGGGAACCCCAACATGATCCGGCCCAACGGGCAGCACGTGATCATCGATGCCCCGGATCCGACCGAGAACGTCTTCAGCGACGAGTTCAACGGAGACGTGTCAACGATCGGCGCCCAGGGCACGGTCACCTACAGCTACGCGTCCCAGCTGCCGTTCTCGAACTTCCCGGCGCGCTGCAGCTTCCGAATCGTGGGTGACGCCACCGGCGCCTCCCTTGTCACCACCGGCTTCTTCACCGACACGAACTCGCTGGGCCAAATCGTGGCTCCCGAGTCGCAGGTCATCGCCGGGCTGCAGCAGGCGGTGAACGAGGGTGTCAACGTCGTGTCGGAGTCCTACGGCTTTGGCGCTCTGCCGGGTGCAAACGACGACCTGCTCGAGCCGACGAACGACGCCATGGTGCAAGCGGGCGTTGTCGTGGTCGAGAGCGCGGGCGACAGCGGCTCGTCTGGCACGGTCGAGGCTCCCGCCGATGACCCCAACGTCATCGACGCTGCTGGGACGAACGACCTCAGGCTCCTCGCCCAGGCCGATGGCTACACGAAGGGTTGGGAGGACGACAACATGACGACCTTGTCGTCCGGCGGCACCGCTCCCAATGGCGCCGTCGTGGACCTGGCCGCCCCCGGCTATCTGGCGCTTGCTGCCGCCGGCGCCGGCCAGGTACCGCCATTGCCGACCGAGGCCTTTGGCGGCACCAGCGAGTCGGCCCCCTTCATCTCCGGCGCCGCCGCCGACGTGATCCAGGCCTACCGTGACACCCACGGGGGTGCCACGCCGACGCCAGCCCAGGTGAAGGAGATCCTCACCAGCACGGCAACCGACATCGGGGCCGATGCAGACCAGCAGGGCGCCGGCCTCCTGAACGTGTACGCGGCCGTTGAGGCGGCCCGCCAGATGCCGGGCACGTCTGCGCCGGGCACGTCGAAGACGAATTCCAACGCTCCCGGATTGGTGGCCAACCCTACCCAGCTCGACGTGCAGGGTCGGGGCGGCTCGACGGTCGCCCAGTCGGTCAGCCTGTACAACACCTCCTCCAACGCCGAAAGGGTCACCGGTACTTACCGGATGCTTGGCGCCGAGACGAGCTTCGGCAAGCCCGTCACCGAGAACGTTAGCGCCCCGTCTCCGAGGGCGCCGATTCCCGCCCAGGGGGCGACCGCGGCGGCACCGATCACCTTCAAGGTGCCGAGGGGCACCAGCGTGCTCGATGCCGACATGCGCTGGCCGGATCCGACCAACAGCGACGACAACATCCTGACGTTCATCTTGACCGATCCGGCCGGCAAGTTGGCCCAGATGTCGTACGACTACGGCGCCTCCAACGGGTCGAACGCCAGCCCTGACATACAGCACAGCACGGTCTTGCATCCGATGCCTGGACGCTGGACCGCCCAGATCGTGTGGGCCAACGGGCGCGGCCACGTGCAGACGGCGCCGGATACGCCAGGGCCCTACACCGGAACCGTGACCTTCCAGGCGAGCGGCCAGAACTTCACGACGAGCCCGGCGTCGGCGCGCGTCACGATTCCGGCTCACGGCTCGATCAACGTGCCGCTCAGGATCGCCCTCCCGCGGGCTCGCGGCGATGCTCCCGAGTCGGTGCAGTTCACGGGAGCGAAGGGGCTCGAGAGCTCGGTACCGATCGCCCGGCGTACCCTGATCCCGTCGGCCGGTGGCTCATTCAACGCCACACTGACCAGCTCGGTGTCTCGCGGTCCTGGTCAGATCAAGACGTTCTACGTGGACGTGCCCAAGGGTAAGAGCGATCTCGACGTGTCGCTCAGCGCGCCGGACCACAACACCGACGACCCGGTGTATTACTACCTGTTCTCGCCAGCCGACCTCCAGCCTGCTGTCACCGAGTCGGGGAACATCGCTGTCACAGCCACCGACACCACGCCGACGCCTGACAACCCGACCGGAAGCGCCTCGTTGATCGCCCCCGATCCCGAGCCGGGTCTGTGGGAGATCGATGTGATGCAGGGCGCCACCACGGACGGGACGGAGTTCTCCCAGGCCGTCACAGGGGTCGTCGCGTACAACCAGCTCGCACCGGTCACCGAGACGGGTGTCCCGACGTCCACGTCAACGACCATCAGCGCCGGCTCGAGCGTCCCGATCACGGTGACGGTCAAGAACACGACAAACCACGTCGGGTTCTTCGAACTGCAACCGTCGGGCAATGACATCAGTGGCGGTAATACCGCCTCGCCAACAGAGCTGGCATCCGGAGCCACGGGGACACTGACGGCGACGCTGTCGCCCACGGCAGCCGCGGGCTCCGCGGTGAACGGCACGCTCAGCGTCATCGACTCGACGGACTGGGGAGGCTCTGAGCCGGCGGTCGGGTTCCCGGCGTCGCTCTCCGACTTCCACGATTTCGCTTACGCGTACACGGTGGGAGCTAGCTGAGCGGCTAGAACTGCCAACCGCGGCGCGGTCCGGGCCTCGTTGCAGGCCCGGACCGTCCGCGAGATCGAACCGAGGTAAAGACCCTCCAGACGGGCGAGAGTCACGCACGCCTCGACGGGGCCGACGCTTGCCTCTCGCTGTCGCGACGGTGACGCGCTCAGGAAGGCCGATCGTGAGCGGCTGCCTCAGCAGCCGTCACCAAGAACTCGCGCCAGTTGCCGTCGAGGGTGGTTTGGCCTATCTCGATCAGGTGGCCGTCGGGGTCGCGCACGTAGCAGCGGATCTCGGTCTCGTGCTGTTTTGGTGGCGTCAGGAACTCGGCGCCTCGTGCGCTCCACTCGCGGTAGACGGCTTGGATGTCCGACACACGGATGTTGAGGAAGCTGCTGCTCCGGTCGGGATCGCGCGGCGTCTCGAGCGTGACGCATGGCTTGTCGTCGGTCGGGCCGCCGCCGACGTTGATGATGATCCAGCTATTGGCCAGGGCGACGTACGATGGCTCGCCCGAACGGATCGTCTTGCCACCGAGCACCTCGGTGTAGAAGTGGCGGGATCGCTCGACGTCATCAGAAACGATGAAGTGGGTTAGAGCAATCTCGAATGTCGGCTGGCTGGCCTCGAGCATGTTGAACCTCCGTCGGCTCATCGATTAGAGAAATGCCTGAGCTGTAGGCGTCCCAGCGGGCGCAGGCCAGCCTACGCTCAGCTCACGTGGTCGGGCCAGGGCAGCGGGAACAGCTCGCGATAGGGGCGAGCCTCCTCAACCACGCGGGCGACCGAGGACCGCTCCAATAACCGGTCGTAGTAGGCGGCCAGCGAGGGGTGCCTGGCGCGGTCCAGCGGATGTAGGACGTCGGCGTAATGGAGCGCGGGCGCGGCGGCGCAGTCGGCCAGCGTGAACTCGTCGCCGGCCAGCCATGCGTCGTGGTCGCGTCCACTGAGCTGGCGCTCAAGCGTGGCGTAAGCGAGGTCAAGAGTGGCGTGCGCACGGGAGGGGCCGTGGGGGTCCTTGGCGTCGGGGGGGCGCAATGCGTCGCCGACGATCGTTTGCACCGGCGTCGCCAGATAGCCGTCGGCTACCCGATCCCAGAGTCGCGCCGAGAGCGCCTCATCGTCACCCGTGGGGATCAGTGGCGGCGCGTCGCCGTGGCGGTCGAGGTGCTCGACGATGATCGACGACTCGGGGAGCACAGCGCCGTCGTCGATCAGGACTGGGATCGAGGCCGGGGGCCACAGCGCCGCGAGCGCGGAGCGGTCGGCCTCGACGAGATCGGCCGCGAACGGCACGTTGCGCTCGTAGAGGGCGATCAGCGGCTTCCAGCAATAGAGCGCGAAGGGGTGCTGGTAGAGGACGAGGGTCATGCGACCACCTTGCTGGCGAGGAGCGCCTCGAGCCTGTCGAACAGCAGACCCGTTCCGTGCTCGCGCTCGGATGGGTCCTCGAGGCCGTCGAGAAACGCGCCGTGCTCGGTGAAGATCAGATGCGTGCCGCCGGCAGCCTCGGAGCGCAGCTCGACGGTCGTGAGCGAGACGGAGGCCAAGCGGCCGTCGAGGAGCATGTCGGAGGCGAAGACGATCCGCTCGCCGTCGACGATGTCGTGGAAGACGCTGCGGAAGAGGTGGTGAGTTCCGCGGTGATCACGCCCCGCGTTCAGCTCGCCGCCGCCGACGCGGAAGTCCAGCGACCACTCGGTGTCGGTCCAGCTGTCGGGCGCCCGGAACCAGCGCTGCCGGAGCTCGGGGTCGGCGAATGCTTGGAACGTCTGCTCCGGGCTCTGGCGGAAACGCCGTTCGATCGTGAAGTCGTGCTGACGGATGCTCACTTGCTGTCCTGTCGTTCGTGGTCGGGGAAGGCGTCGTCGAGCACTTCCCCTAAGAGGTCGAGCCGACGTTCCCAGATAGCGCGGTGCTCGGCGATCCAGCGCTCGACCGCACCCAGCGGGCCGGCCTCAAGCCGGCAGGTGCGGACTCGGCCGACCTTCTCGGAACGGACGAGTCCGCTGCGCTGGAGTACGTCGAGGTGTTGCAGCACGGTCGGTAGCGACACCTCCAGCGGCGCCGCGAGCTCGCTTACCGAGGCGGCGCCACGGGTGAGCTGCGCGACGATCGCGCGGCGGTGGCCGTCGGCCAGAGCGTGAAACGCCTGATCGATCTGGTGGGCCTCGGCGACCGGCACGGCTGAGACCGTAGCACATACTTAGGTGATCGCCTAACTATGGCCAGATCGGCGGATGATGCTCAACAGCTCGTGACGAGAACACCGCTCACGGAGCCCGTCATCGCCTTCAGCTTTCGTTAGCGAGAACCTCGCGCAGTTTGTGCGCGAACGCCTCCGGTTGGCCGGCGTAACCGGAGTCGGCGCCCAGAAAGCCGCCGTGGTGGCTCGGGAATACGGTTGCTCGCTGACCGAGAAGCTCGGCGACGGCCACCGACGACCGTCCAGTAAAGAGGTTCTCGGACTCTTCGCCCAAGGCGATCACGATGCGCGTCGGCGCCGCGGCCAGCGCGTCGACGTCGGGGCGATAGCTGCTGATCGCCGAGGAGCGGTCGGATAGGAGCGGATCATCGCGGGAGCCGTCGTCCTCAGCCGGCATCCCGAACTGGGCGGGATCCGGCGTCGGCCGGGCGAAATACTCGTCGGTGAACTCGCCTCGCCACGACGTCATCGTGATGAAGGCGGCCATACCCGCGCCGCGTCCATCTGCCTCGTACTCGTTGCGGACGCCCGCGAGAGCGCGCTTCGCCGCGTCGCGGTCGGGAAGCACTGGAATCAGCGGCGGCTCGTGAGCCACAAGCGTCCTGACGTCGTCGGGATGGGCGGCAACGAGCGCGAGCGCAGTCACCGCGCCTCCGCTGCTCGCGAACATCTCGACCGGACCTGCGCCGAGCGCCTCGATAACGGCATGCACGTCGCCCGCCTGGACCGTCGGCGAATTGTCGACACGGCCGTCCGAGCGGGTGCTGCGGCCGAGGCCGCGTGGGTCGTAGGTGACCACCGCGCGGTCGGCGAGATACGAGGACAACGTGGCGAAGCCGCTGGCGGTCATCGGCTGACCGATCATCATCAGCGGTGGGCGTCCGTCGTCGGTGGGCAGCGGGCCGTTGATGTCATAGGCGATATCCGCCCCACCAGTCTGGAGTACGCGTGTCGTCATCACTGCCCTCCTGAACCTCGGTTTCAATTGCAGATCAGATTGAACTGCGGCGCGCGACCTTACATCGGGACAACGGAGCCGACGAACGGAGTCGGCGCCTTACGCGGACACCGAGCAGCCCTTAGCGCTGAGAATCAATCTGCTGTCCGTGCTGGGACGTCGGGGATGATGTCCCTGGGTTCTCGGGCGAGCTTGGCAAACCCGCGAAGGACTCGCAGCAGTGCAACGATTCCGCTTGGGGACTTGAGGTTGATCGCCGCCAGCAGTTGGCGCAGCAGCGTGAGCTGGTCAAAGTAGATTCGCTCGGTGACCAGCTGCTCGTTCTCGTCGAACACGAAGAAGGCGTTCATTCGTACCTTGAACGTGCCACCGGTCGGCGGCACCGGTCCTAGCGCCCCGAGATGCGTGCCGAGCAGGTAGAACTCGCAGATCACCGCGTCATCCGAGTGCCGCAGAGCGATCATCTCGTGGCGCTGGTCGGGGAACGCTACGCGAGTGGTCTGGTAATAGCCGCGGACCTCGGCTGTGCCGTCGTGGACGGTGTGTGTTGGCACGATCTCATAGCGAGGGTGTGGGAATGTCGACAGGACGGCGTCCCAGTCGTGCGCGACCTCGTCATGGAAGTGGTCGAGCACCAGCTTCTCCCGCCGAGCGCGAACTTCCTCGCTGATCACTGCGTCTCCTTCGTTGAACTGACGCACGGATGCTGACACGACCACGCCCAAGACGCCCGGCGGGAGCAATCCGCGTGCTCAACCCTGCAAGGGCGGTGGCTCGTCGACCACCTCGAGGTGCTCGGCGATCCGGGTCAACTCGAGCACGCGCCGGACCTGCGGCGTGCCCTGCACGATCATCACGCGGCCCCCTGACGCTCGCGCGCGCTTATCCGCTTGGATCAGCATGTGCAGGCCGGTCGAGTCGATGAACTCGAGCTCCCGCAGATCGAGCACGATCAGAGGGTGGGTCTCCGGGGCTCGAGCGAGCTCGCCGTCGACGACCGGGACGGTCGACAGATCGAGTTCGCCGCGAAGCACGAGCATGACGCCTTCGCGGAGGCGCAGGCTCTCAACCGTAAAGGCGTCGGTGGAGCTGGGCTGCGGTCGTGCTTCCAGTTTGCTGGCTTCCTGATCTGGTCGGGCGTTCCAGCTATTCCGCTTGTCACCCGCCCGTCGGCTGGTTGCGCCGCACGGTGTCCCGGGGCTCCAATCTAGCCCTCCCGGCCCCCTTGTCCAGCCGCGACGTTGCCATGGTTGGAAACCCACTCGGCAGCCCTAGTCAGACCTCGATTCGCCCGGCGTCAAGCGGGGTAGAGCTCTGGGCATGTGGCTTTACATCGTCGCCGCGTTGCTGGTAGTGCTTGGAACCTTCGGCGCCGCGCTGGGTGGCGGCATCTTCACGATCGTCCTGATTCCGATCGGGCTGCTGGTCGCCGTTGGCGCTGTCCTGCTCGCAATGTGGAGCCGCGCGACTCGGATGAGCGCCGACGCCGAGCCCTCACCCGCCGAGCCCGGGTCTCGCCCGTTGCCCCGTTCGCCGGCTGAGCCGAGCGGCCATGCACCGACAACGCCCGAGGCGCTCGCCGACGCGCGCCGCGCGGCGCAGTAACCGTCGCCCACGCGCCTGGCAGTAGCCATAGGCGCCACGCGCAAGTCCAGTAGCCCTCCAGTAGCCCGTGAGCCGGCCGAGATCCGGCTGGTAGCCAGCTAGGCCGGCCCGGAAGGGTCATGCCCGGGCACGGTGCCGACCGCCGGCTCCGAGGGCGTCGCGGCGGTGCGGTCGTCGTCGCCGGCAAGGACATCTAAGCTCCCGTCTCGCCGACGAGCCACCACCGCTCCTTGCCACGCCCGCAGTGGGTGGGCCTCGCTGCGGGCGAGCGACCGGCAAGTGCTACGGGTGAGGAAGAAGACGATGATCGGAATCACCCACACGCCGATCCGCCAGAAGTTGATCTGCGCCTTGTACGAGATGCTGAGTCGGTAGAACAGGCGGTCGGTGGATCCGATCGCGAAGATGATCACGACCCAGCTGAGAAAGGCCGCGCCGATGGCGGTGCGAATCGGGCGGTCGCGGGGGCGGTCGAGCAGGTCGTGACGACGATGGTCCTTCGTGAAGCGTCGCTCGACCACCGGCCACGCGAACATCGCCCCGAACACGACCAGCGGAAACACGACGCCGCCCCAGAACGGGTTGGGAATGATCGTGTGGCTACCGATCGCCGGCTCGATGTTGGGCATCAGTCGCAGCGCTCCGATCAGCCAGCCGATGTACCAGTCGGGTTGGGCTCCGTTCTCGGACAGGTAGGGGTGATACGGACCCCACTGCCAGATCGGGTTGATCTGCACCAACCCGCCGACCAGGAACAGCACCGCGGCGACGGCGAACAGCAGCCCTATCGAGCGCAGCGCGTACGCCGGCCACATCGGCGTTCCGACGACATTGCGCTCACGCCTGCCAACGCCGGGGAACTGCGAGTGGTGCTGTCGCATGATCATCGCCAAGTGGACGGTGATCAGCGTGGCAAGCGCGATTGGGATCAGCAGCACATGGACGATCTCGAGGCGCGGGAGGAAGCTGCTCGCACCCGGAAATTGGCCCCCCCAGACCAGGTAGGCCAGTTGGGCGCCGACTAACGGGATCGACATCGCCACGCCGTACGCGATCGCCAGTCCCATGCCCGACAACAGATCGTCGACCAGTGAGTAGCCGACGAAGCCCTCGAGGATCGCCAGCATCAGCATCAGCAGCCCGATGTAGTAGTTGAAGTCGCGTGGCTTGCGGTAGGCACCGGTGAAGAACACGCGCATCAGATGGAGCACGATCGAGGCGACGAACACGTCGGCCGCCCAGTGGTGAACCTGCCGGAACAGCAGACCGGCGGGCACCGCGAGGCTGAGATCGAGCACAGAGCGGTAGGCCTCTGACATCTGGGCGCCCTGAAGCAGCGCGTAGGGCCCGTGATAGGTGATCTGCGAATCGCTCGGCGTGTAGTACAGAGCGAGGAAGATCCCCGTCCCGACAAGCACGATGAACGAGTACAGCGCGATCTCCCCGAGCATGAAAGACCAGTGGTCGGGGAACACGTAGCGCAGCATTGCCCGAATCCCTGTGGCCGCGCCAAGCCGCTGCTCGCTCGAGCGCATCACCCGCTCGAAGCGCCGGTGGAGAATGCGGTTGACGACCTTCATGACTGCGAGCGGTGGATGTTCCACCACGAGGGTCCGATGTCCTCGTGGAACGGACCGGCAGCACGCAGGAACCCGGCGGCGTCGATCATCAGCGGCAGCTGGGGCAGCGATCTCCCAGCCGGGCCGAACAGAAGCCGCCCGCCCTCGCCCGGCGAGAAGGTGGAGTAATGGCACGGGCACGTGAGCGCCGGTCCGGTGCTCGTCGACTGGAAGGTTGGATATCGGTACAGCGAGATCGCGCACGCGGCGTGCGGGCAGATCTTCGAAAAGGCGAGAATCCCCTCTGGCCCCCAGTCCCTCCGTGCCGCCGGCAGATCAAGCTGATTGGACAGCAACCTGACCACGATCAGCGCCGATCCGAGTTGCTCGGGGTCGCCGTTCTCGGGCAGCGCGGTGTACATCGAGCCGATCTCGATCTCGCTCGCCAGGTATGGCGTCGCCTGGTCGTCGACCAACCGCACCCCGCGACGCCAGTCCGTTTCGTGGATCCCGTCGAGCTTCGGACCCAGCGAGGCGACGGGCGTCGCGGCAGCAGTGATGAGCGCCGCCCCGGCCAGGCCGCCGGCGCCGGCCAGCAGCGCCCGGCGAGAGACGCCCTCGCCGCCCGCCTCGATCACTGAGACGATCTCCTCGGTCGCGTCGTCATCGAGCAGGCGCTCGCGTTGCTGCACGGCCGTTTCCTGCGGAACGACGAACTTGCCGGCGACGATCGTGGCGGCGGCCAGCAGGGCCAGCGCCAACCCGAGGCTCAGTCCGAGCAGCTGAGTGTTGCCGCTGAGAACGATGTAAACGACGGTGAAGCCAAAGCCCGCGACTGCGGCTAACAGCAGCAGCGCCGCCACCAGCGTCTCGGCTCGCCGGCTGGTTGGGACCGTCCGCTGCGAGACATCAGCGTCGTCGGACGGTGGGGCCGTCGGCGGGGGTGCTCCCGTGCGGGCTGCACGCCAGGCGGCGCGGAGCGCGACCAGCACGCCAAGCAGCTTCGGCACTCGCGCGAGCGGCTTGTTCTGTTCCGGGGTCATTCGTTCGTCTCCTTCATGCCAGTCGCTCGCCGATCAGACGGGCGACGATCACCATCGCCGCGAGCGCAAGGAACCAGGCGACGATCCCTTCGGGAATCGGGCCGATGTTGTAGATGCCCCAGCCGCCGGCATTGTCCGGACTGCGGGTCCAGAGGACGTAGCGGGCGATCGAATCCAGGTCATGCTGGTTGATCTGGTTGGCATCGAAATGCGGCATCAGATACGGCCCCATCCGCACCGCTTCGGCGATCTCCTGGGGTGTCGCCTGCTGGAGGTTGGGGATCTGGGCGCCGATCGTGATCCCGCCGCGGCCGACGATTTGATGGCAGCCGGCACAGTTGAGCGTGAACTGCTGCAGACCGAGTGCGAGGTTGCCGTTGGCCGGGTTGGCGGTCGAGGCGGCAGGCCCGCCAAACCTGCTGATGTAGGCGATCAGCGCGTCGATCTGGGTGCGGTTGAAACCCGGCCGGGAGCGTAGCGGCTCATCGCGCGGGGCCTGAAGCGGCATCCGACCGGTCGACAGATAGAAGTCGACCGGCCCGGGACCGACGCCGATCAGCGACGGCGCGACGCCGCGACGGCCCTGCATCCCAAGGCCATGGCATGACGCACAGGAGTTCTCGTACAGGTTGTAGCCCTCGGCAACCAGGCCCGGGGAGGTGGGGAAGTGCGCCGTCGGATCCCCGGGTCCGGGCGGCTCGGGTGCCTTGTCGGGGGCGCTGGGCCCTGCGCTGGGTGGCCCGCCCGCCGCCAAGGCGGATCCCGCCGGTGCCGCGGGCGCCGCACTCGATCCAGCCTGTCCGGCCGAGGGCGCGGCAAAGTCGACGATCGCGAGCGCCGCCAGGATCAAAGCCAACGCAATCCGGACGATCCGCGGAGTCCGAGCTCGCCGAGTCAGCCACCGGTACCCGATCCGCCTCATCCGATCGTGGCCCCCGGATGAGTCGCTGTTGATGTTGCTGTTGCGGTCGCGGCCCCGCCGCGGCGCTGCCGGCGCTCGTCGGCGAGGAGTGCTGCCAGCACGGCCCACAGGCCAGCGACGGTCATGATCATGCTGCCCGCCACCCACATGATCGCTCCTGCGTGCTGCTGATCGACGACCGCCGCGACACCCAAGGCCCGGGCGGCTGGACCATAGGGGGTGTAGACGAGCGATGGATAACGGTCGAGAAAGGCGCCGAGCACGGCCATCGGAGCCATCGACGCGAGCAGGTACAGCAGGCGCCCGATTCCACCCAGACGTCGGCTGGGCACCGGATCGATGTCCAGCATCGGCCACCACAGCAGCAGTCCGGCGCCGAGGTAGAGGATGTGCTCGGTCTGATGAAGCAATGGGTGCTCGAGCGTGGCGTCGTAGAAGGCGGGCACATGCGTCAGGAGGACGACGACGGTGAAGCTGGCGAGGCACCTGACGGGCCTGAGCTGTTTGCTCGCGCGCGTCATGGAGCGGGCGAGCGGGCGGCGTGCGCGCCCCGGCAGCACTCGCAGAGCCAGCAACATCGGCTGGCCGAGCAGGAGAAGCAGCGGTGCCACGATCAGCAACAACAGGTGCTGCACCATGTGGACCGACAGCAACCTGTCGTCGAAGGTGTCGATCCCGGACTGAAGCGCGACGATCACACAGCCGACCCCGGCGATGAACGACAGCGTCCGCTGACACGGCCAGCGGCCGCGGACGCGCGTCACCGCCCGCGCGTAGAGGCCGACCGAGACGGCGGCCACCAGCTCGAGCGAGGAGTCGAGATGCCAGTGGGTGATGAACAGGGAGAGCCTCATCGACGCTCCGCTCGGGTTCGATCGACGGCGCGGCGCTGTGCCGCTCGTTCGGACCCGATGCGCCCCAGCGCGATCACGAGCAGCCCGGCGCCGAAGTAGACGAGGAAGCTTCCGAACGTGAATCCGAACACGATCGAGGCGAGCCCCAAGGCGGCGATCACCGCCCCACTGGACGCCTGCGGGACTGGCTTTGGCGACGCATCCGGGCCGGGGGCGCCGGTGCGCAGCGCGCGCTTGCCCCCGAGGACGATCAGCGCCAGGCCGGTTGCAAAGACGATCGCCACGGCGAGCGCCGTCACCACCGGGTTCAGATGCGTCGCGTCCCAAATCCAGTTGATCACGTACAGCGCGAGCAGCAGCGTGCCCCAGGCCAATACGGGAATCGCGCCGCCTCTCATGCCGAAACCTCCCGCCGTCTGGCCTCGCGGTCCTGGGCCTCGTGGCGGGCATCGAGCAGCGGCGCGTAGGACGTGATCGCCGGCAGCCGTCCCGCGAAGTTGTGCGCAGGCGGGGGCGAGCTCGTCGACCACTCGAGCGTGTGGCCCTGCCACGGGTCATCGCCGGCGGCCACGCGCGATCGCAGCGATACCCAGACGTTGATCACAAACACCAACACCCCCAGCGCGATCACTCCGGCCCCGATCGATTCGATCAGGTTCAACGTGCCCCAACCGGGATGGGTCGGGTAGCGCGAGATCCGCCGGGGCATCCCATCCTGACCCAGGAAGAACATCGGGAAGAAGGTCACGTTCGTCCCGATCAGCATCACGATCAGCTGCAACTTCCCCAGCCGCTCGCGCAGGAGCGCGCCGGTTATCTTCGGGAACCAGTGAAAGACTCCGGCGAAGAACCCGAACACGCTGCCGGCGAACAGCGTGTAGTGGAAGTGGGCGATGATCATGTAGGAGTCGTTGGCGTGGTAATCGAGCACCGGAGAGGCGACGAAGATTCCACTCAGCCCGCCGATCAGGAACTGGACGAAGAACGCCAGCGCGAACAGCATCGAGCTGCGAAGTACCAGCGAGCCGCCGATCAGCGTCGCGATCGCATCGAAATACTCGATCCCGGCTGGGACCACGAGCAGCGTTGACGTGAACGCGAAGTACTGATTCGTGACCCCGCCGGTTGTGAACATGTGATGGCCCCAGACGGCCATCGAGAGCGCCGCGAAGGCCATGATCGAGGCGACGAACGGGACGTAACCGAACCAGCGTTTGTGCGCCCCGACGGCGATCGCCTCGGCCGCGGCGCCGAGGTACGGGAAGAACATCACGTACACGACCGGGTGGCCGAAGAACCAGAACAGATCCTGGTAGTCGATCGCTCCGTTGTAGCCGGTAAAGATGTGGCCGCCGAGGCGGTCGATGTACAGGAGCGCCATTGCGAGGATCAACGCCGGAAATGCCCCAACGACCATCAGCATGCTCGCCAGCTCGGTCCACGTGAACACGGGCATTCGCAGCAGTGACATACCGGGCGCTCGCCGGCGCGCGATCGTGGCCACCAGGCAGGCCGCCATCACCAGCATCCCGACGGCCGCCAGCAGCACCCCGGCGGTCCAGAGATCCTGACCCGCCCCGGGAGTGTTGGTCGCGTTCGACAGCGGCGTGTAGGCAAACCACCCGGCGCTTCCCGGCCCGGTACCGGTGAGCCAGCCGCTCTGCATGATCAGCCCGCCCCACAGCCACGTCCAGAACCCGGCCAGCGCGAGCCTTGGACCGGAGATCGCGACGGCGCCGATCTGCAGTGGCACCAGGTACAACCCGAGGGCGATCGCCATCGGCGTCACGAACAGGTAGATCATCGTCGAGCCGTGCATCGTGAACAGGGCGCTGTAGGTGTCGTCGGAGACGAAGTGCTCGTTTGGCTGGGCGATCTGCGCTCGCATCAGCAGCGCGAACACGCCGCCGAGGAGGAAGAAGCCGAGCGAGCACAACCCCAGGTTGAGCCCCAGCCGCTTGTGGTCGGTGCTGATCAGAGCGCCCAGCCAGCCGGGGATGCGGCCGGTCGGCGCCGCGGTCGCAGTCTCGCTGCTCACGGTGTCGGGGACCTCCCATGGCTCGACGCCCAGGCGAGGAACTGCGACGCGGTGACGACGTGCACCGGGAACACCATGTCGGCGTGGCGCAGCCCGCAGAACTCGGCGCACTGCCCCCACCATCGCCCGAGCTGATCGAAGGTCAATGTGACCACCTGGGTCGAGCCGGGTATGAGGTCATGCTTGTACCGGACCTCGGGGATCCAGAAGGCATGAATCACGTCGAGCGTCCTGAGGTTGAAGCGGATCGCCTCGCCGACCGGAACGACCAGTGGTTGACGGCCGACTGTCCCGCTGCGCACGCTGAGCCCGTAGGCTGGGTAGGCGAACTGCCACTCCCACTTGGCCGCCGTGACATCGATCGTGACCGCCGGGCGCTCGCGATTGGCGACCGAGTCGACCTTGTGCTCGGCGGTGAACGTGAGGTACAGCAGGAATGCCGCCACCAGCGTGAGCAGGACGGCGTAAGCGCCCTCGAGCGGATTGTTCTCGTGCCACCGAGCCGCCTGAACGGGAGCGCGCCCGCGGTAGCGGACCACCGCGAAGGCCATCGCAAGCGCGATCGCCACGAATACCCCGATCGCGATCGGCACGTAGATCGCGAACAGGTGGTCGTATTCGTGGCGCGTATCGACTAGGGCGAAATCCGTCACCTGGCGCACAGGATCGAAGAGCACTGGCTCAAATACCCAGTCGGACGGGCAGCAAACGGCCCGATGTTGGATTTCTGGCGCGGCTGCTTTTGCTCACACGGCTGCAGCGAGTGGTCGGCGCTTGGACGGGGTAGCAATCCGACGATGGGAGATCGACGACAGGATCGACGACAGCGCGACGACGAGCGCGACCGCTACGAGCAAGCCGGCCCGGCGCCCGAGGATCTGCCTGACGGGCCGGGTGCCGAGGGGGGCTCGGACAGTGGAGCGGCCGGCAAGCTCCCTGGCGCACCAAGTAACGACGACTCGGCCCTCGGCGACACCGACCAGCACTCGACGGGCTGACGCGGAATGAGGCCTGACGCGCAATGAGCTACGCCGACGATCCCGCAACCGGCTCCGCCCCTGATTCCGCGACCGGCTCCGCCCCTGATTCCGCGACCGGCTCCGGCTCCGGCTCCTATCCGGCGACCGGCTCCGCCTCTGAGCCGGCGGTCGACCCGGCCGGGGAGCCCGCCACGCCGACACGGCAAGGTCGTTCGGAGAACATGCTGCCGGGCCGCGAGCGCCGACGATTTGGGCTTGAACGAGTAATGGTCAGGATCGTTGCGACCTGCGGCATCGTGGGGATCGGCGTGCTACTAGCCGCGATCCTCGCCTCGAGCAACGTGCAGGGTTGGATCATCGGGCTGACAGTGGCCAGCGTGAGCGTGATCCTGTCCGCCGTGCTGTGGTCTTCACGGCAGCTTTAGTCGCCGACCGGGCGTGCGCTGTCCGCCCTCCGGGTAGTAGATGGTTACTCGAAGTGGTCTACACGTGAGGGAAGAGGACAGATAAATGCTAAGAGGTCTAGTCGGATTGCTGATCGTCGTTGCGGTCGTTCTCGTGCTGCTGAAGGTCGCGCTGATCGGCGGGATCGTCGGTCTTGTGGCGCTGGTCCTGCTGATCCTGTTGTTGCTCGGGAGGATCTAGTGTCGGGGACGTCTGGCGATCGCGAGGGGTGCCGATGAAGATCGGCTATTTCCTCTCGTGCGAGGAATGGGGGCCGGCGGCCTTGATCGCTCAGGCGGTAAAGGCGGAGCAGGCCGGCTTCGAAGGGCTGTGGATCTCCGACCACTACCACCCCTGGAACGATGCCCAGGGTCACAGCCCGTTCGTGTGGTCGGTGATCGGGGCCATCGCCCAAGCGACCGAAGCGATGCCCGTGACTACCGCGGTTACGTGTCCGACGATGCGGATCCACCCGGCAATCATCGCCCAGTCCGCTGCCACCTCGGCGCTGTTGCTGGACGGCCGGTTTCGGCTCGGCGTCGGCAGCGGTGAGGCGCTCAACGAGCACATCTTCGGCGATCGTTGGCCGGGGGCAGATGAGCGGCTCGAGCTGCTCGAGGAGGCCGTCGGCGTGATCCGGCTCCTGTGGGAGGGAGGGGTCAAGGATCATCGCGGGCGTCATTACCGCATCGAACACGCGCGGGTGTACGACCTGCCCGACGAGCCGCCGCCGATCATCGTTTCGGGCTTCGGTCCCAAGGCAGTCGAGCTGGCGGCCAGGATCGGCGACGGCTACTGCACCGTCGGGCCGGACGCCGAATCGGTCAAGAGCTTTCGGCACCACGGTGGCGCCGGCAAGCTCGTTCAAGGCGGGCTGAAGGTGTGCTGGGACGAGGACGAGCGGGCTGCCGTTCGCACCGTTCATCGCTTGTGGGCCAACGAGGAGCTGCCGGGAGAGCTGGCTCAGGTCCTGCCGACACCGGAGCATTTTGAACAGGCGAGCGAGCTCGTGACCGAGGAGATGGTGGCCTCCTCGACTCCGTGCGGACCCGACGTGGACAGCCATCTCCGCGCGATCCGCGCGTACGCGGAGGCGGGCTTCGACGAGCTCTACGTCAACCAGATCGGGCCGCACCAGGACGCGTTCTTCGCTGCCTACCGCGACCAGGTGCTCCCGCACGTATAGCCGATGCGTCGGCTGGTTCGCACCGCAGTCGCTGTAGCTATCAGCGCCGGCTTCTACCTGCTGCTGATCGACACTGTCTCCCTGCCGGAGCTCATTGCGATGGCGGGCGTGCTGCTGGTGTGCGGCTTTGTCTTCTGGGTCTCGCGCGAGCATCGGGTCGCCGAACCTAGGGGCAAGCTCAGCTGGCTGGCGCGGGCATGGCGTCCGATCGCCCAGGTGCCTGGTCAGATCGTGATCGTGAGTTGGGATGCGATCGCGCAACTCGCATCCCCGCGACGCGTGCGAGGCCGGTTCCGCGCGGTCGGCTTTGCCGGCGGTGAGAGCGGCGCCGATCGTGGCCGTCGAGCGCTGACTGAGGCGCTCGGCTCGCTGGCTCCCAACACGATCGTCGTCGGGGTTGATGCGGAGCGCGATCTTCTGCTCGTCCATCAGTTGCGCCGCAGCGGCGATGCCGAGGAGCTCGACGTGCTGAGGCTTGGATGAACGAGTGGCAGGTCGCCGGCGTCGCCGTGCTGGCCGGGCTGATCCCGTGCCTCGCCGTCTGCGCGGCGGCCGGTGCGACCGCTGCGCTGGCCGCACTCGAGGTCGCCGGGACGCTGGCGTGTACGGGCGTGATGGTGCTGGCTGAAGGGCTCCACCGCCAGCCCTTCATCGACCTCGCGATCGTGCTCGCGATTCTCTCGCTTGTCGGTGCGCTCGTATTTGCCCGAATGATGGAGGCGCACGTATGACGGCGGTCGTGGTGGCCGTGCTTCTGGCCCTCGGCATTGGCCTCGAGTTGCTCGCCGCGATCGGGGTCGCGGCGATGCGCGACGTGTTCGACCGTCTGCATTACGTCGGCCTGGCCGGCTTCGGAGCGTTGCTGGTAGCGATCTCGATCCTCGTGCGCGAGGGCTTCTCGCTGATCGGCGACAAGGCGATGCTCGTCGGGGTTCTGCTTGCCGTGCTCAGTCCGGTGATCGTCCACGCCACCGCACGGAGCGTTCTGATCCGCGCGCGCGGCGACTGGCGCGAGGCGATCGATCGCCACGTCGAGGAGGACGTCGAGTGACGGGCGATCAACTTGCGGCGCTGATCCTGGTCGCGCTCGCCGGTACCGCCGTGGTGATGACGCCCGTGCCCCTGCGCCAGGCGCTCGTTCTCGGGGTTTACGGCCTCGCCCTGACGTTGCTGTTCTTCACCTTTCAGGCGCCGGACGTGGCGCTGTCGCAAATTGTCGTCTCGGCGGTCGGTCTCCCGGTGATCATCCTCGCGGCGTTGCGCCGGATCCGCGTCCAGGAGGAGGCGGACGACGAGCACCAGGATCACTCCAGGGACGGGTCCGGGTGAGCCGACGCGCGCGCCTGGCCGTGTTCGCGGTGGCTGGCCCCGCCCTCGGGATCGTGCTGCTGCTCGGGCTCCATGGGCTCCCCGCGTTTGGGCACTTCCATGGGGTCTACGGCGAACTGGTCAATCGGCTCGAGCCGACCGAGCGCCGCGCCACCGACATCGTCACCGGTCTGAACTTCGACATCCGGGCCTTCGACACGCTCGGAGAGGAGTTCATCCTGTTCGCCTCGGTCACCGGTGTCGCCCTGCTGTTGCGTCACCTCCGTCAAGACGACCAGTCCTTGCTCAACAGCGAGCTTGATGAGCACCGGTTCGCGGGTGCCAGCTCGGCTGTTCGCGCGACCTCGATCGTTCTGTTGCCGATCATCATCGCGCTCGGGGCCTACATCGTCCTGCACGGGGCGCTCACCCCGGGCGGCGGCTTTCAGGGCGGGGTTGTGCTTGCTGCCGGACCGCTGGCAGTCCTGTTCGCCGGTCGCTATTTCGCGATGCGCCGAATGGCGCCGCACTGGGCACTCGAGGTGCTGGACTCCTCAGGCGCGATGGCCTATGCCCTGATCGGGCTCGGGGGGCTGATCTTCGCCTCCGTGTATCTGAAGAACTTCCTGCCGCTCGGGACCCCCGGCAAGCTCTTGTCGGGCGGAATGATGCCGCTCAACAGCTTGGCGGTCGGCCTCGAGGTGACGGGGGCGTTTCTGCTGATGTGGACCGAGTACCTGGATCAGGGTCTGATCGCGAGGCGAGAACCCTGAGCTTCCTGCCATACGTGGTCGCGGCGTGGCTGTTCGTCGTTGGTCTGTGGGGGGTCATCTCGAGCCAGAACCTCGTTCGCACTGTTCTCAGCCTGACCGTTGTTCAATCGGCCACGTACGTGGTGCTGCTCGGGATCGGCTATCGATCGGGTGCCAAGGCGCCGATCGTCGCCGATATTCCCACCAGCTCAAAGCTCGTCGACCCCGTCGCGCAGGTACTCGTCCTCACGGACGTCGTGATCGAGGCAACAGTCACCGCGCTGTTGCTCGCGCTGGTGGTGCAGGCACACAAGCGCTTCGGGAGCGTCGACCCGGCCGAGCTGCGCGCACTGCGCGACTAGAAGGTGTCGCACCTCGCGGCGCTTCCGTTGTTGGTGCCGTTCATCGCGGCACCGCTGCTCGTGGCCACGGGCTCGTTCGCCCCTCGGTGGATCACAGACGCCACCGGTGTGCTCACCGCAACGTCGGTTCTCGTGCTGTGCTTGCTGCTGGCCGTCCACGCTGCCAGTCAGCCGTTCGCGTACTGGCTCGGCGGGTTGCGGCCGATCCGCGGCGTCGTGATCGGCATCTCGCTCTCGATCGATCCACTCGGCGCCGGGATGGCGGCGTTCGCAGCGATCATGGTCCTCGCCGCACTGACGTACTCGATCCGCTATTTCGACGCCGTCGCCGGGTTGTTCCACGCCCTGATGCTCCTGTTCATGGCGGGGATGGTGGGCTTCTGCCTGACCGGCGATCTGTTCAACCTCGTTGTGTTCTTCGAGCTGATGAGCACCGTGGCCTATGCGCTTACTGCCTACAGGATCGAGGAGCGGGCCCCGATCCAGGGCGCGATCAACTTCGCCATCACCAACAGCATCGGCGGCTACGCGATGTTCATCGCGGTCGGCCTTCTCTACGGGCGCACCGGGGCGCTGAACATGGCCCAGATCGGAGCGTCGCTCGCAGGCCATCGCCCCGACGCGCTGGTGATCGTCGCGATGGTGCTGCTGTTCGCGGGCTTCCTGACGAAGGCGGCTGTGGTCCCCCTGCATTTTTGGCTCGCCGACGCCCACGCCGTCGCTCCAGTTCCGGTCTGTGTCCTGTTCTCCGGGGTGATGGTCGAGCTCGGCATCTATGCGGTGGCTCGCTTGTATTGGGTTGTGTTCGCTGGGCCGCTGGGACCCCATGTGGACGCGCTTCGGGCGATTCTTGTCTCCGCGGGGGTGATCTCCGCGCTGCTCGGCGCGTGGATGTGCTTTGTACAGCGGCACATAAAGCGCCTGCTGGCCTTCTCCACGATCAGCCACGTTGGCGTGTTCCTGTGCGGAGTCGCGCTGTTCAGTGCGAAGGGGCTCGCCGGAGTCGCGATCTACGTGGTTGGCCATGGCTTCACGAAGGCGGCGCTGTTCATGTGCGCGGGCATCCTCTTGCATCGGTTTGCGACGGTCGACGAATTCGACCTCCACGGCCGCGGGGGTGAGCTGCCGCTGGTTGGGCTGCTGATGGCGATCGGGGCGCTGCTGCTCGCCGCCGTGGCTCCATTCACAGCGTTCGTCGGCAAGTCGTTGATCGAGTCCTCGGCTGCGGACAACGGCTACGGCTGGTTGGTGGCCGTCTTCCTGGTCGTCTCCGCCCTGACCGGCGGCGCGGTGCTGCGCGTGACCGGCAGGGTGTTCCTCGGTTGGGGGCCGGCTGACGGCCCTGACCCGAGTCAGGCGCGAGCGGCCGAGGAACGAATTGACGAGGAGCGCGGGCCGCGTCAGCACACGCCGGTGCTGATGAAGGTGGTTCCGAGTGTGCTGCTGGCCGCTGCCGCGCTGATCGTCTTCATTCCCAATGGCGTCGCGGGCGTCCAGCGCGCCGCCGCGCGTTTCGTCGATCACTCGGCCTACGCGAAGTGGGTCCTGCATTCGACGCACATAAATTGGCCACCGATCGACCTCGGTCGGGTCGAGACGATCGATGTCCTCTACTCGCTCGCGGCCGTGCTCGGAGCGATCGGGTGCGCCGCCCTCGGGCTGTTCGGAAGGCCGCTGCGCGAGGCGTTGCCGAGCAGCATTCGGGTGCCCGCTCGTGCCGGGCTCCGCGGATTGCGCCACCTCCATTCGGGCCACGTCGGCGACTACATCGTCTGGTGGAGCGCCGGAGCCAGCGCGCTCGGGGCCGCGTGTCTGCTGGCGCTGCGCTGATTGAAGCTGACGCGCGCTGATTACCGGCGACCTCGCTGGGTAGCTCACTAGCGAACGAGACGAACTGAAAGGACGAGCGCGCATGAGTGAGACGGTTGGCGACTTCCTCCTCGACCGCTTGGCGACATGGGGCGTCAAGCGGATCTACGGATATCCGGGCGACGGGATCAACGGCGTGATCGGAGCGTTCTCTCGTTCGAGCAACGGGCAGCGCCCGGAGTTCATCCAGGCTCGTCACGAGGAAATGGCGGCGTTCATGGCCTGCGCGCACGCCAAGTTCACGGGTGAGGTCGGGGTCTGTATGGCGACATCCGGTCCAGGAGCGATCCATCTACTAAACGGCCTGTACGACGCCAAGCTCGACCATCAGCCGGTCGTCGCGATCGTCGGCCAACAGGCTCGCGCTGGTCTCGGTGGCAACTACCAGCAGGAAGTCGACCTGGTTTCGCTGTTCAAAGACGTCGCGCACGAGTACGTCCAGGTCGCGATGTCTCCGGCCCAGATCCGCCATCTCGTGGACCGCGCCTTCCGGATCGCCCTTAGTGAGCACACGGTCACGGCGATCATTCTCCCGAACGACATCCAAGAGGCCGACGCGGTGCAGACGCCGCCGCACAAGCACGGCACCGTCCATTCGGGGCCCGGCTACACGGCCCCGCGGGTAATACCGGGCGAGCGCGATCTCGACCTGGCGGCCGACGTGCTCAATGCCGGCGAGCGGGTCGCGATGCTGGTCGGGCAGGGCGCACTTGGCGCTCGCGATGAGACCGCGGAAGTGGCCGACCTGCTCGGAGCAGGAGTAGCCAAGGCGCTGCTCGGCAAGGCCGTGCTTGCCGACGGCCTGCCGTACGTCACCGGCTCGATCGGACTGCTCGGAACCAAGCCCAGCTGGAGATTGATGCAGGAGTGCGACACGCTGCTGATGGTCGGATCGAGCTTTCCGTACTCCGAGTTCCTGCCCGAGGAGGGGCAGGCCCGCGGGGTGCAGATCGACATCGACGGCAAGATGCTCGGCATTCGCTATCCCATGGAGGTCAATCTCGTTGGCGACAGCGCCGAGACGCTGCGGGCGCTGATACCGCGGCTGCGGCGCAAGGAGGATCGGTCATGGCGCGAGATGCTCGAACGAGAGATCGCGGCGTGGTGGAAGCTGATGGAGGACCGCGCACACCTGTCAGCCGACCCGATCAATCCCCAGCTCGTGTTCCACGAGCTCTCGAAGCGCCTCCCAGAACAGGCGATCCTCACCTCGGACTCGGGCTCGGCCGCCAACTGGTACGCGCGCGATGTCCGGCTGCGTCACGGGATGATGGCCTCCCTGTCAGGCACCCTCGCGACGATGGGCCCGGGCGTGCCTTACGCAATCGCCGCCAAGTTCGCTCATCCTTCGCGCCCGGTGATCGCCCTCGTTGGCGACGGCGCGATGCAGATGAACGGGATCAACGAGCTGATCACGATCGCCAAGTACCGCGACCGCTGGCCCGATCAGCGGCTGATCGTGCTGGTGCTCAACAACCGCGACCTCAACCAGGTGACGTGGGAGCAGCGGGCGATGTCGGGCGATCCCAAGTTCGAGGGATCGCAGGAGCTGCCCGACTTTCCCTACGCGCGCTATGCGGAGCTACTCGGGCTAAAGGGGATCCGGGTGGACCGTCCCGAGCAGGTGGCGACCGCTTGGGAGGAGGCGCTCACCGCAGATCGCCCCGTCGTGTATGAGGCCGTCACCGATCCCGAGGTTCCGCCGCTGCCACCACACATCACACTCGAGCAGGCCAAGGCGCTCAGCTCCGCGCTGCTGGCAGGCGATCCGAAAGCCGGGCAGATCATCAGGCAATCGCTCAAGCAGAAGGCCGAGGAGTTCCTCCCCGGCCGATGAGCGCGACGGCAAATCAGTTCCCCCACGGCAGATGAGCGCGACGGCAAATCAGTACCTCCCCGGCAGATGAGCGCGACGGCAAATAGAGTCCAGGCTCCGGTCGACGACCTCGATGTGGCGGCCTTCACTGTGCCGACCGACGCGCCCGAGGCCGATGGCACGCTGGCGTGGGATGCGACGACGCTGGTCGTTGTGCACGCGGCGGGGGCCGGCGAGACCGGGCTCGGCTATACGTATGCCGACGTCTCCACGGCCAAATTGATTGAGTCGAAGCTGTCCGGCATCGTGCGCGGCGAGGACGCGCTCGATCCGCCGGGGGTCTGGGCGGAGATGGTCAAGCAGGTCCGCAACCTGGGCCGTGCTGGGATCGCCTCGATGGCGATCTCTGCCGTCGACGTGGCGCTGTGGGATCTGAAGGCACGGTTGCTCGAACTGCCGCTGTGCAAGTTGCTCGGCATGGCCCATGAATGCGTTCCGGCCTACGGGTCCGGCGGCTTCACCACCTACTCGAACCGTCGGCTGCAGGAGCAGCTCCAAGGGTGGGTGGCCGACGGGATCCCTCGGGTGAAGATGAAGGTCGGCTCCAAGCCCGAGGCCGATCCCGAGCGGGTCCGCTGCGCCCGGCAAGCGGTCGGTCCCGACACCGAGCTGTTCGTCGACGCCAACGGCGCCTATTCGCGCAAGCAGGCACTCGAGCTCTCCTGCCGGTTTCGGGACGAGGCCCAGGTCAGCTGGTTCGAGGAGCCGGTGTCCTCGGACGACCTTGAGGGACTGCGCGTGCTGCGGGACCGCGCGCCCGCCGGGATCGAGATCGCCGCGGGCGAGTATGGCTACGAAGCGGTCTACTTCGAGCGAATGCTCGCGGCGGGGGCGGTCGATGTCCTTCAGGCGGATATCACGCGTTGTGGAGGCGTCACCGAGCTGCTTCGCGTAGATGGATTGTGCCGCGCACGAAGCCTGCCGCTGTCGCTGCACTGCGGCCCCTCGATCCATCGTCATCCGGCGTTGTCTCTGTCGCAGCTCGCTCACGTCGAGTACTTCCACGACCACGTGCGAATCGAGCAGATGCTGTTCGACGGCGCCGCTGTGGCCCGCGACGGCTCGCTGTATCCCGACCTCGATAGGCCGGGTATCGGGCTCGAACTGAGGCGCACCGATGCGGAGCCGTATGCGGTCTAGCCGGCTGACACTTCGACGGGCGAGCCGCCCCGAGCGCGCGGGCGCCCGCTGGTGGCGCAACGTCCGCGCTGGGCGGATGCAGCGAACGCTCGCCGGCGCTACAGCGTTCAGCGCGCTTCCGCTCGGCGTGGAGATCTACTTCGAGCACTTCCGTGGGTCCTTCGGGGACAAGTGGATGTGGACGCCGGTGGCGCTGTCACCGGCGCTGTCGGTGGCGGGGTTGGCGGCGATCGGTTCCGAGCGGGCGGCGAGGACCTGGCTACCGGCACTGTCGGCGCTGTACTGCCTCGATGGCCTGATCGGCGTGGTCACGCACGTGCGCGGGGTGGCACGGAAGCCGGGAGGGTTCGGCGAGCCGCTCTTCAACGTCGTCATGGGCCCACCGCTACTGGCCCCCGGATCGCTGGCGCTGGTTGGTGGTATGGGCCTGGCTGCGGCCGTGTTCGACCGCGAGCGGTGACCGATGGCGATCCGTGATTTTCGACAGGCCGTGCACCTGCCGAACCTCCGGCCTGATCGCCAGCCCGCCTCGCCTGAGGAGCTTCCACGCCAGCGCAGGGGCATAACTCCCCAGATGCACGGCCGCTATCCGGACTACGACGTCCTCGACGAGGCCGACCACTGGGATCCCGTCACGCGGCAGGTTGTGATCGAGCGCGTCGATCATCCCCCACCCGTCCGCTTCTTCACGAGCTCCGAAGTTGCCACTCTCGATGCATTCTTCGATTGCGCGCTCGCCCAGGACCGCGAGCCGAAGATCCCGGTCCTCCGCATGGTGGACGCGAAGTTGTACTCCGGCAAACGCGAGGGATATCGCTACGCGGACATGCCCGACGACGGCGAGACCTTCCGCCTGGTGGCCGTCGGGCTCGACGGCGCCGCGCGTCAGCACGGCGCACCGGATTACGCCGACGCGTCGGCGGCGATCAAGCACCGCGTCGTGCAGAGCTTCGCCGACGGTCAGCTTCACGGCGAGGTGTGGGACGAGCTGCCTTGCGCGCACGCCTGGTCGGTAGTGATGCGCGAGGCGCTCAGCGCGTTCTACTCACATCCGTGGGCCTGGAACGAGATCGGCTTCGGCGGCCCGGCCTACCCACGCGGATACGCGCGGCTCGGAGCAGGACAGCGCGAGGCGTGGGAAGGAGCGCCGGCGTTCGAGACCGATCCGGTCACGGACACGCGCGAGCGCCATGTGGAGGGAACGTGAACCGGCACGCACTGCGTACCTTTGCCGGCGGCGCCCTGCGTCCGCCCGACAACGACTCCGCCTTCCTCCTCGACGTGCACAGGCGAGCTGTACCGACGGCGCGTATGGCTCGCTACGACGGAGCCTACCCGGTCGATCTCGTGATTGTCGGCGCTGGCGCAGGGGGTGCGACATTGGCCCAGCGTCTGGCACGGCGGGGCTGGAAGGTTGTGGTGCTCGAAGCCGGGCCGTTCTGGGATCCCGATCGGGACTGGGTGTCCGACGAGGCCGGATCGCACGGACTGTATTGGACCCAGGAACGCGTGATTGGCGGCAGCGACCCGGTCGAGCTCGGCAAGAACAACTCCGGCCACGGCGTGGGCGGCTCGATGATTCACTACGCGGGCTATTGCCCTCGATTTCATCCGTCGGACTTCGAGGTGCGCACACGTGACGGAGTGGCGGAGGACTGGCCGATCTCCTACGGCGATTTGAAGCGCCACTACGAGATCCTCGAACTCGAGCTGCCGGTCGCCGGCGAAGCATGGCCGTGGGGCGATCCGCACCGATATCCCCACAGTCCGCACCCGATCGCCGGGGGAGCCGAAGCTGCCTGGAGGGGTGCGCGGCGGCTGGGTATTGAGGTCCGCGTCGGACCGGTGGGGATCACCAATGGAGCCTTTGGCAACCGTCCGCACTGCATCTACCGCGGCTTCTGCCTCCAGGCCTGCAAGGTGAACGCGAAGGCGTCGCCGCTCGTCACCCACATTCCGGACGCGATCGAGCACGGCGCCGAGATCCGAGCCGACTGCATGGCGACTCAGATCGAGGTCGATCAGGCGTCCGGGCGGGTCACGGGCGTCCGTTACTTTCACGACGGTAGCGAGCACTTTCAGCACGCGGATCTGGTGGCGGTCGCCGGCTACTCGATCGAGACGCCCCGGCTGCTTCTGAATTCGACCAGCCGTCGCTACCCGAACGGACTTGCGAACGACAACGATCAGGTCGGCCGCTGCGTGATGGTCCAGGGCGCGCCCCAGATCGCGGGCCGCTTCCCTGACGAGATGCGCATGTACAAAGCGCCACCGCCGGAGATCTCCTCCGAGCAGTTCTACGAGACCGATCAGACACGCGGATTCGCCCGAGGGTTCTCGATCCAGACCGTGGGGCCGCTCCCGATCGACTGGGCCCGACACGTACTCGCCGACGGCCATTGGGGTCCGGCGCTGCGCGAGTACATGCGCGACTACAGCCACTGGTACACGCTTGGAGCGCTGTCGGAGCTGCTGCCGTTGCCCGAGAACCGCGTCACGCTCGCGACGGGCACGACCGACGCGCACGGCATGCCGGTCGCGCGGCTGGACTACTCGCAATGCGAGAACGACCGCAACAACATCGCGCTGGCCAAGCGAACCCTCGAGGACATCTTCGCCGCCGCCGGGGCGCAGGACACGCTCGCGATCGATCGCTACGCGCACCTGGTCGGCGGCTGCCGGATGGGGGCCGATCCGGACCGCAGCGTGGTCGACTCCGACCATCGCGCCTGGACGGTGCCCAACCTGCTGATCGCGGATGGCAGCGTGATGCCGACGCAGGGCTCGGCCAACCCGGCCCTGACGATCATGGCGCTGGCCTCGCGCCTGGCTGAGCGGCTGGGTTGCAAGCGCCTCGACGCGAGCGCGCCCAGGCAACGGCGGCTGTCGCGCCCAGCGCTCAGCTCGGCCGGCGGCGGCTGAGCCACTTCGACACGATCGACAGGGCGGCGCAGCACCAGCTTGCTCGGCGGACCGCAAAGTGGGAGTCTTCGAGGCGCGATCGAAGCGACAGCTGGAATTCATCTGCTCGATATCGACCCTGGACTGGGTCAGTTCCTCGATGAGGAGGAGCGTGCTGCCGTCCGGCCCCTGGTGTTGCCGACGTTCAAGCTCGCTCGTGGGGCGTTCGATCTGGCTGCCGAGCTGGAGGGCCTGAACTGCTTCGCGGCAATCGTGCTCGACGGGATGCTCAGCTATCGCTTCCGACTCGCAGATCAGACCGCGTTGCGCTTGATCGGCCCAGGCGAGGTGATTTCGCGCACTACTCAGGAGCGCACGATGCTGATCGACGGGACGGATTGCCGCGTCCTTGAAACTGCGCTTGTGGCCCTGCTGGGCGATGAGTTCCTCGCCGGGGTGCGCCGCTGGCCGCAGCTGCTGCCGGGCTTGAATGCGTGCTTCGCGGAGCAGAACGAGCGTCTGGTTGCTCAGCTCGCGATCTGCCAGCTCCCGCGCGTCGACCAGCGGCTGATGGCGATGATGTGGCTGCTCGCCGAATCGTGGGGACGTGTGACCCCGGCGGGCACCTCACTTCCGCTCAGCCTCACGCACGATGTGCTCGGCGGCTTGGTGGGGGCACGTCGCTCAACCGTAACGCTCGCCCTTGGCGATCTGTCCGCCCGGGGCTCGCTGATCCGCCAGGCGGGCGGCTGGTTGCTGGTCGAGCCGGCGCCGACCTCGAACGGTCAGCTTGCCGATTTCGAGGAGCCGAGGATCGTCGGTTGGCCGCGATCGCGATGGCAGCGAGAGGAGCCCGAGACGAGTCAGCCGTCCCGGACCGCGGCCGAGCTGTACGCCACGGTTGAGCGGCTGCGCGCCGAGCACCTTCGCAACCGCGCGCAGGTGCGTCGCAACCTCGAGCGGATCCGGCTCAGTCGGGCTCGACTGAGCCGTCGACAGACTCCATCATGAGGATCGCCCCTGACGCCGTGCCGTCGCCGCTCGCGCTAACTCCGCCGAGCGGGAGGATCGTCACTCGGCAGTGAATCTGGCGGCCGCGGCGGTTGGTCGCATCGAGGATCACCTGCTCTCGCGCCGACTCGCTTCGCAGCACGGCGCGCAGTTGCGGCTTCAGCTGTTCGACCGGAAGACCGAAATCGAGTGACAACAGGTGCCGGTTCTCCGTCTCATCGGCGGTCAGACCCCACAGCTCGCGCGCCTCTCGGTTCCAGACTTGAACGTGCTGGTCGCGGTCGACCACGGTGACGGCGAGACCCATCGTTGTCAGGATCGTCTCGAGGAACCGATTCAGATCGTGGAGCTCGACCGAACGGTGCCGGAGCTCGTCGTTGATCGTCTCGAGCTCTTGGTTGGTCGATTGGAGTTCTTCGTTGGTGGTCTCGAGCTCTTCGTTGGTCGATTGGAGCTCTTCGTTGGTGGTCTCGAGCTCTTCGTTGGTCGATTGGAGCTCTTCGTTGGTCGTCTCGAGCTCCTCGACCGTCGACTGCAACTCCTCGTAGGCATGCTCCAGCTCCTGCTTCGACGCCCCGAGTTGCTCGTGGAGAGTGTGGGCATCGGTCACGTCCGTGTAGGAGATGCTCGTTCCCATCAGCACCCCGTCGAGCACCAGCGGAGCCAGCCGCACGTCGAGCACCCGCTTGCGATCGAGCGAGGACCACCGCACGGACGGTAGATCGACCCTCCGCAGATCCCGCGTTACCTGGTCCAGATGGGTGCGCAGCTCGACTGGGCGATAGGACAGCTCGAGATCCTGGATCGGACGACCGATGTCTCCGATTCCAAGGCCGAACATCCGCCGCGCCACCTCGTTGGTCATCATCACCGTGCCCGCGTTGTCCAGGACGATCTCGGCGGCGTCGACGATGTCGAATGCGGCCTCCCGGAGATTCTCACCCATGCTCTGCGGGGCACCCTCGCCGGGTTCGCTGGCCATCACCCGGATACGGTCGCGACGTGCCGGGCCAACGACTTTGCGAAACAGGCGTCGCTTGATGTCGACCGGTGCAAACAGATCGGCATGGCCGATCAGCATCTCGGACCTTCCGAGCAGCAGCACACCCTCGTCGCCAATCGCGAAGTGGAACCGACGGAGGACTCGAGCCTGGGTCTCCGCGGTGAAGTACATGAGCGTGTTTCGGCACACGAGCAGATCGATGTGCGAGATCGGTGCATCCTGCACGAGGTCGTTGCGGCCGAAGATCACTGAGCGGCGCAGATCCTTGCGAAACACATAGCGCTGGTCGGCGCGCTCGAAGAAGCGTTCGAGTGCGCCCGGTGGCACGTCCTCGAGCTGGCGAGGTGCGTAGGCCCCGTATCGCGCCTGATCAAGGGCCGCCTCGTCGACGTCGGTGGCGTAGATCTTGACCCGGTCCCGATACTGCTCCTCACCGAGCACGCGGGCGAGGACCATTGCCACCGTGTAAGCCTCCTCGCCGGAGGCGCAGCCCGCGGACCAGACGCGGAACGGTGCGTCGGACGGCCGCGAGGCCAGAAGCTGCGGCAGGATCGTGTCAGCCAGGTGCTCCCACGTCTGTGGATCCCGGAAGAAGCTCGTGACATTGATCAGCAGGGCGTCGAAAAGCTCGGCGAACTCGTCGGCGTGCAGCTGCAGATAGTCCAGGTACTCGTCGTACTCGCCGATCTCGAGGTCTGCCATCCGCTTCGCGACGCGCCGCTCGATCGTCGATCGCTTGTAGCCGGTGAAGTCGAAGCCGCGGGTCTCCTTGATGAACTCGAGCAGCGTCTCGAGTGTCGTCGGCTTGCCGCCAGCGCTCACGCGATCTTGTCCTGCTCGCCGTCATCGTGAACGAGCCCGCGTAACGAGCCCTCACCGGCCTGTGTCAACACCCGGCGGACCAGTTCGGCTTGCTCGTAGGCCTCGTCGCCCCGCCGGCCGAAAGCCTGCGCGGAGCGCTCCTGCTCTCGAGATGTCGCCCGCTCGGCCATCCGATGCAGGAGGCGGCTGCGATCCGACAGCGCACGCACGGCAGTCCAAAGCGCCGCCTCGACATCCTCAGCCTGCGCGTCCGCCAGCGTATCGGGCGAGAATCGGTGGCCGACAGGGCACACCCACTGCTCGACCCCCTGTTCTCGCCGCTCGCTCAGCACTCCGCCGCACTCGGGACAGATCAGCAACGCCGCCCCGCTGCTGTGTGGCGTCGGCGAGCTTGCCTCCGGATCGACGCCGCTGGGTAGATCCTCGCCGCTCACGATCGCGGAAATCGTCGCCCCGATCTCGGCAGAGGGCACGACGGCGTCGACCGAGACGTGCTTGAGGGCGCTGGTGGGCATGCCTGGATAGAGCGCGTCTGCCGGATCCTGGACCACGGCAACGCCGCCCCGGGCCTTGATCGCCGCAAGACCTGCAGTGCCGTCGTCGCGATTGCCAGACAGGAGCACTCCAATCACGCTACTGCCGCGCGCCGCGGCCGCGGATCGAAACAGGGCATCGACCGATGGGCGATGGTTGTTCTCACGTGGACCGATCGTCAAGCGCACGCGGCCATCCTCGATCACCAGGTGCCGGTCGGGCGCTGCGACGAGGACCTGACCCGCCGCCAGCGGGTCGCCGTCCTCAGCCTGGCGACACGGAAGCCCGCCTGCACGATCGAGGATCACAGCTAGCGCGCTCGGCCTGCCGGGAGCAATGTGCAGGACGATGCACACGACGGCGGCCAAGTCCGCGGGAAGGTCGGCGACGACCCGCCTCAGGGTCTCGACGCCGCCAGCCGACGCGCCGATTACGACGAGATCTCTCTGCGACAAACCGGGCCCACCGGGTTCTACGTGCACCCCCTGACAGCCTACCCTTCGGCACCAGCGCGTACCAGAGCTGCCCGCGGCGACCAGGCGATCGTGTTGCTTTCCGACCTTCCGGCACGCCCGGGTTGTGACTTCCGGCAACTCAGCTTAGGCTCGGTCGCTGGTGAAGCGTTCGGCTGGTCCGCAGCCGTGACGGTCGATAGGGAGGCTCACGTGGCGAGTACGTCGGCGTCGACACACGGATCTGACCTGCAAGGGAAAGGCGTCAGCCCGCTGCTCGAGATCTCAAACGCGATGGTCAGGCTTTACAAGGAGGCCTTTGGCCGAGGTCCGACCAAGGCACGAGCGCAGTTTGCCGGCGCTGACACGCTCTTGGTGGTGCTCGAGGACACGATGACGGCCGGCGAGCGCAGCCTCGTCGCGCTGGGGAACGATGCCAGGCTCCGGGACACGCGGATGTTCGTCCGGTACGCGTTGGAGGATCGGTTCCGGGCGATCGTCGAGCAGGCTCTCGGGCGGCGGACGCTGGCGTTCGTGAGCGGCGTCGACACTCGCTACGACGTGTGTGTCGAGGTGTTCACGCTCGAGCCGTTGGCAGGCGCTGACGGGAGCCGGCTGAATGGCCGGCCTGGGTCTCCGGTCTGGTCTCGCTTCGACGAGACCGGCCCAGCGTAGGATCCGCGCCGGCCCATCGCCTGCAGTAGGCGCGCGAGCCTACGCCGCGAGGATCGCCGCCGCCGGACGGGAGTAGCGTGTCAGCTGTGAGCTATCTCGAACATCGGTTGCGTTCGGCGCTGATCGCGTGCACCTGGGAGCAGATCGCGACCGACGCGCAGGAGCAGCGGGTCGTGCCGGATGCCTGCGTCGATCTGATCTGGTCGGGCGAGCGGCTGAGCATCGCGGGACCAGACACCGCGGCTCGGGTGGTGCGGCTCGCGCCGGGCTCGAGGCTCGTCGGCGCGCGGCTGCGGCCAGGTGCGGCCGGGCCGGTGCTGGGACTGCCCGCGTCGGAGCTGCGGGACGTGACGCCCGATGCGGCTGAAGTGCTCGGAGCAAGGGCGACGGACGCAATCTTGGAGCAGCTGGCGGCGGGAACCGATCCGCACGCGTTGCTGTCCGGCGCGCTGCAGTTGGGCGCGGTGCGCGAGCCCGATCCGCTCGTTCGCGCCGCCGTCGACGCGTTGGCGCGACCCAGGGCCCGCGTCGGCCCGGTCGCGGCGGAGCTGGGCGTCAGCGCCCGCCAGCTGCAGCGCCGAGTGACCGACGCGATCGGATACGGCCCGAAGATGCTCCAGCGCGTGCTGCGCCTGTGGCGGCTGCGGGTGCTCGCACCGGCGCCGCTGGCCGAGCTCGCGCTCGATGCGGGCTATGCAGATCAGGCGCACATGACGGCCGAGGTCACGAGCCTGGCCGGGATTTCGCCTGTCCGATTTCTCAAAGACTCGAGGCCGACTGCCGGCTAGCGTGTCGGTCATGCCAATCGATCAAGCTGCCGCCGAGGACTTCATCTGGTCTGCCGCCCGCCTCGTGGACCGACACCGCTACGCGATGCTGTTCGCCGGCGGGCCGGCTGAGGCCGTCGTCGAGGCGCTGCGCGGCTATCGAAATTCGGACGGCGGCTTCGGTCACGGACTCGAGCCTGACCTTCGCGGTCCGGACAGCCAGCCCGCGCCGACGCTCTATGCGCTCGAGATCCTCGACGAGGCCGGCGCGGCTGACAGCGAGCTGGCGCGCAGCGCCCGCGCCTGGATCGCGCGCATCGCCGATCCAGACGGCGGCGTGCCGTCGGTGCTGCCCGGGTTCGAGGATTATCCGCACGCGGCCTGGTTCGTTCCCGAGCCCGGCTCGATGCTGACGCTCGCGCTAGCCGCCGTCCTTCACGCTGGCGGCGCCGCCGAGGGCGAGTGGCTCGCCCGTGCCACCGACTGGTCCTGGCGGTCAATCGAGACGAACGACCAGCCGGGCGGCTACTGGTTGAAGTTCGCCTTCGCGTTCCTCGACACCGTGCCCGATGAGGAGCGCGCGCTTGCCGCGATCGCATCGCTCGCCGGCCGCGTCGATTCGTCCGCGGTTGCGCCGGTCGGCGGCGTCGAAGGCGAGGGGCTGCGGCCGCTCGACCTCTCGCCCCGTCCGGGCAGCCGGTCTCGCGGGCTTGTCGGCGAAGCCCAGATCGCGGCCCATCTCGATGCCGTCGAGTCCATGCAGCTCGAAGACGGCGGCTGGATGTTCGACTGGCGCGCCTGGTCGCCCGCGCAGACGAATGACTGGCGCGGCAACGTCACGATCCGCGCGCTCACCTGGCTGCGCGACAACGGCCGGCTCTGACGCGCCCAGTAACCGGCTCGAGCCGGTTAGCTGGTGGTCGAGCTCGTCGAGCTCGTGATGCTGGTGGTCGACGTCGTAACGCTCGTCGTCGAGCTCGTGACGGTCGTCGTCGGGCCGGTGACGGTCGTCGTCGAGGTCGGTGTCGAAGTCCTGGTGCGCGACGAGGTGGTTGTCGACGTCGTCGAATGGGTCGAGCTCGTGTGCGAGCTGTTCGAATTCCGCGTCAGTGCGTACGCGATCCCTCCGGCGATCAGCAGTGCGACGACTATGGCCACCGCCACCCAGACGCCGGTATAGCGTTTCCGTGGCTGCAGGTCCTCGCCGCAGCGTGGGCAGAAGCCGGCGTCGATCGAGACGAGGGCGTGGCAGTTCGGGCACTGCTGGACCGACGGGCTCCGCGGCGGTGGGCGGTCGTTCGGATCGTTCGGGTGCGTCATGGCGTGCAGCCTAGCCCGTCGCCCGGCGCACTAGCCGGCGATCTTCACGACCTGAGTCTTGACGACGCGCGAGCCCGTCGCTGGCACGTAGGTGACGGTGACCTTCGTGCTGACGCTGTGGTGATGGGCGAGCCGACGCTTCTGGGCCGCGGACAGCGAGAGCTTGAAGCTTGCGCTGCCCGCATGGCTGAGAGAGACGGTCTTCGACCCGAAGCTGACGCGCCCCGGTCCGGAGACGGCCACGACGAGGTACGCGGAGCGCTTGACCTGCTTGGCCGAGATGCCCGTGATCCGGCCGGGGGCGAGGACGACAACGGACTGCGTCGTCCGGCCCGTGACGCCAAGCGAGTCACTCACGGCCAGCGTCACGGAATGCGTTCCCGAGGTCGTGAACGTGTGGTTCACGATCGCCCCGCTCGCGCTCGAGCCATCGTCGAAGGTCCACTTGTACGAGGTCAGGCTGGCGCCGCTGTTGGGGTCGTGGGAGCCGCTTGCGTCGAACTTGATCGCGGCGCCGAGCGCTCCTGTCGCGGGTGTGTGCGTGAACGCCGCGATCGGCGCAAGCGCGACCCTGACCGCATGGGTCACCGCCGCCATGTTGCCGCGGGTGTCGACCAGCGTCAGCGTGACGGTGTAGCTCCCGGCCGCGGTGAAGGTGTGCGAGACACTCGAGGGGGAGGCGGCGCCGAAGCTCGAGGCGCCGTCGCCGAAGCTCCACGTAGTGCTGCTGAACCCGGTTGAGGACGCGCTCGCACTGGGGTTGAAGCTGACTCTCGTGCCGGCCGCCACTGTCGTCGCTGACGGCGTGAACGCCGGGCTCACCGTGCCCGCCGATGGGTGCGATTCGCAGTTGACGTCGCCGTTGCTCCAGACCGTCTGCGTGTAGTAGTGGTTGCCGTTGATCAGCTGGTCATAGAGCGTTCCGTGTGTGGCATCGCCCCCCGGGTCCGCGTTGCCGCCGAGCACGGGCGAGTAAGCGTTGGGGTTGGTCGGGCCACCATCGTTGTTGGTCTCGTTCGCCGTGGGCCCGTATGACTCGCAGTTGTCGGCGACCTCGTTCTCGGTGGTTTGGTCGACCCAGGCGGGGGAGTCGGTGAGCGGGTCGGTGATCGACTCGAGCAGCTCGTGACTGATGTTGTCCGCGATCACGTCGGCGTCGTCGCCGTTGGGCTCCTGGACGAGCGTGTTAGCAGGGTTGTCTGCCTGGCAACCCTTCGGGTCGCCCAGAAGCGCTCCGAATGGCACCGACGCGTACACGACCTGGGCGGAGCTGTCGGTGAAGTTGCCGTGGTAGGCGCAGAACGATCCCGGTGAGCCGTCATCGGCGCAGTCCCCACTGTCCATGCAGACGTCCGTCGTGGCCGGGGTGATCACGAGGTACACCGGCGACGGAGATGCAATCCCGGTGCGCAGGTGGTCGGCCGCGATCAGGCGTGCCAGCTCGGCCTGGACCTGGGCGTCGGTGACGCAGTTCGCGTACCCGCCCGGCACATTGCAGTTGGAGCTGTCGAGCGACGGGAACGCGTGCGTGTCGGAGATCACCTGGCTGGCGGACGAGAATCCATGGTCGACGCCAGCGAACCCAGAGGTGTCGTAGTACTGGCGCACGACGCTCGCGGTGTCGTCGGCGAGGCCGCTGTCGGCGGCGACATCCGTCAGGTACCGCTCGAGCACGTCGCGCGAGCCCACCGCGATCGCGCTGCCCGTCGGATCCCAGAAGACCAGGTACGGGGCAGCGGCATGCAGCACCGGTCCATGGTGATATTGGACCGTTCCGTCGTCGGCGAACGCTTGCAGCCCCCGCTGTGGTACCGCAACTGCCGGCCTGATCTTCGAGCCCGACACCGATGCCGGATTCACCCCCGCCCGCAGCTGCAGACCCGCGCTGCGGCCGCCGGGCAGGTGAATTACGAGGGCCGATGCCGGGGCGGCCGTGAGCGACAGCGCAACGATCGCCAGCACGACTCGAATCACCAAGCGCTGTGAGCTGCCCATACCGCCACCCTGACAGTCGACTATCCGTGCGCGAGGCAGCTTATCGACTCGCGGGTCCGCCAATCCCCGGGGCCGCTCACTCGCGGGTCGCTAACTCTGGGGTCGCCCCCTGGTGTGAAATGGGGCCGGGGGTGATTAGCTGCTCGGTGAGCGACGGTCCAGTGCCGGCGCAGGAGAATCGGATCAGGGCGGGAACAGGGCAGGGGTGTCCAGGAGACTCAGAGCAGCTTCGGTGGTCGCGCTGTGCGTGGCTTGTGGCGCGGTCGGCGCGGTTGGCGCATCCGCCGCGCCCGGTGCCCGCGCGACCGTTCGCTCCTGCGGCTCAGTGCCGCGGATGGCGCCCAACCACATTGCGGCCACGCACGGCGTTGGCTGCGCGAAGGCGCGGCGGCTGATGCGCGAGCTCCTCGGCGGCTCGCGCCGGTGCTACCCGAACGGCTACTCCGATCGGCCGACGTGCGTCCTCGACGGGTTCCACTGCTCGGCGTCCCCCGCCGGGCCGTATCGCATCAGCGGTACGTGCGTCGATCGCCGGCGGCGGATCAGTGGCTCCGTCGGCGCGTAGCCGCAGAGCTGACGCCCGACCGCTTAGTTCCACGCGTCCGTAGGAACCCGCAGGCGGCTGTGGGCGAACTCGCCCCGATCAAGCGCCGATTGACTCTCTCGGTGCGATCGATCTGGGGGGACTAATTTCGATGCCGGCACGTGTCAGCCAGCCGCCGTCGCGAGCTGAGTAAGCCAGCCGCCGTACCCCCGAGCGCGTCAGGATCCGAAGCGCTCTTGTAGCGGCGCAGGGACCCCGATGTGGTAACCCTGGCCGTAGTCGACGCCCATCTCCTTGAGCAGCTCGAGCGTCTCCTGATCCTCGATTCCCTCAGCGACCGTCTTGCGGCCGAAGCCGGCGGCAAGCGAGATGATCGCCTGGACGATGTGCTGGTTCTCATTGCTCTCGGGAAGCTGGCGCACGAAGCTGCGGTCGATCTTGATGTACGTGATTGGCAGCATCGTCAGATATGTGAACCCGCCGTAGCCGGTGCCGAAGTCGTCGAGCGCGAGCTTGAAGCCGAGGCTCGCGAGATGGTGCGCGAACGCGTGTCCGGCGTGTTCGTTCTTGAGCAGTGCAGTCTCGGTGATCTCGCACACGACGTCCTCCGGCCGCACCCCGGCGGCGTGGAAGGCGTCGGCGATGGTGCCGACCAGGTCCGGGTTGTTGAGCGACTGTGCCGACAGGTTGAATTCGACGGGGTGACCGCGGCCTGCGATCTCGGCGGCTTCGCGCACAACCCACGCGTCGATCTCCTCGATCAGCCCGAAGCGCTCGGCCGCGGGAAGGAAGTCGCCCGGTGGGATCACCCGACTGTCGTCGTTGCGGTCGCGCATCCGCAGGAGCAGCTCGTGCTGCACGGTCTTGCCGGTTCGAAGGTCGATGATCGGCTGGGCATGGAGCACGAAGCGGCCGTCGTCGAGCGCGTCGCGGATCCGCCCCACCCAGGTGAGCATGTTCTGCTCCGCGGCACGCCGGTCGGCGTCGGCCTTCTGCTGGGTGATGTCGCGGAAGACGACGACGACGCCGTGGGTGTCGGTCAGCTGTAGCGGTGCCGAGCTGTAGGCGACGGGGATCGTCCGGCCACCGGCGCACACGAACACGTCATCGTCGATCTGCACGGTCTTGTGTTCTTCCCGCGAGCGCACGATCGGGCACTCGACCTCGGGGAACGGGGTGCCGTCACCGTGGCGGAAGTGGATCGAGTCGTGCAGCGAGCGCCCGAGCAGCTGATCCTCGCTCCATCCGAGGATCTGCTCAGCCGCGCGGTTCAGGAACAGGACCTTGCCGTCGGCATCGAGCGCGACCAGGCCCTCGGCCATGTTCGCGGTGATCGCCGTGAGGAATTCCCGGGCCTCGCTTTCGCGGCGCCTGGCCGCCCGGTGTTCGGTCATGTCTCGCGCCACCCGCGCGATCCCAATCACCTCACCGGTCGCGTCGAGGATCGGCGAGTCGATCACCGAGACGTCGATCAGCCTCCCATACTTGTGCAGGTCGCGGCAGTCGATCTGGACCTGGCGGCCATCGCGCCCGACCTCCTGGATCACTCGATTGCGGTAGACAGGGTCCTCGGCCAGCAGCTTCGAGGCATGCCGCCCGATCGCCTCGGTGGCGCGATAGCCATACAGCTGCTGGGCTCCGCGGTTCCAGGTCTGGATCCGACCGTCCGGCGTGAGGCTCATGATCGCGTCGGCCGAGGATTCGACCAGCGTCGCGAGGCGCAGCATCTCGGCCTCGGCCTCCTTGCGCGCCGTGACGTCGGTTACGAGAGCCGTCGCGCCGCTGTATTCCCCACTGGGGTCAAAGATCGGGCTCGCCGAGATCGAGACGCAGAAATCGCGACCGTCGACCGAGCGCATCGGGACCTCGCGGGTGATTGCCGTGCCTTCACGGTGCAGTTCGAGCTGGGCCTGCACCTCCTCGGTCATCTCCGCGGGCACGAAGTCGAACATCGTCCGCCCGACCATGTCCTGCCGCTCGCAGCCGAGCATCGCCGCCATCGCCGGGTTTACGTACGTCGTCGTTGCATCGACCCCGAGCGTCCAGACGCCCTCGAGCGTGGCGTCCAGGATCTGACGGTGGCGTGCCTCGCCCACCACCAGCGCCTCCCTGGCGCGGTTGAGCTCGCTCACGTCGGCGGCGATCGCGGATACCCCGATCAGGGCGCCCGATCGGTCTCGAAGTGGCGATGCGCTGATCGACACCCTGACGCGGCGGCCGCCCTTGGCGATCCGGTCGGCCTCGATCACGGGTGGCGGGCGCTTGCCTGCGAGCAGCCGGCGGATCCACTCGCCCGGCCCCCACTCGTCGTCCTCGGGCACGATCACGTCCAGCTTGCGGCCGATGATCTCATCGGCCGTATACCCGTACAGACGCTCGGCTCCCGGGTTCCAGGTAGTGACCTTGCCCTCAACATCGGTTGAGCAGATCGCGAGCGTCGAGTTCTCGACGATGCTGGCCAGGAGCCGAACGTCGGACGCCTGGTCGTGTACGGCTACCGCCAGCTGCTCGGTGGCGACAGGGCTCAAGCAGTAATCGCCGGTATAGCTGCGATGGATCGCGGTGATCAGATCATCGGCGGAGATGCCCTTGGCTACGTAGCCCGTCGCGCCCGCGTCGAGCATCTCGAGCACCGCCTCGCGGCTGTGGCCCGCGGAGAACGCCACGATCCGGACGCCAAGGTCCTCGCGACGGATCTCGCGGGCGGCACGGACGCCGCCGCCCTTTGGCATCCGCACATCGAGCAGCAACACGTCAGGGTGGCGCTCGTGGGTGAGCCGGATCGCCTCGTCGGCATCGCTCGCGACCGCGACGATCTCGACGCTCGGCTCGACGGCGAGCGCGTCACGCACCGAGTCCCTGAACGCGCAGTCGTCGTCCGCGATCAGGACGCGCACAGCGTTTCGGCCGTTCGCCCACGAGCCGGGGGGTTGGCCATTGCTCACCTCGGACGGCGTGAACACCGACACGGTTTTTGCCATAGAGCTGTTATCGGCCGGCTCGGGCTTGGAATCAAACCTCCTGTTGAGAGGCGCGGCTTCGCCAAAGGGTGGAGGTGAATCATTCATTGAAGTTGCGCCGGCGATCTCGGAACCTCGATCTGGATCGTCGCCCCGCAGTCCGGGCGGCTCGAGACGCGCAGTGCGCCGCCGTGCGTCTGCAGTCGCGCGCTCGCCGTCGACAGCCCGATGTGCCCCGGCCGGACGCGCATCGCATCGGCGGGTGTGAACCCTCTGCCGTCGTCACGGACGGTCACGCGGTAGCCCTCATGGCACTCGCTCAGCACGACCTCCAGATGAGACGCGCAGGCATGGCGGCACGCGTTGGTCAGGATCTCCCTGGCCGTCAGCCACAGCAGTGACTTGGCGGCCGGGTCCGGCTCGGCCAACATCTGGCTCCGGAGCGACACCTCGACCTGGTTGTCCTGCGCGATCCGGTCGAGATAGGCCGCGATCGTTCGGGCCAGTGGCTCGGTACTGGGCTCGGGGGGGTACAGCCTCGACAGCAGCCCACGTAGGCGCTCGATCGCCGAGGCGACGGTCTGCACCAGTCGTGCGACCATCTCCAGATCATTCGAATCGGTCAGCCGCTTTCCGAGCGCGCTCAACCGCATCATCACCGCGGCCAGGGCCTGGAGGGCGTCGTCGTGTAGCTCGCTCGCGATCCGCTCGCGCTCGAGCACCTGTGCGTCGAGCAGGGCGGCGACCAGCTTGTGCCGCTCGGCGCTGAGCTCATCGAGCAGAAGCAGCTTCTCGAGCAGCGCCAGCCGGTCCTGGTCCAGATCGGACAAACGCGCTTCGCCCTGGGCCAGCACCGGCCTGCGCTCGAGGGCGTCCTTGACAGCAGCGAGCACCTGGTCCTGGTCGAGCGGCTTGTGCAGTAGCAGCGCCGCCCCCGACTTCTCGCTGAGCTCACGGACCTCGCCCTCGAGCTGACTGGCGGTCGTGAGGATCAGTGGGATGCGCTCGCTTCGCAGGCGCGTCCCGAGCGCGCCGCGATCGCGGGTCCAGATCGCAACGTCGACGATCACGAGCGCAGGACGCCACTCCTCGACCAGCGCCATCGCCTCGGCGCCCGTCGGCGCTTCCAACACCTCGAATCCGGCGGACCTCAGCGCCGCGCCGACGACCGATCGGTCATCGAGGTGGTCAACCACTACGAGCACGGAACGAGTCGTTGTTGCATCACCCCCCTCGCAGCCAAACCTTCGGATACGACGTTGACACTCGTGCGGGCCCGGACCGATCATCCCACACGCTGTCAAGGCCAACAATGGTGCGCCGGAAATTGCACTATCGCTTGGGCTCCCGGGTCGTGCCCTGCTTGAACTCCCGGGTCGGGCCCTGCTTGAACTCCCGGGTCGGGCCCTGCTTGGGCTCCCGGGTCCGGCCCTGCCTCTCCCAGGCATGTGCACCTGCCCTTTCAGCCAGGACTCTCCCGAAGCCCTGAACGTTGAACAGGCTAGTCCCGGCATCTTCCATGTAAAGCAGCAAGCAGCCGGCGAGAATCCGCCGGCCTACGCCGCCGGTGGGGCCGATCCGGAGGCCACGTGTGGCCTGGCGGCGGAGTTGCCGATGTCCTGCATCGAGGTCGAGCGCCGTCCCTTGCCGACGACCAGCAGCTTGAAGTCGTGGGGGTTGGTGGCGAGGCGCGTGGCCTCGTCCATCTCCACGGTCTCGTCGGTGACCGCCGCAAACAGGGCCTGGTCGAACGTCTGCATGCCGTAGTACTCGCCGTCGGCGATGATGTCGTGAAGGTCGACCTCGGTGTCCGGGTCGAGGATCGTGTCGTGGACCCGGCCCGTCATCGTCAGCACCTCACAGATCGGCACCCGCCCCTGGCCGTCGGGGGTCTGGGCGAGGCGCTGGGACACGATTCCCTTGACCGTGCCCGCCAGCATCGCCCGCACGTGCTGATGCTCGTGGGGCGGAAAGGCGTCGATGATCCTGTTGATCGCCTCGGCGGCGTCGAGCGTGTGCACCGTCGAAAGAACCAGATGGCCGGTCTCGGCGGCGGTCAGGGCCGTCCTGACCGTCTCCTCGTCGCGCATCTCGCCGATCAGGATCACATCCGGGTCCTGGCGAAGCACCCGCCGGAGCGCATTCCTGAACGACTCGGTATCGCTGCCGACCTCACGCTGGTCGATCGCCGACAGGTCGTCGCGGTGCAGGTACTCGATCGGGTCCTCGATCGTTACCACGTGCTTGCAGGCGGTCGCGTTGATATGGGCGATCATCGCCGCGAGCGTCGTCGACTTGCCTGAGCTGGTCGTCCCCGTCACAAGGATCAGCCCCCGCTGCTCTTCGGCCAGCCTCCGGACGACGTCGGGGAGCCCGAGCTCGGCGATCGAGCGGACGGCGTAGGGGACGACGCGCATCGCGATCGAGACGCTGTTGCGCTGCATGTATGCGCTCGCGCGGAACCGCGCCAGTCCCGGCGCGGAATAGGCGAAGTCGATCTCATGCGCCGTCTCGAACTCCTTGATTTTGGTGTCCGGGAGCAGATCGTGGAGCAGCTGCTCGGTCTGCCAAGGCTGCAGCGGCGCTTCACCGGAGCCGGCTGATTCGAGCACGCCGTTGACCCGCAGCAGTGGCCGGTTGCCGACCTTCAACAACAGGTCGGACGCGCCGCGCTGCATCATCACCATCAGCAGCTCGTACAGGTCGACCGCATCCTCGTCGGCATCGAGCAGTCTCATCAATTCGTGCATCGGCCGCGGCCGCCTGCGGCTGTGCAGTAGCTGCCCGCCATCGACCCGCGGCGGACCCCGCGACGGCGATGCGTAGTTGACCACCGATCTCGCCGCGCGGCGGTAGAGTCGGCCGACGCCGAAGCGTCGCTGGCCGTGCTGCAGGCGATTCTGGAGCTCGAGTGATCAGCGCCTGAGGGCCGCGCACCGGCTGATGGTTGCGCACCATGCTCGCGCCTCCGACCAGTTATGCTCCAGACAGTCGCCGGGCGAGATGGCGCACATACATCCGCCCGCCGCAAAATTGAGGGGAGCAGTTCGGTTGAAGCTGGTTCTTGTCGTCGACGATGAGGCAGATACGCGCCCGCTGTTCGAACAGCGTTTTCGCCGGCAGATCGCGGAGGGCGAGGTGCGCTTCGAATTCGTCCAGTCAGGCGAGGAGGCGCTAGACAAGCTCTCTCAGCACAGCGCTGAGAGTGTCCTCGTGCTGGCCGATATCCGGATGCCCGGTCTCGACGGCTTTCAGCTGCTCGAGACGATTCGCAGCCAGCCCAACGCGCCGCCGGTCTACATGGTGACGGCGTACCACTCCCAGCAATATCTGCGCCGCGCCGAGGAGCTCGGGGCGAGCGGGTACATGACCAAGCCGATCGACTTCGACGAGCTCCGCAAGCTGATCTCGCGCCGAGTTGAGACGGTCACCGTGCTGATCACCGATCTCGTCGGCTCGACCAAGCAGGAGGCGCGCGTCGGGCCGGTTGTCGCGGATCAGCTGCGGGTCGAGTACTTCGGGCTGCTGCGCGGGGCGATCGACGAGGCGGGGGGCCGCGAGGTCAAGAACACCGGCGATGGACTGATTGCCGTGTTCGACTCGGCCGCGGCCGCGGTCTCGGCCGCGTCGACGATCCAGCAGCGGTTCGAGCGCCGAAATCGTTCCGCGCGAGAGCGCCTTCTCGTCAAGGTCGGGATGAGCGCCGGTGACGCGACGGTCGAGGAGGGCGACTACTTCGGGATGCCGCTGATCGAAGCGGCTCGGATCTGCGACAAGTGCACGGCCGGCCAGATCCTCGCCAAGCAGTTGGTCGGTCTGCTCGCCGCCGGCCGCGGTCACGAGTTCAAGGACTTCGGGGCGCTCGAGCTGAAGGGACTACCCGAACCGCTCGAGACCGTCGAGGTGGTATGGAAGCGCCAAGCCGAGGGCTGGCTGCTGCCGCTGCCGGCTCGGCTCGCCGAGGTCCCGGCGGGCGGCATGGTCGGGCGGCTCCCCGAGTCCGAGCGGCTGACGGCGCTGACCGGCGAGGTCACACGCGGGGAGCGCAGGCTCGCGCTGCTCTCGGGCGAGCCCGGGATCGGCAAGACGCGGCTGGCCACGCACGCCGCGCTCACGGCTCGCGCCGCCGGCGCGGTCGTGCTGTTCGGGTCATGCAAGGAGGAGTTGGTCGCTCCCTACGGGCCATGGGTCGAGGCCTTGTCGCATCTGGTCGAGCACGCGCCCGACGAGGTGCTGAGCGCCCACGTCGAGCGCCACGGCGGCGAGCTCGGACGGCTCGTGCCCGCCCTGCGAGCGCGGGTGCCCGACGCCCCGACCGAGCGGGTAACCGATCCCGAGACCGAGCGCTACCTGTTCTGGGGGGCCGTGCTTGGCCTGCTCCGCGATGCTGCGCGCCAGGACCCGCTGGTCTTGATCCTCGACGATCTCCACTGGGCCGACAAACAGACCTTGCTGCTGCTCAAGCACGTTCTTTCGCAGGCTCACGAGACGCGCGTGCTGATGATCGGCACCTACCGCGACTCCGATCTTCACCGCGGCCATCCACTCTCGACGGTACTCGCCGACCTGCACCGCGAGCAGGGCGTCGAGCGGCTGGCGATCGGCGGTCTCGATCAGCCCGAGATCGCCGAACTGATGGAGCGCGCGGCCGGCCACTCGCTCGATGACACCGGGCTCAAGCTCTCACAGGAGCTGCTCCGTGAGACCGACGGCAACCCGTTCTACACGCGCGAGCTGCTGCGCCACCTGACCGAGTCCGGCGCTCTATACCGGCACGAGAGCGGCCGCTACATGATCCGCGGCAGGCTGTCGGAGCTCGGGCTTCCGCAGAGCGTGCGCGAGGTGCTCGGCCGCCGCATCGAGTGGCTCGGCGAGGACGCGCAGAGGGTGCTGACCGTTGCCGCAGTGATCGGTCGCGAGTTCGAGCTCGAGCTGCTGGCTGCGGTCACCGAGCGCAGCGAGGACGATTTGCTCGAGCTGCTCGAGCGGGCGGCCGAGGCGTCGGTCGTGAGCGAATCCCTGAGCGCTCCGGGCAAGTTCTCGTTCGCCCATGCGTTGATCAATCACACGCTCTATGACGACCTCGGCATGACCCGGCGGACGCGTCTGCATCGCCGTGTAGCCGAGGCGCTAGAGGATCTACTCGGCGACGACCCGGGGGTCCGGGTCGGCGAGCTCGCCTATCACTGGGGGAAGACGACGACGCCGGTGGACGTCGATAAGACCGTCCGCTATGCGCGACTGGCGGGCGAGCGTGCACTCGCCGAGCTTGCGCCCGACGAGGCGCTCCGGTGGTTTACGCAGGCGACCGAGCTGACCGGCACCGGCGCCGACCCGCGTGAGCGGTGCGACCTGCTGATCGGACTCGGCGAGGCCCAGAAGCAGACAGGGGACGCGACCTACCGCGACACGTTGCTCGAGGCCTCACGCATTGCCGCCGCGCTGCCCGACGCCGAGCGCGCCGCTCGCGCCGCATTGGCCAACAGTCGCGGTCACGCGAGCGTGTTCGGCGAGATCGACCGCGAGCGCCTCGACGCACTCCAGCAGGCGCTCGACCTCGACAATTTCGCCAACCCGGCCCGCTGCGCGCGGCTGCTCTCGCTGCGCGGCCTCGAGCTCCAGTACGAGCCCGACCACAAGCCGCGACGCGCACTTGCAGCACAGGCGCTCGCGCTCGCTCGCGAGGCGGGTGACGCGCCGACACTCGCGCAGGTGCTTAGCAACTACATCCACGCGACCTGGGCGCCGGACACGATCGACGAGCGGCGCAACCTGGCGGCGGAGCTCGCGGAGGTCGCCCGCAGCGTGCAAGATCCGGCGCTCGAGTTCTGGGCCGACTGGATCATGCACAACGTCCAGATCGAGGCAGCAGACTTCGCCGCCGCCGAAGACGCGCGCTCGCGCATGGACGCGATTGGAGAGCGGCTCGGGCAGCCGTCGATGAAGTGGTTCGCCGGCTTCCCGGCGGCCGGCTGGGAAATCATGCGGGGCGACTTTGCGAGCGCCGAGCAGCTCGGCAACCAGGCTTTCCAGATCGGGACCGATGCCGGTCAGCCGGACGCGTTCATGATGTTCGGCGCCCAGATCTCGATGATCATGATGTACCAGGGCAGGGCCGCCGAGCTGATCGCCTTGGTCGAGGAGCACGCGCAGGCAAATCCAGGGATCCCCGCCTGGCAGGCATCGCTCGCGGGGGGGTATTGCTGGCTCAGCCGCTTTGAGGAGGCCTCGGAGATCATCGAACGCGCCGCCACCGACCGGTTCGAGAGCGTGCCCTGGGATCAGATCCGGCTCTCCGCGCTAGCGATGTACGCCAACGCGGCCGCCCAGACCGGCGTCGTCGGTGCCGCCGCGATCCTGTACGAGCTGCTCGAGCCGTGGGCCGACCAGGTGATCTGGAACGCCGACACCGGCTACGGCCACGCCCGGCTGTGGCTCGGCATGCTCGCCACGACTACCGGCCAGTTCGAGCTCGCCGATCGTCACTTTGCCTTCGCCAACGAGTTTCACCAGGCGAATGGTCTGCTGCTGTTCGAGGCATCGGGCCATCTCGGCTGGGCCAAGGCGCTGCTGGCGCGCGGTCAGCGCGTGCTGGCTGAGCAGGAGGCCGCGAAAGCGCTCGCGCTGTCGCGCGAGCACGGTTACGGCGGGCTCGAAGCGCAGTGCGAGGAGCTGCTCGCGACCGAGGCTCCCGCCGGCGCCTAGATCTAGTACTAGGAACCAGATCTAGCGAACTGCGGAATCACGTCTGAGCCGAATGTCTCCAGCAGCTCGCGCGGGAGCGTGTAGGAGGCGAAGTCGCGCAGGAAGAAGCTTGTGACGCCTGCCTCGACGAGGGCGTGGATGCGCTCCGCGCAATGAGCGCCGTCGCCGACGAGGCAGAACGCCTCCGCATAGCGCCGCCCCATCTCGTCGCTGATCCAGCGGCCCGCGACTTCTACGGCGTGATCCCAGTCGTGCGCGTGCCACATGTCCGGATAGACACCCTCGATCACGGCCGGGACGGTCACGTCGATCCCGACCGCTCGCAGCGCTTCGCCCGCGCCGAGCTGAGCCTGGGCGACGCAGTGCGGCTTGGCGATCCGCGCCGCGATCAGCGGGTCGTCGGTGACGTGGCAGATCACCCCGAGGCAGATGTCGATCTCGGCCAGGTCACGGCCAGCAGCCTCGGCGCCGCGGCGGACGTGGCCGATCGCCATCTCGATCAGGTGCGGAGCCGTCCCGGCGAGCACGATCACGCCGTCGCACAGCTCCCCCGCGAGCGCGAGCGCGCGCGGCCCCGAGGCCGCCATGTAGATCGGAACCTCGTGGCTTGGCCTCGCCGTGGTCCTCATCGCGCGGCCCGAGAACTCGACCTGGTCGCCGCGCATCAGGCGGCGGACGAGCTCGATGTCGGTTCTCATCTCGGCGAGGCGGGTCGGCTTCCAGCCCAGCGTCTTGACCGAGCTGTCGCCGGTGCCGACGCCCAGCGCGACACGTCCGGGGGCGAGCTCGTCGAGCGTGCCGGTGGCGGCGGCGGTCACTGACGGGTGGCGGGTCGCGAAGTTCGTCACACACGGACCAAGCCGGATCGTGCTGGTCGCGGATGCGGCGATCGCCAGCGTCGTCCAGACTTCGCGCAGCAGGAACTGGGAGTCGGGAAACCAGGCCGTATCGAAACGCAACGCCTCGGCCTCGGCGGCGAACTCGGCGACACGCGTCGGGCTATCGCAGGCCGGGATCCGGATGCCGAAGTGGATGTCCATGGTCCCGGTGCCCGCTACCGGCGGCGCGTCAGCCGCCGGGTGTGGACGCGCGTTCCCGCGCGTACTGGTCGAGGCGCTCGAGCTCGTCCTCGTAGATTCCCTTCATCACGCGTGGGGCGAACAGCCGCTCGAACACGCCGCCGATTCCTCCCGCGCCCTGCCAGGTGGTGGCGATCTTGACGCGCGAGCGCTCGCCTTCGGGGGTCACGGTGAAGGTCGTGACCAGGCTTGAATTCGTATCCGACTCGGTCAGCACGCTGCCAGGTTGCGGCTCCTCGACGCGCATCCGGTACTCGCGCGTGCGACCTCCGGCCGTAATCTTGAAGCGGGTGATCGTGCCCGCACCGACGCCGCCGGACTCGACCTCGAAGTCCGAGAACGCGGGCGGGAGAAAGTGCGGGTGATGCTCGCGCATGTCGGCGAGGTAGCCGTACACGGCGTCGGCGCCCGCCGCCACGCCGCGCTCGGCCGAGACTTGAATGGTTCCCATCCGGCCTGTCTATCACGGCTTGGCCGGCGGCGGCACCCGGCGCTAGCTGCGGTGTCCCTCGAGCTTTCCGGCGGGGCGGCCGAGCGCTAGCTGCGGTGTCCCTCGAGCTTTCCCGCGGGGGCGCCGAGCGAGTGGATCAGCGCCGAGAAGCTCTTGCCCGACGCGCTCGGCACGTCCTCAGCGTCGTCGCTGATCTTCCATTCGCCCAACGACGCGGCGTAGCTCTTGGTGTTACGACCCGCGCCCCAACCGATCTCGATCCCGGTCGAGTAATCGGGGATCAGGTTCGCGAGCCTCTGACCGGCGCTCACGATCTGCCCGAGGTGGAGTCCGGCCGCCGGGGTGACCCCCTCGGCGTAGTAGACGTAGCATCCGGCGGCAGCCCCGGTGAGCAGCCGGTACTCGATGAACGCGCCGGGCCATCCGGTGTTGATTGTCGCGAGATGCGTGATCTTGCCCGGGCCCATAGCCCGCAACTGCCCACGTCCCGCGTAATCGACGCCCTGGTCGATCCGTTCGGCCGTCAGCCGCGCGTGTGCGAACGGATTGACGTAGGTATCGGAGCGCACGACGCGCTGACAGGAGCCCTTGCCGCGCGCGAGCACCGGGGCGGCGCTCACGTGGCGGTGAGGATCGATCGGCGGGGAGACCGCCGCCGCACCCGGGATCCCGGCGTCGGCGTTGCTCGCCGTAGCCGAAGAGCCACCGCCGCGCAGCGCGCTCGGAAGCCTCGCCGCCGCGAACACGAGGACAAACACCGCCGCCGCAGTGATGATCAGCAATCTCGATCGCCGTGCTGAGGGTCGGCGTCGCTCGCGCGGCTGCGGCCGGGCCTGTGGCCGCGGTCGCGGCTGGATCCGCTGACGCGGCTGAGGTGATCGGCGCTGCCGGGGCTGGCGCCGCTCGGGCTGCCGCTGTTCTGGCGCTCGCGGCTCGGGCTGCCGCTGTTCTGGCGCTCGCGGCTCGGGCTGCCGCTGTTCTGGCGCTCGCGGCTCGGGCTGCCGCTGCTTTGGCGCTCGCGGCTCGGGCTGCCGCTGCTTTGGCGCTCGCGGCTCGGGCTGCCGCTGTTCTGGCGCTTGCGGCCCGGGCTGCCGTAGCTCGGACTGCTGCTGCTTCGGCTGCCGCTGCTTTGGCGCTCGCGGCTCGGGCTGCCGCCGTCCACGTGGTGCGTTGCGGCGCGCCCGCGAGCGCTCCAGCGATTCCAGCCAGGGATCCGGCTGCGCGAGATCGCGCACAGCGTCCAACGGAGCCTCCTTGTGTACATCTCTGGCGCCTACGGAGTTAGCTGACGGGCTCGCGCTCTGTGCGCTACGCCGAACCACTACGGCGATTCGCCCCGGCGATCAAATTCGACCGCTCTGGGTCCCCCGCTCGCCGGACACAGGCGGTCCGGCGACTCGGCTCGTTATGTAGCCGGGCAAGCTATCACGCCGGCGAAGCGGATGGGTCGCTAACTCGCCGTCGCCTGCTCGCCGCCCGGCCTCCGTGCCAGCAGCGTCGACGCGGACGGCGTCGCAGCGCCGTCACCGGTCGCGACGCTCACGCGCACGGCCATCGGTCGGGTGCTCGCGGCACCGACGATCGTGGTACTTCCGGACGGAGATTGCACCGGGATCCGGTGAATCTGCTGGGGGTGGGGTCCGCCCGGATCGCCGATCGTCACGACCAGGCCGGCCGGGTTGGGAACGTGCGTGTCGTAGGCGAGGCGCAAGTCCTCGCCGTCAGGTGCAACTTCGATCGTCGGCGCGATGTGCGGGGTCGGTCGCGGCGGCCCGGCGCTCAGCGCCGCGGCGTGATCGGCGGCGGTCTGCACGAGCGCGTCGGGCTCCCGGAACTGGGCGTGCGCCCCCGGCCCACGGGGGCTGGCGTCATCGAGCGGGTTGGGGTCGTCCTGGGGCGGCTCGGTACCGCCCCAGTACCCCGTCCACAGCGCCCAGTCGTCGACGCCCGGCGTATCTGAGATCGTGTGCAGAGTCAGCTGCGGCCCGGGTAGATGGCCATCTGCGAAGTCGAACCACAGCCCGGTCCAGTGGATGCCCGCGGAGAAGTACGACGCGTGTGAGCCGCGGGCCGGGTAGACGACCGGCTGATCACCCTCCCGCTCAACCGCGCTCCACGGTCGCAGCCCCGCGTGCTTGTGCTGGGCGTACACGGCCAGGTCGGGCTGCTGACCGGCCGGATCGAGACGGAGCTGGATCATCTCCCAGTCGCCCTCGTGGAGTCCGGCCTTGATCAGCGGGCCGATCAAGCTGTAGTCGTTGTAGAAGTAGAAGAACCAGTAGGCGAGCCATGTGCGTCCGTCGCCGCCGTTCGCGACGTGCCCGTACACCCGATTGGCGTACTCGGGCCGGGCGTGGAGCGCTGCCGCCTGGGCGACGTAGTCGTGAGATGGGTCCGCGATCCGATCGTCTGCCGAAACCGCCTCGCCGTTGGCGTAGCGCGTCGGCCCGAGAAACGAAAGCGAGAGCTGCAGTTCGCCCCCTGTCGGCGTCGCGGCGGCGAGCGTGGTGCCGTCGGCTCGCCGCAGAACGTTGACGGAGTTGTCGGTCCACTCGGACGCGGCGTCGGCGAAGTAAGGCTCTTGGGAGTCGTAGCGCAGGACAGGCACGTGTCGCGCCAGCAACTCGGCTGGATCCGGGGTGGCGCCCATCGCGCTCGAGAGCCTACCGCCGCGCCGGTGTGCGACGATCCCGCTCACAACCTCGGGCCGCCGTGGGACCGGCGTCCAAGACCAGACGAATGGAGGCCAACAGTGGGATTTCTGGATCGCTTGAAGGGAGCGGCTGAGTCGGCGCAGGCCGCGACGAGCAAGGTCGGCGTCGGTGCCTCGGCCGGGCAGATGGCGCTCGCGAACCGCGCCCAGAAGCTCACCAAGGTCGGCGTCGACACGCCCGCGCACGTCGACTCGATGACGGCCACCGGCAACACCGACAAGCCCGGCGGGACCGAGTACGACATCACGCTGACGCTCAGCCCCGCGGACGGTGACGCCTATCAGGTGACCACGAACCAGTACATCTATCCCTCGAATCCGTTCAGCACCGGCGAGAACGTCACCGTCAAGGTCGATCCCGACGACGCTAACGTCGTGATGATCTTCGGCCACGCATGATCAAGCCGTAGAGGTTCGGGGCCGGGGCGTTTGGGCGCCCGGGGCCGGTCCCAGGCGTGGGGGTCTTCGTCAGCCGGGGCCTGATGGTCTTCGTCAGCCCGGGGCGGGGGATTCTGCGCATCCCGCGTCAGGCCACGGCCCGAGAACTCTGACGCCCGTCTTATGAGGTTCCTACCGCTCGCTTGCGCGCGCCAGCGAGTCTGGTCGTCACTACCCATCTCTCTGACAGTGACGACCGATGACCTCCACAACCGCATCACTCCCAACACCCACTAGCGCGCCGCGCAGATCGGTCCGCGCGGCGCAGATCGACATCGTCGTGCCCGTGTACAACGAGGAGGCGGTGCTCGAGCGCTCGATCCGCCGGCTCCACCAGTTCCTATCGACCGAGCTGCCGTTTGCCTGGCGGATCGTCGTGGCCGACAACGCGAGCGTGGATAACACGCGTGCGCTGGCCCACGCCCTCGCGCTCGAGCTCTCCGGCGTCGAGGTGATCCACCTGCCCGCCAAGGGCCGCGGCCGCGCGCTTCGGGCGGCGTGGTCCGCGAGCGAGGCCGACGTCCTCTGCTACATGGACGTCGACCTCTCGACCGATCTGCGCGCGCTGCTGCCGCTGATCGCCGGGCTCGTGTCGGGCCACAGCGATGTCGCGATCGGCAGTCGCCTTGCGCGGGGCGCCCGTGTCACACGGGGTCGCAAGCGCGAGCTCATCTCGCGCTCCTATAACCATCTGCTGCGCTGCGTTCTCGGCGCGAAGTTCTCCGATGCCCAGTGCGGCTTCAAGGCGATCAGGGCCGACGTCGCTCGGCGCCTGCTGCCTGAGATCAAGGACGAGGGATGGTTCTTCGACACGGAGCTGCTCGTCCTCGCCCAGCGCCAGGGACTGCGGATCCACGAGGTCCCGGTCGACTGGGTCGACGATCCAGACTCGCGCGTCAAGATCGTCAGCACGGCGGTCGGGGATCTGAAGGGTGTCGCCCGGATGCGGGTCGAGACACCGTGGTTCCGCTTCCTGCTCGTCGGCATCGCCTCGACGATCGCGTACGCACTCCTGTACCTGGCGATGGTCGGCTCGATGAGTTCGCTCGCCGCCAACGCCGTCGCGCTCGGGCTGACGGCGGTCGCCAACACGCAGGCCAACCGGCACTTCACATTCAGGCTGCGAGGGCGAGCCGGACTTCTGCGCCAGCACCTCGCCGGCGGTCTGGTCTACATCCTCGCGCTGTCGCTGACGGCCGGTGCGCTCGACCTCCTGCACAGACTCGACGGCCACCCGGCGCGAGTCGTCGAGGTGGCGGTGCTCGTGCTCGCAAGCGCGTTCGCGACGGTCACGCGCTACGTCGCGCTGCGCACCTGGGTCTTCGCACGCGGGCCTCGACGAGGACCCCGCTCACGCCCACAGACAACCCTCAGCTAGGAGCACTACCGTGTCCACCACCGCGATCCCCACCTACCCCGCCGGCGCGCACGCCGGCGGGCGCCTTCGCTCTCTGCTGCGCGGGCGTGAGAGCGACCCGGTCTGGGTTCGCCCGGCGCTGCTCGCGATCGTCGCGCTATCGGCAGTGCTCTGCCTCTGGGAGCTGACGGTCAGCGGCTACGCCAACGAGTACTACAGCGCGGCCGCCAAGGCAGGCAGCGAGAGCTGGAAGGCGCTGTTCTTCGGCTCGCTTGACCCCGGCAGCTTCATCACGATCGACAAGCCGCCGCTGTCAGTCTGGTTGATGGCGCTGTCGGCGCGCGCTCTCGGCTTCTCGAGCTTCAGCGTTCTGCTGCCCGAGGCGTTGTGCACGATCGGGGCTGTCGCGCTGCTGTACGCGACAGTGCGCCGAGCGGTGGGCTATCGGGCCGCGCTGATCGCCGCGGCTGCGCTCGCGCTGACGCCGGTCACGGTGCTGATGGGGCGCGTCAACAATCCGGACGCGCTGCTCGTGCTGCTGCTTGTCGCCGCCGCCTACCTGGTCCAGCGGGCGATCGAATCGGGCGCCACCAAGCACCTCGCGGTCGCCGGGGCGATCATCGGCCTGGCGTTCATGACCAAGCTCCTCGCGGGCTGGATGATCGTGCCCGCGCTCGCCGCCGCATACCTGCTCGCAGGCCCGCCTCGCCTCGGAGTCAGGATCCGTCAGCTCGCGATCGCCGGCGTGACGATGGTGCTCGTCAGCGCTGCCTGGCCGGTGGCGGTCTCCCTTTGGCCCGGGTCGAAGCCGTACATCGGCGGCAGCACCAACGGCTCGATCTGGAACCTGATCTTCGGTTATGACGGCTTCGGGCGGATCTTCGGGGGCAACGAGCCGACGGTCACGAACTTCGGCGGCTCGCCCGGTCTGATGCGGATGTTCAACGAGCAGGTCGGCGGTCAGGTTGCATGGCTGATCCCGCTTGCGGCGATTGGCCTCTTGGCCGGGCTGTGGCTGACACGACGTGCGACGCGCACCGACCGCCGTCGAGCGGCACTGGTCCTGTTCGGCGTCTGGGCGGTGGTGCTCGGCATCGTCTTCAGCAGCCAGCACGGGATCTTCCACAACTACTACGTCAGCGCGCTCGCACCGGCGATCGCGGCGCTGGTTGGGATCGGCGTGGTGATGCTGGTGCAGTGGGCCAGGCGCTCGTGGTCGGGCCTGATCGTGCTCGATCTCGGGATCGCAGTGACGGCATGGCTGGCGGTCGAGCTGCTGTCGCGGACCGCCAGCTTCGCCCCAGCGCTGCGGGTCCTGATCTCGCTCGCGGCCGTGATCGCGATCGCCGGCTCGGTTGCCGTTCGGATCGGGGTCCGGAACGCTCGGGCGATCCTGATCGCGTCTGCCGTCGCCGCCGCCATCGCGGTTCTGGCCGGACCCGCCTCCTACAGCGTCGCCACCGTCGGCACTGCGTACAGCGGTGGCAGCTTCACCGCCGGCCCGGCGGGAGCCTCGGTCGGTGGTCAGGGGCTTCCGTCGGTCGGGGCGGCCGGAGCCGCGGGGTTCGCGCGGAGCTCGGCCGGTCGCGGCTCGCTTCCCGGAGGCCCGGCCGGCCTACGATCCGGCAGCGGCGGTCGTCCCGGCGGCGGCAGTCGTCCCGGCGGCCGCGCGGGCGGCGGCCCGAACATGGCGGCGGTGTCGCTCTCGAGCCAGGCCCTGTCATACCTCGAGGCCAACCAGGGTTCGGCCAAGTACCTGCTCGCCGCGACCGGCTCGCAGACGACGGCCTCGATCATCATCGAGACCGGCAAGGCGGTGGTCACGATCGGCGGCTTCAACGGCAGCGACCCGACCCCGACCGTGTCCGAGCTCGCTCAGATGGTCAAGGCCGGCGAGCTCAAGTACGTGCTGGTCTCGAGCGGTGGCGGCGGCGGTCCCAGCGGGGGCGGGGCCGGGCAATCGATCACGAGCTGGGTCAAGAGCCATGGGACCGCGGTCAGCGGCGTCAAGGTCAGCGGCGGAACCCTCTACCGCGTTGGGTAGGCGCCGGCGCTCACCGGTCAGCGGATCGCGCGGGCTCGGTGGCTCCCGCGCCGTCTGGGACCAGCGCGACGAACAGCGCCGAGGCGATCGTCAGCAGCAGTAGCTCGCGGAAGACCGGCTCCGCTCCGTAGGCCACGAAGAACTCGGTCATGAAGATGAACGCGGTCCACACGATCGCGCCGTAGCTGAGTGCCTGCAGCGTCTCGCGCGCCCGTCGCGCTGCGAGAGCTCGCCAGAAGAGCGCGGCGGCGGTCGCCTCGACGAGAAGTGCGCCGGCCAACAACACCTTGCTCGCGACCGTCCCGAGCTCGTACACCTTGATGACCGAGTGCACGAAGCCGACGTTTTCCGAGTTGAGGAACGTCCAGTGCAGCGCCCCGATCGCGCCGAGCAGATCGATCAGGTTCGTCAGCGCGACGAGCGAGAAGTACATCGTCCAGAACCCAACCAGCACGTGCTTCAGCAGCCGAGCGGGTGAGGCGATGCTGTCGGTGAGCGCGGACGGGGCTCTCAAGGCGCGGGAAACGTACTAGCGGCCCCGGCGGCCGCCGGCCGGGCTTTCGGTCAGCTGCTCGGGCTGCGGCGCCGCGGCACCGTGAACAGCAGCGTCAGCTTGGCGGCATGCATGATGTCTCCGGACAACTGGAGCCGACCCGCGAAGTACGCCTGCATCGGATCCGAGCTGCCGCTCACCAGCCTCAGGAACTCAGCGCCGTCGAGCGTGATCGTCACGCGCGCGTCGTTGCTCGTGGTACCGCGCTCCACCCGGCAGCGGCCCTCAGCCACCTCGAGTTGGTAGGTGTCGGCGCCGCCGCCAGGCCGACCTGTGATGCACCACCGCACGGTCGACTCGACTCCGACGGCACGCGTTCGGTCCAATCGGCGCGGCATCTGCGAGAAGATCACGTCGAGCACGACCCGCCGAGCGGGCGTCTGCATGACCTGCTCCAGCCGCCGGTCGGGCACGCTCGCCAGCAGCCCCGCGAGCCGATCACCGAGCTGCCCATCCAATCCCAAGTCCGGAAGCCGCATGTCGCGAGGGTAGTGCGTGGCCGCGCCGAGGGAGCCGGCACGGGGCCTTCACCTTCGCATGCAGGCCGGGCCCGGACCCAGTCGCCTCAGTAGCATCACCGTGCCCGGGCGGTTAGCTCAGCTGGCTAGAGCACCTGCCTTACAAGCAGGGGGTCACTGGTTCGAGTCCAGTACCGCCCATTCGGAGAAAATGCCTGCACACGCGACTGTAATGAGAGGCCCGACGCCCTCCCGGCTTGGATGTCTGGCCCGATTGGGCATCACCATTGGGCATCATTCACGCCTATGATTGCAATCCGGATCAGGATGCGCCAAGCCCTTCCGGAAGGGTGACTCCCTCGCTTGCACCAGGTCCTTGCCTACGCGATGCCATCGGATATTTGCGCAGGCGTCGGATCGGCCACCCCGGCCCTTGGCGAGAGGCAGGGCCGGTCCGATCTGAGCGGTTGCTTCTCGTCTCTCGAAAGCGGGGCCGTGGATGCGTCGCGCCGCAGGCCGCTGCGTGCACACGCCGCCGACCGAAGAGCGGGTCTTCCGGGCCGACGGTCCGGTCGAAGTGCGGGTCACAACGCAGCGCGAGACGCGGAATTGGGCAGTCGGCCGCCGTGACCCGGTCAGGGTTCGTTGATGATTCGGTAGCCGACGCCGGGAGTCGTTCGGATCACATCGGGGTCGCCGAGCTTGCGTCTGAGTCTGGCGATCGTGACCTTGACCGTGTTGGTGAACGGGTCGGCGTTCTCGTCCCACGCCTGCGCGAGGAGTTGTTCGGCGCTGAGCACAGCCGGCATGGCTCTGAGTAGGGCTTCCAGCACGGCGCGTTCCTTAGCGGTGAGGTCGATCGTGCGTCCGTCGCGCGTGACGGTCCCCGCCAGTGGGTCGAACTCGAGACCGCCTGCCCGGAGTGTGCGGGGTTGGGCGGTGGGCTTGCGGCGGGCGAGCGCGCGGATGCGCAGGATGAGCTCGGGGAAATGGAAGGGCTTCGTCAGGTAGTCATCGGCGCCGAGCGCTAGTCCTGAGACGCGGTCTGTGGGGGCGCTGGCAGCGGTAAGCATCAGGATCAGCGCCGGATCGGCCGACTCCGTGATGATCTGGCAGAGCGCGTCACCGGGTATTCCGGGGAGGTCACGGTCGAGCACGACGACGTCGTAGGGATGCAGGTCGAGCTTTGCGGCCGCTTCGTGGCCGTCGTAGGCGACGTCGGCTGCCATGCCCTGATCGCGTAGCCCTTCGGCGATGCGGTTGGCAAAGCGTGGCATGTCCTCGACGACGAGCACCCTCATGGCCGGCGTCCCGACGTGTGCACGAGGGTCGCGGCTGGGAGTGTGAGCTCGACCTCAAGACCGCCTTGCGGGAGGGCGTGGAGCTCGAGCGACCCGCCGTGCGCCTGAGCGACCGCGGCGACGATCGAGAGCCCGAGTCCGTGACCGTTCTGCGAGCCGGTGCGCTCGGTGCCAAGACGCTTGAACGGCTGAGCTAGCTGTGCCACGGCCGGGTCGTCGAGGACGGCGCCGGTGCTCGCTACGATCAGGCGTCCGTTTTCCCTGTCACGCTCGAGGACGATCCGGATTGAACCGTGTGGTCGGTTGTAGCGGATGGCGTTCTCGATCACGTTTGAAACCATCCGCGCCAGCAGGGTTTCGCTCCCGAGGACCTGAAGCGGCGCAAGCTGCGTATTGACCGCGATATGAGCCGCCGCGATCTCGCCGGCATGGGCCGCGATCGCAGCGGCGATCAGCTGCTCGAGCCCGACGAGGCTCTGGTCGCGCAGCTGGTGATGCTGCGCGCGGGCGAGCACGAGAAAGCTCTCCAGCAGCCGGTCGGCGTGATCGAGGTCCAGACGGAGATCAGCATCGAGCTCTCGCATCTGCGCGGGCGCACCGGCCGGTTTGGCGACCGCAACGTCGAGCGTCGTGCGCATCATCGCCAGCGGCGTGCGCAGCTCATGCGAGGCATTGGCCACGAACCGCCGCTGGGCCTCGAACGCCGCCTCGAGCCGTTCCAGCAGCCCATCGATCGTCTCGGCAAGCTCTCTCAGTTCATCGCTCGGTCCGCCCATCGCCAGCCGCTGGTGCAGATTGGTCTCCGAGATCTGTCGCGCCGTGGCAGTGATCGTGCGCAGCGGTCTCAGAACCCGCCCGGCGACGACCCACCCGAGCAACGTGGAGGCGATTACCATGATCGCCAACGCGACCCCAGACTCGATCTCCAATTGGTGCAGATCGGAGATCTGCTGCTGCGAGCGAATGAAACTCGAGACCGCTTTGACCTCGGGCGGGATCGGCTCTTCGAACCTCTGACCGAGGAATGTCGACAGCAGGGGATGGTCGCTGGTTGCATGGGCGACCAGCGCATAGGTGATCGCGAGCAGAGCCGCGCCGCAGCCCAGAAACAGAGCCCCGTAGAGCAACGTCAGCCGCCAGCGGACCGTCGTCTGCGGGCGACGCAGGCGCAACAGCAGCCCAGCAGGCCTGCCCGGCCCGGTCATGCCGGGCACACGCACGGTTCGCTCGGCGGTTGCGGCATATGCGTCAAGGGGTCGAGAATGCCCGACCGGAGGTTACAGCGACATAACGCGGTTACCTCACCGTAACCGAGTTCGTCTATCACCGCATCAGAACGACGCACAGAGCTTCAGCGAGGTCACGACGTGAGCACGCAGATCAAACGCCCACAGAGGCGTCGCCGCGCGTCCGCCACAACAGAACGACGCGGTGACGGCCGACGCCTGCTGATGGTGCTCGCGGCATGCAGCTCCGCGGTCGCACTGGCAGCCTGCGGCGGGTCGAGCAAGCCGGGCAACTCGAACCCGAGTAGCAGCAGCAGCGGCGCTCCCTCGAGCTTCGCGCGATCCCAACTGGCGGCGGCGAAGTGCATCCGTTCGCACGGCGTGCCGGACTTGCCTGATCCGACGTTCGGCGCGGGGGGCGCTCAGGTCAACCTTCAGATGCCCGCGGATTTGGGGAGCTCGCCTGCGTTCCTGCGGGCCCAGAAGACGTGCGCAAAGTTAGGGTTGGAGCTCGCCGGCAATGCCGCATCCCAGGTGAAGCCGACCGCGGCAGAGATGTCGCAATGGCTTGCGATCGCCAGATGCATGCGCTCGCACGGTGTGCCGAACTTCCCCGATCCGGCGGCGACCATGCCCCCCGACCCCGCCACGTACCCGGCTCGGTACAGCGCTGCCTTCAACGACAACGGTGTCGACTGGGCGATCCCAAAATCGATCGATCTCCAGGCGCCCGCGGTCAAGCAGGCCGCGAGCGCCTGCGGCCCAAACGCGGTTGGCTTGATCGCCCCGTGATGCCGCGAAAGCGTGCGATCGCGAGCGCCTGAACGCGGTGAGATCCCGGCGAGTCGTCCGTCTGCGGGTGACGCAGGCGCGACAGAGCCTTGCCCGACCGCAGGTTACAGCGAGATAACACGGTTACCCCCACGTAACCGACCTGGCTCTATCACAGCCCACGAGCGACGAGGCTCGACATCTCAAGGTGAAACCCCAATGAACCACCCAGGGCCGCCGGCGCCGACCAACCGTTCCAAACAGCGCCCCGCCATCGCCAGGACAGGACGACACGGCCGGCTCCGATCCCTGCCGAGCGCGCTCCCCTCATACGGCTGCGCGCTCGCGCTGTCTGCCTGCGGAGGGTCGGCCAAGTCGAGCGGCACCAGCTCGGTAGCAGCAGGAAGGGGAGTTCTTCGAGCTTGGCGCGATCCCCGCCTGCCACAACTCCTAGCCGTGGATCTAACGATCGTCTGTTGATCGTGCAGGAGCCTCCGATGAGCACAACAGACCACCGGACTGACGTGTCGCCAGAATCGGCCACTGGGAGCGACGGCCCCACCCGGATGGGCGCGGGCGACGGCGACCCGGGCGACGCCGCCGCATCAGTCGCGACGCCGCCGGCCGGCGAGGAGCCGCTCCGGTCGCTGTCGCATCTACCCAGGGGGCTCGGCGGCCGGGGTCCGAGTCGCTCGGCCGTCGTGGTGTTGCTGCTGCTGGTCGTGGTCGCCCTCGTGGTCGGCGTGCTGCTCAGCACGAGGTCGTCGTCGACGAAGCGGAGCGGCGGCGTGCCGGTTACGGGGACGGCCATGGTCACGCGGCGAGATCTGGTCGAGACGGACACCGAGTCGGGAACGATCAGCTACGCGAACCCGCAGACGGTGTACGACCGACTCAGCGGCACGGTCACACGGCTGCCAAGCATCGGCCAGCTGATCACGCCCGGACAGCCGCTGTATGAGGTCGACGGCCAGCCGGTGATCTTGATGAACGGGACGACCCCGGCGTATCGCGACCTGAGCGCCAGCGACAGCCACGGGAAGGACATCCTGCAGCTCAACCGTAACCTTGTGAAGCTCCGCTTCGACCCCGACGGGATCGTCATCGACGATGACTGGCAGCCGGCGACGACCGCGGGCGTAGAGGCATTGCAGGCGTCGCTGCAGGAGACCGAGACCGGCAGCGTGTCGCTCGGCCAGGTCGTGTTCCTGCCCGGCGACCGGATCGTCTCAGCGGTGGAGGCGAGCCTCGGCTCGACCGGCGGCGGGGGCCCGGCGGGCCCGTCGACCACGGGGAGCTCGCCGCCGGTGAGTAGTGCCGGCGGTGGCGCGGGCGCCACGCCGATGCTGCAGACGACCTCGAGGCAGCTGATCGTGACCGTCGATCTTGACGCCAGCAAGCAACCCGAGGCGAAGGTGGGCGAGAACGTGACGGTCGAGATGCCCGCCGGGAACACCGTCAATGGAGTGATCACGGGCGTCAGCCCGGTCGCCGCCAATAGCTCGAGTGGCTCCCCATCCCCGCCGGATTCCTCGTCGAGCGCACAGGCGACGATTCCGGTGACGATCAAGCCGAAGGGGCACATCAGCAGGGCGGGGCTAGACCAGGCACCTGTGAGCGTCAACTTCGCCCAAGCGGTCGCGAAGCGCGTGCTGTCGGTGCCGGTTACCGCGCTGCTGGCGACCCCAGGTGGCGGCTACGCGGTGCAGCAGGCGCGGCTGCCGCACCGGATGATCCCGGTCACGACGGGCCTGTTCGCGGCCGGGTATGTGCACATCTCCGGGCCGGAGATCTACGACGGCCTGCAGGTAACCAACTCCCAGGGGTGAACCGGTGAGCGATCAGCTCGGGTCGGCCGGAATCAGCGTAAGCCGGGACGCTCGGGTCGATGGAACGCCGGCGGGCCGGACCGCGCTCGCCCTCCGCGACGTCGTCAAGGAATACCCGGGCGGGGTGTTCGCTCTGCGTGGTGTCAGTGTCGAAGTCGCAGCTGGCGACGAGGTAGCGGTCATCGGCCCATCCGGGTCGGGCAAGACGACCATGTTGACGATCATGGGCACGCTCGAGCGGGCAACCAGCGGCCGGGTGCTGGTCGCCGGCCACGGCGTCGCGACCGCGTCGGACGTCGAGCTGGCGGGCCTGCGCGCGTATGAGATCGGCTTCGTGTTCCAGCGGTTCCACCTGCAGGAGGCGATCAGCGCCACCGACAACGTCGCGCTAGGGATGCTCTACACCGGTGAGCCGCTTCATCGGCGCCGGGAGGTTGCGAGGGTCGCGCTCGAGCGGGTCGGGCTCGGGCACAGGCTCGAGTTCAAGCCCCAGCAGCTCTCGGGCGGGGAGCGCCAGCGGGTCGCGATCGCGCGGGCGATCGCCAAGCGACCGCTGATCATCCTCGCCGATGAGCCGACCGGCAACCTGGACCAGACGTCCGGCCGCGAGGTGATCGGGCTTCTGCACGAGCTGGCCTCTGAGGGCGCGACGCTCGTGCTGATCACGCACGACCCCGACATCGCCGCGACCTTTCACCGGCAGGTGCAGATGCGCGACGGGGAGATCGTCGCCGACGCCGAGCAATGAACACGACCACCGTTACGGACGCCGGGCCACGCCCACGCCAGGACCGGATCAGTCGTCCGCGGCTGCAGGCAGGCGAGCTGGTCGGCAACGCGATGCAGGCCTTCCGCGCCCGCCGGCTGCGCGCGGCGCTATCAGCGCTCGGGATCGCGATAGGTATCGGCGCGATGGTCGCCGTCGTGGGCGTCTCGGCCTCAAGCGAGGCAAACCTGGTCGCCGAGATCAACGCGCTCGGCACCAACCTGCTGACGGTCGCCCCGGGGCAGAGCTTCCTCGGCCAGCAGCAGGCGCTTCCCGGCACTGCCGTACCGATGATCGGGCACATGCATGACGTGCTGAGCGACGCCGCCGTCTACCAGGTCGCAAACACAAACGTCTACCGCACAGCCAAGGTCCCGTCGGCACAGACTGGCGGGATCGCCGTCGATGCCGCCGGTGAGAACCTGCCCCAGGTGATCGGAACGCAGATGCTCTCGGGACACTTCCTCGATGCGGTCTCAGCCCGGTACCCGGAGGCGGTGCTCGGCTACCTGGCAGCGCAAGTGCTGCAGATCATCCACGTCAACGGCCACGTGCTGTTGTACCTCGGCAACAAGTGGTTCACCGTGATCGGGATCATGAGCTCCGCGACGCTCGACACCTCGCTCGACAGCGAGGTATTCATCAGCCTCCCAGTCGCCGAACGGATGTTCCACGTACAGCCAAACCCGAACACGATCTACGTGCGCGCCGACCAGAACGCTGTCGTCGGCGTCCATGACCTCCTCGCCGCCACCGCCGACCCCCAAGACGCATCAGGAGTCCAGGTCAGCCGCACCTCGGACGCACTCGAGGCACGCGCAGCCGCCAAAGGACAATTCACCACCCTGCTCGTCGGGCTCGGCGCGGTCGCGCTCCTCGTCGGGGCGATCGGGATCGCGAACATGATGGTCATCTCCGTGCTCGAGCGCCGCGGCGAGATCGGCCTACGCCGAGCGCTCGGCGCGACCCGCCGACACATCACAGCCCAGTTCCTTGCCGAATCTGCGCTCCTCGCCGTAGTCGGCGGCATTGCCGGCCTCATCCTCGGTGCCGGCGCCACCTGGATCTACTCGCAAACCAGGCACGAACCGTTCGTCGTACCCCTCTACGCACTGATCGCCGCACCCGCCGCCGGCTTGCTGATCGGCGCAATCGCGGGACTCTACCCCGCGATGAAAGCCGCCCGGCTGAGCCCCACCGAAGCACTACGAGCGACCTGAACGCACACGGCGCCGCAACCTCCAACGCGCCTCGGTATGCGAATCGATGATCACGGGGCGGAGCCCGCTTTTCGCGAATACAGGGCCGCGTAATCAGCTACCGCACGAACGACGCGGAATACCCGGAAGTTTGGATGCAGGTCTCCACTGTTCGTTCGCTCGATCCCACTCGCTTTGCGCGGAAGCGCGCATTTCGCTGCGTGCCCACATTCGTCGCTGGGCGTGTGCAGCCTGAGCTCTTGCCAATCAGCTTGGCCAGCGGCCTGTGCTGCAAACCACTCGTCAGGGTGTCGCCGCGAGGTGCTGCCCGCGAATGATGACGGGCGGGGCTGCGCCCATCGTGACCGCAACCGAACCCCTCGCCTCGGCGCGCTCAGCGCTTTGACTTCAGCGGATACCGCTCCGGGTTCTCGATCGAGTCGAGTGAGAGGTCGACGTCGATCTGAGGCCAGTACAGATGGCGGGGCGACGGGCGCTCGAGCTTGAGGATCGCGTTGATCGGCGCCTGCCTGAACCACGGGAACTCGTCGAACGGGAGGAAGAGCTCGCGGTCGTCGACGAGCAGCCAGAAGCCGTGCTTGGAGACGTTCGTGACCTCAACTTGGGAAGTGGCTGCGCCAGGCATCTCTGATCTCCTGCTCGTGATCGATCGTCAACTCTAGGACGCGGCTCAAGTCTTGGTCGCTCAGTCCGTGGTTGCGAGCCAGCTCGATCTCCGGATCGAGCCAAACCTTGGCTTCGCCGTCGGCCGACTGGACGCGGACGTGAATCCGAGCTTCCTCACGCGAAAGGAAGAAGAACCGAAATGGACCCTCACGGAAGACCGTCGGGCTCACCGCTGAGCCTGCCTTGTGACCCGCTCACTGACAGCATCACACTCTACGCACAACCGTGCTGGGGCCCTAAACGTCCCGAAGCGTCCCGGGAATCCGGGAGAAATCTGCCCGCATGTGCCGCGAAGCGGGCCACGCTTTTCGAAAACGTCCCGAAACGTCCCCGGCAGTTGAGGACACGTCCGAAGACGTCCCAAGACGTCCCGGTGGTTCGGGCAAGACGTCCCGAGATGTCCCGGGCGGGGCGGCAGCGAGAGGGGGCGGCACTCTCGAGGCGACCGCTGTCGTCGCGCGCGAACCACCCGCCGAGCGTCCCTCCTCGGCCGGTCAGAACGCGCGCGGTCGCCCCTTCAGGGCGTCGAGAAGGTTGACGCGCGCGACCTCGAGGCGTCGACCTCGCGTCCATGGTCGGTGACGTCTCGCGCGCGCGAGACTGATCGCGCGCCGTCGCAGGTGAATTGCCGCCGAGCATCACGACGCCTCCGCTGGCTCTAGCCTGGCCGGCGCGAACGCGGCATCTAGACGCTCGAGCTCCTCCGGTCGCAGCTTGGCGCTCAGATAGCGGTCGGTCGTGGCCAGCTTGGCGTGGCCCAGGAAGTCACGGACGAAGACCGGGTCGGCGGTCCGGGCAATCAGGCTGCCGGCAGCATGTCGCAGGCCGTGGAGCCTGACGGGACGCAGACCGGCAGCGGCACAGCCGCGCTTGTAACGCCGTCTCAGCGCTGACGGATCGATGCGTCGGCCCAGGCGGTTGCACAGAACGTAATCATTGGGCTCGGTGAATTCTTCGCGGGCCGCGAGGCGTGCCAGGGTCGCGACCGCCGGGGTGGATAGCGGTACGAATCGGTGCGGGCGGCCCTTCGGCAGGGTCTCCTGGCCAGCCGACAACCCGCGGCGGACGAGCAGGAGGCGGTCAGAGAGGTCGACGTTCTCCCAGCGGAGCGTAAGCACCTCGCCGAGTCGCAGGCCGGTGTAGAACAGCAGCCGGAAGGCGTCGGCGTCCCGGCGGTCCTCCCACTCCCGCGCGGCGAACTCGCCGGGATCGACCGGCGGCTGCCGTGTCGATGCTCGCTGCGCTCACACGCTCGCGCGAGCGCTTCGACATCCTCCAGCTCGTAGTAGTCGAGTGCAGCGGGAGGATCCTCGCGCCGCTTGTCGGTCCCGGCGGCAGGATTGAACGCCAAGTTGAGCGTGTCCGAGCGGCAGCCGTAGTTGAACATCGCAGCGACCACCTGCCGGTGCTTGTTCACGCTCCGCGGGGTCAGCCCGTAGGCATCGAGTGAGCGGAGAAACCGCGTCACATCGGCCGTGCTCACGTCGGCTGCCTTCCGGTCTCCGAGCGCAGCCATGACCCGCCCGTGGCTGACACCGGCACGCCGGCGGTAGCGCTCGCCGGCCTCGCGCAACAGCCAGCGATAGTCGGCGATGGTGGCGGGCTTCGCGCCCTTCACCTGCTCGAGCCACGACAGCCACTCGTGCGCAAGCTCGCGGACAGTGACCTTCCGCTCGGCCGCCTCACGTCGTCGGCACTCCTCATCCGCCAGCTCGTGTGCGTGCTCCTGCATCGCCGCGACGGCGGCGACGTTCGCCGAGCGCTCATCGAGCCAGCCCTCCGGGGACCGCCCCTTGCGCTTGCGCCAACCACCGCTCCCATCGGGCTCCTGCCACGCCAGTCCGAGCCGGCGCTTCTTCAGCCGCCACGGGTCACCCGGCGCCGTCCGGTAGCGCCACTGCGCATCCCAGTACGCCCGCCCGCCGGCGCCCTCCCGCAGCCTGATCACGAGGCTCCCCTGCTGCGCGGACGGGGGTGTCGGCATGCGGACATCGTAGCGCCCGGATCGGATTGGGCATCACCTGGGCATCACGAGTAATTGGGCATCACTTTGGGCATCAAACGAGCCCAAGCATGCCGCGGTTACAGGCAATTCCGGCCGGCGATCGTCAGTAGTTTCGGCGTTCCACAGCCCTCAGGCCTGCCTTACAAGCAGGGGGTCACTGGTTCGAGTCCAGTACCGCCCATTTCACTAGAAATACCTGCAAAGGATGGAATCTCCGGTTGACTCGCCTCTCCGGTCGACTCTGAGTTCCGCGCTCAGCGGGGCCGGCGATGGCGGTCCCGAGAGGTGCGGTCCGACGTGAAAGCGTCCGACAATGAGATCGCTCGCGGGGACCGAAGCGGCGCCAGCAGTTCGCCGGGCCTGGCGCACCTTCCGTCGCCACAGCGGTTGCGGCTTGATGAAGAAAGCGATCGTGCCGGCTCCGCCAATGCGACGGTGATCTTGCGGAAGCAACTAGCCGCGCCCACGAAGGTTCCGGACCTCGTGGAGATAGACCGAGCCGCCAGCGGCTTCTCCGCCCCCTCTCCCAAGGACCCTCCACGCCGCCGCTTTCGGGCAAGGGATCAGGACGCCCAGCGCCCGTGGTTCGGGTCCCACTGCCCGGCCGCGGACTCCTGGAGCAGCGGGTCGAGGAACGGCCGCACAACCGCCAGCGCCTCATCCAGTGTTCGCGCGATGGGCAGCAGCGAGCGCGCCGCCTCGGCGGCATATCCCCGCTCCCAAAGATCGCGCGCGGGCACGTCGAACGCTAGCGGGAGACTGATGCCGCGACGCTCCGCCTCGGACGCGAGCGCGGTCGTCTGCGCGCCCGCATCGACTGTCGCCTCGGTGACGATCGCAACGAGGTCGACGAGATCCTTGTACCGAGTCGACGGCGCCTCGCTCTCTCCGTAGCGATCAAACGTCGCCGCCACCTTGTCCGCAACGTGATCGACAAGTGGATAGGCCCGGTATCCGTGCTGCTCAAGATCTGGCATCGCGACACGGGCAAGGGGCGGGACATCCTCGGGCTCGCCCGTAATGGTGGTGTCCGATCCGACCAGGTCGACGTGGAAGCTCGCCCATTGAGTCGCGCCGATGTAAGCGGTCACAGGTAGGCGAACTCCGCTGGCAGCATCGTGCACCGCGTGCGGCGGGCCGATCTCGAAGCGGAACCAGTCCCCGATATCTTTGCTCGCCGCGTCGCGCAGCTCGCGCTCCGCGATCTCAGCGGCCGTCGCCCGGTACACATCGATGTCGATCGTCCCCCGCACGCCGATGTCGCGCGCGACCAGCGCCGTCGCACCCTTGACGATCCATCCTTGGTCAACGAGGTACAGACGCTCGAGGAGGCGGTCGTATGCCATTTGCCGCTGGAGTTCCCGGAGCGTCCAGCGGCTTTCCTTCGCCGCGTTGGTCAGCCGGTCCGTCAGGGCACGACGGAATGCGGCTGGGCTTGCGTAGCCTTTCCTGTCAGCCATAGATCGTTTGTTTCGGTGGGGCCGCTGCCGGTGCTGGCTGTCGCAGGTGCCCGGGCGTGATGTCCGTAGACGTGGTCCGCGCCTGCTCCATCCACGTCGCTGTCTCCGGATCGCCGACCAGATCGAGCAGCCAGCGGAGGACGGCGACACCATCGCCACGGCGAAGCCCGAGCTGGGCGGCGTGCGATGCCAGCGTCTGGGCGAACGTACCAGCGTAGTCATACACCCAGCGCAGCGCGTCGGCGACCACGTGCCCAACTGCCTCCGGATCTTCACGCTCTGCGAGTAGGTCGGACGCGATGCGCGACGGACGCGTAATCGGTAGACCGCGCAGGATGATCCACTCGTTGTCGCGCAGCTGGCCACGATGGGTCCGGACGTCCGGTCGCCGCACCTGCCGACGCACCGGGAGGATGAATTCGTGGACGTCGGCAGGCAGATGCCCAATCCCGTACATCGCCGCAGCCGACCGGTGTGACGCAATCCCCTGTTCTGGGCGGCGCTCCCAGACCGGTGTGTCCGGCGCGAGCTGGAGCCACGCCGATCGCAGCCCGACATGGTCCGGAACCGGAGCGCCAGCGAGGCGATAGACCGCCGGGCCGGTGCGCTCGAGAACGCCGTCACGGATCAGCCGCTTGAGTGTTGCTGGAGAAACGCCCGCCTTCTCGGCCTGGCGGCGTGTAACAAATCCCCATTGCTCCTCCAGGATCGCGGCCAGTTTGCGGATAGTCGATGCTTGCGGCACGATACTGCATTATAGGTCATACCTGACCTACTATGAAGCTGGCACCGACAGAAAGCGCTGTGTTATGGGTCAGATATGACCCGGATTGCAGTGCTGTGAGCTACGTCATCCTCGCCGATCGCCGTGATCGTGCAGCACCAGCCTGATAGCGTTCAGGCCACTGGAGGCAGTTTGAGCAATGGGGTCGCTTCTCGGGAAGCTCCGTCTGCCGCACTTGATCGCCATCGGCGTTATTGCCGTTGTGCTCGGGGCCGGCCTCCCGAGCAAATGGTTCGGCCTTGTCAGCTCCGAGGTCAACCGGGTCGAGCGGCTGCGAACGTGCCTTGAACGGCACAGCGTCGATTTCGCAGCGTTGGTTATCAGCATCGGCGACGCACAATCGCTGCTGAACAAGTCGCAGGCTGCCCGCGTACACGCCGTCCATGTTGCCGAGCATGAGGGGCGGCTGCAGCGGCGCGAGGGGCGGGCGATCGTCGCGTGCGCCCGCACCGTGTCCCGTTGAGCAGAGAGCGGCATCAGTCCCGTCTCGCAGCGTCGAGCGTCCTACGACGAACGTAGCCTGAGAACGCGAGGGTGGTCACCTCACTGCCCTTCACCTCATACACGAACACGGCACAGATGGGTTCTGCGCCTCGTTTCGCCCAGTCGCGGTCGCGTCCTGCCGTTCTCAGTCGTCGCGAGGTGGTGGTTGAAACACGATTCGCTTGAGTTCGGTTAGCGCGTTTCCGCCGAGACGCAGTGCGGTCTGAAAACCTTCACGACCAAGCTCGCCGCCATCGAGCGCCCGCCGGAGCTCATCGAGGTGCGGGCGTTCCTTCTCGAGGACTTGCTCGCGCGGAGCATCCAGCATGATCAGATGTCGGGGACGGCGGAGGCCGTGTGCAAGACGAACGTAGCGCTCGCGTTCGGCAGCGTCGAGACTGTCGAGCGGCAGGACGACTGTCTCCTCTGCCTGCAGACGCTTCCGGACGGCAGCGGCGAGCAGTTCGCTCGCACGTTCCTCGATCTCGGTCTCCGCAACCCGACCGGCCAGCAGCGCGCGCACGCGCGCGGGCGCCAGCGTCGCTCCGCGCTCCTCGACGACTCGATCGACGAACCGGTCGGGTTCGGACGCTGCGGGGCCGACAACGACCAAGAGGCTCCCGGGTGAATAGCGAAGCCGGTCCGAGGGAGCGAGGACCCGGGAGCGGACGGACACATCGACTTGGCGGGGCCGGACGCCGTCGGCGCGCGGACGCTCCGAGGACCAGCCGGTCCGCTCGTCGGCGGAGATCTTGACGCTTCTGGCGGGAGGGGTGTTTGGCATATGCCCCCATCATGCTCGACCCCGCCGATCCGCGCTTTGCGGTTCGCCGTGAGGCTTATGCCGGGCGCTTGTATGCGATCAGCGAACCGGTTCGCCTCGAGCTGATTTGCCGAACCTCGGGTCGAACGGTTGATGGTCCGACGGGCAAACGGTGCCGGGGCGCGGGGTGCTCAGGTGTACGAGGTACGCGCTGGTTGCGCGCTCGACGCAAGCGCTTGGATCCTTGGGACTGGTGTGACTGTAGCCATCGTGGGTCAGTAGCACCGCGTTACCGAGCAGGCGCGCGACGCGGCGAGCGTTGGCGTACGGGGTGTTCGGATCGTGGTCGGTGCCGATCACAAGGATCGGGGTGCGGGTCTTGGCGTTCCAAGGCCCGGTGTAGCGGTCCACGCTGCGCGCGGGCCACTGCGCACACATCGCCCAGCGCCACCAGAAGATCACCGGCCCGTAGATGCGGCTCACGCGTGTGAATCGAGCGAGCACCATGCGCCAAGCGCTGGGGGCGTGCTGAGCAGGGCTGTCGGCGCAGACGAGTCCGATCGCCGGCAAACCAGGGGCCATGACCTGGTCGGAGAACGCGGTCGTAAGAGGGCGGCCGAGGGACAGCAGCTTCGAGCCGTTGCCACGGATCGCTGCCTCGAACGCCCCGGCCATCTGCGGCCATGCGGCCGGGCCCGCGCTGAGCCCGACGAGAATCGCTTGGAGAGCGTCCGCAAAGGTCAGCTGGTCCTTGCGGGATGCGGATAGCGCGGGGATCGGCCGGCGCTTCAGCCGCACCATCAGGTGGTCCACCCGGGCCGCGACCGAGCCATGCCCGGCGAGCGCGCAGCGCGCCGGCGCGGCTCGCTGGCACAGGGACAAGAAGTTCTTGAACCCCTGATCCGCGGCCCGCAGCATGTTCGCGTACCCGGCCTCATTGCCCTTCGAATAGGCGATCGGGTCGACAATCGCGTCGAGCTCTATCGCGCGCACCCGGCCAGGAAACATGTTGGCGTAGGTCTCGCCGATGAAGGTGCCGCCGGAGATCCCGTAGTAGGTCAGCCGCCGGTCCCCGACCAGCCGGCGTAGATAGTCAAGATCGCGGACCGTATCGGCGGTGGAGATGTGAGCGAGCAGGCTGCCGCTGACCTCGCCACACCGGTGCGCCAGCCCGGCAGCCTTACGTAGAAAACGCCGCGACGTTTCTGACGTGCCCGGGATCGGCAGCGCCCAGCCGCCAAAGAATCGCCTCCAACTGCGCCGACTGCGAAAACATCGCACCCGGGTGCTCTCGCCCGCACCCCGCACGTCCCAGCCAACAATGTCGAAACGCCCTCGTCCCGCCGCGTCCAACATGGCCCCATCGCGCCTGACCTGCTCAACCGAGCCGCCCGGCCCGCCCGGATTGACAAACATCGACCCGATCCGCCGTCCCGGACCGCTCGCGCGATAACGAATGACCGCTAGCGAGATCTGAGGACCCCGGGGACGCGACCAGTCCAGGGGTACGCGTACCCGCGCGCACTGCAACCGCTTCCCACAACTCTTCCAAGCAATCCGGGCGCTCATAGCCCGCTGCGACGCGACCGCCGCCCGTGGCAGCGGCCCCACCGCGCTCGCTCCAAAGAGCACGCCGCACACGCCGGCCACCAGCAACCCCGCAGTCACCCTCCGCCACACCGACTCGCCACATAATGGCCAGGCGTGCGAGTCGCTCGAATGAGGACTCCGATTCATCCTTACCCAAGCCTATCCACACCTCATCCGGCGCAGCAGTTGGACGCCGCCAATCTGGAGCCTCCCCACCGGCACTGGTATCGCTCAGATCGTCGTGCTCACGATCTCCCCTTCGCGAGTCGGAGCAGCGGTCTCGCCCGCGCAGCGGTCCGACGCTGCTCGTGAGCACAACGGGTACTCGCCTCGGCGGGAGGAGGTCCGTGCCGGCTGGCGTCTGTCGTGCCGACCGGCGCGATCAGTTAGTGAAACGCGGTTGTCTTAGTCGCCTTGAATCTGCGAGATCCGCTGCAGGGGCTGTAAGAAGCGAGGTCTTGCTCGTCACTCACCTTCACGATGGCGTGCTCGCCAATGATCGTCCCCTTAACGGTCGTCGTGCCGCGGCTAATCGCTACAGGAGGGCCGCCAAGCTTGTAGTGAACCGTCTTCGTGAAGTGCCCATGCGTGATCGGAGCGTTGAGCGTCTCCGTCTCGCGGGTGAAACGACTCAGCGCGGGGGCGCCATCGCAGCCTTCGTGTATCGCCCAGCGAACCTTCGTGACCTTGCCATGCGACACCGTCAGAAACAGGTACGGCGGCTTCGACCGCTTGCCGGCTTCGTAGAAGATCCTCCCGGATGTCAGTGCTACTGCGGCGCTGGCCATCAAACCGACCGCGACGCTGGCCGCGATGATGCCAGTGGCGAAGCGAAACCCGCGCATGTGACCCTCCTTGCGTTGGAGCGCCCCCCGGCTCTCAGGCGATGGACGAGCCACGTTGCCAGCTCGCGCCGCTGAAGTCAACCATCCGGAGAGAGACCAGTAGCGCCCACTCGAGAGTCGGCGAGGGGGGTCGCGCCCCAGGCTGATCTACATAGCCGGAAGTCGTCGCGTAAATGGCGTGGGTTGGCTCGCGCGGCCATCCCGGTACGGGCGCGCGCGGCTCGCTCAGCGCATGATCTTGAACGTGACCGTCTGCGAGCCGCCGCCGGAGGGGGTGGCGGTGAGCTGGTAGGTGCCCGGCTTCAGCTTGTGGCCGCCCAGCTTGCCGTCGAACGTGAAGCTGTTGGCGCCGGAGCTGCCGGACTTCGTGATCGAGCCCGCGAGCTTCTTGATCAGTGTGCACTTCTTCTTGCCATGGTTCTTCGCGGTCTGCCTGACGCACTTGCCGTTCACCGTGCGGCCGGCGGTCCTGAGCTCGAAGGTGAATTTGACCGTGGCGCCGGCGTTGAGCGTGTAGCTGATCTTGAGCTTGACCGGCCGCGTGCAGTGCGGGTTGCCATTGTTCTTCTTGGTCGGTTTGACGCACCTGCCGTTGACCGTTCGCCCGGCGAGCGAGGACTTCCCGGGCGTCACTTTCAAATTCGAGAGAGATCCCGTGCCGACGGTGACCGGGGCGCTGGTAGCGCTCGTGGTTGCGGTGAAGTTCTGCGCGGTGACCAGACACGCGAGCGTGTGGTGAGCCGTCCCTGTGGGGATTGCGTAGCTGGTACCGGTCGCGCCGTTCACGGGCGAGCCGTCCTTCAGCCATTGGAAGCGGAAGCTGAGCGGCTGGCCGCCCGACCAGCTCCCCGTGCGGCACGTCACGGTGGCGCCCTCGAGTGCCGTGCCGGAGACCTTCGGTGGAGCGGTGTTGTGGGGCGGCGTCACGTACTCGAACGCGCCGATGTCGCAGCGATCGCTCCGCAGCGCGCCACGCTCATCCCTTGTGATCGCGTTGCCATCAGCGTCGGTGCATCCCGCGGGATTGCCCATGTTCACAGCCGGACTCAGCGCCGGCAGCGCCACCGTGTTCGCCGGCCCGCCGTAGTTCGCCAGTCCGAGCAGCAGTGGATCGGTGTTCGGCTGGTCGCCCGTGCCGACGAAGCCGCACTGGTTCAGGTCCTCCATGTTGTAGGTGGTCGATTCAGTCACGCCGGCCATCGAGCAGTTCTGCTCCCCCGGAGTACCGCGGCCGTTAGCGATGATCGTGTTGCGAATCGTGAGGCTTCCTCCGGCGGCGCTCAGATTCCCTGGTCCGCTTCCACTCCCGTTGAACGCGAGCGTCGAGCTGGCCAGCGTTGTGGCGACGCTGGCCTGGGTGATGCCGAAGCTGCCGTTGCTGGCGATCGTGCTGTTCGAGATCAGAAGCGTGCCTCCCGCCTTGCTGATGCCGAAGCTGCCGTTGGTCGCGATCGTGCTGTCGGCGATCCGGATGGTCCCGCCAGCACTCGAGATGCCAGCGGCTCCTGGGTTATCGATAATGGAGCTGTTGAGCACATTGAGCAACGTGCCGGTCCCCGATGAGCCGACCGCGAAGCCGCCGGAGACAACGCCAGTCAGGTTCAGGCCTGAGAGCGTCAGCCCAGGTCCGGTGTTGTTGATGATCAAGCTGGCCTTGGCGGTGATCGTGCTCGAGCGCGCATCGACGCCGGCGATCGTCAGCGGCTTAGCGATGTTGAGGCTTCCCTGCGTCAGCGTGTAGGGCCCCGGTTGCGCAGGCGGCGCGAGCGAGATCGTGTCGCCGGGGTTCGCGTCGGCGACGGCCTGTCGAAGCGAGCAGTCGCTGGGGCAGTTGCCCGGCCCGGTCGGATCGTCGGAGCGAGTCGGATAGATGGTCGCGGCGAGGGCCGGGCCCGCCGAGCACAGCACGAGCACCGCGGACACGATCGAGGCGAGCACGAGCCGGCGTGACGGTTTCACCGAGGCCATCCTCTCACACGCAGCCGAGCCGCTGCGCGCATGCTGGCGCTAGAGGTCTTGCCGCGAGCCGACCCCTCGGTCCGTGCAGATGGTGCTTATGCGGAAGAGGCCGTCCGGTCTCCGCCTGATCTGGGCATCGACGGGGCGCCGTCGGAGTGCACATCGAACTCGCGGCACACGGCCTCGGCTAGGCGCGCGAGATACATCTCGCACAAGCGCTCACCGATGGCCTCAGAGGCGCGGGACGGGCTGGCCAGAACACCCGAGGCCGGAATGTGGCGAGTCGGCTCGGGGATAACGTCGTACCAGGGATGCTCGTGCGCCGCATCGTCAGCCACTCGATCCCTGTGCACGAGGTCGGGCCGTAGCGCGAGCATCAGACTGGTCTCCACCATAGAGGCGTGTTCGCGGGCCCAGTCTGGTGATCCGTCTGGGAATAGCCATGCGAGCTCGCGTGACGAAAACGACCGAGAGAGGCTGTCGATCGAGACAATCGCGGCATCCTCGAGCCGCCGGTCTCGTCGCGCCTGATCGATCCCCTCCCAAACAAAGTTGACGTTCTCCATATGCCAGTTGAGAACCACGATCTGCCGAAATCCGTGGCGGACCAACTCGGCCACGACTTCTCGGACGAGCTGCATGAGAGTTGCCCCATCAACTGAAATCGTGCCGGGGAACGTCTGCCCTCCGCCGCTCAGGGCCTTGGACTTGAAGCCAAACGTGATAGCGGGAGCCAAAAGCACCGGCACCCCTATAGCGAGTCGTTTGACAAGCTCGCAGGGGATGACCACATCGGTCGCCAACGGCAGGTGGGGGCCGTGCTGCTCGGTTGCCCCCACGACCAAGATCGGTACATAGCCGCTTTCGGCGGCCTTCTGCACCTCGGGCCACGTCATCAGACTCATATCAGGGCCCAACGAGTGCACGACACGATTATATGCTCGGCGCAGCGCGCAAATCAGGCTGGCCAGCCACGCGGCCGACTTGGTGACATCAGCACCGGGGTTCCCAGCACGCGGCTAAAAGATCACGCCCCCGCGTCCAAACCCGCCGCTAATTCCAAATATGGAGCCCGTCACCCACTTGGCTGCCGGGCTGGCCAGGTATCGCACGAGGTAACCCACGTCGTGAGGCTCTCCAAGGCCAAGCGGATACATTTGTTCGTGGGCTGCGTTCTCGTCGGGCGTCCAACCGAAGTCGCGCGACCGAACGGCTGCGGGAGCAACCGCATTCACTCGAATGTTCCGCTCGACAAGCTGCGCCGCCATTGCCATGGTTAAACCGATAACTCCAGCCTTACTCGCATTGTAGGCAGGCGACTGGCCCGGCGTGCCGATCCAACTCGAGTGCGAGCTGATGTTCACAATACTCCCCCCGATGTGCATTTGCGCGATTGCCGCCTGTGAGCAATGAAAGACGCCGGTGAGATTCACATCGATCGTCCGCTGCCAATCCTTGACCGGGAGGTCGTAGACGTTGCCGTCGGGCGCGTCGATCCCCGCGTTGTTGACGAGCACACTGAGCTTCCCGAATGAACTGATCGCCTCGGCCATCAGGGCGTCGACTGACTCACGGTCGCTCGTATCCATCTCAACCTGCACGGCGGTACCACCCGCTGCACGAATGGCGGCGATGGCACCGTCGGCCGATTGCAGATCACCGATTACTATCTTCGCACCGGCTTGAGCCAGAACCTCGGCGATCCCCCGCCCGATGCCGGACGCGCCACCGGTGACCACGGCAACCTGGCCGTCCAGACGCATGAGGTCCGCGGGCAGGGCTGCTGCGCGAGGCACCGGCACGATCAGGGGCGCAGGGCCACTGGCAGGCGAGCGTAGCCACGGGTCGTGTGTTGTGGATTGCGCTGTGGCACGCCGCAGAGTTCGTAGTCGGGAAACTGCTCAAGGACTCGCTTGAGAACCAACCTCGTTTCGAGGCGCGCGAGCGGTGCGCCGAGGCAGAAATGGATACCCTCACCAAACGCAAGGTTTCGCTTTGGTACTCGGGAGAGATCGAGCACGTCGGGGTTAGCGAACCGCCGCTCGTCCCGGTTGGCGGCGCCGTAGAGCAATGCGACACGTGAATTCGCAGGAAGCGTGACGCCATGGATCTCAACGTCACATGTGGCCCGCCGCCCGAGATACTGGACGGGGGCGTCAAACCGCAGAATCTCCTCGACCGCTGATCCGAGCTGCTCGGGTCTCGCTGTCGCCAACGCTCGCTCGGCGGGGTGCAATGCGAGTAGGGCTAGGGCGTTGGCGATCAGATTGGCGGTCGTCGACGTGGCCGCATCGCACATCAGGAAGCACAATCCGAGTACCTCGTCTTCCTCTATCGTGCCAGTCGCTCGCCCGTCGACGATCAGGCTGAGGAGATCATCCGTCGGGCGGCGCTCACGCTCGGCGATTTGCACGGTGAAGTACTCGCCGAGCTCGCGTGCGGCCTGATAGGAGGATTCTGGCGCTTCGGGCGTTCCCGGCTCGCGCGTGACAATCGCCCGTAGGAGATCGGTAAGCATCTCGCCGTCATCGACTGGGAAGCCCATGAAGTCGCGGATCATCGCGACCGGAAGCGGCCACGCGAGGTCCCCGACGAAGTCGACGGTGTCCCGGCCCGCGAGTTGTCCGAACAGCCTGTCCACCTCGGCCGTGACCAGCGCAGGCCAGGTAGCGTTGATCGCGCTAGGTGAAAAGCGGTGCCTGAAGATGCTGCGTAATGCGGCGTGCCGTGGCGGATCCATGTCGATGAATGCCCCCGGGCCGAAGATGTCGCGCGTGTCATCGAGATCGACGGATGGAGTGTTCGCCAGGCTCTTCCAGTCGCGAGAGGCAGTCTGAATGTCCTCGTAGCGTGAAACCACCCAAATGTTGCGCTTCTTCACATGGTAAATCGGATGCAGGTCGCGAAGGACGCGATACGCTGGATACGGATCAGGTTGATTGGGCGTCAAGAATGGGTCGAACAGCGGATCCTTGGCGCCGGCTTCGTCTGTCTCAATCACGGCATCACGCACGGCGCTACTCCTGTCTCTCGAGAGGCGCTTTGGCTCGTGGGCAGCTCTGAAGCCGGATGACTGATCGCACAAGCACGTTCTCATGATCGCACGCCCGCACAGACCCACCATCTGCTCGCGACGAGGGTCTGACCAGCACTCCCTCTCGTCAGCTGCCCGCACGTGATCTGCACCAGTGCCGGGCAGGCTGGGGGCCGTCACCGAACAGACCGGTCGCGCGGCGCGGCAGGCGAGCCGGTCTGCCGGCAGCCGAGAAAGCCTTCCCTACCTGGACAGCTGGACCGCCACGCAGGTTTCCGCTTGCCGAGCCTTGCGACCGCGGGCACGTCGACCCGGCCGACCAGCTAGCGCAGCTTGACGACCGTCTTGCCCAGGTTGTCGCCGTGGAACAATCCGATGAACGCGTCGGGCGCGTGCTCCAGGCCCACGACGACCGTCTCGCGGTAGCGGATCTTGTCCTCGCGCAGCCACCCGGCCATTTGCTGGTGGAACTCCGCCATCCGTTCCATGTGGTCGTCGACGATGAATCCGCGCAGGGTCAGGCGGTTGGTGACGGCTTGGAACATATTGCGCGGCCCGGGTTGGGGCTCTGCGTCGTTGTACGTCGAGATCGACCCGCACATCACAACCCGGCCGTAGCGACGCAGCACATACAGCGCCGCCTCGAGATGGTCGCCGCCAACGTTGTCGTAGTACAAATCGATCCCATCTGGGGCGGCCTGCCTAAGCAGCTCAGTCACCGGCCCGTTCCTGTAGTTGAAGGCGGCGTCGAAGCCGAGCTCGTCCCGCAGATAGGCGACCTTGGCCGTGGATCCCGCGCTACCCACGACGCGACAGCCATGGAGCTTGGCCAGCTGCCCGGCGATCGAGCCCACGGCTCCAGCAGCGGCCGAGACGAAGACGACCTGGCCGGGCTGTAGGTCGGCGATTTCGAACAGCCCGACGTACGCCGTGAAGCCGGTCGCGCCGAGCGCGCCGAGATACGCGGCCGGCGGGGCCAGGTCGGTGTCGATCGGCTGCGCCTGGTCGGCGGGGACGAGCGCCACCTCCCTCCATCCAAATTCGTGGACGACCCACTGACCGACCGACATGTCGGGGGCGCCAGAGGCGATCACCTCGCCGACGGCGCCGCCGTCGAGCGGCTGTCCGAGCGCAAACGGGGGCACGTAGGACTCGCCCTCGTCCATGCGGCCGCGCATGTAGGGGTCGACCGACAGCCAACGATTGCGAACCACGACCTCGCCGTCATCGGGATCGGGCACTTCGACCTCGACCAGCCGGAAATCGTCGGGCCGGGGCTCCCCGCTCGGGCGTACGGCCAGCTGGATTGCACGCGAACAGTGAGGCATCAGCTACGGATCATCCGCGGGCGTAGCCGAACGCGATTGCCCGCTGGGCTCCGCGTGGCGCCGGATAAATGGACAAGGGCTCCGTCGATGTCACGACGCTGAGCGTAGGGCAGAAGCGGGATCGGTCGCGTCCACCAGCTTCGGACGAGCCACCCCAAACGACGCTGCGGCCCCGCTCCGAACAACCGGGGCTCGTCGGACCCTCTGTGATCGCGCGCTCCGCGCCCGCTCACCCGATTCGGCCGATGTCGGCCAGCCAAGACGGTTGTTGGATTGAGTCGTGCTGAGTTTGGCCATCGCCGTAGTCGCGATCGCGCTGCCTGACAGCATCAACCCGTCGTTGATCGCTGCCGAGCTTTTCCTTGCCGCAGGCCAGCATCCGGGGCGGCGGACGATCGTGTTCGCCCTTTCGGCGCTGACGGTCACGTTTCTCTTCGGCTTGGCGCTTGCGCTCGGGTTGGGCGATCTGATCCTCTCAGTAGTGCCGAAGCCTGGCGCCACGGTCAAATACGCGCTGTTCACGGCGGCGGGAGTCGTGCTCGTGATCGGCGGAATCGCCGTCTGGCTGCGGCGCAAGGCGCTGGGCAGTCCCGGGCCGACGAGTGATGCCGGGCACCGGTCGCACGGGTCGCCCGTGTTGCTCGGGGCCGGCATCGCGGGGCTGGAGCTACTGACAGCCTTCCCATATTTTGCGGCGATCGCGATGATCGTCGGATCGAGCGCCTCGGGTCCGGGGAAGGTCTGGCTGCTGATCCTGTACTGCGTCGTATACACGCTTCCGCTGATCGGGATCGCGATCGTCTGCCTTCTGATCGGGGACCGGGCGGAGGGCGTGCTGCGACCGGTTGTCGACTGGATGTTCACGCGCTGGCCCATGATCGTCGGACCGCTCGCCGCGGTCATCGGAATCGGTCTGACGGTGTATGGCATCGTAAAGCTCAGCTGAGTACGTCCTTGCGCTCGCCGCGAGACGATCGCCCGACGCAGGGGAGCTCAGAGCAGCGTGATCACGCCTCTCGTGATCAGCAGAGCACCGATCACAGCCGCCCCGATCACGGCGGCCTTGCGCCCGCTGCGACCCATCCAAGCTTTGAACCGTGTCACTTTGTCCTGGGTCGAGCTGGGCGCGAATAGGTAGCCGAGTAGAGGCAGCTCAAGCAGGATCTGCTGCATCACGCAGAAGTAGATGACCAGCAGGACCGTGGGCACTGTCCCCGGATTGAGCTTGTGGATGTGATCCAGTGCATCGAGATACGAGACGCCCGGGAAGCTGAGGATTGCGCCGACAAGGAATGTCACCCGGGGGTCGCCTTTCCCGAGCAGCCGCAGCGGCAGCGACTCGGTTGGCTTGCCTGCCTCCTCCTTGGCTCTTAGCTGGGCGGCCTTCTTCTTCCGCCGGCGCTCCTGGAACGGTTGATCGCGCCCCGTTGCGAGCACGAATGCGATGGCCACGGCGAGCAGGCCGACGACGATGTCCTCTAGCGGGCTGATCGTGTGTTTGGAAGTGCTCTCCGTGCTCGAACTGTTCAGCGAGAACACGACCAAGAGGCCGAGCGTGACACTCGTCGTATAGGCGCCGAGCAGGTATCCCGCCATCAACCGTTTCGGGTTTGGCAGCAACAGCATCACCGTCACCGCGGCGAGCAGTGTCGGGTTGAACATCGAGACTAGGGACAGCAGGAAGACGTCAACCAGGTCGCTGTTCATAAGTGGGGCTCCCGTGGACCGGAGCTGCAAGCTTCCCGCACCACGATTGGCCTACCGATGAGATCAAACCCTCGTCACGTCGCCATCGCCCAAATCAGGTGATGCCGCCTGAAGCGGGCGCGCTGACGGTAGCGCTGAGCGGTGGACGCCGGATCGGCAACTTGGTGCGGTCAATCGCCTGGTCACTCATGTGTGCTCGCCTTCGCAGTGTCTGCGTGTTGTCCGTCCTGCGCTTTGCTTGGGAGCCCGGACCCGGTCTGACCGTTGCGAACGAGGCGGTCCGCCAACGCCGTCGCGAATGCCTGAGACTGCTCGAGGTAGTCCGGCTTGAGATTGGTCGGGGGGATCTTCACGCCGAGGTAGCGCTCCCGGTCCTCCCCCTTGCCGAAGTAGCTGATCAACGACAGCAGTGAGCGAACCTGGCCGCCGGCGAACGAGAAGTGAATGCCGTCCACGTACTCGCCGCCCCGCTCGGTGCCGAGCTTCTTCACCGCCCTCAGGTTGAAACTCCAATACCGCCGGCACACCACGTACGCAGCGAAGCGCGTGCCCGCAAGCACCCGCCCCGCCGCATCCGACTCCAACCACGAGCGAATCGGCACGCTCGTCCTTATCCACCACGTCGGCGACCCGATCACCACCAGGTCATAGTCGCCATCCGCCGCATCATCGGGGATCCGGATCTCCCCGGTCGCCCCGCGCACCTGAGCCGGCATCATCCCGAAAATGTCGAGATACGCGTGACGCAACGGGAACCGCGTAAACCGCTCCGACCAACGCGAGTCCGTCAACTCGATCGCGGCTAGATGCACATCACAGCCGCGGCCGCGGAGCACCTCCGCCATCGCCTCCGCCACCTTGCGACTCTGCTGCGTGTACGTGAAATAGACAAGCAGAACCCTTAGTCCCGCCGGGCTCGGATCACTCAAGGACATTGGCCACTCCCACCGTCGGTCGCGCTTCCCGGTCGATCGACAACCGTGCCGTCAACCTACGGCAGCCGGGACCGCATTCCGTCATCCCCATCGGATGAAGTCCCCGTCGCGTGCGGCCGATACGTGGGCGCGGGCCGACAGCGTTGGCGGCGTGTGGGACGATCCGGTCGTGGCCACCGACCGCGAAGCTGGGCGCGGAGAGCCCTCTCCGGCCGGCGCCTCGAGTGCTGAGACGTCGCTCGGCGAGTCCCGTTGGCCGCCCGTCGCCGCGGTGCTCGTGTTCATGGCGCTCGATATCGCGGTCCGCGTTTGGTTGCCAAGCGAAGGAGCAGTCCACGTACCTTGGCTTCTGCCGGTGGTCGAGGGCGCGCTGCTGATTGTGCTGCTCACGAGCCATCCGTCCAGTCTCGCCGAGCGCCAGAAAATGCGCCGTGTTGCGCTCATCCTCGTCGGCATAATGGTTTTCGCAGCGCTGTGGGCGACGGTGCTCCTGGTCTCCGACCTGATCAGAGGCAAGGGCGTGACCAACTCCCCTGATCAGCTACTTGCCTCCGGCGCGATCGTCTGGCTTGGCAACAACCTCGCCTTCGGGCTCCTGTATTGGCTGATGGATCGTGGTGGGCCGATTGCCCGCTCCAGGCAGCCGGGGCTCGTCGACTTCGCGTTTACGCAGCAGATGAGCCCCGAGCTGGCAGCGCGCGACTGGAGGCCCGTCTTTCTCGACTACTTGCACCTTGGCTTCACGAACGCGACCGCATTCAGCCCCACGGACGTCGCGCCGCTCACCCACCGCGCCAAGTACACGATGCTCGTGCAATCGACTGTTGCGCTCGCGCTCTTCGGGCTGGTGGTCGCACGAGCCGTCAACGCATTCAAGTAGCGGCCGCTCGCCCGTTCAGCTCCGCAGAAATGTTGGGGATTCGCCGGGCGTTCATCCGATCGGGGTGATGCTCTGCCCGACGGGACGTGTGACGCTGGAGCTACTTAGAGACGACGGAAGGTTCAGATGAGCGACAAGCAAATGATCGAAGAGCTCGAGGCCGAGCAATCGATGTTCGTGCAGACCGCGAAGAGCATCACGAGTGATGGAGCGACCCTCACGCTGAAGGAGATCACCCCCTCGACGCTCTACTTCTCCGATCGGCCGCAGCGCATCGTCGGACACATGGCCACCACCGACTTCGTCGAGCTGTGGGCGGAAGGGGCCAACAGCTTCGAGGAGGATCCGCCGAATGCGGTGCTCGCGTTCCTCGAGCCCGGCGATCAGGTACCTGAGGACGCAGTCGTTGTGATCCGGGAACCGCGGCTGGAGGATGGCCAGCTCTCCTACTCAATCGATGCGCTCGATGGAACGGTTCCCGCGCAGGCCGGGCCGGTCACCCTGTTCATCGACCCATTCGGGCGGCCGCTCTCCCCGATATCCGTCTGCGGAGTGCGACGGCGCGAGCGTCGACGCACGCGGAGACGGATCTAGCTTCGCCCGGCTGTCACGCCTCGAACCCTCTGGTCTCTACTAGAGGGTGTGCAGGGCCCCGTCGATCAGGAAGTCAGCACCGCTCGCGTAAGACGACTCGTCGGAGGCAAGGTACAGCACGATGTAGGAGATCTCGATTGGCGTCGCCCCGCGCTTCATCGGTGATCGCGCCACGAGTTCCTGGTGCATGTCATCCATCCTAACCTCCCCGGTCGCAGGGTCCGTATCCCCGATCATCGGTGTGACAACAGTCGCCGGAGATATCGAGTTGACTCGAATCCCATCCTCGGCCAGTGTCAGCGCCGCATTACGAGTCAGGCCCAGGATGCCGGCCTTTGCCGCGCAGTAGGACGCACCCTTATGGGGCCAGCCTCCGGTGTGCGCCCAATCGGATGCGGTGTTGATGATCGAGCCTCCACCGCTCGCTCGCATTCCGGGAACCACCGCCTGGATCCCGAGCAGGGGGCCGGTCAGGTTCACAGCGATTGTGCGGTCCCATGACTCGCGCGTTACATCTGTGAGGTCGCCGTCGCCGCCGATGCCGGCATTGTTGACAAGGACGGTTACCGGCCCGTAGAGATCGCGCGCAAACGCCACCGCGGCCTTCCAATCCGTCTCGTCGGCGACGTCGAGATGCGTGTATGACACATCGAGACCCTCGCCGGCGAGGCGGGCTGCGGCCGCTTTCCCCTCATCGTCCAACACGTCCGCGAGCACGACCTTCGCGCCTTCGCGCGCGAGTAGCTCGCCGTGTGCGACGCCCTGGCCCCGTGCGCCTCCGGTGATGACTGCGACCTTTCCGTCGACACGCCTACTCATGTAACTCTCCGTTCAGCTGGCATCGGGGCCACCTTACAGTCCGACTCATCTCCCGCCACTGATATCCGGCACCAACCGGCGCCGGAACGCTGTATTCCGTGCTAACGCCATCGATGGTTCCCCACAGGCGGTCGAAGGACGGCGGTCGTCATTCGCAGCGGCGGCGCTGATCGGTGGCGCACCCCCGTCGGGCTTGCCCAGCGATCAGGGCATACGATGCGCGACCGTGGAGCTACGCGTTCCAGCCGGTGACCTGTCCTCCCACGGCACTGCCGCAACCCGCACGTAGGCTGCCCCCCCGGCACCTCCTGACCGTGACGATCGTCCTAGGCCTGCTCGCGGCTCTTCTTTGGGGACTTCCGGACGTACCGCTGGCTGTCGCGATACGACGAGTCGGCGAGCTCCCGGTGCTCGTGTGTTCGCTGGCGATCGGCACGGTCGCGACCTTGCCGATCGTGGCGGCAACGGGTGCGCCGCATCTGACCTCGAAGGGCATTGGCATCGCCGCGGCGGCCGCGGCCGTGACGGTGCCCGCATACCTCACCGCCTTCACCGCATTCCAGACCTGCCCAGTCTCCGTTGTCACACCGATCCTCTCCTGTGAGGGAGCAACAGCCGCTGTCATCGCCGTCATCTTCGGCGAGCAACTGAGCGCCACTCTCGCCGTCTCGCTTGTCCTTGCGGTCATCGGTGTCGTCCTCGTCGGCATCACCGGCTCTGACCAACACCAGGCCCATGCGCGCGGCGTGGCCTTCGTCTGCCTTGCGGCCCTGATCTGGGGCGTCCTCCTCGCGCTCGGCGCTCCCGTGTCCCATGAACTCGGCGCCTGGTGGGGGTTCCTTCTCGTCCGCGTGCTGGCGTTGCTGATCGCGCTCGCGCTTGCGCTCGGCACCGGCCGAGCCCCAGCGCTCGCACCAGCGTTGCGCCGCGAGCCGTGGCGAATCGCTGCCTGGGGGCTCGGCGACGCCGGTGCCTACCTGTGCTTCTATCTCGCCGCCCACCGCGGGCCTGTCGCCGTCGCCAGCGTCCTCGCGGCGCAGTTCGCGATCTTCGGGGCCCTGTCTGGAGTTCTCCTACTCGGCGAGCGCCTCCGCGCCCACCAATGGCTCGGCATTGCGATTGTCGTCGCCTCGGTCAGCGCGATCTCCGCTGTTGGCGGTTGACCCGCTGTGGGTTGCGGCTGCGGTCGGATGCTGCTGTGGATGGAGGGGCTTGGGAAGGCCCGATCGCTGCACGGGACCGACATCGATCCAGACGCGATCGATTGGTGTAGGACACATATCCCCTTTGCGAACGTGAGTGTGAATGATGCCGACCCGCCACTGCCATACGCAGAAGGCGCGTTCGATCTCGTGTTCAACCACAGCGTGTTCACGCACATCGATGAGCGTCGGCAGGACGCTTGGCTCTCCGAGTTGCATCGTGTGACGCGCCCCGGCGCGTTCTTGGTGCTGAGCACTCATGGGGAGGTTGCGCTCCCCGACAATGCCTGGACGATGCGCGACCGTCTCGAGCGCGACGGCATTGCGTTCATGGACCAGACGTTCGAGCGAGATTTTCCGCTGCCCGATTGGTATCAAAACACGTGGCATGCGCCGTGGTACGTATTCGAGCACTGGGCACGTTGGTTTGACATCCGCGCGTACGCGCCCGGCGGCTCACTTGACTATCAGGACCACGTCTTGCTGCAACGCGCGGCAGACGACGTGCCGCGCCGCATCCCGATCGGCGCGCGCCCGCAGCTACCAGCGCCAGGCGCACCGGAAAGCCGCGTCGCGGCCGCGCTGGCCGCCGCACGACGCCTACGCCAGCGCGATCCTGGACACCCCACATATCTCGGGAAGGCCCGGGGGCTTGCGCGAGCTCTGGTGCTGCGCTCCATCCGCCCGTACAGCCTCCACGAGGACAACTTCGACGAGGCCGTCGCAACCAGCATCGCCGACCTCGACCACGCGCTCCAGCAGCACAATGCCCGCCTCGAGGACTTAGAGCGCAACGTCGATAGTCGTGACTGACCGACGAGGCTCCGCCTGCCTGGTACGCGGCGAGGTCGAGGCCGTCTCGTCGGGTGCGCCACTGTGCCCAACCAGCCACCGACCGCAGTGACGCACCCATCGCCGACGAAGGCCGGTGGATTCACCCAGCGCCGATGGTCATGCCGCCGTCAGCGACGATCGCCGCGCCGTGAATGAAGCTCGCGTCGTCGGAAGCGAGAAAGACCGCGACCGCCGCGAGCTCCTCCGGCTTACCAAGCCGCTTGACGGCATGTACGTCCATCAGCGCCTGGTGGGTGGCCTCGTCGACGAGAAACGGGCTCATCATCGGTGTCTCGACCGTTCCCGGACAGATCGCGTTGACACGAATCCCGTCCTTGGCATGGTCGTAAGCCATCGCCCGCGTCATCGCGTAGACCGCGCCTTTGGAAGCGCAGTAGACCGATAGCGTTGGTTCAACGAAGAACGCGTTTACCGACGCGATGTTGACGATCGCAGCGGGCTGACTGCGTGCCAGGGCTCGCTTGATGATCTCCTTCGAGCACAGGAACACACCGCGGGCGTTGATCCCCATCGTGCGTTCGTATTGCTCCAGCGTGGTTTCAGCGACCGTATTGAGCTCAACGATCCCGGCGAAGTTGAAGCCGCAGTTTGGTGTACCGAGCGCCTCGTCAATGGCCGCATAGGCGCGCTGCACCGAATCGGCGTCTGAGACATCGACGCCGATTCCGACTGCGCTCCCGCCTTCGGACTTGATCTCGTTTGCGACATCGACAGCCCCTGCTTCATTGAGGTCGAGCACCGCGACCGACGCGCCTTCGTGTGCTGCCCTGAACGCGGTCGCCCGCCCCATACCGCTCGCGCCACCGGTCACCGCTGCGATCCGACCCTCGAGCCGACTCATGATTGCCACCACCTTGTTGGGAGTAACGAGAAAAGCGAAGCGAATAGTTCTCGGTCGTGTCGTTCGCGGCAATCGTCGGCGAGGACAAATCGGGCCTGCGGTTTGGAGCGTGAGCAGGACGCCGGCCAAAAAGGGTCGGGTTTCCGGCTGAGGTGCCGATGAGAGGTGTACGTGATCTTGTTTCCGTCGCAGGGGGTTTGCCGTGCTCTTTTCCATCCGCGGTCGCACATCGGCGCTGTTGCGCTCGATCAGCTGGCGCCGCAACGCATTCTTGGGCTTGGCCGCTGTAGGACTCCTGAGCGCCTCAGCGCTGGCCCCTGCTGCGAACGCATCAGGCCCTGCGCGACTGACCTTCAGGTTGGTTCGCGTCGGGTCCCCGCGCAACCCGCCGGTGTCGGTGGTCCCGTTTGCCGATGCGATCTACTCGTCGTGCTCGGTCGCGCCGACGACGCCGGCCGGCTGTCTCAGCGTTGGCTCGGTGGCCAGCCCGTACGACATTGGTGAGATCGAGGTGACCGTCTCCCAGTGGGTCGCGTTCCTGAACACGGTTGACCCCAGGGGCACCGACCCCCATCATCTGTACGACTCGTCCGAGAGCGCCGCGTCCTGGCCCCGGTTTGGCCAGATCAACTTCTCCTCCCAGGCGCGTCGGGGCTCGCACTACCGTGTGGCTTATCCAGAATGGGCCGATAAGCCCTACGGCTTTGCCACCTTCCTACGCGCGGCCCGATTCATCAACTCGCTCACCAACGGGAAGGTGCTCTCCCGGCGGGCCAGTCGCGCCGGCCGCTTCACGTTTGTGACCTATACGGTGCGGCTCTCCAGGGACACCGAGCGTGGCATGTACGATCTGGCTCGCCAAAAGCGGACCGGGGCCACGCGGGGCCGGAAGCGGGGCTTCGTCGTACCGAGCCAGAACGAGTGGATCAAGGCCGCCTACTTTGATCCGACGGGCGGTGGGACGCTCTCGTACTGGAAGTACCCGACCAACCCGGGGCACTTCGGCGACGGCACCACGGACGCGCCCACGGCGACGACGCTCGATCCGACTAACGGCAACGTGACCAACGCCGCGACGCAGCCGCTGGCGAACTACAAGCCCTCTGGAGCCCCGGCTCCAAGCTGGTGCCCGTCTCAGGTTTCGGCCACCGACTGCCAAACCGTCAATCCATTCGGCTTGGACCCGACCTCCTACGCCACCGCGTTCCAGGGCAGCCTGAGCACAGTCGGCCAGGCGCGTACCCGCTCACCGTGGGGCACCCTCGATCAGGGCGGCAACGCCGTGGAGTGGACCGACACCATCACCGCCCCACCATTCGGCATTAGAGGCGGCCCACGCGTGTGGCGCCGCCTACACGGCGGGGTGCCAAACTCAACCGCATACCAGATGTGGATTTCCGCCGTCGGCCTCCAGCCTCAGGACAACACCTTCTATGCCCACACCTACCCCTGGCTAGGCTTCCGCATCGGGCATATCGGGTAGGTCCCCAGCACCGACCGTCATTGAGCCAGCCGAACGCCGCTCGTGCTGCCCCGCCGGCGCACCCGTCGGTGGGGTTCGCGCTCATCGCGGGACGACGCGTCGAATTGCGCAGGCCCAGATCTGTAGAAGGAGGGGAGCTGATCGCCCCACACCGGCCGGAGCGCGATTACGGTGACTGACATCCACCCCCACCGGCCACCTCAAACCCGGGTTCGCCCGATGATTCTGGGAGCGATGCTGCTGGTGCTCGCCCAAGCGGCGATCGGCATCGTTGTAAATCTGTACGTGACGATCCCGCCGCGCCATCCCGGAGCGCACCCTTCTGACTACTTCGGCGGGTCGCTTCACAGCGTCCAGTGGGCGGTCGTTCATGGTGCCGTGATGCTCGCCGTTCACGCCTCGCTTGGGCTACTGCTCGTCGTCATGGCGGTCGGTATCGCGATCGACGCGGTTCGCCTCCGCACCGGGGCAATCGCGGTCTGGGCGACCGTCGCCGCTGCGCTGGTGATCGGAGCCGGCTTCAACGGCGCCAGCTTCCTCGACTTCAACGACGACACCAGTTCGTTGATCATGGCGTTGCTCGCTCTCGCGGCCGTCGCCAGCTATGCCGTCGTCATGTTCCTGCTCGCCAGTCCGACGGAGGGCGATTAGGCCGGCGGCGCTCGCTCGGACCAGCACCGCGCCGGCATTCGGGTCATACGGGAACGTTCACTCGTACCACTCTCCGGGGGCGAGGCGACGGGAGGCCTCGAAATCCAGTGCGTGCGTGAACAGAAGTTCGGCGGACTCGGATCGCTCGAGCTCCTCAAGGAGCCCCCACGTCTCGACCAAGAGATCGGGGTTCCAGACCACCCCGGGCATACGGCGAGCTCGCATCTTGTCTTCCAGATAGCTGGCGTCGCCACAGAGCACATAAGTCCGGTGCTCGAGGCGTACGCGAAGCACTTGGTGTCCCGGCGTGTGGCCCGGCGCCGGGATTATCGTCAGCCGCTCATCCCCTAAGAGGTCACGCTCGCCGTCGACCACAACCCAGTTGATATCGCGGTCGTAATCGCGCGGATCGTACGCGAACGACTGGTAGACAGGGGGTTCCTGCGCGCATTGCAGCTCTGACGCTGTGACATACACGGGAGTGTCGCCCAGGTATTCGAGCCCACCGGAGTGATCGTTGTGCAGGTGCGAGACGACGACGAGGTCCACGTCGGCGGGTGTGAGCCCAACCGTTGCCAACTGGCTCGGCAACAGCTGTCCCTCGTCCAGAATGATCCCGATCGTTCCGTCGTCTCGGCGGATCTGGCGCGGGTTCATCCCCGTGTCGAACAGGACTCGCGTATCGTCGAGCTCGACGAGAAAGAACATCGAAGGTTCATAGACGACCTCCGTCGGGTTGTCGTCGATGACGTCGTAGAAGCCCCGAAAGCTTCGAACTCCACCGCAGTGGAAAGCTAGTAGGCGTGACGTGGGCATAGGCATCAGGTCCTCCGGTGCGGGTGAGATGGACATGGTGAAGCAACCAGGGCGCGCTCCGTCGGGCCGAAGATGAGACCTACGGCCACGGGACGGCAAACGGAAGGGTTTCTACGGCGCCGACGCGCGCGTCAGCTTCGCAGCCGGTCCTCAGTAGAGCCTTCCGTCAACGGTCTTTCGCGCGAGCTCGAGAATGTGCGAGAGCGACAGGCTGCCGGGCGGCGCCTGTTGGGCCGCTGCGATGCTCAACAGCCTGCCGTGGCTCCCGCTTGTCGGGATGAACGCGATCACGCCGACCTTCTTGAGCGCCGGCTCGCCCTCGCACTCCGGCGGACCCGCCCAGTTGTCGTACTCGATCTGCGGGTCGCATTTCGGCTCGTCCGCGCCGTTGATCACGCCGGTGTAGAAGTCCTCATCTCGGGTGAACCGCAATCTCTTGCTGACCGCGTCGAATTCCAAGCCCTGCTTGCTCGCGGTCTGCTTCTCAAGCTTGAGTTGAAGGCCGAACAGGAACTTCGTAGCCGGCGTGACCGCGATCGTCAATGACGCGTAGTACTTGATCTTCGAGTACCGGACGCCCGTCGTGGCGAGCTTGGTGGCCTTCGCTGCGTCCACGCCGTAGTAGGTGCACGAGGTGCCGTGGACCAGGGTGTGATCCAGGTAGAGCTTGCCGATCCCGACCGCGTGGCTGACCTTTGCGGTCGCGAACGCCCGGCAGGTTGGGAATGTGGGCTGGGTCTTACTCGCGGCGGGGGATACAGCGAGAACCACCCCGAGCACGACCACAGCCGCAGCCACTCGGCGCATCGAAGCCAGATTACTCCGCCCTTCGAGCCGGTGCTAGAGGGGTCGTGCTAAGAACGGCGCATGGCTGTCTGGCGCGTCGTCACCCGCGACGGGGTGCGGTTGGCATGCCGTGAGTTCGGCGGCGACGGGCCATCCGTGCTCTTGCTGCATGGACTCGCGGGGCACGCCGACGAGTGGGCTCAGACTGCCTCGTGGCTGACAGGGCGGTGCCGGGTCATCGCGCTCGACGCCCGCGGGCACGGGCGCAGCGAGCGCCTTCCCGCCGATGTCTCACGTAACTCCGTCGTCGCCGACGTCGCGTTCCTCGTGGAACGACTAAGACTGCAGCCCGTCGTTGTGGTCGGTCAGTCGGTCGGCGGTCTAACGGCGCTGTCGCTGGCCGCGCGTCGCCCCGAGCTCGTGCGAGGCCTGGTTCTCGTGGACGCGAGTCCCGCCGGTGGGGGCGAAGAATTAGACGAAGCGGTCAGCGCCACCGCCGGAGCGTTGCGAGAATGGCCGGTGCCGTTCCGTTCCCGCTCAGAGGCCCAGGCGTTCTTCGCTGAGCGGTTCGGGGGGAGCCTCGCGGCTGACGCGTGGACGAGTGGTCTCGAGCACCGCGAGGACGGATGGCGGCCGCGATTTGATGTTGCGGTGATGGCGCAGACGCTGCGCCAAGCCATCTCAACCCCGAGCTGGGAAGAGTGGGAGCGCATTGCGTGCCCCACGTTGGTTGTTCGAGCCGGAAACGGAGTCATCGAGCCCGAGACCGCCGAAGAGATGGTTGAGCGGCTCCCGGGCGCGCGGCTGGTCGAGTTAGCCGACGCTGCTCACGACTTGCACCTGGATCGACCCGATGAGTGGCGGGAGACACTGAGCGGCTTTCTCGACTCGCTCGACGGCCCCACGGTCTAGCGCGCCACGCCGGTGCACGGCTCCCGATCACGACCGGAGAATCGCCACCACCGCGGGTTCGCAGATCTACGCCGTGCCGGCGAGCAGTGCCCGTTCGAGGACGTCGAGCGCCTCCGGCATGTTCGAGCGGCCGAAGCCGACCCGGACGTGGCGCTCCTCGTCGTAGACCGAGCCCGGCAGCAACAGCACCCCGGCTGCGGCGAGCCGCTCGCAGAAGGCAAGCACGTCGCCAACGCCGGTGACGCGCGGGAAGCCGATCGCGCTCGCGGTGGGGCGCTCCCACGCGAATGTGTCCGAGTGCCGGTCGAAGAAGCGCTCGAGCAGCGACAGGTTCCGACGCACGATCCCGAGGTTGCGATCGAGCAGCACGTGCCGGTTGCGGAGCGCGACGGCGGTCAGCAGCTCCGACGGACCGCTCGAACAGATCGTCGTGTAGTCCTTGAGCTCCCCCACCCGCTCCAGCAAGCGCCGGTCTCGGGTCACCAGCCAACCGAGCCGTAAGCCCGGAAGGCCGTAGCTCTTCGAGATGCTCCCCAGCGACACCGCACGCTCGTAGAGGTCGCACGCGGCAGGTAGCCGATCGGCCGTGTTGTGCTCGAGCTCGCGGTATACCTCGTCGCTGAATAGGACGAGTCCTCGCTCTCGCGCGATCTCGACGACGCGCTCGAATGTGGCGGCGCTCATTAACGTGCCCGTCGGGTTGTGCGGCTGGTTCACATACAGCACGCGCGTCTGCGGGCGCAGCAAGCCCTGCAGCGCATCGAGGTCGTGCGCCCAACCATCCGAATACGCGCGCCGCCACTCGGTCACCTCGGCTCCCGTGCTGCGCGCAAGCTCCAGCGCCGACTCGTAGCACGGCGTCTCAACGATCGCGTGATCGCCGGGTCCAAGCAGCGCGTGGTACAGGAGGAAGATTCCCTCCTCCGCACACGAGGCAACGAGCACGTCATCTGAGTCAATGGCCGCGTACGGAGAGGAGATCGCCCGACGCAGCTCCGGCGACCCAGCGGACTCGGTGTAGCCGCACCGCTGATCGAGCAGGCGGCCGTGCGCATCCGGCTCGAGCTCCAAGAGGTCGGCGATAGTACGCGACTCGCAATCGCTACTCGAGAGCATGTAGCGCGCGCTGAACTCCCACTTGGCGTAGTAGCGCTCGATACGAAATGGGCTCAGCTGCATCGCGACCGGACGTTACCCGCCGGGCCATTCGCACGACCGACCGCACTGTTGCTGTGCAATCGCTGCCTTGTGGAGAGATCAGGGCGCCGGGAATATAGTGTGCCCGTCCGCCGGTGGGTGAAGCTTGCAGCTAAGGAGGTACGCGGTGTTGCGTCTAAGACTGGTTGCGGTCGGTGTCGCGGCCGCACTATCGATCCTGGCCGCTCCAGGGTTGGCGTGGGCCGGTGGCCCGGGAGTGTGGACCAAGCTGGCCACCGTTGACAACGGGGCCGACACGGCCGGAATGTTGCGGACGGCGGACGGGAGCCTCCACCTCGTGTGGCTGGCCAAGAGGGCGAGCAACTCCACGCAGTCGTTCGGAACGTCGACGATCTCGGTGTCCGGAAAGCTGCTTGCCACCGGACAGGCGCTGTCGAACTGGGGCACGCTGGAATACGACCCGCAACTGCTCAGCGATGGGTCGGGAATGCGCCTCGTGTTCGTGGGCAATACGGGGAGCAGCGGCTGCTACGCCGACGCTTCCGTCTATACGGAGACCAGCTCAAACGGGTCGACGTGGACGCTCGTGCACGGGTCGATGGACAGTCACACCGTCGGCACCGGCAACCTGGCGGCGGCGGACGAGCTCAACGGGACGCCGGTGGCGGCGTTCGCGAGCGGCCATTACTTCCACATCGGAGTAGATCCAAGCTGCCCGGCCTCTGCCTTGGACGGCACGGTTATGCCAACTCTGGGCTCGGCGCAATCCAATCCGGCGATCGCCACCGACCAGGGCAACGGCTCGGTGTGGGTGGGGTGGTTCCAGAGCTTCGTCAAGCAGGGCTACTGGGTCGAGCAAATCCTGCCCACCCAGGGGGGCCCAATCGAAGCCCCGGGCTCCGGGTCCACGGCGCTTGAGAACAACCAGCCGAACGACCCCGTCGCACTGACGGCCCGGCCGGGCGGCGGCGTGTATACGGCCTATTGCGCAGCCACTTCCAGCCAGCAGTGCGCCCACATCGATCTGTGGAAGGTCGGGTCCTCTCAAGTCAAGATCGTGCCGGGTTCGCACAACAGCACCAGAACGCGCGTGGCGCTCGCAGCAGGTCCCCAGGGGCGACTGTCGGTCGTTTGGTACGACTCGACCAAGAACGTGATTCATGCCGTACGCACAAACCCAGCGGCGACTGCGTTCGGTGCCCTCAGGACGATCAAGCCCCCGTCCAATACTTTCACCTTCTTCTCGATCCAGGCCCAGGGCTCCTCAGGCCGTCTCGATGTCATCCTGCTCGACCAGCTCGGATCGTCGGGCCTGCCGATCAATCTGTACCACACGCAGATCCTGGCCGGACTCTCGTTGAGCGCGAAGCCGAGCAAGTTCAGCCACAAGAAGGCGAAGAAGGTCACCTTCACCGTCACCGACGCTGGTCAACCCGTAGCGGGCGCCGGCGTCTCGTGCCTCGGCAAGAAGGGGTCCACGAACACCAGTGGCAAGGTCAGGCTCGCATTCGGCAAGGGCGAGTCGAAGGGCAAGCACGTGTGCACGGCGTCAAAGAGCGGCTACAACGCAGGCAAGACCACGGTCAAGGTGACCTAGGCGACGGACGATCGTCGGCGCCCGGTCCAGGCACCCGACGTGCGAGCGGCGGCTGGGACCGCCGCTCGCCCCCTGTCACAACTCGGTGGCCGATTGCGTCAGGAGTGATATGGCCGAGACGATCCCCGATCAGCAGCTCGAAGCACTGTGGCGGCAAGGCTTCGGCGTGGCATACCGGATGCTGGGCAGCGTCGCGGAGGCCGAGGACGTGACCCAGGAGGCGCTTCTGCGCCTGACGCGCCAGGAAGCGATCATCAAGGAGCCGGCTGCCTGGATCACGACGGTGGTCACGCGCCTCTCGATCAATGTCCTCAGATCGGCCCGGGCCCGTCGCGAGTCATACGTGGGGCCGTGGCTGCCAGCGCCGCTGGTCGAGGATCCGGCGCTCGGTCCGGCGTCGCGCGCCGAGCTCGCGGATTCACTGTCGCTGGCTTTGCTGGTGGTCCTGGAGCGGCTGACCCCGACCGAGCGAGCGGCCTACCTGCTGCGCGAGGTGTTCGGGTACGAGTACGCCCAGATCGCCGAGATCATCGAGCGGACCGAGGCCAACTCGCGGCAGCTGGTAACGCGAGCACGCAAGCATCTCGAGGCCGGCCGGCCGCGCTTCGACGCCGATGAGGCTGCCCGCGACGCGTTGCTCGAGCGGTTCCTCGCGGCCGCCGACGAGGGGGATTTGGAGGCCCTGGTGGACCTGCTCGCCAAGGATGCCGTTCTCTATGCCGACAGCGGCGGCAGGGCGATGGCGCCACGGGAGCCGCTGATCGGTGCCGCACTGATCGCGCACTTCATGGCTGCCGTCGCACAGGGGCGCCGGTCTTCCGGCGAGTTCGAGAGCCGGCGGGTGAGGGTCAACGGCCAACCCGGTCGTCTGGTGCTTGGTCCGGCTGAACCTGAGCTTGGCGAGACCGAGCGGCTCGCAGCGGAACAGTCCCTGGAGCTCCTGAAGGCTGGGGATGTCGACACGACACAGCTGGCTGAGCTCGTCAAGCGTGCCCGAGGCGCCGCCGCCGGCGGCGCAGCGAATCGATCCGTCCGGCCCGCGCAGAGCGAGATCCGGGTCTGGAGCGTGCTGACGGTGGACGTCGTCGAGGGCCGGATCCAAACGGTGCGAATCGTGCGAAACCCGGACAAGCTCAGCCATCTCTGAGCGAGAGCGCTCCGGGACCGGAGCGTGCCACGACCAGCGTGCCACCCCCTACTCGGTGACCGTCGGCCTGAGCACGCCTGGGCTAGTGCGTGCACTAACGAGCGCGGTGATGTTGTGCATCGGCACAGCGGACGCGGCCGTGTTTCTGCCGTAGCTTTGTAGGAGAACCACCGGTGAGCTGCTCCGAGATGGGCCCACGGCGGGAACAGGTCAAGCTCGGTTGACTGGAGGAATTGAATGCGGGCTGCAAAGTTCGAAGGCGATGGACGGGTCAACGTGACGACCGTCGATGACCCCCGTATTGAGGATGCGCGCGACGTGATCGTGCGGGTTGTGGCCAACGGCATCTGTGGGAGCGATCTGCACGCGCTGAAGGTGCCGCCAACGATGGAGTACACGCCCGGAATTGTGATCGGGCACGAGATGGCGGGCGTGGTCGAGGAGGTCGGGTCTGCGTCGCCGTTCGCGCCCGGCGACCGAGTCGTAGTGCACCCGAACCTCTACTGTGACCTATGCCACTACTGCCGTATCGGTCGGCGCAATCTGTGCGAGAACGTGGTCCACTTGGGCAACAACAGCGATGGCGGTGCGGCGGAGTTCTGTCGTGTGCCCTCGAATCGGATCTTCCGGATCCCCTCGGAGTTACCGTTCGAGCGAGCGGTCCTTGCTGAGCCACTCGGGTGCGTGCTCAACGGGACGCGAAAGTCTCGCGTCCACCCGGGCGAGTCGGTCGTGGTGCTTGGTGGCGGCCCGATCGGCGCCATGTACGCGATGGTGCTGAAGGCGCGCGGAGCCGACCCCGTCATCGTTTCCGAGCCGGTCGCCAAGCGCCGGGCGGAGCTGCTGGCGCTCGGCGCTGATCTTGTCGTCGACCCGGGTTCTTCGCAGCTCATCGAGATTGTGCTCGAGGCCACGAACGGCCTCGGGGCCGATGTCGTCGTCGACACCGTCGGCGCACTCCTTCCTGAAGCGCTGGCGTGCCTTCGCAGGGGAGGCCGAGTCGTCGTCTTCGGCGTCGACTTCAGGCCTCGAGAGATGGTGCTGCCGACGATGCTCTCCAAGGAGGCGACCGTGACCGGGGTCTACTGCGCCGACGATAACTTCCCGTTGGCTATCAACATGCTCGAGCAGAACCATCCGGGCTTCGAACGTCTGGTCACGCACCGGTATCAGTTGGACGACTTCGACGCGGCGGTGGCGAGCGCGAGGAGTGGGGAGGCGATGAAGCCGATCGTCGTGATCGACGAGTTCGAGGTGGAGCTTGGCGTGCGCGAAATCGCAGGCGCAGGCATTCCTGCGTAGGTAGCGCCACGCGCCGAGGACTGCCCTAGGCTCTGAGTCGTGGGGCGGGTTGGCGGCAGCGAGAAGGTTCGTATCTGGCGGGTCCTGCCGCTGTATCTGGTCGTGTTCGTCGGGTTCGTCGGGTACAGCCTGATGATCGCGATCTTCACGCCGCTGGTTCTTCGCGCCGACGGCGGGATGCTGCCGGACGGGGCGAGCCTGGCGACGCGCACGATCGTCCTGGGGGTATTGCTGGCGGTCTACCCGCTGGCGCAGTTCATCGCCGCGCCGATCATCGGCTCACTGTCTGACCCGTTCGGGCGCAAACCAACTCTGTTGGTGTCGCTGTGCGCGAGCGCTTGCTCCTATGCGCTGATCGCAACCGCGGTCCAGACTCGGACGCTCGGGCTGCTGATCGCCGCGTGCTTCCTCGCCGGTCTGGCCGAGGCCAACATCGCGGTCGCCCAGAGCGCCGTGGCCGACATCGCGCCACCCCGGCAGCGCAGCCGCCTGTTCGGCTACGTGTATCTCAGCTCGAGCCTGGCCTACGTGGTCGGCCCGCTGGCCGGCGGTCGGCTCGCGGATAAGAGCCTCGTCTCGTGGTTTGACTACTCGACTCCGTTCTGGGCGGTGATCATCCTGCTGGTAGTCGTCCTGATCATGACGGCGACCTCATTCCACGAGACCTCCACCCGCCGGTCGAGTGAGCCGGTGTCCGTCGCCTCCGCGTTCAAGAGCCTGTCGAGCGCATTTCGAGCCGGCCCTCTGCGCCGGGTCTACCTCGCCAACTTCATGCTCTACCTCGCGATCTTCGGGTTCTTCCGCGTCTATCCGATGTACCTGATCAATCGCTTCCACATGAGCGTCGCCCGCGAGTCGCTGTTCGTCGGGTGGGTGGCGGTTCCGATCGTGGTTGCCAACCTCGGGCTCGTTGCCTGGATAGCACGGCGACTGACGCCTGGCCAGACGGCCGCCTGGGGTGCCGCCGTGCTGGGGGTGCTGATGGCATCGATCGTGATTCCAAGCGCCGAAGGGGCGCTGTGGATCACGCTCGGGCTGACTGCTCTGCTGGTCGCGATCTGCCTGCCGGCCGCAGCGGCGATCATCAGCGAGGCCGTCTCCTCCGACCAGCAAGGTCAGGCGCTGGGTTCAAACCAGTCGCTCCAGGTCGGTGCCGAGGCGACATCGGGCCTAGTCGGTGGGCTGCTGGCCGCGGTCGCCACGGCGCTGCCGCTGGCCGTCATGGCCGCGCTCTCGCTCGTGGCGGCGAGCAGGTTCGCGGCCCTGACGGATCGGGGTCAACGCCCCGCGGGATCTACTTGACGAGTTGGACCTTCAGCTCCCCGGTGTAGTCCTGCGATGTGTGACAGGTGACCGGCACGGGGCCCGGGCCGCTGTCGTTATGGCAGGTGTTCCGATCGCAGGTCTTCGAGCTGCAGCTTGCTGACTTCGAGCCTCGCACCTTGATGGACAGCGACCCGTGCTTGCGGAGCTTGGCGACGCTGGATCGCAGCCGGCCGTCGAGGTTGTCGTGGAACGAGTAGATCCCCCCGCCGATCGGCGCCCCGATGCAGTGGCTGCCCGTGGGGTGGGGGCCGTACTCGACGCCGCCGGTGACGCTCGCGCTGACCCGTCCGCCGTTCGCAGCGAACGAGACCGTCGGGAACGGCGCCTCACCCTGACTTTCGTATGCCTTGATGAACGGCGTCGTGCAGTCGTAGGACGTGCCGCCGAGGTGGTTGCCGAACCCATTCGTACACTCCGGCGATGCCCCCGAGCTGACGTCTTGGCCCCCGGCCGTGACATTGGTCCCGAGCGGATTCCCTCCCCCGTAGGGGAAGCTGAGCTTGAACCTCTCGCCGAAGGTGAAGTGATCGACGACCTTGGCCGAGCTCGCCGGCTCTGAACAAACGCCAGCGGAAATGTCCTGTTCGGGCATGCTCGTCGAGTAGTTGCCGCCGCCACTTCCCGAAAACGTGATCAGCACGTGCCGGTCCTTGACGTGCTTGCTCGCGGTCGCGACGCCCGCGAACGCCAACCCGAGTGCCGCGACGATCACCAGCGCACCCACGGTCCTCCAACCTCCGCGCTTCCCCATCTTGCTTCTCCCTCCGGTTCGCCCACCTGTCGTCCACTAGCGACAGCGTCACGGCATCACCGGTCCCCCAGGACTCCGCCATCTTAGACGCCGGCTCGGAACTACTGCGATGGTCGCTCGGCGGCCTGTCGGAGCCATGCCTCGTAGATCTCGCTGAACGCGTCCATCGCTGCGTCGACCGCCTTTGTGTCGCGCGTGGCGAGGAGAACGAGTCGCGGCCGCGATCGCGGCAGTCATCATACGTGGCGGCAGATCGGGCGCAGGCGGTTCTCCGGCGCCGCCAGTGGGACCCGCAAACGGAGGAGGCGTGATGTTCGGGAACAAGACGAAGCTGACGAAGGAGCTGCAGGACGGCGGTGGGACTGTCGCCTGGGCGACAGTCCTCGACTCGACGGTTCAGTGGCGCAGTTCGAGCAGCAGCGCACTCCAGGCCAACGCGAGCATGACCGACCACGCGAAGGTAAGGCTCAGCGTGCAGCCGGACGGCGAGCAACCGTTCGAGGTGACCTTTCATCAGGGGTTCCCGGGCGCGGTGCCGCTCGCCGGCTGGCAGTGCAAGGTCATCTTCGACCCGAACGATCACTCGAAGATCGCCGTCCTCGAGGATCAGGTCTTCCCGCCGGGGATTGACCACGAGGCGGCCGAACGGACGGCCGCGACGCGCCGCGATATGAGGAACGCGATGCGCAGCGGGAACATGGCCGAGTACATCCAGCAGGTCAAGGCGCAGGCGGCCAGCGGCGCGTTCCCCGGGGTCGTGATGGTCGACGGCCAGATCGTGTCAGGGTCTGCGGCGCCGCAGCCGGCAGCGCCGCAGACGACCGTCGCCGATCAGCTGACCAAGCTCGCCGACCTCCGCGATCGCGGAGCTCTCACCGACGCGGAGTTCGCGACGGAGAAGGCGAAGCTGCTCGCTTCGGAGTGAGCGCCGAGCCTCCCGGCCTCCAGACCCTCGGCGAAGTCATCTAGCCGCTGATGCGGCCAGGGCGCAGCGGACGGGCCCGTGCGCTCAGTTTCTCGAACGCGCGAATCAGAGCTTTGATGTCGCCGTCGCTGAGCACCTCGGAGAAATGCTCAGCGATCCAGCGGTGGTGCAGGTGGCGGGTGCGGAACATCGTTTCCCGGCCCTTCTCGGTCTGCAGAACGAACACCGAGCGACGGTCGTCATCGGGCCGGTGGCGTTGGATCAGGCCCTCCGCGTGCATCCGGTCGATCACGCGGGTGAGGCCGCTCTTGCTGTACAGGATCTGTTCGGCGAGCTCGTGCATGCGCAGCCCCTCGGGTGCCTCTTCGAGGTGCACCAGCACGTCGTACCACCTGACTGGTATCCCCGCTCCGCGCTCGAAGTCGTCCTCGAGGACGTCGATCAGGGTCAGGGCACTTTCGAAGAACAGCCTCCAGGCGCGCAGCCGGTCAGATGAGAGACTTGGCAAAGCGGGGGCCCTCTCGGCAATCGTTCGCTCAGCAACTATTCGTCAACTTATAGTTGCAACATCACTGTACAGCAGCGAGCGCGCGCGCCGCGGCAATCGCCTGCATGGCCGTTCAGCTCGCAGGTACGTTCTTGGGCGCGATAACGCGTGCGAGTGCGCTGAACATCGCGGCGGCCGGGCTGACGGCTTTCGCGTTCGAGATGTCGCTGTTGGTGATCACGACGATCGAGGCTTTCAGCGCCGGAAGGTAGGCGACCTGGGTGTTGAATCCCGGGGTCTCGCCCTCGTGTGCGAGCCAGCCATCCTCGCGGCCGACCGCGAACAGATACGCGCGGCCGCCGCCCTCCGAGTGTGGATTGGGGATCAGGCGCTGGAGCTGGGTCGCGGGCTCGAGCAGCGCGCCGGTACCGAGCGCGATCGTCCATCGGTGCAGGTCACGAAGCGTCGAGATCGCCTGCCCCGCACCCGCTGCAAAGCTCGGGCTCCAGCCAGTCGAGTCGAGCACATTGCCTAGCTCGGACCCCTGCACTGTGTAGCCGCGCAGGAATGGCCTCGGCAGGCGGTTACTGGTCGGATAGCTCGAAGCGTTCATTCCGAGCGGCTTGAACAGGTCTTCGCGCATCACGACGTTCAGGGGCTCGTGCGTGACCTTCTCGATGATCCGTCCGAGCAGTACGAAATTCGTATCCGAGTAGTCGAAGCCGTCGCCCGGTGTGAACATCCGGGGCAGCGCAGCGGCGCTCGCGATCAGCTCGTTGGGGGACCACCACGTCATCGGGTGCGCGAAGTACTTGTCGGTGAGCGCCGTGTCCGTCGTATAGCTACTGATCCCGCTGCTCATGTCGCCGAGCTCGCGGATCGTGATCTGGCTGGCGTCCGGCAGTGTCGGGAACCACTGCTGGATCGTCTCGTCGAGTCGCAGCTTGTGCTGATCGACGAGCCGAAGGATCAGCGTCCCGATGAACGTCTTCGTGACCGACCCGACACGTGTGTGGTCGGCGAGGATCGGGCGCGGACCTGCGGCGCGCTCCGTGGAGCCGAGCGTCGAGGTCCAACCGTGCTTTCCGACCCACACGCCGACGATCATGCCGGGCGACCAGGTGCTCGCCCACGTCACGCGCAGGGCTCGATTCAGCCGCGAGACGGTGCGCGCGTTGAATGGTTTGGTTGGCGGCACCTTCAGGGGCGTTGTTTGCGCAGCAGCGACCCCCGGGGCGATCGCTGCGACGCAGGCAAGCGCCACGCCAACGGACATTGAGTAGCGCCACGCGCGCAAAGGCTGATCTCGCATCCGGTCCCTCCTATTGCTTCCTTGTCGATGCCCCGGCCCGTGCGGGCCTCGCCGCGGCATCCGCCGCTGAAGAGGCATCGTACGCGAAGCCGGTCGAGAGTTGGCTATGGGCTGCGGAGCTCTTGCGCATGGGCAATCGCACCGGTGCGCACGACGATCCGCTCGGCGCCGACTGCCTCGTCGCCTCGGAACCCGGCAAAGCGAGTCGTGTCCAAGCTCATGCCGCCGGCGTTCAGCACGTCGGCAACGTCCTGGATGGACGCGGTGACCTTGACCGAGGCGCCGCTCGAGTACACGATCTCCGTTGGCACGCGGCCAAGCTTATGGCTGTCTATGGGGTCAGCGCAACCGCCGCCTCCGGCGTCGCGACGCGGAAGCTGAAGCTCTCTTCCAGGTACAGCCGCACCACCTCGCCGTCATGAGAGTCGTAGCCGATCGACAGGTCCTGCCCGGACTCGAACAGGAAGTCGCCGCCGCGAAGGCTGACGACGAACGCGCCCTTGACGCCGGGGGCCCAGACGATCGGGCCCTCGAGGATCTTGCGCAGATGATCGAACAGCAAATAGCCGCCGTGCTCGGCGGTCTCAACGATCAGTCGATACTGCTCGCGGCCGACGCCGAGGCCGTACGGGCCGGCAACGCCGGCGCAAAGCAACTGCTCGACGGCGCCGGCGATCAGGCGGGGGTAGTCGTCCGGGGCGTTGCCAAGCGCGATCGGCTCATACGGCGAGGCGTCGCCGATGCCGGTGATCGCCCCGCTCCAGCCATGGAAAACGGCTACGTTCTCGGCCACGGCGATCTGATGGGCCGCGTGATCGAGGGCCGCCAAGTCGGCGTCCTCGGCGCCGCGATCTGCGTCGCGCAGTTCGCTGCGGGACACCTCAAAGCTCGCCCTTGCCTCGACCAGCGGCAGCACGCGGCGTTGCAGCCCGGTCACCCCGTCCGCCGGCGCGCCGTCGATCGATGCCGTGCGTCCCAGGTTCGTTGCCGAGTACTCCCAACCGTGCGGGCCCGCGAAGTCGATCAGCTTACGCGCGCCGAGTGCGCCCGACAGGCGCTCGCGCGCCTCGTCATCGAGCAGCTTCCAGCTCGCGTCGCTGATTGGCGCGTGTGAACGAAGGAGATGGTTCATCATGCGGCCCCCCTCAGGCTTCCGAGCCCCAACGAGCCGGCCTCATACGAGCCCGCTGCGCCGCCCCCGTCGCCGTCGAGGGCCGCGGCCTCGGCCTCCTCGCCATGTTCGACGATGTCGCCGGATTGGAACAGGATCCCCTGCGCAATCTCCCGCCACGCCGGCGTCCGGCGCAGGAGGAATTCGAGGTCCATGCTGAAGTGCTTGAACTCCTCGCCGAGCGCGTCGCGCATCACGGCTGCGGCCTCGGGATCGGTCTCCACCGCCAGACGCTGCTCATACCAGCCGATCGCCTCGGCTTCCTCTGTCAACGAGGCACATAGCCGAGCGAACGTCCGCGTCTGCGGCGGAAGTTCGTTCGGTGGCTCGTGGTACTGGTCAAAACCCATTGGGCCTCCTCGAGAAGACGAACGTCTGCAGCCTAATGCGATCGGGCCGGAAGATCGTCGCTCGGGTGTCTCCGGCAGCGGCCGGGAGCGTCGCCATGCGCCCGGCTAGGAGCATCGCCCTACGGCGAGCAGGAGCATCGCGATGCGCCCGGCTAGGAGCGTCGCCATGCGACGGCCCGCGACAATCCCAACTTGCGCCCAGACGATCCGAGCGCCCGGACCTCGATCCAGCGCGCCCCGGTCCGAATCCGAATTGACGTCTCGAAGCCGCGACGGCGAGCGAGCGTGATCGGCTTCAGTGACCGCTTCCTGGCGCCGGCCAGCACGCGCCAGCGAGACACGTCAGTGGCACCGTTCCAGCTCACGAACACGGTGCCGGATCCCTTCGGCCCACGCCTGACCGCGACCGACGGACGCGTGTCGGGCTCGCCGCGCCAGCGGAACTCATAGCTTCGGTAGCTCGAGATCGGACCCACGAACCGCCCGTCGAAGATCTGTGTGCCGTTCTGGTCGTACTCGCTGAAATAGGGCGCATCACCCCAGCCGACGAACACGTCGCCGTTGGCGAGCAGTTGAGCCGAGCCTTCGTGGCCGGAGAGGACGCTCGGAGTGTGATCGAGCACCCGCACCACCGTCGCCGTGTGGGTTGTCGTGTCGACGCGCTCGAGCAGGACGCGAGACTGTTCGTGCACCTGCGGCCAGTCGCCGTCGTCGAAGATCGTCATCAGCCCGCCCGGATGCAGGCTCGCATCGTGCTGGTACGCGGTGCGCGTTCCATCGCTCATCGTGAAGCTCGACGCCTTGCCACCAAGCGTCCAGATAACGCTGCCGGTGGTGTGATCTACGTCGTAGACGGCCCACGTGTTGCGTGCCGAGATGATCAAGCTGCCGTCGGCGCCCTCCTGCACCGAGTTGATGTGAAAGTAGTCGTACGAACCGCCGGTCGGGCTCGGGACGGCGGCGTACGACGCCTGGAGCGGAACGTGGTCGAGGCTGTCCCATTGGAACAGCACGTTGCCGGTTAGGATGTCGATCTCCTGGACCGTGCAGTTCAACACGACGATGTTGCCGGCTCGGTGAACGGATGCCCCGTTCCAGTGCACCGCGTCATAGGAGGTGATCAGCGCGGTCCCCTGTGGGGTGATGCTGAACTCGTGGAGGTCTGTATCCAGTCCGTTGCCGGCGCGCACTGTCGCGATCCGGCGGTAGTGCCGGTCGAGGATGACGTCCTCACCCGACCCGTAGCCGGAGATGAACCCCTGCCACCACGTAAGCACCGGCTGTCCGCGATAGTGCTGTTCCTCGAAGTTGGCAACCGTCGTCGTCGGTCCCCCCACTGAGCGAAACCAGACCAGGTGCCCCCAGCGGTCGACGATCATCGGGCCCCACTGCAGCGGGCCCCGCATCGGCGTCAGGAAGACGTCGGCGACTCCCGCGTGACCGCGCCTGATCCGCACCGCCGCGGGCTCGAGGTCCGGCCGCGAGCGAAACGAGTCGACGTCACCGCGCACGCGCTCAGCGACGTCATGCGACACCGGCACGATCCGCGCCGCCGGGCGCTGCACGGTGAACTGGAACGTCCCGTTGAGTGCGTCGATGATCGGCAGGGTCGTGTGCACGGTGACGACCTCGCCGGCCGAGAAGGGCTTGTTGGGATAGAAGCTCGCGCCCCTGCCGTCCGAATCGGCGAGGAGGCGGCCGGCGTGGATCCCGCTGTGCGAGCCGCCGACTGTGATCGGGCCGAGCGATCTGGGCGCGACGCCGCGGAAGCTGATCTGCGTCTGCCGCGTTGCCAGACGGCTCCCCGGGATCGGGAACACGCTCACTCCCGGCCCGTCGCCCAGTCCCTGCCCATCGCTCAGTCTCGCCGCGTCGCTCATGACCACCCCCGTACTCACGCCCGCCTCCGCCCCGCCCGGTCCAGGCGCTGCGACGGTCGCCCGGCCTGCCGCCGGCAGCGCAGTCGCCGCCGCTGCCCCGGCGACCAAGAGCACAGCGAGCAGGCGGCCGAAGGTCAATTCGCGAGCCTGGCCTCGGGCGCTGTCGGCTCGAACAGCTCGACTGGATTCCCCGCGGGGTCCTCGACGAGGATCTGCTTGCCGCCGACGCCGGTGATGATCTCGTTGCGGAAACGGGCTCCGTGCTCGCGCAGTTGGGCGACGAGGGCTTCGATGTCGTCGACCTCGAGTTGGAACCGGTTCCAACCGCCCGGTCGCGGCAGGGTCCCGTCGGGCATCGCCTTGCCACCGCCGGGGCCGCCGCCGGGCGCGCTGAGCACGAGTCGCAGGTCGCCGCGCGAGAGCATCGCGAATGACGGCGCGGGGTGCATGTCCTCGTGGAAGCCGAGCTCCTCGGAGTAAAAGGCGATTGCTGCGTCGACGTCGTCGACGATGTAGCGGACGCTGACGCTGGCCATCTCGGTCTCCTCGGGCTCGTGAACATATAGAACGTAGGCGTTTCGTACCGATACGTCAACGTTCTACTACGCTTCTCGCCGAAAGGATGTGCGTCCAGTGAGAACTGACGGCGGCCGGCACCGCGACCCCAGGGTTGAGCGCTCGCGCATGGTGATCCTGACAGCGGCGGTCGAGGAGCTGGCCGAGCACGGGTACGGCGGCGTCACGATCGAGTCGGTCGCGGCCCGCGCCGGCGTCGGCAAATCGACCATCTACCGCCACTGGCCCGACAAGCTGGCGTTGCTTGCCGACGCGTTCGAGACGTTCCACGAGCAGATGGTTCCCGACCTCGGACACCTGTCGGCACGTGACGCCGTTGCACTGCTGCTGGGCCACGTCGCGGAGGTCGTCGTCGACTCGACCTTCTCGCGGTGCATACCCGCGATGATCGAAGGCGCGGAGCGCGATCCGCGCGTGCGCGAGTTCCACCACCGCTACTCGGCTGAGCGGCGCCAGGCGCTGATCGACCTGATCGCACGAGGGATCCGCGACGGCGAAATCGCTTCCCAGGTAGATCCCGAGCTTGCGACGACGGCGTTGCTGGGAGCGGTCTTCTACCGGCGGCTGATGACCGGCGAGCCGCTGCGCCCCGAGCGAGCGGGCGAGCTCGTCGACCTGATCCTCTGAACCGGCGCGCGGGTGCGCGCGTTGTGAAAAGGTGGGTCGCGTGTGGAGAGGCGACGACTTCAGGGGTCGTGTGCGGGGGATCGCTTGCTCGTGGACCGCGGCGCTCGGCGCGGTGCTCGGCGTGCTGTCGCTGGCACCGGCCGCCGGCGCGCAGGCACAGAGCTTCAGCGCCCACGGGAGCGCCGAGCAGGTGTACGTCGTCGGCCTCGCGGCACACGCGCGGATGTCCCTGCTGAGTCGAGCGGGGCGAACGGTCGCGACAAAGTCCGCCGACTCGCTCGGCGGCCTGCTGTTCCGTGACGTTGCGCCGGGCCATGGATACCGTGTCCGTCTATACCCGCACGGCGCCGAATCCGGGCCGCTGACGGTGATCTCCGACCGCCCGGCGCCGCCGAGCACATCGGTCTACAACCAATCGATTCCCGACAACGGGTACGGCTACCTGACGACGCGCGACGGGACGAAGCTCGCGATCGACGTGCACCCGCCCACCAGTCCGGCCGGCGAGCCGGGGGTGCCGTCCGGATTGCCGTTGCCGAAGCTTCCGATCGTCGGCCCGCCGTATCCGACGCTGATCGAGTACTCGGGCTATGGCTACGCCGATCCGGCCGGACCCCAGAACGGGATCGCGGTCCTCGCGAACCTGATGGGGTTCGCGGTGGTCGACGTCAACATGCGCGGGACGGGTTGCTCCGGTGGCGCGTATGACTTCTTCGAGCCGCTCCAGAATCTCGACGGTTACGACGTGATCGAGACGATCGCGCGTCAGCCCTGGGTGCTCGGCCACAGGGTCGGGATGATGGGAATCTCCTACGGCGGCATCAGCCAGCTGTTCACCGCGCAGACCGATCCACCGCACCTGGCCGCGATCTCGCCGCTGTCGACGATCGACGCGACCCAGACGACCCTTTACCCGGGTGGGATCCTCAACACCGGCTTCGCGGTGGCATGGGCGCTCGAGCGCCAGAGCGACGCCGAGCCGGCCGGGCCGCACGCCGGACAACCGTGGGCGTATCAACGGATCCAGCAAGGCGATCAGACCTGCAAGCGCAACCAAGTCCTGCATGGCGAGGCCACCAACCTGCCGGCAAAGATCCGCGCCAACAACCACTACGTTCCTTCGGTCGCCGATCCACTTGCGCCGATCACGTTCGTCGACAAGATCAAGGTGCCGGTGTTCATGGCATGCCAGTGGGAGGACGAGCAGACCGGCGGCCACTGCCCCGACCTCGCCGAGCGCTTCACGGGCACCGCCCACAAATGGTTCACCTTTACCAACGGCGCCCACATCGACTCGCTCGATCCTGACACGTTCGACCGCTGGTACGACTTCCTCGAGTTGTACGTCGCCCATCAGGCGCCGATCGTCCACGCTGCGGTCCTGCAGGGAGCCTCCCCGGTTATCTACGACTCGGCGATGGGGATCGGCGGCGTCCTCCTTCCGGTCGATCCGATCCAGACGATCCCGACGTATTCGGCTGCACTGGCCGCATTCCAGAAGCTGCCCGAGATCCGGATCCTGTTCGACAACGGCGCCGGTCGCTCACCTCTCGGGAGCGTCACGCCAGGGGATCCGTATCCCGGGTTCGAGCGGTCGTTCTCGCGGTTCCCGATCCCGGGGACGCTGGCTCGCTTCTGGTATCTGGGAGCCAAGGGTGCGCTCGGGGGGCGGCCCCCATCGCGCAAAGGGATCGACGTGTTCAACTGGAATGCCCACGCGTTGCCCGCGACTGACTACTCGACCAATACGGGCGTCGGTGGTCTGTGGGCTAGCGCCTCGGCCTGGCAGTGGGACTGGAAGCAGAACCCACCGGGCACGGCGCTCTCGTACCTGACTGCTCCGTTGAAAGCGAACACGAGCGTGATCGGCGCCGGCGCCGTCCACGTCTGGGTACGGTCCTCAACGTCCAACGTCGATCTCCAGGCGACGGTCAGCGAGGTGCGCCCCGACGGCAAGGAGACGTTCGTGCAGAACGGTTGGGTGCGCGCCAACGAGCGCAAGCTCGACCGCAGCAAGAGCACGCTGCTCGCGCCGGTGCTGAGCCTGCGGGCGGCCGACGTGCGGCCGATGCCGCGCGGGCGCTTTGTCGAGGTCGTGATCCCGCTCTACTACGAGGGGCACGTGTATCGCGCCGGGTCGCGCATCCGCGTCACGATCTCGGCGCCGAATGGCACCCAGCCGATCTGGGCCTTCAGCCACACCAGCCCCAACAAGACCGCCAAGGTCTGGGTCGCCTTTTCCAAGCGGATGCGATCGAGCCTGATCCTGCCGGTCGTCCCGGGCGTCAACGTCCCGACCGGGCTACCGCCGTGCCCGAGCCTTCGCAACGAGCCGTGCCGGACCTACGCGCGGCTCGTGAACCACACGGCGACTCACTGAAGCCGTGATCCCATCGGCAGCCGTCGGCGCTCCCCGCCCGCCTCACTGCGGGCGCGCCCGCCCACGGGATGTGGAAGAACTTCTCCCGCCTACGGGATGTGGAAGAACTTCTTGAAGGACTCGCCCCAGCGAGTCTTGGCGCCGTTCGGGGGGTTGGCCGACCCGGTGTCGGTCGCGCCGGCCAGCGTGCGGGTCCATGAGGTCGGCGAGCCCCAGCCGATCTCGATGCCGGTGCCGCTCGAAGCGAACGACGCAACCTTCTGCCGCCCGCTGAACTTGGTCCCGACCCGGGTGGTGACCGGGTTGATCTGCTCAGCCACGTACCAGTAGTCGGACATCGCGCCGGGGGGGTGGTGGTCGAAACGGAACAGCAGCAACGGCTCTCCCGCGTACCAGTCCTGCATCACCTGGACCAGCTTGGAGGCGAGCGGAGCGAAGATCGGCGCGCCGGAGCGGGCGCTCGCGTCGACGCCCATGTCGTCGCGGCCGATCGAGAACCCGGGAATCGGATCGGAGGGCGTCGCGCCCGTCGGTCCGAGCGCATGGACCGCGTTGAGCAGGGCGAGTGCGGTCCGGCCGCCGACCGTGCCGCTGGCAGGCGACAGGCGGTGCGAGCGTTGGAACTGCGCCACCGCCGTCTTCGTGTCCGCGCCGAAGTAGCCCGTCACATAGACGCTGTAGCCGAGCTCTGAGAGCCAGGTTTGGAGCTTCTCGACGGCTTTCCCCGACTGACCCCTGCGAAGGGTGTGGCCGAAGACCTTTCCGCCGGCCGATGCCTGGTGGCCGGTCAGCCCCGCGCCGCCCGAGCTGGCGACCGCGCTCGAGCAGCACAACAGCAGCATCGTCAGCACGAGACCGCAGACAAGGCGGAAGCGTGGTGCGCTGGAGGGGGCTGTGTTGAGCGAACGGGTACCCATAGCTCCGCAGGCACTACTTGCGGTTTTGATGCCTTGGCCTGCGGAGTTAGCTGACGGGCTAGCGCTCTTTTTGCGAGCGCCTCTTGCGGACCACCGCAAGACTCGCCCCAACGAATTGGGTTCCCCGCTCCCCGGGACGGCAATCCGGGGACTCGGCGGGCGCCACCGTATCAGAGAAATCGGCGGCGTGTCGCATAAGAACCACGAGAGTGGGTACGAGCGCCGCCGCGGCGCGGGTGCTCGGCTCTGCCCCTTGCGCCGGGGCCGCCTGGCTCCGCCGCCGCGGCGCGGGCGCTCGGCTCTGCCGCCGCGGCGGGGGTGCTCGGCCCTAGCTTGTTTCGGTGCTCCCCGCCATGCTCGCCGTGATCTCGTCGATCGCGGCCTGCTCGGTGGGGCTGATCGCGACACCATCCTCGCGGTGGGCGCTCGCGACCTTATCGGCGAGCATCAGCACGAACCGGCGGTAGTCCTCGACCTCGTTTCCGGCGGCCTTGCGCTCGAGCACCGCGATCGCCTCGCGCAGGTTCTGTAGGTGATGGCGCTTGAGCTCGTCGTAGGAGCTGTAGTGGGAGCGGTCGACCTCGGGCTTGGCGTCGACGATCGCGTCGAGCAGCTCGCTGGCGCCGTGCTGTTTGCGCGCCTCGACGTACGCCTTGCCGATCGCGAACGACTCGCGGATCGTGCCGCCCGGCTGCGCGGTGACGACGATCATCCCGGCGCTCGGCGGTCCCTCGAGCACCGCGTCCCACTCCTCCTTCGTGAAGTCGGCCTTGCCTGTCATCACTGGCTCCTCTCGGTCTCTGGACGGTGCGGCGGGCTATAGGCCGCCGCGGGTAGGTTTCCCACATGGTCGCTGATGCGCACCCGCCGCGGCTGGCGGGGCGGGAGCTCGCCGAGGAGGAGTGGCAGCTGATCGAGCAGAGTCAGCCGCCCGCCGGCTCACAGGCGATGAAGGCGACGCTGACCCGCGAGCGCTTCAGCGACCCGGACTGGATCTTCGAGCGAAAGCTCGACGGGATCCGGTGCATCGCCGTGCGCCGGGGCGAGCACGTCGAGCTGCTATCGCGCAACGACCTGTCGCTGGGCGGGCGCTATCCGGAGATCGCGGCCGCGCTCGCAGATCAGCCCACCAGCCGATTCGCGGCCGACGGCGAGATCGTCGCGTTCGAGGGCTCGGCGACCAGCTTCGCGCGGCTGGCCGAACGCGGCCACCGCGACGTGCGCGTCTTCTACTACGTGTTCGACCTGCTGTGGCTCGACGGCTGGGACATCAGGCCGCTGGCATTGCAGCGCCGCAAGCAGCTGCTGCGGGCTGCGCTGCGCTTCGGCGGCCCGGTGCGTCTGACGCCGCATCGCAACGAGGCCGGTGAGCGGTTGTTCGAGTACGCGTGCCGCAAGGGCTGGGAGGGCGTGATCGCCAAGCGCGCCGCGAGCCGGTACACGTCGGCACGCTCGCGCGACTGGTTCAAGTTCAAGTGCGAGGCGGGACAGGAGCTGGTGATCGGCGGCTACACCGCGCCGCGGGGCTCGCGGACCGAGTTCGGGGCGCTGCTGCTCGGCTACTACGACCACGACGAGCTGCGCTACGCGGGCAAGGTCGGTACCGGGTTCGACCAGGCGACGCTGCGCGAGCTCGGCGCGATGCTGCGCGAGCGCCGGCTCGCAGCGCCCCCGTTCGCGGACCCTTCGGAGATCCGCGAGCGCGGCGTCAGCTGGGTCAAGCCCGACCTAGTCGCTCAGGTCGCGTTCACCGAGTGGACCCGATACGGCCGTCTGCGCCACCCGAGATACCTCGGCCTGCGCGACGACAAGCCCCCCCGGCGGGTCGTTCGCGAGTGACGCGGCCGGCGCGGCCTGCGAGGATCGCCGGGCAGCCAGCTACGCTCGCCGCGATGGAGCTCGAGACCCACGGACGTTGGCCGCTCGTGGGCGCCGCAGCGCTCGTGCCCGTCACCGCGCTCGCCGCCCGGCGCCCGCGGCTCCGTCCGCTGGCGGCGCTGCTGTGGCATCAGACCGAGGAGTGGGTATGGCCGGGTTCGTTCCTGCCGTGGATCAACCGCGAGGTGATCGGTTCCGGCGAGGATGAGTTCCCGCTCGACCGTCGGCTCGGCCTCATCATCAACGTCGGCTTCGGCTGGGGTCTCAGCCTCGCGCCGCTCGCCGGCGCACGCGCCGCCGCGCCGGCAGCGCTGCTGTACGTGAGCCACATCGGCAACGCGGGACTGCACCTCGGCTGGGCGGCGCGCCACCGCCATTACGACCCCGGCACCGTGACATCGGTCGCGACCCTGCTCCCTGTGGCGATCACCGGCCTGCGCGAGCTCGCCCGCGATCCAGCGGTGTCCCGCCGCGCGCGGCGGGTCGGGATCGCCGGCGGCATCGCGCTGTCCGCGAGCTTGATGCCGGCGATGGGATGGCGGCTGCAGCGCCGCCGGCGCGGAATTGCCGAGGATCGCTCGCGGGCGTAGAGTCAGGTGCTGCATCGAGTTCGAGCGAAAGAGAGCGCACTGACATGAGCCACCTGCCTGGCACCGAGTACCGGAACCTGCTCGTCGACGCCGAGGGGCCGGCTGCGCGGATCACGCTCAACCGCCCTGATCGGCGCAACGCGCTGTCGGTCGAGCTGATGGATGAGCTGATCGGAGCGCTGCGTGAGGTCTCGGCGAACCCGGAGACGCGCGTGATCGTGATCGAGGGTGCCGGGCCGGCGTTCTCGGCGGGACACGATCTGTCCGAGATGATCGATCGCGAGGAGCCGTTCTACGACGAGCTTTTCAGCCTTTGCACCGTGATGATGGAGACGATTCACGAGCTGCCCCAGCCGGTGATCGCCAAGGTCCACGGGATCGCGACCGCTGCGGGTTGCCAGCTCGTGGCCTCGTGCGACCTCGCGGTTGCGGCGCAAGGCACGAAATTCGCCACCCCGGGAGTCAAGATTGGGCTGTTCTGCAGCACCCCGATGGTCGCGGTCTCACGCGCCGTCGGGCGCAAGCGCGCGATGCAGATGCTCCTGACCGGCGAGCCGATCGACGCTGCCACGGCGCTCGATTGGGGACTGGTCAACGACGTCGTCCCGGCCGAGGAGCTCGAGGCGGCGGTCACCAAGCTCGCGGACGCGATCGGCCGCTCGAGCTCGTACACCGTCGCCACCGGCAAGCGGGCGTTCTACGAGCAGGTCGATCGGACTGAGCACGAGGCCTACGAGCACTGCAAGGTCGTGATGGCCGAGAACGCGGTTGCCGACGACGCGCAGGAGGGAATGAGCGCTTTCCTCCAGAAGCGCACGCCGATCTGGCGCGGCGCCTAGCCGCTGGCGCGGCGCTCGGATCTCCGAGCGTCGCGGCGTAAGCTGAGAGGGCAGATGGAGCGCGTCGACGTGAGCGACTCGGCGGCGATTCCGGCCCCACCGGAGGCGATGCCCGATGAGCTGAACCCGCGTCACCTAATGGTCCGGGTCGCGGAGGTGCTGGCGGTGATCGCGGTCGGCGCGATCGCGATCACTGCGCTGCCGGGACTCGACGAGGTGAAAGCACGGCTGGCCGGCACGGACCCGTTCTGGGTGGCGATGCTCGCGCTCGCCGAGGTCGGTTCGTGCGCCGGCTATCTGCTCGTGTTCAGAGCGACGTTCTGCTCGCAGATGGCATGGGGGCTCAGCTATGACATCGCGATGGCCGAGCTGGCGGCGAATTCGCTGCTCCCGGCAGGCGGCGCGGGGGGTCTGGCGCTCGGCGTCTGGGCGCTCCGTCAGGCCGGGATGCCGACAGCTCATATCGCGCGGCGGACGGTCGCGTTCTTCGTCGTCACCAGCGCCGCTAACTTCTTCGCGCTGATCCTCGTCGGGCTCGGAGTGTTCGCCGGCATCATCGCCGGCCGCGGCTCGGCGGTGCTGACGCTGGTGCCGGCGCTGATCACCGCGGCCGGGGTGCTGCTCGTCGGGCTGGCACCGCGGCTGCTGCGTGCGCTCGGACATCGACCCGCGCGCCCGCGGCGATCGAGCTGGCGGGCGCGCGTTCGGGAGAAGGTCCGAGCGGCGCTCGCGGCCGGAGCTGACGGGGTCGAGCAGGCGATCGCGCTGATGCGCTCGGGCAGCCCGGGCGTCGTCGTCGGCTCGTTCGCCTACATGGCGTTCGACATCGCGGCGCTCGCCTGTGCGTTCGCGGCGGTTGGCCACGTTCCCGCGATCGGGACGCTCGTGCTCGGCTACCTGATCGGTCAGCTCGGCAACCTGATTCCGCTCCCTGGCGGGATCGGCGGTACCGAGGGTGCGCTGATCGGGGTGTTCGCGCTGTACGGGGTCAACGTCGCCGACGCCACGGCCGCCGTCCTCGCCTACCGCCTGTTCGCGCTGCTCGTGCCGGCGGGGTTGGGTGCCCCGGCGTTCGTCGTTCTCCGCCGCAGGCTCGCACGCGCCGATCAGCCGGCGCTGGTGTGCGCGCCGCTCGGGCTCGAGGTGGTCGACCTGCCTTCCCCGAACTGACCCCGGCGCCTCGCGGCGTTACGCGCGGCCCGGTTCTTCGGGCCGGAGCTCGAGCCCGTCGAGGTCGACCTTGGTCCGTCCCCTGGCGGTGATCGCGACGCCGACCACGGTGCCGCACCGAGGGCAGCGCGCGACCGCGCTCGCGCCGCAGAGGTAGACGCGCAGCTCGGCCAGCGGACCCTGCAGCCCGCAGCTGCGGCAGACTCCGGCTTCGGTGGTCATCTCGACGCCGAACACCTCGAACATCGCTCCGGCGATCGCGTTCCCGTCCAGTGGTTGCATCAGCTCCTCACCTCACGCGCCCGTCGGTCCGAACCGCTCGGTCCTGATCTGCCCAGGGTCGTGTCCCGCTGAGACGAGCTCGTCGGCGATCGCCTCGACGAAGCCGCTCGGCCCGCACACGTAGATCAGCGGCCGCTGCGCGGGCGGCCATGACGTCTCCTGAAGCAGCGCCGGTGTGATCCGGCCGCGGTGTCCGGTCCACGAGTTGGGCCACGAGCGCGTCAGCGCGATCCGCACGTCGGCATCGCCGCGGTCGACGAGCGCGGACAACTCGTCCCGGTAGATCACCTCGTCGAGCGAACGCGCCGAATACAGGACGCGCACGTCGGCCCCGCTGCCGGTCGCGGTGTGGTGGCGAAGGATCGCGCGGAACGGGACGATCCCCGACCCTCCGGCGATCAGCAGCAGTGGCCCTCCGTAGCTCTGCTCCCACACGAAGTAGCCGCCGATTGGGCCTCGGAGCTCGAGCTCGTCCCCGGAGCGCAGCTCGTCGACCAGGTACGGAGAGACCTCGCCATCCGCCAGGCGCTCGACCGTCAGGACGAGGCTGGAGTCCTCCGGGCCTGAGGCGATCGAGTAGCTCCGCTGCGCCTGGTAGCCGTCCTCGGCGGTGAGCCGGACGTCGACGTGCTGGCCGGCGCGGTGGCCCGGCCAGTCCGGCGGCTCGAGCGCGATGCTCTTGCATCGAGGGGTCTCGTCGGTCAGCGCGCGGACGCCGGCGAGCTGCCAGATCAGTCTCCCTGGTAGCGCTGCTCGAGCCATGGGTCGCCGTGGTTGTGGTAGCCGTAGCCCTCCCAGAAACCGGGCTCGTCGTCCACCGTCAAGGTCAGTCCGCGCACCCACTTGGCGCTCTTCCAGAAATACAGGTGCGGCACCAGTAGTCGCGCCGGCCCGCCGTGCTCGGGATCGAGCGGCTCACCGCCGTACTCGTACACGACCCATGCGCGCCCGTCGGCGACGTCCTGCACCGCGAGATTGGTCGTGTACCCACCGTCGGACCACGCCGTCAGGTACTCGGCTGCGGTCTCGACCTCGGCGAGCAGCGTGTCGACCGATACGCCGCGCCAGCTCGTGTCGAGCTTGGACCACTTCGTCACGCAATGGATGTCGACCGTGAACGTCTCCGACGGGAGCGCGAGGAACTCGTCCCAAGGCCACGAGACCGGCTCGTTGACCGCGCCGTGGACGGTGAAGCTCCACTCATCGAGCGGCGTGTGCGGTGTCGGCCCCGCCGACAGCACCGGGAAGTCGCTCGTCAGGTACTGGCCGGGCGGCACCCGCCCCGGATCGACGGGGTCGCGCCGCCGACCGCGAAAGCCGCGAGAGACGGGCGACATCAGCGCCGCCCCGGTTCGGTCCGATCAGCCACGACCCCGCAAGTTTGGCTCAGGGTCGCGCCGGGCGCAAGCGCGCGTTCTAACCCCGGCCGACGTCGACCACCGCGGCGCTGTAGGCCGGCATCCGTACGCGGTAGGCGTTGTTCTGCTCGGCAACAGCTATCCGGTTGAGCTGACCGTGCCAGCGACCGTTCGGTCCGATCGACTGACCGCCGAACGTGACGCCGCTCTCGGACGCCAGCGTCGGCGCCTGGAGCCTGCTGATCTCGGCCTCCTGGCGACCCGGGCCGACCGCGAGGTGGGTGACGAGATCGGTCGAGCCCTTGTTGATCAGCAGGATCTTCAGGCCGTCACTGGAACGCACCGCCCAGGCCTTCAACCTGACTCCCGCGGGTCCCTGAAGCGCCAGCTGCTCGAGGCGCGGCTGCGCCCCGAGCATCCTCGCGAACACAGCCAGCCCATACATCTCCGGGAGCGGCTCGAGCCCGGTCGCCCCGAAATGGAATGGCGCGTTGGGGAGGTTCGGGCGGATGTGCCAGTTGACTCCGTCGACGCCTGCGCGCATCATCTCGAACAGAGCGTCGGGGGCCCACAGCGCGGTCGCGAACGACTCCGCCAGATGCTTGCGCCCCCCGCACGTGACCGAGTTCATCTCGGTCACACGCAGCTCGCGCGCATGGGCATGGGCAAACGCGACGTCCCGGCCCAGCGTGTTCGCGAGGCCGCGGCTGTAGCGGTTGCTCAGGAACGCCGACGGAGTCGGAGGATGCGAGTCCACCTTCTTGCAGGTCGCGGTCGCGTAACGGTGAAAGGAGATCGCGCTCGGCGCCAGGCGCCCAAGTCCAATCAGCTCCGACGGCCATTGGACGCTCGGATACGTCAACTCCGGTGCGATCAGCGGGATCCCCGGGATCGCCCTCAGCACTGCCCGCGCGTACTGCCGGTACTGCTTGAGGTAGGACTTGGGTCCGTAGTGGTCGGTCCAGTGTCTCGGTGTCGAGGCCAGCGTGCTCGCGATCCGCTCCTTCTCGAGCCACGACTCGGTCCGGTACAGGTCCGGTTCGTTGCCGATCGCGAGACCCGCCAGATTGCCCCGCGGGAGCGCCTTGAGCGCGGCGCGGGCGAAGGCGGCGGCCATCGTCGGGGCGTGGGCAGCGAGGTTCAGGTCGAGCTCGACGCGGAGGTGATCGCGGCGTGCCAGGGCTGCGAGCTGGTGCATCCAGCTCGGATCGAGCTCGCGCACCCACGACGGATCGCCGGTCGTCGGCGTGTCCCATGTCACCTCGTCGGCTGACCGCCCTCCGAGCCGGACCAGCATCGGCGACCCATCGCGCGGTGCAAGCATCGCCACCATCCGGTCGAACAGCGGCCCGGCGTTCTCGTAGGTGGTGATCTGCTTGTCCTCGACCGACAGCCCGAAGAACGAGGGCGGGACCGGCTGGCTCTCCCCGGTCGGGGTGATTACGACCGACACGTCATTGGCCTGCGCACGCGCTCGGCCCTGCCCGATCCAGACGACGGCGACGACCGCGAACAGAGCGATCGCAAGCGACACCGCGACGACCGCGCCGAAGTCGAGCTCCGGCGTGAACCGGCGACCCCTGAGCCCCCATCCGTTCCGCACGACGCGAAACGTAGCGGACCGGCGCGGCCCCCGGCGTCCGGCCGCGGCGGTGGGGGCGGCTACTGACGGTAACCTCAGCCGGACCTTGCACCTGTGGAAAGGAGTGAGATGGGACTAGGGGACAGATTCAAGAACATGGCCAAGCAGGCACAGGAAGCGGTCGCCGAGCACAAGGACCAGATCCACGACGCCGTCGACGCCGTCGGCGTCGCGGCCGACCAGAAGACCCGCGGCAAGTACACGACCAAGATCGCCAAGGTCGGCCAAAAGGCCGGTGACGCCGTCGACAAATTCGGCGCGGGTGGCGAGGGAGATCCCGACCAAGCTGCCGGTCGGGGCGCGGCGGGGTCGGGGAGTGCTCCGGAGGGCGCGGCGGGGCCCGAGAGTGCTGCTCAGGGCGCGACCGGTACGGAGGGTGCGACCGGCGCGGAGGGTGCGACCGGCACGGACGGCGCGACCGGTACGGAGGGCGCGACCGGTGCCGGGGGCGCCACCCCGTGACACTCGACTATCGCCCTATTGGCGGGGTCACTGTCACAGCGAGATGGACCGTGCACGGTGAGAGCGGTAGGTTGCTGTTGGGCGCGGGTGACTGACGTAGCTAAGAGCAGACGTCAGGAGGTTGTGGTCTGCCGCGCGGCCCGCGGCTCGGAGGTCGAGCGAGGCCCCGACCACCGCCAGTGACGACGGATCGAACAGCGCCGCGAGGCCGCGGTCGGCTTCGATCATGGTCGCGGTCATCGGTCCGGGTTTCGTCCAGTCATCGGCGTTGTCAGCGGCGCCGAGCCCGAGTCAAGTTGACTATATAGTCAGTTTCGTGAAACAGCGTTCGTAGCTCCGCTCCGACGCCTACGCTGGAGGAGAGATGACCGCCGACGCACTCGGGTCCGAGTTGTTCGAGCTCACCGACGAGCAGCGCGAGATACAACGCCTGTGCCGCGATTTCGCCGCGCGTGAGATTCGGCCAGTCTCGCTGGCGGTCGACGAGGCCGATCTCGTGTGGCCGCGGGAGGTGTGGCAGAAGGCGGCCGCGATCGGATTGACCTCGTTCATGCTGCCCGACGCGTACGGAGGCGGCGGCATGACCGACTGCCTGACCGGTTGCATCGTCCAGGAGGAGCTGTCGTTCGGCTGCTCGGGGATCGGGAATCTGATCACCTCGGCCGGGTTCTTCGCCGAGCCGGTGCTGGTGCTCGGCAACGAGGAGCAGCGCCGCCGGTGGGTGTCGCCGCTGGTCGACGAGGATCCGCCGCTGACCGCACTCGCGAGCACCGAGCCCGGAGTTGGCTCCGACGCCGCATCGATGACCACGCGGGCACGCCGGGTCGACGGCGGCTACGTGCTATCGGGGCAGAAGGCGTGGATCTCCAACGGTGGCGTCGCGCGCTACTACGTCGTGTTTGCGACGGTCGAGCCGGGGAGCGGCTATCGCGGCGTGACCGCGTTCGTCGTCGAGGACTCCGATCAGGGGTTCCGGTGCGGTCCGCCGATGCGCAAGATGGGTCAGCGCGCGATTCCCAACGCCGAGCTGTTCTTCGACGACGTGTTCGTGGCCGACGATCGCCGGCTGGGGGACGAGGGCCAGGGGTTCGCCGGTCTGATGACGACCTTTGATCGCTCGCGCGTGAACCTCGCGGCGTCCGCCACCGGACTGGCGCGGGCGGCGCTCGAGTTTGCGGTCGCGTACGCGAAGGAGCGCGTGCAGTTCGGCAAGCCGATTGCGGAGCATCAGGCGGTTGCGTTCCGACTCGCCGACATGGCGCTGAAGGTCGATGCAGCGCGGCTGCTGACGTGGCGCGCAGCCAAGCTGCTCGACGCCGGCCGGCGCGCGACGAGCGAGGCCGCGATGGCGAAGCTGCACGCGTCCGAGACCGCGATGTGGTGCACGTGGGCAGCCGTCCAGACCCTCGGCGGCTGGGGCTATTCGCGCGAATACCCAGTCGAGAAATGGATGCGCGACGCCAAGCTCGAGGAGATCGAGGAGGGAACCTCCGACATCCAGCGGCTGATCATCTCCCGGGGCCTGGTCAGGTAGCCCGGCTCAGCTCCAGGTCGTGCCGCAGTCGCACGCCAGCAGACTGACCGAGATCACCTGGAGATCCGCCGCACCCGCCTGTCCGTCACCCGCGACGAATGGGATCCGGGGTGGTCAGCGCTCGCGGTCCCGGTGTTCCAGGGCGACGCGATGGTCGCGATCATCGGCGTGATGGCAACGACCAAGCGCTTCTTCGACGCACCGCTCGACGAGACGGTCGCTTCGGCCCGCCGCGCCGCCGAAGAGGCGGCCGGCGCGCTCTGAGTCTCATATCGAGCTCTTCGCTGACTCCGAAGCTCCTATTACCTGGGCGTCGCACAGTCTGGGCACACGTCCCACGATCCCTTACCTACATATGAAGCTTCAGCGTCTTCTCTTCTTTCTCACGCTGGGAGCAAGTTCGGCCCTGGCCGTTGTCGTCGCACTGTCCGGTTCTCCGGCGGCGACTTCGTCCGGTGCCTCCCCGTCGGCTGCTGCGCGCAGCCGCGGGTCACGCACGTTTGTGTCAACCTCGCCTTCTCAAGAGGCGGCGAGCGCGAACTGGGCGGGATATACCGCGACCGGCACGAGCTTCTCGCACGTGTCCGGCAGCTGGGTCGAGCCCTCGGTCAGCTGCAACAGCTCCCAGGACGATGTCGCCTTTTGGGTCGGCATCGGTGGCGCCTCGCAAGAGTCACACGCGCTCGAGCAGGTTGGAACCCAGGGCCAATGCGACGCCAACGGGAACGTTCACCAGTTCGCCTGGTATGAGCTGCTACCCGCGCCGGCAGTGAAGCTCGGGCTGACGATCAGCCCGGGTGACCACATTTCCGCCGGCGTGTCGGTCAGCGGCTCGAACGTGACCATGGCCCTGTCGGACTCGACAACGGGTCAGTCGACCACCAAGACGTTGCAGATGAACAACCCCGACACCTCGAGCGCCGAGTGGATCGCGGAGGCGCCGTCGCAGTGCGGCGATGGCAACTGTCAGCCGGTTCCGCTGGCTGATTTCAACACCGTCGATTTCACCGGCGCGTCGGCCACCGCCGGCGGTCACACAGGCACGATTTCCGACTCCAGCTGGTCCTCGCAGCCGATCGCTCTCGATCTCGGCGAGGGCGGTTACATGTACGGGGGCGACGGCTACCAGGGCGGCGGCGACCCACAGTCATCTGGCTCGTCGTCCGCGGGCGCTTCGCCGTCCGGGCTGTCGACCGACGGCTCGTCGTTCTCGGTCGCCTGGCAATCGAGCTCGAGTGCGAGCAGCGGGGCGGTCGGCCAGGGCAACGGTTACCCGGGCGCGGATGCCTACCCCGGCGGCGGCTACACCGACCCGGGCGCGGGCTATGGCGATCCGGGTGGGGGGTACACCGATCCCGGCGGCGGCTACACCAATCCGGGCGCGGGCTACGGTGATCCCGGCGCATCCGTCTATCCGGGCGGGTACGGCGCCGATGGCAATGGCGGCTACTCGGGCGTGTCCCCCGGCGCTGACGTGTCCCCGAGCGGTGGCTTCGGCCTCGCGGGTTACGGCACGGCTTACTGAGCGGGTTGGTGGGTATGGGGCGCGGCGGGTCCCGGGGTTGAACCCGGGGCGCGCCTGCTCCGCCGCCGGCCACCCTCAACTATCTCTGTCCCCCGGCCACGCGATCATCCGGGGCGAATGGATGGCTCCGTTGCACCCGTCTGGCTGCGATGCGGCACACTTGAGCGCTTGGGCGATGTGCGTGGTAACCGGCCGGCCCCCGGCTGTCAGCTAGTCGTTCTCCCTGACGAGAGGGAGGCGTAGCTTTGCCGCGGCCGGTCGAGCGCGATCGCCGATACGTACCCGGGCTCGATGGCATCCGGGCGCTCGCGGTGATCTGTGTGATCGCGTACCACGTCAACGTACCCGGGGCAGGCGGCGGGATGCTGGGCGTCGGCGTGTTCTTCACCCTGTCGGGTTACCTGATCACGGACATACTGCTCGTCCACTGGCGCCGCAAAGGCGACATGGGCCTCGGAGGGTTCTGGCTGCGCCGGGCGAGGCGACTGCTGCCGGCCCTGTTCCTGATGCTCGCCGCCGTCAGCGTGTGGGTCGCGTTGCTGGACACCTCGCAGCTCAACGAGGTGCGACGCCAGGTGATCACGGCGGTGCTGTACGTCGGCAACTGGTCGACGATCGCACAGCACGGCTCGTACTTCGCGCGCTTTGCGTCGCCGCTGCCGCTCGACCATCTCTGGTCGCTCGCAATCGAAGAGCAGTTCTACCTGGTGTGGCCGTGGCTGCTGCTGGCGATGATCTGGCTGCTGCGCAGCCGGCGGGCGATGATCGTCATGACGCTGATCGGTGCAGCGGTCTCGGCCTGGTTGATGGGCCACATGTATCACCCCGGCTACGACCCGACCCGCGTGTACGAGGGCACCGACACTCGGGCGTTCGGGCTGCTGATCGGCGCCGCGCTGGCGATGGGCTGGGGCGGATGGGTTCCGCGGCGCCGGCGCCGCCACGTCGACCACACGGGCCTGCTCGACGCCGGCGGTGTGCTCGGACTGGCCGTGATCGTCGTGCTGGTCTGGAAGACGAACTCGTTCTCATCGTTCCTGTATCCCGAGGGCTTCGTGCTGCTCGCGCTCGCGACTGTCGCGCTCGTGGCGGCGGTCGTCAATCCGGCGAGCCGGCTCGGGCCGGTCCTCGGTTGCCGCCCGTTGCGATGGATCGGGGTTCGGTCCTACGGCATCTATCTGTGGCAGTGGCCGATCGTCGTGCTCGCGAGCTCGGGCGCCAACCAGACCACCTTCAACCTGCGGCGGGCAGCGCTCGAGGTCGCCGCGACGCTTGTGATCGCGAGCCTGTCGTGGCGCTTCGTCGAGGAGCCGATCCGCCAGGGCGCGCTCGGGCGGCTGTGGCGCCAGGCGCACACGCGCGCCGGTCGCCTCAACACGCGCCGCCGTCGCCAGCGGCTGGCGCTGTCGGGAACCGCGATGGTGGTCCTGTTGCTCCCGGTTCTCGGCCTCGCGGGAATCCTTCCGGCCGCCTCGAGCGGGAGCGCGTCGGACGGCACCGGGCGACTCGACAAGGTGCTGACGGTCGCTCCGGCACGGAGCGAGGTGCCGGCCTCGCCGGCCCGCAAGACCACGCGGGCGACGCCGGTCAAGCTCCCGTCCAAGTCCTCGTGCAGGTCGGTCGTCTACATCGGCGACTCGACCTCGGAGGGAGAGATCTCGACCGACTACATCCCCAACCCGCACCAGCGCCTGCCGGCTCAGCTCGCCAAGGTTGGCGTGACCACGACCTATCCGGAGATCTCAGGCGCGAGGTCGATCGTCGAGACGTTCGAGGGTCATCCCAACGCCGCCACGGTCGCGCAGGCACACGTCTCCGACGGCTTCCGCGGTTGCTGGATCCTCGCGATGGGGACGAACGACGTCGCCAATGTCCACACCGGGTCGACGATCGGGTACGCGGACCGGATCCACCGGATGATGTCGATCATCGGCGATCATCCCGTCCTCTGGATCGCGCCGGTGACCCTCGTCCAATCGGGGCCGTACTCGGAGTCCTACATGCAGGACTGGAACCACGACCTCCTCGCCGCCTGCAAGCGCTACCCGAACATGCGCGTGTTCGACTGGGCCTCGTGGGCCAAGCGGCGCTGGTTCATTCCCGACGGCATCCACTACTACTCGCCGGGCTACGTGGCCAGGACCCACCGCATCGCGCACGGGCTCGCGCACGCCTTCCCGGACGGCGAGCCGCCGAGCACCAACTGCGTGGTCCGCTGACCGGCCACCCCGCGAGGGCGCCCGTCGCCGCCCTCGCCCGAACGGCCGCGAGCGCCCGCCGCCCGCGGGCTCCGGCCGCGATCCTCACCGACCGGCGAGTCGCGTCGCCGCCTCGCGCTGGAGCGCGGTTCGGTCGAATTTCCCAACGGCGGTCGTCGGCAGCGCCGGGGTGAAGAGGATCCACTCGGGCGCCTTGTAGTCGGCGATCTGCGAGCGGACGAACGCTCTGAGCTCGGCTTCGCCGGCGGGCGCGCCGTGCGCCGGCTGCACCCAGGCAGCGATCCGCTGGCCGAGCTTCGGATCCGGAACACCGACCACGACCGAGGCCGCGACCGCCGGATGCATGTGTAGTACCGCCTCTACCTCGCCCGGCGCGACATTGGAGCCCCCGCGGATGATCAGCTCCTTCGAGCGGCCGACGAACCAGAACCAGCCATCGGCATCGCACCTGGCGATGTCGCCGGTGTGCAGCCAGCCGTCGGCCAGCGCGGCCGCGGTCTGCTCGGGGTCGTCCCAGTAGCCGAGCATCGTCGACCGGCTGCGGACCAGGATCTCGCCGGGCTTGTCCGTCGGCGGCTCGCGCCCGTCAGCGCCGCGCAGACGGAGCTCGTTGCCGGGCGCCGGCCGGCCGATCGAGCCGAGCCGCTTCTCGCCGACTGGCGGGTTCATCGCGTAGTCGAAGCACTCGGTCATGCCGCACACCTCCGTGATCTCGAGACCGGTGAGATCGCGGAACCGGCGCTGCGTGTCGGGTGCGACCGCGTCGCCGCCGGCGATCGCGCACCGCAGCGACTGCAACCTGCAACCGCGCTCGCTCGCGACCTCGAGCAGCTCGGCGAGCTGGCCCGGGAGCAGCTGGATCCGGGTCACCCGCGAGCGCTCGATCTCGGATGCCGCGAGGCCCGCGTCGAAGTGTGGATGCAGAATGCAGGTGCCGCCGCTCGCAAGCGTCGGCAGCAGCTGACCGAACAGCCCGGCGATGTGACAAGTGGCGAGCGTGATCAGGTTGACATCGTCGTCGCGGAGCTCCTGCGACTCGGCCTGCACGGTGATCGTGTGGCGCATGCTTGCGTGCGCATGGGTGACGCCCTTCGGTTGTGACGTGCTCCCGGACGTGAACAGGATCACGGCCGGCGCCTCGGGGATCGGGCTCGCAAGCTCTTGCGCGGTGCCGTGCAGCGCCGTCTCCCAGGCGCCGCCCGGCTCGCCGATCAGCCACTGCTGCGCGGGTGCCTCGGCGGCCTCGGACGCGAGCTCGGGGTGGACGATCACGGTCGATGCCCGCGAGCGCGTCAGCGCGAAGTTCACCTCGGGCGCGCGGTAGCGCGTGTTGAGCGGGACCGCGATCACGCCGGTCCGGAAGCATGCGAGGTATGCGACCACCAGCTCCGGGCAGTTGGGCATGAACAGCGCGAGCCGGTCGCCGGCCCGAAAACCCGACGCGATCAGGCCGCCGGCGAGTGACTCGACGGCCGCCGCGAGCTCGCCGTAGCGAACCGTCTGATCGCCGCAGCGGAGCGCGACTTGATCCGCGCGCCCAAGGAGCATCCAATCGCCACCAGTCACGTGCCGGGCAAGATAACGGGGGCGCCTGCTCAGCAGTGCTCAGGTCGTGTTGAAGCAGCCGTAGATCGTGTAGAGCGGGTTGACGACGCTGTTGCCGTTGGCGTCGCGCATGTCCTGCTGTCCGATGAACGACGGCGGCGACTGCGCCTTGTAGCAGCCGTCGGACTGAACGCTGACGTCGTAGGTGACCGCCGTCGGCTCAGGCGGGAGCGTTCCCTGTGTCGGGATCAGCACATTCAGCGTGCAGATCCAGTCGCCCGGCCCCTGGGGAGTGCTGCCGCGACGGCTGCAGGTCGGCAGCACGACGTTGACCTTCGCCCCGGGCGGCACATTCCGCCCGAGCTCGCGCTGCTGGAGCAGCGTGAGATTGTTGAAGTTCGGAACGAGGTTGGCCTTCAGCCGCGACGAGGTGACGCCGACTGGCCCCCAGTTGCTCGCGATCGCGAGGAATGCGAGCACCGCCGCGAGCGCGACCGCGGCCCGGACCGGCATCACCCAACCCTGCCGCCGTGCCACCGGCGTCCCCGCGAAGTCGCGCATGCGAACGATCCGCCAGGCGATCCCGAGGCACACCGCAGTCCAGACGATGCTGACGACGATCCCGATCACCAGCTGCCCGTAGAACGGGTGGTCGGTGAACAGCGCGTGCCAGCCGTTGAACGCTGAGCCGACGAGCAGCATGTGCACCCACACGCCGGAGCCAACGAGCGCCAGCAGCTGCATCGCCAGCGCGGCGAGCGCCGGGCCGATCACGCCGACGATCCCGTTGCGAGTCGCGACCGAGAACAGCACTCCGAGGCTGCCGAACGCGAATGCGGGAAGCAGGCACAGCAGCCAGCTGACGAGAACCAGCCCGAGCGACTTGCCGGGCGAGATCAACGTGCCGCTGAGGCTGACGACCGATTGATGGCCGACGAGCAGCACGCCGGCGAGCAGGCTCGCGACGGTGCTCAGCGCGACCAGTCCGGCGATGAAGGTCGCCGCCGCCAGGGCCTTGCCGACGAATACGTCGCGGCGCGTGCACGATCGCGTCAGCACCAGCTTCCAGGTGCCGTAGCGGTCCTCGGAGGAGAACAGATCGCCGCTGACGATTCCGGCGATCACCGGAAAGCCCCAGGCCCCGGAGAACGACAACACCACGAGCGACAGTGCGAACCCGGAGGAGTGGACCCAGACCCCGTACAGCGTGTCGTTGGGGCTCGCGCTCTGGATCTTGAGGATCCCCGCGAACAGGAACGGCCCGAGCACGCAAACGAGCGCGAGCAGCCGGACCGCGAGCTGCGAGGAGAGCTTGCGTCGCTCGACGCGATACACACTGCCGAGAGCGCTTCGGCGCCGGACAGAGCCGGCCGGCGCGACGGCGCCGCGGCCGGTTGAACTCGTCGCGCTCATGCCCCCGTCAGCACGCGGTCGGCGAACTCGGCGGGCTCGCTCGGATCGAGCTCTGTGTCGGTCGTCAGTGCGAAGAACATCGACTCGAGCGGGCTGATCAGTTGCTCGAGTCGCCTGATCGCCACCCCCGCATGACCGAGCGCCAGGACGTACGGGTCGAGTCCATCCTCCGACACCGTCAGGGTCAGTCCACGCTGGCGCGAGGGCGCGGCTTTGACGTCACGGCGGCCGGCCGCGATCTCGAGTGCCCTGGCGTCGTCGCTGGTAGCGATCGAGTACGCCGACGCGGGGGCTTGGGCGCGGAGCTCAGCCGCGGTCCCGTCCCACACGACGCGGCCGCGGCGGACGACCGTGAAGCTGTCGCAGACGTCCTCGACCTCGCTGATCTGGTGGCTCGAGAGGAGCACCGACACGCCGTCGGCGGCGAGCTCGCGCACGAGCGCCCCCGCCTCGCGGACGCCGATCGGATCGAGCCCGGCCGTCGGCTCGTCGAGCAGCAGCAGGCGAGGCTTGCGCAGCAGCGCCGAGGCGATCCCGAGGCGCTGCTTCATCCCCGAGGAGTAGCCGTTGACGCGGTCGCCTCCGCGGGCCGCCAGCCCGACGCGCTCGAGCGCCCGGTCGACCTCCTCAGAGGGCGCGCCCCCGTCGAGTTCGGCAAGGAGCTCTAGGTTGACGCGCCCTGACAGGTACGGATAGAAGCTCGGATCCTCGACGAACCCCGCGACGCCCGCGAGCGCGCCGGCAGAAGCGGCGTCGAGTGTCCGGCCAAACAGCTCGACCGATCCCGCGTCCGCGCGGATCAGGCCGAACAGGATCCGCAGCAACGTCGTCTTGCCGGCACCGTTGGGCCCGAGCAGGCCTCGGACCTCGCCCTCCTCCACCACCAGATCCACCTGGTCGAGGGCGCATGTCGTCTCGAAGCGCTTGACCACGACACTCGCACGAACTGCCGCCACCCGCGACACGTTACCGAGACGGTTGAGTGGGCGGTCACGCGCGACTCGCGGTGAGGATTGCCGGAAGGCGGCCGAGTTGATATGACTGGCGCGCGCATTCGTTCGTTCGATCGGGGGACCGCGGATGCCCGGGCGGTCCGCCACAGAGGAGGTAGCAGCCATGTCCGGAGACTCACGTCGCCGTCCGTCCGCGGCACTCGTGGTCGCGATCATCGCGCTCGTCGTGGCGCTGACCGGGACGGCGCTCGCCGGCCCCGTCGCGACGATGGCGAAGAAGCTGATCGACGGGTCCTCGATCAAGAAGCACAGCATCCCCGCCAACCGCTTGGCAAACCACAGCATCACGGCCCAACAGGTCAATGCCGCCAAGCTGGGGTTCCTGGCGTCGTCGAAGATCGTCCGCTGGAACTTCGCGATGAACAAGGGCGGCGCCTCGCACAAGGTCGCGATCGGTCCGCTGACGCTGACCGCCACGTGCACCGCCGACGGGGCCAACACCGACGCGCAGGTGGCCGCGACCACCAGCGAGTCCAACACGTTCGTGACGAGCGAGCCGGAGGATCTGCCGGGGATCGGCACGACGATCAGCCCGGGCAATCCGCCCTACCCGATCGTCTCGCAGGACACCGCGGTCGCCAACGACGGCAACTCGGGTGGCCTCGCCGCGTTCGACGGCCGCGGCAAGCTGGCCGTGTTCTCGACCGCTCAGACGATCGGCGTGGCGATCAACACGCCGGGCGCCAACTGCCGTTTCTTTGGCTACGTGATCAACGACGCATAGACGGCTCGCCGGTGTGGCTCGCGCTCAGCAGGCCGCGAGCCACACCCAGCCGCCGGCGCCGATTGGCGCCTGTCAGCCCGACGGCTTCTCGTCGTGGCCGCCGAACTGCTTGCGCATCGCCGACAGCGCCCGGTCGGCGAAGTCGTCGAGCCCCCGCGAGCTGAAGCGCGAGTACAGCGCGCTGGTCAGGACCGGGGCGGGGACACCCTCGTCGATCGCGGCGGTCGAGGTCCACCGACCTTCGCCCGAGTCGGACACACGCCCCGAGAACTCGTCGAGATCAGGGGAGGCGAACAGCGCGGCGGCGGTCAGGTCCAGCAGCCACGAGCCGACCACGCTGCCGCGCCGCCAGACCTCGGCGACCTCGGTCGTGTCGATCTCGTACTGGTAGTACTCGGGATGCTCGAGCGGCGCCGTCTCGGCGTCGGCCTCCTGTTGGCGCTTGCCGGCATCGGCATTGCGCAGGATGTTCAGCCCCTCGGCGTATGCCGCCATGATCCCGTACTCGATCCCGTTGTGGACCATCTTCACGAAGTGGCCGGCTCCATTGGGGCCGCAGTGCAGATAGCCGTGCTCGGAGGGGCTGGCATCGCCGCTGCGGCCGGGCGTGCGCTCGGCGGTGCCAACGCCCGGGGCGATCGACGCGAACAGCGGGCTGAGCCGCTCGACGACCTCTTGGTCGCCGCCGATCATCAGGCAGAAGCCGCGCTCGAGGCCCCACACGCCACCGCTGGTGCCGCAGTCGACGTGATGGATCCCGCGCTCACGGAGCTCCGCCGCGTGGCGCATGTCGTCGCGGTACTGCGTGTTGCCACCGTCGATGATCACATCGCCGGGCTCGAGCACGTCGGCCACCGCCTTGATCGTCCGGTCGGTGATGTCTCCCGCCGGGACCATGATCCACACCGCGCGCGGCTTGTCGAGCGCGGCCGCGAAATCCTGCAGCGAGTGTGCTCCGACAGCGCCGTCGGCAGCGAGCGCGTCGACCGTCTCGGCGTTGAGGTCGTAGCCCACGCAGCGATGACCATCGCGCATCAGGCGGCGGACGATCCCCGCACCCATCCGGCCCAGTCCGACCATTCCAAGCTGCATCGGTGTGTCAGTGGCCATGCTCGCTCCTGTTCGGCGAAGTTCGGATGTCTGTAGCCGTGACCCTACCGTGGAATGCTGGCGGGGACTGGCTCTAGACTCGCGGCTCGTGGCCGGCGGCGTTGGTGGATCCTCAGCGGCATCCGTAAAGAGCGGTTGGACGGTGGGAGCGCTGTCCTCCTCGGTGCTGCCCAAGTGGTCATCGGTCGCCTGCGTCCGCGCCGCCCGGGCCGCGATCGTGATGCCGTCGCTGCTGGCGATCGGCGAGGAGGTGCTCGGTAACGAGCAGCTCGCGCTGTTCGCCGCCTTCGGGTCGTTCGCGACGCTCGTGCTGGTCACCTTCGCCGGCACCCGGCGCGACAAGCTGATCGCTCACGTCGGCCTGGCCTTGATCGGCAGCGTCCTGGTCGTGATCGGCACCGCCGCTCACTCCTCGACGGTGCTCGTCGCCGTCGTTACGCTGCCTGTGACGTTCGCGGTGTTCTTCCTCGGGATCGTCGGGCGCAATGCCGCCGCGGGCATCACGGGTGCGCTGCTTGCCTACGTCCTGCCGGCCGCCTCGCCGGGGACGATGAGCACGGTCCCGGACCGGCTGGCGGGCTGGTTGCTGGCGTCGGTCGTCGGCACGGCCGCGGTCCTGCTGGTCTCGCAGCCGCCCCCGGGAGACAAGCTCCGAGCCGCGGTCGCGAAGCTCGGCGGCCGGCTGGCCGACGAGATCGAGACGCTGGTGGGTGGCGGCACCGTCCCCGGCGGGCTCGATCGCTGCGTCGGCGCCAAGCACGAGCTGATGGCGGTGTTCAACGCCACCCCGTACCGACCGATCGGGCTGGCGGCCGCCGACCAGGCCCTCGCCAACGCCGTTGAGCTGCTCGAGTGGTGCACCTCGCTGCTCGTCGACGGCGCCCACGGACTCGGCGAGCTCACACGCGCGGCGCCTGCGGCCGAGCTGCTTGAGGCGGCTGCGACCGTCCTGCGCCAGGCGGGCGAGGTGTTCGCGGGTCGCGCGACCGAAATCGACCTCGACCGCCTCGAGGGTTGCCGGCGCGCCTGCATCGACTGGCTGCATCGCCTCCCCAACGACGACGAGAACTTTCGCGAGCGATCGGTAACGGCCTTCCACGCGCAGGCGATCGCGGTCGTGGCGCTCGCGATCGGGGGCGACGCCCTCGTTGCGGCGGGGCTAGCCGATGCCGACTGGATCGCGTCGGCACGGACACGTTGGTTCGGCGAGGCGACGCGTGGGCCCGGTGACGAGCGCCAGCTCGCCGGGATCTCGAAGTACACGACGATCGCGATGCGCCACGCAAGCCTTCGCTCGGCCAACTTCGTCAACAGCCTCCGCGGGGCGCTGGCGCTGACGGTCGCGGTCGTGGTCGCGCACGTAACCAACGTCGAGCACGGCTTCTGGGTCGTGCTGGCGACGCTGTCGGTGTTGCGCACCAACGCCGCCGCGACGGAATCGACCGCGCTCCATGCAATGGTCGGGACCGCGCTCGGGTTCGCGGTCGGCGCCGGTCTGCTGCTCGCGATCGGGACCGGGTCGGCCGCGCTGTGGGTCGCGTTGCCGGTCGCGGTGTTCATCGCCGGCTACGCCCCGGGCACCGCGCCGCTCGCCGTTGGCCAGGCCGCGTTCACGGTGATGGTCGCGGTCCTCTTTAACCTGCTCGTGCCGGTCGGCTGGAAGGTTGGCGTGATCCGGGTCGAGGACGTCGCGCTCGGATGCATCGTCGGGTTCGGCGTCGGGACCCTGTTCTGGCCGCGCGGCGTCGTCTCGGTCGTCGGCGATGACCTTGCCGATGCGTTTCGCTCGGGCGCGGCCTACCTCTCGCACGCGGTCGGATGGATCCTCGGGTTGCGCTCGGACCCGCCGGTCGAGGCGATGCCGGCGGTAAGGGCCGGCCTGCGCCTCGACACCTCGTTGCGCGGGTTCATGACCGAGCAGGGGGCCAAGCGCATGCACAAGGAGGATCTGTGGCGCCTGGTCGGCGGCACCCTGCGGTTGCGCCTGACCGCGCACGCGGTGGCCTCGTTGCGGCGAGACGATGGGGCGGCCGGCGCGGAGCGCCGGGCCGCGCTCGGGCATCGCGCCGAGCTCATCGGCGACTTCTTCGAGCAGATCGCCGAGCAGGTCGACCGGCCCCACGGTCGCTCGATCGCGCTCGTCAGCGCGCCGGACTTCGACGACGACCAGCTCGAGAGTGGCGCGCGCGTGCACCAGACGATCTGGCTCTACCAGCACCTCGACCGGCTGACCGAGCACCTGGCCGAGCTTGTGGGGCCGGCGGCCGAGCTCGCGACGATCCGCCGCCTTCCCTGGTGGCGGTGAGGCGTCGCCGGCCGGAGCGAGGCTCCAGCCGGCGACGATCACGACCTAGAAGCGGTTGCTGTAGAGGTCGCAGTGGACCCCGTAGCCGAACGTGGAGCTCTTCACGAGCTTGCACGACGTCGCCGAGTTGACCTGCTGGTTCGCGCTCGGCTGAATCGCGATCACGCCACGTGACGGGTGCTCATAGAAGAACACGTTGGTCGCATGCCAGATGTACAGCGACGGGTTCGACTTGTTGATGACCGTGCTCGAGCGCCCGCTCGTAGCGCTGGTCATCTCACCCTTGTAATAGGAGCCCTTGCCGTCGTACACCTTGGCGCTCTCGACCAGGAACGCCTGCCCGAACAGCTCCATCTTGCGGCCGCAGAGAATGCCGCCGAACCACCGAGCGGTGACCGACTTGCCGCCACTGTTCTTGGTCTTCTTGGTCGTGAAGTTGATCGAGCACAGCGCCGCCGAGATCGGGATGTTTGTGGCCGTACGAGCCTTCGTGGTGCTGCCGCTGACGGCGCTTCCGCCCAGGACCGTCGCCTTGTTGCCCGAGAACGAAATCACGATCAGCGGTGAGCTGATGCTCGCGCCGAAGCCCTTTTTCGGCTGAGTCCGAGCGGCCTGGGCGCTCGATCCGATCTTGCGCAGCTCCTTGCTCGATGGGGGACCGGCGGCCGAGGCAAGCCCCGACCAGCCACCCGCGACCGCGAGCCCAAGCGCTGCGCCCGCGACAACGTACCTCCGAGATCTCCGGTTCATCTACTCGTCCTCCGTTGTTGTTGCTGTGTGCCCCGTTCCGGCCGGACGAGACCGGTACGCATGTACCAGAGTTTGGTACGTTTGTACCACTATGTCATCCAGGGCCTCCTTGGCCCGGGACGATGCTACCCGGCATCGCGGGAAGGGCGCGTCCCGGAAGCACAGCTCACAATCGGATGCGGCGGCCCTCGCCGCCGCCCCTCACCGCGTCCGCGGCGCCGCCCGCCGCGAGGCTCTGATCGAGGCGGTGCTGCGGATCGTGATGGCCGTCGGGATCGACGCGGTCACCCACAGGCGGGTCGCCGAGGAGGCGGAGCTGCCGCTGGCCTCGACGACGTACTACTTCAAGTCCAAGGAGGAGCTGCTCGCGGCCGCGCTCGAGCTCGCCGCAGAGCGCGACACGCGCCGGCTGCTGGCGCACACCTCCGCGATCCTCGGCAGCGAGCGTCTGCGCCCGCAGGCGGCGATCGAGGCCGCCGTCGACGCGATCACCGTCCCGCTCGAGGAGGGCCTCAAACAGGGCCGTGGGTCGTTGGCCGCCACCTACGCACTGCTGCTCGAGGGAGCGCGTAGGCCCGAGATCCAGCAGGTCGCAGCGCACTGGACCGAGGCCTATCTGCTGGCACTCGGCCAGCTGCTCGAGCGTGGTGGCTCGAGCCACCCGCGCGCCGATGCCGAGCTCCTGCTCGGTGCAGCCGACGGACTGATCGTCGACCAGCTCGCGTCCGGGACCTCGCTCGATCTGCGACCGCGGCTGCGGCGGCTCGCCGCGGCGCTGGTCAAGTCGTCATGAGCATGCTCGGTCTGAAGCGGTCTCGCGACCGTGGCGGCGAGGCAAACGTCGAGCGCCCGATCGTGATCCTCGTCGGGGGGCTGTTGCTGTTCGAGTCATCGCTCTACTCGGTCGTCACGCCGCTGCTCCCGCACTACGCGCACGTGCTGCACGCATCGAAGCCCGCCGTCGGGATCCTCGCCGGCTGCTACGCGGCCGGGATGCTTCCGGGCGCCTTGCTCGGCGGCTGGCTCGCCGCGCGCGCCGGCGTCAGGCGGACGACGCTGCTCGGGCTGCTCCTATTCGCGGTGTCGGTGTCGACCTTCGGCTTCGCTGCCCGGATCGGTGTCCTCGACGGCTTGCGGCTGCTGCAGGGAATCGCGTGCGGCGTCGTTTGGGGCGGGGGCCTGACATGGGTAATCGCGGTCACGCCGCGCGAGCGCCGAGGCCAAGCGCTCGGCGCCGCGATCGGCGCCGCGATCGTCGGCACGGTCGCCGGGCCGGTGATCGGCACGCTCGCCGTCGCGCTCAGCACCGAGGTGGTGTTCTCACTGGTCGCGATGGTCACGCTGGGACTCGCGATCTGGACCGCAGGCCATGACGAGCCGCCCAAGCCCGAGCCAACGGGGCGGACGCCGTGGCGGGCGCTGCGCGACCGTAAGGTCGTGCTCGGCTCCTCCCTGATCGTGCTTTCGGCCGCGACCATCGGCGCGCTCAGCACGCTGGTCCCGCTGCGGCTCGCGCACTTCGGCGCCTCGGGCATCGTGATCGGCGCCACCTTCATGTTGTCCTCGGTCCTCAGCGCCTTCACGGCGACGCCGATCGGGCGACTGGTCGATCGCCGTGGCCCGGCCCTGCCGCTGTCCGCGGGACTGATCGGCAGCGCGCTGGTGCTCGTGGTCCTACCACTGCCCCAGGCGATCCTGCCGCTCGCTTTCCTGACCGTGCTCGCGGTCGGGCCGCCGCTGACCAGCTGCACGATCCCGGCGATGACGGTCCTGACCGACGCGAGCGAGCAGGCCGGGCTCGCGCTCGCCGTCGGCACGATGGTCCTCAACCTCTCGTGGGCGTTGGGGGAGATGATCGGCGCCCCGGCCTCGGCCGGGCTCTCGCAGGCGACGAGCGATGCGGTCCCGATCGCACTGCTCGCCTGCTTGATGGGCGCGATGGCGGTCGTCGTCAGGCGCACGCCGCTGGCGATCTCGAGTGGGGAGGTCGGCGCCGGTATCGAGAGCCCCGGCGTACGCGATCTTGCCGGTCTGCGAGACGGCGCTCTGGTGCCCGAGCGGGTCGGGGCTCGAATCGACTGAGCGCAGTTGATCTTTAACTGACGCGTCAGTTAAAGTTCGCGCCGCGATGCCGACGGACCTCAGCTCCACGCCACGCCGGCGCGATCGCGCGGCGCTCCGCCGCCCGGCCCGGCCCGACGAGATCCTGGCGGCCGCCTGCCGCGCGATCGTCGAGCGTGGCTTCGCCGACACGCGCGTCGGCGACATCGCCGCCGCGGCCGGAACCTCCACCGGCACGATTCACTACTACTTCTCCTCCAAGCAGGAGGTGCTCGAGGCGGCGCTGCGGTGGGCAACCGAATCGCTGTTCGCCGGGCTCGAGCCGTCCGCAACCCCGAACCCAACGGCGCGGCTCGGGCGCCTGCTCGGGGCTTCGATTCCGTATCCACGCCGCGACGAATGGGTCCTATGGGTGGAGATGTGGATCCTGGTGCTGCGTGCCCCTGAGCGGATGGAGGCGCTCGAGGATCTGTCGGAGCGGTGGCGCGGGTTCTTCTTCGATGTCGTCGCCGCCGGGACCGAGAGCGGCGAGTTCTCGCCGGCGGCCGACGCGGACGTCGTCGCCGAGAGGCTGATCGCGCTCGTCGACGGACTCGGCTTCGAGACGGTCGTCGGCTATCGCTGGGGCACCCCGGAGCGGATGCGCTCGTTGCTGGTCGAGTTCGCGGCCGAGCAGCTCGGGCTGACGCCCGCCGAGATCGAGGCCGCGATGGAGCGGTCGTGACCGTCGCCCAGCAGCTGACGCCGCGGATCGGCGGCCACCTCGTGTCCGAGAGCCTGGCGGCGCTCGGCGCCGAGGTCGCGTTCGGCGTGCCCGGTATCCACGCGCTCGCGATCTGGGAGGCGTTGCGAACCAGCCCGGTGCGCGTATACGGCGCCCGTACTGAGCTGTGCGCGGGCTTCGCGGCCGACGGCTACGCGCGCTCGACCGGAAGGCCCGCGCCGCTGCTCGTCTCGACCGGCCCCGGCGCGCTGAACTCGCTGACCGCCGTGATGGAGGCGGCGAGCGCCCACGTGCCTGTGGTCGCGATCTCGAGCCAGATCCCGAGCGACCTCGTCGGTCGCGGCCGGGGCTTCCTGCACGAGCTCCCCGACCAGCGCGCCTCGTTCGCGCCGCTCGTCAAGCACGCCGCCAGAGCCGACAGCGTCGAGGCGATCCCCGAGCTGCTGGCCGAGGCCTGGCGGGTTGCGCTGAGCGCTCCGAGCGGCCCCGTCTACGTCGAGATCCCGGTAGATCTGCTGACCGGGCCGGCCGCCACTCCGCCGGTTGCCACGCTCGACGCGGCGCCCGTGCTACGAGCCGCGACCGAAGCGTCTGTGCGCGCCGCTGCGGAGCTGATCGAGCAAAGCTTGCGACCCGTGGTCTGGGCCGGCGGCGGTGTGCTCCGCTCGGGTGCCCAGGCTGAGCTGCGCGAGCTCGCCGAGCGCCTCGATGCGCCCGTCGCCACGACCTACATGGGCAAGGGCGCGCTCCCCGACTCGCATCCGCTCGCCGCCGGAAGCTGCTGCGACGAGGCCGCGTTCCAGGAGTTGCTGTCGGAGGCCGACGTCGTCATCTGCATCGGCACGGAGCTCGGCGCCGAGACGACCGGTCAGTACGCGCTGCGCTTCGGCGGCAAGCTGGTCCAGATCGACGCCTCCCCAGCGCGCGCCGGCACAACCTACCCGGCGCTGGCGCTCGTCGGCGACGCGCGCCTGACTCTGCTGGCGCTTCTCGAGCAGCTCGGCCGGCGGCCCGCCGGAGATGCTTCCGAGCGCGTCGCGGCGCTCCGCCGCAGGATCCGCGCGGGTCTCGAGGCGCAGGGGCGCGAGACCGAGCTCGGACTGCTGAAGACGATCGAGGCCGCGGTGCAGGACGACGCGATCACGACCTGGGATATGACGATCCTCGGCTACTGGGCCGCGCCGCACCTGCCGCTGTCCGCCGGCCAGCAGTTCCACTACCCGCTCGGGTCGGGCACGCTCGGCTATGCCTGGCCGGCGGCGCTCGGCGCGAGCATCGCCCATCCCTCCCGCCAGGTTCTGGCCGTCGTCGGCGACGGCGGTCTGCAGTACGCGCTGGCCGAGCTCGGGACCGCGGCCCAGCACGGGCTCACGGCCAAGCTCCTGGTGGTCGACGACGGCGGCTACGGCATCCTTCGCGAGTACCAGCGTGACGCCTTCGGTCAGACGACGGCGGTCGACCTCCCAGGCATCGATCTCGCGACGATTGCGCTCGGCTTCGGAGTCCCGGCGCGGACTGCGAGCCCCGAGAATCTGGGCGAGCAGCTCGCCTGGGCGCTGGCGCAGCCGGGCCCGGCCGTCGTGCTGCTGCGGACCACGATCGTCGCGGCGCAACCGACGCGATGACCTCGACCGCCTTCGCGAGCCTCGTCCGCCGCTCGGTGATCGGGGTCGGGCCGTACGTCCCCGGCGTCAGCGCAGCCGAGATCAAGTCCCGCTTCGGGCGCGCGGACATGATCCGCCTGAACTGGAACGAGAACCTGTTCGGCCCGCTTCCCGGCGTGCTCGAGGAGACGGCCGCCGAGCTGCCCTCGGTCTGGGCCTATCCCGAGGAGGCCTACGACCAGCTCCGCGATGCCGTCGCAGGCTCCTCTGGCGCCTCGCCGAGCCAGATCGTCCCGGGCCATGGCATCCAGGGGCTGACGCTGGCGCTGGTCAGCGCCTTCATCGAGCCGGGTGATGCGGTGATCATTCCGCGCTTCACCTACGGGCTGTACGCGCAGGCGTGCGCCGTCGCCGGTGCCGAGGTGCACCGGGTCGAAAACGCGCCGTCGCTGGCGATCGATCTCGAGGCGGTCGCGGCGGGGGCCGTCGAGCACCGGGCCAAGCTCGCCTGGATCTGCGACCCCAACAACCCGACCGGGTTGCGGCTCGCGCAGGACGAGTGGGATGCGTTCCTCGATGCGCTGCCGTCCGACTGCGTCGTGGTCGCCGATGAGGCCTACTGCGACTACATCGAGCCCTCGGAGCGGATCGACCGGCTGGCCGACATCCGGGCGGGCCGGCCCGTGATCGTGCTCAGAACGTTCTCGAAGATCTTCGGCCTCGCCGGGCTGCGGCTCGGCTACATGCTCGTCGACGAATCGCTCGCGCCGCTGATCGACTCGGTGCTCGAGCCCTTTAACGTCAACCGCGCCGCGCTGTCGGCCGGGATCGCCAGCCTGCGGCGGACCGAGCTGCTGCCGGGCCGGCGCGAGCAGGTCGCGCACGCCCGGGCGAGCCTGCGCGAGGCGCTCGATCGCAGCGACATTCGCGCACTCCCGTCCGATGCCAACTTCGTCCTGCTCGAGCTCGGCGACGACGATCTCCGTGTCGGCGACGCGCTCGCGCGGGAGGGGGTGCTGCTGCGGCCCGGGTCGGAGTTCGGGCTGCCGGGGTTCGCGCGGGTGACGACCGGCGGGGAGGAGCTGATGGCGAAGGTTGGATCGCGGCTGGCCGAGATCGTGGCGCGATGAGCAGGGTCGTGCTGCTCGATCCATCCGGCCGGCTCGAGACGATCGCCGACGCGCTGTCCGAGCATCCCGAGCTCGAGCTGCTGCGCGCCGAGCAGCTGCCCACGGACGGCGACGTGATCGCCGTGCTCGTACCTCCTGAGATCCCGGTCGGACCGGCGGAGCTCGAGCGGCTGCCCGGGCTGCGGATCGCGGCCACGACGTCGACCGGCTTCGATCACCTCGACCTCGATGCGATCGCTGCTGCTCGCGCCTGGGCCACCCACTGCCCCGGCTACTGCGACGAAGAGGTCGCCGACCACGCGCTCACGTTCGTCGTCTCGCTGCTGCGCGGGATCGTCGAGCTCGACCGTGGAGCCCGGGAGGGGATCTGGGACGAGACGCCCGCGCCCCCGCGCCGGATCGCGGGCTCGACGCTCGGCATCGTCGGATTCGGCCGGATCGGCCGCGCGGTCGCCGTGCGCGCCGTCGCGCTCGGCATCGACGTGATCGCGACCGACCCGTTCGTTTCCGACGGCGGCGGTGAGGTCGAGCTCGTCGCACTGGACGAGCTGCTCAGCCGCTCGGACGCGATCACCCTGCACTCGCTCCTGACCCCGTCGACGCGCGAGATGATCGGCGCCCGCGAGCTGGCGCTGATGCGCCCCGGCTCCTACCTGGTCAACTGCGCCCGGGCGGCGCTCGTCGACCACGAGGCGCTCGGCGCGGCGCTGCGCTCGGGTCACCTCGGCGGTTGCGCGCTCGACGTGCTGCCGATCGAACCTCCACCGGCCGACGAACCTGCCTTCACCTGGCCGCGGACCGTCATCAACCCCCACTCCGCCTGGTACTCGCCCGCGTCCGCGACCGCCCCCTACCGCCTTGCCGCCGAAGCCGTCGCCGCGGTCCTCGAGGGTCGCGAGCCGTACGGGCTGCTGGCGCGGCCGGACGAGCGCTAGGCCCCCGCCCCTCCTACACCGCCTGCGCCAGCAGCTTTGACAGCCGTGCCTTGGTCGCGCCGGGGCCGTTGATCTCGAGCCAGCTGACCGTTTCGCCGCCGGCGACGACAGCGAGGTAGGAGGGGTTGGCGAGGTGGCACTGGCATTCCTGGCCGGTGGCGAGGAAGCCACGGCGGCTGCCGACCGCGAGCCGGGCGAGCCTGGGAAACGTGCCGAGGTAGGCGCCCAGGTGCGAGCGTGCGAAGGTCACGAATGCCGATGCCCCGGATCGGCTGCGGAACCGCAGGGTGCGCGAGTCGACGACCTGCAGCCGGCGGGATTCGCCCTGGAAGTAGCGCTCGCTCGCCGCCTGGAAGCCCCACACGCGGAGGTCGGTCGCGAGCGCCGGCGACTGGGCCTCGCGGACGAGAGATGCCGCTGTCAGCGGCTTCAGGGAACTCGCCAGGTAGGGAACCGCCCGCGCCGGCAGGGTCGGGAGCGGCTCGGCGGCGCTCGACCCCGCAGTCGTCGAATCGGCGGCGCTTGTCGGACTCGATCCGGCGCAGCCCGAGAGCAGTAGCAGCAGGGTGACCGCCGAGCCGCCGAGCCGGGCTCTCACCCCGCTGTCACCGGGGGCGCCTCGGGAAGCGCCTCGAGGCGCCGCTCGGACCAGCGTCGCGCCACCTCGGCCAGCGCCACCAGCAGCAGCGAGGCGACGATCACGATCGAGCCGATCGCGATCACCTCGGGCAGGAGCGCGGGCGTGCGGCTGCTCGAGTAGAGGACGACCGGGTAGGTCGGCGAGCCAGGCGGGGCGAGGAACGACGCGATCGCGAACTCGTCGAAGCTGATCGTGAAGGCGATCAGGAAGCTCGACAGCAGCGCCGGTGTCAACAACGGCAGGGTGACGTACACGAACGCCTTGAACTCCGACGCGCCGAGATCGCAGGCGGCTTCGACGATCGACTCATCGAGCGTCCGCAGCCGCGGCAGGATCACGAGCACGCTGTAGGGCAGCGAGATCACGACGTGACCTGCTAGCACGGCCCAAAGGCTGGTCGCGATTCCGAGCTCGTGCAGCATCACCACGAGTCCGACTGCGAGCACGATGTAGGGCACGACCAGCGGGATCAGGATCAGGACCACCATCAGCCGCCGCATTCGCAGATGGCGTCGCGCGAGCGTGACCGCGGCCATCAGCCCGAGCAGCGTTGCCGCGACTCCGTTGACCGCGGCGATCAGGAAGCTGCGCAACAACGCCGAGGTCAGGGTCGTGTCCGAGAACGCGGTGCTGAACCACTTGGTCGAGAAGCTCTTGATCGGCAGCGACGGGATCGTGCCGCTGTTGAACGCGAACACGACCAGCACCGCCAGCGGCGCGTACAGGAACAGCGTCAGCAGCACGAAGTAGGTCGACAGCACCGTCCGCCCGACACGACCGATCATCCTCATCGCGAACTCCTGCCTACGCTCACGTCGCCTCCGGCTCGGTCAGGTCGGCGCTGATGAAGCGCCCGAACACCGCCAGCAGGATCAGCACCACGACGACCAGCGTCAACGCCAGCACGGCGCCGTAGTTCCAGTCCGGCGTGTCGGAGAAGAACGCCTGGATCGAGTTGCCGAACATCTGGCTCGACGGACCTCCCACGAGCAGCGGCGCGATGAACTCGCCGGTGGTTGGAATCAGCACGAACACGAACCCCGCCGCGACGCCCGGCAGGCTCAGCGGCAGGGTCACGCGCAGGAACGTCTGGAACCGCCCGGCCCCGAGATCGTAGGCCGCATCGAGCACGCTGCGGTCGAGGTTGTCGAGCACGACGAAGATCGGCAGCGCGACGAACGGCACCCAGGCGTAGAACAGAACCAGCGCGACCGAGAACTTCGAGTAGATCAGCCAGGTGATCGCGTGACCGTTGGCGCGCAGGCCGAGCTGCCACAGCGCGCTGTTGATCACGCCGTTGTTGTTGAGGATCACCTGCCAGGCGATCACGCGCAGCAGGTAGCTGGTGAAGAACGGCGCCAGGATCGCGAGCAGCACGGTGTATCGGTGCCTGCCCGCGACGAAGGCCAGGAAGTAGGCAAGCGGGTAGGCACCGAGGGTCGCCGCCGCCGACACGATCAGCGTCACTCCCATCGAGGTGAAGAACCTGCTGCGGAACGGGTTGCCCGCTCCGGTCAGGAAATCGCTCCAGTCCGAGGTCGAGAACGACGCGTGCGTGCCGACGACGTTCGTCATCAGCCCGAAGCTGTAGAGCCCGATCAGCACGATCGGGACCATCAGCACGAGCAGCACGTACACCGACGGCGACGCCGCCACCAGCAGGCGCGCCAACGCGCGCGAGCTGAACCACCGCCGGCGGCGGCGCGCCGGCTTGATCGCCGGGGTGCCGGTTGTGGCGCTCAGGCGGCCTGCACCTCCTGCCACGCCAGCTCGTACTTGGACCGGTTCGGCTGGAAGCTCTGCAGGTGGACATCGGAGGCCTCGATCGCCGTCGGGTTACCGATGTTGAGCTGCTTGGCGAGCTTCTGATCCTGGATCTCACTCGGCGTGATCGTCTTGTCCGACGTGCCGTAGTAGAAGAGATTCGTCATCTGCACACACGCGTGATGGTTGATGAACGACTCCACGTACTTGTGGCTGTGGAAGAAGTTCTTCGTCTGGCTGCCGAGCACAAACCCGCAGAACCAGCTCAGCTTGCCCTGACTCGGATTCAGGTAGGCGACCTGGAGCCCGGCCTTGTTCATCGCCACGTATGCGTCCTGCCAGGCGTAGGTGATCCAGATGTCGCCGGACTTGAACGACGGCTGCATCTGGCCGTACTCGCTTGTCCAGTAGAACTTGTTCAGCGGCTTCTGCGCGATCAGCGTGTTCTTCGCCGCCTGGATCTGGCTGTCGCTCATCGTGTCCATGTTGTGGTAGCCGAGCTTCAGCGCGGCGACTTCCATGTTCGAACCGGAGCCGTCCCACAGCGAGATCCGGTCCTTGTACTTCGGGTTCCAGGCCAGCTCCCAGCCGGTTGCGTCGGCGGGCGCGATCTTGTCGGAGCGGTACAGCAGGCTGGCATAGCCCCAGTCCCACGGGATCATGTACTGCTTGCCGTTGATCTGGCCCTTCTCGACCAGGAACGGGTTGAGGTTCTTGAAGCTCGGCAGCAGGCTCGTGTCCCAAGGCTGGATCAGCCCCTGCGAGACGAAGCTCGGAAGCATCTCGTTGCAGGGGTGCATGATGTCGAACGGACCGCTGGTCGAGGCCTTGCTCAGTGACTGGTCGTCGTTGACGATGTAGGTGTAGACGACTGAGTGCTTGCCGAACTCCTTGGTATATGGAGTTCCGGCCCACAGCCCCGAGGTCTGAGCCGAGGTCCCGCCGGCTTCGTAGCCGCCCCACTCGAGGATCGAGAGTTTGCCGGGCTCCTTGCTGATCGGCGGGCGCTTGCTCAGCGGGGTGGTCTGGGCTGACGAGCTCGAGCCGCTCGAACCGCAGCCGGCCAACAGCGCCGCGCCGCCGAGGGCGACTCCAGTGCCTAGGAAGTCACGCCGGTTGATCTGATTCATGTCCTCTCCTGTTGCCGTGTTGCTATGCGCTGACGAGGTCCTTGGACCCCGCTCCGTGCTCCTCATTCCCCTCGTCTGCCGCTCCGGTGTCGGCGAGGACCCGCAGTGCCTCCGCCGGCAGGTGCACCCGCACCGCGTCTCCCGCTTCGCGGTTCTGTTGTCCGCCAACGTTCTGGACCAGCGACTGCACCTGGTCCCCGCCGGGCAGGCGGATGAACACCTGGTCGGCGTTTCCTCGATAGACGACGCGCTCGACGATCCCTGGGATCAGGTTCTCGCCACGCGCGTCGTGCGCCTGAAGCCGGACTCGCTCCGGCCGGATCATCAGCTTCGTCTTGCCCTTGGCGGTGATGCTCCCCTGCATCGCGTGAAGCTCGAACTCGCCCACCTGCACCACGCAGCGGTCTCCTACCGTCGAGCTGATCTCGCCGCTGATCAGGTTCGAGATCCCCAGGAACGACGCGACGAACGTCGTGTTCGGCTGTTCGTAGACATCCTTGGGCCGCCCGAGTTGCTCGATCCGCCCATCGTGCATGACCGCCAGGCGGTCGCTCATCGTCAGCGCCTCCTCCTGGTCGTGGGTGACGTAGATGAAGGTCAGGCCGACCTCCTCCTGGAGCGCCTTGAGCTCGATCTGCAGCGAGCGCCTGATCTGCGCGTCGAGCGCGCCGAGCGGCTCGTCGAGCAGGACCACCGCCGGGCGCAACACCAGCGCGCGCGCCAGCGCCACGCGCTGCTGCTGGCCGCCGGACAGCTGCGCCGGCTTGCGGCGCTCGTAGCCGGTCAACTCGACCTGGGCGAGCGCGTCCGCCACACGCCGCTTGACCTCGGCCTTGGCGACGCCGCTACGCCGCAGGCCGAAGGCGACGTTGTCGAACACTCGAAGATGCGGGAACAGGGCATAGCTCTGGAAGACCGTGTTGACGTTGCGCTTGTACGGCGGCCGATCCGCGACGTCGACCCCGTCGAGCATGATCTGGCCGGAGGAGGGCTCTTCGAAGCCGGCGACCATGCGCAGCGTCGTGGTCTTGCCGCATCCCGACGGGCCCAGCAGCGAGAAGAACTCGCCGCCGTCCACGTGCAGGTCGATCGCGTCGACCGCGACCACGCTTCCAAAGCGCTTGGTCAGCTCGACCAGGGTCACCTCACCGGCCATTCGCTCGCCGCCTTTCGTCGGTATGTCGATCGCGCCCGGGCGTCCGGGGGCGGTGCGCCGCCTCCGCGATGAACCCGGCAGCCTCCTCCTGTGCCCGTGTCAGGAACGCCTCCCCCTTGCCGGCGCTCGCCGCAGTCGCATCGCCCATCACCCCGGACTCGCTGAGTCCGCTCCAATGGGGCATGTAGGACAGCGGTCCGGCGCCCGGCCAGTCGCTGAACACGTTCTCGTTCCAATCGGGGACCTCGCGGACGGCCTTGTCCATCTGCACGAGCTCGGGCGCGATCGCAAGGTACATCGAGGTCTCGAGCTCGCAAGCGTGCGACATCCCGCCGGGTCCACTGTCGCGCTCGCGCGCGAGCAGCTCGGCCGACTCGGGCGTGGTCAGGTACAGAGTCGAGGCGAGACAGACCGCACCGCGATGCTCGAGGTTGGTCAGCCTCGCGGCGATGTCGACCAGCGGGGCGTTCGAACCGTGCCCGTTGAGCAGCAGGATCCGATCAAAGCCGTGGCGGCAGAGGCTGCGCGTGCAATCCAGCAGCGACTCGACGAACACGTTCCAGCGCAGCGTCACGGTGCCGGGAAAGTCCATGTGGTGGGGGGTGTAGCCGTGTACGGCGGTCGGGAACAGCATCGCCCCGGGACCGGCCTCGCGATTGAACCGCTCGACCGCGCCGCCGGCGACCGCCTCGATCAACCGCACGTCGGTGTCGACCGGCAGGTGGTAGCCGTGGTCCTCGAGCGTCGCGGTCGGAATCACGATGACCAGATCCTCCCGTTGCGAGAGCTCGCGCAGCTCGAGCCAGGTGTGCTCGCCGTAGTGCTTGCGTGGCAGGCCCGCCATCGAGGGGATCGGATCGGTCACAGGCTCCCCTCGAACGCCGCTCGGAGCGGCGCCACGGTTCGCAGCAGTTCGAACGCGTACTGCCCGCGGTCGTCGGTCAAGCCCGACGGGATCAGCAACGTCGCCTGGCTGCCGATCGCGTCGGCGCCCAGTGCGGCGGACGCGAACCGTGTCGCGGTCGAGAAGAACACCACCGTTCCGTGGCGTGATGTCGCCAGCATCGCCGCTCCCTCCGCGCCCTCGACGCTCGTGCACGACAAGGTCAGCTCGGCGGGGGCGAGGCCGCGCCCTGAGAGCGCGCCCGCGATCGCCACAGGCTCGGTGACATCGCCGGCGAGCACCGTCGCCGTCGGGTCGATCGCGGCAGCGCGTGCGAGTGCCGCCGGCGAGACGTCGACACAGCTGACCGTGCCCTCGGGTCCGACCGCGGCACGGGCCGCGGCGAGCGCGAGCAGTCCGGCGTGACCCGCTCCGAGGATCAGGACGTGGCCGCCGGGCGCCGCCAGCCTGCGCGCGTGCGATGCGACCGGGTAGACGTCGAGTGCCGCGAGCGCGACCGGCTGGGGCATGTCGTCGGGGACCTCGGCGCACAGCATCGCGCCGGTGACAATCGCGCGGCCGCGGACAGGCACCTGGGGATTGGTCGGATCGACGGGGCCGACCGAATCGAGTCGTAGCGGTATCGCGATCAGCGACGCAAGCGGCACCACCAGCTGCCCCGGCGTCGGTCCCCGCCGGCGCTCGCCGACGCTCCGGACGGTCCCGATCAGAACTCCGCCCGAGCCCGTCCAGGGGTTCTGGAGCTTGCCGTGCTCGGCGACGATCTGGGCGATCGTTCCGGCCATCCGCTGCGGATCGGCGTCACAGCGCCGGCGGATCACGCCGAAGCTGGTGGCGTCGACTCCCAGCATCCGGACGTCGATCTCGGCCTCGTACTCGTTCGCGGGGGAGACCGCGTCGAGCGCGCGCGCGAGATGAACGAGCGTCCCCGGCGGGTCGATCGCTCGATGGACCCCGAGCCGTGCAGTTTCCGCGGCGGCGGCGTCGACCGCGGTCGGGCTCACGCCGGGAGCTCCGGCAGCGGGCATTCGGCGGCAGCGCGCTCGAGCTCGGCGAGATCGAACGCGAGCTCGAGCGAGGCGGCGGTCAGGAACATCGTCACGTACTGCTCGCGCGAGTGGTCGGGGTCGCCGAGCAGCATGTGGACGGCGAGGCCGTCGCTGACCGCCGCGAGTCGCTGCGACACGCCCGCCGGCTCGTCCGCCTTCCACTCGCCGGTCTCGACGCCGAACTCGACGATCGTCTGGATCGAGCGCCGCCACCGCAAGTGAAAACCACGCTGCGCGACGGCCGTGTCCGGATGGAAGCGGGCGTACACCCACAGGTCGACCCACAGCAGCCAATCGCTCGTGCTCGAGCGGACGACCAGCCGGGCGAGGCGCTCGGCTGCCGTCCCGATCTGCGGCAACTCCTCGCCGAGGCGATCGTAGAACGCATCGTCGGCGTCGCTGATCGCCTCCGCGAGCAGCTGATCCTTGCTGCCGAAGTAGTAGACGACGTTGGCGGGGCTCATCCCGGCCCGCTTCGCGATGTCGGAGATGCGAACGGTCCACAGACCCTTCTCGCGGATCAGCTCGACCGCGGTGGCAAGGATGTGGGGACGGCGAACGGCGTCGAGTCGCCGCCTCGGGCGGCGTTGCATCTCGCTCGTCAACAACTCTCCTCCAGCTTCAAACGGTCATTCCAAACGAAGGTTTGAAGGGGCGCTTATACTCTCGCCCGCGATGGAAGTCAACTCGGCGAGCAGTGGCCGCGGCGGCACAGCCCCGCTCCGTCCTACGCCCTGACGCCAACGCCGGCCGCGTCGCGCTCGTGACCGGCGGCGGGACCGGGATCGGGCGAGCAACGGCCGAGGAGTTGGCCGCGACCGGCGCTGCGGTGATCGTCTGCGGGCGCCGCGAGGCGCCGCTGCGCGCGACCGCCGGAGCGATCGAGCGAGCGGGCGGAAAATGTCTGGCGCTGAGCGCCGACATCCGCCAGCCCGAGCAGGTCTCGCGGGTGCTCGACGAGTCGATCGCGCGCTTCGGCACGATCGACGTTCTGGTCAACAACGCCGGCGGTCAGTTCACCGCCCCGGCCGAGGAGATCAGCGACAGCGGCTGGCGCGCGGTGGAGCGGCTCAACCTCGACGCAACCTGGACGATCACGCGTGAGGTGGCCACCCGGGCGATGATCCCAGCGAGCGGCGGGCTGATCGTGTTCATCGGCTTCAGCCCACTGCGTGGGCTCCCCGGGTTCGCGCACGCCTCCGCGACGCGTGCGGCCGTCGCCAACCTCGCGTCGGGACTCGCGCTCGAGTGGAGCGTTCACGGGATCCGCACGGTCTGTCTCGCGGTCGGGACGGTTACCAGCGAGGGGCTCGAGCAGTACGGCGAGGAGGCGATCGAGCGGTGGCAGTCGTCGATCCCGCTGGGGCGCCTGGGCACACCGCAGGACGTCGCCGGTCTGATCGCCTTCCTCGCGAGTCCGGCGGGCGCATACATCACCGGCACGACGATCGCGATCGACGGCGGCAGCGACGCGTGGGGGCTGGCCGAGCGGCCGCCGCGATGACCGGCCGCTCGCTGAACTCGCTGTTCGCGCCCTCGTCGGTGGCGGTCATCGGCGCCTCCGAGGATCCACGCAAATGGGGCCACTGGCTCGCCCGCGGCGCGCTGGAGGCGGAGCACCGCCGCCCGGCCTATCTGGTCAACCGCCGCGGTGGCGAGGTGCTCGGCCGCGCCGCTTACGTGACGCTCGCCGAGCTGCCGCAGGCCCCCGAGCTGGTCGTGATCGCGGTTCCGATTGCGGCGCTTGCAGAGGCGGTCGATGATGCGCTGTCGGCCGGCGCGGGGGCGATCGTCGCGATCAGCGCGGGCACCAGCGAGGGGTCCGATGCGCGCGCGTTCGAGGCCTCGCTGGCGGCTCGCGTGCGCGAGGCCGGCGCAGTTCTGCTCGGTCCCAATTGCCTCGGCGTGCTCGACTCGAGTGAGCACCTTCATCTGACCTCGAATCCACTGCCGCCCGGCACGATCGGTCTGATCTCGCAGAGCGGCAACCTCGCGCTCGAGCTCGGTCGGCTGGCCGAGCCCGAGGGGCTCGGATTCTCGCGCTTTGCCTCGCTGGGCAACCAAGCCGACCTGACCGCGGCCGAGCTGCTCGACGACCTTGCACGGCACGACGAGACCGAGCTGATCATGCTGTACGTCGAGGATTTCCGCGACGGCCGTGCGCTCGCGCGCGCCGCCGCGCGCGCTCGGGCTGCCGGCAAGCCTGTGCTCGCGCTCGCGATCGAACACGACGACGCGACCACCAGGGCCGTGCGCTCACACACCGGCGCGCTCGCGAGCGACGGCGCCGCAATCGACGCCGCCTGCGACGCGGCAGGGATCATCCGGCTTGCGACCCCGCGCCAGATGGTCGACGCGGCGCAGGCGCTGCTCCGCTGCCCGCCCGCGGGCGGCAAGCGCGTGGCCGTTCTGTCCGACGGCGGCGGGCACGGCAGTGTCGGCGCCGCGATCGCGGTCCGTGACGGCCTCGACGTCCCCGAGTGCTCCGCGCCGCTGGCCGACTCGCTGCGCGACCAGCTGCCCGCCGGTGCCGCCGTGCTCAACCCGATCGACCTCGCCGGCGGCGCCGAGCAGGATCTATCGACGTTCTCGCGCATCGCGCTGCAGCTCGCCGGCTCGGGCGAGCTCGACGCGGTGCTGCTGACCGGCTACTTCGGCGGTTACGCCGAATACGGCGCCGAGCTCGAGCTCGAGGAGGTTCGCGCCGGCGCCGCGCTTGGCGAGGCGGCGCGCGCCACGCGCAAGCCGATCGTCGCCCACACAATGTACCCGCGCAGTGCCGCGGCCCTCGCCCTGCGCGAATCGGGCGTACCGGTGTACGAGACGGTCGAACAGGCCAGCGGCGCACTTCGGGCGCTGATCGAACACGGAACGCACCGCCCGGCCGCCGTGCCCGAGATCGGGCCCCCCGCGCCGCCGACCGCCGAGACGAGCTATGAGTCGGCGAGAGCGTCGCTCGCCGACGCGGGTGTGCCGTTCGTCGCGGCTGCCACAGTCCGGACCAGGTCCGAGGCGGCGGCCGCCGCGGGCAAGCTCGTGTATCCGGTCGTCCTCAAGGCCCTCGGCGCCTTGCACAAGTCCGAGGGCGGCGGTGTGCGCCTGGGGATTGAGAGCGAGACCGAGCTGCTCGAGGCCTACGACGAGATCCACGCCGGCCTGCGCCCCGATCGCTGCTCGGTCGAGCGGATGGCGGCGAGCGCCGACGGAATCGAGCTTCTGATCGGCGCGCGCTGGGATGCGCGCTTCGGCCCGATCGCGCTGGTCGGGAGCGGCGGCATCCACGCGGAGGTCTTCCGCGACACGGCCGTCGCGCTCGCCCCCGTGACCGAGCCCCAGGCCGAGGCGATGCTGCGCTCGCTGCGGATTGCCCCGCTGCTGCTCGGCGTGCGCGGCCGTCCCGCGCTGGCGCTTACTGCGGCCGCCGCCGCGCTGGCGGCGCTCTCGCGGTTTGCTGCCGCCCACCCCGAGCTCGCAGAGCTCGAGATCAACCCCCTGCTCCTCACCCCCGCTGAGGTGCTCGCGCTCGACGCGCGTTTCGTCAGTGCCACCCCGACACAGGAGTCCACACAATGGAGTTCACCTACACCCCCGACCAGCTCGCCCTGCGCGATCGCGCCAACCGCCTGACCGAGGCGCTGATCCCATTCGAGGAGCCCTGCGAGGAGGGACGTGGACTCCCCCCCGAATCGCTGGCGCGGATCCGCGAGCTGACGCTCGACCACGAGCTGAACGCGATCAACATGCCGACCGAGTGGGGTGGCCAGGGCCTGTCGGTGTTCGAGCAGGTGATCGTGCAAGAGCGGCTCGGCCAGCTCACGAACGCGATCTGGGATGCCGTCTGGCGGCCCGCCAACGCGCTGCGGCACTGCACGCCCGAGCAGCGCGAGCGCTACCTGATCCCGGCGATCGCCGGCGAGCGGCGCGACTGCTTTGCCGTGACCGAAGAGAAGGCGGGGTCCGACCCATCGCTGATCGAGACCGTCGCCGAGCGCGACGGCTCCGGCTATCGCGTGAGCGGTGAGAAGTGGTTCGTGACCGTCGGTGACGTCGCCGACTTCCTGATCGTGCAGGCACTCGTCGGTCCCGAGCGAGCGCCGACACTGTTCCTCGTCGACAAGGACCTCCCGGGTGTCAGCGTCAAGCGCACCCCCGCATACATGCACACGTTCGTGTTCGAGCACCCTGAGTTCGTGTTCGACCACGTCGCGGTCGGACCGGAGCGGATCCTCGGCGAGATCGGCGAGGGGTATGAACTCACGCGCGAGTGGTTCGTCGAGGAGCGCCTGATGATCGCCGCCCGCGCGACCGGAGCGGCCGAGCGCGCCCTGCGGCTGGCCTCGGATTGGGCCAACGAACGCGTCCAGTCAGGCGCGCCGATCGCCTCGCATCAGCTGATCGCAGCGATGATCGCCGACAGCGTCAGCGACATCGCGCTTTGCCGCGCGCTGACCCATCAGGTCGCGTGGGAGGCCAGTGCCGGGCTGCCGCGCAAGCAGCTTCACGCGAAGGCGGCGATGGTCAAGCTGACCGGATCCGAGGCGGCCGGTCGGGTGATCGACCGTGCCGTGCAGATCTTCGGCGGCCGCGGCTACATGCGCGAGAACCCAGTCGAGCGGCTGTATCGCGATATCCGCGTCGATCGCATCTGGGAGGGGACCTCGGAGATCCAGCGTCTGATCGTCGCCAACGACGTCGCCAAGCGTGGCCTCGACGGACTGATTCAGTTCGGCGCCGGTCTGCCCGAGGGTGCGGTCGCCAATGTCTGAGCTCGTTTCGGTGCAGGCTCATCCGCAAGCCTGCGTCGTGACCCTGCGGCGCGAGCGCAAGCTCAACGCGATCTCACTCGAGCTCGAACGCGAGCTGTGCGACGCGCTCGAGCGGCCGGAGCTGCTCAAGGCGCCGGCGGTGATCTTCACCGGTGGTCCGCGCGTGTTCTCGGCCGGTGCCGATCTGAACGAGATGCGGGGCCTCGATCCGGACGCGATCATCGCCTCCTACCGCGCGACCGGTGACTTCGCCGAGCGCGTCGCCGACCTGCCGATGCCGAGCTTCAGCGCGATCGCGGGCCATTGCGTTGGCGGAGGGTTCGAGCTTGCGCTCGCGACCGACTTCCGGATCGCCGATCCGACCGCTAAGTTCGCGCTGCCCGAGGTCGCGCTCGGGATCCTGCCGAGCTGGGGAGGCGCCCACCGGCTGGTGCGACTGCTCGGACCGGCCGCCGCCAAGGAGCTGATCCTGCTGCGCGAGCGAATCGGCGCCGACGATGCGCTTCGGCTCGGCGTCGTGACCGAGATCGTGCCCGAGGGCACCGCGCTGCAGCGGGCGCTCGAGCTGGCCGAACGGATCGCGACCCTGCCGCGGCTCGCGGTCAGCGTCACGCGAGAGGTGATCGATGCGATGCCCGAGGCATCGCGGACGGCCGGCCTGGGGCTCGAGCGTCTCGCCTACGCGATGCTCGCTCAGACCGAGGAGGCGAACGCGGCGCTGTCGGTCAAGGAGCGGCGCTGACCGCGCGGGCCGCGCGCGCAACCGGCTAGCCCCGGCAGACCTCGAGTGCGGCGCCGTCGATCCCCTTGGCGCTGAGCCGCCACGGCAGCAGGATGCCGTCGTTCGGAACCATCAGCCGCGCGGCCGCTCCGTGCCCGAGCAGCGTGACGTACTTCGGCTCACCGGGGGGCGCGAACCGGCGCAGCCCGACCGCGAGCACGCCGCGCCCGATGTCGCGCAACGACCATCGACCCGGATGGACGATCAGCTCGGGGCTCGCGGCGCGGCCGCTCGCGAGCAGTCGCGTGCACCCTCCAGGGAGCCTGGAGCGCGCCGGGATCCTGATCGGGGCCATCCGCTCGGCCAGCGCGAGCACGCTGTCCGCTGCCTGCCGTTGGCTCGGCGGGGCGCTCGCGAGCTGCGCCACCGAGTAGGCCGGGACCTGGCCGTGCGCGGCCGTCTCATCGAACAGCCGGCCGGCGGTGACGCCGGACAGGAATGGGTTCAGCGCGTTGAGCTCGAGCAGCCGGAGGCTCGGCGGGGTCAGCGGGCGGCCGAGCTCGAGCGCGGCGAGGTCCGCCTTGACGAAGCCCGACTGGGCGCGCATGAAGCGGTAGCCATAGCTCAGCCCTCCGTCGATGTTCGACCATACGACGAAGATCGCGGCCAGCACGACAATCGCGTTGACCGCGGCCTCCCAGCGCGGCGGCTCATACAGCTCGGCCGCCAGCACGATCAGTAGCGCGGCGTCGATCAGCTGGTAGCGGCTGGCCGAGGGCTCGCGCCCAAAGTAGTAGCTGGCGCCGGTCAGCAGCCAGAACGCGAGCAGCGCGCTCGCGGGGACGAGCGCGCTCGCGCGCGGCCGCCACCCTCTGAACAGGCACACGACGATCACCACCACCAGGACCGCGAGTTCGATGTGGCCGCGGCGCAGCGTAGCCGGCACCGAGCCCCGGTTGGCGCCCGTCGCGGAGGCCACCGCAAACGTCAGCGACTGGTACACGTACCGCGGCAGGTGCTCGATGTTCGAGCTCGACAGGTGCGAGGTTTGCTTGGTGCCGTACAGCAGCCACCAGAGCGCGAACAGGATCGCCGGGACCGCGACGATCCACAGCTGTCCCGGTCGCCGCCGGAGGGCGATCGCGATCACCGCCCCGACGGCGAACGGCACGCCGACATTGGAGAAGCCGACCGAGCCGAGCAGCAGCACGCAGCCGAGCGCGTTGCGACGCGGACTGTCCCGTTGCAGGGCCCAGAGCGCGCCGAGCCCGGTTGCGAGTGAGCCGACCAGATCGAGCGAGGCGAAGAACAGCAGGTCCTCCCACGCGCACCCGAGGAACACGATCACCGCAGCCGCCGCCAGCCCGATCACGGCCCCGGCTCGAGCGCTGACCAGCAGGTAGATGAACACGCCGGCGGTTGCGAGCGCGAGCGCAAGCACGATTCGGAACGGCACCTGCGAGCCCAGTCCGAAAACCGCGACCAGCAGCTTGTAGGCGAGCGCGGTCAGCAGCACCGACTGGCTGTTGTGCGGCGCCAGCAACACATCGAGGCCGCCGTGCGACTCGAGCCCGGGCCGCTGCAGGAGGAAGTACCAGTCGTCGTTGAAGAACGTCAGCCTGGTACCGAGCAGCACCAGGACCAGCACGGACGCGAGGCAGATCGCGGCTAGTAACGCGATCGCCGGTAGCGAGGTTCGAGCCTCCGGGCGCCCTCGCCGCTGAGCTGCGACTGACAGCAAGAAGCGGTTCCTAGCAGAACCGCAGCATTCGTGGTCGCGGGCCGACCGGCGCCCGCGTCTCAGCCGGGCTGCTGCTCGTCGCGGTGATGTGCGAACGACCGGAACGCTTCGGTCATCTCGGCATCGAGCCCGCTCGGCTCACTGTCGCCGCTCGGCTCACCGCCGCCGCTCGGCTGGTCTGGCGATCGGTCGCGGTGATTCGCGTTGGCCTGCTCGACGACGCTCTCGAGATAGTGATGGAGCTTCGCCTCCGAGCCGCGGCCGACGTCCTTGATCGTCACCTTGCGCTTCTTCAGGCGCACCCTTCCCCAGTCGCCTCCGCCGAGCAGCCTGGCGGTGCTCTCGAAGCTGTGCTTGAAGTCGTCCGGCGGGTCGCCGGCGAGCTCGACCTCGAGCTTCCCGTGCGAGACCCGGGCCTGCGACCAGTTCAATTTCACCTCGGACATAAGTCGGTGCTACCCGCTGGGCCAGGGTTTCACCGCCCTGTTGGCGGCCCGAGCGACTACCTACGACCGTGCGCCGGGGGGCGCGGGCGGGGTCGAGGGTCTCGCGGGATACAGAAACTGGCCGATCCCGTCGAGCGGCTCGCCCGGGTCGCGCGGGGAGAAGCGCTCGAGCTCGGAGTTGACGCTGTAGCGCGGACCGATCAGCACGCGCCCGTCGCGGACAAGCGTGTAGAAGCGGTCGAGCGGCCGCGGTGGCGGCCCACCGGTGCGGATCCCCCGGAAGTCGTAGACGCCGCCGTGGCAAGGGCAGACGAACGAAGCCGCGGCCTCCACGTAGCGGACCGGGCAGCCGACGTGGACGCAGCGCGAGGACAGTGCGATCACGTGGTCGTAGCGATCCTTGACGGGGCCATCGATGCTCTGGTCGTGCCTGCGGACATAGGCGATCGAGTTGCCGGCCTCGCCGACCCCCGGCTCGATCTCGATCACGACCGGCACGTAGTTCGTCGCCGTGTAGCGCGACAGTGGACCGATGTCCTGCCAGCTCGCCGCCGCAGTGGCGAACACCGGCCCGGTCGCGAATCCCAGTGCCGGCAGCGCGGTCGCCGCGAGCGCGGCCGTGCCCGCCGCCGCTGCCGCGCCGGCCATGAACCGCCGCCGCGAGATCGTCTCGCCCTCGAAGTTCCCGGGAAGATGGTCTGTCGGTCGGCTCATCTACTAGGCACCATAGTACTACAGTGCCTCGTAGACCAGCTTGGCTACGATGCTGCGTAGCAGATGACCTCGATCTCGGCACGCAGCAGATGACCTCGATCTCGGCACGCAGCAGATGACCTCGATCTCGGCACGAATCTCTCGCGCGTGGCTGTTTCTTGGGGCGCTGGGCCTCGTGGCCTCGGTGTTCGTGTTGACGCGCGTGCTCGAGGCTTGGCGGATCGGCCCGGGCGCGAGCTCCGACCACGTCACGATCCTCGGTTTGCCGGTCGCCTATCCGGCCGCCAACGCCGACGCGGTGATCGTCCTCGTGCTCGCCGGGCTCGGGCTCTACACCCTGACGACGATGATCGTCGTGGCGGTGCGCGAGCTGCTCGCGGTCGATCGGGTGCGGCGCCGGCTCGACCGCCGCGCGCCGATCGCGCTGCAGGACGCCTGGGTATTTGCCGACGAGCGCCCGCGAGCGCTGTGCGCCGGCCTGATCCGCCCTCGCGTCTTCATCTCCACCGGGGCTCTCGCGCTGCTCGAGCCAGCCGCGCTGCAGGCGGTGCTCGAGCACGAGCGCGAACACGTCCGCCGTCGCGATCCGCTGCGCCTTGCGACGGCTCGCGCGGTCGGTCGCGCGCTGCGTTTCGTGCCGGGGCTGGCGCAGCTGACGGGATCGCAGGCAATCGCGGCCGAGCTCGGCGCCGACCAGCGGGCGGTGGCCAGCTCGCCCGGTTCTCGCGCGGCGCTCGCGAGCGCGATGCTCAGCTTCGCCGACGCCGACGCCGACGCCGACGCCGACGCCGACGCCGACGCCGACGCCGCCGGCGACTCCGTCGGGGTCGATCCGGCTCGCGTCGACTCGCTGCTGGGCGAGGCTCCCGCACTCGCGTTTCCGGCACTGCTGTGCGCCGTCGCCGCGGCATCGATCGCTTTGCTCGCCGCGACCGCGGCCCTCGCCGGCAGGGTTGCCAGCGGCGGCGCCACGCTCGCGCTCCCGTTCCTCTCGAGTCGCCCCTGCGTGGTCGTGCTGGCCGCGCTCCCAGTGGCGCTCGCGCTGCTCGCGATGCGGCGCCTGCGGGCGGCGAGGTAGGCCTCCAGTGCCAAGGCCACGCGGGTCGGGAGGCAGGGGATCGCCCGGTCAGGTGCCGCCCGCGCTGCACGAGCTCGAGGCCGAGATCATGGACGAGGTCTGGCGCCAGGGGGAGACCACGGTCAAGCTCGTGATGGAGGCGCTCAACCAAAGGCAGCGCTCGGCCCGCGCCTACACGACCTACATGACGGTCATGCGCCGGCTCGACGACAAGGGCCTACTCGCGCGCACGCGCGCGGGCCGCCTTGACCGGTACGTGCCCCGGATCACGCGCGAGCAGTACCAGGAGCGTCGTGCCGGGGCCGAGGTCCGCGACCTCGTCGATGAGTTTGGCGACGTCGCGCTCGCGCAATTCGCGAAGAGCCTCTCGACACTGGACCCTGCGCGCCGGCGCCGGCTCCGGCGCCTGGCAGAGGGGGATTAGACGATCGGGGGCGTGCTCGCCCTGATCAAGCGGATCGCGATCGACCTCACGCCGATGCGGCGCTCGCGGAAGTTCCGGCTGCTGATCATCGGCGAGACGATCTCGAACCTCGGGACCCAGGCGGCGCTGGTCGCGCTGCCCTACCAGATCTACGTGCTGTCGCACTCGCCTGCCCTGGTCGGACTGCTGGGCGCGTTCGAGCTCGGCCCGATGATCGTCGTCTCGCTGCTCGGCGGCGCGTTCGCCGATCGAATGGACCGCCGGATCGTGCTCGCCGTCGCCCAGGCAGGCGTGATCGCCGCCGCCGTCGCGCTGGCGCTGGCCGCGTTCCTCGGCAACCCGCCGGTCGTGCTGGTGCTGGTGCTCGGCGGGCTGCTCGCCGGGAGCTCCGCGCTGGACAACGTCACCCGGTCGTCGATCATCCCGGGCCTGCTCGCTCCGCGCGACCTGCGCTCGGGGCTCGCGCTCAACTATGGGATGTACCAGGCGACCGGGATCATCGGGCCGGCGTTCGGAGGGCTGATCATCGAGGCGAGCGGCGTTGGCGTCACCTACGTGATCGATGCCGTCAGCTGCCTTGCGATGCTGGGGGTTGCCGTCGCGATCGGCCCCCAGCGGCCCCACATCACCGAGCGCAGCCAGGCGGTCGGCCACTCGATCGCAGAGGGGCTGCGGTTCGTGCGATCCAACAACGCGCTGTCGGGCAGCTTCGCGATCGACCTCGTCGCGATGACGTTCGGCTGGCCGCGATCGCTGTTCGCCGTACTGTCGCTGACCGTCTACCACTCGGGCGCGAGCGGTACCGGCCTGCTTTACGCGGCGCTGTCCGCCGGCGGCACGCTCGCCGTACTGACCTCGGGCTGGGCGACCGGCGTCCGGCGGCTCGGTCGAGTCGTGATCGTCGCGGTGCTCGGATGGGGCGTCGCGATCGTGCTGCTCGGGTTCGTCCGTACGCTCGGACTCGGCATGGTGCTACTCGCGGTCGCGGGCTTCTCCGACGGCATCAGCGCCTTCTGCCGCGCGACGATCAACCAGACGGTCACCCCCGACTCGCTGCGAGGGCGGATGAGCTCGGTCTACAGCCTGGTCGTCACGAGCGGGCCCCGGCTGGGCGACATCGAGTCAGGACTCGTCGCCGGCCTGACCTCGGCCACGATCTCGGTCGCCAGCGGCGGGCTCGCGTGCATCGCTGGGGTCGGCGCGATCGTGCTCGCGTTCCCCGACCTTGTCGCCTACGACCAGGACATGGCCGACGCTGGGCGACGGCTCGAGGCTCTGGATCCCGTCTAGCTCGCGCCGGCGCCGGCGCCGGCCCTCGGCCGGGTCGTCCGCCGCGTCGCACTCGTCCGCGAATTGCGCGAGGTCCGTGCCGTGCGGCGGCTGCGGCCCTGCGTCGGACGCTGATCGCGCGGGACCTCGGCACGGACCACGTCTCTGACCAACCGCCCGAGCTCGGCGTCGAGGTACTTGGCCATCCGCTCCTCCTCGCGGCGAATGCTCTTGGCCAGCTGCGCCGTGTCGCGGTCGCCGACCTCGGTCGCAAACACTTCAATCCGCGCGTACAGCGCGATCTCGACGTGCTCCTCGCGGAGCTCGTCCTGGACGTTGCGGAGGTGGGTCTCGGCCTGGCTCGAGACGGCCGCGCGGGCTGTTCCGACCTGACCCTTGACGGCCGCGACGGCCTTGCCGGCAACCTCCCCGACCGCGTTCGGAACGCCGGGGATGGTGATCGGGCTCGGCGCCGCGCCTCCGAGCTGCTTGATCCGCGATGCGACCGCGCGCTTGTGGGCCTTCGTCTCGGTTAGGTGTGTTCGCAGCCGCTTCTCATACGCCTGCTTTTGCGTGAGTGCGATGTGCGCCGTCAGATCGGCTTCGAGCTCGGCCTCCTTGGCATAGGCCTCACCCAGCCACTGGACGAGCTTGGCATCGCGTTGATTGAGCGTCTTCTCGGTGGGCATCGTCTGGTACTACCCACCGCCCGGCAAACAAACCGCTACGGCCCGGCGCGGTCCGCGGAGCCTCGCTGCTGCGCTCCGCGGACCGAAACCCGGGTCAGTGCAGCAGCTGCAGCGCGTTGGCCGCGGGGCCGCTGCCCGCGTCGTCGACGAAGTACAGCCCGCGCGCACCTGGGGCGACGGCCAGCCCGAACAGGTCGCCGCCGCCGTTGGCGACGAGCGTCTTGTTCGCGATCTGCTTGCCGCCGGGCGTGGTTTCGACGATCTTGCCGTCGGCGCCATTGGCGCTGACGACGTCGCCATTCGGGGCGATCGTCAGTCCGAGCGGGTCGTTCAGGTGCGAGCCCGAGGTAACCGTCCGGCCGCCGCCGCCGATCGCGCTGGTGCGTGTCAGGGCGTGCGGGATCCCTGCGATCCGGTTGTTGGCCGAGTCGGCGACGAACAGCTCACCGCGCCGGCCGAGGCCGACGCCGGTCGGGCCGACGACGAGCGCGTTCGGGTCGGTGTGCTCGGTGAAGCCACTGGCGATCACGGCGTCGGAGACGACCTTGGGAGCGTGGCCGTGACGAATCCGCAGCACGATCCGGACGACGGTTCCGCGGGCGACGTTCTTGCCGCCGGCGGCGACCGTGCCGTTCAGCACGTTGGTGACGAACAGCACCACCCGGCTGCCGTGGTCGACCGCGGTCATGTCCCACGGGCCGTTGATGTGGTGGCCCTTGATCGTCTCGACGACCTTGCCGTTTGCATTGAGGATGCTCAGCGCGCCGGCGGTCGCGTTGGCGCCCATCCCCCCGGGCGCAGGCAGACTGCCGACGACCACGTAACCGCTGCGCAGCGCCGCCAGCGCGGTTGTCAGTCCCACGACCGGCGCCTTCGTCGGGCGCGGGACGATCGCGATTACGTGCGCCGAGCCGCCCGGCGAGACCTCGACGATGCTCGTGCCGGTGCCCTGCTCGTTCTTGCCGTCGTTGAAGTTGCTGACCAGTACGTCGCCGCGCACCAGGTCGCCCATGCTGCGATGGACGACCGCGACGCCGTAGGGGTTGACGTCGCCCTTGGCGGGCCCGCCGGTCGGGACGGTCGATGACAGCGTCTGGATCTTGTGGAAGCTGTCGATGAATGCCTGCCTGGCAGACGCTGTAGCCGGCACCGCGGCCGCGATCGGGACGATCGCCAATAGGCCGGGCAGCCAGCGACGAATAGAGAGCATGAAAGAGCTCCCTCCTTTCAAGGTTGCGTGCTTAAGCTGACGCCTGCGGAGCGGCAACCTTCCCGGCGCCGCGCATAGGAAATCGCTTAGGGTGCAGCAGTTGGTGGGAAGAATGGTCCCGATGCGATGAGGAGCATGCGATCCTAGATCTCGACCTCAAGGCGATCGTCTCCGATACGACCAGGCTGGTCGAGCGGTTCGGCGACGAGGCCTATTTCGCATCCCTATGCGTGCGCAGCGGCATGGCCGCGCCGGAGATGCCGCACCGCGTCGCCCAGATGCTGCGGGCATTCGAGCGGTTCGGGATGCTCGGTGGCGCGATCGCGGCCGGCGGCATCCGTCACGGCGATCGCGTCGCGATCGTCGACGAGAAGGGCGAGCTCAGCTACCGCGAGCTCGATCGGCGCTCGAACGCGCTCGCCAACGCCTGGCGCGAGCGCGGGCTGCAGCCGGGTGAGGGCGTCGCGCTCCTGATCCGCAACCACCGCGGCTTCTTGGACGCCGTCTTCGCGGCAGCCAAGTGCGGCGCCCGGATCATCCTTCTGAACACGTCGTTCGCCGGGCCGCAGATCCGCGAGGTGGCGGGCCGCGAGGGGACCGACCTGCTCGTTTACGACGACGAGTACTCGAGCGTGCTCGGCGGGGTTGAGCCCCCGCGGGGGCGGTTCCGCGCGTGGACCGACGGCGATGACGGCTCGGTGGACACGCTCGAGGACTTGATCGCCGGCGCTGACGCCAAAGCGCCGCCGAAGCCGGGTGTGACGCCCCGGATCACAATCCTGACGAGCGGGACGACGGGCACCCCGAAGGGCGCACCTCGGGCCGAGCCGCGGTCGCTGGCGCTGATCGGTGGCCTGCTCAGCAAGGTTCCGTTCCGGGCGCGCGAGGTGACAGAGCTGTCCGTGCCGATGTTCCACGCCCTGGGATTCATGCAGGCGATCGTCGGGATCGCACTCGGCTCCACGCTCGTCATCCGCCGGCGCTTCGACCCCGAGGCAACGCTCGAGAGCCTCGAGCGCAACCGCGCGAGCGCGATCGTCGTCGTGCCGGTGATGCTGCGGCGGATCGTCGACCTCGGCGAGGATGCGATCAAAGCCCGAGATCTGTCCAACCTGCGGATCGTGTTCGTCAGCGGCTCGGCGCTCGGGGTCGACCTGACAAAACGATCGCTCGCCGCGCTCGGCCCAGTGATCTACAACCTCTACGGCTCGACCGAGGTCGCGTACGCAACGATCGCCACTCCCGACGATCTCGCAGTCGAACCCGGCTGCGTCGGCAAGGTGGTGCGTGGCTCGGTCGTCAAGATCCTCGACGAGAGCGGCGAGGAGCTCCCGGCCGGCGAGAGCGGACGCATCTTCGTCGGCAACCTGTCGCAGTTCGAGGGCTACACGGGCGGCGGCAGCAAGGACGAGGTTGGCGGCCTGATGTCCTCGGGAGACGTCGGTCATTTCGACGGCGAGGGCCGTTTGTTCATCGACGGCCGCGACGATGAGATGATCGTCTCCGGGGGAGAGAACGTGTTCCCGGCGGAGGTCGAGGAGCTGCTCGCGGGCCACGAGGCGATCGAGGAAGCCGCCGCGATCGGGGTGGAGGACGACAGGTTCGGTCAGCGGCTGAAGGTATTCGCGGTGCTCCGCGACGGCGCCGAGCTGAGCGAGGACGAGGTCAAGGGTTATGTCAAGGACAACCTCGCCAACTACAAGGTCCCGCGCGAGGTCGTGTTCGTCGACGAGCTGCCCCGTAACTCGACCGGGAAGGTGCTCAAGCGTGAGCTCGAGCAGTCCGGAGGCGACATCGCCGGCGAGGCTGAGCAGGCCTCGACGTGACAACACCCCTCTGCTAGGTTCCGCCCGTCAACGACGATGAAGAGGGGCCAAGGATGTTGGGGCATTCGCTGCTGGCGCGCGCAGCGCGTTGTTGTACTGGAATCATTCTCGCGGGTGCGCTCGCGCTGACGCTTGGCGCTCAGAGCGCCGGTGCAAAGCCATACCACCTGCTGCACGGCAAGGGACGCGCGGCGACGCCTTGCGGCAATCCCGCCAACCACGCTCTCTCGACACACAAGATCGACACCAGGCGTTACGCGCACAAGCACCTCGCCCGCCTGAAGCCCAAGGTCAAGCGGCCGGCGGACGTCAGGGCCGGCGGCCAGCTCCGGTGCTTTGGCGTCGTCGTGGCATACGGCCACCATCGGGGCCCGGAGCTCGCGACCGGACCGGTCGGCCTCGGGCCGAGCCAGATCGAGTCGGCCTATAAGCTGACCGGCCTGCACTCCGGCGGGCGAAGAGTCGCGATCGTCGACGCCTACAACGACCCGACCGCGGCATCCGATCTCAACACCTTCCGCACGACGTACAACCTTCCCGCCTGTACGACCTCCAACGGCTGCTTCAAGAAGGTCAACCAGACCGGCGCCACGACCCCGCTGCCCCGTAACGACTACGGCTGGTCGGTCGAGATCAGCCTCGACCTCGACGCGGTCTCCTCGGCCTGTCCGGACTGCCACATCCTGCTGGTCGAAGCGAACAGTCCGTCGACCAGCAACCTCAACGCGGCTGAGGATGCGGCCGCGACCGCACACGGCGTGGCTTCGGTCTCGAACAGCTGGGGTGGAGCGGAGGACTCGACGATCCTCACCTCCGACAGCCACTTCAAGCATCCGGGAGTGGCGATCACGGCCAGCTCCGGCGACAACGGCTACGGCGTCGAGTGGCCGGCCTCATCGCGCTACGTCACGGCCGTCGGCGGCACCAACCTGACGACCGCGGCGAACGCTCGCGGCTGGACCGAGAAGGCATGGAGCGACGCCGGCAGCGGCTGCTCGGCGTATGAGCCGAAGCCGAGCTGGCAGACGGAGGCGGGCTGTTCGAACAGGCTCGTCGCGGACGTCTCGGCGGACGCCGATCCGGCGAGCGGACTCGGGATCTACGACACGGCCAACAACTGCGGGTCCAGCGCGACCTGCAAGCGGCTGCTCGAGCTCGGCCTGGCGCCGGGGGCCGATGGCTGGCTCCAGGTCGGCGGCACGAGCCTCAGCTCGCCGCTGATCGCCTCGGTCTACGCGCTCGCCGGTAACAGCGGCTCGATCACCTCCGCGAGCTACGCCTACAGCCATACCGCGTCGCTGTACGACGTCACCACCGGCTCGAACGGGACCTGCACCGTGTCAGACCAGTGCAACGCCGAGCCCGGTCTGGACGGGCCGACCGGGCTCGGGACCCCAGACGGAACCGGCGCCTTCTAGAGCCGACGCGGGCGCCGGGTCCCGGCGCCCGCACCCGGCGCGCCATCGACGGACCTGAGCTAAGCTCCAAGATCTAGTCCATCGATTCAGCCGCGGGAGGTAGAAATCATGGAGCGGAAGGTTGCTGCGCGCATCCCGCGCGTAGCAGGCCTCGTGCTTGCCGGTGCCCTGCTCGTCTGCATGCTGGGCGCGTCTCCGGCGAACGCGCTCGGGGTCAAATTGCTCTCGCAGAGCGCGCTCGTCGATCTGCCGTGCGCCAACCCTGCTAACCACAATCTCGTCAACCGGATCCTCGGCGCGGCGCACGTGACCGTCGGCGGGCCGCTGCGCTGCTTCGCGACCGCGGTCGCGCATGGCGAAGGGCTCGGGCCGCAACTGACGTCCGGACCGGTCGGCCTCGGGCCGAGTCAGATCCAGTCGGCCTACAAGCTGGCGGGCCTGCACTCGGGCGGACGGACGGTCGCGATCGTCGACGCCTACGACGACCCGAACGCCGCGTCAGACCTCGCGACGTTCCGCAAGGCCTACGGCCTGTCGGCCTGCTCGGCCGCCAACAGTTGCTTCAAGAAGGTCAACGAGAACGGCGCAGCGAGTCCGCTGCCGTCGACCGACTACGGCTGGTCGGAGGAGATCAGCCTCGATCTGGACGCGGTCTCTTCGGCCTGCCCCGACTGTCACATCGTGCTGGTCGAGGCGAGCTCCGCGAACACCTCGGACCTCGACAAGGCCGAGGACACGGCCGCCGCGCAGCCCGGCGTCGCCGCTGTCTCCAACAGTTGGGGTGGTGCCGAGGACTCGACGATTCTCGGCGACGACAGCCACTTCAAGCACTCCGGGATCGCGGTCACGGCGAGCTCGGGCGACTCTGGCTACGGGGTCAGCTGGCCGGCCTCGTCGCAGTACGTCACCGGCGTCGGTGGAACGACGCTCAGCAACGCCGGCAACTCGCGGGGCTGGACCGAGGCCGCCTGGTCGGGAGCCGGCAGCGGCTGCTCGGCGTATGAGCCGAAGCCGTCCTGGCAGCACGACACCGGCTGCGGCAAGCGGACCGTCGCCGATGTCTCGGCGGATGCGGATCCGAACAGCGGGCTCGGCGTCTACGACACGGCAAACAGTTGCGGGTCGAGCAGCTTCTGCGACCTGCTGATCGAGCTCGGCGTCGTGCAGGGACTCGACGGCTGGGCGCAGGTCGGCGGCACCAGCCTGAGCTCACCGCTGATCGCGTCCGTGTACGCGCTGGCGGGGAACTCCGGCTCGGTCACCTATGGCAGCTATCCGTACGCCCATACCGGGTCGCTGTTCGACGTGACGAGCGGGTCCAATGGAACCTGCTCGCCGTCGTATCTGTGCACGGCAGGCGCCGGCTACGACGGGCCGACAGGTCTCGGCACGCCGGACGGCACCGGCGCCTTCTAGTTCGATCGAGCAAACGGGGCCCGCCGCAGTCAGGCGGGCCCCGTGCTCGAGCGTGTGGGGCCGCGCCACCGCGAGCGGACGGGCCGGGCCGCGAGCCGCCGTGTCAGCGTTGCTCATGCGTATCCTCGGCGCATGCTGATCCTGCCGCCAGGACATGGCACGGCGGCGCTCGCGCGGCGCCAGTTCAGCCGTCGCGAGAAGTGGATGGTGGGCTCGGTCGCTGCGGTCAGCGCCGCGATCGTCCTGATCGTCCTGATCGCCCTGGTTGGCACGGGCAGCAAGCCCGCCAGCGGCTGCCTGAACGTCGACGTTCCGGGTCCGATCGGCGCTCAGGAGTTTCGCCAGTGCGGCGCCCAGGCGCGCGAGTTCTGCTCCTCGATCGGGAACAGTTCGGGCCTCAGCGAGTTCGCGCGACGCGACATCGCGACGGCATGTCGCAAACTCGGTCTGCAGACGGACATCGCCCCGTGATGCGACGCGAACGCGCTACGCTCGCTGCCGCTCGATGACCGACCCGACCAGCTTTCGCTCGCAGTTCCCGGTGCTCGAGCGCCTCGCGTATCTGAACGCCGGCACCGAGGGGCCGGTCCCGCGCCGTGCCGCCGAGACGGTCCACCGCCGGATCGACCTCGAGACGACCGAGGGCCGTTGCGGTAAGCCCTACATGGAGGGCGTGATCGAGCTTGCGACCCAGCTGCGAGCCGGCTACGCCGGGGTGCTCGGCTGCGACCCGGACGAGGTCGCGCTGACCGGGTCGACGACCGACGGCGTCAACACCGTGATCGCGGGCCTCGATTTGCGCCCCGGCGATGAGATCATCACGACCGACGAGGAGCACCCAGGGCTGCTCGCGCCGCTGGGGCGCGCCCGTCGCCGCCACGGCGTCCGCGTCCGCGTCGTGCCGTTCGCCGAGATCGCGGGCGAGGTCAAGAGCTCCACCCGCCTGATCGCCTGCTCCCACGTCTCGTGGGTCGGGGGCCGCGTAACCGATGTCGCGTCGCTGGTCGCGACCGGGGTGCCAGTGCTGCTCGACGCCGCGCAGGCGATCGGCGCGATCCCGATCGACGTCAAGGCGCTCGGCTGTGACTTCTACGCCGCCTCGGGTCAGAAGTGGCTGTGCGGGCCCGAGGGCAGCGGTTGCCTGTATGTACGCCCCGACCGGCTCGACGATCTGCTCGTCCCGTGGCCGGGTTACGGCTCGGTCGCCGACCCCGCCAACGCGCTCGAGTTCGCCCCGGCCGAGGGGGTCCGCCGGCTCGACCACGGCTTCCCGCCGGGGATCCGCAGCGCCTGGGCGCTGGCGTCGCTCGCGGTCCTCTCCGAGGCGGGGTGGCCGTGGGTGCATGACCGAGCCGCGGACCAGGCCGCGGCGCTCGCCGACCGCCTGCGCGAGCGCGGACTCGAGGTCAGCCCGCGCGATCGCTCGACGCTCGTGTCGTGGCGCAACGCCGACTCGGGAGCCGAGGTCCAGCGCCTGGCTGCCGAGGGGTTCGTCGTCCGCAACATCCCCGCCTTCGACCTCGTCCGCGCCTCCGTTGGTGCGTGGTCTTCAGAGGACGAGATCGAGGGGCTGGCCGAGCTGGCTAGCTGATCCGCTCGGCGTGCGTGTAGACGTTCACGCGCTCGCCTCGCGCGAACCCGCACAGCGTCATTCCGCGGTCCTCGGCGAGCTCGATCGCGAGCGAGCTCGGCGCGCCGACGCCAACAAGAATCGGCGCTCCGGCGACCGCCGCCTTCTGCACGAGCTCGAACGAGAGCCGACCGCTGACGCACAGGATCCGCTCGCCGAGCGGCACGATCCCGTCGAGCATCGCCCGGCCGACGACCTTGTCCATCGCGTTGTGGCGCCCGACGTCCTCGCGGCTGAGCAGCAGCTTCCCATCGGCGTCGAACAGCCCAGTCGCGTGGAGGCCGCCGGTCCTGGCGAAGCCCGGCTGCTCGAGGCCCGCCGGCAGCGCTGCGACCAGGCGCCGCGGTACCTTCGGCCCGAGCGGGAGCGGCGCGCTGTGGACCGCGACCTCCTCGAGCGCGCCTTTACCGCAGACGCCGCACGAGGATGTCGTATAGAAGCGCCGGTTGCCCGGATCCCGCAGCAGCGGGCCGGGCACCTCGATGATGTTGGCGGCGAAGTCCTCGGTCGGCTCAGCGCGGCGCGGGCCGTCGATCAATCCCTCCGTGTACAGAAAGCCGAGCGCGAGCTCGTCGTCGTGATCGGGGGTTCGCATCGTGACCGCCAGCGCCTCGCCGTCGACGCGGATCTCGAGCGGCTCTTCGATCGCAACCTCGTCCTCACCGGAGTCGTGGCGGACCCGGGTGTAGGTCGTCATCGAGCGGCTTGCTCGGCCCGCGCGATCGCCTGGTCGATCGCCGTGCCAGGGTCGCGCACGGCCGGCCCATGACCGACAGTCAGGACCGCCGGCGTCAGCGCCCGCAGCGAGCGGGCGGACTCGACATCCTTGGCGCGGTCCCACGTCGCCATCGCTGCGAACGGAAAGCGGATGTAGAAGTGGCTCGAGACCGACACGCGCCCGTAGCTCGTGAACACGTCGCCGGCGATCAGCGTGCGGTCGCGCGTGTCCAGGTAGGCGACGTGACCGGGAGTGTGCCCCGGGCTCGGTACGACCTCGAGGCTCCCGACGCGCTCGCCCCCGGTCAGCCGGACATCGGGCACCGTTTCAAGCTTCGGCCACATGCCCGGGAGCTTGCCCTCGGCCACTTTCTCGCCGGCATGGATCCTGGCGTCGAGCTCGGGCATCAGCACCTGTACCGAGTCGCCGAGGCGCGCCTTCAGCGCATCGAGTGACCCGACGTGGTCGCCGTGGCCGTGGGTCAGCGCGATCCGGCGGACCTCGCCGCCGAGATCGGCCGCCGCCTTCAGCAGATCGTTGGTGCCGCCCCCGGTGGTCGTATCGACCAGCGTAAGGCCGTCGTCCTCGCGCACGAGGTAGGCGTTGACGAAATGCAGGCGCGTGACCTGCGTCAGGTTGTCGGTGACGCGACTGCTCCTCATCGTCAGGCGGGCCAGAAGTCGTGGGCGATGTCGCCGTCGCCGGGGTGATGCGGGCCGACGGCGAGGAACTCGAGCCCGTCCGGCCCGGCCTCGAACGCGCGCATCGACTCGGGTGCGACGCGGATCGCGTCGAGCGCCGTGATCTCGTGGATCTCATCGTCGATCCTGACCCGTCCGCTGCCGGCGAGCACGACGTAGACCTCCTCGGCGTGGTCGTGCTTGTGCCCGAACGCCTGGCGCGCGTCGGGGCGCAGCCGGAAATGGGCGACGCCGGTCCGGGCGGCGTCGAGCGCCCGCTGGGCGAAGCGCGCCTCGCCGAGGTGAGAGAAGCCAAACTTCGGCGCCTGATCCTCGACCTCCCCGAGGTGGACGATCGTCGCGCCGGTCCCGCCCGACAGGTAGCCGGCCCCTCCGAGCGGTTGCACATCGGTCCGGTCAGGTGGGCCCTCGAGCAGGTCCATCACCCCGCTCAGCTGCTCCTTGCCCGAATCGCTCTGGAGCTCCTCGAGCGCTGCGTCGAGTGCCTTCTGAGAGCCCCACAGCTCGGTCACCCAGATCACGTCGCCGTCCTCCGGCGAGCGGTTGATCAGGTAGAGCTCGCAGCCCGGGGCCGATCGCAGGCCCTCGGCGACGTTCAGCATCTGCTCCGCCAGAGCCGCCCCGCGGCCCTGGCGCGCAGTCATCTTCACGTACCGCCCGACAGCTGACATGCAGCCGGGAAGCTACAACTTTCGTTACGGCGCCGGGCAGTTGGCCTCGGCTGCCTGCTGAGCGGAGCTCGGGACCTTGGACTTGATGATGTCCACGCAGACCTGGTGCGTCGCCTGCTTGACCGCTGCGGCGTTGCCCGAACCTGCCTCGTCGCAGATCGTGTGGAGCTTGCCCTTCAGCGAGCTCGGGATCGAGGACTGCGAATCGACCGCCTGCTTGCACAGTGCGACCGCCCCCGCCAGCGAGCTGATCACCGAGCCGCCGGTGGTGTTTGCGTTCGTCGACTGGTTAGTGGCCTGGCTAGCCGCCGAGCTAGCCGACTGGGTTGCCGAGCTGACCGCCGAGCTGACGGCCGAGCTGACGGCGGAGCTTGCGCTCGAGCTGCTGCTGCTGCCGCCGCATCCAACCAAGAACGCGCCGGTGATAAGCGCGACCACAAGCGCGCATAGCTTGTTCATCATGCATCCTCCTCAGTCGTTGGGATTGAGGTGGGCGCGCGCTCCCTGCCGCCCCCCGCCTCGCCACACTAGCGCCGCACCACACTGGGCCGGTCTCGATCTGGGCTCGATCTGGTCCCATCGGTGCGCCTGGGCGCGATAACGTCGGACGACATTGAGCGAGCTGGAGGAGATCTGATGGCGAACCTGGACGGCAATTCCACAGCTGAGATCGACGCACCGATCGACCACGTGTGGGCGGTCATCGAGGATGTCGAGACGGCGCCGGAGTGGCAGGGCGGCCTGAAGGGGATGGAGGCGCTCGAGCGCGACGGCGACGGCCACGCCGTCCTCTGCGAAGCCGCTACCGACGCCAAGGTCCGCACGATCAAGTCAACGGTTCGCTTCCACTACGACGGCCCCAAGCAGCTCAGCTGGGATCAGGAGAAGGGTGAGCTCAAGTCGGTCCACGGAAGCTGGGACCTCGAAGATCTCGGCGACGGTCGCACGCGTGCGACCTACTCGATCAAGGTCGACCTCGGGCGGGTGTTGAGCATGATCATCCGCGGTCCGCTCGTTGGGGTCCTGCGCGACATGCTCGCCGGAGCCCGCGCGGGCGAGCTCAAGCAGCGCGCCGAGGCGGCTTAGGCCTCGGCGGCGGCGCCAGGCCTCCGGGGTCGGCGCGCGATCAGCAGCAGCGTGTGGCCGAACATGGCGGCGCGACGGCGCGAGCCGACTGCGTCGAGCGGCTGCAGCGCGCGCTGGAACCCCGGGGGCATCCGTCGCCATGTATAGGTGACCGCGTGTAGCTCGGGCACCAGCCCGGCGTCGCGGGCGCCATCCAGGAGCACCCGGGGCGAGAGCGGGATGTCGTCGTCGGTCCCGTGCGCCGCGGGGCCGAGGCCGGCGCGGTTCGCGAGCGACAGCCCGAGCCCGACCGGGTGCCACAACCCGGGCTCGATCACGACCAACGCCCCGCCTGGGATCAGCAGCCGGGCGGCCTCGTCGAAGATCGGCTGCAGCGGTCCCTGGAACGCGAGGTGGTGGAGCACCAACCGGTACAGGACGACGTCGAACGACCGCGGCGCGAACGGCAGCTGGCCGGCATGGCCGACATGGGCCTCGTCGGCGCGGCCGGTCGAGATCACGCCGACGACGCGGTCCGGATCGGCGTCGACGGCGATCAGCTCGAACGCCGGCGCGGGGAACAGATGACGTCCCGGCAGCCAGCCGGCTCCGACCGACAGCACGCGGCCACGATCGAGCGCGAGGCGGTCCGCGAGCACCGCCTGCTCGCGGCGCATCATCTGGCGGTAGTGGAGCTCGAGCGTCGATTGCCTGCTCAGGCGGTCGAGCAGGTTGTGTTCCTGGTAGGGCTGTGAGCCGGTCACCCCGCGGGCGAGGTCATCGATGCGACGTAGCCGCGGACGTCGGCCGCCGGCTCGGAGTACGCCTGCCCGAGGGCGCTCTCGACCGCGGTCATGTAGTCCTCGGCCCAGGCCGGGAACTCGTAGTCGACCGCGCGCAGGAACTCGAACGTCGCGGCAATCCGGATATCCGCGATCGACGGACGGCTGCCCCCGACGAACCGACGGCCGTCGAGGAAGAACTTGTGAAACGCCTCGAGCGGACCGGCGAGCGCCGCCTTCGCGTCGCCCTGCGCCTGGCTCTTGAGCGCGTCGTCAGCCTCCGAGGAGCCGACCTCGCCCGCGTACTGCGGGAACCCGAGCGTCGGGTAGGTAGCGCGGGCGACCAGCGGATACAGCGTGCCGATCACGTAGAACATCGCGCAATCGACCATCGCGCGCTCGGCCGGATCGGTCGGGTAGAGCTCCGACAGGCCGTGCCTGTTGCACAGGTACTGCATGATCGCGCAGCTCTCCCACAGCGATCCGCGCGGGAGCTCGGACTGCTCGAGCAACGGCGTCAGGTCGGCGGGGTCCTTGGCGAGGAACTCTGGCGTGCCCTTCTTACCCCACACGTCGACCTCTTCGAATTCCAGCCCGGCGGCCCGGACGAAGATCCGCGCGGTCAGGTTGTTGACGCTCGGCTTGAGGATGCTCAGCGTGTTGTCGGCCATGTGATCCGCTCTCCTCGTTCGCTAGTGATAGGGGTCCTTGGGCGATCGATCGCCCGACAGCGAGGCGCGCGAGCGCGTCGTCAGCGCCTCGATCGCGTCGGCCAGGTGGACCTGATCGATGTTGTAGTCGCCGCGTGCTGTTCGGAGCTTGTGAGCCTCCAGCAGCACCTCGGCGTGGGTGAAGCCGTGCGGCGGCACGAATCGGTAGGAGGCGAGCTCGATCAGCAGCCCGAGCGGATCCTCGAAGTAGATCGAGTCCATGAAGCCGCGGTCCTTGACGCCGCTGTGGCGGATGCCGCGCTCGTCGAGACGCTCGACCGCCTGCTGGAACGTCGCCGCCGAGACCGCGAACGCCAGGTGGTGAACGCATCCCGGATCGGTCGGCGTCCGCGTCGGGTCGACCTGACGATCCTCGTTGGTAAAGACAGTCACCAGGCGACCGTCGCCGGGATCGAAGTACAGGTGGCTCTCCGACTCGTTGTCGAGGTTGGGCTGCTCGAACACGAACGGCATTCCGAGCACCCCCTCCCAGAAGTCGATCGACGTCTGTCGGTCGGCTCCGACGATCGTGATGTGGTGAACGCCTTGGGTCTGAAGCTTGCGCAATTCCATCTCCTTGTCCGATTACCGCTCGACAAGTTTCGACTTGTAGTCGGTGCGGCGCAAGGTCCCCCGCGCGACGAGCTCGATCTGCGTCTGGACGATCAGCACCTCGCGCAGCCGCCGGCGGATCTCGTCCGCCAGCTCGGTCCTGCCCGGAGCGCTCGCCGCGAGTTCGACCGTGACCGGCAACGGCGGCTCCTGCTTGACCCCGGGCGCCTGCGGCTTGATGATGATGTGACCACTGACCTCGGGCGCGAACGCACCGACCACCTCGCGGATCGCCGACGGAAACACGTTGACGCCCCGCACGATCAGCATGTCGTCGGTCCGTCCGATGCAGCGGATCCGCGGGCTCGTCCGGCCGCACGGGCAGGGGCTGAGGTGAACCTGGACGTGATCGCGGGTGCGAAAGCGCAGCAGCGGGGCCGCTCGGTGGCGCAGGTGGGTCAGCACGAGCTCGCCGGCGGCGCCGTCCTGCAGCGGCCGCTGGGCGCCCGACTCGGGGTCGATCAGCTCGGCGTGGACGAACCCGCGTGCGCCGAGGTGCATGCCGTCCTGGTACTCGCACTCGCCCCACAGCGACACACCGATGTCGCCGATCCCCATCGCCTCGGTCACCTTCGCGCCCCAGCCCCGCTCGAGCTGGGACCGGAAGCTGGGCTCGCCGCCGCCGGGCTCGCCGGCAACCAGCAGGCGCTCGACGCTCGAACCGGCGAGCTCGAGGTCGTGCGCCGCCCCCCACTCGACCGCATAGGCCGCGTACGACGGGGTCAGCATCGCGACCTCGGGGCGCAGGCGTTCGATCGCGAGCATCAGCCGCTCAGTGTTGCCGGTTCCAACCGGGATGTGGCAGAGGCCGATGCGCTCGATCGACGCGAGCGCTGCGCCCGCGACGAACGGGCCGGCGTTGTAGGTCGTGAGCGCGCGCTGGCCGGCACGGACGCCTGCCGCAGCGTAACTCCGGACCGAGCCGGTGATCCAGTTCTCGAGGTCATCGCGGGTGAGCGGGATGAAGCTCGGGGTCCCGGTCGTCCCGCTGGTCGAGTAGATCCGGACAATCTCCTCCCGACCCGCGCACAGGTGGGTGCCGATCGGATTGTGGGCCGTGCAGGTCGCCCGCAGCTCCTGCTTCTCGGTCAGCGGCAGTCGTCCGATCTCCTCCAGACCGCCGGCATGCGCTGCGCTGCCGATTCCGGCGGCGGCGAGCTTGTCGCGGTAGAACGCCGAGCGCTCGAACAGGTAGCCGAGCTGAGCGCGGTAGGCGGCGTCATCGAGGCTGAGCTGCTCGGCCCACGGTCGCGCCTCGACCTCGGGATCGAACATCACTGCGCTTCCGGCGGCTCGTACTCGATGGCCTCCTCTGCGTGGGCCGCCATCAGGAATCCCAGCGGGCCCTGCTGCTCCTCGGCCAGGTGCGCCAGCAGTCCTGCCGTCCGGGCCAGGATCGGGACCGCCTTTACCGTCGCCGGCGGGAACCCCAGGTCGAGCATCACCGCGGCGATCGGCATCGAGACGTTCATCGGCAGTGGCTTGCCCCACGCGCTCGCCGCGGCGTCGCGAAACTCGCGCGCGAGCTCGGTGTGGGGGCCGTTGATCCCGCGCGCGTCGGCCAGCTCGAGGATCCGCTCGGCCCGCGGGTCGAGCGGGCGGTGGACCGGGTGACCGAACCCCGGGAGCTTGTCACCGGCATCGCGCGTGCGCCGGGCGATCCGCTCCGCGGCCCGACTCGGCGATTCGCCGGCCTGCACCTCTGAGTGCGCCTCGGCGAGTAGCTGCGCGCACGACTCGGCGGTTCCGAGGATCACCGGCCCCGCGCCGAGGATCCCCGCGGCCACTGCGCCCTGGAGCGCGTTCGGGTCGGCCGCGAGCGTCATCCGCGCGGCGACGTTGGTGGGCATCATCCCGTGCTCGGCGATCGCGATCAGCAGCAGATCGAGGAAGAAGCGCTGCTCCTCGGTCGGCTCGGTCCCGGTCAGCAGCAAGTGGAAGTAGTCCGTGAACGTCAGCCGCCCCATCAGGTCCTGGCACAGATCGCGCCCCCGCACCTCGACGCGGTCGGGATACGCCTGGCTGATGTGGGTGACGGGCCTCCCGGCCTTACCGATCAGCATGCGTCGGCCGTGGCGAGCATCCGGCCCGACGCTATGGGTGAAGACGCAAGGTGTCAAGGGGCGGCATCGGGGCCCGTCTCGCCACGATCGCGCTCCGCGTGCAATGCTGCGGCGCATGACCCACTCGAACGTTGATATTCCGATCGGGGACGCCGTCGCGGACGCCTATCTCACGAGTCCCGACGACGACGGCCAGCACCCCGGTGTTCTGTTGATCATGGACGCATTCGGGCTGCGGCCCCGGATCGAGGAGATGGCCGACCGGATCGCCGCGCGTGGCTACGTCGTGCTCGCGCCCAACGTCTTCTACCGCGCCGGCCGCGCGCCGGTCCTGCCGATGCCGGACCTCAGCGACCCCGACGTCCGCACCCAGTTCTTCCAGCAGCTCCGCCCGTTGTTGGATCAGCTGACGCCAGAAATCCTCGCGATCGACGGCAAGGCGTACCTCGACTATCTGGGCGAGCGGGCGCCCGGCCCGGTCGCGATCACCGGGTACTGCATGGGTGGCCGCGTCGGGTGGCGCATCGCCACGGCGTTTCCGGATCGAGTCAACGCCCTGGCGAGCTTCCACGGCGGCGGCCTCGCGACCGACGCCGGCGACAGCCCGCATCTGACAGCCAGCGAGTTGCGCGCCGAGCTCTACTTCGGCCACGCCGACAACGACCCCAGCATGACGCCCGAGCACGTCGCGACGCTCGAGCAGGCGCTCGACGAGGCAGGCGCGAGCTACCGCTCCGAGCTGTATGAGGGCGCAATGCACGGCTACACGATGTCCGACACCGCCGCCTACGACGAGGCCTCGGCCGAGCGGCACTTCGAGGCGCTGTTCGATCTGCTTGGACGGGTGTCCGATTGACTTGACAGGCTGGTCGGCGCCTGGCACTGTGCCGGCACGGGTCGTGGACACGTAGGTTGGGCCTGTTCCGACGTCGCCGGCGCACAGCACCGATCACCAACCATGACGAGACCTAACCGATCGCACCGGCGCCTCGCCGTCGCTTTCTTCGCCTGTGTGGCTCTGATCGCCGCCACAGCGGCGCCGGCGGGCGCTGCGCCGATCTCGCTGCTGGTACCGCAGGGGACCGCGTTCACGTTCCTCGGCCACTGGTGCGGTGGCATCCAGGAGCAGGCGCTCGCAACCGGCTTCGCCCCCACCACCGGCTACCCGACCGGAGACGTCTATATCCAGACGCGATGCGGCGGCAGCGGGCGCGACGGCGGCGGCCACGTGACCACCTACTCCGCCTGGGTGTCGGTCAGCTGGACCTTCGCCGGGACCGTCTCCTCTGGCGCGAAGCTGACGACCGCCCCGACCGGGCTGAATCCGGCCCTGTCGATTACCGACTCGCATGGCGACCACCTCTACAACACGCTCGGCGCGGTCAATGTCACCCCGGCTAACTGCTCGGTCTCGAACACGACCTACTGCACCTACCGTGCGTACCTGAGCGTTCCGGCTCCGGGCGCCCCGACAGGCGTCAAGGCCGTGCAGACAGGCGACCAGTTCCGGGTGAGCTGGACCCCGACAGCGAAGACCGCTGCGCTGATCACTTCGTCCCAGGTGACTGCAACACCGGTGGGATCGTCGGCGCCGGTCCTGACCGCGACCACCACCGGCACGGCGAAGACGGCCCTGGTCGGGCCGCTGCAGCCGCAGACCACCTACCAGGTCACCGTCATCAGCACCGACCCGGGTGGATCAAGTCCGGCCAGTTCGCCCGTCACCGCGACGACCGGAGCGAGCGCGGTCGTGCCGGCTGCGCCCGGCGGCGTCACCGCCCACTGGACCGCGCCAGGACTTCCCGGTGACAGCCTCGCGGCCGGCTGGAAGCCGGCGAGCGGCGGCGACAGCCCGGTCGACGAGTATCAGGTCACGATCACCGTCCACGACGGCGATCCGCCGATCCCCGGGCCGTTCACACAGACGGTGACCTCGACGAGCGCATCGTTCACGGTCGACGACAGCTTCGACTGGTCGGTGCAGGTGCGTGCCCACGACGCCGCCGGCTGGGGACCCTGGTCGACGGCGATCGTGCTCGGCGGCGCCTAGCGGGATCCGGTTGGCCCTGGCCGGGCCTGTGCTGCAAGACCGAGCGGTCGGGCGGCGCTAGGGCCTGGGCTGACCGGGGACCAGACCGCTCTGGGGTACGAGCCGCTTGTCGCGACGCTGCTCCGCGAGCAGAGCCTCGAGATGACGCAGCGTCGCGCGGGTCTTCGGATTGCGACTATGCACGAGGTTGTCGAGCTCGAGCGGGTCGCGCGCGAGGTTGTACGCCTCGGTCTGATCGGGCACGCGTTGATCCTTGACCGTCGTCTCGGCCGTCTTGGGCCCCGCCTCCTCGACGTTGCCGTCGATCAGCGTTACCACGTCGACGCCCTCGGGCAACACCTCGGGCGGCAGATGCACGGGCGGCGGCTCGTTGGGAGGTTGGCTCCAGAACTGCTCGGTGTCGAAGTAGCGACTGAACTTCCACTTCTCGAGCTTGCCGCCGGGCCCGGTGCGCAGCCTGGCGACGACGGTTTCCACGTGGTTCGGCTGGGTCACCGCCGGATACATGTGATTTTGGAAGTCGATCTGCTGGCTGCCGCGACTGACCTCGTCGTCTGTCATGAAGTAGACGGGATCGTTGACGTGCGCGGGGTTGCGCTCGCCCAGAATCAGCCCCGACAGGTCACGACCGACGAGTGGCTGTGCCTCGTCGTGCGTGCGTGCCACCTTACGGCGCAGCTGCTCGGCGTTGAGGCCCGCGAGCCCGAGCATCGTCGGGATCACATCGGCGTGACTGGTCGGTGTCTCCATCGACTGGCGCCCGGAGAAGATCTTCGGGTTGTGCACGATGAACGGAACGTGCGAGGTCTCCTCATACGCCTGATGCCACTTCTGCGCCATGCCGCCGTGGGCGCCGAGCATGTCACCGTGGTCGGAGGTGAAGATCACAACCGTGTCGTCCGCCATCGCCGGGTGCGAGCGCAGTTCGTCGAGCACCTTCTTGATCTCACGGTTGACGGTTTCCTGCAGCTGGTAGTAGAAGCGCCGGTAGTCGCTCGTGTTCGGCGTCGGCTGCAGCATGCTCGGATACGTCTCGAGGTAACTGCTCTGACAGGTCGGCTTGCTGCTCAGATCCTCGTGTGCCGTCTTCGCGTATTGCTTTGCGTCGAACAGGTTCTCCGGGACCTTCGAGCCGTCGAGCTGCTCGCGCAGCTTCCACCTGCTCATCCGAAGCGTGATCGCACCCCACAGCGCGATGTCGTGCGGATTGACGAACGAGCTCACGACCAGCCAGGGCTTGCCGGGCTTGCCCGACAGCTCGTGCAGGAGCTCGGCGGTCTGCGACGCGAAGGCCGGGTCGCGGCCCTTGCCCGCGGTCGCCGATGACCCGGAGTTGAGCGGGTTGCCGCCGTGGGGCTCGGGGCCGATCCAGCCATCGAAGCCGAAGTTGTCGAGGCGGTTGGCACGGAGATAGGTGCGCTCGCGCTCCGGGATCCGGTTGCCGTGCTCGTCGAACGTGACCAGCTGGTCGTAGGTACCGGGAATCGTGATGTCGGCGTGGGAGACATGCCACTTGCCCTTGTAGTACGTGTCATAACCACCGGCCCGGAAGTAGTCCCCCATCGTCGGAATCGTGTTCGGATCGAGCCAGAACACGTCCTCCTCGATCGCGTTCTTGGCGACACCATCGGTTTGGCTGACACCGTGCAACGACGGGTACTGACCGGTGAAGAACGATGTCCGGCTCGGGGCACAGGCACAGCTCATGATGTAGTGGTTGTTGAACTCGAGCCCGTTCTCACGCAGCGATTCTTCGGCCACGTAGTTCCTGGCGCGATATGCCCGCGTCGCTGCCGTCTCGTAGACCGATGGAAAGCGATACTCGTCGACGACTATGACGAGGAAGTTCGGTCGCCGGCGAAGCTTTCCACGCGGCCGGAAGACCGGTGCCGCCTCGCCCTGAGGCACGCCTGCCTGGGTTACAGTCAGCGCCGCCGACGCTGCACCGGCGCTTTGAAGAAATCGGCGCCGTGAGAGTCGGCGATCCTTGCCCTCGTTCATCGATCAGTCCCCATCGATTGGTTGGTCGGCGTTTACATTACACGAACGGCAATGCGTCAAGCGGGCCGCACGCAGCGAAAGCCGATGTGCGACGTGGTCGTGTCGAGGGCCTCGCCCTGCCTGGCCGCAGGTCGGTAGCGCAGGCAGTAGTTCGGTGCACACAGGTGAGAGCCACCCTTGATCACGCGGCGTGGAATCTGCTCTCCTTCGAGATCGTCGGGGTGCGGAGACGACACTCTCGGATTGCGCGGAACACAGCAGGCCTTGCTGGCATCCTCGCTGTGGCGAAGCGTGAAGTAGTCCGACGTCCATTCCCAGACGTTGCCGGCCATGTCGTAGCAGCCATAGCCGTTGGCAGGAAATCGCTTCACCGGTGAGGTCCGGTCGAAGCCGTCGGTGAGCAGGTTCTCCCACGGGAAGCGCCCCTGCCAGGTGTTGGCCATCATCCGGCCGCGCGGGGCGAACTCGTCGCCCCAGGTGAACACCGCGCGGTCGAGCCCGCCGCGCGCCGCGTACTCCCACTGAGCCTCGCTCGGCAGCTCCTTGCCGGCCCATTGCGCGTATGCGAGTGCGTCTTCGTATGCGATGTGGACGACGGGGTGCAGATCGCGCCCGCCGGTGTTACTCCCAGGGCCCTCGGGCCGGAGCCAGAATGCTCCCGGAGTCCACCCCCACCAGTTGCGGTAGTCGCGCAGATCGACCGGGCCGGCGGTTGGGTGGAACACGAGCGACCCGGGGACGAGCAGGCTCGGGTCAGCGTCGGGATAGTCGTCGGGATCGGGGCTCCGCTCCGCCCAGGTCACATGCCCCGTCGCCTTCACGAACCGTCGAAACTGCGCGACAGTGACGGGGTGCTCGTCGATCCAGAAGCCCTCGAGCTCGACACGGTGAACCGGGGATTCCTCCGGATAGAACTCCTCGCAGCCCATCTGGAACTCTCCGGGGGGGATCCAGCACATGCCCTTCACGGCGGTGTCGGTGGAGGCGCTCATCGGCTGAAGAAAGCGTAACGGGGCCCCGCCGTGGCGTACCGGCGCCGCTAGGATTCGGCGCGCGTGCCTCCGATCCGCACGATCCTGATCACCGGTTGCTCGTCGCCGCAGGGAATCGGCTTCGCGACCGCGCGAGCGCTGGCGCAGCGCGGCCATCGCGTCCACGCGACGGTCCGCGACCACGCCGGCGACGAGGCGCTGCGCGCGGGCCTCGAGGACCGGATCGAGGTCCACACGCTGGATCTGTTGGAGCCACCGACGATGGACGCCGTGCTCGATGCGATCGTCGCGCCGGACGCGCGGCTCGACGTCCTCATAAACAACGCCGGATACGGGCTGATCGGGGGAGTCGAGCAGGTCGATCTCGATCGCGCCCGCGCCCTGTTCCAGACCAACTTCTTCGGCACGATGGAGCTGATCCAGCGGGTCCTGCCGATCATGCGCCGCCAGCGGAGCGGGCACATCATCAACCTCTCGACGATCTTCACGCCGGGCCTGTGCCCGCCGGCGGTCGGCTACTACGTCGCGTCGAAGTCGGCGCTCGAGGCGACCTGCCAGGCGCTGGGGCTCGAGCTCGCCGCGGCCGGAGTCCGGGTGACCAACTACCAGCCAGGGCCGGTGATGACTGAACTTTCGCGCGAGTGGGGCGACCGGCTGGCGCCCGAGGACGACCCGCTGCCGACGCTCAGCGACGACCTGTACAAGTGGGTCCAGAGCGACGGCGCGCCGCGTCCGCAGTCCCCCGCCGAGGTCGGCGCCGCGCTGAGCGAGTTCGTCGAGCGCGAGCCCGGAGGGATCGCGCACCAGAGCGGCGATGCGTCGGAGGCATACGTGGCCGCCGCGCTCCACGACCCCACGCGAGCGCACGAGCTGGCGGCGCTGACGGTGGCGTTTCAGCAAGCCGCGTCGAGCTGATCGCGCGTGCGTGTAGCCTTTCGTGCCGTGAAGCGCGCAATCGTGGCACTGGTCCTGATCGCGATCCTTGCGTCCGCGACCGTGGCGTGGGCCGTTCAGGCCGGGACCTACTCCGGCACCAGTCTTCTGAAGATCGCCGGCACCGCCGTGACCCATCCGTTCAAGGTCAAGGTCAAGCACGGCAAGGTCGTGTCGGTCGGCCTGATCGTCGGTTCGAACTGTGCCGGTCTCGAAGGCTCGGGCGGGCTCAAGACCAAGTTCAAGATCAGCAAGCACGGAGCCTTCAGCGGCACCCTGAAGTCCGGCAACCTCAGCGCGGCACTGTTCCTCGTCAAGATCAAGGGCACCTTCAAGGGCAGCACCGTCAAGGGCTCGTTCAGCGGGAAGGTGGAGGGCAAGTCGAGTTGCTCGATCCCGAAGAACACGTTCACGGCCCGGCGCGGCTGAGACCGGGCCGCGCTCAGCCCCGGCGCTGAGCACCGGCCCGCTCGTCCGTCACGCGGTCAGTCGTCCGTCACGCAGTCAGCGGGCGACCCGAGCGACGCTGGCCGCGACGGCGCTCGGCGTGGGCCGGAACCGGCGACGCGACCTGCCGGCGATCGACTCCGCGGCGCCGCTCGCCGTAGCGAATCTGCTTCAGGTCACGTGCGTGGGCGCGTATTCCCCAGGCGAGGACGGACAGGATGATCGCGACGATCGCGACATCGAGTACGACGTTCAGTGCAACTGCGGATGACATGTTCATGGTCGGTGGGTTCCCGGCCCTCGCCGGGTTCCAACCAACCGTAAGACGATTCTCAGCGTCGGCACTCGGTGTCCTGTCTGCGGCTCGGTGTTCACATATCGGAATCGCGGCGATAGGCTGCGCCGTCACGAGACGATGGCGTTCGACCTGGTGATCGAGATCGAGAACACGCCTGGCGCGCTCGCCGAGGTGGCCGCGGCGATCAGCGATGCCGGCGTGAACCTTGCGGCCGCGACCTGCATCGGCTCGAGCGAGCGGGCTGAGCTGCACATCCTCGTCCCGCACTCCGAGGCCGCCCGGCATCTGCTCGCGATCTCGCACCTCGCGGTCACCCGCGAGCGCGAGGTCGTCGTCATCGACGTCGAGGACTGTCCGGGGGTGCTCGCGGACCTGACCCGCAAGATCGCCCGCGCTGGGGTCAACCTCGAGCTCGTGTACGTGGCGACTCGCAACCGGGTTGTATTCGGCGCTAGCGACCTCGCGGCGCTGCGCGAGGCGCTCGCGCGCTGAACCAGATCCGGCGTGCCCTTGACCACACGACGCTCGACCCGCTAGAACGCACACTCCCCCCGACGGAGGTTCGATGACGATCAGGAAGACTGTCTGTGGGCTGGTGCTGGTTATGGGTCTGGCGAGCTGTGGTGGTAGCGCCTCGACGACGGTGACTACGACTCAGACCGCTACCGGGTCGGCGACCTCGACGGTCACCGAGATCGTCAAGACCGTGACCAAGTCGGCGGCGCACGCGTCCTCGCCGGCTTACTTCTCGGGCGCCGTCGGCGGTGCCCAGATGCGCCCGGCGGTGCTGAACCTGACTGGGGACGGGACGCTCGACGTCTCGCAGGTTCGGTGGACCAGCTGGGGAGGGCCCGTCGCGGTCGGCGTCGGCCTGGCGCAGTTCCACGGCTGCACGCCGTCGTGCGCCGCCGCCCGGGCACACGTGGCGGCCGTCACGACCCGACTGTCGCAGCTCAGAGTCTGCTCGGGGCGCAGGTACTACGCGCACGTGACGCTCGTGCGGCGCTCGGGCCGGCTGCTGTACGCGGGCTTCCTGTCGCGCTCGTGGGCGCCCTGCTGAGCGTGGCTGCCGCCGCGCCCCGCAGCCCGGCGTGTTTCAGCCGCCGAGCCCGCCGAACACCGAGAAGGGGCTGTACGGGGTCGCGAACGGGGCCTCGGCGATGATCTCCTGCTCGCTGCCCTCGGCGGTCACGGTGCTCCCGGCTGGAGCCTCGCCACGCACGCGCTCGGCCAACGCCTGAGCGCTGTCCTCATCGGCCGCCCCGAGCACGACGAACTCCCATCGCTGCGCGCATGGGACTCCTTCATCGCGCAGCCTCGCCGCGAGTTGCTCGGCATCGCGCTGCGAGCGGCAGCGGACGCGAACCTCGTATTCGGGATACGCCTGCGCGCGCGACTCCGCGCGCTCGGTCCCGATCAGCTCAGCGTGCTCCGCCGCGACTGCGGCGTCGGTCTGTGGCAGGGCCTGGTCGGGATCCAGCCACTCCTCCGCGTCCGGGTGCCAGCGGCGCAGCTCGGAGGTGATCTGCCAGCCGTGTTCCTGCCCGATCTCTCGGATCGCCTGCTCGGCGGCATCGATCTGCTCGCGCGTATCGGCGTAACAGAAGACCTCGGAGTCGTCGCGCGAGACGACCACCCGGTCGGCGAACGAGGTACTGAGATTGTGCTCGCGGTCGAAGTGCTCGAGATGATCGGTCAGTTGGTGGGCGGTCGCCTTGTCCGCCAGCTCGACGCGCAGGCGCCAGTCGTCACTCATGCGAGCAGGGTAATCGAAATCGCTCGAGGGCAGCATTGAGCACTTTACTTAAGTAAATACTTGTGCTAAGCTAGTACGCGTAAGCAATCAAAGGAGTATCAGATGGAGTCGAATATCACTCCCAACCAGCAGTACAAGCAGGTGACCGTCGAGGTCCCAGAGGAGCGTGTGGCCGCATTCCACGCGATGTTCGCCCGCTTCCTGGCGCGGTCGGGGCGCGGCCGCCGGAGCGGCCGGTACGGCCACCGTCATCACGGGCGCGGGTGTGCCGATCGGGCGCACCGCAGCGAGACGCGCGAGCCGAGCGCCGAGGCGACCGGTCCGAGCACCGAGACGACCCAGCTCTAATGGCCGACAAGCAGGTCACGGTCGCTGTTCCCGAGGAGCGAGTGCCCGAGTTCTACGCGTGGTTCGCCGCCTTCTTGGCGGCCGAGCCCGGGACCCCGCCACCGCTCGGCGGGCGCGGCCACCGTGGCCCGCGGGGGATGCGCCCCCACCGTGCAGCCAACGCCTGGTCGGCGGACGACGCCGACCAGGCAGCCTGGCTTTACCGCAAGCTCGCGCCGCCCGCGCGCAAGCTGTTCGACCTTTTGGCCGATCAGCCCGGCACCCGGATCCCCGGCGAGCAGGTCGCCAAGCAGCTTGGGCTCGACAAGGGCTCGCACGGAGTCGCGGGCATCCTGGCGTGGCCCGGACGCTACTGCCGGCGGCTGAATCGGGTGCTGCCGATCGCGACCGAGGGGCGCGCCGACGGTGGCACCGACTACTACATGGAACCCGACACGGCGGCGCTGTTCACCGCAGCCCGCCGGGGACCGGGGCGGTAGGGGCCCGAACCGTCGGGGGCCTCAGACGTCGGCGGGGGGCTCGATCTCGCGCTTGAGGACCTTGCCCGTCGGGCCCTTGGGCAGGTCGTCCACGAACCAGATGTAGCGCGGGTACTTGTAGGCGGCCACTTGGCCCTTGACGAAATCGCGAAGCTCGTCGGCGCTGGCGGCGGCGCCCGTCTTGAGCGCGATTGCGGCGCCCACCTCCTCACCCATCGACTCGTCGGGAATGCCGATCACAGCCGCCTCGCGCACGGCCGGGTGCTCGTAGAGCACCTCCTCGATCTCGCGCGGGTAGATGTTGTACCCGCCTCGGATGATCATCTCCTTCTTGCGGTCGACGATGAAGTAGTAGCCGTCCTGGTCGACCCTGGCGAGGTCGCCGGTATGGAACCAGCCGTCCTTGACCGCCTCGGCTGTGGCGTCGGGGCGCTGCCAGTACCCCTTCATCACGTTGTGGCCGCGGATCACGATTTCCCCGACCTCGCCGTCGGCGACGTCCCTGTCATCGTCGTCGCGGAGCTTCATCTCGACGCCCTCGATCGGGGTGCCGATCGACCCCGGCTTGCGTTCGCGGTCGGGGTGGTTGAACGACGCGACCGGCGAGGTCTCGGACAGTCCGTAGCCCTCGAGCACCTTGCAGTCGAAAGCCTGCTCGAAGCCCCGCATCAGCTCGACCGGCAGCGCTGATCCACCCGACACGCAGAGTCGGAGCGAGGACAGGTCGAACCGCTCGTGCTCGGGCGAGTGGAGCATCGCGCCGTACATCGTCGGCACGCCCTCGAACACGTTTACCCGATCACGCTCGATGATGTCGAGGGCCTTGAGGGGATCGAAGCGCGGGATCAACGTCAGCAGCGCACCCGCGAGGATCGTCGCGTTCAACCCGCAGGTTTGACCGAACGAGTGGAACAGGGGCAGCGCCCCGAGCGTCACGCCGTCGCCGCCGAGGTCGAACAACCCGACGCAGATGGCGCAGTTGCGCCTCAGGTTGGCATGGGTCAGCTCCGCGCCCTTCGGGGTCCCGGTCGTGCCCGACGTGTACAGGATGACGGCCGTGTCGACCTCATCGCGGTCGAGCACCTCGGGGCGCGGCGCACTGCTCGCGAGCTGCCGATCGAACTCTCCGGGCGTCACCAGCAGGCACTCGCTGCCGGCCTGCGTGGCCCCCTTGCGGGCGTCGTCCTCGAAGCCGTGCCACGCGAACAGCAGCTTGGCACCCGAATCGCCGAGGTGGAATGCGACCTCGCGCTCCTTCAGCAGCACGTTCATCGGCACGACGACGCCGCCGGCACGCAGCACCCCGTAGTAACAGGCGGCGAAGTAGGGAACGTTGGGCAGCATGATTCCGACGCGGTCGCCGGGGGACAGCCCGCTCGCGGCGAGCAGGCCGGCCACTCGCGCTGAGGCTTCGTCGAGCTCTCCGTAGGACAGTTCGGCGTCGTCGAGCTTGAGCGCGACGTGCCCTGGGTCGCGCTGCGCCGAGTCCACGAGGATCGTGGCCAGATTCATCCTCCCGGAGCATATTCCCGCCTGCGCGGCCGTGCGAGCGCGCGACCGTCAGGGATGCAGCGCGAACGGCGGGTACTGGTCGGTGACGAGGATGAATGCGTAGCCGACCACGCGGTTGTGCCAGCCGATCACGCCCTCGATGTAGCCGAAGATCGCACGCGGGTAGCGGCCGCTGAACAGGATCGCGAACCAGGCCGCAATCGCCGCGAGCACCAGCCCGGCGTACAGCACCACGAGCACGACGTAGTGGGGGATCGCGAGCAGCCACTTGACCAGCGGCAGCCAGCGGTTGAGGCCGGCGCGCGCGTCCGGGTAGGCGAATTCGAGATGCACGGACTGCTCTTCGTCGGTCGACGGATACCTATCGTCCATCAGCGCCAGGTAGACGCCGACGCGATTGGCGAAGCGCAACAGCTGCAGGTTCCAGTCAAACCACCAGCGCGGGTACTTCTGGCGGAAGACGATCATCAGCAGCGTTGGGATGAACAGCAGGCCTGTGCCGACGATCACCACCTGTGTTGTGCCGCTGGCGCTCGTTCCCCAGCGGCTGCTGTAGCCACCGATCGTGCCGAGTACGATCGCGATCGGGATCACGGTGAAGATCCGGAGCGCCGACGTGAGGCGGTCGAGGCCGCGATCCGGGTACTCGACCGAGAACTGCACGGGGTACTGACCGTTCATCGCTGTTGCTCCCATCTTGTGGTTGGCTGCGATCCCGGTCCCGGACTCTCGTTTAAGCGCCGTTTCGACCCAACGCGAGCGGCACAATCGTGAACGTGGCGAGCGAGCGCTTGCCAAGGCCTCGCCGGGCCAGCTTGGTCGTGGCCACCGCGGGCGTGGCCGCGGCGATGATCGCGATCGCCGCGATCCTTGGGGGCGGGGCCCCGATGCGCGCGAGGCGGGCCCGATCGACAACGCTCGCCGCGGCGTACGGGTACCCGTCGGCGTGTCTGACGATCACGCGATCGCGCGAGGACCCGAGCTACGCACGCGTCGACTTCAACCGCCGGCGCGCGTGCGGGCGCTTCGATTGGTCGGTCGCGGCGATCTTCCACCGCGCCCACGGGAGCTGGCAGCCGGTGCTCGAGGCGAGCACCTATCTCTGCCCGGTCGCGGGACTGCCAGTCGCGGTGCAGCACGACCTCTCCGTGTGCCCGTGACGAGGTCGGATCAGCGACGGCGCCCCCTGAGCGACTGGTGGCGGCCAGTCGTTGATCGGGTGGGTACCCGCGCTCCATAGATATTGGACCGCATAGGCGCGCCACGGCCGCCATCGGTTGCTGCGCTCCGCCAGGGTCGACGGACTGCTGCCAAGTCCGATCGCCGCCGCCGCACGTGCGACGCCGAGGTCTGTGCCGGGGAACGCGTCGGGGTCACCGAGCGCCCGCATCGCGACGATCTGCGCCGTCCATGGGCCGACTCCGGGCAGCGACGCGAGCGTGCCGAGCGCCTGCTCGCGATCGCAGCCTGGATCGAGCGACATCCGGCCGTCGGAGACCGCACGCAGCAGCGCGGTCAGCGACCGAGCGCGCGCGGCGGGCAGCGCGAACCGCGCGCCGAGGAGCCTGTCGGGCGTCGGGAACAGGTACGAGATCGACCCACTGGGGTCGGCGACCGGATCGCCGACTGCGGCCGCGAGCTTGGCGGCATGCGTCCTCGCGGCGGCGGTCGAGATCTGCTGCCCCAGCACGGCCCGCACCGCCATCTCGGCTCCGTCGACACACCGGGGCACCCGGCGTCCGGGGGCGCGACTGATCAGCGGGCGCAGATCGCGATCGCGCGCGAGCTGCTCGTCGATCGCGTGCGGGTCGGCGTCGAGGTCGAGCAACCAGCGGCAGCGCGCGATCGCGGGGCCGAGGTCGGACATCTTCGACAGCGCCAGCCGACAGCTGACGTGGTCGGCGCGCGGGGAAAGCTCGGCGATCGCGGGACCGCCCGGCAACCGCAACGACCTGCGATAGCGATCGCCGAGCACCTCCTCGACGCCCGGGATCGCGGTCGCGGCCAGGTGCCCGAACAGGTTCTGCGGCGACAGCGGCTGGCGGAACGCGAGCCTCAGTATGAGTCCGTTTGCGGCCGGTGCCTGTGAGCGCGCGAGTCGCCGTCGCAGCTCGCTCGGGGTCAGCGCGAACACCGCCCGAATCGTGTCGTTGAACTGCCTGATGCTTGAGAAGCCCGATGCGAACCCGACCTCGGTCATCGACAGCGTCGTCGTCTCGATCAGGATCCGCGCGGTCTGCGCTCGCTGTGCCCGAGCGATCGCGAGCGGTCCGGCTCCAAGCTCGGCGATCAGCATCCGCTGGAGCTGACGGACGCTGTAGCCGAGCTGACCCGCGAGCCCCGTAACGCCGTCACGATCGATCACCCCGTCTGCGATCAGCCGCATCGCCCGCGCGACCGCATCGCCCCGCGTGTTCCATTCCGGCGACCCGGGCGCCGCGTCGGGGCGGCAACGCTTGCACGCCCTGAAGCCGGATTGCTGGGCCGCCGCGGCGGACGCGTAGAAGCGAACGTTCTCACGCTTCGGAGTCATCGCCGGACAGCTCGGGCGGCAGTAGATCCCAGTCGACGTGACGGCCGTGAAGAACCAGCCGTCGAAGCGCGGATCCTTGGAACGTGCTGCCCTGTAACAGCTGTCGAAGTCCTCGATCATCGGTCCAGCGTGCCACGGCCACTTGTGGGCGTCTAGCGGATTTGCGACATCAACGGGTGACCGATGACTTTCGGTTGCGCACACCGTCTGTGATTACGTATGGGCGAGCGTATGGGCGAGGATCCCTTGTGGCCAAGCTGATCTACTCGGCGATTGCGTCGCTCGATGGCTTCATCGAGGACGCCGACGGGAAATTCGAGTGGGCGGCCCCCGACCACGAGGTGCACGCGTTCGTCAACAAGCTCGAGCGGCCGATCGGCACGATGCTGTTCGGGCGCCGGATGTACGAGACGCTGGTCGTGTGGGAGACAATCGACACCGGACCGGATCGGGCCGCCGTCTCGAGGGACTTTGCCGAGATCTGGCGTGCGGCCGAGAAGATCGTCTACTCGAGCACGCTCCCGGACGTTTCGAGCGCGAGGACGCGGCTGCAGCGCAGCTTCGACCCGGGCGAGGTCGCCCGCCTGAAGGCGAGCGCCAGCCGCGACATCTCGATCGGTGGCCCCGCGCTCGCCGCCGCGGGGATCGCGGCGGGCCTCGTCGACGAGGTCCATCTGTTTCTGTGCCCGGTCACGATCGGCGCCGGCAAGCGCGCGCTGCCGGACGACATCCGCCTCGACCTCGAGCTGCTCGACGAGCGGCGCTTCGCCGGCGGCGTCGTCTATCTCCGCTACCGGCTCAAGCGGTGAGCGATCAGGTCTCGTAGGCGCCGATGTCGCAGGCGCCGTGATCCTGCGACTCATCCGGTCGGGGCTTGCCGCGCTGGTCGGCGGCTGGGCAGCCGTTGGCGCGGTCGCCGCCCTGGTCGATCGCCGGGCTGCCGGCGCCGAGCGCCTGGGTACGAGTTGGGCCGCCGTTGGCGGCCAGCGATCCGAGCCGCGGCTCGGTGCCCGAGATGTCGCTTCCCGCGCTGAAGCCGCACGACCTGCCGCTGTCCAGGTTGAAGCCGCTCGTCTCAGAGATAGCGCCGGTGCAGTTGGGGCCTGTGCTGTCGGCGACGATCGTGCCGCCGAGCGTCAGCGTCCCGGACAGGTTGTCGATCCCGTCCGAGTTGTCGGCGACGGTCACGTAGGAGACGCTTGCGGACCCCGCTCCGGTGGCCAGGCCACCGCCGACACCGGGGCCGGCCGAGCCGATATGGGGGAGCGAGTTGGCGCCGCCGGAACCGGTCTTGTTTCCCGACACGGTGCTGTCGCTCAGCGACAGCTTCGCGCTCGAATAGATCGCACCGCCGTTGCCGCCGGGCCCGCCGAAGGCGCCGCCGGGATCGACGGCCGGCGCCGAGCCACCGGTGCCGCTCGTATTCGCGCTCAGCGTGTCGGCGCTCAGCGTCGCCGAACCCGCTCCCGTGTAAAGCGCCCCCCCGTTGCCGCCCGCTTCGCCGCTGCCGCTCGCGCCATTGCCAGCCGAGTTGAAGGACAGCTCGGACTCGAACAGCGTCAGGTTGCCCCGATTGGCGATCGCGCCGCCATTTCCAGCTGACCCGAGATAGCCGCTGCCGGCGGTGTTGGCGCCAAATCCCGAAAGCGAGATCACGGCCTTGCCGCTCGTGAAGATCGCGCCGCCGCTGGTTCCGGTTCCGCCGGTCCCGCCCGCGTTCCAAGCGAACGTACTCTGTGTTGCGGCCAAGCTCGCCGAGGACCAGATGCCGCCGCCGTTGCCGGCATTCGCCGTACCGTCGCCGGTCAGGTCCGCGCCCGCGTACCCGGCCGTGTTCTGCGAGACGACCGTCTTGGTAAGGCTGACCGAGCCGGCCGAGGAGTAGATACCGCCCCCGCTGCCACCGCCGCCAGGAACCTCCTGTTCGCCGGCACCTCCAGATCCGGCGGTGTTCCGAGCGATCGTGCAGGCGGTGGCCGTCACCGAGCCGGTGTTGAGGATGCCGCCGCCGTCCCCGCCGCTGCCGCCAGTGTCACCCAGCCCGAGACCGCCGTTGCCGGCGGAGTTGCCGGTGACGCTCGTCTGCGTCAGCGTCAGCGTGCCGGCGTTGTTGATGCCGCCGGCCGCCCCGCCCGGCTGGCTGTCGGCGCCGCTGGTCGCGGTGTTGTTCGAGACCGTGCTCGAAGAGAGGCGCAGCGTCGCGCCATGGCGATTGGTGATCCCTCCCCCTGAGGAGGCCGCGTTGTTGGTGACCGTGACGCCAATAAGGCCGGTGTTGCCAGAGTTGTAGAGGCCGCCGCCGCCGTTGCGGCTGGCTCCGCCGCGGGTCAGCGCGAGGCCGATCAGTGACGCTTTCACGTTTGGCGCTACCGTCACGACGGCGCCCGATCGGTTGCCCTGGATCACGGTCGACTTCGACCCGGCGCCCGCGACCACGACCGTGTTCCTGGTCAGCCTCAGCGCGCCGAGGGTCAGCTTGTAGGTGCCGGCCGGGACCGTGATCGCGATCGTCGTGCCGGCCGGCTCGGCGGCGGCCTCCTCGATCGCGGCCCGCAGCGAGCATTTGTGACTCGAGTCAGCGCAGGCGCGATTGCCGAGGACGGCATCGTGCGTGTCGGCTGGGGTGTTGACGGCGAACGAGACGGCCGTCGTAGCGCCGGCTGCGCTCGGACCGACCGTGGCAGCTGCCACGGTCGTTGCGGCGAGAAGCAGACAAACGCGTCGGAGGATCGTTGCGGACATTGAATCCCTGTACGGGAGACGGGACCCACGCCCCCAACAAGCCGGACCCGGTTTCAGCTCGGCGCAGACGATACCAAGCGCGTAGCACCGGATCGATGGCGTGGAGCCGTTCAGCGAAGGCTGCGGCTGCGCCGCACCCGCGTCAGATAGCGAAGCGTCGCGCTGTCGCGGCCGCGCAGCTCGGGGTCGTGATCCCACAGCTCCGCGATGCGGCCCAGAATCGCCTCGCGCTCGCCGCCGTCGAGCAGCGCGATGCTGCTACGTGATAGCGCGAGGTCGAGGAGCCGATCGCGGTCGACCGTCTGCTCGTGTGGGAACTCGCGCTCGTCGACGGTTTCAAACAGTGCCAGCAGCTCGTCCTCAGCGGGCCAGTGGCCGGCGCGGTCGAGCCGCGAGCCGCCGAGGATCTGTCGCAGCTCGGCGACCCAGTGGCTCGAGGTGTCAAAGCCGTTCCCGAGCAGCCCGAGGGTGCCGGGGGCTCGCTGGATCCGCCGGATCTCGGCGAACGCCCGCGGGCGGTCGAACCAGCGAAAGGCCGCGCCGGCGACGACGGCATCGACGCTCGCGTCGGCCAGCCCGGTCTGCTCGGCGGTGCCGGCGATCACCTCTGCTCCCGGGACCTGGGCCGTGAGCACGGCGCGCATCTCGGCGAGCGGCTCGACGGCCAGAACTCGATGGCCCTCGGCGACCAGCGCTGCCGTCAGCTTTCCGGTCCCAGCGCCGAGATCGACGACGTCGAGCGGCTCCGGGCCGAGCAGCCATCGAACGGCGGTGGCCGGATACGTCGGCCTGCCGCGCTCGTATTCCTCGGCAACCAGCGCGAAAGCCCGGGCGCGCTCCACGAACGCCAGGCTACCCCAGTCGTTCGGCCGCGGTCAGCACGCCGCGTCGAGGCACCGGCCACGACCGGGGTTAGTCTTGCAGCGTGCCGTACGCCGTCGTCCAGCTGACCGACCTCCACATGGGCTCGAGTTGGGGTGAGGATCCCGTGGTGGCGGTCGGCCGCGTCGTCGCGGCGGTCCGGCGTACGCTCGGCGTGGCGCCCGACGCGGTGATCGTCACCGGCGACCTCGCCAACACGCCCGCCGATCGCGAGTACGAACAGGCTCGCGAGTTGCTCGGGCAGCTGGGCGCTCCGCTGTATGTGTTGCCCGGCAACCACGACGACCGCGACGGCCTGCGCCGTTACTTCGAGTTTCCTGAGACGTGCGGCGAGCGCCTCCGCTACGCGGTGAAGCTCGGACCGATGCGCCTGATCGCGCTCGATACCAAGCGCGCCGGCAGCGACGCGGGTGAGCTCGATGCGGCGCAACTGGAGTGGCTCGAGGGGACGCTGGCCGAGGACCGGAGCACGCCGACGTTGCTCGCGATGCACCATCCGCCGATCGTGATCGGGATCCCGCCGATGGATGCGGTTGGGATCACGGCGGCGGAGCGCGACGCCCTGGCGGCGATCCTCTCGCGCCATCCGCAAGTACAGATGATCGCTGCCGGTCACGTCCATCGCACGGTCGTCGGCCAGCTCGGTTTCGCGTCGGTCCTGGCGCTGGCGAGCACCGATGTGCAGCTGGCGCTCGAGCTGAGCTGCAAGGAGATGCACTTCGTCAGCGAGCCGCCCTGCTTCGGCCTCCATCTGCTCCTCGGCGGGCGATTCGCGTCGCACGTCCAGCCGGTCGATCGCTCGCCTCGGCAAGCTTGACAGCGCTGAGCGGACTGGCTACCGTCGCGCCCGCATGAGCAAAAGGGGGCTCCTTTGGCTGTTGACTTTGCTTGCGCTGACCGCGCTCGCTGCGCCTACCTTTGCGTCGGCACGGACCGCGCACCGTCGCTTCGTTTCGGTGTCGGTCAAGCGAGAACTGGGCAGCGTGCGCGCGACGATCAGGCTCCAAGCCGTGCCCGATCTGCACTTCTCGGTCAAGCTCAATGGCCACGATGTGACCTCTCAGTTCCCACCGAGGCTCGGGCTGACCCGCGCGACGCTGCTCGGAGCCGATGACGGGTTACGTCACGGCCACAATGTCCTGACCGTGACCGCCGTGCGCGGCGACGGCCGGTCGGGTCACGCGACAGCGACGTTCGACGTGCCCACGAGCGAGCCGCTGGTCGGCGCCGGCCACGATGTCAACGCCTTTGCTTCTCAGAGCGTGAAACTCGCCGGCATCGTCACCGGCCTTGGCCGCGGTGGTGCGAAGCCCTCGTATCTCTGGAAGGTCGTCCTCGCCCCGAACGGCTCGGACGCCAAGCTGACGGCGCCGCATAGCCTCCATTCGAGGTTCACGCCGGACAGGCCGGGCATCTACCGCCTGCGCCTGATCGTCCGAGTCGGCGGCCGCAGCGCTGTCGACGAGCTCGTCCTGACCGATACGCCCAGCTACCCGCCGATCGGAGCGGCGGTCAACACGATGGCCGACAACGGCGCCGCGATCCAGGTCGGCTCGAACGTGCAGTCGTTCAACCCCTACCCATGCAATGCCCTAAACGTGATGGTCGTCGATCGCGACACGCTCGCGGTTGCATATGCCAGCACTCTCGGCGGCGGGGTCAACTCGGCGACCAGCCTGCTGAGCACGATCAGCACGATGATCTCGGAGGACAAGCTCGACGCCCACCCGTACGTGATCGTCTCCGACACGCTCCAGAACCCGAATACCAACTGCGTCGCCGTCAACAATGCGTGGAACAACGTGATCAAGCAGATCGGCGGCACCGCGCTCCCGAGCGGAGTCCAGGCCAACGGCGGCTGGTCGATCGTCGGCGGCTACAAGGATCCGCAGGGAACCGCGTGGCAGAACAATGGCACTAACGAACCAGATGACATCCTCCAGGGCTCGATCAGCGGTTACCTTCAGAACGACTATGTAGGCGCCTTCAACTTCGTTCCAGCTCAGCGGATCAAGGTCGATCTCGACGCGCCCGGCGCTCCTGCGGGGCAGAACACGATCAAGGTCGGCAGCACCACCTACACGTCGGGCGCGCTGTCGTGCAGCAACGGCGGCGGCTTTCAGGTCGTGACGCTGAACGCCGTCACGCTCCAGGAGCTGTCATCGAAGACCGAGACAACGAACGGCTGCGGGAGCTCGCAGGACACGACCAACGAGCAGGCGTTGATCCAGTACCTGAACGGGGTCGCCCAAAGCCCGAGCTCGAACGTCAACAAGGCGCTGGTGATGATCCAGTCGATCGGCTCACCGTATGACTCGAGCACGAGCTCGACCTGGCAGCAGCTCGACACGGCGGTCTCCAGCGTCGGCGGCACTCAGACCGTGCTCGGCAACGACACGAGCAGCTACTCGCTGATCGGCGACGTCGGGATCAGCTCGTTCCCGTTCGCCGAGGGGAGCGGCACCGCGACGCCCAACAACCCCGCGCACGTGACCGCAGTCCTGCGCCGCGAGCCGCCGTACGTGTATGAGCCGGAGCTGTCGAGCGGGACCGGAGGCTTTGGCTTCGACCTCCCGGCGCTCGCCTACCAGCCCTCGCAGCAGTTCACCGACACCCCGGGCGAGCGCAAGGCGCTCGCCTACATCTCGAGCTCGAAGGTCCTCGGCCTGCCGGTCCCGACACCCAATACCGCCCAGGACTTTTGTTACATCCCGCCGCAGGGCCAGCTCGATGTCCGTTACGCATACTGCGACCCGAACCTCAAGAGCGAATGGCTCGGCTCGCAGTTCGCCAACGACCTGAACAACGTCAAATGGAACTCGAGCCTCGGCTTCAGCCAGCAGGATCTCACCAACGTCGTCAACCAACTGCTTCCGCAGACGGGTCACGGCGAGTTCGCCGAGGTCTCGCAGGTGTGGACGGCGATCGACGACCTGAGCGCGGCAACCAGCACGAGGGGAACGACCGCGCTGTCGATCGTCAACGCCGAGGCGACGACGATCCACCAGGTGCTGGCGAACAGGTTCGTGTCCGATGCCAAGGGTCACTGGTTCGACGTGATCGCCAATTCGCTGAACCTGCTCGGTGCCCTGTACCCGAACGAGACGGATCTCGCGGAGCCGGTCAACCTGCTCGCCGCAGGGCTGTATCTGGCCGAGGACGCCGCCGCTACGGATGGCGAGGAGACGCTCGGCAAGTTCTCGGTCAGCGCCGCCGACTTCGAGGAAGAGCTGTCGACGGCCTACCAGAACGCCGGCGCGGGGCTCAACCACCTTCTGGGCCTGATCGTGACCGACCCGGGCAAGCTTCAGAGCTTCTACCAGAACTCCGCCAACTACACCTACCAACCGACGCTGCAGAGCAACCGCGCGTTCCGGCTCGGGGCGGCGGCGTTCGGCTGGCAGTCGCTGCTGCCGAGCGCTTATCAGCTCGATCTGCTGCCGCGGCACATACAGAACGACGGCGTCACCAATGCGCAGGACTACATCTGCTCGTACAACGCAGGGCGGAGGTATGGGCCTTATGGGCCGTTCCCGAACTCGCCGCTGAGCGGTCAGCTGCTCAACTCGCAGCTGTATGTGCTGACGAAGGTCGGCGACCCGCTGCCGAATGGGCAGGACGAGAACACGCCGAGCACGCCTCCGAAGGCCCTGACAGATCCGCTGTTCAAGCCGTACCAGTCGAGCAACGGCGTGATCACCCAGTTCGGCTTGTATAAGCCCTGGTTCTACCGCGACGCTTACCCGCCTTCGAGCGTCGTCACCGTCCACGGCTGCTGACGGCGCGCGGAACGATTGGCCGCGAGCGCGGTCGGCCTTCTTCACAGAACCTGTACGGCTTGGCGCAGTTTCTCCACGGGTCCTTCACGGCTCCAGGCCAATACTGAGAGTCCACAGTATTGACGGCCGATCCGGCTCTGGTGAGTCTGGGCTGCCGTCGGAAGGAGTCTGACAATGGAAACCATTCTTCTGGCATATGACGACACTCGCTCGGGCAGGGAAGCGCTGGAGCGTGCAGCTCAGCTGACCCGCGGGCTGGGCGCCGAACTGGTTGTGATCACCGTCGCACCGACGCCGCCGACGGCAGGGCGCCTGGGTGGGCGGATCGACCCGGTCGACTCTCCGGCACGCCGTGAGCGCGTGCTTGCGGAAGCTCGCGCGAATCTGACCGAGCGCGGGATCGAGGCCCGGTACGTACTGTCGATCGGGCGACCCGCCGATGCGGTCGTTCGCGCCGCAGAGAAGTTCGGCGCCGACCTGATCCTCGTCGGGCGGCGCAGCACGAACCCGTTCAAGCGCCTGGTCGCCGAGAACGTCAGCGAGTCGGTGTTGCACAAGGCTCACTGCGCGGTCCTGATCGCACGTACCTCGAAGATCGCGACGATCGCCGTCGACGGCGGCGCGGGCCGGGTCGAACACGAGATCGAGCAGGTGCCCGAGCGCATCGCCGCCTGAGCTGGCAACAGTCGCGGCAAACACCCAACCGCTGCGGCAAATACTCCCCTCGATCGCTCCGGGCGACCCCGCGTCGCCCGGAGCTCTAGCCGGGAGGTCTCACGTCATGGGTAATCGACCGCGACCGAGTAGCCCGGGTCGCGGTGCAGGTCCCAGTAGCGCTCGCGCAAGGCAGAGGTGATCGGCCCGGGTCGGCCGTCGCCGACGGGCCTGCCGTCGAGCGTCGTCACCGGCATCACGCCGCCCGCCGTGCTCGTGAACAGGATCTCGCTCGCGCGATACAGATCCTCTACCGGTAGCTCGCCGACGACCACCGGCAGCCGGGCCTGCTCGGCGAGCTCGATCACGGTCTTACGGGTGATGCCCTCGAGCACTCCGACCTCTGGCGTGTGCAGCCCACCGTCGACGACCGCGAACACGTTGAAGCCCGGGCCCTCGGTGATGTGCCCCTCACCGTCGGTCAGGATCGGCAGCCACGCGTCACGGTCATATGCCTCGAACAGCCCGCGGACGAGGTCTCCCCAGTGGAAGTTCTTGACGGTCGGGTCGACCGAGCGCGGGGGAATCCGGATCGTGTCGGTGGCGACCACGGCCTGGGTCCCGAGATCCTGCTGTTCGGGGCGAACGATCCACACGTACGGGATCGCATAGGCGTAGAAGCTCGGCGACCACGTGCGCGGGTCGCGCTCGCCCGGACCGGGAACCCCGCGGGTCACGATCATCTCGACGTAGGCCTCGCGCAGGCCGGAGCGGCGCACCACCTCAAACAGGATGGTCTTGATCTCCTCATCGGAGAACGGCGCCTGCAGCCGAATCCGGCTCATCCCCCTACGGAAGCGCGCGAGATGGTCGTCGAGGCGGAAGATCCTTCCTTCCCAGACGCCGACCACGTCATAGGTGAGGTCCGAGCGACTGAAGCCCGCGTCGAGGATCGGGATGCGCGCCTGGGAGATCGGGACGTACTCGCCCTCGATCCAGGCGCACCCGGCGGCATATGGGTCCTCGCCGCCGGCTTGCCTCCGGGCGGCTGTCTGGGTCGAACTACCTGTGCTCATCTGATCACCCTCCAGCTCGAATGCGAGGCGCGCTTCGCACGCATCGTATCCAATCTTCGTCCTGTCGGCCTTCGACGCGGGCCAAATATCCCCTAGTTGCTACATTCTGGATCCGATCGCTCGCTAAAGCGGCCAAATTGAATCCAAATTGCTGGATTCGCGGTTCCGATCGATCTACGCTAAGAGCCATGCCAGACGATTCAGGACGCGAGCTTGCGGTAGACGGGTGGATCGAGTCGATCACGCCGATCGACGCTGTCGCCAATGGTGATCGGCAGGAACCGCTCGGCCAGGCGATCGCGGCGAGGCTGCGCGAGGCGATCATGGACGGCCACCTTCTGCCCGGCACCCCGATCCGTCAGGAAGCGCTCGCGCAGCACCTCGGCACGAGCCGGATACCGGTGCGCGAGGCTCTCCGCCAGCTCGAGAGCGAGGGGATGCTGACGCTCGTCCCGCACAGCGGCGCACGGGTCGCGCGGCTCGATCTGAACGAGCACATCGAGCTGTACCGGATTCGCGAGGCACTCGAGCCAATGGCGATCGCCGAAAGCGCCAAGCACCTGACCGATGGGCAACTGCGGGAGCTGCGCGAGCTGGCGGTTCTGATCGAGGCCTCGCGTGAGGACCAGCAGGCGTGGATTCGCCACGACCGCACGTTCCATCTGCTGACGTACGCCGCCGCGCCGTTTCCGCGCCTGCTGCGCATGATCCACGGGTTCTGGAACAGCTCTCAGCAGTATCGCCGTGTGCATGTCAGCGCGTTCGACGATCACACGTTTGACGTCATCCACATGGAGCACCAGATGATCCTCGACGCGCTCGAGCGTCACGACCCGCTCGACGCCTCCGAGCGTCAGCGCTCTCACATCCGCCGCACGCGTCTGGACCTGACCGCACGGGCCGAGGACGTATTCGGTGAGCCGGTCGACGAACGGCTCCGCTGAGCTCTCAGCGTGCCAGCAGCGAGCGCGCGGCCGCTGCCAGCCCGTCGGCGTCGAACCCGTAGTGATGCCAGAGCGCGCTCGGCGGGCCGATTAGCGCGTACTCGTCAGTGGGCATCCCGACACGCGCCATCCGCACTCCGTCGACGCCTCCGTCGATCAGCGCGTCGGCGCACGCCGACGCGACCCCGCCGATCACGTTGTGCTCTTCGGCGACAAGCAGGCGGCCGGTTGCGGTCGCCGCGGCGCACAGCCCGTCGGCGTCGAATGGTCGGACCGTGTGGACGTCCAGCACCGCCGCCTCGACGCCTTCCTCCGCCAGCTGCTCGGCCGCGTCGAGCGCGGCGCGGACGGTGATTCCGTTGGCGACGATCGTCAGATCATCGCCTTCGCGCAGCCGTGCGAGCGTGCCGAGCTCGAGCTCCGGTGCGCCATCCGCGTAGACGTCCGGCTCGCGGCCGCGTCCGAGGCGCACGTAGACCGGCCCCGGCAGCTCGACCGTGTCGGCGAGCAGGCGCCTCGTGCTGGCCGCGTCGCACGGGCAGACGACGGTCATGTTCGCGATCGACCGCAGCAGCCCGAGATCCTCTGTCGCGTGATGCGAGGTGCCATAGAACCCGAGCGAGATCCCGGCGTGGTGCGCGATCACGCGCACCGGCAGCCCCGGGTAGGCGATGTCGGTCCGCAGTTGCTCGGCGCACAGCAGGCTCGCGTAGCTCGCGAACGTCGCCACGTATGGGAGATAGCCGAACGTCGCCATCCCGGCCGCCATGCTCATCATGTGCTGCTCGGCGATCCCGACGTTGATGAAGCGGTCGGGATGGCGGCGCTCGAAGTCGACTGTCCGGCTCGAGTATTTCAGGTCCGCCGTCAGCACGACGATCCGATCGTCGCGGTCGGCGAGGTCGGCGAGCACCAGCCCGGCGACCGCTGAGCGGTTCATCCGCTCGGAGTCCTCGAGGTCCCAGCTGTCCGGGTCCGAAGGCTTGGCGGCGATGAAGTTCTCGCCGCCGCTCACGACGCCTCCAGCTCACGCAGGGCATTGGCGGCGTCGGCGGGAGCGAGGTAGCCGAGGTGCCAAGTCCGCGACAGCTCCATATAGCTGAGGCCCTTGCCCTTGACGGTCTGCGCGACGACACACAGGGGCCGCTCGCCGGAGGCCGCCGGCAGGCCGCCGAGCGTCGCCGCGAGCGCCGCAGGATCATGGCCATCGACCCCCAGCACCTGCCAGCCGAATGCCTCGAACCGTCGGTCGATCGGCTCGACCGCCATCACGTCCTCGGTGCTGCCGTCGAGCCCCATCTGGTTTCGGTCGACAATCGCGCAGACGTTGCCGAGTCGAAAGTGGGAGGCCGCCTGTGCCGCCTCCCACACCTGGCCCTCGTTCAGCTCCTGATCCCCGAGCAGCACCCAGATCCGCGTGTCGTCGTAGCCGCGCAGCCGCGCCGCATGCGCCATCCCGACTGCGATCGAGAGCCCGTGGCCGAGCGACCCCGAGGAGAAGTCGATCCCCGCCACGCGCCGCATGTCGGGGTGATCGCCGAGTGGGTTGCCGATCCGGGTGTACTCGTCGAGCACCGCCGGATCGATGTAGCCGCGCTCGGCCAGCAGCGGGTAGACCCCGACGGCGACGTGACCCTTCGACAGGATCAGCCGATCGCGCTGCGGCCACGCGGGGTCCTCGCTAATCCGCATCACGCCCGAGTACAGCGTCGCGAGGATTTCGGCGGCCGAGTACACACTCGAGTAGTGGCCGCTCTTCGCGACGCCGATCAGACGGATCGTCTCGCGGCGGATCATCGCCGCGCGCGCCGTGATCTGCTCGGTCTGGATGTGGTCGGTCGTGTGGCTCATTCGTACCAGGCCTCAGGTGCGAGCTTCACGCGTTGCTCGTAGTCGAGCTCGTGGGTCACGATCAGGGTGGCGTTGTGTTGTCGTTCGAGGGCTTCGACTCGGTCCCAGGTCTCGATCATCGCGTCCGGGCTCCAGATCACGGCAGGGAGTGCCCGTTCGCGCATCTTCGAGAGTATGTAGGCGGCGTCGGCGAGCAGGATCACGGTCTGGCCGCTGTCGAGCTTGACCATCAGCGATTGGTGCCCGCGGGTATGTCCGGGGGTGCTGAGCACGGTCAGGCGCCCGTCGCCGAAGATGTCGTGGTCACCGTCGAGCTGCTGCCAGTCGAGGCCGTGATCAAAGTCCGCGGGGACGTAGATCAGCCGCTGGTAGACGGGCGGGTTATACGCGAACTCGAGCTCCTCGCGCTGGATCAGGACCTTGGCGTGCTTGACCCATTCGAGCCCGCCGGCGTGATCGAAATGCAGATGCGACTGCACCACGATTTCGATATCTCCCGGCCTCAAGCCAATCGCCGCGAGCCTCGCGGGCAGCGCGTCCTGCTCCGTCATCTGCACCTCGAACGAGCTCGCGGCCGGCCCCAGCCGAGCGACCGGATCGCTACCCATCTGCGGATGAACCCCAGTATCGAACAGCACGGTCCCACCCGGATGCACCACCACATAGACGAAGTACGGGTTGTAGACCTTCGACCCCACCCGCGAATCAAACGGATCGAACGTCGCCCAATCCGACAGATCGCCGCCACAGTGCAGTGCGTAGATGCGGACCGCGCCGCTCATCGGTGAGCTCCTTCGGCGGCGAAGCACGCATCGAGCGAGCCGGCGAGCGCCTCGCCAATCAGCTCGATCTGCTCGCTCTCGGCCACCAGCGGCGGTGACACGGCGATCGAGCTGCCAAGAGCCCGGACCATCACGCCGCGGTTGCGCATCGCCTGCCCGAGCTTCGCCGGCGCGCGCGGGTCGCGCTCGAGCACGGTCGGATCGAGCTCGACGGCCCCGAGGAAGCCCAGCCCGCAGCGAACCTCCGACACCGCCGGATGCGCCGCCGCGTCCCGCAGCGTCGACGCCAGCTCCACCTCGAGCTCGCGGCTGCGGGCGAGCAGGCCCTCCTCCTCGATGATGTCGAGGTTGGTCAGCGCGGCGACGCAGCAGGTCGGATGCCCGGCGTACGTTGTTCCCTGACGGAACGCCCGGCCGGTTCGTGGCGACCACAGCGGGGCGGCGATCTCGCCCGAGATGACGACGCCGCCCAACGGCAGGTAGCCCGAGCTCACGCCCTTGGCGAACACGATCATGTCGGGGACGACGCCGAACCGCTCGATCCCGAACCACGTCCCAAGCCGGCCGAAGCCGCAGATCACCGAATCGCAGACGAACAGGATCCCGTGGCGGGCGCAGACCTCGGCCGCCGCTTGGAGGTAGCCCTCGGGCGGGAGCAGGACGCCGCCGGCACCCATCACAGGCTCGCAGAAGAACGCCGCGACGCGGTTGGGGCCGACCCGCTCGATCTCTCGCTCTAGCTCCTGCACGGAGTCGAACGGGACCAGCGAGGCGTCAGCGATCAGCGGCCCGAAACCGTCGCGGTTGAGCTCGATCCCACCGACGGTCGTCCCGAACCCGAACACGCCGTGGAAGCCCTCGATCCGCCCGATCACGTGCGTGCGCTCCGGCCGGCCGGTGACGTTGAAGTAGAGGCGTGCGAGCTTGGCGGCGGTTTCGATCCCGTCGCCACCGCCCGTCGTCAGGAACACGCGCGCGTCAGTCAGCGGCGCGAGCTCGGCAAGCCGGGCCGCCAGCTGCAGCGCCGGCTCGTTTGTGTGGTCGCCGAAGATCGAGTATGCGTCGAGCTTGGCGATCTGCCCGGCGATCGCCTCGGCCATCCGCTGACGGCCGTGACCGATGTTGGCGTACCACAGGCTCGAGGTCGCGTCGAGGTAGCGCCGGCCATCGGTGTCCCACAGCCACACGCCCTCGGCTCGATCGAGCACGAACTCGTGCCCGGCCACCTGGCTCATGTCGGCAAACGGGTGCCACAGGCGACCCGCAGGGGTCGCCGGATTGTTGTCTGGTCGGTCGGTCATGCCTCTCCCTCGATGTAGGAGCCGGATCCGGCTTTGCCAGATTGGATCCGATTTCTACCACAGATGTCGCTAACGGGCCGATTCGAGGGTGCCTTGGCTAACAATTGGTTGACAGCGTATCCAATTTGAAATAGCTTCACCCGCAACACGGCGGATACCGACCGAGAGGATGGGATGGGATGGCGACGCTCCAGCCAGAGCACGCGAGCGCGGTCCACGAGCAACTCGAGCGCAATGCCGTAGGCCAGTCGCGCGTCATCGCGTACACGGGCGCGTTCATGGGCCCGGCTGCGTCGATCGCGCTTGGACTCGTCGCGGCCTTCAGCTTCGCCGGCTCGGCGACGCCGTTCGTCGTGCTGTTGGCGATGGTCGGCGCGCTGTGCGCCAGCAACAGCGTCGCCCAGCTCGCGCAGCGGCTGCCGAGCGCGGGGTCGCTCTACACCTACAACGCGGCGACGCTCGGTAAACGCGCCGGATTCGTCAGCGGCTGGATGATGACGTTCGCGTACGTCCTGTGGGTGCCGTCCGGGATCGGCGCGACGGGCCTGTTCTTCTCCCAGTTCCTCCACGACGCGTTCAGCCTGTCGGTCAACGAGAACGTGCTCGCCGTCGTCGTGCTGGCGATCTGCGCCCTGATCGCATACCGCGGTATCGCCACGTCGGCGGCGATCGACCTGATCGTGCTCGTGATCGAGATGCTCGTGATCCTCGCGCTCGCGTTCACGATTCTCGGCAAGGGCGGTCCCGGGCTCGGCGGGCTGCAGCCGTTCAACCCGGCCAACACGCTCAACGGCAAGTTCAGCGACATCACGCTGGCGATGGTCTACACCGTCGTCATCTTCACCGGGTTCGAATCGGCGGCCGTGCTCGGCGAGGAGTCGAGGAACCCGCGGCGCACGGTCCCGCGCGGGATCTTCGGCGCCGTGATCATCGTCGGCCTGTTCTACTTGATCGTCTCGTACGCCGAGTCGCAGGGCGTCGCCGCCAAGAACATGGCCGCGTTCGCCGCCAACCCCAGCGAGCTCAACTACTTGAGCGGCATCTTCTGGAGCTCGTCGGTCACCTGGATCATCGACCTGGTCGTCGCGCTGAGCACGATGGCGTTCGTGCTCGCGGCGTTCAACGCCGCCGTCCGCCTCGGGTACGCGATGGGACGCGAGCACATGCTCCCGAGCCGGTTCGCCAACCTGTCGCGTTACAAGACGCCGCATGTCGCGGTCGTCGCGGTGACGGTGCTGGCGCTTGCGATCGGGCTGCCGATCTCGATCCACAACGGCGGCTTCCTCGCGTTCGCGTACATCGGCGCGCTGTCCGGACTGGCGCTGATCATCCTCTTCATCAGCGTCAGCGTGGGCGTAATCGTCGCCTTCCGGCGCCAGTACAAGGCCGACTTCAACCCATTCCTCCACGTCGTACTGCCGATCCTCGGGATCATCACCTTCGGGATTCCGCTTGTCGGGACGTTCTACCCGGTGCCGGCGGCGCCGTACAGCTACCTCCCCTACATCACGCTCGGCTGGCTCGTGCTGGGAATCGTGATCTCGATCTGGCTCGGAATCAACCGCTCGGACGCGCTTAGCCGGATCGGGCGCGTGTTCCTGGTCGAGGGCCCAGAGCAGCCGTACCCGTCCGCGATCCCGCCCGACACGCAGATCGACACGACCGCCGCGTCGCCGTAGTCAGGCTAAGCCACGGGCGGTGCGGTGCGGGGCCGACCGGTCGCCAAACGCCGCCCCAGAGCCCGCCCTCACAGCGGCGGGATCCACCGGCCCCCTAGCCACATGCCCTCACCGCCGGTTCGGTGCTCGGCGAGGGGATGCTCGTGGGCGCCGTAGACGTGCAGCGACGAGATCCCGCGCGGTCCCTCGCGGACGATCACCGCGCGCGGGAGCTCCTTGAGCTCGAGCCAGTCCTGTAATACGAAGTTCGCTTGCACCTCGGCGATCCATACGCCATCGAGGTGCCACTCGGCGACGATCGTGTGAGCCGCCGAGCGCAGTACCGAGAACGTGCCCGCGAGGAGCTGCCGGATCTCCTGTTCGCCCTCCTCACGCCGGCCGTCGGCCATCAGCAGGCGGCACTCGGGCGCGAGAAGCGCCGCGACCGCATCGACGTCGAGCAGGTCGAAGGCGGTAAGCAGCCGTGCGATCGGCGACTCGGTCACGCGACCCCGGTCTTATCGCGGCGTCGCGGCCCCGGTCTCATTGCGGCGGCCCCCTCCGCGCCGGCGCTCGACCGAACGGCTGGTTCGGGGCCTCCGCCACGGCCGCCGCGGGAATCGAGCGGGTCAGCGGCCGATCACCTCGCACGGTCAGGGTCTCGCCGTGGTGGACGAGCTCGAGCGGTGCGCCCTCGTTGAGCGAATAGGTCGCGTGCTCATGTGTCACCTCGACGAGCAGCCGCCGCTCGCGAAAGCACACCCGGAACGCGAGCCGGCTGATGCCCTCCGGCAGGCGCGGTGCAAAGCTCAGCGATAGGCCGTGATGGCGCATCCCTCCGAGACCCGACACCGCCCCGATCCAAGTGCCGGCCAGCGATGCGATGTGAAGGCCGTCGCGCGTGTTGTGCTCGAGGTCGTCGAGGTCCATCAACGCCGCCTCCCAGAGGTAGTCGTAGGCGAGCTCGAGATGACCAACCTCGGCTGCGATCACCGCCTGGGTGCAGGCCGACAGAGACGAGTCGCGCACCGTCAGTGGCTCGTAGTACGCGAAGTTGTGGACCTTCTGCTGGTCGCTGAACGCCTCGCCGCAAACGTGCATCGCCAGCACCAGATCGGCCTGCTTGACGACTTGCTTGCGGTACAGGTCGAAGTACGGGAAGTGCAGCAGCAGCGGATACTGCTCCGGGGTTGTGGCCTCGAAGTTCCAGACCTGGTGCTCGGTGAACTCCTCGGCCTGCGGGTGGACCTCGAGCTCGGAGTCGTACGGGATCACCATCGCCTTGGCGGCATCGCGCCATTCGGCAGTCTCCTCGTCGTCGACCCCGAGCCTGGTGGCGACGTCCGGTTGGCGTGCGGCGGCCTCGGCGGCGGCCCGCAGGTTGCGCTGCGCCATCAGGTTCGTGTACACGTTGTTGTCCGCGATCGCGCTGTATTCGTCGGGGCCCGTCACACCATCGATTCGGAATCGACCCGCCCCGTCGTGGTGTCCGAGCGAGCGCCACAGCCTGGCGGTCTCGATCAGCAGCTCGGCGCCGACGTCGCGATCGAACGCTTGATCGTCCGTCGCTCCTCGATAGCGCTCGACCGCATCGGCGACGTCGGCGTTGATGTGAAACGCCGCCGTGCCCGCGGGCCAGTAGCCCGAGCACTCAGGGCCGTGAATCGTCCGCCACGGGAACGATGCGCCCTTCAGTCCGAGCTGCTCCGCCCGCTCGCGCGCGGATGCGAGCGTACGGTGTCGCCACCGGAGCGCATCGCCGGCCGCGTGCGGGGCCGTGTAGCTGAGCACCGGCAGCACGAACATCTCGGTGTCCCAGAAGGTGTGGCCGTCATAGCCGGGGCCGGTCAGGCCCTTGGCCGGGATCGCGCGCTGCTCGGCCCGCGCGCCCGCCTGCAGCGTGTGGAACAGGGCGAAGCGGACCGCCTGCTGAAGCTCCGTGTCCCCCTCGACCTCGACGTCGGCACGATCCCAGAAATCGTCGAGGTAGGAGCGCTGCTCCGCCAGCAGCCCCTCCCAACCCGTGTGCCGCGCTTCGGCCAGGGCCCCGCGGACCTGATCTCGCACCGCCGCCATCGAGCGCCTGCGTGACCAGCCGTAGCCGATGAACTTGATCACGCGCAGTCGCTCGCCGGCGCCGATGTTGGCAGCGACCATCAGGCGAGCGAGATCCCCGTAGCATTCGACCGTCGTCGCGTCGGTGCCCTCGGGCCCGTCGATCACATGATCCATCGCCGCAGCGACCGTGAGCCCGCTGCCGATAGTCGAATGCCCCAGCACGGCGCCGGTGTTGTAGCCGTCGGACAGCTCCGAGCGCAACGCAGCCGTGACCGCGCCTGAGCGAGGATCTCGGTCGCCGGAGGGCCGCGGCTCATTGGCCACCAACTCGGACTGGACTACGACCCGGGTTGTCCCATCGAGCGGCTCGACCTCGTAGCAGATCGCCGCCACCGCGCGTTGCGTGAATGACACCAGCCGCGTTGATGTGACGCGCACCGCCCGGTGCGTCGGCGACACCCACTCGGCCCGGCGCGTGAGCACGCCCGCACGGAGATCGAGCACGCGTTCATGGGCTCGCAGCTCGCCGTAGCGGACGTCGAACGGCTCGTCTTCGACCAGCAGCCGGATCAGCTTGCCGTTGGTCACGTTGACGACCGTCTGCCCGGCCTCGGGGTTGCCGTAGCCCGCTTCCGCGTACGGCAGCTCGCGCACCTCGTAGAACCCGTTCAGGTACGTGCCCGGCAAACCGAACGGCTCGCCCTCGTCGAGATTTGCACGCAGGCCGATGTGGCCGTTTCCGAGCGCGAACACGGACTCGGTCTGCGCCAGCTTGTCGAGGTCGAGGCTCGTCTCCCGCACAGCCCACGGCTCGACCCTGAAGCTCGAGTGCTGGATCATCGCGCGTCCACAAGCTCGGACAGGTCTCGCACAACCAGATCGGCGCCGTGCTCGCGCAGCTCGTCGGCCTGGCCGACACGGTCGACTCCGACGACGAACCCAAAGCCGCCGCGCCGGCCGGCCTCGACGCCCGCCAGCGCGTCTTCGAACACGGCCGCGCGATCAGGTGCGACGCCGAGCTTGCGTGCGGCCGCAAGGTATGTGTCGGGGGCGGGCTTGCCGCTCAAGTGCTCTTCGGTGGTGACATGGCCATCGACGATCAGCTCGAACAGGTCCTCGATCCCGGCGGCCTTGAGGACGTCGCGACAGTTGGTGCTGGACGATACGACCGCGCGCCGCAGGCCGGCGCTCTTGGCGGCCTGCACATAGCGCACTGATCCCGCGTACGGCTCCACGCCATCCTCGCGGATCAGTCGCAGCACGATCTCGTTCTTGGCGTTGCCCAGTCCCCAAACCGTCTCCGCGTCGGGCGGATCATCGGGATCACCCTCAGGGAGCTCGATCTGACGCGAGGCAAGAAACGAACACACGCCGTCGGCCCGCGGCTTGCCGTCGACGTACTCGTCGTAGTCCGAGACCTGGTCGAAGGGGACGAAGTTCTCGCCGGCCTGTCGCGCACGGCGCTCGAGGTATTGGTCGAACATCTGCTTCCACGCGGCTGCATGAACGCTCGCGGTCTGCGTCAGCACTCCGTCGAGATCGAACAGGCAAGTGCTCACTTGGGAGGGGAGACCGAGCACTCCGCGGACGCTAGCTGATCGAGATGGTTCTCCGCGACCACGGTCACGGGAGTGCTGCTCGCGCCGCGGCTCGTACTAGTGCTCGAGCACGGCGAGGATCGGGCTGAGATCGAGCGCCGGAAAGCCGTCGTCGGGGTTGGCCTCGATCTCCAGCTCGCCGATCAGGCGATCCGAGAGCCAGTCCATCACCAGGCGCGCCTGTCCCGCTCGCTCGCGGTCGCCCCTCGCCTTGGCCCCCACGAACGCATCGAAGGCCGCCAGGTATCCGGCCCACTCCGGGTGCGCGTTGTCGGTGGCTCCGCCGGCGCCCCAACCTAGGTCGTCTTGATTCACGGTGAGCTTTTAGGAGCTTTAGGTAGCTTCTGCTCCAGGATCGGCGGCTTGTCGGCGATTCTGTAGACCATCTGGACGAATGTTCGAGCCCGGCTAGGCTGTCAGCATGCGGGTCCTCGTGTCCTCCACCGACGGGGCGGGGCACTTCGGCCCGCTGGTCGCGTTACTCGACGCGCTGCGAAGGCGCGGCGACGACGTGCTCGTGGTCGTCCCGCGCGAGCTCGAGCAGGCTGCGGCCGCTACCGGCCACCCGGTCCGGATCGCCGCCGGTCCGCCGGATGCCGAGGTCGAGCGCATCTGGGAGCGTTTCGGCAGAGCTTCGCGCGCCGAGCGAGCGGTGCTGATCAACCGCGACCTGTTCGCGGGTCTGTGCACGACGGCGATGTTGCCCGCAGTCGAACTGGCGTGTGAGGATTGGAAGCCGGACCTCGTCCTGCGCGAGCCGTGCGCCTTCGCGCCGGCAATCGCGGCTGAGCGGCGCGGGCTCGCCCACGCCCAGGTCGCGATCTCGATGGCCGAGGTCGAGGACGGCGCGCTGTCGCTGGCGGCGCCGGAGCTCGATCGACATGCGCCCGAGATCGCTCAGCGGCTACGCGATGCCCCGTATCTGACGCGGTTCGCACCGTCGTCGACCCCTCACCGTTCGGTGTCACGCGGCGCTTCCGAGAGCCCGCCGCGGGCGCGAGCGAACCGGTGCCAGATTGGTGGCCCGGCAACCGGCAGCCACTCGTGTACGCGACCTTCGGGAGCGTCGCGGACCGGCTCGCGATCGGTGCGGATCGGCGGCGGTGCGCGTTGCCGAAGAGCTGGCGGGGCTGCCGCTGATCGACGAGGTGATCGGGGCCGTGTGATGGTTCCCGAGGTGGGAGCGGTCGGAGCGGTGGGGAGCGGTGGGAGTGGGACAACCCGGGCCTCCCGGAAGCTCAGATCACGAACGGGATCAGGCGCTTCGTGTGCGCGCGGTAGCTCGGGTAGGTCGACGGGAACGAGCTCTCGAGCAGCTTCTCCTCGACGCCGGCGCTGTAGAGAAAGTAGACGGCCATCAGCCCGAACACGATCAGCCAGTCGCCGTTCGTGATCAGCGCCGTACCGAGCGTCGCCAGCAGGATCCCTGAGTAGATCGGGTGGCGGACGAGGTGGTAGGGACCGGAGGTGATCAACTCGGGCTCGTCCTTCTGGCTCATCGGAGTGCCCCAGTTGCGGCCGAGGTGCACTCGCGCCCAGACGGCGAGCGCGATCCCGCATAGGAACAGCACGAGGCCGACAGCCTGCAGGATCGGGCTGTGCACGCGGAGGCTGTCTCCTCTGAGCAGGCGGACGACCAGCACCGCGAGCGCGATCATCACGATCGCGGCGACACGGGTCCGGTTGGTGCGGGTGCCGTGTTTGTTGCCGAACGCCGAGATCAGCCAGTAGAGCCAGAACGCGGCCCAGATCACGTAGACGGCGATTCTCACGATGGCGTCTGCCGGCCCCTAAGACTCGTACGGTTATAACACCGGCGCCCCGGACCACGCAAGCGCCGCCCGACGATCACGCCCCACGGCCACGCAAGCGCCGCCCGACGATCACGCCCCATGGCCACGCAAGCCCCGCGGCACCTGGCAGGATTGACTCCGGCAAGTCCTCTGACTAAGGTCAGACAATGGCCGATGAAGCTGTCGAGCAGGTCCGCCGCTTCAACCGGATCGTGACCCAGCGCGTAGGCGCGCTGGGCGAACGGTTCCTCGGTCGTGCGCGGCCGCTTGGCGAGGCAAGGGTGCTGTGGGAGATCGGCACCGACGGGTGCGAGGTGCGGCTGCTGCGCTCGCGCCTCGGGTTCGACTCGGGCTATCTGAGCCGCCTGCTGCGCTCGCTCGAGACCGACAGGATGGTCAAGGTGGAGGCTGCCCCCGGCGATCGGCGCATTCGGGTTGCGCGTCTGACGGTGGCCGGGGTCCGCGAGCGCGCGGTCCTCGACGAGCGCTCCGACGCGCTCGCGCAGTCGCTGCTCGCGCCGCTGAGCTCGCAGCAACGCGAGCAACTGCTGGTGGCGATGCGCGAGGTCGAGCGCCTGCTCGGCGCCGCGAGTGTGGAGATCATGCCGGTCGATCCCGAGCATCCGGACGCCCGCTACTGCCTGGCCGAGTACGTCGCCGAGCTCAACCGGCGCTCGGATCGTGGCTTCGATCCGTCGGTCGGAGCGACCGCTCTGCCACACGAGGTCAGGCCGCCGGCGGGTGAGTTCTACGTCGCCTACCGCGACGGCGAGGCGATCGGATGCGGCGCGGTCAAGCATCACGCCGACGCGCCGGCTGAGATCAAGCGAATGTGGATCGCGCCGCAGGCCCGAGGCCTGGGGCTCGGTCGCCGGCTGCTCGACGTGCTCGAATCGTGCGCGCTGGCCGGCGGCGCGAGGCGGGCGCGGATCGAGACCAGCTCCGTACTGACCGAGGCGCTGGCCCTCTACCGCTCGACCGGGTGGGCCGAGGTGCCGCCGTTCAACGACGAGCCGTTCGCCGACCACTGGTTCGAGAAGTCGCTGGCGCCAGCTGCACCACCGGCCCGGGCCTGAGGGCTTGCTGAGGACCACCGGATCGCCGAACCCCGTTGCTACGCGGGGAGCTGTCGGTACCCTCTGGCCGTGGCCGAGGGCGCGTGTCGATTCGGGGTCCTGGGGCCGCTCGTGCTGGAGCGTGACGGTCAGTCCGTGCCGCTCCCGAGCGGTCGCCAGCGCTCGCTGCTCGCCCTGTTCCTGATGGCCGGCGGCGTGCCGCTGTCGCGCGATCGGCTGATCGACGAGCTGTGGGGCGAGCGTCAGGTCGCGAGCGCGGTGTCGGCGCTCCACGTCCACCTGTCAAAGCTGCGCGATCTACTCGGCGACCTGCTCGTCCGCGAGGCCGCCGGGTACGCGTTGCGCGCCGATGCGATCGAGCTCGATTGCTGGCGCTTTGACGCGCTCGTCGACGAGGCAAGGTCCGACCCCGCGCGCGCCCGCGAACTGCTGCGCGAGGCGCTGAGGCTTGTCCGCGGCGATCCTTTGTGCGACGTCGCGTGCGAGGGGAGCGTCGCGCAGTGGCGCCGAGCGCTCGAGGAGAAGCTGCTTCAGGCGGTCCTGCTGCGGCTCGACGCCGAGCTCGCGGCGGGCGCTGCGGGGGAACTTGTCGCCGAGCTCGAATCACTGATCGCCGAGCATCCGTTCGAGGAGCGCCTGTGGGGCCAGCTGATGCTGGCGCTGTACCGCTCGGGGCGCCAGGCCGAAGCACTGGACGCATACGCGCGCGCGCGGCGCAAGCTGGCCGGCGAGCTCGGACTCGAGCCGGGCGAGCAGCTCGTGCGCCTGCATGCTCAGATACTCGAGCAGGACGACTCGCTGCGCGCGCCGACGGCGGCGGCGACCGACGGCGCGCAGGCGGCCGAGCGGCCTGCGGCGGCCTCCGAGCGACCTGCCGTGGCTCAGTCGGGTCTCCCCGCGGCGGTCACGAAGCTGATCGGGCGCGAGCCCGAGCTCGCGGTTCTCCAATCGCTGCTGGCCGACCCCGACGTCCGGGTCGTCACCCTGATCGGGGCCGGGGGCGTCGGCAAGACCCGCCTGGCGCTCGCGCTCGCGCGCCGCCTCGAGTCCGGCTACCGCGACGGAGCCGTGCTGGTCAGGCTCGAGCGGCTGACCGACCCGGCGCTGGTCGCGACCGAGATCGCCGCTGCGCTCGGCGAGCGGACCGGAAGCGACGGACCCGGCGCCGACGCGCTCGGCGGCTACCTACGCGATCGCGAGCTGCTGCTGGTCGTCGACAACTTCGAGCATCTGCTCGCGGCTGCCGTGCTCGTGTCGGAGCTGCTCGAGCTCGCGCCGAACGTCAGCATGATCGTCTCGAGCCGCAGAGCGCTGCGGATCCGGGGCGAGCGGTTGTTCGTCGTCGAGCCGCTGCCGCTGCCGACGGGTGCCGACAAGGACGAGATCGTGCAGAGCCCGGCGGTGCAGCTGTTCGCCGATCGCGCGATCGCGTCGGACCCCGAGCTCCGGCTGGAGGAGGACGACTACCGGACGATCGCCGCGATCTGCAGAGCGCTCGACGGTCTGCCGCTGGCGATCGAGCTCGCGGCGTCGCGCTGCCATCTGCTGACGCTGGCGCAGATTCACGAGCAGCTCTCGCAACCTCTGTCGATCGGTGAGCGTTCGCTCCGCGATCTGCCCGATCGCCAGCAGACGCTCGGCGCGACGATCGATTGGAGCTACGAGCTGCTGACGCCCTCCTCGCAATCGGTCCTGCGTGCGGCCAGCGTGTTTCTCGGTGGGTTCACGCCGGCGGCGCTCGAGGCCGTGGTCGATCACGCGGCGGCGAGCGAGCTGTCCGAGCTTCGGGAGGCGAGCCTCGTCCGCCGCCAGGCCGATCGAGGCCGCTTCGAGCTGCTCGAGCTGGTCCGCGCATTCGCTCTCGAGCGTTGCCTAGATGCGGGAGAGGACGAGCAGCTGCGCGCTCGCCACCGGCGGCACTTCGCCGAGCTGGTCGCTCCGGTCAGCATCGCGTTCGACGGCGGCGAGGCCGCCGGCGAGCTCGCGGCGGTCCTGCGCGCCGACCACGCAAACCTGCGCGCGGCGTTCGCCGACGCGGTCGAGCAGGGAGACCAGGAATCGGCGACGAACCTGGCGCTCGGCATGCGGCCGCTGTGGCTCGCGGGCAACCTCCGCCAAGAGAGCGGCGAGATGGCCGAGCGCCTGCTCGATCGGTTCTCGATCCCGGGCGAGCAGGAAATGCGACTGCTTCCGATCGTCGCCGCGCTCGAGCACCCGGCCGCGAAGTGGCAACGGCGGTTCGCCGACCGAGCGGCCGAGCTCGGCGACCAGGAGGCGCTCGGCGTCGCGACCACGCAGCTGTTCGCCGAGGCGATCAACGCGCGGGATCGTGAGGAGATGGGTCGCCTGCGTCCGGTGCTGCTGTCACTGATCGCGCCCGACACGAGCCCGCGCGTGCTCGGGTGGGTGCACTACTCGCTGTGGGCCGAGGCCTATATCGACGGCCGCTTCGAGCCCGCGTACGAGCACGCGAGCGAGTGCATTGAGCGGGCGAAGGAGATCGGGCACAACTACATGCTGATCTGCGCCCTCGAGGCGCGGCTGCTGGCGGGGTCGGCGCTCAGCGGCGAGATCTCGCAGCCGGACCTGACCGAGGTCGTCGAGCTCGCGCGCCGGCACGGCGTCCACTCGGTCGCGGTCGCGGCGCTGTGGTTCGTCGCGCGCTACGCCGCCGGCATCGATCGCGGGTACGCCGCTCGTTTGCTCGGCCTGGCCGAGCGGATCTGCACCGAGCTCGGCACGGCGCCGTCGCTCGAGGAAGTGCTGCGCGACGAGACGATGGCAGACCTCGGAATCACGGATCTCGAGCCGCTGCGCGCGGCCGCCCCGGCATTCGATCCGGCGACCGCGCTCGACGAGGCATCCGCATGGGTCGCCTCGCGAAGCGCCGACGAGGTCGCGCGGCGCGACTACGTGGCCGAGATTCCCTCTCCCGCCGGCTGAGCGCAACGGCGGTGGAGGTCAAGCTCGAGCCCTCGGACAGCAGCACCCGTGGCCGGTGGCCACGGCTCACTTCATCAGCGCGTCGACGAGCTCGTGCCCGAGGTCGTAGGTGCTCCCCGGGTACGGGAGTCCAGCGAGCTCATACCAGGAGCGGTTGGCTTCGGGGTGGGGGCCGCTGACCGCGACCGCACCCTTGCCGAAGGGGACGACCATCGCGGCAATCTTGTCATTGGTGTAGCGCGCGAGGATCCGAGCGCCGCCCCTGCGATCGAGCCAGAAGTAGGGTCCGTCCTGGTAGAAGATCCTCCGCTGCGAACGGCGACGAGGCGCCGGCCAATCGACGGTGATGACCGCGTTGCGCTCGCTGTGAACCTCGGCGCCAGGGGTCTTCGTGTAGTCGTTGCAGTTGCCCGGAAGCAGGTTGTAGCCGGGCCCCGAGCCCGCCAGATAGCCGCCCATGCAGATCCCCAGATAGCGGCCGCCTCGGTGGATGAACTCGCGAAGCGGGCCCGTGTAGCCCTTGACCGAACGCCAGGCGGCGAGAAAGTCGTCGCCCCCGCCCGGCTGGACGTAGAGCGAGGCTGAGCCCAGCGCTGCGGCGGTGACCGGGAGATCGTGCGGGCCGCAAAACTCGACCCGGAACCGCTGTGAGCAGGTTCGGAGGAAGGTCGCCGTGTCGGCCGGGATCCCCGGGGAGGAAGCCGGCCCCCGGTAGACGAGCGCAAGCGGCCGCGCGGAGTGGTTCGTGCGCCACCAGTCCCAGGGCGAAAGTGCCAGGCCGGAAATGGCCAGCGCCGAGGAACCCAGCAGCGCGCGGCGGGTCGTGAGGTGATCTCGGGCGCGGCCCGCCGCGGCGCCATTGGCGCCTTCGCCGTTCATAGCTTCAGTTATCGGCCCCGTCCGTCCGGAGCTTCACCCATCGACCCGGTGCGCGAGGCCAGGGAAGGCTTAACCGGCCGCCCCTCAGCGTCCCTGATCGCCGATCGCCGGCTCGAGCCGCTCATGTATCGACAGCCGGGCATCGGACGCCCATCTGCGGCTGCGCCCGCGGTCGGACACGAGCAGCACCGCGGTCCCGAGCAGCAGCCAGGCGCCGGCGGCGGCCGCGGCCCAGCGCACCGGCGAGGGTGGAAGCGGATCGAGCGACTTGTAGCCGACCCAGAGCACGGCGGCCGAGGTCAGCAGTGGAAAGACGATGTGCAGCAGCGGTCGAAGGCCGGCGCCCTCGCGTACGTGGAAGGCGAGCACGGCGACGTTGCCGGCCACATAGATCGCGACCAGCGCGAGCGTCGTCAGCAGGCTGAGAGTCAAGAACGAGTCGACCGGCCCGAGCCACAGGCCGAAGCCGAGACCGACCCCGAGCGTGAGCAGGCCCTGTGCGACGATCGCGAGCGTCGGGGTCTGGCGGCTGGGATCGAGCCGCGCGAAGCCCGCCGGCCCGAGCCCTGAGCGCGCGACCGCGTACCACATGCGCGTCACCGTGTTGAACGAAGCGATCGACGCGCAGATGACCGAGTTCAGCAGCGCCGCCAGCACGAGCACCCAGGCGGCCCCCCAGTACCGGTGCGCCAGCACGAGCGGCGGCGCCTGCTGAGAGTGCAGCAGCGAGGGCAGGGCCTGGGTCCCCCAGCCGACCATCAGGCCCCAGTTGGCGACCACGAACAGGACGACGATCGCGAGCACCGCCGCGACCAGCCCATGCGCGACCGATCGCCCAGGACGCCTGCTTTCCTCTGCGAGCGGCACCGCTCCCTCCCAGCCCGCGTATGCGAGCAGCGAGAAGATCACGCCGAGGTAGATTCCGTGCAGGCCCTGCCCCGAGTCGGGCGACAGCGGCGCGAGCGAGAAGCCGCCGGGGCCCGGCGTGGCGAGGCCCCAGACCGCGAGCGCCATCACGAGCACCGCCTCAGCGAGCCCGAGTGCGATCATCGCCCGCGCCGACGGGCGGATGCCGCGGAGCACGACGGCGGTGACGGCCGTGAGCACCGCCACCAGCACGACCCACCACGGCAGCCGGAATCCGTAGTCCGCCTGCAGCGCCTGCTCGCACACGTAGCCGGCGAAGGCGACGATGAACCCGGGCGCGATCGGCGCGTAGATCAGGAAGATCCAGTTGGTCAGAAAGCCCGAGCGAGGGCCGACGGCGCGGGTAACGTAGGTGAAGTAGCCGCCGGCCGACGGCAGCCTCGCGGCGAGCGTGGCGAGCGAGATCGCGAGCATCACGATGATCGCGCCGGCGACCAAGAACGAGAACGCGACCGACACGCCCGCGTAGCCGGCGACCACTTGGAACAGCAGCAGCGCCGAGAACGCGGGTCCGACGAAGCTGATGCTCTGCATCGCAACCGAGAAGGTCCCGAGCGCGCCCGGCAGCAGCCTGGTTGGGGTCGCGGGCGCCGCGGCCCGTGAGCCGCGGCCCGGGGACCTCGCGTCCGTCCCCTCATCGCCGCCGGGGTTGCTCATCGCCGATCGAAACGTATTCGACCACCGGCTGGAACGTCAATTCCCCTAGGCTTGCGACGATGAGCAGCGAGCTGGCGTGGCGCCGGCGCCGGCTTCACTTCGTGGGTGTCGGGGGAACGGGGATGAGCGGCCTGGCGCTTGCATCCGCGGCGCTCGGCGCCGAGGTGACGGGCTCCGACCGCGGGTCGCCACAGTCGCTCGAGCGTCTGCGGGCAGCCGGGATTTCGGCCGTTGTAGGCCATTCGCCCGACAACGTTCCCGTCGGCGCCGAGCTCGTCTACTCCACGGCCGTCAAGGACGCGAACGTCGAGCGGGTGAGGGGGCGCGAGCTCGGGTTGCGGGAGCTGCGCCGCGGCGAGCTGCTGGCCGAGCTCACGCGGCTGCGTCGCTGCGTCGCGGTCGCCGGCACCAACGGCAAGACCACCACCTCGGCGATGGTCGCCCACGCGCTGCGCGGCGCGGGCATCGGCGTCAGCTATGTGATCGGGGCTGAGCTGCGGGACGGCTCGCCCAGCGCCCGTTGGGAACCGGGCGAATGGCTCGTGGTCGAGACCGACGAGTCAGATCGCACCTTCCTGGCGCTCGAGCCGGAGATCGGCGTGGTCACCAACATCGCGGCCGAGCACATGAACGAGTACCGCTCGCTCGAGGACCTCCGCGGTGCGTTCGCCGCCTTCATCGACCGCTGTGCGCAGGTCGTCGTGCCAAACCTGCGCGAGATCCGGACGCTCTGCGCAGATCGACCGGCCACCACGTTCGAACCGCAGGACGTGCAGCCGGGTCCCGATGGGGTGAGGTTCAGGACGGGTGGCGTCGAGGTGCGGTTGCCGGTGCCCGGCGAGCACAACGCCCGCAACGCCGCCGCCGCGCTGCAGGCGTGCCGGCTCGCCGGCGCCGATCTCGCCGCCGCGGCGGGCGCGCTGCTCACCTTTCCCGGGGCGAGGCGCCGGCTCGAGCCGCTCGGCGTGACCGTGACCGGTGCTCGGATCTACGAGGACTACGCGATCCACGCCGACTCGATCGGTGCTGCGCTGCGAGCGCTGAGGACGATTGAGTCGGGTCGCGTGGTCGTCGTGTTCGAGCCGATCCTGTTCACGCGTACCCGCGAGATGGCTCGGGACCTGGGCGCGGCGCTCGCTGGGGCGGATGTGCTCGCGGTCCTCGAGCTTTACCCCGGCAGCGAGCTGGGTCAGCACCATCCCGGAGCGTCAGCCCGGTTGATCGTCGATGCGGCTAAAGAATGCGCGGGCGGCTGCTCGGTCGCGTGGACGCCAACCGCCGACGACGCGAGGGCGTTCCTGCGGTCGGCGCTGCAGCCCGGCGATGCATGCGTGTTCATGGGGGTCAGCGCCGTGCCCCAGCAGCTCGCCCGCGAGCTCGTCGACCGCGGGTAGGCTCAGACGCCGATGCAGATCGTGATCAGCTTCGAGCGGATGGTCGGCTTCGGAGGCACCGAGACCTACGTGCTCACAATCGCGAGCGCGCTCGAGCGCCTCGGCCACGAGGTCGTCATCCATGCCCAGGAGACTGGGCCATGCGCGGAGTTCGCGCGCGCCCACGGCGCCCGCGTGATCGAGCTCGAGTCGCAGCTCCCGCCGCGCTGCGACGCAGTGTTCGCGCAGGATGCGGCGACCGCGTACACGATGGCGAGCCTCTACCCAGACGCCGCACGCGTGTTCGTCGCGCACTCGGCCGCGTTCCCGCTGCAGACGCCGCCCCAACTCGACAACGTCTGCCAGGCGGTGGTCACGATGAACGAGCGCCTGCGCCGCCGCAGCGAACAGCTCGCCCGACACCCACGTGTCGTCAGGCTGCGCCAGCCGATCGATCTGCAGCGGTTCTGCTTCCGCGCGACCAACCTCGAGCAGCGAAAGCCGCCCCGTGTGCTGTGGCTCAACAACTACCCTGGCAGCACCCGGCAGCGGATGATCGAGCGTGCCTGCGAGCAAGCCGGCCTCGAGCTGAGGCAGACCGGCGCGGCGAGCACTCCGACGGCAACCCCCGAGCACGAGATCGCGGCGGCGGAGATCGTGATCTCGCTCGGGCGGGGCGCGCTCGAGGCGATGGCGTCCGGACGCGCCGCCTACGTATACGGGGTCGCCGGCGGCGACGGATGGGTGACCGCCGACTCGTACCCGGCGCTCGAGCGCGACGGCTTCAGCGGAAGGGCGTTCGGGCATGCAGCCGGTTTCGAGCAACTCGCACGCGATCTGTCGGCCTGGAGCGAGGAGCTTGGCGAGACCGGCCGGGAGCTCGCATGCACCCACCACGATGCCGATGAGCATGCGGTCGAGCTGGTCGAGTTGCTGGAGCGACTCGACGCGTCGCCGGCCAAGCCGCCGCGCGCGGCCCGGGAGCTTGGGCGGCTGGTGCGACTTGAATGGGACCGCGGCATGCAGGCAAGGGCGGCGGCCGCCGAGGCGGCCGCGCTGCGCTCGGAGCTGTCCCGCACGCGGGAGGCGTTGGGCTCGGCACAGGCCAGCGCCGCCCAATTCGAGCGCAAGCTCGATCAGGTCCGCGCGAGCAGGCGCTACAGGCTCGCGTCCTGGCTGGCATGGCCGCTCGAACAGCTGCGCGCCCGGCGCTGACTACACCTGCGTCGCGCTGCTCTTCGGATCGATCAGGATCTTTGCGTGACGCTCGGCGTCGCCGAGCGCCGAGAACGCGTCTTGCACTCCGTCGAGCCCGACCGTTCCTGTCAGGAGCGGCGCCGGGTCGACCTTGCCGTCGGCGAGCATATGGAGCGTGTCTCGGAACTCGATCGGCGTATAGCCGAGGACGAACCGGAGATCGATCTCCTTGTTGATCGCCATCGACGGTCGTAGGCGATCGTTGCCCATGCAGACACCGACGACGACCACGCGCGAGTACAGCGGCGCGCCCGCGATGATCTGGTCGATCACGCCGGGCACGCCGACGCACTCGAAGATCACCGGCTGCTTGGGCTTCGCCGGGCCAAGCGCCTCGGCCGCGCGCCAAACGGGCTCCCACGGCACCGGCAGGCGTCGCAGCCCCTCCATCGCCTTGACCGCGAGCTCGAACAGCTCGGGCGCGCGGGTCACGTAGCCGCGCTGGTCGAGTCCGTCATAGGGCGAGCGTTCGTCCGGCGTGACGACGACGTCGGCGCCACAGCGGCGAGCGAGATCTCGCCGTCCGGCGGAGAAGTCGCTTGCGACGACGTGGCGCACGCCGCGCGCCTTGAGCATGCTGATCACCGCGAGCCCGATCGGCCCGCAGCCGATCACGACCGCGACCGTGCGCTTGCCTACCTGTCCTCGGTGGACCGCGTGCCATGCGACCGACATCGGCTCGGTCAACGCGGCCAGCTCGCCCGGAAGGCCGTTGGGCACGGCGAACGCGAGTGACTGCTCGACCAGCACCTGCTCGGCATACGCGCCCGGGGCATGGGTCGAGAGTCCGGTCGGATGGATCGCGCCGTCGCGACCGCGCACCAGCGGCAGCGCGACCACCTGGGTCCCGGCCTTGATCGCCTTGCGCGTCCGCGGCCCGTGGTCGACGACCTCGCCGCAGAACTCGTGGCCGAGGATCACCTCCTGGTGGGAGCGCATCAATCCGTCGTAGCCGATCTCGGCCGCGACGTCGGCGACCTCGTCCGCGTGGATCCGCGCGTGCAGATCGGAGCCGCAGATCCCGCAGCGCGTGACGTCGATCAGCAGCTGTCCCTTGCCCGGCGTCGGCGGCTGTCTGTCGACGACCGAAAGCTCGGATTCGGTGCAGGCAACCGCTCTCATCGCGCGAGGAGCACGCGTAACGTGTCGGTCAGGATCGTGCCGGGGACCGAACGATCGGCCGCTCTCTGGGCACCGATCCCGAGCGCCAGCGCAACGAGCCCGGTGGAAATCATCTCGACGTCGATCGTATCCGGATCGTCGAGTAGCTCGCGCAGCAGATCGCCACAGCGAGCGCGCAGCCGCGCGTAGCGTCGCGCCGTGGCGGCCCGGTACTCGGGTTCGTTGACGCTCGAGGCGGCGACTTCGATCTCGAGCCGCGTCCAGGCCGGATCGCCGATCGTCTGATCGGCCCATGCCGCCAGCGCATCGAGTGGCTCCCCGCCGTCGCCACGGACGAGGATCTGCTCGAGTCTGCGCTCCTCGCGCGCGTACATCTCGTCGATCACCGCGATCCCGATTGCGGTCTTGCCGTCGAAGTTGGAGTAGACGGCGCCACGTGTGAAGCCCGCCTCCTCGGCGATCTGCTCGAGCGAGGTGGCGCCGAATCCCTCGCGCGCGAACAGTCGGGTCGCCGCCTCGACGATCAGCACGCGCGTGCGCTCCTGGCTCTCGGCGCGGGTGAGTCTGCCGGTCGTCGCCATCTACGCTGCTGCCTCGAAGCGATAGTCGTCGAGGTCGAAGCGGGCGCTCCGCCAGATCGTCTCGATGCTCGGGCTGGCGCGGAACGGAACGTCTCCGTGGCGGTCGAAGTAGTAGCTGTTGGCGGTCGCACAGGTACCGCGGAAGAAGATCTGGTTGTGCCGGCGGGCGAGCATCTGCTTCCAGTAGCGCTCGTTGGCCGCGGCCGTCACCTCGACGCGCGTGCTGCCGCGCTCACGGGCCCGTTTGAGGCAGCGGTTGATGTGGCGCATCTGGGTCTCGATCAGCACGAAGAACGAGGCGCCGTTGAAGCCGTACGGGCCGATGATGTGGAACAGGTTCGGGAAGCCAGGGACGCTGACGCCCTCGTACGCCTGCATCCGGTTCTCGTCCCACCATGCGTCGAGCTCGACGCCGCCCAGGCCATAGACCGGGAAGATCGGCTCGAGCACCTTGAAGCCGGTCGCGAGCACGAGCACGTCGAGCTCGTGCTCGCCGTCGGCCGTGAGCACGCCGCCGGGGGTCACGGTCGTGATCGGCGCCGTCTGAAGCTCGACGTTGTCGCGGTTGAAGGTCGCGAGGTATTCGTTGTGAAAGCTCGGCCGCTTGCAGCCGAGCCCGTACCTGGGCGTCAGCTTGTCGCGGACCTCTGGATCGTGAACCTGCTTCTTGAGGACCGCGCGTCCGACCGCCTCACCGCGGTCTGCGAGCGGCACGATCCCGTAGAAGTGCGCCGCGAGCGGGAAGTTCAGTTCGACGAACGCCTGGCTGAGCAGCCGCGCCGCCAGCCGCGCGCCGGGGACGCGCTGCAGCAGCCAGCGCTCGCGATCGCGCAGCGGCCGGTCGGGCTTTGGCAGGCACCAGATCGGCGTCCGCTGGAAGACGGTCAGCTTTTCGACCTCGGGCGCGATCGCTGGGATCACCTGGACGGCCGATGCGCCGGTGCCGATGACCCCGACCCGCTTGCCCCTCAGCTGGACGCCATGGTCCCAGCGCGAGGTGTGCATCGTGATGCCCTCGAAGTCGCTGAGCCCGTCGAACTCGGGCTGCTTGGGCTGCGACAGTGCGCCGGCGGCGTTGATCACGAATCGCGCTGTGATCGGCTCGCCGTCTTGCGTGTCGAGGCGCCAGAAGTCGTTGCGCTCGTCGAACGCCGCGCCGGTGATCCGCGTGTGCAGGCGGATCCGGTCGCGGACCCCGTACTTGTCGACGCAGTGCTCGGCGTACGTCTTGAGCTCGGCTCCCGGCGCGTACACGCGCGACCAGTCACTGCGTGTCTCGAATGAGAACTGATAGCTGAAGGAGGGGATGTCGACCGCGATCCCGGGATACGTGTTCCAGTGCCACGCGCCACCGACCCCGTCGCCCTCCTCGATCACCATGTAGTCCGAGAAGCCGGCCTTGTCGAGCAGGATTGCGCTCCCGATCCCAGAGAAGCCTGCGCCGACGATCGCGACCTCGCAGTCCGGGATACGCGATGCATCCATATACGCAGAGTATCTCAGATCGCGCTCGTTCACGGGATAGGTGCGCCGAGGCCCCGGGTGATGTCTAATGCGTCCATGCACCCGGCCGTCGAACTCGCGCGTGAGCTGATCCGGATCGACACGGCCGCCGGCAACGAGTCGGCCGCCGCAGCGGTGATCGCTCCACGGCTCGAGCGGGCGGGCCTGCGTGTCGAGCGTCACGAGCTCGCCGCCGGGCGTGAGAGCTTGGTCGCGAGTGTCGGCTCGCCTCGCGTGACGCTGTCGGGTCATCTCGACACGGTGCCGTTCGATCGCGCAGGCTGGTCGGTCTCGCCGACGGGCGCGGTGGTGCAGGGCGACCGCCTGTTCGGGCGCGGGGCGAGCGACATGAAAAGCGGCGTCGCCGCGATGGTCGTTGCGGCCGAGCGCCATCTCGAGCGACCCCATCGATGCACCGGGTTGCAGCTCGTGCTGTCCGCCGGGGAGGAGGTCGGGTGCCTCGGTGCCCGGGAGCTGGCCGAGCTCGAAGCGATCGGCGGTGAGATGCTGGTCGTGGGTGAGCCGACGGGCAATCAGATGCGGCTGGGCCACAAGGGGGCAGTGTGGTTCGAGGTCGCCGCGCACGGCAAGGCGGCACACGGCGCGCAACCCGAGCTCGGGCACAACGCGATCCTCGAGCTCGCCCGTGTGGCGGTCGCGCTGACCGACGGGTTCCCGAGGGTCGAGCACCCGGAGCTGGGGCGGGCGACGATCAACGTCGGCAGCCTGCACGGCGGCACCCAGCCGAACCTTGTACCCGACGAGGCGTTGATGGCGGTCGATGTCAGGACCGTCCCGGGCTTTGACCCGGCCGTGGTCGAGGAGCTCGCCGGAGACGGCAGCGGTCACATCGATGTCCGTCGCGTAGTCGACGCCCCCGCGGTCTGGAGCGAGTCGAGCCTCGAGCCCGTGAGGCGTGCGGCGACGGCAACCGGGCAGGTTGCCGGCGACGCGGTCCCGTACTTCACCGACGCCTCGCTTCTGAGCGCAGCGTATGAGGCGACGATCGTCCTCGGCCCCGGCGACCTGGACCAGATGCACACCGTCGACGAGAGCTGCTCGATCGGCCTGATCGAACAGGCGGTCGAGATCTACGGGGCGCTGCTCGACGCGTGGTGCGGCTAGCGCGTCAGGCGGGGAGCGCGAGCGCCCGGTCTGGCGTCAGGCGGGGAGCGCGAGCGCCTTCTGCGCCGAGGGGTCGATCAGGTGCAGGTGGTGGAGATGGCAGTACAGCGCCCACTGCTTGGCCGGCAGCATCGCCGGAATCCGCGTCGACCCGTAGGCCGAGGAGGCGATCTCGAAACCGCCCTGCTCAGCGACCTGCGCTCGCGCGTTGGCGGCGGCGAGCCGTCTGACGACCTGAACCGTGGCCATCATCCCGTGATCCTCGTGGAACGTGATGTGGCAGTGGAAGACGAACTTTCCCGTGAAGTCCCGCGGCTGCATCAGGACCACGATCTTCGATTTCGGCGGCAGCGAGACGTTGTCCTGGTAGTCGATGTACGGCACCCGCTTGCCGTTGATGCTGACGACCTGGAAGTCGTTGACGTGGATGTGGAACGTGTGCCACTCGGTATTCGTATTCACGAGCGTCCACTGCTCGATCGATCCGAGCTTCATCGTCACGTCGATCCGGTTCGGGTCGAACATCTGACCGTTGAGGAGGAAGTTGGTGTTGTTCGGGCTCGTCTGCATCTCCGAGAACACAATCGTCCGCCGACGGTCGATGTGGCGCCCGCGGAGGTCGATCGGGTGCGACAGGGCGCCGGTCGGGAAGCGATCGTGCGCGCGGCGCCCGGATGACCGGACCGTCAGCACCGTCTGGTTTGGCTTCGGGCCCCCGTTCTTGACCTTCTCGCCGCCTGGGAACTGGGCGAAGGGGATCGCCTTCAGCGTGTACTTGCCCACCTGCCCTCCGCGGACAAGGACATCGCGGCGTGAGCCGGGCCCGATCAGCAGTTTGTGCACCGTCAGTACGCGCCCGAGCGGATCTCCGTCCTGGGCGAGCACCTGGAACGGCTGCCCGGCGAGCCGCAGCACGACGATCCGATCCGAGTTCGCATTGAAGATCCGCCACCGCTGGATCTGACCCGGACGGATCTTCAGCGTCGGGTTCAGCGCTCCGTTGACGTAGATCGGGGTCTTCGAGGCGACGCTCTTGTCGACGGGCACGGTGCGGCCGTTCTTGACCTGCGTGCTCATCAGGAAGATCCATCGCTGCGGGAACTTGCGCAGCGCCGGCAGCTGGTCGAGACCGCCTTCGACGACGATCGGCCCGGCCAGCCCGGCGAAGATCTGCCGCTCGACGTACATGTGCAGGTGCGGGTGGTACCAGTACGAGCCGGGCGAGTTGTCCCACGGGATCCGGTACTCGTAGGTGAACCGGTGGCCCGGCTTGAGCCGCAGGAAGATGTTGTCGTGATTGCCCGTCGGTGAGACGTGCAGTCCGTGCGTATGCAGGTTGGTCGGCTGGGGCAGATCGTTGATCAGATGGATCACGAGCTTGTCGCCGTCGCACAGAACGAGCGCCGGTCCCGGGAAGCTGTGGTCGTAGTTCATCGTGATCACGCGACGATGGTTGATCCGCACGGCGCTGATCGAGGCGCGCAGCGTCGTGTCGAGCAGCCCGTTGCGGCTGTAGCGCAGCGGCGGCTCGGGGAACCCGTCGTGGATCAGCTTCGGCACATTGCGGTGGCACGCCGAGCGACCCGGGGCGAGCACGTTCTTCGGCTTGGCTGTGGTGCCGGTCGCGCCGACGGCTGCGACGGCAACGGTGGCTGCCAGTGCGATCGTCAGCACCACGCCGATCGCGACGGATCTCGGACGCCGTTTCATGACCGCCCCGCGAGCATCGTGCCGCAGCTGGAATCAGGCTCCATTACAGAGTCTAGTTTCGTCACGACGTCCTCATTCCTTAACCCCAGTGGCGGATCGACCGGCTGATGCACTCAGATCGCACCCAGATCGACCCTCTCAGGAAACGGCAACGTAACCGGGAGCGCGGATGGATTGGCGCTCGGGATCGCATCAAGATTCGCATGGCTCCCCAACTCCGTCTCGCGCCGCCCGCGACGCGCGCGTTACCTCAGTCCGAAGAGGGCAGGCGTCCCCAGCGGAAGTAGCTCAGCGCGCCCAGTGCATTGAGGCACGCGAGCCGCCAAAGCCGCTTGTCGCCGCGGACCTCAGCGTCAGGCCGGCCGTGGAGGTCGCGCTCCGCCGCGACGACGATCGCGACCGAGACTACGACTCCAATCGACGCCAGCAGCCGCCCGCCGCGCGAGCGGGGCATCGAGTTCTTGGCCATCGGTTGATCGTACGCCGTTCCGGTCCATCAGCCTGTGCCGGGGTAGGCGCCGTCGTTTGTCGGGTAGTAACGCCAGGTGCCGAGGATCATGCTGACGTTCGACGATGGCCCGGACCCGGACTGGACACCACCGCTGCTCGATCTTCTCGGCCGGGCTGGCGCCCGGGCGACTTTCTTCCCGATCGCATCACGGGCGGCGCGGCAATCACGCCTGGTCGGCCGCATCCTCGCTGAGGGGCACGCGGTTGGGCTTCATTGTCACGAACACGTTCGCCATTCGTCTCGCTCGCTGCACTGGGTCAGAAACGACACGGCGCGGGCCTTGGAGCTGCTGGGATCGATCGGCGTACGGCCCTCGCTCTGGCGTACGCCGTGGGGGGACACGACCACAGGGTCAGCTCGCGTGGCGCGCGAGTATCGGCTTCGGATCGTGGGCTGGACGGTCGATACCCACGACTGGCGGGGCGACGGCGCCGCGGACATGTTGCGCCTCACCGCACCCGCCTTGCGCGCCGGCGCCGTTGTCCTGGCCCATGATGGGATCGGGCCCGGCGCGCTGAGGGACAACGCTCGTCAGACCGTCGAGTACGTGCGACTCGTGGCCGCCCACGCCGAACAGGCCGGGCTGAAGCTCGATTCAGTCCGATGAGCCTGTCCGTCAGCACGTTTTCGCTCGAGCTCTCCGATGCGCTCGTCGAGATTGGGGCCGGCGCCCGGGCGCGGGACCTGGCCGCAACTGCGAGCTTTCCCGACGAGCCGCTCGCCCTGCTCGAACGTGCCGGTGCGCTGGCCTGGAATGCGCAGCCGGGACACGCCCGGCCCCCGGCTGGCCCCGAGCTGAGCCTCGTCAGACAGGTGTCGGCTGCCGACGGTTCGGTCGGCCGGATCTTCGACGGACACCTCAACGCAGTCGAGCGCATCGCCGTGCAGGCCCCCGCTCCGGTTCGCGAGCGCGAGCTGGCGGCGGTAGTTGCTCGAGAGCTGAGAGCCGGCGTGTGGGGAGGAGACCCAGCGCCGGGAGAGGGAGCCCCGGCGACAGTGCTCGAGCTCGGTGGCATCGACGTGCTGCGCGGGGTGAAGACGTTCTGCTCCGGCGCCGGCGGCCTGCAGCGTGCGCTGATCCTCGCGCGCCACGGCGATGGTGGGCCGCCGCTGTCGGTATGGGTCGATCTCACCGATGAGCGTCGGGTTGAGATCGATCAGACCTGGTACCGCTCGTACGGCATGCGGGCCTCCGTCTCGCACCGCGTGACGTTTCACGACGCGCCGGTGATCGCGAGCCTCGGCCCGCCGGGCTCTGTGGCCGAGCAGCCGTGGTTCGCCCGGGATGCGCTGCGCACCGCGGCCAGCTGGGCGGGCATGGCCGATGCCGCAGCCGGCAGCGCGCTCGACGAGCTGGCTGCCCGGACCGGGCGTGGAGCGCTCGAGGCGCTCGCGGCAGGTCGGATCCTGGCTGCACAGCGAACGATCGACCTCTGGGTCGAAAAGGCGGCGGCCGCGATGGATTCGGTGGACGAGCGATTGCCGGCGATCTCGGTCCAGGCCCGGATCTGTATCGCCGACTCATGCAGGGCGCTCCTCGACGAGGCCGCACGCGCCTGCGGGTCAAGACCCTTTGCTCGCGCTGACGATCTCGATCGTGCGCGGCGAGACTTGGAGATCTTTCTGCTCCAGCATCGGCTCGATCCGTTGGTCGCGCGGATGGGCGAAACGGCGTTGCAGGAGCGCTGAGGTGTCGCGGATGTCGTCAGCCGAGTTCGAAGCGCGCTACCGCGCGGACCCCGACCCGTGGAGATACGCGAGTAGCGAGTACGAGCACGAGAAATACGCGGCGACGCTGGTCGCGTGCGGTCGCGGGCCATTTGCGCACGCGTTGGAGCTCGGTGGCTCGATCGGCATCTTCAGTTCGATGCTCGCGGCGCGATGCCGGCGGCTTACGACGATCGACGCGGCTCCGACCGCGGTCGCCATAGCCCGTCGACGGTTGGAGGCGGACGACCAAGTTCACTGCCTTCAGGGCTCGATTCCGGCCGACCTTCCCGCTGATGAGTTCGACCTCGTCGTCGCTTCGGAGATCCTGTACTACCTGACCGCGACGGAACTGGCCGACACGCTCGTCGCGCTCGAGGCACGGATGGTCGAGGGCGCCCGACTCGTCGCGGTGCACTGGCGCCCGGCCGGACCGGAGCGTCCGCTCGACGCGCGATCGGTCCACGACCGGTTGCGCGCGCAGCCGTGGTTGGTCTCGAAGACCTCTGATGGCACGGCCGACTACCTCCTCGATGTTCTCTGCCGGCGATGAGTGAAGAGTTCGAATTCCTGGTCGTGGGGGGCGGCCCGGCCGGACTGTCGGCCGCGCGCGCGTATCGTGACGCCGGCGGCCGGGGAGCGGTTGGGATCATCACCGACGAGCATCGGATGCCGTACCAGCGGCCACCCCTGACCAAGGAATTGCTCCGCGGCGACTGCGGCGAGGATGAGCTGCCGATCGAACACGAGGCCTGGCTCCACGAACGGGCCGTTCGCCTGATCAGCGGGCGTGCGGTGAGCCTCGATCCCGCCCGCCGCTCCGTCTCGCTCTCCGGCGGCCGGGTCCTGGACTATCGGAAATGCGTCCTCGCCACCGGCGCCGAGCCGCAACGGATCCCGATCCCGGGCGCCGATCATCCCGCTGTGCGGGTGATCCGGACGCTCGACCACGTGCGTGAGCTGACCGCCCGCGTGAGCCGCGGCGACTCCGTGGTCGTCGTGGGCTCGGGCTTCATCGGCTGCGAGATCGCCGCCTCGCTGCGACGCCGGGGTCAGTCCGTGACGCTGGTCTCCGACGAGTCCGAGCCCAACGCCGCCCGCCTCGGCCCCGAGCCGGCGCGGCGGATTCATCGCTGGCTCGAGGACGAGGACGTGACGATGTGGCTCGGCGAGCCGGTGCAGGAGATCGCCGCGGGAGAGGGCGACGCCGAGGTGATCACGGGCACCGCGAGCGCACGCGGGCGAGTCGTCGTGATGGCCGCAGGGGTGGCGCCTCGCAGCGAACTCGCGGCCGCCGCCGGACTCGAGCTCGACGACGGTGCCCTGGTCGCGACCAGCTCGATGCAGACAAATGCGGAAGGCGTGTATGCGGCGGGCGATGTCGCGCTCGCGACCAACGCCCGAGCCGGGCGCCCGCTGCGGGTCGAGCACTGGGGCGACGCGCTGGGGCAGGGCGAGGTGGCGGGCGCAAATGCCGCCGGTACGAGCGCTGTCTGGGAGGCGGTTCCAGGGTTCTGGTCGACGATCGGTGAGCGCACCGTGAAATATGCGGCTTGGGGAGACGGGTTCGACCAGACGCGGTTCGAGGACCACGGCCGCGGCGGGTTTACGGCCTGGTACGGACGCGGCGGCAAGGTGGTTGGCGTGCTGGTACACCGAGCCGACGAGGACTACGAGCGTGGGCGCGAACTGATCGCCGAAGGTGCGTCATGGCAATAGCCGGCATCGTCGTCATCCCGGCTCGGGACGAGCAGTCGCACATTGCGCAGTGCCTGAGCGCGCTGGCTGCACAGACGGTCCCACGCGACACGTTCGAGACGATCGTCGTGACCGATGCGTGTACCGACGCGACGGCGCGGATCGCGCGGGAAACCGCCGCGGCGCTGGATCTCCGGTTGACTCTGCTCGAGGGCCCCGGCCTGGGTGCCGGCCCAGCGCGCCGGATCGGGATGGATCACGCCGCGCTGCGGCTGATCGCACTTGGACGCGAGGACGGACTGATCGCCTGCACCGACGCCGATTCTCGACCGGACCGCCGCTGGCTCGAGCGCCAGCTCGCCCACGTGCGGGCAGGTTCGCTTGCCGTTGCGGGCCTGATCGAGCTCGATCCCGCCGACTTGGCGCAATTGCCGCCGGGCGTCGTGCAGCGCCGCGAGTGCGAGGCCGCCGAGCGCCTTGCCCGCATTCGAAAGACCGACCCGACGGCAGCCCATCACCATTTCGCAGGAGCATCGATGGCCGTTACGGCCGGCGCCTATCGGCAGGTCGGCGGTCTCGAACCGGTGGCCGGGCTCGAGGACGCGCGATTCGCTGCGCGGCTGGCCGAGCACGGCATCCCGATCCTTCGCGCGCCCGACGTTCGAGTGCGGACGTCGGCGCGCCCGGTCGGGCGGGCGCCAAGGGGTTTGGCCGTCGACCTCGACGTATCGTCGTGGCTCGAGCAACGGCGATATGTAGCTGCGGCGTTCGAGCCCGAGGTGCTCCGGCGACTCAAAGCGGCTGCCTCAATAGCCGTCGTGATTCCAACCAAGGAGTGTGCCGAGACGCTCGCCGGAGTCCTCGATGAAACGGTCGGCCCGCTTCGTGCAGCGGGACTGGTCGACGATGTCCTGGTCATCGACGCCGACTCGAGCGACGGCTCGGCAGAGATCGCCCTGTCCTCCGGGGCACGAGTCGCGCAGGAGGATGACGTGCTGAGCGAGTACGGGCCCTCGCTGGGCAAGGGCGACGCGATGTGGCGGGGCGTGTCGCTGACGCACGCCGACATTGTCTGTTTCCTCGACGGCGACACCGTCAACCCGCATCCCCACCACCTCCAGGGCCTGATCGGGCCACTGCTCATCGACAGCTCGCTGCAGCTCGTCAAGGGTTCGTTCGAGCGGCCGCTGCGGGTCGGTGGCGTCGCACTCGCGAACGAGGGCGGCCGTGTCACCGAACTGATGGCGCGGCCCTTGCTCAACCTCCACGAACCGCGGCTGGCCGGATTCACCCAGCCGCTCGCGGGCGAGTTCGCCGGACGCCGGCCGTTGTTCGAGTCGATCCCGTTCCCCGTCGGATATGGCGTCGAGATCGCGGTCCTGATCGACGCCCTGCGCCTCCATGGGCTCGACGCACTGGCCGAGTGCCGCCTCGGCACGCGCCAGAACCAGCATCAACCGCTCCGTGCTCTCGGTGAGATGGCGTATGCGGTGCTCGCGGCAGTCGAGAGCCGGATCGCAGGCCGAACGAGCGTCGTCGGGGGTCACTACCTGAAGCCCTGGCAGGGCTCGACCGACTTCATCTCAGTCTCCGAAAGACCGCCGTTAGCCGGCGTGCACCGTGCCGGGCGGACTGGGGCGAGGGCGAGAGCGTAGGCATCACACGCGTGGCGGCGTCTATCGTGCGCCGCTATCGAACGGAACCTTGCGTCTTGGAGTCGTTGGCGCCCGGCTCGAGCTACCGATGAGTGGGTGAGGTTTCGGTGTACGTGATGTTCGCCTCTGAGGTGCTGGTGCCCGCGGTCGGAGGGGCTGAGCGAACGATGCTCGAGTGGGCGCAGGGCCTGCGCGATCGAGGGCACGCGGTGCAGACGGTGTACCTGCCGTCGGCGCCGCGCCCGGGACCCGAGCGGTACTGGCGCTGGCGCGCCGAGCAGCGCGAGCAGCTCGGGCGACTCGTCGCGGCGGCGCTCGCGGCGCAGACCCCCGACGTCATCGTCGCTCAGCTTCACTGCGCCCCCGCGGCGCTCGCGGTCGCGGCGCGGGCCGGCATCCCCGGCGTCCTTGCCGTGCCGTCCTACGAAGCGCTGTGCAAGCTCAAGTTTCTGCCTGGCTCCGACTGCCCGAACGACGGCGACTGCGTCGCGTGCCCGTCCGCCGCGCGCCTCGCGCTCGCTGAACGAGCCGCACTCGCGGCCAGCCGCGAGGCGCATGACGCGGCGCTCATGCAGGTTGCTGCGGTCGTCGCGCCGAGTGACGCCGTTGCGAGGGCCGTGCGGCGGCAGGTCGGTCGGCAGTCGATCGTTGTCTGGCCGGTCGGTCCCGAACTGCCGGCGCCGGTGCGTTCGTCGCGACAGGGCCCGGTCGTCTGCCCAGCATCGCGCTGGCTGCCGCACAAGGGCGCCGGCCTGTTGCCTGCACTCGTGGCCGCCAGCCGGGCGATCGGCCAACGCGGCGCTCGAGCCGTTCGCGTGACCGAGGTCGGGCTGGATCCGAGCGAGCGCGAGGCGATCATCGCCATCGGCGGGACGCTCGTTGCCGCCGCACCGATCAGCGAGCTCGTCGACGGCGCGAGCGTGGTGCTCGTCCCCTCACAGTGGGATGAGCCGTTCGGCCGAATCGCCTGGGAGGCGCTCGCCCGAGGCGTACCCGTACTCGCCTCGGACGCCGGTGGGCTGGCGGAGTGCGTGCCCGCCGAGCTCCTCGTCGCCCCGCGCGATCGCACGGCAGCGTGGACGGCGGCGATCGATCGACTGCTCGGGGACGACGCCGCGTGGAGGTCCGCCGCGGCCTCCGGGCGTGAGCATGCGATGGCGCTCATCGAGCCACCGCCGCTCGACCGGCTCGAGCAGCTCCTCGCGACCGTCACGCGAGAGCGCGAGTAGCCTGCAGGCCTTGCCTGAGGCAAGGCTCCGCATCGTCTACCTCGGCGCCTGGGACACCGACCCTGGTGAGGGCCAGGAGGCGAACGTGCGCGCCCACCTGACAGCGCTCGCCGGCGCCGTGCCGGACGCAAGCCCGATCTTGCTCGGTTCCGAACCAGCCGTGCTGAGCGAACGCTTTGGAGTCGACGCCGCGGCCGATCTCAGTCGGCACCTGATCGCGCCAGACCCCGCCGGCGAGCTCCCGCGCCGCGGACTGATGCTGCGTCGGCTCGCGTCGCTCCTCGCCGCGGCTGAGGGTCGGGGCGCCCCGCCCGACGTCCCAGGCGTGGCGGCGACGATCGACTTGCTCGGCTCCGCCGACGCGGTCATAGACCTCGGCGCTGACTCGCTCGCCAGCGCCCACCGCGACGCGTTGTGGAACCAGGCCGCGGCCGCGTATGTCGCGATCGCACGCGGCGTTCGCGTACTCGTATCCGTAGACAGCATCGGACCGATCGAGGATGACCTCGATGCCGTCGTCCTTGGGCGGCTGCTGCGCGGTGCGGTACTCGTCGCGATCCGCGAGAACGCCGGCGCTGCCGCGTACGCCCGAACGCTCGGCGCCGGGGACGTGGTGGAGGGACTCGACGAGGACGGCCAACTCGCGCGGGGACTCGCCCCCGGGGCCGCGGAAGCGAAGCGATGAGCGTCGAGCCGCTGGGCGACTTGGACGAGGCACGTCCGGTGTGGCAGCGCTTGGAGCGCTCGGCCGCCAACCCGTTCGCGACCTGGATGTTCGCCGACTTGTGGTGGCGGCATCTCGGCAGCAATCGATCGCTGCAGCTACTCGGCGTTCGCGCCGGCGATGACGTGGTGGCGCTGCTGCCGGTGTGCGACAACGGCGACGAGATGCGGCTCGTCGGCTACGGCGACGCCGATCTGCTTGGGCCGATCGCCGCGCCCGAGCACCGCACGCTCGCGCTGAGGGAACTGAAGGAATTCGTCGCCTCCAGCGAGAAGCCCCTGATCGCCGACGACCTACCTGCCGGGAGCGCCGCGTTGCTCGGTGGGGAGGTGCGGCGGCGAACGAAGTCACCTGTACTCGATCTCCCAGCGGCTGGATTCGAGGCGATCCTAGCCGCGCGTAGCGGCCTGCGCAGGTCGCTACGCGCGCGCGAGCGCAGGCTCGCGCGCGTCCATGAGATGCGGATCCGCACCGCCGACGAGCGCACCCTCGCGCGCGACATCGAGACTCTGTTCGCGCTTCACCACGCCCGCTGGAACGGGTCCACGACCGTCTTCTCCGGGCCCCGGGTTGCATTTCATCGCGAACTCGCGCGGTGCGCACTGGCGCGAGGGTGGTTGCGCTTGCGTCTGCTCGAGCTCGACGGCCGCGCCGTCGCGGTCAACTATGCGTTCCGTGTCGGCGACGCGGAGTGGTTCTACCAAGCCGGCCGGGACCCGGCGTTCGCGCGCGCGTCGGTCGGATTTGTGCTCTACGCGGCTTGCATCCGGTGCGCATCTGAGGAGGGCGCGCGCGCGTACAGAATGCTCCGTGGTGACGAGCCCTACAAGCTCAGATGGGCGAACCGCGACGAGCCGCTCGAGACCGTGCTCGTGAGGGCGCGGGCATGATCATCGACGACCTCGGCGTCGATCGGGTCGAGCGCGGGCGGCTCGCGCGTACGGCGACGGTGCGACGTGGCGATGGGCGGACGCTGCCGGTGACAGTCGTGGTCCCGGACGGCTTCGCCGTGCCCGATGCCGACGACGCGACCGGTCCGCTGCCGCTCGCGCTGCTGCTCGCGATGAGGCTCGGTGAGGACCTCGAGATCCACGGACGCGTCGATCCGGCGCTGCTCGCACGGACCGATGACATCCAGCAGTACTACCTGGCGTGCGCTCCCGGGCTGCTGCGCCGGGTAACGATCCGGACCGCGGGGCCACTGCTCCCGCAGGGCCCGCCGTCGCCGTTTGCGGCGGCCTGTCTATCGCGCGGCGTCGACTCGCTCTATCAGGCCGCACGCCGGCGCAGTGCCGGAGGTCCGCTGGACGCGCTCGTCTTCATCGATCGGTTCGAACCGATCCATGACGACGAGGTGCGCGCGTCCGAGCGCGAACTGGCTCGCGAGGCGGCCGCCCTGATCGGCCTGCCGCTGCTGGTCGCCGAGGTCCCGGTGCGCGAGCTGACGGACCCGTTCTTCGATTGGGAGGACGCGGCCGGCGCCGGGCTCGCGTGGGCCGGCCACGCACTCGCCGGTGGACTTGGACGGCTCGTGATCCCAGCCAGCGATTGGATCCAGACGCTCGGGCCGTGCGGGGTCGGACCCAGTATCGACCCGCTGTTCTCGTCGCGGCGGATCTGGTTCGAAGCTGGCGACGTATCCCAGAGCAGGATGGCGAAGGTGGCGTGGCTGGCCCGCCACCACCCGGCGCTGCTGCCACTGCTGAAGGTCTGCTATTCCGCCAACCGGCCCGACAACTGCGGGACCTGCGGCAAGTGCATGCACACGATGGCGTGCCTCAGGGCGGCTGGAGTGCTCGAGCAGGCGACCGGGTTCCCCCCGGCGCTCGACCTCGAGGCGTTCGCGTCGACGCGGCATGGCCTGCTGTCGGTGATGGCCGAGATGGCGCCGATCCGCGAGGCCGCAGAGCTAGCCGGGGACGATGCGCTCGTGTCCGCGGTCGACGAGACGCTGCAACTGAGCATCAGCTCCCATCGCGTGTCGGACCAGCCTTCGTTTCGTTCCCGTCACTCAGACGCGACGCGGACGATGCTGCGTTACGGAGTGCGCGACACCAACCCGGGACGGTGGGGTCGCTATGGCCGCTCGCGAGCTGAGATCGGCCTCGTGCGGGCGATCGATCTGCGTGGCCGGCGCCACCTTCACGGCGCCGGCTGGCGACCCCCCGGAGTGATTACCGCCGAGCTGGGCGCGCTGTGGCAGGAGGGGATGGGCGCCGAGATCGCGCTGTGGGTGCTCCCAGACGGACGGATTGCGACGGTCGACGTGACCCCCGAAGGCGCGCGGCCGAGACTCCTCGTGCGGACGCGGCACGCGTACGCGCCGCTGCGCGGGCGCGATGGCCGATCGCACGGGTTGCAGCGCGCGGCCCGCCGGACGCTCGATCTGGCGACCGTCTCACCACTCGGGCCGGCGGCACCCGATCTCCGCTGGCGCCCGAGCGGTTACCTGCAGGCGGAGGGTGGAGAGGATCGGATCGCGCTGTGGGCCGGGGACCACGCGATCACGGGCGACCAGTACGCGGCTGCGAGCGCGGAGGAGATCCTCGGCGCCGGTTATGCCGGCCCGCGGCTGCTCGGCTACCTCGACGCGCGCGCGCCGCTGAGCGGCCGCCTCGGCGTGCACGCGACGCCGATCATCCCGTGGGCGTGAGCGTCCACCGCACCTCGAATGCGAGCGCGTCGTCCTCGAAGCGCCGGTGTGGGCCGCCCGCGAGTGCGGCGATCTGGGTGGCATAGCAGGCGAGCGCGCGACGCTTGCGCTCGCGCAAGCGTTGATCGAGACACGTCACGGTCGGGGCGAGCCGCGCGCGCGGGGCGGGCACGCGGCGCAGGGCACGTTCCCACGGTACGTTCGGGTCGAGATCGGGGTCGGGATCGGCGCCGCTCACCCACGGTGGCCAGCCGGCCCGCAGGGCGTAGGGGATGTCCGCGTACAGATCGAGTGGCGGCGCGCCGGTCGCGCAGGCAATCGCAAGCGCCGCGTCCCGGGTCGCGAGATGATCGGGATGGCTTCCGATTCCGACTGGGGCGAGGAGCTGGGCGGCGGACGGGATCGCTGCGCCCAAGCGTGCCGCAACCGTCCCGGCAGCGGCCTCAGCGGGCCGCTCGTCGGCCTCGAGAAAGCCGAGGCCGATTGCCTGACGACCGATCGTGCCGAGGGCAGCGCGATCTTCGGCGTGACGTCGCCGGAGCTGCTCGGCATCGTCGCTTCCGCCGCACAGGCGGACCCAATCGCTGGCTTGTCCGGCGGGCGGGACTCCGTCGCAGACATTGACGACCAGCACCTCGCCTGGCCCGTCGAGGATCGCAAAGGCGCTGAGCACGGCGTCGTCGAGATGGGGCGAGAGGACGACGATCGGCCCGGCCGGGTCTCGGTGCACCAGTCCAAGTATCGGTAATCGTCCCGGGTGCAGTCGCCCCGGGGTGCAGGTCGCCCGCAGCCGCTGCTCCGCGCCGTGCGCGGTCTCGGCGACAATCCTGCCAATGCCGACCGAGCCGCTCGACATCGTTCTCGCCGCGGAGCGGATGGTGCCACCGCTCGGCGGCGCCGAGCGCGCCGCTCTCGAGGCGGCGACACGGCTGAGCGAGGCCGGTCACCGCGTGCGCTGCGTCGGACTCGAGCGCCCCGAGGCGGCGGCCACGGGCGCTGTTTCACCCGACCTCGGTTGGCAGGCGCTTCCCCAGCCCGACCATCGATACCGCTTCTGGGACTGGCGAGCCAGGGTCGCTCGTGCGGAGGCGGTGGCGCACGGTCTGAGTGACGCGCTCGGTGAGCGCCGGGCAGACGTGGTCGTCACCTACGACACTGCGGTCCCGGCAGTGTCGCGCGTCGCTCGAACGGCCGGTGTCCCGGTTCTGGTCTGGCTGCACGGCTACGAGACGCTGTGCCACTGGCGGTTCGTCCTCGGTAGCACGTGCGTCGCGGCGTCACACTGCCGCGCGTGCCCGCGCACGCTCGCGCTCGAGCCGCCCGAGCGCGCGGCGCGGATCGCGCACGCCGACGGTCACGCAGCCGCGCTGCGTACCGCGGCGGCCCTTGTCGCGCCGAGCGCCGTCCTCGCCGAGGCAGCTGAGGCCACGTGCGGGCGCAGGCCTGAGGTGATCGCCCCGGTCAGCAACGCTCCCGCACCGGTAGCGGCCGACCCCGACGGTCCCGTCCTCGCTGTCAGCTCACTGTGGACCCGGGACAAGGGCGCCGAGCTGCTGGCGCCGATCGCCAGCAGGCTGCAAGGCGATCGTCGTCTGATCGTCCAGGTCGGCGACGGGGGCCACCACGTGCCGCCTCCGGCCGCACTGGCTACGCTCCCGAATGTCGAGCTGCGGAGCTCACCTGCCGAGATCGGAGATCTGCTCCCGGGCGCCTCGGTCCTGATCGTGCCCTCGCAGATGCCCGACCCGTGGCCTCGCGTTGCGTTCGAGGGCATGGCTGCCGGTGTGCCGGTGATCGCATCCGATACGGGCGGCCTGAGGGAATCGGTGCCGGCGCCTCAGCGCGTCGCGCGGTTCGATGATCCCGACGCCTGGGCGGCCGCGCTTGACCGACTTCGCGACCGAGCAGCATGGGAGGCCGCCCGTGTCAGCGGCCGCCAGGCCGCCGCGTCGATTCTCGCGGGCAGACCGTCCGAGCGCTTCGTTGCAGCCGTGGAGCGGGCAGCTCAGGCGGCGACGCGGTCGGGGCTCGACCGCCCGCAGACCGCGTCGAGCGTGGCGCTCAGCTGATCGACGAAGCGCTCGGGCGCGAACCGGGCAGCCGCGGAGCGGCAGGCCTCCGGGTCGTGGATCAGCGTGTCGAGGGCGCCACCGATCGCGGCCGGCGTGACGATATCGAGCAGAGCGCCGGTCCGACCGTCCTGCACGATCTCGAGCGCACCGCCGGCCCGCGGGGCAATCACCGGCACGCCGGCCGACAGCGCCTCCGCCATCACGATCCCGAACTCCTCCTGCGTCGGGTGGACGAGGGCCTTTGCTCCGCTGAACAGGTCCGCGAGCTGATCGTCGTCGACCCCTCCCGCGAACACGACGTTCGCCGGCGCCGCCCGGCGCAGCGCCGCCAGCTCGGGCCCCTCGCCAACCACCACGAGCCGCTCCGGACGTCCGTGCATCGTACGCACGAGCAGATCGAAGCGCTTGTGCGCAACCAAGCGGCCGACGGCGAGCACATGGCCGCCAGGGTCTCCCGAGCTGTTGAATCGGGCCACGTCGACTGGCGGGTAGATGACGGTCACAGGAGGGGGCAGACTTGCGGCCGCGACATGCGAGCACGCCACCACGAGATCGGCACGTCTGCGAAGTCGGCGCTGATGCGCTCGCAACAGCGGCAGCGCGGCCAGCATCGCGGCTCGCGTCGGCCGGCGACGGTCGCGCACGTAGTAGCGGGCGAGCGGCCCGGTCCACCGTGGTACGCCGTTCGTGAATGCGACTACCGGAACCCCCGCCGCCGGGCGCGGGCCAAGCGCCCAGCCGGAAGAGTGCAGTGCGAGCACGACGTCGCCTTCGAGGACCACGGCTCGCTCGAGCCGGCGCGCATGAAGCGGCGTCAGAAAATGCTCGCGCCGTCCCGGGAGATCCACATCCGTTGCGCCGGGGAACAAGACTTTTCGCGGTTCACCTCGAAAGCGAGGTGCAATTACCGTCGTCGCCGGCCAGCGCTTGAGCACCGCCGCGGCGATCCGCTCCATTCCGCCGAGGCACGAGCCCTGCTCGAGCACCATCGTCAAACCTGCGCCATCGTGCGTCGGATCGCGAAAGCTCGGGCGGGTCGTCATACCCGCGTCAGCGTATCGCCAGCGATATGCCTTCGGACTCCGGTAGGGCGGCGCGATCCAGCCGCTGTCAGCGCACACGTCGCCACGTTTGGCACGAGGTCTGATGGGCCAGGTATCGCTGGTGCCCTGCCAGGTCGAACGCGGTCCGATCCAGGTGCGCGACGTGGTCAGCCCGGGCTGAGCCCTCACCCACTGACAACCCGCCGACGTCGGGCCTGTTAGTACGTGCGCTAACAAGCGCGTTGATCTTGTGCATCGGCACAGCGGTCGCGGATGCGTCCGTCGCCTAGTTTGGGCGGATGCGGGCTGCAGAGTTCGAACGCGACGGGTGATCCATGCGCCGTCGGCTGAGCAGGAGCGTGGAAACTGGGAGATACCCATCGTTCTGGCTCGCACAGGTCGGCGCCGCCCCAACCGACGCGCTTGCCGAGGACGTCCGCGCAGACATCTGCATCGTCGGCGGCGGCCTGACCGGCCTCTGGACGGCCTACTACCTCAAGAAGGCGTTGCCCGACGCGCAGATCGTTGTGCTCGAGAAGGAGTACGCCGGCTATGGCGCCTCAGGACGGAATGCCGGCTGGCTGAGCAGTGAGTTCAACGGCCGATTTGACGACCTTGCCGACCGTGGCGGCCCGAGCGCCGTCGCAGCCATGCACGACGCCATGTGCGCGACCGTCGACGAGGTGATCGCGGTCTGCAACGCGGAGGCGATCGATGCGGACATCGCCCGCGGCGGGATCATCCGGCTGGCTCAGAACGAGGCGCAACTGAAACGGCTCCGTGGCGCCTACGAGTCGCGCCATCGGTGGAAGGTCGACAAGGGCTACCGGTGGCTTTCGGGTCCGGAAACCCTCGATCGCGTGCGGGTCGGGCGCGCCCTCGGCGCCGAGTTCACCGAGTTCGGCGCCCGCGTCCACCCCGGGAAGCTGGTCCGAGGCCTGCTCTCAGTCGTCCGACGCATGGGCGTGCGGGTACACGAATCAACCGAGGTCGTCCGGCTTCACCAGCGCAGCGCGATCACGGCCGGCGGGATCGTCAGCGCTCCCGTCATCCTGCGATGCCTGGAGGCTTATACCCGCGACCTCCCCGGGCATCGGCGCGACTGGCTGCCGATGCACTCCTCGCTCGTGATCACGGAGGTCCTGGCCGACGAGGTTTGGAACGAGCTCGGCTGGGACGGGTACGAGCTCCTGGCCGACGGGGCCAGCACCTACTGCGCCGGTCAGCGCACCGCCGACGGGCGGATCGCGATTGGAGGACGTGGGGCGATGCCGAGATATCGAATCGGATCTCGGCTCGACCACCGAGGCGAGACCAACGAGATGGCCGTGCGGAAGCTCGCCGGAGCGATCCACACGATGTTTCCTCAGCTGAGCCACATACCTCTCGCCGCGGCGTGGTGCGGGGTCTTGGCCATTCCCCGGGACTGGTCGCCGACTGTCACGTTCGACGCGACCGCCGGCGTTGGCTGGGCAGGTGGCTACGTCGGTAGCGGCGTCTCGACCACGAATCTCGCCGGTCGCACGCTCGCCGACCTGGTGACGGGAACCCGCTCGGAGATCACCCAGCTTCCATGGGTCTCGCACCCGCAGCGCCGCTGGGAGCCCGAACCGATCAGGTGGTTGGGCGCGCGCTCCGTGTCGGCGCTGTTCGATATGGCCGATCGACGCGAGTCCTCGCGCCTTGACCGGACGAGCAAGCTCGCTACCCTCGCAGCCAGAATCAGCGGCCGGGTGACGCCCGACTGACGGAGTCAGGCGTGACGGTCGAGCCGGCGTCCGGTCCTCGAGCAGGCCGTTCCGGCCGCCTTGCGCCCGCTTGCGGCCGCGTTTATGATCCTGACGGACCGGCCGAATCGGTCATCTGCGGGCAAGGACGGTGAAGACAAATTTCCGGGGCGCACATACCCGAGCGGAAAACGTTGGCTCCGTTGTGTTCAGGCCGTGAAGCCTCCTCTTAGCGAGAGGCAGCGGTGGGCGCTGCAGCTGACGCTCTTATTCGCTTTATACGTAGCCACCGAGCAGCTGTGGCACGTTGTCGCGATCCCGCCTGCCGACACGGCGCTCATATGGCTGCCCAACGGCGTGGTCGTGGCGTATCTACTTCGGGTCCCAAAGCGACGCTGGTGGCAGGTCATCGTCGTGTTCGTGTTGGGCGAGCTTGTCGGCGACTACACACTTTTCGTGGGGCAGACCTACTTCCCGTCGCACCAGCTGGCGGTCAACGTAATGTCGGAAGCTGTCAACCTCGCCGAGATCTTCGGAGTCGTGTGGCTGGCGACGACCATCGCCCAGGGCGAGGTGCGGGTCGATCGCGTCCGTGGTGTCGTGGCCATATGTGTCGCCTCCGTGGCCGTCCCTGCTGTGACCGGTTTGCTCGGTGGCTGGGATTTCAGCTGGGGTTACAGTTCGCCCTACTGGTTGGAGACTCGGTCATGGTGGTTTGGGGACGGGGTCGGGTATATCGTGGGCGTCCCGTGTGTCCTGGTCGTGTGGGACCAGGCGTGGCGCGGGCTGACCGCGTCACGACCGAGAAGGGTCCAGATCGCAGTGGCGGCTGTCGGCATTGCGATTGCTGTCGGCGCCACGGTGCTGTCGGTGCATTCGCCTCAGCCTTCGTCGCAGTATGTGGTGATCGCGATGGGTCTGCTACTGGCGATCACGTTCGGATCCGTCGGTGGTGCGGCTGCGTCGCTCGCGCTGATCTGCGTCACGATCATCCCGCTGTACAGGGTCGGCGGTACCGCGCGAGTCGTGGATTCGCAGGAGTTCAGCTTCGTCGTGATCGCGGCGATCTTGCTGATCGCGGCGATGACCGAAACCGCCTACCGAAACCGGATCGCGCTCGAGAAGGCAAACGAAGGACTTGCCGCCAGCGAGGGACGGGCCCGCGCGATCTTCTCCAACGCACCGGTCGCGATGGTCGTGACCGACTCTGGCGGTCATATCGAGAGCATGAACTCAGCCGCCTACTCGACGTTTCGCTTGCCGGCATCCGCCTCGCCGTCCCGAGTCGACCAGTTCGCCCCGTATTTGAGCGTCGAGCGGCTTGCGGAATGGACGCGGCTGCCAGAGGTGACGGGTCTGACTCCCGGGTCCAGCGTGGCGCTGCTCGATGAATCCGAGGTGACGGGCAGATATTGGGACGGGAGCGGGTTCCCAGCTGAGCTACACGTGTCGGCGGGCCGGATCGGGGATGGTTTGCACTTCTTCGTGGCTGAGCGCGACATTTCGCGTCGCAAGAGCATGCAGGCTCGGATCACCGAGCAGGAGAAACTGGCGTCGCTGGGTGCGGTCACCGCGGGTATCGCCCATCAATTGCAGAATCCGCTCAATTTCGTGATCAACTTCTCCGAGATCCTTGACGAGGACTACCGTGACTTCCGCTCCTCACAGGCCGCCAGCACGCCTGCCAGCCCGGAGCGGCTCGGCGAGTTCCTCGCAAGCGGGCAGGATCTTGTCGGCAAGATAGCTACCCACGGACGTGCGGCGAGCCGCATCGTGCGCAGGATGCTCGACCAGGCACACGATCGCGACACCGAGCCCGAGCCGACTGATCCCAACGAGCTGGTGCGGTCGGCGATACAGATGGTGACCGATGACGTGCCCGCCGGTGACACAGACTCGGTGACGCTCGTCACCGAGCTCGATGCCAGTCTGCACTCGGTAGTGCTGCCCCCTGAGGAGGTGCAGCATGCGGTCGCCAACGTGATTCGCAATGGCTATCAAGCGGTGCTGCAGCGAAAGGCGCAGGAGGACGGGCCCTACGTTCCCCATGTCACGGTCGGCACTCGGGATCACGGAGACACTTTTGAGATCTACGTGACCGACAACGGGGTCGGCGTGCCCGATGCGATCGCGACCATGATCTTCACTCCATTCTTCACGACAAAGGAGCCTGGCCAGGGGGTCGGGTTGGGATTGTCGAGCAGCCACAGCGTCATCGATGACCACAACGGAACGATCTCCTGCGCGTCACGCAATGGCGAGACCACGTTCCGGATATCGCTCCCCAAGGCGAGCGCCGCAACGCCTCGTGCAGCAATGCCCGTCCACGGGGTGGCGAGAAACGGCGAGCTGGACTGAGGCGACCAGGCCGGGGATGCGCCTACGAAGGCTACGGTTTGCCGTTGCGCTCGCGGTGCTTGCACCCCGGCCAGCAGCAGGGCCGGCGCTGGCCTTCCTCGAGCTCCTCCTGGGTCCGCCGAATCCGGCGCGCTCGGGTGATCTCCTGCTTGGCATCTTCCACCCAGCAGATGAACTCGTTGCGGGCTAGCGGCGTGATGTCCTTCCACGCATCGAGCGCGGTCGCGTTGGCGGTCAGCGCCTGACGCAGGTCCGTCGGCAACTTGTGCACCACCCCACCGGGCACTCTCTGGCTGCCACAGCTGAATCGTAGTGTGCCCGGGGGCGGCCCTGGGCGAGTCCCGCATGCGGCCGCGATCAGGTGCCATCGATCAAGGACTGCGCCTCCGCGGGGCCGACTACGAGATCGTGAAGGTCGCCGCCCACCTCGAGTCGACCGGACTGTTCGACGCCGCCGACCTTCGCGGGCTCAAAGCCGGCCGTTCGGATCAACTGTTCGACTTGTCCGGCGGCACGCTCGTCGTCCGTGGCGTAGAAGAGGACGGCCGGCTCAGGTGACCGGTTGCTGGAGGACTCGAGGAGAGCGCCCGACATGCTGCCGAATGCCATCGCCAGGCGAGCCGTCTGCGGCAGCCACCCAGCTACAACCGTGCCAGAGGATTGCGCTTGCGGCAGCAGACGCACGATCTTCCCCTGTGCGTCGAGGCCGACCGGGTTGCTGGGAACGACCACAAGCTTGTCGGTCAGCCGATCGGCGATCTCTTCTATGACGCCCTTCAGCACGCCAAACCGCAGCGCGAGGATGACGGCATCGGCGCCCTGCAACGCGTCGCGGTTGTCGCTGGCAGCGGCCGCACCTCGCCCGATCGCCGCCGCCAGCGTTCGTGCCGACTTTATGTCGGCGCTCGAGAGGCGCAGGGTCTCGCCGCCTGAGGCGAGCCGGCGGGCGATGACCGATCCGAGTCCTCCAGTGCCGATGATCGCGGTGCTCATGACCCGAACCCGTCTCTCAAGTCGTCTGCTCGGATGGCCAGTGGGCGGGCACCCAGTCGCCTTCTGGGTCCGTGGTTTGCCCGACTTCGATGATGTGTCCGTCGGGATCGCGGATGTAGCAGCGGATCTCGTACTGGTGCTGTTTGGGTGGCGTCAGGAATTCAGCGCCTCGGGCGCTCCATTCGGCGTACACGGCCGCAATGTCTTTGACCCGGATGTTGAGGAAGCTGCTGACCCGGTCGGGATCGCGTGGCGTCTGGAGGGTTACCGTCGGCTTGTCGTCCGTCGGTCCGCCCCCGACGCTGCTGACGATCCAGCTGTTGGATAGTGCGACATAGGTCGGCCTCCGGACGGCTTTCCGGAAAAGGCGATGCTGCCGCCGAGTACTTCGGTGTAGAAGCGCCGAGAGCGCTCGACATCGTCGGAGACGATGAAGTGGGTCATCACAAGTCCCTCTGGGGGCGTGTTCGATGGCCAGTGGGCGGGCACCCAGTCGCCTTCTGGGTCCGTGGTTTGCCCGACTTCGATGATGTGTCCGTCGGGATCGCGGATGTAGCAGCGGATCTCGTACTGGTGCTGTTTGGGTGGCGTCAGGAATTCAGCGCCTCGGGCGCTCCATTCGGCGTACACGGCCGCAATGTCTTTGACCCGGATGTTGAGGAAGCTGCTGACCCGGTCGGGATCGCGTGGCGTCTGGAGGGTTACCGTCGGCTTGTCGTCCGTCGGTCCGCCCCCGACGTTGATGATGATCCAGCTGTTGGATAGCGCCACGTAGGTCAGACCTCCGGGGCCGGAAAAGGCGACCGTGCCGCCGAGTACTTCGGTGTAGAAGCGCCGAGAGCGCTCGACATCTTCGGAGACGATGAAGCGGGCCAGCACAATTCCCTCCGGGGGCCGTGGGAGCTCTGCCATCTGGCACCTCCACTGGTTGGGCCTCACACCCCGCTCGCGACCGGGTCGGGAGCCGGTGTCTTGTCGAACGCGCATTCCATCTCGTTGCACGGCTCGGGTCAAGAGCCCGTTCGACTCGCGGCGGCCAGCCGGCTGGGTACACGGGTCCCGCCTTGCTCCCGCATCCCCGCCGGCATTCGCAGAGGGGACGGGGGGTTAGGTGCAGACCTTGCCCGTCCGCAGCTTCTTCTTGGTGTGGCCGGCCGACCGAGCCTTGGCTTTGATCGAGATCGTGCGCGCGCGGCCCAACGCCAGGTCGTAGCGCACGCCAGCGATCTTGATCTTCGCGGCGACCCTCGACGGGACCTTCTTGATACGCAGCGCACGGCACCGTCCCCCGATGTCGTACGCAAGCTCGCGCCCGTCAGAGAGCTTGGCGGACTGACGGAGAGCGATCGTCGCGATGGACTCCGAGCCGGCAGCCGACCGGCGCTCGGCGCTCCGCGATGAATGCGGTCGCCTCAACCAAGCGGCGTCAGCTATGCGTCCGCCGTGCGGCTTCCCCAGACCTCGTGGACGGGGAACTTGTCGGGCTCGGGAAGCTCAACGCCGACCGTCTCCAGCGCGGGCTTGATGCCGGCGTCCCAGGCCTGCTGCCACGCTTCCTTTGATTCCCAGATCTCACTGACTCGAAGATCCGGCTCCTCACCGAACATGACGTGCAGTTGCAGTGCTGGAGGGGGCCCGTCGGGGCCGTTCTCCTGAAGGATCTGGTTGACCTTGTCGTACTGCTCGCGGGTCAGCGACGACGGTGTGTAGCGAATTAGGATTGGCATCGCACGACTGTAACCGAACGACAGCCACGCCGCCCACCAGCGACCGCGCGCTGGCTGGATCGAGCATCTCCTGGGCCTTAACGCGAACGCTGTCGAGAAAGCCGGCTTGGCCTGCGTCCATCCCTTCGTACCTGTCCACGAATCGGGTCAGCCAACTAGCGTGAATGGCGCTGCTCAGCCGGCGAGAACGGTGGCGGTAGGGTCGGCGGAGGGCTCTCCGGCTGGCACTGACTCCGAGAGCAGGAGTCTCGATCGCGACGGTCAGCATTTAGCCCGTTGCACAACTCCGCAAAGCTCCTCAGAGCAGTGCTGGTTTCCGATCGGCGCGCAAACGTTAAGCTGGCGCGTTAGGGGATGGTCTAACTCGTCTCGGTGCTGTAGCTTTGCCGTTTCCAGGGCAGTTGTAGGCCGCAACGCAAAGATGGGACCGGGGTGATCCGAATGATCTTCAGTGGGGTGCGTAGGTTTGGGTTGTCGTTGGCGGGTGCGCGCCCCGGGTGGTGGGGGTGGCTTCGCTTTCCCGCCGTCGGGGCGGCGCTGGTTTGCGCGGGAGCGTTGCTCGTAGGGCCCGCGGCGGCGAGGAGGGCCGGTGCAGCAGAGGAGTGCACGCCGGCAGTGATGGTCGTCCGCCATGCTGAGGATGAACCTAATCCCGCGGGTCATGGACCCGACATCCTGAGCACCCTCGGTAAGGAACATGCGGCCTTGTATCCCGAGCTCTTCAAGAAGTACCTGGCGAACCCTCACAATATTGGGCCCGACAGGGCTGAAGTAAAGGTCTGTCCGATCGGCAAGATCATCGCGATCGACCCCCACCCGAACTCGGTGAACCCAGGTCCGAGTTCGAATCCCTACGACACGATCGAGCCACTTGTCCAGAGCCTCAATGCCGAGCGCCGCAAGCTCGACGAGCCCAAGCTCGAGATCCAAGTCAGGGATCCCGCTGGCGTTCCCTATTCGACGGTGTACAACTGGAACACTGCGCGCCGTAGGACACTCCTACAAAACGGATCGTCAACTCCTACCTCGACCGTGATCGCGTGGGACAAGCAGGGCCTGAATCCCGGCACCGACGACTTGAAAAAGTCCATCAACGACAAGAAGCTCAGCGTCTACGAAGCTGAGGGTTGGGTTCCGCTACTGAAGGCACTCCCGACTGATAAGCATGCGATCGTAGGATCCGGCGCGTACATCACGCCTCAGCGCACTGACTTTTGGGTCTTTTCCCTTCAGGATCCACCCACTGGGAAATTTGGGTTCGGCAAGACCTACAAGCAATGGTTCAGCGATGACCATGGGTTGAATTGGTATCCCGGGACCGACCTGTCACCAAAGCACAAACCCAACGACATACGCTTGGGCAAGCCCTGATCCCTCCCACGTCGGCTTCGGAGGGTGGCGCACTGGCACGGACGCGACACTGCTGTCGTCCGCCACAGCGCCGCTACTTGGATCGAAAAGCAGCGGCGCCACTATCGCGGCCGCTTCAGGCGTGATTCAGCAGCTCGGCTCGGCCGTCGGGCCGCTCCAGGCCGGCCGCCGGGACCGGCCATAGGCTCGCGCCTGCGGTCCGCCGGGACCGGCCATAGGCTCGCGCCTGGGGTCCGCCGGGACCCTCGGTGCACGTCCTGCAGTTCGGAGCGCCCGATGCTGTCGCAGCTTCGGGCGGGCCGGAGTTGTCGCGGCGCGCGCTAGCCGGAGTTGCCGGGCGGGTCGGGTACGAGCCCGCAACTGAGCCGGAATGTCGACTCCTGTCCGTCCGACCCAACGATGAACGGATGGAGGTTGTGCCCGTTCGTCGCCGCGGTCGGCGGACTCGGCTGGCTTGGGAAGTAGCGGAACCCGTTGTGCAGCGAGTAGAACTCGAGCTTGGTGAACCCGATCCCCCCGAGGCGGACCGGCTTGAACAGCTCGTCTGTGACCGAGGAGGGGATGCCCTGGATCCGGGCGCCCTCTGCGCTGCCTTCTGCATGCTCCTTGGCGACGGCGATCAACGGCGTCCAACCCGTCTCGGGGAACCGCGCGACGAACTGCGCGCCGTCCGCCTGGTCTTTGAAAAGGTACTTCGGGTGCCAATCGAACTGACTGTATGGGGCGGTCCTGTAGCCTTTGGCGCAGTGCCAGTCGCGCGCGTTGGGGGTCTGGCCGGGGTTCCGGCCGAGGTCGTACATCACCGGGTAGGCGAGCGGCACCAGGCGCTGGTAGATCGTAGCCTTGGCCGCTAGCCGGAGGTCATTCTCGGCTTTACCCACGTTGTCGAGGCGCCAGTCGATCTCCCCGGGGCCCGGCTTGGCGTTGACCTTGCTCGCGACCGTGGTGAGCTTGCCGTAGTCGCTCACGATCAGCCGCCCCTCGTCGGCGAAGTTGTCGGACGCGTGTTTGTAGAGCTCCGCGAGCTCGAACACCGAGCTTGCTGGCCTTCGTGGCGACCGCAGGGCCGATGATATTCGGCGAGCCGTTGTCCTGGGTGAAGTAGGCCGCGGCCGCGAACGCAGCGGAGAGCCCGGTCGCGAACGAACTGGCCGGCGGCGGGGCAGCCGCCCCGAGTGCGAGCAGCTTGCCGATCCCCCCGAGGATGAACGCGGTCGTGTTGTCGGCGGCCGGCGGCTTCACCGCGTCCTGGATCTCCTGGGAGATCTTGTGAAGGTCGGCCTGTCCGAGCACGCTGGCGGTCCCGAACGGCTGCTGGAGGCCGTCCGGGCCGAAGTAGGCCGTCACCTTGGCGACCATCGAGACCTCGTTGTGTAGCTCCCTCCTGATCCCCTCGCACTGGGCGGAGGTGAAGCCCTCGTGGGGCTCGGCGCATTTCCCCTGCGCGTTCGTCAGGTCGTCCTGGATCGACGACCAGTTGGCGCGGTAGTCCTCGTAGTATTCCTTGCGGATATCGCAGACCGGCGCTGTCGCGGAGCACAGTTTCGCCACGTCGGGACCGCCGAGGAACTTCTCCACGGCCTGCGCGGCGCTCTGACCGACCGGCGCTCCCGTCGTGTCGGTGAACGCGGGGAAGGGCCGCGGGGCTTGGTTGAGGACATGGAGCAGTTCGGTGTTGAGCAGCGGCTGCCCATCGCTGCGCGGGGGGGCCGCGAACGTCGGATCGTAGTACCCGTCGTGGCCCCGCATCAGCACCCCCTGCAACCGACCCGGGAGGCCGTTGAGCGGGTGGCTCTGCTCGGCGCTGGGCACGCCGGAGTTCACGCGGCCGACGAACGCGTAGGGCCCCTTGCGGTTGGAATCCTCCCCGTTCAACGGGCGCGGCTCGACTGCGTTGAGCGCGGCGAACACCTGCTCCGTCCCGCCCAGGAGCTCGATCTGCTTCGCCGCCTGGCCCCACGGAGCGTCGGCGCCGTGGGGAGTGCCGAACGCCTGGAGGAAGACCAGCGGCCTGTGTGGGTTGTCGGCCGCGGACCGCAGCTCGTGTGCCAGCCGCAGGACCTCGCCGGAGTGCTCCGCGCCGTCGGCGGCGTTGGTCGCATAGACGTGGTTGGCGATCAGATCGTGCGTGTTCGCGCTGACGATGACAAGGTGGAACCCAGAGGTGCCGCCGCCTGGGTTCGGCTGGGTGTAGGTGTTCGCGCCGATCTTGACCGTGAGTTGAGCCGGCGACTGGTCGGTTGGGGGCCCGTTAGTCTCGGTGTCGAACTCGACGGGGTCGGTGAACACGAAGTCGTACGTGCCGGTCGCGCCGTTCGGCCGCAGGAACCCAGTCATTCCGCCACGCGACGCCGGATGACCATCGGCGAACTTCACGAACGCCGATCCAGCGGGCGCTCCGGCTACCCCAATCGCCGACCCGGCTAAAGGCTCCGGGTTCCTGTTCGGGTCGTATTCCGTGATCCCGTCAAGCTGCGCGTCGGTCGGTCTCTGCGCGCCGATCTTCTGTAGCAGCAAGGCGAAATGTTCGCGCTCTGTGTAGATGTTGAATCGGTCGAAGCCGGCCCAGTTGAGCACCACGAGCGACCCGGTATATCCGTCGATCAGCGTGCTGAGCTGCTGAATACCCCCGGGCTCAAGGCTCGGAAGGTGTACGCCCACGTCAGCGTTGAACGATCCGGTTTTCTCAATCGCGAGCGTCGCGCGATTGAGCAGCATGTAGGCGATCCTGCCCTGGTGGAACTCGGTCCCGGGGACCGGCTCCCCGCCGAGGTGCATCATGGAGCCCGCTTCGGGCAGCGTGTGGAGAGTGAGGCCCCGGGGCGAAATGTCGCGCTGCGCGGCGAGCGAGGCGGTGGCGTGCCCCGTCTCGGTCTGACCGGCGCCAGCCGTCGGCGTCCCCAGCAGCACGACCACAAAAGCACACACTGCAAAAACGCCCATGGCCGCCCAGCCCAGCATTCGCCCGCGCCCAGAAAGACCGCCGCTGAAAATCATCCTGATCACCCCATCCCGTCTGCAGTCGCCAAACCGTAGCTTCCTGATCGTGCCCCTAGATCGCCACCCTACCATGCACTAGCGCCCGCCCCAAGTCGCAAATCACAGACGCAGCCGCCGCCCTAGCGATCGGTGAAAGACACCTCACCAGTCGCGGCCCGATTGCCGTTACCGAGTGACATGGCTAAGCACTCGCCGTGCCGTGTCCCCATCATGCGGAAGCCGACGATCGCCCACTGTTGGCACTTAGGCTTCCGGATCGGACGAGGACCAAGCATCTCGGCGGCGGTGGCGAGACTTCTGCTTGCCTCCGCGAGCTCGGAAGCCCCGTGCCTTAGGTGGAGCAGCGCAGACGCGCCGATGGCGCGCGGCTCAAGCACCCCACTGGAGCGGCAGCGCTGGTGTCGCCGCCGTCGTGACCGCTCTCGTGCGCGCAACTGCGACCTTCCGGTAGCGTCCCAGCAACGGGTCGGAACCGACGAGTAGCCCGAGCCCCATCTGTCAGTTGGGCTAGGATCAGGGTTAAAGCCCGGCGCCAAACCGGAAGCTGCGGACGTGGGCTCGTGTGGGAAATGGGGGGACTGTGATGGCTTACCGGCGGGGATCGATTGGTGACGGGCTGCTTGATCGGATGAGAGCTGTGGGCATGCTGCTCGCGCTCATGTGCGTGGTGAGCGGCTTCGCCGCGGGTTCGGCCCGGGCGACGGGTGAGGTGAGCTACGACCAGTGCTTCGGCGCCAGCACAGGCTGCATATTCCTGGCCGGAGCTCCTTTGACATTCGCGGACTCGGTGGCTGTGAGTCCGAACGACAAGTCCGTCTATGTCGCCGCGCTCGGCGGCCTGTCGCACTTCTTCGTCGGTGTGAAGGGCAGCTTGGCCTATGACGGGTGTGTCAGCGACGACGGCTCGGGCGGAGCTTGCCTGGACGTACCGGGCGGCGCACGGCAGTTCGGCGGCCCTAACAGCGTGGCGGTCAGTCCCAACAGCGCGTCGGTGTACACGTCGGACGGAGACGGCTGGACGATCGCCCACCTGTTTGCGGCCCCGCAGGGACAGCTGTCGTGGGACGGCTGTTACAGCAATGATGGTTCCGGCGGCTGGTGCGCTGACGTCCCGGGCGACGGCAACCCACTCCAGCTCCCGCGTGCGGTCGCGGTGAGCCCGAATGGCGCATCCGTCTACGCCGCTGCGATCACTAACGACGTCGATGGCACGAGTACCGTCTCGCACGTATTCGCAAATCCGACCCATGGCCAGCTCACCTGGGACGGGTGCGTCAGCAATGACGGATCCGCCGGCACGTGCCTCGATATTTCAGGCGATGGAACCCCCCTGACCGATCTGGCGTCGATCGCGGTCAGTCCCAATGGCGCCTCGCTGTACGCGATCGGCGACGGCACCGTGTCGCATCTGTTCGCCAACGCGGCGCAGGGGCAGCTGTCGTGGGACGGGTGCGTCAGCAACGACGGGTCGGGCGGTCGCTGCGCCGACATCCCCGGGTCGGGCACGCCGTTGAGTCAGGGCACGGGTGTAGTTGTGAGCCCTGATGGGTCGTCGGTCTATGTGGTCTCGGACGGGACGGTCTCGCATCTGTTCGCCAACCCGGCGCAGGGGCAGCTGTCGTGGGAGGGGTGCATCAGCGACGACGGGTCCGGCGGCACCTGCGCCGATCTCCCTGGGAAAGGCGCGCCGCTGAGCGGCGCAGACGGCGTTGCGATCAGCCCGGACGGTCGCTCGCTGTACGTCGTGTCCGCCAAATCGAGCTCGCTCTCGGTCTTTGACGTCGGTCCCCAAGGTCGGCTGACGTTCAAACAGTGCCTGTCGGACAGCGCGATCGGCGGATGTGCGGATCCTCCCGGGGATTCGCTCACCGGCGCCGACGCTGTCGCGGTCAGCCCAGACGGAGCGTCAGTTTATGTCGCGGGAGATTCGAAGGGGACGCTCGTTCACTTCTTCCGGGCGACCACCGGCGGTGGTGGCGGTGGCGGCTCAACGGCGCACACCGCGACGGCGATGATCGGCAACCGGCGGGTGACGCTTTCGAGTCTGCTGCCCGCGAGCTGCCTGGCCAAGGCCAAGTCGCTTACCGCGAACTTGAGCTCGTTCGCGATCACCGGCTCCAAGGCGAGCCAGGTCACCTTCGCTCACGCCGACTTTTACATCGACCGTGGGGTCCGCCACGTCCACCACCAGGTTCGCCGCAGCCATGGCAAGAAGATCGTCGTCACGACGACTACCTACACCCCCAACCACACCAGTCATCGGCAGCCGACGTCGGTCTCGTTCAAGCTGAGCAAGCTGAGCAGCGGCTCACACACGCTGCGCGTGAGGATCGTCGTTCACAAGACCGTCAAGCGGCACGGACATCGTCGGACCGTGACGGTCTCCACCTCATTGAAGATCAGATTCCGGGTCTGCTGATCTGGACGACGATCGACAACGCGCTCATCATCGCATCACCGCATCGTGATGGTAAGATGCCTGGATGGCGAAGGTACGCACCACATTGACGATCGATGAAGACGTGCTGAAGTGGGTCAAGATCCGCGCGGCACGGACCGGCGTTTCAGACAGTTCCGTGATCGAGGAATCACTCCGCCGCGACCTGAAGCTCGATGTGCTTGACGAGCTGTGGGCCAACGCGACGATGTCCGAAGCCAAGGCCTCCGAGCTCGCTGTCGAGGCGCAACACGCGACCAGGCCACGACGACGGGCGTCTGGTGCGCGCCGTCGTTGACGTCAACGTTCTGATCTCAGGGATCCTGTCCGCCAAGGGCTCCTCGGCCGAGATCCTCCGCGCGAGTCGCGACGGCCAGTTCGAGCTCGTGATCTCGGAGAACCTCCTCGCTGAACTCGAGCGCACGCTCGCGTATCCAAAGCTCCGCAAGCGAATCCGGGCGGAGAAGGCGGCTGCGTTTCTCAGCTGGGTCCGCGCCCACGGACGCCTCGCAGTGGCCCCGGCGAGCCCGCCGCCGGTCAGCTCGCGCGACCCCGACGACGACTATCTACTAGCGCTCGCGATCGACCGACGCGCGTACCTCGTCACAGGCGACCAGGACCTGCTCATCCTCAGCAACGACCTCCCGATCCTCACCCCCGCCCAGTTCGCGACGAAGCTCCGCGAATCCCGCTGAACAACCAACCGCGCAGGCGCCGCGAAACTGCTGACGCGGCGCACGACAGCGATCACGCGTCGCGCGCAGCGCTCATCGTCCGCAATGTCGCCATTGCGATGGCGCACTCTGTTTGCCGGCGACCGACGGATGCGATCGTGAGCGGGTTCGTCGCCGCAATCAGCGCGGACCGGCCGGGCAAATCGCGACGTTGAGATCGCGTCCCGAATGTTCGAAGGGCTGTGCCTACCTCGTGGCGGGGGTTAAACCGGGAGTCGCGGCAGGAGTCGCGCACGAGGACTCGGCGACGCTGACCGGCCGCCTCCCGAATGCTGCCACGGCGATTCTTGAGCGTCCGCCACTCGGTTACGCCTACACCGGCCACGGCGCCGGCGTGGCTGCATTGCGGGTGACCGATAGAGCGGCTGGGCTCGAGGTCGGCCGGCCGACGCTGGCCCCCGGGGGCGTACTTCGGCGTTCCGAGGATCCGACAGTCCGGGCCGGCGCTGTCCCTCCTCGTCGGAGCGGTCACGTCGTGTCGGGGTCGGCGGACTGGTCGCGGCTGGACGAGGCGGTACTGAGCCCCGCTGGTGTTTGGGTGACGGGCGGGCTCCTGCCGCCTTGATTGGAGCGCTGTCGCGGCGAGGGTCAGGCGTTTCGCGACCAGGACCTCGCCGACCGGCGTGATGGGAGTGTTTGGGTGGGGTGCGGTTCGGTGAGGCGCTGTACTCGAGGAGGCGCGTGCGGGCCCTCGGGTGGGGATCGTGGAGAGGACTCGGGCGGGCCGCGGCCGGCTTGGGAGTAGACTCGCGATCACCGGGGTTCAGGGGACCTCGCCCTCGCATGGACTGCCTAGGCTGCGGCCGACCCAACCCGTCCCAGGCTCGTTTTTGCGGGAACTGCGGGACGGGGCTGTTGGGCGCGTGGCGATGCTCGGATTGCGGCGCCGCGAACCAAGCCGGTCAGCGCTTTTGCAACGCCTGCGGACAGGCAATGGCCGCGTCCGAGCGTGATGCCGGAAAGCACGATGAATCTTCTGCGCTGCCAAGCCTTCACCCGCACGTCCCCGAGCACGCAGACCGGGTGGGTGGCCAGCTCACGATGCTGGCGGCCTGAGCGGCTCGGAATGCAGACCGTTGGCCAGGAGACGTGCCCGCTGCCTGATGATCCGGTGCTGGGCGCAACCGCGGCGGCGTTCAACGACGCCGGCCACTGGGCGGAGATCGTCGATGCGGACTGGCAGGGCGTCTACATGACCGATGAAGCCCGGTGGATGTACGGCGGGAAAGTTGAGCTCGCACCGCTCTCGCTCGGCGGGCACCTGTTCGGGCCTGAGCGGGCGAGCATGGCGATGCAGTGGCGCGGCGGCCAGTTTCCGCTTGAGATCCTGCGCCGTTCTTTTGTCATGTACGGCCCGTGGATCCTCGCCGACACCTCGGGCGGTCGCGAGGAGTTACGCGCGCGTGTCGATCCGAGGCTCGAGGACATCGTCGAGGACCTCGAGCCGGTCGCGGTGCCGCCTGCGGCGGCCCTCAGATTCCGCGGGCTCTACACGGGCGCCGGGGCGGGCGTGGAGATCCTGATCAACGTGCTGCGGCTGCGGGATGCGACGGGTGCCGTCGTCGGGACGGCGCTGCTCAGCAAGCCGGCCGTGGGCATGGCCGCCCTCGCGCGCATGACCGCCCTGGGTGACCTCTCACACTTCGAGCGCATGGACCACGTTGCGAAGGCGGGGCGCCGCGCCGCGGCGGTCCTGTTCGCGGATCTCGAGTCCTCATCGCCGCTCTCCCGGAAGCTGTCGACGGCGAGCTACTTCGCGCTCGTCAGGCGTCTGGCCCGCGCCGCCGACCAATGCGTGGTCAATGCTGGCGGGCTAGTCGGCACCCATGCTGGCGATGGGATGGTGGCGTTCTTCCTCGCCGAGACCTCGGGATCCGAGTCGGCCGCCGCGCGCGCGTGCATCACCGCCGCCCGCGCGATGCGCGACGCGGTCGACGACGTCGCCACCAGCAGCGACCTTAAGCCGGACGACGTCGTGCTGCGCTTCGGCATGCATTGGGGAGCCAACCTCTACGTCGGCCAGATCGCCACCAGCGGACGGACCGAGGTCACCGCGCTCGGTGATCAGGTCAACGAAACCGCACGCATCGAGGCCTGCGCAACCGGGGGGCGTGCGTTGGCTTCCAAGGACCTCATCGAGCGATTGGGGCCCGACGCCGCGACCGCGCTGGACCTGAACCCCGATGCCATCATCTACACGCCGCTGGGCGACCTGGCGACTGCCACAGAGAAAGCTCGTCGCGACGCCCCGGCAATACCCGTCTGCCAAGTCTGAACACTCGGCCGCGGCCTTCCCGACAGCTTCAAGCAAGCGTCTCGGTGGTGCCCGGCGGTGAGCCCGTCGCTGACCGTCGCTGAGTTTCCGGAGCCCGGTTGCCAGGCCAGGATGCAGCGGCGACAATCGCGGGCGTGGCGGCCGTAACCGGGATCGAGCAGCTTCAGCGGCGCCGAGACGGACGCACTGCTCGAGCGCGGCCGACGGATGACCCGCGACATCGTCACGGGGCTCGTGCTGCGCGCGCCCACGATCGTCCGGAGCGAGACGGCCGACGCCGGAACGTCGCCCACCTGAACGGGTGAGCGCGCCTCGCCCCGCACAGCGACGAGCACGTCGCACTCGGCTGCATCTCGGCAATATGAAGGTCCAGACCTGCCACCGATACCCCGAACCCGGTCGCGTCGCCGGTCATGCCGATCGCCGACGACTCCGATCACGTGTGAAGGCGCTCGTCGTCGCCGCCTGCACCTCGACCGCCCGACCCCCGGACATCTTCGCCGGCCCGACCTCGAGGTCGACCTGTCACTCGATTCGATCGAGCACCCCGAGCGCTATCCCCTCAAGTCAGGGCTCTGAGCGCATACCCGACGCCGGCACGCGTAACCGACGTCGCAGCGGACCCGAGGGAATGTCAGTCAGCTGAGACCTTCGATCACTTCAATCACCTCGCGGAGCTCGTAACCGCGCTGGCGGGCGAAGCTGACGAGCTCACGGGCGCGGGCGATGACCGCGCCGCGCTCGGGCGTGGCGGAGACGGTGATCCCGCGGCCGCGGCGGAACTCGAGCAGCCCCTCGTCACGGAGCGTCCGCAGCGCCCGCAACACGGTGTTGGCGTTGACGCCCATCACGGCGGCGAGGTCCCGGGCGGGAGGGAGGCGCTCGCCTGGCTTGGCCTCGCCGTCCGCGATCGCACGACGAAGCTGGGCGGCGACCTGCTCGTGTAGACCGATCGCATCCCGCCGATCAACCTTGCCTGGAAACATGATGCTATCTACACTAGCATCATGTTCCTCGAGGATCGAGCCGCGACTTGACTGTCACCTCACCACCGCTACCGCCCGAACAGGACGAGCTGCAGGCGCTGATCGAGGAGGCTCGCCGGCGCACCCGTCAGCGTCGGCGTCGGCATGCCGTCGCACTCGTGTTGGTCGCGCTGTCAGCCCTCGTGTTGTACCTGCTCGTCGTCGGTGCGAGGAACCGGGTTGCCGCCCCGGCTCGCGGCCCGCACCTTGCCGCGTCACCGCAGGTCTTCGGACCGGGCCAGTTCTGGTACACGCGCGCCGTCGCGTCGCTGCGGGACTCGGAGTGGGCCGGCGGGCTCGTCGTTCGCAGAAACGGCTACCACTCGATCGGCCCGCGCGTCCAGATCGCCCTCCGGGTGGTGGAGGAGAGCTGGGTTGGGGTCGACGGAACGATGCGCTATCGCGTGGTCGCGATCCCGCGATTTGCGTCCATCGCCGATCGCGCGAAGTGGGCCACGTACGGACGGCCGCTCGCTGCTGTCACCGCGAGGTATGACATGGATGTGGTCACCGACGGGAGGGACATGTTCCCGCCGCAGCTGTGGTACCCCGGGCCGTGGTCGGAACAAGTGGGAACGCCGGCTGACGGTCCGGCCCGGGTGGACGTCGGTGACAGCATGTTCACCTACCGCCAGCTCCTCGCGCTGCCAGTGCAAGCAGCGGCACTGCGCGCGCGCCTGATCGACGCCGAGCGAGCGCTCGCGTTGCGCGAGACCCACCAGGGGAAGGTCCTCTTCCCAAGTCGAAGCGTGGCAACGTCGTCGGCCCCATACAACACGCTCGACACGATCGCCGGACTGCTGGCCTCACCGCTGCCTGCCCCGCTGCGGCAGGCCCTGGTCCGCGCCGCCGTCACCCTCCCCGCCACCAGCGTCGACGGTCGCGCCTACGACTCGCTCGGCCGTCCGGGTGTGGCGGTCAGCGCCCCCGAGCCGGGGTCGGAGGGTTCGCGGATCACGCGGCGGCTGGTCCTCGCCCCGACAGCCGGAGCGCTGCTCGAAGGGGGCGGACTTTACCGGGGCGCCGTGGTCGCACAGGGCGTCGTTGACTCAATCTATGCGTTGCCCAACGGGGTCACCTCGGTCCGGGCGGTCGGCGCGGTGCCGGCGCCACAAACGCTCTCAATCGCTCCCGCCGTCGCGAACCAGACGACGGTCTTCAAGGTGACGCTCTCCTCGCCCAGCCGGCAGCGGCGGCGGCACGCGCCCACGCTCGACTGGAGCATCGCCGGTACACCGCCCCTTCGATGCTTCACGTCCGGCCGTCTACCGCCGCTGCGTCCCTCGGCGACAATCCGGCGGGCGGGCACGCTCGACTACATCTACCGACTCAAACCACCGCGCGCCCACGGCGACACCTGGTGCCGAGGCCGCTACGAGCTACAGGTCGCACCCACGTACGCCCGTCCCTTGCAGCCGACCAGGAATCAGTGGTTCTACCCGCTGCACAACTCGATCCGCTACCAGCGCTTCTCCTCCGCGATCGGCAGCCGGATCTTCTTCCTGGTCAGGTAGGAGACGGCCGGCGACTGTGAATATCGCCTTCTCGAGCCCAAAGGGAAGCGTCTCCTCCCTCGGAGAACTAGAGGCAGCGATCACCAATCGCGCCTGTCATCACGACCCTGAGTGATGCCCAATCGTGATGCCCAATTTGCTTCGGACCCCGCCTCGCCATCGCGCCGTTTACTAGAAACCTGGCGAGTTCCAGGCACAACCTAAAGCGGGAGCGACGGGACTCGAACCCGCGACCTCCGGCGTGACAGGCCGGCGCTCTAACCAACTGAGCTACGCCCCCTGGGGGGACCCCAAGTATGGCAAGAGACCATCTTGCCCGCCCGCCCCCACTTTCGTGAGCCGCCGGCGCAACTTTCGGGTCTCTCGCGAGTTTAGGCAGTCGATTGAAAGCTCCCGGAGGACGCACCCAACCCGGCCGTGGGTGCGTTTGGGATCAGCGACGGGGACCTGCAAGGGTCCCCGTCGTGGTTAAGGGACCTTTCTTTGCCCCGCCCCTCTCGCTCCGTGCCGTCCCGCACCGCGCCACCCCGCCCCGTCACCGTCCCGCGGCGCCGCCACCTGGGGCCGGGCGCCCGGGTGAGGGCGAGAGCCTGAATGCCTTGCGTACGCCCTCGGGCAGCCACCAGTTCCAGCGGCCCAGCAGCTTCATCGTCGCCGGGACCAGGAGCGCGCGGACGATCGTCGCGTCGAGCAGGATCGCGGCCGAGAGGCCGATCCCGAACTCCTGCAGACCGACGAAGCGCCCGGCGGTGAAGCCGGCAAACGCCGCGATCATGATGATCGCCGCGGCTGTGATGATCCGCCCCGTGTGCTCGAGCCCATAGGCGACGGCGTGCTCGTTGTCGTGGGTGGCGTCCCACTCCTCCCGCATCCGCGAGAGCAGGAACACCTCGTAGTCCATCGACAGGCCGAACAGCACGGCGAACAGGAAGATCGGGATCCAGCCCTCGATCTGCGGCGAGCTCTTGAGGCCGAGCAGGTCATGGCCCCAGCCGTGCTGGAAGAACAACACCAGCACGCCGTACGTCGCGGTCACCGACAGCAGGTTCATCAGCACCGCCTTGATCGGCAGCACGACCGAGCGGAACGCGCGCAGCAGCAGGAAGTAGCTGATTACGAGCACGGCCAGCACCAGCCACGGGAATGCTCCGTACGCCTTGTCGAGGAAGTCGACCCCGAACGCCGGGGCCCCGGTCAGGACCACGTGGACGCTCGATGGAAAGTGGGCCTCGGGGATGTAGCGTCCGCGTATCCGGTGGACCAGATCCATCGCGGTCTGAGTGCCCGAGTCGCTGTAGCCGGCAGCGCGGATCTGCGCGATCTGGTCTGTCGGATCGAGCAGGCTCGCCTGGTGAGCTCGCCCGGCGCCCAGCAGCGCCGGCGCGGCGACCGTGCTCGGGTCGATCGCGCGATCAGACCGCAGCAGCCGCACGAGGCGGACCTCGGCCGCGCGCACGCTGGGTGCCAGCGCACCGCCGGCGGGGCCGGTGTCGACCACGATCTGGTGTGGTGCGAGCGCCCCCGGGCCGAGCGTCTTCTCGAGCACCAGCAACCCGTCAGTCGCGTTGGTGCCGTTCGGGATCCCGCGGTTGTCGCCGCCGGTCAGCTTCAGCTGGAGCGCCGGGAATGCGATCGCCAGCATCACCGCCGCGGAACCGATCAGCACCGGAATCGGACGGCGCATGATCATCTTCGCGAGCCGGGTCCAGAAGCCGCGATCGCTGGCCGCGCGCCGGGCCAGGACCTTGCGTGGCACGATCCGCAGCGAGTTGACCCGGCGGCCCAGCAGCGACAGCATGACGGGCAGCAGGGTTGCGGATGCCAGCACGCTGACTACGGGCACGAGCAGGCCCCCGATTCCCATCGACTGGATGAACGGGAGCGGCATGAACGCGAGCAGCGCGAGCCCGACGGCCACGGTCAGACCGGAGAACACCGTCGCGCGGCCCGCGGTTCGCATCGTCGTCAGCAGCGCCTCGTGCTCGTCGTCCTGGTGCGAGAGCTCTTCGCGGAAGCGGAACACGACCAGCATCGAGTAGTCGATCGCGATCGCGATCCCGATCAGCGAGACGATGTTGGTCACGTACGTGGCCATCTCGATCAGATGTGCAACGACCCATACGCCGCCGAGTGTCGTCGGAATCGTGATCGCCGCGAACAGCAGCGGAACCGCGATCCCGCCCAGTGTCGCGAACATGTAGGCGAGGACGATCAGCGCGATCGGGATCGCGATCGACTCACCACGCGCGAGGTCCTGGTTATAGAGGGGTTGCGTGTCGTGGTTGATCGCCGGGAAGCCGGTGATGTACACCCGCGCCCCCGGGATCTGGCCGGCGGCCTGGCGCACCGCGGTCGTCTTGTCCGACGCCTTGGCGTTCTCGAGCAACGAGTTGATCTGGGCGTAGTAGACGCCGCCGCCAGCCGGCAGCACAGGACCGGCCTTGCCGCTGGCCAGCACGCTCGCGCCGCGCACCGCGGCCGCCTCGACGGCCGCGCGATCGACGCTGGCGCCGGTCGACTGCGCGACCAGCGTGAAGGCGCCGTCGCTGCGCTCGTGAAAGCGCGTACGGAGGATGTCCAGGCCGCGCTCGGCATCGGCACCCGGGACGCTGAAGCGGTTGGATAGCAGCGAGCTCAGGTTCGAGGCGGCCATCGCGCCCAGCACCGCCAGCACCAGCCAGGTGATCACGACCAACCGCCGATGGCGAACCACGAACTCGGTCCACTGCTGCATCGCGCCGATGTTATGACGCTCAGCGATCCGGGTGTTACCCGGCCGCAGTCGCTCAGCTATCCGGGCGGCACCCAGCCGCCGAACACGCGCTCGAGCTCGAGCGCGACCGCGATCGAGACGTGATCGCGGTCGCGGCCGGCGGCGACCTGCACGCCCAGCGGCAACCCCTCCTGCGAGAGCCCCAGCGGCACCTCTGTGACCGGAACCCCGGCGAGGTTGAAGACCGCGGCGGGGGTCAACAGCCACGAGCGACCGACCGTACGACCGCGGATCGGCGCCGGCCGGGGATGGGCGGGATGCAGGAGCACGCCCTCGCCGATCGCGTCGGTGACCTCGTCGGCGAGCGCTCGAGCGCTTCGAAGCAGGCGCTCGCGGCGGGCGCCCCCGACCTGTGGCAGCAGCTCAGCCGCAAGGGTCAGACGCGTGGGCAGCGTGTGCGGGCTTCCCCGAGTCACCAGCCGGCGGAAGCTCGGGACCTCCGCTCCCGACTGCTCGAGCAGGTCGGCAGTCGTCTGAGCGGCGCCGCTCTGCAGAGTGACCAGATACGGCAGGATCGCGCCGCGCCACGAAGGCAGCGAGACGCGACGCACGACCGCGCCGACCGACGCCAGCGCCCCCACCGCGCGCTCGCGCGCGTCGCGCAGCTCGCGGGTCATCGGCAGCAGCGAGCTGTCCTCGACGGTCACGACCGGCAGTCCAGCGAGCGAGACGCCGGCCGGGTCGCCGAGCTCGACCGGGCGGATCTGGGCGTCGACTCCGTCGGGACCGGCCATGACCCGCAACAGCGGCATCAGATCGACTCCACGCCGGGCGAGCGGTCCGGTTTGCAACAGTGCCGTCGCGTCGCCGGCGGCCGGTGGGTACATGCCCGTGTTGGGCACGATCCCGGGGGAGGGCTTGTGGCCGAACACGCCGCAAAAGAACGCCGGGATCCGGACCGACCCTGCGATGTCGGTGCCGACGCCGAACGGCGAGCCGCCACACCCGACCGCGGCGCCCTCGCCGCCGGATGAGCCGCCGGCCGTGCGGCGCCGGTCATACGGATTCGACGTTCGCCCGTAGAGGCGGTTCTCCGACTCGATCCACAGCGTCAGCTCGGAGGTGTTCGTGACCCCGAGCGGGATCGCACCGGCGTCGACCAGGCGCTGTACCGACGGTGCCGTGTCGGTGCTGCGGAAGTCGCGCCGTGCGACGAGCCCGGCCGACTGCGGCATTCCGGCCAGCGCGATCGACTCCTTGACCGTGAACGGGACTCCCAGCAGCGGCGGCAGCTCCGCTTCGGGCCGCGAGCCGACGAGCTCATCGGCGCGGTCGGCCTCAGTCTGCGCGGCGTCGTAGCGATCGCAGATCACGGCGTTGATCCGCGGCGCGAACAGCCGATGGCGCTCGATGTGGGCATCGACGACCTCGCGCGCGGTCACCTGCCGCCGTCGGATCGCCCGCGCGAGGTCTAGCGCCGAGACCTCAGTCAGCCGCATCAGGCCGCGGCCAGAGCAGGGCCATGACCATCTGGACGAAGCGCTCGTAGCGCGCCGGGGGGTAGCGAGTCGGGTCGGTCAGCAGCATCCGTCCCGACTCCTCCCCGAGATCTCGGATCGCGCGCGCCGTCAGCTCGACGTCGAGGTCGGCCGGGAAGTTGTGCCCGTCGAGCCCCCAGCGCACCATCTGCTCGATCTTCTCGAGCGTGCGCGCGCGGTTGCTCTCAACGTGCTGGCGCACCATCGCCGGAGTTCCGTCGGGGGGCAGCAGGATGATCCGCCACGTCGCCGGTCGGCTCGCGACCGCGTCGAGAAAGGTCCGTACGCCACGGGTCAGGAGCACGTCCGGCGGAATCTCTCCCGGGTCGCCCGGAACGACGCGCTCGAGTTGCTCGATTGCGTAGTTTTCCTCGCGCTCGACGAGCGCGTTCAGCAACTGGCTGAGGTTCGTGAAGTGGTCGTAGACGACCGGTCGCGTGACGCCGGCGCGCCTCGCCACCGCTTCGATCGAGACGCCGCTGTAGCCGCGCTCGGTGATCACCTCGAGCGCCGCATCGAGCAGCTGCTCGCGTCGCTGTCCGGGGGGCATCCTCGGCGCGTAGCGCCTCCGAGGCTTGGGTTCGAGCTCTGGCGTCATCGCTGTCGGTCTGGGAGTCATCCCGCGGGCAGGCTATCTGAATAGGATCCAGGGATGGCCAGCTTCACGCTTCGGGCAACGGCGCGCGCTCCAATCGACACCGTGTTCGCCGTACTGACCGACCACCGCGGCTATGCGCGGATCACGCCGCTTCGTTCCTCGACGCTCGAGCGCGAGGGCGACCCGGCGCCGAACGGCATCGGCGCGATCCGCGTGCTCGCGATGGTCGGGCCTCCGATCCGCGAGGAGGTCACGGCGTTCGACCCGCCGCGACTGTTCGGCTACCGGTTGCTGTCGGGAATCCCGACTCGCGACCACACCGGAACTGTCGAGCTCTCGAGTGCCGGCAGCGCGACCAGTGTCGTCTGGAGAGTCGACACGACGCCCAAGCTCCCAATGCCCGACGGGATGTGGGGCGTGCTCGTCAGGCCGGTGATCAGTCTGCTGCTGCGCGGCATTGTCAAGGAGTCCGAGCACCGCGCCGGAACCCGCGCGTAGCTTCGCCGTACCCCCCAGCCGCGCATCTGTCCCGCGCACGTCAACGCCTTCGGCGGGTGCTCTCGACGACCTGCTCAAGGACCGTGTCGTCCCAGCGATGAGTGCGCAGCAGCCGGTAGCGGTCGGCTGCGATCCGCATGTACGCCTCGGTCTCGGTGCGCTTGCCGATCAGGTCCGCCTCGCGCAGCATTGCCACGACCGGGCGGTACTCCTGCTCGAGCCAGATTGACGCGGCATCTGCTCGGTCGAGCGTCTCACCGCGGTCCTGTATCGCGCGAAAGCCCCACGCCTCGACTCCTTCGGCCAGCACCGAGTAGTCCCACGGATCGGACAGCGAGATCTCGTGCCTGGCGTCCGCCGGCAGCGGCACCCGCTCGAAGAACACGCGCTCGTGGCTCTTCAGCGGCAGATCGGCGAGCTCGATTGCGCGGCCCGGGCTGATCCGCGTCCTCACCTCGGTCACGTAGGCGTCGATGTCGCTGCGGCCCAGCGCCCTCGCGACCGACACCCGATGGTGGCCGTCGCGCACGAAGTGGATCTCTCCGATCCGGACCAGGTCGACGGGCGGTAGCGGCTCGCCCCGCCGCATCACCGCGGCAATCCGTTCCCAGCGCCCGCGAACCCGCCGCGAGGTCGGCCGGAAGCGGCGGTCGAAGTCGCGCCCGCGGTCGATCGTGCCCGCGATCGAGTCGAGCATCACGACCTCGAGCCCGAGCGCGCGCTCGCTCACGAACCCGAGCGCCGCGATCACCTCCTCGTAGGGCAGGATCACGCCGATGTCGTCTGGCTCGCCTCGTAGCCGCGCTGCCAGGCGCGCGAACGTCGCACGGCGCCTCGCGCGCAGGAAATCATGTTGCGCATCCACTCCGGGCATGCCGGTGGAGCGCGGGATCGACACGATCGTCTGGGCTAGCTGCTGCTGCTCGGTGCGGCGGCCGTCGCCGGGGTCCCGCTTGACGCGGCCGCCCGGGCCCCGTTCTGGGGGCTCGTGCCGTTGGTCTGGGCCAGCAGGCTGCGCCCGCTCTCGGGGTCGAACAGTTGCAGGTGCCGGGCGTCGAACCACAGCTCGGCCTCCTGGCCTTGGCGTGTCTTGCTCTCGGCCGCCAGCCTCGCCACGACCTGATTGCCCTCCGAACGTGGCAGGTCGGTGGCCCCGGCGTCCTGCGCCAGCTCCTCGAGCTCGCTCGAGGCCACCCGCTCGGACTCGACCATGAAGTACGCGTAGAACTCCGACCCCATCGACTCGAGCACGTCGATCCGGGTCGTGAACGTCGTCCCGAGTGAGGTGTCGGCGACGAGGCTCGCGTCCTCGAAGTGCTCCGGGCGAAGCCCTGCCACGACACCGTTGCGCCCGCCCCCGGACCCATTCTCGAGGCGGTGGCGGAGCTCGTCGGGGATTCGCACGTCGCCGATCGGCAGCTTGACCGAGTCGCCCTCGATCGTTCCCGCCAGGAAGTTCATCGAGGGTGATCCGATGAACCCCGCAACGAACAGGTTGTTGGGAAGGTTGTAGAGCTCCGACGGAGGGCCCACCTGCTGCAGCACGCCGGCCCGCATGACCGCGATCCTGTCGCCAAGTGTCATCGCCTCGGTCTGATCGTGCGTGACATAGATCGTGGTCGTGCCGAGGTGTTGCTGGATCCGGGAGATCTCGGTCCGCATCTGTACGCGAAGCTTCGCGTCGAGGTTCGACAGCGGCTCGTCCATCAGGAACGCGCTCGGGTTGCGGACGATCGCGCGCCCCATCGCGACCCGCTGGCGCTGGCCGCCCGACAGGTTGGCCGGCTTGCGCTCGAGGTGCTGCTCGAGGTCGAGGATCTTCGCGACCTCGTCGACCTTGGACTTGATCTCGGCGTCCGGGACCTTGGCGAGCTTCAGCGCGAACCCCATGTTCTCGCGAACAGTCATGTGGGGGTACAGCGCGTAGTTCTGGAACACCATCGCGATGTCGCGATCCTTCGGCGCCTTCTCGTTGACGACCTGACCGCCGATCTTCAGCTCGCCCTCGGAGATGTCCTCGAGTCCGGCGACCATCCGCAGCGCGGTCGACTTGCCGCAGCCCGACGGTCCGACGAGGATCATCAGCTCGCCGTCGGGGACGTCCAGATCCAGGTGCTTGACGGCCTCGAAGCCGTCGGAATAGCGCTTGGTTATGTCCCGAAACTCGATCTGCGCCATGTCAGTGAAAGCTCCTTTGTTATCCCTTGACGGCCCCGGCAGTCAATCCCGACACGATCCGGCGCTGGAACACGAGCACGAGTATCAGCACAGGGACCGTGACCACGACGGCGGCCGCCGCGATGTCCCCGTAGGGCACCGTGAACTGCGAGATCCCCGGGAACGACGAGATTGCTGCCGGAACCGTCTGTGCGGCCGAGGTCGAGGTCAACGAGATCGCGAACACGAAGTCGTTCCAGCAGATGATGAAAACGAGGATGAAGGTGGTGACCATCCCCGGCGTCGCGAGCGGCACGATCACCCTGCGGAAGGCCTGGAATGGGGTCGCGCCGTCGACCTGCGCCGCCTGCTCGAGCTCCCACGGGATCTCGCGGAAGAACGCCGACAGCGTGTAGATCGACAGCGGCAGGGCGAAGGTCATGTACGGGATGATCAGCCCCGGCCAGGTGTCGTACAGGCCGATCTGGCGCCACAGGTTGTAGAGCGGGCCGACCAGCGAGATCTGGGGGAACATCGCGACGCCGAGCGAGACGGCGAGGATGATCCGCTTCCCTGGGAAGTTCAGGCGCGCGATCGCGTACGCGGCGGAGGACGCGAGGATCACCGCCAGCACGGTGGCGATCAGCGCGATCCCGATCGAGTTGCGCAGCGCGCTCGTGAACGTGCCGAGTTTGAAGATGTCCGAGTAGTTGGACAGCGTCCAGTGGTGGGGGATGAAGCTGCCGTCGGTGGCCGACGCCGACGTCTTCAGCGACAGCATCACGATCCACACGACCGGGACCAGCGAGACGACGATCACCACGAAGATCGCCAGCGACCAGCCGCTGTACTGGCGTGCGCGAAGGTTCATGCCTCAGCACCTCCTGGGGCGGCTCCGGCCCCGAACATCTTGATGAACACGAATGCGATCATCGCGACCAGCAGGAACAGCAGCACCGAGACCGCCGACCCAAGGCCGAGGTTCAGCCGGTCGAGCAGGGTCGAGTAGTTGAGCATCGAGATCGACTCGGTGTTCTGAGCGCCCTGGCCGAAGATGTAGATCGTGTCGAAGATCCGGAACGCGTCGAGCGTGCGGAACAGCAGCGCGACAAGGATCGCCGGCTTCATCAGCGGCAGCGTGATCCGCACGAACCGCTGCCAGGCGGTCGCGCCGTCGACCCGGGCCGCTTCCTGCAGTTCGTCGGGCACGAGCGCGAGGCCCGCGAGCAGCAGCAAGGCCATGAACGGGGTGTTCTTCCAGACCTCGGCGATGATGATCGCCACGTACAGCCCGAAGGTGTGGCTGAGCGGGTCGCTCGTCAGTCCGAGCAGCTTCGGGATCCAGCCGCTCGTCAGCGAGAACGCGAGCTGCCAGGCGTAGGCCGAGACGACGGCGACGATCCCGTACGGGATCAGCGCGATCCCTCGCACCAGTCCCCGGGCGAAGATAACGCGGTGCATCACCAGCGCCAGGCACATGCCGAGCACGAACTGGATCGAGACGCTGATCACCGTGATGATCACCGTGTGAAACACGTCCTGCCACCACACGGGCGCGGTCAGGACGTGGCCGTAGTTGGCGAGCCCGATGAACTTGTTCTGGGTCGGGAAGCGAAGGTCGGCGCGCTGCAGCGACAGGATCACCGCGTCGATGATCGGGTACGCCGTAACCGCGATCATCACGATTGCCGCGGGCGCGACGAGCATTGCAGCGAGCCGCCGCTCGCTGCGCGCGCGCTCGCTCAGGTGTTGCCGACGCGAGGTCGCCCTCGGGGCCGGGGCGGCGACGGTGCCGGTGCTCATAGCAGCGCTCCCGAGGACAGCGACAGCTTGATCTCATTGCGCAGGTTGCTCACCACGGTGCTCGGGTCGATGCTCGAGGTCGGCGACAGCGCCTTCTGGATCGCCAGCGTCACGTCTGCGTAGGCGGGGGTCTGCGGGCGCAGCCCGTAGGTCTCCAGCTGGCGCTTGATCAGCGCGTGGAACGGATACGCTTTGTCGAAGGCCGCATCGCTGTAGATGCTCGCGTCGACCGGGGCGAGGCCGCCCTTGATCGCATCGGTCTTCTGGTTGCCCGGCTGGGTCAGGCAGCGGATCGCGTCAAACGCCAGCTGCGGATGCGGTGAGTGTGCCGAGACGCCGAGGTTGTAGCCGCCGATCGAGACGTGCGGGGCGATGCCAGGCATGACCTGCGGGAACGCCGCGTAGCCCATCATCTTGGCCACCTTCGGGTTGGTCGTCTGGGCCGATTGCCAGACGAACGGGTAGTTGATCTCGAACGCCGCGGCGCCGGAATCGAACGCGACGTCGGACGGGCCCTCCTGCGCGACGTTGAGCGACGGGTCGGCGGCGGGCGAGGTCGCAAGTTCGTGCATGATCTCGGCGGCGGTCTTCGCCGTCGGGCCGATCACGACTCGGTTGTTTCCGGTGATGATCTGGCCGCCGGCCGAGTCGACGAGCGAGTTGAACCACACGGTCAGCCCCTCGTACTGAGCGCCCTGCTCCTCGATGTAGTGCGGCTTGCCCTGCTTGGCCAGCGTTCGCGCATCGTTGATCATCTGGCTCCAGGTCTTGGGCGGATGCGGTACTAGGTCCTTGCGGTACCAGAGCAGCTCCGTGTTGGAGTTGATCGGGATCGCCCACATCGTGTTGCCGACGGTGGCGGTCTTCACCGGGCCGGCAAGATCCTGCTTGCGGATCTGGCTCGCGATCGAGGACGGCACCGGCCGGATCCACTTCGCGCCTGCGAACTCCGCGGTCCAGTCGACGTCCATCGCGAGGATGTCGATCGAGGGATCGTTCGCCGCCAACCTTCGAACCAGCGACACGCGCTGCTGATCCGACGCGGTCGAAAGGAAGTTGATCTTGATGTCGTACCTGCCGCCCGACGCCTTGCTGCAGGCGGATGCCGCCTTGGCGAACGAGCCCGACGGCTCGGGGAACACGTACCAGTTGAGAGTCACCGGGCCCTTGCCTGACGATCCGCAGCCGGCGAGCGCGCCCGCGAGGATCACTCCAGCGACCGCTGCGTACCGCCGCAGCTGGGCACGACCGTCTCTCCCCACCAAATCCTCCCTCTGGCTTCTTGTGGGCGCTCCAGTGAGTACCCGCTGCGTAACCGAACTAATCGGCCGGTGCGCACAAAGCGCACCGCTGCCAGTCATACGGCAGCGCGATCGCACGCAGGCGCCGATCGGTGTCACGCCACTCGCGGTTGACGTGTCGCCCGATCACGATGGCGGCGACGGTCGCGGCGCCGGCCTGCTTGAGCGCGGCGGCGGCGCTCTGAGCGCTGGCGCCGGTCGTCCACGTGTCGTCGACCAGCAGGATCGACTTCGCTCGCAGCTGCTCCGTGCGGACCGGCGCGAACTTGTTTGCGCTGAACTCGCGCTCCGGGACGTTGGCTTCGGTCCGCTCGAGCAGCGGCTCGTAGCGGCTCCTCGTCGGCGCCACCAGCTCGCCGGTGAGCCTCCGGAGCGGATGGGCCGAGTCGCGGTCGATCGCGCCGGATGGAACGATCGTCACGAGGTCGAACGTGTCGGTCCCGGCAGCGTGCGCGAGGCATGCCTCGTGGGTGGCGAGATATCGCCACAGGACCGCGGCGAGCTCGACCTGGAGGCGCCGCGCGGGCTCACCGTCGAGCCGCTTGTATCCCCACAGCGCGTGGTGCAGTTGCTCATGGGCGACGCTGTAGGAGATCGGCGCGACCGCGTCGAGCCACCGCTGTCCGTGACCGCACGCGTAACACACGCGGTAGCCATCGGTGAAGTTGAGGCACACGTCGCACACACTCGCGCCGCGGCGAGGCCCGAGCATGAAGTTCCCGTACAGCGCCGTCAGCTCCGCGACCGACGGCACCGCGACTACCCCACCAGCGCGTCCGGCGCGGTCAGGCGCTCCACGATCGCGGTGATCTCGGCGGCGCTGCCGACGACGTGCGTGCCGGGCCGGCGCGCGAGCTCCCGGGCCCACTCCTGTCTCAGCAGCGAGTCGACGAGGAACACCGGCCGCCCCTGCGCGAGCGCCTGGCGTGCCTGTATCCGCGCGCCGCTCGTGTGCGACGCTTCGACCACGACCGTCGCGAGCGCCACCCCCGACATCACCGCGTTGCGCATCGGGAAGCTTTGCCGGCTCGGTTCAGAGTCGGGCCAGAACTGCGAGACGACCGCGCCCGCGCGCGAGATGTGTAGCTGTAGCTCGGCGTTCTGCGGTGGATACGCGCGCCTCAGGCCGGTGCCGATCACCGCGACCGTCCGCCCGCCCCGCGCAAGCGCCTCGCGGTGGGCGGCCGTGTCGATACCCGCGGCGAGGCCCGACACGACCGTAAAGCCACCGGCGACGAGGTGCGAGGCGATCGCGCGCGCGATCCGAATGCCGCGCTCGCTGGCCCGCCGCGAGCCGATCACCGCGATCGACCGCCCGTCCCGGTCCGCGTCGAGCTCGCCGGCGACGAAGATCAGCGGCGGCCGGTCGTGGACCGCCCGCAGGTTCCCGGGGTAGTCGGGGTCCAGGACGGTGAGGAGCCGGAACCCCTCCGCCGACCATCGCTCGATCTCGCGCTCGACGTCGGTCAGGCGATCGGAGTCGAGTGGCTGCGATGGCGGGCGGTCGCCATCATCGAGCCCGGGGAGGGCGGGAGGGTCGACAGCCGGGAGGGCGAGTGGATCGACAGCCGGGAGCTGGGGGGGCTCGGCGGCGGCCTGCTCGGCCGCGAGAACGGCGGTCGCGCTGCCCGCCTGCTCGACCAGCGCCGCGTACTGCTTCCAGGTCCGCCGCCCGGTCCGAAGCAGCGTGACGAGCGCAGCCTTCTCAGTCGTCGGGCTCATCGGCCACGGCCGAATTTACCCGTGGGGGCGAGATTGGGCACGCGCGTGGGGGCGAGATCGAACACGCGCGGGGGGCAAGATCCACGCGCGGGGGGGCGAGATCGGGCACGCGAGCGCCACGCGCGCTCGCGTCGGCCCAGACGGGATCGTCCGGGTTAGCTCGCGTGCTCGGCCGTCGGCACGGGCTCGGCGTCGTGCACCGGCTCGGCATCGTGCACGGGCTCTGCGTCGTGCAACGGCTCTGCGGCTTGCATCGGCGCCGGTGCCGGCTGGGCTGCCGGAGCCGGAGCGGCCACGGGGGCCGCCGCCGTGTGGACGGCCGACTGGGTCGGATCCGTCGCCGTGGCTGGCAGCGCGTCGTCATGCCGATCGAGCTCGTCGCCGCTGAGTGCGCCCCTGAAGTCGCGCAATCCGCGACCGAGAGACCGCCCAACCTCAGGCAGCCGCTTCGGTCCAAGGACCAGAAGCGCGATCACGAGAATGAAGATGAGATGTGTGGGTTGGAGAATGTCGCCAATCACGTCAGACAGCTTAGCCGGTAAACGGCCCTCCGGTTCGTGAACTCTTCAACTGTTGTTACGACCGCCGGGCTCGACTGGATCAACGGGTCGCGGCGGCGAGGGGGTTCGGACGGCGCACGACGCCTGCGCCGGGGACGGCGCGGCGCGGTCGAATGCAAACGCCTGGGGCGCTTGGGCGGGACGGCGCCCGGTCGAATGCAAGCGCCTGACGCGCGCCTGGGCGTGGCGCCCGGAGCCCCGGCCGGCTTCGCCGACTCGCCCGTTTGACGCGCGCGAGACGCCGGTCATGGCCGCACAGTCACGAGTACGGCGGTGCTGCGACCCGCGGCGTACGGATAGTCGCTCTCCCTCGCCGTCGCCGCCCACAGGCGATACGTCTCGGTGCCGTTCCCACGCAGGAACGTGTAGGTGGTCCGGAACCGGCCGTCCCTGTCCGTGTACAGATGACCGATTTCGGCCGAGCCACCATGCCAGCCAACCCGCAGCACGACGAGCTCGCCGCCTGCCGGGATGTAGCCGCCGCGCACCCGGCCGACGATCCTGATCGTGCTCCCCCATTGGGTCTGTCGTGGCGCTGCGCTCATCGTCAATGACGCCGGGACGGTCAGGTGGGCCGTATCCGAGGTTGACGGCTCGACCGTCGCCGCCCCTCCGAACACTGCGTGCACGAGTCGCGACGGTCCGGGCCGCAGCCGGGCGCTCCAGCTGCCGTCTGCGCCCGTTCGCACGACGCTCGCGAGCCTGAAGCGCCGCTTGTCGTTGGTCGGTGCGGTGAAGATCCGCACGCGCTGGTGCGCCAGCGCCGCTCCCTGAGTGGTGCCAAGCCACCCGCTGATGCTTGTCGCCGAGCCGAACCGGACCCGCTTGGATCGGTCGCGCACGCGGTGAGGTAGCACGACCACCCGTTCGGTCTTCCAGTGGCCGCGAACCCGGACCCGGCGCTTCACGATCCGCGGATGGCAGTGCATCACCGTGATCGTCCGCGTCTGCGCGGGGATGCGAACGCGCACGCTCCGACCGTGAATCCGCTCCGTGATCCACTGCGCCGGGATCCTGACCCGCTCACGTCGCTTCTTACAGCGGAACACATCGACGAGGCGATCGAACGACGCCGTGCTGACCGTCGGCTGGCGGATGCTCAACGCCCAGCTCGCCGCCGACGATGCGCCCATCTGCCCGTCCGCATCCGCCGCGTGGTTCGCCGCGATGCAGGAGATGTGGTGCGGACCCAGGCCCTGCACCGCGAGCCGCGCGCTCGACGCCGCGAACCACTGGGCCGGACCGCTGTCGACCGAGCACGAGATCCCCGCCACCCCCGAAGGCCCGGCCGTGGCCGTGGCCGTGACGTATTGCCTGCCGTCCGTCGACAGCGCATCCGTCGGCCCGGACAACTTCACCGTGGGCACGACGTTGTCGACGAACACTCGCCTGGTCCAGGCTTCGCTTGAGGTCCAGACGCCGGCTGCATTCACCGCCTTCAGCGTCAGCGGAAACGATCCCTGCCCGCCCTTCACGTAGTCGGCGGTATTGACCCAATGCTGGAACGTCTGGGTGGGGCACTGCTGCCAGACACGACTGTCCGGCACAGCCGACGGCCCCTCCAGCGTCTGACCGGCGATCACTGCCTCAGTCGAACAAACACCTGACGGGTCCGACGCGCCGAACTTGATCGGCCACGCACCCCGCACCCAGCCCGCATGCGACCACAGTGATGCTCCGGGCGAGGTCGTGAGCGACGGAGCTCGGTTCTCCTCGGCTTTGAGTTCGATCTCGTAGATGACAAGACGGGCGAAACTCTTGGAGGCCTTGCACGAATGCAGCCGACACACGACTTGCCAACCGAAGTACGGCGAGGCGAACTTCGGTGAACTCCAAGTCGTCCGCGCGCGCAGCTTCGCCCCACCGCTCTTCCAATAGAAGCCGCCACCGTGTCCTTTGCCGTCATTGATTCCGATTTCGTACATCTGGCTGGGCGGAACCCATGCACCCACGAGCTCGAGACCTTGAGGTGCGCTGACCTGCCATGCAGCCCTGTCGCCATCCGCCGACGTGCCTTTCGTATCGATTGTCAGGCCTCCCTTGGGACACGGCGGCGCGGCGTTCACCTCGTAGCCCGTGCCTTTGATGGCCCGCGCTACCCCGCTGTCGGTCGTCCACGTGCCGCACATCCAGACCCACAACGTTCCCGCGCGAGCAGCAGGCGCCAAGGCCAGTGGGCTTGCGCAGGCCGCGATCACGGCCATGACTCTGCAGACTGCTGCTGCCTTGCTCACCGCACTGGCACTGGACACAGCATCGCCACCACATAGGCCACCCGTGACGGCAAAGCGCTGACCGAATAGGTACTAACGAGAGCGCCGAGGTGGTTGCGGGACTCGGAGATAACCGACGCGTCAGCAAACGCGGCAACGGACGTGCCGCTGAGAGCTCCCGGGTTCCCGACCGTCACGAGCGCCGCGCATTTCCGCTCGAACGGAATCGGCCACGTGACCTGATCCGCACCGACGCTCGCCACGATCCGCGCCTTCGGGCTCGAGGCGATGATCTTCCCGTGGGCGTTGACGCTGGCCCAGGCGCGGATCGATTGCGTGATGTAGCGCGGGTTGAGCTTCACCGGGTCGATCACGTGGTTTTGGATCTGGCGGCCGCTGACGCTGTTGGCGGGAAGCTTGAGGGCGGCGTACGAGGTACCGCCGAGTGCGACGAACAGGGCCAGATAGGCGACGGCGTTGGCCCGTAGGTGCTGAATTACGCGGTTCATTCGCTGCTCGACTCCTGGTGGCACAACATGAGAGCACACGCGAGCGCCACCGTGAGCCGGACCCCGAGAATTTTGACGCTTTCGTTAGAGCCTGTGACGGTTCTGCAAGGTGTTGAGCTCATCCCAGTGTTCCCGGGCCGAACGCCGCTCCCGGACCGACAGGGCCCGGTTGGGTGGAGCCGCCCGTGCCGCCCGTGCCGCCCCCACCGCCCGTGCCGCCCCCACCGCCCCCACTGCCGGAGTCTGAGCTCGACGAGGTCGTCGGCGCCGACTGCGGGGTGCTCCGAGGTGAGGAGGTCGACACCGGCTGAGTCGTAACGCTCGACGGCTCGGCGGTGCTGGCCTCCGAGACCGACGACCCGGAGCCGCCCGCGCTCGCGCTGCGACGGCGTGCGCCTGCCTTCTTGACGGACCGGCCCCGATGTCCGTTCGCACGGTGGCCGCCACCGCCACGCCGGCGGGGAACCGATCGTGCGCTTGCCGTCCCGGTGTCCACGCCGCCGGTCACCCGCGCGAGCGCGAGCCCAACTCGCTGGTCGAGCCCGTCGAGCCCGCGTGCCGCGTGTTGCAAGCCCGAGTTGGCACCGGTCAGATCGACTCGGCTCCCTCCTCTGGACAGCAGGCCGCCAATCAGCAGCGCCCCCAAGACCACTGCGGCGCCGGCGACAGCCACGGCCACGAGGCGTCGCCGCCCCGGTGTGCGCTTGGTCGTCGGCTCGGTTGTTGTCGCCCGAGTTGCGAATGAGACCCTTCGATGCCATCGCGGCGAGGCTCCGGCGCGACCGCTCAGGCTGGCTGCAGTGCCGGGACTCTCGACTACCGGTGCGCTGGGCGGTTCGGGCGCTTGGACGGCGTCTTGAATCGCGGCCGAGTCCTCGCCCCAGAAGTCGCTGGCACTAGGTGGCGCCGCCGGCCCGAACGGGATCAGCTCGTCGCGCGACCCGAGCCAATCTCGAGGCAGCCGCACGACATTGTCATCCCCGCCAGCCTGGCTGCCCTGTTCTCTTTCCCGACCTTCCGTTCCCACGGATTTGCAGACCTTCCCTCGCCGGGCCGCGACGATGACGTCCTCCTGAGGCGGTACTATAGCTGCTGAATTGGTTCCAGTTTGTCTCAATTGGTAAGAATGAGCGCCGATCGCACAGAAGTGGACGAGTCGTTCCTCACCGTGGCCGAGGTCGCGGAGCTGTTGAGGCTCAATCAGCAGACCGTCCGCAACTGGATCGATCAGGGCTCGCTGCCGGCGCACAGGGTCGGTCGGCGAGTGCGGATCCGGCGCTCGGATTTCGAGCGCGTGCTGGCGGAGGGATCGACCTTGTCGGGCGGTGGCCCAGAGGAGGCCAGCGGTCCGAGCGCGGAGGACTTCTGGGGCGGCGAGCCGGTCGGGCTGGCCGAGCGTCCAGACAACGAATGAGCTTCAGCGAGGACCTCGATCGCCAGAGGGCCGAGATCATGCGCCGCGTGCGCCAGGCGAGCAACGTCTGGGCGGAGGCGATGCGGGCCCATAAGCTGGCCCCGCCCGACACAGGGTTCGCAGCGCGGCTCGGCGCGCTCGCGCAGGCGGCATCGACCGAACAGGTGGCCTGGGAGCATGCGCATGCCGCGGGCCTGCTGTGGCGGCCAGTGCCCGGTGCCGAGAGCGCCGCGCCCCCGTATGAGCTTCGCCCCGGCACGGGCCGTCGCGGGCCGGCGCCCGTGTGGGAGCGGTTCGACCTTGCCGTGGCCGCCCTCAATCGCGCGATCACGCAGCCGAACGCGGCCGAGGTCGCCGACGCGTTCGGCGAGGTCGCGGTCGTGGCCGGCGAGCTCGCGGATGCGGTCGCGGCCGAAGACGCCCGGTCGGGCGCCGGCAGCGCCCGGGGCGCCGCCTGACCGCGCCCCGGCGGCCGGCAACGAAGACGCCAGCCCCGGCCGAGCAGGTGGGCGCCCGCTTGCTTGGCGCTCGCACGTCCCGCTGGTTTGGCGGTCGCACGAGTAGGCTCGCGCGCGGATGCCACCGGTTCCCCGTCGCTCGATTCACCTGCCCGCACCTGGGACCAAGCGCGCTGTCGTGATCGGAGCGGGCTCGTTCGGGACGGCGGTTGCGGTGCTGCTGGCCCGGGGCGGACTGCGGACGACGCTGCAGACACGCACTCCGCACCAGGCCGAGCTGCTCAACGACCATCGTGAGAATCGTGTCTACCTCGCGGGCATCGAGCTGCCGCGCGAGCTGCGGGTCGAGCCGGTCACCGCCGGCGTCGCGCGAGCCGACTACGTCCTGCTCGGCGTGCCGGCGACGCGGCTCGGAGCCGTGGTCGAGAAGCTCGAGAGCAACGGCCTTCCGTCCCGCGCCGCCGTCGTGAGCCTCGCTAAGGGGGTGGTGCCGCCCGCCGGCAGCCCGCCGACGCTGATCCTCAGGAGCAAGTTCGGCGACCCACGCACGGCCTGCATCGGTGGCCCCGCCCACGCGCGCGAGATGGTCAGCGAAGGAGCAGCGCTCGTCGCCGCTTCGACCGAGGAGGCGCTCGCGACGGCGCTCGCCGGCGTGTTCATCCGGGCTGGGGTCGTGTGCGAGGAATCCAACGACCCGATTGGAGTCGAGCTCGCCGGCGCCGCGAAGAACGCGGCTGCACTGGCCTCGGGAGCGACCGAGGCGCAGGGCCTGAACGCGGCCGGCGCGGCCGCGGGCCACATCTTCGCTGAGATCTGGCGCTGGGCCGAGGCGCTGGGCGCTCACCCCGAGTCGCTGATCGGACTTGCGGGCACTGGCGACCTGGTTGCGACCGCGCTGGCGCCCGAGAGCCGCAACCGCCGCGCCGGCGAGCTGCTCTCGCAGGGAGTTGCGGCAAGCGAAATCCCATCCCGCGTGGGTCAGGCGGTCGAGGCGCTCGACTCAGTCCCGCTGCTCGCCAAGGCGCTGACGGACGCGGGTATCGACGCGCCGGTGACCCGCGCGCTCGCCCGGCTGATCCGCGGCGAAATGCCGCTCGACGAGTGGGTCGGGGTCGTCCGCGCAACTGTTCCGCCACCCGCGAGGTGGCGCCCGGCCGTTCGTCCCGGGTTCTGGCGCAGAGTCCGCGGGCGGTTCCGTTCGCGCTTTACGCGCAAGGGCCGGGCAGGCAACGAGATGTTTACGAGCGCTGAAGGCGGGGATGCAACTCTGATCGCTGAACGCGAGAAGAAGGAGAGAGAGAATGCCGCAGATCATCGTGACGGCCGATCGGGCAGCTGACTCCGAGGAAGCCCCCGTCATGCTTCGCGAGCGTGTGAGCCTCGCGGATTTCCAGAGCGATCACTTCGCGACCCAGCTCGTCGAGCGTCTCGGCTGGGCGGTGGAGGACGCACACCAGGCTGAGCAGGATCCCGCCCGGCCGCAGGGCTGAGCGAGGCCCCCACCCGGCCCCCCGCGAGGCCAGGGTCGCGGTGACGTCACCCCCAAAGCTCGGGCGTCCAACGTTGTGCCCGATTATCGGGAACAACGTTGGAACGTCCGCTCGCGGGTAGGGCTTCTCGGCGTCCCCTCGCAAGCGTCGCTTCTCGGCGCCCCTCGCCCCGGAGCGCCCCCCGAGCGGCCCCCAACCCTGACCCGGCCTACCGCCCCTCGGCGAGCGTCGTAACGACCGCCTCGTAGACGCCGGCGCCATATCGCTCCGAGGCGACCCGTACGCGAGCACGCCCCGACACCTCGTCGATCAGCGTGGGGTCGCGCTCGAGGGCGTTGGCGACGAGCCAGAAGGTGCCAACGACGGACACGCTCTCGAGATCCTCGCGTGAGTCTCCGACCGCGATGCACTCCTCGGGCGCGGCGCCGCGCGCCTGCATGTGCCTGCGGACCGCCCGCGCCTTCGAGGACCCTGAGGGGATCAGGTGGTAGGCGTGGACGATCTCGATGCCGGGCATCGTGTGCTCGCGCACGATCCCGTTGTCGACCAGGCGCAGCCATTCGATCCCGGCCGCCGACAGCGCCGCTCGCACCTCGTCGAGGTCGACGTTACCGCGGAACAGGTGCGATACCTCGCGCCTGATCGACCACGGAGTGTGGTACTCGAGCCGGCCCGCGAACCGCTCGAGCAGTAGCTCGGGCGCGCCCGACGCTTCGATCTGGTCGAAGATCGAGCCGGCTGTCGGCGACGGGACGAGGCCGTCGGTCAGCCACTCGAGCTCGCCGTCGAGGACGAGCCCGCAGCCCAGCTCGAAGATGTAGGACGACGCGCCGATCATCCGCGCCGCTTCGAACACGCTCGACTGCTTGCGCCCCGAGTACAGGACCACCTCGACCTCGGCCCGCGCACACGCCTCGAGCGCGCGCACTCCAACCGCCGAGAAGCGCCCGTCGGCGCCGCGCAGCAGCGACGCCCCGGGGCCGAGCAGGGTCCCGTCGAGATCGACGTACAGGCAGCGCAACATCGCGCGCGACCATACTGGGGAGCGGTGTCGACCGTACGCGACCTGGAACCATGGAGCGAGCTGCTCGACGAGGGACGAGCCGATCAGCGGCTCGTCCACGATGATTTTCAAGGGGCGCGCTCCGCGCGCCCTGTGGGTGTGCCCGGCGAACTAGCCGCCCCCGTCAGGGCGGCGCTCGAGCGGGCCGGGATCGGCGAGCTCTACGCCCACCAGGAGCAGGCGCTGTACGCGGCCTTCGAGGGACCCGTCGTCGTCACCACCGGCACCGCCTCGGGCAAGTCGCTGTGTTTCCAGCTGCCGACGCTCCAGGTGCTGAGCACCGACCGCGCCGCGCGCGCGCTGTATCTGTACCCGACCAAGTCGCTGGCCCAGGACCAGGCACGGATCCTGCACGCGTTCGGGTTGGCCAAGCTGCTGCGTCCCGCGATCTATGACGGTGACACGCCGCGCCAGGAGCGAGCGGCGATCAGGAAGCGCAGCAACCTGATCCTGACCAACCCCGACATGCTCCACGTCGGGATCCTGCCCCACCATCACGCGTGGGATGAGCTGCTCGCGAATCTCGCGTTCGTAGTCGTCGACGAAGCGCACGTGTACCGAGGCGTGTTCGGTTCCCACGTCGGCAACGTATTGAGGCGGCTGCGACGGGCGGCGGCGATCCACGGTGCCCAGCCACGCTTCCTGCTCGCAAGCGCGACGATCGCCAACCCCGTCTCGCTCGCCGAGCAGCTGACCGGGCTCGACGGCTTTGCGCTGATCGACAACGACGGCGGCCCGCGGGCCGCGCGACGGATCGCGATGTGGAACCCACCACTGCTCGACGAGCAGCTCGGCGTCCGCGGCTCGGCTCTATACGAGGCCGCCGAGGTGTTCTCGGCGCTCGTCACGGGCGGCGCTCGGACGATCTGCTTCATGAAGTCGCGCAAGGGGGTCGAGCTGATCCTGCGCCATGCCCTGGACCGGCTCGATCCATCGTTCGCCGACCGGATCGCGCCTTACCGCGCCGGCTACACGCCCGCCCAGCGCCAGGACATCCAGCGCAGGCTGACCTCCGGCGAGCTGCTCGGGGTCGTCGCCACCGATGCGCTCGAGCTCGGGATCGACATCGGCGAGCTCGACGCCGCGATCTGTGTCACGTTCCCGGGCACGGTCGCGTCGCTACGGCAGATGTGGGGTCGCGCCGGCCGACGCGGCCGCGGTCTCGCCGTCTACATCGCCGGCGAGGACGCGCTCGACCAGTTCTTCTGCCGCCACCCGGCCGAGTTTCTGAACCGCGCCGTCGAGGCGGCGATCCTCGATCCGCACAGCCCGGAGATCTTCGCCGAGCATCTGCTGTGCGCGGCCCACGAGGCGCCGCTGACCGAGGCCGACGGCGAGATCCTCGGCGACGGCTGGCGAGCCCACGCGGAGCAGCTCGCACAGGCCGGCTACCTGCGTGAGCGCGCCACCGGATTCGTCCCCCGGCGGGCCGACGACTACCCCGCCGCGAGGGTCGCGCTGCGATCCGCCTCCGCCGACAGCTTTGTCCTGATCGATGTCAGCTCGGGCGAGGTGATCGGCTCGGTCGAGGCCGGCCGCGCGTACGCGACGGTTCACGAGGGCGCGATCTACCTCCACCTCGGGCGCTCCTACCACGTCCTCGAGCTTGACCTCGGCGGCCGGCGCGCGCTGCTGGAGCCGTTCTCGGGCGATTACTTCACGCAGGCCAAGCGCGAGAGCATGACCTACATCGAGCGCCTGCACGAGCGCCGCGAGACCCTCGGCGTGACGCTGTCGTTCGGCGCCGTCGTGTACTCGGAGACGGTGCTCGGCTACCAGCGCAAGGGCCTTCAGGATCATGCCGTGATCGACTTCCAGACGCTCGAGCTGCCGACGGTCGAGTTCACGACCAGGGCGCTGTGGTACGAGCTCGACGAGCTGATCGACTCCGAGCCGTTTCCGATCGACCAGCTGCTCGGTGCGCTGCACGCCCTCGAGCACGGGCAGATCGCGGTGCTGCCGCTGATCGCGATGTGCGACCGATGGGACATCGGCGGGCTGTCCACCAATGCCCACCCGCAGACGGGCGCGCCGACGATCTTCATCTATGACGGCCACCCCGGCGGGGTTGGGATCACGCGTCGCGGCTATGACCAGTTCGAGCGCCTGGTCGATGATGCACAGCGTCTGATCGGCGAGTGCCCGTGCCGGTCCGGATGTCCCTCGTGCGTGCAGTCACCGAAGTGCGGCAACCTCAACGAGCCGCTGTCCAAGCGCGGGTCGCTCGAGCTGCTGAGAAGGCTCAGCGAACGGCGAGCGTAGCGCTGCCGGTGATCCCCGAGGTGCTCGCGGCCACCCAGCCGGTGATGTCGCCGAGCGAGCGGAGGACCGTCTGGGCGGCCTGCGGTGGGGCGGTCTTGAGCGCCAGGTGCAGCAGCTCGATCAGCCCGATCCTGAATGCCATGCTGCCCTGGGCCCCGGCCAGCGGCGCTCCCGGCGCCGCCGCAAAGGCTCGCAGCCTTGCCGGGGTCGCCTTGCCGACGACGAGCTCGTTGCCGACGACGCCGATCACGACCGTCGAACCCGACTCGTGGATGCCGTAGAAGCCGCCGCCGAGCTTCGACACGCTGGTCGCCTTGCTGAACACCAGCCGCGGAGCCGTCACGAGCTTCGACAGGTCGCTCGCCGCCGTCGACGGATCCGTGACCTGCGCACGAGCCATCGTCGTGTGCGTGTCGCTCGAGATGATCAGGTCTCCGGTCAGCTGGCCGATCAGCGAGTTGAGATCGACGCCCGTCTTGCGGTGCACGGCGGCCTCGCGCGTGAGGAACCGCGTGTAGCTGAGCGGGCTGGTGGCGCGCTCGGCGCCCTCGACGAACTGGACGATGTGGGCCGGGTTCTGGATGCCGGCAACGATCGGCAGCACGCCGGCGAGGTTGGGCGGCGCCGTGCCGCTCGCGAGTGGAACCTCGGCCGCTGTCAGCTGGGCGCCGGTGGTGTCGAGGCGGTAGCTGAAGGTGAGTCCGGCCGAGCTTGCGCTGATCGACGCCGAGTAGCCGCGGAAGGCCGCCACCCATGGAACCTGGCGAGCCTTGGCGGCCGTCGGTTGTGAGAGCACCGAGGTCAGGTTGCCGAAGATCTGGACCAGCCCGCTCTGGGGCAGGCCGCTGAACAGGCGCGTGTAGTCCGACTGGGTGAAGCCGGAGTTCTGGGCATGACGGTCGAGCGCCTGTGTGACGGCCGCCGTCGAGGGGCCGAACAGCAGCGTCGCACCGTCGACCGCGACCGCCGCGCTGCCGCGCGTGTACAGCGTCGCGCCGTCGTGCGAGCCGCTGCTCGCTCCGGGAAACAGCTTCTTGACCAGCGCACTCAGCTTGCTCGCGTCCTTCGTGACCCACACGATCAGGTAGTCCTGGTTGGTGTTGCCGGCGAGCGAGGCGCTATTGGCGCCGAGCATCACCGGGTTACCGAACAGCGGCTTGATCTCGCCCTGGTAGTCGAGGCCGAGCTGATCGATCTTCGACATCAGCGCGGTCTCGCCGAAGTTGGCGAGCGGGAACCGCGCGACCAGCGCCTGTGCGCCCTTGACCGCGGACGAGTTGGGATCGGTCTCGAGGCTGATGATGAACGGCGCGTTTGACGGGTAGTAGGACAGCTCCGTGGTCAGCGGGCTGGCAGCGGGCGAGGAGCTCGAGCCGCAGCCGGCGAGAGCAAAGATCGCCCCGATCACGATGACTGCCAGTAGAGCAGTGCGCCTCATCGCGCCACAGAGTAGCTGTTGGGAAGGCGACTTTCTGAGCAATTTGTCACGCCGACTGCTTGAGATCGCTCGGTCGCACCAAATTGTCGAGCTTCGCGCGGCCCGGCCCGAGCTGCTCCCAGGCGCACTGAAACGACAGCGTCGCGAGCGCCCCGGTCGGGAACTTGTGCCTGACGCGGTCGAGCGCCGGGCTCGCCTCCGCGCCACCGTCGCCGGACCCCGCCAGCCGCAGGACGAGCGTCTGCAGGCCCGGGTTGTGACCGATCAGCATCACCGACGGGAGCTTCGGATCAACGCTCCGCAATCGCCCGAGCAGATCGTCGCCGCTGGCCTCATACAACGCGTACTCGACCACCAGCTTCCCCTTCGGCTTGACGCCGACGTACGTCTGGCGCGTCCGCTCCGAAGATGAGCACAGGACCAGCGCGGGTCGAATCTTCTGATCTCTCAGATACCGCGCGAGCAGCTTGACCGCGCGCTCGCCACGCGGAGCGAGGGGCCGCTCGTGGTCGGCCATCCCCGGGTCCTCCCAGCTCGACTTGGCATGCCGCAGGACGAAGAGCTGTCGAGAGTCTGGCATGGCCGCTTGTGAGATTCTCGCGTGCGTTGCGGCGGAGCGTGAGTCTTGCACCTCGGCTCGCACCGCCGCCCGATCTCGTCCTCAGCGACTCGCTAGCATCGCCCGACCAGGGCGAGATAGCTCAGCTGGTAGAGCACACGACTGAAAATCGTGGTGTCCCCGGTTCGAGTCCGGGTCTCGCCATCTCCGTCGATCGCCGTTGTTGGCGGCTCCCAGAGCTGACCGCGAGCTGCCCCGTGTGCGGCGATCCGCAACGCCCCTCTCAGGCTTCGATGCGTTCTCCGTTGGAGCGCAGCAGCTCAGTCCAGCGCTCGGTCGAATGTGTCGATGTCTCGGTCGTCGCGACGAAGTCCTCCACGACGCGGATGAAACGTACGGGGTCGTGGAGCTGGGGCAGATGCCCGGCGTCCTCGAAGATCTCGAGCCGGCTGCCCGGCATCGCCTCCTGGGCGGCGTGCCCGTGGTCGACGGGCAGAACTGCGTCGTGCTCGCCCCAGACGATCAGCGTCGGCATGTGCTGGGCGAGATACAGCCGGTCGCGTGCGTCCACGAGCTGCCCACGCGCTCCGACCACGCCGCGCAGGGTGCCGAGGAACGCCGCCCGCGAGTCGGGCTCGGCGAGCACGGCGAATGCGCGCGCGTAGTGCTCGGCGTCGGGAGCTGGACGGATCCGCAGCACGCGTCCGGCGCTCGCCGCGAGATTGATCAGCGAGCGCGCTCCCGGCGCGGTCAGCGAGAGGAACAGCTCGCTGCCGGGGATCGTGGCGAGGCGAAGGATCAGGCCGACGTCGGGGCCAAGGCCACCGCTCGAGACGAGCACGAGGCGCTCGCAGCGCTCGGGGAACTGGTAGGCGAACTGCATCGCGATGCCGCCGCCCAGCGAGTGGCCGACCACGGTCGCGCGCTCGAGCCCGAGCACGCCACCGATGTCGCGCAGGGTGCAGGCGAGCGCACCGAGCGAGTAGTCGCCGGCGCCCTTGGTCGAACCCCCATGGCCAGGCAGATCGACCGCGACGACCCGGTGCTGTTGGGCGAGCCCGTCGAGCACCGGCTCCCACGTGCGCCAGTCGCCACCGATGCCGTGAATCAGCAACAAGGTCGGGCCCTCGCCGCCGATGACGACGGCGACCTCGCGACCATGGAGACGAAGCGTTCGATGATCGAGCATGTAAATAGAGGTTACACGCTCAGTTACAGTTCACCCGTGGCCACGTCCCAGGAACCTCGCGCCGCCCGGCGCCGCGCCCGCGAGCGCAAGATCGTCGGCGCGACCCGCGCTCTGTTCGATGAGCGGGGAAGCCAAGACGCCCGTATCGACCATATCGCCCGCCGCGTCGGGATCAACAAAGCCCTCATCTACCGGCACTTCGCCTCAAAGGAGGAGCTGTTCGCGCTCACCACCGCGAGCTACATCGCCGAGATCAACGCCCTGCTCGACGCAGTAGATGAGCAAACGAGCGACCCCGCCGAGCGGCTGCGCCGCGGCTTCGAGGCCTTCGCGGATTATGGGATCGACCATCCCGCGTTCCTGGACTCCGCGCTCTCGCTCCTGCGCCAGCCGGCCGCGGAACTTCGAGCGCAGGTCTCAGACGCCGTCTGGTTGCGGCTGGGCCGGACGGTCGGGGCTTGCACAGGGTGGCTCGCCGCCGTCCTGCACGACCTTGGCGTGGCCGAGCCGGACAGGCACGCCAACCAGCTCTACCTCCAGGCGATCGGCGTCCTGCATCTCGCCCGCTCGGGCGGCGGCTTGCGCAGCATGGCGCCCGGCGTGACCGAGGTCTTCCCAGTCAGCGCCGAGCAGGTTCGAGCCGCATGCATACAGCTCGCCGTCGCTACCGCGGCGGCGCGCTGATCCGCTTGACCCCCAGCCCGGCGAAGTACTAATCGGCGCCGGCAGCCGTGAGGATCGCAAGTAAGTCGCCCACGCTCTGCTCGTGGACGAGCCTGTCGGGGAGCGGCAGCGCTCGGTGAACCGAGTAGCGGTTGCGGCGGCCCGCGCGCGTACGGGAGATGTAGCCGGCGTCGACGAGGTCGTCGACGATTCGGTGCGCTGCGCGTTCGGTGATCCCGACGCGGTCGCCGATCTCGCGCAGGCGGACGCCGGAGTCTCGGGCGATGCAGACCAGAACCCGGGCATGGGTGGTGAAAAAGGACCATGTCGGTGTTTTGGCCGAGGGCATCGTCGCAAGAATATCGTTTCTAGATATGCATTTCATGTATGCTTGGACATGTAATCGAACGAAAGGGGCACAATGCCCCATTACAAATGCGGGGCCTGCAGGGCCCGCCTGTATGTGCCGGAAGAGCCAGCCGAACTTGTCGGCGACCTCTGCCCCGAGTGCGGCTCCCTGCTAGAGCCGATCGCCGATCTCGTCCAGCTCGTGGGGTTTCGATCGATTAGAGCTCGCGATCGCGCCGATGGGGCGCCGGAGTCCGAATCGCCCCAACGGATCGCCGACGTCCTCGACGGATTCGTCGCGCGTCGGACGACGAGTCTCGAGCGAGATCGCCTCGACGCCGAACGCTGGCTCGACGATCGCGACGAAGTCGACGCGGCTGTGGCAGCGGTCGCCGTCACCCTTGCCTCGAGCCTGCCGACCTCTCAGCGACGCACTCCTTGAGCTCGAGCGTATGTACCGCCGGTCAGTGCAAGCTGCACAGTAAGCACACCGCCTAACGCGAGGAGAATCGGCAATGGAAGACGACGCGATTCTCGCCTTGGTCACCCGCCTGGCCCGACCGCACCGCTCCGGCGGTCAGGTGATCGAACGCGCCGCGATCCTGGCCGCAGGCGCTGACTCCCCGGCGGTCATCGATTGGATCATCGCTCACGCCGGCACGCCCGAGCAGGCTGTCTCCACGCCTGTGAGACGTGGACTGCACGGCGCTCGGCTCGCCGGCGCTGAAGGAGCGCCACGCTCGCCGCAGCGGTTCGTGCTCCCGGCCGGCGTCCTCTGACCTCAGTCCTGATCGACTCTCGGCGAGACCTCCGCGAGCCGGCGGTGCAGCCGTTCGCGCAGCTCGTCGGGGTCGTAGTCTCGGTGCGCACGGCGCTTACGGGCGATGACCACACCGGTGGCGGCAACGCCTGCGAGACCGGCGAGACCGATGATCTTCCACCGTGGGCGCACGGGTCGCGTAGGTTACCCCGGGGTGCGCCATCCGACCCTGACGCTTGACGAAGCCGTAGCTGTCGCCTGTTCGGGGGACATCTGGCTGTTTCGCGGCAGGTCGGCCGCAGACCTGGCGATTCGCGCCCTGACGAACAGCCCTGTCAATCACGTCGGCATGGTCGTCGCGATCGACGATCTTCCACCGCTTCTGTGGCACGCGGAGCTCGGTCGCTCGCTTCCCGATGTGTGGACTGGGAAGCGTCAGCGAGGCGTGCAGCTGCACCACCTTCGGGAAGCCGTGATGACATGGCGCGATCGGTACAACCAGCGGGCCTGGGTCCGCCAGCTCAAGGGCACGATCGATCGACACCATGAGGACCGGCTGATGGAGGTCATTGCCCGCTTCGATGGGCGGGCGTTTCCGAGCACCCCCGGGCTGATCCGACAATGGGCCAGGGCCCGTTTGCGCCACGCGTCCTCATTGGAGACGATCTATTGCGCGGCGCTCGTCGCGACGACCTATCAGCACATGGGTCTGCTTCCGAACCATCGGCCGGCCAGCTGGTATGACCCTGGGCGTTTTTGGAGCGGCGACCACCTCGAACTGGTCTCCCCGTTTGCACTCGCGGACGAGATCGCGGTGCTCTGACCGGACGCCCCCGAACGCGAGGTCAGACACGGCCTGCCCCGGGGACGCGCCGCGATCTTCAGTTCGTGGGCTGCTTCTCAGCCCACGCCTTCAGCTCGCGCTCCACGTCCTGGTCTCGGATTCGAAGTCCTTGCTCGGCCTCGGTCACCGCTGCGTCTAGGCGTTGGCGCTCCTCCGCGGCAGTTTGATTTGCCTGCGGGATGGCCGACTCGATCATGTCCAGGTAGGTCGGCAGCAGGCTGGCGTCGCCGACGAAATAGAACTTGATCTGCCCAGGATTGATCGTCAGCGATCTGCCGAAGAAGTCGGCTCCCTCGAGGTCAGACTGGCGGCGCACAGCCTCGGTGAGATGAGCGTGGAAAGCGCGCTGCCAGATGCCGTCGACGTCGCCCACGATCGGGACGCCGAATCGTGTGCGGTCCGCAAGCCGCTCTGGTGGACCTGTCCGGTGCACATCCGTCATCGCGATCTCCTCGACTTGCGGGGGGTGGTGTGTGCAGTGTTCCGCCATTGTCCTGCCGGCGCCCGCCGCCGGCGCCGCTTGGTCCAGCGCGGTGACCGCCTCACCCACTGATGAGAACAGTCGGTCCTCTCCGATGCGCTCGAGCAGGCCGCTTCTGGCCAGGCTGTTGCGTACGTGCTCGCCCGCTCTTGCAATCGCGAACGAGATGTGTTCGCCGTCAAGCGCGTCGAGCACGTCGCGAAGCGCGCGCGTGCCGGTGTAGTCAAGGTCGCTCATCCCGAGTGCGTCGAGCACGACTCCCCGGGGTCTGTCGGCGTGGGCGAGCGCGTCATGCATCTGGTCGCGGAAGTGAACGGCGTTTGCGTACCACAGCGGCGTCGCAAACAGCACGACGAGCACTCCCGGCACCTGGACCGGCTCTTCGGGGCTGCTGATCGGGGCCCAGCTGGTGGTCTGAGGGATCCGGCCGAGGACATGCAGCTGGGGCCGTGCGCTGAGGCGCGTGCGGTCGAGGATTGCGAGGCCGACGGCCACAGCGATGCCCTGTTCCACGCCGATAATCGCGACGGTGAGCAAGGTGATCACGGCAAGGCCGAACTCGAACGGGTCAAAGCGCGCGATCGCGAGCAGATCGCGGCCATGGAAGATCCGCGTTGCGACGTACAGAAGCACCCCTGCCAGCGCCGCCACGGGCAGGTTCTTCAGCAGCCCGGCGGCGGGTACGAGCAGCACTATCGCTGCCGCGGCGCCTAGACCGGCAGCCTGCGTCCGTCCCGACGCTGTCGCGACGGCCGCCGTTCTCGGAGGGCTCGCGTTCACGGGAAACGCGCCGGCGAAGCCGGCCAAGATGCTGCCGGCGCCGACCCCGAGGAAGTCGCGGCCGACATCCACTTCGTAGTGTCCCTGGTCGGCGAACGCGCGGGTCGTCGCAGCCGACTGGGTCACGACGACGAGCGCGACGACGGCGCCGATCGGCGCCACGCTGCCCAGCGTGGACCAGGACAGATCCGCGAGCCCGAAGCTCGGCGCACCGTGGGCAACTGTGCCCAGCACTGTCACGCCATGTGCGTGAAGGCCGAGCGCGCCGACGGCGATCGTTGAGGCGACGAGCCCCACCAGCGCGCCCGGGAGTCGCTTGTCGATGCGTTTGCTGATCAGAATGATCGCGAATACGGCCGCCGCGATCGCCAGCGTCCAGCCGTTCGTCTGACCAAGGTGGCTGACACTGAGCGCGATCCGGTGCACGGTGCTTCCGTGGGCTGCCGGCAGGCCGAGCAGATCGGGGATCTGGTGGACGACGATGACCACCGCGATGCCGGCCAGGAAACCGGTGATGATCGGCGCGGACAGAAACTCCGCGAGCCACCCGAGTCGCAGTAGCCAGACGAGGACCACGAATATGCCGACGATCACCGCGAGGACGCCGACGAGGTCCATGTACTGGGCGGAGCCTGTCGGCGCCAGCTGCGCGATCGACACAGCGAACAGCGGGGCGATCGTGGAGTCGGCGCCGACCGACATCTGCGGGTTTGACCCGAGCATCGCGAACAGCACCGTGCCCGCGATGAACGCGTAGAAGCCAGTGATCGGAGGCATCCCCGCGAGCCGGGCCGTCGCGAGTTGCTCGGGCACCGCGATCACCAGCAATGTGACAGCAGCAAGTAGGTCGTTGCTGATCCAGGACCGCTGATAACCACGCAACGACGAGAAGACCACCGGCAGGCCCGGCAGGCCGGGACGCTTCACGCTACGCCACATCGCGCCGATCATCGCGGATCAACCAGCGATCCGACGGCGCGGTTCTCCGGAAGAACCTTCAGGAGGGTGGGATCACGCTCGAGAGTGGTCCGGTCTCCGGACCATCGATCGCGCCGGGGTCGGCCGTGCGCGACGGGAACGGCCGACTAGAAGGCAGCCGCTCCCATCCGCGTTCTACTTGGCGTCGTCCGATTTCCCTAACGACTTGCCTGCGTTCGCGACGACCTTGCGAATGAAGTCGTACTGAACGTGGACCAGCCGGTCGGCCATCTCCATGGCGCTGTCGATGACGTCCTGTCGCTTGGACGGGGTCTCGCCGCGTGCCGGCAGCGCGTGATCGACGGTGTCGACGAACTTGCGCACTGCCTCAATCGCGGCTCGTTGCCCGGACTCGAGCGACTTCAGGACCTCGTCGGAGAGCTCGGCTGTCCGGTCGACCGCACCCGCCTGCTTGTGCTCCTTGTGCTCGGCGGCGTGGCGCTTGCGCGTGACCGCCGCCTTGCGTCCAGCTGCGCTGCGCTGTGCCTTGGTCTCTGGCATGAGGATTACCTTCCTTCCCGCGACGTGTGTCGCGTCGGTGCAGCATCCAAGGAAGCCGGTCGGACGGCACTTCCGACTCGCGGGGCGCCGCTTCGCGGCCACCTCTACCTAAGACGATAAGCCAGCCCGCCGGCCGTGCCATCCGTAGAGAACTCGGACCTCGCCGCCGCAAGCTACGCGGCCGTCAGCTCGGATCTGGGGGTCAGCTCGGAGCTATGGGTCAGCTCGGATCCGGCGGGCGGTCGGACGCTGCGCCAGCGCGCCGCGCCTCTGACTCAGCGGCCTGAAGGCGTGCTTCTGCCCGCTCGCAAGCGCGCTCGAGCTCGCGCATCCGGGCCGGGCTGGTGAGCCGCGGCCCATACGCCTTGGCCTTGTACAGCTCGAAACGCTGGCGGGCGTACAGAGCCTGGGCTCGAAGATCGTCGAGATGATTGGCGGACATCGGGTTCAGCTGCGACCGGTGCCAGCGTCCGGTCCGCTGGCGAGGAACGCGTCGATCTCGGCCAGGTGGGCGTGCTTGGCGCGGTCATCGAGGAACGACGCCTCGAAGCTCTCGCGCGCGAGCTGGACGAGCTGCTCGTCGCTGAGTGACAGAGCGCGCGCGGAGGCCGTGTAGTTCTCTGCGACGTAGCCGCCGAAGTACGCGGGATCGTCGGAGTTGACCGTGACCGACAGGCCGAGGTCGAGCAGCTTGGCGAGCGGGTGCGCCTCGAGCTCGTCGAACACGCATAGCTTGACATTCGACAGGGGACAGACGGTCAGGGGGATCTGCTCGGACGCGAGCCGCTGCACGAGCCGCGGGTCCTCGGTGCAGCGGACGCCGTGGTCGATCCGCTCGGCGCCGAGTAAATCGAGCGCCTGCCAGATGTAGTCGGGCGGGCCCTCCTCGCCGGCGTGTGCGACGGCGTGGAAGCCTTGCTTTCTCGCTCGCTCGAACACCCGCTGGAACTTTTCCGGCGGGTTGCCGACCTCGCTGGAGTCGAGGCCGACGCCGGTGATCAGCTCGGCGTACGGCGCTGACTGCTCGAGCGTCGCCATCGCGGCCTCGGCGGACAGGTGACGCAGGAAGCACATGATCAGTCGCGAGCTGATTCCCAGCTGCTCGCCGTCGGCCAGTGCACGCGCGATGCCCTCGATCACCGTCCCGAACGCGATCCCGCGGTCGGTGTGCGTCTGCGGGTCGAAGAAGATCTCGGCATGGCGGACTCCATCGTCGCGGGCGCGCTTGAGGTAAGCCAGCGTCAGGTCGTAGAAGTCCTGTTCGTGGAGCAGCACGGCGCAGGACGCGTAGTAGATATCGAGGAACGACTGCAGGTCAGTAAACGAGTAGGCGCGGCGAACAGAGTCGACGTCGGGAAACGCGAGTGGCACCTTGTTGCGCGCGGCGAGCTCGAACATCAGCTCGGGCTCGAGCGTCCCCTCGATGTGCAGGTGAAGCTCCGCCTTGGGCAACTTGACGACGTCGATCGAGGTGCCGGCGGTGCCGCGCGGGGGAGTCGTCATGCGATCGTGCGAGGCAGACGGCAGTTGATGCGCGGATCCTATCCGGCCTACGGGCTCCGGCTGCGTCGAGCGGGCGCCCGGTCAGGCCGCCGGGCCGGTGCTCCGCCGGACGACCAGCTCGGCCGGGATCGTCTCGTGGATCATGCCGTGGCGGGGACGGTCGAGCTCGGCGCGGAGCAGCTCGAAGCTGCGCCGGGCGAGCTCAGCGAAATCGTGGCGAACCGTGGTCAGCGGCGGGCTGAAGAACTCGCTGTCGGGATTCGCGCCGAAGCCGATGACGCTCACGTCGTGCGGCACGCGCCGCTTGGCGTCGGCCAACGCGCGGAGCACGCCGAGCGCCATCTGGTCGGTCGCCGCGAAGATCGCAGTCACGCAGCTGTGCCTGGCGAGCAGGCAGCCGAGCTCGTAGCCGAGATCAGGTCCTCCGTCGCCGACGAGCGGGTCGGGCACGTCGGCGCCGGCGGCCGCGAGCGTGTCCCGCCATCCGGCCACGCGCCGGTCGGGGCCGCTGTCGCCCGGCTCGGCCAGGTGAAAGACGGTGTCATGGCCGAGCTCGAGCAGGTGGGCCGTCGCAAGCTCGGCACCGCGGTAGTCGTCGATCGCTACGACCGGGAACTGTTGATGGCGCCCGGCGGCGATCGCCACGAGCGGGATCTCGGCCGTGACCTCGGCAAGCTGCTGGCTCGCCGCTGGGGTCGGGGCGACAGCGACGATCCCGTCGACCGACAGGCTACGCATGAGCCGCACGGCGCTCGACAGCGCGTCGGGATTCCGTACCGGGGCGCTGACGAGCCCGGCGAAGTCCTCGGAGCTCCGGACGGCCTGCTGGAGCCCGCACAGAGCCGCTGCGCTGCCCAGCGGCGTCGGCTCGAAGTTGAGCACTCCCACGGTTCGCGACCGGGCGCCTAGAGCCTCCACCGTCGGGACGTAGTCAAGCGCGCGAGTTGCAATCGAAGGCATGTGAGCCGGGCCCGGCGCGACGAGGCGCTTCGCAATGCCCCTTGTCCGGGCAAACCACCGTTGCGAACACGCCGTCCGCGCCGGTATGTTTTGGTTTGATGCAAAACATATATCCGGTGTCAAGGGGCTCCGTGATCCCGCCGCGGGCCGGGCACAACGACATCCGCCGCAACAACCTCGAGCTGGTCCTTCGTCATCTCTCGGCGGTCGGCCCCGACTCGCGCGCGGGGATCGCAGCGCGCGCCGGGCTGACGCGGGCGACCGTGTCACGCTTGGTCGCAGAGCTGATCGCGCTCGGCGTCGTGCGCGAGACGGGCCTTCAGGGCGGAGGGCGTGCCGGGCGTCCGAGCACCCGGCTCGAGCTCGAGAGCAAGGTGCTGGCGATCGGGGCCGAAGTCAACGTCGACTACCTGTCCCTGCTGGTGATCGACCTCGCCGGTCGCGAGGTCTTGCGGGAGCGGCGGCCGTTCGACGCCACCGTCGGGCCGGACGCGTGCATCGCCGCGCTGGCGCAGCTCTGCCGCCAGGCGCGGCGGCGGCTGGCGGGGCGCCGCGACCTGCCGGCGCCGGTCGTGGCGGGTGTGACCGTGGCCGTGCCCGGACTCGTCGACGTCTCGGCCGGTGTCGTCACCGAGGCGCCGAACCTGCATTGGCGCGAGGTGGCGGTCGCCGAGCCACTGCGCCGCGCGCTGCGCTTCGCCGCAACGCCGATTCACGTCGGCAACGACGCCAACCTGGGAGCGATCGCCGAGTATCGGTCGGGTGAGTGGGCCGGAACCGCGAACCTCGTCTACATCACGGGCGAGGTCGGGATCGGTGGCGGCATCATCGTCGGCGGCCAGCCGCTGTTCGGGACCCGCGGCTACGGGGGCGAGGTCGGCCACATGAACGTGATGCCTGACGGCCCGCGCTGCGGCTGCGGGCGCCGAGGCTGCTGGGAGGCGTGCATCGGGCTCAACGCGCTGCTCGCCTCGGCGAGGCAGCGCCCACGGGGGGACACGCCGCCGGAGCACAAGATCGAGCCGATCGTCCGGCGGGCGCGGGCCGGTAACCAGAGGACGCTCGACCTCCTGCAGGAGCTCGCAGGGTGGATCGGCCGCGGCGCCGCCAACCTGGCCAACCTGTTCGACCCTGAGGTGATCATCCTGGGTGGCTACTTCGAGCAGCTCGGCGAGTGGATCCTGCCGACGGCACAGGAGGCCGTCCGAGCCGGGACACTCGCGCGGGCCGGCGAGGCTCCGCGGCTCGCCACGTCGACGCTCGGCTTCACGGCGGCCGCGCAGGGTGGCGCGATCCACGCGATCGAGCGGGTGATGTCAGACCCGACGACCCTCAGAGCGAGCGCAGGAAGCTCAGCAGCGGACCGTTGACCTGATCGGGATGGGTGAGGTTCGAGGCGTGCGGCGCCCCCTCGACGCGCACCACCCCCGTGCAGCCCGATAGTCCCTGACACAGGCCCTCGGCCTTGTCCATCTCGATCGACCGATCGGCCGTGCCATGAAAGACGATCGCCGGACAGGCGATCTCGGCCAGGCGGTTGGTGATGTCGTCGCGATCGAGCAGGCAGTCGCCGGGCGCGCGCAGCCGCTCGCGGGGCAGCTCGCGCCACTTCTGCATCCACGGTTCGGCGATCACGGGGTCGCCGATGATCAGCATCGCGATCGCCTCCAGCAGCTCCTCGACGGGCCCCGCCTCCAGCCACGTCTTCTGCATCTGCTTGTACGCCGGCAGTCGCTCGGGATCCTCGACTCCGGACTGGGTGTCGATCAGGACCAGGGCGCGGACGCGCTCGGGCGCCAGCAGGGCCGCCCGCAGCGACAGGAACCCGCCCTGAGACATGCCGCCGAGCACGGCCGCCTCGATCTCGAGCTCATCGAGCAGACCCAGACAGTCCCGGGCCGAGTCCCAGTAGGTGAATGGCTCGCCGTCGAACTCGGTCTCGCCAAAGCCGCGCTGGTCCCAGGTGATCACGCGGTGGCGGGCCGCGAGCGCGTCGACCTGCGGAGCGAACATCTCACGATCCATCAGGAAGCCGTGCGAGAACACGATCGGAGGTCCGTCGCCACCGGTGTCATCGAAGCGGATTCGCTGACCATTGATTTCGGCGAACGGCATGTCGACCTCGATCCGGTTGGGGGCGGTGCGACTCTATCGTCCGGGCACCAGCATCGGCGGCCGTTGCAGCCTCCCGCCCAGGCGGCGCAAGCTCCGTTGCGTGGGGTGTCGAGGGCGGATCGAGGTGGTAATTTCGCGAGGCCGCGGCTACCGCCGACGTCGCGGTTTCTCACGCATGCAGCGACAGATTGCAACTCGTTGCGGCGCGCTCGTCTGCGCCGCGCTGGTGACCCTCGCGGCGGCGCTCGCGAGCGCCTCGATCAGCCGCGGTGATCTGAGCTCGCGCGAGCAGTCGCTGCAGCAGGGCATCAGCTCCGACAACGGACGGATCGGCTCCTACCAGGGCCGGCTGTCCGACCTGGAGAGACGCCTGGCGGGGATCGAGTCGAGCCTCGACACCCAGCGAACGCTGCTCGCTCGGATCCAGGACCAGTTCCTCTCGGCCCAGAACAGGCTCGGCCTGCTCCGCCACGATCTCGTCCGCGACCGGCGCGTGCTCGCGGCTCAGCTGGTCGCCGAATACGAGTCGCCGTCCCCGGACCTGGTCGGCGTCGTGCTCGAGTCTCAGGGCTTCTCGGAGCTGCTCGACCACGTCCGCCAGATGCGGCTGGTCGCCGAGCGCAACGCCCGCGTGGTCAGGCTCGTCGACAGGATCAAGTCCCAGGTCGCGGCCCAGACCAAGCAGCTTGCGGCCGAGCAGGCGCGTCAGCAGCGGGTCACCGCGGCGGTTCTGATCGAGCGTGACCAGGTCGCGAGTCTGCACTTGGCGGTGCTCCAGCGTGAGCAGGTCGCCGCGCGCGATCGCGCCCACAAGCAGGCTGAGTTGCGCCAGGTCCAACATCAGCTGGCTGCCCTTCAGGCACGGGCCAACGCCGCGCAGACCGCCTCGTTCGCCAACAACGTCGTCTACGGTGGCTCGAGCTCCGGCGGCGGCGAGTGGGGGTTCTTCCCCGCGCCCGGGACGAACTACACATACGGCGAGGAGCCGGAGATCGCTGCGCGGCTGAACACGCTCGGGAAGGCGCTGCACCTGCACCTGATCGGCCTATCGGGCTACCGTAGCCCGCAGCACTCGGTCGAGGTCGGTGGGTTCGCCGATGACCCGCACACCCGCGGCGAGGCATCCGACACTCCCGGCGTCGAAGGAGTGCCCGAGGCGACGCTACTCAAGTTCGGCCTGACCCGACCGTTCCCCGGGCCGGCGGAGGCCGATCACATCCAGCTCGCCTGACCCGCGCGCACCCGCAACCGATGCTGCGCGGCAACGATGCCGCTGTGCTGAACTGCCCAGATGCGTCGGCCCTTGCTCGCAGGTTCGATCGTGCTGCTGGCGGTCGGCGCCTGGCTCGTGGTCAGCGCGCTCGCGAGCAACTCGCCACCCCGCGTGCGCGCGCCCGCGAGCAGCACCGAGGCGGCGGCTGCGAGCGCGCATCCGCAGGCGGTCGAGCCAACCGCCGGGATCGCCGGCGTGCCCGCCGGCCCGACGCCGGTCGGCGACCCGAATGCCCACGCTCCATCGCTGGCGAGCATCAAGCGCGAACTGAAGATCCTCAATCTGTGCGGCGGCGCGACCAACGGAGCGTTCGCGGCGCCGGTCGTCAAGGGATCCGGGGCTGGGTTCGTCGCCGATCCGGGGACCCAGCAGACCGAGGGTCAGCTGCCGCTGCTCACCGCCCGTTTGAATGCGCTCGGCATCGCCCTGGGGGTGACGATCTACGGCATCAGTGGCTACCGAACGCCGGCCCACAGCGTTGCCGTTGGCGGCTTCGCCGACGATCCTCACACCAAGGGCGAGGCCGAGGACATCGGTGTAGACAGCCTGCTGCGGTCGAGCGCCGCCCGGATCAGCGAGGCCGAGCTCGCGAAGTTCGGCCTGTACCGCCCGTTCGACCCCTCCGATGATCCGACCAACACCGAGGTCAACCACATCCAGCTGATCCCGTCGGGAGGGCCATTGTCGGTCGGCCAGGCGACCAATGACCTGATCCTCGACCCGCGCTGCAGCTGACCGTCTCGCGGCTGGCGAGCTAGCCCGAAGCGACCGGCTGGGCCGGCTCGCCCTCGGCGCCGGCGATCGTGCCGACCGGCTCGGCTTCGACCTTGCCGCGTGGCAGGGCGATCACGGCGGCGATGCACGCGACCGCCATCGCGGCTGCCATCCCGTACGCGACGATCTTGGTCGCGTGGGCGAAGTCGAGCCTGACCAGGTGCTCGACCGTGGCCGACGCGCGGCCGCCGCCGCTCGACCCCGACGCGGCCCCAGTCGCGCCCGAGACCTGGTGGGCGATGCGGTCGGCGATGCCCTTCGGCACACCGACCTTGCCGAGCGTTTTCTCGACCCGCGAGGTGGTTTCGGTGATCAGGATCGAGCCCAACACCGCCAGACCAAGGCTGCCGCCGAAGTTGCGCACCGTCTGGGTGACGCCGGTCACGGCGCCGTAGGCAGTGCGCGAGGCGCGGTTGAGCGCATCGGTGCTGGCGGGCCCGAGCACCAGCCCCATCCCCGCTCCCGCGAGCGCCAGGTCAAACCACTGCTTGCTCCATGAGAGGTCCGTGAGCTTGGAGCCCCACAGGTAGAAGCCGACCGCCGCGAGGGCCGTGCCGACGACGACGGTTGGGCGTGCGCCCCGGTTGTCGAGCACGCGGCCGCCGATCTGGGCGCCGACCGTGAAGCCGAGGAAGAACACCAGGAGCACCAGCCCGGCGTTCTCGGCGCTCTTGCCGAGCGAGACCTGCGCGTACACGCTGGCGAAGAAGAACAACGGCACGAAGCAGATCGAGAGCAGCCCCAGGACGATGTTGTCGGCCGCGAACGCACGGTTGGCGAACAGGCGGATCGGCACGAGCGGGACGGTGACGCCGAGCTCGTAGCGAACGAACAGGCCGAGTAGCACGAGCCCGGCGATCAGGCAGATCCACGTCGCCGCGCTTGTCCATCCCCACACGCTGGCCTGCTGGAGCCCGAGCACGGCCAGGCCCATGCCGCCGCTGATCAGCCACGCGCCGCGGTAGTCGATCGGCCCCGGATGCCGATCGTCAGTCGGCTTTGTCCGGAGCGTCAACAGGATCGCGATGATCGCGACGGGCACGTTGATCCAGAAGATCGCGCGCCACGTCCACTGAGTCAGGTAGCCGCCCGCGATCGGGCCGATCGCGGTCAGGCCGCCCGAAATCGAGAAGAAGATGGCAAGCGCCTTGCCGCGTTCGGTGACTGGGTAGGCGGCCGCCACCGTGGCCAGCGCCGCCGGGAACAGAAACGCCGCACTCGCGCCCTGCAGGACCCGGAACAGGATGATCCACGCCTCGGCGATCGACCCAGTGGGCGTCGCGCCGCACAGTGCCGAGAACAGGGCGAAGGCGGCGACGCCGGGGATCACGACTCGTCGGTGCCCGAGCACGTCCGAGACCCGGCCGCCGAGCGCGAACAGCGCCGAAATCGCGAGCAGGTATCCGTTGATGATCCACTGCGAGGCCGTTGGCGTCAGGTGCAGGTCGTGCTGCAGCGTCGGGATCGCCAGCGCGACGATCGTCTGGTCGATGAAGATCATCGCGACCGCGAAGATCATCGCGGTGAGGACGAGTGACCTCTCGTTGCGTTTCATCGTGTCCTCTCAGTCAGAGGTGATTGCGAGCCTGATTCGTACCGAAGTGTCGCGTCCCTGCCAGCGGGACACAGACATGTTTCGGCCAAAGCCACGAGAAGCACAAGTGCATCCGTGAATCGGCGCGGGCCGATGAGTTTCCGTCGCTGAGGTGGTCAAGACCCTCGATGACGACCATCTCGGAACCCGTGGAACGCTCTTCCTCAACCCCCGGCGCCGCCGATCCGGCGATCATGGCCCGGTCGCTGCGGCGCACGTTCAAGGGTGGCATCGAGGCCGTTCGCGACATCGACCTGACCGTCTCCGCAGGCGAGGTATTCGGCTTTCTCGGGCCCAACGGCGCCGGCAAGACGACGACCGTGCGGATGCTGTGCACACTGCTCCCACCGACGGCGGGGGCGGCATCGGTCGCAGGCATCGATGTCGTCGGTAGCGCGGCTGAGGTGCGCCGCCGGATCGGCGTCGCCCTCCAGGAGATCGGGCTCGACCCTGTCCAGACCGGTCGCGAGCTGCTCGAGCTCCAGTGCGGCCTGTACGGCATCACCGGACGGGGTGCTCGGGACCGCACGAACGAGCTGCTCCAGCTGGTCGGGCTGCACGAGGCGGCCGATCGCCGGACCAAGACCTATTCGGGCGGGATGAAGCGGCGGCTCGATCTCGCCAGCGCGCTCGTCCACGCACCCGATGTGTTGTTCCTCGACGAGCCGACGACTGGGCTCGACCCGGCGTCGAGATTGACGATCTGGGACGAGGTGCGGCGGATCAACGCCGCCGGGGCGACGGTCTTCCTGACGACCCAGTACCTCGAGGAGGCCGACAAGCTCTGCAACCGGCTGGCGATCATCGACGACGGCCAGATCGTCGGCGAGGGCACGCCGACTCAGCTCAAGGCCGAGATGGGACACGACGTCGTGTCGGTTTCCGTGAACAGCACCGATGCCGCGGCAATCGAGGCGGCCTTGACCGGGCTCCCGGGCCTCGAGCGCGTGGTCGCCGAGGCCGATGCGCTTGCGCTGTACGTAGAGGACGGCGGCAGCTCGATCGCCGAGATCGTCCGCCGCCTCGATCGCGACCAGGTCGCGGTCGGCGCGATCAGCGTGGCTCGGCCGTCGCTGGACGACGTCTTCCTGAAGGCCACCGGCCGTCGCCTCGAGGGCCAGGCACAGGAGGGAGGATCGCCATGACCGAGGTGGTCCTGCTCGGGCGGCGTGCGGTGCGCGAGATCGTCCGCTATCCCGAGGCGACGATCCCGACGCTGTTCATTCCGCTGTTCTTCCTCGTAGTGAACATCGGCCAGGTGTCGAAGACGTTTCCCAGTAGCACGCCGTTCCTCAAGGGTCAGGGGTACGTCGCGTTCCAGCTCCCTGTCTCGCTGATGTTCGCGGTCGCGACCGCGACCTCCGGCCTGGCGCTCGTGACCGAGATCGACCTCGGCTACTTCGACAAGTTGCTGGTGGCGCCGATCCGCCGCTCGTCGATCATCTTCGGGCGACTGACGGCCGACCTGTTCCGCGGGATGGCGAGCTCGGCGCTGGTGCTGCTGGTCGGGATCGCGCTCGGAGCGCGCGTCCAGAGTGGGGTTGCCGGGGCGCTGTTGATCGTCCTCCTGTCGGCCCTGTTCGGGGTCGCGTACGCGGGGTTCGGGATCCTGGTCGCGCTGCGCACGCGCAACGTCCAGGCGACGCAGTCGAGCTTCCTGTTGTTCTTTCCACTGCTGTTCCTGACGCCGAACTTCGTCCCCTTCAACCGGCTCTCGCCGCTGATGGAGACGCTGGCGCGGATCAACCCGGTCAGCTACGTGATCGTCGGGCTGCGCTCGCTGGTGATCGACGGCTGGGATCTCGGCAAGATCGCCGCATGCCTGCTCGTGATCGCGGTGATGGGCGCGATCCTGACGGCCCTCTCGCTGCGGACGATCGCGCGCTACGACCGCTGATCGCGGACGTACCGGGCGCCTTTTCGGGAGGCCCCGAGGCAGCCCCGGTCAGAGGTGGCTTTGTTTTCTGTCAATCGGGTATCAGGATTCCTGACCATGAGCACCTCATCGGCAGAGCACCTGACCAACAGCTATCCGGCCGTCGCCGGCTCGGTTCCCGAGGCGCGCCGCGAGATCTGTGCGCTCGCGACCAGGTGCGGCGCGACTCCGGAGACGGTCGATGCAATCCGCCTCGCGGCATCGGAGGCGTTGACCAACGCGATCCTGCACGCCTATCGCGAGGAACCGGGGATGGTCCACGTCACCGCCGCCGTTGTATCCGGCGAGATGTGGCTGCTGATCGCTGACGAGGGCTGTGGCCTGCACGCCGGGGCCGACCGCCCGGGCCTTGGCCTGGGCCTGGCGATGATCGCGCATGTCGCCGACGATCTAACCGTCGGCGCCCCTTCGACCGGTGGCGTCGAGCTGACGATGCGCTTCGACCTGGTGCGGCGGAGCGGGCGCGCGACTCAGCCGCGCGGATCGGACGCCTCGGCGCGGCGACCCGCTTCGGCACGCTTCTCGACGACGGTGTAACCGGCGCCCGTCGCCACCACCGACTCGAGCTCGGGCTCCTCGTGGCCCGGGACGACCAAGAACCGGCGCGGTGAGGAGCGGATCTGCTCGTACTGCCTCGGCGTCAGCATGATCAGCTCGTTGCACCCCAGCCGCGCGCACTCACACCGGAACGCGACCGGGGCATCCTCGTCGCCAGGCCACTGCCCGCGCTCGATGCTTTCGTTGACGTCGCGAAACAACGACTCGTTGCGTGCCAACTGTCGCTCGGCGTTGTCGTCCATGGTGGAATCCTTTCACCCGCTCGGCGCCGTGTGAAGCTCCGCGAGCCCGGGCGCCGACAGTCGCGAGCCCGCGCGCCGGCAGTGCATCCCGCTACTCTGCCTCGTCTCCCGTGTTCGAGGGCAAAGCGGTGTGCAAATCGAGAGGAGAACGGATGCTCGGGAATCGAACGTTCAAGATTGGTTTCATCCTGGCGGGCGTGATCGCCCTGCTGGTGCCGGCTGCTTCGGCCGGGTCGGCCACGCGCCGGATGCATGGAGTGGTGGCGACGCCGCCCGGCGCGGACTGCCAGCCGTTCGCGACGCGTCCGTGCCTGCTGCCGTTCCCCAACAACCTCTTCACGCGCCCCGACCGCACCACGCCGACGGGCGTCCGCGTGCATCTCCCGGCCAATGCGATGCCGGTCAATACCAAGGGACAGCGCATCGGCGTCGCGCCGTATGACCGCAACGACGGCTTCAGTCCCGGCAGCGCGCTGATCGTCCACATCGCCGGGCTCGACAACGCCGCGGCGTTCACGCGGACCGCTCCTGTCGGCCTGCTCAGCATGAGCGCGTCGTTCGCCAAGCGCCAGCCGATCGTCGTGATCGACGAGCAGACGGGGCGTCGCCAGCTGATCTGGTCAGAGCTCGATGCCAACGCCACCTCGGCGAACAACACGAACCTCCTGATCCACCCCGGCAAGGACTTCACCGAGGGTCACACGTACGTCGTCGCGCTGCGCAACCTGCGTACCTCGAGCGGCCACGTGATCTCGGCGCCGTCGTGGTTTGAGCGGCTGCGCGACAACCGCAGCCTGCCGAGGAACGAGCGCTCTCAGCGCAGCCGCTACGCGCGGATCTTCAAGGCACTCAAGCACGCCGGGATCGGCCGCGGGAACCTTTACGAGGCTTGGGACTTCACGATCGCCTCGCGGCAGAACCTGACCTCGCGCTTGCTCGCGATCCGCAACAACGCGTTTGCGCAGCTCGGCGACCACAACCTCGCTGACGTCAAGGTCCAGGGTCACGCTCCGGGCTTCAAGGTGACGAGCGTCGATCAGCTGACGCCTGACATCAAGCGGGTGCAGGGTACGTTCAACGTTCCTTGTTACCTGAAGGTCTGCGGCCCGACGGGCGAGACCGGCTTTCACTACAGCTCGAACAAGCTCGACGCGCTGCCGACGCAGGTGCCCGGCAACGTCGCCACCGCCCAGTTCGAGTGCATCATCCCGAACTCGGCCGACACCCATCCGGCCCGGATCTCGCTGTATGGCCACGGCCTGCTCGGTTCTCACGACGAGGTCGAGGCGGGCAACGTCGAAGACATGGCAACCGAGCACAACATCGTGTTCTGCGCGACCGACTGGTGGGGATTGGCCGAACCGGACACGCCCTACGACATCAGTGTCCTGGTCAACCTGAACGGGTTCGAGAACGTCGTCGACCGGCTCCAGCAGGGTGTGCTCAACACGTTGTTCCTGGGCCGGCTGATGCTCAATCCGCAGGGCTTCGCATCCAACGCGGCCTTCCGCGCGGGCACCCAGTCGGTGCTCGACACCTCGCACCTGTATTACGACGGGAACTCACAGGGTGGAATCGAGGGCGGGATGGCGACCGCGGTCGCGCCCGACTTCACCCGCGCCGTGCTCGGCGTGTCGGGGATGAACTACGGCAACGTGCTGGTCCAGCGCAGCACCGACTTCTCCCAGTTCGGCGGGATCCTGACGTCGAGCTATCCCGACAACTCGATGTACACGCTGACGCTCGACCTGATCCAGCAGCTGTGGGATCGTGGCGACCCGGACGGGTATGCGGAGCAGATGACCTCGCATCCGCTGCCCGACACGCCGGCGCACACCGTGCTGATGCAGATCGCCTACGGCGATCACCAGGTCAGCATGTATGCGGCCGCGGTCGAGGCCCGCACGATCGGTGCTTCGGCCCACGAGCCGGCCCTCGATCTGAATACAGATCGCGCGCGCGATCGCAACCTGTTCTACGGCATCCCGGCGATCGGTCACTATCCGTTCAAGGGCTCGGCGATCGTGATCTGGGACGGCGGCCCGGGGATCGTGCAGCCACCGCCGGTGGCGAACATCCCGCCGCCCGAGAACAACACGACCGCGCAAGATCCGCACGAGTTCGTCCGCTCCTCGCCGCTGGCGCGGGTGCAGAAGTCGGACTTCCTGCAGCCCAACGGCCGTGTGGTCGATGTCTGTAACGGCCACCCGTGCCATACCTATAACTACACGCCGTGAGCTGAAGGCGCAGGTGGCGCTCGCCACCTGCGCCGCACTTCCCCAGCTCGCCGACGACGAGCCCCTGCTGTTGGACGGGCTGCGCGCGCGCGGAATCAGCGCGGAGCCCGTCGTGTGGGATGCGGATGACGTCGATTGGAGTGCCTACGCGCTGGTCGTGATCCGCTGCACGTGGGACTACTCGGAGCGCCGCGACCAGTTCCTTGGCTGGGCCGAGTCGCTGCCAAGGGTGCTCAACCCCGTCGATGTGATCCGCTGGAACACCGACAAGCGCTACCTGGCCGAGGTGCCCAACGCGGTCACGACCGAGTTCGTCGCACCCGGCCGGAAATGGGCGCCCCCGGGCGGTTCATACGTGGTCAAGCCAACGGTCTCCTCGGGCTCACGGGACACCGCTCGCTACGGGCCGGGCGACGGCGCGCGCGCCATCGAGCACGTCGAGCGGCTGCTGCGCGAGCGCCGTCAGGTGATGGTTCAGCCCTACCTTGAGGGCGTCGAGGATCGCGGTGAGACGGCGCTGGTGTTCATCGGGGGCGAGTACTCGCACGCGATCCGCAAGGGCCCGATGCTCGCCGGTGCCAAGTCTCACGCGAGCGGGCTGTACATCGAGGAGGAGATCAGCCCCAGATCCGCGAGCGAGGCCGAGCGCCGTGTCGCCGGCGAGGTGCTCGACGCGCTTCGCTGGCGGCGCGACGAGCTGCTGTACGCGCGCGTCGACTTGATCCCGGGACCCGGTGGTGACCCGACCCTGATCGAGCTCGAGTTGACCGAGCCCTCGCTGTATCTCTCCTACGGCGATCGCGCGGCCGAGCGGCTGGCCGACCAGATCGCCGCCCGGCTCTAGATGGTTGATTCCGCGGCCGCATGGGGGCCGGGGGATTCGGGGATATCAACCATCTAGCGGCGCGCCTCAGGCCTGCGCGACGGCGTCGTCGAGCATCGCCACCTGTTCGGTCATGCCCGCCTCCCGGGCGCGGCCGGCGATCACCGCGCGCTGCTCGGGGTCGAGCTTCGCGGCCGCGCGCACAACCCGCATCTGTGACTCATGCGGCAGCGCGGGGATCAGCTCGAGCAGCTCGTTCGACTGCCCGTCCGCGGCGGCCGCGGCAGTGATCGATTCGAGCACGCCGTCGGCGTTGATCGACTTCAGGCGGGCGAACCGCACCCGGTCGGACTCGCTCATGCAGCGCACGACGCGCAGGACCGCATTCCACATCTCCTCGCGCTGCGCCGCGGCGATCAGCGAGTCGAGCAGGGCATCGTCGCGGCGAGCCGCGTTGCCTGCGAGCTCGGCGCAGTGCTGATCGCTCAGGTGCGCGAGCAGATCGAGCGCCTCGGGCCACAGGCCCTCGGCCGCGGCGACGTCGACGAGCGCGTCGCGGCGCGCCGGCGCCAGCATCCCGATCAGCTCGTCGAGCCTGTCCTTGGATTCGAGCACGAAGGCGACTTGGAGCAGCTCCGCGTCGTTCATCACCTCGACCGCCGCGCGGATCGCGGGAGTCGCGAGGTGGCCGACGAAGCAACCCATCGTCACGTACTCGCGGCGGCTCAGCAGCTCGCTCGTGACCTGCGCGATCCGGCTCGGCGAGATCCGCGAAATCACCCCGCTGACGCGCCGCGGGTCGAGCTCGACGGCGACGTCGGCGAGGAAGCCGATCGGCATCGTCTCCGCCATCTCGACCGCGCGAGCTGGGTCGAGCAGGCCAGCGATCCGCGCTGCCAGGACCGGCCCGAACGCCTTCTCGCCGATCGTCGCGACGACGCGGATCGGGAGCAACTTGCTGGCGGCCGCGAGGCGGCCGAGGGCGCTGCCGTGGGCCGTGAACAGGACCTCGGTGATCTGCTCCCGCAACTTGCGGACATCGTCGGGATCGACCTGCTCGAGGTACTGGAGCTCCTCCGGTTCGACGCGCAGCAGCCGGGCAAGCTTCAGGATCTCCGCCCGGACTGCGAGCGAGCTTCTCATCCGAGCACCTTGCGAATCGGGATCCGCAGGAGCTTGGGGATGTGGTCGAGCGCGTGTTCGCCGGCCGCGGCGAGCTCCGCTGCCTGGCGATGCCGTGCGTCAGCCACTGCCTGGGCCAGCGCCGTCAGCTGCTCCGCGCTGAGCTCGGCCAAGCCGCGCGGCGGCGCTGCTCGGAGCTCCGCCTCGAGCGCCTTCAATCCATCCTGGGACATGTCTGCCTCCTTCACGACCGCGCCGGTCCGGCGCAAAAACTACCCGTGAGCGCTGACTTTGCGCAGGAACGGCAGGAGATCGGCGAAGAACACGTTGTGCGGATATGCCCCGGCCGGGTCGTTGTGGGCGTAGGTCGTGTGGCGATCGACGAGCGTCAGATTGCGTCTCGGGATGCCCGACTGCGCGGCCAGTGCCTTCGCCGCGGTCAGCACTCGGGTGCCACCGAGCGCGGCTCCGAAGGCGTAGATCCTGAGGTCCTTGGGCAGGTGGTGCCCGAGTGTCGAGTCGACCCCCAGCACCTGCTGTGCGGGATTCGCGTCGCCGTTGCCGACCGCGCCGGTGTCGAGCGTCAGCCGGGCGGGGAAGTACCACTCGGCGCCGTCCGCGTTCTCGACGCCGAGGCCGGCGAACATCGCCGCGAAGCGCTTGATCGGCGTCAGCGCGCCGGCGCCGTTCCACCCGTGTACCGGGCCCGCGCTCGCGACGCCTGTTCCGAGGTGGGCCTGCGCCGCGGCGAGCGTCGCCGGCGAGGTCGCGACGTTCAGCGCGAAGCCGAACTGGCCGAGGTTCGTCACCCGGACGCTCGGCTTCAGGTACGACGGCAGCAGCGGGAACTCCTGGCCGGTCGAGGGCTGGTTGGGCGCGAACAGCGCGCCGAGCGAGCCGGTCACGACGAACAACCCGGCGTACGGAGCCGGAATGCCGCCGAACGCGAGCCACGGCGAGGCCGTTGAAACATTCAGATCGGCCAGGTCCTGCTGTGCCTCCGCGGACGTGACCGCGGGCCCGCTGCCGCCGTCGATATAGATCAGCCCGGCCAGGTCCGCCGCACCCGGCTTGCCGTGGAAATTCCAGGTCGCGTACGCGGTCACGACCGAGCCGCCGAGCGAATGGCCGCCGAGCACGACCTTGCCCCCGAGCTTGTGCGCCGCCGCGATCACGCGGTGCAGGTCCTGAACCGCGACCCCCATCCCCCACTGCTTCGCGAACGCGACGCTGCTATTGGCGAGGAACTGGACGTGGTGCTTGATCTTCGAGTTCGCCAAGAACCCGAGGTAGTAGTTGAACGCCTGTGCATCCGTCGCCTTGTGGTGCTTGGCCAGGTTCGACTCCGACTGGTCCTCGAGCAGGTTCTCGCGCCGCTCGACCGACCACACCTGCCAGCCCTTCTGCTTCGACACGATCCACTTCGCCAGGGGAACGAAGTAGGCGCCACCCGCCGAGGTCCCGGGCTCGAGCACGAGTACGTTGCGAGCACTCGCCGAGCCGACCTTGATCACACCCACCTTGTCATACCGCGCCGGCGTTCCCTTCACCTTGAAGCCGGGCATCCAGGTCACCTTCAGCGCCGCACTCGCGGAGCCGGCGCACGCCACGAGCATGGCGACGGCGAGCGAGACAGTCAGGACTACACGATGGCCTTTCAATGCGACCTCCTTGCGCACGTGGATCGGTATGGAGAGTAACGGGCCGAGGCCCCCTAAGAATTCTTGAGCGTCTTGTTGCGGGTTGATTAGGGAGACGTCCAGGCGGCTCCAACCCCCCTCGGTTGCGAATAGATTGCAGATCAGGACCTCAACCCTCGGAGGAGGACAACCTATGAGGAAGCAGACCAGGCCGGTGCTCACCGGCCTTGTGGCGCTCGCATCGGTACTCGCACTGAGTGCATGCGGGGGCTCCTCGAGCTCTTCGTCTTCGACGTCGTCGGCCTCGAGTGGCACAACGAGCTCGAAGTCGGGCACCATCACGTTGCTGATGGGGACCGCGCCGGACTCGCTTGATCCGGGCTTCGGGTACACGACGCAGGCCGCTGAGCCGGACTGGCTTGCGTACACCGGCCTCGTTACCTACGCCCATGCCAACGGCACCGCGGGCACCGCGCTGATCCCGGGCCTGGCGACCGGCCTTCCCAAGATCACGGATGGCGGCAAGACTTACACCGCGACCCTGCGCAAGGGGCTGGTGTTCTCGAACGGCAAGCCCGTCAAGGCAAGCGACTTCGCCTACACCGTAGAGCGCGCGATCAAGATCCCGTGGGGCGGCTCCGGCCAGTTCATCACGGCGCAGATCGCCGGCGCGACGGATTTCGCCAAGGGCAAGGCCAAGACGATTTCGGGGATCACGACGAATGACTCGACGGGTCAGATCACGATCCACCTGAACTCGGCGTACGGCGCGTTCGACAACGTGTTGGCGTTCCCGTCGCTGGGGATCATCCCGAGCGGCACGCCGATGAAGAACGAGCCGAACAGCCCGCCGCCCGGCGTCGGCCCGTACATGATCACGAACATCGTGCCGAACGCTTCGTTCTCGCTGGTCAAGAACCCGAAGTGGACGCCGATCCCGGGGATCCCGTCCGGGCACGTGAACGTCAACGTCAAGATCTCCTCGAACGTCGATTCGAACGCGCTGTCGGTTCTGAACAACAGCGCCGACGTGTTCGACTGGGCCGACACGATCCCCGGCAGCCTGCTGCCGCAGATCCAGTCTCAAGCGGCGGACCGGTATCAGAAGAAGGTCATGAACTCGACCTACTACATCTTCTTGAACTCGAAGACGAAACCGTTCTCGAGCCAGCTGGCCCGTGAGGCTGTCGTCACCGGTCTTGACCAGAACGCGATGAGCCGCCTCGGATCGGGCACGCTGATCGCCGGCTGCTACTTCCTGCCGCCGGGCATGGTCGGCCATCCGACCGCGCCGTGCCCGTACGGCAATCCGCCCACCCCAGACCTGGCGAAGGCCAAGGCGCTGGTCAAGCAGTCGGGCATGGCGGGCCAGCACGTGACGGTCTGGAGCGAGACACGCTCGCCGCGCCAGCAGTGGATGACGTACTACACGTCGTACCTGAACTCGATCGGATTCAAGGCAACGCAGAAGGTGATCGCGGACGCGACCTACTTCTCGACGATCGGGAACCTGAAGCTCAACCCCCAGACCGGCTTCGCCGACTGGAACCAGGATTTCCCGAACCCGATCGACTTCTACCTGCTGCTGCAGGGGACGGCGATCCTGCCGACGAACAATGAGAACTTCGGCCAGGTCAACGATCCCCACATCAACAGCGAGTCTGACAAGCTCGGGAAGGTCCCGACCGACCAGCTGAACTCGATCGCCAGCCAGTGGCAGGCGCTCGACGAGTACGTCGCCAAGAAGGCCTACGTCGGCGTGTTCGGCTACCAGACGTTCCCGGCGTTCACGTCGGACAAGATCAGCCAGAGCTACGTGTTCCACCCCGTCTACGGATGGGATTGGAGCTCGTTCACGCTTAAGTAATTCGGCTCGCGTGGGCCAGGGCGACACCGCTCCCCTGGCCCACGCTCAGCCGTGCGCTATTGAACTCGGCCGGGAAGGGGTAGGCTGTCCCGGCCTCCCTTCTGATGGCTACTACCTCCGCTCCCGGCACAGAATTCTCAGGCGACCTTCCCGCGGCATTGCAAGGCGGGGGGGAGGAGGTCCCGCCCGGGATAAGCCCGTGGCGCCTGGCCTGGCGGCGGCTGCGGCGCAATCACGTCTCGATGTTCTTCGGGTTCGTGTTCCTCGTGATCCTGGTCCTGTGCCTGCTCGCGCCGGTCTACGCGCACGACGTCGCCCACGCCGGGCCCAACCAGGAGTTCCTGTCCTCGCCGATCAAGATCGGCGGCAAGACCGAGTACGTGATCAGCCCGACGGGCATCCCGATCGGCCCGACCTGGCACAGCCGATTCTTCCTGGGCGCCGATGAGAACGGGCGCGACGTCGCCGTGCGGCTGCTGTACGGCGGACGCACCTCGCTCGAGATCGGCTTCGTCGCGACGCTGATCACGATGTTCCTGGCGATGATCCTCGGGATCGCCGCCGGCTACTTCAGGGGGGTCACCGACGGCATCATCAGCCGCTTCCTCGATGTGATCTGGGCGTATCCCGCGGTGTTGCTCGGCGTCGCGCTCGGTGTCGCGCTGGCCGTCGGCGGGATCGACCTCGGGCTGTTCCAGATCAAGGGCAACACGCTGATGGTGCCGGCGTTCGTGATCGGGATCGTCTACATCCCGTATGTAGCCAAGCCGGTGCGCGGGCAGGTGCTGACGCTCCGCGAGCGCGAGTTCGTCGACGCCGCGCGCCAGCAGGGCCTCGGCCACACCAAGATCATGTTCTCCGAGGTGCTGCCGAACCTGGCGAGCACGGTGGTCGTGTTCGTGCCGCTGATCCTGGCCAACGCGATCCTGCTCGAGGCCGGCCTCTCCTACCTCGGCGCGGGTGTGCAGCCGCCCAACGCCTCGTGGGGCACGATGATCGCGGCCGGCATCGCCACGATCCCGGCCGCCTTCCACAACGTGCTCGTCCCCGGGATCATGCTGGTCCTCACCGTGATGTCGATCAACATCTTCGGTGATGGCCTGCGCGACGCCCTCGACCCCCGGGCCAAGGTCCGCATCGCACGCTAATGGGCAGGTTCGTGATCCGTCGCATCCTCGCGATGATCGCGGTGATGTTCGTCATCTCGGTGCTGACGTTCCTGCTGTTCGAGGCGATCCCCAACGGCAACCCGGCGCTGCGCCTGGCGGGCCGGCTCGCGACCGCCGAGGAGATCCAGCAGATCGATCAGAAGTACGGCTTCGACAAGCCGCTGTACGTCCAGTACGCGCGCACGATGAAGAACATCTTCACCGGACAGGCGTACTCGTACACGCAGGGCTTCAACGTCATCGACGAGATCAAGGCCGGGCTTCCGGCGACGATCTCGCTGGCCCTCGGAGCCGGCTTCTTCTGGTTGTTCGCGTCGATCGTGGTCGGTACGCTCGCGGCCGTCAAGGCGGGTCGATACACCGACAGAATCCTTACGGTCTTATCGATGCTGGGGGTGTCGTTCCCCCCGTTCTTCCTGGGCGCCGTGCTGATCTACTACCTCGGCTACCAGGCCAACATCTTCCCCCTGGGCGGGTACGTGAAATTCACCACGGACCCGGTTCAGTGGTTCGTTCACCTGGTGTTGCCGTGGTTCACGCTGTCGGTCCTGTTCATCGGCTTCTACTCGCGCGTGCTGCGCTCGACGATCCTCGACACGATGAGCGAGGACTACGTCCGCACCGCTCACGCGAAGGGTCTCTCTGACCGGCAGGTTCTGGCCCGCCACGTCCTGCGCAACAGCCTGATCCCGATCATCTCGCTGTGGGGGCTCGACCTCGCACAGGTGATCGGCGGCGGCGCGATCCTGACCGAATCGGTCTACAACCTGCACGGCGTCGGCCAGCTCGCCGCCGACTCGATCGGTCGCCTCGACATCATCCCGATCCTGGTGATCACGATGCTGACGGCGTTCGCGGTCGTCGTCCTGGCCGCAGTCATCGACATCCTCTACGCCGTTCTCGATCCGCGGATCCGGCTCGCATGAGCGCGACCGAGAGCCAGGACAGGCCGCTGCTCGAGGTCGACGACCTGCACGTGTCATTCGCGACCGAGGACGGCATCGTCAAGGCCGTCGACGGCGTCTCGTTCACGGTCGGCCGCGGCGAGGTGGTCGCGATCGTCGGCGAGTCGGGGTCCGGGAAGTCGGTCACAGCGATGACCCTGATGGGATTGACGCGGGGGCCGAACGCACGGTTCGAGGGCGAGGCGCACTACGACGGCACCGAGCTGGTCAAGGCGCCCCCCTCCGTGCTCCAGAAGATCCGGGGCGCCGGGATCGCGATGGTCTTCCAGGATCCGATGAGCTCGCTCGATCCCGTCTACCGGATCGGCACCCAGATCATCGAGCAGATCCGGGTGCACTACCCCGAGGTCAGCAAGGCGCAGGCAATGGATCGCGCAGTGTCGCTGATGGAACGGGTCGGGATCCCGCGCGCCCAGGAGCGACTGCGCTCGTATCCGCACGAGTTCTCGGGCGGCATGCGCCAGCGCGTGATGATCGCGATGGCGCTGTCGTGCTCGCCGAAGCTGCTGATCGCCGACGAGCCGACGACCGCGCTCGACGTCACGATCCAGGCCCAGATCCTCGACGAGCTCCGCCAGCTGCGCTCCGAGACGGGGGCGGGCGTGATCCTCGTCACCCACGACCTCGGCGTGGTCGCCGACATCGCCGACCGGATCGTTGTCATGTACGCGGGAAGGGTGGTCGAGCAGGGCACGCTGGATCAGATCTTCTACGACCCCCAGCACCCATACACGTGGGGCCTGCTCGGGTCGATCGCCCGTATCGATCGTGACCGCAACCTGCGGCTGCCGGCGATTCCCGGGTTGCCGCCGTCGCTGCTCGCGCCGCCCCAGGGCTGTCACTTCCGCCCGCGCTGCCCGCACGAGTTCGACCGTTGCATGCAGGTCCCGGACTTGGCCTCGCACCTGACCGAGGCGCCTGACCACCTCGACCGCTGCTGGCTCGACAACGAGCAGAAGCGCAATCTGCGCCAGACCCCCGATGGGATCGGGCTCGCGATCAGTGAGACGGTGATCTCGTGAGCGTCGAGCAGCCGCCGGAGAGCCCGACCCCCGAGGGCGCGGCCCCAGAGGGGCCGGCCTCGGAGAGCTCGGCTCGGGAGAGCCCGGCCTCGGACAGCCCGGCTCAGGAGAGCGCGGCCTCGGAGAGCACTGCGGATGCGGCGCCGGCCCAGGACAACAACGGCAACGGCAAGACGTTGCTCGATGTCGATCACCTCCAGGTCCTGTTTCCGATCAAGTCCGGATTGATCGTCGACCGGACGGTCGGGAGTGTGCACGCGGTCGACGACGTCACCTTCCAGCTGCTCGAGGGCGAGACGCTCGGTGTCGTCGGCGAATCGGGGTGCGGCAAGACGACACTGATCCGGGCGCTGGTCCGGCTGATCGACTCGACCGGAGGAGCGATCCGCTTCCGCGGCCGGGACATCACCAAGTCGGGTCGGCGCCAGCTCGAGTCGGTCCGCCGCGAGATGCAGATGGTCTTCCAGGATCCGCAGGCGTCGCTGAACCCCCGCAAGCGCGTGGCGCAGATCTTGGCGACGCCGCTTCGGATCCGCGGCGTCGGCAAGGACAAGATGGAGGCCGAGAGCCACAAGCTGCTCGAGCGCGTCGGTCTCCACAGCGAGCACATCAACCGCTTCCCGCACGAGTTCTCCGGCGGCCAGCGCCAGCGCATCGGGATCGCCCGCGCGCTCGCGGTCGAGCCCCGGCTGATCATGCTCGACGAGCCGGTTTCGGCGCTCGACGTCTCGATCCAGGCCCAGGTGATCAACCTGCTCGACGAGCTCCAGGACGAGCTCCATCTCTCCTACCTGTTCGTCGCCCATGACCTCGGCGTGGTGCGCCACGTCTCTGACCGGATCGTGGTGATGTACGTCGGCAAGCTGATGGAGGTCGCACCGGCCGAGGAGCTATACACCAAGCCGATTCACCCGTACACCTCGGCGCTGTTGAGCGCGATCCCGATCCCGGACCCGCACGAGAATCGCAATCGCGAGCGCCAGACAGTGACGGGCGAGCCGCCGAACCCGATCAACCCGCCCAGCGGCTGCCGGTTCCACACGCGCTGCCCGCGCGCGACCGACGTCTGCAAGCAGATCGAGCCCCAGCTGACGCGTTACGCGAACGGCCATCTGGCCGCCTGCCATCACCCCCAGCACGTCTCTCGCGAGGAAATCGCCGCCGCCACGCGGGACGCGAGCTCCCCCCTGTCAGCTGGCGACCACGCCCCCGACCCCGAGTAAGGGGCAGGGGAGTCTCAGGTAAGGCCTCAGGCGGTCTAATCGACTGCGATCTCCCGATGTGCGCAGTGCCCTCTCAGTCCATCCTGATCTACAGATGGATTCCAGCGAGAGGAGCACAGAATGCACTCGACAATCTCATCGGTCCACGCAGACGCCCGGATCGAGGACCTTCGCCGGGCTGCCGCGCGAGGGGGCCGGCCCGAGCGGACCGCCCGGCGGGACGGCAATGCATCGCTTCGAGTACTCACGCGATACTTCCGACATGCGGGCGAGGCTGACCAGCAGCCGGTTCGTCGGGCGGGTCGGAGAGCTCGCGGAACTCGAGCTCGCGCTGCGGGAGGCCGCTGACCGGCGGCCCGTGCTGGTACTGCTCGGCGGCGAGTCCGGCGTCGGCAAGACGCGCCTGGTCGGCGAGTTCGAGCGGCAGTTGTCCGGCGACACGCTGATCCTCCGAGGTGAGTCGGTCGAGCAGGCCGACGGCGAGCTGCCGTATGCGCCGCTCACGGCGGCGTTGCGTCCGCTCGGTCGCCAGCGCCACGCGGCCCTGAAGACGCTCAGCCCTGGCAGCCGCGCCCAGCTGGCAGCGCTGCTGCCGTGGTTCGACGACGCCGCGGTGCCCGCGCGGCAGAACTCCTCGGCCCAGCTGAATCTGTTCGAGGCGCTGCTCGAGCTGTTCGACTGCCTGAGCGAGGAGCAGCCGCTGGTCCTGATCCTCGAGGACATGCATTGGGCGGATCGGTCGACCCGCACGTTCGCGGCGTTCCTGGCCCGCAGCCTCAGACAGGAGCGGGTGATGCTGGTGCTGAGCTACCGCACCGATGAGCTGCACAGGCGCCACCCGCTGCGTCCGCTGCTGTCCGAGCTCGAGCGGCTCGATCGTGCCCGCCGGATCGAACTCGCGCCGTTCGACCGCGATGAGCTCGCCGAGGCACTGTCGGACATCCTTGGCGCCGCGCCGACGGTCGAGTTGGTCGAGCGGCTGTTCGCGCGCAGCGAGGGCAACCCGCTTTACAGCGAGGAACTGCTGGCCGCGGGGCTCGATGGTCGCGGCACGGCGCCGCAGAGCCTGCGCGACGCGTTCCTTCTGCGGATCGAGCGACTATCGCCCGACGCGCAGCGCGCGGCGCGGGCGATCGCCGTCGGCCGCCGGCTCGATCAGGACGCGCTCGCCGAGCTGACAGCGATCGAGCACGACGCGCTGAGCGCCGCGTTGCGCGAGGCGGTCGCCGAGCAGATGCTGATGAGCTGCGATGAGGGTGGCTTCTTCTTCCGCCACGCGCTCCTGCGCGAGGCTCTGTACGACGATCTGCTGCCGGGCGAGCGCGGCGAGCTGCATCTCGCCCTCGCCCGCCACTACGAGCGGCTTCCGGCCTCCGGCGAGGACGGCGGGGTCCAGCGCGCGACGACGATCGCCAGCCACTACGCCTCTGCCGGCGATCAGCCGGCGGCCCTGGCGGCCACGATTCGCGCCGCGCTCGCCGCGCGCGAGGTGCGCGCCTACGGCGAGGCGGCTGACCTGGCCGAGCGCGCGCTCGAGCTGTGGCCGCGGGTCGCCGAGCCCGACCGCGGCGGCGGGGTCGATTACGTCGGCTTGCTCACGCTGGCGGCCAGCTCGCACATGATCGACGGCGACCGCGCCCGCGGCGAGGTGCTGCTGTTGAAGGCTCTCGAGCAGCTCGATCCCGATCACGACCCGGAGCGCTACGCGGGCCTGCTCGCGCGCCTGGCGCGTGCCCAGTGGTCGCTCAACCGCGGCGTCGAGGGAGTCCAGACCGCGCAGAGGGCGCTGGCGATGCTGCCCGACGCAGGTGACGGTGAGGAGCGCGCGTCGCTGCTCGCGTGGCTGGCCCGGACGCGCTTTCTGCGCGGCCGTTTCCGCGACGCGCTCGAGGATGCCGTTCAGGCGCTGGAGGCGGCCGTGACCGCCGGCGACCGCTGCGCCGAGGGCGAGGTCCTGAACACGCTCGGGATGACTCAGGTCGCGCTCGGCGATGTCGACGCGGGTCTCGAGCACCTTCGCCGCGCGATCGACATCGCGCGCGAGACTGACGACATCGACGGCCTCTGCACAGCATTCTCAAACCTGGCCGACATGCTGAGCGTCGCTGGGCGGACCAATGACGCGCTCGCGGTCGCCAGGCAGGGCGTCGATGAGACGCCGCGGCGGATCGGCCGTGGCCACGACTGGATCGAGCTGACCGTTTCACAACTCGCATTCGAGGCGGGCGAATGGGAGCTCGCGTGGTCACATCTCGGTCCGCCGCCGGCGCGGCTGGTGGGGGTGATTCTGATTTTCCGGCAGCTGCGCGAGGCGGAGCTGGCGCTTGGCGTCGGTGACGAGCAGCTCGCCGAGCGCTGCCTGACCGAGATCGAGCCGTTGGTCGCCGCCTCCGCCGAGCCGCAGTGGATCGGCCCGCTGGGGGCGATGCTCGGCGAGCTGTATCGCCGGCGCCGCGAGCTCGAACGTGCGCGGGCTGCGGTCGCGGCTGCGCTGGACCGGATCGAGGTCTGCACCGACGATGTCGCGAGGATCGCCCAGGTGTCGGCGGTCGGGGTCCGAGTCGAGGCGGATCTGGCGCAGCGCGCGCGCGATCTGCGCGAGAAGCGCGATGAGCGTGACGCGACCACGCGCGCCCGGATTCACGCACAAAGGCTGCAGGCGGCGGCCCAGTCCGGCGGGCCGGTCGAGCGCGCATGGAGTGCCGTCGGCGCGGCCGAGCTGGCCCGCGCCCGGGGGCGCAGCGACTCGAAGCGGTGGGACGCGGCAGCGCGCGAATGGGAGCGGATCGAGCGTCCCTATGAAGTGGCGATCATGCGCTGGCGCGAGGCCGAGGCCCATGTCGAGCAGGGCAATCGGGCAGCCGCGGAGGGGTCACTGGCGGGCGCCGCCGAGACGGCCGAGCGGCTCGGCGCGCAGTGGCTCGCGCGCGAGCTTCAGGCGCTGCGCGATCGGGCTCGGCTGGCACCCAGGACGGCTGCTGACCGCGAGGCCCCGCAGGCCACCAACGGCGCCGAGGCGGACCCGTTCGGGCTGACTCCACGCGAGCGGCAGGTGCTGGCGCTGATCGCCGAGGGCGCGACCAATCGGCAGATCGGAAACGCGCTGTTCATGGCCGAGAAGACCGCGAGCGTTCACGTCTCGCGGATCCTCAGCAAGCTCGGCGTCCACAGCCGCACCCAGGCCGCTGCCGTCGCGCATCGGATGCAGCTCAGCCGCTGAGCGGCTCCGAGCGCCTCGTGTCCTTGTCGAGACCGGATGCCGGTTGCTCGGGTCTTGCCGACTCGGTGCCGATCATCAAGACTCGATATGTCCGGTACCGACCAGCCGCTCGATGTGCGTGCCGAGGCCGAGCTGCGTCGCCTCGCATACCGCGATCACCTGACCGGCCTGCCAAATCGGATCGCGATGGCCGATCGGATCGAGGCGGCGCTCGGGCGCAGCCTGCGCGAGGGCACGAGCACAGCGCTGCTGTTCATCGACCTCGACGGCTTCAAACGCGTCAACGACACCCTCGGCCACGCCGCCGGCGATGAGCTGCTGTCGCTGGTCGCGAGCCGGCTGCAGTCGCTTGGCGACGCGCGCGTCACCGCCGGACGTCACGGCGGCGATGAGTTCCTGCTGCTGTTCGACGACCTCGCACGTGAGAAACCGGCGGCGACCGGCGCGGTTCGCCAGATCAGCGAACGCTTGCTGGCGGCGTTGCAGCAGCCGTTCACGGTCGCGCGCTGCTCGTTCGAGATCACCGCGTCGGCGGGCGCCAGCATCTTCCCGATCGACGCAACCACGCACCACGAGCTGGTCGACCACGCCGATCAGGCGATGTACGTCGCCAAGCGCCGCGGAAGGGCACAGATGGCACTGTTCGATCAGCCCGAGCCGCATTCGGTGCTCGAGCTCGAGTCGACGCTGCGAGCGCGACGCGCGCTCGCCAAGCGCGAGTTCGAGCTCTGCTACCAGCCGGTCCTGGAGATCGCCGACGGACGCAGGCTGGGTGGGCTCGAGGCACTGCTGCGCTGGCGCGATCCCGACCGGGGGCTGCTGCTGCCGGCCGCGTTCCTGCCCTATATCGAGCACTCGTCGCTGATCGAGGAGATCGGCGAGTGGGTGATCGAGGAGGTCTGCCGCCAGCTCTCGGAATGGACCGCGCGCGGCTTTTCGCCCCGGATCAGCTTCAACGTCCCGGCGCGCCAGCTCCAGCGTCCCGGGTTCGCGGATTACGTGATCGGCACGGCCGCGCGGCACGGCGCGGACATCAGCAATCTCGCAGCCGAGATCACCGAGACTAGCCCGGTCGTGCTGGAGGAGGTGCTGCCGGTCCTGAGCGCCCTGCGCGAGGCGGGTTTCGTGCTCTCGCTCGACGACTTCGGCACCGGCTACAGCTCGCTCGCTCGGCTGCGCGCGATGCCGTTCACCCTGCTCAAGACCGACCGCAGCTTCATGCACGGGATCCCGGGTGACGCGGTCGCCGCCGAGCTGCTCGAGGGGATCATCATGCTCGGGCGCACGCTAGGCCTGCGCGTGATCGTCGAGGGGGTGGAGACGCCCGAGCAGGAGGTCGAGCTGCTCCGACTCGGGTGCCGCGTGGCGCAGGGGTATCACCTCGGGGCGCCCGCGCCGCCGGGCGAGATCGAGGCGCGCTGGGGTGGGCGAAGCGCGCAGCTCGCGCCCGCCTGAAGCTACTGGCTGCCGCCGCTGGCGATTGGTAGCGCGTAGTAGACCGCGACGGCGGCGCAGATCGAGACCGTGACGTACGCCGACAGCGGCGCCAGCGCCGTCGCGATCGCGTACGGAACCAGTCCGACGATGCTGCGCCTCAGGATCTGCCGCCGGCGCTCGGGCGTGAGGGCAGGGTCGAGATAGTGCGACTTGCTGAACAGGACATGGCGGTTGAAGATCGTGAAGAAGATCGACATCACCAGGAACGACCCGCTGTAGATCGCGGCAGCGAGATGCTGGCCCTGGCTCTGCTTGAGGTAGGTCGCGGCGAGGTTGGTGGCGAACGGGAGCACGGCGATGCTGAGCAGCAGCAGCATGTTCAGGACCAGAATCGTGTGGTCGGCCTGCCGCAGCCGGCTGATCGCCGCATGGTGGTTGACCCAGATGATCCCGATCGTGATGAACGAGGTCACGTAGGCGGCGTACGCCGGCCACTGGCTCGCGAGTGCATGACCAAGGCGTGCCGTTGTGTGCGGGTCCGGGACGGTGATGTTGAGGACGAGCAGTGTGATCGCGACGGCCAGAACGCCGTCGGAGAAAGCTTCTAGCCGGTTGGTGCTCACGGCTGAGAGGTTCGGCGGCGAGGATGCCGCTCCTGTCGAAGCTACACCGCCAGCACGCCGCAGCCGAGTCGGCCCAGCGCCTCGTGCAGGCGCCCGCGATCGCGAACGTCGGGGCAGAACGCGACGATCGCACCGCCCGATCCGGTGTAGTTCGCAGCGGCGCCGTGGGCGCGCGCGAGCTCGATCATCTCGACGTGCTCCGGATTCAGCGCCAGGATCCCCCGCCGTGCCTCGAAGGTCGCGTCGAGGCTCCGCGCGAACGCCTCGCGATCGCCATCGAGGAGCGCCTGGCGGGCGTCGAATGCCGCCGTCGCGAGCGCGGAGACCGCCCTCAGCACGCGCGTCTCGTTGCGCTCATAGCGTGCACGCAGGTCGCTGTGGACCGGTCCCGAGTCGGAGGCGGAGTCTGGCCGCCAGGCGACCAGTAGCGGCGGCAACAGCGACGGGTCAAGCGGCTCGTAGCGGTCGCGGGCGAAGTCCATGAACGTCAGCCCGCTGTAGGCTTGGGCGATCCGGTCCTGAAGTCCGGCGGCGATCCCGAGCTCGTCGTTCTCGACCGCCAGCGCGAACCGTGCGAGCTCGAGCGGCGCGAGCGTCAGATCGAGCAGGTCGCACAGCGCTCGCGTCGCCGCGATCACGATCGCGCTCGAGCCCCCGAGCCCGACGCCGCGCGGGATCGAGGTGCGCCACCGAAGCCGCGTGCGCGCACCGTCGCCGCCGAGCTCGCGCGCGAACCGCCTGACGGTCGCGGTTACGAGTGTGCTCGGCGGCTCGACGGATGGGTTCGCGGCTGGCACCACATCGACCTCCGCCTGGATCTCGTGCAGCGCGACCGCGAGCACCGCACCGCCGTACCCGTCCGACGGGTTGCCCGCCAGGGCGGCGCGGGCGGGGACGCGTGCGTAGGCTGTATCGGCCACGGTCAGAACGCTACGGCAGGGACTATTTGACAGCATGTCAATAACGAAGTAACCTGATCCCCCGCTGCTTGCCCGGCGGTCGTTCTGCAACCGAACTCGAGAGGACACCGATGTCCGCCACCCGAACTCGGCGCGCGCGCCGACTGATGGCACTGACCGCCGCGGTCGTGGCGGTTCCGGCGGCCGCGGTGGCACTGCCGGCGAGCGCCGCGCGCAGGCCGGCTTCGCTGCGCGACCAGCCGGCGGGATCGCTGAAGGACACCTGCGCGCGGTCGCGGGATCTGCACGTCGGCAAGACGGATTCGGCCCTCTATTCGACGGTCACGCCGTTCGAGCACTTCGACGCGGCGCGAACGCAGGTGTTTCCCTACACGTGCACAATCGCGGAGATCGCGGGCCGGGGACCAGTGTCGATCGCGGCGCGCCAGGCGCCCGGCAACTACACGACCCCGTACAACACCGTCACGCGCGGACGCGATCAGCTGTACGTGTACGGCTATCGCTCAGACCCACAGACCCAGGGCGCGTTCGTGGCGAGCATCAACCCGGTAACGCTCGCGGAGCGCTGGCGGACCGACATCAAGGTGCCGCCTCCGGGGGAGTGGACGTATCCGGGCGTGGTGCTGGTCCACGGCAACGGTTACCTGTACGCGATCTACGGGAACGTGATCGTCAAGCTCGACCCCAATAGCGGCCACACGCTCGCGCGCCGGGTGCTGCCCGAGGACCCACACGGCACCGGCGCGGCCTACAACGGCATGGACGTGCTGCCGGATGGCCGGATCGTCGCCAAGGGAATCGAGCGCGGCCCGTGCGCGATCCCCGGGTCGATCTCGGGTCTAGTGTGCGCGGCCAAGAACAAGCTGCCGACACCCGTGGTCGTGCTCGATCCCGTCCACCTCCGGATCCTTTCGCGTACGACCCCCGCCGAGCCGATCACGGGCCGCGTGACGGTCGGCTCGATCGGCGCTGCCGACTACGTCTACCTCGCAGGCGAGACCCACCTGATGCGCTACCGATACCACCCGGCCCACGGGACCCTGACGCTCGACCATACGTGGGGCCCGGCCCGATATCGCAGCGGCGCGCAGACGCCCGGGACCGGGCCAGCTCTGCTCGGCGACTGGCTCGTGGTCCAGACCAACTTCCTGCCGACGACGGTTCCGATGACGGTGACCGCCGTCAACGTCCACAACAGCGCACGGCGCTTCCAGATCCGCCCGTTCGCGGCGGTGACCAAGCGGATCGGGGCGAGCTTCGAGGTCTCGAAGGCCGCGGTCGATCAGGCCAACAGCATGGTCTACGTGCAGGACAGCGACGCCAGCGAGCTGGTCGCGCTGCACTTCAGCCCCTCGCGCGGCTTCACCGTCCGCTGGAGCGACAAGATCCGCTCACTTGACTTCGTCGCGCTGGTCGGCCCGGCGGCGCGCCGCCAGGCAGTGATCACCGACGACGAGTCCGGCGCCGATCGGGTCGTGTGGCTGAACGCCGCGACCGGGCACCTGCTCGCGCGCTCACCGGCGCTCGCGACCGGACCCGCGCCCGGCAACATCGTGGCCCCGGGCTTCGCCGGACGCTTCTACTACGCTGGCACCGCCGGCGGCCTGTGGGAGCTGCACCCCGTGCACGCAGGCTCGAGCTAGCGGCTCGGCTAGTCCGCATCGCCGAGCAGCGCCGCCGCGTGGGCCCGCAGCGCGGGGCCGAGCCGCGAGTGCGACAGCGCCTGCTCGATGAACGTCATGCAGTAGCCCTCGAGCGAGCCGATGTCGTGGCGGCGCTCGCCCGGCCCCAGTGACACCGCCAGCACCTGGCCGCGTTCCTCGATCACGCGCTGCAGGGCACTCGTCAGCTGCACCTCGCCGGATCGGTCTGGCCCGAGCTCGCGCAGTGCGGCGAACACCCGCGGCCCGAGCACGTAGCGGGCCATGATCGCGGTCCGGCCCGCGACCCCGCTCGGCTCGGGCTTCTCGACAACGCGCTCGACCTCGAACAGATCCGCGCCGGACCCGCCTCCGACGGCGACACCGTAACGCGACACGATCGCGTCGGGCACCTCCTGGACGGCCAGCACCGCGCTCGCGTCCGAAGCCTCGTAGGCCTCGATCAACCGCCGCACGATCCCTGGGGCGGCAGCCGGCGGAGTCTCGATCATCGAGTCGCCGAGCGCGACGACGACCGGGCGGCCGGCGGCGAAGCTCTCCCCGTAGCGGATCGCGTCGCCGAGGCCGGCGGGGTGGGCCTGGCGCGTGTAGAAGATCTGCAGGCCGGTGCGGGGGTCGACCAGTGGGCTCGTGTCGAGCTCGGGGTCGGCGTCGAAGTGATCCTCGATCGCACGCTTGCGCCGACCGGTGACGAACAGCACCCGCCCAATTCCGGCCCGGACGAGCTCCTCGACGACGTACTGCACGACCGGCTTGTCGACGATCGGCAGCATCTCCTTTGGCTGTGAGCGCGTTGCGGGCAGCAGGCGCGTCCCGAGTCCCCCGACCGGGATCACGGCATCGCTGATCGCGCTCACAGCGGGGACGCTACGCGACCTTGCGGTCGAATCCGGGGGCGCTCTGCGCGAGCGCCGCCCGGTAGCCGTCGGCCAGCCGCGCCATCGCCCCCTCCCAGGTGCGGCCGCGCACCGCCTCGAGCCCGGCGAGGCGAAGATGCCGGCGCAGCCGCGGCTCGTGGGAGACCGCGAGCAGCGCCCGCGCCAGCTCGTCGGCATCCGGGGCTGTCAGCAGCCCGGTGTCGCCGTGCTCGATCAGCGAGATCGGGCCGCCGACGGCAACCGCCACGACCGGCAGGCCGCTTGCCTGAGCCTCGAGCAGCACCTGCCCGAACGTGTCGGTCTGGCTGGCGAAAAGGAACACGTCGGCGCTCGCATAAACGCGCGCCAGCTCCCCGCCGCTTAGCCAGCCGAGGAACGTCGCCCGATCGCCGAGTCGCTCGCGCAGGCGCGGCTCCTCGGGGCCGCCCCCGGCCAGCACCAGGTGCAGCCTTGGATCACGCCAGTGCGCTGCCTCGAACGCGTCGGCGAGCAGGTCGACGCCCTTCTCCTCCGTCAGCCGGCCGGCGTAGAGGACGTTGAGCTCGCCCGCCAGCAGCCCGGGCGTCCGCAGCTTCGGATCAAAGCGCGCGAGGTCGACGCCGCGGTCCCAGCGCCCGATCCGCTCGGGGTCGACGCCGAGCGATCGCAGCCGATCGTCGCTCGCCGGGCTCGGCGAGAGGACGACGTCGCAGGCCGAGTAGAAGCTGCCGATCGCGGCCGCCGCCATCGCCTCGAGCTGCTCGCGGCCACTGCGCAGACCGGCGTACGCCGCCAGCTCGGTGTGGTAACTGCCGACCAGCGGCAGCTCGAGCACCCGCGCGAGCAGCAGCGCCTCGATCCCGGCCGGCCCGGGGGCGCAGACATGAACGACGTCGTACTGGCCCTCGCCGAGCGCATCGACGATCGCGGGCAGGCTCGGGACGCCGATCTCGAGCCCCTTGTAGAAGGGGATGTCGAACTCGGCGACCGCGCTCAGCCTGCGGTCGACGTCGGGATCGGTGCCGATCACCTCGACCTCGAAGCCGGGAACTCCGCGCTCTCGGATCTGTTGCAGCGTGTGGGTGACGCCGTGCATGCCACCGACGCCGTCGGCGACCAGCGCGACCCGGGGACGGTCGGCGTCGCTGCGGGTGAGCCTTGCCTTCTCGCGCCCGAGGAAGGCGCCGGCGGCGGCGTACGGGATCGCCGGGATGCAGGCATCGAACAGCGCCAGCGCGCTCGACGCGAGGTCAACCTCCCCGCGCTCGCCGCGCGTGACGACGTCCCGGACGGCGGCCGCGAGCTTGCGCTCGTGGATGCGCCTCGCTCGGCGGTAGAGGTCCGGGTGGCTGAGCTCTCCCTCCTGCAACAGGCGGACCAGCTCGTGCTCGTCGCAGCCGAGGTCCATCGCGACGAGCCAGGCCCGCAGCAGCGCGAGCGCGTCGTCGGGCCCGAGATCCGCCGCCGCGGCGCCGTGGCGGACGTCGCCCTCGCGCATCACGCGCTCGATGATCTTGAGCACCGCGGTCGGGTTCGGCCGGCCCGCCGGGTTGCCGGTGCCAAGCGACCTGATCGCCAGCGCCATCGCGGCGTGGGTCCATTTGGCCGCGCTGCCCTGGGCCCCGTGCGCGCCGGCACGGCCGGCGCGGATGTGCGCGAGGAACTCGGCCGGCGCCGCCGACGGAGGCGCCTCGGTGAACGTGCGCCCGATATCGATTCCGGCGTGATCGTCAGAGCCTCCGATCGGGGTCCCCCCGTGAGTCTCGATGTAGACGAACGCCGGCAGGTTCAACTCCTTGGCCCGTGACCCGTTGCGCGTCTCCCAGATCGGGAACAGCTGCGCCAGCCGGCGCCGGTGCCGGGCGCCGAGCGGTGCCTCGACCGCATAGAACGGGTGCGCGAGCGCTGCCGTGATCTCGTGCTCGTGCAGGTACGCCGCGCATTCCTCGACATCACCGCGATGCGCCTGCAGCCATTCGTGGTCTCCCGCCGTGATCCCGTAGCAGAGGACGTGCACCGCCTGGGGCTCGCCCTTGAACCATGCGGTCAGCTCCTCGGAGATGAAGACGTCGGGAAGATCGGCCAGCTCCATCGCGCCGGCGATCGTGTCGTGATCGGTGATCGTCACGAAGTCCATCCCGCGGCGCTTGGCGAGCTCGTAGACCTCCTGCGGCGGGGTGGCACACTCGGGAAGCTGCAGCGAACGCTGGATCCCGAGCTTCGACAACTCGGATGCTGTCGAGTGAACGTGCATGTCAGCACGGCTGCTTATCTCTGTCATGCCGCAAGGATTGCCCTGCAAAGCAGAGTGTTCGTGAAGAACAGGGGCAGCTACTGTGACCTTTCTGTAAACGGGTGCATGGTCTGGGGGTCGGTTCGAGAAGCTTCCCCGACGTGTCGGCAAGCATCCAACTGGAGTCCGAGCAGGTCGTCCTGCAGCGGGGGGCGGTACGCGTCGAGGTCGCACTGCGGCCGTTCGCGCTGACGGTGCGCCGCGATGGCCGGCGGCTGTTGCGCGCGGGTGGCGTGACCGTCGCCGAGGGTCAGGTGCACGACTATTTCGTGCACTTCACCGAAGGGGTCGTGCCCGGCGAGGAGCTGTCGCTGGTGATGCGCGGGCTGCGGGCCGAGGTCGCCGAGCGTAATCAGGCCGGCGTGGAGCTCGAGCTACGGCTCGACGGGGGTCGTCGCGGCCGGCTGTCGATCGAGCTGCCGGGGGAGGACCGGGTCGCGTTCGAGCTCGGGGCCGAGGGCGACGTGCTGCGGCTGGGTCTCGACTGGGACCGTCGCTCCGAGGAGCGCTTCGTCGGGCTCGGCGTCCGGCACTGCACGCAGCTCGATCAGGGCGGGCGCGCCGTTCAGCTCGGCGCGGATCGCCGCTACACGGGCCCGGATTGCCCGCCGGAGATGCTCGCCGCAGGCGGGATCCCGCAGGGCGACTGCGCTCCCGTGCCCTGGATGCTGTCGAGCCGCGGCTATGGGGTTTGGGTCCAGACGGCGGCGAACGGGACCCGGTTCGAGCTCTCGCGCGAGCGGGTCTCGGTCTCGACGCGGGCACAGGCGGGGCCGCTGCGGCTCGATTTGTTCTGCCATCGCACTCCCGCTGCGGCGCTGCGCGCCTTCTGCCGGCTGACGGGCTCACCGATGCTGCTCCCGGAGTGGGGCTATGGGTTCTGGAAGAGCCGCGACGTCCACGAGCACCAGGAGGACGTGCTCGACGACTTTCACGGCTTTCGCAGGCACCGGATCCCGCTCGACGCGGTCGTGATCGACTCGCCGTGGGCGACGCAGTACAACACCTGGGAGTTCAACCCCCACCAGTTCCCGGACGCGCCGGGGATGATCTCGACGATGCGCGCCGATGGCGTCCGCACCGTCGTGTGGGTGACGCCGTGGGTCAACACAGACTCACGCGACGGCCAGATCCCGCCCCAGCCGGAGTCCGAGCGCTTGTTTCGTGAGCCCGCGTCGAACTACGCGCCGGCGGCGGCCGCCGGTTACTTCGTACGCGAGCCCTCGGGCGAGCCGTTCCTCACGCAATGGTGGATGGGAACAGGATCTCCAGTCGACTTCACCAACCCGGCCGCCGAGGAGTGGTGGCGCGGTCTGGCGCGCGGGGTCCTGTCGCTGGGCGTCGAGGGGATCAAGGCCGACGACGGCGAGGGCTACTACTTCCCCGATCACGTCCGGGTCGCCGACGGGCGCACCGGCGCTGAGGTCGCGTGGGCACTCGGCGGCCTGTACCGCGAGTCGATGCAGCGCGCGCTCGACGAGGTCCACCCGGGATCCGGGATCGTGTTCGGCCGCTCCGGCTGGACCGGACAGCATGCGACCGGGGTGACCTGGGCCGGCGATCAGGCGTCTGACTTCTGGTCGCTGCGGGTGCTTGTCGTGGCCGCGCTGAGCGCCGCTCTCAGCGGCTTCTCGAACTGGTCGCACGACGTCGGCGGCTACCTCGGTCACCGGCTCGTCGAGCGGTGCCAGCCCGAGCTGCTGGTGCGCTGGCTCCAGTTCGGGGCGTTCACGCCGCTTATGCACGCCCACGCGCGGATGCAGCAGGAGCCGTGGCGCTACGGCGATTCGGTGCTCGATCTGTATCGGGGCTACGTGCTCGCGCACGAGCAGCTCGTCCCCTATGTGCGTGCCGCCGCGCTGACGGCGTCGCGCACGGGCCTGGCGGTGATCAGGCCGCTGTGCCTGACCGACCCCGCCGATCCACGCGGCTGGACGATCGGCGACGCCTACGGCTACGGACCGTCGCTGTGGGTCGCGCCGGTGCTGGACGACGGCGCACGCGAGCGCGAGGTTGTGCTCCCCCGCGGCGATTGGATCGAGGCCTGGTCAGGCGAGACCGTGCGCGGTGGCGGCGACGTGGTTGCACCGGCGCCACTGCACGCGATCCCGGTTTGGGTCAGGCGCGGCGCGATCGTCGTCACCTACCCCGCAGAGCACGTTGCGCGCGGCCTCGGGGACGTTCCGGAGTCCTCCCGGCCGCTGCTCGCGACCCTTTGGGGCGAACCTCGCAACGGTCGCGCGGTGGCGCGGCTGGCGGACGGAACCGCCGTGCGCTGGCACCGCGGCCGCTGGTCGGTCAGCGCCGACCGCGAGATCAGCTTCCGCGAGATCGGGTGACCGGTCGCTCAGGCGTGTGAGTTCCCGGGCGGACCCGGATCCTAGGCGTGTGAGGTTCCCGGGCGGACCCGGACCGGCGGGCCCTCGCGCAACCCGATCCGCTCGTGGAGGCGGCGAAGCGGCCCGGGCGCCCACCAGTTCCACTTTCCGAGCAGGGCCATCAGCGAGGGGACGAGCAGCGCGCGGACGATCGAGGCGTCGATCAGGACCGCGAGCGCGGCACCGAGGCCGAGCTCCTTGATGAACACCAGCTGCGAGGTCGTGAACGCTCCGATCGCGACCGCGAACAACAGCGCAGCCGCGGTCACGATCCGGCCGGTTCGCTCGAGCCCGATCGCGACCGCGTTCGAGTCCGAGGCGCCCCCGTCGCGTGCCTCCTTGATCCGCGCGAGCAGGAACACGCCGTAATCGGTCGCGAGCCCGAAGCCGACGGCGAACAGGAAGATCGGCTGGGTCGCGTCGAGCGCACCAACGCTCTTGAAGCCGAGCAGGCCCTGCAGGTTGCCGTCCTGGAAGATCAGCACGAGGATCCCGAACACCGCGCTGAGGCTGAGCGCGTTCATCAGCACCGCCTTGAGCGGCAGCACGACCGACCCGGTCATCAGGAACAGAACGATCACCGTCGAGGCGATCACCACCGCCAGCACTGCCGGCAGGTGAGCGCCAAGGCTGTGCTCGAGGTCGACGAACGACGCGCTCTGGCCCGCGACGCCGACGTAGAATGGCTCGCGGATGTCACGCACGTCGTGGACCAGCTGCCGGGTCGTGGTGCTCAGCGGGTCCCGCGCAGGCGCGACCGCGAGCAGCGCGTTTTGGGGGCCGGCGGGCTGTGGGGGTGAGACCGCGGAGACGTCGTTCAGCGCGCGGATCCGCGCGACGAGAGGCGTGAGCCGATCCGAGCTCGCGGGCACGCCGACCACGACCTCGAGCGGGGCGGTGCGGTTGGGCGGGAACTGAGACTTCAGCGCATCGGCGACGATCCGCGCGCTGGCGCTGACCGGCAGCACCCGCGCGTCGACTGAGATGAACTTGATCTGCGCGAACGGGATCCCGAGCGCGATCAGCAAGGCAGCGCTCGCGAGCGCGATCGGCCCCGGCCGTCGCATCACGAACTGCGACAGCCGGTACCAGACTCCGCTCTCGGCCGGGCGCGCGTCGCGCTCGGCGGCCCGCGCCAGTCGTCGCGGCGCGAGCGCGTTGACCCGCGGGCCGAGCACGGCCAGGATCGCCGGCAGCACGATCAGCGCGAGGCTCGCGGCGAGCAGCGCGACGAGGGCCCCGGCGATGCCCATCGAGTAGAGAAAGCGCTGGGGGAAGATCGCCAGCGAGGCGATCGCCGCGGCGACCGTCACCGAGCTGAACGCGATCGTCCGGCCGGAGGTCTGCATCGTGGCAACCAGCGCGTCGACCCCGAAGCCCTGGATCGCCGCCTCCTCGCGGTAGCGAGAGACCATGAACAGGCTGTAGTCGATCGCGAGGCCGAGACCGAGGCCGGTGACGAGGTTGAGCGAGAACACCGAGAGGTCGGCGAAGGTGGTGATGATCCGCAGCGCCAGGAACGTGGCGAGGATCGCGAGGCCGCCGAGCAGCGGCGGCAGCAGTGCCGCCACCAGCGAGCGGAAGAACAGCAGCGACAGCAGGAAGATGAACGGGAACGCGAGCAATTCGGCGTGGGCGAGGTCGTGGCTGACCTGGCTGTTGGCCTGCGCGTTCGCAATCGCGCCGCCGCCGAGCGTCACATCGGGCTGCCCGTTGAAGCGACTCTCGATCTGCTTGGCGGCGTCGCTCAGGGTCTTGTCTGACAGCGGCTTGAAGTACGCGAGCACGTAGGTCGAGTCGCCGTCGCGGGAGACCATCGCCGGATCGCGGGTCGTGTAGTACGAGCTGACCGTCGCGACGTCCGGGGCGCGGCGCAGCACGGCGGCAACCTGGTTGACTCGCCGCTGTGAGGATCGGGCGTGGACATCGCCCGATCTGATCAGCGCGACCACGCCCGGATCGATCTGGCGGCCGGTCGCCGCCTGGAAGCGGTTGGCCGCACGAACCGACTGCGTGGCCGGATCGCTGGCGCTGTAAGGGCTCATCCGCTTGGCGACGCCGAATCCGAGCGCGCCCGCGACGGCCGCGCCGAGCACCGCGATCATCAGCACCCGGCGGCTGTTGGCGTGGAGGAACCTCCCGAGCCTCGCCAGCATCGCTACGCCCGATCTCGCTCCGCGAGCCGACGCTCGGTCGCTTCGCACCACTCGATCATGTACCGGGTGAGCCCGGCCCCGAGCTCGAGCGTCAGTGCCGGCCCCTCCCTCATCTGCGCCGCCTTGGCCTCGAGCTCGCGCAGCTGGGCGAGCTTGCGCTCGTGGCGGTTGCGCATTGCCCGCAGGATCTCGAGCCTGCGGGCCGGCTCGGTCACGTCCGAGAAGAACAGCTTCAGCATGCCCTCGTCGCGCAGCTCGTAGGTGGGCTCCTGATCGGACTGCAGCCACTCGCGGAGCGCCGTCGATCCCGCCTCGGTCAGCTCGTAGACCATCCGCGCGCGGCCCCCGGTCGGCTCCGGGCGCCCGGTCAGCAGCCCCTGATCCTCGAGCCGCCTCAGCTCCGGGTAGATCTGCCCGTAGCTGGCGGCCCAGAAGTGCCTGGTCGACTTGTCGACCAACTGCTTGATGTCGTAGCCCGTGCTCGTTCCGAGCGCCAGCATCCCGAGGATCACGCGGCCCGTTGGCGTCAATTCGACATTGGTCTCCCCGCCTGGGGTGGGGTCTCGGCCTGGAGTCGGCTCTCCCGCTTGCATACCTCGGGAAGATATATCGTCCCGAGGTATCTGTCAATCGCTGTGACGACCCGCCAGAGCGGCTCATGCCGCGGCGGGCTGCGGCGCCACGCTCCGCCCCTGCGCTTTATGCTCGCGCCGTGCACTTCAACGACCTGACCGGCCCCGAGCAGCGGGTCCTCGGTTGCCTGATCGAGAAGCGCTGGACGACGCCCGAGCAGTACCCGCTGTCGCTCAACGCCCTGCGGCTCGCCTGCAATCAGTCGACCAACCGCGAACCGGTCACCGATTACGACGAGCACACGATCCGCGAGGCGGCCCAGCGCCTCAGCCACTACGGCCTCGCGCGCCTTGCCAGCGGCCACGGTAGCCGCGCGATCAAGTACCGCCACCTGGCCGAGGACGGGCTCGGGCTCGGGCGCGAACAGCTCGCCGTCCTTGCGGTGCTGCTGCTCGGGGCCCGCAGACGCCCGGGGAGCTGAAGGCGAGGACCGAGCGGCTGGCGCAGATCGGCTCGCTCGAGGAACTCGAGCGGATCCTCGGATCGCTGATCGACCGCGGCTACGCGCGGCGCGTCGCCCGGCGCCCGGGTCAGAAGGAGGACCGCTTCGAGCAGCTGCTGGGGCTGGGCGGGCGCCCCTCCGGCGAGCAGCCCCAGGCGCCGGGCGCGGAGCCGCGGCTCGCGACGGCGGCGAGCGCCCCTGCTGCCGGCTCCCCGGGCTCCCCGGGCTCCCCGGGCTCCCCGGGCGCCGGCCGCCCCCGCCCCGGCCGCACGGGCGCCCCGGCCGCCCCCGCCGGCCGCACCGGGCGCCCCCGCCGCGGCCGTCGACGGAGATCTGTCGCTGCGCGTGGACGCGCTCGAGGGCGAGGTCGCGGCGCTGCGCGTGGAGCTCGCCCGCCTCGTCGAAGAGCTCGGCTCCTAGGTCGGTAGCGCCAGGCCGACCAGGTAGGTCGCGCCGCCGACGATGACTCCGGCGAGCGTCATCTCGAGCCCGGCCGACCACCAGGAGCGCAGCGTCACCAGTGACTTGGCGGCGCCGACGAGGAAGTGGGCGATCAGCGAGACGATCGCCGCGGCGACGATCGCCGCGGTACCCGTAGTGATCATGAACGGGATCACCGGCACGATCGCTCCGAGCCCGGTCGAGACGCCGGCGGCGAGCGCTGCCTGGGCGGCGTCGCCGCCGCCGTCGGTCGAGGCGCCGAACTCCTCGACCGACAGCGCCTGGAGCATCGCGTCGGGGTGTTGCGACATTCGCTCGGCGAGCTCGTCGGCGGTGTGCTCGTCGATTCCCTTGAGCTGGTAGAAGAGCGACAGCTCCTCCTTCTCCTCCTCGGGGCGCTCGGCGATCTCCTGACGTTCGCGCTCGATGTTGGCGGCCTGCACCTCGGTCTCGGAGCGCTCGGCAAGGAAGGCGCCCGTCGCCATCGACAGCGCCGACGCGATCGCACCTGCAAGTCCAGCGGTCAGCACCGAGCTCGATCCGCCGGTAGCGCCCGAGACACCGGCGACGATCCCGAACACGGCTGCGAGGCCGTCGTTGGCGCCGTAGATCGCGCCCGAGATCCAGCCACCTCCGGTCCGGTGCCACTTCTCGCGCCCGAGGATCCGCTGCAGCCTGGCGCCCGCACCCGGGACCGCCAGCGGCGCCCCGGCGAACCGTGGGTCGAGCGCCTCGCCGTCGCCCCCGCCGGAGCGGATCTCCTGGACCGCCATCGAATGGGAGCGCTCGTCCTTGCGGATCTCGCGCAGGAGCGTGTCGGTGACGGTGTCCCCGGTCGAGCGCTTGTACAGATCGTCGACTTCCTCGTCCTCGGCCGCCTCGCGCGCCGCGAGCAGACGATCGACGGGAGCGATCCGCGCCTGCAGGCGCAGCCACAGGGGCACATGGACCGTGGTCGGGTCCGGAATCGGGATCTCGAGCTCGCGCATTCGGGCCTCGAGCCGATCGCGATGACCGCCCTCGGCGGCTGCCATCCGCCGCAGGATCTCGGCCTCGCGCTGCGGCATCCGGCGTGCGATCAGCTCGTACACGGCTCCGGCGAGGATCTCTCCGCGCCACGCCTTGATCAGGCGCTCCTGGACTTCGGCGCTCATTCAGGGGAGCGTAACCCGGGCCCGCTAGCCTTGCCCGGCCGTGCCCCGTTCAAGCAAGCTCAGCCTGGCGGCCTGCGCGCTGGCCGCCGTGCTCGCGATCGCCGGTTGCGGCTCCGGCCACACGACCACGACCGACAGCTCGCAGCGCCATTCGAAAGTGAAGATCACCCCAGGCGGCGGGCAGGGCGCAACCGCGCCGCCGGTCGCCAAGCGCGCTGTTCCGGCGCTGATCCCGCCAGCCGGGGCGCCGGTCCGGACAGTCCACGTCCCGGTGCTGACCTATCACCGAGTGGCGCCGTTGAGCGCCGTCGGGCTGCCCGACCTGAAGGTCGATCCGGCGACGTTCGTGGCGGAGCTGCGGGCCCTGCATGACAACGGCTACCACACGATCACTCAGGCCCAGCTGTTCTACGCGCTGTACGAGGGCAAGGCGCTTCCCCCCAAGCCGGTGATCATCTCGGTCGACGACGGGTACATCGACGATACGCGGACGATCCTCCCGGATCTGCTGCGGTTCCACATGGTGGGGACGTTCTTCGTGATCACCGGGAGGATGAGCGAGCAGGGATTCCTCGATGCCGACGCGATCCGCAAGCTCGATCGCGCTGGGATGGACGTCGGCGATCACACCGCTCACCACGTCGACCTGCGATTGCTGACGCCGTCCGAGCTGCGCAACGAGACGACCGGGTCGCGGCGTGTGCTCGAGCACGTGCTCGGCCACCCCGTCTACTTCTTCGCGTATCCGTTCGGGGCCTACAACGACGCGGTGCTGAAGGCGGTCCACGATGCCGGTTTCACGATGGCCTACACGACCAACGCCGGGACGGCCGAGAGCACTGCCTCGCCGCTGACGATGCCGCGCATCCACGTCGGGCGATCTGAGACACCGAGCGGGCTGATCTCGCTGCTCGGCGGGGCCTGAGCGCGGCCGAGACCGCGGCTCGGTGGGCCCTGAGCGCGGCCGAGGCCGTCCTCGGCGGGCCCCGGCCGCGGGTCAGCTCGAGCCGAGCTTCGGACCGCCGAGCGGGACGCGGTGATCGCTGGGCGGGCCGAACGGATTGGTCGGGAGGATCACCGGCGGCCGCGGTCGCTGGTTGAAGTTGAAGTCGCGCTGCAGCTCGCCGAGGCTCGGGGCGGCGTCGCGCACGCTCGGGCGGGGATCGGGGCGGCCGTCGGTCTTCGGGTCCAGCCGCTGCCCGCCGAGGAAGTCGTCCTCGATGAACTTGTTGTAGGCATCGAAGCTGAGTTGCTGGTGATCGATGTAACCGTGGCGGGCGTACGCGCTGATCACCATCGCCGGAACGCGAAAGCCGTAGCTGACACCGTCCACGATCGGCGGCTTGACGTTGTCGTAGAACCCTCCCCAGTCGTCCCAGGCCAGGAAGATCGCCGTGCTCTTCCAGTCGGGGCCGCGGGCGATCGTGTTGATCAGGCTCGTGACGTAGGCCTGGCCGGCGCTGATCGACGAGGTCGAATGCTCGCTGACGTAGCCGCTCGGGATCACCCACGAGACGGCCGGCAGATGACCCGTGCGCGCCGCCGCGTAGAACGCGCTCGTGTCACGGATGTTGCCGAGCTGGTGATCCTGCTGGACGTCGGTGAAGTACGGGAGCGGGTTCCAGATCCCAGGCGTCGACGGTGACTGATTCTTGTAGCCGCAGTACGCGCTCGAGCTCTCGCAGTCAGGCTCGGGGCCCTGCTTGACGTAGTAGCCCCAGCTGACCTTGTGCTGGTGCAAGAGGAACGTGAGGTCGGTCCAGGCGTAATTCGGGGCGGTGTGGGGCGGGTTTCCGAAGTCGGGCGGGGGGGCCGGATTGGAGATCTCGGTGCTGCAGCTGAACGGATCGCCGGGGCGGATGCACAGCGCCGACCACTCGGACACGAGCCACAGATGCGACGGCAGGCTCCACGACGCGATCGGCTCGAACATGTGGTCCTGGAGCACGAAGTCGCGTGCGTATGACCAGTAGTTGGGGATCTCGCGCTGGTCGTGGTAGCCCATCGCTTCAGTCGTGGTCCTTGGGACGCAGGGCGGCGACGGCCCCAGGCAGATGCTCTCCGTGCGCTCGAAGCCGTCCATGAGGCCGTGGTCGTAGTCGATCTTGAACGACCACACGTCATGCCACTCACCGTCATCGACATCGTTGGGGTCGTGATACGGGCGGACGCAGTGGTGAAGTGCGGGGTCGGGCAGGCACACGCTCGGCCGGCCGTCGCGCATCGGGATCCCGTCGACGCCGGGAAAGGTGCCGAAGTAGTTATCGAACGAGCGGTTCTCCTGCATGATGATCACGACGTGGGCGATCTTGTGGATGCCGCGCGCGGCGCTGGCAGGCGAGGCTGCCGCCAGGCTGATGATCGCGGCGATGAGCAGCCAACCACTGACTCGTCGAGGTCCGGGCACCCCCATGCCGACCAAAACCTATCGACCCGCGCGAGTCCGTGCTACAGGATGCCGATCTCGGAGTTGTCTCCGACCAGGAACCGGTAGGCCCGAGGCTGGCGCTGGTCGCGACGGATGCGAACGTTGCGGCCCAGAAGCGAGGATTCCATCCGGCCCGCGAGGTCGCAGACCGACGAGCCGGCGAGCAGGATCGAGTGCTCGACCTCGGCATTCTGGATCCGGCACCCCTCTCCGATCGCGGTATACGGCCCGATGTAGCAGTCGCTCAGCGACGCGCCCGTTCCGATCACCGCCGGCCCGCGTACAGCCGATCGCTCGAGCCGGGCGCCGGGCTCGATCACGACCCGTCCGTCAACCTGGGACTCGATCAGCTCGCCCTCGATCCGTGCCTCGATCGTGTCGAGCACCAGCCGGTTGGCCGCGAGCATGTCCTCGAGCCGCCCGGTGTCCTTCCACCATCCGCGGACGATGTGGGGCTCGACCCGGAGCCCCTGGTCGACCAGATGCTGGATCGCGTCTGTGATCTCGAGCTCGCCGCGGGCGGATGGCGAGATCGCCCGCGCCGCAGCGTGGACCGCCGGCGTGAACATGTAGACGCCGACCAGCGCGAGGTCGGTCTGGGGCATCGACGGCTTCTCGACGAGCCGGACAACGGCTCCGTTCTGTAGCTCGGCGACGCCGTAGTGCTCGGGATCAGGCACCGGCGTGAGCAGGATCAGCGAGTCGGGCGCGTGGTCGCGGAAGGCCGTGACCAGATCCTCGATCCCCCCCTGCAGCAGGTTGTCGCCCAGGTACATGACGAACGGCGAGTCGCCGAGGAAGTGCTCGGCGGTCAGGACAGCGTGGGCGAGCCCGAGCGGCTCGTCCTGGACGATGTAGGTGAGCTTGACGCCGAACCGGGAGCCGTCGCCGGCGGCGGCGCGGATCTCGTCGCCGGTCTCCGGGGCGATGATGATCCCGACGTCGTCGATCCCGGCCTCGGCCATCGCCTCGATGCCGTAGAACAGGACCGGCTTGTTGGCGACCGGGACGAGCTGCTTGGCGCTGGTGTGGGTGATCGGGCGCAGGCGGGTGCCGCGGCCGCCGGACAGGATCAGTCCCTTCAGGTCTTGCATGGGCGCGGAGGCTACCGGGGCGGGCCGCGTTCGATCGCCTCACGCGCCTCGCGGAGCGTCTAGTACATGCCTCCGAGCTTGCTGTGATCCCAGCTGCGGAGCCGCTGCGGGATGAACTGGAGCGCGACCCGCTTGAGGGCCTGGGCACGAATCACGTCCGGGAAGTCGCCCGCATCGCCGGCCGTGTAGCGGTCGAACAGCTGCGAGCCGAACTGGGCCACGAGCTCGAGCTCGCGGTGGATCACGGCTTGCGCCTCGATCATCACGCCTCTGAGCTCGTGGTACTGCTCGCCCTCCTCGATCTGCAGCGTCGCGCGCGGATCGCGCTCGAGGTTGCGCACCTTCTGGGACTTCGCGTAGGTCCATGCCCAGATCTCCCCGTCCTTGAGGAGGTACCACAACGGCATCAAGTGGGGCCACCCGCGGCGACCGTTGGTGGCGCAGATCACGACCCGCTGCTCTTCCAGGAACTCACCGACCTCGGTCGAGGTCATCTTGATCTGATCGCGGCGACTCACCGACTCATCGAGGCGGCGACGGCGCCGATCGCTTCGCCGGCGGCTCGTACCGCCTCGCGGGCGTCCTCGGGCTCGAGCACGACCGCGTCTCCGGCCTCCTTGAGCACGTCGCGGACGAGGTAGCGCATCCCGGCGAAGCCACGCTCGACGATCACCGAGCCATCCTCGAGCTCACCCACGACGCGACGCTCCTCGCGCGCCCAGCGGGCGCGCTGGGGGGAGATCCAGACGCGTGCGCGACGCGACGCGGGCACCTCTCCGGTCCGGGGCCAGCCATCGACGTCGGCCGCCGGATCGACGTCGGCGCGCGGCTCGAAGGTCTGATCGCTGACGGTCGCAGACTTGATCCGGTCCAGACGGAAGTGGCGGACACTGTCACGGGCCGGGTCGAAGCTGGCGACGTACCAGCCCTCGCGACCGTTGATCAGCGCGTACGGCTCAACCATCCGGGTCGAGAACTCGTCCTCGTTCTCCTTGTAGTACTCGAATGACAGGAGCCGTCGCTTGGCGATCGCGCGCGAGACCTCGCCGGCGATCTCGGAGTCGTCGCCCCCTGGCCGCGCGACCTGCAGTCCTTCGTGGACGGGGTCCTCGCCGAGCGCGGCGACGACCTTGTCGCGCACCGACGCGAGCGACCCCTCCGGGATGTGCTCGCCGATCAGGTCGATCGCGGCGATCAGGGCCTTGGCCTCGACCGGCAGCAGCCGAGCGGGGCGGGCGAACGAGTCGCCGTAGGGCTCGGGGTCGACGGCGATCGTGCCGTCGGCGCCGATCTCGGCATACAGGACGTAGGTGCCGGCTCCGAAGTTGACGACGTTGAGTACCGAGATGTCCTCGCGCAGCTCCTGCTCTGAGATCTTGAGCTTCGTGCAGAGAAGGTCGACGTCGAGCCGGCGTCCGCCGCGGCCGGCGTCGATCAGGATGCTGGCGAGCGTGACCAGTCGCGCGAACCGCTCGGGCCGGATCGCCGCCTCGGGGTGGTGACCATTGGTCTCCTCGCTCGGCTCGGCTCCGGTGTCCTCGCCGGTCGATCGCACGTCGGCGGCCGGTCCCGCGAGCTCGGGCTCGCCGGTGTGGCGCTCGATCAGCAGGTTGACGCGCTCCAGCAGCTCGGCGGCGAGCTCAGACGGGGCCAGGATCCGCGCGTGCTCGCCGAGACCGAGCACCCACGCGATCAGCTGCCGCGCGTTGGCGTATCGGGTCACGAACACGCGGTCGCCGTCGTCGCCGGCAACTCGGATCTCGCCGTAGCGCCCGAAGTGGCGCTCGATCTGCCACGCGATCCGGTTGCCGATCCATATCTCTGCGGCACCGATCGGATCGCCGAACTGCCAGTCGATCCGGTCCGCATATGCACGCGGATCGAAGCTCGCCGGCCGCTGGAAGTCGTGCTCGGCCTTGGTCGCGTACCCAACCTTGCCCCGGATCCGGCTGAGGCGGAAGACGCGCAGCGCATCGCGCTCGTGTGAGCGGCCGACAACGTAGAACTGGCCTCCCTGATACAGCAGCTGGTACGGGTCGACGCGGCGGGCGCCAACCTCGTCGCGTTCCATCGTGTAGTAGTCGAACACGATCGTCTTGCGGCGGAAGATCGCGGTCTCGATCTTGGCCAGGCGCTGGGAGATCTCGTGGCCACCGGCCGATCCGGTGATGCCGAGCGCGACCGTCTGCTGCTCGGGCGAGCTGAGCGGGCTCGGGCGCCCCCAGGAGATCTGCTGGAGCGCCAGCCGCAGCGGCTCGGCGTAGGCGAACTCGCCGTCGAGCAGCTGCAGCGCCGTGTGCAGCGCGGCGAGCTCCTGGTCGGTGAACTCGATCGGCGGGAGGTGGAAGTTCTCCGGTGGGAGCGAGTAGTTCTCTTGCTCGACCAGGCCATCGACGGGCTTTTCGACCGACAGCACGATCCCCAGCGCCTCGAGCTCGGAGCGATCGGCATAGAAGCGACGGGCGAAGGCGTCCTCGTTCATCACGCTGTAACCCTCGACGTCACGCCTGATCTCCGGCGCGGTCACCGGACGTCGCTCGGCCATCAGGTAGGAGATCAGTGACAGCTGCCGGATCAGCTTCTCGGTGTCCTTCGCCATGTCTACCGCAACTGTAGTTGGGGACGGTCAGCGGCCGAGCCTAGCCCCACTTCCTCGACACGCTATTTGCGCAGTTTTGGAGCAGCGCGGGAGAGACCCGTGACGCGGGGCTCCGAGCCCCTATCGCGCAGCGCTACGCGGCTTCCCGCTGAGGCTGGGCCGGGGCGGCAAAGTACGCCCCCGACCCGATCCCCTTGTCGAACGCCGTCCACTGGCTGCCGGCGGGCAGCTCCTTCTCGAGCCGGTCGAAGCTGCCGAGGCGCCCGCCGAGGTTGTCGACCATGTGCACGAGCGTCGCCTCGCGGGTGCAGGGGACGACCGGGCTGCCGTGCTCGAGCGAACCGTGGTGGCTGAGGATGATATGCAGCAGCGCTTGCTCGAGATCGCGCGGGAACCCATCCAGGCGCTCGATCGCGCGGCGCACACGGTAGTAGCCGAGCGGGATCTCGCCGTACAGCCTTCCCCGGTCCGACATCGAGATCGCGCCGCCCTCGAGCTCATACGCCTCGAGCTTGCCGATGTCGTGCAGCAGCGCCCCGGTAACGGCGATGTCACGATCGATCCCGGGGAAGATCGCCGAGATCGCCCCAACCGCCTGGGCGACCGTCAGCGAGTGCTCGAGCAGCCCGTGGCGGTATGCCTGGTGGTAGCGCTTGGCCGCCGGCGCATCGCGATAGACGCCCCAGCTCGGCGTCCCCTCGCCGAATACGATCGCCAGCAGCCGCCGCAGATGCGGGTTTTGGACGGTCGCGATCAGCTCGCGCAGGTCGGCCTCCATCTGCTCGGCCCCGCGGGTCGGACCGTCGATCAGCTCGTCGCTGGAGTACTCGTCCGGGACTGCCGCCCGGATCCCCGCGACCGCCAGCTGTGGGCCGAAGCGGGGATGAACCGTGAACCGCCCCGACGCGTGGACGATCTCTCCCGGTAGGCACAGCTCGCGGGCGTCGGGCACTTCGTCCCACACGATCGCGGGCACGCTCCCGGTCCGATCGCCGAGCGTCAGCTTCAGATACTCGCCGCCATCGCGCCGCGTCCGCACCTCGACCTCGCGGACCAGCAGAGCCTGAGCAATCTCAGAACCATCTGCAAATTCACGCACTTTCATGGCTTCACGAAGATAGAGTCCAGTGCGGACGGCAGGTGGTGGGATCGACCGCGAGGTAGCTGATGGGATCGACCGCGATAGTCACCGGAGGAACGGGCGGGCTGGGAACCGCGATCGTCGCGCGCCTGCTCGAGGACGGCTGGCGCGTCGTCGTTCCGTGGATCGTCGAGGCGGAGCTCGAGCGCCTGAAGCCGGCCGACGGCCTCGAGCTGATCCAGGCCGATCTGTTCGATCGCGAGGCGGTCGCGGCGGTCGTCGAGCTAGCGGCGCAAGGCGACACGGCGCTGCGCGGCGTGGTCAACCTGGTCGGCGGATTCGCGGTCGGCGGGCGCGTGCACGAGACGCCGGTCGAGGAGTTCGAGAAGCAGTTTCGCCTCAACCTCCGCCCCGCCTACCTGATCGTTCAGGCGGCGGTTCCGCGGATGCTGGAGTCGGGCGGCGGGTCGATCGTGTGCGTCGGCACCCGCGCGGCGCTGCAGCCGTTCCCGGGCGCCGCCGGCTACATCTCCTCGAAGGCCGCCGTGATCGCATTCGCCCAGGCGGTCGCGGTCGAGTACAAGAACGACGGGATCCGTGCCAACACGATCCTCCCTAGCGTGATCGATACGCCGGGCAACCGCGCGTCGATGCCGAAAGCCGACCACGACAAGTGGGTCAAGCCCGCCGAGATCGCGGGTGTCGTCGCGCACCTGCTGTCCGAGGACTCCAAGCCCACCAGCGGCGCCGCGATTCCGGTCTACGGCCGGGCTTAGACGGCCCCGGCGCGGAGAGCCCCGCTGAGCGGGCCCGGGCGGGGACCCCCGCTTAGCCGGCCCGGGGCGGAGAGCCCCCAGGGACAGGTGGCGATGGGCATAACCTCGCAAATCCGGCGCGACTAGCCCCGCATGCGAGTTTAAGTCTGCCTACCAGACTTAGATCGCCATCCTCGCCCGCCAGCGCCGAGTTTGCGAGGTTGTGCCCCTCCGGCTTCAGGGCCGAAGGATCCGCCGCCGAGCCCCGCCGCCAAACAGCTGCAGGCGCCCAAGGCAGGGCCCCGTGGGCGCCCAGAAACAGGCCCTCAGACGTTTAGCGACCCCGACCAGCGCTCAGACTTGCTGAGTGGCCGGTAGGATCAGCAGCTAATGGAACGTAAGTGGTGGACCCTGATCGTGGTTTGCGTGGCGACGTTCATGCTGCTGCTCGACATCACGATCGTCAACGTCGCGCTGCCCACGATCGCAGTCGACCTGAAGGCGAACTTCTCCGACATCCAGTGGGTGATCGACGCGTACTCGCTGACGCTCGCCTCGGTGCTGCTGACCGCCGGCGCGCTCGCAGACCTGCTCGGCCGCAGGCTGCTGTTCTCGATCGGTCTGGGACTGTTCGCCTGCACCTCGCTGCTGTGCGCGCTGTCGCCGAGCGCCCTGTTCCTGATCCTCGCCCGCGCCGGCCAGGGAATCGGCGGCGCGATCATGTTCGCGACCTCGCTGGCGCTGCTCGCACAGGAGTTCCACGGCCATGAGCGCGGCACGGCGTTCGGCATCTGGGGCGCGACGATCGCCTCGGCGGCGGCGGTCGGACCGCTGCTCGGCGGCGTCCTGACCGAGGTTTTCGGCTGGCAGTCGATCTTCCTGATCAACGTTCCGATCGGGGTGGTCGCGGTGATGCTGACGCTCGCCAAGGTCAGCGAGTCGCGCGACCCCGAGGGCAAGCGGGTCGACTGGATCGGAACCGCGACATTCACCTCAGGGCTGTTCCTGCTCGTATTCGCGATCATCCGTGGCAACGCCGAGGGCTGGGGCAGCACGCTGATCGTCTCGTTGCTGGCCGGCTCGGTCGTGCTGCTGGTGCTGTTCCTCGTCTCCCAACTCGTCCAGGAGCGCGCGATGTTCGACCTCGCGCTGTTCCGCAAGCCGACCTTCAGCGGCGCCGCGATCGTCGCGTTCACGATGGCGGCGGCGATCTTTGCGATGTTCCTGTACCTGGTGCTGTATCTGCAGACGATCCTCGGCTACTCGCCACTGCAAACCGGGCTGCGGTTCCTGCCGTTCACGGTGATGTCGTTCGTGGTCGCGGGGGTGTCGGGCAACCTGTCGACGCGCGTGCCGGTGCGACTGCTGCTCGGCGGCGGCCTGCTGCTGGTCGCGGTCGGCCTCGCGTTGATGCGCGGCGTCGATGCCTCGTCGAGCTGGACCGAGCTGCTTCCGGGGTTCCTGATCGCGGGCGCGGGCGTCGGGCTCGTCAACCCGGCCCTCGCCTCAACCGCGATCGGCGTCGTCCCGCCCCAGCGCAGCGGCATGGCGTCGGGCATCAACAACACCTTCCGTCAGGTCGGCACGGCCGCGGGCATCGCAGTCCTCGGGGCGATCTTCGAGAGCGAGATCTCGAGTCAGCTCGCACCCAAGCTGGCCGGCACCGCGGTCGCCGGACATGCGACCCAGATCGCGCACGCGGTTGCCGCGGGCGGCGCGCCCGAGGTGATCCACAGCGCGCCGTTGGTCCACCGCGCCGCGACCGCCGCTGCGATTCACAGCGCGTATGCGAGCGCGATGAACAACATCCTGCTCGTCGGCGCCCTGGTCGCGTTCGTCGGGGCGGTCCTCGCGTTCGTGCTGGTGCGCGGAAGCGACTTCGTCACATATCGTGCACCGGAGCCTGCGGCGGCGCCGGCCGGTTAGTTGCCGCCGCTCTCCCGTCCCGCGACCGTATAGCCGATTAAACCCGCGTGATCCAACCGCTGTTCGAGCACCGCCTGACGCTGGCCGGTTACGAGACACGGGTGCTCGAGCTCGAGGGCGACGGGGTCCCGATCCTGATGTTCCACGGCTACGCCGACAGCGCCGACACCTGGCGGCACTCGCTCGCGCGACTCGCGCGCCGAGGCCGTCGCGCGATCGCGGTCGATCTCCCCGGCTTCGGCACGGCTGACCGGCTCGACGACGAGCTGATCCTCCCGCAGCTGGACGAGTTCGCGATCGCCGCAGTGCGATACCTGTCGGGGCGCCCGCGCCAGCCGGTGCTGGTGGTCGGCAACTCACTCGGTGGCTGCCTCTGCATGCGGCTGGCCGAGCGCCACGGCGACGAGCTGGCGGGTGTCGTCGCGGTCGCGCCGGCCGGGCTCGAGATGTCGCCGCTGCTGTACCTGGTGCAGCGCGATCCGTTGCTGCGTTCGCTGCTCGCGCTGCCGACGCCGGTGCCCAGCGCGGTGCTGCGCAGCGCGATCGCGCGTCTGTACGTGCGGCTCGCGTTCGCGTCGCCGGCGACGATCGATCCGGGGGTCGTCTCAACCTTCACATGGCATCACCGCCACCGCGCGAGCGTCGCCCGATATCTCGACACCGCCCACCGGCTGATCCCCGAGCTGCGCGATCCGTTCAAGCTCGAGCGGATCGCCAACCCGCTGCTGCTCGTATGGGGGGACCGTGACCGGCTCGTGTTCCACCGCGGCGCCGAGCAGGTACTGACGGCGGTTCCCGGCGCGCGGCTCGAGCTGCTGCGCGGAATCGGTCACTGTCCGCAGGTCGAGGCGCCCGACCGGTTCGTCGAGGTGCTGCTCGAGTTCAGCCCGACGCCGGAGATCGCGGTGGCGTAGCCTCGCGCTGCCGCGGCCTCGTCAGTCGTCGAAGTGGCCTGCGTACAGCGCGAACACGGCGCCCTGGGGATCCTGGACGACCGCGAGCCGCCCCGGCCCCATGTCGATCGTCTCGGTTAGGGCGTTCCCGCCGAGCTCGCCGACCTTCGCGAGGGCAGCCTCGAGGTCGTCGATCCCGAAGTACACGAGCCAGTGCGGCGGCGCGTCCGGGGGCATCACCGGCCTGATCCCGCCGTTGCTGTGGCCGTCGCTGTTGGCGATCACCATGTAGGGCATGCCCGTGCCCTCCATCGGCTCTGTCGACCATCCGAACAGCTCGCCGTAGAAGCTCGCGGCCGCATCCATGTCGGTCGTCGCGAGCTCGTTCCAACACAGCGCGCCGGGGGCGTTGACGAGCGAGGCGCCGATGTTCGCCTTGGGCTCCCAGACGAGAAAGTAGGCCTGCGCGGGGTCCTGTACGACGCCCATCCGGCCGGCATCGAGCACGTCGAAGGCCGGCGCGTGAACGGTGCCGCCGAGCTGCTTGGCCCGCTCGAGCGCGCGATCGGCGCTCTGCACGGTGATGTAGGAGTTCCACAGCGGAGGCGCGCCCGCGTCTCGCTGCTGCTGCGGCTGCGCCGAGATCGCCGTGACATTGCGACCGCCGAGCGACATCATCGAGTAATACTGGCCGTCGCCGACCGGCTGATCAGTCGCCTTCCAGCCGAACAGCTCCGAGTAGAAGCGCTTGGCCGCCTCCTGGTCGGTGGTCGTCAGGTCGGTCCAGCTGAACGTGCCAGGTGTGTACTCCGTGCGTTCTCCCATGACCGCGACCCTACCATGGCTCTCGAGGCCTGATCGGACCCTCGCGTGAACGACCCATAGACTCCGGTGCCATGTCCGATTTCATGATCAAGAATCTCAAGGACCTCGAAGACGTCGCCGCCGGTCGCGGCGCCGGCGTCGAGGCCCGGTTCGCGCGCACCGCGCTCGACTCCGAGCACCTCGGAGTCAGTTACTTCAGCTACGACGCCGGCACCAAGGCCCCGTTCGGCCATCGCCACCGCGAGCAGGAGGAGGCGTACATCGTCGTCGCGGGCTCGGGACGCGTCAAGCTCGACGACGAGATCGTCGACGTGCGCAAGTGGGACGTGATCCGGGTTGCCCCTGCTGTCGTGCGAGGGTTCGAGGCGGGGCCTGACGGGCTCGAGATCGTCGCCGTCGGCTCGGACCGTCCCGAGGGCGGCGATGGCGAGCAGGTTCCGGACTTCTGGACCGACTGACAGCGGCTCGATGGAGCTGCCGATCGAAGGCGCGGCCCGATGAGGCTGCTGATCACAGGCGCCGCCGGAATGCTCGGCCAGGACGTCGCGCTCGCCGCCCGCGACGCGGGTCACGATCCGCTCGTGCGATCGCACGCCGAGCTCGACATCACCGATCGGGGCGCGGTCGCCGCGGCGGTCGCGCAGGCAGAACCCGAGGTCGTGATCAACTGCGCCGCGTACACGAACGTCGACGGCGCCGAGTCCGAGGCTCTGAGCGCGAATGCGATCAACGCGACCGGGGCCGGCAACGTGGCGGCCGCGTCGGCGCAGGCGGGTGCCTGGACGATCCAGGTCTCGAGTGACTACGTGTTCGACGGCCGCAAGCGAACGCCGTACGTCGAGTCCGATCAGCCGGCGCCGCTCTCGTGCTACGGCTCGTCGAAGCTCGCGGGCGAACAGGCTGTGAGCGCCGCCGCGCCGGCGAGCCACACCATCGTCAGGACCGCCTGGCTGTACGGCACGCACGGCCACTGCTTCCCGGCGACGATCCTGAGGCTGGCGGCGCAGCGCAGCGAGCTGACGGTCGTCGACGACCAAGTCGGAAGCCCGACGTTCACGGCTCACCTTGCGGGTGCGCTGGTCGCGATCGCGGCGAGCCGACCGGCCGGGATCATCCATGTCGCCGCCTCCGATCATGGCTCGTGGTTCGAGTTCGCGCGCGAGATCGTCAGCGCCGCGAACCTGACCTGCGACGTGCAGCCGGGTCGCACCGAGGACCTCGGCCGCCCCGCGCCTCGCCCGGCGTACAGCGTCCTCGGCACCAGCCGTCCCGACGAGGCGCCGAGCCTTCCGTCGTGGCGCGAAGGGCTGAGGGAGTACTTGGCGGCGGGGGTCGCGGCGTCATGAGACTGCTCGTCTGCGGCGGCGCCGGTTTCATCGGCTCGAACTTCGTTCGGCTGCGGCTGCGCGAGCACGGCGACGAAGTCACCGTGCTCGACAAGCTCACCTACGCGGGCCGGCGCGAGAACCTCCACGACCTCGCTGGCGCGATCCGGTTCGTACATGGCGCGATCGAGGACCCGGCGGCGGTCGCCGACTCGGTCGCGGGCTGCGAGGCGATCGTCAACTTCGCCGCCGAGACGCACGTCGATCGCTCGATCTCCGGGCCCGAGGCGTTCATCGTGACCAACATGCAGGGCACGCACGTGTTGCTCGAGGCGGCGCGCGAGCGCGGCCTGCGTTACGTCCAGGTTTCGACCGACGAGGTCTACGGGTCGATCGACGACGGCTCCTTCACCGAGCGCTCGCAGCTGGCGCCCTCGAGCCCCTACAGCGCGACCAAGACCGGCGCTGACCTGCTCGTCTCGAGCTACTTCCATACCTACGGCCTCGAGACGCTGATCTGTCGCGGATCCAACAACTACGGGCCTTACCAATACCCCGAGAAGCTGATTCCGCTGATGATCCTGAACGCACTCGCCGGCGATCGACTGCCCGTCTACGGCGACGGGCGCAACGTGCGCAACTGGCTCTACGTCGAGGACTTCGGGCGGGGAATCGGTCATGTGCTGGCCCACGGCACCCCCGGCGAGGCGTACAACTGCGGCGGCCCTGACGAGTGCGAGAACGTGACCGTCGTGGAGCGCATCCTCGAGCTCACCGGGGCCGATCGGAGCCTGATCGAATACGTGACCGACCGCCCGGGGCACGATCGCCGCTACTCGCTCTCCTCGGAAAAGCTGGCGGCGCTCGGGTGGGAAGCGAGGACCCGGTTCGCCGACGGCCTGCGCGAGACCGTGGACTGGTATCGCGACAACGCCTGGTGGTGGGAACCGATCCGCTCCGGCGTCTACCGCGACTACTACGAGCGCCACTACGGTCGGGCGCTGAAGGCATGAGATGAGCTCCGGCGCCCCAGTCGCCCGGGGCCGTCACGCCCCCCCGCGCGAGGTGCGCCGGCCGATCCAGAGGACCCGCCTGCTCGATGCCGCTGCCGCGGAGTTCGCCGAGAGCGGGTACGCCGGCGCGAGTTCTGAGTCGATCAGCCGCCGCGCCGGGATGTCGAAGGCGACCTTCTACGAGCACTTCGCGAACAAGGAAGAGTGCATCCTCGCGCTGTTCGATCTCGCCGCCACGCAGGTGGCCCAGTCGATGGCGGCGGCCGCCGGCCGTGCCGGCCGGCGCGACGCGAACGCGCGGATGCAGGCCGGCACCCGGGCTTTTCTCGCGACGCTCGCCGAGCATCCCGAATACGCGCAGACGCTGCTGGTCGAGATCATCGGCGCGGGTCCACGCGCGGCCGGGCGCCGCGACCAGATCATGCAGTGGTTCGCCGAGGCGCTCGACGCCGAGAACGCGGCCGGTGCCGAGCGCGGCCTGGTCCCGCGCTTCGCCTCGCCACTCGACCCGTACGCGATCGTCGGCGCGATCACCGAGCTGATCTCGCGTCAGGTCCGCCTCGGCGAACCCGAGGACGTGCTCGACCTGGCGCCCGTGATCGACCGACTGATCAGCGGCGTCGTTTCGACGGGCGAGCAGTGAGCCGTGGCGGAGGGCTGGCCGCGCTCGAGCGCGAGGTGATCGCGTGCCGCCGCTGTCCGCGGCTCGTCGCCTGGCGCGAGGAGACGGCGCGCGTCAAGCGTGCGGCGTACGCCTCGGACACCTATTGGGGCCGCCCGCTTCCCGGATTCGGCGATCCGGACGCCCGGGTGCTCGTGCTCGGGCTCGCACCTGCAGCCCACGGTGGCAATCGGACGGGCCGTGTGTTCACCGGCGACCGTTCCGGCGACTGGCTGTTCGCCGCGCTGTGGCGCGCCGGGCTGGCCAACCAGCCGCAGTCAGTCAGCCGTGATGACGGCCTGCGGCTGAACGACTGCTTCGTAACCGCGGCGGTCCGGTGCGCGCCGCCGGCCAACCGGCCCGCGCCGGCCGAGCGCGACAAGTGCTTGCCATACCTGGAGGCCGAGCTCGAGCTGTTGACGGCGGTGACGGTGATCGTCTGTCTCGGCGCCTTCGCCTGGGACGCGGCGATGCGGGTTCTGCGGGCGCCGCGCCCGCGTCCCAAGTTCGGGCACGGCACCGTCGCGCAGACCGGGTCATACAGGCTGCTTGGCTGTTATCACCCGAGCCAGCAGAACACGTTCACCGGGCGCCTGACAGAGCCGATGCTCGACGACGTGTTCAGGCGTGCGCGGCAGCTGACAGCATGAGGCACCGGCTCGCGGCGCTCCAGATCGCCGACCCGCCGGAGCGGTGGGCGGCGCTCGGGTTCGCGGTGCGAGACGGCCGCACGGCACTCGGTGGGGTGCAGCTCGAGCTCGGAGCGCCGGGCGAGGGGATCGTCGCCTGGGCGCTCGATCCGCCGGTCGCCGCGCTCGACGGCCTGTCGGTCCTTGCGCCGGGACCCTCGGCCACGGCGGCGCCGGCGCCGCCGGCGCCGGATCCGGCTCACGCCAACGGCGCGCTCGCGCTCGACCACGTCGTGATCGCGACCACTGACTTCGACCGCACTGCCCGCGCGCTCGAGCGCGCGGGGATGCCACTGCGGCGGATCCGCGACGCGGGCGGCTTTCGCCAGGGGTTCCGCCGCCTCGGTCCGGCGATCATGGAGCTGGTCGAGGCGACGGGGGCGCCGCCGGGCCCGGCCCGCTTCTGGGGGCTGGTCGTGATCGCCGGCGATCTCGACGCGCTCGCCGACCGGCTCGGGGACCGGCTCGGTCCGGTCAAGCCGGCGGTGCAGCCGGGCCGCCGGATCGCGACGCTCCGGGACTCGGCCGGGCTGACACCGAAGCTCGCGTTCATGGATCCCGAGTCCTAACCTGGGGGAGAGCGTGTCCCTTCAGAGCTTCAGCTCCACCACCCGCGAATGGTTCCTGCGGGCATTCGCGCAGCCGACACCCGCGCAGGAGCAGGCATGGCCCGCGATCGCCTCCGGCGAACACGTTCTGATCTCGGCTCCCACCGGCTCGGGCAAGACACTCGCGGCGTTTCTGTACGGGATCGATCGACTGAGCATGGGGCCGGGATCGCAGGAGGGGATCCGGCTCGTCTACGTCTCGCCGCTGAAGGCACTGTCGTATGACATCGACCGTAACCTGCGGGCGCCGCTGCGCGGAATCGGCGCCGATCTGAAGGTCGCCGTGCGTACCGGCGACACGCCCCAGCGCGAGCGTCAGGCGATGCTGCGCCACCCTCCGGAGATCCTGATCACGACGCCCGAGTCGCTGTACCTGATGCTGACCGGGCGCTCCCAGGAGCTGTTCTCTGCGACCGAGTGGTGCATCGTCGACGAGATCCACGCCGTCGCCTCGACCAAGCGCGGGTCGCACCTGGCGCTGACGCTCGAGCGGCTGACGGAGGCCGCCGGCCGCGATGTCCAACGGATCGGTCTGTCGGCCACGCAGAACCCGCTCGAGGAGGTCGGCCGGTTCATGGTCGGGCCACGACGCAGCTGCCGGATCGTCGACACCGGCATGCGCAAGCCGCTCGATCTCAAGATCCACGTCCCGGTCGAGTCGATGGTCGAGCCGGACACGACGGCCGCCCCCGATCTCGACCCACTGGCGGGCGGCGAGAGCACCCGGCGCTCGATCTGGCCCGCGATCTACCCCGAGCTGCTGTCGCTGATCGAGGCCCACCACTCGACGATCCTGTTCGTCAACAACCGCCGAGGCGCCGAGCGGCTCGCGCTCCGGCTCAACGACCTCGCCGAGCGCGAAATCGCGCGCGCACATCACGGGTCGCTAGCGCGCGAGGAGCGGACCGTCGTCGAGGAGATGCTCAAGGCGGGCGAGCTCCCCTGCCTGGTCGCGACCTCGAGCCTCGAGCTCGGTATCGACATGGGAGCGGTCGACCTCGTGATCCAGGTCGAGTCGCCGAAGTCCGTCTCGCGCGGGTTGCAGCGGATCGGGCGCGCCGGACACTCGGTCGGCGACGTCAGCCGCGGCAGGATCTTCCCGAAGTTCCGCGCCGACCTGCTCGAGTGCGCGGTCGTCGCCAAGCGGATGCGAGAGGGGGCGATCGAGACCACGGTCGTCCCCCGCAACGCGCTCGACGTGCTGGCCCAGCAGATCGTCGCGATCGCCGCCGCGGCACCCGACAGCCGACCGGTCGCGGTCGACGATCTGCACTCGCTGGTCACCCGGACCTACCCCTACGCCGAGCTCGGTCGCAACCAGCTCGAGAACGTGCTCGACATGCTCGACGGCCGCTACCCGTCGAGCGAGTTCGCCGAGCTGCGTCCGCGGATCATCTGGGATCGGGTCAAGGGGACGATTCGGGCGCGGCCCGGTGCCCGCCAGCTAGCCGTCACCAACGCCGGCACGATTCCCGACCGCGGCCTGTATGCGGTCACGCTGCCCGACGGCCGCCGCGTCGGCGAGCTCGACGAGGAGATGGTCTACGAGGCGCGGCCGGGGCAGACCTTCCTGCTCGGGGCGACGACCTGGCGGATCGAGGAGATCGGGCGCGACCGGGTGATTGTGACGCCGGCGCCCGGGCTGCCGGGCGCGGTCCCGTTCTGGAAGGGCGACAGCGTCGGGCGCCCGCGCGAGCTGGGCGAGGCGATCGGCGCGTTCGCCCGCACGGCCGTCGACGAGTCGCCAGAGCAGCTTCAACGCGACTACGACCTCGACGCGAGGGCCGCCACCAATCTCGTCCAGTTCCTTCGCGAGCAGCAGGACGCGACCCGCGTCGTGCCCTCGGATCGCGCGATCGTGGTCGAGCGGTTCCGCGACGAGATCGGCGACTGGCGGTTGTGCGTGCTGAGCCCGTTCGGCGGTCGCGTCCACGCCGCCTGGGGGCTTGCGCTCAGCGCCCGGATCCGCAACGAGCTCGGGCTCGAGTCCGACGCGATCTGGTCAGACGACGGAATCATCGTCCATCTCCCCGATGCCGACGAGCCGCCCGGAGCCGAGCTGGTGATGCTCGAGCCCGACGAGGTCGAGGACCGCGTCGTCGCCGAGCTGGGCGCGAGCGCCCTGTTCGGAGCCCGCTTTCGCGAGAACGCAGCGCGAGCACTGCTGATCCCCCGCGCGCGCCCCGGGAAGCGGACGCCGTTGTGGCAACAGCGGCTGAAGTCGCAGTCGCTGCTCGAGGTCGCCAAGAAGTACGGGGAGTTCCCGATCATCCTCGAGACCTATCGCGAGTGCCTGCGCGACGTGCTCGACGTGCCGGGACTGACCGAGCTGATGAGGAGGCTCCACCGCCGTGAGCTGTCACTGGTCGAGGTCGAGACCGCGACCGCGTCGCCGTTCGCCTCCTCGCTGCTGTTCGACTACGTCGCGACCTACATGTACGAGGGCGACACGCCCAACGCCGAGCGGCGGGCCGCGGCGCTGTCGCTCGACCGCGATCTGCTGCGCGAGTTGCTCGGCCAGGAGGAGCTCCGCGACCTGATCGACCCGGTCGCGCTGGCCGAGGTCGAGGATGATCTCCAGTTCCGCTCACAGCGGCGGCAGGTGGCGACGCGCGACGGACTCCACGACGTGCTGCGCGCCCTCGGCGACTTGACGCTCGCCGAGGCCTCCGAGCGGGTCGTGCAAGGCGTCGAGGTAGCGCCGATGCTGGCCGAGCTCGAGCGCGAGCGCCGGGCGGTGCGGATCCGGCTCGCAGGCGAGGAGCGGTGGATCGATGCGGCCGATGCCGGGCGCTACCGCGACGGTCTCGGCGCGGTGCCGCCAGGCGGGCTGCCGGCCGCGTTTCTCGAGGACGTAGCCGAGCCGCTGGTCGGGATCGCGCTCCGCTACGCCGCCACGCACGGGCCGTTCACGACCGGCGAGCTGCGGGTCCGCTACGGCGTCGATCTGGGCCTCGCGCTCGGCTCGCTCGAGCACCGCGACGAGCTCGTCCGCGGCGAGCTGCGACCCGGCGGCAGCGAGCGCGAGTGGTGCCATCCCGAAGTCCTGCGCCGCCTGCGCCGCGCCTCGCTGGCGGCGCTCCGCAAAGAGATCGAGCCCGCCGACCAGCGCGCGCTCGCGCGCTTCCTGCCCGCCTGGCAGAACGTCGATCGCCACCCGGCCTCGGGCGCAGGCGTCGACCGTCTGCGCGAGGCGCTGGTCCCGCTGCAGGGACTCGCGCTGCCGGCGGAGTTGTGGGAGCGCGAGATTCTGCCCCGCCGCGTCGGTGCGTATTCGCCTGCGTGGATCGACCAGCTGTGCGCCGGCGGTGAGGTCGTGTGGATCGGAGCGGGCGCGCTCGGACGCAATTCGGGTCGCGTCGCGCTGTACTTCCGCGAGGACATCGCCACGCTCGGCCCGCCGCCGTACAAGGGCGCGAGGCCCGACTCGCCGGCCCACGAGATGGTGCGCGAGCGGCTCGGCACCGGCGCCTGCTTCTTCACCGACTTGCTTGCCGATGTCGAGCTCGCGCCCGAGGAGCTCCAGGAGGCGCTGTGGGACCTCGCCTGGGCGGGCGAGGCGACCAACGACGCCTACGCGCCGCTGCGCGCGCCGAGGCTGACGCTCGCGCGAGCCCAGCGCGAGCGGGGACGGGCCGCGCGGGCCGCGGGCTCGGGGCGGTTCGCCAGTCGGCGTCGCGGCGGGGCGGCGGCCCAGGTCCAGGGCCGCTGGTCGCTGACGGCGCCGCTGTTCCGGGCCGAGGTCGATCCGGTCTCGCGCCGCCGCGCGCTCGGCGAGCTGCTGCTCGAGCGCTACGGGATCCTGACCCGCGAGCAGGTCCTCGCTGAGGGCATTCCCGGCGGCTTCTCTGGCATCTATTCCGAGCTGTCGGCGCTCGAGACGCTCGGTCTCGCGCGGCGCGGCTATTTCGTCGAGGGGCTCGGCGGCGCCCAGTTCGCGCTCCCAGGCGCGATCGAGCGCCTGCGCTCGCAGCCGCAGGACTCCGGCGCCGCGGTCGTGCTCGCGGCGGTCGACCCGGCGCAGCCCTACGGAGCGGTGCTTCCGTGGCCCGCGCGCGAGGACGCTCGCCGCCCGGCGCGCGTCGCCGGTGCCTATGTGGTGCTCGCCGACGGCGAGCCGATCCTGTTCCTCGAGCGTGGCGGGCGTGCACTGCAGACGCTGGTCGACGGCGAAGACGCGCGCCTGCAGCCCTCGCTGGCGGCACTCGTCGAGCACGTCCAGCGCGGTGCGATCCGTCGCCTCGCGCTCGAGAAGGTCGACGGCGAGCCCGCGCTGACCTCACCGTTTGGGCCGGCGCTGCTGGCGCTCGGGTTCCAGGAGGGTCCGCGCCGGCTGACCCTGAGCGCCTGAGGCGAGGTGCCCGAGGGGGACACGATCGCCTGGTACGCGCACCGGATCCGGCCGGTGCTCGAAGGCCACGTCCCCGACGAGATCCGAACTCCCCAACGCCGCCACGCCCTCGACCGGTGGCCCGACCGACTCGACGGCCGCGCCGTGCGCAGCGTCAACACGCACGGCAAGCATCTGTTCCTGCGCTTCGAAGGCGAGCTGGTGCTGCACTCGCATCTGGCGATGAGCGGCGCCTGGGGGATCTACGCGCCAGGCGCTCGCTGGCGCCGCGCGCCTGGGCGCGCGTGGTTGGTGATCGAGCGTGGCGACCGACAGGTGGTTCAGTTCGACGGCCCGCTGCTCGAGCTGATCACCGAGGGGCGCTCGCGGTTCGATCAGCGCCTCGCGGCGCTCGGCCCGAACGTGCTGGCGCCCGAGTTCGACGCCGATGCGTTCCTGCGACGGCTCCGCGCCGATGACCCGACGCGGGCGGTCGGCGATGCGCTGCTCGACCAGACCAACGTCGCGGGGATCGGGAACATCTGGAAGGCCGAGGGCTGCTGGGAGGCGGCGATCGACCCATGGCGGGCGCTCGGCGAGCTCTCCGACGCGGAGCTGCTCGCCGTGATCGACGGGGTGCGGCCACGGATGCTGAGCTCGGCGCGCGAAGGGCCGCGAGCGATCCAAGCCCGTGTCTACAGGCGATCGGGGCAGCCGTGTCGGCGCTGCGGCGCGCGGATCTCGGCCCGCGGCCAAGGCGACGCCAATCGCACGACATACTGGTGTACTGAATGTCAGAGTTGAGACGAGTGGGGCACAAGGGTGCCGACCTGATCGCGCCAGGCAACACGCCGGCGAGCTTCGATGCGGCGCTCGCGGCCGGCGTCGACATGATCGAGTTCGACGTCCTGCGCGAGCAGCACGGCGAGCGGCTGCTGCTGGCGCATGACTACGAGGACGCGGCCAAGCGCACACCGCACACGCTCGAGGAGGGCCTCGCCCACCTCGCGGGTCAGTCGTTCGCCGGCATCGAGCTCGACGTCGACCTGAAGCTGCCGGGCTACGAGCAGCGCGTGGTCGACCTGCTGCGCGAGTACGGGATGGTCGAGCGGACGCTGATCTCGAGCCAGTTCCGTTCGAGCCTTGCCACGCTGCGCGCCGCCGAGCCGCGGCTGCGGCTGGGCTGGTCGGTCCCGAAGGTCAAGCGCGATCCGTTCCGCTCGGTGTTCACGATGATCCCCGCCTGGTTCGCGCTCCAGGGATGGCTGCTCGCGCTCCCGACGGCCGCCGCGCGGTCGATCCGTGCCGGTCACTGCGACGCGGTGATGGCTCACTGGCGGCTCGTGACGCCGCGATTGACCCGGAGCGTGCTCGCTGCCGGCGGCGAGCTGTACGTGTGGACCGTCGACGAGCTGCCGCGGCTGCAGGCGCTCGAGGCGCTCGGGGTCACCGGCGTCATCTCCAACGATCCGAGGTTGTTCGCCGCCTTGGCGTGACGGATTTCGCCCGGCTCCGTAGTACGGACGTGATCGAGGCTCCGACACCGACCGCCGAGCTCACGCCCTCGAGCTGGGAGCGCTTCGAAGCGCTCTACCGATCGAGCCGCGACGACGTGTACGCGTACGTTGCCACCCTGCTGCGCGACCGCGCTGCCGCCGAGGACGTCACGGCCTTGGCGTTCGAGCGCGCCTACCGGCGCCGGCGTACGTTCGATCGCCGCCGCGGCGAGGAGCGGGCATGGTTGTTCGGGATCGCGCGCAACGCCGCGCTCGACGAGCTGCGCCGCCGCCGCCGCCTCGCGACGCTCGTCGGCGAGCCCGAGGACGCCGCCGCCGAGACCGCCGCCGATCACGCCGAGGTCGCGCTTCGGCGCACCGTCGTCCGCTCGGCGCTCGCGGCGCTGACGCCGCGCGAGCGGGAGATCGTGGCCCTGAAGTTTCACGGCGGCTTGAACAACGCCGAGCTCGCATCGGTCCTCGGTGTCAACGAGTCCAACGCCGGCACGATGCTGCACCGCGTGATGGTCAAGCTCAGGAAGGCATGTAATGAGACGCACTGACGAACCGATCGATCCAGACATCCTCGCCGAGCTTGACGCGATCGATGCGACCCTCGCGGGCGAGCCGGTCGACCCCCAGCACGCCGAGCTCGCCGAGCTGGCGCTGCTGCTCGCCGATATCCGGCCGCGGCCCGAGCCCGCGTACGCGGTGGCGCTCGATCAGCGGGTGCAGAGAAGGTTCGTGGCGCCGCCCGCAGCCTCCCGGCCGCGGCGACGCTGGCTTGCGCCGCTCGCGGGGCTGACGGCCGCGGCGGTCGCCGGGCTCGTCGTGCTCGTGGTTGTGGCGCCGGGGAGCGGGAGCGGGGGATCGGAGGCGTTTTCGACTACGGCGGCATCGTCGGCCTCGCAGGGGTCCGCGGCCGCGAGCGCGGCCTCGAACATCGGGCAGTCGCCGTCGGTGAAGCAAAGGCAGCCGCCCACTATTGCCCTCGATTCCGAGGGCAAGGCGACGAGTACTCCGTCCGCCTCGGCCTCCGCGGCCAACGCGAACAGCGTTCCTTACGCCTCCGCCTCTGGGTCGCTTGCCCCCCGACCGCCGTCTAATGGCCGCAAGATCGTCCAGTCGGCCAACCTCGCGCTGCGGGCGCCGCCGGCGCACATCGAGGACGTCGCCCAGCAGGTTTTCAACGTGATCGGGCGCGAGAACGGAGTCGTGCGCAACTCGACTGTGACCGCCGGCACGCAGGGCAACGCGCAGTTCGCGCTGAGCGTGCCGAGCGGCAACCTCGCCGACACGATGACCGCGCTGTCGTCGCTGCACTACGCCCAGGTGGCCTCGCGGACTGATGTCACGCAGGACGTCAACAACACCTACGTGAGCGCGACGCGGCGGCTCGCCGACGACCGCGCGCTGCGCACCTCGCTGCTCAAGCAGCTCGCGGGTGCGACCACACAGCAGCAGATCGACAGCCTCAACGGCCGGATCCATGACGCCGAGGCCGCGATCGCGCGCGACGAGTCCGCCCTGCGCTCGCTCAACAACAAGATTGACTACAGCCAGATCGAGGTCACCGTCGACAGCTACGTGGCCCCGGTCGCGGCGCACCATTCGAACACGTTCACGCTCGGCAGGGCCGCGCACGACGCCGGCCGCGTGCTGACCGTCGCCGCCGGCGTCGCGCTGGTCGCGCTCGCGGCGCTGGTGCCGCTGACGCTCGTCGTCGCGCTCGCGTTGTGGATCGCAGCCGCGCTGCGCCGCCGCCGCCGCGAGCACGCGCTCGACCTGGCGTAGCCCTCCAGCCTTTGTGCTATTCGTCCCCGGGTGACCGCAACCACCGAGGACACGATCGCCCTGCTCCATCGCGTCCCGGCGTTCTCGGCGCTGGCAGAAGACGAGGTCGCGCACGTCGCCGAAGTGGCGGTTCCGCGCAGCTTCGCACCGGGGGAGGTCGTGTTCCACGAGGGCGACACGAGCGACACCTGCTATGTCGTTCGCTCCGGACACGGCCGCGCGATCCGCGAGCATCCGGACGGCCGCTCGATCACGCTGGCTCACTTCGGCCCGGGCGACATCTTCGGCGAGCTGGCGATGTTCGATGACGAGCGGCGCTCGGCCACGGTCGAGGCGATCGAGGCGATGGACGCGATCGCGATCCTCGGCGGCGACATGCGCCGGCTGCTGCGCGAGCATCCCGACATCGCCGTCAAGCTGATCATCGCGCTCGGCCGCAGGCTTCGCGAGACCAACGAGCGTCTCACCCGGCAGTCGTTCCAGACCGTCCAGAGCAGGGTCGCGACGGTCCTGAGCAAGCTCGTCGCGGCCGCCCAGGCGGAGGCCGAGATCGCCGAGCCCGACTCACCCGACGACGCGGCGGCGCTGACGTCGGCCGACGTGCTGATCACCGCGACGCAGGCCGATCTGGCCCAGCTCGCGGGCTCCTCGCGCGAGTCGGCGAGTCGGTTCCTGGCTGTGCTCGAGCGTGCAGGCATCATCACCCAGGGGCGCGGCAAGCTGACCGTCCACGACCCGGCCGCACTCGAGCGCTATGTCTTCTGAGGGGCGGGGCACCCCCAAACGCGAGTTCTCGGCCGGAGGCGTCGTCGTCCGCGGCGACCAGGTCGCGGTGATCGTGCCGGTCAAGCGAGACTCGGCGGGCCAGCGCGTGCTCGGCCTGCCAAAGGGTCACGCCGACGGTGACGAGACCCCGGAGCAGGCGGCGACACGTGAGGTACGTGAGGAGACGGGGTTGGTCGCGGAGCTGATCAGCGAACTCGGGGAGGTCCACTACCGCTACCAGCGCAGCGCTCGCCCGGTCGCGAAGGTCGTCCGCTTCTACCTTTTCCAGTACCGCTCCGGCGACCTCGCCGACCACGACCACGAGATCGAGGAGGCGCGCTGGATGCCGCTGACCGAGGCGGCGCAGGCGCTGACCTACGCCGGCGAGCGGGAAATGGTCGTGCGCGCGTTGTCGCAAACTCCGCCAGATCGATAGGCTGCCCCCGGTGCGCGTCCTGAACTTCTACTCGTCGGTGTTCGCCGACCAACTGAGGCGTGGCCGCAAGACGGCCACGATCCGCCTCGGCGACAAGTCCCACAAGTACCGCAAGAACGATTGCGTGCTCGTGACGATCGGCTACCAGCACTCACCGCGCGAGAAGATCTTCTACGCGGTGATCGACCAGGTCGAGGTCAAGCGCGTCAAGGACCTCTCGCCCCGCGAGATCGAGCACGACAACCCCGAGTTCCGTCGCGTCGACGAGATGGTTCACTTCCTCGAGCAGATCTACGGCCGCAAGGTCGCGATGGAGGACACGGTCACGGTCGTGCGCTTCTCCCAGATCATCGAGAACCCCCCGGAGATCCGCGACCGGCTACACGGCCTCGGCGGCGCGCAGAACTGAGCTGGCCTCGGGGCCGCGGACTTCTCCGCGGATCGAGGGCCTTTCGGCCTTCGCCCCCTGGAGGAGCAACGCGCGACTGGCACTCTTCACAAGAGAGTGCCAACGTTGCCTTGAGCCGCTGATAAAACGAGCTATAGTCTGAACTCGTTGGCACTCGCAGTGGCAGAGTGCCAAAGCATCATCCCTTTCCATCCGGAGGTTCCATCACATGAAGCTGAAGCCCCTTGGCGATCGACTGATCGTGCGGGCGATCGAGGAGGAGGAGACCACCGCGAGTGGCATCGTCCTGCCCGATACCGCGAAGGAGAAGCCCCAGAAGGGCAAGGTTCTCGCCGTCGGCGACGGCAAGCTGAGCGAGGAGACCGGCAAGCGCGTCCCGCTTGACGTCGCTGAAGGCGACGAGGTCCTGTACAGCAAGTACGGCGGGACCGAGATCAAGGTGGACGGCGAGGAGCTTCTCGTCCTCCGCGAGTCCGACGTCCTGGCAAAGGTCCAGTAGGAGAACTAGAGACACATGGCACACAAGGAACTGAAGTACGAGGCGGATGCCCGCAAGGCGCTCGAGCAGGGCGTCGACGCGGTCGCCAACGCCGTCAAGGTCACGCTCGGCCCGAAGGGCCGCTACGTGGTCCTCGACAAGAAGTTCGGCGCCCCGACCATCACCAACGACGGCGTGACGATTGCGCGCGAGATCGAGGTCGAGGACGTCTTCCAGAATCAGGGCGCCCAGCTCGTTCGCGAGGTCGCCACGGCGACCAACGACGTAGCCGGCGACGGCACCACGACGGCGACCGTGCTCGCCCAGGCGATCGTTCGCCAGGGTCTGAAGAACGTCGCTGCCGGCGCCAACCCCCTGGCGCTCAAGCGCGGCATCGAGCAGGCAGTCGAGCAGGTCGTCAAGAACATCGAGTCGCAGTCGGTCGAGATCTCCGGCAAGGAGCAGATCGCCCGCGTTGCGACGATCTCCGCCGGCGATGACGAGATCGGCGACGTGATCGCCGACGCGATCGACAAGGTCGGCAAGGACGGCGTCGTCAACGTCGAGGAAGGCCAGACGTTCGGCATGGACCTCGAGTTCACCGAGGGCATGCAGTTCGACAAGGGCTACATCTCGCCCTACATGGTCACCGACCAGGACCGCATGGAAGCGACGCTGGAGGATCCCTACATCCTGATCGCCAACTCGAAGATCGGCTCGGTCCGGGACATCCTTCCCGTGCTCGAGCAGACGATCCAGTCGGGCAAGCCGTTGCTGATCATCGCCGAGGACGTCGAGGGCGAGTCGCTCGCGACCCTGGTGGTCAACAAGCTCCGCGGCACCTTCACCGGCGTTGCCGTCAAGGCGCCGGGCTTCGGCGATCGCCGCAAGCGGATGCTCGAGGACATCGCGATCCTCACCGGTGGCGAGGTGATCACCGAGGAGATGGGTCTCAAGCTCGAGAACACGCAGCTCTCGCAGCTCGGTCGTGCCCGTCGCGTGGTCGTCGCTAAGGACACGACGACGATCGTCGATGGTGCCGGTGAGCACGAGGCGATCAAGGGTCGGATCAACCAGATCAAGAACGAGATCGACAACACCGACTCGGACTTCGATCGCGAGAAGCTCCAGGAGCGCCTCGCCAAGCTGTCCGGCGGAGTTGCCGTCGTCAAGGTCGGCGCGGCCACCGAGACGGAGATGAAGGAGAAGAAGCACCGCGTCGAGGACGCGCTGCAGGCCACCCGCGCAGCCCTCGAGGAGGGCATCGTGCCGGGCGGCGGCGTCGCGTTGCTGGTCGCCCAGAAGGCGCTCAAGATCGACGTGATCGACGACTCCGACGAGCGGACCGGTGCGCGGATCGTGCATCGCGCCCTCGAGGAGCCGCTCCGTCAGATCGCCGACAACGCCGGGCTCGAGGGCTCGGTCGTGGTCAACGATGTTCGCCACGCGAAGAAGGGCCACGGCCTGAACGCGGCCAACGGTGAGATCGTCGACCTGGTCGCGGCGGGCATCATCGATCCCGCGATGGTCACGCGCTCGGCGCTGCAGAACGCCGCCTCGATCGCCAAGAACATCCTCACGACCGAGGCGATCGTCGCCGAGGTTCCCGAGAAGGATGGCGGTGGCGGCCCCGGTGGCGGCATGCCCGACATGTCGGGGATGATGTAATCCGCCTCAACAGGCGAGTGAATTCGCCCTAACCGGCGATCTGTCTTCGCCCTAGCGGGCGAGTCTTCGAGGGCCCGGAGCAATCCGGGCCCTCGTCTTGAATGGAGAGGGCCCGGAGCGATCCGGGCCCTCTTCCTTAAGGGGAAGGGCCCGGTCCGAGTACCGGGCCCTTGTTTGTGCGCCACCCCTGCCGCGCGCTGCCCCTCCAGCGCGCTTACTCAGCTAGAACCGATCACCTCCGTGGCAGCTCGTGCTGCCGGTGTCGCTGTAGCGTCGCGAGCGGCTGAAGGTAAGGCCGGGCGGCCGCTCAGATGTGGCCGCGGGGAGTCCTCGGTGTGAAGCGGCGGTGAACCGCTTCGCGCGCCACGAGCTTCCGCTTCGCGCCTTGCGGTCACGCCCTTCGCGCTCGGCGGCGAAGCCCTTCGCGCCCTGCGGGCCTCTACTGTTCACGGCGATGGCGGATCCGTACAAGACCCTCGGGGTGAGCCCCAGCGCTTCGGACGCGGAGATCCGCTCCGCCTACCGTCGGCTGGTTCAGCTTCACCACCCGGATCACAACGGCGGCTCGGAGGAGTCAGAGCGTCGGTTCGAGGAGGTGCAAGACGCCTACGCGCAGGTCAGGCGACTGCGCGGGGGCAGCGCAGGGGGCGGGAGCCAGCGCGCTCGGACGAGCGGCTCGGCGCCTCCGCGGCCGAGCGGTTCAGCACCGCCGCGCACGAGCGGGCGATCGGATCCGCGCGCGGATGCGCGGCTGGCTGATCTCGAGCGGCAGATCCGCGAAGCACAGCTGAGGCGCGAGCAGGCACGGCGGGCGGCCCGAGAGGCGGCGGCCGCGGCCCGCCCCGAGCGGCCGTCGGACGAGGAGCTCGGCTACATCAAGACTGATGACAGCTTCGGCAAGATCCTGGCCGACGCCCGGGACGAGCTCGCCGACCGGCTGTCAGGAGCTCGGGATCATCCGGTGGCCAAGCGGGTGTCGGACTTGATCGACGAGCTCGAGGGCCTTGTCGACAAGCTCCCTGGAGATCGCCACGACTGACCGGTAGCGATCGCGGGGGGCGGTGCAGTCGCGGGGAGGCGGCGGTGCAGTCGCGGGGAGCCGGGGCGGGTGCGGGGACAGGGGGGTCGCCGGATCGGCCGGTCGCGAGCTGGCCGGGGTGAGTCGGGTGGGGCGTGGGCTGGTGGTCGGCCTCGCTGACGGCGCAGGGAGGGGAAGGGTGCGGTGGGCCCGGGTCTGGCCGTCAACGTGCCACTCGAGCCGGCGGAGACCTCGAGTGGGACATTCACGGCGCCCCACGCCGTCAACGTGCCACTCGCGCCCGTGCGAGAGTCGAGCGTCACGTTGACGGGCGGGTTGAAGAGATCCACTTGACCAGCGGGTTGAAGAGATCCACATGTGGGTGCCCCACGAGGACCCGCAAGGCGGCCCTCAGTCCCTTTCAGCGCGCCGCCAGCGAAGCCGCCCGCCGGCCCGAGCGCGCCGCCAGCGAAGCCGCCCGCCGGCCCGAGCCCGGGCGCGAAGCGACCGCCCCGCCCCCGGTTGTGACCGCCCCGCCCCGCGGTAGCGACCGCCCCGGCCCGCCGCCCGCCCGCGGACAGCCGCCCCGCTCCCCGGAAACCCAACGCCCCGGGCCACCGAGGGCGCTACGAGCAGGCGGTACCGCCGGTCCAGAGGTCGCAGACCAAGCCGTTCTGACCGGGGTTGCCGTCCGCGCCGGTGTTGCCGGTGGCGCCGGTGGTGCCGGCTCCACCGGTGCCGGTGCCGGTACCGCCACTGTTGCCGCCGTTGCCGCCGGCGGCGCCGGCGCCGCCCGCGCCGCCGCCCGCGCCGTTGGTCAAACCGACCGTCGTGCTGGTGGGAAGGTTGTTGGTGACGCTCGTGGTGAGGGTCGAGCCGGTCCCGCGGTGGACGATCACGACCGATGGACCGCCCGCTCCGCCGCCGGTGCCGCCGCTGCCGCCGCCGCCACCACCGCCACCGCCACCCGCGCTGTCGCCGCCGTTGCCGTTGTTCTTCGCCCCGGCGCCGCCGCTGCCGCCCTTGCCGCCCGTGCCACCGGTGTTGCCATGACCGCCGGTGCCGCCGAGGGCGACGGTCAGCGTCGAGCCGGTGACGGCGATGCTGGTGTTGAAGGCCCAGATTGCGAATGAGCCGGCGCCGCCGGTGCCACCCTCACCCGACTGGCCGCCGAGGCCGCCGCCACCGCCGCCACCGCCGCTGGCGCCGGCGGTCGAGGATGCCCCCGAGTAGCCGCCGCCGCCACCACCACCGCCGACCCCCACTCCGCCGACTCCGCCGAAGGTGCCGTTGGAGGCGCTCCAGTTGTTAGTGACGCCGGTCGTCGGATCGCTGATTCCGCCCACTCCCGCGATTCCGGCGGCTCCGGCGGCGCCACCCTGTCCGCCGATGGCCTGCGTGATCGGGCTGAAGATGCCGCCGGCGCCGCCCGACCCCGGGGTTCCCGACGTGTAGTCGCCGCCATTGCCCCCGGCTGCACCGTTGTTGGCGCCGCTGGGCGCTCCGGCGCCACCGCTTCCCCCGTCGGACGTGCCGAGGTTGGTGGGTCCAGGGGTGCATGCGGCTGTGGTCGATGTGCTCTGCGGCGTGCCGGCCGAGCCAACGCACCCGAACAGCGGGCTGGTGCCGTTGGTGCCGTTGAGCCCCGGCTGTCCAGGCGAGGCGGCGATCACGGAGTTTGTGATCGTTGTCGCCGTTCCGCCCGCGCTGCCGCCGTTGACGAGAACGGCGTAGGCGCTGCCCGGCGTGAGGTTGCGGGTGGTCGCGGGGGCCCCCGAGTTGATCGTAAGCTGCTGCAGCGCCGCGTTGAAGCCGGGGCCGACGAACACGCCGACCATGCTCTGGGCGTTGGCGGGGCCGGCGCTGCCCTGGCCGTTGATCGTGACGGTGTTGGTGCCAGGCGCGGCCCGCAGCCAGCTGCTGCCCGAATAGCCGCCGCGGATCGTGAGGCTGGTGGCGCCGGTGCTGTAGCCGACCGTCTCGTTGTAGGTCCCCGCCGCAACCGCGATCACGTTGAAGGTGGACGTCGAGGAGCTGACCGCCTTGGAGATCGTCGCGAACGGTGCGCTCGTGGTCCCATTGCCGTTGGTGTCGTCGCCCGTCGGCGCCACGAACAGCGTGTGCGCGGGGTCGTAGTCGATGTCGGCGGTCGAGCTGCCGCTGCCCGTGCTGCCCGCCTCGCTGGTCGCCGTGGCGGTGATCGTGTAGGGGCCGCCGGCCGGGAAGTTCCCGACCGGGAAGTTCAATGACCAGCTGGTCGTGCCGCTCGTGACCGGGACGGGGTTCGGGCACGAAGCGGTGAAGTTGGATCCGGTTCCGGTCCAGCAGCTGCTGGCGCCGGTGCCCTGCTGGATGCTGACCGCGACCGACTTGATGCCGGAGGGGGCGGTGGCGGTGCCGGTGATCGGGCCCACCCATGACTGCTCACTGCCGTAGACGGTGCTCGTCGAGCTGAACAGCCCGCTGGTGGTCACGGCCGCGGTCGGAGTCGTGTCCACCTGGACGACGGCGCTGTGGGCGCTCGCCGTGTTCCCCGCCTTATCGGTGCCGGTCAGCGTGTACTGGTAGCAGCCGGTGCCGAGCGCTGCGGAGTCGTTGCCGCCCGAGACGGTCACCGGCGTCGAGCCCGACAGCGTCCCGCAGCTGCCGCCGCTGAAGGTGCCGGACGCGCGCGTGATCGTGTTCGATTGGATCCCGCTGCCGCTGTCGCTGAAGTTGGTGACGTTCAGCGGAATCGTGCCGGTCCCGTTCTGGCTCGTGCTCGAGCTGTTGTTGGCGACGATGCTGCCGCCCACGGGCGCCGTGGTATCGACGGTGAAGGTCGAGGTGTTGCTGGTGGCCGCGTCCTCGCCGGCCTGTGCGGTGTAGACGCCGTCGGCCAGAGCGTTGCTCGGCGCGACCGACCAGCTACCGCTACTCGGCGTCGCCGTCAGCGTCTGTACCAGCGTGCCGCCGGTTCCGGTACCGCTGTAGATCTTCACGGCCACGGTCGTGGTGCCGTTGGTCGTCCCGCTGACCGTCGGCGTGTTGTCGCTGGTGGCCGAGTTGTTGGCGGGGTTCGCAAGCGCGATCACCGTTGTCGTCACCGGTGAGCTCGGGGCACTCTCGGTCCCGACCCAGTTGTTCAGCACCGGCGTGACGGTGTAGGTCCAGCCCCCGGACGGTACGTTGGTCTCGGTGCAGCTCAGGGTCGAGGAGGAGCCGCTGATGGTCGTGTCGCACCCCGCACCCGGAGTGACGCCACCACCGCCTGAAGCGGGGTAGCGCTTGACGGCGTAGCCGCCGCCCGCGTACTGGCCGAGCAGCTGGGCGCCGACGGTGTTCTGGCTCCAGCTGACGGTCACGTTGCCGCCCGAGAAGCTCGCGGACGGCGTGTTGGCGGTAGGAAGCGATCCCGCCGCCGCCGTCGCGTTGCTCGCCGACGCGAGCGTGCCGAGGAAGTAGGCGAGCGCACCGGCGCAGTTGAGCAACAGCACGAGCGCCACGGCGATCGCGATCCGCCTGTGCGAGCGCAGTGCATTTATCAGCCCGCGCATCGCTATGAGGCCCGCAGGTGGACGGTGAAGGTCTGACCCTGGCAGCTGCTCGCGGCGCTCGTTCCCATCGTCACCGAGCCAGTCAGGTCAAGCGGAAGCGAACCGCCGTCGGAGATCGTCCAGCCGTTGCCACCATTGGTTTGGGTCGCGAAGCTGAGCGCACAGCTGCCGGCATTGGCGGAGAACCCGCCGACGCCCTGACCGGTGTCAAGCGCGAGCGAGTTGATGTGCACGCTACTCGAGTTCGGATTGGTCAGAGTCAGGTTGATGTCACCGGTCGCCGTACCCGTCGGCAGCAGCGACTCCGTGCCCGTCGTCCCGGTGACGGTGACGCCGCTCAGGCTGATGCTGGTGTCGCCGCTGGCGGCGCCGGAGCCGGTCGAGGTGAAGTAGGCGAGCGCCCCGCCCGCAAGTGCGAGCACGGCGAGGATCGTCACTGTCCCCTTGATCAAGGCTCGCCGGCCGCGCATCAGTACTGCCCGTTCCCCGAATAGGTGAAATGAAGGGTCGCGCCGAGGCAGCCGTTCTGGGCCCAGTTCTGATCGAGCCACGTGACGGACGGCTCCTGGCCGCTGCCTAGCGCGCTGAGCGGCTGTGTCGCACCCGGTGGCACCTGGACCGAGTAGGTCGACGGAAGGTTGTTGATTTGGAAGTTCGGGCTCTGCGATCCGGTCTGATTGCACGAGCCGGCCGCGGATCCGGCCGGAGTTTGCGTGACCGAGCTGAGCGCGACCTGGATGTTGCTGACGGTCAGCGCCGTGCTGTACGGGTTCGTGATCGAGAGGTTGAGCGCCTGGGTGCCGCCGACTCCGGGCATCAGCGGCGAGGACAGGTTCCCCGCGATCGGGAAGGACTGCGCCTGGCCGCCCTGAACGTTCAGCGTGAAGGATGCGTAGTTGAGCGACGTCGTCTTGCCCGACAGCACCGCGCTGCCCTGGAGCACCGGCGTGTAGGTGCCGCCGGGCGTGCTCGTCTGGGTCTTGATCGTGAGCGTCGCGAGGATCCCTGGCGTCGAGCTCGGTGTCACGGTCGCGGTCGCGCCGGACGGCAGGCCCGTGACCGGTCCGAGCGTCACGTTGCCCGCCCACTTCTCTCGCGCGATCAGCACCAGCGTACTCGTCGACTGCCCTGCTGTAACCGTCGAGGGCGGCGCCACGAGTAGCAGGAAGTCCGGCGAACTCGGGCTCTTGACGACGAGCTGGAGCGTGGTCGAGTTCGAGCCGCCGGTGGCGGCGCCGCTGACCGTGACCGTGTAGCTCCCGGCGGGCGCTGCCCCGGCGAGCGTCAACGTCGCGGTTCGGGTCCCCGAACCCGCGGGGACCGTGACGGTGGCGCCGGCGGTGAGCTTGCCGGAGACGCTCCAGACCGGCAGCATGTTCTTGGGAAGGTTCTTGGCCGTCAGCGTCACGGCCGCGCTGAAGCCGCTCTGGGGTGCGATCGCGACCGTGTAGATCGCCGGATCGCCCAAGTCGATCGTCTGCGTTGCCGGCGCCGCCGCCAACGAGAAGGGAGGGCCGCTCGCGGACGCATACACGACCGTGCCCGCTGCGAAAGCGATCAGGACGGCGACCACGACCAGCGCGGCACGGGGCCGTCTGGCGCGGTTCGCGGTCTGGCGCGGGAGCATGTCGATCGATCCGGAGTGTGACTCGGGGGCAGTGACCTCAGAAAAGGGTGAAGGAGGGGCGGATCAGGGTCGCCCCTCCTTCAGCTTGGGCAACGGCTATGGCGTGGAGAAGCTCAGCGAGTAGCCGGACTCGCAGGCCGTCTGATCAGCCGTTGGCGTGTCGTTGAAGAACACCTTGTCGGAACCGATACTGGTCTTGCCCGACCCGGAGGGCACTTCGACCGCGGTGCTCACCTGGTGAGTGTTGGAGCCGCTCGACGAGCCGAGCGTGAACGACCCTGCGGGGCAGCTCGTGCTGCTCGCCGCGACCGTCGTGGTCACGGTCGGGGTCTCCTGTGGGCTCGCGCTCTGGCCGGCCCAGATGTAGAACGTCTCGGAGTCACCAAGCTTGCTCAGCCCCGGGATCGCTGCGCTCGAGTCCGTCGACGAGCCCGATGCTGACAGTGTCATCGCCGAGTTGGTCGCTGACACGGTGCCCGACCCGGTGCCGGAGCCGCTCGCGCTCAGGAACGCATATGCACCGCCGGCGAGCGCCAGCGCCGCGATCGCGCACAGCATGACAATCCCGCGCTGCTTCGTGAGCTTGCGGAACATGGAAGACACTGCCTCCTCATATTTAGTTGATCGCGGAGCCATGCCCCGGATGTAAGGTCACGCGCAGGCGTAACCCACCCTTTGACAGCTTGGCCCCGAATACTCAGCTCCCTGGCGTCGGAGTGCGCCCGGCCAGGAGTCCTTGGCGCGCATCATCGCCGCACCGCCAGCAAATGTCAAATGTGTCGGTTCAGATATTCGCCGGCGGGTGCGACACGGTCGCGCCGTGTGGCTGACTAACGCGGCGAAAGCGCTGCGCGTGCGAGCTGCCCGTACACCTCGCAGGTGCGGCTGGCAACCTCGCGCCAGTCGAACAGGAGGATGTGCTCGCGAGCTTCGGCGACGACCTGGGCGCGGGTCACGTCGTCAACGAGCACCTGCTCGAGCACGGCCTCGAGTGCCGATGAGTCACGCGAACGGAAGCGCAGGCCGACGCTGCCGTCGCCGGGCACGACCTCGCGCAGGCCGCCGGTGGCGGCGACGACGCACAGACATCCCGACGCCATCGCCTCGAGCGCCACCAGGCCGAACGGCTCATAGATCGACGGCACGATGCACAGGTCCGAGACCCGGTAGAGCGAGTGCAGCATGTCATCGCCGACCCAACCGAGGAACGTTCCGTGGCGCGTGAGCTTGAGTCGGCGGGCCTGACGCTTGAGCTCGGCCTCGGCCGTGCCGGTCCCGGCGACGACGAACCGCACCCGCCCAAGCCGCCGGATCACCGGTGCCAGCGCGTCGAGCGCGAGATGGAAGCCCTTCTCGTAGACGAGCCGGCCGACCAGCAGCACGAGCAGTTCGTCCGGGGCCGCGAAGCGCTCGCGCAATCCCGGCAGGTCGGGCACGACCGGCTCGAGGTCGCGAGGGTCGATCCCATTGGGGATCACGGTCACGCGGTCCGGCGAGACGCCGAACACCGACGAGACGTGGCTGCGCATGTAGTTCGAGCAGGTGATCACGCGGTCGGCGCGGCGAACCATCGAGCGCTCGACGGCGTGGATGTGCGATTGGGGATGGTTCTGGACCCAGCCCTGATGGCGGCCGAACTCAGTCGCGTGGACGGTCGTCAGCCACGGCCGCCTGAAACGGCGCGCGATCCGCTCGGCGGCGCCGGCGACTAGCCAGTCGTGCGAGTGGATCAGATCGAACTGCGACTGCTCGCAGAGCTCCACGCCGAGCTCGCGCATATCGGCGTTCATCGTCTGCACCCACCCAACGAACGCCTTCGGGTCCTTCGGGAACTCGGGCTCGCGGACGCGATGGACGATCACCCCGTGACGCTCCTCCACGGCGGCGAGATGGCCGCCGCCACGAGTCACGACGTGTACCTCGACGCCCTCCGCCACGAGGTGCTCGGACAGCTTGCGCACGTGACGCGCGAGCCCGCCCTCGATCACGGGCGGGTACTCCCAGGAGATCAGCAGAACGCGCATACCGCGGACCGGGACCCTACCGGGCGGGCGCCCGCGGGGGCGGCGTCGGCGCTCGGGCGAAGCCCGAGGCGCGCTACTCGGTGCAGGCGCCCTCGTCGCTGCGCCAGCGACCGCCGGGCGAATCCTTCAGGGGGTAGTGGTCGAGGCCGTGGATCGTGAAGTACTGGCGGAAGAAGGCCTCGGGGTAGACGCCAAGGCCGCCCTTGTCGAGGTCGCCGGCCGGGTTGACCGGACCGAATACGCGATCGGTGATCGGCTTGCCGGTGTCGGGGTCGTTGCCCGGGATGTTCATCATGTATCCGTCGGTGAGCGTCCCCGCGTGGGTCAGGAAGCCCATCGCCCAGATGTCGTAGCGGTCGTTGGCGTGGTTGGGGTTCTGGGAGAGATCGAGCTGGATCGGCCTCGTCACCATCGCGCTCGCCGGCTCCTTGACGAACGGGCAGCGGAGGTCGAAGAAGGCACCCTCGACGTAGCGCTTGCCCGGGGTCTTGTATTGGCTGGAGGGCAGCAGGTCATAGGCGGTGTACTTGGCGCCGAGCAGCGCGCCCCAGAAGTTCACCTCGGCGCCCGCCTGGAGTACCTTGGCGGCCTTGTTGATGTCCGTGTTGGTGATCTGCCACTCGTTGATGGGGTTGGGGCAGCCGATCCCGCGGAAGCAGCTTCCGACGAGCTTCAGCTTCCCGTAGTCGGCCTCGATCACCTCCGGCGCCTGGCGGCTGAGGAACTTGCGGATCTCATCGAGGCGGGCCGCTAGCTCGGTTCCGAGCTCGTCGGTCTTGGCCGTGTAGACGGCGGCCGCGTTCTCGGGGTGCTCACCGTTGTTGATCTCCACCAGCTCGGCGAACGTCTGATACTCGGCCTCGAGCGCCCCGATCAGCGCGCCGATCTCAAGCGGTGTCTCCTTGAGCACGTCGTTGACGCCCTCGAAGTAGCGCTTGATCGACTGCTGCGAGCGTTGGTCGGCGACCTTGACGACGTCGTTTACGCGGTGCGAGATCTGCTGCAGTGAGGCCCACTGTGCGAGCCCGGTGTCGGCGAACGGCTGCGCGAGCACGGCCATCCGGTCGTTGACCGCCTCGAGCCATTCGATCTCCTGGCGCAGCTCGCCCTTGGCCCAGCCGAGGTCGGCTTCGGTGAAGCCGTGGCCGGCCTCGAACGGCACCAGCTTGGAATCGTCGATGTCCTGGCGGATCCGCTCCCAAGTCCCGAATGAGTAGGGGATCGTGTAGTACTGCGCACGCGGGTCGGGGGAGTCCAGCAACGGGACGTGGGTACCGATCCACTTGATCGCCGCGGTCCGTCCTGGGTTGCCCTGCTCCGGCCATGGCGTCGGCGCCTGGTTCATGGCCGCCGTGACGCGCGACCCGACGTTCTCGGGCACGCCGGCGGCCTCGGACCCCTGGAGCTGGTAGTTGAAGTTGTCGTCGCGCGAGAGCTCGCCCTTGAGCGGCGTCGTGTTGAAACCGCCTCGAGTGGTTCCTCCCTTGACGCTCTCGAGCCCGTGGGCCGCGCCGAGCTTCGAGCCGCCGATGAGCGTGTAGGAGAGATCATCGGGAGTTCGGTTGATCGCGTCGAAGAAGTGCGTCCGCGTGCCGCCGACGTTCTCGATCTGATCGGCGAGGCTCGCGACGGTCGCGTTCTCAGCGTCTGTGTAGTCGCCGCTCGTCTTTCCGGTAAAGCCCCGGCTGGTGATGATCACGAGCTTGTTGCCGGCGTCGTTGGCCGCCTTCAGGGTGTCGCGCATCGCTGCCAGATCCGCGTCGGTGACCGGATAGAAGGCTTTGTTTGCCATCACCGCGAGCGTCCGGCGGTCGAGCACGACGACGTGGAAGAACCCGCAGCAGAACTTCGGGTTGATCGAGATCTTGTGCTCGCCGACCTGGACGACGTTGACCTGCGCGGAGCAGCCGTCGCAGTCGGTCGATCCCGGCGCCTGGGTGTTGAACTCGATCCGGTCGGGGGTCGTGTAGCCGTAGTGGTCCTTGTTGTCGCGCACGAGGTATCCCTTCAGCGCGCCGTCGCCGGCGTGCTGGGAGCCGAGTGGATCGCCGGCGTTCTGGCTGCCAGTTCCAGCACCGCCACCCGGCAGCCCGATCGCCGAGTAGGTGCCGCGCAGCAGTTTGTGGCTCGGATCGCCGCGGTACGTGATCGGGGGCAGCCCGACGCCGTGAAGCGCGCTTTCCATGCCGATCGGCGGCTGGACCGTCGAATCAGGGCTCCCGGGCTGGTTGGCGGCGATCACGAGGTAGGAGTCGTCGAGCCGTTTGAGATCGGCCTGGACCTGGCTGTAACAGCTCACGAAGAACGACGCCGCGCTTACGAACGGCCGGCTGGTCGTCCCCGGGCAGTCGTACTCGTGGCTGAGATTCGGCATGTACTCGAGCGTGTCGCGCTTGAAGACGGCGACTTGGAGCCACTTGTCGGGCGAGCCCTTGATGAAGCGGTCGCCGACGAGAATCCCGTGAGCGCCCGAGCCGTTCGGGTCGACCGCCATCGTGTCGACCGGGACCAGCGGCGGCGGATCGGCGCGAACCTCGACGAGGTCAGAGCCCTTGCGGCCGTCCGGCGCGGTCACCGTCAGGCGGAACGTGTAGTCGCCCGGCTCATCGGCGCGAGCGGTCGGTGTTGCGGTCAGTGCACCTCCGAGCGCCCCCTGGCGCTTGGTCTCGCCGGGCTTGTTGATCCCGGTCTCGGGCGTCCCGTCGGGGTTGCCGACGGCGGCGTCGCTCGGCGGCGGCGCGCTGACGACGCTCCAGCTGTACTTGAGCGAGCCGCCGCGCCCGGTCGCGGGCGGCAGCGCCGAACGCAGGCCGCTCAGGCGGACGGTTGTGCCGACCGGCACGCGCTGGTCGAGCCCGGCGGCCGCGAGCGGCCAGCTGCCCGCCAGCACGAACCGCCGCACCCGCGTCGTCGTGGCGCCGTGCGCGGCGGCCGCCACCCGGAGGGTGTTGCGTCCGTGCCGCAGACCGAAGTTGGGCGAGGCCTGAAGCGTCCACGTGCGCGGCTTTGCCTGCCGCAGAGATGATGTGATCGCGTCGCCGTTCAGCGTCGCCTTGACGAGCCTCGTACCGGGGGCGGCCGTGATCCGGATCGAGACCGGGCCGTGGCGAAGCCGCGCATGTCCGCGCGGGCTGGCGATCGTGAACTGCACGCTTCGCTGAGACCGCCGGGCGCTCGCCAGCGATGCCACCCCGAGCGCCGCTAGCGCCGCGGCCGCGACGACCCAGGTGAGTAGACACCGGCTCGGCGCGAACGCCGACTTTCCGATCCGATCAAGCGCAAACAGCCGCTGCATCAGTCCCCCAATCGAGCAACCTACGTTCCGTTCATGGCCCTGGCGCGAATCTTACAGTAGCTCGAAACGCACGCCCGCGACCGACACCGCCCGGCCGGCCCCTGATCCGGCCAACCGCACCTGCACCAGCCGGGCCGGACCGGGGTCGGTGACGAAGCTCACGCCAACCGCCTCACCGAGCACCGCCTCCCAGCGACCGCCGAGAGCGCCCGGGTCATCCGCCGCGACGGTGATCCCGTCGAGCGTCAGCGGCGCCGCCCGCTGCTGCGCGCGCGGGCCGCCCCAGCGCCACGCGTCCGGCGGGTGCGGCGAGCTCAGCGAGACGATCGCCGCCCCGATGTCGGCCGGGTGGAGGTGGACCTCCTCGATGTCGGGCAGCGTGACGTCGAACACCTCGCGCACGCCCCCGTCAGCCGCGCGGCGGCGCGCGGCTGCAATGTCGTCGACCTGGAACATCACCATGTAGCCGCAGTCGCCGCCCCGGCGTTCGAGCAGCCGCCCGGCGGCTGTGTCGGGACGGGTCGGCGAGATCACCTCGAGGAACGCGTCCTGAAGCGCGAACACGGCGTTGCGCAAGCCGAAGTGGCCGACCGCGGGATCCGAGAACTGCTCGCCCAGCCCGAGCTCGCTGCGCAGGCGCGCAGCGACCGCGTCGAGGTCGCGTGCCGCGAGTACGACCTGACGGATCCGCGCCGGCGTCACGCGCGCTCCAGGACTGCGAAGCCGCGCTCGCCGAGCAGCGCCGCAAGCGCCGCCGACGCGCTCAGCGAGCGCTCCTCGCCGCTGAATACGTCGCGCCAGTCGCCCGCGACACCGGCGAGCTCGCCCTCGGGCACCCACGGCCGGACCGCGACCGCGACCAGCACCTGACCGCCGCGGATGAACGCGCAAACGTGCTCGCCGGCGGCCAGCGGCTCGTAGTCGCCGGCGAGGAATGGCTCGGGTCGCCGCGCGCGCAGGCCCAGCAGTCGCATTGCGACGAACAGCTTGATCGTCCGCGAATCGGGCGGCGCGCCCCCCATCAGGCGATGAAGCATCGCCCGATGCCAGCCCCAGTCGACCGGCCGGCGGTTGTCGGGATCGACCAGCGCGAGCATCGGCAGCTCGTCGCCCCAGTAGGTGTCCGGGATGCCGGGCGTCGTCAGCTTCAGCACCAGCTGCCCGAGCCCAGCACGATCGCCGAGCTGCGCGACGCGCGCGGCGAGCGGCTCGAACTCGGCGAGGAAGTCGGTGTGCGACAGCAGCGCGCCGCAGAAGCTCGCGACGGCGTCCTCCCACTCGCGGTTCTGCTGCACCCAGCTCGTGTTGCGCTTGGCCTCGCGCAGGGCCTTCTGCATGTAGGCCTGCAGCCGCGCGGGCTCGAGCGGCCATGCCCCGACCAGCGTCTGGAAGATGAAGTAGCGCTCTGCGTCGTCGGGCGCGCCTGCCGAGCGCAGCGACTCGGTGATCGCCATCCACCGGCGCACGGCGGCCGCCCACTCGCCGGCGATCGAGGACAGCACGCCGATCCGCGCGCGCACGTCGCCCGATCGCTTCGTGTCGTGCGTCTGGGTTGTGAGCATCGCCTGCGGGAAGCGCTCGGCGCGCTCCGTGCAGGCCGCGTGGAACTGCTCGACGTCGATCCCGAACCGGCTCGGATCGCCACCGACGTCATTGAGCGCGAGCAGGCGGCAATAGCGATAGAAGGCCGTGTCCTCGACCCCCTTCGCCATCACCGGCGGGGTCGTCTGCTGGAAGCGGACGACGAGCTCGGCCGGGGCCGGGGCGCTGAGCGAGAGGACGTCAGCGAGACCGGGATCGAGCTCCGCGCCGGTGATCACCGCGCGGTCCTCGGGAGCGATGCCCCCAGACGAGGGCGTCACGTACGTCCGGTAGACCGGGAGCGATGCAACCGCCTCCGCCAGCGTCGCATCGCTGAACTGCGGTGCCAGCCGATGCAAGCGCTGCACCTCGGCCGAGAACGTTCCGCGCGCCTGCTCGAGCTTCGCCTCGCGCGCGAACTCGCCGAACGGTCGCGGGTCTCCGGAGAGCTCGTGCCACAGCGCCGTCAGCTCCGGCTCGCCGGTGGGATCGACGAACAGTGCCGTGAGGTCGTTGAGGAACTCATAGCCGACGGTTCCGGACACCGGCCAGTCGCGCAGTCGCTCGCCCGGGTCGAGGATCTTTTCGACCCAGACACGCTCGACGCCCGCCTCGCGCAGTGCGGCGAGGTAGCCGGCTGGGTCGGCGAGCCCATCTGGGTGGTCGATTCGAAGGGCATCGACCAGCCCCTCGCGGACCAGCGACAGAACCAGCTCGTGGGTTTCCGCGAACACGTCGGGATCCTCCTGGCGCACGCCCGCCAGCTCGTCGATGTCGAAGAACCGGCGCCAGGTGCCCGTGACAGGGTCGAGATCGAAGAACTTGGCGCGCAGCGCCTCGTCGGCCCAGTAGCGGTTCTCCTCCGAGGCGGCCATGTGGTTGGGCACGATGTCGAGCACGATCCCCATGCCCGCGTCGCGGACGGTCGCCGCCAGCCGCCGGAACTCCTCCGCGCCGCCGAGCGAGTCCGACACCGTGCCCGGATCGACGACGTCATAGCCATGGGTCGAGCCCGATCGAGCCTGCATCGACGGCGACAGGTACAGGTGCGAGATGCCGAGGTCGCGGAGATACGGCGCCAGCTCGCGGGCGGCCGCGAACCCGAACTCCGGCGTCAGCTGGAGCCGGTAGGTCGCGCGCAGCTCGCTCACGTGACGCGCAGCTCGCTCACGTGACGCGCTTGCAGATCAGGATCGAGCGCGCCTCGACCGTCACCTCGGTCCGCGCCCCGAACCGGGCGCTGCCCGGCTCGGCGCGGGGCTGGACGGTCGAGAGCTCGAGTGCCCACTGGGCGCCGAAGCGCCGGCGCGGGAGCATAAACGCGCGGTCCTCGTAGTGACCGTTGAACAGCAGAACGAACGAGTCATCGACGATCTCCTCGCCGTAGGGCCCGCGGGTGAGGATCTCCTGCCCGTTCAGGAACATCCCGAGCGTATGCTCGCCGTCCTGCCAGTCGCGGCGGGTCATCTTCAGCCCGTCGGGACGGAACCACCAGACGTCGGGCAGGCCCGAGCCCTTCAGCTCCTTGCCACGCAGGAAGTGGGCTCGGCTGAACACGCGGTGATCACGCCGCAGCGCGATCAGCCGTCGGGTGAAGTCGCGCAGTGCTTCGGCATCAGGGCGGGCGCTCCAGCGATACCACGAGATCTCGTTGTCCTGGCACCAGGCGTTGTTGTTGCCGTTCTGGGTGCGGCCCCGCTCGTCGCCTCCGAGCAGCATCGGCGTCCCCTGCGAGACGAACAACGTGGTCAGGAAGTTCCGCTGCTGGCGCGCGCGCAGCTCGAGCACCTCGGGGTCGTCGGTCTCGCCCTCGGCCCCGCAATTCCACGAGCGGTTGTCGTCGGTCCCGTCGCGGTTGCCCTCCTGGTTGGCGTCGTTGTGCTTGCCGTCGTAAGAGACGAGGTCGGCGAGCGTGAAGCCGTCGTGAGCGGTGATGAAGTTGATCGACGCGAACGGCTCGCGGCCGTCCGCCTCATACAGGTCGGCCGAGCCGGCCAGCCGCTCGGCGAACTCGCCACAGTTCGAGTGGCCGCGCCAGAAGTCGCGGATGGCGTCGCGGTAGACGCCGTTCCACTCCGACCACAGAATCGGAAAGTTGCCGACCTGGTAACCACCGGGGCCAACGTCCCACGGCTCGGCGATCAGCTTGACCTGCGAGACCACCGGGTCCTGGTGGATCGTGTCGAAGAACGCCGACAGGCGGTCGACGTCGAAGAACTCGCGCGCGAGCGCCGATGCCAGGTCGAAGCGGAAGCCGTCGACATGGCACTCGGTGACCCAGTAGCGCAGCGAGTCCATGATCAGCCGAAGCACGCTCGGATGGACGGGGTTGAGCGAGTTGCCGGTCCCCGTGAAGTCCATGTAGTGACGCTGGTCGTCGGGCATCAGCCGGTAGTAGGCACGGTTGTCGACGCCCTTGAACGAGAGCATCGGGCCGAGGTGGTTTCCCTCGGCCGTGTGGTTGTAGACGACGTCGAGGATCACCTCGATGCCGGCGCGGTGAAGCGCCTTGACCATCCCCTTGAACTCGCGCACCTGCTCGCCGCGCCGCCCGGTCGCCGAGTACTCCGAATGGGGCGCGAAGTACCCGATCGTGCTGTAGCCCCAGTAGTTGGTGAGGCTGCGATCGACGAGGAACGCCTCGCTGGAGATGTGGTGTACGGGCAGCAGCTCGACCGCGGTCACGCCGAGATCGGTCAGGTAAGCGATCGCCTCGTCGGAGGCGAGCCCGGCGAAGGTGCCACGCAGATCCTCGCGGACGCTCGGGTGGCGCATCGTGAAGCCCTTGACGTGCGCCTCATAGATGATCGTCTGCGCGAACGGAATCCGCGGCGGGCGATCGCCCTCCCACAGGAAGGCGTCGTCGATCACGATCGACTTCGGCATCGCGGGGGCGTCGTCCTCGTCGTCGAGCTCGAGGTCGGCCTCATCGGTCCCGACCGGCACGTACGGCAGCACGTTGGCGTCGTGCGCCCAGTCGACGACTCCCTCGATCGCCTTCGCGTAGGGGTCGATCAGCAGCTTGGCGGGGTTGAAGCGATCGCCCTCCGTCGGCGCGTACCGGCCGTATACCCGGTAGCCGTAGCGCTGACCGGGTCCGATCCCGGGCACGTAGCAATGCCAGTTGAGCGCGCGCCGTTCGGTCAGCTCGATTCGCGTCTCCTCGCCCTCGTCATCGAACAGGCACAGCTCGACGCGCTCGGCGTGCTCGGTGAACAGCGAGAAGTTGGTGCCGCCGCCGTCCCACGTCGCCCCGAGCGGGTACGGGCTCCCCGGCCACGCCTCGGTCATGCGCTCAAGGCTTCCAGGGCGCTATCACTCGGGGACAAGCCAGATTGCGGCCAGCGGAGGGAGCGTCACCTCGGCCGAGACGGGCTGGCCGTGCCACGGGACCGGGTCTGGCTGCACGCCGCCGAGATTACCCTGATCGCTGCCGCCGTAGAACGACGAGTCGGTGTTCAGCGCCTCGCGCCAGTTGCACGCGCGCGGGAGTCCGAGCCGATATCCGTGGCGCGGGACCGGCGACAGGTTGGCCACGAACACGACGATGCGGTCGCCGTCGCGCGAACGTCGCGCGAACGCGATCACGTTGCTGTCGGCGTCGTTGGGCTCGATCCACCAGAACCCCGACGGGTCGGAGTCGACCTCCCACAGCGCCGGCTCCTCGCGGTAGCAGCGATTGAGGTCGCGGACCAGGCGCTGGATCCCGGCGTTTGCCTCGGACTCGAGCAGGTGCCAGTCGAGCGAGCGCTCATGACTCCACTCGGCCTCCTGCGCGAGCTCGCCGCCCATGAACAGCAGCTTCTTGCCGGGATGTGCCCACATGTAGGCGTACAACGCGCGCAGGTTGGCGTGCTTCTGCCACCGATCGCCCGGCATCTTCGCGTACAGCGAGCCCTTGCCGTGAACGACCTCATCGTGCGACAGCGGCAGGATGAAGTTCTCGCTGAACGCGTACATCAGGCTGAAGGTCAGCTCGTGATGGTGATAGCGGCGATAGATCGGATCCTGCTGGAAGTAGCGCAGCGTGTCGTGCATCCAGCCCATGTTCCATTTGAACCCGAAACCGAGCCCGCCGAGGTAGGTCGGGCGGGAGACGCCGGGCCACGCCGTCGACTCCTCCGCGGCGGAGATGATGCCGGGCTCGTGCGCATACATGACCTCGTTGAGCTGCTTCAGGAAGGCGACCGCATCGAGATCCTCGCGCCCACCGAACGCGTTCGGAACCCACTCCCCCTCGTTGCGTGAGTAGTCGAGGTACAGCATCGACGCGACCGCGTCGACCCGGATCCCGTCGGTGTGATACTGCGCCAGCCAGAACAGGGCATTTGAGATCAGAAAGTTGCGGACCTCGTGGCGCCCGTAGTTGAACACCAGCGTGCCCCAGTCGGGGTGCGCCCCGCGGCGAGGGTCGACGTGCTCGTACAGCGCCGTACCGTCGAACCGCGCGAGCGCGAACTCGTCGCGCGGGAAATGCGCGGGCACCCAGTCGAGAATCACGCCGACGCCATTGGAATGCATGCGGTCGACGAACACGCGGAACTCGTCCGGCGAGCCGTAGCGCGGGGTCGGCGCGTAGTAGCCGGTCACCTGGTAGCCCCACGATCCGCTGAACGGGTGTGACATCACCGGCAGCAGCTCGACGTGCGTGAAGCCCATGTCGGTGACGTACGCGGACAGCTCGTCGGCGAGCTCGGTGTAGGTCAGCGGGCGGTTGCCCTCGAGCGTGTTCAGCCGCCAGGAGCCGAGGTGGACCTCGTAGATCGAAACCGGTGAGGCCAGCGGCAGCCGCTCACGGCGCCGCGCCAGCCACTCCCGGTCGAGCTTGCTCCATCGGTGGCGGGGCTTGAACACGATCGAGGCCGTCTGCGGCGGATGCTCGGTCGCGAGTGCGTACGGGTCGGCCTTCAGGGTCAGCTGACCGTCGCCGGTCAGGATCTCGTACTTGTAGCGGGCGCCCGGCTCGACGCCCGGGAGAAACAGCTCCCAGATGCCGCTTTCACCCATCGTCCGCATCGCGTCCAGGCGGCCGTCCCACGAGTTGAAGTCGCCGACGACGCTGATCGCTCGGGCGGCCGGAGCCCACACGGCGAACGCGGTCCCGAGGACGCCCTGGTGCTCGAGCACGTGCGCGCCGAGCTTCTCGTAGAGCTGCTGGTGGCGGCCCTCGCCGATCAGGTGCAGGTCGAGCTCGCCGAGCGTCGGCGCGAACGCGTACGGGTCCTCGATCGTGAAGCTGCCCGCATTTCCGTAATCGACGACGAGCTGATAGTGAAGCGGCAGCTCCGCGCCGATTGCGACGCCCTCGAACACGCCGCCGCGATGGATCTGCGTGAGCTCGACGCTGGCGCCACCGTCGAGCGCCGCCGTAACCTCGCACGCGGCCGGACGCAGCGCCCGGATCACGACGCCGTCGCCGGTCGCGTGCGCACCGAGCACCGAGTGCGGGTTCGGGTGCTCGCGGCGAACGAGCGCTTCGAGCTCTTGGGTGGCGGCGATCATTGGCTCTCCAGCAGCCGGGAGATCCCCGCGACCGGGATCGACACCCAATCGGGCCGATTGTCGAGCTCGTAGCGGAGCTCGTAGATCGCCTTCTCGAGCTCGAAGATCGAGAGCACGTTCGCGATCGCCGACTCGCCCGCGGGCAGCAACCCGGGATCGATCATCTGGAAGTAGCGCGCGAGGAAGCGCTCGCGTGCGGACTGCTCGAACCCGGCGGGAGCACGGGCGCCGAGCTGGAGCTCGACCGCCGAGGTGACGTATGCGAAGGACCGCAGCATGCTCGCCACGTCGCGCAGCGCCGAGCGCTTCTGGCGCCGCTCGGGGAGCGGGCGGGCGGGCTCGCCCTCGAAGTCGATGATCACCCAGCCACGCGGCCTGTGGAGGGTCTGACCGAGGTGGTAGTCGCCGTGGGTCCGGATCACACGGCCGCCGATTCCGATCTGAGAGCGGGCGGCGAGGCGCTCGCGGACGTCCTGACCGCGTCCGGCGATCGGGGCCAGGCGCTCGTCGTCGGGCAGCCGCACGAAGATCCGCTCGATGTCCTCGTCGATCGTCGCGGTCAGCAGCGCAATCGACTCCTGGCTTGGCTCCTCGGGCGCGAAGGCCGGGTCCGACGCGTCGGATGCGAGCGCGTTGTGCATCTGAGCGCTGACGTCGCCGAGCTCGCCGAGCAGCGCCAGGAACGTGTCGGGATCGCGCTGGATCTGCTCGAGCGCAAGCTCCCAGCCGCCGACCGCGTCGGGCATGAACCGCTGGGCAACCCCGAGCGTGGCCGCCAACGCGCGACCGTCGTAGTCATACCAGCCGTGCAGCGGCGCGATGTTGGGGAAGCCGCGCGCGGTCAGGAAGCGGAGCAGTTCGAGCTCGGGGTTGATCCCCGGCTCGAGCTTGCGGAACACCTTCAGCACGAGCTGCTCGTCGAATACCAGCGACGAGTTCGACTGCTCGACTCCGACCGGCCGGACGGGCGTCTGGTCACCGATCGCCGAGACGCCGTCGACGTGGTGGAACTGAAAACGGCCCTCTGGCGTCTCGATCTGCTCGCTCGAGTCGATCCGGCGCAGCAGCTGGCGGGCCTGCGCGGGGTCGGTCAGCGCGTCAAACGCTCCGAGCCCGAGCGGCAGCTGGTACAGCTCGTGTGTACCTGTCGCGAACCGGGCCTGCACGAGCGCCAGCAGCAACATCGGATCCTCGTTCAGCACGACGCCCTCGACCAGCTCGACGCCGCTCACCGAGCGGGACTTCGATGCGTACCAGCGCTGCTCCTGGATCCACTCAATCAGCTCGTCGAGGTCGACGAGCTGATCGATCTCGGTCGCACTCGGGGCCGGGTCAGTCATCTCGCGTCTCCTGCCCGGCGACGAGCTCAAACCAGTAGAACCCGCGCGGGGCGAGCGTCAGCAGATACGGCAGCTGGCCGATCCGCGGGAAGCGCGAGCGGCCGAAGAGCTCGATCGGGTAGCGGCCCTCGTGCTCGCTGAGGTCGAGCTCGACGGCCTGCGCCGAGCGCGCGACGTTGTGAACGCACAGCACCAGATCATCCTCAAAGCGCCGCAGGTGGGCGAAGATCCGCGGATTCGACGGCTCGATCGGCTCGTAGGTGCCGAACCCGAACACGGGGTGCTCCTTGCGCAGCGCGATGAAGCGGTGGATCCAGCGCAGCAGCGAGGTCGCCGTGCGCAGCTGCGCCTCGACGTTGACCGCCTGATACCCGTACACCGGGTCCATCAACGGCGGCGCGTAGAGCTGGGCGAAGTCGGCCCGGGAGAAGCCGCCGTTGCGGTCGCCGGTCCACTGCATCGGGGTCCGCACGCCATCGCGGTCGCCAAGGAACACGTTGTCCCCCATCGCGATCTCGTCGCCGTAGTAGAGGACCGGCGAGCCCGGCAGCGAGAACAGGATCGCGTGCATCAGCTCGATCTCGTCGCGGCCGTTGTCGAGCAGCGGCGCGAGCCGGCGGCGGATGCCGAGGTTGAGCTTCATCCGCGGGTCCTTGGCGTACTCCTTGTACATGTAGTCGCGTTCCTCGTCGGTGACCATCTCGAGCGTCAGCTCGTCGTGGTTGCGCAGGAACAGCCCCCACTGCGAGGTGTCCGGGATCTTCGGCGTCTGCTCGAGGATCTCGTAGATCGGGACCGCCTCCTCGCGACGGATCGCCATGAACATGCGTGGCATCACGGGGAAGTGGAATGCCATCTGGCATTCGTCGCCGGCACCGAAGTACTGGACCACGTCAGCCGGCCACTGGTTCGCCTCGGCCAGCAACACCCGGTCGGGGAAGCGCTCGTCGATCTCGCGACGGACGCGCTTGAGGTAGTCGTGCGTCTCGGCCAGGTTCTCGCAGATCGTCCCCTCGCGCTCGTACAGATACGGCACGGCGTCGAGTCGCAGGCCGTCGAGCCCGAGTTCGAGCCAGAAGCGAAGGACCCCGAGCATCGCCTCCTGAACCTCGGGGTTGTCGTAGTTGAGGTCGGGCTGGTGCGAGAAGAAGCGGTGCCAGTAGTACGCGCCCGCGACGGGGTCCCAGGTCCAGTTGGACGGCTCGGTGTCGATGAAGATGATCCGCGCGTCCTGGTAGCGATCGTTGGTGTCGGACCACACGTACCAGTCCCGCTTGGGTGAGTCGGGGGCCGAGCGTGACTCCTGAAACCACTCGTGGTCGCTCGAGGTGTGGTTCATGACGAGGTCGGCGATCACCCGAATCCGGCGTGCGTGGGCTGCGTCGATCAGCTGCTTGACGTCGTCGACCGTGCCGTAGTCAGGATGCACGCGCGTGAAATCGGAGGTGTCGTAGCCGCCGTCGCGCAGCGGCGACTCGTAGAACGGCAGCAGCCAGATGCAGTCGATCCCGAGCCACTGGAGGTAGTCGAGCTTCTCGGTGATTCCGCGGACGTCCCCCGAGCCGTCGCCGTTGGCGTCGTAGAACCCGCGGATGTGTATCTCGTAGAAGACAGCCCGCTTGAACCACAGCGGCTCCGCCTCGAACCACTGGCGGGTCTGGGCCTGGGCGCTGCCGGACTCGCTCTGACCGTTGCCGCGCCGGTCGGCTGCGAGCAGGTGGGTGAGCGTCGGCGGTCCGATGCTCATGGCTGCACGCGGATCACGTGGGCCTGGCGGACGCCGGGCTCGAGGCGGATGTAGTTCGGTCCGATCCGCCACTGGAAGCGCTCGTCGCTCAGCAGGTCGTGCGCCGTGAAGCTCGGTGCAAGCCCGAGGCTCGCCGGCACGATCGCAAGGCCCTCCTGTGGCTGGTGGGGGTCGATGTTGACCACGACAATCACGGTATTGCCCGCCGACTGCTTGGCATAAGCGATCAATCCGTCGTTGGCGGTGTCGAGGAAGGTGATGTTCGACAGCTCCTGGAGTGCGGGGTTCTCCCGGCGGGCGGCGTTGAGCCGCGCGATCAGAGGCAGCAGCGGACCGTCGAGCGTCCGCTGGCGCAGCTCGTACTTCTCGGAGTTCAGGTACTCCTCCGAGCCCTCGCGCACGGCGACGTGCTCGCATTGCTCGTACCCCGAATAGATGCCGTAGCTCGGGCTCAGCGTTGCCGCCAGCACCACCCGCGCCTCGAACGCCGGGCGTCCTCCGTGCTGGAGATAGGCGTGCAGGATGTCGGGTGTGTTGGCGAAGAAGTTGGGCCGGAAGTACTCCTGCTCGCCGGAGTAGGCGAGCTCCGACACGTACTCGGTCAGCTCGTAGCGCGCGTTCTTCCAGGTGAAATAGGTGTAGGACTGGCTGAAGCCGATCTTGCCGAGGTGCCGCATCACCGCGCGTCTGGTGAACGCCTCGGCGAGGAGCACGACGTCACGGTCGTGGGCGTGGACCTGTTCGATCAGCCACGCCCAGAACTGGAACGGCTTCGTGTGCGGGTTGTCGACCCGGAACACCTTGACGCCGCAGTCGACCCACTGGAGCATGATCTCCCGAAGCGCCTCCCACAGCTGCCGCCAGTCGGGCGAGTCCCAGTTGACGTTGTAGATGTCCTGATAGCGCTTCGGTGGATTCTCGGCGTACTTCAGCGTCCCGTCGGGGCGTCGGTGAAACCACTCCGGATGCTCGCGCAGCCACGGATGGTCGGCCGAGCACTGGATCGCGAAGTCGAGCGCGATGTCGACGCCGTGCCGCGCGGCCGTCGCGGTCAGCGACCGGAGGTCGTCGATCGTGCCGATCGCGGGATCGACCGCTTCGTGGCCGCCACGCTCATCGCCGATCGCCCACGGCGAGCCGGGATCGTTCGGTCCGGCGCTGAGCGCATTGTTCGCGCCCTTGCGGTTGGTGTGGCCGATCGGATGGATCGGGGGCAGGTACACGACGTCGAAGCCGAGCTCGGCCAATCGCGGGATCTGGGCCTCGACGCCGGCGAGCCCTCCCCACGAGCGGGGAAACAGCTCATACCAGGAGCCGAATCGGGCCCGCACCCGGTCGACCTCGAGCTTGATCGCCCCGAGCCGGGTGCGGTCGTGGCGGACCTGGGTGCGCTCCACGGCGTCGAGCAGCTCGATCCCGAGCGCCGCATCGTGCTTGGCGGTCTCCGGGAGCGCATCGTCCTGCAGCGTCGCGAGCGCGTGCTCGATCAGCGCGCGATCATCCTCGGACTTAACGTCCCCGGCCGCCTCGCGCAGCAGCACCGTCCCCTCCGAGATCTCGCCGGCCAGGTCGCGGTGGCCGGCGGAGAGCTTGCGCTGCAGCTCGTCGCGCCAGGTCCCGAAGATGTCGGTCCACGCCTCGATCGCGTACTTCCAGCTCCCCACCCGGTCGACGACGAACTCCCCCGCCCACCGCACACCCCCGAGGTGGGCGTCACTGCGCTGCAGCTCGGCTTCGCTCCATTCGGAGACGCCCGGGCCGCGGTAACGGACGACGGCGCGCACGAGCTCGTGACCGTCGCGGAACACGTCGGCGCCGACGAGCACCCGGTCGCCGACGCAGCGCTTGGCCGGATAGCGGCCGTCATCGACCGCGGGCGCCGGGTACTGGATCACGATTCGATCGGGTGAGGACTTGGCCACCACTCTCGAAAGTATCCATTGCGCGAGTTCGGGTAAACACCCGCGAATGAAACCGCTTCCGCGCTCGAGCGGCGTTCAGCTCCATCTGACCTCGTTGCCAGGCGGCCGGCTCGGGCGCGAGGCGTTCGAGTTCGTCGACTGGCTCGCGGCCGCGGGGCAGTCGTGGTGGCAGCTGCTTCCCGTCGGTCCCCCCGATCGACACCACTCGCCCTACAAGTCCGCCTCGGCGTTCGCCGCGTGGCCGGGCCTGCTGGCCGACCCGCGGGCGCCGGTCAGCGCCGGCGAGCTCGCCGAGTTTCGAGTTGCCAACGCGTACTGGATCAAGGACTGGGAGCGGTTCGGTGGCGCCGGCGCGGTCGCCGACCAGGTTCGGTTTGCGCGCGAATGGGCCTCGCTGCAGCGATATGCCGGCGAGCGCGGGGTGAAGCTGTTCGGCGACATGGCGATCTATGTCGCGCCCGACAGCGTCGATCACCGCGCCCATCCCGAGCTGTTTCAGACGGGGCTCGTGGCAGGGGCGCCGCCGGACGCCTACTCCGAAACAGGCCAGCTGTGGGGCAACCCGTTGTACGAATGGCCGGCGCTGCGCCGTCGCCGGTACCGCTGGTGGGTGCAGCGGATCCGGCGCAACCTGTCGCTGTTCGAACTCGTCCGGATCGATCACTTCCGCGGGTTCGTCGCCTATTGGGCGGTGCCCGACGGCGATCGCACGGCGGCCGGCGGCCACTGGCGGCGAGGGCCCGGGCGCGCCGTGTTCGACGCGATCCACAACGAGCTGGGCGAGGTCCCGCTGGTGGCCGAGGACCTGGGCGTGATCACGCCCGCGGTGCAGCGGCTTCGGGACGAGCTGGGAGTGCCCGGCATGCTTGTCCTCCAATTCGGCTTCGATCCGGGCGTCCGGCGCAGCCCGCATCACCCTCGCAACCATGTCCCCAACCGGATCGTGTACACCGGTACCCACGACCACGACACCGCGCGCGGCTGGTATGAGTCGCTCGATCCGCCCCGGCGCGTGGCAGTGCGCGAGCAGTTCGCCGCGCACGGAATCGATGATCGGCAACCGTGGTGGGCGCTGATCCGGTTGGCGATGGCATCCCCGGCGTGGGTCGCGATGATCCAAGCCCAGGACATCGTCGGGCTCGGCAGCGAGGCGCGGATGAACGACCCGCGTCGCGCCTCGGGGAGCTGGCGCTGGCAGCTCCGTGACGGCGCGCTGACCCCGGCGCTGGCGGGCCGGCTGCGCGAGATCACCGCCGGCGCTGGTCGGCTCGCTACCCGATCAGCGTCCGGAGGCGGTCCGACACCGAGCGTGCGCTGACCTTGGCGTGGCGGAAGGAGTAGGTGAGATCTGCTCGCAACCGACCGATCCGGGTCGTCTCGAAGTAGATCAGCGAGCGCGGTGAGACGCGCGCGCCGAGGCCGTCCGCTGCGAGCACCGACAGTGCGCGCTCAGCGATCGCGATCTGGCCGAACGCGGTTGGGTGGACGTGGTCGGCCATCACCAGGTTGCGGGCCCCGAAGTCGCTCAGATCGAGGACCAGCGCGCGCGTCTCGGCGGCGAGGCGCTCGATCACGGCGTTGCACTCGCCGATCTTGGCGCCGCAACTGGGCCTGCCGAGGTCGCGCGGCACCGTCACTGCGAGGACTCGCTCGCATCGGCTCGCGATGAACTCGAGCGCGCGACCGTAGCCTCGCTCGAACGCGGCCGCGTCCCAGTCGAGCGCCCGCACGTCGTTGGCGCCGATGTACAGGCAGCCGAGGTCGTAGCGCGCGCCCGGATTTGCGCTGTCGCGCTGCAGCGACGGGATCTGGGCGCCGAGGACGTCGCCGATCCGTGCGCCGTCGGTCGCGTTGCTTGTGAACGGCAGACCGGTCGCGCGTGCCACCCACAGCGCCCAGGACTGCAGCGCGACGCCCCACTGCAGCTCGCCGCCCCCGTTCGTGATCGAGTCTCCGAACGCCAATAAGCCGAAGGTCGCGGCAGTCAAACGCGCAAACTGGAGGCTTGGTTACGGGTCAACCGCGCGAGGGTAGCCGAGCGCGTGATAATCCTCGCCCCTTGCAACCATCGATCGCCACCGTGAACGACGGGGTCCAGGACGTTCGTCGTGCCGCGGACGAGCTCGCCGAGCGGCTGCCGAGCTCGCTGGCGCCGCTGGCGCGGCTGGCCTACAACTACCGGTGGTCGTGGCTGCCGGGGGCTCCGGAGCTGCTGCGTTCGATCGACCCCGAGCGGTTCGAGCTGTGCCTGCGCAACCCGGTCAGGCTCCTACAGGAGGCGTCTCCGCGCGCGTTGCGCGCCGCGTCTGATCGAGCAGGGGAGGCGGCGCGGCTCGAGTCGCTGCTGAGCGCCGATCTGCGCCGGCCGCACGCGGGGCCGATCGATCCGGCCCGTCCGGTCGCGTTCCTGTGCGCGGAGTACGGCGTCCACGTCTCGCTCCCGGTCTACTCCGGCGGCCTCGGCGCGCTCGCTGGAGACCTGCTCAAGGAGGCATCTGACCGAGCGCTGCCGATGGTCGCGGTCGGGCTGATGTACCGCAAGGGCTACTTCCGCCAGCGGGTCGACGCCGGCGGCTGGCAGCACGAGTACTGGGTCGAGACCGACCCCGAACGCCTTCCTGCTGCGCTCGTCAGCGGCGCCGACGGCCGGCCGCTGACGATCAGTGTGCCGGTCTTCGGCCGCTCGGTGATCGCCCGGATCTGGCGCGTCGACGTCGGCCGTGTGCCGTTGTTCCTGCTCGACAGCAACTGTCCCGAGAATGACACGATCTCCCGCTGGATCACCGCTCGGCTGTACGACGCCGATCCCGACACGCGCCTGGCCCAGTATCTGCTGCTCGGGGTCGGCGGCGTCCGGGCGCTGCGGGCGATCGGGATCGAACCGGGGATGCTGCACCTGAACGAGGGCCACGCGGCGCTGGCGCCGCTCGAGCTGGCGCGGGACGCGATTCGCGCCGGTGGTTCGCTCGAGTCCTCGCTGCAGGCCGCGCGCGAGCGAACGCTGTTCACGACCCACACGCCGGTGCCGGCCGGCAACGACTCCTATCCCTCCGAGCAGGCCGAGCGCGCGCTTGGCGCGTTCGCGTCAGAGCTCGGCGCCGAGCCGGCGCAGCTGATCCGCCTCGGGCGCACGCACCCGGACGATCCCGATGAGCCGTTCGGGGTCACCCAGGTCGCGCTTCGCTGCACCAGGCGGGCCAGCGCCGTCTCGCGCCGCCACGGCGAGGTCGCCCGCGAGATGTGGCAGCCGCTGTGGCCTGAGCGCGCCGCCGCCGAGGTCCCGATCGGGCACGTGACCAACGGCGTTCACATCCCGAGCTGGATCGGCACCGCGATGCGCGAGCTGCTCGACCGCCATCTCGGCGAGGGCTGGTCGGCGCGCGCCGATGATCCCGAGACATGGGCACCGGTCGACGTGATTTCCGACCGGGAGCTGTGGAGCGCGCGCGAGCATCAACGTCGCGAGCTGGTCGAGTTCGTGCGCGAGCGCAGCATGCTCGACCGGCTCGCCCGCAACGACCAGCCCGAGTACGTCGCCGCCGCGGCCCGCCGCTTCGATCCCGAGGTGTTGACGATCGGCTTCGCTCGCCGCGTCGCGACCTACAAGCGGCTCGAGCTGCTGACGCGCGATCCGGACTGGACGATCGCGCTGCTCGGCGGCGAGCGCCCGGTGCAGGTGGTGCTCGCGGGCAAGGCCCACCCCAAGGACGACGAGGCCAAGCGCTCGCTGCAGCAGCTGTTCGGCCTCAAGCACGCCTCGATCATCGGTGAACGCGTTGTGTTCCTCGACGACTATGACCTCGCGTCGGCCGCCTCACTGGTCCGCGGCTGCGACGTGTGGCTGAACCTGCCGCGCCCGCCGCTCGAGGCCAGCGGTACCAGCGGCATGAAGTCGGCGGTCAACGGTGGGCTGCAGCTGAGCGTGCTCGATGGCTGGTGGGCCGAGGCGTATGACGGCCGAAACGGCTGGGGGATCTCAGGCGAGGTGCAGGCCGACCACCAGGCGCAGGACGCGCACGACGCCGACACGCTCCACGCGCTGCTCTCAGACGAGGTGCTACCGGCGTTCTACGCGCGCGACCGCGATGGCCTTCCGGCCGGCTGGCTGTCGCTGATCCGCGCCTCGCTGCGCTCGATCGGGCCTCGATTCAGCGCCAGCCGGATGCTTGCGGAGTACGCTCGAGGCCCGTACCAGGGCTCCTGAGTCCCGGCTCGCCGGCGAGCCGCGGAAGGCTCGGAGGGCTCGGGAAGGTTTCGACCGCGCGCGGCGTCGTTAACCTGAACGCTGAGAGAGACAGGCAAGATGTCCAAAGCCGCCGAAAACCGCGAGCTAACCGCCAAGCAGATGGCGGATCTGTCATCGCTCGCCGATGGCACGCTTGACCCTGCCCGCCGGGCCGAGGTCCAGTCCTGGATCGCGGCGTCGCCGGAGCTGACCGCGCGGTTTGAGCGTGAGCGGCGGGTCGTCGAGGTCATGCACGCTGCTCGTAGCACCGATCGGGCACCGGCGGCGCTGCGCACTCGGATCGATGCGTCGCGGCCTCGCGCGAGCGCCCGCGTCCGGCGCCGGCTCGTCTACGGCGGCGGGCTCGCTGCAGCCGTCGCCGTGGTCGCGCTCGCGCTGGTGCTGATCCTCCCGGCCGGAACGCCCGGCGCGCCGTCGGTCAGCCAGGCCGCGGCCTTGGCGCTGCGCGGACCATCGAATCCGGCACCGGGGTCGGATCCGAGCCATCCCGGCGTCAACCTCGGCGAGTCCTTGGGCGACCTGTACTTCCCGGACTGGACCGACCGCTTCGGCTGGCATGCGATCGGGCAGCGCACCGACACGATCAACGGCCGCAAGGCGGTGACCGTCTACTACGCGTGGCACGGTCACACGCTCGCGTACACGATCGTCGCTGCTCCGGCACTGGCCGTTCCGCCGGCCAAGGTCAGCTGGCTTCAGAACACAGCCCTGCGGACGCTGAGGCTCAACGGCCGCCTGGTGGTCACCTGGCGCCGGATGAACCACACGTGCGTGCTGTCGGGCACGGGCGTGCCGGTCTCGGAGTTGCACCGGCTCGCCGCCTGGCACGTGCCGGCGTCCTGAGCGCCTCCCGCTAGGGCCGGCGCGAGCTCTCAGGCAGATCCGTCAGCGATTTCGCGACGCGGTGTCTGGCCCGGTGCAGGCGAGTGGTGATCGTCGCCTCTCGGACCTTGAGCGCCTGCGCCGCCTCGCGGTAGGAGAGCCCGACGACATCGATCGCGATCAGCGCGTCGCGGAAGTCGTCGGGCAGCTCCGAGATCGCCGTATACAGCTCGGCCGACTCGAGCCTCGCCTCCGGTTGGATCGAGTTGCGGTCCTCGATCAGGTCCAGGTCGTCGGGCAGCGCCGTCGTCTGGGGGCGGCGCGCGGCCGTGCGCCGGGTGCTGAAGAACGTGTTGCGCAGCACTCGCAGCAGGTAGCCGATGTCGTCCTCGGAGCGGAGGATCCGCGGTTTGCGCAGGACCCGGGCGAACGTCTCCTGAACGAGGTCCTCGGCCTCATCGCGCGAACCGCACAGACCCCAGGCGGCGCGATACAGCCGATCGATGTGATCGCCGAGCGCCTCGGGGTCGAGCTGACGTTCGGGAGTCATGCGGTGGCGCCTCGCAGGATAGGCCCGGCTCGCGCGCCTGTGTCGGTCAGTCTCGCAACTCGGCTAGCGGTCGGGGAGCGGGACCGACGTACTTGGCCGTCGGTCGGATCAGCCGGCCCTCTCGCTTCTGCTCGAGGATGTGCGCAGACCAGCCGGCCGTCCGGGCGCAGGTGAACATCGGCGTGAACAGCTCGGGCGGCACGTCGGCGAAGTCGAGCACGACCGCCGACCAGAACTCGACGTTGGTCGCCAGCACCCGGTCGGGCTTGCGCGCCTGGAGCTCGGCCAGCGCGGCCTGCTCGAGCGCCTCGGCGACCTCGACCCGCGGCGAACCGAGGTTGTGTGCGGTCCGGCGCAGAACCCGAGCGCGCGGGTCCTCGGCCCGGTACACGCGGTGGCCGAAGCCCATCAGCCGCTCGCCGCGATCGAGCAGGTCCTTGACATAGCGGTCCGCGTCGCCCACCTGATCGAGGTCGTCGAGCATCTTCAGCACGCGCGACGGCGCGCCGCCGTGCAGCGGCCCGGACAGCGCGCCGACCGCCGCCGACAGCGCGGCCGCGACATCTGCGCCGGTCGAGGCGACGACCCGGGCGGTGAAGGTCGAGGCGTTCATCCCATGCTCGGCGGCCGAGATCCAGTAGGCGTCGATCGCCTCGACGTGCTTCGGATCCGCCTCGCCGCGCCACCGGATCAGGAACCGCTCCGCGATCCGCGTCGCCTTGTCGACCTCGCGCTGGGGGATCGGCGGCTTGCCGATGCCGCGGGCGGACTGGGCGACGAACGACAGCGCCATCACCGAGGCGCGCGCGAGGTTGTCGCGCGCCTCCTCGTCGGAGATGTCGATCAGCTGGCCAAAGCCCCACTGTGGCGCGAGCATCGCCAGCGCCGACTGCACGTCGACCCTCGGATCGCCCGAGTGCACGTACAGCGGATGTGGCTCGGCCGGGGGCATGCCGGGGAGCAGCTTGCCGTCGACGAGCAGGCCCCAGACCTGCCCGAACGGGACGTTCCCGACCAGCTCCTCGATGTCGACGCCGCGGTAGCGCAGCGCGCCGCCTTCGCGATCCGGCTCGGCGATCTCGGTGGCAAATGCGACTACCCCCTCGAGACCTGACTGTACTTCGGCGGTTGCGCTCATTGATCGTGCTCCTGGCGGCCGGATTCGAAATCGAACTACAACAGGCTAGCTATAGGCTGTGCGTTGATGCCGTCTCTGATGTTCAACTCAGCGCTCGAGTTGGCCGAGATGATCCGCTCCGGCTCGCTGTCGGCGGAGGAGCTCGTGCGGGAGTCACTGAGCCGGATCGATGAGCTCCAGCCCGTGATCAACGCCTTCACGCACGTCGCCCACGACTCGGCGCTGGCGCAGGCGGCCGAGATCCGTGCCGGCGACCCGCGACCGTTCGCCGGGGTCCCGATCGCGATCAAGGACAACCGCGCGGTCGCCGGGATGCCGATCACGATGGGCAGCGACCTGTTCGGCGACTACGTCCCCCGTCGCGAGGCCTACCTCGTGCGACGGCTGCGCGAGGCGGGGTTCGTGATCGTCGGCAAGACGGCGATGCCGGAGATGGGGATCCTCCCGACGACCGAGTCGCGCCGCTTCGGGCCGACGCGCAATCCGTGGGCGCTCGACCGCACGCCGGGCGGGTCCAGCGGCGGGTCCGCGGCCGCCGTCGCCGCCGGCATGGTTCCGCTCGCGCACGGCAACGATGGCGGTGGCTCGACCCGGATCCCGGCCGCATGCTGCGGGCTCGTCGGGCTCAAGGCGGCCCGCGGGCGGGTCTCGGTCGGGCCCGACGGTGGACAGAGCTTCCTCGTCGTCGACGGGGTCCTGACCCGGACCGTGCCCGAGACATCGGCGGTGCTCGATGTCCTCGCCGGCTATGAGCCGGGGGACGCGACCTGGGCGCCGCCGCCGCCCGAGCCGTTCGCGGTCGCCGCAGAACGCTCGCCCGGCCAGCTGCGGATCGGCCTGGCGCTGAACTCGCCGCTCGAGACGGCCGTGCTCGATCCCGAGTGCGAGCGTGCGGTCCGCGACGCCGGCTCGCTGCTCGAGTCCCTCGGCCATCGCGTCGAGGAGATCACGGCGCCATGGTCCGGTCTCGATCTGCTGCCGGACTTCACGCGGGTGTTCGGGCCGATGGTCGCGATGACCGTGATGGTCGGCGGTCGGATCGCACGCCGCGAGCCGACCGAGGCCGACCTCGAGCCGCTGACCTGGTTGCTGTGGCAACGGGCCCAGACTCAGAGCACCGCCAAGTTCCTCGCCGCCGAGGCCAGGCTCGAGTCGGTCGCCCGCAAGGTGGTCGCCTCGCTCGCGGACTTCGACGCCGTGCTCACGCCGGTGCTCGCCTCGCCTCCGATCGCGATCGGCGAGGTCCACGGGCGCGGGCCAGATCCGTGGGGCCACTATCAGCGCTCGGGTCACTTCACCCCGTATACGGCGATCCTCAACGTCTGCGGCCTGCCGGCGATCTCGCTGCCGCTGTATCAGTCCGAGCAGGGCCTGCCGCTGGCCGTGCAGCTGATCGGGCAGGCGGCAGGCGAGGGCGCGTTGCTGGCGCTGTCGGCGCAGGTCGAGCAGGCGCTGCCGTGGGCGGGGCGCCGCCCCGAGCTGGCGCCCGACGCGACCGTCTAACCGACCCCGAGCACCGCGCGCATCGCCTTCGGCATCACGCCGAGCCGCTCGGCGTCCGCCGTCCCGTGACGCGAGGTCATCGCGATCTCGAGCAGCTCGGCCTCGTCCCAGGTGGCGAACGCGGCCGGTCCCATCAGCAGCTCGACCGTCCGCAGGAAGCTGCGGACAACGCGCCGCGGGACACCTGCGATCGGGCGGCGGCGGTGAAACGAGCCGAGCGCGATCTCGACGATCTCGCGGTAGGCGAGGGTCTCGGGACCGGCCAGCTCGTAGCGGGCGCCGTCCGACTCGGCCGCGAGTGCGCCGCCGGGGAGCGCCGCGATCACGCAGTCGGCCACGTCCTCGGCCCACATCGGCTGAAACACGGCCCGGCCCGAGCCCGGGATCGGTATCACCGGCAGCCACGACATCCGCTCGAGCAACGTCATGAACGGATCGCTCGGGGAGTAGACCCAGGACGGCGCGAACACGGTGTGCGCGAGCGAGGATTCGATCAGCGCCCGCTCGGCGATCGCCTTTGCGCGCATCAACCGCGAGCGGCTGCGGGTCGAAGCGCCGAGCGCCGAGAAGAACACGAACCGCTCGGCGCCGGCGCGCTCGGCGGCCTGCACCAAGCGCCAGGTCGCAACGCCGGCGAGCTCCTCGATCGAGCCGTTGGGCTGATCGCGGATCACCGAGGCGAGGTGCACGACCGTGTCGACACCCCGCAGCGCATGGCGAAAGGACAGGTGATCGGACAGATCGCCAAGCGCGATCTGGACCCGCACGCGCTCGGCGCCGAGCCGCCGCGGGTCGCGCACGAGGCACCGGACAGGGATTCCCTGTGCGGTCAGGCGCCGCAGCAGCGGCAATCCGATCGTCCCGGTGGCGCCGGTCAGGAGCAGCACGCGGGAGAGGCTACCGAGCGACTGCGTCCGTACAATGACCGCCCTCCAGCCCGCGCAATCGACCAGAAAGACCCGGAGCCCATGGCCTACGTGATCGCCGAGCCCTGCATTGGCACAAAGGACAACTCGTGCGTGGAAGTGTGTCCGGTCGACTGCATCCACCCGACGCCCGACGAGCCCGATTACGACCAGGCCGAGATGCTTCACATCGATCCCGAGGAGTGCATCGACTGCGACGCCTGCGTCGAGGCATGCCCGGTCGACGCCTGCTTCGCCGAGGATCAGCTCCCGGAGGAGTGGCAGAAGTACATCCAGATCAACGCGGCCTACTACACCAACCGGTAGCGGTCGCCCGTAACCGGCAGCGCTCGCCCGACTCGACCCCTCAGGCCATCGGTAGCGACATCCCGACCGGCTTCGGCGCGGCGGCCGGAGCCGGGGCTTGCATCACCGGCAGCTCGATCGGCGACAGCGCGATCAGCCCGCGCGCGCCCTGGTAGAGCGCCTGGGCGGCCGGATCGTCGGGATCGGCGAAGACCACCGGCACGCCGGCATCGGACTGCTCGCGCAGCCCCATCGTGAGCGGGATCTTGGCCAGCAGCGGAACGTCAAGCTCCTCGGCCAGCAGCTGGCCGCCGCCCTCGCCGAACAGCTGGTAGCGCTCGCCGTCGGGGGCGACGAAGCCGGACATGTTCTCGATCACGCCGGCGATCTCGAGCTTCAGCTTGGCCGCCATCTCGGCCGAGCGGCGCGCGACCTTCTGCGCGACCGGCTGCGGCGTCGTGACGATCACGAACTTGGCCTGCGGCAGCAGCTGCGCGAGCGTCATCGAGACGTCGCCGGTCCCGGGGGGGAGGTCGATCAGCAGGTAGTCGAGCTTGCCCCACTCGACGTCCTCGAGGAACTGTTGTAGCGCCTTGTGGAGCATCGGCCCGCGCCAGACGACGGCCGAGTCCTCCTCGACGAAGAATCCGATCGACATCACCTTGATGCCGTCGTGGGCGGTCAGCGGCAGCAGCTTGCGCTCGGCGTTGACGCGCGGCCGCTCGGACCCGAGTCCCAGCATCCGCGGCTGTGAGTAACCCCACACGTCGGCATCGAGGACGCCGACCCGCTTGCCGCCCGCGGCGAGCGCCGCGGCCAGGTTCGCGGTCACGCTCGACTTGCCGACGCCGCCCTTGCCCGAGCCGATGCAGATCACGTTGCTGACCTGCGCGAGCGCGCCCTCCGGCAGCGCCCCGCGGCCGAGCTTCTTACCAAGCGCCGCCTTCTCGCCGTCGCTCAGCACGTCGAAGCTGATGTTCACGCCGACGACGCCGTCGAGCTCGCGAATGGCCTGTGTGACGCCGGTCTCGAAGTGGTTGCGGATCGGGCACCCGGCGGTCGTCAGCGAGACGGTCACGTCGACGACGCCGTTGTCGTGGATGTCGACCGAGCGGACCATTTCGAGCTCGACGATGTCGCGCCGCAGCTCAGGGTCGATGACCGAGCGCAGGGAGTCGATTACTTGTTCGCGAGTAGGCATGGGTCCATTGTAGGCAGGGTCGGCGCATGCGCCGACCCTTGCGCCGGCGCATGCGCCGGCGGGCCGGGCGCGCATGCGCGCCCGGCCCGACCCGGTTCAGTGGTGTCTGGCCCGGACGGCGGCGATCCTCACCGTCCGCGCCGGCCCGCGGTCGCCGTTGGCACCGATTGCGCCGATCAGGACGGTGCCGCGGCGCTTCGGCATGGGATCGGCGAGCACGACGTGGGTCCGGCGCACGATGCGGAGCACCCGGGAGTGGTCGGAGAGCGCAACCAGGACCTCATAGCGCACGGCTCCGGGGACCCGCCGCCAGCGGATCGAGATTCGGGCGTGGCGGCGCCGGACGCGAACCTTGCTCGGGCGGCCCGGTCGCGCGTACCCGCTCGCCTTGAAGGTGGTGATCGCGAGTTGATGCCCCGGACCGTTGGCATCCTCGACCAGGGCCACGATCGAGCGCGCGGGGGCGCCGGACTGCGGGGCGAAGCGGATCGTCCCCGTCGCCCGGCGCGCAGTCCCGATCACATCCGCGATCCCGTGCCCGCGCTCGACGAACGTGACCCGGCGGCCCTCGAGCCCGGTAACGCGGTAGCGGAGCATGCGACGGGTGCCGCGGCCGCTGACGCGCGCCTTGACGTTCAGCGCCGGCAGCCCGTGCGCGACGGCGACGTCGGTGATCGGAGCCGAGCCCGCCGCGGCCGTGATCGTCCACCGCCCGCCGAGCGGGTGGCGGAGGCCGACCAGCGTCGTGTCCGGGTCTGTGCCCTGGACGACGATCGCGTTGGCGCTGGCGCTGATGCTGTGGCCGTGCGGGTCGACGACCTTGAGATTCGGGGCTGCCCCGGCCCCGCGCACGCGCACCATCGCCGACGGCAGACCGCCGGGCAGCTTGACCGCGTAGCTGCCCGCGGCGGCCCGGGCGGCCAGCGGCGAGGTCTCAGCGTACGGGGTGTAGTCGCAGCTGAACAGCATCGGCTTGGGAGCGCTGTCGCCCCAGTGGTAGCCGAAGCCGATGTTGATCGGGATCGTCCCGAAGATCGGGAACGGGACCGGGATAACGCCGCAGAAGCCAATCCCGTTGCTGGAGACGACGCCGCCCACGCTCAGGCATGGGCTGAGCGTGACCGACACGAACTTGTAGCCGATCTTGATCCCGCGGGCACACGCCTTGAGCCCGGCCTGGGCGCTGAACTTGCCGCTCGACGGATACACGAAGCCGGACGCATTGCCGGTCAGCGACAGGAAGCTGATGTTGAACTTGAATCCGCCGGCGAACTCGAAGTAGTCCGGATACTCGTACAGCCCGTAGGCGTTCAGCAGCGGGAAGTCGATCGACCCGACGAGCGGCACCTTGAGCGAGGCCGTGCCGCCGATCGCGAGCGTGAAGCGGTCGAACGTGCGGCCCGCGAGCGGGGCGAGCTCGGGATCGACGTTGTCGGGCATCCTGTACTTGTCATCGGCGCTGGCGAAGGCGGCGAACAGGACGCCGTTCTCGTCCACCAGGTTGGCCGCGCTGATCACGATCTGGCCTGTCAGGCGAAACGGGTTGAGCCCGACCGAGGCGCCGATCGAGTTGAGCAGCACCGTGTGGAACGGGGGAAACAGGTCGGGCTGGGTCGGCGGCGTGAAGTCGACCCCGAACCCGGCGCCGTAGAACTTGCCGTGGACGATGTGGAAGCCGAAGTCGGGAGGCTGGCTCGGTGGCCCGGACGCGTCGAGGGCGATCTGGCTGCCGGGGAGCAGGACCTTGGCGGTGCCGTTCCAGGTGTCGTCGCTCTTGGTATAGGAGAACGAGAGGTTTGACACCGCCAGCGGCCCGATCCAGAGGTTCGGGATCGACAGCCCGAGCCCGTCGTAGTGCAGGCCGTTGACGTTGTCGGAAATCAGGTAGGCGGTACCCGAGGCGTCTTGCTTGTAGCCGAACGTGAACGGCGAGGGGAGCCCGAGGCCGATCTTGACCTTGCTCTCGTGGTTGATCAGGTCGATCGCGAATGAGCCGCTGATCGGCAGCGAGCCGAGGAGCTTCGGTGTGTCCGCCGCCGGGGAGACGTTGACCAGATGAAATACGCCCTGGGAGTTGGGCTTGACCGTGAACTGCAGCGGGAACTTCTCGGTCAGGAACGGCCCGACGCGCACCGAGAACTCGTTGGCGCCATGAACCGAGACGTTGCCGTTGGAGTCGTAGGCGGTCTTGACGCTCTCCGGTATCGGGACATACAGGCCGTTGATCGCGACCGGGCCCCCGATCGTCCCCTGATCGACGGTCGCGGCGGTCGGGCTGGGGCGGCTCTGGGACACCTCGAAGCAGTCGTCGAGACGCCCGCGGCTGTTGACGTCGAGGATCCCGAAGCCGTAGGTCTTGATGCAGTCGGAGCGGCTCGGCTGCTCCCCCTTGCCCGGGTTCTCGCAGTCGAACGTCTGCGGATCGAGAGTCGCGTTGAGCAGCGGTACGCCCGAGATCACGACCCGCGTGTTCAACGAGGAACGGTGCCCGAGCGAATCGGTGACGGTCAGCAACACGTGGTAGATCCCGTCCCGCGGGAACGGGTGCGCGAACACCGGACTGGTTCCGCAATCGGTATCGACGGTCGGCGTCGCGGCGCCGATGATCGCCCAGCGATAGTCCGTGATGTTTGCGCCGATCGACGGTCGCGACGCTTGGGCGGTGAAGCCGGTCGCTCCAAGGAGCGGCACCGTGTGCACCATCCGGAACAGGGCGCTGGGCGTCGAGCCCGTGCTCGTGGTCGTAGTCGTGGTGGTGGTCGAGCTCGAGCTCGAGCTGGTGGTGGTCGTGGTCGGCGGCGGCAGATCGGGCGGCGTCGTGTGACTCGCGTCCTGGAGGTACTGGATCTCGGTCTGGCTGAGCGCGCGGCCGTAGACCCGGATCTCGTCGATTTGGCCGCCGTAGCGGTAGTTGGAGTAGTCGCAGCCCGCCGGGGGGGTCGGCAGGCCGGCATAAAGGCCCGTGTCGTCGGGGTATCCGGGGGAGCTGATGTTGTAGTCGAGCGGGTGGCCGACGGTGAGGGTCTCAGCCTGGGTCCCGTCAATCCACAGCCGCATCGTGTTGCCGTCGTAGGTCCCGGCGATCGCATGCCAGTGACCGTCCCACACCGTCGAGGGCTGGGCCTCGGGCGTGGCAGTCTCGACGTCCCCGTCGTTGAAGGTTGTGGTATCGAACTCGAGCCCCCCGTTCGGCCCGGTGATCAGGCCGTACGCAAGCCGGTTGCATCCGTCGGCGAACGCCTTGCCGAGGATCATCCGATTGTCGCCGGGATTGACCGAGTCTCGGACCCAGCCCATGACCGTGACCCCTCCGCTCGGCCGCAGCGCCGTGTTGTCCGGAACGGTGACGCCGTTGTCGCTGTAGAGCATGTTGAGCGCGCCCTGGAACCTGCCGTCCGAGACCGGGATGCCGCTGGCGGTGGCGTCGAGGTGGTTGGGAGACGAATCCGGAGTCGTGCCGGACGGGCTCGTCATGTCCTGCGAGAGGGTCGTGTTCTCGAGCGTGTCGAGGTGCAGCTGGACGGCCGGAGTCGAGCTCGAGTCGGCGCCCGCGGCCGCGGCGAGCAGCGAGCACCCGACTCCGAGACCCAGCATGACCAGCGTGGCGATCGCCCTACGCCACGGCATCCGCGCAAGCATCGGGCGAATATCTCAGCCGCGAGCAGAGTTCGCATCAGGGTCGCACCCTGATATTTGGGAAATCGCGCAGGAACGTCCTCCAGCCCGGTCCTTAAAGACCGACGGGGCGCCACTTCCAGTGGCGCCCCGGCGGTTGAGGGAGGAGAGGGTGCTACGTCCGCCGGCGAGGTTATGAGGCCGGCGAACCTCTCCCGACCGCGGCGCTCTCCTCGGCGCCGGGCGGGGGAAGGGGTCAGACCGCGGAGTTGATCAGCTGCTGCGCCTCCGACACGAGCTTCTCAAAGCGCGCGCCGACGGTGCCGGACTGCTTCTCCAGGTCACGCCTTACTGAGCGTACCTCACGCTCGAACCGGCGCCGGTTGGTGCGCACCGTACGCTCGACGCGGGTGCGGCGCTGGCGCAGCTCGCGCTCGAACCGGGTCCGGGACTTGCGTACCTGACGCTCGAAGCGGTTGCGGGCGGTGACGCCGCGCCGCTCGTAGCGGCGGAGCTCACGCTCGAGGCTCGTGCGGGTGCGGTACTTGGTCGCGAGGCCCTTGACGGTTGAGACGAGGTTGTCGCGAGCCAACAGGCTGGCACCGACCGGGACCAGCACGGCGCGCTCGGCGATCAGCTGCGCCTGCTCGACCGGCGTCTTCGGCTGGGTCGAGGTGGTCGTCGATGCCGCATGCTTGCGCGTGCGGGTGCTGCTCGCCGCGGACTTGCGCGTCGCGGCGGTCTTTCGGGTCGCGGAGGGCTTTTCGCCCGCCGGTCTGCTGCTGCTCGTGGCCATTGCGATTGCTCCCGGGTCTTAGAACTCTGGATCTCTCTATACAAAAAGGATAGCGAACACATGTTTGTAAACCGGGGCCCGGAGTTCGTTACATTCCGGTGTACAGCGACCCCCGACTGGAGCACGCTGGTGCCAGCGACCAAACCCCGCACGCGGTATGCCCACAGCGGCGATGCGAGCATCGCCTATCAGCGCTTTGGCTCGGGTACGGTCGACCTCGTCCTGATCAACGGCCCGGCATCGCACGTCGAGCTCGTGTGGGAGGAGCCCTCGACCAGCCGCTGCTTCGAGCACCTGGGCACGTACGCGCACGTGACGATCTTCGACCGTCGCGGAACCGGCCTATCAGACGCCGTCAGCCGCCCGCCGACGCTCGAGCAGCAGATGGACGACCTGAGTGCTGTCCTCGACGCGACCGGGATCGAGCGGACGGCGCTGTGGGGCGCGAGCGATCTCGGGCTTTCAGCCCTGTTCGCTGCCACCTACCCCGAGCGTGTGAGCGCACTGGTGCTGTCCTCGGTCGCCCCGCAGGGCGGCGCGACGCTGACCCCCGAGCTGAGGCAGACGTTCCTCGACGCGATCGAGAACAACTGGGGCGAGGGGACGCTGCTGTCCGTGTTCGCACCCAGCCAGGTCGGCAACCGAGGCTTCGAGGAGTGGTGGGGCCGGATGCAGCGCGCCGCCGTCAGCCCGGGGATGGCGCGGCGGCTGATCGAGATGATCTCCCAGACCGACCTGCGCCCGGTCCTGCGGACGATCCGTGTCCCGACCCTCGTGACGCACCAGATCGACGACCACTACATCCCGATCGAGGTCGGGCGTGAGGTCGCCTCGCTGATCCCCGGCGCCCGTTTCATCGAGTACCCGGGTACCGACACCTACGGGTGGACCGAGGCCCCGGCGATGGAGGACGTCGAGGAGTTCCTGACCGGACGACGGTCGACCGCCGAGGTCGACCGTGTCCTGTCGACGGTGATGTTCACCGACATCGTCGGCTCGACCGAGCGTGCCTCCGAGCTCGGCGATGGCCGCTGGCGCCAGCTGCTGGCCGAGCACCACACCGTCGTCCGCAACGAGCTCTCGCGCTGGCGCGGACACGAGGTCAAGACGATCGGCGACGGCTTCCTGGCGACCTTCGACGGACCCGCCCGCGCGGTGCGGTGTGCGGCCGAAATCATCGACCAGCTCGAGCATCTCGGCCTCGAGATCCGAGCCGGGCTGCACACCGGGGAGTGCGAGCTGGTCGGCGAGGACGTCGCCGGAATCGCGGTTCACATCGGCGCGCGGGTGATGGGGCGCGCCGGCGCCGGCGAGGTGCTTGCCTCGAGCACGGTCAAGGACCTCGTCGTCGGATCCGGCCTCGAGTTCGAGGACCGCGGGATGCACACGCTCAGGGGCATCCCCGACGAGTGGCGGCTGTACGCGCTGGCGCGCTAGTGCCGCTACTGCTGCGGCGCCGGCCCGCTAGTGCCGCTACTGCTGCGGCGCCAGCCCAATGCGCGCCATCCACCGCTCGGGCGCGTCGAGCTCGGCCAGCGTCGGCAACGCTTCGGGCCCCGCGAAGACGGTGTGCAGGGCTTCGGTCCCGTACGCCTTGACGACCGCGTCGCAGAAGAACTTGCCGCGCTCGTACTGGCGCAGCTTCATGTCCATGCCGAGCAGTCGCCCGACCACGCGGGACAACCCCGACTGGGACTTGCGGCGACGATCGAGCGCCGCTCGCAGCTGCGGCAGCGATGGCAGCAGGTCAGGAGCAACGGCATCCATCACGTGCTCGGCGTGGCCCTCGATCACGGCCATCACGGCCTGGACTCGGTCGAGCGTCTCGCGCTCGGCGTCGGTCGTCACGAGCGTGATGAAGTCGCCCTCGCGCACCGCCCGCCCGGCCCGGCGAACCTCATCGGCCGTCGGCATCCGCAGCTTGCGCGGTGTGTCGATCCGCACCTCGGCGCTGCGCAGCAGCTCCCGGATCAGCCGCGCAAGGTGAGGGTGCAGCCACGGCACGCCGGCGAACTGGACCGCATGGGTGACCTCGTGCAGGGCCACCCAAGTCATGAACTCCTGTTCCTCGGCCTCGAACGACTGGACCGCCTGTCCGAGGTTGGGCAGCACGAACAGCAGCCGTGGCGGGCGGTCGGGGATCGCTTCGTCGAGCAGCACCAGCTCGTACTGGCCGAGCACCCGCTGGGCGAGATAGCCGAGCACGATCCCGACCTCGCCGGTCACCGCGAAGCCGACCCCGAGCTGCACGGCCGGGCGCAGCGGTCCCATGCCCTCGCCCGCGCGCTCGAGCACCGGATCGAGCAGCGACCGCATCGAGGTGATGTTGGTAGAGATCCACTCCTTGCGGGTGATCCCCTCGGGATCGGGTAGCGGCCGCGTGGGCTGCAGGCCTGTATAGGCGATCACCCTGGCCTCCGACTCCTCGGCGAGCGCGCGCAGGTCAACAGCGGGCAGGTGGCCGTTGGCGGTCCCGGCGAGGTAGCCCGCGATCTTCTCGGCGAGGATCCAGTCGATCATCCCGGGATCAGCTCCAGGCGGCGAAGCGTCTCGGCCGTCCGCGCGGCGATCACCGGCGCGCTTGGCTTTGCATCGAGCGGGGCGGCGAGCGGATCGCCGAGTCCGGGGAAGCTGACCAGCCCGCCGGCCTCGCGGACGATCAGCTGGCCCGCCGCCGCGTCGACGCCGCGGCATCGGCGCAGCGAGATCATGCCGTCGAACCGGGCCGCCGCGACCTGGCACAGGGATGCCGCGATCGTCCCGAGCACGCGCAGCCGGTAGCAGGACTCGCGCAGCCCCTCGATCGAGGCGGCGACCCAGCGTGGGTCGGCCGACTCGATGCCGAGGACCTCGATCCTCCCGTCGCTGACGCGTCGCTCGGGAGCGTTCGGGTCGAGCCGCTCGCCGTTGAGCCAGGCGCCCTCGCCGTGGCCGGCCCACCATTCCTCGCCGGCGCCGAAATCGTGCACGAACCCGAATGCGACGTCGGACATCGTCGTCCCGGCGGCGACCGCGATCGACAGCGCGTGGCTCGGGATCCCGCGCTTGGCGTTCAGCGAGCCGTCGATCGGGTCGATGATCACTCGGACCGCGTCATCGCCGTAGTCGACTTCTCCGCGTTCCTCGGAGATCGCGACGAATCGGTAGCCGTCGGCGTGCAGGGTGGCCAGCTCGTTCAGCACGACATCCTCGGCCGACTGGTCGATCACCAGTGTGCGGTCGCCGCCGCTCCCGCGCGAGCCGGTCTCAGCCGCGCGTAGCGAGGTGGTCGGGGCCTCGGCGAGGATTCGCTCCACGCCCGCGACAGCGCGGCGGCAAACCCCCAGCCAGTCCACATCGAGTGCCGATCGGGTCGTGGTCATCTCGGACCTATGCTGTCAGACGTGGCGCTCATCCTCGATGGCCTGCTTCCCGATCAGCGCGAGGCTGTCACCTACGCGGGCGGCCAATTGCTGGTGCTGGGCGCGGCGGGGACCGGCAAGACGCGGGTGATCGAGGCCCGTTTCTGCCGACTCGTGGCCGAAGGCGTCGAACCCGAGAAGCTCGCGGTCCTGATGCCGTCGGCCGCACGCGCCGACGCCAGCCGCGAGCGGCTCGAGGAGGCGCTCGACCGCGGCTACGAGCAGCTGTTCGTGCTGACGCCGCTCGAGCTCGCGGCGGTCAGCCTCGGAGACGCGCCCGAGGAGATCGTCGGCTCGACGCTCGGGCCGGGCGATCGGCTCGCGATGTTGCTCGAGCGGATCGATGAGCTGTCGCTCCAGCATCACGATTTCGGAGGGAGCGCCAACGCGCTGATCGGTGGATTCGTTCGCCGGATCGACCGACTCAAGGCCGAGCTGATCGCCGCTGAGGACTACGAAGCGTGGGCGGAGCGCTCGGGCGACCCGGCCGAGTGCGAGTTTGCGGCGGTCTACCGCACCCATGAGCGAATGCTCGCCGAGGCGGCCGGTTCCGACGCGGGTGGGTATCTGCAACGAGCGCTGCGCCATCCCGCTGGTGGCGGCCGGTTCGCGCACCTGCTGATCGACGACGCCCAGGAGCTCAGCCTCGCCGCCGCGACCCTGGCTCGGCGGGTCGCGGGCGAGCGGTGGACGGCGGCGGCCGATCCCGCTCAGGCCCTTCGTCGCTTCCGCGGCGCCGGCGCCGAGCGCGTCGCGAGCTTCGCCGAGCTGCCTGGTGTGCGGACGATCGGATTGACGCGCAGCGTGCGATCGCCGGAGAAGGTGCTGGGCGCCGCCTGCGCGCTCGTCGGCGCGTCGGCCCCGGCGGGGGCGCAGGACGGCGAGCTCGAGTTCTGGCGCTGCGCCAACGACCGTGCCCAGGCACAATCGGTCGCCGGCGACATCGAGCGCCTGATCGCCCGGGAGGGTGTCGATCCCGGCGAGATCATCGTGCTCGTGCCGGCGATCGGCCGCGAGGGCCAGGCGGTGGCGGTCGCGCTCGAGGAGCGCGCGGTCACCCATCGCGTCGTCGGCGAGGCAGCCTTCTTTCAGCGCGCCGAGATCCGCGACGTGCTCGCGTGGCTGCGCCTGCTCGCGGATCCGTCCGACGCCGGCGCCGTCGTGCGGGCGCTCGCGCGACCGCCGGTCGAGCTGCGCTCGGTCGACATCGCGCGCTGCACCCAGATCGCGCGGCGGCGCAAACTCGACATGGTCGCGGCACTGGCCGCGGCGATCGAGTCCCCGCAGGTGCCGCCCGAGGCCCGCGAGCGGATCCGCGTGTTCCTGAAGCTGTTTCGCTCGGGCGCGGCGGCGATCGACACGACCAGGCCCGACCTGTATGTGCACCGGCTGATCGATCGCCTTGGCCTGCGCCGGCAGCAGCTGTTCGCCGCCCACGCCGACGTCGTCGAGCGGCTGCGGGCGCTGGCGCGCTTCGGCGAGCTCGCGTCGGCGTACGTGCGCCGCGCGCCCCAGGCCACCCCGCGCGAGTTCGCCCGCTCGATCGCCGCCGTCGCGGACTACGGCCTGCGCGAGCAGGAGGAGCCGGTCCTGTCGCGCGCGGGCGCGGTCCAGGTGCTGACGCTCCAGGCCTGCTCCGCGCTCGAGGCCGAGCACGTCTACCTGGTTGGCCTCCAGGCCGGGATCGGCCTGCCCGCGCCCGAGCAGGTGCCCGATGCGCTGCTGTGCGAGCCGCTCCCCGCCGACGATGAGCACACTCGCCAGGCGATGCTCCGCCAGGCGCTGTACAGCGGGCTCGCACGTGCGCGCACGCGAGTCGTGCTGAGCTACCCCTGCGCCAATGACCGGGGCACGCGGCTCGTTCCCTCGCCACTGGCCGAGGAGGTGCGCGCGTCTGTGATCGGCAGCTGGGAGGACCGAGAGGAGGAGCTGTTCGGGCCGGCCGAGACGCTCCACTCGACCTATCGCCTGCTTCGCGACGAGCTGCTCGAGTCGACGATGCGCGCCGGCTCTCGGCTCGGCGAGCTCCGCTTCGACACCGACCTCGATGTCTCGCATGCGGTCGTCCGCTACCTCGAGCTGCTGAAGCTGGCGGCACTGATCGCGCGACCCGAGGGTCAGAGTGTCGCCGAGGGCCTCAGGGACGTGAACTCGCGCATCCTCCAGGCGGTCACCTCCGAGCAGCGCGAGATCTTCAGCTCGTCCGTGCTCGACGACTACCTGCTCGATGCCGAGCGCGACGCGCGCCGCCGCGTGCAGGCAGTCGCTGCGCGCGACGAGCCCTCGCTCGAGCCGTTCCTGCCCAAGCGCGGCGACGGCGTGATGCTGTCAGCGTCGGACATCGACACCTACCGGACCTGCCCGCTGAAGTACAAGTTCGCGCGCGTCTTCCGGATCCCCCAGGAGCCGACCGTGCACCAGCGCTTCGGGATCCTGCTGCACCAGGTGCTCGAGCGCTTCCATGCCCGTGATGGCGCCTCGGGATCGCTCGCCGAGCTGCTGGGGTTGCTCGAGACCGGCTGGCGCCGGGGCGGATTCGGTGACTCCGAGGAGGAGCGCCAGCTGCGCGGCAAGGCAGCGACCGCGCTGACCCGCTACCACGAGCGCTTCCAGTCCGAGGAGGCTCGCCCGGTGTGGTTCGAGCGCCAGTTCACGTTCAAGCTCGGGCCGCACCTGCTTCGCGGCCGCGTCGATCGCGTCGACCTGCTCCCGGGAGGCGAGTACGAGCTGATCGACTACAAGACCGGCCGGCCCAAGAGCGTCGGCCAGCTCGCCGAGGACGTGCAGTTGTCGCTGTACGCGGTCGGGGCGCGGGAGGCATGGGCGCTCGACGCCTCACGCCAGGCCTACTACTACCTGCTCGACGACCAGAAGGTGTCGGTTCCGCTCGACGAGGGCGATCGCGGCGACTGGATCCGCGAGGTCGCGCTCGAGGTCGCCGACGGCATCCTCTCCCAGGGGTTCGAGCCGACGCCGTCACTGGCGGCCTGCTCGGTATGCGACTATCGGCTCGTGTGCCCGGCTGCTGAGCGTTAGCGATGAGAGCTTCGCGCTACTTCTCGGCCGTCGACTCGCATACCGAGGGCATGCCGACGCGGGTGATCACGGCCGGCCTCGGCACCCTCCCCGGCACGACGATGCAGGAGCGCCGGCTGCACTTCCTGGAGCAGCTCGACGACCTGCGGCTGCTGCTGATGCGCGAGCCGCGAGGCCACTCGGCGATGTCCGGCGCATTCCTGCAGCCACCGACCCGACCGGACGCGGACTGGGGCGTGTTGTTCATCGAGGTCTCAGGCTGCCTGCCGATGTGCGGTCACGGCACGATTGGCGTCGCGACGGTGCTGGTCGAATGCGGGCTGGTCGAGGTCAGCGAGCCCGAGACGACGATCCGGCTCGACACGCCCGCAGGCATCGTCCCGGTGGTCGTGCAGGTCGTCGACGGTAGGGCGACCTCGGTGACGCTTCGCAACGTGCCCGCGTTCGTCTCAGAGCTCGATGGGTCGGTCGAGGTGCCCGGGCTCGGCCGTGTCGGCTACGACATGGCGTTCGGAGGCAACTTCTACGCGCTCGTCGCGGCCGAGTCGGTCGGCCTCGAGCTCGATCCGGCCAACGCCGATGAGCTGATCGCCTCGGGACTGGCGATCATCGCTGCGATCGAGCGCGGCAACCGCCCGTGCCACCCACTCGATCCGGCGATCGCGGGCTGCAAGCACGTCGTCTTCCACACGGCCGGTCGCGACGGCGCCGACGCGCGCAACGCGACTGCGATCCACCCCGGCTGGCTCGACCGCTCACCCTGCGGCACCGGCACCTCGGCGCGGATGGCGCAGCTCCACGCGCGCGGGCGGCTCGCGCTCGGTCAGGAGTTCGTCAACGAGTCGATGATCGGCTCGAGGTTCATCGGACGCCTCGTTGAGGAGGCGACCGCCGGCGATCTTCCAGCGGTCGTACCGGAGATCACGGGCCGCGCCTGGATCACCGGGATGGGTCAGTACCTGCTCGACCCAAGCGATCCGTTCCCGGCCGGATTCGCCCTGTGAGCAGCGTGATCGTCGTCGGTGGCGGCGCGGTCGGCCTGTGTGTCGCCGAGGCACTGGCGACTCGGGGTGCCGAGGTGACGCTGTTCGAGCGCGCCCGTTGCGGCGAGGCCGCGTCGGCCGGCAACGCCGGCTGGGTGACGCCGTCGCTGTCGATTCCGGTCCCGGGCCCCGGCGTGATCAGCGAGTCGCTGCGCTGGCTGATCGATCCGTCGGGACCGCTTTGGATCCGGCCGACGCTGTCGCCCGCCGTCCTCGGTTGGATCGCCCGGTTCCTCGCCAAGTGCCGGCGGAGTGCGTACCGGCGCGGCCTCGCGGCGCTCCAGCTCGCGGCGTCGGCCGCCGGCGAGGCGTTCGACCGCCTCGCGGGACGCGGGATCGAGTTCGAGATGCACTCCGAGCCGCTGCTGTACCCGGCATTCGACCGCGACGAGCTCGAGCATCTGGTCGACCTCGCGCGCCAGCTCCGCAGCGCCGGGGCGCGCGCGCCGCTCGAGCAGCTCGACGGCGCTCAGATCCGCGAGCTCGAGCCGGCGCTCGACGCGCGCGTTCTCGGCGGGATCCTCGCGCATGGCGAGCGTCGCGTCCGTCCGGAGGCATTCCTGGCCTCGATGCGGGCGGCGCTTGCCGGCCGTGGCGCGACGATCCGCGAGGGAGTCGCGGTCACGGCGCTGAGAAGCGAACGGGGGCGTTGGATCGCGCACGCGTCCGGCGCGGAGCATCGCGCCGACGCGGTCGTGCTCGCGAACGGCGTCGATGCCTGCGAGCTGCTGGCGCCCCTCGGCCTGCGGTTGCCGGTGTTGGCCGCGAAGGGCTACAGCCGCACCTACCGGCCCGACCCGAGCGGTCCGCGACGCCCGCTGTACCTCGAGAAGCCGAAGGTCGCAGTCAGCGTCTACGACGAGGGCACCCGCGTATCGGGAACGCTCGAGCTCGGTGCCCGCGACCTGTCGCTGTCGCGGCGGCGCCTGGCGGCGATCACGACCGCCGCCCGTGAGGCAATGCCCGGCTGGCGGATGCCGGGTGACCCATCGGATTGGGCCGGGATGCGTTCGCTGTCGCCCGACGGCATGCCCTACCTGGGGGCGCTCGACGGTCGCGACGGACTGCTCGTCGCCACCGCCCACTCGACGCTTGGGATCACGCTCGCGCCGCTGAGCGGAGAGCTGATCGCCGAGCTCGTGCTCGAGCGCAGGCGGTCGCCCGTGCTCGAAGCCTTTGATCCGGCCCGCGCGCTAGGGCGCCGGGCTCCATCCCAAACCCAGGAGGGCCTCAGATGAGGGGTGTCCACGCTGCGATCGTGACCCGCTTCGGCGACCACTCGGAGATCGACCATGCGGCGATCACGAATCAGATCAATCGACTGCTCGACGACGGAATCCACGGGATCGTGGTGGCCGGCACGATGGGCGAGGCCGGCAGCCTCGATCGCGCCGAGCGGGCCGCGCTGGTCGCGACCGCCGTCGCCGCCGCGGGTGGAAGGGCTCCGGTCTGCGCAGGGATCTCGGCGGGCACCGCCGAGCAGGCGGTGCAGTACGCGAGCGATGCGGCTCGCGCTGGCGTAGACAGCTTGATGGCGCTGCCGCCGCTGCTGTATCGCGGGGACCGGCGCGAGCTGATCGAGTTCTTCGCCTCGATCACCCGGGCGGTCGATCTGCCGCTGATGATCTACAACAACCCGATGGCGAGCGGGACCGACATGACGCCCGAGCTGCTCGTCGAGATCGCCGGCGAGGTCGGCGCCGTCAGCGCCTTCAAGGAGACCTCGGGCGATGCCCGCCGGATCGCCGAACTCGTCAACCTGGCTCCCGAGATCGACGTGATGGTCGGCGGCGACGACTGGGCGCTCGAGGGCTTCTGCGCGGGGGCGTCGGGCTGGATCTCGGGTGTCGCGGTCGTGCTCCCGCGCGAGTGTGTCGCGCTCTGGGACGCTTGCGAGGCGGGCGAGCTCGCGACCGCACGCGAGCTCAATGCGCGGCTGCTTCCGCTCGCGCGGCTCGACATGACGCCGAAGCTCGTTCAGTACTTCAAGGCCGCGCTCGACGAGCTCGGGCTCGACGGCGGTCCATGCCGCCCGCCGCGTCTGACGCTCAGCGATGCGGAGCTCATTGCGCTGCGCGAGGCGGTCGCGCACGCGACGGCGCACCCGCGCGAGGCTGTGGGCTAGGTTGGGGGCGGGTCCTCGCCGCGCTGGCGCAGGAACTGCTGGAGGTCACGGGCGATCGTCTCGCCTGACGGCAGCGAACCGGGATCCTCGTCGGTCTCGCTGCCGGCGGTCTGCTCGAGCCGCTCGACGAACGCCTGCACATCCGGATCGCTCTGGACCGCGAGATTGACCTGGCGCTCGTAGTCGGCGGCACTCGCCTCGAGCTCGGTCGCGTCGACGGCGACGCCAACCAGGCCCTCGAGCTTTCGTACCAGCGCAAGGGCCGCCTTCGGGTTCGGCGTCGCCGCGATGTAGTGCGGAACCGCGGCCCAGAAGCTCGCCGACGGAAGCCCGGCCTCCTGGCAGGCAGCGTGGAGCACGCCGATGATCCCGGTTGGGCCCTCGTAGGACGACGAGCTGAGCCCGAGCTTGGCGATCAGGGTCGGGTCTGACGCGAGCCCGGTGACCGAAACAGGGCGGGTGTGGGGCACGTCGGCGAGCAGCGCACCGAGTGTCACGACCAGTTGCGTTCCGAGCGCCTCGACCAGCTCGACGATCAGCCTCGCGAATGTGCGCCATCGAAACGACGGCTCGCTGCCGACGACCAGGATCAGATCACGCGGAGCGCGCGGCACGCGCGCCTCGAACAGCTCGACCGCCGGCCACACGATCTCCCGCGTCTGACCCTCGACCAGCTTTATCCGCGGTCGTGTGGCCTGGAAGTCGTAGAAATCCTCGGGGTCGATCGTCGCGAAACGGCGCGCGCCGAGGGCGGTGCCGACGAACGTGACCGCGGATGATGCGGCGTCGGATGCGTCGTTCCAGCCCTTGAACGCGCAGGCGACCGCCGGGGCCCGCAATCCGTCCGGACGGTATTCCCATTGCAACGGCTGCATCCGATCCACCGTACATCATGGACATATGAGCACTGGTCAATCGGTCAATGCGCTCAGACCCGGAGACGAGGTCTCCGGGATCTACGCGTGCACCCGCAAGGATCGCCTCAAGACCCGGACCGGAGGCAGCTATCTCGCGCTCGAGCTTCGCGACGCCAGCGGCACGATCCAGGCTCGCGCGTTCCGCGACGCGGACGCGCTCGCCGGGCGGTTCGAGCGCGGCGATCTCGTCCGCGTATCGGGCCGGGTCGAGCGGTTCCGCGAGGATCTCGTGCTCGAGATCACCGATATCGCGCGGGGTGGTCAGGACGCCGATCCCGAACAGTTCCTGCCGCGTGCGTATCGCGATCTCGACGAGCTCGACGGCTTCCTCGAGCACCTGGCCGGCGAGGTCTACGACCAGCGCTACCGGAAGCTGCTCGAATCGCTGCTGGCGGATAGGGTGCTCCGCCAGGCGTGGCGGCGCGCACCGGCTGCGCGCTCGGGCCATCACATGTATCTCGGCGGACTGCTCGAGCACACGGTCGCGGTCGCCACGCTCGCGCATGAGACCTGTCAGCTGCACCCCCGGCTGAACTCCGACCTGCTGCTCAGCGCCGCGATCGTCCACGACCTTGGCCGGACCCGCGAGTTCACCTACGGGGCCGAGATCGCCCTCACCGAAGAGGGCAGGCTGCTGGGTCACCTTGTGATCGGCCAGCGGCTGCTCGACGAGCGATCGGCTGCGCTCGACGAGGGGCGTCGGCTCGCGCTGGCCCACTGCGTGCTCTGCCACCACGGCACCGCGGCGGCGCCGGGGGGTCGCTTCGGTTCGGCCGAGGCACTCGCGCTCTACCGGCTCAATGCCCTCGACGCCGGCGTCAAGGGAGTGCTCGAGGGCGGCGAGCTCGCGCGGGTCGAGTAGAACCCGTCGCCAGCCTCGACAGAGGCCGACCACGGCTTGTCCGGCCGCGCCGTCCGCGACCGACCGGATTACGCCGCCGGGGTCATACCATCACCCCCGGCGCGGCACGGGCCTGGTGGCCCATCCAGTCTTCAAAACTGGCAGGGCCGGGCAGCCCCCGGCTTGGAAGGTTCGATTCCTTCGCCGCGTCGTCGCTGGTGGCGGGGGTTTTGGGGGTGGGCGGTCGGGCGAGCCGTTCCGCGGTTCTGAGAGCGTGTCCCCATATGTCCCCAGATCAGCGTTGTCTTTGCGGTCGATGCAGCGGGTCACGTGACATGTGTTCCGGGTCGAGCGCAAGCGCGGTCCGGTCTCGTACGCGAAGTACCGGCTCCCGTCTGGTCGGCAGGTCCAGAAGCTCATCGGCCCGGCGTGGGCTGAGCGCGGTCGGCCGCCGGCTGGCGATTTCACGAAGCGGATCGCTGAGGATTGGCTGCGGTCGGTGCTCGACGAGGCGCGGCGCGGGACGCTGCCGATCGCTGCCGCTGCTAGCTCCTTGCGACAGCGGCCTAGCCGGCGCTCGCGACCTCGTCGCCCGGGAGTCGCGCGACGACGGTGGCGCAAATGTCCTGCGCGGCACCTGGCCCGTCGAGCGCGGCCATCACGTCTGCATCATCAATGTCGATCAGGCCAAGCATGACGTGTCCGGTTCCGATTGCGGCGTGGCCGAACTGGTGCGCGCGTCGGAACGACTCCTGGCTGAGCACCTGGCGTGTCGCCCCGGCGGGGATGCCCAGAATCGCATCTTCTGGGGGCGGCGGGTACGTCCGAGGGGGAACGGGCCGAAACGACGATGGGCGCGGGCGATCGTTGCCGGTCCGTGATCTGGTCCGCTCGAGCGTCACGTTGTGCGCGGCGAGCGCCTTCGCGGCGACGCCGTCCGCGACCTGCATCAGCCCGAGCAGCAGGTGCAACGGCTCGACGTAAACGTCCTCGGCGCTGCGGTCCGCAGCGAGGAACGCGGCGTGTGCCTGGCTAGTGAAGCGCTCGAACACCGGAGCGATCGGTCCGGGGCTCGGCGGGGTGCGGGTTCCGCCGACGCGCAGCGCATAGCTCTTCACCTGCGCTGCGCCCAGAGGCGCCCGGTGCGCCTGATAGCGCGCGTCGACGAATCGCTCCACATCGGCAACGCCGAGCTCCCTCAGAATGGCGCTCACGTGCCGGTCGCTGCTCAGGCCGAGCAGAACGTGCTCACTGCTGGGCCCGAGCACGCCGCGCTCGGCGGCCGCGTCGACAGCCCGTTCCAGAGCGTCATGTGTGGCCCGCGAACGCGGCACCGGACCCAGTACCAGCTCCGTGCCGGCGCCGTCGCTACGTGAGATGGCCCGGTAAATATCGGTCGCGGTAATCCCGTGCTCCGCGAGAAGCGACGCGACATTGCCGCGGCGCCCGAGTGCCAGCAGTAGATGGGTCGGCTCCACCTCAGAATGGCCGAGCATCCGCGCCTCATCCTCTGCCAACAAGATCACGTTATACGCCTGATCGGTGAAGACCTCGATCACGATCGCCGCTCGCTCCTCCCGCTCATTATCCGACAGCAACGTCGCCATTGCGATCACGAGCCCGGAGCACCGTCGGATGTCGAAAGGAGTCGTGAGGGCACTCGGTCGACGGCGTATGCTTTACGCCTGAACCGGAAGCGCCGGTGTCGGCGCCGTCGTGGCCGCTTTTGTGCTTGCGGCTTTCCGACGTTCAGTTAGCGCGCAGAGCAAGCCAACTTGGCCTTTGGTCGGCGATACGGCATGCGGGTGAAGCGGTGTGGCGGACGCTCGTGGCGGAGTCTCGCCGGTGCCCGCCGGTCAGTGACCGGTTAGGTGGATGACGCCGGTGCTGTCGAGGCCGTCGAGTACGAGTTGGACGGCGAGTGCCGCCAGCAGGATGCCGAAGATCTTCTCGCTGACGAGCATGCGACTTTCGTCCAGATGGTCGCTAGCCCGGTTGGCCAGCCGGAATACGCCCACGTCGATGGCGAGCACCAGAGCGAGGACGCCGAGGATCATGGCGAAGACGGCGACTGAGTCGGCCTCGGCGGAGAGGGTCACGAGTGCGACGATCCCTGCGGGGTTCAAGAGGTAGGGGATCGCGAGCGGGAACACGGCGATGCGCATCGGATCGCGTCCCGTGACGGAACCCGTTGCCGTCGGGTTCCCCATTCCCACGGACCATCGTGATCGCGATGATGAAGAGGATGATTCCCCCGGCGATCGAGAGCGAGCCGGTCGAGAAGTGAAGCAGCCTGGAGAGGAACTCGCCGAGCCCGACGAGGATCAGGGCAACGACGGCGGCGGTGGTCAGCATCTTGCGGACGATCAGGGCCTTGGTTGCACCGTCGAGGGGGACGGTGATCTCCACAAAGGGCACGAGGGCGATCTTCGGACCGATCCCGATCAGCAGCAGCAGGAAGGTATCGACCACCAGGTAGATGTCGATTGACGTGTGCTTCATCGCGCCGGCTTAGCTCTTACGGTGTGGGCGCGGGCGTCGGAATCCGTCCGAGGTAGGGCTGGCACGGGAGCCCGCGTACGCCGAGGCCGGAGATCGCGAACACTCGCCCGGAGTCGGGCTGCCGGGCCCGGGCGTCGTCGTCGAGTCCTTCCCGGGCGGTGGTTATGAACAGCGTCGCCCGGTCGAGGCCGCCGAAGGCGCACGAGGTCGGTCGCTCGACCGGCAGCTCAAGGCTGGCGAGGAGCGATCCGTCGGGCGCGTAGCGGTTGACGGCCCCGCCGCCCCATAGCGCGACCCAAATCCCGTCTTCCTCATCGACGGTGAGCCCGTCGGGCACGACACCGGGCCGGTCGCTGCGCACGAGCGTGCGGCGGTTGGTGATCGCCCCCCTGTCGCCGTCGAACCGGAACGAGTCGAGGCAGCCGGTACCGCTGTCGTTCAGATACATCGTGCTGCCGTCGGTGCTCCACCCGATCCCGTTCGCGATCGTCAGTCCGGTGAGCGCGGTGGTGCAGCTGCCGTCAAGCTCGAGGCGGTAGAGCACGCCGGCGCCGGGCGACTCGTCGTAGGCCATCGTTCCGGCCCAGAAGCGCCCCTGCGGGTCGCATGCTCCATCGTTCATCCGCACGTCGGCCCGGCCGGGCTCGGGCTGGGCCAGTTCCCGCACCGATCCGTCCTCGTTGACGAACAGGAATCCCGGTCCAGCGGCCACGACGTATCCGCCGTCGACGGCGGGCGCGAGCGCGCCGACGTGCCGGTCGAGGGTGATCGTGACCACGTGGTCGAGGCTGCCGTCGGCGGCGAGCGTACCGCGATGTATGTGTCGGCCAAGGATGTCGACCCACAGCAGCTCCTGGCGTTCCTCGTGCCACCGCGGTCCCTCGCTGAGCCGCCCCGGCGTCACCGACCACGGCACAGCGTTCGGAGGCGTCATGCCGTGAGATCGACTACGACTTTGATGTCTTGCGGCTGGCGTTCGAGCGCGTCGGTCCAGCGAGTGAGCGGCACGCGGCGGGTGATCATCCCCCGCAACCAGTCCGGATCGGCAGTCGCGAGCGAGTCGACGGCCTGCTCCCAGTGGCGCCGCCCGGCGTTCACCGTCCCGAACAGGACCAGGTTGCGCAGCACTGCGTTGCGATTCATCGTGGTCGCGTCGACGTCGAACCGCGGTTCGACGTTCATGATCCCAGTCAGGCAAATGATCCCGCCGCTGACGACCCGCTGGGCGGCCGACCGTCCGACTGCGCCGAGGCCGGTGCATTCGATCACGACCTCGACATCGGCGTCGACATCCGCGGCTTCGCCGGCGTGGTAGTGCGCGCCGAGGGCCTCGACGAGGTCGCGCTTGGGGCCCTCGGTCGCCAGGTCGACGACGTGCACCTCGTACCCGCGTTGCACCCCGAGCAGGCACGCCAGTAGCCCGATCGGCCCGGCGCCGGTGACCAGCGCCCGGCTGCGGAGGAAGAACGCGCGTTGCGAGATCCGGTCGACCTGATCCCACGCCTTCGCTAGCACCGAGGTCGGCTCGAGCAACACGCCCAGGTCGCCCAGCGCGGTCGGGATCGCCAGCGCGAAGTCGGGCTCGACGCGCCACTGCTCGCTCCCGTATCCGTGGCGGCGGACGATCCCGCGCTCGGCGAACCGGTTATTGCGGCACATGTCCCACTCGCCGGCGGCGCACGCCGGGCACGGAACCGGATCGGGCCGGCGCACGATCCCGACGACCAGATCCCCGGCATGAAAGCCCGAGCCGGGCGGCGCTTCGAGCACCTCGCCCAGACTCTCGTGGCCGATGATCAGCTTGCTCTCGCCCGCTGGGGCCTCGCCGTACCCGCCCTCGGCGATCTCACGGTCTGTGCCGCACACGCCCATTCCGAGCCCACGGACCAGCAGAGCCCCGTCCTCCTTCGCCGGTGCGGGAACGTCCTCGATACTCACAGTTCCCCGCTGGCCTGGCACCGCCGTGATCGCCCGCATTGCGCTAACACTGCCACAGCACCACCGACGCTGCGTCATCCAAAACGGACGACGCCAGCTACCACCCTCACGGGGAGAATCGTCAGCGTGACTTCATCGGGCGCCACGAGCCTCGACGTCGTGGTGATCGGCGCCGGACCGGCGGGCGTGGTCGCCGCACTTCGCGCGGCCCGACTCGGAGCCCGCACCGCGCTCGTCACGGGCGAGGAGTTCGGAGGGATGGCCGCCAACGACGGACCGGTGCCCGTCCGAACGTTGGCGCACGCCGCCCGGCTGCTCCGCGAAGCCTCCCAGCTCCCACGCTACGGCATCACCGCCGGCGAACCCGCGCTCGACTACGCGCGGCTGCTCGATCGCGTCCGGGAGGTCACCAGCGACGTCCGTACGCACTCGCTGCTGCGCGAAGAGCTCCAACAGTCCGGGGTCACGCTTCACGAGCACGCCGGTGTCGCTCGGTTTACCGAGCCGCACGTGATCGAGTCCGAGCACGCCCCACGCCTGCACGCCGCGAAGAGCATCATCTGCACCGGCGGCATTCCACGCCGACTCGACCTCCCCGGCTTCGAGCTGGCCTGCACCCACAGCGACGCCTGGACCCTCACCTCCGCCCCTCCTTCGATGCTGGTGATCGGCGCCGGCGCCACCGGAGTGCAGCTCGCCTCGATCTTCAACGCTTTCGGGTCACGCGTCACGCTATTCGAGGCCGCCCCGCGGATCCTCATGACTGAGGATCAAGACGTCGCCGCCGCGGTCAGCGGAGCGCTAGCCGCGTCCGGGATCCAGGTCCTCGAGAACGCCGGGACGATCGACCGCCTCGAGGCCCGCCCCGCCGGAGTCAGACTGACCTACTCACACGACGGCACCTCACGCCACCTCGACACCACGCTCACAGTGGTCGCCGTCGGCTGGATTGCCAACACCGCCGAACTCAACCTTGGCGCCGCCGGCGTCCAGACGAACCAGCGCGGCTACGTGCAGGTGGACGCTCAGCTTCGCACCACCGCGCCGCACATCTTCGCCGCCGGGGATGTCACCGGACACGTGATGGTCGTGCACGAGGCGGCTCGCGAGGCGTACCTGGCGGCCACCAACGCGGTCCTCGGAGCCGCGACCGCCCTGCCAGCTGAGGTCAGCCCCCTCGGCAGCTTCACCGACCCCGAATACGCCTCCGTCGGACTCACCGAGACCACGGCCCGCAAGACCCGCGAGGTCGTCATCGCAACCCAGCGATTCGACTCGCTGCCAAGACCGATCATCGACGGACGCCTCACCGGCTTTTGCAAACTCATCGCCGACCGCGAGCACCACACCATCCTCGGCTGCCACATCGTCGGAGAACGCGCCGTCGAACTCGCTCAGCTCGCGGCGATCGCGATGGCAGCCGACATGAAGGTCGAGCAACTCGCGCTTGTCCCCTTCTCATTCCCCACCTACGCCAATGCGCTCGGGCGCGCAGCCATCAAAGCGGCCCGCGACCTCGACATTCACTTCAGCTCCGCCGAAGAGCGCCTATCCGACGCCGCCGAAGCCGCCACAATGGCGGGCTGAGTTCACCGGGCTCTGGCGGACGGACTCGTTCGGCGTGCCGCTCGTGATGCTGCCAGACCCGCGGAAGGAGCCCGGCACCCACGGGATCATCGGTCAATTGTGGACCGAGTTCCACGAGGCACTCCGGCGCGCCAGACGTGTCCTTGTCCTCGCCCATTCCCTCCACGACGCGCCGCTCGTGGAGGCGCTGTCGCGATCCGACGGGCACGGGAACGTCGCGGTAACGCTTCTCGGCAACCCCGAGGTCGATGAGCTGCAGGCCGACGCCCGCGAGGTCGCGGCGATCGTCGAACGGCACCTTCCGAATGCGCACCGGATCATCATGCGCTTCGGCCGGGACTACGGTCCGCAGTCGTCCACCGAGATGGCACGGTGGCTCGCGGCGACGGGCTCGTGAACCCGCTGGCCGGCCCCGAGGAAAGCTCTATCACCGACCGAAATGCCGTTGCGGCGGACCTGTTGCGCCGGGCGCGGTGGCCACTGAAGCCCACAGCTCCAACTCGGCCACCAGCTGCTGCTCTTCATGAGTCGGCACCGAGTGCCAAGCCGGCGCCTCCGGAGTCGACGATCGCTGACTCGGCTTGAGAGGGCTCGTGATCGCAATGGCGACCTAGCGCGAGCCCGAGGTGGCAGGGTTGCGAAACACCACGCGCTTCTTGGACACGGCGAATCTGCTGCCTAGTTCAACTCGCTGGCCAGGTCGGCGCTGGGGCAATTCGTGCTGAGCGCGTGCGCAGAGTGAAGCTGGACCTGGAACCCGATTGAGGAGAACTAAGGGCGCCATTTCTCGCTCCCGACTGCTTGGGCCCGAGCGGCCGCTGCTAGGCTGGTCGCATGGTCAGGCGGCATCACGGTGTGCCGCCTCCTCCTGCCACATGACACGGATGTCCCGGACCGGACTGCGCCTTCTCATCCCTCTCGCGCTGATCGGTGCGTTATTGCTGGGCGCGCCAGCGATCGCCGGCGCCGCCTGGTCGCGGGTCCGCATCGTGCAACCCGTCGGCCCAATCGTCACTGCGCGTTCGGTGAATGTCGTGGTCGAGACGCCCCGCAGGCTGAGGTTCTTCCGCCTGCAGGTCGACGGCACGACCGAGACCGGCTCCATGCGGCGTATCAGCGAAGGCCGCTACGCAGGACGGGTCAGCTTGTCCGGATCGCTTGGGATCAGGAACATCACCGCCCAGGTCACCTCGACCGGCGGCCGGCGCGGCTTTGCCCTGCGGCGGCTGATTCTGGCGCGACGCAAGGCGGGCTACGTGCGGCTTGCCGTTGCACGGCGCGCGTCGGGCCGTCTGCACGTCCGCCTGCGCACCGGCCCGGCGGCGGACACCGTGAGCGTCCGCCTCAATGGTCGCGATGTCACACGGGTCTTCCTGGACTCCGGCCGTCTGGTTGGGATCGCCACACTTACGGCACGGGACGGTCTGCGTTTCGGGCGCAACGTTCTCGTGGCCGAGGCGGCGACGGCGGCCGGCGCCTACGACAGGCAGGCCGCCGTCGTCGATGTCGCGCGCGATCGTCCGCTCGCGGACGCCGGCCGCGACGTACGCGCGCTCGTTGGCGCGGTCGTGCGCCTCAGCGGGCGGAGCTCGATCGGAATGCTGCGCGGACGATTGGCCTATCGCTGGGCCGCCGCAGGCCGCCCGCAGGGATCCAAAGCCAGCCTGGGCCGCGCCGCGTCGCCGACCCCGACGTTCGTACCCGACAGGCCAGGGCGCTATCGCCTGCGCCTCACCGTCCGGCAGCTAAACCGCGCGGGCCGGACGATCGGCCGAGCAGCGACGGACGACGTGAACCTGGTGGCGCAGACGCCGTCGAGTCCTATCGGCATCCCGATCAGCACGACCGTGCCGAACTCGCCGACCTCCCCTGGTGGGGTGGCGATTCGCTTCGCAGGGAAGGCGTACTCGCTGCCGTCGAGCGCCGCGGTGCTCGTCACGATCATTGATCCCGGGACCGGCGCGGTCCTCAGCAGTACGTCGTACGGATCCGACCCGGGTTCCGCTGTGCTCGCGCAGGTGGCCATCCAACGCGCCTCGCAGACGACTCCGGATCCGATCGTCGCGATGGTCGCGGACCAGCGCGTCGCCCCGGTTTGGGACACAGTGGTGAAGCTCGTCGCCGGTATCGGGACGAACAACGGCGGGAACCTCTTCCCGGCCGGGAACGGCTGGAGCGCCGTCGGCGACCCGACGACCGGTAAGGGGGTCGTCGACAACGCGGCGCTGTCGACGAACAACGGCGCCATCACCGGCTGGGTCCAGAACCAGGCCAATCTCGAGCGATTCGCGTTCGTGCCGGGCGGCTACGTCTCCTACGCCACGCAGGCCGCCGGCTCCACGAAGTACGTAGACGTCGTACAACTGCCATCGCAAAGCGGCACGACCTTCACCTCCGCGGACGTGCGCGCCGGCTGCCCGCAGAACCCGTCCTCCGCCGGCGGCTTCCACATCCTCACTTTCGATGCGATTTCGATGCGAAAACTGTCGGAGCGCACCCTCACGACGGCCTGCGACGGCGGCTGGATCGAGGGCAACGTCCAGCAGGTGATCACCTCGCTCGACAACGTCGCCGCGGCCAGGTCGGGGAACGACGACGGACGGGGAGCGGAGCTGGTGGTCCTTCAGACCGTCGGGACCAAACCAATCCCGACCGGTTACTTGAGCGCGAGCACGGCCGAGGCGCTCGGTGACGCGATCGCCGGCGTGGGTGGCGATCCGTCGAGCTTCCTCAATCTTGTCGCGCAGAACGTCACCGGGCTGCCGTTCCAGGGCGGGAACCCGCCGGTGCATTACGCGCTGGTCGGCGGGGCGTACGTCCTTCCGGACGGCACGAAAGGCACGCTCGGACCGGCTGCCGAAGCGAACTCGGGGACCGCGGCGAACGGCTCGAAGGCTGGGCGCGCACTTTGGGGAACGCTGCGGCGCGGGACGCGCTGGGCGTATGAGCCGGCGACCGCAGCGTCCTTGCCGCCCGCGAACCCCGACCTCAACACCGTGGCCTACCAGAAGGCGACACCATGGCCGTTCACCGGCACCGGCGGGACAGTCGAGGCGGCTGACCAGCACGCGGCGTTCCGCAACATCTCCAACCAGGTCCTCCAGGTCGCGGCCCCCAACGGCACGTACCCGGGAGGCTCCTGCTCGCTCGCCGGCACGCCGATTGTTTCCGGGAGCGCCGACGTGCGCCAGCTCTACTGCGACGAGGTGATCCAGCCGTCGCTGCAATCGGACATCAACAATGCAACGCGACCCTCCAACGCCACCTACAGCGCGGACACATTCCGGACTGTAAGGAGTGGCCTCGCAAAGGAGGCCGGATGGGCCGCGAACGTCTTCAATCTCTGCCAGCTGCTCGCCGCGGCCTACTACGACTCGAGCAGTCAGACAGCCCCGATCGCGAGCATCGTCTCCCAGGTCCAGAACGTCGTCGATCCACCCCGCAGCTCGATCGTCGGGTCCTGGCTCGACGTCCTGGCCGACGGCCTCAACCTGGCGTCGGCGATCGGATACTTCGCCAACGAGGAGGAGGCAGGAGTTGCCGCCGCGATTAACTACTTTTCCGCCATCGGCTACCTCGCGAACGACGGTCTGTCGAAGGACAAGTTCCAGTTCGACGCCAACGACCTGCCGACCAAGGCGGCTGAGCGCGGGCAGGCGCTCGCTGCGGCGATCCAGCGGCTCCCGGCGATCTATGCGACGGATTACGGAAAGCTCAGGGCGGTGCAGGGCATCGGCTTTAGCGACAACACGGTAAACGTGACGGCCGAGAGCATTGCGCTCGGCCGTTGGGCGGTGGATCAGTTGGTTCCGCTCGTGGCCCAGGTCCACTGGGTCAACAGCCAGATTCTCAACCAGCAGACGACCCCGATCACCTGCGGGCTGGTGGCGCAGTACTTCTTCAACCAGGACCCGCGCGCCACCTTTGGCGTCGGCCCGCGCATGTATCTCGCCCGGCAGGCCGAGTTCTTCGCCAGCCATAACGAGCCGCGCGCGCTCCCCAAGTCGCTGCTGAACTTCCTGTTCGACCCCTTCAATCTCGATCAGAACGGCACCGTCGTCTCCTTTGGCTTCCCCAAGCAAAACTTCCTGTGGCGCATGGCGTCACCCGTTGCGTGGAACTGCCGAGCGCACTAGGAGCAGCCGGGCTGCCAGGCGCGGACTCCGGACATTGACGGTCGTCCGGCAACATCGGTCCGCACGGCTCGTCGCAGTGGGCGATGAGGAACAGGCGACACTGGTCGGGGCCGTGGCCGAGTACGGAACGCGACCGATGCCGGCTAGCAGTTCAGCGAGCCCGCCGCCCACACGCCTGAACTGACGCCAGGATCGAAGTTCGCATCGTGCAGGTCCCGACTGGCCGGCAGGAGCGCTTCCGCGAGTTCGCTCATCGAGTCCACCCCGATCCGCATACGCAACAACTCGGCTACGGCAGGCGTCTCGCCACCTTTTCGGATGGAGGCAATACGCATCCGGGCGTGCATACGGTCCTCTCGACCGAGCGACAGCACACGACAGTCCGCGAGCAGAACAAGCAGCTCCGCGTCCGCAGCAGTCACCCTCACCGCGCATTGTCGACCGGCCGCGCGCTTCGTGTGTGGCATCGTGACCGGCCGTCCGAAGCCCTTCAGCCAGACGCGGCGACAAGGCGTTATCGACGAGGAACCTCAACCGGCAGCTGACAGCGGCAGTTCGCGCTCGCGCACCGCTTCGGCGGCGTACTGGAGCGCCTCGCGTCTGTCGTCTGCCTCCAGGTCGGGATAGGGGTCAAGAATCTCCGGCTGGCTCATACCGTCGGCGACCATTCCGACGATTGTGGCGACCGGGATGCGCAGGCCGCGGATGCAGGGAACGCCATCCATCTGATCTGCTCGAACGGTGATCCGAGTGAAGGTCATCGACTTGAGGCTACTCGCAGGCGACGACAAGCCGCAAGCGAATCAAGCGACGCGGGAACTGCGTCCCGAGCCTCGTCCCAAACTCGGCAAATCTAACTGGCGACCGCACGGTCGAGCGGATCATCGGCAGCGGAGCGATGGGCTCACCATGGACAGCCTCGTCGTCGGGCTCTTATGTGCCCCGGCCCGCGCGCCAGAGATTGGCGGGGTCAACCGGTCTTTTCAGTGATGGATTGGATGAGGGTGCGTCCGATCTTCTCACCGATGACGACGCACGGCATGTGCGTGTTGCCGGAGGTGACGGTGGGCATGATCGAGGCGTCGGCGACGAACAGGCCATCGATCCCGTGCAACGCGCCGTCGGCTCCCACCACCGCCATCGGGTCACTCGCGGGCCCCATCTTGCAGGTTCCGGCGGGGTGGTAGTAGTGGATCAGTGAGTCAGCCACGAAGTCGGTTAGGGCAGCCCCGTCCGCGATGCTCGGGCCTGGGAGAAGCTCGTCTCCGAGCAGGCCTGCGAGCGGCTGCACTCGAGCGATCTCACGGATCCGCTCGACTGATTCGACCAGCCGTCGCAGGTCGCTCTGCTCGGGGTCGGTCAGATAGGCATGATCGAGCACAAGTCCATCGCTCGCGTTGGGGCCGGCGAGGCGCACGGTCCCGCGCGACAGAGGTTGCACCACCGCCGAATAGAGCACGAACGGCAACTGCGGCTCTGGATTCGGGCCGCCCAGCGGCAGGATGTGCATGTCGAAACCCGCGCCCCAGCCTTTGGTCGCGTACTTCGCGATCAGCTGCTCGGGCGGCGCCCAGTGGTCGGCGCCAAACGTCCGCATCGACTCGACGAGCTCCGGCGTCCCCGTGTACCCGACGTACATCGACGGCTGATCGTGGAGGTTCTCCCCTACGCCAGGAAGGTCGTGGTGGACCCCGATGCCCATCTCGCGAAGATGCGCGGAGGGCCCGATGCCCGAACGGAGCAGCACCGCGGGGCTCCCGTAGGTGCCGCCGCACACGACCACGCGGTCGGCACGGACGACAACCTCCTCGCCGCGATCACGGATCACGACCCCCGCCACGCGACCACCGTCCAGGAGCACGCGTTCGACCTCGGCATCTCCGACCACGTTGAAGTTTGAGCGATCCCGAACCGGGTCGACATAGCCAAACGCGCAATTGAAGCGAAGCCCCGACCGCGTCGTGCTCAGTGGGCAGGGTGCCACGCCACAGTCCTGGTCGAGGTCGTTGAGGTCCTCAGCGACCGGAATCCCGGTCGCGGTAATCGCGGCCAGGCATGCCTCCTGGAAAGGAGTCAGCTCATCCAGCCCGACTCGACGCACATTGAGACGCTGCCACGCCGAGGCGAACAGCGGCGCGAGCTCATCCGCCGACCAGCCTGGGTTGCCGGCCGCGGCCCAGCCGTCGAAGTCGGCGCGGCTGCCGTACACGATCCCGCCGCCGTTGTGCGAGGAGCAGCCACCCATCACCTTCGCCCGCGAGAACGCCACGGAGCGCCCGCGCACGTCGCCGACGTAGCCCCAATCGTGCGATGCATCGAGGATCCAGCTACGGGTCTCGGCTTCATAAGTAGCGAGCGGCTGGTAGCCCCCGTCGAGTAGGTCCTCCGGCCAGCGTCCGCTCTCGCGCGGGCCATAGTCGGGCCCCGCCTCCAGCAACAGCACGTCGGCATCAGAACCCTCGGCCAGCAGACCTGCCAACACCGCCCCGGAGCTGCCGGAACCCACCACCACCACATCCACACTCTCAGGAAATCGCCGCTCGGTCGCCATTAACGTCCTCTCTGTTCTCGCCCGGAAGGCTGGTCATCGATGGCCAGATGTTCCGTCGCCAGCGGGGCTGGCTGGAACTATCGCCGCGCACAAGTCAGCGGCGCTTGGTTATCGCTCGACATCTACCTACCCCGCTATTGAGTCGGTGGACGGGGATCCTGCGGGGCTACTGCTCTGTCGATAGTGCGTTCTCACATGCTTGCCCATAGACGGCCTCGAATGTCTCGTCGTAGGCCGAGAGCGCTGTCGAACAGGTGTGGAGCGCCGGTTTGGTCGTGGCTCGGCTGGCTGGTGAGCAGCGGGCCGGCGGCTCGGTTACGGAAGCCTGCGGTGAGTTGATGGCTGGGCGGTCATTCGCGGAGCGCGTCGCGGTAGCAGCGGATCAGTCGGCGTAGTTCGGTGATCCCGTCGTCGCCGAGGATTGCGGCGTTCTTGAGGTTGTATTGGCGGCCGCTGTCGTTGATCGTGTCGAGCACCGCCTGCCCGTTCTCTGTGAGGATGAGAAGCGGTGAGCGCTGATGGTCGGGGTTGGGTCGGAAGGTCGCGAGGCCATCGGCGACGATCGCGTCAGCGACGCGCTGGACGCTCTGGCGTGTGAGCCCGAGACGTCGAGCGACCATCGCGACGCTGAGCCGGCCGGTCTCGGCGATCCACATCACTTGCCAGCGCGCCTGGGTCTGGCCGGCGAGCTTGGCGATCTGCTCGCCGTCGCGGCGCAGCGCGCCGGCGAGTTCGAAGATCTCGGCGACTAGGTGCTGCATCTGGACATTGCGCTGCTCGTCCTTCACGCCGCGAGAGGATAGCACATGCTGTCAGTATGCAATCGTATCGTCATCTTGACAGGCTCCTGTCCGATGGGTAGGATGCTCCACCCTATCCCGACCGAACGAAGGAGCACCCGATGTCATCGACCACGATCCCGCAGACCTCCTCACGGCACGACAAAACGAGACGCGGATTCGGGGTCTATCTGGCGTTCATCCCTTGGATCGTGTTCGGCTTTGCGACCGAGCATTCCACGCTGAAGCTCGCCGCCAGCGGCGCACTGGTCATCTCGATGCTGATCGCCGCACGTTCGATTCGCGCGGGGGCACCCAAGCTGATCGAGCTGGGTGCCGTGCTCGCCTTCGCCAGCTTCACGATGGTGGCGTTCACAGCCGACGCCGCGACGGGCGCGTTCGTCGCACGCTACGCCCGTGCGATCGCCGCCGCCCTCCTCTCGACGATCGCATTCGGCTCGCTGTTGCTCACCCCGTTCACCGAGCAGTACGCCCGCGAGTCGGTTCCCCGCCAGCTCTGGTCCACACCCCAGTTCAAGCAGATCAACCGACAGCTCACGACGATGTGGGCACTGGTATTCGCCGCAATGATCCCGGCCCACGTGATCGCGGGCGCGATCGATACCCACCGCGCCAACCTGATCTTCAACTGGGCGATCCCGATCGCCCTCGTCGTCTGGGGCGTCAAGCACACCACCGCGATCAGCGACGCGGCCGACCCACAATCGTGAACGCAATCGCGCTGCCGCGAGAACACGCTCCAGCCCCGAACCCACATCTGCGACCCGCTCGCCGAGATCGCCGACATGCGCGACCCGCTGCCAAGGCCACTCGCGCGCGAGGGCAGCCCCGGGGTCCACCCCCTTGTGGGCTCGCTGCATCACGACCACCTTGCGCGTTCTGCGTTACCAGCGTAAAGTGTTTTGCTGGTGACGATCGAGCGTGACTGATCGGTGATCTCGTGGAGCTGACCGATCCGACGGCAAGGGTCGACCGTGGGCCCCAACCGGGGGATCGCCGGCCTGCTCCCGGCGACCTTGAGCTAGTGCAGACGTTTCTCAACAGTCGCTGGGATCTGACCAGTAGAAACGAGGAGGAACTTGTAACCCCGGACGCAGTCAGCACGTGGCTCGTCGAACACGGGCTGTTCGATCGCCGGCAGGCCGTGTCGGAGTCAGATCGACGCCGAGTGCTTGACGTACGGGAGGGACTTCGCGAAATGCTGTTCGTCAACAACGGCGCGGTGGAGGATCCCGAAGCCGTGGCGCGACTGAACCGGGCGCTGCGCGTGCCGCGAATCTACGTCCAGCTCGCGGTTGGCGACGCCCCGGAATTCAAGCGACAGCCTCTGGACCTTGATGGCGCGCTGGCACTGATCGCGACCATCGTCGCGATCTCGCAGCTCAATGGGAGCTGGTCACGGATGAAGGCGTGCCGTGGCAGCGATTGCGGATGGGCGTTCTACGACCACAGCCGCAACCAGGCCAGCAGTTGGTGCGCGATGTCGGTGTGCGGCTCACGCGCGAAAGTGCGTGCGTATCGCGAGCGACGGCGTGGCCCAGCGAACTAAACCGATATGGGAGGCCCTCCGATGAACGGACACGATGCAGAAGACACTGCTCGCCGGTCGCGCAGCAGGCCGATCACGTCCTGCCACGCGGCCCTTGTGGTCGTCGGGCTGCTGACCGGCCTGGCCCTCGCTGGCTGTGGCGCGTCCTCGCGCTCGTCGTCGACGCCCACGAACACGGCGGTGCGGGCGAAGCGGCCGCCCGTGTGCAGGCCGGCCGCAGGCGTGGTGATCGCTCGCTATGCCGGGTTCGGTGTCGGTGTGCTCAAGGCCCGAGCGACGATGGGGAACAACGCGGAACCGGAGTGCCATTTTCATGGCCCGCGCGTGTCCGTGGTGGTCAACGTTGATTCCTCGCCACAGCCGTATCAGCGGTTGGAGCGGACGATCGACGAGGACGGGCAGCAGTTCAGTACGCAGCGGAACTTCGCGCCAACTGTGACGGTCGCGAAGCTTGGGTTGGACGCGGCATGGGTGCCTGACCAGTCGCAGCTGCTGACGACCGATGGGAGGAGCCTGCTTACGATCACGGTGGCGTGGCGGGGGGAGAAGCGGGCGCGGCAGATCGCGCTCGCCACGCTCGTCGCGCGCCGGTATCTCGGCAAGCCCATCCCGAAAGGCGCTGTTCCAACCGGGGAGGTATGAGCGCACCTTCCAGAAGACGCTTTTGACCGTCGTGTCACTGCGCGGCTGCACGATGCAAGCAGCGAAGGCGCGTTCACCCGCCCAGGTTCCTGGCCAGGCCCGCGGAGACGATCGGCAACAATTCGCGGCGTGGAGAACTTCGGTGATATCCCCGCTGAGGTGAGACGCCGCGTCGAGGATGACGAGCGCGTCGCCCTGATCTTCCTCGATGCGTTCGGGCTCGAGTTCCTGGAGCGCCATCGCGATCATCCATTGATCGAGCGTCTCGACGTGACACCGGTGAATGCGCAGTTCCCGTCGACGACGACCGGACACGTGACGACGGCGCATTTCGGTGTACCGGTCCACGAGCACGGTCTGTATGAGTGGAACGTGCTCGAGCCCTCGCTTGAGGAGATCATCTGCCCGCTTCGGTTCAACTCGACCGGTTTTGAAGCGGAGGGGGCGCTCAAGGATCGACTAGACCCGTTGGTGCTCGCTCCGGGGCCGACGTTCTACGAGTCTCTTGGTGTGCCCTGTGTGGTCGCGCAGCCCGGCCGGCTTGCGGGCACGTTCAGCGCCATCGCGACCCGCGGCGCCGGTGTTATCGGCTTCCGGCATCTGGACGCCGGGGTGCGCGCACTCGCCGACGCGTTCGCGCACGGGGAGTGCCGTTACGGGTTGCTGTACTGGGATCTGATCGATCGCGCTGGACACGATCACGGTCCGGGCTCACCCGAGTTTGCCGCCGGCTGCAAGCGCTCACTCGATGAGGTGTGGGAGGCGGTCTCGGAGCTGCGCGGGGTGACCGTGCTGATCACCGCCGATCACGGTCAGGTCGACGTCTCACCCGAACGGGTTGACTATCTCGACGACCTCTGGCCTGAGTTGCCGGCGATGCTCTCCGTGTCGCGGCCGGCAGGCTCCTCGCGGGACGTCTTCTTGCACGTGCGCTCGGAGCACGTCCCGACGGTCATCGCCGAGCTCTCGGCGCGGCTCGACGGCCGGGCCGAGGTCCGGCCAGCCGCCGAGCTCTTCGACGCGATCGGTCCTCGGCTACGGGACCGCCTCGGCGACGTCGCGGTGCTGCCATCTGCTGGCCGCCAGGCCTGGCTTCGCCGAGCTGCCGCGAGCGAGCAGCGGTTCCGCGGGCAGCACGGCGGGCTCGACGAAGCCGAAACCTCCACGTACCTTGCCGAGCTGACGAGATAGTTTCACGCCATCAGAGTCAGCGTGCCTGGCCACGCTCCCCGGACTCACGTCCGTCGTCGCGCTGAAGCGACAGCGCTCCGAGTTGCGCCTTGGACCGGTCCGGGCGGAGCGTTCCGAGGATGCGAGCCGCAGCTCACACCCTATGCAGCAGACCCGAATGCTGCGGTGCGCGGTCTTCAGGTTCTCGCGCGCGGGCACGCTCCATCGTGAACCGATGCGCGCGCCCGCGCCCACGCCCGCGCGGCACGTGGACAAGCCGACTGAAGCCCTCTCGGCTTTGGCGCCGATTTGGTGAGCAGTTCGCACGATCTGGGCGCGCGCTGGTGGTTGGCACCGGGCGCGGCGAATCGAATCCCAGACGCTGAATCGAGCCCAGGCACTGAGTCAATCACCAGACACTTGTCCAAGCGCGCGTCGCTTCCTTCAGTCGCGGCGCCTCCGATCCGATGGCGCCGCCATGACCACTCCACGTCGTGCCCTCTTCGCGCTCGTGGCGCTGACGGTCGCGCTCGCGATATCCCTCGTCGATGGCGTCAGTCATGGCTGGCCCGCGATCGGTGTCTTCGGCCGTGTTTGCCTGCTTGTCGCGATCGTGGCCCAGTTCGTCGTCATCCGCAGAAGCCGGGCTCAGTAGCCTCGCGATTTCTCAGCCCGCCCCAAGTGGTGGCGACTCGGCGAACGGGATCGTGACGCTTGTCGTGCTCAAGATGGGGCTCTGACCCGCGGCGAGCGGTACTCAGCCCCAGCGTTGGGTACCGCTTGCCAGGCAAGCCCGGGCGAGGGTTACTTGACGATCCGGATCGTGCGCTCCATGCCGAGCTGAGTCTGCTCGCGGCCGTCCTGGGTGCGCAGGATGCAGGCGAGGACGTATATGCCCGGCCGCTCGTTGATCAGCTCCTGTTGGAAACCGCCGGGTGAAAGCGGTCCGGCGAACTCCGGGAAGCTGATTCCGAGCTTCGGCGCCTCTTTGTCGTTGGCGGCGCGAAGTAGGGCGGTCAGCCGTTTGGCGGTTCTGGCGTTCTTGACGCCGATCCCCTGGATCGGGTGTACGAGAAAGCCGCTGTTCTGGAATCGGACGAGCTCGCCGTCGTGCAGCGTGCTCGGGCCGCGGAACGCGAAATCGATCGCGGTGATTGTCGCGCCCGGCATGGGAAGCGACATCGGTTGTGGCGCCTGACCGATGACGAAAGTGGCGTGCGGGGGGTCGGGATTGCTGCTACTCAGGTCGACCGCTAGGTAGTTGCCGGGCTGTAGGGTCGTCTGTGCGCTCGTGGTTCCTTTGTCGGCGCTGACATCGAACACGATCGAGCCGTACGGGCCGACGTAGTTCAGATCTCCGTGGTGGGCGTTGATCGCGGCACCGGCCTGGGCAAAGGCTGAGAACGGCACTCCCGGGTTGAGGCGGATCAGCACCGGTTCGGTGTGCGAGACGCTCACGCTGGAGACGACGTTCACCGCCCCGGACTCGAGCGCACCGCTGACTAGGACCGACCGTCCGTTTAGGGCAAGCTTCAGCGTCGGCAGACCGGAGCTTGCCGCGCTGCTCGCCGATGTCGCGCCCACGGTGAGGATCGATGCGACAGCGCCGAGAATGGCTACCGGTCTGCGGACCGAATTCATCGTGATGCTCCTCGGCGTGCCCTGATCACGCTGGCGATCGCCAGCGTGATCAGCAGCACGGCGCCGATCACGAAGGCGATGAAGAACGCGTTGCTTGCGGTGCCGGGGTGGCTGCTGTTCTTCGCGGTGAGGTTGGCGAGGACAAACAGCACCACGTCGGCCATGACCAGGCCGATCCAGGTCCGGCGGCTGAGAGCTGTCAGTGAATCTGCAGTGTTCGACATGCTGGCCTCCTGATTGGTTGGCGCAAGCGTCTCAGCGGTTGGCGCTGCTGTCGTCGGCCGGCGGTAGGACTTGGTGTGGACTGACCGGTGATCTGACCGGCTCGGGTCCTACTCGAGTAGGACCCGAGTCGTCGCCTGGTAGGACGCGCAGTCCTGACCGTGGCGCTAGCGTGCGCGTGTGGGCATTGGACGCGACCTGAGCGCGCGGGCACGAACAGTCGATCCGCGGGCGATCGACGTGATGCTGGCGGTGCTGCTCACCGCCGGCGCGCTTGCGGATGCCTCCTCCCAGCTTCACCGAGGGCCACACGAACTGGCGACTGTGCCGCTCGTGCTGCTCACGGGCAGCGTCGCGTGGCGGCGACTGAACCCGTGGCTGACGACGGTGCTCGCGGTCACCGCCTTCACGGCATTCCAGCTTGCCAGCGGTTACACCGGGGGCGGCGCGTTCGAGGTGGCGGCGATCGCCTTGAACTTCTATCTGCTCGGCCGCCGCGCGAGGGGTCGTGAGCGCATGCTCGGCGCGGCGGTGGTGTTCGCCTACTGGCTGGTGGGAGCGGCGGTGATCACTTACTCCCAACCCGGCGGTTCGGTCGGCACGGTCCTCGGATCCTGGGCGGTGCTGGGTGGCTTGCCGTTCGCGGTCGGGCGGACGCTCGAGACTCGCAGAGCGCAGACGCGCGAGCTCGAGGCGAGCAGGGCACGGCTTGCGGTCGCCCAGGAGGACCGCGCCGGTCGTGCCGCCGCAGAGGAGCGATACCGGATGGCTCGCGAGCTGCACGACGTGATCGCGCACAACGTCAGCGTGATGGTGCTTCAGAGCAGCGGCGCCCGCGGCGTCGCGAGCGTCGATATCGAAAGGGCGCGGCATGCGATGCGGGTTGTCGAGAGCGCGGGCCGTGACGCGCTGGTGGAGCTGCGGCGGATCGTCGGCGTGCTGCACCGCGGCAACGGCGCGCTGGCGGGCTCGGCTGCACCCGGTCTCGGGCAGCTGGATGCGCTCGTCGACCGCGCGCGCGCCGCAGGGCTGCCGGTTGACGTGCACGTCGACGGTCGGCTGCAGATGCTATCGCCCGGCCTGGATCTGGTCGCTTACCGTGTCGTGCAGGAGGCGCTGACGAACGCGATTAAGCACGCTGGCCGCGCGCGCGCACGCGTGAACGTGGCCGTCGTCGCCGGCTTCCTCGAGCTGGAGGTCTCCGACACCGGGCACGGCCCGGCGGCCGACCGCAACAACCACCAAGACGCTGCGCACGGGCTCGTCGGGATGAATGAACGAGTCAAGTTGTACGGCGGTGAGCTGCACGCCGGGCGGCGTATCGACGCGCCAGGCTTTGAGGTCCGCGCGCGCATTCCAATTGATGGCATCGGGACCGCGCCCCACCCGGTCAGCTCGCCGGCCAGCCGCGACCGCTTGCCGGTCGGGTCCGATCGCGGCTTGCGCTGGCGTTGGCTCGACCCGGCGTGCGCCGGGGTGTTCCTGGTGGCGCTCGAGATCGGCGTGTTGATCGGTGAGCGCCGCCACGGTCCGATCGCGCTGAACCTTCTGGCCGTGGCGGCCGTCGCGCTGGCGGCGGTGTGGCGCCGGCGCTCGCCGCTGTGGTTCCTCTTCGTCGTCGGGGCGCTCGCGGCGGTGATGAACGCGTACCTGACGCCGCTTGACCACTCGCCACTGCTGGCTGCGTATTTCCTACTCGTCCCGGCATACACAGTCGCGGCTTGGCTGCCCCGCCGCGAGGCCGTACTCGGACTCGCATTCTTGCTCGGGAGCGCAGCGATCAGCGTGCTGATCGTGCGGCACCAGCCGGTCGGCAACCTTGCCGGCGGGGCCTTCACGATCAGTGCGGCGTGGGCCGCCGGCCGCGCGATCGGCGCGCACAGGTCGCTGACTTCGGAGCTTCAGCGCACCTCTGCGTGGCTGGCGGCGGAACGCGAGGACCGGGCGCAGCTGGCCGTCGCCGGCGAGCGTTCGCGAATCGCGAGCGAACTGCATACGATCGTCGCGCGGAGCGTCGCGGGGATGGTCGTTCAGGCCGAGGGTGTCCGCAGCATGCTCGCCGGCGACCCCGAGCGGGCTGACCTCGCGATGGGCGCGATCGAGGACACCGGCCGCCAGACCCTCACAGAGATGCGGCGCCTGCTCGGAGTCTTGCGCCACGGCGATGATCCACCAGGGCGCGAGCCGCAACCGGGCATCGCTCAGGTCCACGTATTGATCCAACGCGCACGCGAGCGCGGTCAGCCGGTCGAACTGCAGGTGGACGGCGAGCCCGGAACGTTGGCTGCCGGAGTCGACCTCGGTCTCTACCGAACCCTCGAGGACGCCCTGGACAGCGCTCGCCGCCACCCCACATCCGATGTGGTTGTCACGCTGCGGTTTCGCGAGGAGGATCTCGAGCTACGGCTCGCCGCCCGCTGCTCCCGACCAAACGCGTGGCCCACAGACGCGATGCGCGAGCGGATTGCGTTATGCGACGGCACACTCGAAGCAGAGCCCCTCGACGAGGATGGCTGGCAGCTCGTCGCCCGAATGCCGCGCGGCCTGCAAGGAGCACTCAATTGAGCGTGCGCGTCCTGATCGCCGATGACCAGCAGTTGATCCGCGACGGCTTCCGGATGATCCTTGCGACCGCCACAGATATCGAGATCGTAGGCGAGGCGAGCAATGGCGCCGAAGCCATCTCCCTGGCGCAAGAGCTGCGCCCCGACGTCGTGCTGATGGACATCCGCATGCCGGAACTCGACGGCATCGAAGCCACCCGCCGGATCCTCGCCCAGAACCACGACCCCAAGACGAACGTCCTGATCCTCACGACCTTCGATCGCGACGAGTACGTCTACGACGCGCTGCGTGCCGGAGCGAGCGGATTCCTGCTCAAGGACGTGCCCGCCCGCCAGCTCGTCGCCGCCATCCGCACGGTCGGGGAGGGCGACGCACTGCTGTCACCCAGCATCACACGCCGCCTGATCGAGGAGTTCTCCGCCTCCCGCGCCCCCACAGCACCCGCGCCCGAACTCGATGAGCTCAGCCCGCGAGAACTCGAGGTGTTCAGGCTGGTCGCGACCGGCAAGACAAACAGCGAGATCGCCGCCGAGCTCATCATCGGCGAGACCACCGTCAAAACGCACGTCACCCGCATCCTCATGAAGCTCGGCGTTCGCGACCGCGTCCAAGCCGTCGTTCTCGCATACGAGACCCGCCTCGTCAGTCCAGGCCCCCCGACAAACACTGGACCAAGTGACTGATGTCAAGAGGAAGCCCGCAGAGCAGTGCCAGCCGGACAGCAGCCTGCAGCCTCGCGTGACGACGAAGACCGAAACCCTCAGCACAACGCCGAGCGGACCATGGCTCTGGCATTGACGACACAGCGGGCATCTCTCGGTCGTCGTGGAGGGTGTCGGGAGTGTTCAAGGATCTGTGTAGGCATGACCGAAGGGAAGCGTCGACGAGCTGCTGGCCGGAGCCAGCAGCGAGGACGAGATCGCCGGACGCGGCGGCTTGCTTAGTCGGTTGACCAAGCGGCTGGTGGAGCGGGCGATGGAGGTCGAACTGACTGACCATCCCGGCTACGAGCCGCATCAGGAGCCGCCGGGCGGGGCAGGGAACACGCGCAACGGGACAACACCGAAGACGCTTGTGAGCGAGCACGGGGTCGGCTCTGAATAGACCCTTGACTTTGCCCCACAAAGTTCGCTAGGGTTTGCATCGCAAACTCTAGTTGGGAGACAGGACCATGACCACACACGTCGGACCGTCATCCGGAACCCCCGAGGAGGGCAGGATGGATCCCCGCGAGGCGGCGCGCCTGCTGGCGCAGACCCAGGCCGACGCGCGGCGCTCGCTGGACTTCCGGGCGCCGTGGGTGTCGCTGGTGGCGGCGGTGGTGGCGCTGGCCGGGTTCGGGATCGTGTGGCTAAACGTCCGCAACCAGCACCCCTTCACCGGCCCAAGCCCCGCGTCGCTGGTGTTCTTCTACGGGCTGATCGCTTTCCGGATCGCCACCGTCATCTACGCCTACGCGCGAGCGCGGACCGGTATCAGCGGCCACTCGGTGAAGGTGCAGCGCAACGAAGCCGCGGCGATGGGCGCGGCCCTGTTTGTCTGGTATGTGCTGCTGATCGCGATCTCGGCCAGCGCTCACCACAGCGCAGGCTTCTACTGGTCGCTTGGCCTGAACGGAACCCTGATCGCGCTCGCCGCCATCTGGGCGGGGCGCTCCGCGATCCACAAGCGCTGGCAACAAGTCGCGCTCGCCGTTGCGGTCGCGCTGATCGCCGCAGTCGGCGCAATCGCCGGCCCCCGAGGCATGTGGCTCGTCAACGGTGTGGGGCTCTGCGTGTTGCTGCTGGCGAACGCGGCGATCGGCACGTGGCAGCGGCGCGGAATTCGGACACACACGGTGCGGACGGGCGCATGACCACCGAGGCGCTCGACCCGCTGATTCACGTGCCGGCGCGACTCCAGATCATGGCGGCGCTGGCCACCCTGCCCGACGGCGACCAGCTGTCGTTCAAACGCCTCCAGGACATGATCGAGCTAACCCCGGGCAACCTGATCACGCATCTACGCAAGCTCGAAGAGGCCGGTTACCTCGCGACCAACAAGACGGGCAGCGGACCGGCCTCGCGGACCTCGGTCGCGCTGACCCACGACGGGCGCCACGCCCTCGAGATCTACGCCACGACACTGCGGGGACTGCTCAACGGAGTCTCAGCAGGCCCCGCAGCCTCGGGCTCGCATCTCGACCGCCACGGTGCTGGTACGGCCTAATCCGACGACGGTGGCGGCCACCACAACGGCGCTGCGTTGAGAGTGGCTGAATCACGAACCAGCGGAACTCTACGCAACCGCCCGGTCACAAAAGACGCGCCTTGCACGGCAAGCAGGACGAAGCGAGGGGTCGCAGGTTCTTAACTCGCCTCGCCCGCTACCGAGCAACCTGCTGGTGTTCTACGAGCGCTTTGAAGTTGTTGAGAGCGTCTCCGAGACTCTTGCCATTCATGCGCTTGACGATGACCGCATCGGCGAGCTTGCCTAACACGCCGCCCGGCAGCGCATAGTCGAACGTCGTGGTCAGGCGCGTGCCGCCGCCTTCCGGGGTGAGCTCCCAGCGAGCGCGCCCCGAGAACGTGCCCTCCATCTGGAGAAGCTGCAGCTTGTCCGGCTGGTAGTCGAGGACCGTCTCTGTGATCGGCATGGACATGCCGGCCGACTTCACCTTGAAGACGACCTTGCCCCCTTCTTCAGGGAAAGGAGCGGCGACGTCGATCTCCGTCATCCCCGGATACCAGTCCGGCCAGCGGCTGGCATCGCTCAAGAGCGCCATCGTCGCCTGCGGCGAGGCGTTGATCTGAACGTTGCGTTGCACGATCCCCATCGTGGATCTCCTCGCTCGGTCTCGTGTCGTCCCGCTCGGGGACGGCACGGCTGAGCCAATCGGCGGTGGCCGGACGGACAGGACCATAGACGAGCACCGGCGCTTGGCTCGCACGTGAACACGGGTACGGCGCATTCGAGCCACGCGCCGCCGCAATCCGCGATGCGCCGATCAGCGCAGGCACCTGACCAAGGAGACCGGTCGCGTCGCAGTCAACAGCGTGACGCAATCTCCTCGTCCGGATCAGGCCCTCGTTCCAAGTCTAGGGACGGCCCGTGCAGGGCGAAGCCATTAAGATGGAGTCCCTACCCAACGCCGTCGAGACAACCGGCGTCCCCGCCCTCGTATCCGCCGAGGAGGCATGAGATGAGCGCCGCCGACACCACCCGCTACACCGCCGCCGTTGTCCAGCACCCCCCCGTCTTCCTCGACCGCGACGCCACCGTCGAGCGCGCCGTCGGGCTGATCGGCGAGGCCGCCGCCAATGGGGCGGCGATCGTCGCCTTCCCCGAGGCCTTCCTGCCCGGATACCCCGTGTGGATCCACGGTGCCGCGGGCTGGGACGACCCGCTCGGCAAGCGCCTCCACGCCCAGCTCGCCGCGAACAGCCTCGAGGTCGGCGGAGAGGCCCTCCGGCGCCTGCAGGACGCTGCCCGTGACCACGGGGTGCAGGTCATTATGGGCGCCACCGAGCGCGACACGCGCTTCTCCCGCGGCTCCCTCTTCAACTCGCTCTTCTTTATCGGACCCGACGGCGCGCTCCTAGGGGTTCACCGCAAGCTGGTGCCGACCCACGCCGAGCGCCTCGTCTGGACCCCTGCGAGCGACGGATCCGAGCTACGGGCCCACCCGAGCGCTCTCGGTCGGGTGGGTGGTCTGATCTGCTGGGAGCACTGGATGCCGCTCAGCCGCTATGCCCTCCATGCCGACGGTGAGCAGCTCCACATCGCGGCCTGGCCGGACCTGCCGGAGATGCACCAGGTCGCCTCCCGGCACTATGCCTTCGAGGGTCGCTGCTTCGTCCTCATGGCGGGTGGGTTTTTAACGGTTGGCGATCTGCCCGACGACGAGGAGCTCCGGCGGGCGACGCTCGGGCTGGGCGACCTCGGCGGTGGCGAGGAGATGATCATCCCCGGAGGCTCTGGGATCATCGGCCCCGACGGTGCCTGGGTTGCCGGACCCGCGCCGGACGAGCCGACGATCGTCTACGGCACGATCGACCTCGGGAGGATCGTCGAGGAGCAACTCGCGCTCGACTCGGCCGGCCACTACAGCCGGCCCGACATCTTCTCTGTCTCGGTGGCTGATCGTCCACGCCCGCCGATTCTGCGCGCTGCCTCGGAGTCCTCAGACGAGGCCGACGCCACAGGATCTTCCGGGGAGGCTCCTTGGATAGAGCAGGCTCGCCGCACTCGACCCTCGCACCAGTCGAACCTGGAACAGGCCCGAGGGCGGTAGGGGCCTGCTGCTGGCCTCAGGGCTGGCTGCTTACGGTCGGCTCGGAGCTGACGCGGGAGCCGGCTGCGCGACAGCGGTAGCCTGATCGCGCGGGTCACGCCGGCCGCTCGGTAAGTCGCTGCGAAACAGGGATGCCTGCATCGCGACTATCTCGGTCGTGTCTCGGGTCTGACCGGCGCACTGTTGCGGGCTCGTGCACTCGGTGGCCGCGCATTGGCGTGCAGCGGACATGATTGCTGGCAGATGGCGGCGGACATCCGCGGCCTCGCCCTCGTGATCCTGAAGGGCCACACCGCATGCCAAAAGCAGCTCGGGCAGCGCATCGAGCTGCTCCTCGAGCCAGCCAAACGGATCCGCGCTGAGCCGGTCGTCCCAATCGCGATTGCGAGGCTCAATTCCATCGAAGTGCACGTGATGGTGGGCGCGGGCGAAGTTCCCGGGCTTGTCGCTCAGCGCGTCGAACAGATCCGCGCGCCAGATGATGTCGTCGATCTCGATCAGCTGCGCCGCCGACTCAGATCCGCGGTGCTCGTGGCTGACCAGACGGCGAAGCTCGATTCTGGTCCCATGCTCGTTGTCGTCGGGCCCGATCTCGAACCAGTGCCGGACGATGATGGCGATCTCGTTGAATACGAATGCTTGAAGCAATGTGATCCTCCTCGCCGCTCGTTCGCCGAGCGCGCACCACGCACGCTAGCGCCACACGCCGCCGCGCGTCCGCTCGGCGGCTTGGTGCTGGCGATGCCCAGCCGTGAGCTCGGCGGCCTGCGCGCAGGCCGGGCGCTCACAGCGAGTCGACGACCTCGAGCGCTCGCTTGACGTCGGCCCCGGTGAGTTTGCGGTAGCGAATGGCTGCGTTTGCTCGCTTACCCGATCGCGCAAGGGCCACGACGTCGGGTGGCACACCCGGGGCGTCGCCGGCGGTTTGCCGCGCGTACGCAGGGAGATACTGACGGACGGTGCCCTCCGCGAGGGCCGTGTGGCCGAGTCTCGTGAGCTCGAGGTGCGACCCTGCGGTGGCGGCGTGACGGTGGATCACTCTGTCCAACAGTCACGCCTGCTCGAGTGCCTGAACCCCGATCGCGCAAACCCACACCGTCGTCGCCCCCAGGGTGTAGACGACGCGTTCGTCAGTTCGACGCGAGCAGCCCTATTGGGCCAGGTAGCCGCCGTCAATCACGAGCACCGTCCCCGTCACGTATGACGACTCGTCAGAGGCCAGGAAGAGCACCCCCCGGGCAATCTCCATCGGCTTTCCCATACGGTGGATCACCTGCTTGGTGTCCAGCTCCCCTTGTACATCCATCTCCGGGTTCTCGGCGATCTCGTCCGTCGTCATCTGCGAATCAACAAAACCGGGAGCCACCGCATTGACGCGGATGTTTTCCTCCCCGTAGCTGAGCGCCGCGCTCCTCGTGAGCCCCACGACCGCGTGTTTGCTCGCAACGTAGGCGGCGTAGCCGGGCGGGCTGGCGAAGCTGTATGAGGACGCGGTGTTCACGATGCTTCCGCCACCGGCTCGTCGCATCGCGGGAACAACCGCTCTGATGCCGTAGAAGACGCCGGACTGGTTGACCGCGATCACGAGATCCCACTCGTCGTCAGTGCACTCCACTGCATCGGCGTAACGGGCGATTCCAGCGTTGTTGACGAGCACGTCGACCTTACCGTGCCGTTCCTCCGTCGTCCCTACGACGGCTGCCCACTGATCAGGCTTGCTCACATCGAGGTGCGCGTACTCGACCTTGAGCCCATCGCCCTTCAGTCGTGCAGCCTCTTCCTCGCCGGCCGCGTCGATGACGTCGGCGATAACGACCGTGGCGCCTTCGCGCGCCAGCAGCTCTCCGTGAGCCGCTCCCTGCCCACGGGCCCCACCAGTAACGATCGCCACCCGACCCTCGACCCGTCCCGCCATACGTCGCCTCCTCGTCCATCGATCTCGCTGTCACATGTGCCTGCGCGGCGACGGAGACTATAGCTCCGGGCCTCACGAAGCCGACTTCCTCGACGCGCCGGAAACGGAGACCTGGCCGCGGTCCCGAAGCCGACCGCTCAGCCGGGATCCCCGATCTAACGGGCGTCCGAGCCGATTCCTAGCGCGGAGCGTGCGCGCTCACGGTAGGCGGCGTCCTCGAGCCACGCCACTCCGTCCGCTAACGGATCCTGCGCGGCCGCGGTGCGCAATGCGTTCAAGGTCTCCGCGCGCAGGTCTCGCTTGGTTCGCGCGTATGTCTCGGGCGAGTATGTCGCTAGGTCCCCAGCGATCTCAAGCGAGCGGGGCAGGACCTTTTCAGGGTCGGCGATCTCGTCGAACACGCCAAGGCGACGGCATTCGGCTGCGTTGCGGAGTTGGCTCCCAAGCGCGAGCACGCGCGCGGCATGGGGCGCAAGCTCGGCGCGGATGACGCCGATTGCCGCTTGCGGATAGCCGACTCCGACCTTGATCTCAGTCAGACCGTACCGTCCGTCGGTGGACGCGACGCGGACGTCCGTGCAAAGAGCGAGTACCAGCCCGCCTGCGATCGCGTGTCCGGTAATCGCTCCCACGACCGGGCAGGGGAGTCCATAGATCCCAAGCGCCATCTCGTTGATGCCCGCGACCATCTCGCGGAGTTCCGCAGTTCCGTAGTTGGTCAGCGCCTTCAAATCGGCGCCCGCCGAAAAGAACGGGTCACGCCCCGCGATCACGAGCGCCGCGGGCGGGTCCTTCGCGAGCGAGTCGACAGCGTGGACGAGCGACCGCAGGATCTCGATCTCCAGCGCGTTCGCCGGGGACCGGTCCAGCGTGAGAACGGCGACGCCGTCGGTCTCCGAGATCGAGATGGACACAGCGCCGCGAGCGTACATGCAACGCCACCGCGGTCGCATCGTGAATTGCGTGCTGGATGCCGCCGCGACGCGGCGATCTCGATAGCTCCCAGTGCGGCGCCGGCGGATCCTGCTGAAGCGGTGCGTGGCGCTGCTAGGTTCGAGACGTGCGGGGTTGCCGGACGGGGTCGGAGCCGGGTTGGGGCTTGGCCTCGTGGGCGGCGGCGGCCGCGCCTTTGAAGATCGCTGTGAAGATGAGGGTGAGATCGGGGATGAGCGCCCTGAGGTTGGGTTGCGGTTCTGTGTCCAGGCGGTCGCGGACGATCTCGCGTGCGGCGTCGACGATGGCTTCGTAGGCGAGCGTGGGGAGTGGCGCGAGTGACGGATCGCGGGCACGGAAGTGCTGGTGGCCCTCGGCGACCAGCGCCGCGAACGCTTGGCGTTCGACGCGGCGGCGGGTGCGTGCCTCGGCGCCGGCAGACTCGAGTTCTACGAAGAATGCCCGGGCCGCCGTGAGGTCTCGGTCGACCACCGCGAGATACCGAGTGACGACGCTGCGCACGAAGTCTGTGAGCAGCGGCGTGTCCTCCGCGGCGGCCGGGACGATCGCCGCTACGAGCGTGCGGAGGTATTCCTCGTAGGCGGCGAGCATGCACTGTTGCTTGTCGGCGAAGTGCTCGTAGAAGGTGGCCTTCGAGACGCCGGCGCGGGCGACCAGGTCCGCGAGCCGAACGCCGGCGTAGCCATGGGCCGCCAGCAGCTCGGTGAACGCGGCCATCAGTCGCGTGCGCTGCGACTCGGCGACCTCCTCGCGGGACAGCTCATGCGGCCCGTGGGGAAGCGGAAGCGGCATCGCGAAGAGCGACTGTGCCGGAGGTGCTCGCCGCTTCTGGTTGACAGTCATGTCCCGGATGGTACATTAGGTTCGTGAACTCGGCGGTACATGACTGTCGAACGGAAACGCCAGGGATCCAGCGCCCGTCGGCCTGCTGGAGCGAATGGGCGGAAGGAGAGGACCATGCACCTTAGGATGAGGACAGCTGGCCTGGCAGCGGTTGTGGCCAGTTTCCTGGCATTGCCCGCGGGCGCGGCGGCGGCAGTAAACGGCGTGCTCGCCGGACAGACGATGAATGGCCAGCCGATCCCCTGCGTGGCGCAATCTGACGGAGTGCGCGTGTGTCACGGCGACGAGAGCGGGTCCGCCGCAACGGATCTTCGCTTCAAGAGCTTCGACGGTACGCCGCTGGACGTGTACGTCACGCTTCCCGAGGCGCCTGCCTCCGGCACTGACGGTGACTACCCGTTGGTGGTGCAGAGCCACGGCTGGGGCGACCCACCGACCGGGCCCGACGACAGGCAGTACGGCGGTCCGACAGCAGACGAATGGGCGAGGGACGGCTACGCCGTCCTTCAGTTCGCGGCACGGGGCTGGGGCGACTCGTGCGGCACCGCCGCGTCGCGGCAGGTGAATAGCGCCGCGTGCGCGAAGGGGTACATCCGCCTCGATGATTACCGCTACGAGGCCCGCGACGTTCAGTATGCGATTGGGCTGCTCGTCGACGAGCGGATCGCCGACGCCAACCGGATCGGAGTGACCGGTGAGTCATACGGGGGCGGTGTGACGCTCGAGCTGGCAACGCTCAAGAACCGCGTGATGAACGCCAACGGGTCCCTGAGTCCATGGAGGAGCCCCCACGGAACGCCCCTTCACATCGCTGCCGCCGCTCCGTATGCCACGTGGAGCGACATGGAATATGCGCTGATGCCGAACGGGCGGGCGTTCGATTCGACCGTGACCTCGCCGACGGCCGACCTGTTGCCCTTCGGCGTGATGAAGAACTCGATCGACGTCGGCCTGTACGACGTCGGCTCGCTGGGCGGCTACTACTCGGCCCCGGGCCTCAACCCGCAGGCCGACCTGACGACCTGGTTCACGGCCCTCAACGCCGGCGAGCCGTACACCACGGCCCAGGACAAGTACCAGCTCCGGCAGATCGCACAGTTCCACTCTCCGTACTACTTGCTGGACGGCGCCTACGGCACCGGTCGGGAGGCGCCCGCGCCGCTTTTGATCGCCAACGGCTTCACCGACGACGTGTTCCCGGCCGATGAGGCGCTGCGGTACTACAACCTCGAGCGCTCGCTGTACCCGTCTGATCCGATCGGGCTGTTCTTCGCTGACATCGGCCATCAGCGCGCAGACAACAAGCCGGCCGACGACGCACTGCTTGCCCCCCGCATCAAGGCGTTCTTCGACCACTACGTCAAGGGCACGAGGCCGCAGCCGACGCTGGGCGTGACCGCGCTCACACAGACCTGCCCGAGCAGCGTCGCATCCCGCGGCCCGTACCACGCCGCGACCTGGGCGGCGTTGCATCCCGGCGAGGTCGACTTCAACTCCAAGCCCGCCCAGACGATCCTGTCGACCGCAGGCAGCTCGACGATCTCCAAGGCGTTCGACCCGGTTCTCGGCGGCCTCGCGTGCACGACCGCGCCCGCGACCGATGAGGGCGCCGGCGTCGCGACCTACCGGTTGCCGACCGCTGCCGGGTCGGGGTACACCCTGCTCGGGTCGCCGACGGTGATCGCCGACCTGGATGTGACTGGCAAGTTCGCGTACATCGCTGCGCGGCTGCTCGACGTCGACCCGGCGACGAACACCGAGACGCTCGTCGCCCGCGGCGTCTACCGGATCGACCCGAACGCGCCGGACGGCCTCCAGGCATTCCAGCTCCATCCGGGCGCGTGGCACTTCGCGGCCGGTCACGTCGCGGAGCTCGAGCTGCTGGGTCGGGACGCGCCTTACCTGCGCCCCTCCAACGGCGTCTTCTCGATTTCGGTCTCAAACCTACAGCTGCGGCTGCCGGTCCACGAGGTCCCGGGCGCGCCCGGCACGCCTCGCATGGTCAAGAAGCCGCTGCCGGCCGTCACGTCCAACACGCCGCGATGCGGGCGAGCCGCCACGTCGATCAGCCGTGCGGGCAGCCACGCCTCGGGCATGGGACTCACCGTCACCGGCACCGCGGCCGAGTTCCCGTGCGCCCGGGCGAGCGCCGCCACTCAGCGCGTCGAGCACGTGTACGTGACCGTCTCCACCAAAGCGTCGCACCACCGCTGCGCATTCCTCACGGCCAAAGGCAAGCTGGGCGCGCCCCGCGGCTGTGGCATGCCGATCGAGCTGCTCGCACGCGGTACCACGAACTGGCAGCTCCGGGTGAAGGGCCACCTCGCCGCCGGACGCTACCTGGTCAAATCGCAAGCGATCGACCACCGTCACGCGCGCGGTCGCTGGTCCGCAATCACGCTCGTGGTCCGAAGGTAGACCGGTCCACGTGCGCTGTCCTGGCGCAATGGGACGTGGCAACAGCTGGTGGAGCCGACAAGCGCGTTCAGCAATTCGCGTGGATCTGCGCAAGCTTCTGCTTTGGCTAGAAAGCGCCGCGGCCATGTAGCTGGAAGGGGAGAATGGTGCCATGCGAATCCTCCGCTCAGATCCGGTGCTGGCGGTCCATGACCTCGACGTGTCCGGCAATTGGTATCGGGACGTTCTTGGGTGCGAACTAGACGATGTCGAGCCCGGGAACTGGCGTTTCTGCCGCGCGGGCGAAATCACCTTCATGCTCGGCCGTTGCCCGAACGTACCCGCTGCCTCCGAACTCGGCGATCACAGCTACGTCGCGTACCTCCACGTCGACGACGTAGACGCATTTCACCGTCGGGCGACGGCAGCCGGCGCCGACGTGACCAAGGTCCCTCGGGACGAGCCGTGGGGCATGCGCGAACTCGCGCTGAGATCGCCAGATGGCCATCACTTGACCCTCGGCCAAGCGATCCGAACGACCTAGCCCACGGATCGCATCCATCGTCTCCGCCGCGTCTTCGCGCCGGCCGTTGACGACTGGTTTCGCCACTCCGGGGTTGCGCGGCAGTCCCAGCAGGCGCGGTCGCCGCACTGTCGGCGCCCCCGGGGTAGGAGTGCTGGGGTGCTGATGCCATAGGGTGCTGTTGACATGGAGGGCACCGCTTCGACACCAGCAGTCATCGCTGATGCGGCGGGGGTGGCGGAACTCGTGGTGGCGCTTGAGTGCTCGCTGTACGGCCACAGCGGATTCTCGCGGGCTGATTTGGAGGACGAGTGGTCGGATCTCGACCTGGAGAACAACGCGCGCGTGATCCGGGACGGGGAACGGATCGTGGGCTACGGGGCTGTGCGGGTGCGGGGGGATCTGTGGAGCGCTGAGGGGTACGTGCACCCCGACGCGTGCGGGCGCGGGATCGGGAGGCTGATCGCGACCGGGCTCGAGCAAAACGCGGCTCGTCGTGGTGCCCGACGGATCCAGAATGGCGTCCATGAGTCGGATACAGCCGCGCGTCAGCTGCTGCAGTCGCTGGGCTACAGCGCGGTGCGCGTGTTCCGTGAGATGCGGATCGAGCTTCAGGCGCCGCCGCTGGTGCCGGAGTGGCCGGACGGGCTGCGCGTCGTGTCGTTTGACCCGGAGCGTGATGCACTTGAGTTCCACGCCGCGCACCAGGAGGCGTTCGCGGATGCGTGGGGTCACACGCCGGTCGAGTTCGTGTCGTGGTCGAAGGAGAACCTCGGGAGCGGGCGCTTTGACCCGTCGCTATGGTGCGTCGTCCGTGCTGGGGAGGAGATCGCCGCGGGCACGATCTGCGCGGGGGACACGTACGGCGGCGGCTTTGTCCACGTGCTCTTCACTCGTCGCCCGTGGCGCAAGCAAGGAGTGGGCACAGCGCTGTTGCGCGACGCGTTCAGACGGTTTTGGGAGCGCGGCGAGCACAGCGTCGGGCTCGGCGTCGACGCGGAGGGCGTCACAGGCGCGTTTCGGCTCTACAAGCGTGCCGGGATGGTGCCCGTGCTCGGCTGGGTGGTGTACGAGAAGGAGCTCGTCGCTCCCGTCTGAGCTACACGCCGAGGACGACAGCTGACGCTTGGCTCATCCGCCCCCGCCGCGAATGCCGTACTCACCCGCCAGCGCAACGGAGCGCGCCGTCTGCGAAACCTGACGCGCACTTCGAACTGCCAGGGCTAGGCGGCCCCCGGCTTGGAAGGTCCGATTCCTTCGCCGCGTCGCCGGTCGGAAATGGGGGTGGGAGTCCCGGAGGTGGAACCTTTTGGTGGCCTGATGACTCTTTATGGCGTGAGCACGACTGAGCCCGCCGATCCTGTGGCGAAGAACCCTGGTCTGCCTCAAGAGGAGTTCGAGCGATTCTACCGCAGGGAGTTCAGCCGTTCAGTGCGTCTGGTATGGCTGCTTACCGGATCGCAGGCGGTGGCGGAGGACGTCGTGCAAGAGGCGATGGCGGAGCTGTTCGGCCGTTTCTCGCAGGTGCGTACGCCGGAGGCCTACCTTCGTCGAGGTTTGGTGAATGGGGCCAGGAGGTGGCACCGTCGTGAGCGCCTGCGCCGAGAGCGGCTCGGCGTCCTGGTCGGCGAGGAGGTCGTTCTCGATCAGCCGGACAGCACCCTCCTTGAGGCTGTTGGTCGGCTTCCGTACCGCCAGCGCGTGGTCATCGTCGCTCGCTACTGGGGTGGGTGGACAGAGGCGGACATCGCAAGGGTTCTTCGCTGCCGTCCGGGCACCGTCAAATCGTTGGCGTCTCGTGCGCTCGCACGGCTACGCAGAGAGGTGGAGCAATGACCGAGCGGGTGGCAGACCTCGAGCGCCGTTTGCAGCGGGTATTGGACGACGCCGCGGCACAGATCACAGTCCATCCGCTGGACTGGGAGGATCGGGAGCCGTCAACGGCGCAACGACCGAGGCGGTGGCCGCCGAGCCTCGGGACTCTGGCGGCATACGCGCTCGTTGCGATCACGATCGCGATCACCGCCGGAGCAATGGTGCTCTTCGCTCATCGGGCGTCGGTTGCCTCCGCCCCTCCCAGACCGGCTGTTGCCGCGGGGCCACGACCGGCGTTCGCATCCGAGGCAGCGCTGGTTGGCCGAGTCCATCGTCTCCGTGGCACGCCGATCATGATCCTCGCGTGGGCCGCGTGGTGCGGTCCCTGCCAACCAGACCTGCAGCGCGTTCTACGGGCCGCCGCTCACTACCACCACGAAGTCAAGTTCCTGCTCGCCGACACCACCGACTCGCGCAATCGCGCTCGCCGAGTTCTGATCCGGCGCGGACTGCGCTATCCGATCTACGAGACCCAGATGGAGCTTCAGGGCATCGTCCCACAGCCCCTTCCTGGCTTGCCCACGCTGATCTTCATCAATCGCCACGGGAAAGTCTCCTACGTCCATCCGGGCGAGTACCTCTCGGTGGCAGCGATCGAGCACGACATACAGATCCACCTATCGAATGGCTGACCCGCTTACGCGCTCGCTTCCCACTAGATCGAGAGCCACCAGACGGCTCGGGCATCGCCTTCCTCGGTCTCGCGTGAGCTTTATGTGGCGGCCGGCCCGCGAGCTGCTTCCGGTCCGGGTCGGAGTGGACGCGAAGCGGAAAACGGATCTCCGGTCCGAGCTTCGGAGCGGCTGCCGGTCTACTTGATCTGAACCGCGGTGTTCGGGACCGCGTTTTCGCGCGTCAGCATGATGACGCTGCTCACGAGGACGAAGATCAGGAAGAGCACGAACCCGATGAGATCGAGAACCAGCCCGAACGAGGCGATGACGCCGCCGAGGCCGAAGCCTTGAAGGAAGAGCATGATCCCGGCGAGGATCGAAACCCACCCGAGCCAGCGCGGTAGGACGCCGCTCCTGATGACGAGCAGGCCTGCGGCGACAGCAGCGAGACTGCCGAAGACGTCCCCTACGCTTTCCAGCGCATACGTCATCAGGTACAGCGTGTAGGTGACACCGGGGTCGTGTCGATACCCAAACGACGCTATCTTCGCGCCGACCAGGCCGGTGATGCCGATGTCGCTAACGGCATGCAGGGTAATAAAGAGCACCCCACCGACCAGCACCAGGGAGCCGAGGATTCGCGGCCTGTCGGTGTCTCCGCGCAGCAGGTTGTAGAGACTGCAGAGGTAGATCAGAAACGCGGTGGCGTAGACGACGGAGAGGCATGCGATCACCACCAGCGTGTCGCGGTGCTCGTGGAGCCCGTTCGCGATCTTCGCGGCCGAATCGTTCTGGGTCAGTCCGACGCCGAGCGCGACCACGATCTCCGCCAGCAGCGCGATGACATAAACGATGCCCGCCGACCAGGCATACCGTTCCCACGCTCTCGACGTCGGCGCCGCTTCCACGATGTGATCTTCCCCGTTGGCGTCGCGTTTAGCAAGCCGCGACGTTCAGACCAGCGAGCGCATCACGACTACGCACTGGATCCCTCAGCCTGTATCCGACCGGAATACGAGTACGCGCACGCGTAGCGCGAGAACGCCGGCGAACACGAGCAGGCAGTAGCCGAAGAACGCGTATAGGGTCACGCTGTCGGTCACCCTCGGGCCCCCTTGAAGACCAAGCATGAGTACGGACATGACGCCGAGGGTGGCGGCCAGGAACGCGTGCACCAGCTGGTGCACGAGGCCGGTTAGGTAGCGGCGGTCGCTCTCGTCAGCTAGCAGGCGGACGTTGAGGCCGAGTCTCCCGTGCGACAGTCTGGCTTCGGCGCGTGCGATCGCTCGGCCCAACCGCTGTTGGCTCTAGACCCTGTAGGGTCGGATTGTGACCGTGCTTGATCTTGAGGTTCCGGTGATGCAGGCGCCGGTGGCTAGCGCGGCGACGCCGCAGCTCGCCGGCGAGGTTTCGCGGGCGGGCGGCCTCGGTTCGTTGGGAGCGTCTTGGACCGAGCCGGCGATTCTGCGCGAACAGGTCCGCTGGATTGGGCGGGTGACCGACCGGCCGTTTTGCGTGAACCTGGTGCTGGACTTCGAGCAGGACGAACGGCTTGAGGTGCTTGTTGAGGAGCGGGTGCCGATGGTTTCGTTCTCCTTTGGTCTGCGCCCGGACCTTGTCGCACGCGCGCGAGCTGGAGGCTCGCGAGTGTTTGTGCAGGTGGGCTCGGCGGATGCTGCTCGAGCGGCGGCGGATGCGGGCGCCGACGCTCTGATCGTGCAGGGTGTCGAGGCTGGCGGGCACGTGCAGAGCGTTGTGGGTCTGCTGCCGCTGCTGGTTGAGGTGCGGCGCGCCGTGTCGCTCCCGTTGCTTGCCGCGGGCGGGATCGGCGACCCGGTATCCGCGCGGGCAGCGCTCGCTGCTGGTGCGGTCGCGGTCGTCATGGGTACTCGTTTCGTGGCCAGCGATGAGAGCGCCGCCCATGAGCGATACAAGAGACGGCTGACCGAAGCCCAGGCTCGGGACACGGTGCTGACCGAACTGTTCGACGTGGGCTGGCCGCAGTCGCCGCATCGCTTGCTGCGCAACAGCACCTACGAGCGCTGGGAAGGTGCTGGCTGCCCGCCCTCGGGCGAGCGCCCGGGCGAGGGTGAGGAGGTCGCCAGCGGCGTACCGCGGTACGCATCGAACCTGCCGACGACAAGCAGTGAAGGTGACGTTGAGGCGATGGCGATGTACGCCGGCCAGAGCGTCGGGGCGATCTCCGCGGTCGAGCCGGCAGCAGCGATCCTGGAGCGTTTCGGCGCCGCGCTGCGCGGCGCCTAGAAGCTGACCGCGATCGTCGACCCGCCGTGTTGGGCCAGAGCGACGGTCTGGCGATGTACCTAGTGGCTCTGGGCTTTCAGGATGCACGCCACGGTGATGCCACGTTCCTTGTCGCTGTTGGCCCCCTGCTCAAGATCGCCTTGGGTCTTGAACCTGGCCGCCAGGAAGCGCTGCTGGAAGCAGTGCGCAGCGAACACTCTCTGGCTTGCGGTCAGTTGAGGGGCACTGCTATTGGCGACCTGCAGCGCAAAGTTGTAGAAACTCGGCGACGCGATCGGCGTCGATTTAGCCAGTTTGCTCGGGTTGGAACTGGCCGGCGTGCTCGAAGATGCTGCGGTGGTCGCGGTGGGTGTGCTGGTCGTGGTGCTCGAACTACCGCAGCCCGCCACCGCACCTGCAGCGACGCTCAACAGCAACGCGATCTGGCACCTGTGCGACGTGCTCATCAGTTCCTCCCTGGTCGGCGGCGATCCTAGCAGTGACACTGCTGTCAGGCTCAGCGTGAAGATGGCTCAAGTTGGTGACTGTACCCGGCTCTGCCATCGCTCTCGCTCCGCCACCGCGTTCACGGGGGCGTTTGGCTCATGCTCGCCTCAGGAACCTCAAATAGAACGCCGCGAACAGCAGGACAATCCCGATGTTCACGATCAGGCGCTCGAAGAACCGATGCCTGAAGAACAAGACGTCCACGCCGACCACGACGGCTACCATCGCGAGCACGTAAAGCACGACGCCTGATTGCCTTCGCATCGTTGCACCCTACTGCTCGAGGACCGCGTCGCGACCAATGGAAGCCACGCATTTCTCACCTGCCGTCGAGCCCCCGGCAGATCCGCAACGTCTCCCTCATGACCATTCCATCGCCTCGAGCGTGTCGAGATCGTCGTAGTCGCGCACCGGCGTGTGAGGCGCACGGGCAAAGTAGGCGCCCGGGCCGTGCTGACAGATGACCAGATCGCGGGGTCGTCACTGGGCGAGCGGGACTAGGTGCCGATCATCGCCCGGGCGGCTCCGCGATGGCGCGCCGCAGTAAGGCCTCAGGACGGATATTGTCCGCGCGATGCTCCGCGTCTTTCACCGAGAGCACGCGGGGCGGCCGCGGAGGGTGCTGTGGCTACTCGAGGAGCTCGGCGAGCCCTACGAGTTGACGATCATGAACTGGGAAGAGGGCAGCGGCGAAGAGCACCGAACGCGCCAGCCTCTCGGACGCGTGCCCGTCGTGCAGTTCGACGATGGCTATGTGTTCGAGTCTGCTGCGATCTGCCTACACCTCGCGGACCTGCACCCGGACGCCGGCTTGATCGGCGGACTAGGAACGCACGCGCGAGCGCTGGCGTACCAATGGTCGATCTTCGCCCCGGCGGAGCTGGAGCCGCCCCTCATCGAGGCTGCGATCTTCCGCGAGGCCCAACCCGAACGCGCGGAGAAGGCGCGCGTTCGCTTCTTCAAGGCGGCCAGTGCCGTCGAGCAAGGCCTCGATGGCGGCCAGTACCTCGTCGATGGGCGCTTCGGCGTCGCGGACGTGCTGGTCAGCACGGCACTCTCGTTCGCCAAACGAGCGCAATTTCCGGAGCCGTTCCCATCGGTGCTCGATAACTACCTGACGAAGCTCTTCGAACGCCCGGCGTATCAGCGCGCGATCGGGCGTGCGTCCGCGCCACCCGCCTCCTCATAGGTTCGCGCTGACAATCGCTTTGGCCTGGTGAGCGTCGGGTGCGAGCGCTGACGGCGCTGACGGCGCTCAACGGAGCGTGGCACTCCAGTCGACCGGCTGTCCGTCGCACTTGCTCGAGAAGTTGAGGTCTATCCGACCCTGGGCCTGGGTGCGGCTGGTGAACTTCCCGTCCAATCGATACAGCGTTACTGGCACGCCGATTGTCGCTACCCGGACCCTTTCGGAGAAGTGGTAGAACGGGGTGTGGGTAGTGGGAGGGAGCGCCCATGTGGCACCGACGTGACTGCAGTAGGTGACCTTGAGCCTGTACTCGGTTCCGGCCCTGGTCCGGCGCGCCTTGCCGACGATCAGCTTGATCTTGTAGTGGTGCGCCGAGGCGCCGCGGTAGGTGCCGCCGACCACCGGCGCGATTGGACTGGCGGCGACTGCCGCGGCGACGATCACCCCTGTGATGACGCCCGCCACTGCGCACATGCGAACGAATGCCTTCATCTCAATGCAAACCTCACGGGTCGACGAGCAAGCGCAACTGGCAGGTGCCAGCGCTAGCTTCGTTATCGACGAAGGCGCTCGCGCCTTAAGCCGCACTCACCCAGCGCTCGGGCCCTACGTCATCGAGAGAGGGCGAGAGGGCGCCGGCCCGGCACTCATGGGACTGCCTCGACGGCGGGTGGCTCGCCGAAATGTGGGTCGAACGGTTGGCGGTCTGACAGGCATACGGTTCCGGGCGGTGGGGTGATCAGGTGGACGAGGTAGCCGGTGGTCGCTTGCTTCACGCAGTGGCTCGGGTCCGCTTCGCTGGTGTGGCCGTAGCCGTCATGCGTGAGCAGGGTGGCGTTGCCGAGCAGATGGGCGACTCGCTGTGCGTTGATGTAGGGCGTGGCCGGGTCAAGCGTCGTACCGATGACCAGGATCGGATTCTTGGTGTGGGCGTTCCAGGGTCCCGTGTAACGATCGGTGCTGCGCGCAGGCCAGGAGGCGCACGGCGCCCAGTTGCTCCAGCCGACGAACGGGCCGCCCACGCGGCTGAGATGGGTCAGCCGAGCGATGACTTGCGGCCAGGCGCCCGGGCCCTGCCGAGCAGGGCTGTCGGTGCACGTGATCGCTGTCGGGGGGTCGCCGGCGGCGGATCGGGTGCCGGCGAGCACCGCGCGGGCCTTGGTCGCGAGCGCCGAGCCGTCTCCGTTCGTGGCCCGCTTGAGATCTTGCGCCAGTTGCGGCCACGTGGCCGGATCTGTCAGCGATGCGAACAGCACGGCCGACAGGTCGCCGTAGCTCAGTGCCCCCGGGGGCGATGCAGTGGGCGCTGGGATCGGCGCGCGGCGCAACCGCGCCAGCAGCCGCGCCACTCGCGGGGCAACGGCGCCTCGACCGGCGAGGGCGCAGCGTGCCGATCCGACGCGCTGGCAGACGGACTCGAATGCCGACAACCCACGATCCATCGCCACGACTGTGTTCGAGAACCGCGCCGCGGCGCCGCTGATCACGATTCTGGGATCGACCAGGCCATCGAGGGCCATCGCACGCACCCGGCGGGGAAACAAGTTGGCGTAGATCTCGCCCAGAAACGTCCCGTACGACACTGCCCAGTAGGAGAGCTGCCGGTCGCCCAGCAGTCGCCGCAGATAGTCAAGATCGCGCGCATCATCGGTGGTCGAGACATGAGCCAACAGGCGTCCGCCGAGCGCCCGGCAGCGCCGCGCGTACGCAGCTGTCTTGGGCAGGTACGCGAGCGACTGCGCCCGTGTGGTCGGGATCGAGAGTCCATCCCAGAACCTGACCCGATCTCGCTGATCTGCAAAGCACCGCACCATCGGCTCGGCACCAGCACCGCCACGCAGAGCCCAGCCGACGACGTCGAACCGCCCCTGCCCGAGCGCGTCGAATCGCGCACCCTCGCTCCTGACCAGCTCGACGCTCCCTGACGCACCTCCCCCGTTGACGAACAGCGACCCGATCCGATGGTCGGGCCGGCTGGCGAGATGGCGGATCACCGCGATCGTGATCTTCGGGCCGCTTGGACGCGCCCAATCCAGCGGCACCCGGACCCGCGCGCAGTCCAGGCGCACCCCACAACTCCTCCAGCGGATCGACGACGCGAGGCCGGTCCGAGACGGCCCCGAGTTCGGCGCCGCGGCGACCGCAGGATTCACGCCGGCTGCGACGAGCACGAGCGCACACACCGCCAGACGGGCGAAACCCAGCCGAGGGCGAGGCGCGTGAGGCGGGCAGCGCAAGATCCGAACAAGGAACGCCCGATTTGAGGGCGGCCCATCGATCGGTGCCGGCTTCGCGGTTGTTTGGAGGGTCGTCATCTCTGCTCGTCGCGGTAAGTCGCTGTCGTCGGGTGCCCCCTCGAGCCCGTTCCGTCCCGACTGGAGAGCGGCACCGGGCCATCACTTGGGCCCTGCACGTCCCGGACGCTGACACCGGCACCGGCCGCATCTCCAAGCTGTGGAAGGTGCTGCCTCCGGTCCCAGTGCGCCCGCGCGCCGACTGGTTCCCAGCGTGTCTCGCCTGCACACGACCCTACCCGAACCCGACCAAAGCCGCGGGAATGTTCGACAGCGTGCGCCACAACCGCCTGCACGGCTTCGCCCACGTCTCATGTGACAAATACGAGGAGACGGCACGACTGATCGTCACTCGGCGCAGATCCGCGCCGGGCCCGGCGGCGTCCAGAGGGGTCGTCCCGCTTGGCTCACGCCCTGCGGCGAGGGTACGCTCCGCTGCGTCCGGACGGTAGTCGCACTGATGAGAAACGATTTGGAGGCACGAACGATGTTTCTAAGGAGGGTCGGGGGTTATCTGCGGGCCAACGCGCTCGGAGCCGCGGCGCTGTTTGTGGCGCTGGGCGGCGCCGCGATCGCTGCGACACATAGCTCGTATGTCACACCGAACGGGACCGTGCACGCCTGCGTTGCCCCGGACGGTGCCGTCAGATTCGCCAGAGTCGGACGGTCATGCGGGAGTCGCTCCTCGCTGGTCGTTTTGGATCAGAAGGGCGCGCGCGGCGCACGCGGCCTGCGGGGCCTCGAGGGAATACCGGGCGCCATCCAAGCGAGCGCCTCAGATCAGAACACGACCGACTCACCGCCCGCGACAGGCGCCGTTCCGGCCCCCGGCGCCGATGTCGGCACGATCGTGATGAAGACGGGCGGCCGGCTGCTTATCACCGCCTCCGGCAGCAACTTCATGCAGTGCAGCCCATCTGGCGCCTGCAGCAACATGTACGGGATATACGTCGACGGTAAGCCGGTCCCGCACACCCTTCAAACCGTGAGCGCGCCCGCGGGCGGGGGTACCCAGGAGACCCCGTTTAGCTTTGAGGGTCTTACCGCCGTCCTGCCGGCGGGGGCCCACACCTACACGCTTGAGGTGAAGCACAGCCAGTACGTCGTCGACGGTGATGCTTTCCGCACGCATCTATGGGCGCTGGTGGTCGGCGGCCAATAGACCCTCCGGGAGTCATCGCGGCGACGCGAGCTGTGCCGGCCCAGCACCGCGGACGTGCGGGCCCTGCCTTCGCGTCCGCGCGGGTATTTCCGGGGTGATCGGGCTCGTGGCTGCACCGTCGCGCAAGTCGCGAGCCGGGTGTGACACGCCCTCGCCGCGATCGCCGCCGATACCCGTAGGCTGGTCTTGTGGTGGGCCGCTATGAGAGCTTCTTCGTCGCAAGCGCCGGCGCGTCGGCTGCGCTCTTGGGGTTGCTGGTGGTCGCCCTATCGGTGGTCAACGCGGATGACGCGAACCCCACAACTCGGGAGTTACGAACTGTCTTGGCCGGGAGCACGTTTGTTGTCCTGGTAGACATCTTCTTCGTCTCGATCGTGGCCTTGACCGGGGGCTCAGTCGTCCTCGGGCTATCAAGCATCGCAATGGCAACCGTTGGCCTGCTGGCGACCAGACGGCTGATACCGAGCTCCTGGCGAACACCCGGAGCGCTGCGCTGCAACGTGCTCTGGTCCTCATCATTGTGGCCTTCTATGGCAGTGCCCTTGGCCGGGCATGGGTCGTCACCGGGATCACCCGGCGGGGATAAAGACGTCGCTTTCGCAGTCAGCGGCCGCTCCCGTACTCACGCGACCGCTTTATCAACTCGCAATCGCAGGTTCACGACCTGACCGGATGCCGACACGTCGAGCGTCGTGAGCGCAGCACGAACCGACGAGGCATCGAACAACCGCACGCCGTCTCCTACGAGCTCCGGCACGATGTGCATGAGGATCTCATCGACGAGCCCAGCCTCGAGGCACTGATTGACAACGTTTGCCCCGAGCACGAGCACGTCGCGGCCGCTCGCAGCCGTCAGCGCGGTCGCCACCACATCCCGGACATCACCTGAAAGGAAGCTATAGGACGGGTGGGTCTCGTCGGTCGGTGGCGCATGGGTGAGGATGAGATGCGGACCCGACCAGCGTCCTTCGAACAGCCCGCGCGCCTCGGGTCGCTGCAGTCGCCGGCCGACCTCGTAGACGCGGCGGCCTGCCAGCACCGCCCCAGTCCTGGCGATGACCTCCTCCACGACCGCACCGGGCATGTCGCCGGCGTGCCGCAAGACCCAGCTCATATCGTCGTCTGGGCCCGCGATGAACCCGTCGAGCGACACCATCGTATGGACGAAGACGCTACCCATCATCACCTCCGCAATGGCTATCGACAATAGGACCAGGACCGGTCGCCAAACTCAGCGGTCCACCAGCTGCGTAGCGAACGTCAGCCGGTCTCAGCGGCTGGCACCGGTTGCGGGTCGGCGTGGCTCAATGCACGGATTCCAGCCACCGCAGCAAATCCTGGGTGACCAGGTCGGGAGCCTGCTGTTGCAGCCAATGCCCGGCGCCGGGGATCACCTCGCTGACCCGCAGGTCGGTCACCCAGCCGTCCATCACGGCCGCCGGCATGAACCGGCGGACAGGATCTCGCTCACCAGTCAGGAAGAGCGCGGGCTGGGTAATGCGCCGCTCGCCGACGGGAGCGGTCCGCTGCCAGTTGCGATCGAGGTTTCGGTAGTAGTTGAGCCCGCCGGCGAACCCGGTTCGCGTATAGGCATCGACGTAGACCTGAAGTTCGGCGTCGGTGAGAAATGGGGGCGTCGGGGGGTTCTCCTCGAGATCCGCTGCCCAGGCCGCGTCCCACACCCGCGGCGTGGCCAACGTCCGCCGGACATCGCGCTCGAGCGCCGCCTCAGCCACGCCCGGCTCCTGGAACCACACCATGTAGAAGTCCTCGCCCAAGTGCTCACGCATCAGCCCGAGCGGCGGCGCCGGGGCTCTCGGCGCGAACGGGACCGACAGCCCTCCGACCGCGCGCACGCGTTCGGGGTGCAGCCACGCCGTCTTCCACGCCAAGTCAGCGCCCCAGTCGTGTCCGATCACGGTTCCCTGTTCTGCATCAGCATGGTCGAGCAGCCCGAGCACATCGCGCGCAAGGACGTCGATCGCGTACTCCTCCGCCGCGCTGGGCGCGTCGGAATCGCCAAAGCCGCGGAGATCGGGCACCAGCAGCCGGTAGCCGGCAGCCGCGAGCGGCCCGATCTGGTGTCGCCACGAGAACCCGAGCTCAGGAAAGCCGTGAAGCAGCGCGACGACCGGGCCGTCCGCCGGGCCGTACTCGGCCACGGCAAGCTGAATGCCGTTGACCTGCATGACCCGAACCTACCGGACTCTCCACAGCCAGTGAGGTTTCGCGGTGTCTCGCGCGCAGGGGACACGCTCCGAAGACCGAAGACCGAAGACCGAAGACCGAAACCGAACGCGCACGGTGCTCGACAGCGAGTCGCGCTCCGCCGAGTAACTCCTCAGAGGCCCACATTCCGTGGCAACAACGGCCCGGACGGCGGTGGCGGTGGACAGTAAGCGGTCACGGCGATGTGGCTGCCTGCGTTCGGCCCAGAGGCGCGCCGCAACCGCACAACGCAGAGACCAGTACGACGGTGCCAAGCCGGGCCACACGCTGCGACACAACCGACATGGGCGCACACTAACCCGATGGCACGTCCTGCGTACCCGGCGGCGCGGCACTCCGGGCCGCAGTCGGCAACGCGCTACCTTGAGCGCGAGCCTGGCGTCGCTCGAGTCCGACGTTCAACTCCTCCAGCGGAAGCCGACAGCGTCGGGGCGCGGCGGCAACGGGCTCGCCGGCAGCTCGTGCGTCGGTCCGTCCTCGTTGTAGCCGCTCGGCGCGACGTCGTTGGGGGCGTCGGCGTGGAACAGCGCGGCGAGTAGCTCGATCTGTCCGCGGCCGACCCCCAACTCCGCCATCCCGCCGCCGTACATCGGCCGCCGCTCGCGGGCGCAGTGCGCGTACACCTCGAACAGGGCACGCAGGCTGCCGATACGCGACGGCTTGACGTTGACCACGCGCGCCGCAAGCGGCGTCGCGCCGATGTCCTCGGCGCTGCGGATCGGCGCGTCGTATGAGACGCGCTCGACGTGATCGCGAAGCAGCCGCGCGATCTCGGGCAGGTCGTGCGGATCCTCCAGGTACGCGTCCGGGAACTTGGCGAGCACGCGGTCGTACAGCGCGCCCAGGGCCTCCGGATCCTTCACGACGAAGCCGTACTGGCCTTTGAAGTCGATCGTGGCGACCGCGCCGGTCGCTGCGACCTCGTCGATCAGCGCTGGCGACCAGGTCGCCTCCGCGTCGAGCTTGAAGCGCACGCCGGGCGAGCGGGCGAGACGACGGCGCAGCGGCTCGATCGAGGGCTGCTCGCCCAGGCCGAGCGAGTTGACGAACCGCACCGACCGCGGCTCGAGGCCGAGCATTTCGTGCAGGGCACGGCCGGCCTGGCGCAAAGCGAGGTCCAGCGCCGCCGACTCGAGCGCCCAGTTGCGAAAGCGCCGCGCCGGCGGCCACTCCGGCGGCTTTGGCCACAGATCGAGCGTCGCGAGGTGGTCGCAGAAGCCGGCAAGCGTCCACTCGCCCGCGAGCGGCAGCGCGGGCTGCGTCTCGTGCAGCGAGCTTCCGTCCTCGACATGGACCGAGACATCCTCCCCGAGCCCGTCGGCGCCGGCCCCGACGAGTCGCACGTGGGTGGTCACGCGCTGGAAGTCGTGGGCGAGGACGGCGTGCAGCCGGTCGTACTCGCACGACTCGACGACGAGCGGAAGCTCCGCCAGCCGTCGCCAGAGCGATTCCATGTGAGCCATCGTTGCAGCCTCAGTCGGCACCGGTGTCACCTTGCGTACTGCGGGCGCCCGCTGGGCCGGTAGACCTGGATCGTCACGCCCTTCGGGAAGGCTCGCGAGTCGACCAGGTCAAGCGCGATGTCGGGGCCGGTGTCGGGAAACAGCCGTGTGCCATGACCGACCACCACAGGGACGGTGAGCAGGTTGATCTCGTCGACGAGATCGTTCTCGAGCAGCCACCGGATCAGGACGCCGCTGCCGTGCACCTGCAGCTCGCCTCCCGGCTTGGCTTTCAACTCGCCGAGGGCCGCCGCGACGTCACCGGAGAGGACGGTCGTGTCCGCCCATTGCGGGTCGGTGAGCGTGGTCGATACCACGTACTTGCGCCGCGCGTTCAAGGCATCTGCGATGGGGTTGCCCAAACGTGCTCCCCAGTAGCCGGCAAAGAGCTCGTAGGTCCACCGGCCGAACAGGAACGCGTCAGCGCGCTGATAGACCTCGCGCAGGAACGCCGCGGCCTCATCGTCGAACACCCGCCCGGCCGGGCGCTGCCATCCGCCGCGCTCGAATCCGCCCCTGCGGTCCTCATCCGCCCCGCCGAGTCCCTGCATCACGCCGTCGACAGAGACGTTCGTGATGGTCGTCAGTTTCATCGTCGCACTTCCGTCCTCGTTGATTTGGTCGTCGTTCGCTACGACCGGACCGCCGCAACGAACTCATCGGTCAGGGCTCCTGCATCGTGCGCGGGTTGCTACAGGCGCGAGACGAGCTCGGCCACGATTTCCGCCGCGGGCTGTGGCTGCTTGGCGAGCGAAACGCTCTGCCCGGCCCACAGCGATAGCGCCTCGATCTCGCCGGTTGTTCCAACGAGCGGAGGCGCTGGGGAATATCGGACGATGGGTTCGCCCGAGGGGAAGTGCGCGATCACCTCCCCGTCTCCCGGTCGACTACCCGGTGGCGGCCGGCCCGCGGCCTCCCACCTCTCGGCGGTTGAGTTGTGCAGCGCGCGGTGAGGAGCGTCCGGCCATCCCACCTCATAGAGGTTGGCGTACCACTCCGCGTCGGTCTCGGTCGCGGCTATCAGAAGGCGCCGATACTCCTCGTGGATCGGCATCTCGTCCGCTAACAGAAACCGAGTGCCCAGCCAGGCGGCCTGTGCGCCGAGTGCGAGCACGGCCGCGACTCCTCGAGCGTCACCAATCCCGCCGGCCGCGATGACCGGTATCGGGGCCACCGCATCGACCACCGCTGGCACCAGCGGAAGCGTCGCCACACCACCCCAGACGTGGCCGCCGGCCTCCCAGCCCTGCGCGACGATGATGTCCACTCCACAGCCGACTGCGCGTCGGGCTTCCTCCGCGCTGGCGACCGTATGCATGACAAGCCCTCCCGCGTCATGCACCAGCTCGACATAGCTCTGGGGGTTGCCAAAGATGAACGACACGATCCGTAGGCCAGCAGCCAGGGCCTGTTCGACTCGGCGGTGTTGATCGGAGGTGAGGGCGAAGTTGCCGCCAAACGGACGATCGGTCAGCGCTGCCGTTTGACGGACCAGATCTCCCGCGTCGTCGACCCACCACAGCCCGATGGTCCCGAGGGCGCCGGCATTTGAGACTGCGGCGGGCAGCCGGGGATCCGCAGCCATCGGCGCCGAGACGATCGGGTGCTCAATCCCCAGCAACTCGCACACCGGCGTCCGGGCACTCATTGCGATGGCCGCTTCGGCGGCTGCGGCGCCGGTTGACTAGGCTCAACGTGGACCCGAAAGGCTCCGATGGCGCCCGGGTCAGCGCTGGCCCAGACCCGTGCCGCCGATCGGGGGTCCGGGCCCGTGGACAACCGGAGGCGAGTTGACGGGACGGTGCTCATCTTCTCGTCACTCCTCAACAATAGACAGGAGCAGATCATGCGTAGCGACATCGCCCCCGGCAGCCCTTTCCCAGACTACGAGCTGCCCGATCACGAGAACGTTTCTCGAAAGCTCAGCGAGCTCCAGGGCGACGACCCGCTGATCCTCACGCTCGCGCGTGGCCATTACTGCCCCAAGGAGCACCAGCAGCACCTCGAGCTCGCGGCCAACTACCCCAAGGTCAACGTCGGGTACACCAAGATCGCCACGATCTCGACGGACACCCATCACACGAGCCAGGAGTTCCGCAACTCGGTCGGCGCCGTCTGGCCGTTCCTCTCTGACCCGGAGCGTGTCGTCCAGAAGGACCTCGAGATCCAGGAGTACACAGACCCCGAGCACGACCCGATGATCCCCCACACCCTCGTGCTCAAGCCGGGGCTTGTCGTCCACAGCATCTACAACGGCTACTGGTTCTGGGGGCGCCCTTCGTTCGACGACCTCTGGCACGACCTGCGCGAGGTCACCCGCGAGATCCGCCCGGATTGGGATCTGAGCAAGCCTGGGCTGCGCGAAGCGTGGGATGCGCGCGACTACTCGCCATTTCACGGATGGAACAGGCGCTCCCCTGGGTCGACTCCGTCGTCTTACGATGCTTAGCCCGGCCGGGAACTAGCGCGCCACCCGATCTCGCGCCTTAACGCTTGCAGACCAGGTTGAGGTTGTGGACGTCGCGCGAGATATGTACGACACGGCGTTTACAGGAGATGTGCTCGATCGGGTCGCCTGCCTCGACGGTGTAGGTGCCACGCTTGACCAGGAGGCCGTAATAGCCGAGGTCGTAGCGGTGAGTGGCGCTGCTGTGGAGGCTCGGGGCGGCGGCGTAGACCGGGGTGAGCATGCCGTGTCGCTTGACCGAGAATTCGATCGTCACGCCGGGATCTGGGGTTGGGCTCCCCGGCGGGGTTTGGATTCCGCCCCTCGGGATCGCCTTGCCGTGCTTGTCCGCGAGTCGGCCGGTGACTGCGATGCGGTTCGAGATGATCGCGTAGTAGTCATAGCCGACTCCGATGCCGTTGATATCACCGCCGGACCACATGTAGTCGCTCCAGCCGTTGTAGGTGGCGAACGCCGGGTATGTGACGTCTCGGGGACCAGCGAGATAGGTGCACGTGCGATCGATCCCGGACCTACAGCTCGAGACCTTCTTGGCGATGTCCGGGAACGTCCAATGTGCTGCCGTAGGCGAAATTGGTGTGAACTTGATCGTGAAGCGCCGTCCGACGTGAATCGCATGGGGCGAGATGCGCTCGACGCCGACCGCCGTCTCGACCAGCAGTGGCGAGGCGAGGAGCAGCCCCGGGTGAGCGTTGCAGTCAGCGCCCGGGCAGCAGGTCTTGTCCTTCCCCGGAACGCACGGCCGCTGGTGCGCACCCAGGTTGGGCCCGGCCGCAGCTATCGCGTTCCATCGGCCTCCAGGGATCGCGCCTGCTTGCGGGCTGAGGACCCCGACCAGGATCGCCAACGCCAGCAGCAGTGGTGCTGCTGCGCTGACAGGCCCAACCGCAGAACGCGGGCGCATTCCGCGGTTGCTCCGTCGCGCCAGCACCCTCAGAACTCTACTGCTGCACACTGCAATTAGCTGTCAGATCCGAGACTGCCGCATCATCGGTGGAAGGCCCCGCGAGTGTTCAGGAGGCGCTTGCGCTCTCTGGGGCCCGGAACCATCCATGGCACATCGGGGGTTATATGGGTGATGGACGATTTCGATCAATTTGTCGCCGGCAACCTCGAGCAGCTGCTGAAGACGGCCTACCTGATCACCTGGGATGCAGGCGAGGCCGAGGATCTCGTGCAGGAGTGTCTGTTCAAGGTCGCCCGGCGGTGGCCGCGCGTGCGCGGGATGGCGCAGCCGCGAGCGTACGCCCGGCGGATTCTCGTCAACTTGGCGGTCGACGCTGCCGACGGCCGCGCCCGGCGCCGCGGCGAGCTTGACGGAGCGCCGACTGCCGCCGACGAGCCGGCTCGCGATCTGCTCGTCGGTTTCGAGACGCGTGCCGAGTTGCTCGACGCGCTCGCGGGCCTGGCGCCACGGCAACGGGCCGTGCTCGTCCTGCGCTACTTCAACGACTTGACCGAGGCCCAGACGGCCGAGGTCCTCGGCTGCTCGCCGGGGACCGTCAAGAGCAACGCCTCGCGCGGACTCGCGCGGCTGCGCGAGGTGCTCGCACCAATCCCCAACCCAACACGGGAGCTCTGAAGGCAATGCCCGACCAACTCGAACAGAGCCTGCGCGAAGCCTTTTCACAGCGCGCCGCGCAGCTAGATCCAGCCTCGATCGCCCGTCTGAGCGCGATCGACTACCGTCCTCGCCGCCGCCGATTCGGCGTCGTGTCCGCGGTCAGTGCGGTTGGCGTCGCCGGCGCCGCGGCCGCGGTGACCGCCCTATTCGCTCTCAGCTCGGGTGCCGCACCAGCGTTCGCCGGCTGGCAGGCGAAGCCGACGAGACCGGCGCCAGGCCAGCTCCTCCAGGCCTCGCAGGCTTGCGGACAGAATCTCGGGAGCCCGGTGCTGAGCGACTCGCGCGGTCCGTACACGGCATCGATCTACGCCGATACGACTACCGGCGACGTGTGCCTCAGCGGCAATGGCGTCTCGATGTCATCCAGCTCCACCTCGGCGACGCCCGTCAGCGTCGCGGCGGGTCAGATCGAGCTCGGCGGCGGTGGCACACGGGACTCCGCTGGTAACGCATTGACGCTCGTCGACGGCCGGACCGGAGCGGGCGTCACCGCGGTCACGATCGAACGCAGCGACGGCAGCTCCGTGCAGGCGACAGTTGCGGGCGGTTGGTACCTGGCGTGGTGGCCAGGGACCGTCACGGCGACGAAGGCGAAGGTCGCGACGGCTTCGGGGACCAGCACCGTGGCGTTCCCATCAACGCCGGCGTTGGCTGCGCCGACATGCCCGTCCGGGGCCCATTGCGCGGGCGGCTACTCGTTCGGCTCTGTCCGCAGCGGCAACGCCAGAAGTTCGGGCGTCCAGTCAGCGACGTCGGTTCACAGCGGCGGCACGAGCTCGTCCCGGTAGTGGCGCTGGCACGCCGGGGGTGGCCGCAAACCACCCCCGGCTGCTGGTCGTGTTGATCGGGGCGGGTTTCCGGGCTAGAGTCGGGCCGTGAGTCGCGGTTCAGTTCACGATGTCCGCCCCGACGCGTTCAACTACGTCTGGGATCAGTCGATCGCGCCGGCGGTTGAGATCGAACCGGGTGAGGTCGTTGCACTGCACACCCGCGACGCGTCCGATGAGCAGATTCGACCGGATTCGACGGCTGCTGACGTCGCCGGCATCGACTTCTCGCACGTGAACCCGGTCAGCGGCCCGGTGTTCGTGCAAGGCGCTCGCCCGGGCGACGTGCTCGCGGTCGAATTGCTCGAGCTGCGCGCGAGCAGTTGGGGTTGGACGGCAATCATCCCCGGCTTCGGGTTGCTGGCCGACGAGTTCCCCGAGCCGTGGCTGCGGATTTCGGAGATCGACACCGAGCGCGGGACGGTCCGGTTCTCCGATCGGGTCGAGCTGCCGTTGCGACCGTTCCCCGGCACGATCGGCGTCGCGCCTGCCGAGCCCGGCCAACATCCGGTGCTTCCACCGACGCGCTGGGGCGGCAACCTCGACACAAAGCACCTGACGGCCGGCTCGACGCTCTACCTACCGGTGGGGGTCGAAGGTGCGCTGCTTTCGATCGGGGACACCCACGCGGCACAGGGCGACGGTGAGGTCTGCGGCACCGCGATCGAGAGCTCGATGGAAATCACCGTTCGCGTCTCGGTCCGCCGCGATCTCACGATCTCAGCGCCACAGGTTCGGATCCCCCCGGCCCCGGCCGCGGCCACCCCGGGATTCCACGTCTGCACGGGCGTCGGCCCAGACCTGATGGAGGCCTCCCGCGACGCGGTCCGCGCGATGATCGCGCACCTCGGCCAAGAGCACCGTCTGGATCCCGAGGAGGCCTACGCCGTCTCCAGCGTCGCGTGCGATCTGCGGATCCTGGAAGTCGTCGACGCGCCGAACTGGGTCGTCGGCGCGTTCCTCCCAAGCGACATCTTCGCCTGAGCCCGCGGACGGGCGGGCGTGAACGATTGGCGCAGTGCGGGCGCCCTGGCGCGTGACCGCGCGCGGGAGCGCCGGGTGGGCGCCCTGGGGCGTGACCGCGCCCGGGAGCGCCGGGTGGGCGCCCTGGGGCGTGACCGCGCGCGGGAGCGCCGGGCGGGCGGGCATAACCTCGCAAGACCGGAGTCGCGGGCGCGGCATGCGAGATTGAGTCTGCGTACGGGACCCAAATCGCCATCCAGGCCCACCAAGCCCAGGTTTGCGAGGTTACTCACGGCCCCACCAAGCCCAGGTTTGCGAGGTTACTCACGGCCCAACCAAGCCCCGGGTTGCGAGGTTATTCACGCCCCCGATCATCAGCCCCCTCACGGAGATGTCCTTCCGGCTCGGTGCCGGTTTGGAGATAGGTTCTCGGGATGCGGGCTGGCGCCCGATGCGCAGGGACAGATGAACGTCTGCGTCGCGCCGCGTCGCGTCGCGAGCTAATGGTGGAGGCTGCGCGGACGCCTGCATCCGCTACTCCGGCGTGCGGGCGCCGTGCGTCGTGCGGGCGCTGTGCGTCGCGCGGGCGCGGTGCGTCGCGCGGGCGCCGTGCGTCGCGTCGCTACGGGATTCCGAAGGCGCTCTTGAAGGACTCGCCCCAGCTGGTCGTAGAACCTGCCGGTGGACTGGCGGCCCCGGGATCCGAAGCGCCTGCCAGGGTGCGCGAGTTGGATGTTGCGGACCCCCACCCGATCTCGATTCCCGTGCCGCTGGAGGCGAACGAGGCGACCCTCTGGCCGGCCTGGAAGCTGGTGCCGATCGCGGTCGTCACCGGGCTGATCTCCTCGGCCACATACCAGTAATCCGATGGCAAACCGGATGGGTTGTCGAACTGGAACAGCAGCAGCGGCTGGCCGGCGTACCAGTCACTCAAGACCTGTACCAGCCTCGACGCGCGGGGTGCGTAGATTCCCGCCCCCGGCGCCGCGCTCCCGTCTACACCCATGTCGTCGCGCTCGATCGTGAAGCCCGGAATCGGATCCATGCCGAGGCGCCCGCCGCTCGAAACGACCGGTGCCCCGCCCGAGCTCAGCTGGGCGGCCCGGGCCGCCTGCCGGGCTCGCTCAGCCTGGATTTGTGCCAGCTGATGCTGGAGCGAGGAGATGTGGTCGCGGGCGTCGGTGAGCTGACGGGCGTGCTCGTCGCGCGCGTGCATCACCGAGATCTGCTGGTTCAGGAGCGTCACGTTGACGCTGTCGAGCTGGTCTCGCTCGGCTAGCACCCGGGCCGTGATGTCTTGCTGGCGGCCCTCGAGCACGCCCAGCTTCACGGCCTGCGCAGCCACGCGATCGCGAGCGTGGATCGCCGTCGCGAGGATCTGCTGCTCACGAGTCGTAATCAACCGGGCGAAGGACAGGCGCTGGAGCAGGTCCGAGAAGCCGCTGGAGCTGAGCACCACGTCGACGAGGTTCGGCGGATTGTTCTCGTAGTTGGCGACTAGCTCCTGGGACAGTGCGTGCTGAGCCCTAGCTTCGTAGGCCTTCAAGCGCGCGAGCCTGGCTCTCGCTGCGTTCAGCGCCAGGCGCAGGCGCAACAGCTCGGCACGTTTGGCATCGAGGTCGGACTGGATGCGAGCGATCTTGCTGCGGAGCTGCGCGATGTTGGCATCCAGGGTTCGCAGGCGGCCGTTGTCAGCGCCGACCGCCCCCGAGAGGGCCGACACCTTGTTCTGCCCGGAGCTGATCTGCTGCTGCAGCGCGGCGGGGTTAGCGGCGCGCGCCGCGGGCGAGCTCGCGCACAACCACAAGAGGGCGCCGACCGCCAGCACGACGAGGATCGTGACGCGGAGGTGGGGGGTGGATGTTCTTGGAGTCGTCGGCATCAGCTGACTCTGTGTCGGTGCGTGAAAGACCCGCACGGATCCAGACCCGGTGTTGGCCGGGTTCGGCGGCAGACCACGACATCGGTGCGGCCGCACGCTAACACGGCGTCGCCGGCGTTCGTCCCACTCAGCACGCCATGCAAGGAAACCTGCAGAAGTAAGAGATTGGTCGGCGACGTCGACGGCGCGGCGGCCGCCGGCGCGTCCAGCGCCATGAGCGGCTGGGCCCTGATTGGGCACACCGCGAGGTGCTAGCGTGCCTGCCGATGGCACGAACGCCACTCGAGGATGCCACGGCGCTCAGCGTCGCAGACGTCGTGCACAAGCGCTTCAGTGCACTGCCCGTGGACTCCACCGTCGCTCAGGTCCGCGACTGGTTCGCCGAAAGCTCGCACCGCAAGATCGCCGTCCTGGCAGACGACGGACGCTACGCCGGGTCGCTGGCCCGCGAGGACCTATCCGGCGATCTGGACCCGCTGCGACCAGCCGCAGACCTCGCCAGCGCCGGCCCCACCGTCAGCCCAGAGGACCCCGCGCACACAGCCTACGAGCTCGCGATCGCCACGCCCGCCCTCCGCGTTCCGGTCGTCGATCGTGAAGGCACCCTGCTTGGCGTCGTCGGCGTAACCGACGACCTCGCCGCGTTCTGCGGCACCAAGTGACGAGCGGGCCTGAGACTCGAGTGCCGGACGCCGAGGAGGCGCGCTGGCGTGATCGCAGCCTGTGGCTCGACGGCCTCGGCGGCACGTTGGCGCCGCGACCGTCGCTTGCAGGTGACGAGAGCGCCGACGTCGTGATCGTCGGCGCTGGTCTGTCGGGGCTGTGGGTCGCCTACTACCTCAAGCGCGAGCAGCCAGGTCTTGATGTGGTCGTGGTCGAGCGCGAGATCGCCAGCTTCGGCCCGTCTGGACGCAACGGCGGCTGGATCAGGGGCGGGATGTCGGGTGCTCCTGAGGTGTACGCGAAGCGGTCCGGCTGGGAAGCGGTCAAGCGCGGTGAGCGCGACACGCGGGACGCCGTCGATGTGATCGGCTCGGTGATTGCCGAAGAGTCGATTGACTGCGGGTTCAACAAGCAGGGTGCAATCACGCTGGCGGAGAACGAAGCCCAGCTCGGACGGTTGCGAGACGACCTGGCCGGCGATCGTGCACTGGGGCTGGGAGAGCAGGACCGGCGGCAGCTGACTGCCGCCGAGGTGCAGGAGTTCGTCCGCGTCCCCGAGTGCGTTGGGGGTCTATACGAGTCGGCGGCCGCACGCGTCAACCCGGCGGAGCTGACCCGCGGCCTTGCAGAGGCATGCGAGCGCCGCGGAGTCCGGATCTTCGAACGGACCGAGGCGCTTGAGATCGCGTCCGGCGCGGTCAAGACGACACGCGGGACGGTGCGCGCGCGGACCGTGCTCCGGTGCACCGAGGCCTACACCGTGCGGCTACCGGGCCAACGTCGCGTGTTCCTGCCGCTGTACTCGCTGATGATCGCGACAGAACCGCTCGAAGACTCGGTCTGGGAGGAGCTCGGCTGGCGTGATGGGCTGTTGATCCATGATCGCCGCCACCTGTTCTTCTATGCCCAGCGGACGCGCGATAACCGGATCGCGATCGGTGGCCGGGGGGCGCCGTATCGGCTCGGCTCTCCCGTGGCCGAGAACTCCGAGCGCAACGACGAGGTCCGCGCGCGTCTGAGCGCGACAATTGCGCGCTGGTTCCCGGCTGCAGCGCAGGCTGCGATCACGCATCATTGGGGTGGGCCGCTTGGGGTGCCGAGGGACTGGTGCATGAGCGTCAACTATGACCCCGCCACGGGGCTCGGCACCGCGGGCGGCTATTCCGGCAGCGGCGTCGTCTCCGCTCACGTTTGCGGGCGGGCGCTCGCCGACGTCGTCCTCGGGCGCGATACCGAGCGCGCCAGAGCTCCCTGGGTCGGCCACGGTTGCCGCCGCTGGGAGCCCGAGCCACTGCGCTACATCGCCTCGCGCCTCATCATCTCGACGCTCGGGTCGGCCGACCGGGTCGAGGAGCGAACCGGGCAGGCAGCTCACCGGGTGAAGCTCGTCGCCCCATTCATGCCCCCGCACTGATCGAGCGGCAGCTACGGGACGGTTTGACGCCCACCTGCCTTGCCGTCGCCAGGATCCTCGAGGAGAATCGCAGCAACGATGCTCGCGACGAATGGAGGCTAACGTGCCGCTCTACCTAGGCCGCTTCAAATACTCAGCCGAGGCGATCAAGGCGATGATCGAGAACCCGCAGGACCGCGGCGCGATCGCGGCCGAGGCGGCCGAGTCGCTTGGTTGCAAGCTGCAAGGCATCTGGTGGGCGCTCGGCGACCACGATGGCGTGTTTCTACTGGATGCGCCTGACAACGTCGCTGTCGTCGCGCTGGCGATGGCGGTCGGCGCGAGCGGGCAGATCAGCACCGAGACCACAGCGCTGCTCGACATGAACGAGGCAGGCGAGGCGATGCGCAGGGCCGGGACCGCGACGTTCCGCCCGCCGAGCTGATCGCCTAAGGGTGCAGTCACCGGGCGCCCGCCAGGAGAAGGTGTCGTCAGCTGGCCGCGAGAGAGCGCGGCGCCACGTCAGCGAAGTCGCTGGACTGAACTTACCGAGAGCCGAGAGGAGCTGGGCGGTGTCAACCGATTACGAGTCGATCGCAGAGCAGTACAAGGACTCAAAGCACGCTGCTTGGCGCGTCCACACCGAGATCCCGTCGTTCATGCGATTGGTCGGCGACATCTCGGGCAAGTCGGTGCTGGACCTGGCCTGCGGTGAGGGCTTCTACTCTCGAGAGTTCATGCGGCTGGGTGCGGCACGCGTCGTTGGTGTCGACAGTTCCTCCGCGATGGTCTCGCTGGCCCGCGCGGCTGAGCGAACCGACCCCTTGGGCACCGAGTACGTGCTTGGCGACGTCCAGGGACTCGAGCTGGGCGAGCAGTTCGACCTCGTCGCGGCCGCGTTCCTGCTCAATTACGCGTCCGACGCTGACCAGCTGCTCGACATGTGTCGGGCGGTGGCGCACCACCTGAAACCGGGCTGTCGATTTGTCACCGTCAATAGCAATCCAGCGGTCGGATCCAAGCGAGTTGACTACAGGCAGTATGGCTTCGAACGATTGTTGCCCGGCGAGCTCCGCAACGGTTCCCCGTACACCTGGCGCAACTACCAGGACGACGGCTCATTCGACATCACCGTTTACTACCTCGACATTGCGACGCACGAGCGGGCGTTCGCGGCGGCGGGGCTGACCGATGTCCACTGGATCGAGTTGGAGGTCTCCCCGCAGGGACGGACGAGCTTCGGGTCGGGCTACTGGGAGACGTTCGTCAGCGATCCACCGCTGATCCTGATCGAGTGCCGCGCCGCCGTCTCCGGGACCGCCAGAGGCTCCTCGGGCGCCGCGTAACGGAGCCGTACTCACGCGCTTCGTGACGGATGCGTTCGCCGCCGACGCTGTAGGCTCGCTGCGTGCCTGCGTGGCTGGAAGAGCTCAGCGACTTTCTCCGGATCCAGTCGATCAGCGCTGAGGCAGTGCACGCAACGGACGTGGCGCAGGCCGGCGAATGGGTATGCGAGCTGATCCGGGGTGCCGGCGGGCACAGCGAGCTGATCGACTGGCACGGTCAACCGCTCGCGATCGGTGAGCTCCGAGCGAGTGCGGACGCGGACCGAGCGCCGACCGTCCTCTGTTACGGCCACTTCGACGTGCAGCCGCCCGATCCGCTCGAGCTGTGGGAATCGCCGCCGTTCGAGCCCGAGATCCGAGGCGAGTACGTATACGGCCGCGGGGTGGCCGACGACAAAGGCCAGCTCTATCTGATGCTCAGTGCCGCGCGCGAGCTGGCCCAGGCCGGGGAGCTGCCCGTCAACGTACGGTTCGTCTGCGATGGCGAGGAGGAGACCGGGGGGCACTCGATCGTCGAGTTCCTGCAGGCAGACGAGCGCGGGGCGGACGCGGCGGTGATCTTCGACATGGGGATGATCCGCAAAGGACTGCCGGCGTTCACCGTTGCGACCCGGGGGATCTTGTACTTCCACGTGAGTCTCCGGGCGGGCGAGCGCGATCTCCACTCAGGCCTGTACGGCGGGGCCGCGCTGAACGCCGCCCATGCGCTCGTGCAGGCGCTCTCGCCCGTGATCGCCGTCGACGGCCGTCTCGCGGAGCCACTCCGTACAGGCATCATCCAGCCGACCCCGGAGGAGCTCCAAGCGTGGCGGGAACTGCCCGCCGGTGCGGATCAGCTTGCCGCTCAGGGCGGTCGTCCCGCGGACGGCCAGGCGGAGCAGGAGTTCTTCGTGCGAACATTCGCGGAGCCGTCGCTTGACATCAACGGCATCCACAGCGGATCACCCGATGTTGTCAAGACCGTGATCCCGAGCCTCGCTGCGGCCAACGTCTCGATCCGGCTGGCCCCCAGTCAGCCGGTTGAGGAGATCGCCGCACAGTTCGAGCGGCTGCTGCGCGAGGCGGCGCCCGCCGGTGCTGAGTTGGAGATCGAGCTACTCGCCTCGGCGCCGGGGGCAATCGTGCCGCCCGATGCGCCGGCACTGCAGCTTGGTCTGAACGCGTTCGAGCGGGCACTCGGCGTCCGCCCGGTGCTCGTTCGCTCCGGCGGAAGCCTGCCGGTCCTCGGGACGCTCACCGACAGGGGCATCCCTACGATCGTCACCGGCTTCTTCCTCCCAGACGCCAACATCCATGCTCCGAACGAACGGCTGCTCGCCGAGTACGTGCCACTCGGTACAGCTGCCGCTAGAGCGTTATTTCAGGAGCTACGAGCGCTGTAGCCCGCATGAGTACCGACGAGCCCGCCACATGAGCAGCACCGCCACATGAGCAGCGCCGACACGCGCACACCGGCCGAGGCGCTCGGCATCTACTACGACTCGTGGCGGTCAAACGACTTTGAGCGGTTGCGGTCGGTGCTGGCCGATCAGATGGAGTTCAGTGGGCCGCTCGCGCAGATCACCGGCGCCGACGAGTGCGTACGCGGCCTTCAGCGGATGTCCGAGATCAAGACCGACATCGTGATCGAGCGGCTGCTGTGTGACGGACCCGATGTGTTCACCTGGTTCGAGCTGCACACAACGATCGCGCCGCCGATCCCAGTCGCGAGCTGGGGCACGGTCGAGGGCGGGAAGATCACGCGACTGCGCGTGACTTTTGACCCGCGGCCGATCCTGCCACCCGGCGCGTGAGCTCGACCGGCGCCACGCGGTAGCGGGCACTACCCAGAGTTCCCGGGTGGGTCGGGCATCGTCGAGCACCTGTAATAGCCATATCCATCCTTGCCGTCCCCTTGCTGCAGCACCTCCGGGAATACCTCGAAATGCTGCGGGGAGTAGAAATCGAGCTTGTACAGGCCGATCCCTCCCTGTGGCGAAGCTGGGTCCCGGAACAGTGGCCCCGTAATGCTGTCCGGCGGTGACGGGATGTAGGCGCTGTGCAGGTTGCCCACTGCATGGCGGGCGCCCACCGCGAGCACATGCCGCTTGCCGATCGACGGGGGGTAGGTCATCGTCCATGTCAGCTCGGCGCCCCCGTCGGTGTTCTGGAACAGGTTCTTGTCGTACAGGAAGGGGCCGCTGACGCACTTCCAGTCCTTGGCGTGGGCGACACCTGTCCCGAGGTCGTAGAGAACGGGATAGGCGACCGGTATCAACGACTCATAGATCGCCTGCTTGGTGCCCAGCCGCATCGACTCGACACTTGTGGCGACGTCGCCGAGTACCCACTTGGGGTTACTCGTCGCAGCGGCAGCGACCTCGCTCATCTTCGACCAGTCGCTCATTACGATCTTCGACTCGGTCGTGAAGTAGGCCGATGCGCGCTGGTAGCGGTCGTATAGATCGCTGCCGAGGTCCGCCGCGGCGGCCGTGACCTTGGGGCCGATCAGATCAGGGCTTCCGTTCTGGCGGGTCAGATAGCCGGCCAGACCGAATGCGCCGCTGACTCCCGACGCGATCGCGCCGGCGGGCGGGTAGACGGCGCCGGCAAAACTGGCGGCCCTGGCGAGGAAGCTGACGATGTCAAAGGCGTTCGCTGCCGCGTTGTTCGCCGGCGGGGGCTGGACAGCCTGCCTGATCTGCTCGGCTATCTTCGCGACGTCGACAAGCGCCGCCACCTGAACTCCGCCGAGGAACGGCGCCTGCAGGCCCTTCGGGCCGAAGTACTCCTCGACCGTGTTGCGGCGACCGATCTCGAGCTGGAACTCCTCGCGAACCGTGTTGCACTCGGCGGGCGTGAAGCCTGGATGACTCTGGGCGCACTTGGCCTTGGCCGCGTCGCTGCCGAGCCGGGTGAGGATGTTGCCCCAGTTCACCCCCGTGTATTTCTCGTAGTAGGCCTTGCGCACGTCGCAGGTGGGGGCCGTCGGATCGCAGACGCCGATGATGTCGGGGTCGCGGCCAAGGAAGGTCGCCGCGGCCGCCTCGCCTCCGGTGAACGCCGGGAAACCGCCACCCGGCTGTGACGGGCGGTTGACGATCCGAACGAGATCGAAGTTAACCGTGCCGCTCGGGTCGGCGATCATCGGCTCGTATTGATCGTCGCGTCCGCGCGCGAGCAGCCCGTGCAGCTTGCCGTCGGTCGAGACGCCGGTCAGCGACTGGCTCGATACCGCCGCAGGCACGTCCATCGCCGAGCGCGCGACGAACGCGTAGCGCCCCTGATGGGGTTCGTCGCCCAGTCCTTGGTTGAGCTGTGCGAACACCTGAGCATTGCCCCCGAGGTTCCCGATCGCCTGCGCCGCCTGTAGCCATCCGGTGCTGGTGCCCTTTGGGTGACCGAACGCCTGGAGCATCAGGAGCAACTGACCGTGGTCATTGTCGGTCGCCGAAGCCCAGGCGATGTCGTCGGCCATCCTCTTCGCCTCAGCGGGGACCTCGGTGCCGTCCGGCTTGTTGGTCACGTAGAAGAAATCCTGCTCGCGCGTGAGCGTCTGACTGTCGAACCGCACGAGGAAGAACCCGGACGAGCCATCCGTCGGTGCGTCGTGTGCGTATGTGCTGTTGCCGACCTTCATCGTGATCTGTGACGGCACCTTGCTGGTGTCGGTGTCGAACTCGACCTGGTCGGGGAACACGAACTCGAAGTTGCCGGTCGTCGACAGCGGGTTCAGGCGCAAGTAGCCGGACATGTTGGCGACGTGCTTGCCCGAATACGGGTAGCGGTGCAGGAAATGATCCGAGAGGAAGGCTGAGCCCTCGGGCGAACCGGGAACGCCGATGATCGACTTCGGGAATGCGTACCTGAGCATGTAGTTGATCTCGGCGTCGCTCATCTTCGGAGCCCCGAGCGTTCGCAGCAGCCGCCTCCCGTCAGCGAGCTCGTTCTCGTTGTCGCCGACCGGCCCGAAGTTCGCGACCATCAGGTAGGTCGGGGCCTTGTTGTAAGTGGCGGCGAGATCCGCCAGCTTCTTCATGCCGTCGCTGTTGTAGGGGTGGAACGTGCCCGAGTCGACGCGCTCGAGCGTCTGGCGGTCGAAGATCGCGTAGGACCCCCATCCGCCGCAGCCAAGTCCATCCGCGCCCGGGTCGCACGGCTCGGTCGTATTCTCGACCGGCTTCCCGTCGAGCTTGATCGTGCCCCGATCGTCCGCCGCGCTCTCGAATCGCGCGCCGATCGGCGGCGCGTCTACACGCACGAGGACGTCGGTCGTATCGACGGACGAGCGGCCGCCCCGCCCGATGGCTTTGGACTCGATCAGGTACTGGCCCGGGGCGTGGGCCACGAGCCCGGGGCGCTTCGTGTTCGCGTCATACAGCTTCACGACCGCACCCCGCGGGCGAGAGACGATCTTCCAGCGATACCGGACATGCGGCCGACGGCCACCTCGCCCGGCGTCGGACGCGCTCCCATCGAGTCGAATGAAGTCTCCCGCGTTGGCGATCCGATCCGGCCCCGCGCTCGCGGTCAACACGCCTGGCTTGCGCCAGAACTTTGTGGCCGCGACGTCGTAAGCAGCGGAGCGCCCCGAAGTGCTCGTCCTGTAGGCGAGCAAGACCAAGCGGTTCTGACCGGGTCGGAGCCAATCGTTGCCGCCGAGCAGACCGACGTAGCCGCCGCGCTCGGGCACGAAAGCGCCGTCGTCACGATGACCATTGACCCACGCCTGAAGCGTCGCGCCGGGCGCGGTTGCAGCGACCGCGCGCACCGGAGCAACGTCACCTCCGACGCGAAGGTTTCTCAGCGCCAACAGGTTGCCGGCCCGCCGAGCGACGATGAACGACACATCCTTCACCTGCGCGCCCGCACCCGTCACCACCAGCAAGTCGTCAACACCAAGATGAAGACCGTACCCGAGCCGCAACTTCGCGCGATAGGCGCCGCCCGAAGTGTGGAAGTAGCCCTTGACGTTGTGCCCATCGACGAGGATCCGCAGCTGGCTCAGGCTGGCGCTCGAATGGAGCACGACCGGCACCCCGGCGTTGCCGACGACTTGGTTCGCGCTTGGGCTCACGATCTGAGTGACGCGTGCGGACGCGGTCGCCGCGAGCGCGGCCGACCCGCACGTGATCACCGCCGCGATCGCAACCGCGCGGTATGCCAACCGCAGCCGTGCGTGACGCCGTGAGCCAAATACCGCTGAGTGCTCGCCATCCGTAGCGGCAAGCCGAGATGAATCGCGCAACGAAACCCCCATGGGCCAGATCAGTGTTCCGGGTCGACACGCCACGGCCATCATGGCCGCACGATCTCCTTAGCCTCCAAATCTCTGCGATCCAAGCCCCCACGGTGACTACCGTGCCGTGAACCGCGCGCGTGACTCTACTGGATCGACTTCCTACAGCGCCAGTGCTCGCTGGTCGTCGCCTGGTAACAGGTCGTTCGCAGGTCGCTGCGCGGACCATGCCACGATCAGGAGGTGCCAGCTCCACGATGGATCGACCTGCAGGGCGCGGCCAACGCGCGCGTCGTCGTGCCCGGTGTGCTGCTTCGCTCCGACAACCTCCAGTCGCTGAGCGAGCGAGACGTGCGGGTGCTGATCGACGGACTCGGGCTCGCCGTCGTGCTCGATCTGCGCACCGAGACCGAGGTCGCGCTCGAAGGTCCGGGACCGCTGACCCATGAGCCGGCGGTAAGGATCGAGCACCACTCGCTGCTCCCGAGCTCAGGAGGGAACACCGATGTCGAGATCGAGACGGTGCGTCCGTGGGGACGGCTCGCCGGAGACGCTTGGCGCGAGGAAACGCCGGCGGTGCGGGCGTACATGAGCTACCTGGACGCTCGCCCGGACTCGATCGTCGGCTCGATCAGGACGATCGCGCGGACTCCGGGCACCGTGCTGGTCCACTGCGCAGCGGGCAAGGACCGCACCGGAGTCGTGGTTGCGCTCGCGCTCGAGGCCGCCGGCTTCGATCGCGAGCTGATCGCAGACGACTACCTCGCGACGGCCGAGCGGATCGAGCCGATCCTCGCCCGTCTGGTCAGCTCCCCGACCTACCGCGCCGAGCTCGAGGGTCACGACCCGGCCCAGCACACTCCGCTCCCGGGCACGATCGAGCGGCTGTTCGAACTGATCGACGAGCAGCTCGGCGGGACCATCTCGTGGCTTCGCGCACACGGCCTCGGCGAGGACGATGTGCAGCTGGTGCGCCGCCGACTTGTCGTCGGCGCATACACGTGATCTCAATCTCGCCGTCGCGGGCGATCAAGCGCTCATCAGCTCGCGGTCACGCGCGATGCTCGGGGTTCTCGTAGTCGAACCGGCAGCCCGCGTCCCACAGCGCGACCTGGTTGCCGTGCGCGGGGATCCCACCGGCGTCCTTGAGGATCCGCGCCATGTGCATCAGGTTCCAGCTCAGGAAGGTCGTATTGCGATTGGTGAAGTCGTTCTCCGGCCCGCCCGAACCGGGATCAGAGTAGCTCGGTCCGGGCCCGGCTTCGCCGAGCCAGCAGCTGTCTGCCTGCGGCGGGATGACGAAGCCCAAGTGCGCCAGCGAGTACAGGATGTTCATCGCGCAGTGCTTGGCGCCGTCCTCGTTGCCGGTGATGACGCAGCCGCCGACACGCCCGTAATAGGCCCACTGTCCCTCGTAGTTGAGCAGATGGCTGTTCCCGTACAGGCGCTCGATCACCCGCGTGCAGACCGATGACTTCTCGCCGAGCCAGATCGGCGAAAGCAGTACGAGGATGTTCGCCGCGGTCACCTGCGCGAAGATTTCCGGCCACTCATCGCGCTCCCAGCCCATGCTCGGTCATGTCGGGATAGACGCCGGTCGCGATCGTACGATCCACGGCCCGGATGACCTCAACGCCGACGCCGGCGCGGCGCATGATCGCAATCGAGCGGTCGGCGAGAGCCTGCGTATTCGACGCCTCAGGCGAGCGCTTCAACGTGCAGTTGATGAACACGGCTTTCAGATCGCTGAAATCCCACCGCGACTGCTCGAGCAGTTGCTCGTCGACGGGGTGCATGCCGTTTGTGTCCGCGCCGATGCCTGTCATTTGTCCCTCCTGGTCGAGTGAGTCACGAGGATCCTTGCTGAGTGCATCCAACCGCATCAGCGCGCGGGTTTGCAATTAGACGATCGCTTGACAAGCGGCGAGCGGCAGTTCGTCGTGGCGCTGAGCATCAGCTCGATCGATGTACTCGCGACCTAGCCGTGGCGCTTCGCGTGTCTCCGCATGGTCAGGTTCTACGGTTTGGAGGCGTGCCGCCGCCGTGCTGTTACCAACCGGCCGTGTCGCTCCACATTGCGGCTCGGCAGGATTGGCGGCCAGCAGACGGGATCACAACCAGGAGGAGCCGATGCCGTACATCCAGCTCGATTTGCCGCGGGGTCCCAGCGCGAACGACTTCAGTCCAATCGCGACAGCCGTCGCCGACCTCTACGCCGATGTGATGCAGACCACGTCCGATGGAGTCACTGTCGCCGTGCGCGAGCTAGGCGCGGGGCGCGTCGTCCGCGGCGGAGCCCCCGTCGTGGCGATCCGTTGCGACATTCGTAGCGGCCGTCCCGATGCGCAGCGCGAGGCCTTCGCTCGCGCGCTGACGGCCCTGGTCGCAGGACGCGCTCAGGAGCTGGGTGCGGCGCGATCGGTCGTCTACTTCCACGAGGGACCCGGACGGTGGATATTCGAGGAAGGTGAGCCAAGTCCCGACTGGTCCCCGGCTGAGGCGACCGGCTGAGGCGACCGGCTGAGGCGACCGGCTGAGGGCCAGCCGGATCGCCGCGCCACGCGGGCAAACTGCCGACCTCCCGCGCCTTCCAACGACTTCAATACGCTTGCCGCAGCCGAGGGCTCGTGTCAATTCAGGTCCATCTCAGGGGAGGGCTACTCGATGGCAATCAAGAAGGACGATGTGATCTCGTTGATGAACGCGTTTCACGACGTCTCGATGATCCGCAAGGGCACGGCTGCGGAGCAGGCTGCGTTCTTTCTGACCCCAGCTGAGGCGCGCGTGTTCGTACCGCACGGCGAGGACCTCACGCCTCAGGCCAACTACGAGATTCATCAGAAGCTGACCGATGAGGTCCACGTTCTGCTGGAGCCGTTCGACGTCACCGAGCTGTGCACCACACCCGAGCGAGCCCGCGCGGTCGGAGCGGTGTATTGGGAGGGCCGGGTGGTGAGCGCGCCGGACGCCTTGATAAAGGTCATCGTCGGCGAGGACTGGATCGTTCAGCGCGACGCCTCAGGAGAACTGAAGATCGTCCTGTACATCAACACCTACCACTATTTCCTCCCGGACTCCGCTCAGATCGAGCTGAACTGACACTGTCAGCCGGGCGCGGGGCCTGCTCCACCTCTCAGGTCCCGCTCACTCCCTCGGGCCCGGCCCGCCGGCGCGTCATCGCTCGAGGGTGCGATCGTCCCGGCCCAGTTCTTCGCCCAGGCGTCGAGTGGCAGGAGCGCCGCGAGGAGTTCGCTCCCGGAGTCAGTGAGCTGGTAGCCGTCGGACATGCCGGCGACGATGCGCGCTTCGCGTAGCTCGCGCAGGCGGTCGTTGAGCACGCTCGAGGAGACGTTGCCGCACTGGCTCTGAAGCTGGCGGAAGGTGAGGCTCGCGCCGTCGCGGAGCTCCCAGATCACGCGCAGGGTCCAGCGTCGACCGAGGAGATCGAGCAGCGCCATCGTCGGCCTGCCCGTCGTCGATCCTCGCACCGCGCGCCCCGGAAGCGGCGATCGCTGGCCCGAGTTGGATTTGGAGGTCGGCACTTGGATGCTTCGGGCTTGACTGCTTCGGTTTTCGAAGCTAAGCTGGCGCTGCTGCTATTTCCGAAGCGGAAGGATACAGATGTCTGCATCACGTACTGAGCCGCGGATCGCGCCGCTCGAACCCCCGTACTCGCCCGCGATCGAAGAAAGCCTTCGAAAGTGGATGCCGCCCGGCAGCGACCTGGAGCCTCTGGCCCTGTTTCGCACGCTGGCCGTTCACCCGGAGCTGATGTCTCGGATGCGGCCGTTGGGAGCCGGGATTCTCGGACACGGTCTGGTCGAGCCGCGCGACCGCGAGATCATGATCGAGCGCACCTGTGCCCGCTGTGGCGCTGAGTACGAATGGGGCGTGCATGCCGCCGCATTCGGCAACGCGGTCGGGCTCAGCGACGCACAGATCGTCGCGACAGCGCGGTTGACCGCGGACGAATCGGTCTGGAGCGCCCGTGACGCCCTGCTGATCCGCCTTGCCGACGAGCTGCACGAGCGTTGCGAGGTCTCTGACTCCCTGTGGTCGGCGCTGGCGGCGCACTACAGCGACGAGCAGCTGCTGGAGCTCATGGTCATCGCCGGCTGGTACCGGCTGATCTCGACGGTCATCAACGGGTGCCGCGTGTCGCTCGAGCCGTGGGCCACTCGCTTCCCCGCCTGATCGCTTGTGTGTGGCTTCGCGACGGCACACTGCACTCAATTGGCGTCATGCTTGTTCCTGGGCCAGCTGGGCTACATCCCCGAGGATCCTCCGAGCTGATCGCACGGTGTCGTCGGCGGCGTCAGCCGCCAGGCTGCACGGTCCCGGCGATCGGCTACCTTGGCCGCATGACCGCGGGTCGCCGCAGCGCCGAGCTGACGTAGCCGTGCCGAGTCTGCTCACCCCGCGCACGCGCATCTTGCACGCGCCCAAGACCGGCGGAACCTGGATATGGCGCGCGCTCGAGGCAGCGGGGGTGGAGATCGAGGTACTTGGACTCCCCCCGCCGGACCAACGGACCAACCATTGGGGTCTGAGCGAGACCGAGGACTACGCCGAGCGATTCACGATCGCATTCGTCCGGCATCCGCTCGATTGGTGGCGGTCCCTTTGGGCGTACCGAATGCGGACGGGCTGGGATCCGGAGCGCCGCGTCGATTCGCTCGCATTCTCCGAGGACTTCAATACGTTCGTCGAGCGGGTGGTGCAGCACCTGCCCGGACACCTCGAGGCGACCTTTGCTCGCTACATCGGGCCGCCGTCACGGCCGATCTCGTTCATCGGTCGGTACGAGGCGCTCGTGGATGATCTGGCCCGGGCGCTGCGGGAGGCGGGAGAGGAGTTCGACGAGCAGGCGCTGCGATCGCACCCACCCGACAACGTGAACGACTACGAGCGCTTCCCGGCCCTCTACCGACCTGACGTGGCCGCGCGTCTCGCGGACTCAGAGCATGCGGTGATCGAGCGGTTCTACGCCGAGGATCCGATCCCGGAGCGGCTCCTGGCTGCACCCAAGCCCTTCGGCAGGCGCGTTTGGCAGGCGCTCGCGCGGTCGCTGCCAACCTGATCCGGTCAGATCGCGGCGGCCGTCTCGGTCCGGTACTGGATCACGTCGGCGGGCGGCCAGCTCGACGATCCGACCGCGTGAGCTCGCGGGCGATCACCAGCTGCTGGATCTGCGAGGTCCCCTCGTAGAGCCGGAACAGGCGCGCGTCGCGGTAGAAGCGCTCGACCGGGACGCCGCGGATGTACCCGGCGCCGCCGTGGATCTGCACCGCCCTGTCGGCCACGCGCCCGACCGCCTCGCTGGCGAACAGCTTCGCGCACGCGGGACCGAGGCGGGTGTCCTCGCCGGTGTCGTAGGCTCGCGCGGTGTCACGGACCAGCGCCCGAGCCGCCATCAGATCGGTCATCGAATCGGCGAGCATCGCGCCCACCAGCTGGTGGCCGGCAATCGGCTTGCCGCCCTGGCGCCGCTCGGTCGCCCATGCGACAGATTCCTCAACGAGCCTGTCGGTGAGCCCGACGCACAGCGCCGCGATGTGCAGCCGACCGTGGGCGAGACACGCAAGCGCGGTTCGGTACCCGGCGCCCGCGGTCTCGCCGACGAGGGCCTGCGCTCCGACGCGGACATCCGTGAACAGGACGTCGGCGGTATGGGCACCGTGCTGACCCATCTTCTGGTCTGGCGGCGCGACCACGACCCCGGGCGTCTGGGCCGGAACGATGAAGACTGAGATTCCGTCGGCACCCCGCGAGTCCGGGGTCGTCCGAGCGAACACCATGAACACGTCGGCTGTCGGCGCATTTGTGATGTATCGCTTTGCGCCGTCGATAACCCATTCCTCGCCATCACGGACGGCCGTCGTCGTCAGGTCGGCGGGGCTCGATCCAGCCTCGGGCTCGGTCAGGGCGAACGCGGCGACGACCTCGCCCGCCGCCAGACGCGGGAGCCACGTCTGCTGCTGCGCTTCGGTGCCGCCGAGCATCAGCACGTGCCCCGCGATTCCATTGTTCGTCCCGAACATCGAGCGGAATGCGGGCGTCGTCCAGCCGAGCTCGAACACCACCTCGACCTCCTGCGCCATCGTCAGGCCCGCGCCGCCGTGCTCGATCGGCAGTGCGAACCCGAACAGCCCCATCGCCTTCGCCTGATCGCGAAGATGGGGCGGCATCTCGTCGCGCTCGTCGATCTCGGCCTCGGCGGGCACGACCTCGTTGCGGACGAATCGCCGAATCTCGCGCAGGGTCTCGTGGAGTTCGTCTTGGTCCATGTGTCGACCACCCGCGAAGGTCCGGCCCGCCGGCGGGTCATTGCCGCCGGAGCAGGGCGACCGCAGGATGCGCCTTGCTTCCGGCCTTGCATTCAACCGCATATAGCCGCGGCCCGGTCTGGAACGCCTTGTAGGATCTGCCTCGGGTGCGCAGCGGAGATGAATCCGACGGACGTCTTGCACGCCGGATCGCCGTCGTCGTGTGCGCGGCATTGGCGCTTGCCACGGACGGCGCCGTCGCGTCCTCGGGGTCGGCATCGGCGACCGTCGGCGTGCGCTCAGCGACCGCGGCGGCTCAGGTCTCGAAGCCCGCGCAGCGCCGCGTGGTCGTGCTCGGGCTGTCCCAGCGCGGGAACCCAGGCAAGTTCGCGAGCGCCGTCTCGAACCCCTCCTCGCGGCTGTATCGCCACTTCCTGTCGCTGAGTCAGTACCGCAAGCGGTTCGCGACGAACACTGCCGACCGCCAGCGGGTCGTACGCTATCTGCGCGCGCAGAGCGGGGTCGTCAGTGTGCGGCTGAGCTCGGATGCATCCGTCGTGCTGGCGGTGCTGACGCCGCAGGCGGGTCAACGGCTGTTCTGTGCGAAGGGGACGATGGAGCCCGCCGGCGGCCTGTGCACCCCGCGTCCGCTGCGCGGCCTCGTTCGCCAGATCTCGGCCGGCGAGGTCTACCAGGTCGGTGGCGCGCAGCCGAGCGGGCGCCGCACGTCCTCGAGCGCGCAGCCCGGCGGCTCGTGCCATCGCGCCAGCAAGAGACGCCCGTTCACGCCACGGCAGCTGTCGACCGCGTACGGGGTCGATCCTCTGCACGCCCGCGGTCTCGAGGGGTCGGGAGTCCGCGTCGCGACGCTCAGCTCGCAGGAAGTCCCGACCGCCGGCTTCAAGATCTGGGCGAGGTGCTTTGGACTTCGAACTCCGGTCGTGCGGCAGTTCGCGATGCCTGGAGCGAGCCGCGACACCGCAACGGCTCCGGAGGAGACGGTGCTCGACATCGAGGCGCTCGCGTCACTGGCGCCCGGCCTGAAGCGGATCACCCCGATCTTCGTCCCGCTCGATCAGGCCTTCAGCAACTCCTTCATCCTGTTCATGCTCGGCGCGCTCGACCCATCCCGCCAGGGAGGGAATCTGCCGGACATCCTCTCGATCAGCGACGGCGTGTGCGAGCGGCGCTTCAGTCGCGCTCAGCTGCAGCTCGGGGAGCGACTGCTGACCGAAGCGTCGGCGCTCGGGATCACGACCGTGGCCGCGTCGGGGGACCTCGGCTTTCATGGGTGCTTCATCAACAAACCGGGAGCGGCGTTCCCCAGCAGCTCTCCGTTTACGACAAGCGTTGGCGGCACCACTCTGAGGCTGACCAAGCGCAACCAGATCGCCAGTCAGGTCGTCTGGTCGACATACGCGACCAAGCCGAATCAGGGCGTCGGCTCCGGCGGTGGCCCGAGCAAGGTCTGGCGACGCCCGGCGTTCCAACGGGCGCCGGGTATCGGCCCGAGACTCCAGCGGGGCAAGCTGACGCGGCTTGCCCCCGACATCGCGGCGATGGCGTCATTCACCCCGGGGCTGTCGGTCTACGACGCAGACGGCGGCGGCTGGGGGATCGGCGGCGGAACGAGCGCGGCGACTCCGCTGCAAGCCGCGATCGTGGCGCTCGTGCTCGAGCAGGAGCGAAAGGCAGGTCGAGGGCGACTGGGGTCGCTGTCGCCGCTCCTGTATCAGCTCGCGCGCGGGCCGCGCTACCACTCGATCTTCTTCGACATCACGAAGGGAACGAGCTCGCGCCATCCCGACTCGGCGGTTGGCAGATCGCCGGCAGGGGGGGCGGCGCAGCCGGGCTATGACCTCGCGACCGGGCTCGGCTCGCTCAAGGCCGCGGCGTTCGCCGCAGCCGTTGCCGTTGCTTCGCGCCGGCCGTAGGAAGCCGGATCCGCCGTCAGCCGGTCGCGCTCGGGCTCGCGACCGACGCGATGAAGTCGATGTAGGCCCGGTTGAACGGCTCGGGGTGCTCCCACAGGCACGCGTGCCCGCCCTTGGTGCTCGCCCACCGAGCGCCGGGAATCAGCGAATGCAGGCGGCGCGAGAGCTCGACCGGGATCAGGATGTCCTCCTCGCCGGCGAGCACTAACGTCGGGACCTTCAGCGTGCCGAGCCGTCCGCTGGCGTCGTGGGTCTGGATCGAGTTCAGCTGCGCGAGGTAGGCGGGGATCGGCTGGTCGATGAACCGCATCGCGGTCTCGAACTCGGCGCAGTCGCCGGGACGGGTCTCGAAGAACTCGGTTGTGAACGCCCACAGCGTCACGTCGCGCATCACCGCCGGCACCCCCATGACGTTGACGATGTCCGCCCAGAAGCTGAACATCCTCGAGCAGAACGGTCCCGGCGCCGCGTATGTGCAGGCCAGCGTCACGCTGCGCAGGTCGGCGGGGTAGGCGAGCGCGTACTCCTGAGCGATCATTCCGCCCATCGACACGCCGAGCAGGTGGAAGTCGCGGATCTCGAGGTGGTCGACGAGCGCCTTCGTGTCCTGCGCGAACATCTCCGTCGTGTAGGGCCCGAGTGGCTTGTCGCTGAGCCCGATTCCCCGGTTGTCGAAGCGCAGCACGCGATAGCCGCTCTCGAGCAGCGCCGGCATCTGGTCGTTCCAGGTCTCCAGATCGTCGGCGAGGCCGTTGACGAGCACGACCGTCTCGTGCCCGTCGCCCTCGAGTCGATAGTTGATGTTGAGTCGATCAAGCGCAGCGGTTGGCATGGCCCCACTCTCCCACAGGGCGCGCTCGCGTGCAAAAGGGCGACAGGGCGGTGGTACAGTCGCTGTCAAATGCGGTCCGGGGGATCCGTGTGGACGTCCCGGCGCGAGCCTCGCGGACGACGCGCGTTGTTGGCTGTGCCGCTGCTGGCGATGCTCGTGATCGCGCTGGGGGCGGTGCCCTCGAAGGCGCCGGCCAAGTCACACGGTCTGGGACGAGGCCAAGTCGAAGGCCCGGTCGCTGGCGGCGAAGAACCACGACGATTTCGGCGACGCCAGCAAGAAGATGTTCTTCGTCACCGGGGAGCTCAGGAGCGGCGGCGACGGTCCCTGCAACAAGCACGACGACAAGCCGGGGGAAGGCGAGGCGAAGTTCGGACCCCGCGTGCGCGGGCGAGCCGAACGCCGTTCACATCGGGGTCTACGGTCACGGCCCTGACAAGCACAACGGTCTCGACGTGATGGTCACGACCGGAGTGACGGGACAGCAGGGCGACGTGCACCTCTCGCACATGCTCGAGCTGGCCAAGCGGATCATCTCGGGCAAGATCCGCTGATACGGCTTATCTCAGTGGCGGCGGATCTGCCACGTGCGCCAACCGCCGACGGCCAGTAGCCCGACCACGATCACGGCGACCTTAAGCGGCCGCTGGGTGCTGTGCGGCCACGAAGTCGTGTGGATAGCCCATACGACGGCGCCGAGCGCCGCGCACAGGCTGAGGCACACGAGATCGCGGGTTCTTGGCGACATCTCGACGTTCTTCGTCGCTCGCCCGGCCCCGCTGAAGCGAAGCTGGACCGATGTGCGAGCCGGCCGCGGTGAGTGAGTTCATGATCACGACTCCGGGACGTGGTGGGTGTGCTTCGGACCGACATCGTGCCCGGACTCGGTCGTCGGGCTAAGCCAGTCGGCCACGGCGAGCACTACGTACACCAGAGCGGCGATCAGCGCCGCGAACGCCAATGCGACGATTGATCCTGGGATTGTGACCGTCATCATCTTCGCCTCCTTCAGAGGCGCTGCCTCTTGGTCCTATGTCTCTTATCCTGGCTACATCGTCGCTCGCTGCCCGGGTTCCTGCGACGGGCAACCCGCCAAACCTTCTGCCGTTCGCGTTGGCGCGATGCACAATCCGACCGGCAACGACGGACGCCCCAATTCGATGAGCTTGCAGCCTGCACGACCCAACCCCGAGACGGCCGATCAGCGGTTGCGAGCCGCGAGCCTGGCGGCAGCTGAGTTGCTCGAAGCCGATATCGAGACGGTTGTCACGGAGCTGTCAGGCCTGCTGCAGACCGAGCTCCCTTCGTCGATCGGCGCGGCGGCGGCCGACACCGTCCGCGAGCGCGTGAGGGCGGTGATCAAGATCTCGCTGGCCGAGCTGCGCGAGGGACGCGAGATCGACCAGGCAGGCTCCGACGCGATCGCGAAGCTCGCACGCCGGTGGGCTGATCACGGCCGGCCACTCGACCACCGCAGCATCCAGGTCGGCGCGCGCCACGTGATGTCGCTGCTGGCGGCCCAAGCGGACGCGCTTGGCATCTCCGACCGGACGCTGTTCGTGATGCAGGATCAGCTGTGGGCGTGGGCGACCATCTGTTCCTCGATCCTCGCCGACGCGCAGCGCGATCACGATCTGCGCAACGCTCGGCGCGACGCCGCGCGGCGAGCGGACTTCCTCCGAAATCTCGCCGCCGGCACCGTCAGCGATGAGCGACTCGTTCGGGACGGCGAGGCCTTCGGCCTCGACCTGACTCGACCGTACTTCGCGGTCTGCGCCGACTGCGGCGAGGGATCCCAGAGCGAGGCGCTCGAGGCGCATGTCCGCCGGTCGGGCTCGACCAGCGACGCGCGCACGCTCCAGGTCGTGGTCGACTCGCGGCTGCTGGCGCTGGCGCCGCGGGTTCCGAGACCGTTCGCCGGCGTCGCGCTGGCGGTCGGTCAGCAGAGCCTGCTGGCCAACGTCCACTCGGCATTCTCCGAAGCGGCCGAGGCGCTTGCCGCGGCACGGGCGTTCGGGATCACAGGTGTCGTCGACCTCGGGATGCTGGGTCCGCTGCCGCTCGTGACCAAGGCGGATGCGCTCGGTGAGCGACTCAGCACCGAGCGTTTTCGCGAGCTCGACGAGCGCGGGACAAACGGCCTCGAGATCGAGCGCACGGTCGCGATCCTGCTCGATCTCGACCGCAACCTCGAGGCCACGGCCCAGCAGCTCAACCTGCACCGCAACAGCGTCCGGCACCGCGTCGAGCGGTTCCACGAGCTCACCGGCCTCGACATCAGGCGGACGGAGGACTTCGTCACCATCTGGTGGCTGCTCAAACATCGCCAGGCGGTTCGTGCGGCGGATCAGCGGCGATGATGTTTGCGCTCGTGCAGGCCGTCGAGGGCTTCCTGCGCTGAGGACACAGTGAGATGTCGCGTGCCGTCGAGGACCGAAACCGCCGAATGCTGCGAGCGCGCGACACAATGGACCGGGCGTTCGCGCAGTCGCTCGACGTTCCGGCACTGGCACGGGTCGCGCACGTCTCTCCTGCCCACTTCAGCCGGCAGTTCCGTGCCACGTTCGGTGAGACGCCCCACCGATACCTCCAGCGCCGCCGGGTCGAGCGGGCGATGGAGTTGCTGCGCGAGACGGACCGTTCGGTGACCGAAATCTGCCTCGACGTCGGCTTTCGAAGCCTAGGCACGTTCAGTCGCGTGTTTGCAGAGATCGTCGGCGAGTCGCCGTCGACGTACCGCGCTCGCTTCGCCGCCGAGGGCGCGGCCTTGCGCGTCCCTGCCTGCTGGGCGATGGCGTGGTTCCGCCCAGCCGGCTAAAGAGCAGTTTCGGAGAAGCGATTTCGCCGCCAGCCGTCTAGCGTGACCGGCATGCTCAAACGAATCACTCACACCTTCATTCATGTCCTCGACCAGGACGAGGCACTCGATTTCTACGTCGGCAAGCTTGGGATGGCCGTCCACACGGATGCCGATCTCGGGGTCATGCGCTTCTTGACCGTCATCGCTCCCGAACAACCTGATGTTCAGCTCGTGCTCATGGTTCCGGGCGAGCCCGCGTACGACGACGTCACCGCCGAGCAGGCGCGTGAGCTCGTGACCAAGGGCGCGGCAGGCGGCGGCGTGATCTTCGAGACAGCCGACTGCCGGGGCACGTACGAGAAGCTGCGTGCCGCGGGCGTCGAGTTCACGCAAGAGCCGACGGAGCGCTTTTACGGCATCGACTGCGGGCTGCGCGATCCATTCGGCAACCCAATCAGGATCACCCAACCGCCCGACGGCCCGATCGTCGTCCCATCCGCGGACGAGCGGCGCGCACAGTCTGGCTAGGGAGACGCGGCCGGGCCCGGCCGTGCGAACAGCCGGGCTCGGTCGTGCGGCTGGTCAAGACACTCACTTAGCAGGAGCCGGCAGCGGCGAGCGTCGCATCCGCAAGCTCAGCGAGTCACAGTTCGGACGATGCAGGCCGATCGGATTGACACGGATCACAGCAGGAAATACGGTTGGCCGGACGGCCGTGATCAGAAGGGGCGAAGCGGTGCGCAAGGTCCTTGGAGTGGCGGTGTTCGTGTCGGCGGCATGCCTGTCGCTCTGCACGCAGGCGCAGGCCTTCCTGTACTGGGCCAACGGGGCCACGAACTCGATCGCTCGCGCGAACCTCGACGCGACCAAGCCCGACACCGGGTTCATCAAGGGCGCGCAGACACCCTCGGGCGTCGCCGTAGACACGAATTATGTGTACTGGACCAATTACGGCAGTGGCTCGATCGGCCGCGCCAGCATCGACGGCAGTCACGTACAACAGAACTTCATCACGGGGGCGAGCAATCCGTCGGCCGTCGCCGTGTCCGGACGGTACATCTACTGGGCGAATGAGGGGTCTAACACGATCGGGCGCTCCAATCTCGACGGAACCGGAGTGAACGAACGGTTCATAACCGGTGCTGCGGTGCCGGTCGGGATCGCGGTCCGCGGGAGCCACATCTACTGGGCGGACGACGACTACCCGAAATCGCTCGCGATCGAGCGCGCGAACATCAGCGGAGGAAGCGTCAAGGCGAACTTCATCCCGAACGCCGGTGCCGTCGAGCTGGCCGTCGATGCGTCACACATCTACTGGGCCGACTTCCAGGCGCAGACGATCGGCCGCGCGAGCCTCAACGGCACGGGCGTCGACGAAGGGTTCGTCCACACGACCAGCTCTCCGTCGGGCGTGGCCGTCGACGCACAGCACGTGTACTGGACGGACACGCCCGAGAACAGCATCGGCCGAGCGTCGCTGAGCGGTGCTGCTCCGGACCAGAAGTTCGTCACCGACGCTCGCCGGCCGACCGGGATCGCAGCGGATGCGAGAACCGTCACGGCGCAGGGCGTGAGCCGATCCTTCTACCTCGGCCGTCCGACGCCGGCCACGGTGGCGACGTTCCAGGATTCCGATCTGAGTACGAACTCGAGCGATTACAGGGCCACGATCAACTGGGGCGATAGCACGGGCGTGCAGGCAGGCGATGTGTATCCCGAGACCGAACCGGGGCTGCCGGGCCATCCACCGCGCGTGATCCCGGGCTCGTTCGGTGTCAGCGGCTCGCACACGTTCGCGCACTACGGCACCGATACCGTCACCGTCGCGATCACGAAGACCGCGGGGGAGGATGCAGGGCAGAGCACCACTGTCGAGGGCACGGTCGTCGTCGTCACCGGCTATCGAGTCGAGATCAAATCCTGGATCCCGCAGCCGGAGGTGGTCGACCCCGAGCTGCCCGGGGACCGTCTGCCGGTGTTCGTCGCGCCATACGAGCCCGTCTGCCACGTTCCCGACAACCCTGTGCTGAAGGGTCTGTACCTATTCGACACGGACATCACCTCGCGCTTCAACGGCAACGATCATCGCGCCTACGACGGGGCATTCAAGGTGTTCATGCCGATCGAGTTCGACTACAACGGCTCGCGCATCATCAACTACGGCATCGCCCCGGGGGTCCATGTCGGCACGACCCACCGGCTGATCGAGCAGTACTCGCCCGACGGGCACTACAGCTGCCAGGAGCTGAAGACCGCGACCGACACGGTCGGCCAGGACAACACGTTCAGTTCCGGACGAAGCTTCAGCGCGGAGTACTCGATTTCAGAGCCGCTGACGACGCCCGCCGATCTCTCGCCGATCTTCATCCACGTCCAGGGGACCGTGAACAGCGATGGTTCGTTGTCGGTGTCGATTCGACACACGCTGTTTCCGAGCCATGGAGTCCGCGTATTCATCGACGGACAGCAGATCTACACGCATGTGTTCAGCGACGCGTCGTGCCTGTCCCCAGGTGACGTGCTCGGCGTGAGCGGGGCTGCCCGGCTGGCGAGCGGGCTCCTTTCGCGCGAGACGACGAGCCTCTTGATCCGCCCGACGCCGGTGGGGACGGTCGGACCAACCCCGAGCGACCTGTGCTCGGGCTCGTACACGATCCTGCACCCGTTCGGCAACCCGCCGCCGATAATCGCGGCGGCCCCGGGCGGGCGGCCAACACAAGCTGCCGAGGCCCATCTGGCGGGCCGCTCACTGACCGTCGCGCAGGCCGAGCGTGACCGCCTGGCGACAGTGATCCCATGGGGTGGCGCCGGCGAGCACGCGCTCGTGATCGACAACTCGGCCGGCCGGGCGATCGTCGTCAGCGGCCAGCGGATCGCATTCGGAGTGAGCACGATCGGGGTCGCAGGCAGCTCGCACACGCGCGAGTACGGGCCGATCAGCGGCCGGGTTGTGATCTCCGCAGCCGGGTCCGCAGCGCCCGTGGTGTCAGACCACGGCCGCCGAGTCCACTCCCGCAGGCTGGATCGATCGCCGCCCAAGACGACGCTGATCGGCAGGCACCGTCGCGGCAAGCGGATCGTGCTCCGGTTCCGGGTGCGAGACAAGTCGGGCGTAAAGCTGACCTATGTGGTGGTGGGCCATCGACACGAACTGGTCCACGACGGCAGGATCAGTCTCCGGATCAAGCGCAAGACGGTCGTCGCGTTCTACAGCATCGACATCTTCGGCAATGTCGAGCGACCTCACCGCCTAACGCTGAAGCCGCGTCGCTAGCGCCCCCTCTCGAGCGCCGCAGCATATGATCCTCGCGCTTTGGTAGGCGCGAGAGGAGTTGCGAGATGACGAAGATCGAAACGCCCCGCGAGCTTCCGGCCTGGGGCGCACTGTCCAAGCACTACGAGCAGGTACGCGACCTGCACCTGCGCGACCTGTTCGCTTCCGACGAGGGACGAGGTGAGCGGCTGGTGGCGGAGGGGGCGGGTCTGTTCCTCGACTACTCCAAGAACCGCGTCACCGACGAGACGCTGAAGCTCCTGCTTGAGCTCGCCGAGCAGCGCGGGCTCTCGGGGCGGATCGAGGCGATGTTCCGGGGTGATCGGATCAACGTGTCCGAGAACCGCTCGGTCCTCCACGTCGCGCTGCGGATGCCGAGGGGGACGCAGCTGATGGTCGACGGCACCGACGTCGTCGCCGAGGTGCACGAGGTGCTCGACAGGATGTCGGCGTTCGCCGATCGGGTCCGCTCGGGCGAATGGAAGGGCCATACCGGCAAGCCGATCCGAAACGTCGTCAACATCGGCATCGGCGGCTCGGACCTGGGTCCAGTGATGGCCTACGAGGCGCTGCGCCACTACAGCCGGCGCGAGCTGACCGTGCGGTTCGTGTCGAACGTCGACTCGACCGACTTCGTCGAGGCGACTCGAGATCTGAGCCCCGAGGAGACGCTGTTCATCATCTCCTCGAAGACGTTCACGACCCTTGAGACGATGACCAACGCGCGCTCGGCCCGCGATTGGGCGCTGGCCGCTCTCGGCAGCGAGGACGCGGTCGCCAAGCACTTCGTCGCCGTCTCGACCAACGCCGCCAAGGTGAGCGAGTTCGGGATCGACACGAACAACATGTTCGGCTTCTGGGAGTGGGTCGGCGGGCGCTACTCGATGGACTCGGCGATCGGGCTGTCGACGATGCTGGCGATCGGGCCCGCGCAGTTCGGCGAGATGCTGGCCGGCTTCCACGAGATGGACGAGCACTTTCGCGGCACCCCGTTCGAGCGCAACCTGCCGGTGCTGATGGGGCTCCTCGCGGTCTGGTACGGCGACTTCTTCGGCGCCCAGACGGTCGGGGTGATGCCGTACAACCAATACCTGAAGCGGTTCCCCGCGTACCTACAGCAGCTGACGATGGAGTCGAACGGCAAGCACGTCAGGCTCGACGGCGCACACGTCGACTATCAGACCGGCGCGATCTACTGGGGCGAGCCGGGGACCAACGGCCAGCACAGCTTCTACCAGCTGATCCATCAGGGCACGAAGCTGATCCCGGTCGACCTGATCGGGTTCGGCAAGACGCTCAATCCGCTGCGCGACCACCACGACCTGCTGATGTCGAACGTGTTCGCGCAGGCGCAGGCGCTCGCCTTCGGCCGCACCGAAGAGGCCGTCCGTGCCGAGGGAACCCCCGACGCGGTCGTCCCGCACCGGGTGATGGAGGGCAATCGCCCGACGAACGTGATCTTGACCGAGATCCTGACCCCGCGAACGCTGGGGACGCTGGTCGCGCTGTATGAGCACAGCGTGTTCACGCAGGGCGTGATCTGGGGCATCGACTCGTTCGATCAGTGGGGGGTTGAGCTCGGCAAGGTCTTGGCCGCGAAGATCGTCCCGGAGCTCGAGAGCGAGACCGACCCAGAGCTGGACCACGACAGCTCGACCAACGCGCTGATCCGCCGTTACCGCGCAATGCGCTGATCACGCCGGCCCCGCCTTGGAATGCTCGGGCGATCGGGAGTAGGGTCGTACCGAACGCGTTTCCGTCTCCGGAGAGGGCCATGCCGCAAGTCGATGTCGACGGTCTGAATATCAACTATGACGTGCAGGGCGAGGGGGATCCGCTGCTGCTGATTCCATACCTCGCCGCCGACCACGCGTGTTACGCGTTCCAGCTACCCGCGTACACGGAGCACTTCAGTTGCATCGCAGTCGATCTTCCCGGGTCGGGGGAGAGCGACAAGCCTCCGGGGCCGTACAGCACCGAGACCTATGCCGACCAGGTCGCGGGCTTTCTCAGCGCGATCGGCGTCGAGCGCGCCCACGTCGCGGGCGTATCGCTGGGCGCCGCGGTTGGGATGCACCTCGCCGCGCGCCACCCAGAGCGTGTGCGGTCGCTGTCGCTGCACAGCACCTGGGATCGAACCGATGCCTATCTGCGCGCGATCGCCGAGCTGTGGCGCTCGCTCGCGGGCGCGCTTGGATCCGTTGCGGACGTTGTGATCCAGGGGATCTTCCCGTTCTGCTTCACGCCTGAGATGTACGTCGACCGCCCGGACTTCGCGGAGTCGCTCGCCGAGTTCGTACGAGGTCGCCCGGCTCAGCCGCCCGAGGCCTTCATGTCACAGAGCGCCGCCGTGCTGGCCCATGACGCGAGCGCCGTTCTCGGGCAGATCGAGGCGCCGACGCTCGTGACCTTCGGCGCCCACGACCTCGTGACCTCGACCCGGTTCGCCAAGCCGCTGACGGGCGCGATCGCGACCAGCGAGCTGATCGTGTTCGAGCGCCTCTCTCACGCCGGGCTCCACGAGGACCCAGACGTGTTCAACGGCGCGACGCTCGACTTCCTGCAGCGTCACAACCAGTAGACCGCCGCCGGCGAGCGTCAGCGCGGGTGGTGCTCGTCCTCCTGCACCGTTCGCTCAGCCGTCGGCAGCGCCTCGAGCCGCGCATCGGGGATCGGCTCCCCGCTCTGAACCGACAGTCCGTAGGTCCCCGCCGCCAGCCTCGCCTCGGCGCGCTCGAGCGCCGCGAGCTCGTCGCGCAGATCCTCGCGCCGGCCCTCGTCGAACTCGTCCTGGTAGAGGTCCTCGGAGTCGACGTCGCCGGGCTCACGGCGATCGGACCCCTCGAGCGGCCCGTCGCGGTCCAGTGCAGCCATCGCCTGCTCGATCCGTGCCCGTTCGCGGGCAAGTAGCTCAGCGGCTCGGTCGGCGTCCATCGCTGAAGCGTACCCGGCCGGGGCAAGCGGGAGCGCTCCGGGGCCCAGCCTAGCTGCCGACCGCCGACTCGGCTTCGACGATTGCGGCGGCGCGTTCCTCGATCACCGGCAGGCCGTGCTCGCGCGCCAGCTCGAGCGCGCGCTCGGCCTGGCTGCGCGCGCGATCGCTCTCGCCGCGGTCGGCAAGAGCCTCCGCCCAGCCGAGACACGTCTGCGCGGCCAGTAGCAGCAAGCCATTCTGCTCGTGGAATCGGCGCGCGAACTCGAGGTGTGCGTCGGCCTGCTCGTCCATGCCGAGCGTGGCCGCGAGCAAGCCGAGGAACAAGCGGACATGGCCGTGGCCGCTCGCGTCGTTGTAGACGAAGTGAGTCGCGAATGGCTCCATCAGCTCGTACAGGATCCGGGCGGCATCCTTGTCGCCGACCTGGGCGGCGGCGTCGGCGTAGACCGCGAGCGTCGGCATCCGGACCGCGTCCCAGGGGACGTGTTCGAAGCGCGTATTCGTTGCCTCGCGCAGGATCACCGCGGCGTCGTCGTGGCGGCCGAGCCAGGCGTAGACGGCGGCCAGCGCTCCGCGCCACCCCGGGATGCCCGGATAGGCGGCAACGCTCTGCTCGAGCATCTCGATGACCTCGTCGCCGCGGCCCTGGTTCGTCCTGGCGAACGTGAGATGCGCGCCGTAGAACACGACGGCGTCGGGCTGGCCTGCCTCCTGTCCGAGCTGGAAAGCACGCTCGGCGAGCTCGTAGCCGAGCTCCAGGTTGCCGCGCAGCATCTCAAGCGTCGCTGCCTGAAAGGTGACCATCCAGCTCAGCGTCGGCTGCCCGAGCTCGTCCGCGAGCTGCTGCTCTCGCACGAACGCCGTCTCTCCGCGCGCGAACTGACCGAGCTCGATCGCCACGGCTCGCTCGTCGTGGTACGCCCACCACAGCAGTGCGGGGTCGCCAACCTGGGCGGCGTATCTGGTCACCTCCTCGACCAGCTGGGCGCGGCGCTCGAGCGTGTCGGGCGAGCGGTTTGCGTGGAGCACGTCGCGGAACACCATCACCAACGTGCGCGCGTCGTTCGCCTGGCGAGCGAGCGAGATCGCCTCGTCGGCGAGGGCCACGCGGCGCTCCCGCGCGTCGGGATCGAACGCCAGCTCCTCGGCCTGGAGCGCCAGCAACCGGGCGCGCCGTCCAGGGTCCGAGCCGCCGTCGAGCTCGATCGCCCGCTCGATCGCCGTCAGCCGCTCGGCGTCGACGTCACCGACCGAGCTCGATATGCCGCGACTGTTGGCGAGCGCCGCGCTCGCAGCGAGGTCGGGGTCTCTGAGCGTCGAGGCGATCCTCGAGGCCGTCAGCAGCGTCTCGCGGTGTGATGCGTCGCCGGTCAGTCGCTGAGCGTCGCCGAGCCCGATCAAGGCCACGCAGCGTTCGGCGGTCTCGCTCGCGCCGAGCAGCTCGATCGCGTCGCCAAACAACTTGACGGCCTCAGTCGGGGCGAGCCCGTCGAGCGCCCGCTGAGCGGCGCGAATCGCGTAGTCGGCGGCCTTGCGGTTGTCGACCGGCGCGGTCGCGAGCCGCCAGTGCAGCGCGAGCTCGGCGAGGCGATCGCCCGGATCCTCGCCATACAGCTCCTCGAGCGCCTGCGCGACCCTGTGATGCATCCGCGCGCGTCGCGTCACACCGAGGCCCTCGTACAACGTTTGGTTGATCAGCGCGTGGGCGAACCGGAACTGGCCCACCTGCTCGGCGGACTCGCTGAGTAGCGACGCGGCGACGGCGGCCTCGAGCAGATCCAGTAGTCGCGTCTCGTTCAGGTCGACCAGCTCGGTCAGCACCTCGACGGTGAACGAGCGACCGATCACCGCCGCAAAACGCAATACCTCCCTGGCGTCCTCGCCGAGCCGCTCGACCCGCCGCTCGATCACATCACGGACGCTCTCCGGCAGCCCGACCGGCCGGGAGCGATCGACGCGCCAGCGCCCCGTGGCCTCGTCGTAGGTGAGCGTGCCCGACTCCGACAGGCTGCGCAGGACTTCGCCGACGAAGAACGGGTTGCCGTCGGTCTCGGTAGCGATCTCGCCGGCGAGCGTGAGCCCGGCTTCGTTGAGCTCGGTCCCCGCCGCTGCGGCCATCAGCTCCACGACCTCGCCGGCGCCGAGGCCATGCAGCGCGACCCTTTCGACGCCCTCGATCTGGCGCAGGTCGGCGAGCACGCCGGTCAGCGGATGGTCGCGTCCGAGATCGGAATCTCGGTAGGTGATGATCAGCTGCAGCGGGCCGGTGGCAGTGGCGCGGAAGACGTGCTTGAGCAGCGCCACCGACTGGCCGTCGGCCCAGTGGAGGTCGTCGAGCACGACGCATGCCGGGGCCGACCCCGACACATCCGTGAGCAGGCCGGCGACTGCAGAGAACAGCAGGAAGCGCTCGGTTTCCGGATCCGAGCTCTGCGGCGCGGGCATGTCGGGAACGCGCCGGCCGAGGTTGCGCGCCAGCCGTGACAGCTCGCCGCCATGGCGCATCACGTAGGTGTCGAGGAGGTCCTGCGGAGCGTGCTCGACCAGGTGCGTGCAGACCTCGATCCACGGCTCGTATGGCACGGCCAGCTCCTCGGTGCACGCGCCCCAACAAACCGCGAACCCCTCGCCGTGCGCGGCAAGGGCGGCATACGCCGCCAGCCGGCTCTTGCCGATACCGGGTTCGCCCGAGATCAAGGCGAGCCGCCGCGAGCCCTCGCGGACCGCGGCGCGGGAGGACTCGAGCTCCTCGCGCTCGGCCTCGCGCCCGACGTAGGAGACCGTCGGTACGTAGCGCAGCAGCGCCGGCAGCGGCCACCGTCCCGGACCACCCGACTCGTCGGGCATCGGCGCCCACGCAACTGCGAACGCCTCGATGCCGCCCGAGAAACCCTTCAGCTCGAGCTCGCCGACCGACTCGTAGGAGACCTCCTCCGAGCGGCCGGCCAGCATCCTGACCGCAGCCGAGGCGAAGATCCCATCGGAGGGAGCCTTGTCGCACAAGCGCGCGGCCTCGATCGACGGCATCCCGAAGTAGTCGCCGTTCTGCACCGTCGACTCACCGGCTCCGAGCCCGATCCGGATGTGCAGCTGCTGCTCAGCGCGCCGGTAGCGCCGCTCGAACATCTGCTGCATCAGGATCGCGCACCGGACCGCCGCCGAGGCCGAGGAGAACGCGACCATCAGGCCGTCACCCGTGTTCTTGGCCTCGCGACCCTCGGAGGTCTCGATCGCCTCGCGCAGCAGCGCGAAGTGCTCGTCGCGCAACTCATCGGCACGGACCGGGCCAACAGTCGTCGCAAGGCGTGTCGAACCAACGAGATCCGTCAGCAGGATCGTGGCCAGCTCAATTTTTTCCGACACCCGGACCCCTCCAGGCAGGTTGTTAGTGCGCATCCAACCCACGCCGAGGCGTAGTCCCTCAAGCCTAGCCAACCTCGCGCCCGGGGGCAACGGGCCGACTCAGGTGGTGGCCGTGACCTGCTCCATCAGCCGCGCGAGCCTGGCGGCAGTGTCGTTCTCGGGCAGCGGCGAGTACAGGACCAACCGCTGGTCGGGTGCCTCCGCCGGCGTCAACACGGCGTGCTCGAACACCAGCTTGCCGGCCTCGGGGTGGAGTACCTCCTTGCGGCCGGTGCCGCCTCGCGAGACCTCGTGGCGCTTCCACAGCTTGCAGAACTCGGGGCTCGACTGCCGCAGCGCGCCAATCAGTTGTTCGAACTCGGGATCGCCGAGGTGCCGGGCGCTGTCGGCGCGGAACTTCGCGACCACGAGTGGTGAGCTGCGCTCCCAGTCGGGCAGTATCTGCCGTCGGCTCGGATCCATGAAGAACTGCCACACGTGGTTGCGGGTGGCGCGGGGGATCGCGTCCAGATCGCCGAACAGGATGCACGCCGCGCGGTTGTAGGCCAGGTAGTCCCAGCGGCGGCCGAGCACGTACGCCGGATTCGGCCCGAGGTTCTCGATCACCCGCCGCAGCGTCGTCGAGATCCGCTCGGTCGCCGACTTGCACGGGGGCGGCTCCTCGCCGCGGCCGAGTAGCACCAGGTGGGTCCGCTCGACCGGTGTCAGCCGCAGCGCCCGCGCGAGCGCCTCGAGTACCTCGAGCGAGGCGCGCACGTCGCGGCCCTGCTCGAGCCACGTGTACCAGGTGGTGCCGACGCCGGCCAGCAGCGCCACCTCCTCGCGGCGCAATCCCGGCGTCCGGCGACGACCGCCGTTCGGCAGCCCGACGTCCTCTGGGAGCAGGCTCTCCCGGCGCCGGCGCAGGAAGTCCGATAGCTCGGCGCGCCGCCGCTCGCCGGTGCCATTGCCGTTGCTCCGGGGCGCCCGGCTGAGACTGGCCGCGGCGGATCTCACATCGTTCGCCGTGGCGCCGTTTAATTCCTTGGGTGGAACCTCTACTACCAGGATAACTTCCTCTCTTGTACCTGGATAAACACTATCGCACAATACTCCACGTGATCAAAATGAATAACGAAGCTACCCCTCGCTCGCGCTCCACCAACGGTCTTCTGTTCGTGGTCTGCCTGGCCCAGTTCATGGTGATCCTCGACGTCGCCGTGGTCAACGTGGCGCTCCCGGAGATGCACCGCGAACTGCGCTTCTCGACCACTGGTCTGCAGTGGGTCCTGAATGCCTACACGATCACGTTTGCCGGGTTCATGATGCTCGGTGCCCGCGCCGCCGACCTGCTTGGGCGCCGTCGGGTGTTCATCGCGGGCACGGCGCTGTTCGCGCTGTCCTCGCTCGCGTGCGCGCTCGCGACCTCGCGCGGGATGCTCGTCGGCGTTCGCGCCCTTCAGGGCTTCGCCGGCGGGATCGTGTCTCCGGCGACGCTTTCGATCATCACCTCCTCGCTGCGCGAGGGCCCGGAGCGCAACCGCGGGCTCGGTCTGTGGGGCGCGATCGGCGGCCTCGGAGCTTCCTCGGGGGCGCTGCTCGGCGGTGTGCTGACGCAGGCGTTCGGGTGGCCGGCGATCTTCGCGATCAACGTTCCGCTCGGGATCCTGGCGCTGGCGCTCGCCCCGCGTTACATCGCCCCCGACGTCCACAGCGACGCGCCACGCCACTTCGATCTCGCGGGCGCACTGCTGGTGACCGGCGGCCTGCTCGGCGTCACCTACGGGATCGTCCGCACCGACACGCTTGGTTGGGGTGCGACCGGGGTTATCGTGCCGCTGGTCGCCGGGCTCGTGCTGCTGGCCGGATTCGCGCTGGTCGAGGCACGGGTCGCGCGGGTGCCGCTGGTGCCGCTGTCGATCTTCAGGCTCGCTCAGCTGCGCACCGCCAACCTCGTGGTCGTGCTGATGTATGCGGCGCTGTTCTCGATGTTCTTCTTCCTGGCGCTGTATCTGCAGCAGGTGCACGGCGACGATGCGCTCCAGGCGGGCCTCTCGTTCCTGCCGATAACGCTGTCGGTGTTCACCGGCTCCTCGCTCTCGCCACGACTAGTGGCGCGGTTCGGCGTCCGTCGCGTGGTCACGCTCGGAATGCTGTCGGCGGCGACGGGGTTGCTGCTGCTGACCGGTCTGCACCCCGGCGCGGGCTACGCCGCCGACGTGCTCCCGGGCGGGGTCCTGGCCGGACTCGGAATGGGCCTCGGGCTGGTGTCCTCGACGATCGCGGCGACGCAGGGCGTTCCGAGGACCCAGAGCGGGCTTGCCTCGGGGCTACTCAACATGTCGCGGCTGTTCGGCGGCGCGCTCGGGTTGGCCGTGCTCGGCACGGTCGCGGCGTCGAGCACTCGTGCTGCCGGCACCGGACCATCGGCCCTGACCCATGGGTTCACTGTCGCGTTCGCGGTCGGCGCGGGGATCACGGTCCTGGCCGCGGTAGTGGCGGCGGCCGGGCTGCGGTCGAACGTCGGTGCCGCGCTCGAGCCCGTCGCTCCGGCCAGCGAGCTCGAGCTCGAGGAAGCCGAGCGGATCGCAGCCTGACCGAACCCGAGCGGGTCGCGGCCGGATCGCGCGGCGCGGGTAGGATTGCGCGCTCCGGTGCGCGACCAGCAGGATCTATATGGCCTCCCGCTCGAGCAGTTCGTCGCGGCGCGGGGCGAGCTCGCCAAGGCACTGCGCAGGGACGGGCGCCGCGAGCAGGCCGCCGAGGTGTCCTCGCTGCGCAAGCCGTCGGTCGCGGCGTGGGCGGTCAACCAGCTGGTCCGAACCCAGGGCAAGCAGCTCGCCGCCCTGTTCGACGCCGGCGACGCGCTGACCCAGGCCCAGTCGGAGCTGCTCGGCGGCCGTGGCGAGGCCGGCGCCCTTCGAGGAGCGCTCGAGCGCGAGCGCACCGCGGTCGACGAGCTGGCGGCGAAGGCGAGAGGTCTGCTGAGCGCAGAAGGCCACGAGCTCAGCTCGGTCACGCTCGAACGCGTCTCGGACACGCTCCACGCGGCGGCGCTCGACGGGGAGGCGCGGGCCCAGGTAAGGGGCGGCTGCTTGGAGCGCGAGCTGCGCCACGTCGGCCTCGGCGCCGGCGAGGTGCCTGCGGCCCCCGGTCGGCCCCGAGCTCGCGTTGCAGATCGGGGGCGAGCGGACGCGCCCGGTGCCCGTCGCGCCCCTCGGTCGGCTGCCGCCGACAAGAAACGTGAACAGGCCCTCAAGCGCGCACAGAAGGCGCAGGACGCAGCCGGTCGTGAGGCCGAGCGTGCCGAGCGCGAGCTGAAGGCCGCGCAAGCACGCCGCGAGGATGCCGCGAGCCGCTTGGCGCAGGCCGACGAAACACTCGGCTTGGCTCGCGAGCGCGCCGAACAGGCCCTGCGCGAGCATCGCCGTGCGACCAAGGAGCTGGAGAAGATCAAGGCACGCCGGTGAAGCGCGACGGCTCGATGGTCGTGCTCGGGGCCAAGATCTCGTACTTCACGGGCAAGTTCGAGGCGTACCTGCGCTACAAGGAGATCCCCTACCGCTACCGGGCGCTCGACCTCCTCCACTACTACTGGATCGTGCCCCGCAAACTGGGGGCTTCGCAGTACCCGACCGTGCGGTTGGCTGACGGTCGTTGGATGAGCGATTCGACGCCGATGATCGCGTGGCTTGAGCGCATGCACCCGCGGGCGCCGGTGATGCCCGACGATCCGGCTGCGCGGTTCGTGGCGCTGCTGATCGAGGACTATGCGGACGAGTGGCTGTGGCGCCCGGCGATGCACTATCGCTGGAGCTACGCCGCCGACCGGCAGCTGGCCGGGTCATGGCTCGCACGCGAGGTCGTTCGGATGCCGATGCCGGTCGGCGCGCGGCGCGCGATCGTGGCGCGCCGCCAGACCGCGCTGTTCGTGACCGGCGACGGCATCGACGCGAGCACGCGCGAGCACGCCGAGCGCAGTTACCACCGCGTGCTCGAATGTGTCGAGCCAGTGTTCGAGGCGCGGCCATTCGTGCTCGGCGAGCGGCCGACGATCGCGGACATCGGCCTGATGGGACCGTTCTGGCGTCACTTCGTCCACGACCCGACGCCGGCCTCGGTGATGCGCGAGCGCGCGCCGGCGAGCTATCGCTGGAGCTCGAGGATGTGGAATGCCCGCGCCAGCGGCCTCGCGATGCGGCCGCTCGCTGACGGTGTGCCCGACGACCTCTCGCCGCTGCTGCGCGAGATCGGCGAGACCCACCTCGAGGCGCTCGCGGTCAACGCCGTCGCGCACGCGCAGCAGGCTCGCCACCACGAGCTGCCGATCCAGGGCACGACATACCACCGCGTTCCGACCAGCCCCTACCGAGTCTGGTGCCTGGAGCAGCTGCGAGCGCGCTATCGCGAGCTCGGGCCGGCGGACGCCGAGCGCGTCCGGGCGCTGCTCGAGTCCGATGGCTGCTGGGAGCCGCTGTGGCGCGTCGGCGAGCTTCGCTCTGGCCACGATCCGCTCGGGGAGGCGCCGTTCTGTCGGGCGTTGAGGATGGTCAGGGATTGACCCGGGCCGAGGTCTGCGCCACCGCCCGTCGCGCCTCGAGCTCGTACGGGTTCTCCCAGTAGCCGGACCGCTCACCCCAGAACGTCGACGGCCTCAGATAGGACAGCCACAGCCGGACCCATTCGTGCTGTCCCTGCCAGACGTGGACGAGCTCGTGCGCGATCAGATCGTCATCGACGGGCTCGAGCGCATTTCGCAGCAGGACCGTGCTCCAGATCGTGTAGCCATCAAATCGCCGAAACCACGGGATCCGGAACAGCCACGGCGCGCTCAGGATCCGCACCCGGCGGGTGTCGAGCGGGCGCGGGTAAAGCGCCAGCGGCGCGATCCGGCGCCACGCTCGTTCGATCGCCTGCGACTCGGCTGCGCCCCGTGGCGGCAGCAGCGTCATCCGATCATCACCTCGGCGCCGCGGTCGGGCGTGACCACGAGCATGCTGCGCCGCGCTCGCTCGCTCTGTGGCCGCACCGGGCGGATCGTCAGCTTCGCCGCGGCGCGCAGGACCTCACGCATCTCCATCTCGGCGAACGGGGCGCCCGCGCAGCGGCGAACGCCGCCGCCGAACGGGATCCACGCCGTCGGGCTCGGCGCCGGATCCTCGAGCCAGCGCTCGGGCCGGAAGGCGCTCGCCTGGCTCCACAGATCCTCGCGGCGCATCGCGAGCCACAAGCAGGCAGCGACCTGGACACCGGCCGGAAGCGTCCAGCCGCGGATCTCCGCCGGCGCTCGCAACAGTCGTGGCGCGATCGTCAATGCGGGACGAACGCGCAGCACCTCCTTGACGACCGCGTCGAGGTAGGCCGGGTCGTCCTCGCGCATCCGGGCGAGCACGTTCGGGTGACGCGCAAGCCGCTCGAACGCCCACGCGAGCGAGGCCGCCGAGCTGTCGTGGCCGCCGACCAGCAGCGCCACGAGCTGGTCGCGAAGGTGCTGGTTCGAGGGCGGCCGCCCGTCGCGATCGCGCTGGGCGAGCAGCAGCGACAGCATCGAGTCGCCGTCCGGCTCGGCGCGGCGGCGGTCGAGCAGCTCGAACAGGAACGCGTCGAAGCGCTCGACTGCGATCCGGAACCTGCCCCATGGGCTGCGCGGCCCGAGGTCGCGCTGGATGACCGCCATCGCCAGCATCTGTGGCAGCGAGCGAACCCCGGCGAGGGCGTCGTCGACGGCCGCGCGCAGCCGCCTCGCCTCGTCCTCGTCGCGGGCGCCGAACACGACCCGGAGAATCACCTCGAGCGTCAGCTCGCGCATTCGTGTCAGCGCGCTGACACGACCGCTCCAGGAGCTGAGCTCGCGCTCCGCGAGCTCAGCGATCATCGGCGCGAACGCGCGCATCCGCGTGCCGTGAAACGGCGTCTGCAGCAGGCGGCGCTCGCGCAGATGCTCGTCGCCGTCGAGCAGCAGGATCGAATGTGGACCGGCGAACGGCCGCAGGAACTCCCAGCTCTGGCCGGCCGGGGCGATCGCCGGGTCGAGCCGGAATACGTCGCGAACCGCGTCGGGATCGGAGAACAGCACCATCGGCTCGGCGGTCCAATATGTGCGGATCGTCGCTGGGTCGCCGTAGCGCTGGTGGACTCCGGTCAGGAACGCCCCCGGCCGCGCCATCCAGGCGATCGTCTGCCAAACGGCGGGCGCGCCGGGACCGGGTGGCAGATCCATCGGCGGAGCGTACGCCCGAGCGCGCTCGGTGGTATACCCCAGGAGCGTGAGTTCTCCCGGCGGGCAGTTGGGTGGTGCCGTCGACACTGCGGCCAAGGCGGCGGTCGTCGTCGCGACCGATGTCCACAAGAGCTACGGCGAGGGCGCGACCGCGATCGCAGCGCTGCGCGGTGTCTCGCTCAGCGTCCAGCGCGCCGAGCTGCTCGCGGTGATGGGGCCGTCGGGCTCGGGCAAGTCGACGCTGATGCACACGATGGCCGGGCTCGATACGCCGACCAGCGGCTCGGTCACGATCGCCGGCACCGAGATCACGGGACTCGACGACGCCAAGCTGACACTTCTGCGCCGCAAGCACATCGGCTTCGTCTTCCAGTTCTTCAACCTGCTGCCGATGCTGACGGCCGAGGAGAACGTGCTGCTGCCACTGACGATCGCCTCCGAGAAGCCCGACCGGGAACTGCTCGATGAGCTGTTTCGCCGCACCGGGCTCGACGGTCGCCGGGCTCACCGCCCGAGCGAGCTGTCGGGCGGCGAGCAGCAGCGGGTCGCGATCGCCCGCGCGCTCGTCACCCGCCCGACGATCCTGTTCGCCGACGAGCCGACCGGGAACCTCGACTCCAAGACCAGCCACGAGATCCTCGAGCTGCTCCGCGGGTCGGTCGATTCCTACGGTCAGACGATCGTGATGGTCACCCACGATCCGCGGGCCGCGTCGATCGCCGACCGGATCATGTTCCTGTCTGATGGCCTGATCGTGAAGGAGCTCGCCGACACAACCCCGGCCGAAGTGCTCAGCGTGATGAGCACGCTCGATTGACGGCGTGACCAGGGTCGCGCTCAAGGGACTGCTCGGTCGCAAGCTGCGCGCCGTGCTGACCGCGATCGCGATCGTCCTCGGGGTCGCGATGGTGAGCGGCACCTTCATCCTCACCGACACGATCGAGTCGGCCTTCTCGACCGTTTTCCAGCAGGCCTACAAGAACTCCGACGCGGTGATCACCGGCAAGAGCGCGATCGGCAACGGCAATGGCAACGGCGGTGGCAACGGCTTCAACGCGCCGTCGATGCCAGAGTCGCTGCTGCCCCGCGTGCGGGCGCTGCCCGAGGTCGCGGGCGCCTCGGGCGGGGTCTCCGACACGGCCCAGATCGTCGGCCACAACGGCAAGGTGATCTCGGCCGGCGGCGCCCCCGGCCTCGCCTATAGCTACACGCCCGCGGGTCAGCGCTTCAACCCGCTGGTGCTGACCGCCGGCCGCTACCCGGCGGGCCCCGGCGAGGTCGACATCGACGCCTCGACCGCCAGCAAGCACGGCTTCGCGGTCGGTCAGCAGGTCGGCGTGGTCGCCCGCGGACCGGTCGACCATTACCGGATCGTCGGCACCGTCAAGTTCTCCAGCGTCTCGTCGCTGGGGGGCGCCACGATCGTGCTGTTCACGCTGCCGACCGCACAACAGCTGTTCCACAAGCAGGGCCTGCTTGACCAGATCAATGTCGCCGCCAAGTCGGGCACCTCCCCGTCGCAGCTGGTCCAGGACATCCGCCCGCTGCTGCCGCCCAACGCCCAGGTCCGGACCGGACAGGGACAGGCGCAGCAGGCGACCAAGGACACGAGCGGCTTCCTGTCGATCTTCAAGTCATTCCTGCTCGCGTTCGGGGGCATCGCGCTGTTCGTCGGCAGCTTCGTGATCGCGAACACGTTGTCGATCACGATCGCGCAGCGAACCCGCGAGCTGGCGACGCTCCGCACGCTCGGTGCGACCCGTCGCCAAGTGCTGTTGTCGGTGCTGCTCGAGGCGCTGGTGATCGGCGTGCTTGCTTCGATCACGGGGCTGTTCCTGGGACTCGGCCTCGCCCATGGCCTGAACTCGTTGCTGGTCTCGTTCGGGATCGATCTGCCGCAGACGAGCACCGTGTTCGCGACCAGGACGGTCGTGATCTCGCTCCTGGTTGGAATCGTGATCACGCTGATCGCCGCCGTCCGCCCGGCCGTCCGCGCGACCCGGGTGCCGCCGATCGCCGCCGTCCGCGAGGGGGCGCTGCTGCCGCCGTCGCGGTTCGCGCGATTCAACGTCCACCGCGCCGTGATCACGATCGGCGTCGCGGTGGCGCTGATGCTGGTCGGGCTGCTCGTCAAGAGCCTGTCCTCGACCGATCGCCTGCTCGCGGTCGGGATCGGGGCGTTGGGCCTGTTCGTCGGCGTCGCGATGCTGGCTCCGCAGCTGGTGCCACCGCTGGCTCGCGTGCTCGGGTGGCCGGCGACCAAGATCGGCGGCGCTGCGGGCAAGCTGGCGCGGGCCAACTCGATTCGGAATCCCGCCCGGACCGCCTCGACCGCGTCCGCCCTGATGATCGGATTGGCGCTGGTGACGCTGGTGGGGGTTCTCGCCGCGGGGTTGCGGAGCCGGTTCGAGAGCGCCGTCGACCAGGTGTTCGTCGCCAACTACGCGGTCACCGCGACCAACAACTTCGCCCCGATCAGCATCAGCGCCGAGAACGCCCTGCGGACGGTCCCGGGCGTGTTGGTCGTCTCCGGGGTGCGGGCGGGGGACGCGCGCGCGCTCGGCAACGACATCAACCTGACCGGAATCGATGCCGCTGTCAGCCAGGTGATCTCGGTCAAGTGGCAGGCCGGCAGCCAGCAGACCCCAGGCCAGCTCGGTGCCGACGGGGCCGCCGTCTCGCACGACTTCGCCAACTCGCACCACCTCCACGTCGGCTCACCGCTGTCGGTCGAGACCCCCGGCGGCAAGTTCCTGCGGCTGACGGTCCGTGGCATCTACGCGCCGCCGAAGGGAGGCTCGCCGTATGGCGATGTCACGATCTCGACGACCCGCTTCGACTCGGCCTACCAGAACCCGCAGAACCTGTACACGTTCGTCAACATCCAGGGCGGTGTCACGGCCGCCAACACGGCCAAGCTGAGCGCCGCGCTCAACGGCTTCCCCGACGCGAAGCTGCAGACCAAGTCGGAGTTCAAGACCAACCAGCTGTCAGGTCTGAATGGCCTGCTGAACCTGCTCTACGTGCTGCTGTCGCTGTCGATAGTCGTCTCGTTGTTCGGGATCGTCAACACGCTCGTGCTGACCGTGTTCGAGCGCACCCGCGAGCTCGGAATGCTCCGCGCGGTCGGCATGACCCGCCGGCAGGTCAAGCGCATGATCCGCCACGAGAGCGTGATCACCGCTCTGCTCGGCGCCGCCTTCGGGATCCCGCTCGGCGTCGTGATGGCGCTGATGGTCGGCGCCGCGATCTCCTACCCGGCGTTCACGATCCCGGTCGGAACTCTGATCGTGTTCGTGATCGCGGCGATCATTGCCGGGATCGTCGCGGCGATCTTCCCAGCTCGGCGAGCGTCGCGGTTGAACGTCCTGACAGCACTGCAATACGAGTAACGCGCCCCGCGCTCGCGCAATAATCCGGCAATGGTCCCCGAGGCGCCACTGAACTCGACCGACGGCGGCCAGGTGCCGGTCGGTGATGGCTGGTTCATCATCGGCGCCGGCGACGCGCGCTGGCTCGACGGCCACTTCGGCGCCTACACGCGGTTCGAGGGCGAGAGCCGATTCCCGCGTCTCGGTGTCAACATCGGCGTGCTGGCCCCGGGCCAACCCGCCTGCTGGTATCACCGCGAGGACGAGCAGGAGGACTTCCTCGTGCTGTCGGGCGAGTGCCTGGTGCTGATCGAAGGTCAGGAGCGGCAGCTGAAGGCGTGGGACTTCGTCCATTGCCCGGCCGGGACCGAGCACGTGTTCGTCGGCGCGGGCGAGGGTCCGTGCGCGATCCTGGCAGTCGGCACCCGCCTCGGCGGTGACGTCGTCTACCCCGTTTCAGAGCTTGCGCTCCGGCACAGAGCCGGCGTGGAGGTGGAGACGCCCGACCCGGAACAGGCGTACGCCGATGTCCCACCCGACCGTCCGGTCGGCTACCAGAACGGCTGGCTCCCGGGTCTGAGCTAGGCGGCGAGCGGCGCGGCCCGCTCTTCGGTCGCCGCGAGGTGCTGGTGCGAAGGACAGTAGCCGTTGTGCGGCAGTGGCATCCTCGCGCACGCCGTTCCCCTGCGCGTCGTGGCGCGGCACTGGAGCGGGTTGCCGTTGATGTCGAACCCATTGCGCGGCAGGCGCTGCAAGCACTCGTCGGCCAGCGTCACGTACTGCTCGATCACGCGCAGAACTCGCAGCTGCGAGGTCACCGGGAAGTACACCCGCACGTCGCGGAACAGGGTCCGTGCCGGATGGGCGAAGTAGTGACGGTCGGTCGCCAGCCGCTCGACCGCGGCCTCGCAGGCTCGCAACACACGCTGATGGTTGCTCTGCTCCGATGCCCGCGCTGGGTCTTCGATGATCTCGTCCGCCAGCTCGCGATAGATGGCTCGGCTGAATCCGTACATGCGACTCTCCTTGTGGTCCCTAATGCCTTGGCATTCGTAGACCACGAAACGCACGTCAGCGCAAGAACTTGCGCAAACCCGGCGCCGGTTTTCGCGAGCGCTAGTGGGAGTGCGAGACGGGCTGCAGGCCGGTCGAGCTGTTGGTCTTGTACTCGAACAGCCGGCCGCCCGCTCCCGCCGCCTGGAAGTACTCGACGCGGCTACCGCTGACCGTGTACACGAGCCACTGGAACCGGTGCGAGATCGGGTCGGTCTCGGCGATCATGTAGTGCAGCTGCGACTGAGGCGTTCTGGCTTGGTTGGCGATCCGGCGGGCGAGCAGCGCGGGAGTGCCGGGCCTGACCTTCGAGAGCGAGAACAGGGTGTCGCCGCCTGCGCCGCCACCGGAGGTGGTCGTCTCGGTGCGCCCGTTGGCGTCGACGTAGAAGTCGGTCTCGGTGCTGCCCTTGACCGCGGTCAGCGACAGGTAGCCCGGGTACAGCGCGAGGTTGTCGATCCGCGCATCGGCGCCGAGGTGGGCGCGGGCCGTCGCAAGCGCCTTGTTGAAGTCGGCCGCGTGGAACAGTGACCCAGAATCGGTCGACGTGATCGTGCTCGGGTCAGCCGAGCTGCCGCTGCCGCCGCTGCCACTGTGGTGGATGCTATGGGCGACGACGCTCGAAACCTCGGCCGCGCCCAGGACGGCGGCGATCCAGACGACGAAGGCGATCAGTAGCCGCATCGCCGTTGCACCTCACATCTCTCCGAGCAGCTTCGCCTTGGCGTTGGCGAATTCCTGGTCTGTGAGCGCGCCGCGTTTGTGGAGGTCGGCGAGCTTGGATAGCTCGTCGACGGCATCTGTCGACGCGGCCTGCTTGGCCGCCTGGAGCCCCGGCATCAGGCCCATCGGGGTAGGCGACGGCGATCGCGGGACGGGGGTGCTCGCCGGGGACACGGGCTGGCTCGGCGTGGCGTTGCGCGATGCGGCGTACGCGGACATGATCGGGTCTGCGTTCTTGTCGCTCGAGGCTCCGAACGCGGCCGTCGCCGAGGAGGTCGCGAACCCGCTGTCCGGAGCAGAGGAAGGGGGTGGCGGCGATGGCCCCCGCGCCGGCTTCGAGCTACTCGATCGCACCGATGAGATCGCCGAGCCGATCACGGCGATCCAGGCGATCGCGCCGACGATCGCGAAGCAGCCACCGAACACCGCGGCGAACACCTTGGTCCCGCCGTGGGCGCTGGAATCGAGCAGGATCGAGAGCGACCCGAAGCCGATCCCGCCGAAGATGCCGGCAAACACGAGGCCGAGGCTTCCGGCCACCGCTGCGCCGGCGAGGCAGCCGATGATGCCGCCGAACAGGAACGCGAACCAGTAGCCGGTGCCGGACGGGCAGGTCGGGACGGGGCCGTAGTTGGCCGAGTAGCCGGTCGAGGAGCAGGTCCCGGTCGCGACCATGTGGTGGATGCCGACCGCGAGCAGGATGCCGGAGAACAGCACCAGCGCCACCCCGATGATCTGCTTGTTCGTCGGCCGGCCGCCCAAGATTTACCCCTGTTGCGCTGTGGACCCAGGGTCCGATCGGCCCCTTGGTCGATCGCGACGACCTGGAAGGTACGCCACTCGGGCCGCTTATGCAGTGCCATTCGAGTCGCATGCCAGTCTCGATCTGGCATCCCTGCGGACTCCGCGGCGCTCAGACCAGGCCTGCAGCCTGTCTCGCCAGGCCCTCGAGCAGCGATGCCATCGTCTCGAGCGCCGGCTCGCGCCCGGCCAGGTCATAGCGCGCTGCCAGTTCCCGGGGGTCGTGGTAGCCGAGCGCGGCGCCGTCGCCGTCCTCCCAGACGAGGATGTGCAGCGGCAGCTCGATGCCGACCCGCGGGTCGCTCTGCATCAGCGGCGTCCCGGCCCGCGGGCTGCCGAACAGGACCACCTCCTCGGGGCGGAGCTCGAGCTCCACCTCGCGTGCGCCGGCGGCGTGGTCGATCCTTGCAAAAACGGTCATCCCGCGGCTTGTGATCGCCTCGATCAGACGTGCCACGGTGTCGGTGTAGCCCGACCTGCTGCGGGTCACGACCATCTCGCTAGACCGCGATCGCGCCGATCTGCTCGGCGGTGATCGCCTCGAGGGCCGCGCGCAACGCGGCCACGTTGTCCTCGCCGTAGCGCTCGCTCCACTCCTGCTCGAGCTCGTCGATCAGCTGGCGTCCGAGCGCCTGCGCCTCGCGTCCCCGCTCGGTCAGCCGGATCGTCTTGGCGCGGCCGTCGAGGGGGTCGGGAAGGCGCTCGACATACCCGCGCTGCTCGAGGTCGCTCGTCACCTCGCCAACCGACTGCTTGGTCATCCGCGCGCGCTCGGCAAGGTCGGTCAGACGCGAGCCGTCCGGATCGATGTTGCTGAACACGCAGCCATGTCCGGGGCGCAGATCACCGTAGCCGGCCTCCTCGACGCGGACGTAGAGCTCCTGCGAGAACGCGTCCCGGGCGACCTCGAGCAGTTGGATCATCGGCGGTCGCGGGGTGTGACAAGAATCACTTGGCATTTGGTCAGGACTCCTGATAAGGTTGCCGAATCATCAGGTCACCTTACAAGGCTGCCTGACAATTATAGCCGACGATCGGAGGTACTCATGGCTAGGAAATGGTGGACCTTGCTGGCGGTGAGCGTGGCGACATTCATGCTCCTGCTCGACATCACGGTCGTCAACACGGCGCTCCCGTCGATCCAGAAAGACCTTTCCGCCAGCTTCACCGACCTCCAGTGGGTGATCGATGCCTACACACTGGCGCTCGCGGCGGTTGTGCTGACCGCGGGCTCACTGGCCGACCGGATCGGACGCCGGGCGGTGTTCGTCGCCGGGCTGGCGGTGTTCGCGCTCGCCTCGCTCGCCGCCGGCCTCGCTCCGGACGCGACCTTCCTCAACGTCTCTCGCGCGATCCAGGGGATCGGCGCGGCGGCGATGTTCTCGGTATCGCTGGCGCTCGTTGCGCAAGAGTTCTCGGCCGGACGCGAGCGCGCAACCGCGATGGGCGTATATGGAGCCACGATCGGCGTCGCCGTCGCGGTTGGTCCGCTCGTCGGCGGGGCGATCACAAGCTGGCTCGGCTGGCGCTGGGTGTTCTTCCTCAACGTTCCGATCGGGATCGCGGCGATCGCCGTCAGCTTCGCCAAGCTGCGGGAGTCGCGCGACAGCAACGCGACCCGGGTCGACTGGCTCGGGCTCGCGAGCTTCAGCGCCGCGCTGCTGATGCTGGTCCTGGGGCTGCTCCGCGGCAACGACAGCGGGTGGGGGAGTCCACTGATCGTGTCGCTGTTCGCGGGGGCGGCCGTGATGCTCGGGGCGTTCATCGCGATCGAGCGGCGCGCCGCCGAGCCGATGCTGCCACTGGGACTGTTCCGCCGGGGCGCCTTCACGGGCGTCCAGCTGGCCGCATTCGCGGTCTCGGCGTCGCTGTTCGCGCTGTTCTTGTACCTGACGCTGTACCTGCAGAACTACCTGGGCTACTCGCCGCTGCAGGCGGGGTTGCGCTACCTGCCGATCACGCTGGCGCCGTTCTTCGTGGCGCCGGTTGCGGTCGTGATGATGGGGCGCGTCCAGGCCCGCGTTGTAATGGCGATCGGGCTCGCGGGGGTTGGCGCCGGACTGCTGCTGATGTCGGGTCTCAGCGCCGGCTCGGGCTGGACTGCGTTGCTACCCGGCTTTCTGGTCGCGGGTGTCGGCGTTGGACTGCTCAACCCGGTGATTGCCGACGTCGCCGTCAGTGTCGTCTCCAAGGACCGCAGCGGCATGGCGTCGGGGATCAACGACACCTTCCGCCAGCTTGGGGTCGCGGTCGGCGTGGCGGCGTGGGGCGCGATCTTCCTCGGCCGCGGCGCCGCGAAGATCAGCGAGCTGACCGCCGGCACGCCCGCGGCGGCGGGCTCGCATTCCCGCCAGCTGCTCGAGGCGGCCTCGGACGGGCGGCTCGGCGCGGCCCTGGGTCACGTCCCGGTTGGAGCCCATCAGCTCGTCGCGGCGGCTACCCGCGAGGGCTTCCTCAGCGGGCTGAACTCAATCCTGACGATCGGCGGGTTGGTCGCACTCGCGGGCGCGGTGCTCGCATTGGTGCTCGTCCGCGAGCGCGAGATCGAGCGCGAGGCGCCGGAGCTGGTGGTGGCGGAGCGTGATCCCGAGCCGGTCCCGGCGTGACCGCGCGCCATCAGGGATGAGAAGGCAATTGGCGGGCGCGGCGCAACGGGATCGCCGAGCGACCAACCCCGAGCAGCGCGCCGCCCCGCCGATCAGTCCCGAGACATGCCACCAAGTACCGAGCAAGTCTCGTAGCCGGTACGGATGACGCCAGCTCGCCCAGATCGGAAGCTTGGTATGCGATGGGCGAGACAAGTAATTCCGCGCAGCGCAACCTGGCCGCCACCGCGGGGCGGTGGAGCGCTCAGCACCGGCGCAAGGCGATCCTCGGGTGGCTCGCGTTCGTCCTGATCGCCTACCTCGTCGGCAGCGCGATCGGCGAGCGTGCGCTGACCAACGCACAGATGGGCAACGGCCTGTCCGCCAAAGCGCTCAACCTGTACTCGCAGGCGTTTCCCAGGCAGGCCAGCGAGCAGGTGCTGGTCCAGGGCAAGCGCGGCGTGCTCGTCACGAGCCCGGCGTTCGTCGCGACCGTCCGCGACCTCGTCACCCGGCTGTCGCACACGTCCTACGTGGCCAACGTCCGCTCACCGCTGCTCGCTCACAACCGCGGTCAGATCTCGCGTGACGGGCGCTCGGCGCTCGTCACCTTCACCGTCGCCGGCAACGACTCGCAGTCCCAGCAAAACGTCAGCGCCGCACTCGCCACGACCGCCGCCACCCAGCGGGCGCACCCGCGGCTGGTGGTCCAGGAGTTCGGCGATGCCAGCTCCAACAAGGCGCTGAACGCGTCGTTCAGCCACGACTTCCGCAAGGCCGAGTACACCTCGCTTCCGGTCACGCTTGTGATCCTGCTGTTCGCGTTCGGCGCGCTGGTCGCGGCGGGGATCCCGCTGCTGCTCGGATTCACTGCGGTGCTGGCCGCGCTCGGGATCCTCGGACCGCTCAGCCACCTGATCCCGGTCGCGCAGGGAACGATCGATTCGATCGTGCTGCTGATCGGTCTCGCGGTCGGAGTCGACTACTCGATGTTCTACCTGCGCCGCAAGCTCGAGGAGCGTCACGCCGGCCGCGACAACGACGCGGCCCTGAGCCGCGCCGCCGCGACCTCGGGTCGGGCCGTGCTGATCTCCGGGGTCACGGTGATGACCGCGATGGCCGGGATGTTCCTCGCCGGCAATGCCGTCTTCACCTCATTTGCGGTTGGGACCGTGCTGGTCGTCGCGGTCGCGATCGTCGGCTCGGTCTCGGTCCTGCCGGCGGTCATCTCCAAACTCGGCGACAAGGTCGAGCGCGGTCGCGCCCCGATCGTCGCCCGGCGCCGCGCACGCGGCGAATCGCGGGGCTGGGGGTTCATCATCGATCACGTGCTGCGTCGCCCGCGGCTCTCGTTCGCGCTGGCGGTGGCGTTGTTGCTCGCGCTGGCGGCGCCCGCGCTGAAGATGCACACGGTCTCACCAGGGACCGTCGGGCTGCCGCGCAACCTCCCGATCATGCGGACATACGACCGGATCCAGGCGGCATTCCCTGGCGGCCCGATCCCGGCGATCGTCGTCCTGAAGGCGGCCGACGTGTCGAGGCCGGCGGTTCAGCGGGGGATCTCGTCGATGGTCCGCGCCGCGCTGGCCAGCGGCCAGATGGGCGAGCCGGTGACGGTCTCGGTCAGCCCCGACCGCACGGTCGCGACGGTCAGCGTCTCGCTCCCCGGCTCGGGAACCAACTCGCGCTCTGAGTCGGCGCTCGGGGTGCTGCGCAACCGGGTGATCCCCGCCACCGTCGCGCGCGTTCCGGGTGTCGAGGCCTACGTGATGGGCCTGACCGCCAACTCCAAGGACTTCAACGACACGATGAAGGCGCACCTGCCGATCGTGTTCGCGTTCGTGCTCGGCCTCGCCTTCCTGCTGCTGCTGATCACCTTCCGCTCGATCGTGATCCCGATCACGGCGATCCTCCTGAACCTTCTATCGGTCGGCGCGGCCTACGGGGTGCTCGAGCTCATCTTCCAGCAGGGGTATCTGCGTTCGGCGCTGGGCGCGACCAACATCGGCGGCGTGATCGACTGGCTGCCGCTGTTCCTGTTCGTCGTCCTATTCGGTCTGTCGATGGACTACCACGTGCTGATCCTCAGCCGGATTCGCGAGGAGCACAACCGGGGACGGCCGACGTCCGACGCGATCGCCCACGGACTGAAGTCGACCGCTGGGGTCGTGACCAGCGCCGCGATCGTGATGGTTGCGGTGTTCTCGATCTTTGCGACGCTGAGCGCGGTCGCGTTCAAGCAGGTCGGAGTCGGCCTCGCGGTCGCGGTCCTGATCGACGCGACGATCGTCCGTGCGGTGCTGCTGCCGGCGGCGATGAAGCTGCTCGGCGAGTGGAACTGGTACATGCCAAGGCTGCCGCGCGCCGCCTCCTGGCACCCGCACCCGCCGGCGCCGCGGCAGAGCCACTGATCCGATGTTGACGCGCCGCTCGCGTGCTGGGAGAGTTGGCCCGACAATGGCAACCCAAGGGGGTAAACGATGGCAGCCGGATTGATCCTCGAGTTCGACGGCGTGGGCCTTGAGGAGTACCAGGCGGTCAACGAACTGCTCGGCGTTGACATGGCCAGCGGCGAAGGCGACTGGCCGGAGGGGCTGTTGTTCCATGCCGGCGGGGCCAAGCCCGGTGGTTGGGTGGTGTACGAGGTGTGGGAGTCGCCCGAGGCACAGCAACGGTTCATGGAGGCGCGGCTCGGCAAGGCGCTCGCCGAGGGCGGGATCGACGGGCCTCCGGCGCGGGTCGAGTGGCTCGACCTAGCCGCCCACCACAAGCCGTAGACGCGCCGCCCACCACCACCCGTACGCGCGCCTCGCCGACCACAACCCGTAGGCGGGTCTCGCTCCGGTCAGATGGTTGATTGCGCGGCCGCGCGGACGGCGTCTGCCTGGACGCTGTCCATCCAGATCTCCCATCTGCCCGACCGGGCTTGCCGCGGCGGGTGGAAACGGTACGGGCGGCGACCGGCGAACTCGGTTTGGCGCAGGCGACAGACGCCCCCGAGCACCGACGCGATCCGCCGTCGCGGCCAGCCGATCGAGTCCTCGACGGCTGGGAACGGGCGCGGCCGGTCTGGTGCGCGCGCGAGCTCGTCGAGGAGCTCGCGCATCAGGTCGCTGCAACGGTCATAGAAGCGCTCGATCTCGTCGGGGTCGGCCATCGCGTGGTCGGGAGCGTGCTGCCGGCCCTCGGTCAGCATGGTGGTGCGCGGCATCGACTCACGATAGAACAGGGTTGATGGCGAGCCCCGACACCGAGCTCGTGCTCGACGGCCACCGCGTCCGGCTCTCGAGCCCCGATCGCGTCTACTTCTCCGCGCGCGGCGAGACCAAGCTCGACCTCGCGCGCTACTACGTCGCCGTCGGAGACGGGATCGTCCGCGCCCTGCGCGAGCGGCCGTGCATGCTGCACCGGTTCCCGCGCGGCGTCGACGGCGACAAGGTCCATCAGAAGCGAGTGCCGAGCGGCGCCCCCGAGTGGGTCGACACGGTTCGCGTCGACTTTCCCTCGGGGCGCCACGCCGACGAACTGTGCGTGACGAACCTCGCCAGCGTGATCTGGGCGGTCCAGATGTCGACCGTCGAGTTTCACCCGTGGAACTCGCGCCGCGCCGATGTCGAGCGCCCCGACGAGTGGCGGATCGACCTCGACCCGATGCCGGACTGCGGGCTCGATCGCGTCCGCCGGGTAGCCGAGGTCGCGCACGAGGTGCTCGACGAGCTCGGCGCCACCGGCTGGCCCAAGACCTCGGGGGGCTCGGGCCTGCACATCTACGTCCGGATCGAGCCGCGGTGGGGGTTCGGCGACGTTCGTCGTGCCGCGCTCGCTTTCGCGCGCGAGGTGGAGCGGCGGATCCCGCAGTACGCGACCACTACCTGGTGGCGCAAGGACCGAGAGCCGGACAAGGTGTTCGTCGACTACAACCAGAATGCTCGCGACCACACGATCGCGAGCGCGTACTCCGTCCGCGGCGTAAAGGAGGCGAACGTCTCGACGCCGGTCGGCTGGGAGGAGATCGACGCGGCCGAGCCGGGGGACTTCACGATCGCGACGGTTCCCGCTCGCTTCGCCAGGCTCGGCGACCTGCACCGCGGGATCGACGAGGCGGTCCACTCGCTGCAGGAGCTGCTCGAGTGGGCACAGCGAGACGACCAGGCCGGCGCGGCGGACCCGGCCGCCGAGACCGACCAGGGCTAGTCTGACGCGATGGATCGCGAGACCCAGCTTGCGCGAGGACAGCTTCCGCCGCTCGACCGCGCGACCATCCATCCGTTCACCGACGGGGTGCCAGGCCCCGTCTACTACCAACGCTTCGCCCACTCCGTCGGGCTCGAGGCGGAGCGGCTGCTGGGGGAGCTCGAGGGCGGGCGCACGCTGCTGTTCGCGTCGGGGATGGGTGCGACCACGGCGGTCGCGCTCGCGCTGCTGGGACCGGGATCGACCGTCGCGGTGGCCGCCGGTGGCTACTGGGGAACCGTCGCGCTGCTCCGCGAGGAGCTCGGGCGGTGGGGGCTGAACGTGCTCAGCTTCGATCAGACGCAGCCTCCGCCGCGGGCGGATCTGGTCTGGCTCGAGCCGTGCGCGAACCCGTTGATGAGCTTCCCCGACCTCGCGGCGTCGGTCGCACAGGCGCACGCCGAGGGCGCGCGCGTGCTGGTCGACAACACCGTTCTCAGCCCGGTGCTGCTGCGCCCGCTCGAGCACGGCGCCGACTTTGTTCTTCACAGCGCGACCAAGATCATCGCCGGCCACCACGATGCGCTCCTCGGCGCGGTCACCTGCGCCGGCGCTCGCGACGCCGAGCGTCTGGCCGCGTTCCGTGGTGCGTCGGGGATCGTCGCCGCGCCTGACCCGGTGTGGCTGATGCTGCGGGGGCTGAAGACGCTCGCGATCCGGGTCGAGCGCCAGTCGGCGAGCGCACTCGAGCTCGCGCGCCGGCTCGCCCAGCATCCCGACGTCGGGACGGTCCGTTATCCGGGCCTCGGGGACCCCGTCGCCGCGCGATACGTGACGGCATTCGGGCCGCTGCTGTCGTTCGACGTCGAAGGCGCCGAGCGCGCGGAGAGGGTCGAGCGCTCACTGTCGCTGATCGAGAACGCGACCAGCCTAGGCGGCGTCGCCTCGACGCTCGAGGCTCGCGCCCGCTGGGAAGGCGATCGCGTGCCGCCAGGCCTGCTGCGGCTGAGCGTCGGGCTCGAGCAGGTCGACGATCTGTGGGCGGACCTGGAGCGGGCGCTCGCGGCGTAGCGCGGCGCTAGATGCGCTTGTTGTACTCGGCGCCGCGGCGCATCAAATCGGTCAGGCCAGTCCGAGGCACGAACCGCTCAGCGAACCTCGGAGCCAACTGTGAGAGGGCGAGCATCGGCCGCACGGGAGAGCCGCTCTCGATCACCTCGGGTACGTCGTCGCGGATCGCGCGCACGACGGCCGCCGCGATCCGATCGGTGCTCGTCGTACCCATCAGCCTGTTCGAGGTGTAGCCGAGGTCGGCCATCCGCTGGTACATGCCGTCGCCCTCGACGAACCCGGGACACACGACCGAAAAGCCGACTGGGCTGTGGAGGTATTCGGCGCGCAAGCCCTGCGTGAAGCCGATCAGCCCGGCCTTGGTCGCGCCGTACGGCGCCTGGTATGCCGGGGCGGACTTGCCGGCCACCGACGAGACGAACACGACATGACCGCGCCCGCGAGCCAGCATCCCGTCGAGCACGGCGTGCGTCAGCACCATCGCCGAGGTCAGGTTGACGTTGACCATCATCCGCAGCTCGTCGGAGGTGTACTTCGGGAACGACGCCGCGATCTCGATCCCGGCGTTGTTGACGAGCGCGTCGATCGGCCCAACCGCCGCCTCACCGCGCTCGATCACCGACGCGACCGCGTCGAGGTCCTGAAGGTCGGCCGGGACCGCTGCCGAGCGGACGCCGATCGCCTCGATCTCGCCCACCAGCTTTGCGAGCGCGTCCTCGCGGCGACCTGAGACCGCGACGTTCATGCCTTCGCGCGCCAGCGCCCGGGCGATGTAGGCCCCGATCCCGCCCGACGCTCCGGTCACGAGCGCGTTGCCACCTCGCAGCTCTCGCATCTCAGCTCCGTCGATGTGCCACGAACGTGACGTCGTAGTCGCAGTACGTGCGGCTGCTGACCTCGCCCTTGAACGTCGACGCAGAAACGAACTGGCCTTTCAGCTTGACCTTCGCGTCGGTCATGTCCGGGATCCTGTAGGTGGTGTTGACGAAGCCATGCTTGATCGGCGCGTCCGGAACGGCGACGCTGATCACCTGATAGCCAGTGAAGCAGAACGCGGTCACGCCAGGGATCTGGAACTTCGTGATCCGGGTGCGGGCCGCTGACACCGTGAAGGTCGCGTTGCCGTTGCGACCGTTCAGCGTCTCGCCGGGCTGCGTCGCCCTGCCGACCCAGTGCCCGGCCTTCGGCTTGCGCGCGGCGAGCGCGGCCGGGACCGCCAACAGCGCGGAGACTAGGACGAGGGCGGGGATCGTGCGGGCGCGGGCGATCTGTCGCATCTGATCGGGTGCTTGGTGGCCAGCAGAAGCAGAGCCGAGGGTAGCCTGTCAGCCGTGGCCGACGCCGTTGACCAGCTCCTCGCCGAGCAGATCGCCTACTACCGTGCGCGGGCGCCCGAGTACCTGGCCTCGACCGGAATCGAGATCCCCGAGAGCGAGGCCGCGGCCGCGGCCGCAGAGATCACCGACGCGATCGATCGGTTCCGGCCGACCGGCAACGTGCTCGAGCTCGCCTGTGGCCCCGGGACCTGGACGGCGCAGCTGGCGCGCCACGCCGACACCCTGACCGCGGTCGACGCCGCTCCGGAGATGCTCGCGCTCGCAGCCGAGGAGGTGCCGAGCGACGCCTCGGTCCGCTTCGTCCGCGCTGATCTGTTCGAGTGGGTTCCAGACCGCCGCTACGACACGGTCTTCTTCGGTTTCTGGCTCTCGCATGTGCCGCTCGAGCGCTTCGCCTCGTTCTGGTCGACCGTCGCCGACGCGCTCGAGCCCGGCGGCCGCGTGTTCTTCGTCGACGACGCCTACCGCACGGCGGCTGAGCTGATCGAGGGCGAGGCGTCCTCGACCGTCCGCCGTGAGCTCGAGGACGGCCGGGCGTTCCGGGTCGTCAAGGTCCCGCACCGCACACAGCAGCTCGAGGCGCTGATCCGCGGGCTTGGCTGGGACCTGACCGTCCGTAGCACCGCCGGGCCGTTCTTCTACGGCGTAGGGTGTCGCGAACCTTTATGTAACCCGTAGGTTCCACATGATTACTTTTCGCCAGTGCCAGAACAAACGATTCCCGCTGCACCGATCCAGCGCCGAGCGCTGAGCGACCGCGCACGCGACTCGCGCCGCGGGTCCGTGCTCGAGCTCGTCCGCCGCTACCAATGGCCGATCGGCGCGGCAGCGTTGCTGCTGGTCTCGCTGCTGATCGTGGTGTGGGCGCGGACCCGTCCGGGCTATGACCCCTACGGCTGGCTGATCTGGGGCCATCAGACGCTTCACTTCAACCTGAACACCGACGGCGCGCCGTCGTGGAAGCCGCTGCCGTTCCTGTTCACCGTCCCGTACTCGCTCGCCGGGCACTACGCGCTGTGGCTGTGGATGGTCACGTGCGTGGCGCTCTCACTGAGCGGCGCGATCTTCGCGGGCCGAATCGCCTACACGCTGACCGGCGCGACCGGTCGCGATCGCTACGCCGGATACGTGGCCGGCGTGCTGGCCGGCCTGTTCGTGCTCGGGATCACCGGCTACACGCACTTCTATCTGAGCTCGCAGTCGGACCCGATGATCGTGTCGTTGTGCCTGGCCGCGATCGACTGCCATCTGCATCGCCGTTACCGCTGGGCGTTCGCGCTCGCGATCCTGGCAGGCCTCGGGCGCCCCGAGGCGTGGCCATTCATCGGCATCTACTCGATCTGGGCTTGGCGCTCGATCCCCGAGATGCGGCGGATGATCGTGCTCGGGGTGCTGGTGCTGCCGTTGCTGTGGTTCGGGATCCCGGCGCTGACATCCAAGAGCTGGTTCAGTGCCGGCACGCTCGCGCTCAAGTCCCCCCGAGCTCTGCACCAGAACAAGATCACGGGGACGATCGACCGCTTCATCCACCTGAATTCGGCGCCCGTGTGGGTGGCCGCGCTGCTGGCGGTCGTGCTCGCCGTGTTCAGGCGCGACCGGACCGTCCTGATCCTCGCGCTCGGCGCGGTCGTCTGGGTGGTGATCGAGATCGCGTTCGTTCTGCACGGCTGGCCCGGCGTCCCGCGGTACCTGTTCGAGCCGGTTGCGGTAGTCGGGGTGCTCGCCGGGGTGGCGGCCGGGTGGGTCCTGCTCGGCCTGCCGCGGCTCCTGGCCAAGCACGCGCCGCGGCTGCCCGCACTGGCCGGGACGCTGGTCGCGGCCGCGCTGGTGGTCCTCCTGATCGGGACGATGATCCCGGCCGCGAGCCAGCGGATCTCGAGCGAGCGCAGCGACCTCGTCCACGAGCGTGCCCGCACCAAGTGGATCAACCACCTGCCCGGCCTGATCGCCCGCCTCGGAGGGCCGGCGGCACTGTGGGCTTGTGGCAAGCCGTCGGGCCCGGTCGCCTACCAGAGCATCCTCGGCTGGGACATCGGCTCCAACACCGGACCGATCTACTGGACCCAGCGATGGGGCCGCCTGCACCCCGGGCCGGTCGTCTACTTCGAGCCCACACCTCACGCCTGGAAGATCGAGACGCTGATGGAGCCGGCCGCCAAGCAGGCTCAGTGCGCCCGCTTCAACCACGTCTCCTGGGTGACCTGAGCGTCAGCCTCGCAGGACCGCGGCCAGCTCGGCAGGGCGCTGGACCGGGAGCAGGTGACCTGCCCCGTCGAGCAGGATCAGCTCGGCGCCCGGGATCTGGGTGCAGAGCGTCCGCAGCGATGAGAGCGGGACAATTCGGTCCTCGGAGCCCGCAATCACGTGGGTCGGGGCCTTGATCCGATCGAGATGGCGCTCGAGCTCGGGGAGCTCGGCGATCAGGGCGCGCTGCTCGACGACGAACGCGCGCCAGGCGGTAGGGCGGAGCAGGCGCGGGGCGGATCTGCCCAGATAGCCGGTGTCGATCGCGAGCTCGCGCGCGAGCAGGCGGCGCAGGGGCTCGACGGTCAGCACCAGCCCGGCCGCGCCGAGCATGGTCGCGCTCGCCAGATCGCCGGCGATCGGGGCCGCCAGCCAGCGGTCGAGCTCATACAGGCAGGCGACGTTGGCGGCCGGCGCCGCCAGCACCAGGGCGCTGACGCGCTCCGGGTGCCACGCCGCCAGCCAGGCTGCGACCGCGCCGCCGAAGCTGTGCCCGACGACCGTCGCGCGTGCGATGCCGCGCGCGTCGAGCGCGGCGAGCGCCGCCCGAGCGTTCCCGGCGAGGCCGGTCGCCGAGCTACGGCCGTGCCAACCGGGGCGGTCGACGGCGACCGTCTGAACTGAGGAGTCGAGCTCGGCGAGGACAGCGTCCCAGTCGCCCGCGCCACCGGGCTGGCCGTGCAGCAGCAGGACCGCGGAGCCGGCCGCGGCAGGGTTCAACGAGCGGGGCCGGCCCCGGGGGGTCCACCCCGGCCGTCGCCCCCGACCGCCTGGCCGTCGCGCCCGACGTAGCCGTCCTTTCCGCCCACGACCACGACGACCGCGTCGCGATCGCCTGCGTTGCGCATGCCGCGATGGGTGCTGGCATCGACGCGGACGACGCCACCCGGGCCGAGCAGGTGACGGCTGCCGTCGCCGAAGCGAAACTCGACCTCGCCCTGATGGACGAAGTAGGTCTCCTCCTGCTCGTCGTGATAATGGATCCCCGTCTCGTAACCGGGAGGAAGCACGACCGCGTTGATCCCGAATGCGGTTACCCCGAGCTCGCGGCGGATCTTGCGAAAGCCGTAACCGGAGCCAAGCCCGTCGAGGCTCGCGAGCGCGTAACCGTCTGAAGTCGTGAGGTCGGTCATGGAAGGAGATCCTATTCCTCAGACCCCGGGCAGCCGTGTCTTGACCACCTTGCCCATCGCGTTGCGGGGCAGCTCTGAGACGAACCGCACCGCGCGGGGCCGCTTGTGGGGCGATAGCGCGCGGCCGACGTGGGCGATCAGGACATCGGCGTCGGGCTCGGCGCCGTCGCGCAGCACGACCCACGCGACGACTCGCTGCCCGAGATCCTCATCGGCCACGCCCGCGACAGCGACCTCGCTGACGTCGGGGTGGTCCAGCAGCGAAGTCTCGATCTCGCCGGCGCCGATTCGGTAGCCAGCGCTCTTGATCAGATCCGTCGACCGGCGGCCAACGATCCGGTACTCGCCGCTCCGGCGCCGGGTCGCGATGTCGCCCGTGCGAAACCAGTCGCCATCCATCGCCGCGGCCGTGTCCCGCTCGCGATTCAGGTAACCGGTGAACAGGTTCGGGCCCTTGATCTGGAGATCGCCAAAGGTCTCGTCGTCGTCGATCTCGAGCTGCGCGCCGTCCTCGTCGACGAGTCGCACCTCGACGCCCGGAACCGGCGGCCCGACGTACCCGGGGGCGCGATCGCCGTCGGCTCGCATCGCGCAGTTCATCATCGTCTCGGTCATCCCGTAGCGCTCGACGATCCGCTGGCCGGTGAGCTGCTCGATCCGGCGGTGAACGGTGGGCGGCAGCGGCGCCGAGCCGGACACGAGCAGCCGCGCCTCCCGCAGCCCCTCGCGAAGGCGCTGATCGTCCTGCGCCGCGACCGCGAGCCGGTGGTACATCGTCGGGACCCCGAACAGCATCGTCGCGCCGCGCGCGAGCCCGGCCGTCACCGCGTCCGGCGAGAACCGCCCGAGATGCTCGAACGAACCGCCGCGACGCAGCGCGCCGACGACGCCGAGGATCAGGCCGTGGACGTGAAACAGCGGCAGCGCGTGGGCGAGACGGTCCGCGGCCGTCCATTGCCACACGTCGAAGATCGCATCGAGGTTGGTCGCGATCGCCCGCCGAGGGATCTGCACGCCCTTCGGAGGCCCCGTCGTTCCCGACGTGTACAGGATCGCGGCGGTCTGCTCGGGGCCGCTGTTGTCGCGTAGCTCGCCGCGTCCGCCCCCGGCCGTCCTCGCAGCAACCCTCGGCAGCTCTCGCATGGCTTCCGGTAGCTCCGCGTCGCCCGGTGCCAGCAGCGCTTCGGGCCGGCTGTCGGCGAGCATGTGGGCGAGCTCCTGCTCGCCCGAGTCGGGGCTGATCGGCACGAGCGCGACGCCGGCGGCGAGCGCGCCGACACACGCGACGCACGTCTGCAGCGATGGCACCGCGAGCAGCGCCGCGCGACGCACGCCGGCGAGTCCGGCGGCAACCGCGGCTGCAGCCGCGCTCAGCTCGTCATAACTCAGCGCCTCCTCGCCGAAGCGCATGGCCTCGCGGTCAGGCTCGGCATCAAGGCGCGGGAAGATGGCGGTGCCGGGCGCGGCCATGTGGCGGCATACTAGAGTCGTGACGTCTGCGCTCCTCTCCGAGGCGCTCGCGCCGTTGCGCGCGGATCCGGCCCGGGCCGCGATCCTGTTCGACATCGATGGGACGTTGGCGCCGATCGTCGAGCACGCGTCCGATGCGCACGTGCCCGAGGGCACCCGCCAGCTGCTGATCCGTGTCGCCAACCGCTACGGCGTCGTCGCGTGCGTCAGCGGCCGCCGTGCCTCCGAGGCGCGTGCGATGGTTTCGATCGGCTCGATCTCCTACCTCGGCTCGCACGGAGTCGAGCTGCTGCGCTCGGGCTGGACCGAATCGGTGCTCGAGCCCGGCGTCGAGGACTGGGTCCGCCGGATTCGCGAGTTCGCGCGCGAGGCCGACACCGGCGATCTGCGCCGGCGCCGCGTCCGGCTCGAGGACAAGGGCGCGATCGCCGCCTTTCACTGGCGCGGAGCGCCCGACGAGGAGGCGGCGCGGGCCGCGATCGACGCGATCGCCGAGCGGGCGCAGGAGGTCGGGCTCGTAACCCATTGGGGTCGCAAGGTGCTCGAGGTCCGGCCCCCCGTCCGAATCGACAAGGGCGCCGGGATCGAGTCGTTCCTAGCCGATCTGGACGTCGACGCGGCGCTCTACGTCGGCGACGACTCGACCGATCTCGATGCCTTCCGCGCGCTCGCCAAGCTCGTGCAGGAAGGCCAGCTGCAGCGCGCGGTGCGGGTCGGCGTGCGCTCGGACGAAGGACCTTCCGAAATCACCACCGAGGCGGATATCGTGATCGACGGGACCAGCGGCGTGCAGGAGCTGCTCGCGATGCTGGTCGCCGACTGATGCGCTTCACTGAGTTTCTCCGCACGACAGTCCTGATCTGCGCGGCCGCGGCCACCGCCCTCGCGGCCGTGACGCTGGCGGGCTCGAGCGACAACGGCGGCGCGCTGTTCGTCCCGCTGGTGGCGGGATGGTGGCTGATCGCGGCCCTGATCGGGATCTGGATCGGCCGGCGTGGGAACACGAACCCACCGATCGCATCGTTGCTGGCAAGCGCACGGACGCAACCGACGTTGCCAGACATCCACCCCGGCCGCACAGTCCTGAACCGTCTGTGGCCGCTGTTGTTCTCGACGCTCGGCGCCGGGGCGCTGGCGTTCACGCTGCCGCAGGTCCCGGCGGTCGCCACCGGGTTCGCGATCATCTGGGCGCTGGCGTGGCGCCGCCAGTCATCGGCCGTGACCGCGATCGAGGAGCGCGACGGTGCTCGCTTCTACATCGAGCAGACCTCGCCCTTGAAGCCGATCAGGCTCGTCCGGACGCCAGGCTTTCGCACCAACCTGTTCGAGCTCAACGGTAACTCGACCCGCGGGCGCGTGCGCCCGGGGGCCTAGCAGCCGGTGGCCTCGCTGGACATCCTCGTCGTCTCGCACGACGGCACGATCGGCTGGCGCGCGGCCACCAACGAGCTCGCGCAGGCGTTCAGCCGTGCCGGCGCGAGCGTCCAGCGCGCCGGCTCCGGCACGCCGCCGCAGGTGCGGACGTTCGCGCTGACCGACTACGTCCAGGCGCGCGGGGCGCGCGAGGCCGCCGAGCGCGCGATCGCCGCCCACCATCCGCGGGTCGTCGTCTACTGCTCGATCACGGCGGCGCTGCTGTGGCCGGCGCCGGGCGCGATCTGGCTCGACTGCCTTGCGGCCGAGAATCGCCCGGGGCGCCACGGCGTCTGGCAGCGCGTCGTCGAGCGCCGGCGGCTGACAGAGGCGCCGCTGGTGCTGACGATGAGCGAGCACTCGCTCGACCCGCTCAAGGGTGCGCGCCCGCACAGCATCGTGGTGCCGGTGCCGGTGCAGGCGTCAGGACCGCCGGCGGCCGACCGCGACGTGCTCGCGCTCACGTACGCCGGCAACCCGGAAAAGCGCAGGCTCGAGTTCGTGATCGAGAGCTGGCAGCGTGCCCGCCGACCCGGTGAGACGCTGCTCGTGGCCGGGACCGACGCGCTCCCGTACGCAGCCGACGGGGTCCAGGCGGCAGGGCGGATGCCGCGCGAGCAGTACCGCGCACTGCTGCGCCGAACGCGGGTGTTCATCGCGGCCCCGAAGCGCGAGGACTTCGGGATCGCGCCGCTCGAGGCGATGGCCGATGGCTGCCAGCTCGTGACGACGCCGGCGCCCGGCCCGTACCCGGCCCGCGAGCTCACCGCGCGGCTCGACCCGAGGCTGGTCGGCGAGGACCTGTCGGGCCCGATCCGCGCGGCGATCGACGACCCGCGCCCGGACTACGCCGCGCGGGCGGCCGGGCTGCTGGTGCCGTTCACGCACGCCGCGATCGACGAAACGATCGCTGGTGACGTCCTCCCTAGACTGCTGCCTTGATGATCGGGACCGGCTTCATTCCGAGCCCAGCTTCGAACGGCCTGCATCTGGGGCCGTTCTTCTTTCACGCCTATGGGATCGCGTACGTGTTCGCGGTCGCCGCGGCGATCCTGATCACGCGCCGGCGCTCCGGCGATCCCGAGCTCGTCAACGAGGTCGCACTGTGGGGGTTCCCGGCCGGGCTGATCGGCGGCCGGATCTACTTCCTGATCACGACCCCGAGCCAGATCCCGCCCCACTGGTGGGGCCCGTTCGCGATCTGGAAGGGTGGCCTCGGGATCTGGGGCGGAATTGCCTGCGGGACGCTCGCCGGGCTGTGGGTGCTCCGGCGCCGCGGCGCGAACATCCCCGCATTCATGGACGCGGCCGCGCCGGCCCTGCTGGTCGCGCAGTCGATCGGACGGATCGGCAACTACTTCAACCAGGAGCTGTTCGGCAAGCCGAGCACGCTGCCATGGGCGCTGAAGATCGACCTGGCCCACCGCCCGCCCGGCTATGAGCAGTACGCGACCTTCCAGCCGACATTCCTGTACGAGATCATCTGGAACCTGTCGCTCGCCGGCTTCCTGGTGTGGCTCGGCCACACCCGCCGCGTCAAGGCACCGGGGCTGTTCGCGCTGTACGTCGCCGGCTACAGCGGCTTTCGGATGTTCGAGGAGACGCTGCGGATCGACTACTCCAACCACATCCTCGGGCTCCGCCTGAACTTCTTCGTCGCGGCGGTGCTATGTGTATCGGGGCTGGTGTGGTTCGTCGCGATCCAGCGCGGGTGGAGACTGCACCGCGGCGTCGCGACGCTCGGGGTAATCCCGATCGTCGTCTGGGCGGCGGGCTGCGGATCAGCGGGTGGGGTCGCCGGTCACGGGCGTGAGTACGTCCCGATCAGCGTCGCGATGCCGACCGCGGCGGTGCGGAGCTGGTCGGCGGTGAACCCCGTCTTCAGGTTCGACGGGCCGCCGAGGGCGTTCAGCGTGATCACGTAATGGTGCGTCTTGCCGCGCGGCGGGCACGGGCCCCGGTAGCCGAGCGTGCCGAACGAGTTGCGGCCCTCGATCCCGAAGGGCAGACGGGCGGTCGGGGTGATGCCGGCGACCGCCCAGTGCACGAAGTTGCCGCTCGGTGCATCGGGGTCGCGCATGATCAGGACGAGCTCCCGGGCGTTCGCCGGCACGCCCGACCACGCCAGCGGGATCGACACGTCGAGGCCGTCGCAGGTATAGCGGGCGGGGATCTTGCCGCCGTTGCGGAACGCCGAGCTGTATAGGCGAAACCCGCGCGCGAGCGTGACGGCGCTGGCGGTGCTGCTCGCTGCTGTTGAGGTGGTCGTCAAGCTAGTTGTCTCGGGCGCCGAGCTCGTGCTCGGCGGCGTCGAGCTACTGCTCGCCGAGCCACCGCCGCAGCCCGCCACCAACAGCGCCGCCGCGGCGCCGGCGAGGAGCCACCTCACGCCGCCAGCCGGTTTCGCGAGCGCAGCGCCGAGACCCCGGTCCACGGCCGTGTGTTGGCGACGTCGCCGGCGGTCAGCCATGCGCGCCGCGCGGTCGCGATCCCATACCGCGCGACCTCGAACCCGGTGACCCTGTGGGCGTCGCAGCTGATCACGATCGGCACGCCGGCGGCGCTCGCTGCGCGCGCGCTGACGTCGTTCAAATCGCGGCGGTCAGGGCTTGAGTTGATCTCCAGCATCGTGCCGGCCCGAAGTGCAGCCGCGATCACCGCCTCGACGTCGAACGGGTACGGGGCGCGGCGCTCGATCTTGCGGCCCGAGGGGTGACCGAGCACGTCGACGAGCGGGTGCTCGACCGCGCGGATGATCCGCTCGGTCATCGCGTCCGACTCCATCCGGAACGAGGAGTGCACGCTGGCGACGACCCAATCGAGCTCGGCCAGCACGTCGTCGTCGTAGTCGAGCGAGCCGTCAGGGAGGATGTTGACCTCCGATCCGGCGAGCAGCTGAAGCCCCTGCACCGATACGGACCGGATCCGGTCGATGTGCTCGCGCAAGCGATCCGAGGACAGGTCGTCGCCGAAGCCGAAGCTCGCCGAGTGGTCCGTGATCGCGAGGTACTCATAGCCCGCATCGCGCGCGGCGCTCGCCATCTCCTCGATCGAGGCGGTCCCGTCGGAGGCGGTCGTGTGCGAATGCAGGTCGCCCCGCAGGTCCCCGCGCTCGATCAGCGCCGGCAGGGTGCCCTTGGCGGCGGCCTCGAGCTCGCCGCGGTTCTCGCGCAGCTCGGGCTCGATGTACCCCATCCCGAGCAGCTCGTAGACCTCGGCCTCGGTCGCGCACCGATGGGTCCTGCCGGTGGCGTCGTCGAGGACACCGTATTCAGACACGTGAAGGCCCTTCCGGACGGCGGCGTCGCGCAGCGCCATGTTGTGCTGCTTGGACCCGGTGAAGTGCTGGAGCAGGTTGCCGAACTGGTCGGGCGCGACGATCTTCAGGTCGACAGGCAGCCCGGTGTGGGTCCGCAGCCTGACGCCCGCCTCGCTGGGGGTGCCGGCCGACTCGACCAGCTCGAGCTCCGCGGCCGCGCGCGCGAGCGCGAGTGGGTCGGTCGCGGTCGCGATCACATCGAGGTCCTTGACGCTGTCGGCCCAGCGGCGGGCCGAGCCCCCGAGCTCGACGCGCTCGGCGGCGGGATGGCGGCGGAGCTCGGCGAGCAACCGCTCGCCGACGGCGAGCGCTCGGTCGAGCACGAAGCGCGCGCGGGGCGCGCCGGCGCCGGCCTCGTTGAGCGCAGCGAGGATGCTCTCCTCGGCCTTCGGGCCGAACCCCTTCAGCGCGCGGATCCGCTGCTCCCGCGCCGCCGCGCCCAGCGACTCGAGCGAGTCGATCCCGAGCTCCTCGTACAACCGGCGGGCGCGCTTGGGTCCGAGCCCCGGCAGCCGCGTCATCTCGATCAGCCCCGGCGGGAACTTGGCCCGCAGCTTCACGAGCGCCGGGATCGCTCCATCGTCGGCGAGCGCGATCACCTTCTCCTGGATGATGCCCCCGACCCCGGGAAGCTCGGTGGCGCGGCCCTCGCGGGCGAGAGCCGAGACCGACACGGTCGCCTCGCGGACCGCCTTGGCGGCGTTGCGGTAGGCGACGATCCGGTGGATGATCGCGCCGTCGAGCTCGTACAGGTCTCCGAGCTCGTCCAGCGCGGCGGCGATCTCGCTGTTGGTCGGGTCCGGCATCGCGTGCACACCGTAGGCTAGTGACCGGTGCCCGCGACAGCTCGGAGTTTTCGGCCCCACGGACGCTGCGCTGCTTGCAGCGCAGCCCCAACCAGATCCCTCGACACCCGCGCTATACTTTCTGAAGTAACCCCGAAAAGGAGCCCCGACAAATGGCCGGCACCGTCAGCGAAGTCACAGATAACAACTTTCAGGCCGAGGTCATCGAGTCAGACGTCCCCGTCCTCGTTGACTTCTGGGCGCCCTGGTGCGGGCCGTGTCGCATGGTCGCACCGGTGGTCGAGGAGATCGCGAAGGAGCGGGCGGGCGAGCTGAAGGTCGTCAAGATGAACACCGACGAGAACCAGCAGACCGCTCTGGCCTTCAACATCATGTCGATCCCGACGCTGATCCTGTTCCGCCATGGGCAGCCGGCGAAGACCGTGATCGGCGCGTATCCCAAGAAGCGCCTCGAGGCCGAGCTCGAGCCGGCGCTGGCGTAGTCAGGCCAGCGCGACGCCGATCCGCAACTCGCGCCCGTCGATCATGACGGGCGCGGTTCCGTTCAGCGACTCGTAGCTGACCGCGACCGCGAGCGTCTCAGCGCAGATGTAGTCCTGATGTGCGCGTGCGGCGGCGAGCAGCTGCTCGTCGCCGTCGAGCGTGAGTGAAATCCGGTCGGTGATCTCGAGGCCGGCGTCCTGGCGCGCGAGCTGGATCGCGCGGACGATCTCGCGCCCCCAACCCTCGACTCGCAGCTCGTCGTCGATCTCGAGCTCGAGCGCGACGGCGTGCGAGCCCTCGCGCTCGACCTGGTAGCCCGCCAGCGGCTTCATCGAGATCAGCAGATCCTCGGCATCGAGCTCGTGGTCCTGGCCACCGATCGAGATCGCGACCGTCCGCTGCTCACGCAGGGTCGACGGGTCAAGCGCGGCGATCGCCGCGGCGACGAGCGGCATCTGCTTGCCGAAGCGCGGGCCGAGCGAGCGGTAGTTGGGCTTGACCTCGATCTCGCCGAGCTCGTCGGCCTCGGACACGAACCGCAGCTCGCGTACGTTGAGCTCGTCGCGGACGATCTCGGACAGCTGCTCGATCGCCTCGCGCTCGGAGCCGGTGGCGACGACGACGGCCGCGCGTAGCGGCTGGCGCACCTTGATCTTCGCCTGGCCACGAGCCGCTAGCCCGAGCCGGACGGTCTCGCGGGCGATCGCCATCTGGCGCGCGAGCGTCGCGTCGCATGCGCCGGCCGCGGGGAAGTCCGTGAGGTGGACGCTCGCCTCGCCGCCGTCGAGGTTGTCGTAGATCTCATCGGCGAGGAACGGGCAGAACGGCGCCAGCAGCTTGGCGACCGTCACCAGCACCATGTGGAGCGTCGCGAAAGCGGCAGGGTCGCCGTCCCAGAAGCGCCGGCGCGAGCGGCGCACGTACCAGTTTGAGAGGTCGTCGACGAACGCCGCGAGCGCGCGGCCGGCGCCGGTCGCGTCGAACTGGTCGAGGCGCTCGGTCACGGTCTCGGTCGTCGCGTGCAGGTGCGAGACGATCCAGCGGTCGAGCTCGGTCTCGGCGGTGGCCGCCGGCGCGGGCGCGCGGTCGATCCCGTTGGCGTTTGCGTACAGGACATAGAAGCCGTAGGTGTTCCACAGCTGCAGCAGGAACTGACGGACCGACTCGCCGATCGTCTCGAGCGAGAAGCGGTAGCCGTCCCACGGGTGCTTTGAGGTGAAGAAGTACCAGCGGAACGCGTCGGCGCCGTAGGTGTCGATCACCTCCCACGGGGCGACGACGTTGCCGAGCGACTTCGACATCTTGCGGCCCTCCTCGTCGAGGATCAGGCCTAGGCAGACGACGTTGCGGTAGCTCGAGCGGTCGAACAACAGCGTCGAGATCGCGAGCAGCGAGTAGAACCAGCCACGCGTCTGATCGAGCGCCTCGCAGATGAAGTCGGCCGGGAAGCGCTCCTCGAAATGAGCCCGGTTGTGGTGGGGCGCGTGGAACTGGGCGAATGGCATCGAGCCCGAGTCGAACCACACGTCGATCACTTCCGGCACGCGGGTCGCGGGCTCCGTGCACTCGGGGCACGGGAAGCTCTGCTCGTCGACAAACGGGCGGTGCGGGTCGGGCAGCGGTACGTGCGTCAGCGCCTCGAGCTCGGCGAACGAGCCGATCACGGTCAGGTGCTCGTTGGCGCAACGCCACACCGGCAGCGGCGTTCCCCAATAGCGCTCGCGCGACAGCGCCCAGTCGACATTGTTCTCGAGCCATTTGCCGAAGCGGCCGTGCTTGACGTGCTCGGGGTGCCAGTTGACGCTCTCGTTGGAGGCGAGCAGCCGGTCCTTGATCTCGCTGGTGCCGATGTACCACGACGGCTTTGCGTAGTAGATCAGCGGCGTCCCGCACCGCCAGCAGTGCGGGTAGGAGTGCTCGTAGTTCTCGGAGCGCAGCACCCGGCCACGGCTGCGGAGGTCCTCGATCAGATCGGCGTCGGCGTCCTTGACCCAGCGGTCCGCGTACGGGCCGATCCGCTCGTCGTAGGTGCCGTCGAGCCGGACCGGATTGACGACGGTCAGCCCGTACTGCTCGCCGAGGCGAAAGTCGTCCTCGCCGAACGCGATCGCCGTGTGCACGAGCCCGGTGCCGTCGCTGGCGGTGACGAAGTCGCCGAGCAGCACGGTGTGGCCGAGCGGGCCGTACGCCTCACTCTCGATGTAGGGAAACGGGGCCTCGTAGCGGACGCCCTCGAGCTCGCGGCCCGGGAAGCGGTCGAGGATCTCGGCGCCGGGGCCGAGCACGCGCTCGAGCAGTGCCTCGGCGAGGATGAAGACCGTGCCCTCGCTGCGCGCCCTGACGTAGCTCAGGTCGGGGTCGGCAGCGACCGCAGCGTTCGAGACCAGCGTCCACGGCGTCGTCGTCCAGACCAGCAGCTCATCACCCGTTTTCGCGGCGCTCTCGCTCGGCGCCGTGATCACCGGCAGCCGCACGTAAACGGAGGGGTCGAGCACCGTCTGGTAGACGTCGGGCTGGCCGAGCTCGTGGCTCGACAGCGTCGTTCCGTCGCGCGTGCAGTACGGAACGACCTTGAGCTTCTCGTACAGCAGCCCGCGGTCGTGGATCGTCTTCAGCGCCCACCAGACCGACTCGATGTACTCGGCGTCGAGCGTCCTGTAGGCGTCGTCGAGATCGATCCAGAATCCGATCCGCTCGGTCAGCCGGTTCCAGTCCTCGACGTGGCTGAGCACCTTCTCGCGGCAACGGGCGTTGAACTCGGCGATCCCGTAGCGCTCGATGTCGTCCTTGGAGGTGAAGCCGAGCTCGGCCTCGACCGCGAGCTCAACCGGCAGGCCGTGGCAGTCCCAGCCCCCCTTGCGCTCGACGTAGAAGCCGCGCATCGTCTTGTAGCGGGGGAAGATGTCCTTGAACACACGCGCCAGCACGTGGTGCGAGCCGGGCGAGCCGTTGGCGGTCGGCGGACCCTCGTAGAACCCCCAGTGCGGGGCGCCGGCGCGGCGGCGGACCGATTCTGCGAACACGTCACGATCCCGCCAGCGCTGGAGCACGCGCTCCTCGAGCTCTGGGAACGACGCGCGTGGATCGACCTGGCGGTGGGGTGGATTGCGTGGCTGGTCCGGGCTCGACACTGGGCGCGTGATTGTAGGAGGCCCGTGCTCGAGGACCCTGGCCGCGACGGGTCTCGGGCCGTCGGCGCTACGACGCGCGCGGCGCAATTCCTTCCACGTGCACGGCGGCGGCCATCGTGCAGGGCACGTTGCGCCTGTTGCAAAGACGGGCGGATCTGTCGATAAATCCCCAGGATGAATGGGATACGGACGAACGCGGCTGCCGTCATGCTCGGCGTCAGTCCGAACACGCTTCGCAGCTGGGAGCGCCGCTACAGCTTCCCGCGGCCGCACCGCTCGCCGGGCGGGCACCGCCAATACGCGCTGGCCGAGATCGAGTCGCTGCGGCTCGCGCTCGCCGAGACGCACAATGTCTCCTCGGCGATCTCGCTCGCCCGCGAACGCGGCGAGGGGCCCTCGTCGTCCACGCGCTTGGCGAGCGCGTTTGCAAGCTTCGATGAGGAGAGGGCCAACCGGCTGCTCGAGGAGAGCCTGACGCTGCGCTCGGTCGAGCGCACGGTCGAGGAGGTCCTGCTCGAAGCGATCGCCGCCCATGCCGATCCCGACGGCGCGAGCGCGGAGTACGAGTTCGCCTGGCGGTTCGGAACCGGCTGGCTGTCAGCTCTGAAGCGGCTGGCGCCGCCCGCGACGCGTCCCGAGGGCGTCCTGATCTTCGACGCTTCGGCTCGCCTCGACCTCGACTCGCTCCACGCCCAGGCGCTCGAGCTGATCCTTCGCCGCGCCGGCCTCCGGTCGCTGCAGATCTCGCCTGCGATCGACCCGGCCCGCCTCGGCCGCGCCCTCCGGGCGCTGGACCCGCACGCGGTTGTGCTGACCGGGCACCGGGTGACGCTCGATTCAATCGGGCGGCTCGTGTACGCGGTCCGCGGCGTGGTCCAGGAGGTCGTCGTATTCGACTATCGCGGCGCCGTGCCGGACACCGGTGCGAGCACCGTCTGCCGCCTAGGCGAGTCTCCCGCGCAGGCCCGCGACCGGCTTCTGGAGCGCCTCGAGCAGAGGGCTGCGGCGGCGGGCGCCGGTGTGCGGAGCGCCGAGCCGGTGCGTCCGGCGGCGATCACGCGGCCCGCTGGGTAGGGGGGGTTTTCGGGGGGCGGTTGCCGGCGGGGGGCGGTCGCCGGCGGTTGCGGGCGGGGGGCGGTCGCCGGCGGTTGCGCGCGGATGATTCCAACGTTGTGCCCCATTATCGGGAACAACGTTGGAAGGGTTGCCCTAAGGCCGGTCGCTACAGGCTGACCGTGCGGGCTTCGCCGCTGAGCTCGCCCGACTCGCTGACGTGCGGCATCGCCGGGATGGCGCCGCCGCTCTGCTCGATGTCGATCAGCTCGAGCAGGCGCTGTTGCGCCTCGCCGGCCCCGGCCGGGAGCACGCTCGTGCCCGTGGTCCGCATTCGCACGCGCTGAGCGCCGCGCCGGTACACGGCGACCGGCATCGCGCCGGCCGCGAGCCGGACCGCGTACGCCCACCGCGCTACCTCGTCATCGTCGAGGTAGCCGCCGGCGAGCACGACCACGTTCGGGCGGTGCACGGCGAGCGCGTCGGCGATCCCCGCGACGCCGCGTGCCGACAGGCTCAGCACGCTGATCCCGGCGCGGACGCAGAACAGCTCGAGCGCGCGGATGTGCGGCGCGTCGGGGTCGAGCTCGTCGCGCGAGGCGTCACCGACGACGATCGACACCGGCCGGACCGGAGGCGGTGCGAGCCGTTGCGCCCGACGCAGCCAATCCGCGCCCCAGTGAGCGGCGAACGCCCAGGCGGCTGAGTCGAGCGTGTAGCGGCGACCGATCTCGTCGAGCGTCGGCAGCAGCACCTCCTCGACCGACCGATCGACCGACCGCAGCGCCAGCGCCGCCTCAATCGCCGCGTCGGCCCGTTCGCGCTCGTAGGAGACGAGCGCTCCCATCAGCGAGTTGCTGTCGGCCGCCAGGCCTTCGCGCGCGCGGGAAACGGCCGAAGAGATCGACAGCCCCTCCTGCAAAGCATCGCGCAGAGCAGCCACTTCGCCGTGCGTGAACAGGCGGTGCTTGCCCGGCGAGCGCTGCGGCTTGGGGAAGCCAAAGCGCCGCTCCCAGGCCCTCAACGTGTTCGGGCTGACGTTCAACAACGCCGCCGCTTCGCTCGTCTTTAGATAACGCATGCAAGGGAAAGGTCGGGGCAAATGTTGCGATGACCAGGGTTTAGGCTTACAATTGCACAGCTTTTTCAACAGAACTTGTGCAGAGCCTGAAGCGTTTGGCGCCGGCAAGCTCCCAACCAGGCCCGAAAGCGTGGTCGGGCGGGAGTGTCCGGAACCAGAGTGATGATGGCGACGCCAACAGGAAAGTGCTCGATTGGAGGGTGTTATGCATTTCGGCGGCGGCTGATCCACCAGTAAGGTTTCACAGTTTTTGTTGCATTGTGCGTTGATCTCGGAACGCGCGGTAATCTCTGCCCGTGGGCGATGAAGCGCAGCCCAGAACGCGTGGGTCGCCGAGCGTAGGCATATTTGCCTTCGCTGGTTGGCTTGTGTGCGGTGCGTGGGCAGCACTCGTAGCTTCCGATGATCACGTTGGGGCGCTCACCGCGGTTCTAGGTGTAGCGGCGCTTTGCACAGGTCTTGGCGCGGCCAATCTGGTCGGCGGTCAGCGACGGCGAGTGTCGGCGTCGTTCCTCGTCGACATGCTCGCAGCGACCTTTCTCGGTCCGACGTCTGCCTTCGTCGCGAGTGCCATCGCCGAGCTTGCAACGTCACGGGTCATTCCGACGCGTCGGCGGGCCCTTGCCGTGAACCTATTGGGCGCGGGCCTGCCCGCGCTCGGGATGGGCACGGTCATCCGCGCCGTCGGTATCTCCGATCAGCACGCGGTGGAGTTCTATGTCCTGCTCGGTGTCGTAGCGTTCGGCGGGCTCGCTGCCTCATGGTGCATCGTCGCCGGGTTGTTCACGGCGATGGACGGGCCCAGCAAGGGGTGGAGCGTTCGTGATTGGCGCCGGCTGTTGCCGACGATCGCGATCAATGTTGGGCTCGCCGTTGCAGGCGCGGCGATCTACGTGATCCTCGGGATCGCGGGGATAATCTTCGCCTTCCTCGCTCTCGTGGCCTTCTCTTACCAAGCACGGCTGGTCGGCAAGGCAGAGCAGCGCGCCGAGCAATACGTCTCCCTCTCCTGGGGCGTGCTGGCCGGTCTGATGCGTTCGCTCGATATTCGCGATCAGCGGGCTGCGCGGCATGCCGCGGCGGTGGCGCGGTTCGCCCGCGACATGGCGAGCTCGGTTGGGATGAACGCGCAGGAATGCGAGCTCGCCCACACGGCCGGGCTTCTGCACGACATCGGCCACTTCGCGCTGTCCGATCGGGTTGCCGAGCGGGGGCGGACGCTGACCGACGAGGATTGGGTGGCGATCCAGCGCCATCCCGAGCTGGGCGCCGACATGCTGAAGGACCTCGGCATGTACGGCCCGGTCGCCGAGATCGTGCTCTCGCACCACGAGCGGATCGACGGGCGCGGGTACCCGCGCGGCCTGCCGGCGGACCAGATCCCTGAAATCGCGAAGATCATCTCGGTCGCCGAGGTCTACGACACGCTGACCGCGAGCGACACGTACAGGACGCGGATGAGCTCGTTCGAGGCGTTGCGCGAGCTGCGTCGAGTCGCGGGGACGCAACTCGACGAGCGCTACGTTGAGGTGCTGGCCGAGCTACTGACCGGCGAGGGGGTTGACTACCGACACGCCGATGCCGCCGACTTCGATACGGAGCTCGACATGGAGCGCCGTATCAAAGAGGCTGGTGCCGGCTAGCTTTAGATCGCGATCTGCTGCGAGTCGCGGTCGCGGCTCGTATCGCGCTGGAGCGTGCCGATGAACTGCTCGATCTGCTCGTGGCTGAACCGACGCTGGCCGCCGGGGGTCCGGTAGGACTGGAGATAACCCATGTCCGACCAGCGACGGATCGTGCCGAGAGACACACCAAGCGCGCGAGCAGCCTGCGACGTTGAGAGGCCCAACGGACTCCTGGTAAGTGGTTCCATGCAGTGCATTTCGCCGCTTTTGAGGAGGGTTTGCGAGCCTCGTGGAGCTATTGCACAACATCTCGGCACGAAGATCACCAAGGGACGTACGAAGTGCGCAAATTCGGTTGATTTTCTGCGCCGAGTCTCGAACAGCTGTCCAAGCTCGGAGCCCTTCGAACCGGACGCTGGAGCGGCGCCGGCGGCCCTGCCGATGCTCGCGACGGGCTAACGCGGCGAGCTAGCCTGCAGGCGGGCGACCGGCGCGGCCGCTGCCGGGCTGCGACGATCCCACGATGAAGCTCCGGCTCTACCACCATGCTGACGGTGCAAGGGTGGCATATCGCGAGACTGGGACCGGGCCGCCGCTCGCGCTGCTTCATTCACTCGGCCTCTCGCACCGGGAATGGGAGCCCGTCGTCGCCCCGCTGTCGGCGCGCTTCCGGGTGGTCCTGCCAGATCTCCCGCTGCACGGCGACTCCGAGGACCGCCCCCGCCATCCGTACACGCCGGATTGGCTGACCGATGTGATCGCGGGGTTCTGCCGTGAGGTTGCCGGCCCGCGGCCGAGGATCGCGGGCCACGACATCGGCGCCGAGCTGGCGCTGCGGGCGGTCACCACCGGTCGCCTCGATCCGCAGCGGCTGGTGCTGATGTCCAATCACCTGCATCGCCAGCCGGCGAATCCGGGCAAGCGGACGGCGTGGCGGCTCGCGTGCAGCGCCGGGGCGGTGCCGGGGCTCGATCGCGTCCTGTCGCACGGCGCCAAGCTGGTGTTCAGGCCGTCGGTCGGCGAGCAGCTCTCGTTGCAGCGCAACCCGGCCGCGCGCGACCTCATCCGTCACGCGTTTGCCGACGTCGGTGGCAACGGCAACCGGGCGCGGTCGTGGGCCAAGTTCGCTCGCCGCTGGCCGCGTGAAGCGCAGCGGCACCTGCTCGATTGCTACCCCGAGATCCGCGCGCCGGTGCTGCTGCTGTGGGCGGAGGAGGATCCGAGGTTCCCGCTGGCCGGGGCGCAGGAGGCGCTCGATCTGCTCCCGGACGCGCAACTGCGAACGCTCCCGGGCACCGGATTCCTGATGGCCTACGACGATCCCGTCGGTGTGGCCCGCGAGCTGATCGCGTTCTGCGGCTGAGGCCGCCCGGCTCGCCCGGTGCTCGCCGCCACCCGCGCGGTAGCGTTTGAGGCAGACAACGAGCGAAAGGCAGGCAGGCATGGGCGTTCAGGAGAAGGAACAGCTCTGGGGCGGGGAGACGAGCAAGGCGGTCGACAACTTCCCGATCTCAGGCGAGCCGATCCCCGCGCCGGTCGTGCACTGGCTGGGGCGGATCAAGAGCGCGGCCGCGCGCGTCAACTGCGAGCTCGGCCTGCTCGACAGCGATCGCTCGGAGCGGATCGCCGCCGCCGCTGACCGGGTCGCCGCGGGCGAGTTCGACGACCAGTTCCCGATCGACGTCTTCCAAACGGGCTCGGGCACCTCGAGCAACATGAACGCCAACGAGGTGATCGCGACGCTCGCCGGTGACGGCGTCCACCGCAACGACCATGTGAACATGGGCCAATCGTCAAACGACGTGTTCCCTTCCGCCGTGCATCTGGCAGCGCTTGACCGGGCGACGCACGACCTTCTCCCGGCGCTCGAGCAGCTCGAGAACTCGCTGAGCGCGAAGTCGACCGAGTTCCACGACATCGTCAAGTCCGGTCGCACCCACCTGATGGACGCCGTCCCGGTCACGCTCGGGCAGGAGTTCGGCGGCTATGCGGCTCAGGTGCGGCTAGGCGCCCGCAGGGTGCGCAACGCGCTCCCGCAGGTGGCGCAGATCCCGCTCGGTGGTACGGCGACGGGCACCGGGCTGAACACGCACAAGGAATTCGCGATTCGCGTCCGCGCGCGCCTGACTGAGGCGAGTGGGCTCGAGATCCGCGCTCCTGAGGATCCGTTCGAGGCGCAGGCCAATCGCGACGCGCTGGTCGAGCTGTCGGCAGCGCTGAAGGTCGTCGCCGTCTCGCTTACGAAGATCGGCAACGACCTCGCGATGCTCGGTTCCGGGCCTCGCGCCGGCATCGGCGAGATCTTCCTGCCCGAGCTCCAGAAGGGCTCCTCGATCATGCCCGGCAAGGTCAACCCGGTGATCCCGGAGGTCGTGATCCAGGTCAGCGCCCAGGTGATCGGCAACGACACGGCGATCACGATCGCCGGCACCCAGGGCCAGTTCGAGCTGAACGTGCGGGTGCCGCTGATCGCGCGCAACCTGCTCGAGTCGATTCATCTGCTGAGCACGACCACGCGTGCGCTGGCCGAGAAGTGCGTCGACGGAATCAAGGCGAACGAGGAAGGCTGTCACCGCTCGGCCGAGTCGACGCTCGCAGCGGCGACCGCGCTGAACCCCTACATCGGCTACGACAAGGGGGCGGAGATCGTCAAGGAGGCCGCCAGCAGCGGCCGCATGCTGCGCGAGGTGGCACTCGAGAAAGGCGTCGACGAGGACACGTATAACGAGGCGATGGACCTGCGCAAGATGGCCCAGGGGAACCTCTGAGAAGGCGCGCGCGCCGTTGATCTGATGGCGAGCTGGGACGACGTTCGGCGGCTGGCGCTGGCGCTCCCCGACACGGAGGAGCGGCCGATGCATGGCAACCCTTCGTGGCGAGTCCACGACAAGCTGTTCGTGTGGGAGCGCCCGCTGCGCAACTCGGACCTGCGCGCCCTCGGCGATCAGGCGCCCGACGGGCCGATCCTCGGCGCGCGCGTCGAGCATCTGCTCGCCAAGGAGGCGCTGCTGGCCGACGAGCCCGACGTGTTCTTCACGACGCCGCACTTCGACGGTCACCCGTCGGTCCTGATCCGGCTCGAGCAGATCGGTGTCGCCGAGCTCGAGGAGGTCGTCGTCGAGGCCTGGCTGGCGCGCGCGCCGAAGCGACTCGCCGAGGCCTACGTGGAGGAGCACTTCCCCGCTCGGGGCGACTGACCGCCTCCTGAGTCGCCAGAGCCTAGGTCGCGACCCCCTTTAGGTCGCCAGGACCCTAGGTTGAAGGTCGCCAGGACCTCAGGTCGCGACCGTCTCGGTCCCGAGCTCCTCGGAGATCGCGACATCGAGCGAGTAGTCGATCGGCACGACAATCAGCGAAGGGACATCGAGGGCCAGGGCCTCGACGAGGCGCAGGGAGAATTCGCCTGCCGAGGCGCAGCGCCAGGCCGGCATCCCGAACGACTCGGCGAGCTTGACGAAGTCGGGATTGCCGAAGTCGATTCCGAAGTGGCGGCCGAACTTCTTGTCCTGCTTCCACTCGATCGAGCCGAACTTCCCGTTCTCCCAGACCACGTTGACGACCGCGGTGCCGAGACGCATCGCGGTCTCGAGCTCCTGGCAGTTCATCAGGAAGCCGCCGTCGCCACTGACGGTGACGACCTTGCGCCCGGGGTTCACGAGCTTGGCGCCGATCGCCGTCGGCAGCGCGAAGCCCATGCCCGCCAGGCCGTTGGCGATCAGGACCGTTCCCGGCTCGTGCGCCGGGAACATCCGTCCGATCCACAGCTTGTGCAGGCCGACGTCGGAGACCAGCAGGTCGTCGCGGCCGAGCGCCTCGCGGATGTCCCACAGCACACGCGGTGGACGCATCGGGAACGAGTCATCGCCGCGGGCGTCGCCGAGCGCGCCGAGGACGACGTCGCGCAGGCGGCTCGAGCCCGAGCTCGGGGAGGCGCGGCGGCAGCTGGCCGCGAGCCGCGAGAGCACATGGGCGATGTCGCCGATCAGCTCGACCTCGGGCACGAAGAACTCGTCGATCTCGGCGGCGACGCTGTCGATCACGACGATCCGCTTGTCGCCGCGGGGATTCCAGTGCTCGGGCGCGTGCTCGACCAGGTCATAGCCGACCGCGATCACGACGTCGGCGTCCTCGAAGCCCGCCATCGCGTAATCGCGCGACTGCAATCCGACTGTGCCCAGCGCGTGCGGATCCTCGTAGTCGAGCAGCCCCTTGGCCATGAACGTCTCGGCGGCGCTGATGCCGGTCGCGCCGACGAAGTAGCGCAGCGCTCGGCCTGCGTGGGCGCGGATCGCGCCGTTGCCGACGAGCGCCACGGGGTTCTCTGCGCTGGCGATGATCTCGGCCGCGCGCTCTAGCTCGCGGCCCCCGGGCTCGGGCTGGACCGGGTCGCGGCGAGGGAGAGGCTTGGCGTCCAGCGGCTCGGCCATCACGTCCTCGGGGAGCTCGAGGTGAGTCGCGCCGGGCTTCTCGGACTCCGCCACCTTGAACGCCTTGCGGACCACCTCGGGCACGATCTCGGGCGAGGACACGCGCGCGTTCCACTTGACGATCGGTCGCAGGATCCCGATCAGGTCGATGTACTGGTGGGACTCCTTGTGCATCCGCTCGAGGTCGGACTGGCCGGTCAGCGCGACCAGCGGCGCGCGGTCCAGGAACGCGTCGGCGACGGCGGTGACGAGGTTCGTCGCCCCCGGCCCGAGCGTCCCGAGGCAGACGCCGGCGCGGCCGGTCAGGCGGCCGATCGCATCGGCCATGTAGGCGCCACCCTGCTCGTGGCGGACCGGGATGAACTGGATCGATGAGTCGGCCAAGGACTCGCTGAGGTCGAGCGTCTCCTCGCCGGGAATCCCGAACACGTACTGGACGCCTTCGGCCTCGAGGCACTCGACGAACACGTCTGAAGCTTTGCGCGGGGCCATGGCAGCACCCTATCTGCCCGCGGAACGCGGCGCGCAACCGCGGCGCGCGCGGAACGCTGCGCGCAACCGTCGATCACTAGGCTGCTGACAGTGTCCGGACCGCTGCTCGCGATCGATGCCCCGTTTCTGCTGTACCGGTCGTTCTTCGCGCTGCCCGACTCGATCAAGGGCAGCGAGGGCCAATCGGTCAACGCCCTGCTCGGCGCGACCAACGCGACGCTGCGGATCGCCGCCGACCGCCGCCCGCGCGCGATCGTCTTCTGCTTCGGCGCCGAGGCGGCGCGCTATCGCGTCGAGCTGTATCCGAACTACCACGCCGCCCGTCCGCCGGTGCCCGACCCGCTCGCGTGGCAGTTCGAGCAGGCGCCGGCGTTCTTTGAGCGGTTCGGCTGGTCGAACATGAGCAGCGACGAGCTCGAGGCCGACGATCTGCTCGGATCGCTGGCCGAGCTCGAGACCGAGGCCGGCGGTGAGACGCTGATCGTGACCGGCGATCGCGACATGTACCAGTGCGTCGGGGAGCGCGTCCGCGTGCTCTACCTGAAGTCCGGGACGACCGGCTTCGAGGAGGTCGACGCCGCCGAGGTCCGCAAGCGCTACGGGATTTCCCCGAGCCTCGTGCCCGATTTCATCGCGCTGCGCGGCGACCCGTCCGATGGTCTACCCGGCGCACAGGGGATCGGTCCGAAGACCGCCGCCGAGCTGCTCGAGCGCTACGGCTCGCTCGAGGCGGCGCTGACGCCGGCGGTGACCGAGCGTCCGCGCGTTCGCGCAGCGCTGACCGAGCAGGCCGACGAGCTGCGCGCGTTCAAGGACATCGCGACGCTGCGGATCGTCGCGCTCGAGCGCCCACCCGATCGCCCGACCGAGCTCGTAGCCGGCGCCGAGGCCGCGCGAGGCTACGGCCTGAACCGGCTCGCAGACCGGCTCGAGAAGGCGACCGGGCTGGGCGACCTCTGAGAGGCCGCGCTACGGCGTGAACTTGACGGTGATCACGTCGCCATCGGCGACGGCATAGTCGCGGCCCTCGAGCCGGAGCGCGCCACGGTCGCGGGCGCCCGCGTAGCCGCCGGCCTGCACGAGCGCATCCCACGGGATCACCTCGGCGCGGACGAACCCGCGCTGGATGTCGCTGTGGATCATGCCCGCGGCGGTCCACACCGACAGCCCCCGGCGCAGATGCCATGACTGCGCCGGCTTGTCCTCGCCGGCGGTGAAGAAGGCGATCAGCTCGAGCAGCTCGAACGCCCCGCGCACGACCGCCTCGAGCCCCGATTCACTGAGCCCGAGATCGGCGCGCATCGCGGCCGCGTCGGCCTCGTCGAGCTCGGACAGCTCGGACTCAAGCCGCGCTGAGATCGCGACTGCCGCGGCGCCGTGGGAGCGGGCGTGCTCGAGGATCCCGGGCGGCACCTCAGTCGACCCCTCCTCGACGTTGGCGACGAACAGCACCGGCTTGGCGGTCAGCGGCGACAGCATCACCATCGCGTCAGGCGCGTCGGCAGGGGGCGGCAGCGTGCGCGCCGGCTCGCCGGCCTGCAGCGCCTCGACCAGGCGCCGCAGCCAGTCGGCCTCGGCGATCGCCCGCTTGTCGCCGCTCTTGGCGGTCTTGCTGACCCGCTCGAGCCGCCGCTCGGCCTGCTCGAGATCGGCATACAGCAGCTCGGTCTCGATCGTCTCGATGTCGGCCAGCGGATCGACGCGGCCCTCGGGGTGGACCACGTTCGGATCCTCGTGGGCGCGGACGACATGGACGATCGCGTCGGTCTCGCGGATGTTCGCGAGGAACTGGTTGCCGAGGCCCTCGCCTCGGTGGGCGCCGGCGACGAGGCCGGCGATGTCGTGGAACGCGATTGTGTCGGGCACCGTCTTCGACGCCTTGACCGTCCGCGCGACCGCATCGAGCCGCTCGTCGGCGACCGGGACGACCGCGACGTTGGGTTCGATCGTCGTGAACGGATAGTTGGCGGCCTCGGCCGCGACCCCGGTCAGCGCGCTGAACAGCGAGGTCTTGCCGGCATTCGGGAGCCCGACGATCCCGACCTTCACGAGCGTCCCGCCTCCCCGATCGCGGTGCCGAGCAGCGCGCCCGCGATCACGTCGCTTGGATAGTGGACCCCGAGGTAGGGGCGGCTGAGTGCAAACGCCGACGCGGCGCCGAGCAGCAGCCCGGCCGGAGCGAGGTCGCCGTAGGCGCGGGCGGCGGCGAACGCGGTCGTCGCGTGGGCGCTCGGGAAGGACAGCTTCGTGACGGTGCTCGTCACGGGTGGCAGGTCCGGCAGCTCTGGGCGCGGGCGCCTGACAGTGAACTTGATCGCCTGGTTGGCGCCGTACGCGCCGGCCACGATCCCGGCGCCGCGAAGCCACCGCCGCCGGCGCTCGGGACTGCGATCGAGGAGCGCTCCGCCCAGTCCGAGCGCGAGCCAGCAGGCGGCGTGCTCCCCCAGCCGTGAGTACGCGGCGATCGCGCGCTCGGTGCGCGGCCCGTGACCCCTGGTGCGGGCAAAGACGAGCAGCGTGCGATCGATCTCGGAGGCGGACACGACGCGGGACTGTACGGAGAAACCGCCCTTGCCGGCCATCGGCCGCGCGGATCAGTGGTCAATACGGTCCGATCGCCGGTCCTAATACGGAAGACGGCGGCGGCGCGATCCGCGATGCTCATCCAGTGACCCTGAGGGGACCAACTGGGGTCTCTCGCATGTACTGGTCGTGCGCCGACTGTGACCCTGTCGGCGCGCGACCGGGCGGCGATCCCGCGCCTCAGGTCCCGAACCCGACGCGGTGCTCTTCGTCGTCGACGAGCACGTACACGATCCGCGACAGGTCGACCGCGATCGTGCCGTCCTCGGCCGTCAGGTCGTGCCAGCCCCCCGAGCCCAGCGCGGTTCGCAGCTGGGCCAGCTGGTCGGGCGCGACGCGGGCGCTCAGCACCTGTCCGCCGATGAAGCCAATGTTGATCTTCTGAGGTCTCTCGTCCGCCATGTCAGTGACGCTCCGCTGGTTGCACGATCTCGGTTAGCACGCCACCGGTCGATGCGGGGTGTAGGAACGCTACGCGCGAGCCGCGGATCCCAGTCCGCGGGTGCTCGTCGATCAGCCGCAGCCCGGCCGCCGCGAGCTCACCGAGCGCCGCCTCGACATCGTCTACGCGGTAGGCGACGTGATGCAGGCCCGGGCCCTTGCGCGCGAGGAACTTCCCGACCGGCGTCTCGGGCCCGAGTGGCGACAGCAACTCGACGTGGCCGTCTCCGACGTCGAGCAGCGCTGCGTCGACTCCTTGCTCGGCCACGGTCTCGCGGTGCACGAGCCGCATCCCGAGCGTGCCCTGATAGAGCGCGAGGGCGGCCTCGATGTCCTCGACGGCCACGCCCACATGGTCGATCCTGGTCAGCATGCGGCGGGGAGGATACTGACGCCGCTCGCGAGTCAAGCGGCAGCCCGTCCCCTGGGGCCCGCGCGTGTCGGACTCGATCGCCGCGCCCGTCTCGGACTCGATCGCCGCGCGCGCTAACGCTCGGCAGGCCGCTCGGCGGTGGCGGCCGCGATTCCCAGCTCGCCGCCGCCGAGGCGCGGCGGCGCCGCCGCGGGCACGCCGACCATGATCCGATCGATGTCTGCGCGCTCGAGCACCTCGTTGCTGAGCAGCGTCGCGGCGAGCTCGTCGAGCTCAGCGCGGTGGCGATCGATGATCGAGAGCGCCATCCGGAACGCCTCATCCGCGAGATCCTGAACCTCGGCGTCGTTGACTCGCCGCGAGGCCTCCGAGGCACCCTCGGGGAGGACCTTCAGCGAGCGGACGCCGGTGCCCATCGCGTAGTCGTGGACCATCGCGTGGGCGATGTCGGCGACGCGCTTGAGGTCGTCTGAGGCGCCGGTCGTGATCGAGCCGAAGACCAGCTGCTCGGCGGCGCGGCCGCCGAGCAGCATCGTCATGAAATCGATCAGCTCCTCCCGTGTCTTCAGATACCGATCCTCCTCGGGGAGGTTCAGCGTGTACCCCAATGCTCGTCCGCGTGGAACGATTGAAATTCGGTGGACCCGGTCGACCGACGGCAGCAGCTCGCCGCACAGCGCGTGGCCGGCCTCGTGGTAGGCGACGACGCGCTTCTCGTGGTCGGTCAGCGCGCGGCGCGACTGCATGCCGGCGACGACCCGCTCGAGCGCCGCGTCGAAGTCCCGCATGAACACCTCGTGGACGTTGCGGCGGGCGGCGAAGATCGCCGCCTCGTTGCAGATGTTGGCCAGGTCGGCTCCTGTCAGCCCTGAGGTCTGGCGCGCGATCAGCTTCAGGTCGACGTCGGTCGCGAGCGGCTTGTTGCGCGCGTGCACCTGCAGGATCCGCTCGCGCCCGCCGACGTCGGGCGGCGAGACGAAGATCTGGCGATCAAAGCGACCGGGACGGAGCAGCGCCGGGTCGAGCTTCTCGAGCAGATTCGAGGCCGCGATCACGACCACGTCCTTGCGCGCGGTGAAGCCGTCCATCTCGACCAGCAGCTGGTTCAGCGTCTGATCGCGCTCGCCGCTGATGTCCATCCCGCGATGGCCCCCGACCGCGTCGAGCTCGTCGATGAACACGATCGCGGGCGCGTTCTTGCGGGCGATCCGAAACAGGCGGCGGATCCGCGCCGCGCCGAGGCCGGCGAACATCTCGACAAACGAGGCGGCCGACTGGGAGTAGAAGCGCGCGCCCGACTCGTGCGCGACCGCCTTGGCCAGCAGCGTCTTGCCGGTTCCCGGCGGGCCGTGCAGGAGGATCCCCTTCGGGACCGTGGCGCCGAGCTCGCGAAAGCGCTTGGCGTCGCGCAGGTACTCAACAACCTCGCGCAGCTCCTCCTTGGCCTCATCCGAGCCGGCGATGTCAGTCCAGGCGATCGACGGCGACGCTTCGGGCTTGATCTCGACCGGCTTGGTCTTCGGCATGTGGCGCATCAGCGCGAACACGGCGACGACCAGGGCCCCCATGAACAGGATCGGGAGCCAATGGAGCATGAACGTCTGTACGTCGGGCTCCCACAGGAAGTTCGCGAAGGTCATTGTCCTGTAGCGGTCATCGGCAGCGAGAGGGCATCACTCAACCCTCTCGAGTCGGGGATTCGGCGCGTACCCCCGTCCCACCTTCGCGCACGGCTCGCCCTCGACGATCACGACATCGGCGGTGAAGTCGTTCTCGCCCCGGATCAGCGAGGACCCGACACCGTAGGCATCGACCGGCACGCCGGCCGTCTCGAACTCGTGAATCCGCTTCGCGGTGAAGCCACCGCTGACGACGATCCGGACGTCGCGGTGGCCGGCGCCGTCGAGTGCGCCGCGGACTTTCTCGACCAGGCGCGGGTTGACGCCGGTCGGGTGATAGCCACCCATCTCGTGCAGCAACGCGCGATCGACGAGTGTCTCGGATGTATCGAGCCGCACGCCCCACAGCTTCGGGCCGAGCGCGTCCGCGACGTCGAGCGCGGTCTTGACCGAGTCGTTCTCCCAGTCGACCAGGACGGTGATGTTCATCTCACCGTGGAAGCGCTCCGCATACAGGACCGCCGCCTTGACGGTGTCGCCGCCGTAGGCGGCGATCAGGCCGTGCGGGACCGTTCCGATCCCGCGTCCGCCCCACCACGACGCCTGTGCGTCGGTCGAGACGCCGATTGCGCCCGCCACGTGCGCGCTCCAGCCATCGCCGGTCTGAACGAGCCAGTGGTCGTGCCGCGCGGGGAAGTAGAAGATCGACTTCCCGGGAGCCGCCGCGACGACCTCCGAGACGTTGCGCATGATCAGCGAACGGCGCGCGAGCACGCCGAGGTACACGGTCTCGAGGTGGGCGAACAGGCTGTAGTCGCCCTCGATCGTCATCACCGTCTCGCGCGCGGCGATCCGATCGCCCTCCCGTAACGCGTGGACCTCGAGCTGGTCCCACCCGTCGATCCAGCCCTCGCCGTCGCTGCGGCCGCTGCACAGCTTCAGGATCGCGATCGCCTCGTCGATGCCGCCGAGCACGGACTCGTGCTTCTGGAAGATCTGCATCACCACGCGCGGGTGGTGGTGCTCGGCCTCGAGCAGCTGCTTGGTGTTGACGAAGTACGCGTCCGAGTAGTAGCCCGCCCGGATCCGCTTCACCGGGAGCCGGAACACGTCGGGATGCAGGCGAGCCGAGGTCTCCGTCGCCATCGGGTGAGTCTAATTCTTAAAGGGGGCCGCATCCGCGGCCCCTGTTGGGTCTGCCGTCACGGGGCGGCGTCCCACAGGGCCCGGTAGTAGGCGGATCGAACCGGGTCGTTCTCGATGCCGTAGGCCTGAAGCAGCGCGCCTTCGAACCCCGGCCCGTAGTTCCATGTCGCGGCGCGCGTGGCGACGGCCAGGTCGGCCCACCGGTCGGCGACGCCGAGCGCATCAAGGTCGACGTGTCCCGAGACCCGTCCGTCGTCGTCGAGGATCGTGTTGGGCGAGCAGGCATCGCCGTGGCAGACGACAAGCCGGTCGATCGGTGGCGGCGGGTCCAGGCGGGCTCGCAGGGAGGGGTCATCGATCTGCCCGAGGCGGTGCGCTGCCGACCACGAGAACGGGCAGTCGGCGACAGGGAGGGCGTCGTGCAGCTGACGCAGGCCGCGCCCCAGCGCCGCGACGGCGACCGCGGGGCGGGCCTTCCAGCGCGGGCTGATCGCGCACTCGCCGGCGAGCGGCGCCGACACGAGCCACATCCCGGCGTGATCGGCGCCGACGCTCAGCACCCGCGGGACCGCGACGAACTGCGCCGCCCAGCTCAGCCGCAGCGCCTCGGGCGTGAGATCGAGCACGGGTCGCCACTTGACGAAGCGCCGCTGCTCGCCCTCGCCGATCTCGAACGTGCTGCCGTCCTCGCTGCTCCAGACGAGACGGACCCGCTCCCCGACTGCGAGCTCTCGGACGGCCTCGGGCACCGACACGCACTCATCTTGGCAGCTGCCTGCCGATCCTCGTGAGCTGAGCTACCGGTTCGGGATCGTCGCGTTGAAGTCCCAGATCCACTGCGTGTGCAGCGGCGTCGAGTGCGTGTTGTCGGACAGCTCGGACTGCGACGGCCGCATCGGGGCGAGCTCGCGGTTCCCGACGAACGTGACCAGGGCCTCGAACGCCAGCTGCGCCGTGTAGCTGAAGCCACCCAAGCACGTGACCTTGACCGGATATTGCGGAGCTGCCGACGGCGACACGAACGCGTCGTAGTGCTTTAGGTTGGGTTCGATGTACAGGTAGCTGTCCGCCCATGGATTGTTCGTCGCGGTCTTCTGGGCGTGGTACGGGCAGACGCCGCTCTGCGTTTGGTTGTTGGTGACCGGGCCGATCGCTTTGTAGACGAATTCGTCCTTGTCGGGGTCGTAGCCGGAGAAGCGGAAGTGGAAGCCCGAGCCGCTGTCGGTCGTGTCCTTGCTCAGCGGATTGGTGATGATCGTCGTGAACTGCTGGACGGTCCATTGCCTGGCGACGACGGCGAACCGCTGTCCGTCTCGCAGGTTGGCCTCGTCGGACTCGTCGACGTTGTGGTTAATGTCGGCCACGGCTTTGATCTGCGCGAAGCCGACCTTTGGCTCCAGATCGGTGATCTCGAGCGTGCGATCGACGGCACCCTTGGGCTCCAGCCGCTTGATCGAAATCTTCTTGCGGTAGGGCTGCCCCCGGCCGTCGAAGATCAGGAGCTCGGTGGTCGAGGCCGGCGCCGTTGCGTGGCCCTCGTTCGTCGTCTCGATATGGATCGAGAACCGCTGCGCGACGCCGTTCGTGCCGACGACCGTAAACGGCGGCTCGCCAAGGCCGCCCGTCTCGAGCTTGGAGATCTTCAGGTCGGCCTGCGGCTTGGCCGGCGCGGACGTCTTCGCCGCGGCGGCGCCGGCCAAGATGGCCAGCGTCACGGATGCGACGAACAAGGCGGCAACTCTCCCCAGAGCGTGGCCCACGGCTGGATCATCTCACGTTCCCGTGCTACCGTCCACTTCGATGTTCATCAGCTCTCGACCACGCTGATCGCACCCACCGCAGCCGCCCGCTGAGGCAATTCGCGGCTGCCCCGCCGTCCCGCCGTACCAACCTGTCGAGAGTGTTTCGTGAGTACCTATCTGGGCGTCCTGCGCCACCCAAACTTCAGATATCTGTTCCTCGGGCAGGCCGCGAGCCAGATCGGGGATCGGGTCGTCGTGGTCGCGCTCGCGTTGTTCATCACCCAGCGCACCGGGTCCGCGACCGACCTCGGGATCGTGCTCGCCGCGCAGACGGTGCCGCTCGTCGGGCTGATCCTGTTCGGCGGCGTCTGGGCCGACAGGCTGCCCCGCCACCGGATCATGATGGCCACCGATCTGATGCGCGCGGTGCTGCACGCGATCCTCGCCGCGCTGATCTTCGCCGGCACCGTCGTGATCTGGCAGATCGCGGTAATCGAGGCGCTGTTCGGTGCCGCGCAGGCATTCTTCCAGCCGGCCTACAGCGGGCTGCTGCCGCAGACTGTGCCCGAGCCGCTGATTCAGGACGCGCGCGCGTTGACCGAGTCGATGGGCAACGTCGCGTTCCTGGTCGGGCCGGCGCTGGCGACGGCGGTCGTGCTTGGTGTGGGGGCCGGCGAGGCGTTCGCGTTCGACGCCGCCTCGTTCCTGCTCAGCGCGGCGTTGCTGCTGCGAGTCAAGCCACGGCCGCGCGGCGAGGTCGCGCCCCAGGAGTCGATGCTCCACGAGCTGCACGCCGGCTGGCGCGAGGTCCGCTCGCGGGCATGGGTGTGGGTCACGATCCTCGTGTTCGCCGGCTCGGTGATGACGGTGTATGCGCAGTGGTACTCGCTGGCGCCGTCGATTGCGCGCGACCTGTACGGCAGCGCCGGCGTGTTCGGCCTGCTCGAGGCGCTCGGTGGTCTTGGCGCCGTGTTCGGCGCTGTCGCCGGCTTCGGCTGGCGCCCCGCTCGACCGCTGCTGGTTGGCACGGTGCTCGTGCTCGCGTGGCCGGTCCAGGACGGGCTGTTCGCGCTCGGCGCGCCGCTCGAGGCGGTCTCGGTCGCTGCGTTCGGGACCGGCTTCGGGTTCTCGCTGCTGATGATCTGGTGGGAGACGGCACTCGCGCGCCACATTCCCGCCAACGCGCTCTCACGCGTCAGCGCGTGGGACTGGATGGGCTCGCTCGCGCTGCTCCCGCTCGGTTATCTGATCGCCGGGCCGTTGGCGAGCTCGTTCGGGGCGCGGACGGTGCTCGGCGCCGGCAGCGTGATCGGCCTGCTGCTGCTGTTCGTCGCCCTGATCCCGCGCAGCACGCGCGAGCTCACTCTTGGCAGCCGTTCAGCCGAGCAGCTCGCGCGCGATGTCCCGGTAGAAGCCCGCAGCGAAGCCTAGGTCGCGTACGTCGATCCGCTCGTCGGCGTTGTGGACGAGCGGACCCGCGTCGAGCATCGTCATGTGGCGCGTCGGGAAGAACCCGTACGCGATGCAGTCGGGGAACGCGGTCCGGAACCACTTCGAGTCCGAGAAGCCCGGCAGGATCACCGGCACCGTGTCGGCGCCAGGGTCACTGCTCTTCACCCAGCCATCGATCGCGGACATCAGCTCGGTATGGACGGGGGAGGCGTTGCCGGTGACCTTCTCCGTGAATTCGAACTCGAGTCGCTGCGCCTCCTCGCCGAGCACGTGGTCGATGCGTGCCCGCGCCTCGGCCTCGCCCATCCCCGGTGGCACGCGGCAGTCGACCTTCACGTAGGCGCGCGAGGGGATCACGTTCATCTTGTCCGATGCGTGCACCATCGTCGGTGTCAGCGTCACGCCGAGCATCGGTTCGAACAGGATCAACAGCGCTGGGTTGACCTCGGCGACCCGCGCGAGCGCGGCCTGAGGGTCGGCCGGGTCGGCGCCGAGTCCGCGGATCAGCTCGGCGGGAGCCTCGGTGATGTCGAACGGGGCTCGCTCGGTTCCGAGGCGGTCGATCACCGGCGTCAGCTTCAGCAGCGCGTTGTCGCCGGTACGCGGGAGCGACGCGTGGCCGGCCGCGCCGTGGGCGGTCAGCTTGAAGCGGAAGATCCCCTTCTCCGCGCAGCACACGCCATACAGGCGCTGGCCGTCGAAGTCGAACACGTTGCCGCCACCTTCGTTGAGCAGCATGTCGCAACGCACGAGGTCGGGGTGGTTCTCGGTCACCCATTGGGCGCCGACCTCACCGCCGGTCTCCTCGTCGGATACGAACACGAGCTTCAGCGCTCCGCGCCGCGGTCGCCAGCCGTCGCTCGTGAGCGCGGCCGAGCCGACGGCCTCGGCCGCGACCTGTGACTTCATGTCAAGCGACCCGCGACCCCACAGAAAGCCGTCGGCGACGTCCCCCGACCACGGGTCATGTCGCCATTCGGACGGGTCGGCGAGCACCGTGTCGACGTGGCCGAGGTAGCACAGGGTCGGCCCCGACTCGCTGCCCTCGATTGTCGCCACCAGGTTGGGGCGATCCTCGTCGGCGGCGACGATCGCCGTCTCGAACCCGACCGCCTGCAGGTACTCGGCGAGGTACTCGATCGCGGGGCGTTCGTTGCCGGGCGGATTGACCGTGTTGAAGCGGACGAGCCGCTGCAGCACGGTCGTCGTCTCGGCTTGGAGATCGGGGCTCATCGATGCCGGAGCCTAGCTCGCTCTACGATGCCGCGCTGTGGCGGATGACCTGGCACTCGCGCTCGAGCTCGCGGACCGCGCGGACGAACTCACGCTCGCGCGCTATCGCGCGGCCGACCTCGCGGTGCAGACCAAGCCGGACCTGACGCCGGTCAGCGAAGCCGACACTGCCGTCGAGCGAATGATCCGCGAGCGCCTCGCCGAGGTGGTGCCGGGAGACGCGGTGCTGGGCGAGGAGTACGGCGACTCGACCGCGCCCGCAGGCTCGCGCCGCTGGATCGTCGATCCGATCGACGGGACGATGAATTATGTGCGTGGGATCCCCGTGTGGGCGACGTTGATCGCGCTCCAAGACGGTGGCGAGCCGACCGTCGCGGTCGCCTCGGCGCCGGCGCTTCACTGCCGCTGGTGGGCCGCTCGCGGCGAGGGCGCGTTCGTCGATGACCGGCTCAGCGGCGAGCCCCGCAGGCTGCAGGTCTCGGCGGTCGGCGATCTCGGCGATGCCCAGCTGTGCTTTCCCGGCGTCGAGGGATGGGACGGTGCGGTGTCGTTCGAGGCCGTGCTCGAGCTCGGGCGCCGCTGCTGGCGCTCGCGCGGGTTCGGGGACTTCTGGGGCTACATGCTGCTCGCCGATGGGGCCGCCGACATCATGTGCGAGCCGATCGCCTTGCTCTGGGACCTCGCCGCGCCACAGCTCATCGTCGAGGAGGCCGGCGGCCGCTTCACCGACCTGACCGGTCGACGGACGGCCGACGGCGGCGACGGGCTCGCAACCAACGGGATCCTGCACGAGCAGGTACTCGAGCTGTTGCGGGGGTAGGGGCTGGCGATCGCGGGGCGGGGCGGGGCGGGTGCGGTTCGAGGGTCGGGGCGGTCGCGGGGCGGGGCGGGGCGGGTGCGGTTCGAGGGGGAGGGCGGGGTGACCCCGGCGGTCAGGCGTCGTCCCCGCCGTCAACGTGACGCTCGACCTGCCCGGAACCTCGAGTCGCACCTTCACGGCGCCCAGCGCCGTCTACATGCACCTCGCCCGGGAGCGAGGGTCGAGTGTCACGTTGACCGACGGGCGTGGGGTAGCCGCAGACCTTCACGCCCGAACGCGCCCCCGGCCCGGTAGGCCCCAACCCCGGCCCTGCCCGGCCGGGGCGCATACTTCCGGCATGGAGCGCTTGTTCGGCAACGAGGAGCCGTCCGGATCGAGAGCTGCGGCCGCGGCGGCGCACGCCCCGCTTGCGACCCGGATGCGACCCGGCACGCTGGACGAATTCGTCGGACAAGACCGGCTGCTGGCGGCGGGGTCGGCGCTGCGTAGCGCGATCGAGGAGGGACGGCCGCACTCGATGATCCTCCACGGTCCGCCTGGCAGCGGCAAGACCACGTTGGCGCGGATCATCGCCGAGGCCTCGGGCGCGGCCTTCGAGGAGGAGAGCGCCGTCCAGGCCGGGCGTGCCGAGGTTCGGGCGGTGATCGAGCGCGCGCGTGAGCGGCTCCGCGCGACCGGGACCAAGACGATCTTCTTCCTCGACGAGATCCACCGTTTCAACAAGGCCCAGCAGGACGCGCTGCTGCCGGCCGTCGAGGACGGGTTGGTGACGTTGATCGGTGCCACCACCGAGAACCCGTACTTCGAGGTCAATTCGGCGCTGATCTCGCGCAGCCGCGTTTACGAGCTCGAGGCACTCGGCCCGGTCGAGGTCCGCCGGCTGCTCGAACGCGCGCTCGACCGCAACGAGTGCGGCCCCGATCGCGAGATCGATCTCGAGGCGCTCGACTTCCTCGCCGAGCGCTCGGGTGGCGATGCGCGCTCGGCGCTGAACGCGCTCGAGCTCGCGTGCGAGGCCGCCGGGCCGGCCTCGCCGGTGACGCTCGCCCACGCCGAGGACGCGCTCCAGCGCCGGGCGCTGCTCTACGACCGCCAGGCCGATCGCCACTACGACACAATCTCGGCCTGGATCAAGGCGACTCGCGGATCGGACCCCGACGCGTCTCTGTACTACCTCGCGGTGATGCTCGAGGGAGGCGAGGATCCGCGCTTCATCGTGCGGCGTATGGTCGTGCTCGCGTCCGAGGACATCGGCAATGCGGATCCCCAGGCGTTGGTCGTCGCGACCGCCGCCGCGGCGGCCGTCGAGCACGTCGGCCTGCCCGAGTGTCAGTTCGCCCTCGCCCAGGCCGCCATCTACCTGTCGCTGGCGCCCAAGTCGGATGCGGTCAAGCACGCGGTCTTCGCGGCGCGGGACCACGTCCGCGAGCGCGGCGCCGACGCGCCGCCGCCGCATCTGCGCTCCTCGACCCGAGGCGATGGCAACTACGACAACCCCCACCGGCGTCCGGGCCACGTCTCGCCGCAGGAGCTGATGCCCGATCGCGCTATCGGGACCCGCTTCTACGAGCCCGACGAGGCCGAGGCGGCCCTTCGCGATCGCCTCGAGCAGCTGCGCAAGGCCCGCGGGCGAGGCTGAGCGACCAGCGCACGGGGCGGGCGATATCGGGCTCGCGCGGTCGGCTCGACCAGCGAAGCTACTACCCTGTAGGAAGTGGATCACTGCCCTGACCCGGGCGTTCTGCTCGCCCATTCGTTCGAGCTCGCGCGGGGTCCGCGCGTGCGGTTGCGGCTTGCCCAGCTACGTGACCTGAAGGCGATCTCCGAGCTCGTTCGCGCGCAGCGTGGCGCCGAGCAGGAGGCGGACGAGGACCCGTCCGCCCTCGTCAAGAGCGATCCGCGCACGCACGTGGCGATCTGCGCCACGGCCCTGATCGGGCTGCGCGAGACGATCCTCGGGTTCGGCGCGATCGAGGTCGGAGAGCGATCGCCGACCCTCGTGGTCGTCGATCGCGGCCAGACCGGCGGCCTCGAGGATCTGCTGACGCAGGCCCTGCTCAGCCGCTCGACGGCGATCGCGGCGCGACTCGCCGCCTGACGGCGCCGTGGCCCGGGGGTTGGGGCCGGCTCGCGCCGGCCCCTGTGGACCACGACGGGGGCCGGCTTGCGCCGGCCCCTGCGTACCACGACGGGGGCCGGCTCGCGCCGGCGCCCGCGGGGGTCGCTACTTGTACCGGAGCGTCAGGTTGACCTTCGTGCCGGCCCTGACAAGTCCCCCGGCAGTGGGTGACTGGGACTTGACGACGAGCTTCTTGTGCTTTCGCTTCTTGCTCGGCTTGGTCACGCTGCCGGTCGCGCAGCGCGCCGCCGAGATCGCGCTCTTGGCGGCGGACAGCGACTTGCCCGTGACATTCGGGACCCGGCACGAGGCCGAGACCGTCAGGTGACCACCGGTGCTACCGGTTGCGTTCCGGCTGTCGGTGACGGTCAGTGTCACCAGATAGACGCCGCTGTGCGCGTACGTGTGCGCCGGGTTGGCCGAGGTCGAGGTTCCGCCGTCGCCGAAGTGCCACGAGTAGTGCGTGATCGAGGTGCTCGGGTCGTGCGTCGTCCCGGCTGAGCTGAACGACACCGGCGCACCGGCAAGGCCCGAGCCGTGCACCGAGATCCGTGGCCCCGGTGACGCGTAGACGTGGACGTTGAGCGCGCTGCCCCAGGAGCGGCCGTCGGTGTTCTGGGTGGTCAGCGCGACCGTGTAGGTCCCGGGCTTCGGGAACGTGTGCGACATCAGCGCCCCGTTGCAGCCGGGTGCTCCGCCGCCGGCGGCCGGGCACGAGACCGTGAACTCCTGGGGCGAGTCGCCGGGCTTCACGTCGTCGTTGAACTGCCACGTGTACTCGGTGATCGGGAAGTTGCACCCCGACTCGATCCCGGAGATGTTGCCGCACGAGCCGCCGGCGTTGAAGTGCACCGTGCTGCCGTTCTCGCCGCTGACGATGAAGCTCGACCCCGGCGGCGCCAGGAATGTCCCGCCGAACAGGCACTTGCGGTACTCGTTGCTCCACTCGCCCTGGATCCAGTAGGTGTCTGGGCCGATCGTCTCGTTGTACGGGTAGTAGTGGAAGTTGTTCTGCTCCACGTACTGGGTGCCGTCGCTGTCAGCGCCCGCATCGTCGTTGCAGAGGTCGCCGATCTCCGTCCCTCCCTGATACGGAGGGTTCTGCTCGTAGTCCGTCCAAGCGTTGTTGGGCTGTGGATCGGTGATCGATTCGTTGTGCTCGTGCGAGACCGCGCTGAGCACGCCACCGGCCATCGTGTTGTAGTCGCAGAAGTAGAGGCCCCCTGCCCCGCACTTGGCGTTGGTGACGTATGGGTCGCAGCCATAGAGCCCGTCGGGATCCGGGTTGGTCGTGGTCCCGGACGAATCCGGGATGTTGGCGTAGATGATCGGGCTGCCGACTGAGCTCGACGTGTGATAGCCGCAGAAGGCGCGGCTGTTCTGGTCGGCCGAGTTCGCCGAGCACTCGCCCTTGCTGCCGGCCGAGTCGAAGCACGTGACGACGTCGGGTGGGGTCAGCAGGAAGTACTCGTTGGTCATCCCCCGCGGCAGGTTGTGAGCGGTGAGGAAGTTGTTCAGCTCGGTCTGGATCTGAGCGTCGGTGACGCAGAAGCCGCCCGACCCCTTGGCATCGCCGCCGTCGGTGTTGGTCGCCGACCAGGGGCATCCGCTGCCGCCGCCGGGCACCGAATCGGTGTCCAACCAGGCGCCGTTGGGTCCGGTGCCGCCGCCGCCGTAGGTCGAGTTGAACGCCGCCGTGTGGCCCTGGCCGTCGTTGTACTGGACCGACACGGCGTCACTGACAGCCGTGCTGTGCGCGGCGCTCGCGGTCTGGAGATCTTTGAAGAACTGCGCCACGCCGTTGATGTAACCGAGGGTGTCGTTGGGCCAGCTCGCCGCGCCTGAGTCGAAGCCCTTGTCCTGGAACGGAGCGCCCGTATAGCCGTGGGGGGTCCACGCAATCACGTAGTTGTTATTCGACGGCATCACCGGACCGCCGCTGTAGTCCAGGTTGTGGAAGATCGAGTCCCTGATCGACGGCGACGGCTTGGCGAGCTTGCCGGGCACCGAGGCGCCGATCGCGGCGTCGTAGCTCAGGTACTTGCCGTTGCTGAGATGGACGATGATCGCCGACGCCGGTCTGGCTGCGATCCCGAGCACGAGCGCACAGGCGCACAGGCTCGCGAGGACGATCACGACTCTGAGGCCGGCCGGAATCGGACGGCTTGACCGAACGGTGCTACTCAAGGTAATTCCCCCCAGATCTCGTTGTGCGCCTCAAGAGGCAGGTCCTCCTCCAAGATGCCGCGGCCGAAGGCCACTTCCCCAACCCTTCGACGGCACAGTATCGGATGCGACGGAGCGTATGGGAGCGAAATGGCCATCCATTGTGACTTTCCTCACCCCCGCGAATGGCAGCCTCCGAGGCCGGGCGCGGCCGGGGGTGGGGCGGTCGAGCAAGTACCCTCCAGCGCGTGGAGGGCTCCTCGCCAACGGGCCAGCTCGAATCCCGCAGTCCCGCCACCGGTGAGCGCATCGGGTCGGTGTCCGTGACGGCTCCCGGCGACGTCCAGGCGATCGTCGACGGCGTTGCGAGCGTGCAGCCGTTCTGGGCCCAGCTGACGCTCGCCGACCGCGCCCGCTACCTCGAGCGCGCCGCGCAGGTTCTGATCGACGAGGCCGACCACATCCGCGACCTGATCGTCCGCGAGCAGGGCAAGCCCCGCACCGAGGCGTTGTCGATGGAGATCCTGCCGACGATCGACGCGCTGCACTGGACCGCCCGGGCCGGCGCCGAGATCCTCGGCGACGAGAAGATCCGGTTCCCGCAGCTGTTTCTGAAGAGCAAGAGCGCCGCCTTCACGTACGAGCCGCTCGGGGTGATCGGGGTGATCGCGCCGTGGAACTACCCGTGGAGCATTCCCTTCGGCGAGGTCGCGCTGGCGCTGATGGCCGGCAACGGGGTGGTGCTGAAGCCGGCCTCGCTGACCCCACTGATCGGCGAGCGGATCCGCCTGGTGTTCGAGCGCGCAGGCGTGCCCGAGGGGCTCGTGCGCGTGATCCACGGGCCCGGCACCGGTCCGGCGCTGGTGGAGTCGACCGTGGTCAAGATCTTCTTCACCGGCTCGGTGCAGAGCGGCCGCGCCGTCGGGGAGCGGTGCGCGCGCCAGCTCAAGGGCTCGGTGCTCGAGCTTGGCGGCAAGGACCCGATGATCGTCCTGCCGGACGCCAACGTCGAGCACGCGGTCGCCGGCGCGCTGTGGGGGGGCTTCGCCAACGCCGGTCAGACGTGCTCGGGGATCGAGCGCGTGTATGTGCTCCGCGAAGTCGCCGAGCACTTCGTCTCACGGCTCGTGGCGGGCGCTCAGCGGTTGCGGCTCGGGGATCCGCTCGAGTGGGGCACGGAGATCGGCCCGATGGTCTCCCATGAGCAGTTCGAGCTCGTGCGCGAGCTGGTCGACGACGCCGTCTCGGCCGGCGCGACGCTGCGCTGCGGAGGCCCCGCCGAGTCCCCCGCCGGACTTGAGGCGGGTGCGTTCTATGCGCCGACCGTGCTCACCGACGTGACCCCGCAGATGCGGATCATGCGGGAGGAGATCTTCGGCCCGGTGCTGCCCGTCACGGTCGTCGAGTCCGAGGACGAGGCGGTCGCACTCGCCAACGACTCCGAGTTCGGGCTCGGCGCGTCGGTGTGGACGGCTGACCGCGCCAAGGGCGAGCGGTTCGCACGCGAGCTCGAGGCGGGAATGGTGTGGATCAACGACCACATGTTCAGCCACGGCGCCTGCCAGTGCTCATGGGGCGGCGTCAAGCAATCCGGTCTCGGTCGCACGCACTCGAAGTTCGGTCTGTACGAGTGCGTGAACGTCAAGCTGCGGGTGTGGGAGCCCTCGACCGTCCGCGATCCGTGGTGGCATCCGTACGACGAGACGCTCGGGCGGGCACTGAAGCAGGCGGCATCGGTCATCTACGGGCGGCCGTCGATCCGCGCCGGTGCCCTGCGCGCCGGGATCGGCCCGATCGCGAAGGTCAGCGCGCGCCTGGCTCGCGACGCGATCCGGCGCTAGCTGCTTGCCGCGGTCGCCGGGTGGGCCGACACCCCGGTCGCCGGGTGGGCCGACACCCCCGCGTTTGCGGGGCGACGCTTGCTCCGGGCGCGCGATTGGCTCTGCCCTACGCTTAAGGCATGCCCGCCCAGGCCTATGCCGGCAAGGAATGCGTATGCCAGCTCCGCAAGGGGATCTGCGACCAGTCGTGCGTGCGGGACATGCTCCAGACCCCGTTCTACATCGCCTGCCTGCGGCTCACGGGTCGTCGCTGCCTGGTTGTCGGGGGCGGTGACGTTGGGCTCGAGAAGGTCGAGGGGCTGCTCGCGTGCGACGGCGACGTTACGCTCGTCGCGCCCGACGCCCACCCGGAGCTCGCCGAGCTCGCGATCGAGGGCTCGATCCGCTGGGAGCGGCGCGAGTACCGCGCCGAGGATCTCGACGGTTGCCTGATCGCGATCGCCGCGACCGACGACACCGACGTCAACATCAGGGTGTTCGAGGACGCCGAGCAGCGGGCGATGCTGGTCAACGTCGTCGATGTGCCGCCGCTGTGCAACTTCATCCTGCCGGCGATCGTCCGGACCGGACCGCTGGCGGTCGCGATCTCGACGGCGGGAGCCTCGCCGGCGCTGGCGAAGCGGATGAAGCGCGAGATCGCCGAGCAGTTCGGGGAGCCGTACGCGGTGCTCGCGGTCCTGCTCAACGATGCGCGCGGCTGGGCGAAGGCGACGCTGCCGACCTACCAGGACCGCAAGGAGTTCTTCGAGTCGATCGTCAACGGCGAGCCCGATCCGGTCGACGCTGCTGCGCGCCGGCGACGTCGACGCGGTGCGCGACCTGATCGCGGCCGCCCAGCGGACGCACGCGCCCGCGTGAGCTGATGGGACAAGCGGACATCGGCCACGGCGAGCTGACCCACCTCGACGCGTCTGGTCGCGCGCGGATGGTCGACGTCGGCGACAAGCCGGTCACCGAACGGCGTGCGCTGGCACGAGCTGTGGTCCGGGTCTCGCCCGCGACCGCGCAGCGCGTGCAGGCCGGCGACGCTCCCAAGGGCGACGTGCTGGGCGTCGCGCGGATCGCCGGGATCCAGGCCGCAAAGCGGACCGCCGAGCTGATCCCGCTGTGCCATCCGCTGGCGCTCTCGTTTGTCGGGGTCGAGGGCGAGATCGACGCCGGCGCCGGCGAGATCTCGCTGCTCGCCGAGGCGCGGACGACCGGCCAGACCGGCGTCGAGATGGAGGCCCTGACGGCGGCCTCGGTCGCGGCGCTGACCGTCTACGACATGGTCAAGGGAATCGAGCGTGGCGCCGAGATCGCCTCGGTGGCGCTGGTCGAGAAGTCGGGCGGGCGCTCGGGCGAGTGGCGGCGCGAGTAGGCCGACGTAAAGTCCCTGCCGCGATCCACGGTCAGATCAGCCTCACGATCCGCCGCGGTCGCATCACCTCACACACGTTCCGCGAGCCGCTGTACTAACCCCGTCGCGTAAGCTCGCGCTCGATGCGAGCAGCCATCGTCACGGTCTCGACCTCGGTCGCGGCCGGCGCCACCGAGGACACCTCGGGCGAGATCCTGGCCGAGATGGCCACGGAGGCCGGTGCCGAGGTCGTTGCGCGCGAGGTCGTGACCGACGATCGGGCCGCGATCGAGGACGCGCTTCGCCGCCAGGTCGACGCCGGCGTCCCGCTCGTGTTCACGACCGGCGGCACCGGACTGACGCCCGACGACGTGACGCCCGAGGCGACGCGCGCGCTGATCGACCGTGAAGCCCCCGGCTTCGCCGAGGCGATGCGGGCCGAGTCGCTCAGGCACACGCCGCTCGGGATCCTCACGCGCGGCGTCTCGGGGATCGCCGGCCGGACCCTGATCATCAATTTCCCGGGGAATCCGAAGGCGATCCGGGAGCTGTTTCCGGTTGTGGCGCCGACGCTCCGTCATGCCGTCGAAACGCTGCAGCGCGAGGGTGGACGATCAGTCAGCCATTGAGCTGCGCGGGCTGAGCCGTCACTTCGGCGAGCGGACCGCGCTGCGGGATATCTCGGTGAGCGTCCCGGCCGGGGCGACGCTCGCGGTGCTGGGACACAACGGGGCCGGCAAGTCGACGCTGCTGAGAATCCTCGCGACCTTGCTGCGACCCCACGACGGCGAGGTCACCCTGTTCGGCGAGCCGGTGCCGAGGCGCGCGTACGCGGTCCGTGGCCGGCTCGGGTTTCTCGCCCACGAGCCGATGCTCTACACCGATCTGACCGGGCGCGAGAACCTGCGCTACCACGCGCGTCTGCACGGGGTCGACGAACAGCGGGTCGAGGAGGTGCTGACGGCGGTCGCGATGGAGCGCCGTGCCGACGACGCGGTGCGGCTGCTCTCGCGGGGGATGGTGCAGCGCCTCGCCGTCTGCCGGGCGGTGCTGCACCGGCCCGAGCTGCTGTTGCTCGACGAGCCCAAGGCCAATCTCGACCCCGCCGCCGGTCAGCTGGTCGAGCCGCTGATCGGACGTGCGGCCGGCGCGACCCGCGTGATCACCAGCCACGATCCGCAGGCGGCGCTGCGCGAGGCCGACCTCGTGCTCGCGCTGAGGGACGGTCGCGCCGCCTACCTAGGCGCTCCGGACAAGCTCGACGTCGAGGCGATCTACGCATGAGAACGGCGATCACCGTGCTGCGCAAGGATCTGCTGATCGAGCTGCGGACGTTCGAGACGCTGCCGGCGATGGTCCTGTTCTCGCTGACGACATTCGTGATCTTCCACTTCGCTCTGAATCGGAGCACGATCGAGGGGCAGCTCGCCGGCGGGGTGCTGACCGCGACCCTGCTGTTCGCGGCGATGCTCGGGATCAACCGGCTGTTCGTCGCCGAGCGCGAGCAGGGCGGCTTCGACGCGTTCCTGCTGGCGCCTGTGGACCGCAGCGCGCTGCTGCTCGCGAAGGCGGCCGCGCTGTTCTCGTTCCTGGTCGTACTCGAGGTCGTCGCGATCCCCGCGTTCGGGCTGCTGCTGCTCGGGCCGGGGCTGGGGCCGCCCCTGCCGGGGCTGATCGCCGTGCTGATCCTGGCCGACGTCGCGTTCGCGGTGATCGGCACGCTGGTCTCCGCGATCGCCGTCCACACCCGGGCGCGCGACCTGATCGGGCCGATCCTGGGCCTGCCGCTGCTGATTCCGGCGCTGATCGCGACCGCCCGCGCCGCCGGCCCGTTGCTCGCCTCGCACACATCCGGATCGCCCCCTGGGAAGTGGCTGGCGGTCCTGGCTCTTTATGATCTGGTGTTCGCACTGCTCGCCTACGCGGTGTTCGACTTCCTGCTGGAGGACTGAGTTCGTGTCCAGTTACGGTCGCGGTCTACGCGGCCTCTCGATCGCCACAGCTGTCACGATCACCGTCGCGCTCGCGCTGGTGTTCTTCTACGCGCCGCTCGACGCCAATCAGGGCTTCATCCAGAAGATCTTCTACCTCCACGTGCCGCTGGCGATCGTCTCGCTATGTGGGTTCATCGCCGGCGGGCTGTTCGCGATCGGCCATCTGCGAACCGGAGACCGGCGCTGGGACATGCGTTCTTATGTCGCGATCCACATGTCGCTGATCTTCGCGATCGGCGGACTCGTGACCGGCTCGATCTGGGCCAAGGCGTCGTGGGGGCATTGGTGGGTGTGGCAGGAGCCGACACTCGTCTCCTACCTGATCGTGGTGTTGATGTTCGCGACCTACCAGCCGCTGCGGTTCTCGATCGAGGACCCCGAGCGGCAGGCCCGCTACGCAAGCGTGTTCGCGATCGTCGCGGGGGCGTTCGTGCCGATGAACTTCATCGCCGTGCGGCTGGCACAGCAGTTCGTGCACCCGCGCGTGCTCACGCTCACCGGCGGTAACCTCCCAGGCTCGATGCGGCTCACGTTTCTCGTCTCGCTGGCGGGAATTACCCTGCTCTTTGTGACTCTGTGGAAGTACGAGATGGCCGCCAAGGACAGCCGTATACAGCTGCGCGCGCTACGACGCTCGCTTTTGGGCGACGATGCCGTGCGTCCTCTGGGCAGGAGCGCGGCGCCATCATGAGCGGGCTCGTGATCGCCGCGCCGGCGTTGCCGCTACACAGCGCGGGCAAGTACGTGGCCGGCGCCTACATCGTGTTCGTGGCCCTGATCCTGATCTATGTCGCGATCATGGCCAAGCGCCTGCGCCGGACCGAGCGCGAGCTGACCGAGCTCCGCCGGGAGGTGCAGGAGCGCGAGCGGTCCGCGCCGGAGCGCGACCGCGAGCCCGAGCCGGTCAGATGAGCGAACTGCTGGCGATCGGCGTCTCGCACAAGACCGCGCCGGTCGAGGTCCGCGAGCGCCTGGCGCTTCCCGAGGCACGCGCCGGCGACTTCCTGCGCGATCTCCGCGGGGCCGCCGAGATCCAGGAGGTGGTGGCGATCTCGACCTGCAACCGGACCGAGCTGTACCTCGTCGTCGGCGACCCGGTCGAGGCCGAGAGCACGGTGCTTACGATGCTCGCGCGCCAGGCCGAGATCCGGCCCACCGGGCTGGCCTCGGCGATCTATTCGCATCACAACTGCGATGCCGCGCGCCATCTGTACCGCGTGACCGCGGGCCTCGAGTCGATGATCGTCGGCGAGGCCGAGATCCAGGGCCAGGTCAAGCGCGCCTACGACGCCGCCCTCGGCAAGGAGATGGTCGGTCCGCTGACCAACCGCCTGTTCAAGGCGGCGCTCGCGACCGGCAAGCGCGTGCGCAGCGAGACCGGGATCAGCGAGCGCCAGCTCAGCATGTCGAGCGTGGCTGTCGCGCTCGCGCGCGAGCTACTCGGCGCGCTCGACGGGCGCGAGGTCGTGATCATCGGGACCGGGGAGACGAGCGAGCTGACCGCCCGTGCGCTCGCGGACAGCGGCGGCCGCACCGTGTTCGTCGCGACCCGCAGGCGCGACCGCGCGCTCAGCCTGGCCAAGCGCTACGGCGGCAGCACGGTCAGCTTCGACGAGCTTCCGCAGGCGCTGGTCGAAGCCGACATCGTCGTCGCCGCCACCGCCTCGCCGCACCTGCTGCTCGAGGCTCGCGAGCTCGCCGAGGTGATGGAGGCCCGCGACGGACGCCCGGTCTTGATGATCGACCTCGCCGTGCCGCGCGACATCGACGCTTCCTGTGCCGACATCGACGGCATCTCGCTGTACGACATCGACGACCTCCAGGCGGTCGTCGCGCGCAATCGCAGGGTCCGCCAGGCTGAGGCACGCAAGGCCGAGGGGATCGTCGAGGAGGAGATCCAGCAGTTCGCCGCATGGCTCGGCTCGCTCGAGGTGCTGCCCACGATCGCCGCGCTGCGAACTCGCGCGACCGAGATCGCCGCGCAGGTCGTGGGCGAGAACCGCGGCAAGTGGGAGTCGGCCTCCGAGCGCGACCTCGAGCGCGTCGACGCGCTCGCCCGCGCGATCGTCAACCGCCTGCTGCACGAGCCGACGCTGCGGATGAAGGAGCTGCGCGACGACCGCGTTCATGCGCGGATGGCGCTCGTCCGCGACCTGTTCGGGCTCAGTGCCGACGAGGTTGGCGACGAGGTCGGTGACGACGAGGTCGGTGACGAGCAGCAGCCGCCGGTCGAGCAGCTGGCCGAGGTCCGCGAGATTTCCGAGCGCCGGCGCTGATGCGAATCGGTACTCGCGGGAGCGCGCTTGCGCTCGCGCAGGCGCGCCTGGTCGCAGAGCTGCTGGGCCCCCCGTGCGAGCTTGTCGCGGTCACAACCGTCGGTGACCGCCGCGCCGGGCTGAGCGACAAGTCACGGTGGGTCTCCGAGCTCGAACGCTCGCTGCTGGCCGACGAGATCGACCTCGCCGTGCACTCGGCCAAGGACGTCCCCGCGCAGCTCGCCCCCGGAACGGAGCTCGTCGCGATCCCCCGCCGCGGGGATCCGCGCGACGCGATCTGCGGGGCCTCGTCGCTGGCGGAGCTCGCGCCCGGAGCCCGTGTCGGGACCAGCAGCCTGCGACGTGCCTCGCAGATCTCCTCGCTGCGCGCGGACCTGAAGATCGTCCCGATCCGCGGCAACGTCGACACGAGGCTGCGCAAGCTCGCCGCCGGTGAGTGCGACGCGCTCGTGCTCGCTCTCGCCGGACTCGAGCGCCTCGGCCTCGCCGCCGAAGCAGGCGGCGTGCTCGGAGAGCTCGTGCCGGCGGCCGGGCAGGGGGCACTGGCGGTGCAGGCGAGACCCGGAACGCTCGATCCCGCAACGATCGAGCGGTTGACCGACGCCGAGTCGAGCGCCTGCGTGTGCGCCGAGCGCGACCTCACCCGCGCGCTCGGAGCGTCCTGCAACACGCCGATCGGCGCGCTCGCCCGGCCGGCGGCGGGCGGCGTCGAGCTCGAGGCGTGGCTCGGGCTGCCCGATGGATCGTTGTGGATCAGCGATCGTCTGCACGGGCGCGCGGATCAGATCGGGCAGGCCGTCGCGCAGCGGCTGCTCGCGGCCGGAGCGGCCGAGCTGCTGCAGGCCGTCGAGCGCGCGGCATGACCGTCTACCTAGTCGGCGCCGGACCAGGAGATCCGGGACTGCTGACAACCAGGGCGCTCGAGTTGATCGCGAGCGCGGATGTGATCGTCCACGACCGGCTGATCCCCGTCTCGGCCCTCTCGGGCGCGCGCGCCGACGCCGAGCTCGTCTACGTGGGTAAGGAGGGCGGCGGGCCATCGGCCTCCCAAGACGAGATCGAGCGGCTGCTCGTCGAGCATGCGTCCGCGGGACGAACGGTCGTGCGTCTGAAGGGCGGTGACCCGTTCGTGTTCGGCCGCGGCGGCGAGGAGGCCGAGGCACTGCGGGCGCGGGGAATTGCATACGAGGTCGTCCCGGGCGTTACCGCCGGCGTCGCCGCGCCGGCGTACGCCGGGATCCCGGTCACCCACCGCGACCTCGCGAGCGCGGTTGCGTTCGTGACCGGCCACGAGGATCCGGACAAGCCCGAGTCCGCGCTGGACTGGGCCGCGCTGGCCGCCTTCCCAGGCACGCTCGTGATCTACATGGGCGTGCGCCAGCTGGCCGTGATCGCCGAGCGACTGCAACGCGGGGGCAGGGACGCGGACGAGCCCGCCGCGGTGATCGAGCGCGGCACCTTGCCCGAGCAGCGGACGGTCTCGGCGACGCTCGCGACGCTCGCCGAGACGGCGGCCCGCGAGCGGATCAGAGCCCCCGCCGTGTCGGTGTTCGGCCCGGCGGCTGCGCTCGGCGAGCGCCTGTCGTGGTACGGCGCGCCGCCTCTCGCCGGGCTGACGGTCGCCGTCACGCGGGCTCGCGCGCAGGCGAGCGAGCTGGCCTCGCGCCTGCGCGGCCTCGGCGCCAGCGTGATCGAGGCGCCCACGATCTCGATCGAGCCGATCGACGGCCCGGCCCCGGAGCTCGGCCGCTACGACCTCGTCTGCCTGACAAGTCCCAATGGCGTGCGGCTGCTGTTCGACCGCCTCGCCGGCGCGGGGCTCGACGCGCGCGCGCTGAGCGGGGCGCGGATCGCGGCGATCGGCCCGGGCACGGCACGCGCGCTGGCCCAGCACGGGATCCGCGCCGACATCGTCCCCGAGCGGTTCGTCGCCGAGGGGCTGGTCGAGTCGCTGGCCGAGGTGCCGGTCAGGCGGGCACTGATCGCGCGGGCGGCCGAGGCCCGCGAGGTGCTCCCCGACGCGCTGCGTGCCCGCGGCGCCGAGGTCGACGTGCTGACGCTGTACCGGACCGTGGCCGCCCCACTGGGCCCGGATCAGCGCGCGGCGGTGGCCGGCGCCGACTACGTGACCTTCACCTCGTCCTCGACCGTGCGCTTCTTCTTCGACAATGTGCCCGGTGGCCTCGGCGAGCACGCCCGAGCCCTCAGCATCGGCCCGGTCACGAGCGAGACGCTGCGCGAACACGGCCGCGAGCCCGACGTCGAGGCCGCGCGGCACGACATCGACGGGCTGCTCGAGGCGCTCCTCGCCGATGCCGCCACGCGGGCCGACCGCGCCCAAGCGCAGCATTAACACTACGTATTTCTACCCTTGCCTCGGCCCGGGCGCAGGAGTACCGTTGGCCGCCAGATGATCTCACGGAGGCGTTTGATCACCGGGGCGATTGGCGCTGTGGCGGTCGTATCGGCGACCGCCGGCGCGGCGTTCGCGGCGGCCCCGCAGCTGCACGCGGGCAGCGCCTACGACAACTTCGGCAAGCACAAGTCGAAGGTCTCGCTCTTCCTCGTGACCGCAGCCGGCAATCCGAGCAAGCTCAACGGCGGGCCGGCGATCTACCACCACGGTCCCGAGGGCGGCAGCGGCGCATTGCGCTGCCCGAAGGCGCCGCTCAATTCCAGGTACTCGTACGCGACGGCCGAGTTCGGGTTCCCGGGCGCGACGCTGAAGCTGTCGGGCGGAAAGTACGGGTTCTCGGTCAAGTGGACCAGCCGCCACACGAAGGTGGTCGGGAGCACCGAGGCGCGCGTGAACCTTCACCTGTCGCTGACCGGCAAGGTGCAGAGCGCGTCGACGATCACGGGCGAGTTCACCGCCCGCGGGGGCGGCTGCACGACCAAGAAGCCGGTCAAGTACGAGGTCTCGCTCGACAAGGGGTTCCCGCTCCCGCCCGGCTCCTAGGTGGTCTGGGCCTGGGGCCGCCGACTTCTCGCGGTCGTTAATGTCGGGGGCCGCGATCGATGCGAGCCCCGGTCATCACTTTCCTCTCGGACTACGGCCTGCAGGATGACTTCGTTGGCGTCTGCCACGGGGTGATCGCGGCGATCTGTCCTGAGGCCCGCGTGATCGACGTGACCCACGGGATCGCGCGGCACGACGTTCGGGCCGGGGCGTTGATCCTGGCCCACGCGCTGCCGTACCTGCCGGCCGGCGTTCACCTCGCGGTCGTCGACCCCGACGTCGGCGCCCGCCGCCGGGCGGTTGCGCTGAGCCTGGCCGACGAGCGTGTCCTCGTCGGGCCCGACAACGGCCTGCTCGCGCCCGCCGCCGCGAGCTGCGGAGGGGTGGTGGAGGCGGTCGAGATCGCGACCTCGCCGTTCAGGCTCGAGCCGGTCGCTGCGACCTTCCATGGACGCGACATCTTCGCTCCGGTCGCCGCCCACATCGCCGCCGGGACGCCGCTGGCGGAGGCGGGCGATCCATGCGACCCGGCCGAGCTGGTCGCGCTCGAGCTCCCGACTCCCGGCCGCGAGCGCGGGGCGCTGGTCGCCCACGCCCTGTACATCGACCGATTCGGCAACATCGCACTCGACGTCGGTCACGACGACCTCACGGACTCTGGCCTCAAGCTCGGCGGCAAGGTCATACTCGAGCTCGCCGGCGGCGCTCAGGAGCCGGCGCACTACGCGCGCACGTTCGCCGACGTCGAGCCAGGCGAGCTGCTCGTCTACGAGGACGCCTACCGCCGGCTGGCGATCGCGGTCAGCCACGGCGACGCCGCCGCGCGACTCGGCCTGTCGCCCGACGACGAACTGTGGATCAGGGCGAAGTGAGCCTCGGATCTCCGCGGGTCCACCTGCGGCTCACCGACTCGACCAACGCCCGCGCCCGCGAGCTGGCTGCGCGCGGGGCTCCCCACGGCACGGTCGTGACCGCAGCCGAGCAGTCGGCCGGTCGCGGCCGACAGGGACGCACCTGGGTGGCCCCGCCGGGGCGTGCGCTCCTGGCCTCGATCCTGATCCGCGAGCCGCCGCGGCTGCTGCCGCTCGCCGCCGGTGTCGCGGTCGCCGAGGTCGCCGGCCCCGAGGCAATGCTGAAGTGGCCCAACGACGTCCAGCTCGACGGGCTCAAGGTCGCCGGGATCCTCGTCGAGGGCCGACCGCAGGAGCGCTGGGCGGTCGTCGGCGTGGGACTCAACGTCGCGCTGCAAACGCACGACTTCCCTCCCGAGCTGCGCGAGATCGCGGGGACGCTCGGACGCGAGCCGAGCGCGATCGAGCCGACGCTGGCCGCGCTGCTCGAATCACTCGAGCGGTGGATCGCCGCCGAGCGCGAGCAGCTGCTGGGCGCGGTCCGAGGGCGCGACGCGCTGCTCGGCAAGCAGATTCGCTGGGCGCAGGGCGAGGGCCGCGCGCAGGGGATCGATGCCGACGGCCGGCTGGTGGTGGCCACCGGATCGGGCCACACCGCGCTCGAAGCGGGCGAGGTTCACCTCGCCCGCTGAGCGCTTCGATCGTCAGAACGACTTGTAGTGACCGTCGCCGGTCTTGAAGCCGTGGCCCGACGTGTTCGAGCAGTTGATCTTCTTGGTCGTCAGGATCTTGCAGGTCACGCCGAGCGAGGACCAGGTCGCGCCGGGCTTGAGCGTGACGGCGTGATGACCGACGAACGAGTCCTGGCTGATCAGGATCAGCTGCGGCTTGCCCGTCTTCGAGATCTGGACAGCCGGGTCACCGACGCCGTGCTTGGCCTTCGGCACGCCGTTGGCTTGACACAGGACCCACTTCCCGGCCTTGTGCGGGGCGTGGATCTCGATTCCGCACTCCGCGGTCTTGCCCTTGGTCTGGAACAGGTTGGCGTGGGAGGTGGAGGCAAGGCTGACCGCGACAGGTGCGGCAACGGCGAACGTCGCGCCAAGCGCGGCAATGGTACGGATGCGAGGCATGCTTGAACCGGTCCTCTCGTGATGTGGTGTCCGCGCTTAGACGTGCGGACGGTCAGGAAGTTACGGACAACGAAGTTCTACGCCGCTGCCTCGGCATCCTGCTCGGGCTCGTCGTCGTCGGCATCGTCGAGATCCGGCTCGTCGTCGAGCTCGGGCTCGTCGTCGGGCTCGGGCGGCTCGTCTTCGAGCTCGGGCTCCGACAGCTGATCGTCGAGCTCGTCCTCGAGCAGCTCGTCCCGGGTCTCGTCGATCGCCTTGCCGTCAACGGCGCCGACGACCGCCGCCTGTCCCTCGGCACCGGACTTGCGCCGGCGGCGGCTCTTGCCGCGCCTGCCCTTGGGGAAGTTGCGCAACAACTCGCGAGCGAGAGCGGCGGGCTTGCGTGCCATCCGCGTCCGCGCCCCGCGCAGTGCCTCCTCGGCCTCGGGCGTGTGGGCGAGCGCTGCCGCGAGCAGTGCCGCCGACAGGCGCCGGTCCTCCTTGCGGGCGGCATGGACGAGCCGGCGGGCGTTGCGAGCGTGGGCCGCGCCGCTCGAGTTGACGAGCAGGCCGAGCAGCCGCTTGGTCTCAGGCCAGCGCTGGACGGCGTACTCCTCGTGAACCTCGCGTGTGTACTCGGCCATCCGCCAGATCCAGGCGTTGGCCTGGTCGCGGCGCCCGATCCGTCGCTCCGCGAGCGCCTGGAGCATGATCTTGACGCCCTCGCGGCGCTCGTCGCGCGGCCAGCCGGCCATGATGTCGATCGCGGTGTCGAACGCCTCCGCGTCGCGACTGGCGGCGATCTCCTGGAGCGCACGCAGCCGCAGCTGCGAGTTGCGATTGCGCTGCACGGCGGTCAGCAGGAAGCGGCGCTTGAGCTCACCGCCGCGGTCGAAGTGGAGCATCGCCTTGGCGCGCCGCCAGCCGTTGGGAGCGACCCGGGCTCCGGCCAGCGCCGCCCACACGTGCTGCTCGCCGTAGTCGAGATGCTCGACCGCGATCCGCCACAGCTCGCGCTCGAACACCTCGGCGCGGCGATCGGGATCGGGCGTCACCGGCAGCACCCGGCGCTCGACCCGCACGCGCCGTCCGCGACCGCGGCGGACAGGGCCGACGACGATCGCGCCGCCACGGTAGACGTCGCGATCGAGTAGCGAGTGCAGAGTCACGACCGGGTCGTCGTGCTTGGTCGCCGGGTGCACGAAATCGACGACGATGCCGGCCTCCTTGCCGGGGTGCCGGCGCGTGACGCGGCCGACGCGCTGCTGGTAGATCCGCTTCGACGCGGTCGGCGCCAGGTGCATGCAGATCGTCGCCCGCGGGCTGTTCCAGCCCTCGGCCAGCAGCTGGGCGTTGACCAGCACGTCGATCTTCCCGGACTCGTAGTCGGCGAGGATCCGCGCGAGCTGGCGCTTGGGCGTCTCGCCGGAAACCCCCTGGGCCTTCATCCCCAGATCGCGGAACGCCTGCGCCACGTTGTAGGCGTGGCGCACGCCGGCGGCGTAGACGACGCCCGGGACACCGTTGAAGCGGGTCTTGTAGAGGTCGGCGATCGCGAGGTTGAACGGCGTCTGGTCGAGCAGCTCGGCCAGCATCTCCTGGTCGAACTCGGTGTCGACCTCGCCTCTTCGCAGCGGCACCTTGGCGATCGTCCGAACGCCGGGCCCGGGCGGGATGCGGATGCAGCGCAGCGGCGAGATCACGCCGCGCCGGGCGGCCTGGGCGAGGTCGAAGCGCGAGGTCTGGGTCGGGAACAGATCCGTCACGTGGCGCGCGATCAGGGCGCCCGTGGCGGTCATGCCGATGAAGATCGGTCCAGACCAGCCGCGGATCGACGCCGATGTCTTCTCGCCCAGCGCGGTGTGGGCCTCGTCGCAGATCACGATCGTGTAGGCGTCGGAGATCTTGCCCGCGTTACGGACGAACCACTGATAGGTCTCGACCGTGACCGGGCCGTTGGCGGCGTCGTGGTCGCCGAGCAGCGGTCCCGAGATCCGATCGCGGTAGCCGCGGTCGCGAAGCTCGCCGTGGAACTGGTCGACGAGGTTGCGGCGATGGGTCAGGATCAGGATGCCGCCGGTCCGCGACGCCTCGACGAAGCCGAGCGCGGCGACGGTCTTCCCGGCGCCGGTCGCGTGCTCGAACCAGAAGCGGCGATCGGCGTTGGGGTCCTCGGGTCGCTCGACCAGCTGGACCTCCTCGTCGTCCTCGTACTGCCAGTCCTGTGGCTCCTCGTCCTCAGGCTCCTCGTCGTCGAGCTCGAGCTCGACCTCCTCCTCGCCCGGGATCGCGGCCGACGCGAGCAGGGTCGGCTCCGGAGCGCCGACGGTCGCGGTGCCGTTGCCGCTGCCGTTTCCGTTGCGCTGCGCTTCTGCGAGCAGCGCGGTCAGCGTGCCCGACAGCGCGTCGACCTGGTGCGCCGACAGGACAGTGCCGTCGACGAGGTGGGGCTCGTCCTCGGAAAGCATGCGCTCGAGCCCGAGCAGCAGCGAGAACTTGCGCCGCCAATCGATCGAAGGCTGCGCGGCGGCGCCGTCGAGCTCAGCGAGCGCAGCGTCGAGCGCGCGGCGTCGCGCGGACCCCGGGGCGAGGGCGTCCTCCAAGGACTCGCCCTCGTACACGAAGCGCTCGCGCGTGAACAATTCGGCACGCGCGATTGCGGCAGGACTGAGGGATGGGGTGGAAGCACCCATGGAAATTGGAAGCTTGCGTCTCGGTGAGCGAGCCGCGGCAGAACGTCGTAGCGGCTCAGGCGATCTCGGCAGAAGCCGAGGACGGCGAGGTAAGTCCCAGAGAAGCGATGCCCCCTCGCCGGCTCAACTAGAGGATAACGCGTATTTAAGCAGATCCGATCACGGCCCAGCCGAGTGGACGATCACGGTCGACCGGAATCGCGCATATGGCAAGCTGTCGCGATGCACCTGCGTCGCCGGATCGTCTCATCCTTAGGTGTGACTGCGGTGGTGTGCTGCTGCGTCGGCTGCGGGACGCAGACGCGCAGTGAGGCTCCAGCGCAGAGCACGGTCAACGCCGCCTTCAAGGGGTCACCCGCGCCGCTGGCCGCGCTGCACGCGCGCGCCAACCAGCTGCTCGGGGGCGGTCCGGATGCGTTCAAGGCGGAGCTCGCCAAGCTTCGTGGCTACCCGGTCGTTATCAACAAGTGGGCGTCGTGGTGTGTGCCGTGCCAGTCGGAGTTCCCGGCGTTCCAGAAGGCGGCCGTGCTTGACGGTCGCAAGGTTGCGTTCCTCGGTGTCAACGGCAAGGATCAGAACTCCTCCGCCGCCGCCTTCCTGCGCAAGTATCCGGTCACCTACCCGAGCTACGTCGACCCCCACGAGGACATCGCGCGAACGATCCAGGCGGCGACCTACTACCCGACGACGGTCTTCATGAGCAGCGACGGCCGCATCCAGTTCGTACACGCCGGGGCGTATACGAGTGCGGCGGCGCTCGAGCGCGACATCCGCTCCTACGTGCTGAAGAAGGGGTGAGGAAGGCTGACGTACGAGATTCGTCGCGTTCGGGGCGACGACGAGATGCAGGCCGCCCTCCGGCTTCGTCACGACGTGTTCTGCATCGAGCAGGGCGTGCCCGAGCGCGAGGAGCTCGACGGCCGCGACCACGAGGGCATCCACCTCGTCGCCGTGGCCGACGGCGAGCTGCTCGCCACCTGCAGGGTGCTGCTGGTCGGAAGCACGGCTCAGTTCAGCCGGCTGGCGGTTCGGCGCTCGGCGCGCCGGCGCGGGATCGCGACGGCGCTGCTCGAGCTGGCCGACGCCGAGACCCGGGCTGCGGGCGGCAGGCGCCTCGTGCTCCATGCTCAGACCTATGCGCAGTCGCTGTACGAGAACGCCGGCTACCTGCCCCGCGGCCGCGTATTCACGGAGGCCGGGATCCAGCACATCGCGATGGAGAAGCAGCTCTGAGCGAACGATGCCCGAGCTCCGCGTCGACCCACTGAGCGGTCGCCGCTCGATCGTCGCCGGCGCCCGGGCGGGGCGTCCCGGCGGCGAGCTCAGCGCCTCGCCGCCGCCGCCGCTCGATCCCGAGTCGGACCCGTTCGCCGAGGGCCACGAGGACCGCACGCCGCCCGAGCTGTATGCCGTGCGACCGGGCGGCGGCGCCGCCGACGGTCCCGGCTGGACCGTGCGCGTGGTGCCGAACCTGTACCCCGCGCTGAGCGCCGAGCCGGACGGCGAGCCCGAGCGCCACGCCAACCGCGATCTGTACTGGTCGGCGCCGGCGCTCGGCGCTCACGAGGTGATCGTCAACTCGCCCAGATCGGTGGTGTCGCTGGCGCAGCTCGAGCCCGCCGAGGTCGCGGCCGCGATGGAGGTCTGGCGCGAGCGAGCGCGGGTCCACGCCGACGCGGCCTGCGTGCACGTGATCGTCAACGAGCGCCGCGAGGCCGGCGCCTCGCTGCCACACACGCATGCGCAGCTGTACGCGCTCGATTTCGTTCCCGCCGACATCGCCCGCGAGCGCGAGCGGTTCGGCGCGTACGCCACCCGGACGATGGGTGGCAACCTGCTCGCCGACCTCGTCCAGGACGAAGTCCGCCAGCGTCGCCGGATCGTCGCGATCGATGACGAGGCCGTGCTGATGGCCCCCTACGGCGCGAGGGTCCCGTTCCAGCTGCTGATCGCGCCGCGCACGCCGCGTGCGCGGTTCGAAGACGACGGCCCGATCGGCTCCTCGATCCTGCACGAGGCGCTGAACCGGTTGGGCCGGCGGCTCGGCTCGGTGCCGCCGCTGAATCTGTGGGTGCGAACGGCGCCGCGGGGCGCCGAGTACTTCTGCTGGCGAATCGACATCCTCCCGCGGCTGACGCATCTGGCCGGGCTCGAGCTCGGGGCCGGCGTGAACCTGAACATCGTCGCACCCGAGCAGGTCGCGGCCGAGCTGCGAGAGCTGTAGTGCGGGCCCTCGTGCAGCGCGTCGGCCGGGCGTCGGTATCGGTCGAGGATCGCGTCGTCTCCTCGATCGGCAGCGGGCTACTGGTGCTGCTCGGAGTCGGGGTCGGCGACGGCGAGCGCGACGCCGACTGGCTGGCCGACAAGGTGCGGGCGTTGCGCGTGTTCCCCGACCGCGACGGACGGATGAACGAGCCACTGGGCGAGCGCGAGGTGCTGTGCGTGAGCCAGTTCACGCTGTACGGCGATGCCCGCAAGGGCAACCGCCCGAGCTACGTCTCGGCGGCACCGCCAGAGCTGGCGCAGCCGCTTTACGAGCGTTTCTGCGAGCGGCTCGGGGCGCGGCGCGGAGTGTTCGGCGCGCACATGGCGGTCGAGCTCGTCGGCGACGGCCCGGTCACGGTGCTGCTGCAGTCGCCCGATCGCGCGCGGTGAGGCTTACAGTCGGGCGGTCGCGCTTGCTTGCAATGAGCGCTTACAGCCGGGCGGTCACGCGCTTGCGCCTGGCGCCGCGCCAATGCCGGGGCGCCGTGGCGGCCTCGGCGTAGACCTCCCAGGTCGCCTCGGCGGCGTCCTTCCACGTCCACGACAACGGTGCCGGCGCGGGTCGCCTCGCTGCTTCGGCGGTGTGGATCAGGCCGTCAAGATCGCCGACGCTGCTGAGCGCGACACGGCCGTCGAGCACCTCGCGCAGCGCTGGTACGTCGAACGCCGCGACCGGCGTTCCGCACGCGAGCGCTTCGACCGGTGGCAGCCCAAAGCCCTCATCGTCGCTCGGGAACACGAGCGCGTGGGCGCCCGTGTAGATCGCCGCGAGCTCGTCGTCGCTGACGGCTCCGGTCAGGGTCACATCCGGGAGCTCGCGTGCCCAGCGCGCGGTCGGTCCGACCAGAACCAGCGGCATCGTCCGGTTCGCCCGCGCGAGCGCGGCGACGTGCTTGCGCGGGTCGGGGGTGCGCAGGCCGCCGACCCACAGCAGGTAGGGCTCGGGGAGCTCGAACCGTTCGCGCACCGCGTCGACCTCGACCTGGGACCGAGGCCACAGCGGCGTCGCCGCGGCCTCACCGATCACGACGAGCCGTTCGGCCGGGATGTTGAGCGCCTTGATCGCGTCGTCGGCCACGGCCCTGGTCGGAACGATCACGCGGACGGCGCGCTGGACCGCGAGATAGCGAAGCTTCAGCCGCAGACCCGTGCGCATGTACTCACCGCGCCGCTTGAGCGGGATCAGGTCGTGCAGCGTGACGACCATCGGGACCGGAGAATGCAGCAGCGCGCCGTCGATCCACGGCGAGTGGAACACGTCACAGCGCTTGGGGTCGTGCGATTCGACGATCTCGCCGCGCTCCGTATCGTGGAGCTTCTCGAGCAAACAGCGTGTGTACCGTCCAATCCCGCCGTTGTCCTTGGCTGGACGGCTGTCGTAGGCGACCCTCATGTTCATGTCCCGGGCGGCCACTCTAACCGTGTGCACGATCACATGTCGGAAAGTTGGCGATACCGTCGCGGCGATGCAGGATTACTACGAGGACCTTTGGCAGCAGCTACCCGACCCGCTCGAGCTCCCCGACTTCGAGCTGCGGCGTTCGTTTCTGCTGGGCGAATGCGGGCCCGGCGAGCGCGTGCTCGACCTCGGGTGCGGCGGCGGTGAGTTCACCGCCGCGCTGGCGCAGGCAGGAGCGATGCCTGTCGGCGTCGAGGTCGCCGACGCCGCGATCAAGCGCGCGAGCGCTCGCCATCCCGGCCTCGAGTTCCGCCGGGCACGGATCGGTGAACCGCTCCCCTTGCAGGACAATTCATTCGCGGTGGTGTGGGCAAGCGAGGTGATCGAGCACGTCGCCGACACCGCCCGGTGGCTGTCGGAGGTGCGCCGGGTCCTGGAACCCGGCGGGCGGGTGCTGCTGAGCACCCCGTCGCATTCCCGCCTGCAGGTTGCGCTGTTCGGAATCGAGCGCTTCTCCGAGCCGCTCGGGGACCATCTGCATCTGTACACGCGCCGGTCGCTGACGGGGCTGCTGCGCGACTTCGGCTTCGGCGAGGTCCGGGTCCGTCAGGCGGGCGGGCTGGGTCCGCTGGCCCGGGTCCTGCTCGCGCGCGCGGTCCGGTGACTGCGGTGCGTCAGCCCCCGGCCGCGGTGCGGTGCGTCAGCCGCCGGCCGCGATGCCGGCGTTGGCGCGCTGGATGTCGCTGTGGGCCTCGGCCGAGGTCAGGTCAAGCCGCTTGGCCTGGGTGAGTGCGGCGAGCGCTTCGCGGTAGCGGTGCCGGTGCAGCTCTAGCTCGCCGAGAGCAAGCCACGTCGCGGGGTTCTGCGGCTGCAGCTGGGTCGCATGAGCGAGCTCGGCTCGTGCCGCCGTGTCGTCGCCGACGGCGCTGTAGATCGCCCCCAGCTCGAGCAGCGGGTCGACCGACACAGGATCTTCGTTGGCGCCGCTGTGGGCGTCGCCGATCGCGGTTCCGGCGTGACCGGCGAGCAGCGCGTTGAGTGCGCTCGAGTCCGCGTCGGCCGATCGCAACGGCTGCCAGATCCCCCACGCGAGCACGAGCGCGAGTGCGACGATCGAGAGGATCGCCGAGGCGACGCCCGGGGTCAGCGGGCGGCGCGCTCTGGTGCCGACCGGTTCCGCCAGCGGGCCACGCCCTGCCAGCCAGCCGGCGCACACGAGCGCCGGGACCGCCGTGCCCGGGATGAACCACGTCCAGTCGATCGCTGAGTGGACGCCGAACACGACGACGACCGCGAGCAGCGTCTGCGCCCCCGCCCGTTGGGCGGCGTGCTGATCGGGACCGCCCTGCTGATCGAGACCGCCCTGCTGATCGAGACCGCGGGGATGATCGGGACCGCGGGGATGATCGGGGCCGCGGGCGAGCGGCCGCCGGGCAGCGATCAGCCAGGAGACGAGCATCGCGATCATCAGCGCGATGCCGATCAGCCCGAAGTCGGCGAACGTCTCGATCACATAGCTGTGTGAGTGCGCGGCGACGCGCGGGTCGTAGGTGTAGCGGCGGACCGCTGTTCCGTAGCCGGCCGCGCCGACGCCGGCCAGCAGCGCGTGCTCGCCGACGGTCAGGCCCTCGCGCCAGTAGCGACCGCGGCTGTTGCCGAGCTGCACCAACCGCGTGGGGCCGTTGCCGACGCCGCTGTTGGGGCTCGTCAGCGCGCTCCACACGTGGGAGATCTCGCCGGTCAGCCCGCGCGAGGAGGTCGCCAGCGCGGCGATCCCGGCCACCGGCACCAGCGCGACCAGGCTCAGCAGCACGATCGCGGCCCGGCGCCGCAGCCGCTCGCTCACCGCAACGCGATCGAGCGCAAACGCGGTCGCGAACGCGGCCGCGGTGACAAGCGCAAGTACCAGCACCAGCACAATCCCGAAGCCGTAGCCGGCGCTGGTCCGAGCCGACAGGACAACAAGGTTGCCCGACAGCGAGTGCGAGCCGAGTGCGTACGCGGTCACGAACGCGGCGCCGGCGCCGCCGATCGCGAGCACGACGACCGCGCGCAATCGCAGCGGCACGAGCGCGAACATGCACGCGAGCCCCGCGACCGCGGCCAGCAGCGCCCCGCGCGAGTAGGACAGCACGACGACGCTGATCAGCATGGTGATCGCCGGCATCGAGAGCGCGCGCAGAACCCGACCGCGGTCGCGGCGCGCGCCGGCCCACAGGCACGCCGGGAGGCCCATCGCGGCGATCAGTCCGGTCGCGTTCCAGTATCCGAAGGGCGCGCTCAGCCGACCGAGCGTGCCGCTGGAGTCGAGTGCGGCCGGAAAGACCTTGACGACGAGCGCGTAGGCGCTGACGATCGTGGCGCCGAGCGCGAGCGCGCCGACGACGGCCGGCCAGCGCGCCGGCGCGAGCCGCGCGAGCCCGGCTCCTGAAGCGAACACGGCGAGGTAGGACAGAGTGCGGTTCGCCTCGACCCATGAGTCGTTGGGCGACACCGACCAGAGGATCGAGCACGCGGTCAGGATCGCGAGCGCCGCGAACAGCGCCACAGTGACACCTCCCCACGCTCTCCCCGGCGCGCCCCACAGCACAACCGCGACGCCGACGCCGGCGCCGATCGCGGTCAGGACGATCTCGGTCCACGTGTTGGCGCCGAGGCCGATCCCGCCGGCGGTCACGAACGCGACCGCGGCGAGACCGCAGCCGAGCGCGAGGCCGAGCCCGACGTCGCCCCTCAGCCCGATCCGGCGCAGGTACTCCGTCGCCGCGCCGGACGGAGCGCCGCGCGGCGCCGTGGCAACAGACGACACGGCGGCGAGGCTAGCAACGGACCGTGGTCGACATGCGCGGGTTGTCCGGTCTATCTACCAAATTCGCACGTTGACAACGCTGCCCACCTCGCCGTTACGCCGCGAGCGCATCCTCGTAGGCCATGACCGTCTCGCGGCCGCATTGCTCCCAGGTGAACGAGCGGAGCACGTTCTCGCGCGCCTGCGCGGCCAGCGCGTCGTGCGCGCCGGGCTCCAGCAGCCGCTCGATCGTCCGCGCCAGCGCCCCGGGATCGCGGGGCGGCACGAGCGCGATACCGCCGCCCGCCGCGGCGATCTCGGCCGGTCCATCCTCGTGCTCGCATCCGATCGCCGGGACCCCGGCGGCCATCGCCTCGATGTACGCGACGCCGAACGCCTCATCGGTGCTCGGCATCACGAACACGGTCGCGGACTGCGCCGTTCGCACCGCCGCCTCGTGGGGCATCGCGCCCCGCAGCTCGACCGCCCCGCCGAGCCCGACTCTGTCCGCGTGCGCGCGCAGCCGGTCTCGCTCGGGCCCATCGCCGGCGATCACGTAGCGCAGCTCGCCGTGTCGCTCGCGCAGCAGCGCGAGCGCGTCGATCACGTCAGCGTGGCGCTTGCGCGCCACCAGGTTGGCGACCGTGACGAGCGTCGGGACGCGCGGCGCGGTCGTGGGCGTGTCCGGAACGTCGGTGCCGAGGTGAACGATCCGCGTGCGGCGCGCGCCGCACGCGGCGCAGCGCCGCGCGGTGCCGGCGCTGTTGACGAGCACTAGCCGGGCATGGGCGAGCGTTGGGCCGACGGTCGACATCCGCGGGCCGGGGCCATGGACGTCGTGGCCGTGGACCGACACCACCATTGGGACGTCCGCCGCCGCCCGTCGCACCGCGTCGCCGGACGGGACCGCGTAGTGAGCGTGGATCAGGTCGAACGCGAACTGCTGCGCGACGCTCCGCAGCCGGCGAGCGAGCAGCGGCGCCGCCCACGCGCCCCAGCTCGCGTAGCTCCACGGCCGTGGGGGCGAGACGTAGCGCAGGTACTCGACCTCGATCCCGTCGATCTGCGCGCGCCCGGGCTGCGCGAGCTCGGATCGGATCGCGCGCAGATCGCCGCGCCTGATCGCGGCCAGCGGCGGCAGCGGGCGGTGCAGCACGAGCACTCTGACCTCGGCGCCGGCCTGACGGGTGGCGAGCGCCTGGCGGTGGGCCCACACGCCCCGCGCGGGATCGCCGGCGCGGGGGTAGTACTCGGTGACGATCAGGACCTTCAGCGCCACGATCGGTGTGTGAGGAGCGTCTGCTGCGCCTCGCTCGCGGGCGTGTAGGGGCGCTCGGCAAGGAACCGGCGTGCTTCCTCGACCGCCGCCGTGCGGTCATAGGAGGCGGCGATCAGGCGCATGCCGTGGCGGATCGGCGTCGCGTCGACCACGCCCTCGCGCCAGCCGCGGGCTCGCGCGAGCGCCGACCAGTGAAGGTCGAGGCCCCAACCAGCCCGGAGCGGTGGGAACGGCAGCAGCGTCTCGAATGTCTCCGCGGAGAACGCGACCACCGGTCCGATCTCGACGTATCGGGTCTCGCGCACGAGCGTCCCCACGCGGCGACGAGTTACCCGCCACGCCGCGTGCGAGCGGGCGCGGTGAGCCGGCTGGGCGATGCTGAGCTTGAACCGCTCGGCCAGGAACACGAACGCGTCGAGGAACCCGGGTGGAAGCGCGACGTCGTCGTCGAGCACCAGCAGCCAGTCGTGTCCGCGCGCCGGGTGCGCGGACAGCAGCGCGTTGAGGTTCTCGAACTTGCCGCGCCGGCCGGCCGGGGCGCTGGCGAACTCGACCTGGTGGCGCGAGCGCAGCAGCTCGTCGCGGGCCTGTGCGAGCACGTTGGGCTCGCCCTCGCGCTCGATCGCGAGCGCCAGCACCCGGCGCCGGGGGATGTCGCGCGCGGCGCGGTGCAGGCGCAGCTGCCGCAGGCTCGCGATCGCGACCGCGTCCGCTAACACGTCGCTGGCGACCGCGGCCGTCGTTCGCCTGATGCCGAACACCTGGCCGCTGGTCCCCGACAGGAAGTCGTCGGCGGCGGCGGGAGCCGGGCGCGCGAGCGTCTGCGCGAGCCGGCCGGCGGCGTGGGCGGCGAGCACGATCCCGATCGCGCAGAGGCGGCGCACGACGTGGTAGCAGCAGCCCGCGAGCGTGCGCAGCTCGCCTCGCAGTGACGGCGGCGTGCCCTTGCGGACGTCGTTGCGCCGCGCCGCGCGCCCCTGGCGGTAGGCGGCCCTCGCGAGCGCTCGCACTGTCGCGTCGCGGGCGCTGCGCCGATGGACGAGCCCGGCGCGGGCGAGGTACCGGACGCGGCCGCCGCTGGCGCGGTACCGGTGCTCCCATTCCTCCTCGTCGCCGCGCCCGCCGGTGATCGTCTCGTCGAACTCGCCGGCGAGCTCGAACGCACGGCGCCGGATCGCCATGTTGGCCGACCACACGAGCGCGACATCGCGGTCGGCGGGGCCATGGTCGAGCGTCGTGATCGGCGGCGGCTCGCGGCCGCAGGCACGCGGCCCGCCACCCTCCAGCCGGGCGCGGATCGGCCCTCCGAAGACGTCGCGGTCGCCGGCGGCGGCGACGCCCTCGAGCATCGCCGCGAGCCACCCCTCTGGCGCTTCGACGTCGTCGTCGATGAACACGACCGGGTCGCCGCTGCTCGCGCGCAGCGCCGCGTTGCGCGCCGCGTTGGCGCCGAGTGGACGCGCCAGCGCGAGCAGGCGCACGCCGTGGCGCGCGCAGACCGCCTCGGCGCCGGGGTCGATCCCGTCGCTGACGACCAGCACCTCAGCTCCGGCCGGGCGGGCCTGGCCGAGCACCGACCTCAGGGTCACCTCGAGGTAGTCGGCGCGGCATCGCGTCGGGATCACGATCGTTGCGGTGGGCGAGTCGGTCACGGCCGCAGATTGTTTCCGAGATCGTTGACTCAGCGGCCGCGTGGGGCCCCAGGGGGATTCGCGCTACGCGGCCCGGCGGGCGCGACGCGCTTCGATCAGCTGCCTCGAGAAGGAGGTCAGGAAGCGCGGGTTGTAGCGCAGGTAGCGCCGCCACAGACGGCGCGGCTCGTGGGCCAGCCGGTAGGCCCACTCGAGCCCGAGCTCCTGCAGCCAGGTCGGCGCCTGCGGGACGAGCCCGGCGTGAAAGTCGAACGCGGCGCCGACGCCGATCAGCAGCGGCGGCTCGAGCCGGTCGCGGAACTGGGCCATCCACTTCTCTTGCTTGGGCACGCCGATCCCGACCCACACGACGTCGGCGCGCGAGTGGTTGATCTCCCGCGCCACCGCCTCCTGCTCCTCTTCGGTCAGCGCGCGGTGGGGCGGCGAGTAGCCGCCGACGATCTTGACCCCCGGGTAGCGCTGGCGGAGGTTGAGCGCGAGCTGGACGAGCGCGCCCTGGTTGCGTCCGCCGTACAGATAGAACCGCTGCCCGGTTGCGGCGGCACGCTCGCACGCGCGCGACATCAGCTCAGGGCCGTACACGCGGCCGGCGAGCGAGTGCCCGAGCGCGTTGATCGCCCACACGAGCGGCTGCCCGTCGGGCAGGTTCATCGACGAGCGATCGAGCGCACCGCGGAGCTCGGCGTCCTCGCTCGAGGCCATCACCGTGTGGACGTTGCAGACGCACACGTAGCCGCGCTCGTGGCGCTGCACGATCGCGTCGATCCAGTCGAGCGTGTGCGTGTAGTCGGTCAGCGCAAGCGGGACGCCGAGCACTTCGACGGGCGCTTGTGAATCGGATGAAGCTGGATCTGACTGGACGGAGCCTTCCGAACGCATCGCTCGCTCTCTGACGTTCCTGCGCGGATGTTGCATTGCAACCCTACGACTGCAACCCTACGGCTTACGACTGCAACCCTACGGCCTGCGACCGCAACCCTACGGCCTACGGGGCGTCGCGACGTTTCGCGGTTGCGTTAATTAAGTCCTAACTGGGACGCGAATTCTGACGCAGGGCCGACATGGCTGTCGGTATGCTGTCGGCCGACACGGAAGTCACTCGGGCTCGCGAGCATCGCCCCCTTTCTCGCGGGCCTCGGACGGCCCCCAGCCCTACCAGGGTCGTCCTGCGGTCGGGCCCGTGCCACACAGATGTGCGGCACGGGCCCACCACGCAGTTCGATCGTTCCCGTTTTCGAGCCCGCTAACCCGGAAACCGGAGTCAGCCGTTACAGGTCCTCGGCGACGCGTGGGGCCTCGTGTGTGAACACCGACCAGCCGATCGCGAACACGGTCGGAATGATCGCGATCGCGATGATCGGGATCGCGTAGCCGCCGGCCAGCGTCGCGGCCGACGGGAACTTGACCGGGTCGATGAACGCGTGTCCCATCTGGGTCAGCAGGGTCGCGATCGGATTGAGCATCGCGACGTGGACGAACCCCTGCCCGAGCCGGTTGCCGGCGTTCACCATCGGGTACATCACGGGCGAGAGGTAGAACCACGCCTGCACCAACACCTCCCAGATCGGCTGCACGTCGCGGAAGCGGACGTACAGCGCCGAGAGCAACATTCCGATCCCCGTCGTCAGCGTCACGAACCCGAGCGCGATCGGGATCAGCTCGAGCCACCGCACCGTCGGCGAGATCCCGTTCGCGAGCGCGAACACGATCACGGCGATGAAGTTCATCCCGAGGTTGAACAGCGACGTCAGCGACACCGACAGCGGGATCACCATCCGCGGGAAGCGGATTTTGCGGAGCATCGCCTCGCGCTGCACCAGGCACATGACGCAGCCGCCGGTGGCCTCCGCGAGATAGGTCCAGAACACGATCGAGGTCAGCAGGTAGACGCCGTAGTGCGGGATCCCCTTGCCGAACGTGAAGATCTTCGTGAAGACGATGTACAGCACCCCGAAGAACAGCAGCGGGCGCATCAGCGACCACACGTAGCCGAGCACCGAGCCGAAGTAGCGGAGCTTGAACTCGGTCCGCGCGAGGGTCATCGTCAGCTCGACGAAGCGGCGGAAGTTGCCCCCCAGCGCCGAGGGGCCATAGCTGCGTGCGGCGTGCGTGGTCATCGCCGCGCAAGCTAGCAGCGGAGCTAGCGCCATAATCGCGGCGTGCGAGTACGGTGCAGCCAGCCCGGAATCGGGATCGGGGCCAAGCGCGGCGACGTGGTGGTCTGCATCCCGGTCTATGCCGGACACGAGCACTTCGTCAGCTGCCTGCACTCTGTGCTCGAGCACACGCCGGCCGTGCATCCGATCATGGTCTGCGACGACGCCAGCCCGGATGCGCGCTCGCGCGAATTCGTCCGTGCCCTCGATGGCGTCGGGGACGGCGAGCACGAGCTGATCTACGTCGAGCAGGAGCGCAACGTCGGCTTTCCCGCCAACGTCAACGCCGCGTTCGCGGCGGCTGCCCCCGCCGACGTGGTCGTGCTCAACTCAGATTGCGTGGTCGCCGACGGGTGGCTCGATGGACTGCGCGAGGCGGCCTACATCGACAGCACGGTCGCGACTGCGACGGCGCTCACCAACCACGGCAGCCTCGTCTCGGTCCCCGACCGCAAGCCACGGGCGCGGCTCCCGCCCGAGTGGAGCCTCGACGACGCCGCCGCCGCCGTTCGCGCGTGCTCGCTGCGCGCCCGACCGCGGCTGCCGACCGCGATCGGCCACTGCATGTTCGTCCGCCGCAGCGCCCTCGAGCTGGTCGGCGACTTCGATCTGGCGTTCACGCCCGGGTACGGCGAGGAGGTCGACTTCTCGCAGCGCTGCCTGCGCAGCGGGCTCTGCCACGTGTTGGCAGACGACGTGCTCGTGTTCCATTACGGGGGCGGCAGCTTCGCCGGCAACGGCAAACCGAGCCCCGCGCGTGAGGAGCACGAGCGGATCATCGCCGCCCGCTACCCCTACTACCACAGCAGCGTGACCGCGCTCCAGAAGGATCTCGTGGGACCGCTGGCCCGCTCTCTCGGCGCCGCCCGCCGCGCGCTCCGGGGGCTGACAGTCGCGATCGACGCGCGCGTCCTGATCGGCCCCACAACCGGTACCCAGCTGCATGTGGTCGAGCTGATCGGCGCGCTCGCCCGGACCGAGTCGGCGACGATCACGGCGATCCTCCCCGACGAGCCCAATCCGTGGGCGGCCGGCGCGCTGACGACGCTGCCGCACGTGAGGACCGTCACCCGCCGCGAGTCAAAGGTGCTCCGGCGCGAGCCGGCCGACATCGTGCACCGCCCGTTTCAGATCAACACCGACGAGGATCTGTCCTACCTTTCGCGCCTGGGGGAGCGGCTCCTCATCACCAACCAGGACCTGATCGGCTACCACAACCCGTCCTACTTCCGCGACTCCGATGCCTGGCAGGGATACCGAAGGATCACGCGTTCGGCGCTGTCGCTCGCCGACCGCGTCGTGTTCTTCTCGACCCATGCGCGCGACGACGCGCTCGCCGAGGGCCTGCTCGAGTCCAGCCGTGCGAGCGTCGTCTACATCGGCGTCGACCACCGCTTCACCGGTCAGGGGGGTGCGCCCGCCGTGCCCCGCGGGGCGGCGCGACTGCCCGAAGACGCCGAGACGATCGTCTGCATCGGCACCGACTTCCGCCACAAGAACCGAGTTTTCGCGCTGCGAATGCTCGAGGAGCTCCAGCGCCGGCACGATTGGAACGGCTACCTGCTGCTGGTCGGGCCGCAGGTCGCCCAGGGCTCGTCGGGCGCCGACGAGGCCGAGCTGCTGACGCTGCGTCCGCGCGTCGCCGCCGCGGTGCTTGATTGTGCGGCCGTTAGCGACGCCGAGAAGGAATGGCTGTACTCGCGCTCGCAGCTGGTGATCTACCCGACCGTCTACGAGGGGTTCGGCCTGATCCCGTTCGAGGCTGCCGACCGTGGTGTGCCGTGCATGTGGGCGCGTGGGACTTCGCTCAGTGAGCTGCTCCCCGACGCCGCCGCCGAGATCGCTCCGTGGGACGCACCCGCGAGCGCGGACCGCGCGATCGCGCTGATGCACGACGAGCATGCCCGTCGGCGCAACCTCGACGCGATCCGAGGCGCGGCGGCCGGGCTGACGTGGGACGCGACCGCGGCCAAGTTGATCGACTGCTACCGCCAGACCTGCGATGCGGCGGCAAACCCGGCGAGCGCGATCGAGCGCCGCCAGGGCGTGATGAGCGGCGCCTTCAGCGAGGATGCGATGCGCCTGATCGGTCCGGGCGGTGCGCTGCCGGCAGATGTCGAGCGGCCGCTGCTTGCGCTCGCCACGCATCCCCAGATCGGCGGCCCCATGTTCAGGGCGATGAAGCTCGGTTATCGCGCCTCGTACCGCCTGCGCCGGCGCCGGCGCGAGGAGAGCTGAGCGCTCGCTTCAGCGACGCTCGATTTCGAACTCGTGTGGCAGGTCGGCGGCGCCGCCGCCGGCCGTGCCCGAGTGGACGATGATCGAGCTGATGTCTCCGCGCATGTCGAACGCGTCGGCGCCGAAGCCGTCGCGGCTGACCGAGGCGGTCAGCCGGTAGCGCCCGGCCGACAGCCAGTTCTCGAACGCGACCCGGACCGTTACCTGCTCGCCGGACCTGAATGCCCCGGTCGGGCCGTGGGCGAGTTGGGTGCTGGTTGCGAACGCGGTGCGACCGGCGTCGTCGTGCAGCGCGATCGCGAACTGCGGGTCCTCGATGTCGGCGTGAAAGCGGACGTCCATGCGGATGAAGCATCGTTGCCCATGCGGCGTCGACACCAACCTCTCCCCGTCGGCGGACTCGAACCAGGCTCCGAGCAGCTCCGCGACCGGATGGCGCCGCAGCGTCTCGGGACCGCCCTGCTCGATCGCCTCCTCGCGCACTCGGCGGAAGTTGAGCTCGTTGTACTTGCGCGTGATCGTCCGCGGGTCACCGGTGTCGATCACCCGTCCGCGCTCGATCAGCATCGCGCGGTCGCAGAAGCGCTCGACCGAGCCCATGTCGTGGGTCACGAACACAATCGTTCGCCCCTCCGACTTCAGGCGCGAGAACTCGCTGAAGCACTTCTGCTGGAAGGACGCGTCGCCGACCGCCAGCACCTCGTCGATCAGCACGACGTCGGCGTCGACCTGGATCGCGACCGAGAACGCCAGACGCACCTGCATGCCAGACGAGTAGTTCTTGAGCTTCAGGTCCATGAACGACTCGAGCTCGGCGAACGCGATGATCTCGTCGAGCCGCTCGAGCGCCTGCTTGCGCGACAGCCCGAGCATGATCGCGTTGATGATCGCGTTATCGCGCGCGGTCAGATCCGGGTTGAAGCCGACGCCGAGCTCGATGAACGGCGACAGGCGGCCGTGCACCTGGACGTCGCCCGAGTCGATCCCGTAGATCCCCGCCAGGCACTTCAGCAGTGTGCTCTTACCGCTGCCGTTGCGGCCGACGATGCCGAAGAACTCGCCAGGCGCGATCTCGACGGTGACGTCCTGTACCGCGTGCAGTTCGTCGAAGCGCCGGCTGCGGAACGGATGCAAAGCCCGCTCCTTGAGCGTGTGGTACTGCTCGTGTGGCAGGCGGAACGACTTGCTGACGTGGCGCAGCGACACCGCCGGAGCCGAGCGGGTGCTGGGGGTCCGAGAGGGCGTCTGGTCGCGCACGGTCGCGCTCACGTGAGCAGACGGTAGCCGCTGAGAGCCCGGAGCAGCGGCGCCCCAATAATCTGAGCAAGCTTGCTTGCCCTGGCACATCTGTGGCTGGCGTCCTACGGACGCGTCGCGCTCGTCCTGGCGATCGCGTTCTGCCTGGCCTATCCGGCCTGCCGCAAGGTCGTGCGCGGGCCGCTTGCACCGGCGATCACCGTGCTCGTCGGCCTCGCGCTGTTCAGCCTGGCCGTGTGCCTGCTGTCATGGCTTCGGATCTTCACCGGCCTTGCCGTGACCGTGCTCGGCGTCGTCGCCGCAGTGCTCACGGCCTGGCTCCTCTACGAGGATCGCGATCGCTTTCGCGCGCTACCACGGCCGCGGCCGGCGACGCTCGTCTGTTTCGGCGTCCTCGCGCTGCTGCTGGTCGGCTTCTCGTTCATGACGCTCTACCCGTCGACTGCGTTTGATGCACCGTCCTACCACCTGCCGCTCGCCCGCGACCTCGTCCGCCAGCACGGGCTCGTGTACGACCCGTTCGTCCGTTACAGCTTCTTTCCCCAGGCGAACGAGGCGATGTTCGCGGTGATGCTGCTGTTCACGGCCAACGCGGTGCCTGCGGCGGCGCTCGAGTACACGGTCCTGGCGATCGCCGTCCTGGCACTGCCGCTGTGGTTCGTCGGCTCGGGACGCCGCGTCGGCTCGGGCTTCGTCGCCGCGATCCTGATGCTCGCCAGCCCGGTCGTGATCTTCGCCGGGACGGCCGCGTTCGTCGACACCTGGACGCTCGCGTTCGTGCTCGGGGGCACGCTGATCGGACTCGAGGCCGCCGAGGGCCGGGCACCGGCGCTCGGCGCCCTTGCGCTCGCCGGCGCGATGTTCGGCGAGGCGGCGGCGACCAAGTACACCGGGGCGCTGTTCGCCGGGGCGGGGCTGCTGGCGGTGCTGATCGCCGCTGGGCACTCGCGCGCGATCTGGCGGGCACTGCCGGGAATGGTCGCGGGCGCGGTGGTGATCGCGCTGCCGTGGTACGCGTGGACGATCCACACCACCGGCGACCCCGTGTATCCGTTCGCGACCGGGATCTTCGGTAACCGCCACGGGCTGTGGACTGCGTACGAGCTCAAGGCGCAGGCCCGGTCCGAGAGCTCCGCCGGCTACAGCCCCGGGGTGATGGCGGTACTGCGGCGCGAAATCCGCTACCTCCGCGGGGAGCTCGGCTACGAGACCGGAATCCATCGATCGCCGCTTTCATGGCTGCTCGCGCTCGGCGTCCTGCGGCTGCTGCTGCCCTCGGGCTGGCGCGACCGGACCTACCTCGGATGCGCGCTGGCGGCGGTCGCTAGCGTGCTGCTGTCGCTGTTGCTGTCCGCCAATCCGCGATATCTGGTGCCGGCGGTCGGCTTCTTCAGCCTCGGAGCCGGCCTGACCGCCGAGGCGGTCATCTCCACGCTGGGGCGGCGCAGCGGCGCCGGCTGGTGGCGGCGTCAGGCGCTGGCCCCGGTCTGGTGCACGATCTGCGCCGTCATCGGCCTGTGGACTTCGTATGCCTACGTGCACTCCTTTCACCACAACAACGGCAACCCGCCGACGGCGCCGGACAAGATCTACACATACCTGGCCGGGCGGATCCCGTGCTACGCCGCCGCCAAGTACCTGAACTACGTCGCCGGCAGCAGCTATCGCGCGTGGGGCTACAACTGCGAGCAGGCCCACTACTACGCCAATGGGAAGCTGATCGGCGATGCCTTCTCGGTTGGCAGCCGCCCGCGAATCTTCGATGACGGTGGGACCGTGATGCCCAGCGATCGGGCGCTCTGGGCACGCCTGCAGCCGCTCGACGTCGGCTGGATGATCCTGCCGGCGACGACAGTGCCGGCCCCTTCGGCGCTCGAGTCGCACGGGCTGTTTCGCTACGTCGCGACGATCGGCGCCGAGCAGGTCTTCCGCGTTACCGCTCCAGGCGCAGCTCAGGGGTGAGCGACGAAGTTCACCCGGGCGGCGGTGTGAAATGTGTGCTCGAACTCGGGCAGCGCGTACGGGCCGCCGCCGTCGAGGTCGAAGATCCGGTAGCCGCCCGCCTCGGCGAGCAGCTCGAACACGTCGCGCGGCGAGGTCCCGTAGGCGTTCGCCGACCCGAGCCCGTGCTCGAAGATCACGACCGGACGGTGCTCGCGAAGCGTCCGCATCGCGCCCTGCATCACCTGCAGCTCGGCGCCCTCGACGTCGATCTTGATCACGGCCGGACGATAGTCGGGGTCGAGCACGTCGTCGAGCACCTCGAGCACGACCTTGATCTGCTCGACCACAGCCTGCTCGCCGCCGGGCAGCGGCCGGAATCGCAGGCCACTCCACCCGTCGGCGGGCCCATGTACGTAGGAGAACTCCGCCTCGCCCGGCTCGTTGTAGAGCGCAGACTGGTGCACCTCGACGTCTGGGTAGCTGTCGCGCAGCTGCGCGCACAGGTGCGGCAGCGGCTCGAACGCGATGTGCCTGCCGGCCGGCGCAATCCGTCGCATCTCCGCCAGCACGGCGCCATGGTTGGCGCCGATGTCGATGCAGTTCGCGTCGTTCGTGAGGGTGAAAGCGAGCAGGCGCCGCATGTGCTCGAAATCGCTCGCGTCTCGCTGGACCGCCGCCTTGAGCGCATCGTCCGACGCATTTGCGGCGCCGCTCCCCGCGGGTCGCAGGCGGCGCCGGATCGCGGCCGTGATCGTGTCCCGAGTCAGCGCAGGCATGTCGCAACGCCGCGTCCGGGCACGAGCAGCAGATGCCACGGATGGCCGGGGGCAAGGTCGAGCGGGAACCGGAGCGCGCTCGTCGAGCGCGGGCCGAGGAGCGCGAACCGCGGCGGCCCGAAGCCGGGGGTGAACCGTCGGAGATACAGCTTGACGCTCGCCGGCCCGAGATTGCGGATCACCGCGGTGCGACCCGGGTAGACATCGAGCGACAGCGCTGGGCGGGCAAGGACAGGCCGCGTCAGCACGCACCCGGCCGCTGGCACGGCCGGAACCACAGCGAGCGACTCCGCTCGCTCGAGAACGCCGTCGACCCTCTGGCGCAGTGAGTACGGCGCGCTCTGAAGCTCGGACAGCGTGAAGGCGGGCGACCCCAGAGCGTGGGCGGCGGCCAGGTACGGTCTGGCGACGATCGTGGGCGACTGGACCGGGTCGGGCAGGAAGCCCGGGCGCACAACCGGCGCGGCGATGTCGACCGCGGTCAGCGACGCGCGCTCGCCGTCGTCATGGATTCGCAGCCCGACCTCGAGCGCTCTGAGCGCGCTCACGTTCGCGATCAGGGCGCCGGCAGCGAGCACGCCGGCCGCCGCCAGTCCCCATCCCCGCAGGCCGACGCCGGCCCGCGCCTCGGCCGCGATCAGCCACACGAACACCGCGCCGATGTAGAGGTAGCGGCTCGTGTTCAGATTGTGGAAGCCCGAGCGTTGCAGCGCGATCAGCCCCCAGAACGTGAGCACGCCGGCGGTGCTCGCCAGCAACATCGCTGTGGGGCCGGTGGCGACGTTGCGCCGCCAGCAGATGACCAGACCGGCCACGCCCGCGATCAGCAGCGCCGGGCCCCAGGGAGTCACGACGGTCGCCCCGACAGCAGTGTTCAGCCCCGCGATCGCCGCGGCAATGCCCGCCGCTGAATCTGCCACCGATGCCGGAACACCGAGGACAACGTCGAGCGTGATCGGCTGCGAATGTCCCCAGCCGATGTACCACGCTCCGTAGACGACGGCCGGCACGGCGACGATCCACAGTCGAGACCACGGATCGCGCTGCACGAGCAGTGCGACCAGGCACGCGACCATGAACGCGAGCCCGACCCCCGAGGAGCAGACCGACCATAAGAGCAGCAGCGTCGCGAGCACATCCGAGCGGCGATCCTCGACCAGCGCGAGCGCCCCGAGCCCGCCGGCGACCGAGCCCATGAAGCCGATCTGAAACGGCCACAGCAGATCCTGGCCCGCCGTCCCCATGAGCAGCAGCAACGCCGTCGGGACGAGCGCGAGCCACGGACCGATGCGACGGCGCACGAGGACGTAGAGCAGCACCGCGCACAGCAGGTGGATCGCGACGCCGACGGCCCGGTAGACGGTGTAGTGGCGCATCCCGACGAGCGCGAACAGGAGCTTGTAGACCGCGACCGGGAACAGCGACAGGTGCTCGTTGTGAGGCGCGAGGAAGGTGTCGATCCCGCCGTCACGGCGGCCCTGGATCCAGATCCATTCATCGGCGTAGAAGGTCAGATGGCGGCCGGCGAGGAGCAGCACGATCGCGGCGACCGCCAGCAATGCGATCAGAGCGCCGGTCGCGCGCGACGGAGAGCCGATTCTCCTCGGGGCAAGCCTGCGCGGCGCAGCGGCGGTCGTCTCGGCCATCGGCTGGGCTCTCAGGAGCGGCCGCTCACGGCACGCTCGCGCGGCTGCGGCGCCCCGCCGGCCGGAGAATCCGCACGACGGTAATCGCCTCGGCTCAGATGGTGCTCGAGCCACACGTACAGGATGATGAACAGGTAGCGGCTGCCCATCTCCTGGAGCCTCAGCTTCGACACGCCGTGGCGCCGGTTGGTCCAAGTGACCGGGACGATCGCATAGGAGTAGCCGCGCACGACAGCCTTCAGTGGCATCTCGACCGTCAGGTTGAAGTGATTGGAGAGCAGCGGCTGCAGCTGGTCGACGACGTAGCGGTGGTAGGCCTTGAAGGCGTTGGTGGTGTCGTTGTAGCCGTGCGCGAACAGGAGCCTGATGCCGGCGTTGACGATCCGGTTTAGGACCAGCTTGAACCACGGGTAACCGCGCGTCCTGCCGCCGTGCCCGAAGCGGGTTCCGAACGCGCAGTCGTAGCCGGCATCGAGCGCCCGGTAGTAGGCAACGACGTCGTCGGGCGAGTCGGACAGATCGCCCATCATGATCGCGACCGCGTCCCCGGTGTACAGGTCTAGGCCGGCGCGGACGGCGTGCCCGAACCCGGGTGGCAGGTGCGAGCGCGCGCAGCGGACGTTCGGGTTGTGCTCGGCGATCGCACGGACGACCGCGGCCGTGCCGTCGCTGCTCGCGTCGTCGATCACCAGGATCTCGTGCTCGATCCCCTCGCGACCCAGTCGTGCCGCGACCGCCTCGACCGTCGATCCGATCGACTCCACCTCGTCGTGCGCGGGGATAACCACGGACAGCTTCATCGGCCGGGGGCGTAGGTTAGCCCTGCCCTCCGCTCAGGGCGGCGCGGAGCTCACGCTGGTGCTCGCTGATCCAGCCGTGGATGTCTGCCAGGATCTGCTCGGGTGTGTGTCGCGGGCGCCAACTGGTCAACCTCAGCAGCCGGCTGCAGTCCGATATGTACACGGGGACGTCGCCCGCGCGGGTCTCGTCGACCCCGGTCATCGGCACGGTGTGCCCGGTGATCTCGGCGCACAGCGCCGACGCCTCGAGCAGCGACAGCGAGCATTCGCGTCCGCCGCCGACGTTCGCGACGACCCCGTCCCACCTCGCCGGATCGGACAGTTGCTCATCGATCAGCGTGACGAGATCGTCTACGTGGAGCAGATCACGGACCTGCTTGCCCTCGCCTCCGAACCCGATGTAGCGCAGCGGCCGGCGGAACTGGTGGGCGAGCATCCAATGGGTGAACACGCCCTGATCGACCTTGCCCATCTGCCACGGGCCGGCGATCACGCCGCAGCGATCGACGACGGCGTGCAGCCCGTAGGCCGCCCGGTACTCCTCGATCAGCAGCTCGGCCGACAGCTTCGTTGCGCCGTACAGCGTGCGCGCGCCGGTCAGCGGAAACTCCTCGGTCACGCCGGCAGCCGAGGCGCCGGCGAACGGCTGGGCGGCGGCGAGCTCGAACCGGGTGGCGGTCTCGCTCAGGGCGAGCGCGCGCAGCCCGTCGACCGGGTACACGCGGCTTGTCGACAGGAACACGAGCTGGGCCCGGTGCCGGCGGGCGAGCTCCAGGCAGTGATAGGCGCCGAACAGGTTGCTGGCGACGACGTAGTCCGGACCGTCGTCGATCCCAGCCAGTACCGAGGGCTCGGCCGAGCATTCGACGATCGCGTCGAGCGCCCCGACGGCGAGCAGATCGCTCGCCTCGCGCACGTCTCCGTGCACGAACTCGACGCCGGCGGCACGCAGCCGGGGGAGGTTCAGCTCCGACCCACGCCGGCGGAGGTTGTCGAGCGCAATCAGCTCCCAGCCGGGGTGTGCGGCAGCCAGTCCCACCGCCGCACTCGCGCCGATGAAGCCAGCGCCGCCGGTCACGAGCACGCGCATCGGCCAATTTTGACTAACGTGCCGGGCAATGCGAGCTTTGCCGACGACGCTGGAGGGAGCGCTGCTGCTCGAGCCGACCGTGTACGGCGACGCGCGGGGCTTCTTCCTGGAGACGTTTCGACGCACCACATTCGACGATCTCGGGATCGAGCTCGACTTCGTCCAGGACAACCAGTCGCGCTCGCGCCGAGGGATCGTCCGCGGCATGCACTTCCAGCCGGGGATGGCGAAGCTGATCCGGTGCGCGCGCGGCGCGATCTTCGACGTCGTCGTCGATATCCGCCGCGGCTCGCCCACGTTCGGGCGTTGGGAGGGCTTCGAGCTCGACGACGTCCACCACCGCCAGCTCTACTGCCCCGACGGCTTCGCCCACGGCTTCTGTGTGCTGTCCGAGCTCGCCGACGTCGCCTACAAGACCTCGAGCTACTACGCCCCCGAGCTCGAGAGCGGGTTCGCCTACCACGACGCCGAGGTCGGAATCCACTGGCCGCTGGGCTCCGAGCTGACCGCCTCGGACCGCGACTCCTCGGCGCCGCTGCTGTCCGAGCTCGAGCCGACGCTCCCGTTCGAGTACGCGGCGATGCGGCTATGACGGCAGTGCGGCATCCTTAGAGGCGCATGCGCCGACGTCTGGCCGTCACACCCTCCCAATTCCGCCGCATCAGCTACTTCACGCTCGGAGCGCTGACGCTGATCGTCCTGACCGGGGCGGCCGTGCGGCTGACCGGGTCCGGACTCGGCTGCCCCGACTGGCCCAAGTGCTACGGCAACGCGCTGCCGCCGCTCAGCACGCACGCGCTGATCGAGTTCGGCAACCGAGCGATCTCTGGCGTCGTCGGCGTGCTGACCGTGATCACCGCGGTGCTGGCCTTCACGCGGCGGCCGTTCCGGCGCGATCTGGCGCTGCTGGCGCTGTCACTCCCGCTCGGAGTCGTCGCCCAGGCTGTGCTCGGCGGCTTCACCGTCCGCGAGCACCTCGCGCCCGGGTTCGTGATGGCCCACTTCGGGCTCTCGATGATCGTTCTGATCGCCGCGGTCGCGCTCGCCTGGCGCAGCACCTACGAGCCGGGATCGCGCCCCCGGTCGACCGATCGGCTGTCGGTCTGGTCGGTCAGGGCGCTGGCGCCGCTCGGCGCGCTGACGATCTTCGCGGGCACGGCGGCCACCGCCGCCGGGCCGCACGCCGGCGGGTCCCCGGGCCAGCGGATTCACCGCCTGCACTTCAAGGGCGACGACACGCTGAGGTGGGTCGTCCACCAGCACGCGACGATCGCGGCGATGTTCGGAGTGTTCGTGATCGGGGTATGGTTCCTGCGCCGCCGCCGCGGGGCATCGCAGGAGGTGCTCGAGCCGATCACGATCCTCGGTGTTCTGCTCGCTGCCCAGGGGCTCGTCGGCAGCGTCCAATATGAGCTGGGGCTGCCGACCGACATGGTCTGGGTGCACGTGACGCTCGCGACCCTGACCTGGCTGGTGGTGCTGTGGGCGGTCGCGGCGGCTGGCACGCTCGTTGCGAGAACGGAGTCGGTCACCGCTCCGGAACGCAGCGCTCAGGGCCTGCTGCGCCCGCGCGAGCCCGTCGCCTGACCAGCGGCCCGCAGTGGGCCAGGGCGGCCTTTCTAGGGTGGCCGATCGGTACGATCGCCTCATACAGATGTCTACCGAGCGCTCACTTCCGCCCCAGCCTCCGCTGCCGCGGGGGGCGGACGCCTCGCTCAGCATCCTGGTCGTGGACGACGAGTCCGACCTGCGCGAGATGCTGACACGCTCCTTCTCGCGCGAGGGACACCGCGTGATGGCCGTCGCCGACGGGCGGGCGGCGATCGACCGCGCCAGCACCGACCACTTCGACATCGTCCTGCTCGACGTCGCCCTGGGCCCCGGACCCGATGGCTACGAGGTCTGCCGAACGCTTCGCGGGCGGCGCAACGTGGTCCCGATCATCATGCTGACAGCGCTCGACTCCGAGGCCGACGCGGTGCTCGGACTCGAGGCGGGCGCTGATGACTACGTCACCAAGCCGTTCGGGCTCGCGGAGCTGCGCAGCCGGATCCGCGCGGTGCTCCGCCGCGCGGGCACGCGGGCGATGGGCGACGAGGTGCTCGTCGTCGGGCCGATCATGCTCGACCGTGCCCAGCGCGAGGTCGTGATGGACGGCAAGTCGGTGCGTCTGACCTTCTCCGAGTTCGAGCTGCTCGACGCGCTGATGGCCGATCCAGGTCGGCTGCTCAACCGCCAGGAGCTGCTGCGCGCGATCTGGGGCGACAGCGCCTACCGCGACCCCCGCGCGATCGACGTCCACATCCGCCACCTCCGCGAGAAGCTCGAACCCGAGCCCGAGAAGCCCCGCTACATCCTCACCGTTCGCGGCGCCGGTTACCGGCTGCGAGGGCCTTAACCGATGGCCCGGCGGCCGCGGCGTGGCGCTCTCGGTCTGCGCGGCCGGATCGTCGGCGCCGTGCTGGTCACGACCGTCGCGACGCTCGCCGTGGCCGCCGGCGCGCTGCTCGGCCCGCTCGAGCAATCGCTGAAGAGCGCCGCCCTGACGACGCTCCGCCGCGACTTCGGAAAGCAGACGGTCAGGCAGTTCAAGACGCTCAGCCTCAGCCATGTCCTCGAGATCGGCGTTCCTGGCAAGGACGAAGCCTCGAACAGCGCTGCGGGCAGCAGCCAGGCCGCTCGTCTGCAGGAACTCGAGCAGAACGTCGGGACCCGGCTCGGCGCCACGCTCGCGATGCTCGGATACTTCGACAATTCGGGCCAGGGGCGCCTCGTCCCCGGCCACCAGGCGATCGACAGCGACGATTCCCTGACCGATGCGCGTCAGGCGTTCCTGACTCGGCAGTGGGTCTCGAGCTTCGGCTCGATCGGCGGGACCGAGTACGCGCGGCTGGCGGTGCCGCTGACGATTTCCGGGCAGCGGTTCGTGCTCGTCGCCCGCAAGCCGATCGACGAGATTCCAGCCGCCGTGCGCACGGTCCGCACCGCCTTCATCTACGCAGCACTCGCCGGCCTCGCGCTGACGCTGATCCTGGCGATTCCGCTGGCGGCGACCCTAGTTCGCCGGCTGCGACGCCTGCGCCAGGCGGCTCTGACCGTCGCCCAGTCGGGGCCGGTGGTCGACCTCCCGATCGACCGCGCCCGCGACGAGGTCGGCGACCTCAGCCGCGCGTTCTCGATCATGCAGCTCCGCCTCCAGCAACAGGAGGAGGCCCGACGCGCGTTCGTCGCGACCGCCTCGCACGAGCTACGCACGCCGCTGACCTCGCTCGAGGGGATGCTCGAGCTGCTCGATGAGGATCTGCGCCAACCCTCGCCCGACCTGGCCGACGCGACGTTGCTGCTCGAACGCGCGCGAGCCCAGTCGCGCCGGCTCGGGCGGCTTGCGGCAGATCTGCTCGACCTCAGCCGGATCGACGCGCAGGTCGACCTGCGCTCGGAGCCGATCGAGCTCGGCGAGCTCAGCCGCGCTGTGATCGCCGAGTTCGAGCTCGGGACCGCGGCTCGCGAGCTCAACCCGGTGCTCGACGACACGTTCGGCCCCGTGTGGGCGTGCGGTGACCCGGGTAGTGTCGCCCGCATCCTGCGGATCCTGGTTGAGAACGCCGTACGCGTCAGCCCGTCGGGGGGCGAGATCCGGGTCGAGCTGCGCAACGGCGATGCGGCCGTGCTGAACGTGTCCGACCAGGGTCCCGGCGTCTCCGACGACGAGCGCGAGCTGATCTTCGAGCGTTTCCAGCGTGGCCGCGAGACCGGCGGTCAAGCCGGCTTCGGGCTCGGGTTGGCGATCGGGCGCGAGCTCGCCCAGCGGATGGGGGGCGATCTGCTGCTCACCTCGTCGTCCGGGCAGGGCGCCAAATTCACCCTACAACTGCCGGTCGCGACCGCCCCTGAGGCGGAGCCGCTACTGATCACCTGACGCGAACCGGGTCCCAACTGGCAGCATCACCGCGATGGACGAACTGTTGATGAAGGCGATGCTCGAGGTCGACGAGCACCATTGGTGGTATCGCGGCCGGCGAGAGATCATCCGCTCAGAGCTTGACCGCTTGCCGCTTCCCGCCCACGCAGCGGTGCTCGACGCGGGCTGCGGCTCGGGCCGCACGATGGCCGAGCTGGTCGCCTACGGAGAGGTCCGCGGCCTCGAGCTCGATCCCGAGGCCGCCGAGCTCGCCCGCAGTCGTGGCCACGGTGAGGTCCACACCGGCAGGCTCGAGGAGCTGCCGTGGGGGCCCGCCACCTTCGATCTGATCACCTGCCTCGACGTGATCGAGCACACGCCCGATGATCGAGCGACGCTGCGCTCGCTGCGGGGCGTCACCAAACCCGGGGGATGGCTGCTGCTCACCGTTCCCGCCTACCAGGCCCTGTGGTCGCTGCACGACGAGGCCAACCACCACTACCGGCGCTACTCACGTCGAACCCTGCGGACGGCCGCGACCGACGCCGGCTGGCGGGTGGCACGGATGACCTCGTTCAACAGCCTGCTGCTCCCGCCGGCGGCCGTCGTCCGGCTGGCACAGCGCCGCCGCCGAAGCGATGCAAATGGCTCCTACACGCCCGATCTGAAGCTCGGGCCGAGCTGGCTGAACGGCGTACTCGAGCGACCGCTCAGAATCGAGGCCCGGTGGCTGGCCCAGGGCCGGACGCTGCCGGCCGGCCTGTCGCTGCTGGCGATTCTCCACAACCCGGCGCCGGCCACGCACGACGCCACGATGTGAGCCAGCCGATGCTCGGCCTGGCCGCGATCATCAGCCTCTCGAGCGGCCTCGGCTACCTGCTCCCGGCGATCATCGGGCTGGAGTCGATGGGATTCCCGTCGCCGGGAGAGACGGCGCTCGTGCTGGCCGCCGTGCTCGCCAGCCAGGGCAAGCTCCAGATCGAGGTGGTGATCCTGATCGGGATCGTCTCGGCGATCATCGGCGACAACCTCGGGTACTTTCTCGGGCGCAAGCTCGGGCGCGAGGTGCTCGAGGCACCGGGTCCGTTCCAGCACCGCCGGGTGATGGTGATCCGCGCCGGCGACCGCTTCTTCGAGCGTCACGGCGGCAAGGCCGTGTTCTTTGCGCGGTGGGTGGCGCTGGTGCGCTTCGCCGCCGCCTGGCTTGCGGGAATCAATCACATGCGCTTCAGGACGTTCTTCTTCTGGAACGCCCTCGGCGGCATCACCTGGGCGATCACCTACGGGTTGGTCGGCTACTACGGCGGGCAGGCGGCCGCCAACGTGCTCGGCCAGGTCGGCGTGATCGGAGCGATCGTCCTCGGCGTGCTCGTGATCGGCGGCCTGATCTGGCTCAAGGTGCGCGAGCGGCGCGCCGAGCGACGGCTTGAGTGATGGTTCAGTCGGACTTCGGCTCGAGCTCGAGCGCGCAGGAGTTCATGCAGTAGCGCAGGCCGGTCGGCTCCGGGCCGTCGTCGAACACGTGACCGAGGTGACCGCCGCAACGCCGGCACACGACCTCGGTGCGGAGCATCCCGTGGCTGCGATCGGGCCGCAGCTCGACGTTGTCCGATGATGAGGGCTCGTAGAAGCTCGGCCAGCCGGTACCGGACTCGAACTTCGTGTCGGAGCTGAACAGCTCGGCACCGCAGCCGGCACAGTGATAGGTGCCGTCGTCCTTGACGTCCACGTACTCGCCGCTGAACGGCCGCTCGGTCGCCTGCCGGCGCAGCACGTCGTACTGCTCGTGCGTGAGCCGCTCACGCCACTGGTCCTCTGTCAATTCGATTTCACGCTGTGTCTCGGGCATACACGCAACGGTAGCGCGGGCCGGTTCAGTTAGGGTGAACGGGCACGAGCACACCCACATTCCCGCGAGCCGCGAGAGCCCATATCCGGCCGGCGGCGAGCTGCCACCCGAGTACAGCCGGACCCACGACCCGTTCGTCGCGCAGTGCGGGCAGGTAGGCCAGTGCGGGCAGGTAGGCCCGTCTACCGGCCGAGATAGCTCGCGGCCGCGCGCGGATCGGGGTCGACCATCTCCATCACCAGCGCCGACCAGGCAAACCACGGTGCGCCCATTCCGCGGCCGCTGAACGGGTCGTAGTACTCGCGCAGGCCTCGCGCCCGCACGAGCGAGGCGAGCCGGCGCGCCAGCGCTCGTGCCTGCTCCTGGTAGCCGAGGCGCACGAGTCCGAGCCACACCAACCACGCGGCGTTGATCCAGGTCGGACCGCGCCAGTAGCGATGGAGCCCGGGGGCCAGCTTGTCGTCGCGAGAGAAACTCGGCTCGTCGGCGGCGACCGACGGCGGCGCGAACGGCAGCCAGAAGCGCCCCGGGTCGAGCAGGTACTCATCGACCAATCGGCGCCCGATCGCGTCGGGCAGGTCCGGTAGCGCGAGCGGCGCCAGGGCTGTCCAAGTCAGCGGCGGCGGCGCCGCCAGGGCGGGCGACGCGACCGGTGCGAACAGCCCGCTGCGCTCGTCGTAGCACCGCTCGACGATCGCGCCCGTCAGCGACGGCAGCCCCAGCGCCTGGCGCGAGAGCGAATAGGCGACGTTCGTCAGCACCTCGCAGCACACGGGTCCGCCCGCGGCTGCGATCTGGCCCAGGCTGTAGCGGAGCTTGCGGTTGCGCCGCACGAGCCCGACGAACCCGGGCAGGTCGTGCGCCCGGCGTCCCCAGATCGGATCGAACTGCGGCGACGCGTCGAGGCCCGACTCGTCGGGTTGGACGATCCACAGCAGCCCGTCGTCGCCGAGCGTCCGGTGCTCGGCGAGCCACTCGTGGTGGGCGGCGATCGCCGGTACCTCGGCCGGATCACCGACCGCGATCCGCCACGCCCACGCGAGCAGGGGTGGCTGGATGCTCGAGGTCATCAGCCGGTCGCTCGGGACGACGTTGTAGGTGAAGCGGCGCACGCCCGTCAGCGGGTACTCCCAGAAGATCGTGTGACCGATGAAGCCATCGGGGCGCTGCGCAGCGAGCAGCGACTCGAGCTCGGCGCGTGCCCGCGCCCGATCGAACCGCCGCCAGACGATCGCGCTGAAGCACGAGTCCCAGTAGAACTGCCACGGATAGTGGTGCGGGCTCGGGCTCGTGTAGGCGAACCGGATCCCGTCGTCGTTGCGCTTTCCCTCGCGCCAGTTCAGGCGGAGCGTCGCCTCGCAGATCGCGCTGACCGCCCGGGTGGCTTGATCTGCGGGCATCCGACCCGGCATCCTTTCAAGATGAGAGCTTCTGGGGTGAGGCTGGCATGACCGGGTCGCGCGCGGGACGTCGACTTCGCGGGCGCCGGCGCCCGCCCGCTCACCGCTCGTTCGATCCCCGCCGGGTCGGCGGGCTCGAGTGCGAGGCGTGGGTCACCTACTACCGTCGCGAGTGGTTCTCGTTCCTGCGCCACGCGGTCGCGCTGACCCGCCACACCTTCGGCCTGCCGTGGCCGCAGACGATCTGGGGCGCATGGCTGGTGCTGCGTGCCAACCAGTTGTGGGCCCCGTTCCCCGACAACGACCCGGACGGCGCCAGGCGCGCGATGCAACGGTTCTACACGCTCGTCGGCAAGCGCTACCACGAGTCATACGACGCGGCCAGGGCCTCCGAGCTCGAGCTTGAGTGGTGGCGCGTCCACCGCCAGCACCAGCGCCGGGAGGACGAGCCGCCGCCGCCCGATGACCGGATCAGCGCCGGTGAGCAGCCTTTGGTTGACGCGCTCGCGGCTCTGTATGCATACGTGTACGGCATCGACGCCGACGCCGTCAGGGTCGCGGCCGAGCAGCGCGCACTGGCGATGCGTTATTCCGATCAATGGGTCCGCGAGGGCTGTGACCTCGACAGCCGGCTGATCCCCACCGAGCGCGCCGCGCTCGTGCGCTCGTACGCCGGCCTGCTGGCCGCCGTTCACCGTCCGTAGGACCCCCCACGCCTCACGACAGGTGGGGGGCCCCCGGAGCCCTCGGTCGGCGATCTACAAGCGGATCGCCCGCTCGAGCGCCTCAGCGAGCAGCGCCTGACCGGCATAGCTCGGGTGGATTCCGCACTTGCCGGTGCTTCCAAGCTGCGTCAGCAGCCCCGCCAGGCAATCGTTGCCGCCCGAGTGCGACGCGGCTGTCCTCCACACGCCGAAGCCGTTGGCGATCTCAACGTGAAATGGCTTGGCTGACGTGTCCAGGGTGTTGTCGAGCTCGAGCGATTCCGCGTTGCCGGTCGGCGACGCATAGTTGGTCGAGTAGTAGTTGACGATCGCGATCTGACCCGTGTAGCCGGCCTTGGTGCGGATCGCCGACAGGATCTTGTGGACGTTGGCGCCGATCTTCTTGAGGACCGCGGCCTGCTCTGCATGACTGGAGCAGGCGTCCTTGGTCGTCTCAACGCAGACGAACAGGTCGTTCGCCCCGATCATCAGCGACACGAGACGGACCTTGTGGTGAGTGTGCAGATAGGAGAGCGCGAACGCGAGCTGCGACCCCGTGTAATGGACGTGGAGCGGGAATTGCGCGCGGTAGGAGACGCTCTTGTTGCCGAGCGTGTTCTCGCAACCATTGCTCTTGGCGTTGGGGTTGATCAGGCTCGAGCTCGTCTCCCCCGGACAGGCCGCGTTGGCGACGCTCACGTGCAGCTCGCCGCCCAGCTGCTCCGGATAGGCGTGGAAGCTCGCGGCATCTTTGTAGTTCGGAGCGGGAACGACGCCGGGCTCCTCGTAGCCGAACGTGACCGAGTCACCCAGCGCCAGGTACTGCGTGCCGCGCACGACAGGTGCCGGCGGTGGCGCCGAGTGCGTTGCCGCTCGTGCGGACTGTGCCCAGCTCGCCAAGGCGATCAGCGCGAACCCGACCAGCGCGATCGCGACCCGGCTTCGAACCAACCCCGGCTTCATGCCCTTCGCGTTCTCGACCATCTTCCTCTCCTCTGGTTGGCCGTCCTGTCCATTTGTATCCGATCAGACTGCGGTTCGGCGAGTTGACGCCGGGGCGGCGGCGCGTCATGCTGACCGCCGAGCGGTACGTCGCCGGGCTCGCGCAGCGCCGACCGACGGGATGCCGCAAGGGGTGCTTGGGGTTGCCGTGGGGCTCTGAGAGAACGACGACCATCGCAGTGATGAGGAGGGACCACAGGTGAAACGGATCTTTGCGATCGGGGCATTGCTCGCGCTCGTCGTGGCGGTCAGCGCCGACGCGGCGTCATCGCCCGCGACCGGCGACTGGCACGGTCAGTTCAAAGGGTCGTTCTCCAAGGTTGGCCTCGGCTTCACTGTCGCAAAGAGCGGGGGATCCAAGCGGGTCGTCAACTTGGCCTCGGTCGGCGCGTTGAAGCCGCCATGCGTCGGCGCGCTCTCGACCACGGTCGCCGACATCCCCCCCGCGAAGATCAGCTCGAACGGCACCTTCAAGGGATTCACCTCGCTCAACGACGGTTTCGGCAACGAGACGTGGACGGTCAAGGGGAAGTTCACGAGCTCCCACGCCGCGAGCGGCACCGTTGCGATCGTCCTGTATCCGACGACCAAGCCATGCAAGTTCACGGCCGCCTGGAGCGCGAAGCTCGAGCCGTCGGCACCGCCGGTGCGGGGTGGGCACTACAAGGGCAAGACCGGGAACGATCAGGCCGGAGGTGGAGCGGCCGTGACCTTCGAAATCAGCCACAACGGCAAGAAGATCACGAGCATCACGTGGACCCCGCCGGCCATCTTCACCACCTGCCCCGGCAACAACGGCTCGCCACCGGTAACCGGCCACAACGTGCCGATTCACCACGGCAAGTTCACCCTGACGCTCGCCAACGGCACGGTCAAGCATGGGGTCGGAACCAGGATCACGAACACGATCGAGGGCCAGTTCCTGTCAGGGCACGACGCCGCCGGCACGATCTCGACCGGGGCGGACATCGCCGGTCAACACGCCTGCAAGGGCAACAACACCTGGACGGCGCACGCGTAGGGGTGGCCAACGCCTCCGCGCGCTCATTCGATCCCCACCCGGGGCCGATAACGATGACGTGTCCAGGTCGCGCTATTTGCACGGCTTCCTGCTATCGCTGCTGCCGGCGGCGGGGCTGGCCGCGGCCGTCAGTTGGGCTGGCGACTACGGCGATGGGATGCCGGGGATCGACAATCCGGCTCCGACGATCACGGCGCTGCTGCACGGCAACCTCAGCCTCGCCGCGCACGACCAGCCGATCATCGGGCTGACCTCGATCGTTCTGCGGATGCCGTTCGTCGCGCTGGCGAGCGCGTTCGGCGGCGGAACGATGCTCGGCTACCGCCTGGGGGTGTTCGCGTGCGCTGCCGCGGTCGGCGCCGTCGGCGTGCTCGTCGGCAGCTGGGCGCTCGATCGGGGACGCTCGCCTCTGCTCGTCGCGATCGTCGTGGCGCTGATGACCTTCAACCCGGTCACGATCGGCATGCACCTCGACGGTCATCCCGAGGAGCTGCTCGGCGGCGCCCTTTGCCTCGCGGCGGTGCTCGCGGCGATCGCCGATCGACCGACGTTGACCGGTGTGTTGCTGGGGCTGGCGCTCGGCACCAAGCAATGGACGATCGTCGCGCTCGTACCGGCCCTGATCGCCTGCCGCCACGGGCGACGCCGGATGCTGCTGATCGCGGTCGCCGTCGCGGCACCACTGGTCCTGCTGCTCCCGCTGATCGACCCCTCGGCCTTCATGCAATCGTCGAAGCTGGTCGGCGACATCAGGACCGTCTATTTCAGGTCCTGGTGGTGGCCGCTGAGCGACGCCCACTCGATCACGGCGCACTTCGCCGGCGGCTACGTGACTGCCACCGATCACCTGATGCCGCTCGGTCTGGATCGCACCGCGGTGTCGTGGCTGGCGCCGATCGTGGCGGTGGCGATTGGCTGGCGCTACTGGCGCGTCGACGCTCGCCACGATTCCTGCGACGCCGTCGGCGTGCTCGCCCTGCTCCTGCTGCTGCGCTGCACGCTCGATCCATCGTTCTCGAGCTATTACGTGGTTCCGTTCCTGATCGCTCTGCTCACCTGGGAGGTGCTGGTGCGGCCCGGCCTGCCGGTCGGATCGCTGCTGGGGATGACGATCTTCTGGCTAGCCGAGCGCTTCACGACGCACGCGCCGGCGGCGGCCTGCGACCTTGCATTGACAGTCGGGCTGACGGCCTACCTCGTGCTCGGAACGCTGCGGGCGCGGTCCGAGCACGAAGAGGTGTCTGGCGAGGTTCAGGTCGCCTGGTAGGTCGCGGTCAGGACGGAATTCCGGGAGGGCCGAGGATCTCGATGCCGTATTCGGCGGCCAGCCGGGTCATCGCCTCGACGTCGGGCGGCTCGGCGGCCGGCGGTGGGATGACGAGCTCCGCAGCGGGCTCCGCAAGGGCGCGCATGAAGTCCTCAAAGCCGGCCGGCTCGGTGACGAGCAGGAAGCGCGCCGTTTCCGAGCTGACGGTGAACGTGTGCGGGATCTCACGCGGTCCGTACACGAACGAGCCCTGGGGAGCGTTGATGACCTGGCCGCCGACCCAGAAGGTCAGCTCACCCTCGAGCACGTAGAACCATTCGTCCTCGCGGTGGTGGACGTGCAGCGGCGAGCCGTTGCCGCGTGGTGCGAGGTGCTCGATCACAGCGACACGCCCCCCGGTGGTCTGGCTCGAGGCTTTGATCGTGGCCAGGATGCCGAGGAACCAGACGGCCTCGCCGTCGCCCGCAGTTAGGGCGATCGGTGCGATCTGTCGAGTATCGGTGCTGGTTGTCGGGACGGTGCTTGTCATCGTTGCCTCCTGAAAGGTGGGGATTCGTCGCCATGTAGGTTGGCGGTGGCGGCCCGGCGCGTCGATCCCTCGATCGCGGGGATATTTCCTGCGGCGCGAGGACGGGCCGTTTGCTGCGGTCATACTCCCGTCATGCCCGCTGGACGCTGGCAGCGCGATCGGCTTGTCGAGGATGTGGCGTTGCTTGGCCGCCGTGGGTTGCCGCGCGAGGACTACTACGCGGAGGTCACAGCCCGGCTGCGCCGGGTGGTACCGAGCGCTGCTGCGTGCTGGCATACGCTCGATCCGCATACAGGCTTGATCACCAGCGACGCTCCGCACGAGCTGATCAGCAGCGGCGTCTACACGCCCGAGACGGCAGCGGCCGCGGGAGGGCTGCTCGTCGCCAGTGAGTACTTCGTGCCGGACTTCAACACGTTTGCCGGCTTGGCTCGCCGCCGCGCCGCGGTCGGCACGCTCAGCCAGGCAACGGCGGGGCATCCGGAACGCAGCGCTCGTTACCGCGACCTGCTCGCGCCGTCGGGCATCCCCTACGAGCTGCGCGCAGCGTTCGTCAGCCGCGGACGGTGTTGGGGCGCGGTTCACATCGCCCGCCGCGAGGACCACGCCGACTTCAGCGCCGAGGACATCGCCACGCTGGCCAGCATCACAACCGTGGTCGCGGAGGGCATCCGTGCCTCGCTGCGCTTCGACGCGGGGCGTCGCGCCGACGCCGGTGGCGCCGTCCCTGGCCTGGTGGTGCTTGGCCCCGGTGACGAGGTCGAGATGATCACCCCACCGGCCCACGAGCTGATCGCTGTGATGCGCTCGAGCACTCAGACAGACAGCGACCAGACGCCGCCGAGCGCGGTGCTCGCTCTGGCCGCGTTCACGCGCACGGGCACGTCCGGGCCCGACGCCGCCGCGCAGTCGGTGGCGGTCCCGACCGCTGCGGGCTGGATCACGCTGCACGCCTCGCTGCCGGACGGGGTCGCAACCGGCCGCGTAGCGATCGTGCTGGAACGAGCTGCCAGTCCGCACGCCACGGCTGTTCAGCTCGAAGCGCACGGCGTCACCGCTCGCGAACGCGAGATCGCGGGACTGCTCGCGCAAGGACTGACCAACCCCGAGATCGCCGAGCGCCTAGTCCTTTCCCCCTACACCGTTCAGGACCACATCAAGAGCCTGTTCGAAAAGACGAATGTGTCCTCCCGCCAAGAACTCGTCGCGCGCATCTTCCTCGACGACTACCTGCCACACGTGGCGGCCCGCACTCCGCTCACTGCCGCCGGCGGCTTTGCCAGCTGAGCCGCGCAACGGTCGTGGCGTGCAACCGCGGATGCTCGACTTCGACGCCTATCTCGAGCGAATCGGGCTTGGCGCAGGTGGTTCGCCGGACTGGCGGACGATCCACCGGGCCCACGCCACTTCGATCCCGTTCGAGAATCTGGATCCGCACCGTGGCGTGCCCATCTCACTTGAGCAGCAGGATCTCGAGCGCAAGCTGGTCGCACAGCGGCGCGGCGGATACTGCTTCGAGCACAACCTGTTGCTCGCCTCGGCGCTCGAGCACCTCGACTTGCAGGTCGAGCCGATGCTCGCACGGGTCCGCGTCGGCGGCGCGCCTCCGGACGCCCGGCCGACCGGCCACCTCGTGCTGCGCGTGACCGACGGCGACGGCGCGCAATGGCACGCGGACGTCGGCTTCGGCCTCGGCACCCTGCTCGACCCGATCCCGTTTGGCCCGGGCCCCGACCCCGGCCCCGGTCTTGACCCCGGCCCCGGCACTGGCCCCGGCCCCGGCACTGGCCCCGGCCCCGTGCATGAGCAGTCGGGCTGGAGTTTCCGTGTGGTCGAAGACGGCCCCGAGCTCGTGTTGCAGACGCGGGGCCCGGACGGCTGGTCGGACGTCTATGGGTTTGTGCCGCAGCCGGTTCCGCGAATCGACATCGAGGTGAGCAACTGGTGGATCTGCACCAACCCGCGGTCCCCATTCGTGTTCGGGTTGATCGCCGCGGTCAACCACGATGACGGCCGCCGCGAGGCCCTTTCGGACTGGAGCGGGCCGGTTCAGGTGCTGACGATGACGCCGACCGGCGTCGAGTCATCTGAGCAGCCGCGGGCCGTGATCCCGGACAAGCTCGAGGATTTCGGTCTGCCCGGCTTCGGCCTCGACGAGGACGGACGGGTCCGTCCCACGTCGCCGTAAAGTCACGTCGACGAGTCGAAGGGAGCCGAAGCAGTCGCGCCGACTTCGGTGTGCCTAGAAGCCCGCTCTGACGCCATACCGGACAGCTTGCCGCGGACTACTAACAGCCGCGCCGGAGGATCCCAATGTTGGCGACCGCCCGTTGCGGATGAACACTCCCACCTGGGGCAGGTAGTGAAAATGACCGAGGAAGTATCCGCGAATCTGTTGTGTCCACGGAATCCGCCGGTTTGTGTTCCGATTGCAACGGACCGCGCCCGGAGCGGGGCACTTGAGCCAGACGAACTGGGCGTGGCGGAACGCCTCGATCCACACGGCTGCCACCGCCGGGTAGCGACCGGCTCCGTTGACGCCCCTCCGTCCGCCGCTCAATGCCTCGTCGGTGGCGAGCGCGTCGACGATCTGCGTACAGCCGGGGACATCTGACACGAACCGGTTTGCCATGATCGTGAACGACGAATTATCGGTCAGCACACACGCTCCAGCCGGGATCACCTGCTCGATCCTGGATGGCGGGGTGTATGCCCGCAGCGACCGTTCGCGCTGGTAGTCCTTGGCCGCCATCGCGACGAGCAGCGCCACGCCGCCCACCGACATCACGCCTGTCAGGACCGCCCCTTGGCGGTAACCGGAGAGCGGCCACCGGGCGGACACAGCGCGGCTCAGGCGGGCGGCCGGCAGCGCCACCGCCAGAGCTAGGAACGGTGCAAAGAACGCCGCGTAGTGCTCCCAGTAGCCCGTGGATACCAGGAACGCCAGCAGCGACAGCAAGGCCGCCAACAGGGCGAACTGCTCGAGCGCAGGCGGCAGCCTGCGGGTCAGGAGCGTAGCTGCGAGTGCGCACGTGCCGATCGCCAACCCAATGCCCAGCGCCGCCAGATCCACGACGTCCGGACCAAGGTGGAGGTACACCAGCCCAAACAGGCTGGCCAGGCGGCTGGCCACAGGAACGCGGACCACGTCGCGATGGAGATTGACGACGATCACCGCGTTGTACGCGCGCCGTGGCGCCAGGATGAAGAACGGCGCCACTGGGATCGCGAAGCCGGCGATCAGGCCGAGCACGTACAGGGATCCCCGCCGCCATTGCCGATGGGCCGCGAACAGCGCGAGCAAGGCCAGCGCGGGGAACACGGCAAATGCCTTGATCGCGCCCGCGAACCCAACCGCGACCCCTCCCCAGACCAGCCGCTTGCCACCGGCGGCGGTCTCATCGCCGTCGAACACAGCCAATGCACCCAACAGCACGAAGACGTCGACCCACGGTTCGAGGTAGAGCGTCGAGGAAGCATTGATGGCGTGCGGGAACACGGCAAGGATCCCGCAGCACAACGCCACCGCAACCGGACCCTGGTGACGAACCAGCCGCCCGCCCAACGGTACGCTGGCGGTTCCGGCGAGTACGGTCAGGATGCGGGCCACCACCATCGCCGTTGCAGTCCCCGTGAGCTTGGCCAGGAATCCCAGCGGCGCCATCAGGACGGCGATACCTGGTGGCTGCAGGATGACGAAGTCCCGGTAGGGCATGACGCCGGCGGCCAACCGAATCGCCGTGCCCAGGTATTGGCCGTCGTCGTAGTCAGGCGCTCCCAGCAAGTAACCGGGCCGAGTCAGCCGATAGAGACGGAGCACCAACCCGACCGCGGTGGTCACGGCAATGATCGCGCCCGCCGAAGTCAACGCGGACGAGCGCTCGCGATGCCCCGGACCCTCAACTGCCTGGACCGGGAATGCGTCGGCGGTCGTCACCCGCGCTCGATCAGCTCGATCCGCGCCTGATGTGGTAGGTCAGTTCCAAGCCCGGCTCGAGACTGTCATCCGGAAGTGTCATGAACACCTTGATGGCCTCCTCCCGAATCGGGATCCGGCCCAGCCGAACGCGTTGCGGGATCCGGCCCAGCCGAACGCGTGGCAGACGAGCCACTCAGCGATCGATGTCGATGATGCTCATCTCGCCGGGCAACCTACTTTGACCTGCGGATAGATCCGGATCTCTGCTCGTACGGCTTGGCTACGGCGCCGGGCATCCCGACCCGTCCATCATCCCGCGCAGCGTCGAGGGGTCAGCAACCGCTCGCAGGCCGCAGCGCGGGCCTGGGCGACGCTGGACCGCGAATAGCGCAAACGCGCCGCGCGCCCGAGCGCTACCCGCAGCCCATCGCGTCTCCCGGCCGAGCGCTAGCTGCTACCCGCAGCCCGTGTTGAACCCGCAGCTCGAGCACGTGTAGCAGCTGCCCGTGCGCTGCATCATCCCGCCGCACTGCTGACACGCCGGGCCGAGGTCGAGGCCCTGGCGGACCGCCGGGCGGACCGGTGGCTCGTCGGTCAGCGCCGAGGTGGCTGGGCGCGAGGTCCCGGCCGTCGGGCCGTGGCCTCCGTTGCCGCCGCTGGTCCCGTTGCCGCCGTTGGTCCCATTGCCGCCGTTGGTCCCATTGCCGGGCTGACCCGGGCTCGCGTCGGCATCCGCGGACGATGAGGGCGGGCCGGCCGTGTCGCTCATCTGCGACACCGCCGCGTCCTGCGCCGCTTTGCGGGCACGGACCGCGGGTGTGAGGATCCCGAGCTCCTCCTGCAGGTCGACGTCGAGGAACCGCGACGCCAGCCACCGCATGATGTAGTCGGGCATCGACTTCGCAAACGGGATCTCGGGGTTGGAGGTCATCCCCTCGGGCTCGAAGCGCATGTAACTGAACTTGCGCACGAGCGTCTCGAGCGGCACGCCGTACTGCAGCGAGATCGAGATCGCGGTCGCGAACGAATTCATCATCCCGCGCAGCGTCGAGCCTTCCTTGCCGATGTCGGTGAGGAAGATCTCGCCGATCGAGCCGTCCTCGTACATCCCGGCGGTGATGTATCCCTCGTGGCCGCCGATCGAGAACTTATGCGTGATCGACTGCCGCTCGCGAGGCATGCGGCGGCGCTTGGGAGGCGCCTGAGCCAGCGCCTCCTTGACCGCCTTGTCGATGTCCTCTTGGCTGGTCGCGGGGGCCGGTGCGTCCTTCTGAGCATCGGTCCGCAGCGCCTGGGCCGTCTTCGACCCATCGCGATAGATCGCGAGTGCCTTGATTCCGAGCTCCCAGGCCTGCCCGTATGCATCGGCGATGTCGGCAACGGTCGCGCTCTCGGGCAGGTTGACCGTCTTCGAGATCGCGCCGCTGATGAACGGCTGGACGGCGCCCATCATCCGGATGTGACCCATGTGCGAGATCGCCCGCTCGCCGACCGCGACATCGAACACGGGAAGGTGCTCGTCCGCCAAGCTCGGCGCGCCGATGATCGTCCCGTGCTCGTTGATGTAGGCGACGATCTGCTCGATCTGCTCGTCCGAGTAGCCCAGTGTCGCCAGCGCCAGCGGCACCGTCCGGTTGACGATCGTCATCTGCCCGCCGCCGACCAGCTCCTTGAACTTGACGAGCGAGAAGTCCGGCTCGACGCCGGTCGTGTCGCAGTCCATCAGGAACGAGATCGTTCCGGTCGGCGCGAGCACCGTTGCCTGCGCGTTGCGGTATCCGTGCGCCTCACCCGCGAGGACCGCCTCGTCCCAAGTAGTGCGCGCCGCTTCGAGCAGGGCGCCGTCAGCGCACGTCTCGTCCTCGATCGCATAAGCGGCGTCGCGATGCATCCGCATCACGGCGTTGTGCTCGTCCCGGTTCTCGGCGTAACGGTCGTAGGGGCCGAGCGCTCCTGCGATCCGGGCCGAGCCGAGGTACCCGCGGCCGGTCATCAGCGCCGTGATCGCAGCCGCCACGAGCCGGCCGTCGTCCGAGTCGTACGGCATGCCGTTTGCCATCAGATACGCGCCGAGGTTCGCGTAACCAAGGCCGAGCTGGCGGAAAGCGCGGGCGTTGTTCGTGATCTGCTCGGTCGGATAGCTCGACGGCGAGACGATGATCTCCTGCGCCAGGAACATGATGTCGACTGCGTGCTCGAATGCCGCGACGTCGAAGCTTCCGTCGCTCCGGCGGAACTTCATCAGGTTCAACGAGGCGAGGTTGCAGGCCGAGTCGTCGACGTGCATGTACTCCGAGCAGGGGTTCGAGGCGTTGATCCGGCCAGAGTTCGGGCACGTGTGCCACTTGTTGATGGTGGTGTCGTACTGGACGCCCGGATCGGCACAGCGCCAGGCGGCCTTCGCGATCTGGTCCATCAGCTTGCGTGCCGGAAGCTCGTGGACCGGCTCGCCCGTCGTCCGCGCCGTCAGCTGCCAGTCCTCGCCGGCGTCGACGGCGCGCATGAACTCGTCGGTGACGCGGACCGAGTTGTTCGCGTTCTGGTACTGGATCGAATGAAAGCCGTCGCCGTCGATCGACATGTCGAAGCCGGCGTCACGCAGCGCCGCGGCCTTGTCCTCCTCCTTGGCCTTGCACGAGATGAACTCCTCGATGTCGGGGTGGTCGACGTCGAGCACGACCATCTTCGCGGCGCGGCGGGTGCCGCCACCGGACTTGATCGATCCCGCCCAGGCATCGGCGCCGCGCATGAACGAGACCGGGCCCGAGGCGGTGCCGCCACGGCTCAACGGCTCCTTGGAGCCGCGGATCTTCGACAGGTTGATCCCCGAGCCCGATCCGCCGCGGAAGATGATGCCCTCCTTGGTGTTCCACTCGAGGATCGACTCCATGTTGTCCTGGACCGACAGGATGAAGCAGGCGCTGGCCTGCATTTTCGGACTGCCGACCGGGTGCCAGCCGACGTTGAACCAGACGGGCGAGTTGAACGCCGCCATCTGGTGAAGCAGGATGTGAGTCAGCTCGGCCTCGAACGCCGCGGCATCCTCGTCGGTCGCGAAGTACCCGCGCTCGCGTCCCCAGGCGGCGATCGTGCCGGCGACCCGCGTCAGCATCTGCTTGACCGAACGCTCGCGCTCGGCCGACCCGGGCTGACCGCGGAAGTACTTCTGGGCGACGATGTTGGTCGCGTTCTGCGACCAGCTCTTCGGGAACTCGACCCCGCGCTGCTCGAACGAGACCTTGTCGCCGTGACCGATCCGGGCATCCCTCAGCTCCCACTCGACCGCATCGAACGGATGCTCACCGGCGGCCGTGAAATAGCGTCTGACCGAGAGGCCTTCGCCCGCCTCGTTGCCGGTGTTGAGTGGGGTCTGCGGGGTCTGCTCCATACGTCCTGCTCCTCTCGATTTCCGCTCGTTCCGCGTCTTTCGCCCGGCCCCGGATGGGCCGAGGGGGTAACAGCGAATCCTCGCGCACGGCCCGGACGGAAACACGGACCTCGACGCTCGATTACGGCGGCTCGAACTCTTCTCTGATTTTACTCCGAATGCTGCGATTTTCCGGTCCGAATGCAGCCTTTCTCGGCGATTTTGCGGCGTTTTCCGTACGCTGGTGCCATGAAGCTCCTGGTCACCGGCGGAGCCGGCTACATCGGCTCGATCGTCGCCAGTCAGCTGCTCGAAAACGGCCACGAGGTGGTCGTGCTCGACAACCTCGAACGGGGCCATCGGGCGGCGGTTCCGGACGCCGCGCGCCTCGTTGAGATCGACCTGCGAGATCGCGAGCCGGTCGCCGCGTGCCTCGCCGAGGGCTTCGACGCGGTGCTGCACTTCGCAGCGCTCGCGCTCGTCGGCGAGTCGGTCGAACATCCCGAGCGCTACTACCGGACCAATGTCGGCGGCACCCTGAACCTGCTCGAGGCGATGGTGAACGGCGGCGCCGGCCGGCTGGTGTTCTCGTCCACGTGCGCGGTCTACGGGCAGCCCGACGAGGTCCCGATCCCGGAGACCGCGCCGCCGCGGCCCGCCAATGCCTACGGCGCATCGAAGCTCGCCGTCGACGGGATGATCGGCGACTTTTGCCTGGCGCACGGTCTCGGCGCGGTCAGCCTGCGGTACTTCAACGTCGCCGGGGCGAGCGGCGCGCTCGGCGAGGACCACGAGCCCGAGACGCACCTGATCCCGAACATCCTGCGGACGGTGCTCGGGATCGACCCGTGCGTCGAGATCTACGGCACCGATTATCCGACCCCGGATGGGACCGCGATCCGTGACTACATCCATATCGAGGACCTGTCCGCGGCCCATCTGCTCGCGCTCGAGGGCGCGCGGCCGGGCGAGCACCGGATCTTCAACCTCGGCAACGGCAACGGGTTCTCCGTGCGTGAGGTGATCGATGCCGCCCGCGAGGTGACCGGTGTGGAGATCGCGGTCCGCGAGGCGGACCGCCGAGCGGGGGACCCGCCGATGCTGGTCGCCGCGAGCGAGCGGATCCGCGCCGAGCTCGGCTGGTCGGCGCGCAAGCCCGACCTCGACTCGATGATCGGCGATGCCTGGGCCTTTGCCCAGGCCAATCCGCGCGGCTACTCAGAGTAGGTCGGCCAGCTGCGCGAGCGCTGCCTCGAGCACCTGCTCGGGCTCGAGGCCTGCGTCGATCACCCTGATACGGCCGGGCTCCGCCCGCGCCAGCTCGTCATAGGCGGCGGCGATCCGCGCGAAGAAGCCGTCGTCCTCCTGCTCGAGGCGGTCGGGTTGATCCGCGCGTCCGCGCGAGCGCGCCCGCCCGAGTCCCGGCTCGACCGCGAGCAGCAGCGTTCGATCGGGCCGCAGGTCGCCGATCCCGAACTCGTTGATCTCCCGCACGGCATCGATCCCGAGCTCCCGCCCGCCGCCCTGATAGGCCAGCGAGGAGTCGACGAACCGGTCGAGCAGCACCCAGGACCCCGAGCTCAGCAGCGGCTCGATCGCCTCCTCGGCGAGCTGGGCGCGCGCGGCAGCGTATAGCAGCGCCTCGGCGCGGGCACCGATCTGCGCCGCCGGATCCTTGACGAGCTCGCGGATCCGCTCGGCCGTCGTGACCCCGCCGGGCTCGCGCAGCAGTCTGGCCTCGACGCCGCGCGTCAGCAGCGCGGCACTGAGCGCGGCGGCGAGCGTGCTCTTGCCGGCACCGTCGATGCCCTCGATCGTGATCAACCTGCCGCGAGACATAGGCTTGGAGTTCGACCCTACCGCCGACTAGGATCGAAACGAGTGCTGGCTGAACTGGAGCGCCATCCCCATGCCCGCGCCGTCCTGTCGCCGGCGCTTGCGATCGACGGCCAGGCGTCGCACGCGTATCTGTTCCACGGCCCGGGCGGCGCCGGCAAGCGCGCGGCCGCGCGAGCCGTGGCCGCGGAGCTGTTGGCGGCCGGCTCGCCGGACCCGCGAGGAGCTCGCGCGCGCGTGGATTCGGGGAATCACCCCGACCTGACCTGGGTGTCGCCGAGTGGCGCCCACGAGATTCTCGTCAGCGACATCGACGGTCCCGTGGTCGCGTCGGCGAGCAAGACCCCATTCGAGTCGAGCTGCCGAGTATTTGTTGTCGAGCGCGTCGACGAGCTCGGCGACGAAGCCGCCAATCGGATGCTCAAGACGCTCGAGGAGCCGGCGGCCTTCGTCCATCTGATCCTGCTCACCGACCGGCTCGCCGAGGTGCTGCCGACGATCCGCTCGCGGTGCCAGCTGGTCCGGTTCGACGCGCCCTCACCTGCGGACGTCGCCGCGAGGCTCGAGGCCGACGGCGCCGGCGCTGCGGCCGCGCGGGCCTGCGCGCGGCTCGCCCTCGGCGACGCCCAGCAGGCGGTCGAGCTGGCGGGCGAGGAGGGCACCGAGCTTCGCGCCGCGGCGGAGGCATTCGCGCGGGCGACGGTCGCGGGTGAGGTCGCAAGCGTCAAGCCCTGGGCGGGAGTGTTGGCCGCGGTGCGGGTCAGGGGAGAGGCGATGAGGGTCGAGCTCGAGGCCCGCGCCGGCGAAGAGCTCGAGCTGTACCCGCGCAAGGAGCGCAAGCGCGTCGAGACCGAGTGGACCGAGCGGATCCGCCGTTCGCGGCGGCGCGTCGAGACCGGCGCGCTGGACCTCGGGCTCCAGCTCGTCTCGTTGTGGCTTGCCGACCTCGCGTTCCTCGCCTGGGGCGCTGAGGATCTCGTGCGCAACGTCGATCGCCCGGACGAGCTCGCCGCCGACGCGGGGATCGAGGCGAGTCGCCTGCGGGAAGCGATCGAGCTGATCGAGGACACCCGCATCAGGTTCCAGCTGAACGTGTCCGCGGACCTCGCGTGCGAGGCGCTCGCGTACCGGCTCGAGCGTGCGCTGCATCCGTGAGCTCTCGACAGCGTGTGTACCTGCGAGCGCCGGGCCGCGTCGACCAGGCCGAGTTTGTGTCGCTGATGCGCTCGAGCCGCTCATTCCACCGGCCATGGGCGACCGCGCCGACCGACGACGAGCGGTTCGCTGCGTACCTCGCCGACTCGCAGCGCGCGGACTTCGAGGCGATGCTCGTGTGCCGCTACGAGGACGACGCGATCGTAGGGTTCTTCAACCTGTCCCAGATCACTCGCGGCTACCTGCAGAGTGCCTATCTCGGCTACGCCGTCGGTAAGCGCTACTCAGGTTACGGCTACATGCGCACCGGGCTCGAGCTCGTCCTGCGACACGCCTTCCTGACCCTCCGCCTGCATCGGATCGAGGCCAACATCCAGCCGGGTAACAAGGCCTCGATCGCCCTCGCCCGCGGCGCCGGTTTTCGCCGTGAGGGCTTCTCGCCTCGCTACTTGAAGATCGGCGGCCGCTGGCGCGATCACGAGCGCTGGGCAATCCTCGCCGAGGACTGGCGCCAGCGTGTCGACGGCGACCGTGGGCTTGTAGGGGACGCATAAGGCTTGGTAGCGTCGCCGCTGTGAAGGGGCGAATGATCGGAGCGCTCTCGATGAGCACGCTTGCGATTGCGGGCTGCGGGGGCAGTAACAGCAGCAGCAGCGGCGCACAGTCGAATGTCGCGCCCGCCGGCAAGGGGATCGCCTACGGATTGCGAGCCGCCGGGATGCAGCGTTGTGCCGGCCCGATCTCCGGTCATCCCGTGATCGCCAGCTACAACGACCAAGCAGTGCCGGTATCGCTCGCGGTGTACGCCGAGCACGGATTCGCGGCCGTGATCGCGACGGGGCAGGGCGCCCAGCAGTATTCGATCGGCTTGGTCGAGCGCCACTTCCACGCGGCGGCGGCCCCTTCGCAGGCACAGCTCGCCGCCACCGAACGTGCATGGCGCCGGGAGGCACTCAAATCGCTGCGTGCACACGGCGTGCCGCGGGGGCCGTGCGCGTCCGAGGCGTCGCACCTGCCCGTGCTGGCTCCGCTCCAGATCGTCTGCTCGGACCAGCTGCTGATCCCCTTCGGCCGGCGCTCGGCGGCCGATGCCTATGAGCAGGTGATGGGCAAGCTCGTCTTCATCGGGGGTCACCTCGCGACCGTTCACTACGACTACAGCATGTACGGCGGAGGCACAATCACGTACACGTCCCCGAGCACGGTCCACGAAGAGCGCCCTTACTGCCCGAGTTGATCACGCTGGCGGGCTCGCGTGAGCACCGTGGAGCGCTCCACTCTCAGGGGGATGGGATTTGTCAGCCGGCGTCGCGGCTCGTGCCGCAGGTCCGCTGGCGACGCGGACGCTCGGACAGGTGGACCGGCCTGAGAGCGGCTGACAATCGGCGCCGAAGCTGAGCTCCGCGCGCCGATAAACTGGCGATCGCGCCGACGTAGCTCAGCTGGTAGAGCACTTCACTCGTAATGAAGGGGTCCCCGGTTCGAGTCCGGGCGTCGGCTCTTCAAGAATTCTCTGCAAATGAGCCATTTGCGTTGCCTGCAAAGCTCGCCGAGCAGGCTGCGGCGCTGGTGGATGGAAGCGTTTTGGAAGCGCGGGGCGGCCCGACATCAGCCGCCGCTACGGCCTTCACGCTGAGCGTCGTGACCGATTGGGCTTTCGAGTTGACCGACGAGGATCGCGCCAGCTTCTGCGATGGGACAGAGGTGCTGATCCGTACAACTAGGTATGCCCGGCGCGTACCCGGCAAGCGAAGGCCGATGCGGCCAACCCAACCGACGCCCTGTCATCGTTCATAGATGAACGCAGCCTGACCGCCGTCCAACGCGAATTCATGGCCTTCCTCGTCGAACACCTCACCCCCAACGGCATTATGGACCCAGGTCTCCTCTACGAACCATCGTTGACAAGTCTCGTCGTCGGTAGTCCTGAGACCCTGTTCCGACCGACGCGCTAATCGGCGCTATCGCGGCCGTGCGCGACAACGCCTTTCCGCAAGGGCGCGTGGCGTAGAACCCGACTTCCCGCGCCAGCGGGCAGCCAGGGTTGATCACGGACAGTCGCAAAGATCAGCCGCTGAACCCGCCGCGATCGACGGTGGCGTCGGGGCGGTGGCGCCGCTCGGCGATCTCCGGACAACGGAAGCGTGCAAGAGGACGCGACTGAGCTACATCGGAAGGTCGTGCGTAAGAGGCATCGGCGCTGGCCTACGGGGGCGCGTGGAGACCTAATCTCGAGAGATGCGGCACGTTCCCGTCCTTCCACATCCGCGCTCGAGCACCCGGCCGATGCTTGAGGTAGCGATCGAGGAACGCGACCGTCACCCGCTCGACGATTCGGAGTTGTCGCCGCTCGCTGGTGTACGGACCAAGGTGCGGCGCCCCGAGCAGTGAGAGCAGGAACTTGGGCCGCGGCGCGATTCGGAAAAAGCTGTATGTCGAGGCGGGCGCGTTGACAACGTCGGCAGTGCCCTGCGTGGCAAGAAGCGGTGGGCCCGGAGTCGGGAAGTCATAGCCGCCGACGCCCGGGATCTCGGCGCCGGACAGGATCACTGCTGCGCGGATGCGGCGATCTCGATAGTGCCTGTTGTAGGCGGCGGCGAGCGCGGTGGACCCGCCGTCCGACTGACCGGAGACGGCGATCTGGCGCGACTCGACCAGTCCGGAAAGGATTCCTCGCCGAGCAGCAGATGCCGCCAACATGCGAGTGATCACAAACCTCAGGTCGCGTGGCTGGTTGACGAGGTCTGACTCGTTTGGCCCGCCGGGGGCGTTCGCGTTCGTGAGCGGAAAGACCGGCGCGGCGACGACGTAGCCGGCGCGCGCCCACGTCCGCAGGAGCCGTGAGTACGTTGCGGGCGTGACGGCAAACCCATGAGCGAACACAATCAACGGGAAGGGTCCGGCCGCCCGCGCCGGCGTCGCGCCTCGGACGTCGACACGCGTGGGATCGCCTGCGGCTGGATAGCGAATCACCGTCACCAGCGGCCGCGCTGAAGGCTGTCGGCCAGGAAACGTGACGCGACGGCTCCTGTCGATGAAGCGCACGACGATCTTGCCGACGGCGAACCGCGGACCGTTTCGAGGTTCGCCGTTATCCACCCGTCCACGACCCGCCGAACCGTGTAGCGCGCCAACGGCTGCGGCACTCGACGCAGGACTACCGCTCAGCACCGCTGCCGACGCCAGAACGGGCACCCACATCGACGCCCAGAACAGAAGTCTCATTTTCACCATTGGGCTCGCAGACCGCTGGATGCTGCCGCAAATCCAGGACGGATCGCCTCGATGCGCCGCCGGGTCATGCGACGTTTCAGCATGATGGCCGAGTACGGAAGCGTGCTGGAAACTCAGCCGTCGCCAATCCGCCTCCGGCGATCGCCGTTGCAGGCACGAACATGCGGAACCTACAGCGATCGTCGTGATCTGACCAATAGAGATCAGCCCTCGCTCGCTTCTCATAATGAAGAGGTCCCCGGTTCGAGTCCGGGCGTCGGCTTAGGTCGGTGGCTGCTCAGTTGGCTTGCGTCGCTTGGGGTGGCTTGGTTAGAGTTGGCGCCGTAATGGGGAACCGGGGCTGATCGGATGCCGGTGATCGGGATGGTGTCCCGCGCGCGAGCGTGGGTGGGGTTTGTGGTCGCGTTTGGTGGGGTGTTGGTCCTGTTGTGGGTGGCGCAGGGTGCGCGTGCGGCTGATCGCGTGTTTTGGAGTGATGGGTCGGGCGCGATTCGGGTGGGGAATTTGGACGGGAGCGGGTCGCCGGCGATCCTGGGGGCTAACTATGCTGGTGAGGACCAACCGTATGGGGTGGCGATCGATCCGGCGGCGGGGAAGATCTATTGGGCTGAGAGCACGGACCCAGGGGCGATTCGGGTGGGGAATCTGGATGGCAGCGGGTCGCCGGCGAACCTGGGCGCGAACTACGCCAATGAGAATGACCCGACCGGGGTGGCGATCGATCCGGCGGCGGGGAAGATCTATTGGGCCGACACCTCAGGTGCGATTCGGGTGGGGAATCTGAACGGGAGCGGGTCGCCGCAGAACCTGGGCGCGAACTATGCCAGCGAGGGCGTCCCGTACGGGGTGGCGATCGATCCGGCGGCGGGGAAGATCTACTGGGCCGACGCTTCAGGTGCGATTCGGGTGGGGAATCTGGATGGCAGCGGGTCGCCTGCGACTCTCTACGCGAGTGAGAACGACCCGCGGGGGGTGGCGATCGATCCGGCGGCGGGGAAGATCTACTGGGCCGACTATGGCTCGGGGGCGATTCGGGTGGGGAATCTGAATGGCAGCGGCTCGGCGGCGAATCTGGGCGCCGACTATGGCAGTGAGAGCTTCCCGCTCGGGGTCGCGATCGATCCGGCGGCGGGGAAGATCTACTGGGGTTCCAGCTCGGGCGCGATTCGGGTGGGGAATCTGAATGGGAGCGGCTCGCCGGAGGATCTGGGCTCGGATAGCGGTACTTACAGTGCGTTGTACGTGGCGTTGTTGCGCGCTCCGGCGGGTCAGGGCGCGCCGGTGCTGAGCGGTGGGTTGCGGCCGGGTGCCACGCTTGGCTGTTCGCAGGGTCAGTGGGCGGCCGATCAGCCGGGTGGGCTTCTCTACGACGCTCCGCGGAGTTTTTCCTATCAGTGGATGCTGAACGATCACAGCATCGCGGGTGCCGTGGGGAGTTCGATCACGGCGTCGGTGGCGGGCAGCTATAGCTGCCGGGTGACGGCGGTCAACGCTGCGGGTCAGACCGCTCAGACCAGCGCGCCGTACACAATCACGGCGCCGGCGCCGAGCGTGTTTTGGAGTGATGGGTCGGGCGCGATTCGGGTGGGGAATTTGGACGGGAGCGGGTCGCCGGCGATCCTGGGGGCTAACTATGCTGGTGAGGACCAACCGTATGGGGTGGCGATCGATCCGGCGGCGGGGAAGATCTATTGGGCTGAGAGCACGGACCCAGGGGCGATTCGGGTGGGGAATCTGGATGGCAGCGGGTCGCCGGCGAACCTGGGCGCGAACTACGCCAATGAGAATGACCCGACCGGGGTGGCGATCGATCCGGCGGCGGGGAAGATCTATTGGGCCGACACCTCAGGTGCGATTCGGGTGGGGAATCTGAACGGGAGCGGGTCGCCGCAGAACCTGGGCGCGAACTATGCCAGCGAGGGCGTCCCGTACGGGGTGGCGATCGATCCGGCGGCGGGGAAGATCTACTGGGCCGACGCTTCAGGTGCGATTCGGGTGGGGAATCTGGATGGCAGCGGGTCGCCTGCGACTCTCTACGCGAGTGAGAACGACCCGCGGGGGGTGGCGATCGATCCGGCGGCGGGGAAGATCTACTGGGCCGACTATGGCTCGGGGGCGATTCGGGTGGGGAATCTGAATGGCAGCGGCTCGGCGGCGAATCTGGGCGCCGACTATGGCAGTGAGAGCTTCCCGCTCGGGGTCGCGATCGATCCGGCGGCGGGGAAGATCTACTGGGGTTCCAGCTCGGGCGCGATTCGGGTGGGGAATCTGAATGGAGCGGCTCGCCGGAGGATCTGGGCTCGGATAGCGGTACTTACAGTGCGTTGTACGTGGCGTTGTTGCGCGCTCCGGCGGGTCAGGGCGCGCCGGTGCTGAGCGGCGGCTCGATGCTGGGGTCGAGGTTGAGCTGCTCGCAGGGTCAGTGGGCTGGGGATCTGCTGGGCGCGTTTCTCTATCGCGCGCCGCGCAGGATCGCCTACCAGTGGATTCGCGACGGTCAAGTCGTTCCGGGTGTGGTGTCGGGCTCGATCACCGCTTCATCGCCGGGGAGCTATAGCTGCCGGGTGATCGCGTCGAACGCGGCCGGACAGAGCAGTCAGGCCAGCGCGTCGCGCACGATCGCGCCGCCCTCGGCGAAGATCGTAAAGGCGAAGATCAAGCACCACAGCGCCACGTTCACCTTCACCGCAGCCGGCGCGACCGGCTTTCGATGTGCTCTGATCAAGCAGCCGACCGCCAAGCATCACAAGACGCCCAAGCCGAGCTACAGCGCCTGCCGCTCGCCCAAGCGCTACCAGAACCTCAAGGCTGGGGCCTATACCTTCCTGGTGCGCGGGCTCAGCGCCGCGATCGCCGGACCCGCCGCCAGCAAGACGTTCAAGATCACCTAGAACGCCTCAGTCAGTCGCCGCAAGCAGGAATGGCGTGAAGAGGCTGACGTGAACTTGGGGCAAGTTCTGGGGCAAGAACCCACGCGAATCAGCCCGGAACCCCGCCGCATCAAGATCCGCACGAACGGGCGATTCGAACCGAGCCGAATCTCAAGCCTTCTTCATTCGGATTTCTCGTAACGAAGAGGTTCCCGGTTCGAGTCCGGGCGTCGGCTCTAGGGCCCCGATGCTCGAGGAGCCTAAGGGTGGCCGGCTGACCGCCGGCCGTGCTGCTGGGTTGAGCTGATCGGCAGGATCAGCGGTGGCCGCGGCTTCTGGTTGAAGTTGAAGTCCTTGCGCAGGTCGCCGAGTCCAGGAGCGTCCTCGCGGATGTCCGGCCGTGAGTCGGGGCGGCCATCGGTCCTGGGATCCAGTCGCTGGCCGCCGAGGAAATCGTCCTCGATGAACTTGGCGTAGGCGTCGAAGCTCAGTTGCTGGTGGTCGATGTAGTGGCGCCGGGCGTAAGGGCTGATGACGATCGCCGGGACGCGGAAGCCGTACCCGGCTCCGTCGATGATCGGCGGCTTGACGTGGTCGTAGAACCCGCCCCAGTCATCCCAGGCGAGGAAGATCGCCGTGCTCTTCCAATCGGGCCCGCGGGAGATCGTGTCGATGAGGTTCGTGACGTAGGCCTGCCCCGCGCTGATCGAGGCGGGCGGATGCTCACTGACGAGAGCGCTGGGAATCACCCACGAGACGGCCGGAAGCCTGCCGTGGCGGGCCTCGGATAGGAACGTGCTGGTGTCGCGGATGTCACTCAGCTGGTGGTCCTGGCGGACGTCGGTGAAGTAAGGCAGGGGATTCCAGAGCCCGGGCGTGGTCGGAGCCTGGGGGTTGTAGCCGCAGAACTGGTCCCCTGTGACGCAGTCGGGCTCGGCGCCCACCTTGACGTAGTAGCCCCAGCTGACGCCGCTGCGGTGGAGCAGCCATGTCAGGTCCGTCCAGGCGTAGTTGGGCGGGGTGTGGGGCGCCGGACCGAAGTCCGGTGGGTTCTGGGGCGCAGCGATGTCGGTGCGGCAGCTCATCGGGTCGCCGGGCGCGGTGCATAGCGCCGACCACTCCGAGAGCAGGTACAGATGAGCGGGCAGGCTCCACGAGGAGGTGGGCTCGAACATGTGGTCCTGGAGGACGAAGTGCTTGGCGTAGGCCCAGTAGTTGGGGATCTCGCGCTGGTCGTGATAGCCGATCGCCTCGATCGAAGTGTCGGGGTTGGCCTGGCAGCGACGCCCCGTCAGACAGGTGTTGGCCGTGCGGGCGAAACCATCCATACGGCCGCCGTCGTAGTCATCCATGTAGGACCACGCCGCATGCCATTGTTCGAGGTCGACGTCGTTAGGGTCATGTTCGGGCCGGATGCAGTGGCCGGCGAGCGGATCCGGCAGGCAAGCGATCGGCTTGCCGTTGCGCATCGGGATTCCATCGGCACCGGGAAACGTCCCGAAGTAATTGTCGAACGAGCGGTTCTCCTGCATGATTACGACGACGTGACGGATCTTGTGGATCGGGTCCGTCGCGCCGGCGACGGCGGGCATGCACAACACGACGAGCAGTGCGACAACGGCGCTAGCCAGCGTGACGGACGCAAGCCGCCGGCCGATAGCGCTCCACACAGCTCGTGCCCCCATCGGCTTCGATCCTACACCCACCCGCTCAACGGTTGCGTCGTCGTCGAGGCCGGGGCGCGCCTCGAGCGTTCGACCGTTCGCGGACCGGCGATCATCGGCACTGCATCATTGGCCCGCAGCGGGCCCGGGCGAATGCTGCGTGTAATTCAAGTACCCAGGCGTCAAGATCGGACGTCATGCCTGGGTCAGACAGTCCGTCACATGACGGGCGAGTATTCGAGCATTAGGGCCGTCCGCCATCGTATGATGACGAGCGGGAACGACTCGCACGCTTAGGCCTCCGTCGGCGAGGGGTTTCCAACCCAAATCAGGGGGGCGATTTAGTCGCGTCCAACCTTCAGTCGCCCAGAACAACACAATGTGACCGGGGTAGCTGGTGGGCTGGTAATCAATGCGATCAATTGATCCCGGCGGCGTCGGCACCGGCAAATCGTGGGGAAGTTTGTTGAGGAGTCGCTGCCTGATAATCGCCGGGACCGTGTGCCGTACGTACGCACCTCTGCCGAGCCAGGTCCTGGCCCGCAACTCGGCCGTGTGCTTGTGGAGTCTCACGGACAGCGGGAACACGTATCCCGGCGCCGGCGTGTCGAGTAATCCCAGAAAGTTGACACGTTCCCCGAATGCAAGAAGTCGCTGCGCCATCTCGTAAGCGATCAGCCCGCCGAATGAATAGCCGATCAGCTGGTAGGGACCTTCGCGCTGGATGAGGCGCAAGTCCTCCACGTAACGACGAGCAGATAGCTCGACAGACGGCGGGACCTGCCAACGACGTGCTACGGGGTCCTGAATCTGGAACACGGGCTGGTCGGCGTCGAAGTAGTTTCTCAGGGAGCGCAGCTCAGACCACCCATGGATCCAGAAGAGCGGACATCGCTGTCCATGAACATTGATCCCCCACCAGGTGCCAGGTTGTTCTCCCTGCGCGTCGACCGCACTTGCCACATGCCGGATGGTCGCTCTCTCGAGGAGAAGTGACAGCTGACCGAGCTCCGCCAGACCGTCGACCAGCACGGCCTGATGCCCGTTTGCTCTGAGTGCCCGATGCTGTACTCGCGTGGTGCGTGAAGCGCGGAGTCGTCCCGTAGCGCGGCGTAAATCTCGCGGCTGTATCTGGACGCTGCCGGAGGTTGTGCAACCGACTGAGAGCCGATCGCTCAGGTGCCGAGAAGCTTCTGCTTCTGAGCTTCAAACTCCGCGTCGGTGAGCGCCCGCTGTCGCGCAGGGCGGCGAGCTTTGTCAGCTGGTCCACAACGTCGCGGTACGGAACACGGGCGTGCCCGCAGCGGGCCGCACGTCCACGATGTAGGTGCGCGCGCTGGCATCTTCCGGCCAGTAGGTGAAGTCGTGCTCTTCCTGACAGGCGACGATGGTCGCCTGTCAGGCTCCCAGTGGTGTCCGAGCACGTCGCCTCCCTCAACCGGTTCGCGGCGAAAGCCACACCAGCGGCCCACGCTGCCACGTGGGCCAACTGATCGCGATCCTACCGTCGCCGGGGAACGCTGGCAAGGCGGCGTTGGGCTCGCCGGCGCAATGATGGCTGAGCCGCGAGCGCTCGGTCGGTTGGAGTGGCAGCCCCGTCACCTCGCCCCATTTCAGCAAGTGACGGACGGGACAGCCGGCTCCCGGCGGTCATCTGAGGATCTTCGCAAGCCGCTCCCACCGTCACTCAACAGTGACTAGCTCACGGCTTTGTGCAACGGCCTCAGCCCGGAGGAGCTGTCTGGCGACCCTTTGCGACGGTGGCACGTCCTCCGAACTCAGAAGCTTCGCGCTCGTGCGGTTGGGTTCTGGGCGCTGGAAAGGCTCGTCGCGGAGTGCGGCTGGCAGCTTAGGGCGTTACGGCTGGTTCGTTTGGCTTGTTGTGAGGTTTAGTCGGGTCTGTTGAGTCTTTGTGTGGGTTTGGTGTGGGTTGGCAGCTTCGTGGTATGGTCGCTCGTCGCCTGGGCGAGGAGCCCTGTGCGGACGCAGATCGGGGTCTGGTATGCGTAGAGCTTTGTTGGTCGTTTTTGTTGCGGGCGGTGTGCTGTTGGGTGGGTCGGCGTCGGCGTGGGCGTCGGTGATGTTGGATCAGAGCCAGACCGACACGTCGGGCGGTGGGTGGGGCATTGCCGGGCCGGATAGCACCAGCGCCAACCCGGACAGCGGGGCGCAGACGTTCACGGCTGGGCTGTCCGGGCCGCTTGATCGCGTCGATCTCTACCTCTACAACGTGTCCGCGACCGCTCCGTTGACGGTGGAGATCAGGAATACGTCGGGCGGCGCGCCGGGCGCGAGCGTGTTGGCCAGTGCCAGCGTGCCCGCGGCGAGCGTTTCGTCGTCGGGTGGCTGGGTGACGGTCGAGTTCGCCTCGCCCGTGGCGGTGACGAGCGGGACTCAGTACGCGATCGTCGCCTACACCGCCGACACGGGGACGGGCATTAGTAGCTACGACTGGGGCTTGAGCGGATCGGACCCTTACGCCGGCGGCAATCTGTGGGGCAGTCTGGCCTCACCGCCCGCGACCTGGGTGACGGTTTCGTCGGATGACCTGGCGTTCAAGACGTACGTCGCGAACGTCACGACCTCGAAGATCACGACTCCGGCGGATGGGACGCTGCTGTTTGACAACCAGGTGACCGGTCCGGGTCAGACGTTCACGGTGGCCGGGACCTCGGATGGGAGCACGGGCGATTCGGTTGTCATCGGCTGCCCCGTTGGGACTCAGGGTGGCAGTATTGTTTTTGGCACGCTGGCCGTCCGGGCGGACGGGAGCTTCTCCGGTTCCGTGCCGATGGAGGGTTTTGCCGGTGCCTGCGTGCTGGTGGCGGTGCCGAGCGGCAGTGCGACGTTTTCGGGAGCCTCTTACTCCGGGCCACGGGTTGGCTTCGGTTACTTCCACATCGGAAAGATCCAAAGCGGGGCAAATGCCGGAAAGATTTGGGTGTTCGGCCTCAATTTCAGTACCATGGCGGCCCATTCGAGCGTGTCGTCGATCGATCTCTGCGGTCCGTTCACCCAGTTGGTGGGGCCGGCGGCGGCTGGGGACGGCTTGGGGTTCGACTGTGGGGGCAGCTTTTATAACTCCAGCGTATTTTACTCGCCGTTGGGCCCGCCCGACCTGACGCGGGCGGATCTGCAGGTGGATGGGCAGAACGCGTACGGGTCCTACTCGGCGGATCAGCTGTTCTCGGGGTCGGCTGCGCGGCCGGGGTTCCCGGGGGCGGTGGTGAGCCTGGATGGCTTTGATGCCGCGACGGGGGATGCGCAGGTGACCGATACCGAGCCGCTGGTGCGCTGCTCGCCCAACGACGTGTATGACCCAACGTCGACGGATTGCACGGCGTTTGTCTCCACCGGCGTCTCGATCACTCGGGTGACCCGGTGGACCCGGGCCGCCCGGGTGGCCACGGTAACCGACACCTACCGCAGCACCGATGGCAAGCAGCACAGCCTGGACCTGCTGTATGAGACTGACATCGACACGCCGGCGAGCTGGAAGCTCCCCGGCCAGAGCACTTTCACAACGCACAACACCGGAGATACGGTGGGGCCGGCGGCGAGTGCTCCGGGGACGATCTACATCGCTCATAACCCGGCCCAGCCGGCCAGCCTGGCCAATCCGGTGGGGGCGATGACGTTCGGCACCCCGTATGCCTCGGTCCGCTTCGACAACACTCTGTTCAGCGGCACGGAAGACTCGGCGCTGATCGAGTATCGGCGCACCGTCCCGGCCGGCGGGTCAACCACGATCACCTGGAGCTACGCGACCGGCCAGACGCTGGCCGAGGCCCAGAGCGATGCCGTCCAGGCCGAGGACGCGATGGCGCCCCCGGCGATCAGCATCACCACCCCAGCCTCGGGCAGCACCACCGTCAAGACGCCGGTCAGCGTGACGGGCACGGCCAGCGCAGGATCCGGCATCGCCACAGTGACCGTCAACGGGGTAGCGGCGACGGTTTCCGGCGCCGGCTGGACCGCACACGTGCCCCTGTCGGCGGGGAAGAACACGCTCACCGCGACCGTCACCTCGATCGGGAGGGCCACGAAGACAACCTCGGAGGTCGTGACCCTGGCCGTGGCGAAGGTGAGCACCTCAGGCCGAGCGTCGGACAAGCATCAGGGCTCGACCGTGCTCGTGACCGCGGGCGTCACCGTGTCCTGCCCGGCCGGCGGACACGCATGCACCGCGGCTGAGAGCGCGACCACGCTCGCACCCGCCACAGCCGCCAGCGCCACCAAGAAGAAGTTCGTGATCGGCAAAGCCAGCTTCACCATCCCCTCGGGCAAGAAGACCAAACTCACGTTCGAGCTCAACCGCACCGGTCTGAAGCTGCTGCGCAAGCTCGGGCACCTGAAGGTCACGATCACCGTGGTCAGCCGCGACGATCATGGGACCCCGATCACGACGACCAAAACGATCGCGATCAAATCACCGAGCAAGCGCTAGCCGGAGCCACCGCCGTCAGTCGACACGACAGCCGGTGGCGAACGCGATGGGCGCAGGGCGGAACTGCCAATCCACGCCCGGAAGGACCGAGCATGACCCAGATCATTCGCAGAAGCGCTGCGATCGCTGCGGCCGGCGCCTTGGAGTTGGCCTCCGTCGCGCTCGCCATCCCCAACAGTTATTACTCGGGGACAACAAGCCAGCCCGCCGGCGATTACCCAGGACGCTTCTCGATGTATGTCGGGCAGATCGCCCACAAGCACGGCGAGTGGGTCACCCAGATCAGCTACTACGCCGACTACACCGGCGATGGCACGACCTGCGCGTCGCACTTCGACAACGCAATGACCCTGCTGTCCCCGCTCCATCGGTTCAAAGGGATCAAGATCCACGGCGCGAGCTTCAAGGCTAAGAACATCGCGGTCACCAGGTTCGACCACGTGACGATCAGCGGATCGTTCCACGGCAAGACTGTGAGCGGCTCGTTCAGCGAGAAGTTCAACCCGACGCCGTCTCCGAAGTCGCCAATCCGGTGCTCGTCCGGGAAGGTGGCGTTCAAGGCAACCAAGGGTCACGCCCCCTTGTAGGCCCGGGTCGAAGAGCGCGGTTTGCCGGCAGATCTCGGTGCCCTGGCGGAGCACACCGACGTGCGCGGGCTCGTGCAGGGCGCTCTTCGCGTGCGGTCGCTTGGGCTGAGGGGTGGGTGACCGGGGCCCGCGCGTACGCTTCCTGTCCAGGCGATGTCAACCTCCTCTGGACGCAAGACGGTCACACTGCGGGACGGCGCGCGGGTCACGTTGCGTCCGATTGCGCTCGAGGACAAGCCGGTTCTGGCCGCGAGCTTTGACCGTCTGAGTGACGAGTCTCGCTACCGACGGTTCCTAGCGCCCAAGGGCAGGTTGTCGGCAGCTGAACTCGACTACCTCGTCGACGTTGACCATAAGGACCACGAGGCGATCGTCGCGATCGACCCCTCCAGCGGAGAGGGCCTGGGCGTCGCCCGCTACGTTCGATCGACCGACGATCCAGAGATTGCGGAGGTCGCGGTGACCGTCGCCGACGACTGGCAGGGCCGCGGCTTGGGCCGCGCGCTGCTCGAGCGCTTGACGTACCGCGCCCGGCGGGAAGGTGTGCGCCGGTTCAGCGCTCTGGTCCTGAGCGACAATCGAGCGTCCCTCGGTCTGCTCGAGAGCGTGGGGGTAATCCGGCGCACCTTCGAGGCCGGCGCGGTCGAGCTCGTGATCGAGTTGCCGCCCCAGCGGGGAATGGGGGCCCGGCTTGCCGGAGTGTTGCGAGCCGCGGCTGCTGGCAGTCTGATCCCGACGCAGACACTCGCGCACCGCGTCGCTGCCGGCATTGAGTCTCGGCCGCGACCAAGCGTTGCGCCTGGTCTTCCGATCCGGAAGATCGTGGTCGGCACGGACGGCTCCCAGACCGGGGCGAAGGCGCTCGACGCCGCAGTAGAGCTCGGGTCGGCGTTTCATGCCGAGCTCCACGTGGTGAGCACATATGGGCCCCTTCAGAGAGCTTCCGACGTTGAGCAGTCGCTTGTCGAAGCGATCCGAGCCGCGCGAGGCGAGGGGCTCGAGGTCGTCACGCACACACGGCGGGGTGACCCTGCCGACGCGCTGATCGCGATCGCCGGCGAACTGGGCGCCGACCTGCTGGTCATGGGAAGCGGGGGCATGAGCAGCGCCTCGCGGTTCCTTCTCGGAAGCGTGCCTGACAAGGTGTCCCACCACGCGCCCTGCAGCATCCTCATCGTCCGGATCGACGGCTAGCAGCTCGAGTCCGGACGGCGGCTTAGGGGAAGGGAGGGATCCCAGGCCCACCGCGCATGTTGCCGCTGCACCCGTTCGATCTGGCGGTGGGCCGCCGCCGCGCGCAGTCGGCTACGGGACGTCGGATGCGGCGGCCTGCCGCACGACCTGTGCTGCATCGGAGGCGAGCCAGAAGCCTCTCCGGACGAGTTCGTTGGCCTCGCGGGTCACCCTTGCGACATAGGCGGCATGGCTGGGATAAAGCGCGTGCAGCGTCGTGTAACTGAACGGGATGCCGAACCCCATCAGCGGGCACAGTCCCGACAACGGGGTGTCGTGCTCGCTGCCGTCGGTGGGGGCGAACGTCATGATGGGAACGTCCACGAACGGGGTGCGAAGCCCGCCGAGCGCGTTGCCGAAGCGGTCTCGGATGACGCGCACATCGGTCACCTGAAGCCTGGCTGCGCGCGGCGGTGGGATGCCGTCATCGAGCCATTTCGTCAGGTCGGCGAAGGCGGCATCGGCAACGTATCCGAACGGGTACGGGTTCGGGTCGAGGGCGCCACTCGCGCCGACCCACGGACCGCGCTGGTACTGCTGGTGTGCGCAGCCGGTGGGCGGCAGCGCACTCAACGGGATCCGCTCGATTTCCGCAAGGTCGCGTTCCTCGACGGTCGGCGAGCTGCCGAGATCATTCGAGATGTGGCTGGCGCCCGGCACCTCCCAGAGCCGGTATCGATCGTTGCGGGCATTGCTGTCGGGCCGGCGGTAGGCCAATGCCGTCGGGAGGCCGAGGAGAGCCTCCTCGGTCTCGGTGTTGATCTGGATGACGGGCGAGTCGCGCGGCTGCATGCGGTTCCGCGGATCGCCTGGCGCGAGCGTCCCCGCGGCTGTCAGCCCGAAATTGATGTCGCTTGGACCAACGGTGCCCCCCGGGACGTAACCGTCGTACACCGGCCCGCCGTTAGGCAGACGGTCGATCGCGTTGAACACATCGGCCTGCGTGAACGTGAACCCACCGTCCTGCGAGAACCCAGCCTCGAAGACGCGGCGCACGTTCAGGCGATGGAGCGGGCTGCCGAGACCGTTGAGCTTGAACAGCGCGCCGATCTGCGCCGCGATGTCGAACGTGATCCCATCATCGACTGCGCTGTTGTTGCCCCACCTCAGGCGCGCGTAGCGGCGCGGCTCGAACCGCTTGAGCGCGAGGATCGACGCATACCGCGACGTCCACCCAACGAACACGTCCCCCTGACGAACGAAGTACGGCCAGGAGCGATCCCAGACGTTCGCGATGTCGTACCCGGACGACGGATTGAACGGCTCGATGATCACCGTGCCGCTGAACCGACCCGGATCGATCGGGCGCTTCACCAGCATTCGCGTCGTGTACGGGAGGTTCCGACAGCCGAGCGGCCCGGCGCTCGCCGGGCACGCCGCCACGACACGAACCCCGGTCGCGCTGTACTCGTACAACTTCGCCCGCCCGGAGACGAAGTACTCGCTCTCCTCGTACCCGGACGGCACCGGTGGCTCCGGGCCGAACCCGTCAGCGATAAACGGGAAGTCCGAAGGCGTCGAAGAGATCGGCCCCGCCACCGTCGGCGCTGGCACCGCCAGGCGGCTGACCCGCGGGGTGGCGCCCGAGGCGCATCCCGTAACCCCCACGCACCCGCACGACACTACCAGGCATCCCAGAAGCCGGCGCCGAGCAGTATCACGCATCAAACACACTCGTAATGAAGGGTCCCAGGTTCGAATCCGGCCGTCGGCTCTGGTTAGCGGCGCCGGCCTGTGAAAGGTACCCGTTGGGGGCGGCGATTCATCCGGCGTCGGGAAAGACAGCCGTCCCGGTAGTCAGTCGTGGATCCGCGGGCGCCGTGCGGGGGTGGTGATCCCAGCCTCGTAGGCAAGCACGACCGCCTGCACGCGGGGGGTAAGGGATTAGTACCGGCCAACGCCACGGTCAATACGTAGCGATCGCCATCCCGGTCAGCACCGATCGCCTTGATTCTCCCACCGCCCCTGCCCCCGCGAGCGCAACGGCGAGAGAGGAGCGTTGGTATCCGCGTCAGATCTGCTTCTGCCGCGAGGCAGGCGAGTCAGCGGCCGATGCGGTAGCGAATGTGTGTCGCAAGCGGGGAGTGGATCACCTCGAGCGGCTGTAGGCCGGGGTCTTGCACTCCGTCGAACAGGCGCTCGCCGGCGCCGAGCAGAACGGGAGCAACGTCGAGCATAAGCTCGTCGATCACGCCCGCCGCGAACGCTTGCCGTACGGTGGAGGCGCCACCGGCGATGTCGACGCCGAGGTCGCCGGCTGCGGCCTCCGCGCGCTCAAAGGCGACATCGAAGCCTTCGGTGATGAAGTGGAACGTCGTCCCGCCTTCCATCGCGATCGGGTCGTGCGGGTAGTGGGTGAGCACGAACACAGGAGCGTGATAGGGCGGCTCGTCGCCCCACCACCCGCGCCAGTTCACGTCCCACGGGCCCCGAACCGGGCCAAACATGTTGCGGCCCATCACGTATGCCCCGCGGGGCCTCATGAGCGCGTCGCGCGCGCGGGCGTCGGCTTCATGGATGGGCTCGTCCAGGTGCCAGTGGTGGAGCTCCAGGCCGTCGACGCCGAGCGGGTTGTCGCGGCTCTGGTCGGGGCCGGCGACGAAGCCGTCGAGAGAGATGGACATGTGGCATGTGGTTGGTGTCATGTGAACCAAGACCACCGAATCGACGAGAAATCATCGGTGGGGGACGCCCTCGCGAAAGCTAGCGGTTGTCCGGGTCCAGAGCCGAGCTGGGCACCTCGCGCCGCGAGGGCGCGAGGTCGGACCTGCCCCGGTGAGGCTCTCTGCGTTGACCCAGAATGTGCGGGCAGCGATCATACGTGCGCGATGCGTTCGTTCAAGGCAGCGGTCATACAGGCGGCCGCAGTGGGCTTCGATCTCGAGTGTGGGTTGGAGAAGGTCGCCCTGCTGGCGAGCGAGGCGAGCGCGGGCGGTGCGACGTTGGCAATGTTTCCCGAGGCGTTCCTGCCGGCGTATCCGCGTGGGATCGCGTTCGGGACGGTCGTCGGCGACCGTACCGCCGAGGGGCGGGACCAGTTCCGGCGGTACTTCGATGCCTCGGTGGATGTACCGGGCCCGGCGGTCGATCGCTTGGCCGGGATCGCCGCCGAGAACTCGCTGCATCTGGTGATCGGTGTAGTTGAGCGCGATGGGGGGACCCTCTACTGCACGGCGCTGTTCTTCTCGCCCGACGGCTATCTCGGCAAGCACCGCAAGCTAATGCCGACTGCGGCGGAGCGGATTGTGTGGGGGTTCGGGGACGGGTCGACGATGCCGGTGTTCGACACTCCGCTCGGCCGCATCGGTGCTGTGATCTGCTGGGAGAACTACATGCCGCTGCTGCGGATGGCGATGTACGCGAAGGGCGTTCAGATCTATTGCGTGCCGACCGCCGACGGCCGCGAGACGTGGCTGTCAACGATGCGGCACGTCGCGCTCGAGGGTCGTTGTTTCGTGCTCTCGTGCAACCAGTTCACCCGCCGCACCGACTTCCCGGCGGACATTCCAAACGTGCTCGCGCAGGCGCCCGACGACGTCGTGAGTACCGGCGGTAGTTGCATCATCAGTCCCCTTGGCGAGGTACTGGCTGGACCAGCACGGGACGGGGAGGAGATTCTGTTCGCCGATATCGATCTCGATGAGATCGCGCGCGGCAAGTTCGACTTTGACGTCGTCGGCCACTACGCCCGACCTGACGTGTTCCGGCTGACGGTCGATGAGGCGCCCAAGCCGCCCGTCTCGCCGACTCAGTGATCCGGACCGCCGTTGGCGTGGACAGGAGTCTCGCTTGCCGTGGATGTAGGAGCAGAACACCGAGTCGTGGTGGCGTCTCAGAGCTCGCCCAAGACGCAAGTGTGCTCGGTGATTGCCAGGACACTCGCCGTCGCCGGCGCGAGGCATGAGGGGTGGGCAGGCGTGTAGGTTGGGCGGATGGCCCTTGATGTCCGCTATGCCGTGGGTCCGGGTGGCCATATTGCTTATGAGACTTTCGGTGGCGGGGATCTCGAGATTGTCGTGGCACCTGGTCCGATCTCGCATTTAGAGGTGCTGCGGGAACAGCCGGAGGCGGCGCGGTTTCTGGAGCGGCTGGGGACGTTCGCGCGAGTGGCTGTGTTTGACCGTCGCGGGATGGGGCTCTCAGATCCGCTCTCGGGTCCGGTGACGTTGGAAGAGCAGGTTGAAGACCTGAGGGCCGTGATCGATGCCGTCGGCTTCCGGCGTCCAGCATTGCTCGGTCTGAGTGATCAGGGGCGGACGTGCGTTTTGTTCGCGGCCATGCATCCTGGTCGCACCCGGGCGCTTGTGACCGCCGGCACCGCGCCGTACGGGGCGGCGGTGATGACACCTGAATGGGCGCAAAGTCTCCGTGACGCGGTGGAACACGCGTGGGGGCAGGCGCAACTCATCGGGGTCTGGGCTCCGGGCCGTATCGACGATCGGGTTTTCAAAGAGTGGTGCATGCGGGGGGAACGGATGAGCGCGAGCCCGCAGGCGATGCTGAACCTGATCGACACGATCACTCGCGCAGACGTGCGGGACGTGCTCCCGACCGTGCAGACGCCAACGCTGGTCCTGCACCGAAGCGGCGACCGTCTGGTTTCACTCGAGCTTGGGCAGGAGCTCGCGGACTCGATTGCGGGCGCTCGTCTGGTTGAACTGCCGGGCGATGAGGCGTTCTATCTGATCGGAGACGTCGATTCGTTGCTGGATGAGGTGGAGGACTTTCTGACCGGTACACGCAGCGTCCAGCCGAGCGATCGCATTCTCGCGTCTCTGCTGATCACCGATATTGTCGGATCGACTGAGCGCGCGAGCGCGTTAGGAGACGCGCGATGGCGCGAGCTGATGGTGCGCCACGATGCCTTGATGCGCCGCCAGCTCGAACGGTTCGGCGGTCGTGAGGTGAAGCACACCGGTGATGGCTTTCTGGTCCGGTTCGACGGACCTGGGCGAGCAATTCAGTGCGCTATGGCAGCGCGCGAAGCCGTTGGCCGATTGGACTTGGTGCTGCGTTGCGGAGTTCACACGGGGGAGTGCGAGCTTGTCGCAGGCGATCTCCGCGGAGTTGCCGTCCACATCGTCGCCCGGATCTCCGCGCTCGCCGACGCACATGAAATCCTCGTATCTGGGACCGTCAAAGATCTCGTTGTCGGCTCGGGGATCGAGTTCAGGGACCGCAGAACCGAGACTCTAAAAGGCGTACCAGGCACCTGGTCGACTTACGCGGTCAAGTGAACCAAGCCGCTTGTTGATGGACGTCCGGGAGAGCTCTTTGGGGGCCTTGCCATGCCTGGTGGCCGGGGCGGGCCCTCCACTGGTGGTGCTCGCGGGACTTACGCCGGAGGCTGGCGTGTCTGCTGGTTCGCTTCGCCGCGTGCACGTATCGGCGATGCGGCAGTGGGCGAGGGAGAGAGAGGTGTTCTATGTCAACCGGCGTCCGGGGTTGCCGCGCGGGATGACTATGGCCGCGCTGGCTGCCGAACATGCTCAAGCGCTGCGTCATGCGTTTGACGGGCCGGTTGATCTGCTGGGAGCCTCGACAGGTGGCAGCATCGCTCAGCAGCTCGGCGCCGAGCACCACGACGTAGTGCGTCGGCTCGTGCTTGTTAGCACGGGGTGTCGGCTTGGTCCATACGCAAAGCTGATTCAGCGCCAAATCGCGGCGCGAGTGCGCGCGGGCGCGATCCGTCAGGCCGTGGCGGTGATGGCCGGCGCCCTCGCGCCCCCAGTGCTTCGATTGCCGGCGGCATCCCTCGGATGGCTCCTCATATCGCGCTCGTTCTCCGAGAGCGGCCTGCAGGACATGGCCACCACGATCGAGGCCGAAGACGAGTTTGACCTCGCCCGCCTGCCGACGGTGCGAGCACCGACGTTACTGGTGGGAGGCGGACGTGACCGCTTCTATGACGGGGAGCTGTTCGAGCAGACGGCCCGTCTGATCCCCGGATGCGTGCTGGAGCTGCATCCCGAGCGTGGGCACATCACGGTGCTCTCAGATCCACGCGCCGTCGCCCAGATTCGCGCTTTCCTCAACCAGGCCAAGAACTGGAACGCGACGGACCCGCTGCCCGGAAGGAGCGCGCGTTGAAGAACGCGCCAGGACGAGCCGGCGACATCACCTCCTCGGCGACCGTCAGATCGCGGTCCACTCGAATCCGTGCTGGGGTCGAACCGCCATCGGATCCCACGGTTGCAGCAGATCGACGTGACCCGCTCGACTTGCGAGGAGACGGCGTATCGGCTGGCTAGACAATATGGATTGTCCGTTCGTCCGGCCTGCTCGGACACGCGATCACCAAGATCCTCACGCCAAGACACGTAATCATCACGGGGTAGTCGACACATCGGCCCCAACACTCTGCACGTTTCGGCCTCTGCAAACGGCGGCGGTGGTGGCCTGCTGCGGACGCGCGTGAGGACGGTGCAGGTCGTGCGTCGCTGACCTGTCCTCAGCGGCGGACCGGGTAGGTGAGGTGCAGGGCCCGGTGACCCTGGACCACGACTGGGTCGTCGAGCAGAAGGTGCCCGCGGTTGAGCTTGGAGAAGTACGGTATGCCCTCGCCGAATAGGACAGGCACGAGGCTGACGCGGATCTCGTCGACCAAATCGAGCTCGAGCGCCTGCGCGATGACGTTCGGGCTGGCGAGCGTGACGTTCTTGTCGCCGGCGATCTCCCGGGCCTTGGCGATCGCCAGCTCGACGCCGTCGACGAATGTCGTCTTCGGCCATCGCTCGGCGGCGTTGTCCGGCGGGTTGTGTGTGACGACGACGACCGACATACCGGCCGGGTGCGCGTCGTTCCAACCGTTGGCGATGTCGAACAGCCGCCGGCCGGAGACGAGCGCTCCGGCTTGCTCGGTCAGATCTCCCAGCATCTCTGCGCTCGCCTCGTCGACGTCGAACGTGACGGTCTCGTTGCCACTGGGGACAGACACCTCGCCGGCCTGATACCAGTCAAAGAGCTCGCCCGGTCGGTCGTCGGGGTCGGCGATGTAGCCGTCCAGGGACATCGTCATGTGCGTCAGCACCTTGCCCATCGTGCACCTCCGTGGGTGTCGGTCGCGTCTGGCTTTTCGTCCTGAGGTTCGTTCTAGATGATCGTCCGGAGGCTGAGAACTCATCGTAAGGACACTGAGCCGGGGCACATCCGCTCGCCAGCTTCGCGACCCCCCGCACCCGCGCCGATCAGCCGAGTGATGCGCGGCTCGCAAGCCGAACTGATCGCAGCTCCCGGTCGATACGCAGTGAAGTCTCGCCATTCTCGGCTCAGGGCATCTCGCTGTGCAGGCGCTACCCGAGTGCGGCGGCTTCAACGTCCGCCGAGGGCTTGACGTCGGGAAGACGCATCATGCGGAAGGAGTTGAACAGCCCAATCAGGCCGGCCAGGATTGGGATCAGCAACGCCACCTGGAGCGCGAGGTTCGTCGCGTCTTTGTTGATCTTGAGGATCTCGTCCTGCACCGCGGGAGGCTCGTGCTTGACAAGCTCCTCGAGTTGGGTGTTGCTCATCACCTCGGCGTTGTTCTCCAGCGTCTTCGAGATCTGCTGCTTCTGCGCTGACGGAATTACGGAGCTGTCGTTCACTTGATTCGTGAAGGCCAGGGAGAGGGTTGCCAGCAGGATCCCGCCCGCCATCGCCAGGCCGAACGAGAGGCCGAACGAGCCGGCGGCGGAGTTGACTCCGGCTGCCTCACTGATCCGGTCCTCGTCGATCGGGGCGAGCGAGTAGTTGTTGAGTTGGGAGACGAGGAGCCCGAGCCCCGCGCCCGCGATCATCAGCGGCACGACGAGGTACCAGCCCGTGCTCGCTCTCGGGACAATCGGGATCAGCAATGCCATGCCCAGGGTGGTGAGCGCGAACCCGATGCGGATGATGCTCGCCGGGCGTCGGTGTCCGGTTCGTTTTCCGGCGAGCAGGGCGAGCGCGAACATCGTGAGCGAGAGCGGTGCCAGGGACAGGCCGGTCTGCATCGCGTTGTACTCGAGCTTGATCTGCAGGAAGATCGGAAGGGCGATCATCGCGCCGCCGAGCGTGATGTTCTGAAGTGTCTGCTCGGATATCCCGAGCCGGAAGTGGGGGAGTCGGAACAGGTCTGGATCGAGCACCGTGACCTTGCCCTCACGGTGCCGCCGCACGAGCCAGCGAGCGAACGCCGTCAGCGCGAGCGCGCCGAGCACGATCAGCAGCACGACGTAGTCGCCCCCTTCCTGCCAGACCAGGATGCCGAGCACCACGCCGCCCATGCCCAGGACCGAGAGGATCGCTCCGACGACGTCGAAGCGTCGGTCGCCCGTGTACGGGACGTCCTTGACGAGCTTGATCTGCGACAGGATGATCACGATCACGACCACCTCGAGCAGGAAGCCAACTCGCCACGATAGGTAGGTCGTCAGGAACCCCCCGAGGAGCGGGCCGACTGCCGCGGCGATCGCCGCCGACGCTCCGACCAGCGCATAAGCCTTCTTCTGGGCGGCGCCCTCGAAGTTGCCGTGGATCAGCGATTGCATGGCCGGCAGCAGGAGCGAGGCGCCGAGGCCGCCGATGATCGCCCAGAAGACCACGATCGCCGCGATGCCCTGGGCCACGGTCATCGCCAGCGCGCCGATCGCATAAGCCAAGAGCCCCAGGACGTACGCCCGCTTGCGGCCGATCAGATCGCCGACCTTGCTGTTGATCAGGATGAACGCCGCCGAGATCAGCGCCTCGAGCGCGATCGCGGACTGAACGGCGCTGACCGTCGTGCCGAGATCGTGAACAACCTTTGAGATCGACACGTTCATCAGCGAGGTATCGACGACCAGCACGAACATCGCCATCGCCAGCAACAGCGACAGGCGCCGGTTCCCCGTCCCCTCCTCGGGGGCGTCTACAACAATGTCATCCACCAAGTCATTTCCTGTCCGGATCGGCGGATTCACGTCCGAGCCGACGTTCGCGACGTTCGTCGATCGAACTCACCTCGAGCAGCTCTCCCTCTACGAGCAGCGGGTAGTTCCGTTCAGGCACGTGTTGGACGATTGCACGTTCGGCCACGGCTCGGCCGTAACGAGCGCTCTTCACCCCGGTGATTGCGTTTGCCCTGCAGCGCAGGCGCAGCTCGATCGGTGCGGTCGCCGAGCGGGTGCCTCAGCTGAGCAGCTCGATCGCGCCCTTGATTACGAGCAGCGTGCCGAGCACGACCAGCATCGTGACCGCAAACCGATGAGCATGCCGCCCTATCCACGCCTTTGCCCGATCAATCGCCGCGGGCGTCCAGTCCGGAGCGACCACGAAACAAAGCAGCGGGACTTCGAGGAGAGCGAGCATGATCAAGTTGAAGGCGATCACCGTCAGCACGGTTTCCGGCGTGGACAGGTTCAGCTTGTCGATCCGACTGAGCCCGGCCAGATAGGAGGCGCCGGGGAGCGTGAGCAACGCGCCAACGACAAACGTCGTGCGCGCCGAACCTCGCCCCAGCGCCCGTTGCCATCGCGGCGGGCCCTTGTCCTTCTTCGCCTCGCGGCGCGCTCGGCGGCGACCGGCGGCTCGCTGATGTCGGCCAGTCCCGAGCACGAACGCCGCAACCAGGAAGATCCCCCCGAGCGCCAGCGTCGCGGATGGGCTCAGCGCATTCCTGGTGGTGCTGACGGCGTCTGAGCCCTCCAAGGACGAGATGATCACGAGCCCGAGCGCAATGCTCGTCATCAGCGCACCCAACAGATATCCCAACATCAGCCGCTTCGGACTCGGAAGCATCATCATCACGGTGGACGCGGCGACGAGCGTCGGGTTCAGCGCGGCGGCCAGCGCGAGGAGGATTACCTGTCCCATCCCAGCCCTTCGTTTGCCGTAGGCCAACGTGAAAACCGGTTCTTGACGAGCATTCCGCGTTGGGGAATTGCGGAAGCGCTCATGATCCCCTCCGATGTTTTGGGTTCTGCATCCCTCGCCCCTGTCCAACCGACTTGACGGCTAACGCTCGACCCTACGCGCTTACGGCCCACACGTGGCCTCCGCGGTGGCACTTGACCGGGATGATCGCGAACACGAAACTGTCCGCGACGCGGCGCGGGAATACGAGTTGGCGATGGTCGGTTTCACCCGTTGTGGGTGAGGAGCTGGGGTTCGGAATCGGAAAAGGTACGGCTTGGAGCGATGGCGGACGATTCCCGGCACGGCGCACAACGGCGGCGCGATCCTCAGACCCCGGGCGCGCCCCGGGCCAGCGCCGGCGATCCCGATTGATAAGGGATCTTTGACCTTGGATCGAGGCTGTTGATGGGGTTGCGTTCGCTGCCGGGTGTGCGAGCGATTTCGACCTATCAGCGCTCGTGGTTGCGTCGCGACGTGGTCGCGGGGGTCGTGCTCACGACGTTGCTGGTGCCGCAGGGGATGGCCTACGCCGAGCTCGCAGGTCTGCCGGCGATCACCGGGCTCTACACCACGATTCTGTGTCTGGTCGGCTACGCGGCGTTCGGACCTTCACGGATCCTGGTCCTTGGACCGGACTCCTCGCTGGGGCCGATGATCGCGGCGACGATCCTTCCGATTCTCGGGTCGAACGGCAGTCCAGAGCGGGCTATCGCGCTGGCGTCGATGCTCGCGCTGATCGTCGGGGCGATCATGATCGCCGCCGGGGCGCTGAAGCTGGGTTTTGTCGCCGACCTTCTTTCCAAGCCGACGCAGATCGGCTACATGAACGGCCTCGCTTTGACAATCCTGATCGGACAGTTGCCGAAGCTGTTCGGATTCTCCGTCGACGCGAACGGCCTGATCAATGAGACGAAGGGGTTCGTGAACGGGCTCGCCTCGGGCGACGCCGTCAGTGGCGCGGTGATCATCGGAGGTCTCAGCCTCGTGGTGATTCTGGCGCTCGGGCGGTGGTTCCCACGGATTCCAGGCGTGCTGGTCGCGGTCGTGGCCGCGATCGCAGCGTCGGCCGCATTTGATCTGTCCAGTCACGGTGTCTCGCTCGTCGGGACGCTCCCAAAGGGGTTCCCCCCGTTGACGGTGCCGAGCCCGATCTCGGACCTTCCGCTGCTGATCGCGGGAGCGCTGGGGATCGCACTGGTCGCGCTTACCGACACGATCTCCACCGCCTCGTCGTTCGCCGCGCGCACCGGCCAGGAGGTCAACGGCGACGGCGAGATGATCGGGATCGGCGCGGCCAACGTCGCTGCCGGGTTCTTCCAGGGATTCCCGGTGAGCACGAGCGGGTCGCGAACCGCGGTCGCCGAGCAGGCCGGCGCCAAGACGCAGCTGAGCGGGGTCGTCGGAGCGGCGCTGATCGTGCTGATGCTCGTGCTCGTGCCCGGGCTGCTCAAGAACCTGCCGAACCCGACGCTCGCCGCCGTTGTGATCGCCGCATCGCTGAGCCTGGCCGACGTGCCGGGAACCTTGCGGCTATGGCGTCAGCGACGCGTCGAGTTCCTGCTGTCGATCACGGCGTTTCTCGGCGTGGCGCTGCTCGGGGTCCTCGAGGGGATCGCGGTCGCCGTCGCGCTTTCGATCCTGAATGTGTTCCGGCGAGCGTGGTGGCCCTACCAGACCACGCTTGGCCGTGTCCCGGGGATGCCCGGGCAACACGACCGCGCACTCCACCCGCAGGCCGAGCAGCTTCCGGGCCTCGTGATCTTCCGATTCGATGCTCCCCTGTTCTTCGCCAACGCGCGAACATTCAGAGACCAGATCCGCCGCCTCGCCGCGTCCGAGCCGCGTCCGGTATGGATCCTGATCGCCGCCGAGCCGATCACCGACGTCGACACGACCGCGGCCGACATGCTCGCGGACCTGGATGAGGAACTGAACGCCGCGGGCACGTCGCTCGTGTTCGCCGAGCTCAAGGACCCTGTCCGCGCGAAGCTCGAGCGCTATGAGCTGATCGGCCCTCTGAATCCCGCCCACTTCTTCCCGACGCTTGACGGCGCACTGGACACGTTCCGGCAGCAGACCGGCGGCGACTGGACTTCGAGCACGGACGCAGACGGGTAGCGCCTGCCTCTTTGGCCGAAGGCCGCCCGCGGGGCGCCGCAGAATCGTGAGTGACAGAAGATCTCGGGCGCTGGCCAATCCTGATCAGCGGTACTCGGTGAGGCGCTCGATGTTGATCCTGAAGCTGACCCGCGGCTGTCCCGCGAAGTTGGCTGGGTCCTCGCCGTAGCGTTCCGCTTGGCGCATTGCGTCGGCGACTGCGATCTCGCCCTCGTCGAGCAGCGTCGCGGTTCCGCGGATCGAGACGTAGTGCAGGTAGTCGACCTGGTCGTGGACGATGAGCGAGGCTCGCGGGTCCCGCCGGAGGTTGGCCACCCAGTGACGATCTCGATGCCCGTTGAGCCGCAGATGGTCCTCGGCCAGCGTGTAATGGATCACGATCTGGCGAGGCGCGCCGTCGGCGCCGATCGTCGCGAGCACCGCGCAGAGCGGCGCGCTCAGAAACGCGCGCGCCGGGTCGATCAGGATGCGGTCGTCAGTCACGCGTCGACAACGCTATCGAGCATCGAAGCGACTGGCTCCCGGGCCGCTTGTCGGGTGTGTTTCCGAGAGCCAGTCGTCGATCGAGGCTATTCGCGGGCGAGCATGGCGGCGGCTTCTCGTTCGAGGTCGACGTACGGCTCGCCGCTGACGTCGACCGCAACGCGGTTGATGGTGCCGCCGGCGAACTCGTGCGGGTGGGCGCCTGGGTAGTCGTCGGTGACCGGCTCGCCACCGTCGCGTCCCACGCAGAGGCCCTCGCCGGCGATCGAGAACTTGCCGGGCTGGGTCTTGATTCGCTCCTCGCCGACCTTCGTCTCGCCGTGGTAGAGGGACAGGATCCCGGTCGAGACGCCGGGCGGATCCTCGCCGTCCTTGACGAAGTTGGCGGCCAGGATCAGGTTGCTGCCGACGGGTACGTCCTCGCTGCCGACGATCTTCTGCTCGAAATGGCCGACCCAGTTGTAGACGTAGTGCAGACGGTTGTTCTTGACATAGAGCGCGTGTCCGCCGAATCGCGAGCCGTGGGCGAAGAGGACGCCCTCGGCGCCTGCGGCGGGGATGTCGACGAGCGCGCCGATCCCGTAGGAACGGTTACGGACGTTGACCGCCTGTGACTCCGGCACCTCCGCCAAGTCCGGGTAGTAGACGTAGCGGTTGCGGGCCGGGCTGAGTAGCGGCCTCGGGGTCGTGAGGATCTCCAGGGCTGAGCGGTCATCGAGCGGGAAGGCCCCGTTGCGCCCGGCTTCGGCGTACCACAGGGTGATCATCTCCTTGAGCCGTTCGGGTTCCTGATCGGCGAGGTTGTGCAGCTCGGAGCGATCGACGTCGGTGTGGTAGAGCTCCCACGTGTCGGTCGCGAAGTGGCTCCAGCCGCTGATCGTCGGGTGGGTGGTGACGGCCTTCCATCCGTTGTGCCAGATCGCCCGGGAACCGAGCATCGAGAAGAACTGCGTCGCTCGCGCGGTCGGAAGCGAGCCGTCGTCGAAGCTGTAGCGCATGCTGACGCCGTCGAAGTCGCTCTGGACGTGACCGCCGATCGTCGCAGGCGGTTCGACGCCCAGACAATCGAGGATCGTCGGGACGAGATCGATTGCGTGGTGGTACTGCTCGCGAATCTCGCCTTTGGCCTTCATTCCTGCCGGCCAGGAGATGATGCACGGGTCCGAGGTGCCGCCGTTGAACTCGTAGCGCTTCCACATCTTGAACGGAGTGTTGAACGCCATCGCCCACCCGGTTGGGTAGTGGTTGTAGGTCTTCGTGCCGCCGAGCTCGTCGAGCATTGCGAGGTTCTGCTCCATCGAATCCGGGATGCCGTTGGTGATGTTGTTCTCATTGACCGACCCGTTCGGGCCGCCTTCACCGCTCGCGCCGTTATCGGAGATCAACAAGATCAGCGTGTTCTCACGCTGCTCGCTCTCCTCCAGATAGTCCAGCAGTCGCCCGATCTGATCATCGGCGTGCGCCATGAACCCTGCATAGACCTCCGCCATCCGGCAGAACAGCCGCTGCTCGTCGGCCGACAGCGAGTCCCAAGGCCTCGTCATGTCCAGCGGCGGGAAGGGTTGCCCATCCGGTCCCTTCTGAGCGGCGATCGGGTTGATCGGCGGGACCTCGGTATCGGGCGGGACGATCCCCAACTTCTTCTGGCGCGCGAGAGTTTGTTCGCGAATCGCCTCGTAGCCCATCTCGAACTGCCCCTTGAATTTGGCGATCCACTCCTTCGGCGCTTGATGCGGCGCGTGGCACGCCCCCGGCGCGTAATACAGGAAGAACGGCTTGTCCGGTGCGACTACCTTCGCGTCCTTGATGAACTCGAGCGCCTTGTCGGTCAGGTCCTCGGTCAGGTGATATCCCTGCGCCGGTGAGCGAGGCGGATCGACGAGATGGCTGTCGTAGACGAGATCCGGATACCACTGATTCGTCTCCGCCCCGAGGAATCCGTAGAACCGCTCAAAGCCGCGGCCCGTCGGCCAGTTCCGCCTGGAGGACGCGAGGTTCATCTCCGACTCTGGGCACAGATGCCACTTCCCGACCATGTACGTGTTCCAGCCCGCCTCGCCGAGGATCTCCTGAATCTGCCCATTCTCCGGCGGGATCACGCCGCTCGCGCAGGGGAACCCGATCGCCGCCTCAGTGATGCAGGCCATGCTGTTGCGCGTGTGATTGCGACCCGTCAGCAGGCACGAGCGCGTCGGCGAGCACAACGCCGTCGTGTGCATCTGGGTGTAGCGCACCCCGTCCGCGACGATCCGACCGATGTTCGGCGTCGGGACCGGACCGCCGTAGCTGCTCAACAGCGAAAAGCCAACGTCGTCCAGAACGATGTACACAACGTTCGGCGCTCCTTCGGGAGCCTTCGGCGCCTCGAACGGCCCCCAGTCCGGGGCCGAATCACGGATATCGACGTTGATGACACCGTGGAATGACTTGCTCATCGCAGAAGCCTCACTTGTAAGCCGAAGGTCAAAGAACGCGCGCGCAGGCGGCCATGCCGGGCCACGATCGCACTCCGCCCGCGTCAGAGCATCGTCCACATCGGGTGATCTGCCCCAAACGCCCCAGCACCCGGCGTCCGCGTGCCACCTGGCGGCGACGGAAACCGGCGCCGCGGCATCGGCCAATCGAGGGACTGCCGCCTCGATGTCGAAGCTGAGCTGTATGCCCGAGGCGTGGGTCTATCTGTTGCGTTGCCGGGATGGCTCGCTGTACACGGGATGGACGGTCGATCTCGAGCAAAGGCTTGCTCGCCACCGCCGCGGTCGCGCCAGCCGCTACACCGCCAGCCGGCTACCAGTCGAGCTCGAGCTGGCGATCCCAATGCCGGACCGCAGCGCGGCGCGCCGCGAGGAGGCGCGAATCAAGCGTCTGCCGCGCGCGGCAAAGCTCACACTGCTCAGCTCCGCTGGATCGTTTGGCGAATAACGAGCGTCCCGTCTGAGATCTGTGAGCAGATCTCCGCGAGGCGGTCATCGCGTCGCTCTTGCTGGTGGCGCCGCCGCGTCGCTGCGCCCTTTGCCGCAGCGCGACTGCGCGCGTCTGCCGACCGGAGCGTTCGATTGGCTAACTTGCTGGGCATACCCAGCTCCTCTCGCGTCTCCCGTGCTGTTGGTGCTTAACGGCCACGCGAGGGAGCAGGGAGACGGGCAAGCCCGCCGAGCGGCGTACACCTGTTATCGGCAGTTGGCACGACCGTCCTGAGCCGAGACACACCGCGGAAGCGCGTTCGCGACCTCGATCTGGCTTCCCCGAGGGCGTATGTTCCTGGGGGATGATGGCGAGTGCACGGCCCGACGCCGGCGAGCTGTTGGGGGCATCGCCGCCGCATCTGGTGCCAGAACGGGTCGTCGCGGTCGCGTCCGCGCAAGCGGGCTGTCCGGTCGCGGCGTACGTACTAGATCTCGAGGGGTCGTTCGCGCTGCGGCTGGCCGGCGCCGTGGACCGGTTTCCCGAGCGGATCCGAGCGCCGGTCGGCGTCGGCCCCGAGATCATTCCGGAGGCGATGCCGCAGTTGCGGGAGCTGGTGATCGGCAGCGTTGGACCGTCCACGCTTTGGCCGATGGTCGTGCGCGATCGCGTCATGGGCTTTCTGCTCGCTCGCGACCGGCCCCGGGTCGACCTCGACGCATTCGGGCGTGACGCCGGCTTGGCGCTGGAGCTGGCGTCCGGTTACACCGACGCGGTACATGCTGTGCGCCGGCGCAAGGACACCCACCCGGCCGCTGAGATTCAGCAGAACCTATTGCCACCGCGGCTTGCAGGCGTGAGCGGGGCCGACGTCGCCGGGGGCGTGCTGCCCGGCTATGACGTCGGCGGCGACTTCTTTGACTACGCCGACAACGCGGACGGCTTGTGGCTGGTCGTCGCTGACGCGACCGGCAAGGGCAACTCGGCGGCCGCGCTGTCCTCGCTGGCGATCGGCGCGTTGCGCGCCGCTCGACGCGCGGGCGCGGGGCTTCGGGAAGCCGCGTCGCTGACTGACGAGGCGATCCAGTCGCTCGAGATGCAGCTTCACTTGACCGCTGTGCTCGCCTCCTGGGACCGCGCCGGGCATCGGCTGCGCTGGATCAACTGCGGCCATCCGACACCGCTGGTCGTGCGCGCCAACGGAGGGGTCGACGAGCTGGACGGCGAGCGCACCTATCCGCTCGGTATGCGAGTCGCACAGCGCACGTTCCCGATCCTAAGCGCTGTGGTCGACCCCGGGGACCGCCTGTTGCTGTACTCCGATGGCGTCAGTGAGCGCCGCACCTCCGACGGCGGGCGAATTGGAGAGCTCGGCCTAGTCGCCATCCTCACCGAGCTCGGCCCTCGATCGGCGGCGACGACGGTGCGCGGCCTGCAAGACGCCGTGATAGACGCCTCGCCTGAACCGCTGCGCGATGACGCCACGCTGCTGGTTATCGCGCCACACGAGTGACGACCCAACCGCTCCTCCACACTCGTCGCGCGCGTCCTCGATTACGTGGTGGCGCGGGCTTCGTCTGCTAGCGCCCGCGTGCCTGCTGCGAGGCGCTCACGTTCGAGCGCGTCTTCCTGGATCTGAGCGCGGTCTATGAGCTCGTCGAAATTCATTGACGCGATTGGTGGGTGCCGGTCGGCTACTTGCTTGAGCGTCCTCCACATGCAGGCCTTGCCTCGCACTCCAAGCGTCAGAGTTTCAAGCGCCATGAACTCGCCCAGCTCGGGCTCGCCTGAAGTCATGCCGCTGAACTTTGCTCTGCTGGCCTTCTCGGCGACCCACGCCGTGGCCTGCTTGACGGAATTCGTCGAACTATCCAGGCGCTGCATGAGCTCGACCAGCGTCTGGCGATCCTGCTCGATCTGTGGCGCGAGTGAGTCCATCAGCTGGCCGAGCGCCGTTCCGTGGTTCCGCGCCTGAATCTCCTTGGCGAGATCGCTACCTAGCATCGCGCCTGCTAAATGGTCGTTCAAGTACACGTCGATCGCGTTGTCCGCCATGTGAGTGTCCTTCGTTTCGGTGTGGATGTGCCGGCGCCGGAGCGTCCGAGGCATCGTGGCGAGGCGTTCCTGCACTACGGCCCCGCCCGCGCGTGTCACGCGGATCGCTGCTGTCGGCTCCGCCCGCTCGCGCGCCGCTCAGCTGGGCAGGCGCGCGGCGAGCGGCGTGTTACTTCTTGTTGCGTCGGCTTAGCGTGTCGGCGACTTTGTCGACCTTGTCCTTGACTGTCGCCTTGGCCTGGTCGGCTTTGCCCTCGTTCTTGAGGCTGCGATCGCCGGTAAGGCTGCCGGCAGCCTCCTTGACGCGGCCTTTGCCTTCGTCTACGTGCTTTTCAGCCATGCGATGCCTTTCCTTAGGTTGAATCGAATGTTTGAGTTGGTTGAGTACAACGCCGGGCATCTGACCGACCGTTGCGGCCACCACGCGTCTGGGTCCCGGCTCGCTCCGCGCGGGCGACGCGGGTTATGCGTTGGCGGTCTCGCGCTCTGCGGTGCGAAGCACGCCAGTGCGGTTCTTGTGGGCGCGCTCGTAGGCGGCGACGTCCTTCGTGAGCTGCTCGTCGCCCTCGCCGATCACTGCTTCAATCTCGGCGACCGTGAGCTCGTCATACCCGGGCCACGGCTCCTGTCGCCGCAAAGCGGTGATGCGGCTAAGGACCGTGGTGCGGTTGTCGTTCTTGCGCTCGTAAGAGTCGACCTTCGCGAGGTCGACCTGCGAGAGCTCGGGTAGCTTGCTGAGGATCTCTTCAGCGGTCAGCGAGTCATAGCGCGGGATTGCGAGATCCTCCTCGGAAGCGACCGCGCCCTTGATCTGTCCCTCGAGCTGCGCGACGCCGGGGATCTTGCGTCCCTGCCGGGCGGTGCGCCTGGCCCGCGCCTGTGTCTCGCGGGCCGATTGCTTGACCTCGCTCGCGGCTGCGCGCGTGGCGTCAGCGGCGCCGGTCGTTGTGATGTCGTAGGACGGCCTTCCCTCGACGTCCGCTCCGATGACCGCGTCTGTGAGCTTGGGGATCTCTCGCAGGATGTGCTCGAGCATGCGTTCCTCATCGCCGCGGATCGATGCGGCGAGCTTGGCTGTGAGCTCATCTCCGACCCCTGCAGCGAGGCGCTCCAGGGCGGTGTATGTCGCGATCTCGAGCGCCTCGGTCGCACACGCGTCCTTCGCGTTCTTGAGGACCTTCTCCTCACCGCCCGATCCACGCAACAGGTCAAACGGCGCCTTGCTAAGAGCCACGCTCTGGCTGATCAGCGTCTCAGCGAAGCCGACTAGCACCTGCGCTGGGTTCTGGCTCTGCCCAAGCTCGCCCAAGCGCTCCTTGGTCCGTCGGGCGTGGCGGCGCGTCTCGTCGAGGTGCTTCTCGAGCTCGTCGCGGTAGGAACCGCGGGGGGTCATCGCGATCTGCGAGCGAAGAACGCTCACAAGGCCAACCTCGCTGGCATGCGCTTCGCCCAGATACTGCACGACCTTCTGTTCTGACTTGCTCATCAAACGGCCTTCCGTCGTCATCGGTAAGAAGAGATCTCGCGTTCCACCCCGTGGCACCCACACGACCCTCAGTTGACGACTACCCGCTCAGCGGCAAGCTCACGCCCGGCCAGGACCTGACCGCGGTCCGCCTTGGTCGCGGACGACCGGCACAACCCCCGGGGGGTGATGGCGCGGTCGCTGTGTGGGCCGGCGCCCGCATGGGGCTGAGAACGCTCGGTGGGAGGGTGCTCGATGAGACGGTGCTCGACTGGGCTTGTGACGTCGCTCAGGCGAGACCGGCGATCGCCGGAGCTGTCTGTGGGAAGCCGCTGAACCCACAAAAGGGGGAATCTCAGCCCGGCGGCCGAGACTCCCCCTTTGATGGACCGATGACCAGCAGTCGCTGCTAGGCCGATGCAGCCGCGCTACCGAGCGCCTTGGCCTTGAGTTGATCGAACTCGGCCTGGGTGATCGTGCCGCTGTCCAGGAGCTGCTTTGCCTTTTCGATCTCGCCCGCGGCTCCGCCGGCTCCGGTGGTGGCGGCGGTCTTTCGCACGTAGTCGTCGAACTGTGCCTGAGAGGCCTGGACCTCCTTGGCCCTCCGGTCAGCCATCCCGGTGTGATAGGCGATCACGTAGATCAGCACACCGATCCACGGAAGGATCACGACCAAGATGATCCACGCAGCTTTCGCCCAGCCGGACATGTCGTGTCGACGGAATATGTCGATGAATACGGTGATCGCAACCCAGATAAACAGGATCCAGGCAAAGATGATGAGGATGTCCCAGAACAGGTCCAGGAACGGATACGACGACGCAGTGATCAGCAATTCGGTTCGCCTCCGGTCGGTCGGTTTGAAGCACGTTTGTCCATTCGGTCCCTGGAGCATGCTCTCCTGCCCCTCGGACTGCATCACCTAGATTGGATGATCGTGCTCGCCTGGCCGCGCCGGACGATGTCTGACGAGCACCGCTAAGACGAACAGCAGGCGAGCCGGACGGTCGCGCGCGCCTCGTCTACATGGGCGAGGTTCGCGGGACTCCGAGCAGGTCGCGGACGGCGTACGCCACGTGCTCCTGGAGGCGCAGGATCAGCCGCCTGCGTTCCGCGACCTGGTCGGCGCCGGCTCCCTCCCGCTCGAGCCGCCGCAACTCGGCGACCTGGCCACGAAGGTGGGCGATCAAGCGATCCAGCTTTCGCTCGTTGGTCATGACCCTGGCTCCAGCGCCGGCTCGAGCGATGGCCGCGGCCGGGAGCTCGGCTCGGCTTCGATCGCAATGCGCGGTAGGCGTCGCTCCAGCCACCCGGGCAACCACCAGGTCACTCGTCCGAGAAGCTGGAGCACGGCGGGAAGCAGAAGCATCCTGACGACCACTGCGTCGAGGAACACGGCGCTAGCCATTGCGAGGCCAAACATCTCCAGCACTCGGTTGCCGCTGATCGCGAACGCGCCGAACACCGCGACCATCACTGCCGCAGCTGCGGTGATCACCCGACCGGTCCGCGCGAGGCCCTCGCGGATCGCGGCGCTGGCGTCCCGGCGGTTCTGCCACTCCTCGTGCACGCGCGAGATCAGGAACACCTCGTAGTCCATCGACAAGCCAAACACGATCGCGAACGTCAGCACTGGGATGAACGCGTCGATCGGCCCGGCCTGCACGCCGAACAGCCCTCCCAGCCAGCCACGCTCGAACACCGCCTGGACGATTCCGAGCGAAGCCGCGATTGACAGCAGGTTCATCACCGCGGCCTGTACCGGGATCACGAGCGACCGGAACACAACCACCAGCAGCAGCGCCGCCAGCGCGATCACGACTGCGATGAACAGCGGCAGCTTGCTCGAGAGGACGTGCGAGAAGTCCACCTGCGAGGCCGTCGCTCCACCAACGTATACACGTGCGCCGGTGCCGCGCTCGATCGGCGGGATCACGCTGGTCCGCAGCCGGCTGACCAAGTTCGAAGTGTCCGAACTCTGTGGCGAGGTCGTCGGATAAGCCACGATCGCGGCCGTCGTCCCCGACGGGTTGAGCCGAGCAGGAGCGACCGAAGCGATCCCGGGTGTGCTCCGCACGGCGCGGGTGACCCGCGCGACCGCGGCGCCGTCATGCGATCGAGGAAGCGCGACCGCTACCTGAAGCGCTCCGTTGGTTCCAGGGCCGAACCCCTTGGCGAGGAGATCGTAGGCATGGCGCGTGGTCTGGCTCGTCGGATCGTTGCCGGCATCGCTGGCTGCGAGACGGAGCCCGAGTGCAGGCGCCGCGAGCGCGAGCATCAGTGCCGTGGCGGCGATCGCAGTCACAATCGGGCGGCGCTGGACACGCTGGACCCAGCGAAGCCAGAAGCCGGGGCTCGCAGCGTCCGCAGTCGGCGACGAGCTGCGCCCGCCGGTCTCGCCGACTCGCCGCCCGACCATGCTCAGCAGCGCCGGCAGCAATGTCAGCGACGCGGCGAGCACGAGCACGACCCCGATCGCAGCTGCCACCGCCGCTCCGTTGAGCAGGCTCACTCCGAGCGCGAACATTCCGAGCAGGGCGATCACGACGGTGACGCCCGCGAACAGCACGGCGCGACCGGAAGTGTTGATTGCGGCCTCGACGGCCTGTTGCACATCGCCACCGTTGCCGTCGTAGGCCTCTCGGAAGCGCGTGACGATGAACAGCGCGTAGTCGACCCCGACGCCGAGCCCGATCATCAGCGCCAGCTCCGAGGCGAAGCTGGGCATGTCGACCGCATGGCTGGCGAGGTTGATCAGTCCGATTCCGGCCCCGAGACCGAGCAGCGCGGTTGCGATCGGAAGCCACATGGCGCTGAACGATCCGAAGCTGATTAGCAGAATCACGATGGCTGCGGCGATCCCGACGATCGTGGCGAAGCCGAGCGACGCCTGCTGGGCCTGCTCGATCGCCTGGCCACCGAGTTGGACGTCGAGCGACGTCGAGCGAGCCGACTGCGCGGTCGTGACCACCCTGTCGACCGCTGCCTTGGGGAGCGCGTCCGCGCGCTGGTTGAAGCTGACGGTGGCGAAGGCGATCGTCCCGTCGCGGGAGACGGCGTGCTGGCCCGCCCCGAAGGGACTGACCACGCCGGTGACGTGCGGCAGCCCTGCCACGCGTGCAAGGGTCGATCCGATAACAGCGCGATTGGCGCGGTCCGTGAGCTTGCCGGTCTTCGCGCGGAACACGATCTGGTCGGCATCACCGGCCTGGGCCGGGAAGCTGCTCTTGAGCAGGTCGACGGCTTGTTGCGAGCCGGTCCCCGGGAGGGTGAAGCTACTTGCCGTCTTTTTTCCCACCGAGCTCGACACGGCGAGGATCCCGACCGTGGCGACGATCCAGGCCACGACGACGATCCGGCGGTGCGCCATTGTCCAGCGAGCGATGTTCACCATCGATGGCCAACTTTCATGAGTAGTAAATCTGCAAGCGCTGCATTTATATACCGAGCGCAGGCGTAAGTCAACAGCCATTGCAAAATTTCCATTTGTGAAAGTTCGCTGATAAGCTCGGCTCTAAATGGGCGCCGTCGAAAGACCTCCGATCAAGCCGGGTCTCCGAGAACGCAAGAAGCAGCAGACCCGCGACAGGATCGCCCGCGAGGCGCTGAAGCTGTTCGCGGAGCGCGGCTACGACGAAACCACGCTCGCGGATATAGCCGACGCCGCTGATGTCGCCCCGCGGACGATCTTCGCGTACTTCGACAGCAAAGAGGACATCGTGCTCTGCAATGAGCTGACCTTCCTCGAGACGCTCCAGTCGAAGCTCGACGAGCGCCGGACGGGCACGACAACGGTCGACGCGCTGCGGGAGTTCCTCTCCACGATCGAACATGCGGACGACGAGACGAGGCTCCGGAAACAGATCCTGAGCAGCAATCCGTCGCTTCAGATGAGCATGCGCGCGCGCCATGGCCAGCTCGAGCCGATGCTCGCCGAATCGATCGCCAAGGACCTCGGCGCGAGCCCGGGTGACATCCGCCCGCTCCTGATCGCCGCGTCGATGACAGCCGCGTTCACATCAGTCCGCGATCGCTTCATGGACGCGGAATCCGGCGGCGAGCCGATCACTCACGAGGAGGGCATGGCCGTCCTCGACCAGGTGCTCGAGTTCCTGCGCGGCGGGCTCGAGGCGCTGCAGCGCGAGTAGCGGTTCATGAAACCGATAAGAGCAATCCACCTGTCGCGTCGTCCGCCGCTTGACGGGCTACGAGCATGACCGACACGCGGGACATGCTGAACGCCTCGCCGAGCGGCGTCGCGCTCGGAGTCGACGAGGTCGCAGCGGCGATCGACGCTTGCTTGAACTGTCTCCAAGCCTGCACGTCGTGCGCGGACTCAGATCTTGTCGAAGCCAACGTTCAGGAGATGCGCGCGTGCATCGCGCTCTGCCTGACGTGTGCCGATGTGTGCCAGGTGGTAGCGCGGATCCTCTCCCGGCCCGCCCAGTCCGATCACTTGGTCGTGCATCGTTTGCTCGGGGCGTGCGTGCGCGAATGCACGATCTGCGCCGAGGAGTGCGCCCGCCACGCCGAGCACCACCCTCACTGCGCAGTCTGCGCAAAGGCGTGTCGCGCGTGCGAGGCCAGATGCAGGGCGCTGCTCGATGTTGAGGCGTTCCAGGAGCTTGAGAAGCTCGCGGGCGCGTAGGTCGCGGACCGCCCGTCGGCGTGTCCGGGCATACGATGCTCGGGGATGGAAGTCCTCACACGCTACGCGCGTAGTGGCGATGTGCAGATCGCCTATCAGCTGGCCGGTAACGGGCCGCTCGATCTGCTGGTCGTGCCGAGGTGGTTCTCGAACATCGAGCTCGATTGGGACCTACCGCCGTCGGCGCGGTTTCTCGCGAGGCTTGCCTCGTTCGCGCGGCTGATCCAGTTTGATCGGCGTGGCGCCGGGATGTCCGGCGGGATCGCCGGGGCGACACCGCTGGAGGAGCAGATCGATGACGTCCGTGCGGTACTCGAGGCTTCGGACTGTAAGCAGCCGGCAGTAGTCTCGATCGCAGAGGGGTGCGCATTGGCCGTGCTGTTTGCGGCCTCCCATCCGGACCTCGTTCGCGCGCTCGTGCTGATCACTCCCACCCCTCGTGTGGTCCGCGGGCCGGGCTATGAGTGGGCGCAGAGCGTCGAGGAACGCGCAGCATGGGTGCAGGCGGTGGTCAAGCATTGGGGCAGCAGTTCGCCGGAGCAGCCCTGGGGCGGGTTCGCTGGGCAGGACGAGCAACGCCGGCGCCAGCTCGCGCGTCACCGGCGCCTGTCGATGACTCCCGATGCCGCCGTCGCGTCGCTGGCGGTGGTCGGCGAGCTGGACGTGCGCGACGCGCTGTCCAGCGTTCAGTGCCCGACGCTGGTGTTGCACCGAGCGAACGACTTGTTCATCGACGAGCGCCACTCGCGATACGCAGCCGCTCACATCCCCCGAGCGCGGTATGTCGAGGTCTCGGCACGTGGCCAAATCGCCGATGAGACCGAGCAGTTTCTGACCGGGGTACGACGGCCGACCGTCAGCGACCGCGTGCTGGCTACGGTGCTGTTCACGGACATCGTCGGCTCAACCGACCGTGCTGCCCAGTTGGGCGATCGTGGTTGGCGTGCGCTGCTCGAACGGCATGACGCGGTCGTGCGAGAGCAGGTCGAGCGCTACCGGGGGCGGTTTGTCAAGTCGCTCGGTGATGGGACGCTTGCCACCTTTGACGGCCCGAGCCGCGCGATCAGCAGCGCGATCGCCATTCGCGATGGCGCCAGCCGGCTCGGGCTCGACGTTCGCGCCGGTCTGCACACCGGTGAGCTCGAGCTGCTCGAGAATGACGACATCGGCGGCCTCGCGGTCCACATCACCGCCCGCATCAGCGGCCTCGCCGGTCCGAGCGAAGTCCTAGTCAGCAGCACCGTCCGGGATCTCATCGTCGGCGCCGATCAGACCCTGATCGACCGCGGCGAGCACCAGCTCAAGGGCATCCCCGCAGCATGGCGACTGTTCGCCGTCGAGACATAGCGTCCCTCCTTGCGGCGGCACCTCGGGGGCCGAGCGGTCTTGACCGGCCCCCGAGTTCATCGCTGGCGCTGGATCAGCTGATCAGCGGGTGATGCGCGCGGCGCCGGAGGGCGAAGATCGCACCCGTGCCGACGCCGACCAGCGTGAGCATCACTGCCGCACCGATAGCCGCGTCGCCCCACTGGAAGCTCTGCGACGAAGACGCCGAGGCCTTTCCGGCGGTCGGCGCAGCCGCTCCGTGGGCCGCTTGCGAGCTGACGGCGGGCGTCGTAGTGGGCGGGTTGAGGTCTAGCCTGGCGTACGCCGCCGAAGGCCCAATCGCAACCAGGACAACGGTGGCGACGGTCGTGATGCGCTTGATGAGCTTGAACATGACGTCTCCTTGGTTAGGTAGTTGGCTTTACACATAGAAGTACGGATCGAGCACCCGCACCTCGGTGATCTGGTCGACCGGCAGCTCGTTGCGCGCGGCGGTCTTGCGGACCGCTTCGGGGGTCGGTGCGTCGTAGACGCAGAACGTGGTGCGCTTGTCAGCACTCACGTACGAGTGCACCCACGTGACGCTCTCCTCGGCGTTGCGCTCAACGACCGTCCGGCATATGTCCGCTCCGCCGTTTGCCACCGGGATCTCGAGTCCGTCTGGGAAGGTGCGCTGCACCATGTATCGCGGCATGTCAGGCCTCCTGATCGATTGGTCCTTGCATGCCGTGAACCTAGGGGCGCACGCCGCGGCGCTCATCGGGAGGACTCCCCATGTTGCGATCGAGCGGTCCCTATGTTGCGCCCACAGAGAGGTGGCGACCCAACGTGAACGGCCGCCGAAGCGTGGCGGCTCGGCGCACCGCAAGATGGGGAGCTCTCCCCATGCGCGGTCGGTGTGCGGGTCCTAGCCTGGCCGAGATGAACGATCAGCGCCCGGCCGCCACGGTTGCCACGTCGTCGAATCGGCGCGATCATCCCGGTGTGGACACGGCCACGGGACCACAGCGAGCCGGCGTACCCGGGTTGCTGGAGCGTTCGAGCGAGCTGTCTCGCCTGCACGAGAGCGCCACGGAGGCGGCAGAGTTTCGGCGCGGGCGGGTCGTGCTTGTTTGCGGCGAGGCGGGGATCGGCAAGACGGCGATGCTCCGGCAGTTCCGCGCCGCGCTGCCGCGGCGGTTCTCCGTTCTCTGGGGGACGTGCGATCCGCTGTTCACACCCCGTCCGCTAGGTCCTCTGCTCGAGCCGGCGGCTGAGGTCGGGGGCGAGCTCGCGATCCTCGTCGAGGGGGACGCGCGGCCCCACGAGGTCGCGGGCGCGCTGGTCGCGGAGTTGCGAGGACGCGCACCGAGCGTGCTCGTGCTCGAGGACATTCACCACGCGGACGAGGCCACGCTCGATGTCGTCCGGCTGATGGTGCGTCGGATTGAGTCGGTCGCGACCCTCCTCGTCTTGAGCTTTCGCGACGACTGCCTGCATCGCGATCACCCGCTCCAACTCGTCCTCGGCGAGCTGCCGGGCCATGGCGTCGCCGCCCGGCTCGAGTTGACCGGCCTCTCGCGCTCCGCGGTCCGCGCGATGGCCGAGCACTCCCCGCTCGACTCCGATGACCTCTACCTTCGGACGGCGGGCAACCCCTTCTTCGTTACCGAGTCACTCGCGGCGGGGGGCGAGATCGTTCCGGCGACCGTCCGCGCTGCGGTGCTCGCACGCATCGCTCGGCTGAGCCCCGCCGCCCGAGATCTTCTCGACGCCGTCGCCGTGGTCCCGCAGCGCGCCGAGGTCTGGCTGCTTGAGGCGATGACCGAGGGCGGGCTCGGCGCGCTCGACGAGTGCCTGCGCACCGGCGTCCTGCGCGCCGAGGCCGACGGCGTCGTGTTCCGACACGAACTGGCGCGGCTCGCAGTCGAGAATGCCCTTTCTCCGGATCGCGCGGTCGCCCTGCACCGTCGCGCGCTCGCCTCGCTCAGCCGTCCAGAGCTCGGAGCACCCGATCTGGCGCGGCTGGCCCACCACGCCGAGGCGGCCGGGGATGGACCGGCGGTACTGCGTTACGCGCCCGCGGCCGGCGAGCACGCGGGATCGCTCGGGGCGCCCCGCGAGGCGCAGAGTCAGTACCTGCGCGCGCTGCGCTTCGCGGCGAACCTTTCGAGCGAAGAACGGGCTCCGCTGCTCGAGCGCTACGCCGACCACGCCTATCTCGGCGATCAGCGTGGCGAGGCCGCCGATGCGATGGCCGAAGTGATCGCGACCTACCGGCGTGCGAGCGACCACGTCCGGCAGGGCGATGCCCTGCTGCGCCGGGCCAGACTGATGTCTTGCATCGGGCGGCTTCCGGAGGCGATTGCCGACGTACGCGAGGCGATCCGGGCGTTGGAGCTGGCGCCGCCGGGGCCGGAGCTGGCCGGTGCCTACAGCATGCTGGCCGGCACCACGAGGGACGAGGAGCCCGGTGCGGCGCTCGCCTTCGGCGAGCGAGCGATCGACCTGGCCGAGCGGCTGGGGGCCACCGCTCCGCTCGTGCACGCGCTCAACAACGTCGGCACGGTCCAGATGCTCCGCGGCGAGGGGCATGGCCGAGGCCAGCTCGAGCGAAGCCTCGCGCTCTCGGTCCAGGAGGACCTGGCAACGGACGCGGGTCGCGCGTTCATCAACCTCGCCTCCTGCCTCGGGTGCGCGGGCCGATGGACTGACGCGATCCCCCACATCGAGTCCGGGATCGAGTACTGCCGCGAGCGCGGCCTCGAAGCGTGGACCAAGAGTCTCCTGGGCCTCCGCGCTGAGTCGGAGCTGGCACTCGGTCAATGGGGCGCCGCGGCTGAGACCGCCGGCGCGATCCTGGCCGCGCCGCGGGATCAGGTCCTGATGCCTCTAGTGGAGGCCCTGACCGTCCTCGCGCTCGTCCGCGCCCGCCGAGGTGACCCTGAGTACCAGCCGCTGCTCAACAACGCACGCGAACTGGTGCAGAACTGCGGTGACCTCGAGGCGCTCACCCTGGTCGCGAACGCGCGGGCCGAGACGGCGTGGCTCGAGGGCCGGCCCGAGGCCATCGCCGAGGAGACCGCCGCGGCGTTCGCCCTCGCCGACGATGCGAGCGACAGCGTCTACGCAGGCGGCCTGGCCGTCTGGCGGCGGCGGGGTGGGCTGTCGGGCGAGGTCCCCACAAGGGCATTCGAGCACCATCGCCAACTCCTCACCGATCACTGGGCAGAGGCGGCCCGTGTCCTGCGAGGCCGGGGGTGTCGATACGACGCGGCCCTGGCGCTCACGGACTCAGATGAGCCCGGCGCGCTTCGCGATGCGCTCGACGAGTTCCGGAAGATCGGCGCCCGAGCGGCGGAAGCCGTCGTCGCGCGCCGCCTCCGCGAGCTGGGTGAACGAGGAATCCCGCGCGGCCCGCGCGCTCGCACCCGTGCGAACGCCGCTGGTCTGACCGGCCGCGAGTTGGAGGTCTTGCCGCTGCTCGCCGCGGGGCTGCGCAACGCCGAGATCGCCGAGCGGCTGATCGTGAGCCCGAAGACGGTCGATCACCACGTCTCCTCGATCCTGCGCAAGCTCGACGTAAGAACGCGTGGCCAGGCCGTTGCCGCCGCCGCCCGGCTCGGTCTCGTTCAGCCCATCTCCAGCGATGACGGAGTGGTGGCCCGATGAGCAGCCGATACCCCAACGTTCGCTCGAGGTAGGACAGGCTCAGTTGGCGGGCGTCTCAGCGATCCGGAGGCGCTCCCAGATCGCCATGCGTGCGCGCTCGAACGCGCCGGCATCGCCGTGGAGTATGAACGCGGTGTTGGCCGCCACGAGCAGGGCTTGAAGCTCGAAGGCAAGCTGGGCGGGGTCGATGCTGGTCTCGAGCTCGCCCAACTCAGCGGCCTCGCGGGCGAGCCGCTCCAGCAGCGTCAGCCAGTCAAGCCGCTGAGCGGCGACCAGGTCGTGCACCGGGCCCGGCCGGGTCCCGACGTCGACTGCGGCTGCGGCGAAGAAGCAGCCGCCGGGAAAGACGCGGCGCTCGACGTGCGAGAGGAATGCCTCGCAGACGGCGAGCAGGCGCTCGACGCCCTTTGGTGCGCGAAGCGCTGGGCGCAGGACCTCGGCGACAAACGTCGCGCGCGCGACTTCGATCGTCGCCAGTTGCAGATCCAGCTTCGAGCCGAAATGAGCGTAGAGGCCGCTCTTGCTCATCCCCGTTGCGCGCGCGAGGTGTCCGATCGAGAGGCCCTCGAGCCCATCGACGGTCGCCAGCCGCGCGGCCTCGTCGAGGATCGCCGCCCGGGTGCGGTCGCCCTTGGTCCGATTCTCGGTGCTCGCTGCCACGATCCAAAGCATAAAGGAACGATCGTGCTATTCTCGCCACGCCAAATAGAACGATCGTGCTCTTAAAGGCGCAGAGAAGAGGGACAACGTGCTCGCGCAGACGGATTATCTGATCGTCGGAGCGGGCGCGAGCGGGCTCGCTTTCGCCGACACGTTGGTGTCCGAGGAGAGCAACGTCGAGGTGACCGTGATCGATCGCCAGCCAGCACCTGGTGGTCACTGGCTGAACGCGTATCCATTCGTTCGTCTGCACACCCCGTCCGCCTACTACGGGGTGAACTCGCTGTCGCTTGGCGAGGACCGCATCGACCAAGCCGGCGAGAACGCGGGGTACTACGAACGAGCGACCGGCGATCAGGTCTGCGCGCACTTTGCCGAGGCCGCCGCGAGGCTCACCCAAACAGGGCGGGTCCGGCTGCTCACCAGCCACGAGCATCTTGGCGGCGGCGATGAGGCCGAACGCGTCCGAGACTTGAGCACCGGAAAGCTTAACGAGATCGCGGTGCGGTGCAAGGTCGTCGACGCACGCTACCTGGAGGCGTCGATCCCGGCCACCCACGCGCCCCCGTTTGATGTGGCAGCAGGCGCCCGGGTCGTGCCTGTCAACGATCTGCCGGTGGCCGCGCAGGCAGCCTCCGGCTACGCGATTCTCGGTTCCGGCAAGACGGCGGCGGACGCATGCGTGTGGCTTCTGGACAACGGTGTCGAGCCAGATCGGATTCGTTGGATCCGGCCCCGCGACGCGTGGTTCTATGACCGTCGCCATTTTCAGCCGCTTGAGCAGGTCGGAGCGATCATGGAAGGGATCTCCTTCGACGCCGAGGCCGGCGCCCAGGCGGCTGATGTCGACGATCTGTTCGAGCAGCTCGAGGCTGCGGGGCGGCTCTTCCGGATCGACCCGTCTCGGCCGGCAACGATGTACCGCGGCACGATGCTCAGCGCCCGTGAGCTGGATGCACTGCGACAGATCACGGACGTCGTCAGGCTCGGGCGAGTACGGCGGATCGAGACCGACCGCATCGTGCTCGAGCGTGGAGAGACCAACACCGGTGCCGACGTGTTGCACGTGGACTGCTCAGCGCTCGGGTTGAGCAGCGCCCCGGCGACGCCGATCTTTCAACCCGGCCGGATCGTCCTCCAGCAAGTGCGGTACCTCTCGCCGTCGTTCAACGCAGCCCTCGTTGGCTTCGTCGAGGCCCATCGGGACGATGACGTCGACAAGAACCGGCTTTGCCCACCGAACGCCTACGCCAGCAGCATCGAGGACTGGCCACGGATGATGAGTCGGACGTGGCGAACGGAAGGACAATGGTTGAGCGAGCCAGATCTCGCGGCGTGGGTGGCCGCCAGTCGGCTGAATCTGCTGCGCGCGCTTCCCGACCACGCGACCGAGCCTTCCGTCCAGACGGCTGTCACGCGGTACCTAACACACGTCACGACCGCGATCGAGCGGCTCAGCAGCTGGTCCGCTCAAGCCGACGCCAAGGGGGCGAAGCGACCTCAGCGGTCAGCTCGGGACGTGGCGATTTAGTCCTAAGGCAGGCATCTCACCACCGGGTTAACGCGGTCCCGATCGCCCTATAGGGCAATTGCCCGATGTGCGTGGAGACCGCCCGAACGCATACTCGCGCCAGCCTCGGCGTCGTTCGGAGACGCCGGAAACGTAAGGAGGACCAGAATGCTTCTGGCGACGACTACGGTCGAGGATTTCGACCGCTTCACGGATGTCTTCTCGACCAAGGGTGCCGACAAGCGCAAGCAGCACGGCTCGAAGGGCGCGCTCGTGTTCCGCGATCCCAACGAGGACGACCGGGTGTGGGTGATCTTCGACTGGGATCTCGACGGCTGGCAGAGCTTCGCCTCCGACCCTGAGGTCCCGCCGATCATGCAAGAGGCCGGGCACAAGAGCCGGCCGCAGGTGCCACAGCTCAGCGGCCACTACGAGGCGTAGGAGCGACGTCATGCGAGACGCAATCAAGGTCGGCGTGATCGCCGACCAGACCGGGGCCCTGTCGATCATGGGCGGCGGCCAGGCCAACGTCGCGACACTGGTCGTGGACGAGATCAATGCGTCCGGCGGCCTGCTGGGCCGCCGGGTCGAACTGCTCATCGAGGACAGCGCGACCGACGATGCCCAGGCGGCGGCCGCCGCCACCAAGCTCGTCCAGGAGGACCACGTCGACGTGGTCTTGGGCGGCATCTTCAGCTCGACCAGGCAGGCGATCAAGAACCCGGCGGTGGTGGAGGGCGAGACGCTTTACATCTACCCCGAGCAGTACGAGGGCCAGGAGTACCACCCGCTCCTGTTCTGCACCGGTGCGGTTCCGGCGCAGCAGGTCGAGCCGCTGATCCCGTGGCTGATGACGGAGACCGGAGCCCGGACCTTCTATCTGCCCTCGGCGGATTACATCTGGCCGCAGGTTATGAACCGGAAGCTCCACGAGGTCGCCTCGGCCAACGGCGGCGAGATCGTCGGCGAGGAGTATTTCCCCGTCGATCACGCCGACTGGAGCGAGACGGTCGCCAAGATCAACTCGAGCGGCGCGGACGTCGTGTTCAACACGACCGTGCCTCCCGGGTGCTTCCCGTTCCTCGAGGCGCTCAGCGAGTCGGGCTTCACAAAGCGCGGAGGGCGGGTCGTCACGACGTACTTCGACGAGAACCTCGTCGCCGCGCTGCCGCCCGAGCATGTCGAGGGGCTGTACGGGTGCATCGACTACTACCAGTCGGTGAGCGACCCGTTCAGCAGGGCGCTGCTCGGCCGTTACAACGCTCGCTTCCCGCAAGGCCCACAGTTCAGCGCCGGGAGCGGGTGCACCGGCATGCACCGCGGCCTCAAGCTCTGGGAGGCCGCCGTCACGGAAGCCGGCTCGCTCGACCAGGCTGCCGTCGTCGCGGCGCTCGACCACGCAAAGATCGCCGAAGGTCCCGGCGGACCGGCCGAGATGGTGCCCGGCCAGCACCACGTGCGGATGAACGTGTACATCGCCCAGGTGCGAAACGGCGGCCTTGACGTCGTCGAAACCCTGGGGGCGATCGACCCGAACGAGCACCTGCAGGCAGTGGTGTAGGCGCAGACGCCACCGATGCAATGGGAAGCCGCCCGCATGGGCGGCTTCCTTTTCACCAGGGGCGCGGGCGCTCCAACTTCGACGCCTGACGCGCGGGCCCCGAAGCGCGTACGATCCGCTCCATGGCGTTGGACGGCAGCAGCCCGTCAGCAGCGCGACCGTCTGGGGGCCAGGCGCCCGTTCGTGCCGCGGAGGTGATCGGCGCGATGTCGATCGCGACCGACCTGGGCACGGGTCAGCCGCTCGAGCACGCGCTCAGGACGGCGATCCTCGCGGTTCGCCTTGGCGAGCTCGCGGAGCTCTCGCCGCCGGAGCTCGTGGACGCCTATTACATCTCCCTGCTGCACTCGTTCGGCTGCACGTCCGACGCGCCGGAGCAGACGGAGCTGTTCGGGGACGACATCGAGCCGCGCGCCAAGTTCGCACTCGTCGACGGAGGCAACCCCGAGGAGGTCGGAGCGTTTCTGATGGACGTGGTGGGACAAGGACGACCGCCTGAGGTTCGTGAGGCAATGGTCGCCCACGCACTCGAGAACGCGCTCGAGATCGCGCGCTCGACGTTCGCCCTCCACTGCGAGGTCGCGCAGCGCTTCGCGCGCTGGCTCGGCTTCGGCCCCGGCGTTGTCTCGAACCTGGCGTACGTCTTTGAGCGCTGGGACGGGAACGGGTTCCCGGGGGCGGCCGCGGGAGAGGCGATTGCGCTGCCGGCGCGGGTGCTTCATGTCGCCCGCGACATCTCGGTCTTCCTTTCGGCCGAAGGCCCGGATCGGGCGGGCGAGGTGATCGAGCAGCGCGCGGGCGGTGCCTACGACCCGCGCCTGGCGGCCCTCGCGACCGATCATCGCGACGAGTTGCTCGACGGCCTCGACGACGCGCTGATCTGGGAGCAGGCGATCGCTGCCGAGCCGCCGCCCCAGCGGTGGATGACCGGCGAGGAGATCGACGCCGCGTTCCGCGTCGTCGGGACGTTCACCGACCTCAAGTCCTACTGGCTGCGCGGTCACGCCGAGGGCACGTCCCAGCTCGCGGAGGCGGCCGCCTGGCGTCTCGGTCTCCCGGAGGACGAGGTGGCGATGGTGCGGCGCGCTGCGCTCGCGCTGGACCTCGGCCGGGTCGCGGTATCGAACGCGATCTGGGAGAAGCCGGGACCGTTCGGTCTGACCGACTGGGAGCGCGTGCAGCTGCACCCCTACTTCACCGAGCGCTCGTTCGCCCATGCTCCCGCGCTCGCGTCGATCGGCGAGCTGGCTGGTGCTCATCACGAGCGGCTCGACGGCGCGGGCTACCACCGCAGGACGCCTGCGCCGGGGCTTGACCGAGCGGCGCGAATCCTCGCCGCCGCCGACTCGTATCAGGCGATGCGGGAGCGGCGCCCGCACCGACCAGCGCTCGACGCTGAAGGCGCCGAGGCGGAGTTGCTGCGCGACGCGCGCGAGGGCCGTCTGTGCCCGGAGGCGGTCGACGCCGTGCTCGCCGCGGCTGGGCACCGCGTGGCGAAGCGACCACGCGATTTGCCCGCGGGCCTGACGGACCGCGAGCTCGAGGTCCTGCTTGCGCTCGCCGCCGGAAAGACCAACAAGGAGATCGCCGAAACCCTCGGCATCTCAGCCAAGACCGCGGGCCACCACGTCCAGCACATCTTCGAGAAGACGGGCGTGCGAACCCGGAGCGCCGCTACGGTCTGGGCATTCGAGCGCCACCTCGTACAGTCCGCGTAGAGGCTGAGCTGGTGAGCCTGGGCCCGGGTGGCTTGGAGTCCGAACAGCAGGCGGACGAGAGGGAAGATCGATGAGCGAACCCACGCAGTTCATCATTGGAAGCGAAGTCACTTGTACCGACGGGGTTTGCGGTGAGCTGAGCCGCGTGGTGATCGATCCCGTTGCGCGGGCGGTTACCCATCTCGTCGTCGAGCCACGACATCAGCGAGATGCGGGCCGGCTTGTGCCAATCGAGCTCGCGACCTCGACGGCGAAGGAGGTGCGGCTGAGCTGCACCACGTCCGAGTTTGACGCGCTCGATGCCGCTGAAGAGTCACAGTTCCTTTCGGGGGGCGGCGGGAAGTTGGGGTACGCCGAAGACGAGATGCACTCGCTGCCCTACTACGGCCTTGCCACGCGCGACATGGGAACCCGTGTAGACGGTTTGGGGATGAGCGGGATCGGACCCAACACTGATCCCCACCGGGTCGGCTACGACCATGTGCCGTTGGGCGAAGTCGAGGTGCGTCGTGGCGAGCAGCTATTTGCCGATGATGAGCCTGTCGGGCGGGTACAAGGACTTGTCATCGATCCCGGCGATCATCACGTGACACATATCTTGCTCGACGAGGGCCACCTCTGGGGCAAGAAGCGGGTCGCCGTTCCGATCACCGCCGTCAAGCGAGTCGGCGCGATAATTCGATTGAACCTGACGAAGGACGAGGTGGGGGCGCTGCCGCCGGTCGACCTCGATCACCCCGAGTGATCTGAGCGGGCCAGGAGCGCGTCCCGAGCTCTGCGACTCGGCCGAGACTGACATGGCCTTGGGGCCCGGTCAGCGGCGCGCGCCCGCTAGAGGATGCGGCGCAGGAGGTCGCGCAGCTCGCGCTGCTCGGCAGCGGTCAGCCGCTCGAAGCCGGCAGGAGGACGGCCAACTCGCTCGAGCAACTCCTCGCGCACGTGTAACCCGGCCGCTGTCAGGACGATCCGCTTGATCCGCCGATCATCGGGACTTGGCTGGCGTGCGACCAGCCCCCTCGCCTCGAGGCGGTCGACGAGCCCGGTCACGTTCGAGTTGTCGCAGGCCAGCATCGCCGCGAGCTCGTTCATCGGCAGCGGCGAGGCCAGCTGAAGCAGCGCGCCGGCCTGGGCGGGGTGCAGGTCGAGCTCCGAAGCAGCGCTCAGGAAGCGCCGGCGCTGCTGTGCCAGAAGGTTGCGAAGCTCGGCCCAGGCCTCGGTCGCCGGTGCTCCCCGAGCCGAACCCGATCGCGTCTCAGTCCCGGTGGCCATGTTCCATATTCTATTGAGATTCTAAACGATTGACAAGCTCAAGCTTTTGATACTGTTTCGTGCGATGCCTCAACAGACAACGACGGGACCAGCGTCCGCAACCGTGGGGACCGGCTCTACCGCGCGAGCTGCGATCGAGGTCGAGAACCTAGTCCGCGAATTCCGCAAGGGACCGCGAGCCGTCGACGGGATCGACCTGGCCGTCTCGCCGGGTGAGATCTACGGTTTTCTTGGTCCGAACGGCGCCGGCAAGTCAACCACCGTTCTGATGCTGACGACGCTGCTTCCCCCGACCAGCGGCCGCGCCTGGGTGGGCGGCTACGACGTCGCCCATCAGGGCTCGGAGGTGAGGGCGGTGATTGGGGCCGCGCTCCAGGAGGCGGCGCTGGACGCGATTCTCACCGGTCGCGAGCATCTGCTCCTGCAGGCGACACTTCAGGGCCTGACCGGCGAGTACCGCCGCCGCCGCGCTCAGGAGCTGCTCGAGCGGGTCGGCCTGACCGAAGCGGCCGAGCGCCGCGTCGGTGGTTACTCGGGTGGAATGAAGCGGCGCCTGGATCTCGCCCTGGCTCTCGTCCACTCGCCCCAGATTCTGTTCCTCGACGAGCCGACCACAGGCCTCGATCCACAGAGCCGAGCGGCGTTGTGGGAGGAGGTGGCCCGCCTTGCCCATGACGAGGGAATGACCGTGTTTCTGACCACGCAGTATCTCGAGGAGGCCGATGCGCTGGCCGATCGGATCGGGATCATCGATCACGGCCGGATCGTGGCCGAGGGAACCCCGGCCAAGCTCAAGGCCGACATCGGCAACCCGACCGTTCAGGTGGCGCCCGACGATCCGGACGCCGGGGACCGGCTGGTTGAACTGTTGTCTGGATTTGGCGAACCGCGTCGCGACGGTCGCGGCAGCGTCACCGTGCAACTGCCCGGTGGGGAGTCTCAGCTGGCCGAGATCGTTCGCATCCTCGACCAGGCACATCTGAAGGTGGACACGCTCCAGCTCCACCAGCCCTCACTCGACGACGTTTTCCTGGCCAAGACCGGGCGTAAGCTCGAGGGATCCGGTGACGACACCGCCATCGACGAGGCGGCCGGGCAGCGATCGCGTGGTCGGAGGCGGCGTGGCGGTTGAGAGCGCTCTGCGGCCCCGGGTCACCGTCCCGATGTCGCACGGCGCGGGATTGGTCGAGCAGACGCTGGCGGTCGCGCGGCGGGCCGTCGTCCGCACGGTACGTCAGCGCTCGCTGCTGATCTTCCCGATGATCTTCCCGTTGATCCTGTTCGCGATCAACGGTTCGGCGCTCAGCCCGGCGACGCGGATCCCTGGGTTTCCCACCCACCATTACCGCGACTTCCTGATCGCGATGACGTTCGTCCAGGGCGCAATGTTCGTGTCGATCACCGCCGGCGTTGATCTGGCCCGCGACATCGAGAGCGGCTTTCTGAACCGGCTGGCACTGACCCCGCTCCGCGGCCAGGCGCTGCTGCTCGGTCAGCTCGGGGGGGCACTGGTGCTCGGAACGGTGCAGGCGTTCGCCTACCTACTGGTCGGGCTGGCGACCGGCGTCACGCTCGTCAGCGGCCCTGCCGGCGCGATCGTGCTGCTGGCGTTGTCGATCCTGATCGCGTTTGCGTTCGCCAGCTTGGGCGGATTGCTCGCGCTGCGCTTCGGGACCGGCGAGGCGGTTCAGGGCATCTTCCCGCTGCTGTTCGTGACCATCTTCCTGAGCTCCTCGAGCCTGCCCCGCAACCTGATCAAGGAATCTTGGTTTCGAGAGGTCGCGACCTACAACCCGGTCTCTTACCTGATCGAGTCGCTACGCAGCCTCGTGATCACCGGATGGGACGCGCGCGCACTCGCGCTCGGGTTCGGCTTCGCGTCGATCCTGCTCGTCGGCACACTCGCCCTCTCCCAGGCGGCGATGAGGACACGGCTGGCCCGGCGATGAGAGCTGGATCATGAGGCGCTTTGTCAACGTGACCCGCGGTGTCGCCTGGCGCTCGATTCACAACACGCTCGTCAATCCGGCGATCCTTGTGCCGTCGATCATCTTCCCGCTGTTCTTCCTGGTGGCGTTCGCGGGTGGCCTGTCGCGGATCGCGGACATCCCGAACTTTCACTACCGCCCCGGCTACACAGCGTTCCAGTTCGTCTTCGTGTTCCTGCAGTCAGCGGCCTTCGGCGGCGTCTTCACCGGGTTCGCCATCGCTCGCGACTTCGACTCCGGATTTGCCCGGCGTCTGCTACTCAGCGCGCCCCGCCGCAGCGGCATCATCGCGGGCTACACAGTCGGCGCGCTTCTGCGCTGGGCCCTGACGGGGACCGTGGTCACGATCGCCGCGGTGATCGCCGGCATGAACGTCTACGGCAGCGGCATCGACCTCGTCGGACTCCTCGGTCTCGGCGTGATCGTGAATCTCGTCTCGGCGCTGTGGGCCTGCGGGGTGGCGATGTTCCTCCGCACCGAGCAAGCAGGCGCGCTGATTCAGATGCCCGTATTCGTGCTCCTTTTCCTAGCCCCGGTATACGTGCCGCTTTCCCTCCTGACGGGGTGGATCCACAGCGTCGCCAACGTCAACCCCGCGACCGCGGTGCTGGAGGCCGGTCGTGGTCTTCTGGCCGGCTCGCCGGTCAAGCTCGCCTTGGCATTCCTCGGTCTCGCCGGCGCAGGGTTTGTGCTGGCGGCCTTCGCTCGGCGAGGCCTGGCGTCAGCCGAGCGCGCTGGGTGAGCGCCGCACGGGACGGGCGCGGGATTGCGAGCCCCGTCACAGGCGCGTGGCTCGGCGAGCGCGAGGTGTCGCTGACCGACAAGTCCGGGGCGCCACCCGGAACAATCCTCGGCTGGAACGTGCTCGAGACCGAAGGGGTCGTGCACTCCGATCACCAACGGCCGGGCGGCAAAGCTTCGCTCGTCCGCTTTCACCCCTAGGCGTCACATCATCAGGGCAGCCGCAGATCGCACCTGGCCGCGAAGGCGAGGTTTGCGCGAGCGACAGATGGGTACCGGATGCGCGGGACCTGAACCGGAGGGAGCGAGGACGGTCCGAACCAAGGCCAACTCTGCAGTTCGCCAGACCCACCTCGTCTCCGACACAGCAGCCTGGAGATCTGATCAGCGAGGCCAAGAACGGGGCAGATCGGCTCGGTTCTCGACCTGGTCGGCGTCAACAACATCAACCGGGTCCGCTGACGGCTGAATAAGGAGGGTGGATGGCACCGATCATCACGAGCGCCGAGATCGCGCGGCCGAGCGACGAGATCTTCGCCTACGTAACCGATCCGAGCACCATGCCCGAGTGGCAGCAGGGCGCCGTGAGCGGACACATGGACGCGCCGACGACTCGCGTCGGCTCCAAATGCACGACGATCCGGAAGATCGGGGGCCGTGAACGCGAGGTGACCACCGAGATCACCGAATACGAACCGCCGCACCGGTGGGCCGACCGCGGCATCGACGGTCCGGTAAGGGCGATCGTCGCCGTAACGGTCGATCCGCTCGCCGACAGATCACGGTCGCGGCTTACGATCGAGCTGGACTTCACCGGCCACGGGATCGGAAAGCTGCTGGTCCCGCTCATTGTTCGCCGCCAGGCCGCCAGCGAGATGCCAGAGAACATGAGGCGACTCAAGCAACGGCTCGAGGCCCGCACGTAGCCCGCGGAGCAGAGCGCGAGGCTGAGAACTACTTCTTCCCCACGCCCACGTACACGGCCGAGGCTCCGATCCCGATCGCCCAGGAGTGGATCTCGGCGCAATGCCAGCTCGGGTGTGGACCAGCGCCCCGCTGAACGTTACCGTCGGCTGAATGCCGAAACGTGACCTACAGATCCTCCACGAGGTCCTCGAGTCTCGTGGCGGCTTTGGCCATCGCGAGCACCTCGAGCTCGCATGGACCTACCTGCGCCTCTATCCAGTCGACGCAGCGGCCGAGGCCATGGTCGCGGCAATCCGCCATCTCGCTCGACTGCACGGAGCCCAAGACAAGTACCACGAGACGATCACGCGCTCGTGGTTTCAGTTCATCGCGGTGCACATGCAACGCTGGGGAGCCGAGAGCTTCGAGGAGTTCATCGAGCGCAACCCCGACCTGCTCGATCGAAAGCTGATCGAACACTTCTATTCGCGTGAGTTGATAGGCGGCGAACCCGCTCGAGCGGCTTGGGTCAGCCCCGACCTTCGCCCGCTACCGGCGTTGGCGTAGGCGCTCGCAGTCGGCTACGACACGCTCGGCTCGGAATCCCGCCTGCACTTGTGCTCGCGGCGGCGGCGGCTGCTGGCGCCTGCTCCCGACCCAAATGGCGATCGGCCGACGGGGTTCGGCACATACTACGGTGGCGATGGCAGGCCCAGCAATTGGATCACGGCGAACACGAGCAGCAATCCTCCAACACCGATCAGGCCGAGGCGGGCCGAGCGAATCCTGAAGTGGCCGCTGATCCCGACCAGAAACAGGACCGTCGCCAGAAAGACGGTGTCGCGGATGTACTTGTCCGCTGTTTCCCCCGCGTCGGAGCCCTCGGCGAAAGCCGCGTCCGCCTGCTTGTCGAGGGAAGTGGCGAGAGCCTCCTGAGGAATCACGTACTGCGGCATGTACGACGGTCCTGGCGGAGCCTTGAGATTGTGGGCCGGGTCCATCGCCAGCCAGGCGTTGAACGCCGGACGGTAACCGGGGCGCAGGCGCTTTACTGCGAGGCGCTCGGCATTGGCGTTTCCCGCCGTGAAGGCCGTGAACCAGGCGTTGAACGAGGCGGAGTCGGCCGTCCGGATCACGAGCCCCTCGAGGTCGGCGCGGTTCGCCTTTGCGCGGTCGGCGGAGGCCCTCGCCAGCGTCACTGAGGACTCTGTTCCCCACTTCGCCGCCGCATACCCGGAGTACGCCGCGAGCACGGCCACGAGCGAGAGCAACACGGCCTCGAGGATCGACAACCAGCGATCGCCGTGGCCCTCCTCCTTGTCTTCAGCCGTGTGCTTCTTGTGCTCGGCGATCTCCTTCCCGACCTCGGCTGGTGACAGACCCTCGGGCACGCTCAGGCGCGCCCGTTCTCGCGAGCCGAAACTCCGTCGCCGCGCGCGGCACCCCGGTCAATCCGTGCGTTCATCATCGATGGCGAAGGCCCTAGGCGCCGTCAAGCTCGGTGTCATCGACCGGAGCAGCTGACATTTGCGTGAGAGGCCTGTGCGGGCAGTGATCTTTCCAGATTGGGCGGCGGCCCCGAGCGAGCACCGCACGCCAGTGAGCGGGTCCGACTGCACCGGGGAGACCGAGGGAGCCGTGATCCCGAGACGAAAGAGCGGCAAGAGGACGTCGCGACGATCGTCGGCCTGCGACGACTCCAGCCCGGTGCATGTCGGGATTTTCGTGCGGCGCGTAAATCGGACCTACACTTGTAGGTGCAGCTCCACTGCCGAGTGTCCTGCTCTCGCATTCTCCCGTGGCCAAATCTTCAAGGGAGTGGCGGAGGGAGTTGTCTTATGGCTGACGCAAACAACCCGGGCCCTGGCCGATCAACGTCGGAGGCGGCGTTCAACGAGGTCAAGAGGGACGTCGCCCGCCGCAACGAGGAGGCGCAGAAAGCGGGACGCAAGCGGCGCGCCGAACGGGACAAGGCGCACCTCGCCCACCTACGGAGCAGGAACTCGCGACAGTCGTCGCCGGTGAACTCAGGTCGCACCGGCTGACGCGGACGGGTCTGGCCGCCGGGGCGCTCGGACGTCCGTCGGTAATCCGCTCGCGCTGAACAGCAGGCTCTTAACTTGCGGAGGCGCTTGGGGGGAGTACTGTGGTCAGCTGGAGCGGAGTGCGCTTACCGTTTTTGGAGGGCGGGCTCCGGACCCGGACAGCTGAATTTGCGTATATCGCGTCTGTAGCGGCCCATGATTGGCGGCTGGCGGAGGCGTTGCACGAAGGCAACGCAGCTTCGTTTGGAGTGATCATGCTCGACGCGTTCTACGCATCCCACAGTCGGTCTCAATGTCAAGCGCGCGTGTAGTCGAGCAGACTTCGGCTGACGCAGTAGGCGCACACGAACGTGACGAGCCGGCGCTGGCGCCCGGCTCGAAGCCCGCCGAGTCGCAAGATCGAGAGCTCGACAACGCGGAACGGCCACGTCTTGACCGGCTGCTCGCCAACTTCGCGCATTTTCTGAGCTCCGAGGTCGTGCTGTACTACCAGCTGGACGGCAAGGGGCGGCCGCTCACGGTGATCTCCTCGTGGGGTCTGGGACCCCACGAACCGATCACGCGACCACACGCAGGAGGGATCGTCGGCCGCGCGCTCCCGGCAAAGCGCGCGGCCCTCGAACCGCTCGACCCCGACGACGACGTCGCCACGCTGGGTACGGCTCGCGAGATTCGGATCACGCACGCGGTCGCCGCGCCCGTTCGTCTCGCACATCGAACCGCGGGTGTGCTGGTCGCGGGCTTCTTGTCGGCGCCGCCGGACAGGGCAGTGACGCTGTGGAGGGCTGACGCATGCGCGTCAACGCTCGGCTTGTGCCTCCACCAGCCAGGAGCGTTCGATGCGCTGTTTCAAACCGACCGGCACGACATCCTCACGGGCTGTCTGACCTACGCGGCCACTCGCCAGGAGCTCGACCGGGAGATCAATCGCAGCGCTCGCGCAAGCCGGCCGCTGTCGCTCTGCTTCATCGATCTGGATCGGTTCAAGCGGATCAACGACACGTACGGACACCTGTGTGGCAACGAGGCGCTGGCCGAGGTCGGTCGCGTCCTTCGCGACAGCGTCCGCAGCTGCGACACGGTTGGACGGTTCGGAGGCGACGAGTTCCTCGCGATCCTGCCGGACACCAGCGAGGCATCCGCACGACAGCTGGCCGAGCGGCTGCGATCGCGCATCGCCGCCGCAGCGATCCCGTCGACCGATGAGCGAGTGACCGCCTCGATCGGCACTGCGCAGTGGACGGCCGGCACTACCGCCCAGCAGCTCCTCGCGCGCGCCGACCAAGCGCTGCTGGGCACCAAGGCCCACGCGGAGCAAACGCAAGTGGCCAACGGTCACCGCGCACACGACCAAATCGGGAGATCCGACCGATAGACGTAGGAGCCGAAGGCGGCCGGCGGCGCGTGATCGCGACGACCGACGTGTTCCTCGATCAGGTTTCTCGCCGACGGCGGGGGAGATCTGGTCAACCTATCGTCGGTGGCCGGCCGGACCGTGCGATCCGGCAACGCGGTCTACGTCGCGACCAAGTGGGGTATGTACGGCTGGCCTAAGTCGGGCAGCCGCTGAACCCGACAACAGGACGCAACCCGATACCCCTAGGAGACCACCATGGAATACCGCCCACTCGGACGCACCGGCGTCCACGTTTCGAAGCTGTGCCTCGGCACGATGATGTTCGGCGCCTGGGGCAATGCCGACCACGACGACTCGGTCCGAATCATCCATCGTGCCCTGGATGCAGGCATCAACTTCGTCGACACCGCCGATGTGTACTCGGCCGGCGAGTCAGAGGAGATCGTCGGCAAGGCGCTCAAGGGCCGGCGCGACGATGTCGTGCTCGCCACCAAGTTCTGGGGACCGATGGGGGAGGACCCAAACCGTCGCGGCGTGTCGCGACGGTGGATCATCACCGAAGTCGAGAACTCGCTGCGGCGCCTCGGCACCGACCGGATCGACCTCTACCAGATGCATCGCCCCGACCCGGAGACCGACATCGATGAGACGCTCGGCGCCCTGACCGACCTTGTCCAGCAGGGCAAGGTTCGCTACATCGGCTCGTCGTCGTTCTCCGCCGGCGAGATCGTCGAGGCGCAGTGGGTCGCGCGCGATCGGCGCCTCGAGCGCTTCCGCACCGAGCAGCCGCCGTACTCGCTCCTCGTCCGCGGGATCGAGCTCGACGTGCTCCCCACGGCCCACCGGCACGGTATGGGCATCCTCACCTACAGCCCTCTGGCCGGTGGCTGGCTGTCGGGAACCTGGAGCGCCGACAGTTCACCGACCTCGCCGGCGCGGCAGCGGCTGGTCGCGCGCTTCGACATGTCGCTGCCGGAGAACCAGCGCAAGCTCGAGGTTGTCGAGCAGCTCGCGAAGGTTGCCGACGAGGCCGGCGTGTCGCTGATCGAGCTCGCGATCGCATTCGTCGTCAACCACCCCGCTCTCACCGCAGCGATCATCGGGCCGCGAACGATCGAGCAGCTGGACAGCCAGCTGCCCGCCGCCGACGTCGAGCTCGGCACGCCGGCGCTCGATCGCATCGACGAGATCGTTGCGCCGGGCGTCAACCTCAACCCCGCCGACACGAGCTACGGCGAGCAGGTACTCAAGCCGCCACTTCGGCGGCGATAGCCGGCACGCCCCGGCTGACGGTGGCGCAGCCCGACGGCCGCCAATCGCGCAAGAGCAGTCCTCGGTCATACCCTCGACGTAACGCGGGTGACCTCCGGGCCCGGGGCCAGCGGAATCTCGCATGCATCGGAGAATCCCTGCGAGTGGATCCCCAGCGCCGTGTTGCTCCTGGTCGCGAGGTTGGAAAAGGCGATGAACGCGGTGAGCTCGATCATCGCCGCCGGGCCGAGCTGGTCAAGCAGATGCGCTGAGCACTCATCGGTGACGGTCGGCGGCGTGTTTGTCATCGCCTCGGCGTACTCGAGCACGTCCCGCTCCAGCGGCGTGAATGCTTCTGACTCCCGCCAGCGCGGCACCTGGCTCGCCTTGGCCAGGTCCAGGTTCTGGTTGAGGGCCTGGAAGTAGCCGATGTCGAGGCACCAGCTGCATCCAACCTGGACTGCGACGGCCATGTGCGCGAACGACTTGAGGCTCTCGTCGGCTGCATCCCAAGCGCTCGCCTTGCCACCGAACTCGAGCGAGGCCTCGGCGACCTTGGGGTTGTGCCATGTCACCGCGACGGGTTCGGGCACGGCGCCGAACTGCTCGATCATGCTTTCGCTGAGCTCGGTGGGGAGCTCAGCCTTCGGGACGCGTAGCGTCATCGTGTCCTCCATGTCCGTTTGCCAGTTCGACATAAGGACACCGGCCGGCGCGCGAGTGTGACAACCAAGGATCGAAGCGGCTGAGCCCGAGGCCCGCGCCGCCCGCACTTCCGCGAGGACGGGCGCGCGTTCTTCTTAGCGTCAGCGGAGGATCTCGACGAGCAACACCCAGGTGTTGCTCAGGCCGGCGATGACGGCCATCAACGTGGCGGGCGCGACCCAGTAGAGCCCGCCACCGGCTTGGGCGATCAGGGTGACCCCCGCCACGATCAGGAACAGCGGGATGCACACGCTTGGCAGCAATCTGGTCAGCAGCCACCCCGAGGCTGGCTCCTGTGCCGAGCGCTTGGCCGGTGCGTTGGCGCGCAGCAGCACGACTGCGGCCACCACCCCGGCGACGATCAGCTCCGCCCCGAGAGCACCTCGCGGCTGGTGCGGTGTCAGCAGGCAGATGCACAGCACCACGGGCACGATGAACATCATCAGCGCATGGAGCGCCCGGGCGGGCAGCCGCGAGTCGGCCATGATCCGCTCGATGTTGATCGAGATCGAGGCGAACAGCAGACCGCTGAGCGCCGCCGCGGCCCCGAGCACGGCAACGCCGAAGTCAGTCCACTCGCTGGCGAGATACGCGCTCATCGTTCGGCACCCGGAGGGAACATACCCATGTCGAGAAGCATCGCGAGGATGTCGGGGCCCTGCCAGTGCTCGATGATGCGGCCGTCGTGGACTCTCACGTGGTGGATGCCGCGAATGCGAACGGTCTTGCCCGTCGGCTGGACCCCCAGGAACGGCCCCAGGTGGGTGCCGGAGCCGTCGAGCCGGAACGAGACCATGTCGCCTTCCTCGATGGCTGTGACCAGCTCCACGTGCGCGTCAGGGAACCCCTGGCGCACATTGCGCAGCATGATCCCGATGAATCCGTCGGCGCCGAGCACGTCACCCAACGCGCCGTGCGATACGAGCCTCTCGTCGATGACGGTCCGCGCGAGCGCTTCGTCGCCCGCATCGATGGCGGAGATCAGCGTCCCCACGACTGTCTTGTTCAGCACCTCGCCCAGCGCCCCGTTCACCGGTGATTGCGGCACGGTTGCCGCCAGTCGTTGCCTACCCTACTATCTCGACGCTCATGGACGTGCTGGAATCGCTGAGGGCCGGGAGGGGCTGGATCAACTACGGGCCGGGCCCGCCGTTCGACTTCATCGCCGGCGCCCACCCCGCCACCGAGGAGCAACTCGAGCTCGAACTCGGGCGCCTGCACGCCGCGGGGTTCCGTGGACTTGTCACCAACACGGTGGCGTTCGGGCTCGAACGGGCCCCGCAGATCGCCAAGGACTGCGGCTTCGAACACGTCGTCGCCAAGCTGTGGTGGCAGAACGACGAGCTGTTAGCGACGGAGAAGGCAAACCTCGACGCGGCGATCGACGCGGTCGACGCGATCTGCGTCGGCAACGAGATCATCCAGAAGGGGATCGCCGATCACGACCGGCTCGTCCGTGAGATCGATGAGGCGCGCGAGCGGTTCGGGCGCCCTGTCACCACCGGGTTCCAGCCTCCCGACTGGCAGTACTTCCCGGACCTCGCGACCTCGGTCGGCGACTTCTCATTCCTGAACGTCCACCCCTGGTGGGTGCTCCATCGCAACGATCCGCTGACCGCTGCCAACTGGGTCGCCGAGGCCTACGAGCTGGTCGCCGGGACGCCGGGCATGCCTGCCGACCGGGTGGTCGTCGTGCAGGAAACCTCGTTCCCGAGCGCGGCGGATCCTCCAGAAGCAGCCCCCGGCGCCACACCCGAGAACCAGAAGCGTTTCTTCGAGGCGCTACTGGCCACCTGCGTCCCGTTTGTCTGGTTCCTCGCGGTCGACTCGCCACTGCACCGCAAGGCCTCCCCCGTCGGCGGATTCGGTGGGCTATGGGATGAGAACTGGCAGCCCAAGCCCGTCGTCGAGCTTCTGCCAACCGCGTTATAGCCACCCGGCTGTCTTCAGTTCAGGCGGTCTTCAGTTCATCTGTCGCCCGACCCCCCACGCGATCTGGCCCCCGGCGCGTGACTCGTTGCGAGTTCCGCGCACCGGGGGCCGGTGGTTGTCAGCTTACGGCGGGGCGAACGATCAATGTCTCACTGCATGGCCGCCGCCTTCTCCGGAGCGGTCGGGATCGACTCGAGCTTCTCCGCCGCGCGTCGATCTCGCTCGGCGAAGAACTCGGCACCCTCGATGCTCACATGGGGGATGAGCTTGTCCAGCCATCGCGGCATGTACCAGTTGACCTTGCCCATCATCACCATCAGGGCGGGCACGAGCAGACAGCGCACGATCGTGGCGTCGAGCACGACGGCGACGGCCAGACCGATACCGAACTGCTTGACGGTGGGATCGCCGTTGAGCACGAAGCTGCCGAAGACGAAAACCATGATCGCCGCCGCGGCGGTGATCACGCGCGCGCTGGTGACCAGTCCGGAGACGACCGAGCTGCGGTTGTCCTCTCCACCATGCACGTGCTCCTCAATCTGGCTGACCAGGAACACCTCGTAGTCCATCGACAGCCCGAACAGGATCGCGAACATGAACAGCGGCACGTAGGACACGATCGGCACCGAGCCCTGGAGGCCGAGCAGCCCGCTCAACCAGCCGAACTGGAAGATCGCCGTCAGCACGCCGTAGGAGGCGCCGATCGACAGCAGATTCATGACCGCCGCCTGAGCGGGCACGACCACCGTCCGGAAGGCCAGGATCAGTAGCGCGAAGCTCAGACTGATGACAACCAGGATCTGCAGTGGGAGCTTGTCGGAGATCTTGCCGGCCAGGTCGACGTACCCGGCAGTGCTCCCACCCACATCGGCATGCAGGTCGGTGCCCGTCTCCGCCTTAGGAATCACGTCCGAGCGCAGCTTGTTGACCAGGTCCGCGGTGGCCGTGTCGGCCGGCCCCGTCTTGGCGACGGCGTTGAAGTACGCCGTCTTGCCATCCTTGGCCAGCTGAATCGGCGTGACGGCGACTACGTTCGACGTGCCGGCGACGTCCTTCTGCAGCGAAGTGAGCCGTGAATCGCTGGTCGAGGTGGCCGGCTTGCTCATCGAGACGGCCACGATCAACGGCCCGTTGACGCCTTCGCCGAAGTACTTGGTCGTCAGGTCGTAGGCACGGCGGGCAGTCGTCGAGCTGGAGTACGCGGCGACGTCCTGCTGACCGAGGTTGAGCGACAGCAGCGGGACGGCCAGCGGGACCAGGATCAGGAGTGCGGCGAGGCCCGCGAGCACCGGCCGGCGGGCGATGTCGCGAGCCCACCTGGCCCACAGCCCTCGCTTGGCCTCCTGATCCGTTGGCGGATGATGGACCCGCAGAGAGTTGATGTGCGGCCCGACCAGGGCCAGCAGCGCGGGCAGCAGCGTCAGCGCCGCCAGCACCGCCACCACCACCGCCACCGCGGCCATCAGACCCATCGTCGTGACCAGCGGGATTCCGGCCACCGCCAGCGACACGAGCGCGATCGTCACCGTGCCGCCGGCGAAAAACACCGCCCCGCCGGAGGTCGCGCACGCACGGGCGATCGATTCGCGCATCTCCAGATCATCGGAGAGTCCACGCAGATGCCTCGTGACGATGAACAGCGCGTAGTCGATCCCCACTCCCAGCCCGATCATCGTGGCCAGCGTCGGGGCGACCGTCGGTACCGTCGTCACGTGCCCGAGGATGCGGACCAGGGCAAGAGTCGTGGCGAGGGCGAAGATCGCGGTCAGGATCGGCAGCAACATCGAGACGACGGTCCCGAAGGTGAAGGTCAGGATCACCATCGCGGCGATGATTCCGATCAGCTCGCTGGACTCGGTCGAAGGCTTGGACACCTTCTGGCCGAGCTGACCCCCGGTCTCGACCTGAAGGCCCGCCGCCTGTGCCGGCGTCGCCGCGGCGTCGATGATCGCTTGCGCGTCGCTCTCCGAGAGCGAACCGGGACTGACCTTGAGACCGATGGTCAGATATCCAGTGGTCTTGTCCGTGCTCAACGCCGAGGCACCCTGCTGGGTGAGCGGGTTGACCACAGATGCGACGTTCGGGTTCTTGGCAACGTCGGCTGCCGCCTCGTTGACCGCGTCCGAGTACTTGGAGTCGGTCAGCTTTCCGTTTGAGGCGTGGAGGATGATCGGGCTGGTCCCGTTGGCCTGGGTTGGGAACGAGTGCGACAGCGTGTTGGTCGCCCTCTGACTGTCGGTCCCGGGTAGGGACAGGTTGTCGTTGGTGCTATCGCCGAGCTTCTGGGAGGCGCCGATCAGAGCGATCGTGACGATCGCCCACAGCACCACGACAATGAACCGGCGCTTGATGCAGAAATGCGCAATCCGGTATAGGGCTCCAGTCACCGCTCACCTCGATTAGTCGCCGGTCGGCCGCGGGAGGCTCGGGCCTTCCCGCGGCGCCGGTCGGATTTACAACGTGCCGGGGCAGTCTGCGCCTGGTGCGGGTGGCCAACAACGGGGAGGTCCCCAGGGTTTCCCCCAGTGTTTGGCCCTCGGTTCCGGGATCGGTCCAGTAGCCTGGTCCGTGGCTCCGGCTCATACCTCGCTATGAGCGTTCAAACGCAGACCGTCCGCAGCGCCCCGCAGCTGCTCGATCGCGAGCATGAGCTGGAGGTGGTCGGTGCTGCGATTCGCGGAGCCCTGACTGGGTCAGGCGGCACGCTGCTGATCCAAGGTCCGCCCGGCATCGGCAAGAGCCGGCTGCTGGCCCGTGGTGCAAGCACCGCTCGCGAGCTGGGGATGCGGGTGCTCGAGGCTCGCGGCGCCCTGCTCGAACGTGACTTCGCCTTCGGAGTGGTGCGCCAATTGTTCGAGCCTGCGTTGGTGGGGCTCGCCGAGCCAAAGCGCGATCGCTTGTTTGATGGCGCAGCCTCACTGGCCCGAGGTCTGTTCGACGAGAGCGTGCCCTCAAAGGCCGAAGCGCGCGGTGACGCCACATTTGGGGTCCTGCACGGTCTGTACTGGCTCACCGTCAGCCTGGCCGACCAAGGACCGCTTCTGCTGTCCGTGGACGACGCGCACTGGGCCGATCCGTCATCTTTGCGTTTTCTCGGTTACCTCTCGCGTCGCCTCGACGGTATCCCGGTCCTGCTCGCCGCCACCGGCCGGCATGCCGACCCGGAGGCGGACATGCTGTGGCACGAGCTGCGCCAGGAGCCGACGGCGACCGAGCTCCGACCGAGCATCCTGTCGCCGGAGGCGGTCACGGCCGCGGTTCGGCGCCGCCTGAGCGAGGCGGCCGACGCTGACTTCTGCCGCGCCTGTCATCGGGCGACGGGTGGCAACCCGCTGTTCCTCCGCGAGCTGTTGGTCGCGCTCGAGGCGTCCGGCGTGGCGCCGACGGCCGAGGCCGCGGCAACGGTCACCGAGGTCGGGCCGCCGGCCGTCGCCCGATTCGTCCTGCACCGGCTCGAGCGCCTGGGCCCCTCGGCGACAGCTCTGGCCCAAGCTGTCGCCGTCCTCGGCGGCGAGGCGGAGCTGGCGCTGGCTGCGGATGCGGCGGGGCTCGAGCGAGCGGAGGCGCGCGGCGCCGCCGATCTGATGGTGCGCGCAGATGTGTTCGCGCCCGATCAAATGCTTCGCTTCGCCCATCCGATCGTCCAGGCCGCCGTCTATGAGGATCTGCTTCCGGGCGAGCGAGCGGCCCGTCATCTGGCGGTGGCGAGACTGCTGAAGGACCGAGACGGACCGGCTGAGCGCGTCGCGGCTCATTTGCTCGAGGCCGGGCCAGTCGGAGAGGAGCAGTGGGTCGGCACGCTCCGCGCGGCAGCCGCGAATGCCGCCAACCGGGGCGATCCGACCGGCGCGGCTTCCTACCTGGCTCGGGCGCTGGAGGAATCTCCCCCGGGGTTCGGAGATGAGTTGCTGTGCGAGCTGGGACGGATGGAAGTCGCGATCCGCGCCTATGACCAGGGCCACGACCATCTGCTCGAGGTGTTTCGGGGCTCATCGGCTCCCGAGCTTCGCGCACAGGCGGGCGTGTGGTTGGCCAGATCGGCCCTCGCCAGCGGCCACCGGCAGGCAGCCGCCGAGGCGCTCGAGGCGATCGACTCCGAGTTGCAGCGGTCGACCGGCAATCGCGCGCTGGAGCTCGAGGCCGAGGGTGTGAACTTGGTGCGGATGGAGCTTTCCCTGCGCCATCGGGTCGACGAGTGGTTGTCACGGTTCGCCGCGCATGCCAAGGGAAACCCGCGGTTTGAGCCGATCGCTGGGATCCATCTGGCCTCGGAACGGCTTGTCAGCGAACCGGCCGGCCCGGTGGCTGAACTTGTGGCAGCGCTGCTGCCGCAGGTGTCGCCAAGCGACCCGTTCGCGTTCGGGGTCGGGCTCGACTCCCTGATCGTGACCGAGCAGTACGCGATCGCGGCACGCTGGCTCGAGTTGGCGCTGGAGGCAGGCTATGCGATCGGTTTCGGTACCCGGATCGCCAACCTCCACGTTCAGCGGGCGACGGTCGCGTTCGGGCGCGGAGCCGTAGGAGAGGCGCAGCTCGACGCCCAGACCGCAATTCGGTTGGCGGGCACGAGCACGTTCTTCGCTCCACGGGTGATCGCGGTGGGCGTCCAGGCGGCGATCGAGCGCGGCGAACTCGACACCGCGCTCGAGTTGATCGAGCCTGATGAGCGGCGCCTGAGCCGCGAGCGCCTGTTCGTGGATGAGTTTCTGACCAGCCGCGGCAACCTCAGGATCGCCCGCGGCGAGGTGCGGGAAGGGCTGGCCGATCTGATGCGGTGCCGCGAGGTGCTCGCCAGCTACGGGAGCATGCGGCCGGCAGAGTGGCCGGCTCCAGCGGTGCAGGCGCTACTCGCGCTCGGGCAGCGCGAGGAGGCTGAGGGAATTGCCCGCGACGCGTTGACGGTGGGCCGCCGGTTCGGGGCTCCGCGCACGCTGACGCGCGCGCTTCGCACCGCCGGGCAGGCTGTGGGCGGCCGCGAAGGACTGGCCCTGTTGGAGGAGGCGGTGGCCGTCGGCGAGCCCAGCGAGGCTCGTCTGGAGCTCGCCTATGCACGGGCCGACCTGGGCGGCGAGCTGATCCGGCAGCGCCGCCGGCGTGAGGGCCGCGAGACGCTGCGACACGCGCTCGAGCAGGCGCAGAAGTGCGGGGCGACGGCGCTGGCCGAGCGGGTTAGGGGCGAGCTTGGGGCCGGCGGCGGCCGCCCGGCCCGGCTCGAGCTGACCGGCATCGACGCCCTCACTCCCGCCGAGCGACGGGTGTGCGAGCTGGCCGCGCTCGAGCTCAGCAATCGTGAGGTGGCGCAGAAGCTGTTCGTGACCGAGAAGACGGTGGAGCTGCACCTGACCAACGCATACCGCAAACTCGGCATCCGGTCTCGTTTCCAGCTCGTCTCGGTGATGCCGCCCGCGGCTGAGTGTGGCTGACTCTTCCAAAAGCCTGGGGCAAAGCCTGGGGTTGTGTGCCCCGGCGGTTGCGCTCATAGTGCGGGCACATGCAGACGTATGTCGTGATCTCCGAGCGCAATAAGGCGGCCGTCGAGCGCTTCGTCGAGCTCGTGTGGAATCGCGGCGCGCTCGAGTTCGTGAGCGAGTTGATCGCCGAGGACTACGTCGGTCACGCTCCGTCGAGCGCCGTCCCGGTGCGCGGCCCGGACGGGGTCGAGGCTCGCGTCACCGCCTGCCGACTGGCGATTCCTGACCTGTACGTGAAGATCGACGGGCTCACGGCCGAGGCCGACCGCGTCGCGATCAGCTGGCGAGCCGGCGGTGGGAGCGACGATGGCCGCCGGGGCAGCCACGTTCTGTATGTCGGAATCTCGGCCGTGCGGCTGCTCGCCGGCAGGCAGGTCGAGGCGCGGACGGTGTGGCAGCAGGACGTGCGGTAGGTGTCGCGTCGCCTGCCCCGCGTCGCGGCTAGGTGGCGCCGACGCGAGTCTCTTCTCCGGTCCACTCGCGGTCGCGCAGGGCGAACTTCTGAACCTTGCCGGTGGACGTTTTCGGCAGCTGCCCGAACTCGATTGCGTCGGGGCACTTGTAGTGAGCGAGCCGCTCGCGGCAGAAAGCGATCAGCTCATCAGCAGTTGCGCTGGCGTCGCCGTTGAGCGTGACGAAAGCCTTCGGTCGCTCCCCCCAGCGCTCGTTCGGGATTCCGATCACCGCGCACTCGAGCACGGCGGGGTGAGCGCAGATCGTCTGCTCGACCTCGATGCTCGAGATGTTCTCGCCGCCGGAGATGATGATGTCCTTGCTTCGGTCGCGGAGCTCGATGTTGCCGTCGGGGTGCCAGACGGCCAGATCGCCGGAGTGGAACCAGCCGCCGCGAAATGCCTTGTCGGTTGCCTCCTGGTCCGCGAAGTAGCCGCTCATCACGTTGTTGCCCCGCATCACGACCTCGCCCATCGCCTCGGCGTCGCGAGGGATGTCGTTCATGTCCGGGTCGACGACCCGGACGAGGTCGGCAGAGGGGTACGCCTGGCCCTGACGCGCAAGCAGCTTCGCCCGCTCCTGCACCGGGAGCTCGTGCCACTCCTGTTGCGCCGGGCACACCGTCATCGGGCCGTACGTCTCGGTCAGGCCGTAGACGTGGACGATCCGGAAGTTGAGCTCCTCCATCCGCGCCAGCAGCGTCGGCGACGGTGGCGATGCGGCAACCATCGCGGTCACCGGCCGCTCCAGGCGATGCGCGCGAGGGTGGTTGATGATCATCAGCTGAACCGTCGGCGCGCCGTTGTAATGGGTCACTCCCTCCTCGTCGATCAGCTGCCAGATGAGGTCGGGATCGACGGCGCGCAGCGCCACGTGGGTGGCCGCGATCGCGGTAACCGCCCACGGAAAGCACCATCCGTTGCAGTGGAACATCGGCAGCGTCCACAGGTACACGGACTCGGGGCTCATCCCGGTGACGATCACCTCGTTGAGCGCATTCAGATACGCGCCGCGATAGGTGTACTGGACGCCCTTCGGCTGCCCGGTCGTGCCCGAGGTGTAGTTGATCGAGATCGTCTCCTCTTCATCCTCGAGCCAGCTCTCGGGCATCTCGGCAGGTGCGGCGGCCAGGAACCGCTCGTACTCGCTGTCCGAGTCACCGCGGTCACAGCGGATCACGGTCATGCCGGAAAGCCCCAGCGGGGCGACGAGCGGCTCGAGCTCGGCGTCGAGCAGCAGGAAGCGAGCACCGCTGTGCCGCAGGATGTACCCGACCTCCGGGCTCGCCAGCCGGTTGTTGATCGCGACGAGGACGCCGCCCGCCGCCGGAACCCCAAAGTGCGCCTCGAGCATCGGCGCGGAGTTGAAGAGCAGGGTCGCGACGCGGTCCCCCTTGCGCAGCCCTCGCGATCTCAGCGCATTCGCCAACCGCCATGAGCGCTCCGCCAACTGACCGTATGAATAGCGGCGCTCGCGATCCACAACAGCGAGCTTCTCGGGATACACGTAGGCGGTCCTTCGAAGGAAGTCGACGGGGTTCAGCTCGGTCCGAAACACCTTGCTCGCGGCGGCGCCGGACGCGGACGCAGCCCCGGTCGCAGTCAGCGCGTCGGTCATGCCCTTCCTCCTTGCAATCGAATGTCGTCCGCCCCGGGCGTCATCACTGCCCTGAGCTCGATTATCCCACGACGGCCCGCGACCGCCGGTTCGCCCAAGTGCCCAACCGCGCTACCAGGGGGCGTAGGCGCCGGCGTTGGCGGCTCGCATGGCAGCGACGTATCCGGCGCGCTCCCGGCCCGCCGGATCGGAGGGCAGCGGCGCCGACAGCATGCCGCGCAGATCATCGACGGACTGAAATCCCTTCCGCGTCATCCAGGAGCGGAGGCCGTCGATCAGCTCAGCGGCGTACGCGGGCCCGTGACGCAGTAGGGCCGAGGCGGTCATCACCACGTCGGCGCCGGCGAGCAGGAACCTCGCCACGTCGGCCGGAACCTCGACGCCGCTGGTCGCCGCCAGCGACGCGCCGACGCTGCCTCGCAGCAGCCCGATCCAGGTCCGGGGCAGTCGGCCGTCGCCCGGGCTTGACAGATTGACGTGGGGCAGCAGGACGAGCTCCTCGGGATCGATGTCGGGCTGGAGGAAGCGGTTGAAGAGGACGAGCGCGTCCGCGCCGGCGTTATCGAGGGCGAGTGCCATTTCCCCCGGCGAGCTGAAATAGGGACTGAGCTTGATCGCCACGGGGACGGTGACGGTTGCCTTCACGCGTTGCAGGATCTCGATGTGGCGCTGCTCGACCTCGCGCCCGGAGATGTGAGGATCGCCGGGCACGTAGTAGATGTTGAGCTCGATCGCGGCCGCGCCGGCATCCTGCATAGCCCGCGCATAATCGCCCCACCCGTCGGTGCTGGTCGCGTTGAGACTCGCGATCACCGGGATCTCGACCGCCGCCACTGCGCGCTCCAGCAGGTTCAGGTAGCGGTGCGGTCCGGAATCGTCCTTCATGATCTGTGGGACGTAGTCGAGTGCCTCGGCGAAGCTCTCGGCCGGTCCCTCGACCAGCTCGGCGTTGAGCGCGGCCTCCTCGCGCAGCTGCTCCTCGAACAGCGAGAACAGCACGATCGCGCCAACGCCGCCGGCAGCCAGGCGGCGCACGCCTTCCAGCGTGTAGGACAGCGGTGAGGGCGAGGCCACGAGCGGGTTGCGGAGCTGCAAGCCCATATAGCGCGTCTCAAGTTCCATCGGCGGCCCCCCTGACGTCGGCCGGGAATTCACGGGCGCCGCGTGTGGCCATCTCCTCGTAGGTCTCCCAGCGGAGGTCTGCGGCGTCCTGGGCGTGGGCCAGCAGGCGATCGGCCTCCTCGGGCGCCGCGTTGGCCAGCGCGCGGAAGCGCAGCTCGCCCTTGCGGTAGTCGGCCAGCGGCATCCGCGGCCGCGGTGAGTCCAGCAGGAACGGGTTGCCGCCGGCGGTGCGCACCGCGGGGTCGTAGCGCAGCAGAGGCCAATGGCCGCTCGCGACCGCGCGGTATTGCTGATCGAGTCCGTTGCGCATGTCGTACCCGTGGGCGATGCAGTGGCTGTACGCGATGATCAATGAGGGACCCTCGTAGGCCTCGGCCTCACGGAGCGCACTCAGGGTCTGCTGGGGATCGGCCCCCATCGCGACCCGCGCTACGTACACGTTGGTGAGCGCGATCGCCTGCAGCGCCAGGTCCTTGGTCGGCATCTGCTTGCCACCCGCGGCAAACTTGGCCACCGCACCGAGCGGTGTGGCCTTGGACATCTGCCCGCCCGTGTTGGAGTACACCTCCGTGTCGAGCACCAGCACGTTGACGTTGCGCCCGCTGGCCAGCACGTGGTCGAGCCCGCCGGAGCCGATGTCGTAGGCCCAGCCGTCGCCGCCGACGATCCAGACGCTGCGCCTGATCAGGTGCTCGAGGACGCTGCGGAGGTCTGTGACCGCCGGTCCGTCGAGTTGCTTGAGCCGGCCCTCGAGCTCGGCGAGCCGCTCGCGCTGGGTACGCAGTTCCGACTCGCGCAGCTGAGGAGCGTCGAGGATTTCTTGGACGAGCTCCACCCCGACCTCGTCGCGCAGCTCGGCGAGTCGGCGCCGGGCGAGCTCGGTGTGGCGATCGGCGGCGAGTCGCAGCCCCAGTCCGAACTCGGCGTTGTCCTCGAACAGCGAGTTGGACCACGCCGGCCCGCGCCCGTCGGCGCCGGCCGTCCACGGCGTCGTCGGCAGGTTGCCCCCATAGATCGATGAGCAACCGGTGGCGTTGGCGATCGTCAGGCGATCGCCGAACAGCTGCGAGAGAACCTTTAGATACGGCGTCTCGCCACAGCCCGCGCAGGCCCCTGAGAACTCGAACCGCGGCTCGAGGAACTGCGTACCGCGCACGGTGCCGAAATCGACCCGGGACCGGTCCGCCTCCGGCAGCCGCTCGAAGAACGAGATGTTCTCCCGCTCGCCGGCGATCAGCGGCTCACGGTCGCCCAGGTTGATCGCCTTGTGGACCGGATCCCCGCCGGCCGACACGGGGCACGCCTCAACGCACAGCCCGCAGCCGGTGCAGTCCTCGACGTAGACCTGCAGGGTGTAGCTCGTGCTCGGCAGGCCGGGGGCGTTGAGCGGGGCCGAGCGAAAGCCGGCGGGCGCCTCTTCGAGGCGGCCGGGATCGAAGTAGCGCGAGCGGATCACGCTGTGGGGGCATACGAAGCTGCAGTTGCCGCACTGGATGCACAGCTCCGCGTCCCAGACGGCCACCACATCGGAGATGTTGCGCTTCTCGTATTTTGTCGTGCCGCTGGGGTAGGTGCCATCGACCGGCAGCGCACTCACCGGCAGCTGATCGCCGTGCCCGGCCATCATCGCCGCGGTCACCGTGCGCACGAACTCCGGCGCGTCGTCGGGCACGATCCGCGGCGATTCGCGGGTCGAGGCGGATCGCTCGGGGAGCGCGACGCGGTGCAGTCCCTCCAGCGCGTGGTCGACGGCCCGCCGGTTGCGCTCGACGACCTCGGTTCCACGTCGGCCGTAGGTCTTGGCGATCGACGTCTTGATCCGCTCGATCGCCAGCTCGCGCTCGAGCACCCCCGAGATCGCGAAGAAGCAGGTCTGCAGCACGGTGTTGGTCCGCCCGGCCAGCCCGGCCTCGCGCGCGATCCGGTTGGCGTCGATCACGTACAGCTCGATCCGCTTCGCCAGCAGCCGCTCCTGCACCGAGCGAGACAGTTCGTCCCAGACGCGCTCGGGCGGATGGTGGGAGTTGAGCAGCAGCGTCGCTCCCGGCGCGGCACGGTCCAGCACCTCGTCGCGCTCGATCAGGCCGAACTGATGGCAGCCGACGAAGCTGGCTTGGGAGATGAGATAGGGGGCGTGGATCGGATCGGGACCAAAGCGCAGGTGCGAGACCGTCTGCGAGCCGGACTTCTTGGAGTCGTAGACGAAGTAACCCTGGACCTGCATCCCCTGCTCCGAGCCGAGGATCTTGATCGTGTTCTTGTTCGCCCCGACCGTCCCATCTGAGCCGAGGCCAAAGAACACCGATCGCACCGTCTCCGGCGGCTCGATGTCGAGCGCGGGGTCATAGGTCAGGCTTGTGCCCGAGACGTCGTCGTTGATGCCGATCGTGAACCTCCGCTTGGGACGCTCACGCCCGAGCTCCTCGAGCACCCCGGCCACCATCCCGGGAGAGAACTCCTTGGAGGACAGGCCGTAGCGCCCGCCGGTGACCAGCGGCATCACCTCGCGGTCGCCGTCGGCATGAGAGTCGTTGAGCGCCGCCAGCACATCGAGGAACAGGGGCTCGCCGAGCGAGCCGGGCTCCTTGGTGCGATCGAGCACCGCAACCCGGCGCACGCTGGCAGGCAGCGCGGCGACCAGCTCGGCGGCGGGGAACGGGCGGTACAGCCGCAGCTGGGCCACGCCGACCCGCTCGTCCCTGGCCTGCAGGTAAGCCACGGTCTCGCGTGCGGTCTCCCCGCCCGATCCCATGATCACGACCGCGCGCTCGGCTTCGGGATGCCCGCTGTATTCGACCAGCCGGTACTGGCGGCCGCTGCGCTGCGCCAGCGTGTCCATCGCCGACTGCACGATCCCGGGGACGCGCGCGTAGAAGGGGTTGACGGTCTCGCGCGCCTGGAAGTAGACGTCGGGGTTCTGGGCCGTGCCGCGGATGAACGGCCGCTCGGGCGACAGCGCTCGCGCGCGGTGCGCGCGGACGAGCTCGTCGGGGACGAGTTCCCGCAGGTCGTCGTCGGACAGCGGCTCGATCGTGTTGAGCTCGTGGGAGGTGCGGAACCCGTCGAAGAAGTGCACGAACGGAATCCGCGATCGCAGGGTGGCGGCGTGCGCCACGAGCGCCAGGTCGTGGGCCTCCTGGACCGACGCCGATGCCAGCAGCGCAAATCCGGTCTGGCGGACCGCCATCACGTCGGAGTGGTCGCCGAAGATCGACAGGCCCTGCGCCGCGAGCGAGCGGGCGGCCACGTGCAGCACCGCCGCGGTGAGCTCGCCGGCGATCTTGTTCATGTTCGGGATCATCAGCAGGAGCCCCTGGGAGGCGGTGAACGTCGTCCCCAGGGCGCCGCCCTGCAGGGCGCCGTGTAGCGCCCCGGCCGCGCCGGCCTCGCTCTGCATCTCGATCACCGCCGGCACCGTGCCCCACACGTTGGGGCGCCCCCGGCTGGACCACTCGTCGGCGAGCTCGGCCATCGGCGAGGACGGCGTGATCGGATAGATGCTGCACAGCTCGCTCAGCCGGTAGGCGACCGACGCGGCCGCCTCATTGCCGTCGACCGTGACCGCCCCGTCGACCGTGACCGCCATCAGCGTGCGCCCTCGATCGTCCTGTCGGGGGACAGGGGCGCGATGAACGCTTCCGGCGGCGCCGGCGCCCCCTCGCTGAACATCTCGATCGAGTGCACCGGGCATTGCTCGAAGCAAGCCCGGCAGCCCGTGCAGCGGTCGTAATCGAACCGGTAGCGCAGGCCCGGGCCGAGCTTGATCACGGCGTCCTCGGGGCACGCCCCCAGACATCCGTCGCACTCGCAGCAGTTTCCGCACGACAGGCACCGGTGGGCCTCAAATGTCGCCTCCGAGGACGGCAGCCCGCCGACCACTTCTGTGAAATCTCCAACGCGCTGTGTCGGCTCGAGCTCGGGCTGCTCGCGGCGCAGCGCATCGCCGAAGTACCAAAGGTTCAGCATCTCGAATTCCACGGGCGGGTGCTTGGCGGCGCGCTCCAGCGACTCCCGCCGCAACCAGGCGTCGATCTCGCGGGCGGCTCGCTTGCCGTGGCCGACGCCGACGGTCACGGTGCGCTCGGCGGGAACCATGTCGCCGCCGGCGAAAACTCCCGGGCACCCTGTCATCAGCGAGCTCGACACCCGGACGGTGCCGTCGCGCTCGAACTCCACCCCGGGCACCGAGCTCATGAAGGAGGTGTCGGTGTCCTGGCCGACGGCGACGATCACCGTGTCTGCGGCCAGCGTCTCGAACCTCCCCGTCGGCTGCGGGAAGCCCGACTCGTCGAGCTCCATCACCTCCACCTGCAGCTGCTCGCCCTCAAACGTCTTGATCGTCCGCAGCCAATTGATGCGCACGCCCTCCTGCTCGGCGTCCTGTGCCTCCTCCTCGTGTGCCGGCATCTGCTCGCGCGTGCGGCGGTACACGATTACCGCCTCCTCAGCGCCGAGCCGCCGCGCCGTGCGCGCCGCGTCCATCGCGGTGTTGCCGCCGCCGTAGACCGCCACCCGGCGTCCGATGATCGGCCGCTCACCGGACGCGACACCGCGCAGGAACGAGACCGCGTCGACGATCGTCCCGGCGTCCATTGCGGGAATCTCGACCCGCTTGGAGAGGTGTGCGCCCACGGCCACGAACACCGCATCGAACCCGCCCTCCTCGCGCTCGGCCTGCAAATCGGTGACTCGATGGTTGTGGGTGAACGTCACCCCGAGCGCCTGGAGTCGTGCCACCTCGCCGTCGAGCGTGTCCCGGGGCAGTCGGTAGCTCGGGATCCCATAGCGCATCATCCCGCCGGGCTCCGCGCCGGCGTCACGGATCTCCACCTCGTGGCCCAGCCGGGCCAAGTGGCAACCGGCCGAGAGGCCGCTGGGCCCGGCGCCGATCACCAGCACGCGCTTGCCGCTGCGCCCCGCCGGGCGCTCGAACTGCCAGCCCTGCTCGATCGCCAGATCTCCCAGATAGCGCTCGACGGCGTGAATCGAGACAGCGCTGTCGAGACTGGCTCGGTTGCAACTGGTCTCGCAAGGGTGGTAGCAGACGCGCCCATGGATCGCGGCGAACGGGTTGTCAGCCGTGAGCGCCCGCCAAGCCCGCTCGGCCTCGCCCGCCTGGACGTGCGCCAGCCACCCCTGGATGTTCTCGCCAGCTGGGCACGCGGCATTGCACGGCGGCAGCAAATCAACGTACACGGGACGTTCGGTGCGAACCGGCCCGGCCCGAGACCGGCCGTGCACGAGATCCGGAAGCGGCGTGATGTCTCGCGTCGGAGGGGCTGGGCCCGGCGCCGGGCGGCGCGCTGACCGTTGGAACCGCCGAGGTGTCGGGGCCACGCCCACAATCTACGCCTCCGCTCCTGCTTCTGTCCGTAGCCGTGGGCAGCCGCGGCGGGGGTCGGCTGCGCAGCTGCGGCGGGGGTCGGCTGAGCGGCCGCGGCGGGGGTCGGTTGCGCAGCTGCGGCGGGGGTCGGCTGCGGATCGGCGATCATTGACTGCAGACGCGATGAGAGAGACCCAAACGGGCACGCCCAAGGCCGCCGGCGGCGACGGCTCTGCACCAGCGATCATCCGCACGGCCGAGCTGACCAAGGTCTACCCGGGCAGCGAGGTCGCGGCGGTCGATCAGCTCAACCTGTCTGTCGCGGCCGGCGAGATCTTCGGGCTGCTCGGGCCCAACGGTGCCGGCAAGACGACGACTGCGGGGATGCTGACAACGCGCGTGATCCCGACCGCGGGCACCGCCCATGTCGGCTCGGTCGATGTGATTGCGCATCCGGCGCTGGCGAAGCAGCTGATCGGGGTTGTCTCGCAGACGAACACACTCGATCGGCAGCTGACCGTGTGGGAGAACCTGTACTTCCACGGCCGCCTGTTTGGGATCTCGGCGGCGGAGTCGCGGCGCGTCGCCGACGAACTGCTCGAGCAGTTCCATCTGACGACGTGGGCACGGGCGTCGGTATTCGCGCTCTCGGGGGGGATGGCGCAGCGGCTGATGGTTGCGCGTGCGATCTTCCACCGACCGGCAGTCCTGTTCATGGACGAGCCAACAGCCGGACTCGACCCACAGAGCCGTCTCGCGCTGTGGGACATCCTCGGTCAGCTCCACGCCGCGGGACAGACGATCCTGCTCACAACGCATTACATGGAAGAGGCCGATCAGCTGTGCAACCGGGTGGCGATCATGGACCACGGCAAGATCCTGGCGCTCGACACTCCGGCTGCGCTCAAGCGCTCGGTCGGGGCCGACACGATCGTGACCGTGAAGACGAGCGGCGATCCGGGGTCGCTCGCCGAGCGGCTCTGCAGTGTGATCGAGAGTGTCAGGCGGACGAGACTGATCGAGGGCGGCGTCGAGCTGCACGTCGCCGGGGCCGAGCGGATCGTGCCGCGCGTCGTGAACGCCGCCGAGAGCGGCGGCTTTGACCTGATTGATCTGGCGGTGGCGGAGCCGACGCTCGAAACGGTGTTCATCAACCTGACCGGCAAGGAGCTGCGCGAATGATCGACAGAGGCACTGTCTCCTCGCCCGCCGTCGTGACGGCGCAGACGCCGGCCGCGATCGCGCTCGAGCCGACGCGTTCGACCCTCGCTGCGAGCCGCACCGCGCTGCGCGCCCTGATCCTGCGGGACCTCGTCGTGCTCCGCAAGAACTTCGGCGAGTTCGTCGCGCGAACGCTGGTCCAGCCGTTCCTGCTCGTGTTCGTGTTCCTCTACGTGTTCCCGAGGATCGGGCAGGGCATCGGCGCCGGCGCCGGGCCGGTCGCGGAGTCCCATTTCGCGACGGTGCTTGTACCCGGCGTCGTGTCGATCTCGATCATGTTCCAAGGCATCCAGGCCGTCGCCTTGCAGATGTCGACGGAGTTCGGGTACACGCGCGAGATCGAGGACCGTGTCCAAGCGCCATGCCCGATCTGGCTGGTCGCGATCGCAAAGGTGCTGTCAGGCGCCGTGCAGGGTGCGCTCGCGGCCGTGATCGTGTTCCCGATCGCCGCTGTCATCCACGCCCCCGGCGTCCACGCCCAGCTTGACGTTCATTGGCCGGTCGTGCTGACCCTGATTCCGCTGTCGTGCGTCGCGATGACCTCGCTTGGCCTGCTGCTCGGCAGCACGTTCGAGCCGCGCAACATCGGGCTGATGTTCGGGTTCGTCGTCCTACCGCTCACATTCCTCGGTGGTACCTACTACCAGTGGACTCGGCTAGCTCCCGTCACGCTCGGCGGCTTTCACTGGCTTCAGACGATTGTCCTGATCAACCCGCTGATCTATGTCGCCGAGGGCATGCGCGCTGCCCTCACGAACATCTCGCACATGCCCCTGTACGTCATCTACCCGGTATTGATCGGCTTCTGCGCGTTCTTCCTCGCGCTCGGGCTACGGAACTTCAGGCGCCGGGTCCTCTTATAGGGCGATGCCGGACGGAGGCGATGCCGATCGCGATTCTGGCTGAGCTCAGCCTTCGGCGATCATCAGCGTGGCGCCGCCGCTCGCGAACGTCGCGACGTCGGCGGCGGCCGCCTGACCTTCGGGGCTCTGCAACGACGCCTCAAGCTCCTCCGGGCTGTCAAACCAAAGCTCGGCGAGGAAGTAATACGGCGCGGGGGAGCCATCTGCGGTCCCGAGCACCTTGCCGGCCTCGAAGCGCCGAAGATTCGGGATCTTCTCCGCGAGCGGAGCGTGTACCGCCGCATAGTGCTGATCGAACGCGGCCGGATCAGCCGGCGGACCGTAGGCGACTACTAGCTTGACCATCAGTTCCTCCCGGGGGTCGGATGTCAACGCGAACATAGAGCACAAGCCCGGTCGCCGTCGCCCTCTGCTGTGGCCGCTGTTGCCCTCGACCCGGTTGTTGTACGGGGGCCGGTAGCAAGGTACGATTGTCACGAACGGATTGAGGCTACGCATGGCCACCGTTGGCGTTTGCGGGCCGATTGACTCGGGGTTGGAAGGAGACACTTCATGCGTATGACGCGACGCTCCACTGCGGGAGTCATCGGGGCTTCGGCGTTCGCCGTTCTGTTGGTTGCAGCTGCGCTGGCGACGCCGTTCGTTGCGACTGCTGCCAAGCGCCGAGTCGCAGCCGAGCGCGAAACGGCGACCGCGATCGTGGGTCAGACCATTCGGGTCGGCTCGGCGAACCTGTTCGCCCGCGCGGGTGGGTCGGTCAAGGTCAGCTGGCGGGTGCTGAGCAAGCCCCGCGGTGCCAAGCCAACCCTCGGCGCGACACACGATGGGACCCGCACGTTCAAGACGCGGCGGCCGGGGACCTACGTCTTGCGCGAGAGGGTCGCGGGAAGCGATGGCGTGTTCCCGAGCGTGGTCACGGTCGCGGTCCGTCCGGATGACCCGCCGATCGGTGTCTCGGTGCAGACGCTGTCCGACAAGCGCGAGGCCGCGATCTGGATCGGCGATAAGCCTGTGCGTGACACGTACAACCGCGACGGCATCTTTGTCGATGTGCTGGAGCGCACGACCCGGGCCGAGGTGGAGCCGGGGACGGTCGCGCGCGACAGGGACGGCATCGAGAAGCTGATGGGGATCGCGGACAAGTGGAGCAAGGCGGGCGATATCGCCCAGGGCCATCTGATGATCGTCAGCGGCCCGAGCGGCGTCTACCCCAACGACGTCGAGCCGTTGGACAAGCTGGCTCAGTTCCTGGGCGCGACCAAATTCACCGAAGCGGAGCGCAAAAGGCTGTCCGACGGAGCGCCCTTCTCGATCGTCGGCATTCCAGGCGGTGCGCCGGACTCGGCTTGGGTCAGGATCGGGGAGAAGGGCGCGCTCGCGACCGGGGACATCACCGGCTATTTGCAATACAGCCAGGTGATCCGCCGCTACGACTATGTGAACCCTCAAAGACCGACGTTTGACACGCAGGCGCAAGGTCGACTTGCTGGACGCAACGTGATCAGGGTCGGAGACAAGACCTATGAAGCCACCCTTCCCGCCGGCGTGAGCGACGGGTTCCAGATCCTCGCCCTCAACCGTCAGACGCTCGACAAGATCGCAAATGTCGCAGTGGAGACGAACACGGCGCCAGCGGTCAACAACCAACAGAACACGGTCGCGAGCGCGCTTGCAGAGATCGGGAGGACCAACCCGGCTCCGCTCGTGTTCATCCAGAGCATCGGAAACCCCAAGGCGCTTCGCAAAGGCTGGGCGATTGGCGCCAACGAGATCCAAAAACTGGGTGGGACCCGCCTTGTCTTCAACGCGATCGACGGGCAACGTCACTACGCGCTCGTCGGCAGCTCTGCACGGCCGGAGGGTGCAATCGAGCTCAGTGCCCTGACCGGCGACGACCGCTTGGTCGGGGGACTCGCCCGTGGCCACGACATGGGCTTCGCGCCCGTCGCCGCAGGTCCGCCGGGGGGAATCAACCCTGAGCTGATGAGCATGGCCTACCAACCTCGGGTCGCGTTCCCGGCGCTGAACACCGCGGAGGAGAAGGCCGCTCAGACGTACCTGGGCAAGGAGAGCACCGTGTGCGCCGCGGACGCCCACGCGTGCGACGTCAGGCGGGTGTACTACGAGGACCGCGTCGCGCAGCTGGCGACCGACGAGGAGCGGATGCGGGCGGTGACTTGGCCGGGCCCGGACAAGGGCCTGGGCAGGACCGCGAAGGTGTTTGACGAGGTCAAGGCGCAGCTGCTCAAGGAGATCAAGGCCGCCCACGACGACCGTGAGTATTTCGACGCGCTGGCGGACGTGTTCGGCAAGAGCGCCCAGAGCGGGCGGGTCAAGCTCGACGACATCACGAAGTCGATCTACGAGGACCTGAAGCCACCTCCGTCCGGCGTGTCACATACGAGTGTGCTCGAGGTGCTCAGCAAGATCGCCTCCCTCAGCGGCGCGCTTCCCCCGCCCGGTGGCACCCTCGGCAAGGGGGTGGCGACCGCGCTTGGGATCGTGGCTTATCTGTCACGCCCGTCGGGCGGCCCGCTGCTCGCGGATCAGTTCAAGACCAGTGCTGACGATCTCGTCAACCAGTTCCAGCAACGGATGTTCAGCGCAGAGAGCCGCTTGACCGACCTCTCGTCGCTGTTCGTCAGCGATTACGGAAAGCTGATGGACCTGGCAGGCAAGCTCAGGAGCCCCGAGTGGAAGCTCGATCCGACGGCCGCGGCGCTCAACGACATCAGCCTCGCCACCCGGCGCTGGTTCGCCCAGACGCTGCTCCCGCAAGCGTACCCGTGGCTGATTCGCGGCACCCCGCCGCCGACGGGGCCCGGCGACGCCAACGGGCTGTCGTGCGCGCCCAAGAGCGGCGTCTATCAGGCGCATCCGTGGAAGAAACAGCCGGCGCTGGCGCAGATCCGCGCGACCGAGGGGTGGGAGGACAACGGCACGCCGATCGTCCCGACGTTCTTCTTCTCCAAGCGTGGCGTGGACCTGGGCCCCGGCCAGCCATGGATACTCGACGACCTCTCGCCGTCGCAGCAGGTGGCCGAGCTCATGTTCGGCCGCGTCACCGAGGGAGACAAGGGTCCGCTCGGGCTGCAGAGGCTCGAGGTACTTAGCCCGCGCGTGTTTGGAACGTTGCTCCGGGGCAACGACACGGCCAAGCTTTGCGACCTGCCGCAGTGACGCGGACGATTCCCCGGCGACGCCGGCGGCTGCGGCACTCACGCCGGCGGCTGCGGCACTGACGCCGGCGGCTGCGGCACTCACGCCGGCGGCTGCGGACTGACGCCGGCGGCTGCGGCACTGACGGCGGCGGCTGCGGCACTGACGGCGGCGGCGCCGGACCTTCGCGTCCGGTCGTCGGCCCCGCGTATGATGCCCGCGGGCCGGATTGTGAGTTTGTCGGAGGCGTGAGGATGACGGTTCGTAGTTGTGTGACTCGAGGTGTCGCGCTGGTGGTCGCAGTCACTGTGACACCGGTCGGGGTCGCTGCCGCCGCCGTGATCTGCCCGGCTCCGCTGTTCCAGGAGCCGTCGCCACCAACCTCAGCGCAGTGTGTGGCACGCGCCGGCGTGCAGTGCTACTCGCCGGCGCAGATGGAGAAGGCCTACGGGCTGAAGCCGCTTTACCGGCAGGGCTACGACGGGCGCGGGAGGACGATTGTCGTCGTCGACCCGTACGGCTCGCCCACGATCGGTAACGACCTCGCCTACTTCGACCGGATGACAGGCCTGCCCGCGCCACCGCGTTTTCGGGTGATCGCGCCGGTGGGCCCGATCCCGCCGTTCCCGGCGATCGATCCACACCACCTCACCAATTATGACCGAGAGCGGATCGACAAGGCCGGCGAGACGACCGGCGATGTCGAGCTCGCGCATGAGATTGCGCCCGGGGCGAACATCGTGCTGGTCGAGACGCCGGTGACCGAGACGGGAAACGGCGGCGGATTCGCGGCGATGATGGCCGCGGAGCAGTACGTGTTCGAGCACGGCATCGGCGCCGTCGTCAGCCAGAGCTTCAGCCTGCCCGAGCAGAACTTCGGTCGTGCCGCGATCATGCGCCTGCGCTACGCCTACCTGACCGCCTACAAGGATCGCGTCAGCGTGTTCGGCGCGACCAACGACCAGGGGGTCTCCGGGCCGCCGCTGTCCGGCGACAGCCTCTACCACTATCCCGTCGTCCAATGGCCTGCCTCGGACCCGCTCGTGACCGGCGTTGGTGGGACCGACATTCAGCTCGACGCGGCCGGCAATCGGACCGCGCCCGACGTGGCTTGGAATGACACCTGGAATCCACTGGTTGCCCAGCTCAGCACCACCAACTGTCTGAAGCCGCCGATTCCATGGGCGAGCAGCGGCGGAGTGTCGACGATCTTCACTCGCCCGGCGTACCAGGATCCCATCCGCAAGATCGTGGGCGGTCGTCGCGGCCTTCCGGACATCTCGATGAATGCCGCGATCAGCGACGGTGTCCTGACGTATGAGTCCTGGTCCGGCGAGGGCACTTGGGGTGAGGGCGGTGGCGGCACGAGCGCCGCCACGCCCGAATTCGCGGCGATGATCGCGATCGCCGACCAGATGGCGCACAGGCGGATCGGGCTGATCAACCCGTACCTGTACGAGCTCGAGCGCCGTCACGCACCCGGGATCGTCGACATCACCAAAGGCACGAACACCGTCTCGTTCCACGACGACCAGGTGAACAACAGCGGCCCGATCGTCACCGTCAAGGGCTACAACGCGCGCCGCGGGTACGACCTCGTGACCGGGGTCGGCACGCCCAACGCGGCGGCACTCGTGCCGGAGCTCGTCGCGCTCGCGCGGACGAGCTCAGAGCACACCCACTAGAGGCGCTGAGTCGCCTGCGGCCTAGGTGGTGTGACCGCAGTCGCTGATTGCGTACTGCGCCCGACAGTATGTGATCGGCTTCCAAGCTCTCGTGAGTACTCGATCCAGTCGTCGCTGCAGCGTGTCGGCGCTCGGCTTGCCGCTCGGGGCGAAGTGCCTCAACAGGCGCTTGTAGATCAGGATCAGCCGAAGGCTGAAGCGGACATCGGCGACGGTCTCGCCCGTCAGGCGAAGGAAACGCCGAAAGCCCTGCTTGGTCTTGAACTGGGCCCGTCTGAGACGGCGCAACTCGCGGCTGACCCGGCCGGCCGTGACTGTGATCCCGAGACGCCGCGCCTCACCGAGGTACCAATCAGATCGAATCAGAAGGTCCACTCCGTATCTAAGGCCCGCGAGCCTGGCCGGCCGCAGCCGCCGCGCGATCTGCTCATCAACCTTTCGCTCGATCCTGAACCGGTGCACGAACTGAGCCCCGGTCACGGCGCGCTGTCCGACGCACGCGATCACCATCTCGGCCGGCGGGGCGAAGCGACTGAACGGCGAAGCCGGTTCACGCGGCGGCAGCTCGGATCGGCACTGAGATGCGGCGGCAGCGGAGCCGGATACGAGCAGCACCAAGCTGGCCAGGACGAGCGACGCAACCAGCAGCCCGGAGGACCGACTCACCCTCATCGCGACGGACCGTCCAGCGAACGGCTCAGCATGTACAAGTGAGGAGGGCGACCAGTTTCACACTCACCGCGTCGACTCGGGATTCAGCGGCAATCGCGAGGGGTAGGCCTCCCGACCAGCGATGAGCTACACGATCAAGAACCTGCGCGAAGTGGAAGACGTCGCGCCGCGGTTCGGGTTCGACTCGGTGCAGGAGGCGCGGTTTCCGTGGCGGGCGCTGGGCGCCGAGGACACGGGCTGTGCCTACCACGTGATCAAGCCGGATCAGCAGGGCGGAGCCCACCGCCACGAAGCTGCCGAGGAGATCTACGTGGTGCTGTCAGGGACGGGGCGGGTCAACCTCGATGGCGAGGTGCTCGAGCTGAAGGCGCTCGACGCGGTTCGGGTAGCACCGAACGTCGTGCGGGCATTCGCGGCCGGACCCGATGGGCTCGAGCTGCTCGTCTTCGGTCCGCACCACGAGGGCGACGGCGAGCTCCTCGACGAGGACCCCTGGCAGGGCTGACGAGCGCTCGCGACGGCCGGGCGGATCCCGTCCGACGTGAGAAACCTCGATAAGTCCGCGGCCGCCGGCCGCCGGTCGAGGTTAAGTCTGTCCACAAGACTCAAATCGCCAAGCTCGCGCCGGCAGGCGGCGATTGCGAGGTTGTGTCGGGTCGGAGGCGTCGCGTGGGTCAGGACCGCGAGAACCTCACAGCGTCCGCGAGAACCTCACAGCGTCCCCGAGAACCTCACAGCGTCCCCGAGAACCTCACAGCGTCCGCGGGCCGAGCAGCGCAGTGTGGTTTCGCGGCGCCGCCGGACTGCCGCCGGCCCGGCCAGGGTCCAGGATCTCGGTCAGGATCACGAGCGCGCGATCCCGGTGCGCGTCGAGCTCGGCGACGAGCAGGTCGGCGTCGGCCTGCAGGACGGCCTGCAGGATCCGATCGTGAGCGTCGATCGACCGCTGCCGCTCAGCAGGCGAGTTGTAGTAGAGAGCTCGATATGCCTCGGTGCGGTCCCACAGCACGCGGATCAGCCCGATCGTGTGCGGCTGCTCCGGCGCCGCGAGGATCGCGAGATGAAAGCGCCGGTTCGCGTCGAGCTGCGACCCCACGTCGCCGAGCTCGGCGGCTTCAGCGCACTCGCGACCGGCGGCGGCAATGCGCTGCACGGCGCCCGCGTCGAGGGTTGGCAGCGCGCGCCGTGCGGCGCGCTCTTCGAGGATCGCCCGCAGTTCGTAGATCTCTTCGAGATCGGCGATCTCGAGCTCCGAGACGAAGTACCCGCGGCGCGCGAAGTAGACCGCCTGTCCCTCCTGCTCGAGGATTCGAAGCGCCTCGCGGATCGGAGCGACGCTGACTCCGAGCTGCTCCGCGAGCTCCTCCTGGCGCATCCGCTGGCCCGGGCGAAGGCGGCCGCTGACGATTGCCTCGCGCAACCCGTCGAGAGCGTATTGCGCAGTCGTACTGGGCCCGGCGGCAACGAGCCGCTGGCGCGCGTTCACCTGAACGCCTGTGTCCCGGTCAGCGCGCCGCCGATGACCAGCGAATGGACGTCGCTCGTGCCCTCGTAGGTGACGACCGACTCGAGGTTGTTGAGGTGGCGGATAACCGGGTACTCGAGCGTGATCCCGTTGGCACCGAGCACCTGCCGGGCGGTGCGCGCGACCTGGAGCGCGGAGTCGACGTTCGCGAGCTTGCCCATGCTCACCTGCTCGGGCCGCAGCAGCTCCCGGTCCTTGAGCCGGCCGAGATGAAGCGCCAGCAGCGTGCCGCGGTTGACCTCGACCGCCATCTCAGCGAGCTTTCGCTGCTGCAGCTGGGTCGCGCCGATCGGGCGCCCGAAGGCGATCCGTTCCTTGCTGTACTCGAGTGCGGACTCGAAGCACGCGCGGGCCGCGCCGATCGCGCCCCAGACGATTCCAAAGCGGGCCTCGTTCAGGCATGACAGCGGCCCCCGCAACGAGGTCGCCTCCGGCAGCCGCGCCTCGTCGGGGAGGCGGACATCGTCGAACAGCAGCTCCGAGGTCACTGATGCGCGGAGCGACAGCTTCTTGTGGATGTCCTGGGTCTCGAAGCCGGGAGTCCCTCTCGGCACGAGAAAGCCACGGACGCCTTCGTCGGTGCGCGCCCACACGACCGCGACGTCGGCGACCGACCCGTTCGTGATCCACATCTTCTGTCCGTGCAGGATCCAATCGCCGCCGCTGCGCCTCGCGTGCGTCCTCATCGCACCCGGGTCAGAGCCGCTGTCGGGCTCAGTCAGCCCGAAGCAGCCGAGCGCCTCGCCTGCGGCCATCCTCGGCAGCCACTCCTGCTTCTGTTCCTCCGACCCCCACCGGTGGATCGCGTACATCGCGAGCGATCCCTGGACCGAGACGAGGCTGCGGATGCCGCTGTCACCCGCCTCGAGTTCCATGCACGTCAGCCCGTAGGCGGTCGCGCTGGCGCCGGCGCACCCGTAGCCGTGCAGGTGCATACCGAGCAGACCCAGCTTCCCGATCTCCCGCGCGAGCTCGAGCGGGATTCGGGCCTCCTCGAACCAATCTCCGACGTCAGGGAGGATCCTGTCGCGGACGAAGGAGCGGACCGTGTCCCTGATGTCGCGCTCCTCATCGCTGAGAAAAGCATCGATCGTCAGGAAGTCCGTGGGCTTGATCGCTTGCGATGTCGTTGTACTCAACGCTGGCTCCAGATGTTCGATCTTCGAAGATCGAACATCTCTAGCAGATCGATCGTTCGACCGCCAGATCGTCACTAGCATTCGCACCCGATGAGGGGACCGGGGCTGACCGCGATCGTGCTCGCGTGCTTGTTGGGCGGATGTGGCGGCGGCGGATCGAGTTCGCAGACGACGGCCTCGACCTCGCAGGCGACGCAGGCGTCGCAGGCGACGCAGGCGTCCACCGCACAGACGACCGGCCACCAGCTCAAGCTGGTCTACCGCGCGCAGCCCGGGCCGGGCGTGCCGGTGGTCGATCGGGCAGCGGTGCAGCGTGCGGTGGCGATCATGAGCGCGCGCGCCCGGGCGCTTGGCGTGAGCGGCGCCACGATCGAGGCCGCGAGCGGGAGTCGGGTCGTCGTCGTGCTTCCGCAGGGCAGCGCTCGGCTCGAGCGCCTGATCGCGGCAACTGCACAGCTCGGGTTCTACGACTGGGAGGGCGAGCTGCTGATGCCCGACGGCAAGACCGTCGCGAGCGCTGAGCAGACACAGGATCCCGAGGCGCTGATCATGAGCCAGGGCGGACCGAATGGGCCAGGCGGCTCAGGTGGCGGCTCGCTGCCGCTGTACGACGCGGTCAAGCTGGCCTCGAGGCAGCACGCCCGCACCAACGCCGCGGCGGCACGCACCGGCGCGCGCTACTACCTGTTCGGGGTCCCCGGGAGCGCCGCCTGCGCCGCCGCGGCCAGGGCCGCGGGCACCTCTGCGGTTCAGGGCGCGCACTGCCTGCTGTCTGGCCCGGCCGGCAGCCGTCAGGACCTCCTCGCCGGATTGCCCAAGGGGGTCTCAATGTCTGCGGGGCAAGTGCTGGTCGTCGATCCGGGAACCGTCGTATTGCAAGGCGCCGCCGGTCCGGGCAGCTCACCGCTCGCGCCGGGCGCGCCGACGGCGCAGTTCTACGTACTACGCGCTCGGCCGGCGGTCTCAGGAGCGCAGCTCACGAACCCGCAAACGAGCACGGATCCGTCGGGCGCGCCGGACGTAACCTTCGGCTTCAACCCGTCGGGCCAGAAGGCGTTCCGGCTCCTGACGGGTACGGTCGCGCGCCGCGGCGAGGTCGCGAGCATCGGCGGCCAGCAGCTCAACCAGCATTTCGCGATCGCGCTCGACGGCGCTCTGATCACGGTTCCGCAGATCGACTTCCGCCAGTACCCCGACGGTATCTCCGGCCGTCAGGGGGCGGATGTCACCGGCGGCTTCACGCGCCAATCCGCAGCCAATCTCGCGACCCAGCTGCGACTCGGCACGCTGCCGGTGACGCTCGACCTGATCTCGCGCGGCTAGCCGTCTACCTCCGAGCGCTCAGCAACTGTCCGCCGCCGTCGTTGGCGACCGCCGGACCGTCAAAGCCGGCCCGTGCGGCCAGTTCTGCGAGCTGCTCGTCGGAGTAGAAGTGGCCGCGGCTTGCGAGCGGCTCGGGAGCGGCCGGTGTTCCGCGGAGCTCGGGCGCGGTCGTGAACACCGCGAGGCGCGCGCCTTTACGCATCACCCGCCGGCACTCGCCGAGCACCGCCAGCGGCTGTTCGAAGAAGAAGAACACGACCGACATCGCGACAGCCGTGAACGAGCCGGCGGCGAACGGCAGGCTCGTCGCGTCACCCAGCAGGACCTCGGCGTCGGGCGCGTGCGCTCGAGCGAGCTCGACCATCTCCTCGCTGTGGTCGATCCCCGTCGCCAGCGCCCCAACGGCGGCCGCCTCCTGCAGTAGCAGCCCGCCGCCGCAGCCGATCTCGAGCAGGCGGTCGCCGGGGTCGAGCGCGAGCGCGTCGAGGATCGCGCGGCGGGCGAAGTCGTGGACCTCCTCGGCCCCGTACACCCGCCGCGCGCGCGGCCCCGTCGGGCGACGCGCGACGCGGTCGGTCAGCCAGTCATCGAACGCCTCCTGCGGCAGTCCGCTCTGCTCCCACGCCGCGAGGTCGGCTCGCTCCAGCCCGAACGACTGGGCGAGCTGCCGTTGCCGGTCGGTGGGACGGGGCACGACGCGCACGCTACCGATGACAGCGCATACGATTGGCGCGTGTACGACGTGATCGTGATCGGTGGTGGCTTCGCGGGCGTCACGACCGCGCGCGAGGCGGCGCTGCGGGGCCGGTCGGTGCTGCTCGTCGAGGCGCGCGAGCGGCTCGGCGGACGTACGTGGGTGTCTGAATGGGACGGGCGCGAGGTCGAGTACGGCGGCCAGTGGGTTCACTGGCACCAGCCGCACACGTTCTCGGAGATCGCGCGTGCCGGTCTGCCGCTCGAGATCGACGAGCAGCCGGGGCGGGGAGGCTGGTATGTCGGCGAGGAGCTCCGCTCGGCGGAGTACGACGAGCGCGATGCGATCGCCGAGCGCGGTTGGGACCGCTTCGTCGACGGCGTCGAGGAGGCGTTGCCGCTGCCCCACAATCCCCTGTACGCGATCGACAAGCTGGCACGGTTCGACCAGCTGACGATCTCGGAGCGGATCGATCAGCTGACGCTGTCCGACGAGGAGCGCGCCGTGCTGCGCGCCGAGCTCGAGTCGCTTGCACACGCTCCGCTCGACGACGCCGGCGCGGTGGCGGTCCTGCGCTGGCACGCGCTGTCGGGGTACAGCCTCGCGCTGACCCAATTCACCGGCGGCCGGGTCACGCTCGCCGGTGGCACACGCTCGCTGCTGAATGCGATCGCGTCAGGCGCGATGTTCGAGCAGCGTCTTGGCACGCCCGTGGCGAGCGTGACACAGCGCGGCGACCACGTCGAGGTCGAGCTCGAGGACGGTTCCGGTGCGCGTGCGCGAGCGGTGGTTGTCACGGTCCCGCTCAACACGCTGGCAGCGATCAGCTTCTCACCTGAACTGTCGGAGGCGAAACTCGGTGGGATCGAGCTCGGTCAGGCCTCGCGCGGGATCAAGATCTTCATCAGGGCGCGCGGCAAGCCCGAGCTCAACAACGTGATTCGCCCAGGCCACCCGTTCGGATATCTCGGCACCGACGAGTTGTTCATCGACGGAACGCAGCAGCTGATCGGCTTTGGCTTCGACGCCGGCATCTGCGCGCCGGAGGACCTCGGATGGGTACAGCGCTCGCTCGATGCGATCCTGCCCGGCTACGAGGTGGTCGGCGCGACCGCGCACGACTGGCTGAGCGACGCGTACGCGCGCGGCACCTGGGCGATCCACCGGCCCGGCTGGTACCAGCACCATCACGCGGCGATGCGCGAGCCCGAGGGTCGCGTCCTGCTCGCCGGCTCCGACCTCGCCAACGGCTGGTCTGGGTTCATCGACGGCGCGATCGAGTCCGGGCTGCGCGCCGGCGACTGGGCCGTGGCGGCGAGCAACGGCAAGTAGGCTTTGGCCGATGCGATCGCCGGTCGTGCCTGGCGAAGTCGCCGCGGTAGCGCTCCGCGGTGAGCTTCGATACGGATTCGAGCTGGCCCGGCTGCTCGCCGATCGCGAGTTTCTGCGCCCGGAGCGCCGCCCGAGCGCGGCGCCGGTGCTGCTCGTGCCAGGCTTCATGGCCGGCGATCAATCGCTGGCGGTGCTGACCAGCTGGCTGCGACGGCGCGGCTCGCGGACCTCGGCGGCCGGGATCAGACTGAACGTCGGCTGTGCCGAGCGCGGTCTCGGCGCGATCGAGTCGCGCCTGCGCCGCCTCGCCGAGAAGACCGGCAGGCGGGTCGTGCTGATCGGACAGAGTCGCGGCGGTGGGCAGGCGCGCGTGGTCGCGGTCCGCAATCCGGATCTCGTCGGCGCGCTGGTGATGCTCGGCTCGCCGGTGCTCGACCCGCTCAGCGTCGGACCGACTGTGATGGGCGCGGTCCGCTCGGTCGCCCGGCTCGGTGACATCGGCGTGCCGGGGCTGTTTTCGAGCGAGTGCGGATTCGGGGCCTGCTGCGCCGAGTTCCGCCAGGATCTGCAAGCGCCACTGGCCAGTGCGGTCCGTGCGGTCTCGATCTACTCGCGCAGCGACGGGATCGTGTCGTGGCAGGCGTGTCTTGATGCATCGGCACGCCACGTCGAGGTCGCTTCGAGCCACACCGGCATGTCGGTCAACCGGACCGTCTATCGCGTGCTCGGGGAGGTTCTCGCCGAGGAGGAGGCGCGATGGACTGGATGAGTCCGATGGACGCCTCGTTCCTGCACATCGAGGGCCCCAACAATCCGATGCACATCGGCGGCGTCAGCATCTTCGAGGGCCCGGCGCCGCCGTTCGAGCGGCTCGAGGAGATGGTCGCGGGCAAGCTCGATGCGGTTCCCAGGTACCGGCAGAAGGTCCGCTTCATCCCGCTCGGTTTGGGGCGGCCGGTGTGGGTCGAGGATCCGTATTTCAATCTCGGCTACCACCTGCGTCACACCGCGCTGCCGGCGCCGGGGAGCGAGGATATCCTGCGACGCACCGCCGCCAGGATTTTCGCCCAGCACCTGGACCGCAGCAAGCCGCTGTGGGAGATCTGGATGATCGAGGGGCTCAGCGAAAGCCGCTGGGTGCTGCTCTCGAAGGTCCACCACTGCATGGTCGACGGCGTCTCCGCGACCGATCTGATGACCGTGATGTTCGACGATCGACCGCCGGCGGCGCCCGAGCGCGCGTGGCAGCCCGAGCCCGAGCCAAGCAGCGCCGAGCTGGTCGTGCGCACGCTCAGCCACCAGGCGGTCAATCCGCCCGAGCAGCTTCGGATCGTCCGCGCCGTGGCGCGCCGTCCTCGCGCGTCGCTCCAGCGCGCATGGGCCGCCGCCGGCGAGGCGGCCGATCTGGTCCGGGGAATCGCCTCGGCGGCGGGTCTGCTGCGCCCGCTCGGCCGCTCATCGCTGACCGGCCCGGTTGGCCCCCACCGGACCTGGAGCTGCGCGCGGCTGCACCTGAGCGACGTCAAGTCGGTCAGGACGGCGCTAGGAGGAACCGTCAACGACGTCGTCCTAACGGTCACCTCGGGAGGGCTGCGAGAGCTCTTGTCGGCGCGCGGAGAGCACGTCGAGGGCCGGACGGTCAGAGCTCTCGTCCCGGTCTCGGTGCGCAGTCCCGGCGAGCGCGGGACCTACAACAACCGGGTCTCGGCGATGTTCGCCGAGCTGCCGGTCGGGATTGCCGATCCCGCCGCACGGCTGGCGACGGTGCGGGCGCAGATGGACGGTCTGAAGGCATCCAAGCAGGCGGTCGCCGGCGATGTTCTGACCTCGCTGTCGGGGTTCGCGCCGCCGATGCTGCTCGCGCTCGGAGGCCGCCTGGCCGCGCGCTCGCCGACGCTCGGCGTCCAGACCGGCGTCACCAACGTGCCGGGCCCCCAGCACTCCTTGCGGACCCTCGACCGTCGCCTGTTGGAGTCGTTTCCGTTCGTCCCCCTGATCGGCCACGTCCGGATCTCGATCGCGATCTTCTCCTACGACGGCGGCCTGTACTTCGGCGTCACCGGCGACTACGACAGCTCGAACGACATCGCGATCCTGACCGCCGGCGTCGAGGCGGCGATGGCGCAGCTGCTCGAGCTTGTACCCAGTTACTCCTCGGATGGGGTGAAGGCGCCGGGCTCGCCACGGCCCGCCAGGCGCGGCGGCGCGGTGCGATAGCTCGGCGGCGTCAGCGACAGCCCGATCGGATTGCGTGGCAGCGTGATCTCGCCGCCGTCGGGGAGCGGGATCGAGACCAGCGGGTCGAGGCCGAGTCGCTGCGCCAGCGCGAACGCGCCGGCGAGGTCGTTGACGACGCCCGCGGGCACGCCCGCCGCCATCAGCTCGGCGACCCACTCCTCAGCGCCGCGCGTGAGCAGGCGCTCGACCATCAGCGTGCGCAGCTCGTCGCGGTGGGCGACCCGGTCGGTGTTGGTCGCGAATCGCGGATCGGCCGCCAGCTCGGGCGCTCCGAGCACCTCGCTGAGCGCGATGAACTGGCGTTCGTTGCCGACCGCGACGACCAGCTCGCCCTCGCGGGACGGGTACAGCTCGTATGGCGCGATGCTCGGATGTGCATTGCCCAGGCGCCCTGGGACGACGCCTGCCGCGGTGTAGCCAGAGGCCTGGTTGACGAGCGCACCGAGTAGCGCCGAGAGCAGGTCGACCTCGACACGCTGGCCCTCGCCGGTGGCATCGCGGTGGCGCAGGGCGGCGAGGACGCCGACGGCGCAGAACAGGCCCGCGATCACGTCGACGAGCGCGACGCCAACCTTCTGCGGCTCGCCGTCGGGGCTGCCGGTGATGCTCATCAGGCCGCCGACGGCCTGCAGCAGGAGGTCGTAACCGGGGAGCTTCGCGCCCTCGTGCCGGCCAAACCCGGTGACCGAGCAGTAGACCAATCGACGGTTCGCGGCGTGCAGTTCCGCCCATCCGAGCCCGAGCCGATCCATCACCCCGGGCCGGAAGTTCTCGACGATCACGTCGGCGTCGCGTGCCAGTGCCCTCGCCCGCTCGACGTCGCGCTCGTCAGTGAGATCGAGCGCCAGGCTCGTCTTGTTGCGGTTGATCGCGTCGAAGTACGTGGCCTCGCCGCGTGTGTCGTGGGGCGGGCCCCAGCTGCGCGTGTCGTCCCCGCGCTCGGGACGCTCGACCTTCAGGATCGAGGCGCCGAGGTCACCGAGCACCATCGTCGCGAACGGTCCCGCGAGGATCCTCGAGAAGTCGAGGATGCGGACGTCGCCGAGGGCCGCAGCCGTGGGCTTCGCCTTGCTCTGAGGCTCAGACGCCCCGGCTTGTGTCATGCATCCCCCAATCGTGTGAGCGGCAGGCAGCCTACATCAGCGCCGCCCCGATGCCGGGCTCAGCTGCTCGCGGTCTGCAGGCTGGTCCACAGCCCGTAGAGCGCGAGAGCGCTCGCGGCAAGACTCAGCCCCCATGCCGGCAGCGCTCGCTGGCCGAGCTTGTGGGCGAACCGAGGGTAGGCGGCGAACACGATCAGTTGGCTGCACCACAGCAGCACCAGCGACGGCTTGACCAGCGAGCTGTAGAAGCCTTCGGGATCGATCAGCGTGAACGGAGCGACGATCACCGCCAGCGCGCCGATCGCGATCGTGATCGAGCGCAGTGACCGGTGGCTGATCGTGTGCAGCAGACGGGTCAGCGCGAGGTACTCGCACAGGATCACGCCGGCGATGCTTGCCGCGATCCCGATCCCGATCGCGTGGGCGACGCCGCTACCCGCGAACTCCGCGGCGACGGTCACCCCCGGCACCTCGGTGCGCAACAGCCCGGGCGCCGCCGCAAGTGGAGCGATCGCGAGCACCACGATCGCGCCGGTCAGCGCATACGCACCGACCAGGCCGCGGCGGATCGTGTGCTTGGGTCGGGCCAGCTCGCCGCCCAGGAACAGCGGCAGGCTGCCGCAGATGTACAGCAGCGAGGTCTGCGCGCTCGCCTTCGCCAGCGCCCCGGTCGGCGCGCTCGCGCCGAAGCTCGACGCGGGGGTCGCGATGTGCGCGACCGTGATTCCGTCGAGCACCCCGGCAAGCACGACCTGCCCGGCCGCGATCATCGCGATCACGATCAGCATCACCGAGCGCCCCGCGATCATCACGCCGGCGATCGCGACCGGGATCAGCAGCGCGAGCAGCGACTGGTATTGGCGCTCGCCCGGCAGCACGCTCGGGAGCAGGTCATAGACGATCTGCACCGTCGTGTAGAAGACGTACAGCAGGTAGCTGACGATCCACACGGCAGCCTGCGCGAGCGCGACGCGACGGCCGGCGGCCGCCTCGACGAACGAGTACAACCCGCCGGAGCCCGAGACGTGCTGTCCGTAGCGCAGCCAAAGCGCGAGCGGCAACGAGAACACGGCGATCGCCAACACCATCGCGAGCCCCGCCGAGTCGCTGGCTCCGGCCACGAGTCCCGGCGCGGCCAGCGCGGCGAGCGCCAGCGGGCCACCGAACGAAGCGACCGCCACCCCGAAGAAGGCCCAGCCGCCGATCGGCCGCGGCGTGCTCGTCGCGAGTCCGTCACCGCGGTCGCACTGGCTGCCCGTGAACGAGTCGGTGCCCGCCGCCCGGCGGGCACCGACCGACTGCTGTGACAGGAGGTGTGGCAGATCAGCCCCAGCCGCCGCCCGAGCTGGTCGACGAGCTGCTCGCGGACGAGTTCGAGGAGGCGTTGGCGGCCGAGCCCATCGCGGTGATCGCGGCACCGGAGGGGGCGACCAGCCACCACTTGGCGCCGAACGAGTCGCTGCCCTGGCCCCGGACCTTGCCGGGCGCCGAGTCGGCGACGAAGTAGTACAAGGGGTGGCCCTTGTACGTCACCTGCTTGGTGCCGTCCGAGCGCGTGATCATTCCCAGATCACCGGCGGCGACGCCACTTCCGGCCGCCGGCGTGCCCTTCGTGAGCAGCGGCGGCCAGGCCTTGGCGCACTCGCCCGAGCAGACCGACTTCCCGTTGGAATCGGCCACCCACAGATACAGCGTCCTGCCCGAAGGTCCAACCAGGTATGTGCCGTCCTGGCCCTTCGTCGTGCTGATCGAAATCCCCTTCACGGATCCGCCTGCGGAAGCGGAGGAGGTGGTTACTGGCTGGCTTGCGTTCGTGGCCGAGCTGCTGCTGCTACTGCTGCTGCCACACGCCGCGACAACCAAGGCCACGACGACCATCGCGGCAATGCCGCCTGCGCGGAACCCCGCTCGTCTCAGTGTGAGCATCATCTTGCTCCTAGCTTGTGGATTTGAGTGACCCGTCGGTTGGGCGGGTCATCAAGAGAGACGACGCGGGGGCCGGGAACCTTCCCGTCAGGACGATCGCGCCAGCGAGTAAACGCGGCGGGCGTTGCCCGATCCGAGCAGCTCCGCGATCCGCTCGCGTTCGGTCGCGGGGAGTGGTAACGAGGCGAGCAGCTCGTCGAGCGCCGCGCGAAAGGTGACAGCGGCGAGTAGGTAAAGCTCGGCCGGGCCGTAGGCGTCTGAGGAATACAGGAGCTTGTGAAACGGCGCCAGCTCGAGCGCCTCGGCGAGCACCGCGGTGGCTCGGTGCCCAACGTGGGGGATAGCGAGGCCGACATCGAGGTACACGTGCGGATACACGTTCGCGAGGTACCCCGCCTGGCGGTGATAGGGGTAGCAGTGCAGCAGCATGATCGGGGCGCCGGTCCCGCCGGCGGCCCGCAGGAACTCGGTCAGCAGCGCGGGGTCGGCGCGTCGCAGATCCTCGTCGGGGTCACCGAACCCGGTGTGGAGCTGGAGCGGCAGCCCGGTCGCGAGCGCCTCCCACAGCAGCTGGCGAAGGATCACCGGATCGCTCAACCGGCCGCCTCCGGCCTGCAGCCAGCGCCCGACTGCGCTGGTCAGCTCCGTCGCGGACGGCGGCCGTGGGTCGAATTCGAGGCCATGCCGGTAGGCGATCACCGACTTCAGCCCGACGGCGCCGGCAGCGCGCTCGCGCAGCCGGTCCGCGAATGCCGCGGCGAACTCCGCGGCGCCGACGCCGTCGCTCGCTAGCCCCTCGGCGACCGCCTCGATCCGCACCACCTCGTGCGTCTCGGCTCCGCTGAGCCCAGCGAGCTCCTCATATCGCACCAGCTCCTCGCCGGCCACGCCGGTGTCGACCACGATCGCCTCGAGCGAGGCGGCGCGCAGCAGCCGCCGGTTGACCTCCTCAGCCCCGAGTTCGCTCCGGCGCGCGACGTACGCGTCGGGGTCGTCGCCGGCGGGAAGATCGAGCAGCGGCGCGCACCGGTGTCGGACCTCGATCCCGAGCAGCGAGTCGAACGTCGAGCAGCCAGGGGGTGGCGGGCGATCCGATTCGGTCAGGAACAGCTCGAGCGCGGCCCGATCGAGGTCCCCGCGCGTGACCATGTGGCAGTGGTGGTCGATCAGCGCGAGGGGCACGGGTCAGTAGCGGAACCGCGTCTCGGCGACGATCTCGTCCTCCGAGGCGCCGTCGAAGTGCGCGAGCTCGGCCTCGCGCACGGCAATGAAGGTTCCGAACAGCGACTCGCCCATCGCTTCCGCCAGCGTCTCCGAGGCCCGGAGGTGCTCGAGCGACTCGGACAGCGACGTCGGCAGCCTCTCGATGCCGGCCACTTCGAGTTCCGCCGCGGACAGCGTCGCCGGGTCGACGGTGACCTCGCCCGGCAGCGAGAGCCCGCGCTCGATCCCGGCGAGCCCGAGCGCCAGCACGGTCCCGACCAGCAGGTAGGGGTTGGCGCTCGCGTCGACGCACTTGACCTCGACATTGGCGCTGCTCGCGCTCGCCGCCAGCCGCACGCCCGCCTCGCGGTTCTCGCGGCCCCAACACCGATACGGCCCTGACCAGCGCTCGGGGATCAGCCGCAGGTAGCTGGCGACGCTCGGGGCCCCGATCGCCACCAGCGCAGGTAGGCCTTCGACGAGCCCGGCGATGAACGCCTCGCCCTCCTCGGTCAGCCCGTGCGGCCCGGTGCCGGTGCCCATCAGGTTTCGCTCGTCGCGCCACAGGCTGGTGTGGATGTGACATCCGTTTCCGACGCCGCCGGCGACGAGCGCCGGCGCGAACGAGCAGCGCATGCCCGCGCGATACGAGACCGCGCGAATCGTGTGGCGCGTCAGCAGCGCGAGGTCGGCGGCGCCAACGGCCGGCGCCGGCGCGGTTGACAGCTCGAACTGCGCGGGCGAGTACTCGGGATGCAGCTGCAGCACCTCGATCCCCTGTCGCTCGAAGGTGCTCAGCAGATCACGTCCGTAGTCGGAGACCTCGATCAGCCGGTCCATCCCGTATCCCGGGCCGGCAGCTGCCGGGACGTGCTCCTCGCCGCTGCCGGCGTCGAGCACCCACTCGGACTCGAAGCCCATCCGGACGTCGAGACCGCGCTCGGCGGCGCGCTGCGCCATCCGTCGCGCAAACGTCCGCTGGCAGACGGGATGCTCGTCGCCATCCTGCGTGCGGCGGTCGACCGGTGCCCACGCCCAGCCTGGCTGGGCGGCGAGCACCGTCAGCTGCTCGAGGTCGGGAAACAGCCGCAGGTCGCCGACCGGTCCGGTCGAGGTCGGGCTCGAGGTGATCGCGTCGTTGAACGTGAACACATCGAACACCGACGACATTCCGATTCCCTCGCTGACGGCGGTCTCGAGCCGCGCCAGCGGCACCGCCTTGACGCGCGCGATCCCGGCGTTGTCGACGTATGACGCCGCGACACCGACGACGCCGCGGGCGGCGAGGGCGCACGCGAGTTGCGCGGGGTCGCGGTCGGCGTCGGTCATCGGCCGCGACCTTATCGCGCTTGCGGGGCGCCGAGCCCTGAGAGGAGCGGCTCTAAGCCCGGTTCTCGGCGGTCCTGCGACCGGCGAACCATCCCGCTCCCGCGCCGATGATCCCGCCCACGCTGAGCAGGCTCGCGCTCCGAAGCGGGCGTCGCTGCGCCTTCGACGACATCCCCCGCACGGTGTGCTTGGCCGTCGCCTTGGCGGCCTTCCTTCCGATCTTCTTTCCAACTCTTGCCATCACTTCCTCCGATCTCGGTTCGAGCTTGGTCTACCCAGCTCGGGGGCGCTCAATGCCCACGCGGACCGGGGGCCCGACGGCGAGGGGACCGGGGCCCGACCCTCGCGCTCAGATCGGGGGCCTGACGGCGAGGGGACCGGGGCCCGACCGCCGCGCTCAGATCGGGGGCCCGACGGCGAGGGCGGACCCGGGCCCGACCCGCGCGCTCAGGACAGCAGACCCTCGCCGACGAACCCGCCCGCGCGGGCCCCGGGAGGGCAGGCGAAGATCGCGCTGCCGACGTGCGTGACGTGCTGGCCCAGCGCGTCCTTGGCGGCCAGCCGGCGCTGGATCGGGATGAACTGCTTGCGCGGGTCGCGTTGGTAGCAGATGAACAGCAGACCGCCGGCGGCAGCGCGCTCCAGCGAATCGACGCCGCCCGTGTACGAATAGCCGCGGCGGAGGATCCGCTCGCCGTGGTTGTAGCTCGCGCTCGCGAGCCGGATATGCGCATCGTCGGGAATCACGGGAGCGCCGCCACGCCGCGCCGACAAATCGATCGGATCGTGCTCATGGACCTCGCCGAGCGGCGCGCCCGAGAGCTTGTGACGCCCGAACGTCTGCTCCTGCTGATCGAGGCCGGTGTCGTCCCACTGACCGAGATCCATCGCGATCCGGCGCACGACCATGTAGGAGCCGCCGCGCATCCAGCCGGGCGACTCGGAGCCCGCCCACACGAACTGCCTGATCGCGCCCGCATCCTCGACGACGAGATTGTTGGTCCCGTCCTTGAATCCCATCAGGTTGCGCGGCGTGAGTTGCGAGCGGCTGTTGGAGGTCCGGCCGAACCCGGCCAGGGACCACCGTGGGGCTGCGATCGGCGCCGCCAGGCGGATCAGATTGTGCATCGCGTGGAAGGCCACCTGTGGATCGTTCGCGCAGATCTGAAGGCCGACGTCGCCGCCGCACAATCGCGACTGCAGCTCGTCGCCCTTGAACTGGGGCAGCTCGACGAGCTGCTTCGGGCGCCTGTGAGCGAGCCCGAAGCGGTCGTGGCGAAACAGCGACGGCCCGAGCCCGAAGGTGACCGTCAACCGCGCGGGGCCGAGACCGACGGCCTCGCCGGTATCCATTGGTGCCCCGGTTCCGGTCTGAAGCGCTCCGACAGGCTGCCCGCGCGACATCCGCGCCGCGGCCGTCGAGAGCCGACGCAGCAGCCAACGCAGATCGCCGGTCACGTGCGAGGTCACATCGAGCGCGGCGAACTGCAAGTGCTCCTGGCTCGGCGTCGCGATTCCAGCCTGGTGGCGGCCGTAGAACTCGACCGTGTCCGACTCGCTTGCGAGCGCCGACTCGGGCGCGACGCCGAGGCCGGCGCCAAGCCCGGCCAGGCCGGCCGCCGACAGAAATGTTCGTCGTGTCGAGTGAGTGCCCACTGCACGGCCATCGTAGCCTCGCTTCGTTAGCGCAGTCCTAGGCCCACGGCCCGGCAGCGTGCGCGTGGTGGTCGCGCGTAGGGGGTCGCGCGTAGGGGGTCGCGCGTTGGGGGTCGCGCGTAGGGCGCGTTGGGGGGTCGCGCGTAGGGGGTCGCGCGTTGGGGGTCGCGCGTAGGGCGCGCTGGGGGGGCGCGCGTACACTGCCGGTCAAGGAAATCGAGCGAAGGAGGGGCAGATGAAGGGGGTGTGGCGCACCGCACTGGCACTTGCCGTTCTCGCCAGCGTCGCGGCCGCGACGGCCGCGAGCGCGGGTCAGATCCGCAAGGGGCAGTACTTCTACTCACACACGGTCGGCGCAAACTCGCTGACAGGCGATCTGACGCTGACGCGTCACGGGGTCTCGCAGATCGGCGTGACCACGAGCCTGTTGCAGTGCCAGCGCCCGGGTCACAAGTCATTCTTCCCAGGACCGCCATTCAACTGGCAGCCTCAACGGACGTTCAAGGTCAAGCACGTCCACGGCGGCCTGAAGCTGGCGTTCACCGCGTCCTTCTCGGATCGGGTCGACGGCTTCCCCGAGAAGATGACGATGGACGCGACGATCACCTCCAAGGGGGTCTCGGGGCGCGTCAAGCTCTACGCGGATGACACCACCTCGGCCTCGGGCGAGGAGATCTGCCAGACCCGCGGCTTCATCAAGTTCAAGGGCAAGCACGCATAGCTCACTGAAGCCGCTGCGCGAGGCGGCTGTGGCGGCGCCCGGTGTCCGGAGTGCGGGCGGCGCGAGCGATCACCTCGCGCGTGCCGACGATCACGGTTGCGATCCGGGCGCGCGTCAGCGCCGTGTACAGCATCTCCCTGCGTAGGAAGAACGCTCCGGCGACCGGATGCGCGACGATCACCGCGACCGGAAGCTCGATGCCCTGCCCGCGATGGACCGAACACGCGTAGGCCAGGCGCAGGCGATCCGCCTCCTCGGGCGGCAGGCGGAAGATCCCCTCCTCCGCGCTCAGCACTAGCGCGCCGTCGTCATCGCCGGCCGAGACCTCGTCGAGCAGGCGCAGCAGCGTTCCGTTCATCAGTCCCAGCTCGTGCAGGTTGCGGCCGGTCATCATCAGCTTGTCGCCGATCCGAAGGCGCCCGCCGCGCACTGGCTCGCCCGCCGGGTTGAGCGCATCGCGCAGCGCCTCGTTGAGAGCATCGATCCCGAGCTCGCCGCGATACACGGGAACGAACACCTGGATGTCGGACACGGGGTCGATCTCGTAGTGGCGCGGCAGCCGCTCGGCCACGAGCGAGACGATCTCGTCCCGGGCGGCGCGAGGGTCCGCGCGCTCGATCAGGAACAGGTCGCGTCGCATCTGCTCGCCGGCGGTGAAATCGGGCGCGTGGCCGCGTCGGATCGCGTGTGCACCCTGAACGATCATGCTGCCGGCGGCCTGCCGGAAGATGTGCGTCAGCCGCGTCGTCGGCAGCGCCCCTGAGCTGACGAGCTCCGCGAACGGCTTGCCGGCGCCGACCGGCGCGAGCTGGTCAGCGTCGCCGACCAGCACCACGTGCGTGTGGCCCGCGACCGCCCGCAGCAGCGTCATCAACAGCTCGAGATTCGCCATCGATGACTCGTCGACGATCAGCAGATCGCAGCGAAGCGGATCGTCCTCGTCGTGCGTCGGTCCCTCTCCCGGGATCCAGCCGAGTGCGGAGTGGACCGTGTATGCGCTGACGCCGCTCGCCTCGCGCATCCTGATTGCGGCCCGGCCGGTCGGCGCCGTCAGCAACAGCCGCGCGCCCTGCGCTGTCGAGAGCATCGCGATCGCCTTGATCGACGCCGTCTTGCCGGTTCCGGGGCCGCCGGTGATCAGCGACAGCCGGTGCTCGAAGGCGCCCAGTACGGCGGTTCGCTGCTCGTCCGTCAGCCCGGCGGTCGCCGTCTCGTCGGACGGTGTTCGCAGGCGGCCTCCGGAGGCGCCGTCGACGAGCTCGCGCACACGCTCCGCGAGCTCGGCCTCGAGCGCCGCCGTCTCGGCGCGGTAGACCCACTGCTGCTCGCGCACGAGGTCGCCGTCGTCCACGAACTGCTCGATCTGCTCGGCGCTGACCGAGGCTCCGAGCAGTTCTTCGAGCGATTCGCGCAGCCCGTCGAGCGGCAGGCACGTGCTACCCGCGCGCTCGGCCTCGGCGAGCACGTGCAGGCAACCGGCCCGGCTCCGCTGGATGCCGTCGATCGGCGTGCCGACGACCCGCGCGATCCGGTCTGCGATCACGAAGCCGACGCCGAACACGCTCGTCAGCTCGTATGGGTTGTCGCTGACCATCCGGTGCGCGTCGGGTCCGTAGTACTCGCTGATCCGTTTGACCAGGTATCCGAGGCCGTGCGGCGCCAGCAGCAGGTGGAGCTGGCGCGTGACGCGCAGCGTGTTCCACGAGCTCGCCGCCTCCGCGGCGCGGCGGCCACCGATCCCGACCGAAGCAAACGCCGCCTGCGGATCGCGATCGACCGCGTCGAGTACTGCGCCCTCGCCGAACGCGCCGATCAGCGCCTGCGCTCGCTTGCGGCCGACGTGCTTGACCCGCAGCAGATACGCGATCAACGTTGCCGTGTCGGCCGGCGGCAGCGGGAGCGCGTGCTCCACCTTGACCTGGAGCCCGTAACGGCTGTCATCGACCCAGGTGCCGACGATATGTGCTCGCTCGCGCTCCTCGAGGTGGATCAGCGGGCCGACGAGCACAACCGGGTCGCCCTGGGCATCGGCGGCGTCGAGCACAGCCCAGCCGGTGACGTCACTCGCGTAGCGAGTACGCCGGACCGTGACCTCGGCGTCGAACTGCTCCATCGCCGGGACGTTAGCTGCGCGTCCGGTGCCCACGCCGTCGCGACACACAGATGTAACGGCCGCGCCCTCAGGACTTCGCGGCGAGGCGAACCGCGGCCTCGATCCCTTCGCTGCCGATCAGCTGCTGAAAGCCGCTGATCAGCGGCCGGACCGCCCGCACGCCGAACCGGCCCTGCGCGCCGAACGCCTGCACCCGCACCTCGGCGTGAAGCGTCGCCTTCCCCGCGTGAGCGCCGTCGACCCAGTTGGCGAACAGCACGCGAGCGCTGCCGCGCCGCGACCAGTCCCGAAACTGCTCCGGATCTTCGAGCACTGGGTAGTCGCGTCGCAGCGTCCAGATCCGCCCGACGATTCCGCTGACGAGCGCTCCGTCGGACTCCTCGAGCGCCAGAAACGGCGCCTCGCGGAACAGCTCGTCGAAGCGCTGCTCGAGCGTGGTCCCAGGGATTCGCCAGCGGACTAGCCGCCCGAGCACGGCGGTGTCGGCGAGCTGGACCTCCCGCGCCGCCGCCCACAGACGTTCGGGCGCAACCTCGCTCTCGCGGCGATGCGCGACGCGCACCGTCGGGTCGGGCAGCCAGCTGTCGAGGTCGGGCTTCATCGGGTCGGTCGCGGCCAGCCGGTCAGTCCCAGGGCTTTGTTGACGTCGGTTAGAGACATCCCGTCCACCCGGACGACCTTGTCACGGCTTTGCTTCCCGCTGACTATCCGCACCCTGCCACCGGCAATCCCCAGCTCCTTGGCGAGCAAGCGGCAGACGGCGTCGTTGGCGCGGCCGTCGACCGGGGCGGCCGTGACCTCGACCAGCAGTCGCCCGGCGCGCTCGCCGCCAAGCGCGATCCTCGAAGCTCGGGCCTTGACGCGGATCGGGAGCAGCGCATCGCCCACTCCGGGTTTGTACTGAACTCAGCGGCCGACGATCGTGGCGGCCTGCGCCGTGCCCGTCGCGAGCACGAGCACGACCGGCACGACCGCAGGGCCCCAGCCCAATTTCGATCCCAACCGCACCATCTCCCGGGCCGGATGATCCCGATCCGGGGCGATCCTGTCAGTGCCGATCTGGTCCCGTTCGGGTCTCACGTCGTGCGTTCCGCGATCATCTGCGACCGTGGTCCGCCACGCACTGGCCCCCGTCGTGCCCGCCGCCGCGCACGCGCTCGGCCTCCCGCGCACGCTCCCATCGGGCTCCGGAGGGGTCGCGCTGACCTTCGACGACGGTCCGCATCAGGAGGGCACGCCGGCGGTGCTCGAGGCGCTCGCTCGCGCGAGCGCGCGCGCGACGTTCTTCGTGATCGGCGAGCAGGTTCGACAGCGCCCGGAGCTGGTCGCGCGGATCGTCGCCGACGGTCACCTGATCGCGCTCCACGGCTACCGCCACCGGCTCCAGCTGCGAATCGGTCCCGGCGCCGCTGCCGCCGACATCGAGCGCGGCGTCGCGGTCGTGGCCGACGCCGCCGGGGTCGCGCCCGTCTGGCATCGCCCCCCATATGGGATCTACAGCGCCGCCGGGCTGCGCGCGGCGCGCGATCACGGCCTGCGCCCGCTGCTGTGGTCGCGCTGGGGGAAGGACTGGCGGCGGTTCACCACTCCGGCGCGGATCGCCGGCCGCGCCATGCACGGACTGCTGAGCGACGACGTGATCCTGCTCCACGATGCTGACACCTACAGCGCACGGAATTCCCACCGCCGGACGGTCGAGGCTCTAGGATTGATCCTGGCAGAGCTCAGGGCGCGCCAAATCGGTACCGTCCTACCTGTCTGACACGCTTGCCCGCGCGCACGCGCAACTGAAAGGATGGGCAGGCTGAGCGTGGGGATCCCTCGCCGCCGGCAGGTGTACACGCGTGCGATCTCCACCGAGATACGGCCGAGAAAATGACAACTGCTTCCACGACCCCCGATTACGCGCGCTTCGCGATCGGGTTCGATCAACGCGACCGCGCGCGCCTGCATGCGCTGATCGACGAGGTGATCGACTCCAACCGCTGGTCGGAGGCGTCGATGACGACCCACTTCGAGGAGGCGTGGGAGAACTGGAACGCGGTCCCTGCGGTCGCCCTCAGTAGCTGGGCGGGTGGGGCGATGGCAGCGCTGCACTTCGCCGGCGTGGAGGGGGAGACGGTGCTATGCCCGTCGAATACCTTCATGGCGACGCCGCTGGCTGCGATCCGATCTGGCGCCCAAGTGGAATTTGTGGACTGCAATCGCGACGACCTCTGCATGTCGTTTGCCGACTTCGAGGCGAAGGCTTCGCGTCACCGCCCGCGCGCGGCGTTCGTGGTTCACATCGGCGGCCACATCTCGTTCGAGGTCGAGCAGATCGCGCGATACTGCCGCGACCACGGGATCTTTCTGATCGAGGATTGCGCCCACGCCCACGGCGCCGAGTGGAACGGTCGCAGGGCCGGTAGCTGGGGCGACGCCGGCGTCTACTCGTTATACGCGACCAAGACGATCTCGACAGGCGAGGGCGGGGTGCTCGTCTCGGCTCGGCCCGAGGTCGTCGAGCATGCCCGGGCGTTTCGCAACTACGGCAAGATGTCGTTCGACGTCCACGGGCTCAACTTCCGGATGAGCGAGTTCACCGCGGCGCTCGGCCTCGTCCAGATCGAGCGGCTGCCCGAGATCGTCGACTGGAAGAACAAGGTCGCGCACGCTGAGCTCGACCCGGCGTATCCGAGCAGGCTCGAGCTGCCGGACGGGATGGTCTCGGGGCTGTACAAGTACATCGTCTTCGATTGGCTCGAGCGCTCGACCGGCCGCGTCTACGACGAGCCGTGTCACCGGATCCTCGGGCACCAGGTCGATCTGCCAAATAGCGACTGGGTCGCACGAAACCATTCGTGCGTGCCGCTGTATTACCGTCCGGCAGGCCAATCTCAATGAGGGTTCTCGTCACAGGCGGCTCGGGCTTCATCGGCTCCCACGTCGTCGACAAGCTTCGCGCGCGCGGGCATCAGCCGGTGATCTACGACCTGCGCCCATCGCCATGGCACGAGCCCGGATCGGTCGACACGGTGCTCGGCTCGATCACCGATCGCGAGGCACTCGAGCGGGCGCTCCACAGTTGCGACGCCGTCGCCCACCTGGCCGCGGTCGCCGACGTCAACGACGTCCACGCCTCGCCCGAGGATGCCGAGCGCGTCAACGCGCGCGGGACCGTGACCGTGCTCGAGGCCGCCCGCCGTGCAGGGGTTGAGCGGATCGTCTACGCGAGCACGATTTGGGTCTACTCCGACTGCCTCGGCGACGAAGTCGACGAGGAGACGCTGCTGCCAGCCCCCTCGCACCTGTACACGAGCACGAAGCTCGCCGGCGAGCTCTACTGCAAGGCCTATCAGGAGCTCTACGGGATCGACTACACGATCCTCCGGTTCGGGATCCCATACGGGCCGCGGGCGCGTGAAGCGGCCGTGATCCCGGCGTTCGTCGGCAAGGCGATGCGCGGCGAGCCGCTGACGCTCGCGGGTGACGGCGGCCAGTCGCGCCGGTTCGTATACGTCGAGGACCTGGCCGACGGGGTCGCGCTCGGGCTCAGCGACATCGCGACCAACCGCGTCTACAACCTCGCCAGCAACGAGAACGTCACGATCAAGCAGATCGCCGAGCGCGTCCAGGAGCTGATCGGCGGCGTCGAGATCGTCTACACGCCAGCTCGACCGGGCGATTTCGGCGGCAAGATCGTCTCCAGCGCCCGCGCCGAGGACGAGCTCGGCTGGACCGCGCGAACCCCGTTCAGCGAGGGCGTGCGCCGCTACGTCGCCTGGCGCCGCGAGCAGGAGGCGCTGAGCGCCTCGCGCGAGGCAGCCGATGTGATCCCTGCCGGCGAGCCCGACGCCGAGTCACGACCGCGTCAGGTGCTGATCATCTCGGCCGACATCGGCGAGGGCCACGACCTTCCGGCCCGCGCCGTCGCGCGCGAGTTCAAGGACGAGGACCCCGACGCCCAGGTCTCGATCGTCAACGGCCTGCCCGCTATGGGCGCGATCCTGACCAAGGTCCTGCGCGAGAACTCGGCCTTCATGTTCCGCTGGGTGCCGTGGCTGTTCGACCTCCAATACAGCCTGTTCATGTACTTCCCGCCGACCCGGTGGCTGTCACGCAAGATGCTCACGGGGCTCGGCCGCCGCGGTCTGATGCGGCTGATCCGCGCCCACGATCCCGACCAGATCGTCTCGACCTATCCCGGCGTCACCGCCGTGCTCGGCGAGCTGCGGCGCAAGGGCAAGCTCGACGTCCCTTGCTACTCGTCGATCACCGACCTCGCCGGGCTCCAGTTCTGGGCCCATCCCGGGATTGATCTGCATTTCGTCACACACCCCGAATCGATCGAGGAGGTTGAGCGGATCGCTGGCCCGGGCAGCGGCCGCTGGGCCAAGCCGCCGACGTCGCCGGCGTTCCTCGCGGCGCGCTCGATGGCCGACGCCCGCCGCTCCCTCGGGCTTCCCGCTGCGGGTAAGGTGATCTCGGTTTCCGGCGGCGGTTGGGGCGTCGGCGACCTGATCGGCGCGACCCGCGCTGCGCTGGCTGTGCCCGACGCGACCGTCCTGTGCCTGTGCGGGCGCAACGACAAGCTCCGCGCGCGCGTCGCCAAGCAGTTCGGCTCCGAGCCGCGGTTGCGGCTGATGGGCTTCACCGACCGGATGGGCGACGTGCTCGCCGCCAGCGACGCGCTGATCCACTCGAGCGCCGGTCTGACCGTGCTCGAGGCGCTGATCCGCGGCTGTCCGGTGATCTCCTACGGCTTCGGCTACGGCCACGTGCGGGCGTCGAACGCTGCGTTGGTCCGCTTCGGCCTCGCCCAGGTCGCCCGCTCCGAGAGCGACCTCGGCCCCGCGCTCGAGCGCGCGCTGGAGCGCCGGCCCGAACCCGACGGCTCGTTCGCCCGCCGGCCGTCGACAGCCTCGCTGATCCTCAATGACGAGCGCCGCGCCCGCCAGCTGCCCGTCTGGCGCGTGCGCACGACTCGTGCCGCAACCGGGCTCACCGCGGCGATCGCCGTGGCCGCCTGGATCTTCACCGCCGGTGCGTCCTACAAGCTTGTCTCGGAGTTCGTGCACATGCGCCCGACCACCACCGTCGCGACCGCGCGGCCCGAGGTCGGGGTGCTCGTGAACGCCCCGGCGAGCGAGCTGCCCTCGCTCGCGAGCACGCTCGCCGCCGACGGCATGCGCGTCTCGTTCACGCTCAACCAGGCCCCGTCGGTCGCCGACATGAGCATGTTCAGCTACGGCGACCAGGCGGTGCCGCTGCTACCGAACGGCGGTCTCGTACGGTGGCTCCAGACCCGCGCCCAGCTTCACCGCCTGCTCCGCTCGATGGGTATCGAACGCCATTTCCTGTACGCGTCCAATGGGCCGAGCGTCGGCCAGTGGTGGCTCGCGCACGGGGCTGGTGGACACTTGATCGCCGGCGCGGTCAGGGTCGACGACAACGACGACAGCCTCGGGCGGCTGCACGCCGGCGAGGTCGTGGAGCTGACGATGGCGAGCTCGACCGACGTCCCCGCGCTGCTCGACAAGCTCCACGCGGAGCTGCTCGCCGATCATCTCGAAGCCGTCCCCGTCGGCCGGCTGATGCACGACGCCGGCGCGGCCGTCTGAGAGCGTTGGCGCGGGGCGGGCGCGGGGCTGGGCGCGCATTGGCGCCGGGGCGGGGCTGGGCGCGCGCACGGAGGCGTGCGCGGGGCGGGGCGTCCGCGAGGCGGGCGGCCGGTCCGACCGGCATAACCTCGCAAACCGGCATTACTGGCCGGGGCTTGCGAGATTAAGTCTGCCCATCAGACTCGGATCGCCATCCTCGCCCGCTGGCTCCGAGTTTGCGAGGTTTCTCACGCCTCCGACGATCACTCCGGACGGCTCCGATTGACAGCACCTCCTCGAGATCAGGACGCGGGATCCCGGGAAGCAGCATCACCGGCGAATGCTTGATCCCACAACTATCCCCTGCTATCCTGATTACACGAGCAAAGAGCGAGCGCCGATCGGCCGCGGAGGGAGACGATGAAACTCGAAGGCATCCACCATGTGACCGCGATCACCGCCGAGGCGCAGCGAAATGTCGACTTCTATGCCGGCGCGCTGGGGCTGCGGCTCGTGAAGAAGTCGGTCAACCAGGACGACACCTCGGTCTACCACCTGTTCTACTCGGACGAGAGCGGCGACGCCGGCGCGGATATCACGTTCTTCGAGTACCCCGGCCTGCCGCGAGGCCGGGCCGGCGACGGGATGGTTCATCGCGTCGTGTGGCGGGTCAGCGGCCCCGAGGCACTCGACTTCTGGCGCGACCGCCTGTCAGACCACGGCTACGACTCGCACCGCACCGAGAAGTCTCTGATCTTCAGTGACTTCGAGGGTCTCGAGCACGAGCTCGAAATCGTCCAGACGACCGATGAGCCGCTGATCGCCAGGCACCCGGAGATCCCGGCCGAGCTGGCGTTGCAGGGCTTCCACGCGGTCCGTGCGTATACCGGGTCGCCCGAACGCAGCCACGCACTGTTGACTCAGACGCTCGGGTTCGAGCCGCTCGAGACCGCCGGCAGCTACGAGGCGCGCGGCGACCGTCGCGGCGGCTACTACATCTACGACGCCCCGCCGGAGCATCGCGGCCTGCAAGGCGCCGGGACCGTTCACCACGTGGCCTGGGCAGCGCCTCCGGAGGACGAGGAGGCATGGCAGCGGCGCGTGACGCTGGCTGGTGCCAGGGCGACTCCGATCATCGATCGCCACTACTTCCGCTCGGTCTACTTCCGCGAGCCATCGGGCGTCCTGTTCGAGATTGCAACGCTGGGCCCCGGCTTCACCGTCGACGAGCCGGTCGAGCACCTCGGCGAGAAGCTGTCGCTGACGCCGCAGTACGAGCACCTGCGCTCGCAGATCGAGCCGACGCTGACGCCGTTGCGCAACCCGCGCGAGAGCTGGGCCGCCCGGCCTTAGTCACCGGCGCCCGATCCCGCGGGCTCTGGGCCGATGCCTACCGGGGCCTGGGCCTTACCAGTGCACGCCGCGCGTCGCGCGTACGAACGCGCGGCGCTCGGGTGTGTCCTCATCCGGAGCCTCGGGTGCCTCCTCGGCGGTGGCGCCGTCGGTCGCCTCCTTCGGAGGTCCGCCCTCCGGGAACAGTTTGTAGGCCCGATGGACGACCAGATCCTGCGCGCCCGGCGCAACCGCGTAGCTCAGCTGCCCGAGGTTCCCGAGCGTCGTCGCCACTCGTTTGGGGCGCCTGCGAATCGCGTCGCAGATCATGTCTGCCGCCTCGCTTGGGCTGAGCGTCGGGAACCGGTCGTAGATCTTCGTTGGCGCGATCATCGGGGTCCGGACAAGTGGCATGTAAACGGTCGTGATGTGCACGCCGTCGCCGATGATCTCGGGCGCGATTGATCTCGAGAAGGCATCAAGCGCCGCCTTCGAAGCCAGATAGGCGGAGAACCGGGGCGTGTTCGTCTGCAGCCCGATCGTCGAGACGTTGATGATGTGGCCGGAGTTGTTTTCCCGCATCGTCGGCAGCACGTCGAGGATCAACTTGACCCCCGCGAAGTAGTTGAGCTGCATCGTGCGCTGGTAGTCGTGGAAGCGGTCGTACGCGCGGCTGACAGAGCGACGGATCGACTTCCCGGCATTGTTGACGAGGATGTCGACGGCTTCGTGCTGCTCGAGCACCTCGGCCGCCATCCGGTCGATGTCGTCGATGTCTGACAGATCGCAGCGATGGACGTGTGCGGTTCCGCCGAGCAGCTCGATCTCTCGCCTGACCTCGATCAGCTTGTTCTCGGTGCGGGCCACTAGCAGGACGATGCCTCCCGCCTGTCCGACCTTCAGCGCCGTCGCCTTGCCGATTCCCGAAGAGGCTCCGGTGATCAGAACCGTCCTGCCCTTGACAGCGTCGTGCAGCGACCGAGCCAGGACCTCGCCGGCACCGGGGATTCGCTGACCGAACGCGCGCAGGGTCTGAGCGCTTCTGATGGCGAGCTTTCCGAAGTCGGTGGGTGCCACGTAGGAATCACCGTACCACCGGGTGGCCTGTCGCCAATCCGGTCATCCCACTGCCGGGGTCCGTCCGGCGATCATGCGAACATACGTTCGTGATCGTCTGCGTCCTCCTGCCGCGCTTTCAGCTCTCCGTCGCGACCGGTGACCGGACCGAACTGCTGCAGACACCAATCGCGCTCGCACCCGAGCATGGCGCCCAGGCGATCGGAGAGGTGTCGCTCGCTGCTGAGGCATTTGGCGTTCACCCGGGCATGCGCCTGGGCGAGGCGCTCGCCCGCTGCCCGCGATTGACGCTCGTGCCACCCGATCCCGCCGGCGTCGCGGACTCCTGGGAGCGGCTGCTCGTGCGCCTCGAGTCGATCGGCGCGGCCGTCGAGCCCGAGCGCCCGGGCCTTGCGTGCTTCGACGCTCGCGGGCTGCTGCGGCTGCACGGAGGAAGGCTTGCGCTCAGCGACAGCGAGCGGATCGGCGGGGTCCTCGCGGCCGTGCGCCGAGCGATTCGAGTTCCGGCTCGTTACGGGGTCGCACCGTCGCGCTTTGCCGCCGTGGCTGCCGCGACCAGAGCTCGAGTCCGTCGCCCGGTGATCGTCACCGGGGGCAGGATCGAGGCGCGTGCATACCTTGCCTCGCTGCCGGTGGCGCTGCTCCGTGCCCGTCCGTCGCTCAGTCGACTGCCAGAGTCGCTCGAACGTCTCGGAGTCGGAACGCTGGGTGAGCTGGCGGCAGTCGCCCCTGCGGCGCTGGCCGATCGCTTTGGAACCGCGGGGATCCTCGCCCACGAGCTCGCAAGCGGAGGCGACGCCGCGCTTGCTCCCCGGCCCGCGAGCGACTTCCTGCGCGAGGCGCTCGAGCTGCCGGAGGCGACCTCGGGGACCCAGCTCGAGCGCGGTCTGGGTCTGCTGATCGATCGCTTGCTCGCCCGGCGAGAGCGGCGTGGCCGAACGCTGCGAACAGTCGTGCTGTCCGCGATCCTGGTCGAGCAGGGCGGTACTTGGCGCGAGCAGGTCGTCTTCCGCGAGGCGCTCGCCGACCCGGTGCGGATGCGGCTCGCGCTGGCGCCGAGGCTTGCTCAGATCCCCGCCCCGGTCGAGGTCCTGCGCCTCGCGATCGAGCGCTTCGGGCCGCCCGCGAGCGATCAGGGGTCGCTGCTCGAGGACTCGGCTGCGATCAGGAAGGCACGCCTGCGAGAAGCGATCCGCCAGGCGCGTGCGGCCGCCGGCCCCGATGCTGCCTTGCGGGTGCTCGAGGTCGATCCCGGCTCGCGCCTTCCCGAGCGCCGGGCAGTGCTGACCCCATTTGAAAGATGAGCGGTCCGCGACGCCTCTCGGTTCCGCGCAGAGTTGCGGTCAGCGCCGGCGACAGCGGCCGGCCGCTGACGGTCGACGCTCGCGAGATCGACGCCGTACGCGAATCCTGGTTGGTCGAGGATCGCTGGTGGACGGATCGGCCGTTGCGCCGCCGCTACTGGGAGGTCGTCACGACCTGCGGGCGCAACGAGGTGGTGTTCCACGACCTGATCAGCGGGAGGTGGTGGCGCCAGCGATAAGCGTGGTGACAGAGCGTTTAACGCGGACCCTAAACTGCGCCTCGATGACCACAGATCAGCACCAGTCGCTCGAGCTCGGTCCGGCGGCCGTCGGAACCTGGAGCGGCGGGCGGTTCATGCACTTCGGCGAGCCGATCGACGATGACCGCTTCGTCGCGCTTGTCACGCCCGACGAGTCGATCCGCACCGTCATCACCGCTGACGTGTACGGGGCCGGCGAGGCGGATGCGATGCTCGGTCGCGCGATCGGCCCTCTCAGGCGCGAGGACATTCGCGTCGTCGGCGCCGTCGGCCACGACTTCTACACCGGCGAGCGCGCCGGCGCGAAGGGCTTCCCGCGCTTCACCGACCCGCAGCTGCGTGGCCCTGCGGCGTACGGCGACTATCTGAAGATGGCGACCGAGAAGAGCCTCGAGCGCTGCGGCATCGACAGCTTCGACGTGCTGCTCCTGCACAACCCCGATCGCACCGGCTACACGAGCGATGCGGTGTGGGACGGGATGGTCGCGCTGCGCGAGGCGGGTCTGACGCGCGGGCTTGGCGTTGCCCCCGGCCCGGCCAATGGCTTCACGCTCGACGTGATCGATTGCCTCGAGCGCTTTGGGCCGGTGATCGATTGGGCGATGATCATCCTCAACCCGCTTGAGCCGTGGCCCGGCGAGCTGTGCCTCGGCGCCGCGGCCGCGAACGATGTGAAGGTGATCACGCGCGTTGTCGACTACGGCGGCCTGTTCTTCGACGATGTGAGGCCGGGGCAGGAGCTGCTCTCTCAGGATCACCGCAGCTTCCGCCCAGCCGGGTGGATCGAGGCCGGCTGCGAGCGGCTCGAGACGATGCGACCAATCGCCGACCTCGCCGGGCTGACGTTGATCCAGCTCGCCTGCCAGTGGAATCTCGCCCACCCGGCGGTCGCATGCACCGTGCCGACGCTGATCCAGGAGATCGGGCCGGCGGCCCGCCCGATCGAGCGTAAGCGCGCCGAGCTGGCGGCACTGCCGGCCGAGATCAGGCTCTCCGAGGAGGACGTAGCGACGATCCGCTCGCTCGGCGACAACACCGGCTGCATGGCTCTCAAGGGCGGTAGCCCAGTTCACACTGGCGAGGAGCTCGCCGATCGCTGGGGCCTCGACGAGCGACTTGAGACGGTCGCCCGCCGCTGGCGGATCGAGCCCGGACGCGACCTCGTCCAGGCCGCCGGCTGACCCTCCGCCGGTCGGGTTCGGCGCTCCGGGCCTCCACGCCCACGACCTGACCGCCGTCGAACCTGACCCCCGTCGGACCTGACCGCCACGAACCTGAGCGCGATCGGACCTGACCGCCACGAACCTGAGCGCGATCGAACCTGACCGCCGTCGAACCTGACCGCCGTTGAATCTGAACGCCGTCCGGGTCTGGCAGCGTGGGGGCAGCCATCCGGACAAAATGCGAACATACGTTCGTGTCGTATGTCGAACTCCACTGCCACTCTGCCTTCTCGTTCCTCGACGGCGCGTCGCTGCCCGACGAGATCGTCGCCGCCGCGCTTGAGCTCGGGTATCGCGCGACCGCGCTGACCGACCACAACACGGTCTCCGGGTCGATGGAGTTCGCCGTCTGCGCCCGCGCCCTCGGTCTGCGCCCGATCCACGGTGCGGAGGTGGATCTCGACGATGGCAGGCACCTGACCTTGCTCGTCAAGGATGCCCGGGGCTGGTCGAATCTCTGCCGAATCCTGACCCGCGCGCACGCCCACACGCGCGAGAAGCCGGGCCCTCCCTCGCAGCCCTTCGTCCAGCTGTCGGACGTCCTTGATCGGGCAGCGGGTCTCGTCTGCCTGAGCGGGTGCGCCCTCCACGGCGTGCACGACGAGCCCACGCTCGGGCGCTTGCTCGACGGATTCGGAGCCGATCGGCTGAGGATCGAGTTGCAACGCCCGTTCCTTCGCGACGACCGGGCGCGCAACCGGCGGCTGGCCGGGCTCGCGCAGCGGCTCGGGGTGAGGTGCGTGGCCACGGGCGACGTGCACGCCCACGCTCGCTCTCGGGCGCCGCTTCAGGACGCGCTCGTCGCCGTGCGCCTGCACATGACCCTCGATGCCTCAGAGCCCCACCGGCGCGGCAACTTCAGCCACGTGATGGCTTCGCCGCAGGCGATGGCTGCCCGCTTTCCCGAGTACCCCGAGGCGGTCGCCGAGACGGCCCGGCTAGCCGAAGGCCTGAGGTTCGATCTGAGCAGCGATCTCGGCTACCGCTACCCGGGCGCCGAGGATGAGATGGCGATGCGCAAGCTGTCAGAGCTGTGCGATGCGCGACTTCACGACAGATACGAGGGCGCGCCCGCGAACGTGCGCGATACCGCGCTGGCACGGCTGCAGGAGGAGTTCCGGATCATCGACAAGCTGGGCCTGCCCGGCTTCTTCCTGCTGCATCACGACATGCTCGAGCTCGCGCGTGAGGTCGCGGTCGAGGTCCGCGGCCCTGACACCGCTCGGGCGCTGCTGCCTCCTGGCCGCGGGCGTGGCTCGAGCGTCTCCTCGATCGTCTGCTATCTGACCGGCCTCTCGCACGTCGACCCGATCGCCAACGAGCTATTGATTGGGCGCTTTCTGAACGACGAGCTGACCTCGTTGCCCGACATCGATCTCGACTTCCCGCGCGATATCAGAGAGGTCCTGATCCCCAGGGTGCACGAGCGCTACGGGCACGATCGATCGGCGCTGGTCGCCGCGTTTCCGACCTATCGGGCTCGCGGCGCGATCCGCGAGCTGGGCAAGGCACTCGGGTTACCGCACGGAGAGATCGAGCGCGTCGCTCGGGGCAGCGAGGGATGGGATGCGCGCGAGGTCGCTCGTGACATCGAGAGCGCGTTCGGAATTCCGCCACCCGAGGCCGGCGGCGGATCGCCGGCTGCCGGATCCGCTAGCGCCGGCGCCCGCTCCGCGCCCGGTGAGCATCGCAACGCGAACAACGCGAACAGGCAGGACCGCCGGGGCTCGAGCGGCCGGTGGGAATGGCTGGCCCGGCTTGCCGCGGAGGCGCATGGCCTTCCGCGCCACCTCTCGCAGCACTCCGGGGGGATGATCGTCTCGACCCGTCCGCTGGTCGACTGCTGCCCGATCGTGCCGGCCGCGATGGAGGGTCGCCAGATCTCGCAGTGGGACAAGGACTCCTGCTCGGATGCAGGCTTTTTGAAGATCGACCTGCTCGGGTTGGGGATGCTGTCGGCTGTCGAGCGGGCGGTCGAGATGATTGCCCGGACGCGAGGTGAGCAGATCGACCTCTCGAGGATCCCCTACGACGATCCCGGCACCTATGAGTGCATCCAGAACGCCGACACGACCGGGGTGTTCCAGATCGAGAGCCGGGCGCAGATGCAGTCGCTGCGCCGAACGCGGCCGGAGAACCTCCAGGACCTGACGATCCAGGTGGCGATCGTGCGTCCCGGCCCGATCCAGGGCGGCGCGGTCAACCCATACATCGAGCGACGCCAGCGGCTGCGCGTCGACCCGACCTATCAGGTCCCCTACGAGCATCCGTCGCTCGAGCCGGTGCTGGGCGAGACCCTCGGGACGATCATCTTCCAGGACCAGGTGCTCGAGGTGGCGATCGCATTCGCCGGCTTCTCGACCGGGGAGGCGGAAGGACTGCGCAGGGCGATGAGCCGCAAGCGCTCCGAGGCGGCGATCGAGGCCTACCACCGTCGCTTCGTTGCCGGCGCCAAGCGGTTGCACGGAGTCGACGAGCAGCTGGCGGAGAGCGTGTTCTCGATGGTCCAGGGCTTCTCGGGCTTTGGCTTTCCGAAAGCACACGGCGCCGCGTTCGGTCTGCTTGCCTACCAATCGACGTGGCTTCGGGTTCACTACGCCCCCGAGTTCCTGTGCGCGCTGCTCAACGAGCAGCCGATGGGCTTCTATCCACCCGACGCGCTCGTCCACGAGGCGCAGCGGCGCGGAATCGAGGTGCTGCCGCCGGATGTCAACGAGAGCGAGGTGGAATGCGAGATCGAGCTCGGCGGCCCGCGACGAGACCTGGAGCACGCGGGGATCGGCTCACCGGAGCACGGCCGGGTCCGCCCGCTGGAGCACGCGGGGATCGGCCCACCGGAGCACGGCCGGGTCCGGATCGGCCTCGGCTATGTCAGAGGGGTTCGTGAGCACGAGGTCAAGCAGTTGACCTCAGCGCGCCGTGCCGCGGGTCGCTTTCGCAGCCTTTCGGAGCTCGCCTCGCGAGCCGGCACCGGCGCTCCCTCGCTCGAGCTGCTTGCCTGGTCGGGAGCATGCGACTCGCTCGTCGAAGGAGCCGAGCCCAGCTCGGCTCGGCGTATCGCCCTGTGGCAGCTTGGCGTGGCCACGCCCGGGCACAACGTCCCGGGTGGAACCCAGCTGGCTCTGCCCCTCGACCTGCCCGCACCGCCGAAGCTGCGTGACCTCTCGGCCTGGGAGGAGATGCTCGCCGACTATGGGACGACCGGTGTGACGGTCAAGACGCATCCACTCGCGCTGCTGCGAAAGCGGCTGCCCGCGGGCTCGGTGACCAGCCGGGATCTAGAGTCGCTCGAGCACGGGACCCGGGTCCTCATCGGCGGTCTGGTCGTGGCCAGACAGCGTCCGGGGACCGCCAATGGCATCGTGTTCGTCCTGCTCGAGGACGAGCATGGCACGATCAACCTGATCGTTCCCGCCAAGGTGTATGAGAGCAATCGTCTGACTGTGCGCACCGAACCGCTGATGCTGGTCGAGGGTAAGCTCGAACGATTCGCCGCCGCAGGCGGTGCGATCAACGTGCTCGTCGACAAGATCGGGTCGATCTCGGCGCCCGACCGACTGGTGGCGGAGGTCAAGGAGTTCTCGATGCTCGACGAGCAGGTCCGCCGCGCTCGGGCGGCAGAGCAGGCCGCGGCGGGCGGAGGCGGACGTGAGCAGGCGGATGGCCGGCGCGGGCAGGCGGATGGGGACGATCAAGTCGCTGCCGGCGGCACCGATGCCGAGGACTTCCGGGCCGTCGCGCCGCCGGTCATGAGCTTTGCGTCTGGGCGGCGGCGATGATCGAACCCGGGCGAGGATGCCGGTGACGCCGCGGTCCGAGCGCCGGACATGACCTCGCTTGCAGAGGAGCACCTGCCGGCGCCGGCGGCGTCCCGGCGCGGTCCGCGAGTTTGGCTGGCCCACCCACGAGCGCCGCTCGTGCTGCTCGGGCTGCTTTGCGTGCTGGCCGTCGGCGTGCGCGTCTACCGGATCACGACACCGGTCGCCAAGCCGCCCTCGCAGGGCTACGTCTTCGACGAGCGCTACTACGTATCCGCCGCCCGGGTGATCGCCGGCGAGCGGATCACCTCGGGTGACGTCTACTACCAAGCGGCGCCGGCCGGTGACGATCCGAACGGCGAGCACCCGCAGCTGGGAAAGCTGATTATCGCTGGGAGCATCAAGACATTCGGCGACAACGCGTTCGGCTGGCGGATAACGGCCGTCATCTTCGGGTTGGCGGCGATCCTGCTGCTGTACTGGCTCGTGCGGTGCGCCGGTGGCAGCTCGTGGTTGGCGCTCGGTGCAGCCTCCCTGGCGACCTTCGACAACCTCTGGGTCGTCTCGTCCCGGATCGCCGTGCTCGACATCTACACCGTTCCGTTCATGCTCGCCGGGGCCGGGTTATACCTTCGCCGGCGGCCGTGGCTGTCGGGACTGGTGATCGGGATCGGCTCCTGCGTGAAGGAGTTCGCGGGCTACACGGTGTTCGTGCTGGTGCTGCTCGAGCTGATGCGCGGCGCCGCGGCCCTCTGGAACCGCCGCGTGGCCAGGAAGCAGCGCGCGGATCCGGCCCTCGCGGCCGCCGCCCCGGCCCTCGCGGCCGCCGCCCCATCCCGCGCGGCCCCGGCCGCGGCATCCCCGGCCGCCGCCGCGTCATCCGCGGCCGCCACCGCGCCGCCCCGGCCCGAAACCCCCGCCGCGCCGTCCGCCGCCACCGCGCCGCCACCGCCCGAAACCCCCGCCGCGCCGTCCCCCGCCGGGGACTCCGCACCCCTGGCCCCGGACCCCGGCTCTCAACCGCCGGTCCAGGACCCCGGCTCGCAACCCCCGGCCCCGCCACCCGGCTCTCAACCCCCAGCCGCCGATCCGGGCCCCTCGCCCGTCCCGGCCCCTGGGCGGGCCGGGAGGCGTTCCGGCCTGCGGCATCACCTGCTGCGCGCGCTGGTCATGATCGCCGTAACCGTCTTCACCTACTTCACTCTGCTGACGATCCTCGACACCGCCGTTACGCCGTACAGCGGCGGCCGTCCGGTCGATCGTGGTGAGGCCGCGATCTGCCGGTACGCGCTGATCTGGAAGGACGCGTGCAACCACTTCGCGTTCATGAACAAGTTCGCCTCCAAGCTGCGCGATCAAGGCTCGCCGAATGGGATCGCCGCTGCGCCGACCGAGTTCTGGATCAATCGCAAGGCGATCACGTACTACGCGACCTCCCGAACCGTCAGCTCAGGCGGCAAGGTGATCGCCAACCAGAAGCTGCTGTGGTTCCGGGGCGAGATCAGCCGGGTGCTGCTGCTGACGAGCTGGCTGGCGCTGATCCTCAACCTCTGGTGGGCGATCCGTCGCCGCGACCAGCTCTCGTTCCTCGTGCTGGCGTGGGCGCTCGGAACGTGGTTACCACCGGAGCTGTTCCACGCGATCGATCAGCGCACCACTTACCTGTACTACATGGTTGTGACGATGCCCGCCCTGTACATCGGGGTTGCGCGGCTGCTGGGGCTCGCGTGGCTGCCGAACGCGAGGAGGTGGTTCAGCGTCCGCCGCCTGCCGTTGGTCCTGGTCGCTGTTTGGGTTGCGCTGTTCCTGCTGGACTTCGCGAACCTGTACCCGTTTCGGACGATCGGCGGGAGCTAGCGGAGGCGCCGGCGGGCCTCTGCCGGCCGCCTCGGCGGTCGCGAGCTAGCGACGTTCGAGGGGCCAGGCGCGATAAGGTGCCCGCGCCGTGCTTGCCGTCATCGGGTTCATCGCCTTCTGGGTCGTGCTCGCGTTCGCGCTGTTCTTCGTCGCGATTCGCGGTGGTCTCGGCGGCGCTCGCGCGACGCTGCAGTCGCAGTCCCGCGGCGGTCGCCGGGTGATGGGCACCGTGTTCGTCGTCACCTACGTCGGCTTTGGGATCGTGATCCCGCTGCTGATGCTGACCGGGAATCACTCGAACGCGAGTGCCCAGGTCGGCGGCATCAAGCTGACCGCGGCGGAGAAGACGGGCCGCGAGCTGTTCGGCCAGCACTGCTCCGTCTGCCACACGCTCGCCGCCGCCAACGCCGTCGGCAAGGTCGGACCCAACCTGGACCAGCTCCAGCCTCCGACCCAGCTCGTGCTCAACACGATCAACAACGGCTGCCTGCAGGATCCGCCCCCTGGTTCGAACCAGAGCTGTCTCGGCTACGGCACGATGCCGGCGGCCGTCATCCAGGGCGAGCAGGCGCGGCAGGTCGCCCAGTTCGTCGGCAGAGTTGCCGGCAAGGAGTAGCGCGCCGGGCGGCCCCTCGTGGGCCCCGGGTGGCGACGCTCGCGTCCACGCTGCTTGTTAGGATCCTGCCCCCGTACAGCTGAATTCCCGCCTTCGCCGGTCACACCGGACAACGAGGAAGCGGGGGACCCAAGTTGTTGGGGCTAATCGCCTTAGCGCGTAGCGCCGCTCTTTCGGTGCGAGCCCGTCAGCTAACCCCGCAAGCACACGAAAGAGGACGGTTTGGATGCCGCAATCAGGCGTTTCCGTTGGCCAAGGTCGACCGAGCCGTGAGGATGCTTGGTCCAGCCACGAAGACGACTGGATGAGCCGCAGGGACGATTGGAGCGAGACCCGGCCGGCGCGTGAGCGCTCAGCCGGGGACGAGGATCGCGGGCCGTCCGCCCGCGAGGCCTCCGCCAGTCCGTTCGCGACACGCCCCGCGAGGCGCCCCGCCAGTCCCCCCGCGACGCGTCTCGCGAGGCCCCGCGCCAGTCCGTCCGCGACGCGTCTCGGCCCGCGCGCCGCGAGGACCGTCGCAGCACGCGGTCGATCCCGCGCTCCGAGCCGCTCGAGCCGCGCCGCGCCGCCCGAGCCGAGGAGCTGCGGCAGGCGCGCGCCGAGCTGCGCCCGGTCGAGCGCCCCGGCGCTCGCCGCGCCCGATCGAATTCGCGCCCGGCGCCGCAGGCGGGACCGCCCGCCAGGACCGCACCGATCTCGGCCGCCAGGACCGCACCGATCTCGGCCGCGAGGACCGCACCGGTCTCGGCCGCGAGGACCGCGATCTCGGCCGCCGCGGTCAGCCCCGCGCCCCTGTCGGCGGCCACGACTGCGCCCGGGCGGCGCACGATCACGATCACCGGTCGTGGCGCCGAGGGCTGGGCGGCCTCGACCTACGACCGCCGTCGGCCGCAGCGCCCGCGGTACGAGCGCCCCGGGTTCAAACCCGACCGCGTCGCGATGTGGGCGGTGCTGCTCGGCGTGCTGTTGATCCTCGTGGCCGCCACGAGCTCGCACGCTGCCACCAGAACCCACGCGACCGCACGGGCTGCGACCCACGCCCACGCCGTCGTCCGGGCCCAGGCATCGCGTCGCTTCTGAGCGGCGGCGGCTCGGCCCGGGCCCAGGCATCGCGTCGCTTCTGAGCGGCGGCGGCTCGGCCCGGGTCCAGGTATCGCGTCGCGTCTGAGCGCCCACGCCGCGCGACCTCTTACGCGTCTCGCACGTCGCACTGATCGGGCGTTTACGTGCGTTCGTATAAGGAAGTAAGTGGATATGCCCGGCGTCTAAGGATTAGCGAGTCGCTCACGCGGAGGCTGTGCGGAGCCGAGACACGAAGGACCGCATCTGCCGCTTGTGACCGTGCCAGCCCCTTGTGCAATTGGCAATAGCCATTTAGACTTATCAACCGTAAGCAGGTCTCGAAAGTGAAGGACGGTTGGTAGCGACTGCTTCCCGTTCCCTGATCCCTGGTGGCCCAAGATGAAGACTTCGATGAGCAGATTCCAAATCCATGACGACCTAACGGCGCCCGAAGGCTCGGCCGCCGTGCTGCGCGGTGCGCTTGCCTCCGGTGGCCAGCTGCCCAACTTCCTCGGCGTGCTCGCCGGCTCACCGGCTGCGTTGCGGGCATATGCCCGCTTCCGGTCCGAGCTCCGTCATGGGAAGTTGACCCTGGCCACGCTCGAGCGGATCGCCCTCGCCGTCGCCGAGCATTACCACTCAGAGCCCGGGATCGCGATGCACTCGCGCACGGCGCGTGGCGCCGGCCTGGCCCTTGACGAGGTCGCACTCGCGCGCCAGTTCACCTCCAACGACGAGCGTGAGGCCGCTCTGCTGCGCTACCTGAAGGCGCTGCTCGAGGACGGCGGCCGTCCCGCGATGCACCTCCACGAGGAGGCCAGAGAGGCCGGTTGGGACGATGAACAGATCCTCGAGGCGATCGCCGCGGTGGCGCTCGAGGGGTTCACCGCGATGGTCAACGTCGCCGGCGAGGTGCCGGTCGATGGCTCTTCGGAGGCGTCGCGCGCGCTGCAAGCGGCGTAAGCTCTATTTCACATGTGCGCCCGAGAGCACACGGCCGGTGGCCACAGCGGTTCTCGAACCACAAGCTGCTGCCCGCTGTATCACGAGGCGGTCGAGCTGATCGGGCGCCGGTGGACCGGCGCGATCCTGCGCGTATTGATGGACGGGCCGCTTCGGTTCTCCGAAGTGGCCCAGGCCGTCCCTGAGCTCTCTGACCGGCTGCTGTCTGAGCGGATGAAGGAGCTCGAGGCGCGGGGGATCGTCGAGCGCACGGTGATCCCGGGCCCGCCGCTGCGGGTCGAGTACGAGCTCTCGCCGATGGGCCGCGAGCTCGAGCCGGCGCTGTCCGAGCTGCAGCGCTGGGCCAACCGGTGGCTCGGCGACCGCGTCTCCGCCGGCGTCTGATCGGCCTAGCGCTCCGCCCCGCCACAGAGCGCTTGCCCCGCTAGCGGCTCCGCCCCGCCACAGAGCGCTCGCCCGGGCTAGCGTCCCGGGGCGCCCAGACCCACCGCCCTACTTGACGCTCGCCAAGACGGCGCTCAGGAACTTGATGCCGCGGCTCGTCGCGACGCCGATATAGGAGATGTAGAACTCGGTCGGGTAGCCGCAATCGCCGCCAATGACCTCGCCGTCATCGAGATGGATCGGCGGACACGGGTTGATCTGCTCGGCGGTCGCGAACGTGTAGCGCGTCTTGGGCCCCTCGCGGACGCAATAGCGACCGGGGGGATCATCGCCGTGCAGCGGGTGGCAGCTACCGCCGAACTCGTCGAGCGTGCTCCCGGGAATGATGATCGGCCCGGCCGAGGGATTCGCGTTGTAGAACAGGTTGAAGAACACGAGCATCGTCAGCCCGTCGCTGGTGCGGAAGCGATCGCCGGCGCCCATCAGCAGCGCCAGCCGGCCGTTGTCGAAGTCGCCGACGACCAGCGCTCCGGGCGCGTCGGCGAACGCCCCGCTGCGAAACACGCCGTATGGCGTCTTGATGTTCTTGGTGACCCACTTGTGCTTGAACGCCGCGCGCGCCGCTTCCTTCTCGGTCATCCCCAGGTGGAGCTGCCCGACGGCGAGACCTGGCTGGATCTCGAGTTGCTTCGGACACGCCTTGTGGTCGCCGATCAGCTTGAGCTTGACGTTCTGGGACGCGGCGCCCGGCAGCGAGGTGATCGCGATCCGCACGTCGCCGGTCGAGGGGAGCGCGAGCGATCCCGTGATCGCGCCGCCGCGGCAGAACGTTTCGTCGAACGAGTGGCCCGAGGCGAGCGGCCAGTACTTGTCCTTTCCGGTTCGCACATCGACCTTCACGTCGGCTGGCAGCTTGTGGATGATCACAACGAGCTGGTTGACCTTCGCGCTCGGGTGCAGGCGCAGGACGCGGGCCCCCAACGGGTCCGCGATCGGGAACTCGTTGGTCTGCGTCCCCTCGGAAACCGAGACGCCGGTCATCTTCGCGGTCGGGCCGAACTGCGGCTTTTCGTTCGTGTGGTCAGCCCAGAACGACGCGACCTCCTCGCCGAGCCGGTCGCCGGCGCCCTCCAGGATCGAGCTCAGCGCCTTGGTCGCGTCGCTGTGCGCCGAGGCGGCGAAGCTCTGGCGCAGATCGTCCCAGCCGATCTTGTGGCGGCTGAACAGCCACGCGACGAACGTCCACGCCCCGTACTCGTGTGTGTCGGCGCCGTCGATCGCCTGCGAGAACGAATCGATCGGCAGTCCCGGGTGATCGGTGACGCTGGTGCTGTAGGCGCGCGGCGTCGAGTAGCCAAAGCGGGTCTCGGCCCAGGTCGCGGTCGCTTCGTAGAACCAGTTGTCGTCGAAGTCGCCGGCGAGCTGGGCCTGAGCGGCGTGGAACAGCTCGTGGGCGAGGGTGGCGTGATACTCCTCGGCGTCGCCGATCCCGGTGTAGACGGCGATCGCTGCGCGCGCCGGGTTCTCGCATCGCGACGCCTCGACGCCGTCCGCGTCCTTCAGCGCCGAGCGCAGATCCGGGTCGAGGAAGATCTCGAATCGCCCAGACGCGGCCTGGTTGCCGTAGCCGAGGTGGGCGATCTTCAGGTGCTGCTCGTAGTAGCCGAAGATGTCCTTGCTCCGGATCTGGGCGGCGCCGTCCTTGGCCATGTTCGCGTCGCCTGGCGGCGAGTAGATCACGAACTGATCGCCGGGCTTCGAGGGCGCCGCGACCCACCCTGGCGGCGCCCCATGCAGGCAGCCGTTGTCGAACAGCGACGCCGCCTGCGCGCCGGCCGCGAGCGCGCCGAGGCCTGCAACGGCGATCAGGCCGCTCGCGAGCGCGAGCAGCCTCAGGCGGACGTTTCCCACACCAGCAGCATCCTCCGCCGCGCCCGGCTCGTCAGTAGCGCGCCGGTCTCGACCCAGTCTCAGCCGTCGGCTGAGGGCCGCGTTGGCGCCCCCCGCCCGACGCCGCGCCGCGCCCCTCAGCCGAGGGTCGCGTAGCGCAGCGAGCGGCCGTCGCGCCAGCTCACCCGCGAGCCGTGGCGGCGCAGCGAGCCGGTCCTGATCGAGTCGCTCTTGTCGAGCAACAGCGCGGCCCGGTGCGGGTCGCGCTCGTGGACCTCGACCGGGCTGCCGGAGACGCCGATCCCGTGGATCGTCGCGATCCAGGCCACCGCCCCGTCGGGCTTGACGACGACCGCGGTGACCTCCTGGAACGCCTCGGCGCCGTACGCGGCCGTGATCGCCGGCGAGCGGCTGAGCGTGCCGCCGTCGCTCAGGCGGCGGACGATCACCTGGCTCGAGGCGGTGTCGACGCCGCAGCGCTCGCTGCCAAAGGCGGCGACGGTGCCGGCGAGGACGACCGGCGAGATCCGGTTGGCGATGTTGCAGAAGCCCAGTTGCCCGAGCCGATAGCTCCGGGCCCCCCCTGCCGCGCAGCCGAACACAGCTTCAGATCTCGAGTAGACGCGCGCCGAGGAGCTCGACGCAAGCGTGTGGGCGCCGGCCGGTCCGCACACCGGCGAGCGCGGCGCCGCACCTGCGTACGCGCACACAGCGAGCACCAGCCCTGCCACCACGATCACACAGCGGAGCCTCATCGCGGATGAGGGTAGGGCTTCCGTCCGGGTCCGGCAAGTAACGTTCCGCCCCGCGATGAGCGATTACCCCCTGACCAGTTCCGCCCCGCGATGAGCGATCACCCCCTGACCGCAGACGACGTGATGGCGCTCGCCGCCGAGCGCGACATCCGCTTCATCCGCCTGTGGTTCACCGACATCCTCGGCCAGCTGAAGTCGTTCTCGGTCAACGTCACCGAGCTTCCTGACGCGTTCGAGGGAGGGATGGGATTCGACGGCTCGTCGATCACCGGCTTTAACCCGATCGAGGAATCGGACATGATCGCGATGCCCGACCCGACGACCTTCGCCGTGCTGCCCTGGCGGCCGGTCGAGCAGGGGGTGGCGCGGATGTTCTGCGACATCCAGACGCCGGAGCGCACGCCGTATGAGGGCGACCCCCGGTACGTGCTGCGGCGCGCGATCAAGCGGGCGGGCGCGATGGGCTTTGACAACTACTTCGTCGGCCCCGAGCTCGAATACTTCTACTTTCGCGACTCGAAGTCGACCGAGGTGCTCGACGAGGGTGGTTACTTCGACCTGACCACGCTCGACGCCGGCAGCGATCTGCGCCGCGAGACGGTGCTCGCGCTCGAGCAGCTCGGGATCCACACCGAGTACGCGCACCACGAGGTCGGTCCGAGCCAGCACGAGATCGACATGCGCTACGCCGACGCGCTGAAGATGGCCGACGACTGCATGACCTACCGGATCACGGTCAAGGAATACGCGATGAAGTACGGGCTCCACGCGACCTTCATGCCCAAGCCGCTGTTCGGCAAGAACGGGTCAGGGATGCACACCCACCAGTCGCTGTTCCGCGGCGAGCGCAACGCCTTCTTCGATGCCGAGGACCAGTACTACCTGTCCGACGTCGGCAAGGCGTTCATCGCCGGCCAGCTCCGCCACGCCCGCGAGATCTGCTCGATCTTCGCGCAGTGGGTCAACTCCTACAAGCGCCTGGTCCCAGGCTACGAGGCGCCGGTCTACTCGGCCTGGTCGCGCCGCAACCGCTCGGCGCTCGTGCGTGTGCCGCTTTATCACCCCGGCAAGGAGCAGGCGACGAGGATGGAGCTGCGCTGTCCGGACCCGGCCTGCAATCCGTATCTGACCTTCGCGGTGCTGCTCCAGGCGGGGCTCGAGGGGATCGAGCACGGCTACGAGCTGCCCGAACCGATGGAGAAGAACCTCTACCACCTGTCCGGCGACGAGCGCCGGCGGCTGGGGATCGAGCAGCTGCCCGAGACGCTGGGCGAGGCGATCGAGCTGACCGCCGAGTCCGAGCTCGTGCTCCGCACGCTCGGCGAGCACGTGTTCAACCGCTACATCGAGATCAAGCGCCAGGAGTGGGACGACTACCGGGTCCAAGTGACCCCGTGGGAGCTCGAGCGCTACCTCCCGGTGCTGTAGAGCGGAAGGCCGGGGTGCATGCACCCCGGCCCCGGTCCGTGCATGCACGGACCGGCGGGTCGGCGCATGCGCCGACCCGAACACCTACAGAGACGCCGCCAGCTCCTCGGGCGTCGTGACCGGCGCCCTGCACGCGAAGTGCTCGCACACGTATGCCGCCGCGCGCCCGTCGACCGGGTCGCGGCCCTCGAGCAGTGGCACCCCGTCGGCGGGGCCGCCGGCGAGCACCACGTGGGGGCGGAACTCGGCGCGCACGGCGCGAACGAGCTCGTCGGCATCGGGTCCGACGATCGCGACCTCGCGCACCGGCGCCAGGTAGAAGTCGACCGCCTGCAGCAGGTGGCCGAAGGCGTGGGGATGGCGGCCGGCCATCGTGAACATCAGCCGCAGGACCCCGAGTGCGTGGCGCTCGTACTTGCCATCGCCGGAGATCAGTGACAGCCGCAGCAGCCCGTACGCCGCCGCCGAGCTGCCCGACGGGATCGGCGAGTCCTCGAGGTCCTTGCGCCTGCTCGCGAGCGCCTCCTGGTCCTCGGCGGTCGTGTAGAAGCCGCCACGCTCGGGATCGGAGAAGCGCGCGATCATCGTGTCGGCGAGCGCGATCGCCTCGTGGTAGAAGCGCGGGTCGAAGGTCGCCTCATACAGCTCGATCAGCGCCTCGAGCAGGTACGCGTGATCCTCGAGGAAGGCCTCGATCCGCGGCGTCCGCAGCAGCCTCCCGTCGGCGCTGCGCCGCTCGTTGAGCAGGTACGACGCGCAGCCGACGGCGGCGGCCAGGTAGTCGGTGCGCCCGAGCACGGCGCCGGCCTCGGCCAGCGCCGAGATCATCAGCGCGTTCCACGAGGTCAGGCGCTTGTCGTCGAGCCCGGGGCGGACGCGCATCGAGCGGGCGTCGAGCAGCCGTGCGCGGATCTCCGCCAACGAGTCGGGGACCGGCCCGCGACCCTCGAGCACGACTGACCCGTGCTCGAACGGGCGCGGGCGGAAGTACTCGACCGCGTCGTCGTAGAGCTCGCCCAGCACCGTGCGCAGCTCGTTGTCGAGCCATACGTAGTACTTGCCCTCGACACCCTCGGAGTCGGCGTCGAGCGCCGCGCAGAAGCCGCCGTCGGGTCCGCGCATCTCGTGCAGCGCCCAGTCGAGCGTCTCACAGCAGACCTCGCGCATCCGCTCCTCGCCCGAGACCTGCCAGCCGTGCAGGTAGGCCCGTGCGAGCAGGGCGTTGTCGTAGAGCATCTTCTCGAAGTGGGGCACGGTCCAGGTCGCGTCGACCGCGTAGCGCGAGAAGCCGCCCGCGAGCTGGTCGTAGATCCCGCCCTGCGCCATTGCCCGCAACGTCGCCAGCGACATCTCGCGCTCGCCGCGCGCGAGCAGGAACTCGATCGTCGAGGCGGGTGGGAACTTCGGCGCGCCGCCGAAGCCGCCGTTGGCGGCGTCGAACGTCGCGCGGAGGTTGGCGAGCGCGTTGTCGAGCAGCTCTTCGCGGATCGGATCGGCGGACGGCTCGATCCTGGCGGTCGCGCCGAGCGAGACGACGACCCGCGCTCCCTGCTCGCGGATCTCCTCGCGGCGCTTGTCCCAAGCGTCGGCGATCGCCTCGAGCAGCATCCGCCAGCTCGGCATTCCGCGGCCCTGCTGCGGCGGGAAGTAGGTGCCGGCGTAGAACGGCGCCTGCTCGGGGGTCAGGAACGTGTTCAGCGGCCAGCCGCCGTGGCCGGTCATCGCCTGGCAGGCCTCCATGCAGATCGCGTCGACGTCGGGCCGCTCCTCGCGGTCGACCTTGATGCACACGAAGTTCTCGTTCATGACCGCGGCGATCTCGGGGTCCTCGAAGGACTCGCGCTCCATCACGTGGCACCAGTGGCACGCCGAGTAGCCGATCGACACGAGCAGCGGCTTGTCCTCCTCCCGCGCTCGTGCCAGCGCCTGATCGCCCCACGGATACCAGTCGACGGGATTTTCCTTGTGCTGCAGCAGGTAGGGCGACGTCTCGGCCGCGAGGCGATTGGGCACGAGCTTCAGCCTACCCGGCTGCTCACGCTAGGAATACGCTTACATCGGCCACCAGATTCATCAGGAGAAGATCATTTGTCAGCAAACCGCGAGTCGCTCACAGCCCCAGACGCTCCCGAGGCGGTCGGGCCATATGTCCACGCGGTGCGCGCGGGCGGTCTGCTGTTCTGCTCAGGGCAGATCCCGCTCGACCCACGTACCGGGGAGATCGTCGACGGAGATGCCGCCGACCAGGCGGGCCGGTGCCTCGAGAACCTGGCCGCTGTCTGCCAGGCGGCGGGGGTCAGCCTCGGCGACGCTGTCAAGATGACCGTCTACCTGACCGACATGGGTTCGTTCGCGTCGGTCAACGAGGTCTACGGCTCGTTCTTCGAATCAGACCCGCCGGCACGGGTTGCGGTCGGCGTGGCGGCGCTGCCGCGTGGCGCCAAGGTCGAGATCGACGCGGTGGTGGCGCTCTCTGACTGACTCGCTGAGCACCGATCCGGTCTCGCTGCAGGACATTCGGCGTGCCGCCGCGGCGGGAGCCGGCGTCGTCCGGGTGACGCCGGTGCTGAGCAGCAAGACGCTGTCCGAGCGCGCCGGCGCGACGATCGCGCTGAAGGCCGAGAACCTGCAGCGGACCGGCTCGTTCAAGCTGCGCGGGGCGCTCGCCAAGATCAGCTCGCTCGGCGAGGACTGCCGCCACGGGGTCGTCACTGGAAGCGCCGGCAACCACGCGCAGGCGGTCGCGTACGCGGCGCGCGCGCGGGGGGTGCCGTGCGAGGTGTTCATGCCTCGCAGCGCCTCGATCTCGAAGGTCGAGGCCGCGACCGCGCTGGGCGCGAAGGTGCAGCTCGGCGGCGAGACGGTCGACGAGCCGCTTGCCGCCGCGCGTGCGCGCGCCGACGAGGGCGGACTCGCGTTCGTGCATCCGTTCGCCGATCCCGAGGTGATCGCGGGGCAGGGGGGACTCGGGCTCGAGCTGCTCGAGCAGGTCCCCGATATCGCCCGCGTGATCGTTCCGGTCGGGGGTGGCGGGCTGATCAGCGGCATCGCGATCGCGCTCAAGACCCAGCGTCCGGAGGTCAAGGTGATCGGCGTCCAGGTCGCGAGCTGCGCTCCGTTTCTCGAGTCGCTCGAGACCGGTACCCCGGTCGCGGTCGCGTCGCCGCTCACGATCGCCGACGGGATCGCGGTCAAACGCCCGGCCGAGCTCACATTGGGACTGATCCGGCACTGGGTCGATGAGATCGTGGTCGTCGAGGAGGACGAGGTCGCCGAGGCGATGGTGTTCCTGATGGAGCGCGCGAAGCTCGTCGTCGAGGGCGCCGGCGCGGTCGGCGTCGCGGCGGTGCTCGCCGGGCGGCTGCGGCTCAGCAGCGAGGGCACCAACGTCGTGGTCCTGTCCGGCGGCAACGTCGACCCGGGCCTGCTGGCCGAGGTCGCCCGGCGCCACGAGAGCCAGGTGGGCAGGCGGCTGGTGGTGCTCGTGCGGCTGCCCGACCGCCCGGGCTCGCTCGCTCAGCTGCTGACGCTGGTCGGCGAGCACGGCGCGAACCTCCAAGACGTCCAGCACATCCGCGAGGGGATCGACCTCCACGTCCGCGAGACAGGGATCCAGCTCGTGCTCGAAACGCGCGGAACCTCGCACGCGGCGCAGGTGCTCGAGGCGGTCAGATCGGCCGGCTATCTCGAGCCGAGGATGCTTGGCTCAGACGGCGGCTGAGCGGTACTCGCGCGCCCGCTCGACGAGCGCGCCGACGATCCGGCTCTCCTCGTCGGCCTCAGGGTGCCACTGGACGCCAAGCACGAACCGGCAGGCCGGCGCCTCGAGCGCCTCGGGGATCTCGTCGAGCACCGAGTGGCCGGTCACGACCAGACCCTCGCCGACCCGATCGACGCTCTGATGGTGGTGGGACTTGGTGCCGTGCAGCGCCTCGCCGGCGGCGCGTTCGGCGAGCGAGCCGGGCTGCAGGTGCACGTCGTGGTCTGAGTTCTCGAAGCTGCCCGGGTTGCGGCGATGATCCTCGTGGCCGACGAGATCGGGAATGTGCTGGTGAAGGGTGCCGCCGAACGCGACGTTCAGCAGCTGCATCCCGCGGCAGATCCCGAGCACGGGCATGTCGCGCTGCACTGCGCGGCGTGCGAGCGCGATCTCGGCGTCGTCACGCTCGGGAACGGTGCCGCGCGTCTGCGGGTCGCGCTCGGCCCCGTAGGAGCCCGGGTCGATGTCGGTGCCGCCCGCGAGCAGCAGACCGTCGAGGCGATCGAGTGCCTGATCGGGATCCTCGATCAGCTCCCGGTCGGGCGGGATCAGCATCACCAGTCCGCCGGCGCGCTGGACCGCCTCGATGTAGCCGATCGGCGTCAGCGCCGCACGCTGATCCCACATCCCCCAGCTCGCACGCTCGAGGCTGGTGCAGATGCCGATCAGTGGTCGCGAGTCGCTCACAGGGCTGAGCGTAGCGAGCGCCCAGGTCGTCAGCGCTGGCGGAGCAGCGCGCGGCGGATCTTGCCGCTCGCGGTTTTCGGCAGCTCGTCGGTGAACTCGACGATCCGCGGATACTTGTACGGCGCCGTCTCCTGGCGGACGTGATCCTGCAGCGTGGCGATCAGATCGTCGCTCGGTGCGAACCCGTCGCGCAGCACCACGATCGCCCGAACGACCTGGCCGCGCACCTCGTCGGGGGCGGCGATCACCGCCGCCTCGGCGACCGCCTCGTGCGAGACCAGCGCCGACTCGACCTCGACGGGGCCGATCCGATAGCCCGCGGAGATGATCAGGTCGTCGGCGCGGCCGACGAAGTACAGGAAGCCGTCGTCGTCGCGCTCGACGCGGTCGCCGGTGCGCCACGGCGCCTGGGCCGGCGCGGCCCGGCCGTCGAGGTAGGAGACGAAGAAGGTCGGGTCCGAGCGCGGGTCGGTGAGGACCAGCTCGCCGTCATCGATTGCGAGCTCGATTCCGGGGAGCGGGCGGCCCATCGACCCGGCACGGACGGGTTCGTCGACGAACTGGGCGGTCAGCGCGCCGGTCTCGGTCTGGCCATAGCCGTCGCGGATGTCGAGCCCCGTGACCTCATGGAAGGCACGGATCACCTCGGGGTTCAGCGCCTCGCCGGCCGCGACCATCGTGCGCAGCGCTGGCAGCGGCGAGAGCGTCGTGCGCTTGGCGATCGCCCGGTACTCGGTCGGGGCCATGCAGAGGACGTTGACTTGCTCGCGGGCGAGGATCTCGAGTCGCTGCCGGGGGTCGAAGCGATCGTCGTGAAGCAGCGCCGCGGCACCCTGGAGCCACGGCGCGATGAACGCGTTGCGCGCCGACTTCGACCAGCCGCTGGCCGCGGTGCACCACGCCAGCTCGCCCGCACGGGCGCCCATCCAGTGCTTTGACTGGAGCTGCTGGCCGGGCAGGTAGTGCTGTCCGTGGACGATCCCCTCGGGCTCGCCGGTGGTGCCGCTGGTGAACACGATCAGGCAAGGATCGCCGGCGCCGAGCTCGGCCGCCGGCGCCGGCTCGGCGTCGTAGATTCGCTCGTCGGGGATCGCGAGCACCGGACACTGCGGCGCGGCGGCGCCAAGCTCCGCGGCGTCGCGCTCGTCGACGATGATCGCCTTCGGCAGCGCGGCCGCGAGCCTCAGCTTCAGGTCCTTGGCGCGCAGCTGCTCGTTGCACGGCAGCACGACGGCGCCGATCCGGAAGCAGGCGATCATCGTGAACGCCCACTCGGGGCGGTTGCCGATCAGCGTCATCACGACGTCGCCGCGGCCAACGCCGTGGGCCGCGAGCGTTCCGGCCAGCCGCGCGCTGCGATCTGCGACCTGACCGAAGCTCCATTCGCGCCGCGATCCGTCGCGCGCGAGCTCGATCAGCGCGAGCTCGTCGGGCGGGCGCTGCTCGACGAAGTCGGTGGCGAAGTTCACGGCGCGCGGCAGTCTGCCAGGATCGGGACGGTGACGTTCTGGAACGGCATGCTGTGGCTGCACCTGATCGCGATGGCGTTCTTCGTCGGTGGCCAGCTGATGCTGGCGGGCGTCGTCGTGCCGGTCCTGCGCGGCGCCGGCGATGACCGGACGGCGCTGCGGGCAGCGGCGCGGCGGTTCGGGATCGGCGCGCTCGCGGCGGTCGTGGTGCTGGTGCTGACCGGCGCGGCGATGGCGTCGCACTACCACCGCTGGAACGACTCGACGCTCCAGGTCAAGCTCGGCCTGGTCGTGCTGGTCGGCGTGCTGATCGGCGCTCACATGCGCCGGCCCGAGTGGCACGCGGTTGACGCCGCGATCTTCCTCGTCTCGCTGGCGATCGTCTGGCTCGGGATCGTCGTCGCGAGCTAGCGCCGATCAGGGGCGGGCGGCGCCGCGGTGGGGGGCGGGCGGCGACGCGGTGGGGGCGGGCGGCGCCGAGGTGGGGGCGGCGGCGTTAGGTGATCTGGAATCCGGCCTTGACCGCCTTGCCGGTCTTGCCCGAGCTGGTGGCGACGGCTTGGAGGCGGTACTTGCCCGGTTGCAGATCGTGGCCGCCGAGCTTGCCCCTGTAGCGCAGGTGGTTGGCGCCGGCCTTGCTCTTGTGCTTGAAGCTGCCGAGCTTCTTGTATGAGCCGTCGGCCTGCTTGCGGCGGACCGTGAAGGTCGTTGTGCCGGCGGCGCTGTCGCGGTAGGAGATCTTGGTTCCCGGACCCGCGGCGAACTTCGACGGCGTGAGCTTCAGCTGACTGAGCTTGGGCGGCGCGGCTGGCGTCTTGAACGTGCGGTCTGCGCCGGTGCTCGTGCCATCCGGGTTGGTGACGACGAGTCGGTAGTGGTAGCGGGTGCCCGGCTTGAGCTTTGACGCCGCCAGCGCGATCACCTTGGCTGCCGCTCCCGCTGCGACCGGCTGGTGTCCGGTGCTCGACCCGTACGACTTGGTCTTGCCGAACTGGAAGTGGGCACTGCCGCCGACCACGTCCGGATTGGTGGCGGTCCCCTGGAGCGCCGCCGATGTGGGCTTGGTGTGGTTGGCGGCGCCGGTGAGGGCCGTCGGTGGGGCGGACTCGTAGGCGCCGATGTCGCAGAACGCCCCCTGTGGCCGCTTGACGCCGCGCTGGTCGGTTGCCGGGCAGCCGACGTTGGTGGCGGCGTTGATCGCCGGCCCGCCGTGGAGCGCCTGCGTCAGCGTCGCGCCGCCGTTGTTGGCGAGCGCGCCGAGGTTGGGGTTGCCGGTGATGTCGCCGGGGCCGCTGGAGCCGCACTGGCTCGGCTTGGGGTCGATCAGGTTGTGACCCTGCGAGGTGATCGCGCCGCCGCAGTTGCTGCCGGCGCCGTTGGCCGTGTTCGCGGACAGGATCGTGTTCTTCAGCGTCACCATCGTGCTGCCGTTGATCCCGGCACCGGCTCCGCGGGCGCCGAGCGTGTTGCCATCGATCGTGTCGTTGACGAGCGCCACCGGACCAGTGTCGACGCTGATGCCGCCGCCGAACCCGGAGCCCGAGTTGTTTCCCGTGCCGGCGCTGCCGCCGCCAGAGTTGCCGGAGATCGTGGTGTTGGTGATCGTGGCGTGGTCGGTGCTGTCGGCCGCGACGATCGCGATGCCGGCGCCGATCGCCGAACCGCTGTTGCCGCCGGTGCCGCCGTCGCCGCCGGCACGCTGACCGCTGAACGTGTCGTCCGCGATCGCGGCGGTCACGCCCGCACCGATCTCGAGGTCCAGCCCACCGCCGTAGCCCGAGCCGCTGTTGTTGCCGGCCGAGCCGTTGCCGCCGGCGCGGTTGCCCGAGAAGGTGCTGTTCAGCAGCGTGAACGTGCCGCCGGGCGCGAGGTTTGCACTGATCCCACCGCCGAAACCCGAGCCACTGTCGTTCGCTGACCCGCCGTCACCGCCGGCGGTGTTCGATGTGAAGCGGCTGTTGGTGATCGAGACAGTTGCGCTGCTGGTGAACTCGGCGTCGACCGCGCCGCCGAAGCCGCTCGCGCCGCCGCCGGCCCCGATGTGGTTGCCCGAGAACGTCGAGCCGCTGATCGTCAGCTTGCTGCCCGCGCCGGCCTCCTCGGCGTCGACCGTGCCGTAGCCATCGCCGCCCCCGCCGCCGACCGAATTGTTGCTGAAGGTGGTGTTGGTGATCGTCAGCGCCGCGTTTGCCGCGGACGTGTCGACGTCGATCACTCCAAAGCCGGTGCCGCCGGTGCCGCCACCCCCGACGTGGTTGGACGTGAACGAGCTGCCGGTGATCGTCAGCGAAGTCGAACCGCTGCCGGCATCGTCGATCACTCCGAAGCCGCCTTTGTCCGCTCCGCCCGCGAGATTGTCGGTCAAGTTGTCGTCGGTGAGCGTCACCTCGGCGCCGTTCATCGAGAGCGCCGCGCCGAACTCGTCGCTGCCGCGCGTAAGCGTCAGCCCGGAGATCGACAGCGACTCTCCGGGGTCGACGCCGAACAGGCCGCTCGCGAGATGGCCGTCGAGTTTGTTCTCGGCCGCGCCGGCGCCGTCGATCGTGATGTCCTTGGCGATCGTCAGCGCGCCATTTGCGAGCGTGATCGTCGGCACCGTCTTGGGGATCTGAATCGTGTCGGCGCCCGACTGGGCCTTGTCGATCGCCTGGCGCAGCGAGCAGTCGCCGGCGACGCCGCTGCACTCGGTCAGGCTCGGCAGCGCGTCGCCGCCGCTGTTGACAGTGATCACGGCGGCGGACGCCGATGCGGGCACCGCCGCGATCGCGAAAGCCAGCGCCACGCCGATCACTGAAGCCCTACGTCGCCTCTGCATCTCCCCGTTGCCTCCGTCGACCCCGGTTTTTCCATCCCCTTGATCGGGCACCCTACCAGAGGATTTGGGACTCATGTACGGCACCGGACCGCTCGGACCACGGCCCGACGGGCAGTTCAATTTCGCGCCGCCGCCGGCCGGCCGCGCCCTGTATCTTGAGCCCACGCCGAGACGCGTTCGCGCCGTCGTCGGCGGCGAGACGGTCGCCGACTCTCGGCGCGCGATGCTGCTTCACGAGTCCGGCCACCAGCCGCTCTACTACTTCCCGCCCGACGACGTGCGTTCGGAGCTGCTGGTCGCGAGCGATCGTCACACGCACTGTCCGAAGAAGGGTGAGGCCTCGTACTACTCGATCACCGTCGGTGACCGTGTGCTCGAGGACGTCGCCTGGTACTACCCGGAGCCGATCGCCGACGCGCCGGCGCAGCTGGCCGGTCTGATCGCGTTCTATTGGGACCGGATCGACCGCTGGTTCGAGGAGGCGGAGGAGGTGTTCGGCCACGCCCGCGACCCGTACCACCGGGTTGACATCGTCTCGAGCGACCGCCGCGTGCGGGTGCTGCGTGACGGAGCGCTGCTCGCGGACAGCTCGCGGGCAACGGCGCTGTTCGAGTCCAACCTGCCGCCGCGCTGGTACCTGCCGCGCGAGGACGTGGTCTGCGCCCTGGAGCCGTCGGACACGGTCACGCGGTGTCCCTACAAGGGGCTCGCGAGCTACTGGAGCGTGGGCGAGCACACAGACCTAGTGTGGGGCTACGAGGATCCGATCGTCGATGCCGCGCGGATCAAGGGCCTCGTCTGCTTCTGGAACGAGCGCGTCGATCTCGAGCTCGACGGCGTCGCACAGCAGCGCCCCGAGTCGCCCTGGCGGCGCTGAGGGCGGGCGGTCCACGCGGCTGCGTGGCTAGCGTCGCTGCTCGAGGATCGTTTGCAGCCGCGCTGCCTCGCGGTCGGGGTCGTGCTCCAGGCGCTGGTGGGTGATGCGGACGGTGGCGACGCCGTGGATCAGCGCCTCGACGTCGCGGTTGCGATCGGCCTCAAATGCGGTCCGGGTGTGGTGAAAGCTCCAGCTGTCGAGCTCGACGATCAGCCGCTCCGCCTCGAAGTACGCGTCGACCAGGTAGCTGCCCACGAGCACGTTGGTCTTGGGTCGGGGGAAGCCGTAGTTGCGACAGAACGACTTGAACTTGTCCTCGAGCTCGGAGCGGGTGAGGCCGTTCTGCGTCTCGCTGACGAACTGCGCCAGCAGGCGGGTGGCCGGGTGGCGCGGGTGTCGCGACAGTACGTCGGCGAGCTGGGACTCGATCAGGTAGGGGGAGTTGAGCGCGTTGTTCACTGCCCGTGTGAGCGTCTTCGGGGCGGTCCGCGGGGCGATGTCGAACAGCGCTCTCGCGAGCGTCGTGGTCCGGATGCCGCGGTGGCTGGTGATCTCGTGGTGCGATAGCGAGCGCGGCTGGTGGACCGCGATCCCCCGCGGCCGACGGTGGCGCGTCACGCTGACCTCGGGCGTCCCGGGCCAGCGCCTCCAGATCTGCCACAGGACGATCGCCGACTCGTGGCTCAGCGCCGCCGTCGGCCCGCAGGCGAGGACGGCGGCGGCGGCCCGTTCGAGTGGCTGCTTGGGCGGCTTTCCGACCCCGTAAACGCCCGGATGGACGGGGAACAGCTCTGCGTTGCGTACGCGATAGGCGATCGCCTGAGCGCCGAGGCCCAGATTCAGCAGCTGCTGGCGCGTGACGTTCGCGTGCTGGCGGTTCGCAAGCGCTGCGATCTGACGGCGGCGTCGCACATCGATATCCATCCTGAATACAAAAGTGCGACACGGCCCGTCGTCGCCCCCCGGGACCGCAGGGCGGCACACAATTGTTACGCTCGCCGCATGGCCCTAGCTGAGACTCCCTATACCGAGAAGACCGATGAGCAGAAGGCGATCTGCGAGATGGTGCGCCAGTTCGCCGACGAGCAGATCATCCCCAACGCCGAGCACTACGACCACGAGGACACCTTTCCCGAGCCGATCGTCGCCCAGATGAAGGAGCTCGGTCTGTTCGGCGTCATGATCCCCGAGGAGTACGGGGGGATGGGGCTCGACCTGACCACCTACGCGATGATCGTCGAGGAGCTCAGCCGCGGCTGGATCTCGATCTCCGGGATCCTCAACACCCACTTCATCGGCTCCTACCTGCTGATCAAGTTCGGCACCGAGGAGCAGAGGCAGAAGTACCTGCCACGGATGGCGACGGGCGAGATCCGTGCCGCCTTCTCGCTGTCCGAGCCCGAGCTGGGGTCCGACGTCGCCGCGATCAAGACCGCCGCGAAGAAGCTCGACGACGGCGGCTACGAGATCAACGGCACCAAGATGTGGGTCACCAACGGCCTGCTGTCGACGCTCGTGTTCGTGCTCGTGCGGACCGACCCGACGATCGAGCCCAAGCACCGCGGCCTGACCTGCTTCATCGCCGAGAAGGAGCCCGGGGCGGCCGAGAACACCGGCCCCTACAAAGGCCTCAACGTTCCGCCCAAGATCAAGAAGATGGGCTACAAGGGCGTCGAGTCGACCGAGCTGGTGTTCGACGGCTACAAGACCCCGGCCGACTCGATCCTCGGCGGCGAGGACGCCGGTCTGGGCAAGGGCTTCCCGCAGATGATGGATGCGCTCGAGGTGGGTCGCGTCAACGTCGCCGCCCGTGGCGTCGGGATCGCGCAGCGGGCGCTCGAGCTCGCGCTCAAGTACAGCCAGGAGCGCAAGACCTTCGGCAAGCCGATCGCCCAGCACCAGGCGATCCAGTTCAAGCTCGCGGACATGGGCACCCAGGTCGAAGCCGCCCGCCTGCTGACGCTCCGAGCCGCCCGACTCAAGGACGCCGGCGAGCGCTCGGACCTCGAGGCCGGGATGGCCAAGCTGTTCGCCTCCGAGGCCGGCCGCTTCTGCGTCGAGGAGTCGCTCCGGATCCACGGTGGCTACGGCTACTCCAAGGAGTACGAGATCGAGCGTCTGTACCGCGACGCGCCGCTGCTGCTGATCGGCGAGGGCACCAGCGAGATCCAGAAGATGGTGATCGGGCGCAAGCTGCTGCAGCGCCACAAGATCTAGTGAGAACAATCACTCGATCCCACCGTGGCGCTGCTGGCGATCGCGGTCTCAGCCCACCTGACCGGCCTCGAGCCGGACACCAGGTATCACGAGGCAAGGTCAACTCGCACGCGCTGGCGGCCGGGCACTACCAGCTGATGGCCACGCCGAAGGCGGATGGCGAGAAGGGCAAGACGGCCAAAGTGACGTTCCAGGTCACCTGAGCGGGTTGCCGCGCGGCGTGATTGCCCGCAGGTCACCTGAGCGGGTTGCCGCGCGGCGTGATCTCCGGTCCCGCAGCCAGGGTCGGCTAGCCCGGAAGTGGCTCCTGCGCCCGCGGCCCGGCCGTGTACTGATCGGCGGGCTCGAGGAAATCACGGACCTGCGTGCGCAGCTCCGGTGTGTCCTCGTGGCCGTGCGCCGAAATCGCGTGCTCGGTCGCAGCCCGCACGACCTCGTCCTCCTCGCCGATGATCACCAGCGAGCAATTCGCCTCGCTTGGCCAGCGACGGCAGTCGGCCATTAGTCTTGCCATGGTCCCTCCTTTGGTAGCCCTCAGTAATGATCCCGCCGCCGCCCGGCGAGGTCAATGCCGAGAACGGTCGACAAGCCGGCGTGTGAAGGCGAGCGTCCGAGTCACCTAGACTCCTGAGCCTGACCTCGCCGACTGACACCAAGTCGCTGATCGAGACCGCGGTCAAGCGGTTCCTCGCTGAGGTGCCAGCGCTGGCACCGCTGAAGCTGGTCGTCGGACTCGAGCTCCGCGGCCGCGGGGACGTGCAGATGTACCGGATCGAGATGCCCGGTCCGAAGGTCTCCAAGGACATCGCCGCGGACTCGAAGGTGCGGGTGTCGCTACCCCGCTCGCATTTCAACGAGCTCGCGACCAAGGGCAAGGTCAAGGACTGGCGCGAGGCGTTCGTCCACGGCGACGCCAAGGCGACCGGGATCGATCAGGTCCTGAAGCTGATCGTCAACGTGGTCGAGAAGCAGGAAGAGCGCTCGCGCACGCGCAAGGCGAAGGCTTAGCGCGGGCCGCCGTCGCCGAGAGGCTCAGCTCAGGCCATCGCTGGCGGCGAGCGCCTCGGCCTCGGTCAGCTGGCGCTCGACGAGCGCGAGGCCGGAATCCCAGAAGCCAGGGTCGGCGAGGTCGATGCCGATGATCGCGCCGAGCTCCTCGGGGCTGCGCGAGCCGCCCGAGGCGAGCAGCTCGAGATAGCGCGGGACGAACGGGTCGCCCTCCTCGAGGTAGCGGCTGTAGGCCGACAGCGCCAACAGCAGCCCGTACGCGTACGCGTACACGTAGCCGGGCGTGTTGATGAAGTGGGGGACGTAGGACCACCACATCCGGTAGCCGTCGGTGATCTCCACCGAGTCACCGAACAGCTCGCGTTGGGCCTCGACCCACGTCTCGCAGATCCGGTCGACCGATAGCTCGCCCTCGCTGCGGCGGCGGGTGTGGATCAGGTGCTCGAAGCGGTTCATCGCGATCTGGCGAAAGACGGTTGCGATCGCGTCGTCGATCCGCTCGGCGAGCAGTCCGAGCCGCTCCTGGTCGCTGCCGGCCGCCTCGAGCATTCGTCCGAACACGAGCGCCTCTCCGAACACCGATGCGGTCTCGGCCAGCGTCAGCGGCGTCGACTGGTGAAAGACGCCCTGGGGCTGGGCCAGCGCGGCATGGAGCCCGTGCCCGAGCTCATGCGCCATCGTCAGCACGTCGCGGCGGCGCGCGGTGTAGTTGAGCAGCACGTACGGGTGAACGCTCGGGACCGTGTAGGAGCAGAAGGCGCCACCGCGCTTGTGGGGCCTGATCGGAGCATCGACCCAGCGCTCGTCGAAGAAGCGGCGCACTACCCGCCCAGCCTCGGGCGAGAACGAGTCGTAGGTGTCGAGCACGAGCTCGCGAGAGTCGGCGAACGAGAAGCTCACATCGTGCGCGGATACCGGCGCCGAGCGGTCGTAGTCGGCCAGCTTCGGCACCTTCAGCAGCCTCGCCTTGAGTGCGTACCAGCGCTGCGGGATGTCGTAGCGGCCGCGGACCGCCTCGATCAGTGCCATCACCGACTGATCGGACGCCTCGTTTGAGAGGTTGCGGCTCGCGAGCCAATGCGGGAAGTGGCGAAGGCGATCCTCGACCGACTTGTCCTGGACGAGCGTGTTGTAGATGAAGGCGCGCGTGCGAAGGCCGGGCTCGAGCGCCGCGGACACGGCCTCGGCTGCCTCGCGGCGCCGCTCGCGGTCGGGCTGCTGCAGTCGGCTGAGTGCGACGTCGAGCGCGAGCTGATCGCCGTCGAGCTCGACCCGCAGCGCCGAGACGAGCTCGCCGAACAGGCGCGCCCAGGCGCTCTGGCTCGCGATCGACTTCTCGGCCAGGATCTTCTCCTCGGGCTCGGTCAGCAGGTGCGGTCGATAGCGGCGGGCACTGCGAAGGTGGTGGCGGCAGAACTCGAGGCCGTCGGCGGCGAGCAGCTCGTCGGCGCGGGCGTCGTCGACCGCGGCCCACTCGAGATCGAAGAACAGAAGCCTGGTCTCGATCTCGGTGACGCGCTCCTGCATCTCGGCGAGCAGCGCACCCCGCGCCGGATCGGCGGTGTCGGTCGCGAACCGCAGCGAGGCGTAGGAGGCGGCCTTGCCGACGAGCTCGTGGATCTGCTCGAGCTCGCGCATAGCGGCGATCAGCTCGCCGGCCTGCAGCGTGCCGACGCGGCCCGCGTAGCGCTCGGAGAAAGCGTCGGAGCGCGCCAGGGCGTCGGCGAGCTGGCGCTGGACGCCGTCCTGCTCGTCGCCGTCGACGAGCGGGGTCAGGTCCCATTCGGTCTCGAGCAGCTCCGGGTCTGAGAGGTGATCGGCGGTGGTGGCCATCGCAGTGCAGCTTAGTCGGGCGTAGGCTTCCGCGATCGTTCCGGTTGACCTCAACACGCCGCGGTCGATCGGCGAGATCATCTCGACCGCCCTGCACCTGTATCGCCGCTACCCGCTGCTGTTCTTGGTGTTCGCGCTCGGGGTGGTGGCGCCGTATGAGCTGATCGTGCTCGCCGTCACCGGGCGCAACCCGTTCGCGGTCCAGCACAACGTCTCGACCGAGGTCATCCTGTCGCTGATCGACTTCGTCGTCGTCGGCCCGCTGATCGCCGCGTTCTACATCCAGGCCGTCCAGACGATCGGCCACAAGCAAGCGCCGCGGCTATCGAAGGTCGCGGTGCGAGGGCTGGTGGTGCTGCCGACGGTCGCCGCTGCGCAGATCATCGCGACCCTCGGGATCGCGGTCGGATTCGTGGCGTTCATCGTTCCCGGCGTGTACCTGCTGATCCGCTGGGCGGTCGTCGCGCAGGCAGCGGCGATCGACAACGACAACTGGATCGCGGCGCTGAAGCGAAGTGGCGAGCTGACCGCCGGCAGCTACCTGCACGTGCTCGGACTGCTGCTGTCCGCGGGGTTGATCGCGGCGGTGATCACGAACCTCGGGCTGGCGGCCGCGGGCAGCCGTACGACCGCGGTCGCGATCGCCGTCGGGATCGTGGTCGAGACGATCGCACGCTCGTTCGTGGCGTTGAACCTGGCGGTGCTGTTCTTCGACCTGCTCGCCCGCCGAGGAAATTCTCGATGACACGGCCCGTGCGGCTGCTGGCGGCGGGCGGAACGATCGCGATGCAGGGCACCCGCGCCGTGCCGGCGCTCGACGCGGCGCAGCTGATCGAGCAGCTCCCGGGGCTCGACACCGAGATCCACGCGGAGAGCGTGCTGTCGCTGCCTAGCGCGCACCTGACGCTGGCCCAAGCGCTCGAGCTCGCGCGGCTCGCGAGCGCAGCGGCGCACGATGGCGAGGGTGTGGTGATAACCACCGGCACCGACACGATGGAGGAGCTGGCCGTGCTCTGCTCGCTGCTGTACGGAGGGCTCGCGCCGATCGTCCTGACCGGCGCCAACCGGCCGGCGAGCGGTGCCGGCGCCGACGGACCCGCCAACCTGCTCGACGCCGTCGCGGTCGCGCGCTCCAGCCACGCCGAGGGATTGGGCGTGGTGGTCGTGTTCGGCGGCGAGATCCACGACGGGATGACCGTTCGCAAGGTCGACAGCACCGGCCCGGCGGCGTTCGATTCACCTATCGGCGGGCCACTCGGACGGATCGTCGACGGCCGCATCTGGCGCCACTGCACGCCGGTCCGGCCCGACCCGCTGCAGGTCGCCGAGCTCGCACACCGGGTCGAGATCGTGACCGCGGCCCTCGGCGACGACGGCGGGCTGCTCGCGACCGCGGCTACCGCCGCCGACGGGCTCGTGGTCGTGGCGCTGGGCGCCGGCCACCTGCCGCCGCCGATGCTCACTCAGCTGCGCGCCGCGCTGCAGCGGATCCCGGTGATCTTGACCTGCCGCCCCGAGCGATCCTCGATGCTGTTCGGAACCTACGGGTTCGACGGGGCCGAGCAGGATCTGCGCGAATCGGGGGCGATCTGCGCGCCGTTTCTGTCGCCAGTGGCGGCTCGGATCGCGCTCCTGTGCGGCCTCGCCGCGGGGCTCTCGCGCGAGCGGATCGCGGTGGCGCTGAAGGGCTACGATGCGCAACCGGGGTAGCTACGCCGCGGTCGCAACGGGGCTCGTACTGGCCGCCGCGGTGGTGATGACGGTCGTCGCGATCGACGCGGCGTCGAACCGCTCGCAGCCGGTCCGGCTGACGCGCCGCGAGGCTCGGATGCTGTCGCGGCTCGCGGTCCTGCGCCGGCCGCAGCGAGCAGCCGACCGAAGCGTTCGCTTCGTCGGGCCGATCGTCCCGAGCCTGACGCGGCTGGTCGCGACGATGCCGGGCAACTGGGGGCTTGGTCCGGTGCGCGTATTCATGCTCGTGCGCAGGCACGGTCGGGTTGCACTGCTGACCCTGTACGGCCGTCACCGGGTCGGCGTCGGCGGCGTCAGCACCGCCAACCTCAACAACCCCCGATCGGTCTCCTCGGGGCTTCTGTACACCGTCGGGGTCGTGCCCGACGGCGTCGCCGAAGTCAGCTGGGTGTTCCGCTCACAGCCGGCGGCGGCCGTCGCGCCGCTGACGGTGACGATTCACCCGATGGTGCACAACAACGTCGCGGTGGCTCCGGTGGTGACGCGACCCGGACGGCTCGTGTCGGCGACCTGGTTCAACGCCGGCGGGCGCGCGATCAGCCGCTGAACAGTCGCTCGAGCACGATTGCCACGCCCGCCGCATCGTTGGCCGCCGTCACCTCGTCCGCGGCCGCGAGCACATCGGGGTGGGCGTTGGCGACCGCGACAGCACGCCCTGCCCACTTCAGCATCGCCAGGTCGTTGGGCATGTCGCCGAACGCGATCACGTCCTCGGGGCCGAGCCCACGCTCGGCGCACAGTCTCGCCAGCGCGGTGGCCTTGTTGACGCCCGCGGCGCTGATCTCGAGCAGCCTGTCGGCCGAGTTGGAGTGCGAGAGCTCGACCAGGTGGCCGATTACCTCGCGCGCGGCCTCGAGCAGCGGGTCGGCGAGGAGCCGATCGTGGCGGAACATGAGCTTCACCGCGGGCTCGGTGACGAGCGCATCGACCGCGTCGACGACGGTGTCCTCCGGCGGCGGCAGCCCCGGCTGGTAGCCCGGCTCGCGGCCGTAACCGCTGGTCCGCTCGACCGCCCAGGAACCGTCGGGGACGGCTGCCCGGAGCAGCGCGACGACCTCGGCGGACAGCTCCGGCGTGAGCGGGAAGGACTCGAGCATCGAGTCGGTGTGAAGATCCCATACGACGCTGCCATTCGCGCAGATCGCGACGCCGCGATGGCCGGTGTCGGCGGCCAGCGGCCTGATCCAGCGGGCCGGTCTCGCGCTGCAGATGACCACCAGCGCGCCTGACGCCTCGACCGCGGCGAGCGCCCTGCGAGTGCGCGCATCGATCGTTCCATCGGAGCGCAGCAGGGTCCCGTCGAGGTCTGAGGCCACGACGCGAGGGGGTACGCTTGCTGTGTCTCTCATGACGCTAAGAAGACTACGTGTGGCAATCGTGCCGGCGCTGATCGCGGCGCTCGCTGGATGCGGTGACGGCGCTAGCAACAGCAATCTGTCGCTGCGGCAGCTGCCCTTGGTCCCGGGCGCCAAGGTCCTCAGGACCGTGAAGGCGTGTGACCGTGGCGCGAATGCCTTCTGCGCGCTCGACGTGGTGATCGTCGACCCGATGTACCGTAGCTCGACGGAGCTGCTCAAGGCCGAGCACGTCTGGGTACACGCGGCCGGGTGGCGGGGTGTCGGCGGCGACACGGTTGACGAGAACGCGGCGGAGTCGCCGACTCACAAGCTGCGCGTCACGTACGCGACCGCGTCCGGCGATCTGAAGGACATCGACCTCGCCGAGATCAAGCGACCGCGGATGATCGCCCTCGCGCTGTCGCACGCGATGTTCAGCCGCGCCCCCGCGATGAGCGTGCTGCTCGAGGTCGGCTCGTCCTCATGAGCGCCGGCTGAGCTCGAGCCTGCGGTTGCCGCCGACGACGATCGCGGCGTCGCCGGCGAGGAGGTCGCGCAGGTCATCGCCGACCAGCTCGCGGCGCCAGCCGGTCAGCGTTCGTACGTCGGGCTCGGGCTCGCCTCGGCGGGCGGCGCTGACGATCAGCTCGAGCTCGACCCGCGAGGCGATCAGCTCGTAGGCGAGCCCGGCCTCGAGGGCGCGGGCGCGCAGCAGCGCTTCGGCTAGCGCGATCAGCGGCGCGTCGCTCGGGTCAGAGCGCCCCCTCCCCGGCTCGCGGGGGATCGGCGGCCGCTCGAGGCCCCGGGCGACAGCGTCGATCAGCTCGTCGCCGCGGCGGCGGATCCCCGACGGGTGGATCCCGCGAATCTGCTCGAGCGCCCGCACGCTCGCGGGCCGGCGCTTGGCGACTTCGACCAGGGTGGCGTCCGCGACGACCGATCCGACCGGCCGATCCTCGCGGGCGGCGGTGCGTTCGCGCCAAGCGCCGAGCTCCTGGGCGACCGCGCGCGAGCGCGGGTCGAGCTGGCCGACCCGCGGCAATCGCTCCCAGGCGGTCTCGGGGTCGCGCTCGTCGGTCGCGGACTCGAGCCGGCGACACTCCTCGCGCGCCCAACCGAGACGGTCGGTCTCGGTCAGCCGCCGCTGGAGCTCGTCGGCGAGCTCGAGCAGATGGGCGACGTCGTCGGCTGCGTAGCTGAGCTGCTCGGCGGTCAGCGGGCGTGCGTCCCAGCGGGTGTAGCTTGCGGTCTTGCCGACGCGCCGGCCGAGGATCGCGCCGAGCAGGTTCCCGTAGCCGGTCTGGGCCCCGGCGCCGGCGAAGCCGGCGGCGAGCTGGGTGTCGAAGATGTTGGTCATCTCGGTGCTCCAGACGCGGCGCAGGATCGCGACGTCCTGACGACCCGCGTGGAGCACGACCTCGATCGCCGGATCGGCGAGCAGCCGCGCCAGCGGAGCGGTTTGCACCTGGTTGAGCGTGTCGATCAGGACGATCCGCGTGCCGTCGGGTGAGTCGGCGTCGTCGACGACGACCTGGACCAGGCAAAGCAGCGCTCGGTAGCGGCCCTCGGACATGAACTCGGTGTCGATCCCGAGGCGCCCATGGTCGTGCGCGATCGCCGCAACCTCGGCGACCTCGACTGAGGTCGATAACCCCCAATCCTCCATCTTGGCGGCCACCCTACACGGGAGCTCCGGGCAATACCACGGGACCCGCGACCGCGGGTCCGATAAATAACCTAGCTGGCTGGTAGGATTTACTCATGATCTTCTCGTCCCGGGCCGAGTACGGCGTGCGCCTGATGGTCGAGCTCGGTCGCCAGTCGCCCGAGCAACCGACGAGCCTGAAGGCGATCGCCGACGCCGAGGGGCTTCCGCTCGCCTATCTCGAGCAGGTGGTCGCGCGGCTGCGAAAGGCGGAGCTCGTGATGAGCGCCCGCGGCGCCCACGGCGGCTACTGGCTGTCGCGGCCGGCGGAGGAGATCTCGATGGATGAGGTCGTGCAGGCGCTCGAGGGCTCGATCGCCCCGATGGAATGCTTCGTCCACGAGCACACCGAGCGTGTGCTGTGCTCGCACGAGCCCGACTCCGGTCGTGGCTGTGCGACCAAGCTGCTTTGGACCCGCGTGCAGGGCGGAATCATCCGCTCGCTGCAGACGACGACGCTCGCCGAGCTGGTCGAGTTCTCGCGTCGCGGCGAGCGCGTCCCGACTGCCGCGGCATAACGAAACGACCGAGAGCTGGAGATGGCAGAGCTAGAAATCCGAAACCTTCATGTGCGAGCGGGGGACAAAGAGATCCTTCGCGGCCTGGAGCTGAACGTGGGCAGGGGCGAGATCCACGCCCTGATGGGTCCCAACGGCTCCGGCAAGTCGACACTTGCGAACGCGATCATGGGCCACCCGGGCCTCGACGTGACCGAGGGCCAGATCCGTTTCAACGGCCAGGACATCACCGCGGCCGATCCAGACGAGCGCGCCAGGATGGGGCTGTTCATGGCCTTCCAGTACCCGGTCTCGGTTCCGGGCGTGACGGTTGCCAAGTACCTGCGCACGGTGCTCAACGCGCACCGTGAGGCGCGGAGCGAACAGCCGATCCCGCTGCGCGACTTCCGTCAGACGGTCGAGGCCGCTATGAAGCTGACAAACGTCCCCAAGGACTTCTCGAGCCGGTACCTGAACGAGGGCTTCTCAGGTGGTGAGAAGAAGCGGATGGAGATCCTCCAGCTCGCGCTTCAGAAGCCCGAGCTCGCAATCCTGGACGAGACCGACTCGGGTCTCGACATCGATGCGCTGCGGGTCGTGGCCAACGGCGTCAATTCGGTCGCCGGGCCGGACATGGGCGTACTGATCATCACCCACTACCAGCGCATCCTGCACCTCGTGCAGCCCAGCCATGTACACGTCATCTATCAGGGCCGGATCGTGCGCGAGGGTGGTCCCGAGCTGGTCGACGAGCTCGAGGCTCGCGGCTACGGCTGGATCACCGACGAGGTGGCGGCTTGACGGCGACAGCGTCGCTGGACGCGGTCGCGTCGGAGTTCCCGGTCCTGCGCCGGCGCTTCGACGGACACCCGCTGACATACCTGGACTCGAGCGCGACGTCGCAGACGCCGCAGCCGGTGATCGACGCGATGACCCGGTACTACACGGAGTCTCGCGCGTCGATCCATCGCGGCGTGTATCCGCTCGCGGTCGAGGCGACGGAACTGTACGAGGGCGCCCGGCAGCGGATCGCTGCATGGTTGGGATCGACGCCCGAGGAGACGATCTTCACCTCCAACGCCACCGCGGCGATCAACCTCGTCGCCTACACGTGGGGGCGGCAGAACGTGCAGCGCGGCGATCTCGTCGTGCTGACCGAGATGGAGCACCACTCCAACATCGTGCCCTGGCAGATCCTCTGCCAGGACCGCGAGGCCGAGCTCGCCTACGTCCCGGTGCTCGACGACGGTCAGCTTGACCTCGACGAGTTCGAGCGGCTGCTCGAGCGCGGGCCGCGATTGGTCGCGCTCGCCCACGTCTCAAACGTGGTCGGAACGATCAACGCGGTGGGTTCGATCGTCGCCAGGGCGCACGAGGCCGGTGCGGTCGTACTGATCGACGGCTCTCAGGCGGTGCCCCAGATCCCGGTGGACCTGCGCGCGATCGACGCCGACTTCTACGCGTGGACCGGCCACAAGGCCTACGGGCCGACCGGCATCGGCGTGCTCCACGGCCGTCGCGCGCTGCTCGAGCAGATGCCGCCGTTCATCGGCGGTGGCCACATGATCAGGACGGTCGCGGCGAACGAGTCGACGTGGACCGAGCTGCCGTGGAAGTTCGAGGCGGGCACCTCTCAGATCGCCGAGGCGATCGGGCTCGGCGTCGCGGTCGACTGGCTGCGTGAGCTCGGCATCTCCGAGGTTCGCGCGCACGAGGAGGCGCTTGTCGCCGACGCGCTCGCGCGCCTTGGCTCAGAGGTCCCCGGGCTGGCGATCCACGGGCCGCCGGCGGCGTCTGATCGCGGCGCCCTGATCTCGTTCTCGCTCGATGGCGCGCACCCGCACGACGTCGGTGAGATCCTCGGGCGACTCGCTGTGTGCGTGCGCGCGGGTCACCATTGCGCGCAGCCGCTGATGCGGCGCCTCGGCGTCAGCGCGACGACGCGCGCGTCGTTCGCCGTTCACAACTCGCACGAGGACGTTGCGCGCCTGATCGACGGGCTCGGCGAGGTCCGTCGAGTGCTCCAGCTGTAGCGCTGAGCTTCGCCGCCGTGCGAGTGCGATCGCGCCGCCGGCTGCGACCGCCAGGCATGTGATCGCGCCGAGCCCTAGACCGGCGCGGGCGCCGAGGACGCCCATCACGAAGCCGATGATCGGGCCGCCGATCGGCGTCGAGCCCTGGAACGCGACGAACCACAGCGACATCACTCGCCCCCGCATCGCCGGGTCGGCGTTGAGCTGAAGCGTCGAGTTGCCGGTCGACATGAACGAGATGCTGGCGCCGCCGACGAGCGCGAGCGCGACCAGCTCGAACCCGAGGCCGGGGGCGAGCGTCGCGAGCGTCATCGCGATGCCGAACACGGACGCGGCGAGGACCAGCGGCCGCAGCCCGGTCTTGCCCTTGGCGGCCACCACGAGGCCGCCGGCGACGGCGCCGACGCCCATCGCGGCGGTCATGAAGCCGAACCCGGTCGCGCCGACTCCGAGCCCGCGGCTGGCCATCACCGGTAGCGAAACCTGAAACTCGTAGGTGAGGCAGCCGACGATCCCCATCATCAGCAGCGGGAGCGCGAGCTGGGGTGTGCCGCGGACGTAGCGCAGGCCCTCGCGCAGCTGGCCCTTGGCCCGCGGCGTCGGCGTGGTCGGGTTGAGCGCGGTCAGGTCCATCATCACCAGCGTCGCGATCACCGCGACGAAGCTGGCGGCGTTGATCAGGAAGCAGACGCCTTCGCCGACGGTCGCGATCAGCACGCCGGCGACCGCGGGGCCGACGGTCCGGGCGACGTTGACGAGCACCGAGTTGAGGCTGACGGCGTTGCGCAGGTGCTCGGCGCCGACCATCTCCATCATGAACGACTGCCGCGCGGGGTTCTCGAACGCGTTGTTGAGTCCGAGCAGCGCGGCGAGCACGCCGATCTCCCACAGGTGGACCGATCCGGTCACGGTCAGCACTCCGAGGATCAGCGCCTGCACGCCCATGGCGCCCTGGAGCGCGACCATCGTCCTGCGCTTGTCGACGCGGTCGGCGATCACGCCGCCGTAGGGCGCGAGCAGCAGCACCGGCAGCGTCTGCAGCGCGACGATCAGGCCGAGCGCGGCGCTCGAGTGGGTGATGGTGAGCACCAGCCAGGCCTGTGCCGTCATCTGCATCCAGGTGCCGGTCAGCGAGATCGCCTGACCGGCGTAGTAGCGGCGGTAGTTCGGGACCGAGAGGGCGGCGAAAGTGAGGCGACCGGCGCGCGCGACGCGCGTCATGCCGTGCCTCTCAGCGCCTCGGCGAGGCGCTCGAGGGCGGGCAGCGCGCGCTCGAGACAGGCCTGATCCTCATCGCTCAGTTCGCCGAGTGCGAGGTTGACTGCGTCGGTGCGCTCGCGGCGCATCCGCTCTGCCAGCCGTTGGCCTTTGGTCGTCGCTGTGACCCACGCGGCGCGGCGATCGCCGGCATCGCTCGAACGCTGCACGAGCCCCGCGTCGGCGAGCTTCGCGATCACGCGCGAGAGCATCGTCGGGTTGAGCCCCTCGGTCTCGGCCAGGTCCGCGAGTCGGATCGTCCCCTCGCGGACGATGTGCAGCAGCACCGTCGCCTTGGTCGGGGTCAGCTCGGCCGCGGTGCCCGATGCGGTCGGTCGCAGGCGGCGCGAAAGCTGCGCGATCGCGATCCGCAACCGGGATACGGTCTCGAGGTCTGGGGGTGAAGTCGTCGGCGTGGAATCTCCGTGTGTGCGAGAACGAATACTTGCTTGCTGGCAAGCATTATTCTAGCAGCAGCAGGAGTCCACCGGGCACCGCGACCCGCAGTTCCCGTACGGCGGAACGGCGCGCCGTCCCCCTTCGCGATGAGGGCCGGCGCGCCGTCCGGTCAGGCGTCCTAGCTGAGGGCTGGCGTCAGGCGAACCACTTCGGGAGCTTCACCGGCGTACCGCGGAAGCAACCGAGCGAATACGGGAACTGATTGTTGATCACGTAGTGATAGATCCGCTGGTAGCGGCCGTTGAACCAGACCTTGCTTGTGAGGCCGTGGCACTGGTCGAGGTCCTTGTTGTACAGCCACTTCCCTCCCGCACCGCGTGGGCCGTAGATGCCGAATCCGTCAATCGCATAGCCGAGGAGCGGCGACTGCCGGTGCGGGTTGTTGAGCGAGCGGAAGCGCTTGAGCCGCGCCATGCAGGTGTACGAGAGAGCATGGAAGTGATACTGCGTGGGGAACGGATGGCCGAAGCAGTGGTCAAACGGAAACACCGCCTGCGGATCGGTCAGGTGCCTGCGATTCGGCGGTGCCAGCTCGACGTGATAGGTGGCGCCGACGAGCGCTACCCCCGTGGTGAGCTTGGGTCCGATGCAATGCGGCTTGGCGGCCAGCTTCGGATCACGGGGAACGCTGAAGGCGAGCTTCCACGGGCTGATCCCCATCTCAGCTGCATTGTGATAGGGCGGTGGGATGAACTTGTCCGCGGCGTAGTACTGGTAAGCCTGCGGCGAGGTTGCCTTCGTGACCGGGAAAATGCCGGTCGGCGTCGCAGGCAGCCCGTTGCCCTTGAACTGGCGCTTGGTCCGGGTCACGGTGACCTTGAACCGGCTGCGATAGTGCACGCTCCCCTGGATGAACGGGCGCTTTCCTAGCCTGATCGTGCCCGATGCTCTGGCGGTGGAGCCCGGATACACCCATGGCCTGTCAGGTTGGGCCAGATAGTTGTGAGGCTGCACGGCATTCAGTGCTCGCACGCACGAATAGACGACGTTGCGAGCGGGACGCGTGGTCGGCGTCCCGGTAGCCGGGGTGATTAGCGTCGTGACGGGCTTACCGCTTGGCCCTACGATGGCACCGGCCGCGAGCGCTGCTCCCGCCGTGATTGCCAGTACGGCCGCGACCGCCACGAAACCGCGAGTTATCTTCATGCGCCTACTCCCGTTTGGTTCAGATGAAAAACCGAAACAAAGCCCCGACTGCGACGACTCTTGACGATCTCACGTCGCCGTCGCGGCTGGATCGTACATCAGCCGTGTTATCGGCATCCCGCGACGGTGCGCTTAGGCTGTCGTCCCGGGGTCTCGACGCGCGTCCGGTTCAGAGCAAGCGACCCGTCGTTGCTGGGTGCCTGCTCATCTGCCTGGCGACGCTCGGGCTGGCGATGCCCACGGCGGCGTGGGGCGATGGTGACCCCGCCAGCGACGTCCTGCTGGCGACGAATGCCTACTACCCCTACGCGCCTCCGACATCGACGAGGCTGCAACGAACGCTGGGGGCCGAGCTCAACGCTGCCCGCCGGGCGAAATTCCCGATCGAAGTCGCCCTGATCGCGTCGCCAACCGACCTGGGCGTCATCCCGAGCCTGTACAACAAGCCCGAGGATTACGCGAGCTTCCTTGACCAGGAGCTCAGTTTCGGACGGCGACTGCCGCTGCTCGTGGTGATGCCGAGCGGATATGGGGTGGCGGGCGTGGGGCCGGCAGTCCACGCCGTTGCGTCCGGGCTGCCCCGGCCGACAGCGGCGACCTACAACGTGAGCGATGACCTGGCCCTGGCCGCGATTGCCGCCGTGCCGAAGCTCGCGATCGCCGACCGTCATGCAATCGGCCCAGTGTCGGGGCTCTCTGAAGGACGGCCGACCACCTCGGACGGGAGAACGGTCGTGATGGCCCTAGCTGCAGGAGTGGCGTTCCTGCTGTCCAGCGGCGCCGCACTTTTCATCCTGCGTCGGAGGCGGCGCGTGTCGGAGCCAAGATAACTCTGCTCATGCCGCGCCACCCTCGCGGCAGATCCAGAGCTTGCCCCCGCTACGCTCTAGAGGACCGTGGACGATCTGTACCGCGACAACATCCTCGACCACTACAAGCACCCCCACAACTGGGGTGAGCTGGAGCACGCCGATCTGGAGGCGGAGGACCTCAACCCCCTGTGCGGCGACGAGCTGCGCGTGCAGCTGACCGTCGACCAGGAGGGCCGCGTCACCGACGTGCGCTTCTCCGGCCACGGCTGCGCGATCTCGCAGGCCGCCGCGTCGATGGCCTCCGACGAGGTCAAGGGAATGAAGGTCGACGAACTGCTGCGGCTCGACCGCTCGTTCATCCTCGAGCTGCTCGGGATCGACATCTCGGCGACCCGGCTGAAGTGTGCGCTGCTGTCGCTCAAGGTGCTCAAGAGCGCGAGCCTCGGCCACGCCGTCGACTGGGAGCCCGAGACCCCGCCGAGTGGCGCGCCGGCCTAGGCGGTTCAGCGGCGCAGCGTCCGGCCACTTTGGGGGCGGGCGCTGACAGCCCGCCCCCAGACTCCGGCTCCGTATGGAACGGATGTGTGGCTATTTGGCCCCGCGGATGGGATACGTATACGCAGGGCGTTGTCGGTGGGGCACGGCCACCTGTCGTCTGTTGCGACGTGCGGTGCCCACCCGGCAGTAATCGGCGCCAACGCCGGTTATTTGAACGCAGCGGCCCTAACTGCAGACGGAGAGTCGAGACCAGACACGCCGGGCGCGCACGCCGGCTCCTCGATCCGCCTGCAGGCCCGCTCCCCGATCCGCCTGCGCCGCACGGGGTGGAGCGCCATCCCTCGCTATCATCCCTGAGGAAATCCGATCAATCCGCTAGGACTTCTACTTACGTGCCAGAGATCATCGACGTTTGCCCGATCGACCAGCTTGCGCCGGGTCAGATGCGGCTGGTCGAATGGGAGGATCTGGAGATCGGGGTGTTCAACTGCGCCGGCACCGTTTACGCGATCGAGGACCGGTGCTCGCACGACAATGGGACGCTGGTTGAAGGCGAGCTGGACCAGGAGCGGTGCACGATCGAGTGCCCGCGCCACGGCTCGCTGTTCGACCTCAAGACTGGTAAGCCGTTGACCCTGCCCGCATACGTTCCGGTGGACACGTTTGCGGTCATCATCGAGGACGAGACGATTAAGGTGGAGGTGGAGTAGTGGCTACTCCTGAGACGACCGTGCTGACCGAGAACGATCAGCTTCGCGGCATCAACGCCGACTACACCGAGCGCTACGGCTTCCACGATGCCGAGAACTACCTGTACAAGGCGCCGAAGGGCCTGACGCGCGAGATCATCGAGAAGATCTCCGAGTTCAAGTCCGAGCCGCAGTGGATGCGCGACTTCCGGCTCAAGGCATACGAGCATTTCCTGTCGCGTCCGCAGCCGACCTGGGGCTCGCCGCTGCTTGCCGAGGTCGACTACGACAACATCCATTACTTCGTTCGCGCGTCTGAGCGCGCTGAGCGCTCGTGGGATGACGTTCCCGAGGACGTCAAGAACACGTTCGATCGCCTCGGCATCCCCGAGGCCGAGCGCAAGTTCCTGTCGGGTGTCGGCGCCCAGTACGAGTCCGAGGTCGTCTACCACCAGGTGCGCGAGGACCTCGAGAAGCAGGGCGTGATCTTCAAGGACATGGATTCGGCGCTGCGCGACCACGAGGATCTCGTGCGGGAGTACTTCGCCACCATCATCCCGCCCAACGACAACAAGCTCGCCGCGCTCAACAGCTCTGTCTGGTCGGGCGGCTCGTTCGTGTACGTGCCGCCGGGCGTGCACGTGGAGATGCCGCTCCAGGCGTACTTCCGGATCAATACCGAGTCGATGGGGCAGTTCGAGCGGACGTTGATCATCGCCGACGAGGGCTCCTACGTGCACTACGTCGAGGGCTGCACCGCCCCGACCTACAGCGCGTCCTCGCTGCATTCGGCGGTCGTCGAGCTGATCGCCAAGCCCGGCGCCAGGATTCGCTACACGACCGTCCAGAACTGGTCGATGAACGTCTTCAACCTGGTGACCAAGCGAGCGGTCGCGCACGAGGATGCGACCGTCGAGTGGGTCGACTGCAACCTCGGCTCGAAGCTGACGATGAAGTACCCGAGCGTCTACCTGCTCGGCGAGCGCGCCCATGGCGAGATCCTCTCGATCGCGTTCGCCGGCAAGGGGCAGCACCAGGACGCCGGCGGCAAGATCATCCACGCCGCCCCGAACACGACCTCGAACATCTTCGCCAAGTCGATCTCCAAGGACGGCGGGCGCGGTTCCTACCGCGGCCTGCTCGAGATCGCCAAGGGCGCCCACGGCTCCCGCTCGAAGGTCGTCTGCGACGCGCTGCTGCTCGACGAGGACTCGCGCTCGGACACCTACCCGACGATCAGGATCGGCGAGGACGACGTCAACGTCGGCCACGAGGCGACCGTCTCGAAGGTCGGCGATGACCAGCTCTTCTACCTGATGTCGCATGGGATTCCCGAGGACGAGGCGTCGAAGCTGATCGTCAACGGCTTCATCGAGCCGATCACGAAGGAGCTCCCGATGGAGTACGCGGTCGAGATGAATCGCCTGATCGAGTTGCAGATGGAGGGTTCGATTGGCTAGCGCGGCACTGGCCGAGCGGCGCGAACGCGCGGTCGCGCGCGCCGGCTCGCTCCAGCTACCGAGCTTCAAGGGCCGCCCCGGCTGGGAGTTCACCGATCTGAGCGGACTCGAGCTCGACGGCTACGCCCGGGACGGCGCAGATCAGGGCGCCGAGATCGAAGCGCTGTTCGCGCTGCCCGACGCCGGCCGCCCGCTTCCCGAGGGTGTGATCGTGTCGAGCATCGAGGAGGCTGCCGAGGGCCATCCCGAGCTGGTCGCGCGCCACCTCGGCTCGTTGCTCGGCGACGAGGACGACTACTTCGTCGCGCGCAACGATGCCGGCTTTCGCACCGGTCGGTTCGTGTACGTGCCTCGTGGGGTCGTCGTCGAGGACCCGATCGCACTCACCAGCGTGCAGGCCCGCGCCGCCACCGAGCTTGACCAGCGCACGCTGATCGTGCTCGAGGAGGGCGCCCAGGCCCAGGTCTGGGAGTCGTTTCAGTCATCGACCCCCGACCTTGACGGGCTGTTCAACGTCGTCACCGAGCTGATCGTCTCCGACAACGCCCATCTGCGTTACGTGTGCGGCCAGGATCTGTCGGAGAAGACCTGGATCTTCGGCGCCCAGCGAGCCGAGGTCGGCCGCGACGCCGCGCTCGACTGGGTCGCGCTCGGCTTCGGCTCGGCGCGCGGACGGGTTCGGATGGAGACCCGCCTGAGCGGGCCAGGCGCCGACGCACGCGTGACCGGCGCCTACGCCACCCACGCGCGCCAGCACATCGACTTCGACACGACCCAGGAGCACGCGGCGCCGAACACGACCTCGGACCTGGCCTTTCGAGGCGTCCTCCAGGATCGCTCGACCGCGGTCTGGAAAGGCAACATCATCGTCGATCCGGGGGCGCAGAAGACCGATGCGTTCCAGGAGTCGCGCAACCTGCTGATCTCCAAGCGCGCGCACGCGGACGCGATCCCCGGACTCGAGATCCAGGCCAATGACGTGCGGTGCACGCATGCCGCGGCGGTCGCGCAGGTCGACCCCGATCAGGTCTTCTATCTGCGCTCCCACGGCCTTCGCGAGCAGGCTGCAAAGCGCCTTGTAATCGAGGGGTTTCTCGCTGCGCTCGTCGAGCGCTTCGAGCAGGGGCCCGTGCGTGAGGTGCTGGCGGACACGCTGGAGCGCCGCCTTGCACTGATCCTGGGTCAGGAGTAGCGTACTTCAGTACTTTAGGTGACTTAGGCGACAAGGTTGAGAACGGACAAGGAGTGACATGGCTCTACTACAGCTAGGTGATACGGCACCTGATTTCGAGGCCCAGACGACCGAGGGTCGGATCCATTTCCACGAGTGGCTCGGAGATTCCTGGGGAGTCTTGTTCTCGCACCCGAAGGACTTCACCCCGATCTGCACGACCGAGCTCGGCTACATGGCGAAGATCAAGCCGGAGTTCGACCGTCGCGGCGTCAAGATCATCGGCCTGTCGGTCGATCCGATGGACCGTCACGAGGAATGGGCAAAGGACATCGAGGAGACGCAGGGCACCGCGCCCAACTACCCGATCATCGCCGACAGCGATTTTCAGGTCGCCAAGGCTTACGGGATGCTGTCCTCGGAGGTCGAAGGGGATGCGGTGGCCCGCACCCCGGCCGACAACCAGACCGTCCGGAACGTATTCGTGATCGGCCCGGACAAGAAGATCAAGCTGATCCTCGTCTATCCGATGACCACGGGGCGGAACTTCGACGAGGTTCTGCGGGTGATCGACTCGCTGCAGCTAACCGCGAATCACAAGGTCGCGACGCCGGCGCAGTGGACTCCCGGGGACAACGTGATCATCGCCGGCTCGGTATCGGACGATCAGGCCAAGGAGATCTTCGGCGAGTGGGAGTCGCCCAGGCCCTACATCCGGATCGTTCCCCAGCCCGGGGAGACGGTCAAGTCCTAGCTGGATCGCAGTACCGGGCGTGATCCTCGAACAGCACTATCTCGGCTGCCTGTCGCACGCTTCGTACTTCGTGGCGGATGAACGCAGCCGGATCGCGGCAGTAGTCGACCCGCAGCGCGACATCGATCGCTACCTGCAGGCCGCCGAGCGGTCCGGCTGCCAGATCCGCCACGTGTTCCTGACGCATCTGCATGCCGACTTCATCGCGGGCCATCTCGAGCTACGCGAGCGGGTCGGCGCGACGATCCACCTCGGCGCGCACGCCAAGGTGGAGTTCGAGTTCGTCGGGGAGCATGAAGGGTCGAGCACCGAGCTCGGCCCCGAGGTGCGGATCGAGGTGCTCGAGACGCCCGGGCACTCGCCCGAGTCGATCTCACTGCTCGTCTTTGACCGCAGCAACAGCGACGAGCAGCCGTACGCGGTCCTGACCGGAGATACGTTGTTCGTCGGCGATGTCGGCCGGCCGGACCTTCGGGTCGCGATGGGCTGGAGCGCGGCGGACCTCGCCTCGATGCTCTACGACTCCCTGCGCGAGAAGCTGCTGCCGCTACCCGACGCGACGCTGGTCTATCCGGCCCACGGTCCGGGGTCGCTGTGCGGACGGAGCCTGTCGAGCGAGACGTTCTCGACGATCGGACAGCAACGGCTCGCCAACTACGCGCTGGCGCCGATGTCGCGCGAGGCGTTCGTCGAAGTCGTGACCGCCGACCAGCCCGAGGCACCGGCGTACTTCGGCTACGACGCCGTACTCAACGCGCAGGAGCGGCCGACGCTGTCGCAGTCGCTCGAGCGCGAGCTCAAGCCGCTGACGCTCGAGCAGCTGCTCGAGCTCCAGCGCGACGGGGCGCAGATCCTTGACACCCGCCCCGCCGCTGAGTTCGAGGCGGCCCACATCCGCGGCAGCCTCAACATCGGGCTGGACGGCCGATACGCGACCTGGGCTGGGACGATGATCGACAGCGCGCAGCCGCTCGCGATCGTGGCCGACCCGGGACGCGAGCAGGAGTCGCTGATCCGGCTTGGGCGGATCGGCTTCGACATCGTCGCGGGCTACCTCGAGGGTGGCCTCGCGGCTCTCGCCGGACGCCCGGATCTGCTGCAGCGGACGCAGCGGCTGGGGCCCGGCACGCTGGCCGCGCGGCTGCAGGAGCCCGAGCCGCCGCTGCTACTCGACGTTCGCAGCGAGTCGGAGGCGACCGAGGACGTGATCGACGGCGCTCGGAACATCCCGCTCGGACGACTAGGGGCGTTGCTCGGCGAGCTCCCACACGAGCGCGAGGTGATCGCCTACTGCTCGACCGGCTATCGCTCGGCGATCGCTGCGAGCCTGCTTCAGGCTCGCGGCTTTGAGCGGGTCGGCGATCTCGTCGGCGGCACCGCGGCCTGGGCCGCAGCCGCCCACTAGCCGCTCGCCGGGGGCGACTGCACTAGCCGCTCTCCGCCGCGGCCGCCCACTAGCCGCTCTCCGGGGGCGACTGCACTAGCCGCTCTGCGCCGGGGGCATCTCGAAGTTGCGCACGGCCGGAACCGACAGAACCCCGAGCAGCAGCACAACGAACACCGCGGCGGCGCCGTACAGCGTCGTCGAGAGGCCGATCGCGAGCGCGACCGGACCCGCCGCGGCCTGACCGACCGGGATCAGCGCGAATGAGCCGAGGTAATCCCACGAGCTCACGCGCGAGATCTCTCCGGCCGGCACGTCGCGCTGGATCGCCGTGTACCACAGCACGTTGAACAGCGCGCCCGAGACGCCGTCGACGAGCGCGGCGGCGATGATCAGCGGCAGCGGCGCATGCGCCGCGAGCAGCACGTACAGAACCGGTCCCGCGATCAGGAACGCGAAGAACGCGATCCGCAGCGGATAGCGCGGGCGCAGGCGCATCCCGAGCATGCCGCCGGCGAGCGAGCCGATCCCGAGCGAGGTCGCGATCGCGGCCCAGGCACCCGGTCCGCCGAGCGCGACCTTCGCGACCTGCGGGCCGAGCACCATCAGTGGGCTGTAGACAATGCCGAGGAACAGCGTGAAGTAGAGCACCGTCACCCACAGCCACGTGCGCGAGCGAAACGCCTGCCAGCCCGATCGCAGCTCGGCGAGGACGTTGCGTCGGGCCGGAGCGCTGACCGGCGCGATCCGCAACGCCGCCAGGCACGCGCCGCTGACAACGAACGTCGCGCCGTCGAGCGCGAGCCCCCAGCCGGGACCGATCGTCGCGACCGCGACGCCGGCGAGTGCGGGTCCCGCGACCGCTGCGACGTTGCCGCTCAGCCCGATCAGCGCGTTGGCGCTCTGCAGGCTCGCTGCATCGACCGTCTGCGGCACGACCGCCACGGAGGCGGGTCCGAAGAACGCCTCGGCACCGCCGTAGGCCGCCTGCAGGACGGCGAGTTGCCAGACGTGCGCGGTCCCGGTCAGCAGCAGCGCGGCGCTCGCGCCCTGGGCCGCCGCGCGGACAGCGTCGGAGATCAGCATCACGAGCTGACGCGCGAGGCGGTCGGCCCAGACGCCGCCGATCAGGGCGAACCCGACGACCGAGACGGTCTGCGCGGCGAGCACGATCCCGAGGTCGCTGACCGACCCCGTCAGATCGAGGACGGCGAACGCGAGCGCGACCGGAACGAGCCGATCGCCGAGCGCGGATACCGACTGCCCGGCGAACAGCAGCCGGAACGAGGTGTGTGCGAGCGCTCCCCGTTGCACCGGCCAAGGGTACGGGCGGGCGGGGCGTGATCAGCTCGACAGCGACGCCGGCGATCAGCTCGACAGCTGCGCGGCGCCTGACTCGGTGTTGGGACGCGGGCTGGCAGCCGCGATGCCGGGAAATTCGATGACCAGGATCGCGATGTCGTCGCGCGGTTCCTCGCCACCGGTGGCGCTGTCCTCGATGAACTCGGCCAGCCGCTCGCCGCCGAGCCGGTGCCCGCGCGCGAGCAGCTCGGCGAGCTCGGAGTCCGAGATCACCCGCGCCGGCGCGCGCGCATCGGTCACGCCATCGGTGTAGAGGAGCATCGCGTCCCCGGGGCGCAACGACAGACGGTGCGCCCCGAACTCGAGCTCGCTCTCGACGCCGATCAGCGGCCCGGCGACCGGCACCGGCTCGACGCGCCCCGACGCGCGGAGTACGAGTGGCGGCGGATGGCCGGCGGCGGCGAGCTCGACGTCGAGCCGGTCGGGCGCCACCGACAGATTGGCGAGCAGCACGGTCAGGAACCGATGCTGGGTCAGGTCGTGGTCGCGGAGCACCGCCTCGTTGAGCCGGCTCAGGACGGTCGCGGTGTCGTGCTCGGCCAGCGCCCGGATCGTGTAGCGACCGAGCGCGGTCAATGCCGCCGCCTCGGCACCCTTGCCGCACACGTCCCCGATCGCCACCGCCCAGCGGTTGGGCTCGACCCGGAATGCGTCGTAGAAGTCGCCGCCGACGTCCTGACCCTCCTGGGCCGGTCGATAGCGGGCGGTGATCCTGACGCCGGGAATGTCGGGCAGTACGCGCGGCAGCAGGCTCGACTGAAGCGTCCCCGCCAGCCGCCGGGTGGACTCGAACAGGCGCGCATTGTCGACCGCGATCGCGGCTCGCCGCGCGAGCTCCTCGGCCAGCACGAGATCGTCTTGGCCGTAGCCGGGGGCATTGCGCATCCGCAGCAGCGACAGCGCGCCGATCACGCGCCGGCGCGCGATCAACGGCACGACGATCGCCGAGTGGTAGTCGAGCCGACGCATCAGCTCGAGGTGCTCCGCGTCGAGGGCGACCTGCTTGAGGAAGCGCGAACCCATCGCCGGCAGCAGCACCGACTCTCCGGTTCGCAGGACGCCGGCGACCGGGTGCGGCCCGGTCAGATCGACCGGGTGCGCCGCGCGCATTACCTCGAGCGCTTTGGCGGAGCCTGGCTCAGTCGACGCGGCAACCGCCGACTGGCCTGACCGGTCGGAGCCAATCAGATCGATCACGGTCAGCTGGGCCAGCTCCGGCACGGTCATGTCGGCCAGCATCCGCAGCGTCTGGCTGTAGTCGAGCGAGCTGTCGAGCATCAGCCCAACCTGGGCCAGGAACGCCATTCGCTTCTGCAGGCGGACGTTCTCCCGGCGGGTGATGTCGTGGTCGACGATCTCCCGGAGAAAACCGGCGAACATCGGCTCGTGGGAACCGAACACGCGGGTGATCGTCAGCTCGACCGGAAACTCCGAGCCGTCCTTGCGCAGTGCCGAGAGCTCGAGACGACGGTTGAGGACGGCGGCGTCGCCCGTCTCCAGGTGCCGCTGCAGGGCGTTGCGATGGGCATGTCGCAGCTGGCCGGGGATGATCAGCTCCGCGACCTCGCGGCCGAGCGCCTCATCACGGCTGAAGCCGAAGGTCTCCTCCGCGGCGGGATTCCAGTCCCGCACCAGGCCCTGCCCGTCCATCACGACGACGGCGTCGAGCGACGCCCGGAATACGCCCCCTGACGGAAAATGCTGATCGTTCACTGGGTCCGGGGCGGCGAGGCCATGCTCAGGATCATCGCAGGACGCGCTCGCGCGGACGCCAGCCCAGCGTCTACGATGGGCGGTGCGATGGCGCGTACTTCGCCGCTGATCCCGCTCGGCTACGGCAAGTTCGTGCGCGCTGACCGTGTGTACGCGCTGGTTCCGCTCGAGGGCCCCGATCGGGGCGATGGTCGCCGCACGCTGGTCCACGTCGAGGGGCTCGAGGATCCGCTCGTCGCCTCGAGGTCCGAGGGCGCGATCGCTCGCGATGTGGCGGACGGGCTCGGCCAGGGCTCCGTCCGCGGGCGACACAACGACGCCGGCCTCGCCGGCCAGGAGGCGCTGTTCTGAGCGCGCGGCGCTAGCCTGATCGAGATGGCAGCGCACGTCCTTCTCCTGCGCGGCATCAACATCGGCTCGCGCAACCGGATCGCAATGCCGGAGCTCCGCGCGGCGCTCGCCGGCGCCGGCTTCGGGGAGGTGCGCACGTATCTCCAGAGCGGCAACGTCGTCGTCTCGAGCAGGCGCGGGGCCGAGCGGCTCGTCCGCGACTGCCGCCGGACGATCGCCGATCGGTTCGGCCTCGATGTCCAGGTGATCGGGCGCAGCCGCGACGAGCTCGCCGAGGTCGTCGGACTCGACCCACTGGGTGCGGTCGCATCCAGCCCGAAGCGCTACCAGGTCAGCTTCCTGGACCGCGAGCCCGATCGCGACACGGTCGACAGGTTGAGCAAGCTCGCGGCCGAACCCGAGCGCTTCGTCCATGTCGGGCGCGAGCTGTACGCGTGGCATCCCGAGGGTGTCGCGCGCTCGCGACTGTGGAACGCGCTGGCCGGGTCGGGCCTCGGCTTCGCCGCGACAGCCCGCAACTGGACGACCGTGACCAGCCTGCTGGCGATGGCCGATGAGTAGCGCCATGCATCGCTACCTCGTCCTCGACGTGTTCACGGAGGTGCCGCTCGAGGGCAACCAGCTGGCGGTCTTCACCGACGGCGATGGTCTCGGCGATGAGCTGATGCAGCGGACCGCGCGCGAGCTGAACCTGTCCGAGACGGTGTTCCTGCTGCCAGCGCGGGCACCGGCCGACGCGCGGCTGCGGATCTTCACGCCGGCGGCGGAGCTTCCGTTCGCCGGCCATCCGACGCTTGGCTCCGCATGCGTGGTCGCCGAGCGGACGGGAGCGTCGAAGGTCACACTGCAGACCGGCGCGGGCCTGATCCCGGTCTCGCTGCAACAACGGGGAGACGGGGTCAGCTACGGCGAGATGGAGCAGCCGATTCCTGAGCGGCGTCCGTTCGAGGCGGCGCACGAGCTGCTCGCCGTGCTGGGCGTCGAGCGCTCCGAGCTGCCGGTCGAGGCCTACCGGAACGGCCCCGAGTTCGTGTACGTGGCGCTCGGCAGCGACGCTGAGGTCGCGGGGCTGGCGCCCGACCTGCGCGCGCTGAGCGAGCTCGGGGCGGTCGGCGTCAACTGCTTCGCGGGGAGCGCGGGTCGGTTCAAGTCGCGGATGTTCGGACCGGCGCTGGGCGTCGCCGAGGATCCCGCGACCGGCTCCGCGGCAGGGCCGCTGGCGATTCACCTCGCGCGGCACGGATGGATCGAGTTCGGGGCCGAGATCGAGATCTCACAGGGGGCCGAGGTCGGCCGCCCGTCGATCCTGCGCGCGCGGGCCGAGGGCTCGGCCGAGCGGATCGAGCGCGTCGTCGTTGGCGGCGCGGTGGTGCTCGTTGCCCGTGGCGAGTATCGACTGACCTGAGAGGATTCCTCGGATGGAGCTGAACCCGCGCCAGCGCCGGGCACTGCAGGACATCTGCGATGCGTTCTGTCCGTCGGGCGACGGCCTCCCATCGGCCCGCGAGCTCGGCGTCGCCGATGCGCTGCTCGCGGCGGTGGCCCTCAACCCCCGCGAGGCCGAACGCAAGCAGCTCGCGCTCCTGCTCTCGATCTGGGACACGCACGCGATCGGCGCGATCAGCGGCGTCGGGCCGCGGCGCTTCAGCTCGCTTTCGCAATCCGAGAAGGAGGAGCTGCTGCTGTCCTGGGCGGACTCGAAGCTGCCCCAGCGCCGGGCCGTGTTCGAGTCGCTGCGCAAGGGGATCCTGCTGTTCTACTACATGCTCGGCAAGCCAGACGGCGGCCGCAATCCGGCCTGGGATGCGATCGGCTATGACGGACCGCTGGGGCCGTTGGCGTCGGCGCCGCCGAGGGCGCTCTCGATCACGCCGGTGGAGCGCGACGCGACGCTCGCCTGCGATGTCGTGATCGTCGGCTCGGGGGCCGGTGGCGGCGCTGCCGCGGGCGTGCTGGCCGGCGCCGGCCTCGACGTGATCGTCGTCGAATCCGGTGACTACTACGACGATCAGGACTTCGACGGCAGCGAGCTCGGAGCGCTGACCCGCTACTACATGGGGGCGCCGAATGCGACCCAGGACCAGAGCGTCGGGCTGCTGGCAGGCTCGTGCCTCGGCGGCGGCACGGTCGTCAACTACTCGACCTCGTTCAGGACCCCCGACCCGGTCAGGTCGGAATGGGCCGCGTACGGCGTGCCCGCGTTCACGACCGCTGACTACACCGCCAGCCTCGACGCCGTCTGCGAGCGGCTTGGCGTCAACCAGGAGCACAACCAGCCCTCGACGCGCGAGCAGAAGCTGCAGGAGGGCTGCGTCAAGCTCGGCTGGCACGTCGACGCGATGCCGCGCGGCGTGCGTCACTGCGCCCAGGGCAAGGAATGCGGCTACTGCGGGCTCGGCTGCCGCGTCGGCGCCAAGCAGTCGGTCGTCAAGACGTGGCTGGCCGATGCGCACGCCGCCGGCGCACGGATGATCGTTCGCACCAAGGTCGCGCGCGTGCTGATCGAGGGCGGCGCGGCGCGCGGCATCGCCGGCCGCACCGTGGAGGGCCACGAGCTGACGGTTCGCGCGCGGGCGGTGATCGTCGCGTGCGGAGCGATCCACACGCCGGCGCTGCTGAAGCGCTCGGGCCTGCGCAATGCCAACATCGGCAAGAACCTCAGGCTCCATCCGGCGACCGCCGTGTGGGGCGCGTTCGATCAGGAGCTGAGGCCGTGGGAGGGCGTGATGCAGGCGCTCTACTCCGACCAGCACAGCAACCTGACCGACGGCTACGGCCTCAAATACGAGACCGCCGCCAACCACCCCCACCTGTTCAGCTTCTTCGTCCCGTGGCGCGGCTCGGCCCAGCACCTAGCGCTGATGGAAGGCCTGACCAGCATGGTGCCGATCGGCGTGCTGCTCCGCGACCGCGGCGGCGGCGAGGTCCGCGTCGCCCGCGACGGCGAGCCGATCGTCCACTACAAACTCTCGCCGTTCGACACCGCCCACCTGCGGACCGGGATCGACGGCGCCGCCCAGATCCTCGAGGCCGCCGGCGCTCGCCGGATCTTCACCTCCCAGGGAAGGCTCGTCTCATTCCAACCGGGCGCTCCCGGGGGGCGAGAGCAGTTCATGGCCCAGGCCGATGGCGCCGGCTACGCCTCGGGCCAGGTCCACCTCGGCTCCTTCCACATCATGGGCTCGGCCCGGATGGGCGGCTCGCCGGGCACCTCCGCCTGCGATCCGACCGCACAGACCTGGGAAGTCCGCGATCTCTACGTGTTCGATGGCTCCACCTTCCCGACCGCCTCCGGAGTCAACCCCCAGATCTCGATCCAGGCGATCGCCCACATGAGCGCGAGGGGGTTGGCGGCGCGGTTGGCGTAGGGGGCGGGGCCCCCTCCGGCGCGCAAGAACTCACCCAAACCCCCGAGCCCTGGCCGGCGCCGGCACGGCCGCCGCTAAGGTAGCCGGTGGTGAGTTCCAGGCCGCCCAATCGCCCTCGACGGCGCATTGTTTCGGCTCTGACTGGACTCCTAGCGCTGCTCGTGGGGGTTGGATTGGGGGCCGTTGTTACGAAAGCCACGGGTATCTCAGGGGGACACAGGGCGATCAGCAGCCGTACTGCGTCGAGCTCGACGGAGGTGAGCTCGAGCACCGCGAGCACGTCCTCGGCTCGTGGCTCGAGCAGCCATCGGGCCTCTCCAGGCTTTCCGTCGGTTGACGCGACCCTGCGCTACACACCATTCATCGCCACCGGAACGCGCGGCCGGCGGGCGATCGCGCTGACGTTCGATGACGGTCCGAGCCCGTACACGCAGGCGGTCGTGCGGGTGCTGGTGAAGATGCGCACGCCCGCGACCTTCTTCGTCGTCGGCCAGCAGCTCAACTACTTCGCCGCCGGGGTCCGTGATGAGATCGCGCACGGGTTCGTGGTCGGCGACCACACGGAGAACCACGCTTGGCTGATCCACTTGAACGCCGCCGGCCAGTACCAGCAGATCCACGACGACGCGATCAGACTGGAGCGGCTGGGGGCGCCGTTCCCGCGCCTGTTCCGGCCGCCGTATGGCGCCTACAACCGGACGACGCTGGCGACGCTGAAACAGCTCCATATGCTGATGGTCCTGTGGTCGATCGACCCGAGTGACTGGCGGCGGCCCGGGACGCGGGCGATCGTCTCGAACGTGCTCGCCAATTCGAAGCCCGGCGCGGTCGTGATCATGCACGACGGCGGCGGCGATCGGAGCGAGACGGTCGCGGCGCTGCCGGCGATCATCCGCGGCCTGCGGCGTCGGCACTATGACCTCGTGACCGTGCCTGAACTGCTGAAGCTCGACCCGCCCTCGCGCCACCAGCGGCTGCCGACGCTCGCGGCCGCGTAGTTGTCCGCGCTGCACCGCGGTGGGATACTCGTGTGACCCATCGTCTGCCGGAGGTGAGCACATGTCAGAACCGGCCCAGGTCCTCGTCGTCGCCCATCAGACAGCCGCGACCGAAGCCCTCCTCGATGCGGTTCGCGAACGCGCCGCGCGCAGTCCGGTTAGATTTCATCTCGTAGTCCCGCGTCAACCGCACGGCCTTCACAAGCTCCTCGATCCCGAGGAGGCGAGCGAGGAGGAGGCACGCCGTGCGCTCGCTGCGGCGCTGCCGAAGCTGTCGGACGCCGCCGGCGGGGAGGTCACGGGTGACATTGGCGACCCGGAGCCGCTGATGGCGATCCAGGACGCGGTCAACCTCGGCGGCTACGACGAGATCATCATCTCGACGCTGCCGCTCGGGATCTCGCGGTGGCTGAAGCTCGACCTCGTCAGCAAGGCGCGCGGGCTTGGCCTGCCCGTATCGCACGTGCAGACCGCGAGCAAGAGCGAAGCCGTCGCGGGAGTCGCGACCTAGCCGTCGCGGGAGTCGCGACCTAGCGTCAGGCTCGCGAACTTGATCGCGTCCGGTCGCGGGAATCCGACGTCGGCCAGCGGCTCGATCCACCTCAATTCCTAGGTCCCGGCGACACCGTCCCGATCGAAACAGATGATTTGGGAGTGATTCGTCACACGGTTGGGTAGACCGAGGCTGGGATGCGAGGGAGGAGGTTGCACAAATGCTGAGGCTGCACCCCAGCTTTATCGACTACGTGATCCTGGCGATCTACTTCGTCGTCGTGCTCGGGATCGGCTTCGTCGCGCGGCTGTTCATCAAGACCGACCTCGACTTCTTCCTGTCGGGCCGCTCGCTGCCGGCGTGGATCACCGGCCTCGCGTTCATCGCCGCCAACCTCGGTGCGCTCGAGATCCTCGGCCAGGCCGCCAACGGCGCCCAATACGGCGTGCCGGCGGTGCACTACTACTGGATCGGCGCCGTCCCGGCGATGGTGTTCCTCGGGCTCGTGATGATGCCGTTCTACTACGGCGCCAAGGTGAGATCGGTGCCCGAGTACCTGCGACTGCGATTCAACGAGCCGACGCACGCATTCAACGCGGGCACGTTCGCGGTCGCGACCGTCCTGATCTCGGGTGTGAATCTGTTCGCGCTCGCGCTGATCATCCACCTGATGCTGGGCTGGTCGGTGACCTTCGCGATCCTCGTCGCGGCGGCGCTGGTGCTCGTGTACATCACGCTCGGCGGTCTGACCTCGGCGATCTACAACGAGGTGCTCCAGTTCTTCATCATCGTCGCCGCGCTGCTGCCGCTGACGCTCGTCGCACTCCATGCGGTCGGTGGCATCAGCGGGATCGAGAAGAAGGTCAAGGCGTTCAAGCCGCTCGGCAACGCAGGGCTCCACGCGTGGCAGGGACTCGGGATCCACCATGTCACCAACACGCTCGCGTCCGACTGGGTCGGGGTTGTGTTCGGACTTGGGTTCGTGCTCAGCTTCGGCTACTGGACGACGAACTTCGCCGAGGTCCAGCGAGCGCTGTCGGCGCGCAACATGTCAGCTGCCCGGCGGACGCCGCTGATCGGCGCCTACCCCAAGATCCTGCTGCCGGCGATCATCATCCTCCCAGGACTGATCGCGGTCCTGACCGTCCACGGCCTCGGCGGCAAGTCGATCAACCTGCAGTACAACACGGCGATTCCCCATCTGATCGGCAACTATCTGCCGGAGGGGATGCTCGGGCTGGCGGTCACCGGCATGCTCGCCGCGTTCATGGCGGGCGTCGCCGCGAATGTGACCTCGTTCAACACGGTCGTGACATACGACCTGATTCAGTCCTACTTCGCCAAGGACCGCGACTCGCGCTACTACCTGCGCGCGGGTCGCCTGGTCACGATCGTCGGGATTCTGATTTCGGTGCTGACGGCGTTCATTGCCAAGGGCTACTCGAACATCATGAACTACATCCAGACGCTGTTCTCGATCTTCAACGCGCCGCTGTTCGCGACCTTCATCATCGCGATGTTCTGGCGCCGGGCGACGGCGTGGGGTGGGTTCTTCAGCTTGATCGCGGGCACCGCCGCGGCCTACATCGTCAACCGGCTGAACGCGTACCACACGGTCTTCCACTTTGGCTCGGCACTGAGCGCGAGCTTCTGGCAGGCGATCATCGCGTTCATCACCGGTGGGGTCGTGCTGGTGATCGTGTCGCTGGTGACCGAGCCGAAACCCCAGGAGGAGTTGCGCGGCCTCGTGTGGGGTTTGACGCGCGCCGAGGAGCGCGAAGAGAACGCCGACCCGCGCGACAAGTTGTGGTGGCGCTCGCCGGCACTGCTCGGCGGCGTCGCGATCGGGATCCTCGTAGTCCTCAATATCATCTTCGCCTAGGAGCGCTTGGTGAGCACACCTGAGAAGCCGTTCGGAGTACCCGGCACATCCGAAGGAGAGGCGCCGTCGGTTGGAAGCGACGAGGAGGAGGCCGAGGCCGCCCGCACCGCCAACCGCTTCGACATTCGCCGGCTGATCGGCGCGCTGTTCATCCTCTACGGCGTGATCCTGACGCTGCTCGGCATCTTCGGATCGCACGAGGTCAAGAACAAGGCGGCGGGGATCAACGTCGATCTGTACACGGGGCTCGGGATGATCATCTTCGGGGCGCTGATGCTCTTCTGGGCACTCAGCCGGCCGGTGATGCCGAACCCGCCTGAGGAGCGCGGCAAGGGCTCGGGGCGCCTGCGCCGCGCGCCGGCGTAGACGACGTCGCGCCACAGACGACGTCGCGCCCCGAGCTACGGCGTAGACGACGTCGCGCCCGAGCTACGGCCCCGGGGGGCTGGTGACGCTTCAGCTCTGAAGGGTCGCGCTGACGCTGACCTCGACGCCTCCGAGTGCGCGCGAGACCGGGCAGTCGCGACCGGCACCGGCCGCAGCGCTCTCGAACCCCGCCTGATCGATCCCGGGCACGGTGCCGACAACGGTCAGCTCGGAGCTCGTCACGGTTGGCGCACCGTCGCGCTGGTCGAGTGTGACCTTGGCGGTGACCTCGAGTTGCTGCGGCGGATTGCCGGCCTGGGTCAGTCCGTGCGAGAGCGCCATCGAGAAGCATGAGGCGTGTGCGGCGGCGATCAGCTCCTCGGGGCTTGTCTTGCCTTCGGAGCGCTCGGTGCGCGAGGCCCAGGTCACGGGCAGGCTTCCCAGTGCGCCGCTCCCGCTGCTCACGACTCCGTTGCCGCTGGCGAGATTGCCTTCCCACCTGCAGGTCGCCGTCCGCTCTGCTATTGCCATGCTTGAGACCTCCTAGTGGTGTTCGATCACGCGGTCGATCAGTCCGTACTCGACCGCCTCGTCCGCCTTGAAGAAGCGGTCACGCTCCATGTCGGTGTGGACCTGCTCGAAGGGCTGACCGGTGTGGTGCGCGTAGATCTGGTCGATCCGCTCGCGGATATTGAGGATCTCACGGGCGTGGATCTCGATGTCCGTCGATTGACCCTCGAAGCCGGCCGACGGCTGGTGGATCAGCAGCCGGCTGTTGGGGAGCGCATATCGCTTGCCCTTTGCTCCCGCCGTCAGCAGCAGCGAGCCCATCGACATCGCGATCCCGACGCAGATCGTCTGGATCTCGGGCTTGACGAATTGCATCGTGTCGTAGATCGCGAGACCCGAGTAGATCGACCCGCCCGGGCAGTTGACGTAGATCGAGATGTCCTTGTCGGGATCCTGGGACTCCAGGTGCAGGAGCTGGGCGACGATCAGGTTCGCGATCTGGTCATCGATCGGGGTGCCAAGGAAGATGATGCGCTCGTTGAGCAGGCGGCTGTAGATGTCGAACTCGCGCTCGCCACGCGCGGTCCTCTCAATCACCATCGGGATCAGGGGCATACCTGCAGCCTAGCGATCGGTCGCTGCTACGGAACTACGACCGCTGACCCCTCGAACCGACCGGCGCGTAGGTCGGCGAGCGCCTGCTCCGCCTGATCGAGCGGGTACGTCGTGATTGTCGTTCGCACCGGCACCTCGGCCGCCAGCGCCAGGAACTCCCGGCCGTCGGCGCGGGTCAGGTTGGCGACGGAGCGGATCGAGCGCTCCTGCCACAGATCGTCATACGGGAAGCTCGGGATGTCGCTCATGTGGATCCCGGCACAGACGACTGTGCCGCCCGGCGCGAGTGCCTTCAGCGCCTGCGGCACGAGCTCGCCGGCGGAGGCGAAGATGATCGCGCCGTCGAGCTTCTCGGGTGGCGCCGCGTCGCTGTCACCGGCCCAGACGGCGCCGAGCGCCCGTGCGAACGCCTGCGTCTCCTCGTCGCCCGGCCGTGTGAAGGCGTACGCCTCGCGACCCTGGTAGACGGCGACCTGACAGATCATGTGCGCAGCCGAGCCGAAGCCGTACAGGCCCAGGCGGTGGGCGTCGCCCGCCAGCCGCAGCGCCCGGTAGCCGATCAATCCCCCGCATAGCAGCGGTGCGGCCTGCTCGTCGGACAGGCCGTCGGGCAGCGGCAGGCAGAAACGCTCGTCGGCGACGGCCAGCTCGGCATAGCCTCCGTCGATGTCGCGGCCCGTGAAGCGAGCGTTCACGCACAGGTTTTCGCGCTCGGTCCGACAGTAATGACAATCGCCGTCGGTCCAACCGAGCCATGGCACGCCGACGCGCCTGCCGTCGTCGGTTCGCGCGACGATCTGGTGTCCGAGGACGACGGGAAGCTTGGTCGCGGCGATCTCGCGATCGCGCAGATGAAGGTCCGTCCGGCATACCCCGCAGGCGCCTACGCGCAGCAGCAGCTGGTCCGGTCCCGGCTGCGGGTCGGGAAGCGTCACCGGCCTCAGGGGCCGGCCCGGTTGCTCGAGGACGACTGCCCGCATTCCTACATGATGACTGGATGCTCAGGCGCTAGCGTTCATCGCGCGATGGTTCCGCTGAACGTCCCAAATGTTCTGACGGTCATCCGCATCCTGCTGGTGCCCGTCTTGATCGTCGCCCTGCTCGAGAAAACGAGCGACGGCGATCTCCTGGCTGCGATTGTGTTCGCGGTCGCGTCGCTGACCGATGCGATCGACGGCTATCTCGCGCGCTCGCGCAACTGGGTCACGACCTTCGGCAAGCTGATGGACCCGATCGCCGACAAGCTGCTGATCATCGCCGCACTCGTGTCGCTGGTGTCGCTCGGCCGCCTCGACGCGTGGGTCGCGATGGTGATCATCGCGCGCGAGTTCGCGGTCACGGTCCTGCGGGTCGCAGCCGGCGCCGGGCAGGGGATCGTGATTGCCGCGAGCCCACTCGGCAAGCTCAAAACCGCATTCCAGGTTGCAATGGTCTTGGCGCTGATCGCGGTGCACGGACGCCCGCTGTGGCTGTCGCTGCTGATCTATGTGACCGTCGCCGTCACCGTCCTGTCGGGAGCCGACTACTTCTTCGGGTTTCGCCGGGGGCTCGAGGGACAGGGCGCGGGACGAACCCGCGACTCCAACGCGTAGGGGGCAGCCGGGGGGGCTCGGGAGGCCGGCGGGCGGGGCGTGAGGGAGAGGGGGGGAAACGCCTTCCGGATCTTGAGATCGGGCTAAGCGAGCGAGTCGAGCCAGGCGCGCCGACTGGTGTGCAGCGGCGAGGGCTCGCCGGTGCGAAGCTCGCGGCGGATCTCGCCGAGCGTCCCGAACCGTTCAGCGACGACATTGTGCTGGTGGATCGTCTCGAGGTTCTCCTGATGCGCGGAGATGAAGGCGCGGTCGTCCAGGTCGGGGAAGGTCTCGACGACGCCGCGCACCATCTCCCGCACGCAGTCCTCGACGAACCGCGGGCGTCGATGCGCCTTCTCGACAACATGTGCCTCGTCTGCGCGCTTCATCAGCTCGTAGATCTCCGAGGACATCGACCCCTCGACGATCTCGAGCAGGGTGGCGGCGTCGATCTCGTCCTCGCACAGCTCCGTGCAGCCGATCATCAGCGTCCCGAGCCCGCGCTGGTTGTGGGTCGCGACGGGAACGGCGTCGAGGATCTTCTCGATCTCGTCGGTGTCGAACCCCTCGGACTCGAGCCGCTCGCGAGCCGCTCCTGCGACGAGCTCCTGGGCGCACGGGCACGCGGTCATCCCCTGCGCGGTGACGCCGATCAGCCGCCGGGTCCCGCGCTCGGAGGAGATCGCCGAGCCGTGGAGCGTATACAGCTCCTGGGTCATGATCCCCGACAACGGCGCCGGCTTGTGCTCCGGGAACCGAGCCTCGACGCTGACCTCGGCGCGGCGCGCGCCCTGGCGCGCGCGCACCCGCTGGGCGATGTGCTCTGCCAGCGTCTCGACCTTGAACGTCGCCTCGCCGAGTACGACCTCGTTGATCGCCTCGTTGACGACCTCTTCGAAGCGCGACATGTGGGCGCCCTTCTGCTCGGGTCCCAGATCGACGACGCACTCGAACCGCGCCGAGAACAGCTGCTCGGTGCCGTTCTGGCGCAGCCGGATCACTTTCTCGACGCTCGTGACGCCGACGCGCGAGAGGCTCAGCGCGATCGTCGGCGGCTGCGATTGGACATCGATCGTCGACTGATTTGTGGCTCGTTCAACAGGCACAGATGACCTACAGGTTAGAGATGCGACCGTTCGGGCTCACGACCGCACCTGGACAACGGCCAGCTTTGTGGTATCAATCGGCGGGCGCGTTGGGAGAGAGTTGTGAGAGGGAGTCGCCCTAGCGGCTCGGGACTGCGTCTTGGAGGAGCTCAGGGGCCGTGAGCGATAAGGCAGTGCTTCTAAGCGATGACGCTCCGATCATCGAATTGGAGGAGTTGCGCCCGCTGATCGCCGAAGGGCAGGAGCGGGGCTGCTTGACCTTCGACCAGATCGCGAGCTGCCTCGAGGAGATCGAGGTCACCAAGGAGCAGGTCCAGGAGCTGCACAGCTATCTGGACGAACAGGGCATCGAGGTTGTCGAGGCCGACGGCCGGCTAGCGAAGTCCGAGGGCGGCAGCGTCGAAGCCAACGCGGCCCAGGCCGAAGACGCGCGGCCCGGTCAGCGCAAGAAGGTCGAGATCGATCTGACGGTTGAGCCGAGCCTCGACTCGCTTCGGCTGTACCTCCGTTCGATCGGGCGTGTCCACCTGCTCACCGCCGAGCAGGAGGTGCTGCTCGCCAGGCGGATCGAGCGCGGCGACATGCTCGCCAAGCATCAGATGATTGAAGCCAACCTGCGGCTCGTCGTCTCGATCGCAAAGAGCTATCTCGGTCGCGGCCTGACGTTCCTCGACCTGATCCAGGAAGGATCGATGGGGCTGATACGCGCGGTCGAGAAGTTCGACTATCGGCGCGGCTACAAGTTCTCGACATACGCGACGTGGTGGATCCGCCAGGCGGTCACGCGCGCGATCGCCGACAAGGGCCGGACGATCCGGATCCCGGTACACATGGTCGAGAAGCTCAACAAGGTCGTGCACGTCGAGCGCCAGCTCGTCCAGCAGCTCGGCCGCGAGCCGACGCCGGATGAGATCGCGACCGAGCTCGAGACGACTGTCCGCGAGGTCCGCGATGTGCTGCGGATGGCCCAGCAACCAATCTCCCTCGAGAAGCCGATCGGCGAGGAGGAGGACTCCGAGCTCGGCGACTTCGTCGAGGACCAGACGGCGGAGTCGCCGTTCGAGCAGGCGGCCGAGCACCTGCGGCGCGAGAACCTCCGCCGTGCGCTGGCCGCGCTGCCCCAGCGCGAGCGCGAGGTGATCGAGATGCGGTTCGGCCTCACCGGCGAGCGGCCTTACACGCTCGAGGAGGTCGGGCGGGCGTTCAATGTCACCCGCGAGCGGATCCGCCAGATCGAGAACCACACGCTCAAGAAGCTCGAGGCGCTGCCCGAAGCGCAGCGTCTCCGCGACGCCTCCTGAGCTCGGGTTACCGAGCTAGACTCCGCGCCCACGGCGGGATTCCCGAGCGGTCAAAGGGGCTTGGCTGTAAACCAAGTGGCACTGCCTTCCCAGGTTCGAATCCTGGTCCCGCCATCTCGCCGGCGATCGGCGAGCAGCTCGCCCGCTCGCAAGAGGAGCTGAACAACTGCGGACGATCGGCGAGGCCGAGGCGATGAGGCTGATAGGCGGCTCGGCATGACGGAGTTTTTCTACTACGACACCGTGACCTTTCGCCAGGTGGGACCGGGTGCTCACTTCGAGCGGTGGAGGGCGGCACCGCGAGAGTGGTGGTTGGCGATCGGCGTGTTGTTCCCGTCTCAGGAGGAGATGAACAACATGCGGCGGATCAGCGAGGCCGAGGCGCGAGAGCGAACGATCGGCGCAGATCTCGCGCTTGACGCCGCGTTCAGGGCGCCGGCGCGGTTCGTGCTGCTGCCAAGCGCCGTCGGCACCTGATCTGGGTCAGCTACCCGCGCGCGGGCAGCTTCCGCCAGCTCAACCGCCGGGGGTCGGCTTGCGCGCCTTAGGGCCGTTTGCGGCGGTCAGTGCTCAAGCTCAGACTGCGATCACCCGAATCAGGTCTTGCCAATGCTGGGCGAAGCGGTCCCCGCAATGACCCCACCATTGGCACCACGCGCAGGCGCCAATCGTGCTCGTCGTCCGGCAAAAGGTCGCGGCGCTGGGGCGTAGACTCGGGGTTCAATTCAATATTTCGCCGGCCGCCGAAGGTATGGCGGTGGATGTGGCAGACAGCGGACCCAGGGGTCCGGTCTGCGGACCCGCTGAGATGGAATGGCCCCGAGTTGGGGGCGGATCCGCCAGAACGGAGCAACGCCGGCATCGACCAGCCACCCCGGAAGGGATGTCGATGTCCACTGTCACTGCAGCGCGTCTCGCGCAAGAGGCGCAATCCGTCTTCGCGGCGGCTGACCAGGAAGGTCGCCCGCTGAGATAGAGGCTCGGATTGAGCAGGTGTTGTCGGTGGGGGTGGGTGAGAACCCGCGCGAGTCGCTGTCCGAGCTCGCCAAATTTGGGGGCCCGGTTGATCATTCAGCGGGCTGTTGAGGACGAGTTCGACGCCTGGCTGGGGCGTGCCCGCTGTGAGCGCCGGGCGCCGGATCAGAGTGATGAGCGCAGCGAGGAGAGCGGGCTGCGCAACGGGTTCTGGCCGCGGAGGGTGCAGACCGCGGAGGGGGAGCTTGCGATCGAGATTCCGCAGGTTCGTCAGGCGGCGGAGACGTTCGCGTCGAAGCTGTTCCCGCGGACCCCGAAGCTGGTGCGAACGGAGCCGCTGAAGGCGTTGGTGATCGGCGCGTTCGTCCGCGGCCTGTCGATGCGTGACGTCGAGTCGCTGTGCGAGGAGGCGGGGCTCGGGAAGCTCTCGAAGGCGACGGCCTCGAGGATGTGTGAGGAGCTCAAGGAACGCTTTGAGCGGTTCCGCCGCCGCGACCTCTACGAGATCCGGCTGACCGCGCTGTTCCTCGATGCGACGTTCATCGCTGTGCGCCCGGACGGGCCGAAGGAGGGCGTCCAGGTCGCGTGAGGGTTCACCGACGAGGGCGAGCGGGTGCTGCTGGCGGTGAGCCTGGGGATGCGCGAGTCGTTCGAGGACTGGCAGACCCTCGGGCGCGACCTGATCAGCCGCGGACTGGGGGCGGCGATGCTGATCGTCGCCGACGGCGCCCCCGGGCTGATCAAGGCGATCGAGCAGTGCTGGCCCGCGTCAGACCGCCAGCGCTGCTGCGTTCACCGCGCCCGGAACCTCTACGCCAAACTGCCCGACCGCGAACGCGAACGCGTCAAGCACGCCTACTGGCGAGCCTTGGATGACGCGATCTCAGAGCAGGACGCCAAACGCCGGCTCCAGGCCTTGGTCGACCAGCTCGACACCGAAGGGTTCACCGCCGCCGCCCGCTGCCTCGCCGACGACCTCGACGCCCTGGTGGTGCACCTGCGCTACCCAGTCCGGCACCGCCGACGATGGCGGTCAACGAATCTGCTCGAGCGCTCGCTCGGCGAGGTCAAGCGGCGCACAAACGTGATGGACCGCTTCCCCGGCGAGACCAGCTGCCTGACCCTCGTCTGGGCGGTGCTCGACCTCCTGATCACCCACCAGACCAACGGCATCAACTTCAACGCGCTCGATCGCCAACGCCTCAAACGAGCCCGATACGAAGGCACCGAGAAAACGATCCCCGAGGAGGTGACCGCCGCCCAAACTGACCACCACCGGGAACCGAAATTTACAGCGCCAAAGAAACGCCACCCTGTCGGGCTGACCGGGGACCGTTTCTGAACGCTGGCCAAGCCGAGGCTGCTCCTCCTCGATCCAAGCAGCGCTCTCGTCACGACGTTGGAAAACACAGAGTCCCCTTCTCGTGGGACAGATCCGTCGTTTCAAGGTCTCCGGCACGCCCGGCTGGCCTGCCGAGCTGAGCGCGGGGCGCACGCTCAGCTCAGTCCCCTCCGTGTACGAGGTCAGGAGCTTGGGCTACTGACTGTGCAGCGCACCCACCCTGATGGCCGTGATCACGCTGTTGCGCGCTTGACCGCCGCCGTCAGGATTGCAGCTCAGCTTGATGTTGCCTCCCGTCGTGGCCGCGGTCAGTGTGACGGTTTGCGCGAACACGTTGAGCGCCGGGAGGTCAGCCGAACCGCCGCCAATCGGGTTGGAGTTCTCCAGCAGGGTGCAGCTGACTAGGTTGCCAACGCCGCTGTTGTTGCCCAACTCCGTCGCGGCGGTGACGATGTACTTGCGGCCCGGGGTCAGGCTTAGCTGTACCACGGTCGTGTCCGCGCCGGCGGTCAGGCCGGTAGCCGCAGGCCGGCTCTTAACGAAGCCGTCAGACGGGCCCCGTGGCCCGCGCGGCCCTCTCGCCCCGTGGCTCGCGCCATGGGCTCGGGGTGCCGGGCCGCTTCCGCTGGTGGCGGCCGCAGTTCCAGCACTTGCCGCGACCAGCGCGACCAAAGAGACGATCAGCGCCGGCGACTGCTGTATGTATCGCAGTGCTCTCATGATTCGGCCTGGTGCGGGCTTAGCCGGTCGGCTTGTTCTTGCCGCCCGATGCGGCGAAGCTCACGCAGTCGCTCTGCGGCCAATGGCGACACGCGCATCGTCCGCGGCAAAGCACCCATCCGCTGCATAACACCCTCCTTAGTCCTGTCGCGCGGAGGAACCCAAACCTCGAAGACCCAGTTAGCCCCATCGCGCCCAGGGGCGACCCTACGCCTCCCGCCGAGCAAAGTCCACCGACGCCCCGCTTCTGGAAGGGCTACAAGCACCAGCGTTGCACTCGCCACCGCCGCGCAGACGGGCTGACGGGACCGTGGGCATGGCGAGGGTCGGCGGCGATAGCCTCGCCAGGAGAAGAGCGCCAAGTTGTTCAACGCAAAGAACAGGACCTCGAAATGGCACACGCTGACGATCTCGACCCCGACCAGATCGTCGAGTTGCGACGACTCGCCGGCACGACGCCGCGATCGGGGCGCCACGCTGTCGCGAAACTCGGCGCGATCCGGACGATCGAAAGGCGCAACCGTGGCCGGCGGACCATCGCCGATGCCGGCGGGCTGGCACCCGTCGCCGGGATCCGAATGGGAGCAACTCGACGCGCACGACTCGCGCGAAGATCGCGAGCGCTGGTGGCGCGCGCTTCAGGTCGGGCGATGAGCGCTGCCGAGCGCCGACCAGGTGCATGCCAGGTCCCGATTGCGCTCGGAATCTGGCACCGGGGGCGCCTTCGCTTTTCACGGCGAGGGCCGGTCGCCCGGCGCTAGCATTTCTCGCGCGGATGTATCGCGGAGCGACGGCAAAGCACACCACCGCTCTGGTGACGAAACGGCCGCCCGATGGACTCCGAGCCCCGGGAATCTCCTGCACAGGTCGAGCAGGCCGCGCAGAGCGGCGTCGAGCGGATCTCGCGGATCCGCAGGGCCGCGGCACGGGTTGACACCAGCCCGGGGCTGGTCGCTGCCGCGCGCAAGGTGCGTCGACGGATGCCCGGTGACGAGCGCTTCGGCGATCCTCTCTCGACCGCCGGACGGGCCCCGGTCGAGGTAGTTGCGCGGGGCCTCTCGGCGCTCAGTCCGGACCGTGACAGCGTCGTGCAGGAGGTCAGCCTCGCGGGCCTTCAACTCTGGCAATCGCTGTCCGAGGCGACCGGCAGAGGGCGCGGCGAGCACGAGCTCGCGCTGCTGTTCACCGACCTGGTCGGATTCTCGTCGTGGGCGCTGCGCGCGGGCGATGCGGCCACTCTCGAGCTGCTGCGCGAGGTCGGCGTGCGCGTCGAGGCGGCGATCGTCGCTCACGACGGCCGGATCGTGAAGCGCCTCGGCGACGGTGTGATGGCGACCTTCCTCGACCCGTCGGCCGCCGTCCGTGCGCCGCTCGACGCACAGGAGGCACTTGGCGAGGTCGACGTCGCGGGCTACCGGCCGAGGATGCGTGCCGGTGTTCACTGGGGGCGGCCGCGCAAGCTCGGCGGCGACTATCTCGGCGTCGACGTCAACGTCGCCGCCCGGGTCGCCGATGCCGCCAAGGCCGATCAGGTGATGATCTCCGAGGCGCTGCTGACGCGGATCGACGCCGACGGGCTGAGCACGGGGCGTCGCAAGCGCCTGCGTGCCGACGGCGCGCCACGAGACCTCCACATCGTCCGCATCTGGAGAGACTGACGCAGCGCAGCCGCTGGCTGCGCTCCCTCCGGCGCGCGCGCTTCCTGCAGCTGCACGTTTTCGTGCAGGTGGTCTCCGGCACGGGTCTGGGCAGCAGCTCCGTGTTACGGTGACGCCGCTTCATTTCTTCCCTCGTGAGCAGGGCAAACGCGATCTCTGGCATGTCGCGAAACCCAGGCTCCTTCCCGATGCCAAGTCTCCGAAGGCCACTCAACCGTGCCGTGAGCGCTTCGCTCGCAGTGGCGCTGATCTGCGCCGGAGCGGCTGCCCTGTTGATCTTGGGGTCCGCCGCGCGGGCGGCGAGCACCGACCAGCTCAAGCAGCAGATCAATTCCGGTCAGGGCCAGATCTCGAGCCTGTCCGGGATCGTCAGTACGGCCGGCAGAAAGCTCGGCACGCTGAACTCCAATATCTCCTCGCTCGAGGCGCAGATCGCGCGGATCCAGGCAGACCTGGACGCCAAGCACGCCGAGCTGCTGAAGACCTCCAACCAGCTCGGGCTCGCGCGAAAGCGTCTGAGCCAGCTCGAGGGCTACGAGCAGCGCGACCAGCTCGTGCTGTCACGCGAGCTGGTCAGCGGCTATGAGACGGAGTCGCCCGACCTCGTCTCGGTCGTGCTCGAGGCGCGCGGCTTCCAGGACCTGCTCGAGCGCCTCGCGTTCGCCCAGCGGGTGCGCAAGCAGGACGTGCAGATCGTCACCGCTGTCCGCTCCGCGCGTCGTGCCGTCGCTTCCCAGGCAACGCGTCTCGGTGCGCTCGAGACCCGCCAGCAACAGCTGACCGCGCAGGTGCTGGCCCAGCGCAACCGGCTGTCGGCCTCGCGCGTGACCCTGATCCAGCAGCAGATTTCCGTGCAGCGCTACCACTCGGCCAAGGCGAGCCAGCTCGCCGGCGCCCGCGACCAGGTCGCCGGCCTGGAGCACCAGCTCTCACATCTCCAGGCCGCCCAAGCTGCGGCCGCCAGGCGCGCCGCCGCCGCGCAGTCGAGCTCGTCGGGGCCGAGCTCGTCAGGGTCGGCCGGCTCCTCGAGCTCCGGTGGCTCGGCCCCTCCGAGCACATCGCCCCCGGCAAGCAGCTCGGGCGGATTCACCTTCCCGATGCCCAAGGGCGACGCCTCGCCTCCCGGCACCTGGTCGCTCGACCAGGGCGTCGACATCTCCGCCCCCGGCGGCACCCCCGAGCTCGCGGTCTGCAGCGGCACGATCGTTCTGCACGGCATCGGCGGATTCGGGCCATGGGCACCGGTGCTTCACTGCGACAGTCCGCTCGACGGCTACGACTACGTGTACTACGGCCACGCCGGCCCCGCCAACCAGCTGTCGGTCGGCAGCCACGTCAGCGCCGGTCAGGTGATGAGCGAGGTAGGGCCCGGAATCGTCGGCCTCTCGACCGGCCCCCACCTCGAGATTGGCTTCGCCGACTCGAGCGGCAGCCCCGTCGGCGGCGGCAGCGCCTCGACGATGATGTCGCTGCTGCAGGCCGCCTACAACGGCTGACGCCCTCGTCGCAGCCACTGGGATCATGCGTCGCCGGGCGAGCGGGCCGACGGCGCCGGAAGCGCTACGCTGACCGCCACCGCCCTCTTAGCTCAGCTGGTAGAGCACTTCCATGGTAAGGAAGGGGTCGTCGGTTCGAGTCCGACAGAGGGCTTCCCACAAAAGCCCCGCTCAGGCGGGGTTTGTTGTTGCCCCAGACCACCCCGTCTCAGCCGCTCAGGGCTTCCATACAACGCTGCATACAACTTTGGCCGCGAGAATCACCCCTGGCGCACCGGGCGAATGATCGACCAGTATCTGATAACGGCATACTCTAGTCAACGTTTGCCACCGCAGCCACCGAGGCCGTCAATGCCAGTCATAACACCCAAGAGCTAGCCATCTTCCAGGACGCCGGTCGTGTGAGCGTACCGTTGCTGGTCTCACTTGCTCGACGTACGTGACCTGCCATCCCACGCATCGGTGACGATGTGATTGGTATCCCAGGTCACAATGTAGTTGTACTGATAAGCCTGCCACTTTGCGCCAGTGTTATCGCTGTACGTTGGGAGACCCATAGCCTGATACACCTGAGCCCGGGTATCGCCAATGTGCACCCATGTCCACTTCTGCGGCCATTGACCGGCCAGGTGAGCGGTTGGGTCTGCGTTCCAGTCTGGTGCCGCGTTAACGTGAGTAGTTCCGCAGCCAGCACCAGTCAGGACAGCGGCTACTAGCAGTGTGACCATCCATCTATCCATGACTGACCTCGTGCCAACGCATATCGGTAGCCCCACTCCGAGTCTTGGTTTCGGCGGCTACACCCCGCCCTGCCAATGGATGACCTGGCTGCGCTTAGTGCAACGTATGTCATAAGCCTCCGTGCCGAGCCAGGAGCTGCCACAGGTGAAGCCAAAGTAGTGGCTGCGGTATCTGAGGGATTGGTGTATCGCGAAGTAGCGAGCGAAGTGGCAGTGTACGACCCGCGTGGTCAGGTTGAACACGGGCGTGTAGCCCCAGGTCTGTCTGTAGGTCCAATACCCAGGGAAGGTTCCGCCGTGAGGGTTTCCCGTGGGCACGAAGTGGCCGCACTCCCTGATCCCTGCGGCTGATGCACTCGGGCCAGCTACAGCAGATGCGAATGCAAGCGCGGCAATCAATATTGCGACAGAGCGAGACATCACGGCCAACCCTCTCAGCAGAGGGTGCCGCAATGGACCGTCCACCGCCCGCGCGTGAAGGTCAGGCGGCATGGGCTGTGCTCGCGGTCAGCGCCTCATCTTCGGGCCAGTCGTTGCGATATCCCCAGTAGTAGCGAATCGGCTCGTCTGCGTTGCCGCACTTCATGCAGATGCCTTCGTGATTGTGCATCTGAGGTCGGTCGCAGGTGGGGCACCACGCAAGAGCCTTCCTTCCGACACCGGGCCAGACGGGTACGCCCTGGGGGCGTTGCAGGGTCTGGGCGGCGAACGTGTAGCCGCAATGAGGGCAGACCTGCGCTGCGATCCCGATCCGCTCAGCGCACTGGGGGCAGGGCTTCAGATCGCCAGCGGCCTGGGCTGGCACGAAGGCGAAGTAGATGATGGCGAAGATCCCAAACAGAGCGCCAAGAATGAAGCCGGCTCCGCCGCTCCGACCTTTGGCCTGGGCGAGAAAGCCGCACAAGAGCGCGCCGCCGAGCGACCAGATGAGTAGGTAAGTTACGGCCATAGCAGCAGTCTCCCCATAACGAGTGAACCGATGTGGGGCTTGACACCCAATGGTTCGGGATTGTGAGCAACCGTCAACTATGTACTAGTACGCGACTACGGTCCCTGGGCCATCCGGCGTGTCCCGCAGTCGTGCTACAGGCTTTGCCGCGGCTGTGAGGGGTAGTTTGCCGCATTTGTGATGCTAGCGGGCTCATGCTGCGTGACAGAGCATGAAGTCACGGACACCCTGGAGCATTAGAGCGATCTGGCTGTGGTCGTAAGTGTCATAGCGCGCGTGTGCAGCATTGTTGCGCAGCGCAAGCCACGCCGTGACCTGGTTCTGTTCCCCTCTGCCATAGACGGCTGCGCGGTCGGTGTTCATAGCCTCTGCTGTGCGTGGCTTGCCGTTGGGGTCAGTGAGAGTTACGCTTGACTTCTCGGCCAGCTTGCGCAAGTGTTCCTCCAAGACTGAAGCGGCTAACACTGCGGCAGGGTCTTTGAAGCCGTTCGTTTGTAGCGATGTCACCCCACGCGGGTGCCCGGTTCGCTGTTTCAGACGATCGAGGGAGAGTCGACGGGCAGACGGCGGTGGCGATTGCTGCGTGGCCGGTGCGCCCGTTCGCGGCCGAGCGCCGCGCTGTGGCGGATGCATACCGTGCGTTGGCGGCGTACGCGCGGGCCGAACACAGCGGCGCTTCAGAGCACCGCCGCTGCGCTCGCGAGGCCGCGGAGACGATCGGTCCTGGCTCGGGACTGGCGGGCGAGCGCGGAACGCTGCGCTCGCTGGTCGAACAGGGCGAATGGGTCCGCCTGGATCTGGCGGCACTGGCGCGCTTGCGGCGCCGGGTGTCGACGGGACGCTCGGAGCGGCCTCGAGGCTCCTGGATGTGATCGCCACCGCCGGCGATCCGGCGCCCTTGCCGACGGATCTCGGGCGCAACGCGCAGGCGATCAACGAGCCCGCCGCACGGCGGACGGCCGCGAGTCTGGCAGCGTGGGTGACGGCTGCGTGCGGCGAGAGCCGCACCCCCCTGCCCGGCCCGGCGCCACATGCACGACCGCTCCAGACGCTGCGCGCGAACATCACCTTAAGCTCGAGCGCGTTCCGGCACGCTGTGCGGCTGTCGGTGGCGTTGGTCGTCGCCGGGATTGTCTACCGCGGCCTCTCGCTCGGGTCGGGCTACTGGGTCCCACTGACCGTCCTGTTCGTGCTTGGGCCCGACTACGGGACCACCATCACCCGGGGGATCGGACGTGCAGCGGGGACGGTGGTCGGGGTCACGATTGCGTGGGTGATCGTCACCCCGTTTTCGCCCAGCAGTGAGGCGATCGTGGCGCTGCTCGCGTTTCTGGCCTTCGCCGCGTACGCAGCCTTCCCCGCCAACTACGCGCTGTTCTCGGTGGTACTGACAGTGCTGATCGCGCTGGTGGTTGAGTTCAGCGGCGGCTCGCCCCGGATACCGCAGCCCAGCAACGGCAAGGGCGACGCCTGCACGTACTGCCGACGCCAGGAGAGGTGCGCGAACGACTGGACACGGGAGAATGCCGTCGGCGAGCGGCATCACCGCCCGCTTTGTCGTCGATCCGATCGTCAGCTGTTCGCTGACCGGCCAAAGGAGCTCCCGTGAGCACGACCCCTATTGCCGACTATGCGCTCCTCTCGGATCGGCACAGCGCCGCGCTGGTGAGCAGGGACGGGTCGGTCGACTGGTTGTGTTTCCCGCGCTTCGACAGCCCGTCGGTCTTCGGCCGCCTGCTCGGTGACGAAGCTGGCCACTGGTCGATCCGGGCCGCGGCCGCCACACAGGTGACCCGTCGCTACCTCGACCGGACGATGGTGTTGGAGACCACCTTCCGCACGCCGACGGGTACGGTCGCGATCACCGACGCCCTGGCGATGGGCGACGGCAACCGGGGGCATCAGCTCGGCAAGGGTGCGCCGCATCTTCTCCTACGGCGTGCGACGTGCGTTGATGGAGAGGTCGAGTTGTCCCTGGAGTACGTCCCGCGCCCCGAGTATGGGCTGGTCCGTCCCCTGCTCGACGCTGTCGATGGTGCAGTGACCGCGTTCGGGGGCGCCGACGTCCTGGTCCTGTCCTCGCCGATGGCGCTGACCGTCGAGGAGTCGGCGGTCTCAGGCCGGCTCCGGCTCCGCCGCGGCGAGAGCGCGAGCTTCGCCCTGCACCATGCCAAGCGGGCCGACACGGGCTCAGCGAGGGTTTGGAGCCAATCCGAGATCGGCACACGGTTGGACGACACGGTGTCGGCATGGGAGTCGTGGTCCGAGCTCCACCAGGCCTACGTGGGTCCGTGGCGCGATCTGGTGCACCACAGCGGGCGGGTGCTCCAGGCGCTCTCGTTCGCACCAACCGGCGCGATCTGCGCGGCGGCCACCACTTCGCTGCCTGAGGCGGTGGGTGGCGCCCGAAACTGGGACTACCGCTATGCCTGGGTGCGGGACGCTTCGTTCACGATCGAGGCCCTTTGGGTGGCGGCGTGCCCTGACGAAGCCAATGAGTTCTTCGACTATGTGACCGCCTCGGCGGCCGGCTCCCTCGACCGGGGGGGCGACCTGCAGATCATGTTCGGCATCGGCGGCGAACGGGACCTGACCGAGCGGGAGCTCCCGCATTTGGAGGGCTGGCGGCACTCTGTCCCCGTCCGGGTCGGTAACGGTGCCTGGAACCAGCGTCAGCTTGACGTCTACGGCGAACTGCTCGGCGCCGTTTACCGCCTCTCCGACCACCTGTTCGATAGCGCCTCGCGCAAGGTTGGGCCACTGGCCGCCCCTGAGCAGTGGGGTGCGCCCCCCGACCTGGCACCAGCCACACGACGTTTCCTCGTCCAGCTGGCCGACACCGCCGCCCTGCGCTGGCAGGAAAAAGACCAGGGGATCTGGGAGGTTCGGGGCGAACCTCGCGACTTCTTGTACTCCAAGCTGATGTGCTGGGTGGCGCTCGACCGGGCGGTGGCCTTAGCCGACCGTCTCGACGCCTCCGACCGAGTCGAGGCATGGAAGCAGACGCGGGACCAGATCCGCGAGGCGATCCTGACCAGAGGCTGGAGCGATCGGGCCAGCGCCTTCACCCAGTCCTTCGGCTCCGACGAGCTTGACGCCTCCAGCCTGATGCTGTCCTTGGTCGGGTTCCTTCCCGGCGACGATCCGCGAGTGCTGGCCACGATCAAAGCGACCGAAGAACGCCTCACCGATGATCGCGGACTGGTGTACCGCTACCGGTCTGACGACTCGCTCGAGGGCGAGGAAGGCACGTTCCTACTGTGCACCTTCTGGCTGGCCCAGGCCCTGGCCAGGGCCGGACAGCCGGCTCGGGCCCGCACCGTCTTCGAACGGGCCGCCGCCTTCGTCAACGATGTCGGCCTGCTCGCCGAGGAGGCCGATCCCGTCAGCGGAGAGTTCCTGGGCAACTTCCCCCAAGCCTTCAGCCACATCGGGCTCGTCAACGCCGCCTGGGCCATTTCTGAGATCGAACTCCGAGAGACCCCGCCTGCTGAAAGTCCCCCCGGAGCCTCGGATCCGCCGGATCGAGCTCCCGTTGATGGCGGCGCCACGCCGATCTGAGCGGAGTGCTACCGGAAGGCCGTTTGCGGAGCGCTACCCGAAGGCGGTTTGCGGAGTGCTACCCGAACGCGGTTTGGTCGAGCAACTGCAGCAGTTCGTGGGCCGCCAGCTCGATCGCCTTATGCCGCCACTCCGCCGCGCGATAGTGGCAGGCGATGATCCCGGAGCGATGGATGCGGCGGAAGTCACCGATCACGAACGCGTACCTGCCCTTGGCCTGCTCGCCCGCGCCGTCGGTAAGGCCGAGAAACCACTGCGCGTATTTCTCCCACCCGTGACGCTCCAGATACGCATTTTCTGCCGCAGCATGCGGCTGGACGTCCCCCCACTCACTTCGCAGCACATACTGGCGCTTGGCGATCAGCTCGCGGGCGTGCTCGATCCCGACCTGATTGATGCTGTACGACGCCACGACGCAATGCTGCCCACTCTCGTGTCGCATGGAAACCAGCATCGCTTCGAGCGGGGGTACGGCTCACCGACCGCAGCACCGGTGGCAACGCGCCCGGCCGGCTTTGGGGAAGTGGCGCTCGAAGGCGCTCTGGCGGGATACGCTCGCGAAGCGATGATTCGGCGGCAGGGGCCGATCCTCACTCTGCTGGTCTGCGCGCTCGTGTTGCTCGGCGCGGCGACTGCGGTTGCGCCCGCGGGTGCGACGGCGCTCGTCAACCCGGCGGCGGAGGCGCAAAACCTGCTCGTCAGCCAGGAGCGCGAGGCTCAGTTCGACTCGCCGTCGATGGTCGCGCAGGTGGCTGCCGCGACCAGCGCCTACCAGCAACAGCGGCTCGCGCTGGCCGTCGCCGATTCGGGGCGCCAGCCGAACCCGAACTCGTGCACGACCGTGGTCGCGTGCGTCATCGACCCGCGACTGGAGCACTGGACGGCGCACGGCGGGATCGTCGATCCGGTGCTGTTCACCGCACGCAGCGGCGCCACCCTGTCCGGCCACATTTGGGCCACGAAGGCCGGTCCGGCCCCTCGTCCAGCGGTCCTGATCATCAACGGCTCGGTGATCGGCTATGAGCAGGCCTACTGGTATGCCGCGCAGGCGCTCGCCCGGGACGGCTACGTCGTGCTCACCTTCGATGCCCAGGGCGAGGGCATGTCCGATCAGTTCGGTGCCGCCCCCGATCAGCAGGAGGGCGCCTATGCCGGGACGCCCGTGGTCGGCCCGCAGCTCGGCGGCAGCGGCCTGCCGTTCTACGACGGCGGCGAGGACGCGCTGAGCTTCCTTCTCTCGACGCCGAAACACCCGTACGTCCCCGCCCGGAGCCGCACCACCGGCACGAGTCACGCCGGCAAGCAGGCCGCACGGGTGAAGGCCGGACTCGACCCCGCGTACGACCCGCTGTGGAAGCTGATCGACCGCAAGGAGATCGGCGTGGCGGGCCATTCCTACGGCGCGGAGGCGGCGAGCTGGCTGGGGCAATCCGACCCGCGGATCCGCGCCGTCGTCGCCTGGGACAATCTGTGCGTTCCGATCTGGCCGTCGCCGACGGAAGCGGTCGCACTCACGAATGCGCCGCAGAACCTGCAGCCGCTCGGTCTGTTCGGGCTGCCGACCCGTTGCTTCGGCGCGCCGGCCGGACCGACGCCGCGCCTGCACACTCCGGCGCTCGGGCTCTCCAGCGACTACCTGCTCACGCCGGAGCCGTACACCGTCGCTCCCGACCCGGATCTGAAGGAGCTGGGGTCGCTTGCGTACACGAAGGCGGGCGTCGACACGGGCGAGATCGTGATCCGTGGCGGCACCCACTTCGAGTTCGGCGACGCCCCGACCGGTGCGATCCCTGCCAGCCGCCGCGGCATCGATCTCGTCACCTGGTACACGCTCGCCTGGTTTGACCGCTACCTGAAGCACGAGGCGAGCGCGGACGCGCGGCTACTCACGACCCGCTGGCGCGATGATCAGATCGGTGGCTCGGTCGACCCCTCGCACGACCCGAACCTGCTCTCCTACCACTACCGCTCGCGACTCGACATCCATCTCGTCGGCGGCGGCACGTTCAACTGCGGGGACCTTCGCGCCGGCTGCGCGGGACAGGTCAAGCGCAGCGCGGACTGCGGTCCGGCATCGTTCTCCTACCTCGCGGTCGACACCGGCGAATCCCCGGTCAGCTGCAAGACCGAGCGTCGGCCGTAAGGCTCTCGTTATCGTCGGAGCCTGATCGAGTTGAGGTCGCGCTCGCGCACCTCATCGATCCGCTCGAGCAGCTCATCGACGTCGTCGTGCTCGGCGTGCAGGTAGCGGCCGGCGAGCGCGTCGTATCGGCCGCTCGCAAGCTTCCGGACTAGCTCCGGAGCCAGCTCGGGGGGTGTCCATGGAGCGTCGTCGGGAAGGCCTCCAGCAGTCATTTCCGTCCGCACGAGCCCGGGGCTGAAGAAGAAGACCGGGATTCGGCCGGCGAGTTCGTTTGCCAGCATCTCGCCGTAGCGGCAGACGGCGGCCTTGCTCGGTGCATACGCGGTGTTGCTGCCGCCGGGGAGATAGGCCGAGCCGCTGCCCGTGATGACGATCCGGCCCCGGCCGCGCTCGAGCATCCCCGGGATCACGGCGCGACAACAGTGGTGCACGCCGAGAACGTTGACCTCGTACACGTGCCACCACTGATCTGGGTCGATCTCCCAGGACGGACCCGGCTGATGACCCTCGCTGATACCCGCGTTCGCGACCAGCAGGTCGAGCTCGCCCGCCTCGGCAACCGAGCGCTGCACCGAGCCGCGATCCGCGACGTCGACCTGCACCCACTTGCCGCCGGTCTCGGCCGCTACCGCCTCGACCTGCGCGCGGCTGCGCGCGCCCACGACAACGTCCCAGCCGTCGCGCGCAAGCGCTCGCGCGATGCCCGCTCCGATGCCTCGACCGCCGCCGGTGACCAGCGCTCTCATACGCGCACCCTAGCGCTGGAATCGTCAGGCGGACGACAGGCCGAGTGCGCTCAGCTGGCTGGTGGGGTCCAGCACCTGGTCTGCGGGCAGGGTCCTCGGCGACTCCGAGCCCGCGCGCGCATAAGGGTCCCGCTACCAGGCGATCGATCCAAGGGCGGTGTCCTTGACCAGGCGATGGCGATCAATCAGATCGGCCCAAGCCGCGCCGCCCCGCCGGGCGCCGGGTCTCCTCGACTCAGGTTCTCGCCGGGTCGCGATCAGCCTTGCGCCGGTCGCCGGAAGCAGGCCCGCCGCAATCAGCTCGAGCTCTACCTCCCGCAGGCTCGCGCTGAGGTCCCACCGGTGAAGGTAGGCCCCGGGAATCGGGTGGCCGAGCTCGAAGTACGGGCGCAGCGCAGCGCAGACCGCATCGAGTGGGTGGATGTGCTCGCGGAGGTGCTCGAGGATCTGCGCCGGTTCGCGACTCGCGTCTGGCGCGCCGAGAGAGCGGCGCTGCGAGACCCACCATCCGAGCGCCCGTTCGTCGATGCGGGCGAGATCGATTTCGTCGACCACCAGTCGTCCGCCCGGCGCGATCAGCCTCGCGAGATGGGCGCAGGACTCCTCGAGCGGGTCGACGTGATGAAGCGAGACGACCGCGACCGCGGCGTCGAACTCGCCGCGGACCTCGAGCAGGGAGAGCTGCTGCACGCCGGTGTCCGGCTCGGCAGCCGGGTCGATCGCGGTCACGTCGTGGCCGGCATCGCGCAACTCCGTCGCGAGCTCCCCAGTCCCGGCTCCGATCTCGAGGACGCGCGCGGGCGGCTCTGGCAGCGAGGCCCTCACGAACGCGATCAGGTCGGTCGTCAGCATCGCGTCATGATCGCCGATAGCGGCTCGCCACTCCCCGCGCTACCTCGCCGGGCCACCGGGCCCGACGAGTTGTAGCGCGAGACGCCTCGGCTCGGTCAGCCTCCCTTGGCGTAACTGCTGGCCCCGTACCAGTCGACGACCACGACTGGGTCGTCGCCCACGACCCATGCGTCGTGGCCGCTCGGCAGCGAGGTCAGGTCGCCGGGCTCGGCGAGGATTTCGGTGCCGTCGTCCATCCGGATCGCCAGCTTGCCGCTCACGTGGTACTGAAAGTGCGGCGCGTGGCAGCTGTCGGTGCCGGCGATCGGCTTGACGTCCTTGGACCAGCGCCAGCCGGGCTCGAAGGTCATCCGCCCGACCTCGGCGCCGCCGATCGAGACGATCTCGGCCCTGCCGTTCGGGAAGCGGCGCATCTCGTCCGGTCGGCCGAAGGTCCTGTGCTCGGTCTCGTGTCGCATCGCGTGTCCCATTGTCATTTCTCGTCCCACACCTGGACGATCGTCTGGTCCGAGATCTGCCCGGCATCGAGGGCAATCACGGTCGCGCACAGGACATTCGTCCCGTCGGGGTAGCGGCATGCCTGCGTGTAGGCGGCGCCGCTCTCGTCGCCGACGCGATGCTCGACCCGGTGGGTCATGTCGCGGGCGTAGAGATCCTCGAGCCAGCTCCCGATCTCACCGGCGCCGCGGAGAACCCGCGGGGTCCCCGGCTGAGTGATCTTGTCGACGATCGTGACCGTCGCGGCGGGGCTGTACATCGCCAGCTGGGTCGATCCATCGCGTTCCTCAGCGGCCCGTGTGAATCGCTGTAGGTCGAAGGTGGTGACGGTGCTCATGGCGTCCTCCTTTGGTGGGTTGATCTGAGCCATGCGCGGTGCAGCTTGGCCCGGTGCCGTGTGACTGCCGTCAAAAGAGCGTCAAAGACGCGAACGGGTCGGTTTGACGGCGGTACGCTTCGCCGAGAGTGCTGCGCGCACGCTTGCTTGGGGCGCTCGACGTCGAGCTCGACGGCGCCGCGATCAATTCGCCGGTGAGGCATCGCCCGTGGGCGTTGTTCTCCTACTTGGCGCTGGCGGAGCGTCCGGTCCTGCGCGCCGAGCTCGCGAGCACGTTCTGGCCGGACGTGCTCGACCAGAGCGCGCGGGCAAGCCTGCGCAGCGCGTTGTGGACGCTGCGTCGCGCGATCGGCGACCGGCTCGTCGTCGACGGCGAGCGCGTCGGACTCGATGCAGAATGGGTCGACCTCCGCGAGTTCGAGCGGCTCGCCGCGGAGGACGCGGGCGCGGCGCTCGAGCTGTGCCGCGGAGAGCTGCTCGAAGGGATCGCGGACGACTGGGCGACGCGTGCGCGCGACCGGCATCGCGAGCGGGTGATCGAGCTGCTCGAGCGGCTGGCCGGCGCGGCCGAGCAGCGCGGCGATCAGGGCGAGGCCGTCGCGCTGACGCGGCAGCAGATCGAGCACGACCCGTTCGACGAGGCGGCCCACCGCCGGTTGATCGCGCGGCTGGCCGGCTCCGGGGACAGATCGGCGGCGGTCCTGACCTACCGCGCCCTGGCGGAGCGGTTGCGACGCGAGCTCGGCGTGGCTCCGTCGGCGGCGACGCGCGAGCTCGCCGAGCGGGTCCGTGCCGACGCGCGGGCGCAGGCGCCGCGCCGCCTGGCGGCCCGCCCGGCACCGACCCCGCTGGTCGGGCGCGAGCGGGAGTTGGCGGAGCTCCAGCGCGCGTGGAATGCGGCGACTCACGGCTCAGGGGGTGTCGCCGTGGTCGACGGCGAGGCTGGGATCGGCAAGACCCGGCTGACGCACGAGCTGCGGCTGCGGGCGGAGGCGTCGGGCGCGCGCACGGCCACCTGCGCAGCGCTCGACCTCGGTGGCACCGCCCCATTCAGCCTGTGGGCGGAGCTGATCCGGGAGCTGTTGCCAACGCTTCCGGCGCCCGACGCGGATGCGATCTGGCCCGACGACCTGGCGGTGCTCGTCGCCGAGCTGCCGTCCCACTTCGGGCGAGCGGGCGCCGCGATCAACGCAATCGCCCCCGACCTTCAGCGGACGCGCCTGTTCGAGGCGGTCGTCGCGCTGCTGGGCTGGGCGGCGCGCGAGCGGCCGCTGTTGCTCGTCGTCGAGGACGCCCACGACGCCGATGCCCCGAGTCTCGAGCTGGCGGGCTACGCGGCCCGTCGCCTGGGCGCGATGACGGCGATGATCGCGATCACCCGGCGCCGCCTCCCGGACGGCGCGGGCGTCGATCGCCTCGAGCACGCGCTGCGATCGCGCGGGCTGCTCGTCTGCGAGCTATCGCTGGAGCCGCTCGGCGTGGACGCGATCGCGGCGCTGGCACGCGAGACGGCGCCGCTCGCGGACGAGGGCGTGTCGCTCGTCGTCGAGCGTGCGGATGGCAACCCTCTGCTGGCGGTCGAGACGGCCCGGGCGCTGCACGGCGGCAACAGGACCGTGGCCGAGAGCCTCCGCGGCTCGGTGCGCGCGACGTTGGGGCCGCTGTCGGGGGACGTGCGCAGGCTGGTCGAGGTCGCCGCCGTGGCGGCGCGACCGCTGGAACTGATCGAGATCGACACGCTGGCGCTGAACGAAGCGGCGACCGCCGCACTCCAGACCGGCCTGATCGACAGCGACGGCGGCAAGGTTGCGTTCCGCCACGCGCTGCTGCGCGAGGCCGCATATCAGGAGGTCGCCGAACCGCGGCGCCGGACCCTGCACAGGGCGTGGGCCCAGGCTCTGCTCGACGCCGAGGACGCGGGCGCGGTTGCGAGGCCCGATGAGGTCGCCCGCCACCTCCGGCTCGCCGGCGCCGATCGCGCGGCCGTACCGCAGCTTGCGCGGGCGGCCGCCGGAGCCCGCGCGGTCGCGGCGCTCGAGCAGGCCGCCGCGTATCTCCAGGAGGCGCTGGCGATCGCCCCGGACGGCGTCGATATGTGGCTCGAGCTCGGTGAGCTCGAGGCATGGCGAGGGCGTCGCGACGCGGCCGAGGAAGCGTTCCGGCGCGGGCTGGTGCTGCTCGAGCGCGCAGATCCGTTGATGCACGCGCGCGGCTGGCTCCGTCGCGGTCGCGCCTACCACGGACCGATCTGCGTGCCACGGGCGGTGCTCGACAGCGCCCGCCGGGCGCTAGAGCTGCTTGGAGAGTCCGGGCGAGCCTCCGAGCAGGAGCGCAGCGAAGCGCTGGCCGCATGCGCCTGGGCCGAGGCCGTCGCCGGCAGCGTCGACGAGGCGGAGCGGCTGCTGGCGGAGATGAGCGCGACCGGCGACGGCGGGGACGACCTGCGCACCTACGACATCGGGCATGCGCGCGCGCTGGCGCTGATGCGGCGAGGGCGATTCGCCGATGCGTACGGGCCGTCAATCGCCGCCGGCGACGCGATCGCGAGGGCCGGCCGTCCCGACCTGGCGTACGGATGCTGGGCCAATGCCGCCAGCGCGGCGGACGCGGCGGGCGACCCGCAGCGAGCGCTCGAGTTCCTCGATCGGGGCATGGCCGCGATCGACGGCCAGGGCCTCCAGAGCCTCGCGATCCAGCTGCTCGGCGCGCGCTCGTTCGTGTTGCGACGCGCCGGCAGGCTCGATCAGGCACTCGAAGCGGCCGAGTCCGAAAGGTTGCTCGCCGAAGCGCTCGACCAACCGGAGCTCGAGGCGATGGCGAGCCACGACGGCGGGCTGGTGCTGCTCGAGCAGGGCGCCAGCCGCGCCGCCAGCGAGTTGCTCGAGGCGGCGCTCGTCGAAGGGGCACCGATCAGCCGCCCGCTCACGCGGATCGCGCTCGCCGAGACGCTGGCGCGGTGCGGCGAGCCCGACCGGGCTGCCGAGCAGGTCCGCGCGACCGTGCTCGAGCCCGTCAGGCCGAGCGACTTCCCCGAGTCGCTGGTGCCGCGCCTCGCGCGGGTCCAGGGGCTGATTGCGCTCGCGCGCGACCAGCGTGGGGAGGCCGAGCGGCGCCTCGAGGAGTCGGTCGACGGCTGGGAGCGCGTGCTCGGGCGCACGGCCCGCGCCGACATCATCACCTCGGTGCTGACCGACCTCGGACGCCCGATCGTCGGCTTGGTCGATCCTGAGCGCGAGCTCGCCCGCGCGCGTTCGGATCTGGAGGCAATCAGAAAGGGAGCGCACGATGCCCTCGTTCCATGACTCGGCAACCTCGAGCGCGTCACCCGAGGAGGTGTGGAAGCTTCTCTATGACCCGTCGCGGTTCCCGGACTGGTGGGCCGGAATCGGCACCGTCGAGGTTGCGGACGGCGCGCAGTACACGATGTACCCCGACGGCTACCCCGACTTCCCGATGGCTCAGCTGCTCGACACCGCGCGCGATCAGCAGCGCGTGACCGTCTCCTGCCTGGTCTCAGACCTGCGCTTTGAGTGGCGGCTCGAGCCCGACGGCGCCGGCACCGCGATCAGCGTCGATGTCGAGATCCCGGCGGCCGAGGCCCATCGGCTCGAGACCCAGCGTGAGGTGATCGGCAACTCGGTCAGGCGGCTCGCCGAGCTGGCCGCTGGCGGTGGCTAGGCACAAGTGTCGGATTGTCAGTAGCTGAAGACCGTCACATGGTCCTCACCGATCCATTCGAGCATCGGGGTCGCGCCGGCCAGCCTCGCTTGCGTGATCAGGTCAGCCTCGTTGAGTTGCCGCGCGCTGAAGCAGATCGGGCAGGCGAGCAGCTCGCCGCCGCCGTCCGTGTACTGCGCGAACAGCCGGTCGAGCGGCGGGCAGCCGTCGCATGCGACACCCAGGGCGTGGTCTGGCAGAGCGAGCCTGACGGCCTCCTTGGTGAGGAACATCGCGACGCGCTTGCCCTGCGCGACGGCGGCGCCCCCGACGAGGAACGCGACGGTCACGCGCTCGGGATCCTCGAGCCCGGTCGCGAGGTTCACCAGCACCTTCTCGGTCATTCTTCCTCCGTTCGATGTTGTCGGCGAGTGCCAACGACCGCTCTGGTCAGCTGTAGAAGTAGGGGTCGAGGACACGCACCTCGGTGATCCGGTCGACGGGCAGCTCGTTGGCCGCGGCGGTCGCGTGGATCGCGTCGGGACTCGGCGCGTCGTACACGCAGAAGGTCGTGCGCTTGTCGCCGCTGACGTAGGAGTGGAGCCAGTTGACTCCGAGCTCGGCGTTGCGCTTGACGACGGCTCCGCAGATCTCGCTGCCACCATCCGCGATTGGGATCTCGAGCCCGTTGGGGAAGGTCCGCTCGACGATGTACCTGGGCATTTGCCTCTCCCTCGTTGGTGAATTGCGGCGTTGAGATCCTGCGCTCCGGTGGGCGGGAGCGCATCGGGAGAACTCCCTAGGGGTGGCTGCGCCGGATCACGTCCCCACGGTTGCGTTAGGGTCGAATCCGTGGAAGGGCCGACCTCCTCCCCGCCCTCGGAGAGCGCCGCGCCGCGACTGGCAGAGGTGGTGGCGGCGTTCTCGCTGGCCAGCGACCTTGGGCTCGGCCAGCCGATGGAGCACGGCCTTCGCTCGTGTCTGATCGCGATCCGACTCGCCGACAGGCTCGATCTCGATGAGCCCGAGCGCTCGACGATCTACTGGGTGATGCTGCTGGCGATGACCGGCTGCACGGCCGACTCACACGAGATGTCGGCGATCTTCGGCGATGACATCGAGCTGCGCCATGGCCTGTACGACCTCGGGCCCTCCCAGCTCGCCGTGCCCCGCTACTTCCTGGCTCGTGCCGGTTCGGACGGAGGGCCGCTGCGACGAGCACGCGCCGGTGCCTCGCTGATGCTCAGCGGAATGAGCGCCGTGATGGAGGGCTTCGTCGCGGACTGCCGGATCGCCGGCCGCTTCGCGAAGCGGCTCGGATTGGGCGACGAAGTCAGTTCCCCGTTACAGCAGAAGTTCGCGCGATGGGACGGCAAGGGCATCCCCAAGGACCTCGGTGGCACCGACATCGCGCTCGCTGCGCGCCTGCTCGCGATGTCCTGGAGGCTCGAAGCACAGCATCGAGTCGGTGGCGTCGACGGCGCCCTCGGGCTGCTCGAGCGCCACGCGGGGGCGACGCTCGACCCCAACCTGGTCTCGACCCTGACGCCGGCGATTCCCGATGTGCTCGAAGGGCTCGCCGATGAGTGCTGGTCCGCCGTCGTCGAGGCCGAGCCCGCGCGAGCACGCTTGACCGGTGGCGCGCTCGACGCGACGCTGGAGGCGCTCGGTGACTTCGCCGATCTGAAGTCGCCGTGGTTCACCGGCCACTCGCGCGCGGTCGCCGAGCTGGCCGAAGCCGCCGGCTGGCGGCTCGGGCTGGCGGAGTCTGACGTTGTCCGCCTGCGCCACGCGGCGCTCGTGCATTCGCTCGGGCGGACCGGTGTCCCGAACACGATCTGGGACAAGACCGGCACCCTGTCCGTCTCCGAGCGCGAGCGGATGCAGCTGTACCCGTATCTGACGGACCGGATCCTCCGGCGCGGCAGTCTCGCCGGCTTGGCCGAGCTGGCGTCGGCCAGCCAGGAGCGCCTGGATGGCAGCGGCTACGCGCGGGGTCTAGCCGGCAGCGCGATCCCGATGCCGGCTCGGGTCCTGGCCGCGGCCGACGTCTACCAAGCGCTGCGCGAGGCGCGTCCGCATCGCCCGGCGATCTCGCCCGAGGACGCGGCCGAGCAGCTGCGCAGCGAGGTCCGAGCAGGCCGCCTCGACGGCGACGCCGCCGGGGCGGTCCTCGCCGCCAGCGGACACCGCGCGAGCCAGGCGCGAGTTGCCCCGGCCGACCTGACCGCACGCGAGCTGCAGGTGCTTGCGCTGATCGCGCGCGGCCGAACCTCGGCGCAGGCGGCTCGCGAGCTCGGGATCTCGACCAAGACCGTGGGCGCCCACCTCGAGCACATCTACGCCAAGATCGGCGCCTCGAACCGGTCCGTCGCGACGCTGTTCGCGATGGAGCACGGCCTGCTATGAGCGCTGGGTCTCCTCGTGAGCGGCGCCGGTCTGGATGAGCGACGCCCCCGGACCGGGCGATGGCTGGCCGTCGTCCGGATCCTCGCCTGGCCGCGAGCTCCGTTTCGGTGAGTGGGGTAGGCGCCCCGCGCGGCGTGCCTGATCGGTGAGCAGGTACTCGATCTGAGCGTTGATGCTCCGCAGATCGTCCTTTGCCCAGCGGCGAAGCGCCTCGAACAGGCGAGGATCCAGCCGGAGCAGGAAGCGCTTGCTTTCGGGCATCGCCGGTCTCCTCAGGTGTAGAGCGAGCCGGTGTTGATTACGGGCGTTGGACCGTGGTCGCCGGAGAGGACGACCATCAGGTTCGAGACCATCGTCGCCTTGCGCTCGGAGTCGAGCTCGACCAGGTCTGAGTCGGCGAGCTGGGCGAGTGCCATCTGCACGAGGCCGACCGCGCCTTGCACCATCGTCTTGCGCGCGGCCACGATCGCCTCGGCCTGCTGTCGGCGGAGCATCACCTCGGCGATCTCCGGCGCGTAGGTGAGATGGGTCAGCCGCGTCTCGAGCACCTCGATGCCGGCCGTCCGCAAGCGGGCCTGGAGCTCGCTCTGCAGGGTTTCCTGGACCTGGTCGCCGCTGCCGCGCAACGAGGTGGAGTTGGCGGCGTAGTCGTCGTACGGGTACTCGTTGGCGAGGTGACGGAGCGCGGTCTCCCCCTGCACCACGACGAAGGCCTCGAAGTCCTCGACGTCGAACACGGCCCTGGCGGTGTCGGCGACCAGCCAGACTACGACCGCCGCGATCACGATCGGGTTGCCGCTGGCATCGTTGACCTTGATCTGGTCGCTCTGGAAGTTGCGCACGCGGAGCGAGACGCGCAAGCGCCAGAAGATCGTGAACGGGTTGACCCACCACAGCCCGGAGTCGCTGACGGTTCCGACGTAGCGGCCGAACAGGATCAGTACGCGCGATTCGTTGGGCGCGAGGACGATGAATCCCGCACACAGCACGGCGACGACGACGCCGAGAACGATGCCGGCGGCACCCAGGCCCGTTCGATCACTCCCGACACCCTCGGCGATCAGGCCGATCGCAGCCAGCCCGCCGACAATTACCGCGGCAGCCGCGGGTCCACCCGCGACGGTGCTGGCGCCGCGCTGCTCGTGAGCCTCGTGTGCCGAGACCGAGACAGCCCCCAAGTCGGTGGCCTTGTTCGATATCACTTCCATATTGTTTCATACAACTGGTGATATCGTGTTGCTATTGTGCCGGCAGGCGGATTAGAGGTCGTCGATCTCCGTCACAGCTTCGGGGAGATCAGGGCCCTCGATGGTGTCAGCTTCGAGGTGGGCCGCGGCGAGATCGTCGGGCTGGTCGGCCGCAACGGTGCCGGCAAGACCACGACGATGCGCGCGATCATGGGGATCCTCCGGCCCGACGGCGGAACGGTTCTGTGGCAGGGCGCCGTCATCGGTGAGCGCGATCGCCTGCGATTCGGATACATGCCGGAGGAGCGCGGCCTGTACGCACAGATGTCGCTGCTCGCCCAGGTCTCATACTTCGCTCGTCTGCACGGCCTGTCGACAGGTGCGGCGGCCGGCTCGGCGCAAGGCTGGCTGCAGCGCCTGGGCCTGGGCGAACGTGCTGAGGAGCGGTTGGTTGCGCTGTCGCACGGCAATCAGCAGCGCGTCCAGCTCGCGGTTGCGCTCGTGCACGAGCCCGAATTGCTCGTGCTCGACGAGCCGTTCTCCGGCCTTGATCCGGAGGCCGTCGATTCGCTCTCGCAAGTCCTCCGCGAACGTGCCGAGAGCGGCACCGCGATCGTGTTCTCGAGTCACCAGCTCGAGCTCGTCGAGCGGATCTGCAGACGCGTCGTGATCGTCGAGAGCGGGCAGATCCTCGCGGCGGGAACGCTCCGTGAGCTGCGCGACAGATTCCCCGCGCAGCTGCGCGTCAAGGTCGACGCGCCGATCGACTGGGCCTCGCGTCTGGCCGGCGTCCAGGTCGTCGGCACGGACGAGGAAGGGACGCTGCTGGTGGTCGACCCCGGCGCCGACTCGCAGCTGGTCCTGCGCGCCGCGCAGGCCGCCGGGCCGGTCGAGCACTTCGGGTTCGAGTCCGGTGGGTTAATCGACCTGTACCGCAGGATGGTGAGCGATGAGTGATTGGGCGATCATGCGACTGGTGGCGGGGCGGGAGATCACCGAGCGCTGGCACGGGCGCGTGACCCGACTGATGACGATCGCGACGGCGGTGCTGGTCGTCGCCGCGGTTGTGATTCCCGGGTTGATCAAGAGCGGACCACACTTGACGAGCATCGGACTCGTCGGCGCCCGAGCGCAGGCGCTGGCGCCGGCGCTGAGGCGATCGGCTCGGGCCGCGAACGTCGAGATCGCTCTCAGCGACGTCAGCGGTCAGGCTGCCGCGCGCTCGGCGCTGCGCGAAGGCCAGCTCGATGTCTCACTCGCGGTCGGCCGCGCCTCGGCGCACGTCGAGGTCAAGGAGAGTCTGTCCAGCACCGTGCGCGCGGTCCTCCAATCCGCAATCGACAGCGCTCACTTTCGGACGACGCTTGCGAGCGAGGGGGTGCCGATCACCAGGGTGCTACCCGCCCTGACGCCGGTTCCGCTGACGAGCATCGTGCTGGAGCCGCCGGCGTCCGACCAAGCGGCGCGCGCGGTCGCGGCGCTGGCGGCCGGGCTGCTGATGTATCTGACTCTGGCGCTGTACGGCGGCGCGGTCGCCACCGGCGTCGCGCAGGAGAAGACCTCGCGCACCGCCGAGGTGCTGCTGGCCGCGATCCGGCCGCGGCAGCTGCTGACCGGGAAGGTGCTCGGCATCGGCGCGACGGGGCTGGCGCAGCTGGGGATCGCGGGCGCGGCGGGCCTGATCGCCAACGCGGTCGTCCACAGCACGAAGATCCCATCCAGCGTCTGGGTGCTGATTCCGGCGTTCCTCGTCTTCTTCCTCGCTGGCTTCGTTCTGTACGCGTTCGCGTTCGCGGCCGCCGGCGCGCTCGTCGCCCGCCAGGAGGAGCTCCAGCTCGTCACCACTCCGCTCGCGCTGCCGCTGTTGCTCGGGTATCTGCTCGTTTATGCCGCGATCGCCTCGCCCGATGCCACCTGGCTCAAGGTCGTCTCGTTCCTGCCTCCGCTGAGCGCAACGCTGATGCCCGCTCGGATCGCGCTCGGCCACATCGCGGCGTGGGAGTTGGTGCTCGACGCGGTGATCATGCTCGCGTCGATCTACGGCATGGCCCGGCTTGCATCGCGCATCTACGCGGGCGCGCTGATCCACGGAGGCGCGCGCCTGAGCTGGCGCGGCGCGCTCCAGGTGACCCCGCCTGGCGTCGGCTAAGCTCGGCCGGATGGCGGGGCGCCGCGAGTTCCGGGTTGAGTTGCGCTCGCCGAGCGGGGCCGATCGAGACGAGTTCGTGGCGGCGATGCGCGCGAGCCGCGAGCTGCATCGCCCGTGGATCGCGCCGCCGACCACGCCCGAGATGTTCGAGGCGCTGCTGCGGCGTGCGCACGAGGACGAGTTCGAGCCGATGCTCGCGTGCCGCAAGCAGGATGGCGCGATCGTCGGCTACTTCAACATCAGCCAGATCATCCGCGGGCCGCTGCAGAGCGCATTCCTCGGCTACGGCGCGGTCGCCGCCCACACCGGCTGCGGCTATATGACCGAGGGGATGGAGCTCGTGCTCGCGCGGGTCTTCGGAGAGCTGCGCCTGCATCGGCTGGAGGCGAACATCCAGCCTCAGAACAAGGGCTCGATCGCGCTGGTGCGGCGCTGCGGCTTCGTGCTCGAGGGGTTCTCGGAGAACTACCTCGAGGTCGGCGGTCGCTGGCGCGACCACGAGCGCTGGGCGATCCGCTCCGAGCTGTGGCGGGCGCGGCGCAGGATCAGTCGCCTGCCGAACCTCGCGCCACCATCGTCGGCTGACAGCTAGCCGACGCGCTCAGCCGCGGAGCTCGGCCTCGCGGCGCTCGAGCAGCTTCAGCCAGATCTCGCTGCGCGTTGGGAACGGTGCGACCGCATGCCACAGCAACTCGACCGGCGTGCGGCTCACGATCGCGATCGTCGCCGCCTGCAGCCACTCGGCGACGCCCGGACCGACAAACGTCGCACCGACGAGTACGCCGTTTGCTTCGTCGACGACGATTCTCGAGGTTCCCGGTGCGCCGCGGCCCTCGAAGCTCGCGCCGGCCGTGCCGGCGGTCGGCACGTCGTACGCGCGAGCCTCGATCCCGCGGTCGATCGCGACCTGAAGCGGAAGCCCGACGGCGGCGATCTCCGGCTCGGTGAACGTGACTCGCGGCGGCCCGTCGTCGCTGACCGGCGCGGACTCCCGCCCCGCGAGCAGCTCTGAGACGACGTGTGCCTGGTACTTGCCCACGTGCGTCAGCAGCGCACGGCCGTTGCAGTCGCCGATCGCGTACAGCCATGGGTGATCGAGCGCCTGCATGCGATCGTCGACCTCGATGTAGCCGCCTGGCTGCAGGCCGACTGTTTCGAGGCCGAGGTCGTCGGTTCGCGGATGCCGGCCGACCGCGACGAGGATCTCGTCGCCGACGACGGTCCGGCCATCACTGAGCTCCGCCGTCACGGCCCCTTCGCGCGAGACACGCTCGGCTCTGACGCCGAGTCGGACGTCGACGCCCCGGTCCCTCAGGGCCTCGCACAGCTCCTCGCCGGCGAACGGCTCCTCGCGGGCGACCAGGCGCTGCTCGGCCTCGATCAGCACGACCCGAGCCCCAAGTGAGTTGTACGCATCCGCCATCTCGACGCCGACGGTGCCGCCGCCGAGCACGATCAGCCGCTGAGGAATTCGCTTGGCGGTCGTCACCTCGCGGTTGGTCCACGGCTTGGACTCGGCGAGGCCTGGGATCGGCGGCATCGCCGCGACGCTTCCGACGGCGACGACGACCGCCCGGCGGGCCTCGTACACCTCGTCGCCGACGCGCACGCGACGCTCACCGTCGAGCTGCGCATGACCGCGAATCAGTCCGACGGCGCGGTCCTCGAGCCACGGCAGCTGCGCCGAGTCGTCGAGATCGTGGATCAGCTCGTCACGACGCGCGAGCGCGGCACCGACGTCGAGCTCTCCGGTTACCGCCTCGGCCGCACCCGGCGCACGGCGCACCTCGGCGAGCGCGTGCGCCGGTCGCAGCAACCCCTTCGACGGTGTGCACGCGTAGTAGGAGCACTCGCCGCCGACAAGCTCACGCTCGACGAGCGCGACGGCATCGCCACTCTGCGCCATCCGCCCGGCCATGACCTCGCCCGCCGGGCCTCCACCGATGACGATCACGTCAAATGCGGTCATCGGCCGGCCACCGGATCGGGGCGTGGATGCTGAGCGGGTGCCGGCACGCGCGAATCCTCGCACAGCCGCTTCTCGGCACCCTCGACGTTCGAAACACCGGATCCGGTAGCGGGCTCAATTCGTGCGGTACCCTTACGTCGACGGGTTGAACGCGCACTAACAACCTGCCTTCGGGGGTCACGGGTGACCGAGACAATTGAGCTGGCGACGATTCTGCTGACCGATCTGGTCGGTTCGACGCGCCTTGCGACGACCGTCGGGCCTGTTCGCGCCGACGAGTTGCGCGACGAGCACTTCGCGCTGCTGCGCGAGGCGATCGAGTCGTTTGGCGGGCGGGAGGCGAAGAACACCGGTGACGGGCTGATGATCGCGTTCTCGTCGGCCTCGGCGGCGGTCCGGTGCGCGATCCTGATGCAGCAGACGTTCGAGCGGCGCTACCGGCGCGCCGAGCAGCAGCTGCACATCCGGATCGGGCTCGGAGCCGGTGAGTCGACGGTGCAGAACGGCGACTACTTCGGGATGCCGTCGATCGAGGCCGCGCGGCTCTGCGACAAGGCGGCAACCGACGGGATTCTGGTCTCGGGGACGGTCAAACTGCTCGCCGGCCGCTCAGAGGAGGTTAGCTATGAGCCGGTTGGCAAGCTCGAGCTGAAGGGCTTCTCGGAAGGCATCGAGGCGTTCGAGGTCCCGTGGAAGCCGTTGTCCGACGAGGCCGGCGGCCTCGGTCGCTGGCAGCTGCCGGCCGTGCTGCGCACGGTCCCGACGGTTTCCTACGTCGGGCGTGAGGCCGAGCGCGCCGTGATCGAAAAAGGGCGCAGCGCGGTGCGCGGTGGCGACCGGCGTGCGGCGCTGATCTCCGGCGAGCCGGGGATCGGCAAGAGCCGGCTGGCGGCGTACGCGGCGCTCGGCGCGCACGGCGAGGGGTTCGCGGTTTGTTGGGGTGCGTGCACCGAGGAGCTGGCCGTGCCCTATGAGCCGTGGATCCAGGTCTGCAGTCAGCTCGTCGAGAACGCGCCGGGCGAGCTGATCGAGAGCTACGTCGAGCGCCACGGAGGCGAGATCTCGCGCCTGGCGCGCGATCTCAGTCGTCGCGTCGCCGATGCACCGCCGCCGCAGAGCTCCGACCCGGAAACCGAACGTTTCCTGCTGTTCTCCGCCGTCGCGGCGCTGATCCAGGAGGTTGGTGAAGCGGTCCCCGTTTGCATCGTGCTCGACGATCTGCATTGGGCCGATGGGCAGTCAGTGGCGCTGCTCAAGCACGTCGTCCGCTCAGTCGACCGGGGCGCGGTGCAGGTGATCGCCACCTACCGCGACTCGGATCTGGGCAAGGATCATCCGCTGACCGCGGTGCTCGCCGATCTGCGCCGGATCGAAGGCGTCGAGCGGATCGGGCTGCTCGGGCTCGGAGTCGACGAGGTCGCGCAGCTGATGGCCGCCGCGGGCGGCACCGCGCTCAACGAAGAAGGGCTCGTACTCGCCGGGGAGATCGCAACCGAGACTGACGGTAACCCGTTCTTCGTCGGCGAGGTGCTGCGCAGCCTGCTCGAGTCGGGGACGCTTGTGTTCAACCAGGAGACTGGTCGCTGGACGATTGACCGCTCGAGCCCGGTCGGCCTTCCCGAGAGCGTGCGCGAGGTAATCGAGCGGCGGGTCGAGCGGCTCGGCGAGGACGCGCGACAGGTGCTGACGATGGCGTCGGTGATCGGGCGCCAGTTCGAGCTCGCGCTGCTGGCCGAGCTGGTCGACATCAGCGAGAGCCGACTGCTCGACCATCTCGAGGCGGCTGTGTCGGCCTCGCTGCTGAGTGAGTCCAACAATCGGGTCGGGGAGTTCAGATTTGCGCATGCGCTGATCAATCAGACGCTGTACGAGGGGCTCGGGATCACGCGCCGCGCGCGGATGCATCACCACGTCGCCCAAGCCCTCGAGGTGATGTGTGGCGATGATCCGGGCGAGCGCTTGGCCGAGCTTGCGCTGCACTGGCGGCTCGCGATGGCGGCAGTCGACAAGGGCCGTGCCGCCGACTACGCGCTGCGAGCCGGCGAGCGAGCGCTCGAGAGCCTCGCGCCCGCGGAGGCGGTCAAGCTGTTCGGCGATGCGCTCGAGATGATCGAGCAGCGCGAGAACGCCGACCGCTGCCGCGCGCTGATCGGGCTCGGTGAGGCCCAGCTGCTGACCGGCGATCCCGCCTATCGCGAGACGTTGCTGGAAGCCTCTGCGATCGCCTCCGGGCTCGCTGACCCCGAGCTCGCCGCAACCGCAGCGCTCGCGAACAGCCGTGGCATCACGAGCGTGATCGGCGAGGTCGACAACGAGCGGCTGGTGGCGATCGAGCGAGCGACCGAGCTCGACGATGGATCAAACCCGGGCCGGCTCGGGCGGCTGCTGGCACTCCATGCCTCCGAGCTGACCTACGACCCCGACTACGGCCGCCGGCGGGAGCTGGCGAACAGGGCGATCGAGCTCGGGCGCCAGGCGGACGATCCCCGTACGCAGGCGATAGTGCTGCGCGATGTGTGCCAGGCGCTGTGGTCGCCCGACACCGTCGCTCAGCGCGCGGAACTGGTCGACGAGCTCAAGCGGTGCGCCGAGCAGGCGCAGGATCCGGCGCTGCGCTGGTGGGCCTACCAGAACGAACACGTTGTCGCGGGCGAGCTGGGTCAGATCTCGCGCGCCGAGGACGCGATGCGCCGTCAGGGTCAGCTCGCCGAGCAGCTGGCACAGCCGATGCTCAGTTGGCTCGGCACGGTCGGCGCCGCGGGGATGATGATGATGAAGGGCGACCTTGTGGCGGGCGAGCAACTGGCCGAGCAGGCCTTCCAGCTCGGTCAGGAGACGGTGCAATCAGACGCGATGTTCGCCTACGGCGCCCACGTGTCCTACGCGCGGATGTTCCAGGCGCGAGCGGCGGAGATCATGCCGGTGCTCGAGCAGAGCGTCGCGAACTTCCCCGCGATCACGGCCTGGAGCGCCGGGCTCGCCTCAGCCTATGCGCTGACGGGCCGGCTCGACGAGGCGGCAGCCCTCGTCAGGGACGCGTTCGATCGCGATTTCGAGAATCTTCGCTGGGACGCGGCCCGCACGACGTCGCTGGCGCTGTATGCCGAGGCCGCCGTGCAAGCGGGCTGCCGCGAGATCGCCCCGGCCCTGTACGCGCTGCTGGAGCCGTGGTCGGAGCAGGTCGTGTGGAGCGACCTCGCCGGCTACGGGCACGTTCGCCTGTGGCTCGGACTGCTTGCGTCGGCGAGCGGTTGGGATGACCGCGCCGACGAGCACCTCGCATTCGCGCTGCGGTTTCACGAGGAAAACGGTCTCGTGCTGTGGGTCGCGGTCACGCAGGTCAGCTGGGCCGAGGCGCTCACAGCACGCGGCGATGCTGCCGCAGCGGCCGAGCACGCGATGCGGGCGCTCGAGCTGGCCCGCGAGCACGGCTATCCCGCGCTCGAGGCGCGAGCGGGCCCGCTCGTCGGGGCCGGAGCGCCCGTCGGCGGCTGACGCGAATCCGCGCTGATGGTTCACTGTGGTCGTGGCTCGCGCGCAACGGCTCGTGTTCGGCGAGGTCGCCGAGCTCTACGATCGGCATCGGCCCGCCTATCCGCAGCAGCTGCTCGAGGATCTGCTCGAACAGGCTGAGCTGCGGCCCGCCGAGCCTGTGCTCGAGGTCGGCGCGGGAACCGGCAAGGCGACCGCGATGTTCGCCGCGCGCGAGATCTCGGTCGTGGCGATCGAGCCCAGCGAGGCGATGGCGGCGATCGCCCGTCGCAACTGCTCGGCGTTCCCATCGGTGGAGGTCGAGCTCGCCGATTTCGAGAGCTGGGAGCCGCGCGGGCGATCGTTCCCGCTGCTGTATTCGGCGCAGGCCTGGCACTGGGTGCGCGCCGAGGTCGGCTACGCCAAGGCGCGCTCAGTCCTGAAACCCGGTGGCGTCCTCGCCGTGTTCTGGACGCACACCGTGTGGGAGCGCTCGCCGCTTCGCGGCGTGCTGGACGATGTCTACAGGAGGGTCGTCCCCGAGCTCGGGTCCGACGGGTTCCTGCACCCGTCCCGCGAGTGGTCAGCCGACGACAGCGGCTGGGCCAGCACAATCGCGGCGAGCGACGGACTCGGGCAGCCCGAGGTCCGCTCCTACGACTGGAGCGCGCACTACACGGGCGAGGCGTATGCCGGGCTGCTCGAAACCAGCTCGCAGGTCCGGCTGCTCGACAGCGAGCCTCGCAGGGCGCTGCTGGCCGCGGTCGTTGAGGCGATCGATGCCAACGGCGCCGGCCTCGAGCTACCGCTGAGAACGCGGCTGTGCCTGGCCCGCCGCTCAGACCGGCTGTAGCCGCGACGCCAGCTCGGCCGCCTCGGCCCGCATTTCGCGAGCCATCTGGTCGACGTCGTTGACGAGCGTCGGATCGGCCGCCAGCCCGAAGTTCAACGAGTCCGCGAGCGACACCACTGCGACCCGAAGCGCGTGATGGTCGCGGATCTCGGCGAGCGAATACAAGGCGCGGACCCGCGCCCCGAGCACGCGGACCGGGTTGCGTGGGCCGGGTACGTTGGACACGTTCAACGCGAACGACCGAGGATGGGTGAGCACGCGCTGGGCGAAGCGCCCGAGCCTCGGGACCGACGCCAGCTCTCGCATCAGCGCGTCCAGCTGCTGGGCATCGTGACCCTGCTTGCGCACCTTCGTCGCGTGACGGATCTCGCTCAGCCGCTCGATCGGGTCCCGGGTGCTCAGCGGCAGATCGACGCAGAAGAAAGAGTCCCGGTTGCCCGGATCGTGACCGTCGTCGGTGTCGGCGGCGCCGTGCAGACTGACTGGGACCTTGACGCGCACCGAGCCCAGGTGACCATGGTGCGCCTCGAGCCACCGCCGCAGCCCACCGCTGACGACGGTCAGCACGGCGTCGTTGACGGTTGCGCCGTCGCAGTGGTGGGCGACGAGGCGAAGCGTCTCGAGCTCGACGCTCGTGAACGCGACCGACCGCCGGGCACCGATGTGGCCGTTGAACGGCGAGCGCAGCCACGGCTGGGGTGCCTCGCGGGCGGCGGCACGCAAGCCCTCGAGATGGTGATGGTGGGTGGCCGCAGCGCGATGTGGTCCGCCGGCATGGCGCAGCCCGGCGGGGGTCGCTCTGGAGTCGTCGTCCCAGACGACGGTGTTGGCCATCCGCATCGCGGTCGCCCCATCGGCGAGTGCGTGGTGGATGCGCCAGATCAGAACGCTGCCGGCGTCGGCGACACGCGGGATCACATCGATCCGCCACAACGGACGCGCGCGATCGAGTCGGGTCTCGAAGATGCGTGCGACCTTCTCCTCGAGATCAGCCTGACCGTACTCCTGAGCGTCGCCGATGCGCACGACATGCGCACTCAGATCGACCTTCTCGGCCGGCACCCACCACAGCTCGCCGTCGATCTCGCGCAGGCGCGCCGAGAACTCGGGCGCGCGTCCTATCCGCGCTCCGATCGAGTCGCGCAGCGCATCGACGTCGAGCTCGCGCTCGAGCACGATCACCTTGCAGGTGTGGCCGGCCACGGATTCGTTCTCGAGCGCGAGGATGTTCAGATCCTCGTGCGAGAGCGGCCGCGCGCCGCACGCGACCAGGTCACTCGGTTCCGGCATACCGCCGCATCCCGGCGATCAAAGTGTCGGTGCCCATCAGCCCTCGGATGTCCGAACTCCCCCGCATCAGCTACACGTGTTGTGCCCACCGCAGAGAGTAGACGGATCGGCGCTCGAGCGCCAGGGCCCGCGAACCTCCTGCAACAGGCCTACCCGCTTACATCGCGGTTTAGGCAGCGCCTGTAGCGTCGCCCGCCGTTGTGAGAGACGCGGCAGCCCGGTACCGGTGGTGGTTCGTCGCCCTGCTCGTCGTGATCGCCTCGATCCTGTTCGTCGCATTGACGCGCATGGAGCCCGAATACGATGCGTTCGGCTGGCTCGTCTGGGGCCGAGAGGCGCTGCACTGGAACCTCGACACCAACGGGGCGCCATCGTGGAAGCCGCTGACGTTCCTGTTCACGCTCCCGTACGCGCTTGCCGGCAGCGCCCAGCCGTGGCTGTGGATGGTCACCTCGGTAGCGGCTGCGCTGAGCGGGTCGGTGTTCGCCGCCCGGCTCGCGTACAGGCTGACCGGGCCATGCGAGGGCCGGCGCTTCGCCCCGTTCGCCGCCGCTGCGTTCGCGGCCGTCGGTGTGCTCGGGATCGCCGGATACTGGCCGCTGATCCTGATCGCGAGCTCGGACCCGATGATCGTCGCGCTATGCCTGGCGGCGGTCGATGCCCACCTTTGCGGCAGGCCGCGCCTAGCCTTCGTGCTACTCGTCCTCGCGGCGCTCGGGCGGCCCGAGGTGTGGCCGTTCGTCGGGCTCTACGCGATCTGGGGCTGGCGGCAGGGGAACTCGATGCGTGCGCTGATCGTCGCGGGCGTGATCGCGATCGCCGGCCTGTGGTTCGGAGTCTCGGCGCTCACGGCCAAGACCTGGCTGCGAGCCGGCGAGGTCGCGATGAACACGGGCGACACGCTGCGCCGGAACACGTTCGCCGGCGTACTCGAGCGCTACCGCGGGCTATACGAGTTACCGATGCAACTCGCGGGTCTCCTCGGCGTCGGGTTCGCGATCGCCAGGCGAGACCGGACGGTGCTGCTGCTGGCGGCTGCCGCGGTCGCGTGGGTCGGGATCGAGATCGCGTTCGCCTTCCATGGGTGGCCGGCCGTCCCTCGCTACATGGCCGAGCCCGCGGCCTTGACGGTCGTGATCGCCGGCACGGCGGTCGGGCGCCTGCTGGCCGCCACGCCGACCGCGCGACTGCACGTGCGGCTGGCCGGGATCGTGGCGGTGCTGGCATTGGTGGCGGTGCTGGTGCCGATCGTGGGTCGGCGCGTCGAGGTGATCAATGCCGAGATCGGCCAGCGCCAGGCGGCCGGGGTCCAGATCGACCGTCTCGCGAGTGTGATCGCGCGTGACGGCGGACCGGCCCGGATCTTGTCCTGCGGCACGGCCGTGTCAGTGGTTGGGTTTCAGAGCACGCTCGCCTGGGATCTTGGCCTGAACGTCGGCTTCATCGGACACAAGCCCTCGCACGCGATCCATCGCCACTACCCGATCGTGCTGTTCGAGCCCCACGACTACGGCTGGCGCGTGCTGCCGATCCACATCCGCCCCAGCGACCGCGCCAGCTGCGATCGCCTCCGCGCGAGAACTGCAACCGGGCTGGACCCCGACGCCATCAGCAAGCCGTTGCCGTCGGCCACGGCCGAGCGGCCGGCATAGCCGATCCAGCGGAGCCGCGCCGGCGGTGGTCAAGCGGAGCGCGTCGCACGCGGGCGATGAGCGGAATCGTTCCTGGCGCGGATCGTGCGGTAGATGTCGGTGACCGAGACGACGCCAAGCGGGCGGCGATCGTGGTCGAGCACGGCCGCGCGCCCGACGCGGGCAAATGCCGCTCGCTCGAGCAGCTCACCGACGTCGAGGTCCTGGTCGATCAGCAGGTCCGGGTCGCGATCGGCCGCCTCGGCGACCGTGTCGGTGCTGCTCGGTGCGCGCCGCCGGCGATCGACGCTGAGGATCCCGACCACATGGCCCGCCGGATCGGTCACCGGGAAGGCTGTGTAGAGATAGCGCTCGAAGTACCGCGTGGCCTGCCCGAGGCTGAGCTCGCCGGCGATCGAGACCGCCGGATGCGACATCAGCTCAGCGGCGCTGACCCCCGTGAAGCTGCCGATGACCCGCTCCTGGGCGCGCTCGGCGTTCGCGGCGATGATCAGGAACAGCCCGATAACCGCGAACCACACCCCGCCTGGAAAGCCGAACAGGGCGATCGCGACTCCGCCCCCGGTCAGCAGGTAGCCGAACGCCAGACCCAAAGCCGCGGCCGTGTCGGTCGCCTTGACGATGTCGCCCCCGTGGCGCCAGAGCAGGGCACGCACGATCCGACCGCCGTCGAGCGGGAACGCTGGAACGAGGTTGAACGCGAGAATCAAGAGGTTGACCACGAGCTGGTAGCCGATCACCGCGCGGACCGCGGCAGGCGTCGATCCGGGCAGCGCGACCGCAACCACGCCGAACAGCGCCGCGACCGCGGCGGTCACCGCGGGTCCCGCGAGCGCGAAGCGGAGCTCGTCGCCGGCGCAGCTCGGGTGCCCGCTGATCCGCGCCACCCCACCCAGCAGCCACAGGTCGATCTCCTCGATCTCGAGCCCCCGCCGCCGCGCCACAAGCGCATGGCCGAACTCGTGAGCGAGGATGCTCGCGAACAGCAGCAGCGCGCTGAGCAGCCCGAGCCCGTAGGCGGCCACCGGGGAGATCCCGGGCACCAGCCCCGGGTAGTAGCCGGCGCCGAGCGACCACGTGATCAGCGCGACGATCACGAGCCACAGCGGGCTGATGCCGACCGGGATCCCGGCGACGCGAGCAATCCGGATCGTGCGGCCGGGCATCTCAGTGACCGTAGCTCCCAAGCGCGCGTGCGACATCAGGGCAAACCCCGGAATCCGCCTGCGGTTCCGTGCGGATGGAATCGTCCTCCCGGGGGCCTATGTTGCGCTCAACGCGAGGCGAGGAGTTGACGATGGCCACCAGAACTCGAATCTCAGTGCTCGAGGAGCAGGAGCGCTTGGCGCGGATGCGCCTCGCCGCGTACCGGTCAAACCTCCACAACCGCGGCGCCTCGGATCCGGCCACGATCCACCGCCGCCAGCGCGAGTTCGAGCGCGGCTGGAGCGGCGCCGCCGATCGCCTTCGTCGGGCGCGTAAGAACGCGGCGTGAGCTCGTCTCGCGGCACGGGCTCCACCGGACAATCCCCGGCCCGCATCGCGGTCGGCATCAATGGCTACCCCGAGGGGCGCGACGCGGCCGTCCTCGCCGTCAGCATCGCCAACGTCACCGGCGCCGAGCTGATGCTGGTCGCGGTTCACCCGGCTCCGCTCGTAGTCGTGCCCGACGAGCTCGGTTGGGCTGAACTGCACAAGCAGGCCGAGAAGCTGCTGCGAGAGACACGCGATCAGCTCGCCCCCGGCGCCCGCATCACCGTCGAGACCGACTGGTCGGTGCCACGCGCGCTCGCGCGGGTCGTCGCGCGCGAGCATCGCGACCTGCTGATCGTCGGCTCGAGTCGCCGCGCGCCCGAGGGGCGTGTCCGGATCGGCGGCACGCGCCAGGTCCTTTCGCACTTCGAGCGCGCGCTTGCGGTCGCGCCACGTGGCATCGCGAATGCAGCCGAGCACCGGCTCGCGCGGATCGGAGTCGGCTATGACGGCGGCCCCGAATCGAATGCCGCGCTGTCGTTCGCCGCTTCGCTCGCGATCGCCGCCGGCGCCAAGCTCCTGGTACATGCGGTGGTGGACGATCGGATCCCGATCGCGGGCTGGACCCAGGCCGGGCGCGACCGCGTGCTCGCGATGTGGGAGGAGCTGCTCGAGCCACAGGCCCAGGCTCTGACCACTGACGCCGAGCGCGCCGCCGCGGCCACAGGCGCCGACGCCGAGGTTCGCGTCCTGCGCGGCAGCCCGGCACTGAAGCTGCGCGGCCTCAGCGAACAGGTGGACCTGCTCGTGATCGGCTCGCGCCGCTGGGGAGCCGCCGCGCGCACGCTGCTCGGAAGCACCGGCGAGGGGCTGATGCACGACGGCAGCTGCCCGATCCTGGTCGTCCCCCGCCCGTCGGACTGAGCGCGCGCGCCCGCTCGCCGGCCATTCGTTAGGCTCGCGCGGTGAGGCTTCGAGCTGACCGACCGCTGGGGCTCGCGACCGCGACCGCACTCGACTACCGCGAGCTCGCTCGCAGGCGCCTGCCGCGTCAGTTGTTCGACTACATCGACGGCGGTGCCTACGAGGAGGTCACGATGCGCGCCAACGTCGCCGACCTCGAGCGGGTGCTGCTACGGCAGCTGGTGATGCGCGACGTCTCCAAGCGGGATCCATCGGTCGAGGTGCTGGGCCAGCGGCTGGCGCTGCCGGTGATTCTCGGCCCGGTCGGACTGGGGGGTATGTTCGCGCGCCGGGCCGAGGTCCAGGCCGCGCGGGCTGCCCACCGCGCCGGCATCCCGTTCGTCGAGTCGACCGTGTCGATCTGCAGCATCGAGGAGGTTGCGGCTGCGATCCCGGCTCCGCCCTGGTTTCAGTTGTACGTGATGCGCGACCGCGGCTACACCGAGCAGCTGATCGGGCGGGCGCGCGCCGTGCGCGCCCCGGTACTCGTGCTGACGGTCGACCTCGCGGTCGTCGGGGCTCGCCACCGCGACACGCGCAACGCTCTCGTCGGCGACCCGTCGGCGTGGGCCAAGCTGCTGCGCGGCGTCGATCTCGCCTCCCATCCGCAGTGGATCCGCGATGTTCCGCTGGGCGGCAAGCCGCTGACGTTCGGCAATCTCGAGGCGGCCGTGCCCGACGCGCGGACGCCGGCGGCGTTTCGCGGCTGGTTCGACGCGCAGTTCGATCCGAGCGTCACCTGGGAGGACATCGCCTGGGTCCGCGAGCAGTGGGACGGCCGGCTCGCTGTCAAGGGCGTCCTCGACCCCGAGGACGCACGCCGGGCGGTCGACGCCGGCGTCGACGCGATCGTCGTCTCCAACCACGGCGGCCGCCAGCTCGACTCCGTGCCGACGACCGCGCGGGCGCTGCCCGAGGTCGTCGCCGCGGTCGGAGAGCAGGTCGAGGTACTCGCCGACGGCGGCGTCCGGACCGGGCTCGACGTCGTCAAGCTGATCGCGCTCGGGGCCCGTGCGGTCTTGCTCGGGCGAGCATGGGCGTGGGCGGTCGCCGCTCGCGGCGAGCAGGGCGTCGGCCGCGTGCTCGACGGGATCAAGGCCGACATCGATGTTGCCCTCGGTCTGACCGGTCACACCTCGATCACCGACGTCGACCGCTCGGCGCTGTACGAGCGGTAGCCCCGAACGGGGTCCGCTCACGCCAGCGTCAGCTGCCGCGAGTCGGACACGCGCCAGCAGACGGCCGCGATCACGGCGGCGCTCACCAGCACCGCCGGCCACGCGCCGATCAGGAGGCCGAGCACGTGCGACAGCGCGAACGCGACCAGGCCGGCCGCGGTCAGGGTCGCCGCCGTCCGGCGCCCGTCGCGCCGCAGCCACACCGAGATGCAGGCGATCCCGAACGCGGCCAGGACCAGACCGCCGAGCGGGCGCGAGCCGCTCGCCACGGCGACGGCGTAACCGGCGATCAATCCGGCGGCGGCGATCGGGGCGGTCGCGACTCTCATCTCGACACCACGTTAGAGCTAAAACGCGTCGAGCAGGGCCCACGAGCCCCTGATCAGCCGCTCCGCGGGGAAGTCCGGCTCGTCGAGCGCAAGCCGTCCCTGCTCCTCGGCGATGCTCAGCAGCATCCGCCCGAGGATCTGCGGGTCGAGCGTGTCGGGCGCGGATGGGAGGGCCTGCAGGCCCCATCGGACCAGCGGCTCGAGGCGATGGGCGATCTGCGCGCGGCGCCGGCTGACGAGCTTCTGGAGCGCGATCGGCGCGCTCTCCGGGCGCAGCAGCGCGACCCGCCATGTCTGGGGCTGGGCGATCACCGCGCTGAGGAACCGCGCCAGCGTCTCGCCGAGCAGCCGCGCTGCGGTGCCTCCGGCCGGCTCGCTCGGCAGCAGCGAGTCGAGCACCGCGCGGGTGCGGCGGTCCTCGCGGCGCAACAGCGTCACGAGCAGCAGCTGCAGGTTCGGAAAGCTCCGGTAGACGACGACCCGGTTGACCCCAGCCCGCCGCGCGACCGCCTCCATGCTGAGCGCGTCGAACCCCTCGTCGGCCAGCAGCGCGAGCGTCACGTCGAGCAGCTGCTCGCGGCGCTCGGCGCGGGGAATGCGCTGGGCGCGGCCGGCCGGCGGCGCGACCGTCTGAGCCGGCGCGGAGACGCTGTGGGCCGGCTCGTCCGGCGGGGCCGGCTGCGTTGACGCGGCCGCGGCGGGGCTCTGCGCCGGCGGCACCAGCGCGGGGGGTGGGTTGCCGCGCGCCCTCAGCTCCGGCGGGCCGAGCGTCAGCAAGTCGCGGGTCAACGCCGCGATCCGCTCCGGCGAGTAACGGCGTGGGTGCGACAGGGTCAGGCGCGCGGCGTCCTCGCCGGCCGCGACGATCATCCGCGCAAGCAGCTCATGATCGAGGCCGACCGGGCCGCCGCGGCGGGCGATGCCCCAGTCGAGCAGGCGTGTGATCCGCTGCGCGAGCAGGGTACGGCTGCGCCTGATCCGCTCGCGCAGCTCGGGGGAGGTGCCGCGGGGCGGCATCAGCACCAGTCGCCACGTGCGCGGGTTGGCCTTGACGGCGCGCAGGAACGCGAGGATCGCCTCGACCAGGAACGCATCGGGCTCGACCTGATCGCCCGGATCGGGTCCGACGATCGCCAGCAGCGGCGCCATCGCCGCGTCCTCCTCGCGATCGAGCAGCGCCAGCATCAGCCCCTCGAGGTCGCCGAACATGTCATAGACGACCGGGCGCGTGACGCCGGCGCGCTGCGCGACCGCCTCGACGGTGACCGCGTCGAAGCCACTCTCGCCCACGACCTCGAGCGCCGCATCGAGGAGCTGCGCGCGACGGAGCTCTGGGGCGAGCCGGGGGGTTCTCTGAGGTCGGGTGGCGATCGCTGGAGCCTTGCAGGTGGAGCGGACTTGCGTCATCCATCAGGATCATGTAACACTTACGTAGCTACGCTACTGTGACAAATCGGTGTGGATTGCGGGAGACACACATGAACGAGCTATGGGCAGGCGGGCGGGTTGTGCTGATCACTGGCGCCGCGCGTGGAATCGGAGCGGCGGTCGCGTCGCGGTTGCACCGGGCCGGCGCGAGCGTCTCGCTGGTCGGGATCGAACCTGAGCTGCTGGATGCGGTCGCCGACGAGCTCGGCGACGACCGAGCCGCCGCGTTCGAGGCGGACGTGACCGATTCGGGCGCGCTCCGTGCCGCCGTGGCCGCGACCGTCGAGCGGTTCGGGCGGGTCGACGTCGCGATCGCCAACGCCGGCGTGCATTACGTCGGGGCGTTCGAGACCACGCCCGAGGAGGTGCTCGAGCGCGAGATCGATGTCAACCTGCTCGGCGTTCTACGTACCGACCATGCGGTGCTGCCGCACCTGCTGAGCTCGCGGGGGTACCTGCTCAACGTCGCGTCGCTGGCGGCCGCCTCGCATGCGCCGTTACACCGACCTGGTCCGCGATGCGTTCGGGCACGCGTCGACCAAGGCGATGCTGGGAATGCTGCCGGGCTTCATCCGGCGGCCCGTCAGCGTCGAGCGCGCAGTCGATGCGATCGAGCGCGGGATCCGCGGGCGGCGCGCGCGCGTGTGGGCGCCGGGCTACGTCGGTGGTGCGCTGCTCAGCAGAGGCTGGATGCAGCCGCTGACCGAGCGACGCGTACGCCGTAGCGGTCGCGTCCTGCAAGCGATCGCACTGACCGAGCGAGAGGCGGTCTGACGATGCGCGACTACGAGGTGGCGATCGTCGGTTCGGGGTTCGCCGGGTTGGGCATGGCGATCGAGCTCCGGCGGGCCGGGATCGAGGATTTTGTGGTGCTCGAGCGCGCCGCGCAGCTCGGCGGCACCTGGCGCGACAACCACTATCCAGGATGCGCCTGCGACGTCCCGACGCCGCTGTATTCGTACTCGTTCGCGCCCAACCCGCGCTGGTCGCATCTGTATGCCCGCAGCGGTGAGATCCGTGCCTATCTGGAGGACTGCGCGGACCGGTTCGGCGTCCGCAACCAGATTCGCTTCGGCGCCGATGTCACGGGCGGGCGCTGGGACGAGCAGGCTCAGCGATGGGAGGTCCACGTCGGCGGCGAGCCGGCGCTGACGGCGCGGTTCGTGGTCGGCGGCTTCGGCGGCCTGAACCGCCCTGCCTACCCCGACATCGAGGGGCTTCAGGAGTTCCGCGGCGCGCTGTTCCACTCGGCCCAGTGGAACCACGAGGCGTCGCTGGAGGGCAAGCGGATCGGCGTCATCGGAACCGGCGCGAGCGCGATCCAGCTGATCCCGAGGGTCGCGCGCGAGGCCGCCCACGTGACCGTGTTCCAGCGCACGCCCCCGTGGGTCGTGCCGAAGCTGGACCGGCGAATCTCGCGCCTCGAGCAGGCGATCTACGCGCGGGCGCCGATCACCCAGAAGGCATTGCGCGCGCTGATCTTCGCGATCACCGAGTCGGTTGGAGTCGCGATCACGCGCCACCCGCGGCTGCTGAAGATCGGCGAGGTGTGGGCTCGGCGCCACATGCGCCACGCGATCGCGGATCCGCAGCTGCGCCGGCGGCTGACCCCGAGCTACCGGCTCGGGTGCAAGCGGATCCTGCCGTCCAACGACTACTACCCGGCGCTCGCGCGCGACAACGTCGAGCTCGTCACGGCCGGAATCGAGCGGGTCGACGCCGGCGCTGTGCACACGACCGACGGAGCGGAGCACCAGCTCGACGTGCTCGTTTGCGGCACCGGCTTCCGGATCCAGGACGTGTTCGCGCCGCTCCGCCTCGAGGGCCGCGCCGGGCTCACGCTCCAGCAGGCCTGGGCGGGTGGCTTTGAGGCACACCGCGGCACGACGGTCGCCGGCTTCCCCAACCTGGCGCTGCTGTCGGGACCGAACACCGGCACCGGCAGCACCTCGCAGGTGTACATGATCGAGGCGCAGATCCACTACGTACTGGAGCTTCTGCGCGCCCTGCGCGAGCACCGCGCTCGATCGATCGAGCCGCGGGCGCAGGCGCAGGCGGCCTACAACGTGTGGTTGCAGCAGCAGATGCAGCGAACCGTGTGGCTGACCGGCGGCTGCAACAGCTGGTACCTCGACGAGGACGGCGTCAACCGCACGCTTTACCCCGGACCGTCGTCGTCGTTCTGGCGCTCGCTGCGGCGCGTCGACCCCGGCGAATACGTGATCGAACCCGCCCGCCGGCCGGTTCCGGAGCGGATCGAGGTGACCGCATGACGCTGAGCACCGCAGTCCTCAGCGCGCCCCCGGCCGCGGGGGCGCCGCTGATCCAGGTGATCGCGGCGACCGCCGCGGGGCTGCTGCTGACCGCCGGCCTGCTGGTGATCGGAATCCGCTACCGCGCCGGCCGGATGCCGCTGCTCGACACCGTCGCAGCGCCGTTCGTGTGGCTGCTGCGCGTCCCCGCGTGGTCGGCGCTGCCGGTCTCGCTTGCGACCGGCGCGCTGGTGCTGGCCGGCGCCGGCTTCTACTGGGACGTCTCGGTCCACATCGACCGGGGCCGGGACCCCGGCCCGTTCGGGACGCCTGCGCACTACCCGATCCTGATCGGGCTGTTCGGGATCTTCGCCGCGGGCTGGCTGGCGCTGGTGATGGCGCGTGGCGAGGACGCGCGGCGCACGGGTGTGCGTCTGAGCTCGACCTGGACGGTGCCGACCAGCGGGCTGGTGATGATGGCCTGCGGCGGCTTCGCGCTGATCGGCTTCCCGCTCGACGACATCTGGCACTCGATCTTCGGCCAGGACGTGACTCTGTGGGGGCCGACCCACCTGATCATGCTGACCGGCGGCCAGCTGATGATCCCGACGATCCTCGGTCTGCTGTGCGAGGGCCGCGCAGCACGAGGCGCCGTCGCCGCGACTGGTGCCGCCACCGATCGCAGCGCGCTCGCGCGGATCGGGGCCCGGGCGATCGCGGTCACCGGTGCCGGCGGAATGCTCGCGGGACTGACGATCTACCAGGCCGAGTTCGGGTTCGGCGTGCCTCAGTACAACCTCCTGTTCCAGCCCGCATTGCTGGCGTTCACCGCCGCGCTCGCGCTCGTGTTCGGGCGCGCCGTGCTGGGCCGTGGCGGCGCGCTCGCGGCGGCCTGCGTGAACATCGCGATCTCGATCGTGTTCGTCGTGTTCGTGGCCGTGATCGCCGGCCAGGCGACGCCCCACTTCTCGACCTATCTGCCGGCGGCCCTGTCCGTCGAGCTTGCCGCGCTGGTCCTCGCGCCGCGTCGGCTGCTGGCGTTCGCGATCCTGGCCGGCGTGCTGATCGGCTCGCTCGGGACCGTCGGCGAATGGGGCTGGACGCACATGTGGATGCCGATCCCGTGGCCGGCGCACTTCGTGCCCTCGGCGATTGCGATCGGAGTCCTCGCCGGCGTCTGCGGCGCGCTCGTCGGGGCGTTCGTCGCCGGCGCGCTCGCCCCCGGCCGCGTCCCGCGAGCAGCGTCGCGTCCATGGCTCCCGGGAGCACTCGGCGCGGTCGGCTTTGCGGCCGTGCTCGCCTTCTGCCTTCCGACCCACGCGCCCAAGGCATCGGCCACGATCGCGCTCGACACGACCGGCGCCAGCTCGAACGCGACCGTCACGATCCGGCCGGCGTCGACCGTCAGCCGCCCCGACTTCGTCCAGCAGCTCTCGTGGCAAGGCCACACCAAGAGCATCGTCGCGATCATGCGTCGCGTCGCCCCCGGCGTCTACCGGACCGTCAAGCCGCTCCCGCTGAGCGGAAGCTGGAAGTCGCTGATCCGCGTCCAGCAGGGCCGGATGCGCGGTGACGTTCCGGTCTACCTGCCCTCGGATCCGGCGATTCCGGCCGCCGAGGTGCCGGCGCTCTCGCACGTCACGCGGGCGTTCGTGAGCGACACGACGCTGATGCAGCGCGAGCGCAAGCACGACATCCCGAGCTGGCTTTGGAGCACCGCCACGAGCGTCGTTCTGGTGATCATCGCCGTGCTGCTGGTGATCATCGGATGGGGCCTGAACCGAGTCGCCGGCCTTCTGTCGCAGCCGCCGCCACCGAGCGCGCGCTCGGCCGCGGAACGCGGGCCGCTGCGGATCGCGCCCGCCGGGGCCGGACGATGACCGTGACGGTCGCCTGTGCGGGCCACGTCCTGATCGACCTGCCGTTGTTCGGCTCGCCGGTGTTTCTGCTCGCGGGCGCGGTCTACTGGATCGTCCGCTCCGAGCGACGCGGACACGAGCTACCGGGGTCCGGCGAACCGATACTCGCCGACCAGGGCGTCGTCGATACCGACGTAGTGATGCTCGGCGATCAGGCGAAACTCCTTGCCCGGGCCCGCGAACCGGGGCAGCTGCCGGACCGCCTTGAACACGCCCGGCAGGTCCACGGTCTGGAACACGTTCGCGCCACGACGACCTAGATTCCACGCCACCGCCTGCTCGGCGGCCGTCTGGAAGACCGGGTGCGGGTGGCTCAGATTGATCTGGATGACCCTCTTGAGCGGACCTTCGGTGGGGATGAAGAAGGCCTGGATGATCGGATCCCCTGGACGGCTGCGGGCGTCGATGAAGTGGGCGATCTCGCGGTAGGGCGTTCGGCGGTTCGCGGGCTCGAGGCTCTTGACCGTCCCGGTCACCAGGACGACCAGCAGCACCGCCGCCGCGACTACCGCGACCCGGCGTCCGGCGGCGCACACCAGCCATCCGACGACGATCGCCGCCGGGACCAGCGATGGGATCAGATTCCGGGCCAGCATGAAGCTCTGGTGCGGCCTCAGGCTGACGAGCAAGATCCCGATCGGCGTGGCGATCGTCAACAGGACGATCAGCGTCAGCGGTGAGGACAATCGTGGTCGTCTTGCCGGCTCGCGCCACGCGCGAACCACGGCGAGGATCGCGAGAATTCCCAGCGTTGACAGCCCCGCGACGACGGCAGGGGTGCCCGGGAGATTCTTCAGCGCCACGAACGGAGCTCCGAACAGCGCCTGGATGTTGAACCGCGCAAACAGGTTCAACGAGGCCGGCGCGACGGCGGCGATCCGGCGCGCCTCGGCCGCGCTGTGACGCTGTTGGAGCAGGAACGAAGGAAGCCACGGTAGGTAGGCGAGGACAACCAGCCCATAGACGATCAGCTGGGTCCGAAGCTGGTCACGGTGGGTCCACAGCGCCCACACGGCTTGGACGCCGAGAACGAAGATGCCGATGTAATGGGTGTACATGACCGCGACCACCGCGAGCCCGTAGGCGACCCACCATCGCCGCCGCCGCGTGCGGAGCGCCTCGAGCAGGCAAAGCGTCGAGATCGCGGCCAGCAGCGCCACCGCCGAGTAGGCCCGAGCCTCGGTGCCGTAGAAGATCGTGAACGGGTCGAGCGCCAGCATCGCCGCGGCCATCAGGCCGGCGTTTCGCCCTGCCGTTCGGCTTCCGAGCAGATAGCCCACCGGGACCAGCGCGGTCGCGGCCAAGACTGACGGGAGTCGCACCCACAGCGTTGGATCGCCGATCTTCGCCGACGCCCACGCGAGCAGGAAGAACAGAGGCGGCGTCTTCTCGGTGTTGCGAATCACGCTCAGCGCGCTACCGAGACTGCGATTGTGGACGATGTTGAACATGAACAGCTCGTCGCCCATCAGGCTGTCTCGCATCAGCGCCGCCCTCAGCACCAGGGCGAGCAGCGTCAGGCCTGCGACCGCCGCCGCATACGGATCGATTGCACGCCGCTGCGACGCCGGGGCGGCAGCTAGTTGTGGTTGATGGAGCGCGGACATTGGTCGTGGCGGCTCTGGGGCGTCGCCGGCCGGCGCGGCGCGACCTCAAAGCTAACGCGGTCCGGGCATCCGCGATCCCCCGGATGATCGCTACGGCCAAATGCGGATGCGCGACGGCCGACCGCGGTCTACGTTGAAACCATGGTCCGTGTTCTGTCAGCGAGGCTTGTCGGGTCGGCGGCGTTGGTCGCACTCGCCCTCGCCGGATGCGGATCGAGCAGCTCGGGCTCGCCGGAGGCGACGATCAACTCGTTCCTGCAGGCCTCGGCTGCCGGCGACGGGGCCAAGGCATGCGCGCAGCTCACAGCGGCTGCCCAACAGCAGGTCGTGACCGGGGCCAGCTGCGAGCAGGGCATCAAACTCGCCGGCGCCGCCTACCGCCCGATCATCAAGCAGATCAAGGTCGCCAACCTGCAGGTGCAGGGCTCGGCCGCGACCGGCACCTCGACCCTCAACGGAAGGGCGATCGCCGTCTTCCAGCTGACCAAGTCGGGTGGCAAGTGGATGATCTCGGGCGAGCACTCGGCCGCCGCGAGTCAGACCTCGCCGGCGGCCACGGCTCCCTCCCAGACGCGGGTGGCGGCAGTCGCGCGCTGCGTTGGCAAGGCGTTCGGGGTTGAGAACGCCGGCGTCGACTCGACCGGCGGCGCGCCGCATGTGGTCCTCAGCCTCGACGTCAGCGGGCGCTCGGCGGCGATGATCGACGTGTTCACCTCGCCCGCCGCCGCGAGCGCCGCATACGCCGCGATCAAGGCGGGCGCCGGCTCCCAGCCGGCAACCCTGAACGGCAGCCTTGTGATCGTCCGGCTCGGAGCGTTGACGGCCGCGCAGCAGCAGCAGCTCCAGGCCTGCAGCTGAGGGTGGGCCAAGACGTGCAGTCGCGCTCTGGCTGCGGGTGCGCTCAGACGTGTGCCGGATCGGGAGCCCAGCGACGGATCTCGTGGCGCGCGATCGAGCGCTTGTGGATCTCGTCCGGGCCGTCCGCGAGCCTCAGCGTGCGCAGGTGGGCGTACATCCTCGCGAGCGGGAAATCGTCGCTGACGCCGCCGCCGCCGTGAACCTGGATCGCGCGATCGACGACGCGCAGCGCGACGCTCGGGGCCGTCACCTTGATCGCCGCGATCTCGGTGCGTGCATGCTTGTTGCCGACCGTGTCCATCAGCCACGCGGCCTTCATCGTCAGCAGTCGCGCCATCTCGATCTCGACCCGTGACTCAGCGATCCAATCCTGGATGTTGGAGCGGGTCGCGACCGGCTGGCCGAACGTGACCCGCGTGGCGGCGCGCTTGCACATCAGCTCGAGCGCGCGCTCGGCGGCGCCGATCGCGCGCATGCAGTGGTGGATGCGCCCCGGCCCGAGCCGTGCCTGCGAGATCAGGAAGCCGTCGCCCTCGTTCGCGATCAGGTTCGCTGCGGGGACCCGCACGTCCTCGAACAGCACCTCGGCGTGGCCCTCCTGGTCGACGTACCCGAAAACGGGCAGGTTGCGGACGATCTTCACCCCGGGCGTCTCGCGCGGGACGAGGATCATCGACTGCTGGCGGTACAGCGGGCCGTCGGGATCGGTCTTGCCCATCACGATCATGATCCGGCAGCGGTCGCGCATCGCGCCCGAGGTCCACCACTTGCGGCCATTCAGCACGTACTCGTCGCCGTCTCGTTCGATCCGCAGCTCGATGTTGGTCGCGTCGGAGCTGGCGACGTCGGGCTCGGTCATCGCGAACGCCGAGCGGATCTCGCCCTCGAGCAGCGGCCGCAGCCAGCGGTCCTTCTGCTCGGGCGTGCCGAACACGGCGAGCACTTCCATGTTGCCGGTGTCGGGCGCGGCGCAGTTGCAGGCCTCGGGTGCGATGTGGCTGCGGCCCATGATCTCGGCCAGCGGCGCGTACTCGGCGTTGGCGAGCCCGGGCACGCCGTCCTCGTTGTCGTATGGCAGGAACAGGTTCCACAGCCCGAGCTCGCGGGCCTTGCCCTTGAGCTCCTCGATCACCGGCGGGTGGAAGTGGGGCTGACTCGATGCGGCCAGCTGATCGTGGTACACGGGCTCGGCGGGGTAGACGTGCTCGTCCATGAACGACAGCAGTCGTTCGCGGATCTGTTGGCAGCGGTCGGTGAGTTCGAAGTCCATCAGTGTCATCTCCTTCTGATTCCGAGGGCATTGACCCATAGCTGGGTGACGGTCTGTACGAGTGCCTCGGGCGAGGCGGTATCGAAGCCCTGGACGTAGCGCAGGTAGGCGACGCGGCTGACCATCGCGCTGAGCGCGTGAGCCGCGAGCCTGGCGTCGAGGTTGGGATCGGCCAGGCCACGCGCCTGCAGCCGGAGCAGGGCCTGCTCGTTGCGTCGGACGAACGCGCGGGCTCGTCGCAGGCGCAGGCGGCGGAAGTCGATATCGACCGTCGCGACCTGCTCCATCAGCGCCATCATTCGGGCGTTGCGGCGGTAGGCGGTCAGATAGGCACGGTTGGCCGCCTCGATCACCGCGACCGGATCATCGCGGTCGGCGACCTCGCGCAGGCGCGGGTGGAGCATCTCGTCGTTGACCTCCTCCATCACCGCCGCGAACACGTGCTCTTTGCCGGGGAAGTAGGTGTAGAACGAGCCGGCGGCAACGCCTGCGGTGGTGGTGATGTCGGTGATCCGCGCGTCGATGTAGCCGTCGCGCTCGAACACCCGCCGGGCCGCGTCGACGATCGCCTTACGGGTGCGCGCGCCGCGAGCGCTGACAGGGGCGCGGCCGGTCTGGGCGGGGAGGGCGCGCCGCGGGCTCACAGGCCGAATCTACACCTAGTTGAATTTGGCTTCAACTTCAACTAGGGTCGCGGGGCATGGAGCTCGCTGGACGGCATGTGGTCGTGACCGGCGCCGGTAGCGGCATCGGCCGCGCGCTGGCCCGCCGGTTCGCGGCCGAGGGCGCCCGCGCCGTCGTCGTCGCCGACCTGCAGATCGACTCGGCCCGGGCCGTCGCCGAGGAGATCGGCGGTCTCGCGCTCCAGACCGATGTCAGCCGCGAGCCCGAGATCCGGGCGCTCGTACAGGCCGCGCAGGAGGCTGGCGGTCCGATCGACCTGTTCTTCTCCAACGCCGGCGTCCCCGGCCCCCGGGGCGGGCCCGATGGGTCCGACGAGGAGTGGCAGCGGGCCTGGGAGATCAACGTGATGGCACACGTATGGGCGGCGCGCGCGGTGCTACCGGAGATGCTCGCCCGCGGCGAGGGCTACCTCGCCAGCACGGCGTCCGCCGCCGGCCTGCTCACCCAGGCCTCGGCGCTCGCCTACTCCGCCACCAAGCATGCCGCCGTCGCGGTCGCCGAGTGGCTCGCGGTCAACTACGGCGATCGCGGCATCAGAGTCTCCTGCCTCTGCCCCCAGGGAGTGCGAACGGCGATGCTCGACCTCGCGCTCGAGGACCCGATCGGGTCCGCGCCGTTGCTGGCCGAGGGACTGCTCGACCCCGAGGACGTCGCCGAGGCGGTGATCGTCGGCATCCGCGAGGAGCGCCTGCTGATCCTGCCCCACCCGGCCGTCGCCGACTACCTCGCGATCAAGGCGACGCAGCCCGAACGCTGGGTACGCGGGATGCAGAAGATGCTCCGCCAAGCCCGCGAGACAACCGGCGACTGAGCTCTCAGCCGCCTGCGCGCGGGACGCTCATCAGGGGTGCAGGAGGTGGTGCAGCCGGCGCAGCAGGCGCCCCAACCGGCTGTGGCTGCGACCCCCGAACGCCGTCACGCCGAGCGACACGACGAACAGCCCGGCGACGAGCGCCAGCCCCGCGAGCAGTGTCGGCCAATGCCGCTGCAGGAAGTCGCGACCGCTCGCGAGCAGCTTGCCGGCATGATCGCCGGCCAGCCACAGCGTCGCCAGGATCCCGAGCAACGGCATCACAAAGCAGATGTTGAACAGCAGCAGCAGGAACAGCTGCGGGGCCGGGGCGAGACCCGAGCCGACGATCGCGGCGATCGCGGCGAAGTACGGAAACGCCGTCGGCAGCTCGACCGCAGTGATCGTCGCGCCGAGGATCGCGCCTGACTTCCCCTTGGCTTCGATCGCCGGGAGCCTGCGTTCCGCGAGCCGGTTGCGGTTGCGCCACAGCCAGGCCGCCGCGATCAGCATCGCGACGCCCGCGAGGATCTCGAGCACGTGGCGATCCTCGGCGTCGGGCTTGGGGACGAGCGACAGCAACAGCTGACCGGGCCCGAGCAGGATCGCGGCGCCGCCGAGCAGGTACACGAGGAACACGCCGATCGTGAACTCGGTCACGTGACGTCGCGGGTGCTCGCCGGTCGCGAGGTACAACGCCGGCGCGATCGTCGACGGGTTCAGCGAGTCGGCGAGACCGATCGAGACGACGAGGCCGATCAGCCGCAGCATGCAGGCATTCTCCCCGCCGAGCCGTGACCTACGCCGATTTGTTGGCGAGGCGGGTCAGCTTGCCGCCAGCACCTCGCGCGCGGCGCGCTCGCCTGACCTAACGGCTCCGTCCATGTAACCGTTCCAATAGTCGGAGGTCTCGGCGCCAGCCCAGTGCACGCGACCGAACGGCTTGCGGATCCAGGGGCCGTAGTCGGTCAGCACGCCGGGCGGCGTGAAACCGACATAGCAACCCCGCGTCCAGCGCTCCTCGGACCAGTTCTTCTCGATGTACTCGATTGGGTTGGACGCCTCGTGGCCGAAGTAGCGAACGAAGCTGGCGATGCAGCGCGAGCGCCGCTCGGCGGGCGACACGGTCGTCAGCACGCGCGCCTCGTGGCCCTCAACGAATCCGAGCAGCACGCCGGGCGAGCCGTCCGGCGGCGAGTTGTCGAACGTGACCTTGATCGGGCCGGTGTCGCTCGTGACCTGCCCGGCGAGCCCCTTCGCGCGCCAGAACGGTTTGCGGTAGACGGCCTCGACCTTGATCGCGGTTCCCTGCGGGAAGCGCTGCAGCAGCTGTGCCCGGAGCGCCGGTAGGACCGGCTCATAATCGATCAGCGCGGTCAGTGACGGCGGTCCAGTCACGATCGCGTGCTTGGCGCGAACGGTCAGCTGGTCTGTGTGGACGGTCACACCGGTGCGGTTCTGGAGGAGCCGGCGGACCGGTTGGGAGAGCATCACGCGGTTGCCGAGCGACTCCGCCGCCTTGATCGAGACCAGCTGCGAGCCGCCGACGAAGCGGCTGTCCTGCGCGCCGCCGCGGGTGTCGATCAGCCGCTCGAAGGTGCCCGGCGTGCTCTCGTTGCCGGCCGAGTGTATGTAGAAGAGCACGTGCAGCAGCGAGATGTCGCGGGGCTCGCAGGCGAACACGGACTCGATCCCGAGATCGAGCAGATTCGAGGCGCCGGCGCCAAGCGACTGGCTCTGCTTGAAGGTTTCGAACGTCTGTCCGTCCCACTCCTGGGCGTTGGCGGCGGTCCACGGGGCCTCGAGGGGAACCGTCTTGGCCATCGCATCGAGCTTGACAAGGACCGCCTCGAGCTGGGCGTCGGCCGTCAGGTCGGGCGGGATCGGGCCGAGTGGTCCGGTCGCGGGGTACGGCGTCAGCTTGCCCGACTCATAGAACAGGTAGTTGCCCTTGTTGTAGGTCTTGAAGGTGCGGATGCCGAGGTCCTTCGCGAGCGCGACGATGTGATCCTGGGTCGGCCCGACCCACTGGCCTCCGACCTCTACGACCTTGCCGTGCCCGAGCGAGTGGTTGAGGGTGCGACCGCCGACGCGGTCGCGCGCCTCGAGCACGATCGCCGAGCGGCCGGCGGCGACGACGTGGCGAGCTGCACTCAATCCCGACAGACCGGCGCCGACGATCACGACGTCTGCTCGGGCCGTGCCGCCGTTCCTGGCGGGCATCGACTCGGCCGCAGCCTCCTGGGGCAGCGCGGCTGCGCCGGCGGCGACCGCGGCCCCGCCGATCAGCTTGCGCCTGCTGATCCGTCGCTCAGTGTGGCTCGACATTTCTGCTCCGTTCCTCCCATAGGGCGCCGGTTTCTGCGGCCCGCCCTCGATCATCCGTGCGTGGACATTGTGGCGGCACGCGCCGCAATCTGCCAGGCTTGGCGGCGAATGCTGGCGCGAACAAGGATGTTCTCGATGCTCGTGGGTGTCGTTGCGGCCGTGTCCGCGCTCGGGGCGGCGAGCGCCCGGGCCTCGACCTGCAGCGGTCTGTCAGCGCCCCGCACGCACTCGGCGATTCTCTCGCTCGACCCGCGCCCGAGGGCGCCGCGGGTATTCGCGATGCAGTACCGGCAGGCAGCGCCGAATGTCGTCAGCTACGCCTCCTTCCGGGACAAGATCGAGTGCATGCTGCGCCGCTATGTGCTGCCGCACCTGGCGGCTCACCGGCCCAACATCGTCGTCTTCGACGAGGACGTCGGGCTGGCGACCCTCGCGATCGGCTCGCGCGGGGCGGCGGCGCGAAAGCTGTTCGGCAACCCCGACAATCCCGGCTGCAAGGGTGCGCCGTCCCCGTGCAACGCAGTCGCGGCGCTGTCGCTGCTGACCTCGGCCTATGGCCGAGAGCTGAGCGCCTATCACCGGCGGTTCCCGCGCATCGGTGGCCTGAGCCAGGGGTTCGTCGCCGAGACCGACACGATCGTGCGCTCGTTCATGGGAACGTTCTCGTCGCTCGCCAAGCGCTACCACCTCTACATGATCGGGTCGGCCGACCTGCCCGCCTTCAAGCAGTCGCGGTCGAGCAGGGACATCGCCACGTTCGCCGATCCCGACCTGAAGCAGCGCCCGTCGTCGGTCTACGTCGCGACCGCCCCGCATGTCTACAACCACGTCTTCATGTGGGGGCCGAACAATGTCCGCGACGGCGGCCCCGACGTGCTCCGCAATGTCGTCGCCTCCAACGAGAAGGTGCCGCTGACGTCGCTCGAGCTCGCGCTCGGGTTCACGCCGGGGCCGGCGACCGGCCCCGCCGCGGTCGCCAACCTGCGGCCCTACCGGCTTCCCGGCACCCGCGCCCGGATCGGCTTCGCGACCTCACTGCCGGCGTTCACGTGGGGCGAGCCGGTCCCCGTCAACCCCTGCGGCAACACCGCGCTGTACTACATGCGCTGCCTCAACAAGCTCGGGGCCAACCTCGTGATCCAAGACGACGCCAACCCCGGCGCCTGGACCGGTCCCGACGGCATCGGCGTCGAGCAGTGGCAGCCGCTGGCGTGGATGACCTCCACCTACCGGACGATCAGCGATCCGAGCGTCAAGTTCGACTACAACGTCACCGCGATGATGGTCGGCAACCTCGCCGACCTCGAGTTCGACGGCCAGAGCGCGATCACCCAGCGCGGGCTGCCGGCGAGCGGCCGCCGTTGCCACTACATCGGCGATCGCTCGTTCGTCGCTGGCGAGGACGAGCCGTCGTTGCGCTCCTACGTCGGCGGCAAGCCCGGCTTCCTCGCGCTCGCGCCGTGGGTCGTGAGCGACCGCTCGCGGACGGCGCTGCGCAAGGTCGGGGACGAGCTCGCGCCGGGATCCGGCAGCTCGATCGCCGACGACTATCTCGAGACCGCGCTCGTCGCCGACCTCCCGTTCCCGCCCGACGGGCACCGGGCGGGGTGCGCCGGCGCATAGGGTTCGCCGTCCGCCGCCGCGGGGCCCCGGCCGGGCGGGGCCCCGGCCGGGCCGGATCCGCCGGGTCCCGGGCCGCCTAGGCGAAGTGGAGCTCTTCGCTCTCGTCGTCGCCGACGGGGCGCTCGCATGTCGGGCACCACCAGCGCGCCTCCATCGGCGTGCCGCAGACGGCATGGCGTGGGGCAGTGGCGCCTTCGGCGTGCCGAGCTCCCCAGCCCGCGAGCAGCCGCAGCGCGCCTGCGAGCTCCTGGCCGGCGGCTGACAGCTCGTAGACGAACCGCGGCGGGCGCTCGGAGTAGGGGCGCGCGACGATCAGCGCATTTCGTTCGAGCTGGCGCAACCGCTGCGTGAGGACGTTGGGGGCGATGCCCGTCACGTCCTGCTGGAGCTCACCGAACCGGCGCGGCCCGTCGAGCAGTGCCGCCACCAGCAACAGCGTCCACCGGTCGCCGACCGCCGCGAGTGCGTCGGCGAGCGCTGAGCGGGTTTCGAAGGCGGTCGTGCCCGGATCAGGGATGGCCATCAGCAAGGACATCGTACGCGTCACGTCTGTTACAGTAGCGACTTGCACATTGCAAGTTACTAGTGTAGGGGACGCCGCCCACGCCACTGGGCGGACCCTGGGAGACGCCACATGACCCTTCTGCAGGAACTTCAGAACACGATCGCCACCGCCGCCGATCGCACCGGGCCCGCCGTCGTCGGATTGGGGCGGGGCTGGGGCGTCGGGTCTGGGACCGTGGTCGCGCCGGGCAAGGTGCTGACCAACGCCCACAACCTTCGCCACAGCCACGGGGAGATCACCGTCACGTTCGGCGACGGCCGCCGCGAGCCGGGTCAGATCGCGGGCACCGACACCGATCTCGACATCGCCGTGATCTCCGTCGACACCGGCGACATCACCCCCGTCTCATGGCCGGACGGCACCCCCGAGCCCGGGATCGGCCTGTCGGTACTCGCGCTCGGCAACCCCGGCGGCCGGGGACTGCGCGTCACGCCGGGCTTCATCTCGTCGACCGCGCGGAGCTTCCGCAGCCCACGCGGCCGCCGGATCACCGGCGCGATCGAGCACACAGCGCCGCTGCCGCGGGGTTCCTCGGGCGGGCCGCTGGTCGACGCCGACGGAGTGCTGCTGGGGATCAACTCGATCCGCGTCGAAGGCGGCCTGATCCTGTCGATCCCCACCGACGACGGCCTGCGCGAACGTGTCGAGGCGCTCGGCCGCGGCGAGGAGCCCAAGCGGGCGAGGCTGGGCGTCGCCATCGCGCCGCCGCGGGTGGCCAGGCGGCTGCGCCGTGCTGTCGGCCTGCCCGAGCGCGACGGAGTCCTGGTCCGCGGCGTCGAGGACGGGAGTCCCGCGGCGACGGCCGGGATCGAGCGAGGCGACCTGATCGCGGCCGCCGCTGGCCGCGAGCTGAGCCGGGTCGATGTCCTCTACGAGGCGCTCGACGCAGCCCGCAGCGAGGGCGAGATCGAGCTCATCGTCGTCCGCGGCACCGACGAGCGGGCGATCACCGTCACGCTCTAGACGATGGCGACGACGACCGAACTGGAAGCGCTCGACGCGTACTCGCGGATCGTCGTCGACGTCGCCGAGCGCCTGGCTCCGAGCGTCGCCAACCTGCGCGTGATGCGTCGCGGCCGAGGCGGCCAGGTGCCGGCCGGGGCCGGAAGCGCGGTGGCGCTCACTCCAGACGGCTTCCTGCTCACCTCAGCGCACGTCGTCGCGGGCCCCGGCCGCGGCGGCCGCGCCTCGTTCGTCGACGGGCGTGAGGTCAGCTTCCGCGTCGTCGGCGTCGACCGCCTGTCCGACCTGGCGGTCCTCCGTGCTCACGCCGACGATCTCACGCCGGCCGTGCTCGGGGAGGCGGAGGGGCTGCGCGTCGGCCAGCTCGTCGTCGCGATCGGCAACCCCAATGGCTTCGCGGGGTCGGTCACCGCGGGCGTCGTGTCGGCGCTCGGGCGCTCGCTCCCCGCGCGCGCCGGCCGCACCGTCCGCTACATCGACAACGTGATTCAAACCGATGCTGCGTTGAACCCGGGCAACTCGGGCGGCGCGCTGGTCGACAGCTCGTCGCGGGTGGTTGGGATCAACACCGCGGTCGCCGGCGTCGGGCTGGGCCTGGCGGTGCCGATCAACGCCGCGACCAGGCAGATCATCGGGGCGCTGATGCGCGAGGGTCGGGTGCGGCGTGCATACATCGGGATCGGCGGTGGCCCCCGGCCGTTACCCCCGCACGCGCGCGCGAGGCTGGGCCGCAAGTCCGGAGTCGAGGTCGTGGAGGTCGCTCCGAACAGCCCCGCGCAGCGGGCCGGCGTGCGTGCCGAGGACCTGATCGTCGAGCTCGGCGGTGTGACGATCGAGCGGGTCGACGACGTGCAGTGCCTGATGACGGAGGAGGCGATCGGAAGCGCGCTTGCGGCTCGCGTATTGCGCGGCGACGTCGAGCTCGAGCTCGAGCTCGAGCCGGTCGAGCTGCCGGAATGACCCCGAGCCCGTAAGTTCAGCTTGTCGGAGTGAGCCTCCGCCCGTGGGCGCCGGTTAGCGCGGCGGATTGACGCTACACTCAGCGCTGGCGCCGGCCGGCGTTCGTAGACACGCCCGCGGTCGAGCGCCGGATTCTGATCACCCAATACGGGAAGCGCGTAGATGGCCCGTGGAGACGTCCGGATCGCTGCAACTCTCGCCTGCGAGGAATGCAAGCGCCGGAACTACCAAACGAACAAGAGCAAGCGGAACAACCCGGAGCGACTTCAGCTGCGCAAGTACTGCCGGTGGTGCAAGTGCCACACCGCGCACCGCGAGACGCGCTGAACTGACCGGAGCGCTCCGTGGCCCGGAACCGCAAACGCGCCAAGGAACGGCGGGCACGCCGTCCACAGACGGTCGGCAACGGTCGCGCTGAGCGCGACGACGCTCTCGACCCGATCGAGGACGCTCCCGACCCGCTCGAGCACGCCACCCCGGACGTCGATCTCGCTGAGGCTCAGTTAGCGCTGGGTCGACCCGACCTGACCGAGGAGAACGAGGCCGATGAGGCGGAGTTCGAGCTCGAGGCCGAGAACGCAGCCGAAACGGCGGAGAGCGCCAGGGACGCGGGCAGCACCGACGGCGTCGCTGGAGAGGCGCTCCCGGCTCCCCCTGGAGCCGCTGCGCCCGCCCGCCGTAACCTCGGCGGGCGCCTGATCCACTTCCTGCAAGGAAGCTGGCGCGAGCTGCAACGAGTACAGTGGCCTGATCGCCGGCAGGTGATGCAAGCCACGGGGGTCGTGATCGGGTTCGTGATCGTGGCCGGCGTGTACCTCGGCATAGCCGATCTGCTCGCCGGCAAGGTGATGAACTACATCCTGACTGGACACTTCAAGTAAATGTTTCGCTGGTACGTCGTAAACACATATTCAGGCCACGAGAACAAGGTCAAGCACAACCTCGAGCACCGCGTCGTGTCGCTCGGGCAGCAGCGCGCGATCCGTCAGATCGTGGTTCCGACCGAGTCGGTGTCCGAGATGAAGGACAACCAGAAGGTCACGGTCGAGAAGCGGACGATGCCCGGCTACGTGCTCGTCAACATGGACCTCAACGAGGACTCGTGGACGCTCGTCAAGGGGACCCCCGGCGTGACCGGGTTCGTCGGCGCCTCCAACGAGCCGGTGCCGCTGACCCAGGACGAGGTAAACCGGCTGCTCCATCGCGAGCAGGAGGTGCGCCCCCGCAGCCGTGCCCAGTTCTCGATCGGAGAGCAGATCAAGGTCATCTCGGGCCCGCTGTCTGACTTCTCGGGCGAGATCTCCGAGGTCAACGAAGATGCCCAGCGACTCAAGGTGCTGGTCTCGATCTTCGGCCGTGAGACTCCGGTCGAGGTCGGTTTCGACCAGGTCAAGAAGATCTAGGAAGCGGTAATGGCAAAGAAGGTTCTAACTGAGATCAAGCTGCAAGCAGTCGGCGGACAGGCGAGCCCGGCGCCGCCGGTCGGCCCCGCGTTGGGTCAGCACGGGGTGAACATCATGGAGTTCGTCAAGGCGTTCAACGCCCAGACGCAATCCGACGCCGGCACGGTGATCCCGGTTGTGATCACGGTCTACGAGGATCGCTCGTTCACGTTCGTGACCAAGAGTCCGCCCGCCGCGGTGCTGATCAAGCAGGCGATCTCGCTCGAGAAGGGCTCGGCCGAGCCTCATCGCGACAAAGTCGGCAGGATCACCCAGGATCAGCTCAAGCAGATCGCAGAGCAGAAGATGAAAGATCTGAATGCCAACGACATCGATGCCGCCGCGAAGATCATCGCCGGCACCGCCCGGTCGATGGGAGTGGAGGTCGTCTGATGTCCGGTCACGGGAAGGCATACGCCGACGCCAAGCAGCGCTTCGACCGTGAGCGCGAGTACGCGCCCGCCGAGGCGATCGCGCTGGTCAAGCAGCTCAGCCACGTCAAGTTCAACGAGTCGGTCGAGGTTCACGTCCGGACCGGTCTCAACGTGCGCCACGCCGACGAGCAGCTGCGCGGGACGATCGCGCTGCCCAACGGCCTTGGGAAAAATGTGAAGGTCGCCGTCTTCGCCCAGGGCGACAAGGCGCGCGACGCCGAGGAGGCCGGTGCCGACATCGTCGGGGGCGAGGACCTCGCCAAGCAGATCCAGGACGGCTTCGATGACTTCGACGTCGCGATCGCGACTCCGGACATGATGCCGATCGTCGGCCGGCTCGGCCGGATCCTCGGACCCGCCGGGAAGATGCCGAACCCGAAGGTCGGCACGGTCACGATGGACGTGGTCAAGGCGGTCGAGGAGTCCAAGGCCGGTAAGGTCGAGTACCGCACCGACCGCAACGCGATCGTGCACCTGGTGATCGGCAAGCGCGACTTCGAGGATCAGCGCCTGCTCGAGAATTACGCGGCGGTGATCGAGGAACTGGTCCGCGCCAAGCCGTCGGCGGCCAAGGGCCGCTACATCCGCACCGTCACGGTCGCGACCACGATGGGTCCCGGCGTGAAGATCGATCCGAGCCGGACCCGTGACATCGTCGAGGAGCCGGTCGCGGCGTAAACTGACACTTTGATAGAGCGAAGCCCGAGACCTTCGGCCGCGTCAGCGCGTAAGTCCGGAGCAGGCGGAGCCTCGACGAGAGCCGCTTCAGGCTCGAGCTTCGACGCCCGCCACCAAGCGGGCGTTTGTTTTTGGAATAGGTGAAGGCATGAATAGAGATCAGAAGGCAACAGTCGTAGAGGAGATCGCGGGGCAGCTGCAGGACGCCCAGGCGATCTTCGCCGTGGACTACCGCGGTATCTCGGTGTCGCAGGTGGCCGAGCTCCGCGCCAAGCTGCGCGAGAGCGACACCCGCTTCCGCATCGTCAAGAACTCGCTGTCCGAGCGCGCCGCCGACAAGGCCGGTGCCGAGTCGCTGAAGCCGCTGCTCGTCGGGCCGACCGCGCTCGCGCTCGTCAAGGGCGACGCCGCGCTCGCGGCCAAGGCACTGAACGAGACGGCCCGCGCGCTCAACATCCTCGAGTTCAAGGGCGGTTTGATGGACGGCGCGACGCTCAGCGCCGACGACATCCGCTCGATCGCCCGCCTGCCCTCGCGCGAGGTGCTCCACGCCCAGCTCGTCGGCACGGTTGCCGCGCCGCTGACCGGCCTCGCCCGGGGCCTGAACGCCCTGATCGCCGGGATCGCGATCCAGCTGAAGGCGATCGCCGACCAGGGGTTGGTGAGCGGCGAGGCGCCGGCGGAGGCAGCTGCCCCTGAGGCTGAGCCTGCCGAGGCGGAGGCTCCTGCGGAGGCCGAGGCTGAGGCCCCGGCGGCTGAGGAGGCTCCTGCGGAGGCCCCGGCGGCCGAGGAGGTCCCCGCGGCCGCCGAGGAGGCCCCTCCCGCAGCGGCTGAGGCCGAGACACCCGACGAACCTGAACCAGAACCTGAAGCGGAAGCCGCGTCGGACGCGGAACCGTCCGACGCATAAGGAGGAACCCCAATGCCAACCACACAAGAGTGGATCGACGAGCTCAAGACGATCTCCGTGCTCGAGCTGTCTGAGCGGATCAAGGCGCTCGAGGAGGCGTTCGGCGTCTCGGCGACCGCCGTTGCGGCGGCCGCTCCGGCCGGCGCCGCGGCCGGCGACGGAGCCGGCGAGGAGGCCGAGGAGCAGACCGCATTCGACGTGCTGCTGACCGGTGCCGGTGAGAAGAAGATCCAGGTGATCAAGGTCGTGCGTGCTGCGACCGGTCTTGGCCTCAAGGAGGCCAAGGCGCTGGTCGACGAGGCCCCCAAGGCGGTCAAGGAGGGCATCGACAAGGCCGAGGCCGAGAAGCTCAAGGCCGACCTCGAAGAGGCCGGCGCCAGCGTCGAGCTCAAGTAGCCGGCAACAGCAGCAGCAGTGATTTGACGCGCGCCGTCTCGGACGGCGCGCGTCGCGTTTGTGCCGCTCGGGGCTCGCCGGCGCCGATCCGCAGTCTTCCGGCGCATCGGTACGGCCATCTACGGATGCCGCCCGGACCGGCCGCTTCGATACTGCACGGCACGATGCAGCGGGCTCCAACCTGTGATCTATGTGGCGAGCCGATCGGCGTGTATGAGCCCGTCGTGGTTCTGTCCGGCTCGGCGGAGTCGACCTCCCTGGCCCGCCAGCCGTCATTGGCCAACAGCAGCCAGCCGTTGGCGCACCGCGACTGCGCAGCGACGCAATCGCTCAGCTGACCAGCAGGCATCGGAGCGCGACTGACGGCGCGCTCGCAAACGCAGCTTCGCAGTCGGCTGCGTCGCGGTAGCTGCGGTCCTCGAGGGCCTTTGCGGCGACGACGCACTCGAGCTCGCCGACGTCGAACGGATACGGCTCAACCCGGACGACACCGGCGTCGATCGGCGTCAGCGTCAGCTGGGCACGCTGGGCGCCGACCGCCCTCGGAACCGAAGGGATCGTGCGCGGGCCTGGCTGTTGAGCGATCGCGGCGAGGGTCGCGGCGACCGGCCGGGGCGCGACTCCACTCGACGGCGTCAGATCGATCAGGCAGACGTACAGCGACAGCAGGTCCCACGCCTGGAGCAGGTCGTAGTTGTGCCAGAGCCCGATCTCGAGATCGCTGCGGCGCATCGTGCGGCAGAGCTCGTGCTTGACGGCGCTCCAACGCCGTTCCTCGTCCTCGATCGCCGCGTCCTCGGGCGCCGGCTCGGTCGGTGCGACGTTGCCACTGGGCATCCCCCAGCGCGATCGGTACAGACCGGTCCAGTGCATCGAGACCAGTAGTCCGGCGTAAGGATCGCGCTCGAAGGCGTGATCGACGCCGCGCTTGTACATGCGCATGTGGGCGGGGTGGCCGAGCTCGACGAAGTTGAGTGGGCGAGCCTCACCCTCGTTGTAGAGCGGCTCGCCGTCCGGCTCGAGCCACCCGTCGTCGTGGATCGTGGCCGCGAGCCGCACAGGCTCGAGCGGCGTGACCGGAGCGAACCCCTCGTTGCCCCAGCGCTCGGCGAACGTGCCGCACAGGAGCGCGTGCTCGACCTGGTCGACCAAGATCAGCTTCTGGCTGCGTCTGCTGATGATCATCGGCTGCGCGACGCTATCCCAAAGCGAGGACTGCCGCGCGGTGCCGGTGCCCGCGCACCCACAACCCCCCGCAAACGCCAAACCTTGCCCCAATTCGCAGAACCCCCTACACTGCCCCGGTCAGCCAATAGTCGTAGCCGCCCAAACGATGCGGCGCCGCGCCACATACGCGGCCGTCGAGGGCGGGGTCCGTGAGAGCTGAACGCCCCTGCGCAGGGCAACGCTGCCGTGTGCTATCTTTGCTGGTCGCGCTCTATGGAGCTCGTTCGGCCCAGTGTTGGGAACGCCGACAGCCCGAGGACCTCGGGGCAAGCGCACACCATGACGAAGGCGGATCGGGTGCCTGCGAGCGCGAGTCTCTACCTCCCTCTAGACCGCCCGAGGAGTCGCCGTCTTGGCAACCGCTCACGCCCCCCGGACGCGCCGGAGTTTCGCGCGTCTGAACAAGGTCCTTGAAGTCCCCAACCTGATTGATATTCAGCGCAAGTCCTTCGCTTGGCTCACCGACCCGGATGGCGGTGGCCTGCGGGAGACGATTGACGACATCTCCCCGATCGAGGACTACACCGGAAACCTTGCCGTTCAGTTCGGCGAGTTCACCTTCGACGAGCCGATCGCGAGCCTCGAGCAGTGCCGCGAGAAGGACCTGACCTACGCGCGGCCGCTGACCGTCACGGTCGCGTTCATCAACCGGGAGACCGGCGAGATCCGCGAGCAGTCGGTGTTCATGGGCGATTTCCCGTGGATGACCGAGCGCGGCACGTTCATCATCAACGGCACCGAGCGGGTCGTCGTGACGCAGCTGGTGCGCTCACCCGGCGCCTACGTGATGGAGCCCAAGGATCGCGAGAAGCAGGTCTTCATCGCGAACCTGATGCCTGCGCGTGGCTCGTGGCTCGAGCTCGAGATCGACAAGAAGGGGCGCGTCTACGTCCGCATCGACCGCAAGCGCAAGCTCCCCGTGTCGGTGCTCCTGCGCGCGATGGGCTATGCGTCGGACGAGGAGATCCTGAAGCTGTTCGGCAACTCGCTGTACATCCGGCTGACGCTCGACGCCGATACCGAGGTGACCCGCAGCGAGGAGGGCGCGCTGATCGAGCTGTTCAAGAAGCAGCGCCCCGGCGAGCCGCCGTCAATCGACGCCGCCCGCGCTCTGCTCAACCAGCTGTTCTTCGATCCCAAGCGCTACGACCTGACCCGCGTCGGCCGTTACAAGCTGAACTCGCGTCTCGGGCTCGACATCGACCTCGACACCCGCACCCTGACCCACGACGACATCATCGCCCTGGTCAAGGAGCTCGTGTCGCTGCCGACGCTCCTGGGCATGCCCGAGGAGCCCGACGCCGAGATCAAGGACTTCGCCGCTGAGGCGCTGTCGTTCTCGCGCGAGCCGATCCAGGATCACCTCGACGAGTACGAGCACTTCGGCAACCGCCGGCTGCGGACGGTCGGCGAGCTGATCCAGGAGGCATTCCGGATCGGCCTCTACCGGATGGAGCGCGTCGTGCGCGAGCGCCTCACCACCGAGGACGCCGACACGATCACACCGCAGACGATCGTCAACATCCGCCCGGTCGTGGCCGCGCTGAAGGAGTTCTTCGGCTCGAGCCAGCTGTCGCAGTTCATGGACCAGACGAACAGCCTCGCCGGGCTCAGGCACCGGCGCCGGCTGTCGGCCCTGGGTGCCGGCGGCCTGACCCGCGAGCGCGCTCCGATCGAGGTCCGCGACGTGCACCCGACCCACTACGGCCGGATGTGCCCGATCGAGACCCCGGAGGGACCGAACATCGGTCTGATCGGCTCGCTGTCGAGCTACGCCGAGATCTCCGAGCACGGCTTCGTGACGACTCCGTACCGGATCGTCAAGGACGGCCGCGTCACCGATGAGATCGTCCGCATCGACGCGACCCAGGAGGAGGAGCGGCGGATCGCGCAGGCGAACACGCCTCTGGACCCGAACGGGAGGCTGGCCGGTCAGGAGATCCTGTGCCGTACTCAGGCCGGACAGTACGTGACGGTCACCCCCGAGGAGGTCGACCTGATCGACGTCTCGCCCGAGCAGATCTGGTCGGTCACGACGGCGATGATCCCGTTCCTCGAGCACGATGACGCCAACCGTGCGCTGATGGGCTCCAACATGCAGGCCCAGGCGGTGCCGCTGCTCGTCACTGACGCGCCGCTGGTCGGCACCGGGATGGAGCGGCGTGCGGCGGTCGACACCGGCGACATCGTGATTGCCAACGAGTCCGGGACGGTCTCCTACGTCGACGCCGAGCAGATCGTCGTCGAGCGCAAGGAAGGCGGCCACGACGAGTACGAGCTCCAGAAGTTCATGCGCTCGAACCAGGGCACGCTGATCCACCAGAAGCCGATCGTCGGAGTCGGCACCGCCGTCACGGCCGGCGACGTGCTGGCCGACGGCTCGGCCACCGACATGGGTGAGATGGCGCTCGGCAAGAACCTGCTGGTCGCCTTCATGTCCTGGGAGGGTTACAACTTCGAGGACGCGATCATCCTGTCCAAGCGCCTGGTCCAGGACGACGAGCTCACCTCGATCCACATCGAGGAGTACGAGATCGACGCCCGTACGACCAAGCTGGGCGACGAGGAGATCACCCGCGACATCCCCAACCGCTCGGAGGAGTCGCTGCGCAACCTCGACGACCGCGGCATCGTCCGGATCGGCGCCGAGGTGGCCTCGGGCGACCTGCTGGTCGGCAAGGTCACGCCGAAGGGCGAGACCGAGCTGACGGCCGAGGAGAAGCTGATCCGCGCGATCTTCAAGGAGAAGGCGCGCGAGGTCCGCGACACCTCGCTCAAGGTTCCTCACGGTGAAGGGCGGCGTCGTGATCGACGTCAAGACCTTCAGCCGCGACGAGGGCGACGATCTGCCGCCCGGCGTCAACGACCTGGTCCGCGTGTTCGTCGCCAAGAAGCGCAAGATCGCCGAGGGCGACAAGCTCGCCGGACGCCACGGCAACAAGGGCGTGATCTCGAAGATCGTCGACGTTCAGGACATGCCGTTCCTCGAGGACGGGACGCCGGTCGACGTGATCCTCAACCCGCTCGGCGTGCCGAGCCGGATGAACCTCGGTCAGATCCTCGAGACCCACCTCGGGTGGGTGGCCGCCAACGGCTGGTACGAGGACGGCTCCGAGGCCCGCAAGCACGCGACCAATGGAGGCTCGCGCGCCGACGGCAGTGCCGGCAAGGTCTACGTCGCGACGCCGGTGTTCGACGGGGCGACCGTCGCCGACGTCGACAGCGCGCTGGTGCGCTGGCAGGACGAGCACGAGGGCCGGATCCGGATGGACGTCGACAAGAACCGCCGCCCGGGCGAGCAGGCTTCGGGCAAGGTGAGGCTGTTCAACGGCCGCACCGGCGAGCCGTTCGAGGAGCAGGTGACGGTCGGCTACATGTACATCCTCAAGCTCCTGCACCTGGTCGACGACAAGATCCACGCCCGCTCGACGGGCCCGTACTCGCTCGTCACCCAGCAGCCGCTGGGCGGCAAGGCGCAGTTCGGCGGTCAGCGCTTCGGCGAGATGGAGGTGTGGGCGCTCGAGGCATACGGCGCCGCCTACACGCTGCAGGAGATGCTGACGATCAAGTCCGACGACACGGTCGGCCGCGTCAAGGCATACGAGGCGATCGTCAAGGGCGAGAACATCGCCGAGCCCTCGATCCCCGAGTCGTTCAAGGTCCTGCTCAAGGAGATGCAGTCGCTGGCGCTCGACGTCAACGTCGTCTCCGAGGAGGGCGAGCGCGCCGAGATGCGCGAGGAGGACGACGACCTGCTCCGCGCGGCCGAGGAGCTGGGCATCGACCTCAGCGGCGTCCGCGCGACCGATGGCGCGGCGGCCGACGAGGCGACCGAGCACGAGGGCGAGACGGTCGAGGCCTCCGAGGAGGAGACCGAGGTCGAGGACCCGGATCTGGAGCCCGGCGAGGAGCTCGAGGAGGAGGACTTCGCCGCCGACGGCCGATCCGATGCTCGACCCCGAGATCCCGGCCGGCGAGGCCGAAGGCGTACTGGAAGAGGACGAAGCGTGAACGGGTGCGGCCGGTCGCCGCACCCCAATCGCTCCGCCCCACTGACTGACAAGGAATCACTTTGATCGACATCAACAACTTCGACGCAATCGAGATCGGTCTCGCCTCTTCCAAGCAGATCCGCTCCTGGAGCTCGGGCGAGGTGACCAAGCCGGAAACGATCAACTACCGGACGCTCAAGCCCGAGAAGGATGGGCTCTTCTGCGAGCGCATCTTCGGCCCGACCAAGGACTGGGAGTGCTACTGCGGCAAGTACAAGCGCGTCCGTTACAAGGGCATCGTGTGCGAGCGCTGCGGCGTCGAGGTGACCCGCTCGAAGGTCCGCCGCGAGCGCATGGGCCACATCGACCTGGCCGCGCCGGTCAGCCACATCTGGTTCTTCAAGGGCGTCCCGAGCCGGATCGGCTACCTGCTCGACATGGCTCCGAAGGAGCTCGAGAAGGTCCTGTACTTCGCCGCTTCGATCGTCACCTGGGTTGACGACGAGGCGCGCGAGCGCGACGTCGAGTCGCTCGAGGGCGAGGTCAACAAGGTGCTCGACGCCTACGCGGCCGAGAAGGAGGAGCGGATCCTCGAGCTCAAGGAGTCGCTGACACGCCGCGAGCAGTACCTCGAGTCGGCCAAGACCGGGCGTGACTTCTCCGACGAGGACCACCTGTGGTCCGAGACGCTCGAGGTCAACATCGCGAAGCTGTCCGACGAAGAGCGCGAGAAGATGCTCAAGGAGCTCCGCAAGAGCTTCCAGGCCGACATCGACGACACCGAGGCCTACATCGAGGACGCGGCCGAGCGCATGCGTCAGGTGTGGGAGCTGTTCAAGACGATGAAGGCCAAGGACGTCATCAACGACGAGACGACGTTCCGTGAGCTCAAGGACCGGTTCGGGTCTCCGTACGGGTTCGGCGAGTACTTCCGCGGCGGCATGGGTGCCGAGGCGGTGCGCGACCTGCTCCAGCAGGTCGATCTCGACGCCGAGTCAGCCGACCTCCAGGAGCAGGTCAAGACGGCCAAGGGCCAGAAGCAGGCCCGCGCGGTCAAGCGCCTGAAGGTCGTATCGGCGTTCCTCAACTCGGGCAACAAGCCGGAGATGATGATCCTCGAGGCAGTGCCGGTGATCCCGCCGGAGCTGCGGCCCGATGGTCCAGCTCGACGGTGGCCGGTTCGCGACCTCGGACCTGAACGATCTCTACCGCCGCGTGATCAACCGCAACAACCGCCTCAAGCGGCTGCTCGACCTCGGCGCTCCCGAGATCATCGTCAACAACGAGAAGCGGATGCTGCAGGAGGCGGTCGACGCGCTGTTCGACAACGGCCGTCGCGGACGTCCGGTGACGGGCCCCGGCAATCGCCCGCTGAAGTCGCTCTCGGACATGCTGAAGGGCAAGCAGGGCCGCTTCCGCCAGAACCTGCTCGGCAAGCGCGTCGACTACTCGGGCCGTTCGGTGATCGTCGCCGGCCCGTCGCTGCGCCTGCACCAGTGCGGGCTGCCGAAGCTGATGGCGCTCGAGCTGTTCAAGCCGTTCATCATGGCCCGGCTGGTCGAGCGCAAGTCGGCGCAGAACATCAAGGCGGCCAAGAAGATGGTCGACTCGATGATCCCCGAGGTGTGGGACGTGCTCGAGGAGGTCATCCACGAGCACCCGGTGCTGCTCAACCGCGCGCCGACGCTGCACCGTCTGGGGATCCAGGCGTTCGAGCCGGTACTGGTCGAGGGCAAGGCGATCCAGGTCCATCCGCTCGTCTGCCACGCGTTCAACGCCGACTTCGACGGCGACCAGATGGCGGTCCATCTGCCGCTGTCGGCCGAGGCCCAGGCCGAGGCGCGGATCCTGATGCTGTCCGCCAACAACATCCTCTCCCCGGCGCACGGCTCGCCGCTGGCGACGCCGACCCAGGACATGGTGCTCGGCGCGTACTACCTGACCTACGGTCCGGATGCCACCGAGCTGGAGAAGATCGACCCCGCCACCCACGACCCGCGGCCGCACGTGTTCCGCACCGCCCAGGAGGCGGAGTGGTCCTACGAGCACGGCGTGGTCAAGCTCCACGACCTGGCCGAGTACCGACCGATCGGGACCGAGGGCGGCCACGTGCTGACGACGGTCGGGCGGATCATCTACAACGACAAGATCGAGCGAGCGCTCGAGGAGGCGCTGGGGGCGGAGTTCGACCCCGGTAGCTACGAGTTCATCAACCGCTCGATGAAGAAGAAGGACACGACCAAGCTGGTCGACGATCTCGTGCAGGCGTATGGCGCGCCGACGATCTCGATGGTGCTCGACGCGTTCAAGGACATCGGCTTCCACTACGCCACCCAGGCGGGTGTGACGATCTCCAAGAACGACGTCCAGACACCGCCGACGAAGACGGCGATCCTTGCGCGCTACGAGGACCAGCTGATCACGATCGAGGATCAGTACGACTCGGGCGAGATCACCCAGGAGGAGCGCCACGAGGCGGTCACCAAGCTGTGGGATCGGGCGACGAACGAGGTCGGCGAGGCGCTGTACGAGCACCTCGACGAGCTCAACCCGATCTTCATGATGGCCAACTCGGGAGCCCGCGGGTCGTTCTCGCAGATCCGCCAGCTGGCGGGGATGCGAGGCCTGATGGCCAACCCGAAGGGCGAGATCATCGAGCGACCGATCAAGGCCAACTTCATGGAGGGCCTGACCGTGCTCGAGTACTTCATCTCAACCCACGGTGCCCGGAAGGGCCTCGCGGACACGGCGCTCCGCACCGCCGACTCGGGCTACCTGACGCGGCGGCTGGTCGACGTGGCACAGGACGTGATCATCCGTCAGGAGGACTGCGGCGCCGAGGAGTACATCGAGATGCCGGTGTCCAAGCTCGAGGTCGATCCCGAGAGCCGGAGGCTTCGCCCGACGGGCGAGCCCAACGACAACCTGATCGGCCGGATCGCCGCCCAGGACATCACGACCAAGCGCGGTCGGGTGATCGTCGAGAAGGGCAAGGAGATCGATCGCGCCGAGCTGGCCGACCTGGTCGAGGCGTGGAACGACGACACCGAGAAGGGCGCAGTTATCCATGTGCCCGTCCGCTCGGTGCTCAAGTGCGTCGCGCCGACCGGCGTGTGCCAGGCCTGCTACGGGCGCTCGCTCGCGACGGGCAAGCTCGCGCAGCTCGGCGACGCCGTCGGGATCATCGCCGCGCAGTCGATCGGGGAGCCCGGAACGCAGCTGACGATGCGTACGTTCCACACCGGCGGTGTCGCCGGCGCGGACATCACGCACGGTCTGCCGCGCGTGGTCGAGCTGTTCGAAGCGCGTAAGCCGAAGGGGCTGGCGAAGATCGCCGAGGTTGGCGGCAAGGTCTCGATCGAGGAGTCCGACAAGGCGGTCACGGTCGTGATCACCGACGACGGAGGCGAGGAGCATCGCCACACATTCCCGCGGCGGACGTTGCTGTTCGTCGACGGCGGCCAGAAGATCGAGCCGGGCACTCAGCTCAACGAGGGCTCGCTGTATCCCCACGAGCTGCTGGCGATCCGTGGACGGACCGAGACCGAGCTGTACCTCGTGCGCGAGGTCCAGGAGGTCTACAAGTCACAGGGAGTCGACATCAACGACAAGCACATCGAGCTGATCGTGCGACAGATGATGAAGAAGGTCCGGGTCGACCAGAAGGGCGACACCGACCTGCTCCCGGGACAGTTCGTGGACCGTCACGAGTACGCGCGGATCAACGGCGCCGTGCAGGACGACGGCGGCGAGACCGCCCAGGCCGAGGAGATCATCCTCGGGATCACCAAGGCGTCGCTGAACACCGACTCGTTCCTGTCGGCGGCGTCGTTCCAGGAGACGACCAAGGTTCTGACCGATGCGGCCCTCGAGGGCAAGATCGATCGCCTCAACGGTCTCAAGGAGAACGTGATCATCGGCAAGCTGATCCCGGCCGCGACGGGGCTGAAGCGCTACCGGCGGATCGAGATCGAGCCTGCCGAGCCGCTCCCCCGCGGAATGGACGATGTCGGTCTGCTCGATCACGACGACCTGGCCGCCGAGCTGGGCCTCGCCGACGGCGAGAGCCTGACAGGGTTCGGTGGGATGGAGCCCGATCTGTCCGACCTCGAGGACATCGGCCGCGGCGACGGCGGATCGTCGCTCGGCTTCGTCGAGGAGCTGGCCGATCTCGACGTCCCGTCCGACGGCGACGAGTAGTCCCGGACGATAGGTATCAACTCCGGGCCGCCTGGTTGGGGCGGCCCGGAGTGTCTAAGGGGGGCCGGGCGGGGCGTTTGAGGGGGCGGGGGTCAAGCCCGGAGCGTGTTTGAGGGGGGCCGGGGCGCGGGGCGGGGGCCAGCCCGGAGCGGGCATAAGGGGGGCCGGGGCGCGGGGCGGGGGCCAGCCCGGAGCGGGCATAAGCTCTCAAATTGGCGCCGCGAGCGCGGGCTTGCGAGCTTAAGTCTGTCCACCAGACCCAAACCGCCACCCACGCTTCGCCGGGACGAGTTTGCGAGGTAACTCACGCTGGTGCGGGCTTGGCGATGGCGATCTGAAGCTGATAGAACAGCCACTGTGACGGATCACCTCGCGCCGCGTAGTAGGCGTGTGTACCGGCTGATCGCCGTAGCCATCGCCGCACTCGTCATCGGATCCGGCGTCGCGATCGCCGACTCCGGCGCCAGTGCCGCGTCCAATCGTGCGGCCGCGCGCGCCGACGCTGTGAAGCTGCTGGGCGAGGTGTCGCTGCCGGCCGGAGCGACGAAGTCGGCGACCGAGCCGGCAGGTGGGGGAAGAGAGCTCGCGCGCCCGTTCAGCTATCCGGCGACCCCCAATCTCGTCGACCGCCACCAATGGTGGGTCGTTCCCGGCTCGCTCGACTCGCTCTTCAGCTACATCCACGCGCACCGGCCGCAGGGGTCGAGCTGGGCGGGCGGCGGGACCGCACACATCAGCCCTCGACGCTCCCGAGCGGTGTTCTACTCGTGGCCGGCGGTCGAGAACGTCCTGTCGCTGCGGTGGCTGGTGATCACCGCGGTGAGCCTGGGCAACGGCACGACCGGTGTTCGCGTCGACGCCGAGGACGTCTGGATCACGCCACGACCAGCGTCCGAGCAGATCCCTTCGAGCGCAGCGCGGCTTCGGCTGACCGTGACCCAGTTCGGTCGCCGCATCCAGGGCCCGCGTGTGTTCGTCTCGCAGCGCAAGCTCCAGTCGGTGATCTCGTTGATGAACTCGCTTCCGGCCACACAGCCGGGTGCTCGCTCGTGCCCATCGGATTGGGGCACGATTGTCACGCTCGCGTTCATCGGGTCGGGCGGCGGCGGCCCCCAGGCGGTCGCCGGCGTCGACCCCGCCGGTTGCGAAGGCGTCAGCCTGACCCTCGACGGCAAGCCCCAGCCAGGTCTCGCGAGCTGGCCGATCCCGGGGCATCCCCACGCGAACCTCGTGCAACTGCTCGAGCACGACCTCGGTGTGGGGTTCAAGGGGCTGACTCCGACGCGCTAGCCTGGCGCGACGCCGGCGCAGCGGGCGGACCGCCGCTAGCCCGGCGCGACGTTCTGGTTCAGGCGGAAGAAGTTGTCCGGGTCATAGATGCGCTTGAGCGCCTGCAGACGGGCCCAGGTCGCCGCGTCGTAGGCCGAACGGGCGCCGCTCTCGCCCTCGTCGGCGAGGAAGTTGACGAACCGAGCGCCGTAGCCGTGCGCGGCGACCGCGTCCGACGCGGCGCGAACCCAGGCGATGTTGCGCTCGTCCTCGGCGGCGTCGTGCCAGAGGCCGAAGTAGTTCATCAGGAACGGAGTGTCGCGATGCCCGACGGCGGTCGCGCCCGGCGCGACGCGTGCGACCGCGCCTCCGAGCTGGTGGATGTGCAGCTGGCCGAGCGGCGCGGGGACGGCCGGCGTGAACTCGCCGATTGTCGCGATCGTGGCGTCGGAGATGTCGTCGAGGTAGCTCGAGCGCCAGTACGTCCGAACCCCATAGGGAGCGGTCGGGTCGAACGCCGTCTGCAGAGTCGTATAAGGCATCACCGCGACTGTGTCGATCGCCGGGTGCAGCTCGCGCAGCGGCGCGAGCTGCACCGGACCGCTCCCGGCCGGGTCGAGGTGAACGCACGACAGCGCGAACAGCTGCGCGCCGGCGAGCGCGGGCGGGATCGACGGATCGTCGGGAGCCCACAACCATGCGGCAATCGTGCAGACCTCGTCGGTCGCCGTTGCGACCCACTCGCGCCAGAACCGCAGCACCTCGGGCGCCGCGGCGGCGGGCCAGGCGAGCATCCCGGCGAGCACCGCCGAGACGGGATGCAGCCGGAACTCGAACTCGGTCACGACGCCGAAGTTGCCGCCGCCGCCGCGCAGCCCCCAGAGCAGCTCCGCGTCGCCGTCCTCGGCGGCGCGCACGGTCCGCCCGGCGGCGGTCACAACCTCGGCCGCGACCAGGTTGTCGCACGCGAGCCCGTGCCTGCGCATCAGCCAGCCGATGCCGCCCCCGAGCGTGAACCCCGCGATCCCGGTGCTGCTGACGAGGCCGCCGGTGCTCGCAAGGCCATGAGCCTGGGTCGCGCGGTCGAGCTCGCCCCAGGTGACGCCGCCCTGGGCGCGCGCTCTCCGGGCCCCGCCGTCGACCTCGATCGCCCGCATCGCCGACAGGTCGATCACGAGCCCGCCGTCGCAGGTCGCGTTGCCTGCGACGTTGTGGGCGCCGCCGCGGACGGCGACGGTCATCCCCTCGACGCGTGCGACGCCGATCGCCGCCGCGACCTCGGCCGCGGAGCGGGGTCGCGCGATCGCCGCCGGCCGGCAGTCGATCATGCCATTCCAGACGCGCCGGGCCTGCTCGTAGCCGATGTCGCCGGGGAAGATCACCTCACCGCTGATCGCATCGCGCAGAGCGCGAGTGAGGCTCATTGCCGCTCGGTCACCCAGCCCTCGGTGAGCGTCAGCCAGAACGCGAGCCCGGCGAACTGCCGGTAGCGCCGGAAGGCGCGGACGATCCCCTTGTCAGTGACCCGCGGGCGCCCGCTCAGGCGCCGGTACGTCGGCCGGGTCCAGGAGTCGAGGATCAGGCGGTGGTAGCGACCGAGCAGCATCATCATGTGAGCCATCGCGTAGGGCCCGACGCCGGCGAGCCCGAGCAGCTCCTCGGCGACCTCGTCGTCGTTGCGCTCCGGGTCGCCGAGCGCCTCGAGGTCGAGGCGGCCGCCGGCGACATCGCTCGCCAGCGTGCGCAGATAGGCGCCCCGGTAGCCGGCGCGCGCAACGTCGCGGTAGAAGCCCTCGCCGGCCTGCGCCATCGCGTCGGGCGTCGGGAACGCGCGCAGCTCGGGCGAGCCCTTGGCCGGCTCGCCGAGCGAGCCGACGAGCGCACTGACCATCCTGACCGTCGCCGACCAGGTGCAGTTCGTGGTGCAAATCGTCTTGACCAGATCCTCGAACACGGTTGGGCTGCGGAGCATCCGTCCGGCTCCGGTCGCGGCCCATGCGAGCGTCGGGTCGGCGGCCGCGACCGCGTAGAACGGGGTCAGGTCCTCATCGAGGCGCAGCATCTGGCGGACCTGCGCGAGCAGCGCGGGGCGGACCGCGATCGGCGGCACGGTCGCATCCGCAGGCGCCTGTAACAGCGCCTGTCCGGGCGGGCCTGGTGTCAGTCGCACGCACCACGCGCGCCCACCGGTCCGCAGCACCGTCTCAAGCGCGGACCCGTCGGCGGCGATCACGTTGGGCGGGAGGTCGGCGACGCCGTGCGAGAGCAGCGTGCGCGCGAAATCGACCGGCTCGCCGCCCGCACCACGCAGTTCGATCGATTCGGAGAACGTCGCCACCGGTGGATCGTACGCGTGGGCACCGATGAGATTTGCTCAGCGCGCCGGTCTTCACTGACAACTGCAAGGCAACGGAGCGGAAGGTAAGCGTGATGGGACGAGTCGTGGTATCCGAGTTCATCACCCTCGATGGGGTGATGGAGGACCCCGGCGGAGCGGAGCGGTTCGAGCATGGCGGCTGGGCGTTCAAGTTCGACCGCGGCGATGCCGGCAACAAGTACAAGGTCGACGAGCTGATGTCGGCCGACGCGCTGCTGCTGGGCCGCGCGACCTACGATGGATTCGCTGCGGCCTGGCCGAAGATGAATCAGGACGAGTTCGGCAAGCGGATGAACTCGATCCCGAAGTACGTCGTATCGGACACCCTCAGCGATCCAAGCTGGAGCAACTCAACCGTGATCAGCGGCGATCTCGCCGGCGAGATCGGGAGGCTGGCCGACGACATCGGCGAGCTGCTCGTGGCCGGAAGCTGCCAGCTGGTCGACGGGCTGGCCGAGCAGGGCCTGATCGATGAGCTGCGACTGATCGTGTATCCGACCGTGCTCGGCGCCGGCAGGCGTCTGTTTGCTGACGGCACCGGTCCGATCGAGTTCAAGCTCGAGCACTCAGAGCCATCGGCCGACACGGTGCTCCTCACCTACTCGGCGGTGCGCTGATGAGCGTTCGACGCGGCGCTCATCTGGACGGATGCGTACGATGAGTGTCGTGGCGGAGTCACCGACTGGGCTCGCTCCCGACACGCTCGAGAGAGGGCTCGAACAACATCGCAAGGAGCTGGTCGGCTACTGCTACCGGATGCTCGGTTCCCCGTTCGAGGCTGAGGACGCGGTGCAGGAGACGTTCCTGCGCGCGTGGCGCGCGTACGACCGCTTCGAGGGTCGCGCGGCACTGCGTTCGTGGCTGTATCGAATCGCGACCAATGTCTGCCTCGACATGCTCGGGGGCCGTGCGCGACGCGCGCGGCCGATGGATCTGGGCGGCGCCGCCGAGCCGGAGGTCGGGAGCCTGAACACGCTGCCGGAGGTGACGTGGCTCGAGCCGATCCCCGACGGTCTGGCGATGGCCGAGAACGATCCCGCCGAGCAGGTGATGGCGCGCGAGACGATCAGGCTCGCGTTCGTCGCCGCGTTGCAGCACCTGCCGCCGCGCCAGCGCGCGGCTCTGATCCTGTGCGAGGTGCTGAAGTGGAGGGCGAGCGAGGTCGCGGAGCTGCTCGACTCGAGTGTCCCGTCGGTCAACAGCGCGCTGCAGCGGGCGCGCGCGACGCTCGAGCAGGCGGGCGTCAACTCAGCCGACGTCGTACCTGCGATCGACCAGGACCAGCACGAGCTGCTGGCCCGGTACGTGGATGCGTTCGAGCGCTACGACATCGACGCGCTGACCGAGCTGATCCAGGAGGACGCGCAGCAGTCGATGCCGCCGTTCGACATGTGGCTGCTCGGCCGCGAGGACATCTTCAAGTGGTGGTGGGGACCGGGGATCGCGTGCAAGAACTCGAAGGTGCTGCCGGCTCCCAACGCCAACGGCACCGTCGCCTTCGGGCAGTACAAGCCGAGCGAGTCCGGCAGCGGCCACGACCCGTGGGCGCTCCAGGTACTCGAGTTCGGCCCCGACGGCAGGATCGCCGAGCTCACCTTCTTCCTGAGCACCGAGCGGCTGTTCCCGTTGTTCGGGCTGCCGCCGCGGCTCGACTCCTGACGCACGCTGCCGCGGCCGCCCGGGAGCAGGCCGCCGGCGCCGCCGCCCCGCAGCACGCCCGGCGCCGCCGCCCCGGCGCCGCCGGCAGGCCGCAGGCCGCCCGGCCGCCCGGCGATCGTCGCCGCCTCACTCGGGCAGCACGGAACCCAGCCCGGTGAAGGCGATCAGGTCGAGCAGCTCGGGCGAGGCGTTGCGCAGTCTGATCTGACAGCCGTGGCGCCCGGCCACCAGCTGTAAGCGGGCCAGCGCCTCGATGCTGACACCGTCGGCCGGCACTCCGTGAACGTCACAGAACGCGACGATCGGATCGCTGCGGTCGAGCAGGCGGCAGACCCTCGCGTACAGCCCGGGTAGATCACTCTGTGCGATTGGCCCCCGGATGGCGAACATGATCGTGCCTGCCTGTGGAACGGCCATCGAAGAAAGGACTGCGCCCGCGGGTAAAAGTCATCGGCCGCCGAGGGGCGGGGGCGGGCTGGGCGGGCCCCGGTCGGGGGTGGCGGCGGGCTCGGGAGCCTCGCTAAACGGTCGGGCGGCGCCGGCGGCGCACGACCAGCCCGACAAGCATCAGGACGAGCGCTCCGGCCAGAAAGATCGGGAGCAGCACGCCGGTGCCGCCGGCGTTGGAGGCGCCCGTAAGGATCGGATGGAGGAGGGCCGAGATCAGGTTGCGTCCGTTGACCGCCGGTGCCGTCGGCTCGGTCCCGGTCGCCGGCTGTCGGCCGGTCGCCGCTCCCGCGCTGCCCGAGCCACCGGTCCCGTTCGACCCCGCCGCGCTGGCGTTAGACGCCGCTCCAGAGCCCGACGCGCTCGACGCGCCCGAGCCCGCGGTGCCGATCGGGCTCGTGTTCGCGACCAGCTGCGCTACCGCCTGTCCGGTTGCGCCCTGAGCCGCAAGCCGCCGCCCCGTCGAGCCAGGCAGATGATGTCCGTGGTGGTGGCCGGAGCCGCCAGGCGGGCCGTTGCAGCTCGGGCCCGGCACAGTCTCGTAGTACTGGTCGACGCCCGAGTTGCCGGGCGGAGCGCACTTGACGGCGAGCGCGCTGCTCGGGAGAGCAAGCGCGGCGATCGAGGCGATCAGCACGATCCAGAGCTTCATCTGTGGGGGAGTACGAAGCTGGGTGGTGGGGGCTGACATCGGGCCGGTCAGGATCCGAACGGTCCACTGCCGAACGCGCCGAGCGCGGCGAGCACGAGCAGCACCGCCCCCGAGCACAGATATGCATAGACCAACAGCCAAAGCCGCGCGGGACGCCGCGAGGCTGAGTCCTGCGCCATCAGGTGCCGCCTTAGCCCCGTCGCGAACTCGCGTGGGGCCGCTGGACGCTGCTTGCGCAGGGTCGCATCGAGGTCGTCGTTGCGCTCGTCGGGCTCGGTCATTCTGCTGTTGCCGTTGACGTCGGATTGAGTGCATGAGCACGCTTGAAGGCGCGCACGGCGGCGACCGGGCGCCCGCTCTCGGCCTCGATCCGGGCGCGCACCAGCCAGGTTCGCCAGTTGGTCGGCTCGCGCGCCGTTGCCTGGGCGATCGCGGTCCGGGCGTCGCGCAGGTCGCCGGTCGCTTCGAGGATCAGCGCACGCTGCAGGCGCGGCGTCGCCGCATAGGGCTCGAGCCGCTGGGCTGTCGCGGCATCGGCGAGCGCCGCTTTCGTATTGCCGCTGTGGAACGCCGACTGGCTCGAGCGGATCGCCGCCGTCGCTCCGTAAGGGATTGCGATCGCGACGATCCCGGCCGCGCTGACGGCGGTGCAGACGGCCCGCGGAAGCCACTTCCGCCACGGTGAGGGGGCGCCTTCATCTGTCCTGGGGACGCGCGTGTAGGACAGGATCGCGGCCCCGAGCAGCAGTGCGGCGACCGGGACCACGGCCAGCTGCCACAGCCAGTCATAGCCGGCCGCCACGCAGAACGCGGCGAACGAGGCGGTCGCCGCGGCTAGGGCCGCGCGTGCCAGCGGCGGTGCGCGGAGGCTGCGGACAATCCCGGCCATCAGGATCACGAGCAGCAGCCCGGCGACGAGCAGGAAGCCGGGGATCCCGGCCTCGGCCAGCGTCTCGAGATAGAGCGAGTGGGCGTTGCGGACGAACTCGTTGATCGAGCCGTGCTGGGCCCAGTAGAACTCGAACGTTCCCGGCCCGATGCCGGTCAGCGGCTTGCTCTTGAACGCGTGGACCGCGGTCTGCCAGTACTGGTAGCGATGGCTGCCCGTGACGGTCCCGAGGCGTGAGTAGAGGTTGCCCGAGGCCACGCCTGTGACATCGGTCTGCTTGAACAGCCGCCACTGGTGGGCGAGCTGACCGGGCACGCCGGCCGCGATCGCGACCACCAGCGCCACGACCAGGGCGACCGCGGTCGCGATCGAGGCATTGCGACGTCCGACCTGCAGCGCCCGCGGGCGCACGGCGTATCGTGCCGCGAGCGCGAGGCCGACCTGCGCGAGCGCGACGCCGATCGACACCAGCAGGATCAGCGCGACGAGCTGGTGCCGCTGCGTGATCGCGAGTGGGCCGTTCAGCCCGTCGCGGACGACGTGGCGATGGAGCAGCGCCTCGACCAGGATCGCCGACCCGGCGGCCGTCAGCAGCCCAGTCGCGAAGCGGGGAAGGCGATCCGGCGACAGCGCGTAGAACGCGACGACCGCGACGATCGCGGTCAGCACACCGCCGCGCGAGGCGGTCATCACGATCGCTAGGACCGACACGGGGACTGCCGCAGCCCCGAGCGCCTGACCGGCGATCGTACGCGCGCGCGTTGCCAGGAACAGCAGCAGCGGCAGGCCGATCGCGAGGAAGTTGCCGGTGCCGTTGGCGTAGTTGAGCGGGTAGTTCAGTCGCGTCGCGGACCCCGGGAAGAAGCTGTCGACCTGGTCGTGCGGAAACGCGCCCGGGTACAGGCGGGACAGAACGGCGAACAGGCCGACCAGCGCGAACGCGACGGCGACGCCATTGACAAGCGGGCGCACGGTCTCGCGCCTGAGCACGAGCAGGGCGAGTACGAAGATCCCGAGGAAGGTCGACAGCCGCCCGACCTCCGTCACAGTGCGCTCGACGCTCTGCGTCCATCCCGTGGCGATCAGGGTCCAGACGAGGAAGGTCGCGAGCAGCGCGACCGTCACCCAGCCGAGATGGCCGATGTGGCCGAGCGAGACGACGCCGACCAGCACGCCGAGCAGCACCAGCCACCACGCCGCCATCCCGACCTCGCTGCGGATCACGAGGTCATAGCCACCGCCGCGTAGAGCCAGGTACAACACCGGCGCGAAGCCGAGCGTCCAGGCGCCGAGCGCTCGCCGGTCGAGCCACCAGATCGCCCCGAACGGACGCGACCGCGGAACCGGAGTCGCCGCGAGCTCCATCGCCTCAGCCCACGCGCCAGATCAGGCTGTGCGCCGATCCGATGCTCGCGCGCAGCTGCGAGTGCGGCGCGACCCTGATCGTGGTCGTGAACACCCCGTGGGCGCGTACCGAGAAGCGCGTCAGCGTGCGCCAGCGGTGGGACTCGTAGAGCTTGACGGTGACGGTGCCGCTGCGTGGCGAGATTCCCCAGATCACATGGCGTCCGTGTGAAGCCGGCTCGGCGACCAATGGGAAGTCGAACGCTCGCACAGCGCCGGGTTTCGGACGGCCGTTGTCGTAGTAGATGCCCGACTGCGAGACCCAACCGACGAACGGCGGGTGACCGTCGACCAGCAGGAACCATGCGATTGCATCGACACCTTGGCGCCAGAGCAGGTAGAACGACTCGTCCATCCAGCGCTCCCACTCACCGAGCCACGGAGCCCCACGGTCAGGTGGGTAGGAGTTGTAGGAGAACTCGGTCACCCAGATCGGCTTGTGTCCGCGGGGGAGCGCGGTGCCGTCACGCCTCGCCGCCGCAAGTGACCTGCTGAGCTTGCTGAAGTCGGGGAGCGAGACGTCGTCGGCGTTGATCGCGGGGTGAAACGGTCCGCGGATCTCGTACGGATGATGAGACAGGATGTCGAAGTGGGCCGGGCTGGGGCATCGCTCCGGCTTCAGCCCGGGGCCGTGCAGGCACAGCATCTCGCGGACGAACTCGGCCGGTTGCATCCGGTTACCGCCCGGCGGGTCGCCCCACGGGGCCGTCGCACCCGCGATCACCTTGTTGGAGCGGTGGACGGCCTTGACGCCCGTGTAGAACGCGTTCAGCAGGTGGCGGTAGATGATCGGACTCTCGGCCGCCCAATGGTGCCTGACCCGCACCCATTGGGGGGTCAGGTGGTTGGGAAGGTTGGGCTCGCTCCAGGCCTCGTAGTACTTGACGCGAGGAAGGACGCCGTCGCCCGGGTTGAACGTTCCTGAGTAGCGGCGCGCCACGGCCTCCGCGAACTGACCGAACGCGGTCGCATCCGGGCGCCATGTGCCGGGGACCACGCTCGCCGGCGCATGCGGCCCCTGGGCCCAGGTTGGTCCCCCGTCGCCCGCGACCGTGAACGTGACCTGGAGCCCGTGCGCCGCGGCGTCGCGGACCGCCTCGTCGAGTGTGCCCCAGTGGTAGCCGGGATTTGCCGGATTGGTGGGGTCCGAGCCGCCGGCCGGCGGCGATGGGGCGATCGACGGCCAGCTGACCGGCAGCACCACAAACTGGGCGCCGGTGACGACCGTCCGCTGGTACCACTTGTTGGGATTGCCGGCGTTCTCGTAGATGCCGTCCGAGAAACCGGTCATGAACGAGTGGGGCCCGCGCGCGGCGGCCGCGCCCGCGGCCAGCATCCCAATCATGATCGCCGCCAGTGTCAAGGCGGCGACACGCGCCGAGAAACTGATCGGCATCGGCGCCCGGGAGGGAGTCTCGCGGTCGGTCATCTACGGCTATTACGAACCGGAGCGGCGGCGGCTGACACTTTCGCGGTCCAGCGCGCTTCGCAGCCGCCGGAGCGCCCGGGATGTGATCTGCTGGACGTTCGCCAGCGAGAGATCCATCAGCTGAGCGATCTCGGGGCCGGTCAGCTCGCCACCGTAGCGGAGCGCGAGGATCTCCCGCTCGCGGTCGCTGAGCGCGCCCAGCGCCGAGGCCAGCGCGGGGTCGATGCCGACCTGCGGCCTGGCCTCGGCGCTGGGAAGCTCGCCCGGGTCGACGTCGTGAAGCGGGACGCTTGGAGCCTGGGCTCCAGCCGCGCGGTAGTGGTCGATCAGCAGATTGCGCGCGATTGCCAGCAGCCACGTGGTCTGCGAGGCGCGACGCGGATCGAACCGGTCCCAGGCCCGCAGCGCGCGCTCGAACGCCTGCTGGGTCAGCTCCTCGGCGTCGGCTCGGCTCGCCACTCGATAGGCGAAGAAGCCGTAGACGCGAGAGAGGTTCTCGTCATATGCCTGTTCGAAGTCCAGAGCACCAGAGCCGCTTCAGGGGGATCCCGCCGGCCGTACGGTAGCTGGCTCGGAGGCGGTCCGATCCCGATCGGACCGCCCGTGGCCGGGCCGTGGGGTCCGGATCTGCGTACCTTTCGAGCATGGGCTGGGAGCCGAACCGGCGGACCGCTCGTCGCGTAGTGGTCGTGGCTGGCGTCGCGTCCGCCTGGTGCCTAGCCACGCTCGCCTACGTCCTTATCCGGTGCGCGATTGAGGGCTTGACGTTCGCCGGGCCATCCTCGCCGCTGTTCCCCCAGGATCAGCTCCGTTACCTGGCGTGGATCCGGGAGGCGGGGCTGCACGGACTGATCGCCGACCCCTACCAAGCCGGCGCCGCGCACGTGTACCTGCAGCCTGTGTTCCTCGTCTCGGGCCTACTGTGGCGGGCCGGGCTCAGCATTCAGGCCGCGTATCTCGTCTGGACCCCGGTGGCTCTGATCGTGCTCGTGCTCGGCTATGCGAGGTTCGCGGCGCGGTTCCTCCCGCCGCAAGAGCGGGCGGCGACGCTCGTGCTCGGGCTGTTGTACCTGTCGCCGCTGGTGCCGCTGTTCGACTATGGCGGCGTCGTCAACGCAAACGGCGCCAACGAGCTCATCGTCGCCGCGGGTCATGGCGCCGCGTACTGGCAGGCCTGGGGCTACCTGCCGACCGTGATCGCGCTGGGGCTGATGCCCGTGTTCCTGCTCGGCCTCGAGGCGATCGCGCGTGGCGGGGATGACCGCAGACTGAGGCTCGGCGTGCCGGCCGCGGGGCTGCTCGTATCGTGGCTGCACCCGTGGGGTGGGATCGAGCTGGCGCTCGTGACGGCGGGGCTGATCGGCCTTCGCGGCTTCGCTGGTTCCCTCAGGCGCGTGGCGATCCCGGGAGTCGCGGTGCTGGTGCCGCTGGTCTATTACGTGGCGCTCGCGCGGCAGAGCTCGACATGGTCGCTTTCGCATCTGCGCGCCGCGGGCGCCGCGCCGCTGATCTGGCCGCTGATCGTCGCGTTCGTCCCACTCGCCCTGGCGGCGCTGCCGGCCCGGCGCGTGCCGCGCGACCGCGGCGAGCAGATCCTCGTGCTGTGGCCACTCGCAGCGCTGCTGTGCTACATCGGTCTTGGACCCGGAGCACGTGGTCCGGCGCTCGAGGGCGTCAGCCTCCCGCTCGCGGTACTCGCCGTGCGGGGCTGGCGCGAGCTCCACGCCTCGCGCACGGTGACGATTACCGCCCTGACGCTTGCAATCGTCCCCGGAGCGTTCTACTCGGCCCACACGTTCCGCGACATCTATCACGACCGGGACGTGCCGTTCGCGCTCGCTCTCGGGGAGCAGCGGGCCGTCGACGGGCTGGCTCGCTCGAGCGGGAAGGTGCTCGCGACCCCGTATCTGTACCCGGCGCTCCCCGCTCTCGCTGACGTCACCAATGGGCAAGCAGTACCGGGGAGCAACGCGCTGTTCACGGGCGAGCTGAGTCCGCCGGCGGTGCGCGCCGTGATCGCCGCGGCAGGGGCCAGCACGGTCGTCTCGGACTGTCTGCCGGGTCGAGCGGACCTGACCGGCGCGCTCGCTCCGCTCGGATTCCGCCCGCGACGGGACGGGTGCGAGCAGGTCTACGTGCGGGCACCCCACCGACCCCGGGGGTAGACCGCCGTGGCTATACTGGCCACCTCGGCATGCGCTGTTGCAAAGGACTTTTGGCACTCGTCGCGGTGCTCTGCGCCGCACTATTCGTCTCTTCGATCGCGCTCGCCGGCGAAAGTCTCCGTGGCACTTTCAAGGCGAAGGTCACGAGTACGGCCCTGCACGGTGAGGTCAAGGGCACGTGGAAGCTGGAGTTCCAGCGGAATGGCTACCTCGTCGTGGTCCAGAACGGGCGACGGGATGGCAAGACGCGGTTTTCGACCAGCGGAAGTCAGCTGACTCTCAAGGCGTCGCCTGGGTGCCGCTCGCGTGCGGTCTACAACTTCACACTCCGGGGTGACAAGCTGAGCTTCAAGCGAGTCAAGGACTCGTGCGCGCCGCGTAAGATACTTTTCTCCTACCGATTCACGCGAGTCGGCTAGCACGGTCCCCACTCGCTCGGCACCAAAACTTGGCCGTACGGGTACGATTTGCTTGTGCCCGGGGAGATTATCTACTCGTCGGCCCCTGAGATAAGGTCGCCGGGTCAGTTCGTTGGCGCTCTGAAGGCCGACCTTCGCGTCTCGTCTGGACCAGCGTGGCGCATCTTTCTGCGCGATTATCACGCCCGCTATCGGCAAGCGCGGCTTGGATACGCATCGCTGCTTGTTCCGCCGCTGGTCGTCACCCTGACATGGGTGTACGTAAATCACGTCGGGGTGTTTCATGTCGGCGACACGCAAATACCATATGTGGCATACGTACTGGCAGGCACACTTCTGTGGCAGCTTTTCATGGATGCGCTGACTGGGCCGTTGAACCAGCTCTCGGCCGCGCGCGAATCGTTGAAGAAGACACGCCTGCCTCACGAAGCGTGGATTCTGGCGGGCGTCCTGAACGCGCTGCTTGGGTTCACCATACGATTGGTGCTGCTAATCCCCGTCTTGATCGTCGCCGGCACACCATTGAGCTGGACTGTGGTGTTCGTTCCGGTCGGCATCGTGACGATCCTGGTTGCCGGCACGGCGATCGGAACCCTCGTCACACCGGCGGGGCTGCTTTATGGTGACGTTCGGCAGGGCCTCGTCGTAATTGCATCGTTCTGGTTCTTCGTGACACCGATCGTGTACGCTCGCCCCGAGCACGGAGCGAGCGCGGTGCTGATCGAGCTGAACCCGCTGACGCCGCTGATCGACGCGACGCGGGGCTGGCTGACCGGTGGGAGCGCGTCCCAACTGGGGGTGGTGGTGGCGATTTTGGCTGCAAGCGCGGTTGTGCTGATGGTCGCGTGGATCATCTATCGGCTGGCGCGGCCACACCTCGTGGCGATCCTTTAGGTCAGAGAGCGTCGGCCTAAGAGCTGCTGCGCAGATGTTCTGAGCGGCGACTGACCGATCGCCAGAAGGAACGGCGCCACGGCCGAATCTGTGAGATCAGATAACCGACCGAGAGGTCGCGGATCGGCACGGGCTGGTCGGCAGGCTGTGACTCATGCGAGCCGGCTGAGGGCCCGGGCCCTCCGGGCATGGGGGTGAGTGAAGTGTCTCTGGCATTACGGGCCATCGGCCGGTCGAGATCCCCGGGGCGGCGTTTCTCGGAGGCGACCACCAGCCGCCGGCGGGTCGGCATGAACGCGGGCTCGTGAGGAAGGTACTCGACCTCGACTCGGCGGAAATGCCGACCGAAGAGCTCGACCCAGTGTTCGAGAGCAGGCCAGATCATGCTGTCGTGGTTGTGCCCTTCTTCCTCATCGTGGCCGACGAGGGACACGACGACGGCCTCGACGTATACCTGGCCCCGGAAGCCCGGACGAGCATCTGCGCCATAGGGAAGGCTGACGCCCGTGATGTCGGCCACGTCATAGACAGCCAATAGGCAGGTGCCGTCGGGCGCGGTCCAGCGCGCGAGATTTGCCACCACATGCTCGAAGTCGGCGACCGAGTCGACGTATGACCACGGGCCGCCGGTACACGTGACCAATGTCCAGCGGTCCTCCCACTCAGAGATCCTGTGGCGAAGGTCGTCCTCTCGGAAGAAGAGCGCGTCCGGGCTCGCCCCTCTCGCACGCTCGAGCATCGCCGGTGTCAGGTCGAGCCCGGCTCGGGCGACGCCCGGAAACTGGCTCAGGAAGTACCCGGTTCCACATCCCACGTCGAGCCAGCGTGTCTCGGGGGTAACTCGCCGGCGAAGCGCGTCGAGCAGATGTCCAGTGTCGCTCTCCCAGACGCCGCCGTGCCACGCCTCGTTGTACCGGGCAGCGGTCTCGGGGTTGTAGAGGGCGTGGACGGCGGATGCCTTCATCGGATTAGGGTAACGGCTCAGGAGCGCCGCCCGCGGGTCGGCGGTAGCTCTCGTAGGATGTGCTGCGGCCTGCGCTTTCGTGAGCGCAGCGCGTGTGATATGCCTCGGACTGCGACCTCGCCGCCCCATACGCGGCGCTTGCTTTGGGACCGGCGTCGATAGCTGCTGGCGATCGCGCCCGGCCTGTGCTGGAGGTTGCCGGCGTAGCGAAGGTGTTCGCCTCCGATCTCCGCCGCTCGCTCCGATATGCGGCGAAGGACATCGGCAGAGAAGTGTTCGCGCGCGAGCCTCGCGACGTGGGGCATCTGCGGGCAGGCGAGTTCAAGGCGCTCGACGGCGTCTCGTTCGCGCTACAACGCGGCGAGTCGCTTGGGATCGTCGGCGACAACGGTGCTGGGAAGAGCACCCTGCTGAAGATCCTGTACGGGCTGATCAAGCCCGACGCGGGCGAGGTTCGTGTGCGCGGTCGCGTAGCCGCTCTGCTGGAGCTGGGAACGGGATTTGATCCCGTCCTCACCGGTCGCGAGAACATCTTCGTCAACGGGGCGATCCTCGGGTTGTCGGGAAAGCGGCTGCGCGCGGTTGCGGAGCTGGTTATCGAATTCGCTGAGCTCGAAGATGCGATCGACACGCCTGTGAGGTACTACAGCTCTGGGATGAGCGCTCGGCTCGCATTTGCGATCGCGGCGAATCTCGAGCCTGACGTTCTTCTGATCGACGAGGTCCTCGCCGTTGGCGACATCGCTTTTCAGCGCAAGTGCGCCGTTCACATGCTGCGCTATGTGGATCGAGGCGGGTCGCTGATCTTCGTCTCTCACAACGCGCATCAGGTCATGTCGCTGTGTTCGCGGGGCTTGGTCCTCGATGGTGGGAGGCAGATCTTCACAGGCACCGCGGTTGAGGCGCTTGGCCACTATCACGCCCTCCGGGCACAGACTGGCGGCGTCGCGTCATCGGTGCCGCGGGAGCCTGACGCGCGCTGGCCCGTGCCGATCGTTGGCGTTTCGGTCAAGTCCACAGACGGCGGGCCGGCGCGAACCGGGCAGCCGGCACGAGTCGAAGTCGAGTATCGAAGCGATGCGCGGATCGACGCGATCTGGGGCTTCAGCTTCTATACGGCCGATCAATGGATATGCATCACCGGCGCTTACGATCTGCGACCGCGCCCGCTGGGCCCGGGAGGTGGGACGTTGAGCTGCGTGATACCGGCGCTTCCGCTCGTGCCTGGGCAGTACACCGTCCGGGCTGGCATCGGTGAGCCTCGCACCATGCAGGCGCTGGGGGTGTTTGGGTACGAGGATGCCCCGCTTGTGCTTGCAGTGGAAGGCGGGGCCACGGTGCAAGAGGTCGGCATGACCGGCACCAGCCACCTAACGACGCTGGATGTCGACTGGGAGCCGCTGGCTTCGGGCAACCGGTGACCGAGGGGCTGCATCCGCGCCTCGGGGCGATCGGCAGAGGCGTGGGCTACGTACGTGCGCGCTCGGCGGACAAGATCGTGCTGGCTGCGCTGGTCGTCGCGGGGATCTGCCTCCGGACGTTCGGGAGCGTCGTCTGGTGGCCAACGATTCCGACTTTCCCCGACGCGATGCCGTACAGCTACTACGCCGGTCGCGGGCCGCTTCTGGATCCGCAGCATCCGGCCGGTTACGCGTATTTCCTTCGCGCAATAGGGTTCGTAACGCACAACGTAGCCGCGGTCACGTTGATTCAGCACGCTCTCGGGATCGCCACTGCGTTGGTGCTGTATGCCGCCGTTCGGCGTGTGACAGGCTCGCCGTGGCCAGCTCTTGTTCCGGCTGCGGTGGTTCTGCTCAACGCCGATCAGGTCTACCAGGAGCAGTTGATCGCCTCCGAGCCGCTGTCAGCCTTTCTCCTGTGCTCCGCGCTCTATGCCACCGTGCGCGCGATCGACTCCCGCGCCGGGCTTGGATGGGCGCTTGGCGCCGGTGGACTGATCAGTGCGGCGACCATCGTTCGGACGCAAGATCTTCTCGTTGGCCCGGTCCTCGCTCTCGGACTGTGGCTCGCGCGTCGTGGGTCACGGCCCGCCGCCTGGCAGGCTGGCCTTGCGTTGCTCTGCGTGTGGTTGCTGGCAATGCTCGGATACGGCTGGGCGAAATATGGCGCAACCGGTCAGTTTCAGATCACACCTTCTCCAGGTTGGACCTTGTATGGACGGGCGGCGACGTTCGCTGATTGCCATCGGTTCACTCCCCCGCGTGGGACCGCAGTGCTATGCGAGCCCGAGCCGGAGGCCAGGGGACAGGATTGGTACATGTTCAATCCAGGGTCACCCGCCGTCCGTCGGTACGGCCACTTCGGACTGGGCGATGCCGAGCTGCTGGCCTGGGCCGAGGCGGCGATCGAGCACCAGCCCGGCGACTACCTGGCGTCGGTCGGGCAGAACCTGCTGGATTACTACGTTCCAAGCACATTCACGTACGTGCCGGGCGCGGGCGGCGGGCTCGACGGGGAGTTGGACTGGTCGGTGCTCCCAAGTCCGAGCGTTCAGAGCACGATCCTCCGGGCGATCCAGTGGGCGTTCTTCGATCGATTCCAGGTGTCCGTGCACTGGCGCGGCTTGAGCGCCTTGCACAGCTACCAGCGGATCTTCAGATTCGGTGCGACATTGCTGACGATCGCGACGCTGCTGACGCTCGTGGGGCTTGTGATCGGGACTCGACGGACTCGGTTCGCGGTGCTGGTCTTTGGCCTCGGTGCTCTGATGACCCTGCTTCCGGGGGCCTTCTCGGAAAGCTACGAAGGCCGTTACACCGTCCCTCTGTCCGGTCCGCTCGCGGCGGCGGCGTCGATCGCGGCGTTTGCAATCTGGCGGGCGTTCAAGGAACGTCGGAACCGCGTCGCAGCTTGATCGCGCCGTGGAGCCTGCGGCTCGCTGCGCGGGCCAGTGCTTCCCACAGCCGGCCATCGGAGGGACGCGCCCGGCGCGCCAGCTCGCGAGCAAGAGCACCTGTTGGCAGGACGGCGGCGTCGGCTGGAGGCGAGGATTCGGGGGCCTGCGCGGAGGTCGACTCAGGCGACGCGTGTCGGATCACCTCAGCGAGCTCGGTCTCGCCGGGTGCACGACGCCGGGTTGCGAGCACCGCCTTGCGAGATACCCATCCGGGGTGCAAGGGTGGATAGCGAAGTATCTCGACCCGGTTGAACGCGGACTCGAGCAGGCGAACGAAATGCTCGACGTGGGGCGCCACTGAGTGCTCGTGTCGCTTGCCTGAAGTGACGTCGTGCCAGGTCCACGTTATGCCTGTGAGCGCGATTGTGCCCCCCCAGACCCCTGGCTCGTCCTCGTATGGGAGCACCGTTTGCCGGACGTCCTCGAGATCGATGATCGGAATGAAGCACGATCCCCCGACAGCGGTCCAGCGCACCATGTTCTCGACCAACTGCTCGACCTCCCAGATCGACTGGACGTAGTGGTACGGCTGCCAGATGCACGAGACAACCGACCATTCCCCGTGCCAGTCGGGCACGTCCTCGAGGAAGTCGTGTTCATCGATGAACAGCGCATCCGGATTGGCCGCTCGCGCGCGTCGGACCATCGCCGGTGAAAGGTCGATGCCAGCCCGCGCGACGCCCGGGAAGAGGCTGAGGAAATAGCCGGTTCCGCAACCGACGTCGAGCCACCGCGACCCAGGGCTGAGGATGCGGCGGAGCACCGACGCCTCGAAGTCTGCGCCTGCCTTGGGCCACGGCGCCATCAGGAATCGTTCCTCGTAGGACGACACGTAGTCCTCGTCGTAGAGGGCTCGCACCCGGTTCTGCCGGAACGATCTCCTGTCGGATTTGCTCAGCTCGTCGTCCACGTCATCTTCAAGTCTCGCGGTTGGCTCTCGAGCGTGCGGGGCGGCTCGGCGAAGGACGTAGGAACGCTCTCATCGGGTGCCGGCGCCCCTGAGGTGATTTCGGACGCTTCGGATGCTCGCTCGAGCGCGCCAGTATGCCCGGGTGCGGAGCCGCAGCTGGTGCAGCAGGTGCTCCGGCGGAGCGAGCGGGCGTCCACGCGTGATCGCACCGGGCTGCGTGATCGACTCGAGCAGGTCGACGTAGTGACCGGTCATGTGTTCGACGGTGTAGTCGCCGGATTCGATTGTCCGCCTCGCCGAGGCGGCCAGCGACCGACGCACGTCAGGCTCACGGGCCAGGCGGGCGAGCTGCGATGCGAACGCCTGGTGGTCGGCGACCGGGACCACGAATCCGTTCTCTCCGTGCCGGACCAGTTCGGGCACGCCGCTTCGAACTGCCGCGACAACCGGGACGACCTGATGGCACATCGCCTCCAGCACCGTCAGCGGCAGTCCTTCGAACGCCGACGTCATGATCAGTGCGTCGGCCTGGGTCATCACCTCCATCAGCTGCTGGTGCGGTAGCGCACCTAGGAACCGCAGGCGGCGCTGCTCGACGAGATGCTCGGCCCGGCGGCCGAGCAGATCCCGCTCGGCTCCGTCCCCGGCGACCCATAGCTCGAACTCGACGCCGAGCTCGATCAACCGGTCGGCAATCGGAACGAGGTCGAGAACTCGCTTCTGGTAGCTGACCAGCCTCCCGGCAAAGAGGATCCGCAGCGGCGCGCTCCCGCTGATCACGCGCTCGGGCGGCGACGGGACCTCGACGCCGTACGGGATCACATGCAGCCGCGACTGGACCCACGGTGTCAGCTCGGCAATCTGGCTCGCGATCGCGTGGCTGACGGCGACGACGACGTTCGACGAGGCGCCCACCCGGCCGACGAGGTCATAGTAGGCGGGGTCATCGCTGTGGGCGATCGTCATCACCTTGACCGCTTCCGGCAGCGCGGGAACGATTGCAGCGAGGCTGTAGTCATAGTTCGGGAGGTAGACGCAGGGAGCGTTGTCTGCGAGGAAGCTGAGCAGCGCTTGCCACTGATACCAGGGTGCGTATAGCCCCCGGCTCGGGGATTCGACGACGGGGACCGACTCGGTCGGCATCAGCGGACCGTCGTCCGTGACGGTCGTGATCAGGAGGCTCGCATCGAGACCGCGGCCTCGGAGCTGCTCGACGAGCGTCCGTGAGAAGACGTCGACGCCGCTGATCTCGCCCTGAGACGCCGACACGAACAACCTGTGCTCGGACAGTCGCGAGCTTCGGGTGGGTGCGCTTGTCGGGCGCGAGGGACCGCGCTCCGGGCAGGCTCCGCGCGGTGCGTTGGGCCACAGCGGCGTTGAGTCGACGCGCGCCGCATCGTCCGAATCGCAGCGCGGTTGCTCAGGCGGTGGCGGAACCGTGGGCTCAACCACCCCGCCACGGATTCGCACGAGCGGATCGCCGCTCTCGGTCGCGTCGATCTCTCGAAGCAGCGCGGCGTACGCCGCCGCCGGCTCCTCGGCGTCGTCGCGCTGAGTGAGCGTTACGACCCGCCCGGCAAGTCTCGGAACGCGGTGGAGCAGGTTGAAGTGAATCGCGTCCGTCGTTGCGACGACGGTGTTCCAGTGGGAGCCGAGGCGAGCCGCTCGTCGGTATGCATGCTCGGCGTCGGCGTCGACTACGCCGACGACCCGCGCGCGACTCGAGAGCCGTGGGGTCACCGCTTCGACCCATGGATCGTCGAACATCAGCACGCTGCACGGCGCGAGCTCCTCGATCGAGCGGATCAGCGCAAGCCACCGAAGCGACCACGAATCCTGCGGCGAGATCGGCAGGTGCTCGATCTCGAGCTGCGATTCGGCGCCGTGCGCGATCGCTGCCGGGCGCAGCAGCCGGGTGTCGAACCCGTCCCGCGAGAGACCCGCGAGCAGTGTCCAGAGCGGCGCTCGCCGAGTGTCGGCAGGCGAGCTGAACGACGCTCCGAGGACCCTGGCCGCAGCCGGCCGCTCAGGTGGTGAGGTCACGGTCCGCCCGGTTGCGGGGATGGCTGCAGCCGAACCGGATGCCGTCGGGACGCGAGCGCACGCAGGCCGTTCGGGAACAGGGCCAGGTGGACCGCCAACACCGCCAGATACGCGGGCTGGCGAATCGACAGCGAGACAAGCAGCAGCACTCCCAGCCAGTCCGTCTGGAAGCGGCTCATCAGGACGATGTTGACGCCGAACAGGCGATCGATCGCCGCTAGCGCGACCGGGCCGCGGGCCGCCGCGATGCCAAGGCGCCGGGCGCCGATCAGCTGCCAGATCGCGTACACGCCGAACCCGGCGGGCACCAGCAGCGTTGAGCGGCCGAAGACGACCAGCACGGCGCAGAACAGGGCCGCCTCGATCGGCAGCACGATCCGCGAGAGCAGGCGGAAAGTGGGCTCCCAGCCGAGCCTGACCGCCAACGTCAGGACGCCGAACTGCCGGTCACGGCCGGCACGTGCGAGCTGGTGCGTGACGATGTGGCGGCAGCCCAGGACCACCGACCAGACGCTCACGATCACCGTGACCGTGACGGAGGCATGGACGTGGACGACCAGGCCGAACACCCCAAGCGCGATCACGATCGGTATCGCGTAGCCGTACAGCGCGTCCGAGATGACCCCGAGCGCTCCGCGCCCCTTGAGCCGTAGCGGTGGGAGCGAGTAGGCGACGAACAAGGCGAATTCGGCGGCCAGCAGAGCGAGGATGTACGGCCGAGTTGGCAACAGCAGCCACGGGGCCAGCGCGACCAGCAGGCTGATAACGAACGGGAGCGCTCGCGGCGCGCGCCCACGATCGGCGAACAGGTTGGGAGCCCCGGCCGCCCTGTCCTGTGCGAGATCGGAGATGTCGTTGAGCAAGTAACCGAAGCCGGCGATGCCGATGCAAGCCGCCAGGAACAGCGCAAGTGCGGTAATGCACTTCGCAAACGGAGCGCTCGCTGCAACGCCGAACTGGTAGTACGCGATCGCGAGCAGCAGCGGCGGCTTGCTGTCCCACCAGTCGTAGGCCTTCAGGAACCTCGGCGTGCTCATCGACGGTCCACGGTCGCCGGCGAGAGCATCCGCTCGATCTGCTCGAGGATCGCCGGCGCGGCCACCTCGACGGTATAGCGCTCCCGCACCCGGGCGCCGAGTCGCTGTCCGATCGCGTCGCGTTGCGCTGGCGAGGCGCTCGCCAACCGCTCGATCCGGTCGGCCAGGCCTTCGATGTCGAGGTAGTCGGCGACGAGCGCCGGGTCGCGGGCGAGCAGCTCGGTCGCTCCGCCGGCGTCGAACGCGACGACCGGCACGCCGTGCGCGGCCGCCTCGAGGCAGACCAGGGGGAACGGGTCCGAGCGGCTGGTCAGAGCGAACACGTCTAGCGCCGCCAGCAGCTGCGAGGGATCCTCGAGCGGCCCCAGGAACTGCAGCCGTTCGCCCAGGCCCAGGCGGCCTAGCTCGTGCTCAATTGCCTCACTCCAGGCGAACTCGTAGGTCGGCCCGGCCCACACGAATCGAAGCTCCGGGCGCTGCACGCGATCGAGGATCCGCCTGGCGAGGGCGATGAACAGATCGGGGCTCTTGCGCCACTCAACGGCACCGACGCCGCCGATCAGCACACCACCCGGCGGCACGCCGAGCCGCGCCCGGAATGCCGCGACCGCGTCGGCCGCGACCGGCGCGGCGGGAAACGAGATGAAGTCGTGAACCGTGGCGATGCGCTGGCGCTCGACCGCGTACTCGTCCGTCAGGGCGCGCGCGACCGCGTCCGAAGCGGCGATGTAGCGATCCGTCCGCGCGAGCATCTGGGCGATACTTGTGGGCTCGTAGTGGCGGGTGACGCGGAGCTGGTGACCGAGCTCGTGCACGTGCGTGATCACCGGCAGCTCGGGCGGCACGAAGCCCAGCGCCGAGCCCGAGCTCGCGGAGTTCAGGTAGACCAGCTCGGGCGCGTGTACGTCGATCACCTCGCGCCGGAGCGTTCGCATGATCGCCATCCGGGCCACGCTCCGCGCCGCGCTCCCGGCCGCCGTGCGACCGGGAGACAGCAGATCCTGGGTCTGCTGATTCCAACCTGCCCGGCGCAGCGTCGCCAGCCCGCGCAGCTGCCCGGGCCCGCCCGCGACGAGAACGACAGGACCGGTCTGCGCGAACTCGGGGGCGAGCTCGCCGTCATGGATCAGGACCGTCGCGAACTCGAGGCTCGAGTGCTCGCGCAACCATCTGAGCAGGTTGAGAAGCACGGTCGGTGCCCCCGAACGCGAGGCTTCGTGACAGACGAACACGACACGGTGGCGAATGACGAAAACCTAATGCCGCAGCGGTCGACGGGTGACGCCCGCAGCAGGAACCTTGCCGTTGCGGTTGGCGCGGTCGGCGTAGGCTAGCGCGACCCGCGAGCCGAACACGCGGCGCAGAGCGCCGTAGCGGCTGAGGAACACCGTCCCGGTTGTCGTCACGACGTATCTGAACGCACAGCGCTGACTCCAGACGTCGATGAACCGCTGCCTCGCCCGCCGGTAGGCATCGTCCCGGCGCCCCGAGGAGAGATGGGTGAGCGGGAAGTCGACGACGTAAGCGGAGCCGCCCGAGCTGAGCGCGTTCAGGCACACATCGGTGCCGTAGAAGTGAAAGCCGGACAGAGCCGGCGAGCAGCGCGCTCCCGCGCTGCCGTTGAAGACGAGGAAGTTCTCGTCCAGGGACACGACTGCCACCGGCAGGCGCTCGGCGTTCGAGCTCGACACCGGATCTACGAGGCGCCGCACGCGGTGACCGCCGCGGGTCACGCCAGCGTTGCCGGCGACCACCCAGCTCGGATCGATCGCGTCGAGCTCCTGCAGTACGGCGAGCAGCTCGCTGGCGCCCGCCCCCTGATCCGCGATGACGTCCTGGTGGCACAGGACCGGGTATCTGGCCGGGGGGTCCAGCCCGAACCGGGTGATCGCCGCGTAGGGATCATCTTCGGACCCGCTCAAGGCGACGAGCGCCTCGGCGGAGAACCCGGCTGCGATGAACGAGCCGCGCATCCGCTCGTACAGGGTCGGGTCGCGGACGAAGGTGTGGACGGCGAACGGGCTAGTGCTCGCCGCCCGGCCCTCGCGCGTGCTGGGCGCCGCGACGGCGCGTGGGCCGGTCGCGGTCAGGACCGCTCGCCACAGCGAGGACTCCAGGGCACGCGCGAGCGGGGCTAGTCGCAGCGCGAGCGGGACCGCCCCGAGTCGGTCGAGGAGCAGCCACACCGGTCTCGGGACCTGCGCGCTGACGCGCGGATCGCCGAGCAGCGAAGGCACCCCGAGCTCGACCACCAACAGCCCGTGCGCGAGTGGATACGCCCGGTACCCGGGCAGCTCGCCGAGGAACCGCGTGATCGCCGCCTCGATGCCAGCCCGGTCATAGAAGACGATGAGCCCGCGGCCCGCGAGAGCCCGGCGAGCCAGCCGTGCCGCGTCCAGCGCGAGCCCCTGATCGCCGCTCGCGGCGATCACGCACAGATCGGGCGGTGGTCCGTCCCGATCGTGCGCGCCCCGTGGGTCGGGGACCGCGATCAGCTCGCGGCACCGCGTATCGGCGCCGAGCGCATGCTCGGCAGCCGCCACCGGCGACCCCACCCATAGACAGGTGAAGCTTTCCCGCGCGCCCAGCGCCGCCTGCAGCGCGAGCAGCGACTGCAGGTCACGATCGACGATTGCCGGACCGGGCACGGCCTCGACGGGGTTCGCAGCAGTGTCGCTCACGCCGTCATGATGGCGATCGCGGCCCGGGGAGGGGCTCCACCCGCTCCTATGATCCAGGCTTGATCCGATGCCGCAAAGCGAGATCTCGCCATGTTGACCATTGCCGTGGCGCTCGCCACGCACGACGGCGGCGAGTTTCTCGCGGAGCAGCTCGACAGCCTCGCCCGGCAACGGCGCCTTCCCGATGAGCTGATCGTCCACGACGACTGCTCCGTCGATCAGACCGTCGAGATCGTCGAGCGGTTCGCACGGACAGCCCCGTTTCCGGTGCGCCTGGTACAAGCTCGGGAGCGCCGCGGCTACGGCCGCGCCTTCCTCGAGGCGGCGCGTCTGTCGCGAACAGATCTTGTCGCGTTCTGCGACCAGGACGACATCTGGAGTCAGGACAAGCTGGCGCGGTGCGCGGTCGAGATCGAGCGTCGGCCCGACGTCACGCTCGTCGTCCACTCCGCGCGCGTGATCGGGGACGTCCGCGGGCGCCGCGGCGCCGGCTTCCCCGCCTTCCGCCGCGCGCGCGTCCTGGACCCGGCCGCGACCCCGATCCTGCCGCGGCTGCCCGGCTTTGCGATGGTCGCCTCGCGCCTGGTCATCGATCCATGGGAGGTCATCGAGCAGCCAGCGGAATCGCCGTACGGCTGGGACCACGACGACTGGACGGCGACGATCGCGGCCGCGGTCGGGCGGGTGTCGTTCCTGCCCGACCGGCTTGTGCTCTACCGCCAGCACGCCGGCAATGTCTGGGGAGCGCCACCGTCGGGGACGCGCGGTCGGATCAGGACATCGCTCGCGTATCGAGGCGAGGAGGCGGAGTGGTACAGCGAGACTGCCGCGTGGGCGCGAGATCACGTGCGCGTGCTCGAGGCGCTCGCACAGCGTGCCGGCGATCTGCCGGTCGCGGCGCGCGACGGCCCGGCCATCCGCGCGAGGCTGTGGGCCAGGCTGGCGACGGTCAACGACCGCCGCGCCGAGCTGTACGCGCAGCGGGACGATCGCCTTGACCGTCTCGCAGCGGTGACCCGACGGGCGCTTCGTGGCGACTACGGCTCCCGGGGACGCGGTGGTCTGGGAGCGTCGTCACTGGGTCGCGATCTGTTCCACGCGACCGGCCTGCTCGAGCTCGTCAGGACCTGACCCGCCTCGCGAGCCGCACGGTACGGCGCGCCGCCCGCCCTGGGAGCGTTTGCACCAGCGGCTCGTATCGTGCATCGCGCTTGAGCCACAGCCCGATCCGCGAGGACCCGTTGGCCATCGACTGGCGCGGCAGGTTGAGCGGCTCGCTCCACGAGCCGCGGCCGCCCGATCGGCAGGCCGCGGTGTAGCCGGCGGACGCACAGGCGGCGAACGTCTCCTCGGTCGCGGTGCCGAACGGATACGCGAACACGTCCACTGGTCGGTCGAGGACGGTCTCGAGTGCGATGCGGCACTCCCGCATGTCGGCCTCGGCGCGCTCTCGCGGGAGCATCGCGAGGTCGTCGTGGCGCGTCGAGTGCCCGCCGATCTCGACGCCGGTCGCCGATACGGCGCGCAGCTCGGGAGCCGACAGGGTACGAGTCCACGGCGCGTCCGGGTGTCGCTCGCCGAGCCAGCCCGAGACCACGAACACCGTGGCCGGCACCCGCATCGACTGAAGCAGTGGGACCAGCACGCTCAGGTTATCCACCAATCCATCGTCGAACGTCAGTGCAACGAGACCGCCCGCGTCGCCCGCGGCTGCCTGGCGAGCGAGCTCGCCGAAGGTGACGAACCGGTACCCCCATCGGATGAGCAATTCGATCTGACGGCGAAGGTGATCGGGACTGACGAACAACAGGTACCGGTCGCGCCGAGGGGAGACGTCACTGACACCGTGGTAGCAGAGGGCGAGTGGCGATCGCGCCTTGGTGGGCACGCGGCAAGGCTATCTCAGGACTACCATCACGCCGTGGCGTCACCCACAGGATCGCCGGCGCCCAGCGTCACTGCCGTGATCCTCTCGCACGACCGGCTCGAGTCTCTGCGCACCGTGCTCGAGCGAGTTGGCGGACAGCCAATCGACGAGGTGATCGTCGTCGACAACGGCTCGACGGACGGCACCCGCGAGGTCGTTGCGGGATGGGGCGGGAACGTGTCGCTGCTCGCGATCGAGCAGAACATCGGCGTTGCGGGGCGAAACCGTGGCGCCGAGCAGGCCGGCGGCGAGCTGATCCTGATGCTCGACGACGACTCCTATCCGCTTCCGGGCGCGGTCCAAGCGCTCGTCGCTGCGTTCAGGCGCAATCCGTCGCTGGGGATCGCGGGAGGACGGGTGATCGACGTCGATCCCGAGGGTGCGGCGCTCGGCGACGGGACCGAGCCGGGGTCATTCGACTGGTTCTTCGCACCCGCGCACGGGCGGATCGGCCAGGATGGCTGCCCCGCCGCCTTCTTCGCGCAATGTGGCTGCGTCGTGCGCCGCGACGCGTTCCTGGCCGTCGGCGGGTGCTTCGAGCCTTACTTCTTCTACGGTGAGGAGCTCGATCTCACCGCCCGCATGGCCGCCTCCGGGTGGGAGGTGCGGTACTTCCCGGAGGCCGCGTTTGAGCACCGCCGAGCGCGCCCCGCCGGGCGCTCGAGCCCGGCCGTCGATCGCATGCTGCGCTACCGGATCCGCAATCAGATCTGGTATTTCTGGCTGCGCTTTCCGGTCGGCATGGCGCTCCGGCGGATCCCTGCCTACCTCGCCTACGACCTGATCGAGTGCGCCTACAGGGGAGACCTGCGGGCATGGCCGGCGGCGGTCGGCGCGGCCTGGTCGCAGCGGAGTCAGATCGCGGGACAGCGACGCCCGCTGGAGCGCGCGGCGCTGAGAACGGCCGAACGCGATCGCGGCCGTCGTCACGTGCGCCTGCTGGCGGTGATGCTCCGCCGTTGGCTTGGTCAACAGCGCGCGCGTTAGGACCGCGGCACGGCGCACGAGCGGAGTTCGGCGAACAGTCTCGCGGCCGTGCGATCCGGGTCGAAGCGCTCGTGCGCAAGGCGTGCGGCCTGCGCGCCGATCTGCTGCGCACGGGCCGGATCGTCGAGCAGTTCGAGCATCGCCGCCGCGAGCCGTCGGGGATCGCGCGGCGGTACCACAAGGCCGTTGACGCCGTCGCGAACGTGCTCGGTCTCGCCGCCGCTGTTCGTCACCACGACCGGGAGCCCGGCCCAACCCGCCTCGGCGATCGCAAGGCCAAACGCCTCGCCACCGTGCCCCGAGCTGTCGCGGTAGCTGGCGCTGGCCAGCAGCGTCAGTCGCGACAGCACGGGTTCGATCCCGGGGACCTGGCCGATGAACTTGACGCGGTCGCCGACTCCGTGCATGGCGGCGGCCGCCCGTAAGGTGTCGCGGTAGCCCGGCGCGTACGGGACGTCCCCTCCCACGACGATCACGCGCAGCTGATCCACGCGGTCGCGGATCAGCCCGGCGGCGACGATCACGTCGTGATGGCCCTTGTGGGGCTCGAGCCGTCCGACCGATCCGATCGTCGCCGGCGGCCGGCCGGCAGGGGCGGCGTACGCGGGGTCGATCGGCAGCACAGGATCGATCACGGCCAAGCGTCGCGCGGGGACGGCGGCTCCACACGCGTTGCTGGGAGCGAGCACGCGGCGGCAGCCGCGCGCGAGCATCGCAGCGCCGCGGCCGTCGTACCACGAGTCGCATTTGCTCCAGACCAGCGGTATCCGTCGCGCGTTGGACGGGAGCACGCTCGCCAGTGCCGCCTTGTTGCCCGTGGCATGGATCAGATCGGGCGAGAACGCGGCAAGCTCGCGGTCGAGCAGCCGGACCACACGCGCGCGGCCTCGAACGGTCGCCGGGAACTCCGGGAATGCGAGTGTCGGGACGCCGATCGCCTGGAGCTCGCGCTCGTCGGCTCCGGGCGAGAGCAACACGGCGCGCGCCTCGATGTCGGCCGGCCGGTGGCGCAGCGCCGCGATCGTCGATCGCTCAGCGCCGCCGAGCTGGCCTCGCGAGAGGACAAACAGCATGCGGATGATCGGGCAGCCTAGCCGCAGCGCCCTTCAGCTGCGACGGGGCGCGGTCGCAGCCCGGAGTCGGTCCCGGGTCAGCCCGAACGGTCGCTCGCCGGTCCAGGCCCGCCACTCGAGCTCCGGACCCGAATCGAGATCGCCGACTCCGGCGCGCCGCAACAGATGAAGCGGGGTGCGGAGCGCGTTGACGCGGCCATTCGCCACGAACGCGAGGTCGTAGCTGTCGCGCGCTGCCGCGTGAGCGGCCTCGTCACAGCTCCCGTACGGGTAAGCGAAGGCCCGCACCGGGCGCTGGACGATCTGCTCCAGATCGGCGCGGCTGCCGGCGACCTCGCCGGCCAGCTCGGGCCTGGCCAGCGTCGCGAGATCGGGGTGCGTCCTGCTATGTGCGCCGAACTCGAAGCCGCGTGCGCTCCACGCGGCGATCTGCTCGGCGCTCAGCGTCGGCAACCGCGGCGCCGCCGGCCCATCCCAGTCGGTCACGGCGCCGATCCGCTCCGTCACGACGAAGATCGTCGCCGTGAAGCGAAGGCGCTCGAGGATCGGCAGCGCGTGCTCGACCAGGTCGGCGTACCCGTCGTCGAACGTGATCAGCACCGGCTTGGCCGGCAGCGAGCCACGCCCCGAGCACCACTCGTGCCAGGCCGCGGCGGTGATCGCGGCGTATCCACGCCGCCTGAGCCACCCGAGCTGGGTTGCGAAAACGCGGGGTGAGACGGTCAGATCGGAGTGCAGGCCCGCCACGGGCGATCCGACGCGGTGGTAGAGCAGCACCGGCAGGTAGCGACAGAACTCGGCTTCGAGCAGTTCGGCGCCGCCGGCGTAACGACTAGCGGCCCGGTCGAAGGCAACCTGCCGCTGGATCGCGAGCATCCGATCTCCGAGGGATCGCGCGCGGGGTCGCGCGATCAGTCGCTCGGCGAGCGCGGCCGGGCGATCGAGCGCGGTTTCGACTCCGTCCGGAAGTCGGCGGAACGCAGCCCGCACAGCGGCGCTCACGAGCGGGGGCGGATCTGAGGAGGCGATCGGCGTCAGCCGCCGGTAGCGCGGATGCTTGCGCGAGATCATGACGTCGGCCACGCCCTGTTCGTGCGCGTCGCGCGCGAACACCCGCGAGCTCTTGACGAACAGCTCAAAGGCACGAGCCTCGGGTCGGTATTGCACCCGAATCCCCGCTTCGCGGAGCCGCAGTCCGAGCTCGACATCCTCGAGCGAGCGCATCTGCGCATCGAATCCGCCGATCCGGCGTATCACCTCGGCGGGATAGGACGTGTTCGCGTTGAGGAATACGTGGGCGCCGTCGAGCAGCCCCCCGTCGCCGAGGATCGCGGCATGCCGGCTGTCGTACCAGGCGCCCGTCGAGCGCGCCACCAGCGTCCTCGGGCTATCGGACGACAGGCTGATGTTGCCGTGGACGGGATCTCCCGGCGCCAGCCGATGGCCCTCGGCGTGCTCCGCGACCAGATTCGGGTCGCAGAGGATGTCGTCGTCGAGAAACAGCAACAACTGCCCCTCGGCGGCGGCGATCCCCGCGTTGCGGGCCGCCGCCGGACCCTGGGCGTGGTGATCGATGACGACGAGGCGGCAACGGGGGCGCAGCGCTCGGAGCCACTGCGCGGTGCCGTCACTGGAGCCGTCGTTGACGACGACGACCTCGAGCGACGCGGCCGGATAGCGCTGCTCGAGTACCGACGGCAGCGTGCGGGCAAGCAGATCCCGGCGGTCGCGAGTCGCGATAATCACCGAAATCATCGGAACGGTGGACGACTGCAGTGTCAGAATTGATCCAACTATACGCAGGGTGCAGCAATTGACTGAGGGACGTACCGACCTCGTCAGACGAGTACGGCGCGCACTGTCACCGTTCCCGTGGCGGGTCGTCAGGCGCGAGCGGCTGCGCCATCTCACGCATGACCGTTACCTGTTGGAGAACGTCATCTTCCCCGCCCTGCACTCGCGCGTCGATGTCCGCTCGATTCTTTTTGTCGGATGTGACACGTACACCGCTCACTATCCGTCGATGTTCGCGGACCGTGCATTTATCACGATCGACATTGACCCGGCCAAGGCGAAGTACGGCGCACCGAGGCACATCGTCGACTCGGCCGCCAACGTCGAGGCTCACTTCAGTCCCGGAACGCTCGACGCAGTGATCTGCAACGGCGTGATCGGATGGGGACTCGATCGCCCGGATGAGATCGACCAGGCGGCGCGGCAATGGTTCGTGAGTCTGCGGCCCGGAGGCATCCTGCTAGTCGGCTGGAACGACCTCCCGCCGTGGCGCCCGCCGGCGCTCGCGGAGATCACCGGACTGCGCGCGTTCACGCCGATCACACTGTCGCCGTTTCCCGCCTCGGTCTATCCGACGCTCGGCGCGATGCGCCACGTGTTCAACTTCTACGCTCGCCCCGACCGCGGGCTCGATCCCGGCTAGCTGACTTGCCGCGCTTCTCGGCGGGTACCGGCTGCGGGACGTCGCGCAGCGCATCGATGATCCCGCGCCCGGCCCCGGCGATCTGGGCTAGGTCCTTGACGGCGATCGCCAACGGAATCAGAGGGTATCCAGACGCGGGCATCCGCTGGCGCCGTGCGCGCCTGAGTGGCAGCGCGACATAGCCGAGCCCGGCGGCGAGGACGGCCGCGCGCTGCGCACGGCCGCCTCGCGCGAGTGCGAGCGATCCGGCGCTCCATGCCGCGAGCCGCACGATGTGGCGTGAGCGTCCCTTCGAGCGGATGTCGCCGCGGCAGTAGCGGTAGAACATCCGAGCGTTGCCGGACCACGTGCCCGGCGGTCGCCAGCGTACGACTGCGTCGCGCGCCAGCACCGATCGCAGCCCGAGGTCGGCTGCGGCGCGAGCGAACGCCTGGTCCTCTCCGGCGTACTGGCGCTCTGGGAACCCGCCGGCGGCCCGCCACGTGGCGCGCCAGAACGCGAACGATCGACCGCCGGCGCGGTAGGGGAGATACCGCCGGCCGAACAACCGATGGGCCACCCGGACCGGAACGGTTGGGTCGTCGAGCTCCTCCGGGTCGGGGTAGTGAGTGATCGCAACCACGTGCTCGAACAGCGTCTGCGGATCGGCGATGAATACGCCGCCGACGCTCTCGGAGTGGTCGAGGCCGGCGTCGAGCGCAGCCAGCCACTCGGGCTCCGGGCGGCAGCCCGCGTCGGTCAGCGCGATCCGCTCGTGGCGGGCGAGCTCGACGCCGGCGTTGCGGCCGGCCGCGATGTTCGCTCCCTGGATGACCGCGACCCGCAGCCCGAGGCTGCGGAGATCGAACTCGTCGAGCACCTGCAGGGTGCCGTCGGTGGAACCGCCGTCGACGATCACGAGCTCGTCGGGCTTACGCGTCTGCGCGAGCAGCGCCGGCAGCAGCTCGCGCAGGCCCGCCGCGTCGTTGCGCACGGTGACGACGACGGAGATCCCGCGATCGACGGCCGGAGGGTCGGCCAGACCCGTGTCCGGAACTTGGCCCTCGCCGAGCCAACCGTGGTTGGGGATGACGCTGATCTCGGAGAGTCCCGCCTGTCGCAGCATCACGTCGACCTCTACCCGCGAGTAGCGCCGCTCCAGCGGCGCCGAGAAGCGGTCGAACTGGTCGTTGACGAGCACCGCGAATGGATAGTCCGCGTAGGTTTTGAGCGGCAACGTCTCGGCCAGCCCCTGCAGCTTGGGTTGATTGCGGGCCAGCTTGTATGGCAGCACGACCCCGACCCACAGGACCGCAGCGAGTGGGTAGCAGAGCCGGTGCAGGCGCTCGTGCGGCATCTGCACGGTGACACGCCGCGCTGCCGTGACCAGCCGCAGGACGTTGCGATGCGACCTGCGTTCGGGGCGCCAGTACAGATAGAGACGGATTCTCCCCCCCGGAGCGGCGTAATGAACGAGCGAGCTCAGCGCCCGCTGCGGATCGGGGAGGTGATGCAGAACCCCGATCGACATCACGAAGTCGAAGCTGCCGTGCGCGAACGGCAACCGCTCGGCGTCGGCCTGGACGGTCAGCACGTCGCTCGGGACGTTGCGCCTTGCGATCTCAATCGACTGGCCGAGGTCGATCGCCACCACATGTGCCCCGAGCGCTGCCGCCTGGGCACTGTGGCGACCCGACCCGGCGCCGACGTCGAGCAGCAGCAGGTCGCGGAAGAACTCGGTTCCGTGCGGCTGCATGTAGTCGAGAAAGTTCTTGCGCCACTCGGCCCGCGGTGCCCCGAAGTGCTGCCATTCGTACGCGAAGCTGTCGGCTGTGTCGCGCTTGATCGAGGCCTCCGGGTCGAGCTCACGCTGATCGGGTGATGCGCCGCTTGGAACGAGCATGCGCGGCGTTCCGGCGATGATCGGATATCGCTGCGCACACGTGTCGCACCGCAGCCGGCCGTCGGGTCCGGTTCTGCCGCGGTCGCCGTCTCCGCACAGCACCTCGACTGACACCTTGCCGCCGCATTCGACGCAGCGGAGCATCTCGATCAGCGGGCTGAGCAGGGATTTCACGGCATCTGGCGGGATGTTGTCCGGGGTGGCTGTCGGCATCACAGAAGAGCGCCTCAGGAGACCATTCTGGCGAGAACGCGCCTTCGCACACTTCTGGGGGCGCTGCTACGCTCCTGCGGCTAGCAACGCCGCGGCTTCGGGCTGGGACCGTGGCACAAGGCTCTCCATCCTTTGGACGTCACGAACGAATCCAGATCAGCAGACCCGAGAACGTATGCCCGAATCCTGTGGCGTCGGAAGTGGCTGTTCCTTGCAGTCGTGATCGTCATCCCGGTGGCCGTCTACCTGGTCTCGGCACATCAACCGAAGATTTACCAGTCAAGCGTCCTGATCGAGGTGCAGCCGACCACGATCGACACGGCCGAAGGCGTGGCGACCGGCGGGCCGAGCGCTCAGTTCATCGCGATCGCGGCTCGTCTGATCAACACGACGGGGGTTGCCGAGGTCGCCTCGCGCGTACTTGGACCCCCGCACACCCCCACAGGAGCGCTGCTGGGCTCGCTGTCGGAGAGCATCGACCCGACGACGGGCTTCATCACGATCACAGCGCAGGCGAGCACGCCTGAGCGGGCGGCGGCGATCGCGAATGCGTTTGCTGCGGCAACCAACAGAGCTCGGGCCAAAGCGTCGGTCAAGGCGCTCAACCAGAACATCACCGCGCTCGTCGCCCAGAAGCATGCCCTCCCGCAACGCGCTCAGTCGGTCCGCAATCAGCTGACGGTGCAGCTCGAGCGGCTGCGGGCGCAACGAGCGGCGCAGGGAACGAACGCACTGGTGATCGAGCCGGCGACGCCGAATCCGACCCCGATCTCGCCGCACCCGACCCGCGACGCGGTGCTCGCGCTCCTGTTTGCGTTTCTCCTGGCAATTGGACTGGTGGCACTCGCCGAGGCGTTCGACCGGCGAATCCGCAATCCCGAGGATCTCGAGGCGCTTGCCGGTCTGCCGGTGCTCGCGTCGGTCCCCAGGAGCGCCTTCGCTCGCGGTGTCGTGCGCCCCGACACGCTCGAGGCGTTCCGCAGCCTCCGTGCGAACCTGAAGTTCTTCAACGTCGACCGTGACATCAGCAGCATCGTGATCACGAGTGCCCACACGGGCGACGGCAAGACCACGGTGGCGATCAACCTGGCGCGTGCGTACGCGTTCTCGGGAAGCGACGTGATCCTGATCGATGCCGACCTCCGGCGCCCTGCCATCGCCGGACGACTCGGCCTCGAATCGGAGGAGGGGCTTGCCGGCGTGCTGATCGGAACCAATGAGGTAAACGATTCGCTCGTCGAGATCGAAGCTCCTGGGCATGAGAGCGGGCGAATCCGGGTGCTGCCCTCCGGTCAGGTGCCGCCGAACCCGGCCGAGCTGCTGGCCTCGCAGCGAATGCATCGGCTGATCGAGGAGCTCTCGACGCTGTGCGACGTGCTGATCATCGACACCAGCCCGCTGCGCGCGGTCAGTGACGCGCTTCCCCTTCTCGATGAAGCCTCGGGGGCGCTCGTGGTCGCCCGGCTGGGGGTCGTCCAGCGCGACGACGTCAAGTACCTTCGCCGGATCCTGGCCGAGGCCCGCTGCTCGGCACTGGGAACGGTGGCGACGGGGCTCGCCAACCGGAGCAATTTCTCCTACAGCTACTCGTCCTACCGCGAGACCCCGGAGCCGACTGCCTCGCCGAATGGTGCCGCCGCCCCTGCGGCCGCCAAGAAGTCGCGGGCCCTCGCCCTCGGCAGGCGCAAACGCTAGCCGATAGCCGGCCCGGGCGGCCCGGGTTCGACCGTCGCCCGACTCCGGAACCGGTTGGGTGGGGCGGCCATCTCTGCTCGTTGGCGCTCGGTCGCGTGCGCTCGCAGCACGATCACGATCGGGATCAGTAGCGCCACGATGTTGGTCCGGTAGCGGAATGACGTGCCCGCGTTACCCGACGCGAGCGCGTACGCCGCGAGCAGGAAGAACGCCGGATATATGAGCGGCCCGGCGTACCGTAAGGGATTGCCGATGCGCGCCGCCATCTGGGCGAGAACCACGACCGCGGCAAGCACGCACAGGGTCTCGATCAGCCCGAAACGCTGGCTGGTGTCGCTCAGCTGCCACGGAAACGGGCGGAACATGACATCGAACATGCGACCCGGGAGGTTGCGGATGATCGCGCCTCGGCTTGAGAAGTTGACCGGAGCGAGCTTCAGATTCGATTGGTCAGAGGTGTTCGCGTTCTGGGCCCCCTGAAGCTCGTTCTTGAGCTCCTGGCTGGAGGTCGCGTTCACGATCGCAGGGGCCGCGATCAGGCCCGCGACGACGACGATCGATGCGAGCGCGATCGAGGCGACCTTCGTCGACGCCATCGAGCGCAGCGCGGCGTGCGCCAGCACGACCGCCGAGGCGGTCGCGAGGAACCACCCGGCATACGGCCGCGTAGCCGTCGCGACGACGCAGCCTGCGATCATCAGGGCGACGGGAAGCAGTCTCGCTCGGCGCCAGACCAGCGCGCCGCCGAGGGCGACCATGCCCTCGGCCAGGTACAGCGTCGGCTCCTTGTGGAGCGCCGTCGAGAAGAACACGTTGGCCGGCTCGAACGCCAGCAGCCACATCGTCAGCCGCCCCGCGCGGCGGTCGGCGAGCTCGTTCACCGCGACCGCGAGCAGGCCCAGCCCGACGACCGAGATCATTGCCATCGTCACCCTCATCGCGAACGGCGAGGCGTCGAACAGCTTCACCTGGAGCGACATGATGAAGACGTGGAGTGAGCCCGACAGGTCGATGGGCTCGCCCTGGAGGATGAGGTGGGCGTGGCCGGTCAGGAGCGCCGGCCAGGTGCTGGAGCTGAACGGCAGGCCGCCGACGTAGTGGGCGTCCGCGATGAAGCCGACCTCGTCACCCCCGCGGAGCGAGGCCCCGAGCGAGGCGGCGCCTAGGAATGCGGCGGCCATCACTCGCAACGCGAACGCGACGATCAGCGGCGCGGTCAGGCTGAGCCCGGGCCGGACGCGCGAGATCAGGCGCGCAAATCCCCATACGATCAGGGTCCCCGCGACGATCGTCAGTGCGACGCCTTCGGCAGCATAGAGTTGGTGTTCATGCATGGCTTGCTCGGCTCGAACTCCGACCTGAGATGCGTGTAGCCGCCCGGGCGGAGAGTAGCGTCAGCGCGGCGGACCGAGGTCGGTGGCCGGCTTGAAGCGTGTCTTGGTTCTGACGCCCTACCTGTACGACACGGCTCCGGGCCCACGATCGAGCATCGAGCTGTGGGAGGGCGCGCTGAGGAGCGCGGGCATCAGCTTCGAGTACGCGCCGTTCGAGGACCTTCCGCTTCATGAGGTGATCTACGAGCCGGGCCGGCTGGCGCGCAAGGCGAGCCTGCTGACCCGCGCGTATGGCCGCCGGTTCGAGACGATGCGCCACATCCGCGAGTACGACGGTGTTCTCGTCTATCGCGAGGCGGCGCTCGTCGGCCCTGAACTGTTCGAGCGGTGGGTCCATCGGCTCGGCGTGCCGATCATCTACCAGCTCGACGACCCCCTGTACGTGCCGTATCGAAGCCCGTCGAACGGCTATTTGTCATATCTGAAGTTCTTCGGCAAGGTAGGCCGGATCGCGCGGATGTCGGCACTGACGATCGTCAACTCGCGCCAGCACCTGGAGTATGTGTCGCGGTACACGTCGAAGGTCGCGCTGATCCCGATCCTGGTCGACGGCGATCGGTACTCACCGCGCGTGCCCGCGCCGACCGAGCGCGTCGTCGTCGGCTGGAGCGGCAGCCCGACCACCGCCCAGAACCTCGAGCTGATCCGCGGTCCGCTGGGCGTCCTTGGCTCCAGGCCGGAGATCGAGCTTCGGTTCATCGGGGGCCGCGACTACGACCTCGGGGAAGTCACCTACACAGACGTTCCGTGGAGCTCGGAGACCGAAGTCCACGAGCTCAGCCGCCTCGACGTCGGCCTGCTGCCCGTCCCCGAGAACGACTGGACGCGGCGCAAGTTCTTCATGAAGCTGATCCAGTACATGGGGCTCGGGATTCCCCCGGTTTGCACGCCGATCGGCGCCAACACCGAGGTCGTCCAAGAGGGCGTCAACGGACTGTTCGCGACTGGCGATCGGCAGTGGGAGACCGCCGTGCTCAGTCTCGTCACCAATCCGGAGCTGCGCGCCGAGCTCGGAGCGCGCGCGGCCGACACGGCGCACTCGCGCTACACGATCCAGGCGCGCGGAGACGAGATCGTCGACGCGTTCCGGTCGGCGCTCGGGGATCGCTGAGCTACCAGCCTTCGCGGCGCAGGAACACCTCGAGCGTCAGCAGCGACCACAGTTGATGTCCGCGGCTCCGGGTTCCGCTGGCGTGCTCGGCGAGCATCCGATCCAGGACCGGTGCGCTGACGTGGGCGCGGACGCGGGCATTCGGTCCGAGCATCGATTGCACGTAGCCGCGTAGGTCGGTGCGAAACCACCGGTCCAGCGGCACGCCGAAGCCGTGTTTGCGGCGGTTGAGGATCGTCGAGGGCAGCAGGTCGCGGCAGGCCTCCTTGAGGATCCGCTTGAGTGTGATCCCACGAAGCTTCTGCTCGGGCGGCAAGCGCAGCGCGTACTCGACCAGCGCCGTGTCGAGAAACGGCGAGCGGACCTCGAGTCCGTGGGCCATGCTCATCCGGTCGACCTTCGGCAGCAGATCGTCGAGCAGATATGTCCGAAGGTTCAGATCGAGGACCCGGTCGAGTGTCGCGGCTCCCGTCGAGGAGCGCCACAGCTCCCCGTAGTCCTCGATCGCCCACATATCCGCGCCCGCTCCGAGCAGGTCGATTCGATCCGGCTCGGCGAAGATGCTGATCCACGACCGAAGAGCGTCCGGCATCCCCTCGTCCGCGCGGCGCAGGAACCGCTGCATCCGGCCCGCGCGCCCGGCCGCCAGGCCTGCCGGCACCCTCGAGACAGACGACAGCATCGCTCGCCTGAGCGAGGCCGGGAGCGCGCCGTAGCGCCGCACGAACAGCGCCGCGGCAAATCGCTCGTAGCCGGCGAACAGCTCATCGCCGCCGTCTCCGGACAGCGCCACGGTCACATGCTGGCGAGTCAGCTCGCTGAGGAGGTAGGTGGCGACTGCGCTGGAGTCCCCGAACGGCTGGTCGTAGTGCCAGACGAGGCGTTCGATCAGCTCGACTGCATGGGGTTCGACGACGAAGGTCGTGTGGTCGGTCGCGTAGCGGCGAGCGACCTGGTCGGCGAAGGCGCGCTCGTCGAACCCCGCGTCGTCCTCGAACCCGATCGTGAACGTCTTGACCGGACGGTCGCTCTGTTCGGCCATCAGGCCGACGATCGCCCCAGAATCGATTCCGCCGCTGAGAAACGCCCCCAGAGGCACGTCCGAGATCAGACGACGGCCGACGGCTCCGCGCATCACGTCGCGCAGCTCGCGGGCGTTCGCAGCCAGATCTCCGCTGCGCCCGTCGGGCTCGCTGCGAACCGGCGGCGCCCAGTAGCGCTCGAGCACCGGTGCCGCCCCCTCGCTGACGGTCAGCACGTGACCGGGCGGAACGCTGCGGATTCCGGCGAAGAATGTCCGCGGCGTCGGCACGTAGCCGAACGTGAGGTACGCCGGGATCGCCCCGGGGTCGAGCTCGCGCGGCACCGTCGGGTCGGCGAGTACGGCCTTGATCTCGCTGCCGAACACCAGGCTGCGGCCATCGGTCCAGTAGTACAGGGGCTTCTTGCCGAGCCGGTCGCGACCCAGGATCAGTCGTCTCCGGCGCGCGTCCCAGACCGCGAACGCGAACATCCCGTCGAGCTCACGGGCGAGCTCGACGGGCGGCCGATCCTCGGCGAGGTGCGCGAGCACTTCGGTGTCGCCGCGGGTCGCGAGCGTGTGACCGGCGTCGGACAGTCGCGCTCTCAGCTCACGGAAGTTGTAGATCTCGCCGTTGAGCGCGACCGTGATCGCGCCGTCCTCGTTGCGGATCGGCGGATCGCCGGTCTGCAGGTCGATCACCGCCAGCCGCGTCTGCCCGATCACCGTCGGGCCGGCTGCGCTCGAGCCGAGGGCGTCCGGGCCGCGGTGGGTCAGCTCCGATAGCTGCCGTCCGATCAGCTCCGACGTCGCCTCGCCGGGGTGGAGCGCTCCCGCTATGCCGCAGATGAGGGCACCTCCGCGAGCTGGCGATACATCTCGGCGTAGCGCGGGATGCCGACCCGGCTCAGCGACAGGCGCTCGGTCGCGGTCGCGATGCACCGCTGCGCGACGCCCGCGTCGGCGGCGAGCGACCACAGACGCTCGGCCGCGGCGAGCAACGAGCGCTCGTCAAACCGCTCGACGAGTACTCCGGTAGTGCTGTGCTCGAGCAGCGCGTCGACGTCGCCGATGCCCGAGCTGCTGAGAACGGGCAACCCCGAGGCGAGGTATTCCCCGATCTTGGTCGGTGATGAGGAGATCTTCGACGGGCAGCGGCGAATGAACGAGATCGCAGCGTCGGCCGCGGCGAGGTGCTCGCCGATCCGCTCGGGCGCCACCGTTGCGATCCTGAAGCCGTCATCAGGGATGCCCGCGAGCCTGCACGCCTGCTCGACAGGCGCCGGGTCGCTCTGGGTCAGGATGTAGAACAGCAGCGCCGGGTCGTACGCGCGAGCCGCCGACACGAAGGCGGCCATCTCGCGCTCCATGTACCAGCCGCCGAACTTGCCGACGTAGATCAGCACGCGCCGACCGTCGAAGCCGAGGAGCGCTCGGGTCCGCGCCCGCTGTGATCTCTGGCCTGCGATCCGCTCGACGTCGGCGCAGCACGGAATCACGTGGACGACCGCCGACGCGTCGGGATCAAACAGCAGGCGCTCGACGGCATGTGTCAGCACGACGATCGCGGATGCGCGCGCGATCGCGGCCCGCTCGACGCGCTTGGTCAGCCTGAACGCGAGCCCATCGGCCGGCCAGCGCCCCGCATCGCGATATTCCTCGGCCATCAGGCCACGGATGTCGAACACGAATCGGATGCCCGTCAGGCGTCGTACAGCGAGGGCCATCAGCGCGGGCACGTGCGAACGCGCGTGAACCAGGTCGAGGCGGTGGCGCCGGACGAGAACGGCCGCGATGCCGGTTCCGATCACCACGTCGAGCATCGTCGCCAGCAGCGACGGCCGTTTGTGGTAGCGCAGCGCGTGCCAGCTGATGCCCCGCTTCAGCAGCGACGCCCGCCGTTGCCGGCGCTCGCTCGATGACAACCGCCGGGTCTCAAACGTCAGTAAGTGCAACACGTGACCGTGGGCCGCCAGACCCTCTAGGTACGCCACGACCTGTGTCTCCACCAAAGGATCGTCGAGCGACAAGTAACAGACATACAGGGATCGGACGCGCGCGCCGGTCATCGGCGGGACAGCTTATAGGACGGGTTGACGGCCACCGCGCTAGGATGACGCCGTGCCAAGGGTGCGGCAGCGCGGTGACCGACGAGCGTGACTGGCACGTCTGAGTTCACGCCGTCGCTCGTCTCTGTTCTGGTGACGACTTACAACGTGGCTGAATTTTTACAGGCGGCGCTGGAAGGCATCGCGGTTCAGCACTACCGACCGATCGAGGTCATTGCGTATGACGATGCATCGTCAGATGACAGTGTCGCCATGCTGGAGGGCTTCCGCTCCGCACACGAGGGTGACTTCGAAGTTCAGATACTCAGCGGAGCCGAGAACATCGGCCAGTACCGGGGCCTCAAGCAGGCGCTGCGCCTGGCACGTGGTGAGTTCGTGGCCGTCCTCGACGGTGACGACGTGTGGCTGCCGGGCAAGCTCGAGGCGCAAGTCGCCTGGTTTGGAGGCGACCACCGGCGCGTGCTGTGTGGTCACGACGTCGAGTGCTTCGAGTCCGCGACCGGGACGGTGCTGTGGACCGTCAGCGGTCTCGGCCGGCTGCGCTCCGGGAGCGGCGCCGCCCACTCGGTCCGGAACGGGCCGATCTACCCGACCAGTTCGGTGATGCTGCGCACAGCGGCGATCGGCCGCGACTTCAACCGGCTCGACCTCCGCCGCTTCACGGACTGGCAGTTGTGGTCGGAGTGTCTGGCGCAGGGGGGAGGGTACGGATACGCTCTCGGCGTCTACAGCCGCTACAGGCGCAACCCACGTGGTGATGTCGCACGCGTGGCCGCCTCCGAGGCGCTGTCGCTGCGTGAGCTGGAGGACGGCCTTGCCTGGCTTGGTTGGTTCGAGGCCCGCTACCCCGCCTATCATCGCGAGTGTGCGTTCCGGCGCGCGACGCTGCTCGCCAACCGCGGCCGGGTCGTGTTCGAAGCCGGTCAGCCGGCGGCCGCGCGGCCGTATCTGCAGTCGGCGATCGGACAGCAGTTGGCGACGAGCTGGAAGCCGCTTGGGCTGCTGGCGATGACGTGGCTGCCGCGGGGACTCTCGGCCGGCGGCTACCGGCTGATCAACCAGCTTCGGCTGTGGACGCGGACTGCGATCCAGTTGCGCCATCGACGCGCGTGAGCGGCACCCGCCAGAACCGCGCGCCCCGCCGCGTGCTCCACCTGATCGACACGAGCGTCGTGCACCCGTACCTCCTCAGTTTCGCCGTCCACGGCGATCGACGACGCTACGAGTACACGTTCGCGACGCTGGGAAGCGCCGGTCCGCTGCACGAGCGGATCGCGCAGGCGTCGTGCCGATCGCTGGCGCTCGGTGCCGATGCTCGGGCACGCTATCCGCTGGCGGGCGGCCGCCTGCTGCGCTTTCTCGCCGGCCGCCGGTTCGATGTCGTGCAGACCCATCTGTTCGATCCGAGCGCGATCGGGCTCGCATGCGCGTCGGCGGCCCGCGTGCCGGTCAGGATCTTCACCGCCCACCACGTCGCCGAGTGGGCGGCGGCTGGATTGGGGTCGCCACGTGCCGCGCGTCTCGACGGGCTCGTACGCCGGCGTCTGGCGACCCAAGTCATTGCGCCGAGCGAGTACCTGCGCGACCTGCTGCTCGCCGATCCCCGGACGGCCGCCACGCGGGTCAGCGTCATCCACCACGGGATCGAGCGGGGGGAGTGGCAGCGACCGGGGCCGCCGCCGGGGACGGTCCGCGCCGAGCTGGGGATCGGGCAGGATCTCGTGGTCGCGGCGGTCGGCAGGATCTCGCCGGTCAAGAACTATCCGGCGATGGTGCGGGCGTTCGCGGCCGTGGCGCGCCGGCATCCGACGCTGGGGCTCTTGATCGTCGGGGCCGGCGCGACCGAGCCGCTGATCGCCCTCGCTCGGGAGCTCGGCGTCGCCGGGCAGGTGCATTGCATCGGCGGGTCCTCGCGGATGACGGAGCTGATCCATGCGTTCGACTTCCTGCTGCACCCGTCGCTGACCGAGGCGTTCGGACTCGTGATCCTGGAAGCGCTCAGCGCCGGGGTCCCGGTTGTCAGCTCGCCCGTTGGCATCGCTCCCAATCTGGTGCAGACGGGCGCGACTGGCGTCCTGCTGAGCGGCTCGAGCGAGGCTGAGATCCGCGCCGGCCTGACCGAGATGGTCGAGCTCCGCGATCGCTGGGAGGCGATGGGACGGGAGGCGTCGCGCAGGACCGAGGCCTACACGAGCGCGAGCATGGTCGCGGCGCACGAGCGGCTCTACGAGCGTCTGCTGGACGGTCGCCGATGAGCGATCCGAGCTTCTCGGTCGTGATCCCGACCTTCAACCGAGCCGAGCTCGTGATGCGGACGATCGAGTCGGTTCGGTCCCAGTCCTGTCCGGCGCACGAGATCATCGTTGTCGACAACTGCTCGACCGACGACACCGTCGCGGTGCTGACGCCGCTGATCGGCCGCGGCGAGATCACGTTCGTGCAGCATCCGGAGAATCGAGAGCGCGCGGCCTCGCGTAACACCGGGCTCGACACCGCGAGCGGTGACTTCGTCACGTTCCTCGACTCCGATGACCTGATGTACCGTGACAATCTCGCCGCGGCGGCGGCGTATGTTCGGGGCCATCCCGAAGCGGCTCTGTTCCACAACCTCTACGAGCACGTCGCCGCCGACGGCACCGTCCTCCGGCGCGGTCGCTTTCCGGCGATCGAGGATGCACGAGGGGCGATCGCCGACGGGAACTTCATGTCGTGCATCGGCAACTTCGTCGGCCGGCGGCTGTATCGCGAGCTGCGGTTCGACGTCGACCCGGAGCTCTCGGGATCCGAGGACTGGCTGTACTGGCTGCAGGCGATCGCGCGCGCCGAGCTCGGCAGAATCTCGAGCTTTAACTCTGGCGTGGTCCACCATCCGGGGCAGACGATGGCCGCGCTCGAGCTCGCCGCGGCTCGGCGGCGGATGGCGCTGCTGCTGGCGCGGGTGCAGCACGATCCGGTGCTGGCCGAGGCCTACCGAGGCTACATCGACCGTCTGAAGGCAGGCTGCCTGCTGTTCCTCGCCTCGACGGCGAACACGGTCGGCGACCGCGCCGAGGCCAGACGGCTGCTGCGGGCGGCACTGAGGAGCTATCCGCCGGCGGCGCGGACCGACAGGTTCGCGCGGATCCTTGCCCGCGCCCTGCTGCGACGATGATCAGCCGTAGCGGTTCCTCAGCGCCGCGAGCTGGTCGACGGTGTCGGCCGTGAACCAGCGGCTGGGGTACACGCGCGAGATCAGGAGCCGTCGCTGCTCGATCAGCTGAGTCCACAGCTCGGCGAAGTCTCCGACCGGCGAGGAGATCTCGCAGACGTGCCGCGGATGCAGGATCTGGATCCCCGAGCAGTAGGTCGCGGCGGTGTTCTCGCGGCTGAGTCCGGTGACGACCTGGTCCTGATGGAATATGTAGTCGCCTTGGAGCCCCTCGACGGGCTCGACCGGAACAAGCATGCACGGTGGTGCACCGGCGTCATCGTAGTCGCGCTCCAGTCGCTCGAAGTCGAGCTCGACGATGTTGTCACAGGTGAGCACGAAGATCGGCTCATCGAGGTGTGACAGCAGGCTGTTGTACACCCACCACGCGTTTCCCTGCCCGTCCGTGTTGAGCACGGATCGCGCACCATGGTGAATTACATGCTCGGCCAGCATCGCGCCCCGGTAGCCGACGGTGATGTGAACGTTCGGGACGCGGCGCGAGATACGCTCGATCCCGTGGGCGATCAGTGTCGTGTCACGGTACGGAGCCATCGCCTTCGGCATCTCCGCTGTCAGTGGCATCATTCGGCGGCCACGGCCGCCGGCCAGGATCACCGCGTGGCGAATCGATGCCATCAGTCTCTCGCCGCCTCGAGGATCGCGAGCATCTCGGGATGGGTCAACCTCGGCGCGTTCGCCGAGGAGAGGCTCTCGGGCAACGGATCCTCCACCTTGTCATTGAAGGATATGAGGTAGTGCGGCACGTCCCCATACGCGACGGCTGTGGTGAACGGCAGCTCGATCTCGCCCACGAGGTACTCGTCGTCGCGCTCTCCGGGCCGTCCGGCGATCTGCTCCCAGCGGCCGCCCCGCTCGCCGACCCAGGTGTTGAGCAGATCTTCGATCCGGGCAGCCTTCATGCTTCTGGAGAGAACGCGGCCGTGTATCTCGTCGATCTGCTCCAGCGCGGTCTGGACGAGCGCGACCGCCTCCTCGACGGGGAAGAAGAACCGTCTCATGTGCGGCCCGGTGCTCCCGATCACCCCCGTCTCGTCGTGCATCCGCTTCCACACCGGGAGCACCGAGCCAGTCGACCAGGCGACGTTGCCGTAGCGGACACATGCAAACCGCGTCGAGGACTTGCTGTCGAGCGAGCAGAACATCCGCTCCATCAGCGCCTTGCTGAGCCCGTACGTGTTTCGGACCGGTGGCGTCGCCTTGTCGGTCGAGATCCCGAGGACCGTGCCAACGCCTCGTTCGATCGCGACCCGGGCGACGTTCTGAGAACCGGTCACGTTGACGTCGACACACTCCATCGGCTGCTGCTCGGCGAGATCGACGAACTTGGTGGCCGCGGCGTGGATGATCACGTCGGGGGTGGCGTCGGTGACCGCATCGCGAACGGACTCGATGCTGGTGACGTCGAGCGGGAGCGTCGGCGCGCCGGTCACCTGCTCGGCATGGAATCGCTGCTTCTGGTTGCGAGCGGCGAGGATCACATCCCAATCCGCACGCATCGCAAGCGCGAGGTGCCTGCCGAGGAAGCCGCTGCCGCCGGTGATCAGGACCCTGGGCTTCATCGAGTGGACGTCAAGCTACCAGGGCACACGTCGACCGACGCCCGGAAGCTGGCGGATCAATCCGCCGAGCGCTTCTCGCTCTGTGGGGGTGAAGACCAGCAGCCACGCGGCTGCCGCGTACGCCGGCGCGAGTGCGACGGCGCACAGCGCGCGGAGGACGAGCGAGGAGGTGAGGAACGCGAGCCCGAGGCAGCAGACCCCCAAACCCGCGATCAGCAGCATGCTCGCGAGCGCTCGGTCCGGTGTCGGCTTCCATGGGAGGCGGTTGCGTCGGCGGACGACGAGGAAGAAGATCACGGTGTCGGCCGCGCACCGGGCCGTCCAGGCCGCCGCGGCGCCCGTCGCTCCCCAGGCGGACGTCAGCACGGCCGCGAGCGCGAGGTAGGGGAGGAGCTCGGACACGTGAATCACCGCCATCACCCCGGGCCGTCCCGCGGCCAGCAGCTGGGCCGTGGCGACGTAGGAGAGGGTCGCGAACCAGCAGCCGACGAGCACGATGTAGAAGGGCGTCGTGCTGTGGTCGCCGTACGCCGGCCCTGCCCAGACCGTCAGAAATGGTTGCGCCACGAACGCCATCAGCACGGCGACGGGCGTGGCGATCGCGAACACGCCCTGGAGGACCTGTCCGTACAGCCGGCGGTGGGCATCGGTCTGCCCCTGCGCGGCCAGGCGCGTCAAGGCGGGCAGCATCGGCTGAGCCGCGGCGGCCGGGATGATCACGAGCATCGAGCCCAGGGTGGCCGCGACGGCGTAATAGGCGACCACCGTCGGCGAGCGGAAGTACCCCAGCAGGAAGCGCTCGGCGTTGGCGAGCGGGATCGAGGCGAAACCGGAGATCGCGAGCGCCGCGCCATAGCGCGACAGCGGCCCCAGCAGCGCGCGCTGCACTCGGACGAGCGACAATGCGGGCTGAAGGCGCCTTGCGATGAACAGGTTTGCGAGCACCGCCGCGAGGTTCGCGGCGAGCGTCAGCGCGGCCAGCGGGATCACGTTGCGATCGATCGCGACCAGCACCAGCGGAGCGGCCGCGACCTGGACGACGGCGGGGCCCGAGGTCGCGAGCGTCAGGCTGCGCCACCGCAGCCGTACCTGCTGTGGGGTGTTGATCGTGGTGACCATCGCGAACGGGATCGCGGCGAGGAACAGAACGCGCATCGCGATCAAGCCGTCGTGGTACAGCGCGCCGTGGATGTGGAGGACGTCGGAAAGCAACGCCGGCGCCGCGATCACCCCGGCGACCGCCGCGATCCCGGTCAGGGTCGTGGTGATCGCGGTTGCGGTCCAGATCGCAGCCGCCTCGCCGCGGGCGTCACCGAGCGCATAGCGCTGGGCCGCAAATCGGGTCGAGCCGGTCGCCATTCCAAGGTCGGCCAGCGCGAAATACGACCGTAGGCTGACCAGCAGCGACCACAGGCCGTAGGCCGCCGGGCCAAGCAGGCGGATCGTGAACGGCGCCGCCAGGAAGCTCGCGATCAGAATCGCGGCCTGGCCGCCGATCGACCACAGCGCGCTCCTCGCAACGCGGACCGCCAGCGGTGCCTCGGCCTCCTCGGGGAAGCTCATGTCCGCTGCGCGACGACGGCGGAGACCAGACACAGGCGCGGCATCCGCCCTCGCGCGCCGCGCGCCAGGATCGTTCTCAGAACGTAGTAGGCGATCCGCGTAGATGGACCGTCGGGAACCGAGAGCGAGGCTGGCGCGCTCTCGATCAGGCTGGCATCGCGCACGCTCAACACGCGCGCGACCTCGTCCGCGAGCTCGGGCGGCGACGGCCGGTACCCGGTGTCGATCGGATCGGCGTGTGGCGGGTAACGGTGGGGAACGGTGATCACGACGTGACCGCCGGGCTTCGTCAGCGTCCGCAGATTGCCCAGGACCCGCGAGCGCTCGCGAACGTGCTCGAGCAGGTTGCAGCATACGACGACGTCTCCGATCGCCTCAAGCGACGGCGTCAGCGTCTCGGCGGCGATATCCGCGACCAGATCGACTCCCGGATCGTGCTTGGCGTCGAGGTGGATGATCGGGACACCGGCCTGGCGCAGGGGGCGAAACACCAGATAGTCGACGTACGGCTGGCGCAGCCGCCGGTACTCCTCCGTCGAGGAGGCCACGTCGACGACCGTCCGCGCCGGACCGAGCCCAAACCGGGCCAGCCGCTCGGCGACCCACTGGGCTTCCGCGATCAGCATCGAGCGATCCCCGTCGCGGCCGCTATCCCGGGATGCGCTCGGAGCGCACGGTCGCGGGCACGCCGACGGCCCGAGCGCCGGACGGGACATCCCGAACGACGACGGCATTGGCGCCGATCACCGCGTCGGCGCCGATTGTCGTTCCGCGCAGCACCGTCACCTTGGCACCCAACCAGACGCGCTCGCCGAGCCGGATCGGCGCGGTCAGGAACTCGTCTCCCCGGTGGTCCTGGTCGCGCATTGTGACCATCTCGCCGAACAGGCAGCCGGCGCCGATCGAGATCGACTCGCGCGCGACGATCACCGATCCGCGGCCGACGAAGGTACGCTCGAGCACGAGCTCACCGCCATTGTCCGCCACCAGCGCCGATCCGGCCGAGATGTGGCAGCCGGTGAGCCTGAGCCGCGAGCTGTCGGTGCAGATGATCCGGCAGCCCCGCTCGATCCGCGTTCGCCGGTCGATCGCGGCGTTCGGATAGCGCGCCCGGATCCACCAGACCCTGACCCGAGACGCGAGGGCTTCGTAGGACCGGGCGACTCCCCGGGCGGCTCGAGTCATGGCGCACACGCTAGCGCCCGAGCCCGTCGCCCACGGCCCGTACTCAGTTCGCCGCACGCGCCGATCGCGCGCCGCGCAGGCCCAGCTCACGCCGGTAGAGCGAGTCGATCTCCTGCACGAGCCGGGCGAGGCCGTAGCGAGCACGGATCTCCTCGGCGCGGGCGGCGAGCTCGTCGACGGATCGCTCGGCGCTCGCACGCTCGCGTGCGGCTGCGGCCAGGCCGTCCTCGTCCTGTGTGGGCGCGAGCCAGCGACCGGGCACCACGCTCGCCGATCCGCCGACCCTGGTACTGACGACGGGCACGCCCGCCGCCTGCGCCTCGATCAGGCTGACCGGCGTGCCCTCGTTGTCCGAGGTCTGGACGACGAGGTCGCTGGCGAAGTACACGGCCGGCATGTCCTCGCGGAAGCCCGCCCACGCCAGCCGGTCGCCGAGCGCTCGGGCGTCCGCCGAGGAGCGCAGTGTCTCGCGCAGCTCACCGTCGCCGACGATCAGAAACCGGACGCCGGGGATGTCGTGGAGCGCTCGCGCAACGCGCAGGAAACGGTCGACACGCTTGATCGGGACCAGTCGCGCGACCAGCGTCACGACCGTGGCATCGGCGGCGATTCCGAGCTCCGCGCGCAGCGCGGCTCGCGCCCGCGCGCGGTCGGCCGCGGCGGGGGAGAACGCGGACAGGTCGAATCCGAGCGGGATCACCTCGAACTTCGTCGCCGGCGCTACGCCCAGCTGCACGAGCTCGTCACGGACCTCCTCGCTGACTGCGATCAGCCGGTCGCTGACGCGCCCGAGCAGCCACTCGATCGCCCGGTAGAACGCGGCCGTCCGCGCCGAGAAATAGCCGGTCAGCGAATGACCGTGGTAGGTGTGGATCAGAATCGGCCGCCGGCGGCGGAGTGGAAACGCCGCAATCGCGGCGACGCGCCCGAGCGTGCCGCCCTTGGCCGCGTGCGTGTGGACGATCTGCGGGCGCTCGCGTCGGATGATCCGGATCAGCGACAGCAGCGCGGCGAGGTCATGCCGGCCGGGGTTGCGGCGCAGCGAGCCGACCAGCAACGGACGCACGCCAAGCTCCGCTGCCAGATGGTCCATGTTGCCCTCGTCGGGCCCCTCGGTCCCACGCACGAGCGTCGTCGTGTAGCCGTAGCGCTCGAGGCGGGCGCTGAGCGTGATCGCCTGGATCGCGGGGCCGCCAATGTTCAGCCTGGCGATGACGCGGACGACGCGGATCGCCCGGCCGGGTGATTGCGGCTCGCCCGCCGTCAACCCGAGTCAGCGCCGACCGAGGTCGGGCTCGCCTGCGTGCTCGTGAACTCCGGGTCCGATCCGCTTGCGATCCCGGGTGGCCGCCAGCCCTCGGTGTCGAGCACAAGGATCGCCGCGATGCTGGCGACGAAGGCGGCGAACGCGAAGCCGATCACGGCGCCGGCGCCGAGCTCGTAGCCGGCGATCGCGAGCCCGCACAGGCACCCCTGGCCGACGGCCAGGAGCGCGCCCACGCGCCTCGGTGTGTTGACCTTCAGCAGCACGCGATGAGTGAGGTGGTCGCGCCCGCCGGTCATCAGCGAGACGCCGCGGCGCGTGCGCGAGAGGCTCACGAGCGTGACGTCGAGGATCGGCAGTCCGACCAGCAGGGCGCCGACCAGCAGCCCTGCGTTGCCGCCCTGGGCGTGGCGTGAGGTGGCCATCGCGAGCGCTGCGAGCAGGAACCCGATCGGCATGCTGCCGCCGTCGCCGAGGAAGATCCTCGCCGGCCGGCACAAGTTCCATGGCAGAAAGCCGGCGCAGGCGCCGGAGAGCGCGAACGCGAGGCCGGCGATCGGCGTGTCACCTTTGATCGCGGCCAACAGCCCGATCCCGGCAGCGGCTACGCACGCGACCGTGCCGCAGGCGCCGTCGAGGTTGTCCATCAGGTTCAGCGCGTTGACGAGGCCAACGACCCAGGCGATCGCGAGCACGATGTCGACGACGGTTCCCGCCGAGGTCGTCCAGCCGAGACCGGCGCGGTTCAGGGAGACCGCCGCGGCCGCCGCCGCAAGGACGCGCCATTTCGGCGCGACCGCGATCCGATCGTCGAGCGTTCCCAGCAGCCACATCGCCACCGCCCAGCCGAGCAGCACCAGCAGCTTCGACGGCAGCGGGGCGATGATCGCCGCGGCGATCAGAAAGCCGAACAGCACCGCCGTGCCGCCGAGGAACGGCGTCGGCGAGTCGTGTTTGCGGTAGTCGCGCGGGTGATCGAGGAAGCCCGTCCTGCGGGCGATCCGGATCGACGCGGGCGTTAGCACGAACGTGACCGCGCCCGCAGCGGCGAAGGCAACGAGGGCTGTCTCGGCGGCCGTCACCGCGCCCACCGTCCCGAGGTGGTTTCGGGTTGCTCGGAGCGGAAGTGCTCGATCGTTTGCTCGAGGCCCTCGCGGAGATGCACGGCGGGTTCGTAGCCAAGCTCGCGGCGGGCGGCCTCGAGGTCGGCAAGCGAGTGCCGGATGTCGCCGGCGCGCGGAGCCGCGTACGCCGGCTCGACGTCGGAGTCGAGCAGGTCCTTGAGCTCGCGGACGAGGCGGTTGAGCGACACCTGCTCGCCGCAGGCGACGTTGTAGACCTTTCCGGCGACGCCGGGGGCGTCGATCGCGAGCATGTTTGCAGCCACTACATTGGCGACGTACGTGAAGTCGCGGGACTGCTCGCCATCGCCGAAGATCACCGGTGGCTGGCCTGACATCAGCGCGGTGATGAAGTTCGGGATCACGGCCGCGTATTGTGAGGTCGGGTCCTGACGCGAGCCGAACACGTTGAAGTAGCGCAGCGCGACCGTCTCGAGGCCGTAGACCTCGTGAAAGCTGCGCGCGTACCCCTCGCCGGCGAGCTTCGCGGTCGCGTACGGAGAGATCGGCGTCGCTGACTGGTTCTCGCGCTTGGCGGCCGTCCCCGTGCCCGGGCCGTAGACCGACGAGGACGACGCGACGACCACGCGCCGGACATCGTGATCGCGCGCTGCCAGCAGCACGTTGAGCGTTCCGATCACGTTCGTGGCATTGCTCGTCAGCGGATCCTGCACCGAACGCGGGACTGATGGCAGTGCGGCTTGGTGGAGCACGACCTCGCAGCCCGCGGTCGCCTTGGTGACGCGCTCGTAGCTCTGGATGTCGCCCTCGACCAGCTCGATCTCATCCCCGAGCGACGTCACATTGGAGCGGCGACCGGTGGCGAAGTTGTCCAGCACCCGCACGTCGCAGCCGCGCTGCAGCAGGTGCGCGGCGATGTGTGAGCCGATGAACCCGGCTCCCCCTGTCACCAGCACCCGCGGGGCCATCAGGCTGGTGCCACGTCGGGGGCGGGAGCAAAGGCCGCGGAGGCCGGCCGCGAGGACTCGATCGCGACCTCCATGCGCTGGTAGGCGATCACATCGTCCAGGGCCTCATCCAACGTGCGCGTTGGCGCCCAGTCGAGCAGCTGCTCGAGCGAGCTCGTGTCGGGCCGACGACGTCCCAACTCCTCGAATCCCTCGTCATACGCCTCGTCATACGGGATGAAGGCGATCGCCGAGCGTGAGCTCGCCCGGGCGATCACGCGCTCCGCCAGCTGCAGGATCGTGATCGGGGAGGGGTTCCCGATGTTGAACGCCTGGCCGCTGGCGCGATCGAGCTCGGCGAGCCCGAGGATCGCGGTGACCGCGTCCTGCACGTGCAGAAAGCAGCGCGACTGGCTGCCGTCTCCGTAGACGGTCACGTCCTCGCCCAGGACCGCCTGACGCGCGAACCGCGGGACGACCATCCCGTACATCCCGCGCTGGCGGGGTCCGATCGTGTTGAACAGGCGAAACACGACCGTGTCGGCGCCGTGCTCGCGGTGATAGCCATGTGCAATCGCCTCGCCGTAGGACTTGGCGATCGCGTAGGACCACCGGCTCTTGAAGGCCGAGCCGAGCACGCGGTCGGAATCCTCGTGCAGAGCCCCTTCTGAGTTCTTGCCGTAGACCTCGGAGGTCGACGCGAACATGACCCGCTTGCCGCGTCGCGCCGCGGCCGAGATCACGACGTCGGAGCCTTTGACGATCCGCCGCAGCGTCTCGAGCGGGTTGGAGACGACGAGCTTGACCCCGACCGCTGAGGCGAGGTGAAGGCAGCAGTCGCAGTCGGCGAGCAGCTCGTCGACGAGGTCCGCGTCGGTCGCCGACCCGGCGACGAAGTCGATCGCGCCGCTCGTCGTCAGGTGCTCGAGATTTTCGACCCTCCCCGTGCTGAGATCGTCGAGAATCACAACTGCGTCCCCCTTGGAAACCAGCGCATCGGCTATGTGAGAGCCGATGAACCCGGCTCCGCCAGTTATGACGTACCGCAAGTCGCTATTCCTTCCCTACCGCACAAGGCCAATCCCCTCACATGCGCGGACAATCGCCCGATTCTGCCCTCCCGCGCCGAGATCGGGAAATCTTGAGGATCATCGTATAGGTCATGTGTTCGCCTCGCAATAGCACTGTCCGCCTGCATCCCATTGACCAACGACCTTCGCGCTGCTGATCCGATCCCGATGAACTGCCCGTCAGCACTGAATACCCTGGAAAGTTGGGTATCAGTCGTGATCCACCGAGCACGTTAGCCGACCAGTCGACTGATGTCCGCTCGCTCGCGCATTTTTTCTTATGGACTGGTCGGAATGCTCGTTCTCGCCGGAGCCGCCGCCGCGATCTTCGTTGCCGGCGGCACCGGCGAGATCCTCGCGTTCGTGCTGATCGCGCTCGGGTTTGTGCTGCTGACCAGCCTGGTCTTCTATGAGGTCGGCCTCAGCGAGGATCGCGAGCGCGAGCGCCGGCGGGGGGCCCAGGCCGACCGGCCGCCGCGGCGCCCGCGATTGAAACCCAGGCGCCTCGGTCGCGAGCGAGATCACACCCGGCGGTTGCGCTAGCGGCGCCCGTTGCCGATAGGGCCAGTAGTGCGCGTGGCGCCCGAGCCGCCGCTACCATCGGGTCGACCATAGAGTTGGCCTCTGGGGGAATCGGCCAATGGCAATGGAAGCGGGAATTCGAGACTTGGTGGTTGGCAACCAGAACCCCGACGTTCGCGCGGGCGTCGCCGCGTCGGCGCTCGAGTCCGATCCCGAATGGGATCGGTTCGTCGAGACGGCCCCAGGCGGGCATCACCTCCAGACGAGCCTGTGGGGGCAACTGAAGGCGAGGGATGGCTGGCGGGCGGTGCGCCTGAAGTCCTATCGCGACGGCGAGCTGGTCGGCGGCTGTCAGCTGCTCGTTCGCCCGTTGCCGCTCGGGTCGATCGCGTATGCCCCGCGCGGTCCGCTGGCGCGCGACCGCGACCCGGCCGTGATCGCCGGCGTGCTCGACGCACTGCGAGGACTGGCGCGCGCGGAGCGCATCCTGTACCTCAAGGTCCAGCCGCCCGCCGGCGGCGACGCAACCGAGTCGATGCTGCGCGCTCGCGGCTACGTCATCAGCGCGATGCCCGCCGCCTACGTCGCGACCGTGCGGGTTGACCTCGCGCGCCCGCGCGAGGAGATCCTCGCGGGGATGCGCCACTCCAAGCGGCAGGCGATCCGCCAGGCGATCAAGAAGGGCGTCGTCGTGCGCGAGGTCGGAGCGGCCGGTCTGCCGACGTTCGGAGAGTTGCTCGAGGAGACCCGCCGCCGGCGCGGCGAGGGCTTCGCGGCGTACCCGCTCGACCGCTACGGCGAGATGCTCCGTCTGTTCGGCGATGGACAGCGCGCGCAGCTCGTGCTCGCCGAATGCGACGGCGAGGTTCTCGCCGGAGCGTTCAACCTCGGCTACGGTGACACCTTCGTCGGCGTGATGGGCGCTTGGTCAGGGCGGCACGAGAAGCTGCACCCGAATGAGCTGATGCACTGGTACGGCATGCAGTGGGCCCAGGACCACGGCTACCGCTACTTCGATTTCGACGGGATCCTCGAGTCGGTTGCCCGGGCGAAGCTGGCGGGGGAGGAACTGCCCGAGGAGGGCCGCCGCGGGACGACGGCGTACAAGCTCGGAATGGGCGGGGACGTGACCCTGTACCCCCGCGCGTATGACCGGTCCTTCCAGCGGCCGCTCGTGTGGCCGACGCGGCTTGTCGCTCCCCGGTTGAATCCGAGCAGGACGAAGGCGATCCGGCGCCTGCGCGGGCGCCACGTCTGGTGGTAGCGTCGCCGCGGGCACGTGGAGCGAGAACTGTTACCACTGGACGCTGAGTCCCTCGGCGCCGGGATGTCGAGCGCGATCTCGACACTGGCGTCTGACCCGGCCTGGGATGCGTTCGTCGACGAGGTGCCCGGGGGCCACCACCTCCAGAGCAGCCCATGGGCACAGGTCAAGGCGAAGCAGGGGTGGCGACCGCTTCGCCTCCAGGTGCGCAGCGGCGAGGAGCTGATCGGCGGCTGCCAGCTGCTGCTGCGGCGACTGCCTGTGGGCTCGATCGCGTACTGCCCACGCGGCCCACTGGCGCGCGATCGCGATCCGGCCGTGATCGGTCGGGTGCTCGACGGCCTCGGGCCGCTTTGCCGCCGCGCGCGGATCCTGTACCTGAAGGTGCAGCCGCCCGTCGGCGGCGGCGCGATCGAGCCAATGCTGCTAGCGCGCGGATACGTCGCCAGCCCGGTATTCGCGGCGCCGGTCGCGACCGTGATCGTCGACCTCGCGCGCGAGCCCGACGAGCTGCTGGCGGCGATGCGATCGGGCACGCGTGCGAACATCCGCAAAGCCACGCGCAAGGGGATCACGATCCGTGAGGCCGGCAGCGCGGGCCTGTCCGAGTTCGGCGTGATCCTCGCCGATACGAGCCGTCGGCAGGGGTTCTCGGCGTATCCGCTCGAGTACTACGCCGAGATCCTCGAGCGTTTCGGCCCGCGCGCAGAGCTGCTGTTGGCCGAGCACGACGGCCGGGTCCTCGCAGGCATGGTCCCGGTCGGCTTCGCCGATACGGTCGTTTACAAGATGGGCGCCTGGTCGGGCGTGCGAACCAACCTGCATCCGAACGAGCTGATGCACTGGCACGCGATGCAGTGGGCGCGCGAGCGCGGCTACCGCTACTACGATCTCGAGGGGATCCTCGAGTCGGTTGCGCAAGCCAAGCTCGCCGGCCGGGAACTGCCGGAGGAGGGCCGACGCGGCACGACTCACTTCAAGCTCGGCACCGGCGGCGAGGTGATGCTCTGCCCGCGGGCCTACGACCGCTCGTTCCAGCCGGGGCTGGGGTGGCCGACGCGGATGCTCGCTCCCCGGCTCGATCGCCTCAGGCCGATCGCCCACCGGATCCTCGGGCGCGGGTCCTCGCGCGACTGAGGGCAAGTGCCACCCGGCATCAATGCGATCCTGAGGCTGGTCCGGCCTTACTACGTTCGCTGGCGCGAGCGGATCGGCAGGGCGATCTTCGTGCGCGGCGCGGATCTACGGACCGAGGGCGTGGTGATGCTCGACGAGCTCGGTCTCGAGGATCCCGAGCGCTACCCGTACAAGGCGACCGGATGGTCGATCCTGCCGCGGATCCTCCCCGCGCGGTCGGTCTCCGATCGCGACGTGTTCATCGACTACGGATCCGGAATGGGGCGAATCGTCTACGAGGCCGCCGCCCGGTACCCGTTCAAGCGTGTGATCGGGCTCGAGCTGTCGCCCGAGCTGAACGAGATCGCGCAGGCCAACCTCGACCGCAACGCCGAGCGGCTGCGGTGCCCGAGCGTCGAGTTGGTCACGGCCGATGTGCTCGACTTCGAGCCGCCGCCGGACATCACCGTCGCGTTCTTCTACAACCCGTTCAAGGGCAAGGTGTTCGAGACCGCGGTGGAGCGGTTGCTCGATGCCGCGCGTCAGCCGGTGCGGATCATCTACTTCAACCCCGTCGAGCACGAGTGGCTGATCGCGGGCGGTCGAGTGCGAGTGGTTCGGCGGCTGCGCGGCTGGCGCCCGAGTCGCCGGTGGTCGCGGCCAAACTCGACCGTGATGTACGAGTACCTCCCGTAGCAGCGCACCTGTGAGCGTGGCGAGGTCCCCCACTCAGGCTGTAGGATTCCCCAACAGTTGGGCGCACACCAAGGAGGGTGAGTCGCATTCTGGGAGAGCAGATCAACTTACTGGGAGACCAGCTGTCGACGCGTGTCGAACCGCACCATGACCGTCTGACCGCGGACCGCTGGGATCAGTTCGTCAAGGAGGCCGGCGGCCATTACACGCAGACATCGGCGTGGGCCGAGGTCAAGGGGACCGTCGGATGGGCAGCCGAGCGCGTGACCGCGCGCCGCGACGGCGAGTTGGTGGGCGGCGCCCAGGCGCTGTTTCGAAAGGTCCCGTTGGCCGGCTCGATCGTCGTCGTTCCCAGTACACCGCCGGTCCGCGATCCAGGCGCGTTGGCTGTGGTGATCGACGAGCTGCTCGCGCTCTGCACTCGCCGGCGCGTCACCTGGCTGAAGCTGCAGCCGACGGCGTTCGAGTCAGGCGAGTTTCAGCGCGTGCTCTGCGATCGCGGGTTCGTCGCCAGCGACGTCCGCCTTGCGCGCGGAGCAGCGATGCGCGTGAAGCTCCAGGCCGATCCCGATGCCGTGATCGCCTCGCTGCGCAAAGGGTTGCGGGCGAACATCCGCAAGGCCAAGCGGAGGGGTGCCGTGGTCGTGCGGGAGGGCGGCGAGCGAGACCTGTCGACGTTCGCCGATCTCCTTGCCGCGACCGCCGAGCGCCAACCTGGCATGCACCTGTTTCCGCGCCGCTACTACGAGCAGGCCTGGCGGTCGTTCACGTCTCGTGGCACCGGGCGGCTGCTGGTCGCCGAGCACGAGGGACGGGTGCTGTCGGCGATCCTGCTGATCGTCTACGGTGACACCTGCGAGTACCTGTATGGGGGCTGGAACCGTGAGCATCCCGATCTGCACCCCAACGAGTTCCTGCAGTGGTCGGCGATCGAATGGGCCTGCCGAGAAGGCCTTGGCTGGTATGACCTCGGCAACATCGACTTGCCGATCGGCCATCGGCTGCTCGCCGGCGAGCGCGTCCCGACCAATGCCGCCACCGGCCAGACCCGCTACAAGCTCGGCTTCAACGGCGAGGTGCAGCTGAGCCCGCCGGCCTACGACCAGACGGGCAGGCCCATCCTGAGGCCCGTGGTGCGGCTGGTGGCTCCGAAGCTGACCCGCACCTACCCGGCGATCAACTGGGCGCGCGGGCTCGTGCGGTAGATGCGCGGCGACCTGCTCTGCGGGTCGGTCTCGACACTGATGTACAGGTCACGGTTCATTCGCCATCGCGAGGTCCGCTAGCCTCTGAGTATGGTCGCGGGATCGCCTTCGCTGAGTGTCGTTATTCCCTATTACCGGGGGCGCGATTTCATCCGTGAAGCGGTCGAGTCGGTTCTGAACCAGACGCTCCAGCCGAGCGAGATCGTGATCTGTGACGACGGCTCCCCCGACGATCTCGACGCAGGTCTCGGCCCACTTCGGGCTCAGGTCACCGTGATCCGCAAGGACAACGGCGGAATCGCTTCGGCGATGAATGCCGCCACTCGTGCGGCAAAGGGAGAGTTTCTAATTCAGCTCGACCAGGATGATGCGTTTCTTCCGCGAAGAATCGAGGCAATCGCCGAGGCCATTGCTACGCGGCCGGATGCCGACATCGTCGCGACCGACGCCGTCGTTGAGTATGACGGCGAACGCGTTGTCACTCTCAGCGAGATTCACCCGTTTCAGTCTGCCGATCAGCGCCGGGCAATTCTGCGGCGCTGTTTCTTCCTCTGGCCCGCGATTCGCCGATCACGCCTTATCGCTGTCGGAGGCTATGACGAGAGCTTTTCGGTGATGCAGGATTGGGAGTGCTTCATACGGCTGGTTCTCGACGGCGCTGTGGTCGTATACGTGGACGAGCCGCTGTACCGCTGGCGACTCACTCCCGGGAGCCGATCGTCGGCTGATGGTGTCGCGAACGCGGACGCTCTGATCACGATGATGAGCAAGACGCTGAGAGACTCAAGGCTGACCGCGAGCGAGCGCTCCTCGGCCGAGGCCGCGCTGCGGGCCTACCGTGCTCGAATGATGCGGGAGCGTGTCCACCTTGCCGTGCAGTCAGGTGCCACCGATGCGCGGCGGCGATCGCTCGAGCTCATGTTTGGCGAGGGTCTCTCTCCATCCAGCAGGGCAAAGGCCGCGGCTGCGGCCGTCTCTCCGGCGGTCGCCCGGCGTTTCCTTGCACATCGGCGAGATCGCAACCCGGGCGTCGAGGCCCTCACGCGGCGAGGGTTTGCACGCCCATGAGGCTGGAGGTACCCGAAACCCGTGCGCCATATGAGTTCGGTACGGTAGGGCTGTGAAACGTCCACGCGCGCTGCATAATGCTCTTGTTGCGGGAGTTCAGGCGTTCAATCGTAACCCGTGGACATCGGCGCGGCTCGAGCTGGTGGAACGCGAGCCTCACCCGTTCTATGCCGAGGATGGGTTGTGGACCCACCATGGCCACTCGTTTGTCGACGACGATCGTTTCCGCCGGGCGTATCTGCGAGCTGTCAGAGCGGGCGGTTGGGACTATGGAATCCGTTGGCGTGTGCACACCGTGCTGTGGGCGGCGTCGGTCGCGGCGGCGGTCGAGGGAGCGTTCGTGGAGTGCGGCACCGGTCGCGGGTTCATGGCGTCCGCAATCTGTGAGTACCTCAAGTGGGACGACCGGCCGTTCTACTTATACGACACATTCGAGGAAACCTGGGTCGATTCCGCGGGAGTCCGCACCGCAAAGACGAGTCCATATTATGCGACAGGCGTTGACGAGGTCCGCAGGAACTTTGCGGAGTGGCGAGGTGCTCGCCTGGTGGTTGGCGAGTTGCCCGACGCGCTCGTCGAAAGCCCTGAGCAGGTGGCATTTCTGCATGTCGACCTGAACCACGCGCCGCCGGAGCGGGCCGCCGTGCGTCATTTCTGGCCTGGAATGCCGCCGGGAGCCATCGTTGTTTTCGACGACTATGGATATTCGGGGATTGACTCATGGGAGGCAACGCGCCGGGCGGCCGATGAGCTCAGCGAGGAGCTCGGCTTTTCCGTCCTTGCGTCACCAACCGGGCAGGGAATCGTCGTCAAGACGGCGCTCGCCTGAGCCTCAGTCCTGGCAGACGGCGCTTGCCTGAGCCTAAGTCCTGGCCCGTCCCGCCGGCGCTCAGCGCAGGCGTTCCCCAATCGAAGCTGCCGTCGGGCCGATCATCGTCGCTGCGTCATAGACGCTGACGGTCGGCTGGGCGTAGCCGGCATCACGATTGGTGGGACGGTAGAAGCCGTCCTTCAGGTATGCCTGGCCAGGGCCGCCGTGACCGGTGCCGTTGTTGGCGTAGTAGAACAGGGTTGGGCCGTGGTAGGAGCCGATCCGGCGCCCGTTGATGAAGTACTGGACGAACCCGTGCCCCCCGTGGCGGTTCGAGCGCCAGTCCCAATGCACGTGCCAGACGAAGTCGTCCCAGCGCCGCCGCTTGAACCGCGGACCGACGATCCAGCGCTGGCGGACCGCGCGATTGCGCCGGTAGGTGTCCGATCCGTACAGGATCTGCCCGTGCCGGGTGGCGTCGATCGGGTCGGCCGGTGACCCGCCGCCGACGATCCGGGTCGACAGCCGTCCGCGGTTGTCCGGCCCGCCGTGGTCGCTGGTATCCGTCACGACCGACAGCGCGAGGTTGGCGACGCCGTAGGGATCCGGGTACTCGTGCAGGTGATAGACCCAGTTGAAGGCCGTATCTCGGGTCGGGTGGAAGTTGGACGGGAAGTAGATCTCGTCGCGATACCAGCTGTTGGCTCCCTGGTAGGCGCGCGTCGGGTCGTGGACGCCGGCATCCGTGTCGCCCGGCCATACGGTCAGCATCGTCCGCTCCCCCGGCTCGCCCGGGATGATCGAGCCGGTGCCCGATTGGACGGTCGCCTTGAACGAGTGGCGGAAGCCCGGTGGTGCCGGGTGTCGGACGATCGCGAAGTCGGCCGGATTGCCGTCCGGATGGAAGCGAGGCGATTCGTTGTAAGCCGACCAGGTCCCGCTCGCGAAGTCGCCGTTCCAGGACGGATGCAATCTCGGCAGCGCGAGCGCCTGCAGAAGCGTGCGGGCGCCGGCGCGCGCAGCGTTCGGCGTGACCGTCCCGAGCGCTTGCGCGCTCGCGATCAGCATGACAGCCAGTCCCAGTCCCAGGACCCGAATCCGCAAGCGGATTCGCTGATACCGCTTGGCCTTCGACATCCAGCGGGCGGGGAGTGTAGCCGAGGTGGTCTCGTCAGTGCGCCAGTTGCCCCGCAAGCAGTTGCTCGTAGCCGTCGAGCAGTGCGGCCTCCGAATGCTCCCAGGTCAGCTCGGCGGCGCGCGCGCGCCCGCGCTGGGCAAGCTCCGCGCGCCGTTGCTCGGACGCGGCCAGCTCTGCCACGAGCGCGATCAATCCGTCCCAGTCGCCGCATGCCGCCAGCGCGGCGCCGTCGCGCGCGGTGCGCTCGGTCTCGCGCAGCGCGAACGCGACCGTCGGCCGCCCGAGCGACAGGTACTCGATGATCTTGACCATCGTCGTCTGGTGGTTGAACTCCGTGCACGGCGCCGTGTCCAGGCAGATGTCGGCGTCGCCGAGCAGTTCCAGAACACGCTGATGCGGGACGCGACCGGTGAGCGTGACCCGGTCTGAGAGGCCGAGCTCGGCGAGCCGGCGCTCGAGCGGCTCGCGCTCCTCGCCGAAGCCGACGACCGTCATCCGCGCCCCCGACAGCCCGTGGTCGGCGATCACGCCGCGGAGGACGTCGGCGAGGTGGAGGACTCCATCCTGGCGGCCCATCGCCCCAACGTAGACGAGGTGGGGATCGTCGAGTCGCCCTGATCGAAGCGGTCGCGGCTGCTCGACGACCGACTGCGGGACGGCGTTGCGGACGACGATCACGCGCTCTGGCTCGGCGCCGGCGTCGATCGCGGCCTCTCGATGAGATTCGTTGGTGACGATCGTGAGGTTCGCGAAGCGGATCGTCATCCGCTGCGCATGGCGCGCGAGCGCGAGCGGGAGCCCATCGCCGAGCTTCTCCTGCACCAGCGCCGGGAAAAGGTCGTGCTGGTCGAACACGACCCTGCAACCGCGGCGGCGGGCGAGCATCGCCGGAAAAAACAGCGTGTCGGGAGGGTTGTGCAGGTGCAGTACGTCGGCGTCGTCGAACACTGCCCGCGCCCCCCGCGCCCACAGCTGCGGATGCGCGATCAGGTACTCGCCGAGCTGCTCGTGGAGACGCCCGGAGTGATCGATCGGCAGCCAGAAGCGCTCGACCTCGACCCCGTCGACGAGCTCGCGCGAGCGCTGGCCTGGGCGGCGAGGGGCGATCACGCGGACCTGATAGCCATGGGCGACCAGGCTCGAGGCCTCGTACCAGACGCGCGTGTCATCCGGATAGAAGTCGTTCTCGAGCAGCATTACGACGCGCGCCCGGTGGCCCCGCCGGGCCGTGCTCTGCGTGCGGTCCATCTGCCCAGAGTACGTCAGCGCCCGCGCACGGTTGGGATGCGCGGGCGCTGACTGGTTGGGTCCCTGTTGTCCGCTAGGGGAGGTTCTCGCCGATCGAGGCTGCGCTCGAACCGATCATCGTCCCGGCGTGGTACACGTTGGTCGTCGGCTGCGCGTACCCTGCGCCTCGAGTCGGTCGGCCGGTAGAGGCCGTCCTGGAGATACGCCTGATTGGCGCCGCCGCCGGTCCGACCCGGCGCGTTGCTCAGGTAGAGCAGCGTCGGCCCGGTGTAGGAGCCGACCTGCTGGCCGTTGATCCACCAGCTCACGCCGCCCTGGCCGCCGTCTGCCTGCGAGCGCCAGTCCCAGTTGATGTGCCAGACCATGTCGAGCCACTGGCCCCTCGGGATGCTGTTCAGACCGATCATGTAGTCGTACTGGACGGCCGGGTTCTGGTACCAGTTCTGCGAGCTGTAGCTGTCGAACGGATAGGTCGGCGAGCCGCCGCCGAAGATCCGGCAGGAGAACCGCTCGGGGGTCGCGCCGCTGCCATAGCCGCCGCCGTCGGAAAACGGACCGGCCGGGTTCACTGAAGTGTCGACTCCGCACGAGAGCATCGCGTCGCCTTCGTTGTCTGGGAAGTTGTGCATCTCGAACACCCAGTTGAAGTCCGAGTTCTTGGTCGGCGTATAGCTGGCCGGGAAGTAGATCTCGTCGCGGTACCAGGTGCTTGCTCCCTGATAGCCACGGCTGAGGCCCTGGGTCCCGTCGCCATCGTCTGGCCACAGCGTCAGCAGCGTCCGCTCGCCGCTCTGGCCGGCCTTGATCGAGGTGGTGCCACTCTCGATCGTGGCGTCGAACGAATGGGCGAAGCCGGACGGGGTCGGGCTGTTGACGATCGAGTAGTCGGCCGGGTTACCGTCCGGGTGATAGGCGGGCGAGCCGTCGTATTGCGACCAGTTGCCGGCCGAGAAGTCGCCATTCCACAGCGGGTTCGGGGTCGGGTTGGTCCCGGTCGGGGTGGTTGTGGTCGGCGTCGTCGTGGTGGTGGTTGTCGTCGTTGACGGCGTCGTGGTTGTCGTCGACGGCGTTGTGGTTGTCGTTGACGGCGTTGTGGTTGTCGTCGACGGCGTCTGGTGGCGATGCTCCGGCTGGCGCCAGTACGCGATCGTGAAGCGATGGCGGAGGGCAGGCTCACATCCGAGCCCGCGGTTGTCGGTCCCATGCGTCTTGCGGGCGGACGCGTGATGAGCGTGGGCGTGCCGCTTGTAGGCGTGCCGCTTGAGTACGTGGCGCCGCTTTCCCGCACCGGTTGCGCACACGCGTGCCGACGCCAGCCTGATCGGGCTGGCCGACGTCGCGGCGGGGCTACCTGCCAGTGGGATCGCTGCGACGGCCCCAAGTGAGAGAGCACCCGCGCATGCGATCACCGCGCGGGGCACCCGATAGATGCCAGCCATGGTCTTCCTCCGTTGGTGGTGCCACCACCCTGAGAGGACTCCTTCGGTAACCCGGCTGACCCCGCGTCGGGGTCCCGTGGCTTTGCGTCCTCGCCTCGCGACGAGTTTGCTCTTGTCGGGAGGTGGCTTGCTAGTCCTGTTGCAGGCGTCTCATCGACGCCGCTGGACCGCTGGCGAGCGATCCGCCAACCTACGTGGACGTTTGTACGACCGGCTCCCGCCGGGACTCAGCCGTGGCGGATCTCGAGCGCGAGCGTGCCCCAGCTGACGCCGAAGCTGACGCGCAGCGACTCGTTCTGGACGGCCGGGACGCCCGTGTAGAAGGCGGCGCTCCCGGAGCTCTGGTGCGAGTAGAACTGGCTCGTCAGTGCGGGCGTCGCGGTCGGCGCCGAGGTGCCGAGATCGGACAGGCCGCCGAGGAACACTAGCCCCGCGTCGGCCGACGCCGGCGCGCTTGGGAGGTTCGCGGTCGCGGTCGTTGTCGTTCCCTTGGCGATGCCCTCGTTGGTCGTCACGATCGGCGCGCTCGTGCTGTTGCCTCCGAGCTGGATCAGGTCGATGACGGACGCCTGGTTGAAGCTGAGGCTCTTGTTGAACTTCACCGTCAGGTTGCCGGTGCCGCTCGCGCTGCTGCCCGTGCTCACGTAGTAAGCCCACTGGTAGCCGGTGCTCGAGAAGTTCTGCGATGTGACCGACGTGAACGACGTCGTCGAGAGCGCGGGCGACAGCCCGGTGCTCGAGATCGAGCTGATCGAATCGCCCGAGGAGGAGTTGCGGAACACGAGCAGCAGGTAGGTGGTGTTCGGCTTGACCGTGAAGTTGGAGGTCGTGGTCGAGTTGGCCCGGCTCGTATCGGTCGCGTTGGCGACGCTGCTGGCGCTGTACACGACGGTCTCGCCCATGCTCGAGCCACAGCCGCTGTTCGACGGGCTGTTGTTCGAGTCGCCGTTGTAGCTCGCGTACCACCAGTAGTCGCCGGCCGACGATGGCGTGAAGCCGGACGACGGGTGGTAGGTGCCGTTGCCGCTGACCGACGCGGTGCCAACCGTGGTGCCGCCGGTCGTGCAGGTGGTGGGGGCGGTCGCCTGCGGGCCGAAGACCTTGAACGTGATCGAGCCACCGGCGTTCGAGCTCGCGCTCGAGAGCGCCGAGCTGATCGAGGATGCGCCGATCGATGACCCCGCGATACCGGTGGTCGGGGCGCCGACGTTGGTCGAGGTCGAGCTCGCCACCGTGGTCGAGGTCATGCCGTTGCCGCAGCCGCTGTTCGATGCCGCGTCGGTGCTGTCGCCGCCGTAGCTCGCATACCACCAGTAGGTGCCGCCGTTCGATGGCGTGAAGCCCGCGGACGGATGGTAGGTGCCGTTGCCGCTGACCGACGCGGTGCCGACCGTGGTGCCGCCGGTCGTGCAGGTGTTCGGTGCGCTTGACTGCGGGCCGAACACCTTGAACGTGATCGAACCGCCGGCGTTCGCGTTGGCTCCGGACAGCGCCGAGCCGATAGAGCTCGCCGCGATCGCGGTGTTGGTCGTGTCGGTCGACGGCGCGGTGACCGTCGTCGAGGTCGAGGCCGCCGTCAGCGAAGTGGTCGTGTCCGGGCCTGCTGGCGGCGTCTCGGTGTTGCCGGCTTTATCTGTTGAGAGCGTGTAGAAGCTGTAGGTGCCGAGACCGGCGGTGGCGGTGTAGGTGAAGCTGCCCGAGCCGTGGCCGCTGGTGTCGGAGGCGATCTTCGAATAGCTCGTCTGGCCGGGGGCCTTGGCGTACAGGTCGACCTCGGCGAGGCCCGAGCCGCCGCTGGTTATCGGAGGCCGTGTATGAGACCGACCAGCTGCTCTGGCTCGTTTGCGAGGGCGAGCTTGCCGAGGAGCCAGGCGGCGTCGTGTCGAGGATCGTCGTCGTGTCGGGATTGGCCGGCGCGGTCTCGGTGTTGCCGGCCTGGTCGCTGGCGAGGGTGTAGAAGCTGTAGGTGCCACTGCCCGCCGCGGCCGTGTAGCTGAAGCTGCCCGAGCCGTTTGAACCGGTTCGGTGCCAACCTTCGTGTAGCTCGTCTGGCCGGGGGCCTTGGCGTACAGGTCGACTTCTGCGAGGCCCGATCCGCCCTGGTTATCGGAGGCGGTGTAGGAGACCGACCAACTCGTCTGGTTGGTGGTGGCGGGCGAGCTCGCCGACGAGCTCGGCGCGGTGGCATCGAGCAGGGTCGTGGTGTCCGGGCCTGCCGGCGCGGTTTCGGTGTTGCCGGCCTGGTCGCTGGCGAGGGTGTAGAAGCTGTAGGTGCCACTGCCCGCCGTGGCGGTGTAGCTGAAGGTGCCCGAGCTGTGGCCGCTGGTGTCGGAGGCGACCTTGCTGTAGCTGGTCTGGCCTGGGGCCTTGGCGTACAGGTCGACTTCGGCGAGCCCTGAGCCGCCCTGGTTATCGGAGGCGGTGTAGGCGACCGACCAGCTCGAGCTCTTGGTCTGTGAGGGCGAGCTCGCGGACGAGCTCGGCGCAGTCGTGTCGAGCACGGTGGTCGTGTCGGGGTTGGCGGGGCTTGTCTCGCTATTGCCGGTCGCGTCGGTCGCAACCGTGTAGAAGCTGTAGGTGCCGTCGCCGGCGGTGGCGGTGTAGCTGAAGTTGCCTGAGCTGTGGCCGCTGGTGTCGGAGGCGACCTTGGTGTAGCTGGTCTGGCCGGGGGCCTTGGCGTACAGGTCGACTTCGGCGAGCCCTGAGCCGCCCTGGTTATCGGAGGCGGTGTAGGCGACCGACCAGCTCGAGCTCGTGGTCTGTGAGGGCGCGCTCGCCGACGAGCTCGGCGGCGTCGTGTCGAGCAGCGTCGTGGCCTGCGGGCTGGTGGGTGCGGCCTGTACGTTGCCGGCCTGGTCGGTCGCGACTGTGTAGAAGCTGTAGCTGCCGTCGCCGGCGGTGGCGGCGTAGCTGAAGCTGCCCGAGCCGTTGCCGGTGGTGTCGGAGGCGACCTTGCTGTAGCCAGACTGACCCGGTGCCTGCGCGTACAGGTCGACTTCGGCGAGGCCCGATCCGCCCGGTGTGTCGGTTGCGGTGTAGTTGACCGACCAGCTGCTCTGGCTCGTTTGCGAGGGCGAGCTGGCCGACGAGCTCGGCGGCGTCGTGTCGAGCAGCGTCGTCGTCTGCGGGCTGGCTGGCGTCGCCTGCGTGTTGCCGGCCTGGTCGCTGGCGAGCGTGTAGAAGCTGTAGCTGCCGTCGCCGCCCGTCGCCGTGTACGTGAAGTTGCCCGAACCGCTCGAGCCGACGATTGAGCCTACCTCCGTGTAGCCGGTCTGGCCGGGGGCCTTGGCGTACAGGTCGACTTCGGCCAGGCCCGAGCCGCCCTGGTTGTCGGACGCCGTGTAGTTGACCGACCAGCTGCTGCCGCTGGCCTGCGAGGGCGAGCTGGCGGTCGAGGTCGGGCTGGCGGTGTCGAGCAGGGTGCTCGCCTCGGGGCTCGCCGGCGCGGTTTCGGTGTTGCCGGCCTGGTCGGTCGCGACCGTGTAGAAGTTGTAGCTGCCGTCGCCGGCGGCGGCGATGTAGTTGAAGCTGCCCGAGGTGTGGCCGCTGGTGTCGGAGGCGACCTTGCTATAGCCAGACTGACCGGGTGCCTGCGCATACAGGTCGACCTCGGCCAGGCCCCAGCCGCCGGGGTTGTCGGCCGCCGTGTAGGAGACCGACCACGAGTTCGAGTTGGCGTAGGCGACGGCGCTCGCCGACGAGGACGGCGGCGTCGTGTCGGGACCGGGCGTCGTGAAGGTCTGGTCGGGCCCGTAGCTGGTCCCGGCGGCGCTCGTCGCGACGGTGCGGTAGTGGTAGGTCTGGCCGGGCGTGAGGCTCGAGAGCTGGGCCGAGAGGTTCTGCAGGGTGCCGGTGCCGGCGGCCGTCATCTGGACGTTGTCGAAGTACAGGTCGGCGTTGCCGGCGCCTTCGACCGTGATGTAGACCTGACCCTGGGTGGTACCTGCCGGCGCGGTCAGCGGGCCCGAAAGCGTGATCAGGCCGCTCGAGCTGGTAGTGGCGGCCTGGACCTTGCCGAGGCTGTTGCCGTTGACGTCACGCCAGGTCGCGTACAGGACGACCTTCTGCCCGGGGCTGAGCGAGAGTACGTTGAGGTCGGCCGAGAGCGAGTATTGGGTTCCCGCTGTGACGTTGGCGATATACGGGCGTACATCGACCTCGGAGTAGCCGCCGGAGGCGATCGTGGCGGTCGTGAAGCGACACGAGGACGGACCTACCGAAGCCCACCCGTTCTGGGCCGCGAAGGTCGTCGGCGCGGTGCCGCCGGTGACCCACCCGCTGGTACTGCCGTTGCCGCACCCGGGGTTCGGGACCAGGTTGCCGGGCAGCATCTGGGTCGAGCTCTGCGATCCGTACGAGGTATCTGTCCCGTACTGGAAGTAGGCGCTTGTCGTCTGCCCCTGCGGGTCGACGGTCCCGCTCAGCGAGGCGGTGCTGCCCGTCACGCCGCTCGCCGCGCCGGTCGTGACGACGGGCGGACCGGCGGTCGTCGTGAAGGAGCCGTCGGCGCTTTGCACGGTGCCGTTCTGGTTGCTCGCGTCGATCCGGTAGTGATAGGTCGTGTACGGCTGGAGGCCCGACAGTGGGAGGTTGATCGGGACCGCCGAGAGGCCGCTGCCGATGTTCTGGCTCGACGTCTGCGACCCGTAGGCGCTGGTGGTGCCGTACTCGAACCAGACGTTGGTCGAGCTCCCGTTCGGCGTGACGCTCGCGTTCAGCGTCGCGCCGCTCGAGTTGGCGAACGTGGCCGGGGTCGTGCCGACGATCGGCGGGGCATTCGACTGCGTCGTGAAGGTCTGATCGGGTCCGTAGCTGGTGCCGGCGCTGGTGGTGGCGACGGTGCGGTAGTGATAGGTCTGTCCGGCCGGGAGGCCTGAGAGCTGGGCAGAGACGTTCTGCAGGGTGCCCGTGCCGGCGGCCGTCATGTTCACGTTGTCGAAGTACATGTCGGCCGTGCCGGCTCCCTCGACGGTGAGGTCGACCTGGCCCTGGGCGGTGCCCGCCGGGGCGGTCAGCGAGCCCGAGAGCGTGATCAGGCCGGTGGCGGTCGTCGATGCGACCTGCACCTTGCCGAGACTGTTGCCGCTGGCGTCGCGCCACACGGCGTACAGCACGATCTTCTGTGCGCTGCTGAGGCTGAGCACGTTGAGGTCGGCCGAGAAGGCGTACTGGGCTGCGGCGCTGACGCCCGAGATGTAGGGGCGGACGTCGGCCTCCGAGTAACCGCCGGAGGCGATCGTGCCGGTCGTGAAGCGACACGAGGACGGACCGACCGACGCCCAACCGTTCTGGGCTGCGAAGGTCGTCGGGGCAGTGCCGCCGATGATCCATCCGGTGGTCGTTCCGTTGCCGCAGCCGGGGTTGGGAACGATGTTCCCGGGCAGCGTCTGGGTCGAGCTCTGCGACCCGTAGGAGGTGCTGGTGCCGTACTGGAAATAGGTGCTGGCGGTCAGGCCCTGGGGATCGACGGTTCCGGCGACCGTCGCGCCGCTGCCGTTGACGCCGGTCGCGCTGCCGGTCGTGACGACCGGCGGTCCGGCGGTCGTCGTGAAGGTGGCGTCAGCGCCCTGGGTGGTGCCGTTCTGGTTGCTGGCGTCGACGCGGTAGTGGTAGGTGGTGTTGGGCTGGAGTCCTGTGACGGGGATGTTGACCGCGATCGGGGAGGTGCCGGTGCCGATGTTTTGGGTTGAGGTTTGCGATCCGTAGGAGCTGCTGGTGCCGTATTCGAACCAGACGTTGGCGGTGCCGCCGTTGGGGTTGACGCTCGCGTTGAGGGTCGCGCCGGTCGAGTTCGCGAACGTCGCCGGGTTGGTGCCGACGGCTGGTGGGGGTGGCAGTGTCGCGAAGCTCTGGTCGGCGCCGTAGTAGGTCCCCGATTGATTGACCGCGACGACCCGGTAGTGGTAAGTGGTGTTGCCCGAGAGGCCGGTCAGCTGGGTCGAGGTGGCTTGCGCTGAGCTGCCGCTGCCGATGTCCTGCGAGGTGCTCGTGCTGCCGTAGCTCGTCGAGGTGCCGAACTGGAAGTAGACGGTCGTGTCGAGCCCGGCTGGATTGACTGTCCCGTTGGCTGTCGCGCCGAGTCCACCGATGTTGGTCGCGGCGTTGGTTGTCGCGCTGGTCGGCGAGGCAGGCGTGGTGAAGACGCGGTCGATCCCGTTGCTCGTGCCGGTGCCGTTGGTCGCAACCAGGCGGTAGTGATAGGTGGTGCTCGGCTGCAGGCCGGTCACCGTCGCGTTCAGCGATTGCGGCGTGGTACCGCTGCCGAGCGACTGCGTCGAGGTCTGCGAGCCGTAGGAGGTCGAGGTGCCGTACTGGAAGTAGGCGCTCGTCGAGGACCCGTTCGGGGTCGCATCGCCATACAAGCTCGCCGACGTCGCGGTCGCCGGTGCCGCCCCGGTCGCGGCCGTCGGCGCCTGCGGCTGCGAGGACAGCGAGAGCGTGCTCAGCGCGGCGTTCTTGTTGGCGTCGTTGACCTGGAGGCTGGCGGTGAACGGCCCGGCCCCCGAGTACGCGTGCGAGGTCGTCGCCGACCCGGACGCGGTCGCGCCGTCGCCGAAGTTCCACTGGTAGCTGAGCGGAGGCGCCGAGCTGCTCGAGGCCGATCCGTCGAACGACGTCGACTGGCCGACCGTGAACGGGTTCGGCGCCGCCGTGAAGGAGGAGCTGAGGCCCGTGTATTTGGCGGTTGGGTCGAATTGCAGTTCGATGTTGGCGGCTAGGTCCTGGCTTCCAGCGAGGTCGTAGTAGGCGAGCCAGAAGCGTCCTTGGCTGTCGGGTTGGGTGTTGCCCACGGGTGAGGCGGTGCTCTGCGGTTTGGTTTGATCGCGCGACCATGGCGTCGTTGTCTCGCTCCATGAGGTGCCGTCGCCGTTGGTGATCACGTGGATGTTCTGATCGCCGATGTAGTGCGTCGCGGGCTCGACGGCCGAGAACTGGGCGAACTGGCCGTTGTAGCCGACGGCCGCGTAGAACGGGCCGTTGAGGTTGTTCATCAGCTGCGTGACCTTGTGGGTGCTGCGGTCATAGCGGAACAGGCCGGCGGGGACGTCGGGCGAGTCGGTGCCCCAGTACACCGCGTTGCTGTCGAACATCAGCCCGACCACGCGGGACTCGGGGTAGCTGCCGTCGGTCACCCAGGTCCAGCTCGAGCCGCCGTCGTCGGAGTAGCCGACCTGCGTGCCCGACAGCCCGTCCTCGTCGCCGTCGAGCATCATCCACAGCCTGCCGGGGACGTACGGGTCGGCCTGCACGGTGTGGATCTCGTCCGATTGGGTGGCGGAGTAGACCACCGACCAGGTCCGTCCATCGTCGGTGGACTTGTACAAGTTCTCCGGCGGCCCGCCCTGATACTCGCCGATGTAGACCGCGCCTCCGAGCTGGGTCCAGGAGTTGCTGCTCAGCAGAAACGCGCCGGCCGGCAGATCGAGCACCGGGGAAAACGAGGTCGCGGTCGAGTCGGTCGATCGCAGGATATGGCGGTTGCCGCTGGCATCACGCACCACGATCAGGACCGTCCCCGACGACAACGGCAGAACCTGCTCAATCTGCGAGTAGCCGGTGGCCGAATAGGTTCGCGTCAGTGTTCGCAGGTCGTCGGTCGACTTCCAAAGCCCGTTGGAGAAGTCGGTTGCCCAGGTCGTTCCATCCGACGCCCGCGAGGAGACAAAGAACGGCTCCGGGCAATTACCCAGCCCCCACTGCGTCGAGACCACCCGCAGACCCGGCGCCACAACCGTCCCCGGGGCAGGCGTACCAGACGGATTGATGCTCGGATTGCAGGTCGCTTGCGCGGCGGCGGCGGGGCCCGCGAACAGCAGGCCGGCGAACACGACTGCGACCGCCAGCAGCGGTGCGTGTAGTCGTCGTTGCACTGGAAGTCTGGAAATCATCGGTCTCTAGAGGGCTCGCCGAGTTCCCGCCCCACCGGCGAGTCGCGCCACGGTCCCATATATAAAGAACGCCTATACGGCCCCAGTTCTTCCGCCGATCGCAGAGATTCGTTGTCGGCGCCAAGAAGATCGGCGATCGACCTCGGCTACGATGCTGTTGCCGTTGATCCACGTCGGCGGGCGCAGCCCCTTGACCGCGGAAGTATGCGGTTTCTGACCGCGTTGTACTGGTGGGGGAGCTAATGAGGACCGATACTGGGTCTCAGATGTCGTATCCGCTGAATCGATCGCTGATCTCGCGTGTGCTCGCCGTGCTGCTTACGGCGGCCGTCTGCGCGCTCATGGGCTGGGCGGTGACCCAGCATTCGAAGCTGGCGCTGCTGCCGCTCGGGCTCGGTTGTGCGCTGGCGCTGATGCTCGTGTTCGCCAACGTCGGCTGGGGCGCGCTGTGCGCGTGGGCGCCGCTCGGCGTGCTCCTTTACCCGCTGTCCGGCCACCTCCCCGGGGGCAAGTACGCGACCTTCGACCGGATCTGGATCGGCGGCCTGCTGGTCCTGCTGCTGACCCAGCCGAAGGTCCGCGCGGCCGCGCGCTCGTCGCGGCGGATGCTGCTGGCGTTGACGCTGCTCATGGTGGTCCTTGGTGTCCGCGCGATTGTGACGCCCGCGACCTCGCTGTATCCGGTCCGGATCTGGATGGACTCGTTGGTACTGCCGCTGCTGTTGATCGTTCTCGTGCGCCGAGCGGTCGGGCAGGACCGTGGCTGGGGCGAGAGGATCGCGCTGTCGATGATGATCGCGGGCGGGCTGCTCGGGATCATCGGGATCGGCGAGCACGTCCTCGGCTTCTCGCTCACGACCGAAGTCCGCTTCGACGGCAATATCGGCGAGGTCCGCATCTCCGGCCCCTACGCCGCTCCTGAGACCTACGGACTGGCGCTCGTGATGTGCCTGGCCGCCAGCCTCTACTGGCTGCTGTACCGGCGCCGCGACGGCATCGTCCACCTGGCGGGGGTCGGCGTGATCGCGATCGAGCTGATCGCGATCTTCTACAACTACTTCCGCGTCGGCTGGATCAGTGCCCTGATCGTCGTGATCGCGGCGGTCGGCCTGCGCCCGGGCAAGTGGTCGCGGGCGATCCTGACCGCGGCCATCGCCGGGGTCGTGCTCGTCCCGCTGTTCCTACTGTTCGAGACGCTCCCGGCCGTCAAGCAGCGCGTGACCAACACGCAGAACATCTACGTCCGCCTCGCGACCTACGAGCAGGGCTGGCACATCTTCAAGTCCGCCCCGGTGTTCGGCGTCGGGGCGGAGCGGTACAACAATGTCGCCGTCACGCTCCCGACCTACTACGTCAACGGCTATGCCGACCAGCCGTACGCCCACAGCTCGCTGTTCGCCGTGATGGCCGAGGACGGCATCGTCGGGCTGATCCCGCTGCTGCTCGTCGCGGTCGCCGTGTTCGGGCTGATTCGCGCCCTCGGATCGGCCTCCCGCCGAAGACGATCCAGCCCCGATGCGCTCCTTGCCTCGGTACTGGCGGCGGCCGGGATCGCGTACCTGATCTACTCGCTGACCCTGACGATGCTGCCCTACGCACCGTCGAACCAGATGTTCGCGATCCTACTCGGCATCGGCGCCGGACGTCTCGATCTGCTGTCGGTCAGCAAACCGAGCGAGCCGGTGAGCGAGCCGATCGAGGCGGGTGCTACGCCGCACAAGCGCCCGCTCGTGCGGGTCTGATGCCCACAGCCGGAGCTGAGGGGGCGCTCGGGCGCTCAAGGGTGCGCCGCGCTCTCGGGTCGCGAGTCATCGGCCAGGCCGCGATCTACACCGTGGCCGGCGCCGCGGCCACGGGCCTCAGCGGGATCTCGAAGGCGATCCTCGCACGCGGAATGACCGCAAGTGCGTTCGGTAGCTACGCGTTTGCGACCTCGTTCGTCACGCTGCTGGCCGGTCTGCCCGACTTCGGAATCTTCACGTCGGCCGCGCGGCGGCTGGCTCGCAGCGATGAAGACGGGCGGCGGACGCTGCTCGGAGCGGTGTTCACGGCCTTTGTCCCGCTCGCGGCGATCACCTCGGTGGCCACGTTCGCGCTGTCCTTCGTCGTCGACAGCCTGTTCCACGTCCACGCGGCAACGCCCCTGCGGGTTGGCGCGCTGTTCGCCTGGGCGTGGGCGTTCCCGTTCTTCGGCGAGCTGGTGGCCAAGGGAGCCAATCGGCTGCACGTCTACTCGATCAGCAACTTCGCCGGCCGGGCGCTTCTGGTGGCCGCGCTCGCGGTTTTCGTGGTGCTGGGAATCCGGTTCACGGTCACCTTCGCGTTCATGATCACGCTCTTCAGCCTGGTCGTGTCGATGGTCATATTCGTCGTCTGGCTGCGGCCGCGGTTTCAACGGATTCGGGTCCACCTGGCGGAGTTCATCGCCGACTCACGCGCATGGGCGTTCCAGGCCTATGTCGGGCGAGTCTTCAGCATCGGCACCTACAACATGGACGTGCTGATGGTCGCCGCGTTCAGCGACGCCAAGTCGACCGGCTACTACTCGCTTGCCGCCGCGATCGCGGGCTTCATGGGCATCCCGTTGCTCGGGCTCGCCGCCGCTTTGTTCCCGGACATGGCCAAGCAGGATGAGATCGACCGGCGCTGGCTCGTGACAGCCTGGGCGATCGGCGCTGCCGGTGTGCTCGTCGTCGTGGTGCTCGTACCTCCGCTGATTGGAGTCGTGTTCTCAAACAAGTACGACCCGGTGGCGCCGCTGACCGTGCCGCTGGTGATCGCGACCGGTGTGCGGGGCGTGACCACGCTCTACAACACCTACCTATCCGGGCATGCCGGCGGCCGTGAGATGCGCAACACCTCGGTGATCCTCACCGTCAGCAACCTGGTGTTCAACTTCGCGCTGATCCCGCCGTTCGGCGCTACGGGTGCGGCGTGGGCGAGTCTCCTGGCGCTGCTGGTGAACTACGTCGGCTACGTGTACTACTACCGACGGCACGTGGCGGCACTGCGGGCCAGTCGATGACGAGCCGCCCGGCCCGCTCCGTTGCGGTCGCGATCCCGGCCGTCAGCTGCATGCCGTCGACCGTCACGCGCTCGCCATCCGCGCTCTCGCAGTCGAGCTCGGCTCGGGCCTTCCACCAGCTTGCGAGCTGGTGCGGCAGCGGGCTCCACAGTCCTGGCTGCTGCGCCAGGAACGCGAGGAACTGCTCGTAGCACGCGATCCGCTCCGGGGCGGTCACGTAGTCGGGATGGACCAGCAGGTTGATCAGCCCGTGGTTCTCGAGCAGCCACTCGCTCTTCTCGATCCAGCCCGCAGGCGAGGTGTCCTGCAGGATCTCCCACAGCGTGTGGTCCATCGTCAACGTCATCGGGAGCTCGACCAGATCATCGAGGAAGTACGGGTGGATCGAGCAGCAACCGCCCGGCTGGGGCTCGAACGGCGCCGAGTCCGAGAACGTGGTGTCGTAGAGGCAACCGAGCTCGGGCATCCAGTCCGCGTTTCGGTGGGTCGCGGGCGAGCGGAACCCGACCGCGTCCCACTCGGTCAGATAGCGATGGATCGCCGGCAGGTTGGACTCGAACGCAGCCCGGCTCGAGAACAGCTTGCCGTCGTGGTGGATCCCGTGCAACCCGATCTCGCAGCCGTCGTCCCGCAGCTGCTCGAACACCCCGGTCGCGATCGGATAGTCCTCGGCGACGAAGTACCAGGCCGAGGCGAAGCCGTAGCGGCGCTCGAGCTCGCGGACGCGCGGGATGTTCTCGATCCCGGCCGGGCCCTCGACGTCGTGGGTCAGCACGCACGCGGCCCGGGCGCCGTCGGGCCAGAAGTTCACGAACCGGACCGGCGCGCCGTGCTGCCTGCGGATCCGCCGGAGCAGCTCCTCGCGCCCGTGCTCGACGAGGATCGGCTCGATCGGCCAGTGCGGGAACGGCTGCGCGGCCTGGCGTTTGGCGTACGCGCGCCGGATTGCGAGCTGCACACGCTGGGGCATCAGCGGCTTCACGGCGTAGTACGCCGACACAGCACGCGAACGGCGGCCACCGTGCGCCGCGTAACGCTCCCGCAGGTAGTACTCCGGGTCGAGCTCGCTCACGCGATGTGACGGTACAGCGCTCTGCCGACGCCGCGTCCGAGGATCGGTGGGCCGCGGCGGATCGCGGCCTGGAGTGGGGCTGGCACGCCCGAGCGCCCGACGGGCGCCGGGCGCTCGGAGATCCAGGTGTAGGACAGCTCGCGCTCGGTGGCCCCCAGCGACAGCTTGAAGTCGCGCAGCCCCTGGTTATCGAAATCGGTACGGCCAAGGTCGAACTGGCGCAGGCCCTGGGCACATCCCCACTGGATCGCGTCGACGAACAGCAGGTTGTTGGGGCGCTTGCCGAGCGCGGCGCGGTTCGAGGCGCCGTACTTGTACGTGAGCGCGCCGTTGAAGGTCAGGAAGACGGCCGCCGCCAGATGCTGCCGGGGCTCCTCGACGACCAGCGCAACATGACCGAGCCCCTGCGCGAACAGCGTCGCAAAGCGCCGGATGAAGCGCTTGCTCTGGATCGGCACGCCCTGGTGGCGCCGGGTCTCGAGGTGAAGCGCGTAGAACGCCTCGAGTGCCGCCGGGTCGGTCCGGCGCTCGACCCGCAGACCAAGCTTCTGCGCCTTACGAGCGCCGCGCATCACCGAGGACTTGGTGAACCGCGCTTGGACCTCGGCGGGGTCATCGGCGAGAGCGACGGTGTGGGCGCGAAAGCGCTCCGAGCAGGACGCATCGGCAAGCGCTGGGAGCTGATCGTGAACGTGGAGCGGGATCCCTGCGCGGTGCTGCTGCGCGACGATCAGCTCGTACAGCTGAGCGACTTCACCGTCGGGGCTCGCCGCCGCCATGATCGGACCGCAGCGGTCGCAGAACGGCAGCGACACGAGCCGGCGCCCCGTCAGCCGGCTCGCGACCAGCGCCACCGGCAGGCCGCCGACGATCGTGCCGTCCTGCACCACGACCCAGGCCCGCATTTCGTAGCCGTATACATCTCGCAACAGTGAGATCCAGGCTGGGTGATGGAACACGAGCGCCGACGGGCTGTCCTGCACGAAGCTCAACCAGCGCGGGTCGGCGATCGGGTCGAGAACCTCGACGGTGGAGCTCATACCGCGCCCACTCTCGCTCAGCCGGCGGCCCGCCGGACCGGGTAGCGGCCCGATCGCAGGTTCCGGGCCAACTCAGTCAGTGTGATCACGGACAGATCGGGAGTCGCGGCGATCTCCCTGGCCAGCAGCTGCAGCGGCGCGAAATCCCCGACGTCCTTGGTGTGATTCTGCAGGACCACGGGCAGCGCCGCCACACCGGCGCGGCGCGCCCGCCGGCGCAGGTCGCCCAGCATCTCCTTCATCTGGAAGTAGCTCAGGCACGACAGATCTGACACCTTGTTGGCGCGGCTCGAGATCCCGCCCCCCGGCCCCGATCCCCACTCATCGCGGAAGTAAGCTTCGCGCTCGTACCCGGCATCTGGAATCGCCGTGTCGCGCGGCGCCACGAACCGCGCTGTCGTCGCGGCCGCCAATGAGGTGCGGCGTCGCACGCTCCTTGCCACCAACCTGAACCCGAACCCGAGCAGGCCCGCCTGAAAGGTGAACGTCGGGACGCACACGATCGGCTGCTCGGTAGCGGCGACGCGTCGTGCGTCGTCCATCACGGGGTAGTACGGAAGTAATGGTTCCTCGATGTGCCGGTAATCTAGTGTGACATGCGGGGACTCGTAGTAGATGCCGTTGACAATACTCATGTCGACGGCAATTCCGAGCGCCGCAAGGGTCGGGAGCGTGTCGTGGCTCGGTGCGATGCACCATGAGCCGCTGCGAAAGGTGACACATCGGTAGTTTCGGTCAATCGGTGTCAGCAGCTGTTCCAGGTACTGCTTGGCGGCCCGGAGCATCGCCGTCATCTGTGGCGCCGCGTAATCGAGCAGTGACCATGCGCCACGCAGGTTCCAGCGGCCGTCGCGATACGTCGCGTCGCTCCACTGCGGATGCAGGTGGAGCTGGATGTCGTGACCGCGTTCGTACGTTTCGCGGACGGCCTGATCCCACTCGTCGGCGATCAGGCTGAGCTCGGGGTGTTCGGTCGCCAGGCGCCGGCACGCGAGCTGCTGCATCACCTCCGCGTTGAATGACCCGCGCAATCCGGATTGCTCGTAGATGTGCGTGAGGTGACGCATCGTGTCAAACTGAATCGCGCGGGCGTCACCGGAGCCATCGCCTCGTAGCTCCCAATCGTCGGTGAGTACGAGGTCTATCTGCGGGGTCGATGGCAACTTGAAAGCAACTACTTGGATTGGCGTCAGGCGGTGACGCGGAGCTTAGCTGCTAACGTGGCGGCCGCGGAGTGGGGAATCCGCGCGCTCGCATCAAGACACGGGTGGGGTAAGCACTGACCAGCGCAATGGACATCGTCGCGAAGGCCAACTCGACGGTGCGCAGCTACGGCTTCCGGCCGTTGCTGTTGAGCGAGAGCGCGCTTCACCGGCTTCGTGTCAGACGTCGGTACAGTCAGTTACGCGATCGGTACTCATCGGTCGTCGCCGATCCGGGCACGCCTGCGTCGCTGCGCGCACCGGAGATCGACTTACTCGCGTTCGACGGCCTTGATCCCGAACTGCGAGAGGCGGCGCTGAGGCTGCGGTCAGAGGCAGACGCGGTGTGCGACCATCGCGTGCAGTATCTGGGGTCGGGTCCGGTTGAGCTCGGTCCCGAGATCGACTGGCATCTGGACTTCAAGAGCGACTATCGCTGGCCGCTCGTCTTCTACCAGGACCTCGAGGTCACGCGGCTTGGCGACGACAGCGATGCCAAGGTCCCGTGGGAGCTCAGCCGCGGCCACCAGCTGCTGACGCTCGCGCGCGCTGCGCGCCTATTCGAGGACGAGCGCTTCGCGGCCGAGCTCGAGGCGCAGCTGGAATCGTGGTTGGATGCAAACCCGCCGGGCTTCGGGATCAACTGGGTGACGCCGATGGAGATCGCGCTCCGGGCCGTCAACTGGGGCTGGGCGATCGGCACGCTCGAGCGATGGCGGCCGCTGGATGCCTCTCTGCGACAGAGGGTCGCCCGCTCGCTGCAGGTCCACGGCCGCCACATCGCGCTTAATCTCGAGGGCAGCCCGCTGCGGCGCGGCAACCACTATCTCGCCGATGTCACCGGCCTGCTGGCGCTCTCGTGGCTGCTGCCCAACGACCCGCGGGCGCCGCGCTGGGGGCGGTTCGCGCGGCGTGCGCTCGAGCGCGAGATCACGACCCAGGTGTACGCGGACGGCGTCGGCTTCGAGGCCTCGCTTCCCTACCACGGACTATCGCTGGAGATGTTCCTGCTCGTGCTGGCGTGTGGCGCAGCTCGAGGGCCGTCCACTGTCGGCCGGCTTCGCACGGCGGCTGACGCTGATGCTCGAGGTCTCGCGCGCGGTCCGCCATCCCGGCGGGCGCAGCCCCGTGTTCGGTGACCAGGATTCGGGGCGGGTGCTGCCGGCCGGCTTCGCCCGCCCGGCCACGCACGACAACCTCCTCGATCTCGGCGCCGCACTGCTCGGCCAGCCACGACCGCGCGACGCCGTGCCGCACGAAGAGGTCGCCTGGACGCTTGGCCTCGAGCGCTGGCGGGCGCTGCGGCGGCGGCCCGTCGACTGGCGAGCTCCGGCAACGGCGTTCCCCGACGGTGGCCTGTACGTGCTGCGCGGTGCCGGACTCGCACCTCGTTGCGCGCTGGGGAGGGGTCGGCCAGAACGGCAACGGCGGTCACGCCCACAACGACCTGTCCTCATACGAGCTCTCGGGCGGGGATCCGATCGTCGTCGACTCGGGCACCTACCTGTATACCGCCGATCTCGCGGCGCGAAACGCCTTCCGGTCCGCGACCGCTCACAATGTGCTCGTCCTCGACGGACTCGACATGCATCCGATCCCTTCTGAAGAACCGTTCCGGATGCCGGCTCACGCCCGGTTCGAGGTCGAGCAGTTCTCCGAGGCCGCCGACCGCGTCGTCCTGACCGGCTCGCACGATGGCTTCAGCCGCGGCGACGCGACCGTCCGCTGCCGGCGACGGATCAGCCTGCAGCGTGCGACCGGCGAGGTCGAGATCAGCGACGAGCTGACCGGCTCCGGCGTTCACACGGTCGACTCGCTGGTGCATCTCGCGCCAGACTGCACGGCCACCGGCGATGGTCCGGCGGCCGTGCTCGTGACCAGCTCCTCGCAGCGGCGCCGGATCGAGTTCACCGGCGCAGCGACTGTCACGATCGAGCAGGGCTGGGTGTCGTCCGAGTACGGAGTGCGCGAACGCGCGCCGCTGATCAGGGCGTCGATCACGACTCGAGCTGCCGGTCACGATCACCTACCGGATCGGCGCGCCGTGAGACGCCGGCGTCGCTACGACGTCTGCGCCGCGGTGATCAGCGACCTGCCGTTCGACGCGCGAGTGTGGAAGGAGTCACGGTCGCTGGCCGGCGCCGGGTACAGCATCTACCTGATTGGCGCGGCCTACGACATCGAGCATCCACGCCGCCGCCGCGACGAGTCCGGCGTCGAGGTGCTCGAGGTGCCATTTGGCTGGCGCGACCGTCCGAAGTCCTACGCGCGTCGGTTGTGGGTGCTGCTGCGCATCTCGCTCGAGGTCCTGCGTACGCCGGCGCGCGTTTATCACTCGCACGACATCCACGTCGGGCCGGCAACCTGGCTGGCGTCGAAGCTGTGGCGCGGCAAGCTCGTCTACGACGGGCACGAGCTGTGGGGCGAGCCCTATGAGCCCGGGCTGCGCTGGCGGCTGATCGCGATGGTGGGGGCACTGATCGAGCGGCTGATGGTCCATTCGAGCGATGTCGCGATCACCACCAACCCGTCGCGTGCCGATGTTCTGCGACGGCGCTACGGGCGAGAAGACATCACGGTGCTTGCAAACGTGCCGCCGCTCGAGCGCGACGTCGTTGCACTCGACCCCGGGTACCCGGCCGGCAAGCGCGTGCTCCTCTATCAAGGCTGGATCTCGCCCGAGGCCCGCTGCTTTCGCGAGACCGTGCAGGCGCTGCCGATGGTCGACGATGACATCGACTTCGTGATCCTGGGCTTCGGCTGGGAATCGGCCCGCGAGATGATCCGCGGGTGGGCGCGCGAGACCGGCGTCGAGGACCGCGTGCACTTCCTTCCCCCGCGCCACTTCAGCGAGCTCGTCTCGACCGCCGCGGCGGCATCGGTCGGGTTGGTCCCGATCCGCGATGGCCCGCTCAATCACAAGCTCGGCGATACGAACAAGCTCCACGAGTACCTGATGGGCGGGTTGCCGGTGATCGCCAGCGACCTGCCCGAGATCCGCCGCGTCGTAACGATGGGCGACCCGCCCGTCGGCGAGCTGTTCGACCCCTCCTCGCCGGACTCAATCGCGCGGGCGCTGGCAACGGTGCTCGCCGACCCCGAGCTGCTGGCGGCGCGCCGGTGCTCGGCGCGCGAGCTCGCCGAGCACCATCTCAACTGGGAGATCGAGGAGCAGCGGCTGCTGGCGGCATACGAGCGGCTACTTGGAAGCGACCGATGACTCGCGCCTGCTTGCTGATCGCCAGCGACTCGCAGCTCGCCGCCGAGCAGGCGGCGCGCAACGCCGGGCTGGAGCCCCGCCTGCAGATCACCAAGGCGCAGTGCGCGCGACCGCTCGGCCCGATACGGCACGAGGCCCGCGCGCTCGGCATCCGGCTGACCGCGATTCATTCCAGTGACTGGGAGCGCGAGTCACTCCCGCAGCTATACGAGCTCGCCGCGCTGCGGCTTGGACTCGAGACGTGTGTCCTGGTTGGCGATGGAAGCGCTCAGGTGGCGCTCAGCCGGCCCCAGCTGCTCATGCGCACCGCCAGCCTTCCGTTCGATGCGATCACCGGCGTTTCGTTGGTCGCGGCCGAGCTGCTGCGGCTGCGTCGCACTCCAACGAGAGCGCCGGGTGCCTTCAAGATCGGCGGCGATGGCGATGCGGTCATGGCGGCCTGGCCATTCGGAGCTCAGGCACAGGTGGGGGGGCCGGTCACGCATCTCGCCGGCATCCTCGGGGCGTTCCAGCACTGCGGACTACGAGTCGGCTTGCTCAGTGCAGCCCCGCCACCGCCCCAGCTGGAGGCCTGCGTGGACGACGTCGAGATCGTGCAACCGCTGCCGCCAGCGGCTCGCGTCACGCACGAGATCAGTGCCGTCAGCGCGAATCGCGCGGCTCGCGCCGCGGGGGAGCGGCTGCTTGCGAGGCTGCGTCCGCGCCTGATCTATCAGCGTCATGACGGCTTCGCGAGCTACGGCGCAGATCTGGCCGACGGCGCGGGCATTCCGCTGGTGCTCGAGTGGAACAAGTCCGAGGTCTGGGCCCATCGCCACTGGCACACCCAGAATCCGCTCAAGCGCATGTTCAATCCGGTCGCCGAGCGGATCGAGCGCAACGTCCTACGCCGCGCCGCGCTGATCGCCGCCGTATCCAGTCACACCGCTCGCGAGGCGATCGAGCTAGGCGCGCCCAGCGATCGCGTGCTGGTACTGCCGAATGGAGTTGACATCGACGCGATCGACGCGGCCGTCGCCGATGCCGGGCCGCCGCATCGGGGTCCCGGAGCCGTCGTCGGCTGGGTCGGCTCATTTGATCCGTGGCACGGCGCCGACGTGCTCGTGCGATCGCTGACGCTGCTGCCCGCCGACGTCCGCGTGCTGATGATCGGCGACGGCACCCAGCGGCCCGCCTGCCAGGCGCTGGCCCGCGAGCTGGGCGTCGATCACCGGGTCCAGTTCACGGGCTCGCTGCCGCATCGCGAGGCCGTCAGGCGGCTGGCCGAGTGCGACCTGCTGGCCTCGCCCCACGTGCCGATGCCACAGCGACCGTTCTTCGGCTCGCCGACGAAGATCTTCGAGTACATGGCGATCGGCCGTCCGATCGTCGCCAGTCGGCTCGAGCAGATCGGCGAGATCCTGCAGGACGGGCGAACGGCGATTCTCGTCACCCCGGGCGACGTCGACGACCTCGCTCGCGGGATCAGAAGCGTGCTCGAGCTACCCGACCGCGGCCAGTCGCTCGGTGCTCACGCGCGAGCGGTGGCTGCGCGCCAGCACACCTGGGAGGCCCGCGTCCGGGTCGTGCTCGCACGGCTGGACGGCTCGGACGACAAGGCCGGCGCGGGCGCGGTCGGATCCGAGCTGCCGGCGGTGAGTGGATGAAGCAAGTGCTGTCGATCCGGGGCGGTGCCAAGACGGTGCGCGACGTCCCGCCCCCCGCTTGTCGCCCGGGCGAGATCCTGGTCCGTAACGCCTTCTCGGTGATCAGCTCGGGCACCGAGCGTGGCTCTGGCGAGAGCCGCGCTCGGACGATGGCGAGCCGCGCGATGTCGCGCCCGGACTTGATCCGCGAGCTCGCTGTCCAAGCGGCGCAGGAGGGCATCAAGCAGACCTCGCAGGCGCTCGAGCGGCGCCTCGGCCAGACATGGGCAGCCGGCTACAGCTCCGCCGGCGAGGTGCTCGAGATCGGAGCCGCCGTCCGCGGGATCGACTCCGGCGACCTCGTCGCCTGCGCGGGCGTCGGCTACGCAAACCATGCCGAGATCGTCGCCGTGCCGCGCAACCTGTGCGCGAAGGTGCCCGCCGGGGTCGCGTTGGAGGTGGCGGCGCTAACGACGATCGTCGTCGTCGCGCTGCACGGGATCCGGCTTGCAGAGGTGCGGGTCGGGGACCGCACCGCCGTGATCGGATGCGGACTGATCGGCCAGATCACGTGCCGCTTGCTCCGCGCCGCCGGCAGCGAGGTGTACGCACTCGATCTCGACGAGAGCCGCCTCGAGTCGACCGGCGCCGACCACGTCTTCGTCGCCGGACCCGGCGCCGCCGACGGTGTGCTGGCTGCGACCGGCGGGATCGGCGTCGATCACGTGCTCGTGACGGCGGCCTCGCAATCCAACGACCCGCTGCTGTTGGGGGCCGAGATCGCGCGCGACCGAGCCGAGCTGGTGGTCGTCGGCGACGTTCCGGTCACGCTTCCGCGCGCGCCACTGTTCACCAAGGAGCTGTCGCTGCGGGTCTCGCGCTCCTACGGCCCCGGCCGCTACGACCCCGACTACGAGCGCCACGGGATAGATTATCCGGTCGGCTACGTCCGCTGGACCGAGCAGCGCAACATGGAGTGCGTGCTCGACCTGCAGGCTCGGGGTCTGCTCGACCTGTCGGACCTGATCGAGGAGGTCGTGCCGGTCGAGCAGGCGCCTGCCGCGTTCGACCGGATCTCCGGGCCGCCGGAGGGGCGCCCGCGGGGAGCGGTGGTGATCTCCTACCCCGAGCCGGCCGGCGGCGGATTGGCGGCGGCAACGATGACCGTGCCCGCGCCCACCGAGCGGCGCTCGCAACCGCTGGACCCGGCTGCCTCCGTCCGCGTCGGCGTGATCGGTCCCGGCGGCTTCGCGACCTCGATGATCATCCCCTCACTGGCCGCGGCCGGCGCCGAGCTGACGGTCGTCGGGGGCGGCGCCGGCCGCTCAGCGGCAGCCGCCGCGCGCGGATTCGGCTTTGCCCGCGTGGCCGACAACGAGGCGGCCGTGATCGCCGATCCTGAGCTCGACGCAGTCGCGATCTGCACCCGCCACGGCACCCACGCGGAGCTGACGGCCCAGGCGCTGCAGGCCGGCAAGCACGTCTTCTGCGAGAAGCCGCTGGCGCTCAGCATCGAGGAGCTCGAGCAAGTGCTCGGCGCCGCCGAGCGCTCCGGACGTGTTCTGGCGGTCGGATTCAACCGGCGCTTCGCTCCGTTCGTCGCCGCGCTCAAGGCCTTCCTGCGCCGCGCCGGCGGACCGGTCACGGCGACCTACCGGATCGGCGCGGGTGCGATCCCTCCCGCCCACTGGGTCCACGACCTCGAACAGGGGGGAGGACGCGTGCTCGGCGAGGTCTGCCATTTCGTCGACACGCTCGTGTTCCTCGCGGGCTCGCCCGTGATCGAGGTCAATGCCAGCGGCTACAGCAACATCGGCGCGCCGGCGCAGGCCTATGACAACGTCGTCGCGACGCTCCGCCACGCCGACGGCTCGCTCGGGACGATCGTGTACGTCGCCCAGTCCGCGCCCGGCATCGGCAAGGAGCGAATTGAGACGTTCTCGCCGGCCGGCATCGGCGTGCTCGACGACTTCACAGCGCTCGAGCTCCACGACGGCGGCGAGCCCCGCCAGCTCAAGGACCGCCGCCAGCACAAGGGCCATGCCGAGGAGCTCGCCGCGTTCATCGCCGGCGTCCGGGCCGGCCGCGCGCCGGTGCCGCTCGCCGAGCTCGCCAATGTCAGCCTTGCGACGCTGGCGGTGATCGAGTCGATCCGGACCGGCTTCCCGGTGCGGATCCAGTCCGGCTGAGCGGCTCAGCCGCGGTCGGGCTCGCGTCCCGGCTCGGCGCGGACGCCCTCGACGCTCTTGGGCAGCGTGACCGCTTTGGACCTGGTCTGCACCGGCGACGTGTAGGCCTGGTAGTAGCCCTTGCGATCGGGATGCTTGACCCGGTTGGCGACGACGCCGACGAGCGGCGCGTCGACCGCGCGGAGCTGGTCGCGGAGCTCGCCCGCCTCCTCGCGGGTCGTGCGTCCGACGTGGCTGACGATCAGCACGCCGGCGACATAGTCGATCAGCGCCATCGCCTCGGGCACGATCAGCGCCGGGCCGCTGTCGACCACGACCAGGTCGTAGATCTCCGACGCGCGTGTGACCAGCTTGTGCATCCGATCGCTCTCGATCAGCTCGGCCGGATTCGGCGGCACCGGACCCGCGACGAGCACGTCGAAGGACCGCGACGGGCCGCTGCCGTTGTTCCGGGAGCCGGCCGGAACCTCCTGGATCGCCTCGGAGAAGTCGCATTGGTCGGAGAGGACGTCGGACAGGCCCGGGGCGTCCTGGAGATCGCGGGACTGAGCTACCGACGGTCGGCGCAGATCGGCCTCGATCAGGAGCACTCTGCTGCCCTTCGAGAGCGCGGTCGTCTCAGCCAGGTTCCAGGCGATCGTCGTCTTGCCCTCCTGCGGAGCGCACGAGGTGACGAGCAGCGACTTGACCTTCTGCTCGGGGAAATAGCGAAGCCGCGCGCGGAGCATGTCGAACGAGTTCTGCTCGTAGCCTGCCATCGTCTTCTTGCCGCGGTCGCGGCCGATCGTGCTGCTGTCGGGGAGCTCGGCCAGAACCGGGACCTCGTAGATGTCGCGCAGCTCTTCGATCGTCCGCACACGACGGTTGAGCCGCTCGAGCAACAGCGCCAGACCGAGCCCGAGCAGCAGGCCGACGAACGCGCCAAGGCCGATGTTGAGCTTGGTGTTGGGAGAGGACGGTGAGGAGGGAACCGACGCGGGCTGCACGAGCTGCACGTCGCCGGTCTGTGCGGCGGCGAGCGTGTCGAGCTGCTCGATCCGCGCCTGGAGCGAGGCGCCTGTCGCGCTGCGGCGCTCGGCCGGCGTCATCGCGTTCAGCTGATCCTGCAGGGAGGCGCGGACCTGGATGACGGCGTTGCGGCTGGTGACGCGGCGAAAGGTGATGAACTGACGCGCGTAAAGGTTCGCCAGCTTCGCGGCGAAGATCGGATCCGGGTCCGTCGCCTGGACCGAGACGAAGTCTGATTGCCCCTGACCAGCGATCGACAACAGGCTGGTGACGCCCTCGGCCGTGTAGCCGCGGCCGAGCGCGCGGGCAGTCCGCGCCGCGACCTGCGAAGACTGGACGAGCTGGACCTGGTCGGCCTGAATCTGGCCGCTGGAGTCGTTCGGCGACGAGGGCGTGAGGCCCAGCAGCTGATCGCCGATCTGCGATTGGCTGAACAGCAGCGAGGCCGTCGCCGTGTACTGCTTCTGCTGGGTCAATGAGAATGCAGCGGCTGACCCGGCGACCAGCACCGCGCAGGCTGCGATCACCCACCAACGGCGGCGTAGAACCTTGAGCCAACGCTCCAGATCCAGGCGATCTGATCGGCTTTCTCCGTCCAAAGCTCTTCCAGGTTGGGCAGGGGACATCGCAGGTTCGGCGGGCCTGCCAACCGCGTCCCGCTCAGAATCAATCAGGAGTGTACTCGCCATGCCTCCGCCTTCCTTTCGTAAGCCGCCTCAGACGCCACCAGGGCATCGACGATTCGCTGCGCGGCGTGCCCGTCCCAACCCCATGGCCTGCCCGCTCGGTCACGGTCGAACCGAGCCAGCAGCTCGGGCACTTCGGCGATCCGCCTCGGCTGCAGGCCGAGCAGCGTGTTCGTCCCGACCGTCAGCGTCACCGGGCGCTCGGTGTTCTCGCGCAGGGTGAAGCACGGGATACCCAGGAAGGTCGTTTCCTCCTGGATGCCCCCTGAGTCGGTGAGGACGCCAGCCGCGCCCATCACCAAGCCCAAGAACTCGACGTACCCGACGGGGTCGATCACCCGCAGGCGCTCATCGCCGATCCCCGGCGCCAGCATCTGCATCAGCTTGCGCGTGCGTGGATGGGCCGGGAACACGACCGTCAACTCGCGCGAGATCAGCTGCAGCTGCTCGAGCGCCTGGGCCAGCAGCGGCCCGTCGACGAGCGCCGGTCGGTGCAGCGTGACGACCAGGTAGGAGCCCTCGTCGAGCCCGCGGGCGGCGGGCGCGCGCAAGGCTTCGATCCGCGGGCGCATCGCCACCAGGGTGTCGATCATCGTGTTGCCTACGTAGTGGATCGAGCCCGCAGAGACGCCCTCGCGGACCAGGTTCTCCTCCGCCTCCGGGCTGTGCGTGAACAGCAGGTCGGACAGCGAGTCGGTCACGACACGGTTGATCTCCTCGGGCATCGAACGGTCGAATGAGCGCAGCCCCGCCTCGATGTGGCCGATCGGGATCCCGAGCTTGGCAGCCACCAGCGCCGCCGCGACCGTCGAGTTGACATCGCCGGGAACGAGCACGAGGTCCGGCTGCACGTCGAGCAGCACCGGCTCGAGGCGCTCCATCACGCGCGCGGTCTGCTGCGCGTGGGAGCCGGATCCGACCTGCAGCATGAAGTCGGGCTCGCCGACGCCGAGCTCCTGCAAGAAGATCTGCGACATCGCATCGTCGTAGTGCTGGCCGGTGTGGACCAGCACGTGTGAGAAGTCCGCGCGGCGCCCGAGTGCGGCGATCACCGGGGCGGTCTTCATGAAGTTCGGCCGTGTGCCGACGACGGACAGCACGGTTCGCGGGTTGCGTGAATCGACCACAGGCATTTCTGTTCGGTTTTGGACGGTTAGGTTGTTCTTGGTGCCTGGCGCGCCCGCCGACGAATCCGTTCCATCGACGTTGCAAAAATCTGTTACTTAGGCCATGGCGGATAGCTCGCCGGGGTAACCGGGTCCTTGCTCGACGAACTTGGAAATCTCTTCGGACAGCACCGGCTGGCCGCCGCGGTTGAGCGACAGCTGTGCGCTCTCGAGCGCGCGGACGACCTCGAGTCCGAGCCGCGCGTCGGAGCGGGGAGTGTCGCCGGTGCGAACCGAGTTGGCGAAGTCGGCCAGCTCGAGCGCCAGCGGCTCGGCCGCGGCGATCCGCGGCGCGACCATGTCGCCGGCGCGGTAGGTGAGCTTGTACTCGCCGAAGCTGGTCGGGCTCTCGAATTCGAGACCGCGGTCATAGACCCTCACCACGTCGTCGGCGGCGGTGTCGTCGTAATGCACCATCCGGCGGCTGCCGACGACCACCATCTGCCTGACCTTGCGCGGTGCCAGCCACGAGATCTGGACGTTGGCGGTCGCGCTGTTGGCGAAATTGAGGGTCAGGAACGCCGTCTCGTGGACGCCGCTCTGGAACACCGATTGGGCCGCGGCCGACACCGACACGATTGGGCTATCGAGCCAGTACAGGAGGATCGAGAGGTCGTGGGGCGCGAGGTCGAGGATCACACCGCCGTCCTGATACAGGCCGAGGTTCATCCGGGAGGAGGTCACGAAGTAGGTCTCGCCGAGCTCGCCGGCCTGGATCAGCTCGCGGACCTTGTCGACCGGCGGGCTGTACAGGAATGTGTGGCCCGGCATCAGGACCTGACCCGCGAGCGATGCCTGGGCGATCAGGTCCTCGGCCTCGGCGACCGTCATCGCGAGCGGCTTCTCGACCAGCACATGCTTGCCGGCCTGGAGCGCACGCCGCGCGAGCGAGTAGTGCGTCGCCGGCGGAGTTGCCAGGATCACGGCGCTGATCTGCGGATCGAGCAACAGCTCGTCGACCTCGGCCGTGTAGTGGACCCCGGGATAACGGCGCCCGAGCTCGTCCCGTCGCGACGGATCCGGATCGCAGACGGCCTGCAGGCTCAGGTCCGGGCTCTCGATCACGTTGCGGACGATGTTCGGTCCCCAATAGCCGTAGCCGACAACGCCGCAGCCGATCGCCCCTGTCCCAGTGTTCATCGCACTTCCTTCCGTGCTCATGCGACACCTCTGCGGAACAGGACCGCGGGAACGGTCCGCAGGAGGATCGAGAGGTACATCGAGAGCGAGCGGCGCCGCGCGTACTCGATGTCGAGCGCGACCATCTCCTCGTAGGTGCGCTCGTTGCGACCGCTGACCTGCCACAGGCCGGTGATTCCGGGCTTGACCTCGAAGCGCTCGCGGTACCAGGCGGGATAGATCTCCGCCTCGTACGGGATCACTGGACGCGGTCCGACGAGCGACATCTCGCCTCGCACGACATTCCAGATCTGCGGCAGCTCGTCGAGGCTGGTCTTGCGCAGCAGGCGCCCGACCCGCGTCACGCGGTCATCGGCGACGAGCTTGTACAGCTCGTCGCGCTCGGGGCACTGCGCGGCCTCAGAGTTGATCAGCTGATGCACGTAGTCGCGGTGGCGGGTCTCGTTGGCATCGGCCTTCATCGTCCGCAGTTTCAGGACCGTGAAGGGATGACCGCCGTGCCCGAGCCGTCGCTGACGGAACAGCGCGGGTCCAGGCGAGGTCAGCTTCACAGCGGTCGCGGCGATCAGCAGGATCGGAGCGAGCAGCACCAGCATCACGAGCGAGGAGAGCAGGTCGATCATTCGGATCGTGCGATCCCAGCTGCGGCGCTGGATGCTTGGCCGCGCGATCGGGGCGGCTGTGATCGTCGCGGGGAGCGTCCGCGTGCCGATCGTGGGGGAAGCGACGGTCTGGGTCTCGGTGGTGGCGCTCATCGCAGTTCTCCTTGCACGACCGCGGAGCGGTCCCAATCGAACGTCCGCATCGCGTTCAGGACCTCATCGATCTCGGCGCCGGTCATCGATGGATGCATGGGCAGCGAGCAGATCTGATTCGCCAGCCACTCGGCGACCGGAAGCGACGTCGAGCACGCTCCCGCGTAGGCGCCTGAGCGGTGGATCGGCACCGGGTAATGAATCCCGGTCGAGATCCCGCACGTGTCGAGGTGGGCCCGCAGCGCGTCCCGTGCCCGAGTCGTCACGACGTACTGGTGATAGACGTGGTCCTCGCCCGGTCCTGGTGCCACCGGCTGCGACACCGAGACCTCCGCAAGGTCGTTCGTCAGCCGGGCGGCGAGGCGACGCCTGGTGTCGTTCCATTCGTCGAGCAGCCCGAGCTTGACCCTCAGCACGGCTGCCTGGATTGCGTCGAGCCGGCTTGTCGTCCCGATTATCGAGTGCGCGTAGCGCGGGCGCTCGCCGTGGGCGCGCAGCAGCCGAACCCGGTCCGCCAATTCGTCGTCATCGGTCGTGACCGCGCCGCCGTCGCCCCAGGCGCCGAGATTCTTCGACGGGTAGAAGGAGAAGCAGCCGACGTCGGCGAGCGACCCGACGCGATGGTCGTGGTAACGGGCACCGTGGGCCTGGCAGGCGTCCTCGATCACACGCAACCCGGCCGCGTGTGCGAGCTCGAGGATCGGGTCGAGATCGACCGTGCGGCCGTACAGATGCACCGCAATCACGGCGGCCGTGCGGTCGTTGATCGCCGGCTCGATCGTCTCGGCGGTGAGCGTGTGCGTGAACGGATCGACGTCGACGAACCGCGGCGTCGCTCCGACCAGGCTGACCGCCTCGGCGGAGGCGATGAACGTGTTGGCCGGGACGATCACCTCATCGCCGGGCCCGATCTCGAGCGCACGGAGCGCCAGGATCAGCGCGTCGGTGCCCGAGCCGACGCCGACCGCGTGGCGCGTCTCGCAGTACGCCGCGAACTCGCGCTCGAAGCGCTCGACCTCCTCGCCGAGCGTGAACGCGCCGGTGCTCGCGACCCGTGCGACCGCTTCGAGCAGGCGCTCTGTCAGGACCGGATCAGAGCAGTCCATGCGGGTCAGCGGGATCGCCGGCCGCGCTCGATGTACCTGAACGTCGAGCATCCGCATCACGCCGCCACCGAGGGCCGGCAGTCGAGGTCGCAGAGCTTGCGCTTCAGGTTGCGGCGGGCGCGGTTGTGGAGCCCGTGGATCGAAGCCTCGCTGCGCGACAGGTGGGTTGCGATCTCGGTCGGCGAGAGCCCGACCACGTGGCGCAGCACGACGACCGAGCGCTGGTCGTCGGGGAGTGTTCCGATCGCGTCGCGCAGCGACCCCGCGGGCCTGACCGGCAGCTCGTCCGACGACGGCTCGCGATCGAAGATCTCCTCGCACGGCACCGGGCGGCGCTGACGGAGGTGATCGAGTGCGACGTTGCGGGCCATCCGCAGCAGCCAGGCGCGGAACGGCGCCTCGCGCGGGCGGTAGAGGTGAAGCTTGGCCAGCAGCCGCATGAACACCTGCTGGGTGACGTCCTCGGCCTCGTGCCGGTCGCGGATCAGCGGCAGCACGTTGTCATAGACCATTCCCGCATAGAGCTCGTACAGCGCCCTGATCGCGTCGTGGTCACCGTCGGCAGCGCGCGCGACCAGCAGTCGAGCACCGGCGTCGTCGCGGGCCGACTTGCTGCGCGTGCTCGCGTCCGCAACCGCGTTAACCATGCGGTCGCCCGCCTCGTTCAATAGGCTCGGCCGCCGATCCCTTGCCTGGCGGCGCGAAAGCTCGTCTACATCTATAGCTACGACGACCAACTTTTCCCCCTAAATCTGAATCCTTGCTCGCAAAGCCTCCCTAACTCTCAAAGAACCGTCAATTGGCCGTTCGGGCGCCAGCGTTCACTGTCAATGAACGCTTGGCGGTCTGAGTCGGCCCCCGGAGCCAAGGCCAAGCGAGCGCTAACAACGGCCAGCAGCGTTCATGCGTTGAACGCCCATTGGCCACAAGGACAATGAGTAGGTTTTGTGAGAGATTGGTAAGAAGCGACCGAAATCGGCCGTGAGGCTGGTGAAATCGGCCGTGAGGCTGGCGAAATCAGCCGTGAGGCTGGCGAAATGCGGCGATCGCCTCGCCCCGGGTGCGCACGCCGAGCTTGCGCATCAGCGCGCTGGCGTGGCGCCTGACCGTCGTCGTGCTGATGCCGAGACGGTCCGCGATTTCGGATGTGCTCAGGCCGGCCTCGAGCAGAACGAGTACCTCGGCCTCGCGGTCGCTGACGCCGAGACGGCGCGCTTCGACCGGTGGGCCCGGCTGCGAGTTGCGCAGCTCCGCCACGAGCTTGGGCACGAGGTCGCGCGGGATCGCCGACTCGCCCGCGAGGACCCCTCGGACCGCGTGTGGAAGCCGCTCGGGATTCATGCTCTTGAGCAGGTAGCCGGAGGCACCGGCTCGCAACGCATCGAGCAGGTCCTCGCGGCTGCTCGAGACGGTCAACATGATCACGTGCGTATCCGGTGCGTCGCGCAGGATCCGCTCGGCGGCGGCGATCCCGCCGCCCGGCATCGCGACGTCGAGGATGCAGACGCGTGGTGCGAACGTCTTCGCGGCTGCCACTGCCGCAAGCGCGTTCTCGGCCTCGGCGACGACCAAGAAGCCGTCGGCCTCGAGAATCGAGCGCAGTCCCTGGCGGGTCGCGACGTGGTCGTCGGCGAGTAGCACCGAGATCTGGGGAGTGCCGTCGAGCGTCAAGGCACGATCACCTCGACGGATGTCCCTTGTCCCGGCGCCGAGGACACGTGGAAGCTGCCGCCGAGGCCCTCGACGGCGCTGCGCATCGCGTCGATCCCGAAGGCGTCGACTCGGCGCCCGTTGCCCGGTGCAAACCCGGACCCGTCGTCGGTGATCTGGAGCCGCAGCCCCCGCTCGTCGCGCTCTGCGCGGACCGCGATCGAGCTCGCCTGCCCATGGCGCACGGCGTTGGCGACGGCCTCGCGCACGACCCGCCCGAGCACAACCTTCTGCTCGAGCGGGGCGGTGATCCGAGCGGAGATGTCGACCAGCAGCCGCGTGCCGGTCCGCTTGGTAACCGGTCCGGCGACGCGTCCTATGATGTCGCGCAGCGGCTCCTCGGCGGGGTGCTTGAGCTCGAGCAGGATCGTCCGCAGCGCCGCCGCCATCCTGTCGGCCGCGTCGGCGATCGCCGCGAGCGGCTCGGGCGAGTCGGCGCCCGAGGGGCGCCGAGCGGTCATCGAGATGAAGGTCAAATCCTGCGCCAGCGTCTCGTGCAGCAGCTCGGCCAGGCGCTCGCGCTCGTCGGCGCGAGCCCGCTCGAGCTGCTCGGCCAGGGCGCGTTCTGGGTCTTCGCCGGCGGCGCGGGTGCGCTGGGGGTCTTCGGCGGCGGCGGGGGTGCGCTGGGGGTCTTCGCCGGCGGCGGGGGTGCGCTGGGGGTCGTCTCGGTTGGTGCTCAGCTCTGGCTCCTGATCGCCCGTCGTCCCGCCGGCCCCCACGTGCAAGGTTGGCACCACGGCGCCTCTATCGGCCCGATATGTAGGGCAACCCGTGAGGTTCGACGATTTTGCGTGGTAATCCTTCGGTTTTCCTGTACATTTAGGGCGGGGATCGCGCGTCATAACAGAAGCGCTACAGGGCAGGTTTACATGGATTCAGATCAGGGGGCCAGGATGGCACTACACGCGCTGACAACTACAACGTCCCCGGAGCGCCAGTCGGCGCCAGGACTCGCGCCGTTGCGCGTGTTGCTCCTGGATGACGACGCGCTGTTCCGGCGCGGCTTGAGGAACTTGCTCGACGGCGACGAAGTCGCTGTCGTCGGCGAGGCCTCGCCCGCAGGCGCTGTTGCGAAGATCCTGAGCTTGCGGCCGAGTGCCGTTCTGCTTGGGCTCTCGCGGGTCAGCAGGGACGGATCCGAGATACTGCGACGTATTCACGAGGCCTCGCCGGGCTTGCCCGTGCTGGTCCTCGGGGCCTCACGCGACCCGGCCGACGTGCTGGCCGCGGTCACGGCCGAGAGTTCGGGCTTCGTCGTCAAAGACGCGAGCATCGAAGAGATCGTCCGCGGACTGCGGGCCGCCGCTTCGGGAGAGGTCTACCTCTCCCCGGTCGTCACGCGCGGCGTGCTCAACCGTGTGCGGCCGTTGATCCATTCGACGCGATCGGCAGGCGCCAGCCACCTCCTCACCGACCGTGAGAACGAGGTGCTGCGCCTGATGGCGCATGGGCTGGAGAACTCCGACATCGCCGCCAAGCTGGCGATCACGGTGCGGACAGTCAAGGCCCACGTCTCGAGCATTCTGGACAAGCTCGGGGTCGAGAACCGCGTACAGGCTGCGGTGATCGCGCTCGGGGCCGGCCACCACTCAGGTGCCAGGCCGGGAATGCCCGGGTTCGTGAGCGCGCGGGACGCCGCCGCCCAGGTTCGCCTCGACTGCAAACCTCGGCGTCAGCCGGCCGGTTTCGGGGTCGATTAGATCCAGCCGTCAGTTTTCGGGCTCCCGTCCCGTTAGTTAAGTAGATGAAGCGCAAGGCCTGGATAGGTACGTTGCTCCTGCTCCTGTGGGCGCCCGCCGGCGCGGCCGCCCACAAGCACCCGGCGTTCCCGTCCGGCAACTCGGCCCTGGGCCAGTACGTCGAGATCGTGCCGACCGCCACCGGGGGCCGCCCCTCGCACAACATCCATACGGGCGGGGGCAAGGGCTCCAGCCGCAATGGTGGCGGCGGTGGCGGTGGTAGCGGTGGCGGTGGACCGACGGCGGTCGCGCCCTCCACGAGCGCGGCGCTCGCGCGCCACGGATCCGACGGCGTCAACGCCGCGGCGCTCGCCGCGGCCACTGCTCCGGCCACGGTTCACGGCGTCGCAACTGTGACCGGGTCGCACTCGAGCTCAGCCGGCGGTGCTGGTGGTGGCGGTGTCACCGGCGGCGGAGCGGGGAGTTCGAGCGGGTCCTCGGGCGGGACCGGCTCGAGCAATCAGCCGACGCCACCACGATCGGCCGCCTCGCAGGTGTTCGCCGCACTAACGGGCTCCGATACACACTCGGGCCTCGGCCCGATCCTTCCGGTGCTGCTGATCAGCGCCATCCTCCTGATTCCAGTCGCCGCGATCGTGCGGCGTCGCACCAAGGCGACGTGACCGCGTTGTCACCCGCCGCACTGCTCCCGCGCTTGGGCAGGGTCTCGGCCCTGCTCGGAATCGCGCTTGCGCTGGCGCTCGTGAGCAGCGGCTCGATGGCGGCACCTCCGGCGCGCGCGGCGGCGGGCTTCACGCTCGGCTTTGCCGACGACGATGCCCTGACTTATGACCCGGCCCCGGTCCGCGCCGTCTGGGATCCGCGCGCGGTCAAGGAGGGCGCCTCGTTCATCCGCCTTGGCTTCGCCTGGTCCGACGTCGCACCCAAGCAGCGGCCGGCAGGCTTCAATCCCACCAATCCCGCGAGTCCGGCCTACAACTGGTCCGGGGTCGACGCCGCCGTCCGCGATGCCAACGCCCACGGGCTCAAGGTGTTGATGATGATCTTCGGCGCTCCGACCTGGGCCGAGGGCCCGCACCGGCCCGGGAACCTCCCCGAGGGCGTGTGGGAGCCCAACGCCCAGGAGTTCGGGCAGTTCGCGACCGCGGCGGCGCGCCGCTACTCGGGCACGTTCCCCGATCCCAAGCACCCGGGGTCGTTCCTGCCGCGGGTCAGCTACTGGCAAGGCTGGAACGAGCCCAACCTCGGCTACTACCTGAGTCCCCAGTGGACCCAAACCTCGCACGGTTACGTGCCTGCCAGCCCGTCGATCTATCGCGGACTCGAGAATGCCTTCTACGGCGCCGTCAAGGCGGTCAACCCGTCGAACTTCGTGGTCAACGCCGGGACGGCGCCCTACGGCGATCCGCCCGGCAACGCACGGATGGCGCCGATGGTCTTCTACCGCAACCTGTTTTGCCTGAGCCGTAGCCTGCATTCGGTTTCGTGCCCGGGTCCGATCTACCTCGACGCCGTCGACCATCACCCGTACGAGATCTCGGCGCCCACAGTTCACGCCCACGGACCCGACAACGTGACCGTGCCCGACGTCTACAAGGTCCGCGACGCCGTCGCCGCGGGCGTCAAGGCCGGCCACATCCTGCCGAACAAGTCCAAGCCGTTGTGGATCGACGAGCTTGCATGGGACACCAACCCGCCCAGCACGTCCTCGATCGCGCACTCGCTCAGCACCCAGGCAAAGTGGTGCGAGCAGGCGATGTACCTGCTCTGGCGCCAGGGGGCGCGGATGATCATGTGGCTCCAGCTTCGCGACATGCCCTCGAGCCCCGGCTTCCTGTACGCCTTCCACTGGAGCGGCATGTACTCCTACGGCGGCAAGGCGAAGCCGTCGGCGATCACGGTCAAGTTCCCGTTTGTCACGACGCGACGCAACCACAACCAGATCCGGGCCTGGGGCCGCGTCCCGCGCGGCGGCGAGCTCAAGATCTCACGCCGGCTGCGCTCCGGCAAGTGGTCGGTCGTGAAGCGGATGAAGGTCACCACCCACGAGGTCTTCTGGATCACGCTCGGGTTGCGCGGCCAGGGAACACTGCGGGCTCAGGTGGGAGGCAATCGAAGCCTGCCATGGAGCCAGTCCGCCTGACCCGCCGCGGAGCGGCATGAGCGCGACGCTGCAAGCGCCGGCGATCCGGGCCGGAATCGGTCGCGGGCGCTCGATCGTGCGACCCGACCTGACCGCGATCGCTGTCTGGGTCCTGGCGGGCGCGATCGTCGTCTACCTGGGTCTCGACGGCGGCGGCTATGACCTGGTGGTCCGAAACCAGGTCGGGCTGATCGTCTGGTGGGCGATTCTGATCGCAGCAGCGGCCGGCCTGCTGCCGGCAGCGACCCGCCTTACACGCAGCGGGTGGGTGTCGCTCGCGCTGCTCGGTGGCTTCGTCCTATGGACAGCGCTCGCGAGCACCTGGTCGCACAGCTCCGAGCGGAGCCTCGCCGAGCTCTCGCGCGTCGCCTGCTATCTGGGCATCTTCCTGCTGGCGATCACGATCTACCGCGATCGCGACAAGGCGCTGCGCCACACGGTTGCCGCGATCGCCTCGGCGATCGCGTTCGTCGCGGCCGTGGCGCTTCTGTCGCGTCTGCGCCCGGGCACGTTCGCGGCAGCGGACCAGTCGGCCTCCTACCTGCCCGGGACGCAGGGCCGCCTCGGATGGCCGATCAACTATTGGAACGGGCTTGCGGCGCTCGTCGCCCTCGGCCTGCCGCTGCTGCTCGCGGTCGCGACATCGGCGCGCCGCCTGTGGGCGCAGGCGCTCGCCGCCGCGGCGCTGCCGATGGTGGCGCTGTGCGGGTATCTGACGTTTTCGCGCGGCGGCGCGCTCGCGGCCGGCGTCGCGCTGATCGCGTTCTTCTTCGTCACCGGCGACCGGATTCCGAAGCTGGCGACGGCGCTCGTCGCCGCGGCCGGCAGCGCGATCCTGATCGCGGGCGCGGTCCACCGCCACGGCGTGCAGGACGGACTGGTGAACGCCGTTGCCAGGCATCAGGGCAACCAGTTGCTGATCGCGGTCGTGCTCGTCTGCGCCGGCACCGCGATCGTCCAGGTCGGCATCGGTCTCGCGACTCGCCACGGCACGCTGCCGAAGCTGCTCCGAGTGTCCAGGCGGCGGGCGGGCCTGCTGCTGGCTGCGGCCCTCGCCTGCGGCATCATCGCCGCGCTCGCGGCCGGCGCTCCTTCGCGTCTGTCGCACGCGTGGAACGACTTCAAGCGCACCAACGCGACGGCCCTGCACTCGACCGGGATCTCGCGCTTCGGCTCCGCCAGCGGCAACGGTCGCTACCAGTACTGGCGGGTGGCGGTGCATGCGTCCCGCCAGCATCTGCTGACCGGCTGGGGACCGGGGACCTTTCCGCTGGTCTGGCTTCCACATTCGACCAACGACGACTACGTCCAGAACGCGCACTCGCTGTACGTCGAGACGCTCCTCGAGGACGGCCTGATCGGGCTGGCGCTGATCGTCGGCTTGTTCGTGCTCGTGATCGGCCGTGCCGCGACGGTCGCGTGGCGAGCCCGCTACGAGGCGCGGACCTACGGCGCGGCCGCGACCGCGGCCTGCCTCGCGTTCGCCGTCTCCGCCGCCGTCGATTGGGTCTGGCAGATCCCGGTCCTGCCCGTCTGCTTCCTGCTGCTGGCCGCCGCCGTGTTCGCGCCTCGCCGGGGGGCCGGTGCCGCGCCGATGCCGTCGTGGGGCCGGTGGCTGATGCGTGGCGCGATGGTGCTCGCGGCCCTCGCCTGCCTGGTCGCGATCGTCGTCCCGCTATCGACCACCAACGCCGTACGCGCAAGCCAGACCGCAGCCGCATCGGGCAACTACCCCGAGGCCCTCAGCTACGCGCGCGCGGCTACGAGCATCGAGCCGGGCGCGGCCTCGGCTCAGCTCCAGACCGCGCTCGTGCTCGAGCTCGAGGGCAAGCTCGGGGCCGCCGTGCAGGCCGCCCACAACGCGACCACCGACGAGCCGCTCAATTGGGAGTCGTGGCTCGTGCTCTCGCGGCTCAAGACCGAGACCGGCCATCCGCTGGCCGCGTTGCGCGCCTACCGGCAGGCGCGCTCACTGAATCCCCACTCGACCCTGTTCCGGTCGTGAGCGAGGATCAGGTCAAGGGGGAGGCGGGCGGTCCGGAGGGGCAGGGCGGTTCTGCGGTGCCTGGCGGTCCGGAGGGTCGTGGCGGTCCGGAGGGGCAGGGCGGTTCTGCGGAGCAGCGAGGTTCTGCGGTGCCTGGCGCTCCCGAGGGTCATGGCGGTTCTGCGGAGCAGGGCGCTCCCAAGGGTCGTGGCGATTCAGCGGAGCAGGGCGGAGACTCGGACGATCAGGCGGTCGCCGACACGCTCGCGCGTGAGCGGCCGGTCCCGCCCGGTCAGTTCCGCGGCGCGCTCGGCCGCTACCTCGCCGCCCGCGATCCGGGCTACGGCCCGAGGCCGGTCCACCTGCGCCTGGTCTCTGCCGCTTACCTTGCCGCGGGGCTGGTCCTGCTCGCGCTCGGGCTGCTTCAAGCGACCGGGTCGCTGTGAGGCTCCTACGAGAGCCACTCCTTCAGCTTCCTTAGCGACCGCGACAGCACCTGCTGCACGTTGGCCGCCGACATCTCGAGGACCGTGCCGATCTCGGCCGTCGTCAGGTCGGCGCCGAACCGCAGCGCGACCACCTCGCGGTCGCGGTCGCCGAGTCGTGCCAGCGCCTCGATCAGCTCCGGCGAGCCCGACAGCCGGGCCTCGGCGCCGGGCACGGCCGGCAGCAGCCGCTCCTCGACGACGTCGGTTGGCACCTCCCGATCGCGTCGGACGTGATCGATCACCAGGTTGCGCGCAATCGTCACGAGCCACGCGCTCTCCGACCCGCGCCGAGGATCGAACCTGCTCCACGCCCGCAGCGCGCGCTCAAACGTCGCCTGGGTGAGATCCTCGGCCATCATCGGGTCGCCGAGGCGATACGCCAGCAGCGCGTAGACGCGCCCGACGTTTTCCTCGTACACGCGTGCGAAGTCCGCTTGTCCGCGATTCATCTCGCTCCTGATTGCTGCCCCCGTAGCCCACCGGGACGTTAGCGCTCCCGGGGGTTGGGATCTCCGGCGCCGCTCTGCGAGCGATCCACTAAGATGTATGTGAATCTGGATTCACCCACTGGCTAGGGGTAGACAGCCTGGTGGGCGGCGACCGAGGAGACGAACGTGGACCTGAACGACACCCCGGAACAGGCCTCATATCGCGAGGAGGTGCGAGCTTGGCTTGAGGCCCACAAGGCGGAGGCTCCTTCGCGCGCAGGCTCGTATGAGGATCAGGAGTACATCGATACGCGCCGTGAGTGGCAGCGCAAGCTGGCGGAGGCCGGGCTTGCGGGCGTCACCTGGCCGCAGGAAGTCGGCGGCCGTGGCCTGGGGCCGATCGAGCAGGTGACCGTCAATCAGGAGATCTCACGCGCCGAGGTGCCTGGGATCCTCGACGTAATCGGGATCGGGATGCTCGGGCCGTGCCTGATCGCTCACGGGACCGATGAGCAGAAGGGCCGGCACCTGGGGCCGATGCTCCACGGCGACGAGGTCTGGTGCCAGATGTTCTCCGAGCCGGCGGCCGGATCGGACCTGGCAGCCGTCCAGACCCGGGCACGCCAGAGCGACGACGGAACGTGGACGCTGAACGGGCAGAAGGTGTGGACGACGAACGCGCAGTTCGCCGCCTACGGGCTGCTGCTCGCCCGGACCGACGCCGACGTCCCCAAGCACAAGGGCCTGACGATGTTCATCGTGCCGATGAACGCCCCCGGCGTGACGGTGCGGGGGCTGCGGCAGATCTCGGGCGAGGCGGAGTTCAACGAGGTCTTCTTCGACGACGTCAGGCTCGACGCCGATGCAGTCGTCGGCGGCGTCGGCAACGGCTGGGGCACCGCCCTGACTGTGCTGATGTATGAGCGGCTGACGATCGGGTTCGGCTCGGACTCGTTCGCCTCGCCGACGCGGCTGGCGGACACGGTCGCCGGCGACCCGGTCGCGCGCCAGGACCCGGAGGTTCGCGAGCGGCTCGGCCACATCATGACCGAGGTGCTTGCCGTGCGATTCAACGGCTACCGGGCGCTGACGGCGCTGGCGCGCGGTCAGATTCCCGGCCCCGAGGCGGGGCTGGCGAAGGTCACGCTGGTGAACGCGGGGATCGCGGCGACCGATCTCGGAGCGGACGTCGTCGGCCCCGATGCGCTCGAGGCCGACAACGAGTGGAGCTACCTGATCTCGTTCCTCCCCGGGCTGAAGTCGGCCGGCGGGACCGAGCAGATCCTCCGCAACACGATCGGCGAGCGCGTACTCGGCCTGCCGCCGGAGCCGCGACTCGACAAGGGCGTGCCGTTCAGTGAGCTGCGGGCCAAGGAAAGGGAGACGGTGGCGAAATGAACTTCGCGCTTTCAGACGAACAGGTTCTACTGCGAGAGGCGGCTCGCGGATCGCTGTCGCGCGTCGCGACCGTCGAGGCAGCCCGCGAGGCGCTCGAGAATCCCGGTGCGCTGCCCGACCTGTGGCCGACGGCGGTCGAAGCCGGCTGGCCCGGGCTGTTGATCGCCGAGGAGCACGGCGGTGCCGGACTCGGTGCATTTGACGCGCTGCTGGTCGCGGAGGAGTGCGGCCGCGTGCTCGCGTCGGTGCCGCTGCTCGGTTTGCTGCCGGCGACCGCGATTCTGAATGCGGCGGGCGACGACTCGCTGACCGCGCTCGCGGCCGGCGAGATCCGGGCGACGTACGTACCCGCGCGCCCGCCGAGCGAGGGCGAGCCGAGGTGGACGGTCGATCCGCGCTCCGGCCTCGGACGGCCCGAGGCGCCGAGCGCGACGATCGAGGGCAACGAGGCCGTGCTCGACGGGACCGTCGCGTTCGTCCCCGACGCTCCGGGCGCGCAGCTGCTCGTGGCCGTCGCCGTCGCCGGCGAGAAGCCGGTCGCGGTCGTCCTGCCCGCGGACGCCGCCGGCGTCAGCATCGAGCCGGTGATGCGCTATGACGCGACCCGGTCGCTCGGCCACGTGACCTTCTCGGGCGCGCGCGGCAAGCTGCTGGACCTCGGCGCCGGGACGCTCGCGGACGCGTGGTACCTGGCCCAGGCGCTGCTTGCGGCCGAGTCGCTCGGAGCTGTGCAGACGTGCCTCGAGGTCAGCGTCGCCTACGCCAAGGAGCGGTTCACGTTCGGGCGCGCGATCGGGTCCTACCAGGCGGTCAAGCACGAGCTGACCGAGGTGCTGCGGCAGCTCGAGAACGCTCGTGGCCTGCAGTACTACGCCGGCTGGGCCCGCGAGTCCAAGCCCGACGAGTTCGCGCTCGCGGCCAGTGCCGCGCGCTCAGCCGCGGGCAAGGCGCTTGACTTTGCGGCCCGCTCGATGATCAACGTGCACGGCGGGATTGGCGCGACCTGGGAGCACGACGCGCCGCTGTACTTCCGCCGCGCCCAGCTCTCGCGGCGGCTGCTCGGCGGAACGCACGACGCTACCGATCGAGTCGCGGAGCAGACGCTGCTGGCCGCATAGCGGCCTCGAACTCCTGGACAAGCGCGCCGTAGGTCTGCTCAAGCCCGTCGCTGAGGCCGACCTCGGCGCGCCATCCCAGCTCGGCGGCGGCGCGGCCCGGATCCATGCAGCTCCGCCGAAGCTCGCCGGCGCGCAGCGGCGCGAGCTCGGGCGAGAGCGACGTGCCGGCGACCGACTGCAGCAGCTCGAGCAGCGTCAACACGTCCGTCTCGGTGCCCGTCGAGACGTTGTAGGTGCCGCCGCTGCCGGCGGCGGCAATCAGTGCCCGGGCGACGTCGGCGACGTGCACGTAGTCACGCGTCGGTTCGCCGAAACCGAACACGAGCGGCGGCTGGCCACGCCACAGCAGATGGCTGAAGACCGCGACCACGCCGGCCTCGCCATGCGGGTTCTGGCGGGGGCCATAGACGTTGCCCAGGCGGCAGACGGTGTGCTGCAGCCCCGTCGCCTCGCGCCACGTGTTGACGTAGGCCTCAGCCGCCCACTTCGACGCGCCGTACGGTGAGACCGGCGCCGGCGGCGAGGCCTCGACCGTCGGGATCGGCGCAGAGTTACCGTACAGCGCACCCCCGGTCGAGGTGAAGACGACGTTTGCGTCGTGGCGGCTCGCCGCCTGCAGCACGTTCAGCGTCCCGTGCACGTTGACCTCGCAGTCGCGCTCGGGATCCGCGACCGATCGCGTCACGCTGGCCTGGGCCGCGAGATGGAAGATCACAGATGGGGTTGCGGCGTCGATCGCCCGGTCAAGTGCGGCGCGGTCTGAGATGTCGAGCACCTCGAGCTCCACACCGGGGGGAAGGTTGCGCTGCGAGCCGGCCGAGAGGTCGTCGATCGCGACCACGCGCCATCCCTCGTCGAGCAGCAGTTCGACGGTGTGAGAGCCGACGAAGCCGGCGCCGCCGGTCACGACCGCGGTGCCGTTGGGCTGATCGCGGGCGGTCGCTGGCACGCGGGCGAGCGTAACAACTGTGCGCCGAGCCCCGGCCTCCGCGGCCGCGGGGTGTCGAGATGCCCACGCGGCCGCGGGCTGTCCCGGCGTGCGCCGAGCCCGGGCGTAGGCGGCCAACAGCCGGGGCCGATCCAACCTTGCCATGTGAATCCGGATTCACTATGCTCGTGAATCACGATTCACGCAACCCGCCTGTGTGAGAGGAACCCGATGGCCACGATCGACGTCACCGACCCCGCCCGCGATGTGCTCAACCAGCCGCCGCCGCTCGCTCCGATCAACCTGTTCGACGTCGACCTCGCGCTGCGCGAGGGGCTCGAGCGCGAGGGCGGAGCCTGGGGTGTCGACCGCGCCCGCGAGACCGGCGCCGCCGCCGGCAGCATCGAGGCGATCGAGCACGGCCGCCGCGCCGAGCGCAACGAGCCGATCCTCCGGACCCACGATCGGTACGGCAACAGGATCGACGAGGTCGACCTCGACCCCTCCTGGCACTGGCTGCTGCGGGGCGCCGTCGAGCGCGGGATCGCGGGCCTGCCGTGGCGCGACCAGCAGCCGGGGGCGCACGTCGTGCGTGGCGTCCTGTTCATGCTGTGGGCCAACACCAACGACGGGGTCATGTGCCCGGTATCGATGACCTACGCCGCGGTGCCGGCACTGCGCGACGGCTCACCGGCGCTGGCGGCCGAGTGGGAGCCGCGCCTGACTAAGCCCGACTACGACACGGGCGCTCTCGCCGGGATGACGATGACTGAGCGCCAGGGTGGATCCGACGTGCGCGCCAACATCACGCGGGCCGAGCCGGTCGGCGGCGGCTCCTACGAGATCCACGGCCACAAGTGGTTCTGCTCCTATCCGCCGTGCGACATCTTCCTGATGCTCGCCCAGGCGCCCGGCGGGCTGTCCTGCTTCCTGATCGAGCCCGGGCCGGGGATGGAGTTCCAGCGGCTCAAGGACAAGCTCGGGACGCGCTCGCTGCCGTCCTCCGAGGTCGAGTTCCGCGGTGCGCACGCGACCCTCGTCGGCGAGGAGGGCCGTGGTGTACCGGCGATCATCCGCGCGGTCAACCACACCCGACTCGACTGCCTGCTCGGGAGCGCCGGCGGGATCCGTCGCGCGACGCTCGAGGCGCTGCACCACACCCGCCACCGCTCGGCGTTCGGCGCGCTGCTCGTCGATCAGCCCGCGATGCGCAACGTGCTCGCTGACCTCGCGGTCGAGTCCGAGGCGGCGACGACCGCGGCGCTGCGCGTCGCCCGCAGCTACGACACCGAGTCCGAGCTCGCCTTCCGGCGGTTCGCGACGGCGGTGATGAAGTACTGGATCTGCAAGCGCTCCGCACCGCACGCCGCCGAGGCGCTCGAATGCCTGGGCGGCAACGGCTACGTCGAGGACTCGGGAATGCCGGTGCTCTACCGCGGCGCCCCGCTGAACTCGATCTGGGAGGGCTCGGGTAACGTCGCCGCGCTCGACGTGCTGCGGGCGATGGTCAAGGAGCCCGACGGCCTGCCGGCGTTCATGGCCGAGTGCGAGCTCGCGGCGGGTGGCGATCGCCGACTCGATGCGCACCTCGAGCGCGTTCGCGCGCACTCGCGCTCCGTGTTCGAGGGCGAGGACCCGCAGTTCTCGGCGCGGCGCGTGGTCGAGGACCTGGCGCTGGCGCTGCAGGGCTCGCTGCTCGTCCGCCACGCCCCGCCGGCGGTGGCCGATGCCTTCTGCGCGGCGAGGCTCGCCGGCGAAGGCGGCCACGTGTACGGCACGCTGCCGGCCGGCGTCGACGCCAAGGCGGTCATCGAGCGCGCGTTCCCGGTATGACCCCGGTCGACTACGAGGTCACCGGGCGGATCGCCCGGCTGACGCTGAACCGGCCCGAGCGGGGCAACGGGATCAACCGGCAGCTCGTCGGCGCGCTCCACCAGGCGGTCGAGCGCGCCGACCTAGACCCGGCGGTTCACGTGTTGCTGCTGTCGGGCAACGGCAAGGGCTTCTGCGGCGGCTATGACCTGGTCGAGAGCGCCGAGGGCCAGGGGTCCCCGGGCCCTGGCGAGGACCACGGGTCCCTGGGCCAGAGCGAGGCGCCGCCGGGGTCGCCGCTGGACCCCGCGGTGATGCACGCCAACCATGATCCGCGCCAGGTCTGGGACCCGATGGTCGACTACGCGATGATGAGCCGCAACGTTCGCGCGTTCATGTCGCTGTTTCATTGCTCGAAGCCGGTGATCTGCAAGGTCCACGGCTTCTGCGTGGCGGGCGGCACCGACATGGCGCTGTGCTCGGACCTGCTCGTGATCGCCGCCGACGCCAAGATCGGCTACCCGCCCGCGCGCGTGTGGGGCTCGCCGACGACCTCGATGTGGGCCTTCCGGCTCGGGCCTCAGCGGGCCAAGCGGCTGCTGTTCACCGGTGACTGCCTGTCGGGCGCGCAGGCGCTGGAGTGGGGACTCGCGATCGAGGCCCCCGCGCCGGAGGAGCTCGACGAGCGAGCCGAGGCGCTCGCGGCCCGGATCGCCCGGCTCCCGATCAACCAGCTCCAGATGATGAAGCTGCTCGTCAACCAATCGCTGTACTCGCAGGGGCTGCACACCACGCAGCTGATCGGCACAGTGTTCGACGGAATCACACGCCACACCAAGGAGGGCTACGCCTTCCAGGCGCTGGCCGCCCGCGAGGGCTTCAAGGCCGCCGTGCGCGAGCGCGACGAGCCGTTCGGGGACTTCGGTCGATGAAGGAGGTCCTGACCCCGACGCGCGAGCGTCTGCTTCAAGCAGCCGAGGAGCTGATCGAGGGGGGCGGCTACGGCGCCGCCTCGGTGATCGCGATCGCCGACGGGGCGGGGGTCGCGTCCGGGACGCTGTATCGCCACTTCGCGTCCAAGGAAGAGCTGTTCGTCGAGCTGTTTCGCTTGATCTGCGACCGCGAGCTGCAGGCGATGCTGGCCGCGGCCGAGCGGATGCCGCCGGGCTCGTCCCACGTCGACCGGCTCGAGACGGTGCTGGCAACGTTCGCCCAGCGCGCTCTGCGGCGGCCACGTTTGGCGTGGGCGCTGATCGCCGAGCCGGTCGATCCGCTCGTCGACGCCGAGCGCCTGGCGTACCGCGAGCGCTATCGCGAGCTGACTGCGGCGGCGCTTCGCGCCGGCATCGCGGCGGGGGAGATTCCCGAGCAGAACGTTCAGCTGACCGCCGCCGCGCTGGTCGGCGGTTGCGGGGAGGCGCTGGTCGGGCCGCTTTCGCCGCTGGCCGACACGCGGCCGGCGGCCGGGGCAATCGTCGCGGCACTGCGGGTGTTCGTGCGCCGCGCCGTCGGAGCGCAAATGCGATGAGCGCGGTCACGGTCGAGCGTGCTGGGCCCGTATTCACAGTCCTGCTCTCGCGACCCGGTCGCCGCAACGCCGTCGACGGCGCCACCGCCGCTGCGCTGGCAGAAGCCTTCCGGACCTTCGAGGCCGACGAGGAAGCGCACGTCGCGGTGCTCCATGGCGAGGGTGGTGTGTTCTGCGCGGGCGCCGATCTGAAGGCCGCCGGTGGCCCGGCGGGGAACCGGATCGAACCCGACGGCGATGGGCCGATGGGGCCGACGCGGATGCGGCTGTCGAAGCCGGTGATCGCGGCCGTCGCCGGCCATGCGGTCGCCGGCGGGCTCGAGCTGGCGCTGTGGTGCGATCTGCGCGTGGCCGACGAGACGGCCGTGTTCGGCGTCTTCTGCCGGCGTTGGGGGGTGCCGCTGATCGATGGCGGCACGGTCCGGCTGCCGCGCCTGATCGGCGTCAGCCGGGCGATGGACCTGGTCCTGACCGGGCGTGCCGTCGATGCGCCCGAGGCGGAGTCGATCGGACTCGTCAATCGGGTCGTGGCGGCCGGGCGCGCGCGGGAGGCAGCCGAGGAGCTCGCGCGCGAGCTCGCTCGCTTCCCCCAGACGTGCATGCGCGGGGACCGGCTGTCGCTGCTCGAGTCCGAGGGGATGGTCGAGTCAGACGCGATCGCCAACGAGTTGACCCATGGGATCCGCTCGCTCGCCGAGGTTCAGGCCGGGCTCGAGCGGTTCCGGGGCGGCGCCGGGCGGCACGGCTCGTTCGCGGATTAGGGTCGGGCCGCGGGGGGCGGTCGTGTCCCGAGAGCGTGTCAAGAGTCACGTCGACGGCGTGAATGCGCCCGTTAGGCTTGCTGGCCGGGTAAACATCGGAGGAGGGCATATGCGCAGGATCAACACGTCGCACGTTTCGCTGGGGATGTCGGCCGTCGCGCTGTTCGTCGCACTGGGCGGGACGGCGTTCGCCGTCAGTCAGATCGGCACCAGCCAGATCAAGAACGGGGCGGTGACCAGCTCCAAGCTGCATGACAAGGCAGTCACCAACGGCAAGCTGGGGAAGAACGCCGTTGGCAACGGCAAGATCGCCAATAACGCCGTAACCGGCTCGAAGGTCAAGGACGGATCGCTGACCGCGAGCGACGTCGCGCCGAACACGTTCCTGGCGGCGACTGGGACCGCGGCCAACTCGGCGCGGCTCGGAGGGCTGCTCCCGGCCGACTTCGTCCAAGGGGTTGGATTCATGCCAGACAGGCGGATCGTGGTGAATGCTGGTACCAGCGGCGCGATCTTCCTGAATACGCTGATTGGGGCGTTCACGGCGAACTGCCCGACTGCGCCCACCCCGAGCGTAACCTGGACGCCCACGGTCTCCAACCAGGAATTCGCGGCGAGCGTCTTCCAGGGAGTGTCTTCCGTGCGGCTCGACACGGCGAGCGGGATTCCGGCCGGGGTCGGGCGCACCGAGCCCGCAACGCCAGGTGGGCCGTTCAGCATCACCTACCAGATCGCCTTCACCTCCGGCGGTCTCGACCACATCGCCACCGCGGTGATCACCGGTCGGACCGAGGGTGCGACATGCGTCTTCACCGGCCAGGGGCTGTCCACCGGCTGAGCCTGCCCGCAACAACCTGAGACGAAAGTGACATTGTGGCGGGCCCCGGTCCGCCGCAAGCTTTCTGGTGCGCGCACACACCCCGGCCCCACGGCGGCTTACTGCGCAGGATCAACCCACGTCCGCGCTCGCGGGCGGGCTCGCCGTCCAGGCGGAGTTCACAAGGCCGGGGCGGGCGAACTTTCGCATTTGCCCGCCACCTGTCGGCGGTGAATTGCGATTCATCGACGACGGGCTACGCCCACGCCGCGCCGTCCCGCGCCCGACGCTCCGGGCACAGGCGCGCCCCGCGCCCGCCGCGCCCCGCCTCAGGCGGCTGCGCGCTCTCGCGCCCACTCGAGCAGCTGCTCGACGTGCTCGGCGGTGAGGCCGAGCGCGGGCTCGGTGCCGACCAGCAGGGTCGGCGCCGAGCGGGCCTGCGCCCACGCGTGGCAGCGGTGATCGTGCGCGTCGTCGACCCACGCGAGCGGGCGCGAGGGGCCAACCCAGGCGTCGATCGCAGCGACCTTCCAGTGGGCGCTGGGCGGGCGGTCGCACTCGTCGAACGGTACGAGTGGGAGCTCCCCGGCTAGGCCGAGCGCGAACGGGAGGTATTCGTTGGCCCGCTCGTCCCAGCCGGTGCACCAGGCAAGCTCGAATTCGCCGTCGAGCTGGCGCAGGTGTTGACCGGCGGTGGCAGAAAGGAAATGAGCCATCCCGTCCACCACGATGAATTGTCCGGCAGGCGGGTTGCCGGGATCGAAGCCGAACAAAGAGATCACGCCGTCGACGTCGATCAGGAGCAGAGGTCTTTGTGTATCCATAGGTTCCGCTTAAGCGCGTGCGTCAGATTCTGGACGATGTCAAAGACGCCCCGGCGCCCGCCAGCTCGATATCTGCTGTACTTACTGGACCGGATTCAAGACGGCTTACTGCGGCGCCGAGAACAAGGCATGAGGCTACGCGGCGCACGGCTGGCTTGCGCACCGGCACTTTGACTCTATGACTCCACTGTTCGGCATCCTGCTTGCGCTTGTCTGCGCCCTGGCCACGAATATCGGCTTTCTGTACAAGCACCGCGGAGCGTGTGCGGCCCCCTCGGTCGACATGCGCCGGCCGCTGCACTCAGCGGCGGAGCTTTTCCGCTCGCGGCTGTTCGCGCTCGGGATGCTCGTCGCGACCGGCGCGTGGGTGTTTCACGTCGGCGCGATGGCGCTCGCCCCGATGTCGCTCGTGCAGGCGGTCCTGGCCGGTGGTGTCGTGCTGCTGGCGGTGATGGCCGAGCGGATCTTCGGCCTCGAGATCGGCCGGCGCCAGTGGTTCGGGCTGGGGCTGACCGCCCTCGGGCTGATGCTGCTCGGCGTCACGCTCCCGGCGGTCCATGGAGCGCACTCGCGCTTCTCGGTGCCCGGGATGATCGCGTTCGAGACGTTCCTGCTCGGAGCCGGAACGCTGTTGATCATGGGCCCGAGGATCGGTGCGCCGCGCCAGCACCACGGCTTCATGCTCGGCGCCGCGGCGGGCATCTTGTTCGGAGTTTCGGATGTCGCGATCAAGGCGATCTCCGGCGAGGTCGGAGCCCACGGGTTCGCGGGCCTGCTGACGCCGTGGATGGCGATCACGATCGTCGCCTCGGTCGCCGCCTTCTACGCCTCGGCCAAGGGACTGCAGGATGGCGAGGCGGTGCCGGTGATCGCGGTCACGGGCACGGCTGCCAACGTCGCCGGGATTGTCGGGGGGATCATCGTGTTCGGCGATCCGCTGTCGGGCAATCCCCTGTGGCTGGTGATCCAATGCTTGGCGTTCGTGCTGGTGCTCGGCGCCGCCTGGTTGATGCCGGCGCCGGTGCGCGCCGCCCACGGCTAGCCCAGCGTCCAAGTTGACAGGCGGGCCGCGGTCTTGCCATGCTCCGCCCGGTGGCGATCACCGGGGAGGAGATCGAGCGCGAGAAGAAGACCCTTCCGTTCGGCTGGGGCCGTTTCGGCAAGGCGTTCGACCACCTGAGTGACATCTCCGAGCCGGACGAGTCGCTGATCGCGACGTGCGTCGGGCCGAACCCGACCTACCAGTACAAGCCCGGGTTCGTCCCAGGCACGCTGCTCGGCGCCGGCCACGCCTCGGCCGAGCTGACCAAGACGATGAACATCCTGCTCGCCTCTCGATGCGCTTGCCGCGCAGGCGCGGCCGGCGAGCGGGGGTCAGGCCGCCGCCGGCAGCGCCGACGCCGACGGCGGTTAGGCCGCCGCCGGCACCGTCCGGCGTGACGGCGGTCTTGCAGGCAGGACCCGGTAGGTGAAGGCGAACGCGATCGGCGCCGTCAGCGCGGTCAGCAACGCGAGCATCCAGGGACTGGTGCCGTTCGTGCCCGCTCCGACCACGTGTGCCAGCGCCAGCAGGTAGGCGACGATCGTGAACCGGTGCATGAAGCGCCAGGTTTTGACGCCGATCCGCTTGCGGGCGTAGAAGCTGAGGCCGAGGATCGCGGCGAGCCAGCCTGCGATGACGCCAATTCCGGTGAACAGGGGACGGTAGGACATCGCGAAGGGCAGCGTGATCCCAGCCAGCCCGGGACGCAGGTAGCTGTCGAACAGCAGCAGGCCTCCATGGGCCGCGATCAGCCCGAGCGTGACCAGCGTCGAGGCCTCGTGGAAGCGCCGCAGCTTGGCCGGCAACCCCGGCCGGGCCGGCAACCCCGGCCGCCGAGCGAGCCGGCCGGACATCGCGAGGCCGACCGCGACGGAGATCCCGAGCAGGACGATCGCGACGATGCCGAACGCGCGGCTGGCGATCCAGAAGAGCTGGTGGGTGGGGTCGACGGTCATGAGGATCGGGTGGAAACCGGCACGGCCTGGGCGGCGGTGTGGCTGCCGTTCGCTGAGACCGGCTGCTGGATCAGCCGGCCGCCGCTCGTCCTTGTCGTGATCACGGCGTGGCCGGACCGATACGTGACGACCGGTGTGGCTGATTGGGGGTGGATCGAGCTCACGTACAGAGCCGTGAAGGGAAGCCAGACCGCGACCAGCGCGGCGACGGCGACGCTCAGCACGGTCCGGTAGAGAGGGGGCCGACGCTTTGATGTCTTCTTGTCAGTCATTTTCTTGAGAGGTGGTGGGGGTCGGGGGCGCGAGTTTCGCGGGGGCGGCCGCGGCGACCACGCTGCCGGTGGCGTGCCGGTGCTGGTGCACCAGCACGCCTGCCGCGCTCGAGGCGGCCAGCAGCAACGCGGTGACCGCGGCGGCTAGTTTGATGCGTGCTCTGTCGGTCATTGGTGTCTTGCCGGAAGCGCTCCGGGCGGCGAGCGGGCGCAGGTGCGCACGCGTTCCGCCACCGAGCTCATCGACCCCTCCCTGCCTCGCGCAAGCCCCGGTCTCTGGATCGCTTGTCGAAGTGCTGGGTGCGGTCGCGCGTGGTGTTCGGGGACTGATGGCGGCTCGGCGCCGCGGCCGCGATCGGGACGGTGGCGAAGGACAGGGCGGCGATCGGGCCGGTGATTGCGATTGTTCGTGATCTCATCGTTTGCCTCCAGTAGGGCGTTTGGTTGACGTGGATCAGCCTCCCGCCCCCCGTCAAGAGCCCGGTAAGGACCGAGTCAGAAGCGCTTTAGGACCCGGATCCGGACCGGTCCGGGGCCTAGCATCAGCAGTGAAATGCGGATCCTGGTAGTCGAAGACGAGCAGACCCTGGCGGCGTTCATCGAGCGCAGCCTGCGCGCGGAGGGTCATGCCGTGACCGTCGTGCATGACGGCGAGAGCGGCGAGGCGGCGGCCCTTACCGGTGACTACGCGCTCGTCCTGCTCGACGTGATGCTCCCGGGAAAGAGCGGGCTCGATGTCCTCTCGGGGATCCGGGCCCACCTCCCGGACCTGCCCGTGATCGTGCTCACCGCGAGAGCGGCGGTCGAGCAGAAGGTCGAGGGACTCGACCGCGGCGCCAACGACTACGTGACCAAGCCGTTCTCGTTCGAGGAGCTGCTCGCCCGCGTCAGGGCTCAGCTGCGAGCGCCGGGGCAACGTGAGGCCAGCGTGCTACAGGCCGGTGGAGTCCGGATGGATCTCCGCACCCGCAGGGTCCAGTGCGACGATCACGAGGTGAGGCTCACGGCGCGCGAGTTCGAGGTCCTCGCCTATCTGATGCGGCACCCCGATCAGGTCCTGTCGCGCGAGCAGATTCTGAACGCGGTCTGGGGGTTCGACTTCGACCCCGGTACCAAGGTGCTCGAGGTCTACATCGGCTACCTGCGACGAAAGCTGGGCGACGCGGGTGCGCCCGATTGCATCGAGACTGTGCGCAACGTCGGCTACCGCCTGCTCGCGAGCCGTGGCTAGCGGGGTCGGGCGCGGAGGACTACGCACCCAGCTCGCGCTGGCGATCGCCGCAGTCACGGCCGTCGGCGTGCTCGCGAGCTTTCTCGCGGTCTACAACGGCACGAGCTCGCGGCTGCAGGCGCAGCTCGACTCGCAGCTGCGCACACAGGCGGCCGAGTGGCGCCTATCGACGGCGCACGCCGACCTGGCGACGCCGGCCGCGGTGCAACGCAGCGCGCGGCGCTTCATCGCGGCGCAGCGATACCACGCCGAAGCACTGCTGACGGCCGTGCACGTGCGGGGGGACGGGACCGTGGTCAACGACTCCGAGGCGCACGGGCTCCTGCGCGCGCCGGAGGGGCTCGCGACGGTCTCGGTTGCCGACGCGGGAGACATGCGCGTGCTGACCGAGCCGATCACCTACCAGGCACAGCGGGTCGGGACGCTGCACCTGGCCGAGCCGCTGACCCCGGTGCAGCAGGCGCAGAGCAGCATGCGCGACACGTTCGTCGTCGTCGGTCTGCTCGCGCTCGCGCTCGCCGTGGCGGTCGGGATCGGGCTCGCATCCGTGATCGCGGCGCCGTTGCGGCGGATGGCGCGGGTCGCCGTCGCAGCCGAGGAGGGGGACCTGTCGGTCAGATCGGGCCCGGTCGCCGGCCACAGCGAGGTGAGGATCCTGTCCGACGCGTTCGACCACATGCTCGAACGTCTCGAGCGCTCGTTCGAGCGCCAGCGCGACTTCGTCTCGGACGCCTCGCACGAGTTGCGCACGCCGCTGTCGGTGCTCCGCGCCCAGGTCGAGCTGCTCGATCAGGCGGCCGATGAGCGCGGCCGGCACGAGGCGGCGGTGACGCTGCTGCGCCGCGTCGACCAGCTCGATCGCCTGGTCGGCGAGATGCTGACGCTGGCCAGCGCCGAGGCCGGCGAGCTCGTGGAGACGCGGTCAATCGATCTCGACGACTTCTTCGAGGACCTCGAGCGTGACCTACCGCTGTTCGGCAACCGCGACTACGACGTGGTGCCGGTCTCAGGCGTCCTCCGCGCCGACCCCGACCGCCTGATGCAGGTGCTCGGCAACCTGATCCGCAACGCGGTCGCGCAGACGCATCACCGCGACCGGATCGTCGTCGCCGCGCGCCCGCTGGGCAACCAGCTCGAGATCTCAGTCTCCGACACCGGTCCCGGGATCCCGGCGGACGAGCTCGAGCGCATCTTCGAACGCTTCCACAGGCTCGATCAGAGCCGCTCACGTGAGCGGGGCGGCAGCGGCCTCGGGCTGGCGATCGCGCGGGCGATCGTCGAGGCCCACGGCGGCACGATCCGCGCCGAGTCCGACCTCGGGCTGGGCGCGACGTTCACGATCGAGCTGCCGGGCTACCGGCCGTTGGCGGACCCTTCGAGGATCACGCGGGCGACCTGATCGGGGTCGTCCCAGGTCGGGACGTGTCCGCAGCCGGTCAGCATCACGAGCTTGGACCCGTGGACTGCGCGGTGCGCGCGCGGCGCCTGGCGGGGGAGTAGCAGCCGGTCGCGCTCGCCCCAGCCGATCGTCGTCGGAACCTCGATGCGGTCACCGTCACTGAAGCAGTCGTGCATCGCCGCGATCCGGGTCTCCTCAAACCAGCCCGAGCCGGCCAGCGCCCGCAACGCCTGCGCGCCGTCGGAGACCGACAAATTGTCCGGCCTGGCGACCATTGCGCCGAGCACCAGCGTACGGCCGAGCGGCGTCGCGAGCGCGGTCTCAGCGTGTGGCGCGAGCAGCCTCGCGCCGCGGATCATCGCGCTCAGCAGGAAACGCGCGTACAGCCCCTCCGCGCCCTCCTGAAAGCCGGCCGGCGACAGCGGCGTCGCGGAGCGGACCTTGCCCTGCTTGGCGAGCTCGAGCGAGATCCAGCCACCGAGCGAGTTGCCCGCCACGTGAGGGCGGCTGAGGCCCAGCTCGTCGAGGAACTCGGCGACGAGCCTGGTCAGCGTCGGGATCCCCGCGGGAGTGCCGGGGGGTGGCATCGAGGAGGCGCCAAAGCCAGGGAGATCGATCGCGATCACCTCTCGCTCGCTCGCCAGCCGCGAAATCACCGGGGACCAGACCTGCCACTGGCTTCCAATCCCGTGGAGCAGCACGAGCGGCTCGCCCGAACCCGTGCGGAAGTGGTTCAAGTACATCGCCGGAAAGACTATTGCAGCGATGCGGACAACGGTTGGCTCCAGATGCATCCGAGTTGGATAATTGCGCCGACCTGGCCTGGTGGATACCGTTGTACAAAACGGCACACGGTTTGTGAGGAGAGTTATGGCCACTGACACCGCAGTTCACGTGGGGTCCGGAAGGCTTCAGGAGCTGGCGCGTCGCCATCTGTGGATGCATTTCACGCGGATGTCGGCCTACGAGGAGACGGACATCCCGATCATCGTGCGGGGCGAGGGCTGCTACGTCTGGGACGACAAGGGCAAGCGCTATCTGGACGCACTTTCTGCGCTCTTCTGCGTGAACATCGGTCACGGCCGAGCCGATATCGCCCAGGCCGGAGCCGACCAGGCCAAGGAGCTCGGCTTCTACACGAACTGGTCCTACGCGCATCCGCCGGCAATCGAGCTTGCCGCCCGCGTCGCGTCGCTGGCGCCAGGCGATCTCAATCGCGTGTTCTTCACCAGCGGCGGCAGTGAGTCCGTCGAGTCCGCGCTGAAGCTCGCGCGTCAGTACCACAAGCTGCACGGCAACCCGAACAAGACGAAGGTGATCGCGCGCGAGATCGCGTATCACGGCACCACGCTGGGGGCGCTGTCGGCGACCGGGATCACCGGCCTGAGACAGCCGTTCGAGCCGCTCGCGCCGGGCGGCTGCCACGTACCCAACACCAACACCTATCGCCTCGCGCCGGGTCTCACCGAGGATGGGCTCGCCGAGACGATCGCCGAGCGGATCGAGTTCGAGGGCCCGGACACCGTCGCAGCCGTGATCCTCGAGCCGGTGCAGAACGCCGGCGGCTGCTTCACGCCACCGGAGGGCTACTTCCAACGCGTCCGCGAGATCTGCGACGAGTACAACGTGCTGCTGATCTCCGATGAGGTGATCTGTGCCTGGGGCCGGCTGGGCGAGTGGTTCGGCGCCCAACGCTACGACTACCTACCGGACGTGATCACCACCGCCAAGGGTCTGACGAGCGCGTACGCGCCGATGGGCGCAGTGATCCTCTCCGATCGGGTTGCCGATCCGTTCCTGCAGGGACACAACAGCTTCACCCACGGCCTGACCTTCGGGGGCCACCCGATCTGCGCCGCGGTTGCGATGGCGAACCTCGATGCGTTCGAGCAGGACGGAATCCTCGATCATGTGCGCGCCCACGAGAAGGAGTTCCGCGACAGCATCGAATCGCTGCGCGATCTCCCGATCGTCGGCGATGTCCGCGGTGCCGGCTTCTTCCTGTCCGTCGAACTGGTCAGGAACAAGGAGACCAAGGAGACGTTCAGTGCCGAGGAGTCAGAGACGCTGCTGCGCGGCTTCCTGTCCGGAGAGCTCTACCGCCGGGGGTTGATCTGTCGCGCCGATGACCGCGGCGATCCGGTGATCCAGCTGTCCCCGCCGCTGATCGCCGGGCCCGAGCAGTTCGCGGAGATCGAGTCGACGCTGCGGTCGGTGCTCACCGAGGCGAGCGAGCGGATGGAGATCCGCATCGGCGAAGATCACATGCGGCCGGTACCCCGCTAGCGGCTGATGCTCACAGTCAGGGACCTACTCTCGGATCTCGACGTCCGTGTCGTCACCGGCGAGGCGGGCCTCGAGCTGCCCGTTCGCTGGGTGCACATCTCAGAGCTGCTCGACCCGACGCCGTTCATGTCCGGCGGTGAGGTTCTGCTCAGCACCGGGCTACAGCTGGGCTCGGCCGACCGGCAGCGTGAGTTCGTCCAGCGTCTCGCCGACCACCACCTCGCGGGACTTGGGTTCGGCACCGGGTTCGGGCACGATGCGGTGCCCTCGGCGCTGATCGAGGCAGCCGCCGAGCGCGACTTTCCGGTGTTCGAGGTCCCGTACGAGCTCCCGTTCATCGCGATCACCGAGGCGGCGTTCACGCAGCTCGTCAACGAGCAGTACGCGGTGCTGCGCCGCGCGATCGCGGCCCAGGAGCGGCTCGAGCGGATCGTTCTCTCCGAGCGCGGCCTCGACGCGCTGGCGGGGACGCTCGCGACGCTGATCGGGGCCGCGGTGCTGGTGTTCGACGCCCGCGGTGAGCCGCTCGCGCAACACGCGTTCCGCCGGCCCGTCGGCGAGGACACGTTCGCGGGACTGCGGGCCGAGATGCGCGACCGCGTCCGCCGCCGCGAGGCGCGAGCGTTCATGCCGAGCGGTGAGGATGGAAGTCGGGCGCTCGCGCTCCCGGTCGCCGCCGACGGGGTGCCGCGGTCGGGCGGCTCGAGCTCGCAGCGCGTACCCGAGGCGTGGCTCGTGGCAATCAAGGACACCGGGCCGCTGACCGACTTCGACCGCCTGACGCTGCACCAGGCGGTCACGATCGTCGCGCTCGAGCTGCTGCGGGCCCGCGTCGCCGGTGACACCGAGCGACGGCTGGCCGGCGACGTGCTCGCCGCCGTGGTCCGGGGCGAGCTGTCGGGGTCGGAGCTGTCGCGCCGGCTCGAGCCGTTCGGGCTGGCCGATCGCGTCGCCGCGATCGTGCTCGAGCGGCCGTCGCGTGGCCGCGGCGCACCGGCGCCCGCTGAGGCGGCGCTGACGGCTGCGCTCCGTGAGGACGCGGCGCCGGGGCTGGTCGCCTCGAGCGGCGGGCTGACCTGCGCGCTGGTCCCCGGGATCGAGGAGGACGAGCTGTTCGGACTCGCCGAGCGGGTGGCGGTGCTGGTCTCCAAGGAGCTGAACGCCGCAGTTCCCGTCGGCGTCGGCCGACCGGTGCCGGGTAGCGACGCGCGCCGCAGCTTTCACGAGGCGCGCTGCGCGCTCGAGGCGCTGGCATTCGTCGACTCCGGAGCCTCGAACGGCACCGGCACCAACGGAGCATCCGCCGGGCGCGCGCGCGTCGCAACCTACAAGGACCTCGGGTCCTTCCAGCTGCTGCTCTCGCTCCAGGACGATGAGGCGCTGAAGTTGTTCTGCGACTCGATTCTTGGACCGATCGAGGCATCCGAGGGTCACTATGGCGGCGAGCTGATGCGCTCGCTCGAGGCATTCATCGAGGAGAACGGACAGTGGGAGCGGGCCGCGCGACGGCTCTACTGCCACCGCCACACCCTCCGCTACCGGATCCGGCGAGTGGAGGAATTGACTGGCAGGAACCTGGGCAGCGCCCGGGATCGGATCGAGTTCTGGTTGGCGCTACGAGGAAGGGAGTTAGTGTCGTGAGGGTCGGTGTCCCGAGTGAGGTAAAGAAGGACGAGTACCGGGTGGCGTTGACCCCGGCTGGAGTGCGCGAGCTGGTCGATGCCGGCCACGACGTCGTCGTCGAAAGCGGCGCCGGCGCCGGATCGGCGATCACCGACCAGGAATACGCCGCGCAGGGCGCGTCGATCCTTCCGGATCCGGCGGCCGTGTTCGCGAGTGCCGACCTGATCGTCAAAGTCAAAGAGCCGCAACCTGCCGAGGTCTCGATGCTCGAGCCCCGGCACACGCTGTTCACCTATCTGCACCTCGCGGCCGACGCCGAGCTGACGCAGGGGCTGATGGACTCCGGCGCGACGTGCATCGCCTATGAGACCGTCGAGGACGCGCGCGGCCGGCTGCCGTTGCTCGCGCCGATGTCCGAGGTGGCGGGCAAGATCGCGACCCAGGCCGGGGCCTTCATGCTCGAGAAGCCGCTCGGCGGCCGCGGGATCCTGCTCGGCGGCGTGCCCGGCGTCGCCGCCGCCAACGTGATGGTGATCGGCGGTGGCGTGGTCGGGATGAACGCGGCCTTCATCGCGCTCGGGATGGAGGCGGCGGTGTACGTGTTCGACCGCAACATCGACCGCCTGCGCGAGCTCGACATCATCTTCCACGGCCGTGCCGATACCTGCTTCGCCTCGACTCTGTCGATCGAGGAGCGTCTGCCGTACATGGACCTCGTGATCGGGGCGGTGCTGGTCCACGGCGCCCGCGCGCCGCACGTCGTGACCAGAGCCCACCTCGGGCTGATGAAGCCGCAGGCGGTACTGGTCGACGTCTCGATCGACCAGGGCGGCTGCTTTGAGACCTCGCGCCCGACCACCCATTCGGATCCGACCTACGAGGTCGACGGGATCACGCACTACTGCGTGGCGAACATGCCCGGTGCGGTGCCGATCACCTCGACTTACGCGCTGACCAACGCGACGATGCCCTACATCCTGCATCTCGCGAGCGTCGGGGTGCTCGCGGCGGTCGCCGAGAACCCCGGGCTCCGGCTCGGTGTCAACGTCGCCGCCGGCCACGTCACCTACCAGCCGGTGGCCGAGGCCTGCGACCTCACGTGCGTGGACGTCGACGAGGCGCTCGCGGGGGTCGGGGTATAGGACTGCGGGCCGGCGGTCGGCCGGCGGCCGAGTGCCGCGCCCAACCGCTACCCGTGCTCGCCGCGTGCCCCCTGCTACCCTGCGCTCCGTATGCCGACTACCAGCCAGCTGATCCGCAAGGGTCGCGTCACACCGAAGAAGAAGCTTGCCACCCCGGGCCTGAAGTCCGGCAAGGGTCGTAAGAAGAAAGTTGCGGCGCCACAGCGTCGCGGCGTCTGCACGCGCGTCTACACGACCACGCCGAAGAAGCCGAATTCGGCGCTGCGGAAGGTCGCGCGTGTGAGGCTGACGAACGGCATGGAGGTCGGCGCCTACATTCCCGGCGAGGGTCACAACCTGCAGGAGCACTCGGTCGTGCTCGTGCGCGGCGGGCGCGTCAAGGACCTGCCGGGCTTCCGCTACAAGGTGATTCGCGGGACGCTCGATGCCGCCGGCGTCGGCGATCGCAAGAAGGCGCGCTCGCAGTACGGCGTGAAGGCCAAGTAGAGACTCATGCCGCGTCGTGCAGCCGCCCAGATCAGGCCGGTCGAGCCTGATGCCGTTCATCGCAACCGCCTCGTTCAGCAGGTCATCAACAAGGTGATGCTCGACGGCAAGAAGTCCGTCGCCGAGAAGATCGTCTATGACGCGCTCGCGATCCTCGGCGAGCGCAGCGGCAAGAATCCGGTCGAGCAGCTCGAAGCGGGGGTCAAGGCGCTGACGCCGGTGCTCGAGGTCAAGTCCCGCCGCGTTGGCGGCGCGACCTATCAGGTACCCGTCGAGGTGCCGCCACGCCGGGCCCGCACGCTCGCGGTCCGGTGGCTCGTCTCCTTCGCCCGCCAGCGTCGCGAGAAGACGATGGCGCAGCGGCTCGCACACGAGCTGCTCGATGCCCAGCAGCAGCAGGGCTCGGCCTACAAGCGCAAGGACGACGTGTACCGCATGGCGCAGGCCAACAAGGCCTTCGCCCACTACCGCTGGTAGCCCTCACGCGGCGGCCGCGGGATCCTGCTTGGCGGGCGCCTGCGTCTGCGCGTCGCTGCCCCGGCCTGCGTCTGCGCGTCCGCCGCCCCGGCGCTCCAGACAAGAGAAACGCGAGGGCCGCCCACCACACGGGACCGGGGGCTGCAGTGGGACAACCCTCGCGTCTTCCAAGACTATTGGCATTAGATCGCGCGCGTCGCAGCTGAGCGGCGCGTTGTCAGGATGCCGACCACATGCGCTCAGAGCCGTAGCTGTGGCGGCGCGGAGCCCGAGCTAGAGCGGCGGCCCACGCCGGCGCCCGGCGCCGACACCCATGCCGTCGAGCGGACGGCTCGGGCGCGGGGACGGCGGGCCGAGCATCAGAAAGCCGGACACGCACGAGATCAGCAGCAGCACGGCGCCGAGGGTCTCCATGTAGAAGCCGGCGCTGGGGCGCGAGCTGGCGTCCGCGAAATGAGTGCTGGTCGACCCGACCAGCCCCGAAGCGTGGGCATCGGGGAGGTCACCGACAAGACTGATCAGCAGCGCGATCACGCCGAGCACGCCGACTGCGAGCAACGCCGGCCGACTCCCGGTCCGCCATGCCCCGACGGCGAGAAACGCCGCCAGCAGCGCAATCGGAATCAGCGCGAAGGCGTGATTGGAGCCGGTGGCGACGGTCTTGATCAGGGTGCCGCCGTTGGTCGTGCGGACCGTGTACAGGGTCGTGAACTCGGCCACGAGCAGCAGCGCGGCACCGAGCAGGCCTCCGACCATCACCCCGAGCAGCACCGTCGAACCGGCGTCGGAAACGCCCCGGGGAGGCTCGGGTCCTCTGCTATATTCGGTGTTCGCCTCGGGCGGCGTGCCAATCATCTGTGCTCGCTCCCGGGCGTGGATGATCCAAGCGATGGAGACGCCGACGAAATAGCAATCTGCCCCACGCCGACAGGTGCGTCGTGAAGGGGCCCGCTGGGCCCTTTTTCATGTCCGCAGGCGAAGCGGAGCAGCCGGGAGGAAGTCCCGGATCCGGAACCAAACCGCCCCACAAGATTGAAATTCATGCCTCGTAAGTTCACGCTAGAGAAGATTCGAAACATAGGGATCATGGCTCACATCGACGCCGGTAAGACGACGACGACCGAGCGCATCCTCTATTACACAGGGCGGACGTACAAGATGGGGGAGGTTCACGAGGGCGCCGCCGTGATGGACTGGATGGAGCAGGAGCAGGAGCGCGGCATCACGATCACCTCGGCCGCCACCACCTGCGAGTGGAACGGCACCCGGATCAACATCCTCGACACGCCCGGTCACGTCGACTTCACCGTCGAGGTCGAGCGCTCGCTGCGGGTGCTCGACGGGGCGATCGCGCTGTTCGACTCGGTCGCCGGCGTCGAGCCGCAGTCCGAGACGGTCTGGCGCCAGGCCGACAAGTACCACGTTCCTCGGATCGCTTACATCAACAAGATGGACCGGATCGGAGCCGACTTCGAGCGCGGCGTGCAGACGATGATCGACCGGCTCGGGGCCCATCCGGTCGCGATCCAGCTTCCGATCGGCGCCGAGGCCGACTTCCGCGGAATCATCGATCTCGTCGCCAACCACGCGATCATCTACAACGACGAGCTCGGCAAAGAGCAAGAGGTGATCGAGATCCCAGCCGATCACGCCGATGTCGCCGCCGCCGCCCGCGAGCACCTGCTCGAGGAGGTCTCCCACTTCGACGACGAGCTGCTCGAGATGATCCTCGAGGACCAGGAGATCCCGATCGATCGCCTGAAGGCGGCGATCCGCAAGGCGACGCTCGAGATCAAGCTGACGCCGGTCCTGTGCGGCTCGAGCTTCAAGAACAAGGGAGTGCAGCCGCTGCTCGACGCGGTCCTCGACTACCTGCCGAGCCCGCTCGACGTCCCCCCGGTCGAGGGCATCGAGCCCGCCAAGGGGTCAGCCAACGGCGACGAGCGACGGGCGATCCGCAAGGCCTCCGACGATGAGCCGTTCGCGGCGCTCGCGTTCAAGATCATGGCCGACCCGTACGTCGGCAAGCTCACATACTTCCGCGTCTATTCTGGCCGCCTCGAAGCCGGCTCGCGCGTGCTAAACGTCAACACCGGCCGGACCGAGCGAATCGGGCGGATCCTGATGATGCACGCCAACGAGCGCGAGGAGCTCAAGGAAGTCTTCGCCGGCGACATCGCCGCCGCCGTCGGGATCAAGCAGGTCGTGACCGGCGACACGCTGGCCGCGCCCGACCGGCCGATCAAGCTCGAGACGATCGTGTTCCCCGAGCCGGTGATCAAGGTCGCGATCGAGCCCAAGACGAAGGCCGACCAGGAGAAGATGTCGACCGCGCTCGGCCGTCTCGCCGAGGAGGACCCGACCTTCCAGGTCCGCACCAACGAGGAGACCGGTCAGACCGAAATCTCGGGCATGGGCGAGCTGCACCTCGAGGTGCTGGTCGACCGGATGCTGCGCGAGTTCAAGGTCGACGCCAACGTCGGGCGCCCCCAGGTCTCCTATCGCGAGACCGTGCGTGGCCACGCCGACAAGGTCGAGGGCCGATTTGTCCGCCAGACGGGTGGCGCGGGCCAGTACGGAATCGTCTACATCAACCTCGAGCCGGCGCCGGGCGAGGGCTTCGACTTCGTCAACAAGATCAAGGGCGGTGCGATCCCGACCGAGTTCGTTCCGGCGGTCGAGAAGGGCATCGAGGAGGCTCTGGAGAACGGGCCACGTGCCGGCTACCCGATGGTCGACGTCCGCGTGACGCTGATTGACGGCAAGTACCACGACACCGACTCGAGCGAGATCGCCTTCAAGGTCGCCGGCTCGCTGGCGCTGAAGGAGGCGGCTCGACGGGCCAAGCCGGTCCTGCTCGAGCCGATCTTCGCGGTCGAGGTGACAACGCCTGAGGAATTCATGGGCGATGTGATCGGCGATCTCAATCGCCGGCGCGGCCATGTCCAGGGGATGGAGCAGCGCGGCAACGCCCAGGTTGTGAGCGCCTACGTGCCGCTTGCGGAGATGTTCGGATACGCGACCGACCTCCGCTCCAACACGCAGGGCCGGGCGACCTACTCGATGCAATTCGAGCGCTACGACGAAGTCCCCGCGAACATCGCGGAGAAGGTGGTCGGCGAGCTACAACCGGCCTAGCAGCACCCCCAGACGGAACTTTATATCCTGAGTAGGTTCGTCCTTAGACGAACGGAACCACTGACACCAGAAGGAGCGACACCAAAGTGGCGAAAGCCAAGTTCGAGCGCGACAAGCCCCACGTCAATGTCGGGACCATCGGTCACATCGACCATGGCAAGACGACGCTGACTGCGGCCATCACCAAGGTGCTGAACGAGCGGTTCGGCGGTACGGAGGTGCGGTCGTTCGAGTCGATCGACAACGCTCCTGAGGAAAAGGCGCGCGGGATCACGATCGCTACCTCGCACGTCGAGTACCAGACTCCCAATCGGCACTACGCACACGTCGACTGCCCGGGTCACGCCGACTACGTCAAGAACATGATCACGGGCGCCGCCCAGATGGACGGCGCGATCCTGGTCGTGTCCGCGGCCGACGGCGCGATGCCGCAGACGCGCGAGCACATCCTGCTCGCCCGCCAGGTCGGCGTCCCCTACATCGTCGTGTTCCTCAACAAGGTCGACATGGTCGACGACCCCGAGCTGCTCGAGCTCGTCGAGGTCGAGATCCGCGACCTGCTCTCCGAGTACGAGTTCCCCGGAGATGACATCCCGTTCGTTGCCGGCTCGGCGCTGAAGGCGCTCGAGGGCGACGAGGAGTACGAGGCCAAGATCCTCGAGCTCGCCGAGGCACTCGACACGTACATCCCCGAGCCCGTGCGTGACCTGGACAGGCCGTTCCTGATGCCGGTCGAGGACGTGTTCTCGATCACCGGCCGCGGGACTGTGGCCACCGGTCGCGTCGAGCAGGGAATCATCAAGACCGGCGAGACGGTCGAGATCGTGGGCATCAAGGACACGACAACGACGGTCGTCACCGGCGTCGAGATGTTCAAGAAGATCCTCGATGAGGGCCGCGCCGGCGACAACGTCGGTTGCCTGCTGCGCGGCACCAAGCGCGATGAGATCGAGCGCGGGCAGGTTCTCTGCAAGCCGGGTTCGATCACGCCGCACACCAAGTTCATGGCCGAGGTCTACGTCCTCAAGAAGGAGGAGGGCGGCCGTCACACGCCGTTCTTCACCGGTTATCGGCCGCAGTTCTACTTCCGCACGACCGACGTCACCGGGGTGGCCAAGCTGCCCGAGGGCACCGAGATGGTTATGCCCGGCGACAACGTCCAGATGGAGATCGAGCTGATCCAGCCGATCGCCATGGACCAGGGTCTGCGGTTCGCAATCCGCGAGGGCGGCCGGACGGTCGGCTCGGGGGTTGTCTCGGAAGTCGTTCAGTAGTGATCGGGCGGCGTGGCCGAACGGCCCGCCGCCTGTTTTTTCAAGCAGATACGACCTTTAGGGCGGGCCCCGAGCCCGGGGCCCGCCCTCAACACTGAGAAGAGCCAGAAACACCACCCCGTGGCAACCATCGCCCAAAACAAGATCCGCATTCGCCTGAAGTCCTACGACCACACGGCGATCGAGACAGCGGCAAAGGAGATCGTCGAGACGGCGACGCGCACCGGCGCGAGCGTCTCTGGTCCCGTGCCGCTGCCGACGGAGAAGAACGTGTACTGCGTGATTCGTTCGCCCTTCAAGGACAAGGACTCGCGCGAGCACTTCGAGATCCGCACCCACAAACGACTGATCGATATCCACCAGCCGACGCCGAAGACCGTCGACTCGCTACAGCGACTCGACCACCTCCCGGCCGGGGTGGACATCGAGATTCGGCTCGCTTCATAGGACGTCTGATGGCAGCGATCCTCGGCAAGAAGCTAGGTATGACCCAGCGGTTCCTCGACGACGGGCGCGTCGAGCGCGTGACCGTTGTCGAGGCGGGACCGTGTCCTGTCACCGCGATTCGCACCGTCGAGCGCGACGGCTACGAGGCCGTCCAGCTGGCGTTCGGCGCCTGCAAGGAGAAGTCGCTGTCGAAGGCCGAGCTCGGACACCTGAAGAAGGCCGACGCTTCGGCCCACCGCCATCTCGCCGAGTTCCGCGACGAGGCCGGCGAGTTGCTCGTCGGCAATACCGTCACAGTCGACGCGTTTGAGCCGGGCCAGCAGGTCAAGGTCTCCGGGACCTCGAAGGGCAAGGGCTTCCAGGGCACGATCAAGCGCCACAACTTCAAGAGCGGCCCCAAGTCGCACGGCTCGCACAACGTCCGCGCGCCGGGATCGATCGGCGCCTCGGCAACGCCCTCGCGCGTGTTCAAGGGCCTGCGCGGGCCGGGCCGGATGGGCGGCGGCCGGGTAACCCAGCGCGGGCTCACGGTGGTCGAGGTGTTGCCCAAGCAGAACCTGCTGCTGCTACGCGGCGCGGTCCCCGGACCCAAGGGTGGAACCGTGGAGGTGCGCACCGATGGCTGAGGCACCCAAGCTCGGCGGCGGCACCGTGGCGCTCGACGCGACCGCGTTCGAGGCTCGCTTCAACATGCCGCTCGTCCACGAGGCGGTCCGGGCCGAGCTGAACGCCCGGCGCCGCGGCACCGCCTCGACGCTGACGCGCGGCAACGTGCGCGGCGGCGGTGCCAAGCCCTGGCGCCAGAAGGGCACCGGTCGCGCGCGGCAGGGATCGATCCGGGCACCGCACTTCGCCGGCGGCGGCGTCGTGTTCGGCCCGACCCCGCGCGGCTATACGGTCAAGGTCAACCGCAAGGCCCGCCGAGCCGCGCTTCGCAGCGCGCTCTCGGTGCACGCCGGCCGCGACTCGCTGGCCGTGTTCGACGCATCGACGTTCGACGCCCCGTCGACCGGCCAGGCGGCCGACCTGCTGCACGACTGGCGCGCGGAGGGAACCGTGCTGGTGCTGCTCGGCGAGGAGGAGGCGGCGGCCGGCAAGTCGTTCCGGAACATCGCCCGGGTGGACGTGATGCCGGTTACCGACGCCGGCGTCGCGGACGTGATCGGCGCTGCTGCGCTGCTGATCTCCGAGATCGCGTTGCCCGACCTGGTCGCCCGCGCGGCCGGCTCCGCCGACGAGGAGGCGAAGGGCTGATGGAGCCGAGTCAGGTGATCATCCGTCCGGTTGTGTCAGAGAAGAGCTTCGTGCTGGCCGAGGCCGGCAAGTACACGTTCCGGGTGCACGAGCGCGCGCACAAGACGCAGATCCGGCAGGCGATCGAGCAGCTGTTCGACGTCAAGGTGCTCGCGGTCAGAACCGTGTCGGTTAAGAGCAAGCCCAAGCGCCGCGGCCAGACCGCGGGCCGCACGCGGCAGTGGAAGAAGGCGATGGTCCAGGTCCGCGAGGGCGACACGATCCCGATCTTCAGAGGGCTGGAGGGAACTGAGTAATGCCGATCCGCAATCCCAAGCCCACCTCTCCCGGCCGCCGGTTCGTCACCTATCCGGACTTCGCCGAGATCACGCGCACCGACCCTGAGAAGTCGCTGACCGAGGGGCTGAAGAAGTCCGGCGGGCGGAACTCCAACGGCCGCAAGACCTCGCGCCACCGCGGCGGCGGCGCCAAGCGGCTGTACCGCAAGATCGACTTCAAGCGCCTCAAGGACGACGTCCCGGCGAAGGTCGCGCACATCGAGTACGACCCCAACCGGTCGGCGTACATCGCCCTGCTGCACTACGCCGACGGCGAGAAGCGCTACATCCTCGCTCCCCAGCGGCTGCGGGTCGGGATGAGTGTGCAATCGGGGCCCGGCGCCGACATCCGCGTCGGCAACAGCCTGCCGCTCGCGAACATGCCGGCCGGCACCGTCGTCCACAACGTCGAGTTGACGCCTGGACGCGGCGGCCAGCTCGCCCGTGCCGCCGGCTCGGGCATCCAGCTGCTGGCCAAGGACGGCGAGTACGTGACGCTGCGGCTCCCATCCGGAGAGATGCGGATGGTGCGGGCCGAGTGCCGCGCGACCGTCGGCGTGATCGGCAACTCCGATCACCAGAACGTGAAGATCGGAAAGGCCGGCCGCAAGCGCCACATGGGCGTGCGGCCCCAGACCCGAGGAACCGCGATGAATCCGGTCGATCATCCACACGGCGGCGGCGAGGGCTCGACCACCCCCGGTCGCCATCCCGTCACGCCGTGGGGAGTTCCGACGCTGGGCTATCGCACCCGCAAGAAGGGCAAGCAATCGGACCGCTACATCGTGCGCGGACGGAGGAGAGGTAAGAAGCGGTGAGCCGATCGAGCAAGAAGGGACCGTTCGTGCAGGAGCGCCTGATGACCCGGGTCGAGGCGATGAACTCGAGTGGCGACAAGCGAATGCTGAAGACGTGGTCGCGGACATCGACGATCTTCCCCGAGATGGTCGGGCACACGATCGCGGTCCATGACGGCCGCAAGCACGTGCCGGTCTTCATCAGCGAGTCGATGGTCGGCCACAAGCTCGGCGAGTTCGCGCCGACTCGGCTGTATCGCGGTCACGCCAACACAGGGAAGCGGCGCTAATGGCGCAAGAGCCCGAAGAGAAGCCCAAGCGCCGGCGACGGACGCGTAAGAAGGCCGAGGATGCTCCCGAAGCCGCCTCTGCAGCAAAGGCCACCGAGCCCGAGGCCACCGAGCCCGAGGAGACCCCCGACGAGGTGACGGAGCCGACTCCGGCCGATGTCGAAGCCGAGGAGGCCACGGAGGTCGTGCTCGAAGCCGACGATGAAGCAGAGGGCGAGGCGGAGCCCGAGGCGGCAGAGGAGTCATCTGAGGAAGCCGAGGCCGCGGAGCCCGAGCCCGACGAGCCCGAAGCCGAGGACGCCGAGGCCGAGGAGCCTGAGAGGCCGAGGCGACGGAGGCGGCCGCGAAGCCGTCACGTCGTCGGCGCCGTCGCGGCGCGGCCGAGCCCGAGGCCGAAGCGCCGAAGCCCGCGCCCACCCGCCGCCGCCGCTCGCAGCGCGACCCGAACCTGCCGCCCCCGGTGGTGCACGCCCAGGCCAAGTACGTGCGCACGAGCGCGCGCAAGGCTCGTCTGGTGTGCGACCACATCCGTGGAAAGACGGTTGAGGAGGCGCGAGCTATCCTCGCTCACACGCCGCGTTCGGCCGCCCGCGACTGGAGCAAGCTACTCGAGTCGGCGGTGGCCAACGCCGAGCACAACCACGAGCTCGTCGGCGAGGACCTGTACGTCAAGGCGGTCAAGGCCGACGAGGGTCCGACGATCAAGCGGTTCCGCCCGCGCGCGATGGGGCGCGCGACGAGAATTCGCAAGCGAACCAGCCACCTGACGATCTTGCTCACGCCGAAGGAATAACCACAAACACATGGGTCAAAAAGTTCATCCCGAATCGATTCGCGTGGGCTACATCCACGACTGGAAGTCGAACTGGTTCAACGAGCGCCACTTCGCCGACTTCCTGCACGAGGACACGCAGATCCGCGAGCACATCATCGGGCGGCTGTCTCACGCCGGGCTGTCCGACATCACGATCCGCAAGAACGCGACCGAGGTGGAGGTCAACATCCACACCGCTCGCCCCGGGATTGTGATCGGCAAGTCAGGCTCCGAGGTCGACCAGCTTCGTCGCGATCTGCACCGGATCACCGGCAAGCAGGTCAAGGTCAACATCCTCGAGATCAAGCGCCCCGAGCTCGACGCGCGTCTGGTCGCGCAGTCGATCGCCGAGCAGCTCCAGAATCGCGTCGCCTTCAGGCGCGCGATGAAGCGAGCGCTGACGAGCGCGATGCGTTCCGGCGCCAAGGGCGTAAAGGTCCAGGTGTCGGGCCGGCTCGGCGGCGCCGAGATGGCGCGCACCGAGGGCTACTCGGACGGACGCGTGCCGCTCCACACGCTGCGCGCCGACATCGACTACGGGTTCCACGAGGCTCGAACCACGTTCGGGCGCATCGGCGTCAAGTGCTGGATCAACAAGGGCGAGATCATGCCCGAGGGCTACACCGGCGCCGATCTGACGATCATGGACGAGCCCGCGCCGCAGGCGCCCGAGCGCGGTGGTCGCGATGGACGCAGCGGACGCGATGGGCGCGGCCGCGGTGGTCGTGACGGCCGTGGTGGCCCTGGCGGCCCGGGTGGCCGTGGCGGTCCTGGTGGCCGTGGCGGTCCTGGTGGCCGTGGTGGTGGCCCCGGCGGTCCTGGTGGCCGTGGTGGTGGCCCCGGCGGTCCTGGTGGCCGTGGTGGTGGCCCCGGCGGTCCTGGTGGCCGTGGTGGTGGCCCGGGCGGCCGTGGTGGTGGCCCTGGTGGCCGTGGTGGTGGCCCCGGCGGTCCTGGTGGCCCCGGCGGACGCGGCGGCGGAGGCGGAGGCGGAGGCGGAGGCCGTGGTCGCGGCGGACGCGGCGGCGGCGGCGGCGGTGGTGGCCGCGGACCGCGCACCGGTGGCGGTGGTGGCGGCGCGCCCCCAAGCGGTGGGGGTAGCTGATGCTCGCGCCCAAGCGCGTAAAGCACCGCAAGCAGCACCGCGGTCGCCGTGGTGGGTTGTCGCGTGGCCAGGTAAAGGTCCAGTTCGGCGAATACGGCCTGAAGTCACTCGACGCCGGCTGGCTCACCAACCGGCAGATCGAGGCTGCGCGTATTGCGATGACCCGCAAGATCAAGCGTGGCGGCAAGGTCTGGATCAACGTCTATCCCGACAAGCCGTTCACCAAGAAGCCGGCCGAGACCCGGATGGGCTCCGGCAAGGGATCGCCCGAGGGCTGGGTCGCCGTGGTCAAGCCCGGACGCGTGATGTTCGAGCTGGCAGGGGTACCCGAGCCGCTCGCACGCGAGGCGATGCGCCTGGCCGGCCACAAGCTCCCGGTTCGCACTAAGTTCGTGATGCGGGAGGAAGGATGAAGGCGACCGACCTGCGAGACATGTCCGAAGTGGACCTGCACGACCACATCGCGACGGCACGCCGCGAGCTGTTTGGCCTGCGCTTCCAGCATGCGACAGGCGAGCTCGACAACACGGCCTCGCTGATGCGCGCCAAGCGCGAGGTCGCACGGGCGCTGACTGTGGCGCGAGAACGAGAGTTGATGAGTGATGAGTGAGGAACCTGAGAACGTAGAAGAAACTGAATCGGTGCAGACCCCGGACGACGCATCAGCGCCCGCGTCTGCCGTCGAGCCGCAGGAGGTTCTTGCACCAAAGGAGCGGCGCGCACGAGCTCGCGCTGCCAAGGCAGCCAAAGCGCCGTCGAAGCCGGCTGCGTCGACGCCCGAGGAGCGCCAGCAGTTGCGCGTGCAAGAGCGCCATCGCAAGGCCGCCCTACGGCGGACCGAGCGACAGCGGTCGAGGACCAAGGCGCGCGCAGGCCGTAGCGAGGTAACCGCAACGCAGGCGCGCGAGCATCAGCCCGGCGTGCAGAAGGTCCGGCAGGGGATCGTCGTCTCCGACAAGGCAGACAAGACGATCACCGTCCGGATCGACACCGCCCGGCGCCATCGTCGCTACCAGAAGATCGTGCGGACCTCGCGGACGCTCCACGCCCACGACGAGCGCAACGATGCTCACATCGGCGACACCGTGATCGTGCGCGAGGCCCGGCCTCTGTCGAGGAGCAAGCGCTGGCGACTGGTCCAGGTCGTGGAGAGGGCCAAATAGGTGATTCAGAACGAGACTCGTCTGCGCGTCGCCGACAACACCGGCGCACGCGAAATCCTGGTGATCCGCGTCAAGGGCGGACATCGCCGCCGCTACGCCGGAGTCGGCGATGTGATCACGGCGACCGTCAAGCAGGCCAGCCCCCAGGGCTCGGTCAAGAAAGGCGAGGTCGTGACCGCGGTTGTCGTCCGCACCAAGAAGTCCTACGGTCGTGAGGATGGGACGTACATCGCCTTCGACGAGAACGCAGCCGTGTTGATCGATAACCAGAACAACCCGCGGGGCACGCGCATCTTCGGGCCGGTCGCGCGTGAGCTCCGCGAGCGCAACTTCATGAAGATCGTCTCGCTCGCGCCGGAGGTGCTGTAGCGATGGCATCGAGGATCAAGGCCGACGACCAGGTGGTGGTGATCGGGGGGAAGGATCGCGGCAAGCGAGGCAAAGTGCTGCGCGTCGAACCCAAGCGCAACCGTCTCTACGTCGAGGGGCTGAACATCGTCAAGCGCCATCAGCGTCCCCAGCAGGTCCAAGGCGCTCAGCGCGCCGAGCAGGTCGGCGGCGTGATCGAGAAGGAGGGCCCGATCCACATCTCCAACGTGATGCTCCTCGACCCCAAGGACAGCAAGCCGACGCGCATCGGGACCGAGCTGCAGGACGGCAAGCGCTACCGCGTTGCGAAGCGAAGCGGCACGAGGCTCGACTGATGTCCGCGCGTCTGAAGACCAGGTACATCGACGAGATCCGCCCCGCGCTCGTGCAGCGGTTCGGCTACTCGACGCCGATGCAGGCGCCCCGGATCGAGAAGGTCACGGTCAACATGGGCGTCGGAGACGCCAAGCAGGACTCGAAGATGCTCGAGGCGGCGACCGAGCAGCTGGCGACGATCACCGGTCAGCGGCCGAACGTCCGGCGCGCCCGCAAGTCGATTGCCCAATTCAAGGTTCGCGACGGCATGCCGGTCGGCGTCGCGGTGACGCTGCGCAACGAGCGCCAATACGAGTTCCTGGACCGCCTGATGTCGATCGCGATCCCGCGGATCCGCGATTTCCGCGGACTCAATCCGCGGTCGTTCGACGGTCGCGGCAACTACTCGATGGGCGTCCGCGAGCAGATCATCTTTCCCGAGGTCGACTACGACGAGATCGATCAGGTTCGCGGCCTCGACATCACGATCACCACCAGCGCCGGCACCGACGAGGAGGCGTTCGCGCTGCTTGAGGCGTTCGGGATGCCGTTCGCCAAAGAAGGCCGTCCGCAGACGGCCACGACGGAGACTTAGGAGCACATGGCCAAGATTTCACAGCGGGTCCGCCAGCAGCGGACGCCCAAGTACAAGACACGGGGATATTCGCGCTGCCGCCGATGCGGCCGCGCTCGCTCCGTCTATCGCAAGTTCGGCGTCTGCCGGATCTGCCTGCGCGAGCTCGCGCACAACGGTTACGTCCCCGGGATGACGAAGTCGAGCTGGTAGCCAAATGTCGATGACCGACCCGATCAGCGACTTCCTGACGCGGCTGCGCAACGCCGCCCGGGCGCAGCATCAGGACGTGTTGATTCCGTCCTCGAAGCTCAAGCGCGAGCTCGCCCGGATCCTGAAGGAGCAGGGGTATATCGAGGCCTACGCGATCCACCCGCCCACCCCCGGCACCCCCGGCGAGAAGATCTCGATCACGCTCAAGTACACGCAGGACCGCAAGCCGACGATCTCGGGCATCGAGCGGGTGTCGCGACCCGGCCGGCGGACGTACGTCGACAGCGACCACATTCCCCGGATCCAGGGCGGGATGGGGACCGCGATCATCTCGACCTCCCGCGGCGTGATGACCGGTCACGAGGCGCGCCAGCAGGGCGTCGGCGGAGAGGTCGTAGCTAAGGTCTGGTAGTCCCATGTCTCGTATCGGCAAGCAACCAATCCCCGTCCCCGCCGGCGTCACGATCGCGATCGAGCCAGAGCGCGTGACCGTCAACGGCCCCAAGGGCGAGCTCTCGGAGAAGATCCAGCGCGACATGAACGTCGAGCACGTGGACGACCGGGTCGTCGTCACGCGGCCGACCAATCGCGGCGAGCACCGCGCTCTGCACGGGCTGACCCGGACGCTGATCGCGAACATGGTGGTCGGCGTGACCGACGGGTTCGAGAAGCGCCTCGAGATCCAGGGCGTCGGCTATCGCGCACAGCTGCGCGGGCGCGATCTCGAGCTGGCGCTCGGGTACTCGCATCCGGTCTCGATCAAGGCGCCCGACGGAATCGAGTTCGAGGTGCCCCAGCCGACCAGGATCGTCGTGCGCGGGGCATCCAAGCAGCGCGTCGGCGAGGTCGCCGCCAACATCCGCAAGCAGCGCAAGCCCGAGCCCTACAAGGGCAAGGGGATCCGCTACGAGGGCGAGTACGTCGCCAGGAAGGTCGGCAAGCGCGCATGACCGTCACGACTGCTCCCGCCCGCAGGCTCAAGCGCCGTCGCCGCGTGCGCGCCAAGGTGCGCGGCAGCGCGCAGCGCCCGCGGATCTCCGTGTTTCGTTCCAATCGCGGCATCTTCGCCCAGCTGATCGACGACGACAGCGGTGCCACGATCGCCGCGGTCAACTGGACCGAGGCCGAGCTCCGCGCGCTGAAGCCGATGGAACAGGCGACCCGCGCCGGGGCGCTGCTCGCGCAGCGGGCGAAGGCGGCCGGCGTCGAGGACGTCGTCTTCGATCGCGGCGGCTACCAGTACCACGGACGCGTGAAGGCGCTCGCCGACGGAGCCCGTGAGGGCGGGTTGAGTTTCTAAGGCCCCCGAGCCGCTACTCTGGATCAGCTCATGGCAACACGTGATCGCTCAGTTTCATCTGCGGGCCTCGACCTGCAGGAGCGCGTGGTCGAGATCAACCGCGTCGCGAAGGTCGTCAAGGGCGGCCGGCGCTTCTCGTTCACCGCGCTGGTAGTCGTCGGCGACGAGCGCGAGGTCGTCGGCATCGGCTACGGCAAGGCAAACGAGGTCCCGGTCGCGATCCAGAAGGGTGTCGAGCGCGCCAAGAAGAACCTCTATCGCGTTCCCAAGCACGGGTCGACGATCACCCATCAGATCACCGGGGTGTTCGGAGCCGGGCGTGTGCTGCTGAAGCCTGCCTCGCCCGGTACCGGTGTGATCGCCGGCGGCGGCGTTCGCGCGGTGCTCGAGCTCGCCGGGATCCACGACATCCTCTCCAAGAGCCTCGGCTCCCAGAACCCGATCAACCTCGTGAAGGCGACGATGGCGGGACTCGAGGCGCTGCGGACCCCGGAAGAGGTGGCCGAGATCCGCGGGCTGTCGATTAATCAGGTCTTGGGGTTGACCGAAGAGAATGGCGACGGCGCCGCCAGCGTTCCCACCAGCAATGGAACCGAAGCGGCACCGGTGCAGGAGCCGACCGCGTGAGCACCGTCACGATCACCCAGCGCAAGTCGCGCAACGGCGCCGACAAGAGCCAGCTCGACACGCTGCGCTCGCTCGGGCTGCGCCGCATCGGCCACAGCGTGGAACGCCCCGATTCGCCCCAGCTGCGGGGGATGGTCCACAAGGTCCGCCACCTGGTCGAGGTCTCCGACGATGCCTGACAGCGAGCGCATCGGACTGCACAACTTGAAGCCCGCCGCCGGGTCGCGCAAGACGCGCAAGCGCGTCGGCCGTGGCGAGGGCTCCGGCACCGGCAAGACCGCCGGTCGCGGCCAGAAGGGCTGGGGCTCACGCTCGGGCGCCAAGCGCCGGGCCCGGTTCGAGGGCGGCCAGAACCCGATTCACATGCGGATGCGCAAGCTGCGCGGCCCGCACATGAAGAAGTCGATGCCGTTCGAGCCGTTCCGCACGCACAGCCAGGCCGTCAACCTGCTCGATCTCGAGGCTCGGTTCGAGGCCGGCGAGGCGGTCACGCTCGAGGCGCTGAAGGCGCGCGGTCTCGCAACACGCAAGGACGTGCCCGTCAAGATTCTCGCCTCGGGCTCGATCTCGAAGGCGCTGACGGTCCACGCGCACGGCTTCAGCAAGGCGGCTCGCGAGCAGATCGAAGCCGCCGGCGGAACCTGCCAGCTGGTCGCGGCGACGGAGCGAGCAGCGGAGGACTGACCGGATGATCTCCACGATCCTTGGTGCGTTCAGGATCGCCGAGATCCGTAACAAGGTTCTGTTCACGGCGGGGATCCTCGCCCTCTACCGCCTGGGCACCCACATCCCGGCCCCGGGGATCAACGCGTCCGCTGTCAGCGCGATCCAGTCGAACTTCGGCGGCAGCAACATCCTCGGCCTGCTCAACCTGTTTTCGGGCGGCGGCCTCGGGCGGATCGCGATCTTCGCGCTCGGGATCATGCCGTACATCACCGCCTCGATCATCCTGCAGCTGCTGCAGGTCGTCGTCCCCTCGCTCGAGAAGCTCTCGAAGGAGGGCGAGGTCGGGCAGGCCCGGATCACGCAGTACACGCGATATCTCACGGTCGGCCTGGCGTTCGCCCAGTCGATCGGCTACGTGTTCCTGTTCCGCAGCTTCGAGAAGTCAGCGAACACGACGCTGATCCCGAACTTCACGCTCGGAAAGGTCTTCCTGATCGTGATCTCGCTGACCGCCGGCACGGTGTTGCTGATGTGGATGGGCGAGCTGATCACACAGCGCGGGATCGGCAACGGGATCTCGCTGCTGATCTTCGCCAGCATCGTTTCGCGCATCCCGCACGGCATCCAGGCGTGGTGGACCAACCCCGACCAGGTGTTCAGGGTCGTGATGCCGTTCATCGCGATCGGCGTCGTCGCCGCGATCGTGTTCGTCCAGGAGGGACAGCGCCGGATCCCGATCCAGTACGCCAAGCGCGTGATCGGAAGGCGAATGACGCAGGGTGGGCAGACCTACCTGCCGTTGCGGGTCAACATGGCCGGCGTGATCCCGGTGATCTTCGCCGCCAGCGTGATGGCGATCCCGCCGACGATCGGGCAGCTGATCGGGCAGAACCGCAACAACTTCGCCACCCACCTCGCCGACTTCTTCAGCCCGCAGAGCTGGCACTACGTGCTCGGCGAGAGCCTCTTCATCATCCTGTTCACATACTTCTACACCGCCGTCACGTTCAACCCCGTCGACCAAGCGGAGAACCTGAAGAAGTACGGCGGCTTCATCCCAGGGGTGAGGCCAGGCAGACCGACGGCTGAATTCCTGGATCGGATCCTGGCGCGTCTGACGTTCCCGGGAGCATTGTTCCTGGCCGCGATCGCCGCGCTGCCGACCGTCCTGATCAACCAGACGAATGCCAACTTCTTCTTCGGAGGCACCTCGATCCTGATCGTGATCGGCGTCGCGCTCGACACGATGAAACAGCTCGAGGCGCAGCTGATGATGCGCAACTACGAGGGCTTCTTGAAGTAGCCTTACCTCCGTGAGGAGGGGGGTCCTTGGAGGTGTGGTGATGGTCGCGGTGCTGGCGCTCGGCGCAGCCGGCGCGAGCGCGACGATCACCGTCAACACGACCAAGGACGAGACGATCTCGGGCGACGGCAGCTGCTCGCTGCGCGAGGCGATCGAAACCGCCTCGGGCAATCCGAGCGCCGACTGTGCGGGCGCGTCGCCGTCCGGTCAGACGACGATCGAGGTGCCCGCCGGCGATTACCGCCTCAGCCTCGGCTCCGAGCTGGCCGCCGACAGCCAGATCGCGATCGTTGGCGGCGGCGCCGACGCCTCGCAGACGGTGATCGATGCGGCGCTCCACAGTCGCGTGCTGCTGACGGGCGGGACGGTGACGCTCAGCAGGCTGACAATCACCGGCGGTCGCGCCGGTGCCGGCGCCGCCGGACAGCCGGGCCAGGGTGGCGGCGGGATTCTGAACACAGGCCTGCTGACGTTGACGAACGTGGCCCTCAGCGGCAACGCGGCCGGAGCGGGCGGCGGCGGCGAGGACGGGACTCCGGGCACAGAGTGCACGTCGGGCGCCGTCGGCGGAGACGGTGGGAACGGCGGCGGGATCGATAACGAGGGCATCCTGTCGATGACTCGCGTGACCGTGAGCGGCAACCAGGCCGGCGATGGCGGCGCCGGCGGCAGCGGTGGCGAGCGGACGAGCGGACCGCGCCCCGGATGCTCGGGCGGCGATGGCGGCAGCGGTGGCGCCGGCGCCGGCATCTACAGCGACCAGTCGCTGACGCTCGCCTCCTCGACGATCAGCGCCGATGCGGCCGGCAACGGCGGCCATGGAGGCGACGGCGGCTCGGGCGCGTCGACCGGAGACGGCGGCAGCGGCGGGCGGGGAGGCGACGGTGGCGGGATCGCGATCGCCGGCCCCGGCTCGATGACCGCCTCGACCTCGACGATCGCCTCCGACATGGCCGGCAACGGCGGCTTTGGCGGCTCCGGCGGCGCTGGCGGCGCCGGTGGCCGCGGCGGCGGTCTGTCCGCGGGCGGCGACCCCGGCTCGTCGACCTCGCTGCAGAACTCGACGATCGCGCAGGACGCGGCCGGCGACGGCGGCTACGGCGGCGGATCCGCCGGCGGTCCCGGCACCGGCGCGACCGGTGGCGCCGGCGGCGGCGTGTTCGCCGGCGGCGGCTCGCTGCAGCTCTCCTCCGACACGATCTCCAGCGATGCCGCTGGGGGTGGCGGCGGTCCGATCGCGGGTACACCTGGGCAGGGCGGTGCGATCGCGGTCGACTCGGCCTCGATCGGCGAGCAGCAGACCTTGGTCGCGGCCGGCTCGCCGCAGAACTGCGCCGGCCCGGTCACCGACGGCGGCGACGATCTCAGCTTCCCGGATACGACCTGCCCGCACGAGGTCACAGGCGACCCGCTGCTCGGTCCGCTGCAGGATTACGGTGGCCCGACCGAGACGGTCGGCCTGCGGGCCGGCAGCGCCGCGATCGATCAGGTCCCGAGCGGCTCCGGGTGTCCGAGCACCGACCAGCGCGGGGTCGTGCGACCGCAGCCAGCCGGCGGCAGCTGTGACATCGGGGCCTACGAGTACGCGCTGCCGGTGTGCCGTGCGCTCGCCGACGCGACGGCGATGGGGCAGCCGCTGCGGATCGCGCTCGCGTGCGGCGATCCATCGGCGCTGGCGGTCCAGTACGCGCTCGTCCACCGCACCGCCCATGGATCGCTCACCGCCTTGGACCCGGCCGCGGGGAAGGTCACCTACACGCCGCGGGTGGGGTTTGCCGGGCATGACAGCTTCACCTACCTGGCGTCCGACGCCAACGGCAGCTCAGTCGCAAGGACGGTCTCGCTCACGGTCGTGCCGGTCCCGCCGGCGATCACCAAGGCCAAGCTCGCGCCACGGAGCTTCACCGTCGAGGTCGGGGCTCAGCTGCGTTTCACACTCTCGGCGGCGTCCGAGCTCGACGTGACGATCGACGGTCGCCGGGGTCGCCGCCTGGGGGTGCTCCGATTCGCGCACCAGCCGGCCGGGGCCGATCGGCTCGCATTCGACGGCATCATCGGTGCTCGGAAGCTCGTGGCCGGCGCCTACACCGCGAGCCTGGTCGCGACCAACGCGGGCGGTCGGTCGGCGGCCGTCAAGCTGAGCTTCGTGATCCTCGGCTGAGCCGGGCTACTGCGAGAGCGCTCGTGGCAGCTCTCGCCGCGAGTCGACATCGAGCTTGCGGAACACGTTGCGAAGGTGGTACTCGACCGTCTTCGGCGTGACGAACAGCGCCTGGCCGATCTCGCGGTTGCTGTGGCCGGCGGCGGCGAGGTCGGCGATCCGGCGCTCGCTCGGGGTCAGCGACGCCGGGCCGCTCAGCAGCCGTTCGCGCCGGGGCCGGGCCCCTGTCGCAGCGAGCTCCGTCCGGGCGCGCTCGTGGAGCGCGTGGGCGCCGCCCTCTAGCGCGAGATCGGCGGCTCGCTGGAGCGGCTCGCGGGCGTCGGCACGGCGGTTGCCCCGTCTCAGCGCGGCGCCCAGGTCGACGAGCGTGCGGATGCTCTCGAGCCGTGGCACCGCGGAGGAGCCGAGAGCGGCCGCCGAGCGCAGCAGCCCGAGGCCCGCCTCGCCCGACTCACACAGCCCCAGGGCCCGCCGCGCCCGGATCCGCGCGTGAAGGGCACCGGTCCGCTCGGCAAGTTCGGATTCCGCGCGCGCGTATCCCAGCGCCCGGGTCCGGTCTCCGAGCGCGAGCGCCGCCTGCGCCGCCGTCACCTGCCATGAGATCAGCCCGAGTACCCGGATCGAGCGCCGCGAGAACAGCTGCACCGCGAGCGCGTCGGCGAGCGCGGCCTTTGCGTCGCCCCGGGCGAGCAACAGCTCGGCGCGCGCCAGCAGTCTGAGCGCGTCGTCGAGGTCGCGCGGCGCGGCCAGCGGCTCGGTCGCGACCAGCATCTCTCCGGCGTGATCGAGCTCGCCGGCCTCGATCAGGCACAGGCAGTGGAGGGCGTCGGCTCCCCGCGCGAACTGGCCCCACCCGTAGCGCCTGGCGTCGCGTGCCAGCTCCAGGTCGGCGCACGCCTCGGTCACCCGGCCCTGGAACAGCTCGATCGACCCGCGGAAGTAGCTCGCGGTCGCGAACGCGTGTGGCGAGGCGCGGCGCCGGGCGTCGGCGAACACATCCTCGAGCAGTTCGTGGCAGCGCTCGAACGCTCCGGCCCAGCAGACGGCGGCCACCACCAGGCTCCAGGCGGCGCCGTCTGAGGTGTCCTGCGCAAGCAGCTTGCCGCTGTCCCACGCCCGCCGCGCGAGCTCGATCGTGTCGCCGGCCGGCTCGCCGGCGAACGCGCTATGGACGGCCGCCTGTGCCAGCAGCTGGCGCTGGCCATGCGTGCGCGGCCCTTCGCTTGCCCGATCAAGCAGTTGCGCCGAGCGCTCGGCTGAGCGCGCGTGCAGCTCGGGTAGCTGCGAGCCGGCCGCGACGAAGCCCGTCTGCAACGCGTCGTGGAGCTCGAGCAGCTCGAGCTCGGCCGGCTCCGCGGGTAGCTCCGCGAGTCCGCCCTCGTACGCGCCGGCGGCCTGTTCGTGCAGGCCCTGGGCGTACAGGGCGTGGCCCCGCGCGAGCAACAGCTCGGCCCGGCGGCGCGGGTCGTGCGTCACGGCCAGGGCTTGCGCCAGTCGCGCTGCCGCGCTCGGCAGGCCGGCCGCGCTCTCGGCGCCACCGAGCTCGGCGAGCACCGCCCCGCGGAGCTCGGGGACGGGCGGCTCCTCGAGTGCCCGGCGCAGATAGCGCACCGCCGAGTGGGCCGAGCCACGCGTCCGCGCATCGCGTGCGGCGTCGCGGAGCTGCTCGACGGCCCAGCGCTCGCCCTGCGCACGTCCGAGCAGCAGGTGGGCCGCGATCCGCTCGGGCTCGGCGCCCTCTCGGTAGAGCAGGCGTGCGGCTTCGAGATGGCGGCTCGCGAGCTCGGACGCCGGGATGTCGTTGGCGATCGCCTGGCGGACGAGCGGGTGCACGAATCGCAACGGCTCGCGCGCGAGCAGGATCTCGACGGCGGCGAGCGCGTCAGCGGCATCCGCCGCCCGGTCCATCGACAACCCGGCCAGCTCGGCGGCGTGGCGAAGCTGCGCGTCGTCGCCGAGCACCGCCACCGCGCGCGCCAGCGCCGAACCGGCGGGTCCGACCAGCCCGACCCGCACCCGCAGGATCCGGATCACGGCCGGGGGCGCGAGCGCGCGCGCGTGCTCGGCGAGTTGCTCGCTGGTCAGAGCGTGCTCCTCGTTCAGCGCCAGGAGCAACTCGCGAACGTAGAACGGATTGCCGGCCGTCGCCTCGTGGCAGGCCTCGACCAACGCCTCGTCGGCGCGCTCGCCCAGTGCCTGCCGGGCGAGCTCGCCGACGGCGCGATCGCCCAGCGCCGAGAGGGCCTCGACCCTCACCCGCGGATGGGTCGCGATCCGGTCGAGCGCGGGCGAGGTTGCGTGGCCGGGCGCCGGCCGGCGCGTCATCACCAGTGCCACCGGCAGTTCCTGGAGCCGGTGCAGCATGTATAGGAAGAACCCGAGCGACGCGGTGTCGCACCAGTGCAGATCGTCGAGCGCGATCAGCGTCGGGCGCGATTCCTCGGCGGTCGCGATCAGCGTGAACAGGCCGTGGGCGAGGGCGAGGTCGGCGACCGCGTCAGACTCTCCAGCCGGCTTGCGCCCCGCGAGCGCGCGGACCTGCTCGGGCGCGACCCCGAGTGCCGCTTCGCGCGCGGACGGCGACAGGACCTGCAACTGCGCGCTCAACAGTGCGGCGGCGACGCCGAACGCGATCTCGCCCTCGAGCTCGGCGCCGGCCGCTCGCAGCACGCGCATGCCCCGCGCGCGGGCGCTGTCTAGCGCGGCCTCGTGCAGCCGCGTCTTGCCCATCCCGGCGTGGCCCTCGATCAGCAGTGCCTCGCCGGTTCCCTGCGTGGCCGCATCGAGCGCGGCCTCGATCGCGGCGAGCACCGACTCGCGCTCCAGCAGTCCATTGTTGCCGCGTCTGGCGCGACCGCGGCGCTCCGGTGCCTCCCGCACAGGCATGGCCCATATTTACCCAGATAACGGTGCTTCGGGCGCTAATCCTGGGGTCCGATCCTGGTGCGAACCGGCCTGAGGGCCGCGATGCTGTGCGCGTGGACTCCGCAATCGCCCACGTGCATCTCACGATCGAGCTCGATTCCGACCCGATCAGGGGTGCGGTCGCCTTGGCAGGCGGCGGCGCGCGTGAGTTCAGCGGCTGGATCGAGCTCGCCGAGGCGATCGAGGAGGCACGGATCGGCCTCTCGGTGGTTTCGCTGCCCGATCAGCGGGACGGCGCGCTGTGAGCCAAAGTCTGGGGTCCTTCCCTGGTGTGAAGCCCGGGCCCGGTCTCTAGTCTTGCCCGCGTCAAGTCGTTCACAGAGCCGAGGTGGGGGCGCCGACGCACGACCGCAGAGTAGGTAGGGCACGGGGGCAAACTTTGGGGGCGCAAAGGCAGGGGGCACACGTTGGGGGCGCAGGCACAGGATCGGGGGCCGGCAGGGATGCCGGCCCAAGTGTCTGCGCGTCCCAGCGCCCGCCGGACCCGGACGCGCGACTCGCCCCGGACCCGGACGCGCGACTCGCCCCGAAGCCGGATGCCTGACTCGCCGCGAAGCCGGATGCCTGACTCGCCCCGAAGCCGGAGGCGTGACTCGCCCCGGATCTCCCCGCCTTGCCCGGATCTCCCCGCGCAGCGGAGTGCTCTACCGATACAGTGACGTCCTCGTGTCGGAGCTGAATCTGATCCTGTTCGGTCCCCCGGGCGCCGGTAAGGGCACCCAGGCCGATCGGCTGCGCCATGACTTCCAGCTTCCCTTCATCTCGACCGGTGAGATGCTGCGCGCGAACGTCAAGGACGGGACCGAGCTGGGCGTCGAGGCCAAGCGCTACATGGATGCCGGCGACCTCGTTCCCGACGAGCTGATCCTCGCGATGGCAGCCGAACGGCTCCAGCAGGCGGACGCCCGCGACGGCTTCATCCTGGACGGATTCCCGCGGACGATCGCGCAGGCGCAGGCACTCGGCAAGCAGCTCTCGAGCTTCGGCCGCCGGGTCACGGCCGCGCTGCTGATCGACGCCCCCGACGAGGAGGTCATCCGTCGCCTGTCCGGCCGCCGTGTGTGCGTCAAAGCCGGTCACAACTACCACGTGGAGTTCGACCCGCCGAAGCGCGAGGGCGTCTGCGACCAGGACGGCTCTCGTCTGGTCCAGCGCGACGACGATCAGCCCGGGGTGATCGCCAACCGGCTGAAGGTCTACCACGACCAGACCGAGCCGCTGATCGAGTACTACGACGAGCAGGGGCTGATGCGCCGGATCGACGGAACCAGGCCGCCCGCGGACGTTCACGATCACATCCGGGCGGTGATCGCGACGCTGCGGCTCGAAGAGGACGTTTGAGCGCCGTGATCATCAAGAAGTCCCCGGAGGAGATCGATCGGATGGCGGCCGCGGGGGCGATCCTCGTCAAGACGATGAACCTGCTGGCCGGCAAGATCCGCCCCGGCGTCAGCACGCAGGAGCTAGATCAGGCGGCCGAGAAGTTCATCCGCTCCCAGGGCGCCGAGCCGGCGTTCAAGGGCTATCGCGGCTTCCCCGGATCGATCTGCGCCTCCCCCAACTCGATGATCGTCCATGGGATCCCCGGGCCCTACAAGATCGATCGCGGCGACATCCTGTCGGTCGACATCGGCGTTGTGCTCGACGGCTGGGTGGCTGACGCAGCCCGCACGTTTGCGGTCGGGCCGATCACGCCGGTCGCGCACAAGCTGCTGACGGTCACCGAGGAATCGCTGTTCGTCGCGGTCGAGCAGTGCCGCGCGGGGAATCGGCTCGGGGACGTCTCGAGCGCGATCCAGCAGCACGTCGAGGCTGCCGGCCTGTCGATCGTGCGGACGCTGGTCGGGCACGGGATCGGGCGCAGCATGCACGAGGAGCCCCAGATCCCGAACTACGGCAAGCCTGACACAGGCGTGCCGCTCGAGGAGGGGATGGTGCTGGCGGTCGAGCCGATGGTCACCGCCGGCCGCCACGCCGTGCGGATCGGCGAGGATCACTGGGCGATCTACTCCCAAGACGGCTCGCTTGCGGCGCACTTCGAGTTCACGATCGCGATCACCGCCACCGGTCCGCGGATCCTGACTCCATGGCACGAGGCCGGAAACGGCCGGGCCGCGGCTTGAAAAAGCCGCCCTGCTAACATCGCCCGTTGGCGCTCGTAGCGCGACGTTCGCGCTGCGTGCGGTCCTCCGCGCGGTAGCGGCGGCCTGAAGCGGTCGCCAGAGCCGGGGCTGAGGGAACTAATCGAAATCTTCGTCACGAGAGCGAAACGAGCGTGAAAGTACGACCGTCGGTCAAGCCGATGTGCGAGAAGTGCAAGATCATCCGCCGTCGAGGGCGGGTGCTCGTGATCTGCTCAAATCCGCGGCACAAGCAGCGGCAGGGCTAGATGGCACGGATCGCGGGGGTCAACATCCCTCTCAACAAGCGGGTCGAAATCGGCCTCACATATATCTACGGCATCGGTCGGTCGACCTCGAACGACGTGCTGGCCAAGGTCGGCGTGGCGCCTGACACCTACGTGCGGGACCTGACCGACGATGAGGTCGTCAAGCTCCGCGAGGTGATCGACGGCTCGCTGATGGTCGAAGGCGACCTGCGTCGCGAGCGTTCGCAGAACATCAAGCGGCTGCAGGAGATCGGCTGCTACCGCGGGCTGCGTCACCGCCGTGGCCTTCCCGTCCGCGGCCAGAACACCAAGACCAACGCGCGTACGCGCAAGGGCCCGAAGCGCATGCAGGTGGCCGGAAAGAAGAAGGCGACTAAGAAGTGAGCGCAACGTACGAACGGGCCGGAGGCCCTGCGGAGGACTGAATGCCCGCTCCACGTAGACCGCAGAGAGGCCGCCGCCGGGTCCGCAAGAACATCCCGGTTGGCCAGGCCCACATCAAGACTTCATTCAATAACACGATCGTGTCGCTGACCGACCGCGAGGGCAACGTGATCGCGTGGGAGTCGGCCGGCGGAGCCGGTTTTAAAGGCTCGCGCAAGTCGACACCGTTCGCCGCCCAGGTGACCGCCGACGCGGCCGCCCGCAAGGGCATCGAGCACGGCCTGCAAAAGGTCGAGGTGTTCGTCAAGGGCCCCGGGTCGGGTCGCGAGACGGCGATCCGCTCGCTGCAGGCCGCCGGGCTCGAGGTGACGGGCGTCAAGGACGTCACCCCGCAGGCTCACAACGGCTGCCGTCCGCGGAAGCGCAGGAGGGTGTAGCGATGGCGCGTGACACCGGTCCTCAGTGCAAGCAGTGCCGCCGTGAAGGGCAGAAGCTGTTCCTCAAGGGCGAGCGTTGCCTGACAGACAAGTGCGGCGTCGAGCGCCGCTCGTACCCGCCCGGCGAGCACGGCCGCGGTCGCCAGAAGCAGAGCGAATATCGCGTGCAGCTGCGGGAGAAGCAGAAGGCTCGTCGCTACTACGGCGTGCTGGAGAAGCAGTTCCGGATCTATTACGAGAAGGCCTCGCGCCAGGACGGAATCACGGGCGAGAACCTGCTGCGAATGCTCGAGTGTCGTTTCGACAATGTGCTCGTCCGCCTCGGCTTCGCCGCCTCGCGGCGGCAGGCGCGGCAGCTGATCCTGCATGGCCACTGGACCGTCAACGGCCGGCGGGTCAACATCCCGAGCTACCAGCTCCGCGACAGCGACGTGATCGCGATCCACCCGAGCTCGACCGCGGGCCAGGTGATCCGTGACGCGACCGAGCTCACCGGACAGGTGCCGGCGTGGCTGCAGGCAGACCACGATTCGCTGACGGCCAAGGTGCTCCGCAAGCCGGAGCGGCGAGAGATCGCCGCACCCGTGCAGGAGCAGCTGATCGTCGAGCTTTACTCGAAGTAGAACCAAGCTTTCAGTCGCGCGGGCCGATGGCGGTGCGCGACCTTGAGAGCCGCCACGGCGGCGGCAGGAACCCACGACGTTAGGACCCCGATGCTTGACTTCCAAGTCCCACGAATCTCCAGCGAGTCTGTCGACGACAACCGTGGCTCGTTCACGATCGAGCCACTCGATCGGGGCTTCGGCTACACCTTTGGCAATTCGCTGCGCCGCGTGCTGCTCTCCTCGCTCGCCGGCGCGGCCGTGACCAGCGTTCGGATCGAGGGCGTCGCCCATGAGTTCTCGACGATCCGCGGCGTCAAGGAGGACGTCACCGACATCGTCCTGAACCTGAAGGGGATCGTCTGCCGGATGCACTCCGATGCGACCGAGATCGAGGCGCCGCTGGTCGTCACCGGCCCTGGTGAGATCACTGCCAAGGACATCGATCTTCCCTCCGGCGTCGAGATCCTCAACCCCGACGCCCACATCGCGACGCTCGAGAAGAAGACCAAGCTCGAGGTCTACCTGACGATCGGCCGCGGCCGCGGCTACCGGCCGGCCGAGGAGAACAAGTCGCCCGATCAGCCGATTGGTGTGATCCCGATCGACTCGATCTTCTCGCCGGTGCGCCGCGTCGCCTACAACGTCGAGCAGGCCCGCGTCGGACAGAAGACCGACTTCGACAAGCTCACACTCGACATCGAGACCGACGGCTCGATCGACCCGCCCGCGGCGCTGCGCGAGGCGGCCGAGATCCTGATCTCCCAGCTCGCGATCTTCACCGATCCCGATCGCGTGATGGAGCTGCGCTCGGCCGGTGACGCAGGTGCGCTCGAGCCCGGGCTCGTCGGCGGCATCCCCGGCGGCGGTCCGGCCCGCCAGCCCAACGCGATGGACGACATCCTGATCGAGGAGCTCGAGCTCGGCGTTCGCTCGTACAACTGCCTCAAGCGGGCGGGCATCCAGACGGTCGGCGACCTTGTGACGAAGACCGAATCAGAGCTCAACGCGATCCCGAACTTCGGCAAGAAGTCGATCGACGAGGTGATCGAGACCCTGCACGCGCGGGGTCTCGGGCTCCGGGGCGAGTAAGGTCCGGAGGGCGAAGACATGCGCCATCAGCGCCAGCGATATCAGCTCAGCCGCAGCGCCGCCCACCGCAAGTCGCTGCTGATGAACCTCAGCAAAGAGGTGATTCAGCACGAGCGGGTGCGAACGACCGAGGCCAAGGCCAAGGCCGTCAAGCCAGAGGTCGAGAAGCTGATCACCCTCGCCAAGCGCGGCGACCTCCACGCGCGCCGTCAGGCGCTGGCGGCGCTCGGTCAGGACAAGTTCACGGTCTACAAGCTGTTCGACGAGATCGCTCCTCGGTACTCCGAGCGGCCCGGCGGATACACGCGGATCCTGAAGCTCGGTCCGAGGCGGTCGGACTCGACGGAGATGGTCTTCATCGAGCTGGTCTAGCGGCCGGGTTCCCGGGTGGTCTCCCGGCTGCTGCTCGAATACGACGGTCGCGACTTCGCGGGGTGGGCTTCGCAGCCCGGCCAGCGGACGGTGCAGGGCGAGCTCGAGCGGGCGCTGTGCGTCCTGCTGCGCGCGACGTCGGTGCCGCTGACGGTCGCCGGGCGCACCGACGCCGGTGTCCACGCGCTCGGCCAGGTCGCCTCATACCCGGGGCCGGCGGTTCGCGTCGACGGGCTCAACGCGCTGCTTCCCGACGACATCGCGGCGCTCGAGTGCGCGGCGGCAGCCGACGGCTTCGACGCTCGCTTCGACGCCACCAGCCGCGCCTACACCTACCTGCTGCTGAACCGCCGGGGTCGCAGCGCACTCCAGCGCGGCCGGGCTCTGCACTGGCCCCACGTGATCGACATCGGGGCGCTGGACGCGTGCGCGGCGGCGCTCGTCGGGGTCCGCGACTTCACCGCGTTCACGCCGACCGAGACCGATCACGTCCGCTTCGAGCGCGAGGTGTTCGGCTCCTTCTGGCGGACCGGCAGCGCGGACGGCCTGGTCGAGTTCTGGATCGAGGCCGACGCGTTCATGCGCCACATGAACCGGGTGCTGGTCGGGACGATGCTCGAGGTCTGCAGCGGCCGCCGCTCGTTCGAGTCGTTCATCGCGCTGCTCGACGGAGCACCGCGGTCCGAGGCCGGCCCGACCGCGCCCGCGGACGGCCTGTACCTGGCCGGCGTCGGGTATGACGGCAGGAGAGTGCTGGGGCGCTAGGCGTGGTGCTCGGCGAGGTCGGCGGGGCGGGGCTGGGCGTGATGATCGGCGCCGGGCGGGCCGGGGCTGATCGCGCCGGGCGGGCCGGGGCTGATCGCATGATTCTGTTACACCGGGTGAATCTGGCTCGAGAGGGGGGCGATTTTGGGCGCCTGCGCCCTCTCATGGTCATGGGAACCGAACGGCGCCGTGAGAAACCTCAAGAAGTTGGCCGGACGCGGCGAGCGGTCGAGATTAAGTCTGTCTACAAGGCTCGAAACGCCAAACTGGTCCCGGACGCGGCAATTTGTGAGGTTGTGTCGGGGTGCGGGCCGCAGGATCCGGGCGGCCGCCGGGACCCTGGCGGGCCTCGAGATCCGGGCCGCCGGGATCGGCTCGTGTCATGGGTGGCCGAGCAGCAGCTCGAGCTGATCACGACCCGCCAGCTGAACCTCGTCGGTCTCCACAGCGAGGCGATCGCCAGACGTTGCCGCAATGGACAGCTGCATCGCGTGCATCTCGGCGTCTACCTCGCCGGGCCGAGGATCTGGCAGCCCGGGGGACGCGAGCTCGCGGCGGTGTTGGCGGTCGGCGACTGCGCGATCGTCAGCCACCGCTCCGCTGCCGAGATCTGGGGCATCGCCGCCGCGCCCGGTGATGCTGTCGAGATCACCCTGGTGGCGCGAAACCGGCGCTCGCGCGACGGGATTCGCGTCCACCGCGTGGCCACACTCCCCGCCGACGAGCGCGCGCTGCACAACGGCATCCCCGTCACCTCGCCGGCCCGGACCCTGCTCGACTTCGCCTCGCAGGTCCGCCGGGATCAGCGCGAGCGGGCGATCGCGGAGGCGTACGCCCTGAGGCTGACGGACGAGCGCACGCTGAGGAAGGTGATCGCCCGCCATCCGCGCCGCCCGGGCGCCGTTTTGTTGAGGGCCGAGCTCGACCGCGAGGGCGGTCCGGCGTTCACCCGGCGCGAGGGTGAGCGGCGGATGCTCGAGCTGATCCGCGAGGCCGGCTTGTGCACACCGCTCGTCAATCGAAAGATCGCCGGCTATGAGGCCGACTTCGTGTGGCCCGAACAGCGCCTGATCGTCGAGGTCGACGGCTTCCAATTCCACAGCCACCGGCGTGCCTTCGAGCACGACCGCAAGCGGGACGCCGCTCACCTGCTCGCGGGTTATCGCGTGATCAGGATCACCTGGAGGCGGCTGACCGAGGAGCGCGTCGCCGTCGCCGTGATAATCGCGCGGGCGCTAGCACTCTAGAGATGAGGGCGGCGCCAGCGCCGGGTGCCCGGATAGCATCACCGTCGTGCGTGTGCTGCTCACCAACGACGATGGGATCGAGGCGGCTGGGCTGCAGGCGCTGCGCAAGGCGCTGCTCGCGATAACGGGCATCAAGCTTGCCGTGATCGCGCCCGACGGCAACCGCTCGGCGATGGCGCGGTCGATCACGACGCGGCGGCCGCTGTGGGTGCAGGAGGTCGACTTCGGCGACGGGACGGTTGGTTACGCGACCGACGGCACCCCGGTCGACTGCGTCCGGCTCGCGCGGCTGGGGCTGATCGAGGGGTTCGAGGCCGAGCTGGTCGTGTCTGGGATCAACCACGGCTCGAACCTGGGCGACGACATCACCTATTCCGGGACGGTGGCCGCGGCGCTCGAGGCGATCGTCCTCGGGCTGCCGGGGATCGCGGTCTCGCAGCAGTCGAGCGCGCTCGAGTTCGACTTCCGCTCCGGCCAGGGGTTCGGCTTCGGCACCGCCGCGTCCTTCACCGCGCGGCTGGTGGCCGAGCTCGACACCGTTCCGCTGCCATCGGGGACGCTTCTGAACATCAACGTGCCAGGATCGGAGCCGACCGGTGTCGCAGTCGCGGGCCTCGGCAAGCGCGTCTACCGTGACGAGCTCGCGCTCGTCGACGAGGGTGCCGGCGGCAGGCGCCTGTACAGGATCTACGGCGACGCGAGCTACGAGCGCGACGAGGTCGGCACCGATCTGGCCGCAGTCGCGCAGGGCAAGATCGCGGTGACGCCGATTCACTTCGACCTCACCGATCGCGATGGTCTCGACGCGCTGCAGCGCCACGACCTGGCGCGGCTGATCGAGCCGGCCGCGACAGAGGTCGAGGGGTGAACCCCGCCGAACGGGCGGCCGAGCTACGAAGGCTACTCGAGTACCACGGCCACCGCTACTACGTGCTCGACGACCCCGAGATCGGGGACGATCAGTACGACGCGCTGCTCGATGAGCTGCGAGCGATCGAGGTCGAGCATCCCGACCTGGTGACGCCCGACTCGCCGACCCAGCGCGTCGGCGGTGAGCCCGTCAGCGACCTCGTCAAGGTCCGCCACCCGCAGGCGATGCTGTCGCTCGGCAACGCGCGCTCGAGCGAGGATCTGCGTGCGTGGATCGCGCGGATGCGCAACCACCTCGCGCGCGAGGGAATCGAGGATCCCGACTTCGAGTTCGTCGCCGAACCGAAGATCGACGGCTTGGCGATCTCGCTGATCTACCGCGATGGGCTGTTCGAGCGCGGCGCGACTCGAGGCAACGGTGAGGTCGGCGAGGACGTGACCCACAACCTCCGGACGATTCCATCGATCCCGTTGAAGCTCGATGCCGAGGAGCCGCCACCGCTGGTCGAGGTGCGCGGCGAGGTGTACATGTCGCTGCCGGACTTCGCCAAGCTCAACGAGCGCCGCGCCGAGGCGGGGCTGTCGACATTCATGAATCCGCGTAACTCAGCCGCCGGAACGATCCGGCAGCTCGACCCCAAGCTCGCCGTCGACCGCCCGCTGTCGTTCTGGGCCTACCAGATCGGGGCGACCGAGGGGCTCCGGTTCGAGGCCCACTGGGACGCGCTCGAGTGGCTCCGGGCGCATCGCTTTCCAGTCCATCCCGACGTCGCGAAGCTGCGGACCGAGGACGATGTCGTCGCGCGCTGCCGCGCCTGGGAGGAGCGGCGGGGGTCGCTCGACTTCGAGATCGACGGCGTCGTCGTCAAAGTCAACGAGTTCGAGCTGCAGCGCCGGCTCGGCGTCGTCGGCCGCGAGCCGCGCTGGGCGATCGCGTGGAAGTTCCCGCCCACGACCGCGGTCACCAAGCTCAATCAGATCGGATGGAACCCTGGAAAGTTCGGCGATCTGCATCCATACGCGATGCTCGAGCCGGTCGCTGTCGCGGGGGTGACGATCAAGATGGCGACGCTGCACAACGAGGAGGATGTCGTTCGCAAGGACATCCGCGCCGGTGAGGAAGTGATCGTGCTCCGCGCCGGCGACGTGATCCCGCAGGTGCTCTCGCCGGCGCCGCACGTGGTCGAGCAGACCGATCGTCCCCCGGTGACCGAGCCCCCCAAGCGCTGCCCCGTCTGCGACACGCCGACGGTCAAGCCCGAGGGCTCGGTGTTCACGCGCTGCCCCAACCGCGACTGCCCGGGGCGCCGCTGGCAGCTGCTCACGAGCTTTGCCGCCGTGATGGACATCGACGGCCTCGGCGAGAAGCTCGTGACGCTGTTCATGGATCTCGGCTGGGTTCAGACGGCCGCCGACTTCTACCGGCTGACGGCCGAGCAGATCGCCGAGCAGCCCGGCTTCGGCGAGGTCTCGGCAGGCAAGCTCGTGTCGGCGATCGAGGCATCCAAGCAGCAGCCGTTCGGTCGCGTCCTGTTCGGGGTCGGAATCGAGGAGGTCGGCTACGTGATCGGCCGCAATCTCGCGCAGCAGTTCCGCACGCTCGCGGCTCTGCTCGCGGCGACGCCAGAGCAGATCGAGGAGACGCCCGGTGTCGGTCAGAAGATGGCGAAGCTGATCCACGATCAGCTCGCGGACCCGCAGATGCGAGCGTTACTCGCCGACCTGGAGGCCGAGGGCCTGCGCCTGCAGGAGGCGGGTCCGCCTCCCGGCGAGGGGCCACTGGCCGGGAAGACGTTCGTCCTGACCGGAACGCTTCCCAACCTGACGCGCGAGGAGGCGACCGAGCGGATCATCGCGGCCGGCGGCAAGGTGACCGGCTCGGTGTCGAAGAAGACCGCCTACGTGGTCGCGGGTGACAGCCCCGGGTCGAAGCTGGCCAGCGCCGAGCGGCTCGGCGTCGAGGTGCTCGACGAGGACGGGCTCACGCAGCTGCTCGGCAGCTAGCGCGCTGATGCAGCGGTCCCGTCGCTCGCCGGGCGCTAGCCGTCGTACTTGACGACATCGACACCCATCTGGTCCTCGATCGCATGCCCCGCGGTCGGATCGACGAGATCGTTCATCAGGAAAGCGAATGCGAGCTTATGGCCATCGCGGGCGGTGCAGTAGCCGACCAGGTTGGCGACCGAAGAGAGCGTGCCCGTCTTGCCTCGGCAGCGACCCTGCGCGCGCGTTCCGACCATCTCGTATTCCATCGTCCCGGTCTCGCCCGCGATCGCGAGCGAGTCGACGAAGGGAGTGTCGTCGGCCATCGCCCGCAGCAGCGTGATCACGTCGCGCGGTGAGGTGGCGTCGGCGTAGGAGAGCCCGGAGCCGTCGTCGAGCTGCGGCCGGATTCCGAAGCTCTGAGCGAGCTGGCGTCGGACGACGCGGGCGCCCGCCGCGGTCGTGCCGGCGCCGCCGAAACGGGCGCCGATCCCCTTCAGCAGCATCTCGGCGAAGTAGTTGTCCGAGGGGGCGTTGGTCAGCCGAATCAGCGTCTGCATCGGCGGCGAATACTCGACCGCGAGCAGCCGCGCCTTGGCCGGCGCTCGCCCGGTGAAGATCCGTACGTGGCGGGCGACCTTGATCGAGGCGGACCGCAGCGCCGACGTGAAGCGCCGGGTTGCAAACAGCGCCGGGCGCGCCTGGAAGGTGGTCTGCTGGTCGTTGGTGAAGCCGCGGTCATACGAGAGCGCGCTGAGCTGCCCCTCGACGTAGAAGTTCGGCTGATACGAGGTGGCCGGGGTGCCGCGCAGCGAGTCGAAGTAGGTCTCGTCGCCGACGATGTGTCCCGACACGGACGTGATTCCGGTCCGGCGGCGGAGGTTTTCGACAAGGCCGCCGATCGTCGCCCCGGTGCCGTACAGCGAAGAGTCGAATCTGGCCGAGCCAAAGGTCGGATCGCCACCCCCCTTCAGGAACAGGGTTCCGTGCCAGGCCCCGGTCGCGCTGGTCGAGCCGACGCCGAGCACGCGCGTGCTGAGCCTCGCGCTGGGGCCGAAGCGAAGCAGCGCCGTCGAGGTGGTGTAGAGCTTCTCGACCGATGCCGGCAGCCGCCGGACCGACGCCTTGTGCTCGAACAGGGTGTGCCCGGTGGTTAGGTCGACGACGAGCGCGCCGCTGTGACCGCCTGCTCGGCGCAGCGCCTTATTGAGCGATTTCGTCAGCGTTCGCTGCGCCCGCAAGGGCTGGGCGCCGGCGAGCGCGGGCCCGCCGAGCAGCGCGAAGGCGGCCGCGAGCATGGCTGAAAAGCGCCGCATAGGACGTATATAACCGCTCAGAGCGGCGAAAGCTGCGGTTCTTCTTGCCAGCCGCCCCATACAATCGGAGGGCTAATGGGCAAGGTTGTCAAGCTCGAAACCGGGGCGACGGATCGGCCGGCGGCAGGAACGCGAGAGTCGACGGGGCGCGGACGCAAGGAACGCTCGAAGACGGCGCTCGTGCTCGGCGGCGGTGGATTCACAGGTGGCGTCTACGAGATCGGCGCGCTGCGCGCGCTCGACTTGCTGTCGGTCAATCGCACCGTAAACCAGTTCGATGTGTACGTGGGGACCAGCGCCGGATCGTTCGTCGCCTCGGCGGTGGCCAACGGTGTGACCCCGGAAGAGATGATGCGCGTGATCGTCCAGCAGGTGCCGACGCCGTTCCCGGACGCTCGCGTCAGCGCTCTCTTGCGGCCCAACTACCGGGAGTTTGTGACGAGGGGCATGCTGCTGCCGCTGCGGGTCGCGCGCGTGATCCGGGCGCTCGTCCGCGACCTCGGGCAGCTGTCGGCGGTCGACATCGCGGTCGGCCTCGCCGAGGCGCTGCCGTCGGGTCTGTACTCGGGCGAGGGCATCGAGCGCTACGTGCGAACGATCCTGTCCGATCCCGACCGGACCGACGACTTCCGCCTGCTCCCGAACGAGCTGTACCTGGCGGCCACCGACCTCGACACTTGCGAGCGGATCGTGTTCGGCGCCGAGGACTGGGACGACGTCCCGATCTCGAAGGCCGTCAGCGCCTCGACCGCGCTGCCGATGATCTACAAGCCGGTCAAGGTCAAGGATCGCGAGCTGATCGACGGCGGGATCCTGTCAACGACGAACCTCGACATCGCGGTCGAGGCCGGGGCCAAGTTCATCGTCGTAGTCAACCCGCTGGTGCCGTTCGTCAACGAGTTCGACTCGGAGGGCAGCGGTTCGCGCTCGCGCCGCATCTCGGAGATGGGCTTCCCTCAGATCGGCTATCAGGCGTTCAAGCTGCTCGCCTACCAGCGGCTGCACGAGGTCGCGCGCCGCTGGGAGGAGCGCTATCCCGGCGTCGACATCATCCTGATCGAGCCCGAGCCGAACGACGAGCTGATGTTCCAGACGAGTGTCATGAACTACAGCTCGCGCGTCGACATCGCCCGTCACGGCTTCCAGTCGGTGACGTTGAAGCTTGCGCAGGATTACACCCGGTTCAAGCGGATCTGCGCCCGCCACGGAATCGAGATCTCGGCCACGCGAGTGCGCAAGGTGGTCAAGCATTTCGAGGCCGAGCGCGAGAAGACCCGCGCCTGGCGCAAGATCCTCGAGCAGACGACCTCGACGCTGCTGAGGCAGTCGGCGCAGGAGTAGCTGGCCCGGCGGCCCGAGCGTGCTGCGGCGCCGCGGCTCGGCTCGCCCCACGCCAGCCGGGCCGGGTGTTCCAGTGGGCGCGGCCGTCGCGCTCCCACGCGGCCAGCAAGCAAACGGAACACGCGACCCCTGCAGTCGCGCGGTGGTGCGTCAGCCACACCACGGGCCCGGCGCCAGCCGGGCCATTGATCAAGTACTAGGCGGTAGCGGCCCGAGGCTGCTGCTGCCCCCCGGCGTACTCGCGAAGACTGGAAAGGAAGAGGGTCTTGTCGATTCGACCATTGAAGATCGGGACACCCAGTTGAACGCACTTTGTGATCACATCTCTGCGCTCGAGGCCCGACTCGCGGGCGAGCTCGCTGGGCGTCAGGTGAATGGACATCTGGTGCTGTTCCTCCTTTGCCGTTCGCTACATAGTCTGAAGTATGCCGCGTCGGCCGGATGGTCTCAACGGATTTGTCGCCAATCGTTCGTTTAGAGCGAGGATTCGTCGGTTTGCAGGGTGAATACCGGCCGGGAACCGGGTACATCGTGATCGAGTAAACGCTACAGTTCACCCTCGCTCCCGGCAGGGGCGTTCTTCCACCCCTGGAGGACCGATCTGGTCATGTCGTTCGCGCTGAGCGTGACCCAACCAGCACCCGCGTGCAGCGAGCACGAGCTCGTCGCTGCGGTCAGGCACGGCAGCGACCAAGCGTTCGAGGAGCTGTACACCCGCTACCGCCCCAGGATCGGCTCCTACATCCTCGGCATGGTCGGCGACCACGCCCGCGCCGAGGACATCGCCCAGGAGGTGTTCATCTCCGCCCTGCGCCGTCTGCGCGAGACCGACCAGGCGATCGCCTTCAAGCCGTGGATCTACGAGATCGCCAAGAACGCGTGCATCGACGAGTTCCGCCGTAGCCGCCGGCTGCGCGAGGTACCGCTCGAGAGCGACAGCGACGATGAAGCCGCGGCCGAGCCGGTCGCGCTGCGCAGTCCCGTGAGCACCGATTCAGCGCTCGAATGCAAGCAGTCGCTGGCCGATCTCCGCGGCGCGTTCGAAGGCCTGTCGGAGACCCATCACCAGGTGCTCGTGATGCGCGAGCTCGAGGGTCGTTCCTACGCCCAGATCGGCGAGCAGCTGGGGATGTCGCGGGCGATGGTCGAGAGCACTCTGTTCCGCGCACGGCGTCGCCTGACCGCGGAATACGACGAGCTCGCCAGCGGGCGCCGCTGTGAGCAGGTCCAGGAGCTGGTCGCCGAGGAGCCGCCCGCGTTGCGCAAGCTCGGGGTCCGCCAGCGCCGCCAGATCGCTCGGCATCTGTCCCACTGCCAGCCGTGCCGCCGCCACGCGCGTGCCGCTGGGCTCGACGAGTCGTTCTTCAACGGACCCTCGCGGATCGGCAAGATCGCGGCGCTGCTTCCGATCCCGTGGCTGCGCTGGCGGCGCTCAAGTGAGCACGACAACGCCACGGCGTCGTCGGGTGCGCACTCCTACTCCGCCGTTCGCTCGATGCAGATCGTTGCCAGGCTGGTCGATCCGTCGGGCGCGTCGGCAGGCTTCGGGCGGGCAGCTGCTGCCGCAGCCGCGATCGCGGTCGCCGCGATCGGCGGCGGCGTTGCGGGGACGGTCGCCGGTCAGCCGGCGCATCCGACCCAGCAGACCACGACCGCGGCGGCCCATCCGTCGCACGTGACCGGCGCACACGGCGCCGGCGCGGCACAGCGCTCGGGCGCCGCGTCGCACCGACGCGCCGCGTCGAGCGGGTCGCTCACCGCGGCCACGCGTCACCGGGCGGCCCGGAGCAACGCGACAACAGCCGCGCCGTCGCACGCGGCCAGTCACTCGACGACGAGCACCGCCCCGCGATCGGGCGCAGCTCCGACCACGACACCGACGTCCGGCTCGGGCTCCGGCTCACAAGGGGGAGGCGGTGGCACCCATGACCACCTGCCGTCGCTCACGTCGCCGCCGGCGATCACGACCCCGAAGCTGCCGATCGTCGGCCAGCTGACGACGCCGACGCTTCCGACCAAGCCGCCGCAGATCAAGCTGCCTCAGCCGGTCGTGCCGAAGGTGCAGCTGCCCAATCCCAAGCAGGTCGTCAAGAAGCTGCTCGGCGGCTAGGGCGCCACCGCCGGCGCGGCTCGGCCCCGCGACCGTGGGCGCCACCCCTGTGGAATACTGGATGGATCGGGGCGTGGCGCAGCCTGGTAGCGCGCACCGTTCGGGTCGGTGAGGTCCCCGGTTCAAATCCGGGCGCCCCGATGTGAGAAAAGCCCTGCTAATATGGGGCTTTTCTGATGGTCAGAAGTGATCCTCGGGGGCGCCGTGAGGGGCGGAAATGCGCGCTCCCTGCCTATTCCCTGCCAAAACCCGGCCCTCCACGAGCGCCTTGAGCTCCTCGCGCTCCTCGTCGCTGCGGCGCATCATGTGCGAGTAGACGCGGAGCGTGAACGCGGGATCGGTGTGCCCGAGCTGCTGCATGACGTACGTCGGGTCCTTGCCGATCGCGACGAGGATCGAGGCGAAGGTGTGTCGCAGCTTGTGTGGGGTGATGCCGAGTGGCAGGGGCTGCAGGCCGCGCTCTTCGACGAGCCGGCTCGCCCGGTGCACCACCGGCTCGACGACGTCCTGGCGCAGGTTGTGCCGCGAGCGAGCGGTGCCGGTGGAGGTCAGGAACACCGGATCGTCTGGCCGGGTCTTCTCGCTGGCTGCCTTGTGCTCGGTCAGGATCTCGCGCAGCAGCGGGAGCATGTCGACCTCCCGCATCCCTGCGTCGGTCTTGTCGCGGCCGACCTCGAACCGCCCGTTGGCGAGGTTGATGTCGCGCCACAGCATGGCCCCGGTTGCCGAAGCTCGTCCGCCGCCGAGGAGCAGCGTCGCGAACGCCGCGCGCCGGCCGGTCGCCTGGAGCGCCGGGCGCTGGGTCCAGGTCTTGCCATGGCGATCCTGGACTTCGATCTCGTTGTCGCCGCGGTCGAGATCGCCGGCGGCCTCGAGCAGGATCGCAATCTGCTCGGCGCTGTCCAGGTGAACCGGCCGCCGCTTTGAGACCTTCATGCGCCGGCGCCTGCCGACTGCCGGATTGCTCGCGAGGTGGCCATGGTCGACGGCGACGGCAAGAATCTGCGCCAACAAGTCGATGTGCATGTTGATCGAGCGCGCCGACAGGGGACGCGCGCGGCGGCGGTAGCTGCGGCCGAGGCGGTCGGTGTACGAGAACGTCATCGGAGTGCCGCTTTCGGCGGCTGCTGTTATCCCGGCGGCCTCGCGCACCTTGCTCTGCCGGTAGCGGTCTACCTCCGCGACGGTGATCTGGGAGAGGTGATGATCCTTGAAGAACGGGAGCAGGTGGTTGGTGAGGTCGTTCCCGTAGCTGTCCGCGGTGTTCGGCTCGATCTCTAGGCGCTTAGTGGCGAACCACTCGGAGGCGAACTCGTGGAAGACGGGATCGACGTCCTTTGCTGGAGCCGGATCGGGCTGGGGTGGACGCCAGGTGCCAAGATCGACATCGCGCAGCACGACCGCGAGTTCGCGCTGCGCCATCGCCAGGGTCCAGCCGTCCTCCGGCCTGCCGAGGTTCAAATACCGGCGCTTGCCATGGGCGGTGAACCGCAGCCCAAACGACGGCTGACGGACTGTCGGCTTGACTACATTTCCAGTTGCAGGGCGCGCCATTGGCTTCCGGATCCGATCAGGCGGTGCCTGATCAGTATGCAGCCTCGCTTCCCCACGGACGCCGAGCCGTCACAGGTTGCATCCCGGACGACGCAAGATCGCTGAATTTGAGTCGGCGCGGGGCGGCCGGATAGAGCCGTCCTGCCGCTGATGGCGTCCGCCACGGAGATGCCAGCGCCGACCTAGGTGTCGAGGGATCGCACATGCAGCAGGGGCGCGCCCGACGCGGTGCGACCGGCCGGCTGGCGGCGTCGCCGCCGACGCTGAGAAGTCTTCGGGAGTGGGGCGGCCGAAGGCTTGTCGACCTCCTCGAGCCGTTCGGCGACGCGCGCAGGCGAGAACGCGAGCCGTGGCCGAGGGCCTGAGCCGAGGCGGACCGCGCCGAGCTCGCCGGCGTGCTCGTACACCCAGGACCGGGTCTTACGGTGGAGCCGAGCGATCTCAGCGGCGTCGACCAGCGGCTCAGGTTGGGCGTGTCCGGGCGTAAGGAGGCGCAAACGCGCAGCGACACGATCCGCAATCAGTTCGGCGAGGCGGTCGAGCGCGTCGTCGTCGTAATCGGCCGGGTCTCGGCCGGGTGTGAAGGTCGCGGCGGCTAAGCTGGTCGTCATGGCTCTCAGTGGTGAGGTATTGGACCAGTAGCTGCGAGTCTCCTCGCGGCGAGGGCTGTACCGCCTCGGATGACGGTGTCGTCGCGCCGGGGTGCCACGATCCCGACATGCGCCATCATCGAGAACCGTCTCGTCGACGTGTCTCCAGCGGACGGTCGCCACCGTTGCGCCCCGACCACGGAGCGGACGTACCAGACGCGCTGGATCGACTTTTCGGCGATTTGCAATAGGTGCCGTTTTCTCCGCATTAGGTCGGTCTTACTCCGCGCTTGGTCCCGCCCGTTTCGTGCGCGAAAATGACCCTCTTCCAGGGATTTCTCTGACTTAGTGCGGAGTTAGCTGCGAGGAGCCCAACTCCGCTCTAAGTCGTCTTTAGATTCGACCCCCTCGGCCCGAAAAACATGGACCTTTGCAGGGATTCTCTGTGACCTAATGCGGAGTATGGTCCCGTTTCGCCCGGTGACTTGGGTAGTTACCGGAACGTCGCGGGATGGCGGATGCCGCCCCGCTCGTCATGCGGGCCAGCCAACTGGAGCCTGATCCCCCGTCATCCAGTCGTATCCAATCCTGACGCCGTGGAGATCGAGATCCGGGCGGGGCTTCTGTGATCCTGACCCCGACCTCCTCGCGGAGGCGGGACGGCGGCTCTTCGCGGCTCGTGGTCCGCTAATGGCGATCGGCGCGGCTTCGCTGAGCGTGTGATGACGGCGTACGGCTCGGCTCCGACGATCGCGCTCGCCGATCTTCTGATCGCGCTGCGGGAGCGCGCCCAATGGCGAAGCGCAGATCGCGCGAGCGACCCTGGCCGACCCAGCGACAGTCCGGGCATGGCTGGCACGTCGAGAGGCTCCCGACGGCCTGCACGCCCAACAGCTGACAGAGCTCGTGGCGTTCGTCCAGGAGACGGCGCGCAACGTTCGCGGCGACGCCCTGGATGGGTGGCTCGACGGTACGGTCGACTTCTCCGGCGGCGCTAGCCCCCTCGACGACATCGCCGAAGGACGCTCGAGCAGATGATCGGCTTCGCGGCTCGGGCTGTCACACGGATGTGGCGATGAGCAGGGACACAACCCGGGCTCAGAGCCCTCGTTTGTTCGCTCTGAGAGCGTGGATGTGCCGAGGCCTCGAGTGCCGCATCCTAGCGAAACCAGCCACCTATGCGAGAGTGCCGGAATGGCGACAAACCAGCAGCGGGCGCCATCCGCGCTACCTCGGACTCCCTGGCGCCCGCGTTCACGCGAACCCGGACGCCAGGGGTCTGTGGATATGGAGCTTGTCGGCTCTTGCTGGCGTGGGGCTGGGGGTGCGGCGACCTTGGGCGTCGTCTAAACCCGGACTCTGCCCGGACCGGTCGTCGGGTTGTTTGGCCGAAGGCGCTTGGTCGGGGGTACTGTTCGATTCCTCTGTCCGGCCGCGCCGTGGTTGTGTGCTGCTGGCGAGGCGAGGAGCTGATGAGCGTGCCCAGGCGTGTGAGGTTGCAGGAGGTGGACGTTCAGGCCTTGGATGCGGCGCGGCTTGAGTCGTTGATCGGGGCGGCGCGGATGGCGCGTTTTGAGGAGGTGGCCGATGCGGCGCAGGCTTCGCTTGCCGGGCACGCGGTGCTGAACGTCAACTCGACGGCGACGGGCGGTGGTGTGGCGGAGATGCTGCAGACGCTTCTGGCCTACGTCCGCGGGGCGGGTATCGATGTTCGCTGGCTGGTGATCGAGGGTGATCCCGAGTTCTTCGCGATCACGAAGCGGATCCATAACGGGCTCTATGGCTCTGCGGGTGATGGCGGCGCGCTCGGCAAGGCGCAGAGGGGCCATTACGAGCGGGTGCTGCGTCGAAACGCCGATGAGCTGCTGGCCTTGGTCCGGCCGGGTGATGTGGTGGTGGTCCACGACCCGCAGCCCGGCGGTCTGGTCGAGGCGGTCAAGCGCGCTGGCGGCTGGGCCGTGTGGCGCTGCCACGTCGGGCGGGATGAGCCTAATGAGTGGACCGAGCGTGCGTGGGAGTTCATGCGCCCGTACGTGGAGGACGCGGACGCGTATGTGGTTTCGCGCTCGGTCTTTGCGCCGCCGTGGGCGGAGCCTGGGAGGACGCACGTGATCGCGCCTTCGATCGATCCGTTTTCGGCCAAGAACGAGCCCCTATCGCATCGCAACGTTCGTCTCGCGCTGGGCTATGTCGGCTTGCTCGATGGCGACGGCGAGCCGCCCGTGGTTCCGTTCATGCGCCGTGACGGTTCGCCGGGCCGGATCAACCGTCACGTTGACATCGTGCAGAGCGGGCCTGCAGCGCGTGCCGAAGCTCCGCTGGTGGTCCAGGTATCGCGGTGGGATTCGATGAAGGACATGGCGGGCGTGATGGACGGCTTCGCCAACTACGTTGATTCAGCGCTCGGGGCGCATCTCGTGCTAGCCGGTCCGGCCGTGACGGGAGTCGCGGACGATCCCGAAGCCGCCCAGGTGTACGACGACTGCATCGAGCGCTGGCGCAGGCTTCCGCACGCGATCCGCGGCAGGGTGCATCTGGCATGCGTGCCGCTTGCCGACCCTGACGAGAACGCGGCGATCGTGAACGCATTGCAGCGACACGCCAGCGTCGTGGTGCAGAAGAGCCTGGCCGAGGGCTTCGGGTTGACCGTCGCCGAGGCGATGTGGAAGTCACGGCCGATCGTCGCCAGCGCCGTTGGCGGGATCGGCGATCAGATCACAGACGGCGAACACGGGCTGCTGATCAAAGACCCGCATGACCTGCCCGCCTTCGGTACCGCGGTCGAGCAGTTGCTGCGCGATCCTCAAGAGGCGGCCCGACTGGGCAACAACGCTCGCACCCGCGCCGCAGCCGAGTTTCTCGGCGACCGTCACCTCGAGCAGTACGGCCAACTGTTCGCGAGCTTGGCTTGACCCGCCAGCGCCGTTCTGCTCCGGCTCCGACATGATGGGCTCGCTCTCGCCAAGCCCAACCAGAATCCCGCCTTTGGCACAGATCGCTTCTGTCCCAAGGCGTCCGGTCGGATAGGCGGAAACTTGCCCTTTCGAGCCGTCGGGTGCTTGCTCGGCGCTCTCCGCCAGGTAGCGCGCGTCACGCTGGTCCGCCGATTCACTCCTTCGGCAGAGACCTGAGATCCGCGCGTTGCAGGGAAGGCGGGCGGGGCAGAGTGTTTCTGCCGAGAGCAGGAGCAAGGGCCCTCGCGACGGTACCCGCCCTGCCAGCGCGACCACCACACGCGGCTGGTGTAGCGACCGTCGCCGCGAAGGCGGGCCCTGACCGAGCGCTGATCGGGCGCGCGGATCAGGCGCTTTGGCGAGACGGTGCTGATCGTACGGTCGGACCGGTCGCGGTGCGCGCTGGTTGTCCCGGGCTGGGATCTGGTGATGGTTGGGAGGTTCGCGACGGCAGACGGGCGAGCACGAGCAGGGCACCGGCGAGGGCGATGAGCGCGCCGACCTCCAGCGATCCCTGCATGCCGCTCATAAACGCGGCGCGGGCGGCGCGCGCTAGGACGGGGCCGGTGGTGCCACCGACGCGACCGGCGACGGTGAGGGCACCCCCGAGCGAGCCGATGATGGTGTGCGTCGCAGCGACCGGTACGTGTCGACCGGCGAGCGCTGCGGTGATGTGGCTCTGGTAGCGGGTCAACATTGCGCTGCCGATCACGGCGACGCCGAGCGCGCCACCGACTTGAAGGGCGACGGTGTTGGTCGCAGATCCGATCCCGGAGTCGCCTTGAGGGACCGAGCCGACGACGGAGTTGGTCGCTGTGGGCAGCAGCAGTCCGGCTCCCAAACCGATCAGCAGCAGGCCGGGAACCACGGCCTCGTAGGTCGCGGCGGGTGTGGAGGCCGCTGAGATCTGCCACAAACCGCCCGCGATCGCCGCCAGGCCGGCGGCGACGGTGAGCTTGATCCCGATGCGGCGAGCGATGATCGGTGAGAGCGGCGCGCTGAGGCAGATCATGGCGGCGGTGGGCAGGATCCGCAGTCCGGCCTGGAGGGGCGAGTAACCGAGGTCAAATTGCAGGAACTGGGTCTGCAGAAACAGGACGCCCATCAGGCCGAAGATCCCGAGGCTCTCGCTCGCCGCGGCTATGGAGAATCTGCGATCGCGAAAGAACGCCAGGTTCAGCATCGGATGGTCGGTGTGGGCTTCCCAGGCGATGAAGCCGGCGAGCGCGGCAATGCTGAGGGCTCCGACTCCGACCACGCTCACCGAACTCCAGCCCTTCGTCGGACCTTCGATGATCGCCCACAGCAACAAGCCCAGGCCCGCGATCGAGAGCGCGGCACCAGCGGGATCGGGACGGTCGGCGTCCGGGTTCTTTGAGTCGGGCAGAAGCACCATCGCTCCCCCGAACGCGGCGATCACAATCGGGACGTTAACGAGGAAGATCGAGCCCCACCAGAACCTGGCCAGCAGCAAGCCCCCGGCGATCGGTCCGATCGCGATCCCAAGCCCGATCGTCGCGGCCCAGGCACCGATCGCCTTCGCCCGCTGCGCCGGGTCGCGGAAGACATCGTTGATAATCGACAACGACGCGGGAATCGTCAGCGCCGCCCCGGCCCCCATCACCGCTCGCCAAGCGATCAACACGTCCACCGACCCTGACAGGGCAGCGCCGATCGACCCGGCAGCGAAGACCGCCAAGCCGATCAGGAAGAAGCGCTTGCGCCCGAACCGGTCGGCCAGGCTGCCACCGACGAGCAGCAACCCCGCAAAAACGAGCGCATACGAGTCGACGACCCACTGCAGTTGGCTCGAGGTCGCGTGCAGCTTGCGCACGAGCGTGGGGAGAGCCACGTTGAGGATCGTGTTATCCACGTTGATGATCAGGGCCGCGGCGCACAGCACCACCAATGCCGCCCAACGCCGACCGTGGTGCGCTCCTCCCGGCATCACCGTCGGTTCTGCCAACAGAGTCGGGGGATTCATCATGACTCGCTCCGATTTCGATACCGGCCGGGAATTGAATGTGCCCCTGCGCAGCGCTGGAGGTAGCGCAGCGCCAAGCGCTTCGAGAAGAGGCCGCGGTAGCGGATGAGTTCTTGACCGTTGGTCAGGCAGACCGCCCAACCGGTACCGGTCGGGCGAATCATGATCGCGAGCGCGGTCATCGAAGGCCTCAGGAGCGGCTGATTCCGGCTCTGATCAGCATCGCGCCACCGACCGATGCGATGCCCACCGCTACGGAGGCGGCGAGAACGCCGCCCACCCCATCCGTGGCCCCGCTCCCAAGCAGCGCCACACCGCTCAGCACACCGTACACAGCCGCCCTCACGAGCACACCACCGGCGGCGATCGGCAGAAGAGCGTGATTGGTCGATTGCCGCACAGGGAGATGCCCGGCCTGTGAGCGCGACCAAGCCATCGCCGCCTCGCCTGAGAAAGACTGCTTTGGCGAGAGCATCACGATCCGGCCTCCTGAAGAGTGTTCATGGCGCAGACCGAAGAGGTCATCACGCCCACACCGACCAGAAGCTAGAGCCGGAACAACGCCCGCCGAGGGTTAAAGCGAAGCGACCACGTATCGTACTCCTCGCCGCGATGAGGCCAGCAGATCCATCGCCGACCTCGGCATGCCAGTCTCGCGGTCCGGTGTTGTGGCGGTACGAGTCTCCTTTCGACCTAATGCCCACACAGTCGTGATTGGTCTGTTGGCCACCCTGGGAGACGATGAAATCGGCGGCTCTCGCCGGGGGTCGTGCAACGGGCGGCTGGCGCCCGCGGCGTTCGTGGCTGATCCTGATGCAGCGGCTCGTCGAACGTCGCGACTTTGTTGGCGCCCGTGAGCCCGAGCGCAGTCCGGCGTGGGAGCTTTGCCTGGAACCCGGGAATGGTGCCACGAGCCCGCTCTTCAGAACGTCGGACACTCCCCGCTGACGCCGTCGAGATGGAGTTGATCAGATGGGGTATGCCTGGCGGCCGCGGGAGCACTGCGACGCTCCGCGTCTGACGTCACGACCGAGGGTTCAGTCGGAGCTGCAGATCACACCCCGGCGTGACCGGCGGGTGGCCCGTCCTCTCGACGACGGGCCACCCGAGGGAGAGTGGTTGATTGCGGGTCTGTCGGGTTAGGCGGCCGGCACGGCTTTTGCTTTCGGGACCAGCATCCGCTTTTCAGGTGCGGTGCTGCGGGCGTGCGCGAAGCCGAATCCGACGAGCCCGAGCATCAGGGCAGCCAGGATGAAGGAGGCGATGGCGCCCCACAGCATTATCTCGCCGATCGTCGAGAACGCATAGGCCTCAAGTAGCAGGCCTCGGAGGGTTGTGCCTTGGAACGACGTCTGCTCAAGGGCCTTGAGTTTGGTGTTGGTCGGGGCAGCGATCGCGGCCGCGCTGATCTTTGCGTAGACACCGCCATAGGGCATCTCGGAGAGATGGATGGCGATGAAGTGATCGGCGTAGGCCTCGGCCTGTGCCCCGGTGAGCAGCTGCTGACCGGCGTATTGAGAGACCGAAGGGATCATCGCCGAGGTGATCTCGGTGCCCGCTTTGGGGTGGGCAAAAGCGGCCTTGGGCGGGAAGGTGATCTCCTGCCGGGCGAGCTGGCTATGGACGTTTGAGTTCACGAAGCTGTGCCCCCAGGTCAAGAGACCGCCGGCCACGAGTAAGACGACGACGAGGATGAGACCGCCGGTGCTGGTGAGAACGTCAAAGACTTTGCGAGACATGTGTTTCTCCTAGCTGATTGAGGCTGTGACCGGCGTATGACCGGCGTGATCAAGATCTGCGGGAAGTCGCGCTCGGACGTCGCGTGTGAGCACGAGCAACGGAAAGCGGGCAGCGCGAGCGAGCCCGGCGCGGTGTGGTGGCACGGACGAGGCTTCGGCCGGGCCGTAGCCGCGGGATCCGACCACCGGCAGGTCCACCGAGGCGCTGTAGATGGCCAGCTCTTCCGCCGGTACACCGGACCGTCAGTGGGGCCGGGGTGCTTCACAACTGGTTGCATGCTGCTCAGCTCCGAGCGCGTTGTTGTGCGCGAGACCACCGAGGTCACACGCTCACGCCGGCCGAGCCTTAGAGCCGGAACATCTTGCCCGCCGAGGGTGAAGGCGAAGCTCTTCGAACTATACCCGCACCCCAAAGCGTGCAGGATTACGGGCCGTTGATAACAGTCGATTATGTTGACCGTGTGATCGCGGCTTGGCTGATGCCGAGAGACAAAATCGTTGACGAGCAACACGTCTGCCGAGGCAGATCGTTAGCGGACGGCGGCAGCCGATCGACCCGAGCGAATATCGCCGAGCCAGCCAGCAAGCGGTTAAAACTCGGGAGAAGTCCGCGGTTGCTTTGGGAGGAGGCGGTGGCCGTCGACGACCGCGGCGGCGAGGTCGATGAGTTTGCGGTTGTCGATGCGTGACCGGTCGCGCAGCATCTCAAAGGCCTGGTTCTCGTCGATGGAGTGGCGTTCCATGAGGATGCCCTTTGCGCGTTCGATCTGAGCTCGGCGGCCGAACGCGCCTTCGAGGTCGTGGTATTCGGCGAAGCGGCGCAGGACGATGTCGATCGAGCTCTGCCAGTCCTCGACGTCGTCGTCTGAGATGTGGGCGAACACGCCGCGTTTGGATGCTTCCTTGACGAACTCGGGGTCTGGCTCGTGCAGGAGGGCGATGACGGGGCAGGCGGCCTCGCGGACGATCTTGTCGATCAGCTCGAGCGCATGCTGTGAGCTGGCGCCCAGTCCGACGAGCGCGACGTCGGGGCGTTCGCGGGCGGTGACGGCGCCGACGTCCTCGACTTCGATCTCGCGGGCGATGACCTCGTGGCCGAGCGCGGCCACGATCGGAACGACGAGCTCGAGGCGGTCCTTGCGCTCGTTGGCGATCAGAACGCGCAGATGCTCAGGCCTATCCGTGAGCGGCGCCACGAGCGGATTGTAAATCCTGCGGCGGCACACGGCTCTCAGCGCAACCAGCAAGGCGGAGTAAGATAGACATTAGCTTCGCTCCAATCCTCGGCGGGCTATGTCTTTCCGGCTTCAGCGACTCGGCCGGCGTGTTCGACACCTCTTCGCGGTGACCGCGAACCAACGCCTCAGGAGTCCGAGTCCATGAATCGTCTTTTGGAACGCCCGGTCAGGCCGACCGATCCAGCGCCGTCTGCTGCCAGCTGCGGCTCTGCCATCGAGTGGCGGCATGATGATCCTGCTCTGTTACGACGGGTCTGCTGACGCGCAGGCGGCGGTCGATCGAGCGGGGCTGCTGATGGCTGGCGGTGAGGCGACGGTGCTGGTGATCTGGGAGACGATCCTGGAGACGATGACCCGCCACGGCTCACTCGGGGCCGGGCATGGAATCGGCTTCGACGGCGATGACGGGGCGGTGATGCCGCGATCAAGCAGGCGGCGGTTGACACCGCTGCCGACGGCGTGCAGCGGGCCGCGGCCGCCGGACTGGTCGCGCAGCCGAGGGTCGTGAATCGAGACGAGGACATCGCCGCCGTGATCCTGGCCGAAACCGCCGATCTGGACGCCGGCGTGATCGTCTTGGGTACGCGCGGGCTCGGGGGCGTGAAGTCGCTGATGCTGGGCAGCGTTCGCATGCGGTCCTGCATCACGCGGACCGCGCCGTCCTGGTGGTTCCCTCCCCCAAGTCTTGCTGAGCGGCGCCATCACTGGGCCGAGCACGCCCAGCTCACGGCCGGCATCACATGAGCGCCGCGCACGCCGCCGCCGGCTCGCCGGTTGGCGCTCCGACCAGCCCGCATCAGCTCAGCAAGAGAGGCAGGACCATGATCGCTGTCTATGTGATCGTCGTACTCGTCATCGTGGCGCTCGTCGCCGTCGCGATGTCGATTCGGGTCACAAGCAGTACGAGCGGGTGGTGGTGTTCGAGCTCGGGAAGGTCAAGGGCGCCGCGCGCGGGCCTGGGTTGATGTTCATCGTGCCGCTGATCGACCGCGTGCATCGCGTGTCGTTGCGGATCATCACGATGCCGATCCAGTCGCAGGGGATCATCACCAAGGACAACGTCAGTATCGACGTGTCCGCCGTTGCGTATTTCCGGGTGAAGGATCCGATCCGGTCGGTGATCGCGATCGAGAACGTCGAGGCGGCGATCAACCAGATCGCTCAGACGACGTTGCGCGCGGTGGTGGGGCGTCACACGCTGGACGAGGCGCTGTCTGAGACCGACACGATCAACGAGAACATCAAGCAGATCCTTGATGTCCAGACCGAGGAGTGGGGGATCGAGGTCACGGTCGTCGAGCTGCGGGATATCCAGCTGCCCGAGAGCATGCAGCGCGCGATGGCCCGCCAGGCCGAGGCCGAGCGCGAGAAGCGCGCGAAGATCATCGCCGCTCAGGGTGAGGCGCTGGCCGCCGGTGAGCTGGCCGTAGCGTCGGATGTGATGATGGCCCATCCGCTGGCGCTGCAGTTGCGCAACCTCCAGACGCTGGTCGAGGTCGCCGTGGATAAGAACTCGACGGTCGTGTTCCCCGCGCCGTTGATGAGCACGATCGGCGAGCTCGGCGCGTTTCTGGCCCGCGAGAGCAAGGCCGCCGCGGACCTCCCGACCCCGCCCGCCCGTGCCGACAGCATCGACCAATGGAGAGCTGGTTCCGTCATGACGACGGCACACGAACATCCGTCTGCCTCGGTGCTGGACCCCGAGCGGTTGCCGGCGGATCTGCCGACCGCGTCGGCTCCGGCTCCTTTGTCCGCGCATCTGTTGGATCGGATCGACCGCTACTGGCGGGCGGCGAACTATCTGTCGGTCGGGCAGCTGTATCTGTATGACAATCCGTTGTTGAAGCGGCCGCTGGAGCTGTCGGATGTGAAGCCGTTGGTGGTCGGGCATTGGGGGACGACGCCGGGGCAGAACTTCATCTACGTGCACCTGAACCGGGTGATCACGAAGTATGGGCTGGACATGATCTATGTCGCCGGTCCGGGGCACGGCGGCCCGGCGCTGGTTGGCAACACGTATCTCGAGGGCAGCTACAGCGAGATCTATCCGAACGTCAGCCAGGATGAGCTGGGGATGAAGCGGCTGTTTACGCAGTTCTCGTTTCCGGGTGGCATCTCGAGTCATGTCGCGCCGACGACGCCGGGGTCGATTCACGAGGGCGGCGAGCTGGGCTACTCGCTCAGTCACGCGTTCGGGGCGGCGTTTGACAACCCCGAGCTGATCGTCGCGTGCGTGGTCGGGGACGGTGAGGCCGAAACCGGGCCGTTGGCGACCGCGTGGCAGTCGACCAAGTTCCTGAACCCGGTCAGCGACGGTGCGGTCCTGCCGATCCTGCATCTCAACGGCTACAAGATCAGCAATCCGACGGTGCTGGCGCGGATCGAGCGACGAGGAGCTCGATCAGTTCATCCGCGGGTGCGGGTGGACGCCGCACTTCGTCGAAGGCGATGACCCCGAGACGATGCATCAGTTGATGGCCGGCACGTTGGAAACGGTCATCGAGGAGATCGGTGAGATCCAACGCAACGCGCGGCAGCAGAACGATCCGACGCGTCCGCGGTGGCCGATGATCGTCCTGCGCTCACCCAAGGGCTGGACCGGGCCGAAGGTCGTCGACGGCGTGCCGATCGAGGGCACGTTCCGCGCGCACCAGGTGCCGCTGCTGGTCGACGTCAGAGCACCCTGAGCATGTCGAGCAGCTCGAAGCCTGGATGCGCAGCTACCGGCCAGAGGAGTTGTTTGACGATGACGGCCGGCTGATGGCCGAGCTCGCCGACCTGGCGCCGAAGGGCGCCCGGCGGATGGGCGCCAATCCCCACGCCAACGGTGGTCTGCTGCTGCGCGACCTGCGGCTGCCCGACTTCCACGCCCATGCGGTCGACGTTCCCGCGCCGGGTGCGGTCGAGGGGCAGGATACGTTGGTTCTCGGGAGCTTCTTGCGGGAGGTCGTCAGGCTCAACGAGCCGGAGCGCAACTTCCGTCTGGTCGGTCCGGATGAGACGGTCTCGAACCTGCTCGGCGCGGTGTTCGAGGTGACCTCGCGCCAGTGGGAGGGCCGCGTCGAACCCCACGACGAGTTCCTCGCCCCGGCCGGACGGGTGCTGGACTCGATGCTCTCAGAGCACCAGTGCCAGGGCTGGCTGGAGGGGTATCTGCTCACCGGCCGGCACGGCCTGTTCAACTGCTATGAGGCGTTCATCCACATCGTCGACTCGATGTTCAACCAGCACGCCAAGTGGCTCAAGGTCACCAAGGAGCTCCCCTGGCGCCGGCCGATCGCATCGCTGAACTATCTGCTGGCCTCGCACGTCTGGCAGCAGGATCACAACGGCTTCACCCACCAGGACCCCGGCTTCCTTGACCACGTCGTCAACAAGAAGGCCGACATCGTGCGGGTGTATCTGCCACCGGACGCCAACTGCCTGCTGTCGGTCGCCAACCACTGCCTGAACACCCGCAACTACGTCAACGTGATCGTCGCCGGCAAGCACCCCGCGCCGCAATGGCTCGCCATGGATGCCGCGGTCGTGCACTGCACGCAGGGCATCGGCATCTGGTCATGGGCCAGCAACGACCACGACGCAGAGCCCGACGTCGTGATGGCCTGCTGCGGCGACACGCCCACGCTCGAGGTCCTGGCCGCCGTATCGATCCTGCGCGACGAGCTGCCCGACCTGAAGATCCGGGTGATCAACGTCGTCGACCTGATGAAGCTGCAGTCCGCTAGCGAGCATCCGCACGGCCTCAGCGACAGCGACTACGACTCGCTGTTCACCACCGACAAGCACATCATCTTCGCCTTCCACGGCTACCCCTCGCTGATCCACCGCCTGACCTACCGCCGCCAGAACCGCGACCTGCACGTCCGCGGCTACAACGAAGAGGGGACGATCACGACCGCGTTTGACATGCGCGTCCAGAACAAGCTCGACCGCTTCCACCTCGTCGCAAGACGTGATCGACCGCGTCCCCGGGCTGGGCGCGGCCGGCAGCTACCTGAAGCAGACGATGCAGGACAAGCTCGTCGAGCACAACCAATACATCGACCAGCACGGCCAGGACCTGCCCGAGATCCGCAACTGGAAATGGGGCCAGACCAGATGACGGCGCAGACGCTGCCGCCCCGCGCACGCGGCGCCGCGGCGATGACGTGGATCGATGGCCGATCGACGCGGCAGCCCGGCAGCGATGCCGACGTGCATCGCGCGCAGCGCTGCGCCATCGCGCGGAGCGACCAAGCCCGCGCGGCGAGACAGGCGGGCAGGAGGACGGCGATCACGCGATCAGGCCACCGAGCGCCGCGGGCACGCGCGCCGCCGCACACCGGCAGCCAGGGTCCCGTCGCGACCCGGATCCGCTGCGGCGAGCATGGATCTGAAAGAGCTGCCGCTGGCCGAGGTGGAGGAGCAGCTGCGAGTCATCGTCGGACGGACTCGAGCGCCGACGAGGCAAAGACAGCGCCTGGTTCGGTATGGGCCGAACGAGATCGCGGAGGAGACGACCAGCTCGCTGCGGGCTCTGCTGGCGTATTTCTGGGGTCCGATCCCGTGGATGATCGAAGTGGCGGTGGTTCTGTCGGCCGCGCTCGGGCACTGGGCGGACTTCTTCATCATCCTTCTGCTGCTGGTCGCGAACGCGGGCGTGGGGTTCTCCGAGGAGCATCAGGCCGGTAAGGCGATCGCCGCGCTGAAGGCGCAGTTGGCGATCAAGGCGCGCGTCCTGCGCGACGGGCAGTGGGTCACCCCTCCGGCGCGCGAGCTGGTGCCGGGCGACGTGATCCGGATGCGGATGGGCGACATCGTCCCCGCGGACGCGCGGTTGCTGGACGGCGACCCGGTCGAGGTCGATCAGTCCGCGCTGACGGGCGAGTCGCTACCGGCGGAGAAGAACTCCGGCGAGGCGGTGTTCTCGGGTTCGATCATCCGCCAGGGTGAGATCGGCGCGCTGGTCTACGCCACCGGCACGAACACCTATTTCGGCAAGACCGCGCAGCTCGTCGCGGAGGCGCACACCGTCAGCCACTTCCAGCGCGCGGTGCTGAAGATCGGCACCTACCTGATCGTCCTCGCGCTCGGTCTCGTCGCGCTGATCGTCGCCGTCTCGATCGTGCGCGGCGACCCGCTCTTGACCACGCTGCAGTTCGCGCTGGTGCTGACCGTCGCGGCGATCCCGGTCGCGATGCCCACGGTGCTGTCGGTCACGATGGCGGTCGGCGCGCGTCTGCTCGCCACCAAGAACGCGATCGTCAGCCGGCTGGTCGCGATCGAGGAGCTCGCCGGCGTGGACGTGCTGTGCTCGGACAAGACCGGCACCCTGACCCAGAACAAGCTCACGCTCGGCGACCCGTTTGCCGTTAGCGGCATCACGGCCGACGAGGTCATCCTCGACGCCGCGCTGGCGTCACGCTCCGACGACGACGACACGATCGACCTGGCGGTCCTCGACGGCGTCAAGGACCACGCGGTCCTGGACTCGTATGACGTGGCGCATTTTGAACCGTTTGACCCGGTCGGTAAGCGCACCGAGGCCACCGTCAAGGCGCCGGACGGGACCGCGTTCAAGGTGACCAAGGGCGCGCCGCAGGTGATCCTTGAGCTGTCCGCGAACGCCGGCGAGGTGAAGGGTCTCGTTGATCAGGCTGTGAACGAGTTCGCGGCGCGCGGCTTTCGTTCCTTGGGCGTCGCCCGCGCCGAGGGAGACGGCCCGTGGCAGCTGATCGGCGTGCTGCCGCTGTTTGACCCGCCGCGCGAGGACGCCAAGGCGACGCTCGCCACCGCCCGACAGCTTGGCGTGAAGGTCAAGATGGTCACCGGCGACGCGCTCGCGATCGCCCAGGAAACCGCCAAGAAGCTGGGGCTGGGCGCCAACATCCTCGACGCCGGTGGTCTCGGCGACTCAAAACGTCAGGAGACCAAAGCGGTGACGGCATCGATCGAGGACGCCGACGGCTTTGCGCAGGTCTTCCCCGAGCACAAGTTCCACATCGTCGACGTCCTCCAGAAAGAAGGGCACATCGTCGGGATGACCGGCGACGGCGTCAACGACGCCCCCGCGCTCAAGAAGGCCGACTGCGGGATCGCCGTCTCGGGAGCGACCGATGCCGCGCGCGCCGCCGCGTCGATCGTCCTGATGACCCCCGGGCCTCTCGGTGATCATCGACGCGATCAAGGAGAGCCGCCGGATCGTTCAGCGGATGAATAGCTACGCGATCTACCGCATCGCCGAAACCCTGCGCGTGCTCGGGTTCGTCACCCTGGTGATCCTCCTGTTCAACTTCTTCCCGGTGACCGCGATCATGATCGTGCTGCTCGCGTTGCTCAACGACGGCGCGATCCTGTCGATCGCCTACGACAACGTCCGATACAAGGACGAGCCCGAGGCGTGGAACATGCGCCTCGTCCTGGGCATCGCCTCCGTGCTGGGCCTCGTCGGCCCCGTCGCCGCGCTCGGCCTGTTCTACCTCGGCGACAAGGTCATCGACCTCAGCCGACCGCAACTCCAGACCATGATGTACCTCATGCTGTCCGTCGCCGGAACCATGACCATCTACCTGACGCGCACGCGCGGGCCGTTCTGGTCGATCCGCCCAGCGCGAAAGCTCCTGATCGCCGTGACCGGCGCCGAGATCATCGCGACCGTGATCTCGGTCGCGGGCATCTTCGTCACCGCGCTGCCCTGGGAATACGCGCTGCTGGTCTGGGGCTACGCGTTCGTCTGGTTCCTGGTCACCGACCGCGTCAAACTGCTCGCCTATCGCATACTGGACCCAGAGACGACCGCCACGGCGGCTGCCACGAGCTCGACGGCGCCTGACCGGACGACTGGCCGGGGCACGCGGGGCGTACCAAACAACATCTCATGAGTACTCCCGAAGCCAAGCGCCGTCTACCACACCGACGACGCCTGCCCCTACAGCAGCGAGATCACAGCGTCTCATCGCACGGACGGGACCGCCCGACGCGCCCTCTGCACGCACTGCGCCGAACAACAGCATCGTGTCACGCGCGATCCATCCCGCAGCGATGAAACCCTCTCAAACACAGGAGCCAAATGTCTCAACATGACGTGCCCTGCCTCGGCAAGACTGGGCTCGTTGGAGCCTCGCTTGCCGCGCACGTGGCGCAGGCGACGCTGGTCAAGCCAGCGAGACACCTGGGTCGCACCTGCTGAGTGGTTTGTCAGGCGCTGCGATCCAGCGGCGTCTCCGTCTTGGGAGACGGTCGTGCACCGGACCGATTTGCCGGTGGCGGGGTCGGGGACAGCTCGGAACGGGGCGGTTCCGTTCGCACCATGGAAGCCGTCAACGGGGTCTTAGCTGTCGCCGCGGGGCTTTCCGGTGCCGGCGACAGAGTCGGTTCTTCCTGGGGTGGGGTGCTGGCGGCGCTGCGATACCAAGCGACGGTGGTGGTGATGGCGGCGGCGAGTGGGGTTCCCGCGGCGCCAAACGTCGACTCGTACTTGGAGGTGTCGAGTACGAATGGTTCCTCGAACTCGTAGGCCATCTCGGCCAGCTCCCGCATCATCGGGTTGACCAGCCCGAGGGCGCGCACGAGGAGCTTGGGCATCGCGCGCACGGCGACCGGGTGTCCGACCTCCTCGGCAATCCGCGCGAGGATCTCGCGGGTAGTAACGGTCTCTGGGCCAGGCAGATGCCAGACTCCGCCCACGGCGCGCTCGTCGGTACCCAGGGCCGCCAGCCCGGCGGCGATGTCCGGGACGTAGCTGTAGCTGTGCGGCAGGTCGGGGTTGCCGAGGAAGTCGGCACGACTGCCAGCGAGAGCGTTGGCAAACACGCGTTCGCCGAGCGTCGACTCGGTGACGCCCGCACCAAAGAAGTCCGACGCCCGCCCGATGGCGATGCGAACGCGACCGGCCTCGGCGGCGGCGAGCAACTCCTGGGTCATTGCCGCCCGGGTTCGGCCCTTGACGGTCGTCGCGGCCAGCGGGAGATCCTCAGTCATCGGCCTGCCGCCGGTCGGGCCGTAGCCGTACACGTTCTCGAGGCTCACCAGGAGCGCAACCTGGCGTTCGGCGGCGCTCAGCACCCCTCGCTGCAGCGGCGGGAAGCCCTCCGGCCAGCTCGTGTACGGCGCGTTCAGGCACTGGTAGATGACCGCTGCGCCCTCGGCCGCGTCGTTGGCGGCCTCGGGGTCAGACGCGTCGGCCGCCCGCCAGTCGACCCCGTCCGCGAGCCCCGACGGGCCGGTGGCGCGATACGGCCCGTACCGCCAGTCCCAGCCCGGCCAGGCGGGCGCTCAGCGCACGCCCGACCTGTCCGACCCCGAACACCACATGGAGCCGATCCTCGCTCATGGCCGTGCTCCCGTGATCGCCGAGAATCCGGTCTTGCTGCTCTGCGGCCTGCGCTGCTCGGCTTCGAACTCCCGCGAGGTCGTGGAAGCCAGCCAGCGGCGGTGCCGAGCAGGAGCAGGCCGGCATGCGATGCCTGTGGTGGCGACCAGCGGCGTGCCTGACATCGTGGCAACGAGGATCACCGGCCCGATCGTCAACAGCCAGCCAACCGGCCGGTAGCGGGGGATGTGCACGCGGTGGTCGAGATAGAGCAGCAGCGGGCCGATCGTGATCGCGATCGACGGCAGGACCCAGTCAGAATGGCCGGCCGCGCTGACGAGCACCGGCAGGGCGAACGCCGCCACGAGCTCGATCACCGTTGCGACGGTGATGTCCCGCTCGATCCTCTTACCCTCCCTGCTCATCGGTCGCGGCGCGGTTCCAGCCGTGACCTTGATCGCGTAGGACAAGACCCCGATCACAGCCACGCCAGACGCCGCGATGAGCACACCAGACACGACGCCGCCGATCACCAAGCTCCCGCGCACGAGCCACAGGGCAGCGAACGCCACCTGAATCAGACCGCCAACACGCCGCACCCGCCTCGACCACGCCTCGGTCGGGGTCAGCTCGCCGTCGCGCGGCCCGCCGAAATTGACATCTCCCGTCGTACCTGGCGCCAACGCGCCCGGCACATGGCGCTCAACGTTCATCACCTTGGCGACGGTCGAGAGATGCGTCATGTCCAAGCCCGCGAGCTCCGGCGCGCGAACGCCGTCCTCGGCCAGGGCGGCGTTGCGGTACACCCCGACCGGGGCGTTGCGCTCCTCCTCGGGGGCAGCGCGTTCATGGCGGCGTTCGCTCACGGTGCCTGCACCTCCCCGAACCTGCCGACGTGCTCCTCTTCGGGGTCGTCCTCGGGGTCGGACTCCCCCTCGGCGAACGTGCCGACGTGCTCCTCCTCGGGATGGTCCTCGGGGTCGGACTCGCCCTCGGCGAACGTACCAACGTGCTGCTCTTCGGGGTGGTCCGCGGGGTCGGACTCGCCCTCGGCGAACGTGCCGATATGGACGACCGGCTCGGTGATGGGATCAGTGGACATGCGGTCCTCGCTTGGCTGGTGTGTGTTGGTCATGAAGGGATCAGCTCTTCGTTGGCCGTCGGGGGGTGTCGGCGCGGAGCGGTGCGTGGACGCCTCGGACTCACGGTTGAGGAAGGCGCCTAGCTCCTGGATCGTGTTCATCAATGTCGCCGGGAAGATGACCGTCGAGTTCTTGTCGACCGATATCTCGACGCCGCACAAGCTCACCCCAGACGGCGAAGACGGTTCGGTCGCCCCGCACATCGGGTCCGTCGGTAAATAGGCGATGCATGTGCTCGGCTCTTGACACGTTGACACGGTGACGACCGTTCAGGTCGACACTCCACGCCGGCCGAGTCTTAAAGCCGGAAAGATGCTCGCCGAGGGGTTAAGGCGAAGCCCTACCATCGTACTCTGCCCGCCGCGTCGCCCTTTCAGGCAGACCCTGCCCGGCCCTTTAGGCCACGGCGCTCTGAGCTGGCGCCGGACTCGTCAGTCACGCTTGTCGCCTTCTGGTCAGCGCGTCGCAGAGCACGGCCCCATGCTTGTCGTTTCGTCTGATAGCCGTCCGGGATCTCCTCTCCGATCGCCTCGAGGACCGCGATCCACTCGAGCGCGTCCGCGTAATCGCCGCGGTCCGCGGATTCCTGTGCCCAGCCAAGACTGCTCGCCACCGCCCCGAGGTGGCGATCGGCCGCGCTGAGCCCAGCAGCTCGAGGCGGCGCGCCCAGCCGCCGATCCTCGCCACGCTCGTCTGTGGGTGCGTGCACGAGGGGGTATGCGTCTGACTGACCTGGACGGAAAGAGTCGGCAGGTCCTGCGGACACGGTACTCATGGTTTTCGGCTCCTGACGGGTGGGTTTGGCGTCGACCACTAACGGTCTGTGCGCCTACACCGGCCAGGTGTCAAAGCCGGAAACGATCGCTCGCCGAGGAATGGGGCGAAGCTGGCGACGATGCTACTCCTCCTGGTGGCAGGCATCGCTCCGGCACCACATGTTCGACCGGGTCAGTCTTCTGGGTGTGGGCTGAGGCACGACGGGCCGGGCGAGCGAGCAGCTCCGTGCGCTGCTCGCCAACGAGCGCAAGGATCGTCTCGCGCTCGTGGCCGCGTCCGTCGTTGCCCTGGGCCATGAGGTGATCGCCGGAGAGATCGATGTCGAGGACGTCGGACCTTTCATCGCTCGTGAGCGGCCCGACGTCGCGATCGTGGGTCTCGGCGAGAGCTCCGAGCATGCGCTCAGGCTGTCGACAAGATCGTGCGCGAGGCCCGAGTGCCCGGTGATCGGGCTCCTCCACGCCCCGGCCCCGGACTTCGTCCAGAGAAGCATCCAAGCAGGGCGCCTTCGTCCATATCAGCGACGCCGACGTCGATGACTGGCGCGGGGGGCAGGCGACGACGATGGTGCGGGCGGTGATGGTATTCGCGGTGGCGATGATCAACGATCATCGTTTCGATCGTCGCGTTACAGATCCAGCAGGAGCTGGGTCTGACGAACACGGGTGCGGGGTGGACGATGAGTGCACTATCTGCTGCGCTGGCCGCGTGGTGCGAGCACGACGACCGCTTCGCGGAAACGGGTAACACGAGGGCTACAGCGAAGCCTGTGAGCGGAGTACGATTGTGCTGGCTTTGCCCCAGCCCTCGGCGGCCCTGCCTGTCCCGGCTTAAACGATTCGGCCGGCGCCCGTGATCCGTTCGTAATTGCTTGCGATAGCCACTGCGGTTGGAGGCTTAGTCTATGAATCGTCTCGCAGGATCGTGCGCCCAGCTTGGCTGCTCGAGCGACGTCCGGGGTCCCGGGCCGATGCCAGGCACTCGTCCGCTTGACAGCCCGGATCGCTCATTGCGGCGGCGGGCGGGGCGGGGTCATGAGGTGGCGGCGTTGATCGAGCGGCTGTCGGCGATCCGCGAGGGGTTGTGTGAGGCTGCGGAGGGCTGGCGCCCATGGGTGGAGGGGCGTGATGCCGATCGTGACGCGAGCGCTCGTAACCTATTGCAGTACCTGGCGCTGCGCGGGCACGACCTGCGTGACCTTCAGGATCGGATGGCCGCGCTCGGGCTGTCCTCGCTCGGTGGCAGTGAGGGGCACGTCGAGGCGAGCGTTGATGCGGTACTCGATGCGCTGTGCGCGATCGCTGGCCGTCGTGTGGAGGCCCGGTCGGGCTCGGGACCGATCGGCTTTGCTCGCAGTCGTGATGTGCTGGCGGTCAGAACCGCGGCGCTGCTCGGTCCGATTCCGCGGCGCCGGCCAACGCGAATCATGGTCACGATGCCAGCCGAGGCCGCCACTGACGCCGGGTTGGTCCGCGAGATGCTTGTTGCCGGAATGGACTGCATGCGGATCAACTGCGCCCACGACAGCGCGCCCGAGTGGCACGCGATGCGAGAAAACCTGCGCTTGGCCGAGGAACAGACGCGCCGCAGAGCGCGTCTGCTGGTCGACCTGCCCGGCCCGAAACTGCGTACCGGGCCGCTCGCTGCGCAGACCACCAGCGACCACAAAGGGGACTATCTGCGGCTCCGCATCGGGGACCGCCTGCTCTTGACGCGGGCTGACAACGTGGCCACAGCCGGGCCGGGCGATGGCCTGTCGGCTCAGATTGGCTGTTCGCTGCCCGAGGCGTTCTCGGCCACCCGCCGCGGCCATCACGTGTGGCTCGATGATGGGAAGCTCGGAGGCGTCGTGGAGGCGGTCGATCAAGACTCGATCGAGCTTCGCATCACCTCGGCCGGTCCAAAGGGCGCAAAGCTGCGCGCCGGGAAGGGGATCAACCTGCCCGACGCCACGTTGGAGATCGATCTGCTCGGGTCCCACAGCAGCGATGCTCTGTGCTTCGCTGCCGAATGCGCGGACATCGTCGGGCTGTCGTTTGTCAGCCGCGCGCACGAGGTTCAGCGAGTCAACGAGTATCTCGATGCGCATGGCCGGCCGGAGATCGGGATGATCCTGAAGATCGAGACCCGGCGCGCGTTCGAGCATCTACCGGGGATGCTGCTGGCTGCCCTCGGCGGTCAACGGCCGGCGGGCGTGATGATCGCCCGCGGCGATCTTGCCGTTGAGTGCGGCTATGAGCGTCTCGCCGAGGTTCAGGAGGAGATCCTGTGGCTCTGCCAAGCAGCGCACGTCCCCGTCATCTGGGCCACACAGGTGCTCGATCAGCTCGCCAAGACGGGTCGCCCTTCACGGGCGGAGATCACCGATGCGGCGATGGGCCAGCACGCCGAGTGCGTAATGCTCAACAAGGGCCCGCGGATCGTCGAAGCGATCTCGGTGCTCGATGACATCCTGCGCCGCATGGATCGACACCACCACAAGCAGCGCTCGCTGTTGCCTGCACTTCATTCTTCTGAGTACGTCCACACCGACCCCGCAGCAGGGAGATCCGAATGACGATCTCACTGTCTCAGGGTCCGCGACCCTGGCCGACCACGGTTGGATGTGCGGACGGTGCTGAGCTTCGCGACGCTCACGTGCCGACGGTCGCGCTAAGCGCCCACGAGCACACCCGCCGGCAACGACCTAGAGAGTCTTTCGCACCACCACGGAGCCAACACCCCTGATGATCCAGACTCGCCTCTTACCCCCGCCAGACCACAACACAGCTATTCCGGACGCGCCAAGCAGGCGGCCGGAGCTCTCCGACACCCGGAACCAGCCGCTATTGGCGCCGAGGGACCCCGCCATCTCCCTCAGTCCTCGTGCAGCCCTTGTGGACGCTGGACCTCGGATCTCGATCCTCGATCTGCACGCATACTACGGAGCCGCAGAGGCCGTGAAGGGATGCACCATCGAGTTCCCGGCGCATCAGGTCTCGGCGATCATCGGACCCTCTGGGTGCGGGAAGTCGACGCTACTTCGCTGCATCAATCGGATGCATGAGGAGATCCCGGGCGCGCATGCCGCGGGAAAGGTCATGCTCGACGACCACGACTTGTATGCATCAGATATCAACGTCACCGCAGTGCGGCGGCTGATTGGAATGCTGTTCCAGAAAGCGAACCCATTTCCGACGATGTCGATCTTCGACAACGTCGCGTCTGGACCGAGACTGAGCGGCAACACGGGCAACAACCTACGCGAGCGCGTCAACACCTCGATTCGCGAGGTCGGGCTCTGGGATGAGGTCAAGGACCGGCTCGACTCACCCGGGGTCGGCCTCTCCGGTGGTCAGCAGCAACGACTCTGCATCGCCCGCGCGATCGCCGTGGAGCCCGAGGTACTCCTGATGGACGAGCCCTGCTCGGCGCTCGATCCGCACGCGACGTTGAAGATCGAGGCTCTGATCGATGATCTCAAGGAGCGACTACACGATTGTCATCGTGACCCACAACATGCAGCAGGCCGGACGCGTAGCGGACTCGACGGTGTTCATGCTCGACGGAGAGCTGATCGAACACGGCCCGACGGGTGAGATCTTCGCAGCCCCCAAAGACGAACGCACCGAGCGCTATGTGAGCGGAAAGTTCGGGTAACGACCGTTCAGTGGCCCTCGAAGTTAGGCGTCGTCGTAGATGCCGGAGAAGACGTCGGCGTACTTGCTGTACACGATGTTTCGCTTGACCTTCAACGTCGGCGTCAGCTCGCCGGCGTCCTCGGTGAGCTCGCGGTCGAGGATCCTGAAGCGTTTGATCTGTTCGATTCGGGCGAAGTGCGTGTTGACCTGGTCGATGTCGAGCTGGAGGGCGGCGTGCACGCGGACGTCGTGGGCCATCGCCGGAAGCTCGAGCGAGATCCCGAGATGGGCGGAGAGCTTGTCGGTCTCGTCGCTATCGAGCGTGAGCAGCGCGACGAGGTAGGGGCGGTCGTCCCCATAGATGACCGCCTGGGAAACCCACCGAGTCTCGCGCAGGGCGTTCTCCATGTTCGCCGGGGTGACGTTCTTCCCGCTCGAGGTGATGATCAGGTCCTTCTTGCGGCCAGTGACCTTCAGGTAACCGTCGGCGGTGAGGGCACCCAGGTCGCCGGTATGGAGCCAGCCGTCGGGGTCGAGCGCCCGGGCCGTCGCCTCCGTATCCCGGTAGTAGCCGCGGAACACCTGTGGGCCGCGGAGCAGGATCTCGCCGTCCGGCCCGATCGTCACCTCACTCCCGGGCAGCGGACGTCCGACCGTACCCGGGTGGGGCGCGGCTGCCGGGTTGAGCGTCGCGGTCGAGCAGGTCTCGGTCATCCCGTAGCCCTCCAGCAGCAGCACACCGCAGGCGTCGAAGAAGTCGATCAGGTCAGGCGAAATCGGGGCCGCGCCGACGATCGCCATGATCAGGCGGTCCCCGAAAACGCGTCGGACCCTGGCGAGGACCAATCGGTCAGCGACGCGGTATCGGGCGTCGGCGACGGGGCCGAGGCGACGGCCAGCGCGGGTCGCCGCCCGCTGCCCGCGGCCCTGGACGAGCGCCCAGTGCAGCAGCGTCGCTCCGAACCGCGGCGACTGCGCCTCGATCCCGTCCAGAACCGCAGCCTGGATCTTCTCGTAGATGCGGGGCACCGCCGGGAAGTGCGTCGGCGCGACCGTGGCCAACTCCTCGACGATCCGCTTGGGGTCGCCACCCCAATACGCGATCGTGCCGCCGACGTCTAGTACTACGGCCTGGGTCACGCGTGCGAGGACGTGGGCCAGCGGGAGGAACATGAAGACCACCGGCTGGTCGTCTCCAAGCAGGAGCTGATCGCGCACCATCGCGGTCGCCGCGAGGAAGTTTGCGTGGGTCAGCATGCAGCCCTTCGCCGGGCCGGTCGTGCCCGACGTGTAGACGATTGTCGCCAGGTCGCCGGGCGCGGTTGCGCTGATGCGAGCGTCGACCGCCGCGGCCTCGACGCTCTCACCACGGGCGATCAGCTCCGACAGTGCGATCGCTCCGGGCACCGCGCCGTCATCGATCACGACGACGTGCATGAGCTCCGGACAGGCGTCGCGGACAGCGTTGATCTTGGCGACCTGCGCCGCGTCGTCGCAGAAGACCAGCCGCGCCTGCGAGTGCGCGAGGACATGCTGGCATTCCAGCGACGAGTTGGTGTGATAGATCGGCGCCACGACGCTACCGGCGCAAAGTGCCGCGAGGTCGCACACCGTCCACTCGGCGCGAGTTGCGCCGACGATCGACACACGGTCACCGCGCTCAACACCGAGGGCGATGAGGCCCCGGGCGATCGCGCGGGCACGTTTGACGAGCTCACCGTAGGTCACCTCGACCGGCCCATCCGGGTGAGGAGAGGACAGAGCGACGTCGCGACCCCGCCCGGCTCCGCCGATGACCATCTCCCCCAGCGTGCGAGCCCCAGTCGCGCCGTCGACAACCGACATCGTGCGTTCGACAACCGACGGAGCGGCTGGGCCAATGGATGCTTCGGCGAGGGTACGCATGGTTCGGCTCCTGACGCGTTCACAAAGCGCCGGGACCGCCGGCGGTCGGGGCGCAAACGCCGGCCAAGGGTTGAAGCCGGAACAAACCGCTCGCCGAGGTGTGAGGCGAACTGACCACAGTCTACTCCTCAGATAGAGCTCGCCGCCCAGTATCACAGCCTCGCGCCGACGCCCCGGCTTGCCTGGCCTAGCTCACACTTCGGCGTCAGGTACCGGAAGGCGCGACCGGGTGGTTGGGGAGCAGGTGGGGCCGGCGGCGAGAACCGGCGAGGTACCCCGCTCCCACGAATGAGGGTCTGGGACCGCCCGTGGTCGCGTCTCAAGAGTGCTGTAAATGCTGACGCGAGCTTAGGTTCCCGTGGTTGAGTCTAAGCGGCGGTCACCTCCTTGTCGAGGGTGTCGGGGTCGGCTTGCTGGTACTTGATTCGGTAGAGGTGCTGGCGGTCGACGTCGGTGAACGTGGCGCCGTTGCTGGCGTGACTGAAGAACAGATCGAGCACTGCCCACACGAGTGAGAGGCAGCTGGTCTCACCGGGGAAGCGGCCCATCACCTTGGTGCGCCGGCGGACCTCACCGAGCGACCGCTCGAGGAGATTTGTCGATCGCCATCGTTCGCGGTGCCGGAGCGGGTAGCGGAGGTGCACCACGAGCGCGTCGAGGTCCTCGGTAAGACAGCGGGCAGCGGACTCGTAGCCGCGGTGCTCGAGCTCTGAGATGAGGACCTGGAGGCGGAGCTTGCCGTCCTTCATGCTGGTGGCGTCGGTGAGCGCTGACCAGTAGTTGAACCGGATCCGGTCCTGCTCTTCCTTGGGCAGCTTCGCGAGCAGGTTCCGCAAGCGGTGAACAGCGCAATGCTGACGATCGGCGCGCGGCCAGATCTCCTCGACCGCTGCGATCAGCCCGGGCGCGCCGTCGGCGACGACCAAGCGTGGCGCGGCGAGCCCACGAGAGATGAGATCGCGGCCGAGTTCGACCCAGTCCTCCTTGGACTCCCGCGCTCCCAGCCTGACGCAGACCAGCTGCCGATGGCCATCTTCGTCGATTCCCCAGGCGCAGATCACGCCTTCCTTCGGGCCGCTTGGCCGGACCGGGAGATAGATCGCGTCAAGGAACAGGACGACCAGCCGGATGTCGTATAGCGAGCGGCGACAGAACGCCTGGAACCGCTCGTGCAGCTCGGCGCAAATCCTCGCGATGGTCGAGCGCGACGTCTTCCCGAGCCCCGCCTCTTCACACAGCGATTCGACGTCGCGCATCGAGAGGCCGCGAACGAACCCGCCGATCACGAGCGCCTTGAGCGGGTCCGTTCTGAGCAGCCGCTTGCAGTGCCACTTCGGGAACAGCTTCGACACGAACGGCACGACCGACCCACGCGCCTGCGGGATCTCGATCCGCAACTCGCCCTCGGCCGTCTGCACATGCCTGGGCCGGAACCCATTGCGCAACCCCGAGTCGTAGTTACGCAACCCGCGCTGGCGCTCCGGCCGGCGCTCATAGCGAGCCCGACCGAGCCACTGATCGAACTCGTCCTCGACCGCCCGCTGGATGATCAGTCGGGCACCGAGCCGACCGAGCTCGCCCAACAACTTCTGCGGGTCATCGACCATGCCCTTCGCCAGCAGCTTGTCGATCTCAGCTTGTATCTCCGCCGACGGCGGTACGGTGCGTCTCACGGCGTAGGCCTCCTTCATCGTCTGCCAGGACTTGAGGGAACCTACGCCGTCGCTCTGACAGCACCCGACCGGCTATTTACAGCAGTTCTGAGACGCGACCCGCCCGTGACGGAAGACGCGGTCGTCGCCAGCGCCAGGACACGCCACCGGACACCTGACCGCCATCACCCTATGCACGGACTCGTGAGGCGTGAGCACCGCCAAGCCTGTTCCGTGGATGACCTTACAAGCGCCAAATCGTCGACGTGCCAGAGACCTGCTTCCACGAAAACTCAGCACTGTCGATGGCTCCGTGGCTCGGTCGTCACCCTTCTGCTTCCGGTGGGATCCGGCAGCGAGACCCGTGGCGCGGCCAGCGCGCTGCTTTCGCTCCCCGAGGGGCCTTGGCGGCGACGCGTCCGGAGTCTCGGATCGCGCGCGGGTAGGAGGTCCAGTCGGTGCGTCGGCACTTGCGTGCCGACCTCGGCGAAACGCCAATTGACCGAGGTAGCGTGACGCGATGTGACGGCGAAGGCGTCAACCGCGCGAACGGGTGGGGTTGTCGAGCGTCGGCGGGCGGTCGCCTTGGCACGGCATTACCGCGAGTTCGACGGCCTTTCGATCAGGCAGATCGCCGACCGGCTCGGTCGCTCATCGGCACGGCAAGGCGTACTTCTACGACCCGACCGGGGAGAAGGCACGGGCGGTCAAGGCGCGCTATGTCGGCGTGTGCCGCGGCTGCGGCGCGTACACCCAGCCGCGCAGCGGCAAGGGCGACGCGTACCCCTATTGCCGGGCCTGCCACCCCGGTGCGATCGAGCGGCGGTGGACCCGGGAGCGCGTGGTCGAGGCGATGCTCGATTGGCGCCGCCACTACGGCAAGCTGCCGTCCTCCTCCGAGTGGTCGCGCACGCGACGCGCGCCGGCGTGGGGGAGAGGCGCTCAGGCGCTTGGCCGGCGGGGAGTGGCCGGCGGCGAGCGTGGTCAGCCGCCTATTCGGCAGCTGGTCCGCCGCCTACGCGGCGGCTTGTGGGGACGATCGGCAACGTGCAAGGGAGCCGGCGTCAGCGTCCTAGTCATTTGGCAGGGAGTCGTTCTCCCTGCCGAAACCCCGTGAATCCACCGCAAAAACCGAGGTTCTGAGAGGTGGTGAGTCCGAGCCAGAATCCATCGATTTGCAGGTACTTCGTACAACGCCCCGAGATTTCGCCCATAATTCGGGTCGGTGAGGTCCCCGGTTCAAATCCGGGCGCCCCGATATATTTGTACCGGTTTGCAGGGATTGTTCGGAGGAGCGCGAGGGCGGATGGGAGTCCCGGATCGTACGTGTGGTGTCGGGAATTCGGAATCCCTTCAGTTTCCTTGAGCACGAAGTCCCTGCACGTTGGCCGTTGGGCGAAGCAGTCCGGGTCGCTCGCACGGACCCGTGTGACGATCCCGGGCTGTCCGACACCCACCTCCGCCGTCCAGCCGAAAAGCCGTCGCGCACCCTCATTGCAGACCGTGACGTGCCAGTCGGCATCGAACGCCACGATCGCGTTCTCGGTGTGGTCCAGCAACGGACCGGATACGGCAGCTGTTCTGCTGAGGGCATCATCCGCTCCTCTCCGACCTGAACACACGGCGCAAGGATTCCGGGGCTGATCGTGGTCGGGAAACTCGTCCGTGCGAGTCCCGCTCACACACATGCGATCGGCAGGCGCAGGCACTTCTCGCTCACGAGGAAGAGTCGCCCAGCTCCGAGTTGCGCCCCGTGGTACAGCGGTTCTCGTGCGAGTCGCGGCAACCGCCCTACTTGTCGCCTCGATGCCTCTCGCCGTCGTTGCGACGGCAGGCGTAAAAGAAGCGGTCGCGCGGCCAGCACCACGCGGCTGCGTCGGTGCGACCGCGTCATCGCCGAAGCGAAGGCGGATCGAGGCCTGAGGGCGGTGGTGGAAGCGATCGTGACAACCGCCCGTTGGGAAGCTGCCCATTCGTGGCATACTGATGGCATGGCTCGCATACGTCTGAGTACGACAGTCGATTCCGCGCTGTTGGAGAACGCGAGGTCCCTGCGATCCGGAGTGACCAATGCCGCGCTTGTCGATGAAGCGCTCGCGGCGCTCCTTGCGCGGCATCGGGCCGCTGAGCTCGACGCGAGCTATGCCGCGTACGAGCGACATCCGCTCGAAGAACCGGACGCCTGGGGCGATCTGGCTTCGTTCCGTCGCGCAGCCGCGGCCTCGTGAGGGCCGCGCCAGCTCGCGGGGAGCTGTGGTGGAGCGAGCTGCCCGAGATTGGTCGACGTCCTGTCGTCGTTCTCTCACGCGATGCCGCGATACCTCGGCTTGGTCGAGCGCTCGTCGCACCATGCACGACGACGATCCGGTCGCTGCCAAGTGAGGTGATCCTTGAGCCGGCCGACGATCCCGTCCCGCAGCGGTCGGCGGTCAACTTGGACTCGGTGGAGAGTGTCTCGCTCGGTGTGCTCGTCCAGCGGCTCGGCCGACTTGCCGACTCCCGCATGCGCGAGATCTGCGCCGCGCTGGCCATCGCGGTTGACTGCCATCTGTGACGCGCGTGCAGCCGTTGTCGCCCGGAGCGCTCGCTACGGGCACACCTTCTCGAGCGTGGGACGAGGAGGCCGGTGAGCGGGAGAGTCCGCGCATCCGCCGGCTGATGGCCATTGCAGCGAACGCCTGCCGGCGTGGGCACGCTCGTAGGCACCCTTGGTGCTGGTGCCGGGATGGCATCAGTAGCAAACCACTCGAGATCCACTGAAGTCCTCCCGCGCGGCTCGTCTCCGGTCGCACCGCACCCGCGCTGGGCAAGGCTTGCCTCCCAGTGGTCGCGGTCTGACTCCGGGGTTCAGCCGGACGAGCGACAGCCGCCTCCGAGAGCCGCGGGTTTGGACGGCGTCACACCGCCCGGAGGAGCAGGCCGGCCCGATCCTGATCACCTACAACGCCTCACCGGCGGCGCTGCGCGCCCCCGTCCTGGCGACGCTGGTGCTCGCCGAGCGCCGCACCCCGCTGGTCGTGTGGAGGACGGGACTCCGACGCGAACTGCTTGAGGTCCCGCCTGTCCCGCGACTCTCGCCGGCCCGGATCGACATCCGCCCGAAGATCGACGAGGCGCAGACTGAGACCGCACGCCGGATCGATCGCCCGGCTCGCCGCGGAGGTACCCGAACTGCGTGTCGTGCCGACTGAGGAACTCCAGGCACGTCCCGGTGTCACAGGCGTCGATCCGACGCACGTGATGATCGAAACCGCCTCGATTGGCCTCACTGGCTTTAGGGCGGATGACTGGTTGCGTGACGAGCGCCAGATCGACGTCGAGCTCGTCGACCACCGGCGGGTCATGCCGCTGATCACGTTCGCTCACGGCGAGGCGGAGATCGACCGGCTGGTGAACGCTCTCCGGGACCTCGTCGATGAGATCGGCACGCCGTGATCGGGAACCGGCATGCCGTCGCTGCCGACCCGACGAGAGCTACGGACAGAACAGGCCGTGCTGCCCCGCGATGCCTTCTTCGCTGCCGCCGACGCGGTCAAGCCTAACGAGGCGATCGGGCGAATCAGCGCTGAGCTCGTCACTCCCTATCCGCCTGGCATCCAGCGATCGCTCCCGATGAGGTCTACACCGAGCCGATCCTCAACAACCTCGAAGAGCTCGTCGCCCACGACGGCTAGGTTGAAGGCGCCGCTGACTCGACGCTCGAGAAGCTCCGTGTCACGTGAGACTGAGGCGGGGCTTTCAAGTCGCCGCTGCCCGGTCAGCCGACGAGCTCACCGGTGAAATTCCACAAGCGCAGCAGTGGACCGCCCGGCTCCCGCTCGAGCAGCGAAATGGCCGCCGGATCCATCGGCAAGATGCTCCCTTGCGCGACGCTGAGTCGCACCCACCGGGCGGCTAGGGCGCGCAGCAGCTTGCCGTGCGCGACGAGCAGACACGTACCCTCGAATCCGACGACGTCAGCAAGCAGCCGGTCCACGCGAGCAGCAACCTGATCGGGGCTTTCTCCGCCCGGACAGCCGTCACGGAACAGATCCCAGCCCGGGTCGCGCTGCTCGGTCTGATCATCGGTCAGCCCCTCGTACTCGCCGTAATCCCACTCCACCAGCTCATCGCGGGCCTCTGAGCGCTCCCCGAACCCCGCAAGCGAGCAGGTCTCACGCGCGCGCGTCTGAGGACTCACGAGCACACGCTCAAAACTACGACGAGCGAGAAACGAGCCGGCCTGTCTGGCCTGCTCGCGCCCTGCATCGCTGAGCGGCACATCCTCACGGCCGGTGTGACGCCCGTCCTGCGTCCACTCAGTCGCACCGTGACGCAATAGCCACACACAATCGCTCATGAGCGGCTGGCCCCCACCACATCAGCGGTGAGCATCCAAAGCATCGGAGATGTTGCCCGGCCGGGTTAGCTGCCGGATTTCTTCCCGCCCTTACGGCCCGCCGCTGCCTTCTGCGCGCGGTTGCCACCGCTGCCACTCCCGCTACTGCGGCGGCTCTGACTGCTTCCGCTGCTCTTGCCGCCACGGCTGGAGGAACCCTCCGAGTTGGAGATCGCCGCCGCCCGCGACTTGCTCATCCCCTTCTTGCGCAGCCCCTCGTACTGCTTGTCGTTCTTCACACTCGATCCGTGATCCTGAGCCATCCCGCACCTCCCAGAAGTTGGAGTCTGATCCGGGCTATACCCTTTTCAAGCGATCGCGACGCGGTTACGGTCGGTCACGGTCCGCCGCCCAGAGAGGACCGACCAGGAGCCGCACTCAACCAGCGAGCGGGGTTTCTGTGTTCTCCGCCCGCCCGGTTTACGTGCGCGCCCCCGGCGCCGTTCCGCGAGCCGCCAGGGACCTGACTTCACCACGCGAGCGTGCCCCGCGGCCCTTTGAACGGCCCGATCAGCTCGGCGGTGATCCACCCTCCGTAGAAGTCGCTTTGCTGAGCTTGAACGCGCTCGTCATCTAGCCAGGCGGCGTCCACGCGTCCGGGGTAGAAGGCGACGTGATCGCGCAGCGCCTCGTATCCGGGCGAGGGGTCCGGGTAGCTCCAACCCACCGTTCTGGACCGCCGGCCACCGACGACGGCGACCAGGTATCGCGTTGCGCCCTTGAATTCGCACCAGGTCGAGCGTGCGTCGCTCTCGGCCAGGAGCGCTTCACGCACGTCGGCCAGCGGAACGTAGATGGTCGGTGGGTGGCTGGTCTCGAGCACGCGCAGGGCGCGGGTGGAGTCGGCCAGCACCTCGCCGGCCAACTCGATCCGGACGCGACGCTTGCAGGACACGACGGCCGGCGGGCGTGGGTAGTCCCAGACTCGCTCCATCGTCAGCTCGGGCCGCCCGGGGGTCGCTCGTTGTCAATGCCGCCGGCCGTTCGGATGGTCCCGATGCGGGCGGGGCGCGAGATGAAGAGACGCTCGAGGGCTCTCATGTGGGCGCAAGATCGGGGTCTTCAGCGACGGCACGTTGGAGCGCTTGGTCGAAGCCGATTGGCTCGATCTCGAACAGCGTCATTCCCGAGCGGTCGGTGATGACTGTTGGCGTGGCGAGTCCTTCGATCAGAGGTCTCGCTACGCCGGCGTCGACGGGTGTGACGAGCCCGATCCAGAGTGAGGACAGCCACGGGGTGATCAGTGGCACTGGGATCCGCGGCCGGCGGCGGATGTCGAGGACTTCGGCCATCCGGTCGAGCATCTCGCCGTAGGTGAGGACGTCGGGGCCGCCGATCTGAATCTCCCTCCCCGCCGACGCTTCGACCGTCAGCGCCGCAATCAGATAGCTCAAGGTGTCGTCGATCGCGATCGGCTGAGTCGCGTTCTTAAGCCACGCCGGAGCGATCATCGCCGGCAGCCGCTGCACGAGGTAGCGCAGCGTGCGATACGACTCGCTCTGCGGCCCGACGACCATTCCGGCGCGGAAGTAGGTCAGCGGCGGGCCACCCTCCCGCAGCGCGAGGGCGGTCTCATGCCGGCTGCGCAGGTGCTGGGACTGCGGTTGGTCACCGAGACCGCCGAGGTAGATGATCCGCTCGATCCCCTCTTCGCGTGCCATCCTGGCGAACGCCGTGGCGGCGGCGCGTTCGCTCGCGGCGAAGTCCCTGGGTCCGCCTCGACCCATCGAGTGGATCAGGTAATACGCTACGTCCACTCCGTGGCCTGCGCCGCGCAGCGTTTCTGGATGCAGCACGTCTCCCTGGTGCAGATCGAAGCCTTCGCGCTCGAGCTCGCGAGCGCGAGTTCCGCCGCGGTCGCGCACCAGGCAGCGCACCTCCCGTGCCGAGCTTGCCAGCCTGGCGGCGAGGCGAGCGCCGATGAATCCGGTCGCGCCGGTGACGAGCACCCTTTCCGTCATGTCACGGTGCCGCGGGCGACGGTGTCGGCGGCAAGCGAGGCGGCCAGCCGTGCGGCCTTCTGCTCGTCGAAGCCGCCGGCTTCGCTCGCGAGTATCCGGCCAGAGCGCTCGACGATCAGTACCGCGATCGTGTCGGTGCCGGCGAGCCCAAGGTTGTCAACGACCTTCCGGACATCGGTATAGACGGTGATCGTGCGGGCGCGGGCGGCGGCGTCCGGGGTCCCCCGCGTCATCCCACCGTCGATGAACCATCGCGCCGGACCGTACCCCGATGCCAGCACCGGCAGCTCGTACACGGCAACGTCCGAGCGCCGCTGCTCAATCTCGATGAGCCCCGGCAGCCACTGATCGACAACGCGCTGCTGCTCCCGGCGGAAGGCGACGACGAGGAAGTTGTGCTGCTTTGCGAGATCCCCCGGCAGCGCGTACTCCGTGCCGTCGAGAGCGCGACCGGGCAGCGGGCTCAGCATCCGCGGCTGCGAGGGTGCGAGCGTTCGACTGAGACCCGCGAGGGCGCGATCGCCGACGCGGTTGAACGCGAGTGCCAGGAGCGGTCCGGCGATCCGGAGCAGGCCTTTCAGTGCGAGGTCGGCGTCGTAAGTGACACGTGTGCCCGCGGCAGTCGACTTGAACGTGATCCTGTCCCGCGAGACCACGGTGGCGTTCTCGCCGAGGAGGGTGACGGCATTCGGGGGGTCGTATTCGACGATCCGATAGGCGAGCTCGTTCTTGCGGCCGAGGAACTCGGCAACCAAGCGAAACTCGGTTCCCTGGCCGACCGCCGCGCCGTTCACACGCTTCGCCTCAACGACCCCCGGATCCCACTCCTCGGTCGTCGAGAAGTCGCTCAGGTACGCGAACACTTCGTCGAGGGGACGCGATGTCTCCACGCTTGCGTTGTAATGAGCCATCGGATTCTCCTTATCGGTTTGAGCGCGCAGCGACCAGGGTTCGAGGGTCCTGCCGGCCGCTTAGGCGCTCGCATTCGGCCCATAGCCGCTCGCGCTCCTGTGGCGTCTCCCTCGTGCACGGCATGAGGTGCGTGGGGCGCGGTCGGCGGTCGTGCCAGAAGCGGCCTGAGCTGTGGCTCGGTTCGGCCGCAGCTCCGAGCCATACGATCGTGTCGGCGCCCTGGGCGGGCGTTCTGAGCAGCGGTCGCGTTGCCTTGTAGAACCGAGGTAGCGACGATCGAACGCCTGGGGTGTCGACCCAGCCCGGGTGCATCGCGTGGACCACGACCCCGGTGTCCGCCAGCCGCTGCGCCCAGATCTCGGTGAGGATCACCTGTGCGCGCTTGGTGCGCGCGTACACCTTCGCGCCGTCGAATCGTCCGTGCTCGCTCTGTAGGTCGTCGACCGTGATCCGCTGCGTGTACATGCCACCAGAGGAGACGTTGACGACGCGCGCGGAGGCGCTCTCGTTGAGCCGGGGGATCAGCAGATTCGTCAACAGGAACGGACCGACCACGTTCGTCGCGAGTGTGAGCTCGATCCCGTCGACCGAGAGCGCGCGTTCCTGCGTCATCACACCGGCGTTGTTGACCAGCACGTGGACCTGCTCCTCCGCGGCAAGGCGCGTGGCGCATTCGCGCACCGACTCGAGGCTGCTGAGGTCGCAGACGCTGATCCGGACATCACTGTTGTGGGTCCGCTCGATGATCGCCGAGCGGGCTTGGGCACCGCGCTCGTCGCTACGCACAAGTAGCCGAACGCTCGCTCCGAGGCGGGCGAACCCTTCGGCGGCCGCGAGTCCGATCCCTGAGGTCGCGCCCGAGACGACCACGACCTTGCCATCGGCGCGCTGTGGGTCGCTTGCGCGCCATGTGCGGCTGCGGATCCGGTAGCCAACGCTGGTGTAGCCGCCGACGACGGTGCGGTCGAGGATGGTGTCGCGGAGCGAATCGATCATTGGACTCATGTGGCAGCCAAGGCGCGACCCCGGCGACTTGGTATCGCCGTGTCCTTGGCGAGTGCGGCGAGCGTTGCCTTCGGCACCTTTGTCCTCGCCCCAAGTAGGGCGACGGCGAGGGCTGTGACGTACGACTTGGTCATGCGAGAAGCTCCCTTGTACAGAGACTGTCCAGGTATCGTACAAGAATGGGTAGCGCGTGTCTAGAGTGTGTACAGAGTCTGTACACTCATCGCATGAGTGCTGACCAAGCCGGTCGCGGGACTGTGCGGATTGGTGAGCTGAGCCGCCGTGTCGGGGTGACGCCAGAGGTCCTCCGCGCGTGGGAGCGTCGCTACGGGATCCTGTCGCCGACTCGCACCGATGGCGGATTCCGCCTCTACGGCAAGGATGACGAGCGGCGGATTCGTCGCATGCTCGAGCACCTCGAGCAAGGCCTATCGGCAGCCGAGGCGGCTCGGCTCGCACGAGCTGACGCGCCGGCGCGACCTGACCCCGCCGCCGGAGCAGATGACGGAAGCGGGGCCCCGACGGCAGCTGCGCTCGGCGAGCAACTGCGTCGTGCACTCGACGGATTCGACGATGCAGCCGCGCATTCGGTACTCGACCGGCTCTTGGGTTCGCATCCCCTGGAGAGCGTCCTGGGAGACGCCGTCCTTCCTTACCTGCACGAGCTCGGCGAGCGCTGGGCGCACGCTGAGGTATCGGTCGCGCAAGAGCACTTCGCCAGCGCGCTGCTGCGCGGCCGTCTGCTCGCCCTGGCGCGCGGCTGGGGGCGCGGTCGGGGTCCCCACGCGCTGCTCGCCTGCGTTCCCGGAGATCAACACGATCTCGGCTTGATCTGCTTCGGGCTCGCGCTCCGCGCTCACGGCTGGCGGATCACCTACCTCGGAGCCGATACTCCACTTCTCACGCTGACCGAAACGGCGGATCTGCTGCAGCCTGCGCTCGTCGTCGTCAGCGCTGCGCTCCCCGAGCTGGCGCAAACCGCTGTCGGCGGCCTGCGCGAGCTCGCCTGCGTCGCACCCCTCGGGCTCGCCGGCCATGGAACCGATGCGAGCATCGCCGAGATCGTCGGTGCTCGATGGCTCGACGAAGACCCCGTCACGGCCGCGGCGAGCACCGCTGCGCCCCGGGACTGACGCGACCGCATAGAGACCCGATTCGCGTGCCCAGAGCTCGGCTGTCGTGCTGGTACACGACCCGAGCGGGTCCTCGGCGCCCCGATCTGTTTGTGCGCGACTTGCAGGGATCTTGCGGGAGCCAGTGGTTTGATTGCGGTGCTTGCCGTCGTCTCACATTGCCGCTCGGCGCGGCTTGTCAGAAGATCGCGATCGGGTTCCACGGTGAGCCGGTGCCGCCCTCCAGGCGGAGCGGCAGGCCCACGACCATGAACTCGTAGCGCTGCTCCTGCTCGCAGGCGGCGACCAGGTCCTCAAACTGGAGACTGTCGGCCACGAGCATGCCCATCGCGACGACCTGGAGTGGGTGGATCGCGTAGTCGATGCCGTCGACGGAGCTGGGAAAGGTCTCTCCATCACCGTCCGGGAGAAACGCGGCGATCCTTCGCTCGTGCATCCACGGGACCGCGTCCACATGGATGCCCGCCTTGCCGGCGCCGTGGGGGGGCGGGCTGTTGTCCCATGCTCCGAGCTCTAGTCGGCGCCGGTGGTGGCCGGTGCGCAGCGCGAGGATGTCGCCCTCGTCGAGCCGTACCCCCTCGAGCTCCTCGCACGCCTCGAGCTCGGCCCGGGTGACCGCGTCGCCGGGCTCGAGCCACTCGCAGCCACGCAGGCGCGGTATGTCGAGCAGCACGCCCCGGCCGACGATGCCGGTGCTGACTGCGGCGATGTCGTGCGATGTCGCCCCGGTGCTGAGCACAGTTTCGGTGGCGCGGCGCCCGTTGTAGGTGAGCCCGTCGTAAGCGATGTGGCACAGCGCGTCGACATGCGTGTGGCAGTCGCCGTGGCAGGCCATCCCGAGGAAATCGAGTGCGAACCGCACCTTGCTGGCGTCGACCGGTACGTCGTAGGCCTGCGAGATGAAGTGGTACGCGGGCTGCGGGTTGTCGGGCCCAGCAAGCTTGTTGATCGGGATCGCCATCGACACCCTGCGGCCGCTGCGGACGAGCGCCGCCGCCGCGCGCACGGTCCCCGGAGTGATGTAGTTGAGCGTGCCGAGCTCGTCGTCGGGCCCCCAGCGGCCCCAGTTCTTGACAGCCGCGAAGATGCGCTCGAATTCCTCGACGCTCACGTTCGCCGCGGCGCTCATGCTGCCGGCTCGGCCGCTCGCCCGGCCAGACGGGACGCGATCTCTGCGACCACCATCGGCTCGCCGACGCTGCCGGTCCCGTAACGTCCCAGCACAGGCCACACGTCGATGATCCGCGCCTCGTCTACGACATAGAAGATGTCGTAGAAGTTGACCGTCGTCGGGGCATAGCCGGACATCAGCTCTACACGGTCGCCGACGTCGATCTCGGAGCCGGGGTTGAGCAGGATCGCCGTGTGCTCCTCGTGGATGAAGTGCTCGCCGTGTTCGTAGCGGACGACCGCCTCGCCGTTGGCGAGCTCCGGGATCGCGCGATCGATCCCGATCGCCTTGCGCCCGACGTCGAGCACGGCCATCGAGTCGTGCCGCGACACCACCGTCGCGAGCACCGTCAGCGCGACCTCGAAGCCCGGGACGAGGTTGCGGTGGAAGGCGTCCATGAAGATATAGGAACCGGCGTGGATCTCGGTGATACGCGGATTGGCGCCGGTGATGTCCCACGTTCCGAGGCCACCGGCAGCGACGATCTCGGTCGGCAGCCCAAGGCGCTCGAACTCGTCCGCGAGTGCGATAAGAGCCGCGTTGGCCGCACGGGTCTTCTCGGTTCGAACCGTCCGATCGGGTTCGAGCATGCAGTGCCCCTCGTAGCCGAGCAGGCCTCGCAATCGCAGGCCCGACCGCCTCTGAATGTGCGAGGCGAGCGCCGTTGCCGCGTCGTGCGTGCGCGTGCCGCAGCGGTGCAAGCCGACGTCGTATTCGACGAGCACGCTGATCTCGGTGCCGGCGGCGGTCGCGGCGTCAGACAGCTCGTCGACGTTGCGGGTGCTCTCCACCGCCGCGATCACGGTCGCCACTCCCGAGAGCCTCGCGAGCTCGGCCGCCTTGAACGGCCCGACGACCTGGTTGGCGATCAGGATCTCGTCGATCCCGGCATCGACCATCGCCGTCGCCTCCCACACCGTCGCCGTCGTCAGGCCGATCGCTCCAGCGTCGAGCTGCATCCGACCGAGGATGGGGCTCTTGTGGATCTTCGCGTGTGGCCTGAGCGAAGCCGGAAGCGGCGCCATCCGTTGTGCCATCTCGTCGATGTTGCGCTGTGCCTTCGGCAGGTCGAGAAGCAGCGCGGGAGTCGGCGCGGCGGTGCGGGGCGCTCCGATCAGCCTCGCGGCTGCCTCGACCGATCCGTTCGTCATCTCAGCTCCCGTTCGCGTTGAGCTGCGTGCACTCGACGCGCGTACCGTGGTGGACCGGACCGGGCACGAACGCGGACACGCGTCCGCTGCCGTGGATCAGCTGGACCGGACCCGCGCCGGGGCCTGCCAATGAGGCCGCCGTCAGCGACACGTCGCGGACTTCGAAGCAGACGTGATGCAGGCCTTCGCCACTACGCTCGAGGCTATCCCCGATCGCGGTTCCCGGCTCGAGCGGCTCGACCAGCTGGATCGATGCGTTGCCGCAGTCGAGATACGTGAGACGCAGGGGGACACCCGTCGGGATCTCGCTGCTCGCGACCCGCAGTCCGAGGCGGCCCTCGAAGTACTGAAGGGCGCGGCTGGTGTCCCTCACCGCAATCGCTACGTGATCGAGTCGCATCAGTTCGCTCACAGCTCCTCCGTTTCATATGGGCTTAGCGGCATCATCCCCCCGCCAGCGCAGACGCCACGTCGATGATCATGTCCTCCTGTCCAACCACCGCGTTGCGTTCGCCGAGCGCGAGGATGATCTGTCGGGGATCCACCCCGAACCGCTTCCCGGCCCGGATCGCATGCAGCAGAAAGCTCGCCGGCACGCCTGCATACCCGAGCGTGCCGGTCAACCCGTCGATCTCGATCGGTCCGGGCATCAGCTCCGGGCGCACGTAGCCGTCGGCCGCGTCCTGGAGCGCGAACAGATCGACGCCGGTCTCGATCCCGAGCCGGTTGAGGACCGCGATCAGCGGCTCGGCCTGGCAGTTGCCCGCGCCGGCGCCGATCCCGGCGAGCGTCACGTCGACGATCGTCGCGCCCTCCTCGATCGCCGCGACGCTGTTGGCGACCGCGAGCGACAGGTTGTTGTGCTCATGGACCCCGATCTCGATCTCGTCGGGGAGCGCTTCGCGTAGCGCCGAGATCCTGCGGCGCATGTCCTCCGGCAGCAGCCAGCCCGCGGAGTCGACCATGTATACGGCTTCGCCGCCCGCGTCCACGACGATCCGCCCAGACTCGACGATCCGCTCCGGCGAGGCGATGTGAGCCATGTTCAGATGGCTGTGCGCGGCCATCCCAAGCTCGCGTGCGAGCCCGAGGTGCTGGACGCCGATGTCGGCCTCGGTGCACACGGTCGAGACGCGCACGACCGTGGCGCCCGCGTCGTGCGCTGCCTCGAGATGCCGTTTGGTCCCGATCCCCGGCAGCAGCGCGACCGCGATCCGCGCCCGACGCACCGTGTCCGAGGCCGCTCGCAGCAGCTCCTCGTCGGGGTACGCCGGAAATCCGTACTGGCGCGAGGCGCCGCCGAGGCCATCGCCGTGCCCGACCGCGATTGCCCAGACGCCGGCGGCGTCGAGCAGCTCGCAGACCCGCCGCACCTGTTCTGGCGTGAACTGATGCGCGACGGAGTGCGACCCGTCGCGAACCGTCGTGTCGACGATGCGGACCGCGCGTGCGCTCACACCGGGCTCCCGGCGAGGCTCTCGGCGACGCGGATCGCGGCGGAGGTCATGATGTCGAGGTTGCCGGCGTACGACGGCAGGTAGTCGCCCGCGCCCTCGACCTCGAGCAGCACCGTCACCAGCTCGCCGTCGACAAGCGGCGGGCTCGTCAGCCGGTAACCGGGCACGTACTGCGCCACGCGCGAGGCCACATCGAGCACGGCCTCGACCACCGACGTCGGGTCATGGTCCGCCAAATCGGCGTACACGGTGTTTCGCATCACGATCGGCGGGTCGGCCGGGTTCAGCAGGATGATCGCCTTGCCGCGCTCGGCGCCCCCGACGCGCTCCAGCGCCGCCGCCGTCGATTGCGTGAACTCGTCGATGTTCTGGCGCGTGCCGGGGCCCGCCGAGCGCGCCGAGATGGTCGAGACGATCTCGGCGTATCTCACGCGCGCGACACGGCTCAGCGCCGCGACCACGGGCACCGTCGCCTGCGCACCGCAGGTGATCAGGTTGATGTTCATCGCATCGCGGTGGGCGTCGATGTTGACCGAGGGGACGACGGCCGGCCCGAGCGCGGCGGGAGTCAGGTCGATGCAGCGGATCCCGCGCTCGGAGAGCTGCCGGGCGTGCTCCGCGTGCGCACGTGCCGAGGTTGCGTCGAACGCGAGGTCGATCCGATCGCAGCGAGCGAGTAGATCGGGCAGGCCTTCGTGCGTGGTCGTGACTCCCGCGCGCGCCGCGCGCGCGAGGCCGAGCGATGACGGTTCGATCCCGGCCATGCCGACAAGTTCCAGCGCTTCGCTGCGCGACAGCTTCGTGAGCAGGTCGCTGCCGATGTTGCCGGATCCGATGATCGCGACCTTGAGGCGCTCAGACACGGCCGTTGCTCCCCCGCGCGAATCCTTTCCACGAGCGTCGCGCGAGGCGACCAAATCCGAACGGCTCGATGATCTCGGGCTTGCGCCCACTGACGATCAGCTCCGCGAGCGCCTGTCCCGCTGGCGCTGCGAGCGTGACCCCCTGCATCGCGTAGCCGGTCGCGAGATAGACGTTGTCGTACGGGGCTGCGCGATCCAGGACGGGGAGGCCGTCGGGAGTGATCGGTCTCATGCCGGCCCAGTGGCTGTCGATCGTGCCCTCGTCCCAAGGCTGGAACGACCGGCGAGCGCCCTTGATGATGCCCTCGATGCGGTGCTGGTCGAGCCGCGTGTTGAGACCGCTGAACTCCATCGTCCCGCCGATCCGCATCCGCTCGCCGAACGGCGTGCAGCCGACATGGACGTCGGCCAGGAGCACCGAGTGACGGGGCAGGACGCTCGGAGTCACGAAAAAGCTGTAGCCCTTGCCCCCAGCGAGCGGAACGCTGAGGTCGAGCATCTGCGCGAGTGGGCGCGTCCACGCGCCGGCCGCGAGCACGAACGCGTCAGCCGCATGCGAGCCAGCGGTGCTGCGAACGCTCTCGACGCGGCCGTTCGCGATCGTGAAGTCGACCACCTCGGCGCCTTCCAGGATCTCGACGCCCATCTGCTGCAGCGCCGCGGCCAGCCCGGCGGTGAACGTGTCGGGCCGGACGTGCCAGTGCTGGTGCACGAGGAAGCCGGCGTTCACCTCGGGAGCCAGCGCCGGCTCGAGCTCGCGCAGGGCACCGTTCGTGACGATCTCGTCGGGGAGCTCGTAGCCGAACTCGCGCATCGGCGAGAGCTTCGCCAGCTCGCCCCGGGCGGCGTCCGGGTCACGGGCCGCGACGAGCATCCCCAGGCGATGCAGTTCGAAGTCGACGCCGTCGTCGATCAGGTCCTGAACGATCTCGAACACACCGCTGCACAGTCGTGCGATCGCTTCGACGCCGTGCCGGTGGTCGCGGTCGTTGCAGTGCGTCCAGAACCGCAGCAGCCAGGGTGCGAGCTCGAACCAGTTCGCGGGCTTGAAGTACAGCGCGGACTCGCGGCTGAACAGCGAGCGCATCGCGTACAGGCTGAGCCCCGGCTCCGGAAGCGGGCCGGCCTGCGCCGGGCAGATCCAGCCGCCGTTGCCGTAGGAGGCTCCGCTGCCGATTCGGTTGGCCTCGAGCACGACGACGTCGAGATCCTGTTTGCGCAGGTAGTACGCCGAGCACAATCCTGCGACTCCGGCGCCGACGACGACAGCGGAGCGGGGGCGGCTCACGACCTCATCACCGCCGTGACCTGGAGCTCGATCAGCAGCCCAGGCAGCGGGAGCCCCGAGACCGTCGTCGTGCGCGCGGGTCGTGGCTGTGGGAAGCGTGCGGCGAAGATCTCGTTCCAGGAAGCGAAATGCGCCTGGTCGGTCAGCCAGCACTCGACCCGCAGCACGTCAGCGAGGCTCGATCTGCTCTCCGACAGGACGGTGGCGACGTCGTCGATAACGATATGCGCCTGAGCTGTGAAGTCGTCGACGCGCGGGCTGCCGGAAGCCGGGTCGATCGCGGCGCGCCCCGACAGGAGCAACAGGTCCCCCAACCGGATCGCGTCCGGGAACAGCGGAGCGCCGCCGCCGAGCGTGGTGCCACCCCCGAGCACGATGCTCTCGCGGACGCTCACCGCTCGCCTTCCTCCGGCGAGGGGAATGAAACCCCGGCGGTCATGCCACCGTCGACGACGAGCTCCGCGCCGGTGATGTAGGCGGCCTCATCGGAGGCGAGGAAGGCGATCGCGCGCGCGATCTCGCGTGGCTTGCCGAACCGGCCGAGCGGGATCCGCGGCAGGATCGCCGCCGCGTTGTCCGGATCGCGCACGACGAACGCCGACAGCTCCGTGTCCGTGATCCCGGGATGGACGATGTTGACGCGGATCCGGCGAGGCGCGAGCTCGAGCGCGGCGGTCTTGGTGAGCGCGACCAGTCCGGCCTTCGAGACGTTGTACGCGGCGGTGCCGGTCTCAACCTGGTACGCATTGGTCGAACCCGTGATCACGATCGCACCGCCCTGCGACATCGCCGCGGCGGCCGCCCGCAGACAGTGTCGCGTGCCCGATAGATTCACGCCGAGCGTTCGGCTCCAGCTCTCGTCGTCGCCCTCTGTCAGTGACGAGAAGTCGCTGACGCCGGCATTAGCGACCAGGATGTCGAGCCTGCCGTAGCGCTCGACGCAGGCGCCGACCGCGGCTGCGACGTCGTCGGGGCGCGCGATGTCCGCCCTGATTGCGCTCGCGGACCCGCCTTCGCCGAGCTGTGCGGCGGCCCGCTCGACGGCGTCGATTGCGATATCGACGAGCAACACCGAGACGCCGCGGTGGTGCAGCTCTGCCGCCGTTGCGCGCCCGATTCCGGACCCCGCGCCCGTGACGATCGCCGCACGACCGGAGAGCGCGGAGTCGCTCACCGGAAGTCCAGTGCCTGACCGCCGTCGACCGGGATCACGGCCCCGGTGACCCATGTGGCGCGCGGATCGCACAACCAGTTGACCCAGGTCGCGATCTCCTGCGACGCGCCCATCCGCGCCAGCGGAATCTGGGGCATCATCCATTCCCATGCCGCCTCGCGGCTCTCAGCCCATGTCTCGTGGAGCGGGGTGTCGACCGGTCCGGGGGCGATGCAGTTGACGCGGATGCGCTCGGACGCGAGCTCGGCAGCCAGCGACCTGGTCAGGTACTCGAGCGCGGCCTTCGTCATCCCGTATACGGACTGCTCGGGTCGCACGATCGTCGCCGACGACGAGCTGATGTTCACGACCGAGGCGTTGGACGACTCGCGCAGCGCTGGCAGCGCATGCTGGACGAGCAGGAACGGGGCACGCACGTTCGTGGCGACCTGGTCGTCGAACTCAGAAACGGTGAATTCGGCGAGTGGGTGGGTGTGGATGATCGCCGCGTTGTTGACGATCACGTCGATCCCGCCGAACCGCTCGATCGTCGCCGTCACCAGCGCCGCCGGGCCGTCCGCGGTCGACAGATCGACCTGATGGGAGACGGCATGAGCGCCGGAGGCGCTGATTGAGTCGGCGACCGCAGCAAGCAGCTCAGCGCGCCGTCCGGCGAGCACGACGTTGACGCCGTCGGCCGCCAGCGAGCGCGCTACGGCCTCACCGATGCCGCTGCCGGCGCCGGTCACGATCGCTGTACGGCTGGGGCGGGGGCTGTCGGGGTCGGCGCTGATGATGGAGCTCATTCTTGGCGGTGTCTACGGAGATTCGGCCTGGACGACTTGCGGAGGCTCGCCCCGGCCGACTGGTCTGATGAGCAGTCAACGAGGCTAGATTACGGCGATGCACTCTGTCAAGTCATCTGCTTAGACGATCAGAGACGTCGTGTACCGTTCCGTCGAGATGGCGAACCCGACGACGAACCTGTCGCTCTCGCGGGTGCCGCGGCGGAAGCTCGCGTCAACTGTCGCCGAGCAGCTGCTCGAGGCGGTTCGCAACCTGCCGCCCGGGACCCGCGTCCCATCTGAGCGCGAGCTGACGGCGCAGCTCGGTGTCGGCCGCTCGACGGTGCGCGAGGCACTCAATGGGCTCGCGCTCCTCGGCGTCGTCGAGATCCGACACGGCCAAGGTGTATTCGTGGTCGAGAGCGGAGAGCCCGACGGTGAGCGCGGCGCCCTCGACGCCGCTCTCCAGCAGGGCGTGACGAAGGAGTTCATCGAGGCCCGACTGCTCGTCGAGGTCGAGGTTGCGCGGCTGGCCGCCAGCCGTCGGACCGAGGACGATCTCCAGCAGATCAGGGACACGTTGGCCGAACAGGAGCGCCGGCTCGTGGGCGATCTCGGGCCGTTGCTGGATGTTGCGGCGAGCTTCAACGTTGCTCTGGCGGAGGCGGCTCACAACGAGGTGCTGGCGGCCATCATCCAGTCGTTCGTGACGCTGATGCTCGAGCGTGGCCCGAAGGTGTACGTGCTCGAGGGCTTTCGCGAGTGGGATCTGATCGAGCACACCGGCCTCTACGAGGCGGTCCGCGATCGCGACGGCGATCTGGCCGCGGAACGCATGCGTCGGCACATCCTCGAGCTCGCCCGGCGCTACGACGAGGTCGGCGCAGGCTGACGTCATCAACCGGGACGGAGCCTTCGGTCTCCGTCCCGCGCAGATCCACTACGCAGCGCCCGCGGCGACCTTCGGCCGCGGCCCGGCGCGGCCTTCGGCCGCGTATCGCCGTGCGCAGGGCGCCGCTTGACAACGAGATATCTGACCATCTAACCTGCCGAGCCGTTGTCGGGTCATCAGACGAGTTAGGAGAGAGCTCACATGTCGACTACTGGCGCGCCCCTTCAGCCATTGGCGTCCGACGCGCTGGCGCCGGCACTCGAGGTGGAGGAGCACCAGCTCAAGAAAGGGGCCCTCGGGCTGCCGTCGGTGATCATGCAGGGGGTCACGCACATCGCCCCCGCGCTCGCGATCCTGTTCTCGCTGCAGTTCACCGTCCAGGAAGCGGGGGTGACAGCTCCGCTGACGTATCTCGCGGCGTTCCTGATCGTGCTCGTGCTCGCCGTCGTCCTGACGCAGCTTGCGCGCCAGTTCCCATCCGCCGGGGGCTACTTCACCTACGTCAGCCGAACGCTCAGCGCCCGCACCGGGTTCATGGTTGCGTGGCTGTTCGGCTGGTACTCACCGCTCAGCACTGGCGTCGCGCTCGCGGCGCTCGGCTCGGTGCTGCAGGGCGAGCTGAAGGCCCACTACAGCATCAACATCCCCTGGTGGGTATTCCTGCTCGTCGGCGTCACGCTGATCACGTTCCTCGTCGTCAGGGGGGTGGAGATCGGCGCGCGGGCGATGCTGATCGGCGGCAGCATCGAGATCGGGATCGTGCTGGTGCTATCGCTTTGGGGGCTGTTCGATCCCGGTTCCGGCGGCACGAACGTGTCAGGCTTCAACCCCGGGAATACTCCGAGCTTCAACGGCTTCGCGCTCGCCGTCGTGTTCACGATCTTCACGTTCACGGGCTGGGAGGCATCGGCCGCCCAAGGCGAGGAGAGCCGCGACCCGCACCGCAACGTGCCGCGCGGGATCATCGGCTCGGCGGTCATCCTTGGCGCCTTCCTGATCTTCTCATCGTGGGCGCAGACGATCGGCTGGGGCACCCACGACATCGGCTCGCTGGCGACCTCCGCTGAGTTGCCGAGCTTTGTGCTCGCGAGCCGTTTTTGGGGCGCGGCCTGGGTGGTCCTCGCGTTCGCCCTGCTCAACTCGGCGCTGGCCGGCTCGGTCGCCTATACGAGCGTGACGTCACGGATGTGGTTCGCGATGGCGCGCGCCGGAGCCTTGCCAAAGGCGCTCGGCAAGATCGATCCGCGGTTCAAGACGCCGCGCAACGCGATCCTCACAAACTCGGCGATCACGACCGCGTATGCCCTGCTGACCGGCATCATTCTCGGCGCCTTCGCCCAGTTCGTGTTCTACGGGATCGCGCTGACGTTCGCCCTGATCTTCGTCTACGGCGCCGCGAACGTCGGGACGTTCTGGTTCTACCTGCGCGAGCGTCGCTCGGAGTTCAACTTCATCTTGCACGTGGTCTTCCCTGCGCTCGGTACCGCGGCCCTACTGTGGCTCGGCTACAAGACCGTCAGTCCATTCCCGGCCTCGCCGAACAACTGGGCTCCAATCGTCGTCGGGATCTGGTTCCTTCTCGGCCTCGTGGTGTTGGTGATCATGCGCGCCCGCGGTCGCGAGGAGTGGCTGTTGCGCGCCGGGCAAACCGCGTTCGAGGGGACACCTGGAGCCGGGCTTCCGGAGAAATGACGAGCGTCGTCGTGATCTCGCGGATGCGCGCCCGTCCCGACCGCGAGGCCGAGGCCGAGCGCGCGCTGCGGGCCCTAATCGCCCCGACGCACCACGAAGCAGGCGTGCTCCGGTACGCGTTGCACCGGGGCATTGATGATCCCTCGCTGTTCGTCTTCGTCGAGCAGTTCGGCTCCCGCGAGGTGCTGGAGGAGCACCTCAACAGCGAGCATGTGCGCGAGTTCGCGGCCCTCACCGGCGACCTGTTCGCGGAGGGCCCGGAGTTCGACGTCCTCGAGGGCGTGGCCGACGGTGACCCGAGCAAGGGACTCCTCTGAGCTAGGTCTAGTTCGCGGGAACTCGCACACGCGCTATTTCGGGTCGCTCGGGTCGCGAGTTCAAATCTGGGCGCCCCGATCTATCTCGCACTGCGAGCCACCGCGCGTCGATTTCGGCGGACCACTCCCTGGCAGACCGGCGCAGGAGAGCGGCTGGCAGACCGGCGCAGGAGACCGGCTGGCTGAGCCGCGCAGGAGACCGGCAGCCTGACGGCGCAGGAGACCGGCTGGCAGACCGGCGGGTTCGCCGGGGCGATCGACGCGACCCGGTGTGATCGTCGCCGGCATGGATCCACGAATGACCGCAATGCTGGCGCAGGTAATCGCGGCCGAAGCTCGCGGCAGCGGCTCGAAGGCGCTCCACGCCTGCAGCGGGAATGCCTGCGTCATGCCATCTCGGCACCATAAATGGCACTTGACATGGTGCCAATCTGGTGCCAGACTGATGCCATGGAACTCGAAACGTATGTAGACAAGCTCCGCGAGCAGCTGGCAGTGGCGGCCTCGGCGGGCGGCGAGGAGGCGCAGTCGCTCGCGCAGCGGCTGACGGCTGCGCTGGAATCCGCGGCGCGACTGACGCTGCTGGATGCGCTGTCGGCGGCGGCGGCCGAGATCACAAGCGAGCTGGCGCCTGGCTCGGTCGAGCTGCGCCTGCGTGGGGGCGAACCGGAGTTCGTGGTCACCGTGCCGCCGGCCGAGACGGCCGACGAGCAGAGCGATCGCCGGGAGTCGACCGGGGCGTTGGGCTCGAGCGCCGCCGCGACCGCGGCCGGAGAGGGCGGGGTCGCGCGGATCAACCTGCGGCTGCCAGACCAGCTCAAGAGCCAGGTCGAGCAAAGCGCCGATCGCGAGGGCTTGTCGATCAACGCGTGGCTCGTGCGCGCCGCCGCGGCGGCCGTCGACCGCGGAGCGCCGGCGGCCCAGCACGAGCAACGGACCGCCCGCTCGGGCCAGCGCTACACGGGCTGGGGGCGCTAGCGCGCAGTGGCGCCGTCGGGCAACGAACTACCGAAACCAACGAAACACAGGACCCACCACATGTCTCACTTTCAAACACCACAACCAATCTCGGTCATGCTCGAGTTGCGCGTGGCGGACGTCCGCGTCGCCGCCGGGGAGCGTGTGGACACGATTGTCCAGGTACGACCGAGCGACTCGTCCCGGCGCGACGACGTGACCGCAGCCGAGCAGACGCGCGTCGAGTACGCCGACGGCAGGCTGCTGGTCAAGGGACCGCGCCGGCTGCGCGAGTGGAGCCCGTTCAGCGATGGTGGCTCGATCGATGTCGAGATCGAGCTCCCGGCCGGCTCGGATCTGAGCGGCCACACGGTGGCCGGTGGCTTTCGCTGCACCGGTTCGCTCGGGCGCTGTGAGCTGAAGAGCAACGCCGGCGAGATCAGCCTCGATCGGGCCGCGCGCGTGAAGCTGGCAACGGCCGGTGACATCAGACTCGAGCGGGTGACCGGGGACGCCGAGCTGGCGACTGCAACGGGCGATGTGCGCGCGGGCGAGATCGACGGCTCGGCGGTGGTCAAGAACTCGAACGGCGACACCCGGATCGGCGAGGTCGGCGGCGATCTCCGGGTCAAGGCGGCAAATGGCGACATCGACGTCGAGCACTCGCACGGCTCGGTCAGCGCCAAGACCGCCAACGGTCACATCCGGGTCGGCAGCATCGACCGCGGCTCGCTTGTCGCGGAGACCGCAACCGGGCACATCGAGATCGGGATCGGCGGTGGAGTTGCCGCTTGGCTCGACCTCCAGACGCACTACGGCAACGTCCACAACGGCCTCGACGCCACCGAGGGTCCCGCATCAGCCGACGAGCGGGTCGAAGTACGAGCGAGGACAGGGCTCGGGGACATCACGATCCGGCGCGAGGTCAACCACAGCGAGCAGCTGCTCTCGGGAGGGAGGAACGATGAGTGATTCAGTCAATGGGTCGCAGAGGGCACGTTTGTCGTCCTCAGCGGCCATTTCCGCGGTCGGCGTCCGCAAGTCGTTCGATGATCTCGTCGTTCTTGACGGCGTCGATTTGACCGTCGAGCACGGCAGCGTGTTCGCGCTCCTCGGGCCCAACGGGGCGGGCAAGACGACGATGGTGCGGATCCTCGCCACCCTGCTCGAGCCAGACGACGGGGAGATTCGCGTCGCCGGGCACGACGTCGCACGCGAGCCCGACGCCGTGCGCGACGCGATTGGCGTGACCGGGCAGTTCTCGGCGATCGACGAGCTGCTGACCGGACGCGAGAACGTGACACTCATGGCTGATCTGCACCACCTCGCACGCGACGATGCTCGTCGCCGCATCGGCGAGCTGCTCGAGCGCTTTGAGCTCGTCGACGCCGCTGATCGGATTGCCGTCACGTACTCCGGCGGGATGCGCCGCCGGCTGGATCTGGCGATGACGTTGATCGGCGCGCCGCAGATCATCTTCCTCGACGAGCCGACCACCGGCCTCGACCCGCGCAGTCGCCGCACGGTGTGGGAGATCGTCCGCAGCCTCGCCAGCGACGGCACCGCGGTGTTCCTGACCACGCAGTATCTCGATGAGGCCGACGAGCTGGCCGACCGCGTCGCGATCCTCGACCGCGGACGGATCGTCGCGGAGGGCACCGCGCAGGAGCTCAAGCAACGGATCCCCGGGGGCCGCATCGACCTGAGCTTTGCCGACGCCGCCACGCAGCTGGCGGCCGCCGGAGCGATGCAGCTTCCGCCGCGCGACGACCACGCCTTGACGTTGCAGATCCCCACCGACGGCAACGTCGCGACGATGCGCCGCGTCCTGCGCGAGCTCGATCACGCGGGCGTCGACGTCGTCGATCTCGCGATCCACACCCCCGATCTCGACGACGTCTTCCTGGCGCTCACGGGCCACCACGACCGCTCACAGGACCCCCGAAGCGAAAAGGAGGCACAAGCATGAACGGCACCTACGCACTGCGCGATTCGACGACGATGCTGCGACGCAACCTGCGCCACCTGCAGCGCTACCCCGGCCTCTCGCTGTTCCCGATCTTGGGGCCCGTCGTCTTCCTGCTGCTGTTCGTCTACGTGTTCGGCGGCACGCTCGGCAACGGCATCAGCGCCGGTGGGGGACGCGGCGCCTACGTCAACTTCCTCACCCCGGGAATACTCCTGTTCACCGTCGCAGGCGCCGCCAACACGACTGCCATCTCGGTGGCCAAGGACATGACCGAGGGCATCATCGCTCGCTTCAAGACGATGCGCATCTGGCGGCCCGCGGTCCTCACCGGCCACGTCCTCGGCAGCCTGATCCTGACTCTGATCAGCCTTGCGGTCGTGATCGCGGTGGCGCTGCTGATCGGCTATCACGCCAGCGTCAGCCCACTCAGGTGGCTGGCCGCCCTCGGGCTGCTCGTGCTGCTGGGGATCGCGCTGATCTGGCTGTCGGTCGCGTTTGGCCTGAACGCCAAGAGCGTCGAGACTGCGAGCAACATGCCGATGTTCCTGATCCTGCTGCCGTTCCTCGGCAGCGGCTTCGTGCCCGTCGCCTCGATGCCCGCGGGCTTGCGCTGGTTCGCTGAGAACCAGCCCTTCACCCCGATCACCGACACCGTGCGGCGCCTGCTCGCAAACCAGCACGTCGGTGGCGCCGGCATAACCGCGATCGTGTGGTGCCTGGTCCTCACCGGCGCCGCGTATCTGTGGGCCAGACATCTCTACAACCGGCGAGAATCCAGATGAGTAATCGGACTGGACCAGAACGGACAGCATGCTGAGCAACGTGTCGACCCCAGATCGCCCGCGCATCGGTCGCGCTGCGATGCCGTGATGGAGGAGATCCCGCTGCCGGTCATCGGGCTTTGCGCACTGGACGCGGACGGCCTGCGCTCGCAGCGGGATCGATACCGGCTGATCGGAGCACACGCCCAACCGCTCGAGCGATCGCCGCGGCACCTGGTGCTCGGGGTCGATCCGGGCTTCGACGATCGGCTGATCGAGAACGCAGTCACAGTCGAGCGAGGCTGTTGCCCGTTCTTCTCGATCGACTGGCAGCCCGAAGCGCGAAAGCTCGCGATCTCCGTCGCCTGCGCCGAGCACGAGCCAGCTCTGTCGGCGATCATCGCAGCGTTCGAGCTGTTGCCCTGAGGGCCGGTCGATCAGCCAACCGCAATTGGGTAGGAGACGCGCATGACCACGAACGACATCGGCTACGCGATCGTCGATCCCGACATGGTGCAGAACGTGTATGCCGGCTTGGACGTTCCGGGCGAGTTCCGCAGCCTGACCGACGCGTTGGGCTCGAGCCAGCTCGCCGCCACCCTGATTCGCGTCCCGGGCCACTCTGACTTCGAGCAGGGAACCGGGCACTTCCACGATCAGATCGAGGAGCTCTACCTGATCACTCGCGGCACGCTGACGATGCGGTTCGGGGACGAGGTCCGAGAGGTGCGTGCGCCGGCAGCGGTGCGCGTCGATCCAAAGACACCGCGCTCGCATCGCAACGAGGGGGATGAGCCGGTCGAGATGTGGGCGATCTCCCGCAAGCTCGGAAACAGGGACGCAACCAAGCTCGACGACTTCTGGGCGGCGTCGCCCAAGGCGCGGCAGACTCGCGGCTAGCGTCGCGCGTCGGGAACGTCAAGTACAACGCAGGGATGCGCTCGTTCACGCACATGCTGGGCACGCCGTTTCGGGCGATGCGACCGCACGGGCGGGAGGCCTGACCCGCGCCATGGCCCACGCCGCGGTCGACGCCGTCGTTGTCGGGGCGGGGCCGAACGGCCTCGCGGCCGCGGTCGAGCTGGCCCGCGCGGGTCGCTCGGTGCACGCGATCGAGCGCGAGGATTCGATCGGCGGCGGGACCCGGACGGCCGAGCTGACGTTGCCCGGGTTTCGCCACGACGTCTGCTCGGCCGTGCATCCGCTCGCGCTCGGGTCGCCGTTTCTCGCAGCGCTGGGGCTCGAGCGACACGGGCTCGAGTTGTTGTTCGCGGATGTGCAGGCCGCACACCCGCTCGACGACGGCAGCGCCGTCGCGCTGCGACGCTCGGTGGCCGAGACGGCTGCCGGCCTCGGCGCCGACGGCGACGCGTATACGGCGCTGATCGGCCCGCTCGCGCAACGGTGGCCCAGGTTGGCGCCGCTCGTGCTGGCGCCACTCGCGACGGCGCCGCGCGATCCGGTGCTCGCGGCCCGGTTCGGCCTGGCGGGGCTGCGCTCAGCGGCGGGTCTGGCAGGCGCCAGGTTTAGGGGTGAGCGCGCGAGGGCGCTGTTGGCCGGCACGGCTGCGCATGCGATCCAGCCGCTGAGCGCGCCGGGGACGGCGGCGTTCTCACTCGTGCTGCTGGCGCTCGGGCATGCTGTCGGATGGCCGGTCGCGCGCGGCGGCTCGCAGGCGATCACCGACGCGCTGCGGGCAGAGCTCGAGTCGCTCGGGGGGACGGTCGAGACCGGGCGGGCGGTCCGCGCGCTGTCCGACGTCCCTGCGTCGGCACGGGCGGTGCTGTTCGATACGTCCCCAACGGCCCTGATCTCGATCTGTGGCGATCAGCTGCCCGCGCGCTACCGCTCCGCCGTGTCGCGGTTCCGTTACGGACCGGGGGTGTTCAAGCTCGACTATGCGCTTTCTGAGCCGGTGCCGTGGCGGGCGACTGAGTGCCGGGCGGCTGGCACGGTGCACCTCGGCGGCACGTTTGAGGAGGTCGCCGCGTCCGAGCTCGTCGTTTCGCGTGGCGGGCATTCGCACCGCCCGTACGTGCTGGTCGCGCAGCAGAGCCTGGTCGATCGCACACGCGCGCCGGCGCACAAGCACACGCTGTGGGCGTACTGCCACGTCCCCAACGGCTCGAGCGTTGACATGAGCGACGCGATCGAGTCCCAGATCGAGCGCTTCGCGCCAGGATTCCGCGACTGCGTACTAGCACGAACCGCTCGCGGCCCCGCGCAACTACAGGCCGAGAACCCCAACTACATCGGCGGCGATATCAACACCGGCGCCGCGACGCTGTTTCAAACATTCGCGCGACCAACACCACGGTGGTGCCCATACACAACCCCGAACCCGCGGATCTTCCTCTGCTCGGCATCAACCCCGCCGGGCGGCGGCGTGCACGGGATGTGCGGTTACCACGCCGCCCGGGCAGCACTACACCGGGTATTGCGATAAGCCCAAACCCGGCTGGGAGCACCTCCGCCGGCAGGTGGGCGAGCGCGGTCAGGGCGCTTGCCCGCCCGGTTGTAACCGACCGGTCTGCGGGTAATCCAGGCGGTATGGCACAGGAGAAGTCGACCGACCTCGGGAAGCGTGTCGCGGAGCGGGCCGACGCGATCGAGCGCGAGGCCGACGAGATGGAGCACCGCAGCACGCAGCTAGCCGGTCAGATCTCTGATGTGCGTGACGAATGGGAGCGCAAACGTCGCGACCCCGGAGTCCCCGGAGCGCCGGAGCCGGAGCGCGAGGACGGCGAGCCTCCCGCGGGCGAGGGCGACAGCGGCGAGCATCCCGTGGGCGAGGGCCGGAGCGCGGACTACGAGGAGCGGAGCGGGGACTAGCCGGCTCGCGGGGCGACCGGGATCGCCGCGTCCGAATTGAGGGCAGCGTCGTTCTGACGGTCGACGATCCACTCACCGCTCGGGGTGCGGCGAATCGCGCCGATCCGCGCGCCGGATTGATTGTGCAGCCCGCCGCCGTCATCGACGGTGAGGTGCTGATCGGGCCCGAGGGCCCGATCAGCGAGCTCCTGCACGTGTTCGCGGTCGTAGTGGTCGAGCTGGCGATCGTTGAGGGTCGCCGCGATCTTGGCCAGCGCGCGATGGGTCTTGATCTCGATCTCGGTCGACATGTTCGTGCGGATACCCGCTGTACGCGGCGCTAACCGCCGACCGTTTCAGCGCCTACGCGGCGGGGAAGAGGTCGATCGATGGCCGTCGCGCGCCGCATCGTTCCCCCGTTCGTACGCCAGCTCGCGGGAGACCCGCTCGGGCTCGGCCGGGCAGCCCAATCGGCACGCAGCGATCGCCTTGCTCCGCGGACGAAGACGGCCGACCGGGTTGTGCAGTCGGTCTGCCCCTACTGCGCGGTCGGCTGCGGGCAGAGGGTGTATGTCAAGGACGAGCGTGTGATCCAGATCGAGGGCGATCCGGATTCGCCGATTTCCCGCGGCCGCCTGTGCCCAAAGGGTTCAGCGTCCGAGCGGCTCGTCAATTCGCCGACGCGGGAGACGAGGGTCCGCTATCGGCGCCCCGGTGCCAGTGACTGGGAGGACCTGAGCCTGGAGCAGGCGACCGAGATGATCGCCGACCGGATGATCGCGACGCGCGATGCGACGTGGGAGCAGGAAACGGACGACGGGCAACCGCTGAAGCGCACGCTTGGAATGCATTTCCTCGGCGGCGCGACGCTCGACAGCGAGGAGAACTACCTGATCAAGAAGTTCTTCACGGCCGCCGGCGCGCTGTCGATCGAGAACCAGGCACGCATATGACACAGCTCGACGGTTCCCGGTCTGGGAACCTCGTTCGGGCGCGGCGGCGCCACCGATCACCAGCAGGCCCTGCAGCACTCCGACTGCATCTTGATCATGGGCTCGAACATGGCCGAGCAGCATCCCGTCGGCTTTCAGTGGGTGATGGAGGCGAAGGAGCGCGGGGCGAAGCTGATCCATGTCGACCCGCGCTTCACGCGGACGAGCGCAATGGCGGACCTGCACGTCGCGATCCGCTCCGGGACGGACGTAGCGTTCCTCGGCGGAATCATCAACTACATCTTCGAGCACGACGCGGTGTTCGAGGAATACGTCCGGCACTACACGAACGCGACGGTCGTGATCGGCAAGGAGTTCGTCGACACCGAGGACGCCAGCGGCTTCTTCTCCGGTTGGAACCCGGACCACAGCGCTTACAGCATCGCGTCGTGGGCGTACGAGGGAGTCGAGACCAAGACCGCGGCCGGCAAGTCCGAGCAGCAGGCCGATGTGTCCGGCGAGCAGGCGCATGGCGCGCACGGACCGCAGATACGCGGTGGCCGCCCGCCGCACGTCGACGAGTCGATGGAGCACCCGATGTGCGTCCTGCAGATCCTCCGCCGACATTTCGCCAGGTACACGCCGGAGGTCGTCGCCGAGATCTGCGGGTGTACCCCGGAGCAGTTCACGACCGTCGCGCAGACAATGTGCGAGAACTCTGGCCGCGACCGCACCGCCGCACTCTGCTACGCCGTCGGCTGGACCCAGCACACCCACGGCGTGCAGAACATCCGCGCCGCATCGATCATCCAGCTGCTGCTCGGGAACATCGGTCGTCCCGGCGGCGGGATTGTCGCGCTCCGCGGCCACGCGAACATCCAGGGCTCGACGGACATCCCGACGCTATACAACATCCTGCCGAGCTATATCCCGATGCCGCATCCGCAGTCGCATCCGACGCTCGACACGTTCGTCGAGAACAACGGTCCGGATACGGGGGCGTGGGGAAGCTTGCGGTCATACGTGGTGTCGCTGCTGAAGGCGTGGTGGGGCGACGCCGCCACTGAAGAGAACGACTTCTGCTTTGACTACCTGCCGCGCATCAACGGCGATCACTCGCACTACGCGATGATGCTGAAGATGCTCGACGGCGGGGTCAAAGGCATGTTCTGCGTCGGGCAGAACCCGGCCGTCGGCTCCGCAAACACTGGGCTCATCCGCCACGCCCTCGCCCGGCTCGACTGGCTCGTCGTGCGCGATTTCCAGCCGACCGAGACCGCGCTGTTCTGGCGCGACTCGCCTGAGCACGAGGCAGGCGAGGCCCGCTCGCAGGACATCGAGACCGAGGTGTTCTTCCTGCCGGCCGCGGCGCACACCGAGAAGGACGGATCGTTCACGAACACACAGCGGCTGCTGCAGTGGCACCACAAGGCGGTGCAGCCGCCGGGCGACTGCCGCTCTGAGCTGCACTGGATCTATCACCTCGGCAGGTGCATCCGGGAGAAACTCGCCGGCTCGGCCGATCCCAAGGACCGCCCGATCCTTGACCTGACTTGGGATTACCCGCTGCTGGGACCGGACAACGAGCCAGATGCCGAATGTGTGCTGCAGGAGATCTCGGGCCGCCACGCGGATGGGTCGTTCGTTGCGAAGTACGACGACCTCGCAGCCGACGGGTCGACGACGTGCGGGTCCTGGCTGCATTGCGGCGTCTACGCCGACGGCGTCAATCAGGCGGCGCGGAAGAAGCCGCACACCGAGATGAACTGGGTCGCGAGAGAGTGGGCATGGGCATGGCCGAAGAACACGCGCACGCTCTATAACCGCTGCTCCGCCGACCCGCAGGGCCGACCGTGGTCAGAGCGCAAGAAGCTCGTCTGGTGGGACGAGGACCAGGGACAGTGGACCAGCGTCGGCGACACGCCCGACTTCCCACCCGACAAGCGTCCCGATTACAAACCGGCGAAGGATGCCACCGGCATGGCCGCGATTGCCGGCGACAAGCCGTTCATCGCCCACCCCGACGGCATGGGCTGGTTGTATGTGATGGCGGGGCTCGTCGATGGCCCGCTGCCGGCGCATTATGAGCCGCAGGAAACTCCCTTCAAGAACATCCTCTACGCCCAGCAGCAGAATCCGACGCGGCAGCTGTTCCATCGCCCGCTGAACGCGTATCACCCGGTCGAAGGTGAGCCCGGGTTCGAGGTGTTTCCGTTCGTGCTCACGACCTACCGGCTGACCGAGCATCACACGGCCGGCGGCATGTCTCGCACCGTTCCGTACCTGGCCGAGCTGCAGCCGGAGTTCTTCTGCGAGGTCTCGCCAGCGCTCGCGACTGAGCGAGGCCTGATGCACGGTGACTGGGCGACGATCATCACCGCGCGCAGCGCTGTCGAGGCGCGGGTGATGGTGACCAGACGGATCAAGCCGCTGATCATCCAGGGGCGCGCGATGCACCTGGTTGGGGCGCCGTATCACTGGGGCGGTGTCGGGATCGTCACCGGCGACAGCGCCAACGAACTGCTGCCGCTCGCGCTCGACAACAACGTCCACATCAGCGAGTACAAGGTCGCCACGTGCGACATCCGGCCCGGGCGACGACCGCGCGGCCCGGACCGGACGCGGCTCGTGCAGCGCTACCGCGAACGGGCGGGGGTGAAGGACTGATGCGGCTCGAGACCCACGCCTGGCCGGCGTCCTACGACGGGCAGGCGAAGCCGCGAGTCGGATTCTTCACCGACACCTCGGTGTGCATCGGCTGCAAGGCGTGCGAGGTCGCGTGCAAGGAGTGGAATCAGATCCCGATGTCGATGCAGGGTTTCACCGGCAAGTCCTACGACAACACGGTCGATCTCGGCGCAGACAGCTGGCGGCATGTCGCATTCGTCGAGCAGCGGCTCCCGCTCGACGCGATGGGCGACGGCTCGCTCGTGCAGATCGCCGAGCGCGCGGACGCGGCGGTGAGCGGCGGCCTGCAGACCTACCAGGAGGCCCCCGGCGAGGGGATGCGGTGGCTGATGGCCTCCGACGTGTGCAAGCACTGCACTGATGCGGCGTGTCTCGAGGTGTGCCCGACCGGGGCGCTGTTCCGCACCGAGTTCGGCACCGTCGTCGTCCAACAGGACATCTGCAACGGCTGCGGCTACTGCGTGCCCGCGTGCCCGTTCGGAGTGCTCGATCAGCGCGAGGGCGACGGTCGCGTGTGGAAATGCACTCTCTGCTACGACCGGCTCAAGGACGACCAGGAGCCTGCGTGCGCGCAGGCCTGCCCGACGAACTCGATCCAGTTCGGCGAGCTGAGCGAGTTGCGTGAGCGGGCCGAGCGACGGCTCGGCCACTTGCAGGATGCTGGCCAGCGCCAGGCGCAGCTGTACCTTGCCGATCACGACGATGGGGTCGGCGGAGCCGGCGCGTTCTTCCTGTTGTTGGATGAGCCCGAGGTCTACGGCCTCCCGCCAGATCCGGTCGACACCCGCCATCACCTGCCGGAGATCTATGCCGTGACGGCGGCCGCAGCCGCGACGCTGGCGGTCGGCCTGGTCGCGGCTGTATTCGGAGGGCGCCGTACATGACCGGCGACAGTTCGTACTACGGCCAGCCGGTGCTGAAGGAGCCGATCTGGAGCTGGGAGATCCCGGTCTACTTCTTCACCGGCGGCGCCGCCGGCGCATCGGCGGGGCTCGCGTGGCTGAGCGAGCGGCGCGGCAACCACGTGCTCGCGGGCCGTGCCTGGGCGGCGGCGCTCGGCAACGTCGTGCTCAGCCCGGCGTTGCTGGTCTCAGACCTAGGGCGGCCACTGCGGTTCGTCAACATGCTGCGGATGGTCAAGCTGACCTCGCCGATGAGTCTCGGGTCATGGGTGCTCGCCGGCAGCGGCGCGACAACAGCGCTCGCCGCGACAGCGGTCTGGACCGGACGGGTTCCGCGGTTGGGAGCGGTCGCGAAGCCGACCGCGGCGCTGCTCGGCCTCCCGCTCAGCACATACACGGCCGCGCTGCTCGCGAACACGGCCGTGCCGGTGTGGTACGAAGCACGGCTCGAGCTGCCATTCGTGTTCGGCGCGGGCGCGGCGCTCAGCGCCGGAGCGTTCGCGGTGATGCTGACGCCGGTGAAGCACGCGGGACCAGCGCGGCGGCTCGCGCTGGCGGGTGCGGTCGTCGAGGTCGCAGCGTCCGAGCTGATGCGCCGCTCGCTGGGAGAGCTCGCCGAGCCGTATGAGAAGCAGCCGTCGCGCACGCTGAGGCTCGTGACCGGCGCATGCCTGTCGGCCGGGTCGGCGCTGCTCGCGTTCCGCGGGCGTCTCTCGCGGCCCGCGGCCGTAGCAGCCGGGGCGCTACTCGCTGCGGGCGCGCTCAGCGCCCGCTGGAACGTGTTCAAGGCGGGGTTCGCGTCAGCGCGGGATCCGAAGTACACGGTCGGCCCGCAGCGCGAGCGCGCTGACGCTAGGCGGCCGCATCACGCGCCGGCCGCTCGGACTCGGTCAGCCCTGGCCGGCGGGCAGTCGGCGCCGGTCGGTTCGCCCGAGGCCGCCGACCGGGCGTGAACACGAGCTAGTCCTCGACGATCAGCACTCGCAGGTGGCGGGGACCGTGCACCCCATCGACGCGTTCGAGCTCGATGTCGGAGGTTGCCGAAGGCCCCGAGATGAAGGTCACTGGCGCTCGGTGCTCGTGGACGCTCGGTGCGACGCGCGCAACCGCCTCAGGCACGCTCGCCACCAGCTGATCGACGCCCACCACGCAGATGTGGTGGTCGGGCAGGAGCGTGATCGCCCGCCGCCCACACGCGCCGCGACCGTCGAGCACGAGCGTGCCCGTCTCGGCGATCGCGACCGCGCAGCCGCTGAGGACGCCGTCGACTCGATCGAGATCGCCGTTCGTGAGCCCTCGATCCTCGATCAGGTCAATGCCCTCGGGGCGCCACTGCGCCGGCAGCTCGGGTGCGACCACGAGGCTGCGAAGGCCAAGCTCGGCGCAGGCGCCGGCGACCGCAGCGGCCACAGCGGCGGCCGTTGTCCGTTGGCAGTGAGCTCTGTAGTCGCGCACCCGGTGTTCGAAGCGCTCGAGCAGCTGATCGCGCTCGAGTGCGACCGCACGCCGGTACTCGCGGCGCACGGCGACGTCGGTCGGAACCTCACTCGCGGGAACATCGTCGAGCGCCGCGCGGACGCGAGCGAGGATCTGCTCGCGGGCGTCGCTCATCCGCGACCTCGCCACCAGTCGCGAAAGCTCTCGGCGGGCATTGCCGGTAGGTCCCGAGCGGAGGTCCAGCCCCCGAGCGGGCCGGGCAGGCGCTCGATCCTTCCCGAGTGCACGAGCGGCAACTGCGCCAGCCGCCCGGTACGCTGCGCCGCCTCGTACAGCCGGCGGCTGGCGAACACGCGCGCGAGCGTCCGCATCGCGAGCGCTTCGCCTCCCATCCGCCCGACGATCCCGTGCTCGTGGGCTGAGTGCTCGACCTCCGCGCGGCGCAGGTGGACGAGCACCTCCGGGATGTTGATCTTGACCGGGCAGACCTCGTAGCAGGCGCCGCACAGGCTCGAGGCGTAGGGAAGCGAGCCAGCCGCGTCGAGGCCCGACAGCATCGGTGTGAGGATCGCGCCGATCGGCCCCGGGTACGTCGATCCGTACGCGTGGCCGCCGGTGCGCTCGTACACCGGGCAGACGTTCAGACAGGCTGAGCAGCGGATGCAATTGAGCGTTTGGCGCCCGAGCTCGTCCGCGAGGACGTTGGTGCGCCCGTTGTCGACGAGCACGAGATGAAACTCGCCCGGGCCGTCATCCGGAGTCACCCCGGTCCACAGCGACGTGTACGGGTTCATCCGCTCGGCTGTCGAGGAACGGGGCAGCAGCTGGAGATAGACCTCGAAGTCCTGCCAGGTCGGGATCAGCTTCTCGATCCCCATCACGGTGATCAGCACGTCGGGCAGGGTCGTGCACATGCGGCCGTTGCCCTCGGACTCGACGACGGCGATCGTACCCGTCTCGGCGACCGCGAAGTTGGCTCCGCTGATCCCGACGCGGGCCGCGAGGAAGCGCTTTCGCAGGTGGCGCCGGGCCGCCTCGGCGAGCGCATGCGGATCGTCTGACAGATCCGCGGGCGCGTCGTCGAGGGTGCGCAGGAACAGCTCCCGGATCTCCTCGCGGTTCTTGTGAATCGCCGGCACCAGGATGTGCGAGGGCGCGTCGTCCGCGAGCTGGATGATCAGCTGGGCCAAGTCGGTTTCATGCGCCTGGATCCCGTGCTCGGCGAGCGCCTCGTTGAGCTTGGTCTCCTCGGTCACCATCGACTTCGACTTGACGACCTCCTGCACGCCGTGATCGGCAGCCAGCTGGCAAACGATCCGGTTGCACTCCTGCGCGTCACGCGCCCAGTGCACGACCCCACCGGCCGCCGTCACAGCTGCCTCGAGCTCGAGCAGGTAGTCATCGAGGTGACGAAGTACGCGCTCCTTGATCGCCCGTCCGGCCTCTCGTAGCTGCTCCCAGTCGGTTAGCTCGGCGACCGCCTCAGCTCGCTTGGCGCGGATCGTGCGCGTCGCGCGCCCGAGGTTGTGGCGCAGCTGGCTGTCCGCCAGCGCGCCTCGGGCCGCTTCCTGAAACGGTGGACGATCCGCGGCGTCCACGACACCGAGCCGCTGAGCGCTCACGCGCTCGTCCCGCGCTCGGTCGCGGCGAGGATCTCGGCGAGGTGCAGGGCGCGTACACCGGTGCGCTGGCGCGCGAGCGCGCCGCCGATGTGCATCAGGCACGAGTTGTCCCCCGCCACGCATACCTCCGCCCGGGTATCGAGGATCGTCCGTACCTTGTCGGACAGCATCGCGATCGACGTGTCGGCGTTCTTGACGGCGAATGTTCCGCCGAAGCCGCAGCACACGTTCGCCTCCGGGAGCTCCAGCACCTCGATTCCCTTGACCGCCCGCAGCAGCCTGAGCGGTCTGTCACCCAGCTTCAGCAGCCGCAGGCCGTGGCAGGTGGGGTGATAGGTCACCCGGTGAGGGAAGAAGGCGCCGAGCTCCTCCACCGCGAGCCGATCGACGAGGAACTCGGTCAGCTCGAGCACCCGCGGGCGCAGGGCCTCGACCTCGGCCACCAACGCCGGGTCGCCGGACAGCTGCGCAACGCGCGGGTAGTGCTCGCGGACCATCGCCACGCACGATGCCGACGGCGACACGACCAGCTCGCTGTCGGCGAACGCGCTGACGAACCGGCGCACCAACGGGACCGTCTGATCCGCGTAACCGGTGTTGAAGTGCATCTGCCCGCAGCAGGTCTGCTCGAGCGGAAAGTCCACGACGACGCCAAGGCGCTCGAGCAGGCTGACCACCGCCTTCCCGGTCTGGGGAAAGATCGTGTCGCCCAAGCACGTGATGAACAACGACACCGGCGGCATCCCGACAGCATCGTTCAAAGCGTTGATCGCGGTCAACCCGGGGCGATCACGGTCAACCCGGGGCGATCATGGTCAACCCGGGGCGATCGGGGTCAACCCCGGGCGATCGGGGTCACGCCGCGGCGATCTGAGTTACGGCTGCGGAGCTGTGGTCATCGGCGAGAAGGTCGAGGACGGCGCGCTCGAGCTTGTGTCGATCGCGGTCGTCCGGATGCTCGAGCGGCCGCAGGCCCTGCACCGCGCCCGCGATCGTCGACCCCGACAGGTATCGATCGAAGACGCGCGGGTCGATGTACGCTCGCCTCGCGACCGCCGGCGTGTTGCCCAGAACCTCGGCGACGTCTCGAACCGCCGCCCTGATCGCGCGCTGGCGTGCGGACTTCGTGCGCGCCTGCGCGCCGGGCGCGGCGAGCGCCGCCGCGGCCAGGACCGTCGCATTCCAGGTGCGGAAGTCCTTGGCGCTGAACTCCTCGCCCACCCGCTCCTTCAGGTACGCGTTGACGTCAGCCGCCCGCACCGGAATCCAGCTTCGGCCCTCGCGATAGGCGAGCAGCTGCTCGCCGCCGCTGCGGCGCCGTCGCAGCGTGCGGACGACCTCCACCGACGCCTCGTCGGTGACCGCCTGTACGCGCCGGACGCCTCCCTTCGCCGGGTAGTCGAACAGCGCCGCCCCGTTCTCGATCGCGACGTGCTCCTTGTCGATCGTCGTCAGTCCGAGCCCCCCGCCCTGATCGGCGTATTCCTCGCTGCCGACGCGGAACAAGCCGACGTCCAACAGTCGCACCGCGCACGCGAGCACTCGTGTTCGGACCGGCTCGGTCCCGCCGAGATCGGCGCCGACCCGGCGCCGGAGCCGCGGCATCGCGGTCGCGAACTGGATCATCCGGTTGAACTTCTGCTCGTCGCGACGCTCGCGCCAGCGCCGGTGATAGAGGTACTGCTTGCGTCCGGCAGCGTCGACGCCGGTGGCCTGCAGGTGCCCCATTGGATCCGGGCAGATCCACACTCGCTCCCAAGCCGGCGGAATCGCCAGCTCGCGCGCGCGCTCGAGCGTGTCCCGGTCCGAGATGCTGCGACCGCCTTGATCGAGATATTCGAAACCGCGTCCGCGCCGGCGGCGCCGCAATCCCGGCTCCGAGCAGTCCGAGCGCCGCAGGCGCTGCCTCCGGCCCGAGCTCACCTCGATCGACCCCCGCGTGCAGCCGTGCGTCGCATCACGCCGTGCTGCTACCCCCAGTTGGGGCGCCGACAAACGCCCCCCGCCGGCCGCGGCTGCGGTGTTAGGCTCCGCGGCCGTGTCGTACGACTGCCCGAGTGACTAGGCCGGCGGACGGCGATGGATCCGCTGGAGTACGCGCGACACGACGGCCTCAGCCTCGCCGGGTTGATCGCGCGAGGCGAGGTATCGGCCGCCGAGGTCGCCGCCGCGGCGCTGGCGGCGCACGAGATCACCGGTCCTTCGGTCGGGGCGGTGATCGAGGTGTACGACGACGCCCTCGATCTGCCGCCGCTCGAGTCCCCGCCGCAGCCTTTCAGTGGGGTGCCGTTTCTGATCAAGGACCTCGGGCCCGAGTTCGCCGGACGGGTGGTGGAGCACGGCAGCAGGCTGTGCGCCGGATTCGTCGGCGAACATGACTCGGCCTATGGACGTCTGATCAAGCTGGCGGGATTCAACCTGATCGGCCGCACCAACACGCCCGAGTTCTCGATGGCGCTGAGCGCGCAGAACAAGCTCCACGGCGCGACCGAGAACCCGTGGGCGAGCGGCTTCTCGACCGCCGGCTCGTCGGGCGGGGCCGCGGCGGCCGTCGCCGCAGGGGTGGTGCCGATCGCGCACGCGTCGGACATCGGCGGCTCGACCCGCGGGCCGGCGGCCTGGTGCGGAACCGTCGGGCTGCATCCATCGCGCGGTCGGGTCTCGTCCGCTCCGCTCGAGGCCGAGACCGGGTTCGGCATGCAGCAGAGCTTCGTGGTGACGCGCACGGTGCGCGACACGGCCGCGATGCTCGACCGGCTCGGCGTGCCGCAACCCGGGGATCCGTTCGTGATCCGCCGTGCCGAGCGCCCGTACCTGGACTTCGTCGAGTTGGCGACGCCGCGCTTGCGGATCGGATGGTCGGCCGAGCCGCTGATGGACGCGCCGGTCGATCCCGAGGTTGCTGCGGCCGTCGAGCGGGCGGCGCTCGTGCTCGAGAGCCTCGGCCACGACGTCAGCCACAGCGCTCCCGAGATCGACCTGGCCGCGATCGACCGCGCGTGCCTGGACGTCTGGTACTACGGGTTTGATCGCTGGCTCGACGACTGCGCGGCCGCCACCGGCAGGCAGGTCGGCCCCGACACGGTCGAGCGCGGCACGCTTCGCTTCTACGAGTTCGCGCGGACCCGGTCGCCCCAGCGGCTGCTCGATGCGCTCGATGAGCTAAACACGATTCGCCGGGCGAGCGGGCCGTTCTTCTGCGAGCACGATGTCTGGGTGTCGCCGACCTGCGCCCAGGTCGCCCAGCCACAGGGCGAATACAGCATGGACGTCGACCTCCCGCCGGAGGAGTTCCTGCACCGCGAGCAGCGGCCGTGCCAGTACCTGGTGCCCTACAACGCGACCGGCCAGCCCGCGATCTCGCTGCCGCTCGCGCAGCACAGCAACGGGCTTCCGATCGGCGTGCAGATCGGCGCGCGGCCTGGCGAAGAGCACCTCCTGATCGGCCTCGCGGCGGAGCTCGAGCAGGCGCTGCCGTGGACGGACCGGACGCCGGCTCTGCACGTGTCGCGACTGGGTGGCCAGGCAGGGTCGCGTGGCGCCGCGCGAATGCGGAGCAACTACTGACTCGGTTGCGCCTGACTGCCGATGCCGGCCGGCGCGGGCGGTGCGACAGTGAGATCAAAGCAGTGTCGGCGATTCGTCGGCGCGCGTCTCACCGCAAAAGGAGCGTCAGATGGCAGTCCAGGAGAAACACAAGATTTACGCGGCACCCGGGCAGCCGGGCAGCCCGGTTGAGCTGGAGGATCGCTACGAGAACTTCATCGGCGGCCATTGGGTCCCGCCAACGACCGGCGAGTATCGAGAGAACCTGACGCCGTCGACCGGCGAGCCGTTCTGCGAGATCGCGCATTCGGGACCGGAGGACATCGAGCTGGCTCTGGATGCGGCCCACGCGGCCAAGGACGAGTGGGCACAGCGCTCGCCGGCGGAGCGCGCAGCGGTTCTGAACAAGGTGGCGGATGCGATCGAGGACAACCTCGAGATGCTGGCGGTCGCCGAGAGCTACGAGAACGGCAAGCCGGTTCGCGAGACGCTGGCGGCGGACATCCCGCTGTCCGCCGATCACTTCCGGTACTTCGCCGGCGCGATCCGCTCCGAGGAGGGCCGGATCTCCGAGATCGACGAGCACACGTACGCGTACCACTTCCAGGAGCCGCTCGGGGTGGTTGGGCAGATCATTCCGTTCAACTTCCCGCTGCTGATGGCGGCGTGGAAGATCGCCCCCGCGCTTGCAGCGGGCAACTGCACGGTGGTCAAGCCGGCGAGCCCGACGCCGTGGTCGATCCTGAAGTTGATGGAGGTGATCGGCGAGCTGATCCCGCCGGGCGTGATCAATGTCGTCAACGGTCCGGGCGCGGAGATCGGCAAGGCGCTCGCGTCCAACAAGCGGATCGCGAAGATCGGCTTCACCGGCGAGACCGTGACGGGCCGACTGATCATGTCCTATGCGGCCCAGAACCTGATCCCGTCGACGACGGAGCTCGGTGGCAAGTCTCCGAACATCTTCTTCGAAGACGTGATGGCCGCTGATGACTCGTTCCTCGACAAGGCCGTCGAGGGGCTCGTGCTGTACGCGTTCAACAAGGGCGAGGTCTGCACCTGTCCGTCGCGGGCGCTGATTCACGAGTCGATCTACGACGAGTTCATCGAGCGTTGCCTGCAGCGGATTCAGGCGATCAAGCAGGGCGACCCGCTCGATCCCGAGACGATGATCGGTCCGCAGGTCTCCGCCGCCCAGCTCGAGAAGATCGAGAGCTACGTGACGATCGGTCGCGACGAGGGCGCCGAGGTGCTGATCGGCGGCAAGCAGCCCGAGGTCAGCGAGCGCCTGGCCGGCGGCTACTACTTCGAGCCGACCGTCCTGAAGGGACACAACAAGATGCGCGTGTTCCAGGAGGAGATCTTCGGACCAGTGCTCGCCGTGACCACGTTCAAGGACGAGGCGGAGGCGCTCGAGATCGCCAACGACACGATGTACGGCCTCGGCGCCGGCGTGTGGACCCGCGACGGCAGCCGTGCGTTCCGGATGGGGCGCGCGATCAAGGCGGGTCGAGTGTGGACCAACTGCTACCACCAGTATCCGGCGCACGCCGCGTTCGGCGGCTACAAGAGCTCCGGGGTGGGGCGCGAGAACCACCGGATGATGCTCGATCACTACTCGCAGACGAAGTGCCTGCTGGTCAGCTACGACCCGAACCCGATGGGGTTCTTCTGATCAGATGACCGCGCGGGTCTCGGCAACGCGAGCGGCCCTCGAGGCGATCGATCGCCTCGAGGCCGCCCACGGTGCACTGATGTTCTTCCAGTCGGGGGGCTGCTGCGATGGCAGCTCCCCGATCTGCCTGAAGGACGGTGAGCTGCCGGTCAGCCCACATGATCTGCGCCTGGGTGAGATCGGCGGCGCCGGCTTCTACATCGATCGGGAGCAGTACGAGCGGTGGGGCGAGCCGCGATTCCTGATCGACGTCTCACCGGGCGCGGCCGAGGGCTTCTCGCTCGAGGGTCTGATCGACGTCCACTTCGTTACGCGGACGGCCGACGGTCGATCCGAGGAGGCGACCCCGCGAGCGCCTTGACTCTGATGATTCTGCTGCTGCGGCGAGCCGAGCTCGAGCAGACCGTCGCGGAGGAGCGGAGCCGGCTGCGGCGAGTCGAGGCACATCTCCGAGCGATCGAAGGGAGCACCGTCATGGAGGCCCACGACATAGTCGTCAAGAAGACCCAACCGCTGCGGGTTGCGCAGGCGCGCGGTACGGCGGCGGCGTCGGTCGTCCACCGCGGCGGGATGGAGAACATCGGCGCCGTATACGAGTCGCTGATCGGCTGGATCGAGGACAGCGGCTTCACGCTCGCGGGCTACAGCCGCGAGCTGTATCACGAGATCGGCGACGATGGCCCGTCGGTCACGGAGCTGCAGGTGCCGATCGCGAGGTGACTAAGCGGCGGACCGCGCTTGGCTGAGCGCTCGTGCGCGCCTGACCCGATCTCAAGTTCTCCCGGCGCCCCCCCGATACATCGTTTGGGGCCCCATGGACACTGGATCGAATGTCGAATCGGCGCGCCTTCTGCGGATGACCGAGGGGTCGCGGGAGCGGACGCCGTCGCAGCGCGAACTGGACGCGCTCGAGCCGCGCGAGCCGGCGATCACGTGGCTGCCGTTCCTGTTCGTGGCCGGAGCGATCCTGGCGATGGTGCCCGGCGGCCATCCGCTCGACCCGATCCTTGCCGTCGGCGCGGTGGTGTCGTTCGTCGCGGCCGAGCAGGTCAAGCTGCCGTTGACCGCCGGCTATGCCGACAACCTCCAGACGCTCGGGTACGCGAGCACGCTGCAGCCGGCGTTCGTGCTGATGATGTTCGCGTTCCCGCTGAACTGGGTGCCGACGGTCGCGCTCGCGAGCATGATCGTCTCGAGCATCGTGCGCAACCGCTCGGCCCGGTATGTGACCACCGCCGTCGCCGACAGCTGGTTCGCGATCGTTCCCGTCGTAATGCTGTCGCTGCTCGCCCCGGGGCCGGCGAGCTGGTCGCACTGGCTCCTGTACGTGGCGGTGTTCGCCGGCGAGTTTGGCGCCGACATGATCCTCGGCGCGGGGCGCCGCGCGATCCACAACGACCCCGTGTCAGACCCCGGCACATTGCTGCTGCCGCTGACGATCGACATCCTGCTGACTCCGGTCGGACTGACGGCGGCGGTCGTCGGCAACTACGCGCCGGTGGCGGCCGTCACGTTGCTGGTCGGCGTGATCGGCGTGATGCTGCTGCTCGGGCGCGAGCGCGTGCATCGGATCCGCGAGGCGCAGCGAGCGCTTCACGATCCACTGACAGGGCTCGCCAACCGGCTGCTGTTCTTTGAGCTGCTCGATGCCGCCGCCCGCCGCTGCGAACGCGCCGACTGCGAGGCGGCGCTGCTGCTGCTCGACCTCGACAAGTTCAAGCAGGTCAACGACACGCACGGTCACCAGCGCGGCGACGAGGTCCTGTGCGCGTTCGCCGACCGGGTGCGTGCGAGCGTCCGCCACGCCGACACGGTCGCGCGCCTGGGCGGCGATGAGTTCGCGATCCTGCTGACCGAGCCTGCCGACTTCGACGCGGCCGATGCGGTCTCTCGGAAGCTGCGCGACGCGTTCAAGACGCCGCTGCTGCTCCCCGACGGCTCGACCCTCGCGGTCGGCGTCTCGATCGGCGCCGCCGTGTTCGACGCGGATGCTCCACTGTCGCGCGCGCTGGCGGCCGCCGACCGGGCGCTGTACGCCGACAAGCGGCGCGCTGTCATGCTGCCAGCATGACCACGATCGAGCTGCCCGGACACGACATCGTCGGGATCCGCGCGGGCAATCCGGGGCCGTTCACGCTGTCGGGGACTAACGCGTGGCTGCTCGGACGCGACCCGGCGTGGCTGGTCGATCCGGGCCCGGCGCTCGCCGAGCACCTGGAGGCGCTCGGCGCCGAAATCGAGCGCCGCGGCGGGCTCGCGGGGATCGCTTTGACGCACGATCACGCCGACCACGCGGAAGCGCTCCCCGCGATCCGCGAGCGATTCCCGGCGGCGCGCCTCGCGGCCGCTCGCGGCGAGCCCGACGTGCGCCTCGGTGACGGCGACACGTTCGGCCCGTTGACGTCGTTGCGGACCCCCGGCCACGCGCCCGACCATCTCGCTTACGTCGCCGGGGCGGTCGCGTTCACCGGCGACGCGGTCCTGGGCGAGGGCAGCGTGTTCATCTTCCCCGACCCCGGGGCGCTGTCGGGGTATCTGGCCGGGCTCGCGAAGCTCCGCCGCTACCAGCTCGAGATCCTCGCCCCAGGCCACGGGCCGCCGGTCGCCGATCCGAGCGCGAAACTCGACGCGTACATCGCCCACCGCCTCGACCGCGAACGGCGGCTCGAGCTGGCGCTCGCGGACGGGCGCCGCACGCTCGACGAGCTGCTCGACGAGGTCTGGGATGACGTCCCTGTGGCGCTGCGACCGGCGGCCGCGGTGACGCTCGCCGCGCACCTCGACAAGCTCGAGGAGGAGGGCAGGCTCCCGCCCGGCGTGCAACGCCCGCGACGGGGATTCTGAGCCTCAGGCCGCGTCGAGGTCGGGTGCGGCGAGCCGTCGCCGCGCGAGCTCCATCGCGGCCGTCAGCGGCGTCGCGTCCATCGACTCGGCGTCGTCGAAGATCCGCCGCAGCGTGCCGCCGATCCCGCGCACGCGACGGTGGGCGGTGGCGCTGTCGTACTCGCCGAGCTCCTCGGCGATGTTGATCAACCCGCCCGCGTTGACGACGAAGTCGGGCGCCCACAGGATCCCGCGAGCGTTCAGTTGATCGGCGATTCTCTCCTCCGCGAGCTGATTGTTGGCTGCCCCGGCGACGATCGCGCAGCGCAGGTTCGGGACCGTGTCGTCGTCGAGTACGCCGCCGAGCGCACACGGCACGAGCACGTCGACCTCGGAGCGGAGCGCCTTCTCGGGCGTGGTCCACCGTCCGCCGAGCCCGGCGGCGATCGCCCGCTTGGCCTGATCGAGGTCGGCGAGCACAAGCTCGGCCCCGGCGCGGGCGCAACGCTTCGCGACCCGCGATCCGACATGCCCCAGCCCGACGATGCAGAGCCGGCGGCCCCGCAGCGAGGGGGAGCCGAACACGCGCTCGCAGCACGCGCGGATCGCGGACTCGACGCCCAGGGCGGTGAACGGACTCGGGTCGCCCGAGCCGCCGCGACGGCGCGAGAGGCCGGCCACATGCGCGGTCCGCTCGGCGATCACGCTCATGTCGCGGCTCGAGGTGCCGACGTCCTCGGCGCTGATGTAGCGCCCGCCCATCGACTCGACGGCATCGGCGAAGTCGAGCAGCACCGCGTGGCGTCGCTCCGAACCGAGCGGGTGGCGCGTCATGATCACGCCCTTGCCGCCGCCGAGATGTAGATCGGCGACGGCCGCCTTGTAGGTCATCGCGCGTGACAGCCGCAGCGCGTCGCGCAGCGCCGAGCGCGAGTCGTCATAGGTCCAGATGCGACACCCCCCTAGCGACGGCCCCCGGGCGGTCGAGTGGATCGCGATGATCGTGTAGAGCCCCGATCGGCGCCCGCGTCTGACGAGCACCTCTTCGTGGTCGAGTCTCTCGAGGTAGCGCTCGATCGTCCGATTAGGTCGGGGTCGGCGATCCCGAGCCGGTCGCGGTGTCCGAGCCGGTTCCGGTCGACGTCGGCGGCGTCAAAGGCGTGCCGGTCGGCGTGCTCGGCGTGCTCGGCGTGCCCGGCGTGCCCGTGGGAGTCGTGCTGGTGCCCGAGCCGGTGACCGTGTCAGGAGGCGATCCCGACCCGGTCGTCGTGCCGGCGGTGGTGGGCGGGACCGAGCTGCCGCTGCCGCCGCCCGCGGTCGAGGTTCCCGTTCCGTCGCCACTCACCGTCCCCGAGCCGGCGCCGGCGCTTGCGTTCGAGCTGCCCGTCGAGCTCGATGAGGTGCTCGAGCTCCGCGCCGCGTGGCGGGCGGTGCCCGACGTGGCGGCGCTCTTCGCGGTGCCGGCGCGGCTTGCGCCCGGGGTCTGGGTCATGACCGCCCGCGCGGTCGCGACCGAGGCGCCGGCGGAGCTGTGGGTCACGGCCCGTACGGCCGAGCTCGACTCCGTCCGCGGCTGCGAAGCGGGCTTCGCCCCGGCGGCCGAAGCGTGGCTTCGATGGCTTCGGTGATGGGTGATCGTGCGCTGGATCTCGACCGCGCCGCCGGCGGTCACAACCGCTGCCGCGAGCAGCGTCGCGACGTGGCCGGCGCCGGTCGCGACGAGACCAACCGAGGCTGCTCCGCCGGTGCCCGCGACCGCGGCGCCACCGGAGGCCGCGGCGCCACCGGAGGCGGCCGCGCCGCCACCACCACCACCGCCGAATCCGAGCACGTTGGCGAGAATCCCGATCGGGCCGAGCGCAGGCAACAGGGCCGCGAACTGGCGGCTGGTGCCGCGCAGCTCGCCGCGGAACCGGCGGCAGCCGTCGCAGTCGCGGATATGCCGTCGCGCCGTGCCGCCTGGGCGAACGCCCCGGTCGTGAGCACCGATCAGTTCCTCGCGGATATCGGCGCAGGCGGTGTCGCGAGCCTCGGTCGCATGCGCCAGGCCAACCCGGGCGCGGACCAGCAGCGACTTGACCGCGGCGACCGAGACGCTCATCGAGTCCGACACCTCGGCGTAGGTCATGCCGCCGAGCTCGCGCATCAACAGCGCCGAGCGCTGCTGATCGGGCAGCCGCCTGACGTCCTCGATCAGCCGTCGCAACGACTCGCGCTGCTCGGCTTCGGAGATCGGGTCGGTCGCCGGCAGGCGGACGAGCTCGAGCACCTCGGGCGCCGGTGCGGGCGGGCGCCGGAGCTCATCGATGCATCGGTTGTGCGCGATCCGGTACAGCCACGCCCGCAACGCCAGCGGGTGGTCGTTGGCGCGCAGCCCGGCATAGGCACGGATGAACACGTCCTGGAGCGCGTCCTCGGCGTCCGGCCGCGATCCGGGGAGCATCTGGCGCGCGTAGGCGAACAACCGGTGGTGGTAGCGCTCGTAGATGACGCGAAATGCGTCGTCATTGCCGCCACGAAAGATCGCCACCAGCTGCTCGTCTGAGCGTAAACGCAGGAGCGGCGCGCCGAGTGCGATCCGAGTCCGCGCCAGTCCTGATGGTGCTGGGAGAGCGGAAGCTTCCACGAGAACCCTGTTGCCCCACTCTAACGGGATCGCACCCGGAAAGTAACTGTGTTTCGAAGCCGACTAACGACTCCGTCACATGCGCTGGTGGGCGACCCGGGCGCATGCGCCCGGGTCCGGTGGGGCGCATGCGCCCCACCGCGGGGCCGCGCATGCGCGGCCCCGAGACATAATGTCGGCGATGGATCCTGCATCCGGGATCGGAATTCCGGTGGCGTTTGGCGCGGGGCTGATCTCCTTCCTGTCTCCATGCGTGCTTCCGCTCGTGCCCGGCTACATCTCGGCCGTAGCAGGGGTCGCCCCTGGCGAGATTCGCCCGGCGCGGGTGATCGGGCCGAGCCTGGTGTTCATCGCGAGCTTCTCGGCGATCTTCATCGGGCTCGGATTACTTGGGCAGCAGGCGCTTCACTCCGCGCTGACCGGGCCCGCCGCCCTGAAGATCTCGGGCGGGCTGATCATCGTGATGGGCGTGCTGTTCGTGCTCGCGCCGTTCATTCCCAAGCTCAGCCGCCAGTGGCACGTCGACGCGCTGATGCAGCGCGCCGGTCGTGGCGGTCCGGTGATCGCCGGCGCGGCCTTCGCGCTCGCGTGGACGCCGTGCACGGGGCCGACGCTGGGCGCGATCGTGACCGCCACCGGCGCCTCGGGCTCGGCCTGGCACGGGGCGTTGCTGCTCGCCGTCTACTGCGCCGGGCTCGGAGTCCCGTTCCTGCTGACCGGCCTGGCGTTCGGGACCGCGACCTCGGCGTTCGCCGTCGTCAAGCGCCACTACGGCCTCGTGATCGGCGCCGGCGGGGTCGTGCTGATCGGGATGGGGATCATGATCTGGACCGGTGAGTTCACGCAGCTCAACATCACGGTCAACCACTGGCTGCAGACGCTGGGCCTGCCGGACCTGAACGCCGATACCTAACCTCGCCGGCCGCGAGCCACCAAGAGCCAAGCAACGGGCTGGTATCCCTGATTACAGAGCGGTGACTTAGGCAAACCTAACGTGATAGCCTGGCAGCGGTCGGCCGCATTAGGGTGGCCTAACACTTCGTAAGCTCCTTGTCCTTCGCACAAACCATCGTTCTCGGAGCGCTCGCGGGCTTCACGATCTATCTCGGCCTTCCGGTTGGGCGGCTGCAGCTGCTCGGCGCCCGCCCCCGCGTCGCGCTCGCGATGTTCTCGGTCGGGGTGCTGGCGTTCATCTTCGTCGACGTCCTCTCGAACGGGCTCAGCATCGTCGACACGGCGCTGGTTGCCGTCAAGCACCACCACCAGTCGGTCGCGTACCTGATCTGGCTCGTGGTCCTGCTCGGCGGCGGTTTTGCCGCCGGCAGCGCCGGGCTCGCGACGATCGAGCGGCGTCTTCGCCCGATCGGCCGCCGGACGCCGCCGATTGCAGGCGGCGCCGAGGCGGCCGCCCTCAGCCCGGCCGAAGCCGACAGCCTCGGCCGCGAGCTTGACGCCGCCCGCAGCCGCGCGCTCCGAACCGGGCTGACGATCGCGGGTGCGATCGGGGTACACAACTTCGCCGAGGGGCTCGCGATCGGTGTCTCGGCCCGCGCCGGCGCGATCAGCCTCGCGACCGTGCTGATCATCGGCTTCGCACTGCACAACGCGACCGAGGGCTTCGGCATCATCGGCCCGCTCGGCGACGTCAAGCCGTCGTGGCGCTGGATCGGGCTCGCCGGCCTGATCGGCGGAGGCCCGACTTTCCTCGGCGCGATCGTCGGCTACGGCGTCACCAGCGACCCGCTCGAGCTCGCGTTCTACGCCGCCGCCGGCGGCGCGATCCTGTACGTGATCGGCGAGGTCTGGAACGGCATGCGCCGCTACGGTTATCGAGAGCTCGGGCTGCTGATGGTCACGGCAGGGTTCCTGGTCGGAGTGATCACCGACCTGATCGTGACCTACGGCGGCGGCTGAACCACTCGCGTTGCACCGGCGCCGCCCGCGGGGCCGGAGTTGCAACTGAGCCGTCGTGAGCGGATACGCTCCCGCCGCGATGACGCCGAGCATCCCGATTCCCCCGCACGACTTGCCGCTCAGGGGTGGCTCGGTGTTCCCGCCGATCGCCGACTACGGATTCCTTTCGGACTGCCACACGGGCGCGCTGGTCGCATCTGACGGCAGCGTCGAATGGATGTGCATCCCGCGGTTCGACTCGCCGAGCGTGTTCGGCGCGATGCTCGACCGGCGCGCGGGTTCATTCCGCGTCGGCCCGTACGGGACGCTGGTGCCGCTGTCGGTCCGCTACATGCCGGGAACGATGATTCTCGAGACGACGTGGATGACGCCGTCGGGGTGGATCATCGTCCGCGACGGGTTGACGATCGGGCGCTGGCACGACGAGCGCGCCGACGACACCTCCTACACGCGGCCGCCGACCGACTACGACGCCGACCACATGCTGGTCCGGCTGGTCGAGTGCATCCAGGGCGAGGTCCAGGTCGAGGCGGTCTGCGAGCCGCTCTTCAACTATGGCCGCGCCCCGGCGCGCTGGCAGCTGCTCGAGGACAACTGGCTGGCCGCCGAGGCGACTGATGGCGAGACGACGGTCCGGCTGGTCTCGGATCTGCGGATCGGGATCGAAGGCAACCGGGCGAGGGCGCGCCACAAGCTACGCGAAGGGGAGCGCTGCTTCGTCTCGCTCAGCTGGAAGCACGGGATCGAGGGTCCGGCCGGGCTCGAGGACGCGGTCGAGCGGATGGACACGACCTCGCATTACTGGCGCAACTGGCTGGCCGGCGGGCGCTTCCCGGATCACCGCTGGCGGCAACACCTGCAGCGCTCGGCGCTGACGCTCAAAGGATTGACCTACGCCCCGACCGGAGCCACGGTCGCCGCTGCGACGACCTCGCTACCCGAAACCCCTGGCGGCGAGCGCAACTGGGATTACCGCTACTGCTGGATGCGCGATGCGACCTTCACGCTGTGGGCGCTGCACGCCCTGGGGTTTGACTGGGAGGCCGACGACTTCATGCAGTTCGTTGCCGACATCGAGCGCCAGGGCGACGGCGCGCTGCAGATCATGTACGGCCTCGGCGGTGAGTGCGACCTGACCGAGCAGACGCTCGACCACCTCTCCGGCTACGACTCCGCGACCCCGGTCCGGATCGGCAACGGCGCCTTCAGCCAGCGTCAGAACGATGTTTTCGGGGCGGTGCTCGACTCCGCCTATCTGCACACGAAGGTCGGCGGCCACGTGCCGCAGCGGCTGTGGCCGGTGCTGCGCGCTCAGGTCGGTTGCGCGCTGGAAGCCTGGCAGCACCCCGACCAGGGCATCTGGGAGGCTCGCGGGGCGCCGCAACACTACGTGTCCTCGAAGCTGATGTGCTGGGTCGCGGTCGATCGCGGCGCTCGCCTCGCGGAGCTGGTCGGCGAGCGCGAGGTCGCCGCCGAGTGGGAGCAGATGGCGAAGAAGATCAAGGCCGACATCCTCGAGCGCGGCGTCAGCGATCGTGGCGTCTTTCGCCAGCACTACGGCACCGATGCGCTCGACGCCTCGACGCTGCTGGTCCCGCTGGTTCGGTTCCTGCCGCCCGACGACGACCGCGTCAGGAACACGGTACGGGCAGTTGCGCGTGAGCTGTCAGTGAACGGCTTCGTCCTTCGCTACAAGGTCGAGGAGACCGACGACGGCCTCAGCGGGGCGGAGGGTACCTTCCTGATCTGCTCGTTCTGGCTGGTCTCGGCGCTGGCGGAGATCGGCGAGGCCAAACGCGCGGCGGCGCTGTGCGAGCGGCTGCTGGCCCAGGCCTCACCGCTGATGCTGTACGCCGAGGAGCTCGACGCACGCAGCGGCCGGCACCTCGGCAACTTCCCGCAAGCGTTCACCCACCTGGCGCTGATCAACGCCGTCCTGCACGTGATCTCGCAGGAGGAGCGTGATGCTTGAGCGCGCGACCCCCCAGGCGACCGTGGAAATCGACCATCTAGGGCGCTGAGCGACGCTTGCGGCGGATCACCGCGACCGCGAGCGCGCCGCCGGCGCCGGCCAGCAGCGCCTTTCCGAGGATCGAGTTGACCGCCTGCCACGCGGTTCCCGACAGCAGCCCGAGCAGCACGAACAGCACCGCCCAGATCGCGCACCCGAGCGTCGTCAGCACGACGAACGGGATCAGCGGCACCCGTCTCGCGCCCGCCGGCAGCGACACGAACGTCCGCGCCAGCGGCAGCAGCCGGGCGATGAACACCGCCCTGAGACCGTGCACCTCGAGCATTCGCTCCGAGCGGGCGGCGAGCCCGCGAACGCCTGGGAGCCGGTGCAGCAGCCCGGTCGCGCCGATCCCATAGGCGATCAGCGAGCCGACGAGGTTGCCGGCCGTCGCCGCGAGCACCGCGAGCGGGAAGCTCATCCAGCCCTGGCTCACGGCGAACCCCGAGAACAGCAGCGTGACCTCACTCGGGACCGGGATGCAGGCGCTCTCGGGAACCATCAGCAAGAACACCCCGAGCGCGCCGAAGCTGGTGATCACGGCGGTCATCGGTGGGGCTTGCGGTGGTGTCGCGGACCGTCGGGGCCGGGGCCGGGGCCGGGGCCGGGGTCGGGGTGGGTCCCGTGGCCGGGGTCGGGGTCGGCGTGTTCCGGCTTGCGCGGGTGGCGCGGCGGGCCGGGCGCTCCCGGAGGCGGTGGCGGCGGGCGCCTGTAGCCGATCGCCGCCTGGACGCTCGATGCGCGCCAGCTCGAGCCTCCTCGCGGGGTCGGGATCCCCTGCGCGTTCAGATCCTCAGCGATCGCGCGGAGGCTGAGACCGCGCGCACGCAGCGTGGCGACGCGCTCGGCCACGTCGGGCGAGGTGCGGGCCAGGCCGGGCCGGCCCCGGGGCCGGCGGGGAGACTCGGGCTCGCGGCCCCAGCGCTCGATCTCGCGCACCACCGCCAGCGTCCTGCGACCGACGGGGGTGCGGGTGTCGAGGTTGACGTCGGCCGCGAGCAGATCGGCGTCGTACGCATCCAGCCACCCGAGCAGCCGCGTGAGCTCGCCGAGCGAACCGGCGACCGATCGCAGGCTCTCGACGTACAGCGTTTGCGCGCGGCCGTCGGCGAGCAGCCTCAGCGCATCGCCGAGCTCGTCCGTAATCGTGGCGACGATCTCCAGATCGTCACGCGGCTGGAGCTCCTCGGAGCTGCGGACGAAGGCAACGGTTGCGCGGGTCACAGCTCCTAGTGTACGCAAATTGTTTGCGTACCAAACGCGCCCGGGCGCTATTTCGCCCCCGGGCGCTGCTCCGCCCCCGGGCGCCACTCCGTTCCCGGGCGCCACTCCGCCCCCGGGCCAATCAACGGATCACCTGCTCAGACCGCGCCCGGTCGACCATCGCGCGCAGGGTCTCGCGCGCTTCGTGGCGGGGGTGCCAGCGCAGCTCGCGCCTGGCCTTGGCGGCGTCCATCAGCACCGGCACCCTGAAGCTCTCGATCCACTCGGCCTCGGCGGGAACGAAAGGGAGGTGGGCGACGAGCTCGGCGGTCGCGCCGAGCGCGAACTCGGGCAGCGGCACGCTGTACCAGCCGAGCGCGTCGGCGACGTCGGACATGGTCAACGCGCCCGGGCCGGTGAGGTTGTAGACGCCCGGCGGCCCGCGGCCGAGGACCGCGGCACAGAACGCGCTCGCGACATCGTCGTGGTGAACGAGCTGGAACTCGATGCCGGGATCGGGAAGCACCGGCTTGAGCACCGGCAGCAGCTCGAGCGCACGCAGGACCACGTCGGGCATCCGCTCGGACAGTTGGATGTAGGGGATGTTCTCGAGCAGCAGCAGCGCGTCGGGCCCCGCCACGATGCAGGGTCGGAACACGTACGCATCGGTCTTGCTGCCGGACACGACCTGCTCGAGCACGCCCTCGAGCTCGGATTTCTGCGCCGAGTAGTAGTGACGGTCGGTCCCGCGCGGCGGGACCTCCTCGGTCAGTGGCGAGGGATTCTCAGCGTGGAAGCCGTAGGCGGCGACGGACGAGGCGTAGACCAAGCGGCTGGCGCCGGCCGCGACCGCCGCCTCGAACACATTGCGGGAGCCCTCGAGGTTGACCCTCTCGGTCTGCTCTCGGTTGCCCATGATCACGAACGCGAGATGGACGACCGCGTCGGCGTCCGCGAACAGCTCGTCGAGCGCCGGTCGATCGAGGACGTCGCCCTGGCGGTACTCGGTCTTCCGCAGCCCGGCGGAGCTGGGGTCAAACGGCCGTCGCGCCATCGCCACGACCCTGCCGATCTCGCTGCGTCGCTCGAGCGCTCGCAGCAGCGAACGTCCGATGTCTCCGGTCGGCCCCGTCACGGCAACTGTCAAGCGGCCGCCGGTGGAGGACGCCGCGGCCGCCATCAGCCGCGTTTCGCCAGCTCTTGCTTGGCGATTCGGTGAAACCGCTTGACCTTGGTCGCGTTCTCCTTGAACATCGCGAGCCGCGAGCGGGGGATCTCGAAGCCGCCGACGAGCTTGTGCGGTACGAGCGCCCAGCCATCCCCGGTCGCGACGAGGTCGCCCCGGACCTGGAAGTTCTGCTGCCAGGTGAAGTCGGGGCCGTGGACGTGCGCGGTCAGGCACGCGAGTCCGGGCGCCAGCGGGACGCCGCTGGGCGCGGCTTCGATCCGGATCTGGCGCCGGCCTTCGTCGGCGCTGACCGGAACGCGGACCGCGAATGGAAAGCCGTCGGGCGAGACGATCGACAGCACCGCGGTCGGATAGCGCCGCCCCAGCTCGCCGATCCGAGCATCCCAGGCCGTCGCGCCGCCCGCCGGCTCGGCATGGGTGCTCTCGGGCTCCTCGGAGTGCCCGGAGCGCACCTCCTCCATGTGCGCGTCGTACAGCTCGGGCTCGGTTGCGAGGTCGCCGCCTCGCCAGACATAGATGCGCTCGGGGCGGACGTGGACGTAGATGCGGGTGTAGTACCAGCCCATCCGCTTCTGGACCGCGGCCGGCGGGTGGAGCTTGGCGGTCGCCGGGAGCTTCGCGATCGATTCGCGTGCGTAGCGGCTGCGGTTGGCCTCGAGGTCGGCGTCGTCAACCCGCGCCGAGCCCTGGACCAGCACCATCGGCGGCCCGGTCAGGCCGCTGCCTGTCGGCTCGGAGAACAGCAGCGCGACCATCGGGTTGGCGCGCGCGTCGTTGGCCTTCTTGGGGTAGCCGAGGCCGGTGGTGACGTCGATACACGGCTCGCCGGGCGAGTAGTACGGGGTGACCGGCCAGGTGATCGGCTGCCCCCGCCGGTCGACGGTCGTGTACTCGGTGGTGATGAAGCGGTCGAACACCGCCTGCACGTCACTGGGCAGCGAGGCCGTCACAGCGCGAGTATATGGGCCCAGCGCGGGCCGCTGCTCGGGATTTCGCGGGCGTTCTGGGGCCTGCTAGTCGTCGTAGCCCGGCTCGCCGGGGAGCACGATCCGGGCCATCTCGCCACCGTGCTCGCCCATCACCACACGAGGCTCGACCGGCAGCACCTCGCGCCCGCGTGCGTGCGCGACCAGCTCCTGGGCCGAGCGGAACCGGGACAGCTGCTCGAGATGCTTGACGGTTGGGAACACGAGGAACAGGTCGCCGCGGTTGAACGCGTCGAGCGCGCCCTTGGGCGAATACCACCGCACTCCGACAATCTCGTTCCCATCGATCTTCGGCTCCTGGCCCTCGGGCTCAAACGCGAGGTAGAACCAGGCGTCGAATCGGATCTTGACCTCCGGTGGCGTGATCCATCGCGAAAACGGGACGAGCTCGTCGGGGCCGGAGATCCGGATCCCGGCCTCCTCGTCGAGCTCGCGCACCGCGGCCGCCCGAAGCGCACCCTGCCCCTCGCCCTCGCCGCGATCGACGGCGCCGCCGGGGAACACCCAGGCGCCGCCCATGAACCGCGACTTGGGGTTGCGCCTGACCAGCAGGACCTCGAGCGCGTCACGACCACCGCGCAACAGGATTACCGTCGCCGCCGGCCGCGGCACCGTCGGCGCTCCAACGTTCAGCTCCTCGCCCGGGGCCGGCTGATCGACGCTCATGATCCGCGACCCTATCGCGGACGGGCCGGCGGGCGGTGGACGGAGGCGGCTTGAGCCATCCTCAACCGCATACCCCGCTACCCTTCGCGGCCGTGAAGTGGATGTGCGAATCATGCGGGTTCATCTATGACCCCGAGGAGGGTGATCCCGACGGCGGGATTCCGCCCGGCACGCCGTTCGAGGACATCCCCGAGACGTGGTTCTGTCCCGTCTGCGGCGCGCGCAAGCGCGACTTCTCGCCCTACGACGAGTAGGCCCCGGCCGCTCCGCCCCGCGGTCCCCGGCGCATCGCGGCTAGGGGCGGCCCCCCTGGCGCACCGCGGCTACGCGGCGGTCCGCAGCCTTCCTGCGGTCGCCTCTGCGATTGAGGCGGCGGTGATCGCAACCAGCCGTCGCAGTTCGGACTCGGTGATCGCGAGCGGGGGCATCAGCACGACGACGTCGCCAAGTGGGCGGATGATCGCGCCGCGACGGCGAGCGGCGAGCGTCACCTGGTGCCCGAGCTGGAGCTCGGGTGGCTGCTCGATCAGCTCGATCCCGACCATGAAGCCACGCTGGCGAACCTCGGCCACGCCCGGCAGGGTCGTGATCCGGTTCTCGAGCAGGCGCGAGAGGAGCTCGATCTTGGGCTGCAGCGACGCGAGCGTGCGCTCGCGTTCGAACGTCTCCAGGGTCGCGATGCCGGCCGCGCAGGCGAGCGGATTGCCTGTGTAGGTGTGGCCGTGGAAGAAGGTGCGGTAATCCTCCTGGGCACCGAGGAAGCCGTCGTAGATCCGCTCGGTTGCGAGCGTCGCCGCCAGCGGCATGTAGCCCCCGGTCAGGCCCTTGCCGACGCACATCAGATCGGGCGCGACCTGCTCCTGCTGGCAGGCGAACATCGTGCCGGTGCGCCCGAAGCCGGTCGCGACCTCGTCGCAGATCAGCAGCACGTCGTGGCGGTCACAGAGCTCGCGCACGCGACGCAGGTAACCGGGCGGGGCCATCAGCATCCCCGCCGCCCCCTGGACGAGCGGCTCGACGATCACGGCGGCGACGGTGTCCCCGTGCTCGCCAAGGAGCTCGGCGAGCTGTTCGGCGTCGCCGTTGCGGACCTGCCAGGCGTCGAACAGGAGCGGGCGATAGAGCGAGTGGAACAGCTCGATGCCTCCGACCGAGACCGAGCCGATCGTGTCGCCGTGGTAGGCGTTCTCGAGGCAGATGAAGCGCGATCGCTGTCGCTCGCCGCGCTGTGCCCAGAACTGAAAGGCCATCTTCAGCGCGATCTCGACCGCGGTCGAGCCGCTGTCGGAGTAGAACACCCGGGTCAGGGGGTCGGGCGCGATCGCGATCAGGGCCTCGGCCAGCCCGATCGCGGGCTCGTGCGTGAGCCCGAGCATCGTCGAGTGTGCGACCCGGTCGAGCTGGTCGCGGATCGCCTGGTCGATCGCCGGGTGACGGTGGCCGTGGACGTTGCACCACAGCGAGGAGACGCCGTCGATGTACCCGTGCCCATCGCGGTCATAGAGCGTCGTGCCTTCGCCGTGATCGACCACCAGCGGTGCGTCCTGATCGCACCAGCCACGCTGTTGGGTGAATGGGTGCCAGAGGTGGCTGCGGTCGGCGGCCGCGAGCTCATCGGATGATCGCATCGGGCCAAACTAGCTCGCCACCCGGTCGGAACCCGTGCGCCGGTCAGGGCGCGCGCGGGCCCGAGTGCAGCCAGTCCGAGAACTCGTCCCAGGTGTTGCGCGTGCGGTAGGCGGCCTCGCGCCACAGGTGGCGCCAGGGGGAGGCCCAGGGCGCGGACGAGGGGAGCGAAAGCAGGACCACGATCGCCAGTACGAGCGCCAGCACGACACCGATCACGACGAGCACGGCGGTGAAGTTAGCGCAGCGCGGCCGCGCCGATCCAGCGCTCGAGCGGGAGCAGATCGCCGGCCGCCGCGAGCAGCCCCGGCTCGCCGCGGGCAATCTGGGGGAGGGTCGCGACCTCGGTCTGCCCGAGCCGCTCGATCGTCTCGCGGTTGGAGCGCTCGATGGCGCTCGGCGCGAGCGGCCACGGCGTCAAGACGACGCCGGCGATCTCGAGTCCGGCGCTCCGCGCGGCCTCGAGCGTCAGCAGTGTGTGGTTGATCGTCCCGAGCCCGGGGCGGGCGGCGATCACAACCGGCAGCCCGAGATCGGCGGCCAGCCCGCGCACGTCGTAGCCGTCGGTGAGCGGGACCAGCAGGCCGCCGACCCCCTCGACGACGAGCATCTCCGCATCATTACCGGCGTCGAGCAGCCACGCCGACAGCGCGGCCGGGTCGAGCGAGGCGCCGGCGAGCTCGAGTGCGAGATGGGGCGACACGGGCGGCCCGAACGACGCGAGCACCACCTCCGCAGGCGTGCAGCCCGAGGCTCGCGCGAGCAGCTCGTGGTCGCGCGGCCAGTCGGGATCGACTGGCTCCTGCAGCCCGGTGATGACCGGCTTGCGCGCGGCGACGCGGACGCCGCGCGCGGCGAGCGAGGCCACGATCGCGCATGCGAGCACCGTCTTGCCGGCGCCCGTGTCGGTCCCGGTGACGAAGCAGCCGCGCACGCGCTCTACGCGGCTCGCGCGACGGGCGCCGGCGCTTCGTGGTCGAAGACGGCGCCGGGCGAGTCGATCTCGCTGAGCGGCGGAGCGGGCTCGAGCTTCGGGTCAAAGCCGGCGGCGCGAGCGGCGTGGCCAAGCGTGCGCGCGGCGGCCCGCAGCTCCTCTTCGCGGTGCGATGCCATCACCGCGAGTCGCAGACGCGAGGTTCCGGGGGGGACCGTCGGCGGCCGGATCGCCTGGGCGAACACCCCGGCCTCGAGCGCGGCTTCGCAGACCCTCATCGACAGCTCGGCGTCGCCGAGCACGAGCGGCACGATCTGGGTGCTCGACCCGGGCAGCTCAAACCCCTGATAGCGGAGTTCGTCGCGGAGCGCGGACGCGTTCGCCTGGAGCTTCTCGACGCGGCGGGGACGCTCGAGCAGGAGCTCGAGCGCGGCCAGTGCGCCGGCGACCGCGGGCGGCGGCAGCGCGGTCGAGAAGATGAAGGTGCGGGCCGCGTTGAGCAGGAAGCGAGCCATCCTGACCTCGCACGCGACGAACGCGCCGTAGGCACCGAGCGACTTCCCGAGCGTGCCGACGATCACGTCGATCTCGTCCTCGAGCCCGGCAGCGGCGACCGCGCCGCGGCCGTCGGGGCCAAGCGTGCCGGTCGCGTGCGCCTCGTCGACGAGGATGCGGACGCGATGTCGCTGCGCGACCTCGACGATCTCGGTAAGCGGCGCGATGTCTCCATCCATCGAGAACACGCTGTCGGTGACGATCAAGGCGCCGCGGCCGTCGGCCTGGGCGACGCCCCACGCCAGATGCTCGGGATCGCAGTGCTGATAGACGAAGGTCTCGGCGCGCGAGAGCCGGCATCCGTCGATGATCGACGCGTGATTGAGCTCGTCCGAGAAGACAACATCACCAGGCCGGGCGAGCGCGGAGATCGTGCCGACGTTGGCCAGGTAGCCGGACCCGAACAGCAGGGCAGCCTCCTGGCCCTTGAACTCGGCCAGGCGCTCCTCGAGCCGTCGGTGGATCGTCATCGTCCCCGACACGAGCCGCGAGGCACCGGCGCCGACGCCCCACCGCATCGCGGCCTCGGCCGCCGCCTCTCTGACCTTGGGGTGATCGGCAAGGCCGAGGTAGTTGTTCGAGCACAGCAGCAGCACCGGCTTGCCGTCGAGCAGCACGTGCGGGCCCTGCGGTCCGCTGACCATGCGAGTGCGGCGGTGGAGGCCGAGCGCCTTCAGTTCATTCAGCCGGGCCTCGATCTCGATCATGCGGCGAGATCGCGTCCGCTCGTCGGGGCTCCGTCGGGCCTGGGCGGCACATGCCGCTTGCGCCGGAACCGCAGCTGCGAGGAGGGGTCCCAGAGGCGCACGTCGAGCTCGGCGGGAGGCTCGGCGCCGAGCGCCGTAGCGACAAGATCCGGCGTCTCGCCGTCGAGCCAGCCGGAGCGGTTGTCCGGGCGCGGGTTGGCGCCGTTGTCTGGGTGGCGGGCGATGTTCAGCCCCAGATCCTCGAACATCTCACGGTCCTGCTCGGGCGTGTTGCCGAGCGTCGTCAGGAAGTTGCCCATCATCACGCCGTTGAGACCGGCCTTGACCGCCGTCGCCTGGAGCTCGCCGAGGTTCTCGACGCGACCGCCGCACAGCCGGAACAGCGCCTCGGGGAGGATCAGGCGGAAGATCGCGATCCACTTGACGACCTCCCACGGATCCATCAGCTCGCGCTCGCCGAACTTCGTCCCCGGCCGCGGGTTCAGAAGGTTGATCGGAACGCTGGTCGGATCGATGCGAGCGAGCTCGAACGCCATCTCGACCCGCTGCTCGCGCGACTCGCCGAGGTTCAGGATGCCGCCCACACACGTCTCGAGGCCGGCCTCGCGGACCGCGTCGATCGTCCGCAGCCGCCCTTCATAGCGGACCGTGGTCGAGACCTCTGGGTAGTAGGACTCGGCCGTCTCGACGTTGTGGTGCACGCGTTGGATGCCGGCCTGCTTGAGCGCCTGCGCGCGTTGCATGGACATGTGGCCGATCGACACGCACCGCTTGAGGTTCGTGTGCTCGGCGACCAGCCGCGCGCCGGCGAGGACCTTCTCGAAGTCACGCTTGGACAGGCCCTGGCCCTGGGTGACCATGCAGAAGCGGTGGGCGCCGGCCGCCTCCGCGGCGCGCGCATGCTCGAGGATCTGCTCGGGCTCCATCATCGCGTGCATCGGCGTCTCGGCGTCGGCGTAACGCGACTGCGCGCAGAAGCCACAGTCCTCGGCGCAGCCGCCCGACTTGGCGTTGACGAGCGAGCACATGTCGGTCGCGTCGCCGAACCGCTCGACGCGCGCGCGCCAGGCGCGCTGGACCAGCGCCTCGATCTCGGCGCGGTCCTCGAGCTCGCCGAGACGGAGGGACTCCTCGCGCGTGATCTGTGGCGGCACGGGCAACAAACTATGAGATGCGCCGGACGGCTCCGAGCCCGTCGGCGACGCTAGCGAGAGGGCGCCGCGCCGAGCGTCAGCATCGCGGCGCTCGCGGCGGGCACGGTCACGTCGTACTGGCCGGCGGTCGGGGTGAGCGACACCGTTGCGGGCCGCCCTGTGGGCCGGCCGGTGAAGGGACCGATCGGCTCGCCGCCGAGGGTCACGCCCGAGCTCGCCGACGCCCGCGGCGCCAGCAGTCGCCTCAGGACCGCCGTTCCGCTGACTCCGCGCACGCGCAGCCTGACCACGCGGTCGCCGCGTTCGCTCTTGTTGATCAGCACGACGCGGACGCGCCCGCCGGGCGCGCGCGTCGCCCACGTCTGAACCTGACGGCCGGCGGAGCCCGAGATCCGCAGCAACCGCGCACCCGGCGGCGCGGCCTGCGCGAACATCAGCAACCCGTAGTACTGCGGGTGGATCGTGGCGCGCCAGCGGCCGCCGGCGCGGTGAATCGTGAACAGCTCGCCACTCGTGCCCGGTCGGGTGTGGATGTTGACGCCGTCGATGCCGCCGCGCGCGAGCCGGAACAGAGCATCGACCGACCACAGCGCGGTCGCGAATGTGTTGCTGACGCCGCGGGCGCCACCGCACGAGACGGCGCTCATCTCGTCGATTCGAACCGGCACGCCGTGGGCGTGGGCGGTCGGAACATAGCGCGTGACGCTGGCCGCGAACCCCTGCGCCGAGCGCCTGGCGAGCAGCTGGCCGATCGTCACGTGGGCCGAGGCCGAGCACTTCTTCAGCGGGTAGCGGTGAAGCGTCGCCAATCGAACGCGAGGCTCGGCGGCGAGAAACGAGCCGAGGTCGGGGAACCACAACGGCGAGCCCGTGTTCGGACCGCCGAGCGCGACCCGCGGCAGCTTGTCGGCGATTCGCGAGAACTCGGGCACGAAGTCGTGGAAGTCATAGCCGGCGGGGCGCCCGTAGTAGCGGCGGCCGCCGAGCGCATACCACGCGAACGCGTGGTACAGCTCGGGCTCGTTTCCGATCTCGAGCGCCTCGACCCGGCTCGGGCCGACGGCGCCGACGAGCGCACGGGCCTCGGCCGCGGCGAGGCTCGGGCTGTTCTCCTCGAGATTGATGCCGAACACCATCCGCGCGTCGAGACGGCGTGCGAGCGAGCCGATCACGGCGAGCCAGCGACTGTCGACGGTGTACCTGATCCCCAGCGGCGGGCGCTGCCCGGAGCTCAGAACCGCGGTCGAATCGGTCGTGTCGCCGCCGATCCGGAGCACCGGTCGCTGACCCGGGGCGAGGTTGCGTGCGAGCTGCACGAACACGGGGTTGGGCGCGGCCGGGTCGGTCCCGGCGTAGGTCTCGAGCGACGGGTACTCGAACGAGAGCCCGACGAAGCCGGCCGGGATCGGGCGCCCGACCGCGTCGCTCTCGACCGTCACGTCGACGGCTCCGGCGTGCGCGGCGCGCCCAGCGGTCTGACTGTGGGTCACACCCACGACCGCGGCGACGACGGCCGCGACGGCGACCAAGGCCAGCATCGGGAACTTGCCCATCGGGATCAGTATGTCGCTGCGCTCAGCTGCCGCGCCAGCGCGGCGGGCGCTTCTCGGCGAACGCCCGCACCCCTTCGCGGAAGTCCTCCGAGGCAAAGCAGGCGCGGCGGAGCTCGATCAGCTCGCGCTCGATCTCGGGGTCCAGCGTGGCCTGGGCGTCGAGCACCGCACGGATCACGCGCTTGTTGCCGCGCTGGGCCAACGGCGCGTTGCCCGCGAGCTCCTTCGCGATCTCGACCGCCTGCTCGGGGAGCTGGTCGGCCGAGGCGATCGTGTTGACCAGCCCCCAATCGTGTGCGGTGCGGGCGTCGATCCGACGTCCCAGCAGGAACAGCTCGCGCGTGTGGGCGGCGCCGATCGCGTCGATGAACTTGCGGATCCCAGTGTGCGAGTAGACGAGTCCGAGCTTCGCCGGCGGCATCGCGAGCGCGATCGTGCCGGCAGCGATCCGCAAATCGCATGACAGCGCGAGCTCGAGGCCGCCGCCGATCGTGTGGCCGTTGAGCGCGCCGAGCGTCGGGTAGGGGTAGGCGTCGATCGCGTCGAGCGCGGCGGCGAACGGATGCGCGACGAGCCGCTCCGCCTCGTTGGCGAAGACCGGCTCGGGCAGGTCGCCGATGTCGTAGCCGGCCGAGAAGATGTCGCCCTCGCCGGTGATGATCACGCACCGCGAATCGAGCTCGCGAAGGGTCGAGGCGAACGCGTCGAGGATCGCGTGGTCGAGCGCGCCGCGCTTGCCGGGGTTGGAGATCGTCAGCCGGGTGACACCTGGTGCCGGCTCGTCGACGAGCAGCCGGCCGCGGGCGGAGCTAGTCGAGGACAACGAGAGTCTCGCCCTCCGACACCGACTGACCCTCCGCGCAACGGATCTCCTTCACGACACCTGGGTCCTCGGCCTCGACCGGCATCTCCATCTTCATCGACTCGAGGATCACGACCGTGTCCCCTTCCTCGACGCTGTCTCCGACCTCGACCTCGATCTTCCAAACCGTGCCCGTGATGTGGGCCTCGACCTCGGGCAACTTCAGCCTCCTGTGGTTGCGTTCGCGCGGCACAATAGTGGCGCGTGGGGACGGGCGATCGGCTCGCGCCCGCCGGATCGAAACCGTCCAATTTCCGGGATCTGTCCGCGCCGTCCGCTTGACTGCGCTGAGTCGCGACGGTTGCATCGTCTGCCGAGGGTCAGTCCGAGGAGAGATAGGTGGAGGGCAAGGGCATTTTCATCAGCTCGTGCTCACGGCGCCAGCTAGCGCGCCGGCGACCGACGAGGAGCGTGCTGCGGCTGCAGTTCGTGATCGCGATGATCGTGATCACGGCGACGGTCGGCGTGGTCCTCGCCGGGCGGGGCGCAATCTAGCCGCGACCGGGAGCGCTCAGCCGAACTGCGCCGGATCGGGTCCGTACCGGTGGCCGGCGTCGAGCTCGGAGATCGAGCGCATCTGCTCGTCGTCGAGCACGAAGTCGAACACGTCGAAGTTCTCCTCGATCCGCGACGGCGTGACCGACTTCGGGATCACGACGTTGCCGAGCTGGAGATGCCAGCGGATCATCACCTGGGCCGGCGTGCGGCCGTGGGCTCGTGCGACCCCGACGATCGCCGTCTGATCGAGCAGCTCGCCGCGGCCCAGCGGACTCCACGCCTCTGTCAGGATCGCGTGCTCCTGATGGAAGCCGCGGAGCTCCGCCTGAACGAGGCGCGGGTGGAGCTCGATCTGGTTGACGGTCGGAGTCTCGCCGGTCTCGCCGATGATCCGCTCGAGGTGCCCGAGCAGGAAGTTCGACACGCCGATCGAGCGGACGCGGCCCTCGGCCTTCAGCTCGATCAACGTCTGCCAGGTCTCGACGTACTGGTCCTGCCCCGGCACCGGCCAGTGGATCAGGTACAGGTCGACGAACTCGAAGCCGAGCCGCTCGAGGCTGCCCTCGAGCGCGCGCCGCGCGCGATCGCGACCGTGGTCGCCATTCCACAGCTTGGTCGTGACGAACACGTCCTCGCGCGGGACGCCGCTGCGCTCGATCCCCTCCGCGACGCCCGTCTCGTTGCCGTAGGCGGCAGCGGTGTCGATGTGGCGGTAGCCGGCCTGCAGCGCGGTGCGGACCACGTCGGCGGCGTCATCGGGCGGGACCTTGAAGACCCCAAGCCCGAGCTGCGGAATCCGGTTGCCGTCATTGAGGTGCAGGAGCGGTACTGATGTCGTGTCTGAGTCGGTCATGGAGCTGGGCTTCCCCTCGTCGGTTGCGGTGAATCGCCGGATCGGCGCGAGTGCCGTCACCCCGCGAAAGCTAGAACCCCAGGGGCGGCCCCCGCAGGGCCGCCCCCTTATACATTCCCCGCGATGATCCTGGCGATCGATCAGGGCACGACCGGCACCACGTGCCTGGTGTTCGATCTCCAGGCTGAGCTGATCGGGCGGGCAGCGCGCGAGTTCGCGCAGCATTTCCCCCAGCCCGGCTGGGTCGAGCACGACGCCGCAGAGATCTGGCGGGTGACCGAGGCGGTTGCGCGGGAGGCGCTGGCGGACGCCGGACTGCGCCCGGGCGAGCTCGACGCGATCGGAATCACCAATCAGCGCGAGACGGTCTGCGTCTGGGACCCGGCCAGCGGCGAGCCGCTGGCCCGGGCGATCGTGTGGCAGGACCGGCGCACGGCGGCGCGTTGCGACGAGCTCCGGGCGGCGGGGCGCGAAGCACTGATCCGGGAGCGGACCGGCCTGGTCCTCGACCCGTACTTCAGCGCCACCAAGATTGAATGGCTGCTCGCCAACGTCGACGGGTTGCGCGAGCGCGCGCGAGCGGGGCGGGCGGTGTTCGGGACGATCGACTCGTGGGTCATCTTCAAGCTGACAGGCGAGCTCGCGACCGACCCGTCGAACGCCTCGCGGACGATGCTGTTCGACATCCGGGCGGGCTCCTGGGATCGCGAGCTGCTCGACCTGTTCGGGGTTCCCGAGCGCTCGCTCGCGCCCGTTCGGACGAGCTGCGGCGTGCTCGGGACGACGGGGCTGTTCGGCGGGGAAGTCCCGGTGTGTGGCGTCGCCGGCGACCAGCAGGCGGCGCTGTTCGGCCACGCGTGCGTCGATCCCGGCCACGGCAAGAACACCTACGGGACCGGCTCGTTCGTGCTCCAGAACGCCGGCTACCGGGCGCCGGAGCCGGTGGAGGGGCTGCTGAGCACAGTCGCCTGGGGGATCGGGGAGCGGCTCTCGTACGCGCTCGAGGCGGCGATCTTCGTCACCGGCGCGGCCGTGCAGTGGCTGCGCGACGGGCTCGGGATCATCGAGGCGGCGGCGGAGTCCGAGCAGCTGGCGGCGTCGCTTCAGTCAAACGACGGCGTCTACTTCGTCCCGGCGCTGACCGGGCTGGGCTCGCCGCATTGGGATCCGTATGCGCGCGGGACGATCGTCGGGCTCACACGCGGCAGCGGGCGGGCCCAGGTCGCGCGCGCGACGCTGGAGGCGATCGCCTACCAGGCGGTCGACGCGGTCCGCGCGATGGAGTCGGCCTCCGGCGTGCAGTTCGACGAGCTCAGGGCCGACGGCGGCGCGACTGTCAACGGCTGGCTGATGCAGTTCCAGGCCGACGTCCTCGGCGTGCCGGTGTCGGTCCCGGAAATCGCCGAGACGACCGCGCTCGGTGCGGCCTACCTCGCGGGGGTCGGCGCCGGGATCTGGACGATCGACGAGCTCTCCAGACGCGGGGGCGACGATCGGCGCTACGAGCCGGCGATCGGCGCCGATCAGCGCGAGTCGCTGCTGCACGACTGGCACCGCGCGCTCGAGCGCGCGCGGGCGTGGGTCGAGAGGTAGTCTGGAACCGGTGGAAGGCGCGGCCTTTGACTTCGACCTGGTGGCGGCGTCGCTGCGATCGGACTCCGATGATCTAGGAGCGTTCGCGGAGAGCCTGGCGGTGAAGCTCGAGGCCACGTTGCCGGGGCGGACGAAGGTCCAGCGCTCCCGCCGCGGACTGATGGGGCCGAAGATCGTCCGCAGGATCCTGGTCGACGCCGGCGGGGATCGCCTGGAGCTGACGCGTACCGACTCCGACGAGATCGAGACGCGACGCTCGCGGACCTCCGGCGGGATCGTCCTCAAGAGCGAGGCGGTCGACATTCAAGAGTGGCTGGCGGCGCTGGGACAGGCGCTGACTACTGAGGCGCAGCGAAGCGCACAAACGCGGCAGGCGCTCGAGCGGCTGCTGACCCAATAGGAGGCAACGATGGGGTTTCTGAAGCGCGACGACGACAGCCAGCAGGCCAAGGAGGCGCCCGCGGCGGTGGCGCAGAACGCTGCTCCGGCCGAGGCTCCGCACGCCGCCTCCTACGAGTCGGGGTCACTCGCCGGTATCCCCGACTCAGGTCGCGACCGGATCGAACGGATGCGGCAAGAGGTGGCGCGCGGGTTCTTCACCAGCGACCTGTCGATCAACGAGTTTCTGCTGGTCAAGCAGTCGGGCTTCGAGCCGCTCGGACTGGTGCTCGGCAGCTCGATCTACCACATCGGATTCCAGCAGGCGAACTGGAGCCAGAACCAGGAGATGGGCGTGCTCACGCAGGCGATGTATCACGCCCGCGAGCTGGCGATGACGCGGATGGAGGAGGAAGCCGACCAGCTCGGAGCTGACGGAGTCGTCGGCGTCCGGCTCGACATCGGCCGCTACGAATGGGGCGCGGAGCTGGCCGAGTTCATCGCGGTCGGGACCGCTGTCAAGCATCGCGGCGGCGAGCTCCATCGCGCCGCCAGCGGGCGTCCGTTCACCTCGGATCTAAGTGGTCAGGACTTCGCGACGCTGCTGCGAGCGGGCTACCGGCCGGTCGGGATGGTGATGGGCAACTGCGTCTACCACGTCGCGCACCAGGGGCTGCGCGCGTCGTGGCGCCAGATCGGCCGAAACCAGGAGATGCCCAACTACACGCAGGCCCTGTACGAGGCGCGGGAGCTGGCGATGGAGCGGATGCAGACCGAAGCCGACGAGCTCCAGGCGGGTGGGATCGTCGGCGCGCGGATCGTCGAGCGCAGCCATGGTTGGGGTTCGCACGTGATCGAGTTCTTCGCGATCGGCAACGCCGTCGTGCCGACCAGCACGGAGCATGAGATCGACAAGCCGGCACTGATGCTGCCGCTGACCGGGTAGCTGGCGGGACTCGCGTCACCGGCGTGAGGCGAAGGAGTATCTATTAGAGGATGCCCGACGTCGAGCTCAAACCGCAGGTCTACAAGGATCCGCGGCCGAAGGAGTACTTCGACCAGTTCCACGAGCGCGTGCGTACGCGCGAGCCCGAGGCGAAGGTCTATGAACCAGTCCGGGTGATGACCGTGCTGCACGCGCTCGTGACCTTTCGGGCGCGGGGCTACGGAACCGAGAACGTCCCCAACGGGCCTGTCATCCTGGCGCCCAACCACGCCTCGTTCATGGATCATTTCTTCACCGGAGCGTTCATCCGCCGCCGGGTGCAGTTCATGGGCAAGTCGCAGCTGTTCTCGGGCCCGATGGCGTGGATCTACAGCCACGGCGGCGTGTTCCCGGTCAGGCGCGGCCACACCGACGAGGAGGCGTTCATCAGCGCCTTCCAGATCCTCGCGCGGGGCGGTGCGGTCGTCATGTACTGCGAAGGCGGCCGATCACGCAACGGCAAGCTCGCGGACACCGCGCGCCCGGGGATCGGGCGCCTGGCGCTCGAGTCGGGTGCGCCGGTGGTGCCGCTCGCGATCCTCGGCTCGCATCAGGTCCGCAACTGGAAGCGGCTGCAGTTCCCCAAGGTGACGATTCAGTTCGGTCCGGCGTTGCGGTTCGAGCGCAGCCCCGAGACGACCCGCGAGCAGCAGCAGCAGGCCGCCGACATCATCTTCGCGCGGATCCGCGCGCTCCACGACGAGCTCGAGCGATTGGGTCCCAAGGGGGCTCTGCAGGCTTCGCGCGCTAGTCGTAGAGCGGCTGCAGCGTAGGCCACAGAGTCCAGTCGTGGCTGGGGATCACGAGCGCTTCCGGCGTCTGCTCGCGATAGCGTCGGATCTCGGCGAGCGAGCGCCGGCGCAGGTGGTCGTCGTGGACCACCAGCGGCCTCGCGTCGCCACGCAGCTCGCGCTCGGTAAAGGCGGCATCGCCGGCGGCGAGGATCTCACCGTGAGCGGTGCGCAGCAGCACCGACTGGTGACCGGGCGTGTGGCCGGGGGTCGAGATCAGGCGGATCGAGCCGTCGCCGATCACGTCGAGGGTGTGGCTGAAACCGGCGAACGATTCGACGCCGGGGGAGTCGTAGTCGACCGTGCGCCAGTCGAACGCATGGTCAAACTGGCGGTGGTGATAACCCTGGCGGGCTCCGCCGCCGGCGGCCGCCTCCCACTCGCGCTTGTCGACCAGGAACTTCGCCTCCGGGAACTCGATCACCGCGCTCGCATGGTCGATGTGCAGGTGGGTCATGATCACCGCCCGGATGTCCGCCGGCGCGACGCCACGCGCCGGCAGCTGGAAGCGAAGCGCCTGGTCGTGCTCCATCCTGACGTGGTAGAGCAGCTTGCCCGCGGTTCCCATGTTGGCGCCGACGTCCTGCGTGCACACCGGGTGCAGGCCGGTGTCGATCAGGATCGCACCCGCGCGCGGGTGCTCGACCAGGAAGGCGGGAACCGGGAGCCAGTTCCAGCCACGCCGGGGCGGTAGCAGCTGCAGCGCGATCCGCGGTCGCGCGAGCAGTCCCGACGGCCGGTCGGTGTAGACGGGGGGAGCCTGCATGTCGCCGGTGAGGATCGGGTGTACGCGCACGGTCGCGCCCGCGACCCCGCCCCCCAGCGGAAGGCTCGCCGATCTCGGCTCGGTCGCCACAGCCATCAGGGCGTCAGGCTATACCGTGTCGCAGCGATGAGCCTGCTCCGCGAAGACCTGCTCGCCGGACAGACGATCGCCGTCGGCGGCTCGGTGCGGGCTGCCGTGCGAGCGTCGCTGAGCGCCGCCGGCGCTTCGCTGGTGCAGTGGCCGGCAGAGCTCGACGAGGACAGCGGGGCGGGGTGGGCGTCCGCGCAGGCGCCGCTGCCGGCACTGGTCTACGACGCCGGCGAGGACTTCGGGGCGGGCGGCGCCGACGGCCTGAACGCGGCACTCGAGCGCGTCTGGGTGGCAGCGCGTGCGGTCGCCACCGGCGCGCAGATCCCCGGCGACGGAGGCAAGATCGTGCTGATCGCGCCCGGCCCAGCCGGCGAGTACGCGCAGGCGGCCCGCGCGGGACTCGAGAACCTGGCGCGGACGCTGTCGGTCGAGTGGGCGCGCCACCTGATCACGGTCACCGCGATCGCTTCCGGCGCGAACACGACCGGCGAGCAGCTCGGGGCGCTGGTGAGCTTCCTTGCCTCGCCGGCGGGCGACTACTTCAGCGGCTGCCGGTTCGACCTCAGCGGATAGGGCTCCGCGGGCGCTCCGGGGGAGTCCGGGGAGCGTCCGCGCGCGGCCCCGCGGCGCTCCTACACAGTTCTTAGCGGTTACTCACGGGTTTGATAGCCGGCGGGTCGACGCTATCGACCATGAGCTACGTCAATCCCCCCATCAACGCCCCCTCTCCTGGCGCGATCAGGCAAGCTCGCGCTCGCCGCGTCCGATCGATCCGCAACTGGGTCGTGGCCGGCGCCGTGACGCTGTTCGTCGCCGTCTGGCTGCTGATCGCGGTCGTGCTCGTGTCGGGTCACGATCCGGCGCTGGCGACGCGAAGCTCGACCTCGGCCGTCGCGGCCCAGAGCGTCTCGGGCAACACAGGCTCAAGCTCGGGCTCGAGTTCCTCCGGCTCGGGCTCGTCGAGCTCGTCGGGCTCGTCCAACAACTCCTCGTCGAACAGCTCCGGGAGCGCGCTCACGACCAGGTCATCGTGAGGCGAGGGCAGCGACATGTGCGCCGATCCATGCGCACATGTCGTCAAGCACGAGCTCCTGTTCGGGCTCGTTGAGGATCTCGTGATACAGCCCCTCGTACGGCTTGACCGTGATGTCGGCGGCGCCGATCGTGCGGGCCAGCATCTCGCTGCCCTCGACCGGGCACAGCCCGTCGGCGGTCCCGTACATGATCAGGGTCGGGACGGTGATCGTCTGGACCGCATCGGGGAAGGTCGCGATCGCGCCCGCGAGCTCGGCAACCGTCCGCACCGGGAGCTTGCCGTGATAGACGAGCGGATCCTCAACATAGGCTCTCACGACGGCGGGGTCCCGGCTGACCTGGGTGGCATCGATCTCGAACAACGGCAGGCTTGGTGTCAGCGCCGACAGGACCCTCGCCGCGATCCGCATCTGGGGTGGCGCGGCCTCGAGCGCCGCGAGCGGCCCTGACAGGATCAGCCCGGCCAGCCGGTCCTGGTGGTGCAGCGCGTAGGACAGCGCGACCGTCCCGCCCATGCTGTGACCCAGCAGGAACAGGGGCTCCTCGCCGGCGGCGAGCACGACCAGCTGGTCGAGGTCGGCGACGGCGTTGTCGATCCTGTCGATCAGCGCCCGCCGCCCGTCCGAGCGGCCGTGGCCGCGGTGCTCGATCGCGTACACGGCGTGCCCCTCGGCGACCAGCCGCGAGGCGACGTGGGAGTAGCGGCCGCTGTGCTCCGATGCGCCGTGGGCGACGACGAGGACCGAGCGTGGGGCCCCGTCGGGCAGCCATGCCTGCCAGTAGATGCGCAAACCGCCGGCCCCGGTCACGACCCCGTCGCGGTGCCGGCTCAAGCCCCCTCCTGCGCCCACGGGACCGTGACCGCGTCCTCATTGGGCGAGTCGCGGGCAGCGACGTACTCGGCCGGCTCGGTGTCGGAGACGTTCTCGAGGATGTGGGTCTCGCGCGGCGGGACGTACACGAGATCGCCCTGCTCGAGCAGCAGCTCGTGCTCGAGGCGGTCGCCCCACTTCACACGCAGGCGCCCGGACAGCATGTACACGGCGGTCTCGCAGCCGGCGTGGTAGTGCGGCTGTGAGCGCGCTCCGGCCGGCACCCGGAAGACGCCCATGTAGATGTTGCGCGCGCCGGCTGTGATGTGCGAGATCTCGGCTCCGCCGACGACGCCGCGGGGCACATCGCGATCTGGCCCGGGCTTGACTACCTGCATGCGACCGGCAGCCTCATGTCGCGAGTCTACCGCTGCTCGGGCTGGCCAACCTCGATCTGCAGGGGCGGCTGTTCGGCGGCGTCGTGGTCGACCTGAAGGGTCACGTGGTGCAGTCCGAAGCGCTCCTCGAGCAGGCGTTGGAGCGCCCTGCGGCGCTCGTGGCAATCGTCTCCGGCGCGGACGACGATATGCGCCGAAAGGGCCGGGAAGCCCGAGGTCACCTCCCATACATGGAGGTCGTGGACCTCGACCACCCCCGGCTCGGCGGCGAGCTCGTGCCCGATCTCCTCGGGATGCAGCCCGGCCGGCGCGGCCTCCATGAACACGCGTCCGGAGGCGATCAGCAGGCCGTAGGAGGCGTGGAGCATCAGTCCCGCGATCAGCAGCGACGCGATCGCGTCGGCTCGATCGAAGCCGGTGGTCATGATCACCACCGCCGCGATCGCGGTCGCGATGAACCCGTACAGGTCGGTGAGGATGTGGCGGTATGAGCCCTCGACGTTGAGGCTGCGGCCCTCGGGCGAGCTGCCGGCGAGGATCCGCGTCGCCAGCAGGTTGACGACGATCCCGGCGAGCGCGACGAACAGGACGACGGTGCCGTGGACGGCCGGCGGCGAGATCAGTCGCCCGATCGCGCCGTAGACGATCAGCGCCCCGAGCACCAGCAACGTCATGCCGTTGGCCTGGGCGCTGAAGATCTCGGCGCGTCCGAGGCCGTAGGTCATCGAGCCCCCGGCCGGTCGGGTCGCGAGCCGGGACGCCGCCAGCGACAGCGCCAGCGCGGCGGCGTCGGTCAGCATGTGCGCCGCATCGGACAGCAGCGCCAGCGATGAGGACAGGATTCCGGCGACGACCTCGACGATCATGAACGCGACGATCAGTGCCAGTGAGATCGCCAGCGCGCGGCGCTCGGTCTCGCCTGCAGCGGCGTGCGAGTGACCGTGCTGATGGTTGTGCGCCATCGTCAGTTGACCGACGGGTCTGTCGGCATCCGCGCGACCAGCGCGTAGCTGCCGCCCTTGCGGGTCAGCACCACGGACCACAGCTCGGGCGGATCGTCGCTGAAGGCGTCCTCGCGACGAGCGCTCTCGACGATCCAGTCGCCTCGTTCGAGCTCGTCGTCGAGCTGCCCCGGGCCCCAGCCCGCATGACCCACGAACGCGCGGCCGATCTTGACGGCGGCGGCCAGCTCGCCGGGGGCGGCGCCCGTGCCGAGCACGCCGATGTCGCCGAACGCGAGCAGCGCCGCATCGGTCGGGTCGTCGAACTCGGCCAAGACGATCACCGAGGACGGCTGGACGGGTCCGCCGACGAACAGCCGATCGTCGAGGTCGACGAGATCCTCGAGTTGCGGCACGGACTCTCCGACGGTGGTCTCGGACGGGCGGTTGAGTACGAGACCGAGCGCGCCCTCGCTGCTGTGCTCGATCACGAGCACGACGGTGCGCCAGAAGTTCGGGTCGACCAGTGCCGGGCCGGCGATCAGCAGCTGTCCGCGCATCGACTCCATCAGCGCGTCCTGGGGCTCGCGGCTAGCGGCGCCCGTCCCGGAGCGCCTCGAGCGCTTCGGTCGAAAGCGCCACGGCCTCCGCGGCCTGCGCCTCGCGATCGAGGTCGAGGCCCGCCAGGTCGGCGATCACCTCGAACAGGTCGACCGCGAGGCAGACCTGCGGGTCGCGGCCGTCGGCCGATCGGGATGCGTGCACGAGATCTCCGTTCTCCCACACGAAGATCTTCGCACCCGTGCTCGCCTGAATCGTGACTTTCATCGCCCTCATCAGAAGCGCGGCGGGCAGAGGGCCGTCGCGTTCTGTCAATAGAACGGAAGAAGTTGCTGGAAACTGCCGGAAGCTCAGCTCAGCTCAGCTCAGCTCAGCTCAGCCGGCCGTGCAACCGAACTTGAGCCGGCTCAGGGTCGAGGCCATCATCGGCGTGATGTCGTAGGACTGCCCGGCGCTCGGCAGCGTCGGCACCGACTGCGGGCCATAGTCGTAGAGGCTCATCGTCAGGCCGAAGTGGACCCGCAGCCCGGAGATGCACTCCGAGAAGGCCATCCCCAGCCGGCGCACGAGATCGCGATGATCGATCCACACGTCGATCGGCATCGAGTGGTTGCCGAGCGCCGACTCGAGCGTCTTGATCCCCCGCTGGGCCGAGGCCCGCTGGGTGGGCGAAACGAGCTTGGCGTAGCGATCGAGGTCGATCACCGCGTGGTAGCGAGTGGTCGCCTGGCCACCGACGGTCGCCGTGCCCTCGCGGGTGTTCGACGAGCTGACCGCGCGCAGATAGTCGACGAACTGGCTCGGGTCGGTGCCGGTCGGCAGCGCGCCGACGCCCATCGCGCCGAGCGCGCGGCTCATGTCGAGCTTCAGCCATGGCTTGCCGCCCGTCAGGTGCGACAGCTGCCCGAGCCCCGCCGCCCGCATGTAGAACGTCAGCCCGGAGAACACCTCGGTGACCCGCAGACGACGGCCGCCGACCTGCTCGGCGGTGGTCATCATTCCGCTCCGCGTCGGGCGGTCATAGACGCCCTGCATCCGCATCCGCATCGGCCCGACGACTGGCGTCGTCACCTGCATCGTCGCCGCGATCCGGTAACCGGGGAGCTCAGCGGTGACGTCAGCCGCGCGCTGAACCGGGTCGAAGCTCTGACTTGATCCACACCCGCCCACAACTGCAGCGGCCCCAGTCAGGAGAATTGCAATTGCTTTCCTCCCCACGGAAAGCATGGTAGCCCCGGGGCCTGGCTGGCCGCGCCGGTTGGGGGGGCGGTGGCGGTCCCGGGGGAGGGGGGTGTCTGGGCGGTGGGGCTGAGGGGAGCGGTCCGGGTAGAGCCGAGCGGTCCGGGTAGAGCCGAGCGGTCCGGGTAGAGCCGGAGCGGTCCGGGTAGAGCCGCAGCGGTGGTTGCCCGAGCGGGGTTGGTCCGGGGGTTGCTTCCAACGTTGTTCCCCATAATCGGGCACAACGTTGGAAGCATCGAGTCTCACCCCGGGACGCGACCGCCCCAGCCCCGCGACCGCCCTACAACCCCAGCGACCGGCCGAGGATCTCCTTCATGATCTCGTCTGTGCCGCCGCCGATCGGGCCGAGGCGGGCGTCGCGGGCGGCGCGCTCGATGTCGTACTCGGCCGTGTAGCCGGCGCCGCCGTGGATCTGGAGGCAGGTGTCCATCACTTCGAACGCGGCCCGCTGGGTGGCGAGCTTGGCGATCGTCACTTCGCGGACGGCGTCCTCGCCCGCCGCGTAGCGTCGCAGCGCCGCGTAGGTCACGTCGCGGCCGGCCTCGACCGTCAACGCGATCTCGGCCAGCTTGTGGCGGATCGCCTGGTGGCGCCCGATCGGCCGCCCGAACGCCTCGCGCTCGAGCGCGAACCGGAGCGTCTTGTCGAACGCGATCTGCATCGCGCCGACCGCGCCGAGCGCCATCAGCAGCCGTTCCCACTGGAAGTTGGCCATGATCAGGTAGAAGCCGCGGCTCTCCTCACCGAGCAGGTTCTCCTCAGGCACGAACACGTCGTCGAACGTGATCAGCGCCGTGTCGGACGCGTGCCAGCCGAGCTTCTCGAGTGGGCTCGACTGCATCCCCGGCCCGCGCTCGATGATCAGGAACGAGATGCCCTCGTGCCGGGAGCCCCCCCGGTCGCCCGCCCCGCCCGCGCCCGCCCCGCCCGAGCCCGCCTCACGCGTCCGGACGGCGGTCACGATCAGATCGGCGCGCACGCCGCCGGTGATGAAGGTCTTTGAGCCGTTGACCACCCAGCCGCCGTCGACCCGCCGGGCGGTGCTCCGCAGGCCGGCGACGTCCGACCCCGCGTCGGGCTCGGTGATTCCGAGGGCTGCGATCTTCTCGCCGCGGATCCCGGGGACCAGGAACCGCTGCTTCTGCTCCTCGGTTCCGAAGCGGGCGATCGGCGGCAACGCGATCCCGGCATGAGCGCCGATTCCGGCCGCGACACCGCCCGACCCGCACCAGGCGAGCTCCTCGACGAACACGGCGTCGGCGATCAGATCGTCGTCGCCGCCGTACGCGGCGGGGAACTTCAGCCCGATGTAGCCGAGTTCGGCCAGGCGCTTGAAGACGTCGTTGGGAAACCATCGCGCCGCTTCCCAGTCGCCGGCGTGGGGACGGAGCTCGGTCTGGACGAAGCGACGGACCGCGAGGCGGAAGTCCTCGTGCTCCTGGGTGAACGGTGGGATCGGCCTTCGCGGAGCGGCGGACGGCACCCCGGCCTTGTCGGTCAGCGCTGACATTAGATGACTGACTCCTCTTGCCGCACCCACGGACGGCGTGTACGACGCGGCGCCGGATCGGCGCCCACGTCCTCGCCGGCAGCGCTGCTACCGGCTTCGTCCGCGGGCATCGCCCGGCTTGGTCCTACACACCCCCGAGGGCACGTCAATTCGGAATCAGCCATCTAGTCGCCGGAACCGTACCGGCCGGTGCGCTTGGCAGCGGCGATCGTCTCGAGCAGGCGTTCCGGCGCCAGCCCTCCGGGCGGCAGGCCACCGACCTTGCCCTCGAGGCGCTCGGCGAGCGCGGCCGCGACCCTCGGGCGGGCCTCGCCCTTGAGCGACTGGCGGCGCGCGAGGAAGTCGCGGACGGCCGACAGCTCCTCGGAGGTGATCGCCGTCACGTCGAGCTCGGCGATCAGCGAGTTGGGCGGGATCTCGGCCTGCTGCGCGACCCGGCTGGTGCGCTCGCGGACCACGATCGTGCCCGCCGCAAGATCGCCGAGTCGCTGGTTGCGCGAGGTCGCCTGGATGCACACCATCCCGACGATCCCGAGCGTCAGCCATTGGTCGATCAGTCGCAGCAGCGTGCGGACTGCGCTGCTCCCGAGGCCGACGGGCTGGCCGCCCGCCATCACCACCCGCAGTCCGCTCCAGCGCTTCGCCGGAGTCCTGCCCGCGCCCCAGACCTCGAACACGACGTCGTAGGCGAACCACGCCAGGAAGCTCGCGATGATCAGCGCGATCTCAGCGCCGACGCCGCCGCCGAGCGCGATCAGCACGCCCGACATCGCGACCAGGACCACCAGCCGCAGGAGCACGTCGATCAGCTCGGCTGTGAACCGCGATCCGCCCCCCGCGAGCATGTAATGCAATTCGATCCCCTCCGGTGTCGGAATCGTGATCGCGTCCTCATACTCCACAGCCGTGAACCTAGACGCTTTCGTCACGCGGGGCCAGCCCGAATGGACCGAGCTCGACGCCCTCGTCCGCCGCGCGCGCGGCCGGCCCGAGCGGCTCGGCACCGCCGGGGTGCGACGGCTCGGGGCGCTGTATCGCGGCGCCATCGGCGATCTGGCGGTCGGCCGCAGGGCATTTCCGGGCGACCCCTCGGTGCGCGCGCTCGAGCAGCTGGTCGGCCGCGCCCGCGCCACCCTGTACGTCCCCGCCAAGCGTCGCGGCTCGGCGCTGTCCTACCTGACGCACGGCTACTGGCGAGCGGTCCGCGCCCAGGGAAGACTCGTGCTGATCGCCTGGGCGCTGCTGCTCGGGTCGGCCGTGCTGGCGACGATCTGGGCCCTTCACGATCCGGCATCCGCGGCCGGTGTGGTCCCCGGCTCGCTGTCGAGCGGTGGTTCGGCGCCACAGCACGCGATCGGGCTCGGCGCCGGTCAGTCGGCCGCGATCTCGGTGACGATCTTCACCAACAACATCGGCGTCACGTTCCTCGCGTTCGCGGCCGGGATCGCGTTCGGAGTGCTGCCGGCATTCGTCCTGATCTACAACGGCCTGATCCTCGGCGCCGTCGCGGGGATCGTCGCCGGCGGAGGCCACGTCAACGACCTGATCGTGCTGATCGTCCCGCACGGCCTGCTCGAGCTGTCGTGCATCGCCGTGTGCGCGGCCGCCGGGATGCGGATGGGTTGGGCGTTGGTCGACCCCGGTCCTTACAGCCGCACCGCGGCGCTGTCGAGACACGCCCCGCACGCGGTGCTGATCGTCCTCTGCACGATCCCGTTCCTGATCGTGGCGGGGCTGGTCGAGGGATTCGTGACCCCGCGCCATCTGCCGCTCGCGGCCGCGCTCGCCGTCGGGCTGGGGCTCGCGGTGCCGTACTGGTTGGCCGTCTGGTGGCTCGGGCGCCCGGCTCACGAGCGCAGCGTGGCCTTCGCCGACAGGTAGGCGCCGAGGCACCTCGCCGAGAACCGCTCGGGCTCGGCCTCGACCACGCGTGCCCCCGCGCGGCGCAGCTGCGAGGCGGCAAGCGCTCGCGAGTCAAGCAGGTCGAGGGCCGCCGCCGCCGCGTACACGTCGGTCATCTCACGTGGGGGGTTGCGCACCAATCCGATCAGGTCGGGGTCGGTGACGGTCGCGACCACGACCGCATGGCGGCGCGTCAGCACCGGCATCGCGTCGACCAGCGCCCGGGCGGCGGCGTCGTCGAACAGGTCGGTGAACACCAGCACCAGCGTGCGCTTGCCGCCCGCGACCGTCCGGAACGCCTGCTCGAAGTCGCTGTCGAGGAGCCGCGGCTGGAGGTCGTACAGCGCCGTGATCAGCTCGCGCCCGCCGCGCCGTCGCGGCGCCAGCTGCGCGCGAACGGCGGCGTCGAACACGGTCGAGCCGCAGTGGTCGCCGAGCTCGTCCGCCGCCAGCGCGACCGCGGTCAGGGCGTCGAGGGCCGCATCGAGGCGCGTCCGGTCACCGACCGGCGCCGCCATCAAGCGGCCGGCGTCGATCAGGAACAGCACGTCGCGTGCCTGCTCGAGCTGGTACTGATTGGTCATCAGCCGCCCATGGCGCTGGCTCGCACGCCAGTTGACGTGCCGGACGTCGTCGTCGGGCAGCCACTCGCGGACCGACGCGAAGTCGGTTGCGAGCCCGAGCGGACCAAGCGCACGGCGGCTGGAGTCGGGCAGCCGGCCCTCGCGGGCGGCGAGCGCCAGCCGTCGCGCCGAGGGCAGGTCTGGATATACGCGTGTCTCGAGCTCGCCGCCGCCGCGGCTGTAGCACGCGCCGAGGCCGAGTCGCCCCTCGGCTCGGATCCCGAGCTCCCCGATCACGTAGCGCCCCCGCACGCGCGCGACCACCTGGCTGACGAAGTCCCCGTCGGCCTCGACCGGCTCGATCGCGAGACCGGCTGCCGGCGGCTGGCGGATGCGCAGCCGGCGCGCGGCCGGGAGCCTGACCTCGACGCGCAGCGGCGCCCCGACCCCGCGTGACAGCACGGGGTCAAGCGTGCGCTGCACGGACGGCGGCTCGCGCACGGACAGCGCATCGGCGATCGTCGCCGCGGACAGGGCCAGGGCCGCCAGCGCAACCAGCCCGAGCGGGAGCACGAGCGCCAGCACGGCGATCACGGCGAGCGCGATCGCGGCGCGGGGAGTCGGGCTCATCGCGGCACGGGCACCGAGGCCAGCGCGCTCGAGATCGCCTGCGAGGAACCGAACCCCTCGAGCTCGGCCTCCGGCGTCAGCACCAGACGGTGGCGGAGCACCGGCGTCGCGGTCGCCGCGACGTCCTCGGGGGTGACGAACTCGCGGCCGCTCAGCCGCGCCCGCCCCTTGGCGGCGGCGAGCAGGTGGACCCCGGCCCGCGGGCTCGCGCCGAGCGACACGCTCGGCAGCCCGCGCGTCGCCCGGGTCACCGCCGCGACGTACGCCAGCACCTCAGGCGAGACCGTCGTCTCGTCGACCTCGAGCCGCGCCGCGCGCAGCGAGCCGGGATCGAGAACCGCCTCGATCCGGTCGACCGAAGGCGAGGCGACGCCGCGGCGCTGCAGTCCCAGCACCGCGAGCTCCTGCTGCTCGTCCGGGTAGCCGACGACCGCCTCGAACAGGAAGCGGTCGAGCTGCGCCTCGGGCAGCGGGTAGGTGCCCTCGTACTCGATCGGGTTCTGGGTCGCGATCACCAGGAACGGGTCGGGCAGCGGTCGGGTCTCACCCTCGACCGACACCTGCCGCTCCTGCATCGCCTCGAGCAGCGCCGACTGCGTCTTCGGCGGTGTGCGATTGATCTCGTCGGCGAGCAGCACGTTGGTGAACACCGGACCGGGGCGGAACGCGAGCTCGCCGCCCCGCAGTGTCATCGTCCCCGTCAGGTCCGAGGGAAGCATGTCGGGGGTGAACTGCACGCGTCGGAACTCGCCGTCGACCGAGCGCGCGAACGCGTGGCCGAGCAGGCTCTTGGCGACGCCGGGTACGCCCTGCAGCAGCACGTGGCCGCCGAGCACGAGCGCCGTCAGAAGCAGATCGACCGTCTCCTGCTGACCGATCACGACCCCGTCGAGCGCCGCTTGCACGCGCTCCCGCAGCTGCGTGATCTCGGCGCTCATCGCGTTCTCTCCGACAGCGCCGCGAGCGCGCGACCGGCGGCGAGCACGTCGCCGTCGTCGAGCTGCTCGGTGCTGAGCGCGCGGGTCTCGTCGTGGTCGAGTCCGAGTCGCGTTGCCTCGCGGGCGAGCTCGTCGGGGCCGGCGTCCTGTTCAAGACCGGCCCGCCGCCGCAGCTGCTGGCGCGCACGGTCTCGGACGGGCGTCGCGGCCTCGCCCGGGTGCCCGGTCCGAGCCAGGGCCCGCGCGAGCGCGTCGACGTGCTCTCGGCGCGCCGGCATCGGCGTCGCGGGCGGCGGATCTGGGGCCGACAGGCGCCGCATGCGCGCCGCGACGGCGGTGAAGGCCGCCAACAACAGGCCCAGCAGCGCCCACTTCCACCGGACCGGCAGCGCCGCCAGGCCGTTGCCCTCGCCGTAGCCGTGGACTCCCTCCTCGAACACCACCGGGCGGCCGGCGCCGCCGGCCAGAGCGAGGCCGAAGGCCGCGTTGTCGGCCGTCGCGAGCAGTTGGTTCTGGAGCGGGGAGGAGTCCGCCAGCAGCGAGATGCGCCCGGCGCCGAGGCGGGCAACCGTCAGCAGCCACGCGCCGCTGCTCCCGAGCACCGGCAGCGACGTGCGGGCATCCGCCCACGAACCGTCACCGGCGGTGCGGACCACCTCGACGCCCGCTGTCACGGCGACGGGAAGCGCCGGCGGCGCGATCTCGGGCCCGCTCGCCGACCACACGGGCGGATCACCGAGCAGCGCGCCAAGCCACGGCGTCGGGTCCTGACCGCCGGCGACGAGGTCCCCGCCGGCCTGCACGAACCGTCGCAGGGTGGCCACGTCGGCCGAGTCCAGTCGAGCTGGATCGAGCACGATCAAGGTGCTCGAAGGGTCGAGGTTGGCGTGGGCGGGCGCGGTTCGCACGCGCGCGACGGGATGGCCCGAGCGAGCCAGCAATTCCGCGTAGGCCGATAGTCCCTCGGGCGCGGTCGCATACGAGGAGCCTAAGGGGCCGCTCGGACCCGGAGACACCTGGTCGATCGCCGCCGCGACGACGAGCGCGATCGCCGCCACCGCGGCGACCGGCTTGATCAGTTTGACCGCGCGGCGGTTCACCGCTCCGCCCCGGTTCGCGACAGCAGAGCGTCCCAGCCGTCGCGCGCCTGCGAGGCATCGGTCGGCGCGGCCGGGGCGTTGCCGTAGGTCACCTGCTCGAAGGTCTGCGCGAGCGAGTCGAACTGCGAGGAGCGCAGGCGCCGGGCCGCGTCGGCGTTCAGCAGCGACGGCCGGTAGTCGATCGCGCCGCGCTCGCCGAGCGTCAGCAGCCCCGCGCGGAAGCGGAGCCGGATCGCGTCCGCGAACGCGCCGCGCGCCTCAGCCGCGTCCGCCGCGCCGGCGAGCTCGCGAGGATCCTCGCCGGTTATCGGCGCCGCGATCGCAGAGCTTCCGGCGGGGCCGCTAAGGCGTCGCAGCGCCCGCCGCGCGACGAACGCGCTGAGACCGACGACGACGGCGGCGGCGAGGATCCAAAAGATCAGCGGACCGCCCGGAGCGCGGCTCGCGAGCGAGGCGATCGCGTGCCCGAGCTTGCCCAGCAGGCTGAGCAGCGGGTCGGGCACCGTCGCCTTGCCGTAGCGCGGCTCGCTCAGGATCGAAGCGGCCCTCGCGCGCGCGGCCGCGCTCGAGGCGTTGGCGATCGGACCCGCGGCCGCGAGCGCGAGCAGTCGCTGCTGGATCTGGACCGGCGTCGCCATCTGGAGGATCGCTCCGAGCGCCACCGGGCGACCGCCGACGGAGGTGGTGTCGCGCAGTTGCGCGAGCGCCACGCCGTCTCCATTCGCGGCGCGGATCGCGAGCTGGTGAAAGCTGCTGGGGCTGAGCTCGATTGCCCGCGCGAGCCCCGGGGCGAGGGCCACGATCGAGAGCACCGCAAACTGGCTCACAGCCGCGCGCCACAAGACGCCGCGCCTGCGTCTGTTCATTTCAGGATGCGCCCGGGGTCGCTACGACGGGGGCCACTGCGGCGGCGGGGCGCTGGGCGACGCCGGGGCACTGGGCGACGCCGGGGCGCTGGGCGACGCCGGGGCGCTCGGCGGCATCGAGCCCGAGCCGAGGCCTGCGGCCGGGCCGACCGACGCGGCCTCCACGCTCGGGCCGCGGCCGAGGTTGCTGGCCAGGAGCTCGAGGTCGAGTGCCTCCTTGCGAACCCGCAGGTCGATGTAGATCACCGCGACCACGGCCGCCAGGAACGGGAGCGCGATCAGATCCGCGATCACGTTCGAGACGAAGCGCACGAACAGCCACAGACCGGTGCTCCCGACCTTCAGCGCCTTCTCGATCTCGCCGAGCACGAGGCCGACGACGAACAGCACGATCAACAGCATCACCAGCGCGACCAGCAGCTCGGCGAAGGTCCCCCACCAGCGGCCGCGGACCAGATCGAACGAGCGACCGAGCGCCTTGAACCCGCCGAGGTGCTCGAACATCAGCGCCGGCACGCACACGGCCCAGATGACCATCAGCCAGATCCCGGGCAGGACCAGCGCGAGGAAACCGAGCGAGATCAGCACGCCGTAGATCAGCGTCAGCCAGATCAGCGAACCGAGGCGATGGAGCCCCGCGCCCAGCGACTCCTGCCAGTCGAGCGGCTTGCCGATGTAGGCGTCGACCAGACACAGCGCGAGCCCGCCCTGAACGACCAGTGCCGCGAGGAAGCCGAGCACGATTTCGGCGATCTCCGCTCCGGCCGGGGTCCCGAGCGTTCCCGTCGACGTGTACAGCGTACCGTTGTGGACGAAGTGGCCGCTCGGCAGCGTCGCGCCGACGATGATCACGTTGATCAGCGCGATCGGGATGATCACGACCCCGACGATCTTCCACAGCGTGCCGGCGTTGCGCACGTACAGCTTCAGCGCCGCATCGAGCACCTCGCCGACGCCGAGCGGGCGCAACTGCCGCGCAGGCGCCTCGCCGCTGCCGAATGTGGTCGCCCCTTCCGTCACCCTGCGCGGAACCATAGCCGCCCCACCGGCATAACGAAAGGGCAGATGTCACAAAGGCACGGGTTCTAGACCCGTGTTTTTCCGAAAAGCGGTACTAAAGCCCGAATGAGCGGCCTATCACGTCGAGCATGATCTCGTCGGTACCGGCGCCGATTCGGTTCAGGCGCATGTCGCGCCACACCCGCTCGATCCCGTATTCCTTCATGTAGCCGTTGCCGCCGTGGATCTGGATGCACTCGTCGGCCACCTCGACGGCGATCCTGGCCGCGTACAGCTTCGCCATCGAGATCTCGCGCACCGGGTATTCGCCGTTCTGGAAGCGCCACGCGGTCGTGTAGACGAGCTGGCGCGCGGTCTCGATCTTCGTCGCCATCTCGGCGAACTTGTGCCGGATCACCTGGAAGTGACCGATCGAGCGACCGAACGCGGTCCGCTCCTTGGCGTACTGGAGCGTGCGGTCGAATACGTGCTGGGCGCCGGCGACGCAGCCGGCGGCGCCGATCAGGCGCTCTCCCTGGAGCTCCCACATGATGTGGTAGAAGCCCTTGCCGACCTGCCCCAGCACCGCCGAGGCGGGCACGCGCACGTCCTGGAAGGCGAGCAGCGCCGTGTCCGAGGCGTGCATCCCGAGCTTCTCGAGCCGCTTCTCGCGGATCACGCCGGGGCTGTCCATCGGCACCAGGAACAAGGTGAAGCCGTCGTAGCCGGCGTCGGGGTCGGTCTTCGTCACGAGCACGATCACGTGCGCGCGATGGCCGTTGGTGATGAATGTTTTGGAGCCGTTGATCACGTACTCCTCGCCGTCCCTGACCGCGCGTGTCTTGATCCCCGACACGTCGGAGCCGGCGTCGGGCTCGGTGATCCCGAGGCACAGGATCTTCGTGCCCTTGATCGCCGGCGCGGCCCACTCCTGCTTCTGCTCCTCGGTCCCGAACGCGAGGATCGGCGGCATCGCCATGTCGGTCTGGACCGCCAGCCCCATCGCCAGGCCCCCGCAGTGGGCGTGGACGATCTCCTCGGCGAGCACCAGGCTCGAGTAGTAGTCGCCGCCCTGCCCGCCGTAGCGCTCGGGCTTGTCGAGCCCGAGGAACCCGAGCTCGCCCATCCGCTCGAACACCCAGTCCGGGAACGTGCTCTCCTCCCACTCCGCCGCGTGGGGCTGGAGCTCCTTGATCGCGAAGCGCCGGATCGAGTCGCGGAGCTGCTCGTGCTCGTCGGTGAAGATGAAGTGCTTGCGCTGGGTCGCGAAGTCTGGCTTGAGGACGTCGGCGGTTGTGGTCATGCCGGGGACGGTAACGGTCGCGGAGGGCAAAGTAAACAGTAGAACTTTCTACTCTCCACTTGGCAGGCCGGGCCGCATGCGGCCCGGCCCCCGGCGCGCATGCGCGCCGGGCGGGGTCGGCGCATGCGCCGACCCCGGATACGCTTCGCCGCCATGACCTTCGAAACGCTGCTCTATGACGTCTCCGGCTCGGGCGTGGCGACGATCGCGCTGAACCAGCCGGATACCCGCAACGCGCTGTCCGATGAGCTGCTGTCCGAGCTCGTCGAGGCGCTCGAGGCGGCCCGCGACGACGTCGCCGTCCGCTGCGTGGTCCTGACCTCGACGCACGACCGGGTGTTCTCCGCCGGGGCCAACCTGGCGGGCTTCGCGGCCGACGTGCCGCTGGTCCACAAGCATTTCGGGACCGAGCGCTTTTCGCGCCTGTTCCGGCTGATCGGCGAGCTCGGCAAGCCGGTGATCTGCGCGGCCAACGGGCACGTGCTGGCGGGGGCGCTCGGGATCGCGCTCGCCTGCGATCTGATCATCGCGCGCGAGGGCGCGCGGTTCGGCACGCCGGAGATCAATGTCGGCGTGTTCCCGTTCATGATCATGGCGCTGATCTACCGCAACGTCCCGCGCAAGAAGACGACCGAGCTGCTGCTGATGGGGGAGCAGATCTCGGCGCAGGAGGCGGAGCGGCTCGGGATCGTCAACCGCGTCGCCCCCCCCGAGGATTTCGAGGCGGTCGTCGCCGAGTACGCCGACAAGCTCGCGCGCAAGTCGCCGGTGATGATGAAGCTCGGCAAGGATGCGATCTTCCGCCAGCAGGACATGGCGTTCCTCGACGCGCTCGACTTCCTTCGATCGCAGCTGACGATCGCGTTCACGACCGAGGACATCCAGGAGGGTGTCAAGGCGTTCTTCGAGAAGCGCGAGCCCGAGTGGCGCGGACGCTGACAGTTCACCTTTTTGACACACGCCGCGGGCAGGGCTGACCTGGGGGCCCGCGGCCCGGGGGACCGCCCGAGGATTTTGACGGGCGCAGTCGAGGATCCCGGTAGGATCACGCGTGGAACGCGACGAGCGGAGGGGCAATGAAGCGGATCGTTATTCGAGCCGGCTGCTCAGCGATCGCAGTCGCTGCAGTCACGGTTGCGACGGCGCTGGCGGTCGAGCCGAATAAAGGGGCGGTGTACGAGCAGACCGGCAGCGTGTCGGTCTCGTTCGAGGTGTCGCACAGCGGCAAATCGATCACCGGTTTCCAAGGGCCGTCGCTGCACGCGTGCGGGGTCCTCGCCCCGGGGAGCGCGTCGTTCCCGAAGCACGCGAAGATCTCGCACGGTGCGTTCGTGGTGAAGGAAATCGTGCCCGCGCATTCGAAGGACGATGAGATCGTCAGCGGCCACTTCACGGCTCACGGTGCCGTCAAAGGGACCGTCAAGGTCGCGACGCAGTGCCTGCTCCCACCCAACTTCAACAGCGGGCCGGTCAAGCACAAGACTTTCCACTGGTCGGCGACCTCCGAGCCGGCCGGGCCGAGCAGCCGCTACTGCCTCGATCTGAACCGCAGCGAGCCGGGGCGCGGCCTGTACGACTTCAGCTCGATCATCATCTTGCACACGACCTGCCCGACCGCCGATCACGCAATCAAGGCCGGGAAGTTCACGAAGGCGCCGCCGCCGGACACGACCGGGCCGCCGGTGTTCACGACCCCCGGGTGGGCCTGCGAGCGCAATCCGACGAGCGGCCGCTACACGTGCACCCGCCACCGGGCCAGCTTCAGCTGGCTGGAGGGCGTGTAGCCGCGGCGGCGGCGGCGAGCTGGCTTGACGCGCGGGGCGAGCAGGCTTGACTCGCGGGGCCGAGGCAGGCTTGACGCGCGGGGCCCGAAGCTGCCAGAGTAGAAAGTAGAACGTCCTACTTTCAGCTTTGTCCGCCGACGCCCCGACCACCAGCCTGCTGCGCCCGCTCGCCGAGGACCTCGCGTCCCGGCGCGAGAAGATCAAGCTCGGCGGCGGCCCGCAGAAGATCGAGGCGCAGCACGCGAGCGAGAAGCTGACCGCTCGCGAGCGCCTCGAGCTTCTGATCGACGAGGGCACGTTCGTCGAGCTCGGCATCCATGCGCGGCCGCACTTCTCGCAACGGGCGATGGAGGGCCGTGAAGCGCCGGCCGACGGTGTGATTACCGGCTACGGCAAGGTAAACGGCCGCCTGACCGCGGTCGCCGCGTACGACTTCACGGTGATGGCAGGCTCGATGGGGATGACCGGTGAGCTCAAGGTCACCCGCCTGCGCGAGCTCGCGCTGAGCAAGCGGATCCCGTTCGTGTGGCTGCTCGACTCGGCCGGCGCGAGGATCCAGGAGGCGGTCGGATCGCTGTTCGCAGGCTCCGGCCACCTGTTCCGCGAGGAGGTCGTCAACAGCGGCGTGATCCCGCAGGTCGCGGCGCTGATGGGCCCGTGCGCTGCGGGCACGGCCTACATCCCGGGCCTCGCCGACTTTGTGCCGATGGTCAAGGGCCGCGGCTCGATGGCCCTGGCGGGCCCGCACCTCGTACGCGCGGCGGTCGGCGAGGACGTCACGCAAGAGGAGCTCGGCGGCTCGCGCGTGCACTGTCGCAAGTCGGGAGTCGGCGATCTCGAGGTGGCCGACGACCCCGAGTGCATCGCCAGGATCAAGGAATACCTCGGTTACTTTCCGCAGAACTGCGAGGAGCCGCCGCCGATCGTCCCGACCGCCGATCCGATCGACCGCGCCGACGATCAGCTGCTCGACGTGCTGCCCGCCTCCAACCGCAAGCCCTACGACATGTACGAGGTGATCCGGCGGATCGTCGACGACGGGTCCTACCTGGATCTGAAGCCCCAGTGGGCGAAGACGATCATCACCTGCCTGGCCCGCTTCGGCGGTCGCCCGGCCGGGATCGTGGCGAACCAGCCCAAGCAGCTCGGCGGCATCCTCGACAACGACTCCTCCGACAAGGCGGCCCGGTTCATCAACCTCTGCAACGCGTACGCGATCCCGCTCGTGTACCTGATGGACGTCCCCGGATTCATGGTCGGGACCAAGGTCGAGCAGGCGGGGATCATCCGCCACGGCGCCAAGATGCTGTACGCGACTGCCAACGCGACGGTGCCGAAGATCACGGTGATCCTGCGCAAGGCGTACGGCGCCGGCTACTACGTGATGTGCGGGCGCGCGTACGAGCCCGACCTGATCGTCGCCTGGCCGAGCGCCGAGATCAGCGTGATGGGAGCCGAGGGCGCGGTCGAGATCATCTTTCGCAAGCAGGTCCAGGAGGCCGATGACCCCGATGCCAAGCGCCAGGAGCTGATCGACAGCTTCCGCCAGATCATCGACGTCTACATCGCCGCCGGCAACGACCTGATCGACGACGTGATCGACCCCCGCGAGACCCGCGCGACCATCTGCCGCACGCTCGAGATGTCCGCCGGCAAGCGGGTCCAGCGGCCATGGAAGCGGAGCGGGGTGGTGCCCGTATGAGCCCCCGGAGCACGGCAGCCGTCGTCCTCGCGGTCGGGGCGCTCGGGGCGCTCGTGGGGCTGGCACCCGCCGCCGCCGGGGCCACCGTCCCCAGACGCGACGGCGCCATCCTCGTCACGCTCAACGACTTCCAGCACGCCCACCACGGCACTGGCAATGCGGTGATCCGAGCCCTGAGCCCGACCGGTGGCAAGCCGCGCACGCTGCTCAACTGCGTGCAGTATGCGGGGCGCTGCCCGGGCCAGGTCCTGCGTCCCGAGATCTCGCCAAACGGCAAGACGATCGCGTTCAGCGGCGTCTACGTGACCGACACGGAGACGTTCCAATCGAAGATCACGCTGCTGAGGTTCGGCTCGCACAAGCTCACCACCGTCCGCTTCACCTCGCACGACTCGACCGAGCAGGACTCCGACCCGGCCTGGTTCCCGGATTCGACCGGTCTCGTGTTCGGCGTCCACGACGCGGCTGGCCCGGTTGGCCTGTTCACCGAAAGCTCGAACGGCGCCGACCAGCACAAGATCAGCAGCTGCGCCTGCTCGGAGCCGAGCGTCTCGCCCCTCGGCGGGACGATCCTGGTGGATCGTGGGCGCAGCCTATGGACGATCGGCTCGGACGGGAGCCAGCCACACACGTTCGCCAGCCGCGGCGAGGATGGGTCGTGGGCGCCGAACGCCAGGCACGTCGCCTTCGCCACCCCTGGTGCTCACGGCAACATCGTGATCGAGGCCGCGCACGGCGGCGCGCCGCGAACCGTCGTCAAGGACGGAGCCGATCCGGTGTTCTCGCCCAGCGGCAAGCAGATCGCGTTCGAGCGAACGGTCGGCGGCAGGCACCACGGCGTCACCGAGATCCTCACCGTGCCCGTGGCGGGCGGCCGCACTCATCTGCTGATGCGCGTGGGCCGGTCGAAGATCGGTGTCGGCGGCATTACCTGGCGGGCGGTGAGCTGATGAGCCTCGATGACCCGGCGATCATCACCTGCTCGATCTCGGGCACGATCGCCAACCGCCAGCAGTGCCCGGCGATCCCCTATACGCCGGCCGAGTATGCGGCCGAGGCCCGCCGGATCGTCGACGAAGGCGGAGTCCACATCCACATCCACGCGCGCACGCCCGATGGCACGCCCAGCTACGAGGTCGAGGACTTCGCTGCGATCAAGGAAGCGATCGTCCAAGAAGTCGGCGACGCCGCGATCATCAATTTCTCGACCGGCACGATCGGTGTGCCGGTGGCCAAGCGCGTTGCCTACCTCGAGGCCGTCCGGCCCGAGGTCGCCGCGCTCAACATGGGGTCGATGAACTACGCGAAGTACTCGCACAAGCGCCGGGACTTCGTCTTCAAGTTCGTGTTCGCGAATCCGTTCGAGGAGATCATCGAGCTGCTCGAGGCGATGCGGCGCCTCGGGATCAAGCCCGAGCACGAGTGCTTCGACACCGGCCATGTCGGCTCGCTGACGCCGCTGGTCGACATGGGCCTGCTCGACGCGCCGCTCCACGCCGATTTCGTGATGGGCGTCGTCGGGGGAGTGCCGCCGACCGCCCGCAACCTCGCGGCGATGGCCGACAACATGCCCCCGGGCCGCCACCACTGGGGCGTGATCGGGATCGGGCGCGACCAGTGGATGCTGGTGGCCGCGGCGCTGACGCTGGGCGGTTCGATCCGGGTCGGGTTCGAGGACAACTTCTATCTGCCCGACGGGCGCATGGCCGGCTCCAACGGCGAGCTGATCGCCAAGGCGCGCGAGCTGACCGAGGACCTCGGCCGGCGTCCCGCCACCGTGCAGGAGGCACGCGAGCTGCTGGGCATCCCCACCCCGGTGAGGTCATGACCCTGCCGCTGGACGGCCTCAAGGTCCTCGACCTCAGCCGCCTGCTCCCTGGCGGCTTCTGCTCATCGCTGCTCTGCGACTTCGGCGCCGACGTTGTCAAGGTCGAGGACACCGGACTGGGCGATTACATCCGCTGGTCGCCCCCTTACCACGAGGGCGCCGAGGAGACCGCCAAGGGTGCCCTGTTCCTCGCCCTCAACCGTGGCAAGCGCTCGATCCGGATCGACCTCAAGACCGACGCCGGCAGGGACGTGCTGATTCGCCTGGCGCGCGACGCGGACGTGCTGCTCGAATCGTTTCGTCCCGGCGTGCTCGATCGTCTCGGCGTCGGCTATCAACGGCTGCGGCAGGACAACCCGCGGCTCGTCTACTGCGCGATCACCGGCTACGGCCAGGACGGCCCCAACCGCGATCGCTCCGGCCACGACATGAACTACCTCGGACTCAACGGGATCCTCGGCCTGACCGGCGAGCGGGACGGCCCCCCGGTGCAGTCCGCCGGGCAGATCGCCGACATCGGCGGCGGCGCTCAGATGGCTGCGTTCGGGATTCTCGTCGCGCTGCACGAGCGCGAGCGGTCGGGCGAGGGGCAGCTCGTCGACTGCTCGATGTTCGACGGCGCGCTGTCGTGGCTGGCGCTCGTCGCCGCCGATGCGCTCGCGACCGGTCGTGCGCCTCGCCGCGGCGAGCTTCAGCTGGGGGGATCGCTGACCTGCTACCGGCCGTATCGGTGTGCGGACGGGTACGTCACGCTCGGCGCGCTCGAGCCGAAGTTCTGGCGCGCATGGTGCGAGGGCGTCGAACGCGAGGACCTCCTCGAGCACGCCTTCGATCCGCCCGGGTCCGACGCCCACAGCGCGGTCAGTGAGATCTTTGCCGGCCGGACCCGCGAGCAGTGGCGCCAGTTCGCCTCCGAGCACGACTGCTGCCTGGAGCCGGTGCTCGAGCTCGACGAGGTGTTGCGCTCAGAGCTCGTGCAGGCGCGCGAGATGGTTGTGGATCTCGCCCAGCCGGGGGCCCAGGAGCCCGTCAGGCTGCTCGGCGCCCCGGTCAAGCTCGGCCGTACGCCGGCGGACCCGGGTCGCGCGCCGGGACCAGCGCTTGGCGAGCACACCGACGAGGTGCTCACCGCCGCCGGCTTCTCGCGCGAGGAGCAGGCCGCGCTGCATGAGTCCGGCGCCGTCGCAGGGCCGGCCGGCGTCGCGCAGGGCTCGTTCATGCGCACATGAGCACCGACGGTCTGCTCAAGATCTCCGAGCTCGCCGAGCGCTCGGGCGTCAGCGCGGGCACGATCAAGCACTACCTCCGCGAGGGTCTGCTCGGCTCCGAGCAGGAGGTCGTCAGGACCAGCCGCAACATGGCCTACTACCCGGCCGACTACGTCGATCGCGTGCGGCTGATCAAGCGTCTGCAGGAGAAGCGGTTCATGCCGCTGCGCGTGATCCGCGATGTGGTGACATCAGACCCCGATCGAGCCGCGCGGCTGGTCGAGCTCGAGGACCGGATCGTCGAGCGCGCGATCGAGGCGCGCGAGACCCGCCGCGTGTCGCGCGCCCAGGTACGCGACACCTACGACGTGCCCAAGAACGTGCTCGACCGGCTCGAGCAGATCGGCGTGCTGACCCCCAACGCACGCGGCTACGACGCCGACGACGTCGCGATCATCGAGGCGATCTCGCGCTTCCGGGCGGGCGGCTATGAGCAGGAGATCGGGTTCACCGTGTACGACACGCTCCGCTACCGCACGGCGCTCGAGCCGCTGGTCGAGGAAGAGGTCACGGTGCTGCTCGATCGCCTGGCCGGGAGGGTCGAGGTCGATCGAGCGGTCGAGATCATCGCGTCGGGGGCCGAGCCGCTCCGTGACCTGATCGGCGCGATGCACTCGAAGCTGCTGCTCGGCGCCCTGCGCCGCGCTCACCACCACACGTCGTGAGCTTCCATCACGCCGTAGCCCTCGGCGAGCTCGACGCCGCCCGGCAGCTCCCCTGAGAAGCTTCCGAACGGCTGCCGGTAGGCGCTGCGGATCAGCCCGAGGTTGTCGTTGCGCGAGCGGGTCGCGTCGGTCTCGAAGCGCAGCCCGTCGACGCTCGACAGATCCGCCCCGAACACACACGGGGGTGGTTCGAGCGGCTCCCCGGCGATCCACACGGTGCGCTCGCTGCATGCGGGCGGGTCGTTGACCCCGTCGACCAGATTCCAGGCGACCGGGCGCCCGTCGCGCGCGGTGCCGACGCCCGCCGACCAGCGCCAGCACGTGTGGCGCTGGTAGTAGCCGGCCGTGTCGTCGACGATCGCCACCGCCCGCACGGTGATCGGCTCGCCTGCCACCATCACGCGGCCGCGGGCCGCGATCCCGCCCTGCTTGCGGGTCCACGCGTAGCTCGAGCCCGTCGGGCAGATCGCCTCGATCCCTGCCTCCTCGTCGAGCTCGAGGTCGGCTTGGACGTCGGGGTCGAGGATCCGCAGGCGGCCGGGCTCGAGCACGACGATCCCCGGCCGCAGTAGCGAGGTCCGCTCCAGCAGGCGTCGCCGGCGCCGGTCCCAGACGGCCCAGAACGCCTGCTGCGCGGGCCCGATCCGGATCCGTGCGGCGCACAGCATCAGCTCGGGCCCGTACACGCCGACATAGCGCCACGCCTTCAGCGGCCGTAGGCCGGCGCGGCTGCGCATCGGCGCCGGGGGCAGGGCGAGCCCACGCAGTGCGTCGGGGCGCTGCGTGCCGTAGCGGCCCCGGTAGGGAAGTCCGGCACGGTCGCTCGGTATGCTTGCCATGAAGGTTGACTGACTAATCAGTCGGTCCGGTTCTCTTGTGACGAAACGAGTCCCTTTGCGCGCTGCTGCCGTCCAGCTCAACTCGACCGACGACACCGACCGCAACCTTCTAGTGGCAGACCGGCTGGTGCGTGACGCCGCCGCCCGTGGGGCGGAGCTCGTCGTGCTTCCCGAGAAGTGGAGCGTACTCGCGACCGGCGAGCAGATGGCGGCGGCGGCCGAGCCACTCGACGGGCGCTGCATCAGCTGGGCGCGCGAGACCGCACGCGAGCTCGGAATCGACCTTGTCGCCGGCTCGATCGTCGAGGCCGTCCCGGGCCGCGAGAAGTCCTCGAACACGAGCGTCCACGTCGGGCCCGACGGCGAGATCAGGGCCGTCTATCGCAAGCTCCACATGTTCGACGTCGAGGTCGATGGTGACCTCTACGCCGAGTCCGCGCACGAACAGGCCGGCTCGGAGGTGGTCGTCACCGAGCTCGCCGGCGCCGTGCCGCTGGGGATGACGATCTGTTACGACATCCGCTTCCCCGAGCTGTACCGGATGCTGTCCGGGCGCGGCGCCGATGTGATCACGGTGCCGAGCGCATTCACGCTCGCGACGACTCGCGATCACTGGGAGGTGCTGCTCCGCGCCCGCGCGATCGAGAACCAGTGCTTCGTGATCGGCGCCAACCAGATCGGTGCCCACCCGCCCGGACTCCGCGCCGGCGGGCGCTCGATGATCGTCGATCCGTGGGGTCTGGTGCTCGCGTGTGCGCAGGACACCGAGACGGCGATCGTCGCCGACCTCGACTTCGAGATCATGCGCGACGTCCGCACGCGCCTGCCCGCGCTGAGGCATCGGCGCACGGACGTGTACGGATCGGACGACTGATGGCCTCACCGTCGAGCGCCGCGATCGACAAGCGCCGGCTGATCCTCGATGCCGCCGTCCGCGTCTTCGCCCGGCAGGGATTTCACACCTGCCGCGTGTCGGACATCGCTGACGAGGCCGGCGTCGCCTACGGCCTCGTGTACCACTACTTCTCCTCCAAGGAGGAGATTCTCGACACCCTGTTCCTCGAGCGGTGGGACGTGATGCTCGCGGCGATCGCTGAGACTGATGCCTCGGAGCTCGCGCCGCGGGACAAGCTGTTCGCGATAGCGTCGTTCATCATCGAGTCCTACCGGCACGACCCCGACCTGATGAAGGTGATCATCGTCGAGGTGACCCGGGCGGCCAACACCTTCGGGCGCACGCACCTGAGCAAGATCCGCGATGCCTACGCGCTGATCGCGCTGATTGTCGAGCGTGCTCAAGTGCAGGGTGCGTTTCGCGAGGAGATCACCCCCGAGTTCGCCGCCCAGGCCTTCTATGGATCGGTCGAGCAGGTGCTGACCGGCTGGATCTTCGACTCAGAGCCGGTCAGCGAAGCCGAGCTCGAGCAGGCGAAGACGTTGATCGTCGAGACGATTTGCAACGGCCTGGAGGGGTAGAAACCCGGTTGGCCGGCACCAAGTTCGGCCATGGACCGACGAGTCTGATTGAATCCTGACGCGATGACGGACAGCCCATTGGTCAAGCGACTACTCTGGTCCGGCCTGCTCGCCGTGTCGGGCGCCATTGCCACGGTGGTCACGACGCGCATGGCGACCTTGATCTGGAAGCGCGTCTTCGACGAAGACCCTCCCGAGTGAGCGAGCAGCCCGAGAATCCCGCAGGGGAGTCCGAGGAGCCCGCCCCGCTGGTCGAGCCTGCTCAGACCAGCACCGGCGATTCGGCGACCGGAGCCGCCCCCGCGACGTCGGCTGAGGCCTCGGCGGCTGAGGACACCCCGGCTGCGGAGGGCACCCCGGCTGCGGGCACCCCGGCTGCGGAGGAGGTCCCGTCGACCGAAGAGGTCACGGCCGCCGTGCCCGCCCCGGAGGAGACCGCGCCCGTCGCCCCACCCGGAATTCCACCCGCCGCTGCCGAGCCTTCGCCGCCGCCCCCACCAGCGGTTCCGCCACCGCCTCCGCCGATCCCGGCTCCCTCGGTCGAATCCGGCCCGGTGGCGCCACCCTCGTTCGATTCCGGCGCGGCTGGCAGTCAGCAGGCCGACCGCCCCGAGGTCGCGATCGGGGCCGCATTCGCCGGCGGCTTCTTTCTCGCCATGATCCTGAGACGCCTTGCCCGGTAAGAACGGACAGCCAGAGAACATCGCCACTGTGGTGGCGGACGTCTCCGAGCGCATGAGCGTCCTCGTACGCGAGGAGATCGAGCTCGCCAAGGCCGAGATGACGGTCAAGGTGACGACGATCGCGCGCGGCGCCGCGGCTGTCGCGGCCGGGGCGGTGTTCGGCGTGTTCGCCGTCGTGCTCGGGCTGCTGACGCTCGCCTGGGGCCTCAATTCGCTGCTCAACAGCATCTGGCTCGGGTTCCTGATCACCTTCCTCGTGCTGCTGCTGCTGACGGCCGTGGCGTTCCTCGTGGCAAGGCGCCTGCTGCGGGTCGGCGCGCCGCCGACCCCGACGATGGCGATCGACGAGGCGAAGAAGATCCGCGAGACCGTGACGACCAGGGTCGAGGGTCACGGCTGATGCCTCCGGTCCGCACGCCCGACGAGATCCGCGCCTCGATCGAGGCCAACCGCCTCGAGCTCGGAACCTCGCTCGAGAAGCTCCGCAACGAGGTCGTTCGGGTCACGGACTGGCGCTCGCAGCTGCGCCGCCACCAGCGGCAGGCGATGATCGGCGCCGGCGTCGCCGGCTTCGTTCTCGGCGGCGGGATCGCCGCGCTCGGGTCGCTGACCTTCGGTCGCCGCCGCCGCCGCGGCGGCTGAGCTGGGGCGTCGGCCGCCGGGCTGGGCCTGAGGGCGTCGGCCGCCGGGCTGGGGCTGAGGGCGTCGGCCGCCGGGCTGGGGCTGAGGGGGTCGGGCGCCGGGTCGAGCCCAAGGGCGTCGGCCGCCGGGCAGAGCCCAAGCTTCCGGGCTAGAGCATTGAGCTCGGGACGCCGCCCGCCCCGAGCAGACCCGGGCCCACGTGCGTGCCGATCACGGGGCCGATCTCCGAGATCACCCGAGGCTCGCAGCCCATCACTTCGATCCCGCGCTCGACCAGCTCGCGCGCCTGCTCGGGGGCCTGGATGTGCTGCACCATCCATGCGTCGGAGCCTGCCTCCTTGCAGGTGCGCAACAGGTCGACCATCCGCTCGAACGCGCGGCGGGAGGTACGCACTCGCTCGACCGGAGTGATCTCAGACTCGACGGCCAGGATCGGCTTGATCTTCAGCGCGGAGCCGAGCCACGCCTGCGCGCCGGCAATCCGCCCGCCCCTGCGCAGGTACTCGAGCGTGTCGATCGCGAACCACATCTTCAGACGTTCGCGCGCCCGCTCGGCGCGATCGGCGACCGCGGCACCATCGCCGCCGTCACGCACCGCCGCCGCGGCCGCGAGCAGGATCAGGCCCTGCCCACCACACGCGGTCCGCGAGTCGACCACGTGAACTCGCTCAGCGCGCGAGCCGAGCGACTCTCGTGCCTGCTCGGCCGAACCCACGGTGCCCGACATGCCCCCTGCCAGGTGGATCGAGACGATGTCGTCGCCGCGGTCCAGCAGCGGCTCGTAGACCGCCAGGAAGTCGCCGATCGACGGTTGCGAGGTCGTCGGCAGGTCGGTCGCGGTCTTCAGGCGCCCGTAGTAGTCGTCGTAGTCGGTGATGTCGATCTCGCGCCGGGTCTGATCCTGCCAGTGGACGTACAGGCTGACCTCGCTGATGCCGTGCTTGGCAAGCAGCTCCTTAGGCATGTAATGACACGTATCCGAGACGATTGCGACGGCCATCGCCGCGGCACCCTACCAGCGGTCTGCACGGTCGGATCGCGCGAGGTAGCCTGGCAACGCTTCGTGCCCCGCACTCTCGTCACAGGTTCCACCGGGTTCATCGGCTCCCACCTCACGCAGTTGCTGCTGGAGCGCGGCGACGAGGTGAGGGCGGTCGTGCGATCCGAGAGCAGCGGCCGTGACGCCAGCGGGCTCGGGGTCGAGGTCGTCCACGGCGACATCCTCGACCGCCGCTCGATCCGCCGTGCGATGCGCGGCGTCGAGCGCGTGTTCCACGTCGCGGGTACGACGAACCTCAGGGTCTCACGCGAGCAATCGTTCGCGCTCAACGTCGAGGGCACCCGGATCGTGCTGGAGGAGGCGCTGCGGGCCGAGGTCGAGCGCGTCGTCTACACGTCGTCGGCAGCCGCGATCGGTCCGGCTCCACCGGGCAAGATCGCGAATGAGTCCAATGTCTGGCAGGCCGGTCGCTACGCGATCCCGTACGTCGACTCCAAGCACGAGGCCGAGGTTGTCGCCCTGCGCCTGCTCGGTCGCGGCCTTCCACTGGTGATCGTCAATCCCGCCCACGTGATGGGCGCGGGCGATCCCGGACGCTCCTCGACCGTCCTCGTCCGCCGCTTCCTGCGCCGCCAGATCCCGGCCTACGTCGACGGGACGCTCAACATCGTCGGCGTGCAGGACGTCGCGCGGGGACACATCCTCGCCGATCAACGCGGCGCGGTCGGGGAGCGCTACATCCTCGGCAACCGCAACTTCACCTTCGATCGCCTGTTCGCCGACCTGGGTCGCCTATCGGGTGTCGAGCCGCCAACCGTAAAGCTGCCGCTGGCGGTTGCGCTCAACCTGGCGAGGGCCGCCCAACAGCTGCCCGGGCCGTCGGTACCCACCCCGACCGAGGTGCTGGCATCCTCGCTCAACTGGGCCTTCGTCAACGCCAAGGCCAAGCGCGAGCTCGGCTGGAAGACCTCGCCTCACGAGGACTGCCTCGAGGAGACGATCGCCTGGTACCGCGATCGCGACGGCGGCTCGCTCGCCGCACCCGGCACGCGCCAGCCGCTGGTCCTGCGGATGCTCGGGGGCGTGTTCAGGCGCTCGCCGCTGTCGGGCTAGGGTCGGGGGGTTTCGGCGGCCGGTCGCGGTTCCTGGTGGGTTGCGGTTCGGCGGGGGTTGAGGTTCGGGGGGTTGTGGTTGGTGTGGGTTGCGGTTCGGCGGATTGAGGTTCGGCGGGGGTTGCGGTTGGTGTGGTTCGGCGGGGGTTGCGGTTGGTGTGGTTCGGCGGGGGTTGCGGTTGGTGTGGTTCGGCGGGGGTTGCGGTTGGTGTGGTTCGGCGGGCGGTCGTGGTTCGGGGCCGTATCTTCTGTCTCCGATGGCCACTCTTTACCGGTGCACCACGCCCACCAATTGGCTCTGCCCGTGCGGGAAGGTCGCTCGCGCCCTGAGCCGCGATGGCATCTCATTCGAGGAGGTCGTGGTTCCGCAGCGGCGCTCGCGTCGCCCCGAGGTCGAGGCGCTGACGAACCAGCGCCGGGTACCGGTGCTGATCATCGATGGCGAGGTCATCTGCGATTCGCGCCGGATCGTCGAGCACCTCGACTTCCGCCGCCAGAGCGCGACGTCCTAGCCGCCATCTGTTCGTGCTCGGGTTTCCGCCCGGTCGGCCGGCGCAGCCAGCGGGGCTACGCCGTCCGGGCCGGGTGCGGGCGCGCCGCCACGTGTGAGCTCCGCGGCGCGCCCGTATCTCTGGGTCATTTCACGGCGAACCTCCTCACAACGCCTCCGGCCGCGAGCATCAGCCCGCCGGCGATCACCAGCCACCACAGGTCGAGACCGGTGAACGGCAACGTGCCCGACGTCTCCTCGGCCGCGCTCGTCACCTCCGGCTGCTCGATTGCCACGAACTCCGGCTTCGAGGTGCCCGCCGCGCCGCTCAGCGACGACGGCGTCGTCGTGGTTGAGACACCCGACACGGTCTGCGTCGGACCCGGGGTCGGCGTCGGAGTCGGGCTCGGCGTCGGAGTCGGGCTCGGGTTTGGGGTTGGTGTCGGCGTCGGCGTTGGTGTTGGTGTTGGTGTTGGCGTTGGTGTTGGTGTTGGGGTTGGGGTCGGGGTCGGGGTCGGGGTTGGCGTCTCGCTCTGCTGCTGCGAGGTCAGGCCGAGCAGGCCTGTCTGTTGCTGACTACCGCCCCCCGAGCCTCCGGCTCCCGACTGCTGTTGGGAGCCGAGCAGGCCGGTTTGCTGTTGGCCGCCGGTGCCGGAGCCTCCGGCCCCGCCACCTGACTGCTGCTGAGAGGTCAGGCCGAGCAGGCCTGTCTGTTGCTGTCCTCCTGGGCCCTCTTGCTGAGAGCCCAGGAGGTTTGACTGCTGCGAGCCGCCGGAGCCGCCGCCCGACTGCTGCTGGGAGGTGAGGCCCAGCAGGCCGGATTGCTGCTGACCACCCGAGCCCTCTTGCTGAGAGCCCAGGAGCCCCGACTGCTGCGAGCCGCCGGCCCCACAGCCCGACTGCTCTGAACCGAGGAGACCGGTCTGCTGCTGGCCTCCTGAGGCGGGCTGCTGTTGCGAGCCGAGAAGGCCCGACTGCTGCTGACCCGCCGAGCCCTGCTGCTGGCCGTCGAGCAGACACGACTGCTGCTGGCCGCCGGACCCTGACTGCGAGCTTCCGAGCAGCAGGCATGACTGCTGCGTGCCGGCCGAATGCTCGCCTCCGGACTGCTGCTGGCCGCCCAGGACGCAATGCTCCTGCTGCCCGGTCGACCCTGACTGCTGCGAGCCCAGCAGCAGACAGGACTGCTGCGATCCGGTCGCGGCGTTCTGCTGCTCACCGCCGACGAGGCTCGTCTGCTGCTGGCCACCGGAGCTCTGCTGAGAGCTGAGCCCGCGCAGGCCCGACTGCTGCCCGCCACCGGCGTGGCCCCTGCTCGAGTGGTGGTGGCTGGAGCGGCCGCCCGACTGTTGCTGGCCGCCGAGCAGCCCACCCTGCTGCTGCCCGCCGCCAGAGCCGCCGCTGCCCTGCTGTTGGCCGCCGAGCAGTCCACCCTGCTGCTGCCCGCCGCCGGAGCCGCTGCCCTGCTGCTGGGAGTTCAGCAGGCCTGACTGCTGCTGGCCGCTGCTGCCCTGTTGCTGGCCGCCGAGCAGTCCACCTTGCTGCTGGCCGCCGCCTGAGCCGTGGCCCGACTGCTGCTGGGAGTTCAGCAGGCCTGACTGCTGCTGGCCGCCGCTGCCCTGCTGTTGGCCGCCGAGCAGTCCACCCTGCTGCTGCCCGCCGCCTGAGCCGTGGCCCGACTGCTGTTGGGAGTTGAGCAGTCCGGACTGTTGCTGCCCGCCGGACCTATTGCCTGATTGTTGCTGCGAGCCGAGCAGGCTGGATTGCTGTCCAGCCTGAGCGACCGCAGGCGCACCGAGCGCCAGCGTCACCGCCGTGGCACACAGTGCGAAGAACCTGCTTCGCATCGTGATCTGTCCTTTCTCGAATACCGAAACGGCGTTCGGGCGACCGCCCGTGGGGCGGTGCGAACGCGCGGGATCGCGCACCGCGAACGCGGGGCGCTGGTCAGCCGACCGCGGCTAACCGGGGCGCTCGAGAAGCGAGGAGAGGTAGATCGGCCGGGGCGAGATCAGCAGCAGCGCGTAGCGCCGGCACCCGGCCGGAAGCATGAGGACGATCAGCATCAGGACGGCGCAGATCCCGGCCGTCCCGGCGCCGCCGGTTCCCGAGCTCGACGGCGACCCTGCGGCGAGCTCGCTCGTTGCAGCGACGCTCGAGGTGACAGGAGTGTGGTCAGCCTGGCCGGCGGTGGGTGCGGTCAGGCTCGGGCCGCCCGGCATCTCGAACCCGATCATCGGGGCAGCCGTCTCGGCGACGCGCGCGAAACGACCGGCGACCGCCGCCGGGGCGGTTGTTGTCGAGGCCGCGAGCGCTCGCGTGCCGAGCGATAGCGGCTCGCGGGCGGTGGTCACGCTCAACCTCGACCGCGAGCCTCCCGCCGGCGGTGAGGCGAGCGTGATCTGGAGCGGGCGGGTGGTCCTGCTGCTCGGGTGAGTCGATGTGCGCCCCGCGCCTGTATGTGCAGTGGTTGGGAGGTGTGAAAGAACGCGGCCGACCGGCGTGTGACCCAGCGTCGCGTGAGTGGGCAGCCGTGACGCGACCGATTGGGCGGTTGTCACGAGGGTCGGCACGATCCGGTTTGCGCGGTGGAGGTCAGACGAGACGATCCGCGCTGCGGTGTGCAACGTGCGGACCGGCGTGACCGTGCTCGACGCGACGGTCCGGACCACGTTGTGGGCCTGCGCGACAGTCGAGTGCGCGGCGCCGATCGCGCCGCCGACCGTGGGATGCAGCGTTGCCAGGGCGTGCGCGGCCGCGTGCTGCGCGACGGCTGGGAGGGATGGCCTCGAGGACTGGTCTCCGACGAACGCCTTGCCGAGGTGGTCGTGGGCGAGCGCGTTCGGTGCCAGCGCCATAGCGACGACGATTACCAGGGTCGCGACGAGTCTTGGCCGCTGCACGTGCGCCTCCACAGACGCTAGATACCCTGTTGGCCGGAAACTGGTGTATTGCCGATAAAAATTGCATCGACAACGGGACCGATCCTGCAGGTTTTCGCAACCGTCGAAGGGCGCAGCCGCGCAATGGCTCGGACCGGGACAAGTGGCGATGTCGCCGCCGCCACGGCGAACTTTCGCATTTACCCGCCACCCCTCGGCGGTGAATTGCGGTTCATCGGGAGCGGCGCCCCCGACCCCCAAAAGCCCCTCGACCCCCGACCCCCGGCCTACAACAACCTCGCGACCGCCGCCGCGTCAACCGGGGTCGCGACGCCGCGGTCGGTGACCAATGCCGTCACGTACCCGGCGGGGGTGAGGTCGAACGCGGGGTTGCGGCAGTCGACGCCGGGCAGCGTGATCTCGGCCGAGGCGGCGTGGCGGACCTCGTCGGCGGAGCGCTCCTCGATCTCGATCGCCGCGCCCGTCGGGCAGTCGGGGTCGATCGTCGTCGTCGGCCCGGCGACCACGAACGGGATTCGCGTGGCGTCGGCAGCGAGCGCGAGTGAGTAGGTGCCGACCTTGTTGGCGACATCGCCGTTCGCGGCGACGCGGTCGCACCCGACGATCACCGCGTCGACCTCGCCGGCGGCGATCAGACCGGCGGCGGCCGAATCGACCGCGAGCTGGTGGGGGATCGCGAGCCTGGTCAGTTCCCAGACCGTCAGCCTGGCTCCCTGCAGCAGCGGCCGGGACTCGGTCGCGATCACGCGCTCGAGTCCGCCGCGCAGCCACAGCTCGGTGATCACGGCCAGCGCGGTGCCGCGGCCGGGCGCGGCCAGGGCGCCGGTGTTGCAGTGGGTCATCACGCGCCTCGCCCCGGCGAGCAGGTCGGCGCCGTGACCGGCGATCGCATCGCTGGCGGCCATCTCCTGCGCGTGGATCGCGCGGGCGGCGTCGAACGCCGCGGCCGCCTGTCGGCCCGGCTCCGCCGCCCGGGCGGCGTCGGCGACGCGATCGACGGCGTAAGCGAGGTTGGCCGCGGTCGGGCGCGCGCCACGCAGCAGCTCGGCCGCGCGCTCGAGCGTCCCGGGCTCGGGTAGGCGCGCGAGCTCGAGCGCGAGGCCGTAGCCGGCGGCAACCCCGATCATCGGTGCGCCGCGGATCGACAGCCGCGCGATCGCGTCGGCGACCTCGGCTGCGGTCCGGAGCTCGAGCTCCTGCTCGCGCCACGGCAGGGCCGTCTGGTCAAGCGCCCACAACACATCGTCCTGCAGACGCAGGGCCACGACCGACCCCGTAGTCGTCGACATGCACCGATCCTAGCCCTCGGATCGGGCCCTCGCACCGTCCGCACGAGGCGGACCGAACAAAGGGATGGAAATGGGACCTCGACCGGCTTTGCGGTGGAGGGCCGCTCGGTCCGAGCGCGACATCGATCGCTCAGCTGCGCCGCGAGTTCGACGCGAGCGCCGTCTACGACGGCCCGCAGGTGCAGTTCACGGGCGAGCCGCCGATCCGCGCGTTCCGAGATTCGTCGTTCGTTATCGACGGTAACGCGCGCCTGACATTCCACGTCCGCGCCCCGATGGTCGCCACACGGGGGGCGCCTGCAGGGCGGCCCCCACTAACCCCCTAGAGCCGCTAAGCGCTAGAGCCGGTTCTCGATCGACAGCGGCGGGCCCTGGGCCGGGGCCGCGTCGGGCGTCGGCTCTTCGCCGTCGGCCGGCTGGGCCTCGAGCCCGAGCACCTGCTGCAGCTCGCCCGACTGGTACATCTCGGTGATGATGTCGCAGCCGCCGACGAGCTCGCCGTCGACGAAAAGCTGCGGGATCGTGGGCCAGTTCGACAGCGATGAGAGCTCCTGGCGGATTCGCGGGTCCGGGAGGATGTCGACCGCGGCGAACGGCTGGCCGAGCGACTGCAGGATCGCGACGGTGCGCGCTGAGAAGCCGCACGCCGGCTGGTCGGGCGTGCCCTTCATGAACAGGATCACCGGATTCTCGGAGATCGCGCTCTCGATCGCCTCGCGCATGGGGTGGGTGGCTGGCTCGCTCATTCAGACCTCGTTTGAATCGACAGTGCGTGGATGCGATCGCCGAGCTCCGCGCCGAAGATGTCGTAGACGAGGCGGTGCTGTGCGATCCTGGGCAGGCCCTCGAAAGCCGGTGAGGCGACCACGGCGTTGAAGTGGTGCCCGTCGCCGGTGACCTCGGCGCTGGACCCGGGGATCCCGGCCTCGATCCTCTGCTTGAGCTCCTCGGTGGTCACCGGCATGGCTACCAAGGGTAGCGAGACGCCACCGCTATACTTCGTGAAGCAATGATCACTCTCACCGACAAGGGCGCTGAGAAGGTCCGCGAGTTTCTCGACTCTCAGGCCGCGGTTGCCGAGACTGCCGGGCTCCGGGTCGGCGTCCGCGGCGGCGGCTGCTCGGGCTTTCAGTATGCGCTCGCATTCGACGAGCAGCGCGACGGCGACAGCGTGTTCGAGGACAAGGGGATCCGCTTGCTGGTCGATCACCCCAGCCTGCCCTACGTGGAGGGCTCGGTGATCGACTTCGTCGACGGACTCCAGGGTGCCGGCTTCAAGGTCGACAACCCGAACGTGATCGCGGCCTGCGGTTGCGGGTCGTCGTTCCGCGTCGCCGAAGAAGAAGAAGTCTCCGCCGTCTAACTGACGGGCTTGGGTGCCGCCAACCGGCGGGTTTGGGGCGCTGCCTCGAGGGCCGTGCGCGGGGTGCGCATTGTCTTGCCGGGTCGGAGTTCGGCTGCTGTCGTTGGTCTTGCCGGGTCGGAGTTCGGCTGCTGCCGTTGGTCTTGCCGGGCCGGAAATCGGCTGCTGTCGTTGAACTAAGCAGCCATGGATGAGCGCAGCGAGCGGATGGAGAAGCGGTTCGAGCGCCCGCTGCTGGTCGCGGCAGTGCTGACGATCCCGGTGACGGTGCTCGAGGTGCTGCCATCTGGCAGCACCTGGCGCGTGATCGGACAGGTCATCAACTGGTTGATCTGGCTCGCGTTCCTCGCAGAGGTGGTGGCGATGCTCGCGGTCGTCCCGTCCAAGCGCCGGTGGCTGGCCGACCATCCACTCGAGCTCGCGATCGTCGTGTTCACGCCTCCGTTCCTTGGCCAGATCGTGCAGGCGGGCAGGGTCCTGCGGCTGCTGCGCTTGCTGCGCCTGCTGCGGCTGGCGCCGCTCGTCCATGCCCTGTTCAGCACCGCGGGGATCCGCTACGCGGCGCTGCTCGCGCTGCTGACCGCGCTGGCCGGGGGCGCCGCGTTCGCCTCGGTCGAGAACATCTCGGTCGGCAACGGGATCTTCTGGGCGGTGACGACGATGACGACCGTCGGCTACGGCAACATCGTGCCGACCAACACCGACGGCAAGGTGATCGCGGTCGCGGTGATGCTGGTCGGGATCGGGTTCGTGTCGCTGCTCGTCGGGGCGATCGCGGAGCGCTTCCTGTACCCGCCCGCGATGGACCTCGAGCTCAGCGAGGACGACCTGCTGACGCAGGTCAAGGACATCTCGGCGCGGTTGCAACGGCTCGAGCGAGCGCTCGAGCGCCGCGGGTCGGCCGGCTAGGGAACCGGCGTCGTCCGCAGCGACGCCCACAGGTAGCGGCATGCGAGCGTGCGCTGCGGGCGCCACGGTTCGGCGATCCGCTCGAGCGTCGCGGGATCCGGGAGCGCGTCGAGGCCGTACAGGATCATCGCCGCGCGCCGGATCCCGAGGTCGCCGACCGCGAGCACGTCGGGGCGCTGCAGATGGAACATCAGGAACATGTGAGCGCTCCAGACGCCGATCCCCTTGACCGCGACCAGCTCGGCGATCACCTCGTCGTCGGGCAGCCGCTCGAGCCGATCGAGCTCGAGCGAGCCATCGAGCACGTGCTCGGCGAGCGAGCGCAGGTAGCCCGTCTTCGCCCGGCTCAGGCCGGCGGCGGCGCGCAGCTCCTCGGGGTCGTCCTCGAGCACCTCGACCGGCGTTGGCGTGCGCCCGCCGAAGCGGTCGGTGAGGCGACCGTAGATCGCCTGGGCCGCCTTGGTCGAGACCTGTTGGCCGACGATCGAGCGCACCAGCGTCCCGTAGTGGTCGCTCGGGCGTCCGGCGCGCGCGTCGCCGAGCTCGCCGATCGAATCGATCGCCGCGCGCAACACGGGGTCGGCGGCGCGCAGGTGCTCGGTCGCCGCGTCGTATTTACGGTTGGCCGGCAACGGCCCCCGGGACACCGGTGTTGGTCGAGTACTTGGGCTGGAGCATGACCTCGGGCCTGATCTCGTGGATCGCCTGGGCGACGGCGATCGCGGACTCGGCGAAACCGGTCGCGATCAGCTTCAGCTTGCCGTCGAAGGTCGTGATGTCACCGCACGCCCACACCCGGCGCAGCGAGGTCTTCATCAGCGGGTCGACCGCGATCGAGCCCTTGATCACCTCGAAGCCCCAGTCCCTGAGCGGGCCGAGCGCGGTCTTGAAGCCGAGCGCCAGCAGGATCGCGTCGACCTCGACCTCGACCTCGTGAGCCTCGTCCTCGGAGTGCAGCAACCGCACGCGCTCGACGTTACCGTCGCCGTAGACCTCCTTGATCTGGAACGGAATGTGGAGCGCGACGTCGCCGCGGTCGGCTGCCTCGAGCACCTGGCCGACGGTCAGCTCGTGCGCCCGGAACCCCTCGCGGCGGTGGACCAGGCTGATCTCGCTGGCGGTGTCGAGCAGGTTGATGGCCCAGTCGCAGGCCGAATCGCCGCCGCCGACGATCATCACCCTCTTGCCCTCGAACACGGACTTCTCGCCGACGACGTAATGGGCGCCCCGGCCCTCCCAGGGGGTCAGGTCGTAGCCGGGGAGCTTCCTGGGCTCGAACGCGCCGTGGCCGCCGGCGACGATCACCGTCCGCGAGCGGAGCTCGCCGCGATCGGTGTGGAGTACGACGAGCTCGTCCTCCCAGGAGATCGAGTGCGCCGTCGTGCTCAGGTGGATCGGCACCTCGAATTGCTCGAGCGCCTGCACGCGGAGCATCTCGACCAGGTCGCGGGCGAGCACCCGGGGGTAGCCCGGGACGTCGAAGATCCACTTCTCCGGGTACAGCGCCGTCAGCTGGCCGCCGAGCTCGGGCAGCGAGTCGATGATCCGGCAGTCGGCCTCGCGCATCCCGGCCCAGAACGCCGTGCAGATGCCGACCGGCCCGGCGCCAATCACGGTGATGTCGCGGACCTCGTGGAAGTCGGTGGCGAGCGTGATCGGGTCGCCGGTCACGGGATCTCGGCGAGCGACAGGGCGGACCCGTCAAGCGCACCGAGCGCCCGCTCGACCGAGCAGGAGATGCAGGTGAACGTCGGTGTGTCGCGCAGCGTGTATGAGCTCGACTCGGTCGTGCGCAGCCGCTGGACGAGATCGAGGAAGTCGGCCGGGTTGTCTGTCTCGAACGCGACCACGAACTCCTGGTCGTCGAGCCCGAACGAGTAGCTCGTGTTGAGGTCGACCGACGGATACTCGCGCCCCACCTTGATGTGGTCCTGCATGATCCGCCAGCGCTCGTCGGCCGGCAGGGTGTACCAGGTTCGAGTCTTCACGAACGGGTAGACGAACAGGTACTTGCCGTGAGCAGGTCGAACTTCGAGGCGAGACTCGTCCGAGTACTCCGAGGGCTTGGTCATCGCCAGGAAGGAATACGGCACCGTGCACCACTTCATCAGGCCGCTCTGGGCCAGCACGACGTGGAACTCGTGGATCCGCTCGAGGTTCTGCGCCTGCGACAGCAGCATCAGCTCGGCGTCTCCACGCGTGCCGACCAGCGAGAACGCTCGCAGCAGGTGCCCGTCGCCGAAATCCTCGCAGGCGGCGATGAACTCGCGCTTGTCCTGCACCCGCCGTTCGTCCTCGAGCCGGCGCCACGCCGGGTCGACCTTCAAGAAGGTGTATTTGACGAAATGGCGGACCGGCATGCGAACTCTCATGATAGGCGAGCGAAACATGCCAGCTTCCACGGGTTACGGACTAAAATGAGTTCGATGCGCATTGCCCTCGTATCCCCGTACTCGTGGTCGTATCCGGGGGGCGTGACGCGACACATCGGTGCGTTGGCCGAGCAGTTCCTCCAGGACGGTCATCACGTACGGGTGCTGGCGCCGACCGACCCGCCGGATCGGATCGCGACCGTGCTTCATCGTGGTGCGCGACCTCAAGACGTCGCGATTCCCGATTACGTCGTGTCGCTCGGCCGGACCATCGGGTTCAAGGCCAATGGGGCGGTGTCGAACCTGTCGATCACCCCGTACGGCGTCTCGACGCTGCACCGCGAGCTGCGCACCGGCCGCTACGACGTCGTCCACGTCCACGAGCCGATCGCGCCGCTGACGGGATGGCTCGCGGCCGACTCGACCAGGCTGCCGCTGGTCGGGACGTTCCATTCCTACTCCGACAAGCGCCTCCCGAACGGGATCGCCAACCTGATCGGCGCTCGTCGCGTGCTCAACCGCCTGCACGTCCGGGTCGCCGTCTCGCACGCCGCCGAGTGGACCGGGCGCCGCTGGTTCGGAGGTCACTACCGAGTGATCCCCAACGGCGTTCACGTCGAGCCCGCCGAGGCGCTGCTCGCGGCCGCGCGGCCGATGGGCGACAAGCTGCGGATCGTGTTCGTCGGCCAGTCGGTCGAGCGCAAGGGCCTGCCGATGCTGCTGCGCGCGTTCGAGGCGCTGCGCGAGCACATCCCGACTGAGCTGACCGTGATCGGCCCGACGGCCGAGGAGCTGTCACCTCTGCTGATGGACCCTCGCAACGTGCGGATGCTCGGGAAGGTCGACGATGCGAGCAAGCACCAGGAGCTGATGCAGGCCGACGTCCTCTGCGCCCCGTCCCTCGGGGGAGAGAGCTTCGGCATGGTCCTGACCGAGGCGTTCGCCGCCGGCACCCCGGTCGTCGCCTCGAACATCGCCGGCTATCGCGATGTCGTACGAGACGGCGTCGACGGCGTGCTGGTGCCGGTCGCCGACGCGCAGGCGCTCGCCGAGGCGCTGCGCGATCTCTGGGAGGAGCCTCAGCGGCGCGCCGAGCTCGCCCGCAACGCTGCCGAGGACGTGCAGCGGTTCGCGTGGCCGCGGGTCGCGAACGAGGTGCTCGGAGCCTACGAGGACGCGATCGCCACCCCGGCGCCCGACGGCGTCGTCCAGCGAGCCGCCGTCGCCGTCGGCGCCCGTGCCGCAGATCTGAAACCGCGCGTTCCGGCCCAGCGCCTGGCGAGTCTCGAGCCGAGCACCGAGCGCAGCGGGCGCGAGCGGGCGTTCGCGTTCGCGCGCCGCGGCGCGCTCGCGGCCGTGTCGCTCGGCGGCGTCGTCCTCGCATGGTTGGCGCTCCAGAAGATCGGCATCGGCCATATCGTCTCGGCGCTGCTGAACTCGAGCCCGACGTTCGTACTGCTCGGTCTCGCGACGATGTGCCTGGCGATGGTGATGCGCGCCTTCTCGTGGCACGCGATCCTGAAGGCGGCGCTTCCGCGCGCGCGCGTGCGACTTTCCGACGCGATGCAGGGGACGTTCATCGGCGTGCTGATGTCCTCGACCCTGCCGGCGCGGCTCGGCGAGCCCTCACGCGCGCTGGTGGTCGCGCGGCGGACCGGGCGCCCACGCGAGAACCTGCCCGTGGTGCTCGGCACGCTCGTCTCGCAGACGCTGCTCAACATCGTCGCGCTGGCGATCCTCGGCAGCGTCATGTTCTCCTCCGTGGATCTGTTCAACGGACATCAGACGGCGCTGCTGGTGGCGGCGATCGCCCCGCTGACGCTGCTGATCGTGGTGTTGCTGGCGCCGGTCGTCCTGCAGGTGGGGGCGATGCAGTCGCGGTTCGCCGGCGCACACGCCGCAATCGCCCGGGTCCGACAGGCGCTGACTCGCGTGCGAGCCGGCCTGCTCGTGTTCCGCAAGCCGAAGCTCGGCGCGACCGCCGCCGCCGCGCAGCTGTCGGCGTGGGCGCTGCAGTGGCTGTCCTGCTACGTGCTGCTGATCGCGCTCGGACTCGGTCACTCCACCGGGCTGGCGGCGGCGGCCGGAGTTCTGTTCGCGGTCAACATCACGGCCGTGCTGCCGGCGACACCCGCCAACCTGGGCGTGTTCCAGGCAGCGTGCGTCGCCGTCCTGCACACCGGCTGGCACGTGAGCTATGGCGACGGCGTCGCCTACGGCGTGATCCTGCAGGCGGTCGAGGTCAGCACCGCGGTGCTGATGGGGATGCCGGCGCTGCTCAAGGAGGGCATGTCCTGGCGCGAGGTCAGGCTGCGCGCGATGCACGCCGCCCCCGTGAAGCTCCCCGCCCGCCACGGCTCTCGCAGCGCGATCAAAGCCGAGGGCTAGGCCGCGCGGGGGCGCACCGCATCGGGGGCTGCACGGGCGATCGCGCCCGCCGTACTCGCCGTGGCGTTGCTGTGGCCCGCCGCGGCCGGCGCCGAGTGGTCGCGCGCGGTTCGCGTCTCGTCGCCGGCTGAGATCTCCACCTACCCGGCGGTCGCGATCGACGGGCATGGCAATGGCACCGCCGTCTGGACGGCCCTCCCGCGTCGGCGCGGCGCGGAGTCGGTCGTGATGAGCTCGGTGCGCTCGGCGGCGACCGGTCGCTGGAGTCATCCGGTGACGTTGTCTGACCCCCGCATCTACTCCGCCAACCCCGAGGTCGCGGTCGACCCGGCCGGCGCCGCGGTCGTCGTCTGGACGCAGGGTGGCGTCGCCAGCCAGATGCCGGTGCCGCCGCCGGTCCTCGAGGGACGCTTTCGCGCCTCGGCGCGCTCGCCGTGGGCGGGTCGCAGGCGGGTCTCGCCGAGGGGAGCGCAGCCGTTCATGCCGAGGGTCGGGATCGATGCCGCCGGCGGCGCGGTGGCGGTCTGGTTCACCGGCGCGCGGGGCGCGGGCCGGATCCAATCGGCGGTCGGGAGCGCGGCGCTCGGCTCCTGGCAGCGACCTGTGACCGTTGCCCACAGCGACCGTGAGCTGATCAATCCCGAGCTTGCCGTCTCGTCGCGGGGTCAGGCGGTCGCGGTTTGGGAGCGGCCGATCTCGGGTGGCGTCCTGAACCCGCACGGCCAGACGAACGCGGTCTACGCCGCGGTCGCCAGCGCGGTCGGGTCGGATCGGTCCTGGGGGGCGCCGGTGTGGCTCGGCAGATCGTTCGACCTTCCGGGGCAGGCGTCGTTCAGCTTCGAATTCCCGGGGCCGCAGGTCGCGATCAACGCCTCGGGGGCGGCGGTCGTCGCCTGGCAGGCCAAGCACGGCCGCTCGGCGCGGCCGGTCGCGTCGGTGCGGACCGCCCGCGGGAGATGGTCGCACCCGATCGCGATCTCGCGCTCCGACGGCCTCACCCCGCACGTCGCGATCGACGCCGCCGGGGCCGCGACCGCGATCTGGGACGGCGCCGGCGGCGTGATCCTGATCGCGACCCGGTCCTCCAGCGGTCGTCGATTCTCGGCGCCGGTGCGCCTCGCGCCGGCAGCGGCCGGGGCCAGGTCCTATCCCCAGGTGGCGGTCGACGCCCGCGGCGACGCGGTCGCGACCTGGACCGCGACCCGGCTCAGTGCGGCCGTCCGGCGCGGGCCGCATGGCCGCTGGGGGACGCGCAAGCTCGGCCGCGGCGGCGTCTCCCAGCTCGCCGTCGGTCCGCACGGCAGCGCGATCGTGGTCTGGCAGGAGGGCATCCGCCGCGGCATCGTCGTGCAGGCCGCGCGCTACCGCGTGGGGTAGCGTTTCCAGCGTCATCTCTCGACGGCTGGGGTAACGTCTACGCATGACGATCGACAGGGATACCGGGGACTCGCTGCAGGATCTGGCCGACGAGTTGGCGTCGCGGGCGCAGGAGCGCGATCAGCGCTGCGTCGATCTGTCGGAGCTGAGCGAGATGGTCCAGAACGGCGAGCTCGGCGAGGACGACACGCAGGCTTTGCATGAGCTGCTCGAGGAGCGCGGGCTCGAGCTGCGCGATGACTGTGGCCGCGACCAGCCCGAGCAGACGGCTTACGTCAACGACGATCTCGCCGACCGCACGACCGACGCGATGTCGCTGTTCCTGCAGGAGGTCAGGCGCCATCCGCTGCTGACGCGCGACGAGGAGGTCGAGCTCGCGATCCGGATCGAGCGGGGTGACCTGCGGGCCAAGGAGCAGCTGGTCAACTCGAACCTGCGGCTGGTGATCTCAAACGCGCGCAAGTACCAGGGCAACGATCTGCCGCTGCTCGACTTGATCCAGGAGGGGATTCTGGGGCTGATCCGCGCCGCCGAGAAGTTCGACTATCGCAAGGGGTTCAAGTTCTCGACGTACGCGACCTTCTGGATTCGCGAGTCGATTCAGCGGGCGATCGCGAACCGCGCGCGGACGATCCGGATCCCGGTCCACATCGGCCAACGCGAGCGGAAGATCGGGCGCGCCCAGCGCGAGCTGGCCGCGCGGCTCGGCCGCGAGCCGACCGACGAGGAGCTGGCCGAGGCCGCCGAGATGAACGTCCGCGAGGTGCGCGAGACCCGTGAGGCGGCGCGCGTCGTCGCCAGCCTCGACCGACCGGTCGGCGAGGAGGACGCGACGACGCTGGGCGCGCTGCTGCCGTCTGGCGAGCGCGGGCCCGAGGAGGAGGTCGACATCTCGCTGCGCGAGGACGCGCTTCACCGCGCGCTCGATCGACTGCCAGAGCCCGAGCGCGAGGTCGTCAAGCTCCGCTACGGAGTCGGCGGCGACGAGCCGACGCCGCTGGTCGAGACCGGTCGCAGGCTGGGGCTCTCGCAGGACGCCGTGCGCAAGCTCGAGCGCCGCGCGCTGGCCGAGCTCGCCGAGAGCCGCGAGCTCGAGGCGTTGCGGCCGGCGGCGTAGATCCGGTCGCTATGCCCCGGCCCTGGCGACCGGTCGCTACGCTCCGGCCATCGCCGGCTCGCCCTCGGCCTCCGGATCGGAGTCGCTGAGCGCTGCCAGCTGTGTCGGGTCCTTGTCTGACCCGGCGATCAGCTCGTCGGCGGCCTGGCGGTCGGTCTTCGGCAGGAAGCCGGACTTCATCCCGAAGTAGACCGCCTGCGGATGGTGGGCGATGATCGCCAGCGTCGACTGCTCGGGCTCGACCGCGTAGCCGCCGGACAGCCGCAGCCCGATCGAGGGCGCGTCGAGCAGCCGGAACACCTTCTCGTGCTCGGACTGCTCGGGGCAGGCGGGGTAGCCCCACGAGTAGCGGCGGCCCTGGGCCGGGGCGATCCCTAGCTCGGCGCGGACGCGCGAGTGCAGCCACTCGGCCAGCCCCTCGGCCGTCTGGACGCCGAGCCCGTGGACGAACAGCTGCTCGGCGAACTCGCCCTCGGACTCGAGCCTGGCCATCAGCTCGGTGACCTGCTCGCCGGCGGTCACGGCTTGGAGCGCTACGACGTCGGTCTCGCCGGTGGCGGACACGGGCCGGTAGAAGTCGGCCAGGCAGATGCGGTCGTGCTTGGGCTGGCGGGGAAAAACGAGCCGCTCGAGCTCGCGCGGATGGGCGGAGTCGAAATCCTGCGGATCCCAGACGATCAGCTCGTTGCCATCGGAGTTGCACGGGAAGTAGCCGAGCACGGCGCGCGGATGCAAATAGGTCTGTTCGCGCCACATCCGCTCGAGCCGCGGCTGGAAGTCCTCGCTCACCAGCTTGACCCACTCCTCGCCCTTGACGCCGCGCCCGCCCCAGTGGAGCTTGAACAGCACGTGCGTGTCGAGGTGGCGGTAGACCGCGTCGATGTCGACCTCGACCTCCCGCGCGCCCCAGAACGGCGGCACCGGAATCGGGTTATCGACGCGGACGGCGCTGCGGATCGAGGCGTCGGTCGTCGGCGGCGCGTCGTCGGGCGGGGCGTCGGGCTGGTCGCGCAGTCGCTGGGCGGCGTCGCGCGTCTTGGCGATCAGCGCGTCGCGGGCAGGCGGATCGATCAGCTGATCCATCTTCGCGAGGCCTTCGAACGCGTCCTTGCAGTAGAAGACGCCGGGCTCGTAGACGTCGTCTGACTCGGTTCCGTTCGGATACAGGATCCGCAATCCGAAGTTGCGGTTGATCGCTGCGCCGCCGACCAGAACCGGGAAGCCGAGCCCGCGCTGGTGCAGTTCCTGCACGCACGCCGGCATCTGCTTGGAGGTCGAGACGAGCAGCGCGCTGAGGCCGATCGCGGTCGCGTCGTGCTCCACGGCGGCGTCGAGGATCGACGAGATCGGCACCTGCTTGCCGAGGTCGACGACCGTGTAGCCGTTGTTGGTGAGGATCGTGTTGACGAGCGACTTGCCGATGTCGTGGACATCGCCGAACACGGTCGCGATCACGACCGTGCCCTTGGTGTAACCCTCGATCTTGTCCAGGTACTGCTCGAGCTGTGCCACCGCGCGCTTCATCACCTCGGCCGACTGCAGCACGAACGGGAGGATCAGCTCGCCGGCGCCGAACTTGTCGCCGACCTCCTTCATCGCCGGCAGCAGCACATCGTTGAGCGTCGGCACGGCGCCGATCTTCTCGACGCTGCGGTCGATCCATTCCTCGACGCCCTCCTTCTTGCGCCGCAGGATGTGGAAATGCAGCGCCTGCTCGGGCTCCATCCCCTCGGTCGGGTCGGCCTGCGCGGCCTCCTCCTGTGGTCCCTTTGACTCGAAGTGGCCGATGAACCGCTCGAGCGCATCCTCGCGGCGGTTGAAGACCAGATCGTCGGCGAGCTCGCGCTCGGAGTCCGGGATCTCGCCGTACGGGGTGATGTGGTTGGGGTTGACCATCGCGAGGTCGAGGCCCGCCTCCACGCAGTGGTGCAGGAACACGCTGTTGAGAACGCTGCGCGCCGGCAGGCCGACCCCGAACGAGACGTTGCTGACGCCGAGGCTGGTCTTGACATCGGGGATCTCGCGCTTGATCGTCCGGATCCCCTCGATCGTCTCAACCGCCGACGGTCGCCACTCCTGATCGCCGGTTGTCAGCGTGAACGTCAGGCAGTCGAAGATCAGCGTCTGTGGGTCGAGACCATGCTCGTCGCAGCACAGCTCCTTCAGGCGCTGGGCGACCTCGAGCTTGCGCTGCGCAGTCTTCGCCATCCCGACCTCGTCGATCGTCAGCGCGATCAGCGCGGCTCCGTGCGCCTTGGCGATCGGGACGACGCGGTCGAGCTTGTCGCGTCCCGCCTCGAGGTTGATCGAGTTGACGATCGCCCGGCCGGGAATCTGCTCCAGCGCGGTCTCGATCACCTCGGGCTCGGTCGAGTCGACCTGGATCGGCGCCGGCTGCGTCAGGCTGATTCGCTTGACCACCTGGCGCATCTGCTGATCCTCGTCCAAGCGCTCGGTCAGCGCCACGCATATGTCGAGCACGTGGGCGCCGCCCGTGACCTGGTCCTCGGCGACCGTCACGAGACCGTCGTAGTCGTCGGCGAGCAGGAGCTCCTTGGCCTTGCGCGATCCCTGCGAATTGACGCGCTCGCCGACCAGCGTCGGACGAGGGTCCTGGACCAGCGGCGTCGCCGCGATCATGCTGCTGAGGTGGGCCGGCCGTGGCTCCGGCCGCCCGCCGGGAACGTGGCCGGCGACCCGCTCGGCGATCGCCTCGATGTGCTTTGGCGTCGTTCCGCAGCAGCCGCCCACGATCGTCACTCCGTAGCGCTCGACGAACTCACCGAGCCGGTCCGCGAGCGGCTCGGGCTGCTCCGGGAAGATCGTTTCGCCGTTCGGTCCCTGCAGCGGCAGTCCGGCGTTCGGGATGCAGTGAACCGGCTTGCTCGAGAACTCGCCGAGGAAACGGATCGCGTCGCGCATGTCCTCGGGCCCGGTCGAGCAGTTGAGGCCGATCACGTCGACGTCGAGCGCTTCGAGCGTGGCCAAGACCGCGCTGATGTCGGTCCCCAGCAACATCTTGCCGCCATTGGGCAGCAGCGACACGCTGCACTGGATCGGCAGCGTCGTGCCCGTTTGCTTGAACGCCTCGCGGGCGCCGAACACCGCGGCCTTGACCTCGAGGATGTCCTGCGCGGTCTCGACGATGATCAGATCGGCGCCGCCCTGCACCAGCGCCTGCGCCTGCTCGGCGAACACGTCTCGGAGCTCGCGGAAGCCGATCTGCCCGAGCGTCGGATCGTCGCTGGCCGGCAGGTACCCGGTCGGGCCGATCGAACCGGCCACGAACCGGTGCTCGCCCGCGGCCCTGCGGGCGATCTCCGCCGCCTTGCGGTTGATCTCGTAGGTGTGCTCCTCGAGCCCCCACTCGGCGAGCTTCAGACGCGAGCCCTGGAAGGTGTCGGTCTCGAGCACCTGCGCGCCGGCGTCGAGCATCGAGCTATGCACGCCCTCGATCACGTCGGGGCGATTGAGCACGAGCGCCTCGTGGCAGCGGCCGGGCAGGCGGTAGTCGTCCTCGAGGCTCAGATCGAATTGCTCGAGCGTTGCGCCCATACCGCCGTCGTAGACGACGACGCGCTCACGAGTTGCTGCGAGGAAATCCCGCACGCGATCGATGGTACCGAACCTTGACATGGTTGTGGCAAGGTTACAAAGCCGATCTGATCAGTGCCGCCCGGGGCTTGCTCACCGCGCTAGCGCGCCACCAGCCGTGAGAGCACGACCTGCGAGCGGGTGCGCTGGACCAGCCCGTCCTGCTGGAGCTCCATGATCACGCGCTCGAGGTCGGCGTTGTCCTGCGTCCGGACGCGGGCGATCGCGTCTGCCTCGCCGGTCACGCTCCACGCCTCGACGACCTCCGGGTGGCGCCGGAGGATCTCGGCGACCGTGTGTAGCAATGTGCCTGGGCTGAAGAACAGCTCGATCAGCGCCTCGGTCTGATCGCCGAGTGCGGCGTAGTCGAGGACCGCGGTGAAGCCGCGGAGCGCGCCCGTGCCGCGGAGCCGGTCGATCCGGCGCTTGACCGCCGGCGCCGACAGCAGGACCCGCTGGCCGATGTCGTCGTAGGTGCGCCGGCCGTCCTCGACCAGCAACGCAAGAATTCGTCTGTCTAGCTCGTCCATACGAAGATTCATTGCAGAGAATACATCGAAGCCGGCATCGACATCCGTCTGTGCCGCGGCTAGGCTGAAGATATGACCACCGACGTCACACTTGCCCGCGTCCTGTTCGACGAAGCCCACAACGAGGCCTGGACGGTCCGGCCAGAGCTCGCCGCGACGATGCAGCCGGCCCATCCCGGCGACTGCTCCTACGCCCGCGCCGCCGCCTCGCTGCGCGAGCGCGACTTCGCGGTGCGTGTCAACACCGACCGCCCTCTCGACGCCGAGACGTTGGCGGGCGCCGACGTGCTCGTGATCGCGCATCCGTCGGACCCGGCCTGGGAGCGCACGACCGGCGCCGGCTCGCCCCGGCTGAGCGACGAGGAGCTGACCGCGATCGAGGCGTTCGTCGCCGCCGGCGGCGGCCTGATCGTGCTCGGCGAGACCGAGCAGGACAAGTACGGCAACAACCTCAACGAGCTGCTGGCCCGGTTCGGGCTGCACCTCGAGAACCACACCGTCCAGGACTACGAGCACTGCCTCAGTGCCCCGAGCTGGGTGCTTCCCGAGCTCGACGCCGGCGGTCGCGGGCGCGAGGGCGATCTGCTCGCGCGAGTGCACGCCGCCTGTCTGTACCGGGCCACGACCGTGTCGAGCGCCAACGGAACGCGGGTTCTCGCTCGCACTCACGAGACGGCTTCGGTGCCGGGTGAGCCGGTGATCGTCGCCGGCGAGCACGGCAATGGACACGTCGTCGTGCTCGGCGACTCGGACCTGTTCGGCGATGACTGCATCGACGAGCTCGATCACCAGGCGCTGTGGCTCAACCTCGTGTACTGGTCGACGCGACCCGACCGGATCAGCGGTCCGGGCCGAGCGACAGAGGCGGCCTACGAGGACCCGGCCTGGATCGCTCTGCGCGAGCAGACCAACGGGCTCGGTGCGCTCCAGCGTCCCGACGGCTCGCTCGCCGACGGGGCCGACGCCGGCGCGGCGCAGCGATACGTCGACGCGATCATCCCGGCGATCGAGGCGCTTACGCCGCGGTTCCCGCACCAGCGCGACTACCTGGCGGCAGCGATCGGGGACCTGCGCGACTGGGTCGCGACCGGTTTCGCGAAGCCCGACTTCACGCGCGCGCTCGACGCGTTCAGACCCGAGCAGCGCCGCGAGGATGGGATCGAGCACCTCGTGTTCTTCCCGATGTACAAGCAGAACGGCTCGCGCGACACGTGCTTCGAGGCGCTGATCATCCGGGTCCCGTGGCCGGACTGGATCGCCGAGCTCGAGCGCACGCGCTACGACAACCCGAAGTTCGTCCCGGTGGCGCTTGTCGACGCCACCCGCGGCTACGACAGCGAGTGCGCGGTCCTGTTCCCCGAGACGGTGTCGGTGGCCGAGCGCCCCGTCAACAACTTCGGCGCGATCTTCTGCGATCGCGAGGCCGAGCGGCTGCGCCGCGTGGCGGGCGCGGCCGCCGATCTGCTGAGGCTGAACCTGCCGCCCGACGCGGCCTGCATGCTGGCGAGTCCGGAGCTCTCGCAGGAGGCCTACATCCTGTGGGACCTGATCCACGACCGCGCCCATAGCCACGGCGATCTCCCGTTCGATCCGTTCATGATCCGCCAGCGCGCGCCGTACTGGATGTACTCGCTCGAGGAGCTCCGCTGCGACCTGACGGCGTTCACGCAGGCGCTCGAGCTCGAGCAGTCGGTCCCGTTCGCGCGCTACGTCCAGTACGCGATCCTGCTCGACCGGCTGCTGCGCTTCCCGATCACCGGCCCGCGGGTGCGCAACTACGACGGTCTCGGCGGTCAGCTGCTGTTCGCCTACCTGCACGGTCACGGCTACCTGCACTGGACCGACAATCAGCTGACGATCGAGTGGGACCGCGTCGCCGAAGGCGTCTCGGGGCTGCACGCCGAGCTGCAGGAGCTGTACCGGACCGGGATCGACCGCTCCAAGCTCCAGCATTGGGCGACCGCCCACGATCTGGTCGCGGCCAGCGTGCCGCCCGCGATCGGCTCCCGGTGGGCGGCCGCCACCCGCGACTTCACCGACCTCGAGGACCCGCGCGGATACGTCGACCTGGTCCTCGACGACGAGTTCCCCCTGTCGCTGTTCTATTCCTCGCTGAAGGCTAAGCTCGTCGGGTGAGCAGCTCGCGCGGGTTCGCGTCCGACAACGCGGCCACCATTCACCCCGAGGTCCTGGACGCGATCGCCCGCGTCAACGTCGGCCACGCGTTCGGCTACGGCCACGACCAGTACACACAAGGGGTCGAGGCGACGCTCGCGGGCCTGTTCGGAGCAGACTGCCGCGCCTTCTTCGTGTTCAACGGAACCGGGGCCAACGTGCTCGCGATGCGCGCCGCCTGTCAGTCGTGGCAGGCCGTGATCTGCGCCGAGACCGCGCATCTCAACGCCGACGAGTGCGGCGCGCCCGAGCACATCGCGGGCGTCAAGCTGCTGCCCGTCGAAGCGGTGCAGGGGAAGCTCACGCCCGAGGCGGTGAAGCCGCGGCTCGTCGACTTCGGCGACGAGCACTCAGTCCAGCCGCGGGCGATCTCGATCTCGCAGTCGACCGAGCTCGGGACCGTGTACACGCCCGCCGAGACGGCCGCGCTGGCCGAGCTCGCGCACGCCAACGGGATGGTCCTGCACGTCGACGGTGCGCGCGTCAGCAACGCCGCGGCATCACTCGATGTCTCGCTGCGCGCGCTGACGAGCGACGCCGGCGTCGACCTGCTGTCGTTCGGCGGGACCAAGAACGGCCTGCTCGGTGCCGAGGCGGTTGTGATCATCAACCCAGAGCTCGCGGCCGGCTTTGAGTACGTGCGCAAGCAGTCACTGCAGCTGGCGTCGAAGATGCGCTTCCTCGCCGCCCAGTTCGACGCGCTGCTGACCGACGCGCTGTGGCTGCGGTGCGCCGCGCACGCCAACTCGATGGCCTCGCGCCTGGCCGGCAGCCTCGCGAGCGTGCCCGGGCTGACGATCACCCGCCCGGTTCAGTGCAACGTCGTGTTCGCGACGTTGCCCGAGCAGGCGCGCGTCGAGCTCCAGAAACAGTTCGACTTCTACGTTTGGGACGAGCGGATCGGCGAGGTGCGGTGGATGTGCTCGTGGGACACGACGGTCGAGGATGTCGAGGCCTTCTCGGATGCGGTTCGCGCGGTGCTCGCCTAGCGCGCTCGCGCTGCTCGCGGCCGCAGCGCTCGTGCTCGCCCCCGGGGCCGCCGCGCGGCCACGCGACGCCCGCCTGCGCTCGGTCCACGCGTGGGCGTTCGCGATCGGCGACGGTGATCTCGCGGGCAACCTCGTTCGCCGCTACGCGCGCTACGGCCTGCTCGTGCTCGACGGCCAGGAGGCGACCCGCACACAGGTGCGGGCGCTGCGGCGTGCCGGCAAGATCGTGCTTGCGTATCTCGATGTCGGGACGATCGAGCCCGGCCGGCCGTGGACTGCCGCGGCACGGCCGTTCCGGCTCGGCTTCTGGCCGGCGTGGGGCGAGTGGTACGCAGACGTCGACGCTCGAGGGTTCCGGCGGCTGATCGAGCACCGTGTTGCGACGGCGATGCTCGGGAAGGGGTTCGACGGCCTGTTCCTCGACAACACCGACATGGTCGAGACCCACCGCCACCAGCGGGCCGGGATGGATGCGCTCGTTCGTGCGCTCGCGCGCCTCGTCCACCGCCGGCGCGAGCTGCTGTTCGCCCAGAACGGCGAGGACACGATCACGCCGCTGCTGCGCTACTACGACGGCTGGAATCGCGAGGACGTCAGCGCCACCTACGACTTCGGCCATCATCGGTACGTGCGCCAGTCCCACGGCGAGGTCGCCGAGGCCGACCGCGCGCTGCGGCGAATCGCTCGGGCCGGGCTGCTGACGCTCGCCACCGACTACACCGCCGCTGGCGACGCCGGCGCGGCGCAGGCCGCGATCAGCAACGCATGCGGCGCCGGCGCGCTGCCGTTCGTCAGCGACATCGAGCTGACGCGGATCCCGCCGGTCCCCGCCGGCTGCTAGCGCCCGAGCGTCCGCACGATCTCGCGCGCGGTCGCCGGAAGGCCGGAGATCAGCTCCCTGACGGTGCTCAGATCGCCCCGCACCTCGGGGTCGCCGACCTCGACGGGCAGCATCGAATCCTGAAGCGTCGCCAGCGTCTCGTCGGCGCCGCGAAGCGACTCCGCCGCCTGCTCGATCCCGTGGCGCGCGTCGGTCGGCAGGCGCAGCGCCGGTCGCTCGAAGGTGCGCGACGGCAGGTCGAAGCGCGAAGCGAACCCGCTGTGCGCGCGCTGCGCTCGGCCGTACGCGGCCTGGACGGGGCGAAACAGCTCCGCCTCGAGGTGATCGCCGGCCTGCTCGTCGATCCGCTCGTATGCCTCGCCGAGCGCGACCAGCGCGGTGCCGATCTGATCCGTCGCGATCGCAAGCTGATCGAGCAGCTGCTGGCGGGCGTCGGCGGCGCGATAGCTCATGTGCCGATTGTGCCGAGGCTGATTGCCCGCAGGCGCGCGGTCACGACGCGGTGTCGGGATGACGGTGCTGGTGGCGGGCGGTTGCGACGTCGGGCGATGGAACCACGACCACGGCGCGATCGGCGTGCTGGATGACGGCATGCGAGACGCTCCCGACAAGCAGCGACTTCATCCCGGTCAGCCCGCGTGAGCCCATCACGATCGCGGCGGCGTCGAGCTCGTCGGCCTGCTCGAGGATCGCGTGCGCGGTGCTTCCCACCTGCGCACAGCTCCGGGGCTGTGCGTTCAGCCCGGCCCGGCGGGCGATCTCGGTGCCCTCGGCGGCCTGCTGCTCGGCGCTGTCGCGGCTGGTCTTGTCCATCTGGTCGGCGTCAACCAACCCGCCCTGCGCGAGACCGAAGCCCGACGGCGTGTGCGCGATCACCTCGACGAACGGCTGCCATACCGTCAGTACGGTCGCCGGCGTGTCGCCGAACAGCTCAGCGGCCTTCTCGAGGGCCGCTCGCGAATCGGGCGACCCGTCGTAGCAGATCAGGATCATCTTGCTCCTCGTTCATGGTTGGAGCCGCAGCGGACCGCGAGCGCTAGCCCCGGACCGGCGGTGAGATCCTGACACTACTCGCCGGAGCCGGCGTACACGGCGGCGATGTCGAGCGTCGAGAGGATCCCGATCGGGAACCCGCTCGCGGCGTCGACGACGACCAGGTGGGCGATCGAATGCTCGGCCATCAGCTGCGCAGCGCCGCGCAGCGACTCGTTCGCCGAGACGGTCAGCGGCTCCGTGCCGGCGGCTTGCAGCGCGTTCGGGTCATCGCCGGTCGCCGCCGCCGCGACCACGTCGAGGTCGGAGACGATCCCCGCAGGGCGTCCGGCTTCGCCGCCGCTGACCGCGACAGCATGGACGCGGTGCTTGGCCATCACGCCGGCCACCTCGCCGAGTGGAGCGTCTGGTTGGCAGCTCAGGATTCCCTGATGCATGCAGTCGCGAACGCGAATGTGCTCTAGCACGGGCGAGGGGCTGGCTTGATTGGACATGGACCTAGCTTGTCTGAGCCACTGCGCCGGGTCATCCGGGTGCCGCACCTCCTCGGCGGCGGGAAACTACGGATCCGCGATGCTCCCGTGGGACGTACGCTGACCCGCCTGTGACGGCGATCGAGACCCACGCTCTGAGCAAGCGCTACGGCCAGACACAGGCGCTGGACGCGCTCGATCTGCACGTCGCCGAGGGCGAGGTGTACGGGTACCTCGGACCCAACGGAGCCGGCAAGACGACGACGATCCGGCTGCTGCTCGGGCTTCATCGCCCGACCGGCGGGCGGGCGGAGCTGTTCGGGGTCGATGCCTGGGGCGATCCGGTCAGGGCACACCGGCGGCTCGCCTACGTCGCCGGCGAGCCGTTCCTGTGGCCGTCGCTGACCAGCGCGGAGACGTTCGCGTTCCTCGCCAACCTGCGTGGGGGCACCGACGCCGGCTACCGCGACGTGCTGGTCGAGCGCTTCGAGCTCGACACCCGCAAGAAGATCCGGGCGCTGTCGAAGGGCAACCGACAGAAGGTCCAGCTGATCGCGGCGCTCTCGACCCGCGCCCAGCTGCTGCTGCTCGACGAGCCGACCAGCGGCCTCGACCCACTGATGGAGATGGCCTTCCGCGAATCGATCAAGGAGGCCAAGGAGCGCGGCCAGACCGTGTTTCTGTCCTCGCACATCCTCAGCGAGGTCGAGGCCGTATGCGACCGGGTCGGGATCCTGCGCCGAGGCCGGCTGGTCGACGAGGGGACGATGTCGCAGCTTCGCCACCTGAGCGCGCATACGGTCGAGGTCACCTTCGCGGGCCCGGCGCCGGCGCTCCCGACGCTGCCTGGCATCAAGATGGCTGACGCCGGTCCCAACGCGCTTCGGTTCGAGGTGTCAGGCGAGATCGGACCGCTGATCTCGGCGCTGGCGCCACATCCGGTCGCGTCGCTCACGAGCCGCGAGCCGTCGCTGGAGGAGATCTTCCTGCACCACTACGACGGCTCCGACGGAGATGTCCGCACCTAGCGCGCTCGCGCGGCGGACCCTCGCCGACTCGCGAGTCCGGACGATCGGCTTCGCCTATCTGTTCGCCGCGGTCGCGTACCTGCAGCCGGTCGCCTACCGCCACTCCTATCCGTCGGCCGGCAGCCGGCTCGATTTCGCCCGCAGCTTCGGGGACAACAAGGCGATCCGGCTGTTCTATGGCGTGCCCCACGATCTCCTGTCGGTCGGCGGCTACACCGCCTGGCGGGTCGGCGGCACGCTCGCGATCTTCGCGGCCGTGTTCGGATTGCTCGCCTCGGTCCGAGCGCTGCGAACAGAGGAGGACGCCGGGCGCAGCGAACTGGTGCTGGCGGGGGTGCTCGGGCGGCGTGCCGCATACCTGTCGGCGATCGCCGGCGTCGGCGTGCAGGTGCTCGTGTTGTGGGCGGCGCTGTGGGTCGGGCTCGTCCTGGCCCGGCTTCCGGCCGGTCAGTCGGCCTTCCTGGCGCTATCCGTCGCGTCCGTGATCCCGGTGTTTGCCGGGGTTGGGGCGCTGGCCAGCCAGGCGGCGCCGACGCGCCGGATCGCGCTCGAGCTGGGCGGCGGCGTCGTCGTGCTCGCGTTGCTCGCTCGCGTGATCGCGGACACCGCCAGCGGGGTCGGGTGGCTGCGCTGGCTCTCGCCGCTCGGGTGGGCCGAGGAGATGCGCCCGTTCACCGGCGGACGGCCACTGGTGGTGCTGCTTCCGGTCGCGGCGACGGCGGTGCTGCTGTGGGCGGCGATGCGGATCGCGCAGTCGCGCGATGTCGGCAGCGGCCTGATCCCTGCGCGCGACAGCGCCGCGCCGCGGCTGGGTCAGTTGTCCTCGCCGACGGCATTCGCGCTGCGAAGTGAGCGGGGGAGCCTGCTCGTGTGGGGCGGTGGCGTTGGCGCGTTCGCGTTCATCCTCGGCGTGATCTCGAACAGCATCTCCTCCGCCGGGATCTCGAAGAACCTCCAACGCGAGCTCGAGAAGCTCGGCAGCGGCTCGATCCTGACCCCATCGGGCTACCTCGGGTTCACCTTCATCTTCTTCGTGCTGGCGGTCAGCCTGTTCTGCATCGCTCAGATCGGCGCCGCCCGCCACGAGGAGGCCGACGAGCAGCTCGAGACGATGCTGGCGCTGCCCGTCAGCCGCCGCGCCTGGCTCAGCGGCCGGCTGTGGATCGCGGTGGCGGCCGCGGTCGGGCTGTCGCTGCTGGCTGGGGCGCTGGCCTGGGGCGGCGCGGCCTCAGCCGGCGTCAGCGTGTCGCTGCCGCGCATGCTCGAGGCGGGGGCCAACTGCCTGCCGGTCGCGTTGCTGTTTCTCGGAGTCGCGGCGCTCGCCTACGGTTTGTTCCCGCGAGCGAGCGCGGGGATCGCATACGGCCTGGTGGTCGTCGCGTTCCTGTGGCAGCTGTTCGGGTCGCTGCTCGGCGCGCCCCACTGGCTCGTCGAGCTGACGCCGTTCGCGCACGTCGGGCTGGTCCCCGCGGAGGCGTTCCGCGCCGGCGCGGCGGCGGTCATGATCGGCGCCGGCGCGCTCGCGGCTGGGGCGGCGGTGCTGGTGTTCGAGCGCCGCGACCTGCTCGGGGCGTAGCGGCTCGCCGTGCCGGGCCCTGGCGAGGCGGTCGCGGCCGCCGCTCAGCGCGACTCGTCGCGGCTCTCGAGCAGACGTCGTTGGGCGTGCTGGTGCCGGCGCGCGCGGGCGATGATCTCGGCGGCCTCGTCGGGACGTTCGATTACGTGCATCCCCGTCAACTCCGCGCCCTCGAGGCGGTGATCGGCGACCGCCCGATCGCGCAGCCACTGGATCAGACCGCTCCATTCCTGCTGTTGCACCAGCAGGACGGGGAAGTGCTTGATCGTCGCGGTCTGGATCAGGGTCAGCGCCTCGAACAGCTCGTCGAGCGTTCCGAACCCTCCGGGGCCGATCACGAAGGCGCTGGCGTAGCGGACGAACATCACCTTGCGCGCGAAGAAGTGGCGGAACTGGAGCTGGATGTCGAGGAACTGGTTCGGGCGCTGCTCGTGCGGTAGCTCGATGTTGCATCCGACCGAGATCGCGCCGACATCGCGCGCGCCCCGGTTGGCGGCCTCCATCAGGCCGCCACCGCCACCGGTGATGATCGCGTATCCGGCGCGGCCGAGGTCGGCGGCGATCTCGCGAATCAGGCGGTAGTGGGGGTGCTCGGGCGGCGTGCGCGCGGAGCCGAACACCGTCACCGCGGGCCCGATCCGCGACAGGCGCGCGAACCCGGAGGCAAACTCGGCCGCGATCTCACGGATCCGCTCGGCGTCCTGTGTCCGGGCCCGCGGCGGCTCATCCCCGAGCCACAGAAACAACTCCTCGTCGAAGGTGGCGCGGGGGTCGTCCGCGTGATCTTGGGGCATCGGGCAAGCCTATGGGGCGGCGGGTCGGGCGCGCGTGACGCCCCCCGCCGGGTGCGAGCACCGGCAACCCGGCGTTAACCCCTGGCTGCCACGGGAAAGTAAGCTGGCGGGCATGGCTGCAGACAGCGGTGGTGAGCAGAGGTTCGAGGTCCTGATCGCGGGCGGTGGGGTGGCCGCGCTGGAGGGGGCGCTGGCGCTGCGCGAGCTTGCGGGCGGGCGCGTGACGGTGCGAGTGATGGCGCCGAGCGCCGAGTTCGTCTACCGGCCGTTGACGGTGCAGGAGCCGTTCGCCTACGCGCGCGCCCAGCGCTATCCGCTCGACGAGATCGCGCAGGACATCGGCGCCGAGCTGATCGTGGACGCACTCAGCGGCGTCGATCCCGGCCGGCGCACGGTCCGCACGGAGTCCGGCTCGGAGGTTGGCTACGACGCGTTGCTGCTGGGGCTGGGGGCGCGGCTGCGCGCCCGGTACGAGCACGCGATCACGATCGACGACCGGCAGCTCGACGAGCAGCTGCATGGCTTGGTCCAGGACGTCGAGGACGGGCTGGTCAAGCGGCTGGCGTTCGTGATGCCTCCGCAGATGGCGTGGCCGCTGCCGATCTACGAGCTCGCATTGCTGACCGCGACGCGCGCCTACGACATGAATGTCGAGCTGGCGATCACGCTGTTGACGCCCGAGGATGCGCCCCTGGCGCTGTTCGGAACCGGCGTCAGCGAACGGATCGGCGAGTTGCTGAGCGCCAACCGGATCGAGGTCGTCGCGTCGTCGTACTGCGAGATCCCGCGCGCCGGCGAGGTTGAGATCAGCCCTGGCGAACGGCGGCGCGAGTTCGATCGGATCGTGGCGCTACCCGAGCTCGACGGGCCCGCGGTCGAGGGACTTCCGAGCAGCGACGGCGGCTTTATCGCGATCGACGAGCGCTGCCAGGTGCGCGGCGTCGACCGCGTGTACGCGGCCGGCGACGCGACCGACTTTGCGGTCAAGCAGGGCGGTATCGCCTCGCAGCAGGCAGACGTGGCGGCGCAGTCGATCGCGGCGCTGGCCGGTGCGCCGGTAGCTCCGGTGCAGTTCGATCCCGAGGTCCGCGCGATCTTGCTGACGGGCGGCGAGCCGCTGTACATGCGCGCGCATCTGACCGGCGGTCACGGGTTCAGCTCGGAGGTGAGCACCGAGCCGCCGGCCCAGGCGACCGGCAAGATCGCGGCCCGATGGCTCGCGCCGTACCTGGAAGCGCGCGACCGCGCGGCGCGCTGATCCGCGCGGCCCGCCGCGTCCCGGCGCGCTGATCCGCGCCGCCCGCCCCCGCGGCGCGCTGATCTAGAACAGCTCCCAGAAGTGGCCCACGTGCGCCGCCACGCGGGAGGTGATCAGCGGATCCGGGGCGATCGACTCGGCCTCGCCCTCGCCGTCGAGCGCGCGGATCGTCGCCAGCGCCGACTCGGCCAGGGCGCTGGGGTCATAGCCGCCCTCGAGCACGGCGCCGATTGGCGCGCCGAGGTCGCGCGCCATCTCGCGAACGTGGCAGGCCATCTGTGCGAACGACCCCGCCTCGAGGCGGCAGCCGCCGAGCGGGTCGTCGCGATGGGCGTCGAAGCCCGCCGAGATCAGCACCAGCTGCGGCGCGAACTCGGTCGCCGCCGGGATCAGCACGTGCTCGAGCACCGACACCCACACCTCCTCGTCCGACCCCGAGGGAACGGGCACGTTGATCGTGTAGCCGAGGCCGTCGCCGGAGCCGGCGTCGCCGAGCGGACCGGTGCCCGGGAACAGGCGCCCCTGGTGGATGCTCGCGAACAAGACGTCGGGGCGGCGGCGGAAGATCTCGGCCGTCCCGTTGCCGTGGTGGACGTCCCAGTCAAGGACCAGGACGCGCTCGAGCCCAAGCTCCGTGATCGCCAGCTCGGCCCCGATCGCGATGTTGTTGAACAGGCAGAACCCCATCGCGCGGTCACGCTCGGCGTGGTGCCCGGCGGGGCGGATTGCGCAGAACCCGGTCGTGGCGCCGGCACCGTCGCCCCCGGCGAGCGCTCGGACCATCGCGCAGGCGGCCCCGGCCGCATGGAGCGCAGCGCGGTAGGACGGCTCGCCGACGTAGGTGTCGTCGTCGATCTGCCCGCCGCCGCCGAGGCACAGCTCGCGGATCGCGGCGACATGCTCGGGCGCGTGGACGAGCTCGAGCTCGGCAGTGGTCGCGGGCGGCGCCTGCGCCACCTGGCAGCCGTCCCAGCCCGCCGCGGCGAGCGCCGCCTCGACCGCCTCGATCCGCTCGGGCGTGTCCGGATGGTCGGGCGAGCGCACCCGGGGGTCGTGCTCGAGCGAGCTCGCGTGATGGAAATACAGCACGCGATCACGATACGCGCAGTGAGCTGCGGAGAACTACGCGATCGGCCGCGTAGTAGACGCGGTCCCCAGGAGCGCCCAGCGGACCTAGGCTCCAGTTGATGCCACGCCCGCACGTGAACCACCATCGGCGCCAGACGATTCTGATCGCCGGCGCCGGGGTTGCCGGACTCGAGGCGCTGCTTGCGCTGCGTTCGCATCTCGGTGGAACCGTCAAGATCGAGATGCTCTCGCCCGACCACGAGTTCGTCTACCGGCCGCTGTCTGTGACCGAGCCGTTCGGCCTCGGCGAGGTGCAGCGGGTCGAGATCGAGCAGGTCGTCTCCGACCAGCACGCGGTCTACCGCAAAGGGTCACTCGCGCGCGTCAACGGCGACAGCGGCGAAGTCGTGACGACGGGCGGCGAGCGCATCTCCTACGACTTCCTTGTGGTCGCGGTCGGAGCACGGGCGCTCGCGACGGTCGAGGGCGCCGTCACCTTCCGCGGGCCCGAGGACCGGCGCGCGATCGAGCAGGTCCTGGCGGGCGTGCAGGCCGGGTCGATCAAGCGGATCCAGTTCGCCGCGCCGCCCGGGCACGCATGGATGCTGCCCCTGTACGAGCTGGCGATGTTCACCTCGGCGTGGGCGCGCGAGCGCGGGCTGTCGGTCAGGTTGTCGCTGTCGACCGGCGAGATCCGCCCGCTCGAGGCGTTCGGACCGGCCGCGAGCAAGGCCGTCGCAAAGCTCCTGTTCGACGCCGGGGTCGGGTTCACGACGGGCGGTGGCGACTCGTTCGATCCCGACGCGGTGATCTCGCTGCCGACGCTGAAGGGACCCGGGCTGCCCGGGCTGCCCCACGACGAGGACGGTTTCATCCCGACCGATCGCTACGGCGCGGTACGGGGCCTCAAGCACGTCTACGCGGCCGGAGACGGCACCTGGTTCCCGATCAAGCAGGGCGGGATCGCCGCCCAGCAGGCAGACGCCGCCGCCTCTTCGGTCGCGGCTGCGCTCGGCGCGATCGACGCCCCCGAGCAGTTCCGCCCGGTGCTGCGCGGGATGCTGCTGACCGGTGACATCCCACATTACCTGCGTGCCGCCGATGACTCGTCCGAGGTCGCCTACCACCCGCTGTGGTGGCCGCCCGGAAAGATCGCGGGCCGTCACCTCGCCCCGTATCTGGGCTCGCCGGCGCTGGCCCGCGCCCCGCTCGAGGATCGTCCGGCAGACGCCGAGCTCGAAAGCGAGGCCGAGGCCGTGGCCGACGAGCGCGAGGCGGTCGACCTGTTGCTCGAGCTCGCCGACGCGAACGCGAGCCGCGGGTCATTCGGCTTCGCCGTGAAGTGTCTGGAGGCGGCCGAGAACGTGGGCGGACCGCTGCCCGAGGTGCGCCAGGCCGACCGTCGCAAGTGGGCCGACCGCGCCCAGCTGTGAACGCGGCAGTCGACCTCCACTGTCACATCCTGCCGGGCCTCGACGATGGCGCGCGCGACATCGGCGACGCGATCGCGATGGCGAGGCAGGCCGAGGCCGACGGGATCGCCGCGGTCTGCGCGACCCCGCACATCCGCCACGATCATCGCGTCGCGATCGACGAGCTGCCGGCCCGGCGCACCGAGCTGCAGCACGCGCTCGACCGCGCCGGGTGCGAGGTCGAGATCCTGGCCGGCGGCGAGCTGGCAGCGACCGAGCTCCCGACCCGGAGCGACGCCGAGCTGAACGCGATCACGCTCGGCGGGGGCGGTAGCTGGCTGCTGCTCGAGCCGGCGCCAGGACCGCTCGACGAGCGCCTCGACGAAGCGGTGGCGGATCTCAACGGGCGCGGATTCCGAGCGCTGATCGCCCATCCCGAGCGCCACTACGCGACTGATCTGATCCCGCGCCTGCGCAGGCTGACGACCGGCGGTGCGCTGATCCAGGCGACGGCCGCGTTCCTGACCGACGCCGAGGCGGGACCCTGGATGCTCGAGCTCGCTCGCGCCGGGGTGATCCACGTGCTCGGTAGCGATGCGCACAGCTCGCGCGCCGGGCGCCCGGTGACGCTGAGCGGGGCCTTGAAGATGCTCGCCGGCGCGGATCCGGCAGCCGCGCACCTCGAGTGGATCGCCCGGTTGGCGCCGACCGCGATCGTCGTCGGCGCCGGCGTCAGGCCGCCGTATTAGCGATCGCTCGGGGCAGCGGCCGGATCTCGACGCGCTGTGCGAGTTCCTCGACGGCGGCGCGCTGTCCGGTGCCGAGCCCGTGGCGCAGGAAGTTGACGGCGCCGGCGGCGACGCCGAGGACGAGCGCGTCGCGCAACGGCATCCCTCGCGCCCATGCGGCGGCGAGCGCGCCTGTCATCGAATCGCCGCAGCCCTCGCGATAGCCGACCGGGAGCTTTGGCGGGATCACCTCATAGGGCTCGTCGTCGCCTGCCAGCACCAGCACCGGTTGCTCGGCGCGCGTGACCGCGACCGCCCGCGCACCGGCGGCACGCAGCGCCCGGGCGGCGCGCAACGCTCGCGCACCATCGACCGGGCCGCTGACGTACTCGGCGAGCTCCCAGTCGTTGAGCTTGACGAGATCCGGCTCGTAGGGGAGGGTCCGCTCGAGCCTCGGGCTCGAGAGGTCGACGATGATCGGAACGCCCGCCGCGTGGACATCGGCCAACAGCATCTCGTAGATCTCGTCGGGGAGCCCGTCGGTCGGAAACGGGTTGCCGACGACCAGTACGCGGCTGCCCAGTGCCGCCGCGCAGGTAGCGCTCAACAGGTCGTCGACCTCGTGGCGCTGCGGGGGTTCTCGCAGCGAGGCGGCGAGCATCTCGCGCTCGCCCGAGCGGCGGTCGACGATATAGGTGCCGCTGGCCCCGATCGTCCTGACCAGGCGGCGCTCGCCGGGAAGCTGCTCGAGCAGCGGCAGCAGCGAGGTTCCGGTCTCGCCGCCGAGGAAGGCGCACAGCACCGGGCTCGCTCCGAGCTCGCCGACCATCCTCGAGACCCAAACGCCCTGCCCGGCGGCGTGCATGTGGATGTCGTCGCCGGACTGGCGGCCCTCGATCGTCACGCTCAGCAGCGGATCGGGGCCGAACACCGTCACCGAAGGGCGCTGCGTCATGACCCGATTGTCGAGTGCCGGCGGCGAACGTACATCGGTGCTTAGCGCCAGCGGGAATCGGTAGTCGCCCGCAGCAAATGCGCGGGTTCTGATCGATGCCGTCCGGGTCAAACCGAGGGAAGATCAACTGATGTCGGGCGCGGCAGACATAACCACGGTGGCGCCGGCGGACCCGGGCGCAGCGGCGCCCACTGACCCTCGCGCAGCTGCGCGCGCTGACCCCGGCGCCGCGGCCGAGCTCGCGCCGCGGTGCTACGTGGGCTCGGAGGTCGGGACGCTGCGACGCGTGATGCTGCACCGGCCCGACCTCGAGCTGCAGCGGCTGACGCCGACCAACAAGGACGAGCTGCTGTTCGACGACGTCCTCTGGGTCAGGCGAGCGCGCCAGGAGCACGATGCCTTTGCCGACGCGCTGAAGGAGCGCGGGGTCGAGGTGCTGTACCTGCAGAAGCTGCTCGCCGAGACGCTGGCACGACCGGCCGCCAGGGCCGAGGTGATGCAGCGCACGCTCCAGCTCGCCGCGCTCGGCCCGCGACTGGGCCCGGCGCTCGAGGAATGGCTTGGCGCGCTGCCGCCGGATCAGCTCGCGAGATGGCTGATCGGCGGGATCACGTTCGGAGACCTTCCGTTCACGACCGATGCGCTGCCCGCGTGCGTGGCCGAGCTCGACACGTTCGTGCTCGCCCCACTCCCGAACCACCTGTTCACGAGGGACACGTCGGCCTGGGTCTACGACGGCGTCTCGATCCATGCGATGGCGAAGCCCGTCCGCAGGCGGGAGTCGGTCCATCTCGAGGCGATCTATCGCCACCACCCCCTGTTCGCGGGCGTCGATCACCGCATCTGGAGCGAGGGTCTCGACGGCCCGGCAAACCTCGAGGGCGGCGACATCCTCGTGATCGGCAACGGTTGCGTGCTGATCGGGATGGGAGAGCGGACGCGGCCCGCGGCCGTCGAGCTGTACGCCACGCGGCTGCTGCAGGCCGGGGCCGCGCGCGAGATCATCGCGGTCGTGGTGCCCTCGCAGCGGTCGAGCATGCACCTCGACACGGTCATGACGATGATCGATCGCGACGCGTTCACGATCTATCCCGAGCTGCGCGACTCGCTCGTCGCGTACAGGATCAGGCCGGGCAATGGACGGCTCCGGACCGAGCGTCAGGACAATTTGTTCGACGCGATCGCACGCGCGCTCGATCTGCCCGCACTGCGGCTGTTCGAGACCGGAGGCGATCGCTACGAGTCGCAGCGGGAGCAGTGGGATGACGGCAACAACGTGCTCGCCCTGGCCCCCGGCGTGGTGGTCGCCTACGAGCGAAATGTGGACACGAACACGCGCCTGCGGCGTGCCGGCGTCGAGGTGATCACGATCGCGGGCTTCGAGCTCGGTCGCGGTCGCGGCGGGCCTCGTTGCATGTCCTGTCCAGTCGAGCGCGAGGACTGAGCGGTGTTGCGATGCTCGTAGTCGCGGCACTCGGAGGCAATGCGCTTTTGCGGCGCGGCGAGCGGGCCGACGCCGAGACCCAGCGCCACAACGTCGGCACGGCCGTGCGGGCGCTGGCCAAGGTGGCGCGCGAGCACGAGCTCGTCGTCACGCATGGCAACGGTCCCCAGGTCGGCCTGCTCGCGCTCCAGGCCGAGGCGTACCGCGACGTGCGGCCGTACCCGCTCGACATTCTCGGCGCCGAGAGCGAGGGGATGATCGGCTACCTGCTCGAGCAGGGGCTCGGCAACTACCTTCCGCAGCGCAGCGTCGCGACGCTGCTGACGCAGGTCGTCGTCGATCCCGATGACCCGGCGTTCGCGGTCCCGACCAAACCGGTCGGACCCGTGTTCGAGCGTGCAGAGGCCGAGCGGCTGGCGGCGCAGCGTGGCTGGACGATCGCCCCCGATGGAGACTCGTGGCGCCGGGTCGTCCCATCGCCCGAGCCGCGCCGAATCGTCGAGCTCGAGGCGATCCGGACACTGCTCGCCGCGGGAGTGATCGTCGTATGCGTCGGCGGTGGCGGGGTTCCCGTCGTGCTCGACGATCGGGGCCGCCTGCACGGCGTCGAGGCCGTGATCGACAAGGATCTCGCCGCCGCGGTCCTCGCCGAGGCGCTCAGCGCCGACGCGCTGCTGCTGCTGACCGACGTGCCGGCGATCGAGGCTGGCTGGGGAACGACCGACGCCCACCCGCTCACGAGCGTGACCGTGCCCGCGCTCGACGAGCTGTCGCTCGCAGCAGGCTCGATGGGTCCGAAGGCGACCGCTGCCGCGCGGTTCGCGCAGCGGACCGGCGGCATCGCCGCGATCGGCCGGCTGAGCGAGGCAGCCGATGTCCTGGACGGTCGTGCGGGTACCAGGATCACCAACATGCATGTCACAGCGATCTGAGGAGGTTGGAGTCATGTCCGCCGCACCACATCCAAGCGATCTCGAGGCGTCTGACCGGCGCCGGGTTATATCCCGGATCGGTGTCGGCATCGACGGCTATCCCGAAGGAGAGGACGCTGCGGCGCTCGGCGACGAACTGGCCGCGATCACGGGCGCCGAGCTGATGCTGATCGCCGTCCACAGCGATCCGATCGTGGTGCTGCCCGCAGGCTTGGATTGGAGAAGCCTCCGACACCAGGCCGAGACGACGCTGAACGACACGCGTGACCGTCTCGGCGCGGGGGCGCGGACGATTGTCGAGACCGATCTGTCCGTTCCACGGGCGCTCCAGCGCGTGGTCCAGCGAGAGCACCGCGACCTGCTGGCCGTCGGCTCGAGCAGGCACGCGCCCGAGGGGCATGTGAGGATCGGCAAGCGCACCCGCCAGCTGCTTTGCGCGTTCGAATGCCCGCTTGCAATCGCCCCCCGGGGGTTCCGCGATCATCGTTGGCCGAAGCTGACGCGGGTCGGTGTCGGCTACGAGGGTGGGCCCGAGTCGCAGGCCGCGCTGGCGCTGGCCGGCTCGCTCGCGAACGCGACCGGAGCCGAGCTCCATGTCCGCGGTGTCGTCGACGACCGCCTGCCGTCGATGGGCTGGGGTCGGGTGTGGCTCGGGGAGATCACCGACGATTTCGACCACGTGGTTCACCTCGAGATGAACGCGCTGGGCGAGCGCGCGAGCGATGAAGCCGGCGCGATCGGCGCCGAGGTTCGTGTCGAGACGGTCCACGGCCGCCCGGCCGACCGGCTGCTCGAGCTCGCCGGCGAGGTCGATCTGCTGGTGATCGGCTCGCGACGGTGGGGTCCGCTGTCGCGGGTGCTGCTCGGCAGCACCGGCGAGGCGCTCGCGCACGACGCGCCGTGCCCACTGCTGGTCGTGCCGCGTCCCCATGATTAGGCGGGAGCCGGAATCAGCGAGCCGTTGTGCGACGATCCACGCGTGCCCAGGCTCGATCAAGTCGATCTGTCCTCCAAGCTCAGCGGGAGCGAGGGCCTCAAGCGCCTGCAGGAGGCACAGCACCGGCTGCTCGCACTGCGGCTCCAGTGCGCAGGCCTGATCGGAGAGCGCCGGCTCGGGCCGGCGCTTTGCGTCGTGTTCGAGGGGTGGGACGCGTCAGGAAAGGGGGGCGCGATCAGGCGGCTGACGGGAACGCTCGACCCTCGCCACGTGACCGTCGCGCAGTTCGCCGCGCCGAGCAGCCGCGAGGCGCGCCACCATTTCCTGTGGCGCTTCTGGCCGGCGCTGCCCGGCTGGGGCGGGATGACCGTGCTCGACCGCTCGTGGTACGGGCGGGTCCTGGTCGAGCGCGTCGAGGGATTCGCGACCGAGCCGCAGTGGCGGCGGGCCTACGAGGAGATCGTCAGCTTCGAGCGCGGCCTCTGCGCCGAGGGGTTGGTGCTCGTCAAGTTCTGGCTGCACCTGTCCGAGAAGGAGCAGCTGCGCCGGTTCCGCGCCCGCGAGCGCAACCCGCTCAAGCAATGGAAGCTGACCGACGAGGACTGGCGCAATATCGCCCACCGGTCGGCGTACGAGTCCGCCGTGGACGAGATGCTGAAGCACACCGATCACGAGCATGCGCCGTGGCGGCTGATCGCCGCCGAGAACAAGCCGTTCGCGCGGGTCGCGGTGATCGAGGGCGTGATCGAGGCGGTCGAGTCCGGCCTGCGCGAGGTCGGCCAGGAGCCGCTCCAGGTAGAGGCATCGCTGTAGGGCCTCCGCGGGGAGACGGTTACGTTTAGAGCGGGCCCTCGGTGAGCATTGACTTGAGCAACACCACCGATCGAAGGAAGGCGCTCATGTCAACCGTCTCGCACCAGACGATCAAGCTGAGCAGAGGCAAGCACACCTCTCCAGGGGACGGCGCTTGCGTGATGGAGCTCGCCTCGATGCTCGCGGGAGAGCCGTTCGGCGACCATCCCGAATGTGTCTGCCCGGCGATCGGCTCGTTCCTGCGGGCATACAACGACTCGTTGGACGACGATCGGCGCCAGGACCTGTACGAGTACGCCTCGCGGGTCGTCGGCACCCGAGGCTCGGCCGAGCTCAAGCGGATCCGCGCCGCGCGGATCCTCGCTTGGGCGCAGGCGCGCGAGTCGCGTCCACTGACACGATTGCTGACGTCCCGGCTGCGTGCGATCCAGCGCAGTCCGTCGACAGAGGCGGCGGGGGCGCACGCGGTCCGCACGATCCGCCGGCACACCGACCAGACCCATGCGGCTGCGCTTGCGCTGCTCGATCAGCTGATCGGCGTCGAGGGCCCGGAGGAGCAGCTCGCGCCTGCGCCCCTGCTGCGGGACGCCAGGCGTTCGCCGGAGGTGCTCGACCTGATCTAGTTCGACTTGGCCGCCGCGTGTCACAGTCCGTAGTAGCACCGGATGCCGGACCGCGATCCGCCTTCGATACTCACTGAGGTGAGCACTCCCGGCTCGGCTGAGTACCCGCGTGAGCGCGAGGCCGACATCGTCCTGCGGGACGGGTCGACCGTGCACGTGCGCCCCGTGCGCGGCGATGACGAGCAGGCGATCCGCACGTTCCTCGAGTCGATCTCGCCCGAGTCGATCGGGTTTCGCTTCTTCGGCGCGCCGAATCTGACCTGGGCCACCGCCTGGTCGATCGACGTCGACTATGCCGACCGCTTTGCGCTCGTCGCGGTCTCCGGCGCGCAGCCGACGGTGATCGCGCACGTCGCCTACGTGCGCACAAACAGCAACACCGCCGAGATCGCGTTTCTGGTCGCCGACGCTTGGCAGGGGCGTGGAATCTCGACGATCCTGCTCGCGCACCTCGCCGGCATTGCCGAACAGCACGGGATCACGACCTTCACCGCCGAGGTGCTGCCCCACAACCACCGGATGATCGAGGTGTTCCGCGAGAGCGGCTTCCCCGTCGACATGCGCGCGACGCCCGACGCGATCGCGATCGAGCTGCCAACGTCGCTGTCGGCCGACGCGCTCGCTCGCTTCGAGGAGCGCGAGCGGACCGCCGCTGTCGCCGCGGTCCGGAGCTTTCTCGAGCCGAGCTCGGTCGCCGTGATCGGCGCATCGAGACGGCGCGGGACGGTCGGCGGAGAGGTGCTGCGGAACCTGCTCGCGGGTGAGTTCGAGGGTCCCGTGTACGCGGTCAACGCGAAGGCAGATGTGGTTCAGTCGCTACCGGCATATCACTCGGTGGCGGACATCCCCGGCGGCGTCGAGCTGGCCGTCGTGGTCGTTCCGGCCGCGGCCGTGGTCGGCGTCGCGCGCGACTGCGCCGCGGCTGGCGTGCGCGCGCTGCTGGTCATCTCGGCCGGGTTCGCGGAGGCGGGCGGCGAGGGTGCAGCACGCCAGCACGAGCTGGTCGAAATCTGCAGGGCGGCAGGGATCCGCCTGATTGGCCCCAACTGCCTGGGCGTGCTGAACACCAACCCGGATGTGCGCCTGAACGCAACCTTCGCGCCGCACAAGGCGGCGCCCGGGCGGGTCGGGTTCCTCTCCCAAAGCGGCGGGCTCGGGATCGCGATCATCGAGGCCGCCGGACGGCTCGGCGTCGGGCTCTCGTCATTCGTGTCGGTCGGCAACAAGGCGGACCTTTCCGGGAACGACTTCCTGCAGTACTGGGAGCAGGATCCCGGCACCGACGTCGCGCTGCTGTATCTCGAGTCGTTCGGCAACCCGCGGAAGTTCGCGCGCCTGGCTCCGCGAGTTGCGCAGCAGAAGCCGATCCTCGCGGTCAAGAGCGGGCGCTCGGCCGCCGGCGCACGGGCGACGTCGTCGCACACCGGGGCGCTGCTGTCAGCCTCCGACGTGACCGTCGACGCGCTGTTCGAACAGGCCGGTGTGATCCGGACAGACACGCTCCACGAGCTGTTCAACGTCGCAGCCCTGCTGACCAAGCAGCCGGTGCCGCGCGGTGATCGAGTCGGGATCGTGACCAATGCCGGTGGGCCCGGGATCATGTGCGCCGACGCGTGTCAGGCGGACGGCGTCGAGGTCCCCGAGCTCGCGCCCGAGGTCAAGGCGCGGCTCGCGAAGTTCCTACCGGCGGCCGCGTCGCTGGGCAACCCCGTCGACATGATCGCGACCGCCTCGGCCGAGGACTACCGCCGGACGATCACGACGCTGATCGAGACCGACGCCTGCGACGCGATCCTCGTGATCTTCGTCCCGCCGCTCGTGACCGACAGCGTCGACGTCGCCAACGCGATCCGAGAGGCGTCCGAGAGCGCGCCCGAGATCCCGGTCGCCGCCGTATTCATGACCAGTGAAGGGCCTCCGGCGGAGCTGAGCTCGGAGCGCTGGGAGGTGCCCGGCTACGAGTTTCCCGAGGACGCAGCGCGCGCCGTCGCGCTGGCGGCGCGCCACGGCCGGTGGCGCAGCGCCGAGAAGGGCCACAGCTTCGAGATCGACGCCCGCCCCGAGCAGGCCGCCGCGGTCATCTCCGAGGAGCTTGCGGCTGGGTCGGAGTGGCTCTCTCCGGCCCGAGTGGCGCAGTTGCTCGAGTGCTACGGGCTGCCGCTGATCTCAACGCGGGTCGCGGCGGACGTCGAGCAGGCGGTCGAGATCGCCGGCGCGCTCGGGGTGCCGGTGGCGCTGAAGGCGTCGGCCGAGGGTCTGGTTCACAAGAGCGATGCCGGTGGGGTGCTGCTCGACCTCGACGGCCCCGACGAGGTCCGCGGGGCCGCGCTCCAGATCGAGGCAGCGGTCAAGCGGGCGGGCCACGAGCTCGACGGCCTGGTCATCCAGCCGATGGCTCCCGAGGGAGTCGAGCTGATCGTCGGCGTCGTCAACGATCGCAGTTTCGGGCCGGTGCTCGCGTGCGGCGCCGGAGGCACGACCGCCGAGTTGATCAAGGACGTCGCGGTTCGGATCACGCCGGTGACCGACCTCGACGCGCGCGAGATGCTGCGCTCGCTGCAGACGTATCCGCTGCTTGCCGGCTACCGAGGCTCGGAGCCGTGCGACATCGCTGCGATCGAGGACGTGCTGCTGCGCGTCGGCGCGATGGTCGAGACCCACCCCGAGATCGTCGAGCTCGACCTCAACCCGCTGATCGCCTCCGCCGAGGGCGCCGTGATCGTCGACGCGCGCGTGCGGGTGCACGCGGCGCCACCGCCGGCACCGGTGCCGTCGCTCGAAGCGTAGACGCCGGCGCCGCAGCCGGTTCGCGGCTTTTTACGGAGGGTGATCGTGCGCCTACCCCGATTACACCTTGGCGGTCGGCGCGTAGGTTCAAAGCATGACCGACACGCTGACCGCGCTCGACGCGACCTTTCTGGAGCTCGAGCAGCTCAACGACGGCGCTCTGATGAGCATCGGCGGAGCGATGATCTTCGACCCCGTCCCCGGCGGCGGCGTACCGGGTATCGAGGATCTGCGCGTCCACATGGCCGCCCGTCTGGGTGAGCTCCCGCGTTACACCCAGCGGCTGTCCTCGCACCGCACGGACACGCTTGCATGGCCGCAGTGGGTCGACGACGAGCGCTTCGACATCCGCGACCACGTCCGCCGAGCGGCGCTGCCGCCCCCCGGCAGCGCCGAGCAGCTGTGTGACTTCGTCGCCGAGCTGTTCTCGCACCCGCTCGATCGCAACCGCCCGCTGTGGGAGGTCGTGCTGGTCGAAGGGCTCGAACAGGGCCGCTGGGCGCTCGCTCAGAAGACACACCATTGCCTGGTCGACGGTGTCGGCTCGGTCGACGTCGTCCAGCTGCTGCTCGACGAGCAGCCCGAGCCCGCGCCGCCGCAGACCCTGCCCGCGCAGCCGCCGCCGGCCTCGCGAGCCGGACGCCTGCCCGCTTCGGTCGTGCAGGCAACCACCGCTGGCGCGCACGCCGCCGGCGGCGCGCTCCACGCCGCGCGCCATCCCGGCGAGGCGCTGACGAAGTCGCGCGCGCTCGCCGAGCTGCTCGTCCGCGATCAGCTGATCGGTGCACCCCGCACGTCACTCAACGTGCAAATCGGCCAGGCCCGGCGGTTCGTCACTGTGCGGGTTCCTCTCGCCGAGCTAAAGGCGATCGGCCGCGAGCTCCACGGCTCTGTCAACGATCTCGTGCTCACTGCGTGCAGCGCCGGTCTGCGCAGCTTGCTTCGTAGCCGCGGCGAGAAGCTGCCGGCACGCGGACTGCGCGCGATGGTGCCGATGAACCTGCGGGACGCCTCGGGAAAGCTCGCGCTCGGCAACCGCGTCACCTCGCTGTTCGTCGATCTGCCGGTCGCCGAGGGCGACGCGCTGAGGCGTCTGCGCGCGATCACGCGGTCGACACGACGGTTGAAGTACACGGGCGCGGCCGAGGGCCCGACGACGCTGATGGACCTCGCCGGCGTGGCACCGCCCGCGGTCGTCCACGCGGCGCTCGCGCGGACATCGCTCTCGACCAGGCTGTTCAACTTGACGATCACGAACGTGCCCGGCCCGCAGCGGCCGCTGTACGCGTTCGGCGCGCAGTTGCGCGAGCTGTACCCGGTCGTTCCGCTCGCGGCGGATCACGCCGTGGGAATCGCAATCTTCTCCTACAACGGCACGCTCGTGTTCGGGATCAACGCCGACGCTGAGTCGACGCGCGACATCGACGTGCTCGCCGACGGAATTGCGGAGGGGCTCGAGGAGTTGCGCGAGCTGGCTCCGTCCACCCGACAAGAAATGAGGTCGTAATGTCAGTCAGAGTTGCCGTCAACGGTGTTGGTCGAGTCGGCCGGTGCGTGCTGCGCGCCGCCTACCAGCGCGAGTCTGATCTCGAGATCGTGGCCGTCAACGACCTGGTCAGCCGAGAGACACTGGCGCACCTGCTCAAGTACGACTCGGTGTTCGGTCGCTTTCCCGGACGCGTCGAAGTCGTACCCGAGGGGATCACGATCGACGGCCGGCTGATCACAGCGACCGCCGAGAAGGATCCCGCCAGCCTGCCATGGTCCGAGCTCGGAGTAGACGTGGTGATCGAGTCGACCGGTCGCTTCCGGACCCGCGAGGGGGCGGCCAAGCACCTCGAGGCCGGAGCCGACAAGGTGATCATCTCGGCGCCCGCCAAGGGCTCGGAGCCGCCCGACGCGACGGTCGTGCTCGGCGTCAACTTCGATCAGGTCTACGACCCCGAGCATCACCACATCATCTCCAACGCGTCGTGCACGACCAACTGCCTGGCTCCCGTGGCGAAGGTGCTGCACGAGTCGGTCGGGATCAGGCATGGGCTGATGACGACGATCCATGCGTACACGGCAGATCAGAACCTGCTCGACGGCCCGCACGGCGACCTGCGCCGGGCGCGGGCCGCGGCGCTCAACGTCGTGCCGACCTCGACCGGCGCGGCCAAGGCGCTGGGCCTCGTGATCCCGGATCTCGCCGGGCGACTGAACGGCTTCGCCGTGCGCGTCCCGGTGCCGACCGGATCGCTCGTCGATCTGACGATCGAGGCCGAGCGCGCGACCAGCAAGGAGGAGATCAACGAGCTGTTCGCCGGTGCCGCTGACCGTGGGTCGCTCGAGGGCATCCTGCAGTACACCGAGGACCCGATCGTCTCCTCGGACATCGTCGGGTCGTCCTACTCGTCGATCTTCGACTCCGGGCTGACGCAGGTGATGGACGGCACGCAGGTCAAGGTGATCGCCTGGTACGACAACGAGTGGGGATATTCGACGCGGCTCGTCGAGCTCGCCGAGCGCGTGCTCGTGCCGGTTGCGCAGCCGGCGTAGGCAGTCTGTGCGGTCAGGTCGTGGCGCTCAGCCGAGCGTCACGACCCCGCCGTCGCCCGCCGCTCGGTAGAGCGCCTCGATCGTGGTCGCCTGCCCGACCGCGTCGACGCGGCCGAGCAGCGGCTCCTGCTCGCCACGGATCGCCGCGGACAGGTTCTCGGCTTCGAGCATGTACGAGCTCACGGACTCGACCTCGATCAGCTCCGTCTGTCCCTCGCGCCGCAGCTCGATCACCGGCCTGCGGCAGTGCCACGGATCGTCGAGGAACAGCGCCCCGTGCTCGCCGACGACCTCGAGCTCGTCGCGACCCGCGAGCGCCAATCCGGCGTCGAATTGCGCGACCAGATCGCCGTCGAAGCGCATCGTGCCGGCGAACACGACGTCGACCCCGTCACCGTCGAGCTGCTGCTCGGCGCTGACGCGCACCGGTTCGCCGCCGATCAGCCGCGAGCTGTTCACGCAGTAGCAGCCGACGTCCATCAGCGCGCCGCCGTCCAGCGGGCGCGATAGACGGATGTTGGCCGGGTCGTCCGTGAAGAAGCTGAACCCAGCCCGGACCAGCCGCACGCGCCCGACCGCGCCGTCCGCGATCAGCTCGGTCAGCCGCCGCGTCTGCGGGTTGTGGCGGTACATGAACGCCTCCATCAGCAGCCGCCCCTCGCGCTCGGCGACGTCGAACGCGCGGCGCACCTCGTCGGCACAGCGGCTCAGCGGCTTCTCGCAGAGGACGTGCTTGCCGGCCTGCAGCGCGCGGATGCTCCACTCGACGTGCAGTGAGTTCGGCAGCGAGACGTAGACCGCTTCGATCCCGGGGTCGGCGAGCATCGCCTCGTAGGAGCCGAACGCTCGCTCGAGCGAGTGCTCGGCGGCGTACCGCTCGGCGACGGCCAGATCGCGACTGGCGACGGCGCACACTTCCAGCGCGCTCGACTGCCGCGCGCCCGCGAGAAACAGCCCGTTGATCTGGGCGGTGGACATGATTCCCCACTTGACCGGCACGCGACGGACACTAGTGAAGTCGGGACAGCGGTGCCGCGGACCGCCGGGAGGCCTTGAAGGTGAGACGGACGGTCTGTACAAGACGTTCCGATGCCAGATCGAGCGACAGCATTCGCGCCGGGCCGCGTCAACCTGATCGGTGAGCACACCGATTACAACGATGGGCTCGCGCTGCCGTTCGCGATCGCGGCCGGGGTGACGGTCCGAGCGGCCGCTCTGCCCCAGCCACGGATCGATGCCGCCGCGCTCGACCTCGGCGAGACCGACAGCTTCGCGCTCTCGGAGACGGACCCCGCCGCGGGGTGGCGGTCGTTCGTTCGCGGCATCAGCAACGAGCTGCAGCGCGCGGGCGTCCGCCTGCGGGGAGCCAGGATCGAGATCGAGGGCGACGTGCCGCAGGGCTCCGGTCTGTCCTCCTCGGCGGCGCTCGAAGCCGCGCTCGCGCTGGCGCTGCTGGCCGTCGCCGGCGAGCCAGAAGGCGACCGGCTCGAGCTCGCGAAGTTGTGCTCGCGCGTCGAGAACGACTGGGTCGGGGCTCGCACCGGACTGCTGGACCAGATCGCCTCGCTGTTCGGCCAGCCCGAGCGCGCGCTGAGAATCGACTTCCGGAGCCTCGAGGTAGCACCGGTGGCGCTCGAGCTCGATCAGCACCGTCTGGTCACGCTCGACTCCGGCCAGCAGCACACGCACGCGGGCTCGGGCTACAACGAGCGCCGCGCGGAATGCGCTCGTGCGTGCGAGGAACTCGGAATCGCGAGCCTCCGCGACGCGACGCTCGAGATGGCCGAGGCGCTGCCGCCGCCGCTATCGCTCCGCGTCCGCCATGTGGTAACCGAGAACCAGCGCGTGGACGACGCGGTTCGGGCGCTGAGCAGCGGCGATCTGGCCAAGCTCGGAGCGCTGCTCGATGCCTCGCACCGGAGTCTGCGCGACTGCTATGAGATCTCGACGCCGGCGGTCGAGGACGCGATCGCGAGGCTCCACCGGGCGGGGGCGATCGGCGCCCGGATCGTCGGCGGCGGCTTCGGGGGCTCGGTGCTCGGGCTGATGGCCCCGGGAGCTGACTGCCCGGACGGGGCGATCGAGGTGAGCCCGGGGCCGGGCGCCCGCCTGCTCGCCCACTAACCGCCGCCTAAGCACCGCCGAGGGTCGCGAGCAGCTGTGTGGGCGTGTCGACGATCACCTCGGCGCCGGCCTCTCTGAGCTCGTCGAGGTCGCCGATGCCCCAGCTGACGCCGATCGCCACCGCCCCGCATGCGCGCGCCGCCTCGATGTCGAAGCGACGATCGCCGACGACCGCCGCGCGCTCGGCGCCGAGTTGCCCGAGCGCTCGGGCGACGAGCTGGCGCTTTGATTCGGACCGGTCGATCGTCGGCGCGCAGATCGCTTCAAAGCAGGCCCCGATCGCGAGCGCCTCGAGCAGCGGCTCGACGAACTCGCGCTCCTTGGAGGTGGCCAGCGCGAGTCGCGCCGGCAACTCGCGCAGGACAAGCTCGATCCCGTCGACGAGTCGGGTCCGCTGTAGATACACCGCGCCGTAGTTGCGGTGGTAGCTGTCGGCGACCGCGACCAGGCCTGGAGACGATTCGGGCTCGCCGGTCAGCGCGGCGAGTCCCTCGAGCGTAGGTGGCCCGATCGCGCTGTCGAGCTCCGCGTCCGTGCGGCTCGGATAGCCATGCTGCTGCAGCGCGCCTGAAAGCGCGATCCGGACCGGCTCGCGACTGTCGATGATCGGGCCGTCGAAGTCGAACACGACTACGTCGGGGGGCGGCGTGATCTTCATCAGGTGCCGTATCGTGACGCGCTCAGATGGCAGATGCGGTCAAGCTCACGCCCTCGGGACTCGCAGCCGAGGATGTCGTGGCCGTGGCTCGCGATGGTGCCAGGGTGGTGCTGACCCCTCAGGCGCGCTCGGCGATGGAGCACTCGGCGGCGGTCGTGCGGTCACTGGCGGACGGCGCCGAGGCCGCCTACGGCGTGAGCACCGGATTTGGCTCGCTCGCGACCGTGCGAATCCCCGACGGTCGCCGTCAGGAGCTACAGCGCTCGCTGATCCGCTCGCACGCGAGCGGCATGGGACCGCCGGTCGAGCGCGAGGTCGTCCGGGCGATGATCGCGCTGCGCGCGGCGACGCTCGCGAAGGGGTTCTCGGGAGCGCGGCCGTTGCTCGTCGAGGCGATGCTCGCGCTGCTGGCCGCCGGGATCACGCCGGTCGTCCCCGAGCACGGCTCGCTCGGGGCCAGCGGCGACCTCGCGCCGCTGGCGCATTGCGCGCTGGTGCTGATCGGCGAGGGCGACGCGATCGCGCCCGACGGGGCTCGGCGCGACGCGGCCGATCTGCTCGCGGGGGCGGGGATCGAGGCGGTCACGCTGGTCGCGAAGGAGGGGCTGGCGCTGATCAACGGCACCGACGGAATGCTCGGGATGCTGGTGCTGGCCTGCGAGGATCTTTGGCGCCTGCTGCGGGTCGCCGAGATCGCCGTGGCGATGTCGGTCGAGGCGCTGCTGGGAACCGATCGCGCCTTCGCCGCTGAGCTGATCGCGCTGCGACCGCAACCCGGACAGGCCGCGAGTGCCGGGAACCTGCGCGCACTGCTGCGAGACTCCGAGATCGTCGCAAGCCATCGCGAAGGCGATCCGCGCGTTCAGGATGCCTACTCGCTGCGATGCGCGCCGCAGGTGATCGGCGCCGCTCGCGACACGCTCGAGCACGCCGATCGCGTCGCCGGCTTCGAGCTGCGCTCCGCGATCGACAACCCGATGATCCTTCCGGACGGCCGTGTCGAGTCGTGCGGCAACTTCCACGGGGCGCCGATCGCGCTCGCTTGCGACAGCCTGGCGATCGCTGTGGCGCAGGTCGGCGCAATCGCCGAGCGCCGGACCGACCGCCTGCTCGACGCCAGCCGCTCGCAGGGACTGCCGCCGTTCCTTGCGCCCGATGCCGGGGTCAACTCGGGCCTGATGCTCGCCCACTACGCACAGGCGGCGATGGTCGCGGAGAACCGCCGGTTGGCGGCGCCGGCCAGCGTCGACTCGCTGCCGACCAGCGCGATGCAGGAGGACCATGTGTCGATGGGCTGGAGCGCTGCGCGCAAGCTCCGGCTTGCGATCGCGAACCTTGCGCGGATCGTCGCGGTCGAGCTGACCTGCGCGGCGCGGGCGCTCGACTTGCGCGAGCCGCTGCACCCGGCTGCAGGCACCGCCGCGGCATTGAGCACGATCCGCCGTCGGGTCCAGGGACCGGGACCCGACCGCTACCTCTCGCCGGAGTTGGCCGAGGTCGAGGCGCTCGTGTCCTCGGGGGCGCTGCTGGACTCCGTCCAGGCGCGCGTCGGGCCGCTGCTCTGAGCCGGCGAGGGCGCGCCGCAATCGCGGTCGGCGAGGGGCGCGTGGGCTCGGGGCCGCGGCCGCGGATCAGCGAACGTCGCGAAGCGCCGGGTACAACGCCCGGAAGCGCTCCGCCCGCCGGCGATAGATCTCGACCCATTCCGGCACGGGCTCGATCCGCTCCGTCGGCTTGACGGTCGCGGCGACTGCCTCGTGGACGTCGGCGAACACGCCGGCGGCAACACCTCCGAGCAGCGCCGCGCCGAACGCGGCGCCCTCGTCGACGGCCACGCGCTCGAGCGGCAGCTCGAGCACGGAGGCGACGATCGCAAGCCACAGCCGGCTGCGCGCGCCGCCGCCCGACACCCGGCCGAGCTCGGCGCGCCCGCCGAGCTCGCAGACGAGGTGCAGGGCGTCGCTGAGACCGAAGGCGACGCCCTCGAGCACGGCCCGAGTCAGCGCCCCACGATCGTGCCGGACGCTGAGGCCGACGAACGCGCCACGCGCGTCGGGATCGGCGTGCGGCGTCCGCTCGCCGGCCAGGTAGGGGAGGAACAGGAGATCCTCGGCCCCGGGCGGCCACTGCGCCGCGGCCTCCGTGAGCTCGTCGTAGCCGACCCCCGGTGCGACTGTGTCGCGCAGCCACCGCAGCGAGCCGGCAGCGGAGAGCATCACGCCCATCGCGTGCCAGGCCCCCGGAACGGCATGGCAGAAGGCGTGCACGCGGCCCTCGGGATCGGCGGCGAAGCTGGGCAGGGCCGCGAACACGACACCGGAGGTGCCGAGCACAACCGACAGTGGACCTGGGCGGTCGACGCCGACTCCGAGTGCCCCCGCCGCCTGGTCTCCGGCGCCGGCGGCGACGGGCACGCCGTCGGCGGTCGCCCCTGACACCTCCGGGCTCTCGAGCGCCCGGGGGAGCCAGGCCCGATCGAGCTCCAACGCAGCGAGCACCTCCTCGCTCCACCGCCGCGCCGCGACGTCGAGCAGCAGCGTCCCGGACGCGTCCGAGACGTCGGTCGCGTGCTCACCGCATAGCCGCAGGCGTACGTAGTCCTTCGGCAGCAGGACGCGGTCGATGCGCGCGTACAGCTCGGGCTCGTGCTCGCGCAGCCACAGCAGCTTCGGGGCGGTGAACCCCGGCAGCGCGCGGTTCCCGGTCAGCTCGATCAACCGCTCGAGCCCGATTCGGCGCTCGATCTCGGCGCACTGTGCCCCCGTGCGCTGGTCGTTCCACAGGATCGCCGGCCGCAGCACGGCGTCGCTGCGATCGAGCGCGACGAGCCCGTGCATCTGCCCGCTCAGCCCGATCCCGACTGGCTCGCCGGCGGCCCGGCGCAGCTCGGCGAGCACCGATTCGGTCGCGCGCCACCAGTCGGCTGGATCCTGCTCGGCCCAGCCCGGCCGGGGCGTCGAGAGCCGGTAGCCCGATTCGGCGACCGCGGCGACGGCCCCCGCGGGGTCGATCGCGACGCCTTTGACACCTGAGGTCCCGACGTCGATCCCGAACAGCGCGGTGCTCATCGGGGAGCATCATCCCATGGCCGCGTTAGCGATAACATCCGCGACGAGCAACAGGTCGGGGAGCCACTGCTCAGCGAGGAGGAGATGGAACCGCGGGTACCGAGAAGGCCGAAGAAGCGCCGCCGGGCGGTGGTGATGGCGGACGTCGGTGAGCTCGCGGGTGTCTCGCATCAGACCGTCTCGCGCGTGATCAACGACAGTCCACACGTGCGCCCCGACACACGCGCGCGCGTCCTGGAGGCGATGGACAAGCTCGGCTACACGCCCAACTCGGTCGCCCGCGCGCTTGTCACAGGGCGGTCGAACACGATCGGCGTGGTCAGCTTCGACACGACGCTGTACGGGCCGGCCTCGACCCTGCTGGCGATCGAACGCGCCGCTCACGAGGCCGGCTACTTCATCATCATCGCGAGCCTCAAGGCGCTCGACCGCTCATCGGTGTCCGATGCGGTTCAGCACCTGCGCCAGCACCGGGTCGACGGGATCCTCGTGATCGCGCCGCAGAACAGCGCGATCGACGCGCTCCTGCACCCGCCGCCGAACGTCGCGCTCGTTGCCGTCGAGGCAGGGCCCGACGGCGCCGTCCCGGTCGTCGCGGTCGATCAGGTGGCGGGCGCCGTCGCCGCGACCCAGCATCTGCTCGATCACGGACACGAGACGGTCTGGCACGTGTCCGGGCCGCCGGACTTCCTCGAGTCGCGAGAGCGCCTCGAGGGCTGGCGCAAGACGTTGCGCCGGGCCCGCGCCAAGGCACCGCCGCCGCTGCAGGGCGACTGGAGCTCGCGCTCGGGCTACGAGTTGGGCCAGCAGCTGAGCGCGGATCCTGCGGTCTCGGCGATCTTCGTCGCCAACGACCAGATGGCGTTGGGTTTGCTCCGGGCGATGCACGAGGCCGGCCGCCGGATCCCCGACGACGTCAGCGTCGTCGGCTTCGACGACATTCCCGAAGCGCCGTACTTCACGCCGCCGCTGACGACGATCCGCCAGGACTTCGCCGAGATGGGCGCGCGCGGGCTGCGGCTGCTGCTCGACACGATCGAGGCCGGCAAGCCGATCGCGTCGGGTCCGCGCGTGACTCCCGAGCTCGTGGTCAGGGCCAGCACCGGTCCCCGCAGGGGCCGGCGAGGGGCCGCCTCGAAGTGATCATTGACCCGGTCCGATGTGATCGCTAACATCACGTCCACGTACAGTCGTGGCGGCCGGGTTCGCAGCGATTCTGCACCCGGTGCCTTGGCGTACGCAAGAGAGGGTTGTGATGGCCGTGTGCACGGGCTAGCTGACAGCACGTGGAATTGACCGATTCCGTAGTAACTACCGGTTGGCGCGCCGGTTTTTCCCGTTGTTCGTTGCCCACCGGCCTGAAAGAGTTGGTACACGGTTAAGTTCACTAGACACGCTCGGGTGTCCGTGAGACGGTTAGGTTCCTGGCCATCCGACACAAAGTGGAGAGGAGTGAGGATGTCGGACAACGACTACTTCGGAGACGCGATCGAGCGTCTCGAGTGGGACGAACGCAAAGAGGACGACACCCCGCACAAGCGCTGGCGCCAGCTCACGCGTCGTACCGCCCTGACCGGTGGTGCGGCCGGGATCGCGGCGATGATTCTGGAAGCCTGTGGCGGCAGTAGCAGCAGCAGTAGCAGCTCGACGTCGACTGCGAGCGCTGCCACCGGCAGTTCAGCGGCGGCGATCTTCGGCACTACCCAGACGTACAAGTTCACATTTGTCAACCACGTAACCACCAACCCGTTCTTCACGCCGACGCAGAACGGAGCCGCCGATGCCTGCAAGCTGCTCGGTTGCAGCTATCAGTGGACCGGATCCCAGACGTCCAACGTCTCGGAGATGGTCAATGCACTCAACAGCGCCGTGGCCGCCGGGGTCAACGGGATCGCGGTCTCGCTGATCGACAAGACGGCGTTCAACTCGCCGGTCCAGAAGGCACTCAATGCCAAGGTCCCGGTCGTCGCCTACAACGCCGACGTGCCGACCAACCCGCGGCTTGCCTACATCGGCCAGGACCTGTACGTGTCGGGCCAGCAGATGGGCGACCACATCGCCGCGCTGGTGCCGTCCGGCGACGTCGCGCTGTTCATCGCGACGCCTGGCTCGCTGAACATCCAGCCGCGCATCGACGGCGCGCTGAACACGCTCAAGGCCCACCCATCGATCAAGACCCACGTGGTCGCGACCGGCGCGGCGGTGCCGCAGGAGCTGACCACGATCCAGTCCTACGCAACGGGACATCCGAGTACGAAGGGCATGTTCGCGGTCGACGCGGGAAGCACGCAGAGCCTGGCTCAGACGATCCAGAAGCAGGGCCTCGGCCCGAAGGGCGTCAAGGGCGGTGGCTACGACCTGACGCCGGTCACCGAGCAGCTGCTCGCGAAGGGGTACATCCAGTTCACGATCGACCAGCAGCCCTACCTGCAGGGCTTCTTCCCGATCATCGAGCTGTACCTGTACAACGCATCGCAGGGGCTGACCGGTCTGGCGGACGTCGACACCGGCCTGAAGTTCCTGGACAAGACCACGGTAGTCCCGTACTCGAGCACGAAGAGCCGGTACGAGGGCACGGGCACCTCGCCAGGAGTCCAGAAGTCATAGTAGGATCGCGGCCATGACATCCGGAAGCCACCGCTGCTGATGGCGGTCGCCTCGGGAAGTGAAGCCGCGGCAAAGACCCCCCAGGGTCCGGCCTCGCGCCGGGCCCCGGGCCGGGTCGTGCTCGGCGCGCTGAAGCGGTTCCTGACCCTCCGCGAGGGCAGCATCATCGTGGTCACGCTGGTCACGCTGGTCTACTTCAGCGCGTCCACGAGCAACTTCGTGACGAAGGGCAACTTCACGACGCTGCTCCCGTACTTCGCGCCGTACGCGATCCTCGCCGCCGGCGAGGTGTTCGTGATGATCCTCGGCGAGATCGACCTGTCGATCGGGTCGGTCTACCTGTTCTCTCCGTTCCTGTGGGAGAAGTTCCACCACCTCGGGATGGGGCTGTACCCGAGCATCATCCTGACGCTGGTCGTGGTCTGCCTGCTCGGCGCGTTCAACGGTGTGATGGTCGCGGTCGTCGGGATCTCGTCGTTCGTCACGACGCTCGGCATGTTGTTCGTGCTCGACGGGCTGACGCTCGTGATCTCACACTCGACCCCGATCAACACGCCCGGCACGGCGACGATCGGGCTCAACACGTTCGACCAGATCTTCGGCGGTGGCACCTATTCGGAGCTGTTCTGGGCGCTCGGGATAGTCGCGATCTTGCAGATCGGGCTGTCGCTGACGAGATGGGGGATCTTCACGGTCGCCGCGGGAGGAAACCGTCTCGGCGCGGCCGAGGCCGGCATCCGCGTGCGCGCCGTGGTGATCCGCAACTTCGTCGTATGCGCGGGTCTCGCCGGCTTCGTTGGCATTCTCGAGGCCGTCCGTGTGACGACCGCCACGCCCGACCCCTCGGGCTCGAGCGACATCCTGTTCCAGTCGATCTCGGCGGCCGTGATCGGCGGGACGCTGCTGCAGGGAGGCTCGGGCACGGTCGTCGGCGCGCTGATCGGCGCGATCTTCCTCGGCATCCTCCACGACGGTCTGATCGTGAAGGGAGTCAGCGCCAACTATCTCGACCTGTACCTCGGCCTCGCGATCCTGATCGCGATGGTGATGAACGTGTTCGTCCAGCGCGTGAGGACGGGGTCCGGCCGTGGCTGAGCAGGCCTTCGCCGGCGAGCACATCGTCCCGCCGAGCGCGGCCGACGACGACGTCCTGCGGGTCGAGCACATCGCCAAGCGGTTCGGCCCGATCACGGCGCTGCGCGACGTCAACCTGCACCTGCGCAAGGGCGAGGTCCTGGCGCTGCTCGGCGACAACGGCGCCGGCAAGTCGACCCTGGTCAAGATCATGTGCGGCTTTCACCGGCCCGACAGTGGGTCGATGTGGGTCAAGGGCGAGCCGTACGCACCCAAGAGCGTGCTCGAGGCGCGAACGCACGGGATCGACACCGTCTTTCAGGACCTGGCGTTGATCGACGAGCTGTCGGTCTACCACAACCTGTTCCTGCGCCGCGAGCACCTGCTCGAACCGACGCCGTTCCTGGCCGACCGCAAGATGCGGCGCGAGGCGCGCAAGGCGCTCGACGAGATCGGGATCAACATCCCGCGGCTCGACGTGCCCGTGGCGCGGCTGTCGGGGGGCCAGCGGCAGGCGATCGCGGTCGCCCGCACGGTCTCCAGCGACGCCGACATCCTGTTCCTCGACGAGCCGCTGGCGGCGATGGGCGCCAAGGAGGGCGCGATGATCCTCGACGTGATCGCCCGCCTGAAGGAGGAGGGCAACGTCTCGATCGTCATGATCCTCCACAACTACGTGCACGTGTTCGCGGCCTGCGACCGGGTCAGCCTGATCGCCGACGGCGTGATCGCGCTCGACAAGCCGACCGCCGAGACGTCCGTCGACGAGCTCAACGAGATCGTCGTCGAGGAGTACCGCCGCGCACGGATCGCCGCCAAGGCAGCCGATCAGGAGCGCGCTGCCGCCGCCGGGAACGGAGACGGCGCCCCCGCGCCGACCGACCCGGGCGCCGGTGGCGAGGCCGGCGGCAAGGGGACGCCCGAGCCGTCAGGCTCGTGAGCGCCTACTCGATCGGCGTCGACTTCGGCACCGAGTCGGGACGGGCCCTACTACTCGATCTCGACAGCGGCGAGGAGCTCGCCGTCAGCGTCGTGCCGTACGCGAGCGCCGTGATCGACCGCACGCTGCCGGAGACCGGTGAGCGGCTACCGCCGGACTGGGCGCTGCAGGACTCCGACGACTGGGTCGCGGTGATCGAGAACGGCGTGCCGGCGGTGATCGCGAAGGCCGGCGTCGCGCCCAGCGAGATCGTCGGCCTCGGCGTCGATTTCACCTCGTGCACGGTGCTGCCGGTGACCAGCGACGGCGTTCCGCTGGCGACGCTGCCGGCGTGGCGCGCTCATCGCCATGCCTGGCCGAAGCTGTGGAAGCACCATGCGGCGCAGCCGGTCGCCGATCGACTCAACGAGGTCGCGCTCGAGCGCGGCGAGGAATTCCTGCAGCGCTACGGCGGGCGAATCTCCTCGGAGTGGTTCTTCCCCAAGCTGATCGAGCTGTGGCTCGAGGATCGCGCGGTCTACGACGCGGCTGCCGCCTTCATCGAGGCGACCGACTGGATCGTGTGGTGGATGACCGGGGTGCAGCGGCGCCAGAGCTGTACGGCCGGCTACAAGGCGTTCTGGTCAGAGCAGGAGGGTCTGCCGCCGCGCGCCTACTTCGAGGCGGCGTATCCGGGCTACCCCGATCCGGCAGAGAAGCTCGGCACCTCGTTCGTGCCGCTCGGCACCCGTGCCGGGAGCCTGCGGGGAGAGCTCGCCGCCCGGCTCGGACTGCCGGGGGAGGTGGCGGTCGCCGTAGGCAACGTCGACTCGTTCGTGTCCCTGCCCGGGTCGGGCGTCGAGCATCCGGGCACCTACGTGATGGTCGTCGGCACTTCGATCTGCGACATGGTGCTCCACAGCGACGAGATTCGCCTGCCTGGGATCACCGGCGTCGTTAAGGACGGAATCCTCCCCGGGCTGTACGGCTACGAGGCCGGACAGGTCGCGGTCGGCGACATGCTCGCGTGGTTCGTCGACACGCTCGCGTCTGGGGAGGGGTCCTATGACGCGATGGAGCGAGCCGCGACCGAGTTTGGCCCCGGCGCAACCGGGCTGCTCGCGCTCGACTGGTGGAACGGCAACCGCACGATCCTCGCCGATGCCGATCTGACCGGGGCGATCTTCGGTCTCACCCTGCAAAGCACCAAGCAGGAGATGTATCGCGCGCTGCTCGAGTCGATCGCGTTCGGCAACCGCCGGATCATGGACAACTTCGAGGAGCACGGACTCGAGCTGTCGGAGATCGTCGCGTGCGGCGGGATCGCGGAGAAGAGTGCACTGATGATGCAGCTGGTCGCCGACACGAGCGGGAGACCGGTCCACGTGCCCTCCTCCAGCGAGGTGCCGGCGCGCGGCGCGGCGCTGTTCGGCGCGGTCGCGGCAGGACACTTCAGCGACATCGCGACCGCGATCGACGCGACCCGGCCGGGCGCGGCGCGGACCTACCGTCCCGACCCTGCCGCGACCGCCATCTATGACGAGGTCTACGCGATCTACCGCGAACTGTACGAACGGCTCGGCCGCACCCAGGCCGAGCTGTTGCACGGCCTCAAGCGCATCCGCACCGAAAGGACACCCGCATGAACGAGCAACCTCGAATCGGACTGCTGGGCATCATGCAGGAGCTCTACGACGACATGATCCCGGGGATCACCGATCACCAGGCGCAGTACGCCGCGCGGGTCGCGGAGCGACTGTCCGGCGTCGCCGACGTCGTGTTCACGCGGCCGGCGCGCAACCGCGAGGACATCGAGGCGATCACACGCGAGTTGACCGACGCGCGGGTCGATGGGATCGCGATCGTGATGCTGACCTACGGGCCGGCGATGCGCACGGTCAGGGCGCTGAGCGAGATGTCGGTCCCCGTGCTGCTCGCCAACATCCAGCCGGAGCGCGCGGTGACGGCGGCCTGGGACATGTCGGACCTGACCTACAACCAGGGGATCCACGGCGCCCAGGACCAGGCCAACGCGCTCGTTCGCTCCGGCAAGCCGTTCTCGGTGATCACGGGCGAGTGGCAATCCGACGCATTTGCGCGCGCGTTCGAGGACTGGGCGCGGGCCGCCCAGGCGGTGACCGCGCTGAAGCGGACCAAGATCGCGCTGCTCGGATATCCGATGAACGGGATGGGCGATATTCGCTACGACCCGCCGGCGCTGATGCGACGGATTGGTCCGATGATCGTCAACGAGGATCTCGGCACCCTGGTGGCGCGGGTCGCAGCGGTGTCGGAGGACGACGTCGACGCGGTCCTGCGGGCTCACGCCGAGACATTCGAGGTGGCGGGCGACCTCCCGCGCGAGCGCCATGCCTACGCCGCCCGGCTCGAGCTGGCGATCCGCGCGATGCTTCGGGAGGGGGACTACGCGGCGTTCTCGTTCCACTTCGACTCGATCGGCGGCGACGGCCGCTTCGAGCAGCTGCCGCTGCTCGCCGCCTCGGCGCTGATGGCCGACGGCTACGGCTACGCCGCCGAGGGTGATACGAACACCGCGACGCTCATGTGCGCCGCCCAGACGATGATCGGCGATGCCCATTTCAGCGAGATCTACGCCATGGACTGGGACCTCGACTCGGTGCTGATCAGTCACATGGGCGAAGGCAACTGGAAGGTCGCGCGCAAGGACCGGCCCGTGCGGCTGATCGATCGCGAGCTCGGGATCGGGCGGCTGTCGAACCCGCCAACGCCGGTGTTCTCGGCCGAGCCGGGCCCGGCCACGACCGCGGCGCTGGTGCCGCTCGAGGGCGAGTACTACCGGCTCGTCGTCGGCCGCGGCGCGGTGCTCGACACCCCGGAGCTCCCCAACGTCGAGATGCACTACTTCCACTTCCAGCCCGAGCAGGGGATGGAGCCGTTCATGGACGAGTGGCTGGCGCTCGGCGCTCCCCACCACTTCGTCACCAACCTCGGTGATCATACGGCGCGCTGGCGACGTCTGGCCGAACTGCTCGACCTCGAGTACGAGGAGATCTGAGCGCGTGCTCGAGGAGCTGGCAGCCGAGGTGCTCGCGGCGAATCTCGCGCTCTCCGGCCCACGGCCTGGTGACTCTGACCTGGGGAAACGTGAGCGGCATCGACCGCGATGCCGGGCTGGTCGCGATCAAGCCGAGTGGCGTCGCGTACGACCAGATGACCGCCGATGATCTCAGCGTCGTCGACCTCGAGGGCAACATCGTCCACGGCGAGCGACGGCCCTCGACCGACACCCCGACCCACTTGGCGCTGTACCGCGCGTTCCCGCAGATCGGCGGGATCGTCCACACACATTCGACCTGGGCGACCGTCTGGGCTCAGGCCCAGCGCGAGATTCCGCTGCTTGGAACGACGCACGCCGATCTGTGCCCGCATCCGATTCCGCTGACGCGGGCGCTGAGGAAGGCGGAGGTCGACGAGGACTACGAGGGATCGACCGGCACCGTGCTGGTCGAGACGATCGCGCAGCACGGACCGGAAGAGCTCCCGTGCGCGCTCGTCCGGGGCCACGGTCCGTTCTGCTGGGGCAGCACACCGGCGAGCGCACTCGACAACGCGGTCACGCTCGAGGAGGTCGCGCGGATGGCGCTGCTGACGACGGTGCTCGAACCCGCCGCACCGGCGCTCGACGAGATCGTGCGCGACAAGCACTATCAGCGCAAGCACGGGCCGCGCGCCTACTACGGCCAGTCTTGAACGAGCTGGTGATCGGCCCCGAGGCCGTCGCCAGGCTGGCGGCATTTCTCGAGCGCGAGCGTTGGGATCGCCACCTCGTCGTGATGGATGTCAACACGCGCGAGGCGCTCGGCGCCCGGGTGCTCGCCGAGATCGGCGGGCCGGAGCTGGTGTTCGAGCAGCGCGCGGGGCTGCTCGCCGGTCCGGATCAGGCCGAGGTCGTGCGGGCGCGGCTGGGAGCCGATACGAGGGCGATCGCCGTCGGCTCGGGAGTCATCACGGACATCGTCCGCTACGCCTCTGACCTCGCCCAGCGCGACTTCATCAGCGTTCCCACCGCGGCGTCGATGGATGGGTACGCGTCGAGTGTCGCGGCGATGCAGCTCGACGGCGTCAAGCTGACCTATCCCGCACGTGCCCCGGTCGCGATCTTCGCCGACCCCCGGGTCGCGGCCGCGGCGCCGGCCGAGCTGACACGATCGGGCATCGGCGACCTGCTCGCCAAGGCGACCGCGCGCGTCGACTGGATGCTCGCGCACCTGCTGTATGGAGAGCCATACGACGAGGCCGTCGAGCGTCGCGTGCTCGAACCGCTGTCGTTCGCCGCCGAGAACGCGGGCGCGGTCATGTCCGGAGACCCCGACGCGATCCGTGCACTGATCGGCGGCCTCGTCGAGTCGGGAATCGCGATGGCGATGATCGGCAACTCGAGGCCCGCGAGCGGCTGCGAGCACCACGCGTCTCATTTCTGGGATCTGCTGGCGTCCCGCGGGCTGCGTGCCCACGCTCCCCATGGTCTTCAGGTGGGCTACGCGACGCGGTTCGCGATCCGCCTCCAGCGCTTTGCCTGCGGTGGCGCCGTCGCCGAGCTCCTGGCACCCGTCCCGGTCGTCGACCCGCTCGGCCCTGCGGCGCGCGAATGGCTTGGCGAGCCGACCGCGGAGATCGTCGCCGCGGTGCGCGAGAAGCAGCAGCTGGCGTCGCGGCCGATCGCTGCCGATTGGAGCGCGGTGAGAGACGCGCTGGCGCCGGCACTGGCCGGCTTCGGCGCGATCGAGTCCGCGCTCGACGTCGCCGGCATCCCCAGCGAGCCCGGATATCTCGAGATCGACGAGCGCGTCCTGCGCGCGACGTTCCGGTACGCAACGCGGCTGCGAGCCAGGTACACGACGGTCGACTTCCTCGAGGGACAGCAGAAGCTCGATCAGGCGATCGACGCGATGCTCGCTTAGGGCGCCGCGGTCTGCTTTCCGCCGGCGACGGGCCGTCGCGGGTCGGTGATCCACTCGCTCCACGAGCCCGCATACAGCGCCGCGCGGTAGCCCGCCAGCTCGAGCGCGAGCACCTGGTGGGCGGCGGTTACCCCCGAGCCGCAATATGCGCCGATCTCGACGCCGTCGCGAGCTCCGGCCCGGGCGAGCTCGTGTCGCAGCTCGCCGGCGTCGCGAAAGGCGCCCGAGCGCGAGACGTTGAGCGTTGTCGGCCGGTTGACGGCGCCGGGAATATGGCCCGCGACCGGATCGATCGGCTCGAGCTCGCCGCGGAAGCGCTCGGGGGCGCGCGCGTCGAGCAGCAGCCCGTCGCGCGCCACCGCAGCGGCGCCGGCGGCATCGAGCAGCGGCATCCCGCCGGGGCGCGGCGCGAAGTCGCCCGCCTCGATCGGCTGCGGCTCGAGCTCGAGCTCGAGTCCGGCCTCCGTCCAAGCGCGCAGCCCGCCGTCGAGCACCGAGACCCGGTCGTGGCCGAAGAATCGCAACAGCCACCAGGCGCGGGCGGCCGCCGTCGAGCTGGCAGCGTCGTAGACGACCACGGGCCGCGTGCCGCTGACGCCGGCGGCGCGCATGCTGCGCCCGAATGCGTCCGCCTGCGGTAGCGGATGACGGCCCCTCCGTCCGGGCGGATCGGCGAGGTCGTGGTCGAGGTCGACGAACGCGGCTCCCGGAACGTGGCCGGCCAGGTAGGCGGCGCGGTCAGGACCCGTCGCGAGCTCCCAGCGGACGTCGAGCACCGACGGCGCGGCCGTGCCGCCTAGCGCCGAGGCGAGCTCGGCGGCCGAGGTCAGCGGCGAGCGCATCAGGCCGGACCGGTCCCCGGGGCGGCGCGGCTCACCACCGGTGATGGACGTGCTCGCGGATGATTCGGTCGTAGACGTCGCGTACGCCCGTGAGCTGATCGGCCGACAGCGGCGGAAGTGAGGCGGCAGCCGCGTTGCCGCGGACCTGGTCGGGGTTGCGGGCGCCGGGGATGACGGTGCTGACGCCCGGCTGGTCGATCACCCAACGGACGGCGAACCGGGCCAGGGGCGCGTCCGGGCCCGCGATCAGCTTGAGCTCGCGGACCGCCTCCAGACCGACCTCGAACGGGACGCCCGAGAACGTCTCGCCGACGTCGAACGCCTCGCCGTGGCGGTTGTAGGCGCGGTGATCGTCGCTTGCGAACTGGGTGTGCTCGTCATAGCGCCCCGACAGCAGGCCCGAGGCGAGCGGCACGCGCGCGATGATCCCGACGCCGGCCTGCGCGGCGGCGGGGAGCACCTCCTCCAGCGGCCTTAGCCGGAAGCAGTTGAGGATGATCTGGACGGTTGCGACGTGGGGGCGGGCGATCGCCGACAGCGCCTGGGAGCAGGTCTCGACCGACACGCCGTATGCGGAGATCCGCCCGTCCTGCACCATCTTGTCGAGGGCGTCGAAGACGGCGTCGTTGTCGTAGACGCCGTCGGGTGGACAGTGGAGCTGGACGAGATCGAGGCGGTCGACGCCGAGGTTGGCGCGGGAGCGGTCGTTCCAGGCGACGAAGTTCTGGGCGTTGTAGTTCTCGGGGCTCTGATCGACGCGGCGGCCCATCTTGGTGGCGATCATCACGTCGGGGTGGCGGCGGTGGAGACCGGCGCAGAACTGCTCGCTGCGACCATCGCCGTACACATCGGCGGTGTCGAAGAACGTGACGCCGGCATCGACCGCCGTCTCGAGCACGGCCTCGGCGTCCTGCGGCGCGACCGAGCCCCAATCGGCACCCAACTGCCAGGTGCCGAGGCCGACCACGCTGAGCTCGCGCCCGAGCCGTTCGATCCTCCGCTGCTCCATCTCGGTCATCCTCGCAGGTTGTTCGAGATCAAGTCCGGGCACAATCCAGGTTCATGAGCGAACAGGCACTACGCGCCGCGCAGGACAAGATGCGCGCCGCCGGACAACACGAAGAGGCGATCGCGAGCTTCCGCAGCGCCTATCAGCGGCTCGAGCACGGAGAGTCGACGCTGATCGCAAGCGACGAGCTCGAGCCCGCGGGCGAGATCCCGGCGCTTGACGACCTCCCCGAGCAGGGAGCCACGGGCCCGCTGGACCGGTTCGTGACGATCAAGCTCAACGGCGGGCTCGCGACGACGATGGGCCTGCACGAGCCGAAGTCACTGCTCGAGGCTCGCGACGGCCGCTCGTTTCTCGCCGTGATCGTCGCCCAGACGCTGTCACTGCGCGAGCGGTTCGGCGTCCGGCTGCCGCTGGTGCTGATGAACAGCGAGGCCACGCGCACCGCGACGATGGACGCGCTTGCGGGCTACGCCGAGGTCCGGGTCGACGGACTGCAGCTGGACTTCCTCCAGAGCATGATCCCCAAGCTCGCCGCCGAGACGCTGGCGCCGGTGAGCTGGCCCGAGGCGCCCGCGCTCGAGTGGTGCCCTCCCGGCCACGGCGACGTGTATGGCGCGCTGCGGCGCTCGGGGATGCTCGCGGGCCTGCTCGAGCGCGGCATCGACTACGCGATGATCTCGAACTCCGACAATCTCGGCGCGACATTCGACCCGCGGATCGCGACGCACATGGCGACCGGGGAGATCCCGTTCCTGATGGAGGTCGTCCAGGGAACCGAGGCCGATCGCAAGGGCGGGCACATCGCCCGCCGACGCGCCGACGGTCAGCTGATCCTGCGTGAGACCGCGCAGACGCCACCGCAGGACGAGGAGTCTTTTCGCGACTACCGCCGCTGGCGCTACTACAACACCAACAACCTGTGGGTGAGTCTGCACGCCCTCGACGAGCTGCTCGAGCAGCGAGACGGCGTGCTCCCGCTGCCGCTGATCGTCAACCGCAAGACGGTCGACCCACGCGACCCCGACTCACCCGCGGTCGTTCAGCTCGAGAGCGCGATGGGGGCGGCGATCGGGAGCTTCCCCGGCGCCCAGCTGCTGTGCGTCCCGCGCACCAGGTTCGTCCCCGTAAAGACGACCGACGACCTGCTGGTGCTGCGCTCCGACGTGTACACGGTCTCGGGCGATTGGCTGATCGAGCCGCGGCCCGAGCGCGACGGAACGCTGCCGTTCGTCGAGCTCGACAAGCGCTACTACCGCCTGCTCGACGAGTTCGAGCGGCGCTTTCCCGCCGGGCCGCCGTCGCTGCGTGACGCCGAGCGCCTCGTCGTCCGTGGCGACGTCAGCTTCGGCGCCGGCGTCGTCGTGCGCGGCGTCGCCGAGCTGGACGTCGATCAGCCGACGCGGATCGAGGATCGGACCGAGCTCGGCTCCTAGCGAGCTCGCTGGCGCCGCAGTTCGAACGCGATCTCGGTCATGCGCCGAATCCGACGCCCAGCAAGTCGACGATCTCTCGTAGCATCGGGATCCGCGGGTTCGTGCGAATGCTCGGGTCGCTGAACGCCGCGCGAGCGAGGTCGGGGAGGGCGGCGTCGAACTGCTCGCGCGTGATCCCGATCGCCTGCAGCGAGCGCGGTTCCTCGACCTCCTCGAGGAGCGCGTCGACGCGCTCGAACAGGCGCTCGCGGCGGGCTTGCTCGGAGCGGCCGCCGATCCCGAGGATCCAGGCGACCTGGGCGTACTTCTCGGGTGCGACGTAGGTCGAATACCCCGGCGCGGGCATGAACTTCGAGGGCAGCGACGCGTTGTAGCGCAGCACGTGCGGCAGGAAGATCGCATTGGCGCGGCCGTGCGCGATCCCGAAGCGGGCGCCGACGGCATGCGCGAGCGCGTGGTTGAGGCCGACGAACGCGTTCGAGAACGCCAGCCCGGCGATCGTCGCCGCGTTCGACATCGCCGTGCGCGCGGCGAGGTCGGAACCGTCGCGATAGGCGCGCGGGAGCGCGTCGAGGATCAGCCGTACGGCCTGCATGCAGAACGCGTCGGTAAACGGCGACGCGAAGATCGAGACAGCCGCCTCGAGCGCGTGTGTGAGCGCGTCGATGCCGGTGTCGGCAGTGATCACGGGCGGCATCGTGACCGTCAGCAGCGGGTCGACGATCGCCATGTCGGGGACGAGCGAGTAGTCGACCAGCGTGACCTTGCGATCGCCGACAGTGATCACGGCAGCCGGGGAGACCTCGGAGCCGGTGCCCGAGGTGGTCGGGATCGCGACCAGCCGCAGCGCATGCGCGACCGCCGGGAAGGCCGCGATCCGCTTGCGAGCGTCGAGGAACGGGAGCGAGAGCTCGCGCACGCTCAACTGCGGGCTCTCGTGGAACAGTCGCATCGCCTTCGCCGCGTCCATCACCGAGCCGCCTCCGACCGCGATGATCGCGTCGGCGCCGGCGCGCTCGAGCTCGCTGACCCCGGCGCGGATCTGGGCCTCGGTCGGTTCGGGCTCGATCGCGGAGAAGACGTGGACGGCGTCGGTGCCGAGCTGACGGCGAATCTCGTCGGCAACGCCGCGAGCCTCGGTCGGAGCATCGGTCACGATCATCGGCTGGGTCGCGCCGAGCGTTCGCAGGTTCTCGAGCGCGCCCGGGTTGAAGTACGTGTCGGAGGGCACTCGGAACCACTGCGGCGGCGTCTGCCGGCGCGAGACCGCCTTGATATTGAGCAGGTTGAGATAGTTGACGTTGTCGGTCGTGTTCGAGCCGCCCCAGGTGCCGCAGCCGAGCGAGAAGGTCGGTGTCATCGAGTTGTAGACGCCGCCGAGCGCGCCGACCGCAGTCGGCGCGTTGACCAGGATCCGGCCGGTGCGGATCGCCAGCGAGAACCGCTCGATCACCTGCTCGTCGGTCGCGTACACGGCCGAGGTGTGACCGAGGCCGCCATGCTCGGTGACGAGCTCGCAGGCCGCGATCGCATGCTCGACCGAGGGCGAGCGGACGACGCCCAGCACCGGCATCAGCTTCTCGGCGATGAACGGATGCGCTGCGAGCTCGCCGAGGTCGGTCGGGAGCGGGGCGAGGAGCACCTTGTCCTGCGTCGTGGCCTCGAACCCCGACAGCGCGGCGAGGTTCTCGCACGATTGACCGAGAACCTGAAGCTCGATCTTGCCGTCCTCGTCGAACGATCGCGATGCCAGCGCCGCGGCCTCCTCATCGGTCAGCACGCGCGCGCCCATCTTGCGGAACTCGTCGAGCATCCCGTCATAGATCGCGTCGTCGATCACGCACGTCTGCTCGGCCGGGCAGATCACCGAGGAGTCGAACGTCTTGGAGACGAGGATGTCGACGACTGCCATGCCGACGTCGGCGCTGCGGTGCACGTACACGGGGGCATTGCCCGAGCCGACGCTGAGGCACGGCTTGCCGGCCGCGTTGGCGGCAGCGACGGCCTTCGGCCCTCCGGTCGTCCAGATGAAGTCGATCCCGGAGTGGTGGAACAGGTACTGCGAGACGTCGAGCGTCGGATCCGGGATCACCTGCAGTGCGTTTGGCGGCAGCCCGGCGGCCTCGCCCGCCTCCTGCAGCAGCTCGGCGGCGCGGGTCGTGCAGCGTGCCGCGCGCGCCGACGGTCGCATGATCAGCGCGTTGCGCGTCTTCGCGCACACGATCGACTTGAACAGCGCCGTCGAGGTGGGGTTGGTGATCGGCAGCAGCGCGAGCACGACGCCGATCGGCTCGGCGACGTACTGGATCGCGCGCTGGCGATCCTCGTCGATCACGCCGACCGACTTCTTGTCCTTCAGGTAGTCGTACAGAAACTCGGTGGCGATGTAGTTCTTCAGCACCTTGTCCTCGAGCACGCCGAAGTGCGTTTCCTCCATCGCCAGCTCGGCGAGGTCCAAGGCGTGCTCGAGCCCCGCCACGGTCATCGCCCAAACGATCCGATCGACCGCGCTCTGGTCGAGTGACCGGAGCGCCGTCGCGGCCTCATGGGCGCGTCCAACGTATCCGTCGAGTCGCTCGCTCCATGCTGGTCCTCCCGCGAGCGCAAGATCTGTCGCAACCGTTGCCATTGCTGTCAGACTCCCACTCCCCAGCCACCGAGTCATCGGGAGAAGGCGCGGGCTATCCGCGGGTTTCCCGCATTCAGAGTGCGCCTAGTCCCGGAGGCGGAAACAGGTGGCGAACGTCAGCATTCGCGACTGCAGCCAATGTCCTCTCTTCAGCACGTTCCGGTCGAGGCAATCGATCCGCGCCGGTTCGAATCGGTGCTTCCGGCCCCGGACTACGCTGACCTGCTCGATCTGGTTGATCGTGGCGCCAACCAGCTCCACGGCCGAGTGATCTGGAATGTCAACTCGACCGCCAAGGGAGGCGGCGTCGTCGAGTTGCTGCGACCGCTGCTCGGCTACTGCCGCGGGGGTGGCGTCGACGCGCGGTGGGTGGTGATCCACGGCACGCCCGAATTCTTCGAGATCACCAAGCGGCTGCACAACCATCTGCACGGCTTCGACGGCGACAGCGGCGAGCTGAGCCCACACGAGCAGGAGGTGTACGCGCACACGCTCGCCGGAAACGCGCGCGAGCTGGGGCAGCTGGTGAAGCCGAGCGACGTCGTGATCCTGCACGACCCGCAGACGGTCGGCTTGATCGAGGCCGCCCTGCATCAGGGGGCAACGGTGATCTGGCGCTGCCACGTCGGGCTCGACACGCCCAATGACGATGCGCGCCAAGCGTGGAACTTCCTGATGCCCTACGTGCGCCAGGCACATTCGTACGTGTTCTCTCGCGCGAGCTTCGCATGGGAGGGGCTCGAGCCCGACAAGATCGCGGTGATCCAGCCGTCGATCGACGCGTTTTCACCAAAGAACCAGGCGCAGAGCGCCGAGCAGGCGCTGGCGATCCTCGTCCGCGCAGGGGTCCTCGACGCCCGCGTTGACGGCGACGCGACATTCGCCCGCGAGGATGGCAGCCCCGGGCGCGTCGACCGACGCGCCGAGATGATCGAACGACAGGCACTGACGCCCGAGGACCGCGTCGTGATGCAGGTCTCGCGCTGGGACCGATTGAAGGATCCGCTGGGCGTGATCAACGGCTTCACCGAATGTGTCGCACCGAACGTCGACGGGCACTTGCTGATGGTTGGCCCGTCGACCGAGTCGGTCGCCGACGACCCCGAGGGCGCGCGCGTATTCGACGACGTACTTCAGATGTGGCACGGTTTGCCCGACGAGCTCCAGCAGCGAGTACACCTCGCGTCGATGCCGATGGACGACCCGCAGGAGAACGCCGCGATGATCAACGCGCTGCAACGGCACGCGGACGTCGTCGTGCAGAAGAGCGTGGCCGAGGGATTCGGACTGACCGTGGCCGAAGCGATGTGGAAGGAGCGTCCCGTCGTCGGCAGCAAGATCGGCGGGATCCAGGATCAGATCGTCGATGGCGAGTCGGGCGTGCTGCTGAGCGACCCGCGCGATCTGGCCGAGTTCGGCGTAGCGGTCTCGGGGCTGCTCGACGACCGCGAGCGCGCCCAGCGGATCGGTGCCGCCGCGCGGCTTTGCGTCCGTGATCACTTCCTCGCGCCGACGCACCTGCGACGGTACTTCTCCCTGATCGACCGGCTCGTGACCGAGCGCGAGCAGGCGGCCGCGGATCAGAAGGGCTGAGGCGATCGGTGCTTTCCCGCAGTACGAAGTCGGCTCTCTGCGGTCGCGGAGCGTCGGCCGGCGAGGGACGATGTAGCCATGCCCGAGCTGACAAGGAGCTGATGATGCACGCGATCGTCGTCTACGAATCGATGTACGGCAACACACGCGCCGTGGCAGAGGCGATTGCTGAGGGTCTGGGCGGCGTTCCCGTCGAGCCCGTGTACAAGGCGGCGGTTGCCGATGCGGATTTGCTGGTGGTCGGAGGCCCTACCCACATGCACAGCCTGTCGACCGCGCACAGCCGCCTGCTGGCGGTCGAGGCGGTCCACGAGGATGGCGAGATTCACCTCGAGCCGGGCGCGGCCGACCCCCCCGGGCTGCGCGAGTGGCTGCGCGACCTGCCCGACAACGATCGCACGCTCGCGGCCGCATTCGACACACGCCTCGACAAGGCGCCGTGGCTGACAGGCGTCGCCGCCCGGGGCATCGCCCGGCGGCTGAGCCGCCGCGGCTACAAGGTGCTCGACACGGCCAGCTTCCTCGTCGAGGATTCCGAGGGCCCGCTCGAGGAAGGGGAGCTCGACTGTGCCCGCGGGTGGGGCGAAGAGCTCGCCCGCGTCAGTCAGAGCCCTCGCGCGCGTGCACTACCAGCACAGCCGCTGGGATAGCGTTCAGCACCTGGTGGCTGACGCTGCCCAGGAGGACCGAGCGGACCTCGCCGCGGCCACGCGAGCCCATCACGACGAGATCGTGATCGCCGCGCTCCAGCTGCTCGAGGATCCGCTGTCCGGCGCGGCCGTGGGCCATCACCTTGGTCACCGAGATGTCGTCGGGGACGCTTTCGACGGCATGCTCGAGCAGCTCGGTGTACTCGCGCTCCGTCTCGCGCTCGAGCGACTCGAAGTCGACGCCGCCCGCGTACGCAGAACCGCCCAGTAGCCACATCGTCGGGTCGGGCACGCAGGTCATGATCGTCAGCCTGGCGCGGCTCTGCCCGGCGAGGTCGATCGCCTCGGCGAGCGCGCGCGCCGCGTGATCTGAGCCATCGATCGCGACCAGGATGTTGCGGAACACGGAGCAGAGCTTAGATCGTCTCGGGTTCCGTCTGCGGGAAGCGCCTACGGCGCGCGGCGGGTCAGCAACTCGCGAACCTGGCGCGCGATCTCGAGGTCCTCGCGGGCCGCGATGACCACTGTGCGCGCACTCGTCTCGGAGTCCGAGATGTCGAGGTCGGGGCGCGCGGCGGCGTTGGCCTCGGCGTTGATGCCAAGCCCCAGGAAAGCGAGCGCCTGCACCGTCCGCCGGCGCACCAGCGCGGCGTGCTCGCCGACGCCGCCGGTGAACGCGAGCGCGTCGATGCCGCCGAGCGCCGCCGTCATCGCCGCGATTGCGCCGCGGAGACGGTGGAGGTAGACCTCGAGCGCGAGTGTGGCCGCCGGGTCGCCGGCGGCCGCCCCCGCCAGCACCTCGCGCATGTCGGCGGTGCCGGCCAGCCCGAGCAATCCCGAGCGGTGCTCGAGCGTCTCGGCCAGCTCGCGTTCGCTCAGCCCCTCGTTCTCGAGCAGCCACAGCAGCAAACCCGGGTCGACGCTGCCCGAGCGCGTCGCCATCACGAGCCCCTCGAGCGGCGTGAACCCCATCGTCGTGTCGATCGAGCGGCCATCGCGGATCGCGCACAGCGACGCGCCGGCGCCGAGATGGCAGCTGACGATCCGCAGCGGCTCGCCCGCCGGCCGGCCGAGCAGCTCGGGGACGCGCCGGGCGACCCATGCGTGCGAGAGCCCGTGGAAGCCGTAGCGCCTGATCGCCCACCGCTCACGCCACCGCGATGGCAGTGCGTAGGTCGCCGCCGCCGCCGGCAGGTTCGCGTGAAAGGCAGTGTCGAAACACGCGACCGCGGGCGTCAGCGGGAGCGCCCGCGAGACCGCCCGCAGGGCGGCGAGCGACTTGGGCTGGTGCAGCGGCGCCAGCGCGGTCACCTCGTCGAGCGCGCGCTGCACCGAGGGATCGATCACGACCGCTTCGTGGAAGCGCTCGCCGCCGTGGACGATCCGGTGCCCGACGGCGTCGAGCCCGTCCATCTCGTGACTGAGCGCCGCGCGCAGCTCGGACTCGTCGATCCGCGACTCGGGCGCCTCGAGCTCGCGCGCGGCGAGCGTCTGCTGCTGCTCGCCGATCAGGCTCAGCTTGACGCTGCTCGAGCCGGCGTTGACGACCAGGATCCGCACGGGCGCGGGCTTATTGTGCAGGCGCAGTGCCCGCGCGCCCGGTCGGGGCGGGGGGCGCGCCGGGCCAGGTCCAGTCGCGGACCTCGGGCAGATCGTCGCCGACCTCACGGGTGTAGGCGCGGGCGCGCAGTCGCGCGTCGCTCATCTCCTGGCGCAACCCCGCGTAGCGCTCGCGAAGGCCGGGGACGCGGTCGATCACGTCGATCACGAGGTGGTAGCGGTCGAGGTTGTTGAGCATCACCATGTCGAACGGGGTTGTGGTGGTCCCCTCCTCCTCGTAACCGCGGACGTGGATGTTGCGGTGGTTGGCTCGGCTGTAGGTCAGCCGGTGGATCAGCAGCGGGTAACCGTGATAGGCGAAGATCACCGGTCGGGAGGTCGTGAACAGTGAGTCGAACTCCCAGTCGGGCAGCCCGTGGGGATGCTCGGAGTCGGGCTCCAGGCGCATCAGGTCGACGACGTTGATGACGCGCACCTTGACCTCTGGAAGCCGCTCGCGCAGCAGCGCCGCGGCCGCGACCGTCTCGAGCGTCGGGATGTCTCCCGCGCAGGCGAGGACGACGTCCGGCTCGGTTCCGTTGGCGTCAGAGGACGCCCACTCCCAGATTCCGATCCCGCGCGTGCAATGGGCGATTGCCTCGTCCATCGTCAGGTAATCGAGGGCGGGCTGCTTGCCGGCGACGATCACGTTTACGTAGTCGCGCGAGCGCAGGCAGTGGTCCGCGACCGACAGTAGGCAGTTGGCGTCGGGTGGCAGGTAGACGCGTACGATTTCGGCCTTCTTGTTGGCGACGTGGTCGATGAAGCCGGGGTCCTGGTGCGAGAAGCCGTTGTGGTCCTGGCGCCACACGTGCGAGGAGAGCAGGTAGTTGAGCGACGCGATCGGTCGCCGCCAGCCGATCCCACGGGTCACCTTCAGCCACTTGGCGTGCTGGTTGAACATCGCGTCAACGATGTGGATGAAGGCCTCGTAGCAGTTGAACAGTCCGTGCCGTCCGGTCAGCAGGTAACCCTCGAGCCAGCCCTGGCACAGGTTCTCGCTGAGCACCTCCATCACGCGGCCGTCGGGCGCGAGGTGATCGTCGGTGTCGAGTTGCTCGGCGTCCCATGCCCGGTTGGTCACCTCGAACACGGCCTGCAGCCGGTTGGAGGCGGTCTCGTCCGGACCCATGATCCGGAAGTTGTCGGTGTTGAAGCGAACGACGTCACGCAGGAAGGTCCCGAGCACGCGGGTCGGCTCACTCGTGTGCCGCCCCGGCTCCGGGACCTCGACCGCGTAGCGGCGAAAGTCAGGAAGCTCGAGCTCGCGCAGCAACAGGCCACCGTTGGCGTGGGGGTTGGCCCCCATCCGCCGCTGACCGCGCGGCGCGATCTCAGCGAGCTCGGCGCGGAGCGCGCCGCCATCGTCGAACAGCTCCTCGGGCCGGTAGGAGCGCAGCCACTGCTCGAGCGCGGCCAGGTGCTCGGGATCTTCGCGAACGCGCGCCAACGGGACCTGGTGCGAGCGGAACGAGCCCTCGGCCGGCAGCCCGTCGACGGTCTTCGGTCCGGTCCATCCCTTCGGCGTGCGCAGGACGATCATCGGCCAGGCAGGGCGCCGGCTCGAGCGCCCCGAGCGAGCCGCCTGCTGGAGCGAGGCGATCTCGGTCAGGACCTCGTCGAGCGTGCTCGCCATCAGCGAATGCATGACGTCTGGATCGGAGCCCTCGACGAACCGAGGCGCGTAGCCGTAGCCCTTCAGCAGGTGGGTCAGCTCCTCGGGCGAGATCCGGGCGAGGATCGTCGGATTGGCGATCTTGTAGCCGTTGAGGTGCAGGATCGGCAGCACGGCGCCGTCGAGCCGCGCGTTGAGGAACTTGTTCGAGTGCCAGCTCGCCGCCAGTGAGCCGGTCTCGGCCTCCCCGTCACCGACCACGCAGACGGCGATCAGACCGGGGTTGTCAAGCACCGCGCCATGGGCGTGCAGGAGCGAGTAGCCGAGCTCTCCGCCCTCGTTGATCGAGCCCGGCGTCTCGGGCGCGACGTGGCTGGGGATGCCACCCGGGAACGAGAACTGGCGGAACAGTCTCCGCAGTCCCTCCTCGTCGTGGCCGATCGTGGGGTAGACCTCCGTGTAGGTGCCCTCGAGGTAGGTGTTGGCCACCAGCCCGGGGCCGCCATGCCCGGGGCCGGTCACGTAGATCATGTTCAACCCGTCCCTACGGATCGCGCGGTTCAGGTGGGCGTAGACGAAGTTCAGTCCCGGCGTCGTGCCCCAGTGCCCGAGTAGTCGCGGCTTGATGTGCTCCCGCGCCAGCGGCTCGCGCAGCAACGGGTTGGCGAGCAGGTATATCTGGCCGACGGACAGGTAGTTCGCGGCCCGCCAGTAGGCGTCGAGGAGTTCGAGGTCGTCGGTCATCGCTGGGCGGAGACTGCTTCTCCGCTCCAGGGTAAACCCCCGGTGCTAGGCGAAAGTGAACGCCTTGGGGTCGGGCCTGCTTGCCGGCCAGGCATGGAGCGCCGTGGTCGCCGGGCCCGGACGCACGACGGGCGCCGGAATTCCGGCGCCCGTCGCGAGGGACTGGGCCCTCACTTGCAGGGAGATGTACTCGTGACGACGGTCTTGCTGCCGTCGGCGTACTTGAAGTGGGACTTGAACGTGAACTTGCCGGCGACGCACTTGCCGGCGGTGATCAGCGCCTTGCGGCCACTGCCGCGGGCCGGAACGTTGAGCTTGAGGCCGATCAGCACGACCTTGAAGCCGTCGACCTTGGGCGTCGGCACCGGAACGTTCAGGTTTGCGCCCGACACGTTCTCGTGGATGACCGTCGTCTGCTTGATCGGCTTGGTCACGGTCACGATCAGGACCATCTCGGTCTTGCTCGCGACGTATGCCTTGACCTTGGCCTTGGCGTCAGGCAGCGGGTACGGGCTGGCGACCGCGGAGCCGGTTCCCACCTGGCTCGCCGACGGGCAGGACTTGCCGCTCGTGAGCTGCTTGTCGGACAGCGTGCACGCCTTCACGTGGCTGAGGTTGAACTTCGTTCCAGCTGGGAACGACAGCGTCAGCTTCGTCGCCGCCTTCGGCGCCTTGCTGCGGTCGAAGACCGAATGGATGTCGGCCGTGATCCCGGTCGACTTGCCGGCCTTGGTGGTCGTGAACGCGACGTTGGCGACCTGCGTGAAGGCGGCCGCAATCGCCACGGATGCAAGGATCAGCGCCAATGCGCAGACCCCAGCACCGAGAATCGACTTACGCATTTGAGCGCTCCTTGGTGTTGTGGTTGGTTCCGGCACGTGCACGCCGCGTCGATCGCCTTGGCGAGCGGCGGCGGCGGACGTGACCGTTCTTGTCGAGCTTTTCCAGCGCGGCGAGCTCGTGCTCGAGCTGGGCCACGAACCGGTCGGGGTCGGGAATCAGGGCCGCATCGACCATCAGGCCGACGGTGACCTCGTCGCGGTAGCTGAAGATGCTGACGCTCATCCCGATGTGGCCGGAGGTCGGCGCCCACACCAGCACGCTGCGGACAGGGGTTCCGGCGACGTAGACGGGCTCGCGCGGTCCGGGCACGTTGGTCATGACCGCCGTGCCCTTGGCGGTGAACAGGTCGATGATCCGTCGCTCGAGCGGCTCGGGTGTAAGCCCGGTGACGCTGAGCAGGCCGTATGACACCGGGGCGTCACGCCCGTTCTTGATCTGCTGCATCCGCTCGTGGACCTCGAGCAGCCGCCGGTAGGAGCCGCTGGTGCCGACGGGCAGGGGCAGGAACACCAGTCCGAACTTGTTGCCGAGCTTGGCCGGCAGCGGCTTGTCGAGCGGCCGCAGGTTGAACGGCACCATCGCCTGGATCTCGCCGACCGGGCTGTCGTGGTCCTGGAGGTAATGACGCATCGCGCCGGTCACGGCCGTCAGCACCACGTCGTTGACGGTCGCCTCGTGCGTGTGCGCGATCCGCTTGATCTCTGGCAGCGACAGCGGCTGCGTCCACGCGACCTTGCGGCTGATCCCGGGATCGCCCTTGAACGCGGTCGCGGCATCGGACGGGGTCAGCAGCAGCCGCCCGAGCGTCGCGGCGTCACGCCCGACCGCGCCCGCGACCCGAGTCGCGTGCGAGGGCGAGGTGACGATGCTGCCGAGCTGTCTGATCGTCGAGGATCCGACCCCGATCGCCGCGCGCGTGGCCGGCCCGATCAGCGAGTCGATCACACCGCTCGATGCCTCGTAGTCGCGAGCGTCCGCGGGCTCGATCCCGGAATCCGGGTCGGAATCGGTCAGCGACAGCATCACCCGCGCGAGCGCGATCCCGTCGGCGATGCAGTGGTGCATTCGGCTGATCATCGCGGCGCCGTCTCCGAGGCCGTCGATCATGTACGTGTGCCATAGCGGGCGTGCGCGATCCAGCGGCATCGTCATCAGGTCGCTGACCAGCTCTTGCAGCGTGGCGATGTCGCCCGGTGCGGGGAGCGCGATGTGATGCATGTGATGCTCGAGCGCGAAGTCCGGGTCGTCCTCCCACTTGGGCGGGCGCAGCGGCAGCCGGCTCTCGACCACTCGCTGGTGGAACTTCGGGTAGCGATCGATCAGCCGTCTCTGGGTGATCTGCTTGACCCGCTCCCAGTCGACGGGCTCGTCGAACAGGAGCACGGTGTTGATCACCATCAGGTTGGTGGGGCGGTCCATGTGCAGCCAGGCCGCGTCCGCACTCGAGAAGCGAACGCTCATGATCCACCTCCGTCGCTGTAGAGGCCGGCGAACACGTCGGCGTACTTGTCGTATACGAACGCGCGCTTGACCTTGAGCGTCGGCGTCAGCTCGCCCTCGGCCTGGGTCAGGTCGTGGTCGAGGATCGCGAACCGCTTGATCTGCTCGATCCGAGCGAGGTTCTGGTTGACCGCATCGACCTCCTTCATGATCTCGGCATGCACGAGCGGGTCGGCGGCGATCGCCGCCGGGTTCTGGTCGATCCCGTAGTGGGCGGCGAGCTTGGCCGCCTCCTCGCGATCGAGCGTCAGCAGCGCCACCAGGTACGGGCGGTTGTCGCCGAACACGACCGCCTCGGTGATGAAGCGACGGTCACGGAGCCCGCTCTCGATGTTGACCGGCGTGATGTTCTTGCCGCTCGAGGTGATGATCAGGTCCTTCTTGCGCCCGGTGATCGAGACGAAGCCCTCGTCGTCGATCCAGCCGAGATCGCCCGAGTGCAGCCAGCCGCTCTGATCCAGGCTCTCGGCGGTCGCCGCCGGGTCCTTGTAGTAGCCGGTGAACACGTGCGGTCCGCGGATCAGGATCTCGCCGTCGCCGGCGAGTGACACCTCGGTCCCCGGCAGCGGCCTGCCGACCGAGCCGAAGCGCAACGCAGACGGCGTGTTCAGCGTCGAGGCGGCACAGCTCTCGCTGAGCCCGTAGCCCTCGAGCACGAGCACACCGCAGGCGTCGAAGAACTCGAGCAGCTCGCGGGCGGCCGGAGCCGCTCCGACCATCGCCAGCTGCAGCGATGAGCCGAACACCGCTCGGACCTTCGAGAGCACGAGCTGGTCGGCGACCCTGTACTGGAAGTCGTCGATCAGGCCCGGGCTGCGTCCGGCCCGCAGCGCCTTGCGGTGACGCGCGCCGACCGCCAGCGCCCAGTGGAACAGCGTCCGCTGGATCGCCGATCCATCCTGCACCTGTCCGGTGACGGTACCGTGGATCTTCTCGTAGATCCGCGGCACGGCCGGGAAGTGCGTCGGCGCGAACTGACTGAGCTCGTGGACGATCTTGGTTGCATCCCCGCTCCAGAACACCGCGCGGGCGCCGGCCCTCAGCACGACCGCCTGCGCGACCCGAGCCAACACGTGGGCGAGCGGCAGGAACTGGTAGAGCGTGTGGGTGTCGTTGATCCCGAGCTGCTCGACGTACATCCGCGTCGTCTCGAGCAGGTTCGCATGGGTGAGCATGCAGGCCTTCGGTGGACCGGTGGTACCCGACGTGTAGACGAGCGTCGCGAGGTCGTCGGGGGAGATCGCGGCGATGCGATGGTGGACGGACTGCACGGACACGTCCTGCCCGTGCCCCCGGAGCGCTGTCAGCGTGATCGTGCCGGGCACGGCGCCGTTGAATACGACGACGTGCTCGAGCGCCGGACAGCGGTCGCGGATCTGCTCGATCTTGGCGACCTGGCTCTCGTCGTCGCAGAACACGAGGCGGGCTTCGGAATGCGCGAGCACGTACGCGCACTCCTTCGGCGAGTTCGTGTGGTAGATCGGGGCCACGACGGCGCCGGCGCACAGGGCGCCGTAGTCGGCGAGCACCCAGTCGGCCGACGTCAGGCCGAGGATCGCGACCCGGTCACCGTGGTCGATCCCGAGTGAGATCAATCCGCGGGCGATATCGGTCACGAGCGTTCCGAGCTCCGGGTAGGAGATCGCCACGGTGGTGTCCTCATGCACGTACTCGAGTGCGACGCCGCTGTGGTGCTCGGCCGAGTCGAGCACGAGCTCGCCGAGGGAGCGGGGGCCCTCCGCAGGCTCTCGCGCTGCGGAGGTCCCGCCCTGGGCGGTGATTGGTGGTGTTGCGGTTGCGGGGTTCATCGCTGTCTCCTAGTGATGGGCTGGGCGGTGAAGCACCGGCCGGTGCAGGAGACGGCGTGCTTTGCGCTTCGGCGCCTGCGGTTCGATTGGCGCCGGCCCGTGGGTCGGCCACCACCCGAATCGACCGAGGACCGCCTCGGCGGCCGGCAGCAACACCGGACGCACGATCAGGACCTCGAGCAGGATCGCCACGGCGATGCCGATGCCGAACTGCCTGACATTGATGAGGTCGGTGTTGGCGAACGGGATCACGGCGGCGACCATCACGGCGCCTGCTCCGGTCGCAGCCGCGCCGGTCTGTCGCAGGGCCGTCCTGATCGCCGACTTGCCGCTCGGGTTGGACACGTACGCCTCACGCGTGCGCATCAGCAGCAGCGTCGAGAAGATCACCGCGATGCCGAACACGACGGTGAAGATCCCGATGATCGACATCGGGTCCATGTAGCCCGGACCGCCCAGCGGCGGGTTCGAGCCGCCGAACAGGAGCTCCAGGACTCCGAATGTCGCGGCCGCAACCAGCAGGCTGAATGCCGTTGCGACGACTGGCAGCACGAGCGCCCGGAGCGCGATCGCGAGCACCGCCACGATCGCCACGGTCAGGACCGCGACGTCGAGCCAGATGCGGGACTTGGTCACGCTGGTCAGGTCACCGAGGCTGCCGGCGGGGCCGCCGACGGCGACTTCAGCGTTGTGCTGTGTGGCGAACGTCTGCCCGGTGCCGGCGAGCCACTTGCCGAGCGCCGAGGTCCTGGCGTCGTTGGCCGGATACTTCGAGGTCACGACGATCTGACCCGCCGTGCCGCCGCGATACAGGTTGACCGCGAAGCTCGCCTGAGTCCGCGTCGAGCCCTTCGCTCCGGCGACTGCTGAGAGGACGAAGTAGCCCGAGCTGAACATCCCCGGCGACTCCTTCATCAGCTGCTCGAGCTGCTTGGTCGACGGGATCTGCCCGCGTGACTTGGTCACGCCGGCCTGCATGATCCCGAGGCCCGTCTGGAGCTGACCGGCGCCGTTCGGGGCTGCCGCCAGTCCGTAGGCGAGCTGACCGGTGCCGCTCGCGAGCTGGCCGAGGCCGGTCTCGAGCTGGCTGGCACCGTTTGTCAGCTGACCGAGCGCGGAGGTCAGCTGACCGCCACCGCCGGCGAGGAGGCCCATGCCTCCGGCGAGGGTCGCGTTGCCGCTGTGCAGCTGCGCGATCCCGGCCTCGAGCTGGCCCGCGCCGGCGTGCAGCTCGCTCAGACCCTGAACCAGGGCCGGAGCCTGCGAACCGACGCTGTGGGCGAGGTTGTTCGCCTGCCCGGCCGAGCCGGCCGCGGTCTCGATCTCACCGGCGAGGTGCGAAGCCGCGCCCTCGGCGCTGCTGAGGGCCGCCGCGACGTTCGCGTACTGCGGATCCTTCCTGCCCTTGGTCATCGAGTGCAGCGCGCCGAGCGCGTTGTTGACATCACCCGTGACCGCTGAGGCGCCACCCTTGGCGCCCGCGATCTCAGAGCTTGCGGCCGCCGTCTCGGAGGTCAGCCCGTTGAAGGCGATGATGCTCTCAGCCGCCTTGCTGTGGGCCGTGTTGAGCCCGGCGACGAGCTCCTGTGCGCCGGCCAGCGCTTGGCCGGCACCGGCCTTCAGCTCGTTCGCGCCCGCCAGCGCCTTGTTCAGGTTGGTCGACAGCAGTGCCGAGCCGGCCTGAATCTGAGCCGAGCCGGAGTGGAGCTTGCCCGCCCCAGCCGCAGCCTCGCCGGCGCCGCCGTTGAGCTGGGTGGCTCCCGACACCGCCGCCTCGAGCCCGGACTTCAGCTGGGCCGAGCCGCTGCCGGCCTGGCCGAGCCCGTTGATCAGCTTCAGCAGCTGCTTCTTGCTCTGGTCGGAGATCTTGGCCGAGTGCGCGAGCTGAGGCCCGAAGGTCTTCAGCTGCTGAGCGGTCTGGTTGATCGTGCCGGGCCCCGTGACCGAATCGACTGTGCCGTTCTTCGCGATCTGCGTCTGCAGCTTGTTGACCGAGGCCAGGAACGCCGGCGTCGTGATCGCGCCCTTGCGGTTGACGACGATCAGGTTGTACGGCGTCGGCCAGCCGGGACCCATCACCCGCGCGATCTCCTGGAATGCGATCCGCGCATTCGAGCTCGCGGGCAACTGGGTGACCGTCGGCGGCCCGGACTTCAGCCCGAGCGCGGGGACCGCGATCGCGGCCAGGATCGCGGTCGCGGCAAAGCCCGCATAGATCGCGTGCCTGGTGATCCAGTTGCCACCGTCGAGCAGCTTCGACCATGCCCGCTCCATGAACCTCGGAGCCGGGAACCGCAGGAAGTGGATCCGGCGGCCGAGCAGGACGATCGCCGCCGGCATCACGACCACAGCGCCGCCGATCGCGAACGCTGCACAGGTCAGTGCTCCGGTTCCGAGCGAGACCATCAGCTGGGTCGGGCCGACGACCGCGACCAGCGCCAGCGCGAGGACCAGGGTGGTGCCGCCGACCAGGACCGCACGACCGGTGGTCTCCAGATCGGTGATCGCAGCCGTCATCACATCGCGCGAATGGATGCCGTCGGGCCACTCCTCGCGGTGGAAGCGATCGAGGATCAGCAACGCGAACCCGACGCCGAGCGCGAGCCCGGTCATCGTCCCGAGCGCGACGCCGACCGGATCGAGCGTCAGCACCTTGCCGAGAATTGCGACCTCGCCGAACCCGGCGAGCATGCTGATCGCGCCGACTGCCGTGACCAGCAGCGCTGCCACCGGGGCCCGCAGGCCGATCAGCAGCAGCAGGAACAGGATGCCGACCGCGATCAGCTCCGTACGCCGGAGGCTCGAGATCGAAGCGTCCTTCAGTGCCCGATCGATCGAGGGCTGACCGCTTACATAAGCCTTGACGCCACCGGTGGCATACCGGTTGACGATCGACTCGATCTGCGGCTGGTCGTACTTGACTACGTCCCTCTCGGGCCGGTCGACCGAGACGATGATCATCGCCGCCGTCGGCTTCGGCCGCAGCTCAGCGGACGCCGTGCCGGCGTCCCAAGCGGACATCACGCGCGTATTGGCGCGCTTGCTCAGGACGACGACGAGTTTCGGGCCCTGCCGATTCAGCCGGGCCTTGGGGCCCTCCAGCATGATCGGCACGAGCTGTGTGGGCCCGAACTGCGCATTGCCCAATTGCTGGGCGCGCGACGATTGCGTCCCCGGGACGACTGTCACCGAGGGCGAAAGACTGTGTGATACGCCCAGGCCGATCAGGCCCAGGACAACTCCAACGACAAGCCAGACCGCGAGCGCGATCTTGGGTCGTCGAATCGAAAGCTTCGCAAGCGAGAGCATCGGTCGACCTCCTCGTACGCCGATCGCCCGGCCGGTTGCCGGGGTGTCCTCAGCTACATCTCTTGCGATCGACCCTACGGCCGATTGGGGGCTGTAGACATCCGCACCTGTGGGCAGAGTTGATCAGTAGAACGGCGTAGAGCGAATAGCCGCTTGTGCGGGTTTCCCGAGGCCCTTAGAGTTTGTCGGCACGTGAGCGATGTCCAAGTCATCGAACGGGGCCACTTCGATGAACTGCTCGACGCGCTGGCGGGTCGTGGGTACACGATCGTCGGGCCGACGGTGCGTGATCGCGCGATCGTGTACGACGAGGTCCGGCGCGCGGACGAACTGCCGGTCGGTTGGACCGATGAGCAGGACGGGGGCAAGTACCGGCTGCGCCGGCGTGAGGACGAGGCGTTGTTCGGCTACGCCGTCGGCCCGCACTCGTTCAAGCAGTACCAGCTGCCCTCGCAGGTGAAGCTATGGGAGGCGCGGATCGACGAGCACGGTGCTCTCAGCGACGTGACCGAGCCACCCGCCGAGCCCCGGCGGTTCGCGTTCCTCGGCGCGCGCTCGTGCGAGCTGCACGCGATCGGGATCCTCGACAACGTGCTGCTCGGCGGTCCGCATCCCGACCCGGCCGACCGCGCGCGGACGGCGGATGCGTTCATCGTCGCCGTGCAATGTGCCGTCGCCGGCGGGACGTGCTTCTGCGTATCGATGAACACGGGCCCGGTCGCGGAGAAGGGCTTCGACCTCGCGCTGACCGAGGTGATCGAGGAGGGCGAGCACTACTTCACGGTCGAGGTCGGCTCCGAGCGCGGGGGGGAAGTGCTCGCCGACGTTGCGCACCGCGAGGCCGCCACCGAGGACCGCGACGCTGCGAAGGCGATTCATGCCCGCACGGCCGAGAGCATGGGGCGCCAGCTCGACACGACCGACCTCAAGGGACTGCTCTATCGCAACTACGACCACCCGCGCTGGGACGAGGTCGCCGAGCGCTGCTTGACGTGTGGCAACTGCACGATGGTCTGCCCGACCTGCTTCTGCACGACCGTCGAGGACGTCACCAGCCTTCAGGGGGATCGGGTCGAGCGCCATCAGAGCTGGGACTCGTGCTTCACGATCGACTATTCGGGCATGCATGGCGGCGCGGCGCGCACGAGCCCGAAGTCGCGCTACCGCCAGTGGATGACGCACAAGCTTGCGACTTGGTGGGATCAGTTCGACACCTCCGGATGCGTCGGCTGCGGGCGCTGTATCACGTGGTGCCCGGTTGCAATTGACCTCACCGAAGAGGCGCAGGCGATCCGAGCGAGCGAGGAGGAACGCGATGCAGGAGCTTGACGCACTGATCTCTCAGTCGCCGACGTTTGCGGGTCTCGAGGCCGGGCAGCTGCAGCTGATCGCCGGGTGCGCCCACAACCAGCACGTCAAGGCGGGGACGATGCTGCTGCGCGAGGGCGACCCGGCCGACACCTTCTACCTGATCCGGCGCGGAATCGTGTCGCTCGAGGTCCATGCGCCGAGCGGGCCGCCGCTCCAGATCCAGACACTCCACGAGGGTGAGGTCGTCGGGTGGTCGTGGCTGTTCGCCCCGTACCGATGGCAGATGGACGGCCGCGCAGTGACGGATTGCGGGCTGCTCGAGTTCGACGGGGCCTGCCTGCGCGGCAAGTGCGAGACCGACCACGAGCTCGGCTATCAGCTGATGAGCCGGTTCGCGGCAAGCCTCGTCGATCGGCTGCAGGCGACCCGATTCCAGCTGCTGGACGTCTATGGCCGTGCTGCAACACCGGCCTGAGGCGATCGGCCCCGGGCCGATGGTGCCCGAGTCCTACGCCGTCGTGGCCAGACGCAAGGACACAGACGACGTCGTCACGCTCGAGCTCGAGGCCGCCTCGGGCGAGCCGTTCGAGTTCCTTCCCGGCCAGTTCACGATGCTGTCGGCCGGGGGTCGCGGCGAGGTGCCGATCTCGATCAGCGGCGACCCCGACGATTCCCGGCGCCTGGTGCACACGGTCAGGGCGGTCGGTCTCGCGACCGCGGCGATCTGTGCCGCCGAGCCGGGGGACACGCTCGGCGTTCGCGGACCGTTCGGCTCGCCGTGGCCACTGCATCAGGCCGAGGGGGCCGACGTCGTGATCGCCGCCGGCGGGATCGGGCTGCCGCCACTGCGCCCAGCGGTCCTGCGGATGCTCGCGCACCGCGAACGCTACGGACGGCTCGTGCTCCTGTACGGCGCCCGCACTCCCGACCAGCTGCTGTTCACGGACGAGTTGCGGGCTTGGGAGGCACGCGGAGTCGAGGTTCTGAGCACGGTCGACGCAGCTGGGCCGGAGTGGCTCGGGCACGTCGGCGTCGTCACGCGGCTGATCGGGCGCGCCCGTCTGGACGCGGGCGGCACCGTCGTGATGTCGTGCGGACCCGAGGTGATGCTGCGGTTCCTTATCAGCGCGCTGGCCGACGAGGGCGTGCCCGGCGAGCAGATGTACGTCTCGATGGAGCGCAACATGCAATGCGGCATCGGCCACTGTGGCCACTGCCAGCTCGGGCCGACGCTGGTATGCCGTGACGGCCCCGTCTACCGCTGGTCCGAGCTCGCGCCGTGGCTCGCGATCAGGGAGCTGTGATGAGCGCGAAGAAGAAGCTCGCCGTCTGGAAGTTCGCCTCCTGCGACGGCTGTCAGCTGAGCCTGCTCGACTGCGAGGACGAGCTGCTCGAGATCGTCGGGCAACTCGAGATCGCCTACTTCCTGGAGGCATCGAGCGCGACCGTCGAGGGACCGTACGACGTGTCGCTGGTCGAGGGCTCGATCACGACCCCCCACGACGCCGAGCGGATCCGCGAGGTCCGGGCGCAGAGCAAGGCGCTGATCACGATCGGCGCCTGCGCCACCTCGGGCGGGATCCAGGCGCTGCGCAACTTCGCCGACATCGAGGAGTTCACGCGCGCCGTCTATGCGACCCCCGACTACATCTCGACGCTCGCGACCTCAACACCGATCAGCGCCAATGTCGCGGTCGACTTCGAGCTCCAGGGCTGCCCGATCAGCAAGGCGCAGCTGCTCGAGGTGATCAGCGCGTATCTCGCGTCGCGACGGCCACACGTCCGGGCGCACAGCGTCTGCGTCGAGTGCAAGCGCCGTGGCACCGTGTGCGTGATGGTCGCGCACGGCACCGCCTGCCTCGGCCCGGTCACGCACGCCGGGTGCGGTGCACTGTGCCCCAGCTATGACCGCGGCTGCTACGGCTGCTATGGGCCGAAGGAGACGCCGAACACAACATCGCTCGACAGCTGGAGCGGGCTCGAGGATCGCGACCTGGTCCGCGTGTACCGAACGTTCAACGCACTGCGAGAGCCGTTCCGCGAGGCGAGCGAGGCCCATGAGCGAGACTAGGACGATCCGCACCGACTACCTGGCCCGAGTCGAGGGCGAGGGCGCGATGTACGTCCAGCTCGAGGCGGGGCGGGTCCGCGACGTCAAGCTGCGGATCTACGAGCCGCCGCGGTTCTTCGAGGCGTTTCTCCGCGGACGGGCGTTCACGGAGGCCGCCGACATCACCTCGCGAATCTGCGGGATCTGTCCGATCGCCTATCAGATGAGCGCGCTGCGGGCGATGGAGGACGCGTGTGGGATCGCGATCGACAGCGGTCCGATCCGCGACCTGCGGCGGCTGATCTACTGCGGCGAGTGGATCGAGAGCCATGCATTGCACGTCTACCTGCTGCACGCGCCCGACTTCCTCGGTTACGACGGCTTTGTCGAGATGGCGGGCGAGCACCCGCAGCTTGCCGAGCAGGGCCTGCAGCTGAAGAAGGCGGGCAACCAGCTCGTCGCCGCGATCGGAGGCCGCGAGATCCATCCCGTCAACCTGCGTGTCGGCGGCTTCTATCGGGCGCCGCGCAAGCGGGAGCTCGGCGAGCTCGTGGACCCGCTTCAGCGTGCGCGCGAGGGGGCGCTCGGGACCGTGCGATGGGCATCGCAGCTGAGCTTCCCCGAAGTCGAGTGGGCGCCGGAGCTCGTGTCGCTGAGCGAGCCCGGGCGCTATCCGATCGACCTCGGGCGGATCGTCTCGAGCGCCGGGCTCGAGATCGCACCGAGCGAGTTCGACCAGCACATGGTCGAAGAGCACGTCGAGCACTCCAACGCGCTGCACGCGCGGATCCGTGACCGCGGCGCCTATCTGACCGGCCCGCTCGCGCGGTACAACCTCGCGTCGGAGTACCTGACCGCGCTCGCTCGCGAGACGGCCCGCGAGGCGGAGCTCGGAGAGCGCTGTCACAACCCGTTCCAGAGCATCGTCGTGCGCGCGGTCGAGCTCGTGCACGCGTGCGACGAGGCGCTGTCGATCATCGCCGACTACGAGGAGCCGGACCGGCCGGCGGTCGAGCTCGAGCCCCGCGCCGGCGTCGGTCATGGCGCGACCGAAGCCCCGCGCGGGATGCTGTATCACCGTTACGAGCTCGACGAGCAGGGGACGATCCTCGACGCACGGATCGTGCCGCCGACCTCGCAGAACCAGCTCGCGATCGAGGAGGATCTGCGGGCGGTCGTCGAGCGGCACGCGGAGCTGCCGGACGACGAGCTCCGGCTCCGCTGCGAGCAGGCGATCCGCAACCACGATCCCTGCATCTCTTGTGCAACCCACTTCCTCGATCTGACCGTCGATCGACGCTGAGACAGTGGACGCGGCGCTCGTGATCGGCATCGGGAACGAGCTGCGCGGAGACGACGCGGCCGGGCTCGAGGTCGCACGCCGCCTTCCCCGGGACCGCGGCTTCGCTGTTCGCGCGCACCCGGGCGAGGCGGTCGATTTGATCGAGCACTGGCGGGGCGCCAAGCAAGTGGTGCTGATCGACGCCGTTTCATCTGGTGCCCCGCCCGGGACGATCCACAGGATCGAGGCGACCCGCGAGCCGCTGCCGGCAGCGCTGCGGCGGACCTCGAGCCATGCGATCGGCGCCGCCGAGGCGATCGAGCTCGCGCGGGTACTGGGACGGCTTCCCGGGCAGCTCGTCGTGTATGGGATCGAGGGCGCGCGGTTCGCGGCCGGCAGTCCGCTGAGCGACGCCGTCGCTCGGGCGATCCCCGCCGCTGCCGATGCGATCTGCCGCGAGCTGAGCTAGCTTGCGACGGCGGCCCGGATCGCCTTGACGAGGTCGCGCGGCGCCGCCTCCTTGAACAGGTAGCCGCGGGCACCGGCCTCCAGCGCGGCGCGTCGGAGCGAGGGATCGTGCTCCATCGTCAGCATGACCACCGCCGTGTGCGACGAGATCCGCCCGACGGTCGCGATCGCGTCGAGGCTCGAGCCGCCCGGCATGTTGAGGTCGAGCACGAGGACCGCCGGACGGTGCACGCGAACCTCGGACAAGACAGTCTGAATCGTCCCCGCCTCGGCCACGACATCAAAGTCCGGCTCGGCGTCGAGCAGCATCCTGAGGCCGCCGCGCATGACGGCGTGATCATCGGCCAGGACGATCCGGCACGCGGGGGTGACGGGCTCGCTCATCGGCGACCCTACCGCCGGGAACCGGCCGGTCGCTGGCGCGACGCCGCCGGTCCCGGCTGAGCGAGGCTAGGCGCTGCGACGGGACGCGGCCGGCTTCTTGGCGGCCGTTGAGCGGGCGCTGCGCGCCGCCGGCTTGCGCGCCGCCGGCTTGCTCGCGGCTGGCTTGCTCGCGGCTGGCTTGCTCGCGGCCGTCTTGCTCGCCGTGCTCCGGCTGGCGCTCGTGCGGCTGGTCGTGCGCTTGGTCGCGCTCGGCTTCGCGGCGGTCGTGCGGCCGCGCCCGCGAGAGGCAGCGGCAGGCGCCACGGCGGCGACGAGCTTGTCGAGGTCCTTCAGCAGATTGCGGTTCGTCTTCTGAGCGTCGCGACGGAGCGCCTTGAGTGTCCGCTCGAGTTCGCGATAGGCACCCTTGGCGCCCTTGCCGACATCGGCGCCGAGCGCCTGCAGCGCCTGGCTGGCCTCGTCGAGGGCCTTCTCGAAACGCGCGGTCGCACGCTCGACTTCTTTGCGCGAGATCGGAGCGGACGTGCTCGGCTTACTGGCAGCGGGTCGGCGCGTCGCTGGTTTCTTGGCGGGCGGCATGCGGTCTCCCTTGTCGATTGGAGTTAGGTGCGCGCTCGTCAGCCTATCCGCAAGCATCGGCGCTTGCTAGCGACTGCGAGCTGTTTGGAACGCGCGCGAATGCTTCGCGTCCTTAGGAGGAAGTCCTTCGCGCCAGCGACCAGGCTCAACCGCGGTGGCGAACCTTCCGCGCGCGCTGCGCTTCGATCACGCGTTGGACCCGTGAATGGCGGTCGAGTGACTTCGCCACGTGGGCGACCCGTGAGACGCTGTGCTTGCGCAACGTCGTGATCGTCTGCTGCGTTCGCCGATGCATCCTCGCCAGGCTAAGCTCGCAGCCGCCGTGCGTCATCCGTAATTAGTGCTGAACCATGAGTGTGACTGTCGAACAGCTGGGGTTGACCGAGGCCGAGGCCGCCAGCCGGTTGGCGCAGGCCGGCAAGCCGCCACGACCCCGGCACGAGCCGCTCCTACCTGAGCATCGTCCGCGCGAACGTGCTGACCGTGTTCAACGCGATCCTCGCCGGCTTCGGCGCGGTCACGTTGATCTTCGGCGACGCGCGCGACGCACTGTTCGTGGGCATCATCGTCGCCAATGCCGCGATCGGCATCACCCAGGAGGTGCGTGCCAAGCGAGCGCTCGACCGCCTGTCGCTGCTGGTCGCGCCACACGCGCGCGTCGAGCGCGACGGCGAGGTCAGATCGGTTGGTGTCGGGAAGGTCGTGGTCGGCGATCTGGTCAGACTGCAGCCCGGGGATCAGGTGATCGCCGATGGGCGCGTCGCCGTCAGCAGCGACCTGCGACTCGACGAGTCGATCCTGACGGGCGAGTCCGAGGCAGCGCTGCGCGATGCCGGCGATCAGGTCCGCTCCGGGGCGTTCGTCGTCGAGGGCACCGGCGGATACGAGGTCACCGCCGTCGGTGCCGACAGCTTCGCCGCCAGGTTGACAGGCGAGGCGCGCTCCTTCCGACACCCGCGCTCGCCGCTGGAGCGGGGGATCAACCGGCTGCTGTATGCGCTCGTCGGTCTCGTGTTCGGACTCGGGGGGTTGCTCGGATACTCCCTGTATCACCGACACGTCGCCGTGCACACGGCGGTCGCGACTGCGGCCGCCGGCGTCGTCAGCCTGATTCCCGAAGGCCTGGTGCTGCTCGTCAGCCTCACCTACGCGGCCGGCGCCGTGCGGATGTCGCGGCGCGGCGTGCTCGCGCAGCAGCTCAACGCGATCGAGTCGCTGGCGTCGGTCGACACGATCTGCGTCGACAAGACCGGGACGCTGACCGAGGCCTCGCTGCGAGTCGTGCAGGCGCTTCCCGCGCCCGGGGTCAGCGAGGAGCGGCTGACGCAGCTGCTCGGCACGATGGCGGCGAGCGCGTCGGCCCGCAACCTCACGCTCGAGGCGATCCACGAGGCGTTCGCCGCCGACGCCGAGACGCCGATCAGCGAGGTGCCGTTCTCGAGCCGGCGGCGGTGGAGCTCGGTGTCGTTGGCTTCAGGCACGGTCTACCTCGGCGCGCCCGAGCGGCTGTCGGTGGCACCGGAGCTCGGGCCCAGCGCGGCCGAGCGCCAGGACGAGGGCCGCAGGGTCCTGGCGGTCGCGCACAGCCGCGGCCCCGGTCCCGATGACCCTGACGCCGGGCCGGGGGCAGATCTCCAGTCGCTCGGGCTCGTAGTTCTCGCCGAGCAGCTCCGCCCTGGCGTGCACGACACGATCTCCTACCTGCGCGGCGAGGGTGTCGAGGTCAAGGTGCTGTCCGGCGACGCGGCGCCGACCGTCGCCGCGATCGCGCGAGACGTCGGGATCGAGGTCGCTGGGGTCAGCGACGGCAGCGAGATTCCGGCTGACCCTGTCGAGCAACGCCAGTTCGCGCTCGGCGCGACCGTCGTCGGGCGGATCTCCCCGGAGGGAAAGCAGGCGATCGTCGAGGGCGCTGACCGAGGAGGGCCGATACGTCGCGATGGTCGGCGACGGCGTCAACGACGTGCCGGCGCTGAAGAGCTCGCGGCTCGCGATTGCGCAGGGCAGCGGCACGCAGATGGCACGCAGCGTGTCCGATCTGGTCCTGATCTCGGGCGACTTCGGGGCGGTGCCGCCCCTGCTGGCCGAGGGCCGCCGCGCGCTCCGCAACCTCCAGCGGGTGACCAAGCTGTACGTGACCAAGTCGGCGTTCGCGGCGTTTCTGATCCTGATCATCGGGACCAGCTCGGAGGCCTACCCGCTACTGCCGCGGCACCTGACGCTCGCCGCCAGCCTGACGATCGGGATCCCGACCTTCTTCCTGGCGCTGGCGCCGAGCAGCGGCCCGTGGCGGTCCGATCGGTTCGTGCGCGGGGTCGCTCGGTTCGCGGTTCCGGCGGGGACGATGCTGGGCTCGGGGGTCGTGGCCGGATATCTGTTCTGCATCCACGACCTCGACCTGTCCGTCGCCGACGCGCGTACGGTGGCGGTGACGATACTCGTCGCATGCGGCCTGTATCTGGTGATGGCGCTCGAGGCGCAGGGATCGCGCAAGCGCTCGGCGATCGTCGGCGGGATGTGCGCGGCGCTGGGCTGCGTGTACGTGGGTGCGCTGCTGCTGCCGCCGACGCGCAGCTTCTTCGAGCTGACGCTACCGAACATCGGCATGATCGCGACCGCGGTGCTGGCGAGCGCGATCACGATCACGGCGCTCGCGCTTTGCGGCTTCACCGTGCGCGCCAGCGACGAGCCCGATCAGTCCTCGTCCTGAGCCGGGATCACGAGCACCGGCCGCTTGGCGTGGATCAGCACGGTCGACGAGACGCCGCCCATCAGCGCCGACTGAACTCGCGACAGGCCGCGAGCGCCGAGCACGATCACCGACGCGTCGAGCTCGTGGGCGACGTGGCAGATCCGCTGCCACGGCTTGCCCTCGGTCAGCCTCGGCGTCGGCTGAAAGCCGGCTGCGCGGGCCAGCGCGACGCCCTGGTCGAGCTTTTCCTGGGCCAGCTCGCGTGCGATCTCGTCGAGGCCGAGGTCCTTCTCGCCGAGCTTCGCGACCGCGGCGCTGAGGATCGCTCCCGGGTCATACGGCTCCCACACCGCGATCGGCTCCCAGACGGTGAGCACGGTCGCCACCGCCGGCCCCAGCAGCCTGGCGGCAGCGGTGACCGCCCGCTCGGCGTCAGCCGAGCCGTCGAAGCAGATCAGGACCGGGCCGGTCGGAGCGTCGGTGTCGTTCACGCACAGGATTCTCCATCAACGCGGCTGCCGCGGGGCCTCGGGTAGGTGGTCACAAACGACAGCGGCTGCGGGCGCGGATGCGGATGGGGATGCGAATGCGGATGCGGCTCCGGCCGCCCGACCGCACGCTCGGGCGCGTGGGCTTTGCGCGGGTTGCCCTGGAGCACCCGCACGACGAGCAGGTACACGATCGGCACGCCGGTGACGATCACGACGCATTGCAGCCAGTACGCATGACCGTCCGATCCGGCACCGAGCGTATGGATCACCGACAGCGCCCACACGAGCGCGGTCGCGCGGTGCAGTTTGCGCCAGCGGCGGGCACCGATCCTTCGTCGCAGATAGAAGCTCGGCCCGAGCAGCACCGCGAGGTAGCCCGCGATGATCCCGATCCCGGTGAACGCGGGCCTGTAGCTCAGGGCGAATGGGACTGTGATACCGCGCCACCCCGGCTTCAGCCAGTGATCGCCGAGGAGCGCGACGCCGTGCAGCGCGATCGCGAGCAGCGCCACCAGAGCGACGTGCTCGTGCAGGCGGGCGATCGCTCGCTTGCACCCGGGACTGCGGATCGCACGGGTGGCCATCGCCAGCCCCATCAGCACCGACAGCGAGATCAGCACGACCGCGACGATTCCCGAGGCGCGGCTGACCAGCCACCACACGTAGTGGATCGGCTCACCCTGCTTCAACGTGCATCCCCCCTGTGTCGCCGGCTTGCTCGATCCGGCCGTCGACGGGCCCGACAGCCTCGACCGAGCCGCTGTCGTGGATGATCACGCCGCCCTGTTCGGCGAGGACCTCGCGGGCCCCATCCGGCCCGAGCAGCAGGGCCATCTTCGACAGCGTCTCCGCCTCGAGCGCGGATGCGCCCAGCGCGGTCGCACCGACCAGCCCGGTCCATGCCGGGGCGCCGGTGCTCGGGTCCAGGAGGTGATGCGCGAAGCCGCCGTCGCGCCCGCGCCAGATCCGCACGTTCAGCCCGGACGTGGCCACCCCGCCGCGCGCCACGCGGACGTAGCCGACCGCGTGCCGGGTGATCGGATGCTCGACCTCGATCTCATACGGGTCCACCTGCGCACCGACGCCGCCGACCGTGATGTCGCCGCCGCAGTCGACCACGAACCGGGTGTACGCCGACAGCCGGTGGGCAACCGCATCCGCGCACAGTCCCTTGCCCGTCCCACCGGTGTCGATCCTGAGCCCGGGTGGCCGGCGAATAACCCCGGCCTCCTGGTCGACCTCGATCCGCTCCCACAACGCCTCGGGGTCCGGCCGTGCCTGTGCTCGGGGAGGGGCTGCCGCCAGCGCCTCCCCGAGCGACGCCGGCGCCACGCCATCGAGCGAGGCCGCGTATCCCGTTTGCTCGAGCGCCTGCACGAGCGTCGGCACGACCAGTCCGCCGCTGCGCTGCGCCGCCCACACGCCGGCCCCGACCGCGGCCAGCAGCAGGCCCGACGCGGGCACCTCCTCGCGCGGATCGTCGTTCAGCACGGACAGCTCGCTGTCGGGTTCGAATCGCGACAGCCGGTGCCCGAAGTCGAACACGAACGCGCGCTCGCGGTCCGCCGCCTGAAGCGGCGGCGGCGTGCTCTGCAGCAGCGGCGGTCCGATCATCAGCCGGATGTCGCTGCCCATCGCGTGGAACGTGTAGTCGAGCTCTTTGCTCACCGTTGTCCTATGAGGTCCGGGTCACCGGCGCGGCGGCGGCCACCGCGCCTGAGCTTGACATGGATTGGCTGACGGAGGTACCCCCGGCAGGAGCCGCAGCGCCGGGCGGGATCGTCTCGATCACGCGCGTCTCGTACACGCGCCGCAGCACGACCGCCGCCGCGCCCTTCGCGCTCGAGCTTGAGTGCCCGAACTGGCCGGCGAGGATCGCCAGCATCGCGAGGAACGCAGCGACCGAGCCCAGCAGGACGGTCACGCGATCGGGGCCCGCCGACGCGCGACGGCGACGCGCAGACGCCGGTGCTTCAGTCACCACCGCCATCACCATGCTCCTTTCCGCCGCCACCAGCGCCGCTCGTGCGAGTCGTCGGCTTGCCGCCGGAGCCGCCCGAGCCGCCGGTGCTGCCGTGTGAGCCGCTCGTCCGGGTCGTTACCGGCGTGCCCGATGAAGAGCCGCCGGTCGAGCCCGTGCTGTGCGAGCCGCTCGTGCGCGTAACCGGGGCGCCGCTGCTCGATGCGGCTCCGCTCGAGGCGACCCCGGAGGCTCCGCCGCTGGTGCGCGTGGTCACCCCGGAGCTTCCGGCGACAGAGCCGGCACTGCCGTGTGAGCCGCTCGCTCCGGTCCGCACGGCGCCACCGGCGACGCTCGCGCTACCGCCGCGACCGCCCGCGGCGACGGCACCGCGCGGCACCGGGAAATGCGCCCGCGGCTCGTGCTTGATCACGTGGACCGTGCGCCGAATCACCTGCGTGCGGTAGTGCACTGCCGGGGAACGGGCAGCCAGCGTGGCGGCCGGCTGGTCGGCCGGTCGCAGCGCGTAGATGGCGAAGCCGCCGGCCGCGATCGCGGTCAGGGCCGCGGCGGTTCGAGTGTGTCGTGGACGCACTTGAGATCCTCCAGGTCGTTGGTCGGCGGGGACTCTCGCGAGCGCCGGGTGATCGACCTGCCAAGCGTCGGCAAAGGTTTGGCAAAGGTGGGAGAAGTCTTACCGCGGGCCAACGATTCCCTTACTCGCGACCGCGAGGGTGCTTCGCATGAATAAGAACAACAGCGACGGGATCGTGATCGCGGGTGGTGGGCTGGCCGGCCAGCGCTGCGCGGAGACCCTTCGCCGCCACGGATATGACGGCCACGTTCGGATCCTGTGCGCGGAACCGCGTCGGCCGTATGACCGGCCGCCGCTGTCCAAGGAGCTGCTGTCGCAGGAGGGGTCTGCCGAGTCGCTCTGTTACCGAACCGAGGAGTGGTACGAGCACCACCAGATCGAGTTGCTGCTCGGTGTCGCCGCCACCGGACTCGACTGCGGTGAGCGGATCGTGTCGCTGTCCGACGGGTCGCGCCTGCGATACGAGAAGCTGCTGATCGCGACCGGTAGCCGGCCGCGGACCCTGCCGCTGCTCGACGGGTACGAGAACGTGTCGGTGCTTCGCAGCCTCGAGGACTCGCGGCTGCTGCGCGGGGTGCTGGCGGCGCGCCCCCGCCTCGCGATCGTCGGAGCCGGTTTCATCGGACAGGAGGTGGCGGCCACAGCACGTCGCCTGGGCGCCGAGGTGACGATGATCGAGGCCGCGCCTGCGCCGCTGGCCGGGATCCTCGGGCCCGAGCTCGGCGGCTGGTTCAGCGCGCTGCACCGCGAGGAGGGCGTCGATGTGATCACCGGCGAGACGGTCGCCGGGATCAGCGCCAATGGTGCCGTGAGCGCATTGCGTCTGTCGAGCGGAGACGTCGTCGAGGTCGAGCATGTGGTTGTCGGGGTCGGCGTCGCGCCGGAGATCGAGTGGCTCGCCGGCAGCGGCCTTCGCTGCGAGATCGGCGTCGCCGTCGACGAGCACGGGCGCACCGGCGATGCCGACGTGCTCGCCGTCGGCGACGCCGCCGCGACCTTCGACCGCAGGCTCGGGCGCCACGTGCCCGGCTCGCACTGGGAGGCGGCGGGTCGCCAGGGAGCGCGCGCCGCTCGCGTGATGCTGGGACTCGATCCCGGAAACGCACCGCTGACCAGCTTCTGGTCTGACCAGTACGGCATCCGCATTCAGTACGTCGGGCACGCCCGCCTAGCGGACTCGATCAGCTACGACGGCGACCCCGAGTCCAGAAGCTTCACGGCCACCTTCACCCGAGACGGACGGCCAGTCGCCGCGCTGCTCGTCGATCGCACACGTCAACTCCCCGCGGCCCGAAAGATGATCGAAATGGAGATCCACGATGACTTACACGGTTGAAATCGACGAGGCGGCGTGCGCCGCCCACGGCGACTGCGTCGACCTCGCACCGCAGGTGTTCGAGCTCGACGACGTCGCCCACGTGATCGGCACGGGACCTGATGAGCTGCTGCTCGAGGTCGCGCAGGCCTGCCCGAGCGCGGCGATCCGGATCATCGATCCGGACGCCGGTGAGCAGCTGTATCCGTAGCTCAGTCATCGCGTCCGCCGCCGCCGCCGCCGCCGTTGTCCTCGCCGCCCGAGTTGTGAGCGGGCGAAGACCTCTGGGGTGAGGGGGCGGTCGCCGCCGCAGCGACCGTTGCAGTCGCGGTCGTGGCATTCGGGGTCGTGGCATTCGGGGTCGCGGCTGGAGGGCTCGGCGCCGAGCTCGGCGTGACCGCTACGGACGCGGTCGTGGTCGCGCCGCTCGGTGCCGTGGCGACGCTCGTCACCGCGGGCGGGGGGCTCCCAACGTGGACGCGAAACGTGCGCCGCTGCGTGGCCGCAGCGGGTCGCCGGCCGGACGGCGTGCTCGCCGGCGCGAGCCCGCGCGCGACCGACAGCGGCTCGCCCGAGAGGCCGACGTGCTCGCCGGCGATCCGGCTCGCAGACCATGCGACGCCGGCCGTGAGGGCGATCCCGGTCACGGCGGCGAGGCCCCACAGAATCGCTCGACGCGACACCCACACGACTGTAGCCCGCGGGAGGTTAAGCCCGGGCAAAGTCGGTGGCTGGGCCAGCCGTGGGTTCTGTCCCGACGGGCAGCCACAGCGTTGCGATCGCGCCGCCGCCGTCGCGGTTGGCGACGGTCACCTCACCGCCCCACTCGCGGGCGAGCTCACGGGCGATCGGCAATCCGAGGCCGTTTCCCGGTGGGCCGGCGCGACCAGCGCGCCCGCGATGGAATCGCTCGAATACGAGCTCGCGCTCCTCCTCGGCGAAGCCGGTACCGCGGTCGCGCACCTCGATCCGGCCGGGAGCGCTGACGACGGTCACGCTCGTCCCCGCGGGCGAGTAGCGCAGCGCGTTCTCGACCAGAGTGTCGAGCGCGCGCTCGACGTCGGCCCGATCGGCCCAGACGCGGTCGCCGCCTTCGTGGCGGGCATCGACGCGCAGGCCATCGGCGGCCGCGCCGGCGCACCACCGATCGACCGTCGAGGCGGCGATCTCCGCGAGGTCCAGCTCCGAGCCCGCAGTCTCGCGCTCACCCGCCCTGCTCAGCAGCAGCAGCTCGTCGATCGTGTGCGACAGCCGGTCGAGCTCGCCGATCGCGGCATCGAGCTCGGGCTCCGCGCGTCCCGGCCCGACCGCCTTTGCCTCTTCGAGGCGCAGGCGCAGTCCCGTCAGCGGCGTCCGCAGTTGATGCGACGCGTCTGCGACGAAGTCGCGCTGGGCGCGCAGCAGCCTGAGGATCCGTTCCGTCATCTCGTTGAACGAGCCGGCGAGCGAGCGCTGCTCGCGGCTGCCCTCGAGCTCGGCGCGGGCTTCGAGGTCACCGCGCGAGACGCGGCGCGCGACCTCCTCCAAGCGCCTCAGCGGGCGGGCGACCTGCCGGGCGATCAGCGCTCCGGCGAACAGCCCGAGCCCAAGCACGATCACCGCGATCAGGCCGAGCCCCAGCTCGGCTCGGCTGGTGGCCGTGTGCAGGGCGGCGACGCTCTGCGTGGCCCGCACCGCTCCGGCCGGCCGCCCGTCGTGGATGATCGGGACGGCGGTCGCGAGGATCTGCTGGTGGAGCGTCTGCGAATAGCGCTGGACCTGCACGGGCCGGCCAGACAGCGCCGTCTCGATCTCGGGCCGGCTCTCGTAGCTGACCCCGACCTCCGGCGGGACGCCCGAGTCGACCAGGACCGCGCCGGCGCCGTTGACGATCAGGATCCGGCCGCGCAGAGACTTCGCGGCATTGTCCGCGAGCGATTGCAGCGCCGCGCGATGGCCGGGGTCGAGCAGATCCCCGGCCGTCGCTGCGACCAGGTCGGCCTGCGCCTGGGCCTGGGTTCGCACCTCGGCGTTGATCCGGCCCCGCAAGCTGATCGCGAGCGGGACACCGAGGGCGACGACTGCAAGCGCCAGCACGTAGGCCAGGGCCGCCAGCAGGCGGGCCCTGAGACTCAGCGACTTGGTTACGGCGCCGGCTCCTTGGCGTCGGCGAGGCGGAATCCCACGCCTCGAACGGTGTGGATGTAGCACGGGTCTGCGGGGTCGTCGCCGAGCTTGCGGCGAAGCCAGGCGATATGCACGTCGAGCGTCTTGGTCGACCCGAACCAGTTCATGTCCCAGACGTCGGACATCAGCGACTCGCGGGTGACGACCCGGCCCGGCTCCGCCGCGAGCCGTGCCAGCAGGTCGAACTCCTTGCGGGTCAGCTCGAGCTCGTGGCCGGCCAGCCACACGCGCCGCGACGCGCGATCGATCCGCAGATCCTGGATCGAGACCTCGGAGCTGTCCTCGCTGGAATCCGATCGGCCTCGCCGCAAGACGGCGCGGATCCGGGCGATCACCTCGCCGGTGGCGAACGGCTTGACGACGTAATCATCGGCGCCGAGCTCGAGGCCGACAACCCGGTCGGTGACCGTTCCGCTGGCGGTCACCATGATGATCGGGACATCGGAATCGAGCCGGATCTGACGGCAGACGTCGCGCCCGTCGGCATCGGGGAGCGACAGGTCGAGCAGGACCACATCGGGGTCGGCGTCGCGCATCATCCCGATCGCCTCGGCGGCTGTCCGCGCGATCCGGGTCTGAAACCCGGAGCGCCGCAGAGCGCTCGCGAACGGATCGGCGATCGACTGCTCGTCCTCGACCAGCAGCACGGCCGGCCCGCGGGTCGGTGCGAGGTGAGGCGATGTCGGGGTCGCGGACATGTACAGAACGTACAAAGTGTCCATAAAGATCAGCTTGGGCTGGGATGAGGACGCAATCACGGTGCCGATGCATTTCGGCAGTAGACTCGGACTTGGCTCCAGAATGGGGACTCCTAGCAACACGGGCCCACAGCTCGACGCGGAGCGCCTCCAGCGGCTGATCGAGGCTGGGCGCTCGCTGGTAGCCGAGCGCGAGCTCGAGGCCGTTTTCGCGCGTCTGCTCGACGTCGCGCGCGAGCTGACCGGCGCGCGCTACGCGGCGATCGGGATCCTCGACGAGAATCGCGAGAACCTCGCCGACTTCATCACCGCCGGGATCGACCCCGCCCTCGGAAGTCTGATCGGCGACCTGCCCCGCGGCCGCGGTGTGCTGGGCCTGTTGATCAGCAATCCCGAGCCGATGCGGCTGAAGAACGTCGGCGACCACGCGCGCTCGTACGGCTTCCCGCAGGGACATCCTCAAATGTCGAGCTTTCTCGGCCTCCCGATCCTGATCCGCGGCGAGGCCTGGGGGAACCTGTATCTGACCGACAAGCAGGGTGGCGAGTTCGACGAGCTCGACGAGCAGGCCGCGGTCGTGCTCGCGGCGTGGGCCGCGATCGCGGTCGAGAATGCTCGCCTCTACCGTCAGATGGATCAACGCCAGGGTGAGCTCGAGCGCTCCGTGGCGGCACTCGAGGCGACCGGTGAGATCGCGCGGGCGGTCGGCGGTGAGACCCAGCTCGATCGGGTGCTCGAGCTGATCGCGAAGCGCTCCCGGGCGCTGGTCGAGGCTTCGGGTGTCGCGATCCTGCTGCTTTGCGGCGAGGACTTCGAGGTCGCCGCGACCGCGGGAGATCTCCCGCGGGAGATCGTCGGCAGTCAGATCACGGCCGGCGGGTCGGTGGCTGGGCGGGTGGTGTCGACCGGCCGTGCCGAGCGGGTCGCCGACATGGCCAGCTCACTGCGGTTCGCGCTCGCCGATCTCGGCGTAACGGCTCGCGCGGGCATGTTCGTCCCGCTCCAGTTCCGCGGCAACAACCTCGGTGTGATCGAGGCGTTCGACCGCCATGGTGGTCCCGAGTTCCGCCCACAGGACGAGCAGATGCTGCGGGCGGCGGCCGCCAGCGCCGCGACCGCGGTGGCGACCGCCCAATCGGTCGAGCAGGAGCGGTTGCGGCGCACCCTCCGCGCCGCCGAGGAGGAACGCCGGCGCTGGGCTCGCGAGCTACACGACGAAACGCTCCAAGCGCTCGGCGGGCTGCGCGTGCTGCTGTCCTCAGCCCGGCGCACGACCGATGCCGACGGACTGCGCGAGGCGGTCGAGAGCGCGATCGAGCAGCTCGGCGACGAGATCGCGAACCTGCGCTCGCTGATCACCGAGCTGCGTCCCGCGGCGCTCGACGAGCTCGGGCTGGCGCCCGCGCTCGAGGCGCTGTTCGAGCGGGCCCGCTCCGTCAACGAGCTCGAGATCTGCGCGACCGTCGACCTCGACTACGAGATGGGGCGCCGCGCGACGCGGCTCGATTCCGACATCGAGACTGCGATCTACCGGCTCGTCCAGGAATCCCTGACGAACGTCGTCCGGCACGCCGAGGCGGATCGCGTCGAGGTCGAGGTGATCGAGACGGGCGGCGAGATCAGTCTCGCGATCCGCGACGACGGCAAGGGGTTCGATCCGGCCGTGCCGGCCTCTGGCTTCGGGCTGAGCGGAATGCGCGAGCGGATGACGCTCGCCGGCGGATCGCTCGAGATCACGTCCTCGTCAGGCGGCACCAGGGTCGATGCCCACGTACCGGTCGCGGGCGTGATGCGCCAGACGGCCTGACCACCGCGGGCCCGGCGCACGGACGCCCTGCGCGGCACCAGTTAGCATCGAGCCATGTCCCCGGCGCAGCGAATCCTGCTTGCCGGTGGGGGTCCCGCCGCGATCGAGACGGCGCTCGCCCTGCGCGAGCTGGCGGGCGATCGGGTCGACCTTGCCCTGATCGCTCCCGAGCAGGACATGATCGTCCGCGCCTACGAGGTCCTGGCGCCGTTCCAGGAGGGCCGCGAGCGGCGATACCCGCTCGCTCGCGTTGCGGCGGACCTGCACGCCGAGCTGATCCGCGACACGCTCGCCGGCGTCGAGCCGAGCGAGCGCAGCGTGAGCCTTCAGTCGGGCGCGGATCGCGGCTACGACGCGCTCGTGATCGCGGTCGGAGCGAGGTTCCTCGACACAGTTGGCGGCGCGATCCCGTTTCGAGGCGCGCGCGACGCGGCGCGGCTTCGATCGCTGCTGATGGAGTCGCATGCGGGCGCGCATCGGAGCGTGGCGTTCATCGTTCCCGGCGGCCATTCGTGGCCGCTGCCGCTGTACGAGCTGGCGCTGCAGACCTCGGCCTGGCTGACCGAGCGCGGCGTGACCGGCATGCCGCTGACGATTGTGACCACGGAGCACAAGCCACTGTCGGAGTTCGGCGCTGCCGCGTCGAGCGAGGTCGCGGCGATCCTCGACGCCCACGGAGTCCGGTTCGTGACCGGCCACGCCGTCCGGCAGGAGCCCGGCAGGTTGCTGCTGGCCGGTGGTGCGGAGCTCGATGCCGATCTGTCGGTCGCACTGATCCGGCTCGGTGGGCCGCAGATCCCAGGCCTGCCGAGCGACGCCGAAGGGTTTCTCGCGGTCGACGAGCTCGGAAGGGTGATCGGGGTGCAGCGCATCTACGCGGCCGGCGATGCGACGTCGTTCCCGATCAAGCAGGGCGGCCTTGCGACCCAGCAGGCAGACGTGATCGCCGCCGGCCTGGCGTCGCAGGCGGGGGTCGCGGCCGAAGTGCAGCCATTCCGGCCGGTCCTCCGAGCCGTCCTCTACGGCGGCCGAGAGACCCGCTATCTCGAGGCCGAACTAGGCGCCGGGCGCGAGCCGACGTCGCGGGCATCAGCCGAGCCGCTGTGGCCCGAGTCGAGCAAGCTCGTCGGGCGCTACCTCGCGCCCTATCTCGATCGGCTGGCCGCGAGCTGACTAGCGGTCTCGGTCGGCGCCGCCGCCAGCGGTATCTCCGCAGCCAGCCCACCTGGCCGGCCGCTGGCAACGAGCGTGCCGGCGACGAGAGCCAGGCGGGCCTGCACGCGCGCCGCGAGCTCGGCCGAGCCGAGGCCGTCCAACTGGCCGGCGTCGTCTGACACGTCGATCCGCAGCTCGGCCCGATCGGCGTCAACCGACAGCTCGATTGTCGTCGGTCCTGTGAGCGAGTCGGTGATGTCGCCGAGGATCCGGTAGGCGGTGACCTCGATCGCCGCCGGCAGCCTCGTCGTGATCCCATTCGAGTGCACGGAGATCGGGATGCCCTGTCGCTGGGCCGCGCGCTCCGCCAGGCTGCTGACCGCCGGCCCGAGCCCGAGCTGGTCGAGCGCCGGCGGCCGCAGCTCGACCGCGAGCTCACGGAGCGATCGCAGCGTGTCGCCGGCGTGGGCCCGCAGCATCTCGAGCTGATCGCCGGTCGCGTTGTCACCGAGGTCGCGTTGCACCGCCGCGAGCCCGAGCTGGATCGCGGCCAGCGCCTGAGCGGCGTCCTCGTGCAGCTCGCGCGCGATGTCGGTCCGCTCGCTCTCCTGCGTGGTGACGAGCACCTGGAGGTTGCGCTCCTGCGATCGCATGCGCTCGCGCTCCGCTGCCGCGGTCACCTCGAGCGCCAGCAGCTCGAGCGCAAGCATCTCGTCGCCGTGCTCTCGGACCCGTGCTGAGGAGTCGATCTCGATCGCCCCGAGCTGCGAGCGGTCGGCGCCGAGCGGCAGCCGGACCGGATCCCCGGCGATCACACCGCGCTCGGCGCGAGCCCCGTGAATCGTGACCCTGACGCCATGATCGCGTACGAGCCGACCGGCATATCGCGCCGCAATCTCGGCCAGCTGGTGCTGATCGCGCTGTCGCGCCAGATCGAGCCCCGCTTCGAGCAGCAACTGCTGCTGGCCCCGGGCGGCTCGCATCCGGTCCGAGAAACGCCCCGCGATCATGCCCACGGCCACCATCACGAGGCACTGCACCACGAGCTCCGCGGCGTCCACGCCGCCGCTGTTGGTGAGCCTCGAGAGCACGATCAGCGCGATCGCGGCGAGCGCGGCGGCGATCCCCGCTCTCGCGCCGAGCTCGAGCGCCAGCAGCGCGACGGGAACGACATACGCGAGCGTGATCCCGTGACCGGCCGTCCCGCTGAGCTCCCCGGCGGCCAAGATCGCCACCAGCAGCGCGGCGGCCGTGGCGAGCACAACCTGACGGCGCTCTAGCAGCCCGCGCGCGGGTAAAGAGCGCTGGATGTACGACATATCCGGGCATCCTAGGAAGCTCGCGCGCGTCCAATAAGCGCCTGTCACACGGATTTGGGCTGGGTATTAGACCGCAATCCGTAGTCATTACGGACGCCTCCGCGTACCGCCTCCCGATGGTCGGGGCCCGGATCCTTCATACGGTGGAGCGAGTGTCGATGCGCTCCAAGCAGAGCTCTACAGAGATCCCGCAGGTTGTGATCGCGGGCGGTGGTGTCGCGGGCCTTGAAGGCCTGCTGGCGCTGCGAGCGCTTGCCGGGAACCGAGTCCAGCTCGAGTTGATCTCGCCCGACCGCACGTTCGCGTATCGCCCCCTCGCAGTTGCGGCGGCGTTCGGTGGTGGCACCGGACCGCGGATCGACGTCGCCGACCTGGCGCGGAGCGTCCAGGCCGATTGGGTGGCGGACACCGTCACCGCGGTCGATACGGCCGAGAACGCCGTCACGCTGGCCGGCGGCGAGCAGCGCGGCTACGACGTCCTGCTGGTCGCGTCCGGCGCGCGCTCACGGCCCGCCGTGCCCGGCGCGATCACGTTCGGTCTGCCCGGCGCGACCAAGCGCTTCCAGCAAATGCTCGAGGAGGCCGGCACCGGGCAGGTCTCGCAGATCGTGTTCGCGGTGCCGTGCGACAGCGGCTGGCCGCTCGCGCTGTACGAACTCGCGATGATGACCGCTCGGCACCTGCGCGCGCGGGGAGCGGATCCGCGGATCACGTTGCTGACGCCGGAGCAAGCCCCACTGGCGGTGTTCGGCGGCCGCGCCAGCGGCGCCGTCCTCGAGGACCTCGAGAACCTCGGGATCCACTTCGTCGCCGGCCTGGAGCCACAGGAGCTCGCCTGGGGCGAGCTGCGCGCCGGTCCGGGCGCAGTCCGGATCCAGGCGGACGCGGTCGTGACCCTGCCGCTGCTGAGCGGTCCCGACCTCACTGGCCTTCCACACGACGAGCACGGCTTCATCCCCGTCGACCTGCATGGCCGCGTGCGCGGTCTACCCGGTGTCTACGCGGCCGGCGACGCGATCGCGTTCCCGGTCAAGCACGGCGGCCTCGCGGCTCAGCAGGCCGGAGCAGCGGCGGAGGCGATCGCCGCCGCGCTCGGTGCGCCCGTCAATCCGGCGCCGTTCCGGCCGGTGCTCCGCGGGATGCTGCTGACCGGCGAGAACCCGCGCTACCTCGAAGCCGCGGTCAGGGGCGATCGACCGGGATCGGCAAGCGACCAGCCACTGTGGTGGCCGCCGGCCAAGATCGCGGGGCATTACCTGGCTCCGTATCTGAGCGGGCAGATCAGCACCCAGCCGGCGCCGGCCGGACTGCGATGATGGCCGGGGCCACCGATCCGCACGGCCGCAACGCGGCGCAGGACCCGACTAACGGCGCCGCCGGCGAGCCGATCACGATCGTGATCGCCGACGATCACAAGGTCGTGAGGGCGGGATTGCGCCTATTGCTCGAGGCCGAGCCGGGGATCGAGGTGATCGGCGAGGCAGGCGACGTGCCGAGCACCGAGCGGCGAGTCACCGCGCTGCGCCCGCGCGTCCTGGTGCTCGACCTGAACATGCCGGGCGAGCCGACGCTGCCCGCGATCCCACGCCTGCGCGAGACCCTGCCCGACACCCAGATCGTGATCCTGACAATGCAGAACGACCCGGCGTTCGCGCGCGAGTCGCTCCGCGCCGGCGCGATCGGCTACGTGCTCAAGGAGGCCGCCGATACCGAGCTGGTCCAGGCCGTTCGCCTGGCCGCCGAGGGGCGCACGTACCTCAATCCCGAGCTGGGCGCGAGGCTCGCAGCGGAACCGCCCAGGCCGAGCGGTCCGCCCGACGACCTCAGCGACCGCGAGCTCGAGGTGCTGCGTCTGATCGCGCTCGGGCACACCAACGGGGAGATCGCCAAGAACCTTTACCTGAGCGTTCGCACGGTCGAGTCCCACCGCGCGCACATCCAGCAGAAGACGCGCCGGACGACGCGCGCCGATCTGGTCGCCTACGCCCGCGACCACGACCTTCTGTAGGCGTCGGCGCGGCCGCTCTGATCAGCGCGGCGGGCGTCCGGCCGGCGGCTCTGATCAGCGCGGCGGGCGTCCCGCCCCGAGCCCCGGCGGGATCTCGTAGCGCTTGGCGGGAAGGGTGGCCGACTCGGGGACGGGGACCACGTCGGTGCCGGCCGCTGTCGCGACCGGCTTGCCACGGCGCGTCACCCATCTCACTCGAGCGGGGCGGTAGCGCAGCAGCGCGCGCCAGGTCGACGAGCTGATCTCGCCGTTGGCTTGGAGTCGATGGGCGGACTGAAAGCGCTTGACGGCAGCGGTGGTGGCGGGCCCGAACGACCCGTCGATGCTGACCTTCAGTCCGGCTCCGACCAGGTGCTCCTGCGCCCAGACGACGGGATCGCCCTGTGAGCCGGACCTCACCGTCGCGTATGAGGTGTCCGCCCGGTAGCCGGACAGCGAGGCGACGTGCTGGCTGATTGCGCTCCAGCTCGAGCCGGGGAAGTCCTGCCACACCCACCAGCTCGCGTTCGGCGCGTGGTAGGCCCGCGCCATCAGCCGGAAGCGGCGGATCTGGGCCGGCGGGGGCGTGCCCGCTGGCGGGTCGGGGACCGCCTCGCCGAGCGGGAAGATCGTTCGCTGGTAGAGGCGGTTGTACTCGTAGGCGTGGGAGTAGACCCCGTCCGGGGTCGTGCCGATCACGTACCAGTACATCTGCGGCGCGTTGTACTGCGCCCCGCCGGGCCCGAGGAAGACCGAGTACGGGAACGCGGGGTGGTAGTCGACGTAGGGGAGTCCCGCGAGCGCAAGTGGGTAGCTCGACCCGACCAGCTTGCGCAGGTTGGTGATGTATGTCTGGGCCTGTACGTACTTGCCCTCGTACTGACCCTCGGCGTCGATCATCAGGCAGTCCGCTCCGTTGCGCTTCGCGTCGGCGCCGATACGGGCCTCTGCCGCCGGTTGGTTGCCGTACACGAACTGCCACGCGCAGACCTTCAGTCCGTGGCCGTGCAGCGTCGAGACGAGCTTGTGGCTGAACTGCGACCAGTAGCTCGAGCCGTCGCCGCTCTTGATGATCAGGGTCGAGACCGCGTGGCGCCTGGCCTGCGCGATGATCGAGCCCAGATTGCCGCCGTTGGAGCTGCCGAGCTCCCAGATCCACATGCCGCGCTGGGCAAGCGGGTTGACTCCGGACGCGTGCGCGTGAGTGTGGTGGCGGTGCTTGCGCTTGCCGCCCAGGCCGCCGCCGCCCGACGCGGCAAGCGCGGACGTCGAGCCGACCAGCGCCAGCAGGACGGCGAACGCAACCAGATTGCGGCGCGGACGGCGTCTCCCCAGAACCCAGTCACCACGCCCGCTTCGGGCCTCCAACATACGGCAACTCACCGTAGCGAAAACCGGGCCACGAACCGCAAGTGGCGGTGCGGCCCGATGAGAGGACGCTTACGGGGCTGGGCGTGGAGGCCGGCGGTCGGACCGCCGGCCTGCACCCGCTACTTGATGAACAGGATCTCCGAGTACTTCGGGAGCGGCCACAGCTCGTCGGAGACAACCTTCTCGAGCCGGTCGGCGATGCCGCGGGCCGTCGCCATCGCCGGCACCACCCTGTTGTGCATGTACCTGGCGTGCTCGAGCACATCATCGTGGGGCTGGTTGTCGGCGAGATTGGCGGTCTCGAGACCCTTGATCGACGCGACGAAGTCGGCGATCAGTCCTTCGAGCTCGCCGATCAGCTCCGGCAGCTCAGCCTGGCGCAGCATCGCCAGGTGGCTGGCGGCGGCTGGGAGCAGCATCGTCCGCGCGATCGTGGCCGCTGTCTCGGCCTCGATGTTGAGCTTCGTCACGTACTGCTCGGCGAACACCTCGTAGCGCGACTCGAGCTCGCGCGGCGACAGCACGCCGTAGTTGTCGAACAGCGTCACCGCGTCATCGGCGATCAGGTACGGCAGCGCATCAGGCGTCGCGACGAGGTTCAGCAGCCCTCGCTTCTCGGCCTCGGCATGCCACTCCTCGGAGTAGTTGTCGCCGCCGAAGATGATCTGCTTGTTTGCCGCGTAGCTGCGCTGCAGGATTGGCCGCAATGCCGCCTCGAGCTCCTTGCCGGTGGCGAGCTGATCCTCGAGCTCCTCGGCGAGGTCGTCGATCGCGTCGGCGACGATCGTGTTGAGCACCGTGTTCGGCAGCGACAGCGACATGCTCGACCCGAGCGCCCGGAACTCGAACTTGTTGCCCGTGAACGCGAACGGGCTCGTCCGGTTGCGGTCGCCGCCGTGCATCGGCAGCGGCGGCAGCACCGGCGTGCCCAGCCCGAGGAACGACTCGGGCGTCGACTCACCTGCCTCGCCGCGCTCGATCGCCCCGAACACCTTCTCGAGCTCGGTGCCGAGGAAGATCGAGATGATCGCGGGGGGCGCCTCGTTGGCCCCGAGGCGATGGTCCTGGCCGGCAGAGGCGATCGATGCCCGCAGCAGGCCTTGGTACTTGTTCACCGCCTGGATCACGGCCGCGCAGAAGAACAGGAACTCGAGGTTCTCGTGCGGTGTGTCGCCCGGATCCAACAGGTTCTTGCCGGTGTCCGTTCCCATTGACCAGTTGTTGTGCTTGCCCGAGCCGTTGACACCCGCAAACGGCTTCTCGTGCAGGAGGCAGGCGAGGTGGTAGCGCCGCGCCACGTTCTGCATCACCTGCATCGTCAACTGCTGATGATCGGACCCGACGTTCGAGTTCTCGAACACGGGCGCGATCTCGTACTGGTTGGGCGCGACCTCGTTGTGGCGCGTCTTGACCGGCACGCCGAGCTTCGCGAGCTCGCGTTCGGTCTCGAGCATGCAGGCCAGGATCCGCTCGGGGATCGACCCGAAATAGTGGTCGTCGAGCTCGTGTCCCTTGGGCGGCTTGGCGCCGAACAGGGTGCGGCCGGTTGTGATCAGGTCAGGCCGCTCGAAGAAGTACTGCTCGTCGATCAGGAAGTACTCCTGCTCGGGGCCGACGGTCGTGAACACGCGCTGGGCGGTGCTGTCGCCGAACAGCTTCAGCGCCCGCGCGGCCGACTTGCTGAGCGCGTCCATCGAGCGCAGCAGCGGGATCTTGTGGTCAAGTGCCTCGCCCGTCCACGACGCGAACGCCGTCGGGATACAGAGCAGCGCGCCGTTCGGGTTCTCGAGGATGAAGGCCGGGCTGGTCGGGTCCCAGGCTGTGTAGCCGCGGGCCTCGAAGGTCGCGCGGATGCCGCCGGTCGGGAAGCTCGATGCGTCGGGCTCGCCCTGGATCAGCTCCTTGCCCGAGAACTCCGCCAGCGCCGTGCCCTCGCCGGTCGGCGCGTAGAAGCTGTCGTGCTTCTCCGCGGTTGACCCGGTCAGCGGTTGGAACCAGTGGGTGTAGTGGGTCGCGCCCTTCTCGAGTGCCCATTCCTTCATCGCCAGCGCGACGGCGTCGGCGGTCGAGGTGTCGAGCGCCTCGCCGCGCGCGAGGGTCTGCTGCAGTCGCCGGAAGATGTCCTTTGGCAGACGCTGGCGCTGGATCGCGGGGCTGAAGACGTTCGATCCGAAGACCTGGTTGTCAGCAACCGTCAGGTCAGGGGCGCCGAGCGCGCCCCCGTTTGGGGTCCATTGGGCTGCGAGTATGTTCTGCTGGCGGATGCGAGGCATACGTGTGGTAGTTCCTTCCTAACGGCACCGGTTGGGCGGCCCTTCCCCGGCGCGCAAACGAGAGCGGGCCCTGGCTTGCCAGGGCGTGAGCATCTAGCGTAGGACATCGACCCGGCCCTGGTCACTATCCCTGTGGCCAAAGCCGGACGTTGCGAGTTCTCCGGAAGTCGAAGGCGTTTGGACGCGGCGAGGAGCGCAAGCACGCGGGCTGGTCTCCTGTCATACCTGTCATACTCGCGCCCGTGCCGTTCAACGCAAAGCTCGCGTTCAAACCGTACCTGGCGAGGGACGATCGGTACGAGCAACTGGAGTATCGGCGGTGCGGGCGCAGCGGCCTGAAACTGCCGCCGATCTCGCTCGGCCTGTGGCAGAACTTCGGCGACGACCGCCCGCTCGCGACCAGTCGCGAGATCCTGCGGCGCGCGTTCGACCTCGGCATCACCCACTTCGACCTCGCCAACAACTACGGACCGCCGTACGGCAGCGCCGAGATCAACTTCGGCCGGATCTTCGAGGAGGATTTCAAGCCCTACCGCGACGAGCTGATCATCTCGACGAAGGCCGGGTACGACATGTGGCCCGGCCCGTACGGTGAGTGGGGCTCGCGCAAGTACGTGCTCGGCTCGCTCGATCAGAGTCTGAAGCGGATGCGGCTCGACTACGTCGACATCTTCTACTCGCATCGCTTCGATCCCGAGACCCCGCTGCACGAGACGCTGGGCGCGCTCGACACCGCCGTCCGTCAGGGCAAGGCCCGTTACGTGGGCATCTCCTCCTACGGCCCGCGGCGGACCGAGGAGGCAGCGCGGATCCTGCGCGAGATGGGGACGCCGGTGCTGATCCACCAGCCGTCCTACTCGCTCTTGAACCGCTGGATCGAGCCCGAGCTGCTCGACGTGCTCGAGCGCGAGGGCATCGGTGCGATCGTGTTCTCGCCGATGGCCCAGGGGCTGTTGTCGAGCAAGTACCTGAAAGGCGTGCCGGAAGATTCGCGCGTGAAGCGCGGCAACTACTTCTCGGAGTCGTTGCTGACCGAGGAGAACCTTGAGCGCGTCCGCGCGCTGAACGAGATCGCGTCCGCCCGCGGTCAGACGCTCGCCCAGCTCGCGATCGCTTGGGTGCTCCGGGACCCGCGGATCACCTCGGCACTGCTCGGCGCCAGCAGCGTCGAGCAGCTCGAGCAGAACGTCGCCGCGTTGCAGCGCACCGACTTCGATCCCGACGAGCTGCAGCGGATCGACGAGCACGCGGTCGACAGCGGGATCAACCTCTGGGAGCGCTCGAGCGCATCCTGAGCGCGGGCGCGGTCGGTGGCTGCAGGCGCCCGGGGCCGTGACGCGAGCGCTTTGGCGCGCCTAGCCGGTCGTGATCACCTGGCCGTTGTTGTTCACGTAGGACTGCTGCGGCTTGCGCGTGATCTTGACCTTGAACGTGCCGCGCGGGAACCCGCCGCCGTTGAGGCGTGCCTTCGCGAGCCCGTTGAGGCCGGCCGCGACTTCGTACTGGACGAGATAGGTGCCGGGCACGACGGCCGTCACGCCCCACTTGAAGATCGCTGTGTGACCGGGGCGCAGGGGTCCCAGCGCCCACGTGTTCGAGTACGCGGTGACGGCCCCGCCGGCGCCGCCCTGCTTGCAGCTGTACTTGCACGGGCCCGGCCCCCGGTTGACGATCCACACCGGTCGCGAGTGACTGGCGAGGCCCGGCATCCTCAGGTAGTAGGAGAACGCCTGCACGGAGGTCCCGTACTTGGGGTTGGTGATCGTGACGGCGATGTTGGGGATCGTGTGATTGCCCGCGTTGCGGATGGCGATCACGAGGTTCGTGTTCTGGGCCAGCCGCTGGAAGCTCGGGAACGTCGCTTTCGAGACCGTGACCGGGTAGATGCCCGGCGTTTCGTGGGCGTCCTGCTCCTGTCCGCTCCCGCACGCGGCAACCATCAGCGCCGCCGAGATCGCGGCAAGGGCTCCGCAGCTCCACCTTCTCCACCCGCTCACAGCGGGCTGAACATACCACGGGCCCTGCGCTCTGGCGCCGCTTTGAAGCATGGTTGTCACTTGGTTATCGGTATGGCGGTGGCGTAGGCTTTCACGCCAGACGTCGCGCGCTGCGGCGCCAAGGATCCGGGAGGACAGACCAGATTTGATTCGAGCAGTCGCCGATCGAGCCTTCCTGCCGACCAAGAATGTCTTGGAGGAGGTCGGGAACATGATGATCCTGACCGGCAAGACGATCGCCTCGGCGATCCGCCCACCGTACCCCTACGGCAGCGAGTTCGTCGGTCAGTTCCTGTTCGCGATGAAGCTGTGCTGGTTCCCGCTGCTGATCTCGACGGTCGCATTCGGGTATGCGGCACCGGGGCTTCAGGCCGCCAACTTCCTCGTCCTCTTCGGTGCGCTGGATCGCCTCGGAGGCTTCTTCGTGCTCGCCTCGATTCGCGAGTTCGCGCCGTTCGTCGACGCAATCGTGCTCGCCGGCGTGGCCGGCACCGCGATCACCGCCGACCTCGGCGCGCGCAAGATCCGCGAGGAGCTCGACGCTCTGCAGGTGCTCGGTGTCGACCCGGTCAAGAACCTCGTCGTCCCGCGCTTTCTCGCGCTGATGCTGGTCACCGGGCTGTTCGACATCTACGCGCTGCTGTTCGGCATCTTCGGCGGGATCGTCGCGACGCTCGTCAACAACGCGCCGCTCGGCCCGTTCTGGGCGACGTTCTTCAACAACGCCTCGACCACCGACCTGTGGGGCTCGGTGGTCAAGACGACGATCTTCGGCGCGATCATCGCGATCGTCTGCTGTTACAAGGGGATGACCGCGTCCGGCGGGGCGGAGGGAGTCGGGCGCGCCGTCAACCAAGCGGTGGTGATCGCGTTCCTGGGCGTGTTCGCATTCAACTACGCGTTCACGCAGACTTTGCTCGCGACGCACCCCGAGATCACGACGATCGCCAAATGATCGGTTCCAGAGACTGATGGAGGGCCTGCTCGCAACGCCCCGTGGCTGGGTCGAGTCATTCGGGGAGATGGTCAAGTTCACCTCCCGCGTCGTCGGCGAGGTGCTGCGGCTGCGGGTCCTGCGGTTCTTCGGCGAGGCGCTGCGCCAGTCGGGAATCCTGATCATCTCCTCGACGCTGGTGATCTGGGGCCTGGTCTTCATCATCGGCCTCGAGTGCGGGGTCGAGGGCGCCTACTTCGACCGCGCCAACGGCGTGCCGGCATACGCCGGGGTGTTCGCCGCCTGGTGCGACCTGCGCGAGCTCGTGCCCTACGCGTTCGGCTACATGATGGCCGCCAAGATCGGCACCGGGATCGTCGCCGAGCTCGGCTCGATGCGGATCTCGGACGAGATCGACGCGCTTGAGGTGATGGGCATCAGCGGCATGACGTTCCTGTGCGCGACCCGGCTGCTGGCGGCCTGGCTGGTGCTGCCGTTTCTGTACCTGTGCTCGATCGGCGCCGGCTTCTTCGCGAGCTATCTGGTCGTCGTGCAGCAGATCGGGGATGTGTCCTCGGGCGGCTTCTTCCTGATCTTCTGGCAGTTCCAGAACCCGCCGGATCTCTTATTCAGCTTGATAAAGGCGATGACGATGGCGACTGTCATCGTTCTAGTCGGCTGCTATTACGGCTACAACGCCAGCGGCGGTCCGGTCGGGGTCGGGACCGCCACGGCGAAGTCGATGGTGGTCAACATCGTGTCCGTCCATCTGATCGGAATGCTCGGTACGCAGCTCTTCTGGGGCGCCAACCCGAGGGCACCAATAGGAGGCTGACAAATGGGACTCTTTGGCGACAAGCACAAACCCGACGAGCGCGAGACCGCGCAAACCGAGCGGCCGGGCAACGGGGCCGACGCGGCCGGGTCGTGGCTGCCCCAGGAACGGGGAACCGACGAGCCCGCGCCACTCGCCCAGGGTGGCGAGGGTAATCGCGCCGCCTCGGCCGGCGCCGCCGCGGCTGGCACGGCGGACGAAGGAGCTCGCCCTGACGCCGCGGCGGACGCAGGAGCTCGCCCGGACGGTTTGCCGGGCGGCGAGGCTCCGTCCGCCGAGACCGAGGCTCCGCACGAGGCCGAGCCCGGCGGCGGTTCGCGCGTGTCGGTGGTCGACGAGCAGCCTCCGCGCCCGGCCCCGCCGCAGGGCGCGAGCGAGGACGAGTACCGCTGGCACACCTACAAGGTCTATCCGTCGGGCCGTCCCGACGCGGTCGAGTTCATCGACACCTACAAGTCGTTCGGCCGTGCGCGGATCCTGCGGGGACTGAACATGGGCCTGCCGGAGGGGATGGTCTCGATGATCCTCGGCCCGTCGGGCACCGGCAAGTCGGTCTGCATCAAGCACATGGTCGGCCTGCTCTACCCCGACGAAGGCGACATCCTCGTCCACGGCGAGTCGGTGCCGAACATGCCCGACGACGACCTGTTCGAAATGCGCAAGAAGTTCGGCCTGCTGTTCCAGGACGGGGCGCTGTTCGGCTCGATGAATCTCTACGACAACGTCGCCTTCCCGCTGCGGCAGCACACGGAGAAGGGTGAGGACGAGGTCGAGGACATCGTCATGCGCCGCCTGACCGAGGTCGGCCTCGGCGACGCTCGCGAGAAGATGCCCAACGAGCTCTCAGGCGGCATGCGCAAGCGCGCCGGGTTCGCGCGCGCGCTCGTGCTCGAGCCCGACATCGTTCTGTTCGATGAGCCTGACTCCGGGCTGGACCCGGTGCGGACGGCGCTGCTCGGCGAGCTGATCCTCGAGATCCATCGCGACATGATGGAGGACGCCAAGGCCAAGCAGAAGCAGCACCTGCCGACGTTCGCCGTGATCACGCACGACATCATGAGTGCTCGTCGCGTCGCCGACTACATCAATGTTCTGTGGCGCGGCCGGATCGTCGAAGCAGGGCCGGCCGAGGACATGCTCAACTCCGACAATCCCTTTATCCGTCAGTTCCTCGCCGGAGAGTCCCAGGGTCCGTTGACAATGGATTAGGAGCAGGGCGGAGCGGCGCGGGCGGTCACCGCCCCCGATAGCCTGGTCAGGATGAAGGAGAGGCTCGAGGGGCTTGCGCGCGTCGCGGCCCGCAGGCCCTGGCTGACAATCGGGATCCTGGTCGCGGCGGCCGCGATCGGGGGGTTGCTGGCGCTGCGCCTGCAACCGTCGACGGGCACCAACACGTTCGTGTCGCCGTCGTCGGCTACCTATCGGGCGACGAGCGACGACCACAAGCACTTCGGCGGCGATGCGGTGGTCGTGCTGATCAGGGAACCGCTGACCGACCTGATCGAGACCAAGGACCTGGCGAGGCTAACGTTCCTCGAGGCTTGCCTTGGCGGCCAGTACGTCGTCGCCAACCAGCAGCTGCAGTCCTTCCAGCCGGTGGCGGCCGGCTCGCACGTCCCCTACGGTGGTTACGGGAGCCCGTGCGGGAAGCTGATGCGCTACAAGCCGGTGCAGGTCGTGTACGGGCCCGGCACGTTCCTGAACCGCGCCGTGGCGGCGGTCAACGACGAGATCCGGGCGCTGATCAAGAGCTCGCAGCAGCAGGTCGCGAGCGTCAGCACGGCGGCCAGGAAGCTGGCGCTTGCTCGCGGCCTGACGAGCGCGCAGGCACAGACGGCCGCGAAGGCCGCTGGGCAGCTAGAGAGCCAGCGCCAGCTCCAGCAGCTCGAGCAGCTGGCGCTCAACTCGGGCATCTCGGGAACGCCGCGGATCGACGATCCCCAGTTCATCCCGGAGATCGTGTTCGACCAGACGCGCGGCGTGAACCAGCCGAAGGCCCGCTTCGCGTACCTGTTCCCGACGGCGAACTCGGCGCTGATCCAGGTGCGACTGAAGGCGAGCCTCAGCGCCACCCAGCAGGCGCAGGCGATCTCGTGGATCCGGCAGGCGGTGAGGATGCCGATGTTCCGCTCTGCGTACGGCGGGACCTACACGGTCAGCGGGGCGCCGGTCGTGATCAACGACCTCGCGTCGCAGATCACGGGCTCGATCTCAGGACTGCTGATCGCCGCCGTGCTGGTGATGGCGGCGACGCTGATGCTGGTGTTCCGCAGCCGGCTGCGGTTGCTGCCGCTGGCGATCGCGCTCGCGGCCGCGGGGATCACCTTCGGGGCACTTTCGCTGTTCGGCGGAACGCTGACGATGGCATCGATCGCGGTGCTCCCGATCCTGATCGGGCTCGCCGTCGACTACGCGATCCAGTTCCAGTCGCGCGCCCAGGAGGCGCAGCGCGCCGCAGCCGAGGGTCCGGTTTCGAGCGCGGCGGCGGTCCAGCGTGCGGCGGCGCTGGGGGCGCCTACGATCGCGACGGCGGCGCTGGCCACGGCCACCGGCTTCCTGGTGCTGCTGCTCTCACCGGTGCCGATGGTCCAGGGCTTCGGGCTCCTGCTCGTCGTCGGGATCGCGATCGCGTTCGGCTGCGCATTGACCGGCGGCTCGGCGGCGCTCGTCCTCGCCGACCGCGACGGCGGCACGTTCGGCGCGGCGATGCGGGGAGCGGGGGAGATCCTCACAGATGTGTTCGCCCCGCTTGCGCGTGTCGCCAGGCGGGCGGCGGGGTTCGCGGGGCGCGGGGCCGATCGCGCGATCCGCGGCGTGATCGCGCACCCGACGCGCGCCCTGGCCGTCGGCCTCGTGCTCGCGATCGCCGGGTGGGTGGCCGACACCCAGAGCTCGGTGCAGTCCGACGTGACCAAGCTCGTGCCGGCGAACATGCCGGCGTTGCGCGACCTCCATACGCTCGAGCGGGTGACGGGCGTGTCGGGCGAGGTCGACATCGTCGTGCACGCAAACAACGTCGCCACCCCGGCGACCGTCAACTGGATGAAGAACTACGAGAACGAGCTGTTCACCCACTACGGCTACCTCGAGACCAAGGGGTGCGCGCACTCGACGCTGTGCCCGGCGCTGTCGCTGCCGGACCTGTTCTCGACCGGCAGCGGGTCCTCGCAGACGAGCTCCTCGCCGCTCAGCGCCGGCTCGATCCAGTCGCTGCTAGCGGCTGTGCCGACCTACTTCTCGCAGGCCGTCATCACCCCCGACCACCGCGAGGCGACGCTTGCGTTCGGGATCCGTCTGATGCCGCTCGCGCGCCAGCAGCAGGTGCTCGACTACATGCGCTCGCAGCTGCACCCGCCGCCCGGGGTGACCGCGCAGCTCGCGGGTCTGCCGGTGCTCGCGGCGCAGGCCAACGCGGCACTGTCATCGCCCACCAGGCGGCTGCTGATGCTGCTCGCCGGACTGATCGCCGTCGGCCTGGTGCTGCTCGCCGTCTTCCGGCAGCTCGAGCGAGCGCTCGTCCCGCTGGTCCCGATCGTGCTCGCGACCGGCTGGTCGGCGCTGATCCTGTTTGCGATCGGGATCCCTCTGAACCCGATGTCGGCGACGCTCGGCGCGCTCGTGATCGCGATCTCGACCGAGTTCAGCGTGCTCTTGTCTGAGCGCTTCCGCCAAGAGCGCGCGGCGGGTTACGAGCCGACCGAGGCGCTGTCTCGGACGTACCGGTTCACGGGCGCGGCGGTGCTTGCCTCCGGGATCACGGCGATCGCCGGGTTCGGCGTGCTCGTGCTGTCGGGGATCACGATGCTGCGGGACTTCGGGTTCGTGACGCTGATCGACATGACGGTCTCGCTCGGCGGCGTGCTGCTGGTCCTGCCCGCGATCCTTGCGCTCGCGGAGCGGCGCGACGGGGTGCGCAGCGCGGGTGGCCTGCTTGCGCGGCTACGGGGCGCGCGTAGAGTCCGGGTCGCGTGAGCGACCAACCGAGCCCGGCCGACCACCCGCAGCGCGCCGACTCGGATCCGCCGGCCGATCGACCGCAGCGCGCCGACTCGGATCCGCCGGCCGATCGACCGCACCTCTTGGACCCCGACGCGGCGGCCGCGGCCGCCGGCGCCGTCCCGGGGCCCCCGGCCGAGCGACCGCACCTGCTGGACCCCGACGCGGCCGCGGCCGCCGGCGCCGTCCCGGGGCCCAAGCCCGAAACCGCGATCGACACGCGGCCATACCGCTGGACGATCGGGATCTTCGGGCTCGTGCTCGTGATCGCGTTCTCGGTCTACACGTTCGTCTCACACGGACTCGGCACCGCCGGCGTGCCTGCCGGCCAGCGGATCCATCTATTCGTCGCGCCGCTCGCGTCGTCGACGTTGAACGGCGATGCCAACGTGCATCCGCACTGCAATCCGGCCCACCCCAACCCGCAGGCCCTCAACGTCTGCGGGCGGACGCCGCTCGTGCTCGGCCTGTTCGTGACGGGCTCGACCGACTGCAAGCGCCAGATCGACACGATCCAGAAGATCTCGCACGAGTTCCCGCGGCGACGCGTTCAATTCGCGGCTGTCGCGGTTCAGGCGGGCCACAGCGAGACTGCCGCTCTGGTTCGATCGCACCACTGGACGATTCCGGTTGCCTACGACGCGGACGGCGCCGTCGGCGCGGTGTATGGCGTCGCGATCTGCCCGATGGTCGAGCTCGTTCGTCGCGGCGGCGTCGTCGCCGATCGGCTGATCGGCAACCGGTGGCTCTCGCCGAGCGCGCTGTCGGCGCGCGTCTCCTCGATGCTCGCCGGGCAGTGATGGCCGATGAGGCCGAGCTCTCTCCCGCTGCCGGGTTCGTCGAGCCCGCGCTTCGAGATGAGTTCCCGGGCCTCCGCCTCGACTGGCTGACGGTGCAGGGTGGGCGCCGCGGCAGCCCGCCGGAGGTCAGACAGCGACTGAAGGACATGTCCAACCGCTTCCGGGGCGCGAACGTGGTGGCGATGCGAACGCAGCCGATCCCGCACGCGTATCGATCGTTCTTCCACCAGGTCGGACTCGATCCCGACGGCACCCGTATCCCGAGCGAGCAGGCAGCCGTCGACCGTCTGCTGCACGGCGGCTTTCGCTCGCAGAACCTGATCGACGACGCGCTTCTGATCGCGGTCGTGGAGACGGGCGTGCCGGTCTGGGCGCTTGACGCCGAGATCGTCGAGGCCGGCGGTCTCGGGATCCGGCTGAGCGTTGACGGCGACCGCCTCGGCAGCGGTGAGCACGGGCACCATCTGCCGCCCGGCCGGCTGGTCGTGGCGGACGCGACGCACGTGCACGCGTCGCTGTTCGGCGACCTCGCACCCGGTCACGGCGTCGGCGCGCGGACCCGCCGGATCGCTTTGTTCGCGGTCGGGGTGCCCGGGGTGCCCGCGATCCACATCGAGGAGGCGCTGTGGATCGCGGTCGAGGTTCTCGGCGTCGACTGACCGCTCCAGACCGGCGCCGGCTCGAGCCCCCGGCCCGAGGCGCCCGAGGGCGTCGTCGAGCCACGGCCCGAGGGCATTGTCGGGGCCGCGCCGCCGCACTGGAAATCGTCGCGATGGGGTAGGACCGGTGCTAAGCTGCCGACGGCCAGCAAAGGAGGGACTGATGGAGCTTCTCGAGCCGGGCCTCAGCGCATCGCAGCTCCCGGTTGCGCTACCGCCGAGCGTCACCGACGGTGACCAGCGCGCGGCCCGCCGGACCCTCAGGGATCAGATCGCGAAGCTCGAGCGCGAGCTGGCCGGCGCGTTCGTGACCACCTTCGAGATGGGGGGACCGCCCCTGCGCAGCGAGGCGTTGGGCGCGCCACGGCTGCTCGATCTGGGCGAGCTCGAGCAGGTCCGCGACGAGCTGGCGGAGCGACTGCGCACGGCGCGAGCGGAGATCACGCGGTTGGCGGATCGTCAGGCCGAGATGCGGCTGGCGCTCGAGCGGATGCTGCTCGAGCCCGGCAGGTATCGGTTCGCTCGGATCTCGCGGCAGGACATCGGCGAGCCCGGGTGCGGCGTCTGGCAGGTGAGGCCGCGGCTCGGGCTGATTGGGATGCTGATGGGCTGGTGGGAGGTCAAGCTGTCCTCGGGCTGTCCGTTACCTCGGGGTCGCGGCCTCGCCGCGGCCCGCTGCTGCCACTAACCTGATCACGTGCCAGGGGCCCGTGAGCTGTTGAGGACTGGGGCGGGTGCGATGCTCGTGGTCCTGATCATGTTCATCGGCAGCCTCGTGCTGTGGATCGGCACCCCGCTGGCGTGGCTGTGGATCGGCTCTCAGATCCAGGGGGCGACCGAATCGCTCGGCGCCGCGCTGGGGACGATGTTCATCGGCGTCGTGATCACGATCTCGCTGCTCGCGTCGTTGCTTTCCAAGCTCAGCAACGTCTACCGGGCCAACTGCCAGGCCCGGGGCCACGCCGATCCGGGCCACGTCGTCCTCGAAGGGGTGCTCGTCGTCAGCGCTTCGTTCACGATCGTGGCGTTCGTGATCTGGTTCTTCCTGTTCGCCGGAGCCAGCCCGGTCCCGCTCGGAATCAACCTGTAGACGAAGTTGATCCCGCGCCACCCTACTGGCGCGGGACCAATGGGGGCGCAGCTACTCAGGCAGGGACCAGCTCCAGCTCTCGTGTCGCCGGCTCGAGGACGCGCGTGCCCGGTGTGAGCGCGATCGGTTCCGGCGGCTCGTGTGATCGCAATTGCGCGGCGAGAAGCTGCCGCTGGCGCTCGGTGAGGGCGCCGATCTTCTTGATCTCGCTGATCTGGTTACGCGCGAGGAACTTGCGGCACCTCGTGATCCCCCACCGCCGCTGGCTCATCAGCAGCTCTCCAACCGACCAGCTGCCCGCGGCCTCAGGGCACGCGAGGATGACTTCCGCGGCGGAGATGTCGCCCCGAGCGATCCGTCGCTTCAGTTCCGCCCTGGCGAGCCTGACCTCGTTGGCTCGCGCCAGGGCTCGCAGCCGCTGCGGTCCCGGCGTCATCGGGGTGGTCTGGTTCATGTAGTCGTCTCTCTCCCTTGCTAGTCAAGTCCGCGGCAACGGACACCGTTGACCGGCCCGGCACGTGCCGGCGCCGCCCAAAGGGCCGACCCAGCCGGGTACTGCTCTCTGTTCTGTTCCCGTCTCTCGTCCGTACGTCAGTCGGTTGCGCCCCGGGTCACACCCACCGCTGTGACCCTCGCGCCGCCCGGCCGGCATGACCGCTCGACGTGGAGGGAACCTATCGCGCGCGACTCGGTAACAGCAAGATCACAAGTCCAGAGGATGTGCTCATAGCGTGTTTTTTTTCGCGCCCGTCGCTTGTGCAGGACTGGACAAGCCAGCGCGTTCGAGGGCAGCGTCTAGAGCGGCTCCGGGAGCGGCCCGTGCTCGGCCTCGAAGGCCCGCTTGCACCTTCCAAAGACCTCTAGAGCCCGGTCGAGCGTGTCGTGATCGTGGGTCGCCATCACGCTCGTGCGGAGCAGCGCTCCGCCCGGCGGGACGGCCGGATGCAGCGCCGTGTTGACGAACACGCCCCCCTCGTACAGCGACTTCCACAGCAGGCCGGCGTTCCAGTCATCGCCGACGACGACGGGTACAACCGGCGTGAGCACCTCGGTGCCGTCTGGCAGTCGTGTCGGCGCGACGACCCGGAAGCCGAGCTCGCTGAGTCCCGCGTGCAGGTAGCGGGCGTTGTCGAGCACACGCGCGAACAGCGGCGGCCCCTCGTCGGAGCGGCAGATCCGCACGGCTGCCAGCGCGGCTCCGATCGCCGCCGGCACGCCCGCGGCGGTGAACATGAACGGTCGCGATTGGATCCGCAGAAACTCGATCACGTCGCTCGGGCCGGCGATCACGCCGCCGCACGAGGCCAGCGACTTGGAGAAGGTCGCCATCCGCAGGTCGACCTGGTCCTCGACGCCGAGCAGCTCGGCGGTTCCTGCCCCGCGGTTGCCGAGGACACCGAGCGCGTGGGCCTCGTCGACCATCAGCCGCGCGCCGAAACGGCGGCACAGCTCGACGATCTGGGGCAGCGGCGCGACATCGCCCTCCATCGAGAAGACCCCGTCGACGACCACGAGGATGCCGCCGCCGTCGGCCTGCGCGCGCTCGAGCGAGTGCTCGAGCCGGTCGAGCCGGTTGTGGCGGAAGGCGCGGAGCTTGGCCCGCGACAGGATGCAGCCGTCGAGGATCGAGGCGTGGTCGCCGGAATCGGCGATCACCGTGTCGCCGGGCGCGAGGATCGTCCCCAGGGCTCCCAGGTTCGCCTGATGGCCGGTCGTGAAGACGAGTGCGGATTCGGTGCCAAGCCAATCTGCGAGCTCCTGCTCGAGCTCGAGATGAAGATCGATCGTCCCGTTCAGAAACCGCGAGCCGGTCAGCCCGGTCCCGTAGCGGTCCAGCGCGTCGAGTGCCCCCTGCTTGACCCGCTCATCGCCGGTCAGACCCAGGTAGTTGTTGGACCCGAGCATGATCCGCGCCTTGCCCTCCATCTCGACGACGGGCAGCGTCGGGCCCTCCAGCACGCGAAAGTACGGCAGCATGTCGTACTCGCGCGCGGCTTTGAGGATCTCGAGCCGCTCGAACGTGCGGGCCTTGGCGAAAACGTCGACGGTGGTGGGCATGTAGGTTTCCCGGCCGATATGGCGCTTGAGGTTCGTCCGGTCGCAGGCAAACGCGAACTCGACACATTCATCAAGCTGCCCTGGCGCCTCTATCGTAACGAGCCGTACTGGGTTCCCCCGCTGTTGTTCGAGCGCAAGCGGTTCTTCGACCGGGCGCGGAATCCGTTCTTCGAGCACGCGGAGGCCGAGTACTTCCTCGCATGGCGCGACGGTCGGGCGGTCGGACGGATCACCGCTCACATCGACCGTCACTTCAACGAGTTCCAGCAACACGACTGGGGTCTGTTCGGCTTCTTCGAGTGCGAGCGCGATCCGGAGGCGTCGGCGGCGCTGCTGGGTAGCGCCGAGGCGTGGCTACGTGGGCGCGATCGCGACCGGATGGTCGGCCCGATGGATTTCACGACCAACGACGAGTGCGGGGTCCTGATTGACGGCCACGAGCTGCTGCCGACGATCCTGACCAACTGGCACCACCGCTACTACCCGGATCTGATCGAGTCGGCCGGGTTCGCCAAGGCAATGGATCTGTATATGTGGGATCTCAAGGTCCGCGAGCGAGACAAGGTTCATCCGGCGATCTGGCGCGCCGCGACAGAAGTGCAGTCCAAGTACGGGATCACGGTCCGGCCGATGCGCAAGAAGGACATGGAAGCCGAGATCGGCAGGTTCCTCGAGGTCTATAACGCGGCCTGGGAACGCAACTGGGGGTTCGTGCCGCTGACCGAGGAGGAGGTCCGGCACTACGCCAAGGACCTGAAGCCGATCCTCGACGAGAACTGGGCGTTCGTGGCCGAGAAGGACGGCGAGACGGTCGGCGCGGCGCTGACGCTGCCCGACTACAACGAGGTGCTGATCCACCTCGGCGGCCGACTGCTCCCATTCGGATGGGCCAAGGCGCTCTGGTACCGGCGCAAGATCGACCGCGTGCGCGTATTCGCGCTCGGGGTCAAGCGCGAATGGCAGCACACCGGGGTCGCCGCGAAGTTCTATGAGCTCCACTACGACTCGGCCGAACGGACGCCTCAGAAGAGCGGTGAGACCGGCTGGATCCTCGAGTCGAACAAGTCGATGAACCGTGCGATGGAGGGGATGGGGGGCAAGATCGTTCGTACTTACCGGGTTTACGAGAAGATGCTTTGAAGTTGACCGGCTCCGCTGTCACCATGCACGACTCATGACAGACGAGGTTGTTTTCCCGAGTGACGGGTCGCTGAGCGCGGCCGAGGAGACGGTCGACGGCCTCCCGGTCCTCGCCCAGGTGCGCGCGATCGAGCCCGCTCAACGCGCATCGCTGCCGGCCGTCCAGGCGGCCGCGGCGGCGGCTACTGGTTTTGTCGCCGGCGCTGCCACGGTCGCACTGGTGCGCCGCCACGGCGCGCGCAAGCTCGCCCGGGCACAGCGCCGTTCCCCCCGGCGGCCGATCGACATGCTTCCGATCGTCGGCAGCCGTACCTTCCTGGTCGACGTCCACCTGCTCGCCAAGCCTGGAGAGTGAACGGCCCCGAGCTGCGGGTCGAGGTGCGGCCGCCGTGGCCGTTCGCGCTGCCGCGCCACGGTGGCCTCGATGGGTTGATGCGCGTCCGCGGCGGCGTCCTGCATCGCCTGCTGCACCGCGGCGAGGTGGCGATCGTCGTGCGTGTCGCCCAGATCGGGCGCGACCGGGTTCTGTTTGGCGCGAGCTCCAGCGAGCCCGAAGCCGCGCGGTGGGCGATCGAGCGGATGCGACTGGCGCTGGGCGTCGACTACGATCTGCGCGCGTTCTATGAGCGGTTCCGCTTCGACCCGCTGATCGGGCGGGCCGTCCGCTCCAATCCGCGGCTGCGGATCACCGGGCGGCCGGAACCGTTCGAGGCGCTCACATGGGCGATCTGCGAGCAGCTGATCGAGGCCGAGCGCGCCGCCGGGATCGAGCGGGCGCTGACCTATCGGCTCGGGCGCCGCTGCGAGAAGTGGGGGCTGAGCAACTCGCCGCCCGCAGCGGTGCTCGCCGGCCAGGCGCCGGCGCTGCTCGAAGCCTGCGGGATCTCGCCGGGGCGCGCCGTCACGCTCGTGCGCGCCGCCCGCGAGGTGGCGTCGGGCCGTGTCGACCTACTGGCGCCCGACCACGAGCGCGGCTGGCTGCGCCTGCGCGCGATCCGTGGCATCGGGAGCTGGACGGTGCAGAAGCTGGCGCTGCTGGGCCAGAGCAGACTCGACCAGATCCCGGCCGGCGATCTCGCGTACGTGAAGCTGGTCGGGCGGCTCACCACCGGCGATCCGTATGCGCGTGCGACCGAGGCAGATGTGCAGGAGTTCTTCGCACCGTACGCGCCCTGGGCTGGGCTCGCCGGCGCCTACGCCCTGCGCAGCTCGAAGGCGATCGCCTCCCAGCTCGCGCCGGCGAGTGCCTCTCGCATTGCCGCCTCGCTCTCGTAGCCTCCGCTCAGACGACGGCCCTCGGCGCGGACGGTGACCGTCTCGGCGGTGAACGGCCATGGATCGATGACCGTGCGGTGCTCCCCGGTCGGCGAGAGCCGGATGGTCACCGGGCCGTCCGCCGACGGGACCGAAGCGACTTCGCACGGCGGCCAGTCGAGACACAGCGCCAGCGAGACGAAGTCCCAGGTCCAGATCAGATCGCTGTTACGGGCGACGGCGGACCGGTCAGCCGCGAGCGAGTCGATCAGTCGCTGCTGCAGGGCACGCTGATCGTGCAGGTACGCGCGCACCCGGTCCGCCGCTTCGCGATCGAGCTCGTCGAGGTCGCGCAGCTCGTACAGGCGCATGCCGTGCATCGACACGAGCAGCGCGGCGTAACGTGACTGCGTGAGCAGCTTCTCGGGTGCCGCACCCCAGAGACCGATGTGCAGTCCGAGCGGCATCTGCGAGAACGAGTAGGGCAGACCGGTGGCCGGATCGAAACTCGCCGTCAGGTCCCACATCGCCATCCCCACGTCGTGCTGCTCGGCGGCCAGGCACACCTCCTCGAAGGGGTGCAGCGTGCCGAATCGCCGATTGCCCCAGGCGCGAGCCAGTTGGCCAGAGATCCACGCGTGCGAGGCCTGGCCGATCGCGAGCACACCCTCCTCGCCCTCGTCTCGCAGGATCATCGGCTCAGGTCGTTGGGCCGCGGAGGCCCACGAGCAGGCGGTGCACGGTCTGGCGCATCTCGGCGCGGGCGTCGGCCTGATCCTCGGCGCGGGCGACGACCATCGCGGCCTCGTCGAGCGCCCCGAGCAGCACGTGGGCGAGCGCGCGGGCCGGCTGGTCGATCAGCTCGCCGGCGTCGATCGCCCGCTGGAGCGCGGTCTCGAGCAGCGTCAGCGCGAAGTCGCCGTCGGCCGCTCGCCACATGTCCCAGCCGAGCACGGATGGGCCATCGCGGAGCATGATTCGCTGGACCTCCGGGCTGGCGCAGGCATCGAGGAGCGCATCGGTCCCGACGACGAGTGCCTCCCACGGGTCCTCGACCGCCGCCGCCGCGGCGATCACGTGCTGCGCCGTCTCGGAGCTGACCTGAACCAGGACCGCCGCGAACAGGTCCTCCTTGCCGCCCCTGAAGTGGTGATACAGCGCTGCGCGCGTCAGCCCGGCGCGCTGCACGATCTCCTCGGTCCCGACGTCGGCGTAGCCGCGCTGCGCAAACAGCTCACGTGCCGCTGCGATCAGCGCCGCCGTGCTCGCTCCGGCCTGGGGCTCCGTCGTGCGAGGCTCGCGAGAGGACGCGTTCATCTGTTGCGAACGGTACGCCACGACTCGCCGCGGCAGTGTTCCGAACACTGATACATTCAAACTGTGCCCGGCCCGCTCAACCGCGCATCGGTTCCCGACCTCGTGTTCGCAGAGCTCCGGGAGGCGATCGTGTCCGGGCGCTATCAGCCGGGCGAGCGGCTGCCGCCGCAGCGCGCGCTCGCCAGCGAGCTCGAGGTCAACATGGCGTCCGTGCGTGAGGCGCTGAAGCGGCTCGAGCAGCTGCGCCTCGTCGTGGTCCGCCATGGCGACGCCACCAGGGTGCTCGACTGGCGCGCTTCCGGCGGGCTCGAGGCGCTTTCCGGTCGTGGCGACGCAGGCAGCGAAATGACCGCCGCTCTGTTCGAGGCGCGGCGCCTGCTGTTGGTCGAGGCCGCGCGGCTGGCCGCGCTGCGACGGTCCGATCAGCAGGCACGCGAGCTCGAGCGTCTGGCCCGTGAGGTCGGAGCGGCCGACAGCGACGCGGCCGCGCTGGTGGCCGACTGGGCGTACATGGCTGCCCTCGTGCAGGCGGCCGGGAACCTCGTGTTCGAGCTGATCATGAACTCCGTCCGTGAGCTGTACCTGCCGAGTGCTGCCCGCTTCGCCCCGATGCTCGCCGCTCCCGAGCAGCTCGCTCCGCTGTACCGCGAGATCGCGGGCGCGATTCGCGAGCGCGACGGAGACGGCGCGGCGAGCCTGATCGCCGAGCTCGCGAGGGCCCAGGAGCAGCGGATGCTCGACGCGAGATGACCGCATCGAGCCTCGATCGCTTCATCGACGCCGGCCCTGCGTCCCAGCGGCCGGGCGCGCGGATGCTGGTGACGCTGGGCCGCCGCCCGCGCGGCCGGGCGCTGCTGTCAGCGCTGCCGCTCGCGCTCGTGGCAGCGGACAGTCTGCTGGCGATGGCTCGCTACGACGATCCCGGCGTCGCGCGCGAGCTCGGCTACGACGCCGATGCGGTCGTCGCTCGCGGGCGCCGGCTGCGCGCCGATCAGGGTCGGCCGTGAGCGGCAGTCTGCAGGCGGATGTGTGCGTCGTCGGCGCCGGAGCCGGCGGCGCGGTGGTGGCTGCGGAGCTCGCCGAAGCGGGCGCGCGCGTGGTCGTGATCGAGCAGGGCCCCGAGCACGACCCCGACCGGTTCACGGCTCGACCGCCGCAGATGCTCGCCCGCCTTTACCGCGACGGCGGTCAGACCGTCACGGTCGGCAACCCGCCGGTCGGGCTCCCGCTCGGTCGTGGGATTGGCGGGACGACACTGGTCAACTCGGGCACGTGCTTCCGGACGCCGCCGCGCGTTCTGGCGCGGTGGCGGGACGAGTTCGGGCTCGAGCTCGACGAGGAGTCGATGCGCGCGCACTTCGAGCGCGTCGAGCGAGCTCTGTCCGTCGGGGAGGTGACGCCCGAGCTGGCCGGCAACAACGCCGCGGTCGCCCGGAGGGGGGCCGAGCGGTTGGGCTGGTCGCACGGGTACCTGCGCCGCAACGCGAAGGGCTGCGTTGGCTCGGGCGTGTGCGTGTTCGGCTGCCCGACCTCCGCCAAGCAGCACACTGGCATCACCTACATCCCGCGCGCTCGCGCCGCCGGCGCGAAGATCATCGCCGGGACCGGGGCCCGGCGCATCCGCCTGAGGTCGGGCCGGGCGGCGGGCGTCGAGGCTGACGGCGGCCTCGTGGTCGACGCGCCGATGGTCGTCGTTGCGGCGGGAACTATCCACACGCCGGCCCTGCTCGCACGCAGCGGCCTCCGCGGCGAGTCAGGCCAGCTCGGGCGAAACCTGTCGCTGCATCCGGCGACGGCGGCGCTCGCGCGGATGCCGCACGTGGTCGACATGGCACGGGGCGTGCCGCAGAGCTTCTACGTCGATCAGTTCGCGGCCGACGGAATCATGCTCGAGGGCGTCGCCGGACCGCCGGCGTACGCAGCGATGTCGCTGCCGCTCGCGGGCGCGCGCCACGCCGAGATGATGGCGCAGTACCGCCATCTCGCCTCGTTCGGGCTGATGGTCAGCGACAGCTCGCGTGGCCGTTTGCAGCTGCTCGGCTCGCGCCCGGTGATCCGCTATGACCTGTGCCGGGCCGATCTCGCGCGGTTCCGGACCGGGCTGATGCGGCTCGAGCAGCTGTTCACGGCAGCCGGTGCGCTCGAGGTCTTCCTACCCCTGCCGGCCGGTGTCCGGCCGCAGCGCGCGCGTCGGCACGAGCTGAAGCTGATGGCGTTTCACCCGCTCGGCACCGCCAGGGCCGATGTTCGTCCGAGCCACGGGGTCGTCGACGGAACGCTGCAGCTCCACGGCGTTCGCGGCGTGTATGTCGCGGATGGTTCGGTCGTGCCGAGCGCTCTCGGCGTCAACCCGCAGCTGACGATCATGGCGCTGGCGACGCGGCTGGCATTCTCGATCAGGGATCAGCGCTAGCCGCTAGGCGGCCGCCGCCGCTGCTGCTGCGACCGCTGCGGCCTCACGCTCGCTGCGCCGTGCGCAGGTCTCCTCTGGCGAGATTCCCATCCGAGTGCGAATGTGCGAGAACAGCGCGAGCAGATCGGCGCACCACGCGCTCGGGTTGTCGAACTGGCGCTCGCGCGAGTATCGGGTCGGGAGATAGCCGCCGCCGCACGTGTCCGCTTCGGGACACGACCGACACCCGGTCGGGAGCGGCATCCCGCGCATCACGGTGGCGTGCAGACTGCTGAGCTGCGCGAGCTCGGCGAAGTCGTTGTCGTGCACCGACAGCTCGGTGTCGGTGATCCCGTCCGCGACGGCGCGGAGCTTGTCGAGTCCGTGGATCGACCCGTCGGTCTCGACTGAGACGAACCGGATCCCCGGGTTGCCGATGCTGTCGAGCTGGCTGCGACCGCCGAGGATCACCCGCCCGATCTCCCAGAACTCGCGGATCCGCACGTCGATCGTGCTGTTGTCCCACCAGTCGTCGAAGATCGGGATCAGGAAGTCGGCGCACGGCGTCGGCCCGAACCTCGCTCGGATCGGGCGGACCGTCTCGTGTGTCTCGGCGGGCAGCAGGTAGGACAGCGAGCGGCAGCCGAGCTCCAGGAAGTGGTGATGCGTTCGGAGTGGATCCGCCCCGGGCTGGACGACCGACAGGATCGTGAACGGCACCCCGGCGGCGTTCAGCCGCTCGATCCCGCGGGCCACGGCCCGGTAGGAGCCGCGGCCCTTGTGATCGACACGGGCGCTGTCGTTGACATCCTCCGGCCCGTCGAGGCTGACGCCGATCTGGACGTCGTGCTCACGCAGCAGCTCGATCCATGTTCGATCGAGCCGGGTGCCGTTGGTCTGGACCGAGAAGCTGACCTGGACCGCCGGCTCGAGCCGCTCGCGCGCCGTGGCGCACATTGCGGCGAACCTCGCGGGACGGACGAGCGTCGGCTCGCCGCCGTGGAACAGGATCGAGACGGTCCTCTGGCCGCTGCGCCGGCAGTGCCGGCGGATCCGCTCGATCGTCGCGTCGAACGTCTCCTCCGACATCAGCGCCGGGCGCGCGCGCCAGCTCGTGTCGCCCTTGTTGTAGACGTAGCAATACGAGCAGTTCAGGTTGCAGCGCGAGGCGACCTTCAGGATGAAGGGGCTGAGGGCCGGAGCTGCGGCGTCGGCCATCTCGACCGGCCGACGGGCGGGAGAGGCGGTGGCTATCTCAGCTGGCCGGGGGGCCGTCGCTGAACGCCTGCAGCTTGGGGCCGTCGCTGAACATTTGGCCGCCGGGGCCGTCGCTGAACATCTGGCCGCCGGTACCGTCGCTGAACGTGTGCGCCGAAGGGCTGTCGCTGAGCGTCTGAGCCGGCGGGCCATCGCCGAACGCGCCGAGCCCACTCTCGAGTTCGCGCTCGAGCACGGCCGTAAACGCCTCGCGAACGAGCGGCGTGCCGCTACCGGCCATCACGGCCACCCCCGAATCCTCGTAAGCCATGTTTCCACCCTTCAATAAGAGTTTTCTTTCCAACGCCGGCCTTGACCCTAGCCAGCGTCTGCCCCGTCGTCAACATGATGACAAGATCTCGGCCTTGTCGCTTGCGATGCAGATCGAGCAGAGCGCTGGGGAGATTGCAGCCGCGATCGACGACTGCGTGGATCTCGCCCTGATTCGCGGTGCCGGCAACACGGGCGACGAGCTGATCCTGGAGGGAACGCGTGCGCTGCTGAGCGACCGTCGGTTCCGCGAGATCGAGCTCGATCAGCTCGCCGGAACCGAGGCGGAGCTGGCGCTGCTGGTCGGCGGCGGCGCGTTCTCGGCCGCCTACCACGAGTGGGCACCCTGGGCGCTGCGGGTCGCCGAGCAGCGGTTCCAGCGAGTGATCGTGCTGCCGAGCACGTTCGATCTCGCCGTGCGCAGCGTGCGCGAGACCCTCGCCTCGACGAGCGCGATCGTGTTCGCGCGCGAGCGCGAGACATTTCAGCGGATTCGCGATCTGTGCGATGCCCGCCTGGCGCTCGACGGCGCGTTCTACTACGACTTCGAGCCCTATCGCCGCGATGGCTCGGGGGTGCTCAACGCGTTCCGCACCGACCGCGAGGCGCCTGCAGGCTGGCAGCCGCCCACGGGCAACGACGACATATCCGTGACGGCCGGGTCGCTGCCGAACTGGCTCGACGCGATCGCCGACCGCGCCGTCGTCCGCACCAACCGCGCACACGTGATGATCGCCGCGGCGATGCTCGACAAGCAGGTGGAGGTGGGGCCGTGCAGGAGCTCCAAGCTGCGGGCGATCGCCGACTACGCACTCGGCGAGAAGCCGCTGCGATGGCTTCCAACGGCCGAGGCCGGGCGTGCTCGCCCGCCGTCCCCGGCCCGGCGTGCTCGCCCGCGCGTAACGGCCGTAATCGCCGGTGGTTGCAGCTCCCATCGAGTTCTGGGCGCAACCGAGTCGATCCTCGCCGACCCGCAAACCGAGGTCGTGCTCGCCGAGGAGCTCGATCTCGCGACGCTCGAGACCGACTACGCGCTGTTGCTGGACGGCGATGTCGAGCTTGCGCCAGGGGCCATCGGACGACTCGTTTCCGAGCTCGACGAGGACCCCAGGGCGATCGCCGCGTGCCCCGCGATCGCGACGCGAGCAGGGGGGCCCGGCCACTGTGGCGGCGAGATTCGCGAATGGGGCGGCATCGTCGAGTTCCGGCTCGGCTCCCGCGAGCGAAGTTGCGACTGGGCGCCGTTCACGGCGCTGCTGGTGCGCCGTCAGGCGCTGATCAGATACCCGCTCGCGGCCTTCCCGGCGGCACCGTTCGCCGACCGTGAGTGGGCGTACCGGATCGGCCGTCGAGAACCTTCCGCGTTTCGTGCGTGCAACCAAGCCCACGGGACCCTGCACGGTGAGCTCGCCCCCGCGCGGTTCAAGGCGGCCTCGTTCCGGGAGCGGTGCTTGGCACTTCCGACCCTGGTCGAAATCGCGCGCTTCTACACGCTCCACGGGCTGGTGCCGCGGACCGACCTCGTGCGGGTGCTTCCAACGCTGCTGCTCGCCGACGGCTCGCTCGAGTTGCCGGCGGCGCGGCTGCTGCTGACGATCCTCGGCGAGCTCGGGCCGAGCCGGTTCCTGACGATGTGGAGCGCCGGCGAGCTCGACTCCACGCTCGGGATCGAACGCGAGCGGGCAGCGACCCGCGCGGCCGACGCCGAGGCACGGCTCGAGCGGTGCAGCCACGAGCTCGCCGCGGTCCGTGCATCGCGCGCGTGGCGGCTGGTCGGGCGCTACTACCGGGCACGGGCGCGCGCCGGCAGGCTCGCGCGCACACTCCGCTCGTCGTGAGCACCGGCCCCATTCACCACCGCATCCGCCTGCAGGCGCCGCGGATCGGCGCGCACCAGGTGGAGTTTCGCTGGAACGTATCGCCGGCCACCGAGCTGTACCTCGCCAACCAATTCACGCTCTCGTTCCCGCCCGAGATCGATCTCGGCGCCGTACCGAGGGCGCTGTGGCTGCGAATCGCACTGATCTGCCTGCACACGCACTGGGCACTGCTGGCACCGTGCCGAGTCGAGCTTCCAAACTACATCGGCCCCGCCGAGCGCGAGTTCTGGCTGCGGATGATCGACGTCGCGGCTCTGCAGATCGAGGCATACGGTGGACCAGCCGGCCGTCGCCGCCGCGTCGAGCTGCACGACGATGGTCCGAGGCTCGCGCCCGCCGGCAGCGCCGACGCGGCCGCCGGCAGCGCCAGCTCGTTCAGCGGCGGCAAGGACAGCCTCCTGCAGGCGGCGCTGCTAGCCGAGCTGACCGACAAGGTGTTGCTCGTGACCACGACCTCACCGGTCCCGTGGGCGCGCGATCACGTCGGTCCGGCGCGGGCGCAGACGCTCAGCGAGATCGGCCGCCGGCTCCCGGTCGAGCTCGTCGAGGTCCACAGCGACTTCCGGGCCAGCTGGCGCAACGACTTCTCGGGTAACGCGGGCTGCCTGATCACCGTCAATGAGCTGACCGACGTCCTGCTCTACCAGGCGGCCACGGTGATCGCCGCCGCGGCGCGGGGAATCGGGCTGGCGCTCCAGGCATCCGAGGCAGACCTGCAGTACAACGCCTCACACCGCGGCGAGGTGATCCAGCATGGCCATTTCGCCGCCGCCGCGCCGATCCAAGTGGCGCTCAGCGCGATGCTCGCGCGCTTCGGCCAACGCCCGGGGTCGCTCACCTATCCGCTGCATATGCAGCAGGTCCAGGGCTTACTGTGGCGCCGTTACAGGCATCTCGCGGACCTGCAGTTCTCGTGCTGGCGGGCCACCGGGCAGGAGCGTGCGTGCAGCACCTGCGGCCAGTGCATGGAGGTCGCGCTCGTGATCTTGGACGAGGGCTTCTCGCCCTCCGGCGCCGGGATCGACCCGATCCGCCTGCTGTGCGAATGGGGCCCGCCTCGCCCTGGTTACTCGACCGCGGGCAGGCCGATCCTGCATCCGACGCGCAGCGCGCAGGACAAGTTCACCCGCATCCTCAAGCGCCTGTCGCCCGAGCGCGTCGGCGAGATCCTGGCAGCCGACCCGCATTGCCGCGACGATCACCGTCTCCAGCTGGCGGTCTCCGGCTATCGACGGTTCCAGGCGCGCTTTCTGAAGCTCGCTGCGCCGCCCGAACCCGGCTACCTCGGGGGCTTCCTAGAGCTCGTCGATGTCGAGCTGCGCCCGCGGCTGCGAGCGATCTACGACGAGCAGTTCGAGCCGGCCGACGAGCGCGAGTTCGGGCCGATGATCGCTCGCTCGCGGTCGCTCGCGCGCTGGATCGCGGCGCCGCTGGCGAGCGATCAAGGACCCTGACCGGCGAGCACCTCGTTGGTCGACGCGTCGACGATCGCGTTCGGGTTGGAGATCAGGTGGTGGTTCAGCATCCACTCCCCATACGCATTCCACTGCGCCGAGTTCTGCCACCCCCACGGATGCCCGCCACTCGGGAAGAACACGGGCATCGTCGCGCGGACGCTCGCACGCTGAAAGCTGGCGTCGAGGCCAGGGTTCGCGCGGATCAGGTTCGCGACCGCAGCATCGGGGTCGCGGCGGGCGGCTTCATATCCGCGCGCGAGCGCCTGGACGAAGCGCCTGACCAGATCGGAGTTGTTGCTGAGCGTGGCCCGTCGCACGACCAGCACGAGCTCGTCGTAGGTCGGGACGCCGACCTGATCCATCCGGATCACGTTCGGGTGCTTGCCCTTCTGCGCGAGCTCGATCGCCTCGACATTCCAATAGGCGCCGAGCGTCGCGTCGACCCGCCCCGAGAGCATCGCGGGCACCAGGTTGGCGCCGACGTTGGTCTCCTTGACCGAGCTCTGAGGCACGCCCTCGTGGGCGAGGATCGTCGTCAGGTACGCGTCCTGGTATGGGATGCCGGCCGTGCCGACGGTCTTACCGCGCAGCTGCTTGGCGCTGGTGATGTGCTTTGACCCGATCGAGATGATCGACGTCAGCGGCTGCTGCACGATCGCCCCGACCGACACCAGCGGCCATCCCCGGTTGCGCGCCAGCAGGACCTCGGGCTCGTACGAGATCGCCATGTCGACCTTACCCGCCTCGAGCAGCTGCAGCGGCGTCGACGGGTCCGACGGGATCTGGATGTGGAGATCGATGCCCGCGCGCTTGAAGTCGCCGTCGGCGAGCCCCTGATAGATGCCGACGTGGTCGGCGTTGGGCACCCAATCGAGCATCAGCGTCAGCGATTGAGAGCTTCCCGGCGACGGTGTCAGCGTCGTCTTCTTCTCGCCGCAGGCGGCGAGTGCCAGGGGCAGGATCAGCACGACCACGATCAGACGTTTCATCGATCTCCTCGGGGTTGGTAGGCCCACGGCAGCGCAAGCCGCTCAGCCAGGGTCAGAAGCGCGAACAGCGCGATCGCGAACAGGGACAGGATCACGATCGCCGCGTACGCTCGCGGCATCAGCAGCTGCGCCTCTGCCTGCTCATACAGGTAGCCGAGGCCCGAGCTCGCCCCCGACAGCTCGGCGAAGACGACGCCGATCACCGCGACGACGACGGCGATCTTGGCGCCGGTCAGCACGCCCGGCAGCGCCGACGGCAGCTCGACGTGCCAGAACGTCCGCCGCCGGGGAGCGTCGAAGGTCCGCATCAGCTTCAGCAGATCCTGATCGACCGACGCCAGGCCCGCGAAGGTCGTGACGACGATTGGGAAAAATGACACGAGCGCGATCACGACGAGCTTTGGGGCGATCCCGAAGCCGAGCCACAGCACCAGCACCGGCGCGATGATCGGGACCGGCACCGCCTGCGAGGCGATGATCAGCGGATACAGCGCGCGACGGAGCGTGTGCGAGAAATGGATCGCGACCGCGAGCGCCAGCGCCGCGGCTGCCGCAACCAGAATCCCGAGCAGAACCTCCTCGGCGCTGACGACGAAATTCGACCACAGCAATGACCGATCGACGTACATCGACTTGGCGATCGCGTGCGGCGCCGGCAGGATCGCGGGATCGGCTCCGCCTGCGTCGACGTACACCTCCCACGCGCCGAGCAGCAGCACCAGCAGCACGACCGCCGGCAGCCACCGCTTCATCCCGCCACCCCCAGGGCCTCGAGCGCGCGCTCGCGCAGCTCGACAACCGCGGGATCGGTGCGCCGCCGCGGGCGCGGCACCCCGATCTCGATCTCGGCCACCGCCCGCCCCGGCCGCGGGGACATGACGACGACGCGGTCGGCGAGCACGACCGCCTCTTCGACGTCGTGCGTGACGAGCACGACCGTGCGCGGCTCGAGCTCGAGCGCGTGCCCGAGCCAGCCCTGCATCTCGGTCCGGGTGATCGCGTCGAGCGCCGCGAACGGCTCGTCGAGCGCGAGCACCGGCTTGCCGGCCAACAGCGAGCGCAGGAACGAAACGCGCTGGCGCATCCCGCCCGAGAGCTCACTCGGGCGGGCACGCTCGAACCCGCTCAGGCCGAAGCGATCGAACCATGGCGCGGCCGTGGCCCTCGCCTCGGCGCGGGCGATGCCACGGGCACGGAGGGCGAGCCCCGCGTTGTCGATCGCCGAGCACCACGGCAGCAGCAGGTCGCGCTGGGGCATCAGCACCGCCGGCTCGGCGTGCACGGTCCCGGCGTCGGGCGACTGCAGCCCGCAGATCAGCTCGAGCAAGGTCGTCTTGCCGCACCCGCTCGGCCCGACCACGGCCACGACCTCGTCCCTGGCGGCGCGCAGCGACATGCCGTCGAGGGCGCTCACCTCGGCGCGCTTGTGGGCGAATCTGCGGCTCACGAGCTCGACCACGACCCCACCGGGCCTATCAAGATCGCGAGGCTCCTGTACGGGAGCCTCGATCATGCGCTTGCTGCTCCCTCCGCGGGCATTACCCCACAGGTTCGAAGGGTCAGCGCCGGGTCGTGCGATGCGTAGGGCGCTATCTCAGCCGGCTTTCCCGCCAGCCCCCCTGGGTTGTCAGTTGATGCCCTGATGCTACCGCGCGGTGCCGGTGCGCTAACGTCCCGGGCGTGGGGAGCATGAGGCTCTGCTGCTTGGTTGGATCGGTCGTCGCGCTGCTCGCGTGCGCGTCGCCTGCCGGCGCGCACACGCGCTGGCGACCGCGGATCAAGGGCTTGATGGGGATCGTCCCACCCGCGGGCCACCAGGACACGGCGACCGGGACCAACATCCCGGTCGTGTTCCACGGCGGCGAGGTGATGCATCACGTCACGGTTCACACGGTTTGGTGGGCGCCGAGCGGATTCCACTTCGACGGCTCGCCGTCCGCGGGCGTGCTCGGCTACCGGCCGCTGATCGACCAATTCTTCACCGACGTCGCCCACGACTCGGGGTCGACGGGCAACGAGTTCTCGACCCTGACCGAGTACCCGGACCGCTCCTCGGCTCACTACCGGATCGCGTACAACGCCGCGTCGGACTCGATCACCGACACCGATCCCTACCCGCCGGCGAGCAAGCAATGCCCATCGCCGGCCGGGGTCCCGACCTGCGTCACCGACCTGCAGATCGATCGCGAGCTCGAGAAGCTGATCGACGCGCGCGATCCGAGCGGGCACGGCCTCCACGACCTGTGGTTCGTGTTCCTGCCGCCCGACGTCGACACCTGCGACGCGCTCGGCGATTGCGGCACGACCGCGTTCGCGGGTTATCACTCACTGTCGAACCTCGGGCACGGCCCCAACATCTACGCGGTCGTGCCCGACCCACTGATCGAGTTCGCGCCCCCACCCGGCGCCGATCCCGAGGGCAACCCGGAGGCCGAGAGCTCGATCGACACCGCCGCGCACGAGACCGTCGAGGCGATGACCGATCCCGAGGGGACCGGGTGGATGGACCCGAACGGATACGAGGTCGCGGACAAATGCGAGTTCCCCGAGTACGGCACGCCGCTCGGCTACGCCCCGGACGGCTCGCCCTACAACGAGGTGATCAACGGTCACGAGTACCTGAGCCAGGAGATGTGGTCAAACGCGCGCAATGGCTGCGAACAGCACTCGACGAGCACCAGCTCGTCGCTGCCTCTGGCGCGGGTCACGCTGCGCCAGTTCAGCCCCTCCGTGAGCGGAAACATCGGCTTCGGGCGGGGCGGGGTCCCGGTCCAGGTCGCGCTGATCCGCGGCGCCGGCGACATCGAGGGGCTCGCCTCGACGCGCACCCGCGCCAACGGCAGCTGGGGGCCGGTCGACCTCGAGGGTCCACGCGGCGTCGTGCACGCACCCGGCGACGATCGCGATGTGGTGGTCGTCCGCTACGGCGCGGGCGGGCCCAAACCCGACGTGATCGCCACCGGCTCGGGCGGTAACCCGTTCACGCTTTCCGGCTGGACCGGGTGGTTCGACCTCGACAACGGCTACCGGGTGCAGTCGCATTCGGTCCAGGTCTCGCCCTGCTTCCAGAACGGGGTGCTGGGAGTCGATGTCGGCGGTCACACGACCGCCCCACCAGTCTCCTTGTGCGCGGGCGAGACCGACGTCGCGACCGTCCAGACGCCCGCTGTGACGCCGCGGACCCGCGTCACGATCAGCAGCGAGGACAACCGCGCGGTCACGATCGACAACCCGTCCGGGGCCTTGATCAAGCTGATCGTCCCGGCTGGCGAGCCGAACAGCGTGTCGGCGCTCGGCAACGGCCAGATCCTGCTGGCGCCGAGCGGCTTCCCGTCGTGCACGGCCGACCTCCGCGCACAGACGGTGCGCTGCTCAGGACTGCATCCCGGATCCACCTACAAGGTCTGGAACCGAACCGCAGCCGCCGGCGCCGACGCCGACGGCGTCGCGCGGTTCGCCGCCTTTGCCCATCCGATCCGGGGAGGCGAGGTGCTGACGCTCCAGAACGGCGTCGGGCGCGTACTGACACGGCTGCACGTGGCCCATCTCCGGGTCGACATCCGCGGCACGCGGACCGTCGTCGCGGGCGGCAGCTGCCAACCCGGTGACTACTACGGGCGGCCGCTGTCACGGCCGCCGATCAGCGGCGCGATCGGGCTCGGGATCGCAGGCGAGGGCACGCTGTGCCCCGATAACGGGGACGCTTCGGGGCTGTCGGCGCTCCACATCGAACAGACCGACGATCTCAGCGGCGGGCAGACGGTCACCCAGGTGCCCGAGATCGATCACATCACGCCGGCCGACGGCGACACCGTATACGGACGGTTCATCGCGTTTGCGCGCAGCGACCTGCCCGCGCCGCAGGGGTCGAGCTTCGCAACCGGCGCCCGGATCTCGCTGACCGTGATGGCCGATGGCTCCAAGCGGGCGCTGGTGCACGAGCGCGACGTCGAGGACCGCCGCGGCGTCGGGATCAGGTCGCTGCCGCGTGGTGCGTATGTCGCGAAATGGGTAATGACTGACGCCAACGGTGATACGCGTACGATCGAGACGCAGTTCGCCGAGGAGCGTTAGCCCATCCCGCGAGAGAACGACGAGATCCCCACAAGCAAGGCGCGCAGGGCCAGGAGCACTACCGCCGCGCTCGGTCCGAGTGGCGCGCGTCTTGCCGGCGCGATGATCGCCAACCTCGGGCGCTCGCCCGAGGAGGCGCGCAAGGTGCTCGAGGAGCGTCATGCCGAGGTCGCCGACCAGGCTGTGGCGGTCCTGGGGAACCTCCGTGGCGGCGCGATGAAGATCGGACAGCTGGCGTCGTTCGTCGATGTCGACTTCCTCGCTCCCGAGTACCGCGAGATCTACCAGGAGAAGCTCGGCGAGCTGCGCGACGCCGCCCCGGCGATGAGCTGGCAGAAGGTCAGGTCCGTCCTCGAGAGCGAGTGGGAGGAGCCGGTCGATTCGCTGTTCTCGGAGATCTCGCACGAGGCGCTCGCCGCCGCCTCGATCGGGCAGGTCCACCATGGGGTCCTGAAGGACGGCCGCGAGGTCGCCGTCAAGGTCCAGTATCCGGAGATCGCTGACGCGCTTGTGGCCGACCTCGACATGGCCTCGGTCGTGGTCGGGCTGGGGAAGGCGATGGCGCCTGGGCTGGATCCTCGTCAGGTCGCGGGCGAGTTGCGCGAGCGCGTGCTCGAGGAGCTCGACTTCGAGCTCGAGGCCCAGCAGCAGCGAACGTTCGCCCGTGCCTATCGGGGCCACCCGTTCATCTATGTGCCGGCCGTGATCACCTCGCTCTCGCGCCGCCGCGTGCTCGTCTCCGAATGGGTCTCGGGCCGCCGCTTCGACGAGATCCTGGCGCTCGACCAGGACCAGCGCGACCGCGTCGGAGAGATCATCTTCCGCTTCTTCTTCGGCTCGATCGCCCGGATCCGGCGCTTCAACACCGACCCCCATCCCGGTAACTACCTGCTGATGGACGATGGGCGGATGGCGTTTCTCGACTTCGGCAACGCCGTCGAGGTCGGCGCCGATACGCTCGAGCGCCAGCGGCTCGCGATGTCGGCCGCGCTGGACGGAGACGTCGACCGCTTTGCGGCAACGGCCGCCGACCTCGGCTACGTCCGCAACCTCGACAGGATCGACCGCCAGGCGCTGATGACCCAGTGGGTGCTGCTCGCGGACTGGTACCTGCAGGACCGCGAGCTGCGGATCGACCCCGACTACGTCGCCGGTGTGATCGGCGCGCTGTTGGACCCGCACGCCTTCGACGGCGCGATGCGCCTCGTGCGCCAGATGAAGATGCCGCCCGAGGAGATCTGGATCCGCCGGCTCGAGACGAGCGTGCTGGCCGTGCTGGGCCGGCTCCGGGCCAAGCGCAACTGGCACCGGATCATGCTCGAGCCCTCGGGCGGCGAGCCGGCGACGGAGCTGGGCGAGCTCGAGCGCGAGTTCTGGGCCGCTCGCGGTCCCAGACGAGCACGCGACGCCTGAGCGCGCAGCCGTCGCCCGCGATCTAGACGCGCGTCCAATTTGATTGGCGTGTCGGCTGCAGTACGGTCTGGCGCGAAGTGTCAGTTCGTGAGTGAGGAGCGAGATGACAGTTGATGCGATGGGGTCAGGTGAGCCGGCGTTTCCGTCTCTGTACGACGACTTCGACATACGTTCTCCAGTCGTCAACGAGAAATTCAACGACGTAAACCGCGACTTGCTCGAGCATTGTCCGGTTGCCCACACTCGTAGCCGCGGTGAGGATGGCTACTGGATCATCAACCGCGCCGAGGATGCGCTGCGGGCGGGCCAGTCAAAGGTGTTCAGCAGCGAGGATGGGGTGTCTGTCGGATGGACGGATCTAGCGGCTCCCGAGGAGGTCGAAGATCCGCTTCACACGCCGCTGCGGCTGCTGATGAACCCTTATCTCACGCGGGTGGCGGTGGAGCGCCACCGGCCCGCGGTGCAGCGCATCGCCGACCGTTTGATCGATGCGTTCATCGATGCCGGTGAGGTTGATGCGATCTCGCAGTACGCGGATCTGCTGGCGGGCGAGGTGTTCTGCACGGTCGTCGGCGGAATGCCGGCGCAGGATATGCCGATGCTGCACCGGGATATGCACGAGCGACTCCATGGCGCGACCCTCGAGGACCGCGTCGCCGCCTGGGAGCGCGTCTGCCAGTACAACGATCGCTACCTGCAGCGCCGTCGCGAGGAGCCACCCCGAGGCGATCTGGTCGACGCTCTGATCGGTTGGCAATTTGAGGGATTCGAGTCCACCGACAAGGCCAAGTGCCTGGCCCAGCTGATGGAGGGTGGGTTGGGGACGACCAGCTCCGTACTGGGCGAGGGGCTGCGTTTCCTCGCGACCGATTCAGAGGCTCGCCAGCGCCTGCTCGACGAGCCCTCGCGCCTCCCGCCGGCGATCGAGGAATGGCTCCGGACGGCCTCGTCGGTATTTGCATTGGCCAGGCGCGTGAAGGAGGACACCGAGATCGCCGGGGTCACGCTGAAGGCGGGCGACCGGGCCTGCATCAACTTCGCCGCGGCCAACTTCGACCCGCGCAAGTTCGACGATCCGATGAGGATCGACATCGATCGCTCGCCCAATCCCCACGTGGCCTTCGGAATCGGCCGCCACCGCTGCATCGGATCGCACCTTGCGCGCTTGGACCTGCACGTTGGCTTTGAGGCGTTCCTCGCCCGGATCCCACAGTTCGCACTGCCCGAGGGCTTCACGCCGAGCTACACGACGGGTGGGCTGCACACGATGACCAGCCTGCGACTGAACTTCGATCCGGCAACTACCCGCGGTCCGAGGGCGTCGTGAGGCGCAGGTTCGCTTAGAACCCCTCGGAGCGATCGGGGCCCGCGCCTACACCACGACCGGCCTGGTCAGCGCCTTGACGAACTCCTCCAGCTGGTCCGTCCGCCAGCACTCGAACGCCGTGCAGTACTTCTCGTAGGACGCGATTACGCTGTCGCCGTAGTTCCAGTAGAGCCGCGGCTCGGGGTTGAGCCAGAAGGTGCGGCCGGCCCGGGCGGTGATCGCGGCGAATACGTCCTCGCGCGGTGGCCGCCCGTTGGTGCGCGCGTCGCCGAGCACGATCACCGTCGCGCGCGGGTGCAGCTCGTCCTCGATCAGCGCCAGGAACTCGGTCCAGACGCGACCGTAGTCCGTGTAGCCCGAGATGTCGGCGACGCCCGCGTCGCGTGACACAGCCTCGCTCGCCGCGCGGAAGTCGCGCTCGCGCTCGAACACCTCGGTGACCTCGCTGATCCGCTCGATGAACACGAACGAGCGCAGCTTGCGAAACGCGTCATGGAGCGCGTGAAGCACGCTGAGGAAGAACGTCGAGGCGCTGGTGACGCTGGTCGAGACGTCGCACAGCACCAGGATCTCGGGGCGCCGCGGCCGCTGCGGGCGGTACTTCAGCTCGATCGGGACGCCGCCGCTCTGCAGCGACGCTCGCATCGTCCTGCGCACGTCGACGTGGGCGTGGCGCTTGCGCCCCTTCATCTCGTGGCCCTGCGTCGCGAGCCGGCGCTTGAGCTGCGCCACGACCTTGTGCACCTGGGCGAGGTCCTGAATCGGGCCGGTTGGCAGCGAGCGGTCGAGCTCGTTCAGCGGCCGTTTCGGCGGGAGGCTCGCGGTCCGCTCGATCAGATCGCGCTCGAGCTCGCGCCGCAGGTGCTGCTCGAACTCACGAAGTTTCTCGCGGGGGACGCCCTCGCGCCTGGGATCATCGAGCGGGAGGTCAGGCTGAGGCTCGGCTCGCAGGCCGAGCGCGCGCCGGATCCGCTGGACGTCGACGCCGAGCACGCCCGAGCCCTCGCCTCGCCCGAAGGCGGCGATCGCGAGGCGCGCGAGGTCCCTCAGAGCCGCATCCGAGCCGTCGCGCAGCGCAGCTGCGATCTGCTGGCGCAACGCGTCGACGTTGATCTCCTGCCCCTCGCCGCCGCTCGCGGCGCTGTCCTCGGACAGGCCCTGGCGGGCCGCCTCGGCCTCGGCCGCGCGGAAGAAGAAGCGGTCGAACACGAGCTCGAACACGCGCCTGTCCTCGGGCGATTTGGCGATCGTTGCCGCCAGCGCCTCCTTGAAGTCGGTCGGCTCGGTCCACGGGACCAGCGCCAGCGCCTCGAACGCGTCGAGCATCTCCGATGTGCCGAGCGCGACACCCTCCTCGCGCAGCTCCTCGGCGAACGACAGCAGCTGACCCTCGAAGCCGCCAGGGGCCTTGTCCGGGATCCCTCCGTAGATCGACTTCGTGCCCGAGTTACCCGGCGGGCTAGGCGGCATTCGACGCCGCCGGGTCGAGCTTGACGCCAACCCGTGCTGCGACGGTGTCGAGGTCGGTGCGGTGCTTGACGATCACGCTCATCGTCTCGCGGAAGGTGTCGTGGTCGATGTCGTTGGCGCCGAGCAGCAGCAGCGCCCGGGCCCAGTCGATCGACTCGGCGATGCTCGGCGGCTTCTTCAGGTCGAGCTCGCGCACCTGGTGGATGATCTCGACCAGCTTGCGCGCGATCTGCTCGTCGAGCTCGGGGGAGTGCAGGCGGACGATCTCGAGCTCGTGCTCGAGGTCGGGGTAGTCGAGCCACAGGTACAGGCAGCGGCGCTTCAGCGCCTCGGTCAGCTCGCGGGTGTTGTTCGAGGTCAGCAGCACGACAGGTTGGGTACGCGCCTCGATCCGGCCCAGCTCGGGGATCGAGATCTGAAAGTCGCTCAGCAGCTCGAGCAGCATCGCCTCGAACTCCTGGTCGGTCTTGTCGATCTCGTCGATCAGCAACACGACCGGCTCGGCACTCGCGATCGCGGTCATCAGCGGCCGTGCGAGCAGGAACTCCTCGCCGAAGATGTCCTCCTGGACGTCCTCCCACCCGGTTGCGCCCGCCTCGGTCTGGATCCGCAGCAGCTGCTTGCGGTAGTTCCACTCGTACAGGGCCTTGGCCTCGTCGAGGCCCTCGTAGCACTGCAGCCGCACGAGCGTACGTTGCAGGTAGCGCGCGAGCGCCTTGGCCAGTTCCGTCTTGCCAACCCCAGCCGGTCCCTCGACCAGCACCGGCTTGCCGAGCTTGGCCGCCAGGAACGAGACCAGCGCTGTCGATTCGCCCGGCAGATAGCCGGCCTGCTTGAGCCCGTCGGCGACGTCTTGAACGGAAGCGGGGCGCTCGGCCATGGCCCAAGGATAGGGTTCGGCCGTGGTGATGCTCGTCCTGGCTGTCCAGTCGTCGCACATCGGGGTGTTCACGGCCGCCCTGATCGTCGGTCTCGCGATCGGCGTTTTCGGCCACATCATCCACTCGCGGACGCTGATCCTCACGGGCATCCTCGTGATCGGCCTGGTGAGCGCGTACTTCTCGTTCGTGCTGCAACCGTCCGGCCGCTGAGTCGTTATCACGGGTCGGGTGGAGCGCGCGGATCGCGCCGGCGGTCCCGCGGGTCGATGTCACAACTGTGTGCAAATTGACGCCCGGACCGCGTCGAGGGCCCAGACTGGAAGCATGAGCGCTCGCCCCAGCCGTCAACGTGACTCTCGACCGGCTCCGGGAGGCGAGGGGCACGTTGACGGCGTGGGGCGCCGTGAACGTGTCTCTGGGCCAGCCCCGGGAGGCGAGGGGCACGTTGACCGGCGCGTAATGGCACGCGTCGACGCGCAGCTGGGCAACGTCACCCGGGCGCAGCTGCGCGCGGCCGGCGTCGACGAGGCCACGATCGACCACTGGCTGCGGCGCGGGCGCCTGTGCCTCCACCACCGTGGGGTTTACGGGCTGACCCAGGCGGCGGTCCCGATGTACGGCGCGGAGATGGCCGCGATCCTTGCCACCCAGCCGGGCGCGGTTCTCAGCCATGCCTCCGCAGCACACGTCTGGGGAATCCGCCGCGTTCGGCCGAGAGTGGTTGAAGTGACCGTGATCGGGCGCCACATTCGCGGCCGCGATCGCATCCGCGTGCACCGGACGGCAGCGCTCGCAGCGATCGATTACCGGAGCTGGCACGGGATCCGGCTGACCTCACCCGCACGCACGATCCTCGACCTCGCCGCGGTCCTCGCCGAGCGCGAGCTCGAGTTGGCGCTCCACGAGGCGATCGCACTCAGGATCCTCTCGATCCGCGAGATGCGCGCCGCGCTCGAGCGCTACCCGGGGCGCCGGGGCTCAGCGAAGCTCCTCAAGCTGCTCGAGAGGCCGACCTCGACCGTCACCAACTCGGGCGGTGAAGAGGCGCTGTATCAGCTGATCCGCCGCTCCGGATTGCCGCTCCCCGAGGTCAATGCCTCGATCGGGCGCTGGACGGCCGACTTCTACTGGCCCGCGGAGCAGCTCGTCGTCGAGGTCGACGGCAGCGACTTTCACTCGACACGCCCTCGCCTCGAGCGTGACCACCGCAAGGACCTCGCGTTCCGCAAGCTCGGGATCGATGTGGTGCGCTTCGTCGGGCGTCAGGTCGCGCGCGAGCCGGAGCTGGTGCTCGTGACCGTCGCCCAGGAGCTTGCCGCGCGGGGACCGCGCCGCGTGCGGGATCTTGCTAGGAGTCCTCGTCGAGCGGGATCGTGAGCTGCTCGTCGGCCGCGGCCGCGGTCGATGGTGGCGGCAGCGGCGAGCGTCTGCGTCGGGTCGGCGCCTCGGAGCGGTCTGGCATCCGGACGGTTTCAGGTTCCGAGGCGCGGACCGGGCGCGGCGGCCTGACCGGGCGGGGCGGGGGGGAGGCCTGCGGCCGGCGGCTCGCTGAGCCCTGGCGACCGCCCGCGTCGGCGCGCCCCGCGTCGGCCGACCGCCCCGACTGAGCCGACCGCCCCGCGTCGGCCGGAGGCTGCGACTGCCGCTCTGGCGCGATCTCGATTGGCCGGCGCCTGCGGGTGGGTCGGGGCGGATCGGAGGCGGGCGGGCGGGGAGCGTCGCCCTCGCCCGGAAGCGGCGGCTCGGGCCGGTGTGCGGAGCGGATCCGCGAGCCGGCGTAGGTCAGCACGCCGGCGACGCCGAGCGCGACGAAGATTCCCCACTCGATCCCGGAGATGTTGGTGCCGGGGCCATGGATGTCGACGCTCTGCTTGTCGAAGATCCGCCACACGATCAGCACGCATGTCCAGAGACCGGCGGCGGTGATCACGCCGCCGTCGCCGCCGGGGAGGTGGAAGGCGCGCCCCTCGGCGCGCTGGAACAGGAGCGTCAGCACCCCCGCGGCGACCAGCAGGACGGCGGCCTCGACGAACGAGAACGCGCCCCATCCGGTGACCGAGGCGCTGATCTCCTGTGGCTTGGTCCCGACCGCGACGACCGTCTCCTGGTACCACGGAAGGAACAAGGCGAAGAACAGGCCGAGCGACGCGAACGCCGCCAACCGCCGTTCGGGCGGCAGCCGGCGCCAGGCGCGCATCACCCGCCCGGCTCCCGAGCCGAGGCGCTGCGCAGCGCGGGGCGCCGTCTGACTCTCGCTCATACGCGCGCGGCGGCGGCCGCGCTGAGCTGTTCCATCAGCACGTCGGCGTCGTGGTCGGAGATCGGACGGATCTGCCCCTGAAACGCCAGCGTCCAGTGTTCGGGTGGCCACTTCCGCACGTGGTCGAGGCGGTCGGCGATCGACTCGGCGGCGACCCAGTCGGCCTCCTCGAGGACCGCTTCGGGAGAGGTCGGAAAGCGCCACGGGTACGCGTCGACCTTGCCCGGCTTGCCGGGCCAGATCTTCTCGCGGTCCTCGTACATCTCGGCTTCGACGCGAATGCTCCCAACGAACGCCTTGACCCGGGTCGCGTACAGCACGATCCGGTCGCCGGGCTCGATCTCGAGCGCCCGGTTCCGATTGCGCTCCTTGAGGCCGATCACGGAAAAGCCACGCTCTCGGGTCGCCGCGTGATTCTCAGGCGACCCGGTGAGGATCCAGGTTCGGGCCACGACCCGATTGTATGCATCCGGCGGCGGCACTCCGCCACATGGCCGCGGCTAGGAGATCGGGATGTCCTCGACTTCGACCGGCGCCGCGCGCCTCGCCTCGCTGCGCTCCAGATACCAGTCGATCAGCGCGCGGAGCGCCATCAGCAGCTCGCGCAGCGCATCGAGCAGCCGCTTCTCGAGCTCGGGCGGGATCAGCTCGCGGACGGCGCGTAGAACCTGCGCGAGAAGCTCGAGCTCGCCGCGGCCCTCGTTGGCGGTCCCGGCGCCCGGAACCTGCCACCCGGCGGGTGGCGTCTCAGTCGGCCCGGCGGACTCGCCGGTTCCGGCCTCGGTACTCGCGGAGGCCCCGGGACTGGCGGAGGCCTCGGGCCCCTCGGGACGCCTGCCCCGCGCCGCCTCGGCCGCCTCGGCGATCAGTCGCTCGGCCGCCTCCGAGGCTCGGTCGAGGCGCTGCTCGAGCCGCCGCAGCGCATCGTCGGACGAGCTGCCGCTGCCGGGGCTAGCCTCCATTGAACCTCACCTCCAGCGCGCCGTCCTCGAACGTCGCGCCGGACGGCTGGAAGGCGGCGAGCGCGGGGGGCAGCACGATCGTCCGCCGCTGGCCATCGACGCCGACGACCAGCTCGAGTCCGATCTTCTTCAGCGAGATCTCGCCCTTGCGGGCGAACGGCAGGGCCAGCCTCAGGCTCGCCCCGTGCTCGTGGACGCTCAGCTGCTGCGTGATCGCATCGTGGAGAACGGAGGCGGGGTCGTGTTCGGCGAACAGAGCGCCCGCGAGGCGGTCGAGCATCTCGGCGCCGACCACCTCCTGGTCGAAGAAGGGGGCGCACAGCACCGGGACCGGCCCGAAGCCCGAGCGGACAAGCTCGAGATGCTCCTCCTGCAGCCGTCGCCAGCCCGCGAAGTAGTCGCCGACGGCGGTCGGGAAGATCCGGTTGACGACGACCGCATCGGTCAGGTAGCCATACAGGTTCAGGTAGGTGAACGTCCGCATCGCCTCGCCGATCACCATCTTGTCGGGGTTCATCACCAGCCGAATCGTGCACGCCTCGCGGTCGCGGAGGATCTCGTTCATCTCGATCAGGTTCCGCGACAGGCGCTGGATGTCGGCGAACACCGCCTGGCTCGGAAGCGGGATGTCGAGCAGCGATCGCGCGATCGGCCTTGCCGCAGCGAGGATCTGGCGCTCCATCGGGAAGACCTTGTCGATCCACCACTGCGCGACGTCGGGAAACGAGAGCAACCGCAACGTCTCGCCGGTCGGGGCACAGTCGACGACGATCGCGTCCCACTCGCCGCGATGATGCTCGGTCTGCAGCACGAGCAGCGAGAACAGCTCGTCCATCCCCGGCGGCACGGTCAGCTCCTCGGCCGAGATCCGGTCCAGGCCGCGCTCGAGAAACAGCTCGCCGAGCCAGTCCTGCACTCCCGACCAGTGGCGCTCCATCTGCTCCTGGGCCTTGACCTCGAGCCCCCACAACCGATCGGTCGCCTGGCGCGGCTCGCCACCGAACTCGGCCTCGAGCGACTCCGACAGGCTGTGGGCGGGATCGGTCGAGATCACGAGCGTTCGTAGCCCGGCGGCGGCGCAGCTGCGGCCGGTGCAGGCCGCGACGGATGTCTTGCCGACTCCGCCCTTGCCGGTGTACAGGATCGTCCGCGGCCGCATGATCGGGGCGAGTCTAAAGCGCTGAACAGGCGCGTCGTCCCGCCCCCCGATGCTACATTCGCTCGAGTTCCGCCGCCTTGCAGGAGGAAATTTCGATGGATCACTGGATCAGGGGCAGGCGCGCCGCGTGCGCGCTGTGCGTAGCGGCGATCGCGTCGCTGGCGTTGGTCGCGTGCGGTGGCAGCTCGAACCCGAGTGCGTCGACCCTGCTCAACCAGACCTTCAGCGGCGCGCACACGGTCAACAGCGGGAACCTCGCGGTCAGCTTGACGATCACGCCGTCGGGCTCGAGCACGCTCACGACCCCGATCTCGCTCAGCTTCGCCGGTCCGTTCCAGAGCACGGGCACCGGCAAGTTGCCGAAGTCGGACTTCAACATCAGCCTCTCCACAGCTGGCCACAGCGCCACGCTCGGGCTGCTGTCGACCGGGACCAGCGGTTACGTGACACTGCAAGGCACGAGCTACCAGCTTCCGGCCGCGACCTTCCAGAAGCTCGAGTCGAGCTTCGCCGGGCTGGCTGCCTCACCGGGTGGCAGCTCGGGCTCGGGCACACTGTCGAAGCTTGGAATCCATCCGCTCCAGTGGCTCTCGTCGCCCTCGATTGTCGGCAACGAGGCGGTCGTCGGGGCCCAGACCACTCACATTCGCGCTGCGGTCGACGTGTCGGCGCTGCTGGGAGATCTCGACACCTTCCTGCAGAAGGCCTCCTCGGTCGGCGTTTCGGGCGCGAGCAAGCTGCCGACCAGCATCTCACCAAGCACACGCTCGAAGATCGCCGGCGAGGTCCAGAACCCCACCTTCGACGTCTGGACCGGACACGGCGACAAGACCGTCCGCAGGCTCACGATCGGCCTGACGCTCCCTGTCACGGGCCAGCTCTCGACCGAGCTCGGCGGGCTGAGCTCGGCGCGTATCGGCCTGACGATGCAGTACGGAAACATCAACCAGCCGCAGACGATCACCGCTCCGGCGTCGCCCCAGCCCTATAGCGAATTCACGGCCAAGCTGAAGACGTTGCTGGGCGCTCTCCAAGGTGGTCTTGCCGGAGTGACAGGCGGTGCCGCGGCACCGAGCACGTCGTCAAGCACGGGCGCCGCCGGCTCGTCGGGCTCGGGGACGAGCACGTCGGGTGTGACCGCGCAGAGCCAGAGCTACCTGCGCTGCATCACCAACGCCCGCGGCGATGTGACCAAGCTGCAGCGCTGCGCGACGCTGATCAACGGCGGCTAGCGAATCCCGGCGCGGGGTCTACTCGCGTCCGACCTCTTGGTGGTCCTCTTCGAGCTCGTCGGGCGTCTCGTCGCCGTCGTCGCTGACCGGTCCCGGGTGATATCGCACCTGGAACGCCTCGAGTAGCTCGTCGCGACGGTGCTCGTCGACCGGTGTCTCGTCGGAGATCAGGACCCAGTCGGCGCCCTCGTACTCCTCCATGTTGAAGATCTCCGAGTCGAGCTCGGGGGAGTCGTCGACGATCAGCAGCACCTCGGTCTGGGGATTGAAATAGGTCCCCGGGCGGTTGACCAGCTCGTCGAGCTCCATGCGTCGTGGATCAGCCATCGCGGGCTGCACACTAGCGCCTGCGCTCGTGCGGCGTACGGGCGCCTCAGAGGCCGCCGAACTCGGCGATCTCGCGCTCGATCTCGCGCTCGACGTCGAGCGGGGGCTTGCCCTGTCTCGCCCGGCGGTGGTTGCGGGCGACCACGAGGTCGCGGATCTCGGCTCGGAGCTCGGCGTCGATTTGCGGAGCAGTCAGCCGCTGGAGCTCCTGCTCGACGTCGATCGGAGCCTCGCCGCGACGCGCGCGCCGGGCGTTGCGGGCCTCGAGCAGCTGGCGGATCTCGGCGTCGCGCTCGAGCAGCGCAGCAGCCGATCCCGCCCTCGGGCTCGAGCTCGCGTCGCGATCGAGCAGCAGCCGGCTCTTGCCGAACTCCTCCCAGGTCTTGCCGCCGGTGACGAGCGCCGCGATCGCTGCGAGCAGCCCAACCCCGCAGACGATCCAGAGGACGGTGCCAAACGCGGCGTGCACAACGGAAATTGTGGCGCATCCCGGGCCAGGTGCGGCAAAAAGGCGGGCTGGCGCGGGCAGCGTCGCGGGAGACTACGGTTTGCGTGGCCCGCGCGATCGGGTACCCTTAATGCTGTTGACTGACTAGTCAATCTAGGTTCGCGCTGGACGCGGAGACGGAGTTCGAGCCAACCCGGGCGGCCGATGACCGCCCACCGGGCGAGGCCCCGCAGCCACCGACGGCGCCTTCGTTCAAGGAGAAATCCACGATGGTTGATTTCACGCTCACCGACGAGCAGAAGAGCATGCGCGAGATGGCGCACGACTTTGCCGAGAAGGAGATGCGGCCGGTTGCCTGGGAGTACGACAAGGACAGCACGTGGCCGCAGGAGATCATCGAGAAGGCGTGGGAGCTGGGGCTGATGAACGGCCACCTCCCGGCCGAGTACGGTGGGCCGGGCCTCGGCTACCTCGACGGCGCGCTGATCGAGGAGGAACTCGCCTGGGGCTGCTCGGGCATCGCCACGTCGCTCACCTGCAACGGCCTGGCGACGGCTCCGATCGCGCTGGCCGCGTCCGAGGAGCTCAAGAAGGAGTACCTCGGCCGGCTCAGCGAGGCACCGCTGCTCGCCTCCTTCTGCCTGACCGAGCCCGACGCCGGCTCGGACGTATCGGGGATGAAGACGACCGCGACCCGAAAGGGCGACAAGTGGGTGATCAGCGGCTCGAAGTGCTTCATCACCAACGGTGAGTACGCCAACTACTACACGGTGTACGCCAAGACCGACAAAGAGGCCGGACATCGCGGCATCTCCTGCTTCATCGTTCCGCGCGACGCGGGCGTCGTCGTCGACAAGCACGAAGACAAGATGGGCCAGCGGGCGTCGAACACCGCGACGATCACTTTCCCCGACGTCGAGATCCCTCTCGACCACTTGGTCGGGGAGGAGAACAAGGGGTTCAAGATCGCGATGATGACCCTCGACCGCACCCGTCCAGGAGTTGCGGCGATGGGCGTCGGCGTGGCTCGCGCCGCGATGGAGTTCGCGATCGACTACTCCAAGGAGCGCGTGCAGTTCGGCGTGCCGATCGCGATGCACCAGGCGATCCAGTTCATGATCGCCGACATGGCGACGAAGGTTCACCTGTCCCGGCTGGCGACCTGGAACTCAGCCGTGCTGCTCGACCAGGGCCGGCGTAACACGCTCGAGTCCTCGCACGCCAAGCGGTTCGCCGCGGACACCGCGATGGAGGTCACGACCGACGCCGTCCAGGTGTTCGGCGGCTACGGCTTCATCAAGGAGTACCCGGTCGAGAAGCTGATGCGCGACGCCAAGATCCTCCAGCTGTACGAGGGCACCGCGCAGATCCAGCGCCTCGTGATCGCCCGCGAGACACTGCTTCCGCGTCGGGCCGACGAGCCGGCGGTCGCACACGCGTAGTCCGGTTTGAAGATGGGGCCGGCCCTGCGGGGGCCGGCCCTGTTTTGTGCTGAGCCGTCCAGCGGCGCTGCTTGACTTGCTCGGGTGCGCAACCTGCTGGCCGTCCTGCTCCTGTCCCTTCTCGGCGCCACGGGGATTGGATGTGCCACCGACGCGTCGACGACGGCCTTCCAGACCTCATCGACAACGGTCATGGCGACCGCCGCGACGTTGCACCGGCATCATCCACGTCCCCGTCATCGGCGTTCTCGGCACGTCCCGCCGCCGGCGTCATCGGGGCGATTGCCGGTCGGGCGGGCGGACAACCACACCGTGCAGCCGCAGCGGCCTGCGGGCTCGTGCCACGCGTCGGGCAGCGGCGAGCTCTCGCTCCCCGATGCGCGCTGCACGCCGGGTGCGATCAGCCCGAACGTCACGCAGGCGAACATTCAGAGCACGATCTGCCACAGCGGGTACAGCGAGTCGGTCCGGCCGTCCGAGTCGATCACCGAGCCGGAGAAGTTCGCGAGCATGGCGGCGTATGGCGACGCCGGGTCGGCTCGCGGCTACGAGTACGACCACTTGGTCTCGCTAGAGCTCGGCGGGGCGACGAACGATCCACGCAACCTATGGCCGGAGCCGGGGGCCAGCCCCAACACCAAGGACAGCATCGAGGACCGGCTCCATGCACTCGTGTGCGACGGCACCGTCACGCTGGCCAGCGCGCAGACCGAGATCGCGCACAACTGGCTTGCGGCGTACCGGCGCTACATCGGCCCTATTCCGTAGTACTGAACTCCCATATAGCGATCGAGAGCATGATCAGCCCGAGCACGACGATCACACCGGCCTCGAACACCGCCGGCACGTGCCAGCTCCACCACGTGACGCCCGGATCCAGCGCACGGCGGGCCGCGGGCGAGATCGTCAAAGCGCTGAACACCATCCGCCGCATCGGATCGACTGCATAGGTCAGCGGGTCGAGCCGGTTGAGGATCTCGAGCCAGCGCGGCAACCCGGCGACCGGAAATAGCGCACCGGAGATGAAGAACATCGGCATCACGATCATTTGCATCACGCCCATGAACGACTGCATCTGCTTGATCCGCACGGCGATCATCACGCCAAACGCGGTGATTGCGAACGCCAGCAGCAGCTGCAGCATGAAGATCCCGAGGATCAGAAGCGGGTCGTACGGGACGCGGACCAACCCGGCGAGGCAGATCACGATCACGCCCTGGAATCCGGCGACCGTCGTACCGCCGAGGACCTTGCCGATCACGATCGAGCTTCGTCGGACGGGCGCGACCATCATCTCCCGGAGAAAGCCGAACTCGCGGTCCCACACGATCGAGGCGGCGGAGAACATCGCGGTGAACATCACCGAGATGCAGAGGATGCCCGGGTAGATGAACGTCTTCAGCGCAACGCCATGGGTTCCGGCGCTCGAGAGGCGCTGGAGGCCGGCGCCGAGCACGAACAGGAACAGGAGCGGCTGAACAAGCGAGGTGATCATCCGCAGCCGGTCGGCGCGGAACCGGATCAGCTCCCGGCGCCAGACGATTCTGATCGCGCGGAGCTCCGAGGCGAAGCTGCGCTTCGGGACGCTGACGCGGACGACCTCCGTAGCCGTGGCGGGCGCGACCGTCGTCTCGGGGCGATCGGTGGTCGTGCTCATCGCCTGCCTCCGGTCATCACCTGCATCATCACCCGGTTTCTGGCCTTGCTCTGATCCTCCTCGGCGTCCCGAATCGAGGTGCCCGTATAAGACATGAACACGTCGTCGAGCGTGGGCCGTGAGACGCTCACGGCCTTGATCGGAATGCCGAGCTCCGCGAACAGCCGGGGCACGAACTCCTCGCCGCCTGGAACCCCGAAGGTGACGGCGCCCTCGGACACCTTGGCCTCGATCCCGAATCGCTCTCGGATTGCGGCGATCGCGGCCTGATCGTCGTCGGTATGGATCGTTACTCGGTCGGTTCCGACCTGCTCCTTAAGGGTCTCGGGAGCATCGAGCGCGACGATCTCGCCGTGATCCATGATCGCGATGCGGTCGCACCACTCCGCCTCGTCCATGTAGTGGGTTGTCATGAAGATCGTGATCTCCTCGCGCTGCTTGAGCTCGCGGATGTAGGTCCAGATCGACCGCCGGGTCTGCGGGTCAAGCCCGATCGTCGGCTCGTCGAGGAACAGGACGCGCGGCGAATGCATCAGGCCGCGCGCGATCTCGAGACGGCGGCGCATGCCTCCGGAGTAGGTCGCCACCGGGCTGTCCTTGCGATCCCACAGCCCCACCATCGTCATGACCTGCCGCATCCGGGGTACGACCAACTGCGACTGCACCCCGTACAGCTCGGCGTGCAGCTTCAGGTTCTGCTCGCCGGTGAGATAGCCGTCGAGCGTCGGATCCTGGAACACCAGCCCGATGTTGCGCCGCACGTCATCGCGCTCAGTGACCACGTCGTGTCCGGCGACGGTCGCGCTGCCGGTGGTCGGCTTCGCAAGCGTGCACAGCATGTTGATCGTGGTCGTCTTGCCGGCTCCGTTCGGGCCGAGGAACCCGAACACCTCGCCGGTGGCGACCTCGAAGTCGACGCCTCGGACCGCCTTGACCTCGCCGAAGTCCTTGGTCAGCTCCCTGACGACGATCGCGGGGACGCGTCCATTACCTGTTTCTGGCATCCGCTCATACGTTACGAAATCAGTCATCCGTCTCCTCCGCGAGGATCCGGTAGAGCGCCCGGCGCGTCTGCGCGATCGCCTCGACCGCCGTCCGCGTCTGGTCCGCATCGCCCGCATGCGCGACCTGCATCGCGGCCATCGAGAGCTGCTTGATCTCTCGCCTCAGGTCACCGATGGCCGGTAGGCCTTCGTCGGAATCCCACGGCGCGGCCGCCGCCTCGGGGCTGGCGGCGAGATGCTCACCACCGGCGTCGGTCAGCTCGTAGAGCTTGGTGCCGTCCTGCTCGGCCGCGCGGATCAGGCCCTGGTCCTCGAGCTGCTGCAAGGTCGGGTAGACCGAGCCTGGGCTCGGGCGCCAGCGGCCGCCGCTGCGCTCCTCGATCTCCTGCATCAGCTGATAGCCGTTGCGCGGTGCCTCCTGAAGCAGCAGCAGCAGTGCGACGCGGACGTCGCCGCGCCGCTTGCGCCCACGACCGCCGCCGAACATCGGGCCGCCGCCGAAGGGCCCGCCCGACAAGTGGCGCATCATCGCAAGTCGCTCGAGGTCGTCCTGGTGGGGATGTCGGGGTCTGGTCATGTTGGTCCTCGCGGTCGCGGGCGATATATAACGATATATCGCGAGTGTATCGCTGACGTCAAGGCGCCGCAGCCGATCCGGACAGCCGCCGACGCCGCCGGCCCCAGCGCTACCTCACCCTTCGCCCAGCGCCACCTCAGACGCTCGACGAGCGCTACGAATCGCTCTCGCCGTTGCCGCCGCCCGGCGGCCCGCCTCCGGGGCCGCCGCGCTTGCGCAGCCAGTCGGCCACCTGCTCGGCCATGCCGCCCATCTGGGTGCCGAGGCCGGCGAGGTTGTCGCCCGCCTCGCGGAAGATCGTGCGGAAGCGCTCGGCGTAGAACTCCATTGCGTCGCCGGCCTCGTCGCGGACGTTGGCCTCCTGATCGCGGGTGCGGTACTCGCCGCGGACGATCCGGTCGTACTCGCCGCTCTTGACCCACTTCATCACCTCCGAGACGCGCCGGACGGCGTAGGTGTGGGTCTGGCCGATCTCGTTGAAGAAGCGGCGAACTCGGTCGCTGGGGTCGTCCCAGGCCTCGTACTGCATCGCCTGGGTCATGAACGCATCGAGGTTGAGCGAGTCGGCGGGCAGGCCGCCGGCCGTGACCATCAGCGCCCGGCAGACGATCTGCGGATCGCGGACGGCGAGCGTCGACGCGCGGTCGCAGCTCAGCTCGGTCGCGCGGTACCACTCCAGCAGCACCGCCTTGACCGCCCGGAACGGGATCCCGAGGAAGAATGGGAGACCGTTCGAGACGCTGAGCAGGATGTTGAGCGCGGTCACGTAGAGGACGTGGTCGGAGAGGATGTGACCGAGCTCGTGGGCGAGCACCGAGCGCTGCTCGCCGGGCCCCAGTCGCTCGAGCAGTGTCGAATCCATCACGATCATCGGCTTGCCGGAGCCGATCGCCTGCGCCATCCCGGGAACCGGCGTGGTCACGTACAGGTCGTACACGTCGGGCATGTCGAGGATCTTGCAGACGCCCAGGTGACCGGCCCACAGTTGCGGCAGCTGGTGCTCGCCGACCTTGACCGAGTTGCCGAGATAGAACTGACGCAGAGCGCGCTCGTAGCGCCACTCGACAAGCTTGCGTACGACCGTGTCGAGCATCGGAACTGACTTCAGCGCCGCGGTCGCTGCGCGGTCGGCCGGGTGCTCGTACGCCTTCGAGGAGATGTTGGTGTACGGCTGAATGTGGTCGGGAAGCGTCTCAGCCACCAAATCGAAAGGCTACCGCTCGCCGGGTCCGGTCGTGAAGCGATAATCGCGAGGTGCGGACGGTCACCGTCGCAGAGGTGCTCCCGGCCACGGTCCACCAGGCCGAGTCGTGCTGGTATGACACGCGCGGCTGGCCCTCGTGGGTCGATGGGCTCGAGCAGGTCGAGGACACGACCGCGCCGTGGCCAGCGGTCGGCGCAACCGTCAGCTGGCGCTCGGGCCCTGCCGGCCGCGGCTCGGTGGTCGAGCGCGTGAGCGCATACGAGCCGCTCGACGGGATGACGGTAGATGTCCGCGACGGGTCGATCGACGGCCGTCAGAGCGTCGCCTTCACACCGGTTGAGGACGGCGTCGAGGTGCGGCTGACCCTGTCCTACGAGATCCGTGATCGCAACCCGTTCACGCCGCTCGTCGACCTGCTGTTCATCCGTCGTGCGATGGAGACCTCGCTGCGCGCGACGCTCAGCGGCTTCGGGGCCGAGCTGGCCCACCGACGGCGGGGCGCCGGCTGACCGGGTGGCCGGGCGCCGGCTGACCGGGCGGCACTAGACTCAGGCTCGCCGCGCTCCGCCCGAGCGCATCCTCCGACCCAAGGATCGAAAATTGTTCGTCTTCAAAGCCGCCGTGGTCGGCGCCGGCACGATGGGTGGGGAGATCGCGCACGTGATCGCCAACGCCGAGATCCCCGTCGTGCTCAAGGATGTCGATCAGAAATACGTTGACACCGGGCTCGAGAAAGCGCGCTCGCTCTGGCAGGGGCGAGTCGATGCCGGGAAGCTGGAGGCCGCAGAGCTCGAGCGCAAGCTCGCGCTGATCACCGGCACCACCAGTTACGAGCAGTTCGGCGACGTCGACTTCGCGATCGAAGCCGTACCCGAGCGGATGGCGGTCAAGCAGGCGGTGTTCTCCGAGCTCGACGAGGTCACGCCGGGTCACGCGATTCTGGCCTCGAACACGTCCTCGCTGTCGATCACCGAAATGGGGGAGGCGACGGGCCGGCCCGAGAAGGTGGTCGGGTTCCACTTCTTCTACCCGGCTTCGGTGATGCGGCTGGTCGAGGTGATCGAGGGCGACGACACCTCGCTGCAGACGGCTCAGGCCGCGAGCAACTTCGCCCTGACGATCAGGAAGATGCCGATCCGCTGCGGCGAAGCCCCCGGCTTTGTCGTCAACCGGATCCTGAACTCGAGTGTCTCGGAGCTGTGGCGCTGGCAGGAGGAGACGGGTACAGACATCAAAGAGCTCGACAAGATCGTGGCCGAGTCAAAGGCGGCGCCGATGGGCCCGTTCTTCCTCACCGATCTGCTCGGGCTCGACACCGTCCTGCACGTGGCCGAGCACCTGAAGGAGTCATACGGCGACCGCTTCTTCGTACACGCGCAGATGCAGGAGCTGGTCGCAGCAGGAAATCTTGGAGCCAAGACCGGAAGGGGCTTCTATGAGCACGGGAGCTGAAATCGACGCCGCCGCGTTGGTCGACCGATTCACGCTGAAGGCGCTCGTCGAGAGCTGCCTGGTGCTCGAGGAGGGCATCGCGTCGATGAAGGACATCGACCTGGGGATGATGGCCGGAGCGGGCGTGATCCCGCCGCCGTTCGCCCGCGCCGACCAGATCGGCCTCGACGAGGTCCTGGCCAAGCTCGAGCGCGCAAGCCACGAGTGGGGCGAGAACTTCGTGCCGCCGACGATCCTGAGGCGGTTGGTCGCGCAAGGCCGCCTCGGTGTCAAGACCGGGCAGGGCTTCTTCCCCTACGCGCGGCCGGACTCGGGCTGGAACGACAGCCCGGTCAAGCTCGAGACGCGAGACGAGCTGGCGATCGCCTGGCTCGATCGCCCGCCGGCCAACTCGATCGCGCCCGAGGTCGTGCAGGCGCTGCAGAAGGTTTGGGACACGGTCCAGGGCAAGGTCCGAGCACTCGTGTTCGCTTCGGCCAACCCGATGCTGTTCTGCGCAGGCGCCGACATCAAGGCATTCACGACGATGGACGCCGCCGGCGGCGCGCAGCTGCTCGATCAGATGCACGCGTTGCTGCGGGCGATGGAGAGCTCTCGGATCGTCACGATCGCGGCCGTGAACGCGCTCGCGTTCGGCGGCGGCTGCGAGCTGGCGATGGCGTGCGACTTCCGGATCGCGGCCGAGTCGGCGACGTTCGGCCAGCCCGAGATCAACCTCGGGATCATCCCGGGCTTCGGCGGAACCCAGCGGCTGCCGCGTCTTGTCGGCGAGGCGAAGGCGCTCGAGCTGAACCTGACCGGGGATCCGATCGGGGCCGACGAGGCGTACGAGCTCGGGCTGGCGACGCGCGTTGTGCCCGATCACGAGCTGCTCGACACCGCGCTCGCGTGGGCGCGCAAGCTCGCCGGTCAGGCGCCGATCGCGATCGAGCAGATCAAGCGGGTGTCGGCCTCGGGAGACCTCGACGCGGGGATCGAGGCCGAGAAGCGAGGCTTCGCCGCGGCGTTCGGGTCAGAGGACGCCAAGGAGGGGATCTCGGCGTTCATCCAGAAGCGCAACGCGCGCTTCACGGGTAAGTAGTGCGGCCGGCGAGCGACATCGGCGAGGCCCGGGCCGAAGACCGTCTGCGCGAGCAGGCGCTCGTGCTCGCCGAGCTGATCCGTGAGGCGCGGTCGGTGGTGGCGCTGACCGGGGCCGGGATCTCGGTTCCGTCCGGGATCCCGGACTTTCGCTCGTCCGGAACCGGGCTGTGGCGAAACGTCAACCCGATGGAGGTCGCTCACATCGACGCGTTCGTGCGCGACCCCGAGCGGTTCTGGCAGTTCTACGGCGATCGGTTCCAGACACTCGAGGACAAGCGCCCGAACCGGGCCCACGCCGCGCTCGTCGCGCTCGAGCAAGCCGGCCTGCTCGACGCCGTGATCACCCAGAACATCGATCAGCTGCACGCTCGCGCCGGCACGCGCGAGCTCGTCGAGGTGCACGGAACGATCGGGCGCTCCTCATGCCTGCGCTGCGAGGCGAGCTACCCCCTCGCCGACGTCCGCGCGCGCCAAGCGGCGGACGCGCGCAAGATCCCTCGCTGTGACTGCGGCGAGCCGCTCAAGCCCGACGTGGTGCTGTTCGGCGAACTGCTGCCGGTGTCGGCGCTGGCGCGGGCCCAGGAGCTCGCCGAATCGGCCGAGCTGATCGTGTGCATCGGCTCCTCGCTCGAGGTCTACCCGGTCGCACAGTTGCCGGCGACGACGCTCGCGACCGGCGGCAAGGTCGCGATCCTGACCGCCGGACCGACCCCGTATGACTCTCGCGCGGCGGTTCGGATCGGGGGAGACGTGGTGCAGGCGCTCGAGGCTCTGCTCGACGCGCTGGCCGTGACCGCAGAGCGCTGACCGGGAATCCGACCGTCACGCGTTTTCGACGGCGCGCGCCCGCAGCGCCGCCTCGATCCGCCCAAGCGTGAACTCGACCTGCTCGCGCTGGGCCGATTGCAGCGGTCCCGCGAGCGCCGCCTGGGCGGCGTCGGCGACCGGCGTGCGCTTGTCGCGCAACTCGGTCAGGCGGTCGGCGAGCGCCGGGGCGGTCGGGTCGAGCGCGAGCTCGGCGACGGCCGCATCGAGCGCGACCAGCAGCTGAAGTGCGGCCTCGCGCGGACGGCCCTGATCAAGGTCGAGGCGCGCGCGCAGCGCCAGTTCCTCGCACGCGAGCGCCCGCTCGCGGCCGGCCAGCACGGCCGCCAGCCGCGCCTGCGGATGAAGAACCGTCAGCCGCCGCGGCCTGGGGCTGCGGTCGAGCAGCTCGCGGGCCTCGGTCCACTGGCCGTCGGCGACCTGCTCGCCGGCCCCGAACCCGATCCGGACGACGAGCGCCTGCCGACGGCTGACCAGGTTCAGATACGGATCGGCCGTCACCAGCCGAAACACGTGCAACGTTCGGTTGAGGACCTCGAGCCCCTCGGCGAGGTCGGCCTCGCCGGCGCCCGACAGCCATGCGCCGGCCGTGGGCCTGGCGGCGAACGGAGTGCGGACGTCGATGATCGTCGCGCGCCCGGTCGCAACGAGCGAAGGCTCAGGCTCCGGTTGAGCCTGACGTTGCTTGCGCACGGCAAGACGGCTCCGGCGCTGGGGGGCGCCGAGGGTCGCGATCACGAGCACGTGCGCGGGTGGCGCGTCGGGCGGATCTCCGGGCGCTCGCAGCAGGTAGCGGCCGTCGGGCGGGCCGAGCTGCCATGGCAGCTCGAGCTGGACGAAGCGGAAGTACGTGCTGTCCGCGCCCGCGGCAGGCGTGGTTGGCGCCGGCGTCAGTGGGAGCTGGTGCGGATCGCGTACTTGCTCGGCGCGATCGGGACGACCGGCTCCGGGATCTGGCTGATGTGGTTGATCAGCGTGGTCCATTGGCCCGGCTGGAGGACGGAGCCGATCTGCTGGGAGAGCTTCTTGTTGGTCCCGAACAGCGGCGTGAAGGTGACCTGGATCCCGCTCTTGTAGTTGGAGACCGCGACCGTGTTGCTCTGACCCTTGTAGCTCATCGAGCTGATGATCTGGTCGGGCTTCATCGCGCCCTGGAGGGTGAGCAGGCGCCGGATCGTGATATCGGTGATCGAGCCCGCACCGGTGTGACCCTGGATCGGGATGTTGTTGATCTTCGTGAAAACGACGCTGGTGCCGTTCTGGATCGCGGCGTTGGTTCCGTTGGTCGAGGCGAACACGGTGCTGCCGCAGCGCAGTCCGTCGACGGTCGGATCAAGGCCGGAGGCCGACAGGAACTCGATCGTCGCCAGCACGCGCCGGTCGATCATCCCGGCCTGGATGTCGCGCCGGCCGCAGCTGTAGATCTGCACGCGCGGATCCGACAGCACGCGGTTGGTGAGCTGCTCTTTGCTCATCAGCAGGATCTGGCCGATCGACGGGTTCTTGGCCCCGGGCCCGTAGAACGGATTGACCCCGGCGGCGCGGTACACGGCAGTCGCCTCGAGCAGCTTCCAGCCGTCGAGCACCGGCTTGGGATCGATGTACGGGGCCTTCTTGCCGGCCGGCTGGATCATGAACGTCAGGTGCGAGGCGTCGGTCTTGGTCCCGGCGGCGATCCGTCCGAGAATCGTCCCGGCGACCAGGATCGACCCGGTCTTGAGCGGCTGCAGCGTGTACTGGTTCTTCGACAGATGCAGGACGTCGGAGAAGTAGTTGCGGAAGCTCGTCAGCTGCCGGGAGGTGTTCTTGACCTGCAGTGCCCCGCCGGCCGCGTACGACGCAGGGCGGCTCGGATAGGCGAACAGCCGCTCCTTGACCAGCGGCGCCGGCGTCACCGTTTGCGATGTGGTCGTGCTCGTCACCGGTAGCGTGATCGGCGAGCCCTTCTTGAGCGCACTGGTCGCCTTCGCGGTGGTCGGAGCCGCTGCGGCCTGTTGCTGGCCGGCGCTCGCCGCCTGCTTGGGCGCGGGCGCGTTGCTCGAGACCGACAGCTCCTTGGTCAGCTGACGAGCCGAGATCTTGACCGGCTTCGGCACCGGGTACAGCTTCGGGATCGAGCCCAGGTGCGCGTAGGTGTAGATGTTGCCGGTCGAGTCCTGGAGCTCGAGGTAGCGGCCGAGCTTGCTGTTCTGGCCGAGCTTCAGGACCTTGCCGTCGTTGACGGCGATCACCGGCGCGTTCTTCTTGGCGAAGATCGACACGCTCTGAGCCGTGGTCGACTCGACCGGGATCGCCGCGTTGGAGCCCTTCACGTGCTTCTTGGCGAGGCGCGTGACGCTGTCGTCGGCGTACTTGGCCGGGGCCGCGACCGGGAAGTGGCCCTCGACCAGGCCCGTCAGCGCGCCGATCATCTGGTTCGGCATGCCGCCGATCAGCTTCGCGCGCAGCAGCACCGACTGCACATACCAGCTCGCGTGGTTGTAGGAGAAGATCGCCTGCGAGATGCTCTTCGAGGCGCCCGCGGCGTGGAGGTACTTGGCGGCGGTGAAGATCGCGTCGACCGGGTTGTAGGGGTCCGCGACGCCGTCGCCGTTGGCGTCGACGCCGTACTGCTTCCAGGTCGCCGGCATGAACTGCATCCAGCCGACCGCTCCGGCGCTCGAGACGCTGAGGTTGCGCCCGTAGTCAGTCTCGATCTCGTTGATCGCGGCGAGCACCTGCCACGGCACGTCGTACTGGATCCCGGCGGCCTGGTAGATCGGAAGCAGGAACGGGGGGATCCGGAAGCTGTCGATGAAGAAGTTCGGCACGCCAATCGGCGAGGCGCCCGGGAGCGAGAACGAGAACGACGGATTCGACGAGTTCGACCCGCCGCCCTTGCTCTTGCCGTTCTTGGACTTGCTCGAGCTCTTCGAGGTCGTGCTCGTCGTGGTTGTGTTGCCGCTGGTGGTCGTGCCACCCTTGCCGCCGCCCGGCTGCTTGTTACCGCCATGGCCGTTGCCGCTGTTGCCCGTCGAGGTGTGGGTCGAAGTGGTGCTGCTCGTGGTCGTGTGGCTGCCGGTCGTGGTTGTGTGGGTCGTCGTCGTGTGGGTGGTCGTCGTGTGGGACGTGGTCGTCGTGTGGCTGGTGGTCGTGCTCGTCGTCGACGTCGTCGTCGAGCTGCACGACTCGCTCACGTGGGCGACCGGGCCCTTGACCGGAAGCGGGATCTGCGACAGCGGGGTTCCGGGCGGGACGTTGACCGTGAAGCTGATCTGCTGGCCGGTCAACAGCGTCACCGTGACCACGCACGTTTCGGCGGACGCCGACGGGATCGCCGCCAGGCCGAACAGCAGCGAGCCGAGCGATACGGCCGCTACCAACAGCTTTCGGCTCCTTAACACGGTGGCCTGACTCCTCCCGACATCGTCGTGCGCACGTTCCACGCGCCGCATTCACACAGCGACGAGAATTGGAAGCTACTGACTGGCATCGAGCTTTTCAACGCAGAACCGTTCGTGGAAGATGAATGTCGCTGGATGCAGGGAGAATTCCGTTCCGATGCGATCTTTGCCGGGATCTCCGCACCGAGGCCACAGGCTCCGCATCGGCGGATTTCTCGACACACTGTAGCCGCGGGGGCAGCGTTCAAACGGAATAAGTTGTGAAGAGTCGCATTCTAACCCTCGACTTGAGGGTTAGAATCGCTCGAAATCGGCGTTTCCGGAGCAGCTGCCGCGGTAGGGTGAACCGCAGTTCGTGCGAGCCTTGCGCGGGCGGGACGACGACCGACGACACGAGGACCAGATGACAGATGACAAAGGCCTGGTTGAAAGGATGACCCGTCAGGGAGAGGAGGCGATTGGAAAGCTCGCCCAGGAGCTGCTCGACAATCCGGTGGTGAACGGCGCGCTGGCACGCGCGTTCGAGACACGCGAGCGCGCCGTCCGGGCCCAGGAAGTCGCAATGGGGGCGCTGAACCTGCCCTCGGCCAGCGATCTCGAGCGACTGACGCGGCGCCTGCGGGGCGTCTCGCAGCGGCTTGAGGGGATCGAAGACGGGCTTGACCGCGTCGAGCAGCGAATCGAGACGATCGACCCTTCGAGCTCGCTCGATCAGCGACTGGCGGCTATTGAGGAGAAGCTGGCCGCGATCGAGTCCGGACTGCCTACCCCGGCTCGAGCGGCGAAGCACTGAGCGCGGCGAGGGCGAGCTCGCCGATCCGCAGCTCCGCCTCGCGCAGGCGGTCAGGATCGATCCGGACCCGACCGCCCGCCAGCAGGTCGGTGACGATCAGCGCCGAGCCGGCCTGCACGCGCCGGCGACCAGCGAGCGCGAACAGCGTCGCCGTCTCCATGTCGACGACCTCGGCCCCCGCCGCCACCCACGCGCGTTCGTGCTCGTCGGTGGTGTCGTAGAACAGGTCGGTCGAGACGACCGTCACCGACCTCGCGGAGGCAGCGTCGGCCAGCGACCGGGTCAACTCGGGAGAGCCCGACGCGGACGCGCCGGCGCCGAGCGCGCGACTGGTCCCGTCGTCACTCAGCGCGATCGCTGCGAGGACCAGCTCGCCGAGGCGGAAGGAGTCGATCAGCGCACCGCAGGTCCCGACCCTCAGCAACCGCGTAGCGCCGAGCTCGACCAGCTCCGAGATCACGATTGCGGCGCTCGGCCCGCCCATCCCGGTGCTCTGGATCGTCAACAGCTCGCCATCGGCAGCCGGGCCCGTGTAGCCCCACAGTCCGCGATTGTGGTTGAACATCTTCGGCTCCGTCAGAAGCGCCTGGGCGAGCAGCAGCGCCCGGCCGGGGTCGCCCGGGAGCAGCACGCGGTCAGCCAGCGCCGCGGTTGGCAGGAGGTGGATCGCAGCGGTCATGCGCGCGAGCTTAAGCAGTGACTTAGACTCACGCGGCGCCGATGTCCATTTTCAGCTCGATCCAGGAGTTCCGGGAGGTCATGGACCGGACGTTCGCCCTGATGAGCGACGACCCCGAGATGGGGCCCAGGCTGCGCGACGCCGACACCCCGCAGCGGTTCGAGTTCACCGATTTCGAGCTCGTCGTCAACATCCGCGCCGGCGGTCCCGAGGAGCCCAACCTGATCTGGGACTGGACCGACGAGATCGCGTGGGAGCCGAAGGTCAAGATGGCGATGAGCTCGGACACGGCCAATCGCTACTTCCAGGGCAAGGAGAACGTCGCGATCGCGATCGCGCGCCGGCGAATCAAGGCCGGCGGCGATGTCAAGGCGGCGCTCGCGATCATCCCGATCACGAAGCCTCTGTTTGCGGCGTACCGCGAGATGATCGCCAGCGATTACCCGCACCTCGAGATCTAAGCCGTCCGAAAATGCCCGGGACCCGTTGACAGCGGACCGGATCGCGAGTAGACCTTCAAGCTCGAGCTAGGCAACAGGCCGGAGCGTGGAGCTGTCTCCCGTTCGCCCGGGAGCACCCCGCGAGGCGCCGCCGGAAACGTGACGAGCGCCTACGGCCGACGCAGCGGGCCGTAATGTCCGCGGGCGGCGGAGCCTCGTCCTCATCGGGGCCCCGCCGCCGACTCTACGCCGATCGCTCGGATGCTCTGGACGCCTGGCCCGGGAGGCCGCCGGCGTCCGACAGACTTATGCAGATGCCGAGATCGCCACGGATGTCCCTGAGCGAAGCCGCCGCGCGCGTCGGGGTGCGCCCGCCGACCCTCAGGCGCTGGGCGCAGCAGGGGGTGATCCCGCAGTACGACGGCGATTGGACCCCCCCGGCGATCGCCCACGCCCGCGTCGTCGCGCGCATGCGCGAGCGCGGGCACACGCTCGCGAGCATCAAGCAGGCGACCGAGCAGGGCCGGCTCGCGTTCGGCTACGTCGAGGAGCTGTTCCCCGACGGCGACGCGGAGTACTCACTGCGCGACGCGGCCGACCGGACGGGGCTCGAGCCGGCGCTGATCGAGCGGATCCTGACGACCCTGGGGATCGGCCAGGCGCAGCTGCGGTCGATCTCCGAGGACGAGCTGCAGCTGCTTCGCTACGCCTCGGCGGTGCTGTCGGCCGGGTTGCCGCTGGTCGCGATGCTCCAGCTCGTCCGCGTCTACGGACAGGCGATGGCGCAGGTCGCCGACGCCGAGGTGAGGCTCTTCCACCTGTACGTGCACGAGCCGCTGATGCGCTCGGGATCGACCGGGATCGAGATGGCCGAGGAGATGCTCTCGCTCTCGCGCGAGCTGCTGCCGCTCGCCTCGCCGGTGATGGATCAGGTCCACCAGCACTACCTGCAGCACTTCATCGAACAGGACGTGGTCGGCCACATGGAGGCCGATCTCGACGGCAATGCCGTCGATCTCGGACGGATGCGGGTCGCGATCGCGTTCGCCGATCTGGCGGGCTACACCCGTCTGACCGAGGAGGTCGGCGAGCTCGAGGCGGTTGACGCGGTCGAGCGGTTCGTCGAAGCGGTCGAGGTGACGCTGCCCGACGAGGCGCGGGTCGTCAAGACGATCGGCGACGAGGTGATGGTGGTCGGCTCCGATCCCGCCAACCTGACCGACTGGGCGGTCGGGTTCCAACGCCTGCACGACTCCAGACCGCAGTCGCGGATCGGTGTCCACTACGGCGATGCGCTTTATCGCGACGGCGACTATTACGGGCGCGACGTCAACATCGCCTCGCGCGTGGCGGCGCGCTCGGCCGGCGGCGAGGTGCTGGTCACCCGCCCGGTCGTCGATCACGCTGGCCCACACCTGGAGTTCGAGCGGATCGCCGAGGTCAGATTGAAGGGATTCACCGACTCGACCGAGATCTTTCTCGCCCGCCAGCGGGACGAGGAATGATCGAGCCGGTGCAAGGTGATGCGATCGCGCTGGTGATGGCGGAGCGCGTGCGCTCGGACGGGCTGCTCGCGCCAGGCCGGTCGGTGATCGTGATGCTTTCCGGAGGGCGCGACTCGACCTGCCTGCTCGACCTGGCGGCCGCGATCGCCGGCGTCGATGTGGTTCGCGCCCTGCACGTCAACTACGGCTTGCGCGACGCCGCCGACGGCGACGAGCGTCACTGCGCCTCGCTGTGCGACGCACTCGGGGTCGCGCTCGACGTTCGCAGGCCGCGGTTGCCACACAGCGGCAACCTGCAGGCGTGGGCCCGCGACGAGCGATACGGAGCGGCGGCGCAGCTCGCACTCGCGGTCCAAGCCGACGTAGCGGCGGGCCACACCGCCAGCGATCAGGTCGAGACAATCCTCTACCGGCTCGCCTCATCGCCATCGCGGCGAGCGCTGCTCGGGATGCGACCCCGCGAGGGGGCGTTGATCCGGCCGCTGCTGGGGTTCACGCGCGCGCAGACCGCCGAGTACTGCCGCGAGCGTGGCCTGCAGTGGCGCGAGGACGAAAGCAACGAATCCGACGCATACGCGCGCGCGAGGATCCGCGCGCGCCTGGTGCCGGCGCTGCGCGAGGTCCACCCGGCCGCCGAGGCCAACGTGCTGGCCCTCGCCGAGCTCCTACGCGACGAAGGCGAGGTGCTGGACACCCTGATCGACTCGACGCTCGAGGGTCGCGGCGAGATCGCGATCGAGCGGCTGCGCGAGCTGCCACTGGCGCTCGCGCGATTGCTCGTGCAACGGCTGGCCGACCGCGCGGCCGGGCGGCCGGCGCCCGGCACGGCCAGGCGTGTGCAGGAGATCATCGCCCTGCGTGACGGGTCGCTGGACCTCCCGCACGGCGTCCGGGCGGTGATCGCCGGCGGGATTCTCCGCTTCGAGCGGACGCCGCCGCTGCGGACCCAAGCGCAACCAGAGGGGCATGCTCCGCATGCCCCCATAAACTAGAAACCCGTGCACGACGACGACGCGATCGGCGAGATCCTCGTCCCTGCCGACGATCTCGCGCGCCGAGTGCGCGAGCTGGCAGCCGAGATCTCGCGCGACTACGAAGGAAAGGACCTGGTGCTGATCGGGGTCCTCAAGGGTGCCGTGTTCTTCCTCTCGGACCTGATGCGCCAGCTCGAGATCCCGTGCGAGGTCGATTTCATGGCGGTCGCCTCCTATGGCTCGGCGACCAAATCCTCGGGCGTCGTGCGGATCCTGAAGGACCTCGACGCGGTGATCGAGGGCCGTGACGTGCTGATCGTCGAGGACATCGTCGACTCAGGCCTCACGCTTCAATATCTGCTGCGAAATCTTGCCGGGCGCGACCCCCGTTCGCTGGACGTCTGCGCGCTGCTGATAAAGCCCGAGCGACGAAAGGTCGAGTTACAGACGAGATATGTTGGCTTCGAGATCCCCAATCGGTTCGCGATCGGATACGGCCTCGATTACGGTGAGCGCTACCGCAACTTGCCCTACGTGGCGGCGTTGAACGAATGAGAGTGCCTATGCAAGCCGTTTCAGAGCCCCAAAGTCAGGTGCTACGCTTGGATATTCCGAGCACGAGGCGCTGGACGCGCGGGACTTCATTATGAGCCGGTTCTTCAAGAGCGCAGCATTCCCGATCCTGATCGTGGTCGTGCTCGCCTTCTTTGCCCAGAAGCTGATCGGGAGCTCCAGCCACGCGCCGAAGCAGACCTTCGGCGACCTGCTGACGCAGCTGCAGTCGAAAGAGGTCAAGACCCTCTCGCTCGACCAGAAGTCCAACAGCGCGTCGGTCACGCTCAACGACGGGACCAAGTACTCGGTCGGCTACCCCGACTCCTACGCGCCGGATCTGATCAAGCAGGCGCAGACCGCCCTGCCGCCGCAGGGATTCGACGTCCAGAGCAAGTCCTCCAACGGCTGGCTGTCGCTGCTGACCTACATCCTGCCGTTCGTGATCTTCATCGGCTTCTGGATCTTCCTGATGAACCAGGTCCAAGGAGGCGGCTCGAAGGTGATGTCGTTCGGCAAGTCTCGCGCCAAGCGAATGTCGGTCGACTCACCGAAGATCACCTTCCGCGACGTCGCCGGGGTCGACGAGGCCGTCGAGGAGCTGCACGAGATCAAGGAGTTCCTGGAGAACCCGAAGAAATTCCAGGCGCTCGGCGCGCGAATCCCCAAGGGCGTACTCCTGTACGGCCCACCCGGAACCGGCAAGACGCTGCTCGCGCGCGCGGTCGCGGGCGAGGCCGGCGTGCCGTTCTTCTCGATCTCGGGCTCTGACTTCGTCGAGATGTTCGTCGGCGTCGGCGCCTCGCGCGTCCGCGACCTGTTCGAGCAGGCCAAGCAGAACTCGCCCTGCATCATCTTCATGGACGAGATCGACGCCGTCGGCCGCCACCGCGGTGCCGGGCTCGGCGGCGGTCACGACGAGCGCGAGCAGACGCTCAACCAGCTGCTGGTCGAGATGGACGGCTTCGAGATGAAGGACAACATCATCCTGATCGCCGCCACCAACCGGCCCGACATCCTCGATCCGGCGCTGCTGCGCCCGGGCCGCTTCGACCGCCAGATCGTCGTCGACCGGCCGGATCGATTGGGGCGCAAGAAGATCCTCGAGGTCCACACCCGCGGCAAGCCACTCGCCCGCGAGATCGACGTCGACGCGCTCGCCGGCCAGACGCCCGGATTCACCGGCGCGGACCTCTCGAACCTCGTCAACGAGGCGGCGCTGCTGGCCGCTCGCAGCGGCAAGCGCGAGATCACCCAGGACGAGCTCGAGGAAGGGATCATGCGGGTGATCGCAGGCCCGGAGAAGAAGACCCGGGTGATGAGCAACAAGGAGCGCAAGATCACCGCCTACCACGAGATGGGGCACGCGATCGTCGGTCACTACCTGCCGAACAGCGATCCGGTCCACAAGATCTCCGTGATCTCACGCGGCCAGGCGCTCGGCTACACGATCTCGCTCCCAACCGAGGACAAGTTCCTGACCACGCGCGCGGAGCTGCTCGACACGATGGCGATGACGCTCGGCGGCCGCGCCGCCGAGGAGATCATCTTCGGCGAGGTGACCACGGGCGCGTCCAACGACCTCGAGAAGGTGACCGCAACCGCCAAGCAGATGGTGATGCGCTTCGGGATGTCCGACAAGCTCGGCCCCCGCGTCTTCGGCCACGACCACGGCCAGCCGTTCCTCGGCCGCGAGTTCTCCGCCGAGCCCGACTACTCCGACGAGATCGCGCGCGAGATCGACGACGAGATCCGCCGGATCGTCGAGTCTGCTCACATCCAGGCCAAGGAGATCCTGACCGAGTACCGCGCCTCGCTCGAGAAGCTGTCCGAGATCCTGATCAAGCGCGAGACGATCGAGCGCGAGCAGTTCGAAGGACTGCTCGACGGCGGCACCGAGCTCGACGTGTTCGGCGCCGAAGCGCCACCGCCCCCAGCCCCGCTCCCGCCCGCACCCGCAGAACGCCCAGGGCGCGAGACTCCGCGGCCGCTGCCGCGGCCTGGCCTCGCCGGCGGCACAGCCGAATAGCTGACGGTCTCGGGGCGGCTGACGGTCTCGGGGCGCGTCTGCCGGCGTCTTCGGTCGCTCGTGTGCGCTTGCACACGTCGCTCCCTGCATCCTTGGCAGCCACGCCCCGAGCCTAGTCAGCGGGCTGCCGGTCTCGGGGCGGCGTTCCCGGGGGGGCTGAGATGCCCGGGGCTGGCCTGCCCGGATTCAGCGGATCTGGCGGAAGCGGTCTTCGAGTAGCCGTCCGACCTTGGAGCGGTCGGAGGCTGAGCCGGCGCCGGCGGGCAGCGGCGGGTTGTAGCCGTTCGCGTGGCACTTGGCGATTCCGGGGCCGAGGGCGGGGCCGTTGGCCAGCTTCGGCGGCTTGGCGAACGCGGCGTGCTTGAAGTTGAAGTAGTCGGTCATCGGTTGGGCGTTCGCGTCGCGGAACGTCATCGCGGGCAGGTTCCACTTGCGCTCGATGAAGGCGGTGATCGAGGTGTGGTCCTGGACGATGTTGGACACGTAGTTCGGCTTGGCGTAGGGCGACACGACGAACGTGGGCACCCGGAAGCCGTAGCGGTTGTAGCCGCCCGGGGCATCGCCCGGCGAGGTCATCGGCTTGATGTTGTCGGGCTTGATCGCCCGCGGCGGGGGCACGTGGTCGTAATAGCCGCCGTGCTCGTCGTAGGTGATGAACAGCGCCGTGCTCTTCCACGTCGGCGCGCTCATCAGCGCGTGGGTGACCTGCGCGACGAAGTCCTCGCCGACCTGGACGTCCTGCGGGTTCTCCTCCGACGTGGTGCCGTAGTTCGGGTCCAGGAAGGTGAAGTTCGGCAGCTTGCCGGCGGCGGCGTCGGTGAGGAACTGACTGTAGGGATGCAACCGGTGGCTGTTGGCCGCGGTCACCGAGCCCGGGATGATCAGCAAGCTCGGCACCTGCTGGAAGTAGACGCCCCAGTTGATCTGATGCTGGTCAAGCCGCTCCCAGATCGTCCCATTGGCGGCCGGAACGCCGAGCGTCTGGTTGTCGGTGGAGATCGTGCCCGAGGCGGTTCCGGCGAACAGGAAGCGACGGTTGGGATAGGTCTGCGCGAGGACTGAGCAGAAGTACCGGTTGCCCATCGGGAAGTGCTTGGCCATCGAGTACGTGAACGGGAGGTCGTGCTGACCCCAGAACCGCATCGCGATCGGCGAGCTGGCCATCACGAAGCCGTCGTTGCGGCCGTTGTCGTAGGCCTCGTGGCTGGCGTTCCACGCCTGGCTGGGCTCACCATCGAGCTGGCACTCGGTCCCTGCGCGCTGGGCGTAGAACTTGCGCCCCTTCTTGTCGCGGTTGAAGTTCGTGATCTTGCCGAAACGCTTGCTGAGGCCATCGACGCTGTGGCGGCGTCCCGGCAGATCCCAGGGGACCATGCCGAGCATTCCGTCGAACGAGTGGTTCTCCATCATCAGCACGACGACATGCTCGATCTTCTCCATGCTCGGCGTGCCGGCCGGAAGATGCGGGAACGGAAGGCTGTCGGGGCGCCTGATCTGTGAGGCAGCGTCGGCGATCGGCCTGGCCCAGGCCGGCAGCCCGCGCGCCGCCAGCACCGCCGCGCCGCCGGCGGCCGCGCCGAGCACCGTGCGTCGAGTCAGCGCCGTTGCCGGAGTCGCTGCGGGGCCGTCCGTGGCTGTCTTGCGCGAAGGCTCCATCCCAGATGCGGGGTATACCAGAGAAGCGCTAAGGGATGCCTAGCGGGCGCGGGGCGCGGGGCGCGGGGCCGGGTAGCGGGCGCGGGCGCGGTGCGCGGGGCCGTGAGGTGCGCGGGGCCCGGGCGGGGGCGCCCTCCCCGCAACTTTCGCATTTGGCCGCCACCCCTCGGCGGTGAATTGCGGTTCATCGCCTCGGCCGCCCGGCCTCGCCTCGCCGTCGGCCCGCCCGGGCCCGGGCCCGGGCGGGAGCCCTACGTCCGTCCGAGCACCGGCAGCGCGACAACGTCGAATTCGGCGCTGACCGCGCGGATCTCATCGGGCACGTGCGCGAGGTTGACGTTGGTCGTGAAACCGTGGTCGGGGGCGTCGAGCGGTCTGAAGAAATCGTCGTAGTGGGTCGGGACGATCGTGCGTGGCTGCAGGCGGGTGAGGATCCGCCGCCAATAATTCTTGGTGAAGCCACGGCCGGCGACACCGGCGAGAAAGAAGTCGACGCTGCGGTGGCGCAGCTCATCATCGAGCAGGTTGGCGCTGCCCTGGTGGTAGAAGCTGACGCCGGCGACCTCGATGTGGACGCCCCACACCTGGCCGCAGCGGTACGCCGACGGCGTCAGCGCGTCGAGGTGCTCGCAGCTGAGCTCGCCGTCGAACGGGACCGCGAGCCCGAGCACGAGCTTGGAGTGCAGGCTCGGGGTGAAGCTGATCGTGAACGGGCCGAGCTCGTAACCGCGACGGGGCTCGACCTCGACCGCCTGCTCGGCGAGGCCGTGCAGCGCCATCAGTCGCCGCAGCGACGCGGACCCGTAGGCCGGACAGCCGAACCGCCGCGCGATCGCGGGCGCGTCGACGGCGTGGTCGAAGTGGGTGTGACCGACGATCACGCCGATCACGCCGTCGGGCCGGCCGAGGTAGCGGTCGATCAGGCTAGGGTCCGGGCGTGCGGGGCGGCGGCGCAGGACATCGCCGAGCGACACGCGGGTCAGGTAGGGGTCGATGAAGATCGTCTGGCCCTGGTAGCTCATGCGATAGCCGGAGACTCCGAGCCACTCGAGCTCGAGGCCGCTCGGCAGCTGTAGCGGCCTAGCTTGCAGCTCGCGCTCGGCCTGGGCGTCGTGGCGCTCCTGCGATCCCTTGGTGGCCGTGAACCGGGCGAAGTCGGCCAGGTAACGTGCGGGCTCGAGCATGCAACTCCCGATCCTAATCAGCGCCGCGTGTTGCTGAAGTTCACGCGCGTGTGGTTCCCGTTGGCGATCGCGCTCGCCGGCGTTGTGTGCATCGCGATCGGGGGCACGAAGCCGTCGTTCGTGACCGACCAGGGGGGAAGCATCCTCAGCGCACTCGGCGTGTCGTTGCTGATCGTCGCGATCATCGTCTGGATGATCAACTGGATGTTCCGGTTGAGCGTCGAGAGCAACCGCGAGCGCGACCGCGAGGAGGAGGCCCGCGAGTACTTCGACCGGCACGGGCGGTGGCCTGACGAATGATGCCGTTCCGGATCATGGGCGTCGTCAACGTCACGCCCGACTCGTTCTCCGACGGCGGCCTGTATCTCGACACCGAGGCGGCGATCGCGCACGGCCTCGAGATGGAGCAGCAGGGGGCCGTGATCCTCGACATCGGCGGCGAGTCGACGCGTCCCGGAGCGCAGCCGGTGAGCGAGGCCGAGGAGCTGGCGCGGGTGCTGCCGGTGATCGAGGGGCTGTACGCGGCCGGGAGCAAGGCCCAGGTCTCGATCGACACCTCCAAGGCAGTCGTCGCCGAGCGCGCGATCGCGGCCGGGGCGACGCTCGTCAACGACGTGACCGCGTTCAGGGCAGATCACGAGATGGCTGCGGTCGTCGCGTCCTCGCGGGCGCAGTGCTGCCTGATGCACATGCTCGGGGACCCACGCACGATGCAGGACGACCCCCGGTACGAGGACGTCGTCAGCGAGGTCAAGGCGTTCCTCAGCGAGCGGCTTGCGTTCGCGGTCGACAGCGGGATCGCCGAGGAGCGGGTCCTGCTCGACCCGGGGATCGGATTCGGCAAGACGGTCGCGCACAACCTCGAGCTGCTGCGCAGGCTCGACGAACTGGTCGCGCTCGGGCGAGAAGTGGTGATCGGCACCTCGCGCAAGTCGTTCTTGGGCAAGCTCGCGGGGCAGCCCGACGCGACGCGACGGCTGCCGGGCACGATCGCGACCAATGTGATCGCGTACGAGCGCGGCGCGCGCGTATTCCGCGTCCACGACGTCGAGCCGGTGTATGACGCGCTCACGGTGACGGCTGCTACGGTCACGCAGCCATGGATCTCGACGACCCGGACGAGTACGACGAGATAGACGACGAGGAGGACGGCGAGGGGCGCTCGGAGCCCGAGGTGACGATCGAGATCAGCGGGCTGTCACTGTTTACACACGTCGGCGTGACAGCGGCCGAGCGCGAGGTCGGGCAGCGGCTGCTGCTCGATGTGAGGCTCGACGTCGGTGAGTGCGACGCGACCGTGACCGACAGGATCGAGGACACGGTCGACTATGGGGAGGTGTGCGACACCGCCAACCTCGTCGCCCAGCAGCGCTCCTACAAGACGCTCGAGCGGCTCTGCGCCGCGATCGCCGATCGTCTGCTCGACCAGTACGAGGCGCAGGCCGTGTGGGTCAAGGCGGCGAAGCCCGAGCCGCCGCTCGCGTATGCGCTCAGCGAAGTGTCAGTCGAGGTCTGGCGGGAGGCCGACTGAGGTGCTCGGATATCTCGGGCTCGGCTCCAACATCGGCGAGCGCCGGGACCATCTGGAGAGGGCCGTGGCCGAGCTGAGCGATCGGGGGATCGAGCTGCACGCGAGCTCCTCGGTGTACGAGACCGAGCCGGTCGGCCTGGTGCTCGACCAGCCGGCGTTCCTGAACGCGTGCCTGCAGGTCCGGACGGCGCTTGGCCCAGAGGACCTGCTCGACCTTTGCAAGCAGGTCGAGCACTCGGTCGGGCGCGAGGCGGGCGGCGTCCGGCACGGCCCTCGCGTGATCGACGTCGACCTGCTGCTGCTGGGCTCGCTTCAGTACCAGTCCAACCGGCTCACGCTCCCGCATGCCGAGGTCGTCTCGCGGCGGTTCGTGCTGGTGCCACTGCTCGAGCTCGACCCCGATCTGACCCTGCCGGGGAGCGGGCGGCGGCTCCAGGACGCGCTCGACGCTCTCGGTCCGGGGCAGGATGTCCGACCCTCCGGCCCGCCGCTGCTGTGAGCGCGGCGGCGGTCCGGCCGCTGATCTGACCGGGCGGCCGGGATAATGGCCGCGATGTTGCTCGTCGTCGATGTTGGCAATACCCACACCCACTTCGGGCTGTTCGTGCCGAGATCTGACGAGGTCGCCGAGCACTGGCGATTCGCGACCGTCCGTGAATCGACCGGCGACGAGCTCGGCGCGGCGCTTTCGAACCTGCTCGGGTTGCGCGGCCTGTCGTTCGACGATGTCGACGGCTCGATCATCTCCTCGACCGTGCCTCAGCTGTACGAGCAGTGGACGCGGATGGCGAGCCGCTACCTCGGACACGAGATGCTCCAAGTGGGTCCATCGATCAGGACCGGGATGCCGATCCGGATCGACAACCCGCGCGAGGTCGGCGCCGACCGGCTCGTCAATGCGGTCGCCGCCTACGACCGCGTGAAGGACAGCTGCGTGGTCGTCGACTTCGGCACGGCGATCACCTACGACGTCGTCTCGGCGGCCGGCGAGTACCTCGGCGGGATCATCAGCCCGGGCGCCGAGATCTCGATCGACGCCCTTTACGAGCGCGCCGCGAAGCTGCCGAAGGTGGAGCTCGCGCCGCCACGCGCGCTGATCGGCAAGTCGACGGTCGACGCGATCCGCAGCGGGATCATGTACGGCTACGCCGGCCAGGTCGAGGGAATCGTCCGCAGGCTGCGCGGCGAGCTCGGCGACTCCTTCCGCGTGATCGCGACGGGCGGCCTGGCCCGGGCGCTGGTCCCGTTCGTGCGCGACTCGATCGACGAGGTCGACGACCTGCTGACGCTCACCGGCCTGCGGCTGATCTGGGCGCGCAACCAGCCGTAGCGGCGCGCAACCAGCCCTAGCGACGCGAAACCGGCCTTAGCAGTGCCCTGGCGACGCCGCGATCGAGGGGCGATCAGGCCGGCTCGGGGATCGGCACGTCGGGCGTCTTGGCGCAGGTCGCGGCAAGGATCAGGAAGGCGATCCGCCGCCGGTCGTCGGGCTCGCTCGCGGCGAGCTCGTCGTGGAGGTCGATCAGCCTGAGGATCGCCGCGAACATCGGCGCGTCGTCGATCTCGCCGGGGACGTCGCACGCGAGTCGCGCGAGCGACAGCATCTCGGTCCCATCGATTCCGCGCATCGTCCCGATCGCGCCGAGCAGCAGGAACTCGGCGACCCGGTCGAGCAACAGATGGGGCGCGCGCACGCGCTCGCCGACGGGCGGTCCGGCCGGCTTCAGCGGCTCGCGATTGACCAGGCGCAGCGCCTGCTCGGATGCGACCGAGCGAACCTGCTCGGGCGACAGGCCGACCTGCAGCGCGGTCCGCAGCTGAAACGCGGCTGACACCGAGGTGGCGCCGTAGGGCGCGTCGCTCGCGAACAGGATCTGGCCCGGGGGCACCAGCGCGAACAGCGTCTGCAGATCCGCGGGCAGCCACCACGAGGTGTCGAAAAGAAGGTTCGGGAGATCTGCGGCTACGCGCCAGATCCACGCGAGATCGCAGATCCCGGCGTGGGCGAGGATCAGCCGCGCGTCGGGAAACGCCTCGGCCAGTTCGACCGCGTGCATGCCGAGCGCCGGGATCCCGCGCCCCGCGTGGATCAGCATCGGCAGTTGCCGTTCGTGGGCGAGCGCGACCAGCTTCTCGACCTCGGGGTGGTCGAGCGTGAACTGCTCGGCTCTGGGGTGCAGCTTGATACCGGCCGCGCCGGCGTCGAGGCAGCGCTCAGCCTCGGGGACCGGATGCTCGTGGGGATTGACCCGGCAGAAGGCATGCAGGCGCCCGCCTGACTCGGCGGCGGCTCGCATCACCAGATCGTTGGCCGGCGGGTAGCCGTCGGGCTCGTGCATCGGGAACACGAACGCGCCGCGTGCGCCGGCCAGATCGAGACCCGCGAGCAGCTCCTCGGCGGTCTGCTTCATCCCGTCCGGGTCGTTCTGGCCGATGTGCGTATGGACGTCGAACAGCTCGACCCCGGGCACCTGGCTGAGCGCGGCCTCGGCCCAGGGCTTGACGAGGGGACCAAGATCCATTCCCGGATTCGTACCATGAAACCGTGACCAACACCCTGGGTGACAGCTGGTTGCTCGGTGGGGTGCAGATCCCCAACCGGGTCGTGCTCGCGCCGCTTGCCGGGATCGGGAACTGGTTCGTGCGCCTGCAGGCCAAACGCTACGGCGCGGGCCTGGCGGTCTCGGAGATGGTCTCGAGCTTCGCCGTGCACTACCGCAACGAGCGCACCTGCCAGGAGCTGCTGCGGATCCACCCCGACGAGCATCCGGTCTCGATTCAGCTGTTCGGGCACGATCCCGAGGTGATGGCCTCGGCCGCCGAGCGTGTCGCGGCGGCGGGTGCCGACCTGATCGACATCAACATGGGATGCCCCGTGCCGAAGGTGTGCAAGACGGGCGCCGGCGCCGCGCTCCTGCAGGAGCCCGCGCGCGCTGTCGAGCTGGCTCAGGCCGCGGCTCGCGGTAGCGGCCTCCCGGTTACCGTCAAGCTTCGGACCGGAGTGCGCCCCGGCGATCTGAGCGGCGTCGAGACCGCTCGGCGACTGGTCGACGCGGGCGCGGTCGCGGGACTCGCGGTCCACCCTCGCCACGCGTCGCAGCGCCACAGCGGCCGGCCCGACTACGCGCTCGCGGCCGCGCTCGTCGAGGAGCTGCCGGTCCCGATCCTGATCTCGGGTGGGCTCCACACGGCGGCCCGCGCGCGGGAGGCGTTCGAGCGCACCGGCGCGGCCGGCGTGCTGCTCGCGCGGGGCTCGCTCGGCAACCCGTGGCTGTTCGAGCAGCTGCTCGGTCGGCGGACCGGGGAGCCGAGCCGCGAGGAGATCCTGGCCGAGCTCGACTGGGTGATCGATCGGGCCTGCGAGCACCTCGGGCCCGATCGCGCCGCGCGCTACCTGCGCAAGTTCTATCCGTGGTACGTCGAGCGGCTCGGGGCGACCCGGGCCCTACAGGACTCGCTGCAACGAGCCGAGACGATCGAGCAAGCGCGTGCACTGGTGCACGGCGATGTGATCGCGGCCGCCGCGTAGGTCGGACCACCTCGGATCGTCTTTACATGTAGGCTTCCGCACCATCGTGCAGACGGACCTGCGCTCAAAACCTCACCTACGTGTCTGGGGCCTGGATGCTCACCGCTAAGGTTCTCGCCACTCTCGCGATGCTGTTCACGCCCGCGGGGGGCTACCACGGGCCGTACAAGCACCACGGCCAGCCGGCCGCGTTCAAGGTCGGCGCGGCCGTCCAGAGCATCACGCCGCCGACCCATCTCAGCAACGATCCGGCCGTCTGCGGATCCTCCGCGTTCAACGGCCCGCGGTCGTTCGCGTTCGAGGAGCCCTACATCGACACCAACCACAACGGCCACTATGACCCCGGCGAGCCTTACGCCGACTGCAACCACAACTCGCGCTGGGACGGCAACCTGCTCGGCGGCGGCTCCAACACGCCGCGTTACTTCGACCACGTCGCCGACCCCGTCACGGCGCGCGCGATGGTCGTCAGCAACGGCAAGCGCAAGATCGCCGTCGAGGTGCTCGACCAGGAGGGCCTGTTCAACGTCTACCAGGCCCAGATCCGCGCCAAGGTGGCGGCCGCGGGCATCCATCTGAACGGCATCTTCATCTCCGCCACGCACGACGAGTCGGCGCCCGACAGCCTCGGGCTGGGCGGCGTCAGCCAGACGACCTCGGGTGTGAACAACTACTGGGTCAAGTACATGGTCGACCAGAGCGCACTCGCGATCGAGCACGCCTACCGCGCGATGCGCCCAGCCCGGATCCGGTACACGGAGGTGCTCGAGCCCTCCAACGTCAGGCAGTGCTGGTCCTCGTACCCGTTTGTCGACGACCAGCACATCCCAGTGCTCGAGGCGGTCACGCCGAAGGGCAAGACGATCGTCACGCTCGCGAGCGTCAGCCAGCACGACGAGACGCTCGGTTTCAACGGCGGCACGCCCCAGCTCGACGCCCAGGCGAACTGGGTATCGGCGGATTGGATCCACTTCTTCCGCAGCTCGCTGCAGCAGCAGCTTGGCGGCACCGCGATCGAGATGGCCGGCTCCGTCGGCTCGGTCGAGAGCCCCGAGGTTTACTCGCAGAAGATCTCGCGCACGCCGCAGGAGTTCGTCGACGCCTCGCATCCCGCGGGTTGCCGGACGCTGTTCGAGGTTGGAACCCAGACCGACGCCGCAGGCCTGCTCCACATCCCGATCGGCTACACCGGCGAGACGAAGGCGTTCGGGGACGACATGGCCGGCCCGATCGTGCAAGCCCTCCACGCAGGCGCGTACCGGTACTCGACCACGGACACGATCTGGGGCCAGCGGGCGAGCATCTGCGTGCCGCTCCAGAACGTCTACTTCCAGATCGGAGCGAGCGTCGGCGTGTTCGCTAACCGGCACGGCTACAACATCAACTGCACGAAGGCCTCGCCGATCCTGCCGAACGGCGGGTCCTCAGGGACCGCGCTGAAGTCGAATGTCGCCGCCTTCCAGATCGGCGACGGCGAGTTCATCTCGGTCCCGGGCGAGGTCTTCCCGTTCACGTTCCTGCGCAGCTTCCTCGGACCGCAGGACATGCAAACCCCCTCGGACCCGCTGCCGCCGTGGCTGCTGCCCCACATGCACACGCCCTTCCGGTTCGTCGACGGGCTCGCCGAGGACATGCTCGGCTACATCTTCCCGAGCGGCAACGCGGTCGGCATCCCATCGGCCTCGAACCTCAACCCGTCGGACACCGACCGCTTCGGCTGCGGTCACTCGGACGACTCCGAGTCGGTCAGCGCAAACACGGCGAACATCGTCGGCGACGCGCTCGTGCGTCTGCTGGACCACCACGGGGGCGCCTCGGAGACGATCAAGCGAGGACGCTACGTGCTGCCGGGCGGCCAGCTCTCGCGCGATCCGCTCGGCGGGCCCGAGATCAAGTGCAACGTGGACACGACGTTCGTGCCCGCCAGCGGCCCGGCGAACGCGGTCAAGCTGGCCAACGGCAAGACCGTCCACCCCGCCGTCTGGATGTCCCTCAGCGGCCTGCCGCAGCGGCGCCCCGACCGCGACACGCGCGGTTACTTCGACTCGCACGGACGGCGCGTGTGGCTCGACGTGTTCCCCAACGCCCAGTGAGGAGGGCGCTGCTCCTGAGCGTCGCGGCGCTGCTGTCGGCGGCGTCGGTCGCAAGGGCGGAATTCCCGTACGCGCCCGGCGGCAATCCCCACAATCCCGACACGTTCAGGCTCGCGCCCGGCGTCGTCCCGAACGACTTCAGCGAGACCGGCGACTGGCTGTTCACCGCCACCCCGGACATGTCGCTGGCCAATCCGCTGACCCACAAGGTCAACCTCCAGTCCGACGAGCTGTGCGGGATCCGCGGCATGAGCCTGGTCGACAGCCAGACCGTGCAGCCGTCGGGCAGCTGTGCGCACGGCACCGTCCACACGGCCTGGGAGGTCACGACCGGGCGGCCCGACGTGCTGATCGACGTGCTCGACTCGGGCATCAAGTGGAACGACCCCTCGGCGATGAGCGATCTGCGCGACAAGATCCACCTCAACCAAGGCGAGCTGCCCGCCCCCCGCCATGACCTCGCGACCTCGCTCGTCGCAGGCGAGGACTGCTCCAAGTACCGCGGCGCGACCGGTGGCGACTACAACCCCCACGGCAACTACGACGTCAACGACGACGGCGTCTTCAACGTGCTCGACTACGCCTGCGATTCGCGCGTCGCCGCGGTCGTACTCGGTGGCAGCCCGCGCCACGCGCTACGCCATGGCCCGCCCGGGTTCCTGACGCCAGAGGATCTGATCCTCGCCTTCACCGACGGCGTCGACCACGACCACAACGGCTTCGCCAACGACATCGCGGGCTGGAACTTCGTCGACGACAACAACGACCCCTACGACGACGTCCAGTACGGCCACGGAACCGGCGAGGCCGAGGACTCGAACGCCGAGGCCGACAACGGCGGCGACGTCGGCAGCTGCCCCAACTGCATGGTGCTGCCGCTGCGCGTCGGCGAATCGTTCGTCGCCGATGCCAACCGCTTCGCCGAGGCGGCGCTGTACGCGACCGACAACGGCGCCGACGTGATCCAGGAGGCGCTCGGCTCGTTGAACGAACCGAAGTTCGCCCGCGACGCGATCGAGTACGCCTACCACCACGGCGTCACCGTGATCGCCTCCGCCGCCGACGAGGCCGCCGAGCACCACAACGCGCCCGGGTCGCTGCCCGACACGATCGTCGTCAACTCCGTCACCAAGTACGACTCGACCTTCACCTCCTCGCAACCGTCCTACTTGCAGCTCAACGGCTGCACCAACTTCGGGACCCGGGTCACGCTCTCGGTCCCGAGCAGCGCCTGCTCCTCTGAGGCGACGGGCAAGAGCTCCGGTGTCGCGGGGTTGATCTACAGCGCCGCGCAGGATGCGGTCGACGCTCACCGGATGGCTCGCAGCACCGATTGCCACCGGGTCGACGGCTCGGCGTGCGTGATCACGCCCAACGAGGTCCGCCAGCTGATGGCATCGGGCGACGTCGGCTCCGCCGCTCCGGCGGACACCGGCTCGGGCCAGGCAGACGATGTCGACTTCGCCAAGCAGCCGGAGTCCTCGTGCGCCAAGGCGCGGGTCGTGACCTGCACCGACCCCAACCGCCAGATCACGTTCGCGCCCGACCAGAACGGCGGCGTGATCGGGCCGCTGCCGCACTCGACCCGCTATCCGGCGCGCAAGGGCTACGACGAGTTCTACGGCTACGGTCGCCTCAACGCCTACAAGGCGGTCGTGGCGGCTTACAACGGGACGATCCCGCCCGAGGCTGAGATCACTGGGCCGGACTGGTTTTCGCAGATCGGCCCGGGCGCCGCCTCATTCTCGGTCAAGGGGTACGTCGGCGCGCGTGGCAGCTACCGCTGCGAGGTCGACGTCGCCCCCGGCGGCCAGCCCAACAACGAGGCCGACTTCAAGCGCGTCAGCTCGAGCTGGTGCAACGGCGCGGCGGTGCACAGCCACGGCTTCAGCGGCGTGCTCGGGACGGTCGATATCGCCAAGCTGAAGGCGCTGTTCCCGCCCCAGAGCTTCACCGGCAACCTCGGCCCTCAGGACGCCGGCGGCCGGCCCAACACGATGCGCTACGCGTTCACGATCCGCGTCCTCGTCAGGACCGCCTCCGGCAGGCCGATGAGCGGCGAGGATCGGCGCCAGCTGTTCCTGCACAGCGATCCGCAGATGCTCCACGGCTTCCCGATCAACCTCGGCGGCGACGGCGTCTCGTCGCCGTTGCTGGTCGACCTCGACGGCGACAACCGCAACGAGCTGGTCGTCGCGACCTCCGACGGCTGGGTTCACGCCTACCGACCGAATGGCTCCGAGCTGCCCGGGTGGCCGGTGCACACCGAGCGGCTGCCGCTCCACCTCGGCGAGCGCGCCTACGGCAGGGGCGGCGTCGGCCCAGGCCACTACGGCGCCGTGCTCGGCGCGCTGGCCGCCGGCGACCTGTTCGGCGACGGGCGTATCGAGGTCGTTGCCGACGACAACCTCGGCAACGTCTACGCCTGGGACCAGGACGGACACCTCGTCTTCCACGAGCACGCCAACCCCGCCTACTCGGGTGCGCCGCTGACTCAGTTCCACACCGTCCGCGACGGCGTCCGCGACCGCGTCGAGGGCGGCTTCGTCGGCGCGCCCGTGCTCGCCTCGCTCGACGGTCACGGGCTCGACATCATCGCCGCCGGCGAGGATCGCCACCTGTACGCGTGGCACGCCGACGGGCGGCCGGTTGCCGGCTTCCCGGTGCTCGTCGCCGACCCGGACAAGATCAGCTCGGTGGACCCGGTGACGGGGCACATCACGTTCAAGAACGTCGACTCGAGTCCGGGACTCGACGAGGATCAGGGCAAGATCATCGACACGCCGGCGGTGGCCGACATCAACGGCGACGGCCACCCCGAGATCATCGTCGGCACCAACGAGGAGTACCCGGTGAACACGGGCGATGAGGGCGCAATCAACATCAGCCCGACGAACGCGCTGCTGACCTCGGCGCTCGGCAAGGCCGGACTGTTCAGCGAGGCCAATGGCCGCGTGTACGCGATCAAGCACAACGGGACCGCCTCGGGCAGCCCGTTCCTGCCGGGCTGGCCGGTCAAGATCGGGATCATCGACGCGGGCCTGCTGCCCGACGTCGGCGAGGGGATCAACGGCTCGCCCGTGATCGCGCCGATCCGCTGCCCCTCGGGCGGCGCCGGCATGAAGGTGGGCGTGACCCCGGACGCGGGCCCCGCCTACATCCTCAACGCCAACGGCAGCTCCTGCTATGGGCAGACCAGCGGCGAGGACAACACGCTGCAAACCGACTTCCCGGTCACCGCCGGCAAGTACGACAGCCCCTCCTACGCGGCCCTCGGGTATCCGGCGTTCGGATCGCTGAACGGCAAGACGATCGACTTCTTCGCTCCCAACACCGGGCTGTTCCGCGCCCTCGACGTGGCCGCGCCCGAGTATCAGGGCGGCCAGGACTTCATCGGCGCGTGGAACCCGGCGTCGGCGACCGGTCAGTACGTGCCGGGCTACCCGGCGGAGGTCGACGACCTCCAGTTCCTGACCGGGCAGGTGGTCGGACAGATCGTGCCGGGAGCCGGCCAGCAGGTGATCGGCGGGACCTCCTCGCTCGACCTCGCCGCGTTCAACGCGAACGGCTCGCCGGCCAGCGCCGCCTGGCCGAAGCTGACCGGCGACTGGGTCGTGGCGACGCCCACACTTGGCTCGTTCGGCACGGTCGACACCTCGCATTCGGCCCACAAGGTGGTCGTCTCGATCACCCGCTCCGGGCTGCTGTCGGTGTACAGGACGCCGGCCTCGGCCTGCTCGCCGAGCTCGTCACCGCGCTTCCATCACGACAATGCCAACTCGGGCGACTACAGCCGCGACGCGATCGCGCCCGGGCGGCCGATGAACGGGCGCATCATCACCATCCATCATCGCCACGGCCACCACCACACCAGCTCTCGGGTGCTCCGCTTCACGGCGCCCGGCGGGGATCTGATGTGCGGCAAGGCCGAGCGCTACCAGCTGGCCACCTCGCGTCACGCGATCACGCCCCAATCGTTCGCGCATGCGCGTCGGCTACACGTCTCGCTGGTGCCGGCACGGGCCGGTAGCACGCAGCGACTGGAGCTCCCTCGGCACCTGTTACGGTGGGTCGCGGTGCGCGCCGTGGATGCGGCTGGAAATCTCGGGCGCCCACTCGTTCTCAAGCTCGCCGGCTGAGACGACTATACTCATCCGCCCACGCGAGCCGGTTAGCGCGCGTTCCCGCTGCTACGAGCGGGTTTTTTCTCGTCCAAACCGTCCTAGATACAGGTCCTATACGCAATGCCCAAGGATGTCATTCTCACTCCCGACGGGTTGACCAACCTGAAGTCCGAGCTCGAGCACCTCTCGACGATCCGTCGCCGCGAGGTCGCCGCGCGCATCAAGGAGGCACGCGAGTTCGGTGACATCTCAGAGAACGCCGAGTACGACGACGCCAAGAACGAGCAAGCGATGCTCGAGGCGCGGATCGCTGCACTCGAGGACAAGCTTCGCTCCGCCACCGTGATCGACGCTTCCGACCTCGGCACCGACGTGGTTCGCGTCGGCTCGATTGTCCACGTCAAGGACGAGGGTGGCAAGTCGACCAAGTACTCGATCGTCGGTTCTGCCGAGGCGGCGCCGGCTGAGATGAAGCTGTCCAACGAATCGCCGATCGGCAAGGCCCTACTCGGTCGCAAGCGTGGTGAAGAGGTCGTGTTCACCACGCCCAGGGGCGAGCGCAAGCTGAAGATCACCAAGATCGACGTCGGCAAGTAGTCGCTCCACGTGAGTGACGAAGGCTCGTCATCGGAGCTGCTGGCCGCGCGGCGCGCGAAGCTCGACGCGCTGCGTGCCGCCGGGATCGAGCCGTTCCCGCACGAGTTCGACGGCGTCGAGCCCGTCGCCGCGGTGCGTGCCGCCCACGCCGATCTGTCGGCCGGCGAGGAGACGACGGTCGCGCACCGCGTGGCCGGCCGCCTGGCCGCTCGCCGGGGCCAGGGCAAGATGGCGTTCCTGGATCTGGTCGATCGCTCCGGCCGGATCCAGCTCCAGGCGCGCGTCGACGAGCTCGGCGCCGACGGCATGGAGCGGCTGCTCGGCCTCGATCTCGGCGATCTGATCGGCGTCGACGGCATCGCCTTCTGCTCGCGTCGCGGTGAGCTGACGCTCCGGGTCACGGCATCGACGCTGTTGGCCAAATCGCTGCGCCCACCGCCTGAGAAGCACCATGGTCTGACCGACGTCGAGACCCGCTTTCGCCACCGCGAGCTCGACCTGATCGCGAACGAGGAGGTGCGTGAGCTGTTCATGCTGCGCGCGCGCGTGGTGTCGGCCGTGCGCCGGTTCCTCGACGACGCGGGCTTCATCGAGGTCGAGACGCCGGTTCTGCAGCCGCTCTACGGCGGCGCCCTGGCGCGGCCGTTCACGACCCACCACAACGCTTTGAACCGCGAGTTCTATCTGCGGATCGCGACCGAGCTGTACCTCAAACGGCTGATCGTCGGCGGTCTCGAGCGGGTCTACGAGCTCGGCAAGGACTTCCGCAACGAGGGCGTCGACACCACTCATAACCCCGAGTTCACGATGATCGAGTTCTACGAGGCGTACGCCGACTACCTCGATGTCGCGGCGCGCCTGGAGCAGCTGGTCGCGTATGTCGCCCGCGAGGTTGGGTACTCGGGACCGTTCGACTTCACGCCGCCGTGGCGGCGCGAGACGCTGTGCGCCGCGGTCCTGCAGCGAACCGGGATCGACGTGCTCGCGCTCGGAGACCGCGATGCCCTCGCAGGCGAGATGCGGGCACGGGGGATCGCGGCAGCCGACGAGCACACCTGGCCACAGCTCGTCGACGAGCTCGTCTCCAAGCACGTCGAGCCGACTCTGACCGCGCCGACGCTGCTGCTCGACTACCCGGTCGAGCTGTCGCCGTTCGCAAAGCGCCATCGCTCCGATCCGAGACTGGTCGAGCGCTTCGAGGCGTTCGTCGGCGGGGTCGAGTTCGCCAACGCCTTCACCGAGCTCAATGATCCCGATGAGCAGCGCCGCCGATTCGAGGAGCAGCGTCGCCTCGCCGGTGCCGGCGACGAGGAGACCCAGCCCTACGACGAGGCCTTCATCCAGGCGCTCGAGCACGGCATGCCGCCGACCGGCGGGATCGGGATCGGCATCGACCGCCTCGTGATGGCGCTGACCGGATCACGCTCGATCCGCGAGGTCGTGTTGTTCCCGGCGATGCGGGATTGAGGTTTTCGGGCGGGGGGGTCGCGGGCGGGGGCTCGGGGGTTGGCGGCGGGCGGGGGCGGTCCGCGGGCGTTGGGCGTTCGCGGACCGTGGGCGGTCGCGGGCGTTGGGCGGTCGCGGGCTCGGGGGATTGCGGGCGCCGGCGAACGATTCCAACGTTGTTCCCGATAATCGAGCACAACGTTGGAAGCATCGTCAAATCGACCCCTCGCCCCGACAACGCGCCCGCCCCACCCAAGCGCCCGCCCCACCCACGCGCCCGCCCCGCCAACGCGCCCGCCCCCGCCAACGCGACCGCCCACGCCCCGCGACCGCCCACGCCCGCCCGCGGGCCTCGCCGACGCCCCGCGACCGCCCGCCCGGGAACACTCCAAGCACCCCCGCGACCGGCTCGGGGCCGCCCGGCACGCCCTGAATTCACGCACCCGCAAGCCGCAAACAGCGCGAACCCAGGCGCAGAACGGCTACATCCCTGTTGCTAGACTGGCGTATGGCCCGAGAACAAGACCGATTCCACTCATCCAATTCGGCAGCTGGGCCGAATAGATGGGTACGGACGGCGTGATCGGCGTCCCCGCAGCCGGCAACTCAAGGCACTTGACTACTCTGGCAGCGTAGGGAGAGAGACCAGGAAAACCCCGCGACCGAACCACCCGAGTACCCGCCCGACTAAAGAGAAGAGCCATGTTCGAGCGATTTACAGAGCGAGCCCGTCAGGTCGTCGTGCTGGCGCAGGAGGAGGCGCGGACGCTCAAGCACAACTACATCGGCACCGAGCACATCCTGCTCGGACTCCTGCGCGAAGAGGAGGGGCTCGCGGCCCGGGTGCTCGAGTCTCTGGACATCACCGTGGAGCGTGTGCGGGCGCAGGTCGTGCGGATCGTCGGCTCCGGCGAAGAGGTCACCTCCGGTCAGATTCCGTTCACTCCCCGTGCCAAGAAGGTCCTGGAGCTGGCGCTCAGAGAGGCGCTCAGCCTGGGCCACAACTACATCGGCACCGAGCACATCCTGCTCGGCCTGGTGCGCGAGAACGAGGGCGTCGCCGCCCGCATCCTGCTGGACTTCGACGCTGACTCGGAGAAGATCCGCAACGAGGTGATCCGGATGCTGTCCGGGCCCGGCAGCCGCCAGCGCGGCTCGGCAGCGGGAGCCTCGGGCGCTCAAGGCGCCCCCGGCGAGGGCAAGAAGTCCTCCAAGCTGCTCGACCAGTTCGGACGCAACCTGACCAAGCTCGCCTCCGAGGGCAAGCTCGACCCGGTCGTCGGTCGCGAGACCGAGATCGAGCGGATCATGCAGATCCTCTCGCGCCGGACAAAGAACAACCCGGTGCTCGTCGGTGAGCCCGGCGTCGGAAAGACGGCGGTGGTCGAGGGCCTGGCCCAGCGAATCACCAACGCCGACGTGCCCGAGCTGCTGAAGGGCAAGCAGATCTACACGCTCGACCTTGCCGCGCTGGTCGCGGGCTCGAAGTACCGAGGCGAGTTCGAGGAGCGCCTGAAGAAGGTGATGAAGGAGATCACCCAGCGGGGCGACATCATCCTGTTCATCGACGAGCTCCACAACCTCGTCGGTGCCGGCGCGGCCGAGGGCGCGATCGACGCGGCCTCGATCCTGAAGCCGGCGCTCGCGCGCGGCGAGCTGCAGACGGTCGGCGCGACCACGCTCGAGGAATACCGTAAGTACCTTGAGCGCGACTCCGCCCTGGAGCGTCGTTTCCAGAAGATCACCGTCGACCAGCCGACGACCGAGGAGACTGTCCAGATCCTCAAAGGCCTGCGCGACCGCTACGAACAGCACCACAAGGTCAACATCACCGACGAGGCGCTCGAGGCGGCGGCAGATCTGGCCGACCGCTACATCTCCGACCGCTTCCTGCCTGACAAGGCGATCGACCTGATCGACGAGGCCGCGTCGCGGATGCGGATCAAGTCGATGACCTCGCCGCCCGTGTACCGCGAGCTCGAGGACGAGATCGACGAGACCCGGCGCGCGAAGGAGGCCGCGATCGAGGCCCAGGAGTTCGAGAAGGCCGCCAACCTGCGCGATCAGGAGCGGCGGCTGACGCAGAAGAAGCGCGAGCTGGCCGAGCAGTGGGAGGCCGGCGAGTCGACCGAGCGTCCCTCGATCGGCGAGGAGGAGATCGCCGACATCGTCTCGATGTGGACCGGGATCCCGGTGTTCAAGCTGACCGAGGCCGAGACGGCCAAGCTGATGCGGATGGAGGAAGAGCTCCACAAGCGCGTGATCGGCCAGCACCCGGCGATCGAGGTCGTCTCGAAGGCGATCCGTCGCTCGCGGGCCGGGCTCAAGGACCCAAAGCGCCCGACCGGTTCATTCATCTTCCTCGGCCCTTCGGGGGTCGGCAAGACCGAGCTCGCTCGGACCCTGGCCGAGTTCCTGTTCGGCGATGAGGAGACGATGATCCGGATCGACATGTCCGAGTACATGGAGAAGCACGCGGTCTCGCGACTGGTCGGGTCGCCTCCGGGCTACATCGGCTACGACGAGGGCGGACAGCTCACCGAAGCGGTGCGCCGCAAGCCCTACAGCGTGCTCCTGCTCGACGAGATCGAGAAGGCTCACCCGGATGTGTTCAACATCCTCCTGCAGATCCTCGAGGATGGGCGTCTGACCGACGCCCAGGGCCGGACGGTCGACTTCCGTCACTGCATCGTGATCATGACCTCGAACATCGGGGCGAGCGAGATCTCGCGCCAGTTCAACATCGGGTTCTCGACCAGTGAGGAAGAGACCGGGATCAGCTACGACGACATGAAGAACCGGATCATGGGCGAGCTGAAGAAGGTCTTCCGGCCCGAGTTCATGAACCGGATCGACGAGGTCATCGTCTTCCACAAGCTGGCCAAGGACGAGATCAAGGAGATCGTCGAGCTGCTGCTGCGGCGGATCCGCGAGTCGATGGCGGAGCGCGAGCTCCAGCTCGAGCTGTCCGACGAGGCCAAGGACCTGCTCGTCGAGAAGGGCTGGGACCCGACGATGGGCGCGCGGCCGTTGCGGCGCGCGATCCAACGCTACATCGAGGATCCGCTCGCGGACTTCGTCCTGCGCTCGCAGGTGCCCTCGGGTTCGACCGTGCTGGTCGAGCCGGGTGCGACCGCGACCGATGGCGAGACCCCCGCGGAGCCCGAGGTGAAGCTGTCGATCATCGAGCCGGCGCCGAAGCCGACGCCGGTAGGTGTCGGAGCGACCGACGGCCCCGAGGAGTCAGAGCCGCAAAGCGACTCTCCGGAAGATCCGCCTGAAGCTGAGTGAGGCTGCCGCCGCCGCGCTCGTCGCGGCGGCGCTCGCCGCCTGCGGCGGCTCCGTCTCAAGTGCGCAGAAGCTGGCGCCCGGGCGCGTCCGGATCGTCGCTGCGCTCGCGCGGCGCACGAGCTTTCAGCTGCCGGCGTCGTGGGCGGTCTCCTACGACGCCGGCGGCCGTCACGTCGAGCGCGCCGGGACGCGTGCGGCGACGATCTTCGTCGGTCCCGCCAGAAATCTGATCCTGAGCTCGACTCCGGGGGCGCTGCTCCTGCACCGCCTCGCCGAGCTGCACGCCCGCCTCAGGCCAGGCCAGTTCCCGATCGGCGCGGACACGAGCGACCGGCTCCATATCGGCTCGCCGAGGTACTGGACCAGCGGCTTCTGGCCCGGCGCCCTATGGCAGGCGTCCGCGCTCGCGGGCGAGCCATTCACGCGCTGGGCGCTCAATGCGACGCTCGAGCATCTCGGTCACGAGAACACCCCGACCCACGATGTCGGGTTCATGTACGGCGGGTCGTCGCTGAGCGCCTACGAGGCGCTGTGCGCGGACCGTCGCGCCCACCGCGCGACGCTGTGCGGCCGCCTGCGGCGCAGCGTGCTCGAGGCGGCAAACGAGCTGCTCTCGCTCGCCGCGACCAACGCCCGGGCCGGCACGATTCCCACCGGCCCCCACGGCCGCCGCGCCGACACGATCATCGACAGCATGATGAACATCGCGATCCTGCCGTGGGCGAGCTCGGTCACCGGTGAGAAGGCGTATGCCCGGCTCGCCGCCCGCCACGCCCGGCGCCTGGCAGCGTTGCTGGTGCGCCCCGACGGCTCGACGATTCAAGCGGTCAACTTCGACCGCCGCACGGGGCGCGTGATCTCGACCGCGACGCACCAGGGGATCTCGGTCAACAGCACCTGGGCGCGCGGTCAGGGATGGGCCGTGTACGGGTTCGCCGTCGCGGCCGCCGAGCTCCACCGTCCGTCGTTGCTCGAGGTCGCCGAGCGCGCCGCCGGCTACGTCTCCGGGCACCTTCCCACCGGCGGTGTCCCGCGCTGGGATTACGACGCCCCCACCGGCGCCCCGCTCGACGTCTCGGCCGGGGTGATCACGGCGGCAGGACTGCTTCACCTCGTCCTCGCCTGCCGTGAGCTGGGGCGGCCGTGCCCGGCGTTCGCGACGCTCGGGCGCCGGATGCTCGAGGCCGCGCTGGCCTACGCCTCGCCACGGCCGACACTGGGTTTCCTCGGGCACCAGGTGCTCAACGAGCACGCCGCCGATTGCTGGTGCAACGGGGGCGAGCTCAGCTTCGGATTGGCCTATGCGCTCGAGGCCGAGCGACTGTCCAGAACCGTGGCACGATCCTGACGTTCGACAAATCTGTGCCAATCCGGGGTGCCGTCTTGCACGGCGCGTAGGCTGGCCTGGATGCCGCGCGCAACCACCGTTCACGTCTGCTCGGCCTGCGGGCACGAGACGCCAAGGTGGGCGGGGCAGTGCCCGGGCTGTGGAGAGTGGAACACGCTGGTCGAGGAGGCACGTACGCACGCAGCCCCCTCGCACGGCGCTCGCGGCAGGGCGCCCGCGGCGATCGCACCGGTCCGGCTCGGAAGCGTCGCGGCGCGCGAGCACGACCGCCTCAGCACCGGTATCGCCGAGCTCGACAACGTGCTCGGCGGCGGCATCGTGCCCGGCTCCTTGGTGTTGATCGGGGGTGCGCCGGGGATCGGCAAGTCGACGCTGACGACGATGGCGCTCGCCAACTTGACTGCCGCCGGGCACAGGACGCTGTACGTCTCCGCAGAGGAGTCTGCGGCGCAGATCCGTCTGCGCGCCGAGCGCCTGCGCGAGCCGGCCGCGCTCAGCATCCCCGTGATCGCCGAGACCGACCTCGAGGTGGTGCTCGCGACGATCGAGCGCGAGCGCCCCGATGTGTGCGTGGTCGACTCGGTGCAGACCTTATCCTCGGCTGCTCTCAGCAGCGCCGCGGGGTCGGTCGCGCAGGTTCGGCAGGTCGCGGCTGAGGTGATGCGTGTGGCCAAGGCGCAGCGGACCGCCGTGCTGCTCGTCGGGCACGTGACCAAGGAGGGTGCGCTCGCCGGCCCCCGGGTGCTCGAGCACCTGGTCGACTGCGTGCTTCAGTTCGAGGGCGAGCGCGAGCGCACCTACCGCACCGTCAGGGCGGTCAAGAATCGCTTCGGGTCGACCAACGAGGCCGGCGTGTTCGAGATGCACGACCATGGGCTGGTCGAGGTGCTCGACGCCTCGGCGCGGTTCGTCGGCGAGGCGACCGGCGCCCCAGGCAGCGTCGTGCTGTGCGCGATGGAGGGTTCGCGTCCGCTGCTGGTGGAGGTCCAGGCGCTCGTCTCGAGTTCGGAGTTGGTGCCGCCCCGGCGCGTTGTCTCGGGCCTTGACCGCAACCGCGTCGCGCTCGTGCTTGCGGTCCTGGGCCGCCATGCGGGGATCGGCCTCGGTTCCGCCGACGTGTTCGTCAACGTCGTCGGCGGCGTGCGCGTCGACGAGCCTGGGGGAGATCTGGCGGTCGCCCTCGCGGTCGCAAGCGCCGCCCGGCGCGTGGCGCTCGTCGGTGACGCCGGCAAGCCGCTGGCGTGCTTCGGCGAGCTCGGGCTGACCGGCGAGCTTCGCACTGTCGCCCATGCCGACCGGCGGCTCGCCGAGGCGCGCAAGTTCGGACTGCCCCCCGTGATCGACCCCGACGGGCACCCGACGCTCAAGTCCGCCCTGCAAGCGGCGCTGGTCGATCGCCGCGCGATGGCCGCGTAGAGGGGGCTGATCCCCTCCCAACACCCCCTCGCGTTCGAAGCAGATCGCGACCCGATCGAGACGAGGGCGCCCCGGGGGTGCGGGGACGGGTCGGCCCCCCTCAATTCCGGCTAAAATCGGCCTTGATGCCGCCGCGTTCCGGGGAAGAGCTCAAAGAGGAGCTCGAGTCGCGACAGGAGTCCCGGATCGTCAGGGCCCTGGAGATGGTGGCGCCCGGGACGGCGCTGCGAGAGGGGATCGACCACATCCAGGACGCCCACACCGGCGGCCTGATCGTGATCGGCGATGCCGAGGAGCTGGCGTTCCTGTTCTCGGGCGGGATCAAGCTCGAGCTCGACTACTCGCCCGCGATCCTCTACGAGCTGGCGAAGATGGACGGCGCGATCGTGCTCAGCGCCAACGCGACCAAGATCGCCGCCGCCAATGTCCAGCTGACCCCCGACCCGACGATCTTCACGATGGAGACCGGGACACGCCACCGCACCGCCGAGCGTGTCTCCAAGCAGACCGATGCGCTGGTCGTCGCGATCTCCGAGCGCCGCGAGGTCGTGTCTCTGTACGTCGACGGCATCAAGTACATCCTCGAGGACATTCCGGTCGTGCTGGCCAAGGCCAACCAGGCGCTCGCGACGCTCGACAAGTACCGCAGCCGGCTCGATCAGGTGTCGACCCGCCTGACGGCGCTCGAGTTCGAGGGCGGCGTGACCCTTCACGACGTCCTGACCGTGCTGCAGCGTGCCGAGCTGGTGACGCGGATGGCGGTTGAGATCGAGCGCTACATCGTCGAGCTCGGCACCGAGGGCCGACTGATCGAGATGCAGCTCGACGAGACGATGGTCGGGGTCTCCGCCGACAAGGCCGCGCTGGTCCACGACTATCTGATCGAGGACAGCGACGAAAACTTCGCGACGGCGTTCGATCAGCTCGTTCGCCTGCCGCACCAAGACTTGCTCGATTTCGGTCGGCTAGCCGAGCTGCTCGGCTTCGATCGCAAGCTCAACACCCTCGACTACCCCGTATCGCCACGGGGGATCCGCATCCTTGGGCGCATTCCACGCTTGCCCAAGCTCGTAGTGCAGCGGATCGTGGATGAGTTCGGTGGACTCGAGGGGTTGCTCGCCGCCACAGACGGCGAGCTGGAGACCGTCGACGGAGTCGGCGAGATCCGGGCGAAGGACATCCGCGAGGGCCTTCGCCGCCAGCAGGAGATCAACCTGGTCGACAGGTACCTGCAAACGTAGTGCAAACGGCGCGCCGGACCCTCGCCCCGGCGACCTGGAAAGAGGAGGACATCATCACCGAGCTAATGGAAGAGCACTTGGACGAGGATCTCGAGGCCGTCGAGCCGCTTCCGCACATCGAGTTCGAGGTCGGCGACAGTGTTGTGTACCCACATCATGGCGCCGGGAAGGTGCTCCGCAAGGAGCAGAAGGAAGTCCTCGGAGAGAGCCGGGAGTACTTGACGATCAAGATCCTCCACAACGACATGACCGTCATGGTCCCAACCGAGAACGCCGCCCTGGCCGGGCTTCGGCGCGTGATCGACGAGGAGACCGTCAAGAAGGTTCTGGCGGTCCTGCAGGACGAGTGCTCCGAGATGCCGAAGAACTGGAACCGGCGGTTCAAGCACAACCGCGACAAGATCAAGACGGGCGACATCTATGAGCTCGCCGAGGTGGTGCGCAATCTCGCGATCCGCGAGGCGCAGAAGGGTCTCTCCACCGGTGAGAAGCAGATGTTCACGCGGGCGAAGAAGATCCTCGCGTCCGAGCTGATGTACGCGCTCGAGATGAACGAGGAAGAGGTCGAGGAGCATCTGTACGGCCTGCTCGCCGAGTCCGGCAACGGCAACGGGAACGGCAACGGCAAGGTGGCCGTCGCCGCCAAGTAACCCGATTCACGCAAGCGGATGGCGGTCGCGCTAATCGTGGCCGCGGGACGTGGCGAGCGCCTTGGGATCGGCCGGCCCAAGGCGCTCGTCGCACTTGGCGGCAAGCCGATGCTCGACTGGAGCGTGGCCGCGTTGACGGCCGTCGCGGCCGTCGATCGGATCGTGGTCGCGCTCCCGGCCGAGCATCTCGACCGCGCGCCGCCGGGCGCACTCGCGGTCCCCGGCGGCGGGGTCCGCTCAGAGTCGGTCCGCGCCGCTTTGCAGGCGTCGGGTGACGGCGATCCCGTGATCGTCCACGACGCCGCGCGACCACTCGCGAGCACCGAGCTGTTCGAGCGCGCGCTGGCCGAGCTCGAGCTCAGCGGCGCCGACGCCGCGATTGCCGCCGTTCCGGTATCTGACACGATCAAGGAGGTGGGCGACGACGGGTGCACGGTCGCGCAGACGCTCGATCGCTCGCGCCTGTGGGCGGTCCAGACGCCCCAGGTGTTCCGCCGCGCGGCACTCGAGCGGGCGCTGCTCGGTGCCTCCGAGGCGCAACTCGCGGCAGCGACCGATGACGCATGGCTGGTCGAGGGCATCGGTGGCGTCGTCCGCGTCGTGCGTTCGACCCCAGAGAACCTGAAGGTGACCACGCTCAGCGACGTCCACGTCGCCGAGCTGCTGCTCGCGGAGCGCGCGGGGTGAGCGTCACAACCGGTCTCGGCTACGACTGCCACCAGTTCGCCGCAGGCAGGCGGTTGGTCCTCGGCGGCGTCGAGCTCGCCCACGACCGCGGGCTCGCGGGTCACTCCGATGCCGATGTGTTGACCCATGCGGTGATCGACGCGCTGCTCGGGGCGGCGGGGCTCGGCGACATCGGGCAGCACTTCCCCGACACCGATGAGCGCTACCGCGACGCCAACTCGATCGAGCTACTGCGCGAAGCAGTCGCGAAGCTCGCGGTCGCGGGGTTCGCGATCGAGCACGTCGATGCGACGATCGTGATCGAACGGCCGCAGATCGCTCCGGCGCGCGAGCAGATCCGCCGATCGCTCGCACAGGCGCTGGGCTTGGCGGTCGAGCATGTCAACGTCAAGGCGACCCGTGGCGAGGGGATGGGGTTCATTGGGCGCGGCGAGGGAGCCGCGGCGCTGGCGATCGCGACGCTACTGCCGCGATCGCGATGAACCGGATCCACAACTTGCTGTGCTCGTCGAGCTGGTGGTCGCGCCGCGTGCAGGACAAGCTGATCCCGTTCGGGCTGAGCGGCGTCGAGCTCGGCGACGACGTGCTCGAGATCGGCCCTGGATTCGGGGCCACGACCCGCCAGCTCGTCGATCGGGTCGATCACAAGCTGACCGTGCTCGAGCTCGAGCCGCGCTACTGCGAGCGGCTGCGGCGGTCGCTCGGCGAGCGCGTCGAGGTCGTCCAGGGCGACGCGACCGCGTTGCCGTTTGACGGTGGTCGCTTTTCGTCGGTCCTCTGCTTCACGATGCTCCACCACATCCCGGCACGCGAGCAGCAGGACCGCGCGTTCGGCGAGATCGCGCGCGTGCTTGCACCGGGCGGGACGTTCGCCGGAACCGACAGTGTCGGCAACGGCGCGCTGTTCAAGTTGATCCACCTCGGCGACACGCTGCTGACGATCGACCCGGATGAGATGCCGGGTCGGCTTCAGCGCTCGGGCCTGGAAGACGCCCGGGTCGATCGCCGCGAGCGCAGTTTTCGCTTCCGCGCGCGCAAAGCGCCGTCTCAGTAGCTGTGCGGATTTAGCCGGCCGCCGCGCCGCGTCGCTGTGCTGCGTGCTCTCGCAGCAACTCGTACTCGACCAGCCGGTTGAGCTGCTGCAGCGTCCGGCGCAGATGCCCTCGCACGATCGGCGCGGCGATCCGTTCCGCTGCCCATCCCCACGGCCCGGCCCCCGCGACGCCGTAGGCCAGCCGCAGCTCGACGCGCGTCCGGTTCCCGGATCGTGCTCGCAGCCGGAAGCGCCCGCGCTGATCGACCCCTAGCACCGAGGTCCACGCAAGGTCCGTCGGCGCATCCCATTCGACGATCTCGATCAGGCCGCCGATCTCGGCCGACCCGACGCGCATCAGCATCCGGTAACGCGCGCCGAGCCCGGTCGGCTGATCGCTTGCGACTTCCCACCGGGTCACGCCCGACATGAAGTTGAGCGCACGCTCCGGGTCGCTGACGATCGACCACACCCTCTCGATCGGAGCGGCCACCTGGGTGCCGGCTGAGACCCTCATCCGATCACGGGAAACCGCCGCTCAGCGGCGAGGGCGTCGAGCGTGTCCTGCATCTGCCGGATCAGATGGTCGTAGACCTCGTCGACATCGGGCCTGGGACCGAAGTCGGCCTCGAGGTCGATCGGTGGCAGCGTCTCAATCGTGATCTTGGCCGGCAGCGGGATGTGGCCCAGCATGTCGCCGATGTTCAGGCCCCATGGAAGCGCGAGCGAGATCGGCAGGACCTTCAGGCGGAACATCCGATCGAGCGCGAACAGGCGGGCGAGGTGCTCCCCTCGCGAAAGGAACAGCGCCGTCTCCTGACCGCCGATCGAGACGACCGGAACGATCGGGACGTTCTGCTCGATCGCCAGCCGGATGAATCCTTTGCGGTCCGCGAAGTCGACCTTGTGACTGAGCCAGCTCGGGCGGTGGACCTCGACGTCGCCCCCCGGGTAGACGAGCAGCGCGGCGCCCGCGTCGAGCGCCTTGCTGGCATTGCTGTGGGACGCCGCGACGGTGCCGAACTTCCGCAGCCCGGCGAGTCCCGGCATCGACAGCACGAGGTTGTGGGCGAGCTGGTAGAACGCCCGCTCGACCCCGAAGTAGGTGTTGAACGCGAGCGTGAAGACGATCGTGTCGGGCGTCATGTTGCCGCCGGAGTGGTTGCCGATCAGCAGCACCGGGCCCTCATCAGGGATGTTCCCGAGGCCGCGCACTTCGCCGCGATACCAAAGGCTCGCGAGCAGCCACATCATCGGCAGGTGCTCGCGGATGTAGTCGGGATCGCGCTCGTCGAGGTCGGCGCGTGGGATCCGCCGCCGGGCCTGCGCAGCGACTCCGCGCAGCAGCCGGCCGAGCAGCGAGCCGCCGCCGTCGCCGCGCGGTGAGGCGTCGGCACTGGTCGAGTGACCGTTGCGTCTCGGATCGCTTGCGATCTCAGCCTGCGCCATCGTCGGGCTCGGTCAGGCGGCCTGCGCGCGCGCCGGCGGATCGGTCGGGGGCCTCAGCGGATTGACCTCCTCGGCCCGCGCAAAGAACTCGTTCAACAGCCGGTTGGTCTCCTCGGGGCGCTCAACCTGCGGGACGTGTCCGCACCGCGCGATCGTGACCTGCTCGGCGCTTGGCAGCCACTGCGCGACATGACGCGAGAACTTGGCGGGCACCAGCGAGTCGTGGCTGCCCCAGATGAACTTGGCCGGTGGCGCGAGCTCGGCGAGCCGCGGATAGAACCCCTTGTGACCGAACGGGGCCTCAAGGTAGATGTTCCGAGCCGAGGCGAGGAACGCGAACCGCGCCCCGGCGGTCTGGTAGATCCGTCGGAACTCGTCGACCATCAGGTCGCCGAGAGCTGGATCGATCGCGTCGCGGTCGTGCAGGATGCTCCAGAACTGCGAGGCCACGACCGAGCGGCGGAACTGGTGGGGGAGGAGCCCAAACTCGGGGCGCAGCAGCCGCACGACAGGGTGCAGGCCCCTGCGTACCCAGGCGACGGCCGGGCACAGGAGCCCCAGCGCGCGGACGCGCTCGGGCGCGATCAGACCCATCTCGAGCGCAATTCGGCCGCCCATCGAGTTGCCGACCAGGTAGGCCTCTGAGATCCCCAGCTCGTCCATCAATCCGAGCATGATCTCGGCGAACCAGCCGGCGTTGAAGGTGCCGAACGCAGGTTTGCTCGACGATCCGAATCCGGGCAGATCCGGAGCGTGGACGCGGTAGCGGCGGCTGAGCGAGGCGGCGGTGTCGAGCAGCGAGGCACGCGTGCCGCCGAGTCCGTGGAGGAGCAGCACATCGGGCCCCCGGCCCATCGTCATCGTCGAGACGCGGTGGCGGCCGACCGGGACGTCTGAGATGTGCAGCAGCGGCGGACGGCCGCCGGGCAGCCGGAACAGGCCCTCGAACCCGATCGCGTAGTCGAGGTTGCCCCGGACTTCGAGCAGGCGCTGCTGGAACGCTTCGATCCCCGAGAACTCCCCGGCCCGCAACCTGATCCAGGTCGCCGAGTCGGTCGACAGGGTGACGTCGGGCCGGCGGCGGCTGCACCCCTTACGCACGCGCGCGGCGTGCTGGGTGCACCGGACCTCCCAGATCTGCCCGAGGTCGCACAGGCGCACGTGGTAGGTGGCGTCGAACCCCGCCTCGGCGCCCAGATAGCGCTCGGGCAACGAGCGAAACGCCTGGTCAACGATCGTCAGGCGCAGCGCGTGTGCAGGCTGCCCAGCCACCGACGGCACCCTACCGCGCACTCCGGGCGGACGCAGTGCGCCGCGCTAGGGTTGCCGGACCTTGCGCCAGATTCAGCTCCACGACACCAGAACAGGGACGGTGCATGCGCTCGAGCCGCGCGAACCGGGCCGCGTCCGCCTGTACGCATGCGGTCCTACGGTGTACGGGCGGATCCATGTCGGCAATGCGAGGCCATTCGTGGTCTTCTCGCTGTTCAAGCGCTTCCTCGAGCACGAGGGGTATTCGGTGATCTTCGTGGCAAATGTTACGGATATCAACGACAAGATCTATGCCGCGGCCCGCGCAGCCGGGGTCGGGAGCGCCGAGCTGGCCGCGCGGATGACCGCCGCATACGTTGCCGACACCGACGCGCTCGAGCTCGGGCGGCCCGACGCCGAGCCGCTGGCGAGCCAGACGATGACTGAGATCATCGAGTTGATCGAACGGTTGATCGAGCGGGGTCATGCGTACGCAGTCGACGGCGACGTCTACTTTTCGGTGCGTTCCTACCCCGCATACGGCGAACTCTCTCACCGGAATGTGGACCAGATGGACCAGGGCGAGGGGATAGAGGGCGCGCAGCGCAAGCGCGACCCGCTCGATTTCGCGCTCTGGAAGGGCGAGAAGGCCGACGAGGACACCGCCTGGGAGTCGCCGTGGGGGCGGGGCCGGCCGGGCTGGCACATCGAGTGCTCGGCGATGGCCGAGAGCCTGCTCGGAATCGGGTTCGAGATCCACGGCGGCGGCTCGGACCTGATCTTCCCCCACCACGAAAACGAGGCCGCCCAGACGGGGGCGGCCCACGGCGCGCCGCTCGCGCAGATCTGGATGCACAATGGGATGATCCAGCTCGACCGCGAGAAGATGGCCAAGTCGGTTGGCAATATCTTCATGCTCCACGAGGCGATCCAGGCGTACGGGCGCGATGCGCTGATCATGTACTTCTGCGGGGGGCACTACCGCCAGCCCGTCGAGTTCGACGACGACCGGCTCGAGGAAGCGGCCGCTCGAGTGCAGCGGATTCGCGAGGCCGGTCGGCGCCTCGTCGACGGACCCTCGCCGGCGTGGTCAGGTCCACTTCGCGATGGTTTCTTCGATGCGTTGGCCGACGACTTCAACACGCCGATGGCGCTGGCCCGCGTGTTCGAGTGGGTTCGCGAGGCGAACCGCGGCGAGGCCGCGGCGGGCGACGCCGACCTTGTCGAGATGCTGTCCGTGCTCGGGCTCGAGAACCTGCTCGAGCGCGAGGCCGTCCGGCTTCCCCCCGACGCACTCGAGCTGCTCGAGCAGCGCCAACAGGCCCGCGCCGACCGTGACTGGGCCCGGGCCGACGAGATCCGCGAAGCCCTGCGTGACCTCGGCTGGGAGGTCCGTGACGGCTCCGATGGCCCAGAGCTGTTCCCCGTGAAGTGATCATCTACGGGCGAAACCCGGTCGCCGAGGCGATCAGAGGGCCCAGGACCGTCCGGCACGTGTGGGCGACCAAGAACGCCGCCCGGGAGCCGTGGCTCGTGGCGCCGCGGCTGGTCACGACGGCCGCTGCCGAGGAGATCGAGCGGCGATGCGGCTCACCTGAGCACCAGGGCGTGTGCGCCGAGGTCTCGGAATATCGGTATGCCGATGGCGACGCGCTGGTCGCGCTCGACGCGCCGCTGCTCGTCGCGCTCGACCAGGTCCAGGATCCCCAGAACCTTGGCGCGATCTGCCGGACGGCCGAATGTGCCGGGGCCGACGGCATCGTGATCCCCGAGCGCCGCTCGGCCGAGGTCACAGCAGCTGTCTGCAAGGCCTCGGCGGGCGCGGTCGAGCACCTCCAGATCGCGCGGGTCCGCAACCTGACCGACTTTCTGAGCACGGCCAAGCAGGCGGGGGCGTGGTGCTACGGGGCCGACGCCGCGGCGTCGCTGCACTACGACGGCGTCGACTGGGCCGGCGCCGTCGTGCTCGTGCTCGGTTCCGAGGGCCGGGGACTGCGACCCCGCGTCGCCGCTGCCTGCGACGCCCTGATCTCGCTGCCCCTGCGCGGGCGAATCGAGTCGCTCAGCGTAGGTGCCGCAGCGGCGGTCCTGCTGTACGCGGCGGCTTCCAAGCGGTGACGGATGCCGGTTCGCGCTGCATCCCGCCTCGGCGGGATGCAAGTCCGCGTGCATCCATGCTTGGCGACCGTTTCACTTGACATCGGTGCGTTGCTATGTCAAGCTCGCGCCGGGAGATAAGGATCAACTCGAGCTTTAGGCTCGAGGCTGGTAGAGAGGGTGCGGCTACGAATTCCGCATCCGAAGTGTTCATAAAGGTGCGGCGCCAGGGGAGGTGCGCGCCACGTGATTCCCGTGGGCCATCGGAAGCGAGGGCCCAGGAAAGGAAGACGTCGTGGCTCGACTTTCTGCTTCTCCTCAGTCTCAACCTCAGGTTGAGGATGGGTATCTGATCGCGCTGGCCAAGCAGGGTCACGCGGACGCGTACGACCGGATCGTGCGCCGCTACTACGGGTTCGTGCGGCTGAAGGCCTCGTCGTACTTCCTTGCCGGCGGCGATTCGGACGATCTGATCCAGGAAGGGCTCGTTGGCCTGTACAAGGCCGTTCGTGACTACCGGAGCGATCGCGAGTCGAGCTTCCGGAACTTCGCCGAGCTCTGCATCACGCGCCAGATCATCACGGCCGTCAAGACGGCGACGCGCAACAAGCACAGCCCTCTGAATCAGTACGTCTCGTTCTCGAGCACGCCGGCGGGCGCCGCGGCTGACAGCGAGTCGACGCTCGACGAGATGCTGCCCGGTTCGACCGTGCACGATCCCGTCAATCAGGTGATCTCCTCGGAGGAGTTGCGTGCGCTCGTCGCGTGCATCTCGACGGCGCTGTCCGAGCTCGAATCGCGGGTGCTCGCCCTGTACCTCGATGGTCATTCCTATGAGGAGGTCGGGCGTCGGATCGGCTGCGATTGCAAGACCGTCGACAACGCGCTCCAGCGGGTCAAGCGCAAGGTCGGCCAGCATCTGGCCGAGCGGAGCATCCCGGCCTGACGGCGGTCAGTCGGCGATCGGCCCGAGCACCGGCTCGCGGCCGTAGGTGCTGAACGCGCGGAAGCGGAAGAACTGCCGGTGCTCGGGGCCGTGGAAGTCGGCGGATCCGGTGCTCAGCAACCCCAGCTCCTTGCAGCGATCGGAGAGCAGGTGTGCCTGCTCGCGCGTGTGCGTGATGTAGAACGCCTCGACGCCGTCAAGGCCGACCGCGCGGAAGCGGTCGATCAGCGTCAGCACCTCGCCGGGCTCGGCTACGTCCCAGAACGGGTGGGCCCAGACTGCGACGCCGCCGGCCTCGTGGATGCACTGGATCGCCTCGTCGACAGTCGGTGAGGTCCTCGAGCGAAACGCGGGCTTGCCCTCGATCAGATACGTCTCGAGGAAGGTCGAGGGCTCGAGCAGGCCCGCTTCCGCGAGCCGCTCAGCGTTTGCGGGATGGCTGATGACCGCCTGTGCCAGGTGCGGGCGCCCGATCGGCCTGCCCTGCTCGGTCCGGCGAGTGAGCGTGGCCTCGTCGAGCTCGAAGCCGAGCTCGTGCAGAGCGGCCGCCATCCGTTCCGCCCGGCGCTCGCGGTCGCCGCGGTACTCGACCAGGCGCTGGGCGAGGACCGGGTCGGTCTCGTCGACCAGGTATCCGAGGATGTGGAGGTCATCCTTGCCCTCGTCGATCGCCGAGACCTCGACCGCCGTCACGAGCCGGATGCCGACTTCGCTCGCGACACGTTTGGCCTCGGGTATTCCGTCGACGGTGTCGTGATCGGACAGCGCAAGCAGCTCGACGCCGGCCTGCGCGGCGGCCCTCACGACCTCGCCGGCGCCCAGCGCACCGTCTGAGTGGCGCGAGTGGCTCTGCAGGTCGAAGGTGGGTTCCTCGTTTGCCAAGGTGGCGCAGGCTAGTGGTTCGCGCGCCGAAGCGGCGGCCTAACTACCGCGATGCGCGAACGCCTGGATCTCGGCGTGCATCACGCCGAGCAGGTTGCCGAGCGCGATGTTCGCATCGAGCAGGTGAAGACCCCAGGTCGGGTCCGGGCTCGGCTTCGCGACCTGTGCACCGTGAAGGGCGGTGACCTGCAGGACGTCCGCGCCTCCGGCCGAGGAACAGCGTGCGCTGTAGGCACCCGGCTCGCTCGCCCAGACGGTCGACGGCATCGGGAGGGTCAGCCCGAGCAGCTTGATTCCGACCGCCAGACTCGAGGATGGGTCGAACGGCTTGCTGGGCACGATCGGCGTCAGCACGCCCGAACCGCCGCCGAGCGCGGCCGGATTCGTGCACAGGACGACGTCGCCAGGCACGGTCGAGCGACCGAACAGGCTGTTCGCCGGCGGCGGCGTGTCGAATGTCGAGAACGCGATCACGCAGCCCAACTGCTGCCGGTGACGGCATGCCGGTATGTGCTTGAAATCCCCTCCCCTATCGGAGCCGCGCTTGACCAGCACATTCCCGCCGAGCAGGATCGCCGACACCAGCCGGCGCCTGACGCTGGCTTTCCGATCGACATCGAGCGCGATCAGTCGGCGCAGGACGAACGACCCCTGGGAGTGGCCGATCAGGACGAAGCCGCGGCCGTGGTTGTACTTGGTCAGGTATGTGTGGAACGCCTGGCGTACGTCGCTCAGGGGGAGTGCCGCTTCGGCAGGCGTGATCTTCGTCCCACCGAACAGCGCCGTGGTCGTGATCTGGCGGTACATCGGCGCGAACACGCGGCAGTACTGCGAGTACCGGGCGGCCTGGTAGAGGGCGATCGAGCGCTCTTCAGGATCGATCCGAAGGTTCGCGTTGACCGTCTTCTGGTCGCTGACGGTCGGGTACACGTAGAAGCAGTCGATCGGCAGCGGCCTCAGCGCGCGCGGGTGCGCGGTGCGGAGTCGCGCCAGCTTCGGCGAATAAGCAGTGGTCGAGAGGCCCGGTGTGCACGGGTCGGGCCGCTGCCCCGGCTTGCACAGCCAAACGGTCTTGGCTGCCGCCGGACTCGCGGCGACGAGCGCAACCGCGAGCAAGAGCAACGCGCACGCAACAGCAAGCGCCGACCTGAGTACGGGAGTTTGGGCCGTCCGTGGCAAGGACCTGATGATACCTGGCAGCTCTACCCACTGCTGGTCGCGGCGCCTCGGGCGTGGGCGGCTTCTTCCCCGGGCGTAGGCGGCTTCTGTCTCCGGGGGGAAAAGAAAATTCGAGAAGTTGTGTTTAGAGGTGGCGCAGGGTGGGAAGAAGCCGAGCGAAACGGTCAAGGAACTGCGCCCCCACTTCCTTGACCCTCCGGGGGGATCCGGATGGATCCGGGTCCCCCCGGGGACCTCTCCTGTAGCTGCGTGCCCCGGGGAATCTGTCCTGATCCCCGGGGCAACGCTTGCCTTTGATCTCGTCGTAGGGAACGCTGCGGCGCAGAGAACGCTGCGGCGCGTTACCGCGTCGCCTTCTTCACTGCGCTGCGTGCTCGGCCGACGGCGTTCCGGACCTTGCCTTGCGCCTGCTCTCTGGCCCCGCGAGCTTCGGTGCCGGGGCGGCCGGCCGTCTTGCCGGCCTTCTTCTTCGTGCGGCCCTTGAGCTCCTCGGCCTTTCCCTTGGCTCGCTGCTTGCGGTCACCCATGCTTCCTCCTTCACCTGACGTGGAGATTGATTCCGAGCAGCACCAGTGGCCACAGAACGATCGCCAGCACCGCCGAGATGATCGGCTTCAGCGCGTCCGCGTGCGCGAGATAGTGGTGCGACGCGGCGACGATCACGCCTACGACCAGCCAGATGATTGATCCGAGGCTCAGCCTCATCTCGAGCGGACCTCCGAGTCGGCCTGCGGCGCCGAGGAGGGACGATCGCCGGCCGCGTCATCGACCGCGGGCTCGCGCTGGTCGAGAGCCGGGTCGTTCGTGTCGATGGCCCCGTCACGCTCGTCGAGAGCCGGGTCATCCGTGTCGATCGCCTGGTCGCGCCGGTCGACCGCCCGGTCGCGCGTGTCGAGGGCCGCGTCGCGCTCCCCTTGGGCCGGCCCGCGCTGGTCGACCGCCGGGTCGCGCTCGTCGACCGCCGGGTCGCGCTCGTCCCGGGCCGGCTCGCGCTCCCGGACGGCGTCGTCGCGGGACCCGAGTTCCGGCTCGCTCGGCTCGCGGCCGTTGGCGCCCATCAGCTGCTCGTCGGCAAGGCCCTGCTCGTGCAGCTCGGCCTGCTCGATGTGAACCTGGGCATCGGCTCGCTCGCGGATTGCCTCCTGCTCAGCGATCCGCGCGCGCCGCTCGGCGATCTGCGCACGTTCGCTGCGTGCCGCGGCCTCGTTGCGATGCTCGACAATTGCCCGCTCGCGACGCCGCTGGAGCTCCTGCTCCCTGGCCCTGCGCCGGCGGCGTTGACTAATCCGCGGCACTGCTATCGCCAACGCCGCCAGGATCAGCAGCACGCCTGCCGCGATCGCGATTATTGCTCCAGTCGACATGGATTCTCCTCCCTTGGGGGTTGCTCGTATCGCTGCCAACCGTTGCGAAGGCAGGTCTCGGATCGGCCGCCGGCGCGATCGCGCCGGCTCAGATCGACGGGCCAGGGCCGGGCGGCCGAGCAGCAGCATGCGATCCCTCTTCGGCTCCGACTGCCTGCTGCTGCGGTCATCCCGTGCTTCCTCCCTCAGCCCGTTCGCCGACGCCTGCGTGACCGCCGGGCGCGCGAAGCGCTCCTCCTCCTCGTGCTTCCTTTCGCGACCTGCCCGTCTCGTTGTGCTTTCAGCTCAATGGGTTCTTGGGGCCGCGGTTGGGTCGCGGCCAGCCCTGATCTACCCGGCTCAGGACGGTTCGCTCACGCCTGGACGAATGTTCGATGTTCCAGCCGTCGAGACGAGACGAATGTCACAAGGACTGGCCGCAACGCGTGGGCAAGCTGCTGCTCATGGGTTTGTGGACCGCAGAGACGAAAGTTGCCGGCCCGCCGGCCGAGGTCCTGATGCTGCTTACCGATCCCGATGAGATCGCAAGGTGGGCGCCCGTCGCGTTCGAGGTCGTCGATCTGCCGGGCGAGCGGCTGGTCTCCGGTGACCGCGTGAGGGTGCGCGGGCGCCTCGGCGCCGCAACCCTCGAGTTCAAGGTCGACGTCACTGTCGCCGGCGACGGTCGCCTGGCGCTGTCCGCAACCGGGCTGATCCGTCTCGATGTCGAGTATCTGGCGGTCGAGCTCGAGAACGGCAGCGAGATTCGCGCCTCGGTCGCGGTCTCGGGCCAGGGGCTCCGGGGCCGGATCCTGGCCCAGGCGACGGACACGCTGCTCGCCGCAGGCGCGCTGACGAGTGCGGTCGGCCGGATCGCGCGTGAGTTCGAACCCGCGATGGCTCCCGTCTAGCGATAATCGACCGGTGGCCTACGACGAGGATCTGGCAAACCGCCTGCGAGAGCTGGTCTACACCGAGGACGGTGTCAGCGAGAAGCGAATGTTCGGTGGGCTCGCGTTCCTGATCAATGGCCACATGGCCGTCAGCGCGAGCGGCCGAGGTGGACTGCTGCTCCGCACCGACCCCGAGCAGACGGACGCACTTCTGAACAAACCTCACGCCGAGCCGTTCGTGATGCGCGGGCGGCCGATGCGGGGGTGGGTGCGCATCTCGCCCGAGGGCGTCAGGACCAAGCGCCAACTCGGGACCTGGGTCGCCCGCGGCGTCGCCTACGCGCGCTCGCTCCCGGCCAAGCGCTAGGCGAGACTGCCCGAACCGCCCACGCGGGCGAACTTTCGCATCCGACCGCCGAGGGGTGGCGGTGAAATGCGAAAGTTCCGAGGACGGGGGCGGCGCCGGCGCGCCCCCGCGCCGCCCGCCGGCGCTGGCCCGCGCGCCGCGCCGCGCCGCCCGCCGGCGCCGCCCGCCCGCCCGCGCCGCCCCGCGCCTCACCGCGGCCGCACGTGGCCGACCTCGACGCCGTAGCGCGTCGCCAGGCGCTCGGCGATGATCGACCGGTGGCAGGCTTCGGGGTCGCGCTCGACGCACATCAGCGCCGAGGCGCTGCTACCGGGCAGGTGCGAGAGCAGCGCGTTGAGATCGGCGCGGTCGAGGATCTCGCGCGTGTAACGATCGCGGTACTCGGCCGCCAGCTCGCGCCGGCTCCGCTTGCCGACTCCCTGCCGGGCGTCCTCGGCGTACTGGAGCCGGCGGAGTTCCGTCGTCGGCGCCAGGTCGATCTGGTGCCGGTAGGCGATCCCGTCGGTCGCCAGCGCCGCCTGAAGGCGGACCGAGTTGGCCCACGCGTAGCGGCCGCCGCGCACTCCGCGTCGCTGGCGGACGTCGACAAGCAGGCCGACATCACGCTCCTCGAGCGCCTCGAGGAAGCTGTCGAGGTCCCAGTCGTAGACACCGATTGTGAGGACGCGCACCGTCACGCCCCTCAGAATGGATACGTCAGCAGCGCCACGCGCCCCGCTGGCAACGCTGTCTCGGAATCGAGCGCGCGCCACATCGAAACCTGGGAGATCTCGACGAACCCACCCGGTTGGCGGACGACCACGGGCGGTGGGATCTCGACGAAGCCGCTTCGCTGGTACAACCCCGCGCGGTCGCGATGGCAGAACAGGATCACGAGCTGCGGGCCCAATGTCCCCGCCAGCCGCAGCACCTCGCCAAGCAGCCGGCTGGCCAGGCCCTGCCCGCGATAGGCCGCGTTGACGATCACGCCGCCGATCCCGACCGCGGGGAGCACCGACGCGTCGTCGATCTGGAGCTCGGTCAGGACGATCCCGGCCGACGCAACCAGCCGTCCATCGGGCCCCCGCAGGGCGACGTGGCGGTCTTTGGGACGCCACGTCATCGTGTTGCCGGCGGCATCGAACGGGTCGAGCTCATCACCTTCGAGCTCCGCTCGGTACGTATCGGTCAGCCGCCCGAACTCGACTACCTCCATCACTCCATGCTAGGAGAGGCGCCGACGCCCCCTCAAGCAGCTCCTGGCCGCCTTAGCGACACCGGGATCTGGCTGAACGCGGTCGAGGTCTTCAGGCGGCTGCAGCTGGCCCGGTCGGATCGGGCGGTGTGGATCGGGCGCACGACCCAGCCCCAGCCTCGGGGTGTGAACAGGACGATCGGGCGGCCGGAGTCGATCTCCTTGGGTACCTGCCAGCCGACGGCGCCGACGTTCAGCCCGATCTGCCATGCGAGTGCGCTCTGGAACTCGAGCGCCGAGACCGGCTGGCCGCAGCGCAGAACGCCGGCGCGGCCGCCGTCGCTCGCGATCACGTCGTGCAGGCGATTGATCTGGCGCGCGAACTTGCGCCCATAGCTGACCTCGCCGTGGACGAACCGCGCGCGGCTGCGGGCGACCGGGAGCAGCGACACGACGAGCACGACGATGAGTGCTGGGCCGGCCCAGCGGACGAGACCTGGCGAACCCGCACCGGCCGCGATCAGCTGCCCGACGGCGGTGCCCGCGATCACGATCAGGACGGCGGCGGGCTCGAACAGATATCGGGGTACCGCCGACCAACCGTGAAACGCGAACGCGATCTCGATCACGACCCACAACAGCGCCGCTCCGGCGAGCAGCAGCACAGTGCGGTCGCGGCGGATCACTGCGAGCGCGAGTCCGGCGAGGATCGCGATCTGCATCGGCAACTCGTACAGGTGCAGCAGACGGCTGATGACGCCGGTGATCTTGTTGCCATGCAGCGCGTTGACCGAGTTCTCGGCGAGCGAGCCCGCGACCAGCCAGTTCTTTGCGGTCAGCGCTGGGATCCCGAACCACAGGGCGGGAATCACGATCGCACCGGCGATCAGCCACGCTCGCATCGGCGCGACGGACACCCACGCCCAGACCGCGTACAGCAGCACGAACGGCCACACCTCTGGCCGCCCGAGTGCGGCGAGCACGAGGAACCCGAACGCCACTCTGTGCCTTCGCGACAGCTGACAGTCGATCGCGGCGAGGCACAGGGCGACGATCATCGGATCTGAGTTCGAGATCAGGATGAAGTGCCAGTACTTGCTGATCCCGAGCACGCCGAGGCCGGCGAACACACCACCGATGACCGGCGCGTACGGCCGCTCCGGGCACGGTCCCGTCAGCCGGTAGGCGAGATGGCCGGCGACCAGCGCGCCGGCGAGCGCGGCGGCGACGGCCGTCACCATCCACAACCACATCTGCCCACCGCCGGCGAGCGCGTAGGGGAGGGTGAACACATACGCCAGCGGCTTCCAGGAAGGTGCGCTGTTCGTGTCGAGGTTCCAGTGGAAGGTCTGGCGCCCCCACACGAGCCAGCCGAACGCGTCGTACTCGGGCCGCATGTCGGTGGCGACGACGATCACGACCGACACGAGAATCAGCACTGCGGCGACGACGAGGCCCGGTCTGCTGAACAGCGGCGCTGGCGGGCTCGGCCGCGTGCCCCGGCGACCGCCGCTCACCTGGAACAGCGGTGACGTCGGACTAGTTCGCAGGGGCGGCAAGAGCGGGCCACACGCTAACAGCGCGCCGGTCGAATCTGCATCAGGTCGGCGTGATGAAATGAGTGGCAGTGAGCGACGACTCAAAACAGCGGGATGACCGGGCGGGCTTTGCCGAGTGTCTGGCACACGTGCTCGACCTGGCCACCGAGCAGGTGCCGGTTCCCGCCGGCCCCGACCCGTTCATCGGCTGGCGTGGCTGGCTCGCCGGGCGGGGGCTCGGCCTGGTCCCGATCGCCGGTCCGGGCGAGTTCAGCTGGCCGGCGTGTTGGATTGCCTCGGTGCGCGATCAGGGCGGGTCGGCGGCGCACTGGGTGGTGATGTTCGGCGTGCCGCCGGGTGTGCTGTTTGATCCGAACGGGCCGCCGGCGGGGGATCCGGGCGCGATCGACGCGGGCTACGCGGTCGCCGCGCTCGAGCTCGTGCCCGGGCGGATGCCTGGCGGCGAGCCGCTGCGCGAGGGGCGCGTCGAGGCGATCTACATCGCCGCGGATGCGCGGGCGGGCATGCAGCCCGTCGCCGAAGCGCAGGCGGGGCCCGAGGGTCTGCTCGGCGATCGCTACTTCGCCGGCGCCGGGACCTTCTCCAACCCCGATGCGATTGGCATGGCGCTGACCCTGATCGAAGCCGAGGCACTCGAGGAGGAACTGTTGCCCGATGGCGAGCGGCTGCGCCCCGAGGAGGCTCGCCGCAATCTCGTCACGCGGGGGATCTCGCTCAACGATCTCGTCGGCCGCAGGTTCCAGGTCGGCGAGATCGAGTGTCTTGGCCGCCGCCTGTGCGAACCGTGCGCCCACCTCCAGCGGCTGACCCGCGCCGGCGTGCTGCGCTCGTTCGTGCACCGAGGCGGGTTGCGCGCCGACATCCTGTCCGCGGGTGTGATCCGCGTCGGCGACACGGTCACGGCCGGCACGCCGCCGAGCGAGCAGTCGATCTAGACGGCTGCCGCCCCGAGCCGCTGCACGAGCGTACGCGCGGCCTGCACGAGCTCGGGCGGTCCCAGCACCTCCATCGGCTCGTCGAGCAGCGCCATCCAGACGAGGAAGTTGCGTGACCACGCCGCGCGTGTGGTGACGATGCATGCATCCTCGCCGTCGGGTTCGACGATCGCATAGCGACTCGGAATCCGCGGCGCGGCGCGGCTCGCACGAACCGCGAGGCGGATTCGACCGGGTTCGGCGTCGGGCTCGGTCGCGCCGCCGCTGCGAAGCTGGCGCTGGACGTATGCGGCCGGGTCGCCGCCCGGCACCGTCCGCCGCCGCCCGCGCTCGCCGGGCCGGATCCGTCCACGGATGCGGTCGATCCGGAAGGTCCGCCAGTCGTCGCGGTCGAGGTCGAACGCGACCAGATACCACCGGTAGCCGCTGTGGACGACGGCGCTGGGCTCGGTATTGCGATTGGTGGCGCGCTCGTCGCGTGCGACATACGCGAACCGAGCGCGGAGACCGTCGCGGCAGGCGCTCGCCAGCGTCGCCAGCACGTCGGCGTCGATCTGCGGCCCGTCGACGGCGAACGTGGAGGTCGCGTCATCGAGCGCGCTGACGCGCCGGCGCAGACGGGTCGGCAGCACCTGCTCGAGCTTCGCGAGCGCACGCACGGACGTCTCCTCGATCCCGGCGATCGAACCGGAGGCTGCCGTTCGAAGCCCGACGGCAACAGCGACGGCCTCGGCGTCGTCGAGCAGCAGTGGTGGCAGCTCGCCGCCGGCGCCGAGTCGGTAGCCGCCGGCAACGCCCGGCGCGGCTTCGATCGGATAGCCGAGCGAGCGCAGCTTGTCGACGTCGCGGCGGATCGTGCGAGGCCCGACCTCGAGCCGGTCGGCGAGCTCCTGGCCGGTCCATTCGCGCCGGAGCTGGAGCAGCGAGAGCAATGCGAGAAGGCGGGCAGAGGTCTGGACCATCGGGTGCAAAGCATGACACAGATTGCGGACTGAAGCTGACCGCAAAGGCGAATTCGGACGGCAATTGAGGACTGAAAGTGACCTTGATTGTCGAGAACCTTTGGTCATGTCAACAACAGCTCTAACCCACCCAAGACCCACCTTCGTCCGGACCGCGAACAGCGCCGCTTGGCTCGGGCTCACCGTCGTCATTGCCTCGGCGGTAATGGACCTACTCGACTCGACGATCACGCAGACAGCGGCTCCGGCGATCCGCCGCGACCTGGCCGGCTCATACGCCGACCTCGAGTGGATCACCGCCGCGTACACGCTGGCGATGTCGGCGACGCTGCTGCTCGGTAGCCGGCTTGGCGATGCTTTCGGACGCCGCCGCGTGCTGCTCGCCGGGATCGGCGGCTTCGTAGCCGCTTCGGTGCTGTGCGCGTTGGCGCCGTCGTCGAGCGCGCTGATCGCCGCGCGCGCGCTCCAGGGTATGCTCGCCGCGATCATGGTCCCGCAGGGATTCGGCCTGATCCGCGAGCTGTTCGGCGACGAGGGCCAGCAGAAGGCGTTCGCCGTGTTTGGGCCCGTGATGGGACTCGCCGCCGTCGCCGGGCCGATCGTCGGCGGGAGCCTCGTCGACCTCGATGTGCTCGGCACCGGCTGGCGGATGATCTTCCTCGTCAACGTGCCGCTCGGACTCGTTGCGATACTCGCCGGCCGGCGATTCCTGCCGCGGACTGAACCGGTCGCTCCGGGTGTCCGGCTCGATGTGACGAGCATCGCGCTCGCGATGGCGGGCGGCGTCGCGCTGGTGTATCCGCTGATCGAGGGCCGAGCGCACGGCTGGCCGACGTGGTCGTTCGTGCTGCTGGCGGCCGGGGTCGCGATCCTCGGCACGTTCGCGGTGCGGCAGGCGCGCCGCGCGCGCGAGGGCCGGACGCCGCTGGTCGAGCCCTCGATCCTTCGCCGCCGCCCCTACGTCGCGGGCCTGGCGGTGGTGCTCGGGTTCATCGGCGCGATGGGGGGGATGATGATCGCGCTCAACGTGATGTTCCAGATCGGCCTCGGCTTCACGCCATTGGCGTGTGGCCTAGCGACGGTCGCGATCCCCGTCGCGGCGATCGGTGGATCGATCACGTCGTCGGCGTTGCTGGCCCGAATCGGCCGCACGACGATGCACATCGGGATCGTCACGATGGCCGTCGGCCTAGTGGTCGTCGACATTGTCCTGCGCTCGGCGGGCGGCGATCTGAGCGCGTGGCAGCTGGCTGGACCGCTGGCGATCACCGGGTTCGGCATGGGGATGGTGTTCGTGCCGATGTTCGACGTGATTCTGGCGGGTGTCGCGCCGCACGAGCTCGGCTCCGCCTCGGGTCTGCTCGAGTCCGTCCAACAGCTCGCGATGTCGCTCGGGATCGCCGCGGTCGGGACGGTCCTGTTCGACCAGCTGGGAGCTGGGCATGGGGCGGTCGCGTTCGTCGGCGCGGCCGACCACGCGCTGCTGGTTGCCGTCGGGTTCCTGCTGGCGGCTTGCGCAGCGACGTTCTGGCTACCCAAGCACGCGCGGTAGCCGAGAGCGAAAGGCGGCTCGCGGTCGCATCGAGAGAGGGTGCGGCCGCGATCCCGACCGAAGGCGCGCCCGAGCGCGACAGAGCCCGCGCCGACTACACTCAGGATCGCGGTTGGGCGCCGCTGGCAACGATTCGGGGCTGGATTTGGACACCGCGACGGCAGGATTGGGCTTGGCAGAGCAGCAGCGCGGCGCGCTGCGGGGACTCGCGCGGCCTACGCGTGGCCTGCGCGCGGCTGGTTACGAGCTGCGGCCGGCCGCAATCGCGGCGCTGCTGGGCATCGTTGTTCTGACGGGCGTGACGGCCGCGATCGGGCTGAGCAGTCCGATCGTCGATCGGCCGCTGTTGTTCGTCTCGCTGCGGACGTTCTACTCGCTGAGTCTCGCGTTTCTCGCTCTCGTCGCGGTCGCGCGCCGCTCCAGTCGCCGCCTGTCGGGACTGCTGATCGCGCTCGCGTATTCGATGGTGCTGACGGGGCTGACGGCAGCTGACGGGCAGCTGCTGTTCGCGCTCGGACGACTCGCCGTGCCGGTGTCGCTATTGCTGACGATCTACATCTGCCTGGCGTATCCGCGCGGTTGGATCGAGGATGGCGTCGAGGCGCGCGCGTTCCGGATCGTCGCTGTGCTCGTCGTCACGCTCGATCTCGCGAACGTCCTGCTCTCCCACGTCCCGCCGGTCGCAGGTCCATACGTGCGCTGCGCGGGCACCTCGTGCCCCCCCAACCCGCTGAACATCGTCAGCCTCGCAGCCGGGCCCAGCCATGCGATGTCGATTGCGCTCGGGCTCGCGATGACGACGGCGGTGTTCGCCGCGGCGGTGCTGATCGCCCGCCGGGCGTCCCGGGCGAACAAGCTGCAGCGCCGCAGCCTGGCGCCGCTGTTCGCGTGGACGTTCGTGACCGGGCTCGGCTATGGCGCGTTCATCGCCGCTCGCGCGCTCGATGCGGATGCGAAGTTCCTCAACCCAGCGGGAATCGTGCTCGCCGTGATCATCGCGACGATGCCGATCGCGATCGCCGCTGGCCTCGTGCGAGGGCGATGGTTCGCGATGGGGGCGCTCGAGCAGCTGATCGGCGAGCTCGGGGACCGCAGCTCGGCGGGGCTGCAGCGCACGATGTCGCTGGCGTTCAACGATCCGAGCTTGCAGTTGCTGTTCTGGCTTCCGTCGGCCCGGCGCTATGTCGACGTCGACGGCGAGGTCGTCGAGCTTTCGACAATCGAGTCCGGTCGCAACGTGACGCAGTTCACCCGCGATCACGACAAGGTCGCGGCCGCAGTCCACGACCCAATGCTGTCGATCGACGGCGACGTGCTCGAGACTGCGGGCAAGGCCCTGTCGCTGGCGCTCGACAATGCCCGGCTCGAGGCCGATCTATCGGGGTCCCGAACCGAGCTCGAGGCGTCGCGCAAGCGGATCGCGTGGGCGGCCGACGAGGAGCGCCGCCGGATCGAGCGTGACCTCCACGATGGCGCGCAGCAGGATCTGGTCGCGCTGCGACTGAAGCTGAACCTGCTCGAGGAGCTGACCGCCGATGACTCGAGCTGGGTGGCGCACGGCATCGCCGACGCCGGCCGGCACATCGACGTGGCGCTCGAGCGGATCCGCGACCTCGCCAAGGGCATCTACCCGTCGGTGCTCCGCGACCTCGGGCTGTCCCATGCACTGGCGAGCATCGCGCGCGAGTTGCCGCTGCAGATCTCACTGCGGGGCCAACTGAGACGACGGTTCGCGCCGGAGGTCGAGACCGCGGTGTACTTCTGCTGTGTCGAGGCGCTTCAGAACGTGACCAAGCACTGTGGCGGCGGCACGCGTGTGACGTTGACGCTCGCCGAGCGCTCGACCGGCCTCGAGTTCATCGTCGCGGACACTGGACCAGGCTTCGATCAGGAGCTGTTCGCCGCCTCGCGTGGCCTGGCCGGGATGCGTGACCGGCTGGAGTCGATCGGTGGCCAAGTGAGGATCGACTCGAGACCCGGGTCGGGGACGACGATCACCGGCCTGATCCGCGACGCGGCGCCGAGCGCGATCGGCTGAAATCGTCCGTGACCAGCGTCGGGCTCGCCGATCTGTCCTAGTCGGGGCCGGCAGATGTGACAACTTGGAGTCTTCCTCGCGGTTACAGTTCGCTGGCCGCCGGGCATGTGCGCCGCCCAGGCGGTTTGCGTGGTGGACCTGGGCTGCGATCCCTACGCCTCGCGCCGGTCATTCGCGCGGCCGTCAAATCGAGCGTGATGCCGTGGCCCAGGTTCCCACCTTTATCCCTGCCCGCGTGCGCTGTGGCCGTCCTGATTAGATTCCCGGACGGCGGCCCGTGGCGCCGCCAAAGCTACGACGCAAGGAGCGATTGCACGCATGCTCACCCTCACCGGGTTGGATGAGATCAAGGCCTACGTCGGCAGGGAGCTCGGCGTCAGCGACTGGCGCGTGGTCACGCAGGAGGACGTCAACGAGTTTGCCGAAGTCACCGGCGATGACCAGTGGATCCATATCGACGTCGAGCGCGCCAAGAGCACCCCGTTTGGCGGAACGATCGCGCACGGCTACTTCACGCTATCGCTCGCGCCTCGCTTCTCGTATGACATGTTCAAGCTCGAGGGCTTCGCGTTCGCCGTCAACTACGGTCTGAACCGCGTTCGCTTCCCGGCGCCGATGCTGGTCGGCGGGAAGGTCCGGATGCGGGCCAAGCTCGCGGCGGTCGAGGAGGTCCCCGGCGGCGCACAGCTCGTCACGGAGCTGACCTTCGAGCGCGAGGGTGGCGAGAAGCCAGTCTGCGTGGCCGAGTCTCTGTCCCGCGTCTACACCGGCTGAGCCCTGTTCGATGTTCCGCGGATCCCGGCGTCGGCGGGCGCGCTGATCTTCGACCCGGCCGGGCGCCTGCTGATCCTCAAGCCCAACTACAAGAAGGGCTGGACGATCCCCGGCGGGCAGGTCGAGGCGGGCGGCGAGTCGCCCTGGGAGACGTGCCGGCGCGAGACCCGGGAGGAATGCGGGCTGGAGCTGGTCCGCGGGCGGCTCGCCTGCGTCGACTTCCTACGTCCGAAACGCGACCGGCCCGGCGGGCTCCGGTTCCTGTTCGACTGCGGCAGCTTCTCCGACGAGCAGCTGACAGCGATCAGGTTGCAGCCCGAGGAAATCGACGAGTTTCGCCTGGCAGAGCTGGACGAGGCGGACGCGCTGCTGAGCGGCCCCGTCAGGCGGCGAGTCGCAGCAGCTGCCCGCAGCGAACGGTGCGTCTATCTCGAGGGTGGATTGCCGCTCGATTCGGTCAACTGATCTTGCTCCAGCGGACGCCGCCGTCGGTCGAGCGCAGGATCGTGTGCTCGTCGCCGACCGCGATCAGGAGCGACCCGTCGACCGCGATCGCGCGAATCGAGGGAACCGTTGGGAGCCTCAGTGTGGACCAGTGAAGCCCATCGGTCGAGCTCAGCGCCACACCCTCACCGGTGGCGATGAACCGTCCCTGGGCGTACACGACGCGGTCGAGGTTGACCGCCGCCCCAGTTGTCGCGGCGGCCCACGTCCGGGCGCCGTCGGTCGAGACAAGCGCCTCGCCGTTGTGACCGACGACGACGAAGCGCCCGCGGCCGAACGCCACCGAGGTCTGAAACCGGCCGAGGCCCACAGTCTCGAGCTTCCAGGTGCCGGTGAGGGACCGGCGCGCGACGGTGCCGGCGCCGACCGCGACCGTCGTGCCGTCGCCGGTGGCGAAGTCGCGGATCGAATGGAAATGCTGGAAGCGCGCGGCTCGCCAGCGCCTACCGGAAGCGGAGGAGAACAGCAGACCGCGGTCGCCTCCGAGGACGTATCCATGGCCCGTCCAGGCGACCGCGTGAAGGTTGAGGCGCGCCGGCAGGCGGCGGGCGATCCAGCGCTTGCCGTCGGTCGACTGCAGCACAGTGCCGCGAGCACCGACCGCGACGAAGCCGGCAGGGCCATGGGCGATTGAGTACAGGTCCTGACCGGTCGGTGGCACCACCCGCTTCCATGACCGCCCGTTCGCCGAGGACAGCAGCTGCCCCGAGCCGCCGACGGCGATAAACCGCCCGGCGCCGCGCGCGACACCGAGCAGCGCACATGGCATCGCGGTCGTATCGAGCCGCCAGCTGCGACCGTCGCGCGAGGACACAATCGTTCCCTCGTCGCCGGCGGCTACGAACCGCGAGCCCGTGTATGCGACCGCTCGTAGATCGACCGTGGTCGGCGCGTCGACGAGGCGCCAGCGGCCACCGGCGACGGAGCGCAGGATCACGCCGCTCGAGCCGACCGCGACGCGGACGCGGTGCGAACCGTAGACGACGCCCCGCAGGATCTCGCCGGTCGGGCTGTGGACCCCGGTGAGCGCCGACAGCGTGCCCTGCAAGATCGAGCCGAAATCCCCGACCGCGGTCAGCTGCGTGCCGTTGGAGGCGAGCTGCCACAGGAATGGCCGTGGAGCGATCGGGACCCGGGTCGGCCGCGGTCGCGTCGGGATCGCCCGCCAGTTCGATCCGTCGTCACTCGCGATCACGGTTGCATCCCTGCCGCTCGCGAGCAGGGTCGAACCGACGTGGGTCGCGCCCCACAGGATCTCATTGGTGCCGCTGTTCTGAACCGTCCACTGAACGCCGTTGCTCGAGGTGGCGACGGTGCCGGCGGCGCCGGCCGCGACCGCGAGACCGGGACGGGCGGCGACCGCGCGCAGACCGACGCTCGGAATCCCGGTGGCGATGCGCCATGATCCGCCGCCGGCACTCGAAAGGATCGTGCCGAGATCGCCGACAACGATCCAGCGCGTCCCGTTCCAGGTCGCGCCGCGCAGCGCGTGCTGGACAGGCGTCCGGCGGACGCTCCAGCGCGCTGGATCAGATGACGTCGCGACGAGTCCATCGGAGCCGACGACGATCAGCCGAGAACGATTGGCCGCGATCCCCGCAAGCGTCAGTCCCTGGCCCGGTGCGCGCAAGCAAGCGCTCGCGGTCGAGGCCAGAGGCAGCGAAGGCTGGCGCGCGGCGGCGCCGAGCGCCAGCGCGGATATAGCCGTCGCCGTCGCGAGCCCCGCGGCCGAAATCGCCGCGATGGCGCCCTTTGCCCGGGAGAACGTCATCGGCCGGGATTATGGCTGAGCTGCAGGTCGCCCACCGCGAGTGCATTCCGTGGCTGAGCGCCGCATAATTCGGCCGGTGCGGATCGCTCTCGGGGCAATATGCGTTGCGCTGGCGCTTGCCGGCTGCGGTGGCGGTGGCAGCTCCTCTAAGCAGTGGAGCGATCTGCAGACCGTCCGGATCACGGTCGCCCAGCCGGGCCTGCCGCCTCCATACGGCAGGCCCAAGACGACCTCGTTCACGACGGCGAGCGAGGTAGCCCACGTCACGACCGAGCTCAACGCCCACCACATCGCCAAGGCAACGACCAGCTCGTCCTCGAACGGCTGCGCCGGCGGCTTCACGATCGCGATCGCGATTGTGCCGAAGAGCTCGTCGCCGACGAGGCTCGCCGCATATCGGTGTGCGAACCAGACGACCGGCGATGTCTCGGGAGATCTGGTCGGATTTCTGTCGTCAGTCGGCGTCAAGCTCTGAGCCGCGGGTGGCGGCGATCGGCACTGCTCCGACGCTGCGTCACGTCGATCCCCGCGAGCACCGGGGGCGGCTGTATCTGGCCGTCTGCAGGCTGTCGACCAGTAGGCTCGGGATGCGGCTGTCCCGAGGGGTCGCCTGGAAGCTCGACCCCTACCTGCTGCGCGTCAGCAAGGGCCGTCTTGCGAGCACCGGTCCTGTCGCATGCGCAGCACTGCAGACGCGCGGGGCGCGCAGCGGCAAGCGCCGGCGGACGGCCACGCTGTACTTCAACGATCTCGATCGGGTGATCATCGTCGCCTCCAAGCGCGGCGAGCCAACCCATCCGGCCTGGTACCACAACCTACGCGCGAACCCCGACGTCGTGTTCGGGGGCTTGCCGTTCCGCGCCGAGGTCGTCGAATCCGAGGATGAGCGAGAGCGGTTGTGGGACCTTGCCGATCTGGTGTTCCCGCCGTACGCCGACTACCGCGCGTGGGCCGCCGCCGCAGGCCGCACGATCCCGATCGTGCGGCTGGTACCGCGGGAGCGACCGCAGGGGTGGTGAGTTCTGCGCCTCGCTTGGGGCTGTGAGCTCGGGGCCCCGTCGCTCGGAGGTCGAGCTAGCGGTCGCGGGCGCCGATCCGCGCGGCAATCGCGACGGGCAGCGTTCGCAATCCGCGCGCCCCGCCCCTCAGGTACATCTTCCAGCGCAGGATCGGCGATGCGTAATGTCGCAGGACGCGATCGGTGCGGGAGTACAGGTCCCACGGCCGGCCCGCGTCCTCCCAGCGAAGGATGAACTCGTCCGGCGGAAAGGGCTTGCCGTGCTCGAGCGTCATCGTGATCGCGACCAGCGTCTGCTCGGTCAGGAAGGTCGGGGAATCGGCCACGTCCTGCAGCGCCCGGAGTGCGGGTGCCCAGTCCGGCTGGCGCGAGAACAGGCACACGCCGGCATTGACGCTCGGGAGCACGTCGAGGTCTCCGATCACGCGGGGGTCATAGCCGGCGAGCGGCACCTCCGAGATTGCATCGGCCATATACCGCGGAGCGTCATCAAACGACTCGACCCACTCGGTCAGGCGACGTGCGCCGCGCAGGAACTCGACATCCGAGTCGACATACAGCACCGGGCGATCGCTCACCGGGGTCAGAAGCACGCCGAACTTCATCCCGAACGGCTGTGCCGCGGCGAACGTGACGACCGCGTCAGGCAGTCGTTGCCGGCGCGCGAACTCCGCAAACTCGCATACGTGAATCGACGGGTCGAGCGCCAGCAGCGCGCTGCGCGTGCTCGGCGAAAGCGAGCCGTCGGATATCACCTGAATCTCGGCCGGCCGTCCTGCGCGTCGCAGCAGCGAGTCGAGCATCCGCATCACCAGCAGCCGGTCGCGCTCGCACGCGAGGGTGGTGACAACGACATCGATGTCCCTTGCCGGTCGTGCCGCCGGCCACTCGTTCAACCGCGCTTCGGCATACCGACGCTGGCTCTCCGCCGCGGCGTACATCGCCGCCAGGCTCCACCGCTTCCAGCGCGCGCGGATCTCGCTCGGATGCTCTGGAATCGCGGGATGCTCGAGGACTGGGGGGGCGGCGGGGACATCCATAGATGGCGCCGAAATGTACCGGGACCCCCTCGCGCGCCAGCGACGCCTGCCGCCGCCGTCAGCCAGTCGCGCTTGCGCCGCTGGGCCGGACCACAGGTCCTCGTCAGTCACCGTGATCAGGGTGCGCCCGCAGCTCGGAGGCAAAGCGCCGCCATCATAGGAGCCCTGGCTTGCTCTCCTGTCCCGGCCACCGCCCGTCTCAGCACAACCAAGGAGCACGACATGCAACTCACGCGCAACTCGCTCGACTCCAACCCCGGCCCGAGCGACTGGTTCACAGGGACCGTGTACATCGACACGATCGCGACTCCGTCGCCGCCCTCGCGCGTGGGCGCGGCGAGTGTCCACTTCGCTCCGGGTGCCAGGACCGCATGGCACACGCACCCGTTCGGCCAGACGATCTTCGTCACCGAGGGCCTGGGTCGCTGCCAGCAGGCCGGCGGTCCGGTGCGCGAGCTCCGGCCGGGAGACCGCGTCTACTTCGAGCCGGACGAGCACCACTGGCATGGGGCCGCGCCAGGCCGCTTCATGACCCACACTGCGATCCACGAAGCCGATGAGTCAGGGAGCTCCGTGAGCTGGGGCGAGCACGTCACCGACGAGCAGTACCACGCGGAGCCGGCAAGCGACTAGGTCTGGCCGTCAGGTTGGCCGGCCGGGCCGTCACGTCGGCCGGCCGGCGCTTCAGTCGGCCGGCCGGGCTCGCCGGCGAGGCGATCGCGATCGTGGGGCTGCTCGAAGCTCGCGGCCGGGGCGATCGCGACGATGCCGCTCGGGTTGAGGAGCGGATGCGTGCGGTAGTAGTGGGCGCGGATCTCGTCGAGGTCGACGGTCGCCGCCACGCCGGGCCACTGGTACAGGTCGCGGGCATAGGGCCAAAGGTGCTCGTACTCGACCAGCTTGCGGAGCGAGCACTTGAAGTGGATCTGGTAGACGGCGTCGAACCGAACCAACGTCGTGAACAGGCGCCAGTCGGTCTCGACCGGATCGTCGCCGAACAGAAATCGGCGGTCGGCGAGCCGTCGATCGAGCTGATCGAGCATCTCGAACAGCGCCCGCACCGCGAGGTCATACGGCTCCTGGCGGGTCGCGAACCCGCAGCGGTAGACGCCGTCGTTGACGGCGTCGTAAATCGCCGTGTTGAGCTCCGTGATCTCCTCGCCGAGCTGTGGCGGGTAGAGCTCGACGGGGTGCTCCGCGAGCGAGGCGAAAACGGTCCCGAACATGCGCAGGATGTCGGCCGACTCGTTATTGACGATCGTCCGCCGCCGCTTGTCCCAGAGGACGGGCACGGTGATGCTGCCGGCATAGCCCGGCTCGGCGGCAAGGTAGGCCTCCCGCAGATACTGAAAGCCATTGATCTGATCCTCGTAACGCCCGCCGCTGAAGGCCCACCCCTCGGCGTCCTCGTCGCGGATCGGATCGACGTATGAGACCCCGATCACGTCCGCGAGCCCCGTCAGCCGCCGGCCGATCAACGTGCGGTGAGCCCACGGGCAGGCGCGCGCGACATACAGGTGATAGCGCCCGGCCTCGGCGCCGAAGCCGCTGCTGCCATCCGCCGTGACCCAGTCGCGAAAGCTGCTGCGGCGGCGCCTCCACGATCCGTCTTCGGCGATCTCCGGCAGTAGCGAGTCGGTCTGCGAATCGGCGCCCACGTCGCACCAGGCTACTCGCGGCAACACGTCGGCAGCTGTGGAAGCGGATCGGCCCCGGTCCTACGTTCCTGCGATTGGACATTCTGGGGCGGTGTCCTCGCTTCGTTGGGGGCGCTGCATAACGACCGGAGGTGTGACGTGATCAGGTCTTGACATGCCGCAACGGCGGTCGCGGTCGGTGGGACGATGGGGCTGATGTGGGGGACGCCGAGCTCGATCGCCGGAGGCGATGCGAACTCCGCAGGCGGCATCGCATCGGCGATCCTCGGCAGGTCCGGCAACGCGACGACGCTGGCCTGCCAGTCGATCCCGACGACCCCTGCGAGCTGCTGAGGATCGGGGCGGGCGGCCTGGGTGGGCAGCGTGAGGTGCGCGGGCGGCGTGAGCCGCCCGCGCCGCCCCTCGGCGCCCCGAGCCTCCCCGATTCGGGGGTGGCGGTAGGGGCGTCAGCCGCGGGGCGTGAGGACGACGACCGGGATCAGTCGGTCGGTCTTCTGCTGATACTCGGCGAACTGGGGTGAGCGCTCCGCCTGAGCGCCAAACAGCCGGTCTCGTTCGTCCCCGGTGACCTCACTCGCGGTCACCGCGACGGTGTCGTCGCCGACCTCGATCGTCGTCTCCGGATGCGCCTTGAGGTTGTGGTACCACGCCGGATTGGTCGGCGCTCCGGCTTTCGAGGCGAACACCACGTAGCGCCCGTCGTCAGGCAGGTAGGCGACCGGATTGACCCGCTCCGCGCCCGTCCTAGCGCCGCGATGGTGGAGCAGGAGCAGCTGCGAGGCGCCGCTCCAGCTCGGCACGTTGCCGCCGTTGGCGCGGAACTCCTCGATGATCCGCTGGTTGAAATCGCCAAGGGAGGAGATGCCGGAAAACCTAGCAGCCGCGCGAGGTCGTCCGGCGTCGCGCGGCTGGGGGTTTGCGGTCAGCCTTCGTCGACGTGCCCGCCCTCGGCGGCGAGTAGCGCGAGGAACGTCTTGGTCAGCTCCTTGCCTTCCTTGATCTTGCTCAGGTCTCGCTGGAGCGAGACCGCTGCACCCTGCGCGCTTCCCGGGAGGAACCGACGCACGCGTAGCGGCTCGATCGCGTAGCGCTCTTCACCGATCGAGATCTTCGTCGCCGCGCCAGCGCTGAATCTCGCCTTCTGAGCGCGAACGGCGGTGATCGGTGCGTCGGCGATCACGTCTCCCTTCGACTTGCGCAGCGTCAGATGTCCACCGGAGATGGTGGCCACCCCGTTGCGGTCGATGAACCGATGACCCTTGCCGCACACACACCACCAACAACTACGAGAGCGCTGCGCCTCGCATACGTCGCACCGGCACGGGAGCCGGCCGCCGCCGCCCGGTCCCCGAACGCCGGCGATCACGCCACGCCGGCTCGATCCTCCTCCGCTGAGAGGCCGGGAACGGGGCGGAGCGTCGCCCAGGCTTGCTCGACGCTCCCGTAGCGGCGCCGTAGGGTCCTCGCCGTCGGCCCGCGCCAGCTTTCCGCGCGCAGGTCGGCGGCCACGGGCGCGCGGCCGATCCGGGTCCAGAGCTCGGCGAGCGCGACGCGCGTTGAGTCATCGCTCCAGCGCCGGAAGCGGATCGGTGCGCCCGCGTCGGCGATCGCCGCGTTCCACGGGTTGCGGTAGTCGGCATAGATGTCGCAAACGACGGCTGCGCTTGGCCACCGCGGGCTCGCGGCCTCCCACACCCCCGGTGAGGAGCGAGACGGCGTCCACTCGTGGTAGCTAGGCGCGCGGCCCTGCTCGGCGATCCATGCGCGGATCGCGTCCCGAACAGCAGCGCGGGTCCAGGCTCGTTGAATCGTCGGCTCGCGAGCCGTGCAGGACGAGCAGCGTGCCGCCCGCGGGCTCGCGACCAGCCCGCCGCACTGTGGGCAGGCGCTCGCCCCGAGGTAGTTGTGCACGGTCGAGATCGAGACGCCGAGGTGGTCGGCGATCGCCTTGATTCGCTGGCCCTCGGCCCTCAGCCGCCTGGCCGTCTGGATCCGTTCGGCGACGGTGTCCTCGAAGCTGAGGCGCCTAGCAGGCAGCCCAGCTGCTTGGAGCGCGCTGCTCCAGGAGCCGAAGTGGGCGGCAACGCAGGAGCTGCTCGGCCAATACGGGTGCTCGCGCATCCACTTGCGTTGGGCGGCTGACGCCTGCTTGGGATGCTCCCCGGACCAATCGTGGCGCCGGGGAGCGCCTCCCATCTCGGCGGCCCAATCCCGAAGCGCGCGGAGGACCGCCTCGTCACTCCAGCGACCCGGAGTGCCCGGGTGGGCCACCGGCACATACGGGCTCGTCGAAACGACCGGTCCCGCCCGGCCCGCACCTCGAGGCGGAGCCGGACGGGTGGTCGTCATCGTTCCTAACCGGCCTCGATCAGAGGGCCGTGACGACCGACTTGGTCTCCAGGTAGTTGTTCAGAACCTGGGAGCCCATCTCGCGTCCCCAGCCCGACTCCTTGTAGCCGCCGAACGGCATCGCGGCGTCGAACACGTGGTAGGTGTTGATCCACACCGTGCCCGCACGCAGCCGCTTGGCCGTGCGGTGGGCCTTGGAGATGTCGCGGGTGAACACGCCCGCGGCGAGGCCGTAGTTGGTGTCGTTCGCGACCGGGACGATCTCGTCCGGAGAGTCGAACGGGATCGCGCACACGACCGGGCCGAAGATCTCCTCACGCTCGACCTTCATGTTCGGGTTGGTGTTGGTGAGGACCGTCGGTTGCACGAAGTAGCCGCGGTCTCCGTGGCGCCCACCGCCGACCACCGCATCAGCGCCGTCGGTGCGTCCCGAATCGAGGTATCCGAGAACCTTCCCGAACTGCTCGTCGGAGATCAGCGGTCCCATCTGCGACTCGGGATCGGTTCCCTGCGCGACCTTGATCTGCTTCGCCTGCTCGGCGACTCCGCTGACGATGTCGTCGAAGATCGGCTTCTGGACATACAGCCGCGAGCCGGCATTGCAGCACTGCCCGTGGTTGAAGAAGATCCCGTTGGCCGCGCCGATGATCGCGCTCTCGGGATCGGCGTCTGCGAACACCACGTTCGGCGACTTGCCGCCGAGCTCGAGCGTGACCTTCTTGAGGTTCCCGGCCGCCGCCTTGACGATCAGCTTGCCGACCTCGGTCGAACCCGTGAACGCCACCTTGTCGACGTCGTCGTGCGCCGCGAGCGCCGCGCCCGCGTCACCGAATCCGGTGACGATGTTGACAACGCCGTCCGGCAGTCCGGCCTCTTGCAGCAGCTCACCCAGTCGCAGCGCCGACAGGGGCGTCTGCTCGGCCGGCTTGAGCACGACCGTACAACCGCACGCCAGCACCGGCCCGAGCTTCCATGCCGCCATCAGCAGCGGGAAATTCCACGGAATGATCTGTCCGACCACCCCAACCGGCTCGCGCAGCGTGTAGGCGAGATACTCGCCCGGCGCCGGCAGCGCCGAGATCGGCACCGTCGTGCCCTCGATCTTGGTCGGCCAGCCGGCCATGTAGCGGAACAGGTCCGCCGACAGGGCCACATCCGCCGCCTTGGCGATGTGATACGGCTTGCCGTTGTCCAGTGATTCGAGCATCGCGAGCTCGTCCGCGTGCTCCTCGATCAGCTCGGAGATCCGCCAGATCAGCCGTCCGCGATCAGACGCGTTCATCCGCTGCCATGGCGAGTCGTACGCGAACGCCTTCCGCGCCGCTTTGACCGCCCGCTCGATGTCCTCGGCCTGCCCGTGGGCGACCTCCGCGAGGACCTCCTCGGTGGCTGGGTTGATCGTCTCGAACGTCTCTCCCGATGCTGACTCGACCCATTCTCCGCCGATCAGCAGCTTGTGCGGTGAGCGAACGAAGCTGTCAGCCTGCTGCTCTACCGACTCGACAACCGCCATGACCGTCTCCTCTCCGCGCGAGCTGCGCCCGCGCGCCTCGATGTTTGATCCACGACCGCTTCTTCACACGCTAGTCGAATCCTGACTACCTGACAAGCGATTTCCTGCCGCTGCGGATCGAGTTAGCGTTTGCCGCACGATGGTCGGCAAGGCCGAGCAAATGACGCCGAGCGAGTGGGCAGTCCTTGCGCTCCTCGCGGAGGGCCCTACCCACGGGTTTGCGATCGCGCGGGCGATGGCCGAAGGCGGCGAGATCGGGAAGGTCTGGTCGCTGGCCCGACCGCGCGTCTACTACGCGATCGAAGCGCTCACCCGCGAGGGCCTCGCGCGGCCCGAGCGAACCGTGGCAAGTCGGACGGGCCCCGATCGAACGATCCTGCGGATCACCCCGTCCGGTCGCAGAGCGGTCAACGGCTGGCTCAGCGCTCCGGTTGAGCACGTCCGCGACGCGCGCTCGCTGCTGCTGCTCAAGCTGCTCTTCCTCGAACGCCGCAACGCTGATCCGCGGCCATTGCTGAGCGCTCAGCGGGCGCGGTTTGCGAGCATCGCCGTGCGGATTGACACCGCGGTGAACGAAGCCAGCGGGTTCGACCAGACCCTGCTCAAGTGGCGACTGGAGAACGCCAGCGCCGCCCTCAGGTTCATCGACAGCGTGATCGACGCCGTGGGGAACGAGGCGCTACCTCCAAGCCCGCCGGAGGAATCGGACCCCGAGCCCGCTCGCAAGTGATCCGAACGACCGACCCCGCGGTCGAAGTCCGCGCGCAGCCCGCGGTTGAAGTCCACGCGGCCGCCCGCTGGGGTTGGCGGCAAACTACGTAGCCGTCGCGCTGATTTGCCCGGTTGCGGGGGCCAGGTCGTGGATGCGAGCCTCGAGAGATTCAGTCATCCCCCGAGTCATGAGTGGGTGCAGGTGAGCGATCCAGAGCGTCGTGAAGCGCCGGTTGCAGGGGCAGAATCGGTCGATCCTCCCGAGAAGGTTCCGATCACGGCCCGGTTGCTGTTGCGTGAGTCGCTCACCGCGCGCCGAGCGGCAGGAATCATCGCGGGGTTCACGGTGCTGATCACGATCGCGGGCGGTATCCTCGAGCGGCTGGCCGACCACCGGGAGTTCCCCACGATCGGAAGGGGACTGTGGTTCGCGCTGCAAACGGTGACGACCGTCGGGTACGGCGACGTTACCCCCAAGCAGGCCGATGGGCGATTCATCGCGGCGGTGCTGATGCTCGCGGGGATCGGCTTTCTCGCTGTGATCACGGCGTCTGTGACCGCGTCGCTGGTCGAGGGCAGCCGGCGGCGGTTCGTGGATCGATCCGAGATGGACGTGGCGCGGCGGCTCGAGGAGATCAGCGACCGGCTGGCGAGGATCGAGGCGGCAGGGCAGTCGGCGCGGCCGTCCGCACCCGACAACCGCTGAGCAGAAGCTACGCTAGCCGTTCCTACGCGGCGGGCGACGTGGATCCGAACATCGAGGCGACACATCGTCGGCCGCATCTGTGCGGCGAATTACGGACCCAAACCGCTGGTTTTAGCCGACGCGGATCGCGGTCTGGGGTGAAAGCCTCAGTCGCACAACCGACCATGCCTGACCAGGGGCCCGTTGCAGGCAAGCCCAGGCGCAGGCTCTTCAGTGAGGTGAAGGATGACTTTCCTTTGGATTGTGCTGGCAGTCGTTTACGTGGCGTGTTGGGTCTATTTCGGGCTTTCTACGTTCCGCAAGGGCCACTACTGGATGTTCTGGCTCGGTTTCTTCATCCCGATCCTGTGGATCATCGGCGCGTTGATCGGGCCGACGCCAAGCGCCGCCGCCCGCATGACATGAGCGATTGATGGCCGCTGAGGAGATCGTCGCCGAGCCCCCGCGGGATCCGGTTGAGCCGCCACGCTCGATCAGGGCGCGCGCGCGGCGCACGCTTTCGGGTTGGCGTCAGCTCGGACGGATCGTTTACCGCGATCCGGAGCACCTCGCGGAGCGGCTGACGCTGTTCGGCGCCGGGAACCTCGGGCCGCCATCGCTGGAATGGGCGCGCGGCGTTCGCGCAGCGCGCCCGGACGTCCCGCGCGCCGTGATCGCCGAGGAGCTGCGGATGCAGGCTGCCCAGGTGGCGCGGATCGATGGGGCCGTTGCCGGGACGCCGTTTCTGATCGCGTTGGTCCCGGGGTATCTGTCGTATCTCCGCGAGGAGGGGCGGATGGTCCTGCGCACAGCGGCGCTCTATGGGCGCGATCCGCGTGATCTTGAGACCTCGGCGGAGGTGCTGGTCCTGCGCGGCGTACACCCAACGACCGACGCGGCGAGCGCGGCGTTGGAGAATGTGCGCGACGTCCCGCTGCCGGACAGGCCGGCCAAACGTCGGTCGGTGCGCACCTGGGTACGCAGCGTGTACGTACTGCTGATCTTTGGCGGGTTCGTGTCGGCTCCCTCAGACGAGCGCAACGAGTCCGCCCACCCGTGGTTGAAAGCGTCGGTCGGATTTGTGCTCGGAGCCGCGATCTGGGTGACGACATGGGTGCTACCCGCGACCTTCATGATCGCGATGGCCTGGGGCTGCGAGACCCACGCACGCCAACTTGGGCGCCGGGCTCTGCTCTACTACGACGGCGACGTCGACAGCGCCCAGGCGGCCATTGCCGCGGCCAAGAAGCACGAGGACCGCGGGCACAGCAGGCGCGAGATCCTGCGCGTGACGCTGTTCGTCCTGTCGATCGCCATTCCGATCGGCTTCGTCGCCTACGCCGATCACGTCCGCCAAAGCACCGGCATCAACTGGGTTGGCGCGCTCGGCGCGCTCGTTGCCGTCTCCCTCGTCCTTGCCGCATCGCTCCTCGCCAACCGGCGATCGGCGAATCACGCGCCGCGCTCGCGCTAGCTCGTCACCCATTTCGCATGATGCCGTTGACGGGGGGACGACCTAGTTTCGATTACGCGATCTCCAGCGTTGGCGCGAGGACCGTTCTGGCGTTGGCGGGCCACAGCCGACCGATGAGGTGACCGAATGCCGGATGACAAGACGGACGTTCTCGTAGCTGGCTATCAGGACATCCGGGCGGCGACCGAGGAGTTCGAGTCGCTTGTGGGACAGGTCAAGGATGGCGCGGTCGAGATCGACGGTGTGATCCTTGTCACGCACGATCTGGATGGCAGCGTCGCGGTTCGGCAGACGGGTGACCATCTCGGTCGCAAGGGCGCGGGCTGGGGCGGTGGCGTCGGTCTGGCCGTCGGTCTGTTCGCGCCGCCGATGCTCGCTTCGGTCGCGGTCGGCGCCGTCGCCGGCGGAGTGGTGGGCAAGTTCGTCGAGCACCGCGTCGAGAACGAGATCCACGACAAGATCGGTTCGAATCTGCCTCCGGGCTCGGCGGGAATCATCGCGGTATTCGATCAGGGCCAGCGACTCGCTGTTGAACAGGCGCTCCCGGGATCGCCTTTGAAATCGGTCGTGCAGAGCGACAAGGGGGGGATTCAGGCGTTGCAGGATTCGCTCGCGGAGGCGATGGGGAAGTTCAGCCCCGACCGTACCGTGCTTCCAATTCCGGATCGAAGCTTCGGCGGAGCGATCGGGCGCACGATCGATCAGTCGGTTGCGGACTGGTCGATCGTTCCCGGTCCCAAGGCGCCCGACAACGCCCCGAACGTCCTGATCTGCCTGATCGACGACGCTGGCTTCGGCCAACCGGAGACCTTCGGCGGCGGGATCAGGACGCCGAACCTGACGCGTGTCGAGCAGGCTGGTGTCGCGTACAACCGTTTTCACGTGACCGCGCTGTGCTCTCCGACTCGCGCGGCGCTGCTGACCGGGCGCAACCACCACCGGGTCGGCTTCGGTTCGATCGCCGAGTACCCAGGACCGTTCCCCGGCTACACCGCGGCGCGACCCAGGAGTTGCACCGGGTTGCCGCGGATCTTGAGGGAGAACGGGTACGTCACTGGTGGGTTTGGCAAGTGGCATCTGACCCCGGACAACGTTCAGGGGGCAGCGGGACCGTTCGACCACTGGCCGCAGTCATGGGGCTTCGACCACTACTGGGGATTCCTCAGCGGGGCGGCGGGCCAGTACGACCCGATCATCACTGAGGACAACACCACTCTAGGAGTCCAGCCGGGTAAGGACGGGGAGACGTACTACTTCCCTGATGACCTGACCGACAAGTCGATCCAGTGGCTGCACGCCGTCCGCGCGCAGGATCCGCAGAAGCCGTGGTTCATGTACTACTCGACCGGATGCGCGCACGCGCCGCACCACGTGGCACGGGAGTGGGCCGACAAGTACAAGGGCGCGTTCGACGACGGCTGGGACAAGTACCGCGAGCAGACATTCGAGCGCCAGAAGAAGCTCGGGATCATCCCCGAAGACGCTGAGCTGACCGAGCGGCCGGAGCTGTTCCCTGGCTGGGACACGCTTTCCGACACCGAGAAGCAGCTGTACACCCGGCAGATGGAGGTGTATGCCGGCTTCCAGGAGAACGCCGATTGGAACGTCGGCCGGCTTTTGGACGCGATCGAGCAGGCGGGCGATCTCGAGAACACGCTGATCTTCTACATCTGGGGTGACAACGGCGCCAGCATGGAGGGCACGGTCACAGGCTCGTTCAACGAGATGACGTTCCTCAACGGCGTCGTGCTAGATCCCGAGCAACAGATCAAGCTGATCGACGAGCAGTATGGCGGGATCGACGCGATCGGAGGCGAGCACACCGCGCCGCACGTAGCCGCCGCATGGGCGCACGCCGGCAACACCCCGTTTCAGTGGGGCAAGCAGATGGCCAGCCATCTCGGCGGGACGCGCAATCCGATGGTCGTCGCCTGGCCCGACCGGCTAAGGCCCGACACGGAAGTGCGCACACAGTTCACCCACTGCATCGACATTGCCCCGACCGTGCTGGAGGCGGCCGGCATTCCCGAGCCACAGCAGGTCGACGGGATCGAGCAGGAGCCGATGGACGGCACCAGCTTCCTGTACACGCTGGCCGATGCCAAGGCCGAGGAGCAGCACACCGTCCAGTACTTCGAGTTCGCCGGCTCACGCGCGATCTACAAGGACGGCTGGTGGGCCTGCGCAAAGCTCGACCGGATCCCGTGGGACTTCTCGCCGGAGACGATGAAGCGGTTCGCGCCCGGGGTGTACGACCCGGACAAGGACCGCTGGGAGCTGTACTACCTTCCCCACGACTTCTCCCAATCGCACGACGTTGCGGCTGAGCACCCGGACAAGCTGGCGGAGCTGAAGGAGCTGTTCTGGCAGGAGGCTGAGCGCAACCGCGTGCTGCCGCTGATGGGGTCGATGTCGATCTTCTTCGGGCTGCTGCCGCCGCTGCCGACGATCACGCGGTTTGTGTTCAACGGCGACGTCCAGAACATTCAGCGCGGGATGGTCCCACGGATCATGGGGCGCTCCTACGCGATCGAGGCCGAGCTCGAGATCCCCAGCGGCGGCGCCGAGGGAGTGATCGTCGCCAACGCTGACTTCATCGGCGGCTTTGCGCTGTGGCTCGACGAGCACAGAAAGCTCCACCACACGTACTCATTCCTCGGGATCGAGACCTACAAGCAGGTGTCAGATGAGCCGATCCCAACCGGTGCGGTCACCGTCAAGATGTTGTTCGAGGCCGAGGAGAACAAGCCCGGCACCGGCGGCAAGGTGACCCTGTGGGCGGGCGAGAAGCAGATCGGCGAAGGCACGATGCCACGAACCGTCCCCGTCGCCTTCTCCTCCTACGCAGGCATGGACATCAGCCGCGATAACGGTCTCGTCGTCGATCTCGACTACGAGCAAAAAGCCCCCTATGTCTTCACCGGAACCGTCAAACAGGTCACCTTCGACCTCAAGCCTGCCGTCCACAACGACGAGCACGCGCTGCACCAGCACTCAGCTCTGAACGCGGTCGCGCAAGGCGTCGGCGCCTAGGAGTCCCGCGCCTCGCCCCGTCGCGGCGCGCCTAGCCAAACGCCCCATCAGGAATCCCCCTTTGGTTGTCGAGTGGCGAGCGCCGTACTCTCGTGCTGCGAGGGGGCCCGCTGGCGACGCCACGACCGTCGAGGGTCGAGCATTTGGGCGGCCAGGCACGCGACGCCCCCGGAGTCGGGGCCCCGCGATCGCCGGGGCGTTGCGGTGGGATGCCCGATCCCGCGCTCACGTGCCTGACAGCTCCAAATGTGCGCCCAACGAGCACTCTCCACCCTGCGAGCTCGCTGGTCAAGCGCCAGCAAGCAAGTGCTGGAATCTGCACGGGTTCGCTCGTCGAAGCTGTGCATCTGGGGTGAGTATCGGCAGCCTTTCGGAAGCAATGAGGAGGAATTGAGGCGCCGTCGGTCGATAGTCGTGGCCCGTAGGGCGAGAGCCCCCCGCCTGTGCAATCGCCGGTATAGGCTCAGCGCGTGGCGATCTGTACGGAGTGCGGTGTGGAGAGCCCGAGTGGGTTCCGCTTCTGCGGGGCGGCGCTGGATGCCGATGGGCCGACCGCACGTCAGGTGCGCAAAGTGATCACCGTGCTGTTCTGCGACGTGACCGGGTCCACCGCACTCGGCGAGGAACTCGATCCGGAGGTGCTTCGAGGCCTACTGAATCGCTACTTCGCCGAGCGTGTGTGCACGAGGATGACGCGCTACGCGCCGTCAGGGCCGCCGCAGAGATCCGGAACCGGCTGTCCGCTGTCGCCCGCGCCGAGATCGATGCCAGGCTCGGCGATCGGGATGCGGCGATCGCGGCGATTGAGCTATCCGACCGCCTCGGAGCGGCCGAGGATGTGATCAACTACGCGATCACGCACGGCGCCCGCGCCCTGCTGGCAGCTGCTGACGGCGAGTACGCGACCGCCGAGAGGTGGAGCCGAAGCGCGCTCGAGTTTGCGGAACGAACAGACTTCGTCATGGCTCGCGCCGGCGCGCGAATGATCCTGGGAGAAGCACTGGCCGAAGCACGACGCCTGGATGAGGCTCAGCGGGAGCTGCACGCGGCACTCGAGCTCTACACCGCCAAGGGCGATCGACCTCGCACAGCGCACGCGCAGGCACTGCTGGCGAGCCTCGACGCCGGCACGGGTTGAGGGCGCCGCAGCTCCCGCTCACGAGCGACCGCTAACGGCCGGAGCGGGCCATGAACGCCCTTACCTGGTCGAGGATCTTCGGCTGGTCGCGGACGGCGAGGTGCCCGGCGCCAATGACGTCGAGTGTGGTCAAGCCTGCCCCTCGCTGCACGTATCCGAGCACCACCCCGCTCTTGCCCTGGCGCCATTGTCGACGGGGTGCGGCGCGAAAACGCGCGGCCCCGCGCCAGCGCAGCCGCGAGATCCAGGCTCGCGTGCCGATCAGGTTCGTGTCCTTCGCGTCGTTGAGCCCCGTGATCACCATCACGGGCACTCCGCGGTTGAGAAGCTGCGTGACGACGCTCAGGTAGGAGTCCATGCCGCCGCGCTCGTAGGCCTTGCCAACCGCCGGCGAATACAGCGAGAACTTGCCGCCCGGCTTTGCATGCAGCGCCTTGCGCACGTCGGGCCTGTTGATGTAATCGAGCAGCGGCGTGTAGTCGATGTCGCCGGTGAGGCCGATGTTGTCGAGGAACCGCCCGCTCCACTCGCGGATCTTGCTCTGAATCGAGAAGCACGTGTTGGTAGCAGCCGGCGACGATGGCGGCGAGCCGCGCATCAGTCTGCGGCACCGCGCCAGGACCCGGTCGAGCATGGCCTTCTGGCGGGCGTCGATCAGGCCATGAGAGAACGCATACTGCGCCGTCGTCGAGACCTGCACCAACGGGTCGACGAAGCCCGCCGCGATGATCACGCCGCCCAGCCTGAGATGCGTGGCCCGTCGCTTCTGGCCGTCGAGGATTCGCCTGGCCAGGAGCGGCATGTAGGTCCCGCCCAGCGACTCGCCCGTCAGGAACAGCGGGCTCCGCTGCAGCCCGCGGCGCGCGACCACGTGGACCAGCGCGTTGTAGAGCTCATCGATCCCCTGGCTCATGTTGCGCGCGATCTGGCCGTGAAACGGGAACGACAACCCCACGCCCAGCGGATGGTCGAAGAACAGGTAGTTGGCCGCCTTCGTCCAGCTGTTGGGGTTCGGGACCAGACCGCCGGAGGCGTCGACGTCGTACGGCCCGTTTTCGGTCAGAGGCCCGTAGAAGCTGCTGCTGCCCGGGCCGCCGTTGCTCCACACGATCGTCGGCTGACTCGCGTAGTTCGCGGAACGCCCGAACATCCAGTAGAACAGCCCGGGGCGGTCCGTGCACAGCAGGTTTACACAGGGCTTCGCGCTCGCCGATGCGTAGCCGGCGAATTGCGGCATCGAGACCGGGCCGAGGGTCGGCAGCGCGCTGACCCGGTCCGCTTCATAGCTGGCCGCCGACGAGACCGGCGCCACCGCGTGGGCCACGAGCGCGGCGCCCACCGCGCAGGCCACGAGCGCGGCGCCCATCGCGACGATCACCAGACGTGCGCGCATGCCCGCGGTGCCCCCCGCCTGATTGCTTCGGTTCACGATCCGTCGCCCCGAGTTCATCACCGCAACCAGCACCCTAGGCACCCCCACCGGCGTCGTCAAGGGTTGGTCGATGTCGGACCTGCGCGTGACGTCCGCCTGAGCGCGGTCGATTCGCTGCCAGCGTCAGATCCGGCGCCCGCGAACTTGGGAACGCAGTCGTCCGCGAGATGTGCCGTTTCCACGCGGAGCTGGCGTGAGGCGCAGCGCGCGGAGCGAGAGGGCACTCAACCATCCGAAGCCTGTCGCGATCGAGATCCGCTGGAAGACACCGCTACGCCCGGCAAGCCGCGACGCCTCACCAAAGGCGGCGCCGAACAGCGCGAACGCGCCCGCCATCCCGATCGCTGATCCTGCGCAGTACGCGGCCCAGCCGTACTCTCGCCTGTGGGCGGCAGCACCGGCGCAGACCAAGGCCGCGATTGGGATGCCGCTGAAGATCGGGATCGCGCAGAGGTTATGCAGCTTGCCTTGGCGCGTTAGCTTGGGCGCACGCAGTGCGCTGCCGGCGTCGTCGCGAGCGTCCTCGGACGGCGGAAAACCCGCGACAGGATCGGTAACGAATACTCCGGAGCCGATCAACGCAACCCCAACTCCCGAGATCAGCTTGGGGACCAGCGACGGGCCGACGGACCGCCTCGAGCTGCGCCCAAGCCCCCGCGCCGCGAGGCAATAGAGGCCGCCTACGAGGATGAAGTTCGCACGCTGAACAGACCCGCGAGGCCCGAGCGCGAGCGAGCTGACTGGCTGGCAGCGAGGATCGTAACCGGCCCGCCTGTGGCCTTCGACAGTGAACGTGATGACAAATACGGGGCCTGCAAGCGTGCCGCATGACAGCAGCCGCCTCGTGGAACGATCGTGCCTCGCCCGCAGATGTCGCCCGATCACCGAGTCCCTCCCGGCCGGTCCGGATCGTGCACGATCACGTGCCGGCTACCACGGTACGTACACGTGCCGCGGAGTGATGATCCTGGTTATCGCCTGCCCCAGGCGATTCACCAGTGGCGTCAACGCATCTCGGGGGTTGATGTTGGTATTGATGAGCACCACGATCGTTGCTTGCCGGGACCGTAGATAGATGGTCAGGCTTTGGTAGCCGGGGACGCCGCCCGTGTGGCCGATCCAGCCGTTGCTGTTGCTCAGCGCGATGCCATAGCCGACATGCCTCACGTTGGTGGCGATGAACCGGAGACGCTGCCTCTGGCTAGCGGGGCTCAGGAGCTTGCCGGTTGCCACGTCCCGCGCCCAGCGGTGGAGATCGCCTAGCGTCGAGATCATCGCCGCGGGTGCCCAACCCCAGGACGGGTTCCAAGTCGTGGCGTTGACGATCGTGCGGCAAGCGACGCCACCTGACACAAGACATTTGACCGTGTTGTTGGTGTAGCCCTGGGCGTGCGGCGCCGGGAACGCGGGGCCGGTCGGAAAGCTCGTGTGCGTGAGGTGCTCGGGCTTCAGGATGTGCTGCCTGATGTACACGGCCAGTGGAACGGTTTGCTGAAGCTGTATGCGAGCAGTTGCCGGCGGAGCCATTTGCGCCGCGGAGCGGCAAACCACGCGCGGGCGAAGGCGGGGTTGCTGTCGAGTTGCAGCAGTGCGGTTCCGACAAACGTCTTGGTCTCGCTGCCGATCCGCATGTGCAGATTGGTCCTCATTGGTTGACCGGTCGCCCTGTCGCTGACACCGAACGCTCTGACGTAGGGGGCGGCTCCGCGCTGCCACACGCCGATGAGCGCCCCGGGTATCGACGCTTGCCGCATCACCCGCTTGATCGCCACGCTCAGCGCCGCCGCCTCGGGCCTCGAGGCACCCAGCGAGATCGCGACGGGTCCCGCCGACGCCAGCACCACTGCCAGCGCCGCGAACGTGACGACCACCAGATGACCGCGCGCACGACGCGAGCCACCACGTCCACCTGCCGCCCGGACTGAACTGCCCGACCAATTCGGCGCATGCCCGCCGGCGGGCCCAAGCGAAACCCAAGTCACGACGGGAACTTGTATACGGACCTGATCAGCGGCTCGGACATCCTCACGCGGCGTCGTTTGCCGGTGATGATGAGCGTTCCTGGCTTGCGGCCTAGCGCGGCTGCTCCCTGCACGGTGAACGAGCCGATCTCGAACGGAAGGCTGCTGGAGGTGGGGATGTCCGGTCCGTCTTGAATCCCGAAGTGCAGGTGCGGTCCTGTGGTGTTGCCGGTATAGAGGGGCGAGGCGATCCGGATCGGCGGACGCGGATCGACTCGCACGGTCGGCCCACGCACCACTGTGCTGCCGATGATCGTCCGCCCAGGCGCGTTCCGAGGCACGGCATAGCGGAGCTGCTCGGTCGAGCGCCCCGGTACGCGACGACCGAACGAGCGCGGTAGCACCACGTCCACGAGCGTCTTCACGACCGAAGAAACCGGAACCATCGCCGTCGGCTTGGTCCCATCGAGCGACGACGTCCGATCAGCCAGAGCCGTGCCTTCGAGCTGGAGCACCAGCCGTCCCGCGCTGAACACCCGAAGCGACTCGAGCCTCACGGCCACGGTGAACGCATTCGTGGTCACGAGGTCGTAATCGACATGCTCGCGCCCGTCGCTCCCGTGAACCGCTCGCGCCGGGCCGCCCACCTTCACAGCCAGGCCGTCGTCTGCGCAGCGCCTACACGCGCCGCGCCGAACACGCCAAGCGACAGTTCGAGCGCGAGGATCGCAACAGCCGATCGCCGGACTCGCATCCGACGAACCCGAGGGCCACACCAGCTCATTGGTCGCCGGCCGGAATCGGCTCAGCCAGCGCAGCGCGCGCGGGTGCCGCGTCGAAGGGGTCGGCGAAGTACTGGGTCTCATGCGTGACGAGACCATCGGTGATCTCCATAACGCTGAGCGAGTATGTGGGCACGCCGTCATATGTGATCACGACTTCGCTCACCCAAAGATCGCCGGCGCCCAAGATGCGGCGGATGGTGAAGTGGCGTTCGGCGGGGTGCCCGCCCCGTTGCGCTTGGATCTTTGAGCGGCCTCTAAAGCGCTCGCCGGACTGCGGGTAGTCCAGGATCGCGTCCGTGGCGTAAATCGCATGCTCAGCGTCGATGTCGCCACGCTCGGAGGCCTCCCAATGCTGCTGGATCCGAGCCCTGATATCGGCTTCGCGATCAACCGCGCTGCTCACCCGTTGACCCCTCCATGAACGGTCGGACTGTCTGCGACTCGCGCCACAGATGCTATCCGAGGTTCTCGTTCCGGCTTGGAACCCATCCGAGATTCTCCCTCGGTTTGGAACCTCGGCAGCCGTGCCAGCGCGGCGACCCCGCGCGGCGCGAACCGGGCGAGAGTGGCTGAGCCTTCAGCGTGACCGCGGTGGGCGCGGGGCCGCGGGGCGGCGGTGGGCGTGGGGCCGCACGGCCGCGGCGAGCGTGGGACCGCAGGGCCGCGGTGGGAGGTGTCCTCGCCCTGGCCACCGACGATCCTGAACCCACTGTCGGGTTCGTCCGGGAGGTAGGGTGGGGGCGCACACCGGCGATAGGAGAGCGAGATGCCAGCGGACGAGGGCGCCGAGCTGCGAGACGCGCTCAGGGCGGTGCAGGACGCGCGTAGAGCAGGCGACGCTCATCGCGGCGAGCCTGCCCTCGAACGTGCTCTGCTGAGAGCGTCGGCCGCGGCCATCGACGCCGACAAGGAGGCCATCGCCGCTGCCGTCAGGCTGCTCAGGCCGGCTGACGACAACGGCACGACTCGCCTCGAGGTTCGCGATCAGGCGATGTCCCACCGCCGGTGGTTCGAGGTCAACGCGAACGGAGAGGCGAAATGGGGCGACCGGTGATCGATCCGCACCCCACGCGGTCGAACCGGCGAGCCGATCAGCACGTGACGCAAGATTCCGTTGCGTAGTTGGGCGCCTCAAAGTGTCGGTTTACTCACGGGCTGACACAGGTCCCTCGGCCGGTCGCGCTTTCGGGGCGTAGGCTGGGCACGTGGCGGAGCGACTGGTGCAAGACCTGAAGGGCGATCCCGTTGACGTGGCGTTCTTCGACCAGCTGATGGTTCGGCACTTGCCACGTACGTTCATGAGGGTGATGCGTCGGCTGCCCGCTGAGCCCCGCTGCCGGCTCTGTAACGCCCCTTATGGCGGGATTGGCGGACAAGTCATGCGGCGCTTCGGGTTCGGCCCGTCGCGCAAGAACCCGACGCTGTGCAACACGTGCTTCGAGAAGGCGCCGATGGGCGGCGTGGACATGGAGATAGGCGTCCTGTTCGCCGACGTCCGCGGCTTCACATCAATCGCGGAGCGGACTCCGACCGATCAAGTCGCGCAGTTGCTGAACCGCTTCTACGCGGCCGCCTCCGCGGTCCTGACGCGCTCGGCGCTGATCGACAAGTTTGTCGGCGACGAGGTCATGGCCCTGTACCTGCCGCAGCTTCTGCGGGAGCACTGGGAGGACGAGCTGGTCAGAGATGCCGGCGAGCTCTTGGCGTCGGTTGGCTATGGGACGGCGCCCGGGCCGTGGCTCCAGCTCGGCATCGGGCTTGACATCGGACGAGCTTATGTCGGGAACGTCGGCGCCGGCGAGGTCAAGGACTTCACCGCCGTCGGCGACGTAGTGAACACCGCGTCGCGTCTGCAGTCCGCCGCCGGCGGCGGCCAGATCGTCCTATCGGAGCGGTTGTTCGAACGCCTCGCTGCGCGCCCGGGCAACGCGAACGCAATCACTCTCGGGCTGAGAGGTAAGCGGGACACTGAACCCGCACGCGTGATCGATCTCGGCGCGGGCTGAGGCGGCGCGATGGTGTCGTTCCGGCCCGTCCGATCGCCGTCCTGGCAAAGATGGCGGCGTGGAACGTGTGCTTGGAATCGGTGGATACTTCATGCGGGCCGCTTCCGGGTCGGAGACCTGGATGCGATGCTCGCGCAATTACGCGCCAAGGGCGCGGACGTGGATCAAGAGACGCAGGACATGGAGGGTGTCGGTCGATTCGGCTGGGTCACTGATCCTGAGGGCAACCGGATCGAGCTGTGGCAACCCGCCTGACCGCAGCTGCGTGCCGGCCGCCGCGCGAGATCAGGGCGCTTCAGCTCTCGCCCAGCACCTTGGCCTTCGCCGCCTCGAACTCGGCATCGCTCAGCAGGCCCTGCTGCTTGAGAGCAGCGAGCTTCTCCAGGCGCTCGACCGGATCCGTGGCGGATCCGTCGGACGACGGTGACCGCAGGTCGATCACCGAGCCGGGGTTCTGCGCTGCCGCCGCCAGCACCTGCGCCTTTAGCGCGCCAAGGTCACCGAGGCCGGCGATGCCCGAGCCTCCGCCGCCTCCGGGCGTGCCGGCAGTACCAAGGTTCGCGAACTGGGCGTCAAGCGCGCCCTGCTCGGCGGCTTTGCTCTGCGCCTGTCTGGCCTTGAGCGCGGGGAGGTCGAGCGCGACCTTGGAGTGGTTCGACGGGTCGTAGCGGACGGGGACCACGGCGCCTTCGAACAGCGTGCCGTAGTCGTCCTTGCTGATATTCCCTGTCTTGAACTCGCTCGACGAGCCGTCCGGGAGCTTCACCCTGACAGTCAGGTGATAGTTCCAGCAGGCTGAGCTTTCCCAGCCGAAATAGATGACCTGGCCCTCGGCTTGGGCGCCTTCGGCGTAGAGCTTCTTGTGCCCGCCAAACATCGGTCGACCCCCGTCCGTGTTGCTCGGTGCGGCGTATCACCGCGCACACATGCTACCGCCACGCCACCGCTGGAGCTGATCGTCGCAAGGGTTGTCCACGACCCACGCTCTTGGTCCTCCGCCACCTCTTCGTCTGGCGGCTGACAGTAGTAATAGTGACCAGGACGCAGACCTGTCCTTGAGCTACGAGCGGTGCTTCGATGCTCGATCCATTGCGACAGCGTGTGCTGCGGCGATTGGACCTGGGGCCGGGTTGGTCGTAAGCGATGTGGTGTCGGGTCGAGGGCGGACTTGCCGATACTGGAGGGATGAACGAGGCGACGCAGCTCGCACAGGCCTCAGTGCGCGGCGGGCACGAACGCGTGGTAGCCGCCCGTGAGGAGTCTCCAGCGTGCCAGAGGTTCCCTCGCCGTGAGCGAGGGCCCTGTTCGAGGGCTGCTCTGCGACCGGCAGCGATCCCGAGATGATGACCGAACCTCGCTCGATCGGGACGATGCAGGGAGCCGGCGTCTATGGCCGGCACGCGACGCCGCAGGCTGCGTCCGCTCGCGCCGGCGCGATGCCGCTCCTGGCCGACGCGCTGGCTGCCCACGGCCCGTTCGTAGATGGGTCCAGGCCGGTGGTGCTGGCCGACTACGGCTGCGCGGGCGGGGTCAACTCGCTGGAGCCGTTGGCCGCAATGGTGGCAGCGATTCGGCGGACCTCGGCCGCACGGCCGATCGTGATCGCGCACATCGACCAGCCCGCCAACGACTTCGCTGCGCTGTTTGCCGCCTTGGAGCAGCGGCCGGAGCCAGACCCGCTGGTGTTCCCGCTGGCGGTAGGGCGATCCTTCTACGGGCCGGTCCTGCCCCCGGCGAGCGTGTGCCTGGGCTGGTGCAGTCACTCCGCTCATTGGCTGAGCCGCGTCCCCGGCGGGCTGGACGGCCACGTGTTCGCGCAACTGGCTTCACCTGCGGCCCGCGAGCCCTGGACGCGGCAGGCAGCGCTCGACTGGGCCACATTCGTGCGCCACCGGGCCCGCGAGCTCGAGCATGACGGCCAGCTGATCGTCGAAGTGGCCGCGGTGAACGCACAGGGGCAAGTCGGCTCGGAGCCGATGTACCGGACGCTCGATCGGGCGCTCGAACTGATGGTGGAACACGGCCGCCTGCGCCCGTCCGAGGCCGAACGGATCGTGATCCCGGTTTACAACCGCACCGAGACCGAGCTCCGGGCGCCGTTCGCAGCGGCGGAGCTAGGCCGGGAGGTCCAGGTGGCGCACATGCAGTTGCGCGGGGCTCCCGACCCATTTCTGGATGAGCTGACGAGCAGCGGCGATGTTGGACCGTACGCCCGCTCGTGGGCGGCCACCGTACGAGCCTTCAGCGAAGACCCGTTCTTCGGCGCGACCGCCCTGGGCCACCGACCGCCCAGCGAGCGCCGAGAGTTGGCGGACGCGTTCTACGCTCTTTTCGAGGAGCTGATCGCCGCCGATCCTTCGGCCTTCACAAACCATTGGAACGTGGCCGACTTGAGGATCGTGCGCAGCTGAGGTCAGAGGAGCGGGCGAGGACCGCAAGGCCGTCTGAGCTCTCGCGGGCGCCGGCCATCGTCGGTCATGGCGATCGCGCCCTGTGTCCTCAAACGGACCCCGCGTCACCTCGGGAAAGCTCGGCTGCCGTGGCCTAGCCTGAGCTGCCCCGGGGACGCGGGGTCGATTTCACGCTTCTAGTAGGTGGTCTTCGCCGTAACGGTGATCTTGGCCGTCCCGTCGAGGCCCGAGACCTTCGACGTGTTCTTCGCCTTGACCCGGCAGACCGAGCCGCCCAGCGCTGAGCCGCGGCTCAGGATCTTGACCTTGCTCTTGGCCGGCCCGGACACCTTGGCGGTGCAGGAGTACTTGGCGCCCGCATGCTTGAGCGCTTGGGGATAACCGACGTCGATCGTCTTGGTTTTTCCCTGCAGCAATGCGACGGTCTTGTGCGCCGACTTGGTCGTCTTCTTTGCCGACGCGCCGGCGGTCGCTGCGAGAGGCAGCACCGCGGCACACGCGAGCACTGCGGCCGTAGCGCAGCGCGCTTTGATGGATCGAGTGAACATGGCTCTCCTTCGTTGGATTCCCAACCGCCGCGCGCAGTCAACACCACGACTCGGCGGAAATCTGAGCCGGCCACGCGGGCAAGGGCCCTTCGCGCCTATACCCGCCGACGCCCGATCCGGTTGGTCACCCGAGCTTCGCGTGGATCGCGCGGGCTAGCCGCTCCCACTGCTTGTACACGGCCGTCGGCTGACCTCGTCCGGCGATTCCAGCTTCGATCTGGATCGAGTCCCGCCCGGCTTTGAACAGCACCGCCGGCTCGGCGGAGCCGCCATAGGTCTTCGAGGTCAACAACACGGCCCCCGAACCGGCTCCGGAGAACTTCGTCTTGTGAGCATGTCCGGACTGATTGAGGTAGTAGACGGCGTTGGCGACCCACTGGCTGTAGTAGCTCTTACGGCCGACGACGACTTCACTGACCAGACATCCCACGCCCCCGTCACCGCACCCCGTCGGAGGCGTTTGGGCGTCGTGTGAAACGATCGGACAGTCGCTGCTCACGACGACGCCGTACCCCGCGATCAGCGCCTTGGCGCCGAACACCTTCCTGACCATCGCCGGGGTGATATCCGCTTGCTTGCACATCCTCGGGATCGCCGCGGCGGTCTTCGCGCTCGTCGCCCCGGCGCTGCCGGCACCGGCAGCGGCAGCAGCGACGATCACCACCAGCCCAGACGCCACCGCGAACCGCGCCGCGCGCGTCCTTACGTGTGAGAAAAATCGCGCCATCCTCGCCCCTCCAGTCCTCGCAACCCCGTTAGCGATCCCACCATACAGCGGCCGTCAATGCGAGATTCGCTTCTGAGATGGACTGTCATCCCTGGGGGGCCTCGAGCTCGCCGGCGTAGCGCCGAGCGTGGACAGCGTGCGGGAATCCCGTTAGCATCGCGGGCCGAAAGGGGCATCGCATGGGAGTGCTGATTCGTCGACGGCTGGGCTGGGTTGCGCGCACGTTCGCGGGGGTGATGTTCGCGATCGTCGTCTGTCTGCTTGTCGGCACGTCAGCTCGTGCGGCGCAGCCGGCCTTGTCGATCTCGATCTCCGGCAAGCACTTCGTCAATGGCGCCGGGCAGACGATCCGGCTGTTGGGCGTGAACCACACAAGCTCTGAATACGGGTGTGTCGACGGCTTCGGATACGACGACGGGCACTTCGACAACGCGGACGCGGCAGCGATTGCGTCCTGGCACGCCAACGCTGTTCGGATCCCGCTCAACGAGGACTGCTGGCTCGGGATCAACGGGCAACCGAACAGCAACGAGGGAGCCGACCCGCCGCTGACGATGGGCGGCTATCGGCAGGAGATCGAGAACTATGTCGCTGACCTCAATGCGCACGGGATCTACGCGATCCTCGATCTGCACTGGACCGCGCCGGGGGGCCAGGTAGCCCTCGAACAGCAGCCGATGCCCGATCAGGACCACTCACCGGCCTTCTGGCAGTCGGTGGCGTCGACGTTCAAGGGCGATCCGGCGGTCGTGTTCGACTTGTTCAACGAGCCCTACGACCCAACCGACCCGAGGTCGGGCGACGATCCCAATGCGAACGACGCGGTCAGCTGGAACTGCTGGGAGACCGGTACCAAGGACGGACCTGACGGCGGGCCGCCCTGTTACACCGCGGCGTATGACGAGAACAATGTCAAGACGAGCACCTACCAGGTGGCCGGGCTACAGACCCTGCTGAACGCCGTCCGCAACGCGGGCGCAACCCAGCCGGTCCTCACAGGTGGCCTGAACTTCGCCAACGATCTCACCCAATGGGTCGATCACGCGCCCAACGACCCGCTCAACCGGGAGGCGGCGTCGTTTCATAACTACCAGGGCCAGCAGTGCGACAACAAGGCCTGCTGGGCCTCGACGATCGCTTCGGTCGCTGCGAACGTGCCGGTCGTAACCGGCGAGTTCGACGAGGACAACTTTGATGAGCCGAAATGCGTGAACAAGACGCCGTCGACGTTCGACCAGGACTACATGAATTGGGCCGACGCGGCCGGCGTCAGCTACCTGGCCTGGGGCTGGATCGTGGAGCCCCAGGATGAGCGAGACGCCGACGGTTGCAGCGCGTTCTACCTGATCGACGACTACAACAACTACACGCCGGCGCAGCCCAACGGCGTCGCGATCCACAACCATCTGCTGGCGCTCGGCGGCGGCAACAACGGCAAGCGTCCGGTCACGCTGAAGGCGTTCGGGGCTCACGTCCAGTCCCACGGCTCGGCTGTCGGCTTCGTCCTGCGCTCGGCCCAGAATTGCAGGGGCACCTTGACCGGCCAGACGGTCGACTCGTACGTCGCGATCAAGCGCAAGCGCCACAAGGTCTCGCTCGGCACCGTGCAGTTCGCTCTGAAGGCGGCCAAGTCCAAGACAGTCGTGCTCAAGCTGTCGAAGGCCTCGCACAAGCTCCTCGCCAGCAAGCGCTCACTCAAGGTGCAAATCACGATCACGCTGACCAGCCCGCAGAACCGCCGCACGGTCATCCACCGCGCGGTCACGCTCAAAGCCCCAGGCAAGGGCCGCGGCAGGCCTTAGCAGCCGGCCTGGCGGGTCAACACTCCGCGAGGACGACCGACCAAGCGGCGGCGAACTCGCCGCAATCGCGCTCGATGAGAACGTCTTTCTGCGTGAGGCGGACGCGTGTTCCCCGCCCGTCGGGCTCACGGGGCGTCGCGGGCGTCGTGGCGCGGCACTCGAGCCCACCGAGTTCATGCGTCCTGCGCTGTCCCGTCCAGCGCTGGTGCGCTGCGCAGCGCGTATCTCGCGGTCCGCCGCGCGCGCCCGCTTTGCGCATGGAAAACCGTGCCGGCCGGCACGACTCCCGGCTCGGCTGGTTACAGCTTGCGCAAATGCCCTCTCAGCCGAACGCTGCCGCGGATGGCGGGACTGCCGTCAACATGCATGGTGACCCCTAACGGGCCACTGCCCAGGCCTCGACGGGGGACGCCCACGATTCGCGTTCCGGAGAACCGGATCTTCCGGTCATAGCCCGGCGGCGCTCACATGCAACCCAGCCGGACGACCAGCGATCGTCTGACAGCCGCCAGCGGGACTTCCAGCGAACGCTCAGAGCCCGCCGGGGGACTCGAACCCCCAACCCCTTCATTACAAATGAAGTGCTCTACCGGTTGAGCTAGGCGGGCGTGGGGTGAAGTGTGGCACGCGCGGCCGCCCGCGCCCGCCCGGGAGCCGGCCGCCGGCGCCCGACAGACACCTGCGCCCGCCCGACCCCTCCAACGATCAGGCGGTGGCCCGACTCAGTTCTCGCTCCCACCACTGAACCGTGTCGAGCATCGTCTGCCTGAGCTGAATCATGGGCCGCCAGCCGGTCGCGGCCGTGATCCGGTCGTTGGCGCCGCGGAGGTCCATGACCTCGTGCGCGCGGACGCGAGCGGGGTCGGTCACCTGCTCGACTGTGAGCGGGCCGAGCAGCTCGGCGAGCAGCTCGACCTGCTCGGCGGCCGATACCGAGCGGCCGGAGCTGACGTTATAGATCCCGGGCTCGGCGCTGGTAGCGAGCAGGCGGTAGGCGCGCGTGACGTCGCGGACGTCGGTGAAGTCGCGGCGGGTCTCGGGATTGCCGGTGACGACGCGGACGCGGCGCTCGCCGCGCAGCCGCGCCTCAGCGGCCTGGTGCGCGACCGAGGAGACGATGAAGATCGCCAGCTGGCCCGGGCCGGCGTGGTTGAAGGGCCGGGCGCGGACGATGTCGAGCGCGTGGGCATCGGCGTACACGCCCGCGAGTAGATCGCCGGTGCACTTGGAGACCGCGTAGGGGTTGGCGGGCTGGACCGGCGCGTCCTCGGCGACTGGGAGTGTGGCCGGCACCCCGTAGACCTCGCAGGAGCTGACCCAGACCACGCGCGCGCGAGGAGCGTCGAGGCGGATCGCCTCGAGCATGTTGGTTGCGCTCGCGACATTGGCCTGGACGGTCCGGGCCGGGTCCTGCCACGAGCGCCCGACCGAGCTGAGGGCCGCGAGGTGGTAGATGACGTCGGGCTCGACCGCACGCACGGCGGCGCGGGTCGCCTGCGCGTCGCCGAGGTCGACTACGCGTCCTTCGCCGGCGCCGTCGGGGACCTCGCCGCTGCGCGACAGTCCGATCACCTCGTCTCCGGCGGCGGCGCACTCACGCGCGAGGTAGCCGCCGGCGAAGCCCGACGCGCCGGTGATCAGGGCTCGCAAGGCGGGTTACGGAGCCGGCTCGGCCGAGACCGCGTGCGCAAGCGAGCCGTGGCCGTTACTCGAGAAGTCGGCGGCGGGCTCGGGTGGGGCCGGCTCCGGGGCGGCGTTGAGACGCCGCTCGAGCTCGCCCAGCACCAGCCCGAACAGCAGGTGGCGCCAGGTCGACTGAGCGAACGCGCGCCGGTTGCCGGCGAACTTCGGCAGCTCGTCACGAGCGGGGTGCAGGCGATCAGACAGCGATCCGAGTGGCCACAGCAGCAGATGCTCGGTGAGCGCGAACGCCGGCCCGCGCAGCACGGGCGGCAGCGGGATCGCGGGGGCGATGTTCGCGTACAAGGCGCCGAACGCGGCACCGTTCTGGAGGTGCAATGCGAGCCCCGCGGGATACCAACTCTCGCCGCGCCAGACCGCGCGCCCGAGCAGCTCGACGTCGTCGTAGCGGCTCTCGAATGCGACCTTGTCCAACGGCTGTTGCAGCGCCCACACGCCGGCCGCGAGGGCGCCGCAGACGGCTCCTCTGAGGGTTCGGGTGCGATCGATCCCAGCGGTCAAGACACGCAACTGTAACGGGCGGCACCAGAGCGGGTACGCCTGTGTGTGATGAATCACGACGTGCTGCATCGTCGCGCGCGCGAGCAGGGAGCAAATCCCCTGGTCTACTGGATGGTGCGAGCGGTGCTGCAACCGTTCTTCCACCTGTACTTCAGAATGGTGCGGATCGGACGCGAGCACATCCCCTCAGAGGGCCCCGTGATCGTCGCCGCCAACCACCGGAGTTTCCTCGACCCGTTCGTGATCGCGACGATGGCGCGACGGCCGATGTACTACGTCGCCAAGGAGGAGCTGTTCCGCGGCCGCATCCGGTCGTGGGTGCTCAACTCGCTCGGCGCGTTCCCGGTCGACCGCGGCGCCGCCGACAGCGACATGATCGAAACCGCGAAGGCGATCCTCGGTCGTGGCGACATCGTCCTGATCTTCCCCGAGGGGACGCGGATCCGGCCCGGCGCGCTCGGCAAGCCGAAGCGCGGGGTCGGGCGCCTCGCGCTCGAGATGGGCGTGCCCGTCGTTCCGGTCGCCGTGATCGGCACCGAGTCGATCCGCCGCGGCTGGCGGATCCGCCCGCACAGGGTCAGGATGCGGGCCGGGCGAGCGCTCCATTTCCCCCAGGTCGAGAACGCCTCGCCGGCGCTCGCGACCGCGGTCACCGACCGGATCTGGCCGTGCGTGATGCTCCAGTGGGAGTGGCTCGGCGGGCTGCCGCCGATCCGTCGCGTCGCGATCATCGGCGCGGGGACGTGGGGCACCAGCCTCGCGATCTGCCTCGCCCGCGCGGGCTTCGAGGTCGACCTCGGTTGCCGGACCGCCGAGCAGGCCGCGCAGCTGAGCGCGACGCGCGAGAACCCTGCCTACCTTCCGGGCATCGCTCTGCCCGATGCCGTGCACGTGCTCCGAGCCTCGGAGCTGAAGCTCGGCGGGCACGATCTCGTCTGCCTGGCTGTTCCCGCCAGGGCGCTGCCGAACGTACTCGGCGCGCATGGCGAGCGGATCCCGCGCCGGGTCGGTCTGCTGGTGCTTGCGAAGGGACTCGTTCCGCCGCTGGGCACGCTGCCCTCGGCGTTCGCCGCCGAGCGCTCGAGCGCGCGGGCGGTCGCGGTTCTCGGCGGCCCGGCACATGCCGGCGAGGTGCTCGAGCACGGAGCCTCGGTTGTGCTCGCGTCGCTCGACGGAGCGTTTGCGCGCCAGCTCGCCGACGCGCTCGGCAGCGCCGGCCTCGACATCTCGCTGAGCACCGACGTAACCGGCGTCGAGCTCGCCGGCTGCGCCAAGAACGCGGCGGTGCTGGCGGCGGCGGCGGCGTCGATCGCCGGGCCCAACATCGCGGGCGCGGCGGCCGGCAAGGTGTTCGCAGAGGTCGACGCGCTGGCCCGCCACCGCGGCGGTCGGCCGGAGACGTTCGCGGGCCTCGCCGGCGCCGGCGACCTGGTCGCGACGGTCGTTTCCTCCGGCTCGCGCAACCGCCGCGCCGGTGAGCTTCTGGCCCAGGGCGTCCCGGGCTCGGAGATCAGCAACGCGCTCGGTCAGGCGGCGGAGGCGGTCGACTCGGTGCCGCTGCTCGCCACCGCCGCGCGCGACGCCCAGCTCGAAACCCCGGCACTCGAGAGCCTGGCCGCGTTGGTCGAGGGCCGGATCGAACCCGACCGGTGGGCGGCGGCAGTGACAGCGCCCGCACCGCGCAAGCGACGGCGTCCCGTCCGAGCGGCCTAGCCCGAGTAGGCTCCCATGCGGTGTCGGATCCACCCAAAACGAAGGCCGAACTCGACGCTCGATTCACCGAGCTGTACCGCGCACACCTACGCGACGTTTACTCCTACAGCTACTACCGCGTCGGCAACCACCACGACGCCGAGGACCTCACCGAGCAGACGTTCCTGCAGGCCTATCGTCACTTCGAGCGCGCCCTGCGCGAGTCCAACGGCCGGCCGCTGCGGCCGTGGCTCATCCGGATCGCACACAACCTGGCGGCCAACTTCTATCGAGATCGATCGCGAAAGCCAGAGTCGGCGATCGAGGATGCGGGCATGATCTCGGCGCCGCACACGACCGAGTCGCTGGTCGAAGGGCGCGAGGAGCTGAGCACGATCCTCAAGGGCGTCCAGCAGCTGCCCGACGACCGCCGTGAGGCGCTGATCATGCGCTTCGCGCTTGGGATGGACAACCGAGAGATCGCGCGCGCCCTTGGTCGCACCGACGGCGCGACCAAGGTGCTGCTTCACCGCGCGATCCGGCAGCTCGAGGGGATCGTTGGCGAGGGCGCGGCGGTCGACGCAAAATGAGCACGGGCACCCACGATTTCGAAGCGCTGCTGCGCGAGGCGCTGACGCCGGTCGATCCCCCGGCGGACCTCGTCGACCGTCTCGAGTTGACGCTCGTCAACCTGACCGAGCTGGCACAGGACGAGCTCGAGACCTGGGAGCTGTCGGCGATGCGCGATCCGCGCAACTGGGTCCGCCCAGCCGCCGCCGCGGTCCTCGGCGCGACAGCCGGCACGGCACTTGTCGTTCTGCGTGTTCGCAGCCGCCATCGCTCGCGCAAGCAGCAGTCCTCCGGTCTGCTCGAGCTCGCGCAGCGGACGCTGCACGACGCCGCCGACGAAGCCCGCCGAATCCTGCCCGACCGCTGACCGTACCCGGCGCAGAGGCCGGTCGGGTCACGGGCGGCCACTGATAGCGTCCTTCACCGATGGCCACCTGCTACCGGCATCCAAATCGCGAGACCGGCGTGTCATGCTCGTCGTGCGGCCGGCCGATCTGTCCCGATTGCATGACGCCGACGCCGGTCGGGATGCGGTGCCCCGAATGTTCGCGCGAGCGGACCAAGGTCAAGACGGTCCGCTCGGCGTCGGCGGCGCCTCAGGTGACGATCGCGCTGATCATCGTCAACGTGCTCGTGTTCATCGCCGAGACCGCCGGCAGCGCCCAGGTCGGAGGCGGCGGCGGCGGCACGATCTACGACAAGGGCGGGCTGCTCGGCTCCGCGATCGCCATCCAGCACGAGTACTGGCGGATCGTGACCTCGGGCTTTCTACACGACGGGCTCGCCCACATCTTCGTCAACATGCTGTCGCTGTACTTCGTCGGGGTCGTGCTCGAGCCGGCGATCGGATCGCTCAACTTCGCCGCGATCTACTTCTCCTCGCTGCTGGTGGGGTCGTTCGGCGCGCTGCTGTTCACGCCTGAGGCTCTCACGGTCGGCGCATCGGGCGCGATCTTCGGGATCTTCGGGGCGCTGATCGTCGTCGCCCACGCGCGCGGGATCTCGCTGTGGCAGAGCGGGCTGGCGTTCTGGTTATTGCTCAACCTGGTGTTCTCGATCAGTTTCCGCGGGATCTCGATCGGGGGCCACCTCGGCGGGCTGATCGCCGGGCTGATCGGCGGCTGGCTGGTGGTAGCGATCGGCGAGCGCCGCCACGAGCGGTCGCTGGCGCTGATGGGGATCGTGGCGATCGGGGTGATTGGGGTGATCGGCGCGATCGCGGTCGCGGGCAGCCACGGGATCGCCCCCAACGGCATCGGCTTCACCGGTTAGAGCCGAGCCGGCCGACCGTCAGCGCTGGCGCCCAAACGCTCAGAGCTCGACCGTCAGCGCCGGCGCCGGCGACTGCTCGAACAGCTCCGGGTGAATGATGTGGGCGAGCAGCTCGAGCCCGTCGACGATTCTCGGCCCCGGGCGCGAGAAGTAGGCCGCGGCGTCGACGGCCACGACTTCGCCCGCGCCAACCGCCGCGAGCTCGCTGAGGTGCATCTCGGCCTCGCGATGGGCGATCTCGGCGTCGTAGCCACACGGCATCACGATCACGATGTCCGGGCGCACCGCCGCGATCTCGGCCCAGGTCCGCTCCTCGGACTGCTCGCCCGCGAACCCGAGCACGTCCTCGCCGCCGGCGTACGCGATCAGCTGCGGCATCCAGTGGCCCGCGGCGAACGGGGGGTCGAGCCACTCGAGCGCCGCGACCCGGGGCCGCCGCGCGCGGCGGACCGTGATCCGGATGCGGTCGATCCGCGCTGCGGCCTGCTCAACGAGCTCGACGGCGGCATCCTTGCGGTCGGTGGCCTGGGCGAGCGTGCGGGCGTCGCCGAGCACCTCGCCGACCGTGTGCGGGTCTAGCGAGATCAGCTCCGGGCGGGGATCGATCTCCTCGGCGACCGCGCGAACGTCGTCGTAGGAGACGGCGCACACCGAGCACAGCGCCTGGGTGACGATCAGGTCGGGGCGAAGGTCGTGGAGCATCTCGACGTCGAGCTCGTAGATCGACTCGCCCGCGAGCGTCCGCTCCTTCACCGCGGCGTCGATCTCGGCCGCGCTCAGCCCGGCCGGCAGCACGTCGCGCGTGATCTTGGGTAGCTCCTGCGCCTCGGGTGGGTAGTCACACTCGTGGGTGACGGCGATAAGGTCGGCGCCCAGGCCGAGCGCGAACAGCATCTCGGTGGCCGACGGAACCAAGCTGACGATTCTCATCAAGGAGAAACGATATGGCAGAGCTGCTCACTGATGAAGCCGTGCAGGCGCGACTGGGAGGCGGCGAGTGGAAACGGGAGGGCGAGCACATCGTGCGCGACTGGCAGTTCGAGGACTTCCGCGCCGCGATCGAGTTCGTCAATCGCGTCGCCGACGCCGCCGAGGCGGCCAACCATCATCCCGACATCATCGTCCATGGATGGAACAAGGTCAGGCTGTCGATCACCAACCATTCGGCCGGCGGGCTGACCGATGCCGACTTCGAGCTCGCGAAGGTCGTCGACGGCATTCAGTAGCTGATCCGGTAGATCCGGTCCTGGCTCGGGACCGCCACCCACAGGTAGCTCGGGTCAACCGCGATGTGCGCGGGCTCGGCGTGGAACTGGATCGTGGTCGACGGGCTGTTGTTGTTCGGCCCATTGGTCTGAAGCCGGATCACGGTCCGGTGGCTCAGCGAACCGACCCAGATCGAGTGCTGCTTCTCGAGTGAGGCGATGTCGGGGATCGGATGATCGCCGACGCTGTACTGGTTCGCGTGCTCGTGGTAGCGGCCGTTGACCAGGAGCGAGGGGTTCGTCCGCGGGTCGACCCGGGTCAACGTCCCCGCGCGGTTGACGAACCAGACGCCGTCGCTGTGCCCGATCGCGATCGTCCGCGGCGGCACGGTCGGCGCTGGCAGAGTCGGGTGGCCCTGGCCGTTCAGCGCGCTCAGCGACCCGTCGGCCGAGGCCACCCATAGGCGACCGTAGGCCTCGCCCATCGCCCCGACCGGGTTCGGCGCGGTCACGGTCGAGGTCACGAACGACGGACCCACGCGCGTTATCGACCTCGAACCGGCCGCCGCGATCCATGCCTCCTGCCCGTGAATCGCAAGCGCGCTGGGGGTGAAGCCGAGCGGGATCTTGGTCAGCTGCTTGCCGTCCGCGTTGAACACGAGCACGGCGCTGGGACCCGTCTCGGTGACCCAGACCCGGCCGCCGGCATCCTCGGCGACGTCGACTGGGTGCCCGCCGGCGGCGAAGTGCGCGCCGTTCCCCCCGACCCTGAGCACTCCGTGGCTCGTGACCGCGAGCACGCTCGGGCCCTCGGCCCACAGCGCGCCGGGGTCGCTGCCTGCCGGCAGCGAGATCGCCTTGATGCTCTTGACCGGCTGACCGCTGACCGTCGGTGGCGCCACGCTCGCGCTTCTGCTCGTGCTCGTGCTCGTGCTCGTGCGGCTGGTGGCTGTCGTGTCTGCGACGGTCGAGCTCGACGTCGTCGGCTTGCCGGCGCCGCCGCCGCTCGAGAGCAGCGCGATCGCGATCCCGGCGGCCGCGATCAACGCCACCGGCGCGGCCAGCACCCACGGCGAGCGGCGACGCGGCCGGGGCGGTGGCGGCATGGCCGCGGAGGGGTCGTGGATCACCGTCGCCGGCTCCGCGGGCTCAGGTTCCGGGGCCCCGACCGCGGGCGGCTCGACCCCGGTTCGGGGGGCGGTCGGAGGGGGGTCGGTCCGGGTCGGCTCGACCCGCTCGACCTCGGTTTCGTCGGTCGGGAGCTCGGCGCGCTCGAGGCGGCGGCGGAACTCGACCTCCCCGGTCTGGGCCTCCTCGAGCGCTCGTGCGAGCGCCGAGGCGAGCTCGGCGGCGGAGGCGAAGCGGTCCTCCGGTCGCTTGGCCATCGCTCGCGCGACGATCTGGTCGAGCCGCTCCGGGACGCCGGGCACCTCGTCGCGCACCGACGGCACCGGGTCGTTCAGGTGGGCGTGCATCATCATCAGCTCGGTTGGCCGCTCGAACGGGACGTGGCCGGTCAGCACCTCGAACAGCATGCACCCGAACGCGTAGATGTCGGACGCGGGAGTCCCCGTGCCGCCCTCGATCCGCTCGGGCGCGGTGTAGTCGAGCGTTCCGACGAGGACGCCGGTGCGCGTCACCGCCCTCTCGCCGGTCGTGCGGCGGGCGATCCCGAAGTCGGTCAGGTAGACGTGCTCTCCCTCGTCGTCCTCGCCCCGGGCGAGTAGGACGTTGGCGGGCTTGATGTCGCGATGGACGAGGCCGCGGCGGTGGGCGGCCGACAGCGCCGAGGCGACCGGGCGCAGCAGCCGCACAGCGCGTGCGGGGGAGAGCCGCCCGCTCGATGAGAGCAGCTCGCGCAGGTCGGTCCCGTCGACCCACCGCATGATCAGGTACAGGGTCCCGTCGAGCTCACCGGCCTCGTAGACGGGGATCACGTTCGGATGATCGATCGAGGCCGCGAGGTGCGACTCGCGCTGGAAGCGCTCGCGGTATCCCAGGTCCTCGGCCAGCTGCGGCGCCATCGCCTTGAGCGCGACCGGTCGGTCGAGCGCGAGCTGGGTAGCCCGGTACACAACCCCCATCCCCCCGCGCCCGGCAACCGCGTCGAGCCGGCAGCCGGCGAGGGTGGACCCCACGGAGAGGTCAGCCATGGTGGCTGTTTATACCGCGCCGGCGGATGTACGATCGCTCGCGCGATGCCCGACAACCTCATGCAGAGCCCGAGCGAGCTGAAGGCGCAGATCGAGGCGGAGCGGGCGGGCGATCCGTTCCTGGTGTTCCGTGACGGTGCCGGCGAGCAGCAGATCTTCACGCTCGGCGAGGAGCTCGAGCGGGTCACGGTCGGCCGCGGCTCGGCGACCGACATCTGGATCGACTGGGACACCGAGGTGTCTCGGCTGCACGCCGAGCTGGGCCGGATCGGCAGCGACTGGACGGTCTCCGACGACGGGTTGTCGCGCAACGGCACCCATGTCAACGGCGAGCGGGTGGTCGGGCGCCGTCGCCTTTGGGACGGCGATGTGCTCCGGTTCGGCCACACCCCGGCCACCTACCGCCAGCCGATGACGGTCAACGTGACCGAGACCGAGGTCGCCTCCGACGTGCTCGATCGCGCCAGCCTGTCGGACGCCCAGCGCAAGGTGTTGCTCGCGCTGTGTCGGCCGTTCAAGGAGACCAGCGGCTACGTCACGCCGGCCACCAACCAGCAGATCGCGGATCAGCTGTTTCTCAGCGTGGACGCCGTCAAGACCCACCTGCGGGCGCTGTTCGCGAAGTTCGGGATCGAGGATCTGCCGCAGAATCAGAAGCGCGTGCGGCTGGTCGAGCTCGCCCTCAAGAGCGGGGTCGTGACCCCGCGAGACCTGTAGAGAGACGGCAGCCTCGGCTGCTACCGTTCGCCGCGTCGGTACATGAGCGACGACGATCCATCCCGAAGTAGTAGCGCGAGCGCCGCCGCCGGCGCCGCCCGGACGGAAGGCTGGGGCCCCCTGCGGGAGGGCCGGATCGCCTGCCAGCAGTGAAGGTCCTGTTCATCATCCTCACGGGCCTTTTGGTCCTGGTGAACTCGTTCTTCGTGATCGCGGAGTACGCGCTCGTGCGGTCGCGCCGGGCGCGGCTGCAGACGATGGCCGACGACGGCCTCCGCGGGGCGCGGCTGGCGCTTCGTCAGCTCGACGAGATCGGCGACTACATCGCGGCCTGCCAGGTCGGGATCACGATGGCGTCGATCGGGATCGGGGCGCTCGGCGAACCGGCGATCGCGCACCTGCTCGAGCCGCTGATCGGCGGCGCGCTGGGCCACGCGACCGCGGTCGTGATCTCAGTTGTGATCGCCTACCTGGTGATCACGACCGCGCAGAGCATCATCGGGGAGATCGTCCCGAAGCTCTACACGATCCAGCACGCCGAGGGGCTCGCGCGCCGGATCGCGCGGCCGCTCGAGTTCTTCCGAGTCCTGTTCAAGCCGTTCATCTTCGTGCTGAACGCCTCATCGCACTCGGTCCTGCGGATGCTCGGGACCGATCCCAACGCCGAGCCCGAGGGCGGCACCCCCGAAGAGCTCAAGCGGATCATCGCCGAGTCGCAGACCGGAGGCCAGATCGACATTGGCGAGGCGAGCATGCTGACCGGCGTGTTTCACCTGCACGAGCAGGAGGCGCGGCAGGTGATGACGCCGATTCCCGCGGTCGTGACCGTCGACGTCACCGAGAACGTCGAGGCGGCGCTGCGGCGCTGCGTCTCGACCGGCCACTCGCGGCTGGTCGTCACCGAGGACGAGAACCAGGACCGGGTCAAGGGCATCGTCCACGTCAACCAGCTCGTCAAGCTGATGATGAACAAGGGGATGCAGGCCAACTTCGAAGGGCTCGTGCGGCCCGCGCCACTGGTGCCCGAGACCAAGCCGCTGGACGATCTGCTGGCCGATCTCCAGCGCGAGCGGACCGAGCTCGCGATCGTGATCGACGAGTACGGCCGCACCGCCGGGATCGTCACGATCGAGGACATCATCGAGGAGGTCGTGGGGGAGATCGCCGACGAGACCGACCCCGCCGGCGGGTCGGTGCGGCGGCTGGCGAACGGCGACTGGTTCGTCCGCGGCCACGTCGCGATCTCCGACCTCGAGGACTACGGGCTGGACCTGCCGGTCGATACCGATGCCTACAACTCGGTTGGCGGCTTCGTGTTCGCCGAACTGGGGCGGCTTCCGAAGCGTGGGGACACGATCGCCGCCAACGGTTACTCGATCCGCGTCGAGTCGGTTCGCCAGAACCGGATCGAGGCCGTCCGGATCCGCCAGCGACGCACGCAGGCGGCGTCCGCATCCTGACCTAGCGCTCGCTCGCGACATTCGTTACATTTCACCGGCACTTCACAACCGGGATTCCGGTGGTTGAGAGGAGAGAGAAGCCGGCCCTCGGGCCGGCTTCGCTACGAGGACGCAGCGCCAGGGCACGTTTCGGAGACTTACTTCCAACGTTGTTCCCCATAATCGGGAACAACGTTGGGGTCATTGGCGCGAGGCCACCGAAATGCGAGCCCGAGCGCAAAAAAGAGCCGGCCCGCTGGGGACGGGCCGGCTCTGTGCTTCTGGGGAGGAGGTGCTGCTATGAGGTACGTCGCGCTGCGTAGTCTGCTCCGCCGAGATGAATAGGTCCTAAATCCTGCCGTGGACGTTTATAAGAGCCCGTCACAGCCGCCCATCCCACCCGACACAAGACTGCAGCCGAAGCCGCCCCCCAACCACCTAGTAGCTGAAGAACCCCTGGCCGGCCTTGCGCCCGGTCGACCCGGCCTCGATCAGCTCGGTCAGGCGGTCGGGAACGGGGATCGAGATCGCCTCGCCGATCGCCTTGGAGACATCGAGGCCGACGAGGTCGAGCAGCGCCAGGGGGCCCATCGGCATGCCGGCTCCGAGCTTCATGCAGTTGTCGACGTCCTCGGCGGACATGCCCGTCTGCACGAGCAGGTCGACGGCGCTGAACAGATACGGAAACAGCAGGCGGTTGACGACGAACCCGGGGATGTCGGGGACCTCGACCGGGGTCTTGCCGAGCGTCTCGCATAGCGCGCGCGAGCGCGCGCGCGTGTCGCTCGAGGCCTGCGGCGGGAACACGAGCTCGACGAGCTGCATCCGCGGTACCGGGTTGAACACGTGCAGGCCGGCGAAGCGCTCGGGCGAGCCGCTGGCGGCCGCGAGCTCGGAGATCGAGAGCGATGAGGTCGTGGTCGCGATCACAGCGCCCTCGCCCGCGTGCGGCACGAGCTCGCCGAGATCCGCGAGCACGGCCGACTTGTGGCCGTGGTGCTCGATCACGGCCTCGACCAGATAGGACGCCGCCCGCAGGTCGTCGATGTCGGTCACGACCTGCACCCTGCTGGGATCGGCCCCGTCGTCGGCGAGACGGGCGCAGGCCTTCTCGATCGTCGCGCGGGCTCGCCCGGCGGATTCGTCAGATCGGGCCCACAGCAGCACGTCGCCGTGGCAGGCCGCGGTCGCCGCCAGCCCGCAGGCGATCGTGCCCGAGCCGGCGATGCCAAGTCGCTCGTTCATCGCCGGGTACAGTACGTGACCGTTCATTTGGACGCCGCCTGACCCGAACTCGAAGGAGAACTGAATGTCTGAAGGCCGTGAGGTAGTGATTGTCGAGGCCGCACGCACACCGATCGGTCGCGGGCATCTCGAGAAGGGCTATTACAAGGGGACCCACCCGAACGAGCTGCTCGGCTCTGCCTATCGGGCCGTGATCGAGCGCGCCGGGATCGAGCCCGGCGAGGTCGAGAACGTGATCTCGGGGTGCGTCGCGCAGTTCGGGCCCCAGGGCCTGCACGTCGGGCGCAACGCCTGGCTGCAGCAGGGCTTCCCGATCGAGACTTCCGCGACGACGATCGACCTTCAGTGCGGCTCGGCCCAGCAGGCCGTCAACCTCGCCGCGGCGCAGATCGCCTCCGGCGTCCACGACGTCGTGATCGGCGGCGGCGTCGAGCACATGGGCAAGCTTCCGTTCGCGGCGACGATGAAGACCCAGGAGGAGTTCGGGTACGCGTTCACGCCCGAGCTGATGGCCCATCACCAGATCGTCGGCCAGGGCCTCGGCGCCGAGCTGATCGCGGAGGAGTACGAGATCCCCCGCCCGGAGCTCGACGAGCTCGCGCTGCGCTCGCATCAGCTGGCCCACCGCGCGACCGAGGAGGGACGCTTCGAGCGCGAGATGATCCCGATGCGCGTCAACGGCGACACCTACGTCTCAGACCAGGGGATCCGCCCCGACACCAACCTCGAGACGCTGAGCCAGCTGAGGACGGTGTTCAAGCCCGACGGCGTGATCACCGCCGGAAACTCGTCGCAGATCTCCGACGGCGCCGCCGCGGTGCTGTTGATGAGCAGTGACAAGGCGCAGGAGCTTGGGCTGACCGCCCGCGCGAAGATCTATGACCAGACGACGATCGGGTGCGACCCCGTGAAGATGCTCGAGGGCCCGATCCCTGCGACCCGGAAGCTGCTCGATCGCAACTCGATGACGATCGAGGACATCGACCTGATCGAGATCAACGAGGCGTTCGCTCCCGTCGTCGCGGCCTGGCGCCGGGTCCACAATCCCGACATGGACCGGGTCAACGTCAACGGCGGCGCGATGGCGCTCGGCCACCCGCTCGGCTCGACCGGGGCGCGGCTGATCACGACGCTGCTGCACGAGATGGAGCGCTCGGACAAGGAGATGGGCCTGGTCACGATGTGCTGCGGCGGCGGGCTCGGAACCGGGACGCTGATCCAGCGGGTCTGACAGCTGGGTGTTCGGGGGCGTGCATGCACGCCCCCCGCCGGGCGGCGCATGCGCCGCCCGGGGCCGGGCCGCATGCGGCCCGGCCTCAGTTCGACTGTTCGCTTGGCCGGATCAGCACCTCGTTGATCGCCACGTGCCGTGGCCGGGTGAGGATGAAGGCGATCGTCTCGGCGATGTCGGGCGCCTGCATTCGCTCGATTCCCTGAAAACGCTGTCCGATCTGCTCGCGGATCTCGGGACGGTTGTGGCTCGAGAGCTCGGTCGCGACCGCACCCGGCTCGACCAGCGAGATGCGCACGTGACGGCCGGCGACCTCCTGGCGCAGCGACTCGCTGAACGCGCCGACGCCGTGCTTGGTCAGGTTGTAGACGCCGCTGCCGAGCCGCGCGATGCGCCCGGCGACGGAGCTGATGTTGACCATGTCCGAGACCCCGCGGGGCGAGTCCTCGGCGGCCTTGAGCAGGTGAGGCAGGGCGGCGTGGGCGCAGTACAGCAGGCCGAGGACGTTGATGTCGACCATCCGCCGCCACTCCTCCAGTGGCGCGTCGACGACCGGTCCCAGCAGCATCACGCCGGCGTTGTTGATCAGGATGTCGAGCCGGCCAAGCTCGGCCACGGTCCGCTCCACGGCCGCCTGCGCCTGGTCCTGGTCGGTCATGTCGGCGGTGATCGCGAGCGCGCGATCACCGATCTGCTCGGCGAGCGTGTCGAGTCGCTCGGAGCGGCGGGCGACGATCGACACGGACGCGCCCAGGCGAGCGAGCTCGATCGCTGTGGCTTCGCCGATGCCGCTCGAGGCGCCGGTGATCAGCGCGACGGTTCCTTCTAGATGGTTGTTCATGGCACCATTAATAGATGGTCAGAGCCGCGCGCCTGCAACAACACGGTGTCCCGTTGACGGTCGACACCGTGCAGCTGCCCGAACCCGGCGACGGGGAGGTGCGCGTCGAGCTCGAGTTCGGGGGCGTCAATCCGGTCGACGGCTACGTTGCCCAAGGCCGGGTGGCGCCCAACGGGCCGCTGCCGAGGACGCTCGGAGCGGAGGCCGCCGGAACCCTCGACGGCCGGCCGGTGCTGGTCACCGGCGAGGGGCTCGGGGCCTCGCGCGATGGCGTCTGGGCGGAGGCGGCGGTGGTGCCGCGCACGGCGGTGTTCGAGCTCCCCGAGGGCGTCCGCACGCGCGAGGCGGCGGCGATCGGCATCGCGGGCCTGACCGCCTGGCACGTGGTCCGCGACGTCGCTCGGGTTGGCGGCGAGGATCGGGTGCTGGCGCTCGGCGCCGCGGGCGGCGTCGGCACGATGATCGTCTCGCTGGCGGCGGCAGCCGGCGCAACGGTGTGGGGCCAGACCGGGTCGCCCGAGAAGGCCGCGCTGGTCCGCGAGCAGGGCGCCGAGCAGGCGATCGTGGGCGGGCCGGAACAGCTCGCAGGCGCGCTGTCGCAGTTCCAGCCGACGGTCGTTTTCGACCCACTCGGCGGCGGCTTCGTCGCGCCGGCGATCGAGGCGATCGCGCCGCGCGCCCGGTACGTGACGTTCGGCACCTCGGCGGGGCCCGAGGTCACGTTCAACCTGCAGACGCTGTACCGCAAGGCGGCCTCACTGCTCGGCTACGGCGGGCTGCAGCTGAGTCAGGAGGAGCGCAGGCGCGGACTCGAGGCGGCGCTGGTGGCGGTGCGCGACGGCGAGCTGAAGGTCCCGATCGACGACGTGCTCGCGCTCGAGCGCGTAAACGAGGCGTTCGAGCGGCTCAGCCAGCGGCGGGTGCAGGGGAAGCTGCTGCTGGCGCTCGGCGCCTAGTCGCTGCCCGGGTTGGACAAGGCGCCGGCTAGGACCGCCACCGGAACCCGATCGCGTCGGGCACGGGTGGCAGGGGACTCGACGGCAGCCCGGCGGGTGGGTCGTTCTGGTTGTAGTCGCTGGGCGCGAGGTCGTTGGGCGTGTCCGGGTGAAACAGCGAGGCCAGGTACTGGGCCTGGCCGCGGCCCGGCCCGAGCTCGAACTGGCCGCCGCCGTAGGCGCCGATCCCGCGCTCGTCGCAGTAGTCGTAGGTGTCACACAGCTTCGCCAGCCCGCCGATCCGCGAGGGCTTGATGTTGACCATCTTCGGCGCGAACGGGAGCGACTCGATGTCGTCGATCGAGTGGATCGGCGCGTCCCACGTGATCCGGTCGTGATCGTCGGCGAGCACCGCGGCGGTCTCGGCCGTCTCGACATCGGGGTCCTCGATCCAGGCGTCGGGGAAGGCGTTGACGACTCGCTCGTACAGCACCGGGTCCGGCGGCTGGTCGACGATCGTGCCGCGGTACAGGCTCTTGAAGTCGACCGAGTCGACCGCGCCGGTCGCGACCAGGCCGTCGATCACCTCGGGCGTCCACGAGCTGGTCGGGTCGAGCTTGAAGCGGAGCGTCGGATAGCGGCTCAGGCGACGCTGCACCGGCTCGAGCGTCGCGGGCTCGCCGAGGCGCAGCGACATCACGAACGTCATCGGCATGGGCTCGCGGCCGAGCACCTCGTGCAGCGGCTTGCCCGCCTGGCGCAGCGCCAGATCGAGGGCGGCGCTGTGGAAGGTCCAGCGCCGGTACAGCCGCGAGACGTCGCGTTGTGGCTCGACGCCAAACAGGTCGAGCGAGTCGATCAGCGCGCAGAAGCCGCCGAGCGTGTACTCGCCGGCGAGCGGCTGGACCGGCCCGGCCTCCTGCATCGCGACGTGATCGACGGCGTCGTAGACGACGTCCTCGCCGACGCCCTCGTGGCCGTCGCCCTGCAGGTGGACGACGGTCGAGAGGCGCTCGAACCCGCTCGAGACGTCGGCCTTGAGGCCTTCAAGCGAGTAGCCGTCGACCCTCAGCCGAAGTCCACTCAGCAGCTCAAAGGTGCTCACTGTTCTCTTCCTCCTGTCTCGAGCCGGGCCACAAGTTCATCCAATCGGAGCTCTTCCAATCCCTTGCCCACCGCCTCGAGCTCGCCGGCGCAGTATTCGACCAGATCGCGTCCTTCCTTGACCAGCTCGAGCGTTTCGCGCAGGCCGGCCTCGCCCGAATCGAGGCGGCGGATGATCTCCTCGACCCGGCGGACCGCCGATTCATAGGTGCGCTCGGTCACTCGCGCACCTCGGCCTCGACATCGCCGTCGGCGAACCGCAGCCATAGATCGTGCGCGTCACGGGCCGCGGCCGCGGTTGGAAGCGGCTCGCCGCCGCGGTCGGCGACGATCGCGTACCCGCGCGCCAGCGTCCGCTCGGGGTCGTGCGCGGCGAGCGCCATCGTCAGTCGCTCGAGGTCGCGGGCTCGCCTGGTCGCATCGGAGCCGGCGGCGCGCCTGGCCGTACGCCCGAGCACGAGCAGGTGCACGCCGGCCAGCTCGTGGCCGCTCGCGATCGCCCGCCTCCCGCTCGCTCGCAGCTCGCGCACCAGCTGATGCAGCTGGCGGCGGTTGCGGTTGACGTGATCGGCGGGGGCGCGCGAGAGGTGGGCGAGCGTGCGCGCTCGATCGAGGATCGCGCGGCGGCCGTGGCCGTGCAGGCGGCGGGCGTAGGCGGCCGCGTCGGCACGGGCAGCACGGCAGTCGACCGGCACCGCCGCCTCGGCGGCGTGGGTCGGGGTCGAGCAGCTGATGGCGGCGACGTCGTCGATCAGCGTGCGGTCGGTGTGGTGGCCGACCGAGGAGATGACCGGCACCCGCAACAGCGCGACGGTGCGACACAGAGCCTCGTCGCAGAACGCGAACAGGTCGGCCAGCGAGCCTCCGCCGCGGGCGACGATCACGACCTCGACTTCCTCGATCGCCGCCAGCTCGCGCAGCGCCGCGGCGATCTGGGGAGCCGCGTGGCGGTCCTGGACGGGCGCGAACGCCCATACCAGCCGACCGCCCCAGCCGCGGCGGCGCAGCCCCGCGAGCACGTCGTCACGAGCCTTGCCGCGCTCGCCGGTGACGACCCCGATCGTCCGTGGCAGCGGTGGCCGGGGCAAGCGCTTCTGGGGCTCGAACAGCCCGTCGGCGTGGAGCTGCCGGCGCAGCCGCTCGAGCTGGGCGAGCAGGTCGCCCTCGCCCGCGACCCGCAGCTCCGAGACGGCGAAGCTGAACGACGGCGAGGAGGCCGAGCTCCCTGGGTAGTAGTCACAGCCGCCGCCGACGACGATCTGCACGCCGTCGCCCAGCCTGACGCCGAGTCGCTCGAAATCGCTCGACCACATCGAGCACGGCAGCGCCCCGCGGCTGTCGCGTAGCTCGAAGTACACACGCGCGCGAGCCTGGCGAAAGCCCCATACCTCGCCGACCAGCTGGACCCTCGCGAACTGCCGCAGGCGCTCGCGAAGCTGGGCCGCGTAGGAGCCGACCGGGTACGGGCCGGGGAGCTCTGAGCCGGGGATTCCGGTGGTGGTCTCGGACTGCGACACGGGTTGAGCCGAGCCTACAACGCCCGGCGGCCGGGCCGATGCCGTGCTTGACGTCCCCCTGGTCGGCGGTTATCTTCGCGTTGGGAGATTTCGGGTCGCCTGGCCGGAGGCCGTCGTGACCCGTCGGAAGCGTTCTGGGAACCGGGTTGGAGAGGGGCTGAGGTGCACGTGTCGCGTCGTTATTGGTTGGTTGTAGGAGTCGTGCTCGGGTTGGGCGTGTTCGCGCCATCGGCGTCGGCCTCGCTCGCGGTCAACACCAAGGTCGTCAACGACACCAACTACACGGTCAGCCTGCGCGCAAGCTCCGGCGGCGAGTCGTGCTGGAACGACGACGACTTCAGCGACGACGACAACGTCGCCCCGAACTCGAGCTTCACCTACTACAGCTCGGTCCGCGACAACAACAACAACTGCGTCTCCGCCCCGTCGTCTCCGAACGCCCATATGTACTTCGCACTGTATTTCGAGCAGCCCAGCGGCTCGTTCAGCGAGCCGATCTCCACCGGCCAGGACAACATCCTCACGACTGGCCCCGACTACGGTTCGCTCGGCAACTTCGAGCTGTTCTTCCACAACACCTCGAACCAGTACGTCTACGTCTACAACTCGCCGTCGAACGACGAGTGGTTCCCGGCCTCGCCGACGCTCAGTGGCGCGACCGGCGACGGGATGTTCTGTGTGTCGTTCGACAAGAGCTTCTACACGTATCCGTACAACCTGACGATGACGATCGAACCCTCGCAGGACTGTCCGGCGACGGAAGCGGGGACGGGGAACACGGCCTCCGACCGTGCGGCCGCGGCGGCGCGATCTGCGCCGCACCACGGCCCGGTCGCGCATGCAGCGTCGGACGGCGGCGTCTTCAACCTGCTGCCAATGCTCCAGGGCGAGTGCGAGCTGTTCGAGCTCTCGACCTTCTGCTCGAACATCAGCGAGGACTCCAACTGGAACCTCGAGAACATCACCAGCGACGTCAGCTCGTTCGAGGCGACCGATCCGCCGCCGACGACCTACGCCTGGGGAGCGCTCGACCCGCCATCGCTCGAGCAGACCAACGACACCAACGAGATCGGGGAGCTCGACTACACGTTCAACTACACCGAGGGCGAGCAGGACAGTTCAGCCACGACGAACGGGATGCAGGTCGGAAACCAGGTCACGTTCGGGACCAAGAGCGGCCCGATCAACGATCAGGTCAACGCCACCTACAACTTCTCGACGACCGACACGCAGGAGAGCGGCACCCAGAGCGAGACGTCGGTGTCGGCGTCGATCCCGACCGAGCGCAACGCGACCACCTACCTGTATGGCTTCCAGGGCACCGGCGTCCAGGAGTTCGACTACACGGCCGACCTGACGTTCGGCGATCAGACCGGGAACGCCGAGCCGCTGACCACGGTGGCGCCAGGGATCCTCGGCTACAGCCCGGCTGCGGGGCAGCCGTGCATCGGCCCGCTGGTCGGCGGCAGCTCGGTCGCGGGCAGTGTGATGCAGACCTACGCCCAGGCGGAGGCTGACGGCTACTCGGCCGACAACCCCAACTACGACGCCTACGAGCAGTCATACCTGTCCGGGGCGGCGGGCTTCAACACTCCGTCGAGCGAGTGCCCCGGCTTCCCCTCCGGGTTCCCGTCCGGAGCCGGGTTCGACGGCAGCGGCACGATGGACGCGAGCGTGCTTGGCGGCACCGGCGTCAGCGACACGAGCTGGTACCCCGATCTCGGCTCGATCGTTACCTGCGCGTACGACACCACGCCCACCACCGATGCGTCGAACCCCGACACGCCGTGCTCGGAGCCCTCGAGCTCGAGCTCATCCGACGCTCGCGCTGCCGGCGCTCCCCGCCAGGTCCCGGGCGACGTGATCCGTGCCAGCGACCACCCGCGCCGCTCGCGCCTGGTCGGTGCCAAGCGCTCGGTTCTGATGATCGGCGAGAACCGCGATCACGACACCCTGATCACCGGACCCGGAGCGTTCAACGTGATCCAGGGCGGATCCGGCGGCGAGACGCTCGTCGCCAAGGGCAGGACCGACGTCATCTACGCCGGCGCTGGCAACGACCGGATCACTGGCGGTCCGGGCTACGACAGCATCTACGGGCGGGGCGGCAGCGACACGATCACGGCGGGCACCGGACGCGGCGAGGTGCGAGGCGGCCCGGGCAACGACACGCTGATCTCGGGGCCGCACAGTCGCAGCGGCCTGTTCGGCGACTCCGGCAACGACGCCTTCTACATCCACGGCACGCGGCGCATCGGGGTGTTCGGCGGCCCCGGCAACGACACTTACCACGTGTATGGCCGAAATGCGACCCGGAGCATCATCGAGCTACCACAGCAGGGCACCGACACGATCATCACCGACCACTCGCTCGTCGTCCCACCGAACATCGAGGTCGGGAAGTCGAGCGGTCCCGCGGTCCGGCTCGTCGGCACCCGCGACACGCGCGAGCTGGTCGGCAGCCGCGGATCGGACACGCTGATCGCCGGACCCGGCAACGAGCGCCTGATCGGTGGCGGCGGCGATGACAACCTGAAGCTGACCGACGCCGGCTTCGATGCGGCGAGTGGCGGCCCGGGTGCCGACCACTTCATCCTGACCGGGACGCCGTTCACGAGCTGGTATCAGCGCACGCCGCGGCCATTCTCAACGCAGCGGATAACCGACTTCCGGCCCGAGCAGGGCGATCGCGTGATCCTGCGAGCCAGGTATTTCGGCTCCCAGCTGCTGAGCGACAAGCTCACGCTCGAGCAGCAGCGCAGCCCGGCCCCCACGACCCACAACCCGACGATCATGTTCGATCCGGCCACCAAGCTGCTGAGCTTCGACCCCGATGGCCGCGGCCGCAGGCAGGCGCCGCGGGTGTTGGCACGACTGGTGGACTTCCGCTGCGAGAGCTCGAGCGCTCACAGCACGGCGGCGCATCGAGTGCGGGTCCTGCTCGGCAGCCACTGCCTGCCTGCGAACGGGATCACGATCACCAAATGACGGACGCCGCCGGACGCGGATAGGATCCCGCGCCCGTGGACCTGACCCTGTCACCCGCCGAGCAAGCCTTCCGCGACGAGCTGCGCGCATGGCTCGAGGCCAACGACCCCGGACTCGAGCCGGCCGGCGACGAGGAGGCGTTCGAGTTCCGGCGCGAATGGCAGCGCCGGTTGCACGAGGCCGGGCTGGCCGGCGTGTCGTGGCCGAAGGAGTACGGCGGACGGGGGGCGACGCTGATCGAGCAGGCGATCTTCAACGAGGAGACCGCGCGCGTGCAGGCGCCGCGCGTCGCGAACGTGCTGGGGCTCGCAATGGGTGGCCCGACCGTGATCGCCCACGGCACCGAGGAGCAGCGCCGGCGCTACCTGCAGCCGATCCTGTCGGCGGAGGAGATCTGGTGCCAGGGGTTCTCGGAGCCCGAGTCCGGCTCCGACCTCGCCTCGCTGAAGACGCGCGCGGTGCGCGACGGCGACGAGTGGGTCGTGACCGGACAGAAGGTGTGGACGACGATCGCCCATCACGCCAAGTGGTGCATGCTGGTCGCGCGCACCGATCCGGCGGCGCCCAAGCACAAGGGCCTGACCTACTTCTTGATGGACATGGAGCAGGACGCCGTCCAGGTGCGTCCGCTGCGCCAGATCACCGGCGAGGCCGAGTTCAACGAGCTGTTCATCGAGGAGGCGCGGATCCCGGACGGGAACATCATCGGCGGTGAGGGCAACGGCTGGGCGGTGGCGATCACGACCCTGATGCACGAGCGCGCGACGCTCGCCTTCAGTCTCCAGGTCGGGGTTCACATTGCGCTGCACGAGCTCGTCGAGAAGGCGCGCGCCAGCCGCGGCTCGGACGGCCACGCGGCGAGCAGCGACCCGGTGATCCGCCAGCGTCTGGCGCAGCTGATGATCGAGGCTGAAGTGCTGCGGTTGAACGCCTACCGGGGGTTGAGCGCGACGATGCGGACCGGCGTGCCGGGGCCCGAGGGATCGCTTGGCAAGTGGCACTGGTCGGAGATCAACCAGTCGCTGACCGAGCTCGCGATGGACATCGAGGGGCCGCGCGCGATGCTCGCCGACGACACCTGGACCTACCGCTTCCTGCGCGCGCGGGCAAACTCGATCGAGGGCGGCACCACCGAGATCCTCCGCAACATCGTCGCCGAGCGCGTCCTCGGCCTGCCGAGGATGCGATGAACTTCGAGTTCACCGACGACCAGCAGGCGATCAAGCGCACGGCCCGTGACTTCCTGACGGCGCGCTACAAGCTCGAGCTCGTGCGCGAGCTGGCCGGGTCCGAGTCGGGCTTCACCGACCGGCAGTGGCAGGAGCTGGTCGAGCTCGGATGGCCGGGGGTGATCGTCTCCGAGGAGTACGGGGGCCTCGGCCTTGGCGCCGTCGAGCTGGTCGTGATCGCCGAGGAGATGGGCTACGCGCTCGCTCCCAGCCCGCTGCACTCTGACGTCTGCGCGACGCTGGTGCTGGACGCCGCCGGCACCGACGAGCAGCGCTCTCGCTGGCTGCCGGAGCTCGCCGCCGGGTCGGTGCGGGGCACGCTCGCGGTTTGGGACGAGCGCGCCGGCTGGGCACCGGACCAGTCCGAGGTCGAGGCCTCGGCGGGACGGCTGTCGGCGGTCAAGATCGCTGTGCCCGACGCCGCGGCGGCCGACTTCTTGCTCATCGCCGCAGCCGACGGCCGCCATTACATCGTGCAGGCCGGCGCGCCGGGGCTCGAGATCGTGGCCGAGCCGGGCCTCGACCCGACCCGCAAGCTCTACCGGGTCTCGCTCGACGGGACCCCTGCCGAGGAGATGAGCACCGGGGGTGCGGACGCGGTCGCGCAGGCGTACGCGACGATCGTCACGGCGCTCGCCGCCGAGAGCGTCGGCGTCGCCCAGCGCGCGATGGAGATGGCCGTCGAGTACGCCAAGGACCGCAAGCAGTTCGAGCGGCCGATCGGCTCCTTTCAGGCCGTCTCGCACCGCTGCGCGCAGATGCTGCTCGAGGTCGAGGGCGCGCGCTCGGTCACCTACTGGGCGGCCTGGGCGCTCGATCACGAGCCCGAGACCGCGCTGCGCGCCGCATCGATGGCCAAGGCGTACGCCGGCGACGCCGGCTTCCGCGTCGCCGCCTCGGCGATCCAGGTCCACGGCGGGATCGGCTTCACGTGGGAGCACGACCTCCACTTCTTCCTCAAGCGTGCGAAGGCCAACGCCCACGCGTTCGGGGACTCGCGCTGGCACCGCGACCGGGTCGCGGAGCTGGCCGGGGTCTAGCGTTTGTTCGGGGCCGTGATCTCGAGGTCGATCGTCCCGCTGCTCGCCCTCCCGGCGATCGGTCTGAAGCCTGCGGTCACGACAACGCGGACGCGCTGACCGCGGCGGACCGCGCGTTTGAACGCCGCGCCTTCGGCGAGGGTGAGCGTCAACGATTTCGCGGAGCCGATGCGGGCGCTCGCGCGAGGGCCGAATGAGACTTTCAGCGGCGGCCTGCCTTTGCCGGAGGTTGTCGCGACCGCGCTCGCGCGGATCCGCCCGGCCGCCGGGCTGTGAAGCCTCAGGACGATCCGGCCGCGATGGTCCTCGCGGGCGCCGATGATCGTCAGCGTTGCGGCAGGTGTGGTGAATGTGCGCACGTGGCTGCTCAGCGACCCGAGCGGACTCATCGCCTTCAGCCGGAAGAAGTACCTCGTGCCCGGCCTCAGCCGCGCGACTTTGAACCGTGCCGCCGAGCCGAATCGGACCGTGAGCGCGTGGCCCGTGGGAGCAAGCTTGCTCGCGGAGCGGCCGAGCAACAGCTGCGCGCTCGTCGCCGTGCCGACCGACAACGGGAAGGAGATCCGCGCCGAGTTCGGCGTGCTCGACACCGACGGCCTGCCGGTCAGGGCCGGTGTCGCCTCAAACGCGCCCACATCGCAGCCGCGCCCGACCGGTCGCTGGACCCCGCGCTGATCTGTGCTGTGAGCGCAGCTCGAATCCCCGACGGGAACAGCGTCGAGCGCAGCGCTGCCTGGCTTCAGCGCGATCGACTCAGTGGGACCGCCGTTGGGGCTGAGCGGACCCAGCCTCGGATCGCCGGTCAGCTCGTGCGGGCAACTCAGATCGGGGAAGTCAAGGTTGTGGCCCTCGCTCGAGAGCCTGCCCGAGCTCAGCTCTGCGCAGTTCGTCGTGCCGTTGCCTGAGATGAGCGAGTCGTGCTCGGTCAGCAGCGACGTTGCTCCGATCACCTCAATCCCAGTGCCCAGCGACGGCGCGCCGGCTTCGGAGTTGCCGGCCACGGTCGAGCGGAGCAGGGTCATCGATCCGCAGTCCACCTCGATCGCCTCGGAGTCAGCCGAAGGTGTCGTGTTCTCGGCGATCGTCGAGTCCTCGACCGAAACGGTCTGCGGAGCCGCGACGCACGACGCGATCCCGCCGGCCCCGCCGGCGTGGGCCCCGGCTGCGGCGCGGTCTCCCGTCCGATTGGCGACGACCGCGTCGCCCGCGATCGTCGCCGGCCCCGAGCTCGCGATTCCGCCGCCGCCGCCGCCAGATCCCGGGGTGCCGAGCGGCGCGCCCATGGTGCCAGTTCCGCCGATCGCGCCGTTGCCCGTCGTATTGGCGGCGATCGTGCTCGTGGTCGCGGTCAGCGTTCCCTGGTTCGCGATCCCGCCGCCGGCGCCGCCGCCGCCGCCGGCGCCCCCTAACAGCCCACCGCCACCGCCGGCTCCGCCGGCGCCGGCCGAGCTGTGGTCGATCGTGCTCGTGAGCACGGTCGCGGTGCCGTCCTGGACCGCGATCGCGCCGCCAGGGCCGCCGCTGCCGCCGCCGCCGCCGACGCTGATCGTGTTGCCTCCGACGCCGCCGGTACCGGTGCCGTTGTAAGAGAAGCTACTGTCGGAGATCGTCGTCGCGCCGCCGTCGACCGCGACCGCGCCGCCGGCGCCACCGTCGCCCCCAATCCCTCCGGTTCCGTCGAGGTCTGAGGAGGTGCCTCCGATACCGCCACCGCCGGTCTGATTCTGAGAGAACGTGGATCCGGCGATCATCAGCGTCCCGCTCGAATCGACCGCGCCGCCCGGTCCGCCGGGACCTCCGTGCCCGCCCGGCTTGCTCGTGCCGCTGCTTGTGCCCCCGGTCCCGCCGCCGCCGGTGGCGTTCAGCGTCAGCACGCTGTCGAAGATCGTCACCGTGCCCGCATTGAGGATCGCGCCACCACCGCCACCCGCGGCGCCCTGGCCGCCGGTCGTGCCGGGGGCGCCCATCGTGCCGGCGCTCGTGAGACCGTGCTCGAGGGTCACATCGTCGACCGCGAAGAACACCCCTGATCCGACGTCGAACACGCGCCCGAGTCCCTGGGCATCGATCGTCGTGTCGGTCGCCGAGTGACCGCGGAGCACGATCCGTCCCGTCGTGATCTGAAGGGCGTGGGCGTCGTATGTTCCGGCCGGTAGCTCGACCGTGGTCACACCCGCCGTGTCTCCGGCCGGACAGTCGCCCTTCGGTGCTCCGGTCTGCGCGGCGGTGAGCGCATCCGCGAGCGTGCAGCCGCCGCTCCCGACGGTGATCGTCGTATCGGCCCGCGCGACGCCCGGCAACAGCGCGAGGACCAGCGTCGGGAGTGCGGCCAGGATCCATCCGGGCCGTCGGGAGCGCCGGTCGCCCATCGAAATGATCCTAGTGCAATACCGTCACGCGGTCGCTGATCCGGGATCGTGAGGAACCACCAGCACCGGACGGTCGGAGAGGTGCAGCAGCTTCTGCATGGTCGAGCCGAGCAGCGCGCCGCGGATCCTGCTCTCGCTGTGCGTCCCGATCACGATCATCCTCGCATCGCGCTCGTTCGCGAGGTCGACCAGGGCCTTGGCCGGTGCCTGCTCGACGATCACCGCCTCGACCTCGACGCCACTGCCGTGCGCGGCGGCGAGCTCCTGTGCCTCGGTCAGCCGCTGGGTCGCGAGCTCCTTCAGCGCCGCGTGGTAGTCGTGCATCTCGCCGGCGACCGGGTTGAGCTCGTAGCCGAATGCGACGATCACCTTCTCGCCGTGTCCGGCGGCCTCGTCGAGTGCCGTCGCGAGCGCAGCCTTGGCGCACTCGGAGCCGTCAAAGCCGACGACGATCCCGGTGCTCATGCCGACCGTCCCGCGGGCGCGCTGGCGACGATCGCGGGATCGACGACCTCCGGTTTGCGTTTGAAGAACTCGGGCTGCGTGATCCGTTGGATCACCATCGCGACGATGCCGAGGATGATCGTCGCGAGCGCGATCGCGATCGGCGAGCCGATCCCCAGGAACGGCTTCGCGTAGCCACCGTCGGCCTTGGAGTAGTCGATCACCGCCTTGATCAGGACCCACGTCAGGATCAGGCCGCCGACGAACGGCAGCACCCCGATCATGACGAAGTTCTTGACGCTGTCGAGCAGGTGCCTGCGGTAGTAGATGACGCAGGCGAAGCCCGTGATCCCGTAATAGAAGGCGATCGTCAGCGACAGCGAGGTGAACGCGTCGGCGATCAGGTTGTTGTGGCTCGTGACCGACAGCAGCACGTAGACGATCGTCGAGGTCACCCCCATCCAGATTGTCGAGAAGCCGGGGGACAGGAACCGTGCGTTGACCGACCCGAATTGCTTCGGGATCGCGCCGGCGCGGCCCATCGACAGGGTCGTCCGCGCGGTTGGCAGAATCGTCGTCTGGGTCGAGGCCGAGGCCGAGCTCAGCACCGCGATGATCAGGATCTTGTCCCACGGCGATCCGAGCACGCTCTGGCCGAGCGGCGCGAACACGTCGGCCGAGTTGTTGACCAACGACGCGGTGCCGCCGATCGCCTGGGCGGCGGTCGCGACCAGCAGGTAGATCGCGACCAGGATGAATGTCGAGATAACTGCCGACTTGCCCGGTGCGGTGGTCTTGTCCTCGGTCTCCTCGTTGATCGAGACGCCCGAGTCCCAGCCCCAGTAGATGAAGATCGCGAGCAGTATCCCCCCATTCAGTGCGCTGATGCTCTTGATGTCGAACGGGTTGAACCACGACAGCGTCGGCTCGATCGAGTGGATCGGGTGGTCGGCGTAGACCTTGATCAGCGCGACCACGGCGAACACGACGAGCGTCACGAACTCGAGTGCCAGCAGCGCCTGCTGGGTGCGCGCCGAGAGCTCGATCCCGATGTAGCAGATCGCCGTCATGATGATGATCCAGACGATCCCGACGATCACGACCTCAGCCGTCGTCGGGTTGTTGTTGCCGAACAGCTGGAAGGTGTAGTTGCCGGCGACGTCGGCGAGGCTCGGCATCACGAGCACGTCGGCGACGACGATCGCCCAGCCGCCCTGCCATCCAAGGTAGGGGCCCATCGCCCGCGTGACCCACGCGAACGTCGTGCCGCAGTCCGGATCGGCGCGGTTCATGTAGTAGTAGGCGGCGGCGATGAACGCCATCGGGAAGAACGCGACGAGGATCACCGCGGGCGACTGGGTGCCGAGCAGTGGCACGGCCGCGATGAACCCGAGTGTCGCCGCCAGGCTGTAGGCCGGTGCGACCGAGGCGACGGCGATCACGATGTTCGCCAAGAACCCGATCGCGCCCGCCTTCAGGGTCGGCTCGACGTGAACGCCTCCCGGTTGGTCGATTGCTGCGCTCTCCAAGACGGTCCCTCTCTCTCTGTGGTTAGCCGCGGCGTGTAGCGCTCGGTCGTCTACGTGTGTCCACGCTCAGACCGCCGGTCCGGGGGGCGCGCTGTCCATCTGGGCGAGAAACTTAAGGCGACGGGCTCCATCCTGCAAGGTCTGACTGCTTCACAACTCTTCCTTCGCTTGTACTTTCTGTCGAGCGGGTTGCTACGGAGCAGCGACGCTGCGGTGCGCGAGCTCGTGCTTGAGCCGCGCCAGGTCGGAGTCGACCATCATCCGAATCAGCTGCTCGAAGCTCATCTGCGGCTCCCACCCGAGCACCTGCTTGGCCTTGGCCGCATCGCCGACCAGATGCTCGACCTCGGCCGGGCGCAGCAGCGCCGGATCGACCACGACGTGGTCGTCGATCGACAGCTCGGCGTGGTCGAAGGCGATCTCGAGGCAGTCGCGGACCGAGTGCGCGATCCCCGTCGCGATCACGAAGTCCTCGGGCTCGTCGCGCTGGAGCATCATCCACATCGCACGCACGTAGTCGCCGGCGAACCCCCAGTCGCGCTCTGCGTCGAGGTTCCCGAGCCGCAGCTTGACCTCGGCGCCGAGTTTGATCGCGGCCGCATGCCAGGAGATCTTGCGGGTCACGAACTCGAGCCCACGGCGCGGCGACTCGTGGTTGAACAGGATCCCGCTGGTTGCGCGCAGGCCGTAGGACTCGCGGTAGTTGACCGTGATGAAGTGGCCGTAGGCCTTCGCGACGCCGTACGGTGAGCGCGGGTAGAACGGCGTCTGCTCGGTTTGCGGCACCTGGCGTACCTTGCCGAACATCTCCGATGAGGAGGCCTGGTAGAAGCGCGACTCGGGGCACACCTCGCGCATCGCCTCGAGCAGTCGGGTGACGCCGGTTCCGGTGAACTCGGCCGTCAGCGTCGGCTGTACCCATGACGCCGCGACGTATGACATCGCGGCGAGGTTGTAGATCTCATCGGGGCGGCCGGCGCGTAGCGTGTCGACCAGCGAGCGCTGGTCGAGCAGGTCGCCCTGGTGAAGCCTGACGCGGTCACGGATGTGCTCGATCCGGTCGAACCTCTCGGTCGAGGAGCGACGGACCATGCCGTGGACCTCGTAGCCCTGCTCGAGCAGGAACTCGGCGAGGTAGGAGCCGTCCTGCCCGGTGATGCCGGTGATCAGCGCGCGGCGAACGCTCATCCGCTGATCTCGGCTATCTCGGCGGGCTGTTCTCGCAGCCACCGCACGGTCTCGGCGAGCCCTGACTCGAGCGGCACCCGCGCTTCCCATCCGAGCATCCGTCTGGCCTTCTCGACCGACGGCCAGCGCCGCTGGACGTCGACCTCGAAGCTCGGCAGGTGCTCGAGCTCGAGTGCCGCCGGATCGTGGCCACAGGCGGACCAGATCAGGCGCGCGATCTCGGCCACGGTCAGCTCCTGCGACGCGGAGATGTTGAAGTCCTCGTTCTCGCCAGCCTCCGAGCCCATCGCGGTGACGATCCCGTCGGCGATGTCGTCGACATGGGTCAGTGTCCGGGTCTGCGCGCCGGAGCCGAAGATCTGCAGCCGCCGCGGGTTGGCGAGCGACTTGGCGATCAGATCGGGCACCGCGTGCGCGATCCCCGGCTCGTCGGGGTCGGGCAGCTCACCGGGACCGTAGGCGTTGAATGGGCGGCAGATCGTGAAGCGCAGTCCATGCTGCTGGTTGGCGGCGCGCGTGTAGACCTCCCCGGAGAGCTTCGAGAACCCGTACGCCGAGCGCGGCGCGGGGCAGTGGTCGAGGTGCTCCTCGGTCGTCGGGAACTCGGTCGCGCGCTCGAACACCATCGAGGAGGAAACGTAGACGAAGCGCTCGACGCTGTTGGCGATCGAGGCGCCGACGAGCGAGCCGGTGAGCGCGTTGTTGACCTCGGTCAGGGTGTAGGGAAGGCGGTGGAAGTTGGCGATCCCGCCGACGATCGCGGCCAGGTGGATCACGTGCGTGCAGCCATCGACAGCCGCCCGCGAGCGATCGCGCTCGCGTAGATCGCCGGTCTGGAGCTCGCATCCCTGGCGGATCCAGTCGGGAGCCGGGCGGTGATCGGCGACGCGCACCTCCCACCGCTGGTCGCGGAGCAGCCGCCGGACCACGGCACCACCGATCGTTCCGGCGCCGCCGGTCACCAGCACCCGACTCATCGCGCTTCGCGGACGTCCTCGGTGCTCGGCGCCAGCGCCGCGAGCTCGGCCGTGAACAGGAACACCTGTGAGGTTCCGAACGCGTTCCAGGGATCGACGAGCAGGCATCGGTCTGCGGCGCGCGCAGCGACCTCACGCAGGCAGGCGCGCCCCTCGAACTCGGAGTGATTGGTCGCGACGATCACGACGTCGGCGTCGTGCACCGCCTCGGTCAGCGGCTGGGTCGGCGTCAGCGCGTGGGGGTCGCAGACGGCGACGTCGGCAAGCTCGCGCTCGAGCAGCCGGATCAGCTTGTGCGAGAGCGAGTCGCGCTCGTCGTCCGTGTTGCGCTTGAAGGTCAGTCCGAGCACGGCGACCTTGCGTGAGCTCAGCGCCCCGATCCGGCGCTTGACGCCCTCGACCAGGAACAGCGGTACCGCCTCGTTCACGCGTGAGACGGCGAGCAGCATGCCCGGGGCGTTGGAGCGCTCCTCCGAGAAGGCGAAGTCCTTGCGCAGGCAGGTCCCGCCGGTCATCCCCGGCATCGCGATCCCGCCCCGCGGGTAGTCGCGGTTGATCAGGTCGATCACCTCGAACACGTTCGCGCCGTGGCTCTCGCAGTCCATCATCAGCAGGTTGGGGAGCGCGAACGTCGCGTAGCGCAGGATGTTGGTCCAGATCTTTGCAAGCTCCGCCTGCACCGGTGTGGTGCGCACGAGCGGCACGCCGAACACGCTGAACAGGGTGCAGGCGCGCTCGGTCGAGGCCTCGCCGACGCCGCCCACGATGCACGGCAGCGTCGAGATCTCCTCCAGGAAGCGGCCGGCCGCGATCCGCTCGGGCGCGTGTGCGACGAACACGTCCTCGCCGACGCGCAAATCGCGGCGCTTCTCGAGATAGCCCGCGACGAAGTCGGTCGTGCCGGGGGCGATCGTCGAGCGGAGGATCAGGGCGTGACCGGGGCGCAGCACCGGCAGCAGGTCGTCAAGCGCCGAGCGCACCTGGCGCAGGTCACTCTCGACATGTGAGAAGGACGGAGTGCCGATCGTGATCACGATGTCGTCGGCCTGCGCGGCGTCGACCGCCCGATCGCGGAGCTCGAGGTTGCCGCTGCTCAGCACGGTGTCGAGCAGCTCCTGGGTGCCGGGCTCGTGGAACGGCATCCGGCCGCCGCGCAGCGAGGCGATGACCGCCGGGTCGTGATCGATCCCGACCACGCGCAGGCCGCGGCCGGCGAAGCACAGCGCCAGTGGCAGCCCGACCCGGCCGAGGCCGATGACCGAGACCGTCCGGCCGCTCACCGCAGCTCGCCGGCGCCGGCCATCACTGGCCGTGTCGGCCCTCGAAGGCCACGCTGGGCATCGGCTCGAGGCCCGGCTCCGCGGCGTGACCGCGGACCTCGCCTGAATAGGCGATCCCGTTCAGTCGGGCGATCTCGCGCTCACCTTCGACCCGCGCTGGATGCTCAGCGGGGAGGTTGCGGATTAGCCTGCGGATCCGCTCCCGCAGCTGCAACGCGAAGTGTGGCGTCGAGGCGCCCATCAGCTGACGGACGTCGTCGACGGTGACTTCGCGTCCTTCGCGCAAACGATCTGGATGCTCCGCTTGGCTCATTTCTGTGGCACTACCTCGAGCAGTTGATCCATCTGGGCCTGAACTGAGACCGGGATCGCGTTCGTGTCCCCGATCACCCACCCATGGTTATACACGGCCGCGGTCGGTCCTTCCTGCGTGTAGCCGGGCGTTGCGTAATTGAGGAAGAAGTTCTCGACTTGGCTGGGCAAGGTCGAGGAATTCTGCACCAACAGCTGCGGGCCGTAGTCGCCGCTGGCCGACAGCGGCGCCGCGGCGGCCGCGTCGAGCGGGCGGCTCGCGTTGATCAGCACGTAGCCGTGACCGGGGCTGCGCATCGCCCACCCGAAGCTGCCTGGGACGTGCGCGCACGGTTGGCCGAACACGCACGGCGGGTCGCGATAGCCGGCGAACGTGACGGCGCTGGTGATCGGGTCGGGGGCGCTGATCCGCTTGACCGTGCCGTACTTCTTCAGCTGCGTCAGGACCGAGTCGGGGATCACCGAGGCCGGACCGAGCACGTAGAGGTTGGGCTTCTGACCCGAGAGCAGCGCCTGGCGTGTCGGCCCGGGAATGCCCGAGTGGTTGACGAACAAGATCGGATCGCCGCTCTCCGCCGCCCACCCGGCCGCCGGCATCGCATAGGCGGCATCGTCGGCCGAGGCGATCACGACATCGGGCGAGGCGGAGCCGCGGGCGGCGCTCGCGAAGCGCTCGATGCCGGCCGCGAGCGCGTACGGGTCGCTGCCAGAGATCGACGCGGCACGCAGGTGTGACGGCTTCGGCACGTCGCCGATCGTGATCACCTGGGCACCGCCGACCGCGCCTGACCCGGTCGGCGCGAGCGCGCTGAGCGCGTCGGCCGTCGCCGACGGCAGCGACGAGCTCCCCGACAGCAGGATCGGCGCGTGGATCGGCGAGGCCATCAGCACCGAGGAGGCGATCGCCGCCTGCCAGTCGTCGGTCGGCGCCAGGGTCACGACCGTCGGGTGCGTTCCGGCGGCGACGGACGGATACACGGCTTGCGCGACGCCGGCCGCGTCCGCGATCGGGTCGCCACCGCCGACGCGGGTCGTGTTCTTGGTCGCGACCGTCGGGATCCCGAGCTTCTGCGCCGCCTGTGGCGTCTTTGACTCGACGGCCGAGCCCTGGCTGGGGCCGGTCAGGAGCGTCGTCCCACCACCGCCGCAGCCCGCGAGGATCGACGCCGCGGCGATCAGGAGGGCGATCAGCTGAGGTCTGGACTTGCGCACGGGGAGCGGAGGGTTTGGTGGGCGTAGGGGCCGGTTGCGGGGCTGGGGTGGGTCGGTCGCGGTTGATCCCCCGGGGATTCGCACCGGTCCCAGGGGGCGGACGTTACCGGGGCGGCCGGTGCTCGGCGCCAATCGGGGGCCGTCGCCTGCCTTCCCAGTGGTCGCGATGCGGTGCGCGCCCGGGAGAGCGCATCGCCGATCCGGGCCCATCGCCTACTCTCCCTCGGCCTCCCGGCGCTTCACGATCTCGGCGCGTTCGGCGAGCCGGTTGGCGCGGCGAAGCTCGGCTTCGCGCATCCGGCGCTGGTCGACCGGCGACTCGGCGATCACCGACGGAACCGGCGCCGGCCTGCCATCCTGGTCAACGGCGACCATCGTCAGGTAGGCGGTATTCGTGTGTCGGACCTCGCCGGTCCGCGGGTTCTCGGCCGCGACCCGCACACCGACCTCCATCGAGGTCCGCCAGGCGGCGTTGACGGTGGCGCTGAAGGTGACGAGCTCGCCGACCCGGATCGGGACCAGGAACGTCATCCGGTCCATCCCCGCGGTCACGACGCGCGAGCGGGAATGCCTGATCGCGGCCAGCCCGGCGGCCTCGTCGCACAGCTTCATCACGGTGCCGCCATGGATGTTGCCGACGCTGTTGGCGTCGCCGAGGCCCATCCAGTGGACCAGCTGCGAGCGCGTGTCGCGCACGGGGCGGGGATCCATCCGGCCATCCTACGTCCAGCCGCCGTTCGTCTCTCGGTAGGCTTCGGGTAGCCAGTCCAGCCATACGCCAAGGAGGATGCGATGCCGGGCCTTTCCGGGCGCATGTCCACCGTGATCAAAGCCAAGATCTCGAAGCTGCTCGATCGCGCTGAGGATCCGTCAGAGACACTCGAGTACAGCTACCAGAAGCAGATCGAGCTGCTTCAGGACGTCAAGAAGGGCATCGCCGACGTGGTCACGTCGAAGAAGCGCCTACAGCTTCAGGAGCAGAAGCTCCAGGACCAGGTGCTGAAGCTCGACACCCAGGCACGTCAGGCGCTGTCGGCGGGCAACGAGGACCTCGCGCGGATGGCGCTCGAGCGCAAGAACGTTGCGCAGACCGAGCTGCAGTCGCTCGATTCGCAGATCACCCAGCTCGAGCAGCAGCAGGAGCAGATGACCGAATCCGAGCAGAAGCTGCGGACCAAGATCGAGCAGTTCCGCTCCAAGAAGGAGGTCGTCAAGGCCCAGTACTCGGCAGCCGAGGCACAGGTGCGGATCTCCGAGGCGGCCACCGGCGTCGGCGAGGAAATGGCGGATGTCGGTCTAGCGATGCAGCGTGCACTCGACAAGACCGAGAACATGAAGGCCCGGGCCGACGCCGTGCAGGAGCTCGAGGCGTCCGGCACGTTCGACGACCTCACGCAGATCGGTCCCGGCGAGGACGACATCGATCGCCAGCTCAAGCAGCTCTCGAGCCAGAGCGAAGTCGACTCCGAGCTCGAGAAGATGAAGGCCGAGCTCGGCACCGGCTCGAAGTCGGCCGGCGAGCTCGGCGCGGGCTCATCCGGCGAAGCCGCGGAGCAGGCAAAGTGATCATCCGGATCGCAACCGAAGGCCAGTACGAGGTCGAGGACGGCGACCTCGACGAGTTGAACAGGCTGGACAACGAGGCGGTGGCGGCGTGCGACACGGGCGATGCGGTCCGGTTCCGGACGGCGTTCGACGAGCTCCTGAACATGATTCGCAGCAGTGGCCGGCCGCTGGCCGATGAAGAGCTGGAAGGCTCCGACCTGATCCTGCCGCCCCCCGACGTCTCGCTCGAGGAGGCCAAGGAGGAGTTCAGCGGCGAGGGGCTGATCCCAGGTTGACGCTGGCGCCGGGACCGGGGCCCCGGCGCGCGAGAGATCCCGATCGAGTGTGACACCGCGCGCCGACACCGGTGCGCCGTGAAGAAGTGGATTGGATTTCGGCAGGCGGGGTAACGGATATGCCGTAGCGGCAGCGCGATCCAGGTCACTGCCGGTTACCCCAAGGAGAACACCAAGTGAGCCGATCTGTGTCCGGCCGCGGGGCGGCCGCGCCGCTTCGCACGGTCCGGACGAAGTGAGCGCGACCCGGGACCATCTGACCGACAAGCAGTCAGCGGACGTCGCCGGGTGCAGTGGTCCCGGCGACGCGCTGGCTGTCGCATCACTTCCTCACAGTCTCGCCGTGCTGCTGACGGCGGTCGTTCCGCCGATCCTTCGCGGTCTGTTCTCGCCACGCCCCCGTGCGACGGCGCTGCTGACCGCGGTCGAGCGCCACGGCGGACTGGGGTAGAACCGCGGACCGACGTAGTGCCGACGGCGGAACCGGCGTGACGCCCGCGGCGAGTTCCTAACATGGCTGACCCGGGCAGGGCCCCTCGGCCGAGCGCGGGCGCGCGATCATGCACATCCAGCTCTGGAGCTACAACTTCGACCCCGAGCCGACCGGGATCGGGATCGTCAGCACGGTCTGGGCGCGCGGGCTGCGCGACCGCGGCCATCGCGTCAGCGTGGTGGCGGCGCACCCGCACTATCCCGAGCCGCGCTGGGGCACGCGCGTGCTTCCGTACCGCGAGCAGCGCGACGGGATCGACGTTCTGCGGCTGCCGCTGTGGATCGGCCGCGCCAGCGCCGCCGAACGCTACCGCCAGGAGCTGACCTTCATGGCCGCCCAGAGCGCGGCAACGCCGTTCCTCCCGAGCCCGGATGTGCTCGTGTCGGCGTCGCCGTCGTTCCCGGCGCTGCTGCCGGCTGTCGCGAACGTCCGAACGCGGCGGATTCCGTGGGTGCTGTGGCTCCACGACCTGCTGCCCGACGGCGCGACGGCGACCGGACTGGTCGACGAGGGCGGGCTCGTGATCTCGCTGGCACGCCGGCTCGAGCGCGCGGCGTACCGAGCCGCGGACCGGATCGTGGTCCTGTCGCGGGCATTCACCGACAACCTGCTCGCCAAGGGCGTGCCCGACCGCAAGATCGAGCTGATCTACGACCCCGCGACGAGGGTGCCCGAGCGCCTGGCGGATCCTGGCGGCGGCGACCGTCCGCTGCGGATCCTGTCGATGGGCAACATCGGTCACTCGCAGGGACTGACCGCGCTGGTGCGGGCGTTCGAGGCCCATCCCGAGTTGGACGCCAACCTGATCATCACCGGCACGGGTGTGGCCGCCGAGGAGGCGCGCGCGGAGATCGGAACCGATCGCGTGCAGATGCTCGGAATGGTCGACGACGATCGCCTCGAGCAGGAGCTGGCCGGCGCCGACATCGCATTCGTCAGCCAGCGCTACGAAGGCTCCGAGTTCAACATCCCGTCGAAGCTGATGAACTTCATGGCGTACGGGCTGCCGGTCCTGGCGCCGGTCAACCCGGGCGGCGAGGTTGCGCGGTTGGTCCGCGGCGCCGACGCGGGCTGGGTGCTCGACTCGAGCGACGCTGACGCGTTCCCGCGCGAGGTCGCCCGGCTGCTCGACGCCCGCGGGGAGATCCGCGAGCGCGCCCGCGCGTCTCGGCGCTACGCCGAGCAGAGCTTCAGCCAGGCGGGTTTCGCGGAGCGCTTTGAAGGGACGCTGACCGGCGTCCTCGGCGGCCGCCTCGCCGCGTAGGGGCTTGGTCCTCGACGGCCGCCTCGCCGCCTAGCGTCAGCTACACGCGCTCGAGCGCGGAGACCTGGTCGTAGATCCAGCGGAACGTCTGCTCGAGACCATCGCGCAGGCTGATGCTGGGCTCCCAGCCGAGCTGCTCGCGGATCAGCGTGTTGTCGCTGTTGCGGCCCCGAACCCCCTTGGGGGCGTCGAGGTCATAGCTGCGCGAGACCGTGATCCCGGCGATCTCCTCGACGATCTCGACGAGCTCGTTGATCGTCACCATCTCGCTGCTGCCGAGGTTGATTGGGAAGTCGATCTCGCTGCCCGTGATCGCGAGCGTCCCTCGCACGCAGTCATCGATGTACATGAAGCTGCGGGTCTGCTCGCCGTCGCCCCAGATCTCGATCTCGTGGCGTCCCGACAGCTTGGCCTCGGCGATCTTGCGGCAGATCGCCGCCGGTGCCTTCTCGCGACCTCCAGTCCAGGTCCCATGCGGGCCATAGACGTTGTGATAGCGCGCGACTCGGGTGATCAGCCCGAAGTCCTCGCTGAAGTGACGGCACATCCGCTCGGAGAAGAGCTTCTCCCAGCCGTAGCCGTCCTCGGGCTCGGCCGGATACGCGTCGCTCTCACGGAGCGCTTCGATGTCGGGCGTGAGCTGCTTCTCCGCGGCGTAAACGCACGCAGACGAGGAGAAGAAGAAGCGCTCCGCGCCGCGGTCGAGCGCTGCCTGGAGCATGTGGGTGTTGATCAGGACCGACAGCATGCAACGGGCCTTGTTGGCCTCGATGAAGCCCATCCCGCCCATGTCCGCGGCCAGGTTGTAGACGACCGACGCCCCGTCGAGCGCGGCGTCACACGAGTCCCTGAGACTGAGGTCGAGAACGAGGTTCTCGGCCTCGCCGGTGAGCTGGTGCCAGTCCTCGAGCGGGTGCTGGTCGACCGCCCGGACCCGGTGTCCGTCGGCCACCAGCGTGCCCACGAGATGCGCGCCGATGAAACCTCCGCCGCCTGCGACCACAACCACGTTCTCAGGCATTTCGCCACTCCCGTCTCGATTGCATGAGCCCTCGCTACTTGTGCGAGCCGGAGCCGATCCCCTGAGTCGGCGCAGTCTGTGCGGGTAGGGTCGAGCCCTGGATCGTCACCGACGGCGACGCCGCTGCCGGAGTGCTCGGCGCGGACGTCTGCGGGCTCGAGGTCTGCGGGCTCGACGCGACCGGGCTCGACGCGACCGGGCTCGACGCGACCGTGGTGCTTGGCGCCGGCGTCGTCGTGACCGGCGCCGAGGCGGGCGCCGCCGCGGTCGCGGTCCTGGCCGTCGTGCGCTTGCGAGTGCGCTTGTGGCGGGCCGCCGCGTGGTGCTTGACGTGGTGCGAGCGAGTCCGGTGGTGGGCGGCCCCTGCGTGCGAGGCGACGGTCTTGGTCGCCGGCGAGCTGGCGCGGGTGACCGCGGCCGACGGAGTCGTGCGGTTGGAGTCGAGCAGCACGACGGCGGCGAGCGCCGCGAGCAGTGCCGCCGCGCAGACCGCGAGCCATCCTTTACGTCGGATCCGTCGCGTGCCGGCTGCGCGCGCCGGGCTTTCGATCGGCGCGGTCGCGGTGAGCGCCGGCGCCAGCCAGGCGCGCGGCGGTGGCGTCGACAGCGCGGTCGCGAACGCCCGCTCGGCTCGGGCGTGCTTGAGCGCTATCGCCTGGCCCGCGATCGCGCCCTCGAGCTCCGGGCCCGCGCGCCGCAGCGCGGCCTCGCGCGCCCGCGCCAGCAGCTGGTCGGTCCCGGACTCGGGGCTCCAGTCCTCGAGCGCCTCGGCGGCGGCGACCGCGGCGAGCTCCGGGGGGCACGCCTCGGCGCAGTACGCCCGGACCGCGCACGAGGCGCGGAGGGCCGGGTCGTCCCCGGCAGCCGCCGCCGGGCCCGCCGCGGGGTCGGTGTGGGCGGGCGCGATCCAGCGCGACGCGCTCGATGAGCGCGCTCGCGAAGACACGTCGCCCCTGCTGCGACGGTGCTCCTGCACGCCGGCAAGGATAAAGCAGACTTTCGCGCGATTCGCCGGTTCAACCGCGGGTGCGGATCCGCCGCCACCCTGTCGCCGCTCAGCCGGCGCCGAGGCCGCCCATCAGGATCAAATCGGTCCCGGGCAACGGGTCCTCGGGGCGCGCGGCCCAGCCGTACTCGCGCTCCAGTGATGGGAGTTGCGAGGAGGGGAGGAGCCTCGCCGCGCCGCTCGGCGGCGACACGTCGATCACATGCGAGTAGTGCTCGGCGATCAGCTCGTGGAGCGCCTGCAATCCGTTCGCTCTGCGAAGGCCGTACGGCCAGTACTCCATCATGATCGGGATCGGCGATCCGAGCAGCCGCGTCGCACCGGCGAGGATGTGCGCCTCGTGTCCCTGGGCGTCCATCCAGATCAGGCCGACCTGGCCCAGGTCGAGCTCGCCCCGGTCGACGATCGAGTCGAACCGCGCGGCCCTGACCTCGATCGTCGTCCGCCGCGCTTCGGCGCCACGCTGCTCGGCGCCTGCGACGCGCACGCGGTGGTCGCCGCTGTTGTCGCTCGACAGCTCGAGCTCGACCGCCCCGTCGCGATCCGACAGCGCGATCGGCAGCAGCCGCACGCGATCGGCGACGCCGTTTGCCAGCACGTTCTGCGTCAGCAGCTCGCAGTTCTCGGGGTTTGGCTCGATCGCCACGACCGACGCGGCGTCGTAGTGCCTGACCAGCTCGACCGTGTGACTACCGATGTTGGCGCCGACCTCGACGATCGTCGTGCCGCGCAGGCGGGCGGCGAGACCGGGGATTCCGCGCAGAGCCTCGAATGCGCGGACGATGTCGAGCTCGGGCGTGCGGTGATAGACGAACAGCCGCCGGCCGATCGTCTCGTCTGAGGTGCTGACGAGCAGTCGCATGCCCTCGCGGTCGACCGCGAGGTAAGGGGTGAAGCGCGTCGCCAGTCGCCAGAAGGCGCGCCGCCGCAGCGCGTCCGCCTCGGTCGGGAAGTCCGCCGCCAGTCGTCCGAGCTGCCGCCTGATCGCGCCGCCTGTGCTCGCCACGGCCCTGCCTACCTTCCGTTCACCGCCGCCTGCGCGGCTTGGACGATCCCGGCGGCGCTGCGCCCGACGTTCCAGCTGTCGATCCGCTGCAGCGAAGCTGCGCCCATCCGCGCGCGGAGCTCGGGGTCGGCGACGAGGCGCTCGAGCGCGTCGGCGGCCTGCCCGGCGTCTCGCGAGGAGACGACGAATCCGTTGTGGCCGTCGCTGACGAGGTCCGGCGCGCACCCGACTCGGTCGGAGACGACTGCCGGCAGCGAGAAGTTGAGCGCCTCGTTGACGACGAGCCCGAACGTCTCCTTCTCGCGCGAGAGGAGCGCGAACGCATCGGCTGCGGCGTACGCACGCCCGACCTCGGTGCGGTTCAGGAACCCGGCGAAGACGACGTCCGGGATCTCCTGGGTCGCGACCTGCGCGCGCAGGTCGGGCTCAAGCGGGCCCGATCCGGCGATCAGCAGCACGCACCTCCGCCTGGCGCGAAGCCGCCTGAACGCCTCCAGCAGAAACAGCGGCTGCTTCTTGTCGATCAGCCGCGAGACGGTGACGATCACGGGACCGGCGCCGGGGTCGACCCCGAACGAAGCGCGCAGCGCCTCGCGGTCCGCGCTCAGCTCCCGCGCCTGCGCCTGGAAGTAGTCGTTGTCGACCGTGTAGGGCGCCGCGAACAGCCGCTCGTCCGCGACCCCGTGGCTCTGGAGCCAGCGCCGATTCTCGCTGCTGATATAGCACCCGTAGCCGAGCCGGAGGTACGGTCGCAGCGCCGCCTGCTTGACCAAGACGTTGGCGAGCGAGCGGGGATCGAGCAGCGTCTGCTCCTCGCGGAACAGGAGCGCGCCGCCACGCAGCCGCTGGCTGAGGGCCGCCATCACGTACGTCGCCGAGTAGTACCCGGCCATCCACAGCACGTCGTAGTTGCCGCGCATCAGCGCCGGCACGACGTCCCAATTGCGGGTTGCCCAGAAGTGCTCGCCGAGCCCGGGCGTTCGGTCGGCGGCCCGCAGAAACACGGCGCGGTAGCCGCTGGTCAGATCGGCGTCCCAGGCGATCGCCTGCGCGTATCCGTCGTCGTAGGGCTTGACTCCGTCCGAGGAGCCGTAGAGCACGGTCAGCTCGACGCGCGGATCGGCGGCGAGGCGCCGGTAGAGCGGCACCGCCGAAGGCGCCGGCTGGCCCGCCAGGTGCGCGAGGCGGATCGGGGTCCTGGCGGTCAACCGCGCGCCCTCGGGTCGGTCACAGTGGCGCGGTGGTAGGCATCGCGCAGCCGCGCGCCAACCATCTCGTAATCGAGCTCGGCGGCGATCGCGGAGCGCGCCTGCGCACCCAGCTCGGCGAGACCGGCGCGCTCGAGGTCGAGTTCCGTGATCGCGTCCGCGACCGCCTCGGCGGTCGGCTCGACGAGCACCCCACCGCCTTGGCGGCGGACGATCTCGGCGATGCCGGTGCGGCGGGAGACGACGAGCGGGACGCCCGCGAGCATCGCCTCGGCCGCCGCCATCCCGAAGCTCTCATACGACGACGGCATCGCCAGCAGGTCGATGCTTTCCAGAAACGCCGCGCGGCGATCGGGCCCGACGAACCCGAGCCAGTCGATGCGGTCGCTGACACCGAGCTCGCGAGCCGTCCGCCTCGCCTCGGCGACGAGCTCCGGCGAGCCGTCGCCGGCGACGATCAGGCGCACGTGGTCGGGGAGCGATGCGAGCGCGCGCACGAGCAGAGCCAGGTTCTTCTTCGGAGCGATCCGTCCGAGGTAGCCGACCCGCAGTGTCGTGCTGCGGCCGCGCGGGACCAGCGCGGGCAGCGGGCGTCGGCGATCGAACAGCGGGTAGGGAATCGTCTCGATCGGGGCGCGTCGCGGCAGCGACTCGCTGGTCTCGAGCTGCGAGGTCAGGATGAAGAGGTCGGTGAAGTGCATGTACAGCGACTTGAGGGCGAGCTTCTGCAGCCGGCGAGCGGCGCTGCGCGAGGTGTCGATGTCGGTAGCGGTCAGCGATTCGTGCGAGGTGACGATCAGCGGCACGCGGCGCAGGCCGGCGCAGGCGAGCCCGGACAGCGCCCCGATGTTCCACACGCCGTGGACGTGGACGGCGTCGAACCCACCCGACTCGCGCCAGATCCACGGAACCTGTGAGAGGCTGACGCTCCAGCGGTCGGCGAGTTCGGCCGGGCGCTTGACCGGGGCGAACGAGTACACGGGAATCCCGCGCTCGTGGAGCGGTTCGGTCAGCAGCCGTGTGCGCGCCGCCGAGCCGGGCCGCTCGGTGCAGGCGACGACGTGTTGGATCCCGGCACGGCTGCTGGCAAGCGTGAGGCTGACGCCGCCGGACTGGATGCCTCCACCCGCTGGGTCGAGGCTTGGGAACAGCGACAGGACCTTCACGCGATCAGCTCCCGCCCGATCGCATGCCGCGCAAATGCGCTCATAGCGGCGGGCATCGTAGCGACCTCCCGCGCGGCCTGAGCCAGCAGGCTCGGCTTCAGCAGCTCAGCGCGCCGCGGAATTCGCGGCTGACCGCGCAGGCCGCCGGCTTCGGGGTTCCGTCGGCGGAGAACAGACCCCAGCCCGCGTTGATCGCGTTGTTCGGGTCGTCATATCCGACCGTCTGGTCCTCGAGCGTGTGGATGAACACGTACGGCAGGTTGGCGGTCGCGCGTGCCGTGTCGATCATCGTTGTCAGGTCCGCGGCCTGCTGAGCCGGAGTCGCCGCGGCGGGCCAGCCGGCTTGGGTCGCGGTCGAGATTCCCATCTCGGTGATCCACACCGGCTGCGAGCCTGCGCCGGCGGCGTTGCGCACGGGCGTGAGCTCGCCGAGCCACTGCTGCATCGCCGCTGGATCCCAGCTCGCCGGTGCCCCGCCGACATACTCGGACGGGTAGATGTGGACGCCGAGACCGTCCATCTCCTGCCGGGCGCCGGCCAGGTACATCGCGGCGAGGAACTGCGGCGCCGCGTAGCCGCCGGGCACCACGCCGGTGCCGCTCACAGGTGGTGTCAGCAGCAGCCCGCCGCTGATCACCGGCATCGATCGATTGACCGCCTTGACGGACTTGTAGGCCTCCGCCAGCAGAGTCGTGAACCGGGCCGGGTTGCTGGCGGGGAGGAAGTACTGGTCGAGGTTGGGCTCGTTCCAGACCTCGATCCCGAGCGCCTTCGGATAGCGCTGGGCGACCTGGCGGACGTAGCTGCTCCAGTCCTGGTCATAGCCGCGATCGGGAGGACCGGTGAAGTAGGGGTTGCTGCAGTCGGTGCTCGGCCGCGCCCAGCAGGGAGCGGTGAAGACGACGATCAGCGGCTTTAGGCCGCCGGCGACGAGCGCCTGATACTCCTGGTCGGTCTGCCGCCAGTTCCACTGTCCGCGCGAGGGCTCGACGTTGGCCCAGTCGACGAACAGCCGGCTGCTGCTCGCGCCGAGCTCCTTCTGCTCAGCGATCGTGCGCGAGGTCGTGTACGTGTTGAAGCCGAGCTGGAGCTGAGTCGTCGACGCCGGCGTGACCGTCAGTGAGGGGTGGCTCGCCAGGCTCGCGTCGGCCGGGAAGCCCGTGGCCGACAGCGCGCAGGTCCTCCGCTCGATCCGGGTCTGCAGCGGCAGCCGCTGGCGGTTGAGGATCGCCGCCGCGAGGCAGCCCGAGCGCGCCGGCCGCCGCTGCGCGTGGGCGCCGGCGGGGCTCGCCCACGCTTGCGGGGCCGCGCTCAGCGCCAGCGCGGCGGCGCTCAGCGCGATAGCGGCGGCGCTCAGCGCGAGCCAGGACGGCAAGCGCAGCATCCGTGCAATTGTCGCGCGCGTCGGCACGTCCTGCGCCTCCTGGGGAGTTGCGGCCAAAGCTGTCGGGATCTACGTCGGCAACGGCCGGCTGGGCGGGCGCTCGGGCACGGGCTAGGTGGACATTCGTTCGATGCACCGGGAACCGGCACCTTGCGCGGATCCGTTCAGTAGCCTCGCGGAGCGCGATGGTCGCGTGTCCAGCGTGCACCGGCACGAACAACTCCGTGGCAAGGGTCTATACGGTCGCCGAGGCTGCCAACCACCTGGTCCCAGCCGGGCGCGACGATGCCCGCCATCGGCTCCTGTCGGCCGACCTGCGGCGGCTGTTCGGCGAGGACCGAGTGCAGGTGCGCAACTGCGACGGATGCGGGTTCTGGTTCGCCGACCCGTTCGTCGCGGGGACCGCGGAGATCTACAACCTGATCACCGCGGGGAGCGAGCTGTACCCCTCAGAGCGGTTCGAGTTCGGGGTGACGATCGAGAGCCTCGGTCCGCGCCGACTGTCGCTGCTCGAGATCGGGGCCGGGGACGGCGCCTTCCTGCGCGCGGCGCTGCGGACCGGAACCGCGGGCCGCGCGTTCGCGACCGAGTACGACGCGGGCGCGCTGAGCGCGTTGCGGGCGATCCCAGGCGTCCGCGCCGAGCAGCGCTCGCCCCAGCAGCTGGCGGCCGAGACCGACGAGCGCTTCGACGCCATCTGCATGTTCCAGGTGCTCGAGCATCTCGACTCGCTCGATCAGGTATTCGGCGCGCTGCGGCGCTTGACCGCGACCGGCGGCGAGCTGTTCATCAGCGTTCCGAATCACGCGAGCGTGACCACGCAGGAGGAGCTGACCGGGTTCTGGGAGATGCCTCCGAACCACATCGGCCGCTGGACCGGAGCGGCGATCGAGAGCGTTGCGGCCCGCCATGGCTTCCACGTGCGGGAGCATCGCTATGAGCCCGAGACGGCGCTGGCGGGGCTATGGGAGATGGCGAAGTGCCGCTACCAGGCCCGGGCCTACCGAGCCCCGTCGCTCGCCGGGCGCGTCAACAACATGTCGGTCCGGGCGGTCAGGGGGCCGGTGAAGCGCGCGCTCGCGGTTTGGGATCTGGTGATGCTCGCGCCCCACTACGGTCGGATCCCACCGCGCTCGCAGTGGTTCAGGCTGGGGGCGGGGTGATGGTTCCGGCCCGGATCGCCGACAAGCCGCACTACGTGTTTCACCCGATGCGGCTGCTGCGGCGCGCGCTCTACAGCGCCCATGGCGCGGGGTCGGGCGGCGGGGTCGCGCTCGCGCAGCTCGACTGGGGCGTCGAGCTCGAGGTCTACTCGCGCGAGGCGATCGGCTACAGCATCCTCACGACCGGCGTGTTTGACCCGTGCGTGAGCGAGACCGTGTACCGCCTGGTCGATCCGGGCGATCTGGTCGTCGATGTCGGCGCCAACATCGGCTACATCACGAGCCTTGCTGCGGTGCGCGCCGGCGCGGGCGGCAGGGTGATCGCGTACGAGCCGCATCCCCAGGTGTTCGAGCTGCTCGCGCGCAACGTCGAGCGCTGGCGCCGGCGACCGTCGATCGCCGAGATCGCGACCGAGCGGGCGGCGGTGTCGGCACGGACCGGCACCGCGCGGCTGGCCTCGAGCCTGCGCTCGGCCGAGAACATGGGGCTCGCGAGCCTGCACGACGACGACGCCGCCGCCGATGACGGCGTCGAGCTCGTCGAGGTGTCGGTCGTGCGGCTCGACGACGCGCTCGGCGAACGGTCAGTCGGCCTGCTCAAGATCGACGTCGAGGGGCACGAGCCCGAGGTCCTGCGCGGCGCCCGGGAGCTGCTCGAGGCTCGCCGCGTTCGCGACATCGTGTTCGAGGACCACGAGCCGTACCCCGACGCGTGCACCGAGATCGTCGAGGGGGCCGGGTACACGTTGCTGGCATTGGACAACGATCTGCTCGGACTGCGGCTGCGGGGGCCGGCGGACCGTGGTCCGTTGCGGCCTTGGCCGGGGCCGAGCTACCTCGCGACGCTCGACCCGGTGCGGGCACTCGCGCGCCTGCGCGCCCGGGGGTGGCAGCTCGGCGGGATCGGCCCACGCTCCCCCTGGCGTCCCCGCACGCGCAACTGACTAGTTGAGCCAGCGCACGCCGGTCCGGACGACGCGTGCGGGATTGCCGGCGAGCAGCACCGCGCGCTCGGCCTCGGGGCGCGTCACAACGGAGCCCGCGGCGACGACCGTGCCGTCGCCGAGCGAGACGCCCTTGAGCACGATCGACCGCGCGCCGACCCACACGTCGTCGCCGAGCGTGATCGGTGCCTGGACGGGCGACTGCGTTCCGTCATCGGCGATCACGGGATGAAAGTCGCTGTCGATCACGAGCACATCCCACGAGACCAGCGAGCCGCGGCCGAACGACACCGCCTCGCGGCAGACGATCTGGCTCTCGGCCGAGAGCACGAAGCCCGCGCCGAAGCGCACCGTGCCGCCGCGCGCAATCGACAGCTTGAAGCCGTTGCCGAGCCGCGCCGGCCCCTCGAACACGACATCCCCGGCGACCTGCCAGACGCTCCGCGAGCGGCGGAAGTCGAAGGCGCCGTTGGCCCCGAAGCCGAGCAGCACCGAGGCTGGGCGGATCGGGCCTGTCAGCTTCACGGTCCCGCCGAGGTTGAAGATCGCCATCCGGTGGCTGACCAGCACCGGCAGACGGACCGCTTGGCGGAGCGGCAGGTAGCGAAGGTTGAAGGCGAGCGTCTTCGGCAGACCGCACAGCACGAGCACGGCTCGCGCCGCCCACCGCCAGGCGCTTCGCGATTCGGTCTCCCCGGGCGCCGCGATCGGCAGCGGCGACTGCAGGCGGCTCGCGCTCACGCCAGCAGCCCCGAACCCGTCAGTGCCTCGACGATGTACGCGGCGGCGGCCCGCTCGGACAGACGCTCGCCCCACCAACGCCGCATCGCGGCCGCGCGGAGCGCCAGCTCGGGTGGGTCGGCCAGCAGCGCCTCGAGCGTCGCGGGCAGCTGCTGCCAGCGGTCGAGCTGGATCGCGGGCGCGCCCGCGTTGTACCAGCGCCGCGGCAGCCGCTCGGTGATCGCGACGCAGCCGCACTTGGCTGCCTCGCACAGTCTGAAGGTCTCGTCGAAGTTACCGCGCGGGCACAGCGCGATCTTCGATGCCATCAGCCGCCGAGAGTAGGCGCGGCCGTCGAGCATCTCGGTCGGGTTGGCGAACGGTCCCGAGCTGGTGCAGTCGACCTTGATCCCGGGGAGCGCAGCGCTCGCGGCGCGTAGGGCGCCGGCCATCTGACGGCGCGCGGCAAGCCGCGGACGGACGGTGAAGCCCGACTGACTCTCGATCGAGCCGGCGAAGAACACGTCGACCGGCCGCTGGTCGAGCTCGAGCCAGTCGACTTCGCGCAGTCCGAACACCCCCATCGGCAGTTCGAATATCGGCGCTGCGTTGCCGCGCCCGCGCGGGCGGCGACGCGAGCGGGTCGCGTTGCGAAGCTCCCGGAGCAGCACCCGCCAACGGATCGCCGGCTCGAGCCTGAGCGTGTCGCGCAGCGGGTTGGGTCGCGTACCGCCGGTCTTGAAGATCGCCCTGACATCGGTGGCGTACGAGGGCGTCTGGTACATCTCATCGCCGATCAGCAGCACGATGCTGTCTCGCAGCGCCGGCTCGAACGCATCCAGGTGCCACGTCAGGACGAACGTCAGGCCGCGACCGGCGAGCGCGCGGTCGAGCTCGCGTACGACGCCGTCGAAGTAGGCGAGATCGCCCGCCGCGGCCTCGGGGTGGGAGCGAAACGGATCGAGCGAGCGGGGCGCGCCGGCCCCGGCCTCCCAGATCAAGAACCGGTTTTGTTCCTCGCCGCGGACGACCTCTACTCCCGCGCGTCGCGGCGCTTTTGCAGCGCTCATCGGCCGCGTGATGCTAGCGGCGGAACTGGGTATGACGCGTCGCTTGGCGAGGTACAGTGCCAAGCTGTCATGCGGCTTGTGGAGGCCAAGCCGACGTCAGGTCGGCGGCTGGCAGGGATGGATGGTCTGCGCGCGCTTGCGTGCCTGACGGTGCTGCTCGTGCACACCTGGCAGGTGGCGCCGGCGGGCCAGGCGCAGTTCGGCGCGGCGTGGCGGTTGATCGAGCCGATCGCAACGATCGGCCTGATCCTGTTCTTCACGCTGTCGGGGTTCCTGCTCTACCGGCCGTTCGCCGCGGCGCTGATCGACGGGCGTCCGCTGCCCAGCATCAGCGCCTACCTGCGCAACCGCGCGCTGCGGATCCTGCCGGCCTACCTGTGCGTGCTGCTCGTCGCCTGGCTGCTGTCGGCGCTGGCGCAGCCCGGCAACCAGAACGCGGCCGGGGGCTTCGACAGCGTCCACGCGGCGGTGCTGAACGTGCTGCTGCTACAGAGCTACACGCCCCACACGAACCTGACCGGGATCCCGCCGGCGTGGTCGCTGAGCGTCGAGATCGTCTTCTATCTGGTGCTACCGCTGCTGGTGCTGGCGGCGGGGATGCTGATCGGGCGCGGAAGCCGGCGTCGGCGGCTGATCGTCGTGTGCGCTCCCGCCGTCGTTCTGCTGTTCCTCGGGCTCGCGGGCAAGGTGATCGATCACCGCCTGCTCGGGTTCGCGACGCACGAGGCGACCTGGGGCTACGTCTTCCAGAACAGCTTCCTCGCGAAGGCCGACCTGTTCGCGTGGGGGATGATCGCAGCAGCGCTGACGAGCTACTGCGCGCCGGCAACGTTGCGCGCGCTGCCTGCCCGCGCGTTCGCGCTTACCGGCCTCGGCGCGCTTGCGCTCGGAGACCTCGCCAACCAGAGCCCGCTCGCCGCCCTCGGCTGCGGGCTGATCCTGCTGTGGGTGACGGTCTCATTCGCGCGCTCGTCGGTGCCGCGAGGCCCCGTCCGTCTGCTCGAGTGCAGGCCGGTCGTGTTCGTCGGTCTCGCCTCCTACAGCGTCTATCTGCTCCACTGGCCGGTGATCCTGTGGCTCGGCAAGCACGGGCTGCTGGTCCACGGGTGGCCCGGCGTGTTCGTCGACGTCGCGCTCGTCGGCGGCGTGACGATCGCTCTGGCGAGCCTCTGCTACCGGTTCGTCGAGCTGCCGGCGATGCGGCGCAAGCGCTCCGCGCGGGCACCCCGCTGGGCGACCAAGATGCGCGAGCGTTCGGCGCTGGGGCGAAACGTCGCGGGGAGCATCGCCACAAGTCTGTTCACCCAGGGCGGCCTGCTGCTGAGCGGCGTCGCCGGGGCCCGGATCCTCGGAGTGCTCGACCGCGGCCGCTCGGCGCTGCTGCTGCTGTTCGCGTCGGTGCTGCCGCTGCTGGCGACGCTCGGGCTGTCGCTGGCGCTGACCTATTGGATCGCGCGCGATGTGCGCCAGACGCGGCGGCTGATCTCGCGCGTCCGGGCCCAGGTGATCTGGCAGGCCGTGATCCTGACGATCGTCCACGGCTGCGTTCTGTACGGCGTATTTCACTCATCGCCGGGATCGGTGCAGCTGTCGGCGGCGATCAGCCTGCTCGCCTCGCCCGCGATCCTGCTGTGGATCTACGCGCTCGCGGTCCTGCAGGGGACCCAGGACTTCAGGGCGCTCAACCTCTGCCGGCTGATCTTCCCGCCGCTGAACGCGTTGCTGCTGATGGCGATGTTGCTGACCGGAACCGGTGATCTGGTGCTGGTCACGACCGTCTGGGTGTCGCTCTACGTGCTGTCGGCGCTGATCACGCTCGCGGTCGCCCGGCGGACCGTCAGGGCGCTGGCGCCGGAGGGCGACGGGGTGGGGGCGCTCGGAGACGACGGGGTCGCGGCGCCGGCGGGCGACTCGGTCGCGGCGCTTCCCTCCAACCGCGAGATGCTCGTGTTCGGGATGAAGGCGCTGCTCGGATCGGCATCGCCGCTGACCCAGTTCCAGCTCGACCAGACGATCGTCGGCGTGTTCATCTCGCAGGCGGCACTCGGGATCTATGTGGTCGGCGTCGCGTTCACGAACCTGCCGCGGTTCATCGCTCAGAGCATCGGCCTCGTCGCGTACCCGCACGTCGCCGCCGTGACCGGCGAGCGCGAGCGCCGGCGCGCGACGCTGAAGTTCTTGGGCCTGACGCTGGTGCTGTGCGGCGCGACGGTTGCGCTGACCGAGCTCGCGATCCCGTTCCTGGTCCCGCTTCTGTTCGGCCGCGCGTTCAGCTCGGCGGTTGCGGTCGCGCGGATCCTGCTGATCAGCGCGCTGTTGTTCTGCCTGACGCGGGTGCTCAGCGACTGCGCCCGCGGGGCCGGACGGCCGGCGCTGGGCACCGTCGCCGAGGTCGTCTCGCTCGGATCGCTGTTCCCGTTCGTGGTGCTGCTGTCCGCCTCGGGCGCGAGGGGAGTCGCGGTCGCGCTGGCGCTCGCCGCCGCGGCGGGCGTCGCGACGATCCTGGTCGCGCTGCTGGCGGCGCCGTCGACGTCCGTCGCCCGAGAACCGGTCGCGGTGGTGAGCGAGCCATGATCCGCCGGTCGATGCCGCTGGTCGGGGTGGCGGTCGGCGCCGGCTTCTGCGGCGTCGTGATCGGCGCCGCGGCGCTCGGCGCCTACGCCGGCTTCGTGCTCGGGCTGATGCTCGTGATGCTCGTCTCGCTGCTCGGGATCTCGAGCGACCGGCTCGTCTGGATCACCGTCAGCTTGCTGGTCCTGACGATCACCTGGAACGGGATCCGGATCGGCGGTGGCGCCGTCGGCAACGCGTTCATGGCGCTCGCGTTCGCGAGCGTCGTCGCCCACCTCGTGCTCACGCGCCGATCGCTGGCGCTACCAGGGTGGCTGCTGGTCGCGGGCGCCGGCCCGCTGCTCGCCGCGCTGTTGACGCTGATGTTCCCGACCAACCTCGAGCTCGCCAACCGCGCGGTCGTGCAGCAGGAGTCGCTGCTCGGACCCTACCCGCCGTTCCTGCCGCCGCGCTCGGACCTCGGCTCGCTGACCAAGTTCGAGCTTTCGCTGTTGATCGTTCCGCTGGTGATGGTGGTTGCCGCGACGACCGCCCGGCGCTGCACCCGGCTGCTCGACCTGTGGGCGATCGGGAGCGTGATCAACGCGCTCGTCGGCGTCCTCGACTACGGCGGGCTGCACCTCGCGCCGTACGCGATCGAGGCCCATCGCTCGTCGGGGCTGACGATCCACCCGAACTATCTCGCACTCAGCTCGGTGCTCGCGATCCCCGCTGCGATGCTGTGGTTCGGCCGCTCCCGCCGGTGGAACATGGCGGCCGTGATCGCGCTCGTACTGCTGATCGGCGGGGTGTACGCGTCGGGCTCGCGCGACGGGATCGTTGCGACGGCGATCGCGATCGTGGTCACGGCGCTGGCGGTCCCACGCCTGCACAGGATCGGGCTGCTCGCGCTCCCGATCCTCGGGATGGGACTGGTCGCCGTGCTCGTGCTCACAAACGTCGGCCGGCACGTGATCCACCAGCTGCGGCTCGGAGCGGGGGATACCAGCGCGGCCGGGAGCGACTACCAACGCGGCGCCGATGCCCAGCTGGCGCTGACCCAGATCGGGGCGCGCCCGCTCGAGGGCGTCGGCTTCTCGGTGATCACGGACGCGCACGTCATCTATCTGCAGATCCTCGCTGCCGGCGGTGTGATCGCGATGGCTTCGTTCCTCGTGTTCCTCGGCGGCCTGGCGGCGGCCGCCAGGCGCGCCTGGCGGGTCGCCCCCAGGGACGCGGTGGCAGTTGCCGTCGTGACGATCGGGGTGTGGCTCGTCAACGGCGTGTTCGACAACCAGGTGGCTGACAAGTACCTGTACGTGATCCCCGGAATCCTGATCGCGATGTCGCGCCTGAAAGTGCGGCCGGTGTGGGCGCGCGAGCCGACCCAGTCTCACTCACCCAGACGGGAGCGATCGCCGCGGCCCGTCGCGTTGCCAGTCGCCCGGTAGGAGGTACGACGTGCAACTTCGCCCGAAGCGGTTCTGGACGCCGAGGTACATCTGCGACCGGCTCGCGCTCGCCTACGAGCAGCAACGAAAGCCGGACGAGCCGTGGTGGCCCCGCGAGGCCGCCCGGCATCTGGGCGAGATGCTTCGCCGGACCGACACATGCGTCGAGTGGGGGTCTGGGCGGAGCACCGTGTGGCTGACCGCGCGGACCCGACGAGTGCACAGCATCGAGCACGATCCGGACTGGTTCGCGCGCGTTCGCGACCAGCTGAGGGCCGAGGGACTCGATCCCGATTCGGTTCGGTTGCTGTCGTCGCGGCCGTCTGGCAACGGCGCCGACCCCGAGTACGTTCGCGCCGTCGAGCAGTTCGCCGACGGAGAGGTCGACGTGTTCATCGTCGACGGCGAGCACCGGGGCAGATGCGCGCTGGCTGCCGTCCCGAAGCTCTCACACGGCGGCCTGCTGCTGGTCGACGACGCCCACTGGTTCCTCGATCATCCGACTCACGCGCCGCACTCGCGGGCCGGGAAGGGCCCGGCGGACGAGGACTGGCGGCGCTTTCAGGAGCTGGTCGCGGACTGGCGCTGCGTGTGGAGCAGCGACGGCGTGACCGACACGGCGATCTGGATCAAGCCGTGATCGCCGGCGGCGAGCGGGCGCTCGCCGTGCCTCAGGCCGCGACCGCCGAGCGGGCGCTCGCCGCGCCTCAGGCCGCGACCGCCGAGCGGTAGTAGTAGGAGTAGTAGCCGCCGGCCCTCTCGCTGACGTTGGTCAGCACGATCGCGGTCGGCCGATCGGGAAGGCGACCCAGGGCCGCCATCGCCGCGCGTGCCTGATCACGTGTCGTCTGATCGAGCCGCACGCACATCAGGATGCTGTCGACGCGCGGAATCAGCTCGAGCGAGTCGGCGACGGCGAGCAGCGGCGGACTGTCGAGGATGACGGTGTCATACACCTCGCCGACCTCGTCGAGGAAGCTCTGAAACGCCTGCGAGGCGAGCAGCTCAGCGGGCCGCGGCGCGATTGTGCCGGCGACGATGCAGATCAGCGACTCGCCGTCAGCGGGCCCGTGTCCGTTGCCGTTGGCCGACACCGAGGCGGGATGGACTGCCGGCACCGTCTGCATGATCTGCTGTGGCTCGGCGTGGCCGGTCAGATAGTCCGTCAGCCCGGGCACGCTCGAGAGTCCGAAGCGCTTGGCGAGGACCGGCCGGCGCAGGTCGCACTCGACCAGCAGCGTCCTGTTGCCGGCCGCGGCGCTCGCCATCGCCAGGCATGCGGCGACGGTCGACTTGCCCTCGGAGGCGACCGAGCTCGTCACCAGCACCGTGCGGAGCTCGTCGCCGGCGGCAAGGTAGCGGACGTTCTGGCGCAGGATCCGGAACGACTCCTCGTCGATCGCGTCGAGCGGTCCGAGCCCGGTGCCCGAGCCGCCTGCAGATCCGCCCGCGTGGCCAAGCGCGGAAGCGCGGACGTGACCGACGACCGGGAACTCGAGCTGCCCCTCGACGTCGTCGGCGTGGCGCAGACGGCGGTCGAATCGGTCGCGCACATAGGCAAGGGCGATTGCGAGGAAGAGGCCGAAGATCAGCGCCGCGATCGCGTTGCGAACGGGCTTCGGCGAGCTTGGCGACCCGGGAATCCCGGCCGACGTGTTGACCGACACCGGGGTCGCGACCGAGCTCAGATCCTGCAGCCGCGAGAGCTGGTCAATGTAGATCGCCTTTGTGCTGGCGGCCTGCGCACTGCTGACCCTGTGGAGGCGATCCGACAGCTTGCGAGCGGCGGCCGCGTAACCGACCCGCGCCTCGGTCGTCGTAATCGCTGCGTCGCGCTGCGCGAACGCGTTGGCGATCGCTGCGGCGTCGTTCGCGCGGCGGGCCTGGGCGGTGATCATGACCAGATCGGAGTTGGGGTCGACCGACACGGCCACGGCCTGCTTCAACTGTGCCTGTGTCAGCGGCGTGTGCAGCGCTCGCTTGGCGGCACGGACGACCTCGGGGCGTGTCACCTGTGACGCGTGCGCGGTCGCGAGCTGCAGCGGCGTCTGCCCGCTGACGAAGGCGGTGCCGAGCAGTGTCAGATCCTGAGTGGGGTCGCGAACGTTGAGCGACGCCGTCGCCTGATAGGTCGGTTTCTGAAGCAGCGACACTCCGAGTGCAACCGCGGTGCAGATCAGCGCCACGGCGGCGATGAACAGCTTGCGCTGACCGATGACTCGGAGGTAGTCGGCGAGCGTCGTGTCTGATCGTTCGTTGGTCATTTCCCGAGAAACCGGCATGCACCAGCCCTCCCTGCCACTCGGTCGACCGCACCTTAGCGTGCGATCGCCTAACACAACTCCAGTTCCCTGCCGAAGATGCTGTCGATGACTCTACCGCCTCATCTCGCGGCGCGCGGCAGATGGTTTTTGCTGCCCGGAGCGCACGGTATCGTCCGCTCATGAGGGTTCACGGGCGTCTGCTGGCTGGCCTTGCCGCGCCGGCGGTGGTCCTGACGCTGGGAGGGTGCGTGCTCGTCGGCAACGATCAGACGCAGCAGAGCACGCTTCGCTACCAGGAGGCGATCGGGCGGATCGATCAACACCTCGCCGGCAGGCACGTTCGGCCCGCGGAGGAGTTCCGGTTGCTCGAGCGCGGTCTGGTTGCGTACCGGGCGGTCCAGCCCCCGGCGCCGCTGCGTTCGCTGCATCTGCGGCTGGTCGCCGCGCTCGGTACCGAGCTGAAGGCGCTGAAGCAGGCGCAGAGCGCGGTCGCTACTGGCAACCTCTCGGACCTGCGACTGGCGGAGTCGACGAGCGAGCGCGCTCGTGTCGAGGTCGGCCACGTGCTCGGACGGATCAACGCCGCGGCGAACAGCTGCCGTGCTGATGCGGCGCAGTGCTGACTGGGGCGGTCGGCGATGGCTCCTGTTGGCCCTCGCCGCGGCGGCGCTGATCGCGGCTGGGTGCGGCGGCGCCACGACGGACCGAGCCGCGCGCACGCCGCTGGCGGTCGACGACATCGGCGTCGCGCAGGGATGCACGGGCTATGGCCACAGCTACGTCGCAGGCGCCGGCCTGCGGCCCGACCAGACGTTCCTGAACCTGGTCTGCCGGCGGTATCGGCTGCCCGTGACCAACGACGGCGTCAGCGGCTCGAGCTTGCAGAGCCAGCTGCTGGCAACGCTTGGGCAGATACCGCACGACGCTTCGCGGCAGCTGTCGATCGTGATGTGGGGCATCAACGACCTCGGCCTGTTCGGGCCCTCGCTCGGCGGTTTTCGCGGTGCCCTGCGTCTGCTCGTCAGCCGCCTGCGCAGCGGCTTCTTGGCGATCCACGGCTACCGCGACAGCGCCCTGCGCTACAGCGGGGCGTGGTCCGATTCGGTCGGCGAGAAGGTGACGCGGCGCGCGGGCGCCTTCACCTGGGCGAGCCCCCGATCGTTTCCCGGGGGATCGGTCGCGTTCCTGATGACGATCCGCCGCGGGGTCGGCGCCAGATACGCGTTCACGCTCGACGGCAGGCCGGTCGGGAGCTTCGATACGCGCCGGCTGTCGCCACCGCCCCCCGCCCCGGTGATCAGCACGCCGGTCGCCTACCGGATCGCGGTGGGCGCCGGGAGCCACCTGATCCGGTGCGTGATCACCGCCATCAAAGGCGGTGCCAACCTCGTCGGGTGGCAGCTCGAGTCACGCCGCCCGCCGCTGGTCGTGCTCGTCGAGCAGCCACGGCTGCCGAGCTATCGGGCGTATCGGATCATCCACTCGCCGTTCGTCCCCACCGACGCGACCGTGACCGCGTTGAACGCCAGCATCGCCGGGGTGGCGAAGGAGTTCGGAAGCTACGTCGTGACCGTCGATGCCGATCGCGTGCTCGGGAAGCGGCGGGCACTGTTCCAGCCCGACGAGCTCCACCCTGACGCGCTTGGTGACAAGCTGCTCGCAGCTGCGATCGAACGGGCAATCGAACGCAGCGGTCACGTGTCAGTGAAAGTGAACTGACGCGTCAGGCGGCGGATGCTGCCAAGATCGTGCTCGGGTTGGGCACGTGCAACGGGAGTCACGGAGCAGGGACACGCCGGCGTCGACGCGCGTACGCGAGCGATGCCATCGCGACAGCCACCGCCAGAAGCGCAAGGAGAAGCGGGAGTGACAGTGAGAGAGCATCTGCTCGAGCCGGCGGCAACGGCCTAGTCGTGTCCGCGGCGCGCAGCAACCGCCGGCCACCGGCCGGCAGCGTCAGCAGCCGTGCCGAAGCTCGCCGGTGGCGAGCGAGCGCTCGTCGCGCCGACGGCGACAGCGTCCCGGCCAGCGCCGCCGTGCCCGGACCTGGCGTGTGGCTGCCGGACGCCCCCGGAATCGCCTCGCAGTACTGGTTGATCGAGCCGACCGTCGGTGACCCGCTGCAGGGCGCGCCGGCCTGGCTCGCCAGGGCCGGCGGCGCGGCGATCGCGACAGCGACGGTCGCGAACAAGCTGATCCCCACCGTTCGCAGCATCGGCGGCGAGAGATGCTAACCGAGGACTCCACGCTCGAGCGCCGGTTGTCCGAGCTCGACGGCGAGGCCACGTCCGACGTCGATCAGCGGCAGCCGGCGGTGCCGCCAGTACAGCGGGGCCCGGCGCGGCGATCGCGCCGCGACCCGGCGCGTGCGCTCGCGTTCGTGGCAGGCGCAGCGCTGATCGTCCTGTACGCCCTGCGGAGCGGCTCCGACGACGTCGTCGTGTTCGAGTCCTACGGGATCGTCGTCTGGTGGCTGCTCGCGACCGGCGTCGCATTTGGCCTGCTGCCGCGATCGCGGCCGTCGCGCGCCGTGCTCGTGCTCCTGGGACTGCTGCTCGCCTATGCGGCGTGGACCGCGGCCAGCCTTACCTGGACCGAGAGCTCCGAGCGGACGATGATCGAGGTCGCGCGCTCGCTCGACTATCTCGGGCTCGCGGCCCTGATCGCGTTCGCGCTCGACGGGCGCACGTGGCGAGCGGCGTCCAACGGCGTCGGGTTCGGCGCGCTGCTGGTGTCGGTCCTCGCGGTCGCAAGCCGGCTGGTCCCGTCGGCATTCGGCAACGCTGCCGCCGCCGCTGCTCTTCACACCGATCGGCTCAGCTATCCGCTCGGCTACTGGAACGCCGTCGCCGCCTGGGGGGCGATCGCAACCGCGATCGGGCTCGCGCTGAGCGCCCACGAGAAGTCTCGGCGGACGCGCGCGGTGATGCTCGCGCTGGTCCCGTTCAGCTGCGCGGCAACGTATTTGAGCTACTCGCGGGCGGGCGTCGCCGGGACTGCGCTGGCGGTGATCGCGGTCGTCGCGCTGAGCCGCAATCGCCTGACCGCCGCGATCCACGCGCTACTGGTGGCGGTCGGGACTGCGGTGACGATTCTCGCGATCCGCGGCGCGCCGGAGATCGCCCACGCGACCGGCTCGGCCGGCTCGGCCGGTGTGATCGCCGCGCTCCTGTTCGGGGCCGGGCTGTGCGCCGGCGGTGCGGTCGCGACGGCGGCCCTGCGGATCGATCGGCGAACGCTTCCGCGGCCGCTCGGCCGCGGGCTGGCAGCGCTGGCGCTGGTCGGCATCCTGCTTCCGGCAGCCGTGTTCGGGCCCCGCCTCGCTTCGCGGGCGTGGCACTCGTTCACCCATCCGGTCTCGGCGCAGAGCGCCGATCCGACCGCCCGGCTGATGAACCTCAGCGGCAGCCGCTATTACGTCTGGAAGTCGGCGCTGAACGCGTTCGAAGCTCACCCAGCGACCGGGACCGGGGCGGGCACCTTCGCGTTCTGGTGGAACCGACACGCGGCGGACTACGAGTTCCTCCACGACGCGCACAACATCTGGTTGCAGAACCTCGCCGAGCTCGGTGCGCCGGGGCTACTGCTGATCGCGGCGGTCGTGCTCGCGGCGCTCGGCGTTGGCATCTTCGTCCGGCTGCGGACGCGCCGGCGCTCGAGCACGGGAGCCGCGGTCGCGTTCCTGGCGGCGCTGATCGTGTACCTGCTGCACGCGTCGGTCGACTGGATGTGGGAGTCGACGGCCGTGACCGTGCTTGCAATCAGCGGCATCGCCGCGATCGCGCCGCGACTCGGCGGCCAGCCGAGGCGGCTGGCCTGGTGGGCGCGGGGGGGTCTGGCGGTGGCGGCGATCCTGGCCTGCGCGGTCCAGGTCCCAAGCCTGCTCAGCACGGTCGAAATCCGTCGCAGCCAGGCGGCCGTCCGGCAGGGCAACGAGCCGCTCGCGCTCGCCTGGGCGGCGGACGCCGTCGGCGCGGAGCCGTGGTCGGCGAGCGCCTACGACCAGCGGGCTCTCGTCCGTGAGGCCGCCGGCCAATACGTCGCCGCTGCTCAGGACCTACGTCGCGCGATCTCGCACGAGCCGACCAACTACGTCCACTGGCTACTGCTCGCGCGGGTGCAGACCGAGTCCGGTGAGATCGCCGCCGCGGCGCGCGACTATCGGCAGGCTCACAGCTTGCGGCCGCTATCGGCTGCGTTCGTCTACGCGCCCTACTTCAAGACGCGCTGAACGGCTCGCTCGCGGTCGCGCCCTGCCGGGCCCTCAGCAGCCGGTGCCGACCGAGCGTCCGGTGCGCGTAGAAGACGCCGCCGCGAGTGGTGCGAATCCGGGCGATGCGAGACCAGGTCCCATGCCGCCGGCGCTGCACGGTCACGTAGCCGCCGTGCGGCGCGCGGCCCCACAGCAAGACGGCGCCGTGCCCGCGGGCAAGCGCCACGAACGGGAAGCGAAACGCCGCGACGGCGGGCTTGGCGCGGCCGCTGTGGAAGTACAGACCGGCGCCTGTCAGGTTGCGATAGGCGGCGTCGCGGATCAGGAACCAGAGCACGTGGCCAACCCGCTGGTGCCACAGCTCGTAGAAGGCCAGCGCGAGATACCGGGCCTGGGCCGCGAGCGACACCCGGCTGTGGCGGTCGGGCGGGTTGGAGTCCCAGTCGATCTCGGTGACCCAGATCGACTTCGGGCCGCGCGGAAGCACCCGGTGACGCCGCTGCGCGGCATGCAGGATGCGCGTCAGCCGCCAGATATCGGGCACGCTGACATCGCCCGTGACCCTGGCGCGGAGGGTCGGAGTGAGTGAGTACGGGTGGTGATCGAGCCCGTCGAGGTGAGCGGGTCGCGGGCACCGCTCGGGCGCCAGCCGCGAGCCGTGCAGACACAGGAGCTCGCGCGTGAACACGACCGGGTACATGCGCCCTTTCCCGGTCGGGTCGCCGTAGGGTGCCGTTCCCGCCGCCAGCACGACGGCGTGCGGTTGGACGGCCTTGATGTTGGCGTAGCCGGCGTTGAGCATCCTGCGGTAGATCGATGGGCTGGCGGGAGCCCACGAGCCGTCGCGCCGGCGCGTCCACTGGGGCGAGAGGTAGGTCGGCAGGTTCGGCTCGTTCCAGATCTGGAAGTGGGTCACCCGCGGGAGCCGGCGCCCGGGGAACAGCGGATCTGGGAAGCGGCCCGAGTACCGAGTCGCGAGTGCTCGTGCGAACGCCCCGACGGCGGTCGCGTTCGGGCGCCACGTGTCGGGCGGCGTGCGGGCGGGAACGTGGCGTCCAAGCGCCCACCGCGGCGGCGCGACGAGCTGCAGGATCACGTTCTGCCGGGCCGTCGCGGCGCTTCGCAGCGAGGCGTCGAGCGTTGTCCAGTCGTAGCCCTCGGAGCGGGGGTTCGACGGTTGAAAGCCCCGCGGTCGGTCGGTCGGGGCGATCAGGAACCAGTTCGCCCGCAGCCGGATCCAGGTCGAGTGGATACGCCGCGCTCGCGCCAGCCACTGGGTTCGCACGGCGGCGCTCGGGTTCTGGAACATCGCCTCGTCGACGAGGCCGGTGGCGAATGTCGCCGGTCCCGGCATCCCACGGTGCGCGCTCGCTGCGGCCGGGAGTGCGGCTGCGGCCAGCAGCGCGAGGGCGGTTGCGGTCGCGGTTCGGAGTGCCGTCGCGGTTCGGGGTGCGGTCGCGGTTCGGGGTGCGGTCGCGGTTCGGGGTGCGGTCGCGGTTCGGGGTGCGGTCGCGGTTCGGGGTGCGGTCGCGGTTCGGGGTGCGGTCGCGGTTCGGGGTGCGGTTGCGGTTCGGGGTGCGGTCGACAACGGCAGCCGCAGATGAGGCCGGACGCTTCCCACGGCGAGCCATCGTAGCTACGCCGCTCGCGCCTCCGAGCCGATGAACCGCAATTCACCGCCGGCATTCGGCGTTTAAATGCGAAAGTTCCGCGCGCGGGGGTGAATCGGGGCGACAGCTAGCGCCGGGAGCGGTCTGTCAGTCCTCCGAGCGCGCGTTTGACTCCGCCGACGAGGCCGCCGCTGCGCCGAACGACGGTTGGCGGCGGTTCCGGGGGTGCGGGGGGCAAGTGTTGCTCAGGAGGTGGGGGTGGCGCGAGGGGTGGGGGGGCTTCGACGGCCGCGGGCGGTTCGGGCAGCGCCGGGGGCTCGGTGGCCGCGGGCGGTTCGGGCTCTGGCTCGGTGGCCGCGGGGGGTTCGGCCTCGGGGGGTTCGACGGCCGCGGGGGGTTCGGCCTCGGGTGCCTCGACGCCCTCGGCCGCCGCCGGCCCCGGGGGTTCGACCGCCTCCGCCGCCGCCGGCCCCGGCGCGGGCTCGACCGCCGCGGCTGGCTCCGCCGGCCCCGACGCTTCGACCGCCTCCGCCTCCGCCGGCCCCGATGCTTCGACCGCCTCCGCCTCCGCCGGCCCCGATGCTTCGACCGCCTCCGCCTCCGCCGGCCCCGATGCTTCGACCGCCTCCGCCTCCGCCGGCCCCGACGCTTCGACCGCCCCGACCCTCTTGACCCCCTCGACCAGCCCCTCAGTCCCACCCGCCTCGTCGAGCAGTGGGGCAGGCTCGTCGAGGATCTCCATGCCTCCGGGCACGGCAGCTGCGTACGCTCGCTCGGCCGCTCGCATCCGCGCCTCGCTGCCGCCGCAGACAGCGCAGGTCCGCACGTGGCGGCTGAGCTCGGTCTCACCGTCGTCGAGCTCGCCGTTGGCGCGCGCGGCCAGCAGCTCGGGCACGAACGGGCAGATGTCGGTCTGATCTGCGGGCGCGCTGTCGGGCACCTCGACCGCGAACCGCCCGGCCGCGGCCGACCGCGCCGCCTTCAGCAGGAGAGCCTCGAGATCGGCGTTCGCCGCCCCGACCGCGCGCAGGCGACCGAACAGGTCGCCGAATGATGCGTCAACCGCCTGATCGACGATCTCGGGCGCGCAGACGGTTGCGCAGTAGGCACGAACGGCGGCCTCGTGGGCATCGCGGAAGCCGTGGAGCGCGTCGTGATCACCGTCGCTGATCAGCTCGGCGAGCGAGCGCGCGGGTTCGTCTGAACGGAGCGCCGGCGGCAGCCACTCCGAGCTCAAATCGGGGCTCCCCACAGCGGGAACCAACGCTCGAGCTCTTGCTCGACCGGGAGCTCCGCGCCGACCTGCGCCTTCAGCACAAGCTCGCGCTCGTTGTCGCGCTGCTGCTCGCCGGAGGGCACGAACGGGTAGAAAGCGCCGCGCTTGTAGTTGTAGATCCAGTACAGCGACTGCTGGTTGCGATCGGCGAATGCGAACACGGCGCACAGCACGCGATCGCCGTAGCCACCGGCCTCGAGCGCGCCACTGACCGCGTTGATTCCGACGACGAGGTCTTCGAAGCTGTCGCCACGCAGCACCAGCCAGCGGTAGCCGTAGCTGTCGTTCGAGCTCTCGACGGTCGTGTTGCTGTCGCTCGCGGTCGCGCGGACGAGCTCCTCGGTGTCCCGCAGGATCGAGTCGAAGTCGGCCGTCGAGAGGGCCTGGAAGACGATCGCGGCGCTGCCGCGGGTGGTCAGCCCGAGCTCGGTCTCGAACTTCACGTATGCGGTCGTGATCGCGAACAGTCGGTCGGGCGCGGGCCCGGCAAGCTTGCGCTTGCCGGTAATCACGTCGAAGAAGCCCATTGCAGCCGGATCGCTTACGCCGAACCCTGCAGCTGCGCCTCGAGCCGCTGCAGCGCCGCGATCCGCGCCTCGAGCGGCGGATGGGTCGCGAACAGGCTGGCGACGGTCTGCTTGGCCTTGGGCGGGAAGATGTAGAACGCCGCAAGCTCGCCCGACGCCTCGCGCAGGTCTCGCTGCGGGATTCGCTCCATGCCGCCGCTGATCTTCATCAGCGCCGAGATCAGCGCGCTCGGGCGGCCGGTGATGATCGCCGACCCGCGGTCGGCGGCAAACTCGCGGTAGCGCGACAGCGCCTGCAGCAGGACGAACGAGAACACGTATACGAGCGCCGACACGAGCACGATCACGATTCCGCCGATGCCGTTGTCCTCGTTGTCGCCGAGGTTGAACCAGAAGCCAATTTGGACGATAAAGGCGGCGATCGAGGCGAAGAAGCTCGCGATCGTCATCACCAGCACGTCGCGGTTCTGGACGTGCGTGAGCTCGTGGCCGAGAACGGCTTCGAGCTCGGCGTCGTCGAGCAGATCGAGGATGCCGGTGGTCGCGCAGACGGTCGCGGACTTCGGCGAGCGGCCGATCGCGAACGCGTTCGGCATCGGCGTCTGCGCGATCGCGACTCGCGGCTTGGGTAGGTTCGCCTGGATGCAGAGGCGGTCGATCGCGGCATGGAGCCGCGGCGCCTCCTGCGGGGTGACCTCGTGCGCGCCCATCGAGTACAGCGCGATCTTGTCCGAGGTGAAGTACTGGACCAGGAACAGGACCCCGGCGATGAGCGCGACCGAGACGGCGCCGACGCCGGCGGCGATCAGCACGGCGATCAGGATTGCGTAGACCAGTCCGAGCAGGAACAGCGTCAGCAGCATCCGGGCCTGGAGCCCACGATCCTTTCCAAATGATCTTGATCGAGCCATACCTAAAGAGATGTTGGCAGACGCCGTAAGCGGGGGTTCAAGGCGGCGCTAACGCGAGCGAAGTGACGGCGGCGGCACTCGGACCGTGAGGGCTATCTCGAGTGCGCTCGCTCCCACTCGATCGTGCGGCGAAGTCCCTCCTCGAGTGGGGTCTCCGGGCGCCACCCGGTGATCGCCTGCAGCTTGCCGAAGTCGACCCACTGGCGGTCGATCTCGCCTGCCGGCGTGCCCGAGCCGCGGATCTCGGGGCGCACGCCAGTGCCCGCCAGGCGGCAGATCAGCTCGACCACGTCGATTACCCGGTGGGGGCTGCCGCTCCCCGCGTTGAACGCCTCACCGCACGCTTCGGTGCCGCGGCCGAGCGCACTCCAGATCGCGAGATAGGCGGCGACCGCGTCCTCGGCGTACAGGAAGTCACGCTCTGGGGAGCCGTCGGAGCGGACCAGCGGCGCGCGGCCCTCGAGCGCGGCGGCGACCGCCTCGGGGACCAGGCGCGAGCGATTGGTGTCGCCGCCGCCGTAGAGGTTCGCGAACCGGGTCACGGCCACGGGCAGCTCGAACGTGTGCCAGTAGGAGCGCGCGAGCATGTCGGTCGCCGCCTTGGAGACGTCGTAGGGGTAGATCGGCGCGAGCGCGAAGTCCTCCCGGTACGGGAGGTCCCGATGGGGTCCGTACGCCTTGTCAGAGGAGGCGACGACGACCCGCTGGACGCGCTGAAGGCGGCAGGCCTCGAGCACGATCCAGCTGCCGCGGATGTTCGTTTCGAAGGTCGGCTGCGGCGAGCGGTTGGCGGTCGGCACGATCGTCTGGGCCGCCAGGTGAAACACGCTGTCAACCTCGTATTCGGCCAACGCGCGGGCGATCAGGCCCTCGGCGCAGATGTCGCCGGCGACGACATTGACCGACTGCTCGAGGCCCATCAACCGCAGCGGCGTGCCGGTGGGTTCGTCTCGCCGCACGACCGTCACCCGGGCGGCGGACTCGAGCAGCCGCTTGACCAACCAGCTTCCCAGCAGCCCATAGCCGCCGGTCACCAGGACCGATTGGCCGCTCAGCTCCAGAGCTTCCATGGTGCTCGCCCGCTCGCCCACAGATCGTTCAGCATCACGGCGTCCTTGTAGGTGTCCATGCAGTCCCAGAAGCCCTCGTGGCGGAAGGCGCGCAGCGAGCCGGCCCTCGCCAGCCGCTGGAGCGGCGCACGCTCGAGCACCGAATCGTCGCTCAGCAGCTCGAACAGCGCCGGCTCAAAGCAGAAGAACCCACCGTTGACCCAACGCTCGCTGCGGGGTTTCTCGACAAATCCGCGCACGAGCCCGTCGCCGCCGAGCTCGGCGACTCCGAACTGGAGCTCGGGGCGCACGACCGTCATCGTCGCGGTGGCGCCGGCGCCCTCGTGGTCTGAGAGCAACGCGGCGAGGTCGATGTCGGCCACGCCGTCGGCATACGTGGCGCAGAACCGCTCTCCGCCCAGCGCGCCGGCCGCCTTCGCGAGCCGGCCCCCGGTCGGCGTGTCGAGGCCGGTGTCCAGACAGGTGACATCGGTGTCATGCGGCCAGCCCTCGGCGGCGATGAACTGTTCGATCATCTCCGCGCGGTAGCCGGTCAGCAGCACAAAGCGCCGGAACCCCTGGGCCAGGTAGATCTGCATCACATGCCAGAGGATCGGGCGCCCCCCGATCTCGACGAGCGGCTTCGGGATCGATTGGGTGTGCTCCTGCAGCCGCGTGCCGCGGCCGCCACACAGGATCGCGACGCTGGGCAGCACGGTCGCGGATTATCTGCAATCGCCCGCCGCAGACGTTGCGCGAGGGTCGGCGCCTGGCGGCGTTCGATCATCCGGGCTTCCCTAACCTCTTCGGCGTGCAGCCTCAGATCCACGTCCTCGGCCTGTCGTTGAAGTCGTTCGGGATCGTGTTCGCGTGCGGGTTCATCGCCGCCGGCGCGATCCTGTTTCGCCGGCTGCGCGAGCTGGGTAAGCCTCCCGACTGGGCCTACGAGATGGCGTGCGCCGCGCTGATCGGTGGTCTGGTCGGGTCGCGCCTGTACTTCGTGATCCAGAACTACAGTCAGGTCAAGCATGACCTGCTGGGGAGCCTGTTCTCGGGCTCTGGGCTGGTCTGGTACGGCGGCCTGATCGGCGGCGCGATCGCGGTCCTCGCGTGGGCGAGGTGGCGGGGGATCCGGACGCTCGCGCTGCTCGACCTGGCCTCGGTGCCGCTCGCGATGGGCTACGCGATCGGGCGGATCGGATGCCAGCTGTCGGGCGACGGCGACTACGGCAAGGTTTCGACGCTGCCGACCGCGATGAGCTATCCCCACGGCACGGTTCCAACCCCGCCCGGCGTGACCGTGCTGCCGACGCCGATCTACGAGACCGTCGCGATGGGGTTGGTCGCGTGGTGGCTGTGGCGGATGCGCGATCGATTCCGGCCCGGCGCACTGTTCGCCTTCTATCTGGTGCTCGCGGGGCTCGAGCGGCTGCTGATCGAGTTCATCCGGCGCAACCACCGCGTTGCGCTTGGTCTGACCGCGCCACAGTTCGAGAGCATCGCGTTGATGGCGGTGGGCGGGATCTGGCTGGTCCTGCTCAATCGCAACGGCGGCGTTCGTACTGCGTCAACTGGCACAGCGGTCGCGGCGGCATGAAATAATGAGGTTGGGATGGAGCCGGAGAGCAAACGGTTGAAGGTGTCGATCGGAAGGTCCCTCCGAGCCGCTCGCGCGTACGCCGCGGGGCTGGGCACAGCGGGTTCGATGCTCGCCGGGGCCGCGATCCTGTTCGTGCTCGCGAGCGCTTATGTGTCCTTTCAGGGGTGGCCGCAGGTCGGCGAGCAGTCGGCTCCTGGCGCCGTTCTCGCCAGCTCGACTCACGTCACCGGCGGCTCGAGCTCGTCGAGGCGGCTGGCTACGGCGATCAGCACCACGACCACCTCAGCCTCGGCCGGGAATCGGTCCGCCGCCCGTAGCGGCGCCCGCCACGCGAGCGGATCGGCCGCTCGCCGTGGTAGCGGGCGCTCGAGCGCGACGGTCTCCAGTCGGGTCGTCGGCGTGAGCACACCTGGGCATGGCTCGACGGCGCCGACCGGCTCCGGCTCGACTTCCGGTACCCCGAGCGGTGGCGGTGGCGGTGGCGGTGGCGGCGGCGGCGGCGGTAGCGGTGGCGGTGGCGGCACGACCCCGACCGGCGCAGTCGGCGGCGCTGTCGGTCAGGCGACAGGGTCGCTCGGCGGCGCGGTCACGAAGACGGGCTCGAAGCTGGGTGGCGCGGTCAGCGGCGCGACCGGCGCCGTTGGCAGCGGCGTCGGGGCCGTCAGCCCCGGACTCGGCGGCGTCGTCAAGCAGACCGGCGGCACCGTCGGAAATACCGTCAACGGTGCGACCGGAGCGGTCGGTGGAGTGCTCACCGGCGCCGGCAGCACGGTCCACCACCTGCTCGGAAACTAGATCTCGCGCGCGATGAACCGCAGGCTGACGGCCTGCATCTCGGCGTCGTGCTGGATCGAGCGGTGATGGCCGCCGGGCACCGCGATCAGCCTGCCGTGCGGGTGCGACAGGTCCGCTGCCAGCTCGCGTGACTGCTGCACGGGGACGATCTCGTCACCCTCGGCGTGGAGCAGCAGGATCGGGATTTGCAGCCGCGCGACGGCGGCGCTGACGTCGTTGGCGGCGAACAGTGGATCGAGCGCGGGCTGATCGGCGGCGAACGGGAATCGCCCCGCCGCGAGCCCGCGACGAAGTCCCTCACCACTGGCCGGACAGATCGCGACGACGGCGGCGGCGTCGATCTCGGCCGCTGCCACCAGCGCCAGGTAGCCGCCCATACTCGAGCCGCGGACTGCGATCGCAGATGGCGGGCCGCCGAGTGCCCCGCGCAGCGCGGTTGCGATCGAGGCGATGTCCTGCACGGCGCGAGCGTCCATCGGGCCGTCGCTCTCGCCATGACCACGCTGGTCGAAGACGATCACGGCCAGCCCGTACGGAAGCGCCGCGCGGGCGAAGTCGTAATGGCTCTCCTTGCACGACCCGGCTCCGTGCAAGACCACGATCCCGCCGCGTGGTGCGACCGCCTCGGGCAGCCACAACGAATACGCGAGGCCGTCGCACTTTCCCATCTCCGCAGGCCGCACGGGGTTCACGGTTCGCATCTGTCGCATGCGCCGATGATCCCATGACGCGGGGCGCATGGCATGATCGCGTCCCGTGACCTCGATCGCGACCTCGATCTCCCACGTGTACCCGCACGGCACCCGCGTCAACGAGCGAGGTCGGCTCGAGATCGGGGGTTGCGACGCGGTCGAGCTCGCGCGCGAGTTCGGCACGCCCGCGTACGTCGTCGCCGAGGACGACCTGCGGATCCGCGCGCGCGCTTTCCTCGACGCGCTCGGCGATCGCCACGCCGACTTCGATGTTCTGTTCGCCTCGAAGGCGTTTCCGTGCACAGCCGTGTATCGCGTCCTGGCGCAGGAGGGGCTGGCGTGCGACGTCGCCTCCGGCGGCGAGCTCGCGCTGGCGCTGCGGGGAGGGTTCGACCCGGGTCGCATCTACTTCCACGGCAACGCCAAGTCCGGGCGCGAGCTGAACGAGGCGCTCGACGCCCGCGTCGGCCACATCGTGCTCGACTCTGTTCACGAGATCGACCGACTCGAAGCGATCGCGGCGCAGCGGGGTCGCCGTCAGGAGGTTCTGATCCGCGTCACGCCGGGCGTCGCCGGCGACACCCACCGCGCGATCTCGACCGGGCAGGCCGACTCGAAGTTCGGCTTCTCGATCTCGGAGGCGGGCGACGCGATCGGGCGGCTGCAGGCGACCCCGCACCTGGAGCTGGTCGGATTGCACTTCCACATCGGCTCGCAGCTGTTCGAGCTCGAGCCGTTCCGCGCCGCGGTTGCGGCGATTGCGCGGCTCGGCGAGTTTCCCGTCTACAACCTCGGGGGTGGGCTCGGCGTCGCATACACGGCGTCGCAGCAGCCGCCGTCGATCGCCGACTACGTCGAGACGATCGTGACCGCCGTCCACGAGCAGCTCGGCGCGGACAAGCGCCTTCTGCTCGAGCCGGGGCGAGCGCTGGTCGCGAACTCGACCGTGACCCTGTACACGGTGGAGACCGTCAAGCGCAACGTCTCGACCTGGGTCGCGGTCGATGGCGGCATGTCCGACAACCTGCGGCCGATGCTGTACGGCGCCGTCTACGAGGCGATGATCGCCGACCGGCCGCTGGCGCCGGCGAGAGAGCACTGCCAGGTGGCCGGTAAGCACTGCGAGTCCGGTGATGTGATCGTGCGCGACACGGCGCTCGCGGACCCAGCCCCGGGCGACGTGCTCGCGACACCGGTGACCGGCGCCTACGGATACTCGATGGCCAACAACTACAACGGGGTGCCGCGGCCCCCGGTGATCTTCTGTCGTGACGGCGAGGCCCGCGTGGTCGTCCGGCGCGAGAGCTACGACGATCTGGCGGCCCGCGATGTCGAGTGAGCAGCCTTTCCGGATAGGCCTGCTCGGTCATGGCACGGTCGGCGGCGCGTTCGCGAAGCTGCTGCCCGAGCACGCCGACAGGATCGAGGTGCTGACCGGGCACCGGCCCGTGATCGCCGGCGTTCTGACCCGCAGCCGCGGCTCGTTCGACGAGTTGCTCGATCAGTCGGATCTGATCGTCGAGCTGATCGGCGGCATCGACCCGGCCCGCGACTACGTGTTGCGGGCGCTGCGTTCAGGACGCCACGTCGTGACCGCGAACAAACAGCTGCTGTCGCAGTACGGCGAGGAGCTTTGGGACGCGGCCCGCACCGAGGGGGTGCAGCTCCGGTTCGAGGCCGCGGTGGCGGGCGTCGTGCCGGTGATCCGCGTCGTCCAGGAGTCGCTCGCCGGCGCCAGAATCGACCGCATCCACGGGATCGTCAACGGGACCACCAACTTCATCCTCAGTGAGATGGCGCGGACCGGGATGACCTACGACGATGCCCTGGCGGAGGCGCAGCGACTCGGCTACGCCGAGGCCGACCCGTCCGAGGACGTCGACGGGCGCGATGCTGCCGCGAAGATGGCGATCCTCGCGCGACTCGCGTTCGACACGCCCGTGCACCTCGATCAGGTCCGCTATGAGGGGATCGAGCAGATCAAGCCCGACGACCTCGAGTACGCCCGCGAGTTGAGGCTCGGGCTGAAGCTGATCGGGACCGCCGAGCGGATCGGCGGCGGCCTGTCGGTCCGCGTACATCCGGCGTTCCTGTACGCGGGGCATCCGCTCGCCTCGGTTGGCGGGCCGTTCAACGCGGTCACGGTCGAGTCCGAGGCGATCACCGAGATCACGATGTCGGGCCCTGGGGCGGGTGGCCCCCAGACCGCCACCGCGGTGCTCGGCGATGTGATCAGCGCGATGATCCCGCCCGCCTCGACCCCGCCGACGACGGGCTCGCTCGAGATCGTCCAGGACGTCGTCTCGTCCTTCTACCTGCACCTCGAAGTCGACGATCAGCCCGGCGTGCTGGCGCAGGTGGCGACGGTCCTTGGCCAGCAGGAGGTGTCGGTCAAGTCGGTCGTCCAAAAGGGCCTCGGCGACGCAGGCCCGGCTGGTGATGGTCGTTCACCCGGTGCTCGAGTCCCGATTCGCGGTCGCGATGGACGCGATCGCCGAGCTCGATGTGCTGCGGGCGCGGCCGCGCGCGATCCGGGTGCTGGAGGAGGAGTTCGGATAGGGTCCCGCCTCGATGAAGGCGATCCAGATCACCGAGCTGACCGGCCCCGACTCGGCGCTGAAGCTGGTCGAGCTGCCGGACCCTGATTCGTCGCACGTGTTCACCCCCGGTGAGGGGGTGCTGGTCGAGGTCAAGGCGGCCGGGGTCTCGTTCCCCGAGCTGCTCCAGAGCCGCGGCGAGTACCAGCTCAAGCCGCCGTTGCCGTTCGTCCCGGGCAGTGAGGTCGGCGGGATCGTGCGCTCGGCGCCCGACGGTGCCGCCGTCAAGGCCGGCGATCGCGTCGCCGCGTTCTGCATGCTGGGGGGCTTCGCCGAGGTCGCGGTCGCGCCGGCCTACTTCTGCTTCGCGCTGCCCGACTCGCTCGACTACGCCCAGGGTGCGAGCCTCGTCCTCAACTACCACACCGCCTATTTCGCGCTGAAGCTGCGCGGGCGGCTACGGGAGGGGGAGACTGTGCTCGTCCACGGCGCCGCCGGCGGCGTCGGGACAGCGACGCTCCAGGTCGCCAAGGGGCTCGGTGCGAAGACGATCGGGGTCGTCTCGACCGATGCGAAGGAGGAGGTCGCGCGCGCGGCGGGCGCTGACGAGGTATTGCGCTCCGACGGTGCCTGGAAGGACGAGGCCAAGGAGCTGACCGGTGGCGGCGTCGACCTGGTGCTCGACCCGGTTGGCGGCGATCGCTTCACCGACAGCCTGCGCTCGCTTCGCGAGGGCGGCCGGGTGGTCGTCGTCGGCTTCACCGGCGGCTCGATTCCCGAGGTTCGCGTCAACCGCCTGCTGCTCGGCAACACCGAGGTGATCGGGGCCGGCTGGGGCGCCTACGTGATGAGCAAGCCCGACGTGACGACCCAGATCGGCGCCGAGATCAGCCGCCTGATCGAGGCAGGCTTCGTCGCGCCGATCGTCGGCGCGCGGTTCCCGCTCGAGCGCGTCGCCGACGCCCTCCACGCGCTCGATCGCCGCGAGGCGACGGGCAAGGTCGTACTCGAGCTCTGACGCGCCGCTCAGGCCGGCATCCGGATGCCGGCGGGGCCGTCGTCGTGGATCTGGGGGGTGGGATGGCCGTGATCGATTCGCCAGCGCTCGGTGGCGGACACGCGCTGGAAGGAGCGTGTGTTCCAGCCGCGGGCGAGGGCCGTCGGGGTCAGGCGCCGGGCGGTGCGGACGGCGGTCACGGCAGTCGCGAAGGCAGCCGCTTGGCCGGGCCCGAACGGCAGGTCGTAAAGCTCGCGGACGCGAGGCGGGAGGCTGCCGAGCATGATCAGGTCGTGGACGTGCTTGGCCGGTTGGTGCAGTCGCGGTAGGGGGATCTCGAAGGCGGTCGCGTAGCCGACGTAGCGGGCCTCATCGGTCAGGTACAGCTGATCGCCGGCGAGCTGCTCCCGCCAGTAGGAGCGGAACTCGGCGTAGGACCGCGGGGAGCGCTCGCGGGGCATGCCGAACAGTTCGCCGAAGCGCAGGTAGTCCTGCCACAACTCCTCGCGCTCGCGGTCGGACAGGCGGCGGACGAGCAGCTCATAGAAGCACTGCGCGGAGTCGGCGATCACGGCCACCGTCCACAGCATCAGCTCGGGGTCGAAGGCCGAGTAGGGCGTTCCGGCGGGGACCGGCCCGGTTTCGCGCTCGATCGTCCCCTGCACCTTGTCGTGGAGCCGGTGGACGTAGTCGAGGACGCGGTCGGCCTCCTCGCGCGAGCCGAAGTAGATCTTCTCGAATGCCTGGGCGGTATGGGCGAGGCGCCGGAAGGGCGTCAGCTTGGCGTACGAGTGCTCGCTCGTGCCGACGTAGTTGAGCGGCATCAGTGCGCCGATGCAGAGCGCCCGCTGGCCGTAGAACAGGCCGACCAGGTGCTCGTCGTGGACGCGGCGCAGGATCGAGCTCGAGCGCGGGAAGTAGCCGCTGTCACCAGCACCATGCAGCATGCGTCCGCAGATGCTACGCCCGCGAAGGTGACTCGGCGCTAGTTCGACGAGAGCCGCGAACCGTTAGCGTTCGCGGCCGGATGAACGGCCTGATCGAGCGCTACCGCGAACGGCTCCCCTTTGCCTCCGGCGATCCAATCGTGTCGCTGGGCGAGGGCTCGACACCGGTTGTGATCGCCCCGCGTCTGTCCGAGCGCGTCGGCAGCGAGGTGTGGCTGAAGCTCGAGGGCGCCAATCCGACCGGCTCGTTCAAGGACCGCGGGATGACCTGTGCGGTGTCGGCCGCGATCCGCGAGGGAGCCAAGGTCGTGATCTGCGCCTCGACCGGGAACACGGCCGCGTCGGCGGCGGCCTACTCGGCTCGCGCCGGGTTGCGCGGCGCCGTGATCGTGCCCGAGGGTAAGATCGCGACCGGCAAGCTCGCCCAGGCGCTGATGCACGGCGCCCGCGTGGTCGCGCTGCGGGGCAACTTCGATCAGGCCCTGACCCTCGTTCGCGAGCTCGCCGACCGCCACCCGGTGGCGCTCGTCAACTCGGTCAACGAGTTCCGGATCCAGGGACAGAAGACAGCCGCGTTCGAGCTCGTCGAGTCGTTCGCCGGCGAGCTCGACGCGCTCTGCATCCCCGTCGGGAACGCCGGCAACATCACCGCCTACTGGAAGGGGTTTCGCGAGATGGGCTGCGCCCCGCGGATGTTCGGGTTCCAGGCCGCGGGCGCGGCGCCGCTCGTGCATGGCGCTCCTGTCGAGCATCCCGAGACGGTCGCCAGCGCGATCCGGATCGGCAACCCCGCGCGCTGGGAGGAGGCGATGGACGCGATGACGTCCTCAGGCGGCAGCGTCAACGCCGTCACCGACGAGCAGATCCTCGAGGCCTACCGGTTTCTCGCGGCGGAGGAGGGCGTGTTCTGCGAGCCGGCCTCGGCGGCGAGCGTCGCCGGACTGCTCGCCCACGGCCCGCGCGACGCGGCCCGGATCGTATGCGTGCTGACCGGCCACGGGCTCAAGGATCCCCAGACCGCGCTCGCGCAAGCCGGCGCGGTGGTTCCGTGCGAGCCAGAGATCTCGGCGATCGAGCGGGCGGTGCTGCAGTGACGCTCGGACGCCGGCGGCTGGTCCGCGTTCCGGCGTCCTGCGCCAACCTCGGTCCCGGATTCGACGTCTTCGCAGCGGCGATCGCCCTGCACCTCGAGGTCGAGGTGGTCGAGACCGGCCAGTTCGCCGTCGAGACCGATCTGGCGCTGCCGACCGATCGCAGCAACCTCGTCGTCAGGGCGTTCGAGCGGCTGCACCCGGCCGACGACTTCGAGTTCCGGATCGCCTCGAAGATCCCGCTGTGCGGGGGCCTCGGCTCGAGCGCGGCCGCGATTGTCGCGGGGCTGCTTGCGGCCGACCACTTGTTCGAGCTCGACGTCGACGTGCTCGAGCTCGCGAGCGAGCTCGAGGGCCACCCGGACAACGTCGCCGCCGCGCTGCTCGGCGGGTTCGTGATCTGCGAGGGTCCACGGGCGCACCGCTTCGACCCCCCGCTCGGGCTCGAGGCGGTGCTCGTCGTCCCCGCCACTGGCGTCCACACCCAGGCCGCCCGCGCCGCCGTGCCGGCCACGGTCCCGATCGCCGATGCCGTCTTCAACGTGGCGCACGCGGCGCTGCTGATGCGGGGCCTCGCGACCGGCGACTGGGAGCTGATCGCGGCCGGGCTCGACGATCGCCTGCACCAGCCCTACCGCGCGCACCTGTACCCGCGCTCCGCCGAGCTGCTCGAGGCCGCGAGGCAGCCGCGGATCGGGGCGCTCGGGGCCACGATCTCGGGAGCCGGGCCGACCGTGCTGGTCTGGACCAGGTTCGAGCAGACCGGCCATGTGATGCAGGCGCTGTCGCGCGAGGCTGGGGACTGGGCGGTCGTGATCAGGGCGCCGTTCGAGACGCAGGGGGGCGATGTCCGCGGCCTCTAGCTGGCTAATCTGAAGCGGTGCCAACCGCCATCGTCACCGGCTCGGGCGGTCTCGTGGGCTCCGAATCGGTGCGGCATTTCGCCGAGCAGGGGTACGACGTGATCGGGCTCGAGAACGACCTGCGATCGCATTTCTTCGGTCCCTCGGCCTCGACCACGCACACGACCGCCGCGCTGCGGCGAGAGTTGGGCAGCTCGTTTCGCTCGCTCGAGCTCGACGTCCGCGATACCGATGGTGTGCAGGGCGTATTCGCCGGTGCCAGTGCCTCGATCGAGATCGTCGTCCACGCCGCCGGGCAACCCTCGCACGACTGGGCCGCGTCCGATCCACAGACCGACTTCACCGTCAACGCCAATGGCACCCTCAACCTGCTCGAGGCGACCCGCCGGCACGCGCCCGACGCGACGTTCATCTTCTGCTCGACGAACAAGGTCTACGGCGACCTTCCCAACCAGCTGCCGCTCCAGGAGCTCGAGACCCGCCTCGAGCTGCCGCCGGACCATCGCTACCACGGCGGCATCGACACGTCGCTGTCGATCGACGCCTCGACGCATTCGCTGTTCGGCGTCTCGAAGGCCTCGGGCGACCTGCTCGTGCAGGAGTACGGCCGCTATTTCGGGATGCCGACGGTCTGCTTCCGCGGCGGCTGCCTGACCGGGCCCAACCACGCCGGCGCGATGCTCCACGGCTTCCTCTCCTACCTGATGCGATGCACGATCACGGGCGAGCCGTACACGGTCTTCGGCTACGGCGGCAAGCAGGTCAGGGACAACATCCACTCGGCCGACCTGGTGGCCGCTTTCGAGGCATTTCACCGCGCACCCCGGCCCGCCGCCGTCTACAACATCGGCGGTGGCCGCCACAGCAACTGCTCGATGCTCGAGGCGATCGCGCTGTGCGAGGCGATCAGCGGGCGCGAGGTGCACTGGGAGCTCTCAGAGCGCAGCCGGATCGGCGACCATCGCTGGTGGATCTCGGACCTCGAGCCGTTTCGCCGCGACTACCCGTCGTGGCGCGTGACGCGCGACTTGGAGTCGGTCCTGCGCGAGATCTTCGAGCGCAACGCCGAGCTGTGGACCGCGGGCGGCGCGTAGAGCCCGTCTCTACGGGCGTGCTCGCTTCGGCCCGCGACCGCGCAGGCGATCGCGTAGCCACTGCGCGTGGCGCTCCTGCATCTCGCGTCCCAGCCGCATGAAGTCGATGAACAGCTCGAGCTGCTCGTCGCTGTAGCGCTCGCTGAGGCGGACGCCTTCCTCGCCCAGAGGACCCATCAGCTCCTCAGTGCCTTCGGTCGCGGCCGGGGTGAGCTCGACCAGGACCCGCCGGCGGTCGGCTGGATCGGCCACCCGCCGGGCCCAGCCCGCCCGCTCGAGCCGGTCGATCACGGCCGTGATCGCGCCGCTGGTCAGGCCGCTCTGTTGGGCCAGCGCGCCCGCGCTCATCCGGCCCTGCTCGTGGAGCAGGTCGAGGCAGCGGGCGTCGGTCCGGTTGATGCCCAGGAGCTGGCAAACGAGCTCGTCGACCACGTCGGTCGCGCGCTGGCTCGCGCGGACCTCGCTCGTCAACCGTTCCAGGATTTCGTATCGCGACATTCGTCTTGACAGATAAAAGTCTTAGTTACTAAGATACGTGCGAATCAAGCGAATGTTACTTGGAGGTGACGACGGCAATGCAACACGCAATCGAGGCCACTGGCCTCGTGAAGAGCTACCCCAAGGGGGTAAAGGCGCTCGATCGGCTGAGCTTCGCGGTGGCGCCGGGCACGGTCTTCGGTCTGCTCGGTCCGAACGGCGCCGGCAAGTCGACCGCTGTCAAGATCCTTACCACGCTGGCTCGGCCCGACGAGGGACGGGCGACCGTAGCCGGGATCGACGTGGTCGCAAGACCCGATCACGTCAGGCGCGCGATCGGCGCCGTCTCGCAGGGCTCGGGCGTCGATGTCCAGGCGACCGGGCGCGAGAACTTGCGGCTACAGGGCCAGTGCTACGGGATGCGCGGGCGCTCGCTCGAGGCCCGCGTCGCCGAGCTGCTGGAGCGGTTCGGCCTGACGGACGCCGCCGACCGCATCGCCCGTGGGTACTCGGGCGGGATGCAGCGGCGCCTCGACATCGCGATGGCGCTCGTCCACGACCCGGCGGTGCTGTTCCTCGACGAGCCGACGACGGGTCTCGATCCCGAGGTGCGCGCCGACATGTGGCAGCAGATCTCCGAGCTGGCGGCAGCCCACGGCAAGACCGTCCTGCTGACGACCCACTACCTCGAGGAGGCCGACCAGTTGGCGGCCCGTCTGGCGATCATCGATCGCGGCAAGGTCGTCGCCGAGGGTTCGCCCGATGCGCTCAAGCGCGAGCTCCGCGGCGACGCCGTCCAGGTCGAGCTCGACGGTCCGAGCGGGCCCAACGGCAGCGTCCAGTCGGCGCTCGCCGGCGTGCCGGCGGTGCGGGACGTGAGCCTCGAAGGGAGAACGCTGCGAGCGCGGGCCGACGACGGCGGCCGGGCCGTGCCGGGGTTGCTGGCGGCGCTCGAATCGCATGGCATCTCGGTGGCCGAGGTCAGGGTGGCGCGGCCATCGCTCGACGACGTGTACCTGAGATACACCGGCCGCACGTTCGATGCGGCCGAGGCAGAGGCCGCGGAGGTGACTCGATGATGATCGTCAGACAGACGCTGTACATGACGCTGCGCCATCTGCGGGAGCTGTGGCGTCAGCCCTGGTTCGTGGCGGTGACGCTGGTGCAGCCGGTGATCTGGCTGCTGCTGTTCGGGGCGCTGTTCAAGAAGGTGGTGGAGATCCCCGGCTTTCACGGCCACTCCTACATCGCGTTCCTCGCGCCCGGGGTCGTCGTGATGACCGCGATGTTCAACTCGGCCTGGAGCGGGATGGCGCTGATCGAGGACCTGAACCGAGGCGTGACCGCGCGATTCCTGATCTCGCCGGTACGCCGCGAGGCGCTGATCGCCGGTCGGATCCTCAAAGAGGCCGTCGTGGTCGTGATCCAGTCGGTGATCATCGTCGCGCTGGCGCTGATCGTGGGCGCATCATTCGCCGGCGGCCCGGCCGGGATCGCGGCGCTGTTCGCGGTCTCGGCGCTGCTCGGCGCGGCGTTCGGCGGACTGTCGAACGGATTCGCCCTGATCATGCGCCAGGAGGAGGCGCTGATCGGCGCGGTTCAGTTCATCGTGCTGCCGCTGACGTTCCTGTCCGCGACCTTCCTAGAGGCCAACCTGATGCCCCACTGGATCCAGCGCGTGTCCGACTTCAACCCCGTCAACTGGGCGGTCGTGGCCGGCCGCTCGGCGACCTCGAGCAGTCCCGACTGGGGGGTCGTGGCCTCGCGCGGGGGCTTCCTGGTGCTGCTGCTGGCGCTGTCCTTGGCGTTCGCAACGCGCGCGTTCAAGTCCTACCAGCGCTCAGTGTGACGGCCGACCAGCGCTCGGTGTGACGGCGGTCGTCCCGCCAAAGCGAAACCACGGGCGCCCCCACAAAGGGGGCGCCTTTCCCTCTCTCAGGACACCGCGGGCTGCGATTCGCGCCGCATCGGCGCCAGCCGCTCGCGGGCGTCATCGAGCCCGAGCCTGCGCAGCAGCTCGTCGGCGACGTTCAGATAATCGACTCCGAGGTCGGGGCGGTAGTCGAGGATCGAGACGGCGCGCTCGGCTGACTCGGCATACGCGATCGAGGCGCGGACGGTCGAGTCGATCAGCTTGTCGCCGAAGTGCTCGCGCAGCGAGTCGAACGCCTCGCGCGAGTGGCGCGTGCGCATGTCGGCGATGTTGAGGATCACGCCGAGCCACTGCAGCCCCGGATTGAGGTTGTCGCGCGCGAGGTCGATCACCTCGAGCGCCTGCTCGACTCCCTGTAGCGCGAAGTACTGCGCCTCCGCCGACAGCAGCGCGTAATCGGCTGCGACCAGTGCGTTGACGGTCAACAGCCCGAGCGCGGGCGGACAGTCGATCAGGATCAGGTCGTAATCGCCCTTGAGCTCACGCAGCGCCTTCTTGAGCGTCAGCTCGCGCCCCATCTTGCCGCCGAGCAGGAGCTCGGCCTCGGCCAGCCCGAGGTTGGCCGGGACGATGCCGCCATGGACGGCCTCGCGCGGCTTGGCCGTGCCCGACAGGACCTCGGCGATCGTGGGGGAGGCGTCGGGATCGACGTCGAGGTAATCCGAGAGATTGCCCTGGGGGTCGAGATCGACCGCCAGCACGGTCAGGTTCAGGCGCCGAAAGACATCGGTCAACGTCCGAACCGCGGTCGTCTTCCCGGTGCCACCCTTTTGGGAGAGGACTGCGATCGTGGCCATCCGTGGGCCACTATAGACAGCGGGCGGCCGGGTCGAGGTCAGCCGGTCGGCGCGCTCGAGCTGCGCGGCCCGGAGCGGCTGTAGCGCATCCCCGAGATCGCCGGCACGTCGACGAAATGGAGGTGATGACGCCCGATCACGATCTCGTCGCCATCGGCCAGCGTGCTCCACTCGACTCGCTCGCCGTTGACGAACACGCCGTTGAGACTGCGGTCATCGAGCACTCGCAGGCCATCCGGCTGGCGCACGATCAGCGCGTGGCGACGCGACACGGTCGGGTCGTCGAAGCGAATGTCGGCGGCCAGGCTGCGACCGATGCGGGTCCATTCGCGCTGGAGCGCGGAGGTCACGACCTCGCCGTCCGGCGAGCGGTAGGTCACGTACTGGCCCGGCTCGTCGAGGCGCTCGCGCAGCTGCTCGAGCCAGGCCTGATCCTCGATCTCCGAACCAACGTCCAGCATCGTCGCCTGCGCCGTCGTGAACAGCGACGCCCGAACAAACTCCTTGCCGCCGCAGTTGGGGCAGATCGGCAGCTCGTCGACCGCGTCGAGCGATACGGGGTAATCGCAATCGGTGCAGCGGAAAGTTCCGGTCCCCGCAACGTTGCCCGACATCCAAGCTTTCATGGGGCGTCTCCTTCTTCCCGGCGGACTCGCCGAGCCGTCTAACGGGACAGCCGGATCATAGCCGCCTCGTCAAAGCGGAGGTAAAGCGATATCAACATAAATTCAATCAATCTCGAGACTAGAAACATGTATTTCGCTTATCTGCAGGATGCACTGATTTTCGGTATATAAGAAATGTTGCGCAATCCTACGGTCGTGTTGTTCACATGGATGGTGGGTGTGAGGGTGGCGGCGGAGCATTCCCGGTTGCGTTCGCCCGCCTGAAGGAACGCGATCGAGCCCGGCGAACTAACAGCGTCATGGACGCTCCCGTTCGCGACATGCCCGAGCTCGAGCTCGCGCTCCTGCGCCGCGGGGTCGACGAGCTCGTCGCGGGACGCGAGCAGTGCGGGCGCTGCCACCGGACGCCGCTGATCGGCGAGCGGATGTACGTCTACAGCTCGGGAGCGACGCTGTGCGAGCTGTGCCGGACGGTCGAACGCGAGGCGGCGCTCAGCTCCCACATCGTGCACGGCCCCGAGTTCGGGCACACGATGCGGATCAGCGACCACCGCGCCGCGGCCTGAGCCACGAGCCCGGCCCCCGCGCCGACGCATAGAATCCGGCGCGTGGACCCGTTCACCGTCTCGACGACGATCTCGCGCCCGCGCGAGCAGGTATTCGAGTACCTGGCCGACATCGCCAACCATCCCGAGTTCACCGATCATTACCTGGTCGACTGGCATCTGACGCGTGAGGATCCGTACGGCCAGGGCGCCGGCGCGAGGTTCAAGGTCAAGGCGCCGCTGAACCGGTTCTCGTGGGCGGACGTGACGCTGGCGGAGGTCCAGTCGCCCTACCGGATCGTCGAGCGCGGACGCGGCGGCAAGTACAACCGCATCCGGATGGTCGGCACCTACTCGCTGTCGCCGGGGCCCGGCGGCACGACGAAGGTGCAGTACACGCTCGAGACAGTGCCGGTGATGCTCTCCGACCGGTTGATGGAGGTGCTCGGCGGGCGCAGCTGGAACCGCCGCCAGGCCGCCAAGGCGATGCGGCGACTGCGGCGGATCCTCGAAGAAGGCCGGGCGCGCGGTGCTCGCGCGACCGTCGCCGGGGGCTGACTCGCTCGACGCCGCCGGAATCGGCGACGGATAAACTCTCCCGCGCTGTGAGCCTCCGTAGCGTTCCCGGAAATCTTCGCCGCCTTCGCCTGTTCGGTTGCGCGGCGGTGATCGCGCTCGCTCTCGGCGCCTGCGGTCAGCTCTCGCATCCCACCAGCGTGGACAGCGAGGGCGAGTACGTCGATGCCGGCCCGATCACCTACCAGGTGCAGATCTCGCGCGAGCTGAATCCCTACGCGATCGAGGACAAGGAGTACCTGAACGGCGCCTCGAGCACGAAGCTGGCCCCCGATCAGCTGTGGTTCGGCGTGTTCCTGTGGGCCAAGAATCAGACGAAGTCCAACGCGAGCACGAGCGACTCGTTCGACATCGTCGACACGCAGGGCACCAAGTACTACCCGGTCCCGATCGACCCCCACGTCAACCCGTTCGCCTGGACACCCCAGATCCTCCCGCCAGGCGCAACACAACCGAACCCGGACGCTGCGGCTGCCTTCGGCCCCACCCAGGGCCAGCTGCTGCTGTTCAGGCTCAACAACTCCGTGTACTCGAATCGGCCGCTGACACTCCAGATCTATGCCGCCGGTTCGCTCAAGCCATCCTCGGTCTCCCTCGACCTTTGAACGACGACGAGCGGTGGGGAAGCTCCGAACCGCCAGAGCGCGGGCCATCCGCTCCGCCGACGTTGCGCTTCAACCCGCTCGCGACAGGGATCGGGGTGTTCGTGGCGATCGCGATCCCGATCGTGGTGGTCGGCTACACGCGTCCGGCGGGCGCCAACAACACGATCATCGCGGTCGGAATCGTGGTGGGGTTGATCGCCGGCCTGCTCGCCGGCCTGTGGGTCGCCCACCGAGGCGGCGAGGTCTGGCGCGGGCCACAGCTGTAACGCTGGCGCTGGCGGCGCTCGCCTCTGCCGGCGCCCTGGCGCTGGCGGCGCTCGCCCCCGCCAGCGCGCTGGCCGCGTGGGACTCGCCGTTCCGATTCGCCCAGCCCGTCTCGCTCGACATCCTCGCCCCGCGGATCGCGTTCTCGGCCAGCGGCGCTGCCGCCGTCTCCTACAGCGTCGAGAACGCCGACAACCCCTCGCAATCGCACTCCTACGTCGCCTGGCGCTCGGCCCGCGGCCGCCGATCGGAGCCGCAGCGGATTCCGTCCTCTCAGGAGATCCTCGGCTCCGACTTCAACGGCTCGACGCTCGAGCTGCTTAGCGGCACGAGCCCCTCCAAGGAGGGGTGCTGCAGCTCGGTCGCGGTCCGTTCGCTGTCGAGCCGGGGCACACTCGGGCATCCGCAGCGGCTCGTCAGCAAGCTCACGGGCGCGACCAGCGGGCGGCTGCTGTCGCTGTCCAACGGGATGTTCGCGGCGATCGCCACCGGGCGTGGCGTGTGGGTCTCGCAGTCGCCGTCTCGCGGGAGCTTCGGGCCCGTCCATCTGCTCACCAGCGGCGACGCTCGGCCGCAGGCAATGCGTGCCGCCGAGCTCGACGACGGTGGCGCAATCGTCGCCTGGACCGAGACCAACCGCAGCACCGGGCCGTACGCGGCGAGGCAGATCTTCGTCGCAACCGGGGCGGCGACGAGCGCGCCGGCCCGTGCTCGGGCGCTGGTGACCGTCGCCAAGGGCCACTCGATCGACGAGCTCGGGCTCGTCGGCAGCGGCCGGCAGCCGGCGCTCGCATGGATCGAGAGCTGGTACGACGGCAACGGCAACTACCGCTCCCAAGTCGTGGTGGCCGACATCTCTCACCCCGGCCAGCGCCGCCGGATCGCGGTCCACGGCACGATTGCGTCGGGCCTCGCGTTCGTCGCCAACGGCGCCGGCAAGCAGGTCCTGTCGTGGCGGACGTGCACATTCAAGGGCTCGTGCACGGCCCGCGCGGAGGCGCGAGCCTCGGGCGGTCGCTTCGCGCGCGACTCGCGGCTCGGCTCGATCGACGCCGCCGCGGTGCCGACGGCGGCGGTCGCGAGCAGAGGCGAGGCGCTCGTCGGCTGGATTGCCGATGGCCACGTGCTGGCGGCCGACCTGCGCGCCCACGCCCGCCGCTTCGCGGCCGCCGAGACGGTCTCGGCGACGCATTACGCGGCTGATCTGACGCTTGGCTTCGCGCCCACCGGCGACGCGATCGCGGTCTGGTCGCAGGGGACTCTGGCGCCGGACGTGATGGGCGCCGCGTACACGCCGTAGCGTTGGATCGAGGGGCCGGCCCGGAGGCCTGCGGCGGTGTTGGTCAGTGGACGAGCGGAAGCGAAGCCGCCAGCACGTCGTGCACCGCCGGAGCGGCCGTCTGGCCGCCGGCGCCCTGGTTCGGGAACAGCGCGCCGACCACGATCCGCGGGTGACCCGCGGGCGCGTACCCGACGAACCACGCGTCCGTGTCGGACGCCGAGCCGCCGTTGGCGGTGTCGGTGAGCTCAGCCGTGCCGGTCTTGCCCGCGACCGTGATGCCCGGGATCTGGGCCGAAGTGCCGGTGCCGAACTGAACGACCGCGATCATCATCTTCTGCACGTCGTGCGCAACCTGCCGGGTCGTCACGTGGACGAACTTCGGCGGCTGGTTGGCCTGCAGGGTCGGGATCGGCCGCCGGCCTCCCATCGCGATCGTCGCGCCGACGTCGGCCATCTCGAGCGCCGAGGTCAGGACCTTGCCCTGGCCGATCGCCGATGAGCCGACGTCGGTGGCGTTCCCGATCGTCGCGGCCGAAGGGATCGTGCTCTCGCCAGCGCCCGGGATCGACGGCGCCTGGTTGAACCCGAACCGTTCGGCCATCGCGACCAGCCGGTTGGCGCCGACCTTGACGCCGAGCGGTGCGAACACGGAGTTGCACGAGACCGCGAACGCGTTGAGCAGCGTCCCGCCGCACGCCTCGCCGCCCGCGTTGTCGAGCGTGTAGCCGCCGACGACGGCGCTTGTCTGGATCGGGAAGGTGGTGCTGAGCTTGACGATGTGAGCGTCGAGCGCGGCCGTCGCGGTGATCATCTTGAACGTCGATCCGGGAGGCTGCAGCGCCGAGAAGGCGACGCCCGCGAGCGCCAGCAGCGCCCCGGTCCGCGGGTCCATCGCCGCGATCCCGGCGTATCGCCCGGCCATCGCGGAGATCGCCGCGCGCTCGATCGTCGGGTTGATCGTCGTGTGGACGGTCCGGCCCCGGACCGGTGCCCGCCTGGCGAGGACGTGGTGGCCGGCGAGGAGCTTGCCGCCCGGCGTGCCGGCCAGCTGGGTCTGGAAGACCCGCTCGAGTCCGTCCTGCCCAACCTTGGCGCCGCGCGGGTAGCCGGCCGCCGCGTAACTCGCGGCATCGGCGGCCGGGATCGGACCGAGCGTGCCGACGATCTGGCCCGCGACGTCGGGGATCGGCGAGGCACGGTCGGGTCCCTGGGCGAGCGGTACGCCGTTGCTCGCGAGCAACGTCGCACGCGGCGCCATCGCCGTGCGCCGGACGAGCCGCTCGCCGGGCAGCAGTCCCGGGAACAGAAGCGTGCCTGAGTAGTGGACCAGCGCGCCGGAGCCGCTGCCGGTCAGGGGCACCTCGAGGATTCCATGGAGCGTTCCGAACACGTGCGTGGCGACGCGCATCCGCACCGGGATGACGGCGCCTGAGCGGCTACCGACGTTGAGCATCGTGACCGACGCGAGCGTCGCTGTCGCGGCGGCCGTCCGGTAGGCGGCGATGAACCGCGTCTCCGACACCCGCTGCTTCGAGGCCGGGTCCAACAGCGAGTACATGCGCGCATAGTTGCCGTGCTCCCACGCCTGCACGTAATGGGTGACGAGCTGGCGCTCGGCCCTGCCGGGGCCGGTCGCAATGATGATTCCCGCGATGAAGGCGGCCACGGCGAGAATGACGATCGGAATGATCCGCGCCAGCCGTCGCCGTCGCCGCTGCTTGGCCGTTGGCCGGGAGCGCGGCGACCTGCTCACCCCGATAACACCTGCTTGTGCCACCTCAGCACTGAACGGTAGAGGACGTCCGTGTAAGCAGCTCTTGTGGTGAGGCTAATCTCCTGCCAGTGACCGCCATTGACTGGCTGATCGTTGCGTTCACTGCTCTGCTGGCGGTCTACGGATACCTTCAGGGCTTCATCGTCGGCGCGCTGTCACTGGTGGGGTTCGCGCTCGGAGCGTTCGTCGGCACGCACGTCGGACCACTGCTGCTGCCGAGCGGCTCGCACTCCCAGTACGCGCCGGTGTTCGGATTGGTCGGCGCGCTGCTCGCCGGCGGCATGCTCGCGAGCGGCTTCGAGGGGCTCGGCATGCACGCCCGCGCGGCGCTGCGGCTGCCCGGGATCCGGGCTGTCGACGGCCTGCTCGGCGCCGTGCTGACAGCGTGCGTCGGCCTCGGGATCGCGTGGATCGTGGGTGCCGTGGCGCTCGACTCCTCGGGATCCGCGCCGCTGCGCCGCGACATCCAGCGCTCGGCGATCCTCAGCGAGCTCAACCAGCTGCTGCCGCCGTCTGGCGGAATCCTCAACGCGCTTGCCCGGATCGATCCGCTGCCATCGGTCCACGGTCCCGCCGCCGATGTCGCCAAGCCGACGCGAGGGATCCTCGCCGCCGGCGGCGTCCGCGCCGCGCGCGCCAGCGTCGTGCGGGTGCTCGGAACCGCTTGCGGGCTCGGTATCGAGGGGAGCGGTTGGGTGGCCGCGCCCGACATCGTCGTCACCAATGCACATGTCGTCGCCGGCGAGGCGGACACGACCGTCCAGGTCGCCGGCGAGCCGCCGGGCCTGACGGCTCAGGCGATCGACTTCGATCCGCACGACGACATCGCGATCCTTCGCGTCCGCGGGCTGTCTCTGCGGTCGCTGTCGCTCGCGAGCGACGGCAAGCCCGGGACCTCCGCCGCGATCCTCGGCTATCCCCTCGACGGGCCGTTCGACGCCGAGCCCGGGCGACTCGGCCACACGCAGCAGGTCAGCACTCAGGACGCCTACGGCAACGGGCCGGTGCTCCGCAGCATCACCTCGCTGCGCGGGCGCGTTCGCCCGGGCAACTCCGGCGGGCCGCTGATCGACGCCACCGGCCAGGTCGTCGCGACCGTGTTCGCGGCGGTCACCGGGGGCGGCCACGCGGCCGGCGGCTTCGCCGTTCCCAACGCGCTCGTCCGCGCTCAGCTGACCAAGGCTCTGGCCGGGCACGGCACACCCGGCACGGGCCAGTGCGGGGGGTAGGGCCGCTAGGGGCGGTGGCGCGCTCTGGGAGTGGTTCCGCAGGTCCGGCCGACCCCGCTTAACGCCGGCCGACCCCGTTGAGCGCCGGCCGACCTCGTTTAACGCCGAAGGGCGGGCGGTGGTCTGCTCACCGCCCGCCCGTAGGCGTGCTGCCCCCGGTTTGCCCGTAGGCGACCTAACCCCCGACGTCCTCGGCCATTTGCTGCACCACCTCCAGCTCCAATGCCCCTAGGAGTTGGGGGTGGTGATGTGCGACATGCCTTTGAGCCGCTTGAAAGAGCTCCTGCTCGGAGTTGCCCGCGAGTTGCGCCCCGCACTCGCAGTAGGCGATCCGTCGGTGTCCTTTCCTGAACGTGGTCATCTGACCTTGGTCTTTGCGGCTGTCGGGCTGTCGGTCTCGCGCCCCGCCGAGGGCGTCTGCCGGTATCACCCCGGTATCCACGGTCGGGAGGATCCAGTGTTGACGTTGTCGATACGTTTCCAGAACGTTTCCGGTCCCGAGCCCCGCGAGCGAGAGAACAAGGATCCAGCTGTGCGGACGCCTGTCCGTCGAGATCGACGGCGCGCAGATCACGGGTGAGTTGCGCGGCAAGCAGGTTCCGATCCTGCTCGCCTACCTGCTGCTGAACCGGACCCGACCGGTTTCGCGCGAGGAGCTGATCGGCGCGCTGTGGCCCGACCGGCCGCCCGTCTCCCAGGACGCGGCGCTGCGGACGCTGCTGTCGCGACTGCGCTCGGCGCTCGGCGGCGAGGCGCTGCTCGGGCGAGATGAGCTGAGCCTCAGCCTCCCAACCCCGGTGTGGATCGACCTCGAGGCGGCCTCGACCGAGGTCGAGCGCGCCCAGCAGGCGCTCCAGCGGGGCGATGCGCGCAGCGCCTGGGCGCTTGCCCAGGTGCCGCTCAACGTCGCCGCCCGCGGGCTGCTCCCGGGCGTCCAGGCGAGCTGGCTCGAGCCCCGGCGCCGGGATCTCGAGGACGTGCGGCTGCAGGCGCTCGAGGTCGTGGGGCGGGCGGGGCTGACCCTTGGCGGGACCCAGCTTGCGTCGGCCGAGCGCGCCGCCCGCGGGGTGATCCAGGGCGAGCCGTACCGCGAGTCCGGCTACGTCCTGCTGATGGAGGCGCTCGAGGCCCAGGGCAACATCGCTGAGGCACTGCGCGTGTTCGACCAGCTGCGGACCCTGCTCCGCGACGAGCTTGGCACGATGCCCTCCCCCGAGGCGCTCGCGATCAGCGACCGCCTGCTGCGACCGGGCGCGCGCGGACGCGCCCCGGATGAGCTTGGTGCGGGCGACGCGGTCGCGGTCGAGCTCCCGGCCGAGCTCGGGATGCGCGCCCAGGGTCCGCTGGTCGGCCGGGGGCGCGAGCTGGCCGAGCTGCGCGATCTGTGGCAGCGCGCGACCGACGGCAAGCGGCTCGGGCGCGACATGAGCGGGCGGCTGGTGCTGCTGACCGGCGATCCGGGGATCGGCAAGACGCGTCTCGTTGCCGAGATCGCTCGCGCGGCGCACGACGGAGGTGCGTTCGTGCTCGCCGGCCGCTCGCCCGAGGAGACGCTCGTCCCATACCAGCCGTTTCTCGAGGCGCTGCGCCAGTACGTCCTCAGCGCGGCCTTCTCGGAGCTGCGAGCGACCGCGAGGGAGTACGGCTCCGAGCTCGCACGCTTGATCCCCGAGCTCCGCCGTCGCGCACCGGAGCTGCCCGCGGCGGCGCCGGCACAGCCGGAGACAGAGCGCTACCGCCTGTTCGAGGCGGTCGTCGGGCTGTTGGCCGAGATCGCGAACGTCGCGCCGGTGATGCTGGTGCTCGACGACCTGCAGTGGGCCGATCGGCCGACGCTGCTGCTGCTGCGCCACCTGGCCCGGTCGCCGAACCCGGGGCGGCTGCTGATCCTCGGTGCCTACCGCGCGACCGAGGCGGTCGAGGGCGGCTTCACCGAAGCGCTGGCCGACCTGCGTCGCGAGGGCCTCGTCACCCAGTTGCGGATTCGCGGACTCGACGAGGCCGAAACCGGCGAGCTCGTGCGGATCCAGACGGGTGCGCTAGCGACCCAGTCATTCGTGCACGCGCTGCACGAGGAGACCGAGGGCAATCCGTTCTTCATCGGCGAGATCGTCCGGCATCTGTCCGAGGCCGGCGTCCGGACCGACCGGGCTGGGGCGCTCGAGCTTCAGCGGGTGGGCCTGCCCGATGGCGTCAAGGAAGTGATCGCCCGCAGGCTCGCACGGCTGGACGGCCAGGCGATCGAGTGGCTTCGGGTCGCGTCGGTGATCGGCCGCGACTTCGACTCGGACGTGCTCGAGGAGGTGGTCACGCTCGGCGAGGACGAGTTCCTGAACGTGCTCGACGAAGCGCTCGCGAGCAGTCTGGTCGGCGAGGTCCCGAGCCGGCAGGGTCGCTACAGCTTCTCGCACGCCCTGATCCGCGAGACCCTGTACGAGGGGATGTCGGGGCCCCGGCGTGCGCGCACCCACCGTCGCGTCGGGCAGGTGCTCGAGGCTCGCAGCCCGGACCGGAACCTGATGATGCTGGCCCATCACTTCACCCGCGCGGCCGGCGCCCAGGACGCCGAGAAAGCGATCGAGTACGCGCAGCGCGCAGGCACCCAGGCGAGCGAGATGCTCGCCCACGAGGAAGCCGCCGACCATTACGCACGGGCGCTGGAAGTCCAGGAGCGGTTCATGTCCGACGACGTCGCGCTTCGGTGCGAGCTGCTGCTGATGCTCGGCGAGGCACGGGTCCGTGCGGGCGAGCGGCCGCTGGCGTGGGACACGTTCCGCGAGGCCGCGGCGCTGGCCGTCCGGCTGGGCGACAACTCGCGACTCGCTCGTGCGGCGGTCGGAGCCTCGCGACGTTACATCCAGCCGCCGGGCGTCGTCGACGAGGAGCTGATCTCGCTGCTCGAGCAGGCGCTTGCGATGACCGAGGGCGACCGCGGCGTTGTCCGCGTGGCGCTGCTGACGCGGCTCTGCGGCGTCCTCTACTACTCGACCCGGCGCGAGGAGATGGTCGCGCTGGCCGCCGAGGCGACCGATCTCGCGGCCGAGCTGGGCGACCCCGAGGCGCTGGCCCTCGCCGCGGCCGCGCGACGCCGCGCCTTCTGGGATCCGGCCCAGCTCGAGCAGCGGCTGGCCGATTCGACCGAGCTGCTGACGCTGGCCCGCCAGGCGGGCGATCTCGAGCTGGTGCTGCAGGGTCACGCGTGGCTCGTGCTCGACCTGCTCGAGCAGGGTCAGTCCGAAGCCGTCGATGCCCAGATTCAGGCGTTCACCGACGGCGCCGAGCGGTTGCGCCAGCCGCTGTATCTGTGGAATGCCGCGGTCTGGCGCGCGATGCGAGCGTTACTCGAGGGCAGGCTCGATGACGCCGATCGGCTTGCGGCCGAGGCGTTCGCGGTCGGCTCGCACGGCGAGACGGTGACAGCGCCGCAGTACTACGCGATCCAGCTGCTGGCGATCCGCCGCGAGCAGGACCGGATGGCCGAGCTCGAGCCGGCCGCCAGGGAACTGCTCGCGACCAATCCGCACCGGCCCGCTTGGCGGGCGGCGCTGTTGACGCTGCACTGGGAGCTCGGACAGCGCGAGCGCGCCCGCGAGGAGTTCGAGATCGCGATCGCAGATTTCGAACGCGCGCCGCGGGATGGCGACTGGCTGATCGCGGCGATACTGCTGGCCGACGCCGCCGCCGAGCTCGGGGACCGGCCGCGCGCGCAGCGCTTCTACGAGCTGCTGTCTCCGTACGGCGAAGGCAACGTCGTGATCGGGCTCGCGGTCGTGTGTCTGGGGTCGGCGGCGCGATATCTCGGACGGCTGGCGCTCGCCCTCGGGCGGCGGGAAGAGGCGCTGGCGCACTTCGAGCGCGCGCTGGAGGCCAATGCGGCGCTTCGCGCGCCGGTGTATCTGGCGCATTCCGAGCTCGACTACGCCCGCGCGCTGGAGCCGGGAGCGCGCCGCCGGGAGCTTGTCGAGGCGGCCGCCGCGAGGGCCGAACGGCTGTCGCTTCCGAACGTCGCTCGGCGTGCCGCGGAGCTCCGTGATGATTGAGCACCCGAGGGACGTTTGCGCATGGCGCTACCCTCCCGGCACTCATGTCTGATCCCGCGAAGACACTTGTGATCGCCGAGAAGCCGTCGGTCGGCCGTGACCTGGCGGGTGTTCTACCGGGCGCCTTCACCAAGCACGAGGGCTACCTCGAGGGGCCCGAGCACATCGTCACGTGGGCCGTCGGCCACCTCGTCCAGCTCGCCGATCCCGACGAGTACGAGGACCGGTTCAAGAAGTGGCGGATGGCCGACCTGCCGATCGTCCCCGATCGCTTCAAGCTGGTAGTCCGCGACGAGCGCTCGAAGAAGCAGATGAACGTCGTCAAGCGCCAGCTTGGGCGCGAGGACGTCGAGACGGTCGTCAACGCCTGCGATGCGGGACGCGAGGGCGAGCTGATCTTCGCCTACCTGTACGAGAAGTCCGGATCGAAGAAGCCCGTCAAGCGGCTGTGGTTGAACTCGATGACGGGCAGCGCGATCAAGGACGCGTTCGCTCGCCTGCGCGACGGCTCCGAGCTGGCGTCGCTCGAGGCCGCGGCGCGCTCGCGCAGCGAGGCCGACTGGATCGTCGGTATGAATGCGACCCGCGCGGCCACGATCCGCCTGCGTTCGAGCTTCGACGGCGCCGTCTCGCTCGGCCGCGTGCAGACGCCGACGCTCGCGATCCTGGCGCGGCGCGAGCAGGAGATCCGCGATTTCAAGCCAGAGCCCTACTGGGTCGTCGATGCGCAGTTCGACCCGGTCGCCGATCCGCGGCCGCGGATCTACGAGGGCCGCTACCACGCGGGCGCGAACCCGAGGGTAAAGAGCGCCGATGAGGCTCGCCGGATCGTCGAGGCCTGCCAGGGCCAGTCCGGCGAGATCACCAAGCTCGAGAAGACCGAGCGCAAAGAGCGCGCGCCGATGCTGTACGACCTGACTTCGCTCCAGCGTGATGCCAACTCGCGGTTCGGGTTCTCGGCTCGACGCACCCTGGCTGCGGCCCAGCGGCTGTATGAGGAGCACAAAGCGCTCACCTACCCGCGGACCAACTCGCGCTGGCTGACCGGCGACATGATCCCCGAGATCAAGCCGATCGCCCGGCTGCTCGGCGACCAGCGCGAGTATTCCCAGGCCTCGAAGTACGTGCTCGGCCTCGACGTGCTGCCGCTGGGCCGCGTCGTCAACGACGCGAAGGTCACCGACCACCACGCGATCATCCCGACCCGGGCCGAGCGCCATCCGGTCGACAGGATGAACGACGACGACCGGCGGATCTACGACCTCGTCGTCCGCCGGTTCCTGGCGATCTTCCACCCCGACGCGGTGTTCGAGAACACCCGTATCGAGACAACGGTCGCAGAGCACGTGTTCCGGACTCGCGGCAAGCTGATGCTCGTTCCCGGCTGGCGCGGTGTCTACGGCGAGCGGGCAGACGGAACCGATTCGGAGCGCTCTGACGATGACGAGGGGCGCGAGCAGCAACTCCCCAAGCTCGAGCACGGCGAGCACGCGGCGGTCACCGAGGTCGGCAGCGAGGAGAAGGAGACCAAGCCGCCCCGCCGCTACAGCGAGGGTGCGCTGCTTGCCGCGATGGAGACGGCGGGCAAGCTGGTCGACGAGGACGAGCTCCGCGAAGCGATGAAGGAGTCCGGGATCGGCACCCCCGCGACGCGCGCGGCGATCATCGAGCGGTTGCTGCAGGTCGGCTACATCGAGCGCGACGGGCGTGCGCTGGTCGTCACCGAGAAGGGGATGAACGTGGTCCGGCTGCTCGGCGAGCACGCGCTGACCTCGCCCGGGCTGACCGGCGAGTGGGAGCACCGGCTTGCGCGGATCGAAACAGGCGAGGACTCGCGCGAGGCGTTCATGGGCGACATCGTCAAGTTCACCGAGGCGACGGTCGGCGAGCTCGACACCAAGCTCAAGGACGTTCGGATCCCGCGCGCCAACCTCGGTCCATGCCCGATCTGCGGGCGCGACATCGTCGAGAACCGCAAGGGCTACTCGTGCTGGTCGCGTGAGGACCCGGGTTGCGGGTTCGTGATCTGGAAGTCGAAGGCGGGCAAGCAGCTGCCGGTGGCGGTCGCCAAGGAGCTGATCCGGACCGGTCGCACCGAGAAGCCGGTCACCGGCTTCAAGGGCCGATCGGGCAAGAGCTTTCGCGCGCGCCTGGCGCTGCAGCAGTCCGACGACGCCAGGTGGCGGGTCGAGTTCGACGAGCCGTGGGCCAAGGAGGGCGCCAAGCCGCCCGAGGCCGAGGTTCCCGAGGCGACCGAGACGCCCGCCGCCGCTTAGCGGTCGCGTAACTGTCCCCGGCGCGCGCCACCATAGGCGCGATGCCGCTGACGCTCGTACTGGGACCGGCAAACTCGGCCAAGGCCGGGGAGCTGCTCGGCGCCTACGCCGCCGCCGCGCAACGCGGCGCGCTGCTCGTCGTTCCGACCGCCGTCGACGCCGATCACTACGGGCGCGAGCTCGCCGGGGAGGGGGCGGTGCTGGGGTCGGTGACCACGTTCTCGGGGCTGGCCGCGGAAATCGCCCGGCGCGCGGGATACGCCGCGAAGCGACTGTCGAGGCTCCAGCGCGAGCGGCTGCTGCGCCGCGCGGTCGCACGCGCCTCGCTGCCGGCGCTCGAACAGTCCGCCGCCTCACGCGGATTTCCGGCCGCCGTCGGCGAGCTGATCTCCGAGCTCGAGCGCTCGCTGGTGTCATCCGAGCGCTTCGGCGGGGCGCTTGCGCGCTGGAGCGCCGGCGACCCTCGCCGCGAGCCGTACGCGCGTGACATCGCGACGCTCTACCGCGAGTACGTGCGCGAGCTACAGCGCACGGGCCGAGTCGATCGCGATCTGTTCGCGTGGCGGGCGCTCGATGCGCTGCGTGCCGCCCCGACTCGCGTGGGGCGCCGACCCCGTCTACTTCTATGGCTTCGACGACCTGACGCCGCTCGAGCGCGACGCCGTCGAGACGCTGTCCCGGGTCGTCGGCGTCGAGGTCGTCGTGTCGCTGACCTACGAGCCCGGGCGGGCGACGTTCGTCGCGCGCGCCGAGGCGGTCGAGGATTTGCGCCCGCTCGCGAGCCGCGTGCTCGAGCTCCCGGCACTCGACGAGCACTACCGGCCAGGGGCTCGCGCCGCGCTGCATCACCTCGAGCGGTTCCTGTTCGAGCGGCCGCCCGAGCGCCTCGACCCGGGGGATGCGGTCCGCCTGCTCGAGGCCGGAGGCGAGCGCGCCGAGGCAGAGCTCGTCGCCGCCGAGGTGCTGGCCGCGCTGCGGGCCGGCATCCCAGGCGAGGAGATCGCCGTGATCGAGCGCTCGTTGTCGCTGACCGCGCCCGTGCTCGAGCGCGTCTTGGAGCAGTACGGGATCGCGGTCGCGAGCCAGCGGCGGCTGCGGTTTGCTCACACCGCGCTCGGGCGCGGCGTGCTCGCGCTCGCCCGCTGCGCGTGGCTCGCCGATGCCCCGGCCGGCGAGCTGCTCGCATATCTGCGCACGCCGGGGCGGCTCGAGCGAGCCGAGGTCGTCGATCGTCTCGAGTTCGAGCTTCGTCGCGATGCGCTCAGGACCGCCGATCGCGCGCGTGAGCGACTCGGCTGGGCGCTGGCTGAGATCGATGCGCTGCGCGATGCGCGCGACCTGGCCGCCGAGCTCGCCCGGCAGGCGCGGCGGCTGTTCGCGGCGCCCTACCGCCGCCGGGCTCCGGCGCTCGCGGGCACGGCCGAGCTCGACGCGCGGGCGCTGGCCGCGATGATCGCGGCGCTCGGCCAGCTCGACGAGCTGGGGGAGCGGGTCTCCGGGTCCGAGCTGATCGAGCTCCTGGCCGAGCTCGAGCTGCGCGCCGGCGAGCCCGAGCGCGCCGGCGCCGTCGTGATCGCCGACCCACTCGGTGTCCGGGCCCGGCGCTTCCGGGTCGTGTTCGTCTGCGGTCTGCAGGAGGGAGAGTTCCCGCGTCCGGGGACGCCCGAGCCGTTCCTGTCCGACGATCGCCGCTGGGAGCTGGCCGCGAGCTCGGGTTTGGCGCTGCGGGCGCGCGAGGATGCGCTCGCGCGCGAGCGATATCTGTTCTACGCCTGCATCTCGCGTGCGACCGAGCAGGTGGTGCTGAGCTACCGCAGCTCGGATGAGGAGGGGAACCTCGCGCTGCGCTCCCCATTCGTCGCCGACGTCGAGGACCTGTTCGTCGAGGGCTGGGCGCAGCGGCGCCGGCGGCGGCTGCTGGCGGACGTTGTGTGGCCCGCCGACCAGGCGCCGACGGACCGCGAGCTGCAGCGCAGCATCGCCGCCGAGCGCGCCCCGACAGCGGGCGAGCCACCGGCCCCGGAGCGCGTCCTCAGCGACATCGCGCTCGAGCACGTCCGCCACCGCAAGGTCGGTCTCAGCGGGCGCGCTCGAGGCGTACGCGAGCTGCCCGGTCAAATGGCTGGTCGAGCGCGAGCTGGCGCCCGCGCGGTTCGACCCCGAGCCCGAGCCGATCGCTCGCGGCAGCTTCATGCACGACGTGCTCGAGCAGCTCCTGCGCAAGCTCGGCGGGCCGGTCAGCGGCGAGTCGCTGCCGCGGGCGCGGGAGCTGCTCGGCGAGATCCTCGCGATCGCTCCGTTCGAGCTCTCGCCCGGGCGCCCCGAGCCGGTCCGCGCAGCGGTCAAGCGCGCGATCGAGGCCGACCTCGAGCGCTACCTCGAGCACGAGGCAGCGACCGGGTGCGGCTGGACACCGCGGGGGCTCGAGTTGCGCTTCGGGTTCGGCGGCGAGGAGGATTCGCTTCCGCCGCTGACGCTCGGAGAGGGACCCGACGCCGTGTCGGTGCGCGGGATGATCGATCGCGTCGACGTCGAGGGCGGCGACGGTCACCGCGCGATCGTCCGCGATTACAAGAGCGGCAGGGCCCGGCCCGAGCACCAAGGCGCCCGCTGGAGCAGTGACGACCAGCTTCAGGTCGCGACCTACATGCTCGCGGTCCGCCAGCTGCTGGGGCTCGAGCCGGTCGCGGGCGTCTACCAGCCGCTCGGCGGCAACGACCTCCGCGCGCGCGGCGTGTTCCTCGAGGGCGTGCCAGTCGGCGCCCGGGTCGTCGATCGCGACAGCCGCACGCCCGAGCAGCTCGAGGAGGTGCTCACCGGCGCCGCCGAGCGGGCGGTGGCGCTGGCGGCGCGGCTTCGCAGCGGCGAGCTCGAGCCGTGCCCGCAGACGTGCTCGCGCGACGGGTGCCGCTACCCGGGGATCTGCCGGAGCCAATGATCGAATTGCAGGCCGATCGCTGGACGTCCGAGCAGCGCCTCGCGATCGAGCGACGCGACGGAGACCTGTTGCTCGACGCGGGGGCGGGCAGCGGTAAGACCTCGGTGCTGGTCGAGCGGTTCGTGCGCTCGGTGCTCGACGACGGAGTCGCGGTCGCCTCGATCCTCGCGATCACGTTCACCGACAAGGCTGCGGCCGAGCTGCGCGAGCGGATCCGCAGCCGGCTGCGCGAGCTCGGGGCCGACGAGGCGGCGCGGGCGACGGAGGCCGCATTCATCTCGACGATCCACGGCTTCTGCGCCCGGGTGCTGCGGACCCACGCGCTGAGCGCCGGGATCGACCCCGCGTTCGACGTGCTCGACGAGCCCGAGGCGCAGCGGCTTGCCGATGCCGCTTTCGACGGCGCGCTCGAGGAGCTCGCCGGCGACGCCGACGGAGTCGAGCTGATCGCGTCCTACACGCCCGGAGGGCTTCGTGGCGCGATTCTCGCGATTCATGCCGAGCTGCGCTCACGTGGCGACGCCGAGCCCAAGCTGCCGCCGCTGCCGCGCGGACCGGCGCTCGCGGATGCGCGCGAGCGGCTGCGTCGCGCGGCGGCCGCCGCCGCCGAGGAACTTGGCGCTGCGCCGAGCCCGAGCGCCAAGGTGCTGCAAGCGCTCGATCGGATCGGACGCTGTAGGAAGCTGCTGGGGACCGGTACCGAGCCGTGGCCGGCCGAGCTCGAACGCTTCGGCCTCCCGGGCGGCAACGGCGCCGCGCTGAGCACGCCCGTTTGCGCCGCCTACACGGACGCGCTTGGGCGGTTCCGGCGCGCCTGTGAGCACCGCCGAGCGCAGCGGACCCACGCCTCGCTGCAGCGCCTGCTGCAGTCGTTCGCGCGCCGCTACGCCGCCCACAAGCGCGAGCGCGCGGGTCTCGACTTCGAGGACCTCGAGCTGATGGCGCGCGAGCTGCTCGAGCGCGACGCCGAGCTGCGCGAGCGGTACCGCGGTCGGTTCGAGCGCGTGATGGTCGACGAGATGCAGGACACCAACAGGGTCCAGCTCGCGCTGATCGACCTGATCGCGGCGGACAACCTGTTCCTCGTCGGCGATGCGCAGCAGTCGATCTACGCCTTCCGGCACGCCGACGTCGAGCTGTTCGAGGAGCGTGCGGCGCGTCTGGAGCTGCTCGGCGCCCGCGCGCGACTGCAGACGAATTTCCGCTCGCGGCCCGAGATCCTGGCCGTGATCAACGAGGCGTTCGCGCAGCAGTCGGCCCTCGGCGAGTCGTTCAGGCCGCTGGCGCCGGGACGGGGCACGGGGGAATCGGCGGACGGCGATGCCCCCGGTGGCGGTCCACTGGTTGAGCTGCTGGTCGCGGACAAGGCCGGCGATTGGGCGGTAGAGGGGGTTGCGGCGCCATGGCGGATCGCCGAGGCCCGCGCGCTCGCGGCCCGGGTCAGCGAGCTGATCGCCGACGGCGCCGCACCGCGCGACTTCGTTGTGCTGACGCGCGCGAGCACCGATCTGCGCTCGTACGAACGGGCGCTCGAGGAGCGTGGCGTCCCGACGTATGTGATCGGCGGTCGCGGCTACTGGTCACATCAACAGATCGTCGATGTCGTCGCCTACCTGCGGGCGCTCGCCAACCCGCGCGAGGAGCAGGAGCTCTTCACGGTGCTCGCCTCGCCGCTGGTCGGGATCTCGCTCGACGCGCTCGTGGTGGTTGCGTCGGCGGCGCGAGATCGGGGACGTGACCCGTGGTGGCTGTTGCGCGAGCCCGACGGCGCGTTCGCGGGGCTCGATCGATCCGATCGCGAGCGGCTGCAACGGTTCGTCGAGTGGTTCAGCGCCGAGCGCGCCGGCGCCGCGCGACTCGACGTCGAGGAGCTGATCGATCGCGCGCTCGCACGCAGCGGCTATGACCTGACGATGCTGGCGATGCCGGGCGGAGCCCGGCGGCTCGCCAACGTCCGCAAGCTGATGCGCCTCGGGCGGGAGTACGAGGCGGTCGCCGGCCGCGATCTGCGCGGGTTCCTCGAGCTGGCCGCCGGCCGCGCGGCGGGGTGGGCGGGCTACGGCGACGCGGTCCGCGAGAGCGAGGCGCCGGTCGAGGGCGAGGCGCTCGACGCGGTCCGGCTGATGACAATCCACCGCGCCAAGGGCCTCGAGTTTCCGATCGTTTGCGTCGCTGACATCGGTCGCCAGCCGTGGCGGCGGGGAGAGTTGCTCCGGCTCGGCCGCGACGGACGGTTCGGCCTGCGACTCGCCGAGCCGGGCAGCACGCGCGCGGTGCCCGCGCTCGACTACGACGCGATCGGCGAGCAGCAGCTCGCCGCCCAGGAGCGCGAGGAACGGCGCCTGTTCTACGTCGCGATGACCCGCGCGCGCGAGCGCTTGATCGTCAGCGGTGCCGCCAAGCTCGAGGAGTGGCCCGCGCTCACCGGCGCGACGCCGATCGCGTGGATCGCACCGGCGCTGCTCGCCGCCGGGGTCGAGCCCCACTTCGCTCGCGCTGGGGTGGATGCCGGCGGGGGGGGTGGGGCGGTTACGCCGAGGGCGCTCCTCGCCACAGAGCCGGCTCCTCGCCCCGAGCCGCCGCCCGCGCCGGAGCAAGCGCCCGCGGCGGCTGCTCCGCGCCCCGCGCCCCTCAGCTATTCCTCGCTGGGCGAGTACTCGCGGTGTGGCTACCGGTTCTACACCGAGCGCGTACTCGGGATCCCGCCGGCTCGCGAGGCGGGCAGCCGGACCCCCGGCGCCGGGGGCGACCGAGCCGGCGCGGACCGGCTCGGCGCCGCCGAGCGCGGGATCGTGGTCCACGCGCTGCTCGAGCGGCTCGACTTCCGTTTGGCGCGAGCGCCCGCGGCGACGGAGGTTCTGACCGCGGGCCTGGGACTCGGGGTATCGGCCGAGGAGGCGCACGAGATCGCGACGCTGATCGGGCGGTTCACGGCGAGCGAGATGTGCGTGCGGCTCGGGGCCGCACGCGACCTTCGGCGCGAGGAGCGCTTCTCGTTCCTGCTGCCGGGCGAGCTTCTGATCGTGGGTGCGATCGATGTGCTTGCGCGCGAACACGGCGACGCGGTTCTGATCGTCGACTACAAGAGCGATCGCCTGCAGGGGCAGGATCCGGCCGAGCTGGTCGCGGCCCAGTACGCGACCCAGCGGCTGATCTACGGGCTCGCTGCGCTGCGCAGCGGCGCGCGGTCGGTCGAGGTCGCCCACCTGTTCCTCGAGGCCGTCGAGCGGCCGGTCACGGCCAGCTACGACCGCGGCGATCAGCCCCGGATGGAGCGCGAGCTGGGCGAGCTCGTTGGGGGCATCGTCCGCCGTGAGTTCGCGGTCGCGCCCGATCCGCATCGCGCGATCTGCTCGGGCTGTCCGGCCGAGGGCGGCCTGTGTTCGTGGCCCGTGGAGCTCACCCGCCGGGAGTCGCTCGACCGCCTGTTCTGAGCCCTGCAGGGAACGCCCCCGTGAACGGCTTGGCAGTATCTTGCAGGCTGTGGGTGGCGAATGGGGTTTTTCCAGCTCGAGGGTCGTTCTGATCACCGCGGCGGTGCTGCTGGCGCTCGCCGCCGGCGCCTCGGCCGCGGTTCGCCAGGTCAGCGTCTTTCCGATCCCAGGAAGCAGGCTCGCGACGCCGCAGACGCAGATCAGCTTCCGTGGCGTCGCCCCCGGCTCGATCGGCGCGATCACAGTCGTCGGGTCGCGCACCGGTTCGCATCCCGGGACGCTGCGCTCCGACTCGGACGGCAGGGGCGCCAGCTTCTACCCGGCACGGCCGTTCGTGGCGGGGGAGGTCGTGACTGTGCGCACCAAGCTCCCGATCGTGAGCTCGGGCGGCGGGACTTTCCAGTTCACGATCGAGCGACCGGAGCCGCCGGTTCGGCCCGCGCTGCCGGTCGCGGCGCCGAGGGTCCGGGGCGACGTCGACTCATTTCGCTCGCAGCCTGACCTGACGCCCGCGAGTGTCCGGATCAGGCGCGGCTACTCGGGCGCCGCCGACATCTTCCTGACCTCGATGCGCGGACCGTTGCAGTGGGGGCCGATGATCGTCGACCGGTGGGGCCATCTGGTGTGGTTCGACAAGCTGCCAACCGTGACCAGCGTCGCTTCGGACTTCACCGAGCAGCGCTATCACGGCCAGTCGGTGCTGACCTGGTGGCAGGGGTTCGTGCACGGCGGCTTCGGCCAGGGCGAGGACGTGATCTTCGACCACCACTACGATCAGATCGCGACGATCCACGCCGGCAACGGACTGGCTGCCGACCTCCACGAGTTCTACCTGACCTCGCAGGGGACGGCACTGATCACCGCCTACACGCCGGTGCACTGGGACGGCTCGTCGATCGGCGCGAGCTCGGACCAGAACGTCCTCAACTGCACCGTCCAGGAGATCGACATCCATACCGGCAACGTGCTGTTCCAGTGGGACAGCCTCGACCACGTGCCGATCCATGACAGCTACTGGCATCCGTCGAAGAACGCCGGGATCCCGTTCGATTACTTCCACGTCAACTCGGTCCAGCAGGACACCGACGGCAACCTGATCGTGTCGGCGCGCAACACCTGGGCGGTGTACAAGGTCGACCACGGCACGGGCGCCGTCGAATGGGAGCTTGGCGGCAAGCATTCGAGCTTCAAGATGGGACGCGGAACCGTCACCGCCTACCAGCACGACGCGACCATCCACCCGGGTGGGCTGATGACGATCTTCGACGACGGCGCCTCGCCGCGCGTCCATCCGCAGTCGCGGGTGGTGCTCGAGCGGATCAACACCGGCAAGCACACCGTGACGCTCGTGCGCGAGCTCGATCACTCGCCCGGCGTGGTCGCGCGTTACGAGGGCTCGGCCCAGCTGCTCGGCAACGGCCACGTGTTCGTCGGATGGGGCCAGCAGCCTTACTTCTCCGAGTTCGATCGCCACGGGCGGCAGATCTTCGACGGGCGCTTCACCGGTCCGCTGACCAGCTATCGCGCCTACGAGTTCAGCTGGAGCGCCCAGCCCAACACGCCGCCGTCGCTCGCGATCGGACGCGACGCGAACGGGATCAGCACCGCCTACGCGAGCTGGAACGGCGCCACCGACGTGTCACGCTGGCGCGTTCTTGCGGGCGCCTCGACTCGATCGCTGCATCCGTTCGCGAGTGTCCGCCCGCACGGGTTCGAGACGGCCGTGCCGATCGCCACCGAGCAGCCGTTGATGGAGGTCCAGGCGCTCGGGTCGACCGGTCGGGTGCTGGGAACCTCGGCGGTCGAGGGCTCGAGCCGCTCCCGGGTCTCGATCTTCGGCCACGGGGCGTTCGTCTCGGGCGGCGGCGTCGGCGGGCTCCAGGTCGGCTGCTTCGCGACCGCGCCCTGCCGCCTATCGGGCTCGCTCAGCGCCGGCTCGACAAAGGTCGCGACCGTCGCGCCGCAGACGCTCGCCGCCGGGCACGGCGGCATCGTCTTCTTCGCGCTGAACGCGCGCGGGCGCAAAATGCTCGCGCAGGCACGCTCGCGTCGCCTGTCGGTCAGCGCCGGCGTCCGCAACAGCGACGGCTCGGCCGCCTTCGGCTACCTGCAGCTGGTGCCCTACCGGAGCAGCGGTGCGGTGCCGAGCCACGCCGTCGAGCAGGGCCGATCGGTGCGGATCCTCGCGCACACGGCGTTCATCTCGGAGGGCGGCGTCGGCGGGATCTTCACCCAGTGCGCGTCGGGGACGACCTGCAACGTGAGCGTGTCGCTGTCCGCCGGCGGGCGGAAGATCGCGACAGCGAAGCGGCAGTCGATCGCCGCCGAGGACTGCGGGACCGTGTTCTTCACGCTCAATGCACGCGGCCGCCGCCTGCTCGCAGGCAGCGGTGGCAACGATCTTGGCGCGCTGCTGCGGGTCGGCACCGGCAAGCGGTCGGCGCTCGCCCACGTCTCGCTCGTCGGCTACCGCTAGCTCGTTGATCGCGTGGCCAGGTGTGGCCCGCGGATCAACGACATTAGCCCTCGAACCGCACGTCGATCTTCTCGCGCTCGTGGCGTTCCTCGACCTTGGCGAGCGCCGCCAGCGTCCGCTCATCGCCGGGCACCGGCGGATCGAGCAGGCTGCGCGGCCACAGGCGCCTGACGACGACGACATTGATCTCGGCCGCGTACAGCGTCGCCTGGGCGCCGAGGTGCAGCCACGCCAGGAGCCCGATCACCAGTGCAAACAAACCGTAGGTGCTGCTCGCGTGCCGGACCACGTGGCCCACGTAGTAGCCGCCGAGGATCTGCAGGATCTCCCACAGCACGCTGCCGACGACGACCCCGATCCAGAGGCAGCGCGTCGGCACGCTCGCGGCCGTCAACAGGCGAAAGGAAGCGGCAAACAGCCCGAGGTTGAGCAACAGCGAGAAGGCGATCCCGACGAGCTTGACCGCCGCGCCGCCGAGGCCGCCGGTGACGAGCCCCGAGGCGAGCGAGGAGGCGATGAACAGCGCCGCGAGCGCGAGCACCAGCGCGAACCCGCGAAGCCGCTTGCTGAAGAAGTCGCCGCGCTCCTTGAACGGAACCGCCCAGACCTTGTCGAACGCGTTCTGGGCAGCCTGGGTGACGCCCAGCCCGGCCCATACCGCAGCGGCGATCCCGATCACCAACGCGACCGTGCGTCCGTGCAGCTGCCGGCCCTGGATCTGCTGGCCGATGATCGGGAACTTGCCCAGCACCGAGTTCGAGATCGAGTGCTGCGCGCTCGGGTCGCCGTGCAGGACGAAACCGAGCACGGTCACGAACACGAGCAGCAACGGGAACAACGAGAAGAACGCGTAGTAGGCGATCAGCGCCGCCAGCCCCGCGGCCTGGTCGTCGGAGAACTTCTTCAGCACCGCGACCGGGACCGCCAGCCAATGCCTGCGCTGTTGGCGGCGGTCGAAGGCACGGATCGGGCGCAGCAGGTCCACCCCCGCTAGCTACCCGCGCGCCGAGCTGTTCAGGCCCCCGTGAGCAGGGCTTTCGCGGGCGTCCGGTCGCTCGCCGTCGGACGCTCGTGTAGAACCACGGCCGCGCCGCCCTTGGGACTGAAGGTGATGCTCCGCCGCGCCGTCGGCTCGGGCCCCGACGTGGTCGGCTCGAGCGTGTAGCGATCGAGCACGGCACGCAGCACGATCTTCATCTCCTGAAGCGCGAAGCTCGCCCCCAGACAGCGCCGCCGCCCACCGCCGAACGGCAGCCATGTGTAGGTACCCGGCGCCTGGCCGAGGAAGCGCTCGGGCGTGAACGCGAGCGGATCGGGATAGATCTCGGGGTCGTGGTGAACGAGCCACGCGCTCGCCAGCAGCGACACGCCGGGTGGGTAGGTGATCGGGCCGATCTTGACCGGCTGCTTGGTTAGCCGCGGCTCCGCGTTTGGGAGCACCGGGCGCAGTCGCAGGACCTCGTAGACGGTCGCGGTGAGGTACTCCTCGCCCTCGCCGAGCTCGCGCTCCTCCTGCAGCCGGTGGATCACGCGGGGCTCGCGTGCGAGGCGCTCGAACAGCCACGCGAGCTGGGAGGCGGTCGTCTCATGACCTGCGACGAGCGAGGTCATCAGCTCGTCGCGGAGCTCCTGCGGCGACATCGGGGTGCCGTCGTCGTGGCGCGCCTGCAGCAGCATCGCCAGCACGTCGTCGCCCGACTGATCGGGCGACGAACGGCGCTCTTCGATCAGCGCGAAGATCATCTCGTCGGCCTGGGCCCGGAGCCGCCGGAACTCCCTGAGCGTACGTAGGAACGGTGCGACACGGTGCAGCGCGGGGAGCACCGACAGCGGGCTCTCGCTGTATGCCAGCAGCTCGGTGAGCACGTCGCGGAGGTCGCTGAGGCGCTGGCCCTGCTCGAGGCCGAACACCGATCGCAGGATGATCTCGAGCGTCACGTGCTGGAGCTTCGGGTGCAGGGTCACGGGCCGATCGGTCGGCCACGAGGCGACCTCCTGCTCGGCGATCTCCTCCATCAGACCCGTGAGCCGCTTCATCTTCTCGCCATGGAACGCCGGCAGCAGCAGCTTGCGCTGCTCGAGGTGGGGGCCCTCGTCGAGCAGGATCACGGAGTTGGCGCCGACGATCTGCTGTAGGACCCGCGCGCCCTCGCCGGGATGGATCACATCGGGCGGCGCCATGAACAGCTCCTTGATCTCGTCGGGGTCCGACAGGATCACGAACGGCGGCTGGAACGGCAGCTGCACGGTGATGCGCTTGCCGTAGCGCTGGCGCAGCCGCTGCAGCGACCCGGCCGGGCGCTTCCAGGTCGCGGCCATCTGCAACGCGCCAGGAACCCGTGGGCCCGGCGGTAAGACCTTCCTGAGCTCGCGCTTGCTCACGGTTCCTCTGCGCTGATCCTCGCACGCGACGCCCGCCAGAGCGACGGCATTTGTGTGAGATGCGTCACGCTCCGGACCGGCCGGCTCTGGATTCACGATTCGCGGCTGAACCCCTCGACGCCGAGCAGGAACCGCTTGCGCTCGAGCCCGCCGGTGTAGCCGCCAAGGCCGCCGCCCGCATGAAGGACGCGATGGCACGGGACGACGATCGGGATCGGATTGTGGCCGAGCGCGGTCCCGGCGGCGCGGTGGCCTCGTGGGCTCCCGGCCGCATCCGCGATCCGCTTGTAGCTCGACACCTCGCCGTACGGGATCCGCGCCGTGGCCTGCAGCACCCGGCGCGGGAAGCCGCGTGTCAGCCGCCAGTCGAGCGGGATCTCGAACCGCTTCCGGGCGCCGGCGAAGTACTCGTCGAGCTCGCGGCGGGGTTCGTCGAGCCGGCCCGGCGCGCGCAGGATCCGAGGTGAGATCGATGCCGAGAGCTGCTCGAGCACCCGGTCCTCGTCGTCGGCGTCGAGATACGCGACGCGGACCAGGCCACGAGGGGTAACCGCCACGAGCAGCTTGCCGACCGGCGAGTCGGCGGTCGCGTAGGCGACGTCGAGCAGACCGGCCGCCGCGGCGGCGAGGTCGAGCTCTGGCAGTGGCTGCTCGTCGGCGGCGCGCGCCAGCGCGCGGCCGAGCTCGTCGATCTCATGCATCCCCGTACTCCATTCGCAGTCGCTTCAGGCCCTCGTGGACGTTGCGGCGGGCCGCCTCCTCGGAGGTCGCCATCACCGCGGCGATCTCTGAATAGGCGGAGTCGGTCACATACCGCAGCGCGACCGCCGTGCGCTGCTTGGAAGGCAGCTCGCGGACGCGCTCCCAGAGCTGATCGTCGCGCCCGGCGGGCTCCGGGCCGGGCTGCTCCGGAACGGCCGCCACCGGCACCGGCTGCCGGCGGCGCGCGCGGACGTGATCGATCGCCTTGCGGTGTGCCACGGTCAGAATCCAGCCACGCAGGTTGGAGGCATCTCGCAGGCGCGGGTACGCCCGCAGCGCCGACAGCCACGTCTCCTGAAAGCAGTCGTCGGCGTCGTGGCGTCCGACGGAGGCGACGAGGAAGCGGTGGACATCGCGGGCATGGGCATCGAGCAGTTGCTGGAACGGCGGTAGGGCCACTGCTGATGAAACGTGGTTGCGGGCCATCACGTGAGATCGTGACGATTGGGCCGATGAGTTCCGGGCAAGACCGCAGTCATAGCTTGCTGACAGATCATGTTCGGTATACAAACCTGATATGGCCCGCGCAATCTGGACCGGCGCGATCAGCTTCGGGCTCGTCAACGTGCCCGTCAAGCTCTACAGCGCGACCTCGCCGAAGACGGTGCGCTTCCACCAGCTGTCGAGCAAGACCGGAGCGCGGATCCGGCAGAAGCGCGTCGACCCGACGACCGATGAGGAAGTTCCGTTCGAGGACATCGTCAAGGGCTACGAGCTGACGCCCGACCGCTATGTGACGATCACCTCCGAGGAGCTCGATGCGCTCGATCCGAAGGCGACGAGGACGATCGATATCGAGGAGTTCGTCGACCTGTCCGAGATCGACCCGATCTACTTCGACCACTCCTATTACCTCGCCCCGACGGCCGGCGGCGCCAAGCCTTATCGCTTGCTGCTCGACGCGATGGAGGAGTCTGGCAAGGTCGGGATCGGGCGGGTGGTGTTGCGCTCAAAGCAGCAGCTGTGCGCATTGCGGCCGACCGCCGGAGCGCTGACGCTCAGCACGATGTTGTTCGGCGACGAGGTGCTTTCCCCGGACCGGCTCGACGAGCTCGATGCGATCGGCGAGGCGGAGGCGACCGACCGCGAGCTGAAGATGGCCGAGCAGCTGATCGCGACACTGTCGAGCGACTTCGATCCGGCCAAGTACCACGACGAATATCGTCAGCGCGTGCTCGAGCTGATCGAGCGCAAGGCCTCGGGCGAGGAGATCACGATCCAGCCCGAGGCCGACGAGCCGGCACCCGCCCCCGACTTGATGGCCGCGCTCGAGGCCAGCCTCGCCGCGGTCAGCGCCGGCGAGCAGGAGAGTGAGCCGGCCCCGGCCCCGGCCGGCGCCGGCGCCGCGCGCCGCCAAGTCCGGCAAGCGCGCCGCCGACAAGGACGGCAAGCCGGCCAAGCGCCCGGCCAAAGCCAAGCGCTGACCCCGCTAACGGTTCGCTAACACCGCTGGTACCCTTTGGTGTCCTCGCGCCGCCCTTCCTCTGACCCCTGATCCACGGGGATTCCTACATGAACGAACGCTTCGCTCCACCAGGGGCCATTGGCCTCTACGACCCTGGCAACGAGCACGACGCCTGTGGCATCGCGCTCGTCGCGAAGCTGTGGGGCGAGGCCAGCCACGCCGTCGTCGAGAAGGCGCTCGACGCGCTCGAGAACCTCGAGCACCGGGGCGCCGAGGGCGCCGACCCCAACACCGGCGACGGCGCGGGCATCCTGCTACAGATCCCCGACGGGTTCCTGCGAGGAGCCGCCGCCGGGGTCGAGCTGCCGCCGCCGGGCCGCTACGGCGTCGGCGTCTGCTACCTGCCCGCCGATGCCGAGCGCCGGCTGATCCTCGAGCAGCTGATCGAGGACACGATCGAAGCCGAAGGACAGCGGGCGATCTGGTGGCGCGACGTCCCGGTCGACGAGCGGTTCGTCGGCGAAACCGCACGGCTGTCGGCGCCCGTCATCCGTCAGGTGCTGATCGAGGCCGCGCCCGAGCTCGCCGGGCAGGACGCGTTCGAACGCAAGCTGTACGTGATCCGCCGGGTGATCGAGCGTGCCGGGGGGCCTGATCTGACGCTGCCGAGCTTCTCCTCGCGGACGATGGTCTACAAGGGGATGCTGACCGCGCCGCAGCTGCCGCGGTACTTCACCGATCTGCGCGATCCGCGGCTCGCCTCTCGGCTGGCGCTGGTCCACTCCCGCTTCTCGACAAACACGTTCCCGAGCTGGGAGCTCGCCCACCCATACCGGATGATCGCCCACAACGGCGAGGTCAACACGCTGCGGGGCAACATCAACTGGATGCGCGCGCGCGAGTCGCAGCTCGCTTCCGAGCTGTTCGGCGAGGACCTCGAGAAGGTGATCCCGGTCGTCCGCGAGGGTGGGTCTGACTCGGCGATCTTCGACAACGTGCTCGAGCTGCTCGTGCTCGGCGGCCGCGAGATCCAGCACGCCGTGATGATGATGGTGCCCGAGGCCTACAGGACTCGGAAGGATCTGGATCCGGACGTCAAGGGCTTCTACGACTTCCACTCGTGTCTGATGGAGCCGTGGGACGGGCCGGCGGCCGTCGTCTTCACCGATGGGCGGATCGCCGGCGCCGTGCTCGACCGCAACGGCCTTCGTCCTGGTCGGTGGGTGCAGGACACGGAGGGCTACGTTGTGCTCGCGTCCGAGACCGGCGTGATGACCGTGGCCCCGGAGCACGTTCAGCGCAAGGGACGGCTCGCGCCCGGCAAGCTGTTCATGGTCGACCTCGAGGAAGGGCGGATCGTCGAGGACGAGGAGGTCAAGCGCCGGGTTGCGCGTCGGAAGCCGTATGCCGAGTGGTACGAGCGCTCGGTCGTCCACATCGACGATCTACCTGCCCGCGAGCCGCGAGCGCCGCGGATCGAGCCGCTGCGCTCGAAGCAGCTTGCTTTCGGCTACTCGCTCGAAGACCTGCGGATGGTGATCGCTCCGATGGCGGCCAACGGCGAGGAACCTGTCGCGAGTATGGGCAACGACGCCGCGCTGGCCGTCATGTCCGACCGCCAGCCGCCGCTGTTCTCGTATTTCAAGCAGCTGTTTGCGCAGGTCACCAACCCGCCGATCGACCCGATCCGAGAGAGCGTCGTGATGAGCCTCCAGGCCGGGGTCGGTGCCGAGGTCAACCTGCTCGGCGAGGTCGCCGACCAGGCGCACGTTCTGGTCATGGACCAGCCGATCCTGCGCAACCACGAGCTCGAGAAGCTGCGCCAGGTCTCACACGACGTGTTCGACGCGGCCACGATCGACATCACCTGGCCGATCGAGCATGGCCCCGACGGGATGGAGCTCCGTCTCTACGACCTGTGTGCCGAGGCCGCCCGCTATGTCGACAACGGGGCCAACATCCTGATCCTGTCGGACCGCAACCTTGGTCCCGAGCGGGTCGCGATGCCGTCGCTGCTGGCTGTCGCGGCCGTCCACCACCACCTCGTCCGCCGCGGTACGCGGCTGCGCACCGGCCTCGTGATCGAGTCTGGCGAGCCGCGCGACATCCATCACATGGCGACCCTGATCGGCTATGGCGCCGCGGCGATCAACCCGTATCTGATGTTCGAGTCGCTCGACGAGCTCGCCGACCGCTCGCTGCTGCCGGGCGAGCTCGATTGCGAGGAGGCCGAGAAGCGGATCGTCAAGGCGATCGGCAAGGGCCTGATGAAGACGATCTCGAAGATGGGGATCTCGACGATCAAGTCCTACTGCGGCGCTCAGATCTTCGAAGCCGTCGGGCTGGAGCGGGTGCTGATCGACCAGCACTTCACTGGCACCGCCTCGCGGATCGGCGGCGTCGGCCTCGATGTCCTCTCGACAGAGGCGATGGAGCGTCACTTCCGCGCCTATCCCCGCACCGACCGTGATCTGCTCCCCGTCGGCGGCGTGCTGCAATGGCGCCGCGACGGCGAGCGCCATGCCTGGAACCCCGACACGATTGCCAAGCTCCAGCAGTCGGTGCGTGGCCACAACGGCGACTCGCGCCAGAGCTACGACGAGTTCGCCCACCTCGTCAACGAGGAGTCGGTGCGGCGGGGGATGCTGAGGGGGCTGATGAAGTTCCGCCCCGCCGGGCCGCCGGTCCCCCTCGAGGAGGTCCAGCCGGCGGTCGAGATCGTGAAGCGGTTCACGACCGGCGCGATGAGCCTCGGCGCGCTCAGTCGCGAGGCACACGAGACGCTCGCGATCGCGATGAACCGCCTCGGTGCGCGTTCGAACACCGGCGAGGGCGGCGAGGATTCATCGCGCTACGAGCCCGACGCCAATGGCGATCTGCGCCGCTCGGCGATCAAGCAGGTGGCCTCAGGCCGTTTCGGCGTCACCGCTCACTACCTGGTCAACGCCGACCAGCTCCAGATCAAGATGGCCCAGGGCGCCAAACCCGGCGAGGGTGGACAGCTGCCCGGACACAAGGTCGACGACTACATCGCCTCGATCCGCCATTCAACGCCCGGCGTCGGCCTGATCTCGCCGCCACCGCATCACGACATCTACTCGATCGAAGACCTCAAGCAGCTGATCTACGACCTGCGCTGCGCCAATCCGACCGGCTCTGTATCGGTCAAGCTGGTCGCCGAGGTCGGAGTCGGCACGGTTGCCGCCGGCGTCGCCAAGGCCAACGCCGACCACGTCACGATCTCCGGACACGACGGCGGCACCGGCGCCTCGCCGCAGTCCTCGGTACAGGGTGCCGGCGTCCCCTGGGAGATCGGGCTCGCCGAGACTCAGCAGACACTGCTGCTGAACGACCTGCGCTCGCGGATCACGGTCGAGGTCGACGGCGGCATGCGGACCGGACGCGACGTCGTCGTCGCCGCGCTGCTAGGCGCCGACGAGTTCGGCTTCTCGACCGCACCGCTGATCGCGATGGGCTGCATCATGATGCGCGTCTGCCACCTGAACACGTGCCCTGTCGGCATCGCCACCCAGGATCCGGAGCTGCGTCGCCGCTTCCGCGGCACCCCCGAGCACGTCGTCAACTACCTCGTGATGGTGGCCGAGGAGGTCCGGAGGATCATGGCCTCGCTCGGGCTCCGGCGCTTGGAGGAGATGATCGGGCGGACCGAGCTGCTCGACGTCGATGACGCGGTCGCGCACTGGAAGTCGCGGGGCATCGATCTGTCGATGATCCTGACGATGCCGGACCTGCCGCCTGACGCGCCGCGGCGGCGGACCCGGGCGCAGGTCCCGGTGCTCGACGACGCGCTCGACTGGGAGCTGCTGCGGGCCTGCGCCCGCGCGCTCGAGCAGGGCGAGCCCGTCCGCCTCGGGCCGGTGCCGGTGCGCAACGTCAACCGGACCGTCGGCGGCATCCTGTCGGGCGAGATCGCCAAGCGCTGCGGAGCCGCCGGGCTCCCGACCGACACGATCGAGATCTCGTTCTCGGGCACCGCCGGCCAGAGCTTCGCGGCCTGGCTCGCATCGGGCGTCACATTCCTGCTCCGTGGCGAGACAAACGACTACGCCGGCAAGGGCCTGTCTGGTGGGACCGTCGTCGTGCGGCCACCCGAGCGGGCCAGGTTCCGCGCCGAGGAGAACATGATCGTCGGCAACACCGTGCTTTACGGGGCGACCTCGGGGCGAGCGTTCTTCCGCGGCCTCGCCGGCGAGCGCTTCGCCGTGCGCAACTCGGGTGCGGTGGCCGTCGTCGAGGGAGTCGGCGATCACGGCTGCGAGTACATGACCGGCGGCCGCGTGGTCGTGCTGGGGCCGACCGGGCGAAACTTCGCGGCCGGTATGAGCGGCGGGGTCGCCTATGTCTACGACCGTGACCGTCGCTTCGACGGTCGCTGCAACCTTGAGCTGGTAGAGCTCGACCCGCTCGAACCCGATGACGTCCGCGAAGTCCAGGAGCTGATCAAGGAGCACGTGGCGCGGACCGGCTCGCTGGTTGGGCGCAACATCCTCGCCGCCTGGACGCGCGGGACCGGGGAGCGGTTCGTGAAGGTGATGCCGCGCGACTACAAGCGCGTGCTGGCCGAGCAGGCCGCGGCCGGGGAGCCGACCGCCGCTGTCTGAGGGGCCGGCCGCCGTGCGCCGGCTAGCGCAGCAGCGAACCGGCCACGTCCTGGATCGTGTCGATGCCGTACCCCATGTCGGGGTTGCCATCGGTCATCACGGCCATCGAGAACGTGTGCTTGTGGCCGACGAGCCGGGCGATCTGGTGGACGAGGTAGCCGAGGCCGGTCGGGCGCCAACCGGCCTTGAAGTAGACGGTGTAGCCGAGCGGCCGGGCGACCGCCGGGATGCCCCAGCTCTCGTAACCGGCAATCCCCGACAGCAGCCCGTTGGCGTAGCCGACGAACTCGTGCGGGATCAGCTTGTCCATCTCGAAGAAGAACTTCGCCTGGTCGGCGGCGCTGATCATCGCGTTGGCCCAGATGCCCGAGATCGAGAACTCGGTCATGCCGGCGGCGTGGGCGACCGCGTACAGGCCCGAGTCGCCGACGATCGACCAGGTCTGCGTCGCCGCGTTGTTGTCCGAGACGTGGATCATCGGATACAGGAACGAGTTGCTGTAGGAGTCGACGTAGTGCTGGCCACGCGCGTCAAGCCGGCGCAGGTAGGCGACGAGCAGCATCGCCTTGACGACGCTTCCGGTGATGAACGTCCAATGCACGTGCACGCCCGACAGCCGACCCTCGCTGTCGACGACGGCGAACGCGGTCCGGCCGGTGCGGCTCGCGAGGGTCCGCTCGGCGCGTGCGATCGCGGCCGGGCTGGGATAGCCGACCGGTAGCGATCCGCGGCCGTAGAAGCCCTGGCCGGTGCACCCGATCGGTCGCCCTGGGTTGAGCAGCGCGTGGTCGCCGGGCGCGTGGAAACAGACCCGCCAGTGGAAGCGGCCGGCCGGGAGCGCGATCTTGGTCGAGAGCACCGTCACGTACTTGCTCAGCCGGTGGGCGCGGTCGGTCTGGCTGTAGCCGAAGTGCCCCTTGCGGCCACGGCCGAAGAACCACCGCACCCGGACGCGGCCCCAGCGGAGCTCACTCGGATGGAACAGCACGATCGTGACGCCGGCGCGGCCGAGCGTCAGCGCCTTGACCTTCGCGATCGCGCGGACGAGGACTCCGATCTTGACCGTTGCCGTGGTGCTCGTGCCGGCGAGCTTGGCGCGGTACTCGACGTTCATGTCGGGATGAACCGTGAACGAGAACGAGCCGTCGGCGCCGACCTTCGTCGTTCGCACCAGGTGCGCGTGCCGGTACGGGTAGGGGAGCTTCGAGAGCCGCACGCTGGTGCCCGCCGCGACGCCGCTCGCGGTCCCCGATAGGACAACGTTCTGGGCGCGCTGCAGCCGCGACTTGGAGGCGTGCAGCGAGATCAACGCCACGCCGTCGGAGGTCGTGCTGGTGCTCGTGATCGCCGTGACCGTGACCGCTCGGTGCTCGCGTCCGTGGGCGCGTGTCTCCCGCGCGTGGATCCCCGGCGCCGCGCTCGCCCACGGCGAGGCGAGGATCACCGCGATCAACGCTCCGGCCCCTCCGGCGAGAACCCTCCTGACCACAGAGCGCACTCTAAGGGTTTTCGGAGATGCGCTGCTACTCTGACCGCCCCAAATGGGCGAATTAGGTGCATTTCTGAAGATCCACCGCGTCGGCTTCGACAAGCGCGACCCGACGCAGCGCGTGCGCGATTACAACCAGTACTTCGCGGTTCAGCCGGCCGAGGAGCTGCGTCGCCAGGGTGCCCGTTGCATGGACTGCGGCGTTCCGTTCTGCCACGAGGGCTGCCCGCTCGGAAACCTGATCCCGGACTGGAATGACCTCGTCTACCGAGACAAGTGGCATGAGGCGATCGATCAGCTCCACGCGACCAACAACTTCCCCGAGTTCACCGGCCTGATCTGCCCGGCTCCGTGCGAGTCGGCTTGTGTGCTCGCGATCAACGACGATCCGGTCACGATCGAGCAGATCGAGCTCGCGATCGTCGGGCGCGCGTTCGATCAGGGCTGGGTCCTACCGGAGCCTCCCGATCGGCGCACGGGACGGACCGTGGCAGTCGTCGGCGCCGGGCCAGCCGGGCTCGCCGTCGCCGCCGAGCTCAACAAGTGCGGCCACACGGTCACGGTCTACGAGCGCGACGAAGGCCCGGGCGGTCTGCTCCGCTTCGGGGTCCCGGACGCGAAGCTCGAGAAGTGGATCATCGACCGCCGCGTCGGATTGCTCGAGCAGGAAGGGATCGAATTCGTCTACAACACCGACGTCGGCCGCGACATCTCGGCGGCCGAGCTTCGCGCTCGTCATGACGCGCTGGTGGTGACGATCGGATCGCGGGTGTCGCGTGACCTCGACGCCCCGGGGCGCGATCTGAAGGGGATCCACTTCGCGATGGACTACCTCTATCAGCGCAACCGCTGGGTCGCGGAGCAGCAAGGCCGTCCGTCTCGCGCTCCCGCCCCCGGAACCGAGATCAACGCCGTCGGCAAGCGCGTGATCGTGATCGGCGGAGGCGACACCGGGATGGACTGCATCTCGAACTCGCATCGCGAGGGCGCCCGCAGCGTCGTGATGCTCGACGTCTACGCCGAGCTTCCGGCCGACGGGCGCGACCCGCGCCACCCGTGGCCGCTGCCGCCCAAGCGCACGACGATGACGTATGCGCTCGAGGAGGGCGGCAAGCGCCGGTGGGGAACCGAGGTGACCGGCTTCGGCGGCAAGGACGGTGCGATCAGCCATGTCTATGCCCGCCAGGTGACGGGCACCTCCTCGCGCGATCTGACGCCGGTCCCGGGCAGCGAGTTCGTGCTCGAGGCCGACCTGGTGCTGATCGCGATCGGCTTCCAGCACCCCGAGCACGGCGGCCTGGTCGAGGAGCTCGGGCTCGCGATCGACCACCGCGGCAACATCCGCACGATGCAGACCTACCGGACCTCGGTCAAGGAGGTCTACGCCTGCGGCGATGCCCGGATCGGCCAGTCGCTGGTGGTCACGGCGATCGCCGAGGGCCGCAAGTGCGCGCGGATCGTCAACAAGGACCTGGGTGGCACCCCGATGGACGACGATCGCGAGAAGCTCGCGCTCGGCGCCTGGAGCGGCGAGGCCGACCGCACGTTGCGCCACGAGGCCGAGACCGCGGGCACGGTCCGCCCCGGCGAGGAATTCTTCAGCGGCCCCGGCACGCGCTTGCGCTGAGCGCTTCGGGCTGGGGTGCGGGCGAGCTCTGGCTGAGCGTTTCGGGCTGGGGTGCGGGCGAGCTCCGGCTCTCCGCTTCGGGCTGGGGTGCGCACAGGCCCTTCGGCGCGGGCGCGCACCCGCCAAAGGGCCCGAGAATGTGAAGAATTCCCCAGACCCCAACACGGGGCTGCTACGTTTAATCGGCTTGGGCATTTTCGACGGAGCGTGGCGTGCGCGTCGAATGAGGATTTAGGTTTAGTCAAGGCTTGGGACGGGGAAACTCGCCCCTGTCGGTCAGGGAACTGCGCCCCCACTTCCCTGACTCTCCGGGGGGCCCAGATGGATCTGGGCCCCCCGGGTCTCTCTTTTGCGACCCGAGCGCTACCGCTGCGCTTTGTGCGACCTTGTATCGATGGCGCCGTCAGTAATCGTCCACCACGGCACCTCGATCGGGACGACGATCAGCCACGTGCTGGACTCGGCCGGGCAGTTCTTCTCTCAGCTCGCCGGCCTCAGCTGGGGACCGCTGCTGATCGGCCTGGTCCTGTACGCGATGTACCTGCTGGTGCGGTCGCGGGCGTTGTTCAACGCGGTGCGGGCCGCCTACCCCGGCGAGCCGGTTCGGTGGCGCGACATCTGGGGCGCGTACATGGTCGGCTACGCCGTCAACAACGTGTTCCCGCTCGGTGGCGGCAACATCGCCCAGCTGTTCCTGACGCGGGTGTCGATTCCGCCCAGCAGCTACACGACGATCGCCGCGGCGCTCTCGACGGGGGTCGTGTTCGACTGGTTCATGGGCCTGCTGGTGATGTGCTACGCCTTCACCCAGGGGGTCTTCCCGAAGCCGCCGGACTTCTCGAAGCTGCCGGCCTTCGACATCAGCTTCTTCGCCGCCAACATGCGCTTCACGCTGTTCTTCCTGACCGTGGTGGGGATTGGCTTCCTGGTCGCGTTCGCGCTGCTGTCCGCGCGGGTGCGGGCGTTCTGGCAGCGCGTCAGGCAGGGCCTGACGATTCTCCGCGATCGCCGCCGCTACCGCCGCGAGATGGCGAGCTGGCAGTTCCTCAGCTGGATCTTCCGCTTCGGCTCCTACTGGGCGCTGCTCGATGCCTTCCACATCGGCGGCTCGGTGCGCAACGCGCTGCTCGTCCTCGGGGTCCAGGTGGTCGCGTCGGTGTTCCCGTTCACCCCAGGCGGGCTCGGCGTGCAGCAGGCGCTGCTGCTGACGATCTTTGCGCACAGCGCCGATGTCGCCGCCTTCTCGGTCGGCCAGCAGATCGCCACGGCCGTCCTCAGCTCGGCGCTCGGGTTCGCGGCGCTCGTATTCATCTTCCGCTTCAAGAGCTTCCGCGAGGTGATCGCGCGGGGACGGGAGCACCGCCGGACCGAGTCCGCAGTACAAACTTGACGCCCCCGTCACCTTTGGCTACGCTGGCGTGCGCCGTTCGCCCGAGCGGCCGCCAAGCGACCGACCCTGAAGGAGCGAATCGATGACCCAGCTGCCCTCCGCCTGCGTGATCGGTGCCGGATCCTCGGGCATCGCCGCGGCCAAGGCGCTCCACGACCGGGCGATCCCGTTCGACTGCTACGAGAAGTCCGACCAGGTCGGCGGCAACTGGGTGTTCGGCAACAAGAACGGAGTGTCGTCGGCCTACCGCTCGTTGCACATCAACACCTCGCGCGAGCGGATGGAGTACTCGGATTACCCGATGCCGTCGGACTATCCGGACTTTCCGCACCACACCCAGATCGCGCGCTACTTCGACAGCTACGTCGACCACTTCGGGTTCCGCGACAAGATCGCGTTCAACACCGGCGTCGAGCGCGCCGAGCTCGGCGCCGACCGCGTCTGGACCGTGACCCTCGACAGCGGCGAGAGCAAGCGCTACGACGCGCTGCTCGTCGCCAACGGGCACCACTGGGATCCGCGCTGGCCCGAGCCCGCGTTTCCGGGCCGGTTCGACGGCGAGCAGATGCACGCCCACCACTACATCGACAACACCGGCCTGCGCGGCAAGAACGTGCTGGTGGTGGGGATCGGGAACAGCGCGATGGACATTGCCGTCGAGTCGAGCTTCGTCGCCAACAAGACCTTCATCTCCTCGCGCCGTGGCGCCTACATCCTCCCCAAGTACCTGTTCGGGCGTCCGCTCGATCAGATCGGGGTCAACGCGCTGACTCCCGTGCTCCCGTTCGCGTTCCGCCGCGGGATCCTGATGGCGATGTATCGCGTCGGGGTGGGCAAGGTCCAGGACTACGGCTTGCCCGAACCCGACCACAAGATCGGCGAAGCCCATCCGACGATCTCGGCCGACTTCCTCAACCGGATCGCGCACGGTGACATGACCTGGAAGCCGAACATCGCGGAGCTCCAGGGGGATCGTGTCCGCTTCGAGGACGGCAGCGCCGAGCCGATCGACGTGATCATCTGGTGCACCGGATACAAGGTCACGTTCCCGTTCTTCGACCCCGACTTCGTCTCGGCGCCAGACAACGATCTGCCCTTGTACAGACGAGTGTTCAAGCCCGGGATCGACAACCTCGCGTTCATCGCGCTGCTCCAGCCACTCGGCGCGACGATGCCGCTCGCCGAGGCCCAGGGACGTTGGGTGGCGTCGTATCTGCGCGGTGAGTACCGGCTGCCGCCGCGGGATCAGATGGAGCGCGACATGTACCGCGAGCGCGAGAAGATGCTCAAGCGCTACGTGGCTTCCAAGCGCCACACGATGCAGGTCGATTTCGACAATTATCTGTACGACCTGCGCAAGGAGCTGAAGGCCGGCGCAGCGCGCGCCCGGAGCGCCGGGTTCACTCTGCCGGTGCCGCCACGGGCGGCCGCCGAACGCGAGCCGGCACACGCGGCATGAGCGCCTCGCCGGCGCTCGGCGGCAAGCGCGAGCGGACCAAGGCTCAGAACCGCGCCGCGATCCTCGACGCCGCACGCGAGGTGTTCGCCGAGCTCGGCTATGACGCGGCCGGCGTGCGCGACGTGATCAGGCGGACCGAGCTCGCGTCGGGCACGTTCTACAACTACTTTCCCGACAAGGAGTCGGTGTTCAGAGCCGTGCTCGACGAGAGCGCTCAGGACATCAGGCGGCGATTGCGCGACGTCCGCAGCCACGCCCGCACGCTCGAGGAGTTCGTCGGCGACGCCTACCGCGCCTGGTTCGCGTTCCTCGTGCAGGACAGCCTGATGTTCGAGCTGATGCAGCGCAACGCCGGTCCGATCCGCTCGCTGTTCGGCGACCCGATCCTCGGCGCCGGCGTCGACGAGCTGCTCGAGGACCTGCGCGCAGCGATCGCCCGCGGCGACATCCCACCGCTCGACGCCGAGTACATGTCGGGCGCGATGGCCGGCGTCGCACTCGAGCTCGGCGTGCGCATGGCCGAGCGCAAGCCCGCCGATGTCGACGGGGCAGCGCGCTTCGCGACGGAGTTGTTCCTCGGCGGGATCGAGCGGCTCGGCGGCGCTGCGACTCAGGCCTGAGCGAGCTGCGAGGCGCGCAGGCGCAGCAGCTCGATCAACTCGGCGCCACGGTGGAACGGATCGGCCAGCGGCGCGGAGCCGTCCAGCGGTAGCGCCGCGCGCAGACGCCCGTCGACCTCCGCGATCAACACCGGGAGGGCGGGCGGCGAGACCGACTCGAGCTGCGCCAGCTGGCGCAGCCCGGCGGAGTCGGCACTGCTCGCCTGACGCAGCGTCACGCGTGTGACGGGCGTGTCGCCCCGGTCGGCCCGGCGCCCACGCTCCGCCTCGCGGCGGAGATCGCGACCGTGCTGGCTGGCTTTCAGGTAGCTGAGATTTCCGAAGTTCACTGCGCCTCCTCTTGCTCCGATCTGGACCGCATAACCTGCTATCCATTATAACTAGTTACGTCACCAGTGAATTAGGATTGAGGGTTATGAGCAAGCAGCAGCAGGCGCCGGGCGAGCTCGAGGCGGTGCGCGCATTCGTCAACACGATCGACCTCGAGACCGACGCCGAGCAGCTCGACAGCCCGGCCGCGCTCGACGATTGGCTGGATCAGCACGCGCTTGCGGGCGGAGTCGCCGGCGCCCCAGCGAGCCAGACGGACCTGCGCCGAGCGCGCGAGCTCCGCGAGGCGCTGCGTGCGGTGCTGCTCGCCCACAACACGGGCGGTGAGGTCCCGGCTGGCGTGACGCAGACGCTCGACCGCGCCGCGTCTCGAGGGGGCGTTGTACTTCGCTTCGACCGCGGCGGGGCGGCGGCGCTCGAGCCCGAGGCGCCGGGCGTCGACGGCGCCCTCGGACGGCTGCTCGCAATCGTCCACGACGCGATCGCCGCGGGCACGTGGCAGCGGCTCAAGGCATGCCGTGACCACACCTGCGCATGGGCCTTCTACGACCGCACGAAGAACCGCTCGGGGGCCTGGTGCAACATGGCGGTCTGTGGCAATCGGGCCAAGGCGCGGGCCTACCGCGAGCGCCGTTCACCGCGCGGCTAACTGGCTTCTCGGCGCCCGCGTTATCCTCGGCCCCGTGCCGACGTTCTGCCGCCACAACCGGCTTGTCCAGAACTGCCCGATCTGCTCCCGCGAGCAGTCGATCGAGTTCCGTCCGGTGGTCTCCTCGAGCGCCCCGCGCACCGCTGCACCGAGCACCGGCAGCTCCCGTGGCGGCCGCGGATCGCGCGCGCCGGGTTCCGGGGGCGTGCGTGTCCGGCGACTCGCCCGTGGCGCCGAGGACGGCTACCACTCGAGCCTCGTTCCCGGGCTGCGGTCGAGCGAGGACGCCGAGCGCCTGGCGGACGAGATCGGCTTCGCCATGAAGCGACTCGAACGGCTCGAGCACGATCCACCCGGTCTGTACGCCGAGGTTGCTCGCGGCGACGCCGACCTCGAGGAGCGGAGCTGGCTGGCCTTCCTGATCGCCTACATCGGCCCGCTCGACGATCCCGAGCCGTTCGCATCGATCGACGCAATCCGGCGACCGTGGTCGGCGGCCGAGGAGCCGCCGCTGGAGCAGGCGCAGCCAGGACCGCGGACCGCAGATGCTCCGTCACGTGGCACCGCGACGCTCGATGCCTACCGGGCCTGGGCCGCGCGATCAGGTTCGCAGGCGGCGGCCTTCACCGGGGAGGCCGTCTGGACGCCAGAGCGGCGCTTCGAGCGGGTGTTCGAGCGTCTGTCGCTGCCCGGCTTTCATCGTGACGCGCGCTTCGACCTGCTGGTCACTCTCGGTCGGCTGGGCGCATACGAGCTGCGCGCCGGAAAGCTGCATCTCGGTGGCTCGGATGAGGTCACGCTCGCCGCCAAGCGGGCGCTCGGGATCGGCGATCCGATGCTGCTCGAGCGTCGCGCCGCGGATCTCGCCGGGGCCTGCGGGCTGCCGCTCGAGGCGCTCGACCTGGGCCTCTACAACTGGGGTCGCGGCGAGCGCGCGACACTTGGCCTCAACGGCGACGACGAGCCCGATGGGCAGGCGGTGGACCAAGCCCGGGCCGCGCTCGGCCTCTGAGCCGGTGCGCCGCAACTCACGCCGCGAGCGCGGGTTAGTGCGGTTGTGACGGAGGCTCGTCGAGCCTCGGAGGTCTGAATGCGCCGCACCCTGGTCCTAGTGCTGTCCGTCGCCTCAATCGCGATCGTGTGTTCGCTGCTCGCGGGCTCCGCGGTCGCCGAGACCGGGAGCCTGTCGCTGCGGGCCGCGCCAAACCCATCCCAGGCGGGGGCCGCGGTTACGGTCGCCGGGCAGCTGACGGGGCCGCGTACGGCGGGTGTGCCGGTCGCGTTGTGGCAGCAGCTCGCCGGTCAGGCCCGGTTTCGCCGGGTCGGTCTGACGAGAACCGGCGCGACCGGCTCGTACTCGTTGATTCGCGCCCCGGGGACCGTGCAGACGACGCGCCGCTGGTACGCCGCGGCCGCTTCGCTGCGTAGTCCGGCCGTCGCCCAGCGTGTCCAGGCGATCGTCACCCTGTCGGCCTCGACGACGAGCCCGGATGGCGGCACGCCCGTCACCCTGACCGGTGTCGTGGTCCCATCCCATGCCGGCGAGCAGGTCCGTGTCCAGCAGCGGGTCGCGGGCATCTGGCGGACGCTCGCGCGTCCCCTGCTCGACGCCGACTCGGCCTACCAGGTCCGTCACCGCTTCAGCTCCGGCGGTGTCCATCGCCTGCGCGCCGTGTTCGCCGGCGATCAGCTCAACTCGCAGTCGTATTCGGCGACGCTCCCGATCGACGTGCTGGTCGGCATCCACAAGATCCAGCACGTGGTCATCATCATGCAGGAGAACCGCTCGTTCGACTCGTACTTCGGGACCTATCCGGGGGCTGACGGGATCCCGCCCGGGACCTGTGTCCCGGATCCCCTCAACGGCGGCTGCGTGGCCCCGTTCCACGACTCAGCCGACGTCAACTACGGCGGGCCGCACGGAGCGGCCAACGCGACCGCCGACATCGATGGCGGCCTGATGGACGGTTTCGTCGCTCAGGCCGAGCGAGGGCAGCGGTGCAGTACCGATGATCCCAACTGCAGCCCCTGCGAGCAGAGCCAGGCGAACCAGGCGAGCAAGTGCATCGACGTGATGGGCTACCACGACGCACGCGAGATCCCGAACTACTGGACCTATGCCCACGACTTCGTGCTCCAGGACCACATGTTCGCGTCGATCGCCTCGTGGAGCCTGCCCGAGCACCTGTACACGGTCTCTGAGTGGTCGGCGCTCTGCACGAACCCATTGGACCCGTTCTCCTGTCACAACGCGCCCCAGAGCCCGAACCCCGACTACCTGCCCGGGGTCAGCGGGCCCGCGGATGGCCGCGCACGCTACGCCTGGACCGACATGACCTATCTGCTTCACGACAAGCAGGTCAGTTGGGGGTACTACGTGTTCAAGGGCACCGAGCCCGACTGCGAGGACGACAGCTCGATGACCTGCGCGCCGGTGCAGCAGGGGCCCAAGACGCCGGGGATCTGGAACCCGCTGCCTGACTTCACGACCGTCCATCAGGACGACCAGCTGGGCAACATCCAGAGCCTGACCAACTTCTTCGCGGCGGCCAAGCAGGGGACGTTGCCGGCGGTCTCATGGATCGACCCCAACGGCACCGTCTCCGAGCACCCTCCGTCCCTCGTCAGCGCCGGGCAGACCTACGTCACCGGCCTGGTGAACGCGATCATGCAGAGCCCCGAATGGGACAGCACCGCGATCTTCCTGTCCTGGGATGACTGGGGCGGCTTCTACGATCACGTCCTGCCGCCCTCGGTCGATCAGAACGGCTACGGCATCCGCGTGCCAGGGCTGGTGATCAGCCCGTACGCGCGCCGCGGCTACATCGACCATCAGACCCTGAGCCACGACGCGTACAACAAGTTCATCGAGGACGACTTCCTCGGCGGCCAGCGCCTGAACCCTGCCACCGACGGCCGCCCGGACCCCCGTCCCGACGTCCGCGAATCGAACCCGCAGCTCGGCAACCTGAGCGGCGACTTCGATTTCGACCAGTCTCCGCGGGTGCCTGTGATCCTGCCGGTTCACCCGGCGCCCGGCCCCGCGTCGCGGGCGCCGTAGGCCGGGGAGGGATTAGGACTGGGGGTCGCTGCCGCCGGGGTGGGGGGCGCCGTCGGGCCTGGTGCCGGCAGGGCCGTGGGGGCGCCGGAGCCGGGCTGCGGCCATCGGGGGCCTCGTGCGGGGGTGGGGGCCGCTGGGACAGCGGCCCCACGCCGTCAACGTGACTTTCGACTCCGACCCGAGCGCGAGGGTCACGTTGACGGCGCCCACGGCCGTCAACGTGATCTTCGACCCCGACCGGTGATCGAGGGGCACGTTGACCGGTGCCCACGGCGCCGCGTGCGATCTAACCGCCCCCTTCCCAAGCCCTTGCCGGGGCTTGCCAACGCGGCCGGGCTCTCGCAGGCCCAGCTGCACAACCGCCCCAACCGACCGCCGCAACCGCCTCCGGACCGCAGCTCCGTCCCAACGAGCCGAGCAGCCGACCACCACTCCGTCCGGACCACCGCCTACCGTCTGCCGCGTTCATCCACCACCGGAGTCGCAATGTCACTGTGCTTCATCGAACCGCAGAACGCGATTAGGGTCATTGCCGAATCGGTTGGGCGCGAGGCGCGTCGCCAGATCCTCGGAGAGGTCGTGCGCGCGTGGGTTGACGAGATCCCCGAGTCAGAGCTCGAGTCCCACTACGCAAAGGCAGTCGCCGACCTCGACGAGCACGACCTGTCGCTGCTCGCGGCCTGGCACGCTTCGCTGGAGGTCGGCCACCCGCTTCCGAACAAGGAGTTCCTGGTCAATGTCTTCCCCTCGCTGGGTGAGAACCGCCGCGAGGCGCTGAAGATTGCCGCCGGCTTCCGCGGCGAGGAGGCATTCGAGGCCGGGGTGGGGGAGGAGCAGGCGTTCGACACGGTGCTGCCCTGGCTCTCGGAGGAGCGGTGCGCGACGCTCGCCGCCGAGTGCCTCGAGCTGTATTGCTGGGACCGGCTCGGCGTCGAGAACTGAGGCCGCTCAGAGGGCGGACTCGATCTCCGCGATCGCCTGCTCGGTGCTCTGAAACCAGACGGCGGTGATCCCGACTGCGGTCGCCCCGTCGCAATTGACCTGCACGTCGTCGACGAACACGGCCGCCTCGGCGTCGACGGCGAGGCGCTCGAGTGTGATCCGGTAGATCTCAGGCTCGGGCTTGCGGGTGCCGACGAAGGCTGAGTCGACGACTACGTCGAAGATCTCGTCGACCGGCAGCATTCGGCGCCAGCGCTGCTCCCATTCGCGGACGTTGTTGGTGCAGATCGCGAGCTTGTAGCCGCGCTCGCGAAGGGTGCGCATGTAGTCGATCATCTCGTCGTTGGAGTTCAGGTGCTGGAAGTACCGCTCTCCGAACCTGTGCAGGTGGACCGGCCGTTGCAGCTGGGCGGTCAGCTCCTCGGCGACCTGGGTGATGAACGCTGGCTCCGTCATCTGCCCCCGCTCGAGCACGTACAGCGGGTTCTCGCCGGCGCGCGCGGTGATCGCGACCATCGCCCGGCCGAGCTGCTCGAATGTGATTCCCTCGGACTCCTGGACCGATGCGAACGCGCCCAACAGCGGCGAGGTCAGCACGCCTCCGAAGTCGCTGATCACCGCCTCGATCCGGCTCATCGCCGGCGCACCAGGAGGTAGACGCCGGTGCCCTCGTTGCCGCGGCTGTGGCAGACCAGCGCTCGGGCGATCAGCTCGAGCTTGCCGCCCGACGCGGTCGCGGCCGGGACCGCCGCCTCGCCGGCTGCGCGCCGGGGATACTGCTGCTCGCCCTCCTGCTCGTCGAGCCACAGCTCGAGACTCATCCGGGCCGGCGCCCCGTCTTCGTCGTAGGTGGTCGACAGCCGCGGGTCGGCGACCTCGGTGACGGCGCCGGCATCGAGGATCGCGGCGACGGTCAGGTCGCGCTCGTGCCCGCGTGCCTTGCGCTTGCGGACGGCCGTCAGGGCCATTCCCTGATCGGGCTCGAACCACGCCGACACGTCGCGGACCGAGTCGAGCTCCCGCGAGCTTGGAAGATGTCGCAGGGCCCGCCGGCCGAGGCAGTCGAACGTGCGCTGAACGGGTCCGGTCGCGATCTGGCCCTCCACGCGGCACAGCTGGTCGACGCCGTCCAATGGTTGGTCGGCGGACAGGTGCACGGGATCCGCCGCCGCCGTGATCGTCAGCGAGGCAGCGGTCGAGGTCAACCGCCACTCGCCGAGTTCGTCAGCGACCTCGAGCGTCGCGGATCCGCTCAGCTCGTCGTTCTCGACGCCGGCGACGAACAGCGGTTCCGTCGAGCCGATCGCCGCGCCCCACAGGCCCGCGGCGATATCTCCGAACACGACGATTCGGAGCGGCGGCTGCGCTGATTCGGTCAATGCTGCAGGCGGGGAGGCTCGACGTCGTGGGCGGTGGAGTCGACGTCATGGTGGCGCTGGGTGAACTGAACCGTCTGGGCGACGAACCGGCTCTGAAGATTGCGCGCAAGCACGATCCGCAGCAGCGCCCGGGTCGGCGGCAGCAGCAGCGCGATCGCGATCGCGTCGGTGATGAATCCCGGGATCATCAGGAGCACGGCGCCGGCGACGACGAGCGCGCCGTCGAGCACCGCGCGCCCGGGCGGCCGGCCCTCGTTGACCGCGGTCGTGAGGCGCTGCCAGGCGGCGCGGCCCTGCGAGCGCAGGACCCAAGCTCCGAGTGGCCAGGTCACGACCAGCAGGAGGATCGTGAGCAGCAGGCCGATCGCGTCGGCGACCTTGATCGCCACGAACAGCTCGAGCACCGGCCACAAGACGAGAATCAAGAGGGCAACCATCAACCTCAAGGCTACTGCGCGGCGCGTGCGTGCCCGGACGGCAAGTGCGAGTACGGCCGGAGCCGGGACTAGGCGAGCGCCGGCGCGGGGCCTTCGAGCTGGACGCCGGGCAGGCGGTGCAGCCCGACCATCTCGATCAGCCGCCGGATCTGGGGCTGGGCTCCGCGGAGCAGGATCGCGCCCCCGCGGGCGCGAAGCCGACGAGCGAGCATCGCGAGGTCGAGCATCAGCGAGGCATCGGCGAACACCAGCTCGCTGAGGTCGACGACGACGTCGGTCTGCGATTGGATCGCGCGCGTCAGCGCCCGCCGCCGGATGCTCTGCGTTGTCCGATCCTCGTCGCCCTGGCAACGAAGCGTCGCGGGCTTGTCAGCAAACTCGACGATCGGCAAAACCTAGCGAAATCTGACGTTCGCCGGCAACCAAGACAGCTCGTTTTCATACACTGGCTTGACATGGCTTCAAAAGACGACGTAAACGACGCGCTACGCGACGTCATCGACCCCGAGCTGGGGCTCGATTTCGTCGAGCTCGGGTTGATCTACGACATCGAGATCGAGGACGGTGTCGTCCGGGTCACATTCACGCTGACGAGCCCCGGCTGCCCAATCGGACCGCAGGTGTCCGAGCAGATCGAGGAATTCGTGTCCGAGCTCGACGGCGTCGAGGCAGTGCACCCGACGATGACCTTCTCGCCTCCGTGGACGCCGGACCGGATGAGCGAGGACGCGAAGTTCGCACTCGGCTTCTGAGCGCTCGCTGAGCGCGCAGAGCCAAGCGGGTCCGACTTGGTCGGACCCGCTCGACTGGATTGCGCCCGCCAGCGCCCAGAAGCGGAGCGGCCGGCCGAGACATGGGCGGAGGGGCTTAAAGCAGGACGTCGCGCCTAGCCCCCTGAGCGGATAACGGCGCCCCGGCGGCGAAGTTGGCGGCTTGCCTGGTTCAGGCGGGTTCGACCGCTGGATCAGGCCGGTTAGCTGTTGCCCAACTCGCGGTTCAGGTCGATCGCGCGGATCTCGTGCTCGCCGGGGAGCTTGTCGAGAACCGCGGCGACAATCTCCTGGACGTCGTGCTCCTCGTGGCCGAGATCGTTGTACAGGGCGCGCAGCGCCGTGTGCACGATCTTCAGCTGGGCGGCGGTCAGCTCCAGTCGGTACGCGGTCTCATCGGGGCCGATCAAATCGTCCGCCATTCCTGAACCGTATCCACGGCGGCCGCCGGCGGCAAGCTATTCGCGTTGCGGCCGGCGGCAAACCGGCGGCTCGCGCGGGTCCGCTCGCTGGCTACTGATCCTCGGGCCGCTTGCGCGCCGGCCGCGAGCCGCGGCTGCGCTTGGCGCGCATGTCGGCCGCCGGTCCGCGCTTGGTTCGGCCGTGTGACTGGGGCAGGATCTGGGTTGGGCCGCCGTTGGTCGGTCGCGACGGCGAGGCGCTCGCGTTGGCGTCTCGCCCATTGGAGCCCGGACGGCTCGACTCGCCACGGGCGGCCGCCAGCAGCTCCGCGAGCGAGGATTCGATCCCGTCGGCGATCACCTCGATGTCGGGCAGTGCGTCGAAGTCGCCGAGCAGCCCGTAGTCCATCCCACCGTTGTAGGACATGATCGCCACCGCTAGCGCGTGGTGCTCCGGCAGGAACGCGACCGGGAACAGGTAGTCCAGCTTGCGGCCGAGGACATAGAGCGGCAGTTGCGGTCCGGGGATGTTGGTCACGATCAGGTTGAACAGGCGGGTCGAGAAATTCAGGCGAGAGGCCTGGGCGAGGATCGTCGGCGGGGCCAGGTTGTTGACCTGGGCCAGTGTCGCCGCGCCGACCGCCTGCTTGGACTCCTTCAGGCCGTCCATCGCCTGCCGAACGAAGCGCAGACGGGCGACCGGGTCGCGGATGTAGACGGGGAGCGGTCCGCGCATCACGGTCAGGCGATTGCCGAGCGTGCCATGTTCGTCCTTGCCGCGGACCGAGACCGGCACCAGCGCTCTCATCTCGAGCCCCTCGGTCCGGACACCGCGCGAGCGCAGCCACTTCGCGAGCGCGCCCGAGACGACAGTCAGCACGACGTCGTTGACGGTGCCACCGAGCGCGTTCTTGACCTCCTTGTAGTCGGCCAGCTCCTGGCGCACGACCGAGAATCGCCGGTGCGGACCGATCTCGACGTTGAGCGGCGTCTCCGGTGCCGGGTTCAGTCCGGCCCAGACGATCTCGCCGACTCCCTCGGCGGCGTCCCGCAGCACCCCGAACGAGCTGGTCGGCCTGCTCAGCGCGGTCAGGGCGCGCGTCATCAGCTCGGCTGAGGTCCTGACAGCGCCGCGTACGCCGGCGACGATCAGCTCAGCCGACGACGGCTCCGGGCTCGGGTGCCACGGCTCGAGATCGGTCGGGGCGGGGGCCGGGGTCGGGCTCAGATCGAACAGCACCGTCGCCAGATCGACGCCCGAGACTCCGTCGACGAGCGAGTGATGGGTCTTGAACATCAGCGCGAAGCGATCGTCCTGGAGTCCCTCGACCAGCCAGCTCTCCCACAGCGGTTTGGCCCGGTCGAGCTGCTGCGAGGCGATCCTCGCCGCCAGCCGGAACAGCTGCTCTTCGGTCCCTGGCGGCGGCAGCGCCGCATGACGGATGTGGTACTCGAGGTTGAAGCAGGGGTCGTCGACCCACAGCGGCCGTCCGGCCTCGAGCGGCGGCGTCGCGAGCTTCTGGCGGTAGCGCGGCACGAGGTGCAGGCGGCCTCGGACGTGGTTGAGGTAGTCGTCGAACGCCGGCGGCGGTCCCTCGAACAGGAGCACGCCGCCGATGTGCATGTGCGACGCCGTACCTTCCTGATGTAGGAACGAAGCGTCGATCGATGTGAGGCGGTCGAGATGCTGTTGGGCCACTGACGTCAGCCTAGCCGCTTCTGGTCCGATCCGGGTCAATCTGCCGTGGGTCGAGGCGGCCGCAACCGTGCGCCGGGCACCGGGCGTTGTAGGCTCCGCGGGGCGTGTCCTGGGAGTTCCGTACCGAACCCGAATTCCAGACCAAGCTCGACTGGATGACCGCGGTCGTGCGTGAGCAGATCTGGCCGCTCGAGACGCTGCTCGACGAGCTTGGCTGGGCGGGGCTGACGTCCGCGTTGGAGCCAGTTCGTGAGCAGGTCAGGCAGCAGGGCCTGTGGGCCGCGCATCTCGACCCCGAGCTCGGCGGCCAGGGCTACGGCCAGGTCAAGCTCGGGCTGATGCACGAGATCCTCGGGACCTCGCCGATCGCGCCGCTGGCGTTCGGCAACGCCGCACCGGACTCGGGCAACTCCGAGATCCTGGCGCTCGCCGGCACGCCCGAGCAGAAGGACCGCTACCTGCATCCGCTGCTTGCCGGCGACCTGAAGTCGGCCTTCAGCATGACCGAGCCGGACACGGCCGGGTCGGATCCGACGCTGTTGCGGACGCGAGCCGTGAAGGACGGCGAGCAGTGGGTGCTGAACGGCCACAAATGGTTCTCCTCGAATGCATCGATCGCCGACTTCCTGATCGTGATGGCGGTCACCGATCCCGACGCACGGCCGCACCAGCGTGCCTCGATGTTCATCGTCGAAGTCGACACGCCAGGGGTTCAGATCGTCCGCGACGTAGCGACGATGGAGCATCCGTACGACAGCTTCGGCCGGTACGGCAACCACGCCGAGATCCTCTACGACGACGTCCGCATCCCCGCTGAGGCGCTGCTGGGGGCGGAGGGAGCCGGCTTCCTGATCGCCCAGCAGCGGCTGTACCCGGGCCGGATCCATCACTGCATGCGGTGGCTCGGAGTAGCGCGGCGAGCGTTCGACATGCTGTGCGAGCGGTCGCTCTACCGCTACGCGCACGGCGCGACGCTGTCCAAGCACCAGTCGGTGCAGAACTGGATCGCGGACTCGGCGGCGCAGATGCAGGCGGCGCGACTGATGACGCTCCACGCTGCCTGGAAGATGGATACCGAAGGGGTCGCGGCAGCCAGGACCGAGATCGCGATGATCAAGTACTTCGGCGCGCAGGTGCTCCACGACGTGATCGACCGCGCGATCCAGGCTCACGGAGCGCTCGGCTACTCGACTGATCTGCCGCTGGAGGCGATGTACCGGTTCGCCCGCGCGGCGCGAATCTACGACGGGCCGGACGAGGTTCATCGAGCGTCGGTCGCGCGGCAGCTGCTGCGCGGCTACGAGGCGCCGCAGGACGGTGTCCCGTCCGAGCACGTCCCGACCCGCAGGCAGGCGGCTCGGGAGCAGTTCGCCGAGCTGCTGGGCCTGGTCACCGCCAACGACCCGTGAGGATGCCGGGCCGCGCGTGCGCGCCCGCGTCCTAAACTTGCGAGCGATGCCTGACGTCCCAGAGAAGTTGCTGCTCGCCGCGCCACGCGGCTACTGCGCCGGCGTCGATCGTGCCGTGCAGACGGTCGAGCACGCGCTCGAGCTGTACGGCGCGCCCGTGTACGTGCGCAAGGAGATCGTCCACAACAAGCACGTGGTCGAGCAGCTTCGCGATCGCGGCGCCGTGTTCGTCGATTCCGAGACCGAGGTCCCCGAGGGCGCGACCGTCGTGTTCTCGGCCCACGGGGTGGCGCCGTCGGTCCACGCGAACGCCCGCACCCGCGAGCTGCACACGATCGACGCGACCTGCCCGCTCGTGACCAAGGTTCACGTCGAGGCCAAGAAGTTCGCCGCCAACGGCTACACAATCGTGCTGGTCGGGCATGCGGGCCACGAGGAGGTCGAGGGGACGATGGGCGAGGCGCCGGATCACATCGTCCTGATCGAGAAGGAGGAGGAAGTCGACAGGCTCGAGGTCTCGGACCCCTCGAAGGTCGCCTACATCTCGCAGACGACGCTGTCGGTCGATGAGACGACGGCGATCATCGAGCGGCTGCGGGAGCGCTTTCCGGCGATCATCGGGCCGCGGACGGACGACATCTGCTACGCGACCACCAACCGCCAGGCTGCGGTCAAGCAGCTCGCCCGCGAGTGCGATCTCGTGCTCGTGATCGGCTCGCGCAACTCGTCCAATTCGAATCGCCTGGTCGAAGTCGCGCGAGAGCACGGTGCCGACTCGTATCTGATCGACCACGAGAGCGAGGTCCAGGAGGACTGGCTGACCGGCAAGCGGGTGGTCGGGATCACCTCCGGGGCGAGCGCGCCGGAAGAGCTCGTGCAGCGACTCGTCCAGTTCTTCCGTGTGCGCGGCACCGCGGACGTGCAGGAGCTCGAGGTCGTCCAGGAGGACGTTCGCTTCATGCTGCCGAAGGCGATTCGCCAGGCGATCGCGGCCGCCTCCGCGTAGATCGGGCGCGGCGCTGCGCACGCTGGTCGTCTCGGACCTGCATCTCGGCTCGCGTACGAGGGGAGATCAGCTGCGCGAGGCCGGCCCCCGCGCGGCTCTGATGCAAGCCGCCGGCCAGGTCGACCGTCTGGTGCTGCTCGGCGACGTGCTCGAGCTCCGCCACGGTCCCGTTCGCGATGCGCTGTCCGCGGCCGCACCCGTGTTCGAGGAGCTGCGAGGTGCGCTGGGCGACCACGCCGAGGTCGTGATCGTGCCAGGCAATCACGACCATCACCTGCTCTCGCCGTGGCAGGCGCGTCGCGGGCTGCACGGGCCGCCGCCGCCGCTGGGGCTCGAGGCGGCCGTCCGCTGGCAGCCGCACGAGCCACTGTCGGTGATCGAAGGTTGGCTTCAGGGACGTAGCGTGCGCGCGGCATATCCGGGCGTGTGGCTGCGCGAGGACATCTACGCCACGCACGGCCACTACTGCGATCGCCACACGACGGTGCCGATGTTCGAGCGACTCGGCGCGGGAGTGATGGCCCGGGTTGTCGGCGAGCCGCCCGGCGGCCCCGCCGGCGCCGAGGATTACGAAGCGATCCTGGCGCCGATCTATGCCTGGATCACGGCGATCGCCGAGCGCGGCGGGCCCGACCCGGGCGCGAGCTCGCACGGCGCCTCTGCTCAGGCGTGGAGTGCGCTGGCGGGCAGGCATCGTCGGCGGAGCCTGCGCCGGGGAGCGATGATCGCGGCCTTCCCGGTTCTCGTCGCCGCGCTCAACCGCGCGCGACTCGGCCCGCTGCGCGCCGACATCTCGGGGGCCGAGCTGCGCCGTGCGGCGCTCGCGGCGTTCGCCGAGGTGGTCTCCCGGCTCGAGATCCCGGCACGACACGTGATCTTCGGCCACACACATCGAGCCGGCCCACTCCCCGGAGACGAGTTCGGCGAGTGGCGCACGGCGACCGGCGCGCAGCTTCTGAACACCGGCAGCTGGGTTCTCGAGCGATCGTTCCTCGGGCCGCACCCGCAGTCGAGCCCCTACCGTCCGGGATTCGCCGTGAGCGTCGAGTCAGACGGCGAACCCGAGCTGCACAACCTGCTCGATCAGCTCACGCCGCAAGCCCGGGGGTGAAGCACACGGCGTGGCACGTGACGCCGGTGCCGAGCTGCAGTGAGAGCTCGCCGGCGGTGCTGCGCGGATGGGAGATCAGCTCATAGCAGCCCGGATGGTCGACCGCGATCGTGCGACCGTTGGCGGTCACCTGACCGCGCCCGTCGAGCACCGCCCACACGCCGCCGGCCTGGTACTGCCCCGAGTAGGGTCCGCCGACATCCTCGCTCTGCTGCACGAGCCGGGCGCCGGGCACGTCCTCGGGCCGTAGCGGCGGGACCGTCGGACGTTCGATTCCGAGCAGCTCCTGGATCGCGAGCTCGGTCTCGTCGTAGGCGCCCTCACCGTAGTGGTACTCGAACAGCCGCAGATCCTGGTTGAACAGGTATCGCGCGGGCCAGCCGAGGTTGCCGTAGTCCCGCCAGATGTCGAGCTTGGAGTCGACCACGACCGGATACTCGATTCCCAGCCGCGCGACCGCGTCGCGGACCGCGTCCGAGTCCTCCGATGGGGGAAACCCGGTCGTGTGGACGCCGATCACCCGCAGCCCGTCGGCTGCGTAGCGCTCGTGCCAGGCCTTCACGTAGGGCAGCGTCCTGATCGAGTTCGCGCGGCAGAAGTCCCAGAACTCGACCAGGACGGGACGGCCGAGTTGCTGGTCCATCCGCAGCATCGCGGCATTGATCCAGGGGAGCCCCGGTGGGAATGGGGGCGCCGCGATGTGGTCGACCGGAGCACGCACGACCGGCGATGGTAGAGCCGCCCAGCGCGCTTATGGCTCGACCAGGCCGCGCCGGATCGCGTAGCGGACGAGCTCGACGCGGTCTCGCATCCCCAGCTTTCGCAGCAGGTTGGCGCGATGGGACTCGACCGTTTTCTCCGACAGGTGCAGGATCTCCGCGATCTGCGAGTTGGTGTGCGCCTCGGCGATCAGCTTGACGACCTCCTCCTCTCGCGGGGTCAGCGGGATCGCGGGTCCGCGGGCGCCGTCGGACATCCACTCTCGGATCAGCGAGCGCTCGGCGGCGTTGGTCAGGAACGCCTCGCCGCGACCGACGGCGCGGACGGCGCCGACGAGGTCCTGGTCGGCCTCGCGCTTGAGCACGTATCCCGATGCGCCCGCCTTGAGTGCCTCGAACAGGTAATGCTCGTCGTCGTGCATCGAGAGGATCAGCACGCGCGCGTCGGGCAGATGTGAGCGGATCGCCCGGGCGGCCTGCAGGCCCGTCATTCGCGGCATCCCGACGTCGAGGATGCACAGGTTCGGCCGCACCGAGAGCGCCTGCTCGAACGCCTCGACGCCGTCCGAGGCCTCGGCCACGACCTCGAGGTCCGACTGGCGCTCGAGCAGCAGGCGGATGCCCGATCGCACGATCCCGTGGTCGTCGGCGATCAGGATGCGCGTCGTTCTGGCGGTCGAGTCAGACAATCGTCAGCTCCACTCGCGTGCCCTGCCCGACGCCCGACCAGATCGATAGCTGGCCGCCCGCGAGCAGTGCGCGCTCGCGCATCCCGGATAGACCGAGGCCGCCGTTGCGACCGCCCGAGAAGCCCTGCCCATCGTCGCTGACGCGCAGCAGCGTGCGGCCGATGAACGACAGCTCGACGTCGACGTTGTGCGCCCTCGCGTGCTGGGCGATGTTCGACAGGCTCTCCTGCGTGACGCGATAGATCACGAGCTGCTGCTCGGGCGAGAGCGGGGGGACCGTTCCGCGGGCATTGAAACGGGCATGAATACCAGTCTGATCGGAGAAGTCGCGCACCTGGCTGTGCAATGCAGGCAGAAGCCCATGGTCGTCGAGTACCGCGGGCCGAAGCTGGCGGGCGAGCGCCAGCAGCTCCTCCATCGCCTGACTCGAGAGCCGCTTGGTCTCCCTGAGCTCGCGCTTGAGCTCGGGCGGGGCCTGCTCGATCGACGCCTGGAGCCTGAGCGACACCGCCGTCAGCGCCTGATTGACCTCGTCATGGAGGTCCTGTGCGATCCGGCGCCGCTCGCGCTCCTGTGCCTGGATCGCCGCCCGCCCGGCCGCTCGGCGCTCGCTCTCGAGCCGCAGGACCATCCGGCGAAACGCTGCCTCGAGTCGTCTGACCTCGGCGCTGTCGACGCGATGGTCACCGAGGCTGAGGACTTTCGAGGCCGACAGGTCGATCCCCTCCATCTCCGAGATCAGCTCGTCGAGTGGCTCGAATCGCCGTCGCAGCAGCAGCCAGTTGCCGAGCAGCGTCGCGACCATCGCGAGCCCGAGCACGAGCGCCTCGCGGCCGCGGGTGATGCTCGCGATGTGGGCGTCGACCGCGATTGTCGCCACCAGCACGGTCACGGCGACCAGCAGCAGGTTGACTGCCAGCACCTGGGCAAGCAATGGACGGGACTTCATCTATCCACCAGCCGCGTTCTGATTGAGGTTAGGGGGGATTGCCTGGGGGGTCGGCAAGATGGGGTCTTCACCTGATATCGGCCAAATCCGCGCCTGCCGATACCCCTCGTGCAACCCCGCTAGAACACTTGGCTCGACAGCACTCGGGCATGGTTGCGATTGGGTCTATCCACATGAACAGGGCGCTCTCGGCCGGGGGGCGCCCTGTCTCGTTTCCGGGCGCCACGCGCAGGCATCCCCGGACGCCACGGGAAGGGCATCTCTGGACGCCACCGGGAGGGCCTCAAGATCATGCCCAATCACCCGTGAGACGCCGCTATACTCCCTGAAGTATTGAATCCAGAGTGCATTTGAGGAGTTTCTGATGAGCCCGTCCGGAGCTGAAGTTCTGCGCAACATCAAGAGCCGCATCGACGAGGTCGATCCCGCGGCCGTGCGGGACCAGCTGAACAACGGCGCGGTCGTCGTCGACGTGCGCGAGGCCGAGGAATGGTCAAACGGCCACATCCCTGGGGCGAAGCACGTGCCGAAGAGCTACCTCGAGTCGCGGATCGAGGGCGCTGTCTCCGACCGATCGCAGCACGTGATCCTGTACTGCCAGTCGGGCAACCGGTCGGCGTGGGCGGCGCGGACGCTGCTCGAGGACCTCGGCTACGCGAACGTCGAGTCGATGACCGGCGGGATCACGTTGTGGAAGGACCGCGGCTACGAGGTCGAGGTCCCGCGGACGCTGACCGCCGAGCAGCGCGAGCGCTATTCGCGCCACCTGCTGCTTCCCGAGGTCGGGATCGAGGGTCAGCAGAAGCTGCTCGACGCCAAGGTGCTGCTGCTCGGCGCGGGCGGGCTCGGCTCGCCGTCGGCGCTGTACCTGGCCGCGGCGGGCGTCGGGACGCTTGGAATCGTCGACAACGACGAGGTCGACCTGTCGAACCTGCAGCGGCAGGTGATCCACTCGAGCGAGCGGATCGGGATGCCGAAGGTCGATTCGGCCGAGGCCACGATCACGGCGCTGAACCCAGACGTGAAGGTCGAGAAGCACGCGCTCCGGCTTGGTCCGGAGAACATCATGGACGTGCTCCCCGGCTACGACATCGTCGTCGACGGGCTCGACAACTTCCCCACTCGATACCTGCTCAACGATGCCTCGGTACGTCTCCAGATTCCGGTCGTGTCGGCTGCGATCCTGGGCTTCGAGGGTCAGCTGTCGGTGTTCAAGCCATACGACGGGCCGTGCTACCGGTGCTTGTTCCCGGTGCCGCCGCCGGCCGAGCTGGCACCGTCGTGCGGCGCCAACGGCGTGCTCGGCGTGCTGCCCGGGACGATGGGTCTGCTGCAGGCGACCGAGGTCGTCAAGCTGATCCTCGGCGAGGGCGAGCCGCTGATCGGCCGCCTGCTGATGTACGACGCGCTCGCCGCGCGGGTGACCGAGGTCAGGGTCCGGCGCGACCCGCAGTGCCCGATCTGCTCGCGCGAACCCGACGCGATCTCCGACGAGGAGCTGGGCGTGTTCCCCGACTACGAGGCATTCTGCGCCGGGGCGCACTAGGGTTACGCGAGATGGCAACCGTTCGCATTCCGCCAGTGCTGCGCCCCGCCGTGGGCGGCGAGAAGGAGCTCGACGCGGCCGGCGTCTCGGTCGGCGAGGTCCTGCGCTCGCTGGCCGACAATCATCCGGAGACCAAGGCGCAGCTGTTCGGCGCCGACGGGGGTCTGAACCGGTACGTCAACGTGTACCTCAACGACGAGGACGTGCGGGTGCTCGACGGGCTCGATACCGCGGTCGGCGAAGGGGACACGCTGGTGATTCTGCCCGCGATGGCGGGCGGCGCACAAACCTTCTAGCAGGGTCGGGAAGGCTGACGCCGCACAGGCGTCTATATGAGCGTGTCCAAGTACGAAGGGAGCCAGATGGCGCGTTCAAGCAGGAGTCCGGTCAAGGAAGGGCCCGAGGGCGATGGACGGGCCGCTCAGAAGCGGAGCTCGGCGAGGCGTTGGGCGCGAGCCGCCAGGATCGCGACTGCGTGCATGGCGGGGTTCGCCGTCGCCGCGCTGACCGGGCTGGCGTTCGCGAGCACAGGCTCGAAGACGCTCAAGACCGCCCACAGCTCGAAACTGCACAAGACGATCGTCGTCGACTCCAAGGGCCTGACGCTGTACCACCTCAAGCCCGAGACGACGCACCATCTGATCTGCAAGACACAGGCGTGCTTCTCGTTCTGGCCGCCCTACAAGGTCTCCAAGAACGCCAAGCTGACCAAGGTCGCCGGGATCAAGGGCAAGCTCGGCAAGTTCCATCGCGACGGGTTCTGGCAGGTCACACTCGGTGGCGACCCGCTCTACCACTACTCGGGCGACAACCACAAGAAGGGCTCCGTCAAGGGCGAGGGGATCCCCGATCCGCCCGGCATCTGGCATGCGGTAACCGCGTCGTCGTCGACAAAGACCACGACCACGACGACGACGACCTCGACCTCGTCGTCCTACAGCTACCCGTACTGAAAGCCCCCGGCGAGGGACCGCGCGCCCGCGCCCGGCCGCGGGCCCGCGGTTTCCCTCGCGGCATTCGCGCCTCGCTACACTTCGTAAAGCAATGGCTGCCGAGTACCTTCGGAACAAGCCCTGCGGCGGACGCTACGGGGATATTGTCCAGTCGATCGGCCACACGCCGCTGATCGAGCTCAAGCGCCTGAGCCCGAAGCCGGGCGTTCGCATCTGGGCCAAGCTCGAGTCGCGCAACCCAACCGGCTCGGTCAAGGACAGGGTCGCGCGGTCGCTGATCGAGGATGCCGAGGAGCGGGGGCTGATCCGCCCCGGGCAGACGATCCTCGAGCCGACGTCGGGCAACACCGGGATCTCGCTGGCGATGATCTGCGGGCGCAAGGGCTATCCGCTGAAGGTCGTGATGCCAGAGAACGTGACTCCCGAGCGGACCGACCTGCTGCGTATGTACGGGGCGGAGATCGTGTACTCGGAGGGCTCAAAGGGGTCCAACGGGGCGGTCGAGCTGGCGCTCGACATGGCCGAGCGCGACGCCTCGTACTACATGCCCTACCAGTACGGGAACCAGGCCAACCCGAACGCCCACTACAACGGCACCGCGCTCGAGATCCTCGAGGAGCTCGACGAGGTTTCGGCGTTCGTGGCCGGGCTGGGAACCGGTGGGACGCTGATGGGCAACGGCCGCAGGCTGAAGGAGGAGCTCGGCGACCAGGTCAAGATCGTCGCCGCCGAGCCGATGCAGGGCGAGGCTGTGCAAGGCCTGCGCTCGCTCGAGGACGGCTTCATCCCGCCGATCATCGACCTGTCGCTGCTGGATCGGAAGATCTTCGTCACGAACACCGACGCGATCGTCTTCACGCGCAAGCTGCTCGACGAGGAGCGCCTGTTCGCCGGCGTGTCCTCGGGCGCGATCGCGCGAGTCGCGGTGCGGATCGCGAACGAGCTCGACGAGGGCAACGTCGTGTTCATCGTTGCCGACGACGGCTCCAAGTACTTCTCCTCCGGGATCTACACCCGCCCGGTGGACGAGATCAAGAATCTGGATTCCACCGTCTGGTGGTGAGCGGACAAGAATCGGCGGTGTCCTCTCGGAGGATGCTGCTGAGGGTCGCCGGTGCCGGGGCGATCGGCGCGGCAGCGAGCATCGCCGGCTGCGGGTCCCACAAGTCGGCGGTCACCGCGACCAGCACGACGACCGAGACCCCGGGGCCCGATGTCCCGATCCTCAATGGCGTGCTCGAGCTCGAGCACATGGCGGTGTCCGCGTATACAGCCGGGCTGCCGCTGCTGTCGGGCGCGGTCCACATGGCCGGCCAGCGGTTCCTGATCCAGGAGCTCTCGCACGCCGGCGAGATCGAGGGCCTCGTGCGGCAGGCCGGCGGCAAGCCGCTCAAGGCCAAGGCCAGCTATGACTTCGGGCGCCCGAGCACCGCGCTCGACGTGCTGTGGCTGCTGCACGGGCTCGAGCAGGCACAGGTCGCCGCCTACGTCAACGCGATCCCGCGCCTGAGCACGCCCGCCGTTCGCGCCGCGGCCTCCGCGATTCTGGCCAACGACGCGCAGCATCTGTCGATCCTCCGGTACACGCTCGGTCGCAACCCGATCCCTTCGGCGTTCGTCAACGGTCACGAGTGAGCGGGCGGCGGTGCCATGGCAGTGAGCGACGCGGCAACACGACGGGAGCTATTGGCGATGGCGCTGGCCACCGGTCTCGGCGTGGGCGTCGGGTCGGCGCTTGGCGCAGGCGCGGCGGCAGCGGCGACCGAGACCGACCCGGAGCTCCTGACCGCGCTGTTGGAGAGCGAGCAGCTCGCCGCCTTCTCCTACCACTATGTGCTGCACAGCGGCTTGCTGACCCCGTACACGCACGGCGTCGTGCACCCGATCCTTAATCAGGAGCGCGCGCACGTCCGCGCACTCGGGGCCGCACTGACGCGCCTCGGCGCGACGCCCCCCGAGGAACCCGTGACGGTCGGCAATGCCGACAAGCTGCTCGCCGCCAGCCGCCAGCAGGGCAGCCTCACACAGCTGCATAGCGAGCGCGACTGCATCATGCTGCTGATCCGCGTCGAGTTCGCGCTCGAGGGCTTCTACTACACCGCTGTATCCAAGCTCCAGGACGCCCAGACCGCCGGCACGCTGGCGCGAATCATGGCAAGCGAGGCGCAGCACGCCTGCGTCTTGAGCGAGCTGATCCGCCCCGGCAACGTCGACAAGGCGGTGCCGAGCGCGTTCGTCGAGGGCTGACCCCTCAGTGGTGAGCGTGCCGTTGCCGCGCCGAGCCGCTCAGCCGGAACGACCGCGCATCACGGTCGCGGCGGAACGATCTCTTCAGCGGCTCTCGCTGCGCGCTCCGGAACGGCTGTGCAGCGATCGTCGAATGGACCGTGGCCCTGAGGACGATCGCGGTTGCGACCTCGCGCTCCGGAACGACGTAGAGGGATTCGCGCACGAGCTCCCTGATTACCCTGACCCGATTCTGCACGGATCATTTATCGGCCGTTGGCCGAGGACCATGAGTCCCAGCTAGACGCTGGTAGCCTCGACCAGATGCGCATTGCCCGCCCTCTGTACGACGAGATCGTCGCTCACGCGCTGCAGGATGCTCCCGACGAGTGCTGCGGGATGATCGCCTCGCGCGACGGCGATGCGGTCAAGGTCTTCCGCGCCGAAAACGCGGCGGCGAGCCCGCTCCGATACGAGATCGACGGCGCCGAGCAGTACCGGATCCAGATGGAGATCGATGACGCCGGGCTCGAGCTCGGTGCGATCTACCACTCGCACACCCGCAGCCAGCCGTACCCATCCCAGACCGACATCAACCTGGCCTTCTATCCCGATGCCCTGTACGTGATCGTCGGTGTCGCGTCCGATCAGCCGGAGGTACGCGCATACACGATCCGTGAGGGCCAGGTGACGGAGGCCGAGCTCGTCGTGCAGTGATGGCGGAACGCGAGATCCTCGGCGAGGAGCTGGTCTGCCCGAGCTGCGGTTCCAACTATCCGGCTGAGGAGCGGTTCTGCCCCAGCTGCCGGATGCCGCTGGTCCAGGACGCCGGCGTCGAGGCAGTCGCTGAGCTCACCGAGCGCCAGCAGCGCGCTCGCAAGATCAAGCCGCAGCTCGCCGAGGGCCCGCTGGTTCGGGTCGCGGGCGCTCGCAACCAGGCGGAAGCCGAGTTCATCCAGAGCCTGCTGCTCGAAGAGGGCGTGCCGAGCATGCTGCGAAGGACCGCCGGGTTCGACGTGCCGGACTTCCTCGCCGCAGGTCCGCGCGACGTGCTCGTACCGCGCTCGGGCGCGGGCACCGCGCGCGAGGTGCTGCTCGAGGCCGAGGTGATCGGGCCCGAGCCGACGCGCTCGACGACGGTCTCACCGGGACGGTTGCTCGCGGGTCTGCTGGGGGCGCTGGCGCTCGGGGCGCTGCTCGTCTGGCTTCTGCTGGTCGTGATCCGCTGACGATGAGTCTCTGGGGCCGGACGTTCGCCGCCGTCTACGACCGAGCGCTTGCCGCCAGCGAGCACGCCGGCCTGGCGCAGCGGCGCCAACAGCTGCTCGGCGACTTGACCGGACGCGTGATCGAGATCGGGGCTGGGACCGGCGCCAACCTCGTCCACTATCCGCCGGCGCTGGCGCAGCTCGTGCTGCTCGAGCCCGAGGAGCCGATGGCACGACGGCTGCGGGCCAAGCTGGTCGCACGTCCGCTCGCCGCGGAGGTCGTGAGCGCGCCGGCCGAGGCGATCCCGTTCGCCGACGCCAGCTTCGACGCCGCCGTCGCCACGCTCGTGCTCTGCACCGTGCGCGATCAGGCGCAAGCGCTGGCGGAACTGCGGCGGGTGCTGGTGCCGGGCGGGCGGCTGGTATTCATCGAGCACGTCCGCGCGGAGGACGAGCGCCTCTCCCGCTGGCAGGACCGAGCCGATCCGCTGTGGCGGCGCCTCGCGTGCGGATGCCACTGCAACCGCTCGACGCTGGCGGCGATCGAGACCGCCGGATTCGCCGTCGAGCGCGTCGAGTCCGGACGGATCCCGAAGGCCAACGCGATCGTGCGCCCGATGATCGAGGGTGTCGCCGTCGCCGGCCGGGCGTGATCGCTGAGCGACTCACGGCCCAGCTGCTGGCCGGCCCCGCGGCACGCGATCCCGTCGCCGTTGCAGAGCGGCTGCTGGCCGTGCAGGGGCAGGACGCGCGCGGGGTGCGGCTCGCGATCCGAGCCAGGACCGCGGGACTGACCGTCTCTGACTTCGACCGCGCGCTCGGGGCCGAGCGCTCGCTGTTGATCACTTGGCTCAACCGCGGCACCCTGCATCTGGTCCGCAGCGAGGACTACGGCTGGCTGCACGCGTTGACGACGCCGCCGCTCCAGACCGGCGTCGCGCGGCGACTGGACCAGGAGGGCGTCAGCCCCGCGGCCGCCGAGCGGGCCGTCGGCGTGATCCAGCGCGCGCTGGTGTCGGAGGGCCCGCTGACCCGCGAGCAGCTCCGCGGCCGCGTGGCCGCGGCCGGTGTCCGGACCGAGGGGCAGGCGATGATCCATCTGCTGGTGCTCGCCTCACTGCTCGGAATCACGATCCGCGGCCCTGTGATCGGGCGCCACCATGCGTACGCGCTCGTCGCCGACTGGCTCGGCCCGCAGCCCCAGGTCGATCGTGCGGCGGCCCTGGCCGAGCTCGCCCGCCGGTACCTCGCCGGCCACGCTCCGGCCGGCGAGCGCGACCTCGCCAAATGGGCGGGCCTGCCGCTCCGCGACGCGCGGTCCGGCCTGCAGGCGATCGCCGGCGAGCTCGTTCAGCGCGGCGACGGGATGCTCGCGTTGCGGGGGATGCCGGCACCGCCGCCGCAGCTGCCGGCCCCGAGGCTCCTCGGCGCCTTCGACCCGATTCTGCTGGGGTGGGTCTCGAGGGCGCCGATCCTCGGCCGCCACCAGCGGGCGGTGATCACCGGCGGCATCTTCCGCTCGTTCGCGCTCGCCGGGGGACGAGCGGTCGCCGCGTGGCGGATCAAGGGCCGAGGCGTAGCGATCGAGCCGTTCGGGAGGGTGTCGCGAGCCGTCGGCGCGGCGCTGCGCGCCGACGGGGAGGACGTCGTCCGCTACCTGGAGCTGTGAAGCGCTACTGAGCGCCGGCGAGTCGCGCGAGATGAGCGCGCCAGGCGCCCTCGGTGTGGACCATCGGCCGTCCGCGGAATGCCCGCTGAAGGGCCGCGCGGGAGCCCTGGGGGTGCAGGCGGCACGCCAGTTGCGCCGCGACCTCCTCGCCCTCCTCGCGGGCGAGCAAGTCGATCACGGTTCCGCCGAGCAGCGGCGCGTCGCGAACTCCAGGCGGAAACGACGGGCGGTTCCCTTCGCGCAGGCGTCGCGCGATTGCGGGGCGGGCGTGCTCGGTCTGGCCCGAGAACCAGCGCGCCGCGCCCTCTAGCAGCCACGCCCAGCGGAACTCGAGCCGAAGCCGGACCGGCGGGGCGACGTTGGCCAGCGGTCGGTTGTTCTCGGCTATCACCCGGCGCGCGTACAGCGCCGCGGCGGTGAGCGAGAGCATCTCGCGTGATCCCGGAACGTTTGACGCGCGCTGTGCGAGGACGTCGGGCGAGAGGACGTGCAGCTCGGACATCCCGGCCCATCCGGCGACATAGCGGCGGGCCGCCGGGGCGGTCATCAGCCACATGCCCGGAACCAGCGGGCTTGCCAGCGACAGCGAGAGCATGCCGCGGTGGACGACGACCGTGAGGTCGCCGACGGTTCGCGGAAACGAGCGAGCAAGCCGCTCGCGGGTGTATTCGAGCGACTCGAGGATCGCCTCAGCCTCGCCGGCGTGGGCCGAGTCGTGGCGCGCGCGAAAAGACGGCGAGACCGACTCGACCCAGGGCATCTTTGACCGGTCCGGCGACGACGCCGGGGTGACTCAGACCAGGACCGGCTGCCGGTCCGACGCGATCGATGCGATCTCCTCGGACGCACGCTCGAACTCCTCGTCAGACAGCACCGGGGTGCCCTCAAACGGAAGCTCGCGGGTCAGCTCGAGCCAGGAGCGACAGCCCCCGTACTCGTCGCGGACCTTGACCGTGACCGGTCGCGGAATCCGATAGGTGCGCAGCAGAATCACGTGCAGCGGGTGTCGCCGCTTCCAGGCCAGCCGCTTCTCGGCATAGTCGGTTGTCCACACGTAGAACGGGGACAACGCATCGACCGCGCGCCGGTCGGTGACCGTGTAGTGGGCAGCAACCTCGGCCCACGCCCGGATCCGGACGCGGTCGGGCTGGACGATCTGACCTCCGTGCAGGAGGGCGTTCGGCGGCGGCTCGCCGTCGCTCCAGACGCCCTCCTCGAGGGCGCGCACGAGCTCGGGCTGATGCGACTCGCGGACCAGGTCCGCGCACTGGTGGTCAAACGTCGGGTAGAGAAAGAAGCGCTCGTAATCGAGCTTGAAGTGCCTCTCGGGCTCGCGGATGCCGCCTTTGCGCAGTGTTAGAAGCTGCTCGCCTTCGGCGAGCGCCCGCACAGTGACGGCCCATTCTTTAAAAGCAATCGGCATGTATCAAGTAAGGGGTACGAAGGGTTTTACGAGTAAGCCCCGTGGCGCGGCGAGGGGAACGGCGGCAACGGGGGGAGTCCGGCATTCTACGTGAGAACTTCGAAATCCCCAAATGTCCCTGTAAATTGATCGCTTTCTCGATAGCTACAGGGCCATAGCTTTTGCTCAGCCGCGGCCTTCGGTTTCGCCCCTCGGGGCGCGTTCGCCGCCACTCCGGAGGCCGTCGCGGCTCGGGGCGCGGTCGCCGCCACTCTCGGGGCCATCGCCGCCGCCAGGGGCGCCGTAGCCGCCGCCTCCCGGGGTCTCGATCCGGAGCCGCTGGCCGGTCGAGAGCTCGCCGATCGCCTTTGGCGGCAGCTCGCGCCCGTCGAGCAGGTTGCGGCCGACCTCGCCGGGCTCGCCGCCGTCGGCGCCGGCTGGGCGGTGGCGCCGGCGTTCGGTGATCAGCGAGTAGCGCAGCGGAGCCAGCGCCTCGAGCTCGCGGACGACGCCGTCGCCACCTCGGAACAACCCCGACCCGCCAGAGCCGCGGCGAAGGCTGTATTCCCTCATCCGCAGGGGAAACTCCAGTTCGAGCGCCTCGATCGGCGTGTTCAGCGTGTTGCTCATCGCGACGTGGACGCCGCTCGGCCCGTCGGCGTCGGGGCACGCGCCCTGGCCGCCCCCGATCGTCTCGTAGTAGACGACCTCCTCGCTGCCGAGCGTGAGGTTGTTCATCGTCCCCTGCCCGAGGGCGCGGCCGAAGGCCCGGAGCACGACGTCGGCAACGCGCGAGGAGGTCTCGACGTTACCGGCGACGACCGCGGCCGGCGAACGCGCGTTGAGCAGCGACCCCTCCGGGGCGATCACCTCGACGGGACGGTAGGCGCCGGCGCTGGCCGGGATGTCGGGGTCCGTCAGCACCCGGATCGCGAAGTAGCAGGCCGACCGCGTAACCGCCAGCGGGCAGTTGAGGTTGCCTTCGTGCTGTCCGGCGGTGCCGGTGAAGTCGAGCATCAGCCGGTCGCCGTCGACGGTCGCGGCGACCCTGATCGGGAGATCACCCTCGCGCGCCTCGAGCACGTCGTCGGCCGTCCGCGTGCCGTCCGGCAGCGCCGCCAGGCACGATCGGGTCCGGCGCTCGGCGTAGTCGAGCACCTCGACGAACGCGTCCGCGAGCCTCTGCGCCCCGACCCGGTGACGGAGCTCCAGCAGCCGTCTGGCGCCCGCCCGACCGGACGCAAGCTGCGCTCGCAGGTCGGCGCGGCGTTGGTCGGGCTGGCGCATCTGGCCGCACAGCTCGTCGGTCGCGGCCCCGTCGAGGATCCGCGGCGGGATCACGACGCCCTCATCGGCCAGCGTCGTGCTGTCGGCCGGCATCGACCCGGGCGTCGGTCCTCCGACGTCGGCGTGGTGGGCGCGGCTCGCGGCGAACGCGATCAGCTCCTCGCCCGCGAACACGGGCATGATCACGGTGATGTCCGGCAGGTGAGTGCCGCCCCGGTATGGATCGTTGAGGATCCAGGCGCGGTCCGGAGCGTGGTCCTCGCCGAGCACCGCGGCGACCGCCGCCGGCATCGCTCCGAGGTGGACGGGGATGTGCTCGGCCTGCATCACCATCTCACCGTGCCGGTCGAACAGCGCCGTCGAGGCGTCTCGGCGCTCCTTGATGTTGGCCGAATGCGCCGAGCGGATCAGGACCGCGCCCATCTCCTCGCAGATCGCGCGCAGCGCGCCGGTCACGATCTGAAGCTCGACCGGGTCGCTCATCGCGCGCGGGTCAGGTGGATCGTCCCGGTGTCATCGACCTCGCCTGCCCAGCCAGGCTCGACCAGCAGCGTCGACTCGGCTAGCTCGACGATCGACGGTCCGCTGATCCGGGATCCGGGAGGGGGCGCGCCGCGCAGGACCTCGATCTCGGTCACGGCGGAGTGCAGTACAGCCCGGCGGGTCGTCGTCGGGGGCGACCCGCCGCCGGCACGATCGCCGAGCGCGACCGTGGCGGCGCTGCCGGTCGCGGTCACGCGGATCGTCACGAGCTCGAGCGTCTGCTCGGCATCGCTGTAGCCATAGCGCTCCTCGTGCTCGGCCTCGAAGCGCTCGCGCAGCGTTCCCGGCTGCGGCGCGAGCTGCTCGGCGATCGGCAGCTCGAACGCCTGGCCGCGGTAGCGCAGCTCGTAGACCGCCCGCAACGCGGCGCCGTGGTCTCCGAGTGCCTCGCGGGCCTGCTCGCCGAGCTGCGCGGTCTGAGCGGCGATCGCGTCGGCGCTCAGCTCCTCGCCGCTCATGAACACGCTGCGCTGGACGTCGCGCCGCGGCGGCGAGACGACCAGGCCGAGCGCCGCGAGCACGCCCGACGCGCGTGGGACGAGGATCTCGTCGATCCCGAGCTCGTCGGCGATCCCGACTGCGTGCAGGCCACCCGCGCCACCGAACGCGAGCAGCGCGTAGCGGCGGGGGTCGATCCCCCGCTCGACCGTCACGACCCGCAGCGCCCGCACCATCTCGGCGTTGGCGACCCTGACGATGCCCTCGGCGCACTGCAGCGGCTCGAGCCCGAGCTCCGCCGCCAGCCGGCGAACCGCCCGCTCGGCGGCGTCGCGATCGAGCTCGACGCCGCCTGCGAGCGGCGCGTCCGCGGCCAGGTAGCCGAGCAGGAGGTTGGCGTCGGTGACGGTCGGCTGCTCGCCGCCGCGTCCATAGCAGGCGGGCCCCGGCTCGGCTCCGGCCGATCGCGGTCCGACCCGCAATGCGCCGCCGCCGTCGCGCCACGCGATCGAGCCACCGCCCGCCCCGACCGTGTGAACGGCGAGCATCGGGAGCGCGATCGGACGGTTGGCGACCTCCCCGGCGCCGCGCTCCTGCACCGAGCCGTCGTCGACCACGCATACGTCACAGGAGGTTCCGCCCATGTCGAAACACAGCACGTCGGGTGTCCGGGCGGCGCGTGCGACGAACGCCGCGCCGGCGGCACCGCCCGCCGGACCCGAGAGGACCGTCCAGGCAGCGTGTCGGGCGGCGCTCGCCGCGTCGACCAGGCCGCCGTTGGACTGCATGATCGCGGGCTCGGGTATCGAGGCCTCCTCGGCGCGCAGGACGAGTCGCTCGAGGTAGCGGCGCAGAAGGGGGAGAGAGCGGCGTCGACCTCAGTCGTCGCCGCGCGCTCGTATTCGCGGAACGTGCCGACCACCTGGTGCGAAAGCGAGACGTGCAGGTCAGCCGCCGACCTGCTCAGCGCCTCGCCGATCGCGCGCTCGTGCTCGGGGTGGCGGTAGGAGTGCAGCAGCACGACCGCCACCGCCTCGGTGCCCGCGGCCCGCAGCTCCCCGGCGAGGCGATCGGCGGCCTCGTGGTCGAGCAAGACCAGCGGGCCGTCGGGCGTCATCCGCTCCGGCGCCGCGAACCGCAGCTCGTCGGGCACAAGCGGCGGCGGGTGCGCAGCGCACAGGCGATAGAGCTCGGCGCGGCGCTGGCGCCCGAGTGCGACGAGGTCGGTGAAGCCCTCGGTCGCGATCAGGGCGGTCCGCGCGCCGCGCCCCTCGAGCAGCGCGTTGGTCGCGACCGTCATCCCGTGGGCGAAGCTCTCGATCTCGCCTGCGGGGCGCCCGGCACGCTCGAGCGCCTGCTCGACGGCCGCCATCACCCCCTGTGACTGGTCCTCGGGCGTGGTCGGGGCCTTGGCCGTGACGACGCGGCCATCGAACGCGAGGACCGCATCGGTGAATGTCCCCCCGACGTCGACTCCCAGGAGCATCTGGCGAAGGTAGCCGAACTCGAACAGCAAAAGGGCCCCGCACCCGCGGGGCCCTTTCAACACCCTGTGTGGATCCGGGTCAGGCTGCGATCGGCGTCGGCATCTCCTCGGTCTCGGCGAGGTGCTGGTGCGACGGGCAATAGCCGTTGTGCGGCAGCGGCATGCGCTGGCAGGGCGTGCCCTTGCGGGTGCTTGCCCGGCACTGCAGCGGATTGCCGTACACGTCGAATCCGTTGCTCGGCTGGCTGATCAGGAAGTCGTCGGCCAGCTTCAGGTAGCTCTCGATCACGCGTAGCACTCGCAGCTGCGACGTCATCGGGAAATAGAACCGGATGTCTCCGAACAGCGTGCGGGCCGGCCGCGCGAAGTAGTGACGATCCGTCGCGAGGCGCTCGATCGCCGCCTCGCAGGCATTCAGCACGCGTTCGTGGTTCGCGTGTGGACACAGGCTGTGCGGCTCCTCCAAGATCTCGTCCGCCAGCTCGCGATAGATAGCTCGACTAAACCGGTACATGCAGACTCTCAACTCCTTTCGGCTCCCTGCCGGGCGCCCGTCCCTATGAGCGAGCGCGAGTATTCCGTTCGGATGTGAAGCCCGCGAGTCAGTCTGTATTAATTCGACGTTAAGCAGGAAGTTGGTGTGTCACCCGAGGGGGATCGATCGGGGGATGCCGTTCTCACCCCCCGGCCACCAGGGCCGGCGAGGAGGTCAATCCCAGGTCTCGAGGCGCGGCTCGACGCCGGCCCCGACGAGCACGTGGCGCCCGTCCAGCGCCGGGTCGCGATCGGGGAACTCGCGTCGCAGGTGCGCGCCCCGGCTCTCGTTGCGCGCCAGCGCCGAGTGCGCGATCAGGCGCACGAGCGGGTGTGGATCCGAGCTCAGCTTGGTCAGGCCGTCGCCGTCGCGCTCGAGACCGCCGAGCTGCCACAGCGCCTCCCGGCTCTCGGGGGTCGGAATCGGGGGCCGCTCGAGCTTTCGGGCGCGGACGCCCGCGAGCTCGGGCTCGGGCTCGGAGAGCGCGGCGCCGGCGGCGCGGGCGCCGAAAACGAAGCACTCGGTCAGAGAGTTGGAGGCCAGCCGGTTCGCGCCATGCAGGCCCGTGCACGAGCACTCTCCGACCGCGTACAGGCCGGGCAGCGTCGAGCGGCCGTGGAGGTCGGTGGCGATTCCGCCCATCATGTAGTGCGCCGCTGGGGCGACCGGGACGAGCTCGCGCTCGGGGTCGATGCCGGCGCGCCGCAGCGCGGTCACGATGTTCGGGAACAGCGCCGGATCGACGTCGCGCATGTCGAGGTTGACGGACGGGGCGCCGGTGCGGCTCATCTGCCGCTGCACGGCCAACGCGACCTGATCGCGGGGTGCGAGCTCGTCGACGAATCGCTCGCCATCGGGATCGAGCAGCCGCGCGCCCTCGCCCCGGATCGCCTCGGTGACGAGGAACCCGTCGGCGCCGTTCGGGGCCGAGACCGCGGTCGGATGAAACTGCATGAACTCGAGATCAGCGAGCTCGGCACCGGCGGCGGACGCGAGCAACAGACCGCCTCCGATCGCGCCGGCGGGGTTCGTCGTCCGCGCCCACAACGCGGCGGCGCCGCCCGTCGCCAGCACGACCGCGGCGCTGTGCACCCGCTGACCGTCGATCAGCTCGACTCCTGCGGCGCGGTGATCCCCCGTCAGGATCGCGATTGCGCGCCGACCCTCGAGCACCTCGATCCTCCCGTCCTCTGCGACCAGAGCCGAGAGCTGGCGGATCAGGCGGCGGCCGGTGGCCGCGCCGCCGGCGTGGACGACGCGTCTTGCCGAGTGGCCGCCCTCGAGACCGAGCGCCAGCGCGCCGCGACGGTCCGCGTCGAAGGTGACCCCGAGACTCTGGAGATGCTCGACCGCATGCGGCGCCTCGTCGGCGAGCACCCGTGCGGCCGATTCGCGGACGGCGCCCCGTCCGGCCTTGACCGTGTCGGCCAGATGCAGGGCCGGGCTGTCGTCGTCGGAGACGGCCGCGGCGAGTCCGCCCTGAGCCCAGTAGGTGGAGGACTCGGCCAGCGCCGTTGCGGACACGAGCGAGACGCCGGCGCCCGCACGCGCGGCAGATAGCGCCGTGTACAAGCCCGCGGCACCGGCGCCCACGACGACAACCTGTGTGTCCATGGAGATACCGTACTCGCCAATGGCCCCCTCGCCGGTGTTCCTCGCACATCGCTCCTCGCTGCAGCACGACACCGGCCGGCACCCCGAGCGCGCCGACAGGATCAGGGCGATCGAGCAGGAGCTCGACCGCCGTCAGTGGCTCGGGTTCGAGCGGATCGAGTCGCCCGCGGCCGACCGCGCCAAGCTCACCGCCGTCCACCCTGAGGGCTACGTCGACGCGATCGAAGCGGTGACGCTGAAGGGTGGGGGACAGCTCGACCTCGACACGGTTGTCAGCGCCGGCTCGTTCGAGGCAGCGCTCCACGCCGCCGGCGGCGCGGTCGCGCTCGTCGACCTGCTGCTCGACGGATCGGTGCCGACCGGCTTCAGCGCCCACCGTCCCCCTGGCCACCATGCCCTCAGTCAGCGGGCGATGGGCTTCTGCCTGTTCAACAATGTCGCGGTCGCGGCGCGCCACGCACTCGACGCGCGCGGCCTGCAGCGGGTGATGGTGATCGATTGGGATGTCCACCACGGCAACGGCACCAACGACATCTTCCACGCCTCGGACGAGGTGCTGTTCGTCTCGATTCACCAGGCGCCTCTGTATCCCGGCACCGGGCCGGCGCGTGACGCCGGAAGCGGCGCGGGCGAGGGATACACCGTCAACCTGCCGGTCCCTACCGGCGCCGACGACCCTCTCTACCTGTCGCTGATCGAGCACGTGGCCGGACCGCTCGCGCGGGCGTTCGAGCCGCAACTGCTGCTGGTGTCGGCCGGCTACGACGCCCACCGCGACGACCCGCTCGCCGAATGCCATGTGACCGAGGACGGGTTCGCGGCGATCACGCGGACGGTCTGGAGGCTGTCCGCCGAGCTCGGCGCGCCGGTCGGCTTCGTGCTCGAGGGCGGCTACGCGCTGAACGCGCTCGGCCGCTCGGTCGCGGCGACACTCGAGGCGCTCGGCCGCCCGCCCGACACGGGCGACGGTGAGGTCGAGCTCGCCCCGCTTGCGCGCGAGGCTCAGGCGCGGCTGCGGCAGTGGTGGCCCGGGCTGGGCGACTAGCAGTTTCGCTCAGCCGACTGGGTGGCCGATCATCCGCACGGTGGTGCGGTAGTGCCTGGCCCTCAGCGCGGTTGCCCGCTCCTGCGCTGCGGCGCGGGTCGCGTACTTGCCACTGAACACGATCCACTGGCCAGGCGGCATCGCCGGGTGCATCGAGGAGTCGAGGATGCCGACGTCCAGCCCCTTCGCCTTGAACCGCTCGGCCGCCGCCAGCGCGGCGGCGTAGGTCGGGCCAGAGCTGAGCGCGACCGTGTAGCCCGGGCGGCCGATCCCCCAGCCCGGGAACGGGGTCGATCTGACCGGACGCGTGGTCGTCGGCGTGGTCGAGGCGGCGGCTGCGCTCGCCGCGGCCGCCCGGTCGGCCCTGGTCGAGACGTTGATCAGCGCGACGGCGAAGCCGGCCAGCACGAGCGCGACGATGACGGCCACGGTCGCCGCGGCGATCCGCCAGTCGGGAGCACGGCGGACCTCCGTTCTGGCAGCGCCGCACTCGAGACACCAATCGTGGTCGGGCCCGAGCGCGGCACCGCAGTGCCGGCAGGCGTCAGCGTCGCTCCGCTCGCTGCGCGGCGACTCGAGCGTCGTGCTCATTCGACGTGACGGCGTCCGTCGCGCGGTCCCGGCTCGTCCGCGAGCTCGTGGCCGCACGAGGCACAGAACCGGTCGCTGCTGCCATGGACCGTGCCGCATGACGAGCAATTTCCGCCGATGCCCGCGAGGCGGAGCTCGCGCTCGGGCTGCGGCGAACCGAGCGCGCGCTCCAGTGCACGTAGCTCGCGGTCGGTGCGCGACGCCTGTTCGAGCTTCTCCTGGACGAGGTCGGGTCGCTGGCGCCCGAACCGGTGGAGCTCGACCAGGAACCCGCCGAGGTCGCGCAGCTGCAGATCGCGCAGCTGGCGCAGGTACCTGGCGCGACGCCGGACCCGTCCGCGCTGCAGGAACGAGGGGGCTGGGGCGTCCGCCTCAGGCGGCGCCGCGCCGTTGACCAGGGGGCCGCTCATTGCTCAGACCGTCGGCCGAGTATATGCCTCCGCTCAGCGATCACCGCCGCCATCAGGTCCTCCCGCTCGCCAGGATCGAGCGCCACGCCGCGACCACGTCGGCGGCCATCCGGTCGCTCGAGAACGGCTCCGCATGGGCTCGCCCGGCGACCCGCGGGTCGTCCTGCGCAAGCAGCGGCGCCAGCACCGAGCGCCACCGCTCGAGCTCGAACGGTCCGCAGTAGCCGCCGGCGACCCCGTCAAGGACGGTCGGCGCGATCCCGACGGGCGTCGCCAGCACCGGCACGTCACAGGCGAGCGCCTCGAGCACCGCGAGCCCGAACCCTTCGCGGTCGGAGGGGATCAGCACCGCGTTGGCGGCGTTGACCCACAGCGGCACCTCCTCGGGATCGACGGCGCCGAGGGTCAGCAGTCGCGTCTCCCCCGCCGCCGCCAGCGCCAGGTCGTGGCGCTTCTCCGGACGGGCCGGATCGGCCGGGAACAGCAGGTACGGCGTCCGCTGATCGAGCCCGAGCGCGGCGCGGGCTCGCTTCCGCGGCATCGGCGCAAACCGAGTCAGATCGACCCCGCACGGCAGCACCGCGCGGATCCCGCGCACGGCTCGGTCGGGCACGCGGGCGCCCAGCGGGGCCGAGACGGTCGCGACCAGGTCGAGCAGCGGCAACGCGGCGAGCGTGATCGCACGTGAGCGAGGATGCGCGAGATCGGTGCCGTGCAGCGTCACCGCCCGCTTGCGCGCGCGAACCGCGAACGCGGGCCAGGCCGTCAGCCCGAAGTGCGCATGGACGATGTCGAAGTGGTCGCGGCGATAGCGCTTGTGCAGGTCGGCGCCGGCCCGTGCGTAGGTGGCCGGGCTGCCGGGGCCGAACGCGAACAGCTCAAGCTCGACGCCGTCGATCCGGCGCAGCGCCTGGACCTGATCGGCGACGAAGCGCCCGAGTACAGGCCGCTCGGGCGTCGGGTACATGTTGGTGACGATCAGGGCGCGCACCCGGCGAGCGTATCCGCCCGGCGCTCTGGCACCATCCATCCGGTGGATCCACGAGCCACACGACCTGTTGCCGTGTTCGACTCAGGCGTGGGCGGGCTGACCGTGCTGCACGAGCTGCTCGTCTCGCTCCCGACCGAGGACTATCTGTACCTGGGCGACACGGCCCGGTTTCCGTACGGCGTGCGAACCCAGGCCGAGCTCCAGGCATTCGCCGTCGAGATCGCCGATCAGCTGCTGCGGGAGGGGGCCAAGCTACTCGTCGTCGCGTGCAACGCCGCGAGTTCGGCGGCGCTCGAGACGCTCGAGCGCCATCTCGCGACGCGGCGCGAGGATGTCGACGTGATCGGCGTCGTCGCGCCCGCGACCCAGCTCGCGGTCGCGGGCAGCCGGACCGGACGGATCGGGCTGCTGGCGACGCCGGCGACCGTGCAGAGCGGCGCCTACGAGCGCGCCGTCAGCGCCGCCGACCGCCACGTCCATCTGGAGAGCGTCGCTTGTCCCGACCTTGCCCCGATCATCCAGGCCGGGTTCCCATTCGACGCGCACGTCGTGCAGACTGTGCGCGACTACTGCGCGCCGCTGCGCCGGGCCGAGGTCGACACTGTGATTCTCGGCTGCACGCACTATCCGCTGGTCGCGCCGATGCTCCAGCGCACACTCGGGCGCGGGGTCTCGCTGGTCACCTCTGGAGCGGGCGTCGCTCGCAGCGTCGAGCGCGCCCTCGCCTCGCGAAGGCTGCTCAACCCCCAACGCGAGGAGGGCAGCTACCGGTTCCGCTGCACCGGCGAGGTCGAGTCCTTCCGCCGGCTCGGGACGCAATTTCTGCAGATGCCGCTCGAGGAGGTCGTCCACGTCGACCTGCGCGCACGGGTGGCGGCGTGAACGCGACCTCCCCCCAGCGCAGCTACGGTCGCGCACCCGACGAGATTCGCCCGACGACGATCGAGCCCGGATTCGTGCGCACGGCCACCGGCTCGGCCCTGATCTCCGTCGGCGAGACGCGCGTGATCTGCACCGCGTCGGCGCAGGAGAGCGTGCCGCGCTGGCTCGCGGGCTCGGGCCGTGGATGGGTAACGGCCGAGTACGGGATGCTCCCCGCCTCGACCGGGGATCGCAAGCAGCGCGACGTCAACAGGGGCCGCCCAGACGGGCGGACGGTTGAGATCCAGCGCCTGATCGGCCGCTCGCTGCGCGGGGTGATCGACTTCAAGGCGTTGGGTGAGCGCACGATCTACATCGACTGCGACGTCCTGCAGGCCGACGGGGGCACCCGCTGCGCGTCGATCACCGGCGGCCTCGTCGCGCTCAGGCTGGCCTGCGAGCAGCTGCGGTCGAAAGGCCTGCTCGAGCGCACGCCGCTGAGCGGGACGGTCGCCGCGATCTCATGCGGGATCGTCGGTGGCGTCCCGTTGCTCGACCTGGACTACCCCGAGGACTCGAGCGCCGAGGTCGACGCGAACGTGGTGATGACCGGCGACGGAGGTCTGGTCGAGGTCCAGGCCACGGCCGAGCGCACGCCGCTGTCGCGAGCGCATCTGGACGAGCTGCTGGCGCTCGCGGGTGGCGGGATCGAACGCCTCCGTGTCCTGCAGGACGAGGCGGTCGCGGCAGCCGCGCGCTGACGTGTCCGCGCGGCCGGCTCGCTCGCTCGTCCTCGCGACGGGCAACCAGCACAAGCTGCGGGAGGTCGCGCGGCTGCTCGCGCCGGCGGGGATCGAGGTCGAGCCGCTGCCCGAGGCGGTCGTACTTCCCCCCGAGGACGGGGTCACGTTCGAGGCCAACGCGCTGCCGAAGGCCCGCGCCGCCGCCGCCGCGACCGGGCGACCCGCGATCGCCGATGACTCCGGAATCGAGGCGGAGGCGCTCGGTGGCGCGCCCGGGGTACGCTCGGCGCGCTACGCCGGACTCGACGCGACCGACGAGCAGAACCTCGCCAAGCTGATGCGGGAGGCGCCGCCGGGGAGCGCCCTGCGGTACGTGTGCGCGCTGGCCTACGTCGATCCGTCAGGCGGCGAGGAGCGCGTGTTCTTCGGCGAGTGCCGCGGGCGCCTCGCAGTCGAGCGCCGTGGTGAGCGGGGATTCGGGTACGACCCCGCGTTTCTCCCCGACGAGGAGCCGGACGGGCGCACGATGGCCGAGATGGACGACAGCGAGAAGGACGCGATCAGCCATCGCGGACGCGCCGTGCGGGCACTCGCGGAGTGGTTGGCGCCGTGAGTACGGAAGGCGTCGAGGTCGCGGCGGACAAGCAGCGCACGGCTGCTCTCTCGATCGCGTCGAACTCGGCCCTGATCCTGCTCAAGGTCGTGGCCGGCACGATTACCGGCTCGGTTGCGGTGCTGACCGAGGCGGTCCACTCGAGCATCGACCTGATCGCCTCGATCGTCGCCTTCTTCTCGGTCCGCAAGGCCGGCGAGCCGGCCGACGAGGGCCATCGTTACGGTCACGAGAAGATCGAGAACCTGTCGGCCGCGCTCGAGGGGATCCTGATCCTGGTCGGCTCGGCGGCGATCGCGTTCGCGGCGATCCGCCGGCTGATCAACGGCGGGCAGTTGCAGACGGTGGGACTCGCGATCGCCGTGGTTGGGCTGTCGACGGTGGTCAACGTGGTCGTCTCGACGGTAATCGCCGCCAAGGCGAGGGCGACGGGGTCACCGGCGCTCGAGGCCGACGCCGCCCACCTGCGGACCGACGCGATGACCTCGGCGGCGGTGCTCGTCGGCCTCGTCCTGGTCAAGCTGACCGGGGCACAGTGGATCGATCCGGCGGTCGCGCTCCTCGTTGCGGGTCCGATCCTGATCACCGGGGTGCGCCTCCTGACCCGCTCCTCGCAGGTGCTCGTCGATCAGGCGCTCCCGGCCGAGGAGGTTGACTCGATTCGCGCCGCGATCGAGGCATTCGCCCCGCGCGGGGTGGTCGGCTATCACGAGCTGCGGACCCGCAGGGCCGGCCCGCGGCGCTACGTCGACCTGCACGTGCAGTTCGCCCACGGCACCTCGCTCGAGGATGCGCACCGCACCGCCCACGAGCTCCAGGACGTGATCGCCGCCGACCTCGCCGGCGCCGACGTCCTGATCCACCTCGAGCCCGAGGATCGCGTCAGGCCCGGCGAGGAGCTGCGCGTGCCGGCCGCCCGGCGTTCGATCGCCGGGCGCGGACGGGCTAGATGATTGATTCCGCGGCCGCGTGGGGGCCGGGGGATTCGGGGATCAAGCGGGTCTAGGACGCAGGGCGAAGCCAATACTGGGGGTATTGGCGAGCCCGAGGACGCCGATCCGGCGCCGATCATCCGGATTCATCCGGCACGCGGGGTCGTGGAATCAATCATCTAGCGGAGGTTGATCGCGGCCGAGGCGGCGACCGCGAGCGTCACCGCGGCGTACCCGAGGTAGCCCTGGAGCACCAGGATCGCGACCGCGACCAAGCAGGCGAGAACAACCGTCAGCCAGGCGATGCGCGCGAGGTCCACGCCCGTATTGTCGCCGCCAGGGCCGACGCCGCGTTATCCCGCGGCGATCCCCGGGGGCGCCGCCATCAGTTCGACGAGGTTGCCGGGGGCGCCGCCATCAGTTCGACGAGGTTGCCGGCGGGGTCGTGGACGTAAGCGCGTGGCGCGCCCCAGTACTCGGGCCGCGGCTGGACCGGATGACCCGCCCGTTCGAGCTCGGCGATCGTCCGCGCGTACTCGGGGCAGATCACGGCGACGTGACCCGAGCCCCCGCCCGCGTCGGTGTCGGGTCTCGGCATCAGATGAATCTGGGTGGCATGGCCGTCGACCGCGTGCTCGAGCCAGACAGCCCGGCCCGCGAGGCCTGGCGGGACGGGGACGGGCTCGAACCCCAGAATCGCGTAGAAGCGCGTGCAATCCTCGAGCTGCGCGGGTGCGATCGGGTGGGTGACGTGGTGGATCATGGCCGCGGATCCGGTCCGGCGACTCGCCGCCGCCGGACCGTCAACATGCGCATGTTGTGGCATCTATTGACGAGCTGCGCATGTCGAAACCCTGGCCGGTCGAGCAAGAAAGCCGCAAATTGCGCAGATCGAGCGGCTCGAGACGTGCGAGGCCCGCGTTTGACTGGTGAGAATGAACCTTACGAAGCGGTCCGCGGGCAGATAGTCGTCCGCGTGCCGTGTTAGCTTCGCCCATTCCTACCACCTCGAAGGAGGGAGAAAATGACGAAGTCTGAATTCGTCGACCAGGTCGCCGATCGCGCCGGGTTGAGCAAGAAGGAAGCCGCAAGCGCGGTTGACGCGGTGCTGGAAACGATCGAGGGCGCGCTCAAGCGCGGCAGCGACGTCGTCTTCTCCGGCTTCGGGAAGTTCAGCGTTTCGCAACGGAGCGCGCGTGAGGGTCGCAACCCGGCGACGGGCGAGACGATCCAAATCGCGGCGTCGAAGGTGCCGAAGTTCACCGCCGGTGCTGCCCTGAAGAAGGCCGTCAAGTAGTTTCGCGGGCCGGGACGGAGACTCCGCCGGCGGCGAGCCGCCGGCCGATCGCAGAGCCGGAGGCGCCGCCGGTGGTGTTGGGGGCACCAGGGCGGCGCGCTCCGATGATCGGAGCGCGCCACGGAACTCCCCTAGGCCGCCAGGCGCGAGGCCGGACGCCGGGGCGGACTCACACGGGCCCTTGGCGGAATGACAGGAATTTCCCAGCGTCGACCAAATCCCTGTGATTACAGGCCGTTCACTTGTATGATCGCCACGCGATGGCCGTCCGAAGTCGTGCGCGATACCTTGCGCCGATCGCGCTCGTCGCGGTGATTGCAGGCACCTACGTCGTCGTCCACGCGGGACTGAAGACAAAATCACCCCCCGCTCAGCACGCCCGCCACACCTCCAAGCTGCGCGGGCGCTATGCGAAAGACTCGCACTACACCGTGCATGCCGGAGACAGCCTGACGAGCATCGCGACCAGAACTGGTCTGTCGGTGCATACGCTCGAGTCGCTGAACCCGAACGTCGATCCCAATAGCCTTCAGACCGGTCAGCGGCTGCGGCTGCGACGATGAATCGCTGCACCTCCCGCCGCGTACTTGGCGGCGTCTTCAGTCGCGCCGCCGGCCGCGTCGTCATCGTCGTGGCGTGCGTCGGGCTGGCCGGCGTCGGCCTTGTCGCCCTGCCGGCTGCCGCGGCTGCGAGCTCCCCGCCGCCGCTGAGCGTCACGGCGGCGATCCTGATCTCGGCCCGCACCGGCCAGGAGCTGTTCGGCGACAACGTCAATCGCGAGCGGCCGATCGCCAGCACGACAAAGCTGATGACCGCGCTGCTGACGCTCGAGCATGCGCGTCTCGGCCAGATCTTCACCCAGAACAACTACTACCCGGCATCGACCGACTCGCAGATCGGCCTCGTGCCGGGCGAGCGGATGAGCGTGCACGATCTGCTGCTGGCGCTGCTGCTCCCGAGTGCCGACGATGCCGCCGAGGATCTCGCCTACAACGTGGGTCACGGCTCGGTCGGGCGCTTCATCGGGATGATGAACGCGCAGGCCCGCCAGCTGAAGCTGCGCCACACGCATTACTCGACGCCGAGCGGGCTGGACACGCCTGGGAACTACTCGAGCGCATCTGACCTGGTCAAGCTCGCGCGCTACGTGCTCAAGACCCAACCGTTCTTCAACCACACGGTCGCGCGGCGCAGCGCAGTGCTCCGCACCGGCAACCATGTTCGCGACGTCGTCAATCGCAACGACCTCGTCGGGCGCGTACCGTGGATCAACGGCGTCAAGACCGGCCACACCAATGACGCCGGCTACGTGCTCGTCGGGTCCGGGACACAACACGGGATGCGGCTGTTGAGCGCCGTGCTCGGAACCTCGAGCGAGTCCGCCCGCGACGACAACACGCTGGCGCTGCTCGACTACGGCTTCGCCAACTACCAGCAGCTGACACCCGTCAGGCGCGACCAGCTGATCGCGCGGCTGACCGTCCGCGATCAGCCCGGCAAGCACGCCGACGTGATCGCGGCCCACACGTTCACGAGTGTGTTCCGGCGCTCTGACCGCGTCCGGTTGCGGATCGATGCGCCGCACCAGCTCGCCGGTCCGCTTCCATGGCACGCCGACGTCGGGACCGTCGTCGTGGTCTCCGGCGGCCGCGTGTACGAGCGGATTCCCCTGTTGCTCGCGCACAAGCTGAGCGGGGTCAGCCCGCTGCTGCTCGCCGCCCGCTTCGTCACCCGACCGTTTACGCTTGTGGTGCTCGTGGTCTTGTTCGCTGCAGCGATCACCCTGGCCGCGCGACGACGCTGGCGGAGTCGCGGGACGCGCGATCGCGAACGGCGGGGAGCGCAGGCCACGTGATCATCACGGTGACGCTCAACGCGGCACTCGACAAGACGCTCGAGGTCCCCAACTTCACGCCCGGCCGCCGCCACCGAACGGTCGACCAGACGACAATGCCGGGCGGCAAGGGCGTCAACATCGCGCGCGCCATCAAGCGTCTGGGCCAGCCGGTGATCGCCACCGGCGTCGCGGGCGGGGCGACCGGTAATCGGATCATCGAGGCGCTCAACGACGAGGCGATCCTCAACGCCTTCGTCCGTATCCGCGAGGAGTCGCGAACCAACATGGCCGTCCTCGATCCCACCAGCGGCATGCAGACCGAGGTCAATGAGCGGGGTCCGGCCGTCTCGGAATCCGAGCTCGAGCTGTTCCGCGAGAAGCTGCTCTACCTCGCAAAGGGCGCCAGCATCTGCGTATTCGCCGGAAGCCTCCCGCGGGGAATCGAGTCCGACGTATACGCGGGCCTAATCCGCGACGTTCGCAAGCTCGGCGTCACGACCGTCGTCGACACCGAGGGCGAGGCGCTGCGGCTGGCGGTGCGCGCCGAGCCTGATGTCGTCTCGCCGAACGAGCTCGAGGCAGAGGAGCTCGTCGGGCACGAGTTCAACGACGACGACGATCGCATCCACGCGGTCGTGGAGATGACCCGTCTGGGGGCGGCCGAGTCGATCATGACCGTGTCCGACGGGTGTTACGCACAGCTGATCGAGGCGGGCTCGCCGACGCTCTACCGCGTTCGCGTCGAGGAACAGGAGGCGCGCTCGAGCATCGGCTCCGGAGACGCGTTCCTGGCCGGGTACGTAGCTGCTCGCTACTCGGGGCGCTCGGCGGTCGAGTCGCTGCGCTACGGCGTCGCCTGCGGCGCCGAGTCGATCCATCATTTCGGCGCCGGCATCGTCGAGCCGTCGAAGGTGCAGCGGCTGCTCGACGAGGTCGAAGCGCAGAGGCTGCAAATTCCGGCCGAGATCTCCTGAGCCGGCCACCCGCCCGGCCGGTCGGGCCCAAGGGCGCTGCTAGCATCGAAACCTCGATGGTTGCCGCCGTCAACGCCGCGAGTTTCCCCCTCCACGAGCCGTCCGCTGGGCGTTCTACGATGCCGCGATGGAAGTAGAGATCGGGCGCGGCAAGAAGGCCCGCAGGGCCTACGGATTCGACGACATCGCGATCGTTCCGTCGCGCCGCACGCGTGATCCGGACGACGTTGACATCACCTGGACGCTCGGCCCCTACCGGTTCGAGCTGCCGCTGCTGGCCGCCGCGCTGGACGGCGTCGTGTCGCCCGCCACGGCAGGCCTGATGGGCAAGCTCGGCGGGCTCGCGGTGCTCAACCTCGAGGGCATCTTCTGCCGCTACGAGGATGCCGACTCCCAGCTCGAGCGGATCTCGACGTTCTCCAAGGACATTTCGACGCGCGAGATGCAGGACATCTACCGCGAGCCGATCAAGCCCGAGCTGATCGCCCAGCGGATCAAGGAGATCAAGGATCAGGGCGTCGTCGCGGCCGCTTCGCTGACGCCCCAGAAGGTACGCAAGTACTACGAGATAGCGCTCGAGGCGGGGCTCGACATCCTCGTGATCCAGGGCACGGTCGTCTCGGCCGAGCACGTCTCCCGCGATGAGAGCCGGCCACCGCTCAACCTCAAGGAATTCATTCGCGAGCTGTCGCCGACGCCGGTCGTGGTCGGCGGCTGCGCCTCCTACCACACGGGCCTTCACCTGATGCGGACCGGTGCCGCGGGGGTGCTGGTCGGCGTCGGACCGGGCGCGATCTGCACAACCCGCGGAGTGCTCGGGATCGGCGTGCCCCAGGCGACGGCGATCGCCGACGTCGCGGCGGCGCGTTCGCAGCACATGCTCGAGACCGGCGAGTACGTCAAGGTGATCGCCGACGGCGGCATGCGCAACGGCGGCGACATCGCCAAGGCGATCGCATGCGGTGCCGATGCCGTGATGATCGGCTCGGCCCTGGCTCGCGCCTATGAGGCGCCAGGGCGCGGTTACAACTGGGGGATGGCGACCTTCCATCCATCGCTGCCGCGCGGAACGCGCGTGGCGACCACGCCCAACGGCACGCTCGCGGAGATCATCCGCGGCCCGGCGCGTGAGAACGACGGAACCTTCAACCTGATGGGCGCGCTGCGCACATCGATGGCGACGTGTGGCTACCGCGATATCGCCGAGTTCAACCGCGCCGAGCTGCTGGTGGCACCAGCGCTCCAGACTGAGGGCAAGCACCTCCAGCGCGAGCAGGGCGTCGGCATGGGCGCGAGCGGCCGAGCTGCGACTGTAGGCGTGGGCGACTGAGTTGGTCCCGGCGGCGCCCTCGCCAACTCGCCCGAGGAACGAGCCTGGCACGGACGCAGCGAGCGAAGTGCGCTCTGCACATGAGCGAGCGAGGACACAGCCAGGCGACGTTCATTCGGACGAGGTGGTGGTCCTCGACTACGGCGGCCAGTACTCGCAGCTGATTGCCCGCCGCGTGCGCGAATGTGGCGTCTTCTCCGAGCTTCTGCCCCACCACGTCGGCGCCGCTGAGGTGATACGGCGCCGACCGAAGGGCGTGATCCTGTCGGGCGGCCCGGCCTCGGTCTACGCTGAGGGCGCGCCGCCGCTCGAGCGCGAGCTGCTCGAGCTCGGCATCCCGGTGCTGGGGATCTGCTACGGGATGCAGCTGATCGCGCTCGAGTTGGGCGGCCGGGTCGAGGGCGCCGAGATCGGCGAGTTCGGCCGCTCGCAGCTGACCGTGTCCGAACCCGGGCGGCTGCTGGCCGGGACACCGCACGAGCAGAGCTGCTGGATGTCGCACCGGGACACCGTGTTCGCGCCGCCGCCGGGGTTTCAGGCACTCGCCGCCTCGACCGCCTCGCCTGTGGCGGCATTCGAGTCGGTGCAGCGAGGCGTGTACGGGATCCAGTTCCACCCTGAGGTCGTCCACACCCCCTACGGCCAGCAGGTGTTGACGAACTTCCTCGAGGACATCTGCGGTTGCGATCGCTCGTGGAGTGCGAGCTCTGTGATCGAGGAGCAGATCGAGCGGATCCGCGCGCAGGTCGGTGACGGCCGCGCGATCTGTGGGCTCTCGGGTGGGGTTGACTCGAGCGTCGCGGCGCTGCTGGTGCACCGCGCGATCGGCGACCGGCTGACCTGCGTGTTCGTCGACCACGGCCTGATGCGCAAGAACGAGGGCGCTCAGGTGATCGCCGCCTTCCGCGACCACTTCCACGTGCCGCTGGTTGCGGTCGACGCCGAAGACCGGTTCCTGGCCCGGTTGCAGGGCGTGACCGATCCCGAGGAGAAGCGAAAGCGGATCGGGGCCGAGTTCATCCGCGTGTTCGAGGAGGAGGCGGCAAAGCTCGAGCACGTCGAGTTCCTGGTCCAGGGGACGCTCTACTCCGACGTGATCGAGTCGGGGGGCGGAACCGGCGCCGCGACGATCAAGTCGCATCACAACGTCGGCGGCCTGCCCGACGACCTCGAGTTCGAGCTCGTCGAACCATTGCGGGCGCTGTTCAAAGACGAGGTCCGCGCCGTCGGCGCGGAGCTCGGCCTGCCCGAGCGCCTGGTCTGGCGCCAGCCGTTCCCCGGTCCGGGCCTGGCGATCCGGATCGTCGGCGGCGAGGCGACGCGCGAGCGGCTCGACACGCTTCGCGAGGCCGACGCGATCCTCCAGGATGAGATTCGCAAGGCCGGCCTGTACCGGGAGCTGTGGCAGTCGTTCTGTGTGCTGCCCGACATCCGCACCGTCGGCGTCCAGGGCGACACGCGCACATACGGCAACGTGATCGTGATCCGAGCGGTCACGAGCGACGACGCGATGACCGCCGACTGGGCCCGACTGCCCTACGACCTGCTCGAGCAGATCGCCTCGCGGATGATCAACGAGATCCGGCCTGTCGGCCGCGTCGTCCTCGACATCACCAGCAAGCCGCCCGGCACGATCGAGTGGGAGTGAGGCCCGGAGCGGGCTGAGGATCGTTGAGGCTGGTTGGTGCCCGCCGCCGCCCGCTCCGCCGACCCGCCGCGCTACCGCGGCACTCGCTCCATGATCACCTCTACGTATTCGCCGAGCTCTCGTGGCAGCGCGTCGCGCGCGAACCAGCGGGTCGTCTCGATCTCCGCGTGGTCGATCGTCAGCGTGGGGTTGGTCAGCTCGGCGCGGAAGCAGTGAAGCGTCTCGTTCTTGTGGTGGGAGTGGCCGGCGATGGGGCCGAGCTCGAGCCAGTCGGTGATCTCGAGCCCCAGCTCCTCGTGCATCTCGCGGGTCGCGGCGGTGCGGGGCGGTTCGCTCCGGCGGACGCCGCCGCCGGGTAGGCCCCAGCGCCGCGGGCCGTATGTGTGGCGGACCAGGAGCACGCGATCGCCATCGGTGAGAACGCACTTGACCCCCGTTCCGTCGGGTCGGAAGATGAGCCAGTAGACGCGTAGAACCTGGTAGGCAATGCGGAAGATGGTGCGGCGCAGCCGGACAGGGAGCTGCATGAAGGCAGCGTACGGCGTCGGGTGGCTATCATTGCCACGAGCCGCGGGCGTCCGGCCTGTTTGGCGTGCGGCCTCGCATCTGATGGCCGCCCGCACATCCGGGTGCAGACGCGGTTTGTGTGTGCCATGAAGACCTACGTTGCAAAACCCACCGATCGCGAGCGCAACTGGCTGCTCGTCGACGCCGCCGGGCAGACGCTCGGCCGGCTCGCGACCCAGATCGCAGATGCACTGCGGGGAAAGCGCAAGCCGACGTATACACCCCATGTCGACACCGGGGATTTCGTGATCGTGGTCAACGCCGAGAAGATCTCGGTGACCGGCAACAAGCGTGCTGACAAGCGCTACTACCGCCATTCCGGCTATCCCGGCGGCCTCAAGTCGCGGACGCTCGAGGAGATGCTCGAGCGCCGGCCCGAAGAGGTAATCCGGCTCGCCGTGAAGGGCATGCTGCCGCGTAACCGCCTTGCTCGTAAGCAGCTCACCAAGCTGAAGGTCTACGCCGGCCCCGAGCACCCGCACGCAGCCCAACAGCCGCAACCGATGGAGATTTCGCAGTGAGCGACGCCGAGCACCCCGAGGACGAGCAGCGCAGCGACGAGGAGGCTCCCGCCGTCGAGGAGCCCACGGCCGAGGAGCCGGCGGCCGAGGAGCCGGCAGCTCCCGCTGCTGAGACCCCGACGCCCGAGCCTGCCGAACCCCCGGCACCGGAGGTAGCCGCCGAGGCGCCCGCAACGCCGGAGCCAGAGGCCGAGCCCCCGGCCGCCGAGACCCCAGCAGCCCCGGCCGCCCCGACCGCCGAGACCCCCGAGCCCCCGGCCGCCGAGACCCCCGAGGCCCCGGCCGTGCCCGCAGCGCCCGCTCCCGAAGCCGCCGAGACCCCCGAGGCCCCGGCCGCCCCGGCAGCGCCCGCGCCCGAAGCCGCCGAGGAGGAGATCGAGCTGACGCCGCGGCAGCGGCCAGAGATCCCGGGCGCCGACCTGATTCCCGACATCGTCCCCGAGGGCGAGGAGTTCCTCGACGCAGAGGCCCGCGCGGCCGCCGAGGCCGAGGCCGAGGCCGCCGCCGCACGCGCGCAGGAGGAATCCGACGAGGAGACTCAGCCGATTGCGCATGCGGCGATCGACCTGGCAGCCGGCGCTCGCTACACCGCCACCGGCAAGCGCAAGACAGCTGTCGCCCGCGTGATGCTGAAGCCCGGCAGTGGCACGTATGCGATCAACGGCAAGCAGCTCGATCAGTTCTTCCCGCGCGAGACGCTGCAGCGGATCATCCGCCAGCCACTCGAGGCCGTCGGCTACGAGGCTCGGATGGACGTCGTCGCGAGGATGCACGGCGGGGGCGTCGCGGCACAGGCCGGAGCGCTCCGGCACGGAATCTCGCGGGCGCTGATCGAGGCCGACCCGAACCTTCGCGGGGAGCTCAAGCGCCGTGGCTTCCTGACTCGCGATCCGCGCGTCAAGGAGCGCAAGAAGGCCGGACTCAAGAAGGCGCGCAAGCGTCCGCAGTTCTCCAAGCGCTGAGCGTCCGCAACCGTCGATGGCTCGCCAGCTATTCGGCACGGACGGAGTCCGTGGCCGCGCCGGACATTTTCTGACCGCCGAGCTGGCGCTGAAGCTGGCGCGGGCGGCGGTAGCGCGGATGGAGGCCGATCGTCCCCAGGTCTTGATCGTGCGCGATACGCGCGAGTCGGGCGAGATGCTCGAGTCGGCGATCGCCGCGGGCGTGACCGCGGCCGGCGGAGACGCGCTGCTCGGCGGCGTGCTCCCGACACCGGCCGCGCCGCTGCTGGTCCGCCGCCACCGGCTGGCGCTGGCGGCCGTGATCTCCGCCTCGCACAACCCGTATGAGGACAACGGCATCAAGCTGTTCGCGGCCGACGGCTTCAAGCTCGACGACGACACAGAGCATGCAATCGAGGGGGTGCTTGACAGCCCGCCGCCCACGCCGCCGCGGATCGGACGCGTCCGCCGCCTGCACGGTGCGCTCGAGGACTACCTGCGCGAGCTCCACAGTCGCTTCGCCGGCCTCGATCTGGGCGGGCGGCGGGTGCTGCTCGACTGCGCGAACGGCGCGACGTTCAGGGCTGCACCGGAGATCTTCCGGCGCCTGGGCGCCGAGGTGACAGTGCTCGCGGACGAGCCCGACGGCCGCAACATCAACGATCGGTGCGGCTCGACGCATCTGCAGCGGCTGATCGAGCTGATGACCGCGGGCGAGTATGAGGTCGGGTTCGCGTTCGACGGCGACGGCGATCGCGTCCTCGCGGTCGACCACCACGGCGCCGTCGTCGACGGCGATGAGCTCGTGGCGCTGGCGGCGGTCCACCTGCGCAAGCATGGGCGCCTCCCGGGCAACGGCGTCGCCGTGACGGTGATGACCAACTTCGGGTTCCACACGGCGATGGAGCACGCGGGCGTCGAGGTCGCGATCACGGCCGTAGGCGACCGCTACGTCCTCGACGAGCTGCGCCGGCGCGGCTGGGCGCTCGGCGGCGAGCAGTCGGGCCACATCATCGACCTCGGATTTGCCCCGTCGGGCGACGGGATCGCCAGCGCACTGCTGACGATGGAGGCCCTGGACGGCCGCAATCTAAGCAACCGCGGGGGGATGGAGAAGCTGCCGCAGCGGCTCGTCAACATCCGCGCCGGGGACCGCGCCGCGCTCGCTGCCGCGATCGAAGACCCAGGCGTACGCGAGGCGATCGAGCGCGAATCCGGCGTCCTGCGCGGCCGCGGCCGCGTGCTGGTCCGTGCGTCGGGCACCGAGCCACTGATCAGGGTGATGGTCGAGGCGCCGAGCGCGCAGGAGACCGATGATGTGTGCGACCGGCTAACCGCCGTCGTCGAGGGCGTTTTGAGCTCTCGGTAGAGTCCGGCGAGGTGAGAATCGCCCGGACCGGGGTGGTGGTAGCGCTGCTGATGCTTGCGCTCGCAGCTGCGGCATCGGCTGCGCCGACACCGGTCAGCTGCGCCAACCTCCAGACGGCCGTGAACGGCGCCACCGCCGGCCGGGTGCTCCAGCTCCCAAAGGGGACTTGCCACACGAACCTGACGGTCACCGACACGGTCGCATTCACGCTCGAGGGTGCGACCGGCGGTGGCACGATCCTCGAGCCGCAGACCGGACAGAGCGGTAGCCCGATCATCTTCAGCAATGACGACGTGCACTTCACGTTGTCGGGGCTCGAGCTGACCGGATCGCACGCCCCAGCCCTTGCCCTCGGGCCGGGCGACGGCGAGGCCGTGACCGTGACGCGCGACTCGTTCGTGGGCGATAACACCCCCGACTTGGGAGGCGCGATCTCGGTGTACGAAGTCGCGCAGTCGGCAAACCAGCCGACCAGGATCACGGATAACGTGTTCTCCAACGATCGGGCGGACGGAGGCGGTGGTGTGTTCTGGGAGAGCGCCCAGCCGCTGGTGCTGTCGAACAACAAGTTCACCGCCGACCGCGCCGGTAGTGCCGGGATCGGTGGTGGCGGGCTCTACGCGATCAACGGCTCCCCGAGCACGAACCACGTCCTGGTCAGCGGCAACACATTTGGCGGCACGGCAGCGGCAGCTGGGGACACGACTTCGGGGCAGGGCGGCGGCGCGTACATCTGGCTCGCCAACGGGCAGCCGCTGTCCGTCACCGCGAACACGTTCGAGCACGATCGGGTCACGGGCGCCGGGATGGGTAGCACCGCGCGTGAGGGTGGCGGCTTGTTCCTCGGCCTCAATCCCGGAGACGGCCCGTACCCGGTGACGCAGGCGCGCAACACCTTCGCGGGCAACGTGATTGACGAGACCGAGGCGTCCGGCTTCTCGGATCTCGCCGCCGGCGGCGCCGGAGAGTGGATCTCCGGGCTGCACGTGACGAGCACGGCCGATCGGTTCATCGACAACCGCGTCGCCGTCAACGACGGCGCGCCGCCAGAGGGCGGCGGCGTCGGCGCGATCGCGGCGGCTCCGATCTACAGCGCACCCGCCGAATCGGCGGCGTTCACCGGCCGCGACGATCTGTTCACCGGCAACTCGACCGCCGCCGGGGGTTGGGGCGGCGCGATCTACGTAGGCGCTCCGACGCCCGATTGCCCACCCGGCCCGGGGTGCCCCGGCAGCACGATCACGCTCGATAACTCGACCGTCGTCGGCAATCATGTCGATGCCGGCGCGGGCAGCGAGGGCGGCGCGCTGTGGGGCTCGCTGCACGACATGTTGACGATCGACAACTCGATCATCTTCGGCAACGGGCCGAAGCCCGAGATCAGCTGGTTCGGTTCGCACCCGCCCGTGTTCGCCTATTCGGACGTGTGCACCGAGAGCGGCGGACCGACGGTGTCAGGCGCGGGGAACATCTGCAAGGACCCCAAGCTGAAGCCCAACGGAGCCGAGACGCTCGGCGTCAGCCCGACGATCGCCAGGGGGTCGGTGGTGCTCGTCCCGGCCGGGCTGAGCACCGATCTAGCCGGGCACCCGCGGGTCACGCCGGACTTCAGCTGCAACGGCAAACGACTCCCGCCGCAAGTTGACATGGGGGCCTTCGAGGAGTTGATCCCGCGACCGTTCTGCCCGGCGCACTCGAACGTGATCCTGCTCAGCACCAAGCTTGTCGACAAGCACGGCAAAGCGGCGGTCAGGCTCCGCTGCCGCAAGGCGCCGTGCGTTGGCGCGCTCACGATCTCGCACCGACGGCTCAAGCTCGGTCACGCGCATTTCAGGATCCGCATCGCCAAGAAATTCACGGCTGAGGTCAAGCTGTCCGCCCGGGCGCTCGCAAAGCTCGGGACGAGGTCCCCCGTCGCGGTTGCGATCACGCTGCGGTACGCCGCCACACAGGCCAAGATCCCCGCCACGCTCAAGCTGCCCTAGCAGCCACTAACATCAGGAGTTCGTTCTGCGGCCGGTTCAGCCGGGGGACGCGGGCCGCCGCTGCGGCTCGACGGCAACGAGTTCTCGAAAACGACACAGGAGCTTCCAAGCGTATGTGCGGCATCGTCGGCTACGTTGGTCCCCGCGAGGCCAGGCCCCTGCTGATGGCCGGTCTCGAAAAGCTCGAGTACCGCGGGTACGACAGCGCCGGAATCTCGGTCCTGGACGGGGATCGGATCGATGCCGTTCGCGCTGTCGGCAACCTCAGCGCGCTGCGCTCAGCGATCGGCGACCGCGACGCACACCAGAGTGGAGTCGCCCTGGCCGAGCACCCGCAGCCGAGCACCGGGATCGGGCACACCCGCTGGGCGACGCATGGGCGCGTGACCGAGGAGAACGCGCATCCACACTTCGACACGGCCGACCGCATCCACATCGTCGTCAACGGCATCGTCGAGAACTACATCGCGCTCAAGGACGAGCTGATCGAGCAGGGCGCGGTGTTCACATCGGAGACCGACGCTGAGGTGATCGCGCATCTGGTCGCGCGCCACCACACCGGCGACCTGGTTGAGGCGGTCCGCCACGCCTACGGTGAGCTGCGCGGCCACTACGCGTTTGTTGCGATGAGCGCGGACGAGCCGGGGCTGCTGGTCGGCGCCCGCAAGGAATGCCCGCTGATCGTCGGTCGCGGCGACGGGGAGCAGTTCATCGCCTCGGCAATCCCGGCGTTCCTCCGCTATACGCGCACGGTCCAGTACATCGGCGACGACGAGATCGTCGTCCTACGGCCCGGCGACGTCGAGTTCCTGACCGCCGACGGCCATCGGCTGGAGCGCGAGCTGGTTGAGATCGATTGGGATGCCGAGACGGCCGAGAAGCAGGGCTACGAGACATTCATGCTGAAGGAGATCTACGAGCAGGCCGATGCCGTTGCCGAGACGATCGGCGAGCGCGCGGCGCGCGGCGTCGGGATCGACCTCGGGGACATGGGCGCGATCGATGACGAGCTGCTGCGAACGATCCGCCGGGTGATCGTCGTCGCCTGCGGAACCTCCTACCACGCGGGGCTGATCGGCCGCTACGCGATCGAGGAGTGGGTGCGGGTGCCGGTCGAGGTCGAGGTCGCCTCCGAGTATCGCTACCGGAACCCGGTGGTCGGGCCCGGCGACCTCGTGATCGGGATCTCGCAGTCGGGGGAGACGGCCGACACCCTCGCCGCGATGCGCACGGCGCGATCGGCCGGAGCATCGGTGCTCGCGCTGACCAACATCATGGGATCGGAGGCGACGCGAGCCGCCCACGGGGTGCTGTACACGCGCGCCGGGCTCGAGATCGGCGTCGCCGCGACCAAGACGTTCCTCAGCCAAGTGGCGGCGATGTATCTGCTGGCACTGCGGTTGGCGGAGCTGCGCCAAACGCTTCCCGCAGACGTGCTGACGGCGGCGATCTCCGAGCTCAAGCGCGCACCGCACCTGATCGCCGAGCTGCTCGACGGCGGAGTCGATGCCTGCAAGGAGATCGCGGCGGCCCACTACGAGTCCGACTTCTTCCTGTACCTCGGGCGCCACGTCGGGCTTCCGGTCGCGCTCGAGGGCGCGCTCAAGCTGAAGGAGATCTCGTACATCGCGACCGACGCGTACGCGGCGGGAGAGATGAAGCATGGACCGATCGCGCTGCTCGACCAGAGCACTCCGGCGGTCGTGGTCGCGACCGATTCGCCGGTCCTGGAGAAGGTCATCTCCAACATCCAGGAGGTTCGCGTGCGAGGCGCCCGCGTGATCGCCGTGGCCACCGAGGGCAACACCGAGATCGCCCAGCACGCCGACGAGGTGATCTACATCCCGCGGACCCAGTGGATGCTGGCGCCGCTGCTGGCGGTGATTCCGCTTCAGCTCCTGGCGTACTACATCGCCCGTTGCCGCGGCCTCAACGTCGACCAGCCACGGAACTTGGCGAAGACCGTAACGGTCGAATGATCGGCATCGATCTGCTGGAGATCGACCGGCTGGAGCGGGCGCTCGAGCGGCGGCCGCGGCTGGCAGATCGGCTATTCACGGACGGTGAGCGTGCCTACGCGGCCCGTCGCGGCCGTCCGGGGCAGCATCTGGCCGCTCGTTTCTGTGCAAAGGAGGCGGTTGCCAAGGCGCTCAGACTGCAGGCGTGGAGCTTTCGTGACGTCGAGATCATCAGCACCGCGAGTGGCGCGCCCGAGGTGCTGCTGCACGGCTCGGTGGCCGCCCGGGCCCAGGAGCTCGGTGTCAGCGTCCAGGTCTCGCTGACGCACACCGGACAGCAGGCCGGGGCGGTGGCGATCGCGTTATGACGGTCCCGGACTGGCTCCAGCCGCTGCCCGATGCCGCCGAGCAGCGCGCGCTCGACGAATGGGCGATCGGCGAGCGCGGGATCCCGGGCATCGAGCTGATGGAGCACGCCGGCGTCGGCCTGACGCGGCTCGTCGCCGCGGTCGTCCCCGCGGGCCTGCTGGCAGTCGTCTGCGGAAAGGGCAACAACGGCGGCGACGGCCTGGTCACGGCGCGGCTGCTGCGCGAGCAGGGCCGCGAGGTCCGCGTACTGCTGCTCGGCGCGGGCGACGAGTTTCGCGGCGACGCGCGGGCCAACCTCGACCGGCTCCCCGGGCCCGCGCCCGAGCCGTTTGCGCCAGAGGCGCTCGCGGGGGCCGCCGGAATCGTCGACGCGATCCTCGGCACCGGCTTCGCCGGCGCGCCGCGCGAGCCGGCTGCCGGCGCGATCGAGGCGATCAACGATGCCGCCCGTGACGGGGGTGCGGTGGTGGTCGCGTGCGACGTGCCCAGCGGCGTCGACGCATCGACCGGCGAGACCGCGACGGTTGCCGTGCGCGCGCGGGCAACGGCCACCTTCCATGCCGCCAAGCCGGGATTGTGGATCGCGCCCGGCAAGGCGCACGCGGGGGCCGTGACCGTCGTCGAGATCGGGATCCCGCCGGGCGGTCCCGGCACCCCGACGGTGGGGCTGATCGGCGACCGGGTGCTCGCGACGGTTCCCCGGCGGGGGAGTGACTCGAACAAGTTCGCGGCCGGAAGCGTGCTCGTGTGCGGCGGCTCGACCGGGCTGACCGGAGCGCCGTGCCTGGCGTCCGAGGCGGCGATGCGAGCCGGGGCGGGCTACGTCACCGCCTGCATCCCCGGGTCGCTGAACCCGATCTTCGAGGCCAGGCTGCTCGAGGTGATGACGGTGCCGCTGCCCGACGCGGACGGCGCGCTGAGCCCACAGGCCGTCGAGCCCGTGCTCGAGCGCAGTGGGCGCGTGCAGGCGATCGTGCTGGGGCCCGGGCTCGGTCGAGTGCCCGGCACGCAGGCGTTCGCACGCGAGCTCGCCGCCGGCGCGGCGGTGCCGCTGTTGCTCGATGCCGACGGCTTGAACGCGCACGCCGGCGAGCTCGAGCGGCTCGCCGGTCGTGAGGCACCGACAGTGCTGACGCCGCATGCCGGCGAGCTCGCGCGCCTGCTCGGGATCGAAAGCGCCGAGGTTGGCGCCCATCGCCTCGGCTGCGCCCGCGAGGCGGCTACGCGCGCTCGCGCGATCGTCGTTCTGAAAGGCGATGACACGATCGTCGCGGCGCCCGACGGCGTCGTGGCGGTGAGCCGCGGTGACGCGCCGGCACTCGCGACGGCCGGGACCGGAGATGTCCTCTCGGGCGTCGTCGGCGCCTTGCTTGCCAAGCGGATGGACCCGTTCACGGCCGCCTGCGCCGGCGTGCTCGTGCACGTGGGGGCGGGGCGGTTGGCTGCCGCCAGAATCGGGCCCGAGGGCGTGATCGCACGGGACGTGATCGAGGCGCTCCCGGGCGCGCTGGCCGGCGGTTCTCGACAGTCATGACGGTCCGGGCGCTCGCGAGTGTCAACCTCGCGGCGATCGAGCGAAACGTCGCCGCGCTGCGAAGCCGGTTGACCGACGGTGCGGGCCTGTGCGCGGTCGTCAAGAGCGATGGTTACGGGCACGGGGCCGCGGCCGCCGCGCGCGCGGCGCTGGCCGGCGGCGCGAGCTGGCTCGCGGTCGCGACCGCGCGGGAGGCGGTCGAACTCCGGGCGGAGGGGATCGAGGGCCGCCTGCTGGTGGTGGGAGCGATCTCCCACGACGAGCTCGAGGTCGCGCTCTCCTCGCGCGCCGACCTCGTGGCCTGGGACGAGCGGTTCTTGAATGATCTCGCGGCGGCGGCCTCCGAGCCTGTCGCGATCCACGTCAAGCTCGATACCGGGATGGGGCGGCTGGGGACGCGATCGCAGACCGACGCGCTGGCACTCGCCGACCGGATCCTCGGGGATCGCCGGCTGATACTGGCCGGGGCGATGACCCACTTCGCGACCGCAGACGAGGATCCCGAGTTCATGGCGGTGCAGCTGGAGCGGTTCGCTCCGTTCGCGGGCGAGATCCGGCGTCGCCGGCCGGGCGCCGTGATCCACGCCGCCAACAGCGCCGCGACGATCCGCGAGCCGGCCAGCCACTTCGACCTCGTGCGCTGCGGGATCGCGATCTACGGCGCCGACCCGATGAACCAGGACCCGCGGGCGCGCGGACTCGAGCCGGCGCTCGAGCTGAGCTCTTACGTGGCCGCGGTCAAGCAGGCCCGCCCCGGCGACAGTGTCGGCTACGGCCGGCGGTTCGTGGCTGAGCGCGAGACGACGATTGCAACGATCCCGATCGGTTACGGGGACGGAGTCCGCCGAGCGCTGACCAACAACTGCGAAGTGTTGATCGGAGGCCGGGGCTATCCACTCGTCGGGACCGTCAGCATGGACAACATCACCGTCGATGTGGGGCCCGGCGGCGACGTCGAGGTCGGCGCCCGCGCCGTGCTGATCGGTCGCTGCGGCCCGCGAGAGCTGACCGCTGAGGAGATGGCGCGGCGCTTGGACACGATCAACTACGAGGTTCTGTGCGCGATCACGGGGCGCGTGCCGCGCGAGTACCACCGCGACGGGGAGGCCCTGGCGTGAGCGATCCGCTCGCGGCGCTGGCGCGGATCGAGGGCGAAGGGGCCTGGCTCGTCGGCGGCGCCGTCCGGGATCGGCTGCTCGGCCGCCCGACGACCGACTTCGACGTGGTCGTCGCCGGCGATCCGAGGCAGACGGCCCGTGCCCTCGGGCGGCAGGCATCGGGACACGCGTTCTCGCTGTCAGGCGAGTTCGGCGTCTGGCGCGTGGTCGCCCGCGACCGGAGCTGGCAGGTCGACGTGTTGCCGCTCGCGGGTGAGACGATCGAAGCCGACCTACGCAATCGCGACCTGACGATCAACGCGATCGCCGACCCCGTCGGCGGCGGGGAGCTCGTCGACCCGAGTGCCGGCGCGAGCGACCTGCGCGAGCGCCGCCTGCGGATGGTCTCGGCGGACGTGTTTGTGCGCGACCCGTTGCGGGTCATGCGACTCGCCAGACTGGGTGCCGAGCTCGGGTTCGAGGTCGAGGCAGCGACCGCGGCCGCCGCCCGGGAGAGCGCGCCGTCGCTGTCGCGGGTCGCGGCGGAGCGGATCTTCTCCGAGCTGAGGCTGATCCTCAGCTCCGATCAGGCAGTGCATGGGCTGGAGCTGCTCGACAGGCTCAGCGCGACCGAGGTGGTGCTGCCCGAGCTCGTGCGGCTGCGAGGCGTCGAGCAGAGCCATTTTCACCACCTCGACGTTCACGGTCACACGCGCGCAGTGCTCGCGGCGACGATCGAGCTCGAGCTCGATCTGGAGCCGGCGTTCGGTGCGCAGGCACCCGCGCTGGCACGGGTCCTCGAACAGCCGCTCGCAAACGACCTGACGCGTGGCCAGGCGCTGCGGTTCGGAGCGCTGTTTCACGACATCGCCAAGCCCCAGACCCGGCAGGTCACCGAACAGGGGCGGATCACGTTCCTTGACCACGACGAGCAGGGTGCGATCCTCGCGGTGGCGGCGCTGCGGCGGTTGCGGGCCGGCGAGCGGCTGTGCGCGTACGTCGCGGCCCTCACCCGCCAGCACCTGAGGCTCGGGTTCCTCGTGCACGAGATGCCACTCAGCCGGCGTGCCACCTACCGTTACCTGAAGGCGTGCGAGCCGGTCGCGGTCGACGTCACCGTGCTGAGCGTCGCCGACCGGCTTGCGACCCGCGGCAAGGGCTCCGATGTGGCGATCGCCAAGCACCTCGAGCTCGCGCGCGACGTGATGGTCGAGGCGCTCGCGTGGCAGGCCGCTCCGCCACGCCCTCCAGTCCGCGGCGACGAGCTCGTCAGCGCGGCCGGGGTCAGCGCCGGGCCCGAGATCGGCCGGGTGCTGGCCGAGCTCGAGGAGGAGGAGTTCGCGGGGGAGATCTCCGGGCACGAGGAGGCGCTGCGACGCGGCGCCGAGCTACTGGCGTCCAGATCGGGCCGCGAGCCCGACCGATAGGCTGCGCGGATGAGCGATCCCGACTGCATCTTCTGCAAGATCGTCGCGGGCGAGTTGCCGTCACAGATCGTGGACGAGGACGAGCGGACGATCTCGTTCATGGACATCAGTCCGGCGACCCGCGGGCATGCGCTGGTGATCCCCCGGCGGCACAGCACGAATCTGCTCGAGATCGAGCCCGAGGACCTCGAGGCGAGCATCCGCGCGGCGCAGCGACTCGCTCGCCGCATCACCGAGCGCCTCGGCGCCGACGGGGTCAACGTCCTCAACTCGTGCGGGAGCGCCGGATGGCAAACGGTGTTCCACTTCCATCTCCACGTGATCCCGCGTTATCTCGACGATCCCCTGCGGCTTCCGTGGACCCCTACGCCGGGAGATGCCGACGAGATCACGCGGACGGCGGCCCAGCTGCGTTGAATCCTGCTTCCCTGGTAGCTTTTCCGCCGTCAACCGGGGCCGGTTGGAGCCCTGTAGAAAGCAAGTCGCACCGAGAGGGAAGAGATGGCAACGGGTACGGTCAAGTGGTTCAGCGACGACAAGGGCTTCGGCTTCATCACGCCTGATGATGGCGGCCGCGACTTGTTCGTCCACTTCACGGGGATCGGCGGCGATGGCTATCGCTCGCTGGCCGAGGGTGCAAAGGTCTCCTACGAGGAGGAGGCCGGGCCCAAAGGCCCCAAAGCCGTGAATGTGAACAAGATCTAAGCTGCCACAGGCCCGCAGGCGCGTCCGACTGCGCCGTTTAGCAGCCGTTTCCCCGGCTTGTCGGATCCGTGCGCGAGCACGGCCGCAGGTCCGCTGAACCGGCCGGATGGGCGGAAGGTCGCAACTTAGAGGCCCGAGGTCGTGTTCAATGGAGGTATGAAACGACTTCTCTTGGGCGCGACAGGATTCGCGCTGGGCGCACTTATGTTCGCGGGAGCGGCATCGGCGAAGGTGATCGAGCTCGGCGTGCCAAAGACGGCGCTCATCTCCCCACCGCCCTGTACATCGACTACCAGCGGGGCCAAGGCCGTGCCGAAGTGCCCATACGGGCTGTCGGCCGCGCACTACGGCATCCTGCAGACCCGCGTGACAGCACTTGCGACGCTTGCCGATGGAACCGCATACCCGACGATGGCACCGCACGCCGGCCGGATCGTCGCGTTCACGGTCGGTCTGTCGGCGCTCGACACCTACCGGCCGGAGCGCAAGTACGAGATCGAATCGGCCGACATCAACTTCGGCGGCACGACTCGGGTCGGGCTGACCGTCCTGCGCCGGGTCGGGTCGAAGAAGGACCTGACGTGGAAGGTCGCGGCGCAGAGTCCGGCCGTGCACATCGAACCGTACCTGGGCGATGTGGTCCAGTTCCCGCTCAATAACACGCTGCCGGTGGCGCATGGCGACGTCGTCGCGCTGACGACGACGACCTGGGCCCCGGTGCTGACGCTCCAGCAGGACTCCAAGAAGTTCGCCTACAGCCAGAGCCGCAAGGCCGGCTGCCCGAACCCGCCACGCCTCTCGCAGGCCCAGACCTCGATCGGCGAGAAGACCAAGTACGCCTGCGCGTATCCGGGCACCCGGGTCGAGTACAGCGTGACCGAGGTGACGAGCACCGGCTATCCGAAGCACTACGTTCATTCGCCGGATATCGTCGGCAAGGCCGCCAGCGACAGCGCTCCGAGCGCGAGCCCGCTCGTGATCACAGGAGGCTCGGGGCTGTAGGACTGCGGACCGGCGCGCCGCCGTCGCTAGCAGGCGCCCGGATTCTGCTGGCAGAAGGCCGAGCCGAGGCCGGCGCCGCCGCTCGACGGCGGCGTCGTGCTCGTGCTCGTGCTGGTCGAAGGAGCCAGGCTCGCGCCGCCGCTCGGCGACGTGGTCGCGCCTGAGCTCGCGGTCGTGCCCCCCGAGGCCGTCGTCGCGGTCGACGGAAGCGTCGCGGACGTGGTCGCGGGCGTCGAGCTGGTGGTCGTCGACGCGGTCGTCGTCGGCACGCTCGCGGCGATCGTCGCGGCGCCCGTCGGCACCGTCAGGGTCGGCGCGCCGGCCGTGTCGGTCGCAGCACTGCCGCTTCCGCAGGCGGCGATCCCGACCGCGAGCAGGAGCCCTGCGAGCAAGGCGGCAATCGGCATGGCAAGACGTCGCATGGCAAGACCTAAATAGTTAGGAACCGAGTGGTTCCATACGCCTGCCGCAATACGGGCAGTCGTTGAGGTCCTTCTGGGAAAGCTGATCGCACCAGTTGCAAAAGCGGAGGTTTTCCACTGCCCAGGGCAGCTCCGACGGCGTCGGCGCGAGTGGCAGCAGCTGAGCCACCACCTCGAGCTCCTCGCCTGTATCACGGTCTACGTACTCGTGATCGGGTTCGGCCTCGATGATCGATTCCCTTCCCGTCGAGGGCGTCCGCATCCGATACTTCTGGCGCAACCTCATCGCGCGGGCCATGCTACCAGCGGCCCGGGGAGGGGCGATGCCCCGGGGCGCCAGCGGCCCGGGGGAGGGGGCGATGCTCCGGGCGCCAGCGGCCCGCGCCGGACCCCCCGGTGGCGAAGCAGCAACGCCGTAACCTCGGATAGAGTGCCGCCCGCGAGCTTATGGTCAGACGCATTGCACGGACTCACGGCCGCGTTGCCGCGCTCATTCCGAGCGCGGTGATGGTCCTTGTCCTCGCCGGATGCAACATCAAGCATCCGACCGCGGACCTGGTCAACGGCAAGCAGCTGTTCGTCGCCAAGTGCGGCGCCTGCCACACGCTCAGCCACGCGGCCACGAGCGGGGCGGTCGGCCCCAATCTCGATGACGCCTTCCGCCAGGACCGCGCCGATGGGGTCAAGAGCACCTCGATCCAGGGTCTGGTGTCGTACTGGATCAAGTACCCGAACAGCGAGGGTGTGATGCCGGCCAACTGCGCCAAGAACTCGCCGTTCTGCCTGAGCGATCAGCACGCCCAGGACGTCGCCGCCTACGTCGCTCACGTCGCGGCGGTGTCTGGTCAGGATGCGGGTGCGTTGGCGACGGCGGTCCAGACAGTCGCCCAGAAACCGGCGGTGGAGAAGAACGGGGTCGTCGAGATCAACGCCGATCCGAACGGGCAGCTCAAGTTCCTGGCCTCGAGCGCGAGCGCCAAATCCGGGTCGGTCACGCTGCGGATGCAGAACATGTCCTCGGTCCCGCACGACATCGCGATCAAGGGCAGCGGCGTCAGCGAGATCGGCAAGATCGTCTCCAACGGCGGCGTCTCGACGGTGTCGACGACGCTCAAGCCCGGCAGCTACACGTTCTACTGCTCGGTCGACGGCCACGCCGCGGCCGGAATGAGGGGAACGCTCACCGTCAAGTAGGCTCGGGGGCCTGCGAGGACTCGGCGCGGCTTCTCAGCCGCTCCCAGAGCTCGTCGCCGCGTCCCGCCGCGACCGCCCGTGCGGCGCGCTGCTCGTCGAGTGCGATCCCGTGCGAGCCGGCGTAGTCGAGCAGCTCCTGGCGCTGTTCGCCCTCCCGCGCGATCTTCAGAAACAACCAGCAGAACAGCCCGATCGTGAGCAGGCTCTCCTCGACCATCATCAGCCCGGCGGCTGCGACCTGGTCGGCGAGCATGCTGATGTGCCAGTGCGCGTCCCCGGCACGGTAGTACGGATACCAGGCGGTGCCGCTGAAGATCATTGCATTGGCGAGCACGGTGCCGACCAGCCGCACGACGATGATGTACACGAGCCGCCAGGCGTTGGTGAACCAGGTCGGCTTCGGCAGCGGCCCGAGCAGCGCCATCCACATCGCAATCCCGAAGCCGAGGAAGGTGGCGTGCTCGAGCGCGTGGAGTGCGTCGTGGCGGAGCGCCGCCTGGTACATCGCCGGGATGTGCCAGACGTAGAAGTTCACCGCCCAGACGATCACCGCGACGACGGGATGGGTGAGGACGCGCAGGCGGCCGATGACGGGGTTGCGCAGCAGCGGCGCCAGTAGCGGGCCGGTGAACCCGAGCACGAGCAGGAGCGCGCCGATATCGCCGATCATCAGGTGCTCGGCCATGTGCGCGACCAGCAGCTGGTCGCTGAGCGTGTCGACCGGCGGGCTCAGTGAGATCGCGATCACGATCAGGCCGGCGGCGAAACACCCCTTGCGCCAGCCCGGAATCGTGCGCCCGTCGCGCACCAGCGTCCGTGCCCGGCGCTCGTAAGGCAGCCAGAACAGCAGCACGAGAAGCGGAAGCAGGAGGCCGCCGATCGGGCCGGCGGCGGCGAGCATGAGCACGACTTCTATGGTGCCACTCGGCTACAGCGCGCGCACGATCAGCACGATCGCGATGATCACCGCGAAGCCGATCACGACATAGATCAGCAGGCGGAACATGTCCGCCTCCGAGCGCAGCGGGTTGAACGTCACGGCGGGTCCTTAGAGCACGTAGACCGACGTATAGACGACGACCCACATGATGTCGACGAAGTGCCAGTAGATCCCCGGCACTTCCATCCCGCGGTGCTGTTCAAGCGAGTAATGACCTCGGAATGCGCGGATCGTGACGAACAACAGCAGGCACAGGCCGATGAACACGTGCGCTCCGTGGAGGCCCGTGAGCGCGTAGAAGACGGTCGCCTGCGCCGAGTTGCTCGGAGCGAAGCCGATGTGGACGTACTCGTTGATCTGCACGAACAGGAACGTCAGGCCGAGCAGGAAGGTGCTCGCCATCCCTGCCTTGAGCCCGAAGCGGTTGCCCTTCTTGAGCGACACCAGGGCCCAGTGGATCGTCAGCGACGACGACAGCAGGATCGCCGTGTTGACGCCCGCGACCGCCTCGGGGAGCTTCGTGCCCGCCGCCGGCCAGGGATTCTGGTTGACGACCCGGATGAAGAAGTAGGCAGTGAAGAACGCCCCGAAGATCATCACCTCGGAGATGATGAAGAGAAGCATGCCCAGCGTCGCCGGCTCGACCCGCGAGGAACGGTGCGCGGGTGGCGGGCCGTGGTGCTCGGCGTGGGCGACTGAGGCAGCTTCCATCCGTTCTCCTGTTGTGGTTAGGCCGCGGTCGGCGCGACGTCGCTGTGGACAACGTGGTCGACCGGCTTCCCGGTCGTACGGCGAACGCGCTCGATCAGGTCGGCTCGCAGCCAGCCCGACTTCGTCTCAGAGAAGGTCGAGATCACGATGTCATCGACCCGGAAGTACTGCAGCGCGTTCATGATCGCGGTGTAGGGATCGGGATCGCCCACCATCCCCGCCGCGAACAGACCCGACCCGACGAGCCGGTCGACTACCAGCTTCAGGCGGGTCCGTGCTCGCCGGCTGGCGTGGCCGTCGCCGCCCTCCTGCGGAACCAGCACGATGAACAGATGGCGCACGTCGTGTGCCGCGTCGGCCTGGGCCTTCTGCCGCAGCGCCTCGAGCAGCTCGTTGCCGCTCGCGGTGCGATTGGCGACCGCCAGCGTCACGTGGAAGGGAAGCCCTTCGGTGTCGGGATCGGCGACCAGGTGGAGCACCGGCAGGCCCGACGCGTCGCGGACGCGTTCGATCAGGTCCCGGCGCAGCCAGCCCGAACGGGTCTCCGGGTAGGTCGAGATGATGATCTCGTCCGGGTGGTGCTCGTGGACAGCGTCGATCGTCGCGGTGTAGGGGTCGGGGTCGCCGACCTCGCCAACCGCGGCGATTCCCTCCGCGTGGACGAACTCGAGCGCGAGGTCCACGCGGGTTTGCGCCGCATCGAAGACTGAGTCGGCGTAGATCACCAGACCGGCCCGCGGGCGGTTCTGGGGCACGCACAGCACGAACCTGGCGTCGCCTTCGGCGACCCGCGCGCGCACAGCCTCGATCAGCGAGCGCCCTCCGAGCGTCTCGTTGGCGACGACGAGGACGGTCTTCACGTATGGCTCTCCTGGGTGGGCGTCGTCGACATCGCTCCCGCCGCGACCGGCTTGGCCTCGGTGGGCGACTTGAAGATGCCGTGGACCGCGCCGGGGACGCCGTACTCGTACGGACCGCCGACGACCGTCGGGACGGCGTCGAAGTTGAAGACCGGCGGCGGCGATGACACCTGCCACTCGAGCGTCAGCGCGCGCCACGGGTTCGAGCTCGCGCGCGGCCCGCCCCGCCAGCTGGCGACGATGTTGTAGAGGAAGATCAGCGTGCTGAGACCGAGGATGAAGGCCGAGATCGAGATGAACAGGTTCCAGGCCGCGAACTTCTGCGCGTACTCGGCGACGCGGCGCGGCATCCCCTGGAGCCCGATCAGGTGCATCGGCCCGAAGGTCAGGTTGAAGAAGATGAACGTCATCCAGAAGTGCCACTTGCCCAGGCGATCGTCGAACATCCGCCCGGTCATCTTCGGGAACCAGTAGTAGACGCCGGCGAAGATCGTGAACAGCGAGCCGCCGAACAGCACGTAGTGGATGTGGGCGACGATGAAGTAGGTCTGGGAGACGTGGATGTCGAACGGGATCATCGCCAGCATCACGCCGCTGATCCCGCCGAGCGTGAACATCGTCAAGAAGCCGAGCGCGAACAGCATCGGCGTGTCGAGGTGCAATACCCCTCGCCACAGCGTCGCCAGCCACGAGAAGATCTTGATTCCAGTTGGGATCGCGATGATCGCAGTCGTGATCATCATCGGGATCCGGATCCACGGGGCCATCCCGGAGACGAACATGTGGTGGGCCCAGACGGTGAAGCCGAGCACCACGATCGCGAGCAGCGAGAACGCCATCATCCTGTAGCCGAAGATCGGCTTGCGCGATTTGACCGCCAGCACCTCGGAGATGATCCCGAACCCGGGCAGCATCATGATGTAGACGGCCGGGTGCGAATAGAACCAGAAGACGTGCTGGTACATGATCACGTTGCCGTTCTTGCCGGCGCCGACGAACGCGTCGAAGAAGTGGAACCCGAGCGCCCGGTCGAGCAGGACGAAGAACTGCGAGGCGGCGATGAACGGGGTCGCGATCACGACCAGCAGCGAGGTCGAGAAGTTCGCCCACACGAGCAGCGGCATCCGGAAGAAGCTCATCCCGGGCGCACGCATCGTGATGATCGTCACGAGGAAGTTGAGCGCGGTCGCGATCGATGACGCGCCCGCGAGCTGCACCGCGATCGTGAAGAACAGCTGCCCGAGCGGCATCGTCGTCGACAGCGGCGCGTAGGCGGTCCAGCCCGACGCAAACGAGCCACCGGGTGCAAGGAAGCTGAACAGCATCATCAGCCCGGCCAGCGGCAGCAGCCAGAACGACAGCGCGTTGAGGCGCGGGAACGCCATATCCGGCGCTCCGATCATCAGCGGCAGCACGAAGTTCGCCAGGCCCGCGAACACCGGGATCACGAACAGGAAGATCAGCAGCGTCGCGTGAACCGAGAAGACGCCGTTGTACTGCTCGGGCGTAAGGAACTGCATTCCCGGCTTGGCGAGCTGCGCCCGGATCAGCATCGCCAGCATCCCGCCGACGAGCAGGAAGAAGAACGAGGTGACGGTGTACTGGATCCCGATCACCTTGTGATCAGTGTTGATGCGCAGGTAGTCGCGCCAGCTGTGGGCGCCGTGAGCCGAGTGGTCCTCAGGCCGCGTCGGCCGGCCGATCGCCCAGTAGAACCAGTAGTCGGCGGCGCCGAGGCCGACGAGGAAGAACAGCGGCACCGCGAGCAGCGCGACGATCGTGATCGCGTTGCCGTCGATCACGGGGTGCTCGTGCATCAAGAACCGGATCAGGACGACGAGCCCGAACGCGAACGCGAACCCGATCACGTCGAACAGCGCTGCGCGATACCAGCCGGGAGCCCTGAGCTTGGCGGGGAGCGGTATGCGCGTGCGGCGGGGCTGATCCGCGAGCGCTTGCGGGGCCGCCGGTGCCGTGGTCGCCATGCTCAGATCTCCTTCCCTACTAGGACCTGGTGCACGGTAGCGCTTAATTGAGCGCTCATCACTTCGTCGCGCCTGAGATGAAGTCGACCAGCGACTGAATCTGAGTCGGGGTCAGGGTCTGGGAGAAGTTCTGGGGCATGATGTTGGGCTGATAGCCGGGAGTGATGTAGGCATTGGGCTGGGTGATCGACTGTTCGATGTACGCCTTCACGGACATCCCCGCCTTCTTTGCGTTGGGGACGATCTGCGTTCCAAGGTTCGGGCCGGTCGTGCCGGTCGTGCCGGCGGCGGCGAGCGTGTGACACGAGCCGCAGCCCGCCGAACCGGTGAAGATAGCCTTGCCCTCGGCGGCGCTCGCGCCGGAGGTCGCGCTCGAGCTGCCGGAGCTGGTCGCGCTCGAGGTCGTCGTCGACGAGCTGCTCGAGCCGCCGGGAAGGCCGGTCTGGTCGTCGTTGGGCGGTGGCGTGCCGATCGGCGGCGGCGCGTTCGGCTTCTGGGCGTGTAGCCAGGACTGGAAGGCGCTGGGGGTCACGACATGAACGGTTGCGCGCATCAGCGAGTGCCCGGCGCCGCACAGCTCGGTGCATTCGACCGGGTAGGTGCCGAGGCGGTTGGGGGTGATCCGCAGCGTGGTCGTGATCCCGGGCACGGCATCGAGCTTCTCAGAGAAGTTGGGCACGAAGAAGCTGTGGATCACATCGAGCGACCGGAGCTTGAACACGACCGGCTGTCCCTCGGCCATGTACAGCACGGGGGACACGACCGTGCCCTGGCTCGCCTCCGGGTAGGAGAACTCGAACGCGAACTGGCGGGCGGTCACGTTCACCGTCATCTCGCCCTTCTGCGAGTCCTCGTTGGCCCTCAGCTTGGTGTAGGCGAACGTGCACAGGCAGATGATCAGCAGCGCCGGCAGCGCTGTCCAGATCACCTCTAGCCGCGTGTTGCCGTGGATCGGCGGACCGTCCTGGTTCTCCTGCCCCGGGCGCATCCGGAACTTCCAGACCGAGAACAGGACAACCGTCTCGACCAGCACGAAGATCGGGACCGATGCGATCAGCAGCACGTCGTAGAGCGTCCGGACGTTGCCCGCCTGCTTGGAGGCCTCGGTCGGGAACCACGGGATGATCAGGGCGATCGGGATGCCGATCGCCGTGGCGATCACACCGATCACCACCATCTGCAACACCGGGCGGTTACGCACCGCGTTCTCTCAAGGTCCGTGTGCCCACGCGCATCGCTTCGGGCGGCATCCTATGCATTCTGCGCGACGAACGACGTTGGGAGCAAGGCAAGCCAAAGTCACGCCGCTGACCACGGCACCGTCTCGCGGTGCAACCACGCCGGCAGGTCCGATCCGGCGGTCGGGGCCCAGTGACTATGATTGCGTCAATCGTTGCAAACTAGCCTGGGAGGCGCGATGAGGGTGCGTGAAGGGATGTCGGAAGTGATTCTCACGGTGGGGCCGGGACACTCGTTGCGCGAGGCGGCGGCGGCGATGTCGGGGCGCCAGGTCGGCGCGGCGGTGGTGATCGATCCCGACGAGCCTGGGCCCGGGGTGATCACCGAGCGCGACGTCCTGCTGTCGATCGCCAGGGGCGAAGACCCCGACCGCGAGCTCGTCGCATCGCATCTGACCTCGAAGCTGACGTTCGCCTCGCCCGACTGGTCGCTCGAGCAGGCTGCGGTCGCGATGGTCCGGGGGAAGTTCCGTCACCTGATCGTCGTCGATGGCGGCGAGCTCGTCGGGATGCTGTCGATCCGCGACATCGTCCGGTGCTGGATCGAGGACGGAGCAACGAGCGAAATGCCGGCCGCGGCCCGGGCGTAGCCCCGCCGCACTAGGGCGCCAGCCGTTCGATCTGCCAGCCGCCGGCGGGCGCCGGCGTGTAACGCAGCCGGTCGTGGAGGCGGTCGTCGCGGTGCTGCCAGAACTCAAAGCTGTCGGGCACGATCCGGAAGCCACCCCAGCCCTCAGGGACGGGCAGTTCCCGGTTCGCGTAGCGCGCGGTCAGCTCGCCGACTCGGCGCTCGAGCCATTCTCGGCTGTCGATCACCTGGCTCTGCGGCGAGGCGAGTGCTGAGAGCTGGCTCCCGTGCGGCCGCGAGCGGACGTAGGCACTCGACTCCTCCGCGCTCAGGCGCTCGACCGCACCCTCGATCCGGACCGCCCGGCCAAGCAGGTCCCAATGGAACATCAGCGCCGCGTGGGGGTTGGACGCGAGCTCGCGCGCCTTGCGGCTGTCGTAGTTGGTGAAGAACTCGAACCCGCGGGAGTCGAACTGCTTGACCAGCACCATCCGTGCCGACGGTCGCCCGTCGGGCGTCGCCGTCGCGACGGCCGCCGCCTCAGGCGCTCGGACGCCGGCCTGACCGGCCTGCTCAAACCACTCGCCGAACTGCGCCACCGGATCGGGGTCGACGTCGTGCTCTTGGAGCGGTGCGGCGAAGTCCGGCACGGGGACGGTAAGGAGGCTCGCCCTCGACGCCGCTAACGGTGGTCTTCGGGAAGTGCCTCGACGTCGCGGCGCGTGTCGCTGATCCACCGGACCAGGCAGACGACGAAGATGATCACCCCGACGATCGAGAACAGCCACCCGAGCGTCGTCCCGATCACGATCAAGGTGATCCCGATCGCAGTCACGAACGGGATCAGCGTCGGCCCGGGAAGGTGGATGTCCTCGCCCGCGGGCGGTGCGTCTCGGTCGACGTCGCTCACGCGTGCACGTAGATTGCGGCCGCGACGAACGTGATGCCGAACATCAGGATGCACAGCGCTCCGGCGATCAGTCCGGAGCGGATGTTCTTGCGGGCGAGTTTGCGGTCCATCTCCTCGGAATCCTAGCCCTACAGCGCCAACTTGGCGTCGAGGACCATCGAGCCGAACAGAAGCGCGAGGTACGCGAGCGAGAACAGGTACAGGCGCAGCGCCGTCCGGCGGTCCGCACGGCGGTACAGAAGCACCGCTCCGGCGATGAACGCCAGGCCGAGCGTCATCGATGCGACCAGGTAGATGCCACCGAACTCCCCCGCGCAGAACGGCAGCTGCGTGATCGCGTACAACAGCAGCGTGTACAGCAGGATCTGGCGGCGGGTCTCACGCTCGCCGCGGACGACCGGCATCATCGGCACCCCGACCTCCGCGTACTCGTCCTTCATCAGCAGGCTCAGCGCCCAGAAATGCGGTGGGGTCCAGTAGAACACGATCGCGAACAGGTAGACGGCGGTCCACGAGACCGAGCCGCGTACCGCAGCCCACCCGACCAGCGGCGGAATCGCGCCGGCGGCGCCTCCGATCACGATGTTCTGCGGGGTTCGGCGCTTGAGCCAGATCGTATAGACGCCGACGTAGCCGACGAACCCGGCGAGCGCGAGCGACGCGGCCAGCACGTTGACGGTCAGCGACAGCAGCGCGAACGAACATGCCGCCAGCGCGAAGCCGTAGATCAGCGCGGCGCGCGGCGCGATCCGCCCAGACGGGATCGGGCGGGTGGCGGTGCGCGCCATCTTGGCGTCGATGTCGCGGTCCCAGTAGTGGTTGACGGCGCCCGCGCCACCGGCCGAGAGATACCCCCCGAGGCACGTGAGCGCGATCTTCGAGACCGACGGGTCGCCGGCGACCTCCATCGTCGTGATCGTCGTCAGCAGCAGCAGCGACTGGACCTTGGGCTTGGTCAGCTCCAGGTAGTCGCCGACGAGCCGGCGCGCCGAGGCGCCGGATCGGGCGCGTACGGCCCCCGCTGTTGACGCGCTCACGGCCTCACACCCGCGCGAAGCGCTCGCTGCCACCCGACTTCTGTGTGATGCCGGTCTCGCGCTCGATCTGGCGGCGGATGTCGCGCATCGGCTCGACTGACCGCACCCGCGGGATCACATCGAAGTTGTTCGGTGGCGGTGGCGAGGGGACGAACCACTCGAGCGTGTTGCCCTTCCACGGGTCGGGACCGGCGATCTTGCCGACCTTCAGGCTGCGCGCGACGTTGGCGATCGTCATCAGGATCCCGAGCGCGAGGATCATCGACCCGATCGTCGAGATCAGGTTGTAGGTCGACCAGCCGAGACCTGGCTGGTAGGTGTAGATCCGCCGCGGCATGCCCGACAGGCCGAGCGCGTGCTGGACGAAGAAGGTGGCGTTGAAGCCGACGAACATCACCCAGAACGACGCCTTGCCGAGCTTCTCGCCCAGCAGGCGGCCGGTGATCTTCGGGAACCAGTAGTAGATCCCGGAGAAGATCGAGAAGACCGCGCCGCCCATCAGCACGTAGTGGAAGTGCGCGACCACGAAATAGGTGTCGTTCAGCTGCCAGTCGACCGGGAAGGTCGCCAGGAAGACGCCGGTGATGCCGCCGAGGATGAAGATCGCGATGAAGCCCACGGCGAAGTACAGCGAGGCCGTCATCACGATCGACCCTCGCCACAGGGTCGCGATCCAGTTGAAGATCTTGACCCCCGTCGGGATCGCGATCAGGAACGAGCTGAGCATGAAGAACCCGAGTACCACGATCGGAACCGGCGAGGCGAACATGTGGTGCGCCCACACCAGCGTGGCGAGGAACGCGATCACCGCGGTCGACGCGGCGATCGCCTTGTAGCCGAACACCGGCTTGCGCGAGAACACCGGGATGACCTCGGAGATGATCCCGAACCCGGGCAGGATCATGATGTAGACCTCGGGGTGTCCGAAGAACCAGAACAGGTGCTGCCACAGGACCGGCGAGCCGTGGGCGGTCGGGTCGAAGAAATGGGTGCCGAAGTGCCGGTCGGTCAGCAGCATCGTGACCGCGGCGGCGACCACCGGCAGCGCGATGATCAACAGGATCGCGTACACGAGGATCGTCCAAACGAACAGCGGGATCCGGCCCCAGCTCATGCCGGGCGCGCGCATGTTGACGATCGTCGCGTAGAAGTTGATCGCCCCGATCAGCGACGAGATGCCGGTGATGTGGATCAGGAAGATCCAGGCGTCCTGACCGCCGCTGGGCGAGAACTGAATGCTCGACAGCGGCGGGTAGCTCCACCAGCCGGCCTCAGGCGGATGGAAGAACAGCGTCGCGTAAAAGACGATGCCGCCGAACAGCAGCAGCCAGTACGAGAGGGCGTTGAGCCGCGGGAAGGCCATGTCGCGGGCGCCGATCATCAGCGGCACGAAGTAGTTGCCGAACCCGGCCATCACCGGGACGACGAACAGGAAGATCATCGTCGTTCCGTGCAGCGTCAGCAGCTGGTTGTAGTGCTCGGAGGTAACCAGCGAGTTGTTCGGGACGCCGAGCTGGAGCCGCATCAACAGCGCCTCGACGCCGCCGAGCATGAAGAACACGAACGTCGTGACCAGGTACATGATCCCGATCCGCTTGTGATCGGTGGTTGTCACCCAGTCGACCCAGCGCTTGGTCTCGCGCGGCTTGACTACCTTGTCGGCGGTCAGCTGCGGGACCGGCTTCAGTGCGGGGGCGGTCGTAATCGACATCGAGCTCGTCCTTTTACAGGTTTCCGTTCGCGGTCAGGATCTGGCGCAACTGCGTCACCTGCTTGTTGGCCTGCGAGATCGCGTTCGACTGGTAGGTCAGCCACTGCTGATACTGGGCCGGGGTGACGACCTTGACCTTCGCGATCATCGTGTAGTGCTCGCGCCCGCACAGCTGCGCGCACTGGCCGCGGTACACCGATCCGGCATGCGGCGCCTTGAACCACGTGTAGGTCGTGTACCCGGGGACGGCGTCGACCTTGCCGCCGAGCGAGGGCACCCACCACGAGTGGATCACGTCGCTCGACTGGATCGTCAGCACGACGGTCGTGTTGGCCGGGACGACCATCTCCGTGTAGGAGTAGGGCAGCTTCGAGTCAAACGCGCCGTTCTTGCAGTCGGCCCCGTAGGTGTAGCGCCAGATGTACTGACGGCCGGTCACGCAGATCTGCAGCTTCTGGCCGTTCGGCGGCGTCGGCTCGGTCAGCGAGGCCGACAGCACGAGTCCGTTGGCGTTCGAGTTGGGCGGATTGATGATCCCGGGGAGCTTCACGAATGTGACCACGGTCAGGACCAGCAGGACGAGCCCGGCGGCGACCGTCCACCCGATCTCCAGGCGCGTGTTGCCATGGATCTGCGCCGCGACGGCGTTCTTCTTGGCCCGGAACCGGTAGACCGAGTACAGCAGCGCCCCCTCGACGACCACGAACACGACCGCCGCGATGTAGAGGAGCAGCGTGTAGAGGCTGTGGATCTGGTTCGCGTTGGGCGATCCGCCGGACTTCGGCGTCAGAAAGTTGGCGAACGCGCTCGGGGCGATGATCAGAGAGCCGAGCAGCGAAGCGGCCAGCGCAAGCGCAATCTGACGGCTCCGGCGGCGGGACTTGGCGTCGTTCACGTCGGGTCGCAAGGCCGCGGCATTCTATCCAGGAGGGGCCCGAGAGGTCGGGGCGCGGGCGGTCCGGCCGGGGAGGGCGCCTCGCGATCGTCCACGCAGACGGTCCCGAGGCCCCCGAACGTATACTGGCCGCTTCTTGCGCATGACGAGGGCCATCCGAACGATCGCCTGGGCTGTCGTCGCGGTTGGGGTGGGTGCGCCGGTCGTGCGGCGCCGGCTGAAGCTGCCGCCGGCGGCGGTGCTTGGGGCAGGCGCGCTGACGCCGGTTGCGCTGTGCGTGGCGGTCCCGCGCAGCCGCGCCCGGGACGTCGGCGTCGGCGTGCTCAACATGTGGACCTATCTGGCCGCCTACAAGATGCCCAACGACGATCCGGAGCGGCTCGCGCGTCGGGTTCACGTCGACTACCCGATCGCGCTCGATCGCGCGCTCGGGCTGGGCGTGCCGCCGACGCTGCGCCTGCAACGGCGGTTCTCGGCGCCCGGGAGCGTGAACCGGTTCGAGCGTGTCCTGGTCTGGTGCCACTGGCTGTGGTTCTTCGTGCCGCACACGAGCGTGCTCTACGTGCTCGTCAAGGCGCCCGACAAGTTCCCCGGGGCCGCCTCGCGGATGTACGCCGTATTCGACCTGGGAGCCGTCTTCTACTGGTCGATCCCGACCGCACCGCCGTGGTGGGCGGCTGAGCGGGGCCGGATGCAGGGTGGTGATCCGGTCCGTGTGCGCCGGATGATGCTCGAGTACGGCGAGCAATTCTGGGGTGACCGCTGGAGTGCCCTCTACGATGTCCTTGGAGGAAACCCGCTTGCTGCAATGCCGTCGCTGCACTTCGCCACGTCCCTGATGGCGGCTCATGTCCTTACGGACGTGGGCCCCGTCGCAGGCGCACTGGGCTGGACCTACACGTCGCTGCTCGGGCTCGCGCTTGTGTATCTCGGTGAGCACTACGCGATCGATCTGCTCGCCGGGGCGGCTCTGACCGAGTCCGTCCGGCACGGCGCACCCCGCATGGCCCCGGTCGTGCGTCGCCTGTCGAGGGCCGTGCAATGGCTCGAGGCGCGGGCGGTGACGAGCTAGGAAAGCTGATGGCCGACGACGACACGATCGGGCGGCCGGAAGGCGAGGACGCCAGCGCCGAGGAGATGCCGCGTGTCGTGTTCACGCGGAGGCGGTTGTTGCTGTCGATCGTGTTCGTGGTCTCGACCGTCGCGTTCCTGTACTTCGTGCTGCCAAAGCTGCTGGGCCTGCAGGAGACCTGGAACCGGATCAAGCAGGGCAACGCCTGGTGGCTGGCGCTCGGCGTCGTGCTCGAGCTGTGCTCGTTCCTCGGCTATGTGGCGCTGTTCCGGGCAGTGTTCGTGCGCGGCCAGTCTCGGATCGAGTGGCGGGAGAGCTACCAGATCACGATGGCCGGGCTCGCCGCAACGCGGCTGTTCGCGGCCGGTGGCGCCGGCGGGATTGCGCTGACCGCCTGGGCGCTCCGGCGCTCGGGGATGGCGGCACGGATCGTCGCGTGCCGGATGATCGCGTTCATGGCACTGCTGTACGGCGTCTACATGGCGACGCTGGTAGTCGCCGGCCTCGGGCTCTACTTCGGGATCTTCGCCGGCCCGGCGCCGTTCGCGATCACCGTGATCCCGGCAATCTTCGGGGGGATCGTGATCACGATCTTCCTGGCCGTATCGCTGTTGCCCGAGGACTTCGACCGTCTGGTCGGGCGCTGGCAGATGGGGGCGGGGCGGATCGGCAAGCTGGCCGGACGGCTGGCGGCCGTGCCGGCCGCGGCGGCGACCGGAGTTCGGACCGCGATCTCGCTGGTCCGGAGCAGGGATCCGTACCTGCTCGGCGCGATCGTGTGGTGGGGGTTCGACATCGCCGTACTGTGGGCCTGCTTCCACGCCTTCGGTGAGGTCCCGCCGAAGGCCGTGATCGTGATGTCGTACTTCGTCGGGATGCTCGGCAACGCGCTGCCGCTGCCCGGCGGCATCGGCGGCGTCGACGGCGGCATGATCGGCGCTTTCACGGCATTCGGGGTTCCGGTCGAGATCTCGGTAGTCTCGGTCCTCGCCTACCGTGCGATCGCGTTCTGGCTGCCGACCCTGCCGGGTGCGATCGCCTATCTGCAGTTGCGGCGGACGGTTCAGCGCTGGCAGACGGCCGGCGCCCCAAGCTATACTTAATGAAGTGACTGACCAGCGCATAGAGAACGTCGTCATCGTCGGCAGCGGCCCGGCCGGATACACGGCGGCGCTGTACACGGCGCGCGCCAATCTCGAGCCGCTCGTGATCGAGGGATTTGCATGGGGCGGCCTGCTCCAGCAGACGACCGATGTCGAGAACTACCCGGGCTTCCCCGAGGGGATCATGGGCCCGGAGATGATGCAGCACTTCCGCGATCAGGCCGAGCGCTTCGGCGCCCGGCTCGAGACCGACGACGTGACCGCGCTCGAGCTCTCGCCGGACGGCGGCCTGCACAAGGTGTTCGTCGGTGACGACGTCCACCTGGCGCGAACCGTCGTACTCGCGATGGGGGCCCAGCATCGCAAGCTGGGGGTCCCGGGTGAGGAGGAGCTGGGCGGGCGTGGCGTCAGCTACTGCGCGACCTGTGATGCGGCGTTCTTCAGGGACGCCCCGACGATCATCGTCGGCGGTGGCGACTCGGCGATGGAGGAGGCGATGTTCCTCTCGAAGTTCGCTTCAAAGGTCGCAATCGTGAACCGGCGCGATCAGTTCCGCGCCTCGAAGATCATGCTCGAGCGGGCTCGCTCGCACGACAACATCGAGTGGCTGACTCCCTACGTCATCGATCAGTTCGCGCCCGGCGAGGACGGGTCGCTGAGGGTGGCGCGTTTGCGTCATGCCGTCGACGGCTCGACCCGGGAGCTCGAGATCGCCGGCGCGTTCATCGCGGTCGGCCACGAGCCCCAATCCCAGCTCGTAACCGGACAGGTCGACACCGACGCCGCCGGGTACGTGGTGACCAAGGGCCGCTCGACGCTCACCAACCTTGCGGGCGTGTTTGCCGCCGGGGACCTCGTCGATCACACCTACCGGCAGGCCGTCACGGCCGCGGGCTCGGGATGTCAGGCCGCGCTCGACGCGGAGTGGTACCTGCGGGACACGCCATTCCCTTTGGCTGAGGACGTCGCCGGCGCGGCGACGGCGTAGCTCAGTAGGGACAGCGATCGGCGGGCCCGTAGTCCGCCGACGGCGCCGACTGATCCGCCGCCAGGGCGAAATCCTGCGTCCACGAGGCGGGGCCGCTGGCGTAGTCGCCGACGGGGTGCCGGTCGACGCCGGTGCCGACGTCGCGGTAGCTTGGATCGAGGATGTTGCGGCAGTGGTCAGGGCTCGCCATCCAGGCGCGCACGACCGCGAGCGGGGTCGGATAGCCGGTCGCGATGTTCTCGCCGGCCGCCTGCCAGATGAACCCGACAGCGGTGATCCGGGCGGCGAAGTCGAGCCCGTGGCTGAACACCCCGGTCGACACCATCCGATCAGTCCACGCCTGGGCCGAGCGATTTAGCCGGCGCGAAGCGTGCAGCGCCGGCAGTCCGCGCGTGGAGCGCTGAGCATTGATCAGGCAAACGACCGCCCGGCGCATCGTCCGGGTCGGGGCCGCCGTCGCGGCGCTGCGCGCGCCGGCACACCCGTGAGCCGCGGCGGGCACCGGAACGGCCGCGAACGCACTCATGGCGAGCGCCGCGGCCACTCCAGCTGATAGCCCCCTGAGTTCGCCCCTCATGTCCTCTCATCGGGCGGCTAGGGGTGCTCGTGCGAGGCTCAGGCCCCGCAGCTCAAACGTCCGTCCAGGCGGCTATCAGGCTCCGGTGGCGATCAGCTGCTCGCGCCCAGGCTGGTCCACACGGTCTTGGTCTCGAGATACGCCTCGAGTCCCTCGCGACCGTGCTCGCGGCCGATGCCGGACGCCTTGAACCCGCCGAACGGCGCGCCGGCCTCGCCCGCGCCCCAGCAGTTGATGTACACCGAGCCGGCTCTCAGCATCGACGCCAGCCGGTGGGCGTTGCCGACGTCGCGGGTCCAGACGCCGGCGGCGAGGCCGTAGTCGGTGTCGTTTGCGCGGGCGGCGACCTCCTCGAGCGACTCGTACGGCAGCGCGACCAGCACCGGACCGAAGATCTCCTCGCGAGCGATCGTGAGATCGTCGCGCGTCGCCGTGAACAGCGTCGGCTCGACGAAGTAGCCGCCGTCACCGGCTGGTACCGACCCGCCCGTGACAAGCTCGGCGCCCTCGCTGCGGCCGGCTTCGATGTAGTCGAGCACGCGCTGGTGCTGCTCGCTCGAGATCACCGGTCCGAGCTGTGTCGAGGGCTCCAGCCCCGGGCCGATTCGCGACTTGCTCGCGCGCTCGGCGAGCGCGCCGACGACCTCGTCGAACTGGTCCTGGTGGACGAACAGCCGGCTGCCGGCATTGCAAGACTGGCCGGTGTTGAAGTAGATCCCCTGGAACGAGCCCGAGATCGCGGCCCGTAGGTCGGCGTCGGGAAGGATGATGTTGGGCGACTTGCCGCCCAGCTCGAGCGTCACCCGCTTCAGCGCGCGCCCGGCCTTGGCCGCGATCTCGCGCCCGACCTCGGTCGACCCGGTGAACGCGATCTTGTCGACGCCAGGATGGTCGACGAGCGCCGCGCCGGTCTCGCCGTCGCCGGTCAGCACGTTGATCACGCCCGGCGGGATGCCCGCCTCGAGCGCGAGCTCGCCGACGCGCAGGGCGCTCAACGGCGTCTGCTCGGCGGGCTTCAGCACGACCGTGCACCCGGCGGCGAGCGCCGGCGCGAGCTTCCACGACGCCATCAGCAGCGGGTAGTTCCACGGGATGATCTGTCCGCACACGCCGACCGGCTCCTTGCGCGTGTAGCAGTGCATGTCGGGCTGGCGCACCGGGATCGTCGTGCCGAAGATCCGCTCGGGCCAGCCGGCGAAGTAGCGGAACTGCGCGACGGTCGAGGCGACGTCGACGATCCGGGCCATCTTCACCGGCTTGCCGTTGTCGAGCGACTCGAGCTGCGCGAGCTCCTCGCCGTTCGCCTCGATCAGATCGGCCAGCCGGCCGATCAGCCGAGCACGTTCAGCGGCGCTGAGCGTGGCCCACGGACCGTCCTCGAACGCGCGCCGCGCGGCGGCGACGGCGCGGTCGACATCCTCGGCGCCGGCCTGTGCGACGGATGTGATCGCGTTCTCGGTCGCGGGGTCGAGCGTCTCGAACGTGCGGCCGTCGGCGGCCGGTACATGCTCGCCGTCGATCAGCAGCTGGTGGGTGCGTCCGGCGAACTCGCGGGCAGAGTCCGACAGCTGTTCGGGCAGGGCGGTGAGCGACATCTGGCCTCCTAGGGGCGGAGCACGATCTTCAGGGCCTCGCGACGATCGTAGACCGCGTAGGCCTCGGCGGCATCGTCGAGCGCCATGTGGTGCGTGACCAGCGGCGTCGGGTCGAGCGTCCCTGCCGACAGCATCCCGAGCACGCGGTCGACATGGCCGATCACGTTGGCATGGCCGGTCCGCAGACCGAGCGCCTTGATCCAGACAACGCCCATGTGAACCTGACACGGCTCGGCATAGACACCGATCGCGACGACCGTGCCGGCCTTGCGGGCGAGTCGGATCGCGAGATCGAGGGCGTCAGGGTGCCCGACGGCGTCGATCGCCGCGTCGACGCCGCGCCCCTCGGTCGCGGCCCGGACCAGCTCGCGCGGGCTCTGCTCGGTCAGGTGCACGGGCGTGGCGCCGAACGCCTTGGCCACGGCGAGCCGCTCCGCGACCGTGTCGATCGCGAACACCGGAGCGGCACCGGCGGCGATCGCGACCTGCACCGCGCACAGTCCGACCGGGCCGAGCCCGAGCACGGCGACGCTGTCGCCAGGCCTGACGCCCGCCTCGTCGACGGCGTGATAGCCGGTGCCCATCACGTCGCCGGCGAACAGCGCGACGTCGTCGGAGACGCCTTCGGGAACCTTGCGCAGCGTCAGGTTGGCCATCGGCACCAACGCCTGATCGGCCTGGGTGCCCTGGAGGTTGCCGAGCACCTCGCCGTGGCCGAATACCCGCATGTGATCGCACTTGTGGTAGGCGCCGCGCATGCAGAAGAAGCACATTCCGCACGCGCTCTGGTAACAGCCGAGCACGCGATCCCCGATCCCTACGCGGGTGACGTCATCGCCGGCGGCGATCACGGTCCCGACGAACTCGTGGCCAATCGTGAACCCCGGCGCGATCTTGACGCGGCCGTGGTAGATGTGCAGATCTGAGCCGCAGATGCCGCTCGCCTCGATCCGCACGACCGCGTCGTCGCGCGCCAGGAGCTCGGGTTCCGGGCGCTCCTCGACGCGAACCTCGCCCGGGGCTTGGAAGGTGACTGCTCTCATCGTGGCTTGATCATGTCAGGCGGTGTGCTCGAAGAACCCCTCGCCGCTCTGGCGTCCCAGCCGTCCGGACAGGACCATGCGCCTGAGCACCGGGGCGGGGCGGTAGCGCTCCTCGCGCAGCTCCTCGGACAGGCCCTCGAGGACGGCCAGCACGTGGTCTAGGCCGATCTCGTCGGCCCAGGCGAGGACCCCACGAGGGTAGTTGAGGCCGTGGATCATGCCCGCGTCGATGTCGGCTGCAGTGCCGACGCCCTCGCCGAGCGCGAATGCCGCTTCGTTGATCACCTGGCAGACAATCCGGCCGAGCACGAGGCCCGGCGAGTCCTGCACCCAAACCGTGTGCTTGCCAAGCGTTGCGAAGAACCGCTCGGTCGCTTCGACGGCCGACGGCGAGGTCTCGGGACCTTGGGTCAGCTCGACCAGCTCGCATCGATCGAGCGGCGGCAGCGCATGGAAGCCGACCGACGCGCCCGAGGGGTCGAGCGAGCTCAGCGAGCCAGGGGCGCAGCAGATCGCCTGGGGGCCGCCCTGGAGCGGGGCGTCTTGCTCGAGCCCTCCCGTCAGGTCGAGGATCAGCGACGGCGCCGCCGCGCCCGTCGCCGACCCCGGCGAGGTGACATCCCAGCCTGCGGCGGTCGCGGCGCGCTCGAGCTCGACCGCCAGCGGGATGTCGCCGGCGATCACGACCAGTCCGTCGCCTCCACCGGGCGCGGTCGACGGCGGGTCCTCGGGTCGGTAGGGGCCGTCGCGGTATTCGTAATAGCCACGCCCTGACTTGCGGCCGTGCCGTCCGGCCGCCACAGTCCGCGCGGTGATCGACGACGGGCGCCAACGGGCCTCGCCGAAGCTCTGCTCGTAGAAGGATCGCGAGACGTCGAAACCGACGTCGACGCCGACCAGGTCCATCAGCTCGAACGGGCCCATCCGGAAGCCGCCGCCCTGGCGGCAGATCCGGTCGATCAGCTCAAGCGGTGCGGCGCGCTCCTGGAGCAGCTTCAGGCCCTCGAGACCGAACGGCCGGTTGCAGCGGTTGACCAGGAATCCGGGACCGTCGACCGCATCGATCACGACCTTGCCCATCGCCTCACCGGCGGCCCGGGCCAGCGCCAGCGCCGGGGCGCTCGAGTCGACGCCGGCGACGACCTCGAGCAGCCGCATCACCGGCGCCGGGTTGAAGAAGTGCATGCCGACGACCCGATCGCGCCGCACCGTCACTCCGGTCGCGACCGCCGTCACCAGCAGCGAGGAGGTGTTGGTCGCGAGCACGCAGTTCTCGCCGACGACGCTCTCCGACAGTTTCGAAAACAGCTCGCGCTTGAGCTCCAGGCGCTCCGGGGCGGCCTCGATCACCAGCTCGCACGGCGCGAGATCGGTCGGCTCGGGGGCTCCCTCGAGCCGCGCCGACGCGGCTCGCGCGTCGGCGTCGGTCCAGCGTCCACGCTCGGCGCCTCGCTCGAGCTGCGCACGGATCCGGTGGAGGCCGCGCTCGAGCGCGTCCGGAATCGGATCGTGGAGCAGCGTCCGAGCGCCCGACTGGCACGCGAGCTGGGCGATGCCGGCGCCCATCGTGCCGGCACCGCAGACCCCGATCACAGAAGGCGGGGCGCTCACTGCGGGACCAGCGCGTTGATCCCGGTCAGGGCCCGACCGATGATCAGCTTCTGGATCTGCGAGGTGCCCTCGTACAGCGACGTGACCCGGACATCGCGCAGGTAGCGCTCGACCGGATGGTCGTCCACGTAGCCCGAACCGCCGTGGACCTGGATCGCCGTGTTGGCACACTTGATCGCCGCTTCGGTCGCGTACAGCTTCGCGACCGAGGTCTCGGTCGTGTTCGGCTGGCCCGTGTCCTTCAGGTATGCCGCGCGCCAGACGAGCATCCGCGCCGCGTCGGTGTCGAGAAGCATGTCGGCAAGCATCGCCTGCACGAGTTGGAAGCTCGCGATCGGGCGCCCGAACTGCACGCGCTCCTTGGAGTAGCGGACCGAGGCATCGACGCACCCCTGGCAGATCCCGACGCAGCCGGCGGCAACGCTGTAGCGGCCCGAGTCGAGCGCGCTCATCGCGACCTTGAACCCGTCGCCGACCTCGCCCAGCATCTGGTCCTCGCCGACCTCCACATCATCGAGCGAGATCGACGCCGTGTCGGATCCATGCAGACCCATCTTGTGGTGGATCACCTGGGGTTGGAACCCCGGCTGGTCGGTATCGACGAGAAAGCACGCGAGCCCGCGGTGCGCCCTCTCCGGATCGGTCTGGGCGAAGATCATCGCGACCTTGGCGTGGTTGCCCATCGAGATCCACATCTTCGAGCCGTTGATCACCCACCCGGCGTCGGTCCGGCGCGCGCGCGTCCGCTGGTTCGCCGCGTCCGAGCCGGTGTCGGGCTCGGTCAAGCCGAAGCAGCCGAGCCACTCGCCCGCACACAGCTTCGGCAGGTAGCGGCGCTTCTGCTCCTCGGTGCCCCAGCGCATGATCGACGAGCACACAAGCGAGGTCTGGACCGAGACCACGGTTCGCATCGCCGAGTCGCCGCGTCCGATCTCCTCGACGATCAGACCGTAGCTCAGGTAGTCGAGCTCGGCGCCGCCGTACTCGTGGGGCACGATCGCGCCCAGGTATCCCTGATCGGCGATCTTGCCCACCAACTCGAGGTCGAAGTGGTGGTTTCGGTCGTTCTCTCGCGCGCGTTCGACGATCTCGTTGTTCGTGAAGGCGCGCGCCGTCTCGCGTATCAGGCGCTGCTCGTCTGTCAGTTCGAAGTCCATGGGTCCGGGAAGCTATATGACAGCTAGGCTCCGGTACCTCCATGCCCCCCCGGACCCGCTACGCGCGAAGCGGCGATCTACACATCGCCTACCAGGTCGTCGGCGATGGTCCGATCGACTTGGTCTATGTCCCGAGCTGGATCTCGCAGGTCGAGCACTACTGGGAGGAGCCGGCCGTCGCGGCCTACTTTCACCGCCTCGCGGCGTTCTCGCGACTGATCCTGTTCGACCGCCGTGGCTCCGGGCTGTCCGATCCCGTCCCGCGAGCGCCGACGCTCGAGGAGCAGATGGATGATGTAGTCGCCGTGATGGAGGCGGCCGGGTCAGCGCAGGCGGCGGTGTTCGCGCTGCTCGAGGGAGGGGCGATGGCCGCGCTGTTCGCCGCCACCCATCCCGAGCGGACCTCTGCCCTGGTCCTGTACGAGGCACAGCCGCGGATGTCGTGGGCGCCCGACTACGAGTGGGCGATGCCGCGTGAGGACCGTGAGGCCTACATCCGGGACGGGGGCCTCGATTCGTGGGGAGACGGCTCCCGGCTGGTTGCGGTGTCTCCGTCGTCGGCCAACAACACCCGCCTGCGCGACTGGTATGGGCGGCTCGAGCGGCTGTCCGCGAGCCCCGGTACGGCCGCGAAGCTGATGATGATGAACTCGGAGGTCGACGTCCGTGCGGTCCTGCCGACAATCACGGTGCCGACGCTCGTGCTTCACCGGGCGGACGACAAGATGATCGACATCCGGCACTCGCGTTATCTCGCCGAGCACATTCCGGATGCAAAGCTCGTGATCCTGGCCGGCGAGGACGCGCTCTCGTTCGGGCCTGGCGCGGCCTCGCAGCTCGACGAGATCGAGGAGTTCCTGACCGGCGCTCGCACCGCCTCGGAATCGGAGCGGATCCTCGCGACCGTGATGTTCTCCGACATCGTCGATTCGACTCGACAGGCGGCCGAGCTCGGTGACCGGCGCTGGCGGGACCTGCTCGCCTCGGTCGAGCAGGAGGTCGGGCGCGAGCTCAAGCGCTTCCGCGGCCGCGCGATCAAGACGCTCGGCGACGGGTTCCTCGCCACCTTTGACGGCCCCGCCCGCGCGATCCGCTGCGCGACGGCGATTCGCGACACCGCGAAGTCGCAGTTCGGGCTCGACGTGCGGGCCGGCCTTCACACGGGCGAGATCGAGGTGATCGGCGACGACGTCGGCGGGATCGCGGTCCACATCGGAGCTCGCGTCGGCTCGAGCGCCGCCGCCGGCGAGGTGCTCGTGTCAGGGACCGTCAAGGACCTGGTGGTGGGCTCGGGGATCTCGTTCGAGGACCGGGGCGAGCGCGAGCTCAAGGGCGTCCCGGGGCGCTGGCGTCTGTTCGCCGTTGCCGCCTGAAATAGACGCCGGCCCCACCACCCGTAGGCGGCGGGGCCGGCGCGATTGATCCCTCGCCTGACGTCTAGCTGCTGGGCGTGACAACCGGGGGCACCGTCACGTTGACGGTAACCGCCGGGGACGCGCCGCCGACGTTCTCAGGATCACCCGGGATCCGGGCGCGGAACGTTTTCGGACCGGCTGCGCCGAACGTCCGCACGAAGTGGAACGTCGAGGCGCCGTTGACGGTGCCGACTGCGACATTGTGCCAATCACCGTCGGAGCCGAGCCGCTGCAGGTACACGACGTCACCTGCCTTGTCGGGTGTCACGGACCCGCTGAACGCGACCGGCTCACCCGATGTCGCGCTCGACGGCGTGGCCGTCAGCGTGACCATGTCACGAACGCCCTCGAACAGCACGGCGCTGTGGCGATGCGGAGCGAACGTGGTGCGGGTCTGGTACTCGGTGTTGACAGCCGGCTTCTCGGTGAAGTCGTAGCTGCCGTCGGTACCGGTGACCTTCGTCTCAAGCGCCATGTAGTGGCCCTGTCCGGCAACACGTGCCCACAACGTCACCTGAGTATTCGGCTCTGGTGTCGTGGTGCCGGGCTCATACAGGACACCCGTGACGTCGACCATCTGTCCTTCCTGGATGATCGGGTCAGACGAGTTGATCGTGAAGTCCGGGACCTGGGCCTGCTGAATCGTCACCGTCAGCGAGTCGGAGTCGGCCCCGATGTTGCGGTTATCGCCGCGGAACTCGACGCGGACGGCATGCGCTCCGGGCACCCGCCAGCGATACTTGATCGAGTAGTTCGAGCCCGGACCGAGCTCGCCGCGCTTGAGCGTGACCCACCTGTCGCTGGCGCCCACCTGCTGCTGCAGGAAGACGGGCTCGAAGCGGTGATTGGGGAACACGTGCCCGGTGAACGTAACTGTCTGGCGCGTGTCGACATTGGTCTGATCAGCGCCCAGGCTGACCAGCGCCGCGACCTGCTCGTACACGGTCCGGCTGTGCACGTGCTGGCCACCCAGCTCGCGGGCGTACCAGCTGCGGTTGGTGTTGACGATCCCGTCGGCACGGGGGAACTGGTAAAAGCCGTGCACGTCGGTGGTCGTCTTGGCGACACGGCTGTAACCCGGGTGCCCAGCCACGTGGTGATAGATGACGATTGTCTGGTTCGCCACGGGCGGCGCGTTGAGCTGACCGTAAACCAGCACGCTCTCACCCGCGAGGATCGGGTTCGGAGCAGCATTGATCGTCAGCCCTTGGTTGTGATGCGGAGCGGCGACGGCGATACCGGGCCCGACTGCAACCGCTAGCGCGGTCAGCACGGACGCGAGCACAGCAAAGCGTAGGCGCATTGACCTTCCTTTCCCAGCTTCTGAGGTTCGCCTCCGTCGGATTCCGGCTCCCACCCGGACGGCGGCTGTGGACGCCTACATGAACACGGGTGCCACGGGAGAAGTTGCGGTCAGCGGATCGGTACGTGTCACCTCGCCTCGCGGGGTAGACTTCCTCGCGGTGGATCCGTTCGCGATCGTGCTTCTGGGTGGTCTGGCCGCTCTGATCCTGTGGGTGTGGCTGCTCGGGAAGTTCTACCCCGGCTCAGGCTTGGAGCAGCTCGGGCTACGGACGGCGCGGGAGATCTCCGAGACGCGCGAGGCGCTCGACGCCGAGGATCTCGATCAGATGCTGCAGGCTCACAATGCGCGCAGGCGAGCGCGTGGTGAGGCCGAAGTCACGGTCGCAGATCTTGAGATGCGCGTGCTCGAGGATGCTCGCGAGCAGGGCAAGCGGCGCGAGCAGTACCTCGCCGACCGCGAGCTCGACCAGTTGCTCGAGGTGACCAACTCCCGCCGCCGCGCGCGCGGCCTGCCCGAGCGGACTCGCGAGGACGTCCAACGCGAGTTCGGCCGGCCGTCGGGCGAGAGCTAACTCGCACAGGCGGAATTGGCTCGCTGCCTGATCATCGGCTGCGGCTGCCGCGGATTGTCGCTCGGGCGCGAGCTGCTGGCTCGCGGCCACGCCGTCAGGGCGACGACGCGCCGCCCCCAGCGGCTGGCAGAGCTCGAGGCGGCGGGTGCAGAGGGCCATCTCGGCGATCCCGACCGGGTGGCGACGCTTGCTCCCGCATTCGAGCACGTGGCCGTCGCCTGCGTGCTGCTCGGCTCGGCCAGCGGCGATCGCGAGCGAATCGCCGAGCTGCACGGCTCGCGCTTGGAGATGCTGCTGATGCGGATGCTCGACACGACTGTGCGCGGGATCGTGTACGAGTGCGTCGGGACCGTCGATCCCCTCCTCCTGGCCGGTGGCGCCGAGCGCGTCCGCACGGCGTGCCTCGATTCGGTGATCCCATTCGAGCTGCTGGACGCCGACCCCGGGGTCCCGGCGACGTGGCTGGCGGGTGCGCTCGAGGCCGTCGAGCGCGTGCTGGCGCGACCGGCCTCGCCGGGGTGAGCGTCCTACTCGAACTCGGGGGCGTGCCAGCCGGGGCGGATGTCCGGCAACCCGTCGCTGACCCGGTCGCCGAACGATGGCGGTCGCTTCTCCAGGAACGAGTTGATTCCCTCGACGACATCGGCCGACTGCCCGCGGTGGAACATCGCCCGCGAGTCGGCACGATGGGCGATCATCGGATGCTCGGCACCGAGCATCGACCACATCAGCCTCCGCGCCAGCGCGACCGACACCGGCGCCGCGTTGTCGGCGATCTCGCGGGCGATCGCACGGGCGGCTGGGAGCAGCTCGTCGCCCGAATGCAGGCTGCGGACGAGCCTGCCGTCGAGCGCCTCCTGGGCCCCGAACACGCGGCCGGTGGACACCCACTCCATCGCCTGGCTGATGCCGACGACACGTGGGAGGAACCAGCTCGAGCACGCCTCGGGCACGATCCCGCGGCGCACGAACACGAACCCGACGCGGGCTTGATCGGACGCCAGGCGGATGTCCATCGGCAGCGTCATCGTCGCGCCGACGCCGACCGCGGGGCCATTGATCGCGGCGATCACCGGCTTGGTCGACTCGAAGATCCGTAGCGTGAGGCGGCCGCCGTTGTCGCGGTGCACGGAATCCTCCGTCTCGCGCTTGCGCGCGTCGAACGTCTCGCCTCCCGCGGCGAGATCCGCACCCGCGCAGAAGGCCCGCCCGGCGCCGGTCACGATCACGACTCGCACCTCGTCGTCGGCGTCGGCTCGGTCGAATGCCGAGATCAGCTCTCGAGACATCGTCTGGGTCCACGCGTTCAGGCGCTCCGGTCGGTTCAACGTGATCGTCAAGATGCCGTCAGTGACGTCGGTCAGTATCTGCTCGTAGTCCACGAGGTCTCCTTGGCTAGGGGGTGGGGCGGGATGCTACGGTCGCGCCGTGGATCCGCGTACGTTCTTGCCCGGGCCCCGTCTGGAGATCGCCGCACTCCCGCGGGTCGGGCAGCCGGCGCCCCCGCTCCCGCTGACGCCGGTCCCCGGACGGCCGTATGTCCTCACCTTCCTGCGCCACACCGGCTGCCCGTTCGCCGAGGCGACGATGCGAAACATGCGCGACCTCGCGGCCGAGGCGCCCGATGTCCAGTGGTTCGCGATCAGCCACGCGGCGGCGGAGGCCACGCGCCGGTGGTGCGAGGCGCTCGGCGGCTGCGGTCAGATAACTGTGGTGAGCGACCCGGGCCGTGCGAGCTATGCGGCTTGGGGGCTCGGCCAGACGAGCGTCGGCCATTTCCTCGGCCGCCGGTCGCTGGCGTCGGTCTCGCGGTTGGCTGCGCACGGGATTCGCAACCGACATCCGCACGGCACCCGGTGGCAGTCAGCAGGGACGTTTGCGGTCGATCCGGCTGGGGCCGTGCGCTGGGTTCAGATTCCCGAGCACGCGGGCGACCTGCCCGACCTCGAGCCGGCGCTGGCGGCGCTCGGCCGCTAGCGCATCCTCGTCAGGAGCGGACCGATCCGGTCGAGCAGGTCGGCGAGGATGCGCGCCGTTGCTCCCCAGATCAGGTTCTCGCCGACGACGTAGGTGTCGGTACGGATCGGAAGCCCGCGGCGAATCAGGCGACGACGCCCGTAGCCTGACAGCAGCTCCGCGAGGGACAACTCGAGCACCTCGGCGACCTCGCGCGCGCTCAGCGTCCACTCGCGCCCGGGCTCGATCATGCCAACGAAGGGGTACACCGCGTATCCGGTCGCGATCGTCGGAGTCGGTTGCAGAGCGCCGAGAATCTCGACCGCTTCGGCGGGGAGGCCGATCTCCTCGTCGGCCTCGCGCAGCGCCGTCGCCGTCAGGTTGGCCTCGCCCTCGTCGTAGCGGCCTCCAGGGAACGAGATCTCACCCGGGTGCCGGCGCAGGTCCTCGCGGCGCTTGGTGAACACAGCGTGGAGCTCGCCGCCGTGCAGGTAGAGCGGCACCAGCACGGCCGCGTCGGTCCGCCCCCGGACCTCGAGCGCCGTCGCATCCTCGGGCGTCAGCAGCACGCGCCGTAGATCCTCGCGGATCGATCTCGCGTCCGTCGACATCGAGCTGACTATATTCGCGAGGTGTGGATGCGCTGATCGTGGTCGACGTCCAGAACGACTTCTGCGCCGGTGGGGCGCTCGAGGTGCCCGACGGCAACGCCGTGATCGAGCCGATCAACCGGATGGCGCGTGAATCACACTTCGTCGTCGCCACGCGCGACTGGCACCCGCCCGACCACGATTCGTTCGACGCCCAAGGCGGACCATGGCCGGTGCACTGCGTGCGCGACACCCCTGGCGCGCAGCTTCACCCTGACCTCGACACCGGCGAGATCGACGCGGTCGTCGATGCCGGCCGCGAACGCGATCTCGAGGGCTACTCCGGCTTCGAGAACACCGATCTCGAGGCGCTGCTGCGCGCCCACGACGTTGACACGGTCCACGTCACCGGACTCGCGCTCGACTACTGCGTGAAGGAGACAGCGCTCGACGCGCGGCGGCGCGGGTTCGAGGTACTCGTGCATCGCGATGCGACGCGGCCGGTCGAGGTCGATCCGGGAGACGGCGAGCGCGCGGCGGCCGAGCTGCGTGAGGCCGGGGTGCGTGTCGTCGACTGACGATGTGTTAGCGGGACGCGTCGCGCTGGTGACGGGCGCCAGCGGCGGGATCGGCGCCGCGCTCAGCCGCGCGCTCGCGGCCGCCGGCGCATCGGTGGCCGTCGGATACGGGTCGAGCGCCGCCGCCGCCCGTGCGCTCGTCGACGAGTTGCGGGCGGCGGGGCACAACGCGAGCGCGTTCGACTCAGACCTTGCCGACCCCGAGGCTCCCGGCCGGCTCGTGGACGCCGTGGCGGCCGAGCTCGGCCCGATCGAGCTGTTGATCGCCAACCACGGGATCGCGCGCGAGGTCGCCTACGACGAGCTCGACGCAGCGGCGTTCGACCGGACCCTGGCGGTCAATCTACGCGCCCCGTTCCTGCTCGCCCAGCGAGCTCTCCCGGCGATGCGCGACCGACGCTTCGGCCGGATCCTGTTCATGTCCTCGACCGCCGCCTTGCGCGGTGGCGTCATCGGTCCGGACTACGCGGCCTCGAAGGCGGGCCTGCACGCGATCGCCTACTTCCTCGCCGCCCGCACAGCGCGCGACGGCGTCACCGTCAACGTGCTGGCGCCGGGCTTCATCGACACGGCAATGCTCCCGGGCGATCCGGTGCAGCTCGCCTCCGCGATTCCCGTCGGTCGCGTCGGTCGCCCCGAGGAGGTCGCCGATCTCGCCCTCGCGGTGCTCCGCAATGGGTACGTGACTGCGCACGTGTTCCCGATCGACGGAGGCATGCACCCGCGCTAGTGGGTGGCGGGGACGGACGGCAGGCCTACCTGGCACCGGCGACGCGGAAGGATCGGTGGGCCCGTGACGTCTGAGAAGTAGTCGACGATCGTTCACAACGGTGGCGGGGCGCGCTCGGGCGGACCCGGTCGGTTGCGTTACGGACCGTCCAGCCCTGGACCGTCCAGCCCCGGGACAGGGCCGCGCCCCGCCGCCTCCCGCCCCTGCGCTGCCGAGCGCCGGATCGAGCCCGCCACCGGGCGTGCGCCGGCTCGAGCCGGCGCGGGCGGGGGAGGCGACTAAGTCGTCGCCGGTGTCACCAGCTCGATGTGGTCCTCGAAGATGACCTCGCCGTCGAGCGTGCGATGGACCGGGCACTTGGCCGCGATCACCTTCAGCCGCTCGATCTGCTCTTGGCTGCAGTTGCTCGGGAGGCGGATGTCGAGCCTGAACTTGGTCGGGCAACCACGCTCTGCGGGCATGTACTCGCACTTGATCTCGACCGGGCCGAGATCCCAGCCCTTGCGCTTGGCATACATCTCGATCGTGATCGCGGTGCAGGAAGCGAGGCTCGCGGCCAGCAGCTCCTGTGGGTTCGGACCTTCGTCGTCGCCGCCGTGGTCGATTGGCTCGTCGACGATCACCTGATGCTGGCGTACTTCCACCTGGTGGATGAAGGAGGTATTTGATGTGCGCCTTGCCGTTGCCCTCATTGGCTGTTCCTTCGGTAGTGGAGGCCTTGCCGGATCATCGTAGCGCCGCTCCGGAGCTCAGTCGGACAGCGGATTGAAGACCAGCCCGGTCGGGACCTTGGGGAAGAAGTAGGTCGACTTCGGCGGCATGCTCTCTCCCTCGGCGGCCACGGCCTGGACGCGCTCGACCGGCGTCGGAGCCATGAAGAAAGCGGCGTCGTATGCGGCAGATTCGACCAGCGTCAGCGCCTGCTCGGCATCGCGCGCGTAGCCGAGCCCTGCAAGGTGATCGATGTCCTCGTCGCTCATTCCAAGCGCGCTCTTGAGAATCAACGCTTCGAGCACCGCGGTGTCGAGCCGGCGATAGGGCTCGGAGTGGCCCGAAAGCGCCGCGTCGGCGATCGCCTGGTCCTTCAGGGTCAGCATGTGGGGCTGGCCGAAGTGCGAGTCGATGTACCCGATCTTGACCTGCTCGCTGGGCCCAGGAACGAGCTCGAGCGTGCTCCCGAGCGGCTCGATCTCGAAGTCCGAGCGGAGCGCGCCGGCAAGCGTCTGATGCTGCTCGGCGCTCAGGCCACGGACCAGCCGGTGCGTTGGAAAGATCGTCAGCCCGGGGTCCTGGAGTGCGACCAGGCACATCAGCACGAAGCGGTGCGGACCGTCGCCACCGACCTCCTCGGCGTAGACGCGAGCCGTCTCGTAGCGGTGGTGACCGTCGGCGATCAGTAGCTCGGCGCCGCTGGCGGCTCGCTGGACTTCGGCGATCGCGGCCGGGTCCTGCACCCGCCACAACCGGTTGAGGGTCCCATCCGCGTCGGTTGTCTGTGCCCATGGCGATGCGGCGGTGAACGGGGCGAGCGCGGCCCAGGCACGTTCGCCAGGGTCTGAGAACAGCGAGAAGATCGGCGACAGATTCGCCCGGGTCGCGCGCGTCAGTCGCAGCCGGTCCTCCTTCGGGCCGGGATGAGTGCGCTCGTGCGGGCGGATCCGGCCAGGTCCGTAGTCCTCTACCCGCACGCGCGCGAGGAAGCCACGTCGTGTACGGGCCCGTCCGTCGGGCCCGGTGTAGTCCTGGGCGAGCGCCCAGATCGCGGGCTGCTCGTCCCGGACGACCACTCCTTCTGACTCCCACGCAGCGAGCGTCGCGGCAGCGTGCTCGTATGGATCGCCGTCGGCCTGCGGAAGGTCGATCCGCACGACGTTGTACGGCGACATCGCTTCGAGCTCGGCCCTTTGAGCCTGGTCGATCACGTCGTAGGGGGGCGCGACGACGCGCTGCAGGCCGCCCGTGTTCTGCGTCTCGTAGTGCAGTGCGGTCAGGGGCTCGATCTCCGCCATCGGCGCGTGTGAGGCTACTCGAGTCGCGTTCGCACTGGCGGGGGAGCCGGGCTGTTCGGGGGCGGGGCTAGACTCATCGCACGCGTCGGGGCGTAGCTCAGCCTGGTAGAGCGCCCGCTTTGGGTGCGGGAGGTTCGCCGGTTCAAATCCGGCCGCCCCGATTGACCGAGAGCCCGTACCGCGGTGCCCGCGGTCCTAAGTTCAGCTGCGAGGGTGCCGAGCCGACTGTGGGAGGCCGGTCAGCAGGCGCTCGAACATGCCCTTGAGCGTCGCCTTGCCGTAGGCATGGGAGCCGTCGTACATCGTCAGTACGGCCACCGACAGGCGCGCGCAGCCGCGGGTCAGGAGCACGACCTGGTGGTCCATCAGCCCGGTGCCGTAGCCCCAGCCGCCCTTGAAGTAGAGCTTCCAGCCGCGCGGGGCGACCTCGCCGATGCCCCAGCGCTGCGAGGGTGTGATCGAGGCCAGCAGGCGCATCGCGTAGCCGCGATGGCGCCGTGCGGTGAAGCGATCGATGTGGAGGAAGAACTTGGTCTGGTCGCTGGCGGTGATCAGGCTCGCGCCCCACGGGAACGCGACCGGGACGAACCGGTTCATTCCAACCCGGCGCGCCAGCGCGTCGAGCCCGGAGTTGCCGACGATGCCGTCGACCGTGTCGGCGGCATCGTTGTTCGAGTGCGTGATCATCGGATACAGCAGCGACTTGTCGTAGCTGTTCAGCGCCCGGTTCGCGACCGACGGCCGGTTCAGATATGCGACCAGCAGCATCGCCTTGAGTACGCTCGCCGACCACTCCTGGTGATTGCGCCGGTAAGCCCAGAAGCCATAGTCGGTTCGCACGGCGAACGCGATGTCCCCGTTGCGCGCATGCGCGTACGCACGGGCGGCCTTCATCTTCGGATGCCAGAGCTGCAGTAGTGGCTTGCCGAAGCCCGGAACCAGGCAGTGGTCGCGACCGGCAGCCACGGCCCGCCCGCCCGCGCTCGCCGAGGCGACAGCGACAGAGCCGCCACCGAGGATCGCCAGTCCGACGAGCAGACGGATTGCAATCCGGCGCGTGATCATGTCTAGATTCTCTCAGAGCCCCCGTAGCTCAGCTGGACAGAGCGCCGGACTTCTAATCCGATGGTCGCAGGTTCGAGTCCTGCCGGGGGCATGGACGTAAGCCCTGCTAATCAGGCCCAAACCATCGGCACCCGGAAGGTCGGGGAGGCGGCTGGGACACCTACAGGGCCACCAGAAGCGGCGGGCCACTCCTGCGTCGCCAAGGCCGCTAGGGACCGCCTTCTACGCCTTTGGACTCGTGCTGCTTCCGACCCTTGCGTTCATCGGACTGGTCACATACGAGCGAGTCCTGCAATCCGGAATCGAGGACCGCGGATACGCCCGCAGGATCGCTCTCCTGCGCGGCTACTACTTCGATGAGGCGGCGGAGGGCTGCTCGCCGCAGTCGCGTCTGATCACTCACTGGCAGCTGCGCTCACCGCGGGCGGAGTAGTGGCCGTGGGCGCGTTGGCCACGCTGATGCGTTCCCAGCGAGCCGCATGGAAGCGGGCCGCCTCGATCCCGATCATCGCCGATCCGGCTGGTCAAGCCTCGGCAGCCGAACCCAGCGCAACACGAGAAAAGAACCCTGACCAACGCCATTCACGCGACCGTGCGTCAACGCCCTGACGCTACGCCGACAGTCGCCTCCCGGCCAGTTCGGTTCCAGGCGTGGGGATGACGGAGCCGGCGTCCCACACGGTGCGGGTCGCAGCCGTGGATTCCGCGCTTCAGTCGTGGATTCCGCGCAATCCGAGATGGCCGGTGAGGTAGCAAGATGCCCGCGCGACAACGAAGGCGGGGCTCAGCCGCCTCCCGGTCGTTCTAACCGGCGGCAGGGCACAAACGCGTGGTTACCAGCTCTGGATGATCATGCCGAGGGCGCGCTCCATGGCACGCAGGTCCTTGACGGTGGTGTGCGGGGCGATCATCCGGTCAAGCACGGCATCGTGGGTGGTCCGTGCCTGAGCGAGTTTGCGTTCGCCTTCGGGGGTGAGGGTGGCGCGGAACGCGCGGGCATCGTCGGGATCGGGGATCCTGCGCAGGAGCCCGCGGTGCTCGAGCCGCCCGGCGAGACGGGTCAGCCCGCCTGAGGAGAGCAGCGTCGCGCGCGCGAGGTCGGTCATCCGCAGCTGGTGTGCGGGGGCGTTGTCGAGAGTGATCAGAACGTCAAACTCGCTGACCGAGATCCGGTCCTCGGCGTCGAGCGCTGCGTCGAGCTCGCGCAGGACACGGCTGGATACCTGGAGCAGGCGATGCCAGGTCTCGCGCGGGTCTAGTGTGGTGTCTCGGTCGGGGTGGCTTGACAACGGGAGGTCCTTCAATAATTATTTGCCTTGCAAGACAACTAAGTCTATCACGGTCTCCCGCTTCAGGGACCGACTCGATCGGAGGTGTTGCAGTGCCCATCAGCAACAAGATCTCGTCGGTGCTGTGCAGCACCGACCTCGCCCGCAGCCAGGAGTTCTACGAGAACAAGGTCGGTCTCGCGCTTTCACCCGAGACGATCCCGAACCACCTGCTGTTCGACGCGGCCGAGGGAACGACGCTGCTCGTCTACGGACGCCCGAGCCCGAACCAGGCCGACCACACCCAAGTGCGCTTCTGGTCAGCCGATGTCGAGCACGACGTCGCCGAACTCGCGGGCCGAGGCGTCGTGTTCGAGGATTACGACTTTCCGTCACTGAAGACCGTCAACCACATCGCGACGACCGCCGGGATCGGCAAGTCCGCCTGGTTCAAAGATCCGGACGGCAACACCCTTGCGCTGTTCCAACCCGAGTAGCCGTGCCCGCTCCACACCAGAGCACCGCGGCCGACGCCAGGCCCTCGTGCGAACCCATCCGCACGTTAGAGCTCGACCGACCGCACCACGCACCTCCGACAAGCAAAGAGGACACGCATGGCAATCAGCGCTCACTTCAGGCACACGGGCTTCACGCCGGAGAAGTACGACGAGGCGATCCGAATGCGCTCGCGCGTGGCTCGAGCGTTTGCTCGAGCTGGAGGCCCGCGTTGATGTGCGTGTAGATGTAGGTGCTGAGCGTACGGTGGTAGTTGCCGGCCCGGCCGCGGATCCCGTTCGGGTTGGCTGGTGGGTTAGCTGATGGCCCTTCTCGGCACGCTGACTCAGCGGGGCGACGCCCGCACGAGCTCTCGGGCGGCCACCCCGGAGCCGCGCCGGCAGCAGCACGTTCTCCTCCCCGCTCAGCTCCTCGAGCAGGCTGAAACGACTGGAAAACGAACCGCACGTGCCACAGCCTCACGCGCGCAAACCGCGGGGTGACATTCTCGTGAGCTGCTGGCCGGCGAGCACAATCTCGCCGGCATCGGGGAGGTCGAGCGTCCCCAGCAGGTGCAGCAGCGTCGCCTTGCCGCTGCTCCGGCGGCCGAGGACCGCGACCACCTCGCCCGTGTCGACATCGAGGCTGACAGCAACGAGGACCCTCCCGGCGGCACGTTCGGCGCCCACCGTCTTCGTGATCCCGCCAGCCTGCAGAACGGGCAACGTGGTTACGGTAGCGGGCGCGGGGCTTCGGTTGTTGCCCAGGCGATCGCGGCCGCTCGTGAACGATCGATGAGGTCGTGATGGCGGTAGCACCGCTGCAGGTGGTCCCGGACCGGCGTGAACGCGATCTGGTCCTCCATGGCGATTGACGCGTAGAACTAGTTGCCATGCCCGGATGGTTGCCGCTCGACAGGGTCGCTGCTAGAGTCAGGAGCGGTTACGAGGGCGAGCTAGCTCGAGGGGCGGACATGAGAGCGATCCGGCAGTGTTTGCGGCGCATGATCTGGCTGCTGGGCGCCATGGGCACCGCTGCACTGGCACTCGGTGTTACGGCTCCTGCTGGTGTTGCCGCAAGTCAAACCGACCCCAACCTGTCGGGAGACTGGAACATCGTGTCGACGGCGCTGAATGTCCCTCCGGACTCGCCCTACCGCATTGAATACGGCACGTATACCTTCACGCGTACAGCACCCAATACTTACAGCGTCAGCAACGGAGTTGGCTGGACGACCACCGACGTCGTGATCACGGGGCGATCGTTCACGCTGTGGTTCTGCGGCTATGGTGGCACCTACAGCGCAAAGGACGAGGGCGCCTGCCGATCGTCGAGCTACGAGATCCAGCCGTGGAAGTTCGACTTCACGGGACCAAATTTGACGGCGACAGGTAGCTACCATGACGCCGCCCACGCCAACTACGGCACCTTCAAGGCTACGGGGCCGCCGAATACCTGCGCCGCGACGGACAGCAGCGGTCGAGGTCCGTTCGCGACGACCGCCACCGTGTGCCACACCAAGGTGGTGCTGTCGGGAACGGTGTTCGAGCACAAGTGTGAAGGCAAACGAGCGGGAAAGAGTTGCCGCCATCAGGCTCCGGCGCCGGTTGCGGGGGAGCCCGTGGTTGTCACCGGCTCCCGGAAGACGTATGAGACGGAGTCTCGTGCCGAGGGCGCCTGGTCGCTGAAGGTTCCACGCGGCACCTACACGGTGCGGCTCAAGGGGTACGGCAAGGATGGGGTCAAGCCAGACTCGCGACGGGTGGACGCGCGGGGCGACAGGTCGGGGCTCGACTTCACGATCTGCAGGTCACCCGAGGACTACCACGGCAACAGTTTTGATTGCAAGACGGTCGAGATCGAGGGCCGGGTTTTCGGCAGTGACGGGAAGCCGTACTTCGGACTCGGTGTGTTTGTCGACTGTGAAGGCGACAGAAAGGACGAGACGGATCGAGACGGGCGGTTCGTGATCTACACCGAGCCGGGTCGGATCGCATTCTGCCTGCTCGCAGGGGGGAACCGTGAAGAGGAGGTCGCCAACGAGACCGTGGATGCCTCAAAGGACACGACGATCAGGCTCACGGTGCCAACCAAGATCTTTCCCGACGGGGTGTCCAGAGACAGGGTTGGATATTTCATCGCTGGACTCCCGACGACGGTCAGCAACTTCACGGTCGACCTCCGGCGCGACCCGCCTATCGACTCGAATGCTTGCTCCAGTACGGGGTCTCAGGAGATCTCGCGAGACGGCCGCGACGCCGGCGGTCAGTTTCTCGCCACCGGCGTTATCGCGGATCATTTCTGCCCGGGCAGCTACACCATCACCGTGACCGACAACGGAACGGCGGGATTTGAATGGGCCAAGGAGGACATCACGATCCCGTGACCCTGATCGCCCCGCGCGATCAGCCGGTCGCCCGTGTCGCTCAGCTCGGTCAGGCTGGGATTACCAGGGCGTCGGGTTCCACGCGTTCCGGAAGGCGTGCGGCTCGCTGCTGCTGACCCAGGGGAAGCACCGCAAGCAGGTGCAGGGCTGGCTCCGGCACTCGCAGCTCACCACGACCCTGAACGTCTACATCCATGAGGTCGACGACGCGCTCGGCGGCGCGATGCGTGGGACGGGATGCTCGCTTCATGGGTACACCCCGGGGACACCGAACGTCCGGAAACACCCGAAACTCGCGATAGCCCGCTGGCGGCCGAACCCGAAACCGCTGATTAGCAGGCTCAACGCCGATTAGCCGTAAACAGCCGCAAACGCCGCGTCGAGCTTCTAATCCGATGGTCGCAGGTTCGAGTCCTGCCGGGCGCATCGCGAAGGGGCTGGAAAGCGCAGGATTTCTTGATGAGGGGGACCAGACTGGACAGCTGGCGTGGTCCCCAATATGTCCCCAAGTCGGCGTGGCCGACATCCGGCGAGTCCAGGAGTGGATGGGCCACGCCGACATTCAGACGACGATGAAGTACCTGCACTACGCGCCACGTGCGGAGGACGCAAGGCTGGTGGCCGAGGCTGGAGTTGCCCCGTTTTCGACGACACTTGAATGCTTCCGGTCGTGAGCCGGGGAAAGTGAGGTTCAGGTGCCCAGAACTCGGCCGCCGTATCCCGAGGAGTTTCGCCGCGAGGCGATTCGTCTTGCCCGGCTCGGCGATCAGCCGCAGCGGAAGTTGGCGAAGTCGCTGGGTATCTCCGACGTGACGTTGCGCCATTGGCTGAAGGAGGAGAAGGCCTCGCGAAGTGAGCGCCCGGGCGGGCTCTCGAGCGACGAGCGCGAGGAGCTTGCGCGGTTGCGGGATGAGAACGCGAAGCTGCGGATGGAGCGGGAGATGTTGCGAAAAGCGGCGGTCTTCTTCGCGAGGGAGGACGACGGGCGGTAGGCGAGGCGTACTCGTTGATCGCCGCGGAGAGGACGAACTATCCCGTCGCTGTGATGTGTCGCGTACTGGGAGTCAGCCGGACCGGGTTTCACAACTGGGAGCGCCGTGCGCCCTCCGATCGGGCGCTCACCGACGCGTGGCTGACCGAGAAGATCACGCAGATCCACGACAGCAGTCGAGGCGTGTACGGGGCGCCGAGGATCCACGCCGAGCTGCAGATCGAGCACGGGATCCACGTCGGCCGCAAGCGGGTCGCGCGGCTGATGAAAGCGGCCGGTATCTCGGGCGTCAGGCCGCGGAAGCGGTGGCGCACGACGATTCGGATCCCAGGGATCACGCCTGCCACGGACCTGGTCCAGCGCCAGTTCCGAGCTACGGCGCCAAACATGTTGTGGGTCGCGGATATCACCTACCTGCGGACCGGTGAGGGCTGGCTGTACTTGGCCGCGGTGCAGGACGCGTACTCGCGGCAAATCGTCGGGTGGGCGATGGCGACGCACACCCGTGCGAGCCTGGTCGTCGACGCGCTGCAGATGGCGCTCGCGCGCCGGCGCCCTGACCCTGGGCTGGTCCACCACTCCGACTAAGGCTCGCAGTACGTCAGCCTCGCGTTCGGCAACGCTGCGGGCGAGGCGGGGATCGCTGTCTCGATCGGCTCCCGCGGCGATGCGTACGACAACGCAGTCGCCGAAACGTTCTTCGCCACCCTGAAGAAGGAGCTCGTCAACCGGCGCAGCTGGCCATCGCGGCTCGAGCTGCAGTCCGCCGTGTTCGAGTACATCGAGGCGTTCTACAACCGCCAGCGCCGCCACTCCACCCTCGGCATGCTCTCCCCAGTCGCCTACGAACAACAACGACTCTCGCCGCTCGGCGGTTGAGAACAATCGCTCGAACAACAACAATCAAACGACGAACCCGGTGTCACGCAAACCGGGGCAGGTCCACGTCCCGTTCGATGCTTGCCTGAAGGCTGCCGCCGCTAGCCAGAAGCGACGGCGGGGCTTACCGCCAGCTCAAACGGCTCCAGCTGCGCTAGCTAGGTGTCCTGCCCACGGAGGTTGTGAACGCGGCTGATGGGTGGCCGGTTCGCGATTCCTGAGTGGGGTCTGGTGTGGTTGTAGTGCTTGAGCCAGTGTGGCAGCGCGTGGTCGCGGTGGTGGCTTGAGCGGTAGGTCATGCCGTAGGCCCATTCGCGGGCCATGGTCTGGTGGAAGCGCTCGACCTTGCCGTTGGTCTGCGGCCGATAGGCCTGGGTACGGAGATGTTTGATGCCGTGATCGACGAGCAGTTCGCGCAGTGACGTGTTGTGCGTGTAGCTCCAGGCGTTGTCGGTCATCAACCGCTTGGTCTGGATGCCGTGGGCTTCGAACCACGCGATCGCGCGGGCGACGAACGCGGTGACGGTGGCGGCTTTTTCATCGTCGAGCAGCTCGACGTACGCCAGCCGCGAGTGGTCGTCGACGATCGCGTGAGCGAAGTCGTAGCCGACTCGGGTGCCATCGGCCATCCAATTGCGGCTGCGTTGCGAGCGATCGCCTGTAGCGCGATGTCCGGGCCGCTCGAACCGTGCGTAGCGGGCGGTATCCATGTGCAGCAGATCACCGGGGCACGGCCACTCATACCGGCGGACAGCGTCACGTGGCTGGCGCGGTCGACGTGAGAGCCCGTGACGCCAGAGCACCTTCCAGACCGTTGAGTGCGGATGGCCGGTCACTCCAGCAACCAGCCTTGGGCCCCAGCCCGTCCGGTCTCGGGCCTCGCAGATCCGCTGCTGAGCGCCAGCGTCCATCAGGCGCGGGCTTCGATGCGGACGGCTCGAGCGATCCAGCAACCACACCCCCGACGCGAGCTCCTGGGCCGTAGCGTCCAACCGCCGATGCCACCATCGGTGCGCGGTCGCCGGCGACACGCAGAAGGCGGCCGCGGCCGCCCTCTGCGTCATCCCGTCCGCGATCGACTGAGTCAGCGCGAGCCGCCCCGCCGGTCCGAGCTTGGCATTACCGTGCACGATCATCCGGGCCCTCCTTTGAGCCGTGAGTCCTTGAGCAGACCCACAGCCTCAGGAGAGGCCCGGACGTACTCTCAGACGTTCACAACGTCTATAGGCAGGTCAACTAGCCAGCAGTTCCTTGAAGGCTGGGTCGTCGCGTATCGGGTCGAAGTCGGAGTCGTTGACGGCGAGCGAGGCGCAGCTAGACGAACGCTCGATCGCGAGCTGGAGGTGCTCGATCGCGTCGGCCGTTCGTCCGGCAAGACTCTCGCAGCACGCCACGTTGTAGAGCAGCCCGTGGTACTCGGGGTGAGCCTTGATCAGCTCACGGCCTCGGTCAGCGGCCTCGGCATACTTGCCCGCGTCGTAGAGCGGGCGGAGCGGCGCCCAGATCTCATAGCCACCAGGTTCATACGGCTTCCCTGGCGTGCCGCCGAGGGCAATGATCGTCGTCCCCGGCTCCTCGGCGAACGCCGTGCGCCTGACGTCGGGGCGGACGAACACCAACGTGCCGACGGGCGCATGCACCGGCTCACCGTCGAGCTCGAACCTGGCACGTCCGCGTTGCACGAGGTAGAGCTCCTCCTCTCCGTCCTCGCCGCCCTCGTCGTGCGCATTGATGATTCGGTCGCCCGCCTCGCGACCTGTCCAGGCGTTGACGCCGAAGGAGGTGATGCCGAAGTGGTAGCGGATTGGTCGCGAAGCACAGCGGCCGTCGCTGATCTCGTCGATCTCGTCGAGGTGCGCCACTGCGTAGCGACTCATCGGGCCTCCTGCATCGTCGTCTTTACGAATCCTGGCTCCGGAGTCGAGGCTAGCGATCACCCCGCTCGCCGTTGATGCGACCGACGACTGCCGCTTGGATCGATTATCGGTAGCGGCGAATCTAGATGGGACTGTCGCCCCGTGGACTCCGAACCGACGTCAGGGGTTGCGTGGAGCGCCGAGCGCGAGCGGTCCCATGTTGAGCGCTTCTGCCCTGTGTTGTACTTCGTGGCGGCACCGGTGATTACGCACATCAGGATCCATCAGCTTTACGGGGGCTGGGTGGAAGGCGGTGAGGAGAGCGGCGGTGGTTCGTTCGTGCAGCACAGCGTTGACCCGCCCGCTGAAATCATCACCGAATTGCTTGAGTCGCCGGCTGAACTCGTTGCCAACGGGCTTTCTGAAGCTGAATCGCTGCGCCCCGGGGCTCGGAATGCTGAAAGCGCTCTTCCGGCGCTAGTCCGTTCCGCCGGGTCGCCACGCGGGCCGCCGACGAGCAAATTCACGCGAGGTGACAAGCGCGTGCACGCCAGCCGGCTGAAGCTCGCGTGAATAGGCAAGGTGAGCGGCGGCACGAAATCGGTGGCATCCCTGCAATCCGTGCAAAGGAAGGCACCCATCCAGAGGCGACGAGACGCTCGTCGGAGCAGCAAACGAGGTTTCCGGAATCGCGCGTCACCAGCGCTCCCGCATCGTCACGGCAGTGGGTCTAGTCCTGAGCGAGCGTTGGCGCGGTCGTTGGTCGGACGCTCGCTCGCCTATTAGAACCAGCAGTCGACGGCCGTTGCCCACGATGGCGAGCGTGCACCCGCGTGCCCTCGGAACACGGGGGCTGACGCCAAATCGGTACCCTCATTGCACGGTTGCGCCTTGTCCCTGGGGGACGTTGTGACGGAGTCAGTTGAGCTTGCGACGATCCTGCTGACCGATATGGTCGGCTCGACTCGGCTGGCTACCTCCGTGGGCCCGGTACGCGCCGATGAGCTGCGCGAGGAGCACTTCGCCCTGTTGCGCGACGCGATCGCAGTCTCTGGCGGCAAAGAGGTGAAGAACACCGGCGATGGGCTGATGGTCGCCTTCACCTCGGCCTCGGCGGCGATCAAGTGCGCTGTGGCGATGCAGCAGCTCTTTGAGCGGCGCTACCGCATCGCCGAGCAGGGCCTGCACGTGCGCATCGGGCTGGGAGCAGGAGAGTCCACGGTCAAAGACGGTGACTACTTCGGCATGCCCACGATCGAGGCGGCTCGCCTGTGCGCACAGGCACCCTCCGACGGCATCCTGATCTCAGGGCTCGTCAAGACGCTCGCGGGGCGCTATGAGGGCATCGACTTTGCCTCGGCGGGTGAGCTCGAGCTCAAGGGCATTCCAGAGCCTGTTGAGGCATTCGCAGTGTCCTGGGCGCCGATCGCCGAGGAGACCTCCGGCGCGACCCGATGGCCGTTGCCGGCGCTGCTTCGCTCGGTGCCGCCGGTCTCCTACGTTGGACGTGTCGAGGAGCGCGCTGGGACCGAGGAGGCGCTGGTGCTCGCGCGCGACGGCGCACGCCAGGTGGTCCTGCTTTCCGGTGAACCGGGGATCGGCAAGACGAGACTCGCGAGCTTTGTAGCGCACCGCGCGCACGCCGAGGGGTTCGCGGTGTTTTGGGGGTCGTGCTCTGAGGAGCTCGCTGTGCCGTATGAGCCGTGGATCGAGATCTGCTCGCAGATGGTTGAGCACGCCCCGCAGGAGCTGCTTCAACGTCACTGTAAGCGCCATGGCGGAGAGCTCAGCCGCTTCGTTCGCACGCTGGGCGAGCGCGTGGAGGAGCTGCCATCACCGCAGACCTCTGATCCCGAGACCGAGCGGTATCTGCTGTTCTCGGCGGTGGCGGGACTGCTTGAGCAGGTCGCGCAGAGCGTACCGGTGTGCGTGGTACTCGACGATTTGCACTGGGCAGACGGGCAGTCCGTTGCCCTCCTCAAGCACGTGGTTCGCACCGCCCAGCAGGAGGCGCTGCAGGTGATTGCAACCTACCGCGACTCTGACCTCGGCAAGGATCACCCGCTCGGAGCCGTGCTCGCGGACTTGCGATCGGTCGACGGCGTGCAGCGCATCCCCCTGCATGGTCTCGGCTCAGACGATGTGGCCCAGATCATGACGACGGCCGCCGGGCACGAGCTCGACGAGGACATCCTTCAGCTGGCGCAGGAGATCGCGACCGAAACCGATGGCAACCCGTTCTTCGTGGGGGAGATCCTGCGCGGCCTTTGGGAGTCCGGGGGGCTCATCTTCGACGAGGACAGTGGGCGCTGGAGCGTCGACCGCTCGGGTGCGATCGCGCTGCCCGACAGCGTGCGGGCGGTGATCGAGCGGCGTGTGGAGCGCCTCGGCAAGGAGACACTCGAACCCCTGAGGCTCGCGGCCGTGATCGGCCGCGCGTTCGATGTGGAGCTGCTCGAGTCGATGCTGGAGATCGACGAAAGCCAGCTCCTGGACCAGCTGGAGGCTGCGGTTGCCGCCTCGCTGCTGGCCGAGTCCGACGAGCGGGTGGGCCGGTTTCGCTTCGCCCATGCGCTCATCAACCAGACGCTGTATGCGGGTCTCGGCGCCACTCGCCGGGCGCGCTTGCACCAGCGTGTTGCCCACGCGCTCGAGGACCTCTACGGCGAGGACCCGGGCGATCATCTCTCGGAACTCGCACTTCACTGGCGCATGGCTGCCGTATCGGTGGACAAGGCCAAGGCGGCCGACTACGCCGTCAGGGCCGGTCAGCGCGCTCTCGAGAGCCTCGCGCCGACCGAGGCCGTGAAACTATTCGCCGACGCTCTCGAGCTGATCGGCGATATCGACGGTACCGAGCGTTGTGAGGCGCTGATCGGGCTCGGCGAGGCGCAGCTCCAGACCGGCGATGGCGGCTACCGCGAGACGCTGCTCGACGCGGCGCGGATCGCCTCGACGATGGGCGACGCCGAGCTCGCCGCTCGGGCGGCGCTGGCGAACAACCGCGGGAACGGGGTTTCAAGCACCATGGGTGAGATCGACACCGCTCGGCTTGCGGCGATCGAGCGGGCGATCGAGCTCGATGACCCACCGCATCGCGCGCGCCGCGCGCGACTGCTCGCGATCAAGGCGCTGGAGCTCGAGTGGGACCCGGACTTTGCCATGCGCCGCTCGCTCGCCGAGGAGGCGATCTCGCTGGCTCGTGCCGCGGAGGACAGGAGGACGCTTGCCGAAGTCCTCCGGAACGTAGCCGAGGCGGTCCGAGTACCGGATACGCTGGCCTGGCGACTCGGTCTTGGCGAGGAGCTCGTTGCGTGCGCCGCCGAAGTGGGTGATCCTGCCGTCGGATGCGCGGCGTACAGTTTTCAGTTCAACGCTTGCTCCGAGCGGGGGGACCTCGAGCGCGCAAAGCTCGCGTTAGAGCGGGTGCAGCTGCTCGCGCACGAGCTCGACCAGCCTACGTTGCACTGGTTCGCCACGTTCAACACGGCCGGTTGGGAGCTCATGCACGGCGATCTGGTCGCCGGCGAGCGCCTGTTCGAGAGCGCGTTGCAGATTGGGCAGGAGGCGGCACAGCCCGACGCCGTCTTTGTCTACGCCGCTGCGATGCAGCAAGCGCGTACCTATCAAGGCCGCGGACAAGAGATCATCGCGATGATGGAACAGAGCGTGAGCGCCTATCCGGCGATCGCGGCCTGGCGAGCCGCGCTGGCAGCGATGCTTGGCTATCTCGATCGAGGAGCGGAGGCCGCGGAGATCCTCGAGCAAGCTGCGAGTGACCGTTTTGAGCACATCGCGCCGGACTCGGCCATGTCGACGGCGCTAGCGCTGTATGCCGAAGCAGCAGCGCTGACCGGCAGCGCAGGCCCCGCTTCGATCCTCTACGAGCTCATCGAGCCGTGGGCCGACCAGGTCGTCTGGAATGGCGTCATCGGCTACGGACACGCCCGCATGTGGCTGGGGCTTCTCGCTGCGTGCACAGGAGACCACCAGCAGGCCGACGAGCACTTGGCGTTCGCGTGCGATTTCCAGGAGACCCACGGCCTGCTTCTATGGGCGGCCCGCGCCCATTTGGGCTGGGCGCAGGCGCTCGCCGGGCGAGGTGACGCTGCTCGAGCACACGAGCATGCCGCCCGCGCGCTTGAGCTCTCACGCGAGCACGGCTACGGCGCCTTCGAGGGGCGCTCGGCGGCGCTCGTCGAGGCGCAATCACCGGCCTAGATGCGACCGGGCGATGCGCCGCGGGCTGTCGCCAGAGCAGCAGCGCGGCGTCAGCCCGTACGCGATCGGGGATCGTCGTCCACGTCGGTGAGACTGTGCCGGTGCATGACAGCGCTGAGATCGCCTCGAGTCTCGTGACGACGCTGCGCGCCGGCGGGCGGACGCAGCAGTTCCGGCGCGGGCAGGGGTTGTTCACCGAGGGCGACCGCGCCGAGCGGGTGCTCGTGGTCGAGCGTGGCCTGGTACTGGTCAGCTGCCTATCGCGGACGGGCCGCGAAGTCGTGCTCGGCATCTGCGGTCCGGGCGACGTACTCGGAGAGATGTCGGCGCTCGATGGTGAGCCGCGTTCGGCCACCGCCACTGCGATCGACGACGTCGAGGTCACTGTCGCTCCGGCGTCGGTGTTACTGACGGCGCTCGACCGGCCGGCGGCTGCGCTCGAGCTGATCCGGACGCTCGCCGGGCGGCTGCGCGAGGGCGATCGCAGGCAGCTCGAGTTTGCGGCACTGGGGACGCTCGGCCGGGTGGCGTGGCGGCTGCTCGAGTTGAGCGAGCGGTTCGGAACCGCGGATGGTCTCCAGACCGTGATCGGCGTGCCGCTCTCACAGGAGCAGCTGGCGAGCTGGTGTGGGGCCTCGAGGGAGGCGACGGTCAAGGCGCTCGGCCGGCTCCGCGCGCTCGGGATCGTCACCACCAGCCGGCAGCGGATCGCGATCCGCGATCGGATCGCGCTGCAGAGGCTCGCGCAGGGCCGCGCGTAGCGGCGCACGTAAGCGGCGTCTGAGTACAAGTACGCAGAACGAGTGCGTCTACGGACGTGGTCGGCGCGAGGGCTTGGGAGGAGAGTGTTGCTTGTCAGCCGGCCGGCCCAACAGCAACACCACAGACCAGTACCGCCACTCCCACACATCAGCCCCATGACAGCCACTAGGAGTCATTCATGATCATCTTCACTCTTGTTCTGATGGTCCTCGTCACATTCGCGATCGTGTCGTTCCTCGGATGGGCGATTGTCAGCTCAGCCACTGACCATCAGACCCCGCAGGCACCGAGCGCCCAGCTGACGGCGCTGCCGGTCGCGACCGACCTTCTGGCCGCGTAACCGCAGGCGCCGGATTCTCCTGCGAGAAGGACGATGGGCCACCAGCTAGAGGTGCTCCGCCGGGTGTTGGCCAGTCGACGGCTGCGTCGCGTCGGTTTGGCCTTCCTCGGTTTCGGGGTCGCCGAGATCGGCGGGTGGGTCGTCGTGTTGGTGTTCGCGTATCACCGTGGGGGCACCACCGCGGCCGGGGTGATCGCTGCCGTGCAACTGTTGCCGGCGTCGATCACCGCGCCACTCGCGGCGAGGTTGATCGACTCACGCGGCGCGGCTGCCACGTTGTTCGGCGGCTACCTGGCGCAGGCTGCGTCGCTGGGTGCGGTCGCGGCGTTGGCGCTTGTTGGAGCGCCGTCCGCAGCTGTCTACGCGGCGGCGGTCGTGGCGGCGTCGGCGGTGACGCTTACCCGACCGGCACAGTGCGCGCTGCTACCTGCGCTGGTCGAGACCCCGGGCCAGCTGACGGCCGCCAACGTCGTCTTGGGTTGGGTGGAGAACGTGAGCCTGCTGGCCGGACCTGCGATCGCGAGCGTGATGCTGGCGATCGCCGGGTCAGGCGCGGCGTTCACATTGTTTGCGCTCGTGGTCGCGAGCTCGGCAATTGCGGTGGTGCCGCTCCGCAAGCTCGGTGGCGACGGGTCCTCGGAAGCTGAGGACGAGCCGGCAGGTCCACTGCTCGACTGGCTGCGCCGCGCCCCGGGCGCGGTGCCGGCGCTCGGCGTCATGACCATGGAGTACGCGGTTCTTGGCGCTCTTGACGTGCTCGAGGTCGTCATCGCGGCCAGGGTCCTGAGGCTGGGCGCGAACGGCGCCGGATACCTGGGTGCGGTTTTCGGCATTGGCGGCTTAGTGGGCGCCGGCGTCGCGCTTGCACTCGTGGGCCGCCGCCGGATGGCCCGGCCGCTGCTGCTGTCGAGTGCCGTCTGGGGGGCGGCGTTCATCGCGCTCGGCGCACAGCCCGCACTCGCGGTCGCTCTGTGTCTGCTCGCAGTCGCCGGGGCGAGCCGGACCGTTCTCGACGTCGGCGGGCGCACGATCCTCCACCGTCGGGTCCCTTCGGTGCTCCACGGCCGCGTGTTCGGCGCGCTCGAGGGCCTGGAGATGTTTGGGCTCGCGATCGGCTCGGTGTCGGTACCGCTGCTGGTCGCGCTCGCAGGCCCGGGTGGGGCGGTCATCGCCGTAGGGGTCCTCGTGATCGCTTCAGGCCTGCTGGCAACGGCTGCGCTCCGGGCGGTCGAGCGTGGTGACCCGTCGCTCGAGCTCGAGCTCGCGGCAGTCTGCCGTTCCCCGCTGTTCGCGATGCTCGGCCCGCCGGTGCTCGAGGACCTGGCTCGTGCCCTGCGGCGGGTCGATGTTCCGGCCGGCGAGGTCATCGTCCGCGAGGGCGACGTCGGGGATCTGTTCTTCCTCGTGGTTGACGGCCAGCTCGGCGTGACGATCGGCGGCGTCAAGGTCCAGGGGCTCGGGCCCGGCGACGGGTTCGGTGAGATCGCGCTGTTACATGCCGGCATCCGCATGGCGACGGTGACCAGCGCAACGCCGACGTCGCTGTACGCGCTTGAGCGCGCGCCATTCCTGGAAGCGGTGGCCGGATCGCGCCAGGCGCACCGAGCGGCGGGCCAGCTCGTCGCCGATCAGCTCGCCGCGTCGGCCGCTGGGGTCGTGTGATGCCCGATGAGGCCTCACGACCGCCGATGGCCTCACCCTAGCCCGCCGGGTCCTCCGCGAGGTTGCGGTTGTCGATCACGACGTTATGTAGCCATGCGCTGGTCGCGGGCCACCGACGCCGAGCTTCTCGCTGCCACCGGTTCAGTCCGGAGGCGTTTGGAGAGTTCTATGACCGGCGGCCGTCGGCTACCTGTCGACCACGTTAGGGGTTCACCCCACATATCGAGGCCGGGTTCCGCGGCCAGAATGGGGCCTGCTAGCGCTCCGATGCTCGGACCTCGGCATCGGCCGCCGGAAGCCGGTAGCGGGAGGTCGCGGCCGGCCGCTCAGCGTGACCCGCCCGCCGGCGTTCCCACCACGCCCACACGGCCATCACGCCGCCGGCATACATCCACCCGAGCAGGACGTCGAAGAAGTAGTGCTCGCCCGTCGCCATGAGCGTCAGGCCCATGGCCAGCGGATAGAGCAGGAGCAGCGGCCGCAGCCAGCGGCGAACGCGAGGCCACAGGAACAGGACCACCAGCATCGTGACCGCCGAGTGAAGCGACGGCACCGCGGCGACCAGGTTCACGCTTGCCTGGCCCTCGTCGAATAGCCCGGCCGTCCCGCCGCCGATCACCTGCCAGCCGTCGGACGTGGTGCGGGCGACGCCGTGCAGCAGACCCATGTCGGCGGCCATCCACGGCGGGGCGGCCGGGAACGCGACGTAGGTCGCGAGACCGGCGGCTGCGAGCGTGACGAAGCGCCGGGAGAAGCGCAGAAACTCGAGGCGGTCGCGCGCCCATAGGAACCCCGCGACGGTGACCGGGACGATGAAGTAGGACGTGTAGATCAACGTGAAGGCGACATCGAGCCAGTTGACGACCCTCGGGTCGTTCAGGTGTGCCTGCAGCCACTCGGTCGGCGTCGTGCCGAGGAACACGAAGCGGTCGAAGTCGATCATCACGTGAACATGGACGCCGATCCCGAGGGAGTCGGCCGCGCCCCGCGTGAAGTCGTACACGGTCAGCACGACCATCCACGGCAGCCAGTCGCGTACGAGCCGGAGCACCCTGCGCCCCGGCCGACCGAGGGATGCGCAGGCGAGCGCCCCGCACACCCAGGCGACGACCACCTGGTGGTCCCCGGGAATCCCGTAGTAGGCGCTCCAGACCCCAAACGAGACGAAGTACAGGCCGAGGACGACGCGTCGCACCGCCATCCAGTGCCCGAACCCGGACTCGGCCCGCTCGTCCTCGCCGGCATATGGCAGGTCGGTCGCTGTCACGAAGGAAATCTAATCCCCGCACCCGGAGGGTGGTCGCGTCGGGGGAAGGCCAGCTCGCTGCCGCTAAGCATCATCAGCGCAGCGCCGCCCCGACACTCGGATCTCATAAGGCGAAAGTACACCTGCTTGGAGCAGCCGACCCAGGCCTTCGGACGACTCACCGACAGTCGCCGATCACTGCAGCACCAGCAGAAGCTGACAACGTGCCAAACGCTGTCGTGTCCCCAGCCATGTCCCGACTCAGCAATTCTGACCTGCGCGAACTGCTCTCAGCAGCGGGAGGTCGACTTCGCCGGATCGACGATCCGGGTCCGCGCGAGTTGCTCGAGTGGTCAGCTGACGACACCAAACTCCGGCCAAGTTCGGGCGGTGCCGATGGCGCCCGACGTTGCGTCAGCCCTCGCCCGACTCGGCCGCCGCAAGAACTGGATCGGGCTGGGCACGCGAAGGCCGCCTGCTCAAGTCGATTTTGTGCGGGTCGAGGCCCGAACAGCCCGCTTCGGCAGTTGCCCGCGCGGGTCGTCATCGCCAGCCTTCTTGTGGCGCCCTGTCACCGCAGCCCGCGTCTTAGCCGAGCGCGCGCCGGCCATGCTTGCCCGCTGAACCTTCTCGGCGTGCGCGAGCGCTTCGACGCGACCTGAATCTCCGAACCGCTGGCGCGCGGCCTGACGCGACACGCCGAGAGACATCGCGATCTGGTTCCACGACCGGTCTCGTGCCCGTGCGTTCGCGACAGCCGCCTCCAGCGCCGCCTTCGCGGCCTCGACGGCATCAGCCGCGCGTGCAACCGAGACTAGGTCGTCAGTCGCTTCGAAGTCCTCGGCGGTCAGGGTGTCGGCCCATGCATCAAGACGCTCAATCGCGTCGGAGATGTCCTGTCGTGGGTGCTTGGTCTTGGCGCGGGGCATGAGGGGCTCTCCTACGGAAGGAACGTGTCGCGGGCCTTATCTGCGTGGATCACGACCGGATCGTCGCTGTTGGGATTGAGAACACCGATCTCCAGCAGCGCGGCGTTATGCGCCGGACCGATGAAGATGGCTAGCTCATCGCTCCCGACAGCCTGGAACATACGATTCCGAACGGCGTGGAGAATGTCCGCGTCGTCGATGTCGTGCTTCCGGGCCTCTGGCGCGATCCGCACCTAGACAACTTAGCTTGTCTAGATGCGTTGTGTCAAGAAGTGTTGTCTTAATTCAGTACGGGGGAGTAGGCGATCGCACGAGCGCGCGAGGTTTACGACTCGCGCTGCACGGCCCAACGCTTGGTCTGATCGCTTGCTGGGGTGTATGCGGAGCTCGGCGTTAGGCCTCAGCCTGCGTGACGAGTCCGCCCAACGCTCGCTCGTAGGCCTCGGCGATCGTCGGCAGCGCGTGACGCCGCGCCTCGGCGAGACCGCCCGCGGCCAGCCTGTCTCTCAACGCCGAATCGCCGGCGCAGGCCAGGATCGCCGCGGCGAGTGCGTGCTCGTCGCCCTCGGGGTGCAGGAGCCCGCTGATCCCGTCCTGCACCACCTCGCGCGCGGCGGGGATATCGCTCGCGATCAGGGGCCGCCCACACGCCATCGACTCGAGGTAGACCAGTGCCTGGCACTCGTATGCCGATGGCATAACGAACATGTGAGAGGCGTTCATCAACTCGGGCATCCGCTCGTGAGCGATCCAACCGGGGAAACGGAACCGGTTCTCGAGCTGCCGCGAGTGGCACTCGCTCTCGAGCTGTTCCCGTTGCGCCCCGTTGCCGGCGACCACGAACAGCAACCGCTCGTTGGTCCGCAGCGCGATCTCGGCTGCGCCGAGAATGTCCATCGGCCGCTTCTGATGGTTCAGCTTCGAGGCGTGCAGCACGACCACCTCGTCGCTACCGATGTTGAGCTCTCGGCGAAATCCGTCGGCCTGCTTGAGAGGGCGGAAGCGGTCGAGATCAACCGGATTGGAGATGACCTGCGCCCCCGGCACGCCTAGTTCGGCCAGGTCGCGCGCCGCGTGATGTCCGGAGGTCACAATCAGATCGAAGCGCCGCAAGGACGTCAGCAGCCGTTCTGCCAGTTCCGGCGGCCAGCGGCCGCGGTCGAGCCCCCAGGTCGTGGTGCCGTGAGCCACCAGCAACCGCGGCAGGTGGCTGACGCCGTCCAGGTGGGGCGCCACCAGCTCGCGGCCAGCGATCACCACGTCGGGTCGTGCGCGCTGGAGCGCCAGCGCGACGAACTCGCCGATCAGCTCGCCTTCCTTCCGCCAGTACTCAGCGGGCGGCGGAACATCGGTCCCGATGTTGAAGTACGGCAGGACATATCGCGTCACCATCAACTGTGGGTGGGTCTGAGCAAAGCTGTCGCCGTCGCGCAAACCCGCCTCAGTGATCGCGCTGATCGCACGGATCTCGTGGCCCCGTTTCGCGAGGGCCGGCAGGATCTCGGCCGCGAACAGCGCCGACCCGCCCTGGTGGGGCGGGAGAGTTCCAACGTACAGGATCGACAGCGCGCGGCCAGCCATCGGCAGGTGGTCGACATTCATAGCACGCGGCCGGACCCAGCCCGTGCGAGCTCGGACCACCTCGAGTGTCGCCATCGGCTATCGGAGGCCATGCGAGACGCGAATGCATCGTCGCGACTGGCGCGCTTCAGTTCGCGACTGCCGCCCGGTAGGGGCGGAAGAAGGCGCGCAGCTCCTCGGCGTAAAGCTCGGGCTCCTCGAACGGCGCGAAGTGCCCGCCGCGCGCGGGCTCGGTTACCCGCACGACGTTGGCTGTGCGCTCGAGCCATGCCCGTGGCGGGCGGACGATGTCGCCAGGGAAGAGCGAGAAGCCGGACGGCACCTCGACCCGGCGGGCAAGCTGCGCGGTCGGGATCGCGGCGTTCGCGTGGTACATGCGCATCGATGAGCCGATCGTCTCCGTGAGCCAGTAGATCGTGATGTTCGTGAGGATCTCGTCCTTCGTGAACCGCCGTTCGACGTCGCCGTCGCAGTCGCTCCACGCCCGGAGTTTCTCGACGATCCATGCCGCCAGCCCCGCGGGCGAGTCGGTGAGCCCGAAGGCGGCGGTCTGGGGCTTGGTGCGGTGCATGGCTGCGTAGGCGCCCTCGGTCGCGCCCCAAGCCGTGGCGCTCTGCAGCCAGGCGCGCTCCTCGGGCGCCAGGTCCGCCGGGTCGCCGGTGAAGACGGGCACCCCCGCGTCGGTGCGGTGGACCGCCACGACCCGCTCGGGGTGGTCGAGCGCGAGGTAGCGGCTCACATGGCTGCCGATGTCTCCGCCCGCCGCGCCGAACCGCGCGTACCCCAGGACGCCCATCAGCTGAGCCCAAAGGCCGGCGACGGCGATCGAGTCCAGAGGCGAGCCGGTGGGGCGGTCGGAGTACCCGTAGCCAGGCATGTCGGGCACAACCACGTCGAACGCGTCGGCGGAGTCGGCGCCGTGTGCTCCAGGGTCGGTCAGGAGTGGGATCACCTTCGCGTAACGCCAGAAAGAGTCCGGCCAGCCGTGGCTGAGAATCAGCGGCACGACCGGCCCCACCGGCGCGGTGGCCCTGACGTGGACGAAGTGGATCCCGAGGCGGTCGAGCGTGACGCGGAAGCGTGGGAACTGCGCGAGCGCCGCTTCCTGCGCCGGCCAGTCGAACCCGTCCGCCCAGTAGGCGACGAGTTCGCGGAGGTAGGCGAGGTCGCTCCCGAGCGACCAGCCGCCGTCCTCGGGCGTGTCCGGCCACCGCGTCGTACGCAGTCGCGCCCCGAGAGCCTCGAGGGCCGAAGGTGCGGTCTGAGCGGTGAACAGCTCGGGCAGGGCTGCGGCGTGCGGCATCGGACGCAGCCTAACCGCCGCGCCGCGCCACTCCCCACGTGGCAGGCACACGAAGCGAGCCGACGCAGCCGGCTCCTCGGTTGTCGCTGGATCTGAAGCGGCCCGAGGATGAAAGCAATCGCGGCGACCAAGCAACGCGTGCGCACCGCAAGTTCGCTTCCGCTCGCTTGGCGGAGCACGGATGGCGCATCTCCGTGCGGCAGCAGCGCCTCGGTGTCGCGGATAGCCTCGTTATGTGCCTAAGAGTCGGCTAGAAGCTTTCAGCGATGGCGTGATCGCGATCCTGATCACGATCATGGTGCTTGAGTTGCACATCCCGGCCGGTACGTCGTGGCATGCGTTGGCACACGAACTGCCCGCGGTCCTCGCCTACGTGCTCAGCTTCGTGTACCTGGGGATCTACTGGAACAACCATCACCACATGCTGGCGGCCGTCTCCCGGGTCAGCGGCGCGGTGCTGTGGGCCAACCTGCACCTGCTCTTCTGGCTCTCGCTGATCCCTTTCAGCACCGCCTGGATGAGCGAGCACCGATTTCCGCCGATCCCGACGGCCGTATACGGAATCGTTCTGCTCGCCGCTGCGATCGCATACGTCATCCTGCAGACGGCGCTTCTCCGCGCTGAGGGACAAGACTCCAGGCTGGGGATCGCCATCGGCTCAGATGCCAAGGGCAAGATCTCGCCGCTCCTGTACTGCCTCGGGATCGGCTTGTCCTTCGCTGAGCCCTGGCTCGGCCTGGCGATGTATGTCGTCGTGGCACTGATCTGGCTGGTGCCTGACCGTCGCCTCGAGCGTCATCTGAGCACAGCCCCGCAGGAGCCGAGCGAATAGCCGCACCGAGTCCGGCGAGGACCGAGTACGCCGTGGTGATCGCCGGAGGCGGGCCTACCGGCATGATGCTGGCGGCTGAGCTGACATTGGCCGGGGTCGATGTCGCGCTCCTCGAGCGTCGTACCGATCACGTGCTGGTCGGCTCGCGGGCGGGCGGTTTTCACTCGCGCACGATCGAGGTGCTGGATCAGCGTGGGGTTGCTGGTCGGTTCCTGGCTGAGGGCCAGGTGGTGCAGGCTGCAACATTCGGCACGACGGTGTTGGACATGAGCGACTTCCCGACGCGTCATCCGTATTCGGTTGGGATCTGGCAGAACCAGATCGAGCAGATCATGGCCGAGTGGATCGCCGAGCTGCCGGTGCACATCCGTTACGGGTGCGAGGTGACGGGCTTCGCGCAGGACGACACGGGGGTCGATGTCCGGCTGTCGGGTGGCGAGTCGCTGCGGTCGCGGTATCTCGTAGGGCGCGATGGCGGACGGAGCCTGATCCGTAAGGCGGCCGGTATCGAGTTCCCGGGGTGGGATGCGACGAGGAGCAACCTGATCGCCGAGGTCGAGATGACCGAGGAGCCGGAGTTGGGAGTCCGCCACGATGAGAGGGGCACGCATGCGCTTGGGCGGCGGGAGTACCAGGTCCGCGACGGCGAGATCGTCTACGGGGATGGTGGCCCCATACGGGTCATGGTGACCGAAGCGCAGGTCGGGTCCGCGACCGAGCCGACGCTGCGCGAGCTGAGAGACGCGGTCATTTCCGTGTACGGCACCGACTTCGGGATGCACAACCCCACGTGGATCTCCAGGTTCACCGATACGACGCGCCAGGCCGCGGCCTACCGAGCGGGACGGGTGCTGCTGGCCGGCGACGCCGCGCACGTGCACTACCCGGTGGGTGGGCAGGGCCTGAGCCTGGGCGTGCAGGATGCGGTGAACCTGGGATGGAAGCTGCGCAGGTGGTCGGTGGAACCTCCTCGGAACGCCTCCTTGACACCTATCACGCCGAGCGTCACCCGGTTATCGCCCGTGTGCTCAGGTACACGATCGCGCTGGGGACGCTCCAGCGCCATGACGATCGCATGCAGGCTCTGCTCGAGCAGGTATCGGAGCTGGCCAGCATGGATGAGCCTCGCAAGCGGCTCGCCGGTCTTCACTCCGGGCTCGACATTCACTACGACCTCGGTGAGGGACATCCGCTGCTCGGCCGCCGCATGCCCGATCTCGACCTGGTCACCTCGGGTGGCCCGATCAGAGCAGTCAGCCTGCTCCACGACGCCCGCCCCGTGCTCCTCAACCTGGCTCAGCCCGGCGACTTGGACATCGCTCCATGGGCGGATCGGGTCCGGCTGGTCGACGCTGAATACGCCGGTGTGTGGGAACTTCCCGTGATCGGCGAGGTCGCCGCTCCGATCGCCGTGTTGATTCGGCCGGACGGATATGTCGCGTGGGTGGGAGATGGCACGGACCTGGGGCTCGCTGAGGCGCTCACCACCTGGTTCGGGCCGCCTCGTGCCACAGACGCCTCGAACCCGTCCCGGGCGTCGCCGCAAGTCTCGTGAGACGACGAGCAGCGCTCAGTAGTTAGATCGAACCCCGGGCAGCAGGAAAGTTGGTTCGCTCGAACCATTCACAGGGTCGCCGTCCCGGCCTAGCCTGGGAGTAGGTGGTTGTCGTCCTCAAAGGGACGGGTGTTCAAGATGGTGGCGTGACACGACGGAACCGGGCTGTCTCAGGTGGGTGCGCCGTCCCAGAAGTTGAGCTGCCGTGGCACTGGGACTCGCGCGGCAGACCTGGAAGGGAGCAAGCCGGATGATCGAGGTCACGAATGTGACGAAACGATATGGGGAGAAGGTCGCTGTGAGCGACCTCTCGTTCAAGGTCGAGCCCGGGGTCGTAACGGGCTTCCTCGGACCTAACGGGTCGGGCAAGTCGACGACGATGCGGCTGATCCTTGGTCTCGATGCCCCCAACTCGGGACGGACGCTGGTCAACGGAAGGCCGTATCGCGACCATGTCGCGCCGCTGCATGAGGTGGGTGCGCTGCTGGAGGCGCGCTCGGTGCATACAGGACGCTCGGCCTACAACCACTTGCTTGCGATGGCCCAGACACACGGTATTGCTCGTAGCAGGGTCGATGAGCTGATCGACCTCGTCGGCTTGAGCGAAGTAGCGCACAAGCGCGCCGGCGGTTTCTCGCTTGGAATGGGACAGCGTCTCGGGATCGCGTCCGCGCTGCTCGGCGACCCTCACACGGTGATGCTCGATGAGCCGGTGAACGGGCTCGATCCCGAGGGGATCCAGTGGGTGCGGAAGCTGTTGCAGCGGCTCGCGAGCGAGGGGCGGACGGTATTTGTCTCCTCGCACCTGATGAGCGAGATGGCGCTGACCGCCGAGCACCTGATCGTTATCGGCCGCGGTCGCCTGATCGCCGATACGAGCGTCGATGAATTCGTGCGACGCGCATCGAAGCACTCGGTGCTCGTTCGCTCGCCGGAGGCTGAGCGCCTGGGCAAGCTGGTCCTCGGCCCGGAAGTCAGTGTCGATCCGATCGAGGCCTCGACGGTCGAAATCCGGGGGCTGAGCTCAGAGCAGATTGGCACGATCGCGGCCGAGAACGGCATCGTTCTGTATGAGCTGACATCGCAGCGGGCATCATTGGAGGAAGCGTTCATGGAGCTCACCCGCGATTCGCTGGAGTTCCATACCGACAGCGTGGATTCCAAGCCACAGGCAGCACTGGCATGAGCGCCGTCACGGCATCAGCCACGTCAGGGCGACGGCTAACCCAGCGGCACATCGCGCTCTCGGAGTGGACGAAGCTCCGCTCGGTCCGCTCGACCCGATGGGCACTTGCAGCGACCGTGCTCCTCATCATCGGGATCGGCATCATCGCCTGCGCGACGTTCGAATCGCGCTGGCCGCACCTCAGCCGTAGTGACCGTGCGAGCTTCGATCCGCTCAGCACGAGCCTCGGAGGAGTGAACCTCGCTCAGCTCTCGCTCGGCGTGCTGGGCGTTCTGGTGATCACGGCCGAGTACTCGACGGGCATGATCCGCTCGACGTTCTCAGCGGTGCCCAAGCGCCTGCCGGCGCTGTGGGGCAAAGCGCTCGTCTTCGGCGCAGTGGCGTTCGTCGTCAGCCTGCCAGCCATCTTCATCGTGTTCTTCGCCGGGCAAGCGATCCTCTCCGGACAGCAGATCAACATCGGCATCTCACACCCAGGCGTGCTGCGCGCGCTGATCGGCGCCGCGCTGTTCCTGTCCGTGATGGGGTTGTTCGGTCTCGGCCTTGGTGCGATCGTCCGCAGCACCGCCGGCGGTATCGCGCTACTGGCGGCAATCGTGTTCGTGCTGCCCCCGATCCTCAACCTCCTTCCCACGAGCATCTCGAACTCCATCGATCCATATCTGCCGAGCAACGCCGGCAGGGCAGTCTGGACGATCAACCCAGGCGCGCACACACTCGCGCCGTGGACCGGACTCGCTGTGTTCGCGGGTTACGCTGCGCTGTCGATCGCAATCGCAGCCGCGCTCCTGAAGCGGCGCGACACGTGAGCGCGCTGCTGAGATCAAGTCCCGTGATCCGGCTCTCACCCATGACCACCGATCGAGAGCCCCGATCGTGCCCACTGCCTGAGTGTCGCGACGATCGTCACGCAGACGATCGGCCGCGCCCGGTTTCGGATCTGGCAATGATCAAGCTGTGAACGCGGCGAGGGCCGTCGCGTCAGCCGCGCGCGTCGATAGGCAGGCTGACGAGCTGAGCGCTCCGTTCCCAGAGGCTTCGTGCGAGGGTATCGTCGCGGGCCTGAGCACTCGGAGGCACGACTTTCTCATCCACGATGTACTCGCCCGTGAGGGCAGCCGCGTCGTCGGACAGTGCCAGCCAGACCAGCGAGCGAGCGCCGCGCTCGGGGGAGCGGAAGAATGGCGCGCCGAGCTTGGCGACGACCTTCCAGACGCCGTCTTCGTTCTTGGCGAACCCGGTGCGCACGACGCCGGGGTGAAAGCAGTTGGCGCGCAGCTCCGGTGCGCGCCTGGTCAGTTCGCGCGTGAACAGGACGTTGCACAGCTTCGAGGTGCCGTACGCACGCGCGGAGTAAGACTTCTCCGATTGCAGGTCGTCGAGCACGAGGCGCCCGGACTTGTGAGCATTCGAAGCTGTGGTCACGACACGGCCGCCCGCAAGCAGATCTCGCAGCAGGTTCGTAAGCAAGAACGGCGCGAGGTGGTTCAACGCAAAGGTCCGCTCAAAGCCCTCCCGGGTCTCCTCGCGCGACGCAAACAGCGCCCCGGCATTGTTGGCAAGGACGTCGACGCGCTCGTAACGCTCGCGGGTCTCGTCGGCGAGAACCCGGACGTTTGACATCAGCGTCAGGTCTTCACCGACAATCGAGGGCGGCATCGAGCGACCGTCACACAATTGACCTTACCTTGATGCCGCTAGTGGCTCCCGTGAGCACAACGCACAATCTTCCCCCGGAGGCTTCTGGAGCCTTCGCCGAGGCCATCATCGACGTCGACGGTGCGACGTGAGCTGGCACGACGTGTTCCGCCACGGAGGGCCGGCTCCGATGTCTTTCGAGGGTCATCTGCCGGGTTTCGGCGGGGCGACCGGGTGGCTCAACTCGCTTCCGCTGACCGCGGCGGCAGTCGGGGGGAAGGTCGTTCTCGTCGATTTCTGGACCTACACCTGTATCAACTGGCTGCGCACGCGCTCTTACGTCCGCGCGTGGGCCGAGAAGTACCCCGATCGGGGGTTCGTCACCGTTGGCGTGCACACTCCCGAGTTCCCGTTCGAGCAAGACGTCGACAACGTCCGCCAAGCCGCGAAAGAGATGAGGATCGAGTATCCGATCGCGATCGATAGCGACTATCGGGTCTGGCGCGCGTTCGGCAACCACTACTGGCCCGCCGTGTACATCGCCGACACGCAGGGACGAATCCGGCACCACCAATTCGGCGAGGGTCGGTACGAAGAGTGCGAGCGGGTCATTCAGCGGCTGCTCCGCGAGGCGGGGGTCGAGGGCGTCGGGGACGCTCTGGTCTGCGCCGCTGCCGACGGTTTCGAGGCTCAAGCCGATTGGACCAACCTGGCTTCGCCCGAGACGTACCTCGGCTACGAGCAAACCCAGCACTTCGCGTCGCCTGGTGGTGTCTCGCTCGACGAGCCTCGAACGTACGTCGCGCCAGACTCGTTGAAGCTGAACCACTGGGCTCTCTCCGGGGACTGGACGATCGAGAGCGGGGCCAGCGTGCTGAACCGGGCCGACGGAAGGATCGCGTTCCGCTTCCACGCCCGCGACGTGCATCTCGTCCTGCGAGGACGCGAGCCAGTGACCTCTGTGCCGTTCCGAGTACGCATCGACGGCGAACCGCCCGGCGACGCGCACGGGCTTGACGTCGACGAAGAAGGCCACGGAATGGTGGCCCAACCGCGGCTCTATCAGCTGGTTCGCGAGCCCGGATCGATCACCGACCGCACGTTTGAGATCACCTTCCTCGCTTCCGGCATCGAGGCCTACGTGTTCACCTTCGGCTAGCACGATGCGCCGCTCCGTTGCGACCTTCCCGAAGCGGATCGAGGCAGAGGTGGCTCAGGGACTGCTCGCCTCAGCGGGGATTGTTGCGTGGGTGGTAGCCGATGACGCCGGCGGGAGCTTCCCCTTTGCGCTTTCGGGTGGAGCACACGTACTCGTCGAAGAGAGCGATCTCGAAGCGGCCGCCAAGGTACTGGCCGGCAAATCCGACCAGACCTGAGGGGGCCGTTTCCTTGGCGAGGCACCGGTCGTGCACTTCTCGCCCAATCGGGACCGCGCAGCGCGATCCCGTGCTGGCCGCAGCGTTCGTGGCAGACGGCATCTGGCGAGGAGCGGGTCGGGTCACCCGCCGGTGCCGGAGCTCTGCTTCACGCGCCGCGCGCGCTTGGGTGTGGTCGGGTCCGGTTCGCTGGTTCGGGGGCTGCGGCGCTCCGGAGTCGACGCGTTGGGCCGAGCGTTGGCGATGCCGTCGAGTATGCGGCTAAGACCGGCGACAAAGGTGTCGTCGCTGCGACGACGGGCGCTGTGGATGGTCGCTGCGAGGCGGGGGAACTGCTGGGGGTCGAATGGCGGGTAGTTGCCGGCTGTCGGCGGCGGCGCGTGAGCGACCCGCAGTGCGTGGCCGAGCGTGTAGTCATTGATGATGAACAGCACCTCCCACGCCTCCGTGGCGGGGAGATCGAGCGGAGCGATCGCCGCGAGCAGTTGCTCGGCGTGTTGGAGGGCGTTGGCGCCGAGGTCGGGGCGATCGTGGGATATCGCTGCCAGCCAGGGGTGGGCAACGAACGCGTGGTGGGACTGGACGGCGATTGTCTCGACGGCGACTCGCCAGTCTTTGGGGAGTGGTGGTGTGACGAGAACCTCCGAGACGACGGCCTCCGCCATCAGGTCGAGGAGTTCAGCTTTGCTGGTGATATAGGTGTAGATGCTCATCGGGCGGATCGCGAGCTCGGCGGCGACACGCCTGATCGAGACGGCCGCGAGCCCTTCGCGATCGGCGAGCGCGACCGCTCCGGCGACGAGCCTGTCGCGCTGGCTCGGGCTCGACTGCCTGGCGGCCCGGGGGCGAAGGGAGGCTCGGTTCGGCACACGCCGAGGATACTCGCCGTACACCGTACGGCCAAAGGCGATACGGTGTACGCCCTTGACCGACGCCAGCAAGATCTTCAGCGGGCCCGCCGTCACCGCGCTCGGCCTCGCCGCATCCCGAACTGTCGAGAGCGACCGCTGGGACCGCCTCATCACCGATCCGCTCGCACGCGCGTTCTTCGAGGCCGCAGGCCTGAACCTACCGATGCGTCTCGCCTGGCCCAAACCCGGCGAAAAGGTGACCGATACCGAGCGCCTGCACCTCCACGGCTCCCGCTACATCGGTCTGAGAACTCGCTTCTACGACGACCTGCTCCTCCGAGTCGCACGCAACGGGCTACGGCAAGGTGTGCTGATCGGCGCCGGACTTGACACCCGGGCGTTTCGACCCCCCCTACCCGCCGAATTTCACCTCATCGAGCTCGACCAGATGGCGCTGCTGGAATGGAAGCAGAGGGTGCTTGAAGCCCAGCGCGTGCTGCCGACATGCCGCCGATCATGGATCGGCGCAGACCTGCGCGAGGACTGGAGCGCGCACCTCACTCGCCGGGGCTTCGACGCCGCGCAACCGACGGCGTTCATCGCAGAAGGTCTACTGCCCTACCTCAACCCAGAGCAGCAGCTTGGGCTCCTGCACCGAGTCGACGCCCTCGCGGCGACCGGCAGCGTGCTCGCAGCAGACCGAATCGTCGGCGACCCACACGCCGCGGGCAGGGTCGCCTGCCTCAGCCGCCGCTCCGGCCTCGATACGAATCCGGCCGGGGGTACCCCCGGAGCGCCTGGTTTGCCTGAAGTCCGGACGGACGCGAACGGCTGTTGATGGTCGTCTGGGAGACTGGCGCGGATGAGTGCGCGTCTGGTGACGATCCCGATTAGCCATTTCTGCGAGAAGGCCCGGTGGGCGCTCGATCGCGCGGGGATCGATTACGTGGAGCAGCCGCACCTGCAGCTTGTGCACGTGCTCGCAGCGCGGCTCGCTGGCGGCAGAAACACTGTCCCGGTGTTCGTGTCCGATGGCGGCGACGTGCTGTCGGACTCGACCGACATCTTGGCGTGGGCCGACACGCACCTGGCGCCGGGATCTCGGCTATATCCCGCCGGTCAGGTCGCAGTCGCGGCCTCCGCACTTGAGGCATGGTTGGATGATGGCCTTGGTCCGGCCGGGCGACTGTGGCTCTACCACGAGACGCTGCCGGTGGTCCGCGAGTTACAGCCGTGGGCGCTCGCCGGCATACCGCGGTGGGAGCGCCTCTTGTTCCGAGCTTCGAGCCCTCTGGTAGGGGTCACGATCCGGCGATATCTCGGCGTCGACCGGGACACTGCCCGCGCTGCACTGGATCTCGTCGACGGAGTGTTCGATGGCATCGCCGCCCGTCTAGCTGACGGACGGCGCTTCCTGCTCGGTGACCGCTTCACGGCCGCTGACCTCACCTTCGCCGCGCTAGCCGCGCCGGTGCTGTTACCCGAGCGATACGGCTCGCCGCTGCCCGCGCCCGCGGTGATGCCGAGTGCCGTCAGGAGGGAAGTCGACCGCCTGCGCAGCCATCCAGCGGGCGTGTTTGCCGACCGCCTCTATCGCGAGGAACGCGTTCGGGCCGCGCCACTGTCGGCGTGACCCCGGTGCGCCCAGCTCGTGGCGTTCACACGCGTTGCGCCCAGGCGTCTCGCGACAGCTCGTACACCGCGTGGTCACCCAGGGGCGTTCCGACCGTGTCGGCATGGATCGCACCGAGGAACTCCTCGACCGCGCCGCGCGTGCGGTCGTTGTCGACGCCGACGCGCAACTCGACGGTCTCGAATGTCGTGAAGGCATGGTCGAACAGGAGGGTCTTGACCTCGGTGTAGTCCTCGCGCGTCCAGTGGGTCCGGGCGAGGAACGTGTGGTCGATCAGGATTCGGCTGCCGGCCTCGTCGGGCTCCTCGAAGCGGGAGCTGCCGACGACCTCGCCGTCCGCGGTGGTGATCACCAGCGCGCCGCCCGAGGCGAGCGCGTCCGCAAAGAACCGCTCCAGCTTCTCGGCCGTCGCACGGTCGGACTCCGGGTGCTCCTCCCAGATCAGCGGGTCTCTCGCGACGGCTACGAACGCATCGTGATCGGAGGGCCGCAGCGGGCGCAGCCGCAGGCTCGGCCCCTGCAACGTCGGCTGACGATCGAAGCCCACGCGCCGATTATCCCAGCTCGTGCGGGCCGAGAGCGGGCACCATAGACAAGATGTGCTGACGGTCGCGCGGGGATGTGATCAGCGCCCGCTCAGCCGATCAGCGGAAGCGCACGCGCCTCGTCGAGCTCGCGCAGCGCGTCCTGCATCCGCTCCGTTACGAGCTCGTAGCCCTGATCTGGATCGCCGCAGGCGCCACCGAGCTCCTCGCGCAGGTCAATCGGCGGGAGCGCCCGGATTGAGATCTTCGCCGGCAGCGGAAGGCGTCCCGGGAGGTCGAGCACGGTGATGCCCCACGGCGGCGCGATCTGGACCGGCGCGACGTCGATCCGCAGCAGACGGTGGAGGTGCAGCAATCGCGCGATACGCTCGCCCTGGCCGAGGAACAGCGCCGTCTCCTGGCCACCGATCGACACGATCGGAACGATTCTCACGCCGTGCTTTAGCGCGAGCCGGACGAATCCGGTCCGGTGGGCGAAATCGATCTCGGCGGAGTGCCAGCTGGCCCGGTAGGTCTCATGGTCGCCGCCGGGATAGACCAGCAGCGCGGCGCCACGCTCGAGCGCGCGGCGCAGGTTCTCCGGCGAGGCCGGCACCGTCCCGTACGGAGTGAGCATGGCGCGGATGCCGGGGACCTTGAACACGAGATCGTGCGCGAGCTGGAAGAACTCGCGCTCTGGGCCGAAGTGGTCATAGAACGCTTGCGCGAAGATGAACGTGTCAGCGATGAGCGTCCCGCCGGAGTGGTTGCCGACGAGCAGCACAGGCCCGCGCGGCGGGATGTTCTCCAGCCCGCGCACATCGGCGCGGAACCAGACGTCGGCCATGACGCGCAGTGCGGGGAGCGTGCGCGCGATGTATTCGGGGTCACGCAACTCGAAAGCGTCGGCGGCCGGCGGTCGGCACGCGAAATGGTGCGGGTCGGCGGCGTGAGCGACGTCGGCCGATATCGCGCGAAGCATCCGGGCGTCCGCCGGGACGGCGCCGAGTATCCGCCGCATCCCGCCGCCACGGCGATCGCGCACAGTCATGGGAAGCGCGCGACGCTGCGCCGTGTCCAGGGTCAGTGGCATGGAACGCCTCCTTGGTCGCCTCCGACCATACAGCCGTGACCGACGCCCCGCATCGTTACGAAGTACGGAATCAGCGTCAGTACTGCCGGTGTTCGATCGCAACTCGACATAACCGCCCGGACGTCGTTGCTGCCGGCCATGACGATCGGCGCGGGCCGCTCGATCTAGGGTCGCATGCGATCTTCTGTGGATCGAGCCGGCTCGTCGGTCGCCAGAGGTCAGCGCTTGGCGATTGCTTCGCGGACGGCGGGCACGACTTCGTGTGCCCAGAGGTTAAGTGTCGTATCGCTGATACTTTCGCCAGGACGGACTATGTAGATGAAAGCGGCGGCGCTGTGTTCAAGCACCGCGAAAGTGAGCTCCTCTACCCACTGCGTCACTCCGCCCCCGACCCAGCGGCCCTCGTCGTTCCGGGTCGCTGGCAGCGGATCCCGGGTAATGCACCCCGTCACGAGGTAGATGGTGTCGATCTCAGTAGGGTCTCTGCCTACCGAAGCGGCCGCTTCGTCGATCATCGGCCGTGACTGGGCAACGCGCGTGCTTCGCCAGTCGGCGGCGTGTGGTGGTACCCATCCGTCCGCGTGCCGGCCGGTCACCGCCAGTCCCTTCGGGCCCCCCGATCCGATCCAGATCGGTGGCGTCGGTGCGGTCGCGGGAGTCAGCTCGGTGACGGTGTAGAACTCGCCGTCGAATGTGACCGGGGCGCCGCCGCCGGAGAGCGCGCGCACAAGCATGATCGCCTCTTCCAGCGCTCGTATTCGGCCTCCGGGCGACAGGCGAGGGACACCGAGGGCGACGATCTCCTCCTCCATCCCGCCCGCACCGATTCCGAGAACGACACGACCGCGAGAGACCGTAGACAGTCCCGTGACGGTCCGGGCGAGTATGGGCGCGGGACGGCTCAGCAGGTTCGTCATGATCACCGCCCCGGTGATGTTGCTGGTTGCGCCCAGCACGAACCCGAGCGCGGCGTAGGCGTCGACGCGCTCGGCGAAGTACGGATGGTCGCCGACGCTGACGATGTCGAGACCCGCCTCGTCGGCCAGGCGGGCGTGCCCGAGCATCTCGCTCACTTGGTGAACGCCGCACTCCAGCCCGACGCCGAACAGGACTTTATGGTTCGGGTTCACGACAGGTGCGACGTACCGCAAGCCGGCAGCGACTGGGCATCGGCGGCTCGTAAGACCGGTCGCGGCCTGTCCCGCGAACGATGCCCGCGCTCTAAATCGGTAGCGGCCACTCCACCGGTGCCGGCTGGCGGAAGTGGTAGTGGTGCGGGGCGTCGTGGGGCACGGTGGTCGCCGTCGAGACTGCGGCTCCGCCGCGAACGACTTTCACGCGAAGGCTGAACCGGTACACCGTGGCGTTGGCGATCGCGATCCCGCGCAGCCGGTAGGTCCCCGCCCGACGGTAGGAGTGGGCGAACGTCCGCCGCTGGTACTGGCGCGAGCCGTCGCCGAACTTCACCTCGGTGACCGTCCGCGAAGTGCCCAAGCGCGCGAGCGAGATCCGCAGCCGGCGGCCGGTGCCGACCGTCTCGGCCGGCAGCGACGCCGTGCGGGCCGTCATATCGAGTGCGTGGGCGATCGTGCGCGGGGCGGTGAACGCGAGCAACGTGATGTCGGTGTAGGAGTCGAGGTCGATCGTCCGGGAGGGCGGGTCTGTGACACTGTTGGGCCAGACGTTCGCCGTGTTCTTGAACACCGCGTCTCCGCCGGGGATGTTGCGCCCACCCTGCTCGCGCCACAGCACCTTGTACTTGTTGGCGAGCTCCTCGGGGTCGTATAGACCACTTCCAAGCGCCCGAGCCGAAGGCAGCTTCACACCTGCGGCGTCGGCAACCTTGAACACCCAGTCGGTGCAGTTGAACCCGCCGAGGCTGTACTGGGGCGTCTTGTCCCGATCCAGGGAGATCAGGCGGGCGGCCTTGTCGTAGCTCTGATCCGTGACGCTCTTGCACAACTTCCACTCCCACCCGTGCTCGGAGTCGTTCTTGATCTTGCCTGGTCCGCCAGTGATCGCGAGCAGTGGATCCTTTGGGTAAAAGCCGAACGTCAGGTTGCGGCTGCCGCTTTGCGGCCCGGCGTCGGGCAGTAGCTGCACGAACGCGTGGCCGGTATACGCCCCTTGCAGCACGTTGCGCTCCTGCACGTAGAAGCACACCCGCGGCGAGGCGGCGGCGGATGCGGCACTCGCTGTGGCAAACATCAGCCCCCCAACGAGCAACGCCAGAATCACTCGACGTAGCTTCACAACGGCCGAGGACTATACAGAGCCCCGCCAGCGGCCCGGAACGCCCACGGTCAGAGGCTCGTGATCGGGCCGATCTGCGCCCAGCCCGTGAAGAAGTAGAAGAACACGATCGCCAGCGCGTACAGGGAGACGAGCAGTGCGGGTCCGCCCCAGCGGATCGCGCGTCCGGCTTCAGGGCGCGGGGAGAGCCACCATTGCATCGCCCTGCTCACGAGTGGCACCAGGGGCCAGGCGAGCAGGCCGACACTGATCATGTTTCCAATGAACGTGGCGGGCGCGACGTTCATCCACCGGAGAATCGGGTTGAGGAACGTGATCTCGAGCATCACGACCGGGAACAGCAGCAGCAGGACGATCGCGGACTGCTTCCAGCTCGGCGGCGGTCGGTGGTCGGCGCCGAATCTGAACCACCCCTCAAACGACGTCCGTATCTGCCGCGCCGTTGACCGGTCGATGATCTCGCCGGCTTCTCGTAGTAGCTGCCCGCGCTCGGCGGACTCGAGCCAGTTGTCGAGGTGTTCCTTCGAGTCGAACCTCAGGAGCGTGACCCATTCCTGCTGGAACATCCCGGTCGGCGATTGCACTTCGCAGCCGAGGAAGCCCGGGTACTTCGACTGGCGCTCCTTGACGCGGGCGTGCCACCGTACGAACTCGTTCTCGTGGCCCGGCATCACGTTGGTCATGATCACGGCGGTCACCGGTCCCTGTGACCCGCCCGCCTCGGCTTCGTGGCCGACGAAGACGTTGACTGCCTCGTCACCCTCGAGCGCCGGCTCGATCTGGGCGAGCATCTCGGTGCGCTGTGGCGACTCGAGCCAGGCCTTGAGCTGCTCCGCCCGCTCGAAGCGCTGGATGATCACCCAGTCGAGTTGATCGGGCGGAGTGGGTGGGAGGACCTCCCTGGAGACGAATCCGTCGAAGCGGGAGATCACGTCGTTCATCCCCGCCTGCCAGGCCTCGAACTCCTGGTCGTGGCCGTCGCGTACGCGCGTGTTCGTGACGACCGTCGCCGTCTGCCTGTCGCTCGCCGTCGCGCTCACTGGGAATCGTGGGTAACGAGCACCGGCACGCCAGCGTGCTCGAGCGAGAAACGGTTGTGGGCCTCGACGACGGGCCCCATGTCGACGGTCGTGATCGCCCCGGTCTCGACGACGACGCGGCCGCCTATGACCGTGTAGTGCGTCTTCTGCGGAGCGCAGAAGACGACGGCCGCCACCGGGTCGCTGAGCGCGCCCGCGTAGTCGACGGCATGGAGGTCGAGGCTGAAGAAGTCGGCACACTTGCCCGGTGCGAGCTGCCCGATGTCGTCGCGGCCGAGCACCCTCGCCCCGCCCCTCGTCGCCAACTCGAGCGCCTGGCGTGCGGTCATCCACTCGCCTGCGCGAAGTGGGTCCGACGTCGAAAGCACCGACTGCGGCCCCTCGGGTGGCAGCAGCCCCATCCGCAGCCGAGCCAACAGCATCGTCTGGCGCACCTCGAGCAGCATGTTCGACGCGTCGTTCGACGCCGACCCGTCGACACCGATCCCGACCTTAACGCCCGCGTCCATGTACTTCTTCACGGGAGCGATCCCCGACGCGAGACGCATGTTCGAGCAGGGACAGTGCGCTGCGCCCGACCCCGTCTGTGCGAAGCGGCGGATTTCGTCGTCGTTGACGTGGATGGCATGGGCGAACCAGACGTCGTCGCCGAGCCAGTCGAGCGTCTCCATCCACGCGACCGGGCGCAGGCGGTGTGTCTCGAGTGTGTAGCGCTCCTCGTCGAACGTCTCGCACAGGTGCGTGTGGAGCCTGACGCCGTACTCGCGCGCCAGCTTGGCCGACTCGCGCATCAGATCCGCGCTGACCGAGAACGGCGAGCAGGGCGCGAGGACGAGCTGGGTCATCGACCCGATCGAGCTGTCGTGGTAGCGCTCGATCACACGCACGGAGTCCTCGAGGATGTCGTCCTCGTCCTCGACGCAGCTGTCAGGCGGCAGCCCGCCCTTGGATTCGCCGAGCGACATCGACCCGCGGGACACGTGAAAGCGGACTCCGATCTCCTTCGCCGCGGCGATCTGGTCGTCGACGCGGCAGCCGTTCTGGAAGACATATGCGTGATCGAACACGGTGGTGCATCCCGACGCGGCGAGCTCGGCGAGGCCGACGAGCGTGCTGAGCTCTGACGCCTCGGGCGTCCGCTGGGCCCAGATCTCGTAGTGCGCCTTCAGCCACGGGAACAGGTTGATGTTCTGCGCCTGCGGGAGGTTGCGTGTCAGCGTCTGATCGAGGTGGTGGTGCGTGTTCACCATCCCTGGCAGGACAATCTGGCCGGAGAGGTCGAGCACCTGATCGGCGTCTTCGGGCAGCTGCTCCGTGGTGCCGATCTGCTCGATCAGACCGTCACGGGCGAAAAGACCTCCGCCGGTGATCTCCCGTCGCTCGTCGTCCATCGTCACGAGCATCTCGGCGTTTCGCGCCAGGAGCGTGGACATGGTTCCCTCCTCCTAGAAACCCTGAAAAAACCTTCGGACCCGCCGTCTCATGACGCGAGTATCGGCAGTCGGCGCGGAGCGCTTGATCCTCGCGGAGGTAACAGGCAACGGACGAGTTACGCTCGTCCGGCGAGCTGGCTGCGTCAGACGCCGGCCGCCGATCGCTGGCAGCGGTCGATCGCTACCGGCGGCGGGCTTCGAACCGGCGTCGGTCGCGCTTGGTCGGGCGCCCGCCGAACTCGCCTGGCCCTTCAAGCCGGCGCAGCTCGGCCTGCCGCTTGCGCTCTGCGACGCTCTTCGCAGTCTCCTCGTAGAGGGCCGCCGCCTCCGCTGCGGACACACGACGCTCGGCCGCGCCGCGCACGATCACTGTCCGCCGCGCAGTGCCGATGCTGATCTCGAGCTCGTCCCCGGGACCGACTTCGCGGCTCGGCTTGGCGGCCACGCCACTGACATGTACGCGCCCGCCCTTGACCGCCGCCGCCGCCAACGCCCGCGTCTTGAACAGCCGCGCTGTCCACAGCCACTTATCGACGCGCATCACCCTCCTGCAAGAACCGGCGTGTACCCCTCAGCCTTCAGGATCTCGACGACGAGATCGCGGTGGTCGCCCTGGATCTCGATGACGCCACCCTTGACCGAGCCGCCAACGCCGCAGCGTTTCTTGACCTTGCCCGCGAGTTTCTTTAGTCCCGCATCATCGACCGGCACACCCGAAATGGTGGTCACGCCCTTGCCGCGGCGACCCGCCACCTCACGCCGCACCTTAACCCGATTGCCGTCGATCCGGCGCTCCTTGAGCGCGGGATCAGGCGCCTTCCGTAGGTCGCCGTCGGTGGTTGAGTACACGACACGCGAGTCTCGGATCATGCTCCGACCTTACCGGCTCTCCCCGCAACTGCGAATGCGAACCCGGGCTGCTCAGAGCCGTGCAGCGGCGCGGTCGAGGGTCACTCGCGCTCGATTCTCCGCAGCCCGTGTGTCGGTGTCCACCACTCGATGACTAGCTTCGTGGCCTGCTCGTTCAGGTGGGTGTGCACGACCTCGGCGATGTCGGCGTGGAACCGCTCGCCGTGCGCTGGGTCGGTGATCGGGCCGGTGGCGATCGCCCGACCCGAGATCTTCGCCTCGCCCGGCCATTGCGCCTCTGAGCCCTCGACTGGGTCGACCGTGGCGCCGTGCAGGGCGAACCGCGGATCCCGGCGCAGCTCGGCCCCCTTGCGGGCGTTCGGCATCGAGCCAAATACCAGCTCGCCGTCCTCGAACACCGCCTCGATCCCTGAGATCCGCGGCGACCCGTCGGCTCGCAAGGTCGCAATTGTCTTGTGTCTGTGAGCGTCGAACAGCGTCCTCACGCGCAGCGCGAACTGCGGCTCTGCCTGTTCGACGTCCTGCCAGGCCGCCATACACCCATCGTCGCACCGATGACCGACATCAGGCCTCATCTGCCCCGGCTCGCACGCGCGGATCATCGCGATCGCGGACCAGGAGCGTAAGCTCCGCGCGATGTTCGGTGAACACAAGCACCTTCAGCACACCTTGCGAGAGCACGGTGGTGTAACCGCTACGGCGATGGTCGAGAACGCCAACTGCCTCGGCTCGGAGACGAGCTCGGGGTTACACGGATCGACGTTCGGGTACTGGTTCGCGCTCAAGGTCGCGGTGCGGGCGGACGGGGTTGAACCCTTCGACGCTTCCTTACACGCGTTCGTTCACAGCTATGTGATCGCGGGTGAGACGATCCCGGTGATCTTCGATCCCAACGATCACAGCAAGATCTGCATGGACACGGAGACGGTCGAGCGCGAACGCGACGCAGACCGCGAGGCCGCCGGCGCACTGATGCAGAACCGCATCGATGCGTTCAAGGCCGCCGGCGCCGTGACGCCTGAAACAGTGATCCGCGGCTCTGACCAGGCGGACACCTTCACGATGGCGGAGCCGGAGCCCGGCAAGGAGGTTGAGCACCTCGAGCAGCTTGCCAAGCTGCACGAGACTGGCGCGCTGACTGACGCGGAGTTCGCGGCGGCCAAGGCGAAGGTACTCGGCGAAGCCGCCTGAGCCGCGCCACGCTTCCGCATCGCGGCCTCAGGTGAGCCGAACCTCGGCCCGGCTGGCCAGGGAGGCGCCGGCCTGCCGCAGCCGGGGGACCCGGGCACATATCTGGTCGGGCGGTTCTCGATCGTGGTGCGCTGATCAAACCCGACCCGGCTGGCGCCGAATCCAGAGCCCAGGCTCGCGGGCTAGTGCTGCCCGGCGACGGCTTTGCAGGCGGCCGACTCGCCTTTGGCCTTGCTGACCGCGCCCGATAGCGATCCGCTGCTGCGGGCGGTGTAGCTCGTCCGACCGGGTGTCAGCCCGGTGACGGTGTAGTGGACCGTCCCTTTCCACCTCGCAGCGGCGCCCTCGCCGCCGGCGGCGGTGATCGAGCCTCGGGTGGGAACGAAATAACCGTTGACCACCTTGAAGTCGTTGGCCGACACGGCGGCGCACAACGTGCCCAGCGCGGAGTGCTTGAACCGGACAGCGATCATGCCCGAGAGGGTCACGCCCTTTTCGTCGACCTTGCTCTTGAAGGTGCCACCGTCCACGATCATCGATAACGGCAGGCCCGCAGCAGTGGCCAGGGCTCGGAGATCGTCGATCGCGTGAGCGCTGAGCTTGCCGGAGAAGGTGCCGCGGCCCTCGATCCCGATCTCTTTCTGTCCGACGACCCTGCCACCGCGGGTCTGGTGGTAGCCGACCGAGGCCGAGAACGGCTTCGCGGCGGCGGCCACCACCCGTGTGCCAGCCACCTTGGACGCGACCGCGGTCGAGCCCGGAGCGAGCACCGCCACGCCCGTACTCACGAGCACAGCGCCAGCAATCGCAACGATTCTCGATGGCCTGAGTGGGTCTCTCATCCTGAGCCGGAATACTAACCATGACCGGCAAGGCAACAATCGATCGATGCCGCCGCCGACGTCCGCCGGCGTCGAGCTGCTAGCGGCCGCGGCCGCTACTCACTGTTCACCGGGGACATCGGCGTGGCGCTGCTGCTGCGGAGCTGCCCAGCGGCGATCCCGCGTTCCCGTTCCTCGCGGGAGGCGGTCCGTGATCGTTGATCGTCGAGCGATCACTCGCGGTCCGGTGCGGTTTGCTCGTCGGACCGGCGTCGTCACTTCGCCCGATCGGGAAACTGAGCGCGGATCATCCACAGTTGCTGCTCGAGGGCCCGCACGACCTCGATGACCGCATCCTGGCTGGCGGCGTCGAGCTCTCCAAGGCGATCCATCCGCTCGCGTGCTCGTTCTGAGACCTCGGCCAGCCGGCCCGTCAATTCGCGCACAACGGTGTGATCCTCGAGCTCGCCGCGGTCGACGCCACGCACAGGTGTATCCCGCGCGACGGTCCCGCTCTGGCCGTCGGGATAGAACCCGATTGCCACGGCCCGCTCAGCGAGTGTGTCGGCGAGATCGCGCCAGGAGTCGATCAGCTCGTCCAACTGCTGGTGCAGCGGCCGGAACAGCGGCCCGACAACGCTCCAGTGAAGCTGCTTACCGAGCAGGGAGAGGTCGATCAGCTCGACCAACGTCGCCTGCAGCTGCTGCCCGACCTCCTCTCGCTGGTGCGGCTCTCCTAGGGCGGGAAGGTGAGTGGAATGCGCGGTAGACGTCATCTGTTCCTCCTGTTGGATCGTCCCTGGAACTATTGCGTCCGGGTCAAGCCGCTCCTGACAAATCGGACCTGGTGGTGGCACGCTGAGCACGACCCGTGCAGCGGTCGTGATCGATCGCCGCGTGTGCGGCTAGGACAGATGCGCGATCACTCGCTCGGCGACCGCATCGGGCTGCTCGGCCGCGACGGCGTGCGTCCCGCCGGGGATGACCATCAGAACGCTGTTCGGGAGGAGCCCTGCGAGCCGTTGTCCGACACCGACGGGGCTAATCGGGTCCTGCTCGCCCCACAGCAGTAGCGTCGGCGTCGTCACGTGCGCGAGTCGCGCCGTGTAGTCGATCGCTTGCTCGGTGACCCAGCCGGCGGCGCGTGGGAACTCAGCGCGATACGCCGCTCGCCAGTCCGCTGCCCCGAGCCCGTCGACGTCGATCCCCCCCGAGGTGGCGACCAGCACCAGACGCCTGATCTTCTCCGAATTGCGGAGCGCCAAGCCGAGCGCGACGATGCCACCCATCGACTGGGCCACCAGATCGGACCGATCGCAGAACTGTGAGTCCGCGAGCTCGGTCAGGTCCTCGAAGCAAGCGACGCGCGGGTCGTGCGGCTGATCGCCAGCTCCGGGCCAGCCCAGCAGCGTCGTTTGCCAACTCGTAGGGAGCCTGCCCGCGACCGGCTTCCAGAACTCCGCCGATCCGCCGGCGCCCGGAAGGAAAACGACGCTTGGCGGCTCGGTCATCTCTGAATCTTGGCGCCCTGCACAGTCCATCGCGCCAAGTGTCGCCATGCGGGCGGGTGAAGAGAAATATGATCGAGTCCGAATCTGCTGGAACCGCGATCTTGCCGCCGTCGAGTCCAAAGTGAGGTGTGCCAATGAACGAGAGCCCAGTCCTCGTCCATGTGTGGGAGGTAGATCCTGCAGAAGAAGCCGCCGCTGTTCAGCATCTGAGCGAGATGTTCAGCGAGATGGTCAAGGATCCCGGGTTCGCGTCGGCACGTGTCCTCGAGACCGACGACCAAACCTCGATCGCGGCGATCGTCGAGATGCGAAGCGTGGAGGACCGTCAGCGACTTGAGCAGCTGCCCGACGTTCGCGAAACCCTCCACCACCTGCACGGCACGGCGAACTTGGTCATCCGGCTCTACAACGAGGTCGGGTCCTATAGCGCCTAGCGCGAAGGCGGGCGCCGGAACCCTCGGACGAGGCCCGGCACCGGCGCGATCTGCCCGGGGGGTACGCTGACACGATGCCGATGCCAAAGCGCTCAAGCGTCGATGACTTCTTCGCGCAACTGAACGACGTCCAGCGGCCGCACCTCGAGGCGCTCAGGAAGCTCAGCCGCGAGGCCGACCCCGAGGCGCGCGAGGAACTGAAGTGGAACCTGCCGATGTACGTACGCGGCGACAAGACGAGCCTTTGGATGCTCCAGAACTTCAAGAATCACTGTTCGCTGCGCTTCCCGCCACCTTTCTTCGCCACTCAGAAAGCCGCGGTTGAGGCCGCTGGCTTTGAGGCCGGTGCGGGGTTCATCAAGCTCCCCTATGAGCGTGAGCTGCCGACCGAGCTCCTGAAGGCGCTGATGCGGGCACGGGTCGAGGAGTACGCAGCGACCGGTGCCGGCTGGAACGACCGCTGAGCCGGGCTATCGGAGCGGAGCTCAGCGCCGGATGCCGGACACGAGCGCGTCCCAGTTGCCAGCGGCGATCCGCTCTTGGTCAGCCGGATCGAGACCCGCGGTCTGAAGGAAGTGCTCGACGCCGCCGTCAGGGCCGGGCCGGTACGGGTAGTCGGTCGCGAACAGGATGCGCTCCACCCCAACCACCTCGACCGCCCACCGTAGGTAGCGCTGGCTGTAGACGCCGCCCGCGGTGATGTAGGCATTTCGGCGAATGTAGTCCGAGAACGAGTGGGGTAGCTTGGCCTGCATCGCCAGCCCGTCGGTCCGCTCGAGAAAGAAGAGGACGACCTCGCCCCAGTGGCCGAGGAGGACTTGGAGCTCAGGGAACCGGTCGAACACGCCGGCGAGCGCGAGGCGGAGGAATTGAACGCCCGACTCGTAGTGCCAGCCGATGCCGAAACTGGCAAACGCGTTGTCGATCGCGTCGCCAAAACCGGCGTATAGCGCAGCCCGCACCTGCGGCTGCGGGACCTGCGGATGGATGTACAACGGGGCGTGGAGCGAGGCAGCGACCTCGAAGATCGGCCAGTAGTCGGAATGATCGAGATTGCGCTCACCGGTACGGCCGAAGAGGAGGGCACCGTTGAGGCCGAGCTTGGTGACCGCGCGCTCTAGCTCCTGCGCGGCTGCCGTTGGGGCGGGGGTCGCGAGGGTCGCGAAGCCCTGAAACCGTTCCGAGTGGGCGTTCGTAAGCTCAGCGATGCGGTCGTTCGTCCGCACCTGCAGGCTGGCGGCATCGCCCGCCGAAAAGTTGTGCAGGCCGGGCGAGGTGAGCGATATCACCTGGACGTCCAGCCCCGCCTCGTCCATCGCCGCGATCCGACGCTCTCCGACCTCCCTGAGCCGCTCTCCGATTTCCCCCGGAGGGACGCTCCCCTGCGAGGAGGCGTCGAGTTGGCTCCACGCTGCGAGAACGTCGTCGGTGACGAAATGCTCCTCGGTCCCGATCGTCTTCATCCACCCGCCTCCTCCTATCGGTGTCATGTCCGTTCGCCGGAAAGCTACGCCGACTCGAATTCTTTGTTGTGTTTGGGCTTGACTTCAAGCGCTTGAGGTGTGGTTTGCTGGGGGTATGGCAGCTCTCACAATCCAAGATGTATCCCGGCGCAGCGGGCTGAGTGAGCCGACGCTGCGCTACTACGAACAGGTCGGGCTGATCGGGCCGATCGAGCGCGACCCGAGTAGCCGGCACCGCCGGTATCGCGAGGAGGACCTCGACACGTTGCAGGCGCTCGCGTGCCTGCGCTCGATGGGCGTCGGGATCGAGGACATGCGCACCTATCAGGTCAACCGCGAGCGTGGGCACGCCAAGGCTGGTGAGCAGCGCGATCTGCTGTTGCGTCACGCCAAGCGGGTCGAGGCTGAGATCGACACGCTGCGCATCCACCTCGAGTACCTACGGGCGAAGGCGGCGCTCTGGGATGCCCGCGATCGCGCGGACGCGGGCGCGGAAGCCGAGGCGAACTCGAAGGTACTGACGATGCTCCCGCGGCTGGAGGAGGTGGTGCTCGGATGAGCTCCAAGGTGTTGGTGACAGGCGGGTCCGGATATCTGGGCACGCAGTTGATCGCGGCACTGCTGCGTGATGGGCGTGAGGTGCGGGCAACGGTGCGCTCGCTGGAGAGCGACGGCGAGGTGCGTGCAGCCGTGCGTCGCGGTGATGCTGACGACACCGGCCTTGAGCTGGTGCCAGCAGATCTGAGCTCCGACGACGGCTGGCCGGCCGCGCTTGAGGGTGTGGAGGAAGTCCACCACGTCGCGTCGCCGATCCCGTCCGTCCAGCCAAAGGACCCGGACGAGCTGATCGTCCCCGCCCGCCAGGGCACAGTGCGTGTGCTGAAGGCAGCCCGGGACGCCGGCGCGCGCAGGGTAGTGCTGACCTCCTCGTTTGCGGCCGTCGGCTACTCCCCCAAGGCAGTCCGCGACTACACCGAGGAGGACTGGACCGATCCGGATACGCCAGGGCTGCAGCCCTACCCGCGCTCCAAGGCGATCGCCGAGCGGGCCGCGTGGGACTTCATCGGGACCGAAGGAGGCGACACCCAGCTTGTGGTGGTGAACCCGACATTCATCGCCGGCCCGTCGCTGGTGCCGGCAGTGCGCTCGACGCTGAGCTACTTCAAGGCGATCATCGAGGGCACGATGCCGGCGTTGCCACGCCAGCGCTTCGGCGTCGTCGACGTGCGCGACGTCGCCGACGCGCAGATTACGGCGATGGCCACCACTGCCGCCGCCGGGAAGCGCTACTTGCTGCTGGCGGACGGCCCGACGATCACCTGGCTGGGATTGGCACGGATCCTCCGCGACCACCTCGGACCTGCAGGCGAGCACGTCACGACCGAGGAAGCGCCGGGCGAGGACCCGACGCCGCTGACGATTCACAACGACCGCGCCAAGCAGGAGCTCGGCTGGTGCCCACGTCCAGCTGAGACGACGATCGTCGAGACCGCCGAGAGCCTGCGCGACCTCGGCCTGCTCGAGCAACGATGATGAGAAGTAGTGACACCCTCGAATCCGCACCCTGCCAAGCGTCGCGCTCGTTCGCGCGCTGGGGCGAAGTCGACCCTCACGTGGTTGGCGATGGCGATGCTGACCCTCGGGTCAGTGGGCGATCTCGGTGCGACGCCGGCGACGGCCGTGCTGGGTCTCGCGTCGGTGGTGATCTACGTCCTACCCGCGATCGTGTTCCTGCTGCCCGCATCGCTCGTGTCGGCCGAGCTTGCCTCGGGCTGGCCGGGCGGCGTCTACAAGTGGGTGTCGGAGGGGATCTCTCCCAGGATGGGCTTCGTCGCCATCTGGTGTCAGTTCGCCCAGACGACCTTCTACTACCCGGCGCTGCTCGCCTATGTCGCGAGCACGCTGGCGTACGTGTTCGCGCCGAGCTTGGCGCACAGCGGCCTCTACACGACTGTGGTGATCATCGCCCTGTTCTGGTCGGCCGTGCTCGTGTCAGCAAGGGGGGTGCTGTCCACCGGCCGGCTGGCGTCGTACGGGATCTTCATCGGAACGCTGATTCCGGGCCTGCTTCTCGTCGTCCTGGCCGCGATCTACCTGCTGCAGGGCAACGCCTCGGCGGCGCCGCTCACTGCCCACCACGTGCTACCGCCGTGGCACGGGCTGACGAGCGTCGTGCTGATCGTCAACAGCTTCTTCCTCTACGCCGGGGTCGAGGTCAACGCAGTCCACGTCGACGAACTGCGCGATGCCCCGCGCGAATTCCCCAAGGCGACGCTCCTCGCCGTCGTACTGATCTTGCTCGTGTTCTTGCTTCCGACGCTCGCGATCTCGGTTGCGGTCCCGGCGTCGCACATCAGCTTCACCGCGGGCGTCATGCAGGCCTTCAAGAGTCTGCTCGGTCACTTCGGTCTGAGCGTGCTTACGCCGATCATCGCCGTTGGGCTGGTTGTTGCCTCGCTCAGCGGTCTGCTCGACTGGCTGACCGGGCCGTCCACCGGCCTGCTTGATATCGCTCGCGAGCGTGGCTACCTGCCGAGGTACTTCCAGGAGCTCAACCCGAACGGCGTCCAGCTTCACATACTGGTCGCCCAGGGGCTGGTGATCACGGTGATCGGGGTGCTTTACGCCGTGGTGCCGGCAGTGTCGCGCGCCTACTGGGTGTTCGCCGCGCTCGCGACCGAGGTCTACCTGATCACGTACGTCCTCATGTTTCTCGCGGGGATCAACCTACGGCGGCGACAGCCGGAACAACCGCGCGGGTACCGGGCACCTGCGCTGCCGGCGATTTGCGTCATCGGCACACTCGCCGCCGCAGCCGCCTGCGTGATCGGCCTGCTGCCGCCGAGCCAACTCGGACACATCACGACGGTGCCCTACCTCCTGGCGCTGCTCGCCGCAACCCTGCTCGTCGGCCTCCTTCCGCCGCTCCTGCTCCACAAGCTGCGCCGGTCTGACTGGAAGGGCGCAGCCTGAGCCGGGCACCGGATGGGTACGTGCCAGCGGATGCCCGATTTGTTCGGCGGCGCGTGCCGGTCGCACTCCGTCGCGGCCGCGAGGTCGTCGACCACGATGCCGTGCTCCATGCCTCGGATCGTCAAGCGTTGGACCCGCGCCCCGCAGCGGCCCGCGTGCGGGCTGACTGGCGGACCAAGTGGTCGCGCTCGGCGACGTTCGTGGCCCTGTGGGCGGCCTCGGCGTAGGCCGTGGCTGCAGCGGGCAGGTCGCCGCTCAGCTCGTGCAGGTGGCCGCGAACGGCGTGCCAACGATGCCGCTCACCGAGCACGTCGCGCAGCCGGTCTGTCTCGCGCAGCCCGGCGGCGCCCCCGAGGACGTGGCCGACAGCGACCGCGCGCCCGAGCACCGCGGCGGGGTCCCTGTGCACGGGATCGTCGGTGAGAGCGACTAGGTCGTCATACCAGGCGAGGATCTGCGGCCAGTCGGTCTCCTCAGCGCTGGCCGCGTCATCGTGGAGGGCGGCGATCGCGGCTTCAACCTGGTAGCGGCCGGGGCGTCGCTGCACCGTCTGCATGGCCAGCGCAGACTGCAGGACACGGACGCCCTCGGCGACCTCGCGCTTGTCCCACAGCCCGCGGTCCTGCCGGTCGAGCGTGACGATCCGACCCTCTGAGTCGACCCGCGCCGGGAGGCGGGCGTGGTTGAGGAGCATCAGCGCGAGCAGCCCGCGCGCCTCCGGTTCCTCGGTTGCGAGTGTGAGTTGGCGGCAGAGCCGGATCGCCTCGCCGGCCAGGTCGACCCGGGTGGGCGGGCCGATATGCCCGGCCGTGTAAACGAGGTAGAGCACGCGCAGCACGACGACCAGGTCGCCGGGTTGGTTCAGGCGACGCCCCCGCAGGGTCCGCTTGGCGCGGCTGATCCGCTGCGCCATCGTCGCCTCCGGGACGTAGAAGGCGTCGGCGATCTCGCGGGTGGTCAGGCCGCCGACCGCGCGCAGGGTCAATGCCACCTGGGAGGCGGGCGCGAGCTCGGGGTGGCAGCAGCAGAAGAGCACGAACAGCGTGTCGTCGCCCTCCTCGGTTGCGACGGGCCGCGGCTCGGCGTAGATCTGCTCCTCGCGGCGCTGACGGGCGAGCTCGCTGCGGTGCGCGTCGACGAGCCGCCGGGTCGCGACGGTGGTCAGCCACGCGCGCGGGTCGCGCGGCGGGTGCTCGGGCCACACCCGCAGTGCCTCCAGCAGCGCCTCCTGGAGCGCGTCCTCGGCGGCGTCGAAGTCCTCGCCCCGCCGGACCAGCCCCGCCAGCACTCGCGGAACGAGGGCGCGCAGCACGCCCTCATTCAGCTGTTCCGTCGGCTCGTAGATCACGCCGGATCAGTCCTCCGACGGCGCCCCGGACATGATCTCCCGGACGTCGATCCACTCGTACAAGGTCTCGCCGCGCGGGCCGGGCTCGGAGGAGACGTAGGCGGCGAGCTCGAGCGCGCGCTCGCGGGACTCGACGTCGATCATGTACCAGCCCGCGATCAGGTCGCTGGCCTCGGGATGGGGGCCGTCGGTGGTGACGGGCGCGGCGTCCGGACCGCCATAGCGCACCCAGGTGCGCGTCGGCGTCAGCGCCTGCGCGTCGACGTACTCGCCGCTCTCCTGGAGCAGCTCGATGACGTGCCCCTGAAAGGCGATGTGTGCCTCCACGTCCTCGGGCGCCCACTGATCCATCGGCGGGCACGGATGGTGCGGCTCCGGGCCGCCGCGGTAATGCTTGAGGAGCAGGTACTTCGGCATGGTGGTCTCCTGGTGTGGTGGGCCGCGCCTGTCGTGGCCCTTTACCTAGTGAGCGGAGCCGATCAGGTCTTCTCGACATGGGATCACTCATCATGCTCCGAGACCGTCGCCTAGGGATCTTCGGGAACGCTCAGCTGACGCCCGACGCTAGGTCTGAAGATCGAGGATCGCGCCGGCCAGCCATTCGGCCTCGGCGGTCCACGAGCGGACCGGTGCTCCCGGGCGGAGGACGAACTTGGACAGGCCGGCGTCGATGTACTGCTGCACGAGCGAGCGGAGGGCCTCGGCGCCGACGGGGATCAGCGCGCTCGGATCGAGGTCAGGGCGGCGCTTCTGGGTCGCGCGTAGAAGTTCTGGGTCCGGCTCGGTGTGTACGTAGGCAATGCTCATGCCGAAGTGTTCACGATCGACCTCTCGGCCGACTCGCGCCGCGGCGAGCTGGATCTGCTCTCGGGCGCGGCCGGCCTCACCGGGCGTGAGCTGCGCGCCGAGCCAGCCATCAGCGATCCGACCGGCCCGGTCCAGAGCCTTCGGGGCGCGGCCGCCGAGCCAGACCTCGAGCGGATCCTGGACGGGGCGGACCAAGAGCCGCAGCGCGGGCGTCGAGCCGTGCGCAGGGTCGTGATCGATCGTCTCGCCAGCCCAGAGATTACGCGCGATCCCGAGAGCCTGCTCCATCAGCTGGCCGCGCGACGCGCCTGCAATGCCGAGCGCTTCGCGCTCGCCAGGTTGGTTGATGCCGGTGACGAACGTGAGCAGCAGCCTGCCATTCGAAACCTGGTCGAGCTGGGCAAGCTGCTTGGCCAGAACGAACGGGCTGCGGCCGAGCGGGACGACGTTGGCGCCGAGGCGCAGGTGGCCGGTGCGCCCGGCGAGGAGCGCGATACCGACGAGCGGATCGAGCGAAGGCGCGACCGGCAGGTCGGAGAGCCAGACGCCGTCGAAGCCGGCAGTTTCGATCGCGGCTGCGAAATCGAGCAAGGTGGACGCCGACAGCCAGCCACGGTCCGGGCCAATTGCGAAGCGCACCTTCATCGGCCCATGTTCTCAGAGGGCAGGTCGGCTCAAGCTCGACATCGCGGGCCACGAGCCCGAGGTCCTGAGCGGCGCCCGTCCCGGCTGGGTCAATTACCTGACGGCCACCGCAGGTTTCGGGGGCCTCCCGATCGCGGGTTGGGAGCCGTCACCGACGCGAGCACCGGGCTGGTCAGTCGTGATCGGGGACGGCTTGAAGCCTTTGACGGTGAGATAGATACCAAGGGACAGCTCCCACAGGAACTCCGGGACTGTCGCGATGGCCTGGGCCACGGAGCCTCGTCCGATCAGGTTCAACACCACGGCTAGCCCCGAGATGCAGATCAGAGGACCTCCTATGAGCCCCAGCATCGCCATGCCTCGGGGAACGAGGCGGGATTGGTACATCAGGTAGCCGAGGATCAGACCGTTTCCGACGCCGACGACGAAGCCCGGCCCGAGTACGAAGGTCCAATTGCGGACCGCGACGAGCGACTTGCCGGCCGTGACGAGTGAGCCGGCGTCCGCGCTTGCAGCGTTCTGTCGCAACGTCACTACCGCAAGAACGCTGACGATGCCGATCGCGATGAAGGTGGACTCAACGAGACGAGCTGCAACGTACCCGAGAGCGAGGCTTTCGTTCTGGCGCTTGAGGATCGGGAACAGCACCACGGCCGTACCGACGTTCGCGATGATGAGGATCAGCTCGCAGGCCGCGCCCAAGCGCACGCGCGTGTCGGCGCCCGCACCGACGATGTACTTGGCCGGGTGCAGTACAGGGGCGTACAGGAGCAGCGCTGCGATCGAGACGACAAACGTGATCAGAAACAAGACGCCTGCGATCAGGGCAATCCTTCTGGTTGAAGTCACTTAGGACTCCTCTCCGGGGTCGGCCGTTGTCGTAAGGCGCACCGAGGCTCCACACTAAGCCGCCACGGGCCGCCTTGTGAATGGTTCGAGCGAGCCAACTTTTGAGGCTGGACGGGGTTCGATCTAACTAATCGGTAGTTCTTGTCGGCTTTGGGCGTTGGGGGATGGGGGCGGTGGGTAGATTTGCTGGGAGATGGGATCGGGAGGTGTGCGTATGCAGACTGAACCAAGCCCCGATGCGCAGTCCCAACGGCCCACCACGGTCGTGCTGGTCGACGATGAGCAGCTGATCCGCGGTGCGATCGCGCAAGCGCTTGCGAGCAGCGGTCTCGAGCTTGTCGGCGAGGCCGCCAACGGAGCGGACGCGATCGAGATCGTCCTCGACGTGCATCCAGACGTCGTCCTGACGGATCTGCGGCTTCCAGGGATCTCGGGCGTTGAGGCAATCGAGCAGCTTGGCCTGCTCGCTCCCGCCTCGCATGTGCTGGTGCTCACCCGCTCAGATGAGAACCGGGTGGTCGAAGCGATTATCGCCGGCGCCAGCGGCTACATCCTCAAGGCCGCTGCTCCCGAGGCGATCATCAGCGCCGTCAAAGCCACCGCGGCCGGGGAATCCGTCCTCTCCCCGCAAATCGCGGGAAGGCTCCTGCAACGCATCCGCGAGCTGGACCTCCCCGTCAAGGCGAGCGGCAGCGCCGCGACGGCGATCCGCGCCGCGTTGACCGAGCGAGAGCTCGAGATCTTCACCCAACTTGCCAGCGGCCACAGCAACCAGCAGATCGCCCAGGACCTCTCGCTCAGCACGCACACCGTCGCCAACCACATCGCCAGCATCCTCGCCAAACTCCACCTCGAAAACCGCATCCAGGCAGCGGTCCAAGCCGTACGCAGTGGCATCTCCTAACCGGCTACGCGGCAGCTCTCGTTCCGTCCCAAGCACTTAGCGAGGGCCGGATGGGGCGCTCGCGCGGCCGGTCTCACTCGAGGTTGTCAACGATCTCGCTGGCACGAGACCATTGCCCTGGCGGGACCATCAGGTAGATGTCGCCGCGGCCGAAGCGATCGAGCGGATGATCGGCCACGCAGCATGCGTCGACACCCATCGATCGCAGCTGGTCACGCCAGGCCACCGCCGTCTTCTGGTCCTCGAACGTACTGACCGTCTCCCAGCCCTCAACGCGGGGGTCGCCGATCAGAACTGCCTCCTCCTTGGCGGCGCGATTCTTCAAGAAGCGCGGGATCGGCATCGTGAAAGCGTACGCATCAGACCAGCCCCGGTGTGTCGTCTTTCGTGCCAGCCAACAGTTACCGTCCCGCTTGTGGAGTTCAGCCGCGAGTTGCGCAACGACGTCCTGGCGGGGAGATCACGGTCTCGGTCCGGCTGTGGAAGCAGCCACGGGTCAAGCGGGGCTGCCGTTACCGGGTCGGCCCCGGTGAGATCGAAGTCGACGCGATCGAGCTTGTCCCGTTCGCGGCGATCACCGCGAAGGATGTCCGGCGCGCCGGCGAGCGCGACGACCGGCGCGACGAACCCTGCGGCGCTCACCCGGGCAGAGGGCAATCACCGCCGCTCCGACACGGGCTCGGCGGCGCCGAAGCGGTGCAGGATCGCTTCGTCGCCTCGGTACCCGATGCCGGCGCGTCGGGCATCGGCGAGCTCGAGCATCCCGAGCAGGAGCCCGAGGATCGGCTTTGGCGGTCCCGTGAGCGTCGCGTCTGCCGGCTCGGGGGCGCTGCCGATCCGGGTCTCGATCGTGCCGCCGCGGGTCTCGAGCACGATCGGCTGATCGCCGGTCTGTAGCTCGATCGTCACCGGTGGACCGTCCGGCTGGCGATCGGTGAGCATCAGCTCGAGCGCCCACGCGAGCCAGTGGCTGCGGATCGCATCGTCCGGCTTCTGCTCGGTCATCAGCGGGGCCCCCCAGCGCGCGAGGTCGGCGAGCACGGGACGTAGCTGTTCGCCGCGCGGGGTCAGGCGGAAGAGGGTGGTGGCGATCGGCGGCGGCGCGTCCTCGCGCTCGACCACACCTGCCTGTTCGAGCTCGCGGAGCCGGTCGGCGAGCAGGTTGGTAGCGATTCCGGGCAGTCCGTTACGCAGATCGGTATAGCGGCAGGCACCGCGCAGCGCGAGCTCCCGGACGATCAGGATCGTCCACCGATCACCCACGACGTCGAGCGATTTCGCGATTGCGCAGTACTCGTCATAGGACCTCATCGTCTGACACAGACTATCAGCAAATTAGAGATTTTCAAGCATTAACTTGACTTTCTTGTCGAATTGCTTTAGACCTACGTCTTGTCTGTTTGGCACAACCAATTGGAGGAGTCGTGACGCGCAAGCCCCTGATCCTGATCTCGCTCCTGCTCGCGGCATTCGCGATCAATCTCGACACGACGATCGTCAACGTCGCGCTCCCCGCGCTCGTGCGTGAGCTACACGCGTCCAACTCGCAGCTGCAGTGGGTCGTCGATGCCTTCAATCTTTTGTTCGCGGGCTCCGTCCTGGTTGCGGGCAGCCTCTCGGATCGGTTTGGGCGCAAGCGGATGCTGCTGGCCGGGCTGTCCGTGTTCGGCGTGGCGAGTGTGGTGGGCGGGCTGACGGACTCCGCAAGCCAGCTGATCGCGGATCGGGCCGTGATGGGCATCGGCGCCGCGATGGTGTTCCCCGCGACGCTGTCGCTGCTCACGAACGTGTTCACCGAGCGGCGTGAACGCGCGTTGGCGATCGGGCTGTGGGGTGCGATCACCGGTGCGGCGATCGCGCTCGGACCGATCGTCGGGGGCTGGCTGCTCGAGCTGTCCGATTGGCGCAGCGTCTTCTTCGCGATGGCTCCGGTCGCGGCGATCGCGGGCGTGCTCGTCGCCGCCTACGTTCCGGGCTCGCGGGATCCGCACGCACCTCGCACCGACGGCGCCGGGTTCGCCATCTCAACCGCGATGATCGGATTGCTCGTGTACACGATCATCGAGGCTCCGAGTCAGGGGTGGGCGAGCGCGCGGACGATCGGCGGGTTCGGGCTGACCGCCGCGCTCGCGGTCGGGTTCGTGGCCTGGGAGCGGCGGGCAGAGCATCCGATGCTCGACCTCAGCCTGTTCCGCAACCCGAGGTTCACGGCCGCGAGCGCCTCGGTCGCGATCTCGTTCTTCGCGCTGTCCGGGTTCATCTTCCTCGTCACCCAGTACTTCCAGTTCCTGAAGGGCTATGGGCCGCTGTCGACGGGCGTCCGCCTGCTCCCGGTTGCCTCGTGCGTCGCGATCTCCTCGATCGTCGGCGCGAGGCTCGCGGTGCGACTAGGCACGAAGCTGGTGGTCGGCTCCGGTCTGCTCGCGATGGCGGCCTTTTACGTGTGGGTCACGACAGCATCGGCGACCACGGGCTACGGAACGATCGCCGCACAGATGGTCGTGCTCGGGACCGGCATGGGGCTGACTAGCGCGCCCGCGACCGAGGCGATCATGGGCGTGGTGCCGACGGCCAAGGCCGGCATCGGATCGGCGGTCAACGACGCGACCCGTCTGCTGGGCGGCACGCTCGGTGTCGCGGTCGTCGGCAGCGTCTACGCGTCCCTCTACGCGGGCAGGCTGACAAGCGCGCTCTCGGCAGGGCTGCCGGGGAGGGTCGCCGATAGCGCCCACGCCTCCGTCGGGGCCGCGCTCACTTTGGCCTCCAAGCTGAGCGCCGCAGGCCATCCCGCGCTGGGCTTGGCGATCCACGACGCGGCCAGCACAGCCTTCTTCCACGGATTCCACTCGGCCAACTGGGTCGCCGCCGGCGTCGCCGGCGCGGGCGCAGTGATGGCGTTCGCGCTGCTGCCAGCCCAGCCGAAAGCCGCCGTCGACGAGGACCCCGAGGCACGATCATTGCCCACGCCCGCCGCCGCGGTGGCCGGCAGCTGACCCAACCACGACCGATAGGAGATGAGCTGATGAGCGACCACGACCCGACATCGATCGGCGCCGGCATCGGGCCGGACCGGCTGGCCGGGTTCGAGCTGAACGACCCGGGGCAGTCGGCCCGGCGCGGGATCGACGATGCGCTCGCCCGCAACCGTGCGTTCGCCGAGTCTGGAGGCCATCACGGCGCCGTCGTGTTCCCCGACCTGCGCCTGTTCGTCCTCACCTGCCTCGACCCGCGAGTCGATCCGGCTCACATCCTGGGTCTCGGCCTCAGTGACGCGATCGTCGCTCGCAACGTCGGCGGGCGCGTCACGCCAGAGGTGATCGACGACGTCGCCTACATCGCCCAGCTCGCCGAGACCGTGCTGCCGGCCGGCCCGTTGTTCGAGGTCGCCGTGATTCACCACACCCAGTGCGGAACAGCCGCGCTCGCCGACGACGCCTTCCGGGAGCGGTACGCCGAACGGGTCGGTGCCGACCCGTCGACGCTCCGCGACCGCGCTGTGCTCGATCCCGCCACTACCGTGAAGGTGGATGTCGAGCGACTGCGCTCAGCGGCCGCGATCGGGCCGCGGGTGCTTGTCTCAGGTCATGTCTACGATGTGAGCAGCGGTCTGGTCGACACTGTGGTTCGCGCGTGACAAACGGGCGCCGTTGATCTGGGGCGCGACCGATCCGCTGGCTCGTGGTCGCCGATTCGAGAAGGGAGTCGCTGAAGCATGAGATGCTCGTCCGCACCGCGATGGCGAGGAGCAGCACTGATCGCGGCCGTGACGCTGATCGTCGCCGTGTCCGCCGATGTGGCGCTTGCCGACCTCGGGCCGGTCGCACCGAAGGTGCTCGCGGCGGTCAACGCGTCAGGCAGCGAGTTCGTGCTCGCTCCCCACGGTCACCCGAGGATCGGTAAGCGCGAGGCCGTTCGGGATGCGCTGCAAGCGGGCCCGTGGAACGGGTGTGCCACTGGGATCTCGCTCGCCCGCATCTCCAGAGACCACGCCCCGAGCATCGCGCGCGCGCTCGTGTGGCTTGTCAGCGTGCATCCCAATCAGGCGGTTCGCCCGATCGCGCCCCCACGGAGACACGGTCATTCCTCGACCCGGGCTCGGATGAACGTGTTCGTCGTCACCGTCAGCGCCAGCCGCGGCGAGTTCCTGATCGCGTCCGCGCGCCACACCAGCGCGTTGCCGGCCTGGCAGAAGGCGCCGCCACCCGGCTGCGTCGGGCTCCGCCCAACCGGGTGATGCCAAGCGTGTCGCGATCGCTGACGCTGCCGCGATGCGACGACATGGAGCGCAATCTGATCAGTCCCGAGGAGCGGCTCCGGCTCGCGCTCGCCCGGCAGTGACGGGGAGGACCGGAGGGGCTTCCGCCGGCGGTATCTGCGCGCCCCGTCCGGTCAGCGCGGCGAGTCTTGCGAAGAAGTCCCCGGCTCCCGTGGCGGCGACGAGCCGCTCGGCCAATCCCGGCGCCAGCTCCTGCACGGCGAGCAGCGGGCGCATCGGCCAGCCGGTCACGAGCACATCCGAGTTGTGGTCGATGATCGCAGCGACTACGGCTTGCGCGACCCGCTCGGGCTCGACGGCACGCAACGCGATTGGGGCGTCGACCCCGGACTCTTGCATCCGCGCGTACATACCGTCGCGCGCGATGAACCCCGGGCAGACGACGCTGACGTCGATCGGGGACGAGCTGAGCTCGGCGTGAAGCGAGCGCCCGAATCCGACCAGCCCCGCCTTCGTCGTCGCGTACAAGGCGTTGTAGGCGTTGCCGCCCCTGCCCGCCAGCGACGAGATCACGACGACATGGCCGCGTCCGCGCGCGAGCATCCCCGGTAGCGCGGCACGGGTCAGCACCATCGGGGCGACCAGATTCAGCCGCGTCGTTCGCGCCAGCTCCTCGTCGGTGAACTCGGTGAACGCTGCGGCGATCTCGATCCCCGCGTTGTTGAGCAACAGATCGAGCGGCCCGATGATCGCCTCGGCGCGCGCCGCCAGCTCGGCCGCCTGCTCGAGATCGGCGAGGTCAGCGACGACTGGCTCGGCTGTGGCCCCATGCAGCCTGAGCTCTGCGCAAAGGCGCTCGAGCGGCTCGAGGTTGCGGCCGGAAACCGCGAGATGGACGCCCTCCGCCGCAAGTGCATGCGCGATGTGGCGCCCGAGTCCGCCGGCCGCGCCGGTCAGCAGCGCGTTGGCTCCACGCAAATTGTTCACAGCCCGACGGTAATCGCAATCGCCGCCGCCGGCGCCCGTAGCAAGTCCGGATCCGAATCGGTAATTGCTGCGCGAGAGCTCGGCGGTGTTACACGCTCGCGCCGGCGCGATCGCCGATCTATCGTCGCCCCATGCAAGCGGTCCAAGCCAATCTGACCCCGCTGGACGCCGGCTTCCTCGAGCTCGAGCAGGCCGACGAGGGCGCGATGATGCACATCGGTGGCGCGCTCGTGTTCGAGCCGCAGCTGGAAACCGGTGGGACACCGACACTCGATCAGCTGCTCGAACTGCTCGACGAGCGCTTCGCGCTGCTGCCGCGCTTCCGCTGTCGCCTGTCGGAGCCGCGAGTGCATGGGCTGCGGCGGCCGGATTGGGTGCCCGACTCGGGCTTTGACTTGCGCGCCCACGTTCGCCGGGCGACCCTGCCCGCGCCGGGCGCGGACGCCGAGCTGCACGAATGGCTCGGAGACTTCTGGTCGCACCGGCTCGACCGAGCGCATCCGCTGTGGGAGATGACGCTGGTCGACGGCCTGGCGGGCGGTCGTTGGATGCTCGCGACCAAGACCCATCACGCGCTGGTCGACGGCGTCGCCTCGATCGATGTCGGCCAGATCCTGCTCGACGCCGAGCTGCACCCTGGTCCGCGTGTGATCCCGGAGCAGCCGAAGTCCGCCAACGGCCGCGGGCCGCAGCTTCCCAGCTGGCTGTCGCCGGTCCTCAGCGCCGCGCACACGGCGGTCGACACTGTCCGCCATCCGCGCCGGCTGGTTCGGGCCGGAGAGGCCGCGATCGCGATGGGGGAGGTGCTCTGGCAGGACGAGATTCTGGCCGCCAGGGGCTCGTCGCTGAACGTTCCGATCGGCAGCACCCGTCGGTTTGCGTCGGTGCCGCTCGAGCTTGCCGAGGTCAAGGCGATCAAGCGCGCACTCGGCGGGACCGTCAACGACGTCGTGCTCGTGACCGCCACCGGAGCTCTGCGGCGCCTGCTCGAGCAGCGCGGCGAGAAGCTCGAGCAGCCGCTCCGCGCGATGGTGCCGGTCAACCTGCGCGGCGAGGACCACAGCGGCGTCGGCAACCAGGTCACGTCGCTGTTCGTCGAGCTGCCGATCGGGCAGCGCGATCGCCTGCGCCGGTACGAGCAGACGCGCGCCGCCGCGACGGCGCTCAAGTCGGGAACCGCTGCGCTCGGCGGCTCGACGATCGTCAGCGTCGCCGGGGCTGCGCCACCGCTGCTCCACGAGTCGATCGCGCGGGCGTTGTTCGCGCCGCGGCTGTTCAACGTGACGATCACCAACGTGCCCGGGCCTCAGATCCCGCTGTTCGCGCTCGGCTCTCGGCTTGAGAGCATCCTGCCGCTGGTACCGCTGTTTGCCGACCACGCGATCGGGCTGGCGATCGTCTCCTACGCGGGCAAGCTGGTGTTCGGGATCAACGCCGACTACACCGCGATGCCCGATCTCGAGGTGTTCGTCGGAGCTTTGCACGACGAGTTCGCGTCGCTGCTCGCGCTCGCGCACGAGTAGAGCGCCAAGCTCCCGTGCCACACTCCCCGCCGTGCCCGGGACTGTGATCGCCACCAGCGCCAGCGCCTCGCACACCTTCAGCAAGGTCAACCGGCCGTCGATCGAGTTGGTCAGCGGGATCGGGGTGCAGAGCGACGCGCACGCGGGCGTGCGGGTGCGCCATCGGTCGCGAGCCGCTCGCGATCCAGACCAGCCGAACCTCCGCCAGGTCCATCTGATCCAGGCGGAGTTGTTCGCGGAGCTCCAGGATCTCGGCTTCGTGGTCGGACCGGGTGACGTGGGGGAGAACATCACGACCGCCGGCATCGATCTGCTGGACCTACCGACCAGCACGCGGCTCCGGATCGGCAGCTCGGCGGCGATCGAGGTGACCGGACTGCGCAACCCGCGTGTTCAGCTCGACCGCTTCCAGGACGGCCTGATGAGCGCGGTTCTGGATCGCGACGGGCAGGGGCGCTTGATCCGGAAGTCGGGCGTGATGGCGATCGTCCTCGTCGGGGGTCGTGTGGCACCCGGCGACGACATCGAAGCCGAGCACCCGTCGCCGCCGTACCGGCCGCTGCAGCCGGTCTGAGCGGAACGCGCTGCGATGCTGCCAACGGGGCACCTCGCGGGTGGGGCGCTGCTGGGCGCCTGGCGAAGCCGCCGCAGCGACCGGAATCCGGTCTGGCCGATCGCGGCCGGAATGGGGGTCGCGGTCGTCCCCGACGCCGATCTGATGATCCCCAAGCTCCTCGATGGGATCGGCATCCGCCACCGTCTGAACTCAGGCGTGCATCACCGCTGGGCGACGCACACGCCGCTGTTCTGGGCGCTCGCGCTGTCGGGACTCCACCGCGTCGCTGCCGCCTCAGAGCACGCCCCGGATTGGGCCCCCGAGGCCGTGGACCTGCTGGCGCTCGGCGTCGCCGTCCACATCGCGCAGGACTCGGTCGCGAACACGGTCTCGCTGCTGTGGCCGCTGCGCCGCGATCAGTACGGCCTCGGACTCGACCGGATGCCCGAGGTCACCGACCATCTCGAGTACCTACAGCGGTACCCGTCATCGCCCGCTGGCAAGCTCGAAGCGGCGCTGGTACTCGCTGCGCTGGCGGTCTGCACCGCGCGCCTGGCGCGCTGGCAAACCGAGCAGTAAGCGCCTGGGCCTACATCGGTCCGGAGTGGATCAACGCGATCTTCCAGCTCCCGTCTTCGCGGCGGAAGACCATTGAGGTTGGCGCCGAGACGGTCTGCTGCTCGCCATCCATCACGTACGTTTGCTCGAGCACGTACGTCACCAGCCCGACGTCGCCGACCTCGATCGTGTGCAGATCGCTGATCTTCGACCGCACGTCGGAGACGGTGTCCTTCAGCTGAGCCAGATACTCGTCGAGCACGTCGCGCCCGCGCAGCCAGCCATGCGTCAGCTCGTCGACTCCCTGGACGTCGTCGGTGGCCATCTCGGCGATCGTGTCCAGATCCATCGCATCGAGGAGCTCCAGGACCCGCCGCGTAACCTGCTCGAGTGTCGTGCGCTCTGGCATTCCGGCTCCTTTCGAGGACTTCCCAGAACGCTAATCACCGTCGAGGATCCCCGCAAGGCGGCGGGCGCAGGCGGCGTGCCGCGCACCCGCGTAACGTTCTCGATGCAATCGGCGCCGATCGCGAGTGGCCGATCCCACCGACGACACGGAAGGTGCGTAACCCGGAGTGCGACTGATTCTCAACGTCATCTGGCTGATCCTCGCCGGCTTCTGGATGTTCCTCGGCTACCTCCTCGCGGCGGTCATCTGCTTCATCCTGATCATCACGATCCCGTTCGGCATCGCCTCGCTCCGAATTGGCGTGTTCGCCCTGTGGCCGTTCGGCAAGACGGTGGTCAAGCGATCCGATGCCGGCGTCGCCTCGGGGATCGGCAACGTGATCTGGCTCGTGCTGTGCGGCTGGTGGCTCGCGCTCGGCCACCTCGTCACCGGCGTCGCGCTGTGCCTGACGATCATCGGGATCCCGCTGGGGCTCGCCAACTTCAAGCTGATCCCGATCTCGCTGCTCCCGCTCGGCCGCGAGGTCGTCTCGGTCGACGACGCGCGGGTGGCGGGATTCGCTACAGGTCGTTGAGCACGCGACTGATGTCGCGTGGGAGGAACTCGGCCGAAGCTCACCTGCGCTCCATCACCCACTTGCTGACGGGGAGCGTCAGCCAGCGCGGCATCTTGCGGTTGGGACCGAAGGCGACCCGGACCTGGGGGCCTCCCGGGATCACCGAGATCCGGCCGCGGTCGGCCGCAGCCAGCGCGTCCTGGGCCACGCGCTCCGGTGTTGCGACGGTGAACTTGGGTAGGCGCTCGGCGAAGTAGCCGGCGTCGCTCGAATGCTGAAAGCCGGTCGGGACCGGGCCGGGGCAGACAGCCGTGACCGTCACCCCGTGCTCCTTGACCTCGGCATGGACGGCCTCGGACAGCAGCAGCACGTGGGACTTGGCGGCGGCGTAGCCGGCGTTGTAGGGCAGCGCCTGAAACCCGGCGGTCGAAGACATGTTGATGACCGCTCCGCGGCGCCGCTGCACCATCCCGGGCAGATAGCGCGACATCAGGTCGACCACCGCCTCGACGAGCACCCGGACCTGCATCAGCTCCTGCTCGCGCTCGGCCTCCGCGAACGGCTTGTAGACCCCGAAGCCCGCGTTGTTGACGAGCACGTCGACGTTGGCGCCCAGCTCCTGCACCTTCGCGGCGACTCGATCGCGGGCGGCCGGGTCGGCCAGATCGGCCGCGGCGACGACCGCTCGGTCCGGCCCCCCGAGCTGCTCGGCGAGCGCGGCGAGCCGATCCTCGCGCCGCGCGACAAGGACCAAGCGATATCCCCGCTGCGAGAGCTGACGGGCGAATTGCTCGCCGATCCCGGACGAGGCTCCAGTGACCAGCGCGAGCGAGTCCGACGAGGGTGGGGGCAGGCTCATGTCTAACAGGCTCCGATCTGTCGTTGGCTTGGCTCGACGGCCGGCATTGCAACCTACCCACCGCTACACCGATGCTAGATTCACTGCTCCACGGTGGGCGTAGCTCAGCTGGTAGAGCTCCTGGTTGTGGTCCAGGCGGTCGGGGGTTCGAGTCCCCTCGCTCACCCCTCGGAGAGAGCCACGCGCTCGGCCCTGGACGCGTACGTCGCCACTACGAGGTCGTCGTGCCCAGCGATGCCTCGGCTCACATCGATCGGGATCTCGCCGATGGTGTTGCAAATGATGGGGCCGCAGTGGGTTGCGCGGCGGGACACCTGACTTCCTTTCGTCCCGCCGCGCGGTGGGGAGAGAAGAGCAGCCCCTAGCGGTGTCCGTCCTTGGCTTCGGCAGACTGCGATGGGTGAGCGGCGTGATCTTCTGTGGCGGTGGCCTCGCGCAGGCGCTCGACCGCACCGTGAAGGATCCTGGAGACCTGCATCTGAGAGACGCCAATCCGTTTTCCGATCTCGCTCTGGGTGAGCTCGCCGTAGAAGCGCAGCTGTAGGACGCGCTGCTCACGTTCGGAGAGCTGGCTTACCGCGGACGTGATCGTGAGGCTCGCGTCGATCAGCTCAAAGCGAGGATCCTCCTCGCCGAGTGCATCGGAGAGTGACCGCGACTCGCCATCTAGTGTGTCGTGCGGCTGCTGCAGCGAGCCGGCGTGGTGAGCTGCTGCGGCCTCGAGCCCGTCGATCACCTGCTCAACCGTCACCTCCATGTACTGAGCGAGCTCGACGGCCGTCGGCGATCGCCCGAGTCGGGAGCTGACCACTTGCTCTGACTCCTGCACCCTGAGCGCCAGCTCCTGCGCGCTGCGCGGGACGTGCGCGGACCATCCGGTGTCACGGAAGTAGCGTCTCAGCTCGCCCAGGATCGTCGGTACCGCGAACGACGAGAACGCCGCCCCGCGATCCGGATCGAACCGGTCGAGCGCTTTCAGCAGTCCGAGGCTCGCGACCTGGAGCAGATCGTCAAACGGCTCACCGGCCCGGCCGCGATAGCGCGCGGCAAGCTTGCGCGCCAGCGGCAGGTACTGCTCAACCAGACACTCCCGAGCACGGGGGTCCTTGTCGCGTTGCCAGCGCGCGAACAACTCGGTGGAAACCCTGTCCCAGCCAGTCGCAGCGGCACTCATGACCTCATCCCTCCTCCTAGTTCGCGGTCAAGCTCAGCCACGCCCTGCTGGCTTGGGGAGTCGGACCATGCGAAGTGTCGATCCACACCCGCGAGCTCAAAGACGCGGCGCACAGCCCGCGATCCCCCCGAGAGCACGAGTTGCCCGCCGAAGGCCCGCAGCTGCCGGTCGGCCTGCACCAGCACTCCTAGACCGCTCGAGTCGATGAACCCAACCTCAGCCAGATCTATGACCACCGGCGCTCCGCTACAGATAGCGCGACCGAGGCGCTCCCGCAGCAGCGGAGCCGTGGCCAGATCCAAGTCGCCGCCCAAAATCAAGACCACACCGAGCGGGTGATCGACGCGCCGTACGTCGAACCGGGCAGACGCTGGTGCGATGCGCGTCCGGGGGCGTCCCTCGAGATCCGTCCTGATCAGGCGGTGGTCCGCCATCTCGGCGATGCGGTCGCCGACGGTATCGCGACTCGAGCCCTCGCCGGACGAATCCATCGTGTCACCTCCAAAGTCGTGATGGCTGGACAGACCTGTCTATCTACACTAGACGGACCGGTCTGTCAAGCGAGTTGCGCCGCGCGTGTTGATAGGAAACGCGGCCCGGACTCTGGTGTACAGACCGCTACGTGTACTGCAGAACGACCTGTCTGTTAGAGGTACCATCGTGGCCGTGACAAACAGCCGCGAAGCAGCAACCGGGCCGAGTGCGCGCGACCGGATCCTCGAAACGGCATACGAGCTCTTTGCCCGCGACGGGATCCAGGCCATCGGCGTCGACGAGATCATCCGACGCGCGGGCGTCGCCAAGGCCACCTTCTACCACCATTTCGCCTCCAAGAACGATCTCGTGCTCGCATTCCTGAATCTGCGCGAGCAGCGGTGGACGCTGGCCTGGATCGACGGCGAGGCCAGGCGCCGCGCCGCAACCCCGGAGGAGCAGCTGCTGACGATCTTCGACCTGTTCGATGAATGGTTTCATCGCGAAGACTTCGAGGCCGACTCCTTCGTAAACGTGCTCCTCGAGCTGGGCGCCACCCACCCCGCCGGCAGGGCCAGTATCGAGCACATCGACAACGTCCGCTCGATCATCACCAAACTGGCCGACGAAGCCGGGCTGCGCGCCACCGAGTCGTTCACGCGCTCCTGGCACATCCTGATGAAAGGATCCATCGTCTGCGCTGCCGCAGGCGACCCCGAAGCCGCCAAGCGCGCCCAAGCGATGGCCAAGCTGCTGATCGAACAACACCGATAGCCGTCCTGCGAAACCGGCGAGCACGTGACGACCCAGCAGATGATGCCGGCACCGCGGTTTGCGGGGTCTCAGTTCCTCGTCCGTTCGGCGCGGCCGCCTTTCTGTAGCCTGCGCCCAACAACGAAGCCGAGGGGGTTCGGTCGATGTTCGGGCACAAGCAGAAGCTGCTTTCCAATGGCGCACAGACCGAGGGCGTGGTGTTCAAGGCCTGGACCCATCAACACCGCCAGGAGTGTGTGCGGGTCCGCATCAAGTTTCCCGATGGCTCGACGGGCGAATTCGAGCAGGGTGGGCTGTGGAGGCCCAAAGTCGGAACCTTGATCGAGGGAGACGTCGTGCCGATCCGATACGACCCAGCAGACCACTCCAAGGTGACACTCGATGTTCCGCTGATGGAGCAGCGGCACGCGGAGGCGTGGGCGCGCCAGTTCCCATCCGTCGAGGGCCGCGCAGACGCCGTGTTCGAACAACTCGGCACCGACGGTACCGACGCCCCAAGCAGCTGAAGCTGCGTCTGACGAGATGAGTGGCTCGCGCCGGCCGGCGCGGCGCTCAGCTGTAGGACGAACCCGCCGACCCTGTCACGAATCAGGAACGAGGTGAGCGCCACCGTGACCGAGATCCGACTAAACCCCAGAAGCGGCCTCGCGGCGATCGTGGCAGTGGCTGCGGCGCTGTCGGTCGGTGGCGCGGTTGCCGCCGGGCCTGGGTCGGCCAGCTCGAAGGGCGCCGTCGGTGCCCGTATCCATTGGGCGCCCTGTGACCCGCCCGGGGTGCGGCTGCAGTGCACGCGGGTACGCGTGCCGCTTGACTGGGACCGTCCTAACGGTCGCAAGATCGAACTGGCGGTGATCCGCCACCTCGCGAGCAAGCCGAAGCAGCGGATCGGCTCGATCCTGATCAATCCGGGTGGGCCGGGCGACACCGGCGTTGGCTTGGTCCGGGGCGCCGGCGCCGAACTCGACACGTGGGGAGCGGGCCGCTTTGACGTCGTCAGCTGGGATCCCCGTGGCACCAACGCGAGCACCCATGTTCGGTGCTTTTCGAGCGAGCGAAGCGAGGCGAGCTTCTGGAAGGGCGTCTCGATCCCCGTTACCACGGCTGCCTCGAGGCGCTATGCACACAAGATCGCTGAGCTGGCGCGGCGCTGCGGCAAGCTCAGCGGCTGGCTGTTGCCGCACATCTCAACCGCCGACACTGCCCGCGATCTCGACTACCTGCGTCGCCTTGTCGGCGATCGCAAGCTGACCTACGTGGGCCTCTCCTACGGGACCTACCTCGGCCAGACCTACGCGAACATGTTCCCCGGGCGGGTCAGGGCGATGTTGCTCGACGCCGTCGTCGACCCGGTCCCGTACGCGAAGGGAGCCGAGTCGAGAGTCGCCAGCCAGGCGTCCGGCGGCGACGCAGTCTTCAAGCAGTTCCTCGCACTGTGTGAGAGCGCGGGGCCCAAGCGCTGCGCGCTCGCCGGCGGCAGCCAGACCGCGACCGAGCGGGTAAACGAACTGTTCGCGCGGCTGAAGCGCGGGCCGATCGCGGCCCCGACGGCGAATCCGCCGGGCAAGCTGACCTACGAAGATCTGGCGCTATCCCAGTTCACTCCGCTGAGGATCCCGCGGAGTTGGCCACAGGACGCGAAGGACCTCGACGCCGCCGTGCGTGGCGACGGCTCAGCGCTCGCGACCGAGGCGCGCAAGTTGCTGACGCCGGCCGGCTTCATGGGCGCGACGACGTCGGCGGCGATCTCGTGTGCCGACGCCCCTGCGCGCATGCCGCTGCGGCGCTGGCCGCAGGTGATCGGTCGCCTCTCGAGAGGCGATCGTCTGTATGGCCGGCTGTCCGGCTGGTGGCTGTGGGCCCCGTGCGCGTCGTGGCCGGTCCGCGGCCAGGACAACTACCGGGGCCCCTGGAACGCGAAGACCAAGAACCCGATCCTGCTGATCGGGACCCTGCACGACCCCGCGACTCCCTACATCAACGCGGTGCGATCGGCTCGGCGACTCGGAAACGCCGTTCTGCTCACCCACAACGGCTACGGTCATGTCAGCTTCCAGGATCCCAGCGCCTGCATCGACCGCGCCCGCGTCGCCTACCTGGTGCGGCTGATCACGCCACCGAAGGGCACCGTCTGCCAGTCGGACAAGAAGCCGTTCGTCCCCGGCTTCGGCTGACGCTCCGCAGTAGCCTATGCCGGCAACGGAGGCCGAGCCAGAGGGGCTGCGATGAAGCGAGACCTGGAGGAGACGATCGGGCCGAGCCCGCAGGTTCTCGTCGTCGGAGCCGGGCCGACCGGACTGCTGCTGGCCGCGGAGCTGGTCCGCCGCGACGTGTCGTGTCTGCTGATCGACTCGCTCGATGCCCCCCGCGGATGGGATCGGGCCACTGTCGTTCACGAACGGTCGCTGGAGATCTTCGAGTCGCTCGGGGTCGCAGAGCGGTTCCTCACCGAGGGTGTGATGACGCGGGCCGCGCGCTTTCACTCTGATGGCGAGATCCTGGGCGAGCTCGACATGGATCTCACCCGCAGTCGCTACGGCTTTCAGATCGGTGTCTCCGAAGAGGTCACGGAGTCCGTCCTGACCGACTATCTGGAGGCACATGGCGGCGCTGTTATACGCTCGACGCGTTTGATCGGCCTGGCACCGAGCGAAGACCGGGTCATCGCGAGGCTCGAGCTCGACGGCCAGGAGCGCGAGGTCACCGCGCAATGGGTGGTCGGATGTGACGGACACCACAGCACCGTTCGGCAGGCGACCGGGATCGAGTTCCCGGGCACGGAAATCGAAGCTCCGTGGGCCGTGTTCGACGCGTCACTCGAGGGATGGGACGAGGACTACGACATCGTCTTGGCCTATTTCGACCAACCCCCCGTGATCATGACGCCACTGCCCGAACGGCGGTGGCGGATCTATCTGCGGCCGACCTCCGAGACGAGCGACCTCGTTGCCGAGGCCGGCGGGGTCCTGTTGAACTATGCACCGAGGGCCAGGTTCACGGCCGTTGAGAATCCACGCAGATTCCGCTGTCACTCGCGTGTTGCCAGCAGGTACCGGACCGGCCGGGTGCTGCTGGCCGGCGACGCCGCCCACGCCTGCACCCCTGCCGAGGGTCACGGAATGAACACCGGCCTTCAGGATGCCTTCAACCTCGGCTGGAAGCTGGCCCTCGTCTGCCGTGGCGAGTCAGGCCCGGATCTACTCGACACGTATGAGGCCGAGCGGCGGCCGGTCGCCAAGCGGATCGTCTCCTCCGGCGCGGACGTGGAGAGCGCGCAGGCGATGACCGGCGTCGCCGAGCGAGCCACCCGCGACGCGGAAATCCGACGTACGTTCGCCGATCCGGACACGGCTCGCCACGAGGCGGCGGCTGCCTCCGAACTGGACCGGTCATACCCGCGGTCGCGGGCGGTGGCCGGTGAGCACGGCCCGGGCCTGGCGGCTGGCGTCCTGCTTCCCGACATTGGCCCCGTCGAACCGCCCGACGGTGGTCCCGGTCCGTTGCACGAGCTGGCCCACCAGCCAGGCCATACCCTTCTCGTCCTTGGCGGCCCGGAGGCGGACCCGGGTCGAGTACGCGACGTCGTCGCGGAGCTGGCCCGGTTCCGAGGTCCCGTCGTCAGTTCGGTCGTCGGCCTCAGCACAAGGCCGAGTGACGGATCGGTCGGCAGGATCGATGAGACGATCGCGGCTCAGCTCGGCGTCGGCGGCGTGACGATCCTTGCGGTGCGTCCGGATCGATACGTCGGCTTCTGTGACAACGGAGGCGATCCTGACGCGGTCGCGACGTATCTCGAGGCACTGGTCGCGTAGCCGAGTCTTGGCGGTTCAGCGGTCGCTTTCGCGCTCTATCGGATTTGCTGTAGCCAGCGGGTCAGGGCCTCGGCCATCTGACCCAGAGCGTGGAGGGACGAGACGGGATCGCCTGCCACTTGGAGAGCGTGATCGACGTCGGAAAGCTCCACGACCTGGAGTGCAGCGTTGTCTGGAATCGCGTCGGCATTCCACATCGCGTCGGCGGTCCCACCGATCAGCAGCGTCGGGCTGCGCACGCGGCTCAGCGCGTCGATCATCGAAGGCTCGGTCAATGGCGGTGTCAGCCACGCCGCCGGCAGATCGCGATCCGAGATCTCGCGTGCCAGCAAGCTGGCCAGCGACTTGCCGATTACGACCACGCGCGCCGATCCCGCCGCGGCAATTGCTCTGTCGGCACAGTCGCGCTCCCATCCGAGCTGATCGGCATGCTCCACCGGCTCGCCGAGGACTTCGATCGCGCTGTAGCCAAGCGCCATCGCCGCCTCACGCGCGAACCAGAGCACCGGAGCCCGCGTCGGGTAGACCATCCCCGGAAGGAGCACCGCATAGCGCTCGCGGCTCGCTTCGTGACGAATCGCGGTGCATGGACCCAGATCGACCCGCTCGGCCATGCCCGATCACGATACCCAGCGGCGCACGTCCACAGCCGGGAGAAACCAGCCGGGCGAGCCCTACGGGTCCGACTGTTGCTCGGCGCCTTGCGCGAGGTCGGCGAGGCGGCTCTCGAGGAACCGCTGCTCCGGCCCTGGCTGGGTTTGCTCGAGGGCGCGTGTGTAGGCGGCGCGCGCTTCGTCGTTGCGGCCGAGCCGCCGCAGCAGGTCGGCGCGCGTCGAGTGGTAATAGCGATAGTCGTCGAGCTCGAGCACGTCGAGTAGGGCGAGCGCCGCTTGCGGTCCTTCGAGTTCGGCGACGGCGATCGCGCGATTCATCGTCACGACCGGCGAGCTGGTGATCTGCTCGAGCCGCTCGTAGAGCAGCGCGATCTGCTCCCAGTCGCGTGGATGCTGGAGGTGCAGCTCGGTGATCGCTGCTTGGAGCACGTACGGCCCGCCCCCCCGGAGGGCTAGCGCCCGTCCGAGCAGTCGGCGGCCTTCGTCGATCTGCGTCTGGTCCCAAAGCGCACGGTCCTGGTCGTCGAAAAGGACGAGCTCGCCGTCTCGGAAGCGGGCGGTGTTGCGGGCGTGGTTGATCAGCATCAGCGCGAGCAGGGCGTGGGCTTCAGCCTCGTCGGGCATCAGTTCGACAAGCGAGCGGCCGAGGCGGATCGCGTCTGCGGACAGGTCGATGCGACCGCCGCCCCAGCCCTCGTTGAAGATCAGGTAGATGACCGCGAGCGCCGCGTCGAGCCGCTCGGGCAGGAGGTGATCGGGCGGGACGGCAAACGGTATGGCGGCGTCCCGGATCTTGTGCTTGGCGCGTGTCAGGCGCTTGCTCATCGTCTCGAACGGGACCAGGAAGGCGCGTGCGATCTCCTCGGTTGAGAGGCCGCCGAGCGTGCGCAAGGTGAGCCCGACCTGCGCGTCGAGCGCGAGCGCCGGGTGGCAGCAGGTGAAGATCAGCTCGAGCCGCTCGTCGGCGAAGGTCGCCGTCTCGTCCATCGTCTCCTCCGATCCTTCTCGCAGCTCCCACTTCAGCTGCTCGGTCTTGATCGCGAGTGTCCGCTGGCGCCGGATGCGGTCAATCGCGCGGTTGCGAGCAGCGGCGATCAGCCAACCGGTCGGGTTCTCGGGCTGACCGTCGCGCGGCCACCGTTCGGCGGCCAGCGCGAACGCTTCCTGGGCCGCGTCTTCGGCCAGCTCGATGTCGCCGAGAAGGCCGACGAGCGTGGCGAGCACGCGGCCCCACTGATCGCGAAAGACGTCTTCAAGCACCCCCGAGCTCCTGCTCGAGCACAGGACGGACCTCGATCGCCGCCGTGACGTCGAGCTCCTGCAGCTCGGCCGCGACTGCGAGCGCGCCGTCGAGATTCTCAGCCTCGACCAGGATCAGCCCGCCGAGGAACTCCTTGCTGTCAACGAACGGGCCGTCGGTCAACAGCACCTTTCGCGCCTCGAGCCGTACGGTCGTCGCGGACTCGGCCGGCTGGAGACGGACCCAGCCGCTCACATCGGGCCGCTGCAGGACCGCGGCGACGGCGGGTTGCATCTCGCGTGGCCGCTGTTCCTCGGCCGTCCGTGCCTTTGTGTAGTTCAGCAGTACGTACTGCATCTGCGCTCCCTTCTCGAGCTGCCGGTTCGTCTATTGGACGAACGACGGCCGCTCAGACGGACACCGCAGCAGCTTCTCGATCGCCGTGTCCGTCTGAGCGTCGGCTGTTCGTCATCAGATCAAAGGGCCGGCATCCACGCCGGCCACGACCGAAAGGGTGCAGAGATGGCGAATTACCTGTTCGCGTACAGCGGCGGCAGCGGTGTGGCCGCCGACGAGACCGAGCGCAACGCCCAGTATGCCAAGTGGGGTCAGTGGTTCGAAAGGCTTGGCTCGGCCGTCGTCGACGGCGGCGCCGCGACCGGGACCGCGAAGACGGTCGGCCCCGGCGCCTCGGTCAGCGATGGCGGCTCGCGTGGGCTGAGCGGTTACTCGATCGTGTCGGCCGACAGCCTGGATGTGGCGCTCGAGCTCGCGAAGGGCTGCCCGGTCCTCGAGATCGGCGGCGCCGTCGACGTCTACGAAGCGATCGCGATATAGGAGGACAGATGAGACACGAACCGACAACGAACCGCCGTCTCGGTTGGGTTCTCGGCCTGACCTCGATCGGCTACTTCATGGTGATTCTCGACTCGGTCGTCGTGATCACGGCCCTGCCGCGCATGCAACGCGACCTGCATGTCAGCCTCTCTTCCCTGCAGTGGACGTTGAACGCCTACGGCATCGCCTTCGCAGCCGGCATCGTCACCGCCGCCGCGCTCGGCGACCGGCTCGGGCGCCGGAAGGTCTTCACCGGCGGGCTCGCCCTGTTCACGGTCGCCTCCGTCGCCTGCGCCGTGGCCCCGAGCGCGTCCGACTTGATCGCCGCCCGTACGCTCCAGGGGCTCGGCGGCGCGATCGTCCTGCCGCTCAGCCTGACGATCCTGACGACCGCTTTCCCAGCGCAGCGGCGCGGGATGATCGTCGGGATTTACGGCGGCCTCGCCGGGCTCGCGGTCGCGCTGGGACCGATCGTCGGCGGCGCTGTCACGCAAAGCATCGATTGGCACTGGATCTTCTGGATCAATGTCCCGATCGGCGTGATCGCCGTGCTGCTCGGCCTTCGGCTGCTGCCCGAGAGCTACGGCGCACCCGAGCGACTCGACCTGGTGGGGGTCGGGCTCGTGACCGCCGGCGTCGTCTCCCTGGTCTGGGCGCTCAGCCGCGCCGGCGACGTCGGCTGGTCAAGCGCCGAGGTGCTCGGCACGCTGGTCGCGGGGGCAGTGCTGCTGGTCGCGTTCGTCCGGTGGGAGAGCTTGGTCCCCGAGCCGATGGTGCCGCTGCGTATGTTTTCGGTCCGCGAGTTCGCGATCGGCAACCTGACGACGTTCCTGATGTCCGGCGCAATCTTCGCGGCCGGGTTTCTGGTGACCGAAGAGTTCCAGCTCGCGCGCCACTACTCACCGGTCGGCGCTGGCTTGCGTCTGCTTCCGTTCTTCGCGACACCGATGTTCGTCTCTCCCGTCGCCGGCGCTCTCTCCGATCGGATCGGCCGCCGGCCGATCATGGTCGTCGGGCTGAGCATGCTGGCGGCCGGGTTCGTCTGGGTCGCCTGGCGCGGCTCGCTGGCGACGAGCTGGATCGAGCTCGTGATCGCGCTCCTGATCGCCGGCGTGGGGATCTCAATGGCCCTCCCGACGGTGCCAACCGCAGTGTTGAGCGCCGTCGCGCCGCACGAGATGGGCAAGGCATCCGGTATCAACTACATGGCCCAGCGGTTTGGTGCGGTCTTCGCGATCGCGATCGGCAGCGCCATCTTCTCCGCCAACGGTCATCTCGGCAGCCCCGCTGCCGTCACCGCCGGCTTCAGACCCGCGCTTTGGGCTTGCGCCTGCTTCGCCGTCCTGGCGGCGCTGGCCGCATGCTGCATCAGCCCGCGGCGCACAGCAGCGAGCGTCCCCGTCGAGGCCGGCGAGCTGCCGGTGGCCGCCTGACCCGAACCGCCCAAGCGCCGGCCACCCAGAAAGGAGACACACAATGCGAGGATCGAGACATTGGAGCTTCGCCTCGCGCACCGTTCAGGACCCCACACGAGGAGGCAGGTAGATGACCGACATTGACCCCGGCATTCATTTTCCCGGAGAGTCCGAGGAGTACCGTCGCGAGCGCAATCGTCTGCTCGATGCCGAAGCCGGGTTGCGGCGAGCGATCGAGCAGGTCGCGGCCCAGCGACGCGCGCTGCCGCCGGGCGGCATCGTTCCCGATGACTACCGCTTCGAGGAGGCGGCCGACGGCAGCGACGTTCGGTTCAGCGAGCTGTTCGAGGGGGCCAAGGACACGCTCGTCGTCTACAGCTTCATGTTCCCGCGGTACTCAGGCGACAGCAGATCGGGGCCCGCGGACGGCGAGACGGCTCGGCTTCCGCTGTCGGAGACCCCGTGTGCGTCATGCACCTCGATTCTGGACTCGCTCGACGGCGCCGCCGTTCATCTGGGGCGCGTGCTGAACCTCGCCGTGGTCGCAAAGTCCGATCCAGACCGGATCCGCACGTTCGCGCGCGAACGTGGCTGGCGCCACCTGCGGCTTCTGTCCTCCCGCAGCAACGCCTACAACCGCGACTACAACGCCGAGACTCCGGAAGGCGAGCAGATGCCCGTCCTGAACGCGTTCGTCCGTGACGGCGACCAGTTCCGTCACGCGTGGGCCTCGGAGCTGATGTACGCGCCGCGAGACGAGGGGATGGATGCTCGCCACGTCGATTCGATCTGGCCACTCTGGAATGTGCTCGATGTGACCCCGGAAGGCCGCGCCAACGCGTCGGGCGTTCCGGCGTTGCGCTACGACTGAGGCGGCGGGAGGCAGTGCGCCGGTCTCACTGGTGCCGTTGTCCAGGGGGGTGATTGCGGGCGCCCGGCGAGCGGCGAGGGTGCGCGACCGCAGCACGATCGTGAGCACCGCGAGTGCGCCGGCACCGCCGGCGAGGGCGAATCCTGCGGTGGGCCCGGCGCCGTCCACGAGAAGGCCGGCGCAGGCCGCGCCGACGGCACCGCCGACTGCCATCGCGGTAGCGAGCCAGGCGAACGCCTCGGTCATGGTCGCCGTCGGCGCGGCGTCGTCGACCATCGCGTAGATCGTGGCTTCAGTCGGCGCGATCGTTGTGCCGGCGAGTAGCAGCACACCCCCGAGCGCGACGACGCTGCCGGCCGCCGGAATCAGCGCTAGATGTCCGACGGTGAGGGCCCCGAGGAGGAGCGCGAGGCCGGCGGCGGTGCGACCTCCGCCGCCAAGGCGGGCGGCGAGCAGCCCGCCCGCGAACGACCCGACGCCCCAGACGGCGAGCAGCGGGGCGGCTGCCGTGGCGCTGTCAAGCGTCTTGGCGGCCGCGACGACAGCGACCTCGTCCGCGCCGAGCAGCACGCCGACGGCGATCAGGACGATCACCAGCGTTCGCATCGCCGGCGTGCGCAGCGAGCCGCCGCGCGTTCGCCGTTGCACCGGCGCCGGTCGCCAGCTGCGTGAGACCGGCTGCGCGGCGAACGCCGTGGTCGCTAACAGCAGGACGGTCCCACCCGCCGCGAGCGCCGCGCCGGTAGACCACAGGGCGCCGATGCACAGCGCGAGGGGCGGCCCGAAGATGTACGTGAGCTCGACGACGGACGTCTCCAGGGCGTAGGCAGCACGGACGGCGCTGGGATCGGATAGGAGCGCCGGTAGTTGGGTTCGCAGGCAGGCGCCGACCGGCGGGGTGGCCAACCCGATGCCGGCCGCGAGCACGAGAAGGACGGCGAGCGAAGCGCTCACCGGCTGAGCCGCGATCGCGAACAACAGCGCAGCGGCCACGGTGGCGCTGGCCAGCAGCACCGACGTCTGGCCACGGCGATCGACTAGCCGCCCGAGCACAGGCCCGCCGATGCCGACCGCGATCGCGTAGATGCCGGTGACCAAGCCAGCCGCAGCGAACGATCCGGTCAGGTGCCGGGCATGGACCAGCAGCCCGATGCTCAGCATCTCCAGTGGCAACCGCGCGAGGATCGAGGTGGCGAACAGGCGTCGTACACCGGGGGATGATTTGAGCGAGTGCATGCGCCAATGCTAGGTTTCCACTGGTGCAGGTGGAAGATCCACAATCACGGCCGTGGACGAGACCAGTCAGCCGCTAGAGATGCTCGTATCCGTGAGCCGTGACGGCTCTCGGACACTCGGAACACAGATCGAGGATCAGCTTCGGCGGGCGATCCGAGATCGTGCCCTGCGACCTGGCGCGCGGGTCCCGTCCACACGTGATCTGGCGCGCCAGCTCGCCGTTTCGCGGCGGGTCGTGGTGGACGCTTATTCTCAGCTGGCTGCTGAGGGCTATCTGAGCCTTCGGCAGGGCGCCCACCCACGTGTGTCGGATGCGGCGGCGGTTGCGAGAGAGGCGCGGGCGATGGTGGCGCCGGCAGCGCCGCGCGCGCGGTTCGACTTCCGTCCCAGCATGCCCGACGTCTCGATGTTCCCCCGGGCGGCTTGGCTGCGCTCGCTGCGCCAGGCACTCGCGACGATCACCGACGCCGAGCTCAGCTACGGCGATCCCCGAGGAGTCGAGGTGCTGCGGTCGGCTCTGGCGGATTACCTAGGCCGCGTCCGCGGCGTCGTCGCCGATCCTGAGCACATCGTCGTCACCAATGGCTACACCCAGGGCCTCGGTTTGGTCTGCCACGCGCTCGCCAGCGCGGGGGCGACGCGGATCGCGCTTGAGGACCCGAGCAACCCCGACGACGGACTGGTTGTCGCGCACGCCGGCTTGGAGCCGGTTTCGATCGGTGTCGACGAGGCCGGAACGCGGGTCGACGAACTCGAGCGCGCCGGCGCCGACGCGGTCGTGTTGACGCCCGCTCACCAGCACCCCAGCGGCGTCGTGCTCACGGGTGAGCGACGAACCGCTCTGCTCGCCTGGCTCCGTGGCCACGGCACGATCGCGATTGAAGACGACTACGACGCCGAGTACCGCTACGACCGCGCAGCGATCGGAGCGCTCCAAGGCCTCGACCCTGACCGGGTTATCTACGCCGGCTCGACGAGCAAGACCCTGGCACCAGCGCTCCGCATCGGATGGCTGGTCGTGCCGCCGTCGCTGCTGCAAACCGTCAGCGATGAGAAGCTCCTCGCCGACCGCGGGACGGCGCGCATCGAACAGCACGCGTTCGCTGACTTCCTGACCCGCGGCGAGCTCGATCGCCACCTCCGCCGGATGCGAGCCCGCTACCGCAGCCGCCGCGACGCGCTCATCGACGCGCTCACCGAATCGCTCCCAGAAGCCGCTGTCAGCGGCATCGCCGCCGGCCTGCATGTCACCGCCCGGCTGCCCGAAGGCGTGGACGAACAGGCAATCCGAGAGGAGGCCCACAACCGACGCGTCGAACTCGAGACGATGGCCGACTATCGACCCGACACGCGCGGGCAGCCGCCAGTCCTCCTGCTTGGCTATGCGCAAATGCCGGAGTCCGCGATCCGCGCCGGCGTGCGCGAACTCGCCGAGGCCGTACGCGCGGCAAGGAGCCGCGACTACGGAACGACGCGGTAGATCGCTCCGGCGGTGTCATCACTGACGTACAACGCGCCGTCAGGACCCGGAACGGCATCGACCGTTCGTCCCCAGCGATCGCCGTTGGGGTATTGGAAGCCTGTGATCAGGCTCCGGGCTGTCTCCAACGTGTGGCGCTTGGGCAGCCAGGGCATCCACAGGACAGCGGGTGCACGCGGCGGCTGTCGATCCCATGACCCGTGGACGGCGACGACGGCTCCGGAGCGCCACCCTTTCGGCAGCCTGCTCTCCTGGAGGAAGTGAAAGCCCAGGGGAGCGCTGTGTGCAGGGAGTCCGAGCTCCAGTGGCGCGAGCTTCTTGCAGTTCAGCGCGTGGCCGGCGGGGTTGGTCTGCTCGTCGAAGTCGAACCTCAACTCGCCGTATCTGAATCCGGTGCTGGCAGCACCGGGATCGAGGTCCGGGTCGGGGTTGCAAAACGGCCATCCGACGTTGCGACCCGCGGTCAGCTTCGCGATCTCGTCGGGCGGGTGGTTGTTGACGTACGTCTGGATCACCTGGCCATAGGCGTCTGAGGAGCCGCCGTAGGCCCTGTGGAAAGGGAAGGCGACGTCATCGCGCTCGTTGATCGCGGTCCACAGCGACCCGTCCGGAGCAAACGACAGTCCGTCGCCGTTGCGAATGCCCCTGGCCCAGACGCGAATTCGTCTGCCGCTGGGCGCGTACTCCATCACCGTGGCATACGGCGGGTTTGACCGTGGCGAGGGAGATGCGTTGGAGGTACTGCCGATGTCGAAGTAAACGTCGTGGTGGCGCCCGATGACGATGTTCTTGAGCGTGTGGTCGTCGCCGCTCGGCAGATTGGGAATCAGCACTGTCCGCGAACCCACGTGGTTACCGAGCCAGACGTATCGGTAGATCGCGTCGGTCGCGGCCACGTACAGAACCTCCCGTCCGCCGATCTGATCGAACGCCATCCCCTGCGGCTCGTTGAGCCCTGACACGATCACCCGCTGCGATGGGGGTGCGCTGCGATTCGAGTGAGGGGTCAGCTCGATGATCTGACCGTCATCGGGGTCGCTGACGAGCAGAGCCCCGTGCGGGGTCCACTGCTCAAGGCGCGCATTCGGAACCAAGGCCCAGACCTCGGCCTTCCAGCCGCTGGGAACCCGCAGCGTGTGGCCCGTGGTGAAGGCACCCGTCCGGTTCGCTGCCGGTACGTCGAGTTTCGCCTCGACGTACCCAGACGCCTTCGCCGTGATCGTCTGAGCCGCGGCGGCCGTCTGCTCGGCACCTGTGGAGTGGGCCTCTGGGGTGGACGTGGCGCAGCCGGACAGCAGCGCCGCCAACGACGCCGGCAACGCGAGCCAGCCGAAGCGCATTCGCCTCATCACCACTCAGTTCATCAGATGCCCACGCAACCCGACGCGGAGCCCACGCCCGGCTTGACCTCGTGCACTACACGTCGTTGCCGACGGAGACGGGCCCGGTGTGGGCTCCGGATCGGCCCTCCGTGTGGCCGGTCGAAGGCGGACGCTTTGGGATCGATGCCCATTACCACGGTGCCACCGGCCTCGAGCGTGCATCCGGGCCAGCAAAAGCGCCTCGAGAAGGTCGGGCTGAGCGCGACCGTCAAGCGCGACAGCGATGGTGGCCTGATCCGAATCGGTCCGCTCGCTCACGCGGCCGCATGGCTGGCGCTCGAGGCGTTTCTAGGGCGGCCGCTGTAGGGGGGTTTGGCTGCGGGTGGGGCAGGCTGCGAGGTGCCGCGCCGGCTGAGCGGCGCCGATCGGCATCCGTAGAGCGCCGAACCGCGCCAGCGGCGCAGGACGGATGGCGAGCCCGGCCGGCGCGACGATGATGAGAGTGATGAGTTGCGCCAGCGAAACGAACGGCACGGTCGCGGGCCGGGCCTGGCCGTCCGACCCTGATCGCCCCGGCGGGGACGATCGCACTGAGTTTCGAGGGCGCTTCTCGCGTCTGCTCGGCACCGAGCTGAGCTGGTCGCGAGTGCTGCGGACAGACAAGCTGACCTGGCTCTCGAGGGCGCTCAGCTTGACGGGTCTGGCGATCGCGATCTATCTGACGACGGTCTACCTCCGCCACACCCCACCCTTCTGCCTGGCGTCAGGAGGCTGTGTGACCGTGCAGCACTCTCGCTATGCGCACGTGGCCGGGATTCCGCTGCCGGTGTTCGGGTTGATCGGTTACACGCTGCTGTTCATCACGGCCTGCCTTCCCGGCCAGCGCGCACGTACGGCCGGAATGGTGTTCACGGTCGTTGCGATCGCGGCCTCGGCCGGCCTCACGTACATCGAGCTGAGCGTGATCCACGCCGTCTGCATCTGGTGCGTCGCCTCCGCGACGTGCGCGCTGCTCCACGTGCTCGTCAACTCCACGCGATTCGTTCGCGGCGAGCCGGCGATCGCCGGTGCAAGCCCGCCGGACGCGCCGGCTGTTCAAGCAGTGCCGTAACGCGCGGTTGGCCCCCGCGCGCCAAATCAGCGGGCGGCGCTGCCGGCTGTAGGGTGTGGCCGGTGGACGGGGCGTCATACGTGGTTCGATCGCTCGTCGCCGAGGGAGTGGACCACGTGTTCATGGTCCCCGGCGGCATGAATGATCCGTTCATGCCCGCGATGACCGAGACGCAGGGGCTGCGCACGGTCGTCGCTGCGCACGAGGCGGGTGCGGCGTACATGGCCGACGGCTATGCCCGCGCGAGTGGCCGGCTCGGCGTTGCGTTTGGGATCGGGGGTCCGGGGATCTTCAACATGGTCACCGCACTGGCGGGAGCGCGAGCCGATCGATCGGCCGTGCTGGCGATCAGCGGCGAGGTTCCGACCGACCGCGAAGGCCGCGGCGGCTTTCAGGACGCAAGTGGCGCGGCGCTTGACGACGTCTCCGTGTTGCGTCCTGTGACCGCCCAGAGCGTCAGTGTCAGCTCGCGTGGGATGCTCGACACGGAGCTTCGGATCGCGGCGCTTACGGCGCTGCGCGAACGATCGCCGGTTCACCTGTCAGTACCGCTCGACGTGCAGCGGGCTGAGTTCGATACGCGGTGGGTGGCGCTGCCCGAGACGGCCTACCGTCCGATGTTTCTAGATCTGAAAGCGCTCGAGGCGGCGCTGGCAGTGTTCGATGGCGCTGAGCGTGAGCCGGCGGCGAACATCGTCATCCTCGCCGGCATCGGTGTCGGGCACGCACACGGCGCGGCGGCGCTGGCGGCGGCGGCGGAGCGCTTTGCGATTCCAGTCGCGACCACGCTCGGCGCCAAGGGCATCCTTCCCGAGGACCACCCGCTGTCACTGGGTGTGTTCGGCTACGGCGGATCGCGCTGGGCGACAGAGGCCGTGCTCGACCCCGCAGTCGAGGTGCTGATCGTGCTCGGCTCGGCGCTCTCCCAGCGCGACACGCTGCAGTGGAATCGCAAGATGCTTCCGTCGCGCGAGCTGATCCATGTCGACGCAGATCCGAGCCTGATCGGCCGCACGTGGCCGGCGAGCGTGCCGGTGACCGGGAGCCCGCGGCTGTTTCTCGAGCACCTCGCCGCCGCCGACGGGCCGGTGGCTGTGGGGTTGGAGCGTGGGGTTGCGGGGAGGCGGGCGTTCTTGGCGGCGATCCGACAGCGCGGGACGCGTGCGTACGGCGCCGAGGACACCGACAGCGACGCCGAGCCGATGCATCCGGCGCGGATGGTGTCCGTGGCACGCGCCGCGTGTCCGCGAGGCACCGTGGTGGCCGTCGACTCGGGCGCCCATCGCGCGTGGTGCTCGCAGTACTGGCAGAGCTACGGCGACGGTGACTATCTGTCACTGGCCAACCTGGGGCCGATGGGCGGCGCGATCGCGCTCGGGATCGGGGCAAAGCTGGCGCGGCCGGACAGACCTATGGTGGTCGCGACCGGCGACGGCTGCATGCTGATGCACGGCCTCGAGCTGCACACGGCCGCCCGCCACCAGGTGCCGATCGTGGTGCTCGTGTTCGACAACCGTTCCTACGGGAACATTTGGTACCGCGCATCGCAGCTCGGCCCCGGACCCGAGCAACTGACCGACATCGAGGGCATCGACTGGCCCGCGTTCGCGCGGTCCATGGGCGGTGACGGGATCGCCGTGAACCGCCCCGAGGAGCTGACGGCTGCGTTCGAGCGGGCGCTCGCGTTCCCGGGGCCGTTCGTGATCGCGGCGCGCATCGACAAGCGCTACCCGACGCCGGTGGCGCCGTGGCGCGAAGCGGTCGCCGAGTGGGAAGACGACCACTGATGGTTCCGCTACCCGATCCGAGGCCGCAGGCCGACCCGGCTACGCTCGCGGAGATCGAGCGGATGGCCGCAGTGCGCAGCAACGCGGAAGGGCGCGCTGAGCTGGCGTCCGTTTACGTAGCGATGTTCAACAACCCCGCCGTCGCTCGCCAGGTCGGAGCGCTGGGCGAATGCCTCCGGTTCGCGGGCACGCTTCCCGACGACCTCCGCGAGATCGCAATCCTCCGCTTCGCGGCCCGTCGCGGCATTGACTACGAATGGGCCCATCACGTCCGCCCTGCAAAGCTCGCCGGGCTGAGCGACGACACGATCACGGCGCTCGCCGCGCCGCGCGTGCCGGCCGAGTTCGATCCGGTGAGACGCGCCGTGGTCGAGATGGTCGACGATGTCATCGACGGCCAAGAGATTTCGGAGCCGTTGCAGCGCGTGGTCACGGACGCCGTCGGTGAGGCCGGGGTGGTTGAACTCGTTGCGCTGTGTGGCCTCTACACGCTGTTGGGCTACATGACGACCGCATTCGCGATCGCTCCCGAGCCCGGGCTGCCCGCGCTGCCGCGCGACTGACTCGAGCTAGCTGGCGAGCGCGCTGATCGCGTCGCCGATCAGCTTGGCGCCGATGACGAGGCACAGGACGGTCATGATCGTCGCGTTCTCGCGTGCCATCCAGTCGTCGAGGTCGGCGAGGATCTTGGTCGCGCGCTCGCCCATCAGGAAGTAGATCGCGACCGGCGCGCCGACGCCAAGCGTCGCGATCACGGCGAACACGATCAGCGCGGCGGCCTGGCTGCCGGTGCTCACGCCTGTCTGAGCGATCGCGGCGGCGCCGCCGATGACGAGCAGCAGGTTCTTGGGGTTGACGATCGCGAGCGCCACCGCGACGCCGCTGGACCTCAGCGCTGTGAAGCCATCGATCGTCTTCATCCAGGCCGGGAGCTCCGGGCGGCCGCCGTGGCGTGGGCGCCCGCGCCACTGCCTCGTGGCGATCAGCAACAGCAGCAGGCCGAGGAGGATCTTGAGGACGCTCACCCACGTCGCCGGCGCGCCGTGGTTGCTCGCTGAACCGCCGCTTGCGATCACCAGCACGATCGCTCCAACGACCGCGATCCCGACAAACCAGCCTGCGATGAACGCCGGCCCGTTCGCGCGGCCCCGCGGGGTCGCCAGCATCAGCACGACGGCGATGATCGGCACCGGGCTGAGCGCGACGCCGACACCGTACGGGAGGGCCTGACCGATCGCCTGACCCATCAACGACCCCTGCGCTCGTCAGCCTGCACGAGCGGCATCCTGGTCACGCAGCATCGGCTGCTCATCATCCGATTAGGGTGAGGGGAAAGGGGGGTGGCGGGGGAGGGGCGGCGGGCACGTGAGTTCATAGCTTCACCGTGGACGCTATCCCCAGGCGCGGCGGCAAGCGACCGAGCCGGCAAAGTCCCTCGGGCCGTAGATCACGAGGTCGAGATCGCGACGCTCGCCGAGACCTGGCTCCCGCGGGGGGTTGCGCTGGCACCCGGCAAGAACGCGCTACCTACGTGACGCGGAGCGTATAGGTGGTGGTCATCACCCGCCCGTGCAGGTAGGTGATCAGGAACAGCCGCCAAATCCCGGACTCTGGGAGTAGGACCCCGACGCGGAGCTTTCCCGGGCGAGTCGAGCTGCCGGTGACCTTGAGGCCGCCAAGCGCCGAGGTGCAGTAGATCGCGCCGGGGCTGCACACGTGGGTGTGGAAGTAGTCGAGTGAGCCCTGATGGATGAAGATCGCGTGCGCGAGCGCGCCGCGCCAGGTTCCGAATTTCGCGGGATGCCCCTGCGGGTCAGTCACCTTGATCGTGAGGAAGCTCGCCTGAATTGCGTGGAGACGTGGAGCCCCCTGGATTTCGAAACGGTAGCCGTCGACCGCCTGCGTCGCGCTATAGGACGGGACCCGCTGCGGCTTGTAGGCGCCGCGAGCGGTGACGTGCGTGAATAGCTGGAAGTTGTTCTGTGCCTCCGGGTTGGTGACCGGCAGGAACGCGCTGACGATGATTCTGTAGCGGCCCGGGGTCGGGAACACAACTGGCTGGGTGATGTGACCGTCAGGCGCGATGTCGCTGTCGTCGTATTGGAGGTGGCTATCGTCGTCGCGGACGATGACCAGATCTACACCGGCGTGTGGTTCGCAGCACTTTCGATAGTCCCTGAGCGGCTTGCCAGATGGTTGTTTGATCTTGAACGAGAGCAGCGTCGGGTGCCCCGGTGTTACCGGCGTTGACGGTTGAAACCCTGCGAGCGAGTAGGTACGGGCCGGCGCGACCTTTGGAACGCCGACCACGCCGGACGAACTCGAGCCGCAGCCGGCAAGCGCCACGCCGATCACGAGCGTGGCAGTCGCGCAGGCGAGCATCGGGCGAACTGGACGGGAGTGTTGGCTTGCTTTCATGGCGTGTGTTGGGGGGTCGTTGGTGGGAGCGGGATCTCCTTGGGATCGTGGGCCGTGTCACGGCCGTTGCATCGTCCGCGGTTCTCGCGATCGAGCACGCTGGTGATGCTCGTGCGGTCCCGAGCGGGTGGCGGAGCGGCTACGGCTCTCGCGATCCGTGTGTAGATGGCTGAAACGGGGCAGCGCGGCAATGCCCGCTACATGGGCACAATCGCGTGCGGGCTCAGCCCGGAGGTCCGCGGCCCGACCAGCCGCCGACGAGCGGCGGGAGCGGCGCGAGAAGAAGCTGCGGTGGATGCGCCAGAACCGCGGCGCGAGGCGGGCGTGAGAGCGGTCGGTAGGCGTAGCGCCTGGCGACTTCGTCGATCACCCAGCGGGCGCCGTGCAACAGGGTCGCGAGCACCAGTCCGATCAGGATCGAGACGGGTATCGACCACCAGCCGCCGTAGGCGAAGATTCCCGCGAGTCCGCTCGGGTGGCCGGTCGCGAACAACCCCTCGAGCGATTCCTGCGAGATGTAGATCGTGATCAGCGCGAGCGAGCACAGCGCCCACAGCGCGGTCAGCGAGAGCGTGTAGCGGGGCAACGTCCGGTGGCCGGCGAGCGCCCGGCCGGCGGCGCGCAGAAAGCCGCCGACCGTGAGCGCGATCAGCAGCACGATCCATGGCACCAGCGAATGCAGATACGAGTGGCCGGTGCGCGCCAGCTCGGCGCCGGCGCCAGCGCCGAACGCGAGCATGTAGCGCAGCTGATGCACCGCGAACGCCGCCGCCGGCAGCAGCGCGACCGGCATCGACCCCGCCAGCCACGGACGGCGCCTCATACCCCTCCTTCTTCAGGGCGAGCTACGCGGCTCATCGCGACACCAGATCGGGAGAGGCGGTCGATGGGCGCGAATGATCTCACACGCCCTGTCGTGTGGGTCGAGATCCCGGGTCCGGGCGGCCCTCGCGGGCGCCAACGCCAACCGCCCTGACCGTGGGAAGCTCCGCGCGCTGATCCGCTCGCAATCCTTCACCAGCGCGGCCCGCCGGCCTGGTATAGCTAGTGTCCGGTTCGTTTCCGTGCCGCGGCTACGGGTACGCCCAAGACGACAGCCAATTTGGAGGTTCGCGATGACCACCCCCCTGCAGTCCCTCTATGAACACGGGCAGAGTCCGTGGATCGACTACGTATCGCGGCCGTTCCTGCACGATGGGGAGATGACGAGCCTGGTCGAGCGCGGGATCGTGGGAGTGACGTCGAATCCGACGATCTTCCAGGCGGCGATCGCGGACGGGAATGCCTACGACGAGCAGATGCGCGAGATCCTGCGCTCGCAGACCGATCCCAAGGAGGTCTTCCTCGCGCTCGCGCGCGATGACATCCGCGACGCATGCGACGAGCTCCGCGGCGTGTTCGATCGGGGCGACTCGACCAGGGACGGGTGGGTTTCGATGGAGGTCGACCCGAACCTCGCCAACGATGCGGCCGGCACGATCACGGAGGCACGTCGGCTGCACGCGATGATCGACCGCCGCAATCTGTTCGTGAAGATCCCCGGCACGAAGGCGGGGCTGGAGGCGATCGAGGACACGATCGCGCATGGGATCCCGGTCAACGTGACGCTGCTGTTCTCGCTCGAGCGCCATCGCGAGGCCGCCGAAGCGTACCTGCGCGGCCTGCGCCGCCTGCATGACGGCGGCGGCGATCTGCACACGGTCGCGTCGGTCGCCTCGTTCTTCGTCTCGCGGGTCGATACCGAGGCGGACAAGCGACTCGACAAGCTGGGCGGCCACGACGAGCTCAAGGGCACGCTCGCGATCGCCAACGCAAAGCTGGCTTACCAGACCTACAAGGAGATCTTCAGTGGCTCCGGGTGGGAGGAGCTCGAGGCCGCCGGAGCGTCCCCTCAGCGCTGCCTGTGGGCGTCGACGTCGACCAAGAACCCCGAGTACCGCGACGTTGTCTACGTCGAGGAGCTGATCGGCCCGAACACCGTCAACACGATGCCGCGCCAGACGATCGACGCGTTCGAGGACCACGGCCATGTCGAGCCGACGCTCGAGCGCGACGTCGACGGTGCGCATCGGACGCTCGAGGCCTTCGCCGATGCCGGAATCGACTACGACGATGTCGTCGAGGTGCTCGAGCGCGAGGGCGTCGAGAAGTTCGACGCGTCGTTCCGCGAACTGCTCGACGGCGTCGCGGCGAAGCGCGACCAGCTCGTGGCTGCGTAGGCGTCGCTCGTCGCGATCGCGTCGAGACGTCGCGATCGCTTCGACAAAGTCGTTTGACGACGCTCAGCCGGGGTAGGAAGTAGCGATCGGCACCGGCACTGCCTCGTCATTCCGCTCAAGCTTGTTAGCGTTCTCATCAGCCTCGAGCTGGTGCTCGGGATGGTCCGCGCATCAGCTCGCCGGTCACCGTCCAAGTCCTCTGGTGAGCTCGCGATGCGCGGGTCGTAGGCGTCTGCCGGGTTGTTCCAACTGAAAGTCGCCTACGCGATCTCGTGTGGGCGCAGACAGAGGGGAGTCACCCTGTGCAGCAGCATGCATTCTCCGGCAGCAGAAGGCTGCTCGCCGCCGTCTCGGCCCTGGCGCTGAGCCTCGGCCTCGTCGCGGTGCTGGCCGTCGGTGCGTCCGCGCGCCGGACGCACAGTCACGGCAGCGCCGCGCGCGTCGATCGCGGTTCCAAGACGATTCGCGGCAGCGGAGGGCTGCGGATCACGAGCCAGAACTGGGGCACCGTACCGGCTCATCCACCGGTCAACCAGAGCCAGCAGGCGACGCTGTACACGCTCTCGAACGGCAATCACATGGCAGTCAAGATCACCAACTACGGCGGCGTCGTTCAGTCGATCTGGGCACCCGACCGTCACGGCCGCGTGGCCGACGTCGCACTCGGGTTCCCGAAGCTGAGCGACTACGTCAACGACTTCCAGAACCAGCCATGGCCGGCCAGCGGCGGCTCGGGAGACACGTACTTCGGCGCGATCATCGGCCGCTACGCGAACCGGCTGGGGTTCGTTTCAGCCCAAAATCATGCCGGCTTCACACTCGACGGGACGTTCTACCCAACACCCGAGAACAACGGGCAGAACACGCTGCACGGCGGCGTCGACGCGTACAACACGCAGGTCTGGAACGCGACCCCTTCGACCAGCTCGAGTTCGGTCTCGTTGAAGCTGACCTATACCGATCCGGACGGCTACAACGGGTTCCCGGGTGCCGTCACCAACACTGTTACCTACACGCTGACCCAGAACAACGCGCTGCGGATCCATTACAGCGCGACGACGACCAAGCCGACCGTGATCAACCTGACCAACCACACCTACTTCAACCTCGCGGGTGAGGGGTCGGGCGACGTCTACGGCCAGCTGATGAAGATCAATGCCAACCGCTTCACGCCAACCGACGCGAACCTGATCCCAACCGGGGCGATCGTGCCGGTCGCGGGCACGCCGTTCGACTTCCGCTCGTTCAAAGCGATCGGGCGGGACATCACCGACGCGACCGCGCCGCGCGGCAACCAGCTCGTGCTCGCCCACGGCTACGACCACAACTGGGTGCTCAACGGCTCCGGCATGAAGCTCGCGGCGGTCGCCGCGGACCCGGGTAGCGGACGGGTGCTGTCGACCTACACGACCGAGCCCGGCGTGCAGTTCTACACCGGCAACTTCCTGGTCGGTGACCTGGTCGGCACGAGCGGCCATACGTACCGGCAGGGTGACGGATTCACGCTGGAGACCCAGCACTTCCCGAACTCGCCCAACCAGCCGAACTTCCCGTCGACGCGGCTGGATCCTGGCCACACGTTCACCTCGACGACGGTCTACAAGTTCACGACCGCCAGCCGCGGCGCGCTGCAGCGCGGTCGCGGCTGATCAATCTGGCCCGGGTTGTGCGCGGCCTGCCGCGCACAACCCGGGCGACCGGGGGCACTGTAGACAGCACCTCATGCGGGGGTTAGACTGGCCGCGTCCCGCCGGTGGCGCGAATCGGTGCTGACAACAATTTCGAGATCGATGCGATGGCTGAATTAGCGCGTTCTGATCGTGCCGCCCGCGGTCGGCTGTTGGTCGAGAGCTCGCAGGATGCCGGCGACGTGTGGCTGACCGTCTACGGCGAGATCGACGTGGCCAACGTGGCCGAACTTGAGCGTTCACTCGCGGCCGCCCGCGAGCTCGGACCCAAGCGGATCGTGGTCGACCTGGACGGACTCAGCTTCATGGACAGCACTGGCTTGCACGCGCTGCTGCTGGCCCGCCGCGACGCCCGGTCGGTTGGCTGCGAGATCGCGCTCGCGCGCGTGCCCGAGCATGCGATGGCGGTGCTGCGGGTGACCGGCGTGCTGCGGTTCTTCGCGATCGTCGAGTGACCTCGATCACCCGACTCCGCGAGCGACGCACAGCCGCTGCAGGCGTTCCATCGCATCGGCGGCCCGGCGGGGAAGGGCATCGAGCGCCTCGGCGGCAAGCCGCAGGTCATCGATCGTGACGTCGCTGGCCTCGAGCGCGAAGCGGCCGAGCCACCGCACCGCCGCGCGCTCGTAACGGCCGGGGTCGCCGCCGCGGAGCACCAGGCAGATGCGGAGCGCGTCGTCGAGGGCGATCCGAGGCAGCTCGCGCGCGGCCGCCGTGACCAGCGCCTCGTTGCCGGTCTCCAGCGCGCGCCTGAACCGCGTGTACGGATTACCGTCGCTCGTCACGAACATATGTTCGTATGGCTGTCAAGTCCGAGCTTGGCCTGCCGGGATCAGGGTGCGATCTCGACGCCGAGGGTCCTCGCGGTGTTCGACCTCGGGACCTCCGACTGATCCGGTGCCGTTCTCAGCACGAGATCGGGGGCGGCGCCTTGCGACGCCGCCCCCGCCCTGATCCAACTCTCGCTTGTTCAGATCACGCGTGCCGCGCGTGGTGATGCTTCTTGGAATGCGCGTGCTTGTGGCTGCGCGCGTGCTTGTGGCCGCGCGCGTGCTTGTGGCCGTGGGACTTCTTGTGCGACTTCGACTTCGCGGCCGGCTTGTAGCCGAGCAGCGCCAGCGCCCGGTTCAGGGCCTGGGTCTTGGTCTTCGATGTCGGCGTGCCACCGCCACCTCCGCCTGCGGTGATCGGGAAGTCGATCAGCAGCCGCAGCGGCGTCGCCTCTACCTGATCGAGCGTCTGACCCGCGTCGCCGATCAGCCCACCCGCGACGACATCGCCGACCGAGACGTCGCCGAGCGAACCGCCGAACAGGCCGCCGCCGGAGCCGCCGAGGATCATCGTGTCGCTGCCGACGGTGAACTGAACGGGCGGTGAGCCGGTCGGCACGAGCCCGCTCGGCAGCGAGTTCGACACGTTGACGGTCACGGTCCCGCCGGTCGGATCGACGCCGGTCACGGTGCCGACGAACGCGTACAGCTGATGCGGCTTGGGAGGAGTCCGGTCGAACACGGCGACGGCCGGGTTGGCGACCAGCGTGTCCGGGGAGTCGCCCGGTGAGCCGTTGAACAGCGCGACGAAGTTATCGCCGGCCGACATGTCGCCGACGGTCCCGCCGGCCTCGTTGACGCGGATATTGGTGTTGCCGTCGGTCGTGATCGTGACCTGCGTGGTGGTGGGCGTATCGAAGTTGTCTCCGAATCCGCCGCCGCCCTGATCGCCGCCGCCGCCCTGATCGCCGCCGCCGCCGCCCTGACCGCCGCCGCCATCACCCCAGCCGTCGTGCTGATTGGGGACATACACGTTGGCGACGAAGCTGCCGTCGGTGGAATCGGTCGAGACGACCGTGCCGACGAGCGGGACCGTGCCGTTACCGGGGCCGTCGCCGTGCCACGGGAAGTCGGCGCTGGCCGAGGCGGTTCCGAGCGCCAGCGGAAATACCGCGAGCAGCGGGATCAACAGTCTTTTCATAGGGGCTCTCCCTCGACGTGGGGTTGTCCCGGCGTGTGTCGGCATCGCGCGACGCCGTTCCGAGTCTGAAACCGCGGGGGCCGACGTTTGTTTGAGTCGACGGGCAGCCGGTACGCTCCGATCACGCGTCCAGCTCGCGGCTAGCGTCGGAAGGAGGGAAGCGTCAGGAAATGGCGGTGAAGGCGGCGGACCTCGAGTCTGAGCTGATCGACACCGTCTGCGCGCGCATTCGCGCGCGTCTGCCCGACGGGAAGGCCGCGGCCTGCGAGACGTTCACCCGCCAGTACTACCACTGGGTGCCGGCCGAGGATCTGGCGGACCGAAGCAAGCTCGACCTGTACGGAGCGACGGTCGCGCACTGGAACCTGGCCCAGGATCGCGCGCCCGGGGAGGTCAAGCTGCACGTCTACAACCCTGAGCTCGAGCGCGATGGCTGGCACTCGCCACACACGGTGGTCGAGATCGTCAGCGACGACATGCCGTTCATCGTCGACTCCGTGACGATGGAGCTGGCGCGCAAGGGGTATGGAATCGACCTGGTGATCCACCCGGTGATCTCGATCCGCCGCGACGAAGGCGGGCACCTGGTCGACGTGCTCGACCAGACGCGCGGTGGATCCGATGCGATCCAGGAGTCGATCCTGCACATCGAGGTCGCGCGCGAGCCCGACCGCGATCGGCTGCTCGCCCTCCACGACAACGTCAGGCGGGTGATCGAGGAGGTTCGCGTCGCCGTCGAGGATTGGAAGCCGATGCGTGCCAGGACCTATGACGTGGCGCGAGAGCTCGAGCGCAGCGCGACGCCGGTCCCGGCGGATGACCTCGACGAGGTCAAGGCATTCCTGGCATGGATGGCCGACAACCACTTCACGTTCCTTGGATACCGCGAGTACGAGCTCGTCTCGCAGGACGGCGCGACCGGGCTGCGGGCAATCCCCGAATCGGGGCTCGGCATCCTGCGCAAGCCCGGGCCGCGATCGTTCACCAAGCTCAGCGAGAAGGCGGTGACGCTTGCGCGGGCGCCGACGGCACTGGTGCTGACGAAGGCCAACTCGCGCGCGACCGTGCACCGGCCCGCGTACCTCGACTACATCGGTGTCAAGCGCTTCGGCGACGACGGCGAGGTGGTTGGCGAGTGCCGCTTCCTGGGTTTGTTCACGACCACCGCATACCACGCGAGCCCCCGCGACATCCCACTGCTTCGGGGCAAGGTCGACGAGGTCATGAATCGCGCCGGGTTCCCTCCCGACAGCCACGACGCGAAGGCGTTGCTCGAGATCATCGAGTCCTACCCGCGCGACTCGCTGTTCCAGATGGACAGCCAGGAGCTGTTCGCGCTCGCGACCGGGATCCTCGGGCTCGGCGAGCGACAGCGCGTGCGGCTGTTCGTCCGCTACGACCCGCTCGAGCGGTTCGTCGCCTGTCTCGTCTGCATCCCCCGCGATCGCTTCAACACCGAGAACCGTGAGCGGGTCGGCCGGATCCTGCTCGAGGAGTTCGGCGGCAGCCATCTCGACTGGACGTTGCAGCTGTCGGAGTCACTGCTCGCGCGCGTCCACTACATCGTCCACTGCCGCGACGGCGTGCCGGCCGACGTCGACGTCTCCGAGCTCGAGTCGCGGCTCGTGCATGCGACGCGGGCGTGGGCCGACGACCTGCGCGACGTGCTCGTGCAGGAGTACGACGAGGAGCAGGGGCTGCGACTGTGCCGGCGCTACGAGCGGTCGTTCCCGCCCGGCTACCGCTCCGACTGGGCGCCACGCTCGGCCGTCGGCGACATCACGCGGCTGGAGGAGCTCGACTGCAGCGATGAGCCGATCATGAGCCTGTACCGCCCGCTCGAGGCGCAAGACGGGATGGTTCGCTGCAAGCTGTTCAGCTCCGGCGGCGTGTTGCTGTCGGACGTGCTGCCGACGTTCGAGCACATGGGAGCCAAGGTCGTCGACGAGCGCCCCTACGAGATCGACCGCGAGGGCGCGAGCTCGGTGTGGATCTACGACTTCGGTCTGCGGATCGTGACCGAGCACGTCGGTCGGGGACGCGAGGTGTTCCAGGACGTGTTCCTCGGGGTGTGGCGCGGCGAGCTCGAGGACGATTGGCTCAACGGGCTGGTCGTGGCCGCCGGACTCAGCGGGCACGAGATCGCGATCGTCCGCGCGGTCGCCAAGTATCTGCGGCAGGCGGGGATCGCGTTCTCGGATCGCTACATGGAGCGGACGCTGGTCCGCCACCCGAAGATCGCGACGATGCTGGTCAGGCTGTTCGTCGCGCGCTTTGATCCCGACCGGCGCGATTCCGAGCTCGCCGGCCAGATCGTGTCGGAGATCGAGCAGGCGATCGACGCGGTCGAGAGCCTCGACGAGGACCGGATCCTGCGCAGCTTCCTGACTGTCGTGCGGGCGATCCTGCGGACCAACTACTTCCAGCGCGGCGCGGACGGCGCCCGACGCCCGTGCCTGTCGTTCAAGCTCGACCCGACGCTGGTGCCGATCCTGCCGCTGCCGCGACCCCGGTTCGAGATCTTCGTGTACTCGCCGCGCGTCGAGGGCGTGCATCTGCGCGGAGGGAAGGTCGCGCGCGGTGGACTGCGATGGTCTGACCGGCTCGAGGACTTCCGTACCGAGGTACTCGGCCTGATGAAGGCCCAGATGGTCAAGAACGCGCTGATCGTGCCGGTTGGATCTAAGGGTGGCTTCGTGCTCAAGCGGCCTCCCGCGAGCGGCGAGCGCGATGCGCTCCAGCAGGAGGCGATCGACTGCTACCGGACGTTCCTGTGCGGGTTGCTCGATCTGACCGACAACATCGTCGGCGGCGATGTCGTCGCGCCCGACCGAGTCGTCCGCTACGACGACGATGACCCGTATCTGGTCGTCGCCGCCGACAAGGGAACCGCGACCTTCTCCGACATCGCCAACGAGATCTCGGCGCGCTACGGATACTGGCTCGGCGACGCGTTCGCATCCGGCGGCTCGCGCGGCTATGACCACAAGCAGATGGGGATCACGGCTCGCGGTGCATGGGAGTCGGTCAAGCGCCACTTCCGCGAGCTCGGGACCGATATCCAGGCCCACGACTTCACCGTCGTCGGGATCGGCGACATGTCCGGCGACGTGTTCGGCAACGGGATGCTGCTGTCCCGCCAAATCAAGCTGCTCGCGGCGTTCAACCACTTGCACGTGTTTCTCGATCCCGATCCCGATCCGGAGGCGAGCTTCGAGGAGCGCAGGCGACTGTTCGAGCGTCCGCGCTCGTCATGGAACGACTACGACCGATCGATCCTGTCGGAGGGCGGCGGCATCTATCCGCGCACCGTCAAGTCGATCGAGCTCTCCCCGCAGATTCGCGAGGCGCTCGCGATCGAGGCCGAGGTGCTCTCGCCGGCCGAGGTGATCCGCGCGGTCCTGCGCTCGCCGGTCGACCTCCTCTGGAACGGCGGGATCGGCACGTACGTCAAGGCGTCCGGCGAAACCCACGCCGACGCCGGCGACAAGGCCAACGACGGGGTGCGAGTCGACGGGGCGGAGCTGCGCTGCTGCGTCGTCGGCGAGGGAGGCAACCTCGGCTTCACGCAGCTCGGCCGGATCGAATACGCGCTCGACGGCGGGCGGATCAACACCGACGCGATCGACAACGTCGCGGGAGTCAACTGCTCAGATCACGAGGTCAACATCAAGATCCTGCTCGACGCGCTCGTGACCGCGGGCGAGATGACCGAGGCCCAGCGCAACGAGCTGCTGGTCGAGATGACCGAGTCGGTCGCGCACGGGGTGCTACGCGGCAGCTACACGCAGACCCAGGCGATGAGCTTGGCCCTCGCGCAGTCGGTCGAGATGGTCGACATCCACGGCCGGCTGATCCGCAGCCTCGAACAGCACGCTGGCCTCGACCGAGCGCTTGAGTTCCTCCCCGACGACGAGACGATCACCGAGCGCAAAGCCGCCCATCAGGGGCTGGTCGGACCCGAGCTGGCGGTCGTGATGGCCCATTGCAAGATCCACCTGTACACGCAGCTGCTCGAATCCAACCTGCCCGAGGACGACTATCTGCGACACGATCTCGAGCGCTACTTCCCGCACCCGCTGCCCGACCGCTACAGCGACGCGATGCGCAGGCACCGCCTGCGGCGGGAGATCATCGCGACAGTTGTCGCCAACCAGCTGGTGGATCGCGCCGGGACGACATTCGCGTTCCGGCTGGGCGAGGAGACCGGCGTGTCGCCTTCGAACCTTGCGCGCGCCTACGCGGTCGCGCGCGAGGTCTACGACATGCGCGCGTTCTGGTCCGCGGTCGAGACGCTGGACAACAAGGTTGACGCCGAGACGCAGCTGGGCATGCTGATCGAGGGTCGCAAGCTGGTCGAGCGTGCGACTCGTTGGCTGGTGCGCTCGAGCCCGCAGTCGATCAACATCGCCGTCACGATCCGCTACTTCGAGCCCGGGGCGAAGATGCTGGCGGCCGCGATGCCCCGCGTCCTCGACGGCGCCGACCGTGACGCGTTCGAGGCGCGCGCGGCTGAGCTGCGCGAGCTCGGCGTGCCGGGCGAGCTCGCCGACTGGGTGGCGGGGATGCCGCCGCTGCTGTCGGTGTTCGACATCGTCGAGGTGGCGAGCGCGACCAAGCGCCGCGACGAGGCGGTGATGGCGACGTACTTCCTGCTCGGGGCGAGACTCGAGCTCAACTGGCTGCGCGACCGGATCCTCGAGCTTCCCCGCGCCAACCGCTGGCAGGCGCTCGCGCGGGCCGCGCTGCGCGATGACCTGTACAACCTGCATCGGCTGCTGACGCGCGAGGTGCTCGACAGCGGAGGCCGCGAGGCGGACGGCGAGGCCGCCTTCGATGCATGGTCGCGCCACAACGGGCCGGGGCTCGAGCGTGCTCTCAGCATGCTCGCCGACATCAAGGCATCGCGAAGCTACGACACGACGACGCTGCCGGTCGCCCTGCGCGAGATCCGCAACCTCGTCCGCGGCGGGCCCCCGGTCGGGGGGATTCCGGGTGCCGAGTCGTTCACGATGGCGGGCTGAGCCCGGCCGCGATCCGGTCGGCCGTCCGGTGGGCGAGCGACATGATCGAGACCATCGGGTTGACCCCGGGGGCGGTTGGGAAGGCGCTTGCGTCGCCAATCCAGACACCGGGGACGTCGTGAAGCTGGCCGTCACCGTCGGCGACCGAGTCGCCGGGGTCGCCACCCATCCGGCAGCTCCCCATCTGGTGCGCGGTGAAGATGATCAGATCGGTCGGGCCGTACGCGGCCTGCTCGATCCGCTGCAGGAAGCGCTCGAACTCCTCGCCGGAGTCGCGCCGCCAGACGAGCTCCTCGGCATGCAGGGTCCGGATCTCCGGTGCCCCGATCGCGTGGTGAAGACGCGCCAGCTCGACATTCGCCTTGACGATCAGCCGCCGGTCGACCTCGTCTGAGAGCGACCAACGGACGATCGGCTGGCCGTGGGGATCGAGCACGACCTCGCCCTCGCCGTGGTCGCGCGCGACCGATAGGAACGGGGCGTGGTGGCGGAAGGTCCGCGCGAATTCGCGCTTGTGCTGCTCGCCGTCGCGCCACGGGACGCCGCCCGCGTTGACCGCCGGCATCGCCCCCAGCGACTCGATCAGGAACCCGTGCTCGCCGTCGCAGGTGGCGAAATGGTCGGATACCTCGGACTGGATCTGTCCGGCCCACGCGTCGATCGGCTCCTCGTAGATGCCGTTGACGATCGCGGCCGGGTGCAGGCGCAGGTGCTTGCCCACGGCCGGGCCGCCGATCCCCGATCGCAGCAACAGCGCCGGGGACTCGATCGCCCCGCACGCGACCACGACCGTTGCCGCCTGCACGGTCACGGCAGTGCTCGAGCCATCGGCGTGGGTGACGGTCGCGGCGACGCCCTGCGCACGGCCGTCCTCGCCGAGCAGGATCCGGTCGGCGTGGCAGCCGACGAGGACCGAAGCGCCGGCGTCGGAGGCGTCCTGCAGGTAGGTCTTGAGCGTCGACTGCTTGGCGCCGCGCGGGCATCCCGCGAGGCAGTAGCCGCACGTCGCCGGGTCCTCACAGGCGGTGTCGACGTTGCGGACGATCGTCTTGTGCGCCATCCCCAGCCGCTCGAACGCGTCGATCATCTTCTGATGCTGGCGGTTCTGCGTCGTCGCCTCGGCGGTCGCGTTGATCCGCCTCATGACGGCGTCGATGTGCTCGTCATAGCTCGGGTCCTCGAGGCCGGTGAGTCCGTGCTCGGCCCACTCGCGCCGGATCCGGTCCGGGGTGCGCAGGCAGTTCATGTAGTTGACGACCGTGCCGCCGCCGAGCGTCGAGCCGGCGAAGATCGAGATCGAGCCGTCCTCGGAGGCGAGCAGCCCGCCGCCGAGGTACAGCTCGAACAGCCCGACGAGCTCGAGCTGCTTGAAGTCGGACTCGTTGCGGTAGCCGCCCATCTCGAGCACGAGCACCGAGTGGCCTCGCCGCTGCAGCTCGGCGGCGATCACCGCGCCGCCGGCACCCGATCCGACGACGCACGCGTCGGCACTGAGCGTGGCGCTGGGGCCGTCGACGTCGGTCGTCCGGATCGTCTTCGGAGCCTGCTCGGGGCTCGGCGGCGCGGAGATCGGCCCCGGATAGCCGATCGCCGGCCAGTTTGGATTCCGCCCAAGCTCGTCGGGTAGCGCGTAGAAGAACAGCAGCGTCAGGTTGCGCAGGCCGATCACGCCGAGCCGCGCGCCGTGGCTCGAGGCGGCGGTGGCATGGATCACCTGGGTTCGAGCCTCGAGCGGCAGCGTGGCGAAGTCGTTGCCGGCCAGGGCGTCCAGCAGGGCCGCGAACCCTGCGACCTGCTCGGGCGACATCGCCTGGCCCATCAGCCCCTCGATCTGGGCCGCGACCCCGAGCGCACCGGCGCCGCGGGCAAGGAACTCGCGCAGGACGGGATCCGCCTCCCCGGTCTCCACGGGGGGGACGAAGGTCTCGCAGACCGCCTCGAGCGTTCGGCGCTGAGTGTCATCAAGGACTGATGCAAGGACCGCCACGGCTCACCCTCTCTCGTTCGCTGAACGGCGTCTGAGCGATCCTAGTCCGTAGGCGAGTACATCGACCACACCCGCGATCAGGAACGCAAGCGGGCCGGTGAGCAGGCGGGCGGCAATCCGCGAGAGCACTCACGTCAAGCTATCGTCTCGGCCTGGATCCAATGGCCACCGTAGTCAAAACGACCGTAACCGAGCTGCCGGAGTCGCGCGTGCGCGTCGACGCCGAGGTGCCCGCCGACGAGGTCGAGCGCCGCGTCCAGCAGGCCGCCCGCCAGCTCGGGCGCCAGATGCGGATTCCCGGCTTTCGCAAGGGCAAGGTGCCGCCTCCGGTCGTGATCCGGCGGCTCGGCCGCGAGACGGTGCTCGACGAGGCGCTGCGCAGCTCGCTCAGCAACTGGTACGTGACCGCGCTCGACGAGGCCGGGATCGCGCCGATCGGCGAGCCCGAGCTCGACGTCGGCGAGCTGCCGCCCGAGGGCGAGCCGATGAAGTTCTCGATCGAGATCGGCGTTCGCCCGCAGGCCAAGCTCGGGTCCTACAAGGGCCTCGAGGTCGGCCGCCGAGAGCCGCACGTCGACGATGCGGCCGTCGGAGAGGAGCTCGAGCGCCTGCGCGAGCGCTTCGGGACACTCGAGACGGTGGAGCGCGCGGCCGAGACCGGCGATCACGTCGTCGTCGACTACCTCGGACGCGTCGACGGCGTGCCGTTCGAGGGCGGTGAGGGCCGCGACCAGCTCCTCGAACTCGGCTCGGGACGGTTGATCCCCGGCTTCGAGGAGCAGCTCGTCGGCGCGGGCGCGGGCGAGCAGCGCGATGTCGAGGTCACCTTCCCCGAGGAGTATCCGGGCGAGCTCGGCGGCCGCGACGCCCGCTTCGAGGTCACCGTCAGCGAGGTCAAGGCCAAGCGCCTGCCCGAGCTCGATGACGATTTCGCCTCCGAGGCATCGGAGTTCGACACGCTCGAGGAACTGCGCGAGGACATCAGCTCGACGCTGCGCGAGCAGGACGAGGCGGCGATCGAGCGCGAGTTCCGCGAGGCCGTCGTCGATGCGGCCGCGGCCGAGGCCGAGATCGAGCTGCCCGACAAGCTCGTTCACGCGCGCGCACACGAGCTGCTCGAGCAGACGCTCGGGGCGCTGGCGCGGCAGGGGATCTCGAAGGAGGCCTACCTCCAGATCGCCGGCAAGGACGAGGAGACACTCGCCCACGACGCCGAGCCCGACGCCGCCAACGCGCTGCGCCGCGAAGCCGTGCTGGCGGCGATTGTCGACGCCGAGCAGATCGAGCCGACCGACGAGCAGCTGCTCGCCGAACTCGAGCCGACCGCCCAGCGAACCGGCACCCCCGCGCCGGATCTGCTCGAGCGGCTGCGTAAGAATGGCCAGCTCGATCGCCTGCGCGAGGAGGTCGCGACCGGCATGGCGATCGACGTGATCGTCGCGGAGGCGACGCCGATCAGCGTCGAGCAGGCCAAGGCCCGCCAGAAGCTCTGGACCCCCGGCAAGGACGACCCGGAGGGTGGGGGACGCGAGCTCTGGACCCCCGGTAGCTAGCGGCAGTTCTGCCTGCGAGCCGCCTCAGCCTCGTTGCTAGAGTCGGCAGGAATCCGGGCGTGCAAGCAAAAGAAGCGAGGACCATGAGCCCACTCGTACCGATGGTTGTCGAGCAGACCTCCCGTGGGGAGCGCGCGTTCGACATCTACAGCCGCCTTCTCAACGAGCGGATCATCTTTCTCGGCACCCCTGTCGACGACCAGATCGCGAACCTGATCGTCGCGCAGTTGCTGCACCTCGAGTCCGAGGACCCGGACAAGGACATCTCGCTCTACGTCAACTCGCCCGGCGGCTCGGTGTACGCGGGTCTCGCGATCTACGACACGATGCAGTTCATCAAGCCCGACGTGCAGACGATCTGCGTCGGGATCGCGATGTCGATGGGCGCACTGCTGCTCTCAGGCGGCGCGCACGGCAAGCGGATGGCGCTCCCCAATGCCAAGATCCTGATCCATCAGGTTTCGTCCAGCTTTCAGGGCCAAGCTACAGATATTGAGATTCACGCTAAAGAGATCATCGACGTCCGCCGACGGCTTGATGAGATCATCGCGAAGCACACGGGGCAAGACCTGGACAAGGTGCGCCAGGACACGGAGCGCGACTATTTCATGAGTTCTGAGGAGGCGAAGGACTACGGAATCATTGACCGCGTGATCTCGCAGCACTGAGGCACTAGTCTTAGCACTGCGAGATCCGGCGGTCACGCGCCGTACTCCCGGAGAGAGGAATCGAATGGCACGTCCCACGGACTCCAACGAGCAGCTTCTCTGCAGTTTCTGCGGCAAGTCCCAGCGACAGGTCAAGAAGCTGATCGCCGGACCTGGGGTCTACATCTGCGATGAGTGCATCGATCTGTGCAACGAGATCATCGATGAGGAGCTCACCGCCCCGCCCAGCTTCGACATCGAGAATCTCCCCAAGCCGCGTGAGATCTACGACGTCCTGAACGAGTACGTGGTCGGCCAGGAGCAGGCCAAGCGCTCGCTCAGCGTGGCCGTCTACAACCACTACAAGCGCGTCCAGATGATGCAGTCCGATGACAACGACATCGAGCTGCAGAAGTCCAACATCCTGCTGCTCGGACCGACGGGCTGCGGCAAGACGCTGCTGGCCCAGACGCTCGCCAAGATCCTCAACGTTCCGTTCGCGATCGCCGATGCGACCGCCCTGACCGAGGCCGGCTATGTCGGCGAGGACGTCGAGAACATCCTTCTGAAGCTGATCCAGGCCGCGGACTACGACGTCAAGAAGGCCGAGACCGGGATCATCTACATCGACGAGGTCGACAAGATCGCGCGCAAGGCCGACAACCCGTCGATCACGCGTGACGTCTCGGGCGAGGGGGTCCAGCAGGCGCTGCTGAAGATCCTCGAGGGGACGACCGCGTCGGTCCCGCCCCAGGGCGGGCGCAAGCACCCCCATCAGGAGTTCCTGTCGATCGACACCACCAACGTCCTGTTCATCTGCGGCGGGGCGTTCGCCAACCTCGACAAGGTGATCGAGCGCCGGATCGGCCATCAGGGCGTCGGCTTCGGCGCCGCGATCCAGTCCAAGGAGCAGCGCGACACGGGCGAGATCTTCGAGCACTGCCTCCCCGAGGATCTGATCCAGTACGGCCTGATCCCCGAGTTCATCGGGCGCCTGCCGGTGATGTCGGCGATCCATCAGCTCTCGCGCGGGGAGCTGATGCAGATCCTGACCGAGCCGCGCAACGCGCTCGCCAAGCAGTTCCAGCGCTTCTTCCAATTCGACGGGATCGAGCTCGTGTTCGCCGATGACGCGCTCAGCTCGATCGCCGACAAGGCACTCGAGCGCGAGACCGGCGCCCGCGGCCTGCGCTCGATCATCGAGGAGGTTCTGCTCGAGGTCCAGTTCGAGCTGCCGTCGCGCCGCGACGTCCAGAAGTGCGTCGTCACTCGCGACACGATCGAGAAGGCGACGCCGCCGACCCTCGTGACCGTCGCGACGCCCGAGGAAGAGGCAGCTTAGGGGCGTTTGCCCGTGAAAAGGCCCCCGCCGTAAGCGGGGGCCTCCTCAAGGCTGTCGGGGCGGCTCTTGATCCTCCCCGGCAGAAGTTCGGGCGTAGACCAGCACATGATCGGGGGCTGGACCGACCCTTTTGCGCGGAACTGGTTACCCCCATGTAGAACCGTCGTAAACCTGCGCGCCCGGCCTCCTACACTCCGCCCTCGAGCTCGCACCACAGCCCCCGTCGCAAGCAGACCACGGACCCCACCGACGCGCACCACAGACCCCGCCGCAAGCAGACCACAGACCCCGAATCCTCAACATGTCCGACTCCCGCGCCCGCGCTGCCGACCTGGAAGCGAAGACCCGGTACGACCCCTCGGAGGTCGAGCCGCGGATCGTCGAGCAGTGGCTCGCCTCGGGCCTGTTTCACCCAGAGCCGATCGGCACCTCCGAGGAGAACTACTCGATCGCGATCCCGCCCCCCAACGTGACCGGCGTCCTGCACATGGGGCATGCGCTCAACAACTCGATTCAGGACTGCCTGATCCGCTATCACCGAATGTCCGGCCGGCGCACAAAGTGGATCCTCGGGACCGACCACGCCGGGATCGCGACGCAGACGCAGGTTGAGCGGGCGCTGATCGAAGAGGGCACGAGCCGCGTCGAGCTCGGGCGTGAGGCGTTCGTCGAGCGGGTGTGGCGCTGGCGCGAGCAGTACGGCGGCGCGATCATCGGCCAGCTCGAGCGGCTCGGCGCTTCGTGCGACTACGACGAGGAACGCTTCACGCTCGACGACAAGTACGTCGAGGCCGTGCTGAAGGTGTTCGTGGCGCTGTATGACAAGGGCTACATCTACCGCGACCGCTACATCGTCAATTGGGACCCCGGTCTGCGCTCGGCGATCTCCGATCTCGAGGTCGAGGATCGTGAGGTCACCGACAAGCTGTACTACATCGACTACCCGCTGGCCTCGGGCTCGGGCGCGATCACGGTCGCCACGGTCCGGCCCGAGACGATGCTCGCCGACACGGCGATCGCGGTCCATCCCGACGACGAGCGCTATCAGCGGCTGATCGGCGAGACCGCGATCCTGCCGTTGGTCGGCCGCAAGCTGAAGATCATCGCCGACGAGTACGTCAAGCCCGAGTTCGGGACCGGCGCGCTGAAGATCACCCCGGGCCACGACCCCAACGACTTCGAGATCGGCGCCCGGCACGGCCTCCCGGTCCTGACCGTGATCGGCGAGGACGGCCGCATCACCGGCGAAGCCCCCGAGCGCTTCGCCGGGCTGTCGGTCACCGACGCACGGGCGGCGGTGATCGAGGAGCTGCGGGCCGATGGCCTGATCGCATTGACCGAGGAGCTCGTCCACACGGTGCCGTTCTCGCACCGTTCGGGCGAGCGGATCGAGCCGCTGGTCTCGCTGCAGTGGTTCATGCGGATGGACGAGCTCGCCCGACCGGCGATCGAGGTCGTGCGCGACGGGCGCCTGCGGATCCACCCTGCGTCCGAGCGCAAGCGCTACCTCGACTGGCTGCAGAACATCCGTCCGTGGTGCATCTCGCGCCAGCTGTGGTGGGGCCACCGGATCCCCGTGTGGTACCGCGGGTCCGAGGTGCACGCCGGGACCGAGGCCCCGGCCGGCCGCGGCTGGCAGCGCGATCCCGACGTGCTCGACACATGGTTCTCGAGCGCTCTGTGGCCGTTCGCGACGCTCGGGTGGCCCGAGCAAACGCCCGCGCTGCGCTCGTTCTACCCGACCGACGTACTCTCGACCGCGCGCGACATCATCTTCCTGTGGGTCGCCCGGATGGTGATGATGGGCCTCGAGTTCACGGGCGAGATCCCATTCGAGGACGTGTACGTCCACTCGATCATCCAGGCGCCAGACGGCCGGCGGATGTCCAAGAGCCTCGGCACCGGGATCGACCCGATGGATCTGATCAACGGCGGTCCGCGGCCGTCGGTGTTTTCGCAGGGGTCCCAACCACCCGGCGACTTCCCGGCCTACGGAGCCGATGCCGTCCGCTGGGGGCTGCTCGCGATGTCATCGGGTCAGGACGTCCGCTTCAGCGAGGAGAAGGTGGCGCAGGGGCAGCAGCTGACCAACAAGCTGTGGAACGCGTCGCGGCTGATCCTGACGCGGGTCGGCGCCGATGCGCGCCCGGCCGTCAACCCGGCCACTGTCGAGGACCGCTGGATCCTGTCGCGGCTGCAGCGCGCGGGCGCGTCGATCCGGCACCGGATCGACTCGTTCGACTTCTCGCACGCGGCGCTCGCGCTGTATGACTTCGTCTACGGCGAGCTGTGCGACTGGTACCTCGAGCTCGCCAAGCCGCGGCTGTACGAGGGCGAGGAGGCGTGCGTGCAGACGCTCCTGCACGTGCTCCTCGAGACGCTCGCGCTCGCGCATCCGATGATCCCGTTCGTGACCGAGGAGATCTACGGGTACGTCCCGGGGTCATCGGGGCTGCTCGCGGCCGGGCTGCCGCGCGCCGAGCCGGCGGCGATCGACGAGCGCGCCGAGGACCAGCTCGGGCGGGCGATCGCGGCCGTCCAGGCGCTTCGCGGCTGGCGCGACCAGGCCGGCGTGAAGGCCGGTGAGCGCGTCCCCGCGCGGCTCACGGCCCCGGGCTACGAGGAGACCGCTCCGCACGTCGCGCGGCTGGCGCGGATCGAGCTGTGGGCCGATGGCGGCGATCCTGTCGCCTCGGTTCCGGTCCCCGGCGGCGCCGTCGAGATCCTGCCGTTCGGCGATTTTGACCCGGCGGTGGTGGCCCGCAAGCGCGACGCCGAGCGCGGGCGACTGCAGAGCGAGATCAAGCGCAGCGAGGCGAAGCTCGCCAACGACGGCTTCGTCGGTCAGGCGCCGGCGCACGTCGTCCAGGCCGAGCGCGACAAGCTCGCGCGGCTGCGCGGGGAGGTGGAGGCGCTGTGAGCCGGTCCGGACAGACGCGGGAGGCGCTGTGAGCCGGTCCGGGTCGGCCCCGTCCTCGCTCCAGGAGGCCGAGCGCTACCTGCTGTCGCTCGAGCTGTTCGGCATGCGGTTCGGACTGGACCGGATGCGACGGCTGATGACCGCGATGGGGCACCCCGAGCGCAAGTTCGACTCGATCCACGTGGTCGGCACCAACGGCAAGTCGTCGACCACCCGGATGATCGCGGCGATCCTCTCCGCCCACGGACTCCGGTGCGGCTCCTACCTGTCGCCGCACCTGGTCAGCTTCGCCGAGCGGATCAGGATCGACGACGAGGATCTGTCACCGGCAGCGTTCACGGCCGCCGTCGGCCGCGCGGCGCATGCCGCCGAGCTCGTGGACCACTCGCTCGAGGGCGACGATCGAGTCACCCAGTTCGAGGCGCTGACGGCGGCCGCCTATTCCGAGCTCGCCGAGCGCGGCGTCGAGGTCGCCGTGATCGAGGCGGGGCTCGGTGGCCGCTACGACGCCACCAACGTGATTCCCTCGCGCGTGCAGGTGCTGACCAGCGTCGGACTCGAGCACACGCGCTGGCTGGGGCCGACCGTCACCGACATCGCGCGTGAGAAGCTCGACGTGGTGCAAGGCGGCGGCACGCTCGTGCTCGGGCCGGGGCTCGTTCCGGAGGCGCTCGAGGTCGCGCGAGAGGTCGCGGCCGACCGCGACGCGACGATCGTCTGTGCCGACATCGACCCCGGCGTGCCGGTCGGGGCGCTCGGAGCCTTTCAGCGGCGCAACTTCGCGCTCGCGCGGCGGGCTGCCGAGGTTTACCTCGGCGAGCTCGACTCGGACGCCGTCGCGGCGGCCGCGCGCGCGGTCAGGGTTCCGGGCCGGCTGCAGGTGCTCGCCGAGGCGCCGCTGACGCTGCTCGATGGCGCGCACAACCCCGACGGGATGGCCGCGCTGGCCGAGTCGGTACCCGAGATCATGGTCGGACACGACCGTCTCGTCGCCGTCGTCTCGATCCTCGACGACAAGGATGCGGCGGGGATGCTGACGGCGCTGTTGCCCGTATGTAATGCGATCGTCCTCACGAACAGTCACAATCCCCGCGCGTTGCCTCCACCGACACTGCAATCGCTCGCCGGTCAGCTCTCGGGCCCGCCCTCGGAAGTGGTCAGGGAGCCGCACGCGGCGCTCGCGCGCGCGCGCGAGCTGGCGGGCTCCAGCGGCGTCGTGCTGGCTACGGGATCGATCTATCTGGTCGCCGATCTGCTGGCGCCGTCCGGCCGGCGACGGGCCTCGATGCTGTGAACGAGCGCGACAACCAACCGAGCTTCCTGACGATGATCGGACTCGTCGCGCTGATCGTCGCGGTCGTGATCCTGGTCTTCTTCGGCATCGGATACCTGTTTGGAAGGCTGTTCCTGTGACGCTTGCACGCCGTTACGACCTCCCCGACCACTAAACTCGCGACTTTGATGCTCCTAGTACCTGCAATCTTCGGGATTACGAACAGCTCGCTGAACCTCGCGGTTGAGCTCGTATTGCTGTTCCTGGTGATCCTCTGGCTCGCACTGGTGTACTGGACGTACGCCGACGCGCGCCGCCGGATCGCCGATCCGATGCTGATCGGATGCGCCGTTGCGGCGTCGCTGTTCCCGTTCGTCGGGACGATCGTCTACATGATCGTGCGGCCACCGGAGTACCTCGACGACGTGCGCGAGCGCGAGCTCGAGATGCAGGCGGCGGAGGCACGGCTGGCCGAGCTCGGCTACCACCTGTGCCCGTACTGCGACTACGAGGTCGAGAGGGAGTTCCTGCGCTGCCCCAACTGCATGCGCAAGCTGAAGGACCCGTGCACGACCTGCGGCAAGCCGCTCGATCCGGCCTGGAAGATCTGCCCGTTCTGCGAGTCCGAGATCGGCGCCGCACCGCCGGCACCGCGCCGCGCCCGACGTAGGCGCGAGACGACCTCGGAACAGCCGGTGGCCGGCACCGCGGCCGGCGAGGCCGGCAGCTCGCCCGGCTCGTAACGGCCACTCGTCAATTCACCGAAGGGAGACCAGCCGCCCATGGAGCGAACGCTCATCCTTGTCAAGCCCGACGCGTTCGCGCGCAACCTGACGGGCGAGATCATCGCCCGCTTCGAGCGCAAGGGCCTTCGCCTCGCCGCGCTCAAGCAGATGACGATGACCCGCGAGCTGGCCCAGCAGCACTACGCCGAGCACGACGGCAAGCCGTTCTTCGGTGAGCTCGTGTCGTTCATCACCTCGGGGCCGCTGGTCGCGATGGTGCTCGAGGGCGAGCACGCCGTCGAAGCGGCGCGTCAGGTGATCGGCGCGACCAATCCGTTGCAGGCCAATACCGGGTCGATCCGCGGCGACTACGCCGTTGCGGTCGGCCAGAACATGGTCCACGGCTCCGACGGGCCCGAGTCCTCGGCTCGCGAGGTCGGGCTGTTCTTCCCCGACCTCTGATCCTCGCCTCGCGCTCGCCGCAACGGCGGGCGATCCTCGAGCAGCTCGGGGTCGAGTTCGCGGTCGTCGTTCCCAACGTGGCCGAGCTCGAGGACGGGGAGCCGGGGGCGGCGGCGCTGCACAACGCCGAGCGCAAGGCGTCGGCCGTCGCGGGGCGCGACCAGGCCGCCGGCGCGGTCGTGCTCGGCGTCGACACGGTCGTCTGCCTCGGCCGGCGGATGTACGGCAAGCCCGCCTCGCGACAGGAGGCGGAGGCGACGCTGCGCGCGCTCGCCGGCCGGCGCCACACGGTGATCAGCGGCGTCTGCGTGATCGAGGGTGGTCGCGCCCGCACCGCCGCCGCGCGGACCGAAGTGCTGTTCCGGCCGTTCGATCGGTCGCTGCTGAACTGGTATCTCGCTTCCGAGGAGTGGCGCGAGCGCGCCGGCGGCTACGCGATCCAGGGTCGTGGCGCGGCGCTCGTCGCCGCCGTCGAGGGCGACTTCTTCAATGTCGTCGGGCTCCCGATCGTGGCCCTGCTCGAGCTGGTGCCGGGGCTGATCGGCTGAGCTCCTGACGGGCGCCCGCGACCGGGCTCGTGACGGGCGCCCGCGACCGGGCTTGTGAGCGACGCCCGCGACCGGGCCAAGGGTGGCCGGCGACCGGGCCAACGGCGCGTAGGACAGCCGAAGCCGTGCAATTCGGCGCCCACTTCAGAAAAACCGTCTTTACGCTCCCCTTAGGTCGTTTTCCAGCACTTTTCTGCGCGCATGGGCCGATCCCGGGCGGGCTCGGCGGACGTACGTTCGATACACTCAGTTCAGGACGGAGCGGGCAGCCTCGGCGCGGCTCTCCGCATCTCTCGCCGCCTCGTCCGCTGCTTTCCCCTACCTTCCTACACCTTGGGCTTTTTTACGTACCTCACCGGCTTCGGTGGCCGCGACATGGCGGTCGATCTGGGAACAGCGAACACGCTGGTCTACGTTCGCGGACGCGGAATCGTGCTGTCTGAGCCAAGCGTCGTCGCGGTCGACTCGAGAACCGGCGAGGTCCATGCCGTCGGGATCGAGGCCAAGCGGATGCTGGGTCGGACGCCGGGGACGATCTCGGCGATCCGGCCGTTGAAGGACGGCGTGATCGCCGACTTCGAGGTCACCGAGGAGATGCTGCGGCACTTCATCCAGAAGGTCCACCAGAACCGCTGGGCGCACCCGCGCGTCGTCGTCTGCGTTCCCAGCGGCGTCACGGGCGTCGAGAAACGAGCGGTCGAGGAGGCGTGCCTGTCGGCCGGCGCGCGCCAGGCCTACCTGATCGAAGAGCCGATGGCGGCGGCGATCGGCGCCGGCCTGCCGGTCGGCGAGCCGACCGGTTCGATGGTCGTGGACATCGGCGGCGGCACCAGCGAGGTCGCCGTGATCTCGCTTGGCGGGATCGTCGTCTCGCAGTCGATCCGCGTCGGCGGCGACGAGCTCGACGAGGCGATAATCAACTACGTCAAGCGCGAGTACAAGCTGTTGATCGGCCAGCAGACGGCCGAGGAGGTCAAGCTCGAGATCGGCTCGGCGTTCCCGATGAGCGAGGAGGTCCAGGCCGAGATCAGGGGCCGGGACATGGTCTCGGGGCTCCCCAAGACGGTCGTCTTGACCAGCGAGGAGATCCGCGGGGCGCTCGAGGAGCCGGTCTCGCAGATCATCGATGCGGTCAAGGAGACGCTCGACCGTACGCCGCCCGAGCTCGCCTCCGACATCATGGATCGTGGCATCATGTTGGCGGGAGGGGGATCCCTACTACAGGGGCTCGAGGAGCGCCTGCGTCACGAAACGCAGATGCCTGCTCACCTGGCCGAGTCGCCACTGACGTGCGTGGCGGTCGGGTCGGGGAGGTCCTTGGAGGAGTTCGAAGCGATCCACCGTTCAAGCAAGAATTCACGCAACCGACGTCGTCGGTACTAGGTTGCCGCCTGGTAGTTGACGTGACGCGGAGCGACACTCAGGAGAACGTCATCTCGTGCATGACAAGCAAGTCCGGCGACGGCGCGCTGTGCTCGCGCTGCTCGTCGCCGTTTCCCTGATCCTGCTGACCGCCTACTTCGGCGAGTCGCCTAGCAGCCCGCTGCACACGGTGCAGCGGGGGATTGTCGAGGTCCTCTCGCCGATCCAGGAGGGCGCCAGCAAGGCGCTCAAGCCGGTGCGTGACATCGCCGGGTGGTTCTCGGACACGTTCCACGCGAAATCGCGCGCCGACGCGCTCCAGAAGCAGGTCGAGCAGCTGCGCGCCGAGCTCGCCAAGGCGCAGGAGGCCGAGATCCAGAACACGCAGCTCAGGAATGAGGTCGGGCTCGACAACAGCCACGGGATCAACAGCTTCAAGCCGGTCACCTCGCAGGTGATCTCGCGTGACCCGACGCTGTGGTACGCGACCGTCGAGATCGACAAGGGGTCAGACGACGGCGTCGCGCTCAACGACCCGGTGATCGGCGATGGCGCGCTGATCGGCAAGATCTCGGCTATCGACCCGACCGTTTCGATCGTGACCCTGATCACCGACCACGACTCCGCCGTGACCGCGCAAGTCCAGGACTCTTACGGCGACACCGGCGTGCTCGTGCCCGCGGTCGGCAATCCCAACCAGCTGATCCTCCAGTACCTGCCGCGCCATGCTCCGATCTCCTACGGGCAGCAGGTCGTGACCGCAGGCTTCAAGTCGGGGCCGCTCGAGTCGCTGTTCCCGGCCGGGATCCCGATCGGCCAGGTCTCGAATGCCGATCAGAACACGCTGATCAACAACGGCGAGGTCACCGTCACGCCGGCGGCCGACATGCGCCATGTCGATGTCGTCCAGGTTCTGACCGCTCCGCACGCAGGCTCCGTACGCGCGCAGGTGCCGTGAACGATTCCGCCAAGCTCGCAATCCGGCTTGTCGCGCTCGCGTTCGTGACCGTCGTGCTGCAGCAGGCGGCGGTGTCGCAGATCACCGTGTTCGGGGTCAGCGCCGACCTGACGCCGCTGGTGGTGATGTCGGTCGGGCTGCTGACCGGGTCGATGCTCGGAGCGATCACCGGCTTCGGAGTCGGCCTGCTGGTCGACTTGGTGTTCGTCCAGACCCTCGGCGTGACCTCGCTGCTGTACATCGCGATCGGCTACTGGTCCGGGCGCGTGCGCGAGCTGCGTGACCCCGCGCACGGCTTGATCCCGCTGGCGATGGGCGCGGCGGCGACCGCGTTCGCCGGGATCGGGATGGCGCTGATCCAGTTCCTGCTCGGGGTCGACGCTCCCGTCAGCCTGCTGCTCGTGCAGCAGATCTTCATCACGATCCTGGTCAACACGCTGATCGCGCTGCCCGTCTACGCCGCCGTCCGCCGCGTGCTGCGAGGCGCGATCCCCGACGATCCCCGCCGCCGGCGGCGGCGCGCTTACACGACCGGCGGCCTCAGCCCGCTGCAGCGCCCGTCCGAGCGCCTCGGCCCGATGCCGCGCTCCTCCTCGCAATGATTCAGCCGCCCGACGACCGCCGCGCGCCGTTGACGCCGCAGCTCGCGCTGCGCGTGGCGATCCTCGGCAGCGTCGCGCTGGCGCTGTTCGCGATCATCTTCTTCCGCCTGTGGTTCCTGCAGGTGCTGTCGGGCGACAAGTACGTGCGTGAGGCGAGCGTCAACCGCGTCCGCGACATCTCGATCCCTGCTGAGCGTGGTGACATCGTCTCCCGCGACGGTCACATCCTGGTCGGCTCGACCCCCGCCAACGCGGTCCAGATCTCGCCGCCCGACCTGCCCGCCAACCACGCCGAGCGCGTACACGAGTACCGGTATCTGGCGCGCATCCTTCGCATCTCGACGCGCCCCGAGAAATGCCCGATCGCGGGCCAGGGCGTTCACCGGCTGCCCCCGATCCCGTGCACCGTCGACCAGCAGCGGGCGCTGCTGCCCTACGCCAACGTGACCGTCAAGACCAACGTGTCGAACGCCGTCCTGTACTACCTGTCCGAGCGCCAGGCGCAGTTCTCCGGCGTCAGCGTGCCGCAGATCTGGCTGCGCCACTACCCGCTCAACGACGTCGCCGCGCAGCTGTTCGGGACGGTCGGCCCGATCACGCCCCAGGAGGTCAAGGAGGCACGCTACCGGGGCGTCTCGCGACAGGCGATCGTCGGCCAATCGGGCCTCGAGTACTACTACGACCCGTATCTGCGAGGGATCGACGGCAGCGAGCGGGTGCAGGTCAATGCGCTCGGGCAGTTCAGCCGCTACCTACGCGAGACGAAGCCGATCCCCGGCCACACGCTCAAGCTGTCGCTCGATCTCGGGCTCCAAAAGGCCGGCCAGCAGGCACTCGACGAGGCGATCGCCAACAACCCGCCCGCGACCGCCGGCGCATTCGTCGCGCTCAATCCTGAGAACGGCGAGGTCTACGCGATGGGCTCGGCGCCGACCTTCAACCCCAACATCTTCACGAAGCCGGTGCCCGAGTCGGTCTACAAGCGGCTGAACAACGCCTCGAGCAACTTTCCGCTGTTCAACCGCGCGATCCAGAGCTCGTATCCGACCGGATCAACGTTCAAGGGAATCACCTCTACGGCCGCGCTCGAGAGCGGCGCGTGGTCGTTGTCGGACACCTACGACGACACCGGCGTCTACTCCAACGGCCCTGGCGATACACGCCACAACGCCGGTCATGCCTCCTATGGCGTGCTCAACCTGACGCAGGCGATCATGGTCTCCTCCGACGACTTCTTCTACAACCTGGGTCGGCTGATGAACAGCAACGCCCCGCGCGGCGGCGCGCTCCAGAAGTGGGCGCGGGAGTTCGGGATCGGCCGCCCGACCGGGATCGACCTCGGCGGGGAGAACGCCGGTATCCTGCCGACGCCCGCGTGGCGAGCAAACCGCGACAAGCTCGAGCGCGAGTGCGAGCGCGGCGTCGGACCGTTCCGCGGCCACGGGCGCCACACGACCTGCGGAATCGCCGACGGCCGCCCGTGGTCGGTCGGCGACAACGAGAACCTAGCCGTCGGTCAGGGCGACCTCGAGGCGACCCCGCTGCAGCTCGCGGTCGCCTACTCGGCGATCGAGAACGGCAGCAAGGTCGTCCGCCCCCACGTTGGACTCGAGATCGATCGCCCCGACGGCACGCTGCTGCAGAAGATCGACCCGCCGCCGGCACGCCACATCCACGTCGCGCCGCAGAATCTCGACGCGATCCGGACCGGTCTGCACGAGGCCGCCTCGGTCCCCGGCGGTACCTCCGCGGACGTGTTCTCGGGGTGGAACCAGAGCCGCTACCCGGTCTACGGCAAGACCGGTACGGCCCAGCACGACAACCAGGCCGACCAGTCGTGGTATGTCTGCTTCGTCCCTGATCCGGTCCGGCCGATCGTCGTCGTCGTGACCGTCGAGCAGGGCGGGTTCGGCGCCGCGGCCGCGGCGCCCGCTGCCCGCCAGATCCTGTCGCAGTGGTTCTACGGATCGCGCGGGCGGTTCGTCGCGGGGTCCTCACACACGCTATGAGCGCGACCCCGATCCAGGCCACCGAAGAAGCCGCTCCGCCTCGGCCGCGGGTACTGATCCTGTTCGACCCGCTGCTGATGCTGGCCGCGTTCGGGCTGGTCGCCTGCTCGCTCGTGACGCTCAAGGGCGCGACGCGGAACGTAATGCCGGGGCAGCCGCTCTACTACGTCGAGCGTCAGGCGGTGTACGTCGGGATAGGCGTGATCCTGGCGATCATCCTGGCGCGGATCGACTACACGCGGTTTCGCGAGTACAAGTACGGGCTGTACGGGCTGATCATCGCGCTGAACATCGTCGTGTTCGGGATGCCCGCGATCCGCGGCTCGCATCGGTGGATCCCGCTCCCGTTCTTCCAGGTGCAGTCCTCGGAGTTCGGCAAGGTTCTGTTGATCGCCTCGCTGGCCGCGTTCACGGTCGATCGCTCGCGGCGGTTGAACGAGCGACGCACGACGGCTCGGATCATGCTGCTGGCGCTGGTGCCGGCACTGATCGTGATCCCACAGCCGGACCTCGGCACCGGCCTCGTGTACGTCGCGATCGCGTTCTCGATCCTGTTCTTCGCCGGCACCTCGTGGAAGCAGCTGACCGCGCTGATCGCGATGTTCGTGATCTCGGTGACGCTCGTGCTCGCGGTCGCGCCGGCGCTCGGAGTGCACGTGCTCAAGCCCTACCAGGTCCAGCGCCTGACCGGCTTCCTGAACCCGTCGCGCGACCCGAGCAACCAGACCTACAACATCTTGCAGTCGGAGATCGCCATCGGCTCCGGCGAGAAGATCGGGCGCGGAGTCGAGAAGGCGACGCAGACCAGTCTGCACTTCCTGCCCGAGAACCAGACCGACTTCATCTTCGCGGTGGTCGGCGAGACCTATGGCTTCGTCGGCGCCGCGCTCGTGCTGTCGCTTTACGCGCTGCTGATCTGGCGAGCTTTACGGATCGCGACGATGGCAAAGAACCTGTACGGAACGCTGATCGTCGGAGGGGTCCTGGCGATGCTGATGTTCCAGGTGTTCGTCAACGTCGGGATGACGATCGGGATCATGCCGATCACCGGCGTGCCGTTACCACTGATGAGCTATGGCGGCTCGTCGGTGGTGGTCACGTTTATCGCCCTGGGGCTCCTACAATCGATCTATATCCAAGCTCGGATGACGAGTGCTGGGAAGGGAAGGGCGCTTCTCTCGTGACGACTTTCAAGGCGCTAGGCGGCAGCAACGCCGCGCGCCGGCCCCGATCTCCCGCGCCGCACATCCGGGCGCTGGACACAATTCAACCGCCCGCGCTGCCGCCAGGCGCGCCGGGCCCAACTTCGACCGCCCGCGCCGCAGCTGTGCGCGCAGGGCAAACAGACACAAAGGACTGACTTAAAATTGAAGAAGCAAGTGCTGGTCAGCGTCGACCGGGGAGAGACCCGTGTCGCGCTGCTGGAGGCAACAGGAAGCGTCCCCGCCCGCAAGGCCGGGTCTGGCGCTCGCCGCCGGCGCAAGAGCACGAATCCCTCGGCCGGCTACCACGTAGCTGAGCTCTACCTCGAGCGCCGAGGCGCCCGCTCGATCGTCGGCAACATCTACAAGGGCCGCATCGACAACGTGCTCGCCGGGCTCGAAGCGGCCTTCGTCGACATCGGGCTCGAGAAGAATGGATTTCTGCACGTCGACGAGATCGTGCTCCCCGGCGTCGAGGCGCCACGCCGCGGCCGCGGCGGCAGCCGCGAGGGGCGCCAGATCAACGACATGCTCAAGCCCGGTCAGGAGATCGTCGTGCAGGTCGTCAAGGACCCGCTCAAGACGAAGGGCGCACGGCTTTCGATGGACCTCACGATCGCCGGGCGCTACATGGTGCTGGCGCCGTTCGGCGAGGGCGTCGGCGTCTCCCGGCGCCTCGAGGACAAGGAGCGCGAACGGCTCCGCAAGGAGGCCGCGAAGCTCGACCTGAAGGGATCCGGCGCGATCATCCGGACCGCCGCGCACGGCGCCAAACGCGCCGATCTCGAGCGCGAGCTGCTGTACCTGTTCAAGCTGAATGAGGTGCTCCAGAAGCGCGTCGCCGAGAGTCCCGCGCCGGCGCTGGTGTTCCAGGAGGCGGACCTGTCGGTCCGGGTCGTGCGCGACATCTTCTCCGACGCGTTCGAGCGCGCGATCGTCGATGACCCCAAGCAGCACCACCGGCTGGTGTCGTTCTTCTCGCGCACCGCGCCCGAGCTGGTCGAGCACGTCGAGCTGTGGGAGGAGGACCGGCCGCTGTTCGAAGCGTTCGGAGTCGAGGAGGTGCTCGCCTCGACGCTGTCGCGCCGCGTCGATCTGCCGAGCGGCGGCTACCTGATGATCGACTACGCCGAGGCGCTGACGGTGATCGACGTCAACTCGGGATCGTTCATCGGTCGCGGCAAGGGCGCGCGGCTCGAGGACACGATCACGAAGACGAATCTCGAAGCGGCGGACGAGGTCGTCCGCCAGCTGCGTCTGCGCGACATCGGCGGGATCATCGTCATCGACTTCATCGACATGGCGCGAGCGCGGAACCGCGACGCGGTCCTGAAGACGCTGCGCAAGGCGCTCGACGAGGACCGCACGAAGACGTTCGTGGTCGAGATCTCGCCGCTGGGGCTGGTCGAGATGACTCGCCAGAACGTCACCGACGGCGTCCGCGAGATCATGACCCGGCCGTGCCCGACCTGCAACGGCGAGGGCGTGATCAAGTCCGAGGAGACGATCGCGATCGAGTTCGAGCGCCGGATGCGTGACCTGGCCAAGGAGACATCGTCCGAGGCCGTGCTGCTGCAGATGAACCCGCGCGTCAGCGCCGAGTTCACCCGCGACGAGGCGCGCGTGCTCGCTTCGATCGAGCAGGACACCGGCAAGTGGTTCCACTTCGAGGGCTCCGAGGGGCTGCCGCTGGACCACTTTGCGGTGCTGCTCGAGAGCGACCGCGACAAGGTGCTCGACCGCGCGATCCCGTTTCGCGAGGGCGAAGAGGTCCACGTCGAGATCGTCGAGCCGCACATGTACAGCCCGGGCGACGCGGTCGCCAAGATCGACGGCTACATCATCTCGGTGACCGGTGGCACCCCGTACGTCGGGGAGAAGCATCTGGTCCGGATCGAGGAGGTCGGGCGGACGGCGGCGCGGGCTTCGCTCGTTGATGTACCGGCGGCCTCGGTCGACGCCAAGGCCTCAGACGATGAGGAATCTGACGATGGCCTAGAATCAAAGCCTCGGCGCCGCGGCCGTAGAGGCGGACGGCGCCGTTCCGGCGCCAAGGCCGAGTCTGCTTCCTCGGCGTCGAGTTCCTCGGATTAGACCATGTACGCAATCGTCAAGACAGGCGGCAAGCAATACCGCGTCGAGGAGGGGCAGTCCCTGCTCATCGAGCGCCTGCCCGAGGACGACGGCGCCCGCGTCCAGCTCCAGCCGGTGCTGTACGTCGACGGCGAGACGGTGCTCGACGGCGGCGATCTGGCCAAGGTCAAGGTCGAGGCCCGCATCGTCGCCCACGAGCGTGGGCCGAAGCTGCGGGTGGTCAAGTTCAAGCCCAAGCGTGGTTACAAGCGGCGAACCGGCCACCGACAGGCGCTCACCCGCGTCGAGGTCACCGGCATCAAGCTCGCGGCCAGGCGCTCGCGAGCCGACGCCGCCAAGCAGCAGGCGCCCACGCCCGTCGCGGCGCCCGGCACCACCGAGACTCAGGAGGCAAACGATGGCGCATAAGAAAGGCCTCGGCTCCTCCCGCAACGGTCGCGACTCGAATGCCCAGCGCCTCGGCGTGAAGGTGTTCGCCGGTCAGGCCGTGACCGGAGGCGAGATCATCGTCCGTCAGCGTGGAACTCGCTTCAGGCCCGGCGACGGCGTCGGGATCGGCAAGGACGACACGATCTATGCGCGCTCAGCCGGCACCGTCGAGTTCACGCGTGGCCGCCGTGGCCGCGTGATCTCGATCGTGCCTGGCGGCGAGCCCTCGGAGTCCTAAAGCCGTTTGAGCCGCCGCGGCTCAAGCCGCGGTGAGCTCTGAGGTACAGAGCGGGCAGCGGCGCGCCTTCAGTGGGATCGCGCTCGCGCACTCCGGGCACTCCTTCGTCTCGGGGTCCTCCTCCGCGCGCCTCGACATCAGCGCGGTGATCGGCGCGACGACCATGAAGAACATCGCCGTCGCGACCGTCAAGAAGATGAAGATGTTGTTGAAGAAGTCGCCGTAGGCGAAGCGGCTGTTGTTGATCGTGAACGACAGCGTCTCGAAGCTCGGCTTGCCAAAGATCAGGGCGATGATCGGGGTCAGAATGTCGGTCACGAGCGCCTTGACGACCGCCGTGAACGCGGTTCCGATGACGACCGCAACCGCCAGGTCGACGACGTTTCCACGGAACAGGAACTTCTTGAAATCGCTGAGCAGGGTCACCGCCGAGCACCTCCCGTCTGTCGTGTTGAGCAGGGGAAAAGCGTACGTTGTGGCGGGACGGCCACGGACCTGCAATGCTGCACGCGTGCAACGCACTGATGCTGCGCCGCTGAGGGGCAAGGCTCTCGCCCCGTTGATCGTCATCTCGTTGATCGCGATGATCGCGCTCTGGGCGCCCGCCGCGCAGGCGCAGGCCGTCAAGTACCTCGCGAGGGGAAGCGCCGAACAGGTCGACGTCACCGGCGCCCCGCCGCATGCGGTGCTGGCGCTCGTCGACAGTGCCGGCAAGACCGTCCAGACCGGGCGTGTCGACTCGCTCGGCGGCCTGCTGTATCGCAACGTCGAGCCCGGACACGGCTACCGCGTGCGCCAAGGGCACGAATCCTCGCGCGCGGTGACGGTCTTCTCGGATCGCCCCGCTCCGCCGAGCACCGCCTTCTACCACCAGAAGATTCCGAGAAGCGGCTACGGCTACCTGACCACTCGCGACGGCACCAAGCTCGCGATCGACGTGCGCCTGCCGGCCGGCAAAGGCCCGTTTCCGACGATGATCGAGTATGCGGGCTACGGCTATGCCGATCCAGCCGGCGCCGAGAGCGGGATCAGCCCGATCGCGACCGCGCTCGGCTTCGCCGTCGTCGACGTCAACATGCGCGGGACCGGCTGCTCGGGCGGGGCGTTCGATTACTTCGAACCGCTCCAGAGCCTCGATGGCTACGACGTGATCGAGACCGTCGCCCATCAGCCGTGGGTCCTTCATCACAAGGTCGGGATGCTCGGCATCTCCTACGGTGGGATCAGCCAGCTGTTCGTGGCCGCGACCGATCCACCCGCGCTCGCCGGGATCGCGCCGCTGTCGGTGATCGACAACACCGCGACCACGCTTTACCCGGGCGGGATCCTGAACACCGGCTTCGCGCTGTCCTGGGCCGAGGATCGGGTCCACGATGCTGAGGCGGCGTCGCCGACTGGCGGCCAGCCGTGGGCGCTGCAGCGGATCGAGGACGGCGACGCGACCTGCAAGGCCAACCAGGCGCTCCACCCCGAGGCGGCAAACCTGCTCAAGAAGGTCCGCAACAACAGCTACTACGTGCCGTCGGTCGCCAACCCGCTCGCGCCGATCACGTTCGTGCACAAGATTAAGACGCCGGTGTTCATGGCCTGCCAGTTCACCGACGAGCAGACCGGCGGCCACTGCCCCGACCTCGCCGAGCACTTCACCGGAACCGCCCACAAGTGGTTCACATTCACCAACGGCGTCCATGCCGACTCGTTGGACCCGGCGACGTTCACGCGATGGTTCGACTTCCTCGAGCTGTACGTCGCGCACCGGCGACCAGTCTTGCCATCTGCCGTCAAGGCCGAAGCGCCAGTGCTGTTCCACGCGGTGATGGGTGTCAACGGCGTCACGATCCCGTCTGACCCGGTCGAGTCCAAGCCGAGCTACGGCGCCGCGGTGGGCGCCTTCGACAAGCTCGAGCAGGTGCGGATCTTGTTCGACAATGGCGCCGGCGGCTCGATCGAGGGTAACCCCGTGCCAGGTTTCCAGCAGTCGTTCCCGCGCTTCCCGCTGCCCGGCACGCAGGCGCAGAGCTGGTATCTGCAGCCCGGCGGCGAGCTCGGCGGCAAGCCGAAGGCCGGGACCGACAAGTTCGCATGGAACAAGGCCGCGACACCCGCGACGGACTTCACCGGGGACACGGGCGGAGGCACCGGCGGTCTGTGGACCGCGCTCCCGACCTATAACTGGGCCCAGAACCCCGGCGGCACCGCGGTCTCCTACATGACCGCGCGACTTCGCAAGACGACGACCGTCGTCGGCGGCGGCGGCGTCCGCCTGTGGGTCAAGGCTTCAGTCCCGAACGTCGATCTGCAGGTCACGGTCACCGAGGTCCGGCCCGACGGCAAGGAGACGTTCGTCCAGAACGGATGGCTGCGCGCCAGCGAGCGCAAGCTGAAAGCCGGCAGCACGGCGCTCTATCCCGAGCCGACATACGCCCGCGCTGACGCGCGCCCGCTCCCGTCGGGCCGCTTCACCGAGCTGACGATCCCGCTGTACTACGAGGGTCACGTCTACCGCGCCGGCTCGCGGATCCGGATCATCATCAGCGCGCCCAACGGCGACCAGCCGATCTGGGCGTTCGCCAACACCGTGCCGGCGCATACCGCGGCGGTTCAGATCGCGCACTCGAGCAGCATGCCGTCGAGCGTCACGCTTCCGGTCGTGCCGGGCGTGCACGTCCACACCGCGTTGCCTCCGTGCCCGTCGCTGCGCGGCGAGCCGTGCCGGACGTTCGTCCCGATCGCCAACGCAAAGTAGTCAGCTGTCCTGCGTCGTCGGGCGCAGGAGGATCTCGTTGACGTCGACGTGCGGCGGTTGTGAGACCGCGAACAGCACCGCGCGGGCGATGTCGTCGGGCGACAGCGCGTTCGAGACGGGGTTGTCGAAGAACGGCGTGTCGACCATCCCGGGCTCGATCAGCGTGACCCGCACGCCGGCGCCGTTGAGCTCCAGGCGCAGCGACTCGCCCATCCCGGTCACGGCCCACTTGGTCGCGGAATAGAGCGATCCCGGAAGCGCCCGCCGACCGGCGACGGAGCCGGTCAGCAGGAAGTGGCCGCGTGCCTGCTTGATCGCCGGGAGCGTCGCGCGGATCGTCAGCGCCGCGCCGTAGACGTTGGTCAGGACCATCGAGCGCCAGAACTCGGGGGATTCGTTCAGGAACCCGCGCGAGGCCCCGAAGCCCGCGTTGGCGAAGACGACGTCGAGGCGGCCGAAGTGGTTCATGGCGCGCTCGACCATCGTCTGCTGCTGTTCCCATTCGGTCACGTCGCACTCGACGGCGAGGGCGCGCTGCTCGCCGCCCAGCTCCTGAGCGAGTTCTTTGAGGCGATCGATCGAGCGTGCCGCGAGCACGACACGGTGGCCGGCCTCGACGGCATGGCGGGCGGTGGCCCTGCCGATGCCGCTGGAGGCGCCGGTGATGAGGAAGACGGGATCGGACATAGTGCAAGCATGCAGGATTCCGCGCGGATACACGTTCAGGCCGGGGCCGGCGGCGACGGATGCCTCAGCTTCCGTCGCGAGGCACACGTGCCCAAGGGCGGCCCGGACGGTGGCGATGGGGGCCGCGGTGGCGATGTCGTACTCGTCTGCGACGACTCACTGCGCGATCTCGAGAGCTTCCGCCGTCGCTCGCACTTCAGGGCTACGCGCGGCGGCCACGGCCAGGGCTCCCTCCGGCACGGAGCCGACGGCGCCACGCTCGAGGTTCGCGTTCCGCCCGGCACCGAGGTCCTGGTCGAGGCCGACGGGACCCGCCACGACCTCGTTCGTGCCGGGCAGCACGCGGTGATCGCGCGCGGAGGCTCGGGCGGACGCGGGAACAAGCGCTTCGCCGGCCCCACCCACCAGACGCCGAGGTTCGCCGAGCGCGGCCTTCCGGGTGAGGAATCGTGGGTCGGGCTGCGTCTGAAGCTGCTGGCCGACGTCGGGCTGGTCGGGCTTCCGAACGCCGGCAAGTCATCGCTGCTGGCACGCCTGACGCGCGCGCATCCGAAGGTCGCCGACTATCCGTTCACGACGCTCGAGCCGGTGCTCGGGACGCTCCAAACCGAAGACCGTCAGCTCGTGATCGCCGACATCCCCGGCCTGATCGAAGGGGCGAGCGAAGGGGCGGGGCTCGGTCACGAGTTCCTCGCGCACATCGAGCGCACGCGACTGCTCGTGCACGTGCTCGATCTGCGCCCGCTCGATGGCTCGGATCCAGTTGCCAACCACCGCACCGTCGAGCAGGAACTGGCCCGCCACGACCCGCGGCTCGCGGCGCTGCCACGGCTGCTCGCACTTTCGAAGGCCGACCTCGTCGACCGTGACACCGCGCTCGCGGCGGCGCGCGACTGGCGCCGCCGGCTCGGAACCGAGGTGCCGGTGATCCTCACCTCGGCCGTCACCCGGCAGGGACTCGACGAGCTCGCGCGCGAGCTCGTGCGGCGGTTTCCGACGGCGCCGGCGCCGGCGCCGTCGGCCGCCGTCCCCGAGCTTTCAGAGCTCGCGGAGCACCGCGTCTTCCGTCCCGCCGCCGAGCGTGCGTACCGAGTCAAGCGGACGGGCGATCACGCATTCGCGGTGACCGGACAGGGCGTTGAGCGTCTGGTCGCTCGCTATGATCTCGGCAACGAGGACGCGTTGGCGCACCTAGAGCGCCGACTTCGCGGAATCGGGGTGATCGATGCGCTTGCGGCTCAAGGATTCGAGCCCGGGGATGACGTAGAGATCGCTGGCGTTACGTTCGAGCTCGATCCGAACGTGTAGCATCGCGCGCGGCCGGAAGCCGTGCAGTAAACGAGAAGAGAGGTATTTGGATGCGCCGAGTAGTTGTCGTTGGCCTGGTTAGCGCCCTGGCCGCCATCATCGCACCGGTCGCGGGAGCTCACCCGCGGGTGCTGAGAGTCGGGACCTATCACGGGATCCACGGCCAGTACAAGACGATCCAGGCGGCGCTCCACGCCGCCAAGTCAGGCGACTGGATTCTGGTCGGCCCTGGCGACTACAAGACCACTAAGGGCTACGAGCCGCCGACCCGGGACAACACTCCCGCGGGCGTTCTGATCACGACGCCGAACCTCCACCTGCGCGGGATGAACCGCAACACGGTGATCGTCGACGGCACCAAGCCGGGGACGCCCAAGTGCAGCAAGCTCGACTCGGCTCAGAACTTCGGGCCGATGAGCTCCGGAAGCGCGCTCGGCCTCAACGGCGTGATGGTCTGGAAGGCCCGCAACGTGTCGGTCCAGAACATGACCGCCTGCAACTTCCTCGGCGGCTCCGGCCATGCCGGGAACGAGTTCTGGTGGAACGGCGGCGATGACAGCGGCCAGGTCGGCGGCTGGGGCTACAACGGCTCCTATCTGACCGCGACCAGCACGTTCTTCAAGGACGAGACGTCAGCCGCCCAGTACGGGATCTTCTCGAGCAACTGGGACGGCGGCAGCTGGAACCACACCTACGCCAGCAACTTCAACGACTCCGGCTACTACATCGGAGCCTGCCAGCAGGAGTGCAACCAGACAGTCAACGACGCCTGGGGCGAGTTCAACGCGCTCGGTTACTCGGGCTCGAACTCGGGTGGCACGCTGGTCGTCAAAAACTCCCAGTTCGACAACAACGAGGACGGGTTCGACACCAACAGCCAGAACGGCGACAACCCGCCGCCGCAGAACGGCGCCTGCCCCAACGGCGCGATCAGCCCGATCACCCACACGCACTCGTGCTGGGTGTTCGAGCACAACTACGTGCACGACAACAACAACCCGAACGTCCCCTCGGCGGGCTCGGCCGCAGCCGGCCCCGTCGGCACCGGGATGTCGGTGTCGGGCGGTCGCAACGACACGATCATGGACAACACCTTCGCCAACAACAAGGCGTGGGGGATGATCATGGTCCCGTACCTCGACAGCGGTCCGCCGTGCACCGGCGGCTCGACCGTCACGATTCCGGGAAGCTGCCTGTTCGACGAGTGGGGCGACGCGCTGCTCCACAACAAGTTCTCGGGCAACGGCGGCTACAAGAACCCGACCAACGGTGACTTTGACCAGCTCAACTTCACCGTCGCGCCGACCGACTGCTTCAGCGGCAACACCGACCCGCACGGGCTCTCGCCCGACGCGGCGAAGCTGCAGTCGACGTATCCGCATTGCACGGGGAAGGACGTTCCACCGAACGTCAACACCAACTTCCTCAACGAGGTCCTGTGCGACTCGCAGGTCTCGCTGGCGCCGTTCGGCTGTCAGCCGGGCGACTCCTATCCGCGCCGCAAGTTCGTGAAGATGCATGCGCTTCCCAAGCATCTGAAGAGCATGCCCAATCCGTGCGTGGACGTTCCGAGCAACGCGTGGTGCAAGCCCGCCGGGCACTCGCATCACACTCGCGACTAGCAGTTGAAGTCGGGACGCGACCGGCCGCGGCAGCTGCCGCGGCCGGTCGCGCGTCCCAGCACCCCCACCGGCGCCGCCCTAAGCTCTGGCAGCCATGACTTCCGTGGTCGTCAAGCTCGGCTCGAGCCTCGTCGCCGATGAGCGCGGCGAGGTCCGGATGGAGATCCTCGCGCCGCTGTGCGAGGAGCTCGCCGAGCTCCACGCCGGCGGCGAATCCGTGATCGTCGTCACGAGCGGCGCAATCGCCCGAGGCATGGGCGTGATGGAGCTCCCGATCAGGCCGCGATCGGTCGACGAGCTCCAGGCCGCCAGCGCCGTCGGCCAGGGCAAGCTCTACCAGGTGTACGACGAGCTGCTGCGCGCGCGCGGCGTCGGCACCGCCCAGGTGCTGCTGACGTTCTTCGACATGAGCGCCCGCACCCACTACCTGAACGCGCGCCAGACGCTGCACAAGCTGCTCGAGTGGCGGATCGTGCCGGTGATCAACGAGAACGACACGACGACCACCGACGAGATCTCGTTCGGCAACAACGACTTCCTCGCGGCCCAGGTCGCGATCCTGCTGGGGGCGCGGCTGCTGTTGATGCTGACCGATGCCAGCGGCGTCTTCACCGCCGATCCGCGGGTCCACGGCGATGCCGAGCTGGTGCGGATCGTCGAGGAGTTCGACGACCTCGAGGGACTCGACATCGGCCACGCGACCTCGCCGCTCGGTTCCGGCGGGATGCGCTCGAAGGTGGTCGCCGCGGAGATGGCGACCGCGGCCGGGATCCCCGCTGTGATCGCGAGCGGACTCGAGCGCGGAACGCTGCTGAGCGCCGCCGCCGGAAAGTCGGTCGGGACGCGCTTCCCCGCCCGCTCGGCCCGGTACTCGAGCTTCAAGCTGTGGCTCAAGTACGCCAAGCCGGTTCGCGGTCGTGTGCTCGTCGACGCCGGCGCGGCGCGCGCGCTGCGGGAGGGCGGGACGAGCCTGCTGCCGGTCGGGGTCGTCGACGTCGCCGGCGACTTCGACGCGGGCGACGCGGTCGAGGTGACGCACGACGGCGCCGAGGTCGGCCGCGGAATCTGCAACTACTCGGCCGACGAGCTCAGGGAGGTTCGGGGCTTGAAGTCGGCCGATGTGCGCGAGCTGCTCCCGCGCGCGACCGAGGAAGCGGTCCACCGGGATTACTTCGTGCTCGCGTAACCTTAAGCGCGATGGCCACCACGACAGCATCGGTAGCCGACACCTGCGCCGCTGCCAAGCGCGCCGCGCGGGTGCTCGCGACGCTCGGCTCGGGCGTCAAGGACGCGGCGTTGCGGGCGATCGCCGACGCCCTGATCGAGAGCACCCCTGAGATCCTCGAGGCGAACGGGCGTGACCTCGAGGCCGGGCGCGAGGCGGGACTGTCATCGGCGCTGCTCGACCGGCTCGCGCTGGACGAGCGCCGGGTTGCCGCGATCGCCGACGGCGTGCTGAAGATCGCGGCGCTGCCCGACCCGGTCGGCGAGCTGATCGACGGCTTCAGGCTCCCCAACGGGCTCGACGTCCGCAAGGTGCGCGTCCCGCTGGGGGTCGTCGCGGTCGTGTACGAGGCCAGGCCGAACGTCACGATCGACGCCGCGGCGCTGTGTCTGAAGTCCGGCAACGCGATCGTGCTCCGTGGCTCGAGCTCGGCCGAGCACTCGAACGCCGTCCTTGCGGGCGTCGCCGCCCGCGCTGCCACGGCCGCCGGGCTTCCCGACGGCGCGCTCAGCCTCGTCGCCGGCGGCGGCCGCGACGAGCTTGCCGAGCTCGCGACCCAGACCGGCGTCGTCGACTTGATCATCCCGCGCGGGGGAGAGGGGCTGAAGAACGCACTCAAGGGCGTCGCCACGGTTCCCGTGATCTTCGCCGCGTCGGGCAACTGCCATGTCTACGTCGACGCGACGGCAGACCTCGACGACGCCCTCGCGGTCGTGCTCAACGCCAAGCTTCAGCGACCCGGCGTCTGCAACGCGGCCGAGAAGCTGCTCGTCCACACGGATGTTGCGGAGGCCTTCCTGCCACGCGTGCTCGGCGCCCTCAGCGAGGCGGGCGTCGTCCTCCACGGCGACGAGCGCTCGCGCAGGCTCGCAGCAAGCGTCGCGATCGACGCCGCGAGCGAGGAAGACTGGGACACCGAGTACCTCGCGCTCGAGCTAGCTGTCGGCGTCGTCGACAGCGCGCAGGACGCGATCGCCCACGTGAACGCCCACGGCAGCGGACATTCGGAGGCGATCGTGACGCGCGACACCGAGGCGGCACGCGCGTTCCAGCTCGGCGTCGATGCCGCTTGCGTGTACGTCAACGCGTCGACTCGCTTCACCGACGGCGGCGAGTTCGGGATGGGCGCCGAGATCGGCAACTCGACGCAGAAGCTCCACGCTCGGGGACCGATCGGCCTGCGCGAGCTGTGCACGTTCAAATACCTGGTCGAGGGATCGGGCCAGATCCGCCCCTGACGGCTCCCGCCCCGTGCGCATCGGGATTCTCGGCGGGACCTTCAACCCGCCACATCTTGGACACCTGATCTGCGCCCAGGAGGCGTATGTTCACCTCCGCCTAGATCGCGTGATGCTGATTCCTGCCCGGATACCGCCGCACAAGGAGGTGGACGACGAGCCTGGTCCCGGCATCCGGCTGGAGCTGTGCCGGCTCGCGATCCAGGGTGACGAGCGCCTCGCGGTTTCCGAGATCGAGCTCAGCCGAGCTGGACCGTCTTACACGGTCGATACTCTTGAACAGCTGACCTCAACGGCGCAAGACAGCGACTTCTTCCTGATTCTCGGCGGCGACGTCGCCGCTGGGCTGCCTCGGTGGCGCGAGCCCGAGCGTGTGCTCTCGCTGGCGACCCTCGCGGTCGCCGAGCGTGCCGGGACCAGCCGTCAGGTGATCGATGCCGCGCTGTCCGAGGTTGGTGCAGCAGCCGATGCCGCGAGCTTCTTCCCGATGCCCGCGATCGGAATCTCCTCGAGCGAGGTGCGCGACCGGGTGGCCGACGGCCAGCCGATCAAGTACCTCGTGCCGGATCCAGTTGCCGATTACATAGCGACCAAGCACCTCTACCTGGGTATGAGAACTCGATGACACCGGAACAGATCGCCGCCGCCATCGGCGGCTACGCCGCCGACCGAAAAGCACTCGACATAGTCCAGCTCGACCTTCGCGAGATCCTCGGCTACACCGACTACTTCGTGATCTGCTCGGGCCGAAGCGACCGCCAGGTCAAAGCGATCCACGACGCGATCCACCAGGGGATGAAGAAGGACCACGAGCTCCTGCCCCGCCGCGTCGAAGGGCTGACCCAGGCGCGCTGGATCCTGATGGACTACCTGGACGTGGTCGTCCACGTCTTCACCCCGGAGACGCGCGAGTACTACCGCCTCGAGCAGCTCTGGGGCGAGGCCCCCGTGCAGATGCTTGACGCGGCGCCGGTATAGGTCGTTTCGGCGATCTGTTGGGGGCGGGCGCTTCGCCGATCAGCGCGAGGGGGGCGGAGCGGTTGCGGGCGCGTCCCCGGGGCGGCCGCGTCCCCGGGGCGGCCGCGTCCCCGGGGCGGCCGCGTCCTGCGGGGCCCGGGGCGGCCGCGTCGTGCGGGGCCCGGGGCGGCCGCGTCCTGCGGGGCCCGGTCAACGTGCCCCTCGACCGTCGGCAGGGGTCGAAAGTCATGTTGACGGCCGTGGGCGCCGTGAACGTGCCCCTTGCGGCGCGGCAGGGGTCGAAAGTCACGTTGGCGGCCCCGGTTCCGACCCCGGTCCAGGCGCTGCCGGCTGCCCCGGCCCCGGTAGGCAGCCCCCCGACAAACGATCCCCGGCACGCCCCCCCGGACAAACGACGCTGCGCCCCAACCCAGACAAATGACCCTTACAGCGCCCCGATCAGCTTTGGCGCGACCTGCTTCTTGCGGCTCATCACGCCGGGCAGCTCGACGACGCTGTCCTCGGCCTCGGCGCCGAAGCTGCGTGCCACGGCGACGGTGTCGCCGACCACCAGGAGGTGGGTGCCCTTGGCAAGGATGTCGGTCACCATCAGGGCGTAGAGGTGCAGCGAGCGGCTCTCGCGGGCCTTGCGCATCGCCTCGAGCAGCTCGGGCTTGCGGTCCATCAGCCCCTCGCCGACGACCTCGACTTGGGCGATGCAGATGTTGTGGCCGCTCTGGAGCTCGTACTGCTTGGCGTCGCGGGTGATGATCTCGTCGGCGCCGACGTCGGATAGGTCGGCCGTGGCCTCGAACATGTCGCGGCCGAGCTCGCGGGCGTCGATCGCGAGGACGCGCTCGAGGTAGTCGACGACCGAGTGGTCGCGCTCGGTCGTGGTGGGGGAGTTGAGGATCACGGTGTCGGAAAGGACCGCGCCGAGCAACATCGTCGCGGTCGCGCGCGCCGGCTCCATCCCGTTCTGGCGGAAGCGCTCGACGACGAGGGTCGCGGTCGAGCCGACCGGGTCGAATGTGGCCGTCACCGGCACCCGGGTCTCGATCGAGCCGATGTGATGGTGGTCGAGGATCTCGACGATCTCGGCCTGCTCGACGCCGGGAACGCTCTGGGCCTGCTCGGCGTGGTCGACCAGGATCACGCGCCGTCGCGGCGGCGCGACCAGGTCGGAGCGGCGAAGCAGGCCGACGGGGTGGTGCTGGCCGTCGATCACGACGGCGGCGCCGTAGTGGATCTCCTTGACCTGCTCGGAGGCGTCGGCCATCAGATCGTCGGGCTCGGCCGTCAGCGGGTCGTGCTCCATCAGCGCGTGGCAGGGGGCGGCGAGCGTGACCATCCGCGCCGACACATAGGTATCGAGCGGTGAAACGATCACGGCGGTGCCGTGCTCGGCCGCCAGCTCGAGGATCTCGCTGCGGGGCCGGGAGTTCTTGGACACGACCAGCAGTGCGGCTCCGAGCTCGATCGCCAGCCGTTGGGCGTCGGCGCGGTTGCCGAGCACGACGATGTCGCCCTTGGAGATGCCGCTCGGCGACCGGGTGTCCATCGACTGGACCCACACGCGCCCCGCGAGCAGCGGGTCATCGCCGGTCAGGAGCTCGCCCTGAAGCACGCCGACGATCGCGCTGACGCGGGTCGGAGCCTCCACGAGGGTCGAGCTCTCGCGCGATTCGCGGATGTAGCGGCGGGCAAGAGTGCGCTCGGTCACGACGCCGATCAGGCCGCCGCCGTGATCGACGATCGGGACCAGCTCGAGTTCGGCTCGCGCCATCACGATGCCGGCGCGGCGGATCGGCTCGTCCTGGCCGATGATCGGGAACTCGGTGGCCATCAGATCGCACACGCGCAGCATCACGTGGGGCAGGAATTCGGGCTCGGTGGCGCCGCTGCGGTCGAGCACCCAGCGCGACTGCGCGTTGCACTCGCCCAGCCGCACGGCGCGGTACTCGTTGGGCGGATCCAGCCGGGACTTCAGCTCGGCATAGCCGATCGCTGCAGCGATCGAGTCGGTATCCGGATTGCGGTGACCGCTGACGTAGATCGTGGACACGGGACGCGATTATCGCGGGCCGGCGATTGCTTTAGGGTGTCGGGCGATGAACCCGCCGCCCCCGGAGCGCCCGCCGAACCTCGCCAAGGTGGTGGCCGAGATCCGCGAGGAGCTCGCGACCGAGGAGCCGCTGCCGCCGGGCGACATGCGCTTCAGCTTGATGCGCACGCACCGATTCCAGCGCGAATCGCTGCAGACGTTGCTCGAGTACTACGAGCGCTTCGGCCCGATCTTCTCGTTCCGGTCACTGCACCGCAGGATCGTGGCGATGATCGGCCCTGAGGCCAACCACTTCGTCACCGTCACCGGCGCCCAGAACTTCAGCTGGCGCAAGGGCATGTTCGGCGAGCAGCTGAGCCCGCTGATCGGCGACGGGCTGATCACCACCGACTGGGAGTACCACGACCGCGCGCGCCAGATCATGATGCCCGCCTTCCACCGCCGGCGGATGGACCGCGCCGTCGATGTGATGGTGCAGGAGGCGATGCGAGCGATCGAGCCATGGAGGGTGGGCGAGACGCTCGACGTGTATGAGTGGGTCCGCGACCTGGCGATGAGCATCTCGATGCGAGCCGTGGCGGGCCTCGATCCGCACTCGGGCTCGCTCGGGCACGAGGCCGCCGTCCGGTTCGAGCGGGCGCTGAGCTTCTACGACGCAGAGAGCTGGACCACGCTGCTGCGCGGCCCCGGCACGCCTTGGGCGAAGATGCAGGCCGCTCGTGCGAGCCTCGACGAGCTGATCTACGCCGAGATCGAGCGCCGCCGGCAATCGGGCCGCTCTGGCGACGACGTTCTCTCGATGCTGCTCGACGCGCATGACGACGCCGGCGAGGGTTTCACCGACCGCGAGCTGCGCGACCAGCTCATGCACCTTCTGTTCGGGGGCCACGACACGACGTCGTCGACGCTGTCGTTCGCGCTCTACGAGCTCAGTCGCCACCCCGGCATCCTCGCCCGCCTGCGGGCCGAGCAGGGCGCCGTGCTCGACGGGCATGGGCCGACCGCCGAGCAGCTGCTGAACGAGATGCCCTACCTCGAGATGGTCGTCGACGAGGCGCTGCGCCTGTATCCGCCGGTGTGGTTCGGCCCGCGGATGAGCGTCAAGCCGTTCGAATTCGGCGGCTATCACGTCCCCGCCGGAGTCCATGTGATCCACAGCTCGTGGGTCAGCCATCGCCTGCCCGAGGTGTTCCCCAACCCCGAGGCGTTCATCCCCGAGCGCTTCGCCCAGGAGAACAAGCGCCAGCTCGCACCCGGCGCCTACATCCCGTTCGGCGGTGGTCAGCGGATCTGCATCGGCAAGCGGTTCGGTCAGCTGCTCGTCAAGTCGGTGCTGAGCACCGTCCTTGCGCGGTTCTCGCTCGAGTGCAAGCCGGGCTACGAGCTGCGTGTAGCAAAGGTCCCAACCCTCAGCCCCGAGGGCGGGCTGCCGATGATGATCAGATCCGCGCCACAGCTTGCCCCAAGTCGCGATACGGTGCTAGCGACATAGGGGGCAGCGGGTAGCGGTCGTCCCCCCACACAGCGACGATTGGAGAGTCCCGATGCCATCTCCGCCTCAGATCCTTCCGACTCAGATCCCGCAGGGCACTGCCCCGGGCTTGAGCTACCGGCTCGAGGGGGAGCTCGTCCCGGCCCTGCACATGGCACTCGACGGGCAGGTCCCGGTCTACTTCGAGCACCACGTCCTGCTGTGGAAGTACCCGGCGATGCAGATCGGCCTGCACCCGCTCAAGAAGGGCCTCAAGCGCAGGGTGCTGGGCGGGATGCCGCTGTTGATGCTCGAGGCCCAGTCGGCCGGCGAGCTCGCGTTCAGTCGCGACGCGCCTGGCCACATCGTCGCGCTGCACCTCCAGCCCGGGGCGGGGATCGTCGTCCGCGAGCACCAATTCCTGGCCGCCACCGCCAACGTCCAGTACGACTACACCCGGATCAAGGGGTTCGCCAACATGATGTACGGGGGCGGCTTCTGGGTCGATCAGTTCTTCGCCGCCGATCAGGAGGGCGTCGTCTGGGTCCACGGCTACGGCAACATGTTCGAGAAGCAGCTCGACGCGGGCGAGACGATCGACATCGAGCCGGGGGGATGGGTGTTCCGTGACCACTCGGTCTCGATGACCCAAGAGCTGTACGGCTTCAAGACCGGCATGCTGAGCGGCGGCGGTCAGCTCGTCTTCAACCGCTTCACCGGACCCGGCCGCGTTGGCCTGCAGAGCGCCTACTACCACCCGCCCGTTGCCGACGGGAATTCCGGCAACACCGCGAAGGAGGGCGGCGGCGGCCTGCTTGGCGGGATCGTCGGCGGTCTGCTCGACAACTAGATGACGATGGGATTCCCCGCCGGCTACCTCTCCGAGCATCCGCTCCCGCCGGGTATCGTCGGGGCGCTCGGGCTCCAGGGCTACCAGCTGCTGGTCGACATCGCCGGGGTCGGGGCGGGCCGGCTCGGCCAGCAGGCGTTCCTGCTCGTCGTCCCCGACCCGGACCCGGCGCTGCCCGACGCGGGAACGCAGATCTCGCTACACCAGTCGCGCCTGCGCGACGAGCCCGAGATGGCCTCGTTCACCCAGCTCGCGGCTCAGCTCGGCTACATGCGGCTGTCCGGCTACCGGCTCGCGCTCGAGCGCGCCGGCCTGCGTACCAAGATCAGCGTCGTCAACCCGGCGACCGGAGCGATCGCGGCGACGATTCCAGACAAGCATCCGGGGCGGCTGTTCGGCAGCGGTGTGAACGCCGCGAAGCTGCTGGCGAGCGTGCGCTCGCTGCCGCCGGCAGGCCCGCCGCCCGACACGCAGGACCCCGAGCTGATGCGCCAGGTGCTGCTGGCGCTGGCGCTGCGCGACGAGTCGCTCGGCGGGGTCGAGGCGGCCGAGCTGGCCGACCGGGCGCTGCCACTTGTGACCGGCGAGCAGAAGCTCGATCCACCGGCCGCGCTCGAGGCAGCCAAGCAGAGCTAATCGACAGCCGATCTGAGCGCGTCGAGGAAGTAGTCACCGATCAACCGGGCCACGTCTCCGGTCAGCGCCCATGCGCTGCGTCATCGGCCGCTGCGGACCCACCGGCTCCTCTGCGCGAGGAAGGAGTGGAGCTAGCGGGATTCGAACCCGCGACCTTTCGGCTGCCAGCCGAACGCTCTCCCAGCTGAGCTATAGCCCCATGCGGAACGTCGAGGCGAAGCCCAAGGGTAATACAACCTAGCCCGGGGGGATGAACTCGGGGACGTCGAGCACCTCGTCCGCGCCCGCCGGCGCGCGCTCGCGGCCGGCCGCGCCGCGACCATGGCGTCCGGTGTCCGAGGCACGGTCCAGCCCGCCGTCGACGCGGTCGAGCTGGGCGAGCATCCGCGAGTGGATCATCTGCACGTCCCGAAGCAGGCGCTCGGCGTTCGAGCGCAGCGAATCGCCCATCTCGCGCAGGTTGTCGACGATCTCGAGGCCCTCGGTGCGGACGTCGCTGGCGGCCGTCCGAGCGTCGCGCAGCAGGTTGCGGGCGCGAGTCTCGGCCTCCTCCCGAGCCCGCACGGCGTCCTCGGTCGCCTGCGCGATCGCCTGATCGGCGTTGTCCCGCGCTCGTCCGACGATCGCCAGCGCCTCGCTGGTCGCGTCCGAGACCGCCTTCGCCGAGTCGGCTCGCGCCGACTCACGCACAGCCTCGGCGCGTGACTCGGCCTCGCGCAGGATGTCGGCGGCCTCCTCCTCACCGGCGCGGACCCGGTTCTCGGCAGCGCGCTCGCCCTCCGCGATCCGGTCCCGCACCCGTGCCTCGGTCTGCTGCACCATCCGTTGCGCGGACTGCTCGGCGGCCGAGATGATCGCCGCAACCTGGTCGGCCGCCGCCGCCGCCCCGCGTGGCGTGCTCCGGCGTGGCGCCGGCGCGGGGCCCGGTTCCGGAGGGGTCTCCTCGGACACGGCGCCGATGGTAGACCCGGGCGCCGGCTCGCCCCGCAAGAAAGGCACCGATCGGCCCCCGGGGACCGGGCAATCAAATCCCCGCAGTAACCTGCGATTCACCAATGGCGCAGCGACGTTACGACCCGAGCGAAATCGAGCCCAAGTGGCAGCAGGTGTGGGCCCGCGAGCGAACCTGGGAGGTTTCCAACGATCGCACCAGCGCCGAGGCGCCGCCCGACACACGCGAGAAGTCCTACGTGCTCGAGATGCTCCCCTATCCGAGCGGAGAGCCCCACATCGGCCATCTCAAGAACTATGCGCTCGGCGACGCGATCGCCCACTTCCACCGCCGCACCGGGCAGCGCGTCCTGCATCCGATGGGCTACGACGCCTTCGGGCTGCCCGCCGAGAATCACGCGATCCGGACCGGCGAGCCCCCGCGCAAGTCGACTGACGAGTCGATCGCCGCGTTCCAGGCCGCGTTCCGCTCCTGGGGGATCTCGATCGACTGGTCGCGCGAGATCGCGACCCACGAGCCGAGCTACTACCGCTGGACGCAGTGGATCTTCCTGAAGCTGTACGAGCGAGACCTCGCGTACCGCAAGGAGGCGGCGGTCAACTGGTGTCCGAACGACGCGACCGTGCTGGCCAACGAGCAGGTGATCAACGGACGCTGCGAGCGCTGCGGCGCTGCGGTCGAGGTCCGCCAGCTCGAGCAGTGGTTCTTCCGGATCACCGACTATGCCGATCGGTTGCTCGACGACCTCGACGGGATCGTCTGGCCCGAGCACGTCAAGGCGATGCAGCGCAACTGGATCGGGCGCAGCGAGGGCGCGGAGGTCAGCTTCCGGTGTGAGGAGCTCGGGATCGACTACCCGGTGTTCACGACCCGGCCCGACACGCTGTTCGGCGCGACCTTCTTCGTGATGGCGCCGGAGCACCCGGACGTCTTTCGCTTGGCGGCCGGCACTGACCGCGAGCACGACGTCCACGAATACGTCAACCGCGCGCTGACCGAGTCTGTCGAGGAGCGCGGCGACGCCGAGAAGCCGAAGACCGGAGTCCCGCTCGGGCGGACCGTGACCAACCCCGTCAACGGCGAGCAGCTGCCGATGTACGTCGCCGACTACGTGCTGCTGGAGTACGGGACAGGCGCGATCATGGCGGTTCCGGCTCACGACGAGCGCGACTTCGCGTTCGCCCAGGCGTTCGGCCTGCCGATCCGGCGGGTGGTCGGTGAGGACGAGGAGCTTCCCTACGTCGGCGACGGGCCGATGACCAACTCCGGCGAGTTCGATGGGTTGAACAACCGCGCGGCCTACCAGGCGATCGTCGGGTGGCTCGATCGCGAGGGTCGCGGTCACGCCTCGGTCAACTACCGGCTGCGCGACTGGCTGGTCTCGCGCCAACGCTACTGGGGGTGCCCGATCCCGATCGTCTACTGCGATCGATGCGGGATCGTTCCGGTGCCCGAGGACGAGCTGCCGGTCAAGCTCCCCGAGGTCGAGGACTATCAGCCCAGGGGCCGTTCGCCGCTGGCCGCGGCCGAGGACTGGGTCAACGTCGCGTGCCCGATCTGTGACGGCAAGGCGCGGCGCGAGACCGACACGATGGACACGTTCGTCGACTCGAGCTGGTACTTCCTGCGCTACTGCGACCCGCACAATGATGCGCAGGCGTTCGACCGCAGCGTGCTGCGCGAGTGGATGCCTGTCGATCAGTACATCGGCGGTGTCGAGCACGCGATTCTGCACCTGATGTACGCGCGCTTCTTCGTCAAGGCGCTCGCCGACATGGAGCTGCTCGACGTCCAGGAGCCGTTCCAGGCCCTGTTCACCCAGGGGATGATCCTCGGGCCCGACGGTCAGAAGATGTCGAAGTCGAGCGGCAACGTGATCAGCCCGATGCCGATCGTCGACCGCTACGGGGCAGATGCGGCCCGCTGCTACATCCTGTTCATCGGGCCACCTGACCAGGATGCCGCGTGGTCGGAGAGCTCGCTCGAGGGCGTCCACAAGTTCCTCTCGCGTCTGTGGCGGCTGGGTGAGGAGTTGAGCGACGCCAAGCTCGGCGCCGCGCTGGCCGGATCGACGGTCGACGACCCATTGCTGGCCGAGCAGCCATACGATCCGGCCGGCCGCGAGCTCGAGGTCGTGCGCAAGGCCCACTGGGCGATCAACAAGGTGACCGGTGACATGGCCGGCCGGTTCGCGTTCAACACCGCGCTGGCGGCGATCATGGAGCTGGTCAACGAGATCTACAAGCCGCCGCGCGCCGACCCGGCCGCGCAGCGCTTCGCGACGGCCGCCGCCGCCTCACTGCTGTTCCCCTTCGCTCCCCACCTCGGGGCCGAGCTGTACGAGCGGCTGACCGGCCGTCGCGTGTGGGAGGACCCGTGGCCGGCGGCCGACCCGGCGATGTTGCAGGCCGCGACGTTCGAGCTCGTCTGCCAGGTCAACGGCAAGGTTCGTGATCGCGTCACCGCGCCCAGCGGCGCCCCCCGCGACGAGCTCGAACGGCTCGCGCTCGCGGCCCGCGGCGTTCGCGCCCACGTCGACGGTCACGATGTTGCACGGGTGATCGTGATCCCCGACAAGCTGGTCAACGTCGTCGTCCGCTAGCACGTGCCCGAGCAGCCGCCCTACGTTGCGGTCGTCGGCACGGGCGATGCGACGGCCATGCTTGCAGGGCTGGCCGAGCAGGTGGGCTCCGAGCTGGCGCGGGCCGGCGCGACGATCGTCTGCGGCGGTCTCGGCGGGGTGATGGAGGCGGCCTGCCGCGGCGCGCGGTCGGCCGGCGGAGCGACCGTCGGGATCCTTCCGGGCAGTGACCGCGCCGCCGCCAATGAGTGGGTCCAGATCGTCGTCGCGACCGGACTCGGCGAGCTGCGCAACGGCCTGATCATCCGCGCCGTCGATGCGGTCGTCGCGATCGGCGGGTCCTACGGCACGCTGTCCGAGGTCGCGCTCGCGCTCAAGGCAGAGGTTCCGGTCGTCGGCCTGCAGACGTGGGCGATCGACGGGATCGAGGTCGTGGCCGACGCGCCCACGGCCGTCGCGCGCGCGCTCGAGCTCGCGGCGCGATCGCGCCGCGGCTCCTAGCCGGGGCTGGTCCGCGGGTCCGGCGCCGCCCCCGCGCCTAGACTGGAGTGGTGGCGGCCTTCAAGCCCGCGTATCTGATCCACGGCGACGAGCACGGTCGGATCGCCGAGCGTAGGACGCGGCTGCGCGCGATCGCCGAGAGCGAGAGCGGGGCGCATGGATTCGAGGTGTTCGAGGGCGACGCGGCCACACCCGAGGCGGTGGCGGCGGCGCTGAACGCGATGACGTTCAGCCTCGGACGCCGCTTCGTCGTCGTCGACGGCGTCCAGCGCTGGAAGGACAAGGAGCTCGAACCGCTCGAGGACGCGCTGGCGGCGATTGCGCCTGATACGACGGTCGCGTTCTTCGCGCGCGAGGAGAGTCGGCTGAAGGCGCCCGAGCGGCTGCACAAGGCGGTGCTGGCGGCCGGCGGCGACGTCAGCTCGGAGGACGGCGTGAAGCCGTGGGAGCTTCCGAAGTGGGTGATCGCCCGTGGACGCGAGCTCGGCCTCGAGCTTGACACCGAAGCGGCGCGAATGCTGATCGCGCAGGTCGGCGATCGCCAGCAGCGGCTGCTGCGCGAGCTCGAGAAGCTGGCGCTGCGGTTCGGCGACGGCGCGCAGCTGTCGGTCGCCGAGATCGAAGAGTGCAGCGCCGCCTCGGCCGAGCGCAAGGCGTGGTCGCTCGCCGATACGCTGGTCGCCGGCGACCCCGCCGGCGCGATCCGGATCTACGTCGCGCTGCGGGCGCAGGGCGAGCGCGTTCCGGGACTGCTCTACTGGATGGCGCAGCGGATGCGAACCGCGCACGAGATCGCCGCCGCGGTCGATGCCGGCGAGCCGATCGCTCAGGTCAAGCGCCGCCTGCGGATGCCGTCCCGCGCCGCCGACCGGCTGATCGCCGACGCGCGCGAGAGCGGCAGCGCCAAGCTCCGGCACGCGATCGAGGAGCTCGCCGATCTCGAGCTCGCCTCGCGCGGAGGCGGTTCGGGGGTCGCGAGCGAGGACACGGCCGCGGTGATCAGCATCCGCCGGATCGCGGAACCGGCGTCGAGCTAGATAACGCGCACGATCGCCGCGAGCGCGACCACGACGGCGGCCAGCACGATCAGCGCGATCACGCGCAACGCCCAGCTCGCGCCGCGGCTCGCGCCGGGTCGGAGCGACCCTCGGCGAACGGGCTGAGCCTGCGCGACGCGCTCGCGCTCGCCTTCGGCCGCCGCAGCGACGCGCTCGCGCTCGGCCGCCGCGGCTTCGCGCTCGCGGGCGATCCGCTGATGCTCCTGAACGATCCCGTCGCGCTCCCGAACGATCCGGTCGCGCTCCTGGGCGATCCGATCGCATTCGGCGCGGGTGCGGTCGCGTTCGGCCGCGATCCGGTCGCGCTCGGCCTTCGCCAGCCGGGTCTCGCTGCGCGCGTTGACCGCCTCGGTCTGCGCCCGCTTCAGCGCCGCGAGCGCAGCGTCGCGCTCGGACTCGAGCGCCCGCGCGGCGGCACTGTGCTCGGAGCGGGCCTGACGGAGCGCGGCCGCCGACCGGTCGCGGTCGTCCTCGGCGAGCGCGAGCGCGGACAGGGCCGCGTCGCGACGGCCGATCGCCGCGACCGCCTGCACGGCCTCGCTCTCGCGTCGCCGCAGCTGCTCGCGCAGATGCTCGTTCTTGTGCTGCTCATCGGCAAGCCGGCGGCCGAGCGCATCGAGGTCGGGGGGGTCGCGCTTGGCGAGCACCACCGCCTCGCGCGAGGACGGCCGCAGCGGCTCGGAGGCGGCCGTGCCCGGAGCCGGCAGCTCGAGCGTGATGTCGGGCGCGACGCTCAGCTCGAGTTCGGACAGCTTCCCACCGGGGTCCTGCCATGGGAACACCGCGAGCCACGGCTCGCCCTCCTCGGGCGCCCACGGCTTGTGCTCGATGTCGGCCAGCAGCCGGAATCGAACACCGCCAGCGCAGAAAGTGACCGTCGGGCGCATGAAGCGCCGACCGCGGACCCCGAACCAGCGCCCGCTCAGCTCGAGCCGCCCGGCGCCGGTCGGCTCGAGGCGATCTAGCTCGAAGCAGATCGCGGTCGCATCGCCAGTCGCAGGACCGGGCGCTTGTGCCATCGCGGCACTAGCTACCCGCGAAGGCCCTGTTCCGAATCTAAGTTCCGCGCCGGACGCGCGCCGCGCGAGACTTCTTGCGGGCGCCGCTGTTGCGGTGGATCGCGCCGCGCTTGACAGCCTTGTCGATCGTCTGGACCAGGACGCGATGCTCGCTCTCGGCCTGCGCATCGTCACCACCGGCGACCGCGGTCTCGAGGCGGTGGAAGTAGGTCTTGATCTTCGACGTGTAGCGGCGATTCTCGAGCCGCTCGCGGGCGGCGCGTTCGATCCGCTTCTTCTGTGAGTGGATGTTCGCCATGGAATGATCTGCGCTGGGCGCGCTTAGAAAGCCGCGACTGGTTCGCCGCGGCGCGTACGTACTATAGCCGCTCCGGTGCCGGCAGAATCGACTATCACAGCGGACGCCCAGGGAACCGCGCCTCCGCCCGATCCGCCGCGCCGCCGGCTGGCGGTCAACACGGCGATTGTCGCGGTGGCGACTGGGCTCTCGCGAGTTGCCGGCCTCGGGCGCGAGGTCGTCCAAGCGGCCTTCTTCGCGACCTCGCAGGCCGCGTCGGCGTTCACGCTCGCGTCGCAGGTTCCGAACCTATTCAGCAACTTGTTCTCGCAGGCGGCGCTGTCGGCGGCGTTCGTGCCGGTGTTCACCGACCTGCTGCAGGCTGGGCGCAGGCGCGAGGCGTTCAGGCTCGCCTCGACGCTGTTCTGGGTGATCCTGCTGGGGCTCGGCGCCCTGACGCTGGTGTGGATGGCGGTCGCGGGACTCGTCGTACCGCTGTTCACCGGGAGTCTGAGCGCGTCCGCGACTGCGCTCACGGCCGGCCTCTCGCGCGTGCTGTTCCCGGTCGTGCTGCTGCTCAGCCTGACCGGTCTGTTCGTCGGGATCCTGCAGTCCTACGACGAGTTCACGATCCCGGCGCTGGCGCCGGCGATCTGGAACCTGGTGATCCTGGTCCTGCTGGTCGTGCTGCACTCGCGCTTTCACGGTCAGAACAGGATCTATGCCTACGCGATCGCCTGGCTGGTGGCGACGATCGTGCAGATGGCGATCTGCGCGGTGGCGATGCGCCGGGTCGACTTCAAGCTGATGTTCACCGTCGACTGGGCAGACCCGAAGGTTCGCCAGGTGCTGATCCTGTTCATCCCCGTGACGATGAGCATCGGCATCGTCAACCTCGACATCTTCCTCAACGCCGCGTTCGGATCGCTCGTCTCGAAGAACGCGCCGGCCGCGATCAACGACGCCTTTCGGATCTACATGCTGCCGCAGGGGATCTTCAGCGTCGCCGTCTCGACCGTGCTGTTTCCGACGCTCAGTCGGCTCGCGGCCCGGCGCGAGGTCCGCGGCATGCGCCGCACGCTCGGCAACGGGATGCGCCAGATCAACCTGCTGCTGATTCCCTCCTCGGCACTGCTGGTCGTGCTGGCGACGCCGATCACGCGGCTCGTCTACCAGCACGGCACGTTCACGAGCTTCTCGACCGGGCTCGTCTCGACAGCACTGTTCTGGTTCGCGTTCAGCCTGCCGTTCGCCGGGCTCAACCTGCTGCTCACCCGCACCTTCTTCGCGCTCCAGCGGCCCTGGATCCCGACCAAGCTCGCCGCGATGAACATGGTCGTCGACGCGATCGTGAGCATCGCCCTGTACAAGCCGTTCGGGATCGCGGGCCTTGTGATCGGTACCGCCGTCGCGAACATGGTGATGACCGCGCTGCAGCTGTACCGCCTGCGGGTCGGCTTCAACGGCCACCTGGAGGGCGGGCAGACGCTGATGATCACCGTGCGGATCGCGGTCGCGACTGTGATCATGGCGGCGCTCGCGCGTGCCGTCTGGGTGGGACTCGATGCGCTGCTCGGGCGCTCGCTGCTGGCCCAGGTGATCTCGGTCGGCCTCGCGTCGGTCGTGGCCTGCGTCGTGTATGCACGGCTGGTGCTGCTGATGCGGATCCCCGAAGCGCGACAGATCGAGTCGCTGCTGATGAGACGGCTGCGACGGGCGTAGTCCGGCGCCCAAATACCCTAGTAGTAGCCATGCCTGATCAGGCTCACATCCGCAACTTCTCGATCATCGCCCACATCGACCACGGCAAGTCGACGCTGGCAGACCGGATCCTCGAGCTGACCCACACCGTCGACCCGCGGGCGATGCGCGCTCAGCTGCTCGACTCGATGGACCTCGAGCGCGAGCGCGGCATCACGATCAAGGCCCAGGCCGTGCGCGTGTTCTACGAGGCCGGCGACGGGCAGACCTATCAGCTCCATCTGATCGACACGCCCGGTCACGTCGACTTCACCTACGAGGTGTCGCGATCGCTGGCGGCCTGCGAGGGGGCGCTGCTGGTCGTCGATGCGTCGCAGGGGGTCGAGGCCCAGACGGTCGCCAACACGTATCTGGCAATCGAATCGGGGCTGGAGCTGATTCCGTGCCTGAACAAGGTCGACCTTCCCGGAGCGGAGCCTGAGCGCGTCGCCGCCGAGGTCGCCGAGCTGCTCGGCGAGCCGGCCGACAGCGTTCGGCGGATCAGCGCCAAGACCGGCGAGGGCGTGACCGCCGTGCTGGACGAGCTGATCGAGCGCGTGCCGCCCCCCAACGGCGATCCCGACGGGCCGCCGCGGGCCCTGATCTTCGACTCCGAATTCGACCAGTACCGCGGCGTGATCGCCTACATCCGGGTCGTCGACGGAACCTTCACGAAGGGCGAGGCGATCCGAGCGATGCAGGCCGGCACCGAGGCGGATATCGACGACATCGGCTTCTTCACGCCAGAGATGACCTCGGCCGATGCGCTGCACGCGGGCGACGTCGGTTATCTGATCACCGGCATCAAGGACGTCACCCGGCTCCGCGTCGGCGACACGTTGACGACGCGAGCCAACCGCGCAGGCGAGCCGCTGCCGGGCTACCGCGAGGTCAAGCCGATGGTGTTCTGCGGCCTGTTCCCGATCGACACCGACGACTACCCGGACCTTCGCGATGCGCTCGAGAAGCTGACGCTCAACGATGCCGCGCTGAGCTGGGAGCCGGAGACGAGCGACGCACTCGGGTTCGGCTTCCGCTGCGGCTTCCTTGGGCTCCTGCACATGGACATCGTTCGCGAGCGCCTCGAACGCGAGTACGACCTCGAACTGCTGGCGACGATGCCGAGCGTCGAGTACGAGGTGACGCTGACCACGGGCGAGGTCGTCCCCGTCCACAGCCCCAACGACATGCCCGACCCGAACATCGTCGCCGAGGTCCGGGAGCCCTACATCCGCGCCTCGATTCTGACCCCAAAGGAGTTCGTCGGACCGATCATGGAGCTGTGCCAGGAGCGGCGCGGCGACCACGCCGGCATGCATTACCTGTCGGCCGAGCGTCTGCAGCTCACGTACGACCTGCCGCTGGCTGAGATCGTGCTCGACTTCTTCGACCAGCTCAAGTCGCGTACCCGCGGCTATGCCTCGCTCGACTACGAGCTGATCGGGCTGCGCGAGTCCGACCTCGTCAAGCTCGACATCCTGCTGGCCGGCGACCCGGTCGACGCGCTGTCGATGCTGGTGCACCGCAGCAAGGCCTACGACGCCGGGCGCACGCTGACCGAGAAGCTCCGCCAGAAGATCCCGCGGCAGCAGTACGACGTCCCGATCCAGGCAGCGATCGGATCGCGGATCGTCGCTCGCGAGACGATCAAGGCCTACCGCAAGGACGTGATCGCGAAGTGCTACGGCGGCGACATCACCCGCAAGCGCAAGCTGCTCGAGCAGCAGAAGAAGGGCAAGCAGCGGATGAAGCAGGTCGGCAGGATCGAGGTGCCCCAGGAGGCGTTCCTCGCGGTGCTCGAGCTCGGCGACAGCTAGCGCATCTCAGCCGCGCGGCGCGAGCGTGGGCGTCAGATCCAGCGCCGACTCGGCGGCGGGCCCACACGCGGACCGTGGAAGCGGTTGCGCGGGTGGTGCCGGTGTCCGAAGAACCACCACGCGACCGCGGCCCACAGCATCCAGGTCGCGACGATCCCGGTGACGACGAACAGGACCGCGGCGAGCAGCGCGACGGCCAGCGGGATCGCGATCGCGAGCGCCACCGCCGGTTTGACCCACGGTGCCATCGACGAGCCCTGGCGGCGGTCCGGCTTGCCGCTGGGCAGATCGAACACGAGCTCGTCGAGCTCGCCGTAGGTCCGCGCCGCGAAGGCAACGCCGAGGCGATGCTCGAGCTCGTGCGTCAGCAGCCGGCCCTCGGCCGCTGCCTGGCGCAGCCGATCGGCGACCCGATCGCGGTCCGCGTCTGAAGCTCGGATCTGTGCTCGCCGTGCCACCACCCAGGAGGCTAGCGCGTGACCCGGCGAGCGGCAAGCGCCGCTCGCCCCGCCTGCCCGCGCCGCCGCCCGCCCCGCGCGCCGTCGCCGCCGCCCGCCCTGCTCGGCGTCGCGGGCGCTCAGGCGACGAGGGCCGCCGGGGTCCCGACCGCCAGCCTGCCGGCCTGGACCGCGCTCGCCCACGCAATCTCCGACAGGCATCCGGGCGCGGCGACCATGTCGCCCGCGAGGAAGATCCCGTCGCCGCGGTCGATCGCGGGTCGATCGCGCCAGGTCTTGCCAGGGGGATCGAGTGCCCCGGTGCGCTCGCTCATCACCTGCCGACGCTGCCACATGACACGGTCGCGCCAGCCCGCGAAGGCGGCATCGAGCAGCGCCTCCAGGCGCCGCGCCGCCGAGTCCGAGGACTCGCCGGGCCGGATCGGCATCATCGCCTGGATCAGCTCCTCACCGGCGGGAGCGAGCGACGGGTCGGCGGCCGTGTATCGCTCGATCCATCCTGTCTCCTGGAGGTCGACGACGACGAAAGGATCGCCGCGCCGGTGGGCGAGCGCGAGGTCCAGGCAGACAGCGTTGCCGCTCAGCCATCTGAGGCTGTCGTCGCCGAGCAGCCGCCGGGCGTCGCTCAGCTCGGTAGCGACGATCACCGGTGGGTCCGGAAGCTCGCTGACCCGCACGCTGGTCTCGACCTCGACTCCGAGCGTGCGGGCGTGGTCGTGGAGCCGCCGCACGATCGCGTTCCAGCCGCCGATCGGGTAGCGCGCCGCCGGCGGTGTCGACAGCAGTCCGCGCACCAGCGGCTCCCACACGAACGCCGCCGACAGCTCACCCGGATCGTGGTGATAGGTGAGGATCCCGGCGCTGCGCGCGAGCTGGTCGGCTGCGTCGGTGCCGACGAGGTCGCCGGCCCAGGTGCGGAAGTTGACGTCGACCGGCGCGCGGCGACCCCGAAGCCGCAGCGCCGCGACGGCGGCGCCGACGGCGGGCACGCGACGGATGTCGTCGTGCCAGCGGAACCGGACGCCCGACAGCGGCGGACGGGCGCTCTCGGGCAACAGGCCGCGATCGCCCATCCAGTGCCAGAACGGGCTGACCGCCAGCAGCGCGTGCGGGCCGAGATTGGCCATGTAGGGCCCGGTCATGCTGCGGGCCCTCCCGCCGAGCTGTTCGTGAGCCTCGAGCAGGCGGACAGGGCGGCCGTGCTCAGCCGCCGAGATCGCCGCGGTCAGCCCTGCGATGCCACCGCCTATGACTGTGATCGCTTGCACTGTGTGCCTCCAGATTCGTCGATGGCGAGACGGTAGGACGAAACTGGCCTACTGTTAAGGTCCAGTGCCCGCGATAAAAACAGGACCAGTTTCGGGCCCGGAGTCGCTCGTCGGACTCGAGCGAGGTTCGGGCCCGGAGTTGCTCGTCGGACTCGAGCGAGGTTCGGGCCCGGAGTTGCTCGTCGGACTCGAGCGAGGTTCGGGCCCGCTCCATGCTCAGCTCGAGCGCCTTCTCCGCGAGCAGATCCGCGGCGGCCGCCTCGCGCCGGGCGCACGGATGCCGTCGTCGCGGACGCTCGCGACGACGCTCGGAGTCTCGCGCGGCGTCGTGCTCGAGGCATACGCGCAGCTGACTGCGGAGGGTTACCTGAGCACATCCCAGGGAGCGCCGACTCGCGTCGCCGCGACGCCGAGCACCGAGCGGCCTCCGGTCCAGGCCGGCTCGCTTGCGCCCCGCTATCGCTACGACCTGCGTCCCGGGATCCCCGACCTCGCCGGCTTTCCACGCGAAAAGTGGCTGCGCTCGCTGCGGGCCGCGAGCGCCGGCGCGCCGTTCGATGCTCTCGGACACGGAGATCCTCGCGGCGAGCCCGAGCTCCGCGATCAGTTGATGCGCTACCTCGCCCGGGTCCGCGGCGCCGCACCCGAGCCCGAGCACACGATCGTCTGCGCCGGGTTCACGCAGGGATTCGCGAGCCTGTGCCGGACCCTGCGCGAACGCGGGCTCGAGCGGATCGCGGTCGAGCTGCCGGGCTGGGGCGCCCACAGCCTGATTGCCGAGCACAGCGGCCTCGAGCCGGTCGCCGTGCGGGTCGACGAGTCAGGGATCGACGTCGATCAACTCGCCGCCAGCGATTGCGAGGTGGTCGTCACGACGCCGGCGCACCAGTTCCCGACCGGCGCCGTGCTGAGCCCCGAGCGACGCAGCGCGCTGATGGCCTGGGCCGAGGACCGCGACGCGTTGATCGTCGAGGACGACTACGACAGCGAGCTTCGGTTCGACCGCGTCCCGGTCGGCGCCCTCCAGGGGCTCGCTCCCGAGCGCGTCTGCCACATCGGCTCGGTCAGCAAGCGCCTCGCCCCGGGGCTCCGCCTGGGATGGGTCCTGTCGCCCTCGTGGCTGACCGGTGCGCTCACCTACGAGAAGGCGATCGCCGACGGGGGCTCGCCGGCGCTCGAGCAACTCGCGCTGGCGGACCTGATCGCCCGCGGGGAGCTCGACCGCCATCTCCGCCGGATGCGCCTGCAATACGCCCGTCGCCGTGAGCAGCTGCTGTCCGCGCTCGTCGAGTCGATCCCCGCCGCCCGCCCGGTTGGGATCGCCGCTGGCCTGCACGTGCTCGCGCTGCTCCCGGACGGGACCGATGAGGACGCCCTCCTGGGCGAGGCTGCGAGGCTCGGCGTCGGCTTGGAGGCGCTCGGCGGGACGCGGTCGGCCTCGGCTGTGGGCGAGGGCATCGGTGGCTGCACGGGCTCCCCGGGGCTCGTCCTCGGCTACGCCAATCTCGCCGAGCCGGCCCTGCACCGAGCCGTTGCGCTGTTGGGCAAGGTCGCCATCGCATGTATGCATTGACAGGCATATAACTAAACTGGTATATATGGTCGATGCCGTCGACGTGGACCGCGCTCTCCGACCGCAACCGCCGCCAGATGGTCGCGCTCCTGCGTGAGCACCCGCGCGCCGTCGGCGAGCTGGTCGAGCTGACCGGGCTCTCGCAGCCCGGCGCCTCCAAGCACCTGCGAGTTCTGCGCCAGGCGGGGCTCGTCAGCGCCCGCACCGAGGGCCAGCGCCGCGTGTACGCGCTCAACGCGACGCCACTGGCCGAGCTCGACTCGTGGCTGGCGCCGTACCGAGAGCTGTGGGAGCAGCGGCTCGACGCGCTCGGACGGCACCTTGATCGCAAGACCCGCGCCACCACCGAGGAGGACTGAAAGCATCATGTACGCCACCTACGAAAGGGTCCAGGGCCGGCCGACGCTCGAATTCGAGCGCGACTTCCCGCATCCGGCCAGTGCCGTCTGGGAGGCGATCACCAGGCCCTCGGAGCTTGCGCAGTGGTTTCCGTCCGCGGTCGACGGCGAAATCCGCGTCGGCGGCAAGCTGAAGTTCACGTTCGCGCAGATGCCGCTTCCGGACGGGCCGATGACGCTCGCGGGCGAGGTCACCGAGCTCGAGCCGATGCGCCGGTTCTCATTCCTGTGGGGGGAGGATCACCTCCACTTCGTGCTCGAGCCGACCGCCGATCGGAACGGCTGCCGCCTGCGGTTCACGGTCGAGCTCGACAGCCGCGACAAGGCCGCGCGCGACGGCGCCGGCTGGCACGTCTGCCTGGATGCGCTCGAACGGCTGCTGGCCGGAGGCGCGCTCGAGCGCCCACACGACTCGGGCCAGTGGCAGGACCACTACGCCGAGTACCAGCGGCGCGGCTTCCCCAGCGGCGCCGTGGTGCCCGGTGGCGAGGTGTGAGGGCGCCGAGCTGCTGCTCATCGGTGACGAAGGCGGGCCAGCTGGGCGGTGGACGGCGGCGCGGTCTCGCTGATCTTCTGAAACACTCCCGCGCCGATGGCGATCAAGACCGAGGCGATCGGCAAGAGCTACGACCCCGTGACCTACGCGGTCGGGCGCGAGAAGGTCCGCGAGTACGCGTCGGCGGTCGGCGAGACCAACCCGCTGCACCACGACCTCGAGGCGGCCCGCGCGGCCGGCTACGCCGACGTCGTCGCGCCGCCGATGTTCGCGGTCGTCTACGCCGGCCGCGCCGTGATCCCGGCAATGTTCGACCCCGAGGTCGGGATGAACTTCGCGATGATGGTCCACGGCGCCCAGGAGTTCCGCTGGGGCCCGCTCGTGATCGCGGGCGACGAGATCACGACCACGCCGAGCGTCAAGGACATCTCTGATCGCGGCGCGATGGCGTTCTACGTGTTCGAATCGGTTTCCACCAATCAGGACGGCGAGACGGTCTGCACCGGTACCTGGACCAACATCGTCAGGGGTGGCGAATGAGCCTCGAGCAGGGCGACGGGATCGAGCTGAAGGTGACGCCGGACCGGTACCTGACCGTCCGCTACGCGGGCGCCTCGGGCGACTTCAACCCGATCCACATCGACGAGGAGTTCGCCAACAGCGTCGGTCTCCCCGGTCGCATCCTCCACGGACTGTGGACGATGGCCCAGGTAGCCCGTGCCCACACCGAGGCCGCCGGCGGCCCCGACAAGCTGCGCGCACTCAGCGTCCAGTTCCGCGGCATGGGCAGGATCGGTGAGGAGATCGTCGTCACCGGCACCGTCCGCGACGTGCAGGACGGCATCGCGACGGTCGAGTCCGAGGCCGAGCAGTCCGGCCACCGCATCATCCGCAACGCCGTCGCCGAGGTGCTCGCGAGCTGAAGGCGGCGGGGGCCGCGGCGCCCCTACCTACAATCAGAGTCGTGCTTACAGACCGGCAAGAGCTGGTGCTGCGACGGGTCGTCGAGGAATACCTGGCGGCCGGTGCGCCCGTGGGCTCGAAGGCGCTGGCGGTTGACTTCCAGTGGGGACCGTCGACGATCCGGCATGAGCTGGCAAATCTCGAGGAGCGGGGGCTGCTGGCACATCCCCATACGTCGGCCGGGCGGGTGCCGACGGACGCGGGCTACCGGTACTTCGTCGACCGGCTGCTGCCGGTGCAGGACACGGCGCCGCGACTGTCGCTGCAGTTGGTCCGCCGCGAGCTCGACGAGGCGATGCGGGTGACGAGCGAGACGCTCTCGCAGGTCACGAACCTGCTCGCGATCGTGACCGCACCGTCGCTCGAGACCTCGACCGTTCGCCACGTCGAGGTGCTGGTGCTCCAGCCGCAGGTCCTGATGGTCGTCGTGATCACCTCCACCGGTGGCGTCACCAAGCGGCTGTTCACGTTCCCCGAGCCGGTCGATTCGGGATTGGCCGACTGGGCGGCGAGCTACCTCAACGAGCGGCTGATCGGCCTCGGGCTGGGCGCGAGGATGCTGCATCAGCGGCTCCACGATCCCTCGCTGTCGCAGCGGGAGGCGGACTTCGTCGACGCCCTTGCGCCCGTGTTCACCGAGCTCGAGGCGTCGGCCAACGCGACCCTCTACGTCGAGGGCACGGCGCGGCTGCTGAGGACCGAGCGGTTCGGCGACGTGTCCGAGCTGAACGCGCTGATGGACATGCTCGAGCGCCGGGTGACCCTGCTCGGCGTCATGCGCGCGACGCTGACCGAGCGCGACGTGCTCGTCCGGATCGGCGCGGAGAACGACGCCCCGGCGCTGCGGTCGCTCGCGGTCGTCGCCGCGAGCTACGGGCTGCCCCAGCGGACCCTCGGCGCTGTGTCCGTGATCGGGCCGCTGCGGATGGATTACGCGCGGGCGATCCGCTCGGTTCGCGAGGCCGCGCAACAGCTCTCGAGCTATGTCGCCGATGTCTATGACGAGCGCTGATGGCCTCTAGGAACATGCCCCGCGACTACTACGAGGTGCTCGGCGTCCAGCGCGACGCGAACGATGCCGAGATCAAGAAGGCATTCCGGCGGCTCGCGCGCGAGCTTCATCCCGACGTCAACAGCCACGACCCCGACGCCGAGGAGAAGTTCAAGGAGGCCGCCGAGGCGTACGAGGTGCTGTCCGACGCCGACCGGCGCGCGACCTACGACCGCTACGGCCACGACGGGCTTCGCAGCGGCGGCTACGCGCCGAACTTCGAGGGCTTCGGGTCGGTCTCGGATCTGTTCGAGGCGTTCTTCGGGGGTGGCGCCTTCGGCGGCGCGTTCGGCGGTGGCCGTGCCGGAGGGCCGATGCAGGGCGGCGACATCGGCGTCAACGCCGAGATCGACCTCGAGCAGGCGGCGCACGGCTCCTCCGTCGAGGTCTCGTTCGAGGCGATCACGCGCTGTGAGCACTGCAACGGCAACGGGGCCGAACCGGGCACGCCGATCGAGACCTGTCCGCGGTGCAGCGGCACCGGGCAGCTCCGCGCCGTCTCGCGGACTCCGTTCGGCCAAGTCGTCCGCGCGACGATCTGCGAGGAGTGCAACGGCGAGGGCAAGGTGCCCCGCGATCCGTGCCAGGTCTGCCATGGGCGCGGGCGGAAGGTGCAACGCAACAAGCTCGCGGTCGACGTCCCCGCCGGGATCGCCGACGGGCAGCGGATCCGGATCGGCGGCCGTGGTCACGCCGGCGAGCGCGGTGGCCCGTCGGGAGATCTGTATGTGCTGATCCACGTCCGGCACGACCCGCGGTTCGTGCGCGATGGCGACGACCTCGTGACCGCGGTCGACGTGTCGGCGCCGCTGGCCGCGCTCGGTACGACGGTCGAGGTCCCGACGGTCGACGGGCCGGTCGAGCTCGAGATTCCCGCCGGCACCCAGCCCCACGAGACACTGGTCGTGCGTGGGCGCGGAATGCCGGCGCTGCGCGGCCGGCGGACCGGTGACCTGCGCGTGGTCGTCAACGTGATCGTGCCGCGTCACCTCAGCCGCGAGCAGAAGCAGCTGCTCGGGCAGTTCGAGGACACGCTGACCGGGCACCACCTCGGCACTGAAGAAGGCGTGTTCAGCAAGATCAAGCGCGCCTTCGGCGGTTGAGCCGGTGCTGCGGCTCGCGGTCCGCGTCGAGCGCGAGCACGCAGAGCTGGTCCTAGCCGAGCTGCTCGAGCTCGCCCCGAGCGGAGTCGAGGAGGTGGCGGTCGCCGAGGACGTGGTCGAGTACGCGGTTTACGGGCCGCCTGGCGAGCTGCCGGCCCTGCCGGACCTGCGAGCGGCCGCCGGGCCGGCGCTGGTGCAAGTCAGCACGACCGAGATCGCCGACGACTGGGCCGAGCGCTGGCGCGAGTTCCACCGGCCGCTGGTGCTCGGCGACCGGCTCACGGTCCGGCCGCCCTGGGAACCGCCGGGTGCCAGCTCGATCGATTTGGTGATCGACCCCGGACAGGCGTTCGGCACGGGCGCCCATGCGACCACGCGGCTGTGCCTCGAGCTTCTGCTCGAGCTCGAGCCCGGGGGCCCGTTCCTCGACCTCGGCTGCGGCTCCGGCGTACTCGCGATCGCCGCCGCCAAGCTCGGCTGGGCGCCCATCCTCGCGCTTGACAACGATCGCGCATCGGTGCAGGCGACGGCCGCCAATGCCGAGGCGAACGGGGTGGCGCTCAACGTCGCTCGCCACGACCTGCGCACCGATCCGCCGGCCGACGCCTGCACGGTTGCCGCCAACCTCCTCGGCCCGCTGCTGCGCACCTATGCCGCGAGGCTGCAGCGCGCCCCACGGCGACTGATCGCGAGTGGCCTGCTCGAGCACGAGGCCGACGGCGTCGCTGCCGCGTTCTCGGCGGCCGGGCTGGCCGAGACGCGGCGACTCGCGAGTGGCGAATGGGTGGCGCTGCTGCTGTCGCGCTGAGACCTGTCGCGCTGAGACGGAGCCCGCTCAGACCGGGCGCGCTGAGACCGAGCTGTCAATCGCGCGCGTGGACAAGCGGCCGGACACGGATCTTGGCCACGCGGCCGATGCCGGAGAGCGTGGCGTCGCGCATCCTTCCCGGGCGAAGCTGCCATCCAGGAGGTCCTCGAGGAGGTGAACCAGTCTGCCTAACCCGCTCGCGATCGGTGTGACCATCGGTGGCCTGCTGCTCGACGTCATCGTTCCACGGCCGAAGCCTCGGACCGGATATCTGCCGGGCGACTCTCTCCCCGCTCAGCCCGCCGATCGGAGGACAACGTGGCGCGCCACGGCGCGTGAGCAGCACGAACGTCCACCGCTCGCGAGCGGCGTCGGGCAGCCTGCCGGCCTGCGCTGAGCGCTACCGTCCCGGGCGGTGAGCTCGTTCGCGGTCAAGTTCCTCGGATGCAAGGTCTCGCAGGCGGACGCGATGCTCGCGCGGGCGGCGCTGCTGGCGGCCGGCCACCACGAGGTGGCCGAGGATCAGGCCGACCTGCACGTGATCAACACGTGCTGCATCACCAGCGAGGCCGAGGCGAAGTCCCGTCAGGCCGTCCGCCGGTCGCTCAGGCACGCCTCCGAGGTCTACGTCGGGGGGTGCGCGGTCAACCTCAACGCGCGCCAGTTCGCCGAGATCGATCCGGCCGTCCGGCCGGTCGCCGGCCGGGCTGAGGACGTCGCCGCGGAGATCGCGGGGGACGTTGGCGCGTGCGCCGATCTCGAGCACGACGTGCTCGCCCGGCAGTTCCCCGAGCGGGCTTCGCGCACCCGTGGCTTCGTCAAGGTGCAGGACGGTTGTGACGGCCTCTGCGCCTACTGCATCATCCCGACCGTCCGCGGCCCCGCTCGCTCGCGGCCCGCGAGCGCCGTCCTCGGCGAGGCCCGCCGGCGGGTCGCCGAGGGCCAGCCCGAGATGGTGATGACCGGGATCAGCGTCGGGGGCTACCGCGATCCCGAGCGGGGGATCGAGCTCGGCGAGCTGATGGTCGAGGTTGCGCGGGTACCGGGCGTGAAGCGCGTCCGGCTCTCGAGCGTCGAGGTGATCCACGTCAAGGACTCGCTGCTCGCCGCTCTCGCCGGGGAGCCGAAGGTGTGCCCTCACCTGCACATTCCGATGCAGTCGGGCGACGACGACGTCCTGCGCGCGATGGGCCGTCACTACACGGCCGCGGAGTATCTCGAGCGCGTCCGCGAGCTGAGACGCGCGATTCCGCACGTGAACATCACGACCGACGTGATCGTCGGCTTCCCGACCGAGACCGAGAGTGCCTTCGAGCGGACGCTCGAGGTCCTCGACGAGGCCGGGATCAGCCGTATCCACACGTTTTCCTACTCACCCCGGCCGGGGACGGTCGCCGCCGCGCTCGGCGACCGGGTCGCGCCCGATCAGAAGAAGCGCCGCTCGCGCGTGTTGCGCGGTCACTCAGAGGCGCGGTCGCGGCTGCACCGCCGCGGCAAGCTGGGCCGGCGCGAGCTCGTCCTCGTCGACAAGCTCGCCGCGAGCCAGTGCTCGGGCTACACCGCCGACTACACGCGCTGCTACCTACCGGCCGGGGCTGCCGACCGCGGTGCGCTCGCCGAGGTCGATTGCGAGGAGCTCCACGCCGATGGGATTGCCTGCCGGGTTCCGCGCCGGGCGGGGCTATCCTCACCTGTGTGAGCGTCACCGAGCAGGTCAGAAGCGACATGACTTCTGCGATGAAGGCGGGTGAGAAACAGCGCGTGGTCGCGCTGCGCCTGGTCCTATCCGAGCTGCAGAAGGCCGCCAAGGACGGGGGTGGCGACGAGCTCGCGGTGCTCCGCCGCGAGCGCAAGCGCCGGCTCGAGGCTGCCGCCCAGTTCCGCGACGGCGGGCGGCCGGAGCTCGCCGACCAGGAGGAAAGCGAGGCCGAGATCATCGAGACCTACCTGCCTGCCGAGCTCGAGGACGGCGAGCTCGACGCGCTGATCGCCGCCGCGATCGATCAGACCGGCGCGAGCGGTCCCGCCGACATGGGGCAGGTGATGAAGGCGGTGATGGCGAGCTCGGGCGGCCGTGCCGACGGCAAGCGGGCCTCGGCCCGAGTACGCGAGGCGCTTAGTGCGTAAGCAGATCGAGCTCGAGAACACCGTCGCGGCCGAGCTCGCGGGCAGCAAGGATGCCGTCCTCAAGACCCTCGAAGGTCATCTCGATTGTGAGGTCTTCCTGCGCGGCAACGTGCTCACACTCGAGGGTGAGGCAGGTGCCGTCGAGGCCGCTGGAGCAGTCGTCCGCGAGCTGTCTGATCTGATCCGCCAGGGGCACGAGATCGCCCCTGGGACGATCGAGGCGGTCACGCGCGCGCTCGACGCCCACGAGTCGCCTGCGCAGATCCTCGAGGACGTCGTCTGGCGCCACCGCACGACCAAGGTCGCTCCCAAGACCGTCAACCAGAAGCGTTACGTCGACTCGATCCGCAACAACACGATTACGTTCGGGATCGGGCCCGCGGGAACGGGAAAGACGTTCCTGGCGGTCGCGCTCGCCGCCGCCGCGCTCAGCCGCCGTGAGGTCAACCGGATCATCCTCACGCGCCCCGCGGTCGAGGCGGGCGAGCGACTCGGGTTCCTGCCCGGCGACCTGATGGCCAAGGTGGATCCGTATCTGCGCCCGCTGTTCGACGCGCTCCACGACATGCTCGAGCCCGAGCGGGTGTCGGCGCACCTCGAGCGCGGCGTGATCGAGGTCGCGCCGCTGGCATTCATGCGCGGCCGAACGCTGAACGACAGCTTCATCATCCTCGACGAGGCGCAGAACACCAGCCCCGAGCAGATGAAGATGTTCCTGACCCGGCTCGGCTTCAACTCGAAGATGGTCGTGACGGGAGACATCACGCAGATCGACCTCCCGCGCGAGCAGGACTCGGGGCTGGTCGTCGTGTCGGAGATCCTCAGCGAGGTCGAGGGGATCGAGTTCGTCCGCTTCGGCGAAGAGGACGTCGTCCGTCACAAGCTCGTGCGCCGGATCGTCGCCGCCTACAGCGAGCACGGGCAGCGACTCGCTCCCGAGCTCAGGGCGGCCCGCCCGAGGCCGTAGCTGCGCTTGCTCGAGATCGAGGTGATCGGGGTTGAGACCGTCGGGGTCGACGGCCCGACCGGCGTGGAGGTCGAGGAGCTGTGCGCGCTCGCGTTCGCCTCGGGCGACATCGCCGATGGGCACGTCGCGGTCGAGTTCGTCGACGAGGACCGGATCCGGGACCTCAACCTCCGCTTCCGCGGGGTCGACGCCGCGACCGACGTGCTGTCGTTCGGCGTCGATCAGGGCGGCGCCCCGGTCGGGCCACGCGAGCTCGGCGACATCGTCATCTGCCCGGCTCACACGGCCGATCTGCGCGAGGCCATTGTGCACGGAGCACTGCACCTGACCGGGATGGACCACGAGACCGACGGCGGCGAGATGCTCGCGCTCCAGGCCGAGCTGATGCGATGGGTACGGTGACTCGCGATCAGCGCCGCGCTCGAAACCCGCTCAGGCTTCATCGCGCTCGCCGGGCGCCCGAACGTCGGTAAGTCGACGCTCGCCAACGCGATCGTCGGCAGCAAGGTCGCGATCGTCTCCGACAAGCCGCAGACCACGCGCCGCGCGATCCGCGGCGTCGCGAGCGGCCCCGGCTGGCAGCTCGTGCTGGTCGACCTTCCCGGGGTTCAGCGCCCCCGCGATGCGCTGACCGAGCGGATGCAGCGGCGTGTCGAGAGCGAGCTGGCGGACGCCGACGGCTGCGTGCTGGTCGTCAACGCCGAGCAGCGGATCGGGCCCGGCGACCGGTTCATCGCCGGCCTGCTGCGCAGCGCACAGGTCAGCGTCGTCGTCGTGGTCAACAAGATCGATCGCGCCGACCAAGCCCAGACGGCGGCCTCACTGCAGGCCGCCGCCGACCTCGATTTGGCGCAGGAAATCTTCCCGGTCTGCGCGCGGACGGGGCAGGGCGTACCGGAGCTGGTCGAATACCTCGTCTCGCTGCTGCCCGCGGGACCGTTCTACTTCGGCCCACAGCAGCGATCCGACCAGCCCCGATCGGTGCTGCTCGCCGAGCTGATCCGCGAACAGGTGCTGGCGCGGACGCGCGAGGAGGTGCCGCACGCGGTCGAGGTCGAGATCGACTCGATCGATGAGTCGCGGGCGGATCTGGTCAGAGTTGAGGCGGTCGTACTGGTCGAGACGGAATCGCAGAAGGGGATCTTGATCGGAGCCGGCGGGCGAATGATCAAAGGGATCGGGATCGCCGCCCGCCAGGCGATCGAGCGCGAGCTCGCCGGCCGCGTCCACCTCGAGCTCTCGGTTCGGGTTCGCCGCCACTGGCGCGGCGACGAGCGGCTGCTCGACCGGCTCGGGATCGAGTAGCGGCGCATATATTGTCGGCGTGGACGCGCCCGAGCTAGTTCTGCGGCGGCTCAACGGAGCGATGATCGGCTTCGATCTGGCGCTCGGGGCCGGCGCGCTGCTCGCCCCCGGAGCGACGCTGAGCGCGCTCGGCCACGAGCGCCCGTCAGAGGATGCGCTTCACCTGTTCCGCCGCTGCGGCCCGATCTGGCTGACGTTCGCGGCGGCTCATGCGGTCGCGGCGATCCGCGATCGCCCCGAGGACTGGTGGGCGCTGGCGTGGCTGCGCGGGGCCGAGATCGCGACCGACGTCGTGTGGGCGCGCTCGCCGGCGATCTCCCGTCGCGGGGCCAAGTCCGGGCTGCGGATCGCGGGTGCCTTCAACCTGCTGCTTGCGTCCGGCTTCGCCCGCCTCGCGCGGGCGGCGCGCTGATCAGTCGCGCCACCAGGCCGCGAGCACGCGCCGCCAGTTCTCCCATGCGATCGCCTTCAGCTCGGCGTCGTTGAAGCCGGCCTGGGCGAGCGCGTCGAGCACGACCGGCGCTCCCGCCGCGTCGCCGATCTCGTCCGGAACCGGGGCGCCGTCGAAGTCCGACCCGAGCGCCACGTGCTCGACGCCGATCCGCTCGGCGACATAACGCGCGTGCTCGGCGATCAGGCGGACCGGGGTGTCGGTCGTCTCGCTGAAGTCAGCCCGCAGGAACTGGCAGGCGTACACGATCCCGACGAGCCCGTTCGAGGACCCGATCGCGTCGAGCTGCGCGTCGGTCAGGTTGCGCGAGGTCTCGCACAGCGCGTGCACGCCCGAGTGACTGGCCACCAGTGGACCCGCCTGCAGGCGGGCGACGTCCCAGAAGCCGGCCTCGTTCAGATGGCTCAGATCGACGACGATCCCGAGCTCCGCGCAGCGCCGCACGAGCGCGGTGCCCGCGTCGCTGAGACCGGGGCCGGTGTCAGGGGACGACGGCGAGATGAACGGCACTCCGTGGGCGAACGCGTTGGCTCGGCTCCAGACGGGGCCGAGCGAGCGCAGCCCAGCCGCGTACCACAGATCTAGGCTCTCGAGCCCCGGGTCGATCGCCTCCGCGCCCTCCATGTGAAGCACGGCCGCCGGCGGGCCGTCGCCGTCGCGCGCGGCGTCGAGATCGGCGACCCCGCGGGCGACGACGACGTGGCCACCACGTTGCAGCGCGAGCAACCGGCCGGCGGTCGCGGTCGCATGCGCGCTCGCGTCCGCCAGCGACACGTCGCGCGCGTACTCGAACTCGACCACGCCGTCCTCGCGTGGAACGGGCGTCCAGTTCTCGTTGGCCGACGGCGTGAAGACGGCGAAGACCGCGCCGCGGATGCCGCCCGCCCGCATTCGGGGGAGGTCGACGTGGCCGCCGCTGCGACCGTGCGCCAGCAGGGCGTGGTCATCACAGGTCAGCGCGTCGTTGTGGCCGTCGAAGACAGCGATCACGCGGCCACCGTAGCGGGTCGCGGCCGCGAGCGCCCTAGAATCGACGGCCCCGTGGAGGACGCAGAGATCGCATTCGACGAGCGCGGGCTGGTCCCGTGCATCGTCCAGGACTGGCTCACAGGCGAGGTGCTGACGCTCGCGTACATGAATGCCGAGTCGCTGCGGCGCACCCGCGAGACCGGCGAGATGCACTTCTTCAGCCGCTCGCGCGGCGAGCTCTGGCACAAGGGTGAGACCTCCGGCAACACGCAGGACGTCAAGGGCATTCGCTACGACTGCGACGCCGATGCGCTGCTCGCGCTCGTGCAGCCGCGCGGCCCCGCCTGTCACACGGGCGAGCGGACCTGCTTCTACCGTGGCGAGCTCGATCCCCCGGCCCCGCACGAGGTCCTGCCCGAGCTCGAGCGGACGATCGCGCAGCGTGCCGCCGCGCGTCCGGAGGGCTCCTATACCGCCTCGCTGCTCGCCGATCCGGGGCTGATCGGCGCGAAGGTTCAGGAGGAGGCCGAGGAGGTCGCGCGGTCGGCCCGCCAGGAGTCCGCGGAGCGGGTCAGCGAGGAGGCCGCCGACGTGATCTACCACCTGGCCGTGCTGCTGCGCAGCCGCGGACTGTCCCTCGCCGACGCCGAGAGGGTGCTCGATGGCCGTCGCCAACGCTGACGGGACGACCGCGGGCGTGACGCCGCCGCTGCACGAGGTCCGCGAGCTGGCTCGCGACTACAACCTGATTCCGATCTGCCAGACGTTCATCGACGACTGCCAGACGCCGGTGTCGGCGTTCCTGAAGCTGCGCGAGCAAGGTCCCGCGTTCCTGCTCGAGTCGGCCGACCAGGGCCGCGTCGGCCGCTATTCGTTCATCGGCTTTCGCCCTCGCAAGGTCCTGCGCTGGTCGCTCGGCGACGCCGGCGATCCGTACGCGCTGGCGCAGGCCGAGCTGAGCCGCTTCCGCGCGGCGCCGTTGGCGGAGCTGCCGCCGTTCGCGGGAGGGGCTGTCGGGATGTTCGCCTACGACCTGGTCCGGACGGTCGAGCCACTCGGCGAGCCGAACCCCGATCAGCTCGGGATCCCCGACCTGGCGCTGATGCTGACCGACACGCTGGTCGTGTTCGACCACCTCAAGCACACGGTGACCGTGCTCGTCAACGTCTATGCCGACGAGGACCTCGACGCGTCCTACAAGCGTGCGACCGAGACGATCGCAGAGGTTCGCTGGCGCCTGGCCGGGCCGGTGCCGCGCCCCGCCCGCCCGCCCGCGGCCGAGCGCGAGGTGCCGGTGTTCACGCCCAACATGTCGCGCGAGCAGTTCGAAGGGATGGTCAGCCGGATCGTCGAGTACATCTTCGCCGGCGACGCCTACCAGGTGGTCCCGTCCCAGCGCTGGTCGGCGCACGTCCCGGTCGAGGCGTTCTCGATCTACCGCGGCCTGCGGGTCGTCAACCCCAGTCCCTACATGTACTTTCTCGACTTCGGCGACTTCGAGCTCGCCGGCGCCAGCCCCGAGCCGCTGATCACCGTCTCGGGCCGCGGTGTCTCGACCCGCCCGATCGCCGGCACCCGACCCCGGGGGGCGAACGTCGAGGAGGATCGCCGGCTGGCCGAGGAGCTGCTCGCCGACCCCAAGGAGCGGGCCGAGCACGTGATGTTGGTCGACCTCGGCCGCAACGACCTCGGCCGCGTGTGCGAGTACGCGAGCGTCAAGGTCGAGGAGTTCATGGCGGTCGAGAACTACAGCCACGTCATGCACATCGTGTCCGCCGTCACGGGCACGCTGCGCCCCGAGGTCGGAGCGCTCGACGCGCTGCGGTCCGTGCTTCCGGCCGGAACCCTGTCAGGCGCGCCGAAGGTCCGGGCGATGCAGATCATCGATGAGCTCGAGCCGGTCAAGCGCGGCGGCTACGGCGGCGCGATCGGCTGGGTCAGCTACACGGGCGACCTCGACACCTGCATTCACATCCGTACCGTCGTCGTCAAGGACGGCGTCGCCCACGTCCAGGCAGGCGGCGGTACCGTCGCCGACGCCAAGCCAGACTACGAGTACCGCGAGTCCGAGGCCAAGGCCAGGGCGGTCCGCCAAGCGGTCGCGCTGGCGGTCGCGCAGCGGGAGTGGGCGTAGGGGCTACCGTTGCAGCTGTGCGCGTTCTGGTCGTCGACAACTACGACAGCTTCACCTACAACCTGGTCCAGTATCTGGGCGAGCTCGGGGCGGAGCTGGAGGTCGTGCGCAACGACCATGCGACGGTCGAGGAGCTGCTGGTGCGCGGCTATGACCGCGTGATCGTCTCGCCCGGGCCGTGCACTCCCGACGAGGCTGGGATCTCGCTCGACTCGGTGCGGCGGTTCCCGGAGGCGGGCGTGCCGACACTGGGCGTGTGCCTGGGCCACCAGGCACTGGTACAGGCGTTCGGCGGCAGGGTGATCAGGCACCAGCCGATTCACGGCAAGACGACGAAGATCCAGCACGACGGCAGGACGATCTTCCGCGGGCTGCACGAGCCGCTGGAGGTCGGTCGCTACCACTCGCTGGTGGCCGATCCGGCGCTGCCGGAGGTGCTCGAGCGCAGCGCCTTCGCCGACGACGTCGTGATGGCCGTGCGCCATCGCGAGCTGCCGGCCGAGGGCGTCCAGTTCCATCCCGAATCGGTGCTGACCGAGCAGGGGCGCGAGCTGCTCGGGAACTTCCTCGAGCTGACGAGATGACCAACGTCCCCACCGAGCGCCTGACGGCGGCGATCGACGCGCTCGCCTCCGGCCGCGACCTGTCGCTCGAGGCGGCGGCCGGCGTGCTGCAGGAGATCATGGCCGGCGACGCGAGCGACATCCAGATCGCCGCGTTCCTGATCGCGCTGCGGACCAAGGGCGAGACCGTCGAGGAGCTGGCGGGCCTGGCACGGACGATGCGGGAGCTGGCGGCGACCGTCACCGTCGACAACGACGATCTGCTCGACACCGCCGGTACCGGGGGCGGGCGGCGAACGTTCAACGTCTCGACGACGGCCGCGCTGATCGCGGCGGGCGCGGGTTGCACAGTTGCCAAGCACGGCAACCGATCAGCGACCGGGCTGTCGGGTTCGGCAGACGTGCTCGAGGCGCTCGGAGCGCGAATCGATCTGACCCCCGAGGCTGTCGCCGGCTGCATCGAGCAGGTCGGCTTTGGCTTCATGTTCGCGCCCGCCCACCACCAGGCGACGCGCTACGTGATGCCGGCGCGCAGTGAGCTCGGGGTGCGCACGATCTTCAACTTCCTCGGCCCGCTGACCAACCCGGCCGGGGCGAGCCGTCAGCTGATCGGCGTCTCGGTCACCGACTATCTGGAGACGATGGCCGGCGCCCTCGCCAGGCTGGGCACCAAGCACGCGCTGCTCGTCAGCGGCGAGGACGGCGTCGACGAGCTCAGCATTTCGGCGCCGACTCGGGTCGTCGAGGTGATCGACGGCCAGCTGCGCGACTACACCGTCACCCCGGAGCAGGTGTCGCTGCGCCGCTCCCCGCCGGAGGAGGTGCCGGGGGGCGATCCGCGGCACAACGCCGACACCGTGCGGCGTATCTTCGCCGGCGAGCCCGGCGCCGCACGCGATCTCGCGGTCCTGAACGCTGGAGCCGCGATTTATGCCGGCGGCGGCGCCGACTCATTCGAGCAGGGGGTCCGCGCCGCCGAGCAGGCGATCGACTCCGGCGCCGCAACGGACGCGCTGCAGCGCTTCGTGCAGTACACCCAGCAGCTCGCTCCGGCATGAACCGGCTCGACCCGATCCTCGCCGCCACCCGCGAGGAGGTCCGCCGCCGCCGTGAGTCGGCCCCGGTCCAGGGGCTCGCGCGCCAGGGCGAGGCCCGCCTCGCCGCCGGCGAGCTGCGGTCGTTCGCGGCGGCGCTGGCGAGGCCGGGGCTGTCGGTGATCGCCGAGCACAAGCGCCGCTCACCGTCGGCGGGCCTGATCCGCGAGGGGGTCTCGCTCGAGCACGTCGTCGGCTGCTACGAACGCGCCGGCGCCGCGGCGCTTTCGATCCTGACCAACGAGCCGAGCTTCGGCGGCACGCTCGACGATCTGCGAGCAGCCCGTACGGCCTCGACGCTGCCGCTGCTGCGCAAGGACTTCACGGTCGACCGCTACCAGCTGTACGAGTCGCTGGCCGCCGGTGCCGACGCGATCCTGCTGATCGTCGCGGCGCTGCCCGAGCCCGATCTGACACAGCTCCACGGGCTCGCGGCCGAGCTCGGGCTGGCGGCGCTGGTCGAGGTGCACGACCGCCCCGAGCTCGAGCGCGCGCTCGAGCTCGGCGCCGACATGATCGGCATCAACAACCGAGATCTGAGCACTCTGAAGGTCGATCTCGGGCGCACCTTTGAACTGCTCCCGTTGATCCCCGAAGGCCACATCGTCGTCGCGGAGTCCGGGTTCAGCCGTCCTCAGGAAGTCGCTAGCCTCTCGCACGCAGGCGTGGATGCCGTGCTGATAGGGGAGGCATTGATGCGCTCGGAGGACATCGAGCTGGCCTGTCGCCGGTTGGCGGGCGCGCTTTAGCTGTAGTTGACCGGAGGGCGAACACTTGGAGATCGGATGAAAGCGCTGATTCGTTCGCCTTTCGCGTCCGCAGTCTTGGGTGGCCTCGTCGTGGCGGGGGTGTTCGTCGGCTTCGGGCTGATCGGCCACAGCGCGACGCAGACGATCGTCGAGGAGGCGCCCGTCTCGGCGCAGCCGGCCTCGAGCAACGATGCGTCGCTGACGCCGCACGACATCTACGTGCGCGATGCGCCCGGCGTCGTGTTCGTCCGCGCCCAGGTGATCGAGCAGGTCCAGGACCCGTTCGACCTGTTCCCCCAACAGGAGAGCAGTAGCTCGACGGGATCGGGCTTCCTGATCGACCGCACCGGGAACATCCTCACCAACTATCACGTGATCCAAGGCGCCAACCGCCAGACCGGCGTGACCGTGCAGTTCGAGGACAACGTCACGCGGCACGCGATCGTCGTCGACCAGGATCCGAACAATGACCTGGCGCTCCTGAAGGTCGACATGGCAGGCGTTCCGAACGTGCAGCCGCTCGCGCTCGGCGACTCGACGACCGTCCGCGTCGGCGACCCGACGCTGGCGATCGGTAACCCGTTCGGGCTCGATCGGACGCTGACAAGCGGGATCGTGTCGGCCCTCCAGCGCCAGATCCAGGCGCCCAACGGCTTCAGCATCGACAACGTGATCCAGACCGATGCGCCGATCAACCCCGGCAACTCGGGCGGGCCGCTGCTCGATGCGGCGGGCCGCGTGATCGGGATCAACTCCCAGATCGAGACCGCCGGCAACGGCGCCAGCGGCAGCGTCGGGATTGCGTTCGCGGTGCCGATCAACACCGCCAAGGAGGTGCTCCCGCGGCTCGAGCATGGGGGTCCGGTCAGGATCGCCTACCTTGGGATCAACGGCGTCGGGCGCGCGGGCGCGCACCACGGCGTCGTGATCCAGAGCGTCCAGCCGGGCGGTCCGGCTGCCAACGCGGGACTCAAGCGTGGTGACGAGATCCAGACGATCGACGGTCGCCAGGTCGCGTCGATGAGCGACGTCGAGGCGCTCGTGCAGGCGCGTGCGCCCGGGCAGGCGATCTCGATCCGTGCGCTCCACGTCGGCCACGAGCGCAAGCTCAGGGCGCTGCTCGGCTCGACGCCCGCCCAGGCGCCGTCGCCGTAGCCCGGCACCCGGCCTCAAAGCGCGCGCTTCTACGATGTGTGCATGTCGGGCGCGCATCCCAAGATCAAGTTCTGCGGGATCACCTCGCTGGCGGACGCCGAACGTGCCGTCGCGGCCGGAGCGTGGGCGGTCGGGCTGATCTTCTGGCCGCACTCGCCGCGCCGTTGCGCGATCGACGATGCCGCCGAGATCACGGCTGCACTCAAACGCCGGGTCGAAGTCGCCGGCGTGTTCGTCAACCCGACGCTCGACGAGCTCGCATGGCGGGCCGACACGCTCGAGCTGACGATGATCCAGCTGCACGGCGAGGAAGGGCCCGCGTTCTGCTCAGAGGTGGCACGCCGGACCGGCTGCAAGGTGATCAAGGCCGTCCGCGTCCGCACCGGCGCCGACCTGCAGGCGCTGTCCGCATTCCACACCGACTTTCATCTGCTCGACAGCTACGTCGCGGACCAGCCGGGAGGGACCGGAAAGACGTTCGCGTGGGAGATCGCCCGGGAGCACCGTGGATCGGTGCCGTTGATCCTGAGCGGCGGCCTGACTCCCGACAACGTCTCCGACGCGATCGGCACCGTGCGCCCGTACGCGGTCGACGTGGCCAGCGGCGTCGAGCTCGAACCCGGCCGCAAGGACCCGGACAAGCTCGCGGCGTTCGCCGCCGCCGTACGAGCGACGGCGCCGCAGCCGAGCCCGGCATGAGTGCCGTCGAGCACCGGTTCGGCCCCTACGGGGGCCAGTACGTCCCGGAGACGCTGATGCCGGCGCTGGCCGAGCTCGAGCAGGCCTGGATCGAGGCGCGAGACGATCCCGGCTATCGCGGCGAGCTCGACGCGCTGCTGCGCGACTACGTCGGGCGCCCGACGCCGCTGTACCGGGCGGCGCGACTGAGTCAGGCAGCCGGGCACCCGATCTACCTCAAGCGCGAGGACCTCAACCACACCGGCGCGCACAAGATCAACAACGCACTCGGACAGGCGCTGCTGGCGCGGCGGATGGGTAAGCGCCGGATCATCGCCGAGACCGGCGCCGGCCAGCACGGCGTTGCCTCCGCGACTGCCTGCGCGCTGCTCGACCTCGAGTGCGTCGTCTACATGGGCACCGAGGACATGCGCCGGCAGAAGCCGAACGTCGAGCGGATGGGGCTGCTCGGCGCGACCGTCGAGCCGGTCCAGGCGGGCGCGAAGACGCTGAAGGAGGCGGTCTCGGCCGCGATCCGCGACTGGGTGACGAATGTCGCCACGACCCACTACATCATCGGGTCGTGCGTCGGGCCGGCGCCCTATCCGGCGATGGTCCGCGACCTCCAGCGCCTGATCGGGGACGAGGCCCGGGCCCAGGTGCTCTCGCAGGCCGGGCGGCTGCCGCAGCGCGTGATCGCGTGCGTCGGCGGCGGCTCGAACTCGATCGGCGTGTTCACGCCGTTCGTCTCCGATCCCGAGGTCCAGCTGATCGGGGTCGAGGCGGCGGGGGAGGGGATCGAGACCGGACACCATGGCGCGCCGCTGACGGCCGCCGGCCAGCCGGGCGTTCTGCACGGCGCGTTCTCGGCGGTGATGCAGGACGAGGACGGGCAGATCCTCGAGGCGCACTCGATCTCGGCCGGGCTCGACTATCCCGGCAGCGGACCCGAGCACGCCTGGCTTCGCGACTCGGGGCGCGCGCGCTACGTGGCCGTCTCGGACTCCGAGGCGCTCGCCGCGTTCGCCCGGACCGCTCGCCTGGAGGGGATCATCCCCGCGCTCGAGAGCGCGCACGCACTCGCGTGGGCGCTCGCGAATGGGCCGAGCGAGCTCGACCTGGTCTGTCTGTCGGGGCGGGGCGACAAGGACCTGGCCGAGGCACTGGCGCTGCTGAAGGCATCGTGACCGGACTCGAGCGGATCGCGGCCGCATTCGAATCCGCGCGTGCCGATGGCCGACGGGCCGCGCTGATGCCGTACCTGATGGGTGGATATCCCGACCTCGAGACCTCGCGGCGGATCGGGCTCGCGTACGCGGATGCGGGGGCCGATCTGATCGAGCTTGGGGTTCCGTTCTCCGACCCGCTCGCCGACGGACCCGTGGTCCACGCCGCTGCGACCGCTGCGCTCCGATCGGGCTGCACGCTCGAGGATGTGCTCGAGGTCTGTGCTGCGATCGCCGAGCGCGTCCCGGTCGTGCTCATGTGCTATTCGAACACGATCCTTGTCCGGGGCTCCGAGCGGTTTGCCGAGTCGCTTGTCAGGGCGGGAGCGAGTGGCGTGATCGTTCCCGACCTGCCGCTCGAGGAGGCGCCGAAGATGGTGCAGGCTCTCGACGCGCGCGGCCTTGCGCTGGTGCCGCTGGTTGCGCCGACGACCCCGGCCGACCGGCTCGCGCGGATCGGCGCGGGGGCGCGCGGATTTCTCTACACCGTGTCGGTCACCGGCACGACCGGCGAGCGGGCGGGGCTCGACCGATCGCTGTCGGAGGTGATCTCGCGGGCGAGTGCAAGCACCGAGGTGCCGGTCGCGGTCGGATTCGGGATCGCGACCCCGGAGCAGGCGGCGCGGGCCGCGGACGCCGGGGCCGAGGGCGTGATCGTCGGCAGCCGCCTGGTGCGGGCCGCCGGCGAGGCGGATGATCCCGTGAAGGCGACCGGCGAGCTGGTGGCGGCGTTCTCCAAGGCGCTGCTCACGCCTGCGCTCGGTTAGGATCTCCGCATGGGATTGATCCTGACCGCCACTGCCGGGCTCTGTCTGTGGATCATCCTGTGGGCGCTCAACGTGAGCGGCTTTGACGCGATCATGATCGCGGTTGTGATGGTGCTGCTCGCGATCGGGGTCCGCAACCTGCTCCCGTTCATGCCCGGCCGGCGGGACTGACCTTCAGGCGATGGGCCCCTCCGTTCGGGCTGGCTGGCTAGCCAGCCAGGTGGGTAAGCAGCGGGCCTCCGCGATCGGCGCAGGCAGGCGCCGGGTCTCCGCGATCGCCGCAGGCAGGCGGCGGGCCTGGGCGATCGGCGCGGCGCTGCTCGTGGCCGCCGGCGCGGGAGGCTGCGCCGCCGCCAGCAGCTCGAGCCTGACGGTCAGCGGCAAGACGCTCGCGATCTATCTCAGCGCCACGCCCGACAGCGCCAATCCGACCACCGGTCAGGATGTGGTCGACGCTGAGCAGCTCGCCTTCTCCCAGCAGGGCAGCCAGCTCGGGACCTTCAAGCTGCGGCTCGTGAAGGTCGCCAACAGCACGCTCTCGGACAACGCCCGCGCGGCGATCGAGAACACCAGCTCGGTCGCATACCTCGGCGAGACGGCTCCCGGCTCCTCGGCCGACACGCTCGGGATCACGAACGCACAGGACCTGCTCCAGGTCTCGCCGACCGATACGGCGCTCGAGCTGACCCAGGCGACGGCGGCCGTCCCGGGCGCGCCCGACCGCTACTACGAGTCGCTCAAGACCTACGGCCGCACGTTCGCACGGGTCGTCCCGAGCACGGCGCTCGAAGCCAAGGCCCAGGTCCAGGAGATGCAGGCAATCGGGGTCAAGAACCTGTACGTGACCCAAGACGGCAGCCAGTACGGAGCGGCGGTCGCGCAAGCCGTACGAACCGATGCCTCAGGCGCCGGGATCACGCTCGCCAAGAGCGCGACGAGCGCGGATGCGATGTTCTTCGGCGGGGGTTCCGCCGCGAGCGCGTCCCACGTGCTGAACGCCGCGCTGGGGTCCAACCCATCGCTGAAGGTGTTCGCGCCGTCGGCGCTCGACCAGCCGAGCTTCGCCTCGGCGCTGTCGCCGAGCGCGCGGAGCGTGTACGTCTCCTCGCCGGGATTCCTCCCCAGCGGCCTGACCTCGGGGGGTCGCCAGTTCGTCGCCTCGTTCAAGGCCGCATATGGCCACACGCCCGTCCCCGAGGCGATCTTCGGCTACCAGGCGATGAAGTCCGTCCTGTATGCGCTGACGAAGGCCGGCTCTTCGGCAAACGACCGCGGAGCGGTCGTCAAGGACTTCTTCTCCTCGCCCGATCCCTCCTCGGTGCTCGGCCCGTTCACGATCAATTCGAACGGGGACACGAACCTCGGACCGTTCGTGTTCAGCCGCCTGCAGGCGGGGACGCTCGTCCCGTTCAAATCCGTCCAAGTCCAGGGGTGACGCGCGCCGGCATCGTGGTACCGCTGCTGTTGGCGACGGGAGCGATTTTCCTGTCGGGTTGCGGCGGCAAGGACTCGACGCGCAATCGGGTCGATGGAAGCAAGCTCACGATCTATGCCAGCGTGCCGCTCAACGGCCCCTCCGCGGTCAGCGGCCGCGCGGTCATCAACGGAGCCTCGATCGCCCTGTCGGAGGTGCGCGGGCGGATCGGCAAGTACCGGATCGTGCTCAGGCCGCTCGACGACGCGACCGCGACGACGCGCGAGTGGGATCCGGGCCAGACGACCGTCAACGCTCGGATCGCGATCCGCGATCCGAGCACGATCGGGTACCTGGGGGAGTTCAACTCGGGTGCGAGTGCGGTCTCGATCCCGATCCTCAACCGGCTCGAGATTCCGCAGATCAGCTCCGGCAGCACCGCGGTCGGGCTGACGTCGGCCGGCCCGGGAGCTTCGCCGGGCGAGCCGGCCAAGTACTACCCGACCGGGATCCGCACGTTCGCGCGTGTGATCCCGAGCGATCTCGTCCAGGCCGAGGTCCAGGTCAAGATTCAGCGCGCGGCCGGTTGCCGCAACGGCTACGTCGTCGACGACGGCGAGTTCGATGGGGAGGAGATGGCGACAAGCTTCGAGCTCGCGGCCCACGCCGCCCGGTTCCCGCTGGTCGGCGTCCAGACGTTCCCGCCGCATGCGCCCGACTACCGCGCGTTCGCCGCCGGCGTCGCCAGCAGCAAGCCCGACTGCGTGCTTGTCAGCGCGATCACCGACTCGGACGCGGTCGCGGTGATCCGCCAGCTCGCGGCGGCGCTGCCGGCGGCGCCGATCTTCGCCACCAACGGGCTGGCCGAGAGCACGTTCGTCGATCCGGACCAGGGTGGGCTCCCGGCGAGCCTCGATTCGCGCCTGCTTGTGACCTCGGCGACGCTCGGGCCCGGGGCGCAGCCGCCGTCGGCGCTGGCATTCGACCTCCGTTATCGCCGGCGCTACGGCCCGTCCGAGCCCGCGGCGATCTTCGGTTACGAGGCGATGAGCGTGCTGCTGCGCTCGATCGCGACCGCGACCGACGACGGCCGGCACCCGGCGCTGCGCTCGCGCGTGCTGGCCGCGATGTTCGCGACCGACCGTCCGCACAGCGCGATCGGGCCTTACAGCATCCGCCGCGACGGCGATACCACGATCGATCGCTACGGCGTCTACAGGATCTTGGACGGACATCTCCAGTTCTGGAAGGCCGTCCACGGTTGAGCCCCTCTTGACGGTCTCTTAGGGCTTGATCCGCGAGCGATTGACGTTACGTTAGGACCGCTTGCCGGTGTCTTGCTGCGGCCATGGGGCGGGATTAGGCTGCCGACCTATCGGGCCCCGAGAGCTCGGCATCGACGAAGAGGAGGAGCATGCGTTTTCTCGGCAAAGCCATGACCGGCTGCATGCTGGTCGGCAGCGTGGTGGCACTGGCCGCCTGCGGCAGCAGCAGCAGCAGTAGCACTAGCAGCAGCAGTGGCTCCAGTGGTAGCGGTTCGAACGTGATCGATATCTACTCGAGCCTGCCGATGCAGGGGGCTTCGAGCGCCCAGACGGTCCCGCTCGTGAACGGCATCAAGCTGGCGTTGTCGCAGGCCCACAACAAGGCCGGCAACTTCACCGTCAACTACTCGGTGCTGGACGACTCCACCGCTCAGGCAGGGCAGTGGGATCCCTCCCAGACCGCGGCTAATGCCCGCAAGGCGGCCGAGGATCCGAAGGCGGTCTACTACATCGGCGAGTTCAACTCGGGCGCCAGCGAGGTGTCGATCCCGATCCTCAACCGCGCCGGGGTGCCGCAGGTGAGCCCCGCCAACACGTACGTCGGACTCACCACCAACGAGCCGGGAAGTGCGCCGGGCGAGCCGCAGAAGTACTACCCGACGGGCAAGCGGACGTACCTGCGCATCGTCCCGCGCGACACGATCCAGGCCGCTGCGGGCCTGATCACGATGAAGCACGACGGCTGCACGAAGGTCGCGGTGGCCAACGACAAGCAGGCCTACGGTGCCGGGCTGGCTCAGCTGGTCGAGCTTCAGAAGGCGAAGTACGGGGTGAACGTCGTCAGCAACACCGGTATCGACACGACCGCCCCGAACTTCCGCTCCTACGCGTCGACGATCAAGGCGCAGGGCGCGAACTGCTTCTATTTCGCCGGCATCGTCTCCAACGGCGCCGTCCAGATCACCAAGGACGTCGCCGCGGCGATCCCGCACGTGAAGATCTACGGCGGCGACGGCATCTGCACCGGTTCCTACACGAACCCGAAGATGCACGGTATTCCTGCGGCTATCGGCCCGCAGGTTCAGTGCACGGTCGCGACCCAGGACCTGGCCGCCTACCCGGGTGGTCGGTCGTTCCTCACGGCGTACAAGGCCAAGTACAACGTGTCCAGTCCGGATCCATATGCGATCTATGGGTATGAGGTGATGCAGCTCGGTTTGCAGACGATCGCCAAGCTGGGCGCCAAGGGCAACGATCGCAGTGCGATCCTGGCCGCGCTGTTCGCGACCAGGGACCGTCACTCCGTGCTCGGCACCTACGGATTCGACTCAAATGGCGACACGACGCTGAAGGCATACGGCCTGTACAAGGTCGGGTCGGACGGCAACCCGCTGTTCGAGAGGTCGGTGACGCCGTAACCCGTAGCGGTTCCCGGAGTGGGGCAGTAGGGTAGTTACGCCTCACTCCGGGACCGCCGTTCAGGGCTCCCGGTATCCGGGAGCCCCGGACGCGGGCTGTCGGCCAACCGACGCTAAAGGTGGAAGCCAACTCAATTGCGCCAGCGCTCCCTCCGGCGGCTGCCAAGCCGTTGGCGACGGTGCGGCGTTTCGCCGGCAGGTGGGGCCTGCCGCTGGCACTGCTGGTGCTCCCGGTCGTATACGCGATCAATGACCTGACGACTGGTTACCCGGGCTACGTCAACGGCCACGCGGTCACCCACCACGACCTCACCTACCTCGGCTCAAATCTGGTCGAGGGCATCTCCAACGGTTCGATCTGGGCGCTGATCGCGATCGGCTACACGCTCGTCTACGGGATCGTCGAGCTGATCAACTTCGCCCACGGGGACGTGTTCATGATCGGCTCGTTCACCGCGGCGGGGTTCTGGGCGACGATCGGTCTCGGCCTCACGACCGGCCCGCTCGGGCTCGTGTTCGGGCTGCTGCTGACGCTCGTCGTGTCGATGCTCGTATGCGGTTCGCTGAACGTGCTGATCGAGCGCGTCGCCTACCGCCCGCTGCGCAACGCGCCGAAGCTGGCGCCGTTGATCACCGCCGTCGGCTTCTCGTTCATTCTCCAGAACGTCGGGCTGCTGTGGCTCGGGGGCTCGCCGGCCGGCGTCGACGACCTGATCAACGAGAACAAGCCGGTCTTCCACATCTTCGGCGTGATCGTCCGCCGCGCCGACGTGCTCGCGGTAGCGGTGACGGTGCCGCTCGTGTTCGGGCTGACCTGGTTCATCTCACGCACGCGGTCCGGACGCGCGATGCGGGCCACCGCCCAGGATCCCGAGGCCGCCCGCCTGATGGGCATCAACGTCAACACGACGATCTCTCTGACCTTCCTGCTCGGCGGCATGCTCGCCGGCGCGGCCGGCTTGATCTACGCCCTGTACGAGACCACGATCTGGTACTTCCAAGGGTTCGAGGCCGGACTGATCGCGTTCACGGCAGCGGTCATGGGCGGGATCGGCAACGTCCGCGGCGCCGTTCTCGGCGGCCTGATCATCGGCTGCATCCAGCAGATATCCGACGCGCGTTTCGGGCCGCAGTGGACGCCGGTGGTGGTGTTCGGGTACCTGATCCTGATCATGGTCCTGCGACCGCGCGGGCTCCTCGGCGAGGAGACGCGCGAGGCCGGCTGATGGAAGCGCTCCTGGCACAGCTGTCGGAGTGGCGCGCCGCGTGGCGCAGCCGGCGGGCTGCGATCGCGCAGCGGCTGCCGCCGTGGACCAATCGCGCGCTCGCGGCCGGACTGATCGTGGTCGGGATCGTGTTCCCGTTCTTCTTCACGCAGGGCAGCGGCTTCCTCGGCGCGACCGTGACCGCGCTTGCGTATGCCGTGATGGCGCTCGGCCTCAACGTCGTCGTCGGCTTCGCCGGCCTGCTCGACCTCGGCTATGTCGCGTTCTACGCGCTCGGGGCCTATACCGCCGCCTGGTTCGGTTCGGAGTTCTTCTTCAACGAGCACATCTCGATCCTGGCCGCCCCCGATGTCTCGCACCTGATCGGGGTTCACTTCAACTTCATCCTCGTGCTGCTGATCGCTGTCGGGATCACAGCGGGCTTCGGTGTGCTGATCGGGCTGCCAACACTTCGGCTGCGCGGCGATTACATCGCGATCGTCACGCTGGCCTTCGGCGAGATCATCGATCGGGTGGCGATCAACGGCCAGAGCGTGCACGTCGGCGGCGGACAGACGCTGACCGGCGGCAGCGTCGGGATCAGCTCGATCGACCCGATCTACTTCCCCGGCATCGGCAGCTTCGATCCCCTCCACCTGCGGCCGTGGTACTGGGTCATCTTCGGGCTGCTGTTACTGGTGCTGTTCGTCAACGTGCGCCTGCGCGACTCGCGCCTGGGTCGGGCCTGGATCGCCCTGCGCGAGGACGAGGTGGCCGCGGTCTCGATGGGCATCCCGCTGGTGCGCACGAAGCTCATGGCCTACGCGATCGGGGCGGCGTTCGGCGGCATGTCGGGGGCGTTCCTGGCCACGTTCGTCCCCGACGTGAGCTCGGACACGTTCCGCTTCACCTTCTCGATCTTCGTCCTCTCGATGGTCATCGTCGGTGGGCTGGGTTCGATCTGGGGAGTCTTACTGGGGGCGCTGCTGCTGTCCTACATCAACCAGTATCTGATTCCGGACGTGTTCAACAGCCTGCCCGGCGACCTCGGGTTGACCTTCAGCCTCACCGACATCGGGCTGGGCATCTATGGCTTCCTGCTGGTCCTGGTCATGATTCTGCGCCCGCAGGGCCTGATCCCGGAGCGAAGACGAAAACTCGAGCTGGCCAAGCACATCGGCGCCGGCGAGACCGAGCTGGAGGCACCACGGCCATGAGCGTCGCGCCGCAGACGCCGGCTCAGCCGGCGGCAGAGGGCGAGCAGGCACCGCTGCTGTCGGCCGCAAACGTCATCAAGGAGTTCGGCGGCCTGGTCGCGGTCAACAACGTCTCGTTCGAGATCGTCCCACACTCGATCGTTTCGATCATCGGCCCCAACGGCGCCGGCAAGACGACCTTCTTCAACATGCTGACCGGTCTGTACAAGCCGACCAGCGGGCGGATCGTCTTCCAGGATCGCAACATCACCCGCGCCCGGCCCGACCGGATCACCGGCATGGGGATCGCCCGAACGTTTCAGAACATCCGCCTGTTCGGGGCGATGAGCGCGCTCGAGAACGTGATGATCGGGCGTCACTCCCGCATGCACGCGGGTCTGTTCGGATCGATTCTGCGGATGCCCTGGGTCCGCCGCGAGGAGCAGACGACCCGTGAGCGCGCCGGCGACCTGCTCGCCTACGTCGGTCTGAGCCGGGCCGCCTTCGGCCGCGTCGCCGCCGAGCTGTCCTACGGCGACCAGCGCCGCGTCGAGATCGCACGGGCGCTCGCCTCCGAGCCCAAGCTGCTGCTGCTCGACGAGCCGACCGCTGGAATGAACCCGCAGGAGTCTGCCGCCCTGACCGCCTTCATGCGCAAGCTCCGCGACGAGCTCGAGCTCACGATCCTCCTGATCGAGCACGACATGAAGGTCGTGATGGACGTCTCCGAGCGCGTCACGGTGCTCGACCACGGCGAGAAGATCGCCGAAGGCCCTCCGGCCGAGGTCCGGGTCAACAGCCGCGTGATCGAGGCCTACCTGGGAAAGCAGAACTGATGACGCTGCTCGAGGTCACCGATATCCACACCCACTACGGCGCGATCGAGGCGCTCAAGGGCGTGTCGCTGACGGTCGGAGAGGGCGAGGTCGTCACCCTGATCGGCTCCAACGGGGCCGGCAAGTCGACGACCCTGCGCTCGATCTCGGGGCTGACGCCGGCCAGCAGCGGCTCGGTCACGTTCGCCGGCGAGCAGATCACCCGCGTGCCCGCGCACGAGATCGTCGAGCGCGGCATCGCCCTGGCCCCGGAGGGCCGGCACTGCTTCTCCCGCATGACCGTGCGCGAGAACCTCGACCTCGGGGCCTATCACCGCCGCGGACCCGAAATCCAGGAGGACCTCGATCGCGTCTATGAGCTATTCCCCCGCCTGCGGGAACGCGAGCGCCAGAAGGCGGGGACGATGTCGGGCGGCGAGCAGCAGATGCTCGCGATCGGCCGTGCCCTGATGAGCCGGCCGAAGCTGCTGATGCTCGATGAGCCCTCGATGGGGATCGCGCCGATCCTCGTCCAGCGCATCTACGAGACGATCGGCGAGATCAACCGATCCGGCGTTGCGATCCTGCTCGTCGAGCAGAACGCCAACTACGCGCTCGAGATCTCACAGCGCGGCTACGTGCTCGAGACCGGCCAGGTCGCACTGTCCGACGCGTCCGCCCAGCTGCGCGACGATCCCGAAGTCCAACGGGCCTACCTGGGGACCTGATGGCGATCTTCGCTCTGATCGGCGCCAAGGGGCTCTACCTCCTGTTCCTGTGGCTGATCTCCGCCGCCGCCGGCGCATGGCTCTCCGAGCGCAAGGGATACGGAGAGCGGGTCGGCCTCACGTTCGGCCTGCTGCTGACGGTCGTCGGCCTGATCATCGTCCTGCTGCTCCCCGGCCGGCCCGGTTCGGCGTGGAAGGTGGAGGGCTGGATCCCGCGTCGGCGGAGGTAACCGGGGGGCGGGGGCGCGGCGGGTCTGTGGCGGCTGGCGGTGAGGGCGCGTGCCTCCCGGGGAGGGCCGCCGGGGGGGCGCGCGGCCGTCAACGTGACGGTCGCGCTTCGGCCAGGCTCGAGAGTCACGTTCACGGCCGTGGGCGCCGTACGCTCGCCTATCCGCGGCGCTCGAGAGTCACCTTGACGGGCACGAACCGCCCCGAATCCTACGAACCGCCCCAAAAACGGACGAACCGCCCCGAAAACGGACAAACGGTCCCGAAAACCCGACGAATCGCCCCGAAAACCCGGGAATGGCCTCCTACCGACCCGGCCCGATCCGACCGAACTCCTCGGTCTGGGCGAAGCCGACCTCGGCGCCGGCTTCGGCGGTGCCGCTCTCGCGCGCCTCGTCGGCGACCGCGTTGGCGACGGCCCCGACCACCTCGCGGTTGAAGACGGAGGGGATGATGTAGTCCTCACGCAGCTCGTCGACGGACACGATGTCGGCGATTGCGCGGGCCGCCGCCGTCTTCATCTCCTCGGTGATCTGGGGCGCACGGACGTCGAGCGCGCCGCGGAAGATGCCGGGGAAGGCGAGCACGTTGTTGATCTGATTGGGGTAGTCAGAGCGCCCGGTGGCGATGATCCGCGCGTAACCAGATGCGTCCTCCGGCGAGATCTCGGGGTCGGGGTTGGCCATCGCGAACACGATCGGGTCGGAGCTCATGCGACGCAGATCGTCTCGCGACAGCAGTCGCGCACCCGACAGGCCGACGAATAGATCGGCGCCGTCGAGCATCTCGGCGACCGTCCCCGAACGGTGCTCGAGATTGGTCAGCCCCGCCAGCGCCCGCTTGGCCGACGGCATCGACCCGTCGAGGAAGTCGGCTCGCTCGGAGTGGACCGCGCCACGCGAGTCGCAGCCGATCAGATGGCGCGCACCGGCTTCGAGCAGGATCTTGGTGACGGCGACGCCGGCCGCGCCGAGGCCCGAGACCACTATCCCGATGTCCTCGATCCGCTGGCCGGTCAGCGTCAGCGCGTTCAGCAGCGCGGCGAGGACGACGACAGCGGTCCCGTGCTGGTCGTCGTGGAACACCGGGATATCGAGCTCGGCCTTGAGCCGGTCCTCGATCTCGAAGCAACGCGGTGCTGAGATGTCCTCGAGGTTGATGCCGCCGAAGCCCGGTGCGATCGCACGCACGGTCGAGACGATCTGATCGGGGTCGCGGGTGTCGAGGCAGATCGGGAACGCGTCGACGCCCGCGAACTCCTTGAACAGCATCGCCTTGCCCTCCATCACCGGCATCGCGGCGCGGGGTCCAATGTCGCCGAGCCCGAGCACCGCGGTCCCGTCGGAGACGACAGCGACGGTGTTGCGCTTGATCGTGTACTGGAAAGCCTTGTCGGGGTCGCGGTAGATCGCGCTGCAAACTCGCGCGACGCCGGGGGTGTAGGCCATCGAGAGGTCGTCGCGCGTCTTCAGCGGGCTCTTGTTCTGCATCTCGATCTTGCCGCCGACGTGCAACATGAAGGTGCGGTCGGTGGCGTCGAGCACGCTCGCGCCGGCGACGCCGTTGACGGCATCGGTGAGGCGCGGCCAGTCGGCCGCGTCGGCGGTCTCGACGGTGATGTCACGGATCGTGTGATCGCCCTCGACCTGAACCAGGTCGACAGCACCGATCGTTCCGCCGGCGGCGCCGATCGCGCTCGCGACCTTTCCGAGCATGCCCGGCTGGTGGTCGATCTTTACCCGGAGGGTGAGGCTGTACTGAGCACTTGGTGTTGTGGCCACGGCGCAAGATAGCCTGACATAACCATGGCTCTGTCTGATTCCACCTTGACCGACGAGCTGTTCCTGATCGACGGCAACAGCCTCGCCTACCGCGCGTTCTTCGCGCTGCCCGAGTCGATCGCGACCTCGACCGGAATGCCGACCAATGCGATCTTCGGGTTCGCATCGATGCTGGTCAAGATCCTCACCGACTACGGGCCGAAGGCGACCGTGGTCGTATGGGATGCGGGCTACACCGGGCGTAAGGAGATCTACGCCGAGTACAAGGCGCAGCGCTCGAGCCGGCCCGATCTGCTCAAGGAGCAATGGCCATACCTCGCCCCGCTGGTCGAGGCGTTCGGCTATCGCAACCTGTCGGTCGACGGTTACGAGGCCGATGACGTGATCGCGTCGATCGTCGAGAACGCCCGTCACCACGAGCCGCCGATCCCGGTGATGGTCGTGACGGGCGATCGCGACGCCTACCAGCTCGTCGACGACGGCACCGTTCGGATCATGACGACCAGCCGCGGCATCACCGACACCCGCGTCTACGATCGCGACGGGGTGATCGATCGCTACGGGATCCCGCCCGAGCTGGTCCCCGACTTCATCGGGCTCAAGGGTGACACCAGCGACAACATCCCCGGAGTCCCCGGGATCGGTGACAAGACGGCCGCCGAGCTGCTGCAGCGCTTCGGCTCGCTCGAGTCGGTGCTGGACAGCATCGATGAGATCAGCGGCGCCAAGCGGAAGCAGAACCTGACCGAGCACGCTGAGGACGCGCGCGTCTCGAAGCAGCTCGCGACCGCCAAGCGCGACGTCCCGCTCGAGATCGACCTGGGCGAGTTCGTCTCGGCCGAGCCCGACCGCTCACAGCTGCGTGAAACGTTCCGGCGCTTCGAGCTCCGCGACCCCCTGCGCCGGCTCGAGGAGGCGCTCGGATCGGCCGATGCCGCGGCGCCCGCCCCGGCCGTCGACGCGGCGCTGACCGCGCGCGTCCGGACCGCCACCGTCGAGGACCTCTCGAGGCTTCGCAGCAGCGAGGTCGCGCTCGCGCTGCACGCACCCGAGACGCCCGAGGGAGCGCTGTTCGCGCCGCAGCCCGAATGGCGATTCGGCGCCTACCAGGGGGGCTCGCAGGTGCTCGCCGGGGATGCGTCAAGGCCGGAGGACGTGGTCGCGGCGATCGGCGCGCGTCCTGCGGTTGCGCACGACGCCAAGTCGCTCGGCGAAGTCCCGGCGGTGCTCGCCCACGACACCGAGGTTGCCGCCTACCTGCTCGAGCCCGCCCGTCGCGGCTATCCGTTCCGCGAGCTGTGCGAGGAGCGCGGGCTGGCCGCCGACGTCGAGGACCCGGCGGCGGCGGACGCGATCCTCGTCCACGCGCTGGCGCGGTGGCAGCGCGAGGAGATCCGCGGCCGCGGGCTGACCGACCTGTTGGGCGAGGTCGAGCTGCCGCTCGTGCGCGTCCTGCGCAAGATGGAGCAGGCGGGGCTCAAGCTCGACACCGAGCGACTGGCCTCGATCTCGACCCGCGTCAAGCGGGAGGCCGACGAGCTCGAGCGCGACATCTTCGAGCTCGCCGGAGAGGAGTTCACGATCGGCTCGCCCAAGCAGCTCGAGGAGATCCTGTTCGGAAAGCTCGGGCTGTCACGTAAGCGCCGCGGCAAGACCGGCTACTCGACCGACGCGCGCGTGCTGCAGGCGATCCGAGACGAGCACGCCGTGATCCCCAAGATCGAGCGCTGGCGCGAGCTGACCAAGCTCGCGCAGACCTACCTCGACGCACTGCCGGAGTACATCGCCGCCGATGGGCGGCTGCACACGACCTTCAGCCAGACGACGGCGACGACCGGGCGGCTGTCTTCGAACAACCCGAACCTCCAGAACGTTCCGATCCGGACCGAGCTGGGACGCGAGATCCGGGCGTGCTTCGTCGCCGAGCCGGGGAACCTGCTCGTCTCGGCCGATTACTCCCAGGTCGAATTGAGGCTGCTCGCCCACATCGCGGGGGAGGACGTGCTCAAGGAAATCTTCCGGCGCGGCGAGGATGTGCACACCGCGACGGCGTGTCGCGTGTTTGGGGTGACACCGGATCAGATCGACCCCGGCATGCGATCGAAATCGAAGATGATCAACTACGGCATCGTCTACGGCCTGTCGGCCTACGGGATGGCCGATCGGCTCGACATCCCGCAGGACGAGGCCGACCAGTTCATCCAGCGCTACCTGGCCGGGTTCCCGGCTGTCGGCCGCTTCATCGAGCAGACGATCGAGCAGGGCACAGAGCACGGCTACGTCTCGACTCTGTTCGGGCGCCGGCGGCAGGTCCCCGAGCTGCGCGCGCGCCGCTGGGAGCTGCGCAAGCAGGGCGAGCGGTTCGCGGTCAACATGGTGATCCAGGGGACCGCGGCGGACATCATGAAGGTCGCGATGGTGCACTGCGACCGCGCGCTCGGCGAGGCCGGACTCGAGACCCGGCTGATCCTCCAGATTCACGACGAGCTCCTGTTCGAAGGACCGGCGGACGAGGCCGAGGAGGTCAGGCGGATCGCGTGCGAGCAGATGTCCGGGGCGTTTGCGATGGATCCTCCACTTGCGGTCGATGCGGGCATCGGCCCCGATTGGCTGGCGGCGAAGTGAAGGTTGCGCTCGCGGCGGTCGTGGCGGTGCTGCTTCTCGCCCCGGCGGCCCAAGCGCATCGGTTCTTCGGCGGCGTCGTCCCCGACGTCCCAACCGGCACCCAGGTCCAGGCGCAGCCGCGGGCGCGGATCGCGAACCTCCCCTACCACCGAGGCCCCGTCCTCCACAGCAACCGGACCCACCTGATCTTCTGGCAGCCGGTTGGCTCGGGGCTGACGTTCGACGCCGGATACGAGTCGCTGACCGAGCGGTTCCTGCGCGACGTCGCCGCCGACAGCCACAAGCCGACCAACGTGTACTCGCTCAGCGGCCAGTACCGCGACGCGACCGGTCCCGCCGCGTACGCCTCCGATTACGGCGGGGCGACGGTCGCGACCGATCGGCTGCCGCTGAGAAACGGCTGCACCGAGCCGCTGCTGACCGGACCGGGGTGGACGCGATGTGTCGACGACAGTCAGCTCGTGGCCGAGATCAAGCGCGCGATCAACGCCCACCAGCTGCCGCGGACCGATCGCGACATCTACTTCATCCTGACGCCGCGGGGGCTGGGCAGCTGCGAGTTCTCAGGACCAGACAACTGCGCGCTCGGCGGCGACACGTTCGGAAGCTACTGCGGTTACCACTCGGCGACCGCCGGCGGACTGCTGTACGCAGTGATCCCCTACAACGCGGTACCGCCCCACTGCCAGTCCGACAACCCGCGTCCGAACTCGAGCACGGCTGACCCGACGATCTCGACCCTCAGCCACGAGCACAACGAGACGGTCACCGACCCGCTCGGCAACGCCTGGATCGACGGCAATTTCGAGGAGGACGGAGACCTGTGTCTGACCGACTTCGGTCCGCCGCTCGGCGGCTCGGGGGCGACCGTCTACGACGAGATGATCCACCGCCATCGCTATTACCTGCAGGAGGAGTGGAGCAACAGGGACGGCGGCTGCCGTGCGCGTGACGAGGCGGAGCACGCGTCGATCAAGGCGCCGAACAGGGCTCGTGCCGGGGTCGCGGTGAGCTTCAAAGGCCACGCCCGCGATCCCGACGGATCGATCAGCAGCTACTCCTGGTTCTTCGGCGATCACCACAAGGGTCACGGCCGCCGCGTGAAGCACGTCTTTGGGCGCGCCGGGAGCTACCGCGTGGTGCTCCGCACCAGCGACCGCGACGCGATCTGGGCGTTCGCCGCGAGGACGATCCGGATCCGCTAGCGGCGAGGGCGATCCGGATCCGCTAGCGGCGGCCGCCCGGCTTCGCGTTGTGCCGGCCTCAGGCTGCGTCCGCTAGGCAGGGGCGAGCACGCCGCGAGCGGCGCCGTGCCGAGTCACGCCCGAGGCCGCGAAGTCCGGGTGCGCGATGTTCAGGTAGTGGTTGAACGACCAGTCGATGAACCGCTGGCGCTCGATCGCGCCAAGCGCGCGGGCGAGCAGCCGCGGCGGCACGCGCGGCACGATCCGCTGCAGCATCAGCAGCGACGCGAACGCGCGCCGATGCCCGTCTGAGAACGCGTGGTAGCGCTCGAGTGCCTGGGCGGCGGTCTGGTGACCGCCGAGCACCTCTCGCAGCTCGCGCCCGCACGCGAGGCCGAAGTACAGCGCCGTCCTGATCCCCTCGGCGGTCAGCGGCAGGCAGTGGCCCGCCGAGTCGCCGACGAAGAAGACGCCGTCCTCGGTCGCGGCGCGCAGCGCGTGTGGGATCCAGTTGCCCTGGTACCGGACGCGGTCGGCATCGAGGTCGGTCGCGAGCCGCTCGGTTGGTTCGCGCACGTGAAAGCGTGGGTCGAACGAGCCGACCCCGATCCGCAGCTCACCATCGGCGGGAAAGCTCCAGCCGTAGCCGGCGGGGACGTAGGAGCGGTCGATCCAGACCTCGAGGTCCCGGCCAGTCCCGAACGGATGAACCTCGAGCCCGCGCGAAAGCAGCGCGTCCGGCGGCTGGATGTTGGCGCCGGCGCCAAGCACGCGCCGCCATCCGAGCGCATCGACGATCAGCGGCGCGCGGATCGCGCCCCGATCGGTCTGTACGGTGGTGCCTTCGCGTCCCTGCACCTTGGCCGTCTCGAAATCGAACGTGCCCTGATCGGCGAGCAGCCCGCACAACGTCCGGTAGTCGAACGTCGAGAAAGTCCAGGGGAGGTCGTAGCGGACGGTCGCGTGGGGGGTGTGGATCACGAGCTCGCCGAACTCCTGCTGGGCGGCCTGCCCGAGATCGAGAACGTCGAGCCATCTGCTCGGAATCCCGCACGCCGAGGTCTGTCGCTCGCCGATCTCGTAGCGGTCGATGACGAGCACCTCAGCGCCGCTTTCGGCGAGCTCGCGGGCCACCGCGAGGCCGGCGAAACTGGCGCCGCAGATCAGCACATCGCAGTCTCGTTGCAGCGGAGTACGGTCCTCGCCGCGCTTGGTCGCTCGGGTGGGCATGAAGATTTGATGATACGGAGGGGCCGATCACGCGAGACCCGGCTATCCTCCGACGAACTCATGTCTTCAACTACAACGCTGATCCCCCCCGATCAAACGAATGCAAAGGTCGTCGAAGGCTCCAACGGCCTCCTGCTCGAGATCGACGGCAAGATCGTCCCCAACTACGACGCCACTCTCCATCCGTTCGCGGAGGGGGATGTCGTCACCGGCCACGTCGTCCGGATCGACAACGACGAGGTGCTGGTCGACATCGGCTACAAGTCCGAGGGAGTCATCCCCGCCAGCGAGCTTTCGATCCGCAAATCGGTCGACCCATCCGACGAGGTCAGCCTCGGCGAGGAGGTCGATGCGCTCGTCCTGACCAAGGAGGATCAGGATGGCCGGCTGATCCTCTCCAAGAAGCGCGCGCGATTCGAGAAGGCGTGGCGCCGGATCGAGGCAGCGGCCGAATCCGGCGAGCCGGTCGAGGGGACGGTGATCGAGGTGGTCAAGGGCGGCCTGATCATCGACCTCGGGGTCCGTGGCTTCCTGCCCGCCTCGCTCGTCGACATCCGGCGCGTGCCGAACCTCGACGAGTACATGGGCGACACGATCGAGTGCAAGGTGATCGAGCTCAACCGTTCGCGCAACAACGTCGTGCTGTCGCGCCGGGCGGTGCTCGAGGAGCAGCGCAAGGAGGACCGCGAGCGGATCCTCGACCGGCTCCAGCCCGGCCAGGTGGTCGAGGGAACGATCTCGAACATCGTCGACTTCGGCGCGTTCGTCGATCTCGACGGGATCGACGGCCTGATCCACATCTCCGAGCTCTCTTGGTCTCACGTTAACCACCCGTCCGAGATCCTCTCGATCGGTGACACAGTCAGCGTCAAGGTGCTCGACATCGACCGCGACCGGCAGCGGATCTCGCTTGGGCTCAAGCAGACCCAGGAGGACCCGTGGCAGCGGGTCGTCGACACCTACAACATCAGTGACGAGCTCGAGGGTGTGGTCACGAAGGTCGTCACATTCGGGGCGTTCGTGGAGATCCTCGACGGCGTCGAGGGCCTCGTCCACATCTCTGAGCTGGCCCAGCACCACGTCGAGAACCCGCGCGAGATCATCCAGCCCGGCGATCCGGTCCGAGTCAAGATCCTCGAGATCGACTCCGAGCGCCGGCGTCTGTCGCTGTCGATCAAGCGCGTCGAGGGCCAGGTACTCCCGGTGCGGCCGATCGTGCCCCCGACCGAGGGCGACGGCGGCGATCTCGACGACGTGCCCGAGCTGGGCCTGTCCGAGGACGTTTTCGCGACCAGCGACGACGCTCTCGAGAGCGAGCCGGCGAGCGCGGAGGACGAGCCGGCGAGCGGGGTCGACGAGGCCGACCCGAGCGCAGCGCCCGCACCCGAGGCGAGCGCCGCACCTGAGCTGGTGCCGGATGCCGCCCCCGAGCCGGAGGCGAGCGCCGCACCTGAGCTGGTGCCGGATGCCGCCCCCGAGCCGGAGGCGAGCGCCGCACCTGAGCTGGTGCCGGATGCCGCCCCCGAGCCGGCGGTCGAGGCCGAGGATCCGGGTCCCGAAGCCGGCGCAGCTCCAGAGGACACGTCCGCCTGACGATCCCGTTCATCGGGTTGACGGGCGGGATCGCCGCCGGAAAATCGGTTGCCCTTCAGGCGCTGGAGCGTCTGGGCGCAGCGGTGCTCAGCACCGATCAGGTGGTGCACGACCTCTACGACCAGGCCGAGGTGCGCGACGCGGTAACTGCCCGGTTCGGGCCCGAGGTGCTGGACGACGGCGAGATCGACCGGTCGGCGGTGGCGAGGGCCGCGTTTGCGAGATCCGAGGACCGCGCCTGGCTCGAGCAGCTCCTGTGGCCGCGGGTGGGTGCAGTGATGGTCTCGTGGCGCGAGGGCCTCGAGGATCGAGCGCCCGTGCCCCGCGCCGCGGTGGTCGAGGTGCCGCTACTGTTCGAAGCCGGCATGGAGCGCGCGTTCGACGCGACCGTGGCGATCGTCGCCGACGAGGAGGTGCGAGCGCAGCGCGCTGGCATCCGAGGCCACCAAGCGCTGAAGGAGCGCTCCGCGCGACAACTCTCGCAGCAGGAAAAGGCCATGAAGGCGACTTATGTGGTAGTCAACGACGGGACGGTCGGACAGCTCCAGGCCAAGCTGTCGGACGTCCTTGACAAGCTTCAGCCGTGAGTCCCCCGACCGCCACCGTCTCGCAGCGTTCGGAACGCGCCCGCAGGGCGGCCAAGCGCCGGCGCACCGCCGTTCGCCGGCGGCGGTCGATGCTCGCGCTGGTGCTGATCGGACTCGCGGTCGTGGCGGTGATCCTGGCGATGCCCCTGTTCCGCAAGGCGGTCACCGAGTTCACGCTGCCGCTCACCAACGCTGACGTGATCCGCCAGCAGGCGGCCGAGAAGCACCTCGACCCGGCGCTGATCGCGGCCGTCATCTACGCCGAGACCAAGTTCGACGCGCGGACATCCTCGGCAGGCGCCGAGGGGCTGATGCAGCTCATGCCCCAGACCGCCAGGGATCTCGCCCGGCTGTCGGGGGCGTCCAACTTCAAGGTCTCGGACCTGGGCACACCGCAGGTCAACATCGCCTACGGGAGCTATTACCTGCGCTACCTGCTCAACCGCTACGGCGGCAGCAAGATGCTGGCGCTGGCCGCCTACAACGGAGGCGAGGCGAACGTCGACCGCTGGCTTGCGGATGCCCGTGCGCGCGGCCACAAGCTGAGGATCTCAGACATCCCGTTCCCGGAGACCCGGGACTACGTCGAGCGTGTGCTGAACGCCCAGCGCGACTACCGGCACACGTACGCGAGCGAGCTCGGATACAACTGATCGGGGCGAGCCCGCGCCGCCGCCACCGTTGCTAGGTCCGCGGAGCGGTGAGCGGCTGGCCGCTGAGCCATCCGACCGGCGAGCCGTCGGCTTCGGTCATCGCCACCCCCAGTCGCGCGGCGATCGACGGCGCCAGATCCTCGATTCTGATCTCCGGGGGCCGAGCGCCGGGCGCGATCCCAGGACCGCGGGCGAGCAGCAGCCCGCGAGGGCTGTGGTCGCCGGTACGCCAATGCGTGTAGGGGCCGTGAATCAGGCCGACCCGCGGCGACCAGATCGTCTCGATCAAGTGGCGGTGGTTCCAGTCGATCAGCAGGTCAGGCAGCGCATCGCTCCGATCGCGCGAATAGTGCGCGTCGGACCGTTGCACACGCGTGACGACGGGCTCACCGGCGTCGATGTTGACCAGCGACAGCAGGTCGTGCTCAAGGCGCTTGCAGAGCTCGTCGAATTCCCTTCCCGGCGCGACCATGCCGGACGGCTCGCGCCCGCGCAGGTTGACCCGGATGCCGCCGACGACGAAGTTGTTCGGAGTCATGAAGAACAGCTGCTGCGCGCGCTCGGCGGCCGCATCGTCCTCGCGCACGGGACGAAGCTGCCGCTGCGCGGCACGGCGTGCGAGAGCGCGTGCGAGAACCGGGGCGCTCGCCGCGCGGGCGCCCGCCGGCATCGCGCTCCAGCCGCGACCGAGCGCGCGACCCTGCCACGAGCGGCCGGTCGAGCCGCGGTAGGCGCCGTCGAGCCGCCTCAATATCTCGGCAAGCAGGTGGGTGGCATCGAAATGCGGACCGATCCCATGGCTCAGCATGACGAGCACGGTGGCTTCCGGCGAGGCCGTCTCGAGGTGGGCGGCGAGTGCCCGGTCCATCTGCGTGTAGACGCGCTCGAGCGGGTCGCCGATGCGACGGCGCAGCGCCGGATCGTGGCGCGGGTGAGCGCGATCGTGGACGTGCCAGCACTGATGCCCAATCGAGTGGGGCTCTCCGTAGACGACCATGAACAGATCCCAGGGACCGTCCTGCATCATCGCGCCCGATAGGCGGGTCTTGGCCTCGGCACCGGCCAGCAGCCCGTCGAGCAGCTGCTCGTCCTCCTCGCCGGTGCGGTGTGGCCCTGCCCGGAACAGGTAGTCGTCCGGGGCCCAATCGCGGACCGCGAATGGGTCGGCCCCCAGGACGGGGTGCGCGCCGAAGCGCTCGACGAGCTCGCCCGCGAGCTCGGGTGGGTAGGTCCGCAGACCGAAATGGCGGTCGTGTGCGCCCCACTCGGAGACCTGAACCCCGTTCAGCGGCGCACCGGCCCGCGTGTGGGGGACGTCGATCACCGCGACCCGGCGGCCGGCCTCGCTGAGCGTCTCCCAGACCGGTGTTCCGCGGATTGACGCGGGACTCGTGAGCCGCTTCTCGTACGAGCCGGGAACGATCTCCTCCCAACAGTGAAAGCCGGTGTGGGCGGCCGAGCAGCCGGTGAAGAACGTCGACCACAGCGTGCCGACGAACAGGCCGACGGGGTTGCGGACCTCGCAGCTGACAGCTGACTCGCGCAGGGCGGCAAAGGCCGGAAGCCGGCCGTCGTCGGCCATCGCCGCGACCAGCGCCGGATCCATCGCGTCGAACCCGAGCACGACGACGCGCTCGCCGGCGCTCATGTGCGGTTCACCTGCTCGGCGCGGGCGATCACGACGGCCGCGTCGGCTGCGGCCGTGGGGCCGTTGCTCAGCCGCTCGGGCGTGTCGGTCGTGTAGTAGCAAGCGACCGCCGGCAGGACCAGCGGGTCCTTGTCGGCAGTCAGGCGAACGAGCAGATCCCAGTCGCCCATCTGAAGCAGGCTCTCGTCGAACCAGGCGCCGGGCAGCCCGGCACGGTGAGCCATCGCGCCCATGTCGGCGAGGTTGCCGGTCAGCAGCGCCTCTTTACGGTAACGGCGCAGGAACGTCTCCGGGAGGGCCCCTGAACCCTGTCCGGCAACCCGCAGGACGTCGTCGATCACGAACGCTCCGTAGAGGACGTCGATGTCAGGCCTCTGCTCGAATGCCCATGCGACCGCGTACAACCAGCCCCGGTCCATCATGTTGTCGTCGTCGAGGTAGGCGATGATCTCTCCGCGGGCCTCTCCCAGTGCGGCGTTACGCGCCGCCCCGACGCCGCGACCGGGAATCCCGAGCCAGCGAGCGCGCGGATCCCCGAGCGCCGCGACGAGCTCGCGCGAGTCCTCGCTGCCGCCGTCGTCGACGACGACGAGCTCCCAATTGTCGTAGCGCTGCGCCTGCACCGAGGCGATCGCGCGCCGCAGCTCGCGTGGGCGGTTGCGCGTCGGCAGGACAATCGACACCAGCGGCCGCTGCGCGAGCGACGCGTGGGCCAGCCAGCGACTGAGCGAGTCGATCGTCGTCAGGTCGCCGATCGTTCGGGTCTCCTCCGCCTGCGCGCTGATCGCCGACTCGAGCGCATCGATCCGCCGATCGATCGCCGTCATTCGCTCGTTGAGCGTGGTCAGGCCCTCGTGCATCGCGGTCCAGATCCGATCGACATCTGACCGGGTCACGCCGCCGGCCCGCCGTACCGCGCGGGCTGCTCCGCGCCGAGCGGCGCCCATCAGCTTGCGGAGCGGATCCACGCCGCGTGAGTATAAATGTGAGGTTTCGGGAGGGGCCGGCCCAAGCCCGTGCCAACCACGGCTCCAAAAACGTCAAACGCCAAACCCCGCGCCGCGCCCGGCGCTACGCTCAAACGAGTGCCCAAGTTCGAGCTCGATGCCGGTTACAGTCCGACCGCCGATCAGCCCGCGGCGATCGACTCGCTGGCCGCCGGGATCGATCAGGGGGAGCGGTCCATGACGCTGCTGGGGGCGACCGGCACGGGCAAGACGATGACGATGGCCGCGACTGTCGAGCGTGTGCAAAAGCCGGCACTGGTGATCGCCCACAACAAAACGCTGGCGGCGCAGCTCTGCAACGAGTTCCGGACCTATTTCCCGCGCAACGCGGTCGAGTACTTCGTCTCCTACTACGACTACTACCAGCCCGAGGCGTACGTTCCGAGCAAGGACCTGTACATCGAGAAGGACTCGGCGATCAATCAGGAGATCGACCGGCTGCGGCATTCTGCGACGGCCGCGCTGTTCGCGCGGCGGGATGTGCTGATCGTCGCCAGCGTCTCGTGCATCTACGGCCTGGGGTCGCCGGAGACCTATGACGACAACCTGCAGACGTTGCGCAAGGGGGAGTTCATCGATCGCGACGGGCTGTTGCGCAAGCTGGTCTCGATCCAATACACGCGCAATGACACGGCGCTGGCCCGCGGCACCTTCCGCGTGCGTGGCGAGACGCTCGAGATCTTTCCGGCCTACGCCGAGACCGCGTACCGGATCGTGCTGTTCGGCGACGAGGTCGAGATGCTGCAGGAGTTCGACCCGCTGACGGGCGAGATCCTCCAGGAGGACATCGAGCACGTGGGCATCTGGCCGGCCTCGCACTACAACGTCCGCGAGGGGATGATCGAGGACGCGGTCGCCGAGATCGGCAAGGAGCTGAACGAGCGGTGTATCGAGCTCGAGGCGCAGGGCAAGCTGCTCGAGTCCCATCGCCTGCGCCAGCGGACCCAGTACGACATGGAGATGCTGCGCGAGCTGGGTTTCTGCAACGGGATCGAGAACTACAGCCGGATCCTCGATGGTCGCCGTCCCGGCTCCCGGCCGTACTGCCTGCTCGACTACTTCCCCGACGATTTCGTCTGCTTCATCGACGAATCGCACCAGACGGTGCCGCAGATCGGCGGCATGTACGAAGGCGACCGGTCACGTAAGCAAACGCTCGTCGACTATGGCTTCCGGTTGCCGAGCGCGCTCGACAACCGCCCCCAGACGTTTCAGGAGTTCCTCTCGATCACGCCCCAGATCGTGTTCGTGTCAGCGACGCCGGGCGACTACGAGCGCCGCCATTCGGACCGGATCGTCGAGCAGATCGTGCGCCCGACCGGAATCGTCGATCCGGACGTCGAGGTGCGCGAGACGCGCAACCAGATCGACGATCTGATGAACGAGATCCGCGGGCGGGTCGATCGCGACGAGCGGACGCTGGTGACGACGCTGACCAAGAAGATGGCCGAGGACCTGACCGATTACCTGCTCGAGATGGGCTTCCGCGTGCGCTACCTGCACTCCGAGGTCGACACGCTCGAGCGGATCCAGATCATCCGTGAGCTTCGCCTCGGCGAATTCGACGTGCTCGTCGGGGTCAACCTCTTGCGCGAGGGGCTAGATCTGCCCGAGGTTTCGCTGGTCGCGATCCTCGACGCCGACAAGGAGGGATTCCTGCGCGGCGAAACATCGCTGATCCAGACGATCGGCCGGGCCGCCCGCAACATCGAGGGCAAGGTCCTGATGTACGCCGACAAGGAGACCGCGGCGATGCGGGCCGCGATCGGGGAGACCGACCGCCGCCGAGCGATCCAGCGCGCCTACAACCAGGAGCACGGGATCACGCCCGAGACGATCGTCAAGGGCATCTCGGATATCGCCGAATTCCTGCAGTCGGACTCCAAGGTGCCGCGCTCGCGACGACGGCGTGCCCGTCCGACCGACGGGATGCCGCCGGCCGAGATCGAGAAGACGATCGTCGAGCTCGAGGAGGAAATGCTCGCCGCGGCAGAGGAGCTGCGGTTCGAGTACGCGGCCAAGCTTCGGGACGAGATCAGGGACCTCAAGCGGGCGCTGGATCAGGCGATCGCAACCGGAGGACTCGCTCCCCGCGCATAGGCGCGAGGGCGGATGCCCGGGCGTGCGGGACCAGCGCGAGGGGTCGTGCGCCAGTCCGGTGAGGGCGGTAGGCTGCGCTGGCTTGTCCTGAGACCTTGAGACGGAGGTAGTTCGCGTGGCCCTCGACCGACAGAGCATCGAGAAGAAGGACTTCCCCATCGGCCGTCGGGGCTATGACCCCGATGCCGTCGACAGCCACCTCGCCGCCGTCGCGGACGAGATCGACGAGCTCAAGCGCTCGGCCAGGCGCCGGACCGAGACGCTCGCCTCGACCGCCAGCGAGCAGGTCCGGTCGATCGTCGAAGCGGCCGAGTCGAGTGCCGCCGAGATCCAGCGCCAGGCCGAGGACGAGGCAACCGAGATCCGCGCCGACGCGACCAGCGAGGCTCAGAGCACGCGCGAGCAGGCCACCGTTCAGGCGCGCGAGTACGTCGGCAACGTGTCCGAGTCGACCTCGGTGATGCTCCAGCGACTCGATGCGATGGAGAGCGAGCTGGGCGCGCTGATCGAGTCGTTGCGGACCGGTTCGAATCGCCTCAACGCCGATCTGCAGCTGCTCGAGGGCAACCTCCGCGAGGTCCGTGACGCGGTCGCCCCGCGGGGCCGGTTCGAGCCCGAGGACGAGGCCGTCCGCGACAAGGCCCCGGCCCTCCCCGAGGCGGACGGCGACGGCGCCGCCGCCCCGGCATCCGACACCCCGGCTGCGGCATCCGCGCCGGCCGCCGCGGCGGCGCAAGCCGAACCCACGCCCCCCGCCTCGGAGCAGCCCGCGTCCGAGGTCAGTGCAGCAGCCGAGCTCGCGAGCGAGGAGGAGGGCGGCTTCCAGGGCGCTGTCGCCGAGCCGCTCGGCGACGGCGCCGCCGAAGATACGGAGGGCGCCCGCCTGATCGCGCTCAACATGGCGCTCAACGGGACGCCGCGTGACGAGACCGACCGCTATCTGTCGGAGAACTTCGAGCTCAGCGACCGCGGCGCGCTGCTCGACGAGGTGTACGCCAGCGTCGAGAGCTAGCGTCCCGCCGCGCGCCCGAGGGCCGTTTACGATCACGTGAGCCGAGCCACGGGCGCCCGCCCGGCGTGATTATCGCCAACGAGCGGGATCGCGGAACAGAACGTCTGTTCGGGCAACTAGACTGGTTTATGTGGACCAGTTGGTCGTCTCCGGTGCCCGGGAACACAACCTCAAAGACATAACCGTCGCGATTCCGCGCGGGTCGCTGACGGTCATCACCGGGCTCTCGGGGTCGGGCAAGTCCTCGCTGGCGTTCGACACGATCTACGCCGAGGGGCAGCGGCGCTACGTCGAATCGCTGTCGGCGTATGCGCGGCAGTTCTTGGGGCAGATGGACAAGCCCGACGTCGACTCGATCGAGGGGCTGTCGCCGGCGATCTCGATCGATCAGAAGACGACCTCGCGCAACCCGCGCTCGACGGTCGGCACGGTCACCGAGATCTACGACTATCTGCGGCTTCTGTGGGCGCGGATCGGTCATCCGCATTGCTACATCTGCGGCCGACCGATCAGCGGCCAGTCGGCCGAGCAGATCATCGACCAGGTGATGGAGCTGCCGGAGGGCACACGGTTCATGGTGCTGGCGCCGATCGTCCGTGGCCGCAAGGGCGAGTACGGCAAGCAACTCGAGGAGTTGCGGGCCGAGGGGTTCTCGCGGGTCAAGGTCGACGGCGAGCTGCGCCGACTCGACGAGGAGATCGTGCTCGACAAGAAGTACAAGCACGACATTGCGGTCGTGGTCGATCGCCTCGTGATGAAGGGCGAATTGCGCAAGCGGCTGGCGGACTCGATCGAGACGGCGGTCGCGCTCGCCGACGGTCTGGTCGAGATCGAGCTGGTTGACAGTGGCGAGATCCAGACCTACTCGGAGAAGTTCGCGTGCCCGGTCCATGGGCCGAGCCTGGTCGAGCTCGAGCCGCGGATCTTCAGCTTCAACTCTCCGCACGGCGCGTGTCCGCGGTGCACCGGCCTCGGATCGCAGATGGAGATCGATCCCGAGTTGGTCGTGCCAGATCCGACGCTGTCGATCGGCGAGGGCGCGATCGCGCCGTGGGCCGCAAGCGCATCGGACTACTACGAACAGCTGATCCAGGCGATTGCCGAGCGCTACGAGGTCGACCTCGAGACGCCGTGGCAGGACCTGCCCGAGGGTTCGCGGGACTTCTTCCTGTACGGGACCAACGGTCAACGGGTCCAGGTCGCGTACCGCAACCGGTTCGGCCGGCGGCGGTCGTACTCGACGACGTTCGAGGGGATCGTTCCGAACCTCGAGCGCCGCTACCGGGAGACGGAGTCGGAGTTCTCGCGCGAGAAGATCGAGGAGTACATGACGCTGCGCCCGTGCCCGGAGTGCAAGGGGGCGAGGTTGCGGCCCGAGTCGCGAGCGGTGCTCGTGCAGGGGACACCGATCCACGAGTTCGTCGCACTCTCGGCGGAGCGCGCGCTCGACTGGGTCCGCGAGCTCGAGCTGTCCGAGCACGATCGCCGGATCGCCCGGCTGGTCCTGCGCGAGATCGAGGAGCGGCTGCAGTTCTTGGAGAACGTCGGCGTCGGCTACCTGTCGATGGAGAGGGCGGCGTCGACGCTGTCGGGCGGCGAGGCGCAGCGGATCCGGCTGGCGACGCAGATCGGATCGTCGCTGGTCGGCGTTCTGTACATCCTCGACGAGCCGTCGATCGGGCTGCACCAGCGCGACAACGAGAAGCTGATCGCGACGCTCGACCGCCTGCGGCGGCTCGGGAACACCGTGCTCGTGGTCGAGCACGACGAGGGAACGATGCGGGCCGCGGACCATCTGGTCGACATGGGGCCGGGGGCCGGCGAGCACGGCGGACATGTGGTCGCGGAGGGCACGGCGGACGAGGTGGCGCTCGTCCCCGAATCGCTGACCGGGCAGTTCCTGGCGGGTACCAGGACGATCGAGACGCCGGGGCGCCGGCGCAAGCCGGCGGGCTACGTCGCGATCGAGGGGGCCTCGCAGCACAACCTCAAGGACATCAACGTCAAGATCCCGCTGGGTGTTTTCTGCTGCGTGACGGGGGTCTCGGGCTCGGGCAAGTCGACGCTCGTCAACGAGGTTCTGTACAAGGCAGTTGCCAATCGCCTGCATCGAACGCGGCAGCGGGCGGGGGTGCACCGGCGAATCAGCGGGCTCGAGCAGCTCGACAAGATCATCTCGGTCGACCAGTCGCCGATCGGGCGCACGCCGCGTTCGAATCCGGCCACCTACATCGGGCTGTTCGATCAGATCCGGGAGTTGTTCTCCAAGACCCAGGAGGCGAGGGCTCGTGGCTACAAGCCGGGGCGGTTCTCGTTCAACGTCAAGGGTGGGCGGTGCGAGGTCTGCCGCGGCGACGGGCAGATCAAGATCGAGATGCACTTCCTGCCGGATGTGTACGTCCCGTGCGAGCAGTGCCACGGCAAGCGCTACAACCGCGAGACGCTCGAGGTCCGGTTCAAGGGCAAGACGATCTCCGACGTGCTCGAGATGCCGATCGAGGAGGCGCTCGAGTTCTTCGCCCACATCCCCAAGATCCGCCGACGGGTCGAGACGCTGAACGACGTCGGGCTCGGCTACATGCGCCTCGGCCAGCCTGCGACGACGCTGTCGGGGGGCGAGGCGCAGCGCGTCAAGCTCGCCGCGGAGCTGTGCAAGGTCGCCACCGGCCGGACGATCTACATCCTCGACGAGCCGACCACCGGCCTGCACTTCGCCGACATCCAGCGGCTGCTCGAGGTTCTGGCCAGACTCGTCGACGCAGGCAACTCGGTCGTCGTGATCGAGCACAACCTCGACGTGATCAAGGTCTCAGACCAGATCATCGACCTCGGCCCGGAGGGTGGCGACAACGGCGGGCGGGTGATCGCGAAGGGGACGCCCGAGGACGTCGCCGCCGTTCCCGAGTCCTACACCGGCCGGTTCCTGGCCGACCTGCTGCCGGTCAGGGCGCGTCGGCGCACGCGCCGCAGCAGGACCGCGGTGGCCGCGGGCTGAGTCGATGCCAGAGCCGGTGACCGGCGCTCAACTGAAGCTGTGGGCGCAGAAGTGGCGGTCCTACCAGCAGAACTCGCTGCCATGGAATCGCGCCAGGATTCATGTCGAGTTCCTCCGCCGTCAGGCGTTCGTCCGCTGGCCGGTACACGGCAACGTGCTCGAGGCGTTGCGCGAAGGAAGGCTCGAGCTCGGCGCCGGTGTCCTGTTCGAGCCCGGTGTCTGGATCACGGCGCCGGGCCCGGCACGGATTCGGATCGGCGCCGGCAGCTTCCTCAACATCGGCGTGATGATCGCCGCGGGAGAGCTGGTCGAGATCGGCGATCACTGCATGCTCGCCAACGGCTGCTTCGTCAGCGACTCGAGCCACCGCTTCGATGACCCCAACGTGCCCGTCACCTGGCAGGGCTTCACGAGCAAGGGACCGACCCGGATCGGTGACAACGTGTGGTGCGGCGCGTACGTCGTCGTGACCAGCGGCGTGACGATCGGCGAGCGGTGCGTGATCGGCGCGAACTCGGTCGTCACGACCGACATCCCGCCCTTCTCGCTGGCCGCCGGCGCGCCGGCCCGGGTGATCAAGAAGATCGAGTACTAGCGCTGCCCGCCGATCCCGACGCGCTGCCGCCGATCCCGACGCGCTGCCCTAGGAGTTCTTGATCACGATTCCTTCGAGGATGTATGCGACCTTCTCGGTCGCGTCGATCGCCGCTTCGAGCCGCTCATAGAGATCCTTCCAGCGGATCACGACCATCGGGTCGATGCCCCCGTCGAACAGCGCGGCGACGGCCTCGCGCGTGATCCGGTCGCCCTCGTTCTCGAGGCGGTTGACCTCGACAGTGTGCGATGAGATGTCGCGGAAGCCGCGGAGGTTGGGGATCGCCTCGGCGATCTGGCGGGAGGCCGCCTTCAGTACCCGCGCGAGCTTGATCGACTGGTCCATCGGCGCCTCGATCTTGTACAGCCCGAGATAGTCGGCGACCTCCTCGGTGAAGTCGACGATGTCATCGAGCGCCGAGGTCAGTGCGAGGATGTCCTCGCGGTCAATCGGCGTCACGAACGTGTGGTTGAGCCGATCGATGATGTCGTGGGTGATCCGGTCGCCCTCGTGCTCGCAGTCGAGGATCTCCTGGGCGAGCTCCTTGCTGTCGGGGTAGTTCGTCAGGAGCTGGTCGAGCAGGTCCGCCGCGGTCGTCATGTTCTGGCCCGCCTCCTCGAACAGCTCGAAGTAGATGCGGTCGCGGGGACTGAAGACTCGCGCGAGGCGCGGCATGGCGCAGGATGGTAGTCGTCTCGATCAAACGGTGGGTAGCGAACTAGCGCAACCACCGGAATCGGCCACGGCGGCCGGATCGAGCGCCCCCGTGGCGAGCTGGGCGGGCGCGGGGCTCGCGCTGCCGGTGGCGGGACCCGCGCTGCCGGTGGCGGGGCCCACGCTGCCGGCGCGGGCCCCGCGCAGATGGCACTACAGCGACTCGAGCGCGGCGCGGAGGTCGGCGAGCTCCTCGTCGTCGATCGAATAGGCGTGCTGGGGGCCGGGGAAGGCGCCGGTGCGCACCTCGGCGGCGTATTCGGCGACTCCGGCGACCATCTGCGCCTTGATCTCGGCGTAGCGCTTGGCGAACCTCGGGGCGTGGTCGTAGATGCCGAGCAGGTCGTGGAACACGAGCACCTGGCCGTCGACCGCCGAGCCGGCCCCGATGCCGATCACGGGGACCTCGATCCTTGCCGTCACGATCTCCGCGACGGCAGCCGGAATCGCCTCGAACACGATCGAGAAGCACCCGGCCTCCTGGAGTGCGATCGCGTCACGCGCGACCTGGAGCGCACGGTCGGCGGTCCGGCCCTGTGCTCGATAACCGCCGAGGGCGGTCGCGGTCTGCGGGGTCAGGCCGACGTGACCCATGACGGGAATCCCTGAGTCGACGATCGCCCGCGCCCGCTGGACGCTGGTCCCGCCGCGCTCGAGCTTGACGGCGTCGCAGCCGGCCTCCTTGATGAACCGCTGTGCGGTCGCGATCGCTTGCTCGTCCGAGGCCTCGTAGGAACCGAACGGCAGATCGCCGACCATCAGCGGCGTCCTCAGGCCACGCCGCACGGCAGATGCCAGCATCAGCATCTCTTCGGTCGAGACCGGAACCGTCGACGGGTATCCGAGCACGGTCATCGCGCCCGAGTCGCCGACCAGGACGACGTCGACGGCGGCTTCCTGGGCGACTTGCGCCGAGGGATAGTCGTAGGCCGTGACCATCACGATCTGCTCGCCAAGGCGCTTCTTCTCGGCCAGCCGGGGCAGCGTCATCGGCAGCGGCGCGTCCAGGCTCTCGGGGACCACGACTCTCGGTGTTGCGGACATCTGGTCAGTCCTCTCTTGCGCGGTGGTTGGCGCCACTGGATGGGTCGCCACCTCGCGGTCGACATGGATTGGGTGCTTGGTGGTGTTCATCTTCAAGCTTCTGTGGCTGCATTCAGCCTCTCCCTTGGATCAGCTGGTTGTCGATCAGGCGCGTGTTCCCGACGCGTGCGGCGACGACCGCGAGCACCTCGCCGTCGATCTGCCGTACCGGCGTCAGCGTGCCGGCCGCGACGAGCTCGAGGTAGTCGGGGTCGATCCGCCGCGCCGAAAGCTCGGCGTGCCCGGCGGCGAGCACCCGCTCGGCGTCGCGCTCGCCGGCCGCGATCGCGTCGCCGATCGCGGTCAGGGCCTCGTGCAGCCCGACCGCGCGCGAGCGTTCCTCGGGCGACAGGTGCACATTTCGGCTCGACATCGCGAGCCCGTCCGGCTCGCGGATGGTTGGACACACCTCGATCGTGACGGGGATGTCGAGGTCTCCGACCAGGCGCTTGATCACGAGCGCCTGCTGGGCGTCCTTCTGGCCGAAGTACGCCCGGTCGGGCGAGACCATGTTGAGCAGCTTCGTTACAACCGTCGTGACGCCATCGAAATGACCTCGCCCGCGGTAGGTGCCCTCGAGCGGCTCGGTCAGGCCGCTGACCGAGACCGTGGTGGCGAAGCCACTCGGGTAGACCTCGGCCGTCGAGGGTGCGAACAGGTAGTCGACGCCGAGCTCGGCGACGACCGCGGCGTCGGTCGACTCGTCGCGCGGATAGGCGTCCAGGTCGGTGCTGTTGTTGAACTGCGCCGGGTTGACGAACAGCGACACGACGACCACGGCGCACTCCTCGCGCGCGCGGCGCACGAGCGACAGGTGCCCGTCGTGCAGCGCGCCCATCGTCGGCACCAGGCCGATCGTGCGGCCGGCCCGGCGCGGTTGCAGCAGCGCCGTGCGGATCCCGGCGACGGTCCGGATCGTCCTCATGTCAGCGCCGGCTCCCGGTCGGCGAGCGCGCGGGTCGCCTGAACCATCGCGTCGAACAGCGGCAGCAGGTCCTCGCAGCGGTCGGCGATTGCGTCGCGCTGGCGGGCGATCGTGTCCTCGTCGCCGCGCGTGACCGGGCCGGTCAGCGCGCGCTGGGGCCCCAGCCGCGCCCAGTTCTCGACCGTTGCCCGCACGAGTGGCAGCAGCGCCTCGCGATCGGCGCCGACCGTCGCCGCCAATCGCTCCGCCGCGGCCTCGAGCGTCACCAGGAAGTTCGACGCGATCGAGGCGGCAGCGTGATAAGCCGTGCGGTCCCGATCGGCGATCTCGATCGCGCGCATCCCAAGTGCGCCAGCGAGCCCGGCGGCCAGCGCCAGCGCGCGCGGCGAGCTCCCGGCAATCGCCGCACCGGCGCCGGCGAAGCTGGCTCCCTCAGGTGTGATCGTCATCAGCGGATGCAGCGAGAACGCCTCACGCGGAGCCAACAGCCCGATCCCGGTGGCGCCGGAGCAGTGGCCGACGATCACGCCCGGAGCGATGACCCGCGCCGCCGCGGCGATCTGGCCGTCCGGAACGCACAGCAGGACGGCGTCCGCGCCGGCGGCGTCGGCGCCGCGGCCGAGCGGGCCGATGACCTCATAGCCGGCGTCGCCGAGCGCTGCCGACAGGGCCGTACCGAGCCGACCTCGACCAACCACGGCGAGCCGCGGACGGCAGGGAGTATCGGAGGAAGAATTCCGTTCCAGTTCCCGCATCTGAGATACCGGTCGGCGTGCTGAAAGGGGATGGCGTTGGGTGCGAGGTCCGTCCGCCGAAAGGTGACGGCCTCGTCAACCAATGATACCCGGGGTGATCGAGCGCGTGACGCGGTCACGCGCTCGGCTGTGTGCGATTGCTCACGGACGGGCCGGCATCCTCGAGCGCACGGACCTCGTCGTCGTGGGGCGCCACGGCCCACCCCGCCCACTCCGCACACCCCGCAATTTCGTGAAAACGCGGCGGGCAGCGGGCGGAAGGCGTCGGCCGGCCGCTCTACCATCCTCGGGGTGAGAAGCGCCGAAGAGCGCCGCGAGCTGCTGAAGAGCGTCTACGAGCAGGCACGCGACTGCGTTCGCTGCCCGCTGCACCAGACCCGGACGAACGTCGTGTTCGGCGCCGGCAACGCGAACGCCGGGCTGATGTTCATCGGCGAGGCGCCGGGGGCGAATGAGGACCGCCAGGGCCTGCCGTTCGTCGGCCAGGCCGGCAAGCTGCTCGACAAGCTGCTCGAGGAGATCGGGCTGCAGCGAGCGGACGTGTTCATCGCAAACGTCCTCAAATGCCGCCCGCCGAACAACCGAGATCCGCACCCGAACGAGATCGACGCGTGCCAGGAATACCTGCGCCAGCAGGTCGACCTGATCGAGCCGGTCGTGATCTGCACGCTCGGCAACTTCTCGACCAAGCTGCTGCGCGACGACACGACCGGGATCTCGCGCCTGCACGGGCAGGCGGAGATCCGGATGATCGGCTCCCGGGCGGTGCGGCTGTATCCGCTGTATCACCCAGCGGCGGCGCTGTATACGCCCTCGACGCTGGAGATGCTGCGCGCCGATTTCCACAGGATCCCGCAGCTGCTCGAACTCGGCCCGCCCGACCAGCCGTCGCCTGGTGTCGAGCAGGCCGGGCACGAGGAGCCGGAGCTCGAGCTCGCCGTTCCCGAGCTCGACGAACCGGGGCCCGAGCAGCCGGCGGTGGGCGGCCAGCCGGAGCCGGCGGCCCAGCTGGGCCTGTTCTAGTGACTACTCGCTGACGCGCTCGACCAGGAAGGCGACGCGCACGTGCGCGCGCCACTCGTCGAGGTTCTCGCCGCGGAGTCCGACCGAGACGACGTCGACCGCCTTGATGTTGCGCAAGGTCGTACGCGCGTCGGTCAAGGCCGCCTTGACCGCGTCGTCGGAGCTCGTCCCTGAGCTGCCGACCAGCTCGATGATCTTGATGACGGACATCTCACCTCCCATTCGGTGGGTTCGCTGGTCCGACCATACCCGTGCACGGAGCCTGTGTGTCATTTGTCACGCAGACGTCCAGGCAACGTCCAGATTGCATCCAACTGCCGCCGGGAGCACTAACCTTCTGCCGTCGTGGAGGAGACGGGGTACTTCGCAGGATCGTCCGGGTCTGTGGGCGGAACGCTGGCGGCGCGGATCGTCGATCGAGACCGCGGTCGGTTCGTCGGCCGAGCCAACGAGCTGGCGCTGCTCGAGCGCTGCCTCGATGACGACCCACCGGCCAACGTCGTGCTTGTCCACGGGATCGGCGGGATCGGCAAGAGCACGCTGCTGCGGGAGCTGGCGCGGCGGGCCGCTGTGCGCGGGCGCGAGACCTTCTTCGTCGAGGGCCGCGAGCTGCCGCCGATGCCCGACGCGCTCGAGGCGATTCTGACCGGCGCGCGGACGAGCGAGCGGCCACTGGTCCTGATCGACACCTACGAGCGGATGACGGCGCTCGACGGCTATCTGCGCCGCGGCCTGCTGCCGTCGCTGCCGGCCCAGGCGGTGGTCGTGATCGCCGGTCGCGGAAGCCCCGATCCGGGGTGGTTCAGCGGCGGCTGGGAGGGCGTTGCGGCCGAGCTCGAGCTCCGCGGGATGGAGCGCAGTGAGGCGCTGCGCCTGCTCGCGAGCCACGGCCTCGACGACGCGCGCGCGAGCGCCGTCGTGCAGTGGGCGGAGGGATCGCCGCTGGCGCTGGCGCTGGCCGCCGAGGCGGCGGCCGCGGACAGCGACTGGACCCCGGCACAGGGGGCGGCGCGGCCCGAGATCGTCCGCTCGCTGATCCGGCGCCTGGCCGAGGCCGAGCTGAGCGGCGTGCGGCTGTCGTCGCTCGGGGTCGCGGCGATCGCTCGGGTGACGACCGTCGGTCTGATCCGGGCGGTGCTTCCCGACAGCGATGCGGTGGCCGCGTATGAGCGGTTGGAATCGCTGTCGTTCAGCGAGCCCCTCGGTGACGGTCTGACCCTCCACGAGCTCGTCCGCAAGGCGCTGCACGCCGATCTGCGCCGCCGCGATCAGGAGCTCGAGCGCGACCTGCGGCGGCGGATCGTCGACTACCTCTACGAGCGCGCCCGCCGCGGCGAGGCGCTGGTCTCGATCGACATGGCCCACCTGGTCGAGAACGCGGCGATCCGCTGGGGCTTCGGCTGGGAGGGGAGCGTCGACTACCGGATCGACGATGTCCGGCCCGGCGACGCCGAGCAGGTCGCGGAGCTGCTCGAGTCCAGGCAGTTCGGCGACTGGTGGCAGCTGACCTGCCGGTTCTTCGACGAGGCGCCCGAACGCGTTGCGGTCGCGCGCGATCGGGAGGATCGACTGAGCGGATACATGGTCTGCATGAGCCCGGCGACGGCACCCGGGTTCGCGTTGCAGGACCCGCTGGTCGGGCCGTGGATCGCCCACGCCCGCAGCGACGCCGCGCTTGGCGACGCTGTGCTGTGGCACGACTCGGTCGACTTCACCCGCGATCGGCGGGGCCGCGTCCAGGCGATGCTCGGGGTCGCCGGGGTGCTGCGCTCCGGAGTTGCCAACCCCCGCTTCGCGTACATGCCGATCAACCCGGCCAACCCGAACGCGGTAGCGTTCGCGCGCACGCTCGGCGCCGAGCACCTGGCCGAGCTCGACCTCGAGATCGGCCCGCGCCGGATCGAGTGCCACCGGATCGACTACGGCCCTGGGGGGCTGTTGGCGGCGCAGCGCGCGGTCGTCTACAGCGAGCTCGGGCTGGCCCCGCCTCGCCCCGCCGAGAGCGGACCGCCGCTCGACTTCGAGGCCGTGCGCGAGGCGCTGCGCAACTTCCGGGTCCCACACGAGCTGGCGCGGAGCCCACTCGCGTCCGGCGAGGGCCTCGAGGAGCGCGCCGAGTCTGTCCGCGTGATCCTGCGCGACGCCGCGGATCGGGCGTTCGGTGACAACGAGAACGAGAAGCTGCTGCGACGCGTCCTGATCCGCGGCTACATCGAGCCCGCCCCGAGCCACGAGCAGGCCGCGATCGACCTGTCGCTCAGCCGCGCGGCGTACTTCAGGCGGTTGCGCGCGGCGGCGGAGCGGGTCGCCGAGTATCTGACAGAGCGCCGCGCGTAGGACGCTGCGGCGGATCCTTGGTGGCAGGCGGCGCGCTGCGCCGCAGCGCCATCGCGAACGCGACGAACGCCGCGACCGCCTGGACCGCGAGTACCGTCGCGGCGAACCCGGCCGGCTGCTTCGGACCGTTGACGAGCACGAACGGCTCGGCGATCGCGACCAACGCGAGCGGGATCAGGAACCAGGTCCGCTTCAGCGCGAGCATGTACTGGACCGCGAGGTAGGTCGCGGCCAGCACCGTGAATGCGGCCCCGAGCACGAGCAGCGAGTCCGAGGCGGTCGCCCGCTTGGAGCCGAACGCGACGCTCAGCAGCAGATGCGGCACGGCGGCGAAGATCAGCAGGCACGGAACCGCGCACACGCCGATGATCGCGAGCGAGCGGATCAGCACCGGCCGCGTGTCCTCGCCGGCCGCGTGGCGGCGCGAGACCTCCGGCACGAGGTAGAAGCCCGCGCCGATCGCGACCCAGATCAGGACCTTGGCGGCGACCGCCGTCGCCGCGTAGGCGCTCGCAGTGTCCTGGGGGAACTGGTGCTTGGCTGCGATCAGATCGATGTTCTGGAGCACCGCGATCACGCTCAGGCCCGCGATCGGTGCCCACGCGCGCTTGACGTGGTCCCACAGCCGAATCCTCGCCTGCGGCTCGCCGGCGACCGCGGGCTGCTTCGCGGCGTCGCGTTGCAGCTGCACCCAGCAGTAGGCCGCCATCCCGATGTAGGACAGCAGCGAGCCCACGTAGGCGCCGGTAACCCCGAGGAAGGTCGCCGCCAGGATCGCCCCGGTCACCAGCCGCACGCTCTGCTCGCCGATCAGCGAGATCCCGACCGATCGGTAGTTGCCGGTGCCCTGCAGCGCGCCGCGCATCAGCGACACCAGCAGATACATGCAGCCGGCCGGGATCCCGGCGGCAGCGCCCCAGCTGTAATGCTTGACGCCGACCGCGTCGGCGATCGGCTGCTGGGCGGCGATCGAGACGACCGTCAGGACGATCGTGAAGATCAGCAGCGACTTGCACCACTGCCTGATCGTCGCGAGCAGATCGGCTCCGACGCCGAGGTTGCCGAGCACTCCCTCGCGTGCCGTCGCCACCTGCATCGCCTGTCCCGCGACCGTCAGGATCAGCAGGTAGCTGACCAGCGCGCCGAGCGAGCCGTAGTCGTTGAGCTCGCGCGCGAACACGAACGTCGAGCCGAGCGCGATGACGTTGTTGATGATCATCGCACCCGCGAGTCCGGCCGCCTTGGCCGTGTCCGGGTTCTTGAGGAGCGACGTGGCCCCTGCGTAGCGGGCCTTGAGCGCGGTCAGGCGGCCGGGAGCCGGTTCCTGAACGGGGGCGGTCATAGCCGAGTGACGGTAGCGAACGACGGTGAATCCGCGCCCTGCGTGGCGACGTTCAGCTCGCAGTGTGCTCCTTTACAGTGTCGCGCAAGATGGCGCCACGGCATACGAGCAGCGCCGCCGAGACCGAGGCGCTGGGCGCCGAGCTGGCGGCCGGCCTGCGCGCCGGGGACGTCGTCCTGGTGCAGGGAGAGCTGGGCGCCGGCAAGACCACGTTCGTGCGCGGCGCGGCCCGCGCCCTCGGCGTCCGCGTGACCGTCACCAGCCCGACCTTCACGATCGGCCAGCGCTACCCGGCGCCGGTCCCGGTGGCGCACATCGATCTGTTCCGGATCGGGGATCTGTCCGCCGAGGACCCCGACCTGCTGCTCGACTACGTCGGGCCCGACACGATCACGTTCGTCGAATGGCCGGGTCAAGGCGAGCGCGAGCTGGCCGCGCAGGGCCGGATCGCGGCGCGGGTCCGGATCGAGCACGCGGGTGGCGATCGCCGGGGGGTCGAGGTCGAGCCCGGATGAGCATCCTCGCGCTCGACACGGCGACGCCGGCGACGGCGGTCGCGGTCTGCGACCCGGCCCGCGGGCTGAGGCTCGCGGCCCGTGACGACCCGCCGCCCGATACGCGGCCCCGCCACGCGACCCGGCTGCTGCCGCTGATCGACGAGCTGCTGGCAGAGCTGGGCAGCTTCGAGGGTGCGTCGGACGGATGGGACGCGATCGACCTGATCGCGGTCGGCACCGGTCCGGGGACGTTCACCGGGCTTCGGATCGGGATCGCAACCGCCCGCGCGCTCGCGCGCGCTCGAGGGATTCCGCTGGCCGGTATCTCGACGTTACGCTCGTTGGCGCTGAACGCGACCGATGGGCCGGCGCTGAACGCGGCCGACGGCGCCGAGCCGGCCGCTGACGTGGTCGCGGCGGTGCTCGACGCGCGACGGGGGGAGGCGTTCGCGGCCGCCTGGCGCCCGCTCGCGGTGCAGCGAGGCGAGCCGCTGCTGGCGCCGGTCGCGCTCGCGCCCGCGACGCTCGCGGCCGAGCTCTCGCGCCTCGCGCCGAGGGTCCTGGCAGTTGGAGACGGGGCGGTAGAATTCCGTGCAATTCTCGAGCGTTCGGGAGTCTCGATCCCCGAGGATGGCTCGGAGCTTCACCGGGTCACGGCGATCAACCATTGCCGCCTCGCGGGCACGGCGCGGCAGGGCGAGCCTGATCGGGTTCACCCCGAGTACCTCCGCATCCCCGACGCCGAGCTCAACCGCCGCAACAGAGCCAAGCTATGACCACAGACTCGATATCGATCCGGGGGCTCGCCTACTCCGACCTGCCGCAGGTGATCGCGATCGAGCGACGCGCGTTTCCGACACCGTGGTCGCTGGCGATGTTCGTGCTCGAGCTGTCGAAGCCGTCGAGCGTGTGCCTGGCGGCGCTCGAGGACGGTTCGATCGTCGGCTATCTGATCTGCGCGCGCTACGCCGACGTCTGGCATCTGATGAACATCGCGGTCGATCCCCTTGCTCGCCGCCGGGGCCATGCTCGAGCCCTGCTCGAGTCTCTGCTCGAACGCGCCGGGCACGATCAGTCCTACACGCTCGAGGTCCGCACATCCAACGCCCCCGCGATCGCGCTGTACGAGCGGTTCGGATTCCGCCCAGCGGGCACACGCCCGCGCTACTACCACGACACCGGCGAGGACGCGATGATCATGTGGCGGGTGGCGCCGGAGCCGTCGAGCACGAGCGCATCGGGTTGATCCTCGCGCTCGAAACCAGCTGCGACGACACCTGCGCGGCGGTGATCTCGCGCGACGGGCGGATCCGCTCGAACGTGATCTCCTCGCAGGGTATCCACGACCGCTACGGAGGCGTCGTGCCCGAAATCGCCTCTCGCCACCACCTCGAGCTGATCGGCGCCGTCGTCGACGATGCCCTCCGCGGCGCGACCGTCACGCTCGACGAGCTCGAGCTGATCGCCGTCACACGCGGCCCCGGTCTGGTCGGGGCGCTGCTCGTCGGAGTCTCGACGGCTAAGGGCTTGGCCGCCGCCCGACGGCTACCGCTGGCGGCCGTCGACCACCTGCACGGCCATGTCGCGGCCAGCCTGCTGGCGCCGGAGCCGTTCGAGCCGCCGTTCCTGAGCCTGATCGCCTCGGGCGGCCACACACTGCTGGCGCGCGTGAGCGATCCTGGCCCGGCATTCGAGGTCCTTGGCCAGACGCTCGATGACGCGGCCGGCGAGGCGTTTGACAAAGGCGCCCGCCTGCTCGGGCTCGGCTACCCCGGCGGCGCCGCCCTCGAGCAGCTCGCGCGCAGCGGCGATCCGACCGCGTTCGCGTTCCCGACGGCCGCAAGGGTCGCGGGCCTGGACTTCTCCTTCGCGGGCCTGAAGACCGCGCTGCTGTACAAGCTGCGGGAGCTGGGGGACGACGAGGCCGACCGCCGGCGTGCCGACCTGGCGGCCTCCTACCAGGAGGCGATCGTCGAGGCGCTGACGATGCGGGTCCGGCGAGCGCTCGAGCAGACCGGGATGAGCCGGCTGGCGATCGGCGGCGGCGTCGCCGCCAACGGGCCGCTGCGTGAGCGGTTGTGCGCTCTCGGGGTGCAGACCGACATCCCGCCGCGTGAGCTGTGCACCGACAACGCCGCGATGATCGCCAGCGCCGCGCGGTTCGTGCAGCCGTTGCCGTATCCGCGCTACCTCGACCTCGACGTGTATGCCAGCGGCGAACGCCCCCTGGCGGCGTGATGAAGAAGGTCGTCCTCTACGGGCGCGAGGGCTGCTGCCTGTGCGACGACGCGCGCGAGCTGCTGGTGTCGGTCAGGGCCGATCATCCGTTCTCACTGACCGAGCTCGACATCGACCAGGACGACGCGCTGCTGCGCGCCTACCTCGAACGCATCCCCGTCGTTACGATCGACGGCGTGGAGGTGTTTGAGCTGTTCGTCGACGAGCGCGAGCTGGTTCGCCAGCTGACCGATTCGCGTCGAGCGAATTCCCGTTAGTAGAGTGAGGCTTGGATGAGCTACACGGTCGGCCGCGGTACCGAGATCGCTCAGCCGGGCAGCGAGAAGCCGGGAGAGAAGCTCTCGCTTGGCGTTGCTGCGAGGCTGTCAAGGTACCTGCAGGTCCTCACGCAGGCGCGCAAGATGGGCAAGGAGACCATCTCCTCACAGGAGCTGGCCGACTACACGCACGTCAACTCGACCCAGATCCGCCGCGATCTGTCGGGTTTCGGAAAGTTCGGCAAGCGCGGCGTCGGCTACAACGTCGAGTCGCTCGTGACGCAGATCCGCAAGATCCTGCGCACCTCCGGACAGCACAACATCGCGCTGTTCGGCGCCGGCCATCTCGGCACCGCGATCGCGACCTCCGACATCTTCGCCGACCACGGCTTCCGGGTCGTCGCCGCGTTCGACGTCGACCAGAACCTGGTCGGCACCTCGATCGGATCGCTGACCGTCCGCCACAGCTCTGACATGACGACCGTGATCGACGAGCAGGACATCGTCGTCGCAGTCCTGGCGGTCCCGTCAGCGGCGGCTCAGCTCGTCGCCGATCAGCTCGTCGAGGCCGGCGTCAAGATCATCTTCAACTACTCCGACACGCTCCTGCAGGTCCCGCCGGAGGTCACGGTTCACACTTCGAGCCCAGCCGTCGACCTGCTCTACGCGCTCTACTTCTATCTCACCTGATCCCCCGGCGAAGTGGAACTCGACCTCTCCAGCGCACGCGCGGCTTTCGACGCCTCGACCGACTTCACGATCGGAATCGAGGAGGAGTTCGCGCTGCTCGATCCTGGCGAGCTGGGATTGGTTCAGCGCTTCGAGGAGCTGCGGGATGCGGCGAGTGCAGACCCGGTGCTGTCGGAGGCGATCGCCGGTGAGCTGATCTCCTCCGAGGTCGAGATCAGATCCGGCAAGGCCGACGACATGGCGGGCGCGATCGTTGCTCAGCGAGACCACCGGCGGCGGTTGTTCGCGCTCGCCGCCGAGCTGGGTCTCGCGCTCGGAGCGACGGCGACTCACCCGTGGGCGGACTACCGCGAGCAGAAGATCATCGACACCGAGCATTACCACCGGGTCGAGGACGGGCTCAAGTACGTCGCCTGGCGCAACAACACGTTCTCGCTGCACGTCCACGTCGGAATCCAGGGGGCCGACCGGGCGGTGCTCGTCTGCGACCGCCTGCGCCCGGTGCTGCCGCTGCTGCTGGCGATCTCGGCCGATTCCCCCTTCCTCGACGGGCGCAGTTCGGGCCTGCACAGCGCCCGGACGCAGATCTTCACGCGCAGCTTCCCGCGATGCGGGGTTCCGGATGCGTTCGGAAGCTGGGACGCGTTCGCCGCCTACGTCGAGTTTCTGTTCCGAACGCGCTCGATCGTCGAATACACGCAGGTCTGGTGGTCGGTGCGCCCCCACTTCTCGTTCGGAACCGTCGAGCTGCGGATCTGCGACGCACAGGCGACGGCGACCGAGTCAGAGGGGCTCGCCGCGCTGATCGCCGCATGCATCGCGCAGACGGCGCGTGACATCGACGCGGGTGTCCCGTTCGTCGACCTGCCGCCGCGGATGATCGAGGAGAACATGTGGCGAGCGATCCGCTACGGGCTCGACGGCGAGCTGCTCGAGCTCGAGAGCGGCGAGGCCTATCCGGCCGCGGAGGCAGTCGACCGCCTACTCGACTGGACCGCTCCGGTCCGCGCCGAGCTCGGGCTCGACGTGTCGCTGCCCCAGCACAACGGCGCCCAGCGACAGCGGCAGATGCTCGAAGCGGGGATGAGCCTGCCCGACGTCTACGGGGCGGTGGTCGCCCAGACGCGCGACACGTATGCTGGCGTTCTCGGAAGCACAGCGGAGGTGACGAGATGAGTTCAGGTCCGTTCGGTGGCGAGTCTGGCGGACAGCCGACCGAAGACGAGCTGCGGGCCGCCTACGAGGCCGAGATCAAGAAGATCCGCGTCGAGCACGTGCTGCTCGAGCATGTCGTGACGCTGATCAACCTCGGGATGCGGCGGACCGGACTTGCCCCCGGCACCGAGGCCGAGCGCGACCGCGAGCAGGTGAGGCTCGCGATCGAGGCCGTGAGGGTGCTGCTGCCGCTGGTCGAGCAGGCCGCCCCGGCCCAGGCCGGCCCGATCCGCGACGCCGTCTCGCAGCTACAGCTCGCGTTCGTGCGGATCGGCGGGCAGGCGCCGTCGCCCGGCGAGCAGCCGGCGGCACCGGACGAGCGCGCCGCGGCCGGGACTCCGCCCGCGGCGGCCGGGACCCCTCCCGCCTCCGCCGGGACCCCACCTGCCGAGGCCGGGACCCCACCCGCCGAGGGGTCTCCGCCGCCGCCGCCGTCCGGCGAGGAGCCGGCGCCCGCGCAGCCCGAGCAGGGGCAGCCCGGCCCGGCTCAGCGCAGCGGCCGTCTATGGATACCGGGCCAGTAGCCGCGCATACCGCAGTAGCGGCCACGCCCCCTTGGGCGGACGTTCCGGGGCCGCGAGCGCTACACTCACGCCGCTAAGTACCGGGCCTCCGCTCGACATCGGGTGGCGGCCCTTTGCTGTTGTTGGCTGCGCATCAGCGCGCGCCTCACTCGAACTCAGAGCTTTCCGCGGAGGGACACTCTCTTGACTAGTTTTCTGACGCACCACGGCGTCCTGGTCGCGCTCGTGTGCGCCGGAGCCGCAATCGTCTACGGCGCGGTCACGGCGCGCGAGCTGCTGGCGCTGTCGCCGGGGAACGAGCGGATGCGCTCGATCTCGGCGGCCGTCCAGGAGGGCGCGCGGGCCTACCTGAACCGCCAGTACGCGACGATCGCCGGCGTTGGCGTGGTCCTGTTCATCGTTCTGATCCCGATTCAGAACATTCGCGTCGCGATCGGCTTCGCGATCGGCGGCCTGCTGTCCGCATCAGCCGGCTACATCGGCATGAACGTGTCGGTGCGCGCGAACGCGCGGGTCGCCGAGTCGGCCCGCGGCGGCATCTCACCTGCGCTCTCGGTCGCGTTCCGCGGTGGCGCCGTCACCGGCATGCTCGTCGTCGGCCTGGCGCTGATCGGCGTCGCCGGCTACTACGGGATCCTGACGTGGGTCGCCGGCGAGAGCCAGCGCGAGGCCATCAACGCGCTGATCGGGCTCGGCTTCGGCGGCTCGCTGATCTCGGTGTTCGCGCGACTCGGCGGCGGGATCTTCACGAAGGCTGCCGACGTCGGCGCGGACCTGGTCGGCAAGATCGAAGCGGGGATCCCGGAGGACGACCCGCGCAACCCGGCCGTAATCGCCGACAACGTCGGCGACAACGTCGGCGACTGCGCCGGGATGGCGGCCGACCTGTTCGAGACCTACGCCGTCACCGCCGTCGCGGTGATGCTGCTCGGGGTGTTGCTGTTCGACCAGCAGTCGGCAGTTGCGCTGTTCCCGCTGGTGCTCGGCGCGGTGTCGATCATCGCCTCGATCATCGGCACCTACGCGGTCCGATCGAAGGCCGGCAACGTCGAGCGCGCGCTGTACCAGGGACTGATCCTGTCCGGCGGCCTCGCGGCGGCCGCGTTCCTCCCGATCACTTACTGGATGATGAACGGGGTCACGCTCACGCACGGGACGACGCCGCACTGGTGGAAGTTCTACCTGTGCGCGCTGATCGGGATCGGCGTGACCGCGTGCCTGTTCGTGATCACCGACTACTTCACCTCGACGCGGTTCGCGCCGGTCAAGAGCACGGCGCGCGCGTCCCAGACGGGCCACGCGACCAACATCATCCAGGGTCTGGCCCAGGGCTATCAGTCGACGGCACCGCCCGCGATCGTGCTGGCGCTCGGGATCCTCGGCGCCTGGAAGCTGGGAGGCGGCGGCAGCCAGGGGATCTACGGGATCGGCGTCGCGGTCATGGCGCAGCTGTCGCTGACCGGGCTGATCGTCGCGCTCGACGCGTTCGGTCCGATCACCGACAACGCCGGCGGCATCGCAGAGATGGCCGATCTGCCCGAGGAGGTACGCAACGTCACCGACCCGCTCGACGCCGTCGGCAATACGACCAAGGCCGTCACCAAGGGCTACGCGATCGGCTCCGCCGCCCTCGCCGCGCTGGTGCTGTTCAACGCCTTCGAGCGCGAGCTCAACGACAAGGGCAAGTTCCCGAACTTCTCGATCGACAACCCGGCGGTGCTGATCGGACTGCTGATCGGCGGTTTGATGGTCTACCTGTTCGTCTCGCTCGCGATGGAGGCGGTCGGCCGCGCCGGGGGCGCTGTCGTCGAGGAGGTGCGCCGCCAGTTCCGCGAGAAACCGGGGATCATGGACGGCAGCGAGCAGCCCGAGTACGGGTCCGCCGTCGCGCTCGTGACCCGTGCCGCTCAGCGCGAGATGATCCTGCCGTCGCTGATCCCGATCGTCGTCACGTTCGTGGTCGGGCTGATCAGTATCGAAGCCCTCGGTGGGCTGCTGATCGGCGTGATCGTCGTCGGCCTGTTCGTCGCGATCTCGATGACCTCGGGTGGTGGTGCATGGGACAACGCCAAGAAGCTGATCGAGGATGGCGCGTTCGGCGGCAAGGGCTCGGAGGCGCATGCCGCAGCGGTCACCGGCGACACCGTCGGCGACCCCTACAAGGACACCGCCGGCCCCGCGATTAACCCGATGATCAAGGTCGCGAACATCGTCGCGCTGCTGATCATCCCGCTGATCACCTAGCGCACCTCTGCGGCCCTCGCGGGGCGCGCAGGCGTATCGTGATCGATGACGATGGTGCAGGGTCGCTCGAGCCCTATCAGCGGCGTGTCGACGCTGGTGGTCGTGGCCGTCGGGATCGCGCTCGGCGGGTGCGGCGACTCGTCGCACACGACCTCGACCGGCCATAGGCCCACGCCGCTGGAGACGGTCTGCGCGCCCGCGGCCCGCGCCGCGATCGCCCAGTTCCTCGGCGTCGAGCCGTCCACGATCTCGGCCAGGGCATCGATCTCGAACGAGGCCACGCCGCAATGCGTGTTCCGGGGCGGAGCGGTCAAGGTCACCGCCAACGTCGACACCGGCCCGCAGCCGTACTTCCGGCTCGAGCGCACGGTGGTCGAGGCCGGGCAGCAGTTCGGGACCGTGCGGCTCGAACCGGCCCCGGTCAACATCCCGAAGATGGGCCTCGACGCCGACTGGTTCCCTGGCGAGCATCAGGTCATGACGACCGACGGCAAGCGGCTGATCACGGTCGGCGTCGCATCGCGCCGGACCAGGCCTCCGCGGCAGCGCGCGCTGGCGCAGGACGTCGCCAGGACCTACCTCAGCAAGCCTGACGTGGGCGCCGCGAACGGGTATCCCAGCGGGTGATGAGCGGCTCGCGCTAGGCTGCCCGCATGTTCATCTTGATCGTCGGTTGCGGCCGAGTGGGATCGTCGGTGGCAAAGCGCGGGCTCGACGCCGGGCACGAGGTTTCCGTGCTCGATCGTGACCCCCTGTCCCACGAACGACTCGACAAGGACCAGGCGACGACCTGGGAGGACGCCGGCGGCCGCTTCACGGTCGGCACCGCGCTTGAGATCGAAGGGCTGATGGAGGCGGGAATCGACCAGGCCGACGTGTTCTTGGCCGCCACCAGTGGCGACAATACGAACCTCGTGATCGCCCAGATAGCTCAGCGCCGGTTCAAGGTCCCCCGCGTCGTCGTGCGCGTCGCCGATCCTGGGCGAGCGAGCTGGTACGCCGAGCAGGGACTGCTCACGATCTGTCCGACCCAGCAGGCGATCGACGAGGCTGAGCGCCTGGCGCTGGCCGCGGTGGAGGCCCGCTAGGGATGTACGTGATCATTGCCGGGGCTGGCAAGGTGGGGTGGAACCTGGCGCGGGAGCTGATCGCCAAGGACCGCGAGGTGACGCTGATCGAGTCCGACCACAGCCGCTACCGGGTCGTCGAGGAGGAGCTCGAGCATGCCGTCCAGTACGGCGACGCGACCGAGCTGTGGGTGCTCGAGCGGGCAGGGATCCAGCGAGCCGATCTGGTGATCGCGGTCACCGGCGACGACGAGGACAACATCTTGATCTGCCAGGTCTCGAAGGAGAAGTACGGCGTGCAGCGGATCGTCGCGCGGGTCAACAACCCCCGCAACCTCCAGCACTTCAAGCTGCTCGGCATCCAGCCGGCCGTCTCCGCGACCGACCTGATCCTGCGCCTGATCGAGCACGAGGTGCCAGAGTACGGGCTCGTGCAGCTGCTCGCGCTCGAGGAGGAGCATCTCGAGATCATCGAGCTCGAGGTCGGGGAGGGCTCGGCCGCCGCGGGCCGCAGCGTGCAGGAAGTGACGCTTCCCGAAGGCTCGCTGATCATCTCCGTGCTCCGGGGCGGGATCGGCTTCGTGCCCAAGGCGGATTCGGTGATCGAGGCCGGCGATCAGGTCCTGCTGATCCTCGATCCCGGGCTCGAGGGCCAGATCACACCTCAGTTCGCGCCCAACGGCTCGGGACCAGATGGCTGACCGCAGCGTCGGCCATCTGCTGATCGGCGGCGGCCTCGCGGCCGGCAACTGCGCCCGCTGGCTGCGCGAGGAGGGAGCGAGCGGATCGATCCTGCTGGTCGGCCGCGAGCCTGACCTCCCCTACAACCGGCCACCGTGCTCGAAGGAGTACATGCAGGGCAAGGAATCGCGCGCCGATGTCCTGTTCCGGCCGGCCGAGTTCTACGACGAGCAGGAGATCGAGGCGCTGACCAAGACCTCGGTGATGAAGCTCGATGCGAGCGCCCGCACCGCGAAGCTGTCAAATGGCGAAGAGGTTGCGTTCGAGCAGGCCCTGATCGCGACCGGGTCCAATGTCAGACGTCTGAACGTCCCCGGCTGCGAGCTCGAGGGCATCCACTATCTGCGAACGCTCGGCAACAGCGACACGATCCGCGAACAGGCCGCCGGCAAGCGCGTCGTCCTGATCGGTGGCTCGTACATCGCCAGCGAGGTCGCGGCTTCGCTGACGTTGCTCGGTAGCGAATGCACGATCGTGATGATCGAGCCGATCGCGCTCAGCCGTGGCTTCGGCGAACAGGCCGGGCGCTTCTTCCAGGGCCGGCTCGAGGAGCACGGGATCGTCGTGCACGGTTCGGAGGAGCTCGACCGGTTCGAGGGCGCGGGCGGCCAGGTGACGACGGTCGTGACCAAGTCAGGCCGCAGCCTCGAGGCCGACGCCGTAGTGATCGGCGCGGGCGTCGCGCCCGATGTGATGCTCGCCCGCGGAGCCGGCCTCGAGCTCGGCGAGAGCGGTGGCGTCCGAGCTGACTCCAAGCTGCGCAGCTCCGTCCCCGGGATCTTCGTCGCCGGCGACATCGCCGAGTACGAGAGCGTCGTCAACGGTGGCCGGCGCCTTCGCGTCGAGCACTGGGATGTCGCCTTCAGCCATGGCAAGACGGCCGCGCTGAACATGCTCGGCCGCGACCAGCCCCACGACACGGTCCCGTACTTCTTCTCCGACCTGGCCGATTGGGCCTCGCTCGAGTACGTCGGCCCGGCCTCGGAGTGGGATCAGGAGATCGTCCGAGGATCGCTCGCCGACGGCGAGTTCAGCCTCTGGTATCTGAGCGACGGGAAGGTCGCGGGGGCGCTGTCGGTCGATCGCTCGGACGATCTCGAACACGCCCGGCGGCTGATCAGCGACGAGACGATCCTCGGCGAGAATGCGGCCCGGATCGGTGACCTCGACGTCGACCTGGCGTCGCTGTAAGCGCCCGACGGGCGCCTTCGGCGACTCCTATACTCAAGGCCCCGCAGCACTCCCATGGGGAATGGTGTAATGGCAGCACGCGACGCTCTGGACGTCGAAGTTGGGGTTCGAGTCCCTGTTCCCCAGTTTCACGACACGATCCCCACCGGGCCTTCGCACTGAGCGCCTTCAGCTCGGGTCGGCGAACTGCGGCGGCTCGCGGGTGATCCCGGCGGTGACTGCGGCGAGTTGGTTGGGCGAGCCGATCAGGGCGCGCTGGAGCTCGGCCTCGAGCGCCAGCGTCTGCTCCGCGGCGCCGGTCCACGCCCCGTCGAGCAGCCGCTTGGCGCCCCGTACGGCATCGGGCGAGCGCGTTGCGATCTCATCCGCCAACTCGCGCGCGGTGCGCAGAGGATCGTCGGATAGGTGGGTGACGACGCCGAGCTCGTCGGCCTCGGCGCCGCTGAACACGCGCCCCGTGTAGGTCAGCTCCTTGGCGACATCGATCCCGACCAGTCGGGGAAGCGTGCGCGTGATCGACATGTCGGGGATCAGACCCCACTTGATCTCCATCACGGACAGACGCGCGTCGGGGGTCGCGAAGCGAATGTCGGCCGCGAGCGCGATCTGCAGACCGCCGCCCAGACAGTTGCCGTGGATCGCTGCGATCACCGGGACCGGCACCGTGATCCAGTCGTAGGCCGCCCGCTGAAATCGATTGGGCACCTCGCCGCGGAGCGGCTCGGCGAGGCCGTCGAGACCCTGCCCGGCCGCCATCACGCTCATCACATCGAGCCCTGAGCAGAAGCTCGGACCCTCGCCGTGCAGGACCACGACGCGGACCCCGGGCTCGGCCCGCAGTCGCTCGGCAGCGTTGACGATCCCCTCGAACATCGGCAGGTCGAGGGCGTTGTGCTTGTCGGGTCGGGTCAGCGTGACCGTCGCGACGTGGTTAGAGATCTCGATTCGGACGCGTTCGCTGGAGCTCATGCGGCAGCGAAGCCTAGAGCGATCTCAGTCGAGAAGCTCGACCGGGTCCCCGAGCCTGATGCTGCCGGTTCTCAGCACCTGGCCGTAGATCCCGAACGGCAGCGGCTCGGTCGTCTCCAGGCCGCGTCGATAGCCGCCGAGGACGTCGAGTGTCGGCAGCGTGATCTCGCCAGACTCAGGGTCGCGGCTGGTGATCAGGCAGCGGCCGACGTGGCCTCCGAAGCCGACGGTCGCCTGACCGATCCGGACCGAGCGCCCGACCCACGCGTCCTCGGCGTGGGCGGCGACGCCGTCGATCTCGACCAGCATCCTGAACCGGCGCGCATCGACCCCCTCCTCGCCCGCGGCCTCGGCCAGCCTTGTGAGCGAGGCGCGCGAGATCAGCGTGACGCCGCCGGCGCGGCCGCGGTCGACCGCGCCCCCGACCGACTCGAACACCCGGATCGGACGTGCGAGGTAGTCCGACAGCGCCGCCGAGAACGGCCCATCGAGCGGGCGCGCCTGCACTGTCGTCGAGAAGAAGCGGACCTCGATCGGGTCCTCGCGGGTCTGCACCGGTCCTGACACCGAGTGGCCGTCGGGGAAGGTGAGCGCGAGCGTTCCGTCGGCGCACTCCGCGACGATCGTCTGCATCTCGCCCAGCGGCTTGGCGTTGATCATCCGGTCACGCTCGTCGACCAGGAAGAAGCGGCGGTTGCCGCGGGCGCCGTCGTGGTCGAGCTCGACTTCGGGCACCCGTTGGAGCCGCGTGCCTTTGATCGGCGTGACCGAGAGCGCGGTGACGTTCACCCGGCCGCCTGTTCGGCCCAGTCGCGGTACAGCTCCCAGTACCGGCCCTGCGCTTCGATCAGCTCCTCGTGGGTGCCCTGCTCGGCGATCTGGCCGTGTTCGAGGACGACAATCCGGCCGGCGTGCCGGATCGTCGAGAGGCGGTGCGCGATCACGATCGCCGTCCGTCCCGCGACCAGCCGTCTCAGCCCGTGCTCGATCAGGCTCTCGGTGTGGACGTCGACGTTCGAGGTTGCCTCGTCGAGGACCAGGATCCGCGGATCTGCGACCAGCGCTCGCGCGAACGCGACCAGCTGCCGCTGGCCGGCGGACAGCTGCACGCCGCGCTCACCGACCTGTGTGTCGTAGCCGTGCTCGAGTGCCTCGATGAAGCCGGCGGCGCCGACCGCGCGCGCCGCGGCGGCGATCTCCTCGTCGGTGGCGTCGGGCCGGCCGAAGGAGATGTTCTCGCGAACCGTGCCGCTGAACAGGAAGCCCTCCTGGGGGACGATCCCCATCTGCGAGCGCAGCGAATGCGCGGTCACGTCGCGCAGGTCGTGGCCGTCGATCGTGATGCTGCCCTCGGTCGGGTCATAGAAGCGCGCGACGAGCTTGGCGAAGGTCGACTTGCCCGCGCCCGTCGATCCGACCAGCGCGACCGTCTGGCCGGGCGGCACCGTCAGCTCGAGATCGCGCAGCGCCCACGGGCTTCCGTCCTCGTCGCGATAGCGGAACGAGACGTCGTCGAACCGGAGCTCGCCCCGGATCTGCTCGAGCGTCACCGCGCCGGGCCGGTCGACCAGCTCGGGTTGCTCGTCGAGCAGCTCGAAGATCTTGTCGAGCGCCGCCATCCCTGACTGGTAGGTCGTGTACAGCTGCGAGAGCTGCTGGATCGGGTCGAAGAAGTTGTTGAGTGCGGCGATGAACGCGAACACGACGCCGGTCGACGTCTGCCCGTTGATCGCCTCTAGTCCGCCGATCACCAGGATCTCGACCGTGACCAGGGCCGACAACAGCTCGACAGCCGGGAAGTACGCGGCGTTGAGGTTGACGGTCTTCATGTTGGCCATCCGGTTGTCCTCGTTGAGCTCCTCGAAGCGCGCGATGTGACGGCGCTCCTGGCCGAAGGCGCGGACGACGCGGATCCCCGACAGGGTTTCCTGGAGGTAGCCGGTGATCGTCGCGATCTTCTCGCGGGTGAGCCGGTAGGCATCGGCCGACGCGATCCGGAAAATGATCCCTCCGACGAACAGCAGCGGCAGCGCGAGGAACGTCAGTAGCGCCAGGTGGGGATCCATCACGAACAGGATCACGATCACCCCGAGCAGCGTCAGCCCTGACTGGAACAGCGTCGCCATCCCGTCCTCGACGAGCTGGTCGAGCGCCTCGACGTCGTTGGTCATCCGCGAGATGATCACCCCGGCGCGGTTGCGCGAGTAGAAGCCGATCGACAGTCGCTGCAGGTGCGAGAACAGCTCGACTCGCAGATCCTGCAGCGCCCTTTGGCCGACCCATCCGACCAGATAGGTCTGGGCGTACGTCGCGACCGCGTACAGGACCGCCGACGCAAGGAACGCGACGACGATCAGGTTGAGCGCGCCGACATCGTGGCCCTTGATCCCATCGTCGATCGCGAGCTTGGCGAGCGGGGCCGGCGCGAGCGCCGCGGCGGTCGCGATCACGACCGAGGTGAACATCGCGATCACGCGCCACCGGTACGGGCCGAGCAGCTGTGCGAGACCGCGTAGCTTTCGCCCACGGCCGCCGGTCGCGCGCAGCCGCCGCCGCAGCTCACGGGTGCGGGTTCCAGCTCGATCGCGGATAGCGCTCACAGCCCAGCCACCTCCGCCTCGAGCGGGTTGCGCGTCATGAACACCTGGTCCGGCATGCCCTTCTCGACGATCTCGCGGTATAGCTCGGATGTCTCGAGCAGCTCGTCGTGGTCGCCATGGGCGGCGATCCGCCCATCCTCGAGCACGACGATCTCATCCGCGAGCGCGATCGTCGACAGCCGGTGCGCGATCACGAACGTCGTGCGGTCCGCCATCACCTCGCGCATCGCGAGCTTGATCTCCTGTTCGGTCGACGCATCGACCGATGAGGTCGCGTCGTCGAGGATCAGGATCCGCGGATCGGCGAGGATCGCGCGGGCGATCGCGAGTCGCTGGCGTTGGCCGCCGGACAGCGTCAGGCCGCGCTCGCCGACGCGCGTCTCGTAGCCCTGCGGCAGCCGTTGCACGAAGTCGGCCGCCTGCGCTGCCCGCGCGGCATGCTCTACCTCTTCGCGCGATGCATCGGGGCGGGCATAGGCGATGTTGTCGTGGACGGTCGCCGAGAACAGGAACGGGTCGTCGTTGACGACCGCGATCGCGCCGCGCAGGCTCGTCAGGTCGACCTCGCTCACATCGGCGCCGTCGATCCGGACCGAGCCGGTCGTGACGTCGTACAGGCGGGGCAGCAGCTGGACCAGCGCGCTCTTGCCGGCGCCCATCGCGCCGACCAGCGCGACCGTCGTCCCGGGCTCGATTTCGAGGTCGATGTCGCGCAGCGCCGGCCGCGGTGAGCTTTCGAACTTGAGGCCGACGTTCGAGAACGAGACCGCTCCCGGACCGTCGGGGAGGGCCGGGGCGTCGTCCGGCACGACCATCGCCGGCTCGCGGTCGAGCACTTCGAAGATTCGCGCGCCCGAAGCGGTCGCGCGCTGCGAGGCGCCAAGCATGTAGCCGAGCGTCCGCATCGGCGAGATCAGCATCAGCAGGTAGGCGTAGAAGGCCGTGAACGCACCGAGTGAGAGCGAGCCGTTCATCACCTCACGCCCCCCGACCAGCAGGATCGCACCGAGGCCGAGGTTGGGCAGGAAGCTGATCATCGGGTTGTAGAACGCCTGGATCCGTGTCGTCAGCAGCTGCTGGTCGAACACCCGCTGGACCGAATGCCTGAAGCGCCCGAGCTGCCGCCCTTCCTGCGCGAACGCCTTGACGACGCGCACGCCCGAAACGTTCTCCTCGGTCTCGGCGGTCAGCTCCGCGATCCGCTGCTGGGCCTCCTGCATAGCGGGGCGCGAGCGCCTGCCGTACAGGTACGCGATCACGACCACGAACGGCACCGGCGCGAGCGCCAGCGCCGCCAGCGACGGCTGCAGCGCGAACATCGCGACCCCGGCGAGCAGGATCGTCAGCACCGACTGGCCGATGAAGACCAGCCCATAACCGAGGAAGAACCGCACCGCCTGCAGATCGACCGTCGCGCGCGACATCAGCTGGCCCGTCTGCTGGCGGTCGAAGAAGGCCAGCTCGAGGCGCTGGAGCTGGCTGTAGAGCGAGTTGCGCAAATCGAGCTCGACGCCGAGTGACACGCGTCCGGCGACCAGCCGCCGCCCGACGCTCAGCACCAGCCGCCCGAGCCCCGCGACGACGATCACGATCGCGAACATGTACAGCTCGTGGCGGTCGTGCGAGCGGATCGAGTTGATCGCCTGCCCGGTCAGGTACGGGATCAGGACGGTCATCCCCATCGCACCCGCCGCGAGCACAAACGACCACACGACGCCGCGCCGATAGGGACGCAGGAAACTGAGCAGGCGCCGGAACGTCAGCATACTTCATAAAGTATAGTAACTCCGCTTTCGTGCGGCGCCGTCGGGGTGAGCGGGAGGGAGTCGGGGGAGTTCGGCAGGTGCGGAGGTCGGCGGGCTGGGGAGGGGCGCTGGGAGGTCGGCGGCTGCGGAGGTGGCGGCGGGGGTGGGGGTGCGGCCGTCAAGGTGACTCTCGACCCGAGCCGGGGCGCGAGGGTCACGTTCACGGCGCCCACGGCCGTCAAGGTGACTCTCGACCCACGCCGGGCCGCGAGGGTCACGTTGACCGGCCACCGCCCCGCCGGCACGTTGACCGGCCACACGCCCGCCCCGGCCACCGCTCCGCCCGCCCCGGCCACCGCTCCGCCCGCCCCGGCCACCGCTCCGCCCGCCCCGGCCACCGCTCCGCCCGCCCCGGCCACCGCTCCGCCCGCCCCGGCCACCTCGGCGCACGCCCCGGAAAGCGGCCCTAACGACGGCCGGCACCTCCAACGCGGCCCCCGTTGTCACAGGCCTGTAGGCAGGGTCGGTTGCGTGTTGCTGCTGTGCGGAACTTCGCCTTATGATGGCTGCGGCTTTGCCTGAGGAGGCAGCGGAGAGGAGAGCGGACCGGCACATGGGTGTCGTTCTGAGGTTCGGATACCAGCCGGTTCGTGGCTTCATCGAGACGATTGGAGCGATGATGCTTCTGCTGCGCCGAACGATCGGCGCGGCGCTGCGGCCGCCGTACAACTACGGCCCGGAGCTCGTCGATCAGTTCCTGTTCGCGCTGCGACTCGGGTGGTTCCCGATGATCCTCGCGTCGCTCGCGTTCACCTACGGGCCGGCGGGGATCGAGGTCGGCGATTTCCTCAACCTGCTCGGCGCGCTCGACCGGCTTGGCGGGCTGTTCGTGATCATCGTGATGCGGGAGTTCGCGCCGCTCGTGTGCGCGATCGTGATGGCCGGCGTCGCCGGCACGGCGATGACTGCCGACCTCGGCGCACGCAAGATCCGCGAGGAGCTCGACGCGCTGATGGTGCTGGGAGTCGACCCGATCAAGAGCCTCGTGGTCCCGAGGTTCCTGTCGCTGATGCTGCTGACGCCGCTGTTCTCGATCTACGCGCTGCTGTTCGGAACGCTCGGCGGGATCCTCGTGACGCTCTCCAACGGGGCCCAGGTCGGCCCATTCTTCTCGACCTTCTTTGCGCAGGCGACGACCGCCGAGTTGGAGGCGATGCTGGTCAAGTCCTCGCTGTTCGGCGCTCTGATCGCGATCGTCTGCTGCTACAAGGGCCTGACCGCGTCGGGCGGGGCGGAGGGGGTGGGTCGCGCCGTCAACCAGGCCGTGGTGATCGCGTTCCTCGGGATCGGGGCGATCGACTACACGTTCACGCAGACCCTTCTGGCGACCCATCCGGCTCTCAACACGCCGCGATGAACGTCCTCGCGCGGCCGCTGTCTGCTCTGACCGCGTTCGGCGAGGCTTCGAAGTTCTGCATCCGGATCGCGTGGAAGGTGTTCAACCTCCGCGTCCTGAGGTTCATCGGCGAGACGTTGCGCCAGGCCGGGATCCTGATCACCGGGTCGGCCGTGATCGTGCTTGGTCTGGTGTTCATCCTCGGGCTGCAGTGCGGGATCGAGGGCGCCTACGCCGCGCGTACAGTCGGCGCGACCTCCGCGACAGGCGCGATCACGGCGCTATGCGACCTGCGCGAGGTGATCCCTTACGCGTTCGGCTACATGATGGCCGCGAAGGTCGGCACCGGGTTCGTCGCCGAGATCGGGTCGATGCGGATCTCGGACGAGATCGACGCGCTCGAGGTGATGGGGCTCGACTCGATCCTGTACCTGGGCTCGACGCGGCTGCTCGGGACCTGGCTGGTGCTTCCGTTCCTGTACATGATCGCGGTCGCGGTCGGGTTCTTCTCGTCCTACCTGGCGACCGTGGTCCAGCTCGGTCAGGTCTCCAAGGGCGGCTACCTACAGCTCTTCTGGCAGTTCCAGTCGCCGCAGGACTTCCTGTTCTCGGGAATCAAGTGCATGGCGATGGCGACCTTCATCGTGCTCGTCTGCATCTACTACGGCTACCACGTCAGCGGTGGCCCGGTCGGGGTCGGCAAGGCGACGGCCCAATCGATGGTCGCGAACATCATCGGGATCCATCTGATCGGGATGATCGGGACCCAGCTGTTCTGGGGGGGAAACGCGCGCGCTCCGATCGGAGGGTGATCGAAACGATGCCGCGAGCGCTCGGCGAGACGACCTGAGATGACCCGCGAGCAGGTCACGCGGATCACCGGACTGCTCGCGGTCGCCGCGGCGCTGGTCGCGGTCGTGATCGTGCTCGCCACCGGCGGCTCGAGCTACGTCGTCCACGCCGACTTCTTCGACGCCGGGCAGCTGGTCAAGGGCGATCTGGTCACGGTCGCCGGCCACCAGGTCGGCTCAGTCGGGGCGATCAGCCTGACCAGCAACGGCCTCGCTGATGTCGAGCTCGACATCAGCGACCACAGCATCACGCCGATCCACACAGGGTCGCTGGCGACGATCGGACAGCTCAGCCTGACCGGCGTCGCCAACAGGTTCGTCGGGCTGACACTGAGCAATGCGGGGGCCGAGATCTCCAGCGGTGGGACGCTGCCGGTGACCCAGACCCGCGGCATCGTCGACCTCGACACGGTGCTCGATTCGCTGACTCCGCAAGTGCGCATCGAGATCCAGCGGGCGCTGCGCACCGGCGCCTATCTGGTCCACCAGCCGACCGCCTCGCAGACCAACCAGCTCGTCCATTACTTGAATCCCGCGCTGAGCCAGACCTGGCAGCTCGCGGCGCAGGTCGTCTCGGACCAGTTCTCGCTGCAGCGGCTGCTGTCCTCGAGCGCGGTCGTGGCGCGGACGCTCGCGTCGAACGACGGCGACCTCGGGGGGGCCGTCACCAACACCGCGATCACGCTGCGCGAGATCGCGAGCGAGCGAGCGGCGCTGGCCGACGCGATCGCTCGTGCGCCGGCCGTTCTGCAACAGGGCACCGGCGTGCTCGCCAACGTCAACAGCGCGCTCCACGTGGTCAACCCGGTGCTCGTCGACCTGCAGCCGGTGGCGGCGCCGCTCGCACGCCTGCTGACCGCGGTGGTGCCGACGGCGCGCGACGCGATCCCGACGATCGAGGGCGTGCAGGCGCTGGTGCCGAGCGCCGAGGCGGCGCTTCGCGGCTTCCCGCCGGTCGAGCGCAAGGCGACCCCGGCGGTCGAGTCGCTGACCTCGGCGTTGCTCGGCCTGACCCCGATCCTCGCCGGAATTCGGCCGTACGCACCAGACGTCGTGGCTGGGTTCTTCAACGGCGTGGGAGGAGCGGCGGGCGCGACCTACGACGCCAACGGCCACTACCTCAAGTCGCAGCTGACGCTCCAGGGAAACGGCGGCGCGTCGCTGACCGGTCTGCTGAGCCTGCTGGGGCCGCTGCTCGGCAAGCTCGGGCCGTTCAACGGCGGGCGCACCGGGCTGCTGGCGCCGTGCCCGGGCGGCGGCAACCCGCCGGCCGTCGATCGGAGCAATCCCTGGACGTCGCCCGACGTGCTCCCGAAGACCGGCAACGTCTGCAACCCCTCAAACGATCAGAAATGAGACGCCTGGCGCTGCTGCTGATCACGCTGTCCGCCGCGGTCGGAGCCGCGGCGCTGGCGATCGGGTCCTCGGCGGAGGGCAACTCGTCATCGGAGTTCGCGGTGATCTTCGACGACGCCCGCGGCCTGATCCCGGGTCAGCTGGTCAAGGTTGCCGGAGCCACCGCCGGGACGATCACGAGCGTCACCGTGACCCCCGGCTTCAAAGCGCGGATCGTCGGCACGATCGACAGCCGCTTCATGCCGTTCCGCCAGGACGCGACCTGCTCGATTCGGCCCGAGGGCCTGATCGCCGAGAACTATGTCGACTGCGACCCGGGGACGCTCGGCAGCCCCGTGCTGAGAGGCGTCGGCAACAACCCGCCGACGGTACCGGTCAGCCATACGACCGAGCCGGTCAGCCTGCTCGACCTGTTCAACATGTTCAACGTCCCCACCCAGCAGCGCTTCCAGCTGATCGTCAACGAGCTCGGGATCGGAACCGCGGGCCGGGGAGACGACTTCAACAGCATCCTGTTGCGGGCCAACCCGACGCTGGCGCTCGCCCGCGAGGTGATCTCGATCCTCGATCGCCAGCGCAATCAGCTGGCGTCGATCGTCGACGACACGAACACGATCGCCAGGCAAGCGGCCGGGCACACCGCGGCACTCCAGCGCTTCCTCGATCGCTCCGCATCGCTGACCTCGCTGACCGCCGCGCACAAGGACTCGCTGTCGCAGGCCGTTGCCCGCCTCCCGGGGCTCCTGTCAGCCGCGGAGCCCGCGATGCGCCAGCTCGACACGGTCGCGGTCGACGGTACGCCGCTGCTGGCGCAGCTCCATGTCGCGGCGCCCGCGCTCGACAAGGTCCACGCCGATCTGGGGCCGTTCGTCAAGGCGGCAAAGCCGGGCCTCGCGAGCCTCGACACCGCGCTGCAGACCGCGATCCCGGCGATACGCGCAACGACGCCGCTGGTCAGCGAGCTCGCAACGTATACGAGCAAGTCGCTGCCGGGCACGCTCCAGTTCGCACGGCTGGCGACCAACCTCCAGGCGCACGGGTTCGTCGAGAACTTCCTGTCGATCGTGTACTACATCCAGGCGGCGGTGTCGCGCTTCGACAAGACCTCGCACCTGCTCTCGATCCTGCTGATCGGACCCCAGAACGGGGCGTGCGGTACGTACACGGCGAAACCATTGGCGGGATGCAGCGCCCACTACTTCGACGACTCGAGCCCGAAGTACAAGGCCCAGTCGGCAGCGCTTGACACGGCGACCGCGCTTCGGCCTGCATCCACGACCTCGTGCCCGCGCCGCGGCCGCGGCTGCGCCGCCGGTCGGGCCGCCGGCCGGGCGGCCGTGCCGGCCAGTCGCAGCGCGTCCGGCTCGGCGCCGGCGCCGCAGACGAGCTCCTCGAGCAGCGGCTCGGGACCGAGCGCTCCAGCCGTCAGCGGGCCCGTTGCCGCCGCCGCGCAGCAGGCGGCAGCCGCCGTCGGCGGCGCCGCCGGAGCGGCCGCCGGCCCGGTCGCGCAGTCGACCAAGACCCTGCAGAGCCTCGTCAACTACCTGATCAAATGAGACACAGCAGGGGAACAGCCGCGGACGTGCTCAACAACCCGATCCTGGTCGGGACCGTGACGATTCTGGTCGTGATGGTCGCGGTGTACCTGTCCTACATCGCAGAGAACGGACTGCCGTTCGTCCCGACCTACAACGTCAACGTCCAGGTCGCCGACGCCGCTGAGCTGGTCAAGAACGCCGATGTCCGGATCGGGGGCGCCCGCGTCGGCCAGGTGCTCACGATCAAGCCCGAGCCGGCGAGTAGCCGATACCCGCACCCGTACGCGCAGCTCGGTCTCGCGCTCCAGAGCAACCTCAATCCGCTCCCATCCGACACGCGCTACCAGGTGCGGCTCGCGTCGGTGCTCGGCGGCAAGTACCTCGAGCTGTTCCCCGGGAGCAAGCAGTCACACGGCGTGCCCGACGGCGGCACGCTGACAGTGAGCACGAACCCGCGGCTGAATCACAACATCCCGTTCGTCGACCTCGACACGGCGTTCGCGACCTTCGGCCCGAAGACCCAGCGGGGGTTCCGCAATGCAGTCGCCGAGCTCAGCGCGGGCTTCGCCGGCCGCGGGGCGCAGTTCAACGATGCGATCTACTCGCTCTACCAGTTGATCGGCCCGCTCCAGCAGCTGTTGCGGACGTTCGCCTCGTCGAGCACGCACCTGTCGCAGTTCATCAGCGGACTGGCCGCGACCACACGCGCGCTCGCCCCGGTGTCCCCGATTGTCGGCCCGCTGCTGTCGGACGCGGCGACGACCTTCCAGGCGCTCGACGTCCCGGCGCTCGGGGAGACACTTGACCAGCTTCCCCCGACCGAGACGCTCGGCACGACCGTCCTGACGCAGTCTCTCCCGGTCCTCGCCGAGACCGCTCGGTTGGTGCAGGCGCTCAAGCCCGGAGCGGCGCTGCTGCCCGAAGGAGCGCGCCGGCTCGATGACATCATCGTCGCCGCGACGCCCGTCTTCAGGCAGGTGCCGAAGCTCTCGAGCGAGCTCGAGACGGCGTTTGGGGCGGTCGACGCGCTCGCGCGCGACCCGGCCTCGATCCAAACGTTCAAGGTGCTCGGCTCGACTGATCTCGCCTCGCTCGGGGCGTCGGCGTTCATCGGGCTGGGGGCGATCCTCCGCAGCGTCGCCGGCGACCAGTTCGCGTGCAACGTGACCGGGTTGTGGGTGCGCAACTTCGCGTCGGCGCTGAGCGAGGGCGATTCCGGCGGAGGATGGCTGCGGTTCGCACCGATCCTCAACTTCGACGGCGGCACGCAGGGACAGACGTTCGAGCAGCCCACGCCGTCCGCCGATCTGCACCTGAACCCGTATCCGCAGGAGACCTCGAGTGAGTGCCAGGGCGCAAACGACGTCTACAAGGGCGCTCAGCTGATCGGCGATCCGGGGCCGAGCTCGACGCTCGTCGACAACACGGCGCCGCCGCCCGGAGTCCTGGCCGAGGGCAAGAAGGCGGGGTTGGTCCCATGACGGCCGTGTCGAGGCGGGTCAGGCGGCGCCGGCGAGGAGGGGTGCACCCGCTGATCGTCGCCGCGGTCCTGATCCTGGCCGCGTGCTTCATCACCTTCTATGCCTTCAACCAAGGGCTTCCGTTCGTCCATCAGTACACGCTGTATGCCGTCGTCAGCAACAGCGTCAACGTGCGCGCGGACTCGCCGGTCCGGATCGCCGGGATCGACGTCGGCGCCGTCCAGGGCGTTGCCGCGGATGGGCGGGCAACCAAGGTCGAGTTCACGGTCGACAACAGCGGGCTCCCGATCCATCGGAATGCGACGGTCCGGATCCGCGACCGCTTGTTCCTCGAGGGCGGCTACTACCTCCAGCTCGACCCCGGCACGCCGTCGGCACCGCTGATGCGAGACGGCGACACGATCCCCATACAGCAGACCTCGAGTCCGGTCCAGTTCTACAGCGTGCTGTCGACGTTCGACATCGCCACCCGCGCGAGCCTCAAGCAGACGCTCGGCACGCTCAACGTCGGCTTCACCAACCCGCCCGGCCACCCCCTGTCCGACAGCGGCGCCGGCGGGCTCAAGCAAGCGATTCCGCAGCTGGTGCCGGCGCTCAAGGACATCGCCTGGATCACCCACGCGCTGCGCGGGACCGACCCGAATGACCTCACCAAGCTGTTGACCTCGGCCTCGCTGGTGACCGGAACCGTGGCGGACAGCTCGCCCGCGCTCGGTGACCTGGTCCGCAGCCTGAACCAGACCTCGAGCGCGCTGGTGGCCAGCGACGGTGCGCTCGCCCAGTCGATCGCCGGCCTCGATCAGACGCTGCAGGTGGCGCCGAGCGCGCTGAGCGCGATCGACCGTGCGCTGCCACCCGTCGTCACGCTCGCGACCGCGCTGGATCCTTCGCTGAAGGTCGCGCCGCCGCTGATCAACTCGATCACGAGCACCGTCCGCGAGCTCGGGACGATCGTCGCCCCGCCCGAGCGCGAGAAGCTGCTGACCGCACTCGACGCGACCTTCGTGCAGTTCCCCTCGATCCTGCGCCAGCTCGCGATCGTGTTCCCGATCACCAAACAGGTGAGCGACTGCCTGCGGACCCACGTGCTGCCGGTGCTCCAGAAGAAGGCCCCGGACGGATCGCTCTCGACCGGCCGGCCGATCTGGCAGGACTTCGTCCACTTCCTGCCCAACATCGCCGGAGCGAGCGGCAACTTCGACGGCAACGGTCCATACACGCGCGTGCTCGCCGGTGCCGGGACCGACAGCCTTACCGGCGGTGTGCTGTCTCCGCTGCTCGGCCATCTGGTCGCCGGGGCGCCGCCGGGGAACACCTCGCTCGAGGGCTCGCGGCCGGCGTGGATCGGCGATCTGTCGGCGGCCGACTTCCGTCCCGACGTGCCCTGCGCGACCCAGAAGGTGCCGAGCCTGTCATCCTCGACGACGCCACCTGACTTGCATCCAAGCGGGCTGCTGGGTCTGCCGCTGCCCTCACTGCACCAGGTCAAGAGCGCCCTCGTAAAAGCGGGCGCCACGAGCGATGGGGTGAGCCGATGATGAAGGGTCGCTTCGGCGTCCAGCTGCGTCGGTACGGGCGGTCGTTCGCGATCCTGGTGGCGCTCGTGATCGTCGGTAGCGCGGCCGGCTTCTACATCCTGCTCCAGCAGCGGCTCCCGAACCCGTTTCAGACGTTCTACTCGGTCAACGCGAACTTCTCCTCGGCGGCTGCGGTGGTGCCCGGACTCGGCGAGCCGGTCAACGTCGCGGGCGTCCACGTCGGCCAGATCACCAACACCTCGCTGAGCAACGGGCTCGGGGTGATCCACATGGAGATCGACCCGTCGAAGATGAAGCGGCTGTACAGAAACGCCAGCGCCGAGCTGGTGCCAAACACCCCGCTGATGGACATGCAGGTCGACATCATCCCCGGCACCAGGTCGGCGGGGGTGCTGCCCCACGGCGCGACGATCCCGGTTGCGCAGACGACCACGCCGGTGAACTCCGACGAGCTGCTGTCGTCGCTGGACACCGACACGCGGTCATGGTTCACGAGCCTCATCACCGAGCTCGACAATGGCACCAAGGGCCGTGGCCAGGACATCCGCAAGCTGCTGATGACGCTCGGTCCCACGGCCGCGCAGATGCACCAGGTCGGCGATCTGCTGGCGGCGCGGCGGCGCGAGCTGGCGAACATAGTGCACAACCTCGGCGTCGTCACGAAGGCGACCAGCGAGAAGGACGCCCAGCTCTACACCGCACTGCGGGCGGGAGACCAGACCGTGCACGCGCTCGCCAGCCAGAACGTCGCGCTGCAGCAGGCGATCACGCTCCTGCCTGGCACGCTCGCCACGACCCGCACGACGCTCGGGGATCTGACCACGTTCGCCAACACGCTCGGCCCGACCGCGACCGCGCTCGTGCCGACCGCCAAGCAGCTGCCGACCACGCTGCGCGACACCAAGACGCTGTTCGAAGGCGCGGCGCTGCTGCCGCTCAAGGAGATCCCGCCGTTCGTGAATGCGGTGCTGCCGCTCGCGCAAGAGCTCCCGGGCCTCGCGACCAACCTCGACAAGGCCACGCCGTCGCTGATCGATTCGTTCAAGGTGCTCGCATACACCACCAACGAGATCGCGTATGACCCGGGCGGCAAGAACCCCGGCTTCCTGTACTGGCTGTCGTGGTTCGCCCACAACGCCGACTCGTTCATCTCCAACGCGGACGCCAACGGCCCCGCCTGGCGGACGCTGATCCTGGCCACGTGCCCGTCGCTGACGACGTTCACGTTCGGCTCTCTGATCCACCTGCTGCTCGGGCCGGCGTACGGATGCTGACGTGGTAACCCAGGCACCAAAACGCTCCGCCGTGTTCGCCGCGCTCGCGTTCACGCTCTCATGCCTGGGGCTGATGATCTTCGTCTGGACCCAGTTCGCCGGGACGATCCCGTTCGCGGCTCAGGGCTACAGGATCAAGGCGATGTTCAAGGAGACGGGGCTGCTGGTCCCGAACGCCGACGTGCGGATCTCGGGCGTCAACGTCGGCCGCGTCATATCGGTCCAGGCGCGTGGCGTGAACTCGCTGGTGACACTCGACATCGATCACGAGTACGCGCCGATCCCCGCCGACACCCGCGCGATCCTGCGCGAGAAGACACTTCTCGGCGAGGGCTACGTTCAGCTCTCGACCGGCACCGCCGCAGGCCCCAAGATCGCCGACGGTGGAACGATCCCAGCGTCACAGATCGAGAGCACGCAGTCGCTCGACCAGGTGCTGAGCTCGTTCAACACGCCAACCCAGCGCAACCTCCAGGCGCTGCTTCAGGGCACCTACACCTCGCTCGCCGGTCGCGGGCAGGACCTCAACAACTCGATCGGCAACCTCGCCCCGACGTTCACGGAGCTCGACGCGCTGGTTGGGCTGCTCAACCAGCAGCAGGCCGACGTCAAGGGCGTGATCAACAACTCGGCGACGGTGCTGACGACGCTCGGCAGCCGCTCCGCCGCGCTGCAAACGCTGATCACCGCCGGCGACCAAGTGCTGTCCGCCACCGCCTCGCGCAACACCGAGCTGACCGACACGGTCAACGCCCTGCCGCCATTCCTGACCCAGCTGAGGACGACCCTGACGACCCTGCAGACGACGCTGACAGTCGCGAAGCCCTCGCTCGATGCGCTGCAACCGGTGGCGCCGCTGCTGACGCCCGCCCTGCAGGAGCTGATCGAGCTGTCGGGCCCGGCGCTGAGCCTCCTGCACTCGGCGCCGGGGCTACTGCACGCAGCCGATCAGGCGCTGCCCGCGATCACCGACTTCAGCCGCGCATTCAAGCCGGCGGTCGACGCCCTGCTCCCGGCCACCCGGGAGCTGGCGCCGGTGATCAGCTTGATCGGGATCTATCACAGCGAGTTGGTAGCCGCGATGGCGAACCTCGCCGCCGACCTTCAGGCGACCGCCAGTGCCCAGAACTCGACCGGCTCCGCGCATTACCTACGCGCGATCTCGGGCTTGATGAACGAATCGGTGTACGGGCACACGGTGCGCGAGCCGACCAATCGTGCCAACACATACTTCTCACCTGGGGAGCTGGCGAACATCGCAAAGGGCGGACTGTTCGCCGCCAACTGCAACAACGTCAACAACGTCTCGCAGGTGCCGATCGCAGCCAAGAACGTCCCGTGCCGCGTGCAGCCGCCCTACAGCTGGCCGGCGGGCATCCTCAAGTCCTACTACCCGCACGTTACGCGGGCCGCGCTGCCGAAATAGCGCTGGTCAGCGGGCGCCCAGCCGCGCCGCGAGATAGGCGTCGAGCATCACCTTGGCCTCGTCCAGCAGTTGGTCGTTGCCGCGGCGGTCGGCGCGGAACGCCTCGTGCAGAAGCTCGTCGCCGGCGATCACGACCATCCTCGCCGCGATCCGGCGCGTATGCGACGGCGTGTCAGGCCAGTGGACGCGGAGGATCCGCTCGATCGAGCGGCCGATCGCGCTCCGCGTCGGCCGCGCGGCATCGCGCACGCCCTCGGTTCGGAGACCTCCGTACCACAGCGCCAGGAACCCGGGGCGGGCGCGAAACCCGGCGGCTAGTGCGTCGAGCACGACCCCGCCGGGGTCATCGAGCGGCTCGCGCTCGTCGGCCTCCGCGGCCGCGGCGACAAGGTCCTCGAAGTCGCTCCAGTAGCTGACCGCGAGCGCCTCGACGATCGCCTGCTTGTCGGGGAAGTAGCGGTACACGGACCCCACCGGAATCCCTGCCACCTCAGCGATCCGCGTGGTCGTGAACCCATCGGCCCCGCGGTCGGCGAGCACCGCGTCGGCGGCGTCGAGCACGCTTCGCAGCCGGGCCCGGCTTCGGGCCTGGATCGGCACATTGCGGAGCTTGCCCTCGAACTGGGTTGGCTCGTCGCTCAGGTTCTCCTCCCCTTCACGGTCTGCAATGCGGCCCACACAACGGGCTTCGGGTCCCTGCACACGGCGCCGGCTCAAACTTGAAAGTGAGCTTACCTTCAGGTTAGCTTCGGGTAGTGCGGAGTGCAAATGCTCGAGCGGGAGCGTGAGCGTGAGCGGGAGCCGGAGCGGAAGCGGGGGCGTGAGCGTGGCGGGCGATCTCACCCGTCGGCGGTTCGTGACCGGAACGCTCGCGGGCGGCGCTGCGGCGGCGCTCCCGGCCGGCGCGCAGGCAAAGCCGGCAGCCCGTGGCAGGCAAGGCGGATCGGCGCGCAAGGTCGACGTCGCGATCGTCGGCGCCGGCTTCGCCGGGCTCACGACCGCGCGCAGGCTCGTGGCGGCCGGTCGCTCCGTGGCCGTGGTCGAAGCCCGCGACCGCGTCGGCGGCCGCGTCTGGAACCACGAGCTCGGCGACGGGCACATCTCCGAGCGTGGCGGCACCTTTGTCGGGCCGACACAGGATCACGTCCAGGCGCTGGCACGCGAGCTTGGTGTGAGGACGTTCCCGACCTACGACACGGGCGAGAACGTGTACGTCTCGGACGGCAAGCGCTCGACCTACAGCGACACGGGCATCGCCGGAACCGCGCCCCCCGACCCGCTCGTCCTGCCTGACCTCGCGGTGCTGATCCCCGAGCTCGACCAGATGTCGCGGTCGGTTCCGGTCGACGCGCCCTGGAGCGCCGCGAACGCCGCCGCCTGGGACGGGCAGACGCTCGAGACCTGGATCGATTCGCACAGCGTCACCCCGCAGTTCCGCGCGCTGGTGGCGGTCGCGACGCGCGCGATCTTCGGCGCCGAGCCGCGCGAGCTGTCACTGCTGTTCGTGCTGTTCTACATCGCCTCCTCGGGCGACGAGACCCACCCCGGGACGTTCGAGCGCAACTTCGACACGCGCGGAGGCGCCCAGCAGTCGCGGTTCGTGGGCGGCTCTCAGGTGATCGCGCTGAAGCTCGCGGACGAGCTCGGGCATCGGGTGCTGCTGAGCTCGCCCGTGCGACGGATCGTCCAGGGCCGGTCGGGGGTGACCGTGCACAGCGACCGGCTGACGGTCAACGCCAAGCGCGTGATCGTCGCGGTGCCCCCGGCGCTGGCCTGCAGGGTCGACTACGAGCCGATCCTGCCGTTCGAGCGCGACCAGCTGACGCAGCGCTACGGGCAGGGGACCCTGACCAAGGTCGCGGCCGTCTACGACCGCCCGTTCTGGCGCGAGCAGGGGCTCAACGGGACCGCGATCTCGAGCTCCGGGCCGGTCACGACGACGTTCGACGATTCGCCTCCGGGGGGCGATCCGGGGATCGTGTTCGGGTTCGTCGGGGGCGATGACGCCCGCTCCTACGCCGCCGCTTCGCCGGCCGCCCGGCGGGCCGCGGTGCTGGCCCAGTTCGCCACCTTCTTCGGGCCCAGGGCGCGCAGCCCCCGAGCCTACTTCGAGACCAGCTGGTCGGGCGAGCAGTGGACCCGGGGCTGTCCCGTCGGGATCCCCTCGACCGGCACGCTGCTCGCCTACGGGCGCCACCTGCGCGATCCGGTTGGGCGGATCCACTGGGCTGGAACCGAGACGTCCAACTACTGGAACGGCTACATGGATGGAGCCGTCCGCTCGGGCGAGAGAGCTGCGGCGGAAGTGCTCGCCGCGCTGTAGGGTGCGGCCACCGATCGAGGAGGACACGGCCTGATGCCGAGCGTACGTGAAGCGACCTTCGAGCTGTTCCGGACCCACGGGATGACGACGATGTTCGGCAACCCGGGCTCGACCGAGCTGCCGATGCTGGCCGACTTCCCGAGCGACTTCACGTACGTGCTTGGTCTCCAGGAGCTGGTTGTCGTCGGGATGGCCGACGGCTTCGCACAGGCCAGCGGCCGTCCGGTCCATGTCAACCTCCACACGGCGCCGGGAGTCGGCAACGCCGTCGGCGGCATCTTCAACGCTCAGGCCAACAAGGCGCCGCTCGTGATCACCGCCGGCCAGCAGGTCAGGGCGCACGTGACGATGGAGGCCAACCTCACCAATCGCGATGCGACCGTCGGCCCGCAGCCGTACGTGAAGTGGAGCCACGAGCCGCCGCGGGCGCAGGACGTCCCGGCGGCGATCGCCCGCGCGATCCACCATGCGACGCTGCCTCCGCGCGGTCCGGTGTTCGTCTCGATCCCGATGGACGACTGGGGGGTGGAGGCGGACGAGGACCGCACCGCGCAGGCGACGCGCCGGGTGATCAGCGGCCGCCCGGCGGCCGACCCGGCGGCGATCGCCGAGCTCGCGGCGCGCCTGCAGTCGGCGCGCAACCCTGTCCTGATCGCCGGCCCCGAGATCGATGCTGGCGGCGGCTGGGACGACGCGGTCGCGCTCGCCGAGAAGCAGCACCTGCCGGTCTGGGCGTCCCCGGCCCCGGGAGGCGGCAGGCTCGGATTCCCGGAGAACCATCCGAACTTCGTCGGCGTGCTGCCGCCGGCGATCGCGGCGGCGAGCGAAACGCTGAAACCGTACGACCTGGTGCTCGTCGTCGGTTCCTCGGTGTTCCCCTACTACCCCTATATCGCGGGCCCGCTGCTCGCCCCGGACACATCGCTGGTTGCGATTACAAGCGATCCCGCCGAGGCCGCGCGCGCGCCGATGGGCGACGCGATCCTGGGCGATCCGGCGCAGGCGCTGGCGAGCCTGGCCGGGCTCGTCGAGCAGTCCTCGCGGCCGTCGCCCGAGGCGCGTCCGGAGCCGAGCGAGCCGGAGCCCTCAGACCCGATCAGCGGATCCGAGGCGATGTCGGCGCTCGCCGACGCGTGGCCGCAGGATGGGATCGCGGTGATCGAGACGCCGTCCTCGACACTGGCGCTGCGAAACCGCTTGCGCCTCTCGAAGCCCGGCAGCTACTACTTCGGCTCGAGCGGCGGGCTCGGGTTCGGGATCGCCGCCGGCGTCGGCGTCCAGCTCGCACGACCAGAACGCCCGGTCATCTGCGTGCTCGGCGAGGGCTCGGCGCAATACGGAATCACCGCGCTGTGGAGCGCGGTCGCCTACAAGGTGCCGGTGACGTTCCTGGTGCTCCGCAACGAGGAGTACATGATCCTCAAGTGGTTCGCGATGTTCGAGCAGGTGGGCGGCGCCCCGGGGCTCGACCTGCCGGGCCTCGACGTCGCCGCGGTCGCACGTGGCTACGGGATGCCGGCCCGCGACGTCAGCGGCCGCGAGGAGCTGACCGAGGCGCTGCGTGAGGAGATCCCCGCCGGAGACGGGCCGAGGCTGATCCAGGCCCGGGTCGCGTCCGGCATGTGGATGGAGTGAGCCGGTGGCGCTGCTGACGCCAGCGGTGGGGCGGATCGCTCCCGAGGCACCGCAAGCCGCCCCCGACCGCGCTCCGGAGTGGGTCGCGAGCGGCACTCCCGAGCCGCTCCGCGGACGGCTGACGGCCGCGCTCGGACGCGATCGCGTCCTCTCACGCGCGCTCGATCTGGTCGCCTACGCCTCCGACGCCAGCCCCTACCGTGTGATCCCTCAGGCGGTGGCGATGCCGCAGTCCGTGCCGGACGTCGTGCGCTTGCTCGAGTTTGCGCGCACCAACGCGACGCCGCTGACGTTCCGCGCCGGCGGCACGTCACTCAACGGCCAATCGCAGACCGGCTCGATCCTGGTCGACGTCCGCCGCCACTGGCAGCGGATCGAGGTGCTCGATGAAGGGCGGCGCGCCCGCGTCCAGCCAGGCGCGGTGCTCGGTCACGTCAACCGCCGGCTGGCGCGCCATGGACGCAAGCTCGGGCCTGACCCCGCGAGCTCTGAGATCGCGTGCGTCGGCGGTGTGGTCGCCAACAACTCGGGCGGGATGCGCTGCGGTGTGACCGCCGATTCCTACCGCACGGTCCGCTCGATCAAGTTTGTGCTCGCCGGCGGCGCGGTGATCGACACGGCCGCCCCGGACGCGGAGGAACGCTTCGCGGCGGCCGCCCCGGAGCTCGCCGCGGGGCTGCGCGAGATCCGCGACGAGATTCGCGCCGATCGCGAGCTGGCCGAGCGGATCGCGCGGAAGTTCGAGATCAAGAACACGACCGGCTACAGGCTGTGCGCGTTTCTCGACGCCGACGCTCCACTCGAGATCTTTCGCCGCCTGATCATCGGCTCGGAGGGCACGCTGGCGTTCGTCGCCGAGGTCGTGTTCGAGACCGTCGCGCTCGGCCGCCACACGACGATCGCGCTGTTGCTGTTCGGTGATGTCGACACCGCGGCCGCGGCCGTCAGTCCGCTCGTCGCCGCCGGTGCGACGGCGACAGAGCTGATGGTCGCGCCGACGCTGATCGCGGCCGCCTACAACATGCCCGGAACGCCCGAGCGTTGGAAGGCACTCGCGCCCGAGACCGCGGCGCTGCTGGTCGAGTTCCGTGACGAGGACCCCTCCGGGCTCGATCGCGCCGAGGCGGCCGCGCTGCGGATCCTCGACGGCCGCGAGCTGGTCGACCCGCCTCGGTTCTCACGCGAGCGCGGCGAGATCGAGATGCTGTGGCACGTCCGCGAGGGGATGCAGGGGCTGCTGGCCGCGATGCGTCCGCCCGGCGTGTCGCTGATCATCGAGGACATCTGCGTCCCGCCGGCCCGGGTCGCCGAAGGCATCCGCGACCTCCAGCAGCTGCTCGGCAAGCACGGGTTCCTGCCCGGCGTGGCCGGTCACGCGTCGGCCGGCAACCTGCACTTCCTGCTCACCCCCAACTTCGGCGAGCAGGCCGACCTCGACCGCTACGAGGCGTTCATGCACGAGCTGGTCGAGCTGATCGTGTCCAAGTACGACGGCTCCCTGAAGGCCGAGCACGGAACCGGAGTCAACATGGCGCCCTACGTCGAACGTGAGTGGGGCGCGAAGGCGACCGAGATGATGTGGCGCGTCAAGCAGCTCGCCGATCCTGACGCGATCCTCGCGCCAGGGGTGGTTCTCAATCGCGACCCCGGCGTGCACCTGCGAAACCTCAAGTCGACCCCCGAGATCGAGGAGGTCGCGACCAAATGCATCGAATGCGGCTTCTGCGAGCCGGTGTGTCCGTCCCGGGACTTGACGACGACCCCCCGCCAGCGGATCGCGCTGCGGCGCGAGATGGCTCGCCAGCCGCTCGGCTCGGCCGTCACCCAGGTGCTGCTCGAGCAGTACGAGTACGACGCGATCGAGACCTGCGCCGCTGACGGCAGCTGCATGCACGCCTGCCCTGTCGGGATCGACACCGGCCAGCTGATCAAGGACTTCCGCGCCAGCGAGCACGGCGAGCGAGGCGAGCGCATCGCCGCGACGGTGGCGCAACGCTACGCGACCGTCGAACGGTTCGCGCGGGCCGGCGTGCGGGCGGCGGGCGCAGCCGCGAGCGCGGTCGGCGACCGTGCCGTGGCGTCGGGCCCGGCCGCGCTGCGGCGAGCGCTCGGCACCGAGCTCGTGCCCGAATGGAGCGCGGGCATGCCCGCGGCGGCCCCCGCCGAGCTGCCATTCACGATCCGTGAGGGCGCCGCAGCCGTGTACATGCCGGCCTGCATCAACCGGATCTTCGGAAACGCTCGCGGCGAGCGCGCACATCCGACACTGCCCGAGGCACTGGTCGCGATCTCCGCCCGCGCGGGGATGCCGATCTGGATCCCCGAGGACGTGGCCGGCAACTGCTGCGGAACCCCGTGGGCATCGAAGGGGTACCGGCAGGGTCACGCGGCGATCGCGCAGCGCGCCCGGGCTTCGCTGGAGCGCTGGAGCGACGGCGGGCTGCTGCCGGTCGTCCTCGACGCCAGCTCGTGCACCCACGGGCTGCTGTCGCTGCTCGAAACCGACCGCGTTAAGGTGATCGACTCGATCGAGTGGGTCCACGATCACCTGCTCGAGCGCCTGGAGATACGGCGCAAGCTCGGTCGCGTTGTGGTACATCCAACGTGTGCGTCCAGGCACCTCTGTCTCTCAGATCAGCTGGCGGCGATCGCTGGGTGGATCGCCGACGAGGTCGTGATCCCGGCCGCGACAGGCTGCTGCGGGATGGCCGGCGATCGCGGCTGGCTGCATCCGGAGCTGCCCCAGTCGGCCCTCCGGGGTGTCCGGCTCGAGCTCGACTCCGCGCAGGCCGACGCCTGGGTCTCGAGCAACCGGACGTGTGAGATCGCGCTGCGCGAGGTCACCGGCCGCGACTACACCTCGTTCGTACTCGCGCTGGAGGAACTGACCCGAGGATGAGAGCCGTACGAGTTGCCGCGGCGGCGCTGCTGGCGTCGCTGATGCTGCCGTCGTTGGCGGGCACCCACGCCGCGCCTGCGCGCCGCATCGCCAAGCTCACGCGGTACTCACTGGTCCACGGCTGTTACGAGTTGCGACCGGCCGGCGGCGGCGAGCTCGGGCCGTTCCGGATGCAGGCGACGGCGCTCGGTGAATACCTGCTGTACGGCGTCCACGACAACTTCCTCGGGGCGGGGCTGAGGATGGCCGCGTCGCCCAGCAGCGCGACCGTCTGGCGGGTCGATCGCGATCTCCGCCTGACCAACACCGGCACCGGCGAGTCGTTGCGCACCCGCTTCGTCCCGGCGTCGGGCTGCGCCGTCTATCCCGAGGGCGGCGTCGACGCGACCGGCAGGCCGTTCCGCGGCTCGACCCCGGAGGGTCAGGTCACCGGCACGATCGACGCGCACACCCATGTGACCGCGTTCGAGTTCCTCGGCGGAGACTTCCACTGCGGGCGGCCGTGGTCGCCGTACGGCATTCCCTACGCGCTGCCGGACTGCGAGCCCTACGAGCAGGGGACCAATGGCCAGGTCGAGAGCTTCCTCGACTACGGCACCCCCGCCCACGCGCACGACACCCGCGGCTGGCCGACGTTCCGTGCCTGGCCCTCGCCGACCGACCTGGCCGAGGAGGGCGACTACTACACCGGCATCAAGCGCGCGTGGATGGCCGGGCTGCGAGTGATGGTCACGCAGCTCGTCGACAACGAGGCGCTGTGCGATCTGATGACCAAGCGCCGCAACTCGTGCAACGACATGGACGCGGTCCGCCTCCAGGCCCGCGATCTGCGTGCGCTCCAGAACTATGTCGACGCGCAGTCGGGCGGCCCCGGCAAGGGCTTCTTCCGGATCGTCACGAACCCGTTCCAGGCGCGGCGCGTGGTCAACGAGGGCAAGCTCGCCGTCGTCGAGGGGATCGAGGTCTCGCACCTGTTCAACTGCGGCGAGTACCTGGGCGTCGCCCAGTGCAACGAGTCCCAGATCGACGCCGGCCTGAAGCAGGTCCGGGCGCTCGGCGTCAGCACCTTCTTCCCGATCCACAAGTTCGACAACGCGTTCGGCGGCACCAAGATGGACGCCGGCGACCTCGGGGTCCTGATCAACGCCGGCAATCACCTGGAGACCGGGAGCTTCTGGGATGTGAAGACGTGCACCGGCCCGGAGCACGACCAGACGCAGCTGACGGTGCCGCTCGTGGGCCAGCTCGGAAGCCTCCTGAACTCGCTCGCGAGCCGGCTGACGGGGGGCGCGCTGTTGCCGGTGTATCCACCGCCGCCACACTGCAACCAGCGCGGCCTGACGCAGCTCGGTGCGTACCTGATCAACAAGATGATCCAGGAGCACTTCATCGTCGAGCTCGACCACATGGACGCGAAGACCGCCGATGCGGCCCTCTCGATCATCGAGGCACACCACTACTCAGGGGTGGTTTCCGCCCACAGCTGGGACTCGCCGCAGGAGAACCCGCGGATCTACAACCTCGGCGGATTCGTGACGCCGATCGCCGGAGCGTCGCCTGCGTCGTTCATCGCCCAGTGGCGTACCAGCCTGAAGATCCGCAACAAGCGCTTCTACAACGGCACCGGGTTCGGGTACGGCGCCGACATGAACGGCCTCGCCGAGCAGAGCCAGCCGACCAGCGGGACCCCGATCAGCTATCCGTTCAAGTCATACGACGGTCGCGTCAGCTTCACCCGCGAGGCGTGGGGCGACCGCGTGTTCGACCTCAACAAGGACGGGGTCGCGAACTACGGCATGTACGCGGATTGGCTGGACGAGCTGCGCGTGCTCGCCGGCAAGCCGATCCTCACCGACATGTTCCGCGGCGCCGAGGCGTACCTCGAGATGTGGGAACGCGCATACGGCGTCGCGCCCTCGCACTGCCTGCCGGCCTCCCAGGTGCGCAAGCTCCACCGCCGCCAGACGTTCGAGTCGGTGCTGTACGCGGCCGGCCAGCCGCTCTCGCGCCCTGGCAACAGCTACCGCTACTGCGTGATCTCGGGGCGGCGGCTGACGGTCATGTTCGACCGCGCCGGGCGCGTCGAGCGACTGCAGCGCGCCGCCGGGTGAGCCGGCCCGCCGCAGGGCTGTGTGACTCCTGTCGCCACCAGCAGCTGATCCACAACACGCGCGGCTCGGAGTTCTCGCTGTGCCTGCGCTCGCGCGCCGAGCCCGACCGGTTCCCGCGCTACCCGCGGCTACCGGTGCTCGTATGCGAGGGGCATGAGCCCGCGCCCGCGCGGCCCGAGGAGCAGGGGGGTTAGCTCGGACTACTGCGGCGCGTCGGGGGTCAGGACGAGCACCTTGCTGCCGTCCTGGGCGGTCTCAGTGCTCTCGTTGAACAGTCCGTGCGCGGTGATCACGCTGACGAGCTCCGCCTCGGGCGCGCTCTGCATCTGAGCGACGGTCGGCGGCAGCGCCCCCGGCAGCGTGTCGCGCAGCGGGCGTTGCAGCCACGGCTGCAGCTCCTTGCCGTCGAACGCGATCGCGAGCGTGACCGTCTTTGTGTTGTTCGACGAAGCCTGGCTGCCGGTCGGCGGCTTGGCGCTCAGATGGCTGGACTGCTCGGTGTGCCCGGGCGGCAGCACGGCGACGACCGTCTGCACGCCGCTGATGTACTTGAACGTATACAGCGCCAGCTCGAGCGCTTCGCGTTTGAGCAGGAGCAGCCGCTGCGCGGACGCCGTCCCGACCCCGATCGAGCAGTCGTGGCTGCCGAGCCCGCAGAGGTTGTAGACGATCGTGCTGCTCGCCGGCAGCGGCTGCAGCCCGCTCGGCGAACCGGTGGCGGGAACCACGACCTGGACCGGGTTGGACGGGTCGTTGAGGTTCATCGCAGTCACCACCGCGAGCTGGTAGGCGGGGGAGGCCCGGTAGTAGGGCGCGACGAAATCAGCGATCTCCTGGGCGCCCTGCAACCCGTCGTCCTGGGGCTGCCAGTCCGACCAGCCGCCGGCGGTCACGGTCGCGCGCGAGCTGCCACCGGCCGACAGGGCGACGGCGATCCCGACCGCGACGATGCCGAGCACGACCAGCGCGATCGTCGCGGCGCGGAACTTGCTCGCGTGGGGAGACGACTCTGCCTGGGGGCGGGAGTTGCCCGCCGCGAGCCGGCGCGAAGGCGGGATCGGCGACTTGGCGACGTGCTCCTCGGCAGCACTGAGGCGGGGTCCGTCGGTGCTCATACGTGCGGCCAGGTGCTCTCGTCCAACAACCTGATCTCGGGCTTGGCCAGCGAAACACGGTTCAACAGGTCAACGACCTCATCGCCGTGCATTTCCTTGCGCCCGATCAGCGTATCGGCGACCTGCTCGACGGACTCGCGGTTCGCCTCGACGGTCGCGTAGGCGACCAGGTATGCCTGGCCGAGCAGCTGCGCCGCCGACTGGCGCTTGGCGCGGTCGCCGAGCACCGAGGACATCGGGTCCGAGGCCATCGGGCTGCTGACCTGGGCGCGGTTCATGATCGTCGTGCCGATCCGCTCGAGCTTGTTCAGGACCGCCTCGCGCTCCTCTCCTGGCTCGAGGCTCCCGTTGATCAGCTCGGGATCCGGGCCCATGCCGCACATACCCACCATCCATGCCGCGCGCAGGGTCGCGCTCTGTACATCGCCGCCGACGCCAGTCGAGTTCTCGTTGTAGAAGACGTGCTCGGCCGCCATCGCGCCGAGCGTCCACACGAGCTTGGCGAACTCCTCGCTGCGCCAGGAGGAGAACCGTTCCTGGGTCTCGATCGCCTGATGATGGCCGAGCGAGTTGCCGCGCTTACGGATCGAGAGGCGTGTGGAGAGGACGTCCTTCATGTACAGGTGGCCGTTGACCGCGTGACCGGCCTCGTGGATCGCCACTGCGCGGGTTTCCTCCGGCACGTAGTCGACCGCCACCGCCGTGCCGGCCTCGACCGTGGTCATCGCCTCGACGATGTCGGACCATCCGAATTCCTGGCGGCCGTCGGCGTGGGCGTAGGTCAGGGCGAGCGAGCAGACCTGTTCGATCATCGCCGGCGCGTAGCCGTTGGTGATCCGCGCCAGCTCGTCGCGGCGCCGGTCGCCGTCGAGGTCGGGCTGGTGGGCGACCTTGCCCAGGTAGAGGTTGAAGATGTCTTTGCGGTCTTCGAGCGTCGGCGTCCGGAACCAGACATGGCGACCCATCCGGCCCGGGCGGATCAGAGCCGGGTCGAGCGTGTCGATCGGGACGTTCGTCGCGCCGATGAAGAAGACCTGCTCGGGTGCAGGCCTCGGCGGCGGGAAGCGAAGCGATCGCTTGCCGATCTTGCGCGGAACGAAATAGACAGCGTCGAGCAGCGTGTTGATCCGCTTGGTGAACTGCTGATGGGTGAAGCGCGGCTCGCCGATGCCGTCCATCTGGACCAGCAGCTGGTTGAGCGCGAGGCCGCCCATGCCGCCACCCATCATCCCGGGGAACATGTAGCGCTGGACGAGCTCGGCCGGCTTGGCGATGATCGGCGGGATGTTGGGCCCGTGCCGCTCAGCGCGCTCGGCGAAGAGCCGCTCGCGCCACGCGCGCGTCTCGAGGATCAGGTCGCCCGATGGCGTCAGGGATCCCCACCGGCCGTAGAAGCAATAGTCCTCGAAGCTCTGGCTGCCAACCATCATCCCGCCGGCGCTGGCGCTGCCGAGGCTGGACCGGCGCGTGCCGACGGCGTCGATCTCGTCGATGAAGACGATGCACTGGCCGCCCCATTTACGCGCGAGCCGCTTCGCCTTGCGGATCAGGTACATGACGACGATCACGTCGATCCCGATGAACGTCGCCGCAAAGCCCGAGCCGGGGATCGTCACGAACGGGCAGTTGAAGTTGGTCGCGATCGCCTTCGCCAGCATCGTCTTGCCGGTACCGGGGGCGCCGAGGAACAGCAGGCCGCGCTCGCGCTTGCCGCCGGCCTTCTCGAACTCCTCACCGGACTGCCACAGCCGGACGACGCGCGCGACCTCCTCCTTCGGCTCGGCCTGCCCGCGGACGTCCTCCATCGCCACGCCCCAACTCGCGTCGCCGGGCTCGTAGCCACGCACCTGCCGCAGGTTCGCTACCAGCAGCGGCCCGAACAGGATCAGCATGTTCCCCAACAACAGGATCAACAGGGTCACGGCGAGGCTCGGAAGCTGGCTTCCGATCTGGCCCAGGAAGTGGAAGATCTGCTGGACGCCACCCAACCACGTGTGGCCCCCGAACAGGGCGATCAGCCCGCCGACGATCGCGAGGATCACGGCCACGCCGATGACGAAGCGGTAGAAGCGACGCCAGAACCAGGTCCTTCGCCTGGCCACGACGTCCTCCTCGGCGATCGCGCGATCGACGCCGTACAGGCTCGGCCACGGCAGCAGCTTGCGGCTCAGCACGTCGACCAAGCCACGGAACGCGATCACGCTCGCCGCGGTGAGCGCCAGCGCTCCGAGGACCGAGAAGCCGAGCCGGTCGTACAGGACGACGAAGAACAGCGGGCTGGTGAACAGAGCGACCGCGGTTGCGGCACGCCGCAACCGGCGCCACTCCCCGGCCAGAGCGGTGCTCTCAGTCCCCACGCGGCTCACGCCGCTGCTCTCCTCGGCATCTGCCATATGTCGAACTTGAGGGTACATGGGCAGAACGCCTGGGTGCGAAACTTGGGCGATCTCGGCGCTGTGCGGTGCGAAAGTTGCCGACCGGCCGCCAGACCCCTCTGCCGCCTGGCAGCCAAGCCCCCTTGCCGCCTGGCCGCCAGGCCCCTTTGCCGCCTGGCTGTCCAGCGATCAGATCGCCGCGGCAACGTCTCGGAAACGCAGTGGCAACGGGCCAGGTGGAGTATCATCACACCGGGGCAGTTGCCGTACAAAAAGTACTCCCCGGAGGGGAGTCGGTTCGAGGTTAGGGAAAACATGGACCAGAGATTTCGTCGGGCGAAGCTCGACCTTGCTGGAGAGAGCCGGGAGTTCGCGCTGGCTCAGCCCTCAGCGCACGACTACGCGCTGCTGGAGGAGTTGAGCTTCATCCGCCGCGAGGCGCAGGCAGAGGCCAATCTCGCCTATTTCGACTGGCGGCAGAGACCCGGCCGGGACACTTGGGTGGTGTTCCTCGCTGCGCAGGATCGCGCCGATGCCGCCCAGGATGCGCTGGCGTCGTGGTCGCGCCAGACCGCATGAGACCAGTCGATACGGTGCTTGACAGCGATCTGCGCCAGCTCTAGCGTGCTCTGAGTGGGGGTGTTCGGTTTCAGACATCGCGCGCTCGGGCTCGGTGCCGGGCTGGGCCTCGCCGTGGCCCTGCTCGCTTGCGCGCCGAGCGCGCTGGCCGCTCCGACGCACGCGTACGTCACCAACTACGAGAGTATCGGCAACCTGACGCCGTTCACGATCGGGGCCGGAGGGCTGCTGCACGCGACCGCCGCCGCCGTATCCACCAGCGGCGGGGAGCCGTGGTATTCGGCGATGACCCCGGACGGGCGTCATCTTTACGTCACCAACAACGAGCAGGACACGATCGCGCAGTTCAACGTGTCGAGCACCGGCCAGCTGACGCCGATGTCGCCGGCCACCGTCACGACGGTGAATGAGCCGGTGACGATCGCGATCAGCCCGAACGGACAAACGGCCTACGTCGGCAGCGGCGCGCTCAACAGCACCTCGATCGGACTGTTCAACATCGGCAGCGACGGTCGCCTGACGCCGAAGGTGCCGGCGACGATCAACACCCATTTCGGCGAGCCGCAGGGCATCGCGCTGACGCCGGACGGGCAGAACCTGTACGTCGCCGATTGGGCCTCCGACAACGTCGCCGAGTTCCACGTCCTCAGCGACGGATCGCTCGAGCCGATGGCGAGTCCCAGTGCGCCGGCAGGGGCCGCCCCGGCGTTCGTCGCGGTGACCCCCGACGGCAAGCACGCGTACGTCGCCAACAACGGCGACGGGACGGTGTCGGAGTACTCGATCGGTTCGAGCGGCCGGCTGTTCCCAATCGGGCACGTCACGGCCGGACCGGCGGAGAACTTCTACTCGGTGACGATCAGCCCCAACGGCAAGAGCCTGTACGCCGCCGACGATTCCACCGTCGCCGAATTCGGGATCGGCTCGTCGGGGGTGCTGACGGCCAAGGGAACGGCGCCGGCGCACGGCGGGGGGGCGGAGAACCTGTGGTTCACGGCCGATGGCAAGAGCGCGTATCTCGCGAACTACAACTCCGGGCAAGCGAGCAATGTCGCGGAGTACAACGTCTCAGCCGCTGGTCTGTTGACGGCGAAGTCGACGGCCACGGTGCCGGCCGGCGGCGGTCCCGCGAGCGTCATGATCCCGCCCGACCAGGGCCCCCACGCGTCGATCGACGTCGCGGTCCGGCCGGCGGGCACCGGCACTCGCTTCGACGCCTCGAAGTCGACTGACTCCGATGGCAGCATCGTGCGCTACGACTGGAACTTCGGCGACGGAACCGTCGAGCCCAACGCCGGCCGGTCTCCGAAGCACGTGTACAAGGCCGGCGGCACCTTCACCGTCACGGTGACGGTCACCGACGACAGCGGTTGCTCGACGAGCTTCGTGTTCACCGGCCAGACGGCCTACTGCAACGCGGGCGCTCAGGGCGAGGCGACCGAGATCGTGCCGATCCCGCCACTGACGAAGATCACCAAGAGCTCGATCAGCCAGACGCATCACACCGCAAGCTTCCAGTTCAAAGCGATCGGCGTCGCGCAGGAATTCGAGTGTGGTCTGCAGCTGCCCGCGAAGCCGCACCACAAGCCTGACCCTGCAAAGTTCAAGATCTGCAAATCGCCGGAGACCTACAAGCACCTTCGCGCCGGTCGCTACACGTTCATGGTTCGCGCCTTCAACCAGGGCGGCGGTGGGAACCTCGTGAGCGACAAGTTCAAGATCCGGTAGCGGCTGCCCTCAGCGGAGCCGACGCAACCTCGGCACGCGCCCGTCTGCCGCCGAGTCGCGGCGGTTCAGCCAGATCGCCATCCACAGGATCGAGATCAGAAGCCCCGCGATCCCGACGATCATCAGGATCAGACCGACCGTGTGGACGCTGACGCCGCGCGTACTGACATGGACCGCGAAGCGCAGGACGGCGCCGACCGTGATCAGCAACAGCGACGTACCGATTCCCATATCCTGGTTGCTGCCCGACCGCGCCGCGCGTGAAACGTTGCGCGCCCGTCCGCGGTTGCGCGCCCGTCCGCGCGGTAGGCTTGACCGCCTTGCCCGGTGACTCTGGGGACCCGGCCGGAGCGTCCGCGCGACTGAGACTGGAGGGGCAGATGCGACGACGGTTGGTGCACAGGGCTCTACCGGCAGCCGTGCTCAGCCTTGGGTTGATGCTCACGGCCGCTGGGCTCGCGTCCGCATCGCTGCGGATCGAACCGCGGATGGCGGCCCAGCTACGCGCGCTCCGCGTGGAGGCCCAGCGCACGGCGGACAGCCCGGGCAGTCGTGTCGCGCGCTACCCGCGCGGGGCGTCGGCGAGCATACGGCCGGCGATCATCGGCGGCAGCAGCGCGAAGCAGGGCAGTTGGGGGTTCATGGCGTTCGTGATCCACTTCGACTCGCACGGCAATCCCGACTTCCTGTGCAGCGGCACCGTCGTCTCGGTCGACGTCGTGATGACCGCAGGCCATTGCAGCGTCGACGAAACCACCCATGCGCAGCTTGCGCCATCGGGCTTCCTCGTTGTCACCGGCGCCGTCGATTGGACCAACAAGGCCGACCGCACGCTCAGCAAGGTCTCGCGCGTGGTCGTCGATCCCTCCTTCAACCAATCCATCGGCACCTCCGACGCGGCGCTGCTCGTGCTCGCGACCGGCGTCAACGCACCCGCGATTCCGCTCGCGAACAGTGCCGACTCCGGGCTCGAGAGTGCCGGCACGCCGGCGCTGATCGCGGGCTGGGGCGAGACCTATGCAGGCGAGCAGACCCCCACCAACGTCCTGCAGTGGGCGCGGACCGTCGTTCAGAGCTCCGGCTACTGCGGCGACCTCAATTCGCAGTTCGCGCCCTCTGTGGAGCTGTGCACGGTCAACTACCCGACCGACACGACCGGCACCTGCAACGGCGACAGCGGCGGCCCGCTGGTTGCCACCGATGCGAAGGACCACGCCGTCGAGATCGGGGTCACGAGCCGCGGGCCCTCAAACTGCAACACCGACTCGGCCGACTACTTCACCTCGGTCGGGCCCCTGTCCTCGTGGGCGACGCCCCGGATTCGCCAGGCCGCACCGAAGATCCCGACGATGACGCTCGCGGGCGCGCGCTCCTACGTGGCACAGACGCTCACTGCCCTGAAGGGACCGTACGCCCACCGGCAGGCCTACGAAACGTCCTGCGCTCGGATCTCGGACCCACGCGTCAAGTGCACGTTCAAGTTCCACAACGGCGCCGACTACTACTACGGCTACGTGATCGTCTACTACTTCCGCGGCCCCGCCGAGCGGATCTACTGGACCGACCGGTACGTCGCCCACGCGGTCAACAGCAGCTGCCACTTCTCCGCTCACCCCAGCCGCTGCACCGCCCACACCAAGCACGGGACGGTCTGAGAGGCGCGAGGGCGCGGGCGGTCGAGGTGGCTTGACCGCCACGCGGGGTCGTGCAAGCAGTCGGCTAGTCCACGGACAGCGTGATCCCGCCGTCCACCGGAACGAGGATCCCGGTGATGAACGCCGACTCGTCGCTGGCGAGGAATAGGACCGCCGTGGAGGTCTCGTTCGCCGTCGCGATACGACGCAGCGGTGTGATCGCCGCGAACCGGGCGCTGTCGACCCCAAAGTGGGCCATTTCCTCACGCAGCATTGGCGTGTCCAGCGCGCCGGGAGCGATAGCGTTGACCCGGATGCCCTCGGGGCCGTGGCTAATCGCGGCGCTCTTGGTCATGAAGTAGACCGCGGCCTTGCTCGACCCGTAGGCGATGTAGCCCTCGACACCACCGACGCCGCCGTAGACCGAGGACACGTTGATGATCGAGCCGCCGCCGGCGCGGCGCATCGCTGGGATCGCCGCACGCATGCCGAAGAACACGCCGGTCTGGTTGATCGCGATGACGCGGTTCCACTCCTCGTCGGAGCAATCCGCGACGCCTGTGTAGGAGACGATGCCGGCGTTGTTGACGAGCACGTCGAGCCGGCCGCCCAGCCGCTCGGCATGTGCGACCGTCTGGGCCCACTGATCGGCGTCGCGGACGTCGAGGTGGACGTACTCGGCGACCGCGCCGCCGGCGCGGATCTCCTCGACGAGGGCCGCTCCCTCCTCGTCCAACACGTCGCTGATCAGGACCGTGGCGCCTTCGCGAGCAAGCAGCTTCGCGTGCTCCGCGCCCTGGCCCCGTGCGCCCCCGGTGATGAGAGCAACCTTTCCTGTCACACGTCCCATAACGACTCGCTTTCTCGTGGTCGATCCTCGCGCGGTCAATCCTCGCCGTCGGCCAATCTACTTCCAGAGCTGGGTCCGGCGCGGCCACGTTCCAGCGAGCGGGACTCTGGATGCGCAGGTGAGGAGGTTCGCCAGCGCGCCGGGCGCCGTCAGCTGCCGAGCGCGCCGACCAGCCGCCACTTATAGGGCTTGCCGCGGTTCTTCGGCTTTCCGCCCGGGTCCGTGTCGCAATGCGTGAGGGTGCCGGCCTCGTTGTCCTGGAGCTTGGCTCCCCATACGCGGACGGTGCCGGTGGCGACCCTGCCCTTCTTGGTGAAGTGGGCGGTGAAGACGATGTGGCCCTCGTGGACGATTCCGTTGTAGGCCACGGCCCTGTACACGAGCCGGTTGTGATGGACCGGGATGTCACGCCCGCCGAGGCGGCCCTTGCGGACGAAGAAGGCGAACAACGGGGGGGTCGTGCCGGGGTCGCAGGCCAGCTGTAGATCGACGAAGATCGAACCGTCCTGCGGCGCCGAGGTCCCGGGCCAGCCCGTCACGAACTCGGGTGTGATCGCCACCGTGTTCCGGCCCACCGACGAGGCGTCGAACGAGACCAGCGTGAGCCCTCTCGTCAGCGGTCCGGTGTTGACGAAGCGCCGCGTCACCGGCACGCGAAAGCCCGACGACGCCGCCGCGAACGCCAGAAAGGTAACGGCCGTCGCGAGTATCAGCACCATCAACCGACGCGCTGGCATCGAGCCTCCAGTTTCGGCACCCCGAGTTCCGTGTCCGCCGAACCTATCAGCGATACCCGCCGCCGTCCATCGCTGAGAGCGCTGAGATCGCACGACCCAGCCGCAATCCGGCCGCCGCATTGACAAGCGACTGCGCAGGTGGTTAGGCTCGCGCGTGGGGAAAAGGGGCTTGCGCTTGAGTCGTCGCGCGTTCGGCGTGTGGGCGGCCGACGCCGAAGTTTGACCCGGCGCCTCACTGCATTGGGTGATCCAGTAGGAAAGGAGTCGCAATGTCGCAGCGCAAGCTGCTTGTCGGTTTCGCCACTCTCGGACTCGTGGTCGGAGGGGGAGCCGTGGCGATGGCCGCGGGCAGCGCACCGAAGCACACCACGATCAACGCCGTGACCTCGATCAAGTTCAAGATCAATCGCTATGCCCAGGATGGGACTCGCTGGCAGAACGACGTGTACAACGTCAAATCGGGGGGGACGATCTCGATCGTCAACCTGGCTGCATCCGATGGGCCGCACACGTTCAGCGTCGTCACCAAGAGCCAGCGGCCAGGGACGACCAAGCAGATCGCGGCCTGCGATCAAGGAGGCGGCATCTGCGCGAAGATCGCGAAGGAGTTCGGGGCCAACCCAGCATCGAACAAGCCGCCGAAGTTCCTGTTCGTCAAGAACGGAAAGGGAACCAACACGCGCCCGAACATCAGCGGGCCTGGTGACATGGCCTTCATCCCGCCGCAGCAAAAGGCGAAGGTGACGCTGAAGGTCACGGCGAAGCCGGGGACCACGCTCTACTTCATCTGCGCGGTCCATCCGTGGATGCAGGCGAAGCTCGTCGTTGGGAAGTAGACCCGACGATCGCCGCGGACTGACGCTCAGCGAGGGCCTGGCCACTGCCGGGCCCTCGCCCTCGCGCGGTCCTCACACGGCGCTCCGCAGAACAAACCGCTGCATTCCGTCGCGCTCGCCTTCAGAGACGAAGCCAAGACGCTCCAACAATCGCTCCGAGGCTACGTTGCCGGGCTCGACACGCGCCGTGATCGCTCGCACGTCGGGCTGGCTCTGCGCCCATCCGATCAGGAGCTCAACAGCCTCCTGGGCGAGCCCGATGCGACGCACAGCCGGAACCAGCGCATAGCCGATCCGCTCCGGCATCCCGGCCAGCATCGCGCGGGCCAACCGTGGGTCGATCGGCTCTACGCGAATGCGTCGGCCCGAGAGCACGGGACCCCAGGTGCGGGAAACGGGTCGATTCATGCGCGGAGAGGATTCGGGGCGTCGAATGCGAACCCGTCAAACGCAACCAGACGACCGTCGCAGACGGCGGCCGGGAGGAAAGGAAGGGCATATGAAGGGTGCAGGCCGGGCGGTCTTTGTAGCGTTTCTGCTGCTGATCATCGGGGTGCTCAACATCATCTACGGCATCGCCGCGATCGGCAACGCTCATTTCTTCGACAACACGCAGTATGTGTTCTCGAGCCTCCACACGTGGGGATGGATCACGGTCATCGTTGGCGTCATCCAGCTCTCCGGGGGTTTGTCTCTAATGACCGGCGGTGGCTACGGCCGGGTGATCGGAATCATCGCCGCCGTCATTGGCGCGTTCGAGTCGCTGCTTTCCGTCGGCGGGACGCACCCGTGGTGGTCGCTGGCGATCTTCGTGCTGTGCATATACGTCCTCCACGGGCTCATCGTCCTCGGCGAGGAAGAGCCGGCGGGCGCCTAGCCGCCTCAACGCGGAACGCTTGCCCGCCGGTGCATCTGGGCTGCGGCGACTTGCCGCGTCGCAGTCCGATGCACAGATCATCGATGATGTGGTCGCACGAGCCAACGCTTCCGCGTTGTATCGGCGAACGAGAGCGCATCAGAGCCTGAACGGAGGGCGAAGCGATGGACTGTCATATCGACTGGAGCACCAGCAAAGTGGAGCATGGCAAGCTGAGCGTGAGCGTCGAGCCGGCGGCCGACTTTGCGTTCATGATCGAGTTCGATCGGATCGTGGATCCGCTCAAGAATCCCCGGGGCGAAGGCTGGGGCGCGGTTGTGCTGGCCCACGGTCACATCGTCGTCAGCGACGTGCGCCTCGAGTCTGCTCAGGAGCTGTGCACGTTCCTCGATGAAACGGTGCAAGAGGCGAATCGCCTCGCCGTGGACACCCGAGCGCGCGAGCAACAGCAGAAGCAGGCCCAAGCGGCCGGTTCGGCGCAGCAGGAAGCTGAGCAGTCGAACGCCGCGGCGGCCGCGGCCGAGCGCGATGCGCACCTGACGGATACGTTCCGGCGGTCCGGGTGATAGCCGCCGATCCTCGCCGGCACGGCTAGGGCCTCGGGTCCGGAACCGAGCGGCGCTCGGAGACAGCCGAGAGCGCTGCCTCGGACGCGGGTTTTCTGGGTGTAAGCAGGGGTCAACGTGCGCCTGGGCCAATTTCCAATGCCGTTGCCCGATCCGGCGCTGTCTGCGATCCGCCCGGTCCGTGGAGGAACTACGGGCTTCGCGTGCGTGGGTTTGGCGGATGTCGGGACGCCTGCCGAGATCTACCGTCAAGGTATGAAGTTGGTGGTAATCCGACTGAATTGTGCCGCCAGGGGGTTGGGCAAAGTCTGATACGGCGAGACGCGAAGGAGATAGCCATGAGTGGCAACCGAACACCTCGGACCGTGATCGTCGTACTCGCACTAGCGCTGAGCGCGCTGCTGGCGGTCAGCGCGTTCGCCGCACACCCCAAGACCGGTAAGACCTACAGGGGGCTCACGTCAGGCCCGGCGTTCAACGGCTTCAGGCCGCCGGTGAGCTTCAAGGTCTCGAGCAACGGCAAGCGGCTGCTTGGTTTCAAGTATGCAGCCGGCGACTGCGGTGGGATGGGCGGACCCGGCGACCCGTGGACAAATTCGCTGTTTGTCAGAAAGGTCGGGACGATCAAGGTCGACAGCAAGGGCGACTTCTCGGTCAAGAACGCCAAGTCGAAGGTCGCCATCTCGGGTTCCAATCCACCGATGACCAAGTACAGCTCCAGCACGGTCACCGGCCGTTTCAAGACCGCGAAGAAGGCCACCGGGTCGATCAAGCTCACGACGACGATCGGCTCACACAGCAGCTGTCCAGGCCAGAAGATGTCGTTCACGGCCACGACGAGCTAGCGGACGGCGGGGTCGAGCGCCGCTCCTCTAGCCTCGCTGGAGCGGCGCCGTCCTGGCGCAGCGCCTGCGGTCTGCGGACAGCAGGCGGCGGCGCCTGCTTCCCCTGCGCGAGCGCGGGCGACCACGATCAGCCAGGTCAGAGGATTTCGAGCGGCCTCGGACCTTGCGGCGCGGGGAAGGCCTGGTCGAGCTCTGCCCGGTCCTCGTCGGTCAGCTCGAGCTCCAAGGCAGCCCGGTTCTCTCGCACATGCTCAGATCGGCCCGCCTCCGGGATCGCGACGATGCCGTCGTGCGAGATCAGCCACGCCAGGGCCACCTGTGCACCGGTCGCGCCGTGACGCGCAGCGATCGCCTCGAGCGCCGGCTGGCCCAGCAGGCGGCCCTGCTCGATCGGCGAGTAGGCCATGACCGGCATCCGAGCCTGCCTGCAGCGGGGCAGGAGGTCCCACTCGATGCCACGCCTGGAGAGGTTGTAGAGAACTTGATCGGTCTGGGCTCCGTCCCCGCCGTCCACCGCGAGCAGCTCGTCGATATCGCTGGGGTCGAAGTTGCTCACGCCCCAGTATCGGATCGAGCCTCGCTGTCGAAGCTCCTGGAACGCGGCAACCGTCTCGTGCAGCGGCACCGATCCTCGCCAGTGCAGCAGATACAGATCGAGTTGGTCCACCCCGAGCCGCTTCAGGCTCGCTGCACACGCGGCGATCGTCCCATCGAAGGTTGCGTGATCGGGCATCACCTTGCTGACCAGGAACACGTCCTCGCGATAGCCCTCGAGGGCCCTGCCGACGAGGGTCTCGCTTGTTCCGTCGCCATATATCTCGGCGGTGTCGATCAGGGTCTGACCCAGTTCGACCCCGAGCCTCAGGGCCGCGATCTCCTGCTCGGGGTCGTGTCGACCTTCGCCGAGGTGCCACGTGCCCTGACCCAGGACCGGGATCTCCTCGCCGCTTTGGAGGTTTGTCGTCGGCACCGATGCGGTTGTCACCTGAAGGCTCCTTCTGTGTCATGAGCTTGCTCTCGCCTCGGGCGGGAGTCGCTGGTCCCGGGCATCATCTCGCCGGACTCTGCGAGTGTCCAGCGGATGCGCGAGCTTGGCCTTTCCGCGAGGCGCCTGTCCCGGCTACAGGTTGATGGGAGTAAGGGAGCGCCACTAAGTCAGAGATTCGGCGTATCCCGGCTCCGGGTGCGGACATTATCCGGGATATGGGCGCGAGCGAATCATTGATATACGTCGTTCTGATCTAGCCGGAGGTCATTGGCTGCGGGTTGCATGGCGTTAGGCATCCGCAACTGGCCATAACGTGAGCACTTGCGTTCGCCGCAGGTGTGCGTTCGATGGAAAGCGTAATGACGTCTGTCTGCCGGGCAATATCGCTCATAGCGGGGGTTTTGGTGCTGATCATCGCCCCTGCCGCGACGGCGGCGAGCCGCGTTCCGGCGAGCCGCGTTCCGGCGAGCGTCAACGACGACGCGGTCAGCATCGCGCGCAATCCGCTGAACCCGCTGGGCCTTGCCGCGACGCCGCCCGCCGCTGACCCGCTGCGCGGCGCGGCGGCATATGTCGACTGGAGGCGCTCGCCCGCCGCGAGGTGGGCCAGGCGCTGGCGTCATCGACATCCGCGGGCGGCCGGCATGCTGCGCGTGATCGCCCGCGAGCCCGACGTCGCGCGTTACGGCACATGGGATGGCCCGCGGGTCGGCGTGCGCGTATCGCGATACCTCGCCCAGGCCTCGAGACTGGAGCCCGGCCGCGTGCCCGAGCTCTCGACCTACAACCTGTCGGGCCATGGATGCCACCACTCTTTCGATCCTCGATCGCGCGTGCGCGCCTACCATCGCTGGATCCGGAGCTTGGCCGCCGGAATCGGCGCCCACCGCGCGATCATGTTCCTCGAGATGGACGCCGTGATGACCGTCGGCTGCCTCAACCGCCACGGCGTCGCGCTTCGTCTCCACGAGCTGCGCTACGCGATCGACGTCCTGTCCCGGCTCCCGCACCTCGTCGTATATCTGGACGGCGGAGCGGCCGATGCACTTCCGGCAGGGCGGACCGCCCGGCTTCTGCGCAGGGCGGGCGTGTCGAAGATCCAGGGCTTCTTCCTGAACTCGACCCACTTCGACTGGACGTCCCGTGAGATCCGGTACGGAGACCGCATCTCGCGCATGACCGGCGGCAAGCATTTCGTGGTCAACACGGCTGAGAACGGACGGGGCCCGCTCAAGCCACCGCATCCCGGCCGCCAGGGCAACGAGATCCTCTGCAACCCGCTGGGCCGCGGCCTCGGCCCGAGGCCCACGTTCGACACCGGCTATCGCAATGTCGACGCCTTTGCGTGGATCTCCTATCCCGGCCAGTCAGACGGGGCCTGCGGTCACGGGGCGCCGGCGACGGGGGCCTTCTGGCCGCACTGGGCGCTCGCCCTGGTCCGCCACGCGGACTTCAGTGTCACCTAGCCTTCTCGCGTGGACGCTCCCGAGGCACAGTTTGTAGAGCGTGACGGAGCACAGCTCGCGTATCAGGTTGTCGGCGAGGGAGGCGTTGATGTGCTCGTGGTGGGCGAGACCGCTCAGCACTTCGACTTATGCTGGACCGACCCGTACATCCACGAGGTGTACGAGCGGGGTGCGTCCTTCTCTCGCACGGTCTACATGCAGCCACGCGGCTTTGGGCTGTCCGAGCGAATCCGGTACGTCCCGACCCTCGAACAGCACGCCGACGACATCCTCGCCGTCATGGACGCCGTCGGGATGCGAACGGCAACGCTGGTCGGTGCGCTCACCACGTCCGGGCTGACCGCGCTCGCCGCAGCCCGAGCGCCTGAGCGCGTTGCAAACCTCGTCCTGTTCAAACCGATCGCTTGTGGTCCACTCGGTCCAGATGCCGAGCGGCACGGATGGACGAGCGCTGACGCCGCCGAGTACGTGTCGCGCTGGGTCCCGGCCATGGATCGATGGGGGAGTGGTGCAGTGATCGAGGTGTACGACCCAGTGCAGGGCACCGGCTACAACCGCAGGCTGATGGCGATGCTGGAACGCTGCTCGGCGACGCCTGCGACCGCACGGCAGTACTGGGAGTGGTTCTTGCGCCTTGACATCAGCGATGTCCTTGGCGCGGTACGGGCGCCGACCCGGGTGTTGTACGCGCCGACCTCCCCGGAACCGGAGGCCGTCGTGCGCCGGGTGGCCGAGCTGATTCCCCAGGCCAGCCTTTACAACCTGCCTCCGACTCCCGCAGGGGCGGCGATTGGTGAGGCGTGGATTCCGGTCTGGCTGCATGTCGAGGAGGCTGCGACGGGTGCGCGGCACTCGTCGGACGCGGACCGGTTCTTCGGGACGATGCTGTTCACCGACGTCGTCGGGTCCACCGCGTTGCTGGCCCGGATCGGCGATGCCGAATACCGCGCGCTTCGCGCCACACACGAACGGCGCGTCCGGCTCGAAGTCGAGCACAGCGGCGGTCGGCTTATCAACGTCACCGGCGACGGCACGTTCAGCCTGTTCGATGGTCCGACCCACGCAGTGCGGTGCGCTCACGAGATTCGCAAGGCGGCTGAAGAGCTCGGCATTTCGGTGCGCGCCGGCGTGCACACCGGCGAGCTCGAGCGCACCGGACGCGACTTCACCGGGTTGAGCGTGCACGTCGGGGCACGAGTGTGCGCCTTGGCGATGCCCAATGAGGTACTCGTTTCTTCGACGGTTCGCGATCTCGTCGCGGGCTCTGGGCTCGCGTTCATCGAACGGGGCGCACACACGCTGAAGGGTGTGCCGGGAAGCTGGCACCTGTACGCACTCGCGGCCGCCGATACACCGACGATTCTGCCGACCGAGAGGTCGCTTGAGACACCGCTGGATCATGTCGCGCTGCGCACCGCCCGTGCCGCTCCCAGGGCAATGCGGGCCGCCTTGCGAGTCGGCAACGCACTGCAGCGTTACCGCGCTCGGGCCGGGACAGATGGCGGCTAGCGCTGCCGATCATCGCCTATCCCAGCTACAGGTTGATGGGATGGCAGATAGGGGCCCCTCCAGCTGGCCCCAACCATGCACGGATAGCCCACCAACGGACGACTTAGTGCGTGCCCCATTGCCAGCCCGCTCTGCAGCAGCCCAGTCGAGGCCGTTGAGACCAGGCGGAGGAGTCATCATCCGGCGCGCCAGGCGTGATGCGCTGCTGCTTGTAGCCAGCCCGTAGGAGGCGTCTGCGAACGCGACGCGACGGAGTTGCTGTCGGGCCTGATGTGCTTGCCCGCCCGCGGTCGTCCAGCCAGCAGTGGGCAAGAGCCGGTCCGCCGGTCAGACGAGGATGCGCCCCTTCCGCGCTAAGCGCGTTCAATGCGGCCTCGTCAGCGCAGCCCGGCGGGCCAGGGGAGCAGGTGCCGGAATCCCGCCGGTAAACGACGCGAATGCTGCTTCGAAGTCGTCGAGCGTGGTCCGCGAAGGCCCCTGTCCGGACGTCAGCGTGGCCTTTGCAACGCTCGTAGCGGCACCGGCCGCGCGGCGCTTTCACGTCTCGTCTTAAGCGCAACCGTATGGTTGCTATCTCCATCGCCCGGACCCCCGGCCAGGTCAGGGCACGAACAACAACCCTTTCGGCTGGATCGTGATCCCGCCGACTGGAAGCTTGGTGATGGAACCTGTCGACATGTCGACCTGACCCAGGTAGTTGGGCTGCCACTTAGGCGGGGCGGGACACGTCGTTGGGGCGCCGTTGGCGTTGCATGGAGTCACGCTGGCGATCTCGGTGCCCGGTCGAAACGGTCCGGTCACCTTCCAGATCAGGTCGTTGGAGCCGTCGGTGACATAAAGCGTGCCCGCCGCCGAGGTGGGCCAGGCGCTGTCGTCGACAGACTGTGACAACTTGAGCTCCGACAGGCGCTTGCCGCTTGTGTCGGCCGCGAAGAGCTGCAGGAGGTCTCCCTGGCTGGTGAGCTCGAACTGCCCGCCGAAACGCGGCGCGGACGCAGGCACGACCGCATTGGAGTCGGGGTCGGTCAGCGCGAGATGCGTCGTGCCGTTCGCGCGCGCTGCTGTCGCGTTGTCCGCGAACAGGGCGCGCACGCTGGCCGTGCTGTTGCTCGAGTTCAAGCTGACAACGTACACGGCGGGAGCGGCTGTGACGCTGGGCGCCGAAGCCGAGATCAGAATCATCCCATGCCAAACGCTGATCGCGTCAAGCCCCCCACCGTGGGGAAGTTTTGGCAGGTGATACTCGACCGCCTGCGGGTTTGATGGGTCGATCAGGAATAGATGGGCGTTTCCATCCTCATTGGTGGTCACGATGAGCTTGCCGGTCGCCGGATCTCCAGTGAGGCCGTCGATGTGTCCGGCGACGTTCCATTGTGCGGCCCGCGAACCGGCGCTCGAGAACTCGACGACCGTCGAATCGCGGTTGCCGGTGCCTTGGGTGCCTGAAGGCACCGGTTCGCCCTTGGTGCCCACCGAGTTCTGGAAGCCGACGAAGATGTCGCCGCTGAGGCCGGTGATGTCGTCGGGCTGGGTGACCGACGCCTTCCCGCTCGGGGTATTGATCCTGATCGGGGTGCCCGAGGCGAAGGCCGCGCTGCTGAACGCCGAAGCGCTGCCGGTCGTCGAGCTGGCAGTGCTGCTTGTGGCGGACGAGCTGGCACTGCTGCTCGACTTGCTGCTCGAGCCGCAGCCAGTCAGTACTGCGGCTGCGATCACAGCAGCGGCCACAAGGCTCGCGGTCGACGCCCGCGCACGCCGCGGCTCCTTCAAGCTTGAGGATGTCATGGTCGGATCAGCACTTTCGGAGGTGAGGCGAGAGTGAGCGGGACCCTGCACGTGCAACGGAGGGCGAAGCTACCCGCGTCACAGCGCCCGCTTGTCGCCAGCTTGTGAACGTCGGCTGGGGAGGCGCCAGCGCCGCCGACCGAAAGCGAGGGTCGAAATGTCGAAATCTGCAAATAGCAGGCAGTTCTGAGTGCCTGCCACAGGCGGCGATCGAGTGTTAGCGTCGGGTTGAGGGCCGCGCGTTCAGTGACCTGTCAGGTGGATGACGCCGACGCTATCTAAGCCGTCGAGCATGAGTTGGACCGCAAGCGCCGCTAGCAAGACACCGAAGATCTTTTCGGTCACGAGCATGCGGCTCTCATCGAGATGATCGCTCACACGGTTCGCCCAACGGAATACGGCGACATCGAGAGCGAGCACCACCGCAAGCACGCCGAGCACCATTGCGAACACGGCGAAGGAGTCTGCCTCCGCTGAGAGCGTGACGAGCGTCACAATCCCGGCCGGGTTCAGTAGATAGGGGATCGCGAGTGGGAATACTGCGATCCGTATCGGGTCGCGGCCTTTTATCGCCGAACTCTCCTGCGGATCGGTTGATCCGAGGACCATCGTGACCGCGATGATCACGAGGATGATGCCGCCGGCAATCGATAGCGACCCGGTTGTGAAATGGAGCAGCCTTGCCAGCAGCTCGCCGAGTCCTACGAGGATGACCGCGACGACACCCGCGGTGATGAGCATCTTGCGGACGACGGCCGCCTTCGTTGCACCATCCATCGCGGCGGTGACCTCCAAGAACGGCACCAGCGCGATCTTCGGTCCGATCCCGATCAGCAGCAGCAGGAAGGTATCGATTACCAGGTAGATGTTGATCGACGTGTGATCCATCGCCCGTCCTCCTTGCTCCTCTGCCCAGGGGTGTATGGCTCAGATATTCGCCGTTCAGGGGCTCCGATGCGAGCTTCCTTCGAAGCTCCGCATAGCGCCAGCGACTGACATCTAGAAAGACCGAGAGTGCCCAAACGTCCCGCTTATTCGCCGTTTAGGGCTCCGAGACGAGCGGCTCCCTGCCTGTCCCGGCTACAGGTTGATCGCGACGTACTTGGTCTCGAGGTACTCCTCGATCCCCTCGTGGCCGCCCTCGCGCCCGAAGCCCGATTGCTTGATCCCGCCGAATGGGGCGGAGGCGTTGGAGACGATTCCCTGATTGAGGCCGACCATGCCCGTCTCGAGCCGTTCGATCACGCGCAGCGCCCGCTTCAGGTCGCTGGTGAAGACATACGCGACGAGGCCGTACTCGGTGTTGTTGGCCGCCGCGATCGCCTCGTCCTCGTCGCTGAAGCCCTTGACGGGTGCGACGGGGCCGAAGATCTCCTCGCTCAGCAGCGAGGCATCGTCGGGCACGTCGGCAAGCACGGTCGGGTCATAGAAGTAGCCCGAGCCGTCGCGCTGGTGGCCGCCAACGAGCGCGGTGGCGCCGCGCTCGACGGCATCCTGCACGAGCTCTGAGACCTTTGTCCGCTGGGTGGAGTCGATCAGCGGTCCGACCTCGACGCCGTCCTCGGTGCCGCGACCGACCTTCATCGCGCCGAGCTTGCCGGCCAGCTTCTCGGCGAACTGGGCGGCGACCGAGTCGGCGACGTGGAAGCGGTTGGCGGCGGTGCAGGCCTCGCCGATGTTGCGCATCTTCGCGATCACCGCGCCCTGCACGGCCGCGTCGACGTCGGCGTCGTCGAACACGATGAACGGGGCGTTGCCGCCGAGCTCCATCGACAGGCGCAGGAGGTTGTCGGAGCTCTGTCCCATCAGTGTGCGCCCGACCTCGGTCGAGCCGGTGAACGACAGCTTGCGCAGCCGCGGGTCGGCGATCAGCGGCGCCATCGTCTGTGAGGAGGACGAGGCTGTGACCAGATTCACGACGCCGCCCGGCAGGCCCGCCTCCTCGAGGATCTTGACCAGCATCAACATCGACAGAGGGGTCTGCTGAGCCGGCTTGACGACCGCCGTGCAGCCGGCGGCGATCGCCGGCCCGAGCTTGCGCGTACCCATCGCGAGCGGGAAGTTCCACGGCGTGATCAGCAGGCACGGTCCGACCGGCTGCTTCATCGTCAGCAGCCGGCCCTGGCCGTTGGCAGCCACGGCGTAGCGGCCCTCGATCCGGACCGCCTCCTCGGAGAACCAGCGCAGGAACTCGGCGCCGTAGGTGACCTCGGCCTTGGATTCCTTCAGGGGCTTGCCCATCTCGAGGGTCATCAGCAGCGCGAGCTCGTCGGCGCGGGCGGTGATCGCCTCGAACGCACGCCGGAGGATCTCGCCGCGCTCGCGCGGCGGGTGCTGGCTCCACTCGGCGCCTGCCTCAACGGCGGCGTCGAGCGCGGCGGTGGCGTCCTCGGTCGAGGCGTCGGCGACCTGGCACAGGGTCTCGCCGGTCGAGGGATCCTCGACGCCGAGCGTGCCCTTCGCCCCGTCTCGCCACTCGCCGCCGATGTAAAGCTGCTTGGGTACCTGGTCTACGACGCGGTGCTCTTCAGGGGCGGTGATCGTGCTCATGCACTGCAACCTACCCGACCCGCGCTCCCGGTGAACGGACGGGGGGTGGGAGCTGGGCTGTCGAGGCGGGCTCTAAGCTCCGGCGATCGTGTCGAGACTGCTCGCCGGCTCGAGCTTGCTGTGCCTCGCGCTGCTGCTCGGGGCGTGCGGCTCTGGGTCCACGACGGTGACGGTGACGGCGAGCACCGGCTCGTCGCCCGCGGTCACGACGACCACGACGATCCATTCGAGCGCGGCGAGCGCCCCGACGACGACAACCGCGCCGACCACGACCACGGCGACCGCCGCGGTCCCGACCGTCAACCTCGCCACCTTCCGCTCGCCCAGCGGCAACATCGGCTGCGTGATCATCGCTGGGACGGCGCGGTGCGACATCAAGCAGCGATCGTGGTCGCCCCCGCCGAGACCGTCGTCGTGTCCGCCGGTGGTCGACTACGGGCAGGGTCTGGCCGTTGGCCGGTCAGGCCCCGGCCAGCTCGTCTGCGCCGGCGACACGGCTCTCGATCCGACCGCGCCATCGCTCGCCTACGGCAGCCAGACGGTCATCGGTCGCTTCAGTTGCCAGAGCAGCGCGACGGCCGGTGTCACGTGCTTGAACCGTGACACCGGCCATGGCTTCTCGATCTCGATTCAGAGCTACCGGGCGTTCTAGGCCGCAGAGCGCAGCGGTACCGGCTCCAGCGCGACGTCGAGGACCTCGTCGATCGTCATCGCGAAGTGGAACTTCATCGCCTCGCGGACCTCTTCGGGGACGTCGTCGAGATCGCCGCGGTTGCGCTCGGGCAGGACCACGTCAGTCAGGCCTGCCGCGTGCGCGGCCAGCACCTTCTGCTTGACGCCGCCGATCGGCAGCACGCGGCCCTGGAGCGTGACCTCGCCGGTCATGCCGACGCTGTGACGCACCGGGCGGTCGCTCAGCAGCGACGTCAGCGCGGTCACCATCGTCACGCCGGCGCTCGGTCCGTCCTTCGGAATCGCGCCCGCCGGCACGTGGACGTGGAACGACCGCTCGTCGAACGCCGACGCGTCTACCCCGAGCTCCTCGGCGTGACCGCGCACGTACGACAGTGCGATCTGCGCCGATTCCTTCATCACGTCGCCCAGCTGGCCGGTCAGCGTCAGCCCGGGCTTGCCGTGCATCGCGGTCGCCTCGACGAACAGCACGTCGCCGCCCGCGCCGGTCACGGCGAGACCGGTCGCGACACCGGGAACCGCGGTGCGAATCGCCGACTCCTGGAAGTGCCGCTGGCGGCCGAGGGCGTCCCTGACGCCGTCGAGGTCGATCGACACAGGTGCTGTCGCCTTGCCGCTCGCGATCTTCGTCGCCGTCTTCCGCAGCAGCGTCCCGAGGTCACGCTCGAGCTGGCGGACGCCGGCCTCGCGGGTGTACTCGGTGGTGATCGTCTGCAGCAGCTCGTCGGAGATCTCGACCTCCTCCGGCCGCAGGCCGTTGCGCTCGAGCTGGCGTGGCCACAGGTACCCGCGCGCGATCGCGACCTTCTCGGTGGTGGTGTAACCGTCGAAGCGGATCACCTCCATCCGGTCGAGCAGCGGTCCGGGAATCGTGTCGGCGACATTCGCCGTCGCGATGAACAGGACGCCGCTGAGGTCGACCTCCACGTCCAGGTAGTGGTCGCGGAAGCTGTGGTTCTGGGCAGGGTCGAGCACCTCGAGCAGGGCCGAGCTCGGGTCGCCGCGCCAGTCGGCGCCGACCTTGTCGACCTCGTCGAGCATGATCACCGGGTTGATCGTCTCGGCGTCACGCAGCGCCCGCACGAGCCGGCCCGGCAGCGCGCCGATGTAGGTGCGGCGGTGACCGCGGATCTCGGCCTCGTCACGGACGCCGCCGAGCGACATCCGGACGAACTTGCGTCCCGTCGCGCGGGCGATCGACTCGCCGATGCTGGTCTTGCCAGTGCCCGGCGGTCCGATCAGAGTCAGGATCGCACCAGAGCGCTTGTCCTCCGTGATTCCGCGTTCCTGGCGCAGCTTCTTGACCGCGATGTACTCGACGATCCGGTCCTTGACGTCCTCGAGGCCGGCGTGGTCGGCATCTAGCACCTCGCGCGCGTGCACGGGATCGAGCCGCTCTTCGGAGCGCTTGCTCCACGGCACCGCGATCAGCCAATCGAGGTAGGTGCGGATCACGCTCGACTCGGCGCTCTGCTCGCCGACACGCTCCAGCCGACCCAGCTCCTTCTCGGCCTGCTGGCGGACCTCGTCTGGCATACCGGCTTCGTCGATCTTGGTCCGGTACTCGTCAAGGATCGAGGCGTCGTCCTCGCCCAGCTCCTTGCGGATCGACTCCATCTGCTTGCGCAGAAAGTACTCGCGCTGCTGCTTCTCCGCGCCGGACTCGACGTCCTCGCGGATCCGCTTGCGAACCTGCAGCTCTGCGAGCCGCTCGCGCTGGAACTCGAGCGCGAGCTCGAGGCGCTCGGTCACGTCGACGGTCTGCAGCAGCCTGACCTTCTGCTCGTAGCTGAGGTCAGGGGAGTAGCCGCTCGTGTCGGCCAGCGCGCCGGGCTCGGTGATGCTGCGCACGAACGCCGCGACGCGGCCATCGTCGCCGCGCAGCTCGAGGATCTCCTCGACGACGGCGCGATACTCGCGCTCGAGATTGCGGGTGCGGCCGTCGACCGGCTGCTCGTCGGGTCGCTCCTCGACCTCGACGTACAGCCGCCCATCGGGCAGCGTCTGGGCGGCGCCGGCGACGCCGCGGTGGAGGCCCTGAAGTGTCACGGCGCGGGCGCCGCCGGGCAGGCGAACCTGATCGGAGACCTCGGCCACGGTGCCGACGTTGGCGAACTCCTGCTCGTGCCGCGGCACCAGGAAGACGTTTGCCTCGTCGCCGGGGTCGACGGCGAGCGTCAGCGACATGCCCGGGAACACGACTGCATCGTCCATCGGGACCAATAGAAGGCGGGTTGACGACGGCGTCATCTAGTCTTCACTTTCGCTAGTTGCTTACGACAGATAAGCGAAGAATAGCAAGTTCGGCGACGGATCTAAGTCGCTCAGGCTTAGATTAAAGCCAGGGGCTGGTGGGTGGTGGCGCACGGATCGCGCGTCGGGCACGTGGGCCCGCGGGCACGGGGGCGCGCGGGCAGTCCGATCCTGGGATCATGGCCCGATGTCCGAGAGCGAGACCCCGGGCCCAGAACCGGCCCACGACGTCCTGGCCGCCGAGGCGTTCGGCTTCCCGGCCGCGGATCCCGAGCTCCATCACCACGGGCCGGTGGTCCTGCCCGAGGATCCGACGGGAAGCGTCGAGCCCCACGACGTCCTCGCCGCCGAGGAGTTTCCGATGCCGGCGCCGCGCCCTGGCCTCGGCGCCGCTCTGGCTCGGACCGGCCAAGCATCGCCTTGGCAGATCGCCGTGGCCGGCGTCGCCGGCTTCATCGCGGCGATCGTGCTGCTGCGGTTCGTGCGGCGCGCCTAGAACTGAACGCTGCTCGCCTCGGGCCGCCCGCGCCCAGGTCCTGCAGGTCCCGCTTATCTCGCCGCCGAGCGCCTCGGTGGGAGCAGGTCGGTGATCGTCCCGTTCGCCATCTCCGCGGCGAACATCACCGTCTCGCTCAGGGTCGGATGCGGATGGATCGAGAGCGCGATGTCCTGTGCATCAGAGCCCATCTCGAGGGCGTGGACAGTCTCGGCGATCAGCTCACCGGCGCCGACGCCGACCAGGCCAGCGCCGAGCAGGCGCCGGCTGTCGGGCTCGAACAGGAGCTTCGTCATCCCCTCGCTTCGCGCCAGCGACAGCGCGCGCCCGGAGGCGGCCCAGGGAATCACCGCCTTCTCGTACTCGATGCCCCGCTCGCGGGCCTCGTTCTCGGTCAGGCCCATCCAGGCGACCTCGGGATCCGTGTAGGCGACCGACGGGACCGCGCGCGGGTCGAACTCGGCGCCGGGGACGCCGGCGATCACCTCGGCCGCGACCTTGCCCTCATGCGAGGCCTTGTGCGCGAGCATCGGGCCGCCGACGATGTCGCCGATCGCGTAGATCCAGGGAACGTTGGTGCGTAGCTGCCGGTCGACCGGGATGAAGCCGCGCTGATCGACATCGACCCCCGCCGTCTCCGCCGCAAGCGTCGCGCCGCCCGGCCGGCGACCGACGGCGACGAGGATCTGGTCAAACAGCTCGGACTCACCGCTCGAGAACGTCGCCTCGAGGCCGTCGCCGGTAGCCGCGACGGCGGTCACGCTGGTCTCGACCAAAACCTTGTCATAGCGCCCGGAGATCCGGCGATGGAGCGGCTTGACGAGGTCCGCGTCGCACCCTGGGAGCAGCTGGTCGAGCAGCTCGACGACCGTCACGCGTGACCCGAGCGCGTCGTACACGGTCGCCATTTCGAGCCCGATGATCCCACCGCCGATGACCAGCAGCCGGCCCGGAATCTGCTCCGGTGACAGCGCCGCCGTCGAGTCGATCACGCGCGGGTCGTCGGGCATGAACGGCAGCCGCACCGACTCCGACCCGGCCGCGATGATGCAGTGCTCGAACGTCACCGTGCGACCGCCGACCTGGACCGAGTTCGGGTCGGTGAAGCGCGCGGCGCCGTGGACGACCTCGACCTTGCGCTGGCGCGCGAGCGCGACGAGCCCGCCGGTGAGCTTGCCGACTACCGACCGCTTCCAGTCGAGCAGCGCCTCGACGTCGACGCGGGGCTCGCCGAACGCGATCCCGTGCGCGGCCATCTCCTCGGCCTCGGCCACCACCCGAGCCGCGTGCAGGAGCGCCTTTGAGGGGATGCAGCCGACGTTCAGGCAGACGCCGCCGAGCGTCTCGTAGCGCTCGATGAGGATCGTCCGCAGCCCCAGATCGGCGGCTCTGAACGCGGCCGTGTAGCCGCCGGGGCCCGAGCCGATCACGAGCACCTGGGCATCGTGCTCGGCCGCCGGCTCAGCCGGCCCCGGGGGTTGCACCGGCCCCGAGCCTGGTTCGCGCGAGGCGGGCGGCACGGCCGGATCGCCCTCGAGCGAGAGCAGCACGCTGCCCTCCGAGACACGGTCGCCGAGCTTGACGCTCAGTTGCTTGATCGTCCCTGCGAAGGGCGCGGGGATGTCCATCGTCGCCTTGTCCGACTCGAGCGTGACGAGCGGATCCTCGGCTCCGACCGTGTCGCCGATCGCGACGTGGATCTCGATCACTGGGACATCGGTGAAGTCCCCGATGTCGGGCACCCGGACCTCGAGGATCGAGCTCACAGCAGGGCTCGCCGGAGATCCGACAGGACTCGCGTGAGATGAGCTACGAAGCGCGCCGCGGCCGCGCCGTCGATCACACGGTGGTCGTAGGACAGCGACAGCGGCACGACCAGCCGCGGGACGAACTCGCTCCCGTCCCAGACCGGCTTCATCGCGGCGCGGGTGACACCGAGGATCGCGACCTCGGGAGCGTTGACGATCGGAGTGAACGAGGTGCCGCCGATCCCTCCCAGCGAGGAGATCGTGAACGTGCTGCCGCTGATCTCGGCGGGGCCGAGCTTGCCCTCGCGCGCCTTGCCGGAGAGCTCTGTCAGCTCCTGGGCGATCTCGAGCAGCCCCTTGGCGTCCGCCTGCTTGATCACCGGCACGACCAGCCCGCCCGGGGTGTCGGCGGCGAAGCCGATGTTGTAGTAGCGCTTGAGCACGAGCTCGTCCCCGTCCAGCGAGGAGTTGAACTCGGGGAACTCCTTCAGCGTCGCGACGCACGCGAGCACCAGGAACGAGACCATCGTCACCTTGACGCTCTGCTCGGCGTTGAGCCGCTTGCGCCACGCCTCGAGCTCGGTGATGTCGGCCTCGTCGTTGTGCGTGACGTGGGGGATCATCACCCAGTTGCGGGCGAGGTTTGGGGCCGAGATCCGCTGGATCCGCGAGCGCGGCACGCGCTCCACCGGGCCGAACTTCTCGAACTGCAGCGACGGCCACGGCGGCAGGTCGAGGCCCAACCCGGGCCCGGCCGGCGGAGCCGGAACCGGGCCCTTTGAAGCAAATCCCTCGACGTCCTCGCGCGTGATCCGCCCCTTGCGGCCGCTGCCGCTGAGCTGCGAGAGGTCGACTTCGAGCTCGCGGGCTGCGCGGCGAACCGACGGGCTTGCATACAGCGGACCGTCGGCGCCATGCGAGATCGGCGCCGCCGGCGGCGCCTCGGGCGGCTCGGCCTGCAGCGCGCTGTTGATCGAATCGGGGGCGTCCGCCTCGGTCGGGACGCCGTCGGATGCCACCGCCGAGGCGGTCGACGGCGCGCTCGCGGGGGAGGTCGGCTCGATCGTGAATAGCACCGTCCCCTGGGAGACGCGGTCGCCAACCTTGACGTACAGCTCCTTGATGACGCCGGCGAACGGCGCCGGGACGTCCATCGTCGCCTTGTCGGACTCGAGCGTCAGCAGCGGATCGTCGACTGCGACCGTGTCGCCCGGCGAGACATGCAGCTCGATTACCGGTACGTCGTCGAAGTCCCCGATGTCGGGGACCTCGACGGGGACGATCTCGGTCGCCGTCATACGCTCGTCGGGATCGGTGCCTCGGGGTCGATCTCGAACCGCTCGATCGCCTCGGCGACGCGTGCCGGGTCGACCGCGCCGGCGCGTGCGAGCTCGGACAGCGCCGCGACCGTGACGTAGTGCCGGTCGACCTCGAAGAATCGCCGCAGCGCCGCCCGAAAATCGCTGCGTCCGTAGCCATCGGTCCCGAGCACCGCGTAGCCGCCCGGCACCCACTGGCGAATCTGATCGGCGAACGCGCGGATGTAGTCGCTCGCTGCGACCACGGGGCCACCGCGGCCGGCCAGGCACTGGGACACGTACGGCAGGCGCCGATCGGACATCGGGTGGAGCATGTTCCACCGCTCGACCTCGATCCCGTCGCGCCGCAGCTCGGTGAACGAGGTCACGCTCCAGACGTCCGCGGCGACGCCGAACTCCGTCAGCAGCTCGGCGGCGAACATGACCTCGCGCAGGATCGTCCCCGATCCCAGCAGCTGCACCCTCGGCCCGTCGCCTGTCCCCTCCTGCAGCAGGTACATGCCGCGCAGGATTCCGTCCTGCGCCCCGTCGGGCATCGGCGGATGGGGGTAGTTCTCGTTCATCAGCGTCAGGTAGTAGAAGACGTCCTGCTGCTCGCCGATCATCCGCCGCAGGCCCTCCTGGATGATCACCGCGACCTCGTACCCGAAGCTCGGGTCATACGCGCGGCAGTTCGGCACCACCGAGAACAGCACGTGGCTGTGGCCGTCCTGGTGTTGCAGGCCCTCGCCGTTCAGCGTCGTGCGCCCGGCTGTGCCGCCGAGCAGGAACCCGCGCGTGCGCGTGTCGCCCGCGGCCCACACGAGATCCCCGACGCGCTGGTAGCCGAACATCGAGTAGTAGATGTAGAACGGCACCATCTGGACGCCATGGGCGCTGTAGGAGCTGCCGGCCGCGATGAACGACGAGATCGAGCCGGCCTCGGTGATGCCCTCCTCGAGGATCTGGCCGTGCTCGTCCTCCTTGTAGAACATCAGCTGAGCCGAGTCCTGGGGCTGGTAGAGCTGTCCGACGGGGGAGTAGATCCCGACCTGGCGGAACATCCCCTCCATCCCGAACGTGCGTGACTCGTCGGGAACGATCGGAACGATGTGGCGACCCAGCTGCTTGTCGCGGAGCAGCGCCGCGAGCACGCGTACGAACGCCATCGTCGTCGAGATCTCGCGCTCGCCGGTTCCGTCCAGCTGGGACTGGAACAGCTCCAGCGGCGGCACTGGCAGCGGCTCGGCTTTGCGGCGGCGGGCTGGCATGCTGCCGCCGAGCGCCGCCCGGCACTCGCGCAGGTATTGCATCTCGGGCGCGTCGTCGGCGGGCTTGTAGTACTCGGCCGCCCGCACCTGCTCGTCGGTCAGCGGCAGCTCGAACCGGTCGCGGAACTGCAGCAGCGCGTCCTCGGTCATCTTCTTGGCCTGGTGGGTGATCATCTGGCCCTCGCCCGAGACGCCCATCCCATAGCCCTTGATCGTCTTCGCCAGGATCACGGTTGGCTGGCCCTCGTGGCGAGCCGCCTCGTGGTAGGCGGCGTACACCTTCTGCTGGTCCAGGCCCCCTCGGTTGAGCAGCCAGATCTCGTCGTCGGACATGTGCGAGACGCGCTCGAGGAGGACCGGGTCGCGGCCGAAGAAATGCTCGCGGACGTAGGCGCCGTCGCGCGACTTGAAGGTCTGGTACTCACCGTCGACGCACTCCTCCATCACGCCCAGCAGGCGGTCGTCGACGTCGGCGGCCAGGAGCGGGTCCCAGCGTGAGCCCCAGATCACCTTGATCACGTTCCAGCCGGCGCCGCGGAAGTCCGACTCGAGCTCCTGGATGATCTTGCCGTTCCCGCGCACCGGTCCGTCGAGGCGCTGCAGGTTGCAGTTCACGACCCAGATCAGGTTGTCGAGGTGATCGCGGCCGGCGAGGCCGGTCGAGCCCATCGACTCGGGCTCGTCCATCTCACCGTCGCCGAGAAACGCCCAGACCTTGCGCCCGTCGGTGTTGGCCAGGCCTTGCGCCTGCAGGTACTTCATGAACCGCGCCTGGTAGACGGAGGTGACGCCGCCGAGACCGAGCGAGACCGTGGGGAACTGCCAGAAGTCGGGCATCAGCCACGGGTGTGGATAAGAGGCGAGGCCGTCGCGGCTGACCTCCTGGCGAAAGCCGTCGAGCTGGGACTCGGTCAGCCGGCCCTCGAGGTAGGCGCGGGCGTAGTTGCCGGGCGAGGAGTGGCCCTGGAAGAAGACGAGGTCGCCCGCGTGGTCGGGCCCGGGGGCGTGCCAGAAGTGGTTGAAGCCAACCTCGTAGAGGGTCGCCAGCGACTGGTAGCTCGCGATGTGCCCGCCGAGCTCGGAGGAGGTCTTGTTCGCGCGGACGACCATCGCGATCGCGTTCCAGCGGACGATCGAACGCAGTCGCCGCTCGAGCTTCGGATCTCCCGGGAGAGTCGCTTCACGGTCGACCGGAATCGTGTTGACGTACGGCGTCGTGAGCGTCGCGATCGGCCCGGTCCCGGCGTGCTGGGCGCGCTCTACGACACGGGTCAGGAGCTGGCGGGCTCGGTCGGGGCCGTCGTGCTCGACGACCGCGTCGATCGCCTCGAGCCACTCGCTCGTCTCGGTCGCGTCGATGTCGGCGCCGGCGCCGTTAGTGGAGATGTTGTGGACTCGGTCAGTCATACCCTGCAAAGCCGGGAGTCTCTGCGACCCGGTCCGTCGACTCAATATACCCCGGGGTCGATCCCCCGAGCGGGGGGTTCCGTGCAGCTGGAGTGACCGCCCGGCGTCCGAATCGCGGCTCCGGTCCGGTACGTTCCCAACATGTCTCTGGCCGCCGTCGACGGCCTTCCCGGACCTCCGTGGGGAAGGCCGCTGCAGGGTGCGCTCGACCAGCTCGTGGTCGAGTCCGATCTGCTCGCCGACAATCCGCTCGGCGATCCGGCCCGCCGGCCGCTGTACGTCTATCGCTCGCCCGGCGTCGCCCGCGGCTCGGCGCAGGACGTTGCGGCCGTGTATGTGATCCAGGGGTTCACGGGGCAGGCCGACATGTGGGTCGGCCGGCAGGCGTTCGAGCCGACGATGATCGAGCGCCTCGACGCGATGTTCGCGCTCGGAGACTGCCCCGAGGCGATCGTCGTGCTGGTCGACACCTGGACCTCGCGAGGCGGCTCGCAGTTCCTGAACTCGACCAGCACCGGCCGCTACATGGACTACCTGTGCGACGAGGTCGTGCCGTTCATCGACGGGCGCTATCCGGTCCGCGCCGATCGCGACCACCGGGGACTGTCCGGGAAGTCGTCCGGCGGGTACGGCGCGATGGTCGTGCCGATGCTGCGCCCCGACGTGTTTGGAGCGCTCGCCTCGCATGCCGGGGATGCGCTGTTCGAGGTCTCATATCTGCGTAGCTTCCCAGTCGTCGCGCGGGCGCTTCGCGACCACTTCGACGGCTCCTACGAGGTCTTCCACGAGCGTCTGGCCGACGCCCCGGAGCTCGATTGGTCTCGGTTCGGGGCTCCGTTCGAGATGTATGGCTATGCGTGCGCGTTCACGCCCGACAGCGAGCGCCCCGGTGAGGCGCTGCTGCCGTTCGAGATCGCGACCGGCCGCCTCGTCGACGACGTCTGGCAGCGGTGGCTGCAGTGGGATCCGGTGCGGATGGCTCCGCGGCACGCGGACGCGCTGGCGAGCATGCGCCGGATCTACCTCGACGCGGGCAACCGCGACGAGTACTTCCTCGACCTCGGCGCGCAGGCGTTCGCCGCCGAGCTCGAGAAGCTGGGAGTCGAGCACTCGCTGGAGCTGTTCGACGGAAAGCACGGTGGCATCAGCCATCGATATCCCGGCGCGATCCGCGAGCTGGTGCGCGCACTCAGCTGAGCTTGCTTGCGGCCCCCGCGCTCCGCCTGCGAGGCTACGCGGATGACAACGACCGCAGATGAACAGCTTGCATTCGCAGGACCGTTCGAGCTCGCGGAGCTCGTGCGCTCCCGGCAGGTACAGGCACGCGAGCTCGTCGAGCTCTCGCTGCGCCGGCTCGAGGCGCTCGACCCGCGCCTGAACGCATTCCGGGTAACGATGGCCGAGGAGGCGCTGGCGGCCGCCGACGCCGGCCGATCGGAAGGGCTGCTGGCCGGGGTTCCGATCGCGTGCAAGGACGATCTCCAGGTGGCCGGGCAGTCGCCCACCCGTGGCTCGCGGACGTACGGACCGCCGGCGACGGCCGACTCCGAGGCGATCCGACGCCTGCGCGCGGCGGGCGCGATCCCGATCGGGATCACGAACGTGCCCGAGCTGACGATCTTCCCGTGGACGATCTCTGATGCCAACGGCCCGACCCGGAATCCCTGGGATCCGAGCCGGACGCCCGGCGGCTCCTCCGGCGGGTCGGCCGCGGCCGTGGCTGCCGGGATCGTCCCGTGCGCGACCGGCTCGGACGGAGGCGGGTCGATCCGGATCCCCGCATCCGCATGCGGCCTGGTCGGGATGAAGCCGACCCGCGGCCGCGTCTCGACGCAGCCGGGCGGCACGGGATGGCTCGGGCTCTCCGTCTACGGTGGGCTCGCGCGGACGGTCCGCGACAGCGCTCTGATGCTCGACGCGATGCACGGCACGATCGCCGGCGACGGCGACTCCGCGCCACCGTTCTCGGGGAGCTACGCGGAGGCGGCGACGAGGACGCCCGGGCGGCTGCGGATCGCGATCTCGCGCAAGTTCCCGCCCGGCCTGATCGCGAAGCTGTCGGACGATCAGCGCGGGGCGTGGGAGTCGACCGGGAGGCTGCTCGAGGGGCTCGGCCACGACGTGTTCGAGCGTGATCCGCGCTACGGCCTGGTGCAGTTCGACTTCCTGCAGATGTGGCTGCGCGGGATCTACGAGGAGTCCCGGACCCTCCCGGACCCGAGCAAGCTCGAGCGGCTGACCAAGCAGATGGCAGCCGCCGGCCGGCGGATCGTGCCCGAGCGCCGGCGTTCCTCGCTGCTGGCCAAGCGCGCCGCCACGACCGACAGGATCACGGCGCTGTGGCGCGAAGCCGACGTGCTGCTGACGCCGGGCCTCGCGAAGACGGCGATCGCCGCCGAAGGCGGATATGGCAAACCGGCGCCCCTGGCGATCGACATCGGCGGCAGGTTCACGCCGTACACGCCCGTCTTCAACGTGACCGGCCAGCCGGCGATCTCGATCCCGGCCGGGTTCGGCAGCGACGGGCTGCCGCTGAGCGTCCAGCTGGTCGGGCGCCACGGATCCGAGGATCTGCTGTATGCACTTGCCGGTCAGATCGAGACAGCCCGGCCGTGGGCTGATCGGCGGCCGCCGATCTCCTGAACTACGCTGGGATGTGATGCTGGCGATGGAGCTGATCCCGGCAATCAGGGCGAGACTGGCAGAGCTCGACCGTGAACGTGGCGGAGCGCTGGCCGGTGGCGAGCGGGCGGCTCTGTGGCGTGCGCAGCAGCACGCCGTCCACGTCGACCATACGGTCGAGGACCTGCGCCTGTACTGCCTCGAGGCGCTGCGACCGCGACAGTTCCTGGACGAGAGCGACGAGAACGACTATCTCCGCGGCTTCCGCCACGGGTTCCAGTCGGTGCTGAAGGAGATCAGGCGGGTCGAGACGCGGAGGGCTTAGGTTGAGCCGGGGCGGTCCGGCCCGGAGGGCTTAGGTTGAGCTGGGGCGGTCCCGCGCGGAGGGCTTAGCTGAGCCGGGGCGGTCCGGTCGGCCCTCTGGATACCGCGGCAGGCCGTCGTCGGGAATCGGCTCCCACGGGGCCGCGTAGGCGACGTACTGGCGTTGGCTCGGCCGCACGCCCGGGTCTTCGTCGAACGTCCCAAGCCTGATCCCGACCAGGTCGGGATCGTCGGGATTGCGGCTGAACATCGCCGAGCCACAGTCGCCGCAGAACCACTTCTCCCAGCCGTCGCCGGGGCGCCAGGCGCGCAGCCGGTCCTCGCCCAAGAGGACCCTGAAGCTGCCGGGTGCGGCGCTGGCGCTGGCCGAGGCCGCGGTGCCGGTCCGCCGCTGGCAGCGGCGACAGTGACAGTAGGTCGCGCCCAGCAGCGGGGCGTTGACCTCGTAACGGATCGCACCGCAATTGCATCCGCCGGTCAGGATCGGCTGATCGTCACTCATCCGCGGGCGAACAATACGGGGCCGGCGCGGGCGTGGGCCGGCGCGGGCATGCGCCCGGCACGCCAGATCGCGGTCGACGACGTCTGGTCGGCGCTCAGGCTCCGGCCCGCATAGCCCCGAGTCGGGCAACGTCGCGGGGGCTGCCGGCCTCGCCACGCGCCGCGCCCCACTCCTCGGCGAGCATCGCGTAGACCACGTGATCAACGTAGCCCGAGCCGAGCAGCTCAGCTTGGCGCAGGACGCCTTCGCGAGTGAAGCCTAGTCGCTCTGGGATCGCGCGGCTTCGTTCGTTGCCGGTGCCGGCGTGGATCTCGACCCGGTTGAGCTTCCAGGTGCCGAACGCATGGTCGACCAGCGCCGTGACCGCCCGCGTCATCGTGCCGGCTCTCTGGGCAGACTCGGCGAGCCAGTAGCCGATCGTCGTCGAGCGGTTCTCCCAGTCGATCCGGTGATAGCCGATCACGCCGACGATCCGGTTCTGCTTGACGATCGCCGCCTGAAGCCCCTGGTTGTCGGCGAGCTGCTTGCGACTCGCGCGGATGAACGACGTCGTCCGATCGAGCGTCTGCCGCGGCGCCCACGGCAGCCAGCGAGACAGATAGGCGCGGTTGGCGGTGATGACCGAGTAGAGCTCCTGGGCGTCGACCTCCTCGAACAGACGCAGAGACTCTCCCTCACCGAGCCGGCAGGTCATCATCGGCGTCGCCTCAGGCCAGCCTTGGTCTGAGCTCATCACCGAGCAGCGCGATCGCATCGAGGTCACGATGCAGCAGCTGCTGGCACATCACCCTCGCGACGCCCGCCGCTCGGAGCGCGGAGAGCTGCTCGGTGACTTGGTCGACGGTGCCGATGATCCAGCCCGGCGGCGGTGCTGTGACGAGCGCCTCTGGATCGAAGCCGTGCGCTTCGCCGAGCAGCCGAGCCCGATCGCGCACCTCGACCGCGTCGGCGCCAACGAGCACTCCGGTCATCACTGACAGCGGGATCGGCTCGCGTCCGGCCTGCTCGCACGCCCGCTCGATCCGGGCGCGGCGCTCGTGGACGTCGTCGAGCGTCGGGTAGACCGTGTTGTACTCATCGGCGTAGCGGGCCGCGAGCGTCGCCCCCCGCGGACCCGCGCTGCCCCCGAGGATCAGCCGCGGGTGGGGCCGCTGCTGGGGCTTGGGGCGGGCATCGAGGTCACGCAGCGTGTAGTGCTGGCCGGAAAACGAGAACCCTTCCTCGGTCCAGCTTCCGAGCACGATCTGGAGCTGCTCCTCGAGCACGTCCAACCTGACCTTGACGGGCGGGAACGGGAAGCCGTAGGCCTCGTTCTCGCGTTCGTGCCAGCCCGCACCCATTCCCAGCTCGATCCGGCCGTCGGAGATCACGTCGGCCGTCGCGACCAGCTTCGCCAGCACCGACGGGTGCCGGAAGGTCGCCGGTGAGACGAGTGTTCCCAACCTCAGCCTCGAGGTGCTGGCCGCCAGCGCATTGAGCGTGCCCCACGCGTCGAGCGAGATCCGCTCAGGGTGCAGGTCGTGGAGGTTCATGTAGTGATCGGAGCGGAACAGCGCCGGGATGCCGTGCTCCTCGCATGCCCTCGCGATCGCCAGCCACTCGGACCAGGTAACACCCTCCTGGCCCTCGATCATCAAGCAGAGATCCACGGCTCGGGACTCTAGACGGCGGGCGGGTGGACGTGGGTCGGTTTGGGACGCCTGGCGGGGGCGGGTTGGCGAGGGTCGGTGGGGCGGGTGGGCGACCCGGGGCGGGCGGGGAAGCTCCGAGGGGCTCCGACTGACTCAAGGCTGAACGCACCCCATCCCTCCAACGTTGTTCCCCATAATCGGGAACAACGTTGGATTCGATGCAGGGGCCCTACGCGCGAGCCTGCTCGATCAGCTGCTCGAGTCGCTGGAGCTGGCGGCCGTCGGCGTCGAAGTTCGTGGGGGCGAGCCAGCTCTCGAAGCCGCTGCGAATCGCCGGCCACTCGTCATCGATGATCGAATACCAGGCGGTGTCACGGTTGCGACCCTTGATCACGAGGTGGTTGCGGAAGATGCCCTCGAAGGTGAAGCCAAAGCGCACCGCGGCGCGTCGCGAGCCCGCGTTCAACGCGTTGCACTTCCACTCCAGCCGGCGGTAGCCGAGGTTGTCGAACGCATGCCTGGCAAGCAGGAAGATCGCCTCGGTCGCGGCGGTCGACCTGATCAGCGGCGCCCCGAACCAGATGTTGCCGATCTCGATCACGCCGAACTCCGGTGTGATCCGCATGTAGGAGGCCGCACCACACGGTCGCTGGTCGGCGCGGCGCACGAGCGCGAAGTACATCGGGTCGGGAGAGCGCTCGACGCTCTCGAGCATCGCCCGCAGGTGCTGCGGGCTTTCGTACGGGCCATCGAACAGGTAGGTCCAGGTCGCGACATCTCCCTCGGGCGGGTGCGAGACGGCGTACAGCTCCTCGGCGTCGTCGGCGCGAACCGGCCGGACGATCACGTGCTCGCCCTGCAACGCCGTGCGTCCCGGGCGCGCGACCGGCGCCCACTCGACCCGCTCACCAATCGGAAGCTCGTCTGCGGCCATCCACAACTTCTACCGATCGCCCCGGCTGTACCTCGGATGACCGCGCCGGCCCGCGCCTCCGCCGATCGCGCCGGCCCCGCCTCGGACGAGTCCCGAAAGTGTCTAGGGTGGGCGCCATGGACGAGATCGAACTGCTGCTCACCAACAACCGGGATTTTGCGGACTCGATTCCCGAGGTCCACTTCGATGTGCGGCCGAATCGCCGACTGGCAATCGTGACCTGCATGGACAGTCGCCTCGACGTGTTCGCCGCGCTCGGGCTCGGCCCTGGCGAGGCCCACGTGATGCGCAACGCCGGCGGCGTCATCACGGACGACATGATCCGGTCGCTGGCGGTGTCCCAGCGGCGCCTGGGAACGCGCGAGGTGATGCTCATCCAGCACACCAACTGCGGGATGATGTCGATCACCGACGACGGCTTCCGGGCCGAGCTGCAGGACGCGACCGGGGTTGCGCCCGCCTTCGCGATCGAGTCGTTCACCGACCTCGAGGCCAATGTCCGCCAGTCGATCCTTCGCCTCAGGCGCTCGCCCTTCCTGCTCCACACGGGCGGCGTTCGCGGCTTCATCTATGACGTCGACAGCCACCGGCTGCACGAGGTGATCGCGCCCGAGGAGCGATCGTAGCTACGGCGCTCGCGCCTCCGAGCCGATGAACCGCAATTCACCGCCGGCATTCGGCGTTTAATTGCGAAAGTTCCGCGCGCGCGGGGGTGAAGCGGGCCGGCGCTAGTTGCTAGTCCGGGAGCATCGGGACCGAGATGCCGGGGTCGCGGCCGACCAGGACGCCGCGTGTGATCGCGCCGGTTCCGAACTTCTCGCGCACGCTGTCGAGGGTCGCGTCGAGCTCGACCGTGCGATCGAACGGCAGCGTCAGCTGAAGCCCGACGGTGTCGGCAAGATTCGTCAGGGCGATGCCGATCAGCGTGATCCCTCGGCGACGGATCAGGGCCATCGACTCGGCCAGCAACTCGCTCGCCGCCGTCAGGATCACGTGCGTGCGCGCCGTCAGTGCGTTGAGCGTGCGCGAACGCGTGGCGCGGTTGTAGTCGGCGAACCGCAGCCGCAGGACCACCGTGCGGCACACCCGCCGGGCCGCGCGCAGCCGCCGCGAGACCCGGTCGACCAGCGCGATCAGCGTCGCCTCGAGGTCGGCGCGGAGCTTCGGCCGGGATCCGAGCGCCCGCTGGGAGCCGATCGAGCGGCGTCGCTGGCGCACATGCACCAGCCGCGGATCGCGGTTGTGGGCGAGTGCGTGAAGCTTGCGCCCCGCGGCTCTGCCGAGCATCGCGACCAGCGTCGACTCGTCGAGCTTGGCGACCTCGCCGACGGTCGTGATCCCACGTGCTCGCAGCTTGCCCGCCGTCACGACGCCGACACCCCACAGACGCTCGACCTCGAGCGGGTGCAGGAACGCCAGCTCGTGCCCGGGCGAGACGACGAGCAGGCCGTCGGGCTTGGCGACGCCACTCGCGACCTTTGCCAGGAACTTCGTTCGGGCGACGCCGACCGTGATCGGGAGACCGACGCGCTCCCGGACCTCGCGCCGGAGGGTTGCGGCGATCTCGGCCGGCGTGCCCGAGATGTGATCCAGCCCGCGCACGTCCAGGAAGGCCTCGTCGATCGACAGGCCCTCGACCACCGGCGCGGTCGCCTCGAACACCTTGAACACCGCCTTGCTCGCCTCGCTGTAGGCGGACATCCGCGGCGGAACCGAGATCAGCTCCGGGCACAGCCGCCGCGCCCGCGTGCCACCCATCGCGGTGCGCACGCCGAACGCTTTGGCCTCATAGCTCGCGGCCAGCACGACGCCACCGCCGACGGCGACCGGCCGGCCGCGCAGCCGAGGGTTGTCGCGCTGCTCGACCGAGGCGTAAAACGAGTCGAGGTCGGCGTGGAGGATCGTCGCGTCAGACACGAACATATGTTCGCCCGGGTACCGGACGGAATCCGATGCCGTCCGGGTGCCATGCGGGAACGCCCCGCCCAAGCGCCGGATGTAACCGCGCCGCCTCAGTACGCCGGCACCCTCTGGCTGGTCGTGATCGTCGGATCGATGCCGTGCTGAATGCCGTAGGCCTGCAGGTAGACCGCGTATCCGATGTCCATCGCGAGCAGGGCAGCGACCGTGACGATCGCGAGGCGCCTCCGGCCCTGCAGCACCGACGCCGCCGCCACGTACACGACCGGCGCCGCGAAGAAGATCACCCTGCCCCAGCCGAACGCGAAGCTCATCGAGGCGGCGCACAGGACGATCAGGACGAGGCCGCGCCGGACGAATTGCACCTTTCCCAGCGCGAACGGCGCGACCAGCCACAGCGGGCCGTACGCGAGCGCGATCCGCCGCAGCTCCATTCCGCGGTCGCTGCTCGACAGCCCCTGCTGCAGGATGTCGAAGCGGGCGTCCAGGAACGGACCCGAGTAGCCCGGGATGTACTGGCGGGCGACGGCGTCGACCGACGTGCGGATCACGACGTACAGAACGACCGGGGCGGCGGCGATCAGCGCGACGTCGCGAAGTGCCTCGAGATCCACCAGCTGGCGCGCCCACACGGCATATGCGAGCGGGATCAGGAACAGGCACGACTCGTGGACGGTTGCGCCGACGAGGATCGTCAGCGCGAGCGCGAGCTTCTGGCGCCTGACGATGAACAGGCAGCCGAGCGTCAGCACCAGGACGACGGCGGGGTCGACGCTGCGACCGTGGCGCGGCAGCACGACCAGCAGCGTCGGCGAGAGCGCGAACCCGACCGCCAGTGCCGCGGCGAGGCGCGGCCCGATCTCGAACTCCTCGAGCAGCGCGTAGATGGCACCGCCGCTGGCGGCGATCGCGAGCACCGCCACGAGCGTGAATGAGGCGACCACCGAGAACGGCAGGATGTGAACGAGCCACGGCACCCCGATCCGGTAGGCGTAGGGGAAGTTGTGGGGCCCGCCCGGATGCAGAGCCATCCGTTCGTAGAAGCGCTCGTCGCCGCTCAACCCCGCCTCGTGGCGGATCAGCGCGTCGATCGCTCCGACGAGCACAAGGCACAGCAGGCCGACCCGGATCGGCGTGATCCGGCGCTGAAGATCGACTGCGCCGACCCGGCGTTCAGAACCGCCGCGGCGTTCGGTGTCCGAAACCGAGGTCACCAGTGCCTCGGACGGTAGTGTGCTGCGCGGGTTGGAGGCGCCGTCGGCACGATTCAGAGAGGAGCTCGCATGGCTTACATCGAGACGGTGCCCGAGGCCGACGCGGACGCGCGGGTCGCGCTGATGTATGAAACCGATCGGGAGGCATTCGGCTATCTCCCCAACTTCACTCGCGTGTTCTCGCTGCGGCCGCAGGTGTACGCCGCTTGGCGCCAGCTGAACGACGCCGTCAAGGCCGAGATGGACCTGCGCCGCTATGAGCTCGCTACGGTCGCGGCTGCGCGGCGGCTTCGATCGAGTTACTGCACGCTGGCCCACGGCAGCGTCCTGATCGACAAGTTCCTGAGCCCCGAGGGCGTGCGCGAGATCGTGGAGGATCATCGGAGCGCGGGCCTCTCGAGCCTCGACGTCGCAGTCATGGACCTCGCCGACAAGGTCGCCGCCGACGCGACATCCGTCACCGAGCGTGACGTCGGACGGCTGCGTGAGCTCGGCTGCAGCGACGCCGAGATCTGCCAGGTCGTGATGGCCGCGGCGGCGAGGTGCTTCTTCAGCAAGGTGCTGGATGGGCTCGGCGCTGAGCCGGATGCTCGCTACGCGCAGCTCGAGCCCGAGCTGCGCGAGACGCTGACCGTCGGGCGCGCGATCGCGGCTGAGTGAGTCACGCGTGCGGCTAACGCTGATGGCCGTCGACACCGATTAGCTCGTATGGGCTTCGTGCGCAGTCGGGGCGACGGTTGGACCCGGCGCCTGCGGAGGCTCAGCACCGTCACGATCGCGGCAGCGAGTGTGGCTGCGGCCTGCGCCGCGACCGCCGGCGCGAAGGGCGGGGCGCTGCCGGATCTGAGGATCTTCGTGCCGAAGCAACTGATCTCGATCGGGATCGACTCCTCGACGGGCGCGCGCGAGCTCCGCTTCACCCACATCACCGCTGACATCGGCGCCGGGCCATTCGAGATCGACCCGTCCTACGACGCGCGGACCGGAATCTCGACCTTCAAGCAGGCGATCTACCGTCTGCGCGGTCCGGGCAGCTGGGTCCTCGACCGCACCGTCCCGATCGCCGCCACGGGTGAGTGGCATCCGCCGAGCGACTACCAGTTTCCGCTGACCGCGTTCACGCTTGACCGGATCAACCGCGACGGCTCGCCGGGCGCGGTCGTCGCGACAAGCCCCAAGACCGACTACTGCATCACCGGAGACACGATCGTGAAAGGCGTCCCCGACACGCCGGCGCAGACCTTCATCTCACCGAGCAATTGCGAGGACCCGACGAAGCCGCTGGGTTGGTCCGTCGGCTGGGGCGATGAGTACGACCAGACCGATGCCGGCCAGCCGATCGCGCTGACCAGGGTCCCCAACGGGACCTACATTCTCCGGGCGGTGGTCGATCCGCGGCACGTGTTCACTGAGAGCGACACCGCCAACGACGTTACCGACACGACCCTGCGGATCGCGGGTGACCGGGTGACCGTGCTCGGTCAGAGCAACCCGGGCGCGACGCCGCCGAGCGTGACGATCACGAGCCCGTCGAGCGGCACCACCGTGTCGGGATCGGTGGCGCTGCGGGCGCTCGCGTCGGCCCATGCGCCGGCTACCGTCCGCTCCGTCCGGTTCCTGCTCGACGGCCGCCCGCTCGGCCCCGCCGAGGCTCGGGCGCCGTACCGCTACCTCTGGACCGTCGGCGCCACTGCGCCCGGGAGACACTGGCTCAGTGCCGAGGTGACCGACTCCCGCGGCGAGCTTGCGACAGCCCGACCCGTGCGGATCCGGGTAGTGCGCGGCCCGCCCCTGCAGGTCCTACGCGTCCGCTGGAAGCGCGGCGTGCTCAGCCTGCGACTAGGCGTGGTTGCGGCCGGGGCGAGCGTGCGCGCACAGCTTCAGTACCCCGGGGGCCGCCGATCACGCTCGCTCGAGCTGCACGGGCGCGCGCCACAACTCCGGACGTCACGTCCGCGAATCGTGATCCTGACGCTCTCGCAGCACGGCCATCAGGTCGGCGGGGCGCTGACGCTGCGGCTCGACGAGCGACCAGCCGTGTCGATCTCCAATCCGGTGCGCGGCGAGATCGTCTCCGGGATCGTGCCGGTCGTCGCCGATGCGGCCGGGGGCACCCCGATCGCCCGTGTGCGGTTCGCGCTCGACGGCAGGCCGCTCGGCCGAGCGGCGCGCCGGGCCCCATTCGCGATCGAATGGGACACACGCCGGCTGCGCCGCGGCCGACATACGCTCAGCGCCCAGGTCGAGGATGTGGCCGGCCATCGCGCCGTCGCGCAGGTTCCGATCACCGTCGAGAACCCGAGACCACCGATGACCTGCTTCGTGATGCAGGCGAAACTGAACACCCGCGGCCTTGGGGTCGCTACGACGCCGGCGTTCGACACCCTCCAGCACGCCGAGACCGTGCTTGCGCTGGTGAGTGCCGACGGCCCCGCCGGTCCGCGGCAGCAGAGCGCGACCGTGCGTGGCGGCGGCTTGCGCTGGCGGCTCGTGACACGCGCCGATCGGAGCTACGGCGACAGCGAGATCTGGGCCGCGGCGGCGACCCGCCCGGTGCGTGGCGCGCGGGTCACGTCGACGCTCATACAGCGCGGATACAACGAGTCGCTGACGGTCGTGGCGGTCGAGGGCGCTGACGGCGTCGGCGCCGCGGCGGCCGCCGGCGGGTCGAGCGGGCAGCCATCGCTGGAGCTGCGGACGCTGTCCGCCACCTCGCTGCTGTTCGCCGCCGGCAACGACTGGGACCGAGCGAGCGCACGGGCGCTGCCCACGGGCTGGATCATGCTCAACCAGTGGCTCAACACGAGCACTGAGGACACCTTCTGGAGTCAGACGACGAACCAGCCAACCGGCCCGGCGCACAGCCAGATCAGGGTCACGGCAGGCGGTCCCGCGGGCGACCACTGGAACCTCGCGGCGGCCGAACTGATCAACGACGGCGACTGATCGGCGTGGACTTAGCGCCGGCGGCGGGGCGGCGGGCGGCAGGCGGCTGGGCACACCGGCGCGTGGCGCGCCCAGCCGCGGCCCCCAGCCCCCTACCCGATCTGTCGCATTGCGGCGTCGGCCTCTCGTGCAAGGCGGCCGATGAACGCGAAGAACCTCTGTGACTGCCCCGAGAACAGGCCGTCGGCCGTCAGCGCGTTGACCGCCGCTCGCGCGCCGGCCAATGAGGCGATCGTCGGGCGCACCACCGAGCACGCGGGCAGCCCCGGGATGAACTCGCATGGCTCGGGGAGGATCAGGTTCGTCTGTGTCTTCTCGCCGCCCGAGCTGTTGAGGTTCGGGAAGAACGTCCCGGTTTGCGGATCCCTGACCCCGGCCAGCGGGTCGGCGACGGCGTTGCCGGCCTTGTCGTGCCACAGCGAGAAGTGGTTGGTCTCGACGCCGCCGATCGCGACCACGATCCGCAGCACCTCGACGCTCGAGACCTTCAACGCCATCGTCGTGTACAGGCTCGACCCTCCCTGCTCGATCATCGCGAAGTGAAAGCCGGCGCTGTTTGCGATCGCCTGCATCCGCTGATGGGCGGCGTCGGAGGGGACCGGCACCGGCGCGTCGTCGCCCGGAGGCGTCTCGGAGTCCGAGATCGGGATCACGGGCTGTCGGGTGATCGTGACCGCCTGGCCGAACGTCGCCCCGAAGTCGGGGTTCGTGACCGCGCGGTATCGCAAATACCAGCTCGTATCGACGTTCAGGCTCTTGAGGTTGGTGATCCGCTTCTTCGTCCCGCCGCCGGTTGCGCCACTCGGCGCGAGCGTGCGGAACGGCTCGAGGCTGACCGGTCGCTGACCCTTTGACATCAGGTACGCGTTGATGAACGCCTGGTGGCTGTCCTCATCGTCCGTGTTGTCCGAGATGTACTGGGGCATGTCACTGTCGAGGTTCTCGAGCGCCGCCTTGTAAAAGGCGTTGCGGCCGTCATGCGGCCGGTCGCGACTGGCCTGACCGCCGAATCCCGCGTACTGCTCCCACAGGTCGCTTTCGATGATCTCGGCCGCGCACAAGAACCGGAGAATTGCGAAGTCGCCCTCGGTCGGATGGTGCCCGGCGCGCTTGGCGCTCGCGCTCGAGGCCGCGACTGCCGACGCGGGCAGCGCGATCGCACTGGCCAGTCCGGCCTGACGCAGAAAGGCGCGGCGACCCACGACCCCGTCCCAGATCTTCTGAAGCTGCTGATCGCTCGTGTTCGGCGCAGCAGTATCCGTTCCCGCCTCGGCGGGCTTGTCATGCACAGTCATTCGCTTTCCTTTGTTTAGCTCTGAGGGTTCAGTGACTACTGGTGTGGCTCCGCGGTGACACTTAGCCGCCGCGCCACTGCCAAGCCAAATGCAGGCAGGGGGCGATGAATCCCGGTGGGGGTAGTGACGTAGTCACGACGGACGTAACCGCTTCTTGCTCGGGGGTGAACAGCTATATCGCCAGACGTCGGTGCGAGTGGATTTCTTCCCCGCGCGTTGTCCCGGGCTCTGTCGCGCGGTCCGGCGCGATCGGCTGCCGCCGGGGGCTGCGGGGATCGCGCCGCGACCCCGCCAAGATCGCCGGGGGCCGAGGCCTCACGCGGACGCTTGTCGTCGGCCCGGCAGGAACCGGGGGGCGAGGCGCGAAGTCCTACGAGATCGCCGTCGGGCGAGAGCGGGCATCGCTCTCGCGCGCGACGCAGACCCGACCCGCGGTGCGCCCGTCCTTCGCGCATGCGAAGATTAGGAATTGAAAACTGGGGCGGTACGACCGGCCAGCGGCGCTTTGTCGTGTCCGGGGGTGTGCAAAGCCCATCAAAACGTCCACCTAGCTTTGGAGGCTTCGTGTCGGCAATCACGTCCGCGCTGAAGAACGAGTACACGAAACAGATCCTGCGCGCCACCGGCGTCAGGCCGGCGACTCTGAAACAGCGCAAGACCCCTCACTACCGGATGCCCATGCTCGAGGACGCCGGCGGCTTCATGGTGCTCGACAAGTACACGGGCCCGGAGATTCCCAAGTCCGAATGGGAGAGCCTCACGTACACGACCTACTCGAGCGATCCCACCACGCACTTCGCCCCGATCTCCTCCGCCAACGGCGAGATCGAGCTCAAGGGCTTCTGGGAGTACGGTAAGGCCGACCTCGACGGCGTTTGGACCCCGAACGCCGAGAAGTGCCCGACGATCGTCACATGGGTCGAGTCGATCGGCGCCCGCTTCGGGCGCGTGCAGCTGCTGCGGATGGCGGCCAACACGATGCGTGAGTGCCGCTGGGGCCTGCACCTGGACAACAACAACCAGGGCAACCCTGAGAGCAACGGCTGGGTCGTCAGGATCTGGCTCGAGCTGACCGATGACGATTCGAGCTCACTCGTCGTGCGGCCGACCGAGTTCGACCGCAAGGGCGAGGTCAGGATCGCGCTGCCGAAGTATCAGCAGGCCGTCGTCGACTCCGAGTTCCTGTGGCACGGTGGGTTCCACAACGGCACCGAGACCCGCTACGCGCTGATCGTCAGCGCTGAGAGTGGGCCACAGCTCGAGAGCTGGATCAAGGAGCATCTGCCGGCCTGACGCCGACGCGCCGCGTTTGCGGCTCGTCGATCAGCGGTTCACCCGGTCTGGTCGGAGAACCCGGCCAGACCGAGGAAGGCCCGCGCGCCGGCGGAGATCGGCCCGCGCCGGTGGATCAGCCCGACGGTTCTCGTGATCGCCGGCCGCGCGGCGCGCACCCTGGCGCCGCGCCGCTGTGCCTCGAGGGCGAGCGGCGCGGGAAGCAGCGCGGCGCCGGCACCTGCGAGCACGAGCGGGATGATCGCCTCGCGCGCGGCGGTCTGGACCGCGATCGAGGGCGACACGCCCACCGATGCGAGCGCCTGCTCGAGCAGGATCCGCGTCGAGGTTCCAGGTGGGCTGACGACCAGCGGGGTCCGGGCGAGCTCCGCCGGGCCGAGCGGCCGCTCGTCCGCATGCGGACTGTCGGGGGGCAGCACGAACAGCAACTCCTGCTCGCCGAGCGGGTGCGCGGCTAGCTCGTCGCCCGGCAGCGGTAGATGAGCGGCGCCGAGCTCGCACTCACCGCCTCGGACCAGCGCCCGGACGCCGTCGGCGCTGTCAGGCTCGCGGACGCGCACTTGGACCCCGGGGTGGCGTTCGCGAAACCGTCCGATCAAGGGAGCCATCGGGTCGACCGCGAGCGTCGCCAACGCCGCGATCTCGATCGCCCCGGTCCGCAGCTCGACGGCGCCCGCGACCGCGGTTCGGGCCTCCTCGATCGCCCGCACCGCATGGCGGGCCGGGCCGACCAACGCCTCGCCGGCGGCCGACAGCCGCACGCCGCGGCCGGACCGGCGAAACAGCCTAGCGCCGAGTTCGTTCTCGAACGCGCGCAACGCCTGCGAGAGCGATGGCTGGGCGACGCGAAGGTGCCGAGCCGCGGCGGTGACCCCGCCCTCGTCGACCACTGCGAGGAAGTAGCGGAGGCGACGATCATCCATAGGCGATCTCATTCGATGCTATCTGAAATACGTCTTTGACCTATGCGGTGCCTGGCGCTGAAATGGCGGCACAAGGCGTCATTCAGACAGGGAGGCTCGTCCGTGAAATTCTCGTCCGACCCGGCCATGAGCCATCAGATCGACCGCATGGTCGGCGACCTGGTCTCGGAGTTCGACGGTCAGTTCCCGCGATCGCAGATCGAGGAGGTGATGAGCGACTCGGTCGAGCGGGTGCTCGACACCGCGACGGTGTTCGACTTCGTGCCGCTGATGGCCTACCGGTTCACGCGGGAGCGCCTGAACGCGATCAGGCGGGCGCGTGGGGAGGAGGCCGAGGGCAGCTGGGATGTCGTGTTCGTCAGCCTCAGCGGCGGCGGGCGGGGCCAGCTCGCGGCCGCTCTGACCAGGATGCTGTCTGACGGGAGAGTCTCGGTCCACTCAGCCGGGACCGCGGTTCAGGGACCGATCGACTCGCAGGTGAGGGCCGCGATCGAGGAGCTTGGGATCGATCCCGACGCCGAGTTCGCCCGGCCCGTGACCGATGAGGTCCTGCGTGGCGCGGACGTCGTCGTGACGATGGGTCACAGCGTCGGCGTGATCGAGATCCCGGCCGGGTCCCGACACGAGGACTGGCGGGTCGGCGACCCGATCGGCGCGCCGATCGAGGAGGTACGGCGCGTCCGCGGCGACATCGAGCACCGCGTGCGGGCTCTGTTGGGCGAGCTCGGCGTCCCCGCCGACGAGGAGTCAGCAGTCGCCGGTTAGCTGGCGGCCAGAACCGACTCGAGCTCCTGGAACTGGCGGCGAACGCCGCCGCAGACCAGCTCGCAGAGCTCGAACACGCTGCGGTCGCTGATCGAATACCAGGCGTGGTTCCCGCGCTTGGTACGCGCGACCATGCCGGCCGCGAGCAGGATGCCGAGGTGTTTGGAGACGTTCTGTTGCGAGGCGCCCAGCGCCTCCTGCAGATCGCCGACGGTCGCGTCGGATTCGCGCAGCCTGTCGAGCAGGCGCAGCCGCATCGGTTCTCCGAGCACGCGGAACCGCTGGGCGACGATCTCCAGCAGTGGCTCGGGTAGGGGAGCCTCGGGTAGGGGAGCCTCGGTTACGGGAGCCTCGGTTACGGGAGCCTCGGTTACGGGTGAGGTGGTCATCGCCCGGGAATCATATCACAAGCACACAGTTGTGTAGTTGACATGCCGTCGTTTACGCTCTAGTCTGTACTCGTCAACAACTCTACAGTTGTTTAGCCTTGTTGACGAGTCGTGCAACCGCGATGGCGAGGTGCAAGCGATGAATGAGATCTCAGCCGGTCCGATTGGCCGCATCGGCCGGTTTACGGCGACTCATGGCCGGATCGTCGCGATCAGCTGGTTGGTGGTTGCGCTCGGCCTGGGGGCGCTGGCGCCTCGCGTCGAGACGGCACTCTCAGGCGCCGGCTGGGAGGCATCGGGGTCGCAGTCGGTCCAGGCTCGGCGGTTGATTGACCAGCACTTTGGGGGCCTCTCGAGCTATGCCCTGACGGCGGTCATTCACGCGCGCACGCAGACGTCTGCCGGTCCGGAATTCCGACGCGTGGTCTCCTCGGTGGAACGCACGCTGAAGGCCAGCCCGGCGGTTGCGACCGTGGTTGCGCCGGTCGCTGGCGCCTCGATCTCACGCGATCACCACACCGTGCTCGTCCAGGCCGGCGCCGCCAGCAGTCCCAGCGGGATGGTGAAGGCGACGGACAGCCTGTGATCGAAAGGAGTTGTGAGCGATGTCAGCAGAACTCGATCTGTGGCAGACGGAGTGGTGCCCGTCATCACACCGTGTACGCCAGCGCCTGACCGAGCTCGGCCTGACCTACACGGTGCATCAGGTGCCCACCGAACGGGTGGACCGAGACGAGCTGATGGCCCGGACCGGTCAGCAGACGATCCCAGCGCTGATCGCCGACGGCGTGAGCGTCGAGGGCGAGGCGGCGATTGTCAGGTACTTGAACGAGCACTTCGCAGAGCCGGCCGGCGCGGCGCAGCAGCGTGCGAAGGCGGCGACGATCAGGAAGGAGCAGCTCGAACAGGCTTGCTCCGAGGTGGCTGGGCCCGCCGTGGAGGTCCGCGACCGTGGCCGCGTCGCCGCGTAGTTCTCCGCGGCTTCGCGTCGCAGTTTCCGCGGATGTAGGCGGCCGTCGACGGGGCGATCATCGATTCATGTCTGATCGGGTCGTGATCCTCGGTGGCGGCACGGGCGGCACGCTTACGGCGAATCGCCTGCGGCGACGGCTCGGAGATCGGGTGGAGATCGTGGTCGTCGATCGAGACGATCGCCACGTCTACCAGCCCGGCCTTCTGTTCGTGCCGTTCGGTCTCGCCGAACCGAGCGAGATCGTCCGTTCGCGCCGTGCGCAGCTGCATCAGGACGTCGACTTCCGCCAAGCAGAGGTCGACCGCGTAGAGCTATCCGAGAACCTGGTGCATCTCGACAGCGGCGAGACGCTCGAGTACGACGTGCTGGTGATCGCCACCGGTGCGATCCTGCTTCCGGAGGAGACGGAAGGCCTCGCGGCTGATAGCTCGGGGGACCAGGTCTTCACCTTCTACACACTCGACGGAGCGATCGCGCTGCGCGAGGCACTGCGCCGGATCGATCACGGGCGGATCGTCGTGAACATGATCGATCTACCGATCAAGTGCCCGGTCGCGCCGCTCGAGTTCTGCTTCCTGGCCGACTGGTTCCTGCGCCAACGCGACGTCCGCGACCGAGTCGAGATCGTGTACGCGACACCGCTAGACGGCGCGTTCACGAGGCCGATCGCGTCCGAGCGCCTGACCCGCCTGCTGGCCGAGAAGCGAATCGGTCTGGAGGCCGAGTTCGCCACCGGACGCGTCGATGTCGAGCGCCGCCGGCTCGTGAGCTGGGACGAGCGCGAGCTGTCATTCGACCTGCTCGTCACGATCCCGCTCCACGGCGGCGAACCATTCCTGACCCGCTCCCCTGGACTCGCCGACGAGCTCGGGTTCATCGCGGCCGACCCGGCGACGCTGCAGGCAGCCGCGGCGCCCAACGTGTTTGCGATCGGCGATGCGACCAACCTGCCAACGTCGAAGGCCGGCTCGGTCACGCACTTCGAGGGCGACACGGTGGTCGAGAACATCTGTCGCCACCTCGCCGGAGAAGAGCTCCAGGGCAGCTTCGACGGCCACGCCAACTGCTTTGTCGAGACCGGGTTCCACAGGGCGCTGCTGATCGACTTCAACTACGACGTCGAGCCGCTTCCTGGCCGTTTCCCGTTGCCCTATGTCGGTCCGCTGCCGCTGCTTCAGGAGTCGCGGATGAACCATGTGGCCAAGCTCGCGTTCCAGTGGATCTACTGGCACGTGTTGCTGCCGGGCCACGATCTGCCCGGGATCAGCCCGCAGCTTCAGCTGACCGGGAAGGACACGAACTTGATCGCCAACCAAGGAGGCACGCGATGAGCACCCTTACCTATGCCGGCGCGCCGGTCGAAGTCGATCACGAGGGCTTCCTCGAGCACCCCGAGCAATGGACCGAGGAGATGGCCTGCGAGATCGCGGCCACAAGCGGCATTGAGCACCTGACTGATCGGCACTGGCAGGTCATCAACTTCATGCGCGAGACATACCTTCGGACCGGGAGCGCTCCGTCGATCCGAACGCTCGGCAAGGCGTCCGGCGTGCCGATCAAAGAGCTCTACCAGCTGTTCCCGAAAGGTCCCGCGAAGCTCGCGGCAAAGATCGCCGGGATTCCGAAGCCACGCGGCTGCATCTAGGAAAGGAGAAAGCAATGCCCGATCTGCTCGTTCAGCATCCGGCAGCGACGCCCCATCACGAGACGATCGCGAAGGTCTCGATCATCGTCTCGAGGGGGTCGCTCGAGGGCATCTATCCCGGCCTGATCATGGCCAACGGTGCACGGATGGAGGGAATCGACGCGGACGTGTTCTTCACCTTCTTCGGGCTCGACGCGATCAACCGGCACAAGCATGACCACGTCAAGGTCGCAACGGTCGGGAACCCCGGCCTGCATCTGGCGACCTGGGCCGGCGGCTTTCCGGGCGTCTCGGCGCTGGTCACGCACAAGCTCGCGGGGGAGATGGAGAAGCTCGACATCCCGCCGATCCCCGAGTTCATCGAGATGATCGCCGACTCTGGGGCCGGCCTGTACGCGTGCAAGGCGTCGGTCGATCTATTCGGCCTGAGCAAGGACGACTTCATCCCACAGGTCAACGACATCATCACGGTCGGCGAGTTCTACGAGCGCGCGGCCGGAGGCCAGATCATCTTTACGTGACCTCGAGGTGACGGCGCAAAAACGCCCGCTGCTCGTCGTGCATGCTGTCGGGCAGGATCGCGAACCACTCGCAGCCCGGCGGCACCGTCTCGAGGCTGTCGGCGTGGGTCCGGAACGCGATCCCGACGGGTGAGTCGAGCCCGGCGTCGTAGTGGCTCGGGTACTCGATGTAGCCGAGCAGCTCGCCGACGCGTACGGTCAGCCCGAGTTCCCCGAGCGCGACTCGCTCGACGGCGTCGACCAGCGGCTCCCCGAAGCGAACAGTTCCGCCGGGCAGGCTCCACAGCCCCTTGCACGGTCCCGAATCGCGCAGCTGCAAGACCACCCCGTGCTCGCGCGAGGCAATCACAACTTCAACCGTCAGGCGTGGAACGCGGTTGAAGATCCAGTCGAACTCTTGCTGTGGAAGCGGTCCCCGAATAGGCCGATCATCCTCTCACCAACGGGGCTTCACAAGATCGCCACATCTCGATGACAAGCTGGCCGTACCCGGCCTCGACTGGGCTCCTACCCTGATCATGCACCGTGATGGCGGAACCGCCGAACCGTCGGAGCAGGTGTGGCCAACGCGGATCCCCTGTTTGGCTCACGCAACGGCGCACCGGTTGCCGCGCACGGTTCTCAGCAGTCGCTCCTGGCGGTGCGGCTGCTGCTCCTCCTCGAGGCGTCCCAGGCTCACTGTCTGGGGCGCCTCAACGCGGGTGAAGCCGGGTCGTCGGGCTCCCTCACGGCAGTGGATGCTGACACGCTTCGCGTTCACCGGACGCCCGTAACCAGGAGCTCGTGATGACCGCCACCGCGTCGCAGACCAGCCTTGCCGCCCTTGAGCTGGCACAGGGCGGGCGCTTCGCCGAGCTCCGGGAGATGTTCGCGCCCCCGCTCAAGGCACTCCTTGCTCCCGAGACGCTCGAGGCCGGGTGGAACGAGGAGCTCGACCGCCAGGGGCCGATCGTGTCGGTCGGCGAGCCGCTGTGCGAGACCCAACCGGGCGCCTCGAGCGTCGTCAAGGTAGCGGTACTGTGCGAGCGCGGAGGCTTCACTCTCGTCGCCGCAGTCACCGAGGCGGGACAGCTCGCCGGCCTCCAGCACGCGCCCGTGAGCGCCGCACAGCGGACCGCGCCATGGAAGGCGCCGGGCTACGTCGATCCCGCCTCGTTCGCGGAGCGTGAGCTCACGCTCGGATCGGGACCGCTCGCGGTCGGCGCAACGGCAAGCATTCCGCGTCGGCCCGGACCGCTGCCTGGCGTCGTGCTGCTGGCCGGCTCGGGCCCGCTCGATCGCGACGAGACGATCGGCGCCAACAAGCCACTAAAGGACATCGCCTGGGGGCTGGCCAGCAGCGGCGTGGCGGCTGTGCGATTCGACAAGGTCACTCACGCCCACCCGCGCGAGATCAAGGCCGACGAGGGCTTCACGCTCGCCGACGAGTATCTGCCGCACGCGCTCGCCGCCGTCGCGGCGCCGCGCCGCGAGCCCGGAGTTGGCCCTGGGCGGGTGTTCCTGCTGGGCCACAGCCTCGGTGGAACCGTCGCTCCGCGTGTGGCCGCGGCCGAGCCCTCGGTTGCCGGGATCATCGTCCTGGCGGGCGGGACCGAGCCCCTGCATTGGGTGATCGTCAGGCAGGTGCGCTACCTCGCGTCACTGCGACCGCGGACCGAGGCTGCATCGCAGCCGGTGATCGAGAGGCTGAGCGAGCAGGCGCGGATGGTTGACAGCCCCGACCTCTCGCCGGCGACGCGATCGAGCGAGCTACCGCTGGGGGCGCCGGCGGCGTACTGGTTGGACCTGCGCGACTACGACCCGGTAGAGGTCGCGGCACGTCTCGACAAACCGATGCTGATCCTTCAAGGCGGTCGCGACTATCAGGTGACGGTTGCCGATGACCTCGCGCGCTGGCAGGCCCGACTTGCGGCCGGCCCGAACGTGACGATCCGCGTCTACCCGCCCCACAACCACCTGTTCACGCCCGGCTCGGGCCCGTCGAGCCCGGAGGAGTACGAGCCGGCGCAGCATGTCGACGGGCAGGTGATCGGTGACATCGCGAGCTGGATCGAGGCGCAGGAGCGCTGAGCCGACGCGAGGTCGGTAGCGCTCGCCTCAGCAGTCGGGAAGCTTGAGCTCGGCCTCGGCGTTCTTGGCGTCGAGGATCTTCTTCCCGATATCTGCGCCGAGTTCGCCGATGCCATGAACGAGCAGCCAGGGCCCAAGCTCCTCGTTCTCGAGCAATTTCACGATCCCGTCCGGCGTCGCCAGCTTGGCGAGGCTCGTTGGCAGCTCGTGCCAGATCTCGTCGCCGAGGCGATCGATGATCTCGCGGTCCTTTTCCTTCGTGGACTGCGAGCTGCACTCGCCATGCCACACGAAGTAAGCGCTGTCCGAGCCGGTGCGGTTTCGGCCGTCGGTGACATCGACCGTGAAGCGGACTACGCCCCAGCACACATGCCAGTCCTCAGCGTCCTTCTTCAGCCGGGGGGGAAGCTTGCACTGCAGCTGGATCGGAAGCTGTGACTCGCTGCCCTTGCTCACGTGATCGGACTTCTTCGCCGGGGTGACCCGCAGGTACTCCGGTTTCCTCTTCGTGTCGAGCTTCCAGTCGAAGTCGAACGGTGTCCTGCCGCAAGCGGTATACGCCGTGAACTTGTACTTCAGCCCGGTGACCTCAGAGATGATGTATCGCGCGGTCGGGCCCGCCTTCACGACAAGCTTCCCCGCCGCAGCCGCTGTCGCCGCGGTGGACCCGGCTGCTCCCGTCGACGCGCTCCCCGGGAGGTCGGATGCAGCTCCCCCGGAGTCGCAGGTGAGGCCCGAGAGCGTGACCTCGGTACGTGCGGACCCGGACCGGGTTTCGCCGCCGGCGACGCTGCCGATGCTTATGCCCCCCGAGAAGCTGCCGTTCTTGAAGCCCGCGGCGGGGTCCCAGCTCACCCCCGGATCACAGTAGGTCGGCTTGTAGGACACAGCCGGGCCGGGGCAGCCGAGGTCCAGGCCGCAGCTCGATGCTCGGTAATACACGAGACCCATCGTCGTCTCGATCTGGGCGCCGGGATCCGGCTCGACCGAGTCGAACATCTGGCCGGCGGGTGCCGTGAGATGGTCCGCGCTGCAGTTGCTGGAGGCGCTTTCGGGGTTGCTGTAGATGTCACTGGTCGAACCGCTCAGCTTCTCGCTGTTCCAGCGCACCTCGTTCCCGCTGGGATCGTCGAGCGTACTCATCGGCCCGGTCCAGGTGAACGTCCAGCTGACCTGCTCGCTCTTCGTCTCGGAGACCTTCCCCTTGTCGGACCCGACCGTGTAATAGAACCTCAGCGTGTCGCTGTAGGAGCCCGTGTAGGTGACGGTTCCCGTCTCCGACCCGCCTCCGGCCACCTGCGCGTGCGCCACGCCCAGAGCCGATGGCCCAGACGACGGCAGCGATGAGATCCCGGCGACCACCACGAGTGAGATCACAAGCCAACCCAGCGTGCGCTTGAATGACATCTGCCCCGTTGTCCTTTCCGTTGACGGCCGGATATTACCTCGGCCCGCGGTCGCTGACACCCCTCATGCGCTCCTCAGCGCGGGATGATTATCCGCTGGCCGCGCCGCGGGCGAGATAGACCGAGGTCGCGATCGGTTGCCGAAATCGCTGTCGGATGCCGTAGGGAGTACGGTGGTTGGAGGACCGGATGTCCGTTCGCGGTCAGGGCGCGTCGGTCATATCGGCTATCTCGTCGCGTACCTAGCTGCATGGCGCGCGCCGCGGGTGGCACCGCTAATCAGAAAACCGACGCGGCAACGAGCTGCAGATGGAGCAGACACCATGTACGTCGTCATCAGAAGTTATTCCGGGCAGGGTGGCGCGGACCTGTTCGATGTCCTTGCCGCGAGGGAAGGGGACGTCAAGGCGATCATCAGCACCGTGCCCGGATTCATGAGCTATGCGGCGTTCCGCAGCAACGGCGGTGGACACACCGTGGCCGTCTGCCAGGACAAAGCAGGCACCGATGAGTCCTCCCGCCGTGCGGCCGAATGGGTCAAGGAGAACGTCGACGTGACTGTCGAGCCACCGACGGTCGCCGAGGGCAGCACCGTCCTCGGCTTCTAGGAGTTCCTGCAAACGGGCCCCGGGGATCGCTAGCCCGGGTCCGTTGAGTCCTCAGATGGTGTGATTCGTGGTGATGGGCGCCTCCGCGCGCGCGGCAGGTTCCTCGAGCAACCGCCGGAACCGCTCGGCGAACAGGTAAGCGTCCCCCGGCCAGCGCGCGGACAGATAGTTACGGTCTTGCACGACGAAAGCGGCGCTGTCGTCCGTGAGAGTGCCCCGACGCTGGGTGCGTGGACCGCGGACAAACTGGCTCGGGTCGTTCAGGGCAGCTGTGACCTCGTCCTGGACGTACGCCGGGTAGGTTCGGTAGTAGCGGCCCAGCCGCCAAGCCGTGAGGTAGTAAGCGCTCCGTTCCATGTACTTCGGCAGGCAGGTGGTCCTGCGCTCCGCGATTACGCTGCGGCCGGTGCGCGGGTCGCGGGTGCGCGCCAATACGAGAACGCCATGGCAGATCGCGCCTACGGGCCGACCGAGCCTCCAGAACTCGGCGACCTTGTCTGCGAGCGCAGTTGAAGAGAGGTACTGGCGCATGCCCGGTGCGTGGCCGCCGGGAAGCAGGAGACCGTCGTAGTCGCCGGGTCGCAGGTCCGCCCAGGCAAGCGGTTGCTGGAACGCCGTCGTCCCGAGAAGCTGCCAATAGAAGGCCTTTGGCTGTTCGTATGCCCCGAGCCGGCCGAAGATGACCCCGTCGAGCAATCGCTTGTCCGCCTCGGGAGCAAAGCCGCCGTGCTCGGTGGCGAACACCGTGTCATGACCGGCATCCGCCAGCGCTCGCCACGGCACCGAAACCTCGGTCACGTCGAAATCGTGGTCCGGAAGAGGGATCAGGACGCGCATCAGCGCCAAGCTAGCGCACCGTCTATTGAGCTCAGAGCAGGGCGGCGATCAGTGCTGCCGCTCGGGCGGCGCCGTCTGGTGGGATCGGGCGGTAGTCGACCGGCGTCGCCAGCACGCGGGCGACCGTCTCGGCCAGGCTGTCGGGCGTCGCATCGGCGTAGTCGATGGAGGTTCGGGCGCCGTGGCGTTCGAGGCGGTGGCGGACATGCAGTCGTTGCTCGAAGTGGCCGGCAAGCGGGAATGAGACGAATGGGCGCCGGGCCGCGACGAGCTCCATCGTGGTGGTCAAGCCGCCCTGGACGAGCGCGACGTCACACGCGCTCAGCTCGCGGTGGAGCTCGTGGACGTAGCCACGCACCTCGAGCCCAGCCGCTCGTGGTAGCTCAGCCGCGTCGATCCGCGGACCCGCGATTGCGATCATGCGCAGGCCCGGCACGCGCTCGCGCACGGCCGGTAACGCGTCGATCACGCTTCGCAGGAGCGGGTCGCCGGCGCCGGTGCCGCCGACCGTAACGACACAGACCGTCTCTCCGTCCCAGCCGAGCTCGGCGCGAAGCCCCGCGCGGTCTGCCATCAAGGCAGGACTCACGGTCGGGATGTAGCCGCAGAAGTCGTAGTGCCGCTCCGTCCAGGCACGGATCTCTGGAAGGCCGGGGCCGAACGCTCCCGGGACGATGTCGTCGGGGTCGCCGACGAAGATCGCCCGGTCGCGCACCCGCGGGAAACGCTCGACGTGCTCGATCATCTCGGCGTTGTAGTCAGCAGCGAGAAGCGCCTCGCGCTCGCCGCGCTCCGGGAGCGGGAGGACGCCGACGAAGTCGGTCAGCCACGCGTACGCGGCCGTCTTCAGCTCGGGGTTCTCGTGGAGGAAGTAATCGACGTCCCACGCCTCGTCACCGATCCACAGGTCGAACATGTCCTCGCGGACGACGTCGTTGAAGACCATGAAGTTCGCGCACAGGATTTCGTCCATACGGCGTAGCGCTTCGAACGCGTGCAGCTCGTGCTCCCGTGCTTCCAGGTCGAAGTGCCGAGACTCACTCGCGAGCTCGGCGCTGGCGGGGTGGATGGCCTCTCCTCGACGCTCGAGCACTTCGGTGACTGGCGATTGCGCCAGCCATTGGATGTCCAGAGCGGGGATACGACGGCGCAGCTGCTCTGCGATCGCGACGTCACGCCACGCATGTCCGAGGCCAATCGGTGAGGAGACATAGAGCGCACGTCGCCGCCGTGCCGGGGCGCGGACCCAGCGCGCCGGTGTTGCGGGGCATCCGCCAACCTGCTCGGCGAATTCGCGAATCAGGCAGTTGACGCGAACCGGGTCCCGGGCTTGGGGGGCATGACCTGAGCCCTCGAACCGCACCAGCCGCCCGCCGGTGAGCTCGGCGACGCGGACACCGCGCTCAAACGGGGTGATCCGGTCGGCGTCCCCGTGGATCACGAGCACGGGCGCGATAACGCCGCGGCACAGCGCCTCGGCCCCCTCCTGGTCGGCGTAGGCAAGGTCGCATTCGGTGACCAGCAGGACATCCGGCGTCGTGTCGAGGCCCCACGCGACCGAGTCCTCGATCTGCTTGGTCGAGTGTGGCTCGTTGAAGACCTCCGAGAAGAAGAACTCCAGAAAGCCGCGGTAGTCGTGCAGCCAGTAGTGGCGATTGTCCTTCGCCCACCCCTCGTGCTCCTCGAGCGGTGCGTCGAAGTCATACTCGGTGCGCCACGGGTGCGGCGGCGTCAGGAATGGAATCGACGGGGCGATCGCGACGACCCCGCGCACGCGGTCCGGGTGATGCGCGGCGAGCGCCAGCGCGTAGCGCCCGCCGCACGACATCCCTGCGACCACCGCGTGCGCTACCCCGCTGGCGTCGAGCACCGCCACCGCATCGGCCACGTACTCCGCGTCGGCGTATGCCCGTTCCTCGCCCGGCCGGTCCGACAGGCCGTTTCCACGACCGTCGAATGTGACCACGCGGAAATGGCGCGCCAGATAATGGATCTGCGCCTTCCAGTGGCGAGAGTGGACGATCGACCATGTCGGCATCAGCAGGATCGCCGCGTCGCCGGAGCCATACGCCTCCCACCAGACCCGCACTCCGTCGCGCTCGATGTGGCCGCAGTCGTCAGGCGCCCGCGCGGGCGTCTCGGTCCCGGTCCGGCCCATAGTGCCGATCCTAACGCGGGCGATCACCCCATCGCGAAAACGCCGGGCCTACCGCCTGGCCTCGAACACGAGGTTGAACGGCGTCTCGGTCGCGCGCCGGAACCGGGTCAGCCCGCCCGCGGTGACGACGTCGCGGATCCTCGCCTCGCCGGCCTGAGCGCCGAGCGCGAGCCCGACTTCCTGCGAGAGCGACGCCGGCGTGCACAGCAACGTCGAGAACCCATAGAACGCGCGCCCGACCGGGTTGAGGTTGTCCTCGATCCGGTCGCCCGCGTTCGGCTCGACGATCATCCACGTGCCGTCGGGCGAGAGCAGCTCGTGGACGTGGCCGGCGGCGCCGACGGGATCGCCCATGTCGTGCAGGCAGTCGAACATCGTCACCAGCGCGTAGTCCCCTCCCGGGTGCGCGGCGGCCGGTGCACGCTCGAACCGAACGCGCTCCGCAACGCCCGCCTCGGCGGCCCGGGCGCGAGCGGTCTCGATCGAACCGTCGTGGTAGTCCGAGCCGACGAAGGTCGAGTTCGGGAATGCCTGCGCCATCAGGATCGTCGAGGCTCCGTGCCCGCAGCCGAGGTCGGCCACCTTCGCGCCACGCTCGAGCTTCTCGACGACGCCGTCGAGTGCCGGTAGCCATTCCGGGATCAGGTGAGCGTTGTATCCGGCACGGAAGAACCGCTCGCAGCCATCGAACACATCATGCACGTGCTCGTGCCAACCGACGCCGGAGCCACTGCGCGCGGCCTCGGTGATCCGGGGCGAGTCAAGCACCGAGCCGATTGCGACCTGGAAGAACCCGGGCAGGTACGCCGGACTGTCGGGATCGGTCAGGGCCACAGTCTGCTCCGGCGCCAGCGAATAGCGGCTGCTGGCAGGGTCGTATTCGACGTATCCGCCGGCGGCCTGCGCGTTGCACCATTCGCGGACGTAGCGCTCGGCCACGCCGGTGCGGTCGGCGAGCTCGGCCGCGGTCAGCGCGCCCGCTCCCGCCAACGCCTTGTACAGGCCGAGCTTGTCACCCATCACCACCAGCGCGGCACCCAAGGTCGCGCCCACTTCCTCGACGGCGCGGAACACGAATGCCATCAGGCGTTCCTCGTCCACCGGCCGGGCCTCTTCGATCGTTGACATGGTGTCTCCTTTGCTCGACACACTGCGGTTGATGACCAGTGCTGATGACCGTATGTCCGGGTCTCGGCGGTCGCATCCGGGGGGGCCCCCTAGTCGTGCGGCGGGCCGTCTGAGCTCGCGATCGGTGCCGCACCTAGAATCGCCAGATGCTGCTCGGCCGTGACGTGGAACGGCGTGCCGTCGATCGGTTGCTCGCCGATGCACGGGTCGGTCACAGCGGAGTGTTGGCACTCGTGGGCGAGGCGGGGATCGGCAAGACCGCGTTGCTCGACGATGCGGCGGAGCTCGGCGAGGGAATGCAGATTCTCCGCGCCCGCGGAATCGAGTCAGAGGCGGCCGTGCCGTTCGCCGGGCTGCTGGAGCTCCTACGCCCGGCTCTCCGGGCGCTCGAACGCGTGCCGGACCCGCAGGCCGCTGCCCTCCAGGGCGCGCTCGCGCTGCGGCCAGGTGGTGCAGGCGACCGCTTCGCGGTCGGCGCCGCGACGCTGAGCCTGCTCGCGGCCTACGCCGAGGAGGGTCCGGTGCTTGCGCTCGTCGACGACGCCCACTGGCTTGACCCGCCCAGCGCCGAGGCGCTCCTGTTCGCCATTCGCCGGCTGCTAGCCGACCCTGTGGCGGTCGTGCTCGCCGTGCGAGAAGGGCACGCCTCGCTGCTCGACGGCGCGGACCTGCCGACGCTGGAGATCGGCGGTCTCGATCGCCCGGTCGCGCTCGAGCTCCTCGCTCGCGAGGCCGGCGCGCCGGTCGCCGGCGATGTCGCCGACCGGATGTACGAGGCGACCGCCGGTAACCCGCTGGCGCTGCTCGAGGTCGCCTCTGAGACGACGAAGCTCACCGCCACCGGGCTCGCCAGTCCAGTGCCGGTGTCGAGACGGATCACCGAGGCGTTTCTGGATCGGACCGCACCGCTTCCCGAGCGCACGCGGCGCGCGCTCACCCTCGCGTCCGCCAGCGACGGCGGCGAGCTGACCGTGCTCGCGCGGGCCGCACGATCTATCGGTCTCGAGCTCGCCGACCTGACACCGGGCGAGTCCGCTGGGCTCGTGCGTCTCCGCGACGGGATCGCGGAGTTCCGGCATCCCCTTGCCCGCGCGGCGATCTACAACGCGGCGGCGCCCGAGGAGCGGCGGCGGGCACACGAAGCGCTCGCAGGCGCGCTCCCCGACCGGGACGCAGACCTGCGCGCCTGGCACCTCGCCTCGGCCGCCGTCGGCCTGGACGAACCCGCGTGCTCCGCGCTGCAACAAGCTGCCGAGCGTGCGCGCCGGCGCGGTGCATACGCGACCGCCTCTGCAGCGTTCGAGCGAGCCGCACGGCTGACGCCGGACGACGGCCTCAGCGCCCAGCTGCTCTATGAGGGAGCCGACTCGGCGTGGCTCGCCGGAGCGGGCGAGCGAGCGACCACGCTGATGGAGGAGGTCCGCGCGCGGGCACCCGGCGGCGCGCTGGCGGCTCATGTCGAGCGACTTCGGGGCGAGATCCTCGTTCGCCGCGGACCGGTGATGGAGGGCCACTCGGCGCTGGTTGCCGCCGCCGAGATGGCGGCAGCCGCGGGCGAGGCTGAGCTCGGCGCGCTGATGCTCGCGGACGCCGCCGGCGCGTGCTTCTACGCGGGCGCTGCCGCGACAATGGCAGACACGACTGCACGCGCGATGAAGCTCCTCCCGGCCACGCCCGGCGAGCGTGCGGAGTTCGTCTGCACGATGGCGCACGGGCTCGCTCTGGTGCTCATCGGCGACGGTGAGCAGGGCGCCGGCTTGATCCGGCAGGCGTTTGCCCTGATCGACGCCTCAGCCGCGCTTCGGCAGGACCGTTCGCTGTTGACGTGGACCGGGCTGGGAGCACTTTGGCTCCGCGAGGCCGACGGACGGGCGGTCATCGATCGGGCGATCACGGAGGGGCGCCGGCAGGCGGCCGTCAGCGTCCTCGCGCAGCTTCTGCAGTTCGGCGGGCGCCATGACGCGACCGCCGACCGCTGGACAGCAGCGGCCGCTGAATATCACGAAGCAATCGGGCTGGCCAGGGACACCGGCTACGGCACCGACCTCGCCGCCACGCTCGCCGGCCTCGCCTGGCTCGAGGCTCGCCAAGGCAAGGAGCCGGAGTGCCGCGCTCATGCCGCCGAGGCAGCCGCGCTCGCCGCGCACCTTGGCGTCGGCACTCACCGGATCTGGGTTCTCGCCGCGCTCGCCGACCTCGAGCTCGGCCTCGGTCACCTGGACGTCGCGCTCGAACACCTACAAGACCAGCAGACCGCCCTTGAATCGCTCGGGATCGACGACGTCGACCTCTCCCCAGCGCCCGAGCTAGTCGAGATTCTCGTCCGCCTCGGCGACCCGGCTGCCGCGGCGACGATTGCAGCCACGTATACAGCTGCAGCCAACGCCAAGGGTCAACCCTGGCCGCGTGCCCGAGGCGCACGCTGTGCCGGCATGCTCGGATCCGACGACGAGCTCGACGCGCGCTTCGGCGAAGCACTCGAACTTCACGATCGAACCCCTGACGTCTTCGAGCGAGCGCGAACCCAATTGGTCTACGGCGCCCGTCTGCGCCGAGCACGACGGCGCGTTCGTGCTCGCGAGGAGCTCCGCGCGGCGCTCGACACCTTCGAGCGCCTTGGTGCGACGCCCTGGATCGCGCAGGCCAGGGCCGAGCTCGCCGCGACGGGCGAGACCGCCCGCCGCCGCGACGTGAGTACGCTCGACCAGCTCACTCCCCAGGAGCTTCAGGTCGCACTGCTGCTGAGCAAGGGCCAAACCACGCGCGCCGCGGCCGGACAACTCTTCCTGAGCCCGAAGACGGTCGAGTACCACCTGCGCCACGTCTATCAGAAGCTCGGCATCGGCTCGCGGGCCGAGCTGAGCCAATCGCTTGACAGCATGTCGCTAGCCCCGCATGCAGATCAAGCGTGACCTGATCGCAGACCTCGTGCCGCCTTCGAGAGTCGTGCGAAGGGTTGGTTCCTGCGGAATTATGTGCGGATGCGGACGGTGACGGTGATAGAGGCCCCGACGAGCGCGGGTGGCTACGCGCCCGGTCAGGAGGATGGTCCCCGCGCGCTGCTCGAGGCCGGCTTGGTCGAGCGGCTGGAAGCGGTCGATGTGGCGGTGAGCCACGGCGGACAGGCGACGCCCTTTCGGTGGCAGCCGGATCTGGGCAACCCCCGGGCAGCGAATGCGGGTGCGGTCATCGACCGTGCCGGTCAGGTCGCTGCGCTGGTCCGATCTGCCCCAATGCAGGACACGATTGTGGTCCTTGGAGGCGACTGCACGGTCGGTGTCGGCACCGTGGCCGGTCTTCGGGATCGTGTTACGCGGCTGGGGCTGATCTACGTCGACCGACACGCCGACCTCAACGTGCCCGACAGCACGATCGACGGCGCCTTGGACTGGATGGGCGTGGCGCACATGCTCGACGTCGACGGTGCCCTCGACGGGCTCGCGGCGCTCGGAGGTCACCGACCGTTGCTGAGCTCGGGGCAGATCAGCTTCCTCGGGCTCGGGCCGCACACCGACTTCGAGGCCGACGTGATCGCCGGCCGTGGGCTGGCGGTCGTCGACGTGCAGATGGCGGCATCTGATCCTTTGCGCAGTGCACGGGCGGCGCTCTTGCCACTGTCGGCGTGCGACGGTTTGGCGGTGCATTTCGACGTCGACGTCGTCGACTTTCTCGACGCGCCGCTGGCGGAGAACACGGACCGCGGCATCGCCCCATCGCTGACGGCGTGCGGAGAGATGCTCAGCGAGCTACTCACCGACGCGCGCGTGTGTGCGCTGACTGTGACCGAGTTCAACCCACACCACGGGTCCGAGGACGGGAGCGTGACCGAGCGCCTGGCCGAGGTCCTCGTGAGCTGCTTAAGGTCGCCCAATTTCTGCATCAATTGAGATGATCTTGTGCAGGGTTGCGTTGGAGAAGCGGTATGTGCACGATCGGCGGCATGTCCGACCGTTGTTACAGGCCCGCCACGGCGACCATCCACACCCGGCGGGCCACAGCTACGGCACGTCCGGTCTCTTCGCCGATCTTCCAGTCGACGACGTTTGCGTTGCCGTGTGCGCTTGACCGGGAGTGATGACTCCGATTGGTTCCGGTCGCCGGGTACTCGCACATGAACGTGACTTACGAACGACGGGAGCTGGGCGGATGACCTATGAAGCAGTGAGCCGAGACTACGAGGCCACGATCCTCGCGTACTACGCCGCGTGCGACGCGCGCGACCCGGGGCGGATCGCCGCCTTCTTCACACAGGACGCCGTCCACTACTTCCCGGCCGGCGACACCTTCCCGGACGGGACCGAGCAGACGGCGTTCGTCGGCGCAGAGGCGATCGGCAGAGGCTTCTCGGAGGGCTTTGCGGGCAGCGGTCGCGCCTACTGGAAGCTTGATCGGCTGCTCGTCGACGAGGCGCGGCGTGAGGCCGTCATCGAGTGGTCGAACTTCAAGCCCGGGCTCGGGGACGAGGTTCGGCTGCGGGGGTCGGAGTGGTATGTGTTCGACGAGGCCGGGCTGATCAAGGAGATCCGCGCGTATTACGCCTGTCCGCCGGTGGCGACGCTGGCGACCCATGAGCTTGGTGGATTCGACTACGCCGGCCGCGGCTACTCCACCACCGCGACGTGGAAGGAGGCCGCTCGTGGATAGCGCCGCCGCGATCCCGGAAGCCCGCCGCCGAGCGGCAGGCGTTCCCCCCGGCTTGTCGAACGGCACGAGCCCCGTGGACGGGCTCAGCTTTGAGGAAGCGCGCCGCTCGGGTGCGCTGCGCGAGGTCGAGATCGCATGGACCGATCATCAAGGCCAACTGCTCGGCAAGCGGCTGCCGAGCTCCTACTTCTCCGACGGCCGTCGACGCTCGGGCTTCTGCAGCGCAGCCCTGGCCTGGGACCACCGGGGCGAGATCCTTGCCGGCACGAGTTTGACCGGACCCGACAGCAGTTACCCGGACGCGTTCCTGGCGCCGGACCTTGAGACGTTCCGCTGGCTTCCATGGCGCGAGGGCGTCGGGCAGATCCTTTGCGACGTCGTCGATCGCGATGGCCAGCTGCTGTCGGTAGCGCCGCGTTCGGTGCTGCTACTCGCTGGTCAACGCGAACCGCTTCGAGCCGTTCACGAGCGAGCTTGCGGCCGCGCTGCCGGGCATAGTCGAGTACGAGTGTCTCAACGCGGAGCAGGGGCCGGGGCAGTTCGAGATCAACCTCGCGAACCAGGACCCGCTACAGGCCGCGGACGACGCCGCCCGGCTGCGCTACGCCGTCCGTGAGATCGCCCGGCGCAAAGACCTGCGCGAGACCTTCATGGCCAAGCCGTACCCAGGTATCTCGGCAAGTTCAAGCCACATCCACGTCTCGCTGTGGCGAGAAGGCGCGCCGGCGTTCTGCCCGGAGGCGGACGAGCCGAATGCGCTCATGCGCAACGCGCTCGGCGGACTCATCACGCATCTGCCGGCGATCGCGCTGCTCGGCGCGCCGACCGTCAACTCCTACAAGCGCTACGAGCCCGACACGTTCGCGCCGACCAGCGTCAGCTGGAGCGACGACAACCGCACCGTCGCCATCCGCTCCGTGCTGCATACGGGCGCCACGCGCATCGAGCTTCGCACTCCGGCGGCGGACGCTAACCCTTACTGGGCGGTGTCGAGTGTGCTGGCGGCGGTCGTTGCGGGCATCGAGGACGGTGCGGACCCGGGCGCGAGAAGCGTCGGCTACACGTTCTCGGCCGGGCCACCGCTGCCGCGGACGCTGGGCGACGCGATCGCGACGCTCCGCGCCGACCGGCGCATCCGAGAGTTGCTCGGGCAAGCCGCCGCCGACGACGTGATCGTGACCGCGGAGGCCGAGTGGCGCGCATTCACGACGCAGGTGACCGACTGGGACCGCGATCGGTACCTGGACACCACGTGACGCCCGGCCGGCCCTCCCCGGGCCTCCGCTGATCTAATCCGGCCAGGGCGCCAGGACGTCGGGGCGCGTGCGCGCTCGGCTGGCGCGTCCGCTCGCCGACGAGGAAGAAGCCCTCCGCCTCGCCCCCCGACCACGTTCGAGAAATTGCATGCTGCCGGCAGCGCCCAGGCGGGTGAGCGATGAGCGGTTTCGTCAGCCAGCGAGCGGTTTGAAGCCGTTCGTAGCGGTCGCGTACCGTGCGACGAGTTCCGCCAAACTCCCTGCAAATCGACAAGAGCATTTGCGAAGGCGAGGTGCCGGAGGAGGGACTCGAACCCCCGACACGCGGATTATGATTCCGCTGCTCTAACCGACTGAGCTACTCCGGCAAGGGTGCGGGAGTCTAGCCGAGGGTCGGGGCGGGGCCGGGGCCGTGGGCCGGCGTCCGGGCCGGCGGGGGTGACCGCCGCCTGTCAACGTGAACGTCGCCGGCCCCGGCGGGTCGAGAGTCACGTTGACGGCCTGGAGCGCCGTCAAAGTGAACGTCGCCGGCCGCGGCGGGTCGAGAGTCACGTTGACGGCCTGGAGCGCCGTCAAAGTGAACGTCGCCGGCCGCGGCGGGTCGAGAGTCACGTTGACAGGCCTCGCGCCTCGCGCAGGAGCGCGAGTGGCCTCCTGCCAGGGAGCGAGAGCGGTGTTTGGCCTTGCTCGCGTCGGGCGCGAGCGTGCGGGCGCGCGGGCGCGCAGGCCGCCCACGCGCGCGACCGGGCGCGGCAGCACCCAAACGTTTGACAACCCACACCACCCCGGGTTATGTTCCGGCCGGGGACGATGGTGCTAACTAGATCGCTGAACACGCCGGGAAGGGTCGTGCTCGCAGCCGCAGGTCGGTGGAGATGAGTCGGCCGACCGCGGCCCAGATCCGCGCTGTCCATCACGCGCTGTACAAGCGCAATCGGCTGCATGAGCTCAAACACCGTCTGGCCCACGCGACTCAGATGATGAACCTGAACCCGGAGATCCCGCTGTCGCCGAAGGACATCCGGAATCCGCCCGGCAGCGGGCCGAACTGGTATCTCGCGGCGACCGGCGCCGTCGACAATCCGGTGCTCGACGCCGCCGACACATGCGACCAGATCGCCAGCGTATTCCTGGAGATCCGCCACGAGGTCGGGCAGGTCGACTTCCCGCACACCGACAAGCAGCACCTGATGACGGCCCTGAAGGAAGAGGCGGCGTCGTGGACGGCTCGCGGGCACGCCTGGCGCAATCCGAATGCCAGCGACATCGAAAAGCAGGTCAGCGCGATCTCGGGCCACGTGCAGGCCGGAATGAATGCGGCTCAGCACGTGCAGCAGTACCTCGTGCCGGCCAAGGATCTCGGGCTCTGATGCCGCGGGCCTCGGAACAGCACTGGCTCGATCGGCTTGCGGTTCGCCTCACTCGCCGCCAATCGCTGAGGGCCGCGGTCGCCGGCGCGCTGGCACTGCCACTGCTGCGCCGCGCCGCCCCGGCCCACGCCGCCAGCGGCGATGCCTGTTACAAGGGCTGTATATGGACGACCCACCAGGAGTACGACGCCGATGGCGGTCGCTGCGGGGTTATCGCCAACGGAAAGTTCGATGCGCAGATCGTCCTGGTCCCGTTCACGCTCGGTTTCAGCCTGTTCCCAAGCCGAGGCAACCCCGTTGTGTTCTTTCTGAAGTGCGTCGACAACGCCGCGCTGAAGATGAAGCAGCATCAGCAGCAGTGCCGGGACCCTGGCTGCCCGGGCTTCAACCCAAGCGGCAAGTACGGACCGTGCGAGGGCGTTCAGGACAACTGCTGCCCATGCGGCTCACTGGACAGCGGCTACATCCCGTGCGTCTACCCGTGCGACGATCCAGATCACAACTGCTGCCCAGCGGGCTAGCCGCGCGGCCTGTCTAGGTCCGCGCGCGACATATCATCGCGGCATGCCTGATCTGAGCCCCGCGATCGACGCTGTCGTCAACCGCTGCATGGCGGTCAGGCCCGGCGAGGACGTGATCGTGATCGTCGACGATGCGACGCGCGAGATTGGCGAGGCGCTGCGGCTTGCGGCAGCCGCGGCGGGCGCGGACGCGGTGCTCGGCGTGATGGACGAGCGTGCGACCGACGGCACCGAGCCGCCGCGACCGCTGGCGGCGGCACTCGCTGCTTGCGACGTGTTCATCGCACCGACCTCGCGATCGCTCAGCCACACGACCGCGCGTAAGCGGGCGAGCGATGGCGGCGCCCGCGGCGCGACGATGCCGGGCGTGACGAGCGGCATGCTCGCTCGCGTGATGGGCGTGGATTTCGAGTTGATGGCGCGACGCTCGCGGACCGTTGCGGCGCTGCTCGACGGTGCCGACTCCGCGCATGTCACCTGCGCGCGCGGGTCGGACTTCACGCTCGAGTTGAGCGGGCGCGCCGGGATCGCCGACGACGGTGACCTGACCGCGAAGGGCGCATTCGGCAACCTTCCCTGCGGCGAGGCGTTCATCGCGCCGCTGGGCGGCGAGGGCAAGTTGGTCGCGTCAAGTCTGGCGCCGCTCGGTCTGAGCGTCCCGCCGGTAAGGCTGACGGTGGCCGCGGGCCGGCTCGTCGACGCCCAGGACGGGCTCGGCCCCGAGTACATCGAGCGGCTGCGGGTCCACGGCGAGGCCGGCACCAACCTCGCCGAGCTCGGCGTCGGCACCAACGACCGCGCCACGCTCACCGGTAACGTGCTCGAGGACGAGAAGATCCTCGGCACCGTCCACGTCGCGTTTGGTGCCAGCGCCGGCATCGGAGGCACCGTCTCGGTGCCGATTCATCTCGACGTCGTGATCACCGAAGCGACGCTCGATGTCGGGGGCACCCGCGTGCTCGACAGCGGGCGCTGGGTCATCCCAGCCTGACGATGGCGCTCGGGGAGGACCGGGAGCGATGACGCTGCTCGCGATCCCGAACGTGTCGGAGGGGAGGGACGCCGACGCGATCGAGGCGATCAGAGCTGCGTTTGGAGGTCGACTGCTCGATGTCCACTCCGATCCCGATCATCACCGCACGGTCTACACGCTGGCGGGCGAGCCCGGCGCGCTGGCTGCCGACGTCGTCGACGGTGCGCGCGAGGCGATCGCCCGCGTCGACCTGCGCCGTCACGAGGGCACGCACCCGCGGGTCGGCGCGGTCGACGTGGCGCCGATCGTGTACCTGACCGAGTCCGATCACGGGGCCGCGTGCGCGGAGGCGCTCGTGCTCGCCGACCGGCTCGGCGAGGACCTGCAGGTGCCGGTGTTTCTGTACGGAGAGCTGGCGGGCGGCCGCACCCGGGCGGAGCTCAGGCGCGGGGGCCCAGTCGGCCTCGCCGCGAGGCTCGAGGCCGGCGAGCTCCGACCCGACTACGGTCCGCCGTCGCTTCACCGGACTGCCGGGGCGGTGCTCGTGTCGGCGCGGGCGCCGCTGGTCGCTTTCAACGTCGAGCTCGCGCCTGGAGCGACCGAGGACGATGCCAAGCGGATCGCCGCCGAGATCCGCGAGGGCGGCGCCGGCGGGCTGCCCGGGGTTCGCGCAATCGGCCTGTGGCTTGAGCATCGCGGCTGCGCGCAGGTCTCGACGAACGTCGAGGATCACCGGCGCACGCCGCTCGCCGCGGTCGTCGCGGCGGTCCGCGAACGCACGCCGATCATCGAAGCGGAGCTCGTCGGGCTAGCTCCACGAGCCGCGTTCGACGGCTTTCCGGCCGACGTGAGCGTACGCAACAGGCGCGTGGTCGAAGACGCGCTGGCTCAGGCGAAGTAAGCTCCATACACCATGGCCCAAACCAAGCGCAAGCGCCGCACCAAGCACCGCGGTAATGCCGCGGGCACGATCGAGCAGCGTGGGCGTACGGGACGGCCGCCGACACCCGATGAGCGCAAGAAGCAGGCCCGCGCCGAAGCGCGAGAGGCGAAGCTCAACAAGCCCCCGACATGGACTGCATCAATGACTCGCGCCGGCCTGGCGGCCGCGATCATGTTCGTGTTCCTGGTCATTACAGGCAAGGGGAGCAGCCGTCTCACCGTCGGCATCAGCTTCGCGCTGATCGCGTTCCTGCTGTACGTGCCCGCGGGCTACTACATGGAGCTGTTCCTGTACCGCCGGCGGATGCGCAAGAAGGCAGCGGGAAGATGATCGACGTCCGGATGTTCACCGTCGGCCCGGTCCAGGAGAACTGCTTCATCGTGCGCGAGAAGGGGTCGGACCGGGGCCTGGTCGTCGATCCGGGCGACGAGCCCGAGCGGCTGCTGGAAGCGCTCGATGCACTTGAGGTGCGGACCGTCGACGCGATCCTCGTAACCCACACCCACTTCGACCACGTCGGCGCGGTGGCGCCGCTCGCCGAAGCGACCCGAGCGCCGGTGTACTGCCCCGAGCTCGAGACCCACGTCCTCGCCAACATCATGGACTACGTGCCATGGCCCGGGTTCGGCCCGTTCGAGAGCTACGACGCCGATCACACCGTCACGGGCGGAGAGACGCTCGAGCTCGCCGGACTTCCGATCGAGGTCATCTTCACCCCAGGCCACAGCCCCGGTCACGTCACCTACGCGCTGCGCGAGCAGAACGCGATCTTCTCCGGCGACGTGCTGTTCGAGGGCTCAGTCGGACGCGTCGATCTGCCCGGGGGCGATTGGCCCACGCTCCGGCGCTCGATCGAGACGCTGCTCGGCACGCTCCCTGCCGAGACGGTCGTCTATCCGGGACACATGGGGCTGACGACGCTCGAGCGCGAGCGCGCCACGAATCCGTTCCTGCGCGAGCTGGCCGCAGAGCACCGGTGATCCAAGCCCCGAAGGGCACGTTCGACGTCCTTCCGGACGAGGCGGCCCGGCGCGAGCTCGTGCGCGAGCGAGCGAGCAGGATCCTCGGGGCGGCCGGATACCGGCAGGTCGAGACCCCCGTGTTCGAGTCGACCGAGCTGTTCGCCCGCGGCGTCGGCGAGGCGACCGACATTGTCCAAAAGGAGATGTACACGTTCGACGACGGGGGCGGTCGGTCGTTGACGCTGAGGCCCGAGGGCACCGCGCCGGTGTGCCGTGCCTACATCGAGCACGGGATGCACAAGCTCCCGCAGCCGGTCAAGCTCTGGTACCTGTCGAGCTTCTTCCGCGCCGAGGCTCCCCAGCGCGGCCGTTACCGCGAGTTCTGGCAGATCGGCGCCGAGGCAATCGGTGCCGACAGCCCCGAAACCGATGCCGAGCTGATCGTGCTGCTGGCGGACCTGCTCGACGCGGTCGGCGTCAAGGAGGTGCGCCTGCGGATCTCGAGCCTGGGAACGCCCGAGACTCGTGAGCAATACCGCGAGCAGCTCAAGCGATATCTGCGCGACCACGAGCAGGATCTGTCCGCCGAGGTTCGCGGCCGGATCGAGCTCAACCCGATGCGTGCGTTCGACGTCACCGATCCCGGGACGCGGGCCGTGATGAACGACGCGCCCAAGCTGCTCGATCGCTTGGCACCGGAGGACGCGGAGCACTTCGCGGCTGTCCGCTCGCTGCTCGATCAGGCCGGGATCCGCTACGAGCTTGATCCGACGCTCGTCCGCGGCCTCGACTACTACACGCGGACCCTGTTCGAGTTCACCAGCGACGCGCTGGGCGCGCAATCCGGCGTTGGCGGTGGTGGGCGCTACGACCGGCTGATCGAGCAGCTCGGGGGCCGGCCGACGCCGGCCGTCGGCTGGGCGGCAGGGGTCGAGCGGATGCTGCTGGCGGCGGGCGAGCTGCCGACGCCCCCGGAGCTCGTCGACCTGTTCGTCGCGATCGCCAGCCGCGAGCGCTCGACGGCGGCTTTCGAGCTGACGCAGGCCGCCCGCCGGGCCGGCCTGCAGGCCCAGCTCGAGCTGACCGGGCGCTCGCTCAAGGGCCAGCTCAAGCATGCCGATCGCCTCGACGCGCGGTACGTCGCGATCGTCGGGGACGAGGGCGTGTCGCTCAAGGAGATGGATTCGGGCGAGCAGCGCGAGACCGATCTTGACAACGTGATCCCGACGATCCTGCGCGCGAGCCGCCTGTCATGAACCACGCCCCCCGTCCCAACAGCTACCGCGACGCCTGGTGCGGCCAGCTGACCGCCGAGCGAGCCGGAACCCACGCGCATGTCGCCGGTTGGGTGCATCGCCGCCGCGACCACGGTGGGCTGATCTTCATCGACCTGCGCGATCGCTCCGGGATCGTCCAGCTCGTGTTCCATCCCGAGACCGCAGCCGAGGCTCACCGGCTCGCACACCGCTTCCGTGCCGAGGATGTGATCACGGCCGCCGGCACGGTCGCTCGCCGCGAGCCCGAGAATGTCAACCCGAGCCTGCCGACCGGGGAGATCGAGCTTACGGTCGAGTCGGCGAGCCTGCTTGCCGACGCCGAGACGCCGCCGTTCCCGGTCGACGAGGACGTTGCGGTTGACGAGAACCTGCGGCTGCGGCACCGCGCGCTCGATTTGCGCCGAGCGTCGATGCAGCACGCAATCGCGCTGCGCCATCGCGTCACCGCGACGATGCGCGAGGTGCTCAACGCCCAGGACTTCCTCGAGATCGAGACGCCCTACCTGACACGCTCGACTCCCGAGGGCGCGCGTGACTACCTGGTGCCGGCGCGGGTCCAGCCAGGCTCGTTCTACGCCTTGCCGCAGTCCCCGCAGCTGTTCAAGCAGCTGCTGATGATCGGCGGCTTCGAGCGCTACTACCAGATCGCCCGATGCTTCCGCGACGAGGACACCCGCGCCGATCGACAGCCCGAGTTCACGCAGCTCGACGTCGAGATGTCGTTCGTGCAGGAGGACGACGTGATCGAGTGCATGGAAGCGGTGATGGGCGCCGTGTTCGAGCGCGAACGGTTCGACGTCGCGGCGCCGCCGTGGCCGCGAATGACTTTCGCGGAGGCCGTCTCGCGCTATGGGATCGACCGCCCGGACACTCGTTTCGGCCTTGAGTTGAAGGACCTCGGCGAAGCGCTCGCCGGCTCGGAGTTCCAGGTGTTCGCAGGCGCGCTCGCGTCGGGCGGCGTCGTGCGCGGGATCAACGCAGGCCGGCGCGAGCTACCGCGCTCGGAGCTCGATGCGCTGACGGAGCTGGCCAAGCAGCACGGGGCCAAGGGGTTGGTGTGGGCGTTCGTGCAGGAGACCGGCTGGCGCTCGCCGATCGCGAAGTTCCTCGCCGAGCACGAATTACACGCGATCAACGACAAGCTCGAGGGCGCGCCCGGTGACCTGCTGCTGATCGTCGCCGACGAGGTGACGACCGCCGGCCAGGCGCTGAGTGCGCTGCGAATGGAGCTGGCCCGCCGTTTCGATCTGATTCCGGCCGGGCGCCACGACCTGCTCTGGGTCGTTGAGTTCCCCGCCTTTTTCTGGAATCAGGAGCAGCAGCGATGGGATGCCGCACACCATCCGTTCACGGCTCCGACGGGGGATCTCAACGATCCAGCCAGCCTCACCTCGCGCGCGTACGATCTCGTCCTCGATGGCGCCGAGATCGGCGGCGGCTCGATCCGTATCCACGAGCTCGACGTCCAGAAGCGGGTCTTCGAGCTGCTCGGGATCGGCCCGGAGGAGGCGCAGGCGCGATTCGGATTCCTGCTCGATGCGCTGCGCTACGGAGCGCCGCCCCACGGCGGGATCGCGATGGGGCTCGACCGGATTGTTCAGGCGCTGTCGGGTGCGGACAACATTCGCGAGGTGATCTCGTTCCCGAAGGCGGCCAGCGGCGCCGACCCCCTGACGGGGGCCCCGGCGCCAGTCGATGCCGCCCAGCTCCGCGAGCTCGGGCTGCGGCTGAGCTGAGTCCAGCCGGCGTCCGGGGCAGCCTGGATCATTCATGCTCGCGCGCATGGCTGCCGAAAATTGTTCGTGATGGATAACGTCTCTCGGCCGCTGATTGCATTGCTGATCGCGACACTCGCGTTCTTCGCGCTGTGGATCACGATGCTGAAGCCGAGCACGGCTCCCAGCGGGCCGAAGGGCGGCACCAACGCGTACCAGTCGGCGATCGCCAAGGCCCGCCAGACGGTCGCCGCATCGGACCGGGCGGCCGGGATTCACACGACCCCGGCGGCCGGCGCCTCGGGAATCCACACGACGCCGGCGGCCGGCGCCGCGGCCGCCCAGTCGAGCAGCCCCTCGGTGCCGACAGTGACGGTTCCGTCGACCTCGGCCAAGGTCGGCGGTGGCGCGGCACATAACCCGGCTGCCACCACGCACAGGCTGAACGTGGTCACGCGGGCGCTCGATGCCCACAAGGTGCTTGCGCTGCTGTTCTACAACCCGGCGGCCACGGATGACCGTGCGGTCAAACGAGAGCTCGCCTCGGTCTCGACGCATGGCCACCGTGTCGTCAAGCTCGCGATCCCGATCAGCGAGCTCGCGCGCTATCCGGTCGTTACCACACAGGTGCAGTTGAACGAGTCGCCGACGCTGGTGCTGATCGACTCGCACCGGCAGGCGACCACGATCGTCGGCTTCGCCGACCGCTTCGAGATCGCGCAGCGGGTCCAGGACGCCCTCGCGGTCGCGTAGGCCGGCGGCGCGGGGTCTATCCTCGCGCGGGATGGACGCGATCGCTTTCGAGCACCACCTGACCTCCCCACAGGGGCTCGGACACATCCCCACCGACGCGTTCACCGTCACCGCCGGCGGCGGCTCGTGCTGGGACCGGATCCGGTTCTCGGTCAGCGTCCGGAGCGACCGCGTGGTCGACGCCGGCTTCGACGCCGACGGCTGCGGATCCGCGACCGCGGCCGGCAGCGCCACCGTGACGCTCGCCCGCGGTGCGACGGTGCTCGAGGCCGCGCGGATTGGCAGCACCGAGATCGCGGCCGAGCTCGGGGGCCTCAGCCCCGGCAAGCTCCATGCCGCCGAGCTCGCCGCAGATGCACTGGCGCGCGCCCTCGGCGTCGCGGTGCGTGCGCGCGCCGAGCTCGAGGCGCCGGCCGGCGGACGGGCGCTGGTCGCGATGAGCGGCGGCGTCGACAGCGCCGTCGCTGCTCTGCGCTGCACCGAATCGCTGGCGGCGGTGGCGGTCACGCTCGAGCTCTGGTCCGACCGGGACAACGATGCCGAGCGCAGCTGCTGCTCGGCGACGGCGGTGGCGCAGGCGCGAGCGCTCGCGCACCGGATCGGCCTGCCTCACTTCACGATCGACCTTCGTGACGAGTTCCGCGACGGCGTCGTGCGGCCGTTCATCGACGGGTTCGCCAACGGCGAGACTCCCAACCCGTGCGTCGGGTGCAACGGTCACGTGCGGCTGGACGCGATGCTCGCGCTCGCCGATCGGCTGGGGTGCCAGACGCTCGCGACCGGTCACTACGCGCGCACTGCGGAGGACGATGACACCGCCGGGCCGCTGCTGCGGACGGCCGCGGACCCTGCCAAGGACCAGACCTACATGCTGGCCGCGCTGTCGCCCCGCTCGCTGGCCCGGATGCGCTTCCCGCTCGGGGAGCTCGTCAAGTCCGAGGTCCGAGAGATCGCGCGCGACGCCGGGTTGCCGGTCGCCTCCAAGCCCGATTCGCAGGATCTGTGCTTCCTCGCCGGGACCAGTCGCGAACGGTTCCTGGCTCGTCATGGCGCGCTCGGCGATCGCGACGGGGAGATCGTCGATCAGTCCGGCGCCGTCGTTGGTCGCCATCGAGGACAGCACCGCTTCACCGTCGGCCAGCGCCGCGGCATCGGGCTGGCCGCGGGAGAGCCGCTGTACGTACTGCGCAAGGATGCCGCGAGCAACCGCGTGACCGTCGGTCCGCGTCCGGCGCTGTCGAGCAGCAGAGTCGCGATCCGTGCCGCGCGCCTGCACCGGCCCGGCACGCGCGTCGACCGGGTCAAGCTCCGCTACCGCTCGATCCCGGTTCGCGGGCGGCTGGCCGGGGATCCGCCCGCGGGCCGCCATCCCGAGCTCGCGGTCGAGCTCGAGGGCAGCGTCGACGGCGCCGCACCGGGACAGCTGGCGTGTCTGATGGACGGAGACCTCGTCGTGGGGTGGGGAACGATCACGCGGTACTGAGCGCCGTTAGGCTTGCGCGCGATGAGATCCAGGGGCGCGTGGATCGCGGTTGGGCTGCTGCTGGCGTGCGTGGGATCGCTGCCGATCTCCGGAGCGGGTCCGTCGGCCTGGGCACGCAACCTCGCCCACCACCGGATCGTCGTCTGGTCGCACGGCTCGTGGTGCTGGTTCGGAGACCCGCGCGCGGTCACCGTCACGGCCCCGCGGCGCGAGACGTTCGTCGGCTGGATCGACTGGCGCGGCCATGTCCGGGTCGGTTCGTATGACCCCGCCGCCGGCGTGATCGAGTCGCACGTCCTCGGCCGGCAGGCGGCCGACGATCACGGCAGCCCATCGATCCTGGTCGAACCCGATGGCCGGCTGACCGTGTTCTGGTCCGGCCATGACGGCCGCCGGATGCACTACCGGACGACCGTGCGGCCCGAGGACATCGGGGCCTGGGGCCCGGTTCGGCGCGTTCACTCGCGGATCGGTGGAGGCCGCGGCTTCACGTACCCGAACCCAGTGATGCTTCCCGCCGAGCGCGACAGGCTCTACCTGTTCTGGCGCGGGGGCGACTGGAGCAGCGACTTCGCGACCCGCACGATCGCCGGCCGCTGGAGCCGGGCACGGCGGCTGATCTCGGTGCCCGGGCAGCGGCCGTACCTGAAGGTCGACGGCGACGGCAGCGACACGATCGCGCTCGCATTCACCAACGGCCACCCGCGCGAGACGACGAGCAGCATCTACTACGCCGCCTACGGGCACGGGGCGCTGTGGAGCGCGACCGGCCGTCGCATCGCTCCGATCGGCAGGGCCCCGATCGCGCCGCACCAGGCGGACCTCGTCTACGACGGCCCCGCCCACGGCGTCTCGGGGTGGGTGTGGGATGTCGCCTTCGACCGCCACCGCCATCCGGTGATCGTGTACGCGACGTTTCCCTCGCCAACCCGCCACCTGTACTGGTACGCGCGCTTCACGGGGCGGCGCTGGGTCTCGCACTTCCTGACCGTCGGTGGCCCGACGATCAGTCCGACGACGATCGAGACCGAGTATTCCGGGGGGCTCGCACTCGATCACGCGGATCCCTCGATCGTGTATCTGTCGCGCAAGGTCGGGCGCTGGTTCCGGATCGAGCGCTGGAGCAGCGACGACGGCGGCTACCGCTGGCATCACCGGACGGTCGTCAGCACCCCGGGGCGAGACGACCTCCGTCCGGTCGTGCCCCGCGGCTCGGACGGCGGCGGGATCAGGCTGCTGTGGCTCGAGGGCCACTACGGCAGCTACACGCACTACCGCACGTCGATCGCGTTCCTGCGCTGACGCCGGCCGGGGTCAGCGAACGCGGAAGTCCGCGTGGCTGACGAGCGCGAGCGCGAGTTTCGGCCAGAAGTAGCCGGTCGCAGGCGCGCCCGGGCGGCAGCGACCGCCCGATCGGCCGGGATTGGCGATCCACGCAAACGCGTCGACGTTTCGGTAGCCCGTGTCGAAGGTCGGCCTGGGGCCGAGACCGCGTCCAGGCGGGTCGCACAGGACCTCGTTGCCCTGACGCCCGGGATCGGGCGGCTTCAGGGGACCGCGTCCGTTCTCGGCGGTATTGACGACGAAGTGCTTGCCGCCGGTCATCCGCGAGATCTCCTCGCCGTAGCGAATCTCGCGCGAGGTCCAGTCGAAGTGGGTCGAATTCAGGAAGAAGCCCTCGATCTTCGCCACCCCGGCCTCGCGCAGCAGCTTCGCGGTTCGCCACGCCGGGAGCGCGTCCGCCGCGCCGGCATCGAGGTACACGACCAGCCGTGGGACCTTGGCGAGGATGTCGATCGCGTCACGGAGCTCATGCAGACGAACCTGAAGACCGTGGCGACTGAGGCAGTTGACCGTGATCAGCGAGTCCATCTCGAGGAACAGGATCGCCCGGTAGTCGCTCACGCCCCTGGCGAGGTTCTCGATCCAGCGGTGATAAGCCGCCACCCGCCACGCCGGGTCCGCGGCCTGGCCGCAGTGATGCCAGACGAGGTAGTAGGTCGCGAACTCCGGAACCCGGCCCGGCTCCTCGCTCGCCGCCCGCTCGAGGTACTGGGAGACCTGCAGGCCGACGCGCGGGCCGGTCCAGTTGCCGAACCGGTGGACCTCGGGCTCGCGCGCGATCACACCCAGCATCCCCGCCCAGTGGGGATGCTGGCGTTGCCACCTGCGCGCCTGGATCGCGGCCAGTCCGAACTTCCAGTCGATGAACGGGCTCGCGCCCCGGAGCGGGTCGGTTGGCGGCGGCCGTTGGGCCAGGTCGAGCGGGTTGCCCGCGATCCGCAGCTCGCTGACCGGGTCGTTGTCGAGGATCGTCACGAGCGCGTGGTGCGGAGTCGCGAGGCCGATCGGCCACGGCCCGAACAGGCCGACGTTGATCGTCCGCGCCGGGCCTGGCATGTGATGGTCGACGATCGGGATCCGGAAGCTGGCGGTTGGTTGACCCGGCTGAAAGCTGAGCATCGCCTTCACGGGACTGAAGTCCTGACCCCGGACCGCCGTCCCGGGGAGCGCGATGTACCGGATCTGAGCCGCACGCTGGGTGTCGGTCCGGCGGATCGTGATAACGGCGGCGCCGGCGCTCTCGCGCACGTAGTAGACCGGCTGCGACAGGCGAAATCCATACCGGTCCACGCGCGCGCCGGCGGCCGTGGCCGGCGCCAGCGCAGGGGCCAGCGCAGGGGCCAGCGCAGCCATCGCAAATAGCAGCAGTCTCCGAGCCGACCGCACGCGGGCAGGTTCGATGACACGCGCAGTGCCTGGCAGCCCTCACAAGAAATGCCGACGTTTTGAGCCCCAAACCTGCATACACTGCTAAACCGATGACCTCCGATCAGATCCGCGAAACGTTCCTTTCGTTCTTCGAGGAGCGCGACCACCGGCGGCTGCCGTCGGCGTCGCTGATCCCCGCCGAGCACGATCCGTCGGCGCTGTTCACGGTCGCCGGAATGCACCCGCTGAAGCCGTACTTCCTTGGCAGCGAGCGCCCGCCTCATCCCCGCGCGACGTCCTGCCAGAAGACCTTCCGAACGGCCGACATCGGGATCATCGGCACGACCACACGCCATCTCACGTTCTTCGAGATGCTCGGCAACTTCTCGTTCGGCGACTACTTCAAGCGCGAAGCGGTCCGGTTCGCGTGGGACCTATCGCGCGAGGGGTTCGGGTTCCGTGAGCAGGACATCTGGATCACCGTGTTCGCCGGCGACGAGGAGCTCGGCCTGGGCCCCGACGAGGAGGCGATCGAGGCCTGGCTCGAGGTCGGGGTGCCGCGCGAGCGGATTGTCGAGTGCCCGCGCTCTGAGAACTTCTGGCAGGTCGGTCCGACCGGGCCGTGCGGGCCGTGCTCTGAGCTTTACCTGGACCGGGGCATCGAGCGCGGGAAGCCCGAGGACCTACCTGGGGGCGAAAACGAGCGCTTCCTCGAGTACTGGAACCTCGTGTTCATGCAGTTCGACCAGAACCCGATCAACGCGCTGACGCCGCTGCCGGCCAAGAACATCGACACCGGACTCGGACTCAACCGGCTCGCGTCGATCCTTCAGGGCAAGACGACGGTGTTCGAGACCGATCAGTTCGCGCCACTGATCTCGCTCGGCGAGGAGCTCTCGGGCCGGCGCTACGGCGAGCAATACGCCACCGATCGCGCGTTGCGGATCCTTGCCGACCACAGCCGCTCGATGACGTTCCTGATCGCCGACGGCGTCGTCCCCTCGAACGAGGATCGCGGCTACGTGCTGCGCCGGATCATGCGTCGGGCGATCCTCCAAGGCCGCCACACGCTGGGGCTCGAGCCGGGCTTTCTGCCTCGATACGCGGAGGTCGTGACAGAGCTGATGGGGTCGGTCTACCCAGAGCTCCACGCCCAGCGCGAGTCGGTCAACAAATGGCTTGGATCCGAGGAGGAGAGCTTCGGGCGCACGCTCGCTCAGGGCAGCAGACTGCTCGACGAGCTGATCGCGCGCGCCAACGAATCGGGTGCGGAAGGGATCAGCGCTGAGGATTCGTTCCGTTTGCACGACACCTACGGCTTCCCGATCGACCTCACGCTCGAGATCGTGGCCGAACACGACCTCGGCGTCGACGAGCAGGGGTTCGAGGCGCTGATGTCCGATCAGCGGCGGCAGTCGCGCGAGAGCTCGGGTCGGGATCGCACCCGCGAGGAGCTGCGCGAGCAGGCGCTGGCGTTCTCGGGAGCTGCCGGATTCGCGACCGACTTCATCGGCTATGAGTCGACCGACAGTGACACGACGGTGGGCGCGCTCCAGCGCGACGACGGACGCGTGCTGGTCAAGCTGCTCGAGTCTCCGTTCTACGCCACCGGAGGTGGCCAGGTTGCGGACTCGGGCTACCTCGAGTGCGCCGACGGCGACTGCCTCGCCCGAGTTGACGACGTGCTGCGCCTCGGTAACGATCAGGTCGTCGCGCTGGTCCCAGAGCGCGGCGAGCTGAAGTCGGGCGAGCGCGTGCACGCCCGTGTCGATCGCGGCGCCCGCCATGCGACCGAGGCCAACCACACGGCGACCCATCTGCTGCACGCGGCCCTGCGACGCCGGCTCGGCACCCACGTTCGCCAGGCCGGGTCCTACGTCGGTCCCGACAAGCTGCGCTTCGACTTCACCCACTCCGGCGCGCTCAGCCACGCGGAGCTGGCCGATGTCGAGGAGGCCGTGAACGGGTGGATCCTCCAGAGCTACCCCGTGCGGGCCCTGACGACGACGCTCGATGAAGCCCAGCGGCTTGGGGCAATGGCCCTGTTCGGCGAGAAGTACGGGGACGTCGTGCGGATGGTCGAGGTCGGCGACGGCTCGTTCTCGCGAGAGCTGTGCGGCGGCACGCATGTCCGCACGACGTCGGAGATCGGGCTGTTCAAGGTGCTCAGCGAGACCTCGAGCGCCGCCAACGTGCGCAGGATCGAGGCGGTCACGGGACCCGAGGCCGTCGGGCTGATGCGTCGCCACGACCGCGCGCTGACCGAGGCGGCCGAGACGCTGCGGGTCACGCCCGAGCGAGTCCCCGATGCGGTGACGGAGCTGCGAGTGCGCATGCGCGAGGCCGAGAAACACGGCCGCGGGCAGACCGGTGGCAACGGCGCGGTCGATCTCGACGCCCTGCTCGAGAGCGCATCGGAGCTCGACGGGGCGCGCGTGCTGGTCGCCTCGCTCGAGCGCGTCGACGGCAAGACGTTGCTCGACCTCGCCGACCGTCTCAAGGCGAAGCTCGGCGACGCCGCGATCGTGCTCGGCAGCGCCGGTGAGGACCGTGTCGACCTCGTCGCCAGCGTCGCCCCGTCGCTCGTGTCCCGCGGCCTACACGCCGGTGAGATCGTGAAGGCGGCGGCCGCCGTCGTCGGCGGTGGTGGCGGAGGCCGCGACACGCTCGCCCGCGCCGGGGGCAAGGACGTGGCCAAGCTACCGGAGGCGATTGCCGCCGCACAGCTGGCGATCGAGTCGGCGCTCAGCCGATAAGGTCATGCGCGTGCTCGCGCTTGACTACGGCAGCGCGCGCTGCGGTTGCGCGATCAGCGATCCGACTGGCGTGCTTGCTACACCGATCGAACCAGTGCTCTCTCCTGGATCAAAGCGTGGCCTGGGGCGCCTGCGGTCACTCGTTCGAGAGCTCCAGGCGGAGCGCGTGATCGTCGGTCTGCCGCTGTCGCTGTCGGGGTCCGACACGGCGCAGACGACGGAGACACGCGAGTTCGCCACCCGGCTCGAGCGGACTGTGCCGGTGCCGGTCGAGCTCTATGACGAGCGGTTCACCACCCGGATCGCGGAGCGCGCCGGGGGGCGGGCGAGCGAGGACTCGCGGGCTGCGGCGCATCTGCTCGAGAGCTGGCTCGCGTCGAAAGGGATTGCGTGAGCGAGCGCAGCGCCGAGGAGCGCGAGACCGCGCGCCTCGAGCGCGAGCGAAGGCGGGCGCAACGGGTCGCTGGGCCGAGCGCGCCGACCCAGGACGCCGAACCCGTGTCCGATGCGCCCGCGACGGCGGACGTCGAGGAGGCGGAGCCGCCTGCGCAGCCCGAGCCGGAACTCGACCAAGTCCCCGTGCCCGCCGACCCGGAGCCGTTCGACGACGCCGACGACGACGAGCCCGATGCTGAGCTCCCGGCCGGGACCAAACGCGTCTCCCAGCGCGAGCGGCTGCAGAGTCGCGACGGCAAGCGCCCACCAATCCGGCAGCGCAAGCGCAAGCCGGCGCGCAACAAGCCCCGCCGGGTCCCGCGCGAGCGGCGCGGCCCGTCGCGAGGCGGCCGGATCCTGTCGCTGATCGCGTTGGTCATCGCCGGCGTCGTGATCTGGTTCCTGTTCGAGCTCTACCAGCCGTTCAGCGGGTCGCCGCACGGGCACGTCACGGTGACGATTCCAGCGCGCGCGAGCTCGAGTCAGGTCGGCGATCTGCTCGAGCGCGAGGGCGTGATCTCCTCGAGCTTCTTCTTCGAGCTGCGCGCCACGCTCGATGGCGATCGCAGCGACCTGCGCTCGGGGACCTACCACCTGCAGCTCGGAATGAGCTACGCCGATGTGCTCAAGCGGCTGACGACCGCGCCGAAGGCGGCCAAGGTGACGAACTTGACAATTGTCGAGGGGAGGACCCGGCGGCAGATCGACGCGCTGCTTCGATCCCAGCACATCCATGGCAGCTATCTCGCGGCGACCCGCCACTCGCGCTACCTCGATCCGCACCACTATGGTGCACCCCGCTCGACGCCCTCGCTCGAAGGCTTCCTGTTCCCGTCGACCTACCAGCTGCGCGAGCCGATCGATATCCAGGCGCTCGTCAAGGATCAGCTGACCACGTTCAAGCAGCAGTTCGGCAAGGTCAACCTGTCCTTCGCGCGGAGCAAGAACCTGACGCCCTATGACGTGCTGATCATCGCCTCGATCATCGAGGAGGAGGCGGCAACGTCCCACGATCTCCCGCTAGTTGCCTCGGTCGTCTACAACCGTCTCAAGGACCACATGCCGCTGGGCATGGACTCGACCACCCGGTATGAGTTCAACGACTACACCAAGCCGCTGACCTCGTCCCAGCTGAACGCCAATTCGCCGTACAACACGCGCCGCAATCTCGGCCTCCCGCCGACGCCGATCGGCAACCCGGGGATGTCGGCGATCCAGGCCGCCGCGCATCCGTCGAAGACCCGTTATCTGTACTTCGTGGCCCGGGTCTGTGGCAACGGCTCCAGTGTGTTCGAGACCAACTACCAGCAGTTCCTGCGCGACTCGGCGAAGTACCAAAGCGCCCGGGCCAAGCGCGGCGGCTCTCCAACCCACTGCTGAGTGACGGCCAGCCCGCCCACCCGGCTCGGCGTGCTCGGTTGGCCGGTGCGCCACAGTCGCTCGCCGGCGATGCAGAACGCGGCGCTGAAAGCGATCGGCCTGGCCGGCTGGCGCTACCAGCTGCTGCCGGTGCCGCCGTCGCTGTTCGATGTCACCGTCCGTGCGCTGCCTACGGCAGGCTTTCGCGGCGCCAACGTCACGATCCCACACAAGCAGGCGGCGCTGGCGCTCGCCGATCGGGCAAGCGCGACCGCGCGCGCGATCGGCGCGGCCAACACGCTGCTGTTCGAGCCCGATCGTGAGATCGTCGCCGAGAACACCGACGCCCCGGCGCTGATCGCGGCGCTGCCGTTCCCCGCCCGCGGCGCCTCGGCGCTCGTGCTGGGGGCGGGGGGAGTGCCCGCGCCGCGGTCTGGGCGCTGCTGGACGCGGGTGCTGGGGAGGTCCGGGTTTGGAACCGCACGCCTGCCCGCGCGAGGATCTTGTGCGACGAGCTCGGTGGCACGCCGGTGCAACGAGCGGCGCCGGCTGATTTCCTGCTCAACTGTACGTCCAGCGGTCTGGACGCTCTGGACTCGACGTTTAAGCAGTTACCACTCGAGGCCGATGACGTCCGCAGGTACCTGTGCGTGGTCGATTTCGTCTACAGAGAGGCTGAAACGTTGCTCGTGCAAGCCGCCAGAGCACGGTCGGTCCCGGTAGTCGACGGCCTCGAGCTCCTGCTCGGGCAAGGTGCGCTCAGCTTCGAGCGCTTCACCGGCCACGCTGCCCCGGTTTCGGTGATGCGCGCGGCGCTGGGTCGCCAATGATGGACAACGGGCCACACCTGCACGCCGTCGGTTCGGCCGACCAACCAGCGCAGTCCGTGCCGACCGGGATCACGCCACCGCATCCCGGTGGGTCCTCGAGCCGGTTCCTGACCGACGTGCTGGTCGAGCTCGGGTTCACCGATCAGGAGCGCGTCGCCCGCGCGATCGAGGAAGGGCGCCTGCGGGGCGTCACACCCGAGCGGGTTTTGCTCGAGGAGCGCGCGATCACCTCCGAGCAGCTCGCGCATGGGATCGCCGAGCGCTACAGCCTCGACCACCTCGACCTCGGCGTGTTCAAGGTCGACATGGCCGCGGCGAACCTGCTGAGCGTCTCGGCGGCCAAGCGCTACGGCGCGGTGCCGGTTGCCTACGTCGACGAGCGCACGCTGCTGCTCGCAATGTCCGATCCTGCAAACGTCCTCGCGATCGACGACATCGCGCTGCTGACACGGCTCGACGTCAAGCCCGCGGTCGCCTCGGCCGAGGACATCCAGTCGCTGGTCTCGCGCATGAACCACTTCGAGGACGCCGTCCAAGAGGCTGTCGACGAGGGCGAGGACGGCGCTGCGCCGGTCGAGATCGTCGACCTGCGCGAGTCCGCCGAGGACGCGCCGGTGATCAAGCTGGTGCACTCGATCATCGCCCAGGCCGCCGAGCGCGGCGCCTCCGACATCCACTTCGAGCCCCAGCCCGACGAGGAGGGGCGGCCGGGACGCGAGCTCAGGGTCCGGATGCGTGTCGATGGCGTCCTGACCGACGAGACGACCGTGCCGAAGCGGATGGTCTCGGGCGTCGTCTCGCGGATCAAGATCATGAGCGATCTCGACATCTCCGAGCGTCGCGTGCCGCAGGACGGCCGTGTCGGGCTCACGATCGAAGGTCGTCACGTCGACGTCCGCGTAGTCACGATCCCGAGCGTCAACGGCGAGTCGGTCGTGCTGCGGATCCTCGACAAGGACAGCATCCAGCTCGACCTCGACACGCTCGGGATGCAGGATCAGGAGCGCGAGCTGTTCCGGCGCGCGTTCCGCCGGGCCCACGGCGCCGTGCTGACCACGGGACCCACCGGATCGGGTAAGTCGACCTCGCTGTACAGCGCCCTGCTGGAGCTCAACACCGCTGAGAAGAACATCATCACGATCGAGGATCCGGTCGAGTACCAGATCCGTGGGATCACCCAGGTCCAGGTCAACAACAAGGCGGGTCTGACGTTCGCCAACGGCCTGCGCTCGATGATGCGCGCCGACCCCGACATCCTGATGGTCGGCGAGATCCGCGACCGCGAGACGGCGCAGATCGCCGTCGAGGGTGCGCTGACCGGCCACATGGTGCTCTCGACGCTGCACACCAACGACGCGCCGTCGGCGATCACGCGACTGATCGAGATGGGGATCGAGCCCTTCCTGGTCGCCTCAGCGGTCGAGTGCGTCGTCGCCCAGCGACTCGCGCGCACGCTCTGCTCACATTGCAAGTCACGCACGATCATCCCGGTCGACGCGCTCCGCGATCACGGGTTCGCGGCGCAGTTCGACATCGAGGCCTACGAGCCGGTCGGATGCGTTCGCTGCGGTCACATGGGATATCGCGGGCGGACCGGCCTGTATGAGGTGATGATGATGTCGCCGGAGATCCGGACGCTCGCGCTCCAGCGCGCGTCGGCCGACCAGATCGGCATGGTCGCCGTCCGCGAGGGCATGCGCCGGTTGCGCGAGGACGGCCTCGACAAGGTCAAGTCTGGACTGACGTCCATGGCCGAGGTCGCCCGCGTAACGGGAATCGGCTGATCTGCCGATACGAGCCGTGATGGGAATTTGCCTGGCTCACAAGGGAGCCTCGGATGGAGCTTGATTTCGCCGAGGTTCTGCTCGAGGTCGTCGACCGACGCGCCTCGGACCTTCACCTGACCGCCGGCGCGCCGCCCATGGTTCGCGTCCGCGGGCGGCTCACGCCGATGGAGGGCTACCCGGCACTGACCCCGACCGACACGCGCGAGATCGTCTACTCGATCCTCTCCAACGCCCAGCGCCAGAAGCTCGAGAACAACTGGCAGATCGACCTCGCCTACCAGATCCCGGGCGCCGCGCGGTTCCGTGTCAACGCCTACTTCCAGCGCTCGGCGGTTGGAGCCGCGTTCCGGCTGATCCCGTTCGAGATCACGCCCCTCGAAACGCTCGGACTGCCCCCCGTCGTCGCCGACTTCGCGAAGAAGCCGCGCGGGCTGGTGCTCGTGACCGGCCCGACCGGCTCGGGCAAGTCGACCACGCTGGCGTCGCTGATCGACGTCATCAACGAGACCCGCGAAGAGCACATCATGACGATCGAAGATCCGATCGAGTTCCTGCACCAGCACAAGAAGTGCATCGTCAATCAGCGCGAACTCGGCTCCGACGCGATCAGCTTCGGCGACGCTCTGAAGGCGGCGCTGCGCCAGGATCCCGACGTGATCCTGGTCGGCGAGATGCGCGACCTCGAGACGATCGGGACCGCGATCACGGCGGCTGAGACAGGCCACCTTGTGTTCGCGACGCTCCACACGCAGGACACGCCGCAGACGATCGACCGGATCATCGACGTGTTCCCGTCGGGGCAGCAGGGGCAGATCCGTGCCCAGCTGTCGGTCGCGCTGCAGGGGATCATGACCCAAACGCTGCTCCCGACCGCTGACGGCGCGGGGCGCTGCGTGGCAACCGAGGTGCTGCTGCCGACGCCGGCGGTCCGCAACCTGATCCGCGAGTCGAAGAGTCACCAGATTTACTCGGTGCTCCAGACCGGCGGCTCGCACGGGATGCAGACGATGGACGCGTCGCTCGCCCAGCTCGTCCGCGCCGGCAAGATCACGCGCCAGCTGGCTGAGTCCAGAGCCCATTCGGCCGAGGAGTTCAGGCGGCTGGTCGGGAGTGGCTATAACGGTCAGCCGGTCGCCGTGTAGCGATGGCGACGTACGTCTTCAAGGCGATGGACCTGGCCGGGGTTCCCGCCCGGGGCGAGGTCGAGGCGAATTCCAAGCAGGACGTCGCAGATCAGCTCAAGGAGCGCGGGCTGGTCGTCGTCGACATCGCCCACAAGTACCGCTCGAAGGAGCTCAACGTCGAGCTGCTCGCGCGGATCAAGCCGAAGGATCTCGCGGTCGCCTCGCGGCAGCTGGCGACGATGGTCAGCTCGGGCATGACGATCCTGCGCGCGCTGCACGTGCTCGAGACCCAGACCGAGTCCAAGCTGCTGGCGTCGACGGTCGGGCAGGTCCGCCAGGACGTCGAGGCGGGGCTGCTGCTGTCCGACGCGCTCGAGCGCCACCCGAAGGCGTTCTCGCCGCTGTACGTCGCGATGGTCCGAGCGGGCGAGGCGGGCGGCGTGCTCGAGGAATGCCTGCTGCGGACGGCCGACCAACTCGAGAAGGATGCGGCGCTGAAGCGCCAAGTCCGCGCGGCGATGGTCTACCCAACGCTCGTTATCAGCTTCGCGGTCATCGTCCTGCTGGCGTTGGTCGCGTTCCTGATCCCGGTGTTCGAGAACGTCTTCAAGGAGTTCCACGGCAACCTGCCGGCGCTCAGCCAGTTCATGGTGGACTTCTCGCACCTGCTGACGCAGCGGGGCTACATCCTGCTGATCATCGTGATCGCGATCGTCAGCGCCTTCGTGTCGTTCAAGCGATCCGAGTGGGGGAGGCCCCATTGGGACGCGTTCAAGCTGCGGATACCGATGAAGATCGGCGATGTGGTCCAGAAGGTCGCGCTCGCGCGCTGGTCGCGGACGTTCTCGTCGCTGACCGCCGCCGGCGTCCCGATCATCCAGGCGATCGAGATCACCGGCAAGACCGCGGGCAACATCGTGATCGAGCGCGCGATGAACGACGTGATCGTCTCGGTCAAGGCAGGCGGCCGGATCTCCGAGCCGCTCGAGCGCGCCAGCGTGTTCCCGGCGATGGTCTCGCACATGATCGGGGTCGGCGAGGAGACCGGCGCGCTCGATGCGATGCTGAGCAAGATCGCGGACTTCTACGAGGACGAGGTCGCGGCCGCCGTCAAGGCCCTGACCTCGATCATGGAGCCCGCGATGATCATCCTCGTCGGCGGCATCGTCGGCGTGATCGTGATCTCGATGTACCTGCCGCTGTTCAACGTCTACAACTCGATCCGGTAGACGTAGCCCCGCCTCGCGCCCCTTCGGACTCGATCCGGCTATCGTCCCGCCGCGTGATTGTCACCGAGGCTGTCAGCAACTATCTGGCCGAGCTGCGCGAGGCTCCGGATCCGGTGCTCAGGGAGATGGAGGAGCACGGGGCGCGGGACGGGATCCCGATCGTGGTTCCCGAGACGGGCGCATTCCTGCAGACGCTGGCGCTGGCCCGGCAGGCGAAGCGGATCGTCGAGGTTGGGACCGCGATCGGCGTGTCGACGCTGTACCTCGCGCGGGCGCTGGCGCCCGGCGGCACGATCGTCTCGTTCGAGATCGACGAGCAGCGCCATACGGCGGCGAAGGGGTATCTCGAGCGGGCAGGCCTGTCCGATCGCGTCGACTTGCGGCTGCAGGACGCGCGCGCCGGGCTCGCAGAGCTCGAAGGTCCGTTCGACTTCGCGTTCATCGACGGGGTCAAGCTCCAGTACGGCGAGTACTTCGAGGGGCTGCTGCCGCTGCTCGGGCAGGGCGCGGTGCTGGCCGTGGACAACGTGCTGATGTCGGGCACGGTCGCCGAGAACCGCAGCGATGGGCACTGGACCGCGGATCAGATCGCACGTGCGCGTGAGTTCAACGCCAGCCTGTTGGCGGACGAGAGCTTCACGGGGGCCCTGACTCCGGTCGGCGACGGGCTGCTGGTCGTCGTCCGGCGATAAGCCGTGAGCGCGGACGCAGACACCCGCGGAACCTGCACCGCATGCCGGGGGACCGGGAAGGTGATCTCGTCGCTTGACGGGAGCCCGCACGAGGTCACGTGCCCGTGGTGCGGTGGTGATGGAAAGTTCCATTTGGGTAGGAATGCGCAGGAATTCGTAGGTTCGTCCGACAAGGACGAGTAGGTTTCTCGTCTGTTTGTCCAGAGTGGTCAACTCCGCCCCCGCAGGGGTCGATAACTCCACTGCCAGAAGTCACGAGGTGCCAAAGGCAAACCACCCGCGAGGGTGAGACGCAAAGCCACGGACCTCCCGGGGAAACGGAGGGAGTCGGGCTGCCACCAGGGCTCGAGTGCTGTCGCGGCCAGGGCTGGCAAGGAACCGAAGGGGATCTGGCATGGAGACCCAATCAATCGATCCCTAGGAGGATCCATGCTGCACAAACTCCGTCGTCGCGCCGAGGAAGAAAAGGGTTTTACCCTGATCGAGCTCCTCGTCGTGATCCTGATCATCGGCATCCTCGCCGCGATCGCGATCCCGTCCTTCCTGAACCAGAAGACCAAGGCGACTGACGCCTCGGCCAAGGAGCTGGCTCGTACCTCGCAGACAGCCGCCGAGACGTACTCGACGGACCACAACGGCAGCTATGCGGGTATGACAGCGTCCGGCCTGGTGAGCGTCGAGCCGACGATCCAGATCACCGCGGGCAACAACAACGCGTATCTGAGCAACGTCACCGTCAGTGGCGGCGGGAGCGGCTACAGCGTGACCGCCACGTCCACCAGTGGGAACACATACACGATCACCCGTGGTTCGGACGGAACGGTGGCCCGAACCTGTACGCCGACTACGACCTCCGCCGCATCCGGCGGTTGTGTCGGCGGTAGCTGGTAGGCGCAACCGCGGAAACGCATTCCGCAACACGCAGTCGGACGGGGCGGGCCAGGGGGGCCCGCCCCGTCTGCTTTTCGCTCATGCCGGCGCGCCTGCGACCGATAAGAGAGTGGAACCAAGCGTGACAGGAGGACTGCAACAGCGATGCCAATCACACTTGCCGCGCTCGGCGGCCTGCTCACCGGCTCGTTTCTGAACGTCGTGGCCTATCGGCTGCCCCGGGGCGAGTCACTGTTGTTCCCTCCTTCCCACTGCCCCAACTGCGGCGCGCACGTGAAGCCCTACGACAACGTGCCCGTGCTCGGATGGCTCCTGCTGAAGGGTCACTGTCGCAACTGCGGCGAGCGGATCTCAGCTCGCTATCCGGTGGTCGAGGCACTGACCGCTGTGCTCGCCGTGGCGGTCGTCCTGACCAAGCACTCGGCGCACGACATCATTCTCGGGCTGGTGCTGGTCGCGGTGCTGGTCCCGATCGCGTTGATCGACCTCGATCGGCGGATCATCCCGAACAAGATCACGCTTCCGGCGGCGCTCGCCGCGATCGTGATCGGGCTCGCGACCGACCCGGCCGGCGTGCCAGAGCAGCTGATCTCAGGCGCCGCCGCCGCCGGCTTCCTGTTCGTGTTCGTGCTCGCGTACCCGCGCGGGATGGGGATGGGCGACGTCAAGCTCGCCGGTGTGCTCGGCCTGTTCCTAGGGCGAGAGGTCGCAGTCGCGATTCTCGCGGGTGTCCTACTGGGCGTCGTCGTCGGCGCGATCGTGATGGCACGCGTCGGGGTCGCCGAGGGGCGCAAGACCGCGATCCCGTTCGGCCCGTTCCTGGCGATCGGCGGCGTGATCGCATTGCTCGCGGGGCCGGCGATCATTCACTGGTACCTGAACGCGGGGCTCTGATCGTGGTGGCGCTCGCTCGGCGTCACGGCACCCTGGCGATCACCACCTGCGTACTGGTGCTCGCGGGCCTGGGGCTGACGCTGACCCACAGCACGCCCCGGCTCGTGGTCTCTCGCGCCCGAGCCACCGCTGCCGCGCTCAGCGACCCGACGACCGCGAGGGTGCTTCGCAGCACCCGCTACGACCGCGTCGAGGTGGCACCCGTCGACAACCAGACCGCCCGAGTCAGCTTCCTGGCCGGCTCGCAGACGGTCGTGGAGGTGGCCGTCGACCGTCGCGGGGACGTCGAGCAGGTCGTCGACTTCACCGAAGGCAAGCTGCCGTACGGCAACTGGCTCGCGTACCGGCCGGGGTTGCTGGTCGGACTCGCCGCGCTGTTCGTGCTGATGGCCGGGGTCGTGCCGCTGCGGCGGATACGCAACCTCGACGTCGCCGCTGCGCTCGCGCTGGGCGCCCCGCTCGTGCTGCTGCGCTACCAGTACGCGACCGCGTGCGTGGTCCTCGTCGCGCTCGGCTACCTGGTCGGACGGCTGTCGTTCACCGCCCTGGCCGACGCCGGGGCGCCCGCGCCGGCGACGCCGCTGATCGATCGCGTGACCGCCGGGTTCAGCGTTGCCGAGCGAGTGCGCGTGCTGAGAATTGTGCTGGCTGCGCTCGCGGTCACGCTGATCATGGTCGCGGTCAGCTCGCCGAGTCCGATCGACGTCCTGTACGCCGTCATGGAGGGGGCGACGAAGCTGATCCATGGCGTGCTCCCGTACGGGCACCTGCCGGGCGACGTGATCCACGGTGACACCTACCCGCTGCTCAGCTACGCCCTGTACGCGCCGCTCGCGGCGATCACGCCGATCCACTCGGTCTGGGACAACATCGACGCGGCGCTCGGGCTGACCGCGGTGATCGCGCTGGCCGCCGCCGCGGCGCTGTTCCGCTCGACGGCAGGCCCCCGCCGCCGAGGCACGCCGCGATCACCCGAGGCCGAGCTCGCGGGGCTGCGGATGGCGCTGGTCTGGCTCACCTTCCCGATGCTGCTCGAGATCGTCTCGACGGGTACGAGCGACATCGCGATGGCTGCGCTGCTGCTCGGCGCCGTGCTGCTCTGGCGCCGTCCCGGCGCCTCGAGCGCGATGCTCGCCGCAGCCGCCTGGTTCAAGCTCGCGCCGGTGGTGCTGGTCCCGATCTGGCTGGCGCCGCGGCGCGGGCGCCGCCTGCTCGAGGCCCTCGCGGGACTGGTCGCGGTCAGTCTCGCGATGATCGGGGTGCTGTTCCTCCTCGGCGGGGCCGGTGGTCCGGAGGCGATGGTGCGCGCGGTCGCGTTCCAATTCTCGCGGGAGTCGCCGCAGTCGCTGTGGGCGGTCCTCGGGGTTGGATCACTGCAGCCGCTCGCGCAGGCGGGGGCGCTCGCGCTGGTCGCGGCGATCACCTGGCGCCTGTACCGCGAGCCGCGGCTGGCCGAGCAGCGCGAACGGATCGGCGCGGCCGCGGCGGCGGTGATGATCGCGGTCCAACTCGTCGCCAACTACTGGACTTTCCTGTATCTCGCGTGGGTGCTTCCACTGCTGGCACTGACGCTGTTCGCGCAGCCGTCTCGCCAGCCCGTTGCCGAGCCGGCCTCGAGCGACCGTGTTCGGATCGGTGCCGCAATCGCGGCAGCCGGCGGGGAAATGACGCGTCCAGCCTCCGCTGGACGGCGTCCAGCGCGGATTGGACGCGCTCAACCCCGGGGCGCCACGAGCCGATCAAAAGCTCGGAGCTTTAATGGGATACGCCTCAGGTAAGAGTGTCGTCGGACTCGATATAGAGCCCGGGTACGTAGCGGCTGTCGAGTCGCGGCCGGGGCATGTCGCCGTGCACCGCTCGGCCGTCGCACCGCTCGCCCCCGGCGTCGTGCGCGACGGCGAGGTCGACGACGTCGAGACCCTCGCCAACGTGCTGCGGCAGATGTTCTCCGAGCACAAGCTCTCGCGCCGCGTACGGATCGGTGTGGCCAACCAGCGGATCGTCGTGCGGACCGTCGATCTGCCACCGCTCAAGGACGGTAAGGAGATCGCCTCGGCGATCCGCTTCCAAGCCCAGGAGCACATCCCGATGCCGCTCGACCAGGCGGTGCTCGAGCACCATTCGCTCGGCGTGGTCGATACCAGCGAAGGCCCGCGCACACGGATCGTCCTGGTGGCCGCCCGGCGCGACATGATCGAGCGCGTCCTTGACGCCGCCCGCCGCGCCGGTCTGCGTCCGCATGGCATCGATCTGTCGGCGTTCGCGATGATCCGGGCGCTGCACCGCGAGGACAAGAGCGGCACGACCCTGTACATCAGTGTCGGCGGCGTCACCAACCTGGCTGTCGCGACCGGCACCATCTGCTTGTTCACCCGGGTGCTGGCGCTCGGCACCGAGTCGATCGCCGCCGACCTCGCAGAACGCCGGGGGCTGACGCTCGAACACGCCCACGGCTGGCTCCGGCATGTGGGACTGCTGGTGCCGATCGACGATATCGAGGGCGACACCGAGATCGTGGCCGAGGCACGCAACGTGCTGAGCGACGGCGTCCGGCGGATCGCCGACGACGTTCGCAACTCGGTCGACTACTACTCGATGCAGCAGGGCGCGGCGCCCGTCGAGCATGCGGTCCTCACCGGTCCTGCGGTCGCGATCCCTGGCTTCTCCGATCACCTCGGTGAGCAGCTCGCGATGCCGGTCGAGGCGGGGACCGTCGCCGAAGGGCGACCGGGCGGATTCGGTGCCGTCGATGCCGGCACGCTGGCGGTGGCCGCGGGGCTGACGATCGAGGACATCTCATGAGGGCTGTCAACCTAATCCCCACCGACAGCCGTACTCGCGGAAGCGGCGGCTCAAGACTGCCGTTCGGTCCCTCGCATGCGGTGATCGCGGTGATGGCGGTCGCCGTGCTGCTGGTCACGGTCTACGTCCTGACGGGCAACACGATTGCCGACCGCAAGGTCAAGCTCGCAGCGCTCCAGCAGCAGGTCACCCAGGAGCGGGCCGAGGCGGCTCGGCTCAGCAACTACGCACGCTTCGTCAAGCTGGCCGATGCCCGGATCGAGACCGTCCGCCAGATCGCCGCGACTCGGTTCGACTGGCATGCGGCGTTGTCTGATCTTTCGCGCGTGGTCCCGGCCGACACCTCGCTGCAGGCGCTCAACGCGACCGTCGCGCCGGGCGACAGCGCCGGTGGTGGAGCGACGCCCGGGGCGATCTCAGTTCGTACAGATGTCACCGCGCCGGCATTCGAGCTCCGCGGCTGCACGCTTACCCAGGACGATGTCGCCCGGCTGCTGTCTCGCCTGCGCCTGATCAACGGGGTTCAGCGGGTCACGCTCGAGGACGCCGCGAAGCCGGGCGCGAACACCTCCGCCGGTCCCAGTGTCGCCAGTGGTCCCAACACGGGCGCGCAGGGCTGCGGGTCCAATACCCCGACGTTCGACATCGTCGTGTTCTTCACGCCGCTGCCAGGCGAAGAGGCGGCGGCCGGGGCGACCCCGCCCCCGACCACGAGCAGCGGCGCGTCCAGCTCGACGACCACCAGCTCGTCGACTTCGACGACCACCACCGCCGCCTCGACGACGACCACGTCCAGCGCCTCGACAACGCCTGGAGGCTCGTCGTGACCGGTCGCGACCGCACCGTGATCGCAGTCGTCCTTGCGGTGGCCGCGCTCGCCGCGTCTTGGCTGCTCGTGATCGGACCGAAGCGCAGTCAGGCGTCGAAGCTCGGATCGCAGGTCACGGCCACGCAGGCGCAGCTCACCGCCGCCCGCGCGCAGGTCGCCGCCGGGCAGGCGGCACGCAGCAAGTATTCGACCAGCTACACCTCGCTGGTGCGTCTGGGTGAGGCGGTCCCGGCCGATGACAACGTCCCCTCACTGATCTACCAGATCCAGGGCGCGGCAACCTCGGCCAAGGTCGACTTCCGCAGCCTCGCGCTCGCGCCTGGCTCCGCGACATCGACGGCGGCACCGACGCCGCCGACCACCTCCGGCTCGGCAAGTCAGGCGAACACGATCACGCTGCCGCCGGGCGCCGCCGTCGGCCCCGCCGGCTTCCCGATCGAGCCGTTCAGCTTCACCTTCCAGGGCAACTTCTTCCATCTCGCGAACTTCATCGGCCGGCTCCAGCGGTTCGTCACCGCCACCAACAACGAGGTGTGGGTGAGCGGGCGGCTGATGACCCTGAACGCAATCAGCCTCGCCCCGGGGCCGAAGGGATTCCCGCAGATCGTCGCGACGATGTCGGCAACGACCTACCTCGTGCCGGCGGCGCAAGGTCTCGTCAACGGGGCCAGCCCGACGGGACCGTCGGCGAATCCGTCCACCCAGCAGGTGTCAGTGCCGGCCAGCTCGACGCCAGCCCCAACCGCCGTCGTGGCGACCCCCGTGAAATGAGCTTCCTGACCGGCATCATCAACGACCTGCGCCAGAAGCACCTGTGGCCCGTCGCACTGGTGCTGCTTGCCGCTCTGGTCGCAGTCCCGGTACTGCTCTCGAAGTCCCCGCCCACCAGGGCCGTCGCGCAACTGCCCGAGTCACCCGCCACGGCGCCGTCGGCGACCGCCTTGCCTGCGGTGAGTGTCTCGGCGGCAAGCATTCGCTCGAAGATCGGCGGGCGCGCCCGTGACCCGTTCACCCAGCAGAAGCTGAAGTCGAGCAGCTCGAAGTCGAGCTCGACGAGCAGCTCGAGCACCAGCAACTCGAGCTCGTCGGGGACCTCGACGACCGGGACCTCGACGACCAGCACCGGCGGCACGGGCACGACCGGCGGCACCGGCGGCACCGGTGGTACCGGCGGCACCGGCACGACCACGACGCCGACCCCGAAGACGACGATCCCGGTCTCGCACAAGCCGGCCCCAACTGGGCTGACCGTCACTGAGGATTACAACGTCACGTTCTCGATCACGAAACCGTCGGGAGGGCTCGACACGATCGACTCGGTCGAGCGGCTGAGCCCGCTTCCGAGTAGCGCAGAGTCCCTGCTCGTCGAGCTCGGAGTCCTGCAGGGCGGCAAGCAGGTCCTGTTCCTGGTGCAGCACGGGACTCAGGTGAGCGGTCCGGGAACGTGCACGCCCGGCCCGATCGACTGCGAGATCCTGACCCTGAGACAGGGCCAGATCGAAAGTCTCGGCACCGCCTCGACGTCCGGCGTCGACTCGATCGGGCTGTTCGCGGTGACCGCGATCCAGGCACACCAGTTTGCGACTCGCGCCGCCGCGCAGCGGGCGCGCGTGGCTGCGTCGCCGACGGGCGAGCGGTTGGTCAAGCGTTCGCCGGATCAGGCGCTGTCGCTGTTCCGCTACGAGCCGAGTCTCGGCGCGATCGTCGACTTGCGAAACCTCAGCGTGGGGGGGAACTGATGCGCCGTTGCCAGCTGATCCTGACTCTGGTCACAGCGCTCGTCTCGATCGTATGGGTCGCGAGCGCGCAGGCGATCGTGGTCGATATGAATGATCTCGGGCACTCGAGCGTCACCTTCAACGGATCTCACCGAAGCGACTACACCGGTGTGGCGATGGCGCCGGGGACCGAGGGCACGCTCGCGACCGAGGGCATTCCGCACTTGAGCTCGGGTGGCACGTGTGAAGATCCGGCGCTCCCATCCGACCTGGTTCTGCCACCCGGCGGACTCTGCTGGCATGGCGGCGATGTGATGCACCGCAACGAGACGTTCGCCTTCACATGGGATCCGCTCCGCAGGTACTGGCAGACGACGCGCGACTTCGTCGAGCAGTTCCTCAATGACGTCTCCACCGGCAGCGGCACGTTCACCTCGCCGTACGCGATCACGGGCGGCTATTCGGACGGGAGCGGCAGGGCCGCAAACGCGTCGTTGTACGGCGGCGGCTGCATCGACTTCGGCGGCGTCGGCGGCTCGGCATGCAAGTTCGGCAACACGAGCGGCACCGGCGCCGGCCACGACTATCCGTTCAACGACTGCAACCCAACCGGCACCTCGTACGGGGGAACCTCGAATGACACCTGCGTGACCGACGCCGACATTCGTGGCGAGGTCAAGGCGCTGACCGAGCAGACGGGCATGCTCGGACGCGTCGCCAAGGGCTACACGCCGCTGGTCGTCGTGCTGATGCCAACGGGAGTTGAGACGTGCCTCGATTCCGCCGGGACGCTGTGCTCGACCAACAGCAGCGCGCCCGCCCAGTTCTGCTCTTATCACTCCGCCGTAAACGTCGACGGGACCGAGGTCGCATACTCGGTCCAGCCGTGGACGCCGTACACGGCCTGTGATGAGCCTGACGTCCCCACCCTTCCGGCCCATCCGACCGCGCAGCAGATCGGGATCGACGCGGGGCGGCGGCTTGTGAGCCCACTGACACGGAGCGATCTCGGAGCGCTGGTCAATCCTGGCCTGGACGGCTGGTTCGCCCAGAACGGGGACGAGATTGGCGACAACGGCTGCCTGCCCGCGCCGCTGGGAAGCCAGCTCGACAGGGTGACGGTCGGTGCGAGCACTCAGAACCCGTACTGGATCCAGCGCGAGTTCGACAATTCGGGGCTGATCCAGAGTGATCCGAACTCGCCCGAATGCGCGGACTTCGTGATCCTGACCCCGGCCTTCGTGCTGCCGACAGCCGTCAACCCCGGTGACGTCGTCGACTTCGACGGCTCAGCAACGGCATCATCGATGATCGTCCCGAGGACCGGCTATGCCTGGAACTTCGGCGACGGCACCACCGCGATCGGGCCGAGCGTCACCCACGTCTACAAGACGCCTGGCAGCTACTCGGTCAAGCTGACCGTCACCGATCGTGGCGGCAACGTCCAGAGCCTCAGCCAGCAGCTGACCGTGTTGGGGCACACCGGCGGCGGCGGGCCGCCACCAGCCCGGTGGCGCGCGCACATCCAGCTGCTCCCACAGGGCTTCAGGTCGGTCCTGCATAGGGGGGTAGCCGTCGAGGTGACCACTACCAAGCGCGCTGATGGGATCGCGACGCTGCTGATCTCGCGTCGCGTCGCCAGGCGGGCCCACATCAAGACGGGACACAGCTCGTCGGTCGTGATCGGCCGCGGGACGGTCTCCGAGATAAGAATCGGGACGAGCTTGCTCCACCTGCATGTCGCGCGCAAGACAGCCGCCAAGCTCAAGCACGTCAACCACCTGGAGCTGACCGTGCGGCTGATGCTGTTTGCCGGCGGTGGTAGTCATCTGCCGGTGGTCGCGGCCGGCCGCTACTGAGCAGCCGCCCGCCGCACGGACCGCGCGCGGGCCGTGATCCGTGCTGACGTAACCTACAGCGCCCATGGCGCTGCATCTGATCACGGCCGGCGAATCGCACGGCCCCGGGCTGACCTGCATCATCGAAGGAATCCCGGCGGGCCTCGAGCTCGAGCGAGAGTCGCTCGACCGTGACCTCGCGCGGCGCCAGCTCGGCCACGGGCGGGGTGGCCGGATGAAGATCGAGAAGGACCGGGTCGAGGTCACCGCCGGTGTGCGCCATGGACGGACGCTCGGTGGCCCGATCGCGCTGCAGGTCCTCAACCGCGACTACGCCAACTGGGAGGAGCGGATGAACCCCTGGCCTGTCGAGGCCGAGCTCGCCGAGGTGCACCTGCCGCGCCCCGGCCATGCCGACCTCGTCGGGACCCAGAAGTACGGCCTGAGCGACGTACGCGACATCCTCGAACGCGCCAGCGCGCGCGAGACCGCGGCGAGGGTGGCCGGCGGCGCGGTCGCGAAGTCGTTTCTGCGCGCACTCGGCGTCGAGGTCTACTCGCACGTGCTCCAGATCACCGGCGTGCAGGCGCCGAGGCGCGACGACCTGACCCCGGCCGACTTCGAGCCCGTCGACCAATCGCCGGTCCGCTGCCTCGATCCCGAGGCAACGCGGGCGATGGTCGCCGAGATCGATCGGCTGCGCAAAGCCAACGAGTCGCTCGGAGGGGTGTTCGAGGTCCGGGCCTTCGGGCTCGTTCCCGGCCTCGGCTCGCACATCTCCTGGGAACAGCGGCTCGACGGGCGCCTCGCGCAGGCGATCCTCTCGATCCAGGCGCTGAAGGCGGTCTCGATCGGAGACGGCGCCGAGGTCGCCGGCGTACCGGGATCGCAGGCCCACGACGAGATCTTCTTCGACGATCGGCGCGGCTACTACCGCAACACCAACCGCGCAGGCGGGCTCGAGGGCGGGATGACTACCGGCGCGCCGCTGGTCGTGCGCGGCTCGATGAAGCCGCTGCCGACGTTGACCAAGCCGCTGCGCTCCGTTGACATCGCCACGCATGAACCGGCCGAGGCGCTGCGCGAACGAACGGACTCGTGCACGGTTCCGGCGGCAGGCGTGGTGGGGGAGGCGATGGTCGCGTTCGTGCTCGCGGACGCGTACCGGCAGAAGTTCGGAGGCGACCACATCGATGACGTCCGCGCCGCCCTGCGCGCATACAAGGAGCGGATCGAGTGGCGGGGGCCCTGAGCGGGCAGGGTCGGGGAGCGATCGTCTGCATCGGGTTCATGGGCGCCGGCAAGACGACCGCCGCCTGGAACCTCGCCGCCAGCCTCGACAGCGAGGCGGTCGATGTCGACGACGTGATCGAGCAGCGCGTCGGGAAACCGATCGAGCGGATCTTCGCTCAGGACGGCGAGGGGGCATTCCGGGCGACCGAGGAGGAGGTCACGCTCGAGCTGCTCGACCGCCGCGAGACGACCGTGCTCGCGCTCGGAGGCGGCGCGGTGACTTCGCCGGCGATCCGGCATGCGCTGAGGGATCACCTGGTGCTGTGGATCGACGTCGATCTCGACACGGCCTGGGCCCGGTGCGAGAACAGCGAACGCCCGCTGGCGCAGGATCGCGAGCAGTTCGGGCGGCGCTACGTCGAGCGCGAGCCGCTGTACGCCGGCCTCGCCGATGTGACCGTGCCAGGCGACCGCGCCGGCGACATGGGCCCGGTGCTCGACGCGCTCGAGGGGATGCCCCCCGAGACACGGATGCTGTGGGCCGGCAGCGCCTCGGGCGACTATCCCGCATACATCGGTGCCGGACTGCTCGAGCAGCGCTTCTGGCCCGCGACCGTGCCCGGTCGCCGGTTCCTGGTCACCGACGGCCATGTCGGGCGGCTGTACGGCAAGCTGCTGGGCGAGCTCGAGGGGCGGGTCGCGATCATGCCCGGGGAGCAGTCGAAGACCGTCGCGCATGCCGAGATCGTGTGGACCGAGCTGGTTCGCGCCGGGATGACGCGCAGCGACGTCGTCGTCGCGCTCGGCGGCGGCGTCGTCGGCGACCTCGGAGGATTCTGCGCCGCCACCTACCAGCGAGGGGTGCGCTACGTCCAGGTGCCGACGACTCTGGTCGCGCAGGTCGATTCCGCCTACGGTGGCAAGACCGGCGTCGACCTCGCCGAAGCGAAGAACTACGTCGGCGCCTATCACCAGCCGGCGGCCGTCCTGACCGACATCGGTGTCCTCAAGAGCCTTCCGCCGGAGGAGCTGGCCGCCGGGTACGCCGAGGTGCTCAAGACCGCTTTGATCGCCGGTGGCGAGCTGTGGGAGCGGGTCCGGTCGGGCGCTCAGCCGACGAGCACCGAGGTGGTCGCGGCGTGCGCTCGGACCAAGCTGCGGATCGTCGGGCGCGACGAGCGCGACGCGGGTGTCAGGCAGGTGCTCAACCTCGGCCACACGGTCGCCCACGCGATCGAGACGACCACGGGCTACGCGCGCTACCGCCACGGCGAAGCGGTCGGGCTCGGACTGCTGGCGGCGCTGCGGCTTTCGGGGCAGCGCGATCTCCGCGACGAGGTTCACACGCTGATGTTCGAGCACGCGCTTCCGGTCACGCTCGACGGCACCGACCCCGACGCCGTCGTGATGGCCACCGCCCGCGACAAGAAGCGGATCGGCGAGGGTCCGGTCCCGTTCGTCCTGCTCGACGCTCCCGGCGAACCACGCCCGGGCTGCGAGGTGCCGGCTCGCGATCTGATCGCCGCCGTGCGAGAGTTAGTGCCCTGATGACGACGGTCACGAATCGAATCGAGATCATGCACGGCGTGAACCTCGACCAGCTGGGGCGCCGCGACCCGCATCATTACGGGACGCTCAGCTTCGACGAGCTCGAGCTGTTCATCTCCGAAACCGCGGCCGGCATCGGTCTCGCGACGAGGTTCTTTCAGTCCAATCACGAGGGCGACTTCGTCGAGCACCTGCACCGGGTCCAAGGTCTCGCCGACGGCCTGATCCTGAACCCGGGGAGCTGGACCCACTACGCCTACGCGATTCACGACGCGCTCGAGTTGACCGGGCTGCCGGCGGTCGAGGTCCACCTCTCCGATGTCGACGCGCGCGAGGAGTGGCGGCGCAAATCGGTGATCCGCGAGCTGTGCATCGGCCGCGTCGCGGGCAAGGGACCTGAGGGATATCGCGACGCCCTACAGATGCTCAAGGAGAAGCTGGTGTGAGCGCGCGCGCGGAGAACCTGGCGGGGCTGCTTGACGGCGCGGGCGCCGATCTGATGCTCGTCACGGCGCCCGACAACGTCCGCTACCTGACGGGTTACACCGGCTCCAACGGGATCGCATTGGTGGGGCCGCAGATGCGTCTGTTCGTCACCGACTTTCGCTACGTCGAGCAGGCCGCGGAGGAGGTGGACGGCGGCTTCGAGCGCCGGATCGCCCCCCAGGACCTGCTCGAGGACGTTCCCGAGGTGCTGCCCGACGAGCCGCTCCGACTGGGCTTCGAGGAGAGCGATCTCACGGTCCGCCAGCACGCCCGGCTCCGTGAGCTGCTGCCGGACCGGGTGCAACTGATCGCGGTCGAGCCGCTCGTCGAGAGCCTGCGCCTGATCAAGGGGCCCGAGGAGATCGCCGCGATCCGCGACGCGAGCCGGCTCGCCGACACCGCGCTGACGCGGCTGCTCGAGGGCGGCCTGGTCGGGCACACCGAACGCGAGCTGGCGATCGAGCTCGAGCGCTTGATGGTTGCCGAGGGGGCGAAGCGACCGAGCTTCGACTCGATCGTCGCGGCCGGCCCGCACGGAGCGCTCCCGCACGCGCAGCCTCGCGATTACGTGATCCGCCCCGGTGAGATGGTCGTGATCGACTGGGGCGCCCAGCTCGACGGGTACTGCTCCGATTGCACGCGGACGATCGCAGCCGGCGAGCCGACCGCGCACGCGCGGGAGATCTACGAGCTCGTCCTGAAGGCGCAGCTGGCCGGCCTCGGGGCGGTCAGGGCGGGACAGTCGGGCCGCGATGCCGACTCGGTCGCACGTGATCTGATCGAGGCCGCGGGCCACGGACAGCACTTCGGGCATGGGCTCGGCCATGGGGTCGGTCTCGCGATCCACGAGCCGCCCCGCCTGTCCCAGCGCTCGCACGATCAGCTGCAGGCCGGGAGCATCGTGACGGTCGAGCCTGGGGTTTACCTGCCCGGCGAGCTCGGGGTCAGGATCGAGGACCTTGTCGTCGTGCGCGACGATGGCTGCGAGATCATCACGACGATCGGCAAGGAGCTGACGGTCGCTGATTGAGCTCGCGCGCCGCTGACTACACTGGGCGCTCGGATGATCTCCACCAACCAGTTTCGCAACGGCAATCACATCGACGTCGACGGGACGATCTTCAAGATCATCGAGTTCCAGCACGTCAAGCCCGGCAAGGGCGGAGCGTTCGTGCGCACGAAGCTGCGCCGTGCCAGCGACGGCGCCGTGATCGACCGGACCTTCCGGGCGGGCGAGAAGTTCCGCCCGGTGCGGACCGAGGTGCGCAGGATGCAGTTCCTGTATCGCGACGGGACCGATGCCCATTTCATGGACTCCGAGAGCTACGAGCAGTTGACGATTCCCGAGCAGACGATCGCCGAGCCGCTGCGCTGGATGAAGGAATCCGAGGAGCTCGACATCCTCTATATCGACGACGAGCCCTCGGACGTGCAGCTGGCGAGCGCGCTCGATCTCGAGGTAACCGAGACCGAGCCGGGCGTCCGCGGCGACACCGCCTCCGGGGGCGGGTCCAAGCCGGCCGTGCTCCAGACCGGCGCTCGGATCCAGGTACCGCTGTTCATCGAGATCGGCGATGTCGTTCGAGTGGACACGCGCTCCGGTGAATACGTGAGCCGTGCGTAGAAGCGAGCAGCGCCGCGCCGCGGTGTGGGCGCTGTACCAGAGCGATCTGCTCGACCGCGCGCTCGAGGACACGTTCCCCACCGACACGCATGCGTTCACGCGCGCGCTCGCCGAGCTCGTCCGCGAGCACCAGGCCGAGCTCGACGAGCTGATCCGCGAGCACGCCAAGGGCTGGTCGCTCGAGCGAATCGCCCCACTCGAGCGATCGATCCTCCGCGTCGGCCTGGTCGAGCTGCTGTACGCCTCCGAGGTACCGGGCGAGCAGTCGATTCCGCCCGAGGGCGCGATCAACGAGGCCGTCGAGACGGCCAAGCGGTTCTGTGGCGCCCAGGCGCCGGCGTTCGTCAACGGCATCCTCGCCGCGGTGCTCCGCGAAACCGCCGAGACGTAGGCTCGACGCTCAAGCTCGGCGGGCCGTTGGCCGATGCCGGAATGAGATGGGATCGAGCCCGTCAGCCAAGAAGCCGGCCAAGCTGCTCTGGTGTGCCGTTGTCCTGTTCGCGGCACTGATCCTCCTCGACGTCTCGCTGTCGATCAAGGCGATGGGCGACTACACGCCGGGTGGGGCGGTCGGCGGGGCCAACGCCGGCCCTGGAATCTACGCGCTGCTCGGGGGCAATCTGTCGGGATACGTCCTGCATCAGCCGGCGATCGGGATGACGTCGATCCTGCTGCGCCTGCCGCTCGTGGGCGCCGGTCGAGCGCTCGGGAGCGGTGACCTGCTCACGTATCAGCTCGGGGTGTTCGCGTGCTTGCTTCCGCTCGCATGCCTGGCGGCGTGGCTCGTCACGGCCCGGACCTCCGCGGGAGTCGGGCGGCTGGCGGGCTTGCTCGCGGCGCTCGTTCTACTACTGAGCCCGGTGCTGCGCAGCGCGATCGAGTGGGGGCATCCGGAAGAGGTGCTGACGAGCGTGCTGGCGACCGGATCGGTGATCCTCGCGATCAAGGGTCACGTCCGCTGGGCGGCGGTCTCCCTGGGTCTGGCGGTCGGCTCCGAGCCGTGGGGGCTGATCGCGCTCGCGCCGGTGCTGATCGCGCTGTCCGAGCGCCGGTTGCAAGCGCTCGGGATCGCCGCCGGCGTGGCCGCGGTGATGTGCGCAACGCCGGTGCTGGTGGATCCCTCCGCGTTCGCGCGCGCCCTCCACGGCGAGGGTTCGACCAACTTGGTGAATCCGCTCAGCGTGTGGTGGCCGGTAAGCTCGTCCTTCCACCTCGCCTCCGGTCAGCTCGCGCCGGCGAGGATGCTGCCATTCGGCCTGTCCCGTGCCCAGTCCTCGATGCTCGGGCTGGCGGTTGTGGTCCCGGTGCTGGCGATCGCATGGGCGCGCGCCCGCCGGCGGTCGGCGGGGCTCGATCCGCTTGCTCTGCTGGTCCTGCTCGCGCTCGCGCGTGTCGCCTGTGACTCGACCCACATCGAGTACTACTACCTCGCTGTCCTGGTTCCCCTGACCGTATGGGAGGCGATGACCCTCGAGCGCCTTCCGTTGCTGGCGCTGATCACGACGGCGGCAGTCGCACTGATCCCGCAGGCCGACGCCCTCGGCGACTCGGCGGCGCTGTGGCTGGTGTCGGTCGGATGGATGGTGCTGCTCGGTTGGTACCTCGGTCGTCACGCGTTCCACGAGGCCCGGTCCACTGCGCTCGCGCAAACGGGCGCGGGCCGCCGCGGGCCCGTAAGGGCAACGTAGGAAGCGCTCGCATCCGACCGTCTTTGCGAGCACAATGGCCGCATGAGACTGACCGTCGTCGACGATGACCGGGCGCTGCGCGAGGTCCTGCGTCGGGCGCTGACACTGGCCGGCTACGAGGTCCGCTTGGCCGACAGCGGCGCCGCCGCGCTCGCCGAGATCGCATCGAGTCAGCCCGACGCGGTCGTCCTCGACATCGGGCTGCCGGACATCAACGGCCTCGAGGTCTGCAGGCTGCTGCGCCGCGAGGGTAACCGAGTGCCGGTGCTGATGCTGACCGCCCGCGACGCTGTGTCGGACCGGATCGACGGGCTCGACGCCGGCGCCGACGACTACCTCGTCAAGCCGTTCGACATCGACGAGCTCAAGGCCCGACTACGGGCGCTGCTGCGCCGCACGGGCGCCGAGGGCGATGTCGAGGGCGGGCTGTCATTCGGCGGCATGCGTCTCGACGCGGCCCGTCACGGCGTGTCGGTCGGCGAGAAGTTCGTCGAGTTGACGCGGACCGAGTACCAGCTGCTCGAGCTGCTGATGCTCAACCCGCGCCGCGTGCTCCCACACAGCCTGATCTACGACCGCGTCTGGGGCTACGACTTCGGGCCGACCTCGAACGCGCTGCGGGTGTACATCGGGTACTTGCGACGCAAGCTCGAGGACGCGGGCGCCGGGCCGGAGATCCACACGGTGCGGGGGGTGGGATACGCGCTCAGGGAGCCGGGCGAGTGAGCTTGCGTGTGCGCATGGGGGTGGCTGCCGGCGCCGCCGTGGCGATCGCCGTGATCGCGGTCGCCGTCTCGTCTTATGCGGGGATGCGGTCGGAGCTGCTGGGGCAGGTCGATTCGGGTCTGCAGGGCCTCGCCGCCCAGATCCTCCATCAACCCAACGGGGGAGGCCTCCCGGGCCTGTTCGGAGCGGGCGGGGGCGGGGGCGGCGGTTCAGGGCCGACCAGCGGTGGCGGCGACTGCGACCACCACCTCGGGATCGACGGCGCAGGACCAGGTTTCGGGGCGGCCGCGGGGCTGCGGCAGTTCGTCTCCGAGAGCGGCCAGCGCTGCCCGAGCCCCGGTCCGCAGCTGCCGATCGACGCGCATACGAAGGCGGTCGCCGCCTCCGGGCAGGGTCAGTTCTATACCAACGTCACCGTCTCGGGACATCACCTGCGGATGCTCGTCAAGGGCGCTGCCGGGGGCGGCGCGCTGCAGGTCGCGCTCCCGATCGGTGATGTCGACAACGCGCTGTCGAGCCAGCTGCTGCTGCTGGTCCTGATCGCAGCCGGCGGGATCGCGCTCGCCGCGGTGCTCGGACTGCTCGTCGCGCGGACCGCGCTGGCGCCGATCGGCCGGTTCACACGTCGCACGGAGTCGATCGCGGGCAACGCCGAACGCCTCGAGCACGAACGCCTCGACGTCCATGGCAACGACGAGCTGGCCCGCCTCGCGCGGACCTTCAACACGACGCTCGACGCGCTCGAGCAGTCGGTGCAGGCCCAGCGCAACCTCGTCGCCGATGCCTCGCACGAGCTGCGCACGCCGATCGCCTCGCTGCGCGCCAACCTCCAGCTCCTGCGCGACGAGCAGTTGCTCTCGCCCGAGGATCGCGATGCGCTGCGAGTCGACATGATCGAGGAGCTCGACGAGCTGACCCGGCTCGTCGGCGACGTCGTCGAGCTCGCACGCGGCTCGAAGCTCAGCGGCGAGCCAGGCGACGTGCGACTGGACCGGATCGTCACCGACTCCTCAGAGCGCGCTCGCCGGCGGGCGCCCGAGCTGAACTTCAAGGTCAACCTCGAGCCGACGCTCGTCAGCGGCGACGGCGACCGGATCGCGCGGGCGGTGATCAACCTGCTCGACAACGCCTCCAAGTGGAGCCCGCCGGGAGGCCTGGTCGAGGTCGACCTGAAGGGCGGAGTCCTGACCGTGCGCGATCACGGACCCGGGTTCCAGGAGGAGGATCTGCCGTTCGTTTTCGACCGCTTCCACCGTGCCCAGGCGGCCAGGTCCAAGCCGGGGTCCGGCCTCGGTCTGGCGATCGTCCGTCAGGCGGCCGAGGCCCACGGGGGCTTCGTCGAGGCGAGCAACGCCCCGGGCGGCGGCGCGCTGATGCGGATCGGCTTCGGCCCGACGCTCGAGTTCGCCGAGCCCGCCCCGGAGACGATCAGCGCCCCGTGAGCCGGCAGGAGGACCGGCTGCGGCCCGACGGCTTGACCGTCACCGTGATCGCGCCCGCCCGCGGGCAGGCTCCGATCCGGAGCGTCGACGCGCCCCGGCGCGAGAGGATCGCGCCGCCGCTGACGACAACGGCGTAATGGCCCGCGTAAACGAGTCGGGGCGTCGCGATCGTCGTCACAGAGCCCGTGCCGAACTGGCCGCGGCCGCCGGCGCGCGCGCGGACGTAGCGCAGCTTGAACGTGCGGGCGGAGCGGTCATAGGACCACGACTGCGGTGTTCCGGCGACCACGTTAGGGTACGGCTCGACAAGCGCCCCGAGTGTCGAGTGCTCGAGGTTGCTGCCCCGCGGCGGCTTCGCTGGGTTGATCACGATCGCCTGGCTGGTTCCCGGCCCCGTCGTCGTCGGGTCCGAGCAGCCGCAGTAGGCCCACTCGAGCCACGGCACCATGTAGTGGTCGGCCTTCGCGACCATCCCGGTCAGGTCGCCGACGGCGTTGGTGGCGCCGAACTCGGTCATGATCACCGCCTCGTGGGTGGCCGCCACGTGCGCGAGCGCATTCGTGAACGGAGGCACCTCGGACGAGCAGCCTGACGGTGACGCGGTCAGGCAGTAGTCGTGGAACGCGAAGCCGGCATCTGCGTCCTGGAGTCCGCCGACGTGCGTGACGGCGCCCGAATCGAACAGCACGTTGGGCTCGTAGAAGATCAGCGTGCGCGGGTCCGCGGCTCGGATGGCATGCCTGACGAGCCGGTCGAACGCGGTCAGCTTGGAATCGAAGGCCGGGCAGCCGAGCGGAGTCACGCAGGTCCCCCAGCCAGTCCCCGGCCACGGTTCGTTGAACAGCTCGTAGCCGAGCACCGAGTGCCGACGCCTGAAGATCTGCGCGACATGGCGCCAGGCCGCGGCGTAACGATCCTCGAGCCCGACGCCGCCGGGTCCCGGCGAGTTGTTCCAGAAGTTGTCGAACGCCCGCCACAGCGCGGGCATCACCAGGTAGTTGGCTGGAAACCCCTCCTTCGGCGTGATCGGCAGCCCGTCGTCCTGGACCGCCCAGTCGGGAGCCCCCTCGCCCTGGAACAGCTCGTTGTACATGTCCTGGTGGAAGTCGAGCAACGACACGATCCCGTGGCGCGCGAGCGTGCGAACGGTGCCCGCGATCTTGTTCAGGTAGCCGTTGTCGAACACGCCGGGGCGGGGCTCGACCGCCTTCCAGATCACGCCCACGCGGACCGCGTTGAAGCCGATGCTCGACAGGAACGCGGCGTCGTCGTTGCCGAAACCGATCGCGGCCGGGTAGTACGGAGGGCGCTTGTAGACCATGTTGATGCCGTGCAGGATCACGACCCGGCCGCTCGCGTCGGTGATCCATCGACCCGCATGTCCGAGCGGGAGCTTCGCGGCGCCCGGCGACGCGGGTGCGAGCGACGCCGCGAATGCGGGCGACACCGCAAGTGCGGGCGACGCCGCCAGGGCCGCGACCAGGGCGGCCACGGTAACGAGGGCGCGGGATCGCATCGCCGGTGAAGCGTACGCGGCCGCCGACCGCGATGTCGCAGCTATTTCAACAGCGGCTGCAGTGTCGGCGTGCAGGGGCAGGCGGCGCCGCGCATCCGGGGCAGGCCGAACAGGTCCTCGATCAGCTGCAGGATCGAGTAGTGGTCGGTTGGGCTCGTCATCGTCGAGTGCGATCGGGCATCGGATCCCGCCAGAACCGTCACGACGTGGCCGCCGAGGGCGAGTCGGCAGCAGCCATTGTCGGTCGAGCCCTCGTCCCAGGTCAGGATCAGCAGCGCCCGGGACCCCATCGCGCGCAGTAGCGAGGGGACAAAGCCACGCAGGAACCGGTCTCCGGTTGAAGTCTGGCAGTCGTGCGCGTCGTGGCACAGATTTGGCGTGATCCAGATGAAGCGAGGGAGGGCGCGAGCGCGCTCGTCAGAGGCGAGTTCGGTCATCGGTACGACCCGGTTGCACGCGGCCGGATCGCTGACCAGCGCCCGGTAGTACATGAACGGGTCATGCTTCTTGGCGTACGGGTAGGCCGACGCGCCCTGAAAGCACGGGCGCGGCATATTCTCCATGTACGCCTTCCACGACACCGCGGCCGCGTCGAGCTGCCCAGCGAGGCCGGTGCCGGGAACGCTGCAGTCGCTGCAGTCCGAGCTGATCCCAAACGTGGTACCGCCGGTCAGCGCGAGGTAGTTGGGGAGCGACGGGTGGCTGATGGCGAACGCCGATCTCGCGAGCGCGTAGCGGTGCGCGAGGGCGTTCGTATACGGCGCCGAGGAGGATCCGATGATGTTCTGGTACTCCTCGTTCTCCATCACGATCACGGCGATGTGAAGTGGTGGGCCGCCGGTCACGTGCGCGCGGGGCGAGGGCGCCGTCTGGGCGGGGATCTGATGTGCGGCGGTGCCGCACCCGATGACGCCCACCGCGACCGCCACCGCCAACACGACCGCGAGGCGCTGGGCCGGCCTGAGCGATCCCAGCCTCATTGCCCGATCGCCCCGAGCGACGCCGGGCGCCCCGGCAGCAACATCGCTGACCCGGTGGCGACGGCGATCCGCCGCCCCTGGGCGTCTAGAACCTCGGAATCCGCGACGCAGATCCGTCGGCCGGCGTGGATCACGTGTCCATGGGCGGTCGCGACGCCGCCGTCGGCGGCCAGCGGCCTTAGGTAGTTGATCTTCAGGTCGATCGGCGCGAGCGCGGTCGCGGCGGGGACACCCGTCTGGATCGCGCCGCTGAGCGCGGCCTCGGCGAGCAGCGCGACACCGCCTCCCTGGATGCGGCCCGGAGGCGGCGCCGACAACCACTCACTGGCCGGCAGCGTGAAGGTCGACTTGCCCGGCGAGACGGCTGCGAGTGTCAACCCGGTCAGGTAGTGGATCGGAGGTAGCGGCAGCTCTCCTCCGAGCTGGGCCTCGAGGATCTCGAGCCCGCCAAGCTCGCCCCAAATGGCCGGATCGACGACCTCGCCGATCGCGGGCCGTTGCCAGGGATCGGGGGAATCGGAGGGCGCCTCGGTGCCCCGAGGACGCTGATCGGATGGATCGAGCCCAGCCTGCGGCTGCGTGTGGGGCTCGGGTGCGCCTGCGAGCTGTGGCTGCATCAGGCATAACGAGCTGCCGTGGGCGATCAGGTTGTCGGCCTCGTCGATCAATGAGGCCTCGGCGAGCGCGATCGTGGTGCGCGCCTTGATCACGCTGCCGCGCACCTGCAGCCTGTCGCCGGGCCGAGCGGGGGCGAGCAGCCGCAGGCTCAGTTCCGAGGTCGAGAACGGGGTCCGCGCTGGGAGCAGGGTCTGGATCGCGCAGGCCGCCGCGGCGTCCGCGGGCATCACCAGCGGACCGATCGAGATGGCTCCCGGCGGGCTGCGCAACCAGTCGCTCAACGGCAGCTCGAACACGGCGGATCCGTGCCCGATCTCACGCAGCCGCATGCCGGTCAGCCGCGAGATCGGCGGCTGCGGTACCCGCCCTTCGAGCATCTCGGTGAGCTGGTCGGCGCCGGCCAGCGAGAGCAGAGACGGGCCCGGATGACCGCCGCGGGGTGGCTCCTGCCAGGGGTCGAGCATGGGTCGCAGTCTGGCGGATCCGCGGCCATCGAGCGTCTCGGATCCGACGATGCAGCGACGATTTACTGGAGCCTGGAGTGGACAAATGTCATGTTTGCGCGCCCGGGCTAAAGCAGCGCGTCTCCAGGACCGAGACTGTCGGTGGGGCGTGCTGGCGCGTTCCCCGAGTGGGCAGCCTCGCCTGGCGCGCCCGCCCGCCGGCACTCCCCTACTTTTTCTTGTGCGGTTCCGGCCTCGGTGGGTGGGCTCTCGCGATCGCGCGGCGGACTCCCGGGCTCGCGCGGCGGACTCTCGGGCTCGCGCGGCGGACTCTCGGGATCGCGCGGCGGACTCCCGGGCTCGCGCGGCGCAACTTCGGTCCACCCGCCTGTGTTCAGACACCGGGTAGACAAACTCGGAAGGGAGATTCAATGACCCGTGTCCTGAGGCTGATCGCCTTGACGGTGGTCGTATCGCTGGCGTCCACAGCGATCGCACTGGCGGCCACGACCAAGGTGACCGGCGGGACCACCACGGTGACCGCCTCATCGGCGGCGGCGGCGCTGCTGTCCGCAAACCACATCACGGTGACGCCGGTGGCACCGGCGACGGCCAGTGGTAACACGTTCACCTTCCCGATCACCGGAGGAAGGCTGAACACGAAGACCAATCACGGCGTGATTCGCAACGGCGGCGGCATCTCGCTGTCGAACGGCACGGCGACGCTTGCCCTCCACAAGCCGACGATCGTGTCCGATAAGCACGGCGTCTCGGTGTGGGCCGTCGTCCGCCATCGCGTCGCGCACGCCTGCCGTCACTTCGGCAGGCGTCATGCGCGCGTCCGCTGCGTGATCATCGCCCGCTGGCACTCGGTCCGGGTGGCGCGCGTGACGAACGCGAGCGTCGCCAACGGGCAGGCCAGCGGCACGGTCACGATCACCGCGTTCACCGCGCGCGTGATCAACCGGCTGGCCGGCAAGAACGTCACCTCGGCGGGTGACGTCCTCGGGACGGCGACGGTAGCGCCGACGCTCAAGTAGGGGAGCCGAGCCTCCGCCCGGCGGCTGCCGTGGCCGTCGGGCGGTCGCTTGGCACTATGATCGGCCCGTGCCCGACCGTCTTTACTTCACCGACTCCGAAGAGGCCAACGAGCTGATCGCGACCGACCCGATGGCGCTGCTGATCGGATTCGCGCTCGATCAGCAGGTGAGCGTCCAGAAGGCGTTCTCCGGCCCGCTCGTGCTGCGTCAGCGACTCGGATCGCTCGACGCGGCCGCTGTCGCCGATGGCGACCTCGAGCCGCTGTTCCGCGAGCGGCCGGCGATCCACCGGTTCCCGGGTGCGATGGCTCGCCGGGTACACGACCTCGCGGCCCACATCCGCGATGAGTACGACGGCGACGCCGCACGGGTCTGGGAGGACGCGACCACGAGCGACGAGCTGCGGCACAACATCGCGGGCCTCCCCGGCTTTGGTGAAATGAAGGTCAAGGCACTCGGGAGCGTCCTGTCCAAGCGCTACGGCGTCGAGCTGGCGGCGGACCTCGTCCCGTGGCATCCGACGCTCGGAGACGTCGACTCGGCGCAGGCCCTGGCCGACTACCAGGCCGCCAAGCGCGTCCACAAGGCGCAGTGGTCCAAGGCAGTCGGGTAGAGCTCCGGCCCTTCAGCGGCGAGGATCGCGAGCCGGTTCTGAGCGCTCTGGCCGAGCGCGACCGCGAGGACTTCGGCAACGCCGACTTCACGCGCGAGGTCGTATCCGACCTGTGGCGGGCGGGCGACGGCAGGGCGGTCGTCGCACTCGAAGGCGCTGCCGTACTCGGCTTCGCGAGCGTGCATTCGGGTGGCACCGTCGCGTTCGTCGACCCGCGCCGAGAAGGGGAGGGGGTAGGGTCAGCGCTGCTTGGGTGGGCCGAGGCGCGCGCGCTCGAGTCCGGTCACGGCTTCCATCGGCAGTGGCTGCCGGAGCACAACGCAGCCGCCCGTCGCCTGCTCGCCGACGCCGGGTACCGCCAGATGCGTGCGATCCTGCAGATGTCGGTCGAGCTCGGCTCGATCCCTGAACCGCCGCCGACCCCGACGGGGATCGAGCTGTCGACGCTCGACGTCGAGCGCGATGCGTGGGCCCTGCACGCCGCGGACGCCGCGGCGTTCATGCACAACGCCGATTACCGGCCCGAGAGCTACGAGACGTTCTACGAGATGCACCTGACCAGTCCGAGTGTCGATCCGAGTCTGAGCTTCGTCGCACGGCGTGGCGAAGCGGTCGCCGGATTCACCGTCTGCCGACGCTGGCCAGGCGGGGTCGGTTACATCGATCTGCTCGCGGTGGTCGAGGACGAGCGTCGTCGGGGGCTGGGCGCAGCCCTACTGCTGACCGCGTTCGCGGCGCTCAGGCGGGCGGGCGACGAGCAGGTCGTGCTCGACGTCGCCTCCGACAACGCGCCCGCGCTGCGCTTGTACGAAAGCGTCGGGATGGCGCCCGGCCACCGAGTCAGGGTGTTCGAGAAGCCGACCAGCGCGTGAGGGCCCCGCGGGGTCGGCGCCCGCAGGGGCCCGAGGGCATGGCCGCCGCAGCCCGGACCCCGGAACCCAGCCGACCGCAGCCCGGACCCCGGAACCCAGCCGCCCGCAGCCCGGACCCCGCGACTACTCCGCGCGCCGCGGCGCGTAGCGGTGGTGGAGCATCAGCGCGTTCCCGTCGGGATCGGTGAAGAACGCCATGTGGCAGACGCTCGTGTCGAAGGTGTCGCCGCTGAACTCGACGCCCTTGGCCTCGAGCTCCTGGCGGGCCGCTTCGATGTCGTCGACGTGGAGCGCGATCGCGTTCTTGTTGGGGTGGTGCTGCATGCCCATCTTGTCGGGGTTGATGACGCTGATCGTGAGGTTGCCGGTCTCGAACTCGGCATAGTGCCGGTCCTCGAGATAGACCGATCGGCGCAGACCGAGCGTCTCGCCGTAGAACCGGACCGCCGCCGGGATGTCGCGCGTTGGCATCGCGATGAAGTCGACGCCGGTGATCAGGTTGGTGCTCGTCGCCATAGTGATTGCTCTTTCCGCTCGAGGGATAGGCGACGAAGTTTGACGCGACCGGCAATCGGCCTACGATTTCCCTGTGACCGACCAAGCCGATCTGCGCGTCTCAGACCAGGAACGCGAGCGCCTGGTGTCCGAGATCCGCGAGCACTTCGCCGCCGGACGGCTGTCCGAGGACGAGCTCGACGAGCGGGTGCAGGCCGCCTACAACGCGCGCACCGCGAGCGAGCTGAACGACGTTCGCCGGGACTTGCCGAAGCTGCCGCCGACGCCTACCGAGCGGCACGCGGAGCTGACCGAGCGCCGCGGCCATCTCCAGCGCCGCCTGTTGCAACAGAGCGGGGGTGCGGTGGTGCCGTTCCTGATCTGCACGGTGATCTGGGTCGCGAGCGGCGCGACCGGCGCCTTCTGGCCGATCTGGCTGCTGCTGATTGCGGCAATCCCGCTGGCGCGCAACGGCTGGCGTCTGTATGGCCCGGCGCCGGAGCTCGACCGGGTCGAGGAGGATCTGACCCGGCTCGAGCAGGGCGAGGACCGTCCCGGCGATCGGCGCCGGCGGCGCGACGAGCGCCTCGGGGATCGTCGCCGGCGGCGCCAGCTCCCGCGTGAGTGAGCTCAGCGGCCGCCCCGGTGGACGGCCGCGACCGGCGTCGCACAGCACGGCCGCCGCCGGGTACCGGAGCCGTACGTTCGGCCAATAGCACCGTGTACATAGCTCACTGACTCGCGCGGGCACCGAGGCGCGCTACCTTTTTCTGATGCTCGCAAAGAGCCATTTCAGCGGGATCGACCTCCCCGGCCTGCTGTCGCTCGTCGTGATTCTCGGTGCCGTGCTGTGGCCGCTGCTGTTCGGTCGTCGCCAGCCGCCGCCGGAGCAGTCAGGGCCCGACTCGGACGGAGGTGGCGGAAGCCGCCCGCCCGAGCCGAGCACGCCTCCAGATGCTCCCCGGGGTGGGGTGCCGCTGGACGACGCCGAGCCCGCGCGAGTGCGGCTGCGCGATCACGTCAGGCTCGCCGACCGCCTGCCGCCCCGCCATCGCCGGCCGGTGCGCGAGCCCGACCGAGAACGCCCGCTGATCCCGGGCCGCCGCGGCGCAGCGTCGATCACGCGATCCAGAGTCCGCGCCCACGGCACTCAGGGCAGGCGTGTCGGGATCGGCGTGACGACGTGGCGGATCCGACCGACGACCGCGGTCGTGCGGTGATATGAGGCGCGCAGGACAGCGGCGGGGGCCTGGTGGCGGCGGAGCGCCTCGCCGATCGGCAGCACCGCGTAGTCGGGGTGGCGGTTCCAGGTCGGCATGTAGCTGATGCCGGCGACCCGCGAGTGGCCTCCGTTGACGACGATGTGTAGGAACACGAGCATCCCGTCCTCGGTTTCGATCGGGCAGCAGGCGGCGGTCTCGTTCGAGAGCAGCTGGCCCTCGCCGTCGACGACGAGCTTGCCGTGCACCCGCTCGATCGGTTGCACGACGTGGACGTGCTGGCCGACGATCGCGGTGATGTCGGGATCGCGGGCGAGCGCGCTTGCCAAGCGGAGCTGGAAGGAGCTCGGCTGCGAGACATCCTCATCGCCCCAGTGGAAGTTGACGATTACCACCTGGGCACCCCGCCGACGAGCCAGGTGCGCCGCGCGACGCACGGCCGAGGCGCGTGCGATGTTGACCGACCACGGGTGCGGGAGGGGGATCCCATTCGTCATCTCCGTGTAGGCCAGAAATGCGACCCGCACGCCCTTGACCTTGACCATCAGAGTCCGGCGCTGCGCGGCGGGCGACGCGAACGAGCCCGTATGAAGAACGCCCGCGCCACTGAGCGCGCGGCCGGTCTGATCGATCCCATATTGACCCTGGTCGACCGAGTGGTTCGAGGCCGTGTCGCAGATCCGCCAGCCCGTCCTGCGGATCGCGGACGCGAGCGCCGGCGGCGTGTTGAAGATCGGGTATCCGGTCGGCGGCCGCGGGGTGATCGGCGTCTCGACGTGGCAGATCGCGAGGTCGGCCTGCTTGATGAACGGGGAGATCTCGCGCAGCATCGGGTAGAAGTCGTAGTGGCCGTGGCCGTCCTGCAGCGCCCGCTCCCATACCGGCGAATGAATCAGCAGATCGCCGTTGACCTCGACCGTCAGCTTCACCGGTTTCGGCGTCACCGGTTGTGGTTCGCTTGCGCCGGCGCTGGTCTGCGCCACGGTGCTCTGCTGCTGTGAGCTGCTCGACGGCTTGCCTGAGCCACCGCAGCCCGTCATCGCCGCGGCGACTGCGACTGTCGCGGCCAGCGCAAGCAGCGATCGGGCTCGTCCGGTCATGGCGCTCAGCCCGCCGCCGGAGCGGGTTCGTGGAGCCTTTCGCGCGGAGCGCTCTCGGCAGGGTCGCGCGCCCCGAGCCAATCGGCAGCCTGCGAGAGCGCGGCGTCGTGGTCGAGCAGCGGCGTCGCCTCGAGCAGCGCGGCCACATCGGTCACCCCTAACACCGCGAGCGTCTCGTCGCGCAGATCGGATTCGGGCCACAGCTCGGACTCGAGCGCATCGAGGATCCGTTCGGCGTGCGCGAGCCAGCGCCCGGCCGTCTCAGGCTCGACGCCGGCCGCATATCGGGCGACGAGCCACAGCCCGAAGGCGGCCATCGGCGCGATGCTGGGGCGCCGCATCAGTTCGATCGTCTGCGCCAGCTCGGTCTGCCGGATCACCCGATCCCGCGCCGAGCTCGCGAGCATCTCCGTGGCGGACGCGCTCGCGAGCATGAACTCATGACCGATCTCGCGAGCCATCACGGCGCTCTCATGAGCGTGTTCGCAGGCGGCGTCGAGCCGGCCGTCGACGTAGTCGTCGAGCGCGAGGAAGTAGTGCAGCCAGCCGAGGGCCTTGGGCTCGCCTCGGGCGTGATCAGCGCGGCGAGCTCTGGCCGTGTGCGGCCCATCTCCTCGCGGTCACGGGCGTTCAGGGCCCGCCCGAACTGGTTGCAAGTGGCGGTTACCAGCGTCTCCTGATCGCCGAGCTCGGCGGCCCGCGCGACCAGCCGGCGGTTCCACTCAGATGCCCTCGGGCTGAAGCCCTCTAGGAACGCGACTGCCCGCAGCAGCGCGATCTCCTGCTCGCCCGCGACCGAGAAGCGGTCGAGCAGGCGCATCACGAACTCCTGCGCCTCGTGGCGGAGCATTCCAGCCAGCCACAGCGGCCGCAGTCCCAGCGCCAGCTGCAGCGAGCCCTCCTCGTCGCCGGCGTCGATCGCGTTCTCGAGTGCGGCACGGACGTTGGCGTGGTCAGGACGCAGCGACGCGGCGAGCTCTCCCGGGGCGCTGCCCGAGTCAAACGCGGCGCTCGCCGGTGCGACCAACTCCAGGAAATGGGCACGATCAGATCGCCGAGCAGCGCGCGGAGCTTCGACAGGTGCACGTGCAGGGCGGAGACCGCGCTGGCCGGTGGTCGCTCGCCCCACAGCTCATCGATCAACCGGTCGCGACTGAGCGGCACGCCATCGCCGAGCAGCAGCAGCGCCAGCAGCGAGCGGGGATGCCCGCCCGGCAGGGCGACGGCCTCTCCAGCCCGCTCGAACACCAGCGGACCGAGGACCCCAAAACGACAATCGCCTTCGGCCACCCCGCCAAAGGCTACCCGGCTGCAGCGACGGAGCAAAGCGCCGCTTTGGCGGTTCTTTGGTGCGGTTTAGGACACCTGGATCACGCTTGCACCCATCGAATCCACGTTCCACGAGAAAGGACAGGCAGATGGGGTTGTTCAACAAGATGCGTAACCTGACCGGGTCGGTTCCGAACGAGCTCCTCGAGCGCGGTCTGCTCGGGCGCGGAATCATCGTCAGCGTTCAGCAGACGTCGGTCAGCACGGGCGTGGACTTCGATCCGGCTCATGTGTGCGTCTTCACCGTCGAGGTCGCGCTGGACAACGTTGCGCGCTACACGGCGACGTGCCGGCAGGCGGTCAAGGCGACGATCCTCCCGCAGCTGATGACCCCAGGGGCGACGGTTGCCGTCCGGGTCGATCCAGACGATCACAGCCGGATCGCACTGTCGCTCGGCGAGCAGCCGCCGACGGTGACGATCGCGAGCTCGGGCGATCCGAACACTGCCTCGGCATCGAAGATCCTCGAGCAGGGCCTGCCCTGCAAGGCCGTGATCGTCGAGACCCAGCCGCTCGGGATGCGCAGCCCCAAGGGCGACGACATGTACGCGTTCATGTTGACCGTGCTCGCGGACGGGCGGCCCCCCTACCAGATTCAGGTCGGCAATCCGGTTCCGGCCGCGGCGGTGCCGCTGCTTTACCCGGGCAACACCGTCCCGGCCAAGCGCATGCCCAATGGCGACGATCGCGAGCTCGTGATCGATTGGGACGCGGCGCTGGCCCAGCTTCAGGCGACGAGCGCCTAAGCGACGTACAGGCAATCAACAAACCAACACCACACCAACACACAAGGAGTCAAACAATGGTCCTAGTCAGTGGCAACTGGAAGATGTGGCTGGTCGGAATGGCCGTCTCGCTGGGGATCTTCGCGGTGCTGTACTTCACCGTGATCCAGCCTGACAACAACACCGCCAATCAAGCGCTGAAGACGGGTCTTCAGCAGTCGCAGCAGGTCGAGACCCAGGCGCAGCAGCAGCTCAGCAACGCCGCCAACCAGGCGGGTGCCAGCTCGAGCGCGGCTCACAAGACACTCAACAAGGCCGCCAAGCTCACCGCCTGCGTGAGCGCGGCCGGGACGGACACGGCCAAGATCGCGGCCTGCCAGGCCCAGTTCAACTGATCGGCCGGGCGCATCCCCAACCGAGCGGCCCGTGAGGCATTCGATGCCGAGCGGGCCGTTCGCGTTGTCGCGTCCGCGCACGTGCCCGCAGATGCGAGACTTGCTCCTCCCCGACGAGGAGTAGCAATGAAGGCGATCACACCGGCGATGCGGACCGTGGTCAACATCCACACCGCCGACTACCAGCACTGGACCAACGAGGACGGAAGCAAGCTGACCGACCAGAGCTTCCTTGCACTCGATGACTCGTTCCCGCCCGGGAGCGGGTTCTACATCTACCGGATGGAACCGGGAGCGGTGTCGACGCCGCACGAGCACACGTGCCGCGAGAACTTCCTGATCCTCGAGGGCGAGCTGATCGACAACGACGGCTACGTCTACCGCAAGGGCGACCTGGTGATGCTCGACGACGGCACCCAGCACAGCTCGACCGCCCCCGACGGGTGCCTGATCGCGGTGTTCGTGCGGACGATCGAGCGCGATCTCGGCGACTAGGAGTCTCGGCGACTAGGAGTCTCGGCGATCAGGAATGCTTCTTGCCGTGGGTCCTGAATGACCGTATCCGGCCGGTGGCGCGGCCGAAGCCGTTGCTTGCGGTGACGCGGTAGTAGACGACCGAACCCGGAGCAAGGCGCTTCAGCGTGCTGGACAGCTTCACCTCGCTGCCGCCGGCGCGCAGATGCCTGGCGCGCGTGCTGTTGCCGAGCTTGCGCGTGGTCCCGTACTGGAACTTGACGGTGGTCGCGCTCCCGCGGGAATTGACCGACGCCGCGACCGTGGCGCCGGAGCGTGAGATACCGGTGGCGGGGCCGGTGCTCGCGAGCGGGCCGATCTGAAGCAGCACGCGTCCGATCGCGGGCTTGTGCCCGTTGTCTGTGAACCACAGGTTCCCGTCCGGGCCAGTCACCAGTTGGTCCTTCTCGCTGCCGGAACCCTTGTTGAGACCGTGGTTGAACTGCTTGATCGCGCCCGAGGTCGTGATCCGCGCCACGCCTCCGGGCATCGACTGCTCGATCCACAGCTTCCCATCAGCGCCGAGCGTGATGTCGTCCTGCAGGCTCATCGGGTTCAGATCGTGCGAGAACTCTCTGATCTTCCCCGACGGCGTGACCCGCCCGATCGCGCGGTGACCGCTGAGCTGGTCGACGAACCACACGTTCCCGTCGGGCGCGGCGGTGAGCGAATCGGGCTGGCTGTCGGCGCGGAGGCCGCTGTTGTACTCGGTGATCGTCCCATCTGAGGTGATGCGGCCGATCGCGCCGGGCGTGCCGTCGTCGCTGAACCACACGTTCCCGTCGGCTCCCGCGGTGATGTCGTTGGGGAAGCTGTCGATTGGGTTTAGAAGGCCGCTGTCGAACTCCTCGATCGCGCCAGAGGACGGCGTCAGCCGCCCGATCGACTTGTTGTCGCCCTGGTCGGTGAACCACAGGTTGCCGTCGGGACCGACGGTGAGGGCGTTCGGCTGGCTGACGAGCTGAAGGCCGGAGTCGAACTCGGTGATCGTCCCGCCCGGCGTGATCCGGCCGATCGCCTTGGTCGCGCCACCGTCGAGGAACCACAGATCGCCGCCCGGGCCGCTGAGGATGTTGCTCGGGGCGCTGCCGGCGTTGAGGCCGGTGCGAAACTCGGTGATCTTGCCCGCCGGGGTGATCCGGCCGATCGCATTGTTGGAACTGCCGGTCTCGGTGAACCACACATTGCCGTCGGGCCCGAGCGTGATGTCGCTCGGGGTGCCAGGGCCGTTCAAACCGCTCTTGAACTCCGTAATCTTGCCGGCCGGCGTGATTCGGCCGATCGACTTCTTGGGGCCGCCGTCGGTGAACCACAGGTTCCCGTCCGATCCCGGCGTGATGCCGCCGAGGTCTGCGCCGCCCGGCAGTCCCTTCGAGAACTCCTTGATCGCGGTCGCGTGCGCGGCGGGCGCAAGCGCGGCAAGCGCGATCGGCAACGACACCAGCACGGTCCGACCCCAACGGCCAATCATCCCCAAGATCCTCCTAGTTCCCCGGTCGCAGGCCACAGGGTAGTCGCAACGCAGGCCGTCGGCAAGCTCAGCGAACGCTTGGAAGCGAGGACGCGAGCCGTGCGAACCGCGGCACCCCGAGACCGCTCGCCAGGTCGTAGCCGCGCCTGGCGCGACGTCCGCGAACCGACGGCAGGTAGCTGTTGGTGCCCCTGACGACGTCGTAGGTCGCGGTCCGATGGCAGCGGGCGAGGTAGTACAGCAGCCCGTTGACGGGACCCAAACGCGGGCGGTGGGCGCGTCGCTGATCGGCGCTGAGGACCGCCATCGCGGCGGCGATCAGTGGCGCCGAGGCGCTCGTGCCGCCGTCCTTGACCCAGTTGCCTCCGAGCACGACCGGCCATCCCGGGAAGTTCGAGGCGGCGGCGCTGATGTCGGGAGTCGTGCGGCGGTTGCCGGGAATTCCGTCGTCGCGCTGGTAGGGCGGCCTCGGCGAGACGGCCGAATAGCCGCCACCGCCGGCGCCGCCGCCGTTCTTGCGCGACGTCCAGCGCAGGTCGTTCCAGACGACCTCGTCGCTGCGGTCATTGGCTCGCGTCAGCGTCAGGCGTGTGCCGCCGACGGCCGTCACGAACGGCGAGGACGAGGGCCAGGCGACGCCGCTGAACGGTCGCCCGTTGCAGGTCGAGCCGAAGTCCCCGGCCGACGCATAGGATCCGACGCCGGCCAGGCCGAGCCTGACAAGGATCGAGTCCATCAGGTTCGCCCCGGCGCGAGTTGTCGGGGTCGAGCCCCGCCCGCGGATGTCGCGCTCGCACTCGCCGTAGGAGATCGAAAGGCTGTCGGGGAGTCGTGGCGCATCGAGCACGTTGGCGGCGCCGATGAACCACGTCTCGGCCGAGAACCAGACCTGCGTGAAGGTCAGCGAGCGCAGCCCGGGCGCCATCCCGCGGACGAGCGCCAGGTCCTCCTCGGGCTCGAACGACCCGGGGCCGAACGGCCGCCGCTGCCCGTCGATCCGCAACGTGCGCGTGGTCAGTTTTGGATAGCCGAAGCAGCCGGCGTTGTCGGCAATGTCCTTGCCGGTGACGCCCTCGGCCACGTTCAGGATCGCGACCGAGGCGCCGGCCCCGGCGCCGAGCTGATCGATCCCATAGGCATGACGTACCTGGGCGAAGCTGAACGCACCTGTCGCCTTGGCCTTGGCGCACCCTGCCGTCCAGCTGCCCGTCCGGCGCGGCCCCCGGCTGCGCTGCGCCCGAGCCGACCGCGCGCTCGCTCCGGGCTCGGAAGATCGCGAGTAGGACGGGACCACGTCCTCGACGAGCGATCGCATGTCGCCCGGGAGTCGAAGCTTCGAGCTCCCCGGCAGCACCCAGAAGTCGGCGTTCTCGTCGTTGTTGAAGCCTTTCTTGATGTGGACCTTGAACACGTGGTCGAATTGGCTGACCGTCGCGGTCACGCGGGCGAAGACCCCCGACGGGTCGATACGGGCCGACAGGCCGTGCCGGCGGGCGACGCGCACGAAAGCGTCCCTGGTCCGCGTGCTGGCGCCGTAGCGCCGGGCGACCGTGCGCGCACTCAGGAACCGCCGGTAGCTCCGTGACCCCGGCTGCTGCACCGCGAAGAACGCCGCGCGCGCCGGCGGCTCCGGGCGTGTGAGCCCGAAGTAGAAGGTGATCCGGGTCGAACCGGTGGCGGCCAGCGCACCCGGCGCTCCGGCGGCCAGCGCCAGCAGCGTGATCGCGCAAGATCGGCGAATCCGCAGTTTGAGGCTCATGCAGCTCCTGTGATCGTCGTGCTCTGTCCCGTCGCGTCTCATGCGGCCAGCGCTTTGCTTGTGCTTGGCGGCTCGCCGCACAGCTCGCGCGCCAGCCGGCGCAGCAGCGCGGCCAGCTCAGGCTGGCGCTCGGCCCGCTCGTCTGCGAGCGCCTCGGCGAGCATGTCACGACGCGCCGCGACGAGCCGTGTCGTGTACTCCTCGCCGGCCGCCGTCAGCCGGCCCTTGCCGGGCTCACCGACGAGCAGTCCGCGCTCGTGCAGCTCGCCGATCACCTCGCCGACGCGCTCGGGGTCGACCCCGGCCTCCTGGGCCATTGCCGCCGCCCGCTCGGCTCCGTGCTCCTCGATCCGGACGAGCGCCCAGATCGCTCCGGGGCTGAGGTCGACGCCGGCGCGCTGTCCGAGCTCGCGACGGAAGCGAGTCCGCTCCTCGCGGGTCGTGATCGTGGTCAGCGACCGTTCGATCTCGGCCAGCGAGTCCGAGGAGCGCGGTGCAGCGAGGCTGTCGTCGAGGCCGTGGCTGGCCGCCGCCGTCTCGCGCAGCGGGCGCTGCTCGAGCAGCAGGCTGAGCGCGAACCCGCCGGCGGCGACGATCGCGGCCATCACGAACACCGGGCTCAGCGAGTGCACGTAGGCCTGTTGGTAGGCGAGCCGTTGTGCCTGCGGCAGCTTCAGCACCTGGGCGCCGGTCAGCCGGGCGCCGGTGGCGACCTGATGGCCGAGCGGCCCGCTGAGGGCGTTGTGCAGCTGCGTGCGCAGCCCGGTCGAGAAGATCGTTCCGAACACGGCCGTCCCGACCGAGCCGCCGATGCCGCGTGCGAGCGTGACCGCCGAGGTTGCCGCGCCGAGCATTGCGAACTCGACGGCGTTCTGGACGGCGAGCACGAGCACCTGCATCACCGACCCCAGTCCGAGGCCGAGGATCAGCAGATACACGGCGGAGGTCGCGGCGCTGGTGCCGACGTTCAGCGTCGATAGCAGTGCCAGCCCGACCGCCATCAGCGCCGTGCCGATGATCGGGAAGATCTTGTAGCGGCCGGTTCGGCTGATCAGCTGGCCCGACAAAATCGACATCGTGAGGACGCCAACCATCATCGGGACGAGCCGTAGACCCGACCCCGTCGGCGTGGCAGCGTCGACCGTCTGGAAGTAGAGCGGCAGGAACGTGACCGAGCCGAACAGCGCCAGCCCGACGATCAGCGACAGCAGGCCGCCGACGGCGAACACCGGGTTGCGGAGCAGCCCCAGCGGCACGATCGGTTCGGCGGCGCGGCGTTCGGCGAACAGGAATCCGGCCAGCAGCAGCACAGCAAGCAGCCCGATCAGGATCACCTCGGGCGAGCCCCACGCCCAGGTCGTGCCGCCGAGGCTGGTGACCAGCACGATCGCGCTCAGCGCCGCCGCGAGCAGGCCGGCTCCTATGTAGTCGATCGACGGCCGCGTCGCCGTGATCGTCGCGGGCAGCGTCACGCTCAGCACGGCCAGCGCCGCGATCCCGATCGGAAGGTTGACGTAGAAGATCCACCGCCACGACACCGATTGGACGATCAGCCCGCCAAGCAGCGGCCCGCCGACGCTCGCGACACCGAACACCGCGCCGAACAGTCCCTGGTAGCGGCCGCGGTCGCGCGGTGGCACGACGTCGCCGATCACCGATTGGATCAGCACGACCAGCCCGCCGGCACCGAGTCCCTGGACCGCTCGGAACGCGATCAACTCGGTCATCGACTGCGCCTGCCCGCACAGCGCCGAACCGGCGAGGAACAGCACGATCGCGCTCTGCAGGATCCGCTTGCGGCCGTACAGGTCTCCGAGCTTGCCGTACACCGGCGTGACCGCGGTCTGGGCCAGTAGGAACGCACTCGTGACCCAGGCGAGACGGTTCAGGCCCCCGAGATCGCCGACGATCGTCGGCAGCGCGGTCGCGACGATCGTCTGATCGAGCGCCGCCAGCAGCAGCACCAGCATCAGACCGGCGAACACCAGCCGCACGTTCACGCGGGCGCCTGGGACGGGGGCTTCGATCGTGCCGGCGACGGCCATCTCGGGCGCCCGACAATACTCTCGCTCGCGCGGTGATCCGTTCCGAGCGCGGCTCCGTACCCCGGCCAAAGGTTCATTCCACCGCCGGCGCTCGTCGGGGGTAATAAGAAAGGAGCAGCAATGGCTGCTGAGAAGACCGGGGCCTCCGGAGTCACTCGGCTGTCGTTCATCAAGGCCTCCGCAGGTGCGGCGGCCGGGGTAGCGGCAGTCGGCGTGCCCGCGGCGGTTGCACGATCGCGTGACGGTGTCGAGACCGAGCCCTCCTCGCCGACCCCAGACGAGCCGGTGACGGCGTACGTCCGCGACGCAAAGCGCGGCGAGGTGACAGTCGTCGCCGGAACGAGTGAAAAGACCTACCGCGATCGCGCGCTGGTCAAACGACTACTGGCCGCCGCGCCGGAAGAGTGAGCCTGACATGTCATCACACCGTGAAGCACCCGAGATCAGCAAGGATCCCGCGGCTGACAACGCGGACGTGTACGCGTTCGTCAGTCCGGACCGACCTGACACGGTCACGCTGATCAGCAACTTCGTACCGCTCCAGGATCCTCCTGGAGGCCCGAACTTCTTCGAGTTCGGAGACGACGTCCAGTACTCGATCTACATCGACAACGACGGTGATGGCCGGCCCGAGATCTCGTATGTGTTCAACTTCTCGACCCGCCTGCGCAACCCCAATACGTTCCTATACAACACCGGTCCGATCACGTCGCTCGGCAGTGCCAACTGGAACAAGCGGCAGTTCTACTCGGTGACGCGGGTCGAGGGTGACGACACCACCGCCTACGGCACCGCGCGTGAGAGTCACGGCCACAAGGGCAGGAACGGTCATCACGTCAAGCTGACCAAGCGCGTACTCGGACGTGACCTCGCGTGCCCGCCGTGCAACGTCGGCCCTCGCTCGACGCCGAACTACCCGGCGCTGGGGCAGGCCGCCGTCCACAGCCTGTCCGGTGGCGTCAAGGTGTTCGCTGGTCAACGCCAGGACGGGTTCTACGTCGACCTCGGAGCGGTGTTCGACCTCGGCGATCTGCGGCCGTTCCAGAACCTGCATCTGATCCCGACCGCAGCGGCGCCGGGCGTCGACGCGACGAAGACGCTCAACATCCACACGATCGCCCTGCAGGTACCGATCTCCGAGTTGACGGCGAACCGCTCCGTTCCCAAGAACCCGGCGAGCAAGAGCTCGGTGATCGGCGTCTGGAGTGCCGCCAGCCGCCGCAAGGTGCGGATCATCGAGAAGGACAACGGCGAGCCCGCCGAGAGCGGGCCGTGGGTGCAGGTCTCACGGCTGGGCAATCCGCTGTTCAACGAGGTGATCGTGCCTCTCGGCAAGAAGGACAAGTGGAACGCCCTGTACCCGGCCGACGACAAGCAGTTCGTCTCGCACGTCGAGCATCCGGAGCTGGCCGGGTTGCTGCCGGTGCTGTATCCCGGCGTCTTCCCGCACCTCAAGAGCCTGACGAAGGCGCGGGCGGACCTGGTCGCGATCCTGCTCACCGGGATCCCCTCGGGGATCGTGCCCGGGTTCCAGAACTACACGGGACCGGTGCAGGCCGATCAGCTGCGTCTCAACCTCGCGATCAAGCCGGCCTCTACGCCGAACAGGTTTGGCCTGCTCGGCGGCGACCCCGCCGGCTTCCCGAACGGGAGGCGGGTGTCAGATGATGTCGTCGCGATCGAGCTTCGCGCGATCGCCGGCGTCACGTACGCGCTGGTCGACAAGAGCTACACGCCCGACGCGGCCGCCGGCCTGCTCGAGCAGTGGGAGACCACCCAGCACACAACGGTGCCCGGTCCGCATCGCTACCAGACAGCGTTCCCGTACCTGGGTCCGCCGCTCGACGGCTTCGATACGCCCTCGAGCTAGCCCGCCCCGTTGGTCTCGTGCCGGGCGCCTCGGGGGTGGCGCCCGGCACGGACGATCTCGAATGCGAGGAGACATCCGATGCAAAACACGCACGACCACGACCACGACCACCCGCACGACCACGACCAGACCACGCGCACGACCACGACCACGACCACGCGCCCGGCCACGCGCATTCACCCGAGAACTACTCGGCGCGGAGGCATCCAGAGTTCGTCGTTCTTGACATCGGCGAGGACGTCGGCGCGCTGATCATCGAGACCGACCCGGAGATGCACGGCCAGGAGGTCGAGATCAGCCCCGAGGGCGCCGACGAGCGCCGCAGCCACAAGGAGGTGCTGGAGCGCGGGTCGCTCGGCAACCCAGCGTTCACGGCCGTGTTCGACGCGCTGGCGAGCGGCAGCTACACGCTCTGGACGGCGGGCGAGCCACGCGCTCGCGGCGTCGAGGTTAGGGGCGGGATGATCGCCCAGCTCGACTGGCGGTGCGCTGCCTCAAACGCCGCTTAGGCGATCCGACAAGGCGTCGAGCACGAGCTGGTCGAAGTGATCGACCAGCCCCTCGCTGCCGCGCATCAGGTGGGCGTGTGGCACGCGCCCCGAGCGCAGCCCCCGCTGGACCGATTCGACCAGCTGCTGATCCTCGGCGGCGACGCGCTCGCTGAAGCGGTCGAGCACGTCGATCTCGTCGGACGTCATGTTCGGATCGACGAACGTCTCGCACACCATCAGCGTGCGATCGGGCGTGATCGGCTCAAACCAGCAGGCGACCACGCGCCGTGGCCCGGGGCTCTGGCTGAGCGTGAACGCCGGCCACAGCAGCGCGTATTGACCCTTGTCGTTCTCGCCCTCGGGGTAGCCGGCGACGGCTTGCGCCCCGTTCGGACGCAGCGGAACGACAGCCCGGGAGGTCCACCGCGCGGTCTCGATCAGATAATGCTCGGGATCGACCGCGAGCAGCTGCGAGAACTGCTGGTGGGCGGTCGGGCAGTGGTAGCACTCGTTGAAGTTCTCGACCAGGACCTTCCAGTTGGCCGCCTGCTCGGACTCCCAGTGGCCCGCGTGCTCGAGCTCGTCGAGCGCGAGACCGTCCTTGGCCATGCGCCCGAGCAGGCCTTCGAGCTGGTCCTGCAGCGAGGGGGCCGACGGGTCGAGATTGACCATCACGAGCGGACCCAGGCACTGCACCCGTACCTCCTCGAGCCGGAAGTCGGCGAAATCGAAGTCGTGCTCGCGGTTGAACCGCGGCGCCGCCACCAGCCGTCCATCGAGGTCATACGTCCATGCGTGGTACGGGCACTGGAGCTTGCGGCAGTTGCCCGACCCCTGCGCGATCACCGAGCAGCGGTGCAGGCAGACGTTGACGTACGCGCGCAGGGCGCCTTGCTCGTCGCGAACGACGACGATCGGGACCCGCCCGACCGTCCCGGTGACGTAGTCGCCGGGCCTCTCGAGCGCCCCGAGCACGCCGACGCACTGCCAGCTGCGCTCGAAGATCCGCTCCTGCTCGAGCTCCAGCACGCGCTGATCGAAGTACCACTCGCACGGGATCGCCGGGGCCGGCGCGGGTCGCGTGACGGTCACACGTTCATCTCCTCTGTTTGATCTCGATCTCCGGCAGATCATCACGCCCCGCGACCGCTTCGCCAAGTCGAGGGGCGCTGAGCGTTGCTATATGATCGCCTCCGTCGTCTCAGCCAGGAAACGAGGGGGAGGTAACTGATGAACAGACGTACGCTTGACCGACGGTTTTTCAAGGTCCCGGCGCTCGCCGTTGCGATCGCCTGCACGGCGTTCGCGGGCTCGGCGCTGGCATCGGGCTCGGGCAACAGCATCCACGTGAGCGTGCCGGGCCATGTTCGCGTCGGGGTCCAGTACTCGGTGACGATCAAGGGGCACGCGGCCAAGTCCGAGGCTCTCTACATGTTCGTCGACTACTTCAAGTGCGCGAGCACGCCGGCGGGCGAGCACCACCGCGCCAACGGCGACATCTGGGCCGTGCACGGCAGCTTCAAGAAGGTCTCGAGCGGTTGGAACTCGCCCAAGACCGGGGCCGACCATGTCTGTGCCTACCTGGTCAAGGCCTCCGCGCCGCGCAACCCCTCCTCGGGGGTCCTGGCGCACAAGTTCCTCACGTACACGGTTCACTGAGCCGGCCGCTCCGCGCCGACCGCTCGCTGCTGCCTCCGTCCCCACTCTGGGGACGGAGGGCGGCCAGCTCAGCACGGCGGCTGGGCGAGGCCGCGGCTGCAGGCGTATCCGTCGATCGCGGCCGTGTCCGCGGCCACGCCACTTCAGCCGGCTGCCGGGTGCGGCTAAGGCGTCTGGGGGCGGACGGTGGTGGTCCGCTGGAGCTGGCGCTCGGGTGTGATCCGGACGACGTTCCACGCGAGCCCGAGCCGCTCGAGCGTCGAGATCAGAAGCCCCGAGAGGTCGAACTCCCACCAGCGCAGGCCGTGGAAGGCGGAGCGGGGGAAGGCGTGATGGTTGTGGTGCCAGGACTCGCCGAGCGAAGGCAGCGACAGCCACGCGACATTGGTCGACTGGTCCTCGAGCTCGAACCGGCGCCGGCCGAAGAAATGGCAGATCGAGTTGACCGACCAGGTGACGTGGTGGACGAGGAAGATCCGTACCAACCCGCCCCAGATGTATCCGCGGACCGCGCCCATCACTGTGAAGCCGTCGAGCACGAACCCGAGGACCGTCGGAATCAGCAGCGACAGGAGCACGAGCCATGGGAAACGCCGCCCAATCCGGCGCATGCTCGGGTCCTCGTACAGCTCGCCGGCGTAGCGCTTCCAGTCGGCCTGTCCCTGATTCTCGAGCAGCCAGCCCGTGTGCGCGTGCCACAGCCCGCGCAACCCGGTGCCGTGTCCGATGTGGGGACTGTGCGGATCTCCCTCCTGGTCGGCGTGGGCGTGGTGCTTTCGATGGTCGGCGACCCAGTCCATCACCGAGCCCTGCACGGATAGCGAACCGAGGATCGCGAACGTGCGCTCGATCGCCGGGTAGGTGCGGAATGAGCGGTGCGTGAGCAGACGATGAAAGCCGACCGTCACGCCAAATCCGGTGAGCACGTACAGGACGACGAGGATCGCGAGATCGACCGCGTCGACCGCGCGGTTCCAGAACAGCACGATCGCGGCGAGCACGCCGAGGAACGGCACGACGACGCCGATCAGGTTGACGGTTCGCTCTCCCCGGGTCATGGTCCACTGGACTCTGTCACAAATCACCGCCGGCCCTCCAGCCTCAGCCCGGAACAACCCCCGGGTGTCGGGTCGGCGTCGGAATTGACCTGATCGAGCTGATCCGGCACTCTTGCGTCGATCGAGACAGCGGGAGGAGCGGAGCTATGTTCGGACGCAAGCACAAGCGCGACGAGGACAACCTGGGACTCTCGGCTCCCATGGTGCCGACGACGGTCAGCGTGACGGCGAGCTCGAGCCCGGTGACGGCGATACCGGCGCCGACGCCGACGCCGACGACTAACCAGTCGCCGACGACAATCCCGACCGCCGCGATCGGCGCCGGCGCGGTCCCGGCGGACGTTTCGGCGACGCTCAACCAGATCCTCGGGGGCCACGGGCCGGTCGGCGCACTGATCGCTGCGATCAAGGCCGACCCTCAGGGGTTCCGCGAGCGAATCATGCAGCAGGCCCAGGCGGCGGGCGTGTCGAGCTATATCGTCACCAACCAGGGCATGACGGGAGTCGGCGGCGCCGGGGTCGTACCAGGGCGTCAGGTCGACGTCGTCGAGGAGCTGACCAAAGCGGCCGCGCTTCACGACCAGGGAGCGCTGACCGACGCCGAGTTCGAGACGCTGAAGAAGAAGCTGATCTCGCAGTGAGCGTCAGGCCGCTGCGAGCGGCTGCAGGTAGTCCTCCAACCACGGCGTCCGGTATCCGCCGCGCCACAGTACCGGGAAGAAGGCCTCGTCGATCTCGGTCTCCCCGGGCCTGCGGTAGCGGGAATAGATCGGATGGTTGTGAGCGGGATTCCAGCGCGTGTCGGTCGACATCATGTGAGTGATGATCGCCCTTCGCTGCGCGTCGGCGCGCTCGTTCGAGGGGCTGCCGTGGAACAGCCAGCCGTCGTGGATTGCGGCTCCACCAGCCGGAACCTCGATCGGGACGAGCTCGAGCTCGGTGCCGGGCGGGATCGCCGTGCGCACGTGTGCGAGCCAATCATCGGGCGCGTGGAAAGTGCCCCCCCGCGGCGTCCGTGGCCACAGGTGCGAACCGCGTACGTAATAGATCGTGCCGGTGTCGGCGGCGGTGTCGTCGAGCGCGATCCAGCAGGTGGTCATGTTCGGCGGGTCGAAGTGATCCTGGTAGGCGGCGTCCTGGTGACACAGCAGCGCCTTGCCCGACGGCGGTTTCCAGATCGCGTTGTCATGGACGAGCATGACGCCGGGAAGGCTCGCCACGAGCGTGGTGAACTCGCCGACGTCGGGCGAGAGCGTCACGGAGGCAAGCACCCGGTCCGCCTTCCACACGTTGCACATCTGGCGCGTCAGGTTGGGGGCCGTCACGCCCGGAACGTAGTTGACCTCGTCCGGCGCCAGACCGTTCTCCCATCGGTGCTCGAACACGTCCGCGAAGTGCTCGCGTACCTGCTCGAGCTCTTCGGTTGGGAGGAACTCCTCGACGATCAAGAAGCCATCGCGGCGATAGCGTTCGATCTCGGCCGTTGATGGTGCGCGCACGCGCTGGAGTTTATGCCCCCGGCCCCGGTTAGGGCGTGACGATCGCGAAGCCGGGGTCAGGCTGGTCGAGTAGCGCGAACAACTCGCCGAGGCTCGACTGGTCGCCCTCGATCGTGAGCCGACGCGCCGCCACGATCTCAGCGATCGTGCTTGCACCTACGATCATCTCGTCGAGCGCGCTGCGCTCGATGCTGATGGTCGCGTCGACGGACCCGATCGGTGCCCCAGGCCGGTGCGTGAGAACGCCGTGCTGCAAGCTGACGCTGTGCTCCTCGCCGGTGTCGGTGAACCACCAGTGGAGCTTGATCTGGAGCCCGCCCGCGCGGGGACCGTCGATCTTGATCGCGATCGAGTCGAACAGCTGCTCGGTGCTGAGGTTGACGACCAGATCCCGGGGCACGGTCGCCGCGGTGCCGCTGGGTCCCTCGCGGAGCTCGCGAGCGCCCATCAGGAAGAAGTTGCGCCAGGTGCCGTTCTCGGCACCGTAGCCGAGCTGCTCGAGTGCGCTGGCCTGGAGCTCCCTAGCCTCAGCGTTGTCTGGATCGGCGAAAACGAGGTGGTTGACGAGCTCGGCGACCCAGCGATAGTCGCCCCGCGCGAACGCCTCGCGGGCGCTCGCGAGTAGCGCTTCGGGCCCCCCGGCTAGGGCGACGTACCGCTCGCCGGCGGCCTCGGGCGGATGCGGCCAGAGGTGCGCCGGGTTGCCGTCGAACCACCCGAGGTAGCGCTGGTAGACGGCCTTGACGTTGTGGTGCAGCGAGCCGTAGTAGCCGCGGCAGTGCCACTCGCGCTCGAGGCTCGCGGGCAGCTCCAGCTGCTCGGCGACCTCGCTCGCGACCAGACCCTTGTTGATCAGTCGGAGCGTCTGATCGTGGATGTAGCCGTACAGGTCGCGCTGCTTCTCGAGGAAGTCGACGATCCGCGCGCGCCCCCAACGCGGCCAGTGATGTTGGGCGAACAGCACGTCCGCCCTGTCGGCGAACAGCTCGATCGCCTCGTCGAGGTAGGTGGCCCACGCGTGCGCGTCCCGGACCAGCGCACCGCGCAGCGTTAGCACGTTGTGGAGGTTGTGGGTGGCGTTCTCGGCGAGACACACCGCACGGCGGTCCGGGAACAGGAAGTTCATCTCGGCAGGGGCCTCGGTTCCCGGAGTCATCTGGAACACCATCCGGATGCCGTCGACCGTCTCCTCCTGGCCGGTCCGGCTGATCTCGACCGTCGGTGGGATCAATGACACCGTGCCGGTTGATGTCGTCTGACCGAGGCCGGCTCCGACCTGCCCAGTCGGCCCCTTCGGCAGCAGCGCTCCATACATGTAGGTGGCGCGGCGGGTCATCGCTGCACCCGCGTACACGTTTTCACTGATGGCGTGGTCGAGGAAGCCCGTCGGCGCGAGCACCGGCACCAGCCCCGACTCGACGTCCTCGACGGCGACGACGCCACGCGCCCCGCCGAAGTGGTCGACGTGGCTGTGGGTGTAGAGCAACCCGGTGACGGGGCGCTGGCCACGGTGGGCGGTGTACAGCGCCAGCGCCGCCGCCGCGCACTCGGTCGAGATCAGCGGGTCGATCACCAGCACGCCCTGTTCACCTTCGACGATCGTCATGTTCGAGAGATCGACCCCCCGGACCTGGAAGATCCCTTCCGCCACCTCGAACAGGCCGTGGATCGACACCAGCTGCCCCTGTCTCCAGAGGCTCGGGTTGACGGTGTCGGGGCACTCGTCCGCGAGGAAACCGTAGGCGTCCGTATCCCACACGACGCGTCCGTCGGTGGCGCGGATCACCCCGTCGGACAAAGTTCCGAGCCTCCCGCGCTGTGCCTCCTCGAAGTCCGAACGATCGGCGAACGGCAGCCGCAGACGCACGTCGGCGTTCGCCGCCGCAATCCGTCCTGTCGCCTGTCCGATCGGCTCGCCGGCCATCACACCCACCGTCCACGATGGCCGAATCGGCGCCGGCGGCATCACCCACAACGGATGATTAGGGCGCGGGCAGCGCGAACCGAGCGCCGCCGTCGACGCGTACGCGCAGGTGCTCGCCGAGGCTCGGGGCCGGCAGCTGCGCGACGGTGAACAGCCGTCCGTGTGTCAGCTCGAGTTCGAGGCGGACGCCGTCCTGCAGCGGTGTCGCGCGCGTCACGAAGGCCTTGAGCGGCCCCTGCGGGTCGATCGTCACGTGCGCCGCGCGCGTGAGCAGCAGGGAATCGCCCTCGCGCAGCGATCCGTCGTAGCCGAGGAACCGCGCGACGGCTGGGCTCGGCGGCTGCTGCAGCAGCTCGCGCGGCGGTCCGGACGCGGCCAGCTGTCCGTCGATCAGGATCAGCAGGCGGTCGGCCAGCGCCCACGCCTCGGCTCGATCGTGGACGACGATCAGAGATGCGCGCGCGGCCGAGCGGACCGCCGGCATCGCGTCCTCGAGCAGTGCGCCGCGAACCTCGGGATCGAGCCCGGCGAACGGCTCATCGAGCATCAAAACGTCGGGCCGCACGGCGATCGCGCGGGCGAGATGCACGCGCCGGCGCTCACCGCCCGACAGCGTCGCCGCGGGGCGCTGCGCCAGGTGATCGGCCGCAATCAACGCCAGCGCCTCGTGCGCGCGGCGCTCGCGATCGGGCCGCGGGACGCCCCACCACGCGAGCGCAAGCATCACGTTCGTGAGCACGCTTCGGCGCGCGAGATCGGGGGATTGCAGCGCGACGGCGATCCGGCCGTGGCGTTCGATCACGCCGCTCGCCGGCGGGATCGCTCCCGACAGCGCATCGAGCAGCGTGCTCTTACCGGCGCCGTTGGGACCGAGCAGCGCGACCGTCTCGCCCTCGCGGAGTCCGAGGCTGACCTCGTGCACGACCTCGCGCTCGCCGCGCCGAACGGTCAGCTGCTCGCAGTGCAGCAGCGTGTCCGAGCTCGCGGCTGGCGTGCTCACGCCGCGGGGCGGAATCGCAGCCGCAACCCGCCGCCCTGCTGCTGGAGCAGGCCGACCGCGCCCATCAGCACGAGGATCAGCCCCGCCAGCACGATCCCGAGCGCGACCGCATCGGCGTAGCGGGCGGCGTTGGCCTCGAACAATGCCGCGCTAGCGAGTGTCTGGTCATAGCCGTACACGTTGCCGCCGACGATCACGATCGCGCCGACCTCGGACAGCGTTGTCCCGAGCGCGGCGATCAGCGCCGCGATCACGCCGATCCGAGCCTCGCGCAGCGCGAGCGCGGCCAGCTGCATCCGGCCGGCGCCGAGCAGGCGCGCCTGTGCCCCGAGCCCCGGCGGGAGCCCCTGGATCGCAGCCGCGCTCAGTGCGACGACGTAGGGGAGGGCGAGCACAGTTTGGGCGATGAACACCGAGCGCCTGGTCACGTTCAGGTGCAGCGGGCCGAGCGGGCCTTGCGGAACGAACAGCAGGAACAGGAACAGCCCGACCAGGACCGGCGGCAGTCCCATGCTCGCGTTGGCGATGACTTGGAGCGTGCGGCGCCCTCGGAATCGCCCGAGCCCGATCGCAAGCCCGATCGGCAGGCCGATCACAGCCGCGCATGAGGTCGCAATCGCCGCGACCTGGATCGTGAACCAGATCACGCTGAACAGGTTGGGGTCCCCGTGGAGAATCAGCTCGACCGCGCGGTGCAGCGATTCGCCGAGTAGGTGCATGTCAGCCGGCGCCCTCCATCCGGAAGCGCAGGTGGATGCCGGCCGTGCGCTGCTGCAGCAGCGTCAGCGCGGCTGTGAGGATCAGGATCAGCGCGAGCAGGATCAGGCCGATCGCGATTGCGTACGGGTAGTTGCCGTAGTCGTTGACCTGCGCGAGTGCCGCGCTCGCGAGCGTCTGGTCGTAGTTCTGGATGTTTCCGCCGACGATGATCACCGCGCCCACCTCCGCGAGCGCAGATCCGAGCGCCGCGATCACGGCCGCGAGCACGCCGATCCTGGCCTCGCGTAGCGCCAGCACGGCGAGCTGGACGCGCCCCGCTCCGAGAGCCCGCGCCTGGGCGAGCAGCCCCGGCGGGAGCCCCTGGATCGCAGCCGGCGTCAGCGCGACGATGTAGGGGAGAGCGAGGATCGTTTGGGCGACGTACACCCCGCTCAGCGTGAATGCGATGTGCAGTGACCCGAACGCGCCCTCGGGCAGCAGCAGCAGCAGGACCGCGACGCCGACGATCACCGGCGGGAGCGCGAGGCTGGCGTTGGCGAGGATCTGCAGCGCCCGCCGGCCCCGGAAGCGCCCGAGGCCGAGGGCGACGCCGATCGGGAGGCCGATCACGAGTGCGAGCAGCGTCGAGACGATCGCGACCCGAATCGTGACCCAGGTGACGCTCAGGATGTAGCTGTTGCCGTGACCGATCAACGGGACCGCTTGCTTGAGCTGGTCCCACAGGTAGGCCATCAGTGGCCCTTGCCTGCGGGCGGGTTCTGCACGTACACGAGCTGGCCGTTGGCGAGCCGGTATACGACCCCCGCTTGAGTCCCGCGGCCGATCGTGTGGGTGCCCGGGGTCGGGAGTGGCGCGACTTTCTGTCCGGGCTGGATCCGGATCTGCTTGACAGTGGTTGCGCGCAGGCCGTGGCGGGTGATCGCCCCGCCGAGGTGAAGTGAGGACAGCGCGGCGAGCAGAAACGCGACCGACAACACGATCCCGAGATCGAACAGGTTGACGAGGCCGTCGAGCGGATCGCCGGCGCGGTCCTCGCGGCTGCGCGAGCGCGGCGTCACGGTGATCATGGCTGGGCTCCTTCGGGACGCGGGTCGCCGACGATCGCCGCGACGTACTCGAGATCGGAGAGGTCCTGGCCGTACATCCGGTCGCGCGAGAGCGATATCCCGAACGCGATCGCGCCGATCATCAGTCCGACGACGGTGACGCTGAACGCGAGCCGGAGGTTCGAGCTCAGCGCCGCCGTGTTGCCGTTGGCCAGGCCGGTGAGCGCCGGGGACAGCGGGATCAGCGTCCCCATCAGACCCAGTGCCGGACCGGCGCGTACGAGCACGCGGGTCCGCCCGAGCCTGCGCTGCGCGTCGAAGTCGAAGTCGGCGAGCGCCTTGGCGACGTCGTGCTCGCCTCCGGGCGTGCGCGAATGCTCGACGATGAATGACAGGGTCGAGGCCATCGCTGGGCTGCGGGCGACGGCGGTGACCGCCGCCTCGGCACCCTCGCGATTGTTCTCCAGCAGCGAGCTGCGCGCCCGCTGCGCGCCGTGCGAGAGCGCCGCGAACCGCCGCCCGCGCCGGCTGCGGAGCTCGATCAGGTAGCTGCCGAGCTCGTACACGACCGCTGCCAGCGCCACCAGCGCGGCGATCAGCACCGGCACCTGGAGCGCGCTGGCGACGCTGTAGATCGTCTGATCGATGTCGTGGGTGCTCAGCGCGAAGGACAGCGGGGACACGTCGCCTGCCTCAGCCGCTGTAGCGCAGCGCTCGCCACGCGCGCCGCCCGCGCAGCTCGCGTGCCGCGCCGAGGCCGAGCAGCAGGACGACGCCAACGATCCCCGCCAGCAGCGCGATGGCCGAGGAGTGGCTGCTGCGGAGCTCCGCGGATGCCTTCGCGGCCGCCGCGGTGGCGAGGTGGACGAGTGGGCTGGCCGTCGCCGGCAGCGGTGTGACGTCGCTGATCAGGCGACCGCTGACGAGCTGGCCGCTCGCCGTCCGCGCAGGCGCGAGCGCCGGCCGTCCGCGGACGGGCGAGCTCGAGTGGGCCGGGGCCGAGCGTTGCGTCGTGTTCGCGGCTTGGGATCCGCTTGCCGAGTGTTGGGCTGACTTCCCGCTGTGGGGTGCGGTCGTCGCCGCGGCAGGCGTGGTCTTGTGGGTGGCCCGCTGCTTGTGCCTGATGTGGTGGTGGGGGGTCGTGCCCTTGTTGGCGGGGTTGCCCGAGCCACCGGGGTTGGGGTTGCTCTGCGGCGTGGTGCCCGTGCCGCCGCCACCGGGCTTGGTCGGGTGGGTGCCAGGGCTGACCGTGTGTCCGCCGGGGCCATTGGGGGTGGTCGGCCCCACCGGTGGGGTCTTCCCGTTGCCGGTCGGTCCGGTCGGTTGGTTTCCGGTGGTGGGCGGTGGCGTCTTCTTCGAGTTCACCGTGACCAGGGCGGAAGCCTGGCCGCCGCCGCCGGCGGTGTCAGTCGCCTGGACGGTGACGCGAAACTGGTTGCCGGGGTAGGTGAACTGCGCCTTGGTCGAAGGCCCGGAGGCGGTCGCCGGCGTGCCGCCGCTGATGTTCCAGCTGAAGCTCACGCCGGAGACGCCGGGGCCCGACGCGCTCGCGCTGAACGAAACGCTGGCGCCGACGTCGATCGTCGACTGCGACAGGGTGAGCTTCACGTTGATCGGCTGGCCCTCGAACACGTCGAGCAGGAGCGCGGAGGGGGGAGAGTCGTTGACCAGGTCGCCCTTGTTGCTGTCATCGCCGCCGCGCCACGGCCGGTAGTAGTTGAGGTTGGTCCCGTCGCTCCAGATCACTGGCACTGCTTGCGGGTCCTGAAAGGCGCTCGGCGTCGCCAGGTCGGAGCGGGTCAGCTCGGAGCCCGGTGAGGACTCCGGTGCGCCGTTCGACTGGTAAATGGTGATCCCGGTTACGTTCGGCGGGGCGATTGACGGGCTCAGGCAGCCGAGCACCGTCGCGAGCGTCCACGTATTGGCGGAGAAGTTCACGTCGGCCCCGCTCGGGTGCAAGTCGGGGCCGGGGCCCGAGTAGGTCGGGCAGTTGCCCGGGTTGGACTCGAGTCCACCGACCGAGACGGAGTCGGTGGTCTTGCTGCCCCCCGGCCCGTACACAGTGGCCGTCACGAGCTGACCACTGTTCGTATCGGCGTAGGCGATCCCGCCCGACAAGCACGCAACCGCGACCGCGACCGCGATCGCCAACGCGCACCGCCGTCCCGGGGTGATCCCGGGACGGCGGTTGGTCTGTCCGCGGCGCGGGCGCAAGCGGCCGCGGACCCTCACCGAACGGCGATCGTCTTCAGCTTCGAGAAGCTCGCAGCCTGGCCGGACTGAACGTCCTCGAGCTGGAGGATCCAGCGGTAGCCACGTTGAAGCTTCGCCCGGATCGTGAACGACGTCTTGCCCTGCTTGACGGTCGTCTGAGCGATCCGGTGAAAGCCACCGGCGGCGGCGGCCGCCGCCCTCCGAGCGTGGCGTGTTGAGGTCAGCTTGACCGCGCGCAGCGCGAACAGCTCGACCTTGGCTCCGCCCGCGCCCGCCGCCTGGCTGAGCTTGCCGGCGAGCTTCAGCGACCCATGGCTGACCGTTGCCTTCGTGAGGCCGGCGGTCGTCGTCGACTGTGGCACGCTCACCTCGACGGCCGTGCTGGTGGCCGACACGAGCTGGCCGGGATCGCCGTAGCGCGCCTCGACCTCCCAGTTGCCCGGCCGCAGCACGCCGTTGGCCGCGAACGAGGACTGACCGGTGACGAGGCCCTCGCCACCGATCTCGGTGAACGCGCCGGTCGACCCCTGCGGACGGGCGAGCAGCGTGATCTCGGAATTGCCGTCAGGCGCCGCGGGGGCGATCGGCCCCGTCACAGTCACTCCGCCCGCTGACGCCTTGGCGCTGGCGACCGAGACCGAGCCGCGAACGCGCATGGACATCGTCCGACTTGCGCCGGGCGAGACCAGGTCGCCGAACACGGGTGTCAGATCGGGGTTCTCGATCTGCTGGATCTGCTGAGTCGTGACCTCGTAGGAGCCGCCGGAGGACGGCACGAACGACACGCTGTAGTGACCATTCGAGTCGGTGCTCCCCGATCCGACTGGGACCGGCAGTGTCCCCTCGATCTCATCGACCGTGACGTGCTTGCTGTCGATCGCCGGATATCCGGGCTCGGCGTTGGTGACGGTGCCGGTGACCGTCACATGCCGGCCGCCGCCGGCGATGCCCGGGAGCCCCGAGGCGGTGATGTGCGGCGACGCGTCGGCGACGAACGGCGGCCCCGCGGGATCGCTCGTGTCGTTCAGGTAGAACTGCAGCCGCGACTGTATTTCAGGCGAGGTCAGCAGGTTCACGAAGTCCTGCGCGGCGGTCGGGTTGACCGTCTCGCCGGGCTTTGACGGGTTGATGATGTAGGCGTGGAAGTAGTTGACCAGCAGGTCCGCGCCTCCCGGGGCCGAGTCGGACTGGGGTCCGCGGGTAACGATCTCGAGGTTCGGGATACCGGCCGGGCTGTTGGCCGCCGCTGCGCCGTTGCCGGCGGATAGGTAGTCAAACGTGCCACGGTCGCTGAACACGTAGCACGAGTTGGCGCCGCTGGGGAAGCCGTTGCACGCGTTCGCGAGCACGACGTTCGGGCCCTGAGTGTCGCCGGTCGTGACGTACCACGGCGGCAGCGCCGCCCCGCTCGGCAGCGCGCCGCTGTTCGGGCACTGCTGCCCCGACGCGGTCACGCCCTGGCCGGACGCGATCGGGGTCTCGCCACCGCCGTTGGCGGCGCTGACAGCGCATAGCAACAGCCCCGACGGCGCCAGCCCCGAGCTGTCGACGAGCTGCCAGATCTGGTGCTCCTCGACGGTCGTTCCCGGCGTCCCGCCACGCGAGACGAACGTCGCCAGCGGCGTGCCGCCGCCGTTGATCCCCACGGTCGCGACGTCGGCGAACGCCTGCACGATGTTGTGGGCGGCGTTGCCCGCGACCCCGGCAGGGTCGCCCGTCGGCCCGCCGAGCACGAAGTCGTTGACGAAGATCGCGCGGCCGAACGGCTCATCCGAGAAGCCATTGCCCACGAACTGGTTCTCGAGCGACGGGGCGTGGACGATCAGAACGCTCGCGCCCTGCGAGCCGCTCTCGGCGCTGTTGATCGCGTTGCCGGTCGCCGTGCCTATGTACTTGAACGTGTACTGCGGGAAGGCGGCATGAAACTGCGGCTGGATCACGTTCTGCATCAGCCCCGAGTCGCTGACGTCGCTGGTGCCGACGACGGTCAGCGAGGTCGAGCTGTCGGCGCTTGAAAGCGCCGGGAAGATCAGGAGAAGCGCGACCGTGATCAAGCCGGCAACGGTGGTCGGGCGCATCCTTTGCGCCCGGCGACTGCGGCGTCCTGACGCCAGTCGCACCGTCTCGTGGAAGGGGGGAGGAGTGTCTCTCATGCGGGCGACTATATAGGCACTGCATGGGTAGCGGTGGTTTGTCCTCCGCCCGTATGATCGCAGCGTGCGCGGCCTGCAAACGACCGTCTCGGTACTCGCAGCCGTGCTCCTGTGCGGCTGCGGCAGCAGCTACACGAAGGCCGACTTCGTTGCCCGCGCGAACGCGATCTGCACGACCGCCATTCGCCAGGCGAGGGCTGTGACACCGCCGGCACTCGCCGGCTCGCGCGTCCAGCAGCTCCACGCGCTCGGCGCCTACGCCGGCACGGTGCTTCCGATCGCGGCATCCGAGGCCGCCCAGCTACGTGCGCTCAAGCGCCCGAGCCAGACCCCGCGCCAGCTGGCAGCACTCGAGCGCTACCTGACCTCGCTTACGCAAGCGGTCAGCGCGTATCGCACGCTCGCCGCTGCCGCTCGCGCCGGCGACTTGGTGGGTGTCGACGCCGCCAGTGCCGAGCTCCGCGCGAGCCAGGTCGCGCTCCTCGCAACCCGATACGGCTTGCGCTCGTGCGGCAATCCTGGCAGCACCCGCGTCTGAGCGCGAACACCGTCGAGGAAGAGCACCAAGGCCGCCGAGGCGGTGTAGCGTTGGGTGGGCATGGCTCACGATCTGTCCCTCGGTGAGGCGGCCGCTGCGCTCGGCGTCAGCGTCGACACGCTGCGGCGCTGGGATCGGGCCGGGCGGATCAAGACCAGGCGCAACTCGCGCAACCACCGGATCGTGCCCGACTCGGAGATCCGTCGTCTCAGCCAGCGGCCGCAGCGCCACCAGACCGGTACGCCGCGCTCGGCACGCAACCGCTTCGTGGGTGTGGTCCGCTCGGTCGACTCCGACGGCGTGATGGCACTGGTCGAGCTCGAGGCCGGCCCGTTCCTGGTCACCGCCGCGATCACCCGCGACTCGGTCGACGAGCTCGGCCTCGCCCCCGGGGTCGAGGCGACCGCGGTGGTCAAGGCGACCTCGGTGATGATCGAGCGCGACTAGCGCCGTCCCGCCGCCCCTTGAGCGACGGCGCGTGATGGTAGGTTGGCGCCGTGGGGCAGAGCCAGGAACGCGTTCAGAGCGCCGCTCGAATTGTGCTGCCAACCTTGGCGGCCGGTCAGTTCCTGATGACGCTCGACAGTTCGGTCATGAACGTGTCGATCGCGACCGTCGCCAAGGACGTCGGCACGACGGTGACCGGGATCCAGACAGCGATCACGCTGTACACGCTGGTGATGGCGTCGCTGATGATCACCGGCGGCAAGATCGGTCAGATCATCGGTCGCAAGCGTGCATTCGCGATCGGTTGCGTGATCTACGGCTGCGGCTCGTTCGTGACCGCGATCTCGCCGAGCCTTGGCGTGTTGATCGTAGGCTGGTCGCTGCTCGAAGGCATCGGCGCGGCGCTGATCCTGCCGGCGATCGTCGCGCTCGTGGCCTCCAACTTCCCGCGCGACCAGCGGCCGCGCGCCTACGGCCTGGTCGCCTCGGCGGGTGCGATCGCGGTCGCCGCCGGCCCGCTGATCGGCGGTTTGTTCACGTCCTACCTGTCGTGGCGCTACGTGTTCGTCGGCGAGGTGCTGATCGTGCTCGCGATCCTCGCGCTCACCCGCCGTATCGCCGACGCCGAGCCCGAGAAGACCGGCCATCTCGACCTCGTCGGCACTGGACTGTCGGCGCTCGGTCTGGCCTTGATCGTGTTCGGGATCCTTCGCGCGGGGGCTTGGGGGTTCATTCAGGCCAAGCCCGACGCTCCGCAATGGCTCGGGCTGTCTCCGTCGATCTGGCTGACGCTCGCGGGCGGCGTCGTCCTGATCCTGTTCGTCGCCTGGGAGAGCCGCCTGCTCGACCGCGGCTCTGAGCCGCTGATCGACCCGGCGATGTTCCGCAACGCGACGCTCCGTGGCGGACTGACCTCATTCTTCTTCCAGTACCTGCTTCAGGCGGGGCTGTTCTTCTCGGTGCCGCTGTTCCTCTCGGTGGCGCTCGGGCTATCGGCGATCGAAACCGGCGTCCGGCTGCTGCCGCTGTCGCTGACCCTCCTGCTTGCGGCCGTCGGGATTCCGCGCCTGTTTCCTCATGTCTCACCGCGTCTGGTCGTCAGGCTCGGGTTCCTGGCGCTGTTCGCAGGGATCGTCGTGATGGTCGGGGCGCTCAACGCGGGCGCCGGTCCCGAGATCGTGACATGGCCGATGCTGCTCGCCGGGCTCGGCGTCGGAGCGCTGGCCTCCCAGCTCGGAGCCGTGACCGTGTCCTCGGTTCCCGACAGCGAGAGCGGCGAGGTCGGTGGCCTTCAGAACACGCTCACGAACCTCGGCGGCTCGATCGGGACCGCGCTCGCCGGGGCGGTTCTGATCTCGGTGCTGACGACATCGTTCCTGACCGGAATCAAGGACAACCCGGCGGTCCCCGCGCAGGTCAAGTCAAAGGCCCAGGTCGAGCTCGCCGGCGGTGTCCCGTTCGTGTCCGACGCCGACCTCAAGGCCGCGCTCGAGAAGGCCGGCCTGTCGACCGCTGAGACGAACGCGATCGTCAAGGAGAACAGCTCCGCGCGCATCGACGGCCTGCGCTCGTCGCTTTCGGTGTTGGCCGTGATCGCCCTGATCGCGGTCCTGATGAGCTTCCGGATCCCGACCGAGCAGCTGAGCTCGGATCCCGACGGGTAGGGGGGGTCCGTGCATAACCTCGCAAACTGGGGCACAACGGGGTGAGGTTGGCGTTTGGGGTCGTCTGGGCAGACTTAATCTCGACCGCAACGCCCGGGGCGTCGAGTTTGCGAGGTTATGCGGCGCCCCCGCCGCCGATGATCACGGCGGACCGTGCATCCGGCCGTGCCGGACCCAGCCGCAAAGGGACGCCCGTCGCTGCGCTCGCCCGTCCATAGCCCGACGATCCCGCGCGTGCCATGGCTGCACCGATGAGTTATGCGGGGTCGATCGGTCGTAAGTGGCGAGAGCACATCTGCAGCGGAGGAATTAGCGGAGGAAGTCATGGACACAGTCACATCAGCCGATGGAACGCGGATCGCCTACGACCGCTACGGGGAGGGCCCGGCTGTGATCCTCGTCAGCGGCGCTCTCGGCTATCGCAGGTTCAAGAAGTTCGAGCAGATCGCGACGGCGTTGTCGGCGCGATGCACGGTGATCAACTACGACCGCCGCGGGCGCGGTGACAGCGGCGACGCGGGGCCGCTCTCAGTTCAGCACGAGGTCGACGATCTCGCCCCGCTGATCGACGCGGTCGGTGGGCGTGCGTCGTTGTGGGGCTTCTCCTCGGGTGGCGCGCTCGCCCTGCGCGCAGCCGCCGCCGGCATCGGCGTCGAGAAGCTGTGCGTGTACGAGACGCCGTTCAAAACCGACCCGACCGCAAAATATCCGGCCGACGACTACGGCGCGCGCCTCGAGCAGATCGTCGCCTCCGGTGATCCCACGGCCGCCGCCAAGTACTTCATGCGCAACGGCGTCGGGCTGCCGAGGCCGCTCGTCGCGATGATGCCGCTGATGCCGGCCTTCCGGTCATTCGCCGCCAACGGGCACACCTTGATGTTCGACCACGCCGCGCTCGGCGATCACAACATGCACGGGGCGCCGCTCCGCTTCGAGGAGTGGCTGACCGTCACATGCCCGACGCTGATCGCGTACGGGGCGAAGACCGCTCCCGGGCTCAAGCACGCATCCAAGGCGCTCGCCGAGGTCCTGCCGAACGCGACGCTGCGCGAGTTGCGGGGGCAGAACCACAACGTCGCGCCGGCCGTGATCGTCTCGTTGCTCGCCGATTTCGTGGCCGGCGCCGCTCCGGTCGCGGCTTGATCGCAGTCGCTCCGGTCGCCGCGTGATTGCAGGGGCCGCTCCGGTCGGGCGTGATCTTCGCCGCGACGTGCGTCAAGATCAGTCGTAGGTGATGAGATTCTGGGTCAACACGATCAGTCGCGACCACGTTGCGCGCGGTGTCGCCGGCGGCTTCACGCAGGCCGGCCACGGCAAGGCGACCGGGCTGCGGCGGCTACATGCCGGCGACTGGCTTGTCTTCTACTCATCGAAGACGAGCCTTCGTGGCGGCGAGCCGCTGCAAGCGTTCACCGCGATCGGCCGCGTCGCCGACGACGAGCTCTATCAGGTGGAAATGGCTCCAGGGTTTGTGCCGTGGCGGCGCAACGTCGAGTTTGCCGACTGCACCGAGGCCCCGATCCGGCCCTTGATCGATGAGCTCACGTTCATCAATGACAAGCAGCGATGGGGGTACGTCTTCCGGCGCGGGCTGTTCGAGATTCCGGAGGCGGACTTCGAGCTGATCAGTCGGGCGCTGGGCGCGGATGCGTCGAGCGCCCGGCCTGAGCCCGCGCCATGATCGCGTCGATCACATCCGTCTTGGCGTCGGCGTACTGCTGCATGTAGGTCCAGTCGCGAGCCGCGAGCGCCCGCTTGCGCTCGGCATACAGGTCACGATCGGCAGCGTGGCCTCGCAGCCAGTCGCGCAGCGCGACCATCCGCTCGGTCTCAGGGCATGCATCCGAGAACACGTGCAGGTTGACGGTCGCGGCGCCGTCCTTGAACAGGCGGTGCTCGAACCAGTCGGACTCGCGGATCCGGAGCACGTACCCGGCCGCCTCGAGGTCTGGGCGGTATGCCGGCTCCGCCGCGGAGTCGTCGACCTCGAGCACGATGTCGATCACCGGCTTGGCCGCCAGCCCGGGCACCGAGGTCGAGCCGACGTGCTCGACCCGCAGCGCTCGCTCGGCAAGCGCACCTCGCAGACGTTCTGCCTCGCGCTCGAATGCACCCGGCCACGCCGGGTCGTAGTCGCACAACTCAATCGGCGCTCGCAGGCGCTCCGGCGCGCCGATCGTCACCTCCGCGAGCCGTCGCTCGTAGAAGTCGAGCGTCACGCGATCGCCTGGGGGAAGTTGAAGTAGTGGTGCGGATCGACCTGCTTGCGGACCTCGATCAGCCGTGGCAGGTTCTGCGCGTAGTAGGCCTGCTGCCAGCCCTTCAACGTCGGGTCGATGTAATTCTGGTACGCCTGACCGGATACGTAGGGCTGCATCTTCGTCCACGCCTGATCGATCCACGCCGCGGTGCTGCCGTTGCCGTAGTACTGGATGCAGAACATCTGGTCGCGGTGCACGAACGCGGTCGCGGTCGGATCGACCCGGTTGACCGCGCCGCCGTACGAGTCGCACAGCAGCGACCCCGACCCGGACGCCTCCACGGCCGCGATCATCGCCGCTCGGCCGGCGTTCGACAGCGGCTTTGCGACATAGTCGGACTTGGCGTTGAAGGTGTTGCGCGGCAGCGTCCCGCCGGGAGCGGTCCCGACCGTGTGACAGGCGGCAAATGACTTGCCCGAGCACCCCGCGAGCAACATCTGCAGCGGGAAGTAGGCCATCTCGAGGTGGGTGAGGTTCGCCCCCGGGACCGCGAGCAGGCCCGACAGCAGCCCCTGGAGCGAGGACGGCGAGCCGAGAAACTGCCCGTTCCCGTTGATCGTCGGCGGGCTGCCCGTGTTCACGTGCAGGATCGAGCTGATCCGATCGGTCGTGTGGGGTGCGAACGCCTGCCAGGCGGCGATCGCCTCGCTGGCCGATGACCACGGCCAGGTCACGTTGAAGTACGTCGCGCTCGCCGGTAGGGGGTGGACCTTGAATGTGAAGTCGGTGACGATCCCGAAGTTGCCGCCGCCGCCACCTTTCAGCGCCCACAGGAGGTCGGGATCCGTCTGCGCGTTGACGGTGCGCAGCTGGCCGTCGGCGGTCGCGATCGTGACGCCGACCAGGTTGTCGGAGGTCAGCCCGAAGTACCTGCCCGCGAGGCCGAAGCCGCCGCCGAGCGTGACGCCGGAGACGCCCACCGATGGGCACGATCCCGACGGGAGCGTGGCGCCGGCCTTCGACAGCGCCGAGGAGACATCGATCAGCTGCGAGCCGGCGCCGATCGTCGCGGTCCCGGCCTGCTTGTCGACCTTGATCGAGTTCAGCTTGCGCAGGTCCAGCATGACGCCATCGGACAGGGTCGAGTAGCCGGCGTAGCTGTGACCGCCCGAACGGGCCCTGACCTGGACGTCGTGCGAGACCGTGAACCGCAGCGCGTTGCGCACGTCGATCGCGTCGACCGGCCGCGCGACGGCCGTCGGCATGATGTCGTCGAACCGTGGGTCATACACATGCGCGGCCTCGGCGTAGCCGGGTTGCCCGCGCTCGAACACGTGTCCGCGGATCGCCTGCTGGAGCGTGCTCGGTCCCGGTGCCGGTGCCGAGCTCGTCGTGTGGCTTGTAACGGTGGCGGTGCTGGTCGTCGTCGACGTGGTCGTCTTGCTCGAGCCACCGCACCCGGTCACGATCGCCGCGCCGGCGGCGCCGAGCCCGACGAGGAACGCGCGCCGGTCCAGTCCGCTTGTCTCGCTCCCCGCCCCGGGTCGACCCATTTCCCGAGCGAGTCTACCGCCGCTCGCGGACCTGAATGGGTCCGGAGCTGCGTCCGACCGGGACCGGCGTTCGGGACCGGGTGATCCAACCACGGCGCGTTCGCGAACACCCCTACATCTGCACACTGCGGCGATGGGAGATGTGAATGACTGATGTAACCGCCAGCGTCAACCGCGGCCAGTTTCTGAGAAATGCCGCCAAGGGAGGGTTGGTCCTGGCAACGTCGGGCGGGGTTCTCGCCTCGGCCGAGGGAGTGGCGTTCGCGTCGCGACCGCGCAAGAGCGACATCACGACGTTGCAGGCGGCCTACACGGCGGAGAGCCTGGCCGTGTTTCTGTATTCGGCGATCCTCAAGGACTTCGGATCGTTCAAGCATCCACGGCTGCAGAACAAGGACTACTTTGAGGCCGCGCTGCGCAACGAGAAGGATCACAAGGCGTTCCTCGGCAAGGCGCTCGGCAGCAGGACGCCGAAGGGCCTGAAGTTCAAGATCCCGGCAGGGGTCACCAGCAGTGGCCAGTCGTTGCTGAATACCGGGGTCGCGCTCGAGACGGCGTTCGTCGAGGCATATCTGGGTGCCGTTGAGACATTCAGCTCGCTCGATCTGAAGCTGATCGCCGCCCGCGTCGCCGCCAACGAGGCGACGCACTTCAGCTTCTTCGACGCCGCCGCCGGCGCCGGGCCGAAGGCGAACCTCGGTGGCCACGGCGTGCTGCCGTCGCTGCCGAACACCGACACGATCCCTCACACGGTGAAGAAGCTGAAGCCGTTCCTCGCCTGATCAGGGGGCCGCGCGCGAGTCCCCGCTCCGGCGGGGACTCGCGACCCCTGCTCCCGCTCCGGCGGGGACTCGCGACCCCTGCTCCCGCTCCGGCGGGGACTCGCGACCCCGGCGCTGAGATCGCGGTCGAGTCCAATACGATCGCGGCATGCAACTCAACGGTGGCCCGCTCACGTCTCCGGCCCCGCCGCTGAACGACCTGCTGCAGGTCGGTCGCGAGCGCGGAGCCGATCGGACCGCGCTTGTGTCGATCGTTCGATCGATGACGTGGCTCGAGCTCGAGCGCGAAAGCGCATCGCTCGCGCGCGGCTACCTCGACCTCGGACTGGCTCCCGGCGATCGGATCGCATCGCTGATGCCGAACCGGATCGATCTCGTCGTCCACTACCTGGCCTGCTTCAAGGCCGGGTTTGTGACGACACCGCTCAACTATCGCTACACGTTCCGGGAGATCGATCACGCGCTCGAGGTGAGCGGCGCCCGAGCGCTGCTGGCCCATGTCGAGCGCGTCGAGGACATCGCCGCGAGCAGGCTCGCCGGCTCGCTGGCCTGCGGGATCATCGCCTACCGCGACGAGGAGATGGCTCGGCGCGATGACGTCGCCTGGCCGCACAGCTTCTCGGAGCTACTCGGCTCGGAGCCGCTGGTCGCGGACCCCGCCCCCGACCCCGCGAGCCCGGCGGCGATCTTCTTCACCTCCGGCAGCACGGGTCCCGCGAAGGGGGTAACCCACACCCGGGACTCGCTCCGCTGGATGATCGCGAGCGCAGCTGTCGCTTTCGAGCTCGACGCAGACGATGCGTTCCTACCCGGCTCGTCAATGTCGCATCTCGGCTCGTTTCTGTGGACCCTTAGCACGCTGTCGGTCGGCGGCCGGGTCGTCGTCGCCCGCACGACCGACGCCCACGAGCTGCTGCCGCTGCTGCGCGATCACCAGCCGACGGTGCTGGCGATGATCCCCGCGGCGCTGGTCGCGCTCGTCCGCGACCACGATCTGCAGCCCCACGACTTCGCCTGCCTACGGGTCTGCCGTGCCGGCTCGGACAAGGTCTCGACCGAGCTGCTGACCGAGTTTGCGGAGGCGGCCGGATTCCCGATCTCCGAGGGATACGGCATGACCGAGGTCGGGCTGGCGACTCTCAATCCACCGTCGGGGGTCAACAAGCAGGGGTCGATCGGGCCTCCTATCAACGGCTTCAGCATCGCGATCCGCGACGAGGAGGGCGAGCCGGTGCAACAGGGGACCGTCGGCCGGATCTTCATCCGCGCCCGCAGCCGCATGGCCGGCTACTGGGGCGCGGAGTCGGCAACCGACGAGGTGGTGTCCGGCGAGTGGCTCGACTCAGGCGATCTGGCGCGAGCCGACGGGGACGGCTACCTGTGGTTCTTCGGGCGCAAGAAGCAGGTCATCGTCCACGACGGCTCGAACATCAGCCCGCTCGAGGTCGAGAGCGCACTGGGCCAGCATCCCGCGATCGGGTTCGCGGGCGTGATCGGCGTCCACGACACGGTGCACGGCGAGAACGTGCGGGCATACGTGACTCTGCGCGACGGAGCCGACCGCCCGTCGAGCGCCGATCTGATCGTCTTCTGCCGCGAGCGCGTCGGTTACAAGGCGCCGGAGGAGATCGTCTTCCTCGAGCAGATGCCGCTGAATCCGACCGGCAAAATCGACCGGGTAGGCCTGAAGCGGATGGCCGAGGATCACCTGCATCCGCACGGACTACAGGAGCAGTGAGCGGCGCTGTCGCGTGACTCGGTCAGGCGCTGCTCGGCGGTTCCTCAGCGCCCTCGCCGACGACCACGTGCGTGACCGGTATGTCGAGTTCCCTTCGCAGGCGGTCGAGCTCGCCCCGCTCCTGCCATGTCTCTCGATCGCGCGAATGCGTGACGACGATGACCTCGTCGGCGCCGAAGTCGCGCAGCTGATCCTCGAGCGCTGACGTCGGGCTGGGGTCGCCGACCTGGCCGCGTGCGACGATGCCGTGCTTGTTTGCCCATGCCAGCGAACGGTCGAGCCGGCTCCGTGCCTCGGACAGCTCCTTGTCGATGTCTGACACGTTGTAGTGAGATTCGGATGTGAGCACGGGGGCGAGCACATCGATCTCTACGGCCTCGTCGCTCGCGCGGACGATCCGGCTGCTGAGCTCGTCGCCCCTCAGCTCGTCGTTGGCGACGACGAGCACATGGCGCGTGCCGGGAGGCGCTCCGTGGGGGTGCCGCTCGCGTTCGGCGTCGCGGAGCGGCGTCCGCTGGTCAGGATTGTCAGCGCGTAGGTATGCGACCGCCGCAATCAGCACCGAGAGCGCGAACACGACAATTCCAACCCAGGGGGCGAGCAGCAGCCCGAGGGCCACGGCAACGACGATCACCGCCGCGCTTGCGAACACGAACCGAACCATCTCGGTCTCTGACCTGATCGGCATCCGCATCGTGCACCCAAGCTACGCCCGGCCGGAGCCCCAGTCAACTGGGAAAACCACGCAGGCAGGCCGCGGACTTCCACTATCGAGCCTGGAGCCGGTGTCAGCGACCGCTCGGCGTCCCGGCCCGCACCGCGTGAGATGAGCGGCGCGCGGCCACCAGCACATCGCGCGCTCGGTGGGGTCGGCGACGAGGCGCCCTCGACCAGTCCGCGGCGAGCGGGATGGGTGCTCGCGGCGCTGATCCTCGTCGCGGCCGTCGCGAACCTGAACCTGGCGGTCGCGAACGTCGCGCTGCCGGACATCGGCCGAGCATTTCGACTCCAGCCAGACGACGCTCGACCTGATCGCGGTCGCATACTCGCTCGGACTCGCGTGCTCGGTCCTGTGGTTCGGCGCGCTGGGAGATCGCTACGGGCGCAAGCTGATGGCGGTCGGCGGCACTGTGTTTGCGATTCCGTTCTCGCTGCTGGCGGCGTTCGCGCCGAGCGACACGGTGCTGATGCTCGCGCGCCTCGGCGGCGGGCTGGCCGCGGGCATGGCATACCCGACGACGCTGGCGCTGATCACGGCACTGTGGTCGGGACCGGCTCGAACCAGGGCGATCGCGCTGTGGTCGGGGCTCGGCGCCGCGATCAGCGCGCTTGGTCCGCTTTGCTCGGGGCTGTCTGCTCGAGCACTTCAACTGGGGCACGCCGTTTCTGCTGACGCTGCCGCTCGCGGTGGTCGCGATCGTGATGGCGTCGATCTCGTTCCCGGCGCACGTGAACGAGACCCGGGATCCGGTCGACAACTTGGGCGGGGTCCTGTCGCTCGCTCTGATCGGGGGCGCTGATCCTGGCGATCAACTTCGCGCCCGTGCCCGAACGCACGAGACGGCTGACGCTCGTGCTCGTTGGGGATCGCGCTTATCGGGCTGGTGCTGTTCTACCGGCGCCAGCGACAGGTCAGTCAACCCGCTCTACGACCTCAACGTCGCGGCGCGCCCGACGTTCTGGCCGGGCGCCTGTGCCGGGCATCATCATCTTCGGATCGCTGATGGGCGCGATGTTCATCGGCCAGCAGTTCCTCCAGAACGTGCTCGGCTACTCGACGCTGGCTGCGGGCGCGCGATCCTGCCGGCGCGCCGTGTGCATGGTCGCTGGCGGCGCCCGCGTCGGCAAAGATCATCGAGTCGCATGGCACGCGCGTGTGCGTCCAGATCGGTCAGATCGTGATCCTGCTCGGGTTCGTGACGATGCTGCTGCTGTGGAAGGAGGACATCGCGTACTGGAAGGTCGTGCTCGCGTACGTGTTCATCGGCACCGGCGTCGGCCTGGCCGGACCTCCGACGCTCGAACACGCTGACGCGCTCGGTGCCGGTCGAGCGGGTCGGGATGGCATCGGGCACCGCCGACCTCCAGCGCGACCTCGGCGGCGCGATCATGCAGTCGATCATGGGGGCGTTCCTCGCCGCCGGGTACGCGGCGGCGGCGGGGGCGGCGATCAGCTGCCTCGGGCGAGAACGTCACCACCGAGGTCCAGAACGAGCTGACGAAATCGTTCTCGAGCGCGGCCGACGTCGCCAAGCAGCTATCCCGCAGCACGCGAGCAAGATCATCTCGAGCGCCAAGACGTCGTTCATCCACGGCCAGCACTGGGCCTACGTAGCCGGCATCATCGCCGTCGTTGTCGGCGCCCTGATCATGTACCTGTTCTTCCCGAAGCCCGAGCGCGAACAGGAGCTGCTCGCCAGCTACCAGGCGGGCCGCGCTCGCGCCTCGGCGCAACCTGGCGCCGGCGAGCGCGGCGGCCCTGCGGCCGCTCACTGAGCGGCGGGGGTGGATCCCCACGGGCCGGCCTCAGACGTCGGTTGCGGCTGGTCGGGCACGATGATGACCGAGACCTCGGCCCGGCGCAGCAGCTTGCCGGCGACGCTCCGGTGGGGAGCCCGCGTCCGGCCCGTGCGTCTGATGCCGACGACGATCGCATCGGCCCGCCGGGCTTCGGCCACGCGGGCAATAGCGTCAGCGGGCCGTCCGGCGATCAGCTCAGGGATGTACTCGGTCTCCGGCAGGGCATCGCGGCAGCGCCAGAGCTCGTCGAGCAGCCGCCGTCCAGCCGAACGGTCATCGCTCACGTGCCGCTCGAAATAAGGCGAGCCAAGAAACCTCGGCGGGCTGCCGTAGACGTGCACCACGAACACGCAGCCGATTGGACCTGCACGTAACCCGGCTTCGACGACGGCCGCAAGGCCGAGCGAGCTACCGTCAAAGCCGACCACAACCCTCGTGGCCGGCGGCTGTGATGGCTCCGCACCGAGCACAAGCGGCTCGCGCGCGCTGCGGCGTACAGCCCAACTTGGGGCGATCGTGGGTCCGATCCATGGCTCATGACCTCGCCTTTGCGTACGCGAGTACATGCTGGTCCTTTCAGTTGCGTGATCCAGTGCCGTTGGCAGTCAATTAGCACGATGTCCGCGCAAAGACCAGCGATGGTGAAAGCGCTCTGACCACCTCTGCGCCATCGGATGATCGTCGCGTCACCGCGATGACGGACCGTGTTTCCCGCGGCTGCAGTCGGACCATCCGAACGCCTAGAAGAACTCACCGGAGCGTTCAGTCGGCTCCATCTTGCAGGAGGTTTCAGATGTCAGAGATCAGAAGCAGGTATCCGTTCCTCGCGATGATCAATCTGCTGGCCGGCGGATTTCTCGTCGCGGCCGTGTTCGCCTTCGATGCGACAACTGCTGTGTGGCTAGGGTTTGCAGTCAGCATTCCGCTGGTGCCGCTAGGCCTCTGTGTCGCGTCTATGGCGATCCGTGGCGCGGCCGGCGGTGAACGTCTCGGCGTGACAGTGCTCGGAACGTTGACATGCCTGGTTGCAGGCTGGACGATCGTTGCAACACTCGTCTTCCCGACCTCGGTGGCCCTGTGGCTCGTGTTTGCGAGCGCGTGCGCGCACGTCGCGTTGTCGATGGCGAGCCTGGTAATCCGCGAGGTGTCGACCGAGCGCGTCGTCCATCATCTCGAGGTCACCGAGCAAGCGCCTGCTGGCGCTCGCTGATGCTCGCGAACCGGAGCGGTCGGGTGCACGATGCACTCGGCCGCCGCGGGCCGGCGGCGAGGGCGAGCATCGATCCGAGCGAGGACGAAGCATCGATTCGGATAACCGGTCACAAGCCTGACGGGTTCGCGGGCCAACTGCTCTGAAGCGGTTCCGCTTTGGCTGAGCTCGACTTAGCCTAGCCGACAGTGACGTTACGTCGCCTTCGCTGGATCTCGCTCGCCGGGACGTTGTCGCTGCTCAGCATCCTGTCCGTCGTCTCGATGCTGGCGGCCGTCGATGCCCGCCGATCGGCGCGACCGTCGCTGGTGCCGGCGCCGGTGGCGGCCGGCACCGTCCTGATGCGGCCGCGGCGGCTTCCGGCGATACACCTGATCAACGCCTCGGGTCGGCCGGTTTCATCGACCGCCTGGCGCGGTAGGTGGGTCGTGCTGGCACCGTCGATGACGCTCTGCCACGAGGTCTGCCCGATGACCACGGCGACGCTGATGCAGCTCACAGCGGACCTCCGCCACCAGGGAATCGCCAGCAGGGTCCTCGTCGCCGAGGCGACGGTCGACCCGTGGCGCGACACGCCCGCACGACTTCGCGCGCATCGTCGCCTCGCCGGCGCCGACTTTGAGTTGCTCACCGGTACGCGTGCGGAGATCCGTCGGCTGTGGAGGTTTCTCGGCGTCTCGTATCAGCCGGTGCCGCAGGGAAAGCCACCAGATATGGATTGGCTCACCCACCGCCCAGAGCGCTTTGACGTGCAGCACACGGACGGCTTCTTCATCCTCGATCCAGCCGGGCAGGAGCGAATCGCCGATGAGGGGATGCCGAACGCGACCGGGAGGTTTCCCCGCGGCCTGAGGCCGCTGCTCAACGATCAGGGCCGGCAGAATCTTGCGCATCCACAGCTGCCGTGGAGCGCGAGCGACCTGCTCGACGATCTCGACAACATGATCGGCGAGGGGATCTCGGCGAGGAGTACCCAACAGCCAAGATCGCCGAGCCTCGCCGCCGCCAGGCGCGCGCTGCAGGGATCCCCGGCATCGCTGGCGGCGCTTCACGACCGGTCGAATCAGCTGCTCGGCGGCAGCGGCGCACTGATCTCTGGACTCCACTCGCTGCGCGGGTATCCGATCGTGTTGAACGCCTGGGCGTCGTGGTGCGGTCCGTGCCAAGCCGAGTTCCCGATCCTCGCCGCTGCGGCGGTGCGCTACGGAACGCGGGTCGCGTTCCTCGGGGTCAACACCAACGACGTCGCGGCCAGCGGGCGCGAGTTCCTGGACCGGCATCCGGTCAGCTACCCGAGCTACCAGAGCTCCTCTGACGGACTCGCGGAGCTCGCCGTCATCGAAGGACTGCCGACGACGATCTTCATCAATCGCGCCGGGCGAGTCGTACACGTGCACTCGGGCCAGTACGACATCGACGGCACGCTCGAGAACGACATCGCGCGGTACGCCCTACCTCGCTGAGCATGCTGCAGCCGACGTCCCTGATCGCCACCGCTGACGTGCTGCACCTGGGCGAGTTCCTGCCGCCGCTTGCGGCGTGCGTTGTCTACATCACCCTGTACCGCCGGCGACTGTCGACCCTTGCGCGCGAGCAGCGCCCTGTTTCCTCCTGGCGGGACGCGTGCTTCCTGGCCGGGGTGCTCACGGTCACGGTGGTGCAGTTGCCACCACTCGACAGCATCGCGGATGAGGTACTCGCCGCACACATGATCCAGCACGTCGTGATCGGCGATCTCGCATCGCTGCTGATCGTGCTCGGACTAACGGGCCCAGTCCTGGCGCCCTTGCTACGCATCCGGGTCACCCGGCCGCTGCGCTCGCTCGCGCACCCGCTGCTGGCGCTGGCGCTTTGGGCCGTGGACCTGTACGTCTGGCACCTGCCGCTGCTCTATCAGCTCGCGATCGAACACGACCTGATACACGCCCTCGAGCACGCATGCCTACTGTGGTTCGGCATCCTGCTTTGGCTTGCGCTGATCGGCCCGCTGCCGAAACCGAGTTGGTTCGGCGGCTGGTGGAGCCTCGGCTATGTAGTCCTCGTCCGGTTCGTCGGGGCCGTGCTCGCAAACGTACTGATCTGGGCCCAGAGCGTCCTTTATCCGGTGTACACGACGACTGACACCGCACGCGGACTGAACCCTCTCTCGGATCAGAACATCGCCGGTGGTCTGATGATGGTCGAGCAGGTCATCCTCACGACGCTCCTGTTGGGCTGGCTGTTCTACCGCTTTGCCCGTCAAGACGAAGAGCGCCAGCAGCTCCTCGATTTCGCCGCGGAGCAGCGTGTCGCGCTCAGTCCCGAGCGTGCTGCGCGAGCCGCAGCGGCGGGTGCCGCGGAACGGCTGCGCGAGCGGATGCTCAGCGACGCAGTCCGGCACCCTGCCGACCCCCCAACCGCGTCAGCGACCGAGCAGGAGTCCGAGCACAACGGCGACGATGCCCGCCGCGGCAGGGCCGAAGACGGCGATCAGCAGGCCTCTTCCCCCGGGCGCGTGAATCGACATCTGGAGGCAAACCCAGATGAAGTAGACGGCCATTGCGAGCACGCCCACGATGATCGGCAGATTCCCCAGTAGACCTCGTCTCACGCTTCCCGTGTCCGCTGATCGTGCACTCGCGGGACGAGGCTCGGAGCGCGACTGCGCGGATTGGTTACCCGCCGCGGTTCGTCGTCGCGCCGGGGCGGCGTCGCCTGGTCGAGCGCGGCTGACCTCGGCGCGCGGCCGCGCCGATCTCGACTCGTCATCGACCGACGATCGATGCCCAACAAGATTGCTCATCGGAAGCCTCCCGTGGACGTGGCCACCGCCGGTCCAGGATCGGTCCCCGATCGTCCACGCGCGACTGCGGCTGACAGATCGGTGACAGGGCTCGCCAGCGGGTGGTCGGGATCCCGACACGGGCCAGCAGACGTGCGAACGGACACGAACCATCCGGCAGCCCGGCTCGTCAGGGGTCGGACGGCCGCTCTCGCCTGGCAGATCACGCGCCGCCATAGTTGTTCGACGAGATGCGATCCACACATGACACGATCCGATCGCGCGCCGAGGTGGTCTCGGCAGCCGGTGCCCGAAAGCCTCGCCCACGCTCGCGCCGCCGCCATGACGAGGCCGTGATTCAGGCTGAGGTGCGCCGTCTGGCGCGGGCGCTCGGTCCCTACCGAATCCTGCAGCGCAAGGCGCTCGAAGAGGTTGCGGGAGCGTCGCGTTGGCGTCAGGGCGCGTTCGATAGCGCGCTCGGGGCGGCGGTCAGATCGGGCGCGATCGAGCCCCTGCCGGAGGACTTCTACAAGCTGCGCGACTGACGCCAATCGCTGTCAGGGGGCTGACGGTTTGCATGTACACCCGTGTTGCCCAATGCAACCGTGGCAGCATGCACAGCTCACCTCCAGCCCACGCGAGGGCCCAAAGCGGTGAGGACGGCAACGGCGAGCTGATCGACGCGGTCCTCGGCTCGAGCCGCGCGCTGGTTGCGGTCGCTGCCCGCTCGTTGATCAGCGTCGCCGAAGATGTCACGTTGGCGCAGTACCGCGTGCTGGTCGAGCTCGCGGCGCGCGGCCCGCTGCGGCTGGCGGGGTTGGCGTCCGTGCTCGCCGTCGACCGATCGACCGCGACTCGGATGAGCGATCGCCTCGCTCGCAAGGGGCTCGTCTACCGTCGCCGGCTCGGCGATGACCGCCGAACCGTGCGCGTATCGCTGACAGCAGAGGGCCGGGAACTGGTCAGCGAGGTCGGGCGAAACCGGCGCGCGGAGATCCGAGCGATCGTTGAGCGCATGCCGGTGCCCGATCGCCACGCGACGGTGATTGCACTCCGAGCCTTCGCCGAAGCCGCGGGAGAGGTCCCCGAGCAGGATTGGTCGCTCGGCTGGAACCTCGAGGCGTGATCGACGGCGTCACCCCATCCTCGAGCGCGGTGACCCCGCCGACGCGCGCCGTGCGACTCGCTCGAACAGCGGCCGCATGGTTGGGTGGTGAGCGCCTGGGCCTGGCCGTAATGGCGCTGGTCGTGGGGGCCGGTGCCGGGCTCGGCGCCGCGGGATTCAGATGGCTGATCTTCACGATCACCTGGCTCGTCACGGGTCATCGTGAATTTGGCCAGCAAGGCCACGCGCCGAGCCTGCACCTGCCGGGCCTCGGGATCTGGTTCGTGCTGGTGGTTCCGATCGTCGGGGGCCTCCTCTACGGACCGCTGATCCAGCGCTTCGCGAAGGAGGCGCGCGGTCACGGCGTCCCCGAGGTGATGCTCGCCGTCGCCGACAACGGCGGGCGGATTCGCCCCCAGGTAACGGTCGTCAAGGCGTTTGCATCGGCGCTGTGCATCGGCACGGGCGGCTCCGTCGGCCGCGAGGGCCCGATCGTCCAGATCGGCTCGGCGTTCGCCTCGACGCTGGGTCAGGTCGTACGAATGTCCGAGAACCGCCTGCGGATCATCGTCGCGTGCGGCGCGGCCGGGGGGATCGCGGCGACGTTCAATGCCCCGATCACGGGTCTGTTCTTCGGCTTCGAGATCGTGCTGCGCGAATTCTCGCTCGACGCGCTGTTCGCAACAATCCTGGCGTCGGTCACCGGGGCAGTCGTGAGCCGAGCATTCTTCGGATCGGCGCCGTTCTTCGCTTCGGTGCCGCACGGCTTGGTCGTGACGAACGACAGCACATTCGTGCTCGTAATCGTGCTCGGGGTGGCCTCCGGCCTGATCGGCGTTGGCTTCAAGACGTTCCTGTACCGATTTGAGGATCTCGGCGACAGCCTGTGGAAAGGGCGCCCGGAATGGGCCCGACCTGCTGTCGGAGGCGTGGCGCTGGGTCTCCTGTTGCTCGCGCTGCCGCAGATGTACGGGGTCGGTTACCCGGTCATGGACCGCGTGATCGCCGGCCACGTCGTGCTCTGGCTGATCGTGCTGTTCATGATCGGCAAGATCGTGGCCGCGAGCCTGACGCTCTCGATTGGAGGCTCGGGTGGCGTGTTCGCGCCGTCGCTGTTCATCGGGGCAATGGCCGGGATGGCATTCGGGGTCGTCGCCGAGCACATCTTCGGCCCCTCGATCGGGCCGCCCGCGCTGTTCGCCGTGGTCGGGATGGGCGGCGTCTTCGCCGCCGCGGCGCAAGCGCCGCTGACGGCGATCGCAAGCGTCGTCGAGATGACCGGTAACTTCGGTCTGACATTGCCGATCATGCTCGCCTCGGGAATCGCCGCTGCGCTCTCAAAGCATGTCACGTACGGCAGCATCTACACGACCAAGTTGCTGCGACGCGGCATCGACATCGAGCGACCGCAGACGGCCGACGTCTTGAGAACGACCGTCGTCGCGGACATCATGGAGCCGGTGCCTCAGCTCGACAGCGATCACGACGCCCCGCTGCTGGACGCCGGCACGTGCGCGACGAACGATGACGATCACGCCACGCAGTGGGACAGGCTGGTCGGTCCGGTCGCCGAGGTCCGGAAGGCACAGGCCGTGTTCGCGGACGAAACGCTCGAGCAGGGACTCCGTCAGCTGGTTCTCTACGGCCACGCCGGACTGCCGGTGATCTCGCACGATGGCCGCCTCGAGGGGTGGATCACGCGGCAGGGGGTACTTGCAACCGTCGCCGGCAGCCTCAGCTCCGAAGCAGCCGCGATCGAGCGCGGGGCGATCGCCGCCGAATATGGTGCCCGCGACCCGGCTTCGGAGGCCCGCATGCCAACCACACCACTGACCGGCCACGAGATCATCGAGATCGCGGTCACGCCCGATTCCCCCGCGCTAGGCCGGCGCGTGGCGGAGCTCGACTGGCCCGAAGGCGCTCGCGTGGTCGCGGCGACGCGAGGGCGGGAGATCGTGCCGCTGGGGCCCGAGACGAGACTGACCGCCGGCGAGCGGCTGATCCTCCTCGCGCCCGCGGCCGATCACAGCAGCAACGGGCACGACGCCCGTTCCAAGGACTCAGCCCCGGTCGAGGCGACGTGAACGTCCGGCGGGAGGCCTCTTCGGCTGATCGGCCGGGCGCGGCCGCCGCTCTTGGCGAGAGTGGCGGACGGCGACGCCGTGCGGTTGCGATCTGTCAGCTTCTGAGCGAAGACACGGACCTCGCCGAGGCGATCGCGCCGGCGCTGCGTGAGCGAGCGATCGATGAGTGCATCGCCCCGGTCGCCCGGCTTCGTCGCGGGCGATGGAGCGGTGCGCAACCCGACCTATCGCAGGGTGGGATCGGCCTGCTCGTGCTCGAGGGCCTGCTAATACGTCGAGTCGGGATCGACGGTCGCTACGGCGCGGAGCTCCTCGGGCAAGGCGATCTCCTGCGCCCGTGGCAAGGCGAGGACGCGCCACCGACGCTGCTGTCCAGCACCGGCTGGCAGGTGCTCGAGCCGACCCAGGTCGCGCTGCTCGATCGGCGCGTGGCGCAGCGGCTCGCCCGCTACCCGGAGCTGACCGGGCGCCTCGCGGGGCGCGCGCTCGAGCGATCACGCAACCTCGCAATCAACATGGCGATCGTTCACCAGCCGCGGGTCGAGATTCGGCTGCATATGCTGCTGTGGCACCTGGCCGGCCGCTGGGGGAGGGTGCGCGGGGACGGCATCCTGGTTCCGCTGCGGCTGACGCACACGGTGCTCTCAGACCTCGTCGCCGCGCGCCGCCCGACAGTCAGCACGGCCCTGGCGGAGCTCGTCCGGCGCGGGACGCTGCAAGTGCTCGATGGCTGCTGGCTGTTGACCGGCGAGCCCCCGGGGGAGCTGCTCGAGCTCGGCACTCAGACCGAGCCGGCAGGCGAGATCGCGCCCTCCACCAGGGCCGCCCGTCAGCCGCCGAGCGCGTAGCTGCGGATGTCCTGGTCCAGTGTTCCCTGCGAGTCGTACTGGCCGGTGTGGACGAATACGACCTTCCCGGCGGGGTTGATGTAGATCGTCGTCGGCAAACCGGCGATCACGGCCAGCGACCTGAGGTTGCTCGTGGTCGTCGCGTAGCTCGGGTAGCTGACGTGGTGCTGCGACAGGAACGCGCGTGCGTCACCGGCCGAGTCGTCGGTGTTCGCGCCGAGGAATGCGACGTGGCGGCCGTAGTGCGCCGAGGCGTTGGCGAACAGCCCGAACTCCGAGCGGCACGGTCCGCACCACGAGGCCCAGGCGTTGACGATGACCGGATAGCCGTGCAGGGAGCGGATCCTCGCGGCGAGGGCCGGCTCGGTGCCGAGCAGCCTGCTCGCCTGGCCGTGGAGCGCTGCCAGCGCCGGGGGCGAGCCGGCGAGGCTCTGTTGCACCGCTGAGGTGGTCGCTTCGCTCGGTGCGCGGGCCAGAGCGGCCCGGACGTACTTGATCAGGACGGCCGTGCTCGGCCAGCCAGCGGTCGAGACCTCTCGGTAGTAGAGAAGCTGACCCGTTCGCGAGACGAGCACGAACCACGGCGCGCCGAGCACTTCGTATCCGTCCGCGACCCTGCCGGTGCGGTCGATCGCAACCGGATACGAGAGGGGTCTCGGCAGGCGCCCGAGGAAGTTCGTGAGCGCGCTCGAGGACGGCTCGACGCTGCCCTCGTCGACGGCCGTGAGCTTCGGCAGACCCAGCCGTGCGGCTGCCGACGCATAGCGGTTGAGCGCGTCGAGCTGGCCGCCGAGGCCGCTCGTCTCCTGATCCCACGTCGCGAAGAACGCGTACAGGTGCGCGGACCCGTCCGGGCCGAGCGCCAGCGAGCCGCCGCCGGCGCGGGGCAACGTCGTGGTCTGCGCGGGCGTTACCGGCGGGACGCGCGAATACGACAGGCTCGAGTCGACCCGCGGATGCTCGGGAAGCAACCTCGACGCCTGCTGAGCCAGAAGCTGTCCGAGCTGGCCGATCGCCGAGTAGGACATCTGGGTGATGTAGACGCGTGACTCGCGCCCATGCGTGTCGATCACGAACAGAGCCGGCGTGTGGGTGATCTGGCCGCGTTCGATCGCCGCCTCGACTGCGTACTCCCGCCAGACGCTCCTGAGCTCCGGCAGCGACCCGGTCAGGAAATGCCACGCGTGGAGCATCCCGTGCAGCTCGGAGTAGGAGAACACGTCCTCGAGCGAGATCGCCGCCGGGTTGGCGTCGATCCCGAGCAGCTGCACCTGCGAGCCCGCCTTGCCGAGCATCGCCTTGGCGTCGAGCATCGCCGTGGTCGTCAGCGGGCAGACGGTCGTGCACTCCGAGTCGTTGAACGCGAGCAGCACCACCTTGCCGCGGAACGAGCGCAGCGACACCGCCCGCCCGAACTGATCAGACAGCGTGAAGTCCGGCGCGGGGCGCGACAGCGGCGTCCCGGGATCCAGGTCGGGGTTGTACGCGAGCGCTGCCGGCTTCGCTCCGCTGCCCGAGCGGACCTGCGCGACCGCAACGATCGTCCCCGCCAGTGCCACGCCGACGAGCGCCACGCTCGGAAGCAGCCAGCGCGGCCCGAGCGAGGGCCCGCGGTGGTCGGTACCGAGGTCGGGCTCGGGCGGCCGCGAGCGTGCTCGGCGCCTGACCAGCAGGCGGATCACGACAAGCCCCGCCGCGATGACGACGAGCGCCAGGGCGACGAGCGCGACCGTGCTGTCGGTGCCCTGCCCAGGGACGGTCGTGGTGCCGCTGCCGGTCGAGGCGGGTGCCGCGCCACCGGAGGCAGGTGCCGAGCCCCCCGCCGCGGGTGCCGCGCCACCGGAGGCAGGTGCCGAGCCCCCCGCCGCAGGTGCCGTGCCAGCGGGGCGCGTGCCCGACGGCAGCTTGACGCCGTCTGCCGAGGCGAGCCTGCTGACGGCCGTCTGCGCGGCAGCGAGCAGCCCGCCGCCGCCCGGCGCGATCGAGATGCCCGACAGCGATTTGTAGGCCGCGGCACTCGAATGGTGCGGCCAGTTGAAGCCGAATCCGTTCGGCATCACGACCAGCAGACGCTGCTTGTACGCGAGCGATAGCTCCAGCCCGAGGAATCGCGCGTAGGCGTCAGGCTTGCGCCACAGGCTCGTGACCGCGCCGAGGTCCGATGGCCCGGCGATGATCGCGACCCTGATCGGGAAGCCCGACCGGGCGGCGGCCTTCAGGATCGAGCCGAACCGCGCCTGTTGCGGGATCGAGAGGGCAGCGTTCGAGCCCACGAACAGATCCTGGTAGACCAGCACGTCGCTGCCTGGATCGCCATCAGCTCGCGCCGGGGTGCTGCTGAGCGCGACCGCCCCGAACGCGACGAGCAACACCGCAAGCGCTGTCCGCGTCCGCCGGGAAAGGGACGCGCCGAGCCCGTGCCGGGCATCGATCGAGTGTACGCGAAGCTGCTGCAAGGTTCCCTGACAGGCACCGGAACGGGGGAGGGTCAGATGGTAGTTGAGGCGCGATCTCAGGCTGCTGCGACCCTGGCGGGCGGCCGACCGACCTTGCAGCGATGGGGCCGGGGCATCCGCTCCTGCTACGGATGCAGCAGCGGATCAACAACGGATGCGGTCGCGTTTAAAGACGCCGACCTATTGCTGTAAGGGGCGGACAGAAAAGGGATCAACTCCTCCCGCGGCGCCCGCTGTGGCGTCCCGTCAAATCAACACCGCCTCCGTAAAGGAGCAGGGACATGCGTAGGTTCTTTACGCGGAAGAGGGTTGCCGTACTCAGCGTTATCGGCGTACTTGCGCTGGCAGCCGCGGCTGTTGCGTACTGGACGGGCTCGGGCAGCGGCTCGGGTACCGCCAACGTCGGCACAAGCGGCACGGTCGCCCTGACCGCGACGGTCCCGGACGGGATCGCCCCAGGCACGAGCAAGGACGTGAGCTTCACGGCCTCGAACGCGACCGACTCGCCGATCTACCTCTCGACGGTGCATCTCGACAGCGTTGTGCCCGATGGCGCACACAGCGCGTGTGACACCACCGACTTCTCGATGGCTGATGTCAGCGAGGGCGTCGAGGTGGCAGCGGGAGCGTCTGGTCAAAGCCTCGCGAACACCGGCACGCTGGTCTTCGCGGACACGACCGCCAACCAGGACGCCTGCAAGGGGGCGACGCTGACGCTCAATCTGACGAGCAACTAGCCCGACCGCAGCATGTGGCGAGCGGGGAGGTCGACCGACGTCCTCGCTCGCCACCTGACTTTCCCCCCGGCGACCGCCTGACCAGAGCTCTAACCAACACACACTTCCTCGTGAGTCACACGCACCACATCACAGCCAGACGCGCAGCGCGCACCGTGCTCTCCGCGATCGCGATCGGCCTGGGACTCGGCGGTGTCGTGTATGCCACGACCTCACACTGGACCCGATCGCACGGCGGCCGCTCGCGACCCAATCTGACCGCCGCCGGTGTTCGCGACACGGCGCCGTGGCAGCTCCCGCCGTTCACGATCAGCGCCGATCCAGCGCGCGTCACGCTGACTCCGGGCGCCTCAGCTTTCACCCGGATTCGGATCCTCCGCAGGCGCATGTTGCGCCGGCCACGCTACCCCGGAGGAGTGATGATCAGGGCCCGCGCGTGGATCAGCATCACGAGCCCGCTGCCGGCCGGCGTGACTGCGGCCTTCAGCCCCCATCGAGTCCGGTCGCCTGGGGCGACGCTGTGGTTCTGGGCCAGGACTTGGGCCCTCCCGGGGAGCTACCGAGTTGGGCTCGAAGTCCGCAACTGCTATCGGCCCTGCCAAGAAGGCCACACGCACGACGCGCGGACCGCGATCACGCTGGTCATCCCCTCACCTCGCCCAGCCTTCTCGATCTCTCTGCGGCCGACCACCGGCGTCTCGATCGCTCCGCTGTCTCCCGGCGCAAGCAGCCCGATCGACCTGCGGCTGACGAACCGCGAGCGCTTCCCGCTGCAGGTCAACAAACTCGTCGCGACGATCCAGACCGTTACGGCGCCGTACGCGGACGCGGCCCATCCGTGCACCCCCGGTGACTTCGCGATCGTGCAGTTTTCTGGGGTCTACGACTTTCGGCTTGCGGCGTCGAGCACGCACACGCTGAGCGCGCTCGGGATTCCGCAGGCGCAGTGGCCGTTGATCCAGATGCTCGATCGGCCCGTCAACCAGGACGGGTGTCAGCGCGCAAAGGTCTCCCTGACCTTCGCCGGGACCGCGACCGGAGGTTCGTCGTGATGCGACGACACTCGATCCTGATCGGACTGTTGCTGTTCGTCGTCGTCGTGATCTCCGGGGGCGTCGCGTTTGGGTTCTGGTCCGGCAGCGGCGCGGGCACATCACAGGCGCGCGTCGGCAACCCGTTGCCGCTGTCGCTGTCCGCGGCGGCCCCTGATTCCGAGCTGTCGCCGGGAGGCGCCTCGAGTACCGCGCTGGTGGCGCGCAACCCGAACCCATACCCGGTGACGATCGGCACCTTGTCGCTCGACACGAGCGCGGGCACGAACGGGTTCGACGTCGACGCGGCGCACAGCGGGTGCGACCTCTCCGCGCTGTCGTTCGCACCGCAGGACAACGGCGGCGCGGGCTGGGTGGTCCCGCCGAAGGCGGGCGATGCCGATGGAATGTTGGCGATCGACGTCGATGACTCGACCGCGATGAGCTTGGACGCGTCGAACGCATGTCAGGGCGCGACCTTCACCGTCCATCTCGTGGTGGGGTCATGATCCGCGGGTGGTCAAGGACCGGCACGCACTGCCGCCGCCGGTGGCTCGTGTTGCTGGGGGTGCTGATCGCCGTGGTCGCGGCGCCGGTCGCGGCGTGGGCATATTGGAGCGGGTCGGGGACTCTGGTCCGAGGTCCCGGGCTCGCGGTCGCAGCGACGGTGAATGCGGGTGCGGTGCCTGGTGTGCACGCGACCGGATCGACCGTCACGGTCAGCTGGGGCGAGAGCCAGATATCGAACGGCTTGGACGTCGACGGCTATGTCGTTCGGCGCTACGACGCAGGCTCGGGAATTGAAGGGACGGTCGGGGCTGGGTGTTCCGGGACGATCGCGACGTTGGGTTGCACCGAGACGGGCGTGCCAACCGGAAGCTGGCGGTACACGGTGATGCCGGTCGTCGCGACGAACTGGCGCGGGGCCGAGAGCGATCGAAGCGGCGCTGTCAGCGTCGGCTCGGCGACGCTGAGCCTCGATCAGACGCTGATCGGTCCGCCGCTCCCCACGATCGTGACCGGATCGGTGTCCGGATTCGCGTCGGGAGAGGCGATCAGCTACTCGGTCGACGGCACGACGGTCAGCGGCTCACCGACGCAGGTCGACGCCTCAGGAAACGCGACGATCACGTCGTTGACGATCCCGGACTTGGATCAGGGGTCGCACACCGTCCAGATCACCGGCGCGAGCTCGAGACTGGTCGCAACCGCGGGGATCGTGATCGACACCGGGCCACCGTCGCTGTCAGTGTCGGAGACCCCAGCGCCGAACGCGGCGGGCTGGAACAACACCCCGGTCGAACTCTCCGCCGACGTGTCCGATCCCGACGGCGGGACCGCGGACCTGATCTTCACCAGCGATGGGAGCGATCCGCACACATCGCCGACCGCCCAGGTGTGGGACGGGCAGCCGTATACGGTCGACCAGACGACGCTCTTCAAGTACTACGCCGTCGATGCCGTCGGCAACGCCACGCCGGTGCAGACGTTGCCGGTGAAGATCGACACAACCCCACCGAGCTCGGACCTGTTCGAGCTCACCGACGTGAGCGGCGGCGCGTACCTTGACCGCGGCACCCCAACCGACCCGGGAGCGATCTACTACCGCGGCGTCGACCCGGGCTCGTTCCGCTTCGAGCTGACGCCCGCCGACGATGGCGGGGCGCCGACGGTGTCGCTGGGGGCCTCGGAGCTGACGGGAGTCACGACGGGCTTCACCGACGTGCCGAGTGTCGTCACCACACCGCTGGGCGGTCCGTTCCTCAGCAACGAGATCAGCTGGGTCGCCGGGACGACCGCCTCGCCGACGGGCTACCTCACCTTCACCGATCAGGCGGACAACACGGTCAAATATCCCGGATCGTTCATCAACGACTCGACTCCACCGAGCGGCGGCTCGCTCGCGGTCACCGGCCTCGCCGGAGCCGGCGGGCGCTACTCGAGCTCGATGGTGTTGCAGCTGGCGCTCGACCCCGGCCGCGACAACGGGTCGGGACTCGGGACCGGCGCGCGGCTCCTCCGCGCCTCGGCCCCGCTCAGCTCGAGCGGCGGGACCGCCGGCGGCGTCTGTGGAACCTACGGTCCATACACGCAGGTCGGCGCCGTTGACCCGGCAACTGCGGTCACCGACACGGTCCCGGCCGATGACGCCTGCTACCGCTACGAGTACCTGGTCCCGGACAACGTCGGCAACGTCGCGACCTACACCACTCCGGACATCATGGCCCAGACCGCCGCTCCGGATTCACTGACGCCGGCGTCGACGACAATCACTCCGCTCGACAGCCCCGACTCGCAGTCGGTCAGCGGCACGAGCGTCTACTACAGCCCGAGCCGGTCCGGCAGCTTCCGGGTCTCGACGACGGTCAGCGACGCCGTCTCCGGCATCACGCGGGTCTCGTTCCCGACGCTGCCCGGCTTCAGCGGCGGCGGGACCGTCGCCGCCCCCGCGAGCGGCACGACGACGTACAGCACCACATACGAGTGGGCAAACGAGGATCCGGCCACCCCATCCCCTGGCCCGCAGACGATCACCGCCTCCGATGGCGCCGGCTTCAGCGCGAGCACCGTCGGCGCGTTCTCGGTGATCGCCGATACCGGTCCGAGCGGCGGGTCGGTCAACGTCAGCGGCCTCGGCGGCACCGGTGGTCGTTACTCGACCTCGACAACGATCCATCTCACGCTCAGCAAGGGCACCGCCGGCCCCTCCGGGTTCGCTCCCGCGGGCGCCGAGCTCCTGCGCGCGACGGCACCACTGACCTCCAGCGGCGGGATCCAGGATGGCGTCTGCGGGACCTACACGGGCTTCTCGCAGATCGGCGGCGATGACCCGCCCAGCACGGTTACGAGCACCGTCCCGGCCGACGGCTGCTACCGATACGAGTACACGGTCCCCGACAACGTCGGGACCGTCGCCACCTACACGACGCCTGACGTCAAGGTCCAGTCATCGGCCCCGCGGCCACTGAGCCCGACCGCGGCGACGATCACACCGGTCACCGGCCCGGGTTCGCAGTACGTGACCGGCTCGACGGTCTACTACAACCCGGCCGGCTCAGGCAGCTTCACGATCTACAGCTCCGCGACGGACCCCGAAGCCGGCGTCACCCAGGTCATCTTCCCTGCGATTCCGGGCTTCACCGGAGGTGGCACAGTCTCGACCCCCAACCACGGCACGACGTTCGCTGCCACGTACGCGTGGTCGGCCAACTCCGCCAGTCCCTCTCCCGGCCAACAGACGGTCACAGCCGTCGACAATGCCGGGATCGGCGCCAGCAACGCGAGCGCGTTCTCGGTCATCGCCGACCCCGGTCCCACGGGCGGTTCGGTCGATGCCACCGGCCTGACCGGCACCGGCGGGCGCTGGTCGACGACGCAGACTCTTCACGTCGCGCTCAACAAGGGCACGAGCCCCGTCGGCCTCGCCGGCAGCGGCGCGCAGCTCGTACGTACCTCCGCGCCGCTCAACAGCGACGGAACGGGAACCTGTGGCGCGTACGGCCCGTACACGCAGATCGGCGCCGACGACCCCAGCTCGCCGCTCGCCAACACGGTCCCCAGCGACGACACGTGCTACCGCTACCGCTATCTCGTCCCCGACAACGTCGGGACCGTGGCGACGTACACGAGCCCCGACATCAAGGTCGAGACGACCGCCTCGGTGTCGTTGACGCCAACCACGGCGACGATCGCGCCTGTCACCGGGGCTAGCTCGCAGTTCGTCAACGGCTCGACGGTCTTCTACACCGCGGACGCGTCCGGCAGCTTCACCGTCCAGACATCGGTCATCGACGTCGGGGGCGTCGCGCAGGTGACGTTCCCGGCGATTCCCGGATTCACCGGCGGCGGCGTCGTCACGGCTCCAACCAGCGGGACGACGTATGCGATGACCTACTCGTGGTCGGGCAACGGCACGAGCCCGTCTCCCGGGGCGCTGGCGATCAGCGCGACCAACAACGCCGGTGCGACGGCGAGCAACAGCAACGCGTTCTCGGTGATCGCCGACGCGGCGCCGGTGGGAGGGTCGGTCGACGCGACCGGTCTGAGCGGGACCGGTGGGCGCTACTCGACCTCGACGACGCTGCATCTCGTGCTCAACCCCGGCACCGACGCCGGATCCGGACTGGCGAGCGGGGCGCAGCTGCTCCGTGCCTCGGCGCCGTTGAGCTCGAGCGACGGGATCGCGAATGGCAGCTGCGGAAGCTACGGCGCTTACGCCCATGTCGGAGCCAACGACCCGACCAGCCCCGTGACCGACACCGTCCCGACCGACGGGACGTGCTACCGGTACCGCTACACGGTGCCCGACAAGGCCGGCAATGTCACCACCTACACGAGCCCCGACGTCAAGGTTCAGGCCGCACCCGCCACGCTCGCGGCGAGCAGCACGCTGATCACGCCCACGACCGGGCTGACATCCCAGTCTGTGTCGGGCAACACCACCGACTATTACGCGCCCGCGGCCACCGGGAGCTTCAACGTCCAGGTCTCGATCACCGACACCAGCTCGGGCGTGACGCAGGTCACGTTCCCGACGATTCCCGGCTTCACCGGCGGTGGCGTCGTCACGGCACCGACGAGCGGCACGCTGTACCGCACGACCTACAGCTGGTCGAACAACGGCGCGAGCCCCTCACCCGGCCCGCAGACGATCACCGCGACCGACAACGCCGGTCTCTCGCAGACGAGCACCGCTTCGTTCTCGGTGGTGAAGGACACAACAGGCCCTGTCCACAATCTCAGCATCACGGCGGTGACCGGTGCCTACCTCAGCGCCGGCAAGCTCTACTACAACAGCAACGCGAGCGGCTCGTTCAAGTTCACCGACGCGCTCAGCGACAGTGGCTCGGGTCCCGCATCGGTCACCTACCCGGCCCTCGGCCAGTCAGGGTGGGCGCACAGCAGCAGCGAAACGGTCTCGACCCCGTCCGGCGGCCCGTTCACGTCGAGCGTCTTCTCATGGAGCGCCCACCCGAACAGCCCGGCGGGCTACACGATCACCGGTCTCGACAGCCTCGGCAACAGCACCAGCACCACCATCACGTTCGTCAGCGACCAGTCTCCGCCGACCGGCGGCAGCATCTCCTACCCGACCGGGCTGCTGACGACGGCGTCGGTTCCGATCACAACAAGCAACGGCACCGACGCGCAATCCGGCGTGAACGCCGCCTCGGCAGTGATCAAGCGCGACGAGATCCCGCTCAACACGTCGACCGATTCCTGCGTCGGAACGTTCCCCGGGACCTACGCGACGACGGTCACGCTCGTCGGCGGCGCCGACACCTCGGTCGCCAGCGGCCACTGCTACCTATACCGGTACTACGTCTCCGACTATGTCGGCAACCAGGCGACCTACACGCCGAGCTCGCAGAACCCGGTCAAGGTCGATCTGGCGCCGAAGGTGACAGCGATCACGTCGCTGCAGTCCGGCGGCGGAGCTGGAAACGGACGACTCGAGCTCGGCGACCAGCTCGTCCTCACGTTCAGCGAGAACCTCGCCTCGGCGAGCGTCCCGACGACGTTTGCCGGCGCCACCGAGGCGCGGAGCGGCGAAGGCGACACGAAACTGACGATTCCGGGGATTACGAACGGCGCTCTCGATACCGGCTCCCAGGGCTACCTGGTCGGAAGTAGCTCGAAGACCGCCACCTTCGCCGGGACGGTCGCGCTGCAGAACAACGGGAGCGCCACGACGGTGACGGTCACCGTCGCGAGCGTGTCCGGCGACCAGACCGCCTCGAGCAGCGGCAATCTGGCGTTCGCCCCTGCGACCACGATCACGGGCACCGACGGAACCCTCGCGACAGGCACCTTCACGGCGACGTCGTTCAAGCTGTTCTGAGGGATAGGGCGAGGCGTTGAGCGCAGCGATCCCTTGCGGCGGTAACGGTCCAGCACGATCTCGCTCTCATCAGGTGTCCGGGTGCATTTGTGTCAGAGGCCCTTCTGGGCTCTGACCTTCCCGGAGTTGACTGCCTCGGTGAGCTGCAGGTAGTCGCGTTCGTTCTGGTCTGCGTAGGCGTTGGCGAATTCGAGGATTGCCCTGTCGAAGCGGTCGCTGTTGCCGAGGTAGGCGGCGATTGCGACCCGATCGCCAGTGCGGGCGTGTGCGCGCGCTAGCGTCCAGCCGCACAGCGTTCCGTAGGTGGCCATCCCCTTGGGCTTCATCTGCTCGATCTCCGCCGAGCCCTTCCAGTCCTTCAGTTGGCGGGCGTAGAAGTCGCGGGGCTTGTCGTCAAGTCCGGACTCGACGTGCAGCCAGCCGAGGAAGATGTCGCTGGCGGCCTGCATCAGGCGCTGTCCGACGACCACCCGCTGGCCGTGGTTTGAGAACTGGCTGGGGCCGAGCAACTCCTCCATCACTGACGCTTCGGCCTCCTTCATCTGCAGGAACAGCGGGTCCTGGCCGTCGCGGCCGAGCATCAGCGCGATCCAGGCGCGCGTGCCGACACTTCCGACCCCGACCACCTTGCGCGCGAAGTCGGCGAGCTCGAAGGTGTCCAGCAGTAGGCGGCGGTCGATCTCGAGCGATTCGTCGTAGCCACGCAGCTGATCGTGAAGCGCCTCGAACATCTCCTCGCGCTTGCTGCCCTCGGCCAGTCGATCGATCGGGACGATCAACGGCGACTCGTCCACGATCCGCGGCATCCCGTCCACGACTTCGGTCAGCTTCGAGAAGACGGTCATGCTGTCCTTGGTGCGGGCCTTCGCGAGCTGCTTCTCGGTTCGCTTCACCGTCTTGGGCTTGAACTGCGAGGCGTAGTCCTGGAGCGCCCGATCGACATCCAGGTGCGAGTACCACACCTCGAGGTTCTTCATGCCTGCGAACTCCGCCATCGCCGTGCGGTATTGCGCGACCGTGTCGAGCACGACCCGGTCCTGGTCCTTGGCGCCAAAACCGTTATCGCGTGCGGCGATCAGCATGCTCGCTGCCAGCCGCTTGACATCCCACTCCCACGGACCCGGGAGCGTCTCGTCGAAGTCGTTGACATCGAACACCAGCCGCCGCTCGGGCGACGCGAACACCCCGAAGTTCGACAGATGCGCGTCGCCGCAGCACTGCACAGTCAACCCCGAGCGCGGCGTCGCGGCGAGATCGTGGGCCATGATCATCGCTGCGCCGCGATAGAACGTGAATGGCGAGACCAGCATCCGCCCGTAGCGGATCGGCACCAGCTCCGGCACACGCGTCTTCGCCTGTCGTTCGAGCAGCTCGACCGGATCGAACCGAGTCGGAAATGGCTCGAACAATGCGTGCGCTGCGCGCGGGACCTCCTTGCGTGCCGCTTTACCCCGCGCTACTCGCTCGGCAATCGTCAGCTGCGGCACGGCCGCGGTCGGTTTCCGCTTGCCCGCCACCGGGCTCCGGCCGCGTGATGCGGTCGCGCCCTCGTGCTTTGCAGTTGTCCTCGTCGCCATCGCTGTCTCCTTCGTGTCGGTCAGGTGCGTCTCATCGCGATTGAGTTCTCCGCTTGGTGCTCCTCATCGGCGAGCGCGCCGCCGACCCGAAGCGCTGCCGGTCGCTGCAGTCTGTCGACCCGTCCGCCGCTGGGGGAGATGCGGCACCGGCGGAAGTTGCATCCACCTCTGGGTGGACGCTCGGAGGACGCACGCCCGTCGTCTTGCGCGTGTGGGCCCTGGCCTGATCGCCTCGGGCCTCACGCCACGCTTGCCCGAGCGTGATGCCGACGAATTCAGCCGCCGTCGGGCGCCGGAGGACCGTGACACCGTAGCCGAGCAGCACAGGGAACACAAGGACCCGGACGGGGTTCCGAGATGGATCCCGCCAACGGCCGAGGGGCGAGACGACGGCGACGTCGTGTTCCTATTGCCCCGTGCTGTGCCGCGGCACAGTTGCCCTCTGGTCGCTTGCGGGTTTGGCTAATTGCGGACGGCTGATCGCGGCGTGAAGCTGAGATTGCAGTTGGTGCCTTGAATTTGTGCCGAGGGTCTCGCGCCCCAACCGCACGTTCGGAACCGACAATCAGAGAGGAGCTTCTGTGTCAAGCCACACTCGTCGTCATTGTCTCGATGGCGGCACCTAATGGACGGTGCGATTCTCAGCGGTAGGACCGCGATTGTCACCGGAGGTGCACGCGGCATGGGGTTCTCACACAGCGGCGCACTCGCACGAGCGGGAGCCAAGGTGATGGTCGTCGACGTGCTGGACGAGACCGGGGAGGAAGCGACGGCGCGGCTGCGGGCCGAAGGGCTGGACGTGGCCTATAGGCACCTCGACGTAACTGATTCCGGTCAGTGGAACGACGTGGTCCTACAGACCGCCGAACAGTTCGGGCCGGTCACCGTGCTGGTCAACAACGCCGGCATCGCCCCCCACGCCGGTGTCGCCGACTGCTCCGATGATGAGTGGTGGCGCGTGATTGCCGTCAATCAGGCCGGAGTGTTCTATGGAATGCGGGCCGTGATCCCGGGCATGCGCGAGCAGGGTCGTGGCTCGATCGTCAACATCGCGTCATCGTGGTCTCACACCGGCGGAGCTGCCAACCAGGCCGTCGCCTACGTCGCGAGCAAATGGGCCGTCCGAGGCCTGACCCGCAACGCGGCCCTCAGCCTGGCCAAGGATGGCATCCGGGTCAACTCCGTCTCGCCGGGCGGTGTGATCGCTACTGAGATGCCCAACCCACCCGGAGTCGAGGAGAAGGAACTCGAGCGCTGTCCGATGGGTCGCATCGCGCAGCCGACGGAGATGTCGCCCGCAGTGGTCTACCTCGCGTCTGACCAGTCCTCGTTTGTGACCGGGATCGACATCCTGATCGACGGAGGTGGTGAGACCGTCTGATCCTTCCTGTGAGTGGCCGCGAGCTCGACTCGGCTAGCGCGCCGACGACGTCATCTCCGCCCGTCCAAGGACGGGAGGTAAGCGCTGCCGGCAGCCGTACTCGGGGCCGCGTGCTCGCTCGGCGAGCCCGAACCGTTGGCCATCGCAGGCATCGTCTGGGTCAGTGCCAGCGCCTTCAGAGCGAACCAGAACTCGCTGATATCGGCCGTGCTCCGCAGCGAGCGGCCGGTTAGCTCCTGAATGCGAGCAATTCGATAATTGACCGTCTGATTGTGGACAAACAGGGCCTCGGCAGCTCGCTTCGGGGAGCGCTCACACGCTAAGTACACCTCGAGCGTCTTGACGAGCTCACCGTCGTGCGCGGCGTCGTACTCGACGAGCGGACCGAGGATGTACTCGGCTGCCTGCTGCGATTCCAGCAACGTCCGCGGCAAGAAGCTCGGTCGGCTGGTCGCATAGGTCGCCACGCCCGAACCGGGCGGGAGCGTCTCGAGCGCCCAGCGCGCCTGGCGACTCGCGTCGGCGAGCGCCGACCCGCCGAATATTGGCTGGCTGATCCCAGCCCGGAACTCAGCCATTGCGGAAAGGTCATCTATGTCTTTGATCCGTGGCTCGTCAGCATGGATCAGGGTCAGCGATACGCCCGCCATCGACGATGTCGTCAGGTGGGGGACACGGCGGACAAGCCAGTAGCGGTCGACCCGATCGATCATCTCTTCGGGTCCCTCGATTGCCACGCACACGCACGGCATCTCGATCCCCAACTCCCGTGCGCGGGTCTCGAAGCTGCACGCGTCGATCCGCCCGGTCAGGCCGTCCATCAGCAAGGACGAGCCCGACTTCCACTCCTTGTGGAATTCCGCCTCGACGCGCACGATCTCGATCGCCAGCACGGCACAGACGTGTTCCAGCAGGGTCAGCCGCGGCGCGGGATCCCCGGAAACGTCGACGAACAGGAATGCAGGTTGAAGGATTGGGATCGGCAGATCGATCAGCTGGTCGGTGGCGATCGGCAGCGCGATCAGGCAGCGCTCGTCGGCCTTCAGCGACATCGACGTTGGCGCTACACCGCCTCTTTCCTTGAGCGCCTCTGAAAGCGCCGCTCGCCAGCTTCGGTTTGGGATCGCCGTTCCAGGGAGCAGGGGTTCCCAGGTCTCGGGGTTGACTATGTAGAGATCGCAGCCGATCGTCTTGCCGAGAGCGGCAACGAGCTCGCCGCTCGATCGCCCGTTCACGAGACCGGCCCGAACCTCATCGTGCACTCGCATGATCGTGTTCAGGATGCGCCCTTCGCGGGTCTGGTTGGCTCGTTGAACTGATCGGCAGATCTCCGCGAGCGACGTCTGGTAGGGAGAGTTGCCCAATGGGAAGTCGCAACGATCGGCTGCTTTGAGCATCTGGTCGCTCAGCGCGGGGCATTGTGGGGCGTCGGCCGCCAGCAATCCAGCAAATCCAGCCTCCGCCATGCGCTCGATGAAAGCCGCCTGCTCAGCGGGACCTTCAGGGATGATCCATCCTGAGGTGAGCACGAGGTCCCCGGGGTCCAGCCAGTCCCAAGGATCCGTATGGTCGAAGACGTGAGCCCACGAGACCGCACGCTCGAGCCCACCCTCGCCGGCGAGCAGCGTGAGCCGCAGATGCGGTAGCGCCAGCAGCTCGCCTACCGTCATTCCCCCAGACGGATTCCTCACTCCGGCAACCCGAGATTCGCTGCCATCGCGTGAAGCATAGAAAGACTTCATTTCGAGAGCCGCAACGCAGCGTAGGCGCCGTGTTAAGAACCTCGGCTCGACGGCCGGGCGCGGGGTCGTTGCGTACACGGGCAAACGCGATAGATGCAGCCCCGGGCCGCTGCGCGCGTGGGGGGCAGGCGCGGCTGTATCTCCGCATAGCGCGGGCAACAGTTTCAGATCCGGCGGTTCTTTTATCCCGACCGGGGCGTTGTAATGATGGGCGCCCGCCGCGCGAGTCCGAGTCATGTGCTGCGGATATGAGAGAGGGGAGTGAGGATCTGCGATGACTGATCATCGGCCGTCTTCAGACGGCGCGATCACGCGACGAACGTTTGCCACGCGCGCCGGACAAGTTGGTGGCGCCACCGCCGTGGGCGGGCTGCTGGCCGCCTGCGGCGGCAGCGGCGGTAGCTCGGTAGCGAGCAGCAGCAGCAGCTCGAGCCCGCACGGCCTCAGTGCGCTTCCTGGTGGGACGCCCAAGCGCGGCGGCACGTTCACTGCCGGCGTGATCTCGGGCGGCACCTCGGAGGAACTGTGGCCGGGGTTCAGCGCCGTGAACGTCGACTTCCTCCGCCAGTATCAGCTCTACAACCTGCTGTTCTATGTCGGAGACAACATCACCCCGATCATCCCCGGTCTCGCGCTGTCCGCTTCGCCAAATGCGGATGCGACGGTCTGGACGTTCCACCTTCGGGGTGGCGTCAAGTGGCACGATGGCAAGCCCTTTACCGCTGATGATGTGGTCTACAACTTCAAGAATCAGTGGTCCAACCCGAATCACTACTTTTACGGCAACCTGGCTGGTCTTGTCGACTTCCAGTCGGCGCGGGCTCGCGGGCCGCTCACGGCCGAGGTCACGCTCCACTCCGGTGTCGCTGAATTCCCGCAGCTGCTGACGTGGCAGAACAGCCTGATCGTGCAGAACGGCGCGACGCAGAAGAGCTGCAACACGCATCCGATCGGTACCGGCCCGTTCAAGTTCGAATCGTTCACGGCCGGTCAGCAGAGCGTGTTCACCGCGAACACGGACTATTGGGAGACAGGAAAGCCATACGTTGACAAGCTGATCGTGAAATCGTCGTTCACAGATTCGACGTCGCTCCTCAACGCACTGCTGTCGGGCGCGATCGATCTCGTGCCCGCGATCCTCCCGACCCAGGCGCGGGAGCAACTGTCCAGCAAGCAGGTGCAGATCCTGCAAGCGCCTCCGCTCGGCCAGACATATGGCTTCGCCATGCGCGTCGACCAAGGGCCGTTCGTCGACAATCGAGTGCGACAGGCATTCAAGCTGCTTGTCAATCGGCAGGAGATGATCAACGGCGCCGTGTCTGGGTTCGGCGCGCCGCAGAGCGACTTGGTCGGAGCGGGCTGCAATTACTTCGCCTCGGACCTCAAGCGGACACAGGATGTCGAGCAGGCCAAGTCGCTCTTCAAAGCCGCCGGCGCGTCGGGCAAGACGTACTCGCTCCAGATCGCCGATGCCTTCCCGGGCATGGTGGAATCGGCAACGATTCTCGCCCAGCAGGCCGAGGCGGCGGGCGTGCATGTGAACGTGCAGCAGACCAGTGCGGCGACCTTCTTCGTGATTTCCGGCGGTTTCACCAAGCGGTTCTTCGGCTACGACGTCTTCCAGCCGAACGCATCGCTGACGACGCTGTTTCGCACCGTCTTCACCAAGGGTTGTCTGGCTAATGACACACACTGGTGCAATACGCCGGACGGCAACCAGCGCAACGCGGCGATCGACGCGGCAATCGCCGAGGTCGACAAGAACACGGCCAACGAGAAATGGCACCAGCTTCAGTCTGAGCAGTTCAACCAGGGCGGCTACATAATCTGGGCGAACGTCCCGTTCCTGGATGCAGCGGGCCCGAGGATCCGAGGCCTCAAGGCGAGTGCCGGCTTCAACTTCAACAGCTGGAGATTGCAGGACGGCTGGCTGGACTAGCGGCGTGGATCTCAGCGGGGTGACGCCGCCCGCCGCGCTACGTGCTGATCATGGCCGCGAGTGGCGGGAAGGCCGGCGGCCGCTTTTCGACAAAGCTCTGGACACCCTCCGCGAAATCTGGCTTCGAGAACGATTCGAGCATCAGCACATTGGCGTGCTCCAGTGCATCGGCCAGCGATCCGGTCAGCGCCTCGTACACCTGCCCCTTGATCGCTGCCATGCTCGCCGGGGAGACGTTGGCGGCGACGTCGCGCGCGTACTCGAGCGTGGCCTCGAGCACCAGCTCGTCCTCGATGGCGCGGTTGACCAGCCCGAGCTGGGCCGCCTCCGAGCCACGAAACACGCGCGCGGAGATGAGCAGATCGAGCGCGCGGGCGGGACCGACGAGTCGCGGCAGGATCCAGGAGCTACCGTGCTCGGCGATCAAGCCGCGCCGCGAGAACGCCGTGGTCAGCTTCGCGTTCTCCGCGCAGAAGCGCACATCGCACGTAAGCGCAAACGCGAGCCCGAGGCCTGCACAGGCGCCGTTGATCGCCGCGATCACGGGCTTCGGGATCGACATCGCGAACGTGATCGGTCTCGTGTCCGTGCGATTGGCTCTCGCGTCGACGGCACCGCCATCGCTCGACAGGGCGCTCAGGTCGTTCATGTCAGCGCCAGGGCAGAACCCACGTCCTGCGCCGGTGATGACGATCACCCGCACGCGCTCGTCGTCGGCGCACGTCTGGAGCTGGTCGAACAGCGCCACCTGCATCCCATACGTCCATGCGTTCAGACGGTCGGGGCGGTTCAGGGTCAACAGCGCAACGCCGTCATCGCCGACCTCGCACAACACGACGTCATCCATCCTGTCCTCCTTTTCAGCTTCGGGCGTCGGGCGAGCCTAGCGGGCATGCGCCAGTGTCAGCACCCGGTCCGCCTGATGATCAGGCTTCTCCGCTGAAGTAGTCGGTCGCGCTAGCGCGGGGAAGGATCAGCTTGTCCTCGACGTTCTCTACCCAGATCCCGACTTTGTCTGAATCCGGATAGACCGAGACCGCCGTCGGACTCACGGTCGAGTACATCAGTACCCGTACGGTTTCGTCGGTGTTGTTGCGCAGTCCGTGGGCTCCGGTCGGCCCCTCGGGGAAGCAGACAGCGTCCCATGGGGCGAGCTCCTCGAGGCCATCAGGCGTCCGCAGAGTGGGGCGACCGACGAGGACAAGCAGCCATTCCTCCTCGCCGTACTCGTAGTGATACGGACAGATCGCCTGTCCAGGTGGAAGCTCGTACACGCTCGTCCCGGTGCGCGTGGCGCCGAGCTGCGGGCCAAAGCGGAGCATGCCGGCCCTGAAGCCCCCTGGATCGTCTGAGTCGTACACGAACTCAGGACTCTCGATGTTCGTCTTCGACATCGACCATTCTTCCACGAGGCCGGCGGCGCAAACTGCTCGTGTGACTAGGATCCAAGGCTGGATGGCGACTGTCCCAGAGAGCCGCGAGCTGGATCTTCGAACAGCGCGCGGCGCTGACCGGTGAACGCACCGTGACCGCCGACGCGAGCGCGTTGGGCGTCAACAAGACCTTGGGGTTGCAGGCTCTGCACGATCTGCGGGCTGCACGCCGTCGCCGCTACGCCGAGAACGTCGACGTGTTGGAGGTCCTCTACCGCTTGTACCTCGGGGTCTTGTTCGGTGGCTGGGGACTGGCGCTGATCTCGGGCGCGCTGGCGGATGTGAGGGTCGACCATCACACGGTCGAGGAGATCCATCGCCGTGGCCCCGCCGCGCTCGGGTTGCTGGTCGCGATCGCCGCGGCGGCTGGGTTGCGCTCAGGGGGCAGGGGCGGACCGTTGGTGCTCGAGGCGCCCGACGTCCAGCATGTGCTGCTGTCTCCCGTCGACCGTGGGGCGGCATTGCGTGGACTGGCTGTCCGCCGGCTGCGTACGGCTGCATTCGTCGGCGTGGTGGCTGGGCTGATTGCAGGGAACTTCGCGTTTCGACGCCTGCCCGGACGGCCGGCCGAGTGGCTCTTATGCGGGGCTGTGTTCGGGGCGACGGTCGCCGTGTGGGGGCTGGCCGGTGCGATGATCGCATCCGGTCGACGTATGCACCGAGCGGTGGTGTTGCTCGTTGCCTTGCTGATCGTCGGCTGGTCGGTGGCGGATCTGCTCGCCGGGCGGGCGACCTCACCGGCGACCATGCTCGGGGAGCTTGCGCTCTGGCCGCTAAGGCGCGCCAGTGATTCGCTCGCGTTGCCCGCCGCCGGCCTGGCCGCGTGTGCGGTCTTTGCCTTGTTCGGGCTCGCTGGGCTCGCTGGCACCTCGCTCGAAGCTGCGCGACGACGCGCAGGGCTGGCTGCGCAGCTTCGCTTCGCTGTTACCACGCAGGACCTGCGGGCGATCATTCTGCTCCGCCGGCAGCTTGCCTCCGAGATTCCGCGGCGCCGTCCGTGGCTCCGGCTCGCTTCCTCCGACGGTCCGAGCCGTGCGGTCTGGCAGCGCGACTGGCAGAGCTTCTTGCGCTGGCCGTTGGTGCGAGTCGCGCGCGTTTGCGTGCTCGGAGTGATCGCGGGGGTATCGCTGGTCGGCGCCTGGCGGGGGACCACGCCTTTGGTTCTGGTGGCGTCCTGTGCGCTGATGGTGGCGGCCTTCGACGCGGTGGAACCGATCGGGCAGGAGGTGGACCATCCGATGCGCCTCGGCCTGCTGCCGATCGCCCCGCGTGAGGTGATCCGACGCCACCTCGTCGCCCCGGTCGTGCTGATGGCCGGCGTGTCGCTGATTGCGGTCGCGACCGTAGTTGCGGCTGGGGCGTCTGCTGCGCTGGTCGAAGTCGTGATCGTGATGGCCCTCCCGGCCGGGCTGCTTTCACTGTGCTGCGCCGCGCTGAGCGTCACGAACGACCCGTACAAGTACGTGCTGACGCCTGAGATTGGCTACCTCCAAACCGGCATCCCAGTCGTGCTGGTGATCATCGGCGTGAGCGGACCGGTGCTCCTCGCGCGGGCGGCGGCGCGACATGGCGCCGCTGCTGTCGGGCCGGCTGCCGGATGTGAGTTCGTGGTGCTGCTGGTCTGCGCGGCCGTGATCGCTTGGCTCGGGCAGAGGATCTCGGCGAGAGTCCCGGTCAGGTCATGAAGAAGCGGACCCGTCGCCGTGATACCGATCGGCCCGTGCTCGCAGCAGCGGGCCTGCGACAGGAGTACGACGATCTGATCGCGCTCGCGCGGCTCGACCTGAAGGTCCTGCCGGGCGAGCTGGTCGCACTTGTCGGCTCGAACGGCGCGGGAAAGACCACGTTGCTGGCGATCGCCGCCGGCCTGATCGAAGCGTCCCACGGCACGATCCAAATCTGCGGGGAGCCCGCGGGCTCGTTGATCGCGCGCGCCCGGACCTCGTACATCCCGGACGCGCCGGTCTTCTACGAGGACCTGAGCCTCAACGAGCACCTCGAATACATCGCGCGGCTACACGCGGCCGACGACTGGCAGAGGCGTGCACCTGACCTGCTCGAGCGACTCGGGCTCGAGCGGTGGGGCGACAAGCTGCCGACGCAGTTCAGTCGCGGGATGCGGCAGAAGGCGTCGCTGGCGCTCGGCTTCATCCGACCGTTCTCGCTGCTGCTGGCAGACGAGCCGTTCGACGGTCTGGACCCTGCAAGTCGCGACGTGCTGGTCGAAATGCTGCGGACAGCTGCGGCCTCTGGCGCCGCAGTCATCGTCTCCACACACCGCACCGAGGTGGTCAACTTCAGCAGCCGCTGCATCGCGCTGCATGACGGCCAACTCGTCTACGACGGACCGCCCGACCGCGCCGTGATAGCAGGCGATCTGCCGCAAGCGAAAGAGGCTCTGGCCAGCGCAGACGTCGCCGAGCCCGAGTAGGCGACAGCTTACGGCGACGACGGGGACTCGCGGGCCCGGTCCGACCGCCAGCCCAATGGCCCGACCGGTCGCTGGTTCTGCGAAACTTTCCCTGCTAGCAATTGTTAGGAATAGTGATGTTCGCGCCCCGATTCTCGAGAGCAGGTGCGCTACGGCTCTGCTCGATTCTGGTGATCGCAACGGCTGTCGCGATCCTCGCCTGGACGATGTCCGCGAAGGGGTCCGGTGCCGTCAAGCCGCCGACCATCGCCATCTCACCGCACGCCGCACTCCCCGACCTGGCCGAGAAGGTGCCGACCCACCTCGCCGTGGTGACGTTCGGAGCCGGGAAGCGGAGGTCCTACGCTCTCGCGTTCCAGGCCGTGGCCGAGAACCTCACCACGAACGGGGACGCGGAGATGTTCATCGTCGGGCATCGACCCAGTACGAGGGTCCCGTTCATGACCGCGGATCAGTACATCAACATCAAGGATGCCCACACCGGCGCCGTCGTCTCGCAGCAGGTTATTCACAACGTTGGCCGGCTCATCTACCAGGACAAGCTCGTCGGTCACGACCATTGGCACCTGCAGGACTTCGAGACCTACACCCTGGAGCGGGCCTCGAGCCACAAGGTGATCGCGCGGGACCCCAAGATCGGCTTCTGCCTTGCCAACGACGTCCCGGTCGGCGCGGCCGCCCACTCAGCAGACACAACGCAGAACCTACGTGCGCGCGCAGCCAGGAAGCTGATCACCTACAAGGACGACACGCCGGGTTGCGGTATCCACCGGCCGCGTCTGACGCGAGTGATCGAATCGCTGAATCCTGACAACGGCGACGTGTACGAGCGCACGCTGGGGGGTCAGAACGTCCCCGTGACGAATGTCCCCAACGGCAAGTACATCCTGGTGATCCGAGTCAATCCGGCCGACCGCTACGTCGAAGCCAACTACAACGACGACTACGCATCGGTGCTCGTCTCGATCCACCGCCCCCACCCGCACGCGAAGCCCACGTTCAAGCTGCTGAGGCGCTGCCCCGGCCGCGCGACCTGCCCCTGAGCCAAGGGTCGGCGATCGCCCGCCCGGCGCATACGCGAGCGGCACGGCTGGCGCCTCGCGCGGGCACAATTCCAACGTGCGGGGAGCGTCAGACGATGCTGTGACTCTGGTGAGAGCCGCGGCTTCTCCGGTCGTTCTCACAAGATTCTGGAGGGTTTCTCACCGTTTTCTGAGGTTGGCCGAGGATCCTGTGCCTGTGGATGCTGTAGCTGAGCCGATGGGGGCGCGCGTGCTCGTGGTCGACGACGAGCCCAGCATTGTCGACGCGATCTCGATGACGTTGCGCCATCAGCGCTATCGCGTCGAGACAGCGGAGAGCGGCAAGGACGCGCTGGCAATGATCCGGCGTTGGCGCCCGGACGTGATCGTGCTCGACGTGATGCTTCCCGACGTCGACGGGTTCGAGCTCGCTCGGAGACTGTCGGCGGAGCACGCGCCGATTCCTATCTTGTTCCTCAGCGCCCTCGATAGCACCGAGGACAAGGTGCGTGGGCTGACGATCGGCGGATATGACTACGTGACCAAGCCGTTCAGCCTCGAGGAGCTGATCGCTCGGTTGCGCAACATCCTCCGGCGTGTCGGCGCATTGGGGGACGGTCCGCGCCGGCTGATGTTCGCGGATCTCGAGCTCGACGAGGACACGCTCGAGGTGTCTAGGGGCGGAGAGACGATCGAACTGACGGGCACCGAGTTTCGCCTGCTGCGCTACCTGATGCTCAATCCTCGTCGCGCGCTGACCCGGGAGCAGCTGCTCGACCATGTGTGGGGCTATGACTTTGGTGGCTATCCGCGGGTGCTCGAGACCTACATCAGCTACCTCCGCAAGAAGATCGACGCGCGCGGCCAGCCGTTGTTGCATACGGTCCGCGGCGTCGGCTATGCACTGCGCCTGCCGAAGGAGTGAGTTGCGTGTCGCTACGCGCGCGACTGTTGATCGGCCTGATCGCGTTGGCCACGCTCGGACTCGGCGCGATGGCGATCGCGACCTATGAGGAGCAGCGCTCGTTTCTCTACGAACGGGTGGATCAGCAGGTTGGCGCCTCCCCGTTCTTGGTTGCGGGAAAGCTTGGCCTGCGACTCGGGGGGAGGCTGCCGACGCCGCCCCGGAGCATCGGCCCGCTGCCGAGACACCGCCCGACGACCTTTCAGGCGTCGGGAACCTACGGAGAGCTGATCGGGTCAGATGGCAGGTTGCTCAAGGTCGACGCGTTCGTCTACGGACAGGTCGCCGGCTCGCCGCCGGCGCTGCCTAGCCGCCCGAAGCTGTCGAAGCTCGGCTCCGACTCGCTGCACATCTTCACGGTCAACTCGCAGGCCGGCTCGGAATTGCGCTATCGGGCAGCCGCATTTGCGGTGAGCGGCGGCCGGACCCTGGTCGTGGCCGTTCCGCTGCGCGAGGTGGATCAGACGCTGCACCGCCTGCTCGTGGTCGAGGGTTTAGTCGGCGGTGGAGTGGTTCTCGCGTTGTTGTTGCTCGGGTGGGCGGTGATCAGGCTCGGGCTGCAGCCACTGGAGCGGATTGGCCGGGTCGCAACGGAGTTCGCCCATGGGAATCTCGGGCGGCGGGTGAGACCGGCCAACTCGCGCACAGAGGTCGGTCGGCTGGGTCTGGCGTTGAACGACATGCTGATGCAGATCCAGCACGCGTTCGCGGATCGCGAAGAGAGCGAGTCGCTCCTGAGGCAATTCGTAGCCGACGCCTCGCACGAGCTGCGCACCCCACTTGCGGCGATCCGCGGGTACGCCGAAGCGTTCCGGCTGGGTGCCGCGACCGACCCGCAAACGCTCGAACGGGCGATGGCACGAATCGAGGGCGAGACCGTCAGGATGGGCGTTCTGGTCGAGGACCTGCTACTGCTGGCGCGGCTGGATCAGTTGCCCGAGAAGCGCCAGCAGCAGGTCGACCTGTGTGAGCTTGCCGAGCAGGCGGCGGAAGATGCTCGTGCGATTGCGCCGGCACGGGCGATCAGCCTCAGGACCAACGGCTCGCTGTCAGTGCTCGCCGACCACGACCAGCTACGGCAGGTGTTCGCCAACCTCACCCGAAACGCGCTGATCCACACGCCGCCGGAGTCAGCGATCGAGCTCGGCGTTTGGCGCGAGCACGATCGCGCCATCCTCGAGGTCCGGGACCACGGCACCGGGCTTCCAGCCGAGACCGGCGACAAGGTGTTCGAGCGATTCTGGCGCGCCGACGAGGGGCGTCGGCGTGGCCCGGGCGGCGCCGGGCTCGGCTTGGCGATCGTCAGGGCGATTGTTCAAGCCCACAACGGCGAAGTCCACGCGCGAAACGCCACCGATGGGGGCGCGATCTTCCGCGTTGAGCTGCCGGCCAGCGACGCACCCGGAGGAGCGACCGCTCCCCGCGGCGTGATCCCGAGTCCCGCTGAGACTCCGATCGCTGGCTGAGCGCCGCCCCGCGCCGAGGAGCCCGACCCGATCCTCACCGGCCAGGTGGGACGGTCGACGAGGCTCTTATCGGGTGGTCTCCTCAGCGCCTGTGGGGGGTTCGAAGTGTGAGGGCCAGCATTGAGCTGGGGGTGGGAATTGGCTGTGAGGATGGTGAGAGCTCGCACCTGGTCGGCCGTGGCTCAACAAACTCTCAGGCTTTGCGCACGGTGGGCTCACATGTCGCAACCACAATCGCGGCATGCTTGATGAGCCGATTGCAGACGTTCAGGAGATCCCGGCCGCAATGCGGATCCTGCTGGTCCAGGGGCTTCCGGACCGAGACCTGACGCGGGAGCTCGAGCGCTCTGGACACGATGTGCTCGCGGTCGACGACGACCGCGCGGCCAGGCGCCTGTTAGGGCTCTTCAAGCCGCACGTGGTGCTCGTCACCGCTCGTGATCTCGCGCGAGCCTGCAGACACCTTCGCCGCCAGGCGGCGAAGGTTCCGATCGTGGCGATCGCTCCTACCCGCGATCTCGATGCGCGGATCGCAGCGCTCGAGTCCGGCGCCGACGACTGCCTGAGCAGCCCCTTTCACCCCGCGGAGCTGGCCGCACGCATGCGTGCCGCTTCACGTCGTGGGATTCCCGCGGAGGCCAGCGCTCCGATCCGCGAAGACCACGCGCTTGCTGGTGGCGCATGACTGTCAAGAAGCGCCCGTGGCACCTCTATCTGCTGACCGTGGTCGCGATCGCCGTGATCGTGCTAGCGATCCAAGAGATCGGGGGGCCAAGCAGCTCGGCCAGAACCTCGAAGCAGATCGTCACCGCCCAGAAGGGCATCGTTCAGTCGACGGTGTCCGTCAGCGGCAACGTCGAAGCGGGCACCGACCTCGACGTCAACTTCCAAACCAGCGGCACGCTGTCGAAGGTCTATGTCAAGGCCGGCCAGCACGTCTACAAGGGCCAGCTCCTGGCGAAGCTCGATCCGACCTCGGCGCAGCTCAGCCTTGATCAGGCAGAGAAGACCCTGACGGCGGCTGAGGACCAGTTGACGGCCGCCGAGAACGGATCCTCGTCGACTTCATCAGGCAGTTCCGGATCGACCGCGACGAGCGCCAGCACGACCGTCAGCGCGGGGAGCGCGGTCGACGTTTCCTACGTGACGCGAACCCGAGCCAAGCCAGTCACCACCACGACGACCACCACCACGGCAACGCCTACGAGGACGACGACGTCGACGACACCCACAACGCCGACGACGACTTCGACCACTCCCCAAAGCCCGACGTCCACATCTTCGACGCCGTCGGGGAGCGCCCCGAGCGGCGGTAGCGGGAGCGCCCCAAGCGGGGCGAGCGGTACCGGCGCAAGCTCGAATGGCTCGACCAACACGACTTCGTCGGCATCGAGCATCGCCTCTGCGCAGGCGTCGGTCTACAGCGCCGAGGCGAGCGTCCAGAGTGCGGAGACGGCGCTTTCCAACACGAAGCTGTTCGCGCCGATCGGCGGGACGATCGTCTCGCTGGCCGGCCTTCAGCCTGGCGACTCTGTGACGGCGGGGTCGACGTCATCGAGCAGTTCGAGCAGTAGCAGTTCATCGGGCAACTCGTCCTCGAGCGGTGGCACTAGTACCACGGCGGGCAGCCTTGGCAGTTCGAGCTCAGGCTCATCCAACTCGTCGGGTTCTTCGAGCACCCCATTTGCCGAGATCGTGAACACGGGCAAGCTGACGATGACCGTCGCGCTCAGCGAGTCGGACGTCAGCAAGGTCAAGGTGGGGCAGCCGGCAACGGTCACCCTGGACGCACTCAGCGGAGTGGAACTAGGGGCGCACGTGACCGCGATCTCAACCGTCGGTACGACTAGCAGCAGTGTCGTCTCCTACGACGCGACGCTGACCCTGAATCAGCGTGACAAGCAGGTCAAGCCGGGGATGAGCGCGTCCGCATCGCTGATTGTGGGGCAGGCGCAGGGTGTGACCGTGCCCAACGATTCGGTCAGCGGAACGGGGTCGCTAGCGACGGTCAACGTCCTGCAGTCGGGGAAGAGCGTCTCACAACAGGTCGTTGTCGGCCTCAAGGGAGATACGCGCACGCAGATCATCAGCGGGCTGAAAGCCGGCGATCAGCTGGTTGTGACGACGACCCTGCCCTCGCTCGGTAGCTCGAGCTCGTCGGGCAGCAGCTCCAGCGGAACGGGTGGCTCCGGTCGCACGGGCTTCGGCGGCGCAGGCGGGTTCCCCGGTGGCGCTGGCGGCTTCCCCGGTGGCGGCGGCTTCCCCGGCGGCGGCGGTGGCATTCCCGGGGGCTGATGGCATGGATCTAGCCGAGAACTATCAGCCGTTGCATCACTCAACAGTGATCGACGTTCGCGACGTCCACAAGATCTACCGCCTCGGGCAGGTCTCGGTGAGCGCGCTACGCGGGGTGACCCTACGCGTCCAGAGCGGCGAATACGTCGCGATCATGGGTGCCTCCGGGAGCGGCAAAACGACGTTGATGAACATCCTCGGCTGCCTCGACACACCGACGAGCGGCGTGTACAGGCTCGACGGGTTTGATGTGCGCGGGGTCGACGAGGACACGCTGTCCGACGTTCGCAACCGGTTCATCGGGTTTGTCTTCCAGAGCTTTAACCTGATCCCGCGAACCGCCGCGGCCGCCAACGTGGAGTTGCCGCTCGCGTATGCCGGCCTGCCGCGCCACGCGCGCCGCACGCGCGCGCTGGCGGCGCTCGAGTCGGTGGGTCTCGGCGAGCGGGTAGACCATAGCCCCGCCGAGCTCTCCGGCGGTCAGCAGCAGCGCGTGGCGATCGCGCGGGCGCTGGTCACCAACCCCGCGATGATCCTCGCCGACGAGCCGACCGGGAATCTGGACAGCGCCTCGGGTGCGGAGGTGCTGAGGATCTTCGAGCGCCTGAGTCACACCGGCCGGACGGTGATCCTGATCACCCACGAGGAAGACGTCGCCGCCCACGCGCGGCGAGTTATCAGGATCAAGGATGGGCAGGTCGTCGCGGACACCGGCACGACAGTCGGGGCTGACGTCTGATGGCCGAGGTCATCCGTGTCGCGTTCGCAGGCCTGACCGCCAACAAGCTGCGTTCGGGCCTGACGATCCTGGGGCTGATGATCGGCGTCGGGTCAGTGATCGTGCTGATCTCGGTCGGCACGGGTTCGTCCGCTGCCGTCGCCAGCCGCATCGACGCGCTCGGCTCGAACGTCTTGACGGTCACCTCGAGCTCCGGGCTCGGCGGCCTGTTCTCACAGTCCCAGTCGCCGAGCAGCACCGAGCTGACGATGAGCGACGTACAGGCCCTCCAGAACAAGTTTCAGGCGCCCGACGTGAAGAGCGTGTCGCCGGTGGTCAGCGCCAACAGCGTGACGCTCACGTATGACAACAGTACGTATGAACCCTCCTCGTTCGTTGGTACGACTCGCGCTTACCAGAGCGCGCGCGATTACTCACTGTCGTCGGGGCGGTGGTTCAGCGCGGCGGAGGTGGCCGACCACAGCCGTGTGCTGGTTGTCGGGCCGACTGTCGTCAGCGAGCTGTTCGGTGGTCAGGATCCGGTCGGAGAGACGATCCAGGTCAACGGCACCAACTACGAGATCATCGGCGTCACGGCGTCGAAGGGCTCAAACGGCACCTCTAACCAGGATGACGTGGCGATCGCACCGTACACCGCGGTTCAGGACACGCTGACGGGGTACGGCAGCCTGAGCCAGATCTTGGTCCAAGCCACCTCGCGGGACGCTCTGAACGCGGCCGAGACCGAGGTCACCGACATTCTCGACCAGGTCGATCCGCCGTCCGCCGGATCGGACACGAGCAACTTCAACGTGATCAACCAAGGATCGATCCTGCAGACCTCCGAAGCGAGCAGCAAGGTGTTCACGACCCTGCTAGGCGAGGTCGCGGCGATCGCGCTGCTGGTCGGCGGGATCGGCGTGATGAACATCATGCTGGTCTCGGTTACCGAGCGCACCCGTGAAATCGGGATCCGCAAGGCGATCGGCGCGCGGCGCAGCGACATCATGCTCCAGTTTCTCGTCGAGGCGGTGCTGGTGTCGTTGTTGGGCGGTATCGCCGGCGTCGTAGCGGGCATCGTTGGCAGTCAGTTCAAGATCGCCGGGGTCCAGCCCACGATCGCCCCGTACTCGATCGCGCTCGCGTTCGGAGCCGCGGTGCTCGTCGGCCTGTTCTTCGGCACCTACCCCGCGAGTCGGGCCGCGTCCCTACGGCCAATCGAAGCGTTGCGGTTCGAATGAGCGCAATGACCCATCCCACTACACCGAAGGATCCGAGATGAGTGCAATCCCGTTCAAAGAAGATCGAGAGGAGGACTGGGAACCCGAGGCGGACGCGACGCTCGCGCCGCCGGGGCGCCGCCGGCGCCAGTTCTTCACTCGCGGCACCGCGGCCGTATTCGCGGTGATCATGTGCGCTGCCGGGTTCTACGCAGGGGTCAGCGTCGAGAAGAGCCACGTCTCTGGCTCGAGCGCGGGCGCGCGGAGCTTCTCGCTGCCAACGACCTCGTCCTCCAGGAGCGCCAGCGGAGCTCGCTCGGGCGCACCGAGCTTTCCATCTGGGTCTGGCGGAGGCTTCCCCGGGCTCGGCGGCGGGAACTCCTCGTTTGGAACGATCGCGAGTGTCGACCACAACACGATCTACGTCAACGACGCGTCTGGCAACACGGTCAAGGTCAAGCTCTCCTCGGCGACCAAGATCACGAAGAGCCTGACGGTGTCGAAGCAGTCGTTGCATCCTGGCGACTCGGTCGTGGTCCAGGGCCTGAAGAAGTCGGGGGGCACGATCAGTGCCACTTCAGTCAGCGACTCGGGCGCGAGAGGCGGCGGTGGCAGTGGCGGCAGTGGCAGCAGTGGGAGCGGTGGCAGCAGCACGACTGGTTCGAGCGCCAGCTCTGCCGTGAACTCGTTGTTCGGATCAGGAAATTAGGGGTGAGTCAAATGCAATTGAAATCACGACACCAGACGATCGTCCCCGCCCGCCGCCTGCGCCGGGTCGCCGCTCTGCTGGCCTTGCTATTGGTCGTCCCGCTGTTGGCAGCGTGCGGGAGTAGCTCGAGCAGTAGCTCCACTTCTACCCGCACCGGAACTGGATCGCGCACAGCAAACCGCGCCGCGCTGCGAACGTGTCTGCGCCAGCACGGCGTCAGCCTCCCCGCAGGCGCGGGGCAAGGCGGACCTCCCCCCGGCGCCACGGGATCAGGCTCGGGCGCTCCGCCGAGCGGAGGCCCACCTGCAGGAGGCTTCCCAGCCGGAGGCGCCGGTGGCTCGAAGTTCCGTGCGGCGCTGAAGGCATGCGGCGCGAACTTCCCGGCGGGCCGTCGCCCCCGAGGATTCTCGCAGCAGGCGATCGAGAAGTACGTCGCATGCGTGCGCAGACACGGCTACAACCTGCCCGACCCGAACTTCTCTGGGAATGGACCAGTGTTCTCGACCAGCATCCGCTCGAACAAGAAGTTCCAAGCGGCCAGCAAGGCGTGCCAGAGTCAGCTGGCGCCGTCGCAAGCGAACGGCGGTGGCAGCGCCTGACTTCGCGGCTGTGTTCGTAGCGTCAAGCGTCGGCCGGGAGTTAGCCGGGTTGCGGGCCGCGTGGGGACGCCCTCCGCGTGGGGTCGCCCTCCGCGCGCGCAACCTGCGATCGCGCTCAGTCGAGTCCCACGGTTCGGCGCACCGTTTGCAGCCCCTCGATTTCCATGCGCCGGACGCCGTCACGGTCGCGGTCGAGCTTCACTCGGGTCCCCACCAGCAGTCCCCCGGAGATGATGTAACCGCCGTCGCTGATCGCGCGCAGCGGCATGACTCGCGGCCGGACCAGGATCCGGAGCTCACGATCGTGGAGCACGAGCTGATAGCCGCCCTCGTAGTAGCCGAGGTGGGGCGCCACCGCCCGAGGATCAGCGGGCCGGGACGAGCGACCCTGCTTACGCAGCTCGCTGATCGCCGTCTTGTAGGCGTGATCAACCTTGGCGGGGACTCCGACGTTGAGCCCGAACCGCTCGCTCAGCAGCATGTTGAGCACATACGGGTAGAAGAAGAGGCCGACCGGAGTTGGGTTGATGCTGTTGAGCACCACCACACCGAGGTCGTGCTCCGGCAGGAACCCAATCCAGCTGGAGAAACCGTCGATGCCGCCGCTGTGCGAGATGAGCGAGCTGCCGTCGCGGTACCGTGTGCTGATCCAGCCCATGCCGTACCCGGAGCTGACCGCGTCGGGGTCGTACTCAGCGGAGACGGGGAGGCTGATGTGTGGCTTCCAGCACTCGGCCAGGTTGGCGGCGGAGACCACCCGGCGACCGCTCACCGAAACCCCGCGCCGCAGCTGTAAACGCACATAGGCGGCCATGTCATCGAGACTGGCGAGAGTGCCGCCGACCGGCGCGTAGCTGCCCACCGCCCCGTACGCGAGCGTGGTCCGCTTCCCGGTCAGGTCAAGGCCATTCCCCCTGGCGTAGTCGCTGACCACGCCGCGCGGGTCGTCGGCGACGTGCGCGCCCGTCATGCCCACCGGCTCGTACACACGCTGATGCATCTGGTTGGCGTACGCCGCTGCCAGGTGATCGCCGCCCACGCCCTCGTTCAGGGCGGGCAGGTAACCCCCCACGGCGTACACGGTGTTGTTGTAGAAGAACTCCTTACCCGGTCGGTTGATGACCGGCAGGTTGACGATCGACTGCAGCAGCTGTGTCGCGGTGGGGACGCCCTCGTGGAAGCTCAGGGCGGGGGGCTCGCCGAGGCCCGAGGCCATGCCCAGTAGGTCGCGAACCCGCAGCGTCCTCGTCAGCTCATCGGTCGGCGCGCGAAAGCCGGGCCACACATCGATCACCCGCTGATCCCAGCCGAGCTTCTGATCATCGACGGACCTCGCTACGAGCAGCGACGACATCGACTTCGTCGTCGAGCCAACGAGGAAATGCGTCGAATTGGTCACCCGCCTGCGGCTATGCAGATCTCTGACCCCGAACGTACGGGTATGGAGCACGCGCTCGGCGCTGACGACCGCCACCGCAGCTCCCACCAGACCCATACGCGCGAACTCCCGCTCAACGGCAGCGTCGAACCCACCCCAGACCCCATCGGTCACACGCCCGGGAGCGCTCACAGCAGACGCGGCTGGCCAACTCGCGAGACCGGCGCCCACCCCTGCGGCTCCCAGCCCCTTCAACACGGTGCGCCGTGAGACCCGCGCGGGCGCGGCGTCACCAGCAAGCAGCTCGTTCTTGTCAGGCACTACGAAAGGCCTCCCCACATTTCGTCCGTAAGCGAGCGCCGGTAACGCCACGGTCCCAGCGCGTCCACCATACAGACCCCCGCCCCATAGACCCCACCAGATCGTGCGGATCCGCACGTAGCCATTTGCACGCGCACATAGCCACTTACACGGTCATGCGCGAACCCCAGACCGAACGTCCCATTCCTCGAGGCGACGGGCCCGACCTCGCCTTGGTCTGAGTTCAGCGGACCGGACCTGAGCGAGCGTGCGTTAGCGCTCGCCGGTCCAGAACCCGCCGCCGTGCCAGCCGTACCACGACTCGACCTCGATCCACGCGCTGACGCTCTCACGCTCGCGATCTGAGTAGCGATCACCGGTGTAAAAGCGGGCGATGCGGTCGATGTCGGTGAGGTCGTCATCCGGCTGGACAGTGGCCTGTCCGCGCAACGTCACCTGCCGATACCACTGGTCCTTGTCCAGAACGGTGAGCGACACGTGGGGATCGCGGCGCAGGTGCTCGAGGCGCTTGCGGCTCGAATCCATGTTGACCAGCGCCCGGCCGTTTTCCCACAGGTACCACGTGGCCGCGCTGTGAGGACTCCCGTCAGGTGCCAAGGTAGCGATGACCGACGGGTTGGGCTGGGCGAGGAACTCTTCGATCTGGGGGGGAAGCGGTGGCTTTGGCATACCGAAGGGATACCCGATCTGCCCGAGAACACGCCCCGGGCCGATCTCCGCCGCGGCTGCGCTCAGCCCCCTAGACGCCCGCGTCGAGCAGCGCGTCGTTCCACGTGGCGAGTGCCCGCGCGCGCTGGGTGTAGCGCTGGAGCGGGTACTCGAGCGTGAAGCCGATCGCCCCCGTTACCTGCTGGCACGCGGCGCACGCGTCGGCGATCGCCGGCCCGGCATGGGCGAGGGCGTCCGCGCTCGGGGCCGCGGCGGCGAGCAGCCCGACACCGCGGATCTCGGTGGCGGCGCGAGCGAGCAGCTGCTGGACAGGAGCGAGCGCCGCGAGCGTCGAGTCAAAGGCGCGCCGCTGCTGCACGTAGGCGACCGTGAGGTCGAGCGCGGCCTCGCCGACGCCGGCGAGATAGCCCACTCCGGCGGCCAGCCAGGCGGCGTGCGCGACTCGCCAGGCGTGAGGGTCGACCGGTCGCGGGTCGCCGAGCGCGACCACGGAGTACACGTCAAGTCCGTCGGCCGAGGCAACGCGCGCGAACGCGGTTGCGGGCCAGACCGTGCGCTGGGTCCCGTCGCCGGCGGTGCCGACCACGCGGTCACCGTCGACGCGGCACCGGATCAGCGATCCCGCGAGCGGACTCGCGCCGAGCAGCCCGTCGAGCACCACCACCGGCGCGAGCGCCCTGCCGAGCTCGACTCCGCCGAGGCCGGCGCATGCGATCAGCTCCGGCTCGCTGGCCACTGTCGGCCACCCGAGCTGGTCCAAGGCGGCGGTGAGCGCCGACGCATCGCCCTCAGCCAATGCCCCCGGCGCCCACGCCGTCTCGCTACCCGCGTCGGAGGCGCCAGTCCTCTCCGCCGGGCCCGACCGCCCAACCCGCCGCGCCACGCCCGCGAGGCTGCGCGCGAACGCATGCGCCTCGGCCAGCGCATCGTCGATCGTCACGGCTGGCGGCATCCGGCCAGCACCTCCTCCGTGTGCTCTCCAAGGCCGGGGATCGCGCGCTGTGGCGGGGCCACGGCCCCATCGATCTTGAACAGCGACCCGAGCAGCTTGACCGCGCCGACGCGGTCTTGCTCGACGGTCTGGACCAGCCCGTTGGCCCGCACCTGCTCGTGCTCGAACAGCTGGTCGAGGATGCGCACCTCGGCGGCCGGGACGCCGGTGGCGCGAAAGCGGCGAACCCACGTCTCGGCGGGCGCCTGGGCGAGCCGGCGCTCGAACTCAGCCACGAGCGCCTCGCGTTGCGCGCGCTCTTCCGCGCTGGCCGGCACGGCCTGGGGGTTGGCGACCCACGGGTCGTCGAGCTCGAGCAGGGCGGCGGCAGCGGCGCGTTGGGGCTCGCGCAAGCAGGCGAGCACGAAGAATCCGTCGGCGGCCGCGTAGGCGCGGTAGTACGGCTCGAGGCTGTCGCCCTCGCGGCGCGCCCGGGTCTGGCGCGCGAGATCTTCGCGTGTGGCCACCGCTGGGCCCGCCAGGCGCTGCTCACGCGCCGTCCGATCGAGCGCCTCGACCGAGACGAAGCGTTGGCTCTGGACGGCGAGCGCAGCGCCGAGCAGCGACACCTCGAGGCCGGGCGCGGCCGACGTCCGCTCGCGGCCGAGCAGGCCCGTCAGCACGGCAATCACGGCGAGCAGGCCCGCGGTGAAGTCGGCGATCGCCATGCCCCCGGCGCGCTGGGGCACCACCTCGTCTGACCACGCGTTGGCCACCAGGAGGCCCGACAGCGCCTGCGCCACGAGATCGAACGCGGTCACCGCCGCGTCGGGGCCCTCGCTGCCGAGCGCCGATACGCAGCACCAGACCGCGCGCGGGTTGGTCTCGCTGACCGCGTCGCGATCGAGTCCGAAGGCCCGCGCGCGCTCGGGCGGCAGGTTGTGGAGCACCGCGTCGGCGCTCCGCAGCAGCGCGCGGCTCGCCTCCAGCCCGGCGGCGGACTTGAGATCGAGGACGACCGAGCGCTTGTTGCGATTCAGGGCGTAGAAGTACCGGCTCTCGGCGTCGTCGAACGGCTCGTAGTTGCGCCAGGCATCGCCGGCGGGCGGCTCGACCTTGATCACGTCGGCGCCGAGGTCGGCGAGCAGCATCCCGGCGAACGGGCCGGCGACGTACTGCGCGTACTCGAGTACCCGTACACCGGCGAGCGGCAGCGTGGAGGTCAGCTCCTCGGGCACCCGAGCTCCCGGCGAGCGATCACCGCGCGTTGGATCTCGGCGGCCCCGCCGGAGATCGTTGTCGCCACCGAGGCCCGCTGGAACGCGGCGACGCGGCCCCGCAAGGTCCCGATCCCATCCTCGATCAGCCCTTCGGGCCCGAGGACGTCGAGCGCGAAGGCCGCGACGGCCTGCATCAGCTCGGCGACCGAGAGCTTGGCCATCGAGCTCTGCGCGCTTGCCGGCCGCCCGGCCTCGAGCAACTCGGCGGCGCGACGGCCGTGCAGGCGTGCCGCGTCCGCGGCGCCGCGCAGGCGCGACAGGGTGCGCGCAAAGCGGGGCCCTCCGGCCAGCGGTGCGAGCGCGTCGAGCAGCCACATGACCGTTCCCACCTTCTCGCTGGTCACGCGTTCGTAGTCCAGCGTGCCCATCAGCACTTGCCAGCCGCCGTGCAGCTCGCCGACGAGCTGGTCGGCGGGGACCTCGACCTCGTCGAGCTCGAGCTCGCCGATCGTCCCACCGCCGAGCGTGCGATGGGCGTGCACGGTGATGCCGGGCGTGTGGATGTCGGCGACCAGCACCGACACGCCGCGGTGGCGCGCGCGGTCGGGATCGGTGCGGACCGCGAGGTAGACCCAGTCGGCGTACTCGGCGCTCGAGGTCCAGATCTTGCGGCCACTCACGACGAAGCGTCCATCGTCGCGGCGCGCCCGCGTGCGCAGCGAGCCAAGGTCCGAGCCGGCGTCCGGCTCGGAGAAGCCCTGGCAGAAGAGCAGGCGCCCGGCCGCGATCTCCGGGATCAGCCGCTCCTGGAGCGCCGGGGCGGCGAACCGCAGCAGCGCGTTGCCGATTGTCTTGACCGACAGCAGATACCCCGAGAGCGGTAGCCAGCGATAGCCGAAGCGCTCCTCGCACGCGAGCGTGTGCAAGGACGTGAGTCCACGACCTCCGAGCTTGGACGGCCAGTGGACGCCGATCCAGCCCGCCTCGCCGAGCGCCCCGTAGATCGACGGTGAATCGCCGTCGGACGGCATCCCCTGAAAGCGCAGTTGCGGCTCGGCGGCGAGGGCCTGCGATTGCGTGCACGCGAACGTGTCCGCGGCCGCCGCGAGCTCGCGGACGTCAGCCGTCGAGGCCGGGGTCACCGCCGTCCTCCCGGGAGGCTCATCTCGCGATCGATCGCCCGGGCACATTCCCGCAGCGCGCGCGCCAGCTCCTCGCGGAACTCTGGGTTGGCCCGTGTGGCGGGGAGCGACACGTTGATGGCCGCGGTGCCGGGGCCGTCGATCCAGCTCACTGGGACGGCGAGCGACACGAGCCCGATCTCGTACTCCTCCTCGGACACGGCGAGGCTGGCCTCACGGGCGGCGGCGAGGTCCGGCGCGAGCTCGCTCCATGTCGTCAGGGTGTGCTCGGTGCGACGCTCGTAGGGCTCGTCGCCGAGGGCGCTGCGAGCGACGTCTTCGGGCAGCTGCGCCAGCAGGCACTTGCCGAGCGCGATGCAGTGCGCCGGAAGCCGCATCCCGACCGTGATCTGCGAGGTGAGCACACGGTCGGGCGACTCGCCGAGCAGGTAGACGACCTCCGAGCCGTCGAGAATCGCAACGTTGACCGCCTCGTGGACCGTGGCGGCGACGCGGGTGAGGTGGGGGCGAGCAAGCTCCGGCAGCCGCAGCCCCGCCATCAGCGCGGGCATCAGTCGCGCAATGCCGAGTCCCAGGCGCAGGCGCCGGCTCAGCGGGTCGCGGTCGAGCCACCCCCGCTCGGTGAGCAGCCCGGTCAGGCGGTGCACCGTCGGCATCGGGAGACCGAGCGCATCGGAGATGTCCTTCTGGGACAGCTCATACGCGGACGCGTCGAACAGCTCGACGACATCGAGCCCCCGGGCCAGCGTCCCCACCGAGGGCTGAACCAGTGAAACTTGCTTCCGCATATCGGAAGTGGTTACTCTACGGATCCGATGACCTCGCGTCAAACCCGCCCCGTCACCTCCGGCCGCGAGACCGTGCCGTGGTCGTGGTACTCGGATCCGGCCATCCTCGCCCGTGAGATGCAGCGCATCTTCCGATGCTCGTGGCAGTACGCCGGGCACCTCGGCGAGCTCCAGGGGCCCGGGAGCTACTTCGCGTCGGCCACCGGGCCGGTGCCGGTCGTGATCACGCTCGACGCCGATGGCGTCCTGCGCGGGTTCGTCAACGTATGTCGCCACCGCGGTGCGCTCGTCGCCACCGCCGCCCGCCGGCGGGCGACGCTGCAGTGCCCGTACCACGCGTGGACCTACGGCCTAGATGGCTGCCTGCGCGCCGCCCCGCGTGCCGAGGAGGATCCCGCATTCGACGCCGGGCGGTTCGGCCTCGCCCCGGTCTCGGTCGGCACCTGGGGACCGTTCGTGTTCGCCAACCCCGATCCGCACGCGATCCCGCTGCAGGAGGCGCTGGCCGACCTGCCGGAGGTCGTCGCCGACCACGGGCTCGAGGTCGAGCGCCTCAGCCATCACGGGCGCTTCTTCTACGAGATCAGCGCCAACTGGAAGATCGCGCTTGAGAACTATCTCGAGTGCTACCACTGCCCGGTCAATCACCCGGGGCTGGTGAGCGTGATCGACGATCGCCGGATCAAGCTCGTCGCCGACGGGCTGCGCACGAGTCAGTTCGCGCCGATCCACCCGCGATCGCTCGACGGCCGCGGCCCGATCGACGTTCACGGCGAGGTCGGCGAGGCGCAGAACCATCTGTGGTTTCCCACCCTCAAGTTCAACGTCCTGCCGGGTCATCCCAATCTCTCGATCGGGCCCCTGTGGCCGACCGGGCCCGAGACGTGCGCCGGCTACCTCGACTACTGGTTCGGCGAGAGTGCGACCGCGGCGTGGATCGACGATCTGTTCGCCCTCGACGAGCAGATCGGCAACGAGGACACGGCGCTCGTCGAGGCCGCGCAACGCGGCAGCAGCGCCGGAATGATCGAGCATGGGTGGGTGATGGGCGGCGCGGAAGCGCTGATCGGCCACTTCCAGGACTACGTGCGGGGGCGGTTGGGGGGCGACGCCTGATCGCCAGGGCTAGACGCTGGCCGGCTCGGCGGCAGGTTCGCCAGCGGGGGCGACGAGCGGGTGCGCAGCAGCCCGGGTGCTCGGGATCCGGCTCGCGATGATCGCCGCGGCGAGCACGAAGATGCTGCATACGAGGAGTGCCCGCTGATAGCCGGACGTGAGCGCCTCGGCACGGGGGGCGTGGGCCGCGAGCAGGTGGTTGGTGTGAGCTGTCGCGATCGCCGACAGGACCGCCAGGCCAAGCGCCATTCCAAGCTGCTGTGAGGTGCTTAGCAGTCCGGCCGCGAGCCCGGCCTTGTCAGCCGGCACGCCCGCGTTGGCCGCCGTGGTGACGCCGACGAATACGGCGCCGAATCCGATCGCCATGAGCACGAGCCCGGGGAGCACGTCGGGTACGTAGGAGCCGTGGAGCGGGATCCGCGAGAGGTAGTAGATCCCGCCGGCGCTGAGCAGCGCTCCGGCGATGATCACGGGCCTGGTCCCGATCCGCGCGAACAGCTGCGAGGAGACGCCTGAGGCAAGGACCAGGCACGCCGTTACCGGCAGGTATGCCGCGCCCGCCTGGATCGGAGAGAAACCAAGGACCTCCTGCATGTAGAGGGTGAGAAAGAAGAACATCGCGAAGAAACCGGCCATCGCCAGCAGCCAGGTCGAGTCCGCCGCGGCCAGCCCCTTGATCCTGAAGATCGAGAGATGCACCAGCGGGTTGCGGCGGCGGCGCTCGTTGACCACGAACGCGACGAGCATCAGGGCCGCGGCCGACAACGTCGCGATCGTGCGCGGCGTGCCCCAGCCGACGTCGGGAGCCTCGATCAGCGCGTAGACGAGCAGCAACATGCCGCCGGTGCCGAGTAGCGCGCCCGGCGTGTCAAAGTCGGCAAGCGGCGCGCGTTTGCGCTCGCCGCTGAGCAGGGCGAAGGAGGCGCCGAGCGCAAGCAGGCAGACCGGGACGTTCACGAAGAACACCCACCGCCACCCCGGGCCCTCCGACAGGACACCGCCGAGGAACACCCCCGCGGCGGCGGCGAGGCCGCTGATCGCACCCCACACGCCTAGTGCCGTGTTCCGGTCGGCCCCTTCGCGGAACGTGGTGGTGAGGATCGACAGCGCGGCCGGTGCCATCATCGCCGCGCCGACACCCTGGAGCACGCGAGCGGCGATCAACGCGCCCTCGCTCTGGGCCAGGCCGGCGGCCAACGAGCAGGCGGCGAATCCGACCAGGCCGGCCACGAGCACTCGCCGGCGCCCGAGCAAGTCGGCGAGCCTGCCGCCGAGCAGCAGAAAGCCTCCGTAGGTCAGCAGGTAGCCGCTCGCGACCCACTGCAAATTCTGCTGGGAGAAATGCAGGGCCCGCTGGATCGAGGGGAGCGCCACGTTCGTGATCGAGGAATCGACCACGTCCAGAAACTGCACTCCGCACAGCAGCAGCAGCGTGAGCACCCCCAGCCGGGTACGAAGCAGCGAGCGGGGCTCGCTGGCTGTCTGGGCCTGGATCGACGTCATGTGCAAGTCCTCCCTCATTTCCCATCTAAGTCAGTTGACTGACTTAACGCTATCAGACGCTATCCTCTGGGTGAGATGACTGACTCACTCGATACGCCAGTGCAGGGCAAACGCGAACGCCTGATCTCGGCCACGCGCGCGGTGATCCATCAGCAGGGGGTCGAGAAGACGACGATCGCCGACATCGCCCGCGACGCCGACGTCCCCGTCGGCAACGTCTACTACTACTTCAAGACCAAGGATGAGCTCGTCGCGGCGGCGATCGACAGCCACGTCGAGGACATCCAGTCTCTGCTTCGCACGCTCGAGCGCCACCGCACGCCGCAGGCGCGGCTCAAGGCGCTGGTCCGCGAGCTCACCGCCCAGCGCGAGCTCGCAGCTCAGTACGGCTGCCCGCTCGGGAGCCTGTGCTCAGAGCTCGACAAGCGCACCGGTGGCCTTCACCACGCGTGTGCGGAAATGCTGCGGCTCCCGATCGACTGGTCCGAGCAGCAGTTCCGCCTGATCAATCCCCGCGAGGCCCGCGACCTCGCCATCGCGCTGATGGCCTCCTATCAAGGAATCGCGCTCCTCACCAATACCTTCCGTGACCCCGAGCTGATGACCCGCGAGGCACGACGGATCGAGCGCTGGATCGACTCGCTGGCGTAGGCGGACGGCTTCGCCCGGCTCGGCCTCTGCCTTGCCCTCGCCGACGCCTTCGACGTCGACGTCGGCCTCCAGGTGCAGGCGCGGATTCGCTCTAACTTGTTGTGGACATGACGGACGGAATCAGGGGACACACTGGCGGCAACTGCGAAGTCTCCGCGGGCTCTAAGCCCTGCAGCTGAGCTTCAGGTCCCGCTGGACACGGCTTGGAATGTGCCCCGGGATCGGGCACGAAAAAGCGCTGCCGGCGGTCACAAAGTGCCAGCGGCCGTGCTTTCGGTGGACAACGCTGACGCCATTTGCGTCCTGGTTTTGGCAGCGCTTTACGAAGATGAACTGCATCGTCGCCCAGTTGGGATTGACCGTCGAGACGTACACGCGCATGCAAGACCCAGTCTGCTGGGGTCCGATGTCGTGGGCACGGCGGATCGCGGCGATGATCGCCGACTTCTCTTCACCGTGAACCAGTCGGCGGGCAAGGGCCATCGCTGGGAAGCAGCAGACGATCAGGACGACCATCACGGCTGTACGGCGCATCACGGCGCAGCCTACTCGCATCACGCTGAGACCGTAAGCCGTCGCACGCGGGTTGCTTGGCTGCTCCGTCGTCCGATCGCGGGGCGGATGCCGGGTCGCCTGATGAAGGGATTGCGGCGCCAAGGACGGCGTCGAGCGCGATCGGCTTTCCCGATCCCGGCGCGGCGGGGAATAATGCGAGACACTCGGATTCCGGAAAAGGAGACAGATCGATGGCTACCGACGAGCTGCATGCGACCGCGAAGGCCCTGGTCTCCGCTGGCAAGGGGATCCTCGCCGCCGACGAGAGTGGCGGCACGATCAAGAAACGCTTTGACTCGATCGGGGTGGAGTCCACCGAGGAGCATCGCCGCTCGTATCGCGAGCTGCTGTTCACGACCCCGGGCGTCGAGGATCACATCAGCGGCGTGATCTTGTTCGACGAGACGATCCGCCAGTCAGCCGCCGACGGCACGCCGTTTCCGCAGCTGCTTGCGTCGAAGGGAATCATCCCCGGGATCAAGGTCGACAAAGGGGCCAAGCCGCTGGCGCTAACCGACAGCGAGACGATCACCGAGGGCCTCGACGGCCTGCGCGAGCGGCTGGAGGAGTACCGCGGCCTAGGCGCACGGTTTGCCAAGTGGCGCGCGACGTACTCAATCAGCGATCAGCTGCCAAGCGAGTACTGCATCTGGACCAATGCGCACGCGCTGGCTCGCTACGCCGCGCTCTGCCAGGAGGCGGGGCTGGTCCCAATCGTCGAGCCGGAGGTGCTCCAAGACGGCACCCACACGATCGAGCGCAGCCACCATGTGACCTCGCTCGTGCTCGACGCCCTCTACAGGGAGCTGTTTGACCAGCGCGTCGACGTCCTCGGCACCCTGCTGAAGCCCAACATGGTCTTGTCGGGGTATGACTCCTCCAACCGCGCCGGCGAGGACCAGGTGGCGGAGATGACGCTGAAGTGCCTTTACAAGCACGTACCGGCCGCCGTCCCGGGGATCGTCTTTTTGTCCGGCGGCCAGTCCGACGAAGACGCGACCTCGCACCTGAACGCGATGAACGCGCGCGGCCCTCATCCGTGGGAGCTGTCGTTCTCCTACGGCCGGGCGCTCCAAGCGCCCGCGCTGAAAGCGTGGAGCGGTAAGCCCGAGAACATGGGTGCCGGCCAGCGCGCGTACGCCCACCGGGCGAAAATGAACTCGGCGGCGCGGACCGGCGAGTACTCCTCGAAGATGGAGCAGGTGGGTGTGGCGGCGTGACGGCCCCGCGCCGGGAGACATGCGCGAGCCTCCGGGCCGCTCCTGCGCTCCCGGCCGCCGCTCCTTAGTTGCGCGGAAAACGAGCGACTCCTGAAGCGGCGCATCACGACACTGGTTGCAACGGCACTTGGCGCGCTAGCGATGCCGGCAGCGGCGCTAGGGATCGGTTACCCGTTGGGCGACTGGTCCGGGTACACCGTCGTGGCAACGCTCGGTCACAAGGCTACTGGCGTTGAGGCGCTGCTCTCCGTACCCACGGCTAACTGCGCCAAGACCAAGGGAAAGACCCAGAACAACATCTTCACCCCCGGCGGGAATGGAACCTTTATCTGGGCGGGTCTCGATGGTGTAGGCCGCGGGAGGGGGTACGCGGAGCAGGCTGGCTTCTGGATGTACTGCGACAGGAAGTCCCACGCCCACTACGAGGCGGTCTGGCAGATGTTTCCAGGACCGCCGCGAGCGATCAAGGCGGTATCCCCTGGGGATCGGCTCAGCGTATACGTGCTCAAGACTCCGGCCTACAACGGCGGGCCGCTCGTCTACTACCTCAGCGTGACGGATGAAGACGTCGCGGACGATGTGCGCTGGCAATGGGACGAGTTCAGCCACCTGAACCTGAACGCCCCGAACGTAAGCGCCGAGACAATCATCGAGAAGCCATTCATTGACAAGTACCTAACCGCCTACAAGGGCTCCGTAAAGACGTTCTCAGCCGCTTGGATCGATGAGAATGACCCTGCGGTCTACTACCTAAACGGGACGTTGAGCACCGTCTACAAGCTGTCTCTATTCGGCGCGATACCGAGTCGAGCCACGCGGGGTAACGGCTTCGACAGCGGCTGGTCGGTCTTCTCCGAGGCAGTCCCACACTCATAAGCTGTGGTGCCTCGGAGCTGGAGGTACGTCATGCCGTATCGGTATCGCGGTCAACATTTCCCACAACTGACCGAGGCGCGCCGCGCCGACCGTCGGCAGCCTCTCGCAAATCGTCCAGCGATCGCCTCGGTCAGCCGTGACCCGACGATCCCTCCGTCGGGACCGGGCAGCAGCGGGCCGGCCGCGCCAAGCACGCCTCGAGGCTGCCCGTGATCGATCCTTGGTGGCCAGCGCTGCCCGGAGGAGGGTTGGGTTGGGGTCTGAGCCGAAGCGCACGTGTTGGCTAGTTCGTGGCGGCTTCGCCGACGCTGAGGTCGGATATTTATCGAGTCTTAATTCACCGGTGCGGGCGCTGGGTGTAGGTTCCTGCTGAGAGGAAGCGGCTGGGGCGACGTGCCGACCGAGGTGTTTGGATGTTGTCTTGTGGGGCTTACAGCCTGTCTCTAGGATTTTTGGCGGCGCGGGGTCGCGCCGTCGGCCTGCTAGCGGCTTGCGTCGGTTTGCTTGGGTTGTTGGGGGTCGCGCTGCCAGGTTCGGCGTTGGCTGCGTCGCCTGTCTGCTCGCGGGCGGAGTTGACCGTGAGCTGCACGTTCACTTACGTGGGCGCGGCGCAGAACTTCACGGTTCCGAGCGGGGTGGGGGTGGTCACCGTAGACGCCTACGGCGCGAGCGGCGGAGCGTCCGGAGAGCTGAGCACGCATGTGGCGGGTGGCAAGGGCGCTCACGTGCATGCGATCGTGCCGGTGGCGCCAGGCGCGAAGCTCGAGGTGCTGGTCGGAGGCGCGGCGCCAGAGAACGGCACCCAGGGCGGCGGGTTCAACGGCGGTGGCGGCTCCGGATGCCTCGGGGTGGGTCCCTTGCTTAGCGGTGGCGGCGGGGGCGCTTCGGATGTGCGTGTCGCTCCGTACGCGCTGGGCGATCGGTTGGTGGTTGCCGGTGGCGGCGGGGGCGGCGGGGGCTACGGCGCTGGCACCGGCACCGACAACGTGGGTGGCCCGGCGGGCGGCGCCGCCGGCGCCAGCGGCGGCGACGGCACGGCCGGGACCCAACTGAACGCAACGGTGACTGCGGGTGGTGGCGGGAGCGCCGGCGCCGGCACCGGCGGCAGGGGCGGCGGGGGCGGCACCAGCTCGCCTGACGAGTTTGAGGGCAACGGGCAGGGTGGCGGCGGTGGGTCGCTCGGTCATGGCGGCGCCGGGGGCTCCTTCTGTACCGGAGGAGTCACGTGGGGAGGTGCCGGCGGCGGGGGCGGGGGCGGCTATTGGGGTGGTGGCGGCGGTGGCCAGGGCGGCGAGGACGAGGCGATAGAACAAGGCGCAGGCGGGGGCGGCGGTGCCGGCGGCTCGAGCTTCGTCGGGCCCACGGCGACCGATACGTTGACGGGGAACGGCGTGCAGGCCGGAAACGGGACCGTGATGATCAGCTACACAGCCACCCCGGTCGTGTATGCCGGGTACGCGGATGGGTTCCGCAAACGGAAGGTCGACGCGCCTTCGCCGTGGAAGGGCAGCCCCGGGGTGATCTTCGAAGGCTGTAACTACTTCCACCCCGACCGCTGCCCCAAGACGACTAGTGGCGCTGACCGCTACGACGCCGGCGCGATCCGGATCGACAACACCACCGGCGTGACGCTCACCGTGACGAACGGCAGCCTGGTCATCGGGCCCTGCACGTTTGACCCCTGGCCCGGACTGAAGGTCACCCTGTCCGCCGGCAAGCAGCTAATCCTGACCCAAACCGGTGGCACGCCACCGTGCCACACCACCGGCGGCACGTACAACTTCGATACCTCAGAGACCGCCCACGACCAGCACAGCTGCGTCAACGACCACCTGATCCCGGTCCTGCACCTCAGGATCGACCGCGCGGCCGACTCGTTCTCTGACCGCGCACGCATTCTGAACACCGGGGGCATCGACCGCGGAGCCAAAGCATGCGGCAGCCACAACGAAACGCACCCCTGGGGCAACATGACCCCGCCGACATAGAAGCACCCTCCTCGAGAGGATTCGGCTGGCTTCCGCGAGCTGATCAACCGGTCGGAGCGATCGATTTGGGGACGCAGCCGCGGGTGGGCCAGACGCCTGGATTCATGGCTGTAGCACCCACGCCCTGTTCCGGACGCCAAGGCTCCGGCCCGATTTGTTGCTTTCAAGGATTGTTGCCGGACACCGAACGCATGATCCTCAACATCGATCCCGGATACGCGACGGAGAGGAGACGCTATGAGTCGGCTCGCAGGTCGGGTCGCGGTTGTGACCGGTGGCGCGAGCGCTGTGATGCGGACGCCGGTCGAGGTCACGGACGAGCTGTTCGCCCGGCTCAAGGAGCACTTCAGCGACCAGCAGCTCGTCGAGATCACTGCACTGCTCACGCTCGTCAACCTCGACCGGTTCAACGCCGCCTTCGGGATTGGCTCGGCCGGGTTCAGCGAGGGAATGGTCTTCGTGCCACCGGACCGCCCCGCCACCGACCCGGCGCTCGCGAGGATCGCTTAGAGCCCGGTCTGAGCAGCCGTGCGTGCAATCCGAGCTGAGGTGATCAGGCTTCTCCGCTGAAGTAGTCGGTCGCGCTGGCGCGGGGAAGGATGAGCTTGTCCTCGGCGTTCTGTACCCAGATCCCGACTTTGTCTGAGTCCGGATAGACCGAGACTGCCGTTGGACTCACGGTCGAGTACATCAATACCCGCACGGTTTCGTCGGTGTTGTTGCGCAGTCCGTGGGCCCCGGTTGGCCCCTCAGGGAAGCAAACGGTGTCCCATGGGGCGAGCTGTTCGAGGCCGTCGGGCGTCCGTAGGGTGGGGCGACCGGCGAGGACGAGCAGCCATTCCTCCTCACCGTACTCGTAGTGATACGGACAGATCGCCTGCCCGGGGGGAAGCTCGTAGACGCTCGTGCCGGTGCGCGTGGCGCCTAGCTGCGGGCCGAACCGCAACATTCCGGCGCGAAAGCCCTCTGGATCGTCTGACTCGTACACGAACTCCGGATTCTCGATGTTCATCTTGGACATCGAACCATTCTTCCAGAGGCCGTTCGAGTCACGATGCCGATTACTTCGACCTGTCGCCAGGCACTCTCGCCGGTCCTACGACCAATTGCAGATTGTGGTTGCGCGATCGGCTCGGCACGATCGTGCGTGTGTCCGGATCGGGAGCTCAGCCGTGCAGGCGATCGTGATCGAGGAGTTCGGGGCGCCGGAGGTCCTGGCACTGCAGGAGGTGGGGGATCCGACTGTCGGTCGTGGGGATGTGCTGATCGCCGTCGAGTTCTCGAGCGTGACGTTCGTCGAGACACAGATTAGATCGGGGCGGGCTCCGCATCGATCGATGCTGCCCCAGCTTCCTGCGATTCTGGGCAACGGGGTTGGCGGGACTGTGGCCGCTGTCGGTGCGGAGGTCGACGGTGGGCTGCTGGGAGCCCGCGTGCTGGCGAGAACGGGCGGTAACCGGCGGATATAGCCAGCTCGCGTCCGTCCCGGCGGCGGCGATCATCTCGATCCCGGGCGAGGTGACGACGAGCGGTGCGGTCGCGTTGCTCGCGGATGGCCGAACCGCGGTTGGGCTGATCGACCTAGCAAGATCAGGCCGAGGCCCCCTGGTCGGCGGCCTCATCGAGCGGAGTTCGCGCCACGGCGATCACCGCACAACCGTCGACGGCAGCAACTCGCCAACTTAATCCCAGCTGTCGTCGCGTAGCTGAGATACTCGGCCACGTTGGGCTGGAGAGGAGACCCGCGGTTGCGTGTTTACGCCGTCATCGCGACGGCGCTCTTCGTGCTGCTCGTGCCGGCGTCCGCGCTCGCCGACACGACGGTCGGCTTCGACGATCTGTCGAACGGAGCCTCGGTGACCAACCAGTACGCGAACGCCGGCGGCGCCGGCCAGGGCTTCGTGCTCGGCCCGATCCCCGGTCCCCAGGGCCAGGTTCCGATCTGGGCAGACCAGGCCACGGTTACGAGCGCGTCGACGCAGGCGCACTCGCCTCCGAACGTGCTCGAGATCGACTGCCACAGTTGTGATGCGAACGAGTCCGTCGCAGAAGGCACCTTTCAGGTCCCGCGCTCGCACGTGTACGCCTACGTGGGTCTGCTCGGCGCGCCCACGTCGCCGCCTTGTACACCGGGCAGCACGGCGGAAAACTGTGTGACGGTGACGCTGACCGCGTACGACGCCGGCGGCAATGTGGTCGGGACTCCGGACTCCGTCACGGTCACCCAGGGCGCGGGCATCAACACGCTGATCTCCGTGACGGCACCGTCGGAGGAGATCGCCGGGTTCGCGTTCACCTCCGCGAACAACACGGAGGTCGCGATCGATGACTTCAGCTTCGACATACCCACGGCGCCGCCCCCGCCCGACTTCTCGATCACGCCTGAAAGGCGCGACGTCAGCTTCGTGCAGGGGACCAGCGCGACCGACGCGATAGACATCGACCGCCTGGCGGGCTCGACCGGCGGCGTCTCCTTTTCCGCCAGCGGACTGCCGACGGGCGTGACCGCCTCCTTCGCGCCGAACCCCGCCGTCGCGGGCCAGACGGTGATGACGCTTTCGGCCGCCCCCAATGCTCCCCCGAGCCCCAATCACTATCTGCCGATTACGGTCACCGGCACGCCGCAGTCGGCGGCTGCGGGAACAGCCGCGCGCAGCGCAACGATCAGTATCTACGTGTCCCCGGCGTTCGGGATCACGGTCAAGGGCTCGACATCCGTCGACCTTTCGGCGTGTACGGCCGACGTGCCGCTGGCGATCAACCGTGACCCCAGCTTCCCCGGCCCGGTGTCGCTGTCGACATCGGGGCTGCCGGCAGGCGTCAGCGCCACTTTCAGCCCATCGCCGGTCACGTTCTCGGGCAGCGCGACGACAGCGGACGCGACGCTGACGCTGAACATCCCGCGGACCGGGTTCACGACGATCCGCCGGACGGCGACGATCACCGCAAGCGACCCCCCGTACGCCCCCGAGACCGCGACGATCTCGGTCGGTGGCACGTGCGCGCTCCAGTACGACTCCCAGATCCTGTCGATGCAGATCACCCAGGGCACGCAGCTGCCGGTGCTCCCGCAGCGCGACGCGAGCAACCCAGGCGCGCCGATCACCTACGCCTCGATCGGCGATCAGGCGCCGAGCGGCACGCAGGAGGCGCTGGCCGAGCTGGCCGCGTTCAAGCCCACGGTCGTGCGGGTATACGCCGACCTCAAGTACGGCCCCATTGACGGCCTCCAGGTTCCTGCCGAGCTGGCGGGGTACACGCGCAACACGAACGGCAATCTGGTGCCACTGCCGGGCAGCCCGATCATGCCCGTCGCGTCACCCCCCGGCAAGCTGCTGCCGAACCTGGGCGCGCTCGGCAACGAATTCCTGCAGAACAACTACGCGGGCGTGTACACATTCGTGCTGCCGACCTCGTGGGAGAAGGGCAAGATCCAGCTCCAGGCTCAGCTGCTGCCGTCGCAGCCGAGCTCACTGCCCCCCGTTTCGGCGCGTGAGCTCGGCGTGCGCGCGGCAGCGCTTCCAGGCCAGGCACCGGTGTGGGCGCCATGCACGACTAGCTCGTGCCTGACCGACAACGAGTTCACGATTTCGGAGATCCCGTTCCTGTACACGTTCGGGGTCACGATCAGACCGCTGGCGATGATCGTCACCCACCCGTACGACGCGACGCTGCCGGACCCAGCATCCGTGTTCCACTGGGCGAGCGTGGTGACGCCGATTCCGTTGACGATCGAGCCGTACGCGAGCACGATCGACATTTCCGGCGACGTCGGCAAGGACAACAGCAAGGGCGCCGCGACGATCGACATGCTCAACAAGGTCAACCAGTACGTCTGCAACGACGGGCAGCCCTCGCACGGCTGGGACGTGGGCGTCGAGCACAACGACATCCGCAGCGCCCAGGCGGACTACTACTGCACGTTGTGGAATACGGGCCTCAGCTTCGACGACACGCCCGTCTCGTTTGCGTTCGTCAACGCGCCCGAGCCGCTCGCCAGCGTCGCGCACGAGCTGTACCACCTGTTCGGCCGCTACCACGCCTCTGCCGGGTGCGGTGCAGGGGTGGGAATCAGCGGCAGCGGCACGCAACCCACTGAGACGTGGCCGCCCGATCAGCAGGGCGACCTCCAGAGCATCGGGCTCGCACCTGCGGAGGCGGGCTATCCGTTCCCCTATGAAGTGATCCCCGACAGCGCCGCTGAGGGGTCGCAGTGGTTCGACTTCATGTCCTACTGCCAGAACGTGTCAGACGGAGACCCGCTCACCGGTAACCGCAATGCGTGGGTCTCGGTCCATAACTGGAACGCCGTATTGAGCGAGTTCGGCTTCTCGGGCGGCGCCCGCGACCGGCCCGTTCACCACGCCGTGCCGAAGGGCCCGAAGGTCCACTCGCTCGAGGTCACGGCCTCCGTCCGGCCCGGCGGCGCGACGACGATCGAGGACGTCGTGCCCGTCGACGCGCCGCTGGTGACGCCGAAGCCGTCGGGGTACAAGCTGATCGCGACAAACGCGAGCGGCGCGACGCTCGCGCAGGTGCCGATGGAGGCCTCCTACGGCCACGTCGATCTGCGGCCGCCGTACCCGATCGCGACTCTGACGGGCGTCGTTCCCGCGGCAGGCGCCACCGCCGTCCGAATCGTCTCCGACGGCACGACGATCGCCTCGCGGACCGAGAGCTTGCACGCGCCGATCGTCCGGATCACGCGGCTCCCGTCATTCAAGCGCGCCCGAGCGACGCTCGATTGGCACGCATCCGAGGTCGGTGGGGCAACACTGGATGTCGAGGTCGATTACTCAGGCGACGGCGGTCGTAGGTGGCATGCGATCTGGATCGGCGCAAACAGCGGCAGTGCGCTCGTTCCGGCGCGCTACCTGTATCGCTCCTCGAACGCACGTCTGCGCGTGGTTGTAAACGACGGATTCCGTACCGCGTCCGCGATCTCGCGCCGGTTCCGCGCGCCCGGTGCGCCACCCTCGGTCCAGATCACTCTGCCGATGTCGTCGGGAACGAAGCAGTCGAACGCGGCCCCGCTCGTGCTCAGCGGCCAGGCGTTCGACGACAGCTCGAAGATGCTCCGCGGCAAACGGCTGCGCTGGCTGCTCGGGCGCCGTCTGCTCGGTACGGGCAGCGAGATCACCGCAACCGGACTGCCGGCCGGGCGACACCGGATCACGCTGGTCGCGACCGACCGCTTCGGCCGTCGCGGGAGAGCCTCGATCGCGGAGATCCTGAGCGCCACCCGACCCGTGTTCATAGTGCTGCGGGTGCCGCGCTCGGTCGGCCGCAGGGCGCGGGTGGTGCGGGTGACGATCGCAAGCTCGCTGAGCACAACGCTGACGGTTCATGCGCCGGGGCTCCACCGGCAGCGGTTCAGGGTCGGGCGCAAAGCGCGCCGGCTGAAGGTCAGGATCCGCCGCCGCCGCGCGACGCTGGCGCTGAAGCTGTCGCTCGGCCCGCGCGGCCTGGCGCGCAACGTCACGGTCTCGATCAGACGCTGAGTTCCGGACGGCCTCGACCCCGCCCGCGTCTTCACCGACCGACCGGACGTGGCGCCAGCGTCTGGCCGCCCTCGACCAGCGCTCCCGAGCAACGGGTGCGTCTAAGCCAGGCGGCGGAACCAGCGCAGGAATGACACTGGCGCGGCGGCGGCGTGGCGGGGCGCGGCGACAGCGTGGCTGCTGGTGGCGCTGCTGACGGCGTGCACGAGGCGGTCGTGGTCGGCGGCTCGCTGCAGGTCTGCGATGTGCTGTTGGGCGGCGATGAGGCTAAGTGGGGGATGCATAGCTGACTCGTGTTGGGTTGTGGTCCGCGCACTGTGATCCGCACGGGTTGCAGCCGGCTTGCAGTCCGGTAAACGCCCGGCACGGGCATCGCAACCGCGGGTGGGGTGCCGTCGGCGGCGTTCGGTCGGCGGCGTGCAGCGGCGGCGGCGGGCAGCGGGGATCGGTACGGTCGCGAGGGCGTATGCGTTTCGGCGTCCTGGGACCGCTACAGGTGATCGGTGATGATGGGCGTGAGCTCGCCCTGGGTGGGCGGATGCCGCGAGCCGTGCTTGCTCTGCTGCTGCTGCGGGCGAACGAGGTCGTGTCGAGCGATCAGCTGGTTGAGGAGCTATGGGCGGGTGCACCGCCGGCGAGCGGCGCGAAGGGGCTGCACGTGCACGTATCGCGGCTACGCCAGGCCCTTGCCGCCGGCTACTCAGACCCGGACGGGGAGCGGCTGGTCACGACTGCCGGTGGCTACGTCTTGAGAGTTGGGCCCGAGGAGCTCGATGTGCAGCGATGCGAGCGGCTGATCGGCGAGGGCCGATCGCTGCTGGCGGCGGGACGACCAGATCAGGCACTCGCCGCGCTGAGCGGCGCAGTCGAGCTGTGGCGCGGCGACGTCTTGGCCGACTTTCAATACGACGCGTTCGCGCAGGGGGAGATCGCGCGGCTGGGCGAGCTGCGCGCCGGCCTGCTGGAGGAGCGGATCGCGGTCGAAATGCTGCTGGGCCGGGAGGCGCCGGTGCTGGGCGAGCTCGAGCGTCTCGTACGCGACTACCCCTACCGCGAGCGTCTGCGGGGCCAGCTTATGCTGGCTCTGTATCGGACCGGACGGCAGGCGGAAGCGCTGGCCGCCTATCGTGCCGCACGGTCGGCGCTGGTCGACGAACTGGGGATTGAGCCTTCGGTCGAGCTTCGGCAACTGCACGAAGCGATCCTTGCGCAGGACGGGGCGCTGCTCCAGACCGACCCAGGCCAGCCGGCCGCGCCCGCCGGTGCCGGCGCCACGACGGACGGGCGAGGGCCGGGCCACGTCCATCTGCCCGTGCAGGCGACACCCTTGATCGGTCGCGAGCGCGAACTTGCCGAGCTGATGACGCTCGCTGATTCGCACCGGCTGATCACCCTGACCGGAACCGGTGGGACGGGGAAGACCCGGCTCGGGATCGCGTTCGCGGCGAGTCTCGCCGACCGCTATCCGGACGGCGTGTGGTGGGTTCCGCTCGCAATGGTCAGCGAGGCCCGGTTGGTACCGGCGGCGATCGCGGCGGTGCTCGGTGACATCGCGGATCTGCCGATGTATCTGCGCGGGCGAGCGCTGTTGCTCGTGCTTGACAACTTCGAGCAGGTGATCGAGGCAGCTCGCGCGGTCGGTGAGCTGCTCTCCGGCGCGCCGGGTTGCGGGGTGATCGTGACGAGCCGGGAGCGGCTCGGGGTGGCCGGCGAGCAGGAGTACCCGGTGGCGCCGCTGTCGCCCCACAGCGCTGTTGAGCTGTTCACCGCGCGGGCGCGGCAGGTGGAGCCGGGCTACGAGCCGGGCGCTGAGATCGACGCGATCTGCGAGCGACTCGATCGGCTCCCGCTCGCGCTCGAGCTCGCGGCGACCCGGGTCAAGCTCCTCTCCGAGCAGCAGCTCCTCGCGCGCCTGGAGCAGCGGCTCCCACTCCTCGCCGGCGGGCGCCGCGACCTCCCCAAGCGCCAGAGCACGATGCGGGCGACGATCGCCTGGAGCTACGACCTGCTGAGCGAGCCCGAGCAGCGGCTGTTCACCCGGCTGGCCGTGTTCGTTGGCGGCTTCGAGCTCGAGGCGGCGGAACAGATCTGCGGTGCGGATCTCGAGGCCATGCGGTTACTGATCGACAAGAGCCTCGTGCGCCACGGCGACAACGGCCGGCTCTTCCTCTTGCAGACGACGCGCGAATACGCACTCGAGCAGTTCGACTCAAGCGACGAGCGCGACGAGATTCGCGCCCGCCACGCACGCTGGTACTTCGCGCTCGGTGTCGCTGATGGTGACGGCCACCGGGAGGGCAGCGATGACCTGATTCGGCTGCGCCAGGACGCCGCCAATATCGGACTCGCGCTCGCTTGGGCGCTCGACCACGATATCGCCGCCGCTCTCCCACTCGCCGATGCCCTCTTCACGCCTTGGCTGGGGGCCGGACGCATCCGTGAATTAGAGCGGTGGTACGAGCGAGCGCTGGCCGATCCGGCCGCGCTGTCGTCACGGGACCGAGCCAAGGCCCTGACCGGGCTCGGCTTCGCACTCGTGCATCTCGAACGCCTCGATCAGGCCCGCACGGCCCTGATCGAGGCCCTCACTCTCTGCCGGGAAGCCGGCGATGAACGAGGCGAGACCCTCGTGCTGCTTCGCCTTGGCGTGGCCGAGTTCATAGCCGGCGCGCCGGAGCGGACCCTCGCATGGGCGGAGCAGGCGCTTCCGATCTATGAGCGCCTCGACGACAGGCTGGGGATCGCCCGCTGCTTGCATTACATCGCTCAGGCTCTCCGAGACCTCGGCGATTTCGAGCGGTCCGCCGAGCTGTACACCCGTTCCATCGAGATTCGGCTCGCAAACGGACTCGGCAGTGGTGCGGCAGCGGTGCACAGTCTCGGCGACCTCTATCTCGACGCCGGCGATATGCCCACCGCCGAGCGCTACTACCGTGAGGCGCTCGCGCTCGGCCTGCAAGAGGGAGACGTGCGGCAGGGGGCGTACTGCCTGGCGGGTCTCGCCTGCGTCGCCGCGCGAAACGAGGACGCAGCGAAGGCCGGCCGCCTATGGGCGCTCGCCGAACAGCTCGAGCACGACATCGGCTTCCGGATCGTCGCCGCCGAGCGAGTCCGCTACGAGCGGAACCTCACCCCACCACTCACCAACACCGACGAGTACCGCGCCGGGATCGCGGACGCAGCAAACATCGACCCGCTCACCGCAGCCGCCGAGATCGTCAACCCGTAGTGCGACAGACGCAGTCGAGAGAACAAAGTCGATCGCGGCGGGACCGCCGCCAACCCGCTATCGCCGGGCACCGAATCCTGCAAGCCGGAGAGCGACAGTCGTGCCGCCGGGACGCTCGTTGTCGGTATCGGACAGAAGCACGCGCGAGCGATCAAGCAGACCGACGACTCCTGTCATCTAGGGACGGTGATCGCGCCGCGCTTTCGCTTCGGCGCGACGTAGGAATGCTCCGCCGGGTTCCGCGGCGGACGAATGCGCTGCCGTTCGCTATCCGCGCAACACGGGTCCCCCGGCAGGTTGGGGTCCGATGGTCGAACGAGCCGACCTGCATCGCGCTCAGTTCGGCTGGTAGACGAGGCTTTGGATCCCGCTGGGGAACGTCGTGGCGTCTATGAGGGTGAGATCGGACGGTCGCGCACCGTCGAACAGCCCCAACCCTGATCCGAGCACCACCGGGTGAACCAGCACGCGGTATTCGTCGATCAGCCCGTGGCGGACGAGCGATTGGGCGAAGGAGGCGCCTCCGTGAGCGACCAGATCTTTGCCGGGTTCGGCTTTCAGCGCCTCGATGTCGGCGGCGAGGTCTGCACCGAGCACTCGCGTGTCGTCCCAGCCGGCCGCCGGGAGTGTGGTGTCCAACCCAACTTGATGCTTGACGTCGGTTGCGTTGCTCAGTGCCGTCGTTGGTTCGAGGGCAAGGCTCCCGGACCGTGAGAAGATGATCTTTGGGATCGCGTTCATCGGGGCGGCGAGCGGTTCGATTGAGTTTGGCCAGTATCCGATCATGTCGGCGTAGGTGCGTCGGCCAACGAGGTGCGCCGCGGCTTGCCACAGGGTTTGCTCGATCCACGCGGTGGCGTCGGGATCAAGGGTTCGCATGATCCAGTCGATCTCGCCCATCGGTCCTCCGACGTATCCATCGAGGGTCATTGACATTTTCAGTATCAGTCGCCTCATGTACGGCCTCCTTTCTCTGTTGTCTGGGCGAGTCTTTCGAGGCTTTCGGACCAGCCGTCCCGCATGCCCGCGAGGTTTTCGCGCGCATCCGGGGTTGCGCGGAGAACCTGGACGCGCACAGTCACCTCGGTCGCGCCGTCTCGATCGCTCAGGTCGACCGTGGTGAGGTTCTGGAGCCGATGGCTGCCGTCCCGGTTCAGGAGAGCGATGGTGAACACAAGGCGCTTCGGGGCCTCGGCCTCCTGAATGGTGCCGAGGTTGAGGTATTCCGCGCCGTCGGGGGAGCGCATCAGGATCCGTAGCTGGCCGCCCGCCCGCGGGTCGATCGAGCACTCCGGATTCGTGAAACCGTGCGGACCCCACCACTCGGCGAGATGGTCCGGGTCGGTCCACAGCCGCCATACCACCTCCCGGCGGGCCTTCACCGTCCGGGTGATCAGCAGGTCGCGCGCCCCGAGGGCAGCCTGTTCAGCCATCGGACCCAGTGCCATCGGCAATTTGCCTTTCCACGGCCTGCGCGTAGGTGTCGAGCTTCTCGAGGCTCTGCTCCCAGAAAACCTGGTAGCGCTCCAGCCACACCGCCAGTTCTCTCATCGGCGCCGCGTCGAGACGACAAGGCCGCAATTGCCCGTCCCGTCCCTGACTCACCAGTCCCGCGTTCTGCAAAGTGCGGATATGCATCGATACCGCCGGCAACGTCATGTCGAACGGCTCCGCGAGCTCACTGACCGGCATCGCTCCGCTCATCAGGCGGTCAAGGATCTCGCGACGCGTCGGATGAGCGAGGGCGGCGAGCGTGCGGTCGAGCGTGGTCGCAGGCGTCCCTCTCGGCATAGTTAAGTTATACCTTAACTACGGACTAAGCAGCAAACCCAACGGCCGAGCGGCGCGGCGAGCGTTCAGTCGAGCGCCTCCGCAAAGGCTCACAGTTTGTGGTTCCGATGCATGCGCGTTCGGTGTGAAGCGGCGCGCGCGACGAGGCGATCTTCGCTCAACCACGGGTCCCGCCGCAGCCTTCGACACTCGGCCGATGGCGTGTGTGCTCTTCACCGGTTCGGCCATCATCGCGGCCAGCCGCGCGTTGTCCGCCAGTACTGGAAATTGAGCCTAAGACTTTCGGCGGCGGATGGCCGAACCGCCATGCTGGTAGCGTCTGCGCCCGGTCACTAAGGATTGAGCGAGAGGGGCAGGTTCCATGCGGAGAGTCACGTTATTCCTTGCGCTAGGCATTTGTGCTGCTGGGGTTGGCGGGGTCGCGGCACAGGCAGCCACGCAAGTACCGCATCCGGTCCGCGCGGCGGTGGACAAGTGGACGAAGACGGCGCTTGAGATCCAGGACTCGAAGATCTCGCTCGCTCTGGGTCAACTCGAGACGGCCACCGCTCAGGCCAGGGCTGGCTGTAAGCTCCCGCAGACGCGGGCGGTGTTCGCGAGTATCTTCGATACGGTCGGGAATCTGCTGGAGGGGTATGTGCGCAACACCGAGCGTGGCGAGCTCCGGCTCTACAAACTGGCGCCGCGGTTCGGCTCAAAGCAGAACGCGCACCGGAAGGAATACGTCAAGCAGCTCGATGCCGTGGGCACCGCACTCCGTCATGAGCTGGAAGACGTGAAGGTGATCCAGCACGACGCCGGAAGGGTGGACTCCGAGTGCTCCTTAGCTCTCGAGTCCGTGGACTCAGAGCTCCACGATCTCACTGGGGACCACAAGACGACCGACGCGGAGCTGAACACGCTCCAGGCTCGGTTCGGGTAATGGCTGCGCCGATCTCCGACTACCACTCTGCGGTTGACAAACTGGCCGTGATCGGCCCGACCGCCAGCTGATGCGGCGCTTCTGAGCCGCCTGCAAACGTCGACCAGGTCGAAACGCCGCTCGGCAAGCAGGTTGCGGTTGCCCACCTCGTCGACCGGTCCCGAAGCCACGGGCGCTTTCGCCTGTTCAGTGTCCGCCGATCTCATGATCGCCTCGGCGACTTTGCTCGCATCGTTGGATGGCTCAACGCCAGCAGGTCGGCCTGGGGGTGCGGGTGTGGCCGCGGAGGACCACAAGGGCTCCTCGGCCGAGATCCTCCGCGCGAGTCGCGACGGCCAGTTCGAGCTCGTGATCTCGGAGAACCTCCTCGCTGAACTCGAGCGCACGCTCGCGTATCCAAAGCTCCGCAAGCGAATCCGGGCGGAGAAGGCGGCTGCGTTTCTCAGCTGGGTCCGCGCCCACGGACGCCTCGCAGTGGCCCCGGCGAGCCCGCCGCGGGTCAGCTCGCGCGACCCCGACGACGACTATCTACTAGCGCTCGCGATCGACCGACGCGCGTACCTCGTCACAGGCGACGCGCGCCGCGTCAGCAGTTTCGGGGCGCCTGCGCGGTTGGTTGCTCAGCGGGATTCGCGGAGCTTCGTCGCGAACGAAAGCGATCACGCGTCGCGCGCAGCGCAGCGCTCATCGTCCGCATGGCGCCAATCCAATCCCCGAGAGTCTGCGGCCGCGACCGGCAAAGCAATCGTCGGGCACGTCCCGGCGCGTCCACATGGAGACGGAGCAGACGGATATCGCTCGATCCGGACTTGACAGCGCAGCGCTGGTCTGCCCGAGCCCCGTTACGGCGACGAACGTATCGCTGGCTGCTCGCTGGTCCAGGGTCGAAAGGAACCGTCCGCGTCGCTAACGCGTGGACATCGTGATGAAGTCGCGCGCCCACGATGCGTCGAAGAACGTGTCCGGGCCCCGGACCGTTGCTGTGAGCAGCTGGCCGTTGGATGGAGCGGCAAGACCGTGTTGTCGTGCCGGATCGTAGGTGGCGAATACTGGCCAGTCTGGATTGATGTCTAGCTCCATCCCGCGGACGACTCGGGCGCGGACGAGCAGGTCGGCAAGCTGTAGGGGGCCGAGTGCGGGACCCTGCGCGTAGATGAGCGCGCCGTCCGATGTCACCCCGATGGCAGAGCGCCATTGGTGCTCGACATCGGGCACGGTGGCGGCGCACGAATTCGCGCCGCAGGTGTTACCCCACGCCCGCCAGTCGGCGCTCCTTGCGCGCGGCGTGGGTCGGCCGTCGGCGACGAGCGGCACGAGGTTCTGGCGGACTGCGACGACCCTGGGAGTCATGGCCACGTCGCTGCCCCAAGCCCCTACGTTCACCGAGCCGTTGGCGTAGATGACAAGCGTGGCAGCCCCTGGACGGAGCGGGTCGATTATGCGCCCCTCGGTGTAATAGCCGCCCTCGGCCGCGTGCATCATGAACCCGCCGTTGAACGCTGCGACGAGGTTGCGCGCGCTGGCCTGCTGAATCGGCGCCGTATAACGGTAGGGTCCGCCGCCGGGACTCGTGGACCCTGAGTAGAGCCGCGCGGCGAGCAGGTGCGTGTCCATCCACGCGATCCCCGCCCGCTGCGTACCGCCCGGCGGCACCAGCGTCGTCTCAAACACCGCTGGGATCCCCTCAACGGGCCGCCCGCGAGCCCGCCACGCCCCTTCCCGCGCCGTCGGCGGCACCCCGAACGGAACCAGGTCCTTCGGCTTCGGGAGAGGCGGCAACGGCGCTCTTACGGACCGTGTTCGCAGGAGAGAAGCGGTGGTGACGGCCGACGCCCTGAGGCCCGATCGCCCGGTGAACGTGGCGCTACGATCGGTACCGACGCTCCGGTCGCGTGCAGCCGGCGCGCCGGCACCGCAGGCGGCGAGCGCCGGCGACAGACATACGGCCGTGGCGATCACAGCGGCAAAACCCCTCCGGGGGACGATTATGTGAGCGTAGCCCGGGCGTGCGGTAGCTCCTAGCACCGTGCTTACGGTGTCAGCCGAGGCTCAGCACCGCCTAAGTCACCACCCGGCACCCCACGTTTCGCGACCCGCCGCTTGCTGCTCTCAGCTGACGCCGGTTGCCCGAGTCGACGATCGCTTAGATCGCGCTGCTGGCCCCCCGCCCGACGAGTGCATCGGCGACGATCCAGGTGATCGCTGAAGATCGCCCTCAAGTTCTCCCCTGCGGCACGGCCGCGCTTGCACGGTCACCCGCACCATCACTGCGCCCGCGCCGCTGTCGCCGATGCCGGCCGGTCAATCCGAGCTCCATCCCCTCCAGCGCGCGACGTCGATCGCCAGCACCGCGCCCGCCGCGCGCTGCTGGGGATAGCGCTCGGCCAGCATCGTGATTGCGTGCTCGGCCTCGGCCGTGCCGGCTTCGAGCACGCGTCCGGTTCCGTCTGCCCTCACCCACCACAGCTTCGACCAATCTTCGTCGTAGTGGTCGACGAGCAGGGAGACCGAAGGGTTGGCACGGACGTTGCCGAGCCGCCGCAGCTCGGTCGTGCGCTTGGGCTTGTCGTCGATAGCGCTGTAGACCGTGTCGCCGTCCACCGCGAAGACGATCGGCACGAGATGCGGGCGCCCGCTCGGATCGATCGTGGCCAGCCGGGCTACGCGCGCGGCGGCGAACCGCTGCCGCGCCTGCTGAGGGGTCACGCCTCGCCGGTGAACTGCGCGATCGCGGACTCCCAGCGCTCGAGTGCCGGCACGACAGCGCCAGGGCCTCCGGAGGGGAGCCAGCGAACCGCGCGCCGGCAGCCCGCGCCGGCCAGCCGTTCAAGCACGCCTGGGTCGGCGGGCACGCCGATCGGGATCACGTCGATGTGCCGGTCGGCCCTGGCGCGCAGCTCTGCCGCCCGCTCGGCGATGTCGCCACCACCACGGCCGTAGTTTGGAAACCAGGCGTCGCCGAAGGCGAGTACGCGGTCCAGCACGGTGGGACCGTTGCCGCCCACGAGCACCGGCGGGTGTGGGCGCTGGGCGGGCTTGGGCCAGGACCAGATGCGCTCGAAGCTCACGAACTCGCCGCTGTAGCTCGCCTCTTCATGGGTCCAGATCGCCTTCATTGCCTCGACCCGCTCGGCCATCAAGCGCATGCGGGTTCGGGGGTCGGTGCCGTGGTTGCGCATTTCCTCGCGATTCCAGCCTGCGCCGATGCCGAACTCGAGACGCCCGCCGGAGAGATGATCGACCGAGGCGACCTCCTTGGCGGTGGTGATCGGGTCGCGCTCCACGATCAGGCAGATGCCGCTGCCGACGCGGAGCCGCGACGTCGCAGCGGCGGCCGCGGTGAGGGCGACGAACAGGTCGTAGGTGTGGAAGTACTTCGGGGGGAGCCTTTCGCCCGCGGGCCAGGGCGACTCGCGGCTGGCCGGGATGTGCGTGTGCTCGGCGAAGAACAGCGACTCGTGTCCGCGCTCCTCTATCAGTCGTGCGATCGCGCCTGGGCTGAGTCCATCGTGGGTGGGGAAGTAGCCGACTCCGAAGTCCACGCCCCGAGTCTAAACTCAGCCGTCCTGCACCTGCTGCTGAGCGTTCGACCTCGAGGATTGGCACCGGCTCGTGCGCCGACGGGGTCGCCGCAGCGAACTGGTCTCAGCCCGGCCCGGCGCTGGCTCCCGAGACCGTGGCCATGCTCGAGCTGTTCGACGAGCTCGCTCTGCGCTGCCCGCTCTCCTGCTCGGGATCGCCGCCCGCGCTCACCCTGAGCTCGGTGCCGCGGATCGTCGAGCGCAGGCACGAGCGTGCCTGTCACGGCGACGGCCATGTCCTGGTGTTCGATCAGAGCTGTTGCGAGTTCGAGGCCGATGGTCGCCCGGCCTGCGCGGCCATCGAGGTCACCGGCAAGCGGCCGGTGGGCTACCGGGCGCCGACGTTCGGCCTGAACGCGATCTCCCGTGGTGGCCGGAGGCGCTGGCCGCGCGGCTTCGGCCACGACTCGAGGCCCTGGACACTTTCGTGATCCCGGAGCGCGTGGCGGATACTCCAGGCCCGCACACCCTGGCCGGCGGCCGGCCGTGGGACCGACCAACCCGCCGAGCTGACCGTCACCTTCATGCCCGGCGGCGGGCACCGATTCTTCGAGGAGCTCGCCCCCGCGACCCGAACCGCGACACCCGACTGCGAGCGATCGCAGCGATCTTCGAACGCCACGACATGACGCTCCTCGGCCCGCCGCTCAGCGCCGACTGACGACTCCTCGATTCGCGAGAACCAGACGAAGGGGACGGCGGGCAACACTGACCGTCGCTCCCACGAGCCAGGCCGGCGCACCCCCCCGGTCGGCCGCTACGGGGGCAGTCGTCGGTCGCCGACGCGATCGCGCGCTGCTTGACGATCCGGAATGCGGAAGGGATCGTCACGCCGGCATCTTCCGTCGTTTGCCGGCGCGGGGGTCGGGGGCGGGTGCGCTAAGCTGGCGGGGTCAGATAGCGAGGGCAAACAGAGGGCGAGACCTTCATCTGAACGTCCCCTTCCCGCGAAAGCAGCCTGATCTTCTGATGGCCGAGAGTCCACCTACGGGTGGGCTTTCCGCGTTTAACGGGCCCGCAGCCGACCCGCTTGTTGAGCGTCGCCTCTCCAGCCCTCACACGCCGGCCCGCCCAGAGTCGACGCTCCTCCGAAGCGACTCGAGCACTGCCAATCGACGGTCGAGGTGTGGTGGGGGAGGCTCGCTGGAGGACGGACCGCGCCTTGTGGAGCGTCAGTCCCTCGAGCTCGTCCATTACCGACTCGACGAGCGCGAAAGCGACGCCGGAGGGCCATCGGATCAGGGCAGGATGTCGTTCAGCGTCGCCGTGAACCGCTCGCCCGACTCCTCGAGCTCGCCTTCGATGTGCAGGCGGGCCGGGCCGGTCTCGGTCCACAGATCGAGGAAGTACGACCAGCCCGGCAGGTCCGGATCGTCGGACTTGGCAATCGCCTCAACCCGGTAGATCTCGCTCGGCGGCAGCACCAGCGCCTCGGGGCAGTCGTCCTCGACGCGACGGCGCAGGTCCTCGACGGCGAGCCGGCCGCCAGACGCGACACGGAGCTCCTCGTACTCGCCGTCCACGACATGGCCGACGACGTCCTCTAGTGCCCGGTACATCGGCTCGGGCATCAACTCGAGCGATTCGACGATCTCTCGCCGCCCGCCCAGCACTAGGCCCGGCGTCAGGTCGAGCCGGCTGTAGAAATAGTCCTCGCACGCCGCGCGTGCCTGCCGGCGGATGCCCTTGGACAACCCAGCGGCGCCGAGCGCGAAGACCGCCGCATCGATCGCCTCCTCGATCGTCCGATGGCGGCGTGTCAGCTGCGCCGTGATCGCGCGACCGTGCTCAGTTTCACGCGCCACCGATGAGCCGTCCAACAGAATCGAGGGAGCGTCGTGGCGGCTGTAGCCCACGCAGTCGCGCACCGCAGAATGAAGGACGATGAGGTGGTCGCCCATTACGCCTGCGTGGGTGATGGATCGCCGGGCATCATCCGGATCGGCCAGCTCGCCGAATGTGCATTAGTAGCGCTCCCATGACTATGCATCCTACGAGCAGGGCGCCCGCCGTGGACGGGCGCGGAAACTCGCAGGACGCGGAAAGCGTGCATCCAGGGACGAGCGCTTTAGCGAAACGAGAGCTTGGACCCCGACGAGCGCGACGGCGACATTCGAGCCGTCGGGGGCTGGTACAGGTCTGGGGGCGTCGAGTGTCATCGTCGGTCCGCGGTTGGCCGGCCGGGACTTGCGGCGTGGAACGCTAAGTCTGTGGCACCACGACCGGCGGCGCCGCGACCGGCGCCACGACGGGCGATTCCGCGATCGTGCGACGGCGGTTGACGATGCGGTCCGAGATCGCCCACGCGGCGAAGATGAGCGAGCCGATGATGCCGGTGAGCGTCACCAGCACGCCGGCGGCGGCGGTGGCGGCGATCCCGTGGGCGCCGAGGATGAGGACAGTGGCGGCCGGTCCGGTGCTCGGGCCGATCGGTAGCTGGCCGACCGTGAACATGACGATCAGCAGGGCCATCGAGTCGAAGATGGAAACGTGTACGCCGATCGCGCGGAGCATCAGCCAGTTGCGTAGCACCTGGGCGCAAACGGCCAGCACCGCGAAGCTGATCAAGCGGCCGCGGCTCTTCATGCGCAGGACGGCGAGCCCCGCTCCGAGCCCGGTCCGGTGACGGTCCGAGACGCGCCGCAGCACGGCGACTAGGCCCGCCATGAGCGCAATGATGAGCGCCGGCACCCACAACGGGACGCCGAGAGGCGCCACGAGCGTGAACGAGAAGATCGCCACTAGGGCCAACTCAACGGTGATGACCGGCACCTCGGCGGCTACCAGGGCCGGCGCCCGCGGCGTGGTCTGCGGCGCAGCCCGGCGCACTGATGCGATCCGTACCGCCATGCCGACCGATCCGTTGACGATGCTCGCGATGCAGCCAAGCGCGGCCGACCGGAATAGCACGCGGCGGCTGACCGTGCCGCCGGCAGCCCGCACGCAAATCACCCATGCCTCGGTGCGGGTCAGCAACGCGCCGATCTGCAGCAGGACCGAGAGCGCAACCAGGGTGATGGGGGCCGTCCGCAGGGCCGCGCTGAACTGCGCACCGCGACCGGCGAGTACGTAGGCCAGCAGGGCGGCGACGGCAACGGCTCCGCCGATGCTGACGGCGATCTGGCGGCCCATCGAGCGGACCCGGAGGTCACGCTCGCCGTCGTCATCAGGAACAGGGTCCGGCAGGTGCGGCTCGAGGTTCACAGAGCGGCCTTCGCAGTAGCGGTTCTCAGAACGTCGCGGCGACTGAGCGCATTGCGTCAGGCCGTTGCTCCCTAGTAACGACCGTACCAGCGCTGCCTAATGCGCACGCTGTGTGGCGCCAGGACTCAAGCGCGATCGTGAAGTACAGCGCATGCGGACGCGAGCGCTGCCCGGCGGCATTCATCACAGCGGCTTAGGTCCGGGCGTCAATGGGGCGCGCCGTTCAGCATCCGTCATCCGGCCACGATCAAACGGGACGCAGTCGTCTCGAGCCTCGAAAGCGCGGTCAAGAACAACGCCGAGAAGGACGTAACCGACGGTCCCCTCAGCGGCCCGATCATCAAGGTGCAATGCCAGCCGGCGTCCAGCGCTGACTCGACGGCCACGATCGCGAGCTACACCTGCATCGCTGCGAAGTCAGACACGAACGGGCTGCTCAACGGCTACCGATTCTCGGCCACGGTTGACACGAGCACGGGAACGTACACCTGGCACCTGGGCGGTTAGCCCCAGACGTGCTGGCAAGAATCCTGACAATTTCGCGCCGTTGTTCGTGGGGGTCCGAAGGGGCGGTTGAGTATGCCCGGCCTTCGTGATGGGCGGCCCGGGGGGCGATGGCTGAAGCGCTGAGTGAGCCAGACCGGTCGGGCTGGCTCGCAGCCGACGGCGACCCTTGGGACGAGACCGCGAACCCGGAGCACACGGTGACCGGCTCCTGGAACCGGCAATAGATGGCGCGCGAGCGGAGGACCGAGGCCTCGGCGGCTTCTGTTTGCAGCCTGCGACTATCGCGCGCACAGGCTGGTAATTCTCGCTCCGACCTGATATATGGGGTGATCAAATGATCGCTCTGGGGGCGGTCAGCGGGTCTGGGTGGAGGCTGCTGAGATGTCAAGGACGGTGAGTGGGTGGAGTAGGCGTGGTCGCATCGCCGCGATTGTGGGGGTGTTCGTGCTCGCCTCGGCCATCTGGCTGGTGTTCGGCCGCTCCGATGTGCGCGCCACGTCGGGTGGCGATCCGTACGCGGTGCCGAACGTCGTCGACACGAACCCGGACCCGCACATCGTTCAGACGACCCTGACTGCCGAGAAGGCCAACGTCGACGTTGGCGGCGGCGTGACCGCCCACGCCGAGACCTTCAACGGCACGATTCCCGGCCCGACGTTTCACCTGCACGTCGGCGACACGGTGATCGTCCACTTCGTGAACCACCTCGACACGCCGGCGAGCATCCATTGGCACGGTGTCGAGGTGCCGAACGATGAGGACGGCACGCCATTCACCCAGGATATGGTGCAACCCGGCGGCGATTTCCTCTACAAGTTCACGGTCGAGCGTCCCGGCATTTTCTGGTACCACCCCCACGGCCTCAAGTCGACCAACCAGGTGTTTGCCGGGATGTACGGGATGATCGTTGTTACCGATCCCAACGAGGCCGCCCTCCAGCGCTCGGGGACCCTGCCGCCAGCTGCGCAGACACGGCCGATCGTGCTCAGCGATACGACGGTCTGCAAGACGGCAGGAAGCAACGACACCGCGACGTACAACGCGGCGCTGCCCTGGGTTGGTGGTGGCGCGCTTCCGGCGCAGGCCCCTCCGGTGCCAAAGACGCTATGCGAGATGGCTCCAGCCGGAGGAGCGATCGACCAGGACGGGAACCCGGCGACGGCCGACTACGCGGCTGGGGACGTTCCCGCCATTCAGCGCACCGACGGTGGGCGCACGAATGAGGGCCAGACCGTGCTCACGAACGGCAAGAACGTCGGCGGACGCGCCGGCAGCCCGTCGTCCCCCGGCACGCTCGATCCTGGCGCCTCGACCCTGAATGTCCGTCCTGGGCAGGGCCTGCGCCTCGAGCTCGTCAACGCGTCGACCGTGCGTTACATGCGGCTGCGTCTGACCACGCCCACTGGGACGATGGTCCCGTTAATCAGGGTGGGGGGCGAGGGCGGCCTGCTCGACAACGCGGTGGAGGAGGGCAACGACCCAGAGCCGGCGCCGGCAGGAGTGTTCGACAGCGGCTACAACCTGGGCGAGATCCTGCTGCCACCGGGGTCCCGGGCCGACGTCGTGGCGGCGATCCCGTCCTCGCCGACCAGCGGCGTGCTGACGATGTGGACGGAGGATTACAAGCGCACGGGCATGGGGTTCAGCGACATCCCCACCGTTCCGGTCATGCACCTCAACCTTTCCGGCTCCGCCCAGATTCCGGCCTACTCGATCTCCGCCGGTACGCCCCTGCGGGCGGCCACGGGCGATCTCGTTCCGGTCCTCGGGCCGCCGAACGGCACGGTTCTGGACCCATCAACATTCAGCCCGCCCAAGCTCGGAAATGCGACTTCGGCGATCAGCTTCACCCAGATGGCGGGCAATACGATCGGGATCAATGGCGTCATTGGTGTCCACAGCGACTCGGGCTACATGACCGCGCCGCACTTGGGCTCGACCCGCTACGCCAAGGTCGGCGACACGCTCGAACTCACGACGACGAACGCCACCGGTGCCAACCACCCCTTCCACCTACACGGCTTCTCGATCCAGCCCATTTCCCTGAGCAACGGGACGCTTACCTACACCTGGCCCTACCACGAGTTCCGCGACAACATCGACATCCCAGCCGGCTACACGTTGACATTCCGGGTCAGGCTCGACGATCGACCGTTGGCCGACGGCGTCACACCGGGTGGCGCGCTCGGGCGTTGGATGTTCCACTGCCACATCTTCTTCCACGCCGAGTTGGGGATGCTGTCCGAGCTGGTCGTAGTTCCATCAAGCAGCGGGAAAGAGAAGCCCGACATCAGCGTCAACAGCGGCAATGTGCAGGTCGACCAAGGTGAGACGGCGACCGTGGGCGGCTCCTTCGCGGACGTTGACGGCGAGGCGGTCACCCTGTCCTCGACGGTCGGCACGATGCACGATGACGGCGGCGGGAGCTACACGTGGTCGTTCAACACCGGCCGCTCGAATAGCCGCTTCGTATACCTGACGGCGACGAACTCCGACGGAACCAAGAGTCAGGTCGTGTTCTTCCTGGACATCGTCAACACCAGTCCACCCAGCCTCGTAGTCCCGGGATCCAAAAAGGGAACCGTGGGCAAGAAGCTCGGCTTCCGCATTCAGGCCTTTGACCCGGACGGCGTCGACCTTATCGCCCTCGGCGCATTCGGCCTGCCGAGCGGTCTGAAGTTCACCGATAACCACCATCGCACCGGTACGGTCTCGGGCACCGTGCTCGACCGGTCCGGCAAGTACACGGCCACGTTCACCGCCTCCGACGGACACCATCCGCCGGTGGCGAAATCAGTGAAGATCACGATCAAGCCGGGCGCGCTAGCCACGGTGATCGGCCGCCGTGTCCGTCTGAAGAATGGCAGTATCAGCGTCCGCTGCCAGGTGGCAAACGGCTCGATCAAGAACTGCTCGGCGACAGCGCTCCTGAACGGCAAGCAGGTAGGCAGTGCTTCAGGCCATCATCGCAAGCGCGGGAATCGCTCGATCACACTCAACATCAAGCTCAGCAAGGCCGCGCGGCAGGCGATCTCACGCGCCAGGCGAGGCGTGACGATCGCGGTTCACCTCGCCGCTCACAAGTTCGGCTCCACGAGCAAGCTGCTGGCCGGCGCGAGCACGACGGCGCTCAAGCAACACTAAGAACCCGGAACCTGGAGGTCAAACACGCTGCGCAGCCGCGTTCGGGTGGCGGTGTGGGCGATGACCGCGATCTGGTTGTGCCCGGCGCTCAATCGCATCGTGCTGACGAAGCTCCCAGGACCGATCCGCCGCAGCGGTTGCTGGGTGGTCGGACCGTCGCCGGCGGCCAGCGTGACCACCATCGACCGGATCGGCATCTCCGCCCCGATGGCCACCGTGTAACACGTGACGTAAACCATGCTGGTGCCGGCGTGCTCGGGGTGGGGCGAGATACGCACGAAGCCGATGTTCCCGTCGAGCTTCGTGTACTTGGGCGCCTGTCCGGGGATCCGCTCGATCGAGATCGACTGTGGGGGCCCGATCGGGTCGAGCTCGAGCGGCACCTCGACGGACGAACCAAGAGCTCTGACCAGCACGCGCACCGCCCAGCGGCCGTCGAAGCGTAGGTTGCCGCCGGTGCCCACGTAAGAGCCGTCACGGGCGCGGACTAGGGCCAGTGAGCTCGACGCCACTCCCGGGTCATCGAGCGGTGCGAACACCAGCTCGACCGCACCATCGCGCAACGGTGCGCCCGAGTGCGAGTCGGTGACCTGCGCCACGAAATGGTTGGATCCCGGCTGGTTGGAAAGCGCGGACAGGTGGACCCGTACGTTGTTGCCCACGTCCGCACCGCTTGCCGACAGCCCGATGAGTCCGCTTGGGTGACCGGCCACCGGCGGGGCCAGTGTGCCCAGCAGCGCGGCCACGGCGAGCGCTCCCGCAGCGAGTGACAACTCGGCGATCGACCGTCGCCGGAGCGGGGCCAGGCTGCCACCGGAACGGGGAGCGGCACGGCGGTTCCGAAGCCCCAAGGCGGCGATGAGTGCGACCAGCGCGACCTTGGCCACCACAGCTCGGCCGTATCCGGTCGACCACAGCTCATCGAACGCTCGCAGCTCGCTGACGGCGCGCAGCACGCCCGTCGCCACGACGACGGCCAGGCCGATCGCCGCGACGACGGCGAAGCGCGACACCCGGCGTGCGCTGTCAGCCGAGGCACTGGCGCGCAGCCCGAGAAGGAGAGCGGCTAGGCCGCCGATCCACACACCGGCGGCGGCGAAGTGGGCGGCCTGGGCGGCGACGGTGATGGGCGCTGGCCACGCGCTGGCGGCGGCGTGTCCGTTGGCCACGTGGACGACGATCGCGGCCACTGTGGCGACGGCTACGACGCCCAATGCGGCTTGGCGTACGCGTGGCACAAGAATGGCGACGAGCAGCGCGGCGCCGGCCGCCGCGATGGCCACCGCCCTCCAGATCAGCGCATGACCAACGGGCGAGCGCAGGAGAGCCCCGAGCGAGACGCCGGCGTTGTGACGCTGCGCAACGGCGAGGAGAACGAGTCCCAACGCTGTGACGGCCCACCCACAAGTCGCGAGGTACGCGTCACGGCGCCCGCCGTCGCCGAAGCCGACGAGGTCGGCCACCGCCGCGCCGAGTAGCGCGACCAGCCCGAGGAGCAGAACCCATCGAGCCACCAGCTCGAGAGGTGAGCTGATCGGCGTCGTCGTGCCGGTCGACCCACTGACACCGACCGACGGCGCCGGTACCTGAACCCCGAACGAGAACACCCCACGCGTCGCGTGGCCATCGACCTCCGAGTCGACCCGCCAACGAACCGTGTAGACGCCTTTGGGGAGCGAGCGCACAGCGACCGAGAGCGACAGCGGATCGCCGGCCACGCGCTCGGCCGTGCCGTCCTGGTAGTTGTTACCGCGACGGCCGGTGACTGTGATCGTCGAAAGGGCGGGATCCACCGGTTCGGTGAATGTCAGCTCAACCGCGGTGGGCGAGGCTCCCAGCGTTGATCCACCGGCGGGATTGGCAATGGTCAGTCCGGCATGGGCGGCGGCACTGGTCGCGGACACACCGGCGATCGACAGCGCCAGGACCCCAACCTCAACCGCGCGACGACGGAGTTTGGACAGCGGGCCCCGGCTCAGCGTGGACGACTACCTCTCACGAGCTCTCGAGTGTGAGCATGACCGCCCCCTGGTGACCGGCGGCGAACCTGGCCGGAGCCGGGCGATGTAATAGCGTCGCGGATTGTGCGAAGCAGAAGCGCCTCCTCCAAGGTCGTCGGTGCTTGCTGGCCCGAGCACGGGGCAGGACCAGCTGAGTGAGTTTAAACCATGGACTCACGCTAGTCGCGCGTCACAACGGCGGCTGCGATCCGAGCGCCCGAAGGCACTGGTTCATCGGTGATCACCGTTCTCGTTGCACCGTGAGAACGCGATCAAAATGTTCGACGTCTCGCAAGCCCCGTAGATGTAACGAGGGCTGGCAGGCGTGGTCAGTCGCGGGATGCGGCGTGACCGCATCAAGGATCAGAAGCCGGCGCTCGCGTGGAACGCGCCCAGCGGTCGCATCTCGGGCCCGATCGTGGCTAGCTTCGCACATCGACAAGAGCTGCCGCGTCCGTCTGCTGTTGAGAGACGTCACGCCGCTGGCCCATCCGAGGAACCTGTGACATATTTGTCCCGTAGGGCTCTGGGCAGAACGGCCGCTCGCTCATGGCTTGCATGGCAATAGCGCAACCTCAATGGGGAGAAGGTTCATGCTCAACAGGACACATAGCAGTCGCATCGTTGCCGCCGCCGCGGTGATCGCTGGCGCACTAATCATTGGCCCCGCCTCGGCCTCGGCGGCCACCACATGGTTCGGGTCGAGTCTCGACCACACGCCGGCCAACGCGGGCACGCCCTGCAACCAGAATTTCAGCCAGCCGGCGCCGAGCTGCACCCACGTCGGTTCGTTCTATCCAGGCTTCTCCGGACGAGCCCAGGCGACGACCAATGGCACCATCGTCAAGATCAGGGTCCGCCCTCAGAATGCCATGACGATGCGCTTCGAGCTCGTACGCGTGCGCCATCTGTCGTCCAATGAGAAGCGCGGGCAGGCAAAGATGATCTTCCAGGGCAAGGTGCTCCATGTGCCCGGCCCCAACGCCACCCAGATGAACAACGGCATCGTTCCGGTGCAGACCATCCCGGCTCATATCAAGGTCCATAAGGGCGATGAGCTGGCCATCACGACGAAGAACAACCAGGCTGATTACTGCTCCGACGGCACGCCGGGGGAGCTGACCTTCTTCAACCCGCCGCTCGCGCTGGGAGTCGGCTTCCGAACCAACAATGGGGTGGACGGCTGCCTGCTGCTGGTCCAGGCGGTAATCAAACATTGAGTAAGACCGCAGACATCGCGGAGCTGGCCGTGTCTTCGGCGCAGTCTGAGGAGGCTTCCAACGGGGCGTTGAGGATGACGGCTTCGATCGGGTAGCGGACCGTGGCGATCAGCGCCGACAGCAGGCCGAGCTCGAGCCCACTTCATACCAGCCGAGCTGTCGGGCGACGAGCTGATCGGCGATCTGTAGCGCCTGGATCGCGAGCCGGGACAGGCGAGCCGAGAGTTGGGCGGTCGGAGGTGTGGTGTGGTTGGTCGGCATGGACGCGAGACGGCGAGCCGCAGCCGGCAGGCAAGCCGACCACGAGCCGAGGTGCGGCTGGAAGTACGGTCGCCGGTCGGCTTGACGGCCGGCGAGGCGAGTCACACTCGCGGGAAGGTGTCGGTCGCCGCCACTAGCGAGGCGAACTTCGTGGTGCTGCGTTCCTCGGCGACCATCGACGACAACAGCGCCCAGTACACGCGCTCCTTGTCATCCTCGCTGAGCGCGTATTCCCATTGCTCGCGGTCACGCGCGAGCCCGATCGACCAGGGATCCCACTGCTCACGCTCCCGGAGCTGACCCATCTGTTCCGCGAGCTCAAAGCCCCGGCCGCCGCCAGAGCGCTGCCGAAACTCGCCGACCGTGCCCGCCGGGATGAGTGGTCATATGAGAAGTTCGCGCAAGCGCTGCTCTCCACCGAGGTCTCGGCACGGGAGGCGCACGGTGGCGAGGGCCGGATCCGCTTCGCCCGCTTCCCGGCCAGAAAGACGCTTGAGGAGTTCGACTTCACCTTCCAGCGCAGTCGGTGACCGCAATTCGCGTGATCGTGTACGGAGCAACGCCGTACACTGAGCCCATGGCGACCACAGCAAAGACGCGGCGAATAGAGATCCGCGTCACCGAAGAGGAGCACACGCTCGAAGAGGCCGCCGCGAGCGCGCTCGGTATCAGTCTCAGTGAGTTCTATCGGCGCGCAGCTCGCGAGAGTGCCGAAGAAGTCCTGGCCGAACGCTCGCGCATCGTGCTCAAAGGGGCCGAAGCTGAGCGGTTCCTCGATGCGCTCGAGCATCCAGAACGCTTTGAGGTCGGGATGGCTCGCCTTGCGGCTCGGCCATCGGTGATCCCGAAGTCGTGAGCGATCTGCGGCCGATCGAGCCGCTGGACTCGAAGAACCACCACACACAGGGGTTCGACTGCGGGCAGCCCAGCCTCGACCGCTGGCTGCAGTCCTACGCCGGCCAGTCCCAGCGACGCGATGTGGCGCGCACCTTTGTCGTCACCGATCAAGAACTGAACGTCGTTGGCTACTACACGCTCGTCGCCGGCCAAGTCGAACACCCAGCCGTAACACCGTCGGTTAGCGCCGGCGTCTCGCGGCACTTCCCGATCCCCATCTGCCTGCTCGCACGACTCGCGATCGACAACGGCCGGCAGGGCTGCGGCATCGGCAGCGATCTACTCCGCGATGCGCTCCGGCGGGCTGTCGGTGCGGCAGATCAGATCGGGATCCGCGCGGTGCTCGTCGATGCCATTGACGGCAACGCCGCGAACTTTTACCGCCACTACGGCTTCGAGCCCGCGACCGACGACGGCTTGACACTCATGGTCCCAGTCGGAGCCCTCCGGACACGTTTCAAAAAGCGCAGCCGTTGGACGGCGCCCCGCTAGCCACGAGCCGGTCGCCGGAGAACGTCGGAGGGCGACGGCGAATCAACGTACTGTTCCGAGCTAGGCGGCTCCTGGGCTTCTGCTCCTTGTTGAGAGGAGCGATCTCTCCGCCTCCGACGAGAGTGCCGCACGGGCGACAATGCCGAAGCGTCGGTAGCGACCTACGAGAGTGCCGAGATCGTTCCGCAGCAACAGAGCGCTCGTTATCCTTCCGGACGTTCGCTTTCCCCTGACGGAGTCCGCGCGGGGCGCTTGCTCGTCCCGTTGCCCCGAGGGAGCACGTGCCGAATTGCCGGCGGAACAGAACTGGTGGGCCGGCGGGCTGCGCTATCGCAGGTCGTCCAACCGGGCGTCTGCCCCCTCCACGCCGACAAACGGGACGCTGCGCCGGCCACACCAGATGCGGCCTCAGCTTGGTGACTCAGCTGGCCGTCGGTCTGCGACGAATCGCGAACAGAGGTGCGCCGCACTCGGGGTAGTAGCCCTGCCAGCCGGCACGACCGTGGGCAGAGTCACCTCCCGCGCGTCGGCGATCGTGACCTTCTCGCCGCAGACACATCGGCCCTGTGGGCCGGGCTCCGGCGCATCTGGGTGCCTTGCGCTCGGTTCAAGCATGGCCACCAGCATATTCCCGGGCGATTGGCTTTCTCGCGGGCGCTGCCAATCAACCTCGGCGGACTTGCGGCCGGAGCACCCGCTGGCGAGGCTCGTCGGTGCATTGGGTCTGTTGCGAGGGATTGCCCGGCAGTTGTCATGAGACGGTGACGTGCGTGAATCCGCCCCACCGCACACGATCACAGTCAAGGATCTCATCGCTCGCCGCGATCGCCCGTCGGATCGCGGACGACCGCGCGCTCAAGGCGCCCGGTCAGCCCTCGTGTTCGGTTGCGCGAGTACTGGCGATGTCAGGCGACTTCCCGCGGCCGAGATTCACGATGAGGGTGAACACGATGATGATGATCGCTCCGATCAGGGTTATGACGAACGGTTTGTGTCGCCGTTCCCGGCGGGCGAGGCGGGCGATCGTCAGCGCAGACCGACGAGGAAGCTCATGAACACCGAGGCTGCGAAGTACAGGACGTGCTGCTGGTCGCGGGCGCCGGTGGACGGGGTCACGATGATCAGGAAGGCAGGACCGCGCGACGCTCGTTGACGGAGGTCGGGGCCTTTTTACTTTTTGGCTTGCTCGAAGTAGGGGTTGGTGCCGGAGGCGTGGTCGGTGACGTCGACGACGCGGGTGATCTCGGAGACGGCCTGGGTGATCGCCACTTCGATGCCCTGGCTAAGGGTGACTGTGGCCATGCCGCAGCCTTGGCATCCCCCGCCGAGGCGTAGATAGGCGGTGGCGCCTTCGATGCCCGCGAGCTCGGCGTGTCCGCCGTGGCTGGCGATGCTCGGGTTGACATCGCGGTCGAGCACGGCCGTGACGCGACGGGCGACGTCGGTGTTCAGGCCGGCCCCGGGCGCTGCGGGCGGAGCGGGAGGGCGGACGGCGGCGCCGGCTCCCGGGCTCATCGGGAGGGTCGGAAGGGAGAGCGGTGGGGGCGCCGGCTTGTTCGGGTTGACGACCACGAAGCCCCCGCCCAGCCGGTTCTCGCTCCAGTCCACGGTGGCGCCGCGCAGCTTCTCGACGCTGTCCTCGACCACCACGATCGCGAGATCCCCCTCGTGCTGCACGGTGTCGCTCGCGCGGACCTTGGCCAGCGGCTCGAGCGACAGCGCGCAGACGTACTCGCCGTCGGCCGCGCCGGTGACCCGCACGGACAGCACGCGATCGCTCGGGTCGGGATCGGCGGCGCGGAAGTCGCGCACGCGCTCGAGGGCCGCTGCCGTGATGGCGAGGAGTGCGGGGGTCGGGTCGGGCACCGATCTACGATACCGCCGTGGACCGTCTTCTCTTGATCCTGCCGTCGGCCACCTACCGGGCGCCGGACTTCCTGGCGGCGGCGCGGGAGCTCGGCGTCGCGGTTACGGTCGCGTCCGAGCGCCGGGCGGCGATGTCGGCGGCGATGGGCGACCGTGCGCTCACTGTCCGCCTGTCGGACCCGGTAGTGGCGGCCGAGCAGATCGCCGAGCGGGCGCGGGAGACCCCGTTCGCCGCGGTCGTGGGCGTCGATGACCAGGGCGTGATGGCTGCCGCGCTGGGCGCCGAGCGCCTCGGACTGCCGCACAACCCGCCGGCCGCTGTTGCCCGCACGCGCGACAAGGCGGCGATGCGCCGGGCGCTCGCGGAGGCGGGCGTCCCGCAGCCGCGCTTCGCGCTGCTGCCCTTTGGAGCCGACGTCGCGGCCGTCGCGCGCGAGGTGGGATTTCCTTGCGTCGTCAAGCCGCTGAGGTTGTCGGGCAGCCGCGGGGTGATCCGGGCGGACGACGCCGAACAGGCGCGGTTGACCGCCGAGCGCGTCCGGGGGATTCTCGCCGCCGCTCGGGAGCCGGCGTGGGCGCCGCTGCTGCTGGAGAGCTACCTGCCCGGCGTGGAGGTGGCGGTCGAGGGGCTGTTGCGCGGGGGCGGTCTGGAGGTGCTGGCGGTCTTTGATAAGCCCGACCCGCTCGAGGGGCCGTACTTCGAGGAGACGCTGTACGTCACGCCGTCGCGGCTGCCGGCCGCGGTCCTGGCCGAGGTCGAGGCGGTTACTGCGCGGGCGGCGGGTGCGCTGGGGCTGGGGGAGGGACCGGTCCACGCCGAGCTGCGCGTGGACGGCGAGCGGGTCAGTGTCCTGGAGCTAGCGGCCCGGTCGATCGGCGGGCTGTGCTCGCGCGCGCTGCGCTTCGGCGCCGGCGTGAGCCTGGAGCAGGTGATCCTGCGCCACGCAGTGGGCCTCGGGCTCGAGGACCTGGCGCGGGAGTCGGCGGCGTCCGGGGTGATGATGATCCCGATCCCCGGGGCTGGCGTGCTGCGCGCGGTCGAGGGGCAGCAGGAGGCCCTGACGGTGCAGGGCATCGGCGGGCTGGAGATCACGATCGCCCGCGGCCGCCCCGTGGTGCCGCTGCCCGACGGCGACCGGTACCTGGGCTTCATGTTCGCGCGCGCGGCGAGCGCCGACGCGGTCGAGCGCTCGCTGCGCGCCGCGCACGGCCTGCTGCGGATTCGGATCGAGCCGCACGCGACCGAGCCGGTCGGCGCGCGCTAGCGTGGGTCAGCCGTGCGCGTCCTTTTGATCTCGACCTACGAGCTGGGCCACCAGCCGTTGCACGTCGCCTCACCGGCGGCCGCGCTGCGCCGGGCGGGGCACGAGGTCCGCTGCCTGGATCTCAGCGTGCGGCCGTGGGACCCCGGCGCCCTGCAGTGGACACAGGCGGTCGGCTTCTCGGTGCCGATGCACACCGCCATGCGCCTCGCGCTCAGCGCCGGCCGCCGAGTGCGCCGCGAGCACCCCGGGCTGCCGATCTGCTTCTACGGGCTCTACGCCACCGTCAGCCGAGAGCTGGTAGAGCGTGAGCTCGCCGCGCGCGCGATCGCCGGCGAGTACGAGCCGGCGCTCACGGCCTGGGTGGACGAGCTGGCGGCCCCGGGCGCGCCCGCGCGGGCCGCCGAACGGCCAATCATCCGCCTGCAGCGCGGCAGCTTCGACCCGCCGGCGCGCGAGCTTTTGCCCGGACTCGAGCGCTACGCCCGCCTGGCGGTGGGCGGGGAGGAGCGGCTGGTCGGCTACGTGGAGGCCAGTCACGGGTGCGTGCATCGCTGCCGACATTGCCCGGTCCCCGCCGTCTACGACGGGCGCATCCGCGTTGTGCAGGCCGAGACCGTCCTGGACGACGTCGAGCGCCTTGCGGGCATGGGCGCGCGCCACATCACGTTCGGCGACCCCGACTTCCTGAACGGCTGGCGCCACTCTCTGGCGATCGTGCGCGCGCTGCACGAGCGCCGACCTGAGCTGACCTTTGACTGCACGACGAAGGTCGAGCACGTGCTCGAGCACGCCGGGGTGTGGGAGGAGATGGCCGCCTCGGGCTGCCTGTTTGTTGTCTGCGCGCTGGAGAGCGTCAACGACGAGATCCTCGCCCGCCTCGACAAGGGCCACACCACCGCCGAGGCGGTGCAAGCCCTCTACCTGCTGCGCGAGCACGGAATCGAGACCCGGCCCTCGTTTATGCCCTTCACCCCGTGGACGACCCCGCGTGACGTGCTGGAGATCGTCGAGTTCGTCGCCGCGCACGACCTGGTGGCCAACGTCGACCCCGTGCAGTACACGATTCGGCTGCTCGTGCCCGAGGGCTCGCTGCTGCTGGAGCGCAACGACCTGCGCGAGCACCTCGGCCCCTACGAAGCCGAGCGCCTCAGCTACCCGTGGCGCTCAGCCAACCCAGCAGCCGACCGGCTGCACGGCCGCCTCAGCGCGCTGGTCCAGCAGAGCGCCGCCGCGCGGGAAGCAATTGGCCTGACGTTCGCGCGTATCCGCGCGGCGGTGCGCGAGGCGACCGGCGAAGCGGGCGGCCCAGAGCCCGAGGCCATTCCGATGGGATCGACCGAGGGGAGGCCACGGCTCACCGAGCCGTGGTTCTGCTGAGCGGAGCCCACCGAGGACCAGTTCGGTCCTCTCACAGCGTGACCACGTGGTCCGGCGGGTCGCCCGCCAACGCCGCGTAGAGGTCGGGGAAGCAGCCGACCCGCACGCCCACGACCGTTCCCGTCGGCCGCGCCGAGCCGATCTCCCCCTCGGCCAGGCCGCGCTCCAGCGCGCATTGGTCACAAAGCATCAGCAGCATTCCGCGCTCGGCGGCCACCCGCCCGAGGCGCTCGCCGACGGGATCGCCCGCCCGCAGCACGTAGGTGTTGTCGTCAAAGAAGAACATTCCGATGACCTCAACGCCGTGCGTTCCCTGCTCCAGCTGCGGAAGGATCATCTTCCCGAGCTTGTAGCTCGCCGTGTGGCCCGAGGTGGAGAACACGTAGGCAACCTTCATCCCGACGGGAGAGTAGTCAGAAGCCGCGCGCACCGGTTGCCGGTGGCGCCGTGGCGGTACCGGTGGCGGCAGCCCGGGAAGGGCGCGGCGGCGCCTCGAGCCGCTGGCCGTTGCGTAGACCCGTTAGCCAGCTGCTGAGAGGAGCCACAACCGGCCGGCGAGCAGCAGTCTCCACGGCGCCGTCAATCTGTGCTGCTCTTGAGGAAACTGAGCGCTCTGATCCGGCAGAACGAGACGCCTGCTTCCACGAACGATGGGGCGTCTGCCAGGCGTGCTGACGGGTGTCAAGGCCGCTTGAAATCTGACGCCGTAGCGGCAGCGGATCGCCCGCGGCGGCTGGACGCGGAGATCTTCTCAGCTGAGGATTGCTCCGGGTGCGTCTCGGATCCGCCGAGACGACGATCCTCAACAAGGGAGCTGATCATGTCTGCAGGTTCGATGGTCTTGATGGATGCGGCGGGTCGTCGGCGGTCGCCGGCGACCACCCCGGGATATCTCGCGGGCCGAGCACCACACAACAAGGGGATGCAGTACCTGCCTGACCCGCCGCGTCCCGAGGAGATCATTGTGGTCATGCGCCAGGCCGGGCATGACCGCCACGGCCTACGCCTGCGAGCGTTGATCGCCGTCCTCTGGCGTGCTGGGCTACGGATCAGCGAGGCGCTCGCGCTCAACGAGACCGACATCGATACCGCCCGCGGGTCGCTGCTGATCCGTCGCGGCAAAGGCGACAAACGCCGCGAAGCCGGGATGGACCCGTTCGGGTTCGAGCAACTCGCGGCCTGGATGGCGCATCGCGTCTCGCTTCCGGTCGGCTCGTTGTTCTGCGTCATCGACGGCCCCACCCGCGGCCGGCGCTGGGCGGCGACCGCTGCCCGCTGTGAGCTGCGCCAGCTCGCCGCAGAGGACGGGGTGCGTCGCCGGTTCGCACCGCATCAGCTACGCCACGCGCACGCGGTCGAGCTCGCCCGTGAGGGCGTGGCGGTGAACATCATCCAACGCCAGCTTGGGCACAGCGACCTCGGGACGACGTCGACCTATCTGCAGGGCATCGACCCTTCAGAGATCATCGACGCTGTTCGATCCCGACGCCAGCCAACGATCTCAGCGACGGCGGCGCTCACGCTCTGACACCCCGGCCGCTCACCGACCGGCGAGCGGCCGTCAGCGCCCGCCTCTCCTTCGACTAACTCAGCTGTCAGAGCAGACGCGACGGCCTCGTAGCCGGTCCGGCGACCAAGGAGAAGCCAAGTCGCGTTCGTGATCAGTCCTCGTCGTGCAGTACCGGCGTGTAGGAGATCCCAACGATCGCACCCTCCAGTGACTGCAGCCTCGCTACCGTCTGACCCCACGGCTCCAGGCGCGGTCCGTGCAGCAGCTCGTAGCCAGCCAGCTCGAGCTCCCGGACCGCCGGGCCCACCGCGGCGGCGTCTGGTACATCGAACTCGATGCTGGCCTGCGGCACCGGCCGCTCCACCGGCCAGTGCGAGGTCCCGAAGCACGCCTCAGCCGCCTCAGACAGCGGCCAGATCCCGAACGACTTACAGCCCGCGATCTGCTCGCTGTGGACATACTCTCCACGATCGCCCTCCAACGGGAGCCCCAGCGTGCCGACGTACAGCCTGCGGCTGGCGGATGGATCGGGCGAGATCATCGCCACAGTCGAGAGAAACTCGATGTTCATGCCACCTCCTGGTTCGGCCTCTGCGTGTTCGGCGATGCAACCAGATTTCGCGACAGGCCGCCGCCGCCCGGGCGCCGATAAGCCTGCTGCTCTCAGCCAGCGAGAGAGCGAAGCGGCAGCCGAGTCCTTGCGGCTGGGTCGGCGACTTGGCGCCACTCTTGCTACGCATAGGCTGTCGATCGTGCAGTGGTGAGGGAGAGTTTTGACATGGGTGGGTTCGTAGCCGAGGCGAGCCCGATGCTCGGCAGCGCGTATCGGAATCGTCGGATGCAGCTCCAAGCTCCGGAGGTCAAGCTGGTGGCGTGCGGGCGAAACCGACCACTGGCGCCGGCGCAACGACCAACCACACGCGTTCCTGTCGGCGTCAATAGTCGGTTGCTGTCAGTTGCTATGCACCCCGAGCTTTCTCAACGCGCGGTGCTCCACCTGCCGGACACACCACGCGACAGTCCAAGGGCGTGGCCCACGTCCGGCAAACGTTTGAGGCTGTCCCCTGCCGAGGCCGTAGCGGAGTTCTGGCTGGGGGCGTTCGGTCGGTGCTGTTTTTCCGCTTGTTATGAGAGGTGGAGTGTCACGCGGTAGGTGCTGGGGCCGGTTGGGTGGAGGGTGAAGTAGCCGCTGACGCGGGCGTAGCGGCCGGTTCCGGCGGTGATTGGAGTTGTGAGGTCGGTCACGGTGACGTTGCTGGCGTATGCGACTTGTAGCGTGCCGCCCGGCAGGCCGACGGTCGTGAGGCATTGCTCGGCTCCGGCGTGATCGATGACGATACAGGCGGTTCGGTCTACGCCGATCTGATGTCCGTTTCGGGTGTTCTGGAGCTCGGCGACCTCGGTGTCGCCTGGCTTGGGGAATGATGGGTCGGGCGTGGCGAACGATATGAACTTCGCGTTGAATGTGACTCGCGATGCCTGTGAGGGCTGTGTTTTGACGGGCGTGGCGCTGGCGAGGAGTGGAGTGGTGATGATCGCTGCCACAGCGGCCAGTGCAATCACAGACGCTAGGAGTCTGGTCACTGTCGCGTCGCGGATTTGTCTCGCGGTGCGGCTGGTTTGATTGCGGCTGATCATTTGTGCCTCCTGGGATGGGGTTGTGTCCTGCGCAGCGTGGCGATCGGTGGGTGGGTTCGCGTCGGGGAGGCTCCCCGAACTTTGCCGGCGTGATCTCCGACCTCCGCGAATGTCCGCGTGTGGTTCACCGTGCGTCGCCGCGGCGATGGTCCCCTTGGTGTCCGTCGCCGGCGCGGACAGTCTCGATCAGCTCTGTGAGGGCCAACCATCCGCAAAAGCTGCGGGCGTATCGCTCGGGTTCGACCAGGGTGCCCCGGATTGGTTTGTCGCTGGCGTCGAGTTCGAGCACGAGCCGGACTGGCCTGCGGCGATTGGGGGTGGGCATGCGCTGAGCGTCGCTGCTCGTGCTGGCCTTCACATCGGTGAGGGTCCCCTGAGTTTTCGCTTGCTGCCGCGATCGTCTACGTTGCCCCTGGTGGGCAATGGAGAGACTCCGCGGGTGTCCTCAGCGGCAGGACCCGTCCTGTTAGAGCGCGACCAGGAGCTCGCCGTGATTGACCGGTGGCTGTCAGATGCCGTCGAGGGTCGGGGCCGGATCGCGCTGGTGCTAGGCGGCGCGGGGCTAGGCAAGTCAGCGCTGCTCGATCAGGCGGCGGCGCGCGCGGCCACCGGGGGTCTGACGGTGTTACGAGCGCGAGGCAGCGAGCTCGAGCGCGCCTGCCGTTCGGGCTGGCGACCCAGTTGTTCGCAAGCACCTTGCGCAAGCGGAGCGAAGCGGATCAGCGCGTGCTTTTCAGCGGCGCCGCAGCGCGAGCGCAGGGGCCGCTTGGTTTCAAGCGCGGGATGCCAGACGGTGATCTATTCGGGGCTCTTCACGGGCTCTACTGGTTGTTGGCGAACTTGTCCGATCGCTCGCCGCTCCTGTTAGCAGTCGACGATCTCCATTGGGGAGATTCGCAGACACGGCGGTGGCTCGAATATCTCCATCCGCGCGTCTCGGAGCTTCCGGTACTGCTGCTCGGCGCCGCTCGTCCCGATGAAACGGATCAAGATCAGCTGGTCGCAGGCGTCTCGGTGGAGCGGGTGTCGACCGTGGTCGTGCGTCCGTTCTCAGAGGGGGCGGTTGTCCGGCTGGCCGGGGAACAGTTTGAGGGGGTTGATGAGCCGGAGTTCGCGGTCGCGTGTCACCGGGCGACTGGTGGCAACCCGTTTTTCGTGCGTGAGCTCTTGCGCGCGGCGGCCGCGGATGGCATCGAACCGACCGCAGCGAACGCGCGACTGGTCCCACAGCTTGGAAGCAGCGCGGTCGCCCGCTCGATCGTGGTGCGACTGGCCCGGCTGGGAGGGTCCGCGCGGGATCTCGCCGACGCGGTGGCGGTTCTGGGGGCCAACGCAGAGCTTCGTCACGCTGCGATGCTGGCCGGACTCATCCCAGATCAGGCGCTGACGGCGTGGGATGCGCTTGCGGTCGGCGAGATTCTCGAGCCCCGCCAGCCGCTTGAGTTCATTCACCCGATCGCCCGCAGCGCGATCTACCTCGAGATGCCCGTCGGAAAACGTGGCAGGGCGCACCGCCGCGCCGCGGAAATTTTGTCAGCAGACTGCGCCGGTGCGCAGCAGGTGGGAATTCAGGCGTTGGCTTGCGAGCCGCTCGGCGACGCTCGAGTCGTCGACTGGTTACGCGATGCGGCCATGGATGCGGCGGCACGAGGTGCGCCGGATGCGGCGACGCGATATTTGCAGCGAGCGCTCGATGAGCCGCCCGAGCCTGCGCTGCGCGCCCGGGTTCACTTCGAGCTCGGTCAGGCACTGCTTGGGATCGATACTGCGCGGGCGGCGGCCAGCTTTGAGAAGGCGGCTCGCACCGAGGAGCTTGAGCTGCGCTTGACGGCCTATCGCTGGATGGCCACTGCGCTCGCCTACGACGCCGTATCGGCGACGCGATCAAGGTTTTCGATACGGCGATCAAACTTGCCGGAGCCGAATCAGAGAGGGAACTGGATCTGATTGGGACAAGGGACTGGTACGCGTCGTGGTGGGCAGATGATCCAGACCGAGTCGGACGCCACGATGCCATCAGACAGCTCGCCGCCGGACTCGCGGGCGCCACGCGCGGCGAGCGGCGCGTAACGGCGATCGCTGCGCTGAGCATCGCGCAGACGGGTTTTGAGCCTGCGGCTCGCGCGCTCGAGCTGGTGCGCCAAATCCGTCCAAACGTACGCTGGGATGACGTCGAGGACGGGATCGAGACCGCCGTGTCGCTGAAGTGGATCGACACGCTGTGCGGCGATCCCGCGGGCGCCGCGAAATACGAGCGGTCAGAGGCCGCGCACGCGGCACGCGGCTGGATCATCAACATCGGCTCTGGGCGCACCCAACGGGCGATCGCATCGTTCCGTCATGGGGCGCTGCTCGACGCTGAAGCCGACGCTCGCGCCGGATGGGAAGTGCTCGTGTCGCTTCGCGAAGCGACACCTACGATCTACTGGATGGCAGCAGCCACGCTAGTCGAGGTGCTGCTAGCACGGGGCGCACTCGACGAGGCGGAGGATCTCGTCACGTCCACCGGACTCGAGATCGCGCCACTGGACGTCGTGATCTTTCCCTGGCCACCGGTGCTGCGTGG